>NZ_CP093280.1:40000-5597500 GCF_026651855.1 Pseudomonas silvicola
ACTTATGATGCTGATAATCTTTCTGACTATCAGTCTGAGTCACAAGCACCCACACGAATTGCTTGATTCAGTTGTTAAAGAGCGGTGGTTGATTCTTTCGTCTCAACCGAGGCGCGCATTCTACGCTTTCCTCAGGGTCTGTCAAGCGTTTATTTTGAAGTTTTTCAGAGAATCTCTGACAACTTCAACCACTTGACTCGCTTCGATCTCTCGTTAGCGGGAGGCGAATTCTACAGCGATTTGAGTCGCTGTCAACTGCCTTTTTCACCGCTTTCGACATTAAAATCGAAACACTTCGGAGCGGGTTACTTTGGTTAACTGCTTGATTATCAAGGAGTTTTCCGTTTGGTCTGCGCTGGAAGTGGGGCGAATTATAGAGGGATCTGTGGGGGCGTCAAGCATTGATTTCAACAAATTGCCATAAAGATCAAGAGCTTCCCCGCTTGGCACCATATCAAGGCCACCAAGTGCATGCCTTGATGCTTCTGGCGCTCTTGAGATCGAGCGCCGCCCGCGCGGCGCTTCCCGGGCAAGCCCGGTCCCACATTGGTTTCGGGCCAGTTATTCCTGTGAGATCACCTCGACCGCTTTGTTTGTTCACTTCAAATCTGTAGTGAAAGGACAAGGCGGACCAGGCAATGGGCCAGACAAAACTGGCCCGAAACAGACGTGGGACCGGGCTTGCCCGGGAAGCGCCGCGCGGGCGGCGCTTGGTTTTGAGAACGCCGGAAAGCCCAGAGCCCTACACCGCCTAACCCGCACCCAACCGCGGAAGCCGTCGCACCACACCAGGCACGCGCACCACCATCAACAAAACCCCTACCCCCGCATACACCGACCACTCCTTCAAATCCGCCCGCACCACCCAGAGGAAATGCAGCAACCCCAACCCCAACACTATATAAGCAAGCCGGTGCAGCGCCTTCCATCGCCGCCCCAACCGCCGCTGGCTGTAGCGATTGGACGTCACCGCCATCACCAGCAGGCAGAGCAACCCCAAGGCCCCGACAATAATGTAAGGCCGCTTGCGCAGCTCCACGCCCAACTGCCCCCAATCCAGTCCGAGGACAAAGAACAAATAGGCCGCCAAGTGCACGAGCGCATAAGCAAAGCACCACAACCCCAGTTGCCGCCGCACCGCAACCCAACCCGGCCAGCCGGTAAGCCGCTGCAATGGCGTCATGCACAAGGTCACCATCAACAGCACCAAGGTGCCCAAGCCCAGCCGGTCAACCAGCACCTTGCCCGGGTCCGGCCCCAGCGCAAAGATCCAGGCCTGGTACACCCACCAGAATGGCCAGGCACCCACCACCAGAAACACCAACAACCGCCACCACAGAAAACGCATCAATAGTTCTTCCGCAAATCCATACCCGTATAAAGAGAAGCCACCTCCTCCTCATAACCATTGAACATCTGGGTGTCGCGCACGTTCGGGCTGAACAGCCCGCTGGGCAAGCGCCGCTCGCGGGCCTGGGTCCAGCGGGGATGGTCGACCTTGGGGTTGACGTTGGCGAAGAAGCCGTACTCGTCCGGTGCGATATTCTGCCAGGTCGTCGTGGGCTGCTCGCTCACCAGGCTGATGCGCACGATGGACTTGACGCCCTTGAAGCCATACTTCCACGGCACCACCAACCGCAACGGCGCGCCATTCTGGTTGGGCAGCTCGCGCCCGTACATGCCTACGGCAAGAATGGTCAGCGGATGCATCGCTTCATCCAAACGCAAGCCTTCTACATAAGGCCACTGGATAAGGGCGAAGTCCGACCGCTGGCCCGGCATCACCGCCGGGTCGTTCAGGGTCTCAAAACGGATGTACCTGGCTTTGCTGGTCGGCTCGACCTGCTTGAGCAGGTCCGCCAGTGGGAAGCCCAGCCAGGGAATGACCATGGACCACGCCTCCACGCAACGCATCCGGTAGATGCGCTCCTGCAATTGGTAAGGCTGCATGAAGTCTTCCAGGGCATATCGCCCCGGCTTGGCCACCTCGCCATCAATCACCACGCTCCACGGCTCGGTCTTCAGCGCACCAGCATTCGCCGCAGGGTCACCCTTGTCGGTACCGAACTCGTAGTAGTTGTTGTAGTGGGTGGCATCCTTGAAAGGGGTGATGGCCTCCCCTTTCACCGTTACCGCCTGCCATTGGGTATTCGGCAGCTTCTTGGCGAACCACGTGGGCGCTTTCCCAGGGTCGACGTCCGCATACAAGGAAGGGTCGGCCGCAGCCAGGCGCGGCAGTCCCGTGGCAGCCAGGGCCAGCATGGAACCACCCAAGAGGGTGCGGCGCGAGAGGTAGGAAGCGTGAGGGGTGACCTCGGACTCCTTGGAGTCCGAGGCCTTGGCAAGCTTGATCAGCATAAGCACTCCACGGTCTGGCTATCACAGCATCAGACCACAGAGTATGAGCTTATTCGGCAGTCTTGTGCCGGCTCTTGCGCAACAGGTACTGCACTGGACCGGAGGCCGCGTAGCAGAGGAAAATCAGCAGCAGGATACGCGGCGGGTCACTGAAGACCACGGCGAACACCAGTACCACGGCCAGGATGGCCACGAACGGCACACGCCCCTTGAGGTCCAGCTCCTTGAAGCTGTTGTACTTGATGTTGCTGACCATCAGCATGCCCGCGGCCGCGACCAGCAGCGCCACCAGGAACGACAGCTTGGAACCCTGGATGCCGTAGTCGCTGAATGCCCACACGGTACCCGCCACCACACCGGCAGCCGCCGGGCTGGCCAGCCCGATGAAGTAGCGCTTGTCAGCCTTGCCGACCTGGGTATTGAAGCGGGCCAGGCGCAAGGCAGCGCCCGCTACATAAATGAAGGCGACCATCCAGCCGACCTTGCCCATGTCACCCAGCGCCCAGCCGAAGGCCAGCAGCGCCGGCGCCAGGCCGAAGGCAACCATGTCCGACAGTGAGTCGTACTCGGCGCCGAAGGCGCTCTGGGTGTTGGTCATGCGCGCCACGCGGCCGTCCAGGCCATCGAGGACCATGGCGACGAAAATGGCGATGGCAGCGTACGAGAAGTACTTGGCGGCATCGACAGAATTGCCGGCGCTCAGGGCACTTTGCGCGCTGATGGAATTGATGATCGAGTAGAACCCGGCAAACAGGTTCGCCGTGGTGAACAGGTTGGGCAGCAGATAAATGCCGCGATGCCGGACTTTACGCCCTTCTGCGTCATGCCCTTCTTCGACATGCTCATCGATCGGCAGCAGGCTTTCGGCGTCAGAGGCCGTGTGCGGCTCTTCGGGACGTTCGCTCATGGACAGTACCTTGCAACGGTGTGGAAAGTTTCGACAGACGTCTGCGACGAGGGTTCGTCGGCAAACGTTGCAGCTTTATACCAGAACCTGACCACCATAACGAAAAAACGCGGCCGAGGCCGCGTTTTCATCGCTACAAGGCTTGTATCAGTTCTTGGCCTTGTCGACGATCTTGTTCGCTGCGATCCACGGCATCATCGAGCGCAGTTGCTCGCCGATGACTTCGATACCGTGAGCGGCGTTGTTGCGACGCTTGGCGGTCATCGATGGGTAGCCAGTGGCACCTTCGCTGATGAACATCTTGGCGTATTCGCCGTCCTGGATGCGCTTCAGAGCGTTGCGCATGGCCTGACGGGATTCGGCGTTGATGACTTCAGGGCCGGTCACGTACTCGCCGTATTCGGCGTTGTTGGAGATCGAGTAGTTCATGTTGGCGATACCGCCTTCGTACATGAGGTCAACGATCAGCTTCAGTTCGTGCAGGCACTCGAAGTAGGCCATTTCCGGCGCGTAGCCAGCTTCGACCAAGGTTTCGAAACCAGCTTTCACCAGCTCGACGGTACCGCCGCACAGTACGGCCTGTTCGCCGAACAGGTCGGTTTCGGTCTCGTCCTTGAAGGTGGTTTCGATGATGCCGGTACGGCCGCCGCCAACGCCTGAAGCGTACGACAGGGCGACGTTCTTGGCGTTGCCCGAAGCGTCCTGGTAGATAGCGATCAGGTCAGGGATACCGCCGCCTTTGACGAACTCGGAACGCACGGTGTGGCCCGGGGCTTTCGGCGCGATCATGATCACGTCCAGGTCAGCGCGTGGCACGACCTGGTTGTAATGGATGGCGAAGCCGTGGGAGAAGGCCAGGGTGGCGCCTTTCTTGATGTTCGGCTCGATTTCGTTCTTGTACAGCTGGGATTGGAACTCGTCCGGGGTCAGGATCATGACCAGGTCGGCGCCGGCGACGGCAGTGGCCACGTCAGCGACTTTCAGACCGTGGGCTTCAGCCTTGGCGACAGTGGCCGAGCCTTTGCGCAGACCGACAGTGACGTCAACACCGGAGTCTTTCAGGTTGCACGCTTGAGCGTGACCCTGGGAGCCGTAACCGATGATGGCGACTTTCTTGCCCTGGATGATGGACAGGTCGCAGTCTTTGTCGTAGTAAACTTTCATGAAATTACCCCTGTTATCTTGGCCGGTGGCCATACGCTAATTTGGTTGAAGGTGGCGGGGCTGCCCGCCACCTCTACTGCCTTGTTCAGATGCTCAGCACTTTGTCGCCACGTGCGATACCGGTGACCCCGCTGCGCACGGTCTCCAGGATCGAGGCGGTGCCGATGGCCTGGATGAAGCTGTCGAGCTTGTCGCTGGTGCCAGCCAGTTGCACGGTGTACACGCTGCTGGTGACGTCCACGATCTGCCCGCGGAAAATATCCGTGGTGCGCTTGATCTCGGCGCGCTGGGCGCCCGTGGCCTTGACCTTGACCAGCATCAGCTCACGCTCGATGTGCGCGCTTTCCGACAGGTCGACCAGCTTGACCACTTCGATCAGCTTGTTGAGGTTCTTGGTGATCTGCTCGATCACTTCATCGTGGCCGAATGTGGTCAGCGTCAGACGCGACAGGGTCGGGTCTTCGGTAGGGGCCACGGTCAGGCTTTCGATGTTGTAGTTGCGTTGCGAGAACAACCCGACCACACGGGACAACGCACCCGGTTCGTTTTCCAACAGCAGGGAAATAATGTGCCGCATGATTAGGTACGCTCCGTCTTGCTCAGCCACATATCGCGCATCGAACCGTCCTTGATCTGCATCGGGTAGACGTGCTCGGTGACATCGACCTGAATATCCAGGAACACCAGACGGTCCTTCATGGCGAAGGCTTTTTCCATCATCGGCTTCAGATCTTTCAGATCGGTGATGCGCATGCCGACGTGGCCATAGGCCTCGACCAGCTTGACGAAATCAGGCAGCGATTCAACGTACGAGTGCGAGTGACGGCCACCGTAGCTCATGTCCTGCCACTGGCGGACCATGCCCAGCACGCCGTTGTTCAGCAGAATGATCTTCACCGGCAGGTCGTACTGCAGGCAGGTGGACAGCTCCTGGATGTTCATCTGGATGCTGCCCTCACCGGTCACACAGGCAACGTGCGCATCGGGGAAGCTCATCTGCACGCCCATGGCCGCCGGCAAGCCGAAGCCCATGGTGCCCAGGCCACCGGAGTTGATCCAGCGGTTAGGCTTGTTGAACCGGTAGTACTGGGCCGCGAACATCTGGTGCTGGCCCACGTCCGAGGTCACGAAGGCGTCGCCGCCGGTGACTTCGCACAGGGTCTCGATAACGGTCTGCGGCTTGATCAGGCTGCCGTCACCCTTGTTGTAAGGGAACAGGCCTTTGTCACCACGCCATTCATCGACCTGCTTCCACCAGCTGGCCACCGACTCCTTGTTCGGGGTTTCGCCGATTTCCTTCAGGGTGGCGACCATTTCGGTCAGCACGCTGTCGACCGGACCAACGATTGGCACGTCGGCCTTGATGGTCTTGGAGATCGATGCCGGGTCGATGTCGATGTGGATGATCTTGGCGTTCGGGCAAAACTTGGCCGCGCCGTTGATGACACGGTCATCGAAGCGCGCGCCCACGGCCAGGATCACGTCGGCGTGGTGCATCGCCAGGTTGGCGGTGTAGCTGCCGTGCATGCCCAGCATGCCGACGAACTGACGGTCCATCCCCGGGTAGGCACCAAGGCCCATCAGGGTATTGGTGACCGGCAGGTTCAGCAGTTGCGCCAGTTCGGTCAACTGCGCCGAACCACCCCCCAGGATCACGCCACCACCGGCGTACATCACCGGACGCTTGGCGGCCAGGAGCATTTCCACGGCCTTGCGGATCTGACCGGAGTGGCCACGAACGGCCGGGCTGTAGGAGCGCAGCTTGGCCTTTTTCGGGTAGACGTATTCGAACTTCTCGGCCGGGTTGGTCATGTCTTTCGGGATGTCGACAACGACAGGCCCCGGGCGACCGGACTGCGCCAGGTAGAAAGCTTTCTTCAGGACTTCAGGGATCTCGGATGCGTGCTTGACCATGAAGCTGTGCTTCACGATCGGCCGGGAGATACCGATCATGTCGGTTTCCTGGAACGCATCGGTACCCACCAGGGTGCTGGCAACCTGGCCGGACAGCACGACCATGGGAATAGAGTCCATGTAGGCCGTGGCGATACCGGTGATGGCATTGGTCGCGCCTGGGCCGGAGGTCACCAGTACCACGCCGGCCTTGCCGGTGGCACGGGCATAGCCGTCAGCCATATGGGTCGCGGCCTGCTCGTGGCGAACCAGGATGTGTTCCACTTCCGGTTCTTTGAACAGGGCATCGTAAACATGCAGGAGAGCACCGCCAGGGTACCCGTAGATGTGCTTAACGCCTTCGTCACGCAAAAAGCGGACGACCATCTCAGCGCCAGATAAAAGCTCCACGTTGTTCACCTCTAAAACGCCAGAATACCGCTCCATGGGAACGGGTCTTAATAGGTTTACTGCCAGCAGAGCATGAGCGACGGTGGTCGCCGACTACGTCAGCACTGACTGAGCAAGTATTGGGACTTCCCCAAAGTGTTGCGGGGGTTTCCCACCCAGCGCGAGGTAACGCGTTGCGGGTGTAACAGGTCGGCGCGGGTGTGCGCCTCATGATCTGCCGAGCGGGTCTGCTTCTGGCAGTCCCTCTACAGCGGGAATACGATTGTTGTGATTCGCGGCGCTCAAGTCAAGCCATCTGTTGCAATTTAATGCGTGCTAATTTTTCAGCCAGATGCAGAAAACATTTGCTCAGAACCGCCCAAGGTAGTTTCATGATTGCGTTAATGGTCAAGGAATTAGCATGCGAGCGATCATCTTCGGCGCCCTCGCGCTGGCATTGGCAAGCCCCGCCGGGCTGGCCGCGCAGATCTACAAATGGGTCGATGACCAGGGCGTGACGCACTTCGACGCCCAACCGCCAGCGGGGCAGAATGCCACCCAGGTGGACCCGGCCAAGCCTGTACCGGCCCCCACGCAGGTTCCCCCCAATGCGCCGAGCGCCAGCCAGGGCCGGGCTGCCCAACAGGCTGCCGATCGTCAGGTGCGGCAGCAGGTACAGGATCAGGAAGAAAAAATGGCGGCGTTTTGTGACACCAGTCGAAAGAACCTGGCGCAGTTGCAGAACAATCCGCGGGTACGGCAGGACATGGGAGGGGAATTGCGGCGGCTGACGGAGGAAGAGCGCCAAGCGAAGATAACCTTGACGCAGAAGCAGATCGACGACAACTGCCAATGATACCGCGGGCTCGGCCCCATCGGTTGGCGGTAACCCCCCTGTGGGACCGAGCGGATCAACCTGCCTGGGTGATCAGTTCGTCGAACTGATGCAGCAGTACGCGGATGCCCCGGCTCTTGTGGGCGTCGTTGGCGTACACCATTTCAGCCATCGCCAAGATACCCGACGCATTGGGCAGCGGCATATCCTGCTCCAGGATCTGCTTCATGCGCGGCAGGAAAATCCACTGCAACCATTGTGAAAAATCCAGCGTGTCGACGCTGAAAGGCTCTTGGCTGGCCAATTGTTCGGCGCTGGGCGGGGTCTCGTCCCACCACCCCTGCACCCGCAGTTCACGCTCGATCAGCAGCAGATGGTCGGCGATCTGCGGAAAACGTGCGTCCATCTTCAATCCCCCGAAGCTTTCTGACGAGCCTGTGCGGCGCCGGCCGAATCACCCTGTTTCTCGCGTGCCTGGGCAATGGTAGTCCACAGGCTGGCCTGCAGGTCTGGGCGGCCGTTGGCGTAGGTCAGAGCGCGGCGGGCCAGTTGCTCGGCCTGAGGCGCGTCACCCTGGGACAAGCGCACCTGAGCCAGGCGGTAAAGCACCTGCGGCTCACGCGGGGCAATGCGCTGGGCACGCTCCAGGCTCGACGAGGCACCGTTGAGGTCGCCGCCGCCCTGTTGTTGCTGGGCGGTGGTCAGCAAGGCCAGCACCGGGCCGTCGAGCTGTTCGTCGGCCGCCAGGCCGCCACTGGTGTTGTTGGTGGGGATACCGGTAGGCGCATTGCTGGTCGCCGGCATGCTGTAGTTGCTGGTGACCGGCGCGCTGTTATAGGCCTGGGGCGTGATCGGGGCCGAGGTGCTCGGCCCAGGGGTAATCGGCCCGGTATTGATCGGCGCGCTCTGGGGCGCGGCGAAGGTCATGGGTGCCGAATCGCCCTGAGGCATCACGACCACACCGGAATCTTGCGACATGGCGGCCGGCGCCTGGCGCTGGACCGAGGCATAACCGCGGTTGGCCGATACTCGCTCACTGTTGGACACGGCGGTACTGGAGTCCACCACCGGGATCGACCCTTGCGGCACACTGGCGCAACCGTTGAGCAGTGCCAGCGCCGTTACAGCAGGAAACCACCACTTATTCACTTCGATTCCTCTTTACGGAAGAAGCTGCACGTTTCAAGCGGCAAGCGGCAGGAAAAAACCGCCGCGCCCCGCCTCGACATGCCGCTTTTAGCTTGCAGCTTAAAGCTGTGTTCAATTCAGCCAGCCCTTGACCCAATCCATCACCGAATCGGCCGGTGCCTGGCTACCCCCGCAGGCCGCGCCCGCGGCAGGTTCGCTACCGCGAATATACGGCATCTGCACCGCGCCAGGGCAGTTGGCATCGGAGCCCTGGCCGGTGTGCGGGTCAATCCAGGCCTGCACCACGTTGTCCGGTACCGGGGTATCCAGCGGCAGCGGGTCGGCCTTCTTCATGAAGCTGGTCCACACCTGCAGCGCACCAGTGGCGCCGGTGAACGGTGTCTTGCCGTTATCGTCGCGGCCTATCCACACCACCGCCAGCACGTCCTGACTGAAGCCGGCGAACCAGCTGTCGCGCGAGTCGTTGCTGGTACCAGTCTTGCCGGCCAGGTTCAACGAACTGGGCAGGACGTTGTACACCGAACGCCCGGTACCTTCGCGCATCACACGCTGCATGGCGTTCTGAATCAGGTAGATGGAGCCTGGGTCGAACCGTTGCTGCACCTGGAACGGATAACGCTTGAGCGGCTGGCCGTCAGAGGTCAGCACGCTGCGGATGCCGCGCATTGGCGTATTGAAGCCACCGTTGGCGATGGTCTGGTACATGGTCGCCACCTGGATGGGCGACATGCCACCGGCGCCCAGCAGCATCGAGGGGTACGTGGGCCAATCGACGTCGACGCCCAGGCGGCCGATGGTCTTGAACACGTTGGGCACGCCCAGGTCCAGGCCCAAACGCGCCGTGGACAGGTTCAACGAGTGCGCCAGCCCTTGATACAGGAAAATGGTGCCGTTGGAGTTGCCTTCGTAGTTCTTCGGCCGCCAGATTTGCCCATCAGCGCCCTTCACTTCGAACGGCTCGTCCTTCACCCAACTGGTGAGAGTGTACTGGCTGGGCTTTTCAAGCGCGGTCAGGTAGATCGACGGCTTGACCAGCGAGCCGATCGGCCGCACGGCGTCAAGGGCCCGGTTGAAACCAGCGAAGCCCGGCACGCGGCTGCCCACCAGCGCCTGCACTTCCCCGCTCTCCGGGTTGGTGACGACCATGGCAGCTTCCACATCATCCACGCCCTTGCGGTTGCCCAGGCGCTTGAAGGTATCGGTGACCGATGCCTCGGCCTTCATCTGCAGGATGGGGTCGAAGCTGGTGAAGATCCGCAGGCCTTCTTCGGTCAAGTCTTCATCACGATAGTCTTCACGCAACTGACGCTTCACCAGGTCGAGGAACCCGGGGAACGAACTGTCCGCCAGGCTGCCTTGCTTGGTCACGCCCAGCGGCATCTTCTTCGCCGCATCCACTTCGGCCTGCGTCGCCACGCCCTGCTGCGCCAGCAAGTCGAGCACCAGGTTGCGGCGTTCCAGGGCGCGGTCCGGGTAACGACGCGGGTTGTAGTAGGACGGCCCCTTGACCATGCCCACCAGCAACGCGACCTGGTGCAGTTTGAGCTCCGACAGCGGCTGGCTGAAGAAGAACTGGCTGGCCAGGCCGAAGCCGTGCACTGCACGCTGGCCGTCCTGGCCGATGAAGACCTCGTTGAGGTACGCCTCGAGAATCTCCTGCTTGCTGTAGTGAACCTCCAGCAACACCGCCATCATCGCTTCGGTGAGCTTGCGTGACAGGCTGCGCTCGTTGGTGAGGTAGAAGTTCTTCACCAACTGCTGGGTCAAGGTACTGCCGCCCTGGCGCATCTGGCCAGACGAAGTGTTGACCCAGATGGCCCGGGCGATGGACTTGGGCGACACACCGAAGTGGTGATAGAAGTCGCGGTCCTCCACTGTTACCAGGGTGTCGAGCAAGTGCGGTGGCACTTGGTCGAGCTTGATCAGGATGCGGTCTTCAAGGTTCTTGGGGTACAGGCCGCCGATCAGCAGCGGCTCCAGGCGCACCACCGGCAATTTGGCCTCGGTGGTGGAGCTGAGCTCGGCCACATAGTCGCCATTGAAACGCACCTGCACCGGCTGGGCCTTTTCCAGCCCTTCATAGAACTGGAAGCCACGGGTATTGAGGTTCACCGTGGTGCCCTTGACCACGGCCGTGCCCGGCCCGTCCAGCACCGTGGTGCGGCGGTAGCCCAGGGCATCGAGTTCGGTAAGGAAGTCGGCCTCGCTCAGTTTCTGGCCGACGAACAGCTCCAGCGGCCGGGCATAGACCTTGGCCGGGATTGTCCAGCGCTTGCCGGAAAACTTCTCTTGCACGATGGCGTCGAGGTAAACGGCAAAGCCAGCCAGTATCACCAGGCCGACGAGGCCCAGCTTCAAGCCCCAGCCAAGCCAGGTACGAAGGCCGCCGGAGGCGCGTTTTTTAGGGGTGCGGGAGGATCGGGATCGAGTCATGGCGGCGGATTATACGCACTTTATCGTGGCTGAGCAGGCGTCCCCATCGCTCGACGACAAGCGCCCATGAAAGGTTTGCAGGGCCTGCGCCAGCGGCCATAATGCCTGCCTCGAATTCTTGACAGTTGAAGGACCGCCCGTGAGCCAAGCCCTTATCGCCGCCCTGCAGAACCCGGCCCTCTACCCGCACCCGGTGGAAGCCTTCCAGGTCATTGAAACGCACATTTCCTGGGTACTGCTCACCGGTCCCTACGTGTACAAGATCAAGAAACCGATGAACTTCGGTTTCCTGGACTTCTCCAGCCTGGCGTCGCGCGAGCACTTCTGCAACGAAGAGCTGCGCCTGAACCAGCGCCTGACCAGCGACCTGTACCTGCAGGTGCTGCCAATCACCGGCACGGCCGACGCCCCCCAGTTCGGCGGCGACGGCCCAGCCATCGAATACGCCCTGCAGGTGCGCCAGTTCCCGCAGAGCAACCTGCTGAGCACCCTGCAGGCCAACGGCGAACTGACCAGCACGCACATCGATTCCATGGCCCGGCAGATCGCCGAGTTCCACCTGAACGCGCCGATCGTCCCCGCCGCCAACGAAGCCGGTACCGCGGAAGCGGTGATGGCCCCGGTGGAGCAGAACTTCGAGCAGATCCGCCCCTTCCTCAAGGACGCCGCCGACCTGCAACAACTCGATGCCTTGCAAGGTTGGGCCCAGGCCAGCTTCGCCCGCCTCAAACCTCTGCTGCAGGAACGCAAGGCTGGCGGCTTCATCCGTGAGTGCCACGGCGACATCCACCTGGGCAACGCCACCCTGATCGATGGCGAGGTGGTGATTTTCGACTGCATCGAATTCAACGAGCCCTTCCGCTTCACCGACGTCTACGCCGACACCGCCTTCCTGGCCATGGACCTGGAAGACCGCGGGCTCAAGTGCCTGGCCCGCCGCTTCATCAGCCAGTACCTGGAACTGACCGGTGACTACCGTGGCCTGGACCTGCTGAACTTCTACAAGGCCTATCGCGCCCTGGTGCGGGCCAAGGTCGCCCTGTTCGGCCTGACCCCGGAGTCGGACGCCGTGCAGCGCGCCACCACCTTCAAGCAATATCGCAAATACGCCAACCTGGCCGAGAGCTACAGCGCCATCCCTTCGCGCTTCCTGGCCATCACCAGCGGCGTCTCGGCGGTGGGCAAGAGCCATGTGGCCATGCGCCTGGTCGAGGCCCTGGGCGCCATTCGCCTGCGTTCGGACGTGGAGCGCAAGCGCCTGTTTGGCGAACAACAGGGCGACAACCTGCTGCAAAGCGGCATCTATAGCAGCGACGCCAGCGTGGCCACTTACCAGCACCTGCACAAAGTGGCCGAGGGCATCCTGCGCGCCGGTTTCCCGGTGGCCATCGATGCCACCTACCTCAAGCACGACCAGCGCCAGCAGGCTGCCGCCGTTGCCGAGACCACTGGCGTGCCGTTCCTGATCCTCGATTGCAACGCGCCACAGGCCGTGCTCGAAGCTTGGCTGCAACAGCGCCAGGCTGAAAACAACGACCCGTCCGACGCCACCCTGGAAGTGATCAAGGCCCAGCAAGCCAGCCGCGAACCGCTGACCACCGAAGAACTGGTGCTCAGCAAACGCGTGGAAACCAATGAGAGCGGTAGCCTGGACAAACTGGTGGAGCAGATTCGCCAGCGCCTGCCGGGGCTGTAAAGCTTACTGCCCCCTGCGGGCCCGGCTCCTGTAGCACCGGAGCCCGCAGGTATTTGCTGCAGGCGTGAAGCAGTCGACAATTATCGCCACGCAATAGTGGCATTATAATGGCGTCAATAATTCCAACAGGAAAGTCGCCATGAGCCAGCCCAAGCAGCTCGACTCCCACCTCTACGCCCTCGTGCACCACGAAAATGTTCGCGGCTTCAACCAGGAACGCCCTGCTGGCACCCGGGTGGACTTTCGTGGCGGTGACTTTCGCGGGCTGGACCTGCGCGAACTCGATGCGCGCGATATCGACTTTACCGACGCCTATTTCCGCACCGCCGACTTGCGCGGCCTGGACCTGCGCGACACCTGCATGGAAGGCGCCAGCCTGGCCAACGCGCAGATATCCGGCGCGTACTTCCCAGTTGAATTGACCGCCGACGAGATCCTGATGTCGGTGAATTTCGGCACCCGCCTGCGCTACCGCACACGCTGAAGCCTTTCAGTTTGTCGCCCGGCGCAGCCTGCGCCGGCCTCCGGCTGCCCGCAACCTGCTGATTACTGCAGGAAAGCACGTCCTGAGCGCATTTCCAAAGTGCCGCTACACTCCCTCATCAGAGCGGCCAGCAAATGAGCCTCGACCCAGTTCAGCCGTCGCAAGGAGGCTTGATGAACGATGAACTTCAACATTTGAAAAACCTGGGCAAGACCTCCGCGCAGTGGCTGCATGCCGTGGGCATCCACAGCGCTTCGGACTTGCGCCGCCTGGGCGCGGTCGACGCCTACCGAGCGGTCAAGACCCGCGGGTTCCGCGCCTCCAAGGTGCTGTTGTACGCCATCGAAGGCGCCCTGCTGGACGTACATTGGAATGACATTCCCCCCGAGCGCAAAGAGGCTTTGAATCAGCAACTCGACGCGATATCGTCTCGTCGTAAAAACTGACCGCGCCCGCGGGTCAGGCCCGACGGTCGAGGGAGTCGCACATGTATCTATTTGGAGAGCAGCCGGCCTACGCCGATGCCTGGGTCAACCGCCTGCAGGGCATCGGCCCGCAGTTGTTGCTGGGTGTGGCACCAGAAGGGCCGGCCCTGGAGCTGGAGGCGGGCGCCGACCTGTCGACCCTGCTCAACGACACCCACCTTTACCTGATCGATAGCGGCCTGGTGCAAGCGCGCATCAACCAGCGCCCCTTGTTTTACCTGCAGGACGGCGACCTGCTGGGCCTCTATCAGAACCGCGACGACCTGGCCTGCCACTACAGCAGCGACGGCGCCCTGCGGGTGGTGCCCTACACGCGTACCGAAGTACTGGCCCACATCAACGCCACCCCGAGCACCCAGGAACTGCTGATCGAGTACCTGACCGGCCAGACCACCCTGCTGTGCGATGCGATTACCCGGCTCAAGCAACCCGAATACCGCGCCAACAATGGTTTCAAGCATGTGGCAGCCGGCGAAGTACTGATCAACCAGGGTGACGACGCCGACCATGTGTTCGTGATCATCGAAGGCCGCGCCGAAGCATTCGTGGACGGCCACAAAGTGGGGGACGTGCCCAAGGACGAGATCTTCGGTGCCATGGCCGTGTTCACCCATGAGAAACGCAGCGCCACGGTCATCGCCAGCGAACCGTGCACGCTGATGATCATTCCCCGCGAGCAGTTCCTCAGTCTGACCCAGACCAACCCGCGCATTGCCCACAGCCTGATCGAGAGCATGGCCCGTAGGATCGAGGCCCTGAACCGCCAGGTGACGGGGCTGATGAGCGGGCAATGAAAATAAACGCAGTCTGCTGTTGACTTCGAAATGAGAATTGTTATGATTATCACATCTGGTCGCGAGGCCAGTGATGATTTGAAAGGCCTTGGTTCGGACTCTCAGATTATCTCCTCATCAGGCTAATCACGGTTATTGACCCGGCTTTTTGCCGGGTCTTTTTTTGCCCGCGATTCGGCGTTCGCCCTCCAGAGGCGGGCCAACCTCAGCGCGCAATGATCAGCGGGTGCCCACGCTCCGGATGCGGCTGCACCAGCACGTCCAGGCCGAAAACCGCTTTCACCCCTTCAGGCTGCAACACCCGCTGGGGGGTATCCAGGGCATAGGGCCGTCCATTCTGCAAGAGCAGGATCCGGTCGCAATACCGCGCCGCCAGGTTCAGGTCATGCAGAATCACCAGTACGGCTGCCCCCCGGTCGGCAAAATCGCGCACCGCCTGCAGGGTGGTGTGCTGGTGCAATGGGTCAAGGGCCGAAGTAGGCTCATCCAGCAACAGGGTGACACCCCCGTCCCCCGGCCACAATTGCGCCAATACCCGCGCCAGGTGCACCCGTTGCCGTTCGCCGCCCGACAGCGCCAGGTAACTGCGATCACGCAAGTGGTTGGCATCCGCGGCCTGAAGGGCAGCGGTGATGATTTCGGCATCGCGCACCAGGCCGCTGCCATGGGGCAGTCGGCCCATGCCCACCACGTCCTCCACACGGAAGGCAAAGCCCAGGGTCGAGACCTGGGGCAATACCGCCAGGCGCCGCGCGCGTTCGGGCCCGGACCATTGGGCCAGGGGCCGGTCATGCAGAAAGACGTCTCCTTCGGCTGCCGTCAACTCGCCACACAATGCGCCGAGCAAGGTGCTTTTGCCCGCACCGTTGGGCCCCAGCACGCCCAGCAACTCGCCCGCCTGCAACGCCAGGCTCACGCCACTGAGCACAGTCTCGCGCCCGCGTACCACTTGCAGGTTATCCACACGCAACATCAGGGACGCCCCCGCACCAACAGATAAAGAAAGAACGGCGCTCCCAGGAACGCCGTGACAATGCCGATGGGCAGTTCCGCCGGCGCCAGCGCCATGCGCGCGATCAGGTCGGCGAACAGCACCAGGCTGGCCCCGGCCAGCAGCGATGCGGGCAGCAGCACGCGATGGTCGGGCCCCGCGACCTGGCGCACCAGGTGCGGTACCACCAGGCCGACAAAACCGATCAGCCCTGCCGCTGCGACGGCGGCGCCCACGCCCAGGGCCGTGCACAGCACCAGTTCGCGCTTGAGCCGTTCCACTTCGATGCCCAGGTGGCGCGCCTCCGACTCCCCCAGCAGCAAGGCATTCAGGGCCTCAGCCCGGCGCGGCAGCCACAGCGCCACGCCCAGGGCGATCAGCAACAGCGGCCACAAACGCTGGTAACTGGCACCGTTGAGGCTGCCCAGGTTCCAGAACGTCAGAGTGCGCAGGGTAGCGTCGTCGGCCAGGTACGTGAACAGGCCCACCGCCGAACTGGCCAATGCGGTCAGCGCCACGCCGGCCAGCAGCATCACGGCCACGCTGGTCTGGCCGTCCTTGCGGCCCAGCCGGTACACCAGCGCCGTCACTGCCAGGCCGCCCAGAAACGCACAGGCCGACAGCAGGTACGGTTCAAGGAACGACGGCAAGCCGCCCAGGACACTGCCGCAGACGATGGCGACAGCAGCGCCCAATGCCGCGCCACTGGAAACGCCCACCAGCCCCGGGTCTGCCAGCGGGTTGCGAAACAGCCCCTGCATGGCCACGCCGGCCAGCGCCAGCACGGCGCCTACCGCCAGGCCGAGCAAAGTGCGGGGCAGGCGGATCTGCCCCAGGATCATTTCCGCCTGTTCCAGCCCCTGGCCGTCCAATGGCAACCCGGCCAATTGCAACCCAGCCCGCAAGGTGTCGAGCAACGGCAGGCTGACCGGCCCCAGGGCCAGCGAAAGCCAGGTGGCCAACAGGCACAGGCCGCCCAGGCCAATGAATAGTACCCTCGGCGCCAGCATCGGCCTCATTGGACGGGCTTGGCGTCAGGGTAGAACGCCTGGGACAGGCTGCCGAGGCTCGCGGGCAAGCGCGGCCCCAGGCCACCGACCAGCAACGTGGGGTCCACCTGCGCGATGCGCTTGTCCTTCACCGCACGGGTATTGGCCAGGGCCGGGTTGTCCTTGAGCAGCGCGGCGATGGCCGCATCGCCGCTCAGGGTACGGTCGGCGAACACGATGACCTGCGGGTCCAGCGCCGCCAGCACCTCGGTGGAGAAGTTCTTGTAGCCCGGCTGTGTAGCCAGGTTGTGCCCGCCGGCCTGGGTGATCATCCAGTCGGCCACCGTACCCGGGCCGCCCACCAGCGGCTTCGCACCCATGTGCCCCAGCATCAGGATCACCCCAGGCGCAGGGTGTCGCGCTTCAGCCTGGCGCACCCAGGCCTGGTGGCGGGCCAACTGCCGGCGGTAGTCATCGAACAACTGGCCGGCGTGGGCTTCATCTCCCAGCAGGCGCCCCAGGTGCAGAAGGTTGGCCTGCAAGGTGGGCAGCTCCGGTTTGCTATCGAACATCTCCACACCCACCCCGGCGGCACGAATCTGTTGCAGGACCGGCGGCGGCCCCATTTCCTCGGTGCCAATCAGAATGTCCGGGCGCGGTGCCAGGCTCAGGATGCCTTCTGCCGACAAGGCGCGCTGGTAGCCAATGCTATGGAGCGCCTTGACGCTGTCCGGGTGTTGGCTGGTGGTGTCCACGCCCACCAGCTTGCCCTCCCCACCCATGGCCACTACCCACTCGGTCAAGGCACCGCCGGCGCTTACCCAGTGCTGCGGCAGGGTCTGAGCGGCAAGCGCCCAGTGGTGGAACAGCATTGCCGCGGTGAAACCGATGACCCTGGCGCTCAAGCGCATCACGCTATCCTCATTGCAGTGACTGACAAGGGTTGCGGCGCCCGGCGTAATCCCGTTGAATGCCCGCCCGAACGGCAACCCATCGTTTCATTTGATAATTATTTGCATTTGAGCGTCAAGCCGGCCCTTGTATCATCAGGTAAAACAATAGAGGTCTACATGCACTGGCTGTGTGAAAGCGGCGCTTTGGGCGAAGCCCAAAGCCGTGGTTTCGAATGCGATGGCATCAAGCTGTTCGTGGTGCGCCGCGAAGGGCGGGTGTACGCCTACCGTAACCGCTGCCCGCACCGGGGAACGGCCTTGCAGTGGGAGGCTGACGTGTTTCTGGACGAGAGCGCCAGCATGATCCGCTGCGCCAGCCATGGGGCACTGTTTCTGATGGACAGCGGCGAATGCGTGGCGGGCCCCTGCGAGGGCAAGGAACTGGAGAACTTCGATTGCCGCGAGGATGAGCGCGGTATTTGGGTGCAGGTATGACGCTCACCCCCGTGTAGCAGCTCGCAAGGCTGCGTCGCAGCCCTGCAGGCCAGCCCGTTACAGGATGACTGACAATGGCCGGTCGATGTAAACCCG
Organism: Pseudomonas silvicola; assembly: GCF_026651855.1. Lineage (GTDB taxonomy): Bacteria > Pseudomonadota > Gammaproteobacteria > Pseudomonadales > Pseudomonadaceae > Aquipseudomonas > Aquipseudomonas silvicola. Next base: position 58,053 of record NZ_CP093280.1, read on the forward strand.
CTGGCTGTCCAGGTGCACCCCATAGGCGATCACCTCGACGCCCGCCTGCGCCGCCACCTTCAGCGCCTCTGCGTAGCCGCTGTCGATCTCATGGGCAGGCCGCACCGCCTCGATGCCGGTCAGGTTAACGCAATACAACTGCACCGCTCGCACACCATTGCGCGCCAGGGCCGCCAATTCCCGCAAGTGCTTGGCGCCCCGCTGGGTCACGGCATCGGGAAAGGCCGCGACCCCATGGCCATCAAACCCCAGGGTCACGCTTTTGACCTCCACGTAGGCCGGCCCGGTCGGGAATTGCAGGCAGAAGTCCACCCGACTGCCCTCCTCTCCGTAGGCCACTTCACGCTTGAGGGCGGTAAACCCGGCCAACTCCGTGATAACACCCGCGTTCAACGCCTCTTCCACCAACCGGTTGGCCCGCCCGGTATTGACGCACGCCAGCCGCCCCTGGGGCGTTTCGCTGATCTCCCAGGTACCCGGCAGCTTGCGCTTGGGGTCGTTGGAGCGGCTGAACCACACCTGCCCGCCTTCGACCATGCAGTTGAACATCGAGCCCGTATTGGGGCAGTGGATCGTCAGTTCTTCGCCGTCCAGGGTGCGGATGTCGGCAAGAAAACGCTTGTAGCGACGCAGCAGACGGCCTTCTTCCAGGGGGGGATTGAATTCCATCAGCCTTGCCAGCTCCGCAATCCACGCGCGATGCGTTCCACTGCTTCCTGCAGGCGTGGCAGGCTTTGGGTGTAGGCAAAGCGCACATGGTGGCCGGCCTGGTGCCGGCCGAAGTCCAACCCAGGGGTGAAGGCCAGATACTCGGTTTCCAGGAAGTGCCGGCAGAACGCGAAGGCATCGCCGCCAAACCTGCTGATATCGGCGTACAGGTAAAACGCCCCCTCCGGCTCCACGGCAATGCCGAAGCCCAGTTCGCGCAGTGCCGGCAGCAGGAAATCGCGACGGCGGCCAAATTCGGCGCGGCGCTCCTCCAGAATCGCCAGGGTGTCGGGCTGAAAACAGGCAAGGGCGGCATGCTGGGCCATGCTCGGCGCGCTGATGTACAGGTTCTGGGCCAGTTTTTCCAGCTCAGGGACCGCCTCGGGTGGCGCCACCAACCATCCCAAGCGCCAACCGGTCATGCCGAAATATTTCGAAAAACTATTCAGGACGAACGCCTGATCGTCCACTTCCAGCACGCTCGCGGCCTCAACACCGTAAGTGAGGCCGTGATAGATCTCGTCCACCACCAGGTGGCCATTGCGGGCCTTGAGGGCCTGGGAAAGGCTGGCCAGCTCGTCGCGGCTGAGCAGTGTGCCGGTTGGGTTGGCGGGCGAGGCCACCAGGGCGCCGACGCTGTCGTGGTCCCAATGTCGGGCTACCAGGTCAGCCGTCAGTTGATAACGCACCTCAGGGCCTACCGGTACCAACTGTGCGGCACCTTCAACCAGGCGCAGGAAATGGCGGTTGCAGGGGTAACCCGGGTCGGCGAGCAACCAGTGCTTGCCGGGGTCCACCAAAAGGCTGCTGGCCAACAGCAGTGCGCCGGAGCCGCCCGGGGTAATGAGAATACGCTGGGGGTCGATGTCGACGCCGTAACGCTGGTCATAGAAACCGGCGATGGCCTCGCGCAGCGCCGGCAGGCCGCGGGCGGCGGTGTAGCGGGTATGGCCGTTGGCCAAGGCCGCCTGGCCCGCGCGGACGATGGGTTCGGCGGTGGTGAAATCCGGTTCGCCGATCTCCAGGTGGATCACGTCATGGCCCGCCGCCTGCAGCTCATTGGCGCGCGCCAGCAGCGCCATCACGTGAAAGGGTTCGATGGCGCGGCTGCGCGCACTGTAGGGCTGGGCCATTGACCTTCCTTAAAAGGGTGTAAAATAACGATTCTACCGGACGTGGCAGCCGAACGTGTCGCGAAACGGCGGGTCCATATGCTTTGACGCCATCTTCGACAGGCTCGACAACCGGGAGTGGCGCCGCCTGGATTGATCTGCTAAGTTCGCCGGCTTGCAGTCGCAGGGCCGGCGGGTGTCGGAGATGGAGCATCCTGCGCAATGGATTAGAAGAGCGAGAGGCGGTCAACCAATGTCCACCAATGAAAAGCAAGCATCTACCCAAACACTGGAAAGCGGCTTCGAGCCTTATGTTGCGGCTCCCGGCGAGGAGTACATGGGTAAACCCATGCGCGCACACTTCACCAAGATTCTGCAGAAATGGAAACAAGACCTCATGGTCGGCGTCGACAAGACCGTTGACCACATGAAGGATGAGGCAGCCAACTTTCCCGACCCCGCTGACCGTGCCAGCCAGGAAGAAGAATTCGCCCTGGAACTGCGTGCCCGTGATCGTGAACGCAAGCTGATCAAGAAAATCGACAAGACCCTGCAACTGATCACCGACGAAGAATACGGCTGGTGCGAGTCGTGTGGGGTCGAGATCGGTGTCAAACGCCTCGAAGCTCGCCCTACCGCCGACCTGTGCGTCGACTGCAAGACCCTCGCTGAGATCAAGGAAAAACAGGTCGGCAAATGACCTGTCGCACCCGGGGCGCGCATCGCGCCCCGGGGCCCCTGCCCCCCCTTCGCCAATTTCTCCAGTAACCTGTTCCCATGAACACGCCTGCCTACATTGGCCGCTTCGCGCCAACCCCCAGTGGTTTCCTGCATTTCGGCTCGCTGGTCGCCGCCCTCGCCTCCTACCTGGACGCCCGCGCTGTTGGCGGCCGCTGGTTGCTGCGCATGGAAGACCTGGACCCACCGCGAGAAATGCCCGGTGCCCAGGCGGCCATCCTGACTGCTTTGGAAAACTACGGCTTTGAGTGGGACGGTGAAGTGGCCTATCAAAGCCAGCGCCACGACGCTTATGGCCAGGTGATCGACCGGTTGTTCCAGCAAGGGCTGGCCTATGCCTGTACCTGCTCGCGCAAGCAGCTGGAGCCCTACCAAGGCATCTATCCGGGCCTGTGCCGCAACGCCGGGCATGGCCAGGACGACGCGGCGATTCGCATCCGCGTGCCGGAATTGAACTACGCCTTCGAAGACCGCGTGCAGGGGCGTTTCGCACAGCACCTGGGCCGCGATTCCGGTGATTTCGTGATTCGCCGCCGCGACGGCCTGTACGCGTACCAACTGGCCGTGGTGCTGGACGATGCCTGGCAGGGGGTGACGCACATCGTGCGCGGCGCCGACCTGCTGGACTCCACACCTCGCCAGCTCTACCTGCAAGAACTACTGGGGTTGCCGCAGCCCACGTACCTGCACGTGCCGTTGATCATCCAGCCTGACGGCAACAAATTGGGCAAGAGCTACCGTTCGCCGCCGTTGCAGGCCGGCGAAGCCGGGCCGTTGCTGTTGCGAGCCTTGCGTGCCTTGGGGCAACCGGCGCCTGCCGAGCTGCGTGATGCTAAGGCGAATGAAATACTGGGCTGGGGCATCGCCCACTGGGATGCCAGCCTGATTCCCCGCGTTCTTACGTTGGCCGAGGCGCAACTGCAGCCTTGAACCTGGGCAGCGCGTCTGGAGCCGACGCGGCCAGGTCCGCTGCTACGGGCTATGTAGCGAACTTCCAGTTGCACTACGTTGCGCTTGCGTTACCATCGCCGCACCGTTTTTGCCCATGCGTACAATAATAAGTCGAGCACCCTGGGGTTTGACGTTCATCCACTGAGGAGGCCGGCATGTATATCTACCGTTTGGTCCTGCTGCTGGTAGTCGGTATCTACCTGTTCTCCCCCGCGATCATGGACTGGTGGATAGAACCGACCGGCGCCTGGTATCGGCCTTATCTGCTTTGGCTGATCCTGATCGTGGTGACTTTCATTCTCCAGAGCCAACGTGATGCCGATGAGCTTTAGCCTCACCCAGATGATCCTGATCAGCGCCTGCTATCTGCTGGTGCTGTTCGGCGTGGCCTGGGTCAGCGAACGTGGAATGATCCCGCGCGCAATCATTCGCCACCCCCTCACCTACACCCTGTCACTGGGGGTGTACGCCAGCGCCTGGGCGTTCTACGGTACGGTGGGCCTGGCTTACCAGTATGGCTATGGTTTCCTGGCGTGCTACCTGGGGGTGTCCGGCGCCTTTCTGCTTGCGCCGGTGCTGCTCTACCCGATACTGAAGATCACCCGCACCTATCAGCTGTCGTCCCTGGCTGACCTGTTCGCCTTCCGCTTTCGCAGCACCTGGGCCGGCGCGCTGACCACCGTGTTCATGCTGATCGGCGTGCTACCCCTCCTGGCCCTGCAGATTCAGGCAGTGGCCGACTCCATCGGCATCCTCACCCGCGAACCCGTGCAGAACCGGGTGGCCCTGGCGTTCTGTGCGCTGATCACGCTGTTCACCATTTTCTTCGGCTCACGCCACATCGCTACCCGCGAGAAACACGAAGGCCTGGTGTTCGCCATCGCCTTCGAGTCGATCATCAAACTGGTGGCGGTCGGCGGCATCGGCCTGTACGCGCTATACGGGGTATTCAACGGCCCCCATGAACTGGAACTGTGGCTGCTGCAGAACCAGACCGCCCTCGCCGCCCTGCACACGCCCCTGCAGGAAGGCCCATGGCGCACCCTGCTGCTGGTGTTCTTTGCCTCGGCCATCGTCATGCCGCACATGTACCACATGGCCTTCACCGAAAACCTCAACCCGCGCTCGCTGGTCAGCGCCAGCTGGGGCCTGCCGCTGTTCCTGCTGCTGATGAGCCTGGCCGTGCCGCTTATCCTGTGGGCCGGGCTGCGCCTGGGGGCCACCACCAGCCCGGAATACTTCACCCTGGGTGTCGGCATCGCCGCCAACAGCAAGGCCTTGGCGCTACTGGCCTATGTGGGTGGGCTGTCAGCCTCGAGCGGGCTGATCATCGTCACCACGCTGGCGCTATCGGGCATGGCGCTGAACCACCTGGTGCTGCCCCTGTACCAGCCACCCGCCGAAGGCAACATCTACCGCTGGCTGAAGTGGACGCGGCGTGGGCTGATCGTGGCCATCATCATGGCCGGCTACGCCTTCTACCTGTTGCTGGGCACCGCCCAGGACCTGGCCAACCTGGGCATCGTCGCCTTCGTCGCCACCTTGCAGTTCCTGCCTGGGGTGTTGTCGGTGCTGTACTGGCCCACCGCCAACCGCCGGGGCTTCATCGCCGGGCTGCTGGCCGGCATTCTGGTGTGGATGGTGACCATGCTGTTGCCGCTGATCGGCAACCTGCAGGGGTTCTACATCCCGCTGCTGAACATGATCTACGTGCTCGACGACACCAGTTGGCACATGGCGGCAATCGCCTCGCTGGCCGCCAACGTACTGATGTTCACCCTGATCTCGCTGTTCAGTAACCCCAGCGCCGAGGAAGCCAGCGCGGCCGAGGCCTGCGCCGTGGATAACGTGCGCCGCCCGCAGCGCCGCGAACTGCACGCCGCCTCCCCCCAGGAGTTCGCCACCCAACTGGCCAAGCCGCTGGGCGCCAAGGCCGCGCAGAAGGAAGTGGAACAGGCCCTGCGCGACCTGTACCTGCCCTTCGACGAGCGCCGCCCCTACGCCCTGCGCCGCCTGCGTGACCGCATCGAGGCCAACCTCTCAGGGCTGATGGGCCCCAGCGTGGCCCAGGACATGGTCGAGACCTTCCTGCCGTACAAGTCCGGCAATGAAAACTATGTGACCGAAGACATCCACTTCATCGAAAGCCGCCTGGAAGACTACCACTCACGCCTCACGGGCCTGGCCGCCGAACTGGACGCCCTGCGCCGCTACCACCGCCAGACCCTGCAAGAGCTGCCCATGGGCGTCTGTTCCCTGGCCAAAGACCAGGAGATCCTGATGTGGAACAAGGCCATGGAAGAACTGACCGGCATCGCTGCCCAGCGCGTCGTGGGCTCGCGCCTGATGACCATTGGCGAGCCGTGGCGCGGCCTGCTGCAAGGCTTCATTAACGTTCCCGATGAACACCTGCACAAACAGCGCCTGGGCCTGGACGGCCAGACCCGCTGGCTGAACCTGCACAAGGCCGCCATCGACGAGCCCCTGGCGCCCGGCAACAGCGGCCTGGTGCTGCTGGTCGAAGACCTCACCGACACGCAGATGCTGGAAGACAAACTGGTGCACTCGGAACGGCTGGCCAGCATCGGCCGCCTGGCGGCCGGCGTGGCCCACGAAATCGGCAACCCGATCACCGGCATCGCCTGCCTGGCGCAGAACCTGCGCGAAGAGCGGGAGGAAGACGGTGAAATCACCGAGCTCAGCAGCCAGATCCTCGAACAGACCAAGCGGGTTTCGCGCATCGTGCAGTCGCTGATGAGCTTCGCCCACGCCGGCAGCCACCAGCACAGCGATGAACCGGTGAACCTGTCGGAGGTGGCCCAGGATGCCATTGGCCTGCTAGCCCTGAACCGGCGCAATTTCGAAGTGCAGTTCTACAACCTGTGCGACCCCGATCACTGGGTGGAAGGCGACCCGCAGCGCCTGGCCCAGGTGCTGATCAACCTGCTGTCCAACGCCCGCGACGCCTCCAATGCCGGCAGCGCCGTGCGGGTCAAGAGCGAAGCCAGCGAACACACCGTGGACCTGATCGTCGAGGACGAAGGCAGCGGCATTCCCAAGAACATCATGGACCGCCTGTTTGAACCCTTCTTCACCACCAAGGATCCGGGCGAGGGAACCGGACTGGGGCTTGCTCTGGTCTATTCCATCGTTGAAGAGCATTATGGACAGATCACCATCGACAGCCCAGCTGATACTCAAAGCCAGCGCGGTACCCGTATTCGGGTGACCTTGCCGCGACATGTCGAAGCGACGTCCGCCGTGAACTGAGACCGTCGAGAGAATTGAATCAATGCCGCATATTCTGATCGTCGAAGACGAAACCATTATTCGTTCTGCCCTGCGCCGCCTGCTTGAACGGAATCAGTACCAGGTCAGCGAAGCCGGCTCCGTGCAAGAAGCACAGGAACGCTTCTCCATCCCCACCTTCGACCTGATCGTCAGTGACCTGCGCCTGCCTGGCGCCCCGGGCACCGAGCTGATCAAGCTGGGCCAGGGCAAGCCGGTGCTGATCATGACCAGCTACGCCAGCCTGCGCTCGGCCGTGGACTCCATGAAAATGGGCGCGGTGGACTACATCGCCAAGCCGTTCGACCACGATGAAATGCTGCAGGCCGTGGCGCGCATCCTGCGCGACCGCCAAAGCGCCCCCGCGGCCGCCGCGGCGCCCGCGGAACGTGCCAATGGCAACGCCAAGGCGGCCGCCGGTGCCGAGAACGCCAATGGCGAAATCGGCATCATCGGCTCGTGCCCGCCCATGCAGGACATGTACAGCAAGATCCGCAAGGTAGCGCCTACCGACTCCAACGTGCTGATCCAGGGCGAGTCGGGTACCGGTAAAGAGCTGGTGGCCCGCGCCCTGCACAATCTGTCACGCCGGGCCAAGGCGCCGATGATCTCGGTCAACTGCGCGGCCATTCCGGAAACCCTGATCGAGTCCGAGCTGTTCGGCCACGAAAAAGGCGCGTTCACCGGTGCCAGCGCCGGCCGTGCCGGCCTGGTCGAAGCGGCGGACGGCGGTACGCTGTTCCTCGACGAAATCGGCGAACTGCCCCTGGAAGCCCAGGCGCGGCTGTTGCGCGTGCTGCAGGAAGGCGAAATTCGCCGGGTAGGTTCGGTGCAGTCGCAGAAAGTCGACGTTCGCCTGATCGCCGCCACCCACCGGGACCTCAAGAGCCTGGCCAAGGTCGGCCAATTCCGAGAAGACCTGTACTACCGTCTGCACGTCATAGCCCTGAAGCTTCCGGCCCTGCGCGAGCGTGGCGCCGACGTGAACGAGATCGCCAACGCCTTCCTGGCCCGCCAGAGCGCCCGTATCGGCCGCAACGACCTGCGTTTTTCCGCCGAGGCAGAACAGGCTATCCGACACTATTCGTGGCCGGGTAACGTGCGGGAACTGGAAAATGCCGTGGAGCGCTCGGTGATTCTCAGCGAAAGCCCGGAGATTTCCGCCGAGCTGCTGGGCATCGATATCGAGCTTGAAGACCTGGACGATGATGCCTTCGACCCGATGGTGCCCACCCAGGCCGGCAATGCCAGTGGCAACAGCCACGAGCCTACCGAAGACCTGTCGCTGGAGGACTATTTCCAGCACTTCGTGCTCGAACACCAGGACCACATGACGGAAACCGAACTGGCGCGCAAATTGGGCGTGAGTCGCAAATGCCTCTGGGAGCGACGACAGCGCCTGGGCATACCCCGCCGCAAGTCGGGGGCTACCAGCGAAAGCTGATACGTTTCAGCTGTTACACCACTGTCACGGGGTAACAAACAGGGGGCGTGACAAACTGTTACCCCCACCCGCGAGGCGTAACAGATCTCGAGTCGCACGGTAACGAATGACGGCGTAAACAAGCACTAGCCAAGCGCCATCAAACGACTCAAACCCTTGTTTTACAAGGGTTTCAAAAAGTTGGCACGGCACCTGCTATGTATTTGGTACAAGAACAACAATAAGCAAATGACACACTAGAATAAAAACAAGATGAAACGGCTCACGCATAACAAGAACAACACGGCGGAGGCGCAGCTAACTGATTCTTTTGGAGAGGCGTTGTAACGCGGGGTTCGCCCCACAGCCAGGCAGAGAACAACAAAAACTGCACTAAAAAGCAGAGCCAGCACTGGATGACTACAGCACAGCGACCAAAGCAATCCGTTTGCTCTTGACTCCCGGTTAGGGAGCAGCCCACAGGCAAAGACCTTCTGGGCAGGGCGTTAACAAAAACAAGAAGCCCGAACAAAAAACAAGAAGAGCATGCAACTACATTCTGGGGGAGCTTCGGCTCCCCTTGTGGTTTCCGGCCCCCTGATTTTTCGCGTTTCGTCCCCCTCCTTGCGCTGCGTCCTACACCATCCCCCGACTAAATGCTAGAATCCCCGCCCATCATGCGGTCATTCTCCATTCATGGCCGAACATTCCTTCAAACAGTGCATCCCATGCTGAAGAAGCTGTTCCAGTCTTTCCGTACCCCCGTGCGTCGTCCGCAGCACCTGCGCACCACGCCCGAAGTGCTCAATAGCGGGCAACACTCGCTGCAGCGCAACCAGTTCAGCCGCCATGCGGTGAGCATCGTCGAACGCCTGCAGAACGCGGGCTATCAGGCCTATCTGGTGGGCGGTTGCGTGCGTGACATGCTGCTCAACATCACCCCCAAGGATTTCGACGTCGCCACCAGCGCCACCCCCGAACAAGTGCGTGCGGAGTTCCGCAATGCCCGGGTGATCGGCCGGCGGTTCAAGCTGGTGCATATCCATTTCGGCCGCGAAATCATCGAGGTCGCGACCTTCCGCGCCAACCATCCCCAGGATGAGGAAGAGGAAGACAGCAACCAGTCGTCGCGTAACGAAAGCGGTCGCATCCTGCGCGACAACGTCTACGGCACCCTCGAAGAGGACGCCCAGCGTCGCGATTTCACCATCAACGCCCTGTATTACGACCCGGTCAGCGAGCGCATCCTCGATTACGCCAACGGCGTGCACGACATTCGCAACCACCTGATCCGCCTGATCGGCGACCCGGTGCAGCGCTACCAGGAAGACCCGGTGCGCATGCTGCGTGCCGTGCGCTTTGCCGCCAAGCTGGATTTCGGCATCGAGAAGCACACTGCCGCGCCGATCCGCGAACTGGCGCCCATGCTGCGCGAGATCCCGTCGGCCCGGCTGTTCGAGGAAAGCCTGAAGCTGTTCCTCTCCGGCCATGCCGCTGACACCTTCGAAATGCTGGTGGACCTGCAGTTGTTCGACCCACTGTTCCCGGCCAGCGCCGAAGCCCTGGAACATTCGCCGACCTACACCCACACGCTGATCAGCGAAGCGCTGAAGAACACCGACCTGCGCGTCAAGCAGGGCAAACCGGTGACCCCCGCCTTCCTGTTCGCTGCCCTGCTGTGGCCAGCCCTGCCCGCCCGCGTGCTGCGCCTGCAGGAACGCGGCATGCCGCCGATCCCGGCCATGCAGGAAGGCGCTCACGAGCTGATCGCCGAGCAATGCCAACGTATCGCCATCCCGAAGCGTTTCACCATCCCGATCCGCGAGATCTGGGACATGCAGGAACGCCTGCCACGACGCAGCGGCAAGCGCGCCGACCTGTTGCTGGACAACCCGCGCTTCCGTGCCGGCTACGACTTCCTGCTGCTGCGTGAAAGCGCCGGCGAGCAGACCGACGGCCTGGGCGAATGGTGGACCGACTACCAGGACGCCAACGACAGCGAGCGTCGCGACATGATCCGCGACCTGGGCAGCAAGGACGAAAGCGGCACCGGCCCGCGCAAGCGCAAGCGCACGGGCGCCAAGCGCAAGCGTAACGCCGCGGCGGACTCGGGCGAGTAAGCCATGGAAGTCGTGTACATCGGTCTGGGCAGTAACCTGGCCGAACCCGCCGAGCAACTGCGCCAGGCCATCCAAGCGCTGGCGCAGTTGCCATCGAGCCAGGCCTTGCAGGTTTCGTCGCTGTACAGCAGTGAGTCGCTGTCACCCGGCCAGCCGCGCTACACCAATGCGGTAGCGCGCCTGGAAACCGAACTGTCGCCATTGGCGTTGCTCGACGCCCTGCAGGCCATCGAAAATGAACAGGGCCGCGTGCGGGCCGAGCGCTGGGGGCCACGCACGCTGGACCTCGACGTTCTGCTGTTCGGCGACCGCGTCATCGATGAGCCTCGGCTGAAGGTGCCGCATTACCATATGCAGGCGCGGGCTTTCGTGTTGTACCCGCTGGCCGAGGTGGCACCGCCTGGCTTGCGGCTAGCGGATGGGCGGTTGCTGGTTGATCTCCTGGCGGCCTGTCCGTTCGAGGGGCTGGAGCGGTTGGCTTGAGGTTGCATCGGGGCTCATACCGGCTGCCCTGACGCTTGCAGCAATCGCCCGGTAACACCCGACGCCCCCACCCAGTAACACCCCCGTAACACATCCAATTGACTTCCCGCCCCCTCCTCACGACTATAGGCATCCCGTTGCTCACTAACGCAGCAAAACGGCGCGGAGCGGCCGCTGTGTGGCCGTTTCCAAAACATCACGCTTAGATGATGTTGTGTTTGAACCGCTTACTGATAGCAGTAATCACGGCGCCCGACTGAGGACACTTTTGATGCCACAAATCACCCTGACCACCCTGCAGAGCCTAAAGCTCAAGGGTGAGAAAATCGCCATGCTGACCTGCTATGACGCAACGTTCGCCCATGAGGCCAGCCAAGCGGGTGTGGAAATCCTGCTGATCGGCGACTCGCTGGGCATGGTCCTGCAGGGCCACGACAGCACACTGCCCGTCACCAACGCCGACATGGCCTACCACGTGGCCAGCGTGAAACGCGGCAACAAGGGCGCGCTGATCATGGCGGACTTGCCGTTCATGGCCTGCGCCACCCTGGAACAGACGTTCGCCAACAGCGCACAACTGATGCAGGCCGGCGCCCACATGGTCAAGGTCGAAGGTGCGGCCTGGCTGGCCGACTCCATTCGCATGCTCGCCGAGCGCGGCGTGCCGGTGTGCGTGCACATGGGGTTGACGCCCCAGACCGTCAACGTGCTGGGTGGCTATAAAGTGCAAGGCCGCCAGGAAGCCCAGGCCCGGCAGATGCGTGCCGATGCCATTGCCCTGGAACAGGCGGGTGCCGCCATGATCCTGCTGGAGTGCGTCCCCAGCGAACTGGCCAGCGAAATTACCCAGGCGGTGAAGATCCCGGTCATCGGCATTGGCGCCGGTGCTGGCGTGGACGGTCAGGTGCTGGTGCTGCACGACATGCTCGGGCTTTCGTTGACCGGCCGCATGGCCAAGTTCGTGAAAAACTTCCTGCTGGGCCAGCCGGATATCCAGAGCGCCCTGCAAGCCTACGTAAAAGGCGTCAAAGACGTCAGTTTCCCCGGTCCCGAACACGGATTTAGTGCATGAACACCGTAAAAAGCGTCAAGGAGCTGCGCGCTGCCGTGGCTCGCGCCCGCAGTGAAGGCAAGCGCATCGGCTTCGTGCCGACCATGGGTAACCTGCACAGCGGTCATGCCGCCCTGGTCACCAAGGCCGCCCAGCGGGTCGATTTCGTGGTGGCGAGCATCTTCGTCAACCCGCTGCAATTCGGCCCCAGCGAAGACCTCGACAAGTACCCGCGCACCCTCGCCGCCGACCAGGAGAAACTCCTCCAGGCCGGCTGCCACCTGCTGTTCGCCCCTACCGTGGAAGAGATGTACCCCGACGGCATGGCGGTGCAGACCCGGGTCAGCGTCCCGCAGTTGTCCGAAGGCCTGTGTGGCGCCAGCCGCCCTGGCCATTTCGAAGGCGTGGCCACGGTGGTCAGCAAGCTGTTCAACATGGTCCAGCCGGACCTCGCCGTGTTCGGCCAGAAGGATTACCAGCAGCTGGCGGTGATCCGTGCCCTGGTGCGTGACCTTAACATGCCCATCCAGATCATCGGCGAACCCACGGTGCGCGCCGAGGATGGCCTGGCGCTGTCGTCGCGCAATGGCTACCTTACCGCCGAACAGCGCAACGCCGCGCCCGTCCTGTACCGTGCCCTGCAGCACGTGGCCCAGGCCATCACCGGCGGTGAGCGTGATTACGAACGCCTGCTGGCCGAGGCCCGCGCCCAGATCGAAGCAGCAGGGTTCAAGCCCGACTACTTCGAAGTGCGCCACGGCATCAACCTGCGCCCCGCCACCGCCGAAGACCGCGACCTGGTGATCATCGCCGCGGCCTACCTGGGTACCACGCGGCTGATCGACAATCTGCACCTGAACCTCGACGCCTGACTGCTATTCTGCAAGGCCCGGTCTGTTAAAAAGTACCGCGGCCCGCGCAGACAGAAGCGCGATAGATGGTTACTGTGGGAGCTGGTTTGCCAGCGAGCTTTTTCGAAGCCCGAAAGCTCACTGGCAAGCCAGCTCCCACAGGTTGCAACATTCATGCAACTGGCCGGGATCCGACCGTGTCCAAAGGCTGTTCAAGTACAAGGAAACCCGCAGCGATGGCGTATTACCGTACCCCCCATGACGTTACCGCTCTGCCCGCCTGGCAAGCGCTTACTCAGCACCGCCAGGCCATGCAGGATTTCAGCATGCGCGAGGCTTTCGCAGCCGACCCGCAACGCTTCCACCAATTTTCCCTGAGTGGTTGCGGCCTGTTCCTCGACTACTCGAAAAACCTGATCACCACCGAGACCCGCGAATTGCTGGTCAAGCTGGCCAATGAGGTTGACCTGCAAGGCGCCATCAAGTCGATGTTCGCCGGCGAACTGCTCAACTCCTCCGAAGGCCGCCCGGCGCTGCACACCGCCCTGCGCCGCCCGGTGGGCGACAAGCTGAACGTCAACGGCAGCAACATCATGCCGGAAGTGCACAAGGTGCTGAACCAGATCACCGAGCTGGTCGGGCGCATTCATGACGGCCTGTGGCGCGGCTACACCGAGAAGCCGATCACCGACGTGGTGAACATCGGCATCGGTGGCTCGTTCCTGGGCCCGGAACTGGTCTCCGAAGCCCTGCTGCCCTACGCCCAGAAAGGCGTGCGTTGCCACTACCTGGCCAACATCGACGGTAGCGAGTTCCATGAGCTGACCACCAAGCTGCGCGCCGAGACCACGCTGTTCATCGTCTCGTCGAAGTCGTTCAGCACCCTCGAAACCCTGAAGAATGCCCAGGCAGCCCGAGGCTGGTACCTGGCCCAGGGCGGTACGGAAGCCGAACTGCACCGCCACTTCATCGCCGTGTCGAGCAACAACGCCGCCGCCGTGGCGTTTGGTATCCGTGAAGAGAACATCTTCCCGATGTGGGACTGGGTAGGTGGGCGCTATTCGCTGTGGTCCGCCATCGGCTTGCCGATTGCCCTGGCCATCGGCACCGCCAATTTCAAGGAACTGCTGTCCGGTGCCTACACCATGGACCAGCATTTCCAGACCGCGCCGTTCGAGCAGAACATGCCCGTGCTGCTGGCCCTGCTGGGCGTGTGGTACGGCAATTTCTGGGGCTCGCAGTCCCATGCGATCCTGCCGTACGACCACTACCTGCGCAACATCACCAAGCACCTGCAGCAACTGGACATGGAGTCCAACGGCAAGAGCGTTCGCCAGGACGGCTCGCCGGTCACCACCGACACCGGCCCGGTCATCTGGGGCGGCGTGGGTTGCAACGGCCAGCACGCCTACCACCAGCTGCTGCACCAGGGCACCCAACTGATCCCGGCTGACTTCATCGTGCCGGTGGTGAGCTTCAACCCGGTGTCCGACCACCATCAGTGGCTGTTCGCCAACTGCCTGTCCCAGAGCCAGGCCCTGATGCTGGGCAAGACCCGCACAGAAGCCGAGGCGGAACTGCGCGACAAGGGCATGGCCGAAGCCGAGGTGCAGAAACTGGCGCCGCACAAGGTCATCCCGGGCAACCGCCCGAGCAACACCCTGGTGGTGGAACGCATCAGCCCGCGCCGCCTGGGCGCCCTGGTGGCCATGTACGAGCACAAGGTGTTCGTGCAAAGCGTGCTGTGGGGCATCAACGCCTTCGACCAATGGGGCGTGGAACTGGGCAAGGAACTGGGCAAGGGTGTTTACCAGCGCCTCACCGGCGGCATCGAAGAGCCGGCCGAGGACGCGTCTACCCAGGGCCTGATCAACTACTTCCGTGGTCGCCACCGCGGTTGAGTCCAGCCTGAAAAACAATCCCCTCCCTGTGAGGGGATTTTTTTTGCCAGCACCTGCAGCGCTCAGCAGGGCTAAGCTTCAGGGGGTGACCTAGCAGAACAAGGAACACCGCCATGTTCGATATCACCGCCTACCCCAAAGCGGACGCCGTGCGCCGTGGCGCCAGCCTGGACGATGCCGGCTACCAGCGCCTGTACCGCCAGTCCATCGACCAACCCGACGCCTTCTGGGCCGAACAGGCCGAAAAATTCATCGACTGGATAAAACCCTGGACCCACGTGCACCACAGCGACCTGCACAAGGGCCAGTCGAGCTGGTTCGAGGGCGCCCAGCTCAACGTTACCTACAACTGTATCGACCGCCATCTGGCAAGCCGCGGCAATCAAGTGGCGATCATCTGGGAAGGTGACAACCCGGTGGAGTCCGCCGAGATCACCTACCGCAAACTGCACCACAACGTCTGCCGGCTGGCCAACGTGCTCAAGGAGCGCGGGGTGCGCAAAGGTGACCGGGTGTGCATCTACATGCCCATGATCCCTGAAGCCGCCTACGCCATGCTCGCTTGCGCGCGCATCGGCGCGGTGCACTCGGTGGTGTTCGGCGGCTTCTCGCCCGAGGCACTGCGCGACCGCATCCTGGACGCCGATTGCCGCACGGTGATCACTGCCGACGAAGCCGTACGCGGCGGCAAATACACCCCGCTGAAAAACAATGTCGACACGGCCTTGCAAGGCTGCCCGGCCGTTACCACTGTGCTGGTGGTGCAGCGCACCCAAGGTGAGGTGCAATGGTCGCCGGGCCGGGATATCTGGTACCACGAAGCCGTTCACGGGGTCCGCGACGACTGCCCGCCCGAGCCCATGGGCAGTGAAGACCCGCTGTTCATTCTGTATACCTCTGGTTCCACCGGCAAGCCCAAGGGCGTGCTGCACACCACCGGCGGGTACTTGCTGCAAGCGGCCATGACCTTCAAGTACGTGTTCGATTACCGCGAGGGCGAAGTATTCTGGTGCACGGCCGACGTTGGCTGGGTGACCGGCCATAGCTATATCGTCTACGGCCCCCTGGCCAACGGCGCTACCACGCTGATCTACGAGGGCGTGCCCAATTACCCGGATGCCTCGCGCTTCTGGCAGATCATCGACAAGCAGCAGGTGAACATTTTCTACACTGCCCCCACGGCCCTGCGCGCCCTGATGCGCGAAGGCCCTGGGCCGCTGGCCAGTACCTCGCGCGAAAGCCTGCGCCTGTTGGGCAGCGTTGGCGAGCCGATCAACCCTGAAGCCTGGCACTGGTACT
Organism: Pseudomonas silvicola; assembly: GCF_026651855.1. GTDB lineage: Bacteria > Pseudomonadota > Gammaproteobacteria > Pseudomonadales > Pseudomonadaceae > Aquipseudomonas > Aquipseudomonas silvicola. The sequence continues at coordinate 73,978 of NZ_CP093280.1, forward strand.
TCCAGGATGTCGGCAAGGCGCGCTGCCCCATCGTCGACACCTGGTGGCAGACCGAAACCGGCGGCATCATGCTGACGCCCCTGCCCGGCACCCGGCGGATTAAACCTGGCTGCGCCACCCAGCCGTTCTTCGGGGTACAACCTCTGCTGCTGGATGAGCAGGGCAAGGTACTGGAGGGCCCGGCCAGCGGTCTGCTGGTGATCAAGGGCAGCTGGCCCGGGCAGATTCGCAGTGTCTACGGCGACCACCAGCGCATGCTCGACACCTACTTCAAGCCCTTCCCCGGTTATTACTTCACCGGTGACGGCGCCCGCCGCGACGAAGACGGCGACCTGTGGATAACCGGCCGTGTGGACGACGTGATCAACGTCTCCGGGCACCGCATCGGTACCGCGGAGGTGGAAAGCGCGCTGGTGCTGCATGACTGTGTCGCCGAAGCCGCCGTGGTCGGTTACCCTCACGACCTCAAGGGCCAGGGCATCTATGCGTTCGTCACGCCCATGCAAGGGGTGACGCCGGACGATGCACTGCTGCAGGCGCTGCAACAGCAGGTGAGCAAGGAAATTGGCAGGTTCGCCAAACCCGACCTGATCCAGTGGGCGCCAGCCCTGCCCAAAACCCGTTCCGGGAAGATCATGCGCCGTATCCTGCGCAAGATCGCCTGCAACGAAACCGAGAGCCTGGGCGACACGTCGACCCTGGCCGATCCCAGTGTGGTGCAAGGCCTGATCGACCAGCGCCTGAACCGCTGAGCCCAGACCCAGACTGCCCATGGAATTCATTCGCCGCCGTATCGAGCAACAAGTGTTGAGCCTCACCGGCCTGTCCCTGGGCAAGCTGGACCTGGAAAACCCGCGGGGCGACCCGGGCCTGTTCGGCCCCCAGGCGGTGTGCTGGCAGGTGCATGCCGACTTCACCAGCATGCTGGTGGGCGGCATTGCCGCGCTGATGCTCCAGGCCCTGCACCCCCTGGCCCTCGCCGGGGTGTGGGACCACTCCAACTTTCGCACCGACATGCTCGGCCGGCTGCGGCGCACCGGGCAGTTCATCTCCGGCACTACCTTCGGCGCCACGGACGACGCCAACTGGCTGATCGACAAGGTACGCACCATCCACCTCCAAGTGGTTGGCCACGCCGAAGATGGCCGCGCCTACGCTGCCAGTGACCCAGACCTGCTGACCTGGGTGCATGTGGCCGAGGTCAGCCACTTTCTGGCCGCGCATTTGCGCTACCGCAACCCGCACCTCTCGTTGGCGGACCAGGACCGCTACTACGCCGAGATTGCCCTGGTGGCCGAGCGCCTGGGCGCGCGACATGTGCCGGCTTCTCGGCAGGAAATCGCCGATTACCTGGACGGCATTCGCCCGCAGCTAGTGTGCGACCACCGTAGCCGCGAAGTGATTCGCCTGCTGCTCGACGCGCCTGCGCCCAGCCGCCTGGCCAAGCCGTTCGGGGCGTTGATGATGCAGGCCGGCGTGGACCTGTTGCCGGACTGGGCCAGCGACATGCTTGAGCTGCCCCAGGGCGACCTGAAGCGCCGGCTGGTGCGTGGCGGCATCGGCGGTACCGCGCCGATTCTGCGCTGGGCGGTGCGCGATGGCTCTGCACACCGGGCGCGGCGGCGCATGGGCATAGCCTGACTGAGCGTATTGACTGCTTCCCGAGCTCGTCCGGTGCCACCGGGGAAAAGGGCAACAGGGAATATCAGGTTCACCCCACAGCCCACAACGATTAAACTGGCGGATCTTTCTTCAAGGCGTACAGCGCATGTCCACTGTGAACAAGGCGCTGCGCGCCGCTCTCGATTCCCGCAAAAACCTGATTGCGCACCTGCATGCCGAAGGCACCGACTGCTACCGCCTGTTTCACGGCAGCCAGGAGGGCGCCGGCGGCCTCACCGTGGATCGCTACGGCCCGCAGTTGATGGTGCAAAGCTTCCACCAACCGCTGGAACGCGACGACCTGCTGGTCCTCCACGACGCCATCAACCGCGAACTGGGCCAGGACCTGCTGCTGGTCTACAACGACCGCTCCCGGGGCAACTCGCGCATCGACCGCCAGGACACCGTCTACCAGGCCGACGAAGCCGCCCTGGTGGACCTGGTGGGCCACGAATGGGGCCTGAACTACCGGGTGCGCGGCCGTCACGCCGGGCAGGACCCGCTGCTGTTCCTGGACCTGCGCAACGCCCGCGGCTGGGTCAAGGCCAATAGCAAAGACAAAAGCGTGCTCAACCTGTTCGCCTACACCTGCGGCGTGGGCCTGAGCGCCGCGGCCGGCGGCGCCCGCGAAGTGGTGAACCTGGATTTCGCCGAGGGCAACCTGGCGGTGGGCAAGGAAAATGGCGCGCTCAACCCACAGTTGCCCACCATGGGCTTTGTGCAATCGGACTACTTCCCGGCCATCCGCCAGCTCGCTGGCCTGCCGATCAGCCAGCGCCGTGGGCAGAAACTCCCCAGTTACACGCGCCTGGACCAGCGCCAGTTCGACCTGGTGTTCCTCGACCCGCCCGCCTGGGCCAAGAGCGCGTTCGGCACCGTCGACCTGCTACGCGACTACCAGAGCCTGCTCAAACCCGCCCTGTTGGCCACGGCCGACGACGGCGTGCTGATCTGCTGCAACAACCTGGCGAAAGTGGCATTGGACGACTGGCGTGAACAAGTGCTGCGCTGCGCCGAGAAAGCCGGGCGCCCGGTACGCGATTGGCAGGTCATCACCCCGGCGGCCGACTTTCCCTCCCAGGACGGTCAACCACCACTCAAGACCCTGGTGTTGCAGCTGTGAAACGGCTGTAAAAGCGAATACTGCGTAACGGTTTAGAAAATTCGCACACACAATACGGACATGTCTTCGGAACCAGATTGGCGTGCCATACTCCAAGCACTCCCATTCGACGCAGTAGACGCCCCACATGCCCAAAGGATTGTTACGCGCCCTCGCCGCCGTGCTGACCCTGATCGCGCTTTACAGCCTGCTGGGCTTCCTGATTCTGCCGGGCATTGGCCTGCGCATCGCCAATCAGCAACTGGCCAAGTACGCCAGCGTGCCGGCCCACCTGGAACGGCTGGAGTTCAACCCCTTCAGCCTGGAGTTGACGGTATGGGGCTTGCACATCGGCGAGCCGGGCATCGAGCAGGTGGGCTTCGAACGCCTGTACGCCAACCTGCAAATCGACAGCCTGTGGACCAAGGCCCTGCACCTGGAAGCCGTGGAACTGGACAAACCGCGCACCGAACTGCTCTTCAATAAAGACGGCAGCCTCAACCTGGCCCAACTGTTCAAGCTGCCTCCCAGCGAGCCGGCCAAACCTGACGAGCCCGCCAGCAAACCGTTCCCCCTGCGCATTGGCAGCATCAAGCTGAACGAAGGCTATCTGCACTTCAAGGACGTGCGCCCCAGCGAGCCCATCGAATTCCTCTACAACTCGATGAACCTGGAACTGAAGAACCTCAGCACCCTGCCTGAAGACAACGCCGACATGACCATGGTGGCCGCCGGCCCCGACGGCGGCCAGATCGACTGGAAAGGCCGCATCAGCCTGGTACCGATCACTTCCGAAGGCTCGTTGAAGGTTACCGACGCCAAGATGAAGGTCTGGTGGCCCTATGTGCGCGATGCCCTGCCGTTGGCCCTGCAGGACGGCATTCTCAACCTGAGCACCGACTACTCGCTGAACCTGTCCAAGGACACCCAGCTGAACCTGACCAACGCCTCGGTCAGCATCGCGCCCTTTGCCCTGAATGCCCCGGATGGCCGGCCGCTGGTCAAGCTCGAACGCCTGAATGTCAGTGAAACCTCGGTAGACCTTGCAAAGCAATTGGTCACGGTCGGCAAGATCCGCAGCAGCAAGCTGGAAACCTGGGCCGCGCGCGAAGCCGATGGTCAACTGGACTGGCAGAAGCTGTTCGCCGCCCCCAAGGCCGCGCCACCGCCCCAGGAAAAAACGGCCCCGGCCACGGCCGATGCCACGCCGCAAACCCAGCCGGTACCCAGCGCGCCCAGCAAACCGTGGCAGGTGCTGCTCAAGGACGTGCAGCTGCGTGACTACCAGGTGCACCTGGCCGACCGCATGCAGAAGGAACCGGTGGCACTGGAGCTGGGCCCGCTGAACGTCGACGTGCAGAATTTCGACAGCCTCAATCAGTCGCCTTTCACGCTCAAGCTCGATACTGGCCTGGGTAAACAGGGCAAGATCAGCGCCAGTGGCGAGGTCAACCTGGCGCCCGTCACGGCCAGGCTCAAGGTCAACACCCAGGACATCGACCTGCGCGTGGCCCAGGCCTACATCACCCCGTTCATCCGCCTGGAACTGCGCAGCGGGCGCCTGGGCAGTGACCTGGCGGTGAACCTGAAGAACATCGACCCGCTCACCCTGAGCATCACTGGCAGTGCCAAGGTCGATCAATTGCAGACCCTGGACACCCTCAAGGGCCGCGACTTCGTGAAGTGGGAAAACCTGCAGCTCGACGGCCTGGACTATGAGCATGGGGCCAGCCTGAGCATCGACAAGGTGACCCTGACCCAGCCTTACGCACGGTTCATGATCAACGAAGACCGCACCACCAGCGTCAATGACCTGCTGATTCCCCAGGCACAGAACCCGCAGGCCCAGGCCAACGCCAAGCCTGCGGCCGCCAGCAAGCCGATGGCCATCCATGTGGGCGGTGTGAGCATCAAGGGCGGCTCGGCGTATTTCGGTGACTTCAGCCTCAAGCCGAATTTCGCCACCAATATCCAGGACCTCACCGGTACCATCGGGACCATCGATAGCCAGCAGCAGAAACCGGCCAAGGTGGACATCAAGGGCAAGGTGGACCGCTATGCACCCGTGACCATCGCCGGTGCCCTGACGCCGTTCGACCCCATGGCCAGCCTGGATATCGACACCCGCTTCAACCGCCTTGAGCTCACTACCCTCACGCCGTACTCGGGCAAGTTCGCCGGTTACCGCATACGCAAGGGCCGGATGAACCTGGAACTGCACTATGTGATCACCAAAGGCCAGCTGAAGGCCGAAAACAAAGTACTGGTCGACCAACTGGAACTGGGCGAAAAAGTCGACAGCCCGGACGCCGTCAGCCTGCCGGTGAAACTGGCGATTGCGCTGCTCAAGGACGTCAACGGCCAGATCAACATCGAACTGCCCATTACCGGCGACCTCAACAACCCGCAATTCAGCGTGATGCCCATCGTCTGGCAGACCCTGCGCAACCTGGTGGTCAAGGCGGTGGCCGCGCCCTTCAAGTTGCTCGGCAGCCTGGTCAGTGGCGGCGACTCGGCCGACCTGAGCAATATCGCCTTCGCCCCGGGTTCCAGCGACCTGAGCCCCAGCGCCCAGGCCAACCTGCTCAAGCTGGCCGCCGGCCTCAAGAGCCGCCCCGGCCTGCACCTGGAGGTGGCCGGTGCGGCGGCGGTCAGCAGCGATGGCCCGCTGGTTGCCCAGCAACGCCTTGAGCAGGAATACCAGAGTACCTACTTCAAGACCCTGCAACGCCGCGGTGACAAGGTGCCGGCCAACGCCAACCTGCTCACCGTGCCCGAGGACGAGAAAGCCCCCATGCTGGCGGCCATCTACCGCACCCAGCTCAACCAGCAGCCGCCTGTGGCATGGGAGCAATTGGAGAAGAAGCAACGCGAAGCCAACCTGCATGACGCCGTGATCAAGTCCTGGGCCGGCAGCGAGCCATTGCTGCGGGCGCTGGGGCAAGCAAGGGCCGCGGCTATCAAGGCGTTCCTGGTGGACAAGGGGCAGTTGCCGGACGAGAAGGTGTTTCTCATCGATACGGTCATAGGTGATGCGCAGAAAGACGGTAGCGTGGTGACTGAGATGCAGGTGAATGCTGACTGACCGTTGCGCCTGATCCTGCAAGGTCTGTAATACCTTGTAGGACCGAGCGAAGCTCGGGAACCAGGCGCCCCAACTTCAACCGCAAAAAAAAGCCCCGGCACTGGGCCGGGGCTTTGAGTGGGCACATCCTGTGCCCGTCGCATGAACCTGTTACTGGGTTTGCAGCGCGTCAGCCGAAACCGATTTGACATGCTTGGTGTGCTTGGCGATGTTCACGGCAGTGGTTTTCTGCGCCGAAGTCAGGGTCACACCGTCTTTGGAAGCCAGGGTCACGACGCCGTGGTTGGTTTCAACGGTGATGTCGCTACCTGGAATGCCTTTCTCGGTCAGCAGGTTGGCTTTGACCTTGGTGGTGATCCAGGTGTCAGAACCGGCTTGTTCGGTCTTGGCCACGGTACCGTTGGTAGTGGTTTCAGCGGCAAACGCGAAGTTGCCCATGGCCAGGGTCAGAGCGGTAGCAGTAGCGGCAGCAATAGCGAACTTTTTCATACGAGTCACTCCTGTTTTTCGAGAAGTCTGCGCCAGGTTCGTTTGGCGGCAGGGTTACCTATACTGTTGCAGGGCCTGTGCCAACCTGAGTATTAAATAAAATCCTTTAATATCAGTCAGTTACGAACATCGCGTTTTTCGTTGATCGTGCATATTGCATGTTCGGCGCCGAAACCGCGTGCAAGTTGCATGTCCGCTAAAGAACTGGGTGAAAACAAACGCCCGCTGCCGCAAGCGCATAAAAAAAGGGCCCCGAAGGGCCCTTTTTTCAAATGCTAAGGGTTATTACACACCCGAAGCCTTTGCAGCGGCGACGTCCTTGATGGACAGCTTGATACGGCCGCGGTTGTCCACGTCCAATACCAGTACTTCAACTTCCTGGCCTTCTTTCAGGATGTCGGTCACCTTCTCTACGCGAGCGTCACTCAGCATCGAGATGTGAACCAGGCCGTCCTTGCCAGGCAGGATATTGACGAAAGCGCCGAAGTCGACGATGCGCTCAACCTTGCCGACGTAGATCTTGCCAATTTCAGCTTCGGCAGTGATCGACAGCACGCGCTGCTTGGCCGCCTCGGCCGCTTCCTTGGTTTCGCCGAAGATCTTGATCGAGCCATCGTCTTCGATGTCGATCGAGGCCTTGGTTTCCTCGCAGATAGCGCGGATGGTGGCGCCGCCTTTACCGATGACGTCACGGATCTTGTCGGTGTCGATCTTCATGGAGATCATGGTCGGAGCGTTTTCCGACAGCTCTTCACGCGACTTGCCGATGATCTGGTTCATCTGGCCGAGGATGTTCAGGCGCGCTTCCAGGGCCTGGCCCAGGGCGATTTCCATGATCTCTTCGGTGATGCCGTTGATCTTGATGTCCATCTGCAGGGCAGTCACACCCTTGGCAGTACCGGCTACCTTGAAGTCCATGTCGCCCAGGTGGTCTTCGTCACCCAGAATGTCGGTCAGAATGGCGAACTTCTCGCCTTCCTTGACCAGGCCCATGGCGATACCGGCAACCGGAGCCTTCATCGGCACACCAGCGTCCATCAGGGCCAGGGAAGCACCGCAGACGGAAGCCATGGAGCTCGAGCCGTTGGATTCGGTGATTTCCGACACGACGCGGATGGTGTACGGGAATTCGTCAGCAGCAGGCAGCATGGCCTGAACCGAACGACGGGCCAGACGGCCGTGGCCGATTTCGCGGCGGCCAGCACCGCCCATGCGACCACACTCGCCCACCGAGAACGGAGGGAAGTTGTAGTGCAGCATGAAGGGGTCTTTCTTCTCGCCTTCCAGGGTGTCCAGCAGCTGTGCGTCACGGGCAGTACCCAGGGTCGCGACGACCAGGGCCTGGGTTTCGCCACGGGTGAACAGGGCCGAACCGTGGGTCTTGGGCAGAACACCGACTTCGATGTTCAGCGGGCGCACGGTCTTGGTGTCACGGCCGTCGATACGTGGCTTGCCGTTGACGATGTTTTCGCGAACGGTGCGGTATTCAATCTCGCCGAATGCGGCTTTCACGTCGGCGGCGGATGGCTGGCCTTCTTCACCAGACAGCTTGGCCACGACCTGATCCTTCAGCTCGCCCAGGCGCGCGTAACGGTCGGCCTTGACGGTGATGGTGTAGGCGTCGGAGATCGCTGCGCCGAACTCGGCACGGATAGCGCCGAGCAGCTCGGTGGCTTCGGCTTGAGGTGCCCAGGCCCAGGTAGGCTTGGCAGCTTCGGCGGCCAGCTCTTTGACGGCGTTGATGACCGCCTGGAATTCGTCGTGGGCGAACAGCACGGCGCCCAGCATCTGGTCTTCGGTCAGCTCTTTGGCCTCCGATTCAACCATCAGCACGGCGTCGGAGGTACCGGCCACGACCATGTCCAGGCTGGAGGCAGCCAGTTGTTCGTAGGTAGGGTTCAGCAGGTAGCCAGTGCTTTCGTGGAACGCAACGCGGGCGGCGCCGATAGGGCCTTCGAACGGAATACCGGAGATGGCCAGGGCCGCCGAGGTACCGATCATGGCAGCGATGTCCGGATCGGTCTTCTTGCTGGTCGATACGACGGTGCAGACAACCTGCACTTCGTTCATGAAGCCTTCAGGGAACAGGGGGCGGATCGGACGGTCGATCAGGCGCGAGGTCAGGGTCTCTTTCTCGGAAGGACGGCCTTCGCGCTTGAAGAAACCACCAGGGATCTTGCCGGCGGCATAGGTCTTTTCCTGGTAGTGCACGGACAGCGGGAAGAAGCCCTTGCCTGGATCAGCTTGCTTGGCGCCTACAACGGTGACCAGCACGGTGACGTCGTTATCGACGGTGACCAGTACGGCGCCGGAGGCTTGACGGGCAATACGGCCAGTCTCGAGGGTGACGGTCGATTGACCGAACTGGAACTTCTTGATTACCGGGTTCACGGTTTCCTACCTTCTTCAGTTTGCTCTGGGGGAACTGGTTTCTTGCGAAATTCTTGGGCAGCAAGGGGAATCGGCCCTTTGGCAGTCCAGATAAAACTTGAGGCTGGAAGCCTGCCCTGCATCAACGCCTGAGCGCCCATGCAGAACAGCCAACCAACCTCATTGATACGCACGGCGTGTTCGTCAGCTCCGGCGCCAGGCGCCGGATTCGACGGAGGCAACACGCCGCGCACACCACAAGCCCGGGCCGCTGTTAGCGACGCAGACCCAGACGGCCGATCAGGGCGCTGTAACGAGTGGTGTCTTTGCCCTTCAGGTAGTCCAGCAGCTTACGACGCTGGTTAACCATACGGATCAGGCCACGACGCGAGTGGTGGTCTTTGCCGTTGGCCTTGAAGTGGCCTTGCAGCTTGTTGATGTTGGCAGTCAGCAGTGCAACCTGCACTTCTGGCGAACCGGTGTCGCCAGCGGCTTGCTGGAACTCACCAACGATCTTTGCTTTTTCTTCAACGTTAAGTGCCATGAGGGCATCTCCATTACTAAGGAAAACCGTTTGACCGGCTTCCAACAGGCCGAGGACAAATCCTCGTATTTAAAAGTGAGGGATAACCGTGCCTGTTAACAGCCACCCTCGTTCGGTCATTCTGACCGAATCAAGCGACGTGGCGCGATGCGCCCGTCTTCGCTCACTTCACCGATACCGATGAAGCGACCGTTGTGATCCTGCACCCGTACCATGCCGAATTTCGGCGCGTCCGGGGCTCTTACCGGTTGTCCGTGCAGCCAGTAGAACGCACTGTGCTCGGAGAACTGCAACAGGGGCCAATCCAGCAGGCCGCTGTCCGAAGGCATGAGGAACTGGTCGACCGCCTCGTTGCCACCCTCGGCATGCACACGCTCGAGCTCTTCGAGGGTGACCGTCTGGGCCAGCGTGAAGGGGCCTGCCTGGGTGCGACGCAGTTCAGCGACGTACGCGCCACAGCCCAATTGCTCACCGATGTCTTCCACCAGGGTACGGATATACGTGCCTTTGGAGCACGCTACCGACAACCGTGCGCGGGTGTCATCGAAGGCCAGCAATTCCAACCGGTCAATAGTAACAGAACGCGCCTCGCGCTCCACTACTTCCCCTGCACGCGCCAGCTTGTAAAGCGGCTGGCCATCACGCTTGAGGGCGGAGTACATCGGCGGTATCTGACTGATTTGACCACGAAATCGTGGCAAAACCGCTTCGATATCGTCGCGACCAACGGTTACATCTCGGGTACGCAACACCTCACCTTCGGCGTCGGCCGTGGTGGTGGTCTGGCCCATCTGCATCACCGTCTCGTAGCCCTTGTCGGAATCGAGCAGGTACTGGGAGAACTTGGTGGCCTCACCGAAGCACAGCGGCAGCACGCCGGTGGCCAAGGGGTCGAGGCTGCCGGTGTGGCCGGCCTTTTCGGCATTGAGCAGCCAACGGACCTTCTGCAGGGCCGCGTTGGAGGTGAACCCCAGCGGCTTGTCCAGCAGGATGATGCCGCTGACGTTACGACGGATACGCTTGACCTGAGCCACCGCTTACTCCTCGGTGCCTGGTTTGCTGTCGGTATCCTGGTGCTGGCTGTCTTCGGCCACGGCACGCTCGATCAGCGCCGACAACTGGGCGCCACGGGTGACGCTCTCATCGTAGTGGAAGTGCAGCTGCGGCACGCTGCGCAGTTTCATTTCCTTGCCCAGGTGCACGCGCAGGAAGCCTGCGGCGGAGTTCAGCACCTTGATGGTCTGCTTGATGTCTTCGGCGCTGTCCTGGCCCATGACGGTGATGAACACCTTGGCATGGCCCACGTCCCGGCTGACGTCGACGGCAGTGATGGTCACCAGGCCCACGCGCGGGTCCTTGACCTCACGGCGGATCAGTTGCGCCAGCTCGCGTTGCATCTGGTCGCCGATGCGCTGGGTACGGCTGTATTCTTTTGCCATGAATGCTTACCTGTAACTGAAGCGGCAAACGCCCGGCCAGGGCAGAGCCGGGCCGGGCGTTGCGTTTAGAGTGGCCAGGCGGACCTGGCGCACTCCTCTAGCTCGCGTGTTAGAGCGTACGAGCCACTTGGACCTTCTCGAAGACTTCGATCTTGTCACCGACCTTGACGTCGTTGTAGCTCTTGACGCCGATACCGCATTCCATGCCGGCACGCACTTCGGACGCGTCATCCTTGAAGCGGCGCAGGGATTCCAGCTCGCCTTCGAAGATAACGATGTCTTCGCGCAGTACGCGGATCGGACGGTTGCGGTACACGGTACCTTCGACGACCATGCAGCCGGCGATCGCGCCGAACTTCGGCGAACGGAACACGTCACGCACTTCGGCGATACCCAGGATGTTCTCGCGAACGTCGCTGCCAAGCATACCGGTCAGGGCTTTCTTGACGTCTTCAATGATGTCGTAGATCACGTTGTAGTAACGCATGTCCAGACCTTCCTGCTCGACGATCTTGCGCGCGCCGGCATCGGCACGCACGTTGAAGCCGAACAGTACTGCATTGGAGGCCAGTGCCAGGTTGGCGTCGGACTCGGTGATACCACCGACACCGCCACCGACCACGCGCACTTGCACTTCGTCGTTGCCCAGGCCGTTCAGAGCGCCCTGCAAAGCTTCCAGCGAACCACGGACGTCGGATTTGAGGACGATGTTGAGCGTCTTCTTCTCTTCCTGGCCCATGTTCTCGAAGATGTTTTCCAGCTTGCCGGCGTGAGCACGGGCCAGCTTGACTTCGCGGAACTTGCCTTGACGGAACAGAGCCACTTCACGGGCTTTCTTCTCGTCGGCAACCACGCTCATCTCGTCGCCAGCGTCCGGGGTACCATCAAGGCCCAGGATCTCGACCGGAATGGCCGGACCTGCTTCCTTGATCGACTTGCCGTTCTCGTCGAGCATGGCACGTACGCGGCCGTAGTTCGAACCGACCAGTACCATGTCGCCTTGGCGCAGGGTACCGTCTTGAACCAGTACGGTAGCGACAGGGCCACGGCCCTTGTCCAGGCGCGACTCGACCACTACACCGCGGCCCGGAGCAGAAGGGGTGGCCTTCAGTTCCAGTACTTCGGCTTGCAGCAGAACAGCTTCCAGCAGCTCGTCGACGCCAGTACCCTGCTTGGCCGAGACCGGTACGAATGGAGTGTCGCCACCCCACTCTTCCGACGTCACGCCGTGTACCGACAGCTCGCTGCGGATACGGTCCAGGTCTGCACCCGGCTTGTCGATCTTGTTCACCGCGACAACCAGCGGCACGCCAGCAGCCTGGGCATGCTGAACGGCTTCGATGGTCTGTGGCATCACGCCGTCGTCGGCTGCGACCACCAGGATCACGATGTCGGTCGCCTTGGCACCACGGGCACGCATGGCGGTAAACGCGGCGTGGCCCGGGGTATCCAGGAAGGTCACCATGCCACGGTCGGTTTCGACGTGGTAGGCACCGATGTGCTGGGTGATGCCGCCGGCTTCGCCCGCAGCTACCTTGGCGCGACGGATGTAGTCCAGCAGCGAGGTCTTGCCGTGGTCAACGTGGCCCATGACGGTCACGACTGGCGCACGGGAGAACTCCTCACCTTCGAACTTCAGCGATTCGGCCAGGGAGTCTTCCAGGGCAGTGTCGCTGACCAGAGTCACTTTGTGGCCCAGTTCTTCAGCAACCAGCTGGGCAGTTTCCTGGTCCAGTACCTGGTTGATGGTGGCCGGGGTACCCAGCTTGAACATGAACTTGATGACTTCGGCAGCCTTCACCGACATCTGCGCGGCCAGGTCACCCACGGTGATGGTCTCGCCGATCTGCACGTCACGGATCACAGGACCGGTAGGGTTCTGGAAGCCGTGGGCGTTACGCTTCTTCAGCTTGCCCTTGCCACGGCCGCCACGACGGAAGCCATCGCTTTCCTCGTCGGTGGTGCGTGGAGCGGCACGTGGGGTCGGCGCCTTTTCCTTCTCTTTCACCGAAGCGCGATGCGGCGCGTTCTTGCGCTCGCCATCATTGCGGCGGGCGTCGTCGTTGCGCGGTTTGTCCGGGCGACGCGGCTCGTCTTTCTTGCGGTCGGCCGACGGCGCAGGTGCAACGGCACCCAGGTCGACGTTGGCAGGCGCAGGCGCAGCTTCGGCAGCGGCCGGGGCAGCAGCAGGTGCAGCCGGGCGACGCGCTTCTTCTTCAGCGCGCTGACGGGCAGCTTCCTGTTCAGCCTTCTGACGCGCAGCGTTTTCGGCGGCGCGACGTTCTTCCAGCTCGCGCTTCTGCTCGGCCTGGATTTCTTCCGGGCTGCGCTGCACGAATACTTTCTTCTTGCGTACTTCTACGCTGATGCTCTTGCTGCCAGCCACACGCAGGGTGCTGGTGGTCTTGCGCTGCAAGGTAATCTTGCGTGGTTCTTCCGCTTTAGCCTTGTGGCTGCTTTTCAAATGAGCCAGCAGAGCCTGCTTCTCATTATCGGTCACAACTTGTCCGGCGTCGGTGTGCGGCAGACCTGCCTCACGCATCTGCTGTAACAGGCGCTCTACCGGTGCGGCGACCTCTGTGGCCAGTTCTTTCACCGTGACTTGCGTCATGCACTTCTCTCCTCAGGCCGCGCCTACTTACTCGAACCAGTGGGCTCGGGCGGCCATGATCAACTTGCCGGCACGATCATCGTCAATGCCGTCGATGTCGAGCAGGTCATCAATAGACTGCTCGGCCAGGTCTTCGCGGGTAATCACGCCGCGCACCGCCAGTTCCATCGCCAAATCCTTGTCCATACCCTCAAGCGAGAGCAGGTCTTCGGCCGGATGGGCGTCTGCCAGCTTTTCCTCAGTAGCGATGGCTTTGGTCAACAGTCGATCCTTGGCCCGAGCGCGAAGCTCGTTGACGATATCCTCGTCAAAGCCGTCGATGTTGAGCATTTCTTCCAACGGTACGTAGGCAATCTCTTCCAGGCTTGTGAAGCCTTCGTCCACCAGCACCTGGGCCAGTTCTTCGTCGACTTCCAGCTCGTCGATGAAGTTGCGCAGGATGTCGCCGGTTTCCGCTTGCTGCTTGGCCTGGATGTCCGATTCGGTCATCACGTTCAGGGTCCAGCCAGTCAACTGGCTGGCCAGACGCACGTTCTGACCACCACGACCAATGGCCTGAGCCAGATTGTCAGCGCCGACGGCGATGTCCATTGCATGGGCATCTTCGTCGACAATGATCGCCGCCACTTCAGCTGGGGACATCGCGTTGATCACGAACTGCGCGGGGTTGTCATCCCACAGGACGATATCCACACGCTCACCGCCCAATTCACCCGATACCGCCTGGACGCGCGAACCGCGCATACCAATGCAGGCACCTTGTGGGTCGATGCGTTTGTCCTTGGAGCGGACCGCAATCTTGGCACGCGAACCCGGGTCACGGGACGCAGCCATCACTTCGATCAGGCCTTCGGCAATTTCCGGCACTTCGATGCGGAACAGTTCGATCAGCATTTCTGGCGCTGTACGCGACAGAATCAGCTGCGGACCGCGGTTCTCGGTGCGGATTTCCTTGAGCAGGGCACGCAGGCGCACACCCACTCGGAAAGTTTCGCGAGAAATGATGTCCTCGCGGGCCAGCAGGGCTTCGGCGTTGTTGCCAAGGTCCACGATGACGTTGTCACGGGTAACCTTTTTAACGGTACCGGAGATGATTTCACCCAGGCGCTCGCGGTAAGCGTCAACCACTTGGGCGCGCTCGGCTTCACGAACTTTCTGGACAATCACCTGCTTGGCGGTTTGTGCGGCAATGCGACCGAATTCGATCGACTCGATCTTCTCTTCGATCACGTCACCGGCAACGGCGCCCGGCTTCTTGGCCTGGGCCTGGTCGACGGCCAATTCGATCGCCGGGTCGTCCAGGTCTTCATCCTCGACCACTGCCCAGCGACGGAAGGTTTCATAGGCACCGGTGTGGCGGTTGATTTCCACACGCAGGTCCACTTCATCTTCGAAGCGCTTCTTGGTAGCGGTTGCCAGAGCAATCTCAAGCGCTTCGAATATTACGCCGGCCGGTACACCCTTTTCGTTGGATACCGACTCAACAACCAGCAGTACTTCTTTGCTCATCGTACGCCTCGCCTTTCGCAAGCCATTGGATCCGCGGGATCCGCAGTATCTGGCACGTCTCAGTCAAAACTGGGGATAATGTTGGCCTTGTCGATCATGTCGATCGGCAGAAGGAATTCGTGGTCATCCACCTGCACCACGACATCCTGCTCCTCTACTCCGCGCAGAAGGCCCTGAAAGTTGCGACGCCCTTCGAAAGGGGAACGCAGCTTGATCTTCACTTGATCCCCGGCATACTTGGCGAACTGTTCGAGTGTGAACAGCGGGCGTTCCATGCCAGGAGAAGACACTTCAAGGGTGTACTCGACAGCGATAGGGTCTTCGACATCCAGAACCCCGCTGACCTGACGACTGACAATGGCGCAGTCATCCACCAGCACACCGCCTTCTTTGTCGATATAAATGCGCAACATTGAGTGACGGCCTTGGGCCGAGAACTCGATACCCCAGCATTCATAGCCTAGGGCCACGACCACCGGGGCCAACAAGGCCTGCAACTGTTCTAGCTTGCTCGACACCTGAACCCCCTCGTGCATGCTTATGCAAATAAAAAATGGGCGAAGCGCCCATCCCTGAAACGCCGTTGAATACCGGCGCTATGATCTTTTCAGCTAACAAAAAGCCCCTGTAAAAGGGGCTCCAGTAAAACTGGTTGCGGGAGCTGGATTTGAACCAACGACCTTCGGGTTATGAGCCCGACGAGCTACCAGACTGCTCCATCCCGCGACAAAGCTGGGGCAAAAGTATACGGCTGATACCCTTCTGGGTCAATCGCACACTTCCACCGACAAGAAAGCCCGCTGTTGCGGGCTCTCCTGATTAATTGGTACCGAGAAGGGGACTCGAACCCCTACACCCTATGGGCACAACCACCTCAAGGTTGCGTGTCTACCAATTCCACCACCTCGGCAATACTACGTTTGAAACCCTTGTTACTTTTGCTCTTGAGCTGGAGGTACGTCAGTGGCATTCACGTCAGTCTTTTGCTCTTGAAGCACCGGAACATCATCTGTCGCCGGTTTTTGCTTTGGCGCTTCAACGGCGGCCGGAGCGGGCAACCCTACCTGAGTCAGCTGGTGAGCTTTCTCTTTAGCAAAGTATCCTAACCCCAAGCTGGTTATGAAGAAACCTGCGGCAAGTATAGCAGTAAACTTACTAAGAAAGGTAGAGGAACCTTGGCTTCCGAACACAGTATTTGATGCACCTGCTCCGAAAGACGCGCCAGCGTCCGCACCTTTACCCTGCTGCAGCAATACCAGGGCAACCACACCCAGGGCAGCCAGCAGATGAAACACGACTACGACTGTTTCCAGCATCTTCTCAGTTTCCCGCGGCGCGACAGATCGCACCGAACTCATCTGCATTCAAGGAAGCTCCACCAATGAGCCCCCCATCGATATCCGGCATGCCGAACAGCTCAGCCGCATTGGCCGCCTTCACGCTGCCGCCGTATAGAAGCCGCACACCTTGCGCGACTTCAGAATTCTCTACCGCCAGTTGGGCGCGAATGGCTGCGTGCACATCCTGCGCTTGCTCTGGCGTTGCCGTCAGGCCAGTGCCGATGGCCCATACAGGCTCATAAGCGATCACCGCCTTGGCGAAGGCACCGATGCCCAGGGCATCGATGACACTGCTCAGCTGGCGCCCCACCACTTCCAGGGTCTTGCCTGCCTCGCGCTCCGCCAGGGTCTCGCCGATGCACAGCACCGGAATCAGACCGCCAGCCTGAGCCGCCTCGAACTTGCGAACCAGCACTTCATCCGACTCGCCGATGACCTGGCGACGCTCGGAGTGACCGACCAACACAAGCTTGCAACCGGCATCAGCCAACTGAGTCGACGATATTTCGCCGGTCAGGGCGCCTTGCCCGGTTTGCGTCGCGCAATTCTGCGCGCCGACTTCGATCGAAGCACCCTGCAGGCCGTCGATCACTCGCTCGACATGCAGGCTCGGTGGAAACACCACCACATCAACACCGCCAGGCAGGGCCTCGTTTCCAAGACCCTTGAGCAGCTCAGCGACGCTGGCGCGGGTACCGTGCATTTTCCAGTTACCAGCTACCATAGGGCGACGCATGCTGTACCTCGTCGGTCAAAGTGGGCGCAGATGTTACCCAACGCGGAGGCTACTGGCAAGCCGTATCAGGCGCAAACTTCACTGACGACCTTGGCAAGCTCATCGGCGTACGCGCTGACCGCCCTTTCATCGTCACCTTCGACCATCACACGCACCAGCGGCTCGGTGCCGGACTTGCGCAGCAGCACGCGGCCACGGCCCGCCATTGCCTCGGTGACACGCTCGCAGGCCAGCTTGACCGACGGATGTTCGATGGGGTCTACATCGCCGCCGGCGAAGCGTACGTTCACCAGCACCTGCGGGCATTTGCGCAGTCCGTGGCGGGCCTGGGCCAGGGTTTCGTCACGACGCTTGAGGGCCAGCAGGACCTGCAGCGCAGCGATGATCGCGTCACCGGTGGTGGTGTGCTGACAGCAGACGATGTGACCGGAGTTTTCGCCGCCCAGCTGCCAGTCACGCTCCTTGAGCTCAGCCATGACATAACGGTCGCCCACCTTGGCGCGGGTGAACGGAATGGACAGCTCTTCCAGTGCCAGCTCAAGGCCCAGGTTGCTCATCAAGGTGCCGACCACGCCGCCATGCAGCTTGTTGCGCTCCTGCAGGTCGCGGGCAATGATGAACAACAGCTCGTCACCGTCGACGATGGCCCCCGTGTGGTCGACCATCAGCACCCGGTCGCCATCGCCGTCGAAGGCGATGCCCAGGTCGGCATGGCCCACCAGCACGGCCGCCTGCAAGGCTTCCATGTGGGTGGAGCCGCAGTTGTCGTTGATGTTCAGGCCATCAGGCGCCGCCGACAGTACCGTGACCTGGGCGCCCAGCTCGCGAAACACGTTGGGGGCGACCTTGTAGGTGGCACCATGGGCGCAGTCGATCACCAGCTTGAGGCCGGCGAAGTCGGTGCTGGTGGGCACGCTGCTCTTGCAGAATTCGATGTAGCGGCCGGCCGCGTCGTTGATGCGCGAGACCTTGCCCAGCTTGCTCGACTCGGCGACGGTCATCGGCGTGTCCAGCAACTCTTCGATCATCAGCTCGATCTCGTCCGGCAACTTGGTGCCCTGACCGGAGAAGAACTTGATGCCGTTGTCGTCATGGGGGTTGTGCGATGCACTGATGACAATCCCCGCCTCCGCGTGGAAAGTACGGGTCAGGTAGGCGATGGCCGGGGTGGGCATCGGCCCCAGCAGCATCACGTCGGCGCCGGCGGCCGACAGGCCAGCTTCAAGGGCCGACTCGAACATGTACCCGGAAATCCGCGTGTCCTTGCCGACCAGCACACGGCAGGCGCCCATCTTGCGGAACGCCATGCCTGCCGCCCAACCCAGCTTGAGCATGAAATCAGGGGTAATGGGGTATTCCCCGACACGGCCGCGAATACCGTCGGTGCCAAAATACTTTCTGCTCATGTGTGCTCCGTCATTCTTATTCAGCGGTTTCGACCGCTGTGATCATTCGTACGACATCGGCGGTTTCGGCCACATCGTGCACCCGCAGGATTCGTGCGCCCTTGAACATGGCCAAGGCGGCCAGCGCCAGGCTGCCGTAAAGCCGCTCGGAGACCGGGCGACCCAGCGCCAGGCCGACGATGCTCTTGCGCGACACACCGACCAGCAACGGCCGCCCCAGGGCGTCCAGGGCCTGCATATGCTTGAACAGGCTGAGGTTGTGCGCATGGGTCTTGGCGAAACCAAAGCCCGGGTCGAGGATGATGCGCTCGGCCGAGATACCCGCCGCTTCGCAGGCCTGCATGCGCGCCTGAAGGAAGCCAGCCACTTCACCCACCAGGTCGCTGTAGCGCGGGTCGTCCTGCATGTCACCGGGCTCGCCCAGCATGTGCATCAGGCACACCGGCAGGCCGGTGGCCGCGGCAGCATCCAGGGCACCGTCACGCTGCAAGGAGCGCACGTCATTGATCAGGCCTGCGCCCAGGCGCGCCGTCTCGCGCATGACCGCGGGCGTGGAGGTATCCACCGAGATGATCACATCCAGTTCGCGGGCAATGGCCTCGACGACGGGTGCTACCCGCTCCAGCTCTTCGAGGGGCGAAACGACACGCGCACCTGGCCGGGTGGACTCGCCACCGACGTCAATCAGTGTCGCACCAGCCGCCACCATGGCCTCGGCGTGGCGCAGGGCCCCGTCGCGCTGGTTGAAACGGCCGCCGTCAGAGAAGGAATCGGGGGTGACATTGAGGATACCCATGACATGGGTACGGCTTAAATCAAGAACCCGGTTGCCGCAAGGCAACCGGGTTGGGTACTGCTTTGAAGTCATGTCGAGCCTTAGTGTTGAGCTGCTGGACCGCCGATCGGGCTCTCGGGACGCTCGTCCCGCGGCACCGAAGTGCCCGTGGGGCCAGGGCCACCTGACCAGTCACGCGGCTCGCGCGGCGTGCGGCCAGCCATGATGTCGTCGATCTGATCGGCATCGATGGTCTCGTACTTCATCAAGGCGTCCGCCATGGCGTCCAGCTTGTCGCGGTTATCGGTGAGGATCTGCTTGGCCGTGCCGTAGCACTGGTCAATGATGCTGCGCACTTCCAGGTCGATCATTTTCGCGGTCTCACCCGAGACACTGGAGTTCGCACCGCTGCCGCCACGACCCAGGAAACCCTGGTCTTCGTCTTCCGCGTACAGCAACGGGCCCAGCTTCTCGGACAGGCCCCATTTGGTGACCATGTTCCGTGCGATCTGGCTGGCGCGCATGATGTCGTTGGACGCGCCGGTGGTGACACCGTCGAAGCCCAAGGTCATTTCCTCGGCGATACGGCCGCCGTACAGCGAGCAGATCTGGCTGATCAGGGCACGCTTGGACAGGCTGTAACGGTCTTCCTCCGGCAGGAACATGGTCACACCCAGGGCGCGACCACGGGGAATGATCGACACTTTGTAGACCGGGTCGTGCTCCGGCACGATGCGACCCACGATGGCGTGGCCTGCTTCGTGATAAGCGGTGTTCTGTTTCTCTTTCTCGGACATGACCATGGTCTTGCGCTCGGCACCCATCATGATCTTGTCTTTGGCGAGTTCGAATTCCTTCATCTCGACGATGCGCTTGCCATTGCGGGCCGCGAACAGCGAAGCCTCGTTGACCAGGTTGGCCAGGTCGGCACCGGAGAAGCCCGGGGTACCGCGCGCGATGACCGCCGGGTTGACGTCGTCACCCAGGGGCGCCTTGCGCATGTGCACCTTGAGGATCTGCTCGCGACCACGGATATCTGGCAGGCCAACCACCACCTGGCGGTCGAAACGGCCAGGACGCAGCAGCGCAGGGTCGAGTACGTCAGGACGGTTGGTAGCGGCGATGACGATGATGCCATCGTTCATTTCGAAGCCGTCCATCTCCACCAGCAACTGGTTGAGGGTCTGTTCGCGCTCGTCGTGACCGCCACCCATGCCGGCGCCACGATGGCGACCGACGGCGTCGATTTCGTCGATGAAGATGATGCACGGGGCGTGCTTCTTGGCCTGCTCGAACATGTCACGCACACGGCTGGCGCCGACACCGACGAACATTTCCACGAAGTCCGAACCGGAAATGGTGAAGAACGGCACCTTGGCTTCACCCGCGATGGCCTTGGCCAGCAGGGTCTTGCCGGTACCGGGCGGGCCGACCATCAGCACGCCACGCGGTATACGACCGCCCAGGCGCTGGAACTTGCCAGGGTCGCGCAGGAACTCGACGAGCTCGCCCACTTCTTCCTTGGCCTCGTCGCAACCGGCGACGTCGGCGAGGGTAGTTTTCACCTGGTCTTCGGACAGCAGGCGCGCCTTGCTCTTGCCGAAGCTCATCGGCCCGCCCTTGCCGCCCGCACCGCCCTGCATCTGGCGCATGAAGAACATGAACACCGCGATGATGACGAGGATAGGGAAACTGGCGACCAGCAGCTGAGTCCAGATGCTCTGCTGCTCAGGCTGCTTGCCTTCGATGGCCACGTGGTTGTCCACCAGGTCGCCGATCAAGCCGTTGTCGGCGATGTTCGGACGAATGGTCTTGAAGCTGTCACCGTCGTTGCGCTTGCCGGTGATGACCGCGCCGTCCACGGTGATTTTCTCGACCTTGCCATCCTTGACCTGCTGAATGAAGTCGGAATAGTTGAGGGTCTGAGGCTCATTGGGGCTGGAGAAGTTGTTCATCACCGTCACCAGCACGGCCGCAATGATCAACCACAGGATCAGATTCTTTGCCATATCGTTCAATTCGCTACCCTCTGAAGCCTGCTACCCGCAACACGCGCAGGTGTGCTTCGCATGATAATCACCGGCTTAACTTACTACATAACCTACGTGTCTGCAGGTGCCGTCTGTAACCCTTTGTGAAAACTAGACTACACGATGTCGATCCAGGCGAGGCATTCCGGCTGATTGGAAAAAGCTATGGGCTACCCCGCCAACTTCCCTGCACGAGCTTTACTCGCCTTTGAAACCACGCCCCAGCATGTACTGCTCGCGGGAACGGCCACGTGAAGAATCCGGCTTGAGCATGATCACCTTGTCGAACTTCTTGCGGGCGTCCTTCAAATACTGGTCGAAGCCTTCACCCTGGAAAATCTTGATCACAAAGTCGCCGCCGGGCTTGAGCACCCGGCCCGCGAGGTCAAGCGCGAGCTCGCAGAGGAACATGGCCTTGGGCATGTCCACTTCGGGTGTACCACTCATATTGGGGGCCATATCGGAAATCACAAGGTCTACATGCGAATTACCGACCGCTTCCAGGATCTCGGCCAGTACCGAGTCCTCGGTGAAGTCACCGCGAATGAAGGTCACGTCCGGGATGCTGTCCATCTCCAGGATGTCTGACGCAATCAGACGGCCCTGGCCGCCAATCAGACGACTGGTCACCTGCGACCAGCCACCGGGGGCCGCGCCGAGGTCGATCACGCTCATGCCAGGGCGGATCAGCCGGTACTTTTCCTGGATTTCGAGCAATTTGTAGCTGGCGCGCGAGCGATAGCCATCCTTTTGCGCCATTTTGACGTAAGGGTCGTTGAAATGTTCTTTCAGCCAACCAAGGCTGGTTTTGGAACGGGCCACTGGGCACCTCGATGATAAGGGTCGTGATTAATTGGGCGGATCCACGGGCCCTCGGGTAAAATGGCCGCCATTTTTGCAAAATCCAAATTAAGGGTCAGATTATGCCGCTCACCAACGAGCAGAAGAAACAGTACAAATCCATTGGCCACGATCTGAAACCTGTTCTGATTGTGGCAGGCAATGGCCTGACTGAGGGCGTTACCGACGAACTCGAGCGCGCGCTCGTCGATCACGAATTGATCAAGGTCGAGATTCGCGCCGAAGATCGCGAAGCCCGTGCCGCCATCATTGCCGAACTGTGCAAGGCAGGCCGCGCCGAGCTGGTGCAGACCATCGGCAAGAAAGCGCTGATCTACCGCCGTAACCCGCAGCCCAACAAGCAGCTGTCGAACATCCATCGCTACAAGTGATGTTGACCACGGTCAGTGGCGCGCCTCGCGCGCCCTGCCCGGCACCGGCTGCAACACCAGCGCCAGACCAAGGAGGCCCATCGCCAGGTAACAGAACAACTGCCAGCGCAAAGGGTCGATCGACCAGCTTGTCACCCCGCCGTACAACGCGGCAACCAGCACGGCCATGGACAGCAACTGTCCACGCATGTCCCGCCACAGGGCAGCAACCCCCAGGCCACTGACCAGTACCAGCATCTGCACAACCGCACAGAATGCACAGAACCCTGTCAGCAACCCGCCGATTTGCGTTCCTATGTCCTCGATCAGCGCCGGGGCCAGCCCGACATGGGCCAGCGCCGGAATCACGCCGAGGTGCAGGACCCACAGGCCGCCCACCCAGAGTACCTGGGCGAGCTGCCAGATGACCGCGCCCGTCGCATACGGGCCGCGGCCATCAGATGTGGCTGACTTCGACAATCTCGTACTCGATGACGCCGCCGGGGGTTTTCACCGCCACGACATCGCCTTCTTCCTTGGCGATCAGGGCGCGAGCGATGGGTGAGCCCACCGAGATCTTGCCCTGCTTGATATCGGCTTCGTCCTCGCCGACGATCTGGTACTTGACCCGTTCATCGGTTTCGACGTTGGCGATTTCCACGGTCGTACCGAAGATCACCTTGCCGGTTGGCTCGATGGTGGTGACGTCGATGACCACGGCGTTCTGCAAGCGGCCTTCGATGTCGCGGATACGCGCCTCGACCATGCCCTGCTGTTCGCGGGCGGCATGGTATTCGGCGTTTTCCTTGAGGTCACCCAGCTCGCGCGCGGTACCGATGTCCTGG
This sequence comes from Pseudomonas silvicola, assembly GCF_026651855.1. Lineage (GTDB taxonomy): Bacteria > Pseudomonadota > Gammaproteobacteria > Pseudomonadales > Pseudomonadaceae > Aquipseudomonas > Aquipseudomonas silvicola. The sequence continues at coordinate 97,132 of NZ_CP093280.1, forward strand.
CTCAGCTTGGGCCGCACCACCTTGGTCAGGTGGGCGTGCTCCTCTTCCAGGGCGCGAGCGCCCTGGACGGTCATGGGGTATTTATTCATGCATTGAGTCCTGCGTGAAGATCCTGCAAGCGACGCACGGTCTTTTCCGGACCGAACTTCAACGCTTCGCAGATCGCTTCGCCAGCAGCAATGGTGGTGGTGCAGTAGATCTTGTGCTGCAGTGCGTTGCGGCGGATGGAGTAGGAGTCAGCGATCGACTGGCGGCCTTCGGTGGTGTTGATGATCAGGGTGACTTCGTCGTTCTTGATCATGTCGACCACGTGCGGGCGACCTTCGGTCACTTTGTTCACACGGCGTACTTTCAGGCCGGCTTCTTCGATGACGCGCGCGGTGCCAGCGGTGGCCACCACTTCGAAGCCCAGGGCGATCAGGTCGCGGGCAACGCCAGCCACCAGCGGCTTGTCGTCGTCACGCACGCTGATGAACGCGGTACCGCCGGTAGGCAGCACTTCGCTGGCGCCCATCTGGGCCTTGGCGAAAGCCTCGCCGAAGGTGTCGCCGACACCCATGACTTCACCGGTGGACTTCATCTCTGGGCCCAGGATCGGGTCCACGCCAGGGAATTTGGCGAAGGGGAACACCGCCTCTTTCACGCTGTAGAAGTTAGGAATGATTTCCTTGGTGAAGCCCAGCTCTTTCAGGGTTTTGCCGGCCATCACGCGGGCAGCGATCATGGCCAGGGAAGTGCCGATGCACTTGGACACGAACGGCACGGTACGCGAGGCGCGCGGGTTGACTTCGATCACGTAGATCTTGTCGCCCTGCAGGGCCAGCTGCACGTTCATCAGGCCGACAACGCCCAGTTCCAGGGCCATCTTCTTGACCTGCTCGCGCACTTCGTCCTGCACGTGGGCAGGCAGCGAGTACGGAGGCAGCGAGCACGCGGAGTCACCGGAGTGAACACCGGCCTGTTCGATGTGCTGCATGATCGCGCCGATCACCACGTCGGTACCGTCGCAGACCGCGTCCACGTCCATTTCGATGGCGCAGTTGAGGAAGTGATCCAGCAGCACCGGGCTGTCGTTGGACACTTGCACCGCTTCACGCAGGTAGCGCTTGAGTTCGTCCAGTTCGTAGACGATTTCCATCGCGCGGCCGCCCAGTACGTAGGACGGGCGAACCACCAGCGGGTAGCCGATCACGCCAGCGGCGCGGATGGCTTCTTCTTCGCTGCGCACGGTGGCGTTCGGCGGCTGCAGCAGGTTCAGGCGCTGAACCATCTGCTGGAAACGCTCGCGGTCTTCGGCGCGGTCGATGGCGTCAGGGCTGGTACCGATGATCGGCACGCCAGCTTCTTCCAGGGCGCGGGCCAGTTTCAGCGGGGTCTGGCCGCCGTACTGGACGATCACGCCTTTGGGCTTCTCGACGCGTACCACTTCCAGCACGTCTTCCAGGGTCAGCGGCTCGAAGTACAGACGGTCGGAGGTGTCGTAGTCGGTGGACACGGTTTCCGGGTTGCAGTTGACCATGATGGTTTCGTAACCATCGTCACGCAGCGCCAGGGCCGCGTGCACGCAGCAGTAGTCGAACTCGATGCCTTGGCCGATACGGTTCGGGCCACCGCCCAGGATCATGATCTTTTCACGGTCCGACGGGTTGGCTTCGCACTCTTCCTCGTACGTGGAGTACAGGTAGGCGGTGTCAGTGGCGAATTCGGCGGCGCAGGTGTCGACGCGCTTGTAGACCGGGAAGATTTCCAGCTTGTGGCGGTGACGACGCAGGTTCTTGTCGGTCACACCCAGCAGCTTGGCCAGGCGCTGGTCCGAGAAACCCTTGCGCTTGAGCTTGAGCATCAGCGCCTTGTCGATGTCGGCCAGGCCCAGGGTCTTGACCTTCTCTTCGTCCTTGATCAGGTCTTCGATCTGCACCAGGAACCAGTGGTCGATGGCGGTCAGGGCGAAGATTTCGTCGCAGGTCATGCCGGCGCGGAAGGCGTCGGCCACGTACCAGATGCGCTCGGCGCCCGGCACGGTCAGCTCGCGCTTCAGGATGCTGTGGAACTCGGGGTTGCTTGGCTCGACTTTCGGGTCCAGGCCGCAAACGCCCACTTCCAGGCCGCGCAGGGCTTTCTGCAGGGATTCCTGGAAGGTACGACCGATGGCCATGACTTCACCCACGGATTTCATCTGGGTGGTCAGGCGGGCGTCGGCTTTCGGGAATTTCTCGAAGGCGAAACGTGGCAGCTTGGTGACGACGTAGTCGATGGACGGCTCGAAGGACGCCGGGGTCTTGCCACCGGTGATGTCGTTCTGCAGTTCGTCCAGGGTGTAACCCACGGCCAGCTTGGCCGCGACCTTGGCGATCGGGAAACCGGTGGCCTTGGACGCCAGTGCCGAGGAACGCGAAACGCGCGGGTTCATCTCGATCACGACCATGCGGCCCGTGTTCGGGCAGATACCGAACTGCACGTTGGAACCGCCGGTTTCAACGCCGATCTCGCGCAGCACCGCCAGCGAGGCGTTACGCAGGATCTGGTATTCCTTGTCGGTCAGGGTCTGGGCCGGGGCCACGGTGATGGAGTCACCGGTGTGCACGCCCATCGGGTCGAAGTTCTCGATGGAGCAGACGATGATGCAGTTGTCCTTTTTGTCGCGGACCACTTCCATCTCGTACTCTTTCCAGCCGATCAGCGACTCGTCGATCAGCAGTTCCTTGGTTGGCGACAGGTCCAGACCACGAGCGCAGATTTCTTCGAATTCTTCACGGTTGTAAGCGATGCCACCACCGGTGCCGCCCATGGTGAACGAAGGGCGAATGATGCACGGGAAGCCCAGCTTCTCCAGTACGGCATTGGCCTCTTCCATGGAGTGGGCGATACCCGAGCGCGGGCAGGCCAAGCCGATGTCTTTCATGGCCTTGTCGAAGCGCGAACGGTCTTCGGCCTTGTCGATGGTGTCAGCGTTGGCACCGATCATTTCCACGCCGAACTTTTCCAGCACGCCTTCGCGTTCCAGGTCCAGGGCGCAGTTCAGGGCGGTCTGGCCACCCATGGTCGGCAGCAGGGCGTCCGGGCGCTCTTTCTCGATGATCTTGGCAACGGACTGCCACTTGATCGGCTCGATGTAGGTGGCGTCGGCCATGGCCGGGTCGGTCATGATGGTGGCCGGGTTGGAGTTCACCAGGATGACGCGGTAGCCCTCTTCGCGCAGGGCTTTGCAGGCCTGGGCGCCGGAGTAGTCGAATTCACAGGCCTGGCCGATCACGATGGGGCCGGCGCCGAGAATCAGGATGCTTTTTATGTCTGTACGTTTTGGCATGGTTGTCACTCAAATCCGCAGGTCAGTCGGCAGGCCCTGAGGCGAGCCGCCTTGAACATTCTTTGGCGGCGCCGGGCAGGCAATCTCCGCTTGGAGCGGGGCCTGCGCGGCGCGCATTACGCTTGCGACGGCTTCACTCAGCGGCGCTTGGCCATGGCGTCGATGAAGCGGTCGAACAGCGGGGCCACGTCGTTCGGGCCTGGGCTGGCTTCAGGGTGGCCCTGGAAGCTGAACGCGCTCTTGTCGGTGCGCTCGATGCCCTGCAGGGTACCGTCGAACAGCGACTTGTGGATCGCCCGCACGTTGCTTGGCAAGGTGGCCTCGTCCACGGCGAAACCGTGGTTCTGGCTGGTGATCATCACAACGCCGGTGTCCAGGTCCTGGACCGGGTGGTTGGCACCGTGGTGGCCATGGCCCATCTTCACGGTCTTGGCGCCGGAAGCCAGGGCCAGCAGTTGGTGACCCAGGCAGATGCCGAACACCGGAATCTCGGTTTCCAGCACTTCCTTGATGGCCTGGATAGCGTAGTCGCAAGGCTCGGGGTCGCCTGGGCCGTTGGACAGGAACACACCATCGGGGTTCAGGGCCAGGACGTCCTTGGCAGGGGTCTGGGCCGGCACCACGGTCAGGCGGCAGCCGCGCTCTACCAGCATGCGCAGGATGTTCAGCTTCACGCCGTAGTCGAAGGCAACCACGTGGTAGGGCAGTTCGCTGTCGGCGATTTCCGGGTGGCTGTCAGTGGCCAGGTTCCAGACGCTGGAGCGCCACTGGTAGCTTTCCTTGGTGCTGACTTCCTTGGCCAGGTCCATGCCCTTGAGGCCCGGGAAGCCGCGCGCGGCGGCGATGGCCGCTTCTTCGGAAATGTCGTCGCCGGCCATGATGCAGCCGTTCTGGGCGCCTTTCTCACGCAGGATGCGGGTCAGGCGGCGGGTGTCGATACCGGCGATGGCGACAACGTTGTTGGCCTTCAGGTAGTCCGACAGCGACAGGGTGTTACGCCAGTTGCTGGCCACCAGTGGCAGGTCGCGAATGACCAGGCCGGCGGACCATACGCGGTTCGACTCGGCGTCTTCCGGGGTAGTACCGGTATTGCCGATGTGCGGGTAGGTCAGGGTAACGATCTGCTGGGCATAGGAAGGATCGGTAAGGATTTCCTGATAGCCGGTCATTGCGGTGTTGAACACCACCTCACCGACAGTCTGGCCGTCGGCGCCAATGGCTTCACCGCGAAAAATGCTGCCATCAGCAAGGGCAAGTATGGCTGGCTTAGTCAAGAAGACCTCCCGTAAATAAAACCTGAAAGGGCGATCGCAGGTTGTAAAAAAGCGGAATGACGTATAGACACGTCACCCCGCTTCTTCATCGAATTATCTGCGCGCTTTTAGTGGACACACTAAAGCTGTAGCTTACAGAAAAATGATTTTTTTATCTACCGCCATTGAGCCTGAAAGGCAGAGGAATGCGACAAGGGATCGCTTGGCGGGGTAAAACGGGGGATTCGAGGGGCATATTGTACGCCGCAGCGGCCCGCGCGGCGAGCTTTATCGCGCCAACACAGCGCCCACCGCCGCCCCTTGTGGGACCGGGCGCAGCTCGGAAAGCGTGCTACGCGGTGTAGCTGGAGCACCGCGGTGACCGCTTCCCGAGCTTCGCCCGGCCCCACAGAGGAACGGAGCGAGCCGGGCAATCAATGCAGGTCGAGCACGTCCTGCATGTCGTACAGGCCGGCGGCCTTGCCGTCGAGCCACAGCGCGGCACGTACCGCACCCTTGGCGAAGGTCATGCGGCTGGAAGCCTTGTGGGTGATTTCCAGGCGCTCGCCTTCGGCGGCGAACAGCACGGTGTGGTCGCCCACCACATCGCCGCCACGCACGGTGGCAAAGCCGATGGTGTCGCGCTCACGTACGCCGGTATGACCTTCACGGCCATACACAGCCACCTTGGACAAGTCACGGCCCAGGGCCTTGGCAACCACCTCACCCATGCTGACCGCCGTGCCCGACGGCGCGTCGACCTTGTTGCGGTGGTGGGCCTCGATGATCTCGATATCCGCCTCCTCACCCATCACCCGCGCCGCCAGGTCCAGCAGCTTGAACGACAGGTTCACGCCAACACTGAAGTTGGAGGCGAAGACGATCGGGATGTCCTTGCCCGCCTCCACCAGCAACTGCTTCTGCTCGGCGCTCAGGCCCGTGGTGCCGATCACCATGGCCTTGCCTGCCGCGCGGCAGAAGGCCAGGTTCTTCAACATCACGTCCGGCAGGGTGAAATCGATCAGCACGTCGAATTCATCGGCCACCTGCTCCAGGTTGCCGGACAACTGCACGCCAATGCGCCCCAGCGAAGCCAGTTCGCCAGCGTCAGCACCAATCATGGTGCTGCCAGGGCGAACCACGGCGGCAGTCAGCCCGGCCTGCGGCGCGCGCTGCGTGACCGCCTCGACCAGGTTCCTGCCCATGCGCCCGGCAGCGCCCATCACCGCAATACGTCTCATACCTGAACCCTTACAAATCGCCGAAGAAACGCTTCATACCCTCGAACCAGCCACTGGCCTTGGGCGAATGCGAGCTGTCACCTTCCAGGGTGCCGCGGAACTCTTCCAGCAGTTCACGCTGACGACGGCTGAGGTTGACCGGGGTTTCCACGGCGACGCGGCACATCAGGTCGCCAGCGCCACCGCCACGCACAGGGGCGACACCCTTGCCACGCAGTCGGAACTGCTTGCCGGTCTGGGTGCCTTCCGGGATCTTGAGCTTGACGCGGCCGTCCAGGGTCGGCACTTCCAGCTCGCCACCCAGGGCAGCCTCGGTGAAGCTGATCGGCACTTCGCAATACAGGTGCTTGCCGTCGCGCTGGAAAATGTCGTGCTCGCGCACGCTGATCACCACATACAGGTCGCCGGTCGGGCCACCCTGGGTGCCGGCTTCGCCTTCGCCCGACAGGCGGATGCGGTCACCGGTGTCGACGCCAGCCGGCACTTTCACCGACAGGGTCTTGTACTCTTCCACGCGGCCTTCGCCACGGCAGGAGTCGCACGGGTCGGAAATGATCTTGCCTTGGCCATGGCAACGCGGGCAGGTTTGCTGCACCGAGAAGAAGCCCTGCTGCATGCGCACCTGGCCGATACCGCCACAGGTTGGGCAGGTAACCGGCGCCGAGCCTTTCTTGGCGCCCGAGCCGTCACAGGGTTTGCAGTTGACCAGGGTAGGCACGCGAATGCTGACCGTGGTGCCGCGAACGGCTTCTTCCAGGTTCAGCTCCAGGGTGTAGCGCAGGTCGCTGCCGCGCTGGGCACCGCCACGGGAACCGCCGCGGCCACCGCCACCGAAGAAATCGCTGAAGACATCGCCGAAGATATCGGAGAAGTTGGCGCCGCCGAAACCGGCACCGCCGCCACCCATGCTCGGGTCGACACCGGCATGACCGTACTGGTCATACGCGGCGCGCTTGCTGGAGTCGGACAGCACTTCGTAAGCCTCATTGGCTTCCTTGAACATGTCTTCCGACGCTTTGTCGCCCGGGTTGCGGTCAGGGTGGTGCTTCATCGCCAGGCGGCGATAGGCCTTTTTCAGATCGGCGTCGCTGGAGCCGCGCTCGACCCCCAGAACCTCGTAATAGTCACGCTTTGACATAGTTCTATTTACTCTTCAGGACGTCGGAGCACTCAGGCGCCTCCGACCGTGCCGACAGCATCCGAGTCAGTCGCATGCTGTAAAAATTCGTCTATTCCAGACACGCCAACGCGGGAGCAAGCCCCCGCGCGGCGACATCCTACCAGCCACTGCCCGAGGGCAGTGAACTGGCCGACCAACAAACAAGGTTTACTTGTTGTGGTCTTTGACTTCTTCGAACTCGGCGTCGACGACGTCGTCGTGCTTGGCTGCTTCCTCAGGCTGAGCCGCGGCACCAGCAGGCTGCTCGGCCTGTTCGGCGTACAGCTTCTGGGCAACCGGGGCGCTGACTTTCGACAGCTCTTCGACCTTGGCGTCGATAGTGGCCTTGTCGTCGCCTTTGACAGCGGCTTCCAGGGCAACCACGGCAGCTTCGATGGCAGTTTTCTCTTCGGCAGTGACCTTGTCACCGGCGTCAGCGACCATCTTGCGAGTCGAGTGAACCAGCGCGTCACCCTGGTTACGGGCGCCAGCCAGCTCTTCGAACTTGCGGTCTTCTTCCGAGTTCGCTTCGGCGTCGCGGATCATCTGTTGAATTTCTTCATCAGACAGGCCGGAGTTGGCCTTGATCACGATCGACTGGGTCTTGCCGGTGGCCTTGTCTTTGGCGCCTACGTGCAGGATGCCGTTGGCGTCGATGTCGAAGGTCACTTCGATCTGTGGAACACCGCGTGGTGCTGGCGGGATCTCGGCCAGGTCGAACTTGCCCAGGGACTTGTTCTGGGCAGCCTGCTTGCGCTCACCTTGCAGCACGTGAATGGTCACGGCGCTCTGGTTGTCGTCGGCAGTGGAGAAAACCTGCGATTTCTTGGTAGGAATCGTGGTGTTCTTCTCGATCAGCGCGGTCATCACGCCACCCATGGTTTCGATACCCAGGGTTAGCGGGCTGACGTCCAGCAGCAGAACGTCTTTCACGTCACCGGCCAGAACGGCGCCCTGAATGGCAGCACCCATGGCAACGGCTTCGTCGGGGTTGACGTCTTTACGGGCTTCTTTACCGAAGAAATCGGTAACGGCCTTTTGAACCAGTGGCATACGGGTCTGACCGCCGACCAGGATCACGTCGTTGATCGAACCTACGTCGATACCGGCGTCCTTCAGTGCAATGCGGCAAGGCTCGATGGTGCGCTGAACCAGGTCTTCGACCAGCGATTCCAGCTTGGCACGCGAGATTTTCACGTTCAGGTGCTTCGGACCGGTGGCGTCTGCAGTGATGTACGGCAGGTTGACGTCGGTCGACTGGCTGGACGACAGCTCGATCTTGGCTTTCTCAGCGGCTTCTTTCAGGCGCTGCATGGCCAGCGGGTCACCCTTGAGGTTCATGCCGCTTTCTTTCTTGAACTCGTCGACGAGGTAGTCGATCAGGCGGATGTCGAAGTCTTCACCACCCAGGAAGGTGTCGCCGTTGGTGGCCAGTACTTCGAACTGGTGCTCACCGTCGACTTCGGCGATTTCGATGACCGAAACGTCGAAGGTACCGCCACCCAGGTCGTAGACGATCACGGTATGGTCGCCCTTGGCCTTGTCCATGCCGTAGGCCAGAGCGGCCGCAGTAGGTTCGTTGATGATGCGCTTGACGTCCAGGCCAGCGATGCGGCCGGCGTCCTTGGTCGCCTGGCGCTGGCTGTCGTTGAAGTACGCAGGCACGGTGATGACCGCTTCGGTCACCGCTTCGCCCAGGTAGTCTTCAGCGGTTTTCTTCATTTTCTTCAGGATTTCGGCGGAAATCTGTGGCGGTGCCATTTTCTGGCCGTTCACTTCCACCCAGGCGTCGTTGTTATCAGCCTTGACGATCTTGTAAGGGACCATCTGGATGTCTTTCTGCACGACTTCTTCTTCGAAGCGACGGCCGATCAGACGCTTTACCGCGTACAGGGTGTTGTGCGGGTTGGTGACCGCCTGACGCTTGGCCGACTGGCCAACCAGGGTTTCGCCGTCGTTGGCGTACGCGATGATCGAAGGGGTGGTACGAGCGCCTTCAGCGTTCTCGATGACCTTGGCCTTGCCGTTTTCCAGAATGGAGACGCAGGAGTTGGTGGTCCCCAGGTCGATGCCGATAATCTTGCCCATGTTAACTCTCCCGAAACTTTGGATTTGGATGCCGCAGCAGTAGTGGCTGTCTGCGGTAGCACTTAAACGCTTGACATCAAAATGGGGGCCCGTGGATGAATTTCAAGGCCCACCATTAACAGAAGTTTCACGCCTGCTCGTCGATGGACGGCGACACCGGCGCGGGGGCCTTGCTGACCACGACCATGGCGGGGCGCAGCAGGCGACCATTGAGCTGGTAGCCCTTCTGGAACACCTTGAGCACGCTGTTGGGTTCCACGTCGGCGCTTTCCTGCATGGCCATCGCCTGGTGGTGCTCGGCGTTGAACGGCTGGCCATGGGGGTCGATGGCTTCGAGGTTGTAGCGCTTGAGGGTGTCCTCGAACATTTTCAGCGTCAGCTGCATGCCTTCACGCATGGGGCGCAGCGCTTCATCGTCGGCACTGCTCAGCTCAACGCCACGCTCCAGGCTGTCCATGATCGGCAGCAGGTCGGAGGCAAATTTTTCCAGCGCGAACTTGTGTGCCTTCTCTACGTCCTGGTCGGCGCGGCGGCGCACGTTCTGCAGGTCGGCGGCCACGCGCAGGGACTGGTCCTGGGCAGCGGCCAGTTGCTCTTCGAGGGTTTTCACCCGCGCAGCGAGATCATCGGCGCCGGCTTCGCCAGCCTGGTTTGCATCGAGATTCTGTTCGTCCAGAGTCTGTTCGTCAGCCATCAGGGTTCTCCTTTCAATTTCGTCTGCGAGCTCGACTCGCGCTTCTGCCCGCTATATGGGGTCGCAATTCTCAGCTTCAAGGGCAGCGATGCACGCTTGTGCAGATTGGCAAATGCCGCGGCGCGATTAAAAAAGCCGCAAAGCGAGCCAATGGTGCTAAACGAGGGCATTGTCAGCGCGAATAAAAACACTGTATAAATAACCAGACCTTTTAAGCCCGGGAGCCGCCCCATGCTGGTGCACCTATCCGTACACAACTACGCCATCGTCGAACATCTCGACCTGGAGCTCGCGCGCGGCATGAGCGTGATCACCGGCGAGACCGGCGCGGGCAAGTCCATCATGCTCGACGCCCTGGGGCTTACCCTAGGTGACCGCGCCGACAGCGGCGTAGTTCGACCGGGTGCCGACAAGGCCGACATCCTGGCCACCTTCGACCTGGTGGACATCCCGGAGGCGCGCACCTGGCTCAACGAACGCGACCTGGACGGCAGCGGCCCGTGCATTCTGCGTCGAGTCATCACCGCTGAAGGCCGCTCGCGGGGCTATATCAATGGCACCCCCTGCCCCCTGGGCGACCTGAAAGCCCTGGGCGAACTGCTGATCGATATCCACAGCCAGCACGAACACCAGTCGCTGCTGAAAACCGACACCCACCGCCGCCTGCTGGACGAATATGCCGGCGCCACCGACCTGGCCCGCCAGGTTCAGCTGGCCGCGCACAAGTGGCGCCAGACCCGTCAGGAGCTCGACCGTCTGTCGAATTCCGGCGACGAACAACGCGCCCGCCACCAGTTGCTCAGCTACCAGCTGGAGGAACTGGAAAACCTCAACCTGGGCGAGAACGAGCTGGAGCTGCTGGAGCAGGAACACAAGAACCTGACCAACGCCGAGGCCCTGTTCGGCATTTGCCGCCAGGTCATCGACCATTGCAGCGAAAACGACTCGGGCAACGTGCTCAGCGCCCTGACCGCCAGCCTCAACCGCCTGACCGCCGTGCACAATGCCCCGCGCGCACTGGGCGAGGCCGCCAGCATGCTGTCCAGCGCGCAGATCCAGGTGGAAGAAGCGGTGGGTGAGCTGAACCGCTTCCTCGACCATTTCGACGCCGACCCGGCGCGCCTGCAGCAACTGGAAGAGCGCCTGGACACCATCTATACCCTGGCGCGCAAGCATCGCATCCACCCCACCGAAGTGGCGGCGCTGCAACAGAAGCTGCTGGACGAGATCGAGACCCTCAACGCCAACGACGAATCCATCGAACGCCTGGGCGACGAAGTGGCGGCCTACGCGCGCCATTACCAGGAAAAGGCCCAGGAGCTCAGCCGCCTGCGCCAGCACGCGGCCACCGGCCTGGCCGCGGCGGTGGAAGTGGAAATCCAGCGCCTGGGCATGCCCGGCGGGCGCTTCACCATCGAACTGCGCCCGCTCGGCACCGACGACCTCGCGCCCCATGGCCTGGAGCAAGTGGAGCTGCTGGTCAGCGCCAACCCGGGCCAGCCGCTCAAGCCGTTGGCGAAAGTGGCTTCGGGGGGTGAACTGTCGCGTATCAGCCTGGCGATCCAGGTCATCACCGCCCAGACCTCGCGGGTGCCGACCCTGGTGTTCGACGAAGTGGACGTGGGCATCGGCGGCCCTACCGCGGAAATCGTCGGCCAGTTGCTGCGCCGCCTGGGTGAACGTGGCCAGGTGCTGACCGTCACCCACCTGCCGCAGGTTGCGGCCCAGGGGCACCACCACCTGTTCGTGCACAAGGTGCGCGGCAGTGACGAGACTCGCACGGCGGTGGCCAGCCTTAATAAAGGAGAGCGCGTGGAAGAGGTGGCGCGCATGTTGGGTGGCATCGACCTGACCAAGGAATCGCTGGCGCACGCCAAGAAGATGGTCGTCACTGCCCGCTGCGGCTGACGATCACGGCCGACCGGCCCCACAACAGGGCTGGCGACACGCTCAAGAAAGCACAAAGGCGACCCTAGGGTCGCCTTCGTTCGTTACGCCAGTCGATTACTTCTTCTTGCGTACGTGCAGGACCAGGTTATGGTCAACCAGCTCATAGCCATGCTTCTCGGCAATGGCGTGCTGCAGTTCCTCGATGTCCTTGTCGACGAACTCAATCACCTCGCCGGAGTCCACATCGACCATATGGTCGTGGTGGCCACCGTCGGCCAGTTCGAAGACAGCGTGGCCGCCATCGAAATTATGACGAACCACCAGGCCAGCCGCTTCGAATTGGGTCAGTACACGGTAAACCGTGGCCAGGCCCACATCTTCGCCTGCTTCCATCAGTGCCTTGTAGACGTCCTCGGCGCTCATGTGGCGTTGCTCTGCGCCATCAAGCATTTGCAGGATCTTGACTCGAGGCAGGGTCACCTTGAGGCCGGCTTTTCGTAACTCGCTATTTTCAACCATGGTCAGCTTTCTCGCCGATGCTGCTTCGCAGCTTCTCTTAATGCGGGTATGATCGGGGTTTACGTTGTCCCAGCCAAGATAGTGGAAGTCGCCCACCGATGCAAAACACCAAGCACTTGCTATTCAGCCTCACCTTCGTGGGACTGCTCGCACTCGCCGGTTGTTCATTCCCCGGGGTTTACAAAATCGACATCCAGCAGGGCAATGTCGTCACGCAGGACATGATAGACCAGTTACGCCCGGGAATGACCCGCCGGCAAGTACGGTTTATCATGGGCAACCCCCTGCTGGTCGATACGTTTCATGCCAATCGCTGGGATTACCTCTACAGTATCCAGCCAGGTGGCGGCGAACGCCAGCAGGAACGGATGAGCGTTTTCTTCAATGAAAATGACCAGCTGGCCAGCCTGTCCGGTGACTTCATGCCCGGCGTGAGCAAAGACCAGACCATCCTGGGCACCCCAGGTGCCGCACCGGCCGCGCCAGTGGACAACACCGCCCAACCGGCGCCGGAAACACCTGCCAAGCCGGGCTCCACCCTGGACCAGATCCAGCGCAGCGTCGACGACGTGAAAGTGGTTCCCGTACCAACGCCTACGCCTATCGAGGCCAACCCTCAGTAAGCAGGCGTAGCAAAAAAGCAGCCCGGCACATGTGCCGGGCTTTTTATTGGTTCTTCACGGATTGCCGGGAAAGTTATGGCACTACCACCGATATGCAGTGAACAAACGGAGCGGACCAGGTGATCTCACAGGCATAACTGGCCGGAAACGGATGTGGGACCGGGCTTGCCCGGGAAGCGCCGCGCGGGCGGCGCTCGATCTCAACAGCGACACTACAACATCGCCTGGCGCTTAGTAGCCTTGATGCAATCCCCAGCCAGGAGCTCTGATGAACATCCTATCGGCCTGTCTTGCAATCGCATCAAGGCCACCTGATGCATGTCTTGGTTTTTCCTGCGCCCTTGAAACCGAGCGCCGCCCGCGCGGCGCTTCCCGGGCAAGCCCGGTCCCACATCCGTTTCGGGCCAGTTATGCCTTTAAGATCACCTGGTCCGCTTTGTTTGTTCACTACAGATCTTTGAAGGCGCCACCAACTTCCCCGGGATTTCGCGAAGCCCCTTTTTATTGGCCGCTGCTGGCCTTGGCCTTCGCTGCGCGCATGCGTCGCACCTCTTTGGGGTCGGCGACCAGCGGGCGGTACAGCTCGATACGGTCGCCCTCCTCCACCGCCTGCGCGGCTGGGTCGGGTACCACCTTGCCAAAGATGCCCACAGGGCAGTCCAACAGCGCCACCTCAGGAAACCGCTCGGCGATCCCCGAACGCTGCACGGCTTCGCGAACAGAGCAACCCGCGGGCACCTGAACGCTCAACAACGCCTGCCGGTCGACGGCGGCAAACACCACCTCGACCTCCACCATGGCCTCAGCCATACAGTTGCTTGGCGCGCTGGCAGAACGCATCCACCAGGGTGTTGGCCGCCTGGTTGAACAACGGGCCCAAGGTGGCGCGGACGATGGAGCCGGCGTAGTCGAACGACATGTCGAGGCTGATCTTGCAGGCCTTGTCGCCCAACGGCTTGAACACCCACAGACCATGCAACTGGGTGAACGGGCCTTCCTCGAGGTTCATTTCGATGGTGTTGCCCGGCACCAGTACATTTCGCGTGACAAATTTCTGCGAAAGGCCGCCCTTGGCGACTTCAAGGCTGGCGCGCATCAGTACGTCAGTTTCCTCGAGCACTGTGCTGGACGAACACCACGGCAGGAACTTGGGGTAGCTCGCCACGTCGTTGACCAGGTCGTACAGGGCCTGTGCGGGGTAAGGCAGCAGGGCCGAACGTTGGATATGCGTAGTCATGAGTGCGTCATTTCCTCCGGTGCCTTCCAGTCGACAACAACAAGGCCCAGGTGATCAAAAAAGATCGCGCATTGTCCGGGATAACCCGCACAGGCTCAAGCACGTATACACCGTAGCCGACAACGCCGCGACTGCCTATAATGCGGCCCCTATGGCCAAACAAAAGAAACACCCCGAAGGGACTATCGCGCAGAACAAGAAGGCGCGACACGATTACTTCATCGAGCACAAGTTCGAGGCCGGTCTGGTCCTGTCCGGTTGGGAAGTAAAAAGTCTGCGTGCCGGCAAGGCGCAGTTGATCGACAGCTACGTCCTGCTCAAGGATGGCGAAGCCTGGCTGCTGGGCAGCCATATCACGCCCTTGACCGCGGCCAGCACACACGTCATCGCTGACCCGGTACGTACCCGTAAACTGCTGCTCAACAAGCGCGAGCTGGAAAAGCTGTTCACCCTGGTGCAACAGAAAGGCTACGCCTGCGTGGCGCTGTCCATGTACTGGAAGCAGCACTTGATCAAGTGCGAAATCGCGCTGGGCAAGGGCAAGAAGGAATACGACAAGCGCCATACCGAGCGCGAGCGTGATTCCGACCGCGAATTGCACCGCGCCGTGCGCACCAAGGGCAAGGACGAGTAGCCTCGAGGGGCCTATGCCTGCGGAGCCGGGCGAAGCTGGGGAAAAGAACACGGCGCACCGAGGTGCCCTGTCCCGGCTTCACCTTGCCCCACAGCGTCATAGCCCTTTGCGGCGCTCTGCCCGTGCCACGCGCTGCACCTGCTGCCTGACTTCGTCGAGCACTTCCTGCACATACAGGATGTGACGGCTGGAGATCTCTCGGGCGTCTTCCGCACGCCCCTCGATAATGGCCAGGTACAACTCACGGTGCTGGCTGATCAGCATGTCGCGGGTTTCAGTACGCTGCTGGTACATCCCACCAATGTTGATCACCACGTTGCGCTTGAGCAGGTCGAACAGCCCGCGAATGGTGTGCAGCAATACCGCGTTGTGGCTGGCCTCGGCGATGGCCAGGTGGAAATTGGCATCGGCCGCGCCCTCTTCGGCGCGCGTGACCTGGTCTTCCCGGGCGTAGCAATCCAATAGCGCCTCGAACGCCACCTTCAACCGTTCACGGTCCAGTTCGGTAGCGCGCCTGGCCGCATAGAAGGCGCAGGACGCCTCCAGGGTGTGGCGAAACTCCAGCAGGTCGCGCTGGGATTCAGGGTTGCTTTCCAGCAACTGCATCAGCGGGTCACTGAAGGTCGACCCCAACGTTTCCACTACGTAGTTGCCGCCACCCTGGCGGCTGATCAGCATGCCCTTGGCCACCAGTTTCTGAATGGCCTCGCGCAACGACGGCCGCGACACCCCGAACTGCTCAGCCAGCACGCGCTCAGCCGGCAGCCGCTCCCCGGCACGCAGGGTGCCTTCCAGAATCATGCCTTCGAGCCGCTCGACGATATCGTCGGACAACCGCCGCTGGCGGACCTGATCAAACGCCATCACTACCTCTCCACTCATCCCACCACGACGAAAGTATCAGGGTGACAAATTGACACACTGACAGCAGGGCCTCTAACCTAGCACTTGCGCATTGTAAATTGGTATGACCAATTTGCCAATGCCAGTGCGACGCCTGACCAACAACAATTAGGGGCCACCCCACATGCAAACCTGGCAACAACTCTACAGCCCGCTCGGCAGCCTCGGCCTGTCCGCCCTCGCCGCTGTCATCCCGATCGTATTCTTCTTCCTCGCCCTGGCCGTGCTGCGCCTCAAAGGCCACGTGGCGGGCAGCATCACCTTGGTACTGGCGGTGCTGGTAGCAATCTTCGCCTTCGGCATGCCCACCGACATGGCCCTGGCCGCAGCCGGCTACGGTTTCATCTACGGCTTGTGGCCCATCGCCTGGATCATCGTGGCGGCGGTGTTCCTCTACAAGCTGACCGTCAAGAGCGGCCAGTTCGAGATCATCCGCAGCTCGGTACTGTCCATTACCGATGACCAGCGCCTGCAGGTATTGCTGATCGGTTTCTGCTTCGGTGCGTTCCTGGAAGGCGCGGCCGGCTTCGGCGCGCCGGTGGCCATCACCGCCGCGCTGCTGGTAGGCCTGGGTTTCAACCCGCTGTACGCGGCCGGTCTGTGCCTGATCGCCAACACCGCCCCGGTAGCCTTCGGCGCCCTGGGCATTCCGATCATCGTCGCGGGCCAGGTCACCGGCATCGACGCCTTCAAGATCGGCGCCATGGCCGGCCGCCAATTGCCCCTGCTGTCGGTGTTCGTGCCGTTCTGGCTGGTGTTCATGATGGACGGCAAGCGCGGCGTGCGTGAAACCTGGCCGGCGGCCCTGGTGGCGGGTGGCAGCTTCGCCATCACCCAGTATTTCACGTCCAACTTCATCGGCCCGGAGTTGCCGGACATCACCTCGGCCCTCGTCAGCCTGATTGCCCTGACCCTGTTCCTGAAGGTCTGGCAACCGCACCGCAGCGCCGGCGACCACATCGCCGGCACGGCCGAAGGCGCCGCGGCAGTGGCCAGCGTCGGTGGCTTCGGCAAACCTCGCGTGCAACTGGATTCGCCCTACAGCTTTGGCGAGATCTTCAAGGCCTGGTCGCCGTTCCTGATCCTGACCGTGCTGGTGACGATCTGGACCCTCAAGCCCTTCAAGGCGATGTTTGCCGCGGGCGGCGCGCTGTACGCCACGGTGTTCAACTTCGCCATCCCGCACCTGGACCAACTGGTGATCAAGGTCGCCCCGATCGCGGCCACGCCTACCCCCATCGCCGCGGTGTTCAAACTGGACCCCATCGCCGCCACCGGCACGGCGATCTTCCTGGCCGCGCTGATCTCCATGGCCGTGCTGAAAATCAAGGCGCATATTGGTCTGACCACTTTCAAGGAGACCTTGTACGAACTGCGCTGGCCCATCCTGTCCATCGGCATGGTGCTGGCGTTTGCCTTCGTCACCAACTACTCGGGCATGTCTTCCACCATGGCCCTGGTGCTGGCGGCGACGGGCGCGGCGTTCCCGTTCTTCTCGCCGTTCCTGGGTTGGCTGGGGGTGTTCCTGACCGGTTCCGATACCTCGTCCAACGCCCTGTTCAGTTCATTGCAGGCCACCACCGCACACCAGATCAACGTCAGCGACACGCTGTTGGTGGCGGCCAATACCAGCGGCGGCGTGACCGGCAAGATGATCTCGCCGCAGTCCATCGCCGTGGCCTGCGCCGCCACCGGCCTGGTAGGCAAGGAGTCCGACCTGTTCCGCTTCACCCTCAAGCACAGCCTGTTCTTCGCGACCATCGTCGGCCTGATCACCCTGGCCCAGGCGTACTGGTTCACCGGCATGCTGGTGCATTGATGCAACACGCCCGGCGCTGCCCTGGGCGGCGCCGGTACTGATAACCCCGGCCCACCGCGGCCGGATAACCGGGCCCACCCGGAGACAACGCCTGATGAGCGAGCTTTTCTACAACGCCGTACCGAATGCCACCCGCGTGGCGCCGCCCATTCCCCAGCCGCGCCAGTACCCGGCGAGCAAACCGGCTCGCGTGTACCTGTTCGGTACCTGCGTGGTCGACCTGTTCTACCCCGAGGCCGGCATGGACGCCATCCGCCTGCTGGAGCGCGAAGGCATCCGCGTGGACTTCCCCCAAGGCCAGAGCTGCTGCGGCCAACCGGCCTACACCAGCGGCTACACCGACCACGCCCGAACCGTGGCCCGCGCGCAACTGGCGCTGTTCGCCGGCGACCAGCCCGTGGTGGTGCCGTCCGGCTCGTGTGCCGGCATGCTGCGCCAGCACTACGCCGACCTGTTCAAGGACGAGCCTGAAACCCTTGAACAGGTACAGGCCCTGGCGGAACGCACCTTTGAGCTGGCCGAATTCCTCTTGCACGTGTGCAAAGTACAGTTCAAGGACAACGGCCAACCGGTCAAAGTGGCCCTGCACACCTCTTGCTCGGCTCGCCGGGAAATGAACACCCACCTGCATGGCCGCGCGCTGTTGGCGCAATTGGCCAACGTCGAGCGCGTGGAGCACAGCCATGAAAGCGAATGCTGCGGCTTCGGTGGGACATTCAGCGTACGCATGCCAGACATTTCCGGCGCCATGGTGGCCGACAAGACCCGCAACCTGAAGGCATCCGGCGCCCATCAGGTGCTGAGCGCCGACTGCGGCTGCCTGATGAACATCAACGGCGCCCTGGAGAAGCAACGCGAGACCTTGCGCGGCCAGCACCTGGCGACCTTCCTCTGGCAACGCAGCGGGGGTGGCCGATGAACAGCCAGGCCCGTATCCCCGCCGTGGAAATCGACGACGACTTCCGCAGCCGCGCCCACAGCGCCCTGGGCGACCCACAACTGCGCAGCAACTTCCGCAGCGCCATGGACTCGCTCATGACCAAGCGCGCCGTGGCCTTCGCCGACCCGGACGAGCGCGAGCAACTGCGCGCCCTGGGCAACGCCGTGCGCGCCCGCGCCCTGTCGAAACTGCCTGACCTGCTGGAAACCCTGGAACGCAACCTCACCCGCAACGGCGTCAAGGTGCACTGGGCCGAAACAGTCGAGCAAGCCAACGGCATCGTCCAGTCGATCATCGACGCCCATGGCGCCAAGCAGGTGATCAAGGGCAAGTCCATGGTCAGCGAAGAAATGGAAATGAACCACGCCCTGGAGGCCCGCGGCATCGAATGCCTGGAGTCCGACATGGGCGAGTACATCGTCCAGCTGGACCACGAGAAGCCGTCCCACATCATCATGCCGGCCATTCACAAGAACGCCGGCCAGGTCGCCAGCCTGTTCCATGACAAACTGGGCGTGGAGTACACGAAGGACGTCGACCAGTTGATCCAGATCGGCCGCCGGGTACTGCGGCAGAAATTCTTCGAGGCCGACATCGGCGTGTCCGGGGTCAACTTCGCCGTCGCCGAGACCGGCACCCTGCTGCTGGTGGAAAACGAAGGCAACGGGCGCATGTCCACCACCGTGCCGCCGGTGCACATCGCCGTCACGGGCATCGAGAAAGTCGTCGAAAACCTGCGTGACGTGGTGCCGCTGCTGTCCCTGCTGACCCGCTCGGCGCTGGGCATTCCCATCACCACCTACGTCAACATGATCAGCGGCCCGCGCCAGCCCGACGAGCGCGACGGCCCCCAGGAAGTGCACCTGGTGCTGCTGGACAACGGCCGCAGCCAGGCCTTCGCCGACGGCGAACTGCGCCAGACCCTCAACTGCATTCGCTGCGGCGCCTGCATGAACCACTGCCCGGTGTACACCCGCGTGGGCGGCCACACCTACGGCGAGGTGTACCCCGGCCCCATCGGCAAGATCATCACCCCGCACATGGTCGGGCTGGCCAAGGTGCCAGACCACCCCAGCGCCTCGTCGCTGTGCGGCGCCTGCGGTGAAGTGTGCCCGGTGAAAATCCCCATCCCCGCGTTGCTGCGCCGCTTGCGCGAAGAAAACGTCAAGGCCCCCGATAGCCCCCATCCGGTCATGCGCGGCCAAGGCAGCAAATACTCGCGCAAGGAGCGCTTGATCTGGAACGCCTGGGCCACCCTCAACCGTCACCCAGTGCTCTATAAAGCCTTCAGTTTTTTCGCCACGCGCCTGCGCCACCTGACGCCGAAGCACATCGGCCCCTGGACGCAACACCACAGCGCGCCGAAACCCGCCGCCCGCTCGCTGCACGACCTGGCCCGCGAGCATCTGGCCCAACAGGGAGGCCGCCCATGAGCGCCAAACAGAACATCCTGGCCAAACTGCGCAATAGCCTGATTGGCACCACGCCCATTGTGGATAACTTCGACGAGGGCCTGGTCACCCGCCCGTGGACTTATCCACAAGGCGAGCGCATCGCCCAGCTGCGCAAACTGATGGAAGCCGTGCACACGGAAATCCACCTGACCACTGACGCCGCTTGGCCCGCCCTGCTCGCGCAACTGCTGCGCGACCGGCAACTGCCCAACCTGCTGATTGCCCCTGGCACTGCCCACGGCCAACGCATCAGCGACCACTGGCAGCACCAAGCCGACCTGCCGGCGCTCAAAGCCTACGACCGCCCCGTGGAAGCCTGGAAAGCCGAGTTGTTCAACGACACCGCCGCCAGCCTGACCAGCACCCTGGGCGCCATCGCCGCCACCGGCAGCCTGATCCTGTGGCCTACCCGCGAAGAACCGCGGCTGATGAGCCTGGTGCCGCCGGTGCATTTCGCCCTGCTCAAGGCCAGCGAGATCCACGACAACTTCTATCAGGTGCAACGGCAGTTCAACTGGGCGGGCGGCATGCCCACCAACGCCCTGCTGGTGTCCGGCCCGTCGAAAACCGCCGACATCGAACAGGTACTGGCCTACGGCGCCCACGGCCCCAAAGACCTGGTGGTACTGATTCTGGAGGACCAATGAGCCTGCCTGCTGCGTTCCTGCGTGAAGCCTGCCAACTGATCCCGGCGGCGCGCCGCTTCGACGACCCCACGTCCACCCTGGCCTTTGGCACCGACGCCAGCTTCTACCGGCTGATCCCCAAGCTGGTGGTGCGGGTGGAATCCGAAGACGAAGTGGTGGCCCTGCTCACCCTCGCCCACCGCGAACAGGTGCCCGTCACCTTTCGCGCCGCCGGCACCAGCCTGTCCGGCCAGGCCATCAGCGACTCGGTACTGATCGTGCTGGGCGACAACTGGAACGGCCGCGAAATTCGCGGCCAGGGCACGCAGATCCGCCTGCAGCCTGGCGTCATCGGCGCCCAGGCCAACGCCTGGCTGGCGCCATTCGGGCGCAAGATAGGCCCCGACCCGGCCTCCATCAACGCCTGCAAGATCGGCGGCATCGTCGCCAACAACGCCAGCGGCATGTGCTGCGGCACCGCGCAAAACACCTACCACACCCTGGCGGGCATTCGCCTGGTACTGGCCGACGGCACCCGCCTGGACAGCGAAGACCCGGCCAGCGTCGCCGCCTTCCGCGCCAGCCACGGCGCACTGCTGGACAAGCTGGCCGAGCTGGGCCGCGAGACCCGCGCCAACAGCGAACTGGCGGCGCGCATCCGCCACAAATACCGTCTGAAAAATACCACCGGCCTGTCCCTCAACGCCCTGGTGGACTACGACGAGCCCCTGGATATCCTGAGCCACCTGCTGGTGGGCAGCGAAGGCACCCTGGGCTTCATCAGCGCGGTCACCTACGACACCGTCATCGACCACCCCTTCAAGGCCTCGGCGCTGATCGTCTTCCCCGACGTGGAAACCTGTTGCAACGCCGTCACCGTGCTCAAGACCCAACCGGTCGCCGCCGTTGAACTGCTGGACCGTCGCAGCCTGCGCTCGGTGCAAGGCATGAAAGGCATGCCCGCCTTCGTGCGGGAATTGTCCGACGGCGCCTGCGCCCTGCTGATCGAATCCCGCGCCGCCAGCCAAGTGCTGCTGCACGAACAACTGGCGCTGATCATGGCCAGCCTGGCGCCGTTCCCAGTGGAACGCCAGGTCGACTTCAGCGAAGACCCGGTGGAAAACGCCCGCCTGTGGGCCATCCGCAAAGACACCTTCCCCGCCGTCGGCGCCGTGCGCCAGACCGGCACCACGGTCATCATCGAAGACGTCACCTTCCCTGTCGAACAACTGGCCATCGGCGTCAACCGCCTGATCGCCCTGTTCGAAAAACACCGCTACGACGAAGCCATCCTCTTCGGCCACGCCCTGGAGGGCAACCTGCACTTCGTCTTCACCCAGGGCTTCAACAGCCCCGAAGAAGTGGCGCGCTACCAGGCCTTCATGGACGACGTGGCGCAGTTGGTGGCCGTGGAATTCGGCGGCTCGCTGAAAGCCGAGCACGGCACCGGCCGCAACATGGCGCCCTTCGTGGAACTGGAATGGGGCCACGACGCCTACCAGCTGATGTGGCAACTCAAGCGCCTGCTGGACCCCACCGGCATCCTCAACCCCGACGTGGTCCTCAGCGAAGACCCACACATTCACCTGAAAAATCTGAAGCCCATGCCCGCGGCCGACGACATCGTCGACAAATGCATCGAGTGCGGCTTCTGCGAACCGGTGTGCCCCTCCAAAGGCCTGACCCTCAGCCCGCGCCAGCGCATCGTGATGTGGCGCGACATCCAGGCAAAAAAACGCGCCGGCATCGACACCACGGCACTCGAACACGACTACCAATACCAGGGCATCGACACCTGCGCCGCCACCGGCCTGTGCGCCCAACGCTGCCCGGTGGGCATCAACACCGGCGAGCTGGTGAAAAAACTGCGCGCCCAGGCCGCCCACCACCAGAAAACCGCCACCTGGCTGGGCGAGCACTTCGCTACCGCCCTCAACGGCGCGCGCTTCACCCTGCATGCCGCCAACGGCGCCCGCATGCTGCTGGGCGCCCCGCGGCTGGCCAGCCTGTCCGCCCGCCTCACCCGCGCCAGCAAAGGCCGCGTGCCGCAATGGACCCCGGCCATGCCGCAAGCGGAAAACGCCATCCGCTTCACCCCAGCGGTCACCGACGCCCGCCCGCGCGTGGTGTACCTGGCCGCCTGCGTGTCCCGCGTCATGGGCCCCGCCGCCAGCGACCGCGAACAAATGTCCCTGCTGGACAAAACCCGCGGCCTGCTGGAAAAAGCCGGCTACCAGGTGGTGTTCCCAGAAAACCAGGACAGCCTCTGCTGCGGCCAACCTTTCGCCTCCAAAGGCTACGCCGAGCAGGCCGAACACAAACGCCAGGAACTCATCGCCGCGCTTCTCACCGCCAGCCGCGGCGGCCTGGACCCCATCTACTGCGACACCAGCCCCTGCACCCTGCGCCTGGTGCAAGACCTGGCCGACACTCGCCTGGACCTTTACGACCCGGTGCGCTTCATTCGCACCCACCTCATGGACAAACTGGTCTTCACCCCGCAGGCCACGCCGATCGCCGTGCACGTCACCTGCAGCACCCAGCACCTGGGCGAGAGCCAGGCCCTCATCAACCTGGCGCGGCGCTGCAGCACCCAGGTGGTCATTCCCGAAGGCATCCACTGCTGCGGCTTCGCCGGCGACAAAGGCTTCACCACCCCCGAGCTCAACGACCACGCCCTGCGCACCCTCAAAAACGCCGTGCAGTACTGCGAAGAAGGCATCTCCACCAGCCGCACCTGCGAAATAGGCCTGAGCAGCCACAGCGGCATCGACTACCACAGCCTTGTCTACCTGGTGGACCGCGTTACCCGGCCGCGCGCCCTCTGATACCGCGGCGCGCCCTTCCCGAGCTTCGCCCGGTCCCACAGGGTTGGCCCCCAATCCCCGGCCCACCCCGTAGGACCGGGCGAAGCTCGGGAACCAGCCACCGCAGCCCCGGTAGGACCGGGCGAAGCTCGGGAACCAGCCACCGCAGCCCTGGTAGGACCGGGCGAAGCTCGGGAACCAGCCACCGCAGCCCTGGTAGGACCGGGCGAAGCTCGGGAACCAGCCACCGCAGCCCTGCTAGGACCGGGCGAAGCTCGGGAACCAGCCACCGCAGCCCTGGTAGGACCGGGCGAAGCTCGGGAACCAGCCACCGCAGCCCTGGTAGGACCGGGCGAAGCTCGGGAACCAGCCACCGCAGCCCTGCTAGGACCGGGCGAAGCTCGGGAACCAGCCACCGCAGCCCTGCTAGGACCGGGCGAAGCTCGGGAACCAGCCACCGCAGCCCTGGTAGGACCGGGCGAAGCTCGGGAACCAGCCACCGCAGCCCTGGTAGGACCGGGCGAAGCTCGGGAACCAGCCACCTCTCCCTCCGAAGTATTCAGTTGCAATTGAAATAAGTTTTTCAGACTATCCCCGCGCAAATATTTCGAACCCCTTCACAGCCCCAAAGTCCATCTTTCATGGCCTGTGAAAAGGCTCACCGTCCACTCGGCACCGAGCCCCTGCGCAGCCGAGTCTTCCCCCTGTTCAGGAGGTTTTCCCATGAAACGTCTTACCCTCTCCGGCCTGTGCATCGCCACCGCCCTGCTGACGTCCCACGCCTTCGCCGCCGACGACCTGTGCGCCGCCAACCTGCAGAAAATCGACGACCAGGACAAAACCGCCGGCAGCGCCTCGGCACAGATCATGGAAAGCAACAAGGAAGACATCCAGAAAGCCCAGGCCGCCCAGGCCAGCGGCGACAAAGCGACCTGCATCGCCCTATCCACCCGCGTGCTGCAGGAATACGAAAAGGCCACCAACACCGACGGCAAGACCCAGTAACACGCCGTCAACGACAAGCGGTCGACTCTTGCCACGTTTTGTCGTAAACTGAACGCCTTGCCCGTTCACGCGGGCAGGATAGAGCAGAAAGCGGGGCCGATTAGGATTCGACGCCGGTAACGAAACTTTAGGTGCATGCCGAGTGGGTAACAGAACTCGTAAATCCACTGTTGCAAACTTTATAATTGCCAATGATGACAATTACGGGGAATTCGCTCTCGCTGCGTAAGCGGCGCTAGCCTTCCCTTCTGGTAGCTTCGGCTCCAGCAATCGTTAGAGGATGTCTGTAAACTCGAAGCGATTGTCATATAGAACAGAATCGTCGCCTAGTACGTTGTGGACGAAGCGCCTAAAACTTACACAACTCGCCTGAAGCACCCTGCCCGTCGGGCGGCCGAGGGTTAACCTAGTAGACACGGCTAAGCATGTAGAACCGACAGCGGAGTACTGGCGGACGGGGGTTCAAATCCCCCCGGCTCCACCAAATGATCAAAAAAAGACGTCCACGGACGTCTTTTTTTGTGCCTTCGATCCAGTAAATACGCGGCCTCCAGCGCTTTTGCGGTCCGTTGAGAGTTTTTGAGTTCCAGCCGTTCGGGTATTCCAGGCGGTATTCCAGCTCACCCGGTGCTAATCTTTGGAATACCGAATCAGTGCCTGAGGAGAATCTCATGCCTGCTCAGAACCTCCGTCTCTCCGATCGACAGCTCAAGGGAGTCAAACCCGCGTACAAGGATTACGTCCTCACTGACGGCGACGGTTTGCAGCTCCGCGTACGCAGTAACGGCTCATTGCTGTGGAATTTTAACTACCGAGAACCGGTGACCAAAAAGCGCATCAATATCGGCTTCGGGACCTACCCCGAACTGTCACTGGCGAATGCACGAAAGAAGGCAGTCGAAGCCCGCGAGCTGCTCGCCCAAGGCATCGATCCGAAGGTACAGCGCAATACGTTGAATGAAGCCAAGCGCGCAGAAACGGAACACACCTTCGAGAATGTGGCCACCGCCTGGTTCGAGCTCAAGAAAGACTCGGTGACCCCGGCCTACGCCGAGGACATTTGGCGGTCGCTCACACTGCACGTATTACCCGATTTGAAGACGACACCACTTGCGAAGATCACCGCACCGATGGTGATCGCATTGCTTCGTCCAATCGAAGCGAAAGGCAGCCTGGAGACGGTCAAGCGTCTCAGCCAGCGACTAAACGAGATCATGACCTACGGCGTGAACTCCGGCCTGATCTTCGCCAACCCGCTCAGCGGCATCAGGGCAGTATTCAAGAAGCCCAAGAAAGAGAACATGGCTGCGCTTCCGCCCGAAGAACTCCCCGAGCTCATGCTGGAGATCGCGAACGCCAGCATCAAACGCACGACCCGCTGCCTGATCGAATGGCAGTTGCACACGATGACTCGCCCCGCCGAAGCGGCAACTACTCGCTGGGCAGACATCGACTTTGAAAGGCGTGTCTGGACTATCCCTCCGGAGCGGATGAAGAAGCGCCGTCCGCACAGCATCCCGTTGAGTGATCACGCTGTCGCCCTGTTGGAGTCACTCAAGCCTCACAGCGGCCATCGCGAATATGTCTTCCCGGCAGACAGAAATCCGCGCACACACGCCAATAGCCAGACCGCCAACATGGCGTTGAAACGTATGGGCTTCCAGGATCGGTTGGTCAGCCACGGCATGCGCTCGATGGCCAGCACCATCTTGAATGAACATGGGTGGGATCCGGAGCTCATCGAAGTGGCACTGGCGCATGTCGACAAGGATGAGGTACGCAGCGCCTACAACCGAGCCGACTACATTGAGCGCCGACGACCGATGATGGCTTGGTGGAGTGAGTACATCCAGAAAGCCGCCATCGGGAGCCTGCTCGCGTCTGCATACGGCCAAGGCAGAGACAAAAATATGGTGCCGATTCGCTAGCGCTGTGCAGGCGCACTAATTGCCGCAACTACTGAACGTTCAAGATTCGGGGCAAGCAGCCTCGCTTATTCGCTTCTCAGCACGGGTCCTTCCAAACAGGGCTGCAAAGCCGCCCTGTTTGGAAGGACCTCACTTTGAAGAGCTAAAAGCGACCACGTTGTCCAGGATTTACCACGGAATCCCACCGGTGGATAACCGCTCTTAAAGTCCAAAGTGGCGCTGAATTTCGGACCTTGACCGGGTTTATCCACAGGCGTAGAACTGGCCGTGCAAGTGCTATCGATGACAGCAACCCAGGTGTCCCGAACCTTGAAGGTCACGCCGCTCCCGCGGTGGTTCTCCCCCAAATGGCGATTCGCGTCCGGCAGCTCGCCCGATCACCTCCCCGGTGATGGATGCCTACTTCAGATCATGGCCCTCATGCGCCAGACAACACCTCCTACTTCGTTGCCCTGCAGCAACCTATCCGCTTGGCCGAATCTTGCGCCAACCTGCGCCCGTCTCTTTCTCCTGGAAAGAGACGGGCGCTCCTGACACTGCTGCAGCCCTCATCGCATTTGGCTTTGCGGCAACTTCCCTTGTGGCAATCGGCGTGACAAACGCCGATGTCACCAGCAACAGCGCTGTAGATGATGGTGCCGCAGGCCACGGAATGGACTGCACCTGACTGACAGTCAGGCATGCCCCGGTCATCGCATTGCTGCTCTCACCCGGCTCAGGATCTCGCGGCACTGGTCTCGTCAGCCAATGCAGCCTCCACCCGCCCACCGGTAACGGTGCTCAGGAGGCCAGATCATGAGATGCCCTTGCTCCCGGTCGTAAGGAGCCGCCAGTCCCGCGTCAGTGGACACTCCCCACAGGTCGCAGGGGCCTTGATCCCTGATAACACTCAGCATTCTTGGCGGGATGACGTGGGGCGAGAATTGGAAATCGGATGGCGAGGTAACTGATATGGCATGGGTGGGTAGACGCAATGGCCGCAATTTCGGTTACGGCAGGCAATTGAGCTATGCAGGCCCGCAGGCGTTGAAAGACATGTTCGGCGGCGGCCACTACGGCACGGTGAAGGCACACTGTGATCGGTGGCAGGCATTCGTGAAGTGGTGCCGCTCCGATCAGGGCCCCGGTTTCAATGATGCGCGACAGATTGATCGGAAGGTGTTGACCGACTATGCGGCGTATCTGCGTGACCTGGTTGGGCGCGGTGATCTCGCCGTCAGCACCGCACAAAACCGACTATCCAGCGTTAACAGGACCATGGCGGCGCTTCGCGGTGATCAGTGCGTGAAATTGCCCAGTCCGAGCAAGGCGCTGGGCATGCAGCGCACCGGAGTTCGACAGTCGGCGCCGCAGGGCCTAGACCGCGAACAGATTCAGCAGATCGCCGATGCGCTTTGCCGCCATCATCAACAACGGGCCGCCGCGATCGTTCTGCTGGCGCGAGCCACCGGCATGCGCCTGCGTGAGGCTACTTTGGCTGACCTGCCACGGTTAACTCGTGAAGCTCAAGACATTGGCAAGATCAACATTCAGGACGGCACCAAGGGCGGCCGTGCCGGTGCAACGGCGCCCCGTTGGATTGCGGTGGACGACCATGTTCGAGGTGCACTTGAGTTTGCACGACAGGTTTCGCCCGCGGGTAGCCGCAATATGATTGCACCAAATGAAAATTACTTGAACGTTCTGCAGGAAGTCGTCCGACCTTCGCGGGACATCCTGCATGCACACAACCTCAAAGGCTTCCATGAGCTACGAGCGGCATACGCATGTGCGCGTTATGAGCAAATCACCCAATACCGAGCGCCTATCAACGGCGGCCAATGTTGCCTGATAGATAGGAACCGTGATCGTGAGGCCCGGAGGCAGATCAGCTACGAGCTTGGGCACGGTCGAATCGACGTCGCCGCCGCCTACATTGGTGGGTTGACGTGAGTAAGCCATTCGATATGAAACTGTTCTTGACTGGCGTGCTGACCGGGTCTTACGCGACGCGGCAGCGCCATTTGCGGCAGGCGAAGGTTATCCAAGCTGCAATCGCTGAGCGCTGGCATGGAGAAACGCCTTGGGCTTGGCAGAGAAAGCATGTGGTTTGGTTTCTCGAACATCACTTAGGCTCGTGCAGCGAATCGACGCGCTACCATTACTTGCTGACAGCACGCCTCCTCGCTCGCCGACTAGAAAAACCATGGGTATTCAGACATTATGGGCGGTGAATTTGAACATCCTCGCGGTTTCATCGAAACGAACCCACCCTTGCTAGGCTGCTGTAGCTAACAGGGGCTTTGTAGGCGGGCAAAGTTATTTGCCCTTCCGGTCAAAGAAAAGCGCTTCGACCAAAGTTACTCGCCCGAGTTGAAGATAGAAAAAGCCCCCGGAGATGCTATCTGGCGGGGGCTTTTTCATTTCACATTTACTGCCATCGTTCATCAGCTAGCTGAGAGCTATTGAGTTGATCTCTTAGCAACCTCCAATGCGACAGGTGCTGATCCAGCAGAGCAGTGAAACGGTCGTTGTGGTGGCGTTCATGTAAGTGAGCTAGCTCATGCACCAGAATGTACTCCAGGCACTGCACGGGCTTCTTGGCCAGCTCCAGATTGAGCCAGATGCGCCGGGCATCGATGTTGCAGCTGCCCCATTTGGTCTTCATCCGCTTGATGCCCCAGGCCAGCGCTTCAACACCTAACGTTGGCTGCCATTTCTCCAGCAGCCCCGGCACCAGACGTTTCAGTTCGGCCCGGTAGAAGTCGTGCAGCACCTGCTCGCGGCGTTCGACTGTGGTGTCAGGGCGCACGAAGAGATCCATAGTGGCCTTGCCGCGCAGAGCGATACGCAAAGCACCGGTGGTTTCGTAAACGCGCAGGCGGTAGCGACGGCCTAAGAAGTAATGACTTTCACCACTGACCATCCGCCGTCCTGATTGCCGGGGCTGGGCCTGAAACTTCGCACGCTGACGTTTGATCCAGCCTAGCTTGCCAACCACCGCCAAGCGCACAGCTTCGTCGTCGACCGCCAACGGTGCAGCCACGCGCACCCGGCCCTGCGGGGGGTACACGCCCAGGTGCAGGTTTTTGATCGGCTTGCGCACGATCTCCACAGCCAAACCGCTGACCGTGATGCTGCGCGACTCAGTACTCATGCTGATGCTTGACCAGTTCTAACAAGGCTTCCAGCCGCTCGTTGTCCTGTCCCAGCGAGTCGCTGCCCAAGGCTTTAGCGGCGTCTTTGCCCCACTGATTCAGCGCGTTCTTGATGGCCAGGCGCACGCGCTTGATCTTCATGGCATTGCCGCGCCAGTCATCCTGCCGGCTATCTAGTACGGCAGCGTCTAAGGCCAATGCCAGGCCGGCGTCCTGTCCCAAGTTGTCATATAGGGCCTTGCGGGCGTTGCTATTGATCGAGCCGGGGTAGCTGTTGGTGCTGGTGGAGTTCTTCGCCTGTTTGGTCAGCTTTACCACTTCGGCGAGGTATTGTTGGTAGCTGATGGCGTTTTCCTTACGCTTGGCGATCAGTGCATCGAGCAGCGAGGACATGGTTTCGTAGTACTTCGGGTTGATCGGCGACTCGTCGATGATCAACTTGCGCACGTTGTTCTCGATGGTCTCGGCGACGGCCTCCTGACTTTCGCGGATGCCCTTGGGCAGCGCGTCGATGGCTCCCATGCCACGCTCGACAATCAGCTCGATCAGCGACATATCCTCGAAGGCGGAAACCTTCTCGCTGTCCTCAGCGCGAATGTAGGTGTCGATTAAAAAGCGCATGCCAGGTTCATAGACTTTAAGGTCGATGTAATCAGCGCTAGCGAGCTTCACCTCATCACGTACCTTGGAGAAATGATCCACCTCGGCGTGGACTTCAATGATTTCCTTGGAGCTGTAGCCCGCTTCCTCAAGCTCGTTGGCGATATTACCGAAGCAACGGATTAGCGCCGAGGTCATCTTGTACAGGTTCAGGCGCTTGGGTTCGTTAGCCTTGAGCTGCTCGGCATTGCCCGAGGCGGTGCCACAGAAGAAGCGCAGATATGCCGGCGTGTCCTTGGGCTGCTCCACGGGTTCGCACAGGGCCTTGATCGCTTCGCGGGCGTCTTCTAGATCTTCCTGCGCCTTGCCCAGGCGGTCTTCCAGCAGCCCGGCCACGTCAGCTTTGTCGTAACCATCCAGCGCGCCGCTGGTATAGTCGCCAATGGCACCCTCCAGCTGCTTGAACAAGTCCTTGTAGTCAATAATGTAGCCGTACTGCTTGTCCTCACGATCGAGGCGGTTGACCCGGCAGATGGCCTGGAATAGGCCGTGGTCGCGCATCTGCTTGTCAATATAAAGGTAGGTGGCCGAAGGCGCGTCGAAACCGGTCAACAGCTTGTCCACCACGATGAGCAGGCGCATCTGCCCTGGCTCTTTGATGAAACGCTGCTTGACCTCTTTCTCGAAGGTTTCCGGGTCTTTGTCGCCCAACATCTGGTTGTAGATGGCGTACTGGCGCAGCTTCTCGGTCAGCCCTTCGCCAGTGGTCTCGCCCTTGATGTCGGCAGGCGACGGTTTGTAACTGGTGATGATGGCGCATTTTTCGCCCATGTCTAGCTTGCTGAAAAGCTCATAGCACTTGCAGGCCTCGAAGATGCTGCTGGTCACCAGCATGGCATTGCCCCGGCCATCGGCCAGGCGCGGCTTGATGGCCATATCCAGCATGATGTCCGCGACTATCTTCTCTAGTCGCGATTGGCTCGACAGCACCTTCTGCATGGTGCCCCAGCGCTGCTTGAGCTGGGCCTTGGCCAGATCATTCAACGCCTTGGTTGCAGCATCGAACCACTGATCAATTTTCTTCTGTGACGTGATGTTCTGGTCAATGTCGCGGGCTTCGTAACGCAGGTCGAGGACCACGCCATCGGCCACCGCTTCATTGAATTTGTAGGTGTGAATGTAGCGGCCAAATACCTCGATACTCTTTTGCTTGTCCGCCTTGAGCAGCGGTGTACCGGTGAAACCGATAAACACCGCATTGGGCAGGATGGCTTTCATCGCCTTGTGCAACTCGCCGGACTGGGTGCGGTGGCACTCGTCGACAAACACATAGAGATCGCCTTTGGCGCTGAAGTCCGGTGGCAGGCTCTTGCGAAGCTCTTCCACAAAGCCTTCCACGTCGGCATCTTCGCGGGCACCGAACTTGTGGATCAGCGAGCACAGCAGCCAAGGCGAAGGCTGGTTGAGCTTGTTGATCAGGTCGGCACCGCTGGTAGTGCGGTAAATCTGCTCGTTGACGCCGGTAAATACCTTCTCAATCTGCTCATCCAGCTCGGTGCGGTCGGTGATGATCAGTACCCGCGAATCTTGGATGTTTTCCCGAATCCACTTGGTCAGCCAGACCATGGTTAGGGATTTGCCCGAGCCCTGGGTGTGCCAGATGATTCCACCCTCGCGCCGACGCAGGTAGCGCTGTGCCTCGCGGACGCCGAAGTACTGGTTATGCCGGCAGAGCTTTTTCACGCCACTGTCGAACACGATGTAGTCGTGGATCAGTTCCAGAAAGCGCGTCTTGTTACACAGCTGGAGCAAATGCCGATCCAGCAGATTATTGGCACCGGAGCTGTCCGCGTTTTCCTCTTTCCAGGTGAGGTAGTACTTCTCGCCAGTCTGGATGGTGCCGTAGCGCAGGCCTTGGGTATCGTTGCCGGCCATCACATACTGCATGGTCGAAAAGAACGGCTGGATAAACTCGGCCTTCTGATTGTCCAGGTTCTGCCGGATGCCCTCGTTCACCGCCACCTTGGAACGCTTCAGTTCTAGTACGCCTAGGGCAATACCATTCACATAGAGCACTATGTCCGGGCGCTTGGTATTGGCCTTGGCATCAGCTCCCTTGACGGTGACTTCCTCGGCAATTGCGAAGTGGTTCTTGTCAGCCTGTTTCCAGTCGATCAGCCAGACGGTCTGGGTATTCTCGCCCACCTCAGGCTTGATCTTCACCCCATAGCGCAGCAGTTCATATACCGCCTTGTTGCGGTCATAAATGCCCTTGCTGGCATCGTTGGCGGCCTTGTTCAGCTCGAGGACAGCTCGGCTGGCCGGATTTGCCTCCACACCCTGCTCAAGCAACCAGCCACGCAGCAACTCTGCTTCGATATTGGCGTTGTTCGGGCGCTCGGACCAGTCACCGAGGTGCTCATAGCCCAGCTCCTGCTGGAACAGCTTGGCCACGCGTTGCTGGGTCATTTTTTCGATCTGGCCAACGGTGCTCATTGAGGCCACTTCCTTTTCCTAGAGAGAGTTGGCGCATTTAATCCGCAATGCGCTTCGAATTGGTATCAAACAGGCGCCCGGTGCTAGCCCTCTGAAAAGCTCCTCGTTGAGGAACTGGATCAGCTTTTTGGATGTGGCTACCAACAACCCGTTAGCGAACTTATTCAGCATCCCTGCACCCTCTGTCAGGTAAGTCGAATTCGACCGGTTAAGAGTTCCTGCATCATACCCTGCTTAAGCTGAAGGGCCTTTTGGCGACGGACTTCGAGGGCGGCGAGTTCAGCACCCATATCGGATAGAACGGTGGCAATGGCTGTTTGTTCTTCCTCCAAAGGTTGGGGGATTTCGAGCAGCATAAAGGCGCTTTTGGCGATGTTGTAGCGGGTCGCGCCCTGTGCCAGCACGGACATAGCGGCACGTCCTGCTTTGCTCCTGAACCAGTATGCAAAGAAAAGTCCATTCACTTTGGCCGCGGTGTTGAAGCGGAAGCCGAAGCAGAAGCTGTTCAGGTAGAGGTTCTGAATCTCATCAAGCAGGACTGAGCAGAAGCCCACCTCTTCAGGTGTTTCTGAGGAGCCATTGAAGAAAAGGTCTCCCTTCTTGGCGAGGTTTTGCGCTTCGTCCGGCGCAACATCGACAGGTTCAAGCCAGCTCGCATCAATCACCGTATCGGTCATCACATTCATGAAAGGGATGTAGCGAGCTTCGCCGTGGCCGAAATCAATTTTTGTCTTTCCCGCGAGGCCACCATAGGTATTACCCAATGCTCGCATGGGTTTTACGTCCCACGCCCCACTAAACCCCGGCAGGCGGCGTTGGCCGGTGAGGAGTTGTTGCATGGCCGCTTGGTGGATGTCACGCTTTTTGGTTACCAGTTGATCCAGGTTGCTGATCAGGGCGTCCATGTCGGATAGGGTTGCGGCTATGGCTCGTTGCTCTTCGACTGAAGGTGCCTGAACGACCAAGTTGCTTAGGGTTGCTTGATTTAAATTGATCATAGTAGACCCGACAGAGGAGTCTTCAATGGCCTTGATAATAGAGGGGGTCGACAGAACTCGTTGAAGAAAGTAGGCATTCACCAATACAGATGGTCTAACGATCATCGAGCCGGTGCCGCAGAGCCATCCTCTTTCGCGTTCAGACACAACCGCACAGCGCCCCATATCGCCCCGTCGACCAATGATAACTTCGCCAAGGCTTAGCCGAAATTCATCCAGGCTCTTCGCCGCCTCTTCAGTAATTGTCATAGAGGTAGTCGGAACTATCCTGCCATCCAAGATATGCATCGGATTAACAACAGGGATGCCATCATTTGTGTAGTCGGATTTATGAAGCGCACTGCCAAATGGGCCGGTGCGGAAGCTTGCCACCTCACCGAGCTTTTTTGCCTCCCAGTCCACTGGCAATACACCCGCTTCAGTCTGCTTAAACCCCGGTTTTACCTCCGCACTCATACCGCAAACCCCATCTTGGCCAGATGCGCATTAACCTTGGCCGCCAGTACTTCCACTTCAGTATTTAGCGCCGGTAGTGGTGTGGTATAGCGTTCGGCCAACTGGCGGATACGACCGCTGAGGGCCTGGGACACGCGATCCAGCTCGGTCTGCACATCGGCTTGCAGGGTGGCCAGCCACTTGTCGTCCACCACCAGGGTTTTCAGCTCGCCTTCGCTGAGCTGGGGGTAGTGGGCCTGCACCTTGGCATCCAGTGCTTTCTGCGCAGCTTTGACCTTTTTGCTGGCCTCGGCTTCACGCTCGATCAGCGCCAGGCATTGCTCCAGCGCCTGACGCTCTTCGTCAGCGTCCAGGTCGTATTTAATAGCCTTGAGGCGTGCTTTCACGCTGGAGGCGGTCAGCTTGCCCTTGTCGGTTTTACCTTCGGCCAGCGGGCCATCTTCTCCACCCTGCTCCTCGTCCAGCTCTTCCAGCTCGCGGCTGATGGCATCGCGCTTGGATTCCAACTCGGTGATGACGGCAGCCTCTCCGGCGTAGTAACGGCGCACGATCAGTTCGGGCGGCAGCAGGTCTGTATTGGGTTCGCCCTTGGCTGGGCCGCTGGCGATTAGCGCCTGCCAGCCATCGATAACCAGTTGGTACATATCATCCTGCAAGGTGGCGTACCAGTAGTCCTGGAGGTGTTGGTACACGTCGTAGGCGTCCAGCAGCGGTGCGGCCTCAAAGCGATGCAGCAGGTCTTCAGCCAGGGTATTGAGCAGTGCCTTGGGACGGTCGCCAATGGCGATATTTTGCAGACGTGGGCGATGCTCATTACGCCAAGCATCGAACAGACCACTGATGTTCTGGTTAAAGGCGGTGAACTCGGGATGGGCAAAGATGCCGGGCTTGATCTCGGCCCGCGCCACCTTGAGCTGCAGGTATCCTGGCCGTTGTGGGATAAACAGTGCGCCGCGCAGGTTGGGCATCACCTCCCAGTAGGCTTGCAGTGCATCCACATCGCGCTCGGGGATACCGCCGTGCAGGTGGGCGTCGATGTCTTGCAGGTCTTCCGTTTCGCTGGTGTCAATATAGCGTGGGATATTCAGGTTGAAGTCGTTGGCCTCGATCTCGGCCAGCGGCACCAGACGCGAGAATTTTGCCAGCTCGCGCTGCTGGGTGCAGGCATCGACGATCTTGTGGATGTCCTGCTCGCGCAGGCGGTTCTTGTTGCCGTCTTTGATAAAGCCCTTGCTGGCGTCGATCAGGAACAGCCCCTTGCGCCCAGCGTTGCCGGCTTTGTCGAGAATGATGATGCAGGCAGGAATACCCGTGCCGAAGAACAAGTTGGCCGGTAGACCGATGATGGCCTGGATATAGCCCTGCTGAAGGATGCGCTTGCGGATTACACCTTCGGCACCGCCACGGAACAACACGCCGTGGGGCAGAATCACCGCTGCTTTGCCGGTGCTCTTCAGTGAGGTTAGCATGTGCAAGAGGAAAGCGTAGTCGCCGTTCTTGTCTGGTGGAATGCCGTAGCTGAAGCGGTTGTAGTCGTCCTCGGCTGGGTTGAAGCCATTGCTCCAGGCTTTGGTGGAGAACGGTGGGTTGGCGACGATAAAGTCGAACAGTTTGAGGTTGCCCATCGGGTCTTTGAACTGCGGAGCGGACAGGGTGTTGTCCTGCCAGATTTCAGCCGTTGGGCAGTCGTGCAGGATCATGTTCATCTTGGCCAAGGCGCTGGTGGCGTTGTCCATTTCCTGGCCGTAGATGGCCAAGTCGAGGCCAGTGGTGCTCTTGGCTTCGTCGTGAGCTTTGAGCAGCAGCGAGCCCGAGCCGCAGGTAGGGTCGTAAATGCTCTGTTTGCTGTCGATGGCACCGGCCAGCCCGATCACTTGGGCCATGATCCGTGACACTTCGGCTGGGGTATAGAATTGCCCCTTGCTCTTGCCGGACTCGGTGGCGAAGTGGCGCATCAGGTATTCATAGGCGTCACCGAGGATGTCGTCGCCTTGGGCGCGGTTACTGCGGAAATCCAGGCCGGGCGATTGGAAGATCGAGACCAGATTGGACAGGCGGTCAACCATGTCCCTGCCCTTGCCGAGCTTCTCCTGATCGTCAAAATCAGCCACGTCGATGACGCCGGTGAGGTTGTTGGCCTCTGCCAGCTTGGCGATGATCTCGTTGAGTCTCTCCCCGACATTAGTTTTGCCTTTTGCCGCCACCATATCGGCGAAGCTGCCACCTTCCGGCACCTCGATCAGCGAGTTGGGGTCAGCAGCGTACTTGTCCGACACGTACTTTACGAACAGCAGCACGAGGACGTAGTCCTTGTACTGCGAGGCATCCATCCCCCCACGCAGCTCGTCGCAGGATTTCCAAAGGGAGGAGTAGAGTTCGGATTTCTTGATGGCCATATGGTTCGTTGCGTCCGTTTTTAATAATAAGTTTGTAAGTTCGGCACTCGGCTGCTCCGCAGCAGGAAGAGTGTTCCTGCTTGTCGGGCGCGAATCAGAGTGACCAGAAGTCGCTAGATAACTCAGTCTGCCGGGTGCGCAGCCGCTCTATTTCAGCCTGGATTTCAGCCTCCTCGTCGAACGCCCGAACCATCGGCTGCATAACCTCAACTGAGGGCATGGGAATTTCCAATTCCTTGAGTGCCGAGAGCTGGAGTGATGGAATCGAGGCACCGACGGCCATCCGGCTCAGGAGTCCTTGGCCCATGGCTGACCGCAGATAGATTAACAGTGCTTTTGGCGGATAGATTTCGGGGAGTCGGCTGCGCAAAATCACCAGAGACTGACCTGTTACCCAGCCATCCTTCCCTGAGTTTGGGACAATGCCTGCGATGCCTGTTTTGCCAACGACACCTTTGAATGTCATCAAGACATCATTAGGCCTGATGAAATATGAATTTGCCTTGGGTGAATCGAGGTCAAATAGCGTCTCTTTGCTGGCGTGTTGGATGTAGCCGTACTGCGGGATGTCTTGAGCCTGTACTTCCCACACCTGCTCACCGCGTGAAGCAGTCGTGTGCTGGCGCGGACGGATGATGTCAAACAGATCGCCCAGTTTACGGGTTTCATAACGTGTCAGCGTCTCGTTTAGCTTGCGCGCCGACTCATCTAATACGTAACGGTTGACCTCAAGGCTGAAGTCATTCTCAGCAATCTGGCTGATCGGAATGCTGGCCGCAATAGCAGAGGTGCTCTTGTTCGCGATCAATGCCAGCAGATCAGGGATATTCTTCAGTGCACAACGCTTTTTCGCCGAAAGCTCCCGGAACTCGTCAGTGTCCGCATTCACAAAGCGAACAACGTCAGTCCGACGGCTTCTATTCAGAACTAGAACGGTTAGTGGGATTGCCGTATGGGTACAGAGGCCGGCAGGCAATGCGATGACGGCGTCCAGATAGCCATGCTTGAGCAGATACTCGCGCAGTTGTTTTTCCGCACCTTTACCGAACAGCACGGAATTTGGAACAGTAACCACGATACGGCCCTTGGTCTGAGCCAAGAGGTGCTGGATATGAAGAACGTTACCAACCGGCGTTTTCTCTTCAAACCGCCCCCAAAGGTCATTTCCAGAGATGTCCTGAGAGTAGCGGACACCCATCGGGGGGGCACAGACTGCCGCATCAAATTGGATCAGCTGGCCTTTTTCAAGAGCTGCAGGCGCTTGTACTGGATTGGTAGGGTGCAGCTTCCAGCCAGTTTCGCTGATCAGGTTGAGGATTTGCGCAGGTGTTGTGGGCATCTGAGACTCAACCCAAACCTTGGTGTTACGTCGTACTACCCGAGCGGCAATCTGTCCAGACCCTTCCCAGGGAACGTACACGG
Organism: Pseudomonas silvicola; assembly: GCF_026651855.1. Taxonomy (GTDB): domain Bacteria; phylum Pseudomonadota; class Gammaproteobacteria; order Pseudomonadales; family Pseudomonadaceae; genus Aquipseudomonas; species Aquipseudomonas silvicola. The sequence goes on from NZ_CP093280.1 coordinate 134,764, forward strand.
TTTGCTGTGGAGTGATTTCCAAAAGAGCGACCAGCAGGTTACACAAGGTCGGGGCGTACCCAAAAATACCTTGGCTATAGTCAGTTGCCCAGAAGCAGGCATCGTCTACAGCGAGGGTGTCGAGTAAACCTTGGGTTTCCAAAGCACGAATCTTTTGCATCAGCGGGGAAAGGTCTCGCACACCATGGAGGCTTTGCCATACGCCTTCATCGATGAACGGAAAGGCTGCATACGACTGCAAGTTACGCAGCGCCGCGACCTGCGCTGCTAGCCCCTGATCCGCCAGGGTTTCGAAGCGGAGTTCCACTGGAACCGTCGGGTCTTTGGACAGTTTTTGCCAGCACAGCAGCTGAAGAATCAGCGACAGGGAGGCATAGGACGTCAACGCCAGTCCACGTATCGAGTCCATCAGCTGGGTGAAAATCTTTTCGTTCATGCTGCGTCCTGAAAGAGGGCGAGTCGGCGCTTAGGCGCGCTGTGTGCAGTTGTAGGTGGTAATCAGTGCATCCCCTTCCGCCACGACCACGACGCCCCCCTTATCCTGGATTTTCATCAGTAAGCGCTTTTCGCTCTCTAAATCAGCCAGGCGTTGCTTGGCTTCCTTGGTACCGATGATGAATTTATCCTGATCCACAGTGCCGTGAGCAAGCACGTAATCGATCATTTTGAGCGGGATGCCGCGCTGGGCTTGGCGGGCTTTGCAGTGGTGAGTGGCGTGCATGCTGTGTGCTCCTGGTGGCTGACCATGAGGCGAATATAGAGAAAAGTTTTTTATTCGTCAATTAAGCAATCAGTGCTTTTTAATTTTGTAGCGTTGCGTATTACCCAGGGCAACATGCTTGCGTTCGCTGAAGAAGCCACCGGTGGTGTAGGTGCAGGGGTAGTCGGTGCGTCAGAAATACACTGGCGCCTCTTTACAACTCAACCGTCAGCACTTTGATCCCCACCCCTCGCAGAGCCGCCCGACGGCAGTGAGCGAGCGCCAATACCTCACCGGTTCACGCCTTGAGCGCACCGGTAGCCATTTCACGCCGAGGCGCAGTCCAGGCGCCAGGCCTCGCCGTCGCGCAGCACGCGAAACTCCCGCGCCGCGCCGGTCTCGACCAGCGCCGCAAAGGTGTCCTGCTCGATGGCTCTTTTCATGGCTCCTCCTCCGCTCCACTGTCCAGCCAGGCCCCACCCTGCTGGTATAGCGCAACCACACAACCTGGCGGCCAGGATGGCCCTGAAGTCTCACCAGGCGGTGGATACCTGTGGGGGGAGATTAACCATAACTCCAATTCCACGCAGGCATGCGACTCCAACTCCCCATACAACATTTTGCGACTCGTCGGCTGAGCCTCAGCGAGATACACCTTTTAATCGGTTCAGGGGGTATCATTCGTGAACAAGCCCTCTGCAAATTGTGGCGAGGAGCCCAGCAACTGAGGATCGAAGCGACTGCTATCATAATGTGGTAGTACCAACACTCCCGCACGCTAGCGCAACCCGTCGTACGATATTGCTTTCCGTTTGAGCTCAAAAAATCCTCAACGCGGCATTTCTCAGCCGCACGGCATTCCAACTGGTACTCCAGCGCCAAAATAGAATTAATTTTAGATCGAAATATCAATTACATACAAAATCAATTCAACTCACCCCGGCCCACCAGCCATCTCACTGCCGGTGAGAGCCATGCACTATGGCCCGCCCCCACCTCTGCTATGGTATCTCTCCGCCAGCCTGGCGCTCGACCAAGGCTATAGCCACGCTAAGGCAGCCCGTTCCCTTGGGCTGGTTGAATCAGCCCTTCGCCGGTAGGTGAGCTAGCTTCAACAAGAACGCGGCGGTATCACCCCGATCTGATTACTCTTTTCTGCACGTGGCATCGGTATGGGAATTTACCAACGATCATCGTTCACGGAAATGCAACTTTCGAATCTAACCACTCCCCCCGGTGCCCACCCAACTCAGACTACCCTTCGCCAATAGCCACCCGGCTTCTCAATACGCCGCACATCCGCTGCATCATCCGCCCGCGCATACTGCTTCAGCGCCCTCCCACCATGCCCCCCGTGCAGCACATCACCCCTCCCAAACTCCAGATCACCAAGCCCCAGCCTTGCAGTAAGCAAAAGAAACAACAGATAATACGACTCATTACTATTGACACAGCTGGTCTGCCCGCTCATGAGTGCTACCGATCACCACGCCCTTCGCCTGCTGTACAACGAACATAACGGCTGGCTGAAAGGATGGCTCTGCGCCCGAATCGGTAACTCAAGCGATGCAGCCGACTTGGCCCAGGATACCTTCGTACGTCTGCTGCTTTCGCGCAATGCTGATCACGTGCGTGAGCCCCGCACCTATCTGAGTACGATCGCCCGCGCGTTGATGGTCGACAAATTTCGGCGGCGGGCCATTGAGCAGGCTTACCTGGAAGCGTTGGCACTGCGCCCTGAATCGGTGGAGGTATCGCCAGAAACCCGGCTGGCGATTCTCCAGACGTTGGAGGCGATCGATACCATGCTCGACGGCCTTGGGGAGCGAACGCGCAAGATTTTCCTTACGGTGCAACTTGAGGGCTTGAGCTACATTGCGACGAGCGAGCGCTTTGGCGTGTCAGTGACCACGGTCAAGAAGCACATGATTCGCGCCATGACCCATTGCCTGCTGCTGACGGAAGATTGATGCCCACGCCCCTGGATCAACGAACGCTGGAAGCCGCTGCTACCTGGTACGTGCACCTGAATAGCACGGCTCCATCAGCTGAGGACAGAAGCGCCTGGCGCCGTTGGATGGCGGCCAGCCCACAGCACGAACGCGCGTGGGCCAGGGTGGAAAAACTGGAGAGGCAGTACTCAGGTCTGCCAGTAGAGATTTCGCTGTCGACTCTCGATGGCGTGAACGCTCGCAGACGCTCTGTGCTTAAAACACTGAGCATACTGCTGACGGTGAGCGTGAGCGGGTGGATGGTCAGCAGCAGATACCTGCCATGTTCAGGTCTGCTGGCGGACCAGAGCACCGCCAAAGGTCAGCGTAAACACCTGCAGCTGGACGATGGAAGCCAGCTGGACCTCAACACTCAAAGTGCCGTGGATATCACCTTTACCCACCAGCTGCGAATTGTCCGCCTGCACGAGGGTGAAATTCTTGTAGAAACAGCCCGCGACCCCCGCCCCTTTGTTGTCGAAGCACCCCACGGAAGCGTCCGCGCCCTGGGTACGCGATTCATTGTGCGCGCCGAACCAGCATTCACCAATGTGTGCGTTTTAGATAAAGCGGTGGAGCTACGGCCATTGAACCAAGCGTTGCAAATGCAGCGTCTTGATGCGGGTCAACAGGCCCATTTCGACCGTGAAAAAATCAGTCCAGTGACGCCTGCCCCGCCTGGCTCAGGTGCATGGACCCAAGGGATGTTGACGATTGTCGACTGGTATCTGGCAGATTTCATTACGGAACTCGGCCGCTACTACCAAGGGGTGCTGCGCTGCGCGCCGGGTGTCGCACGCCTTCGCCTGAGCGGCGCGTTCCGCATCGACAATATCGAGACCATTTTGGAAAACCTCAGCCAGTCGCTGCCAGTGACGGTGCATTTCGTGACGCGGTATTGGGTCAGTATTGAGGCTGCCTGAAGATATTGAGAATTCTTTCCAATTAGGGTTGCCGATTCTGCGTTTCATTCGGCCTCTGCATGGGAACGGTCACAACGACTGCTTCTCTGCCTGCCAACCGAAGGAACCCTCGATGTCACGATTTGCTTTCGACACCGCCCGGCCACTGAGTCATGCCGTTCATCTCACGGTAGCGCTGGGTTTTTTTTCGGCCCTGAGCCTTGCGCCCACGCAGTTGATGGCGCAGAGCCAACCCCACGCTTACCAGATTGACCCAGGATCACTGGGCGCCTCGCTGAGCCTGTTCGCCACAGCAGCCAATATCACATTGTCTTTCAATGCTGAGCAGACTCGAGGCATGACCTCGCCAGGTCTGAGCGGAAACTTTGACGTCGATGAAGGGTTTGCGCGCCTTCTGGCGGGAAGCGGTTTGCAAGCCCAGCGCCAGCCTAACCAGACGTATGTGCTCACGCCAATCCCCCACAGCGCTGAGCAGCAATCGCAAGCAACGGGGCCAAAGGATTCAAGTGTAGTGCTGAGCGCCACACCGGTGGTTGCGACCGCCGAGGAGGAGGCCAAACAGATGCCCGGCGTGTCGATCATCACCAACAAGGACATTCAGAAGTCCCCACCGGTGAACGACCTTTCTGACATCATCCGCAAAATGCCGGGGGTGAACTTGACGGGTAACAGCGGGACCGGCGTGCACGGCAATAACCGTCAGATCGACATCCGCGGCATGGGTCCGGAAAACACCCTGATACTCGTCGATGGTAAACCGGTCACCTCACGCAATTCCATCCGCTACAGCGTTACCGGTGACCGTGACACCCGCGGCGACACCAATTGGGTGCCCGCCGAGCAGGTCGAGCGCATCGAAGTGATCCGCGGTCCTGCCGCCGCGCGCTACGGCAACGGCGCTGCGGGGGGCGTGGTAAACATCATCACCAAGCGCCCCGACGACCAGACCCACGGCACTGTCTCGGTGTACACCAACATGCCTACCCACAAGGACGAAGGTGCCACCAAGCGCGCCAACTTCGGCCTCAGCGGGCCATTGACCGACAGCCTGCACTACCGCATCTACGGCAACGTCAGCACCACGGACAATGACGACTGGGATATCAACAAAGGCCACCAGGCTACCTCGACCACGCTGCCGGCCGGCAGCGAAGGCGTGCGGAACAAGGACATCAGCGGCCTGCTGACCTGGACGATCGACGACCGCCAGTCCATCGATTTCGAGGCCAACTACAGCCGCCAGGGCAATATGTACGCAGGTGAAAGCCAGGGCAATCTCGACACCTCCACCAAACTGGCCGGCGACTATCTGGGCCGCGAAACCAACAAGATGTACCGCGAAACCTATTCCATTACTCACAACGGCGATTGGGATTTCGGCACCAGCAAGTTTTACGTGCAATACGAAAACACCCGCAACCGTCGCCTCGACGAGGGCCTGGGTGGCGGCTCCGAAGGCCTGATCAACTCCAACACATTCACCACCAGCGAACTCAAGGACTGGCTGGGCCACGGCGAATTCAACCTGCCGCTTGCCACCGCCATGCCGCAAACCCTGACCCTGGGCGGCGAGTGGACTCGCCAGGAACTCAATGATCCTGCGTCGCTGAGTGCCACCACTTCCGCGGGCAACACCATCAGCGGCTACGCCACCGGCACCCGCAACAGCGAAGTGGGTGCGAACATCGGTTCGCTGTTCGCCGAAGACAACATCGAGGTAGCCCCCGGCACCATGCTCACCCCTGGCGTGCGCATGGACGATCACTCCGACTTCGGCCCCAACTGGTCGCCCAGCCTTAACTTCTCTCAGGCCTTCTGGGACTATTACACGTTCAAGGCCGGCATTGCCCGCTCCTTCAAAGCGCCTAACCTCTACCAGCTCAACCCCAATTACATGCTGGTCAGCAACGGCAAAGGCTGCGGCGTCAGCGACACCACTGGCTGCTACATCCTGGGCAACGCCGACCTCAACCCGGAAACCAGCGTCAACAAGGAACTTGGCCTGGAGTTCAAACGTGACGGCTGGGTGGCCGGCCTGACCTACTTCCGCAACGACTACCGCAACAAAATCACCGTCGACCTGAACGACTCGGTGGCCACTGCCGGCAGCTACAACGTGTACCAATGGGCCAACGCCAAGAAAGCCGTGACCGAAGGGATCGAGGGTACGCTGCAGATCCCGGTGGCAGACAACATCACCTGGACAAACAACGTCACCTACATGATCCAGTCGAAAAACAAAGACACTGGCAACCCACTGTCATTGATCCCCAAATACACCCTCAACTCAATGCTCGACTGGCAAGTGACGCCCAAGCTGTCATCGCAACTGAGCTTGACCTCCTACGGCCGGCAGAAACCGCCGACCTACGCCACCACCAACTCCGAGGCCGCCAGTGGCGTGAACAGCAAGGCGCTGGGCAGCTATAGCCTGGTGGGTCTCAACCTGGGCTACGACGTGACCAAAAGCGTTCGGCTGGGGGCAGGGGTCAGCAACCTTTTTGATAAGCGCTTGTTCCGCAAGGGCAGTTCCAGCACGGCAGGGGCGGCGTCGTATAACCAGCACGGTCGCGCGATCTACACCAGCCTGACGGTATCGTTCTGATGATGCTTATCCGATTTTTGCTGATGGTGTTCTTCTCGGGGGCGGTCGCTACGGCGTCTGCTCGTCCTGACCTGTCGCTGCCCAGCACGCCGAACATTGCCCAGCGTGGCTCATCGCTATACCGCTTCACCCAGCTTGACCTGGACTCCGTGGACGCCAAGCGGCACTACCGCGTCTGGGTCGGCGTACCCAAGCGCGCGGCACCGGCGGCGGGGTATCCGGCGCTCTACATGCTGGATGGAAACGCGGTATTGGCCGCGTTGGATGATCAGTTGCTGGGGGAGGTTCACGGCGACGCTCTGCCAGTGCTGGTGCTGATCGGCTATGCCGTGAATGCGCGGTTCGATGTGGTGGCGCGGGCTTATGACGATACTCCCGGGTTGCCCCTGGGCACGCCCTCGGCAGACGCTCGGCCTAGCGGTGGGGCGGACCAATTTGCCCTGCTGATTGAGCAGCGGGTGAAGCCGGCAGTGGCAGCCTTGGCGAAGGTCGATCCACAGCGGCAGACCCTGTGGGGGCACTCGTTTGGCGGGTTGTTCGCGTTGCATGTGCTGTTTACGCACACCCATGATTTCCAGGCGTATGCCGTAGCGGATCCCTCAGTCTGGTGGGGAAACGGCGTGCTGCTCGGTGAGCAGCAGAAGCTTGCGCCTGCAAACCGGGTGCGCCTGTTGATGATGCGAGGGACGGCACCCAAGGTGGGGCGTGGGCCGGCAGGCGCCAGCGAAGTGTCACCTGAGGCGGCGCGGCAATTGGCCGAGGGTCTGGCGGGGCGAGCGAATGTCACGGTGGACTACCAGGAGCTGGTACTCAGCCATGGAGCGATGTTCAATGCGTCGTTGCTGCCGGCGTTGCGCTTTGCGACTGAGCAATAGGCGGGCTAGGGCGTTGATGTGCACATTACGTGCTGATCGTCATGCCTCGGCCGTACATGGCGACGATCTTCTGGTCGTCAAAACCGGTGTACCTGCGCTCATGCTTGGGAATCAAGATGGGCGCGAAACGCGCCGTCACCTATCGAGCCACCACTAATCCCGACGTCCCCCCAGAGCGCTGCTCTGAGAGGACGGCTCCGAGCGCACTACCAAAACAGATATTGCCGTAGTCGTTATCCACAGACGGTGTAGGCATTACCAATGCGCTATCCCATCGAACTACGACCCTGCACCACTTCAACTCAGACTACGCTTCGCCAAAAGCCCCACCAGCATCTCAATACGCCGCACATCCGCCGCATCATCCGCCCGCGCATACTGCTCCGGCGCTCTATTCACATCTGCCTCTACCGCCCGAATGCCATCCCCCTCTTCGACAAACCGTATCCGGTCCACCATGGCCCCCGTCCAACTACGGTGCTGGTAGAGCACGTTGTCCACGTAGTAGCAGAACCACTTTTCCTCCATGGCCGCGGGGATGAACCCCGTGCGAATGGCGTCGGCTTCCTCGGCGTTGAATACCATGTCCATCGGCAAGGTGACGAACTGCTCAGGCATTTCCTTGGTGGCCCAGTCGCCCTTCACTGCCCAGCCTTTCGAGCCAAGCGCCTCGAATGCGGCGATACCCTTGCGGTTGCTCTTGAACCAGTGCTGGGTAGCCTCGAGTATCTGCAGGTCGCGCATACGGCCGACAGCATTGGTTGTTTGGCTGACGAGCTCACGGGCGTGTTCGAAATCAGCCCAGCAGGTGTTCCAGGTATGGTCGTCAGTGGTGCCGTGCGCAGCATCGGATACCATGAGCGTAAATGCGGCCTTGGTTGTGCCACCTTGGTAAAGCCCTGGAAGTACGCCGACAATTTTGCCGTCATGCCCTAGCTCGGTACGCACCGCGCGGCGGGCTGTTTGCTCTGGTTGTTCGTCGGTGGCAGGGCGCGCCTTGGCGAAGGTCCAGGCGTAGCCGTCGTAGTGGTTGGCTGGCTCGCGCAGGAGTACCTGCCCGGTGGCGTTCAATACAATGCCGCCGTAGGCGCTGGCTTTGGGGATTATCCATGTCATGTGATTCGCTCCGGTGCGGGGCCAGTACAGGTTTTCGGTAGAAGTACGAGACACCTTCTGGGTGTCACACCTCAGCCTGGGTGTGTACAGCTTCCTCTATCGCCTCATCCACCACTACTTCCTCCACAGGCTCCTCGTCCTTCAGGGTCAGCCGAAACGTATCCCGAGCAGCCTTGCCCACATAAGTGGTCAGCGCATAGTTCGCCGTCCCGCCCACGATTACCCCGATGCCGAACGGAATCACTTTCGCCGCGGCCTTCTGCGTGAAGGTAATGCCGATCTTGGAGAACAGCTCCTTGATGACCTGCAGCGTCGGGCCTTTGAGGTACTGTTTCACCATCCGCACACCCGCCTTGCTGGCGATGCGGGTAGCGCTGCTGGAGCCCATCTGCTCCAGGGAGCCGTACAGCGCGATGATGTAGGACATGTGCTTGGCGTCTTCGTTGGACATCTTGCCGTTGATGGCGACGGCCAGGCACATGGTCATGTCGATCTGCAGTTTCATGCACACCGAGATATCCGCTACCCCACCACCAATGGCGCTCACAGCGGTGCCGATACCCGGGATGACGCCCGGCAGCGCGGTGGCAGCGCCGGAGGTGGCGGCCAGTTTTGAATAGCGGCTGATGATTTTGTCGACGACGGCGTCCTGGATCTTTTCTTCGCTGGCGGACGGCGAGGCTTTGCGCACCTGGGTTTGGTACTGGCTCACCAGTTCGCGGGCGTCCTGGGGGCTGATGGCGATGGCTTCTACCATCTTCATCAAGGAGGAGCTGCTTTCTTCTTTTTCAGCGGTCATGCCTGATTCCTTTCGAGGGGGAGTTTGATCAGCGGCTTGCTGGTGGCTGTGCGCTGATACGAAGGATGCACATAGTGGGTACACCAAAGCAGGATTGTGCCAGTGCATCGACACAGATGTAGCCAGTAGGCTACTCTTAGTGCATGACCGAAAACAATAATCCCATTTACGCAATAGATACCACGCCAGAATTCGCTGGTTGGCTCGGCAGGATCAAGGACGTGCAGGGAAAGGCAGCCGTCACCGCCAGGATTTTGCGGGCGCAGAATGGAAACTTTGGTGATACAGAGCCCGTCGGCGACGGTCTGAGTGAAATGCGCGTTTTCGTGGGGCCTGGCTACCGGGTGTATTACGTCCGCTCTGGACAGACTCGCTACCTGATGCTTTACGGCAGCGACAAGACGGATCAAAAACGGGGCATCAAACGCGCCAAAGAAATTTTAGACGCACTGCGAGGTGCATGATTATGAGTAACCAAAACAAACCCGAAGACATGCCCATTCTCAACCTGAACCTGGGCAATACCAGCCGCTTCGAGGCCTCCCGCTTCCTGGACAGCCCTGAAACCATCAGTGCGTTCCTGGCCGAAGCGATGAAAGAGCACGACCCCGAAATCATGATGCAAGCGATCGCCGAAGTGGCCAAGGCCCAGGGCGTAAACAGGCTGGCGCAAAACGCGGGCTTGAACCGTGAAAGCCTTTACAAGGCACTGAAGGGTGGAACCCACGTTCGTTACGACACAGTGATGCGCCTCATGCTCGCTGTAGGGGTTGAGCTAACGGTGAAGCCGGCATAAAAGCCTGGACCGGGTGACTCGGTGTTTATGAATGGGGGGCTTGCCGCTTCTGCAAGCGGCGCTCCCATATAGCATTCGCTATTGCAAATCATTATCATAAACACCCCCCCCCTTCCCCAGGCCCACCCAAGATGCTGCCAAGCGCAACGGTCCACGATCAGGTGAAATCCCTCTATGGCAACCACCACGCCTGGGTCGTGCAAATCCTGCGTCGCAAGCTGGGCAACCACCATCAGGCCATGGACCTGGCGCAGGATACATTTGTACGCCTGCTGCGCCAGGAGCAACTGCCGACCATTGCCGAGCCCCGCGCTTACCTGCGCACCTTGGCCAGCCGCCTGTGCGGCGAGCATTTTCGCCGCCAGGCACTGGAGCTGGCGTATGTGCGGTCGTTGAGCCTGGCGCCAGCGGGCGAGGTGCCATCGGAGGAAACCCGGTTGCTGGTGATCGAGGCGCTGGAGACGGTCGGTAGTGTGTTGGATGGGCTGGGCAGCAAGGTGCGGGAGGTGTTTCTGCTGTCGCAGTTGGACGGTCTCACTTATCCACAGATTGCCGAGCAACTGGGCCTGACGGTGAATGTGGTGCAGAAGGCGATGCTCAAGGCTTACCGGCACTGTTACGCGTCGGTTTACCTGGCATGAGTCTGTTCCGCGCGGGCGAAGCGGGTGCCATTGACCCTCAGGTGTTGGAGCAGGGCCTGGCGTGGATGGTGACGCTGCAGTCGGGCGTGTGCAGTGCCGCCGACCAGCAGGCGTGCCTGCGTTGGCGCAACGAGCACCCGCAGCATGAGCGGGTGTGGCAGCGCTTGAATGGGCTGAACCGCGACCTGCGCGCTGGCGCTGGGGCGATGCCTGCCGAGCATGTACGTTCAGCGTTGCAGGCGCGCAGCCTGGCGACGCGACGCGGGGCGCTGAAGGCGCTGGTGGGTGTGGGGGTGTTGGCCTGTGGCGACTGGCAGGCGCGTGAACATCAGTGGCTGGCGCCCTATACCAGTGACTACGCCACGGCTACCGGCGAGCGCCGCGCCCTGCAGCTGGGCAGCCACCTGGCGGTACAGTTGGATACCCGTACCGCGCTGGACGTCGCCCCTTCGCGGCTGATGCTGGACAGTGGGCGGTTGTGGCTGTCGTTTACTGGCGCGGACGCGCTCACGGTGCGTACCCGCGATGTGTCGATCGAGCTGGCCGGGCCCGCGCGGCTGGTGGTGTCGCGCGACTTGCCCGAGCAGCCGGCAAGCCTGGTGCAGGTATTGAGCGGGCGGGTGCAGGTGACGTCCAGCGCCAGCGGCGCGACGACGACGTTGGCGGCTGGGCAGGGGCAGGCATTTGCGCTTGGCGGCAGCACTGCGGTCACCGCGGTGAATACCACGGCCGAGGCCTGGACGCGGGGGTTGTTGGTGGCCGAGCGCATGCCGCTGGTGAGCGTGGCGCGGCAGCTGGACCGCTATCGCCGGGGTATTTTGCGCTGTGACAGCAGCGTGGCGCAGTTGCGCGTGTCGGGCAGTTTTTCCCTCGATAACCCTGAGGCCAGCCTCGATCTGTTGACGCGCTTGCTGCCGGTGAAGGTCAATCGGGTGCTGGGCTACTGGGCGACGTTGCAGGCGGCGTGAAGTTTTTTTTCATCCAGGTGGCAGTTTTTTCGTTCTCGCGCATCAAGGGTTACAAACGGCGCTGTCGTGCAGCGCTCATTCACCACTCTTGTCGTACAGGGAACGTTTACATGCACACTCGCTTCACGCCGCTGGCCGGCGCCCTGCTGGGGCTCTGCATCAACCTGGTCAATTGCCCCGCCATGGCTGCCGACAGCGCGCCCGGCGCCACCCAGGCGCTGGGCCTGAATATTCCTGGGGGCAGCCTGGACGCTGTGCTGGGCAGCCTGGGCCAGCAGGCGGGTGTGATGCTGGGTATCGACGCGGCGGTGTCCGCCGGCAAGCACAGCGAGGGGCTGGTGGGGCATTTCACCCTGGAGCAGGCGTTGGCGCGGTTGCTGACGCCGCTGGAGCTGCAAGCAGTGCCTGACGGCAACGGCTACCGGGTGATCGTCATGCCGGTGGGCGGTGACACGCTGCAACTGGGCACCACCGAGATCAGCGGCCAGGGCATGGGCGAGATGACCGAGAACTCGCATTCCTATACCACGGGCGCCGTCAGTGTCGGTTCCAAGACGCCGACCAGCCTGCGCTACACGCCCCAGTCGGTGTCGGTGGTGACCCGGCAGATGATCGACGATACCGCTGTCACCGAGCTGGAAGATGCACTGCGTTACGCGCCTGGGGTCATTGTGTCGAAGACCGGTGCGTCGGCTTACGATTTCTATTCCCGTGGGTTCACCATCGACAGCATCCAGATCGACGGGGCCGCGCCGATGGCGCTGTCGTCCAACGCCACCAGTTTCTATTCCCTGCGCCTGTACAACATGGTCGAGTTCGACCATGTGGAGGTGCTGCACGGCGCGGGCGCGCTGTTCGGCGGCGTGGGCGACCCGGGTGGGGTGATCAACGTGGTGCGCAAGCGCGCGCTGCCCAACTACCAGCTGAAATTCGAAGCCGCGGCCGGCACCTGGGACAATTACCGCTCGATGCTCGACGTGACCGGCCCGCTCAATGACAGCGGCACCCTGCGCGGCCGCCTGGTGACGGCGTATACCGACCGGCAGTACGCCATCGACAACATGAGCACCGAGAAGCCCACCGTTTACGGCGTGGCGGAATGGGACGTGACGCCCGACACCACACTGACCCTGGGCGGCATGTTTGAAAGCGTGCACTCGGGCAACTACGCCGGCCTGCCGCGCTACAGCGATGGCAGTGACATCGGCCTGCCGCGCCACACCAGCCTTAGCCAGAAGTGGGCCTACAGCGATGTGAGGTCGCAGGAAATCTTCACCAAGCTGGACCACTATTTCAACAACGGCTGGAAGGCCAATCTCTCCTACACCAACACCCACGACTCAGGCACGGCGCTGGCGGCGGTGACCACGGGGGCGCTGAACCCGACGACAATGACCGGCCCGGTCCGCAACGGCAGTTACAACCGCTACTGGACCAGCCAGAACCTGTTCGATACCAACCTGTCGGGCAGCTTCGACGCCTTTGGCCACGAGCATCAGTTGGTGGTGGGCGGTGACTGGCAGCAGGTGTCCAGCGAATGGAAGGGCTCCGGGGTGCTGTCCAACATCAAGCAGGCGGTGAACGTATTCGACCCACAACCGTGGGACCCCAACCCCATCAGCTACGTCACGCCCCGGGTCTACAGCCCTAACGACCAGACCCAGTATGGGCTGTACTCGCGCCTGACCCTGCAGGTGGCCGACCCGTTGAAGGTGATCGTGGGCGGCCGCCTGTCGCGCTACCACTTCGAGCAGACCTACACGAATGCCGGCGTGGTGCAAAGCACCATCGACATGCGCGAACCTACGCGGCTGGTGCCTTATGGCGGGGTGATCTACGACCTCAGCGATACCTGGTCGGCCTACGCCAGCTACTCGAAGATCTTCAATCCGCAGCAAAGCTACCTGAAGGGGCCGATCAGCAGCGGCAGTGTGGTCGACCCCATGGTCGGCAAGACCTATGAAGTGGGCCTCAAGGGCGAGCACTTCGAGGGCCGCCTGAATACCGGCATTGCCGTGTTCTATACCAAGCGCGACGGCGGCGCGGTACTGGACCCCAGCTACCCGGAAGAATCGGCGCTGTGGGGCGGCAGTTGCTGTTACCTGAACCAGGGCGAAGTGATCAGCAAGGGCGTGGAACTGCAAACCTCGGGTGAACTGGCCAAGGGCTGGAACCTGATGGCCAGCTATGTGTACAACAACAACCGCAACAAGACCGAGAATGTCGCCCTCAGCACCATCACGCCCAAGCACGAAGCCAAACTGTGGACCACCTATAACCTGCCTGGCCGCTTCGAAGACTGGACCGTGGGTGGCGGCGTGACCCTGCAGAGCGCGACCTATGTCAGCGGCTCGGCCTACCCGTACCTGAGCGATGGCACGCTGGGCAAGACCAGCGTGCCGTTCGACTACACCCAGGCGGGTTACGCGGTGTATGACGCCATGGTGAAGTACCAGGTGACGCCGCACTGGAGCGTTTCGGTGAATGGCAACAACCTGTTCGACAAGGTGTATTACCGGACGGTGTCCAGTTCATCGAATGGCAACTTCTACGGCGACCCGCGCAACTTCATGTTGACCGTGCGCGGGGAGTATTGAGGGGCTGGCGGTCAGCGCAGCCCCCATTGTTCAAGCAGGGCAACCCGCCGTCATCGGCGGGTGCGCCGGCAACCACTCCATGACGTCACAGAACAGCTTGCGCTGCTGCCAGTCACCCCGGTCACCAATCACATACAAGCGACGCTTGGCCCGGGTAGCGGCGACGTTGAGCAGGTTGGGTTTGGACACTGCCCATTCGCGGGCGCCGGGGCTTTCAGTGCTGCCGCCCAGCACCAGAATGATCACCGCCGCTTCCTTGCCCTGCATGGTGTGGATGGTGCCACGCACCATCTTGGCGGGCAGGCGCTCCTTGAGCTGGTTGCGCACGTCCTGGAAGGGGGTGATGACCGCAATGCTGTCCATGGCCACGCCATCGGTTTGCAGCACCGCCAGCAGGCGCTCAAGCGCAACCCCCTCGTTGGCCACCCAGTTTCCTGAGGACGGGCCGCTGACGTGCACCCACCCGGTCAGCAGGCGAGCCGGCGTTTCCTTGGCCGGGGATGGGGCGACGGTGCCGTACACCATCGCGCCGTCGTAGGCGATGCGGTTCGCCAGTTCGAACATCGGTTCGTCGCAGCGGCGGTGAACGACCAGGGGCAACCCCACCCAGCATTTCTCGTCCCTCGGCCCCGCCATGCGCCCCCAGGTGGTGGCCTGGTCCGCCAGCGCTTGTGCGGAATGGCGGCTGGGCAGCCAATGGGCGTCCACCTGGTAGTGCGTGCGCATATGCTCCAGCACCGCGTCGGACACGGTGACGATCGGCTCCAGTTGCAATGGGTCGCCTACCAGCACAGCCCGGCGTGCCCGCCATAGCGCACCCACCGCGGCCTGGGGCGTGGCCTGACCGGCTTCGTCTACCAGCAGCCAGCCGATCTGCGCGCACCCCAGGCTGCCAAAGGACCGGGCGAAAGACGCGAACGTGCTGCTGAGCACCGGCACCACCATGAACAAGGACGCCCACGCCGAACGCACCACGGCCTGGGAGACGCCGCCGTATCGACTACCGGTAAGCAGGCCCGTGATGAATTCCAGGTTGGCGCCCAGGCGCGTGGCCTCGATCTGCATGAAGGTGCGGTGCAGCTTGAGGGCTTCAATGAAGACTTTCGCGCGGGCCTGACGCCAGCCTTCCACCACCCACGGCTCTCGCAGTTCGATGTCACTGCCCCGGCCCGCCAGGCCACTCTCCAGCCAACTGGACAGGTGCTCGGCCTGCCCGGCTTGCGCCAGGTGGCGGGCCTTTTCCAGCTGCATATCGACGTGACGTACCGCTTCGGTGATCTCCACCTCGGCCGCAGCCATTCGCTGGCTCAGTTCATTGATGCGGCCCGAGAGCCGCTGCACCTGGCGCTGGATGCTGTCGAAAGCGTCCTTGGCCAGGGCGTGGGCGCTGTCGAGCAACCGCTGGCGGGAGGCCCAGTTGCGGTGCGTGCCCCACAGGCTGAACAGGTTGGCCATGAAGCTTGGCTTTGCCGCGAGGTGCGATGCCAAAGTCTGCACTTCGTGTTGCAGCTTCTCGCGGGCCGGGGAAAGCTGCTGGGTTTCCACAAGGGCTTGTTCACCCTCGACATCGCTGCGCTGCGCGACCAGCGCCTGAAGGTCCTGCTGCATCTGCGTGACCCGTGCCCTGGCCGTGCCCAATGCCTCGATGCTCTGGCTGATGCCGCTGACCTGGGTGCGCAACGCGTGTTCGGCGTCCTTGGCGTCCTGGTATTGCTTGATCGCGGCGCGCCAGAGGTTGGCTTTTTCAACCGAGCTGAGCGCCTTCATATCCGCCGCTTGCTCGGCCAGCCATTCGCGCATGCCTTTGGGAGCAGGTTGGTCGTCAGGGGTGTCCGGTGCGGCTTCGTCGGCGTCGAGGTCATCCTCCAGCGCCCAGCTGTCAGCCGCATCAGGCTTCAGTGCGGCGGCCTCGCCATTGCCCTTCGCTGGTTTGGCAGGCACTTGCCCATAATAGAAACGGTCGACGAACCGGGTGCGTTTGGCTTTGGCGCCCAAGGCCGCGGAGATGAGGCCCCATGCCGGCTTGCCGCTGGTGAGCTCTGCCAGTTTGCTGAAATACTCGGCGTCGGGTAACCAGGTGGGGTCGACCTTGTCCCGCTGGGGTAACTCCAGCGTGACGTTTTCCACCGCGCCATTGTTGGAAGAGGCCACCACCATCTCGAACCCGAACAGGCAGGGGTTGAGCTGATAGGCTGCACGCGCGCGTCCGCCGTCATTGGCCATTTCGCGGCCGTCCTGAACGAAGGCGTCCGACGCCCTTCCCAGCGAGGCGAGGACATCGGCGCGCTGCGTCACGACCGCCGCGATCAGGTCACGCAGCAACGTGGTCTTCCCGGTACCCGGTGGGCCATTGACGCCCATGATGCCGGTTTCGTCGCTCAGCGCCAGCAGGCTGTTGACTGCCAGTTGCTGGGAGTGAACCAGGCCCAGGTGCTTTTCGGCCGGCCAGCAACCTGCCGCATAGCGCGACGGCGCGAGGCGCTCGAGCAAGGGCAGATCGGCTTCGGGCTTGTCCAGGTGCAGGCGTTGTTCGGGGTCGTGAAGGCTCAGGTAACGCGCCAGCGGCTCACTGGTCTCGCCACGCTCTACCGCGTCAGCCATGTCCGCCAGATCACTGAGCAGAAAGCTGTTCAACGGATCGTCTTCCTGCTCGGGTTTCTTCGGGTTGACCGGTGCCGAGCGGAAGCGATGGACACGGGGCTCATCGCCGAAAAATTCGTCCACCTTTAGGGTTTGACGAATGAAGTCCGTCAGCCAGGCCAGGTCCGCAGCCTGCACCACGCCACCAAGCTGGGTTCTGAGTTGTTCACGAAGGTAGTCCTGGGTGTGTTCGAAGCCACGTCGCCAGTCCTCGCCGTGGATCGCACGCCCGACGAACCACGCTTCACTGGACAGCACCAGGCTGTCGGCCAGCATGAACCCCTGGTCATTGAATTTGAGTGAGTAGAGCGCGCAGCGCTTGTTTTGCGGTTCCTTATAGCCAACGTCGGCACCGTAGAGCGCTTCCAGGCGGCGCGAAACCGTTTGGTTATTGTAGAGGTGCGCATACAGCGTATGGCTCCACACACGCTTGTCGGGAAGGGGTTGGCGGCTCAGGGGATTGGCCGGCATCCACGGCAGAACGGCCGAGGACGCGGGTATGTCCTGATAGAACGGTTGGTAGGCTCCGTCGCGTTTGGCGAGCTTCGGAACGGCCTGGGGCTGCAGCAATTCGACTGCGTGCCAGTAACGCACGATGTGTGGCGAGGTCATGTAAGACGTCCTTGTAAGCGCTGACGCTTGAATTCCTGATACGCAAGGATAACAGGCATCACGCGGTGGATCCTTTCCCGCGACTCTGCTGGGGCGGATGCGCGCCTGATCGCCCCAGCGCGGCAGGGATTCGCGCAATACATCACGGCGTGATATAAAATGCGCGTTTTTTGCTGCCTGAGATCCTACACCGTGTTCCGCACCCTGCACTCGTCCCTCCAGCGCTGGCGCCCTGCCCCGCTGCACCTCAGCCCTCGCGAATGCCTGCGCGCCACTTTTGGCGCACTACTGGGCATCGGCATTACCGCCGCCCTGTGCACCTGGGCGTTGGGCCTGAGCGCCGACCTGCCTTTGCTGATCGCCCCTATGGGCGCGTCCGCCGTGTTGCTGTTCGCGGCCCCGGCCAGCCCGTTGGCGCAACCCTGGGCATTGCTGGGGGGTAACCTGGTGGCTTCGTTGGTGGGCGTGACCTGCGCGGCATGGATCAGCAACGAGATCATCGCCGCGGCCCTGGCGGTGTCGGTGGCGATTGGGTTGATGTTGGCCCTGCGGTGCCTGCATCCGCCTTCCGGTGCCGTGGCGCTGACCGCTGTATTGGGTGGGCCCAGTATTCATGCCGCCGGGTATGGGTTCGTCCTCGACCCCGTGTTATTGAACTCCGCTGTGTTGCTGGTGTGTGCGCTGGTGTTCCACACCTTCAGCCGCCACCGTTACCCTCATGGCCATGTACCGAACCCGGTCGCTGCGCGCGCGGTGTCGCCGGCCAGCCAGCAATTGCACCAGGCGTTGCAGGCGGTGCTGGATGAGCGCGATGAGTTCATCGATGTGGATGCCGACGACCTGGAGGCGATTGTCACGGCCACCCTCGCCCGTTTGAACCAGGAGCCGCGTCGATGAGTGATGCCCTGGATAAATCCGATTTCGAGACGCTGTCGGAGTTTCGCTATCAGTTGCGGCGGTTTCTGCGTTTTTCCGAGGAAGCGGTGCAGGCCCATGGGGTGACGCCGCAACAGTACCTGCTGATGTTGCATACCCAGGGTTTCCCGGGCCGCGACTGGGCCAGTGTGGGTGAATTGGCCGAGCGCCTGCAGATGGTGCCCCATGGGGCGGTGGCGCTGGTGAAGCGCTGCGAGGCGCTGGGGTTGGTGCGGCGCCAACGCGGCGTCGAGGACCGCCGCGAGGTGCAGGTGAGCCTGACCGCCCAGGGAGTGGAGGTGCTGGAGAAGCTGGCTTTTCTGCACCGCGAGGAACTGAAGTCTGCGGGCAGCCGGTTGCGGGTGCCGTTCGAGCAAGGGTAAACAGCACCGGCCTGGGCCTCGTGCTGCCTCTGCGCATCATTTATGCTGCTGTGACATGAATAGGTTCAGCGCGAGGATGCCATGACCCCCACCGATCTCTTTGAAGCACTGCCGGACATGGCGGTGTTCGCTCGTGTGGTGGACGCGGGAAATTTCTCTGAAGCTGCACGACAACTGGGCAGCATGCCCTCTACTGTGAGCCGGCAGATCAAGCGACTGGAACAGGCGCTGGGCACCCAGTTGGTGGAGCGTTCCACCCGGCGCATTCGCGTCACTGAATCCGGAGCCGAAGTTTACCGACACTGTCGTGACATGCTCGATGCGGCCGCCTGTGCAGTGGATGCCGCCGGCCGCCTGGCTGCGCGGCCCCATGGGCGGGTGATCGTGAGCGCGCCTACGGCCTTTGCCCGAACGGTGCTGCACCCTCTGATTCCAGACTTCCTGCGCCGGTACGCCGAGGTGGATGTGCAGTTGGTGTTCAATGACCATGACGTAGACCCCTTGGTGGAGGACATCGACCTGGTGATTCGCCTGACGGAACGGCCGCCGCTGGGGCTGGCCGGGCGGACGCTGGGGGCGGTGCGGTGGGTGCTGTGTGCGTCGCAAGGGTACCTGGACAGCCGCGGTGTTCCGCAGGCACCGGCCGAGCTGCTGGACCATGACTGCCTTTACCTGGGTGAGACCACTGACGATAACCGCTGGCGCTTGCGGCGCGAGGGGCAGACAGAGGTCGTGCCGGTGAAGGGGCGGTATATCGCCAACCATGCGGGTGCGCGCCTGGATGCGGCACGGCAGGGGTTCGGGATTGCCAATTTACCGGAATTCGTCGCCAGGGAAGCGCTGCAGAACGGTGAGGTGGTGCAGGTATTGGCGGATTGGGAGCTGGATGGCGGGGCTTATATTGGTTCGGTGTGGTTGCTGTACCCGCCGAAGCGGTTTTTGCCACCGAAGATTCGGGTGTTGATTGATTATTTGATTGAGCGGTTGGCTCAGTAGCGGCCTGATGCTGCGGGTGCGGCCTTCCCGAGCTTCGCCCGGTCCCACATGGAAAGCGGTCGCGCCTGCCACGGTGAGGAACGCCAGAAAGACAAAACCCCCAGCTGCTTTCGCAACCGGGGGTTTCGGAATTTAATCTTGACGATGACCTACTCTCACATGGGGAAACCCCACACTACCATCGGCGATGCATCGTTTCACTGCTGAGTTCGGGATGGGATCAGGTGGTTCCAATGCTCTATGGTCGTCAAGAAATTCTGTAGCCAGGACGCCCTTTGACAGGCATTCCAGCGAATCGGGTATGTGATGGTCTTTGTGAATACGCAAACTTTCGGTTCGTATCATCTTCACAACACCGCAATCTGGTCGTTCGACGCAAATTGCTTGGGTGTTATATGGTCAAGCCTCACGGGCAATTAGTATTGGTTAGCTCAACGCCTCACAGCGCTTACACACCCAACCTATCAACGTCGTAGTCTTCGACGGCCCTTTAGGGGATTCAAGATCCCAGTGAGATCTCATCTTGAGGCAAGTTTCCCGCTTAGATGCTTTCAGCGGTTATCTTTTCCGAACATAGCTACCCGGCAATGCCACTGGCGTGACAACCGGAACACCAGAGGTTCGTCCACTCCGGTCCTCTCGTACTAGGAGCAGCCCCTCTCAAATCTCAAACGTCCACGGCAGATAGGGACCGAACTGTCTCACGACGTTCTAAACCCAGCTCGCGTACCACTTTAAATGGCGAACAGCCATACCCTTGGGACCGGCTTCAGCCCCAGGATGTGATGAGCCGACATCGAGGTGCCAAACACCGCCGTCGATATGAACTCTTGGGCGGTATCAGCCTGTTATCCCCGGAGTACCTTTTATCCGTTGAGCGATGGCCCTTCCATACAGAACCACCGGATCACTAAGACCTACTTTCGTACCTGCTCGACGTGTCTGTCTCGCAGTCAAGCGCGCTTTTGCCTTTATACTCTACGACCGATTTCCGACCGGTCTGAGCGCACCTTCGTACTCCTCCGTTACTCTTTAGGAGGAGACCGCCCCAGTCAAACTACCCACCATACACTGTCCTCGATCCGGATAACGGACCTGAGTTAGAACCTCAAAGTTGCCAGGGTGGTATTTCAAGGATGGCTCCACGCGAACTGGCGTCCACGCTTCAAAGCCTCCCACCTATCCTACACAAGCAAATTCAAAGTCCAGTGCAAAGCTATAGTAAAGGTTCACGGGGTCTTTCCGTCTAGCCGCGGATACACTGCATCTTCACAGCGATTTCAATTTCACTGAGTCTCGGGTGGAGACAGCGCCGCCATCGTTACGCCATTCGTGCAGGTCGGAACTTACCCGACAAGGAATTTCGCTACCTTAGGACCGTTATAGTTACGGCCGCCGTTTACCGGGGCTTCGATCAAGAGCTTCGCGTTAGCTAACCCCATCAATTAACCTTCCGGCACCGGGCAGGCGTCACACCCTATACGTCCACTTTCGTGTTTGCAGAGTGCTGTGTTTTTAATAAACAGTCGCAGCGGCCTGGTATCTTCGACCGGCATGGGCTTACGGAGCAAGTCCTTCACCCTCACCGGCGCACCTTCTCCCGAAGTTACGGTGCCATTTTGCCTAGTTCCTTCACCCGAGTTCTCTCAAGCGCCTTGGTATTCTCTACCCAACCACCTGTGTCGGTTTGGGGTACGGTTCCTGGTTACCTGAAGCTTAGAAGCTTTTCTTGGAAGCATGGCATCAACCACTTCGTCGCCTAAAGGCAACTCGTCATCAGCTCTCGGCCTTAAGATCCCGGATTTACCTAAGATCTCAGCCTACCACCTTAAACTTGGACAACCAACGCCAAGCTGGCCTAGCCTTCTCCGTCCCTCCATCGCAATAACCAGAAGTACAGGAATATTAACCTGTTTTCCATCGACTACGCTTTTCAGCCTCGCCTTAGGGACCGACTAACCCTGCGTCGATTAACGTTGCGCAGGAAACCTTGGTCTTTCGGCGTGGGTGTTTTTCACACCCATTGTCGTTACTCATGTCAGCATTCGCACTTCTGATACCTCCAGCAAGCTTCTCAACTCACCTTCACAGGCTTACAGAACGCTCCTCTACCGCATCACCCTAAGGTGATACCCGTAGCTTCGGTGCATGGTTTGAGCCCCGTTACATCTTCCGCGCAGGCCGACTCGACTAGTGAGCTATTACGCTTTCTTTAAAGGGTGGCTGCTTCTAAGCCAACCTCCTAGCTGTCTAAGCCTTCCCACATCGTTTCCCACTTAACCATGACTTTGGGACCTTAGCTGACGGTCTGGGTTGTTTCCCTTTTCACGACGGACGTTAGCACCCGCCGTGTGTCTCCCATGCTCGGCACTTGTAGGTATTCGGAGTTTGCATCGGTTTGGTAAGTCGGGATGACCCCCTAGCCGAAACAGTGCTCTACCCCCTACAGTGATACATGAGGCGCTACCTAAATAGCTTTCGAGGAGAACCAGCTATCTCCGAGCTTGATTAGCCTTTCACTCCGATCCACAGGTCATCCGCTAACTTTTCAACGGTAGTCGGTTCGGTCCTCCAGTTAGTGTTACCCAACCTTCAACCTGCCCATGGATAGATCGCCCGGTTTCGGGTCTATACCCAGCGACTAAACGCGCTATTAACACTCGCTTTCGCTACGCCTCCCCTATTCGGTTAAGCTCGCCACTGAATATAAGTCGCTGACCCATTATACAAAAGGTACGCAGTCACAGAACAAGTCTGCTCCCACTGCTTGTACGCATACGGTTTCAGGATCTATTTCACTCCCCTCTCCGGGGTTCTTTTCGCCTTTCCCTCACGGTACTAGTTCACTATCGGTCAGTCAGTAGTATTTAGCCTTGGAGGATGGTCCCCCCATATTCAGACAAAGTTTCTCGTGCTCCGTCCTACTCGATTTCATTGACAAGAGATTTTCGCGTACAGGGCTATCACCCACTATGGCCGCACTTTCCAGAGCGTTCCGCTAATCTCAAATCAACTTAAGGGCTGGTCCCCGTTCGCTCGCCACTACTAAGGGAATCTCGGTTGATTTCTTTTCCTCAGGGTACTTAGATGTTTCAGTTCCCCTGGTTCGCCTCTCAAGCCTATGTATTCAGCTTGAGATAACCATCTTGTGATGGCTGGGTTCCCCCATTCAGACATCTCCGGATCACAGTCTGTTTGCCGACTCCCCGAAGCTTTTCGCAGGCTACCACGTCTTTCATCGCCTCTGACTGCCAAGGCATCCACCGTATGCGCTTCTTCACTTGACCATATAACCCCAAGCAATCTGGTTATACTGTGAAGACGACATTCGCCGAAAATTTGCATTTCTTAATTAAAAGAGAACTCACAAATTTTACCTTAGCCTGATCCGTTACCAGTGAAAGTAACGTTCAGTCTATCTTTCTATCACATACCCAAATTTTTAAAGAACGATTCTGATAAAGTTCAGAAATCAATATTCGATCCGAATATTCATTTCTAAGCTTTGGAAGCAGTTTATGGTGGAGCCAAGCGGGATCGAACCGCTGACCTCCTGCGTGCAAGGCAGGCGCTCTCCCAGCTGAGCTATGGCCCCATAACAAAATTGGTGGGTCTGGGCAGATTCGAACTGCCGACCTCACCCTTATCAGGGGTGCGCTCTAACCAACTGAGCTACAGACCCAATTTCGAGCGTAACTGTTAGCCAGATCAGCTATCAGCTTGGAGCTTAAAGCTGCTTCTATCGTCTTCTTCAATGAATCAAGCAATTCGTGTGGGAGCTCATGATACAGCTGATGTCGTCGATTAAGGAGGTGATCCAGCCGCAGGTTCCCCTACGGCTACCTTGTTACGACTTCACCCCAGTCATGAATCACACCGTGGTAACCGTCCTCCCGAAGGTTAGACTAGCTACTTCTGGTGCAACCCACTCCCATGGTGTGACGGGCGGTGTGTACAAGGCCCGGGAACGTATTCACCGCGACATTCTGATTCGCGATTACTAGCGATTCCGACTTCACGCAGTCGAGTTGCAGACTGCGATCCGGACTACGATCGGTTTTGTGAGATTAGCTCCACCTCGCGGCTTGGCAACCCTCTGTACCGACCATTGTAGCACGTGTGTAGCCCAGGCCGTAAGGGCCATGATGACTTGACGTCATCCCCACCTTCCTCCGGTTTGTCACCGGCAGTCTCCTTAGAGTGCCCACCATAACGTGCTGGTAACTAAGGACAAGGGTTGCGCTCGTTACGGGACTTAACCCAACATCTCACGACACGAGCTGACGACAGCCATGCAGCACCTGTCTCAATGTTCCCGAAGGCACCAATCCATCTCTGGAAAGTTCATTGGATGTCAAGGCCTGGTAAGGTTCTTCGCGTTGCTTCGAATTAAACCACATGCTCCACCGCTTGTGCGGGCCCCCGTCAATTCATTTGAGTTTTAACCTTGCGGCCGTACTCCCCAGGCGGTCAACTTAATGCGTTAGCTGCGCCACTAAGAGCTCAAGGCTCCCAACGGCTAGTTGACATCGTTTACAGCGTGGACTACCAGGGTATCTAATCCTGTTTGCTCCCCACGCTTTCGCACCTCAGTGTCAGTATCAGTCCAGGTAGTCGCCTTCGCCACTGGTGTTCCTTCCTATATCTACGCATTTCACCGCTACACAGGAAATTCCACTACCCTCTACCATACTCTAGCTTGCCAGTTTCGGATGCAGTTCCCAGGTTGAGCCCGGGGATTTCACATCCGACTTAACAAACCACCTACGCGCGCTTTACGCCCAGTAATTCCGATTAACGCTTGCACCCTCTGTATTACCGCGGCTGCTGGCACAGAGTTAGCCGGTGCTTATTCTGGCGGTAACGTCAAAATTGCAGAGTATTAATCTACAACCCTTCCTCCCACCTTAAAGTGCTTTACAATCCGAAGACCTTCTTCACACACGCGGCATGGCTGGATCAGGCTTTCGCCCATTGTCCAATATTCCCCACTGCTGCCTCCCGTAGGAGTCTGGACCGTGTCTCAGTTCCAGTGTGACTGATCATCCTCTCAGACCAGTTACGGATCGTCGCCTTGGTGAGCCATTACCTCACCAACTAGCTAATCCGACCTAGGCTCATCTGATAGCGCAAGGCCCGAAGGTCCCCTGCTTTCTCCCGTAGGACGTATGCGGTATTAGCGTTCCTTTCGAAACGTTGTCCCCCACTACCAGGCAGATTCCTAGGCATTACTCACCCGTCCGCCGCTGAATCAGAGAGCAAGCTCTCTTCATCCGCTCGACTTGCATGTGTTAGGCCTGCCGCCAGCGTTCAATCTGAGCCATGATCAAACTCTTCAGTTCAATACTGCAATCGGGTTTTGAGAAAACCCTATAAACTTGGCTCAGCAATCGTTGGTTACATCTTTGATTTCTCGCGGAGTAACTTGTGATGCTGATAATCTTTCTGACTATCAGTCTGAGTCACAAGCACCCACACGAATTGCTTGATTCAGTTGTTAAAGAGCGGTGGGTTGATTCTTTCGTCTCAACCGAGGCGCGCATTCTACGCTTTCCTCAGGGTCTGTCAAGCGTTTATTTTGAAGTTTTTCAGAGAATCTCTGACAACTTCAACCACCTGACTCGCTTCGATCTCTCGTTAGCGGGAGGCGAATTCTACAGCGATTTGAGTCGCTGTCAACTGCCTTTTTCACCGCTTTCGACATTAAAATCGAAACACTTCGGAGCGGGTTACTTTGGTTAACTGCTTGATTATCAAGGAGTTTTCCGTTTGGTCTGCGCCGGAAGTGGGGCGAATTATAGAGGGATCTGTGGGGGCGTCAAGCATTGATTTCAACAAATTGCCATAAAGATCAAGAGCTTCCCCGCTTGGCACCATATCAAGGCCACCAAGTGCATGCCTTGAGGCTTCTAGCGTTCTTGAGATCGAGCGCCGCCCGCGCGGCGCTTCCCGGGCAAGCCCGGTCCCACGTCTGTTTCGGGCCAGTTATTCCTGTGAGATCACCTCGACCGCTTTGTTGGTTCACTCCAAATCTGCAGTGAAAGGACAAGGCGGACCAGGCAATGGGCCAGACAAAACTGGCCCGAAACAGACGTGGGACCGGGCTTGCCCGGGAAGCGCCGCGCGGGCGGCGCTCGATCTCAAGGGCGCCAGAAAGCCCAAGACATGCGCCTGGTGGCCTTCATGCAATCTCCAGACATGCCCTCGATAGCCTCCATCCCCCCAAAAACCAAAAAGGGCAGGCCTACCGGCCCGCCCCTCCTTTCCCATCACCCCACGCTACAGACTAGGAAACGCAAACTGCGAAGCCTCATGGCTGGCCCGCTGCGGCCAGCGCTGGGTGATCGCCTTGCGCCGGGTGTAGAACCGCACCCCATCCGGCCCATACGCATGCAAGTCACCAAACAACGACCGCTTCCACCCGCCAAAACTGTGATAAGCCACCGGTACCGGCAGTGGCACGTTCACGCCCACCATGCCTACCTCGATCTCGTCACAGAACAACCGCGCCGCTTCGCCGTCACGGGTGAAGATGCAGGTGCCGTTGCCGTATTCGTGGTCATTGATCAGCTTCATCGCCGCTTCCAGGCTGTTCACCCGGACGATGCACAGCACCGGACCGAAGATCTCTTCCTTATAGATGCGCATCTCTGGGGTGACGTTATCGAACAGGCAACCACCCAGGAAGAACCCGTCTTCATTACCCGGTACGACCAGGCTACGGCCATCGACCACCAGTTTGGCACCTGCCTGGACGCCGTCTTCGACGTAACCGGCGACCTTGTCACGGGCCTGGCCGGTGACCAGCGGGCCCATGTCCAGGCCACATGACGTGCCAGCGCCAATCTTCAGCGCCTTGATCTGCGGCACCAGCTTGGCCACCAGGGCGTCAGCCACCTGGTCACCCACGCACACGGCCACCGAGATGGCCATGCAGCGTTCGCCGCACGAACCATAAGCTGCACCCATCAGCGCGCTGACGGCATTGTCCAGGTCGGCGTCGGGCATCAGCACGGCGTGGTTCTTCGCGCCGCCCAGTGCCTGCACGCGTTTGCCGCGCTTGGTACCTTCGCTATAGATGTATTCGGCGATCGGCGTGGAGCCCACGAAGCTCAGGGCTTTGACTTCCGGTGCCTGGATCAGCGCGTCCACCGCTACCTTGTCGCCGTGCACCACGTTCAGTACGCCCGCCGGCAGGCCAGCTTCCAGCAGCAGTTGGGCAATGAACAGCGTGGAGCTTGGGTCGCGCTCCGACGGTTTGAGGATGAAGCAGTTACCGCAGGCGATGGCCAGTGGGTACATCCACAACGGCACCATGGCCGGGAAGTTGAACGGGGTGATGCCGGCAACCACGCCCAGGGGCTGGAAGTCGGACCAGGCGTCGATGTTTGGCCCTACGTTGCGGCTGTACTCGCCCTTGAGGATTTCCGGGGCGGCGCTGGCGTATTCGACGTTCTCGATGCCGCGCTTCAGTTCACCGGCGGCGTCTTCCAGGGTCTTGCCGTGTTCTTCACTGATCAACTGCGAGATTTTCGCTTCGTTCTGCTCCAGCAACTGCTTGAAGCGGAACATCACCTGGGCGCGCTTGGCCGGTGGGGTGTTGCGCCACGCCGGGAAGGCAGCCTTGGCCGAATCGATGGCCTGCTGCACGGTTTGCAGGTCGGCGAGCTGGAGCTTGTGGATAACCTGGCCGGTGGACGGGTTGTAGACGTCGGCGGTGCGATCGCCGCCGGAAACCAGATCACCATTGATCAGGTGCTGAATACTGCTCATGTAGGACTCCTGAGGAATGCGCTGAAGAGCGGGTAGCCCCGCTCTTCTTATATAGAAGGATCAGTCGATGGCGTTGATGGCCTGGCCAACCGCGTCGAACAGGCGGTCCAGGTCCTGGGCCTTGGCGTTGAAGGTTGGCCCAAACTGCAGGGTGTCGCCGCCGAACCGTACATAGAAGCCGGCTTGCCACAGCTTCATCGAGGCCTCGTAGGGGCGCACGATGGCGTCGCCGTCACGCGGGGCCAGTTGAATGGCGCCGGCCAGGCCGAAGTTGCGGATGTCGACCACGTGCTTGCTGCCCTTGATGCCGTGCAGAACCTGCTCGAAGTGCGGTGCCAGTTCGGCGGCCTGTTGCACCAGGTTTTCCTTTTGCAGCAGGTCCAGCGCGGCCAGGCCAGCGGCGCAGGCCACCGGGTGCGCCGAGTAGGTGTAACCGTGGGGGAATTCCACGGCGTACTCGGGGGTGGGCTGGTTCATGAAGGTCTGGTAGATCTCGGTGCTGGCGATCACCGCACCCATGGGGATGGCGCCGTTGGTGACTTGCTTGGCGATGCACATCAGGTCCGGGGTGACGCCGAAGGTGTCGGCACCGAACATGTTGCCGGTACGCCCGAAGCCGGTGATGACTTCGTCGAAGATCAGCAGAATGTTGTGCTGGGTGCAGATTTCACGCAGGCGCTTAAGGTAGCCAACCGGTGGTGGCAGTACACCGGCGGAACCGGCCATGGGCTCGACGATGACAGCGCCGATGTTCGAGGCGTCGTGCAGTTCGATCAGTTTCAGCAGCTCATCGGCCAAGGCGATACCGCCTTGCTCAGGGGCGCCCTTGGAGAAGGCGTTGGCAGCCAGTACGGTGTGCGGCAGGTGATCGACGTCCATCAACTGGCCGAACATTTTACGGTTGCCATTGACGCCGCCCAGGCTGGTGCCGGCGATGTTCACGCCGTGGTAGCCGCGGGCCCGGCCAATCAGCTTGGTCTTGGTGGCCTGGCCTTTCAGGCGCCAGTAGGCACGCACGATCTTCACCGCGGTGTCGCAGCACTCGGACCCGGAGTTGGTGTAGAACACGTGGTTCAGTTCACCCGGGGTCAACTCGGTGATTTTCTCGGCCAGCTGGAACGACAACGGATGGCCGTATTGGAAGGCTGGCGAGTAGTCGAGCACACCCAACTGGCGGGCCACGGCTTCCTGGATTTCCTTGCGGGTGTGGCCAGCGCCACAGGTCCACAGGCCCGACAGGCTGTCGTAGATCTTGCGGCCCTTGTCGTCGGTGAGGTAACTGCCCTCGGCTGCCACGATGATGCGCGGGTCGCGCTGGAAGCTTCTGTTCGCGGTGTAGGGCATCCAGTGGGCGTCCAGCTTCAACTGACTGGCTATTCCGTTAGGCGCGGTTTCCGGCATGTTCATCGTGCAAACCTCGATCGAGTGTTGAGGGGCGTTGTTGCAGCTACGTTGTCACGGCGCTAAAGTCTGAAAAACCCAACTCTTCTAATCTTTGGTTAGGCGATGACTAAACTATGAGCCGACGTCCCGATCCCCTGGCGCAGGTCAGCGATTTCGATATTCGCCTGCTGAAGATTTACCGCAGCGTGGTGGAATGCGGTGGTTTCTCTGCCGCCGAGAACGTGCTGGGCATTGGCCGCTCGGCGATCAGCCAGCAGATGAGCGACCTGGAGCAGCGCCTTGGCCTGCGCTTGTGCCAACGTGGCCGTGCCGGTTTTTCCCTGACCGAGGAAGGCCGCGAGGTGTACCACTCGGCGCTGCAACTGTTGAGCGCCATCGAGAGTTTCCGCACCGAAGTGAATGGCCTGCACCAGCACCTGCGCGGTGAGTTGAACATCGGCCTGACCGATAACCTGGTCACCCTGCCGCACATGCGCATTACCCACGCGCTGGCCCAGCTCAAGGACCGCGGCCCCGACGTGCGCATCCAGATCCGCATGATCGCCCCCAGCCAAGTGGAACAAGGTGTGTTGGACGGCAGCCTGCACGTGGGCGTGGTACCCCAGGCCAGTCCGCTGTCGGGGTTGGAGTACGCCCCGCTGTACAGCGAGCGTTCGCTGCTGTACTGCGCTGTCGGCCACCCGCTGTTCTATGCCGCCGATGCCGAACTGGACGATGAGCGGCTGAACCAGCAGGACGCCATCGCCCCGACCTTCCGCTTGCCTGCGCAGATCCAGGCCCATTACCAGGCGCTCCATTGCACCGCCAGTGCATCGGACCGCGAGGGCATGGCGTTTCTGATCCTGACGGGGCGCTTCATTGGCTACCTGCCCGACCACTACGCCAGCTTCTGGGTGCAGCAGGGCCGGTTGCGCGCCTTGAAACCCGCCGAGCGTTTCTATGACCTGAGCCTGTCCTGGGTCACCCGCAAAGGCAGGCGCCCACATTTGGTGCTGGAAAGCTTTCTGGAGAGCCTGGCGGCTACACGCTAGTGCACCCAGGGGGCATTGGGCACCCGCCGGGCCTCAAGGCACAGCATGATAAAAATCCGTCAATCCATTGATCTGCAAGGGCTGCAGGTCAAACATACATTTCAAACCTGAGCAGTTGGACAGCTTTTTGCAACAGGGAATGTCACCTGATACACGACCCTGTGCCGAGAGCCTCCCATGTCACCAGAATCATCGTCGCCCAACGAACTGATCTACGGCCTCAACGACCGCCCCAACCCCATGGCTGCCGTGCTCGCCGCGCTGCAACACGTGCTGGCCAGCTTCGTGGGCATCATCACCCCGCCGTTGATCATCGGTTCGGCCCTGGGCCTGACCGAACACCTGCCCTACCTCATCAGCATGGCGTTGATGGTCTCGGGCATCGGCACCTTCATTCAGGCCCGCCGGCCCTTTGGCATCGGCGCCGGCATGATCTGCTTGCAGGGCACCAGCTTCGCCTTCCTGGGGGCCGTGCTGTCCGCCGGGTTCATGGTCAAGCAACGTGGCGGCAGCCCGGAAGACATCATGGCGATGATTTTCGGTGTGTGCTTCTTCGGCGCGGCGGTGCAGATCGTGCTCAGCCGCTTCATCGGCCAGTTGCGCCGGGTGATCACGCCGCTGGTGACCGGCATCGTCATTACCCTGATCGGCATCAGCCTGATCAAGGTGGGCATGACCGACCTGGGGGGCGGCTTCAACGCGCCGGACTATGGCGCCCCCGGCAACCTGGCGCTGGGTGCGTTCGTGTTGCTGGTGATCATTTTGCTCAACCGCTCCAGCACGCCGTGGGTACGGCTGTCGGCGATCATCATCGGCCTGGCGGTGGGCTGCATCGCCGCCTGGTTCAGCGGCAAGCTGGTGCCCCAGGCCCTGCCCGCCCTGCCGCTGGTGAGCCTGCCGGTGCCCTTCAAATTCGGTTTCAGTTTCGACTGGGCAGCCTTCTTTCCAGTGGCGCTGATCTACCTGATCAGCACCATCGAGACCGTGGGCGACCTGACCGCCAACTGCATGCTCTCACGCCAGCCCATCAGCGGCCCCGGCTATATCAACCGGCTCAAGGGCGGTGTGCTGGGTGACGGCATCAGCTGCATGCTGGCCGCTACCTTCAGCGCCTTTCCCAATACCACCTTTGCCCAGAACAACGGCGTGATCCAGCTCACCGGCGTGGCCAGCCGCTACGTGGGCCTGTATATCGGCGTGATCCTGTTCCTGCTGGGCCTGGTGCCGGTGATCGGCGCGGTGCTGCAGCAGATCCCCAAACCGGTGCTGGGCGGCGCTACCCTGGTGATGTTCGGCAGTGTCGCGGCCGCTGGCGTGCGCATTCTGGCCCAGGGCCCGCTGGACCGGCGCAACATGCTGATCATCGCTACCTCGTTCGGCGTGGGCCTGGGCGTGGCCGCGCAACCGACCCTGCTGCACCTGCTGCCCAAGCTGGTACAGAACCTGTTCGACTCGGCCATCACCAGTGGCGGCATCACGGCCTTGGTGATGTGCCTGCTGCTGCCGGAGGGAAAGCCTGAGGCCAGCACGCCGCGGATGGAAAGCGAGCCGGTTGAAACTCACGTTTGAAGGTTTTCCCCCTCGGGCCTTGTCTGATTCGTGTGGGTGCGTTATCAACGCACCATGATGCACCCACACGATCTGTTCGGAACCGCCCCATGACCCTTGATGTCCCCGCACACAGCGCCCATGCCTCCGGCAAACCCGCCAGCCGTATCCGTCAGAAAAACGAAGAAACCATCATCAAGGCCGCTGAGGACGAGTTCGCTCGACACGGGTTCAAGGGCACCAGCATGAACACCATCGCCCTCAACGCCGGGCTGCCCAAGGCCAACCTGCATTACTACTTCACCAACAAGCTCGGCCTGTACATCGCGGTGCTAAGCAACATCCTGGAATTGTGGGACAGCACCTTCAACACCCTCACCGTGGACGATGACCCGGCCCAGGCGCTGACCCGCTACATCCGCGCCAAGATGGAATTTTCCCGGCGCCAGCCCCAGGCGTCGCGCATCTTCGCCATGGAGATCATCAGTGGCGGCCATTGCCTGAACGAATATTTCAACCAGGACTACCGCGCCTGGTTCCAAGGCCGCGCGGGAGTGTTCCAGGCCTGGATAGACGCTGGAAAGATGGACCCCGTGGACCCCGTGCACCTGATCTTCCTGCTGTGGGGCAGCACCCAGCACTACGCCGACTTCGCCACGCAGATCTGCCGTGTCACCGGGCGCACGCGCCTGACCAAACAGGATTTCGAGGAAGCCGGCGAGCAGCTGAGCCGTATAATCCTCAAAGGCTGTGGCCTTACCCCTGTTCAATGACTGTCTGCGCGGACCTGCCCTGAATGCCCTTTACCCTGCTGGGCCCTTGCGAATTTCGTGAAGAAATCCGCAAGAGCCGCTTCATCACCCTCGCCGCCCCCATCGGCAGCGTCGCCGACGCCCAGGCGTTCATCGACCAGCACAGCGTGCCCGACGCTACCCACAATTGCTGGGCGTGGAAACTGGGCGAACAGTACCGCAGCAATGATGACGGCGAACCCGGCGGCACCGCGGGGCGGCCGATACTGGCGGCCATTGAAGCGCAGGACTGCGACCAGGTCGTGGTGCTGGTGATTCGCTGGTACGGCGGCATTCAGCTGGGCACCGGCGGCTTGGCCCGGGCGTATGGCGGCGGCGCCAACAAGTGCCTGCAACAGGCCGAGAAACGCGTGCTGGTCAGCCGCATCCCGTTGAGTTGTTCGTGCGCTTTCAGTGAGCTCGCGCTGGTGAAGTTGCGAGTGGCCGAACTGGACGGGTTGGTGGTGAGCGAAGACTTCACCGCCAACGGGGTGGATGTGCAGTTGGCCTTGGGGCGCGAGCGTGTGCCCCAGTTGCAGCAGCAGCTGGCGGACCTGAGCCGCGGGCGTATTTTGCTGGAAACGACTGAGTCACCCTGACCGCGTAAGTTGCCCACATCTACTGTGCACCCGGCTGTGGATAAGCTCTGCGCAAGCCCCGCTAGCCCTTGCAGCACAAGGCCTGCAGGGAGTTGATCGCTTTTTGATCATGCCGCTTGTCCACAGCCGAAATGAACGCCGGATCAACCACTTATACACAGTTAGCACCATTCGAAGATACCGCTTCCCGCCTTATACCCCGACTTCCACGTTGCGCACAAAAACGGTGGAGCAATCTGTGGATAACCCGTGCAAGCCTGCACCCGCCGCGGGCTGCGCCGTCATTTCAGGCGTTTGATCATTTTTTGACCAGCACCCTTCTGAGGCGAACTCGCCATGCGCCGCCCAGCGTTGGTGCCCTGCAATACCCCGCCGCACACCGCAAAGGCCCTGCCCTGCATTTCCTGACCCACTGGCCAGGAAATTGCTTAAGCAGGCACGTCCCTTTGCAACCGAGGCTGTCATGCCCAACCCTGCGAACACCCCGCGCCTGCAACTGCGCGCCATCACCAAGCGCTACCCTGGCTGCCTGGCCAACGACCAGATCGACCTGAGCCTGCAACCCGGTGAAATTCGCGCGCTGCTCGGCGAGAACGGTGCCGGCAAAAGCACCCTGATGAAGATCATCTACGGCGTTACCCAGGCCGACAGCGGCAGTGTGCTGTGGCAAGGCCAGGCCGTGCACCTGCGCAACCCCGGCCAGGCACGGCAATTGGGCATCGGCATGGTGTTCCAGCATTTTTCCCTGTTCGAAACCCTGACCGTGGCGCAGAACATCGCCTTGGCCATGGGGCCAGGGCAGACGCCGGCGCAACTGGAGCCCCGCATTCGCGAGGTCTCGGCGCGCTACGGCATGCCGCTTGAGCCGGACCGCCTGGTGCACAGCCTGTCCATCGGCGAGCGCCAGCGGGTGGAGATCGTGCGTTGCCTGATGCAAGACATTCGCCTGCTGATTCTCGATGAACCGACCTCGGTGCTGACACCCCAGGAAGCCGACGATCTGTTCGTGACCCTGCGCCGCCTGGCCAGCGAAGGCTGCAGCATTCTGTTCATCAGCCACAAACTGGGCGAAGTGCGCGCCTTGTGTCACAGCGCCACGGTCCTGCGCGGTGGGCGCGTGTCCGGCCATTGCGTGCCGGCTGACTGCACTGATCTGGAACTGGCGCGGCTCATGGTGGGCGATGCCGAAGGCCTTGCAGCGCATTACCCGAAGGCGCAAGGCGGTGCGCCGTTCCTGCAGGTGGCCGGACTGGACTGGACCAACCCCGACCCGTTCGGGTGTTCATTGCGCCAGTTGGACTTGCAGGTGAACAGTGGCGAGATCGTCGGTATCGCCGGCGTGGCTGGCAACGGCCAGGATGAACTGCTGGCCCTGCTCAGCGGTGAACAGCGGGCGCCAGCGCCTGCCAGCATCCGGTTCGCCGGTCAGCCCGTGGGGCACCTGCGCCCGGACCAGCGCCGCGCCCAGGGGTTGGCATTCGTGCCAGCCGAGCGCCTGGGCCACGGCGCGGTGCCGGAGATGAGCCTGGCCGACAACGCCCTGCTTACCGCTTTCCAGCAAGGGCTGGTGGCCAAGGGCATGGTGCGCACCCGCAAGGTGCTGGCCCTGGCTGACGAGATCATTCGCCGCTTCGCGGTGAAAACGCCTGACGCCCATGCCCCTGCCCGCAGCCTGTCAGGCGGCAACCTGCAGAAATTCATCCTGGGCCGCGAAATTCTCCAGCAGCCGAAATTGCTGGTGGCCGCTCACCCGACCTGGGGCGTGGACGTGGGTGCCGCCGCCACCATTCACCGCGCACTGATTGCCCTGCGCGATGCCGGCGCGGCGATCCTGGTGATCTCCGAAGACCTGGACGAACTGTTCCAGATCAGCGACCGCCTGGGCGCACTTAGCGGCGGCCGCCTCAGCCCCTTGCAAGCCACCGCCGCCACTACCCAAGTGGAGTTGGGCGGCTGGATGGCTGGGCGCTTTGCCGACACCTCTACCCCCACGCCTGCCCTGGCCGGTTAACGGAGCTTTCCATGTTGCTTTCCCTCGAACCCCGCGGCCAGCAGTCGCGCTTGATGCTCTGGTGCTCGCCGCTGCTGGCCGCGCTGCTGACCCTGGTGTGCGGCTCGCTGCTATTCGTTGCCCTTGGGCATGAGCCGCTGCCTACCCTGCACACCTTGCTGATCGAACCGATCAGTGACCTGTACGGCGTCGGCGAACTGTTGGTCAAGGCCTTGCCGATCCTGATGTGTGCCCTGGGCCTGGCCGTGGCGTACCAGGCACGTATCTGGAACATCGGTGCCGAAGGCCAGCTGCTGATCGGCGCCTTGGGCGGCAGCGCCCTGGCGGTGAATATCATCGGCATGGACAGCCGCTGGGCGCTGGTGATGGTGCTGGTGGCCGGCACCCTCGCCGGGGCCGCGTGGGCTGGGCTGACAGCCTGGTTGCGCACCCATTTCAACGCCAATGAAATCCTTACCAGCATCATGCTCAACTACATCGCCCTGAACCTGTTGCTGTATTTCGTGCACGGTCCATTGCGCGACCCGGCCGGCTTCAACTTCCCGCAGTCAGCCATGTTCGGCGATGCCAGCCGTCTGCCGCTGGTGCTCGAAGGCGGACGCCTGCACGCCGGGCTGTACTTCGCCCTGCTGGCCCTGGTGGCGGTGTGGGTTCTGTTGCAGAAAAGCTTCGTCGGTTTTCAGATCAAGGTCCTGGGCCTGGACCAGCGTGCCGCCGGTTTCGTCGGCTTTCGGGAAAAGCGCCTGGTGTGGCTCGCCCTGTTGATCAGCGGTGCGCTGGCAGGGCTCGCCGGTGTGTGCGAAGTCACCGGCCCCATTGGCCAGCTGGTGCCCCAGGTCTCACCCGGTTACGGCTACGCCGCCATCACCGTGGCCTTTCTGGGCCGCCTGAACCCCATTGGCATTGTGTTCTCCAGCCTGTTGATGGCCCTGCTGTACCTGGGTGGCGAAAACGCCCAGATGGCCATGAACCTGCCCCAGGCCATTACCCAGTTGTTCCAGGGCATGATGCTGTTCTTCCTGCTGGCCTGTGACGTGCTGATCCTTTATCGCCCCCGCCTGAAGCTGCGCTGGGCCCGCCGTACCGCTGCGGTCGCGACCGCTGGAGCGCTGTGATGGATATCGACCTGCTGAGCAATATTCTCTTCGCCATGGTGCGCTGCGGCACGCCGCTGCTGTTGGTGGCGTTGGGTGAACTGGTGTGCGAGAAGAGCGGCGTACTCAACCTGGGCCAGGAAGGCATGATGCTGTTCGGCGCGGTGGTGGGTTTCATCGTCGCCTTCAGCAGCGGCAACCTGTGGCTGGGCGTGGTGCTGGCGATGGTCGCCGGCATGCTGCTGTCTTCACTGTTCGCCCTGGTGGCGCTGGTGTTCAATGCCAACCAGGTGGCCACGGGGCTGGCGTTGACCATCTTCGGCGTGGGCCTGTCGACGTTCGTGGGGGCGGCCTGGGTGGGCAAGCCGCTGACCGGTTTCGAACCGGTGGCCATCCCCGTGCTCAGCAGCATCCCGCTGCTGGGCCGCATGCTGTTTACCCAGGATGTGCTGGTGTACCTGTCGTTCGCCCTGTTCGCGCTGGTGGCCTGGGTCGTACTCAAAAGCCGGGTGGGGCTGATCGTCCAGGCGGTAGGCGAAAACCCTGACGCTGCCAGCGCCATGGGCCTGCCGGTGCTGCGGGTACGTACCCTGGCGGTGTTGTTCGGCGGGGCCATGGCGGGGCTGGCGGGGGCTTACCTGTCGCTGGCCTACACGCCCATGTGGGCGGAGAACATGAGCGCCGGCCGTGGCTGGATCGCCCTGGCGCTGGTGGTGTTCGCCAGTTGGCGGGTATGGCGGGTGCTGCTGGGGGCCTACCTGTTTGGCCTGGCCAGCATCCTGCACCTGGTGGCGCAAGGCATCGGTCTGTCGATACCCTCGAACCTGCTGGCGATGCTGCCGTATGTGGCGACCATCGTGGTATTGGTGCTGCTGTCACGCGATGCGGTACGCACTCGGCTGTATGCCCCGGTGTCGCTGGGCCAGCCGTGGCAGCCCGGGCACTGAGGTTAGCCGGTCCTGCAAGGGTCCACAGAGCGCCAGCAGTAGGGGTATGCTGGTGCTCTTTGCCTGCCAAGGAACCTCAATCATGAGCAAGAACGCATTGATCATCGGCGCTTCCCGCGGCCTGGGCCTGGGGCTGGTACAACGCCTGCAGGAAGACGGCTGGAACGTCACCGCCACGGTGCGCAACCTGCACGCCGCCGACGCCCTGCGCGCGGTGCCCGGGGTACGCATCGAAAAACTGGACATGGATGACGCCGGGCAACTGGCGGCCTTGAGCCAGACGCTGAAGGGCGAGACCTTCGACCTGCTGTTCGTCAACGCCGGGGTCAAGGGCCCCGCCGACCAGAGCGCGGACAAGGTCAGCCCGGAGGACATCGGCGCGCTGTTCTACACCAACGCCGTGGCGCCGATTCGCCTGGCGCGACACCTCAGCCCCCAGGTAAACCCCAAGGGTGGCGTGATCGCCTTCATGAGTTCGGTACTGGGCAGCGTGACCATCCCCGACGCCGCGGACCTGGCGCTGTACAAAGCCAGCAAGGCAGCGCTGAACTCCATGACCAGCACCTTCGTCAGCACCCTGGGCGACACCACGCTGACCGTGCTCAGCCTGCACCCGGGCTGGGTGAAGACCGACATGGGCGGTGAAGGCGCCGACCTGGATGTGGAAACCAGTACCCGCGGCCTGATCGACCAGGTCAACGCGTACGCCGGCAAGGGCGGCCACCACTTCGTGAACTATCGCGGCGAGACCATCCCTTGGTAGTATGCCCCCGCGCCTGACGGCGCCCCTGGATCAGCAGACAGGGCAATCACTGAGCTGGCTAACCTCAACGTACTTTCAGAGGAGCCGGCTCATGCCCGCACCCCGTATCTGGATCAAGAACCCCCTGGCCCTGTTCACCGGCAATGACCTCGACGGTCGCGGCGGCCTGGTGCTGCACGACGGCCTGATCAGCGAAGTGCTTGCCGCCGGGCAACAACCCGCGCAACCCTGCGAGCAGGTCTTCGATGCCCGCGACCACGTGGTGCTGCCGGGACTCATCAACACCCACCATCACTTCTACCAGACCCTCACCCGTGCCTGGGCGCCGGTGGTCAACGAACCATTGTTTCCCTGGCTGAAAACCCTGTACCCGGTATGGGCGCGGTTGACCCCGGAAAAACTGGCCCTGGCCAGCAAGGTCGCCCTGGCCGAACTGCTGCTGTCGGGCTGCACCACCGCGGCCGACCACCACTACCTGTTCCCCGACGGCCTGGAACAGGCCATCGACGTGCAGGTGGAAGTGGTACGCGAGCTGGGCATGCGCGCCATGCTGACCCGCGGTTCCATGAGCCTGGGTGAGGCCGACGGTGGCTTGCCGCCGCAACAGACCGTGCAGCAGGGCGAAGTGATTCTGGCGGACAGCCAGCGGCTGGTTGAGCGCTACCATCAACGCGGCCCTGGCGCGCAAATTCAGATAGCCCTGGCGCCCTGCTCACCGTTTTCGGTCACGCCCCAGATCATGCGCGCCAGTGCCGCCATGGCCGAACAATTGGATGTGCGCCTGCACACGCACCTGGCCGAGACCCTGGACGAGGAAGACTTCTGCCTGCAACGCTTCGGCCTGCGCACGGTGGACTACCTGGACAGCGTCGGTTGGCTGGGGCCCCGCACCTGGCTGGCCCACGGCATTCACTTCAACCCCGATGAAATCGCCCGCCTGGGCGCCGCCGGTACCGGCATCTGCCACTGCCCCACTTCCAACATGCGCCTGGCCTCGGGCATCTGCCCTACCGAAGACCTGCTGGCCGCCGGCGCGCCGGTCGGCCTGGGCGTTGACGGCTCGGCGTCCAATGATGCGTCGAACATGATCCTGGAGGCCCGCCAGGCCTTGTACCTGCAACGGTTGCGCTATGGCGCCAAGGCCATTACCCCGGAAAAGGTCCTGGGCTGGGCAACCCGTGGCTCGGCACGGCTGCTGGGCCGCGATGACATCGGCGAACTGGCGGTGGGCAAGCAGGCCGACCTGGCGCTGTTCAAGCTGGATGAGCTGCGCTTCTCCGGCAGCCATGACCCGCTGAGCGCCTTGTTGCTGTGCGGCGCCGACAAGGCCGACCGGGTGATGGTGGGCGGCCAGTGGCGGGTGGTGGATGGCCAGGTGGAAGGCCTGGACGTGCAAAGCCTGATCGCCGACCACCGCCAGGCGGCCAGGGCCCTCGTCACCCCCCTGTGACCCCGTCGCATCCAGGTGGCTAGCGAAGAAGATTCACAGCCCCAGGCACGCCAGCATGATGAAGGTGGCGAACAGCACGAAGTGGGTCATGCCTTCGATGGCGTTGGTTTCGCCGTCGTTGAGGTTGATGGCGCTGACGATCAAGGTCAGCGCTACCATCACCGTCTGCACCGGGGTCATGGCCATCTGGAACGGCTGGCCGGTGTACAAGGCCATGGCCTCCATCACCGGCACCGTCAGAATCACCGTCGACAACGAGGCCCCCAGCGCCACATTCACCGTGGATTGCATGCGGTTGGCCAAGGCCGCGCGCAGGGCGGTCAGAATCTCCGGGGCCGCCGAGATGGCTGCAACGATGATGGCCATCAACACCGGCGGTGCGCCGCTGCCTTCCAGGCCGTAGTCCAGGGTCTTGGACATGACCTCGGCCAAGGCGCCGATCACCAGCACCCCGAACACCAGCGTGCCGACCGACAGCGGCAGGTTAACCGCAGGCGCTTGTGTCCCGTCGTTTTGCCGGCGCTTCTTTTTCGGGTAGCTGTAGCTGAAAAAATAACTGTGCGGCCCCACCTGCATGCGCAGGAACAGGGTGTAGAGCATCACGGTGGCGAAAATGGTGAAGCCCGAATACAGCTTCCAGTCACCCTGGGGAATGAACTCCGGCACCACCATGGACACGCCCATGGCGGTCATGATCATCACGCCGTAAGAGCGCGCCGAATCATCGTTGTAGACCTGTTCGCCATGCTTGATGCCGCCCATCAGCGCCGACAGGCCGAGGATGCCGTTGATGTCCAGCATCACCGCCGAATAAATGGTGTCGCGCACCAGGGTTGGCGAGGCTTCATTGCTCATCATGATCGCCAGGATCACCACCTCCACCAACACGGCCGACAGCGTCAGGATCATGGTGCCGTAGGGGTCGCCGACCTTCTCGGCCAGCAGTTCCGCGTGCTGGGCCACTTGCACGGAGGCGCAGACAATCGCCGCCACCAGCACCACGCCCGCCAGCAAGGCGATACCGTGGCCATGGCCAACCAATTGCGGTTCCAGCGGGTAAGCCGCGCATGTGACGATCAACGCCAGCAGCAGGTATTTCTCTTGCTTGAATAAAGTCAGCATCAGGGCGCTCAGCGTTTCAACCGTTGAGCTAGTGACTGTAGACCGAGGCAGATGGTTTCCCCCGCACCAGCACAAAGCAGTTCCCGGGCCCCTGCACCGAAGTGGGAGCACCGCGGAACCTGCGGCAGCTGGCTTGCCAGCACGCTGTCGAGGCCCAGAAGCGTTACGGCAAGCCAGCCCCCTGCAAATGCCCACAATGTTGTCCTGTTGGTCAATTATTTGCATTGCCCTTCGAGCCGTTCCACACCACAACAACATGGAGCTCGAACACACATGCAAAAACGCCCGTTGAAGACGCTGTTGGCCACCCTCGCCGCCGCCGTTGGCCTGGCGACCAGCCTGGCCGCCAGCGCCGCCGACCCGCTGAAAATCGGATTTGTCTACGTGGGCCCCATCGGCGACCACGGCTGGACCTACCAGCACGAACTGGCGCGCCAGCAACTGGCAGCGCAGATGGGCGATAAGATCAGCACCAGCTACGTGGAAAACGTACCGGAAGGCGCCGACGCCGAGCGGGTGATCCGCAACATGGCCAAGGACAAGTACGACCTGATCTTCAGCACCTCGTTCGGCTACATGAACCCCACCGCCAAGGTGGCCCAGCAATTTCCCAATGTGGTCTTCGAGCACGCCACTGGCTACAAGCAGGGCAAGAACCTGGGCACCTACCTGGCGCGCACCTATGAAGGCCGCTACGTGGGCGGCTTCCTGGCGGCGAAGATGACCAAGACCAAGAAGATCGGGTACGTCGCCTCCTTCCCTATCCCCGAAGTGATCCGCGACATCGACGCCATTCAACTGGCCTTGAACAAGTACAACCCTGGGACCGAACTGAAAGTGGTGTGGGTCAACTCCTGGTTCGACCCAGGCAAGGAGTCCGACGCCGCCAACGCCCTGATCGACCAGGGCGCCGACGTGATCTTCCAGCACACCGATAGCCCGGCACCGATCCAGACCGCCGAGCGCCGTGGGGTTTACGCCGTTGGCTACGCCTCGGACATGGCTCACTTCGGGCCCAAGGCGGTGCTGACCTCCATCGTCAACAACTGGACACCTTATTACACCCAGACCACCCAGCATGTGCTTGACCACACCTGGAAATCCGAGGACTACTGGGGCGGCCTCAAGGACGGCACCGTGGAGCTGCCCATCAGCGATATCGTCCCGGCCGACGTGAAAGCCGAAGCGGAAAAACTCATCGCCAGCATCAAGAGCGGCGAGTTCCAGCCGTTC
The DNA here is from genome assembly GCF_026651855.1 of Pseudomonas silvicola. Lineage (GTDB taxonomy): Bacteria > Pseudomonadota > Gammaproteobacteria > Pseudomonadales > Pseudomonadaceae > Aquipseudomonas > Aquipseudomonas silvicola. The sequence goes on from NZ_CP093280.1 coordinate 176,087, forward strand.
ACCGGCCCCATCAAGGACCAGGCTGGCACCGTGAAAATCCCGGCGGGCAGTTCGGCCAGCATCGCCGACCTGGCGGGCATGAACTACTACGTCGAAGGCCTGAGCGCCAAGTTGCCACAATAACAATGCAACGGGCCGCCCCCATGGCGGCCCCACAGGACACTGCTGATGGAATCGCTTCCGATCATCGACATCGCGCCCCTGTACCAGGCTGATCGCCAGGGCTGGCTGACGGTGGCCAACGCCATCGACCATGCCTGCCGGCACTGGGGCTTTTTCTACATCAAGGGCCACCCGATCAGCGCCGAACGCATCGGCCAGCTGCAAAGCGCCGCCCAGGCATTCTTCGCCCTGCCCTTGGCCGACAAGCTGAGCATCGACATCACCCAGACCCGCCACCACCGCGGTTATGGCGCCATCGCCACCGAGCAGCTGGACCCAGCGCGGCCCAGCGACCTGAAGGAAACCTTCGACATGGGCCTGCACCTGCCCGCCGAGCACCCGGACGTGCTCGCCGGCAAGCCGCTGCGCGGCCCCAACCGCCACCCTGAACTTCCGGGCTGGCAGGCACTGATGGAGGGGCATTACCGCGACATGCAAGCGCTGGCGCAAACCCTGCTGCGCGCCATCGCCCTGGCCCTGGATATCGAGGAAGATTTCTTCGACCAGCGCTTCAAGGACCCGGTGAGCGTGCTGCGCATGATCCACTACCCGCCACGCCAGACTGCCAGTTCCGCTGACCAGCAAGGCGCCGGCGCTCATACCGACTATGGCTGCATCACCTTGCTGTACCAGGACAGCGCCGGTGGCCTGCAGGTGCGCAATGTGGACGGCCGGTGGATCGACGCGCCGCCCATCGAGGGCACCTTCGTGGTCAACCTGGGCGACATGATGGCGCGCTGGAGCAACGACCAGTACGTGTCCACCCCTCACCGGGTGATCAGCCCCATGGGCGTGGACCGTTACTCCATGCCGTTCTTCGCCGAACCGCACCCCGACACCCGTATCGAATGCCTGCCAGGTTGCCAGGACATCAGCCGGCCGGCGAAATACCCGCCCACCACCTGCGCAGAATTTCTGCTGTCGCGCTTCGCCGATACCTATGCCTACCGGCGCGAACAGGCCGAGGTGATCTGAACCGGCTGGTCAGGTTATCGCTCATGCGGGCGATAACCTCTGTAGAATGCGGCCCATTGCACTTCAAGAGACACCTTTATGTACGATTGGCTCAACGCCCTGCCCAAGGCAGAACTGCACCTTCACCTGGAAGGTTCCCTGGAGCCCGAGCTGCTGTTCGCCCTGGCCGAACGCAACAAGATCGCCCTGCCCTGGAATGATGTGGAAGCCCTGCGCGGCGCCTACGCGTTCAACAACCTGCAGGAATTCCTCGACCTGTACTACCAGGGCGCCGATGTACTGCGCACCGAGCAGGACTTCTACGACCTGACCTGGGCGTACCTGCAGCGCTGCAAGGCGCAGAACGTGATTCACACCGAGCCGTTCTTCGACCCGCAGACCCACACCGACCGCGGCATCGCGTTCGAAGTGGTATTGAACGGCATCACCCAGGCCCTGATAGACGGCCACCAGCAACTGGGCGTCAGCAGCGGCCTGATCCTGAGCTTCCTGCGCCACCTGAGCGAGGAAGAAGCCGAAAAAACCCTGGACCAGGCGCTGCCATTCCGCGACGCGTTCGTGGCGGTGGGCCTGGACAGTTCGGAAATGGGCCACCCGCCCAGCAAGTTCAAGCGCGTGTTCGACCGCGCCCGTGGCGAAGGCTTCCTGACCGTGGCCCACGCCGGCGAAGAAGGCCCGCCCGAGTACATCTGGGAAGCCCTGGACCTGCTCAAGATCCAGCGGATCGACCACGGCGTGCGCGCCATCGAGGACGAACGCCTGATGCAGCGCATCATCGACGAGCAGATCCCGCTCACCGTGTGCCCACTGTCCAACACCAAGCTGTGCGTGTTCGACCACATGAGCCAGCACAACATTCTCGACATGCTGGAGCGCGGCGTGAAGGTAACGGTCAATTCCGATGACCCGGCCTATTTCGGCGGCTACGTGACCGAGAACTTCCACGCCCTGTACACCGACCTGGGCATGACCCAGGACCAGGCCAGACGCCTGGCGCAGAACAGCCTGGATGCGCGGTTGGTCAAGCCGTAAGTAGCGCGGCGCCCGGTCCTGCAGCTACAGGCAGGACCGGGCGAAGCTCGGGACCAGCGACTCAAGGCTGGGTCAGTTCTTCCAGCGTGCGCCCCCGGGTTTCCACCCCGAACAACCACACCACCAGCGCCGCCATGGCGAAGCACAACGCCCCCAGAGCAAATACCCCGCCCTGCCCCGTCAACGGAAATACCAGCCCCGTCACCATCGGCCCCAGCAGCGAGCCCACCCGGCCGATCGCCGACGCAAACCCCGACCCGGTAGCCCGCGATGACGTGGGGTACAGCTCAGGCGTGTAGGTGTACAGCACCGCCCACATCCCGAACAGAAAGAACTGCATCAGCAGCCCCGAGCCAATCAGCAAGCTCACGTTGCCGCCAAACACTGCGCTCTGCCCATACACGAACGCCATGGCCCCCCCGCCCAACAAGGTCAGCACGCAGGTCGGCTTGCGCCCCCAGCGCTCTACCAGCCAGGCCGCCATCAGAAAACCCGGTATGCCGCCCAGGGAAATCAGCACGGTGTAATACACCGATTGGGTCACCGCGAAGCCTGATTGCTGCAACAGTGCGCCCAGCCAGGATGTAAGGCCGTAGAACCCCAGCAACGCGAAGAACCACAGGCTCCAGATCATCAGCGTGCGCTGGCGATACACCGGCGACCACAACGCCGCGAAGGCCGCGAAGAAGCCCGTGGGTGCTGCGGCCTGCCGTGCCATGGCCACCGGCTCGGGTAATGGCGCACCACCCAGCGAGCGCTGTACCCGAGCCTCGATACCCGTCAGCACCTTGTCCGCCTCCGCATACTGGCCGGAGTGCTCCAGCCAGCGTGGCGACTCGGGAATGAAGAAGCGAACCGCCAGCACGAACACCGCCGGTATCGCCAGTACCAGGAAAATGGCGCGCCAGCCAATCAACGGCAACAGGCAATAGGAAAGCACCCCGGCGGCCACGAACCCCAGCGGCCAGAAGCCATCCATCAGCGCGATATAGCGGCCCCGTTCGCGGGCCGGAATCAGTTCAGACAGCATCGACTGGGCAATCGGGAATTCCATGCCCATGCCAATGCCCAACAGCACCCGAAACAAGGTGAGCGTTTCCAGTTCCTGCGCCGTGGAGCACAGGTAGCTGGCCACCCCCCAGAGCACGATGCTCCATTGGAACACCGGCTTGCGCCCGAAACGGTCGGCCAGCATGCCGGACAGCGAAGCTCCCAGTACCATGCCGATAAAGCTGGAACTGGCCAGCACGCCTGCCTGGGCGCTGGTCAGGCCGAACTCGGCTTTGATCGAACCCAACAGGAACGTCATCATGGCCAGGTCCATGGAATCGAACAGAAACGCGAGCGCGATGACGACGAAGATCAGGCGGTGGTAACCACTGACGGGCAGCCGCTCCAGGCGCTCCGCCGCGGTGAAACCGTGGATGGGCATAAGCGTTTTCCTCGCTAGCAGTGAGCCGTGCCACGAGTGTGCGGGAATGACCGGGCTGCCTATGTCTGACAGCGACGCCGCTCCCCCTGTAAACGACGCCGACAGCGCTGGGCCGAGGGCGTCGCCCTGCGGGCTAGACTACTTCGGGCCGCTCGCTCTCCTGGGCGATTCTGCCGATTTCCCGCAAGCCGGCCTGGCTCAAGTGCAACAGGCGTGACTCATCACTGGTGCGCAGCCAGCCAGATTGCAGGAACAATGTCAGCAGGCTGGCGCCCAAGGGCCCCCCTATATGGGGCCTGGCGTTGCTCCAGTCGCTGCAGGGGCACGCGGCACGCTCCAGCGGGCTTGCCAGCGCTTGAATGTAGATACCGTGGCGCGCCAACTGCTGCACGCCCTTTTGAGTGACCTCTACGCGTTGGTCATGCTGCTCCACCCAGCCGGCATCCAGAAAGCGCTGGAACAGCTCCACCGCCAGTTCACCCCCCAGGTGGTCATGGCATAAACGCGCCTTGCGCATGGCATGGGAAGCCATGGGCACGCCCGCCGGAACTTGATCGCCCGGCCCGTCGACGCAGCCAGAACAAACACTGGCCAACGCTTCCACCGCCGTGCCGACCTGCGGCGTGGCCAACTTGAAAAAGCGTTTGCGCCCCCTTGGTTCCAGTTTCAACAAGCCGCCAGCCGCCAGACGCGCCAAATGGGCACTGGCCGAGGAAGGCGTCAACCCGGTCAAGGTCGCCAATTCTTCCGACGCACGCGCGGAGCCATCGATCAGCGCCCAGATCATCGCACTGCGCTTGGGGTCGGCAAGCAACAAAGCGATACGGCTGATGCTCGGTGCATATTCCATGTAATAACTCCCTGTCGAAACATTCGTCTATTTGGCCGCTGAGGTCAGCGGCCACTAAAACAGCTCCAACGAAAGAGGTTACAAATGCCAGGAACGGGTAACTTCAGCGTGGTATGTTCACCAATTGCTAGCAAACACTATCGACCGATCAAGACAGCCCGCCTATGGGCGCTTGTTCCGGCCACCTGCTTGGTCGGCCGAGGGCTGTCCTCTCTCGGTGGCAATGGCTGCCCTAGGGATTATAAGCGTACGAATTTGCTCAAGTTCGCATGAGCGGCAAAAGGATGGCAGCCGGGCGGCAAGGTTTCCCAAGGAGCGCAACTGCACAGGGCGTCATAAATACTTTCAAAGTTGCTTTGATCGGATCACAAGCGAGAAGAATCAATGCCCTGACAGCGAATGAATTTACTCGCTCTTTGTTCACTGGGAGTAAATACCTACAACCAACGTTAAAAAAACTGGCAGAACAAGTCTGTAGTGAACTACGCGCCGGGATAATCTTTGGACAGTTCGGTACACCCTTTTCTGACTCGTTCGTGTAATACCTTGACCGATTTGCTCAGTTGAGCCCGGTGGGCACACAACAGGTTCAGGGGGGTTCTTTCACCGGCCAAGTGCGGCATCACCACTTCGAGGCGGCCCGCCATGACGTCATTGGCCACGTCCAGCCAGGACTTGTAGGCGATGCCCATGCCCGCCAATGCCCAGCGCCGCACCACATCGGCGTCGTCGCTGAACCGGTCGCCACGAACCGTCAGACCCACTTCGCGGCGGCCATCGCCGAAACGCCAATGCTCATGCACACGCCCACCCAGCATGAACAGCAGGCAATTGTGCTGCGCCAACTGTTCCACCTGGCGCGGCCGGCCATGGGCCGCCAGGTAGCCGGGTGATGCGCACAGCACCCGGCGGTTGTCGGGGCTGACCGGCAGTGCCACCAGGCTGGAGTCCTCGGGCTCGCCGTAACGCAAGGCAAGGTCCACGGGCTGGCGGAACAGATCGGCGATTCGGTCCCCCAGCAGCAGGCGCACCGACAAGTCCGGGTATCGCTGCTGCAGATCATCCAGCCAAGGCAGCAGCACGTTGCGGCCAAAATCGGAGGGTGCCGACAGTTGAATGAGGCCGCCTGGCTGTTCCTGGCCGCGCGCCAGCACCTGGCGGCCTTCTTCCAGGCTGGCCAAGGCGGTGCGTGCGTACTCCAGAAAGCCCTCGCCTTCGGCGGTCAGGCGCAGGCTGCGCGTGGAACGCGCCAGCAGGCGGGCGCCCAACTGCGCCTCGATACGCTTGAGCGCCGCGCTGGCGACCGCGGGCGACAGGTCCATGCCCCGAGCCGCGGCCGAGAGGCTGCCGAGGTCGGCGGCACGCACGAAGAGTTGCAAGTCATCAAATCGAAGCATGATCATTATCAAAAAAATATTGAAAGAGATTGGGGTTTTAGCGGGTTTTACCTTGTCTGGAAATAGCCAATCATGGGCGCACAGTTTTCACGCCTTTCCGGAGCCACACATGAAAGCCATTGCCTACTACGCCTGCCTGCCTATCAACGACCCCGCCGCGTTGCAGGACGTTGACCTGCCCGCCCCGCAACCCGGCCCCCGTGACCTGCTCGTGGAGGTCAAGGCCATCTCGGTGAACCCCGTGGACACCAAAGTGCGGCAGAACGCTGCGCCGGAACAGGGCGCGGCCAAAGTGCTGGGCTGGGACGTGGCCGGGGTCGTGCAAGCCGTGGGAGCCCAGGTCAGCCTGTTCAAACCCGGTGACCGCGTGTATTACGCCGGCTCCATCGCCCGCGCCGGGGGCAACAGCGAACTGCATGTGGTGGACGAGCGCATCGTTGGGCGCATGCCCGCCAGCCTCGGCTTCGCCGACGCGGCCGCGTTGCCACTCACGGCCATCACCGCCTGGGAATTGCTGTTCGAACGCCTGCAGGTGGCCGAGGGCAGCGCCAGCGAAGGCCAGAGCCTGCTGATCGTGGGTGCCGCTGGCGGCGTGGGGTCTATCCTGACGCAACTGGCGCGCCAGCTCACTGGCCTGACCGTGATCGGCACCGCCTCGCGGCCGCAAACCCAGCAATGGGTGCGCGACCTCGGCGCCCACCACGTCATCGACCACAGCCAACCGTTGAGCGCCGAACTCAAGCGCCTGGGCCTGGGGCCGGTCACCCATGTGGCAAGCCTGACCCAGACCGACCAGCACCTGGCTGAGCTGGTGGAAGCGTTGGCACCCCAGGGCCGCCTGGCGCTGATCGACGACCCCAAGAGCCTCGACGTGAGCTTGCTCAAGCGCAAAAGCCTGTCGTTGCACTGGGAGTTCATGTACACCCGCTCGCTGTTCGAGACGCCCGACATGATCGAACAGCACCACTTGCTTGACCGCGTGGCCGGCCTGGTCGACGCCGGTACCTTGCGCACCACCGTGGGCGAGCACTTCGGCCGTATCGACGCGGCCAACCTGAAGCGCGCCCACGCCCTGCTGGAAAGCGGCAAGGCCCGTGGCAAGATCGTGCTGGAAGGGTTCTGAACCTGACCGACGGTGATGCGCCAGCATGACCGTCAGACCAAAGGTTGCCATGGGTCAACCCGGGTTCGGTGGGCAGCGCTACACTTGAGGCCTCTGACCCCGGAGGAATCAGCCATGAAGATAGTGCTTACGGAACTCGCCAGGGAACATGGCAGCCACTGGCAAGTACGCCTGGACCAGCATGTGGTGACCTTTCGCAGCGAGGCCGAAGCCCGGGCGTTCATCCAGACCCTGGAATCGCGCCTCGCCGCACCGCACCGGCTACCCTACCGCCAACAGCGCGTGGCTCAGTGAGCCTGGCGCGAACGTCGTACCCACTGCGTCACCTGTGACAACACCACGGCCAGCAGGCCACAGCCGCTGATCACCAGTGCCATCGGAACGGCGCTGCCGTCGTAGAGCGCGCCGACCAGGGATGCGGAGCCGGCCGCCACGCTGAACTGCAGGCAACCCAACAGCGCCGAGGCGCTGCCAGCGCGCGCGCCCTGGCCATTCATGGCGCAAGCCGACGCGTTGGGAATGATGCAGCCGAGGCTGGCGATACAGATGAACAGTGGCAGCAGCAATGGCCATAGCGCAGCGGGGTGCATCGCGCTGACCGCCAGCAGGCACAAGGCCGCCGCCAGGTACACCCATACCGCCCGCGTCAGCAGGTAAACCGGGCCGCGCTTGGCCAGCATGCGCGCATTCACCTGGGCCACCAGGATGAAGCCCGCGGCGTTGCTGCCGAACAGCCAGCCGTAGTGCTCGGCCGGCACCCCGTACAATTTGATGAACACAAACGGCGAACCCGCCACGTAGGCGAACATGCCGGCCATGGCGATGCCACCGGTCAGGGCGTTGCCCAGGAACATCGGGTCTTTGAACAAGCGCACGTATTGGCCCAGCGCGCCGCTCAGGGGCTGGCGCGGGTGATGCGCCGGCATGCTTTCCGGCAGTCCGAGAAATACCGCCGCGCCGCACAAGGCGCTGAACAGCGTCAACAGGCCGAAGATCCACTGCCAGCCCCAGGTGTTCACCAGCAGGCCGCCCAGCATTGGCGCCAGGATGGGCGCCAGGCCCATCACCAGCATCAATTGCGAGAAGACCTTGGCCGAACCCACGGCGTCGCATTTGTCGCTGACGATAGCCCGCGACAGCACCATGCCGGCGCAGCCGCCCAGGGCTTGAACGAAGCGCGCGACGATCAGCGCTTCCAGGTTGGGGGCGAAGGCACAGGCCAGGGAGGCCAGCGTGAAAAGCGCAACCCCGGACAGCAACGGCACGCGACGGCCAAAACGGTCGGCGATCGGGCCATACGCCAACTGCCCGATGGACAGCCCAAGGAAATAGGCCGCCAAGGTCAGCTGAATGTGCTGCTCGTCGGTGCCGAACGCCTTCGCCATGGCCGGGAAGCCCGGCAGGTAGAAGTCGATGGCCAGGGGGCCAAACGCGCTGAGCGCGCCGAGAATGAGGATGGTTCTGAAGTTCATCGGGGGTCCAGTACGGCCTGAAGGGCAACGTTGTAGTTTAACCGCTCCGGACCCCCAACGCGAAAACCGCGACCCTATGCCGCTCAGCTCACGCCGTAGCCCTCTTCCTTGATGGCCGCGGCGATGGCGGCGGCCGGTTGCTGGCTTTGCACACGGACCTTGGCAGCGGCCAGGTCGACCTCCACCACGGCACCAGGGTCCAGGGCCTGCACCGCATGGGTGACGGCCCTGACGCAGTGCCCGCAGGTCATGCCTTGAACGTTGAACTCTTGCATGCTGGTGCCTCCTGAAACGAGATGAGGGGATTAGCTTCAACCTTGCCATCATGACAAGGTCAAGTTCTACGGTTTCCTGCCGGGCTGGAAATTAGCGCCCGGGTCCGCCAAGCTGGGGCATCGACGATCCACACAGCAGGAGCAACGCGCCATGCGCCGGTCCCTTTTCCGCCTGATGGGCATTCTGGGTTTGACCACCCTGTCACTCTGGGCCCAGGCCGAGAGCATTCAAGACTACAGCGTGCTGATCGTTTCCCGGGAGCGCCTGGAAGTCGGCACCCCGTGTGAGCTGGGCATCTATATCGGCGACAACAAGGTAGGTCGGCTGTTCCAGGAGCAGGAAGTGTCCTTCAACCTGCCCCCTGGCAAAGTCGTGGTGCGGCTGATGCAGGAGCCGGGACAGGCTCCTGGCTGCGCGCCCGGCCTGCCCGCCCCCAACGCCACGGCCATCGAATTGCATGCCGGGCAGGTGCAGAAATACCGCATTGCCAATGGCCCCAATGGCATGTACCTCAAGCTAGCGCCGCCAGACCAGTACTGAACGGCGCTTGACCTTGCCAAGGTGGCAAGGTTGATTCTAAGGTCCTCTGCCAAGGAGGACCTTTCATGCCCAACGCCCTTACCCTCGAATTGCCCATCAGCGGCATGACCTGCGCCAGTTGCGCAGGCCGCGTCGAGCGCGCCCTGAACAAAGTGGACGGGGTCAAGCAGGCCAGCGTGAACCTGGCCAGCGAGCGTGCCCACGTTGAGTTGTCGGCAGCGCTGGACCCGGCGCACCTGATCGCCGCCGTGGAAAGGGCCGGCTACAACGCCAGCCTTCCCGACACCCCGCCTGCCGACCCGGCACCGGCCCTGCACCGCGAGCGCTTGGCCTTGGCCGCCGCCCTGCTGCTGGCCCTTCCGCTGGTGGCGCCGATGCTGGTGCAGCCCCTGGGGCTGGACTGGATGTTGCCAGCCTGGCTGCAATGGGCGCTGGCCACCCCCGTGCAATTCATTCTGGGTGCCCGGTTTTACGTGGCTGCTTTCAAGGCCGTGCGCGCCAAGGCGGGCAACATGGACCTGCTGGTGGCCCTGGGTACCAGCGCGGGTTACGGCTTGAGCCTGTATGAATGGGCACGTGCCCCCAGCGGCAGCATGCCGCACCTGTATTTCGAGGCCTCGGCAGTTGTGATCGCCCTGGTACTGCTGGGCAAATACCTGGAAAGCCGGGCAAAGCGCCAGACGGCCACGGCCATCCGCGCACTGGAGCAACTGCGCCCGGAACGCGCGATGCGTTTGCGCGAGGGCGTTGAGCACGAGGTGGCCATCGGTCAATTGCGCCTGGGTGACCAGGTGGTGGTGCGCCCTGGCGAACGCTTTGCCGTCGACGGCCATGTGCTGGAAGGCCGTAGCCACGCCGATGAGTCGCTGATCAGCGGCGAAAGCCTGCCAGTGCCCAAACAGGCAGGCGACCGCGTGATCGGCGGTGCCATCAACGGCGAGGGGCGCCTGGTGGTAGAGGCCACGGCGCTGGGCGGCGAAAGCGTGCTGGCGAAAATCATTCGCCTGGTGGAAGACGCTCAGGCCGCCAAGGCGCCAATCCAGAAACTGGTGGACCGGGTGAGCCAGGTGTTTGTCCCCGTGGTACTGGTCGTGGCGCTGGCAACACTGGTCGGGTGGTGGCTACAGGGCGCGCCGCTGGAAGCGGCCATCATCAACGCCGTGGCCGTGCTGGTGATCGCCTGCCCTTGCGCCCTGGGCCTGGCCACGCCCGCCGCGATCATGGCGGGTACCGGCGCCGCGGCGCGACACGGTATTCTGATCAAGGACGCCGACGCACTGGAGCGCGCCCATGCCGTGACCCGCGTGGTGTTCGACAAGACCGGCACCCTGACCTCAGGCAGCCCGACACTGGTGCACCTCAAGGCCATGGCCGGCGACGAAACCCGCGTGCTGGAAAGGGCGGGCAGCCTGCAACGCGGCAGCGAGCACCCGTTGGCCCACGCCGTGCTGCAGGCCTGCGAGCAACGCGGTATCAGCGTGCAGAGCGCCCAGGAGGTACAGGCCTTGGGCGGGCGTGGCATCACCGGAACCGTAGAGGGCCACTCGCTGGCCCTCGGCAACCAACGCCTGCTGCACGACCTGGGCCTGGACGGCGGCGTGCTGCTGGCCGACGCCCAGGCCTGGGAAGCCGAAGGGCGTACCCTGTCATGGCTGCTGGAGCAAGGCCCGCAGCCGCGCGTGCTGGGCCTGCTGGCCTTTGGTGACAGCCTCAAGCCCGGCGCGGATGTCGCGGTGGCGCAACTGGCGGCGCGCCATATCAGCAGCCACCTGCTCACCGGCGACAACCAGGGCAGCGCCCGGGTGGTGGCCGACGCCCTGGGCATCACTGACGTGCATGCCCAGGTACTGCCAGCCGACAAGGCCGCCACAGTGATGCGCCTGAAGACCGACGGTGTGGTGGCCATGGTCGGTGACGGCATCAACGATGCCCCGGCCCTGGCCGCCGCCGATATCGGCATTGCCATGGGCGGCGGCACCGACGTGGCCATGCAGGCCGCTGGCATTACCCTGATGCGTGGCGACCCGCGCCTGGTGCCGGCGGCACTGGACATCAGCCGGCGCACCTATGCGAAAATTCGCCAGAACCTGTTCTGGGCCTTCGTGTACAACCTGATCGGCATTCCGCTGGCCGCCTTCGGGCTGCTCAACCCGGTGCTGGCAGGCGCGGCCATGGCCCTGTCCAGCGTCAGCGTGGTCAGCAACGCCTTGCTGCTCAAGACCTGGAAGCCTGAGAAGGAATGACCCCATGAACATGAATATCGGCCAGGCGGCCCGGCACAGTGGCCTCAGCGCGAAGATGATCCGCTACTACGAGTCCATCGGGCTGCTTAAACCCGCCCTGCGCACCGACAGCGGCTACCGCCTGTACCAGGATGACGACCTGCATACCCTGGCGTTCATCAAGCGTTCACGGGACCTGGGGTTTTCCCTGGAGGAAGTGGCGCAGTTGTTGACCCTGTGGCAGGACCGCGGGCGCGCGAGCGCTGACGTAAAGGCGCTGGCCCACCGGCATATCGATGATTTGAACCGGCGCATCGCCGAACTGACCGGCTTGCGCGACACCTTGCAGACGTTGGCGTCGCACTGCCAGGGAAACGACCGGCCCGACTGCCCGATCCTCGCGGACCTGGCCTCGGGCGGCTGCTGTCACTGATGAACCACCGCTGTTCACGCCCGCCCCTGTGGGGCCGGGCGCTCTACCTGTTTATTGCAACCAGGGCGGCGGCGGTTCCTCGGCCTTGGCCGGGGGCGCGTCATCGGCCTTGCGGGCTGCCTGGCGACGTGCTTCGTCAAGGCGCGCGGCTTCAATCTCGCGGATGACGCTGTTGACGTCGGCCTCGGTGTCGTCGTCGGCGAATTGTCCGGTCAGCACGCTGGCAGGGTGCAGCTTGCCTTCCTCGTACAGGGCCCACATTTCCCGGGCGTAACGGGTGTCGCGCAACTCAGGGGCGAAACGGCCGAAATAGCTGGCCATGTTGCCCACGTCACGCTCCAGCATGCTGAACGCATGGTTGTTGCCCGCCGCATCCACCGCCTGGGGCAGGTCGATGATCACCGGGCCGTCAGGGCCCAGCAGCACGTTGAACTCCGACAGGTCACCATGCACCAGGCCGGTGCAGAGCATCAGCACAATCTGGCGGATCAGGAACTCGTGGTACTCGCGCGCCTGTTCCGGGTCCAGTTCCACGTCGTTGAGCCGTGGCGCCGCATCGCCGTATTCGTCGGCTACCAACTCCATCAGCAGCACGCCTTCGAGGAAGTCGAACGGCTTGGGCACCCTCACGCCCGCACTGGCCAGGCGGAACAATGCCGCCACTTCGGCGTTCTGCCAGGCTTCTTCGGCTTCCTTGCGGCCAAACTTGGAGCCTTTGGCCATGGCCCGGGCCTGGCGGCTGTTACGCACCTTGCGGCCTTCCTGGTACTCGGCCGCCTGACGAAAACTTCGTTTGTTCGCCTCCTTGTAGACCTTGGCACAGCGCAGCTCTTTGCCACAGCGCACCACATAGACCGCTGCCTCTTTACCACTCATGAGTGGGCGCAGCACCTCGTCGACCAGACCGTCTTCGATCAGGGGTTCAATGCGTTTTGGAGTCTTCATCAGCTTTTATTGTGGGTCCTTTGTTACCAAACACGCGGAATGCACTCGTTCTGCGGCCATCCTCTCACAGTGACGCCACAATGCCGACTTTTCCCGAGCAAAGGCAATGCCAGGCACTGTAAGCAGTTTTGACCGCTGAAGCGTTTGACCCGCGGCGCCTCGAAAATTCAGCTCAATTTTCTGGTATACCAGCCGACAATGACACCACAGGCCCCTGATACCCATAACGCCTGAGCTGCACCTTTTTGTTTTCGATGAACTGCCCCTTTTATAAATAAAAAAGCTTGTGGAGCGCGGATGAACATCAAACAGAAACTGACCTGGGCGTTCGCGGTGATCGCGTGCCTGCCCATCGTAGTGGTCGCTACCCTGGTCATCGTCAACCTGCGCAGCGATGCGCGCACGGGGTTCGTCGACGGCAGCAGCCGCGAGATCCGCCAGGTGGCCAACGCCATGCAGCTGTTCTTCGACGGTATCAGCCAGAACGTCGATTTCCTGGCCTCGCACCCGTTGGTCAAGGACGCCGATGCCAGCATCAAGAACTACATGGGTGCCAACGCCCCCGACGTCCCCATGGGCGAGAAGGACAAGCAATTGTTCGACTTCTTCGCCAGCCTGGCGGCCAGCCACCCCAACTATTCCTACGTGTCGTACGGCACCAGCGCCGGCGGCTATGCCTTCTGGCCTGGCGACCCGAAAATGGCCAACTACGACCCGCGCCAGCGCCCCTGGTACAAGACCGCCATGGCCAACCCCGGGAAAACCCTGCGCACCTCGGCCTATTACTGGGCAGGCGACGACGCCGTGCTGGTGAGCACCGTGCGCGCCGTGGCCAACCAATTGGGCAGCCAGGGTGGGGTGGTCAACATCGACGTGTCGCTCAAGGGCCTGACCGAAATCGTCAAGCAGATCAAGCTGGGTGAAAGCGGTTACCTGATGCTGATGGAGCGCGACGGCACGGTACTGGTGGACCCCAAGCAGCCAGAACACAACTTCAAACCCCTGGGTGACCTTGGCGAGGGGTATGCCCAACTGGCCAAGGCCGGCAAGGGGCTGGTGCAGGTGCAGATCAATGGGGAACGCTACATGGCCAACGTCTGGCCCTCGGAGCAACTGGGCTGGACCTTCATCGGCCTGATCAAGCAGAGCGAAGTGATGAGCTCGGCTACCCAGTTGACCTGGCTGATTGGCGGTATCGCCGCGGTGCTGGCGGTCATATTCGCCGTGGTGGGCGCCAGCTTCGCCACCCTGATCGTGCGGCCAATTCGCAGCGTGGCCAGTGGCCTGGAAGGCATTGCCCAGGGCGAGGGCGACCTGACACAGAGCCTGACCATTCGCGGCAACGACGAAACCGCGCAACTGGCCAACTGGTTCAACCAGTTCCTGGGGGCCATCCGCAGCCTGATACAGCATATCGGCGGCGCGGCAGCGAAGATCCTCGCCAGTTCCGCCAACTCCACCCAGGTCTCGGCCAACATGGCTGACGCCGCGGGGCGCCAGCGCGAGGCCGTGGACATGGTCTCCACCGCGTTCCATGAAATGGTCGCCACCGCCAACGAGGTGGCGCGGTCTTGCAGCCAGGCCGCCGACTCTGCTGACAGCGGCCAGCGCCAGGCACGCGAAGGCCAGCAACAGATTGATGCGGCGGTGAACAGCGTCGACCGCCTGAGCCAGGAGATCGAGCAGTCGGCCCAGTCCATCGCGCAACTGGAGCGTGACAGCAACGATATCCAGTCGATCCTGGGCACCATTCGCTCCATCGCCGAGCAGACCAACCTGCTGGCGCTCAACGCGGCCATCGAAGCCGCCAGGGCGGGCGAACAGGGACGTGGCTTCGCGGTGGTGGCAGACGAGGTCCGGGCACTGGCCAAGCGCACCGCCGACTCAACGGCGGAAATCGATGGGCTGCTGGGCACCCTGGCGCAGCGCACCAGCCAGGTGGCGCAGCAGATGCATGCCAGCCTTGAGGTGTCGCAGCAGTCGGTGGAACGCATCGGCCAGGCGCGGTCGAGCTTCGGGCAGATTCGCGAGTCGGTGGACGTGATTCGCGACATGAACACGCAGATCGCTACCGCGGCGGAGGAACAGCATCAGGTGGCCGAGGATATCAACCGGCATATCAGTCAGATCCATGGCGATGCGCAGCTGGTGGCCGAACTGGCCAATACCGCGCGCAACGATTCCCATGACCTGGCGGGGCTGTCCAACGAGCTGGATGCACTGGTGCGGCGGTTCAGGACCTGATGCGCCCTGGTGGCGCGCCGTATAAGGTGCACCGCATGTACCGCCGACGCGGCCGGGTCCGCTGCTACAAGGTTGCGTAGCAGCGGACCTGGCCGCGTCAGGAACGCTACGGAGTGTCTGGGGCACCGCTTGAGCCGCCGACGCGGCAAGATTTGGGGAGCCTCGGGGTCAGAAGGCGTAACGCATGCCGAAGTTCAGCCCGTACGGCTGTTCGACACGCTTGCCCTTGGCGTACTCCATGTCGGCGTTCAACTGCACGCGCTCGGCCACCTGGGCCACCAGGCCAACGCCGTATTCGGTACGGCCACCGGCCATGTCATTGCGGTAGAGCCGGTCGTGAACCTGAACTTCATTGGTGTCGGCGAATTCGCGCGCGTAAGCCAACCGGGCGTAAGGCTGCATCAGGCCGCCGTCTGCCGTCATGAGGTTACGGCCCACTTGCAGCCCAGCCTTGCCCAGCATGGAATGGCTGTTTTCGGCATGGGCACCCAACCCGTAGTTCAGCTCATGCTCCTTGCCCTGCAGGGCCACGGCTGACATCTGCCCGAACGGTTTCACGTACCAGCCGTCATCCAGGCCAATGACCTTGCCCCCTTCCACCGAAGCGCCCAGCGCCAGGTTGCGGTACTGCCCCTTGATTCGATGACCGGCGTAGTGGGACGACAGGTCATTGCGCAGTTGGTTGGCCTTGACCAGGCCATCCACGTAGTAGCCTTCCCGGTTCATCCAGGTGCCGTAGGCGCCCAGAAAATAGCTGGACAGGTAAGCGCTGTCGGGCCCTTTCATGCTGAGGTTCGACCGGCTGTAACCGCCCATCAGGCCCACCCGTGCTTCTTCGCTCAGGCTGGCGTCCACGCCCAGGGTGAAGCCACCTTGACGCTGGGTGTAATCAGCACCGCTGCCGGGCGACACCCGTGACTTGCTGTTCAGGGTTCGCACCCAGACGCCTTCCTGACCACCCTGGTTGCGCAGTTCGTCGAACCGCCCGCGGATGCCCGAAAGCTCGCCGTACCAGGCCTGGGTACCGGCACTGGCGGCTGCCAGGCTGGCGCGCTCGCCCGGGTATTCAGCCAGTGCCGCCTGGCTGGCGATGACCGCGGTAGTCGCCAGAATGGCGAGGGAAAAATGCTTGTTCATGTTCAACCTTCCTTAGTTGGTGCTGTTGGCTTGAACACGCTACTAGGGAAGAAGGGGCATGGAATTAGGACGCAGACAGTAGTGGCTGCCTGATAGGGCTGTGCTGCACGAAGGACAGTGCGTGACTACGCCGTAGGAAAAGAGAAAACACCCCGGTCCACGTGGGCTGGCTAGCGGAACAACTCACCCGGGGTAATACCGAACAAGCCTTTGAACGCCGCGATGAACGCCGAGGTCGAGTCATAACCGCTGGACAACGCCGCCGTGGTCACGCTGTGCCCCTGCTCGAGCGTATCCAGCGAAGACAACAAGCGCATACGCTGGCGCCAGCCACGAAAACTCAAACCGGTTTCACGCTGGAACAGGCGCATCAGGGTTTTCTCGGAGGTACCCATGCGGCTGGCCCAGTCGCTGAGGGTCACGGCCAGCTCGGGGGTCTCGATCAGTTCATTGCACAAGGCCAGCAACCGTGGGTGCCGAGGCAACGGCAACGAGAAGCCTACCTCCGGCAAGCTGGCGAGTTGGTCCAGCAGCACCTGCACCAGCCGTGCCTCGGCGGTGTCGCCTTCGGGGTACTCCACCGGCAATTGGCAAAAACCCTTGATGAGCTCCCGCGCCAGCGGCGTCACTTCCAGCACCCGGCAGCGTGGCGAGGCCCACGGGCAATCCTCGCGGCGCACATACAGGCTGCGCATTTCGGCGCGCATGGAGGTCACCACTTCGTGTTCCAGGCCGGCAGGTATCCACACGCCCCATTGGGGCGGCGCGAAGAAGCTGCCCTCGGCGCTGTGCACGCCCAGCACACCGCTGATCGCGTAGGAAAACTGCACCCAGTCATGGGCGTGGGGTGGGGTCCAGGAGCCGGCGCTCAGGCTTTCGGCCCGGGCATACAGGGGGCGTGGCAGGCGGGTGAGTTCGGGAATTCGGCGTGGCAGGCCGGTTTGTCCGTTAGTCGGCATCGGTTGGCCTTATGTCGCAAGACGGCAGAGGATTGCTCACGGTAATCTCTGTGACCAATGATTACAAATCCGTTCGCAGGATCCTGTTATGCAAGCTCTCAAACACCTTAAACGCGTGGTCACCGACTGGTTCCTGCTGGGCATGTTCCTGGCCACCTTGCTGGCCTATTTCTTCCCCCGCTTCGGCGCCAGCGGTGGCTCGATGCACGCCGAAGTGGTGATCAACGCCGGGGTGTTCGTGGTGTTCTTCATGCACGGCATCAACCTGTCGGGCGAGCAGATTCGCCACGGCCTGAAGAACACCCGCCTGCACATCATGGTGCAGGTGTTCACCTTCGTGGTATTCCCGCTGATCTGGCTGGCTTGCGACAAGCTGTTCGGCCATTTCGTGTCGCCGACGCTGATGCTGGGGTTCTTCTACCTGTGCGCCCTGCCGTCGACCATTTCCTCGTCGGTCGCCCTCACGGGCAGCGCCTTCGGCAATGTGCCGGCGGCGATTCTCAACGCCAGCCTGTCCAGCGTCCTGGGCATTTTCATCACGCCCTGGCTGGTGAGCCTGGTAGTCGGCACCGGTAGCGGCGGCATCGACCTGGGCAAGACCCTGCTCGACCTGTGCGCCATGCTGTTGCTGCCCCTGGTGCTGGGCCAACTGCTGCGCCCGCTGCTGGGTAAGTTCTTCGCCCGCTACAAGCGCTACACCAACATCATCGACAAAGTGGTGATTCTGTTGCTGGTGTACGCAGCGTTCTGCAATTCGATGGTGTCGGGCATGTGGCAGCAGCAGGGTGACAGTGTGCTGGTCACGGCTTTCGTCGGCACGGCGATCCTGCTGGCGGTGATCCTGGTGCTGACTACCCGCACCGCCAAGGCCCTGCGTTTCAACCACGCCGATGAAGTGGCGGCGGTGTTCTGCGCCACCAAGAAATCCCTGGCGGCCGGGGCGCCCATGGCAGCGCTGATTTTCGGCGCCAACCCCGGCCTGGGCCTGATCCTGCTGCCGATCATGATCTACCATCCGCTGCAGTTGATCGTCTGTTCGGTGATCGCCGAAAGCTATTCGCACCGCAAGAAGACCCAGACCCTGGCCGAGATCGAAGCGCAGGAAACCGTCAGCGCTCGATAATCGCGGTCACGCCCTGGCCACCGGCGGCGCAGATGGAGATCAGCCCGCGGCCGCTACCCGTCTGGGCCAGCAATTTGGCCAGGTTGGCCAGGATGCGCCCGCCGGTGGCGGCAAAGGGATGGCCGGCCGCCAATGAACTGCCCTTGACGTTCAACTTGCTGCGGTCGATGGCCCCCAACGGGGCGTCCAGGCCCAGGCGGGTGCGGCAGTAGTCCGGGTCTTCCCAGGCCTTCAAGGTGCACAGCACCTGGGCCGCGAACGCTTCGTGAATCTCGTAGTAATCGAAGTCCTGCAAGGTCAGGCCGTTGCGCGCCAGCAGGCGCGGTACCGCGTAGGCCGGGGCCATCAGCAGGCCCTCGTCGCCCTTGACGAAGTCTACCGCCGCCGCCTCGCCATCGCGCAGGTAGGCCAATATCGGCAGCCCGCGGGCTTGGGCCCATTGCTCGCTGGCCAACAGCACCACCGAAGCGCCATCGGTCAACGGCGTGGAGTTGCCGGCTGTCAGGGTGCCTGTGGCGCTGCGTTCGAATACCGGTTTGAGGCTGGCGAGCTTTTCCAGGGTCAGGTCGGGCCGCAGGTTGTTGTCGCGGGTCAGGCCCAGGAAAGGTGTCACCAGGTCATCGTGCCAACCGTCGGTATAGGCACGGGCCATGTTCTGGTGGCTGTGCAGGGCCAGCAGGTCCTGGTCGTCCCGGTTGATCTGCCAGGTCTGCGCCATCAGCTCGCAATGCTCGCCCATCGACAGCCCCGTGCGCGGCTCGCCGTTGCGTGGCAATTCCGGTTTGAAGTGGTGCGGGCGTAGTTGCAGCAGGGCCTTGACCTTGTCCCCGGTACCCTTGGCGCGGTTGGCCTGCAGCAGGATCTGGCGCATCCCTTCGCTGACGGCGATGGGCGCATCGGAGGCGGTGTCCACCCCACCGGCAATACCGCATTCGATCTGCCCCAGGGCGATCTTGTTGGCCACCAGCAATGCTGCTTCCAGCCCCGTGCCACAGGCCTGGCTGACATCGTACGCCGGTGTCTGCGGTGAAAGCCGCGAGCCCAGCACGCACTCGCGGGTCAGGTTGAAGTCGCGGGACAATTTCAGCACCGCCCCGGCCGCTACCTCGCCCATGCGCAACCCGTGCAGGCCGAAGCGCTCGATCAGGCCCTCCAGGGCGGCCGTGAGCATGGCCTGGTTACTGGCCCTGGCATAAGGGCCATTGGCGCGGGAAAAGGGGATACGGTTGCCGCCAATGATGGCGACCCGACGCACTGCATTCATGTGAAACTCCCTGTGCGGCTGAGCGAAGAGGCGCTTACAGCCTAGGCGTAAAACCGCCAAACGAACGACTGAGGCGCAAACATGGTCCACACTTTGAACTCAACCTGCCGGAGAGCGTTCCATGTCCGACCGTTATATCGACTTCGCCAATTCCGACATCGGCCGCCGCCTGGCGGGCGCCGTGGGCCTGCCGACCCCGGCCCGGCTGGAACGCTGGCAGGCCGGACGCCTGCGCCCGGTGGAGGGTGCGCTGCTGGTGGGCGGCGGGCCGCTCGCCCAGCAGGTGGCCGAACTGGCCCCGCGCCTGACCGACAGCGCCTTCGCCTTCGCCACCGAAGGCTCGACCCTGAGCGCCTGGACACCGGGGCTGGGGCCGAAGATCAAGGCCGTGGTGTACGACGCCAGCCATATCAGCGACACCGAACAGCTCAAGCAACTGCGCGAGTTTTTCCAGCCACTGATCAAAAGCCTCGACACCAGCGCCCACCTGCTGATTCTGGGCCGCGTGCCCGACGGCCTGGCACCTGACGCGCACATCGCGCAGAAGGCGGTTGAAGGGTTCAGCCGTTCACTGGCCAAGGAACTGCGCGGCGGCGGTGTCCTGCAACTGTTGCAACTGGAACAAGGTGCAGAGGCTGAACTGGAAGGCGCCCTGCGTTTCTTCCTGTCGCCAAAAAGCGCCTATGTGGACGGCCAGGTCGTACGCCTGGGGCCTTGTGCCGTGCAGGTCAACGACTGGACCCGGCCCCTGGCCGGCAAGAAAGCCCTGGTCACCGGTGCCGCCCGCGGTATCGGCGCCGCCATCGCTGAAACCCTGGCCCGTGACGGCGCCGAGGTGTTCCTGCTGGACGTGCCCCAGGCCAAGGCAGACCTCGATGCCCTGGCGGCACGCCTGGGTGGCCGCACCATTGACCTGGATATCTGCGCCACCGATGCCGCGCAGCAACTGATTGAAGCTCTGCCAGAAGGTATCGACGTGGTGGTGCACAACGCCGGCATCACCCGCGACAAGACCCTGGTCAACATGACCCCGGAATACTGGGATTCGGTACTGGCGGTCAACCTCAACGCCCCGCACCGCCTGACCCAGGCGCTGTTCGACAGCGGCACGCTGCGCGACAACGGGCGGGTGGTGTTGCTGTCGTCCACCAGCGGTATCGCCGGTAACCGCGGGCAAACCAATTATGCCGCCAGCAAGGCCGGCCTGATCGGCCTGGCCCAGGCATTCGGGCCGAAACTGGCCGAGCGCGGCGCGAGCATCAACGCCGTGGCCCCCGGCTTCATTGAAACCCACATGACGGCGCAGATGCCCTTCGCCCTGCGCGAAGCCGGGCGGCGCATGAACGCCCTGGGCCAGGGCGGCCAGCCCCAGGATGTCGCCGAGGCAGTGGCGTGGCTGGCCCAGCCCGGTAGCGGCGCAGTCAATGGCCAGGTGCTGCGTGTGTGCGGGCAAAGCGTGGTGGGGGCCTGACGATGACCATTCAATGGCATGACCTGGACCGCGTCGCACCGCTGTCGGGGCTGTACACAAAGGCGGCGCTGCTGCGCAAGGTCAGCGGCAAGCAATTGCCCGATACCGGCCTGCGTGCCTGGCTGGCGGTGGACAACCAGCGCCTGGCCGACTACCGCGAGGTATGCGGCCTGGGCGGCGGCAGTCTGTTGCCCCTGACGTATCCCCATGTAATGGCCTTCGCCCTGCAGATGCAATTGCTCACTGACCACGACTTCCCCTTTCCGTTGTTGGGCCTGGTGCACCTGAGCAACCGCATCCGCGTGTTGCGGCCCTTGGGTGGCTTGAGCCGGGTCCATGCCAGCGTGCATGTGGAAAACCTGCGACCCCATGAGAAAGGCGTGACGTTCAGCCTGGTGACCCGCATCGAAGACACGCTGGGCCCGCTGTGGGAAGAGGACAGCGTGATGCTGTGCAAAGGCGTGCACCTGGACGGCGCGGTCGCCACCGAGGTACAGGCTGGCGCGGCACCGATGATCGAACAGGCCCGTTGGTACGCCGGTAGCGATTGCGGGCGCAAATACGCCAAGGTGTCCGGCGACTACAACCCCATTCACCTCAGCGCCGTCAGCGCCAGGCTGTTCGGCTTCCCTGCCGCCATCGCCCACGGCATGTTCAGCCTGGCCCGAGCCCTGGCGGCGCTGCGCGAGCAACTCCCGGCCGCCAACATCGAGCTTCAGGTGCAGTTTCGCAAACCCGTGCGCCTGCCCAGTGAGGTGGTGCTGTGGGCCAGCGCTGGTGGCTCCAGCGGCCAATTCGAGCTCAAAGGCAAAGGCGAGCTGTCGCACATGGCGGGCCAGTGGTCACCGGTCGCCTGACTGCACAAAGCTTCTAGACAGCCCCCGGCGCGCGCGCGATAAGCTTGGGCCATGAACCCTTCCAATTGGATCGACCTGGCCCAGGACCGCGAGACCGGTATCGAAACCCTGCGTGCGCATTTCTACCAGGGCCATGCCTACGACCCGCATTGGCATGACAGCTATCTGGTGGGCGTCACCGAGCAGGGCGTGCAACGCTTCAACTGCCGGCGCACCCGGCATGACAGCACGCCTGGCAAGATATTCCTGCTCGAACCCGGCGAGATCCACGATGGCGAGGCCCCCGATGAGGCGGGCTTTACCTACCGCATGCTGTACCTGGACCCGCACTGGCTGGAACGCGAGATGGCCGGCCTGTTCGAGGACGCACCCGCGGCTCATGCACTGAGCTTCGCCCACACCCTGAACCAGGACCCGCGCCTGGCCCATGCCGCGTTGTTCGCCTTTGGCGCGCTGCACGGCCAAGAGCTGCGCATCGTGCGCCAGAGCGCCCTGGACGGCCTGGTGGAACGGCTGACCAGCCACCTGCAATGGCGCAAGCGTCAGGATGCCGACCCTCGCCTGCCATTGGTGGCCCTGCGCGCCCGCGACTACCTGCACGCTCACTGCCACCGCGACCTGGGCATGGACGAACTGGCGCTGGCCTGCAACGTCGATCGTTTCCGCCTGACCCGTGCCTTCAAGGCCGCATTCGGCCTGCCGCCCCATGCCTATCTGGTGCAACTGCGCCTGGCCCGCGCCCGTCGCCTGCTGGCCGGTGGCGCACGTGTGGCGGATGTGGCCACCGACCTGGGCTTCGCCGACCAGAGCCACCTGGGCCGCTGGTTCATGCGTGCCTATGGCCTGACCCCGGCCGCTTACCGCAAGCGCTGCTCAAACCTTCCAGACTGAACACGCCGCAAGGTCGATCATGGCAGCCCTGCCCTTTCTGGAGCCTGCCATGCTCGCCTTCATGCTGTTCGCCTTCGTCGCCTCGATCACCCCCGGCCCCACCAACCTGCTGGTGCTGAGCAACAGTGCGCGTTTCGGCCTGCGCGCGGTGCTGCCGGTTATTTTCGGTGCCTGCGCCGCTGCGGCGCTGATCGTGCTGGCCGTCGGTACCGGGCTGGGTCGCACCCTGATGACCCTGCCGGGTGTGCAACTGGCCATGACCGTCGCGGGCCTGACCTGGCTGACCTGGCTGGCGTGGAAGATCTGGGCCGCGCCGGGGCATGCCATCGAGGCCGATCCAGGCCGGCGCCTGGGGCTGGGCGGTGCGGCCGGGCTGCAACTGGTCAACCCCAAGACCTGGATGATGGCGTTGGCGGTGGTCAGCGTGTTCAGTGCCCAGGGGCTGGCGGTGCATTGGCTGGCGCTGGCGTTTTTCCTGGTGTCGTTGCCGTGCATGGGCTGCTGGGCGGTGCTGGGCACAGGTGCAGCGCGCTGGTTGCGTTCGCCGCAGGCGATGCAGCGCATGAACCGGGTGTTGGCGGTGCTGTTGTTGGCTTCCACCTGGGCCGCCGTGTTGACCCACTGATTAACCTGATTGGATTGTGCTTCAGCCACCATACAGTTTTTCATCATCGCGGCTCTTGCGCCCCGCGCCCCTGCGCCCCAAGCTTTAGGCACAGGAGAGCCCCATGAACCTCGAAGAACTGACCCAACGCCTGCATCGCATCCGCGATAACAATGACTGGCGTGGTTTCCACAGCCCCAAGAACCTGGCCATGGCCGCCAGCGTTGAAATGGCCGAGCTGGTGGAAATTTTTCAATGGCTGAGCGAAGACCAGTCGCGCCAGCTCCCCGCTAACCAGCTGGACCATGCCGGCCAGGAAGTGGGCGACATCGTCCTTTATCTGTTGCTTTTGTGCAGCGAACTGGGGCTGGACATGGACGCCGTGGTGCGCGCCAAGCTGGCCGACAGCGAACGGCGGTTCGCCAAATGAGCGACCGCCACTTCGATGAGCTGGCGACCCGCTTCGCCGAGAAGATCTACGGCGGGGCCAAGGGCGCCATCCGCCTGGCCGTGCTGCAGGCCGACCTGACCGAAGCCCTGCCGCAACGGCCCCTGCGCGTGCTGGACATCGGTGCCGGCCTGGGCCACATGTCGCTATGGCTGGCGCAGCAGGGCCACCAGGTGACCGTGACCGAACCCGCCGCGCCGATGCTCGAAGGCTCACGCCAGCGCTTTGCCGAGGCAGGCCTGGACGCCACGTTCATCCAGGCACCCTGGCAAGACTTGCCGGGCCTGTTGACCGAGACTTACGACCTGGTGGTCTGCCATGCCGTGCTGGAATGGCTGGCCGAGCCCTTCACCATCCTCCCCGTGCTGCAGCGCCTGGTCGCCCCCGGCGGGTGGCTGTCGCTGGCGTTCTACAACCGCGACGCGCTGGTGTACCGCAACCTGCTCAAGGGTCATTTCCGCAAATTGCGCAGCAACGAGCTGGCCGGTGAAAAACAGAGCCTGACGCCGCAGAAACCCCTGGACCCGCGCGAACTGCAAGCGCAACTCGACGGCCACTGGCAGGTCGAAAGCAGAAGCGGTGTACGGGTATTTCACGACTACATGCCAGTCGACTTTCAGAAGAAGGCCGCGCTGGAGGACCTGCTGGAAATGGAGCTGGCCCACCGCCGCCACCCGGCCTACGCGGGCTTGGGCCGCTACCTGCACTGGATCTGCCGTCCCCTCTGACGCAGTGGAGATCACCATGTACCGCCGAACAGCTTTAAGCCTGATGTGCCTGGCCCTGGCGGCTTGCGAGTCGCCCAACCCCTACACCGCCAGCTCGAACCCGCTGCCGCCGGCCCCGGCCCAGGCGGCGCAGACCTTCGACCGCAGTGCGTACCCGGCCACGCCGCGGGACTTCGCCAGTTACCGCAGTTGGACATGGTTCAACCACCAGCTGCCCCCCGGCAGCCCCGTGGCCGAATCCGACCAGATCGCCGAAGCCGTGAGCGAAGGCCTCGACCAACGCGGCCTGCGCCCTGCGCGCAACGGCCCGGCGGACTTGCTGGTGAGCACCGACGTGCGCCTGGAAAAACGCCTGCGTCAGGTCCAGGAGGACTACGGCCCGGGTTATGGCTACGGCCCCTATGGCCCTTACGGAGGCTATCCTCCAGTAGTACGCACCTATGAAGTGCAGGTCATGGTGGTAAGGATTACCCTGTTCGATGGCAACACCGGCCAGCCCATCTGGACCACCAGCGCGGAAACCGACGGCCAGGGAAGCAGCAGTCAACGCGGCGATGCACTGCGCAGCGCCGTGAACAAGGCCCTGACGGCCTACCCACCGAGCTAGAGTCGGTATGAAATGTACGCCAACGAAGGTTCAACGCCGCTTGGCCGACCTGGAACGTCTTTCATACAGAGCCTAGGCAACTGGAGTACCTCATCATGTTCCGCCGTCTTGCAGTACTGTCCGTGGTCGCGCTGCTGCTCAGCGCCTGTGAAAGCAACCAGGTGAACCGCGACTTCGACGCCAGCCGCGATTTCGCCGCTTACCGCAGCTGGAGCTGGAAAGACCCAGCGCTGCAGTATCGCCCTGATGACCCGCGCATCAAGAGCGACCTGACCGAGCAGCGCATCCGCGAAGCCGTGGCCAGCGAGCTGGACCAGCGCGGCCTGCGCCCCGCGCCGGCCGGGGCCCGGGGTGACCTGAGCGTGCAAACCTACCTGATCGTGGAAAACAGGCAGCAACAGATCACCACCAACTATGGTGGCGGTTGGGGTGGCTATTGGGGCGGCTACTGGGGTGGGCCGATGTACAACGAGACCCGCAGCGTGGACTACAAGGTCGCGACCATTCAGGTAGACCTGCTCGATGGCCACGATGGCAAGCTGGTATGGCGCGGCAGCTCCGAGCAGATCATGAACAACTACCCGCCCAGCCCTGCCGAGCGTAGTGCCGCGATCCAGAAAACCGTGACCAAGGTGCTGGCCAACTACCCGCCTAAATAGCGCAGGGCGTCGCCGCTTCGAACTGCTACGCTCAATGCTATTCACTGGATGTGACAGTGTGGCAAGGAGTGCTAGATGGCCCCGCGCTTTGTTTTTCCGCACCGGCAACAGGGGGTTATCGGCCTGATGGCGGCCATCACCCTGGGCATGGCGCTGTTGTTCATGCTGCTGGTGATCGACAGTGGGCGGCTTTACCTGAACAAGCGCCAGTTGCAACGCGTGGTCGATACCGCGGCACTGGAAGCCTCCAACCTGAACGCCGTGTGCAGTGGCACCGGGGTCAGTGCCCTCACCCAAGCCACGGCCAGCGCAGCTCGCAACGGTTATGTGGTAGGCACAGGGAACACCTTGACGGTCACCTGCGGCACCCTGGCCACGGGCAGCAACAACCTGCGCGCCTTCACCGCCAACCCCAGCGCCACCCAGGCCATTCAGGTGGTCGCCAGCGAGAGCGTGAGCAGCAGTTTCGCCAATGCCCTGTGGTCATTGTTCTCCGGTGGCACCTTCAGCAGCACCACGACGCTGCATGCCACGGCCACCGCCGGCTATGTCGGCAACCCGCTGGCACAACTGAACATCCGCAGCGCACTGGCCACCGTCGACAGTTCGCAATCGGCCCTGCTCAACAGCCTGCTGGGGGGGTTGCTGGGCGGCAGCCTGAACCTCAGCGCGGCCCAGTACAACGGGCTACTCAACACTGACGTCAACCTGCTCGGTTACCTGAACCAGGCGGCGATCACTGCCGGGCTCACCGTGGGCGACTATGACACGCTGCTCAATACCAACCTGAGCGTGACCACCCTGGTGCAGGCAGCGGCCACCCTGGCCTCGCAAAGCGGCGTCGGGGTGGACGTGACTACTGCCCTGGGGCAGATTTCGGCGCTGGGCAATGCCACCACCCTGCAGTTGGGCTCGCTGCTGCAGACCACCACGGGGTCTGCCACGGCAGGGTTGAACGGCACGTTGCAACTGCTGACCCTGGTGCAGAGCATCATCGAGGCCGCAGGGGGCAGCAACGCCATCAACCTCGGCACCAATCTCAGCGTGCCGGGGCTGGCCGGGTTAAGTACGCAGATCCGCATCATCGAGCCACCGCAGTTTTCCGCTGTGGGTAATCCGCAGTACGCCAAGGATGCGACCAGCACCGGGCGCATTTATGTGCGCACGGCGCAGGTGCGCATCCTGTTGTCGGTGCAGTTGAGCGCCGTGAGCGCGTTGACCAACACGGTCAACGGGCTCGGGTCGGCATTGAACACACTGCTCAAACCAGTGCTGTGCCTGCTGGGTTGTACACTGACGGACGTCAGACTGCTGCCCGACGGGGCAAACCTGGGGGTGGGCATCGATGCAGGGGGCGCCAGCAGTTGGGTAACGGACTACAGCTGCGCTGTTTCGCAGAAAAGCCTGACCGTGGCAGCCAACACCTCGGCTGCCACGGTGGTGATCGGCACTATCAATTCAAGCAGCTTTTTCTCGTCCGCCACCCCCACCGCCAGCTCGCCCTTCAACGTGCTCGATGTGGGTACCACCCAGTGCGGCGCACTGGGGCTCAATTGCGGCACCCGCACCGCATATGGCGGTGGGGGCCTGGGGCTGGCCGTCAACAGCAGCGTGGCGGGCAGCTCTCAGACCCACACCTACAACAACCCGCCGAACGTTGGGTTGGCCTCTCAGAACTACACCTTTTCATCCACCAACGTGGTCAACAGCCTCAACAGCACCTTGAACGGGATCAGCCTGATTTCCTACGCGGCGACCACGCCCAACTTGCTCAGTGCGCTGACTTCACTGGTCAGCGGACTGGTGAACACGGTCGTCGGGTTGGTACTGGCGCCGATCGTTTCCCTGCTCAGCTCGCTGGTGGACCCCTTGCTCAACAGCCTGTTGTCGTTGCTCGGAATTGATCTGGCCAACGTCACCGTGGGGGCGAACCTGACGTGTCAAAGCGGCAGGGCGCAGCTGGTGCTTTGATCTGAGGTTTGCGGGGTCCGCTTCCCGAGCTTCGCCGGTCCCACCTGGCCAGTCGCACTACCGTGTGGAACCGGGCGAAGCTCGGGATGCGGACCACACCTTAATCAGCCCTGGCGATGGGCAGTTCGATACAAAACCGAGCCCCCTCCTCGGTGTTGCTGACACTCAACCGCCCCCCCATGTTTTCAATGATGCCATAGCTCACCGACAACCCCAGCCCGGTGCCCACCCCCACCGGCTTTGTGGTGAAAAACGGCTCGAAGATTTTCTCCAGCAAGCGTGGTGGGATACCCCCGCCGTTGTCCTGCACGTACAAGCGCACGCGCTCGTCGTCCGCCTCGGCGGTGGTCTCGATCCAGGGCTCGAAGTCGCGGTTGCCTTCACGCTTGGACAGCAGCGCATCACGGGCATTGACCATCAGGTTGATCAGCACCTGCTCCAATTGGTCCACGTGCCCGCGCACTTCAACTTCCAGGGCGATCTCCGGTACCCGCAGCTGCACGCCCTTGCCCTTCATGCCCTCGCTGAGCAGCGACAAGGTGCCTTCCACCGCCTGTTTCGGGTTGAACAACTGCATCTCGATCTCCGAGCGCCGGCCGAACACCCGCATGTGGTCCACGACCCGGGCAGCACGTTGTACCTGGGCATCGATGCGGTTGAGCTTGTCTTGCAGGTAGTCGACCTGCACGTCGCCATTGCTCAAGCGCTTGAGCACGTTGACGATGGCCATGCGCATCACGTTGAGCGGCTGGTTGATCTCGTGGGCCAGGCCCGTGGCCATTTCGCCGAGGGTGGCCATTTTCGCGCTCTGGGTCAGTTGCTGCTGGGTCCGCCGCACTTCGGTGTTGTCGCGGCCCACGGCCTGCACCTCGATCAACTGGCCGCGCTCATCGAACACGCCACGGTCCGACCACACCCACCAGGCATGCTCACGGCCGGGCAATTGCAGGCTGATCTCGGCCGAACTGACCGGCGCCTGCGGCGTCAGGCCTGCCAGGCGCTGGAGGAAAGCCTCGCGCTGTTCGCTGGACAGCCAGTTGCCCAGGTTGATGCCGGGCAGTTGCTCGGTGCTGCACTCCAGGTAGCGCGCCAACGGCTGGTTGCCGAAGGTCAGGGTCAGGTCCGGGCGGTAGCGGCAGATCATGGCCGGCGAGTCTTCGACCAGAATGCGGTAGCGCTCTTCGCTCTGGCGCACCCGCTCGGAGGCCACGGTCGCTTCGGTGATGTCCAGCCACAGGCCCACGGCTTCCACCGGCATGCCCAGGTCATCGCGCAACAGGCGGGCTTCGTCCAGTAGCCAGTGGTAATTGCCCTGGCGGTCACGCATGCGGTAGCGGCTACGCACCGCGCCTTCGCGCAGCAACTGGCGGGTGCGCTGGAAATAACCGTCGCGGTCATCGGGGTGTACCCACTGGGCCAGTTCGCCATCCTGGCAGTCTTCCAGGGTCCAGCCCAACAGCGGCCGCAGGCTGTCGCTGAAGAACGACGGTTGCAAGGCGCCCTCGGCATAGCGCTGCACGTAGATCACCGCGGGCGAACTGGCGATCACGTTGTCCAGCCGTTTGTGGGCGGCGGCCGCCTGCTGTTGCTGGTTCTTGATGTCGCTGATGTCCAGCATCATGCCTACTACCCGGCGAATGCGGTCGCCCTCCAGCACCCGGCCTTGAATACGAAACCAGGCCGGGGGCTCGACGTTGTGCAGGCGCACGCTGAGCATCAGCTCATGGCCGCGTTGCACATCGCGCAGGCGGCTCTGCAATTCGGCGCGGTCGGCGGGGTGGATCAGCGCCAGCCAGTCCTCTAGCGCCAGTTGCTGCGGCGCCCGCAAGGCCTCGGCGAGGCCAGGGGCCAGGTGCAGGGCGTCACGCTCCGGGAAGAACTCCCACCAACCGGTGCCCATCAAGCCTTGCAAGGTTTCCAGGCGCTCAAGCTCGTGGCGGTGGCCGCGCTCGGCCAGGCGTGCCAGCACCGGGCCGGCCAACGCCGCGAACAGGCTCGGGCCTTGCTCGCGAACCAAGGCCGACTGGCCACTGGGCGGCAGTGCACATAACAGCCAGGCCGCGACGCCCTGGTTCTCCCGGTACGGCACCAGGCAGGCAGGGGCGGGTGCCAGCAGTTCGGTGTCCAGCACCGTGTGGCTGTCCAGCCCCTGCAGGCCACGGCTGAGCCGCGCCTCGGCCGGCCATAGGGCCAGTTCGCCCGGGCGCAGCCAATCGGCATGCAGCCGCCATTGCGCGCGCTCGTGGTCATGCAAGAGCAGGGCAGCGCCGGGCAATTGCAGGTAGGTGGCCACGCTGTGCAGTTGTTCGGCGATGACTTCGTCCAGGCGTTCCAGGCTGCTGAGGCGCAGGCGCTCGCCTATCTCGGCCAGCAGGCGCCGGGACTGCCCGTGGTCCTGTTGCTGGCCGCGCTCGGCCAGCAGGTCGCCCACATCGAACACCTGCAGCACCCAGCCATCGGCCTGATGCTGCACCCAACCGCGGGTATGCACGGTGCCCTGGGTACCTTTGAACTGCAGGTCCAGGGTCTGGCCCTGCCACTCGGCCGGCTCACCTTCGATCACCAGGCGGCTATCGGGCTGCAGGTAACTGGCCAGGCGCCGGTCCGCCGCGGCTGCCAGTTGGTGGCGCAGCGGGCCGCTCAGGCGCAGCACCTGGCCCTGGCCGTCGAGCAGCACCTGCAGGCCGCTGGTGACTTGCGCGGCGACCTCCAGCGGCACCGGCAACGTTACCGCGGGTTGGGCGCGCCAGCGGCCGAATAACTTGTCGCCGGCGCTCAAAGCATCATGCTCGACGTGGCCGTCAGATTGGTGGGCAAGTTAGGCACTTGGCCGATGCCGGGCAAGGTCAGGAAGGGCATGATGGTGTTGAGGTTGCTGCTGGGGTAGCTGATGGTCACCGTCAGCAGGTTGCCCGCGCCAGCGTAGGTGACGCTGACGTTGCTGGAGGAGAAGTTGAGGGCCGTGGGCAGCCACTTGTTCACCACGGTGGTCACCGCCGTGACAGCGGTGGACTTCACCTGCGCGGTGTAACCGGTACCTGCCGTGGTCGGGTCGATAGCCACGGTCTGGCGGATGGCTTCGGCGCTGGCTTCGTTGAAGCTCTGCATCATCAGCAACGGCAAGCTGTAGGCCACCACCGCGTAGAACGCGGCGAAAAAGATCATGAACACCAGAGCGAATTCGATCGCCGCTGCACCTTTTTGCTTATGGGGGAGGCCTGCTTGCATGATCGCGTCTACCCTGACAGTACGCCTGTGTTAGAGCATAGAATCATTCGACGAAAAGGGACGTTTTTTACCGGATGCCAAGCCTAGTACTCCTGATCTGGTTCACCCTCTGCGCCGAACAGGACATCCGCCAGCGGCAGGTTGCCAATGGACTGACCTTGGGCGGAGCCCTGTTTGCGCTTTTCTTCCTGTTCCTGAGCGGCCACAGCTGGCTGGGCGGCACCGTCGAGGAAGCCGGCCTGGCGCTGGCGGTGGCCATGGTGCTGACGCTGCCGGGCTACATGACCGGGCGCCTGGGCGCCGGCGACGTGAAGCTGTTGTGGGCCCTGGCCCTGGCCAGCGACCGTGCCCATGTGCTGGCAACGTTCATCGGCGCCGGGGTGGTCATGATCGCCTGGGCGTGGCTGGGGCCCAGGCTGTGGAAACGCCTGAGCATCAAGCTGCGCAAACGCCTGCACAACCTTGAGCCGGATCCGGCCACCAAGCCGCCGTTCGTGCCCTTCCTGCTGGTCGGCTTCCTGGCTTCACTAGTCTGGATCCACTGATCGGGGCCGTCACTCCCTCTATGTACATAGTCACAAAGTAGGGCTACTTTCAGATACAGGCGCGGGGCCATCAGCGACCGCCAGGGACACAACCTTCAGCAGGTTGTCAGCAGGGAGTTGCGCGTGAACATGCCCGTCTCATCCGTGAAGGTGCTGGTGGTTGACGACCAGCCAGCCACCGTCGAAGAACTCTGCGAATTCCTCCAGGGCAACGGCTACGAATGTGTACCGGCGCTCACCAGCTGGCAGGCGCTGGAGTGTTTCGACCAGCATGCCGGCATTGGCCTGGTGCTGTGCGATTTGCACATGCCGCAGATGGACGGCATCGAGCTGGTCCGTGAGCTCAAGCGCCGGGGCGGCCGACAACGCCCGTTCGAGCCGATCATGATGACCGGCCGTGCCGACAAGCAGGACGTGATCAAGGCCCTGCGCGAAGGCTTCGTGGACTATTACCAGAAACCCCTGGACCTGGCCGAACTGCTCGACGGCCTGCACCGCCATGAGCGCAACCTCGCCGAGCAGCAGGCCCACTACCGGGAACTGGGGCACCTCAACGAAAAACTGCAGTACCTGGCCGAGTCCATCGATGAGCTGTACCACGAACTGGACCGGGCACGACGGCCGGCACCCGCCAGCGCCTTCCCCGAGCCCGTCGCGGTGCCGGCCGCCTTCGACCGCTTGTCTCCGCGCCAGTTGGCCGTGGCGCAACTGGTGGGCAAGGGCCAGACCAACTACCAGATCGCCTGCGAGCTGGGCATCACTGAAAACACCGTCAAACTCTACGTCAGCCAGGTACTGCGCCTGACCCACATGCACAATCGCACGCAACTGGCGTTGGCACTAGGGCCCGCGCAGCCCCCCGACCGGCGCCGCGCGGGCAACCACTGACGGCTACTTGCCGATCTTGCCCGAGTCATCGTCCCGGTACCATTGCGGGATTTTCAGCGTGTAGCTTTCCAGCCACCGGCGCATCGCCGCCTCATGCTCCATGGCCGTGGTCGCTTGCGGGTTGCGCGAAGCAACCTGGCCGCTGCTCTGCAGTCGCAGCCATTGTTCGGTGCCTTGTTGTGGCGCCGATGATGGCCCGGGCTGAATAGCCCAGGCCGGGGCCGAGGCCAGCGTCAGTACCAGTAACCCGAGGTTGATGCGCATACTGCCTCCTGCTTATTTGGCCGGGGCATCCAGGGTCGCCACGACCTTGACGCCGCGCTTGAGTTTTTCCGCCCGTGCCTGGGCGGCGTTGACCTGATCGGGGGTGAGGTGGGCCCGGCTGACCAGCTCGGCAGCCTGCTTCCAGTTGTCCTGGTAGAGCAGCAGCGTGACCAGGTTGGACGCCGCCAGAGGGTCTTCCTGCTTGAGCTCCATGGCCGTCAGGAACTCGAAACGCGCGTCGTCCAGGCGCAGTTGGTTGAGGTAGACCACACCCAGGTCGTTGCGGATTTTGTCATCGGTAGGCGACAACCGCGCCGCCCGCTGCAAGTGGCTCATGGCCAGGCCGTTGTCGCCACGGGCCGCCGCCAGTTGCCCCAGCCCGTGCTCGCCTTCGGCGGCCAGGCAGGTACCCAGCAGGCCGCGGTAAAGCGGTTCAGCGTCGCTGCGCCCCAACTGGCGCAGCACCCGGGCCTTGCGCAGACGCACCTGGACCAGGCTGGCCGGCAGCCCCTCCAGGTTGGCTAGGCTGGCGTGCAGGCGGCCTTCGTTGGCCATGTCATCGGCCAGGTTCAGCGACAGTTCCTGTTCAGGCGTGGGCTTGGGGCATTCGCCCGGCTTGCCGTTCAGGGCCTGCCAGTCGATACGGCCATCGGCGGCGCAACCGGTCAGGGCCAATAGCAAGGTTGCCAACAGCAGTGCTTTCATCCGTGAAGCTCCAGGGGGTCAATGGGCAAAGGCGCGGGAAATGGCGAGCATGCCGGGTCCGGCCAACACAATGAGCAAGGCAGGAAACAGGAACACCATCATCACCACCGACATCTTGCCCGAGAGTTTGGAAATGTATTCCTGCAGGTTGGTCAGGCGGCGGTCGTCCAGCAGCTGCTTGAGCGACAGCAGGGACTTCATCGCCCCGCCCCCCTGGTTGATCAGTTGGCGGAGGATGACGCAGGTGTCGGTGAACTCATCGACCGCCACGGCATGGGCGGCGTGGTCCAGCTGCTCGCCCAGTTCCAGGCCGGAATCCACTCGGTTGAGCACCAGTTTCAGCTCTGCGCTGAGTGCCGGCAGCAGGTTCTGTGATTCAGTGGTCAGCACCCGCAGTGCCTGCTCCACCGCAAGGCCGGATTCGAACAGAATGCGCAGCAACGGGATGAAGGTCGACACCTCACGGCTGATCTGCTGCTTGCGCCGTTCCGCCGCCCACGCCAGGACCCGCTTGGGCGCGATGTAGCCCACACCCAGGCCGAGCAGCGGCGCCACGACTTCATGGTTCACCGGCAGGAAAAACAGCGCCTGCACGGCCCACACCAGCACGAACACCACCAGGGGCGTGCCCACTTGCCAGGCGGCAAACCGCGAACGTTGGCCGGCCCTGCGCCAGCCAATTCGATCGAGCAGCAGTTGCGTTTCGCTGTCCAGGCTGATGGCTCGTTGGCCGAGCGAACTATCGCCCAGGCGCTGCAGCCAGCCATGGGTGCTCTTGACCTCGTCGGCTTCGCCACGCAGCCGTCGGTTGACCAGGCGCTGGCGACGCTGATGTTCCAGCAACTGGTTGACCAGCAACCCGGCTACCGCCAACAACAACACCGCACTGAACAACAAGAGCATCTCAGATACTCCTCAGCATGCGCCACAACGCCACGCAGCCGCAGACCTGCAGCACGATGGCGGCAATCAGCATGTGCTGCCCACTGGGGTCCTGCCATACCCTGGACAGATACGTGGGGTTGGTGGCCAGGAAGTAAGCGGCCACCGCCGCCGGCAAGCCCGCCAGCACGTAGGCGGTCAGGCGGGTTTCACCGGTCATGGCCGACAGTTGCCGCGCACCCTGTTCGCGTTCGCGTATCAGCTTGATCAGGTTTTCCAGCAGCTCGCTGGCGTTGCCGCCGAAGCGCTGGTTGATCCGCAACCCCAGCGCAAACAGGCGAAACTCGTCACGCTCGTACAGTTCGGCGAAGTCTTCCACCGCCTGGTCCAGGCTGACGCCCAGGCGCACGTTACGCTCCACCCGCGCCAGCGCCTCGCGCAGCGGGTCGTAGCTGGCCTCCATCGCGCCCAGCACGGCATCGGCCAACGTACGCCCGGACTTCAGGCTGCGCACCGTGTAATCAAGCAATGAGGGCAACTGCTCGATCATGCGCTGCACCCGGCGGCGGTAGCGCCAGCTGACGTAGCCACGCAGTACCAGCGGTGGCGCCAGCAGCATCAGCAGCATGCCGAACCATTCCCCGGCCAGCGCGCCCAGTAGCGCCAGCCCGCCCCAGATGGCGATGAACAACCAGATTCGGTCGTGGGGCCGGCCCAGCCCGGCGCGCAGGAACATACGCTCCAGCCAGCGCATCATCGGACGATCGCTGGCCGCGGCCACCTGCCCTTGCCCCAAGCGCTCCAGCACCCGTTTGTCACCGCTGTGGCGCATGCCCAGGAAGAACAGCCGCGCCGACAGGCCCAGCAACCCCATGCTCAGCAGCCCCAGCACGATCGGTCCGAGCATGGGTGTGCCCCCTCAGTGCACGTGGCTGAAGGAGTCGCGGCGCAGCTTGTCGCCGGCCGGGTTGATGGCCTCGCGCACAAAGCCGTACCCCGTCTGGCGGTCCAGGCGGAACAGGGTATTGGTGACGTAGACATCGTCACGCACACCGACCACCTCGACCACTTCGCTGACGCAACGACGGCCATCGGGGCGCCGCGTCAGTTGAATCACCACATCCAGTGCCGCGACGATCATCTGCCGCAGGGTTTTCTCGGCCACGGCGCGCCCGGTCAGGCCCACCAGGGTTTCCAGGCGCAGCAGGGCATCCTGGGCGTTGTTGGCGTGCACGGTGCTCATCGAACCGTCGTGGCCGGTGTTCATGGCCGTCAGCACGTCCACCACTTCCACGCCGCGTATCTCGCCCAGGATGATGCGGTCGGGGCGCATCCGCAGGGCGTTGCGGATCAGGTCCGAAGACTTGACTTCGCCGTGCCCTTCCGCGTTCGGCGGCCGGGTCTCCAGGCGAACCACATGGGGATGATCCAGTTGCAGCTCGGCCACGTCTTCGATGGTGACCAGCCGCTCATGGGGGTTGATCAACTGGCTGAGAATGTTCAGCAGGGTGGTCTTGCCAGTGCCGGTACCGCCACTGACCAGAATGTTGCAGCGCTTGCCCACGGCCTCCTGAATGAAGTCGTAGATGGCTTGGTCGATGGTCTGGGTGGCCATCAGGTCAGCGCTCTTGAGCATGTCCTTGCGAAACTTTCGAATCGACAGGCACGGGCCGTCCAGGGCAATGGGCGGGATAATGGCATTGACCCGGCTGCCGTCAGGCAGGCGCGCGTCGACCATGGGCGATGACTCGTCCAGGCGCCGGCCCAGTGGCGCAAGGATGCGCTGCATCACCCGCTCCACATGGTGCGAGTCGATGAAACGCAGGTCGGTGTGGTGCAACACCCCTTGGCGTTCGACGAACACCCGGTGCGGGCCGTTGACCAGGATCTCGGTCACGGTGGGGTCGCGCAGCAATACCTCGAGGGGGCCGAACCCGGTCAGTTCGTCCACCAGCTCCTCGGCCAGGCGCTCCATCTCATAGCGTGACACCGCCAGGTGACGACGGGCGATGTAGTCACCGACCTTGTCCACGACGAACTGGGCCAATACCGGCCGCGAGCCTTCCAGCAGGTTCTTGCCGGACTCCTCGATGGCGTCGATGATGAAGCGGTGCAGTACCAGTTTCAGGCCCTGAGGGTCGCCACTGCCACCCTGGGTACGGCCGCCGCCGAACAGTTTTTCGCTCATTCCTTGCTCCACAGCCGGTTGAACCAGCCCGCGCTTTGCGGCTTGACGCTTTCAGAGCGCTTGGCCAGGCGTTCGCCCAGGGCCTTGAGGCCGTTGGTCAGGGTTTCCCGGGGGGCCAGTTCGAACAGGCTGGCGCCCTGGTTCTTGGCGTTCATGCGTATTTCCGGGCTGAAAGGCAGCACTGACAGCACCGGTAGCCCGTAACTCTTGCCCAATGCATCGGAGTCGGGCACCACCGAGCGCAGGTAACGGTCCACCAGCAGCCGTGCGTGCTGCAGCTTCATGCCTTTCTCGCGCCACAGGTTGAGCACCGCCAGGTTGCGGCGGCATTCCACCACGCTCTGGTCGGTGTACCAGAGCAGCTTGTCGCAATGGCTGACGAAGGTGCGCAGCGCCTCGCTGTCAGGCTGGCCCATGAGGTTCACGATGATGTGCTGGAAGTGCTGGCGCAGGGCGCTGAGCAGCATGTACAGCTCGGCGGCGCTGGTGGTTTCCAGCGCTTCGTCCTTGTCGCTGTAGGCCAGGATGCTCATGCCTGAGGGTGAGCGCGGGAAGGCGCTGTCGATCATGGTGCCGTCCAGGCGGCGCAGGTTGCGCAGCGCATCGCCAAAATGAAAGGTCGCCTCCAGGTTGAGCATGCCCAGGCTGGCGCCGTGGGGCAGCCCCAGGTCCAGCAGCAAGGTGTGCTGTTTGCTGCGGTGCACCACCAGGCCCAGGTGCGCCGAGAGCAAGGCGCCATCGCCGTCGCACTGGGCGCCGTACAGTACGGTCAGCGCGCCCAGGTTGGGGTTGGTGGCCACCGGCGGCAGGCGCTTGCTCAGCCGCCTGACCAGCCCCGCTACCTCGCTGGAGCGCGAGCCATAGGCAACAAAGTCGCGGGCACCGGCCCGCATGGCGTTGAGCACCAGCTGGTTGTCCATGCCGTCGCCCAGCGCCACCACGGCCAGCATCGGCTTGGCTTCCAGGGCACCTTCGATCAGCGCGCACTGGTTGCCTACCTGGTCGCGGTCCAGGCCGATGAACACCAGGCTGGCGAAAGTCACGTCCACCAACGCCAGCAGTTCGTCCAGGCTGTCGCCGGCGGCGCCGACCACCTGGCCCAGCGGCGCCAGAGCGCCTTGCAGCCACTCCAGGTCGCCGTCGTTGCGGGTGATGGCGAGGAACGTCTGGCTCAGGCTCTGGCTCATTGGGACAACCCGCTCATTCGGTCGTAGTTACCGTTTTCCAGGAAATACATGCGGTAGAAGTTGGGGTCGTAGTTGCGCATCTTCTCCCCGGGCAAACTCGGCAGCTTCGCATCGGCCGCCAGGGGCCTGACCAGGTGCGGCGTGACCACCATCAGCAGCTCTTTCTCTTCGCGGGTGAGGGCCGAATTGCGGAAGAACGCCCCCAGGATCGGGATGTCACCCAACCCGGGGAACTTGTCCACCGCCGACACCGTCTTGTTGCTGATCAGGCCGCTGATCACGAAACTCTCGCCGTCGGCCAGCGACACGCTGGTATCGGTACGCCGCACATTGAGCGCCGGCACCGTGGTACCGGCGATGGTGATGCCGCCGCTGTAATCCAGCTCACTGACTTCGGGGGCGACCTTCAGGGAAATGCGGTCGCCGCTCACCACCGTGGGAGTCAGCGTCAGGCGAATGCCGAATTCCTTGTACTCGATGGAGATGTTGTTGCTGCCCGCACTGGGCACCGGGATCGGCACCTCACCCCCCGCCAGGAAGCTGGCGCTCTGGCCCGTCAGCGCCACCAGGGTGGGCCGCGCTAGGGTATAGGCGAAGCCGCTGCTCTCCAACGCGTTGATTACCCCCAGCACCTTGCCGCCGCCGAAGGCGATGTTGAACGTGCCACTGGCCAGCGTCGCGGCCCCGGCCACGTCGCCGATGGCACCCGGCGCCACCGTGCCGCTGACGGTACTGGGTGAGCCAAACAGAAAATTGGAGCCCTTGCCGAAGATCGACGTACTGGCCTCCTTGAGTTTGGTGCGGCTGATCTCGACGAAGCGGATATCGGTCTGCACCTGGCTGGGCAAACCGGGGTCGACCGAAGGCGGCCCGTTGCGCGGGTCCATGCCAGCGGTGGCCGCCCCACGGACGAAGACCATGGCTTGGCGTGGCGCCGTGGAACACCCGGTCCAGAGCATCAGGCTGGTGGTGCCTGGGGCCACGCCGGTCAGCAGCACGCCGTTGTCACCCGCCTCGCGTACGTCAGCGATCTTCGGTTCGCCCACCGCCACCCGGGTAATGGCTACCGGGCTATGCACCTCGGTCTGGCCACCCTGCTCCACCTCGAATACGCCGGGCAGCGCAGGCAATTGCCCGCAACCGGCCACGGCAGCCTGAACCGCGGGCACACAACATCCCGCCAGCAGCACGCTGTAAATCACTCGCTGGAAAACTGGCACGGTACGACAGCTCATTGAAGGCATCCTTGCTGTAATTCAGGGCGTTTGCGCGTTGGCCTGTTTGTCTACCACGGTTCCACGAATCACTTCCATCTTGCGCCGCGCCGGGGCTGGCCCGACAGGCGCTGGCGTTGCGTTGGTCATCGCCAGTTGGCTGAACTGCAGCAACTGGCGGTTGGTGCTTTCCACGGCCTCGCTTGCGGCCTGGTCGCCAGCCCAGTAACGGGCCAGGCGCTGTTCATCGGCACTGCGCACAGCCAGGCGCAGGGTTCCGGCCTGCGCCCCGAGCATCAACCGGCTGACCAGCGCCTGGGGCACGGCCAGCACCACGGTGCGCGCGGCCCGGCGGTTCTTGTCGTCAGGCACGGCGTCGGGCGCTGCAGGCTGGCCGTTATTGGCCGGGCCCAACTGGTCGCCGACGCTGAGCACCCGTACGGCGGGTACCACCACCTGGGCGGAGGCCAGCGGGTTGCTCTGGTCCTGACGCAAGTACAGCATCACATCCACATAATCGCCGGGGGTCAATTGACCGGCGGCGCTGATCACCTCGTCAACCGCCACCGCAAGGGCACGCTCGTCCGGGCGGATCATGCGCGCCAGCGGGCCGCCAGGGCTGAACGAATCGTCACTGAGCCAGGTACCCCCCGCCAGCGGGCGCCAGGTACTGCGGCCCACCGCCTTGTCCACGGCGGCGAGGCTGCCCGGCGGGGCAATGCGCACCTTTTCCACCGTCAAATCCGTGGCCACCAGCGGTACGTTGGCCGCCACGTCATGGGCCAGCACCACCACGGGCTGAAGCAGGTCGGGGGGTGTGGGCGCCGCGGCTTGTGCCTGCGCTGCGCTGGTGGGCGCAGCAGCCTCAGGCGCGGGCGCGGGCGGCGCAGGTCGGCTGAGGACAATGCCCCAGTACCCTGCGATCAGTGCACCCACCAGAAAAAGGCCTGCCAGGATCATGGTGAAACGACTGCTCATCTGGGCGCCTCCCTATGCCTCAACCGTCATCCTTGCCAACAATGGCCGTGTACAGGTGTTAAGTGGGTGAAACCATTTCGCTATTTCAAGGTAGTTGAGCTAGGACGAAACGCCATTACCTGGCGGAACAAATTCAGCGCAAACGATGGCGCCTCTGAAAAACAACGACTTGTTGGCGCCGCACCGGGGACTATCACTTTAGTGATAATGCTTTCTTACAGTTGCCGGGTGTCGGGTTGTTGTCGATGCTGCGTTTGAAGGGAGCCATGTCGCAAAAACCGCAGCATTAGCGTCCTCGACGCAAGGAGTGTGTTGTATGTCCCTCATCAAACTGAAGCACAAGGTCGTCACGTTTCTGCGCGACAAAGACGGCGCATCCGGCATTGAATATGCCATCATCGCGGCTATGATTGCTGTATTCATCTTCACGTTCAGCACATCGATCCAGGCCGGCCTCACCACCGTATTCACCAACATCAAGAACGCGCTGTAGGCACGGTAGTCCATTCATGACTTTACCCGGCATCAGGTACCCCCTATGAGCCCCTCTCCACCCCCACGCCAACAGCTGCTTCTGGTGGACGACGAAGAGGACGCCCTGCTTGAGCTCGCCGAGCTGCTGGAAGGCGAGGGTTTCTGCTGTTTCACCGCCACCTCGGTGAAACTCGCCCTGCACCACCTCACCCGCCACCCTGACATCGCGCTGGTCATCACCGACCTGCGCATGCCGGAGGAAAGCGGCATGTCGCTGATCAAGCGCCTGCGCGAGCACACCTCGCGCCAGCATTTGCCGGTGATCGTCACCTCGGGCCACGCCGACATGGAGGACGTCAGCGACATGCTGCGCCTGCAGGTGCTGGACCTGTTCCGCAAGCCCATCTATCACGTGCGCTTGCTGGAAACCCTGAACAACCTCTTCCCGCAGCCCAAGGTCCATCTGGTTGGCCATTGAGCACCTAGGCGTCATGGGCCCGGTCACACGGAGCCACCCAGGTCACTGTCAGGCTGGCTAAGATATAGGCAGCAGGGGAACTCGGCGGCAAAGCCCCTGCCCAAGCCTCTGGCCGGCATCAGCCGGTAATCGATCGGGAAGCACACATGCACGCAGATGGTTTTTTCGAATGGCTGGGCCAGGCGCTGGGCGCGATCATTCGGTTTGTGGTCGACAGCCTGAGCTGGCTGTTCAACCTGCTGGCCCACGCGGGGGGCAACTTCGTCGAGGGGCTGTCACGCACCCTGGGCATGGACACCTCGCTGATCAGCATCATCGCCCTGGTCATCGGCTTGATGTTTCTGTATTCAGCCTTGGGCGCGTTCATGCGTGCCTCGATTTTCCTCGGGGTGATCTGGCTGATCCTGGGCTTGTGGCTGCTCAGCTGGATTATCCACTGAGCACAATGAGGTAGCATGTCGGGCCCGTGAAGGAGCCCGCATGAGTACACTGCTGAACGATTGGCGCGACCGCCCTACCCACCGCCGGGTGTGGGGCCTTGCCGCGCCAATGATCCTCTCCAATATTTCCGTGCCGCTGGTGGCGCTGGTCGACAGCACCGTTATCGGCCACCTGCCCCACGCCCACCAGTTGGGCGCCGTCGCCGTGGGCGCCAGCCTTTACGGTTTTCTGGCCTCGATGATGGGTTTCCTGCGCATGGGCGCCACCGGCTTCGCCGCCCAGGCGGCCGGGCGCAATGACGGCGCCACGCTGCGCCAGGTACTGTTGCAGGGCTTGTCCCTGGCCCTGCTGTTTTCCCTGCTGCTGTGGGCACTTGCCCTGCCCTTCAGCCACCTGGCACTGAGCCTGATGCAACCTTCGGCGGCCCTGGCGCAAAGCACCCTCGATTTCTTTCAGGTGCGCTTGCTGGGCCTGCCCGCCGCGCTGGGCACCTACGCCCTGGTCGGCTGGTTCCTGGGGACCCAGAACGCCCGGGCACCGCTGGCGATCCTGCTGGTCACCAACCTCACCAACATTGCGCTCAACCTGTGGTTCGTGATCGGACTGGGCTGGGGCGTGATCGGTTCGGCCTGGGCCTCGGTGCTGGCGGAATGGCTGTCGGTGGCCATCGGTCTGGCGCTCACCCGCCCGTCTCTGCGGGCCTACCCCGGCGAAGTGGCCTGGACGGCGCTGCGGGTGTGGCAAAGCTGGAAGCCGATGCTGGTGGTCAACCGCGACATCTTCCTGCGCAGCCTGGCGTTGCAATTGGTGTTTTTCCTGATCACCGTGCAGGGCGCCCGGTTGGGCGACGCCACCGTCGCCGCCAACGCGCTGTTGCTCAACGGCCTGATGGTGACCGCCTACGCCCTGGACGGGCTGGCCCATGCGGTGGAAGCCCTGTGCGGGCATGCCATCGGCGCCGGCAACCGCGATGAACTGCGCCGCTCCATGACCGTGGCCTGTGGCTGGTCATTGCTGGCCAGCGTGGCGTTCGCCGTGTTGTTCCTGTTCGGCGGGCACCTGTTCATCGCGCTGCAGACCGATATACCCAGCGTACGTGATACCGCGGACATCTACTTGCCCTACCTCGCGGTGCTGCCGCTGATTGCCGTGGGTAGCTACCTGCTCGACGGCCTGTTCATCGGCGCGACGCGGGCGCGGGAAATGCGTAATGCGATGTTGCTGAGCGTGGCCCTGATGCTACCGGTCGGCGCGCTGACCCTGGGGTTGGGCAACCATGGGCTGTGGTTGAGCTTTCTGCTGTTCATGGCGTTGCGGGCGCTAACCCTGGGGGTCGCGGGGTGGCGGCTGCATCAGCGTGATGGGTGGTTTACGCAAGGCCACGGCTAACCAGCGACACCGGCCAACTGTCAGTTCTTACAGTTACCAGGTTAGCGCGGGGGTGGTTCACTCAGGTCTTCATTCAATGCCCCGAGGACACCACCATGAACCCTGAACCGCAAGCCCGCGCCGACTTTAAAAATCTTGTCCGGCAACGCCTGGTAGCTCCCTTCGATGATCCC
Organism: Pseudomonas silvicola; assembly: GCF_026651855.1. Classification (GTDB taxonomy): domain Bacteria; phylum Pseudomonadota; class Gammaproteobacteria; order Pseudomonadales; family Pseudomonadaceae; genus Aquipseudomonas; species Aquipseudomonas silvicola. The sequence goes on from NZ_CP093280.1 coordinate 218,943, forward strand.
GATGCCGTGATTTACCATTCCGATTTTTCTGAGGACATAGATCAGTGGAACCCCATGTGGATGAAAGTCGCCCTCAGCGTACGCGACCGATTTCTACTGACAACACGTGACGCCAAGGAAGATTACGCCTACTGCTTTTCATTCAGAAGCGTTTCGGTCACGGCTGGATCCTACCTGTTGATTGGCGAAATGAAGGTCGACTCGCCAACCTTTATCTTCGGCGGCTTCGGTGCCTGGTCCGGGGACCGTACCATTGCCTGGGTAGCGACCAACCCCACGGAAGAACTGGAGCGCGTTAATGTAACGTTCGACGTCCATGCCGATGGGGTGATTGAACTGGAGTTCGGCGCCTACGCGCACATGGATGATGAGGACCACGAGCACATGATGTCTTCGTGGCTGAAAAACGTGTCGCTGATCAGGATCAATGACTCACGAAGCCCGCTACATCCGGCAGCACCGGCGCCAACCAGCGCAGCGGTCGGGCGAAACTGCCCACCAGAGTGATGTGGTTGATGCGGTTGTAGTAGAAGTCCTGCACCGGCACGCCTTGCTCACGCAGGCGTGTCGCCATTTGCCAGGTATTGCGCCGCGGGTTGACCAGGTTGTCGCTGTTGGCGGCTATCAGCAGCGCCGGCGGCGCCTGGCGGCTCAAGTGGTTGATGGGCTGGGAGTCGGGCGGCTCGTGAGGGGAGAAGAACACGGGCTTGGCTTCAGGGTTCTCGATGGGCAGAAAATCGTAGGGCCCGGCCAGTCCGATCCAACCATGCAATATGGCCGGCGTCAGGCCTTCGGCGGCCAGCCAGCGTGGGTCCAGCGCCAGCATTGAAGCGTTGTAGGCGCCGGAGCTGTGCCCCATCACGAACAGTCGCTGGAGGTTGCCGCCATACCCTGCGATGTGCCGCCAGGTCCAGGCCAGCGCCGCCGCATTGTCCTTGAGAAAGTCCGGGTAGCGCACCTGTGGATAAAGCCGGTAATCGGCGACCACGGTCAGTATCCCCCGGGACGCGAGCGCTTCGCCGACAAAGCGGTACTGCTGCCGCGAGCCGCTGTTCCAGGTGCCCCCATAGAAAAAAACCACCACCGGGTGTTCCGGCAGTGGTTTCAAAGGCTGGTAGATGTCCAGTTGCTGGCGCGGGCCGCTGCCGTAGGCAACGCCCGCTGTCAGCCGGTAACTGTCCGACGGCGTCAGGCCGTCGACCAGTTTCAGCGGCGAGCAGGCAGCCAGCAGGGCGATGATCGCCCCGCCCAGCCCGGCCAGCAGGCCTCTCATTCAGCTCACGACGACAGGTACGAGGAACGGGTCAGGCCCAGGCGCAATGCGTCCAGGTACTGAGTGCGTTCACGGGCGCTGATCTTGGCGCTGGCGACCTTGTCACGGTAGTGGGTCATCAGTTCCTCGGGCGACAGGTGCACGTAGCGCAGCATGTCTTCGATGGTGTCGTGGGTCTCGATGCCGGCGTGATACACGCTGCCATCGGCGTTCTGGTAGATGTTCACCGAGTCGGTATCACCGAACAGGTTGTGCATGTCACCCAGGATTTCCTGGTAGGCGCCCACCAGGAAGATACCCAGCAAGTAGTCTTCGCCCTCGTTCACCGAGTGCACCGGCAGGCTGGTCTCGATGCTCTGCTCGTCGACGTATTGCTTGATCTTGCCGTCGCTGTCGCAGGTCAGGTCTTGCAGCACGGCGCGGCGCATGGGCTCTTCGTCCAGGCGGTGCAGCGGCAGGATCGGCAGTACCTGGCCGATGGCCCAGGTGTCGGGCAGGCTCTGGAACACCGAGAAGTTGCAGATGTACTTGTCGGCCAGCTTGTCGTTGAGCTCATCCAGCACCATGCGGTGCGAGCGCTGGCGAGCCTTCAGCGAGTTGTGCAGGCGGCGGCACACGGCGAAGTAGCATTGCTCGGCCAGGGCTTTCTGCGCCAGGGTGATCTTGCCATCGGCGTACTGGGTGGCCACGTCGCTCATGTAGTGGGTGGCGCGCCAGTAGGTCTCGGTGACCATTTCGATGTCGGTCGGGCCCAGCAGGTCCACCAGCCATTGCACGGTTTCCGGCAGGCTATCCTTGTCTTCGATTTCCGGCACGTCGTCGTTGTGCTTCTCGACGTCGGTCACCTGCACCACCAGCATGGCATGGTGCGCGGTCAGGGAACGGCCGCTTTCCGAGAAAATGTGCGGGTGCGGCAGGCCCTGGGCGTCACAGAATTCCTTGAGCATGCCCACCACGACTCCAGCGTAATCGTCCATGTCGTAGTTGATGGAGCTGGCATTGCGCGAGTGGGTGCCGTCGTAGTCGACGCCCAGGCCGCCGCCCACGTCGATGTGGTCTACCGGCAAGCCCAGGGCGCGCAGTTCGCCGTAGTAGCGAATGGCTTCCTTGAAGCCGTGCTGGTAGTCGGCCAGGTTGGCGATCTGCGAACCCATGTGGAAATGCAGCAGGCGAATGCCGTCGTCCAGGCCGGCGGCGCGGAAGCGCTCCACTACCGACAGCAGCTGGGCGGCCGACAGGCCGAACTTGGACTTCTCGCCACCGGTGTCGGCCCACTTGCTGGAGGCCAGCGAGGACAGGCGCACGCGCAGGCCCACCTGCGGCTTGACCTTGAGGTCGGCCGCTTCTTCGATCACCAGCGCCACTTCCGACTCTTTTTCGATGACGATGAAGACGTTGTGGCCCAGCTTCTGGCCCATCAGCGCCAGGCGAATGAATTCGCGGTCCTTGTAGCCGTTGCAGACGATGGTGCCGCCCTTGGGCGCCAGGGCCAGCACGGCCAGCAGCTCGGGCTTGGAGCCGGCTTCAAGGCCGATGGACACGTTCTGGGTGGCGATGATGTTTTCCACCACCGCTTCCTGCTGGTTGACCTTGATCGGGTACAGGGCGGTGTACTGGCTCTGGTAGTCCAGGCGCGCGATGTTGGCGTCGAAGGCGCCGGTCAGCTGGCGCACGCGGTCTTGCAGGATATCGGGGAAGCGTACCAGCAGTGGCAGCGACAGGCCGCTCTTGCGCAGTTCGTCCACCTGTTCGAACAGGTCGATGGGCGCACTCTGCGGCCCATTGGGACGCACTTCCACGCGCCCGGCCTCGTTGATCGCGAAATAACCGGCCCCCCAATGGCGGATCCCGTAAACACTGCGGCTGTCCGCAACTGTCCATTGGCTGCCATCGTCTTTGCGTGTGCGTCGTACGGACATCGAAGTCCCCTATAAAAAGTCAAATGCCACCGGCCATCTGGCCGGTGCAGTGTAATAAGTGAAGATGACGATTACCCGCCTGTGCAGGGTAGACCCTGCAGGGCGCGCCAAGTTTGCAAAAATGGAGAAAGCGCCGGTGCGGTTCAGCCGCCGGACTTCTTGGCCTTGAAACCCTGCTTGACCAGTTCGGCGAGCAACAGCTCGACGTGGTCGCCCTGGATTTCAATGACGCCATCCTTGAGTGCACCGCCGGTACCGCAGCGACGCTTGAGGGTGGAGGCCAGTTCCTTGAGGTCGTCGGGCGCCAGCGGGACGCCGGTGATGGTGGTCACCGTCTTGCCGCCCCGGCCCTTGCTTTCACGACGCACGCGGGCAATCCCGTCACCTTCGGGGATGACGGCCTGCTTGCAGATGCAGGCATCCAGGGGTTGACGACAGTCCGGGCAATGCCGACCTGCATCGGTGGAAAACACCAGGCCGCCAAGTGCGGCGAAGGATGCGGCTTTTTTGGCCACTGGCAATCCTCTTGTGAGGACGAAAAAACTGGCCGGCGCACGGGGCGTGACCGACCGCGAAGCCCCACTCAGGCAGGGGCAGCGCTACTGAAGGCGGTTGAAAGCCTGCAGCTTGAAAAGGTCGCGCAGTGTAACGGCAAATGCAAGGAATGCTAAGTGCCAAAACGCGCCATTTTCCACAAGTTTCGCGACGTGGCGCGCCCTGGGGCACCGGCGACCCTCCAGGACCAGGCCAAGCTGGGGAACAGGGCCGCCGAGCAGACCGCGCCACCTGCTTCCCGAGCGTGCGCCCGTTCCGGAAAAGCCAGCGTCAGGGGGTCATGCACAACCGCAGGGCCATCAGCGAGTCCGGGCAGTAGGGCCGGGTTTCACTTTCGGCCAGGGCCTGGGCCACGGGCATGAACCCTGCTTCCATCACCTCTTCCGGTTGAACGCTCAACGGGCCGTCCCACACCGCGGAATACACGGCGCACCAGGCACGGTTGCAGGGCTCATCGAAAAAGAAATGGCCGTGGGCGGTCAGCGCTACACCCGTCACGCCCAGCTCCTCCTGCAACTCACGGGCAGCCGAGTCTTCGTAACTCTCCCCCGCGCTGACCATGCCGCCAGCCGCCACGTCCCAATACCCGGGGTACACCGCCTTGCTCAGGGTGCGGCGGTGCACGCACAGCTCGCCTGCGGTGTTGAACAGCAGGATGAAGGTGGCACGGCCAATCAAGCCGCGCTCGCGCAGTTGATGGCGCGCCAGGGCGCCGAGCACGGTGTCCTGCTCGTCGACCCAGGTGATCTGCTCGGTGTCGGAAGCGGCGCGGTGCGCCGCCTCTTTATCGGAGTAACTCATCCGTCACCCCTGGGACAGCAGTTGACGCAGGTCGATCACTGCGGCATTGGCCCGGGAAATGTAGTTGGCCATCACCAGCGAATGGTTGGCCAGGATACCGAAGCCACTGCCGTTGAGGATCATCGGGCTCCAGACAGGCTCCTGGGAAGCCTCCAGTTCACGAATGATCTGGCGCACGCTGACCGTGGCGTTCTTCTTGGCCAGCACATCGGCGAAGTCCACTTCCACCGCGCGCAGCATGTGCGACAGTGCCCAGGCCTGGCCACGGGCTTCATAGAAGACGTTGTCGATCTGCATCCATGGGGTCTCGACGATTTCCTCGTCAAGCTGCGGCGCCTGTCCCGGCACGACGGTTTCGGTCTTCAGGCTGCTGTTGAGCTTGACCCGGCCGACACTGGCGGACAGGCGCTGGGACAGTGACCCCAGGCGCGTTGCCACGTCACCCAGCCAGTTGTTCAGGTTGTCGGCACGCGGGTAGAACAGCGCGCCCGTCTGGTTCGGGTCCGACAGCCGCGCCTGGTAGCGGCCCAGGGAGTTGATGCCTTCCTGGAACTCGGACTCGCTGGACGGCCAGATCCAGCTCTTGTTATCGAAGTTGAAGCGCGGTTCGGCACGCACCAGGTCGCCATCTTCAGCCGACTGCGACTGGGAGCGGGCAAAGTCCTTGCGCAGCGCACGGCTGAAGTCGCGCACCTGCACCAGCACGCCGTATTCCCAGCTGGGCATGTTGTCCATCCACAGGCCCGGTGGGAAACGGTCGTTGGAGATATAGCCACCCGGTTTGTTCAGCAGCGTGCCGGCCACGGTCTTGAGGGTCTCCACGGTGGTATAGCCCACCACCATCTTGTGACCCTCGCGGGCAGCCGCTTCCTGGGCGTGCTGCTGCACCGGAAACAGCGCGGGCTCTTCACTCCAGTACCAGCCCAATGCACCGGTGACCAGCAGGTAGATGCCTATCACGCTCAACAGCGCGCGGCTGACCAGCAGGCCGCGCAGGTAACTGCGCGGTGCGGTCGAGGCCGCTCCCTTGCTGTCGGCGCTGGCGCGCGCCTCGCCTTTGCCTGTGCGGTTCTTCCAGTCCAGCATGGCTATATCCTTTCGATCACTGAATTCAAAAGTTCGACCGCGAGCCCCGCGCATCGTGCCAGTGAAACTCGATGTAACGCCTCGAGACACTGCGGGGCCGACGATCCTGGCCTGCACTATAAATCAAGCAGCCGCCCAGGCATAAGCGACTGGCCAGTCATTAAATGAATTCACAAACCGCCTCCTTAAATGCCCAGCGGCCAGCACGGGGAAAAAACCCTGTGCTAGCATAGAGCCATCACGCCGCGCCATACCGCCAATAAGCAGTCAGCCCATGACCGAACCCCAAGACCCCAGCCGAGAGCGGCTAAAGCATCATTTTGCCCAGCGGGTCATCCACCAGGCCCGGCACATCCTGGAGACCTGGCAGCGCCTGCAACGCAGCGAATGGTCGGGGGACAACCTGCGTGAACTGAATGAGGCCAGTCTGCGCCTGCTGCGCTTCGCCGAACGTTTCGAGCAGCCGGAGCACACGCTGATCGCCCGCCAGCTTCGGCAGGTGCTGCTGGCGGTGGAAACCAATCATGGACGCCTGAGCAGTGAGGTCATCGGCGAACTCAACCGCCTGATGCAACGCTTGTCGCGCACAGGCCTGCGCCATCGCGACAGCCTCGATCAGGCACCGCTTCCGCCCCTGCGCAAGCCCGTGTACCTGCTGCTGCAGGACGTGGAGCGCAGCGAACGCCTGGCCGTGCAGCTGGAGTTCTTTGGCCTGTTCGTGCAGGCACTGGCCAACCCCGCGGCATTCCAGGCCTCGTTGCGTGAATGCCTGCCCGCGGCCATCGTCATGGACGTGGACTTCGGCGGTTGCGGCATTGGCCTGCAACTGGCGGCCCAGGCTCAGGAGGGCCAGGACCCGAAACTGCCGTTGCTGTTCTTCAGCCTGCATGAAACCGACACCCCCACGCGCCTGGCCGCCGTGCGCGCCGGTGGCCAGGAATTTCTCACCGGTGCGCTGGAGGCTTCCAGCCTGCTGGAGAAGATCGAGGCGTTGACGTGCGTGGCCCAGTACGAGCCGTTCAAGGTACTGATCATCGATGACTCCCGCGCCCAGGCCATGCATACCGAACGCCTGCTCAACAACGCTGGTATCGTGACCCGCACCTTGATCGACCCCATCGGCGCGATGGCCGAACTGGCCGACTTCCAGCCCGACCTGATCATCCTCGACATGTACATGCCCGCCTGCACGGGCCCGGAGCTTGCGAAGGTCATCCGCCACAACGACCGTTATGTCAGCGTACCGATCATTTACCTGTCGGCCGAGGACGACCTGGACAAGCAGCTCGACGCCATGAGCGAAGGCGGCGACGACTTCCTGACCAAGCCCATCCGCTCGCGGCACCTGATCACCACGGTGCGTAACCGCGCTGCCCGGGCACGCAACCTCAAGTCGCGGATGGTGCGTGACAGCCTCACCGGGCTGTACAACCACACCCACATCCTGCAACTGCTGGAAGACTGCGCGTTCCGGGCCTGCCGCGAAGGCAAGCCGCTGACCTTCGCCATGCTCGACATTGACCACTTCAAGAAGGTCAACGACAGCCACGGCCACCCCATGGGTGACCGCGTCATCAAAAGCCTGGCGCTGTTCCTCAAGCAGCGGCTGCGCAAGACTGACTTCATCGGCCGCTATGGTGGCGAGGAGTTCGCCATTGTCATGCCCGACACGGATATCGAGGCGGCCCATGCGGTGCTGGACGAGATTCGCGAGCGCTTCGCGGAGATCCACTACCCGGCACAGCCGCACGACCTGCAATGCACTTTCAGCGCCGGCGTGGTGCAAATGGTCGAGGCCAGCGACAGCCTTACCATGGCAACCCAGGCCGATGAGGCGCTGTACCGTGCCAAGCGGCTGGGGCGCAACCGGGTTCTGGCCGTTTGAGGGTATTGACCGGCCCTGCGGGCGCCACCCACTGCAGGATCGGGCACCGCCAACCCGACAGATGAAGTAACAACCCCGCCCCCTGCACGGCAAAGCCCACTGGGCTATGATGCGCACACTTTTGCTTTGCGAGATTGCCATGCGCCGCCTGCTTTGCCTTCTGTTACTGGTACTGACCCTGCCCACTGTCGGCGCGGGGCTGCTGGACGCACGCCCCAGCGCTACGCTGGGCGGTGCCCTGAACAGCAACAGCGATTTCCTGCCGGTGCACCAGGCGTTCCAGCTCAACCTCGGCAAAACCACGCCTGACGCCATCACCCTGCAGTTCGTCGCCACCGACGGCTACTACCTGTACCGCCACCGTTTCCAGTTCAAGGCGACACCGGCGGACATCAAGCTGGGCACCCCGCAACTGCCCGATGGCGAGAAAAAACACGACGAATACTTTGGTGATGTCGAGGTGTACCACGGCATCGTCGAGGTCACCCTGCCCCGCGACCCGGCCGACCACCGGCCCTTCACCCTGGCGGTCACGTACCAGGGCTGTGCCGACAAGGGTCTGTGCTACCCGCCGGAAACCGAGAAACTGGCCATCGATGGCGGCGCCCCCGCCGACGCCACCGCCACGCTCACTGCCCCGGCCGGTGGTGCCCCCGTGCGCGGCTGGTCCTGGTATGAACTGTTGCTGTACCTGCTCGGCGGCATAGGCCTGACCTTTACCCCATGCGTGCTGCCGATGCTGCCTATTCTGTCGGCCGTGGTCATGCGTGGCCAGAGCAGCAAACTGCGCCGTTACAGCCTGTCGCTGGCCTATGTGCTGCCCATGGCGCTGTGCTTCGCGGTGCTGGGGGCCCTGATGGGGCTGTTCGGTGCCGGGCTGAACCTGCAGGCTCGCCTGCAATCGGCCTGGGTGCTGGGGCCGTTCTCGCTGTTCTTCGTGGTGTTTGCCCTGTCGATGTTCGGCCTGTTCGAACTGAAGCTGCCGGCCGCCATCAGCCACCGCCTGGACCGCATCGCCGGCAACACCCAGGGCGGCTCGCTGTGGGGCGCCGCAGTGATGGGTGTGCTGTCCAGCCTGCTGGTATCACCGTGCGTTTCAGCGCCCCTGGCCGGCGCCTTGCTGTACATCAGCACCACCGGCGATGCCTTGGGCGGGGCGCTGAAGCTGTTCGCACTGGGCCTGGGCATGGGCCTGCCGCTGATGGCCGTCGCCATTGGCGGGGTCACCTGGCTGCCAAAAAGCGGCCCGTGGCTGGAACTGGTCAAGAATGCCATTGGCGTTCTGTTGCTGGCCCTGGCCATCGGCTTGCTCAGCCGCGTGCTGCCGGGGCCGGTCACCTTGTTGCTGGTGGGTCTGCTGGCCGCAGGCGTCGGCCTGTTCCTGGGCGCCCTGGAGTTTACCGCCAAGCTACCCCGCCAACGGCTGGCCCAACTGCTCGGGCTGCTGCTGATGGTGTATGGCCTGGCATGCTGGTATGGCGCAATGAGCGGCCAGGGTGACCCGCTGCGGCCCCTGCCTGGCCCCGTGGCCAACAGCGCATCGGCGGCCCCCGCCAGCAACCGCTGGCAGACGATCACCACCGCCGGGCAACTGGACCAGGCCCTGGCCCAGGCGAAGCAGGCCGGCAAACCACTGGTGCTGGACTGGTACGCCGACTGGTGCATCAGCTGCAAGGTCATCGAGCACGATGTGCTTACCGACCCGCAGGTGGTGGCGCGCCTGGCAGGCTACCAGCAGGTGCGGTTCGACGTCACCGACAGCAATCCCGAACAGCGCGCCCTGCTGGACCGCTACAAACTGTTCGGCCCCCCTGCCCTGGTGTTCTTCGCACCCAATGGCAGCGAAATCGCCGATGCCAAGGTCATCGGTGAAACCGACGCCGCCGGCTTCCTCGCCAAGATCACCCTGGCAGACCGCCAAATGGCCCGTTGAGGCGCCAGGCCGGTGCTCGCACTGGCCTGGGTGACCCATTTCAGCAAACAAGTCACAAATTTCAGGCGAACATCGGGCAACGTGCAGGCTATTGTGCTTGACTGGACAGTCGTCGCCCCATTGCGGCATAGTCGTGCCGCCTGAACAAACCGGGTAGTTTCAAGGAGCCGTGAATGCAGATGATCCTCAGGTTTTCGCCCAAGTTGCCCCAGGTATCAACGCAAAACGTGACGCGCCGCCAAGAGTGAGCATCCCACTTCTCGAACAGCGGGTGTCCCATGGGGCTACCGCCGCAATTTACGCCATTGCCATGGCAGGCCCCAACCGGCCGTCATGGCGATCCGCGACCTTGGCGCCAGCGCTTGCCGACTGGCTTGGGAGGTCGCCCAGGAACAATTTGTACACACTACCTGAACGCCCCTGACCGACCCTTGGGAGTTGATGATTAATGGATATTCGCAAAGTAAAGAAACTGATCGAGCTGCTGGAAGAGTCCGGTATCGACGAGCTGGAAATTCGTGAAGGCGAAGAATCCGTACGGATCAGTCGTCACAGCAAGACCCCGGCCCAGCAGTACTACGCGCCAGCCCCGGTTGCCGCCCCTGCCGCTGCCCCGGCTGCCGCGCCCGCCGCCGCTGCCGACGCACCGGCCGCCGCACCGAAACTGAACGGCACCGTGGCGCGCTCGCCAATGGTCGGTACGTTCTACCGCAAGGCTTCGCCTGCCTCGCCAGCCTTCGTTGAAGTCGGCCAGACCGTGAAGAAGGGCGACACCCTGTGCATCGTCGAAGCGATGAAGATGATGAACCACATCGAAGCTGAAACCAGCGGTGTGATCGAATCGATCCTCGTGGAAGACGGCCAGCCGGTTGAATTCGACCAGCCGCTGTTCACCATCGTTTGAATCGCGGAGAGCCAACGATGTCCCAACCTGCGAAATTGGAAAAAGTCCTGATTGCCAACCGCGGCGAAATCGCCCTGCGGATCCTGCGTGCCTGCAAGGAACTGGGCATCAAGACTGTCGCCGTCTACTCCAAGGCCGACAAGGAGCTGATGCACCTGGGCCTGGCAGACGAGTCCGTTTGCATCGGTCCGGCACCGGCTGCGCAATCCTACCTGCACATTCCGGCGATCATCGCGGCTGCCGAAGTGACTGGCGCTACCGCCATTCACCCTGGCTACGGCTTCCTGGCTGAAAACGCCGACTTCGCCGAACAGGTCGAGAAATCCGGCTTCGCCTTCATCGGCCCGAAAGCCGACACCATTCGCCTGATGGGCGACAAGGTATCGGCCAAGCACGCCATGATCGAAGCCGGCGTGCCGACCGTTCCCGGTTCCGACGGCCCGCTGCCCGAAGACGAGGAAGAAGCCCTGCGCATCGGCCGTGAAGTCGGCTACCCGGTGATCATCAAGGCCGCCGGTGGCGGTGGTGGTCGCGGCATGCGCGTGGTGCACAAGGAAGAAGACCTGATCGCTTCGGCGAAGCTGACCCGTACCGAAGCCGGTGCTGCGTTCGGCAACCCGATGGTCTACCTGGAGAAGTTCCTGACCAACCCACGCCACGTGGAAGTGCAGGTACTGTCCGACGGCCAGGGTCACGCCATCCACCTGGGCGACCGTGACTGCTCCCTGCAGCGCCGTCACCAGAAGGTACTGGAAGAAGCCCCGGCACCGGGTATCGACGAAGAAGCCCGGCAGATGGTCTTCGCCCGCTGCGTCAAGGCGTGCATCGACATCGGCTACCGCGGCGCCGGTACCTTCGAATTCCTGTATGAAAACGGCGCGTTCTATTTCATCGAAATGAACACCCGCGTACAGGTGGAGCACCCGGTATCGGAAATGGTCACCGGCATCGACATTCTCAAGGAGATGTTGAGCATTGCTGCGGGCAACCCGTTGTCGTACACCCAGGACGACGTGGTCATCCGCGGTCACTCGCTGGAATGCCGCATCAACGCCGAAGACCCGAAGAGCTTCATCCCGAGCCCAGGCACGGTCAAGCACTTCCATGCACCGGGCGGCAACGGCGTTCGCGTCGATTCGCACCTGTACAGTGGCTATGCCGTTCCGCCGAACTACGACTCGCTGATCGGCAAGCTGATCACCTACGGCAAGGACCGCGACGAAGCCATGGCGCGCATGCGCAACGCCCTGGACGAGATCGTGGTGGACGGGATCAAGACCAACATCCCGCTGCACCGCGACCTGACCCGCGACGAAGGCTTCTGCAAAGGCGGCGTGAACATCCACTACCTGGAACACAAGCTGGCTGCCCAGAAGTGATTCACGGTTTGTAGATAGCGGTACAGAAAACCGGCCCTCGTGGCCGGTTTTTTCATGCCTGGGGACAGGCATTGCGGGAGCTGGCTTGCCAGCGCGCTTTTTGCTGCATCAACAAGCTCGCTGGCAAGCCAGCTCCCGCAAAGTCGAGTAAACTGCCGCCCTTTAGATCCCGATTCCAAAGGTACCCGCCATGCCGTGGCTGCAAGTTCGTCTGGCCATCAGCCCAGAACAAGCCGAAACCTATGAAGACGCCCTGCTGGAAGTCGGCGCCGTTTCGGTCACCTTCATGGACGCCGAAGACCAGCCGATCTTCGAACCGGAACTCAACACCACGCCGCTGTGGGCCCACACCCACTTGCTGGCCCTGTTCGAAGCCGACGCCGAGCCTGCCAGCGTATTCGCCCACCTGGAGCTGCTGACCGGCGCGGCACTGCCCGAGCACCACGCCGAGGTGATCGAAGACCAGGACTGGGAGCGCAGCTGGATGGACAACTTCCACCCCATGCGCTTCGGCCAGCGCCTGTGGATCGTGCCCAGCTGGCACGCCGCCCCGGAACCTGGTGCGGTGAACCTGCTGCTGGACCCGGGCCTGGCCTTCGGCACAGGCACCCACCCCACCACCGCGCTGTGCCTGGAATGGCTCGATGGCCAGGACCTGAAGGGCCGGAGCGTGCTGGATTTCGGCTGCGGCTCGGGCATTCTGGCCATCGCCGCCCTGCTGCTCGGCGCTGAGCAGGCGGTAGGTACCGACATCGACGTGCAGGCGCTGGAAGCATCGCGCGACAATGCCCGGCGCAATGGCGTGGCCGACGCGCAGTTCCCGCTGTACCTTCCGCAAGACCTGCCGCAGGTACAGAGCGATGTGCTGGTGGCCAACATCCTGGCCGGCCCACTGGTTTCCCTGGCGCCACAGCTGACCGGCCTGGTGAAGCCAGGCGGCCTGCTGGCCCTGTCGGGCATCCTTGCCGAGCAAGGCGAGGAAGTGGCCGCCGCCTATGCCGCCGCGTTCGACCTGGACCCTATCGCCAACCGCGATGGCTGGGTACGCATCAGTGGTCGCCGCCGCTGAGAGCGCCTAGAATGCTTGCCTGCATAACCCGGACCCGCGCATGACCGACAGTTTCGTCACCCAGTGCCCCCATTGCCAGACCAGCTTTCGCGTCAGCCACACTCAACTGAGCGTGGCCCGCGGAGTGGTGCGTTGTGGCGCCTGCCTGCAGGTGTTCAACGCTGCGCGCCAGTTGCTGGAGCAAAGCACCGGCCGTCAGGAACCTGCCCAGGAACCCGCGCCACCGGTCGCCGAGCAGCGCGCCGCGCCCATCAGCCTGCGCGAGTGGACGGCCAACGAGCTGGACCTCGACCAGCTCGACCTCGACGGCGAACTGGCACGCCTGGAGCAACGGGAGATCCAGCCGGTCAAGGCATTCAAGGACCACCCTCCACGCGAGGAGTCATTCAGCGCCAGCCGGGACGAACATCAGGATGAAGCGTGGCACGAGCGGCCCTTCGGCACCCACGCCGAAGACCTCGAACTGCACGACGATGACGAACCGTCGCCCCCCATCATCGAGCGCCAGCCGGCCCTTGACGAGAACACCGACAACGAGCGCACCGAGCCTTCACTGACCCTGGCGCCCGTCGAAGCGCACGCGCCCGCCCTTGGCCGCCTGCACGCTGATGACGACCTGCCGCCGCGTGGTGAGCGCTTGTCGGCGCTGGATGCCGATGATGACGAGCCTGACGAACCGGCGCCCCGCCCTGGCCGGCACGAACGCAGCGAGCCGAACTTGCGTGAGGCACCGCTGCTGGACCTGATGGACGACCCGCTGCAACTGGATTGGCAGAAACGCCGCACGCCGTGGGGTAAACGGCTACTGTGGACCCTGGCGACCCTGGTGGCCGCCCTGGCGCTGGGCGGCCAGTACCTGTGGTACCACTTCGACGAACTGGCCCGCCAGGACCAGTACCGGCCATGGTTCCAGCAGGTATGCCCGAGCCTGGGCTGCAGCGTGCCGTCGAAGGTCGACATCGACCGCATCAAGAGCAGCAACCTGGTGGTGCGCAGCCACCCCGACTTCAATGGCGCGCTGGTGGTGGACGCCATCATCTACAACCGCGCGCCGTTCTCCCAGCCCTTCCCGCTGCTGGAACTGCGTTTCGCCGACCTCAATGGCCAATTGATAGCCAGTCGTCGGTTCAAGCCAGGCGAATACCTGTCGGGCGAGCTGGCCGGTAGCCAGGCCGAAATGCCACCCCAGACCCCGATCCACATCTCGCTGGACATCCTCGACCCGGGCCCGAAAGCGGTGAATTACAGCCTCAGCTTCCGCTCCCCCGAGTAGCCCACCCCTGTAGATACTGGCTCCTTGTGCAGCCGACCTGCCAGCGCGCTTTTCATTGCCCCGCGAGCTGGCTGGCATGCCAGTGCCCACAAAAATGGCGCTGCCAGGCAACCAAACCACTCGGCATAAGCAAATAGTTGTTCAGATTTTATCCAAAACGACCTTTATCCGGTCACCGAGAGCGGGTATTATGCCCACCCTTTTTCGAACTCTAATGATCCGGCCCCACAACAGGGAACACCTATGTCGGCGGTACGCATCGGCCCATACACATTGAACAACGCCCTGATCCTTGCCCCCATGGCAGGGGTCACGGATCAGCCCTTCCGGCAGCTTTGCCGACGGATGGGCGCAGGCCTGGTCGTATCAGAAATGGTGACCAGTGACATGAGCCTGTGGAACAGCCGCAAGTCGCGCATGCGCATGATCCACGAAGGCGATCCCGAGCCCCGCTCGGTACAGATCGCCGGTGGAGACGCGCAGATGCTGGCCGCGGCCGCGCGGGCCAACGTCGAAATGGGCGCCCAGATCATCGACATCAACATGGGCTGCCCGGCGAAGAAAGTCTGCAACAAGGCGGCAGGTTCCGCTTTACTGAAAGACGAGGCCCTGGTGCAGGAGATCCTGCATGCCGTGGTCGGCGCCGTCCAGGTGCCCGTTACCCTGAAGATTCGCACCGGCTGGGACCGTTCCAACAAGAATGGCATCACCGTTGCAAAGATTGCCGAGCAGGCGGGCATCAGCGCCCTGGCGGTACATGGCCGCACACGCGCCGACCTTTACACGGGTGAAGCCGAATACGACACCATCGCTGCCATCAAGCAGGCGGTGTCCATCCCGGTCTTTGCCAATGGCGACATCGATTCACCGCAAAAGGCCCGGCGCGTCCTCGACGCCACCGGCGCCGACGGCCTGCTGATCGGCCGCGCCGCCCAGGGGCGGCCGTGGATCTTTCGCGAGACCGAGCATTACCTGCGCACCGGCGAACTGTTGCCGGCACCGCAATTGAGTGAAGTGGAACAGATCCTGCTGGAGCACCTGACGGCACTGCACGCCTTCTATGGCGATGTGATGGGCGTGCGTATCGCCCGCAAGCATGTCGGGTGGTACCTGGCCACCTTGCCGGGCGCCAAGGAATTCCGCGCCCAGTTCAACCGCTTGGAAGATACGCAAGCGCAGTGCGCCAACGTTCGCCAGTTCCTCGGTGAATGTAATGAGAGCCCTGTGACAGGGGACGGACAGGGGGTGGCCGCATGACGATGATGACCGAGACTTTAGTGAGTGGAACAACGCCCGTGAGCGACAACGTCAATTTGAAACAGCACCTCAACACGCCCAGCGAAGAGGGTCAGACCCTTCGCGGCAGTGTTGAAAAGGCGCTGCACAATTATTTCGCCCATCTTGAGGGCGCTGCCGTCACTGACGTGTACAACCTGGTGCTTTCCGAAGTCGAGGCCCCCTTGCTCGAAAGCGTGATGAACTACGTCAAGGGCAACCAGACCAAGGCCAGCGAAATGCTGGGCCTGAATCGCGGTACCTTGCGCAAGAAGCTCAAGCAATACGATCTGCTGTAAGCATGCATTCAAACCAGAAAAGGCGACCTGTCCAGGGTCGCCTTTTTTGCTGACTCCTCTGCTTTAGACGGAAATTGAAATGACCGACCAGACTACCCGCCTGCCGATCCGCCGCGCTTTGATCAGCGTTTCCGACAAGACCGGTATCCTTGAATTCGCCCGTGAACTCGAAGCCCTGGGCGTCGAGATCCTGTCCACCGGCGGTACCTTCAAGCTGCTGACGGACAACGGCGTTGCCGCAGTGGAAGTGGCGGACTACACCGGCTTCGCCGAAATGATGGACGGCCGGGTGAAAACCCTGCACCCGAAAATCCACGGCGGCATCCTGGGCCGTCGCGGTATCGACGACGCCATCATGAACGAGCACGGCATCAAGCCGATCGATCTGGTCGCGGTCAACCTCTATCCGTTCGAAGCCACCATCAGCAAGCCAGGTTGCGACCTGCCGACCGCCATCGAGAACATCGACATCGGCGGCCCGACCATGGTCCGTTCCGCGGCCAAGAACCACAAGGACGTGGCCATCGTGGTCAACGCCAGCGACTATGGCCAGGTGCTGGAAAGCCTGAAAACCGGCGGCCTGACCTACGCCCAGCGTTTCGACCTGATGCTCAAGGCCTTCGAGCACACCGCCGCCTACGACGGCATGATCGCCAACTACATGGGCACCGTGAACCAGGCCGCCGAGACCCTGAGCACCGAAGGCCGCAGCGAATTCCCGCGCACCTTCAACAGCCAGTTCATCAAGGCCCAGGAAATGCGCTACGGCGAGAACCCGCACCAGAGCGCGGCGTTCTACGTGGAAGCCAAGCCGGCCGAAGTGGGCATCGCCACCGCCACCCAGTTGCAGGGCAAGGAACTGTCCTACAACAACGTGGCCGATACCGATGCAGCCCTCGAGTGCGTGAAGAGCTTCGTCAAGCCCGCCTGCGTGATCGTCAAGCACGCCAACCCGTGCGGCGTGGCCGTCAGCCCTGACGCCGAAGGCGGCATCCGCCAGGCCTACGAGCTGGCCTACGCCACTGACACCGAGTCGGCTTTCGGCGGCATCATCGCCTTTAACCGTGAACTGGACGCCGAGACCGCCAAGGCCATCGTCGACCGTCAGTTCGTGGAAGTGATCATCGCCCCAAGCGTCAGCGAAGAAGCCCGCGCCATTGTTGCCGCCAAGGCCAACGTGCGCCTGCTGTCCTGCGGCCAGTGGTCGGCTGACCGCGCCGCTGCGTGGGACTACAAGCGCGTCAACGGCGGCCTGCTGGTGCAGAGCCGCGACATCGGCATGATCGGCGCCGATGACCTGAAAGTGGTGACCCAGCGCGCCCCGACCGAACAGGAAATCCACGACCTGATCTTCGCCTGGAAAGTGGCCAAGTACGTCAAGTCCAACGCCATCGTCTACGCCAAGAACCGCCAGACCATCGGTGTCGGCGCCGGCCAGATGAGCCGCGTCAACTCCGCGCGCATCGCCGCCATCAAGGCCGAGCACGCCGGCCTGCAGGTACAGGGCGCGGTCATGGCCTCGGACGCGTTCTTCCCGTTCCGTGACGGCATCGACAACGCGGCCAAGGTGGGTATCACCGCGGTCATCCAGCCCGGCGGCTCCATGCGTGACGCCGAAGTCATCGCTGCTGCCGACGAAGCCGGCATCGCCATGGTCTTCACCGGCATGCGTCATTTCCGCCACTGATCGATAGCAGGGGGAGCCGCGAATCGCGGTTCTCCCCACGGGGAAATCGCTGTTTCTGCACCGGCAGCGCAATCCCCACACAGAATTCGAGGTTTTAGCTATGAACGTATTGATCATTGGCAGCGGCGGCCGTGAACACGCCCTGGCCTGGAAAGTAGCCCAGGACCCACGCGTCGAGAAAGTCTTCGTCGCCCCCGGCAACGCCGGTACCGCTATCGAAGCCAAGTGCGAGAACGTCGCCATCGACGTGCAGGCCATCGAGCAACTGGCCGATTTCGCCGAGAAGAACGTTTCCCTGACCATCGTCGGCCCGGAAGTGCCATTGGTGGCTGGCGTGGTCGACCTGTTCCGCAGCCGTGGCCTGGACTGCTTCGGCCCTACCAAGGGCGCGGCGCAGCTGGAAGGTTCCAAGGCATTCGCCAAGGACTTCCTGGCCCGCCACAAGATCCCGACCGCCGAATACCAGAACTTCACCGAGATCGAGCCTGCCCTGGCCTACCTGCGTGAAAAAGGCGCGCCCATCGTCATCAAGGCCGACGGCCTGGCCGCCGGCAAGGGCGTGATCGTCGCCATGACCCTGGCCGAAGCCGAGGATGCGGTGCGTGACATGCTGGCGGGCAACGCCTTCGGCGAGGCAGGTTCGCGCGTGGTGATCGAGGAGTTCCTGGACGGCGAAGAAGCCAGCTTCATCGTCATGGTCGACGGCAAGAATGTGCTGCCCATGGCCACCAGCCAGGACCACAAGCGCGTCGGCAACGGCGACAGCGGCCCGAACACTGGCGGCATGGGTGCCTACTCCCCTGCCCCGGTGGTGACCGCCGACGTGCACCAGAAGGTCATGGACCAGGTGATCTGGCCGACCGTGCGCGGCATGGCCGAGGAAGGCAACGTCTACACCGGTTTCCTGTACGCGGGCCTGATGATCGACAAGGCCGGTAACCCGAAAGTCATCGAGTTCAACTGCCGCTTCGGTGACCCGGAAACCCAGCCGGTGATGCTGCGCCTGCAGTCGAGCCTGGTGCTGCTGGTCGAGGCCGCCCTGGCCCAGGCCCTGGACAAGGTAGAGGCCCAGTGGGACCCACGCCCGAGCATGGGCGTGGTGCTGGCAGCCGGTGGCTACCCCGCCGACTACGCCAAGGGCGACGCTATCCAGGGCCTGGACGCCGCGGCTCAGTTGCCTGGGAAGGTCTTCCATGCCGGCACCGCCTTGAACGGCGACCAGGTCGTGACCTCCGGCGGCCGCGTGCTGTGCGCCACCGCTCTGGGCAATACCGTGGGTGAGGCGCAACAGCAAGCCTACGCCCTGGCGAGCAAGATCGACTGGAACGGCTGCTTCTACCGTACCGACATCGGCTACCGCGCCATTGCCCGGGAAAACGCCAAGTAACATCCCCTTACGCCTTGGGTAGCGGTTTTTCCTGCTACCCAGGGCCGTTCGGCCACTGGCCCTACGCTTTATCCTCCGCGCATAGTTATACTCAGTCATTAAACCTTCGAAGGGATTTCGCTGTGCGTTGGCTCAGGATCGCCATTTCATCGATTGTCTGTGCACTGACACTGCTGTGCGCCTACCCGGCCCTGGCCGAGTCCGGCAGCGGCTGGTCGGTATTGCTCGATGAACACGCGCACCTGCAACTGAGCGACGTACGCTCGGAGCGCTTCCAGAACCAGTTCGGCCCCCTTGAACTGAGCCAACTGGCCCCCACCGCCCCCCATACCGCGCAATGGTTGCACTATCGCCTGCCACCAGGCCCCCACGAGCAGGTATTGCGCATTTTCGCGCCTGACCTGTCCGAACTCGAATTCTATGTACTGGACGGCGACACGCTGATCCGCCAGCAGCGTAGCGGCCGCGACAGCCTGGGCGTGGAACCTGCCCTGGCCAACACCGACATCCTGCTGCCGGTGCCCATCAGCTCCCGCCCCCTGGACTTGTACCTGCGCCTGGCCTCGGCCCATCAGTTGCGCCCCAGCGTGGCCTTGCTACCCGCCATTACCGCCGCGGCCGACCAGCGCCAGACCCTGCTGATGGGCCTGCTGTTCGGTTGCCTGGGCATGCTGGTGGTACACAACCTGGCCCGCTACGCCTACAGCCGCTCCAGCAGCAGCCTGTGGCTGGCCGCGGCAGAGACACTGCTGACCCTGAGCGCGGCGATCCTGCTGAACCTCAGCGGCCCCTGGTTCGACACCTGGCACTCGCTGCGCACCACGGGAAGCTACCTGTCCCTGATGGTGGCCGCCATCTGCTGCCTGATGTTCACCCAGCGGTTCTTCGCGCCGCGCAACAGCCCGTTGATCGACCGCCTGCTGGCGTGCGCCAAGGTGCTGATCGGCCTCAGCGGCCTGTTGGTGCTGCTGGTCGATGGCCTGCCCATCAACTCCATCACCTACGCCATGATGGTGGTGGGCGGCCTGGGCATGCTGCTCACGGCGGCCTGGCACTGGCAGCAGGGCTACCGCCCGGCGCGGCTGTTCACCTGGGCCATGCTGGTGCTCAACCTGGGCGTGCTGATCGTGCTTCCCGCCTTGCTGGTACTGACCCGTACCCCGCCCCAGTGGCTGGTGCTGGGCCTGATGGCCGTTGGCGCGCTGACCGGGCTGATGCTCAACACCGCCCTGAGCGAACGCTTGCGCACCATCAGCGAAGACCGCTTCAGTGCCAGCCGCGAACTGGCGGCCAGCACCGCGGAAATAAACGCCAAGGCCGAATTCCTGGCACGCATCAGCCACGAGATTCGCACCCCGATGAACGGCGTGCTTGGCATGACCGAGCTGCTGCTGGGCACCCCCCTGTCGGTCAAGCAGCGCGATTACGTGCAAACGATCCACAGCGCCGGCAACGAATTGCTGACACTGATCAACGAGATTCTCGACATTTCCAAGATCGAGTCCGGGCAGATCGAGCTCGATGACGTGCAGTTCGACCTCAGTGCCCTGATCGAAGAATGCCTGAATATCTTCCGCGCCAAAGCCGAACAGCAAAACGTCGAGCTGATCAGCTTCACCCAGCCCCAGGTACCCCAGGTCATCAGCGGTGACCCCACACGCCTGCGCCAGACCCTGCTGGCCCTGCTCGACCACGCCTTGAAGAAAACCGACGAAGGCGAAGTACTGCTGGTGGTGGCGCTGGACCAGCGCAGCGGCGAACCGCGCCTGCGTATCGCCGTGCAGGACAGCGGCGTGCCCATCCCGCGCGATGAGCGCGACGCGCTGCTGCACAGTGAACTGCACAGCAAGAACCTGCTGTCGGGCAACGAAGTGGGTGGCCACCTGGGCCTGGTCATTGCCCGCCAGCTGATCCTGCTGATGAAAGGCGAATTTGGTATCAAGAGCGGCAGTCAGCAGGGCAGCACCCTGTGGCTGACCTTGCCCCTGGACCCCGAGCGCCTGGAACACCCGACCCTGGACCTGGACAGCCCCCTGCGCGGCGCCCGGGTGCTGGTGGTGGATGACAACGACACCTGCCGCAAAGTGCTGGTGCAGCAGTGCAGCGCCTGGGGCCTGAACGTGAGTTCGGTGCCCTCGGGCAAGGAAGCACTGGCCCTGCTGCGTACCAAGGCCCACCTGCGCGACTATTTCGACGCGGTGCTGCTAGACCAGAACATGCCCGGCATGACGGGCATGCAACTGGCCGCCAAGATCAAGGAAGACCCGAGCCTCAACCACGATATCCTGATCATCATGCTGACCGGCATCAGCAACGCACCGACCAAGATCATCGCCCGCAATGCCGGTATCAAGCGCATCCTGGCCAAGCCCGTGGCCGGCTATACCCTCAGAACCACCCTGGCCGACGAACTGGCGCAACGCGGGCAGGCGAATGCGCAGGCCAGCGCGCCACCGGCCAGCGCCCCTGTCGCCGTGCCCGGTGACTTCCGCATTCTGGTCGCGGAGGACAACAGCATCTCCACCAAGGTTATCCGTGGCATGCTGGGCAAGCTCAACGTGCAGCCCGACACCGCCAGCAACGGCGAGGAAGCCCTGCGGGCCATGAAAGCCCAACGTTACGACCTGGTGCTGATGGACTGTGAAATGCCCATACTCGATGGCTTCTCCGCTACCCAGCAGTTGCGTGACTGGGAACTGGGCACCAACCGCGAGCGCACGCCGGTGGTGGCATTGACGGCGCACATCCTCACCGAACACAAGGAGCGCGCGCGTGAGGCCGGAATGGACGGGCACATGGCCAAGCCGATAGAACTGTCGCAATTGCGCGAGCTGATCGAGCACTGGGTGGCGCAACGCAACCAGGCACAAAGCCAGGCCAGCAATTCCTGAACGCCACACGCCACCCTGGCCGGCTTCCACCGTAAGACAGGCGAGCATCTCCCACGCTAGACTCTGCCGTCGCCCACCCTCCGCCAAGAGCCCTTACCCATGCTCCACACGTTGTTCAGCGTTTACCTGAAGATGCTGGTGCTCTACAGCCCGTTCTTCGTGCTCTCCTGTTTCATCGGTCTGTCGCGGGGCTACTCGCTGAAGGAACGCAAACGCCTGGCGTGGAAGGTGGCCTTGGGGGTACTGATCTCCAGCGTGCTGCTGTACCTGTTCGGCAGGGTAATCTTCAGTGTCTTCGGCATCACCGCCGATGCCTTCCGCATCGGTGCAGGCAGCGTGCTGTTCATCTCGGCGCTGGGCATGGCCCAGGGCAAGTCGGGGGTGCAGACCGACAACGTGCAGCAGGACGTGACCATCGTTCCCTTGACCATTCCCATCACCGTCGGCCCCGGAACCATTGGCGCTTTGCTGGTGATGGGCGTCAGCCAGCCGCACTGGGACGACAAGTTGATGGCCATCCTGAGTATCGCACTGGCCAGCGTCACGGTCGGTCTGGTGCTTTACCTGTCCAACCGCATAGAACGGTTGCTGGGCGAGCAAGGGTTGCAGATTGTCAGCCGTTTGATGGGGCTGTTTGTCTGCGCCTTGGCCGCCCAGATCATTTTTACCGGCATCCGGGGGTATTTGCTCGCATGAGCCTGGATCAACGTAAACCGCTCGATCCAACCTCGTGAAAATAGTCACTGCTTTGACGCTTCAGCGCCTCGCCCAGCTTCTCGCGGTGAACGGCAAAAGCAACTCGATCGAAGTGATACACCCCGCCATTGGGGATGAACGAGACGTATCGCATCTTGTCATCCCAGTGCCAGGAGGATTCGACATGCTCGCTCCGCAGTAACCGCATCCCGCAGAAAAAAACCAGTACCTCACCCGACGCGGTCAGCTGGCAGGGCGTTATCTTCATGACCTGCGCCGAGCCAGCCCCCGCAGACGCCGCAGACGCCGCAGACGCCGCCAAGTAACGCTGCGCACGCTCATCGACCCTCAACGCCTCGAACGACCTCATCGCAAGCCCTTTGAGCTCTTCAGACCCCAGCGTGCCGATGAATTGGAGCAGCCAGCCACGCATCTGATGCATATCGGTAGCGGTCAGTTCGTCTTCAGCCAGAAAACTCGCCAAGCTACAGCCGTACTTCACCAGACGGCTTTGGTAATGATCCATCCAGCGCTTGGTATGAAGCTTCTGGTCGAACCTCGTGTTTGCCGAGAGCTCTGCGTACATCATCAGGGTCATCAAATCCTGAATATCCTGTGGCGCCATATCCGGGCTGAACGATACGAGGTTGTTCTTTATCAGCACGGCTTTGGGCTCCATGCTCATTTCCCCTTGAGCGTTGAGCCTGACTTGCCCGCGCCTGCTTCACCGGGTTTCTTGTGAACGGCAGGCAACGAAACGGGCGTGGGCGCCTTGACCTTCGCCAGGTAAGCCAAAACCTTGGCGCGCGTGCCGCCATACGCTGCGGTCTGAAGGACGCGCTCGTTGTAGGAGAGCTCGATGCGACCGATGCAGTCTTTTACCTGAATCCGCTCGACAAATAGCTGCGATGTCATTCGGCGAGCTATATCCAGCTCCACGAACAAGGTCATCAAGCTGGGGCCGCGCCCGACGATACTGATCTGGAATCTGACGATAGTACTGGCATTGCCGGACTTGTCGACGGCCGACTCCCTCACCGCGTACCGATAAAAGAGGCGGTGGGCTGGATGGTCCTCAGGGAGACTGTTGAATCGCGAAAGAACATCGCTTAGCTGAGCAACACCCCGAGGATTAAGGTTCTCGCCCAAATACTGCTCAACCAACTGGCCGATCGAAAAGTCTGCACCAGCGGGGGTGAGGTTGGACGCATCCGACGACCTCATGACCCATTGCGTTGCGGTAAAAGCCCCCTCGGCTCTTTTCGACCAAGGCTGTGCCCCTGCGGCATCATTTGTATTCAACTCAATAAACAGCAATGAATTCAGTACATCTTTCTTTTCCGACACGTTCACACCCGGCCCAAAAGAAACGAGGTGGCCCGCGCAGACCTTTACATCATATTCAATATCCATATTTATCACTTCCCTGTCAGGCGAGGTGACCCGAACAACGGGCCACCTTGCATTTGTTTAGTCTATCAAATCAAAATAACTTTGCGAGTTACCGCCGAGCTTTTTAAGAATGGTGGTTTCATATTGTTTGTAGTGGCTGGCATTGAAATTAACCAATGTAGCCACTTTGGTTACTTCCATCGAGGCCAAATCCCAGGCCCAGAACCATGAGCCCCCCTGGTCGCGCGAAAAATGGCAATCGATGCCCGCGAACACAGTCACCGGGATACCCGCTTTGGATTCCAGGCATGGCATCAGGGTTACCTTACAGCGGTCATTGTCCTTGCTATTGTTCTCGAACAACGTCAGCAAAGGCTTGCTGTCCTTGATTTTCCCCAGCGTGCTGGTCAGTAACGGCAACAACGCCGCCGCATTGCCACCAGCCACCGATGCGACGATCTCGAGTACCAGGGCGTCCATGGTTACCTTGCGGTCGCTGGTATCAATCCGGCTGCGATCGTTGTCCGTCATGAACCAGCCACAATTGAACATTGCCTCGCTATAAATTTTATGCCACTTGATGGCCTCGACTTCTTTGTTTGCGCCCCTGTCTGCCATCATTTGAGAAAACATCGTACTGGTCATCATCGCTTGACGGGTATCGGCCGAAACGTTGTCAGCAAATGTAAGAACCACAGGATGGTCCTTCGCCATCACGGAATTTGCGTCCGCTAAATCATCCGACTCACTCAGCGCGGAGAATCCATAAGCGGAAGTAACGCCGTCACCCATCGGCTCCACGCTATCGAAATAAAGGGCAGAGGCTGCTGCGTCATTGGGATAAATGCTGGATGTGCTCATGTTCTGTACCTGTAGAGTAGTTAGTTGGCGTCTGAAGTTCAGACCCAATAAAACTACCACTCTTGGTACTTGCTAAAACCCGGCAACACACCACAAAATATAACGGGGTGCAGTTCGCCCCGAAGAACAAATTCGGCAAACCGGGCGCCGGAGAATGATTCCCCGCCTCACAAGAGCAATTCAACGCCTGCGTATTGAAAACTCCTACGGCGGTGGCATTTTTTTTGTGCGTCCATTTTGCACAATTCAGCGGAGCACGACCGTCAATTCTTCAGCGCAGCCTTTCCTTCAGCCTGTTCACGGTGCGTATCAGCACCGTGAACAGGCTACGGGCACCGATCCTTTACTCGGGCTTCTGGCCGTACCACCGCGGCGTATAGACCCAGCTACCTCCCCCATTGCGTGGGAATGTGCAGGTAGTCGAGGAACCCACCAACACCATGGTACGCATATCCACCTGCTCCGGCGTCAATTCGCCCAGGGTGATGTTGCGCAGGGTCTGGCCAGGGCGGCCGATGTCGCGCCCCAATACCACGGGGGTTTCGGGGGTTCGATGCTGGCGCACGATCTCCAGCGCACGGCCCAGTTGCCATGGCCGTGAGCGGGAAATGGGGTTGTAGAACGCCAGCGCCAGGTCGGCCTGGCAGGCCAGGTCCAGGCGCTTCTCGATGATGCCCCAGGGCTTGAGGTTGTCGGACAGCGACATCACGCAGAAATCATGCCCCAGCGGCGCGCCGGCCTGGGCTGCGGTGGCCAGGGAGGCGGACACCCCCGGGAGGATTTCCAGCTCCACATTGTGCCAGGCAGGGTCACTGGATTCGTGCAGCGCTTCCAGCACGGCGGCGGCCATGGCGAACACGCCGGGGTCGCCCGATGACACCACCACCACCGACCGGCCCTGGCACGCCAGTTCGAAAGCATGGCGGGCGCGCTGCATTTCTTCACGGTTATCGGTGCAATGCAGCACCTGATCCGGGCGGAATGGCCCGGCCATGCGCACGTAGGTCTCGTAACCCAGAATATCGTTGGCCCGCGCCAGTCGCGCTTTCACCGCCGGCACCATGAGCTCGGCAGCCCCAGGCCCCAGGCCGATCACCGCCAACCGGCCGCGCTCACGTCCGATACGCGACACGTCCAGCGGCTGCTTGGCCACGGCAATGGCCAACTGTGCGCTGACGCTCAGGGCCGGCAGCAGTTGCGGCACTGCCTGTTCGGCCAGGTGGCTGATGCTGGACGAAGGCGGCGCGAAGCGCAGGGCCACATCCAGTTCGCGGGCAGCTTCGCGCAGCGCCGGGCTGGCCATCTGGGTGTCGCTGGCCAGCAGGCACGCCAGCGAGGGCAAGGCAATCCGGGCGTTATCCAGCGCCGCGCGCACACTGGCGGCAATATCCGGCAACCCGGCGTCGACCGCCACCAGCACGTTTTTCGGGTAAATCAGCAACTCGTTGGTCGAAGGCTCACGTGCCGTGCAACCGACGTGAATGGCCAACTGCGCTTGGTCGTCCTGCGGCAAATGGGCATCGGCGAGCCAGGGTGCAGCCCCCTCGATGCGCACGCTTTCGCCTGCCAGCAGGTCGCTGACGAAGCGCTTGCCCAACTCCAGGTCCGCCAAGGCATAGCCGCTGGGCGGGTTGAGCAGGCAGGTGCCGAAGCGCAACTCACCGCTGGTGGTGATGGCTGCCGCCACGCCCAAGGCCGCACCCAGCTGGCGGGCCATGACATTCACCCCGCCCAGCCCGCCGAGCAACGGCACCACCGCACTACCATCCTCGGCCACCGCCAGTACCGGTGGCTCGGCGCCCTTGTCCAGCAACACGCTGGCCAGGCAGCGGATGACGATACCCGCTGCGCACAAGGCAATGATCGGTACGTCCTGCTGATACAGTTGGCGCAGGTTGGCGCCGAAGTCCGTGTAAGTCCGGTCGGCGCCCTCTACCCGTTCGGCCAGGCCGTGGATCAAGGCATCGGGGTAGACCTGCTGGATACGCCGGGCCGTGGCAAGGCTGCCAGTACCAAGAATGACAATGGCTGGAGCATGCATGTTGATCATCCCTGCCACCGTTCACCCGGCACGATGATCAACGAGAAGTACGGCGATGAGGTTGGGTCCACCTCATTGATCGGCACGATCTTCTGGTTGCTCATGGTCGCGCGCTCCACGTACAGCGCACGCTCGGCCAGGCCGAGCTCAGTCAGCACCGCGAGCACCTTGGGGAAGTTGCGCCCCAGCTTCATCACCACGGCTGCGTCGGCATCGGCCAGGCGGCGCTTGAGTTCCTCGGGCGGCAGCACGCCGGAGAGTACCGACAGGCTCTGGTTGCGGTACACCAGCGGCGCGCCCAGCACCGAGGCGCCACCGAGCATCGAGCAGACGCCCGGGATCACCTGGGCTTCGTAACGCTCGGCCAGCCGGTCATGCAGGTACATGTAGGAACCGTAGAACATCGGGTCGCCTTCGCAGATCACCGCTACATCGCGGCCGGCGTCCAGGTGCGCGGCCACGTCCAGGCTGGCGGTGTCGTAAAAGTCGCTGATCACCTGCTCATAAGACAGTGGCGCGGGTAGTAGCTCGGTGGTCACCGGGTACACCAGCGGCAACAGCGTCTGGGCTTGCTGCAAGTGGCTCTCGATGATGCCGAAGGCATTGCCCTTCTTGCCCTTGGCCACGAAATAGGCCACCACCGGCGCCTCGCGCAGCAAGCGAAGGGCCTTGACGGTGATCAGTTCCGGGTCGCCGGGGCCCACGCCCAGGCCGAGCAAACGTCCGCGAGCCTGCATCATTCGACCTCCGTGGCCAGGGCATTGACCGCCGCGCACGCCATGGCGCTACCGCCACGACGGCCTTCGACGATCACGAAGGGAATGCCACGGCTGTCAGCCGCCAGCATCGCCTTGGATTCCGCCGCGCCGACAAAACCCACCGGGAAGCCCAGGATCAGTGCTGGCTTCGGTGCGCCGGCGTCGATCATTTCCAGCAGGTAGAACAACGCCGTGGGGGCGTTGCCGATCACCACCACCGCGCCTTCCAGGTGCGGGCGCCACAGTTCCAGGGCCACCGCTGAACGGGTATTGCCCAACTCGCGCGCCAACTCTGGCACGCTGTCATCGCGCAGGGTACAGATCACTTCGTTGTTGGCCGGCAGGCGCGCGCGGGTGATGCCTTCAGAGACCATGCGCGCATCGCACAGGATCGGTGCACCCTTGGCCAGGGCCTCGCGGCCGGCCGTGCCAGCGCCGGGGGAGAACCGCAGGTGCTGCACCACGTCCACCAGGCCGCAGGCATGGATGACCCGCACGGCGAGTTTTTCCAGGTCTGCGGGAATGCCGCTCAGGTCCGCCTCCGCGCGAATGATGGCGAAGGAGTTGCGATAGATCTCTTGACCGTCGCGGATGTAATCAATCATCGGTGTTGCTCCGTGGGCAGGCGGGCCAGCAGATCGCTGGCCGCTTGCAGGTCTAGATTGCGCGCGCGCAGGGCACCGAAACCCGGTTGCCCGGCGTCACGCAGATACAGGTCGTAATGGCCGGCCGAGGTGGCCAGCAAGGTGGCCGGCGCCACATGGGCGGCGGCACAGGATCGGGGGCAGCCGCACAGGTGCACGGCTTGCGGCACAGGCAGAAGGGAGGCCAGCACGCGGGCATCGGCCTTGGTGTCGGCGAGGCCTTTCTTGCAGCCGGTACTGCCGGTACAGGCGATAAGCCCAGCCAGCGGCTCGGTGCCGCTGCACAACAGGCCCAGGGCGGACAGTTCCAGGGTCAGCGCCGCTGCATCACCAGCATCGACGAAGGGCAGCAGCACGCTTTGCCAGGGCGTCAGGCGCAAGGTGCCGTCACCATAGTGTTCGGCCAGGCATGCAAGGCCTCGCAGCATGGCAGGGTCAAGACGCCCCAGCGGCGGCGCCGCGCCGACGAATACCTGGCCCGCCTGCCGCTGTGGGTAAGTCCCCAGGCAGTCGCTGGCCGCGGCCTGGACCGGGAAGGGCCCAAGGCGCAGGTCGCAGGGCAACGGCGCGATGAAATCCTGCGGGGTCATGCCCTCGAGCACATGACGCATGCGCGTCTGCTCCGGGCGGGCGACATCGAGAAAGCGCTCCAGCACGGCGATCACCAGGGCGTGGCCCTGTTCTGGTGCCACCGCCGCCAGCGCCGTGCCGGGGCAACCGGCCAGGCCGAAGCCCAGCCACATCTGCCCGCCCACAGTGACCGGGGCTAGCCACACATCATGGGCATGCTCGTGCATGGCCAGCGCTTCCCCGCCATCGAGCAGCACCGCGAACTTGGCCGACAGCTCATGCAACCGCACGCGGCTTTCCAGGCTGTGGAGGATCCGAGCGGCCAATGGCCGGGTATCGAAGCGCATCCGGGGGTCGATACCGGCGCTGGGGCTGAGCATCAGGTTGCGCACATCGTCGCCACCGCTGTTGCGCGGGCCCAGGCCTGCAGCCAACAGACCGTCGAGCATGGCCGGATGCGACCCCGTGATGCCGCGAATCTGCAGGTTGGCGCGGTTGGTTGCCTCCACCACACCACCGGCGAAACGTTCCGCAGCATCGGCCACGGCCCGCGCCTGCGAGGCAGTCAGCTCACCGCCTGCCAGCTTGATGCGGCATATGCCGCCATCCAGCGCCTGGACGATGCGCAGCAACCCCGGGCAGGCCGAGGGGCGGATCGAAACAGGGGGTTGGGTTGGGCTCAAGGGGGCGTCCGGCAATCGTGAAAAGGCGTTGTCAGTGTAGAAGGCGCGGTATTATGCCTGCTTTGTCCGAAGGCATGAAAAGCCTGCCCGTCGGAATCGCTGGTTATGAGGAAGATTCATGTCACCCTGGCTGACAATCGTAGGCATTGGTGAGGACGGCTATCCCGGCCTTGGCAAGACTGCCCGCCATGCGCTGCTCAACGCCACCCGCATTTTCGGCAGTCCACGCCAACTGGCGTTACTGCCCCATTGCATCCGTGCCATACAGGTCGCGTGGCCCAGCCCCTTCTCCCTTGAGCCCGTGCTGGCCTTGCGCGGCGAGCCCGTGTGCGTGCTGGCCAGTGGCGACCCGATGCTGTTCGGCGTGGGTGCCAGCCTGGCCCGCCAGGTGCCACAAGCCGAGTTGCTGATTCACCCCGCCCCCTCTTCGTTGTCGCTGGCGGCGGCACGGCTGGGCTGGGCGTTGCAGGATGTCGTGACCCTGTCGGTCGTGGCGCGCCCTGTCGCCGCGCTCAACGCACAGTTGGCCAATGGCGTGCGTCTGCTGGTGCTGAGCAACGACGGCCATAGCCCGGCAGCCATCGCGCAACTGCTGCGCGAGCGCGGTTATGGGGCCAGTCTCCTGACCGTACTCGAACATCTGGGTGGCCCGCAGGAACAGCGCCGGGACGGCACCGCCGCCACCTGGCCTGAACCGCCCGTGGCCGATCTCAACGTGCTGGCCATCGACTGCCGCGCTGACCTGCACGCCCCACGCCTGTCGCGCCTGGCCGGCCTGCCCGACAGCGCGTTCAGCCATGACGGCCAGATCACCAAGCGCGACGTGCGCGCCATCACCCTCGCCCGCCTGGCGCCACAGCCCGGCGAGCTGCTATGGGACGTAGGCGCCGGCAGCGGCTCCATCGGCATTGAGTGGATGCGCGCCCATCCCGGTTGCCGCACCCTGGCCATCGAATCGGACGAGGGCCGCCAACGATTGATCGAGCACAACCGTGATGCCCTGGGCGTTCCAGGCCTGCAGCTGATACGCGGCCGTGCGCCCCAGGCGCTGGAAAGCCTGGAACGTCCCGATGCGATATTCATCGGCGGCGGCGTCACCCGCGACGGCGTGTTCGACACCTGCTGGCGGCAGCTCAAGCCCGGGGGCCGCCTGGTGGCCAACGCCGTGACCTTGCAGAGCGAAATGGCCCTGGCCCACTGGCGCGAACAGCATGGCGGCGAGCTTACCCGCATCCATGTCGCCCAGGCTCAGCCACTGGGCGCCTTTGATACCTGGCGCCAGGCGCTGCCCATTACCTTGCTGGAATTGGTGAAGCCTTCGGACGTGGCCCCATGAGGCGCATTCTGCTGCTGGGCGGCGTGACCGAAGCGCTGGCCATTGCCCGCACGTTGGGGCCCGCGCACATCTATAGCCTGGCCGGGGTAGGACGTGTGCCCACGGACCTGCGCTGCCAGGTACGAGTCGGCGGCTACGGCGGCGCCGACGGTCTCGCCAGCTTCATTCGCACCGAAGGCATCGGCCTGCTGATCGACGCCACTCACCCCTATGCCGCGCAGATCAGCGCCAATGCCGTAGCCGCTGCCCGTGCCGCTGGCATCGAATGCTGGGCCCTGCGCAGGCCCGCCTGGCACCCCCAGGCCGGTGATGACTGGCGCGAGTTCGACGACTGGCCCGCACTGATCCGGGCATTAGCGCCGTTCAAGCGCCCGCTGTTCACCCTGGGGCGCGAACCACTGCACTATCTTGACGATATTCCGCCTGAGCAGTTCTGGACGTTACGTGCGCTGGAGAGTTGCCCCGGCAACGAGCGCTGCGAAGTGATCGGTGCGCGCGGGCCATTTGCGCTGGAAGATGAGCGCGCACTGTTTCAGCGTCGGCGTATCGACGTGCTGATCAGCAAGAACAGTGGTAGCGCGGCCACCGAGCCGAAACTTCAGGTGGCGCGCGAGCTCGCGATACCCGTGCTGGTGCTCAAGCGGCCAACGCTTCCTGCCGTCGACCAATCGTTTTCAAGCCTTGCCGGGCTCATGGTTGCACTCCAGGGCACGTAACGGTGTGCAGTACTTCCACCAGAGCTTTGCAAGCGTTGCGGGCGCAATGACGTCAACGCGCACTGGCGCTATTTTCCGCGGCATTGTAAAGCGGCGTGAAGACAGACTTGTTCAAGCGATTGTGACCATCAGGCGCTGTCAAGGTACCGATGATCTCGGGGTCTTTCCCAACAGCGGTTTCCAACAAGATAGGGCCACCGCTATTGCCGCCTAGAGGCTCGCAGCTCGGCATGGACAACTTGTCGCCTTCCAAGCCGCTTTTTCCGCCGCGGCTATAGCACATATACTGCCTGCCATCTCCATGCCCTGACTGTACGGGCCCGGGATACCCCAACAGAGTAACCCAGTTGAATGTATCGTCATCGGTGAGAAAGTGGGGAATAAAACCGCCACCTACTACCTCCTGCAAAGCCTTGTTGTTTTGTGGGTAAACGCGCGCCACGGCCAGATCCAGACTTCCAGCCCCCCAGAAACTGTAAGGGTTGTCAGCGACCTCCTGTGGCAAGAACACTCGCTGGATAGGCCAATAGCCAAACGGCGCTTGTTCCGCGCCCTTTGCCGCCCCATTATAAGCAGGTACAAACATCAGCTGCGTATCCCACGTCAATGGAAACTTCGGGGCATTCATCACGCAATGCGCGCCGGTGACAATCAAACTCTTCGACGCTGAGTCAATGATAGAGGCGGAACAATGCGCATCCAACGGCTGTGCCCCACTCGGGCGATGAAAAAATAATATGCCGACCCATCGACTTTTAACATCAGCTGCGTAGGGTACAGGCAATGCAGTATAGCCATAGACATCGCCTCCCGGTGTCAGAATCGGTTCCTCTGGCCGGCCGCTGTAACTGGCCTCGACTTTCTCCGCGTTTTTCATTCTGGCGGGCGTCCAGTAGGCCAACACTTCTACTGCATCCTGTTCAGGACTAATCCCCACGCGTGGGCCCAGCGATTGGAACGGCCTGAACGGAGAATAGATAATGCCAACCATCAGCAGCCCGACAAGCAAAACGATTGCTACTACTCGGAACAAGACCGAACGGTGAAAAATAGGTTTCATCGCACACCCCTGCCTTTATTAACAGCTGCTATTGGCTTAAAACATTGCAGCCAGACTTATAACCAACCTACACCGACTGAAAACAACCTGCAATCAAGGTATGATCATTTTCAATCGCGCTTGCACAGTCAGTTATTTTCGAGCCCCCCGAACAAAAACAAAACCTAACTGTCACCGCACACACCCAACGACAAGCGACCGTGGCGGTACGACCTTGCAAACTGCATAACAAACCTATATTGACCCGACCAATTAACGTGTTGCGACATCTGGCGTGAATAGAGTTATTTCGACGTCCGGCACAGCTATCACAACAGGCGTCAAATCCGCACATTGGGGCTGTGAAAAAAACCTCTATCGTGGATAATTCCCCCGCCGTCATCCCACACGCTGCTCATGGACGTACACCATGCTCAAGAAAGTGCTGTTAGCGTTGACCTTGCTCGCCCCCGTCTTCATGGCCCAGGCCCAGGATATCCAGGTACTGCAACCCTGGTCTCAAGAACTGCCGCCCAACGCGCCCACCGTGGCGGCCTACCTGACCCTGCGCAACGACGGCAACGCCGCCGACCGCCTGCTGGGCGCCGATAGCCCCATCGCCGGGAGCGTCGAGATCCACCAGCACATGAACAGCGACGGCATGATGACCATGGCCCACGTGGAAGCCGTCAACATCGGCCCCGGCGAACAGGCTACCTTCCAGCCCATGGGCTACCACCTGATGCTGCTGGACCTCAAGGACCGCAGCCAACTGCAGGACGGCGGCCACTTCCCGCTGACGCTGCACTTCAAGCAGGCCGGTGACATCAACGTGCAAGTGGTGGTCCTCAAGCAGGCACCCACGGCCGCCCCCTAAGCCATGAGCCGCCGCGCGCCCCACAGGCCTTCCGCCCCCCGCCCACCTCGGGCGACCTGGCTGAGCCTGTTCGCCATGCTGATGATCTTCATCGGCCCGCTTGTGTCCCAGGCGATGCCGATGGAGCACGAGCGCGGCGTGGCCATGGAAATGCCCATGGACATGCCCGGCATGGACATGGGCAACCACCACGGCGACCCCGCGCTGCACCCCCTGTGGGAAAAATGCGGCTATTGCAGCCTGTTCTTCCACACTCCGGCGCTACCCACCACACCCGATCCCCTGCCGCTGGCCAAGCCCGCCACCGTGGCAGGATGGGTGCCAACCACACGCCAGGGCCATGCCCGCCAGGCCATCTTCCCGGGCGCCATGACCCGCGCCCCGCCGACTACCCACTTCCTCTAGCCAACCTTCACGCCATGCCCCGACACGCTGCGATTCGCAGCAGTGGGTGCGTGCCCGTGCCTATTTGACTGATTGAAGTTGGAACATTCATGTCCAGGTCTACCCCTGCCTTTGCGCTGTCGCGCAAGCGCACCGCTGCCGCGCTATGCGGCACCCTGTTGAGCCCGGTTGTCCTCGCTGCCGAACCTGTCGATGCCACCGAACTGAGCCCTACCGTCATCACTGCCGTGACGCCCAGTTCACCGCTGACCATCGTCACCAACCCCAAGGACCCGCGCCAGCCGGTGCCGGCCAGTGACGGTGCCGACTACCTGAAGACCATTCCCGGTTTCTCCGCCATCCGCAGCGGCGGCACCAATGGCGACCCGGTGCTGCGCGGCATGTTCGGCTCGCGGCTGAACATCCTTACCAACGGCGGCAACGTGCTGGGCGCCTGCCCCAACCGCATGGACGCGCCCACCTCCTACATCGCCCCGGAAACCTTCGACCGCCTCACGGTGATAAAGGGCCCGCAAACCGTGCAGTGGGGGCCGGGTGCGTCGGCTGGCACCATCCTGTTCGAGCGTGAACCCGAGCACTTCGGCGAGCTGGGTAGCCGCTTCAATGCCAGCCTGTTGGCCGGTTCCAACGGCCGCTTCGACAAGGTGGTGGATGCCGCCGTGGGCAACGCCGACGGCTACGCCCGCTTTGTCGGCAACACCTCGCAGTCCGATGATTACAAGGATGGCGACGGTGACACCGTGCCGTCGCGCTGGGACAAATGGAACGGCGATGTCGCCCTGGGCTGGACACCCGACGCCGACACCCTGCTGGAGCTCACTGCCGGCAAGGGCGACGGCGAATCCCGCTACGCCGGGCGCGGCATGGACGGCACCCAGTTCAAGCGCGAAAGCCTGGGCATGCGCTTCGAGAAGAGTAACCTCGGCGAGGTACTCGACAAGGTAGAGGCCCAGGTTTACTACAACTACGCCGACCACGTGATGGACAACTACACCCTGCGCACCCCGTCCGGCACCGGCATGATGGCCGGCCCGATGGCCAGCAACCCCGACCGTCGCACCCTGGGCGCACGCATCAAGGCCACCTGGAAATGGGCCGACTGGCAACTGCTCAGCGGCCTCGACGCCCAAGCCAGCGAGCACCGCAAGCGCAGCGCCATGGGCGTGGACGCCTACAAGCATGTGCCCCGAAGCAAGGACGCCGAGATGCAGGACTTCGGTGTGTTCAGCGAACTGACCTGGTATGCCACGGGCAACGACCGGGTCATCGGCGGCGCCCGCGTGGACCGTGCCCAGGCCAGGGACTACCGCCAGACCACCGGTTCGGGCATGAGTGCCAGCGCCAATCCCACGGCCGACGACACCCGCGTGCAGACCTTGCCCAGCGGTTTCCTGCGCTACGAGCATGACCTGGCGGCAGTGCCGGCCACCACCTACATCGGCCTGGGCCATGTGCAGCGCTTTCCCGATTACTGGGAGCTGTTCTCGCCCACCTCAGGCCCGGGAGCCGTCAACGCCTTCCACGACCTGAAGCCGGAAAAAACAACCCAGCTGGATGTCGGCATCCAGTACCGGACCGAGCAGGTGGAAGCCTGGGCCTCGGGCTACGTTGGCCAGGTGCGCGACTTCATCCTGTTCGACTACACCGGCAGCAACTCCCAGGCCCGCAACGTCGACGCGCGCATCATGGGTGGCGAACTGGGAGCGGCCTACACGCTCACCGAACATTGGAAAGCCGACGCCACCCTGGCCTACGCCTGGGGCAAGAACACCAGCGACGGCAAGGCCCTGGCGCAGATGCCGCCACTGGAGTCACGCCTGGGCCTGACCTACAGCCAGCAAGACTGGAGTGCGGGCGCGTTGTGGCGCGTGGTGGCCGCACAGAACCGCGTGGACATCGGCGCGGGCAACGTGGTGGGCAAGGATTACGAAAAGAGTCCGGGCTTTGGTGTGTTCTCGCTCAACGGCGCCTACCGCATCAACAAGCACCTGAAGGTGAGTGCCGGCGTTGACAACCTGCTCGACAAGAACTATTCGGAGCACCTGAACCTGGCGGGCAACGCCGGCTTCGGCTACCCGGCCAGCGACCCCCAGGCCGTGAACGAAACCGGCCGTACCTTGTGGACGAAGGTGGATCTGAGTTTCTGACGCTATTGGGCGGCACAACGAGCGTGCCGCCCTCTTACAACTGTGGCACGTCCGCTTCGCAGCAGACGTCCACCGGCCTGCATAACCTGGCTTGAGGTCCTACAAAGTACCCCCAATTTTAGGAATTGTCTGACTTGAGGCTACGGGCGCAGGTGGATAGCCTACCAATGGCGACAGACAGCTGCCGCGCAACAGGATCGCTCGACCATTACGTCGATCATTCACACCAGAGCGTGGCAGTAATATCCGGACACAAGGAACCCCCTCGATCCTCATGGAATTCCATCATTTCCTATTGACCGAAAGGTCGTTCCAAGCTGATCATTCAGTTAACGCATGGGCTTATGCTCGTGCCTACCTTCCGAGGCCCGTTGAAGAGCAATCTTCGCGGGCTTTCGTGTTTCTGGAGCAAGAGCCTTGCTCCTGGTGACCCACTACATCGCCTACCTCGACGAATTCGGGCACGTTGGCCAATACGTTTCCGCAACCATCCAAGATACAAGACGAGCCCGGTGTTTGGGCTTGGCGGCCTGCTCCTCCCCGCGCACCAAGTACGGGAGTTCGCGATCTACTTCTACCGGATGAAGTGTCAGTTGCTCGCCTGGGACCTGCGGAACCAGAACCCGCAGAACCTCCCTGCTTATCAATGGGAGAAAAAAGGATCGCAGCTGTATTCGCTTCGCAACGTCACCCAGTACAAGACGCTTCGCCGCACGACATTCCGGCTACTCAACCACATCAACGCTCTGGGTGGGCATGTCTTTTACACCGGAGAACGAAAGACGGGAGACCTTGCGGCCCATAACTCCACGGAAACCTTCAAGCGCCAGTTGTTGCAATCAGTTCGCAAAATCGACAGGTTTTGCATCACCCGGGGCGCAACATTCATCCTGGTACTCGATGAACAGAAAGCCGGTAACGAATGGCGAGAGAAAAATGTAGAGGCATGCACCTTGGCCATGTTTGAAGATGCCTCTGAAAAATGCCGAGCGATGATTGAACCGCCACTACAAGGGGAAAGCTACCTGTTTCAAACCCTCCAATGCGCAGACTGGATCTGTGGATTGATCGGCCGACTCACCGCTCTAGCTGTATCCCCTGAGGAGTACGAGGATTGGGAACCGTTCGACACCTATTTTTCTGCGCGGATTTCTCAGGTAGCCATGCCTTGCAGCGGCCTTGATTCTCACGTCGCGCACACGCTTGGAAGGAATTCAGAGCGCTCATTGACGTGATCGACAGCGTCCGGATCAGCCCCTCGAGGACGCCCAGCGAGCTTCCGGCACGCTTGCTGGCAAGCACGCTCTACCTACCAGAAGCCGGGACCTAGCAGCACCGCTAGCAATGCACCAGCAACGCCCACCCAGCCGCACCACCCCGCCAAACGCGCACCAGCCCGGTGCGGCCAAGCGACCTTTACACCTCTGATAGCGCCATCCCACGGCCTTGCACCACTTCGGCACACCCCTTGCAATCACCCCAATGGAAGTCGCCATCTGCCCCACTAAAAATACTTAACCAATGGAGATTGCACCATGAAGCGTCGTAGCTTGATCAAGGCGTTTACCCTAACGGCATCCATCGCCGCCATGGGCATGAGCTGGACTATCCAGGCCGCCGAGACCATCAAGGTCGGTATTCTGCATTCGCTGTCGGGCACCATGGCAATCTCCGAGACCTCGTTGAAAGACGTGGCCTTGATGACCATCGATGAAATCAACGCCAAGGGCGGGGTCAATGGCAAGAAGCTGGAACCCGTGGTGGTGGACCCAGCGTCCAACTGGCCGCTGTTTGCCGAAAAAGCCCGCCAGTTGCTGACCCAGGACAAAGTGGCCGTGGTGTTCGGGTGCTGGACCTCGGTATCGCGCAAGTCGGTGCTGCCGGTGTTCGAGGAACTCAACGGCCTGCTGTTCTACCCGGTCCAATATGAAGGCGAAGAAATGTCGCCCAACGTTTTCTATACCGGCGCCGCGCCGAACCAGCAGGCCATCCCGGCGGTGGAATACCTGATGAGCGAAGACGGCGGCAGCGCCAAGCGCTTCTTCCTGCTGGGCACCGACTACGTGTACCCGCGCACCACCAACAAGATTCTGCGCGCCTTCCTGCACTCCAAGGGTGTGAAGGACAGCGACATCGAAGAGGTCTACACCCCGTTCGGCCACGCCGACTACCAGACCATCGTTGCCAACATCAAGAAATTCTCCGCCGGCGGCAAGACGGCCGTTATCTCAACCGTCAACGGCGATTCCAACGTGCCCTTCTACAAGGAACTGGCCAACCAGGGCCTGAAAGCCACCGACGTGCCGGTGGTGGCCTTCTCGGTGGGCGAGGAAGAACTGCGTGGCATCGATACCAAGCCGCTGGTAGGCAACCTGGCCGCCTGGAACTACTTCGAGTCGGTGGATAACCCGGTCAACACCAAGTTCGTCGCCGACTGGAAAGCCTACGCCAAAGCCCACAACCTGCCGGGTGCCGACAAGGCCGTGACCAACGACCCGATGGAAGCCACCTACGTGGGCATCCACATGTGGGCCCAGGCAGCCGAGAAGGCCAAGTCCACCGATGTGGACAAAGTGCGCGACGCCATGGGTGGCCAGACCTTCGCCGCGCCATCGGGGTTCACCCTGACCATGGACAAGACCAACCACCACCTGCACAAGCCGGTGATGATCGGCGAGATCCAGGACGACGGCCAGTTCAACGTGGTGTGGCAGACCAAGGAACCCATCCGCGCCGAGCCCTGGAGCCCGTTCATCCCAGGCAACGACAAGAAGCCTGACTATGCGGTGAAGAGCAACTAAGCCCATCGATGCTCGCCTTGTCCCACTCGCCTCCTGTGGGACCGGGCGAAGCTCGGGAAGGCCTCACCACCGTATCGCCGTCATACCGCAACGCCTGCTTCCCGAGCTTCGCCTTGTCCCACAGGGAGCGCAGGTGTTTCGACGTCAACGTTTTGCCCAGGACGCTGCCATGTCCCTTTATCGCCTTATCCTTTCACTCTTCCTGCTGATGCCCCTGGCCGCACACGCCAGCGACGCCGACGATTTTGTCGCCGGCGGTTCCGCGCAGCAGGCCCAATTACTGGAAACCTGGGCCGCCGAACCCATTCCCGAACGCCTTGAACTGCTGCTGGCGCTGCAAGACGGCCGGGTGTCAATGGACGCAGACAAGCACGCCGTCATCGAGAAGCCCGACGCCCCCACTGATACCACCCTGCGCAAGGTGCGCCTGAACAACCGCCTGCGTGGCCTGGTGGACAACGCCCTGGCCAGCCAGCAACTGCTGAGCAACGACAAACCCGTGCGCCTGGCCGCCGCCCAGCAACTGCAGAAAAGCGCCCAACCCAGCCAGCTGAAACTGCTGGACCATGTGGTGGCCGGCGAACAGGACAGCGGCATCAAGACCGCCCTGAGCCTGGCCCTGGCCAACCTGCAACTGGTAGACCCCGATCCTGCCGTGCGCCTGGCCGCCGTACGCCTGCTGGGCGCCACCGGCGAGCCCATGGCCCGTACGCGCCTGGAAAACCTGCTGCAACCGGACGTGGAAAAAGACCCTGGCGTGCGCACCGCGGCGGAAACCAGCCTGGTGCAGGTCAAGCGCAAGCTGATGATCGGCGACCTGCTGGGCCAGGCCTTCAGCGGCATGTCCCTGGGCTCTATCCTGCTGCTGGCCGCCCTGGGCCTGGCCATCACCTTCGGCCTGCTGGGGGTGATCAACATGGCCCACGGCGAGATGCTGATGATCGGCGCCTACTCCACGTACGCCGTGCAGATCCTGTTCCAACGCCTGGCCCCCGGTGCCATCGAGTTCTACCCGCTGGTGGCCCTGCCGGTGGCGTTCTTCGTCACCGCCTGCATCGGCATGGCGCTGGAGCGCACCATCATTCGCCACCTGTATGGCCGCCCGCTGGAAACCCTGCTGGCCACCTGGGGCATCAGCCTGATCCTGATCCAGGCCGTGCGGCTGATCTTCGGCGCCCAGAACGTGGAAGTGGCCAACCCAGAATGGCTGAGCGGCGGCATTCAAGTACTGCCTAACCTGGTACTGCCCTTCAACCGCATCGTCATCATCGCCTTCGCGCTGTTCGTGGTGGTGCTGACCTGGCTGCTGCTGAACAAGACCCGCCTGGGCCTGAACGTGCGCGCCGTCACCCAGAACCGCAACATGGCTGCCTGCTGCGGCGTGCCCACCGGGCGCATCGACATGCTTGCCTTCGGCCTGGGTTCGGGCATCGCGGGCCTGGGCGGCGTGGCCCTGAGCCAGATCGGCAACGTCGGCCCGGAACTGGGCCAGGGCTACATCATCGACTCATTCCTGGTGGTAGTGCTGGGCGGCGTCGGCCAACTCGCCGGCAGCGTCTCGGCGGCGTTCGGGCTGGGCATCGCCAACAAGATCCTGGAACCACAGATCGGTGCCGTACTGGGCAAGATCCTCATCCTGGCGCTGATCATTCTGTTTATCCAGAAACGTCCCCAGGGCCTCTTTGCATTGAAAGGACGGGTGATCGACTGATGAACCAGCCCCTGATGGTAACCGCTGCACAAAAGGCCGGTCCCAAGGCCACCATTGCCATCGGCGCGCTGATCGTGGCGCTGCTGGTGGCCCTGGCCCTGTTGTCCCTGCTGCCGGAAAGCAACAGCCTGCAGGTCTCGGCCTACACGCTGACGCTGGTGGGCAAGATCCTCTGCTACGCCATTGTTGCCCTGGCCCTGGACCTGGTCTGGGGCTACGCCGGGCTGTTGTCCCTGGGCCACGGCCTGTTCTTCGCCCTGGGCGGCTACGCCATGGGCATGTACCTGATGCGCGAGTCAGCCGGTGATAGCCTGCCGCCCTTCATGACCTTCCTGTCCTGGACCGAGCTGCCCTGGTATTGGGTCGGTACTCAGCACTTCCTCTGGGCCCTGTGCCTGGTGGTGCTGGCGCCGGGACTGCTGGCGCTGGTGTTCGGCTTCTTCGCCTTCCGCTCGCGGATCAAGGGCGTGTATTTCTCGATCATGACCCAGGCCCTGACCTTCGCCGGCATGCTGCTGTTCTTCCGCAACGAGACCGGCTTCGGCGGCAACAACGGCTTTACCAACTTCCGCAGCATCCTGGGCTTCAACATCACCTCCCAGGGCACCCGCGCGGTGCTGTTCCTGCTCACCGTGGCCTTGCTGGTGGGCAGCCTGCTGCTGGGCTGGCGCCTGGCGCAAAGCAAGTTCGGCCGGGTGCTGACCGCCCTGCGCGACGCCGAGAACCGCCTGATGTTCTGCGGCTACGACCCGCGCGGCTTCAAGCTGTTCATCTGGGTGCTCAGCGCCGTGCTGTGCGGCCTGGCGGGCGCCTTGTACGTGCCGCAGGTAGGCATCATCAACCCCAGCGAGATGTCGCCCACCAACTCCATCGAGGCCGCCGTGTGGGTGGCCCTGGGCGGGCGCGGCACGCTGATCGGCCCGTTGCTGGGCGCCGGGCTGGTGAACGGCATGAAGAGCTGGTTCACCGTGGCCTTCCCCGAATACTGGCTGTTCTTCCTGGGCGCACTGTTCATCATCGTCACCCTGTACCTGCCCAAGGGCGTCATCGGCCTGATCAAGAAAAGGGGCGAACAATGAAGACCACCCCCACCCCGGAACTGATGCTCGAACCCATCCTCGAGCCCAACCGTGATGCCGGCACCAGCCGCGACGCCATTGGCCTGGGCCAACGCGTGGACGGCAGCCTCAGCGCCCGCCACGGCACGATCCTGACGCTGGAAGACATCAGCGTCAGTTTCGACGGCTTCAAGGCCCTCAACAGCCTGAACCTGTACATCGGCGTCGGTGAACTGCGGTGCATCATCGGCCCCAACGGTGCGGGCAAGACCACGCTGATGGATGTCATCACCGGCAAGACCCGCCCCAGCCACGGCAAGGCCTGGTTCGGCGAGACCCTGGACCTGACCCGCATGAGCGAAGTCGAGATCGCCCAGGCCGGCATCGGCCGCAAATTTCAGAAGCCCACGGTGTTCGAAGCCCTGAGCGTGTTCGAGAACCTGGAACTGGCGCAGAAAACCGACAAGTCGGTATGGGCCAGCCTCCGCGCGCGGCTCAATGGCGAACAGAAGGACCGTATCGACGAGGTGCTGGACACCATCCGGCTCAGTGCCTCGGTGCACCGCCCGGCCGGGCTGCTGTCCCACGGCCAGAAGCAGTTCCTGGAAATCGGCATGCTGCTGGTGCAGGACCCGCAACTGTTGCTGCTCGACGAACCGGTAGCCGGCATGACCGACGCCGAGACCGAGTTCACCGCCGAACTGTTCAAGACCCTGGCCGGCAAGCATTCGCTGATGGTGGTGGAGCACGACATGGGCTTCGTCGACACCATCGCCGACTACGTGACCGTGCTGCACCAGGGCAGCGTGCTGGCCGAGGGATCGTTGCAGCAGGTGCAGGCCGATGAAAGGGTGATCGAGGTTTATCTGGGTCGTTGAGGCCACCTGAGCCTGTAGGACTGGGCGCAGCTTGGTTCTACAGACATGGCCGGGGCCACGGGAACATTTGGAGCAATACCATGCTGGAAGTCCAGAAGCTTCACCAATACTACGGCGGCAGCCACATCCTGCGCGGCCTGTCCTTCGACGTGAAAGTGGGCGAAGTCACCTGCCTGCTGGGCCGCAACGGCGTGGGCAAGACCACCCTGCTCAAGTGCCTGATGGGCCTGATCCCGTCCAAGGAAGGCAGCGTGCAGTGGGAAGGCAAGCCCATCACCGGTTTCAAGCCACACCAGCGGGTGCACGCCGGCATTGCCTACGTGCCCCAGGGCCGCGAGATCTTCGGCCGCCTGACGGTCGAAGAGAACCTGTTGATGGGCCTGTCGCGCTTCAGCGCCAGCGAGGCCAAGCAAGTACCGGCGTTCATCTATGAACTGTTCCCGGTGCTGCTGCAGATGAAACACCGCCGCGGCGGCGACCTGTCCGGCGGCCAGCAACAACAATTGGCCATTGGCCGTGCCCTGGCCAGCCGCCCGCGCCTGCTGATCCTCGACGAGCCCACCGAAGGTATCCAGCCCTCGGTGATCAAGGAAATCGGCGCGGTGATCAAGAAGCTCGCGGCCCGTGGCGACATGGCGATTCTGCTGGTGGAACAGTTCTACGACTTCGCCGCCGAGCTGGCCGACCAGTACCTGGTGATGTCCCGCGGCGAGATCGTGCAGCAGGGCCGCGGTGAAAATATGGAGGCCGAGGGTGTACGCGGCCTGGTAACCATTTAATCTGCACGCAAACCAATAACGAATGCGCCTATGAACCTGCCCGTTTCAACCGCCCTGTACACGCCGAGCTGGCACGCCGAGCTCGAGCTGGGCTATGGCCGCTTCGGCGACACAACCCGGCCCACACTGCGCCGCCACCAGGGCCCGCTGCGAGTGCAGAAGCACCTGTACGCCGAAGGCCCGCAGGTGTGCCAGCACATCATCGTCCACCCACCGGGAGGCATCGCCGGCGGTGACCGGTTGAACATCAGCGCCAGCGTCGGGGCTGGCGCCTGGGCGCAATTGACCAGCCCCGGCGCGGCCAAGTGGTACCGCGCCGCAGGCCCCGCCTACCAGACCCTGAACCTGCGCGTGGGCCCGGGGGCGACCCTGGAGTGGCTGCCCCAGGAAACCATTGTCTACAGTGCCGCCCAGGCCGAACTGACCACCACCATCGACCTTGAAGGCGACGCCCGGCTGTTCTATTGGGACGTGGTTGCCCTGGGCCGCCCCGCCGCCGACGAGCGTTTCGAGCGCGGGCATTTCCAGAGCCGCCTGGACGTGCGCCGCGACGGCCAGTTGCTCTGGCATGAGCGCCAGCGGGTCACCGGCAACGACGGCCTGCTCGACTCGCCCATGGGCCTGGACGGGCACACCGTGTTCGCTACCTTGCTGGTGAGCGCCGACGTCAGTCCTGAACTGCTGGAACAATGCCGGGCCTTCAAGGGCCAGGTGCGCGGCGACCTCAGCCAGTTGCCTGGCGTGCTGGTGGCCCGCTGCCTGGCCCACGAAGGCCTGCAGGCCCGCGACTGGCTGATCGGCCTGTGGAAACTGTTGCGCCCCGAAGTGCTGGGCAAAGAAGCCCTGCCCCCCAGAATCTGGAGCACCTGATGCGCGCGCCTGTGGCCATCAGCCACCTGTTTTGTTACTGCCCACGAATGGACACACCATGGACCTGACACCCCGCGAAAAAGACAAGCTGCTGATCTTCACTGCCGGCCTGGTCGCCGAGCGCCGCCTGGCGCGTGGCGTGAAGCTCAACTACCCGGAAGCCATGGCCTATATCTCGGCCGCGTTGCTGGAAGGCGCCCGCGACGGCCAGACCGTCGCCCAGCTGATGCACTACGGCACCACCCTGCTCAGCCGTGAACAGGTGATGGAAGGCATTCCGGAAATGATCCCGGAAATCCAGGTGGAGGCCACCTTCCCCGACGGTACCAAGCTCGTCACTGTCCACCAACCGATCGCCTGAGGCCCGCCATGACTTTTCGCGTACGCGACGCCGTGCATGCCGACCTGCCTGGCATCCGCGATATCTACAACGACGCGGTGCTCAACACCACCGCCATCTGGAACGAGCAACCCGTGGACCTGGGCAACCGCCAGGCCTGGTATGCCGCTCGGCAGGCTCAGCGCTACCCGATCCTGGTGGCGGTCGACGCCAATGACGCCGTGCTGGGCTACGCTTCATTTGGTGACTGGCGTCCTTTTCAGGGCTTTCGCCAGACCGTCGAACATTCGGTCTACGTACGCGCCGATCAACGGGGCAACGGCCTGGGGCCGCTGCTGATGAATGCCTTGGTCGAACGCGCACGCGGCTGTGACAAACACGTGATGGTCGCCGCCATCGAGAGTGGCAACGCGGCGTCCATCCGTCTGCACGAGCGACTCGGTTTCACGATCACGGGGCAGATGCCCCAAGTGGGCAGC
Source organism: Pseudomonas silvicola (assembly GCF_026651855.1). Taxonomy (GTDB): domain Bacteria; phylum Pseudomonadota; class Gammaproteobacteria; order Pseudomonadales; family Pseudomonadaceae; genus Aquipseudomonas; species Aquipseudomonas silvicola. The sequence continues at coordinate 263,640 of NZ_CP093280.1, forward strand.
AAGTTCGGTCGCTGGCTGGACCTGACCTTCATGCAACTGATCCTGAACCCGGGCGCCGAACCTTCCCCGACTCCTGTGGAGTAAGCCGCCATGAATGCCGCCCAATTGCGCCGCGTCACCGTTGAAAGCTTCGCTCACTACCGCCAGGGCCTGGTCGAGTTGCTGTTGGACTCGGTCAAGCAGGGCGCCTCCATCGGTTTTCTCGCCGACCTGGACGCCCATGAAGCCAACAGTTATTTCGACGAAGTGAAAAACCGCATCGCCATCAACGACCTGGTGCTGTGGGCGGTGGTACGTGACGAACAAGTCATGGCCAGCGCGCAATTGGTGTTCTGCAAGCGCGTCAACGGCCTGAACCGGGCCGAGGTGCAGAAGCTGATGGTGCGCTCCGACGCCCAGCGGCGTGGCATGGGGCAGCAATTGATGCAGGCGGTGGAGGTCGCCGCCCGCCAGTACAAGCGCGGCCTGCTGCACCTGGACACCGAAGCAGGCTCGCCCGCCGAGGCCTTCTACCTGTCCCAGGGCTACAAGCGCGCCGGGCAGATCCCCGGGTTTGCCTGCCGGCCGGATGGTGAATACACCGCCACGGCGTTTTTCTACAAGACACTTTGAGGAGGGCCGCATGATTCCTGGCCAGTACCAGATCCAACCCGGCGACATCGAACTCAACGTCGGCCGCCGCACCATCAGCCTGACCGTGGCCAACAGCGGCGACCGGCCCATCCAGGTGGGCTCGCACTACCATTTTTTCGAAACCAACGACGCCCTCACCTTCGACCGCGCCGCCAGCCGCGGCATGCGCCTGAACATTCCGGCCGGCACCGCCGTGCGTTTCGAGCCGGGCCAGAGCCGCGACGTGGAGCTGGTGGACCTGGCCGGCAACCGCCGCGTATTCGGCTTCGCCGGCCGCATCATGGGCGACCTCTGACACATCACATGCCCGGTCCCACAAGGTGCAAGGCACAGCATGGCAAATTCGTAAGGACGCAGCATGAAAATCTCGAGACAAGCCTATGCCGACATGTTCGGCCCCACCGTCGGCGACAAGGTACGCCTGGCCGATACCGACCTGTGGATCGAAGTGGAAAAGGATTTCACCACCTACGGTGAAGAAGTGAAGTTCGGCGGCGGCAAGGTGATCCGCGATGGCATGGGCCAAGGCCAGTTGCTGGCTGTCGAAGTGGTCGACACCCTGATCACCAACGCCCTGATCATCGACCACTGGGGCATCGTCAAGGCCGACGTGGGCCTCAAGGATGGCCGCATCGCCGCCATCGGCAAGGCTGGCAACCCGGATATCCAGCCCGACGTGACCATCGCCATCGGCGCCAGCACCGAGGTCATCGCCGGTGAGGGCATGATCCTCACCGCCGGCGGTATCGACACCCACATCCACTTCATCTGCCCGCAGCAGATCGAAGAAGCCCTGATGAGTGGCGTCACCACCATGATCGGCGGCGGCACGGGCCCGGCCACCGGTACCAACGCCACCACCTGCACCTCAGGCCCATGGCACATGGCGCGCATGCTCCAGGCCGCCGACTCGTTCCCCATGAACATCGGCTTCACCGGCAAAGGCAACGCCAGCCTGCCGGAACCCCTGATCGAACAAGTAAAGGCCGGTGCCATCGGCTTGAAACTGCACGAAGACTGGGGCACCACCCCGGCCTCCATCGACAACTGCCTGAGCGTGGCCGATCAGTACGACGTGCAGGTGGCCATCCACACCGATACCCTCAACGAATCGGGCTTCGTGGAAACCACCCTCGGCGCCTTCAAGGGCCGCACCATCCACACCTACCACACCGAAGGTGCCGGCGGCGGCCACGCCCCCGATATCATCAAGGCATGTGGCTTCAAAAACGTGTTACCCAGCTCCACCAACCCGACACGGCCGTTCACCCGCAACACCATCGACGAACACCTGGACATGCTGATGGTGTGCCACCACCTGGACCCCAGCATCGCCGAGGACGTGGCCTTCGCCGAGAGCCGCATCCGCCGCGAGACCATCGCCGCCGAAGATATCCTCCACGACCTGGGCGCGTTCTCGATGATCAGTTCCGACAGCCAGGCCATGGGCCGGGTGGGCGAGGTGATCACCCGCACTTGGCAAACCGCCGACAAGATGAAGAAACAACGCGGCGCCTTGGCCGAGGATGCCCCCGGCAACGACAACTTCCGGGCCAAACGCTACATCGCCAAATACACCATCAACCCGGCAATCACCCATGGCATCAGCCATGAAGTAGGCTCGATCGAAATCGGCAAATGGGCCGACCTGGTGTTGTGGCGCCCGGCGTTCTTCGGGGTCAAGCCCACCCTGATCCTCAAGGGTGGCGCCATCGCGGCCAGCCTGATGGGTGACGCTAACGCCTCGATCCCCACGCCCCAGCCGGTGCACTACCGCCCCATGTTCGCCAGCTACGGCGGCTCGCGGCACGCCACCAGCATCACCTTCATCAGCCAGGCCGCGCTGGAGGCCGGGGTACCCGAGCAACTGGGGCTGAAAAAGCAGATCGGCGTGGTGAAGGGCTGTCGCACCGTGCAGAAAACCGACCTTATCCACAACGGCTACCTGCCTGACATCGACGTCGACCCACAGACCTACCAGGTCAAGGCCGATGGCGTGCTGCTGTGGTGCGAGCCGGCCGAAACCCTGCCCATGGCCCAGCGCTACTTCCTCTTCTGACCCCCCGCAGGAGCTGGCCCGCCAGCGAGCTTTCCGGCCACGCTGGCTCCTGCACGACACCCAGACTTATGTACCGCACTTCTTCCCTGCCCGCCCCTTAATCTCGCTGACTCCAACCATTGCCGCACTGGAGACAGCCATGTCCGAAACCACTACCTCGCAAACCGCGGAAATGACGCTGGCCAGCCTCAAGCAGGCAACCACCGATTTCTACAGCACCTTTCCCGATGTCACCCACTGCGCACGCCAGGAAGCCGCCCGCCTGCTCAAGACGCATACTGGCCAGGACCTGGACCCGGACGCGGTCTACTGGCACCGGTTTTCCAATGCCATCAGCAACGCCCACACCTTTACCGGTTGGGAACACTATGGGGTTCCAGACAAGACCCTGACCATGACTGAGTTGACCCTGCGGCGCTTCGATCTCAGTGATCAGATCAATGCCATCGACCTGGACAGCATGAGCGGTTTTTATACCCGGGATGGCAGCGGCGGTTTTTATGACCAGCGAAACGAAATCGCGTTATCGCCCCTGACGATCATGAACGCACTGTGGGAGGCGAACTTCGCCCAGGCCTACCAGACCCAACTGGACACTTTCTGGAGTGCCCAGGAAGAACAGGGCCGCCTGGTGGCAAAGGCATTGTGTGTAAGCCACGCCTTCCAGGCCATGCGCCTGAAGGTGCTCACCCGCCGCGCTTTCAAACAGTTCATGTACACGGTGTCGGGCCCTGCCAGGATGCCGCCGACGATCCTGGACTTGAGGCGCCGCTTCAGCACCGCGACGCTGGCCTCGGTGCACGACTTTACCCTGGGCGCCCACGCTGCCACTGACATCGTCCGGGTGCAGAATGCACAAGGGCATCAGACGCTGTTCCTGCCGCCGGCCTGGTTCCGGACTTTTCACAGCGAGCAAGAGGTGTATGACTGGGTATGCACGGAGGCGGCCGACCCGGACCGGCGCCAGCAATTGATCTCGCATTTCGGGGTGCATCATCAAACCGACACGTCGGTGCTCGATGACGTGAACACCACCCTGGACACTATGCAGACAACACCGTGGGTCAAGGGGCAGACACTGCTCAATGGCGCCAGCCAACTCATCAGGGAAGATGTGTTCACACACCTCATCAAGAACCTGCGCACTCGCCTGGAATCCGAAGCGAAAGCGATGTTGACCAGCAACTGGGACCTGCGCAAGAAGCTGTTCCTGGTAGACCTCAGTGCCTTCGTGAGGGTAACCGCGGGGCTGGCACCGGGCGATTCACTGGTGGCGGGAGCCGTGGTCGGCGCTTCGGCCATCAGCCTGGGCGCCCACACGGCAGTGGCCCTGCATGGCAGCAGCCACGAAGAGCGCAGCCAGGCCGCTGTTGCCGCAGCCTTCGATGCGCTGTCGTTGCTGTTCAGCCTGCCCATGCTCAAAGGCACTGGCAAACACGTGCTGGACGAGTTCGTCGACCTGGCCGAGGAGACACCGGCCCTTCTCGACACCAACACCCCCCTGGAATACGCCGTGGACATTGACGTCAGCCAGCTGCCCACGGAAATCAGCAGTGACGGAGGGCTGTTCTATCTCCGCGACAACAAGCGTTACATCCGCCTCAACAGCAAAACGTTTGAGGTGGAGTTCATAGAGGTACTGGACCGCTGGGTGGTCATCAACCCCCAGGCCCCCGGCAACCTGGTCGGCGCTTGGCCCGTCGAGCCCAACTGGCGCGGGGTGTGGGAGCCCTTTACCGAGCAGGTGTTCGACCCGCGGGACCTTGAAGCCGATGCCACGTTGAGCCCAGCCAGGGTCAGCCCGCAACTGGCCATGGCTCACCAGTTGAACGCCCAGCTGCGCCCTTACGAAACACCGATGAAGTATGTAGAACTGACGGCGACCCTTATCGGCCGGGACAGCCAACGGTTGATGACGACGCCGCTGGACGACACCTTCGCTTTCGCACGCCTGGAGTTGCTCAAGGCACGAAACGAACTGGCTACCCACGCCAGAACGTTCTTCGACCTGCCCAGGGCCGCACGCTCGGTAGCGATACCTCGGGTGACACCCGCCACGACACCGGATGCGTTGTTCGAAACGGTCTACGACAACGGCAACGGCATGGTCATCGGTGAAGCCAAGGACGCCGTCGGCAGCAAGAAACTGCTGATCAAGTACATGGCAAACCTCAGGTCACTGGGGGTGGAAACGCTCTACACCGACCTGCTGGTCAAGGAGCTGCACCAGGGCTGGGTGGATCACTACTTGGCGACCGGCCTGATGCCCGCCGATCTTCACAGGTACCTCTATCGCCTGACCGGCCAGTCGGTGCTGGCGAAATACACCCCCCTGGAGCTGATCCGTACCGCGCGCCGGCAAGGCGTCAAGGTCAAGGCACTGGACTGTGCTGCCGCCCACCAGGTTCATGGGCTGACACTGCAAGAGGCCGATATCGGCCACAAGATGCGCAACTTCTATGCCCTGCAACGCATCAAGGCACGCCAGGCGGCACGGCCCAATAGTGGCTGGATTGCGTTGGTGGACCACACCCGTGTGGGCACATTCATGGACGTACCGGGGCTGTCGGACCTCACCGACACGGTGGGGCTGCGCGTCAAGGACGCGCCTTTGGACACCCCGCTGGTCATCAGCGACGACATGGGGCAGCGCCTGGCGGGCAATGCCGGCACCGTGCGGGCCGACCTGAAGATAGAGATAGCCACCCAGTCTTCCGCCGCCACCCACGGCACCAGCGAAGTCTAGCGGCTCAGCTGGGCCTGAAACGCCCGAGGCGCTGGCGCAGCATGGCGTTTTCCCCTCTCAGCTGCTGGAGTTCTTCCAGCAGCTCAAGGGCCAGCGCCACGCCCTCCCACTCCAACTGCAGGTCGTGATGCAGCTTGGCCGCACGGCGCGCTATACCGGGCGCGCGGTCGTCGAACAACCACTCGTCCGCCGTTCGCCCCTGTGGTTCGACAATGCCGTGCTCGACGATCTCGATCACGTAGGCGGGCGAAATGCCCACCTCCTGACAGAAGCTCTTCATATCCAGCTGAACATACAGGGACGAACTCATGAGTTAACGACTCCAGTTGGCTCGGGGGTCGAACGCCGCCTTCTCCGACAAGGTTTTCCACAGAGCCTGCGCGGCCTCGTCGGATTGCGGTGGCATGACCACCTTGAGTTGGGCGAACAGGTCGCCACGTTGGCCTTTCTTGTCGAGCAAGCCATTGCCCTTGACGCGCAGGCGCTGGCCGCTCTGGCTGTCAGGGCGAATGGTCAGGTTGATGCGCCCGGTGAGAGTCGGCACCGCGACCTTGGTGCCCAGCGCCGCTTCCCACGGTGCAAGCGGCACGGTGATGATCAGGTCATGGTCTTCGACATCGAACATCGGGTGCGGTGCCAGCCGAATGATCAGGTACAGGTCGCCATTGGCGCCGCCCCCCACGCCTGGGGCCCCCTGGCCCTTGAGGCGAATACGCTCACCGTCGGTGACACCGGCGGGGATCTTCACGTTGAGGGTCTTGGTGGTATTGCCCGTCTGCTGCCCGGCGCCGTTGTACTGAGGCACCTGGAAGCTGATCTGCTTCGACTCGTTGGCCAGGGTTTCCTCGAGGAAGATCGCCAGTTCCATTTCCACGTCTTGTCCTCGCCTCCCGGCGCTGCGCTGCTGGCCGCGGCCAAAGGGGTTACCATTACCGCCACGCCCGGCCGAACCGCCGAAAATGGAGCTGAAAAAGTCGGAGAAATCGCCAGCGCTTTCCTCGAAGCCGCCACCGCCACGGCCCTGCCACCCGGGCGGCCCCTGGAAGGGCCGACCATGCTGGCCGTACTTGCGAATTTCATCGTATTCGGCGCGTTTGTCCGCGTTGCTCAACGCTTCGTAGGCCTCGGAGGCCTCCTTGAATTTTTCCTCGGCGTCCTTTTCCTTGCTGACGTCGGGGTGATATTTGCGCGCCAGTTTACGGTAGGCGGTCTTGATCGCCTTCTCGTCCGCGGTCGGCTCAACGCCCAATATCTTGTAGTAGTCTTTGAAGTCCATCGAAGGATCACCATCCGTTTATCGGGATCGCGCGGTCTGTCCACTCAAGTGTAGAGACTCGCCGATGCGCTGGAAGTTTATCGGCTGCTGGCAGGCTTTGCTGAACGGCCTTGGGTGCAGCCATGGGGGCTGGTTACAAGATTGGGGGTGCGAGGCGAGGTTTCAAGGTGTGACCGTGTGGCAATTAAACGCCGCGCGGCCTTGATTCTGGCTACCACTGGCATACACTGCGCGGCCGTTTTTTGCACAGAATCCGGCAACGACATGACCAACCAAACCCCGGCCCGCGCCTGCGGCATCGACTTCGGCACCTCCAACTCCACCGTCGGCTGGCACCGACCGGGCGTCGACACCCTCATCGCGCTGGAAGACGGCAAGATCACCCTGCCGTCGGTGGTATTCTTCAACATCGAGGAACGCCGCCCGGTGTATGGCCGCCTGGCGCTGCACGAGTACCTGGAAGGCTACGAAGGCCGCCTGATGCGCTCGCTGAAAAGCCTGCTGGGTTCCAAGCTGATCAAGCATGACACCAGCGTGCTGGGCACCGCCCTGCCGTTCAAGGACCTGCTGGGCATGTTCATCGGCGAGCTGAAAAAGCGCGCCGAAGCCAACGCCGGCCGTGCCTTCGACGAAGTCGTGCTGGGCCGCCCGGTGCATTTCGTCGATGACGACAAGGCAGCCGATCAGGAAGCCCAGGATACCCTGGAAGAAGTGGCGAAGAAGATCGGCTTCAAGGAAGTGTCCTTCCAGTTCGAGCCCATCGCCGCGGCCTTCGACTACGAGTCGACCATTGAGCGTGAAGAGCTGGTACTGATTGTCGACATCGGCGGTGGTACCTCCGACTTCTCGCTGATCCGCCTGGCGCCCGAGCGCCACACCATCGACAACCGCCACGACGACATCCTGGCCACTGGCGGCGTGCACATCGGCGGTACCGACTTCGACAAGCAACTGAGCCTGCAAGGCGTGATGCCGCTGTTCGGCTACGGCAGCCGCATGAAGAGCGGCGCCTTCATGCCCACCAGCCACCACATGAACCTGGCCACCTGGCACACCATCAACTCGGTGTATTCGCAGAAATCCCAGCTGGCCCTGGGCAGCATGCGCTACGACATCGAAGACACCGACGGCATCGACCGCCTGTTCAAGCTGATCGACCAGCGCGCTGGCCACTGGCTGGCCATGGAAGTGGAAGAAACCAAGATCCAGCTGACCCACGCCGATAACCGCCTGGTGGCGCTGGACCGTATCGAGCCGGGCCTGAGCGTGGACATGAGCCGGGCCCTGTTCGAAGGCGCCATCGATACCTTGCTGGAACGTGTACGCGGCAGCGTCACCCAGTTGCTGGGTGATGCCGGCGTGGGCGTGGAACAGGTGGACACGGTGTTCTTCACGGGCGGTTCGAGCGGCATTCCGGCGCTGCGCAACAGCGTGGCGGCTATGCTGCCCAATGCCCGGCATGTGGAAGGCAATATCTTCGGCAGCATCGGCAGCGGCCTGGCCATCGAAGCGCGCAAGCGCTACGGCTGAAACCGTAGCAGCGGACCTGGCCGCGTTCCGAGGCGCGCCGCGTGACGCCGGACGCGGCCAGGTCCGCTGCTACTGTCAGACCAGTTCGGCGCGGCGCAGCTCGCTTTTCAGGTAGGCGTAGTAGATGGGCCCCGCCACTACCCCCGGCAAGCCGAACGCCGCTTCGAACACCAGCATCGCCAGCAGCAATTCCCACGACTTGGCCCTGATCTGCCCGCCCACGATCCGCGCGTTGAGGAAGTACTCCAGCTTGTGGATAAGAATCAGCCAACCCAGCGCCGCGGCGGCCACCCAGATCGACACCGACAGGCCGATGATGGTGATCAGCGTGTTGGAGATCAGGTTGCCGATCACCGGCAAAAGGCCAAGGATGAAGGTCAGGGCCACCATGGTCTTGGTCAGTGGCAGCTTGATTCCGCACAACGGCAATATCACCAGCAGGAACACCGAGGTGAACACCGTGTTCAGCGCGGCGATCTTGATCTGGGCGAAAACGATATTGCGGAACGCCTGCACCAACAGCGTCATGCGCACCAGCAGTTCGCCGGCCAGCGGTTTGTGGTCAACGCCCGGCGGAATGCGGTTCAAGGCGACGATGGCGCCCAGCACCATGCCGATCAGCAGCGTGACGAAGGTGTGCACCGCATCCTTGCCCACCAGTTGCAGGTCGGCCAGGTGCTTGCTTACCCAGTCGCCCAGCGCCGTGCGGAACTCCAGGGCATTGGCGGGCAGGTAGGCGTCGATGGACGGCGGCAACTGGGCCCGCGCGCGGTTGAGCACGCCCATGAACTTGTCAAGGAAGGCCCCGGGGTTCTCCGCCTCGTGCATCAGGAAACTGATGGCCAGGGCAAAGATCACCGCCAGCAGGCTGACCACCAGGGTGCCCAGCAGCGCCACCGCGACCCAGCGGGCGCGGGGGCCGGACACCAGCCGTTGCAATTGCGGGGTGAGCATGTTGACCAGTTCGTACACCAGCAGACCGGCCAGCAGGCTGGGCAACAGGCGCAAAGGCATCACCAGCAACAGCCCACCGAATACGATGAGCAGGCTGGCCCATAACACATGACGCTGGGAAAACGTTGGCATACAGCCTCGAACATGTAACACATGGAAGGACGGGCAGTCTGCCAGCCTTCACCTCACAGAGCCAGTTCCGGCGAAGGGCGACCGCCGGCAGGAGCGGGCGAAGCTCGCCAAGGCACTACTGCGCTCCACCCGAAAACCACGGTGTATGGTTCGCGAGCCACGCCCGTTCCTACAGGAATTACAGGGGCCAGCCCGTTATTTTTTCAGGCAGGTACTCATGAAAGTCTTGCGCGCGTCGCCACTCAGGTTCTGGGTCTTGGCGTCGGCATTGCAGGTGGTCATCTTCTGCTGCTGCGGCGTCAGGGTCTTGGTGGCGGCGGCTGGGGTGGCCTTCAGGCAAGTGCTCATGTAGGTCTTGCGCTCGTCACCTTTCAGGCTTTTGGCCGTGGCGTCGGCGTTGCAGGTCGTCATCTTGTTCTGTTGCGCGGTGGCGGCGAAACCCTGCGAGCACAGCAGCAGGCCAAGTACCAGCAGGGGCGCGTGCAGCATTTTCATGGAGTGGTCTCCTTGTCGCCGCGCTGGGCCGCGCGGCCTCGACCTGAAGTGTAGCCAAACTTTTCCGCTGTTCCGGCCCGCCTCTAAAGCCCGGCTGTTTTCAGCCGGGCAGCATGCTCAGTGAACAGCCGCACCGGTTCGGCGCCCTTGCCCACCAAGCCGAGGGACTGATTGACGATGTCCAGGTGGTCCATGGGGTAGTCATCGCCGATCACGTACCCCAGGTGCGAGCTATAACGCCCCACCATGCCATCGCATTGCCCTGCTTCGCGCACGAAGGTTTTGGCAAACAACCGGCAACTGATGTGCGAGCCGTCCAGGCGGTTGCCGCCGCCATCGCTGCGCGGGTCTTGCAGCACGCCAGACCAGGAATAGTAATGCACCCCGTTCACCACCGGCTCGCCCTGGCCCCCCCAGGTCAGCGGGATGCCCTGCGGATAACGCTGGTTGAAGTCCGCCACCCCGGCACAGGTCAGGGACAGGTGCGAGGCGTGCACATCGATGGGCAGAATCGGCCCCCGCCAACCGGTCTCCAGCACGCCCATCAGCAGGCCCAGCAGGTACAGGACAGCATGCAGCAGCCGCCCCCCCACCGAGTTGTGCGGGTAGCGCCGCTCCAGGTAGTCCGCCAGTTCCGAACCGTGGTTGGGCCCCGCCACCGAAGTCACCGAGGCTACCCAGTCCGGGCGCTTGGCCGCCGCGTAGCGGGCTGTGAGGGCACCCTGGCTGTGGCCGATCAGGTTGACCTTGGCGGCACCGGTCTCATGGCGGATGCGCTGAATAATGAGCAGCAACTGCTCGCCCCGCACTTCGGTGGCGTTGATGGGCGAGACCTGGACGGGGAATACCTGCGCCCCACCGCGCCGCAAGGCCCGCACGATGCGAAACCAGTAGGGGTACAGCACCAGGCGCACGAACCCGAGCATGCCGGGCACAAGGACGAGGGGGTAGCGCGTGGCACCGGGCTTTGACATGGCGGGCGATCCTGAAGGCAAACTTCAATACTAGCGCACTGACATCGAACCTTCGGACAACGCCGTTGCTCAAAGTATTACGGGGCCACTATTGGCTCATTCGAAGGAGCGACACCTATGTACAAGCAAACCCTGGCCGCTGTGTGCGTACTGGCTTCGCTGGCTGGCTGCGCCAACACCAAGGTCGAAAACCCGGTGGACTTCGTCACCTATCGCAATGAACCGCTGGTCAAGCAAGTCGATAACGGCATGACCATGCAGCAGGTCATCGCCATTGGCGGCACGCCGTCCTCGGTGGTCGACGGTAACGGCAAGACCACCGCTGGCACCTGCAATAACTACGTGCTCAACACCGATGGCAAGCAACAGGCCTATTACGTCAGCTTCGACGCCAGCGGCCACGTGGACAGCAAGGGTTTCATGACCTGCGCCCAGCGCAAGGCCAACGTCAACGCCATGCCCTGATGTCGATGCGCAGCAAGCCCGATAAAACTTTCCGGGCTGCCGCGCACTCACAACCTCTGAACCGATCGGGCCGGGCCCCCAGTTGACGGGGGCGATAGAGCCCGACGGCCCCAACCGTACCGAATAGCCTGGAGATTGCCATGAGTATTGCAACGATCGACAAAAACACCCTGCGTGATCGCGCTCGCCAGAACGTGGACAACGGCGCAGTGACCGAAGGCTATGAAGGCGACCGCGAGGAAGTCATCCGCCTGCTCAACGACTCGCTGGCCACGGAGCTGGTGTGCGTGCTGCGCTACAAACGCCATTACTACATGGCCAAGGGCGTGAAGGCACAGGTGGCGGCCGCGGAGTTCCTGGAGCACGCTACCCAGGAAGCCGAACATGCCGACAAGCTGGCTGAACGCATCGTGCAACTGGGCGGTGAGCCAGACTTCAACCCTGACAGCCTCAGCGGCCGTTCCCATGCCGAATACAAGCCAGGCAGCACCCTGAAGGAAATGGTCTACGAAGACCTGGTGGCCGAGCGTATCGCCATCGACAGCTATCGCGAGATCATCCAGTACATCGGCGATAAAGACCCTACCACTCGCCGAGTATTCGAAGACATTTTGGCCCAGGAAGAAGAGCACGCCGACGACATGGCGGATATTCTCGAAGGGCTGTAAGGCTTGTCGTGGTGCCAAGGGGCCGGGAAACCGGTCCTTTTTTTGCCTTGAAAATAGTGGTGCCGGGTTCCCGAGCTTCGCCCGGTCCAACAGAGTCGCGGCTACCGACTCTGCGGGGAACGGGCACGGTGGGGCTTATGCGATCAATGTGTGCTCTGCACCGTCTTCGGCGCCTTGCCTGCCTTCATCTGCTCCAGCAACGGCGTGCACTGATTGGGCTCGCCACCGCTGGGCGCCACCAGCGCCAGCAGGCCAGCCGCCGGTGCCGCCACCACACCCAGGGCAACCATGCCGGCGCCACGCAACAGCAACGGCACCGCCTGCACCCCGGCGCTGGGCTTGGCGAACGGGCCCCGCACGTAAAGCGGCGAGCGAAGCGACAGCAGGCGGAAGCCCTTGGACTCGGGGTTGATCTTCAAGTCCAGCTGCTCGGTCTTGAAGTTGACAGTGCCGTCCACATAAATGATCGCGTTCTCGGTATCGAACACAATCAAGCGTGGCGTGGCCAGGCCGTCCTTGATGCCAAGGTCGGCAGCAGCGCAGTTGATCTTCACGTCATTGTCACCAAAGATCTTGCCCACCACGTAGTTGCCCACGTTGAGCCCGGCGATCTCCATCAGGCCGCGGCTGATGGCACCGTCATTGATCAACAGCTTGAGGTTGCCGTTGGCGCTGCCCAGCAACGCGGACACCGAGTTGCCAGTACCACTGATGTCAGCATCGCCGTTGAGTTGGCCAAAACTGGTTTTCATCGGTTCGAAGGTCGGGAACAACTGCTTGAGCTTGAAGCCCCGTGCGGTCAGCCTGGCGTGGCCCTGCAGAGGCGTGGTGCGGCCATTGAGGCCGATCTGCGCGTCCAGGTTGCCCCCGGCGACGCCGAAACGCAGCGGCTCCAGGTTCAATTGCCCGTCATTGAGCACCACGTGGGTGTACAGGTCGGTGAACGGCAGGTCCTTGCTCTGCACGATTTTCTTGCCGGTGAATTCCACATCGGCGTCCATGGCGCGCCAACGGTCAGTGCGGAACTCCTCGACCGGCAGCACCTTGCCGGCCGGCTGCTTGCTTTCACTGCCGCGGGCCGCCTGCTTGGCGTTGGAGTCGGCGCCGATCAATGGCGCAAGGTCGGTGAACAGCAGCTGGTTGGATACCAGCTTACCGCTGAGCTTGGGCCGCGGTTGGCTGGCGACGAAGGCCAGGTCACCGTGGATGTCGCTGTTGCCGATCTTGCCGTTGAAGCCCTGGTATTCGAAGCTCGCGCCCGTGGGCTCATGCAACTTGGCCTGCAGGTGGCCGTCGGTGGAGTACGGCGGCGAGTCGGGAAGCGTCACGCCGGTCAGCGGGTACAGCTTGCTCAAGCTCGCACCTTCGAGCTTGAGGCGCAGGTCCAGAGCCCCCAGGTTGCGCGGGTCGGTCAGCGTACCGGCAACGGCGACATGGGTGTCGGCGATGCGCACGTCTGCCTGCACCGGGAAGGGTTGCGCGGCGTCCTGCAAGGCCAGCAGGCCGCCGATCTTGCCTGTGCCGTTGACGGGCTGGTCTTTGTATCGGCCCGTTACCTTGAATCCAAACGCGTAGTCCTGAGCCGTCGCGCCTTGGTCGGTGACCTTCTTCGCCGCGCCGCTGCCAACGATATCGCTGAACGGAATGGGCTTGCCCAGAGGGTCTATGAGTACATCGGCATGGGCCTTGAGGGTCACGTCGTCATACACCACATGGCCCTTGTCGAAACCGATCGCACCAATGTCCATGACCCATTTCGACGGCTCGGCGTCAGGGTCTTTAGGGCCGAAGTCGAAGGTCCAGTTAGCGCGGCCGTCAGCCAGGCGCTGCAGGTTGGCGTCAGGCTGGGTGAGGTCGATGCGCGGGATGACGATGCGCTCGGCCAGCAGCGGCAATGGCGACAGGCGGAACTCCACGCGCTGGAGGCTAACCATTTGTGGTTCCTTGGACCACTCCGGGTTGCCCAGCGTCAGGTCTTCGGCAACGAAATGGGGCCATGGCACCCACGCACGCCAGCCGCCTTCCTGCGGCTCGCGGGCCCACAGAACGTCAAGGTTGCCATTAATGGCGAACGGCCTGTGCAAGGCCTCCGACACCTTGGCATTGAGCGTCGGCTTCACGCGGTTCCAGTCGAAAGTGGCGATGACCACCACCAGTACGGCAATCAGGACTACCAGGGTGCCAACTATCCAGGCCAGGATCTTGCGAGGGCGCGTCATGCACGAATCTCCAAATGACAGCGGGGCCGCCTACCGGCGGCGCGCTCGGTTGCAGCATTACCTTCTAGGACTGGCAAAGCGGCTGGGGGTTTAACCCGATTTATGAAATTGGCCGACCGATGCATCGACAGGTTGGTTCCACAACGGCGCACGGCCGCTGGAAAATCCCCCAAGCGGTGCACCGACAACCGCGCTAAAGCGTTGATTTAGAAGCCTGGAAGCGAACAATCAATTTGGTTGATTGTTACCATTACCTATATGAACTTTTATATCTAATTCTCAAGAGTAGCATTGGCTTCGTACCCACTTTTCAGCCCTCCAAAGGAGCGCCAAACCATGAAACGCCAATTGCTGCTGACCCTGACCCTTTCCGTACTGGCCGCCAACGTATTCGCCGCTGGCAACGTTCAACCTACAATTACCCAGCACAGCGCCGCTGTGATCGTTGCCCAGGATGGTTCTGACCGCACGCTGAACCGCGTCGCTCAGGACGGCTCGGATCGCACTCTGAACCGCGTCGCTCAGGACGGCTCGGACCGCACCTTGAACCGCGTGACCCAGGACGGTTCTGACCGCACCCTGAACCGCGTCGCTCAAGACGGCTCGGATCGCACTCTGAACCGCGTCGCTCAAGACGGCTCGGACCGCACCTTGAACCGCGTCAGCCAGGCCAACGCCGACCACACTGTGCTGCAAGTCGCCCAGGATGGTTCTGACCGCACGCTGAACCGCGTCGCTCAGGACGGCTCGGATCGCACTCTGAACCGCGTCGCTCAGGACGGCTCGGATCGCACCCTGAACCGCGTCGCTCAGGACGGCTCGGACCGCACCTTGAACCGCGTGACCCAGGACGGTTCTGACCGCACCCTGAACCGCGTCGCTCAAGACGGCTCGGACCGCACCTTGAACCGCGTCAGCCAGGCCAACGCCGACCACACTGTGCTGCAAGTCGCCCAGGATGGTTCCGACCGTACCCTGAACCGCGCGAGCTGAGTCTTGGCTGCCCTGAAAAAAGCCCGGTCCCCGCACCGGGCTTTGATTTTTCCCCCGATTTGCTAGAGTGCTGCGCTGCCCTCCAAAGAACTCCGCACGATGCTAGCCCGCGCCGAACAGAAACAGCAGACCCGCCATGCCCTCCTCGACGCCGCCCGGCAGTTGATCGACGCGGGGCGCGGATTCGGTAGCATCAGCCTGCGCGAAGTGGCCAAGGCCGCAGGGATCGTGCCCACCGGCTTCTATCGCCATTTCGATGACATGGACCAATTGGGCCTGGCCCTGGTCAATGAAGTGGGCGAAACCTTTCGTGACACCATTCGCCGCGTACGCCGCAATGAATTCGAGCTCGGTGGGCTCACCGACGCCTCAGTGCGCATCTTTCTGGACAGTGTGGCGGCCAACCGCTCGCAGTTCCTGTTTCTGGCCCGTGAGCAGTACGGTGACTCCCGCCCGGTGCGCCAGGCGCTGACCTGTCTGCGCGATGGCATCAGTTCCGACCTTGCCGCCGACCTGGCGCTCATGCCCAAGTGGCAACACCTGGACCGCGCCGCCTTGGCCGTGATGGCGGACCTGGTGGTCAAAACCGTGTTCGCCACCCTGCCGGAGCTGATCGACGCCCCCGCCGAACGCCAACCACGGCAATTGTCGCCCCAAGCGAAGATCACCCAGCAGCTGCGCTTCATTTTCATGGGCGCCAAGCACTGGCAGGGCCTTAGCAGTATTGACGACTGAACCAAGTTGGTGCCAGATACCGGCATGCGCACCAATTTGTATCAATTTGTTGCCCAACGTTCTGGCACAGGGCCGGCATTCGCAGCGCTAGCATGTTGGCAAGACACTTGCTGTCAGTACTTCATCGCACACCGCCGGATGCCTGAAAATGCTGGTGATCCACCGCAGAACCGAGCCAAAACCTGACTGGTCGGCCGAATTACACCTGAATTTCGAAGCTCGTAGCAAAAGCCGCCTGCGCTGTTTTAGTGCCGATGGCGAGGACGTCGGGCTATTCCTCGAACGCGGTCAGCCGCCCTTGCATGATGGCGAATGCCTCGAAGCCCAGGACGGGCGCATCGTCAAAGTGATCGCGCGCCCCGAAGCCCTGCTGCACGTTACCTGCGCCAACGCCTTCGAACTGACCCGCGCCGCCTACCACCTGGGTAACCGCCACGTGGCCCTGCAAGTGGGCGACGGCTGGCTGCGCCTGCTGGACGACTACGTGCTCAAGGCCATGCTCGAGCAGTTGGGGGCGAGCACCGAAGCCATCGAAGCGCCCTTTCAGCCCGAGCACGGTGCCTACGGCGGTGGCCACCACCATTCGCGCGCAGGGGAAGAAGACTTCAACTACGCGCCCAGACTGCACCAGTTCGGCGTACGTACATGAACCCGGCCTGGGCCCTGCTGCGTCTGGCTAGCCCACAACTGCCCATCGGCGGCTACAGCTATTCCCAAGGCCTGGAAATGGCCGTGGAACAGGGCACGGTGAAGCAGGCAGACGACGCCCGGCGCTGGATCAGCGACCAACTGCTGCTCAACCTGGCGCGCTTTGAAGCCCCCTTGCTGCTGGCCCATTGCAGGGCCGCGGCCAGCGATGACTGGGCTGCGCTGCGCACGCTCAGCGATGAGCACCGTGCCAGCCGCGAAACCCGGGAAATGGCCCAGGAAAGCCGGCAGATGGGCTACTCCCTCAAGCAACTGCTCGATGGCTTGCCCGAACTGGATGCTGCCGCCAGGGACTTCCTTGCGGCCACCGCCGAACCGCACCTGGCCCTTGGCTGGGCCCTGGCGGCCCGCGCCTGGCAGATCAGCCCCGCCGATGCCCTGGCCGCCTGGCTGTGGAGCTGGCTGGAAAACCAGCTGGCGGTACTGATGAAAACCCTGCCCCTGGGCCAGCAAGCCGCACAGCGCCTGACCAGCCAACTGCTGCCTTTGCTGCAGCAAGCGCAGCAGCACGCCACTGAACTTCACCCCCACCACTATGGCAGCGCCGCTTTCGGCCTGTCCCTGGCGAGCATGGCCCATGAGCGCCAGTACAGCCGCCTGTTCCGTTCCTAGGAGATGACAACCATGAATACCCAGCCCCTGCGTGTCGGCATTGGCGGCCCGGTTGGTTCCGGCAAGACCGCCCTGACCCTGGCCCTGTGCCTGGCCCTGCGCGAGCGCTACAACCTGGCCGTGGTCACCAACGACATCTACACCCGCGAAGACGCCGATTTTCTGGTGCGCAACGAGGCCCTGGCCCCCGAGCGCATCATCGGCGTGGAAACCGGCGGCTGCCCGCACACCGCGATTCGCGAGGATGCCTCCATCAACCTGGAGGCCGTGGACCAACTCAACCGCCGTTTCCCCGGCCTGGACCTGATTCTGGTGGAGTCGGGCGGCGACAACCTCTCGGCCACCTTCAGCCCCGAACTATCGGACCTGACCCTCTACGTGATCGATGTGTCGGCCGGCGACAAGCTGCCACGCAAGGGCGGCCCGGGCATCTGCAAATCCGACCTGCTGGTGATCAACAAGATCGACCTGGCCCCCCTGGTCGGCGCGTCTCTGGAAATGATGGACAGCGACACCCGGCGCATGCGCGGCGACAAGCCGTTCGTGTTCAGCAACCAGAAGACCGGCCAGGGCCTCGAAGCCATCATCGCCTTCATCGAGCGCCAGGGCCTGCTGACCGCTGCCTGATCGCTCACTCGCCAAAGGGCGCACCTGCCAATCAACAAGGAAGCCAACCAATGACCCTGAAAAAACTCTTCGGCGCCGCCGTCCTGCTGCTCACCCCCGCCCTGGCCTTCGCCCACCCCGGCCACGGTGAACACGGTATCGTCGCCGGTGTGCTGCACCCGCTGACCGGCATCGACCACCTGCTGGCCATGCTCGCCGTCGGCCTGTGGGCCGCGCAGCAGACCGGCAATGCACGCTGGGCCCTGCCCTGCACCTTCGTCGGCACCATGCTGATCGGCGGCCTGCTGGGTTTCGAAGGGCTTGAGCTGCCGGGCCTGGAAAGCGGTATCGCCGCCTCGGTACTGGCCCTGGGCCTGGCCGTGGCCTTGGCGATTCGCCCACCGGTCGCGCTGGCCGTCGGCGCCACCGCGCTGTTCGCGCTGTTCCATGGCGTTGCCCACGGCCTGGAGTTGCCGGAAATGTCCAGCCCATGGGCCTACGCTGCCGGCTTCGTCGCTGCCACCGCTGCCCTGCATGCCGTGGGCTACGCCGTGGTGCGCGTGCTGCCCCAGGCCGCCAGCCCGCTGGTACGCGTGGCCGGCGCCCTGTCGGCACTGACCGGCGCCTGGCTGCTGGCTGGCTGACCGCTTGCCGCCTGTTCGCCGCCACGGCTGGCGAACAGGCTGGCAAGACCTGCTACCATGTCGCCCCGACGTTCAGACCGCCGTGACGACTTTTCCTCATGCCAGAAGCTGCTTCCCTCTCCCCTGCCTTCACCGCTGTGCATGAGCACTTCCTGAAGACCATCGTGCCCCTGTGGCAAGGCCCCGGCTGGAACGCCGAACTGGCGTTGCCCTACGAGGCCCTGGACCCGCAGCAGCGGCCCATGCCCGTGCAGCGCTACCGTGCCATGGCCTGTGCCCGACAGTTGTACCTGTTCTCCACATTGGCTGACGTGCCTGGCGCCCATGAGCACGCGGCGGCGCTGTTCCGTTCGCTGCAGAAGCACTTCCACGACGCCGAGCATGGCGGCTGGTTCTACAGCATCGATGCCCACGCCCGGCCACTGGACCGCAGCAAGGATCTGTATACCCACGCCTTCATCATCTTCGCCTGTGCCCATTACTGGCAGCGGTCTCGCGACCCGCTGGCCGAGTCGGTGCTGGACGCCGCGCTGAGCGTGGTGGCCACGCGGTTTTCCACAGGCGATGGCCTGTACGAGGCGGTGCTGGGCGAGGACTGGTCTACACAGAGTGCAGGGCCGCTGCAAAACCCGCTGATGCACCTGGCCGAGGCTTTCCTGGCCACCCTGGCAGTCCGCCAGGACGACGCGGTGGAAGCCGCGCTGGTGGACCTCTGCCTGGCCATGCAAGCGCGCTTCGTCGATCCGGTTTCCGGTTTCCTGATGGAAAAGCCCTGCGGCGCTGTGGATAACTGGTGGGAACCAGGCCATCAGTTCGAGTGGTTCTACCTGCTGGAGTCGTCGACACTACTCAAGGACAGTGAACTGCACAGCTCACTGGAGGCGGCGTTCGCCCCTTCGCAGCGGATGGGCGTACGGGCCGGCGGCGTGCTGGCGATGCTGGACGTCGACGGCGGCGTGCGTGATGGTACCCAGCGTATCTGGGCCCAGGCGGAATACCTGCGGGCATTGACCCTGCGGGCCGGGGATGACGTAGCCAGCCAGGTGCAGGTGCTGCGCGAGCGCTTCCTGCACGAAGGCGGCTGGTACGAGTGCCGTGACGCCAGCGGCACGGTGAGCCGGCTGGACATGCCGTCGACCACCCCGTACCACCTGGCAACCTGTTATCAGGCCTTAGCTCGGCACTGAAGCGCCCGTCAGGCTTTGTGCGGCCGCTCGATGGCGAAGCCTGCCCAGCTCTGGGTGACGGGCATCAGCTCCAGGCTGTTGATGTTGACGTGGGCCGGGGTGTTCAGGATCCAAAAGATGGTGTCAGCAATATCCTGCGGCTGGATCGGCTCTGCACCCGCGTAGGTGGCGTCATAGCGCGCCTGGTCGCCATTGAAGCGCACCAGCGAGAATTCGCTTTCGCACAGGCCTGGCTCCAGGTTGGTCACGCGCACGCCGGTGCCTTGCAGGTCGCAGCGCAGGTTCAGCGAGAACTGTTTGACGAACGCCTTGGTGGCGCCATACACGTGACTGCCCGGGTACGGGTAGTTGCCGGCCACGGACCCCAGGTTGACGATGCTGGCACCGCGGCCTTGGGCGATCAGGCGTGGCAGCAGCAGGCGGGTGCTGTACATCAGGCCTTTGACGTTGGTGTCGACCATGGTGTCCCAGTCATCCAGGTCACACTTGGGCGCGGGGTCGACACCCAGGGCCAGGCCGGCGTTGTTGATCAGGCCAGTCAGCTTGTCGAACTGCGGCGGCAGGTTGGCGATGGCTTCTTCCATCGCTTTGCGGTCGCGCACGTCCAGCACCAGCGCATGCACCTTGGTCTGCTTGGAAAGCTCTTCGCACAGGGCGTTCAAACGCTCCTCGCGGCGCCCGGTCAGCACCAGCGACCAGCCGGCCTCGGCAAAGCGACGGGCACAAGCTTCGCCAAACCCGGAAGTGGCGCCAGTGATAAACACGGTGGAAGTCATTGCATGCTCCTGGAACGGCTGGGAAAGATGATTTCAAAGCATGCCCGCGCTTGCCCGAGACGGCAAGTTAAAAGCCAGTGCTGTTCAAAAAATGATCGCCGGCCGCAAACCCTTGATCCTGCTGGGGCGCCGCAGCTTGTGCGCACCTTATCCACAGGGCCTTGCACAGTATCCGTGGGCAACTGCGGTGTGGACAAACCCGCCTGCCGCGCCGCGTGTAGCCGGTTATAAGCGGTATTGACCTTGACCGGCCCCAGGCAATCATGCAGCCCTGGGCCAGCCCCCCATTAGCGTAAACAGCAGGGGTGGCGCCAGGCCAGCAACCACGGCCCTCAGCGGCATCTTTCCAAGGCTTGCCCACAGACTTATCCACAGGCTTTCGCAACCATGACGAACGGTATTAGACAGTGGATAAGGGCTTGACAAAGCGCGTGCCAGACGACCTGAAAACACCTGGTCAAATATTGACCACACCTCTGAAAGCCACGCCGATCAAGGCGTTCATCAACCTACACCCAACTTACCCACAGCCCGTTCCACAATAAACGGGGACAAGTGCATTGCATGACAAAACAATGAATTAGGGCGGTTTTATGTCGCAGTAGGCGAGCAATAAAAAAGGGTTTTCCACAATGCTGTGGAAAACCCTTTTCTGGCTGCTGATTCGACCGGTCAATGGCCGCCGAGGTAAGCGTTGCGCACCTCGTCATTGCTCAACAGCTCCTGCCCCGTGCCCGTCAGCCGGATCTCGCCGTTGACCATCACGTACGCCCGGTCCGACAGCTTCAGCGCGTGGTTGGCGTTCTGCTCCACCAGGAAGATGGTCATGCCCGACTTGGCCAGCTCGCGCAAGGTGCTGAAAATCTGTTTCACCACGATGGGCGCCAGGCCCAGCGACGGTTCGTCGAGCAGCAACAGCTTGGGCCGGCTCATCAGGGCCCGGGCGATGGCGAGCATTTGCTGCTCGCCGCCCGACATGGTCATGGCGCGCTGGTTGCGGCGTTCCTTGAGCCGGGGGAACAGGTCGAACATGCGCTGCATGTCTTCGCCGGCGAACTTGTCACCAATGGGGATAGTGCCCATCATCAGGTTTTCTTCCACCGACATGTCCGGGAATACCCGCCGGCCTTCCGGTGACTGGGCAATGCCGTTGGAGGCGATGTAGTGGGACGACTTCCTGGTGATGTCGGTACCCTGGTAGATGATCTGCCCGGCCGCGGCGCGCGGTTGGCCGAAGATGGACATCAACAGGGTCGACTTGCCCGCGCCGTTGGAGCCGATCAGGCTCACGGTCTCGCCTTCGTTGATGTGCATCGAAACCTTCTTCAGCGCCTGGATGGGGCCGTAGAAGACGTCGATCTCTTTCAGTTCGAGGATCGGGTTGCTCATGCCAGCTCCTCTTCGTCAGCGCCCAGGTAGGCGGCGATCACTTTCGGGTCGTTGCGGATCTGCTCCGGGCCGCCTTCGGCGATCACGTTGCCGTGGTCCAGCACCACGATATGGTCGGAAATGCCCATGACCATGCCCATGTCGTGCTCGATCAGCACGATGGTCATGTCGTGCTCGTCGCGCAGCAGGCGGATCATGCCGCTCAGGGCCTCGGTTTCCTGCGGGTTGAGGCCTGCGGCCGGTTCGTCCAGGCAGATCACCTGGGGTCGCGTGCACATGGCGCGGGCGATTTCCAGGCGGCGCTGCTGGCCGTAGGAAAGCTCGCCGGCCAGGCGGTTGGCGCAGTCCACGAGGTCGACCACTTCCAGCCAGTAGAACGCGGTATTGAGCGCGTCCTCCTCGGCTTGGCGATACCCGCGGGTGTTGAGAATACCGGCCACCATGTTGCGGTTTACCCACATGTGCTGGGCCACCAGCAGGTTTTCCACCACCGACATTTCCCGAAACAGGCGGATGTTCTGGAAGGTGCGCGCCAGCCCGGCGCGGTTCACCAGGTGGGTGCCGCCGAACATCTTGTAGTACAGGCGGCTGGCGAAACTGCGCAGCGAAACAAAGTCGGTCGGCTGGAAAGGCTCGCCCAGCAGCTTGATGACGTTGGTCTTCATGCCGCGCGTTTGCAACTCGATGCGCCCGCCAGTCGCCTTGTAGAAGCCGGTCAGGCAGTTGAACACCGTGGTCTTGCCCGCACCGTTGGGGCCAATGAGGGCAAAGATCGAATTGCGCTTGACCTTCAGGCTGACATCGCTGAGGGCCTTGATGCCACCGAAGTGCATCATCAGTTTTTCAACCGTGAGTACGTATTCACTCATGGCGCCACTCCTTTACGCGGAACCACACCGGTGCGGCTGATGCGAATCAGGCCACGCGGTCTCCAGATCATCATCAGCACCATCAGCACGCCAAACAGCAGCACCCGGTACTCGGCGAACGAACGCAGCAGCTCCGGTGCCACGGTCAGCACGAACGCGGCAATCACCACGCCGACCGTGGAGCCCATGCCCCCCAGTACCACAATGGCCAGGATCAACGCAGACTCGAAGAAGGTAAATGAGGTGGGGTTGACGAAGCCCTGGTAACTGGCGAAAAACACGCCGGCAAGGCCTGCGGTAGACGCCCCCAGTGTGAAGGCCGAGAGTTTGACCAGCACGTGGTTCAGGCCCATGGCCCGGCAGGCGATCTCATCTTCGCGCAGGGCTTCCCAGGCACGGCCTACCGGCATGCGGGTCAGGCGGTGCTTGATGTACAGCACACCGATCACCACCAGGAAGAGCACGGCGTAGATGAAGACGAATTTCAAGTCAGGGTTGTAGTCGATGTGCAGGAATTCGTGGATGGGCACGCCGCCCTCCTTGGCCCGCCGGCCAAACTCCAGGCCCAGGAAGGTCGGTGATGGCACCGGCACCCCGTTTGGGCCTCCGGTGAACGACAGCCAGTTGTTCAGCACCAGGCGGATGATTTCACCGAAGCCCAGGGTCACGATGGCCAGGTAGTCGCCATGCATCCTCAACACCGGGAAACCCAATATGCAACCGGCGAACGCCGCCGCCAGGGCTGCCAGCGGCAGCGCCGACCAGAAACCCAGGCCCAAGTACTGGTAGCCCAGGGCCAGGCCGTAGGCGCCGATGGCATAGAAGGCCACGTAACCCAAGTCGAGCAGGCCCGCCAGGCCTACCACGATGTTCAGGCCCAGGCCCAGCAGCACGTAGATGAGCCCGAGGATAACGATGGTCAGCACGTATTTGTTGGCAAACGCAGGGAAGACGATAGCCAGCACGATCACCAGCGGGATCATCCAGCGCAGCGCCGACTTGTGCCCCGGCGCCAGCACATGCACGCCCGAACCGCCGCGCTCCATGCCCTGGGACAGGCGAATGCCACGCGAGGTCTGCAGGAACAGGCTGATCAGGAAACGTCCTGCCGCCACGGCCAGCACCAGCCAGGCAACGCGAGTTGGTTGCAGGTTGAAACTGTAGCCTTGCAGTACTACGCCGACGATAGGCCCGAACACGATCAGCGCCAGCAGGCCGGCAATGACTGCGTCGATCAGGCTTTGCTTGATATCAACGGGTTTGATTGGGGCAGCAGACATAGTTATACCTTCGCCACGAGTGGGCGACCCAGCAGGCCTTGGGGTCGGAAGATCAGAATCAGCACCAGCAGGGCGAAGCTGAACACGTCTTTGTAGTCGGAGTTGATCAGGCCCGAGAACTGCGACTCGGCAACGCCCAGGATCAAGCCACCGAGCATGGCCCCCGGCAGCGAGCCGATACCGCCCAACACTGCCGCGGTGAAGGCCTTGATGCCGATGATGAAGCCGGCGTAGAAGTCGAAGGTGCCGTAATTGACAGTGATCAGTACACCGGCCAGCGCCGCCATGGCCGCGCCGATGATGAATACGTAGGAAATCACCCGGTCGGTGTTGATACCCAGGATCGACGCCATCTTGCGGTCTTGCTGGGTAGCCCGGCACATGCGGCCCAGCTTGGTGTACTTGATGATGTACGTCAGTGCCGCCATGCCGGCGAACGCGGCCACCAGGATGAACACCTTGGTGTAGGTGATCTGCACGAAGCCGGTACCGATGTCGAAGCGCCAGCCACCACTGAGCAGCGTGGGCACGCCCTGCTGGTCGTCCCGGCCACACATGCGGAACATGGCGGGCAGGCCGCGCTCGGTGACCTGCGGGTTGGTTGAGCCCGGAGTGATGGCAATCACGCCTGCATCGGCATACACCTCGGACGCCGGGATGGTCGACGAGGAACAGAAGTGTCCGACCACACCGGCCACCTTGTCCTGGTCTGCCAGTTTGTTGGCCACCGCCACCGCCTGCTTCGGTTCGCAGGCATCATCGCCAGGCACCAGGATGATCTTGCCGCCATTCACGCCGCCGTGGGCGTTGATTTCATCAGCGGCGGCTTGCGCCCCCTTCATGTACTGCTCGCCGAACGATGCGTTGGCACCGGTCATTGGGCCTGCCACGCCGATCTTGATGTCGGCTGCCTGAACAAACGAAGAAACTCCCAGCGCAGTAGCGACCGCGAGAGCCAGAAAACCTTTCCTGTAAAACGTCTGCGACATGAGGTGGTGCTCCTGAGTTTTTTTGGTTGGCACTACAACTTCACAACTTCAGCAATTGCTCTGAGCAAGCGCCGTGCCAGCGATTTTTCAAACCACGAAAAGTCGCGCCACTTTCCCCTGCAAGGGCCCTGCGCCCGAGCCCCTGCGGGTCGTGCAACTGTCTGGGACGCGTTTGGTAGCACCCCGTTGCGAAAAAGGCGCAACCAACCGGTGCCATCATTGCAACCAGCTGGCAGGCAAGCGTGCAACCGACCTGTAACAAGGTGCGTAACCGAAGTGCACATCAGCGGTGCGCGATTGCTACGCGACGCACCATTACAGGCTAGCTGTTGTAAGAAAATTCGAAGAGTTAGTTAGGAAACCAGCTATACCGGTAGCGAAAACCTGGCGCCAGAGGCTTTCGTGCCAAACGCAAGCAGCGCGCAGGCTGGGCAAAACACTGGCAGAATGTACCTTTACTGTGCGCCACTACCGTTTCAGTCATGCCGCCAGGCCCAGTTGGAGCCCTCAATGAGCGAGAGCGTATTCGCTGATCGCATCGTGCAGAACCTGCTCGACACCGATTTGTACAAGCTGACCATGATGCAGGCTGTCCTGCACAACTACCCCAATGTCGAGGTGGAGTGGGAGTTTCGTTGCCGAAATGGCGAAGACTTGCGCCCTTACCTGGCAGAGATCCGCTACCAGATCGAGCGGCTGTGCGAACTGAGCCTGAGCAGCGACCAGCTGGGTTTCCTGGAGCGCATCAATTTCATGAAGCCGGACTTCCTGCGTTTCCTGGGACTGTTCCGCTTCAATCTGCGTTATTTGCAGACCAGCATCGAAAACGACCAGTTGAGCATTCGCTTGCGTGGCCCGTGGCTGCACGTGATCCTCTTCGAGGTACCGCTGCTGGCCATCGTCAGCGAAGTGCGCAACCGCGTGCGTTACCGCGAAGTGACCCTGGGCCAGGCCCGGGAGCAGCTGTACCGCAAGTTCGACTGGCTGACCAGCCATGCCTCGGCCGATGAGCTGGCCGAGTTGCAGGTTGCCGACTTCGGTACCCGCCGACGCTTTTCCTACAAGGTCCAGGAAGAAGTGGTGTCCGTGCTCAAGCATGACTTCCCGGGGCGCTTCGTCGGCACCAGCAACGTGCACCTGGCCCGTGAGCTGGACATCAAGCCGCTGGGCACCATGGCCCATGAATGGATCATGGCGCATCAGCAACTCGGGCCGCGGCTGATCGACAGCCAGAGCGCCGCCCTGGATTGCTGGGTGCGTGAATACCGCGGGTTGCTAGGTATAGCGCTGACGGACTGCATCACCATGGATGCCTTCCTCAGTGACTTCGACCTGTATTTCGCGAAACTCTTCGATGGCTTGCGCCATGACTCGGGCGATCCGGTGATATGGGCGGAAAAAGCCATCGCCCATTACCAGGCGCTGGGCATCGACCCCATGAGCAAGACCCTGGTGTTCTCCGACGGGCTGAACCTGCCCAAGTCCCTGGAAATTTTCCGCGCGCTGCGTGGGCGCATCAATGTCAGCTTTGGCATCGGCACCAACCTGACCTGCGACATCCCCGGGGTAGAGCCAATGAGCATCGTGCTGAAGATGACCGACTGCAATGGCCAGCCGGTGGCGAAGATCTCCGACGAAGCGGCGAAGACCCAGTGCAGGGACGAGAACTTCGTGGCGTACCTGCGGCATGTATTCAAGGTCAAACCCTGACGCACCGGCAGGAGCTGGCTTGCCAGCTCCTGCGCTCGGCCGAGGCCTGCGCGGTCAGTTCAGGGTGACGGTGCCTTTCATCATCGAGATGTGCCCTGGGAATGAGCAGAAGAACGCGTAATCCGTGCCGGCCTGCAGCTTGGACACATCGAAGGTCACCGAGTCTTTTTCGCCCGCGCCAATGAGTTTGGTGTGAGCCAGGATGCGCTCGTCACCGTCCTTGAGGTAATTTTTGTCGATGCCGGCGGCCATGCCGTCAGAGGCCACGCCCTGGGCGTCTGCCGCCTTGCTCAATACCCAGTTGTGGCCCATGACATTTTTGGCCAGTGAACCGGAGTGGCCCAGGTTGACGGTGAAGGTCTTGCAGGTCTTGCTGATTTCGATGGCCTTCTTGTCGAAGGTCATGCTGTCGGTGGAATCGACGTCTACCGAACAATCGGCGGCGAATACCTGGCCGGCAGCCAGGGCAAGCAGGGAGGCAGCAGCTACTTTCGCGAACATGGTGAATCTCCAGGACAGGTTTTAAGCAAGGCTTCTTCTATGAGCCTCATCGACAGAATCAACGGGACAATCATTGCACGCACCGCATATTGTATACAATATCAATCACGGAGCGTTTACATGAACAATTTCCTGCGCAGTCTCCTCGCCGCCTATGCCTGCGGCAACACCGGTACCGAGTGCCCGGACGACTGAATGAAAAGCTGGAGCCAGAGCAGCGGGGCCTTTACCCTATGGCACCCCCATTGCCAGGAGCATCCCCATGTCACTGACTTCAGTCTGTGTTTTCTGCGGCGCCAGCAGCGGCACCAATCCGGCTTACCGGGACGCCGCCGTGACCTTGGGCCGGACGCTGGCCGAGCGCAAACTCACCCTGGTGTACGGCGGTGGTGCAGTGGGCCTGATGGGCATCGTCGCCGACGCGGTGCTGCAAGCGGGTGGCGAAGTCATTGGCATCATCCCCCACAGCCTCAATGACCTGGAAATCGGCCACAAGGGCCTGACCCGCCTGGAAGTGGTGGACGGCATGCATGCGCGCAAGGCACGCATGGCCGAGCTGGCCGATGCCTTCATCGCCCTGCCTGGCGGCCTGGGCACCCTGGAAGAGCTGTTCGAGGTATGGACCTGGGGCCAGTTGGGCTACCACGGCAAGCCCCTTGGCCTGCTGGAAGTGAATGGCTTCTACAGCAAGCTCACCGGCTTCCTGGACCACCTGGTGCAAGAGAACTTCGTGCGCGAACAACACCGCGCCATGTTGCAGGTGAACGACTCGGCCGACGCACTCCTAGATGCCCTGGACGCCTGGAAACCCACGGTGCTGCCCAAGTGGACCGACAAGCAGCCGGACTGATCAGCCCGGCACTTCGTCCAGCGGCATGACCGTGACCTGCACTTCCGGGTCATGGCTGCCGCCCCCCAGAATCACCCCGCGCAAAGGCGACACATCGGAAAAATCCCGGCCCCACGCCAGGGTGATGTGCCCCAGCGCCGGCTGCACATTGTTGGTAGGGTCGAAGTCGATCCACCCCAGCGGCGGGCAGTACACCGATACCCAGGCATGGGAAGCATCAGCACCGATCAGCCGCGGTTGGCCGGGCGGTGGCTGGGTCAGCAGGTAGCCACTGACGTAGCGTGCCGCCAGCCCGCGCGAGCGCAGGCAGGCCAGCATCAGGTGGGCGAAGTCCTGGCACACCCCGCGCCGGCGCTCCAGCACTTCGGTCAATGGCGTCGCCACCTGGGTGGCCTCGGCGTCGAAGGTGAACTCCTCGAAGATTTTCTCCATCAGCGCCTGGCTGCCTTCCAGCAACGGCCGCCCGGGCGGGAAGCAACTGGCGGAAAAGGCCACGAAGGTCTGCTTGAGCCGCACGTACGGCGACTCGAAGCGGTAGCGGCAGGCCTTCATCAGGTCTTCGGCGATGGGCGCGCTGCTATAGCACAAGGCATCACGCACCACTTCCCAGGCTTGCGAACGGGCGAAGTCCACCGCGGGCCGCGGCAGCACTTCCACTTTCAAACGCGCGCTGACCTTCAAGGCGTCATGGGGGCGCTCGAAGGTCATGCGCGTCAGCGGGTTGCCGAACACGTCGTAGTCGTCGACTCGCCAGCTGGGTTGGGGGTTGATCTCCAGTACCTGCTCCCGGCACAGCTGCCAGGCACACGGGCGCGGCCACAGGTGCGCCAGCTGCTGGGCCAGGGACACCGGGCTGTCGTAGTGGTAATGGGTATCGTGGATGATCTGGTACTGGGCACTCATACCGACACCGTCCGTTGGCTGACATCATCGACGTGGGCGAAATGGCGCAGGGCCAGACGGTCGGACACCTGGCCGCTGGCTTCGGCAATGGTCTGCAACAGGTCGGCCAGGCCGTCGAGCACCGCCTGCACGCTGGGCGCACCGAACAACGGATTTTCCAGGCTGCCCAGGTCGAAGGCCGACAGCCGCTCGATGAGCATGGCCAGACCGCGCTCGCGCGGGACGGCGAATTCATCGTTGAGACGGCGTAACGCGCGGTTCACCTGCTTGAGCTGGAACAGCACGGCATGGGGGTTCTGGTCATCGAGCAGGAGCAGGTCCAGCACCGGTATCAACTGTGGCACCGCCAGGTAGCGCGAACGATAGGTGATGCTGCTGTTGCCCAGCTCCAGCAACCATTCCAGGCCTGCCTGGTCGGCAGTGCCCACGCCACGCAGGAAGCCGGCCAGGCTGGTGCTGAGGAACTGCAGGCGCTCGATGCGCCGGCCGATCATCAGGAAGCGCCAGCCCTCGTCACGGGTCATGTCGTCCAGGGCGAAGCCTGACAGCGCGGCCAGCGACATCACCAGGCGGTTGAGGAAGTCCAGCAGTTCGCCCAGGTCGGGGTCTTCCACGTCCAGGCCCTGGGCCTCGCGCTGCAACTCCACCAGGGCCTGCCAGTTCTCCCGCGAAAGCTTGCCACGCACTTGTGATGCCGCCCACTGCAACCGTTGCAGGTTATTGCGCAGGCTGTAGGCCCAGTCCTCACCCAGCAAGGCGGCCAGCAGGCGCTCCTGCAGTTCACCTTCTTCGGGCAACAACCCCAGGCGCTCGCCCAGCTCCACAGCGGCCTGCAGCGCCAGCGGGTCATCGCCATCGATGTAGCGGCCCAGAATGATGCGCAGCAGGCGCGCGCTGTCATCGCAGCGCTCGCAATAGCGGCCGAACCAGAACAGGTTCTCCACCACCCGTGACGGCAGGTAGGGGTCGACCCTGACCACATCGTGCGCGCCAATGGTCCGCAGCGCCTTCCACTGCTCGCCGATGGGCGCGCGCTCGCCCAGTACCCACGTGTCCTTGCTGGCACCACCGCGCTGCATCGAGACCACCTCGGCGTCGGCCTCGGCCGCCACCCGGGTCAACGCGCCGGGTAGCACCCGGTAACCGTCGTGGCCGGCCACGGCATACACGCGCATGCCGATGGCGCGTGGCGCCAGTTGCCCGCTGTCCTGCCATACCGGTGCCTGGGACAATTGCGCCAGTTCCTGCGCCACGTAGGCGTACGGCCGCGCCTGGATACGCTCGGCCATGGCCTTGCGCTGCCTGGTGTCCAGGTCGCGGCCGAATACCGGTGCGAAGCTCTGGGACGGAAACGCCGGCTTG
Source organism: Pseudomonas silvicola (assembly GCF_026651855.1). GTDB lineage: Bacteria > Pseudomonadota > Gammaproteobacteria > Pseudomonadales > Pseudomonadaceae > Aquipseudomonas > Aquipseudomonas silvicola. Next base: position 293,905 of record NZ_CP093280.1, read on the forward strand.
ATCACCAGGTTGGGCAGCTTTTCCAGCGCCTGGGCCATTACCGGAGGCTCGCCACACCACCAGGTGGCAATCGAGGGAAGGATCAGTTTTTCGCCGAACAGGTGTTCGTTGATCGTGGGCAGGAAGCCCAGCAGCCCGGGGGATTCCAGCACGCCGCTGCCCAACGCGTTGGCCACCAGCACCCGGCCCTGGCGCACGGCTTCCAGCAGACCCGGCACGCCCAGGGCCGAGTCGGTGCGCAATTCCAGCGGGTCGCAGAAGTCGTCGTCCAGCCGGCGCATGATGGCGTGCACCCGACGCAGGCCGCTGAGGGTCTTGAGGTAGACGGTGGCATCGCGCACGGTCAGGTCACTGCCTTCCACCAGCGGGTAGCCAAGCTGCCGGGCCAAGTACAGATGTTCGAAATAGCTCTCGTTGAAGCGCCCGGGCGTTAGCAGCACGATCAGCGGCGAGTCGTGGCCGTGTGGTGCCAGGCGCCGCAGGGTGTCCTGCAGTGTCCGGAAATAGCCGCTCAGGTGCTCGACCTTGAGGTCGCGGTACAGCTCCGGGAACGCCCTGGAGACGCTCATGCGGTTTTCCAGGGCATAACCGGCACCGGACGGCGCCTGGGTGCGGTCGGCGGTGACCCACCAGCGGCCATCGGGGGTGCGCGCCAGGTCCACGGCATACAGGTGCAGGAACATGTCCCCGGGCTGTTTCAGGCCCTGGCACGGCCAGAGGAAATTGTTGTGCCCGTATACCAGTTCGGCGGGTAGCAGGCCTTCCCGTATCAGGTTCTGAGGCCCGTAGATGTCGGCCAGCACCGCATTGAGCAGGCGCGCCCGCTGGGCGATCCCAGCCCGCAACTGCTGCCATTCGGCCGCAGGTATGACGTGGGGCAACAGGTCCAGCTCCCACGGGCGGTCGGCGCCCTTGGGGTCGGCATAGACGTTGTAGGTCACGCCGTTTTCCTGGATCTGCCGGGTCAGCAACGCCTGGCGCTGGGTCAGTTGCGAAGGGGTGCTGCGCTGCAAATGCTCGAACAGCCTGCGCCAGTGCGCACGCACCGAGCCGTCTGCCTGAAGCATCTCGTCAAAACTTCCCGCCGTCAGCGGGTATCGGTCAAGCAGGTCTGGCATGGAACGCTCGGCACGGGCAGTAAAGCATCAGAATAATGCGGACGGCCGGTAGCCCGGCCCTCCTTTTCAGGTGCGACGCATGTCCAGTGTCATCGGCAGCTCGTCGTTGTTCGTGAGTGTAGGTGCCGGCTGCGGGCCAGGGCTATGACCCAGGCGGAAGAAACGCGACAGACGGCGGCTTTCCGCTTCGTTGGCGTTGACGGGCAACGTCTCGTAGTTGCGGCCACCGGGATGGGCCACGTGGTACTGGCAGCCGCCCAGGGAGCGCTGCATCCAGGTGTCATGGATGTCGAACACCAACGGCGCATGCACCGGGATAGTCGGCTGCAGGCAGTTGAAAGGCTGCCAGGCGCGAAACCGCACCCCGGCCACGTATTCGCCCACTCGGCCGGTGGGCTGCAACGGTAGGGTGCGGCCGTTGCAGGTCACCACGTAGCGCTGGGGGGACAGACCGTTGAGCTTGACTTGCAGGCGTTCGAGCGAGGAGTCCACGTAGCGTACGGTTCCACCGGCACCGCCCTCCTCCCCCAGCACGTGCCAAGGCTCCAGGGCCTGGCGCAGTTCCAGCTCGATGCCGGCCACGGCGTAGTCGCCGATCTTGGGGAAGCGGAACTCCAGGTGCGCTGCGAACCATTCGGCTTGCAGTGGGTAACCGGCAGTGTTCAGTTCGGCGATGACATCGGCGAAATCCTGTTCGATGAAATGCGCCAGCATGAAACGGTCATGCAGCTCGGTACCCCAGCGCGCCAGCTTGGCCGGGGCGTAAGGTTCACGCCAGAAGCGCGCCACCAGGGCCCGCAGCAACAGTTGCTGGACCAGGCTCATGCGCGCATGGGGCGGCATCTCGAAACCGCGCAGTTCCAGCAGCCCCAGCCGGCCGGTGGCGCCGTCAGGAGAGTAAAGCTTGTCGATGCAGAACTCGGCCCGGTGGGTGTTACCGGTCACGTCGATCAACAGGTTGCGCAACAGGCGGTCCACCAGCCACGGGGCGCACGGCTCACCCGGCGCCGGCATTTGCTGGAAGGCGATTTCCAGTTCGTACAGCGAGTCGTTGCGCGCTTCGTCGATGCGCGGGGCCTGGGAGGTCGGGCCGATGAACAGCCCGGAAAACAGGTACGATAGCGATGGGTGGTTGTGCCAGTAGCTGATCAGGCTGCGCAGCAGGTCGGGGCGGCGCAGGAACGGCGAGTCCGCAGGCGTGGCGCCACCGAGCACGAAATGGTTGCCGCCACCTGTACCGGTGTGGCGACCGTCGATCATGAATTTCTCGGTGCTCAGGCGGTTTTCCCGGGCCTGTTCGTAGAGAAACTCGGTGCGCTGCACCAACTCATCCCAGGTGGCGGACGGCTGTACGTTGACCTCGATCACGCCAGGGTCGGGGGTAATACGGAAGTTGGCCAGGCGCGGGTCATGGGGCGGTTCGTAGCCTTCCAGCAGCACTGGGCAGCGCAGCTCGCTGGCGGTGGCCTCGATGACGCTGACCAATGCCAGGTAGTCCTCGACCTCTGCCAGCGGTGGCATGAACACGTACAGCCGCCCCTCCCGGGCCTCGGCGCACAACGCCGTGCGGGTGAGCCAATCGGCTGACTCGTCCAGCGCTGGCGCACGATCGGTTTCGATCGCGGGTGCCTGGCCAGCCACCTGCAATTGCGCCGAAGTTGGCAGCGCGCCCACATCCTGGTTGGGGTCACGGGGGTGAACGAAAGGGTATTCGGCGGCCGTTACCCAGGGCTGCGAAGCCAGAGGCAAACGGTAGCCCAGGGGCGAGTCACCGGGCACCAGGCGGCAATGACTGTCGCGCAGGTACCAGCGGCCGCTCTGCCATTGGTCACCCGCGGCGGTGCGGGCCAGCGGCAGCACCTGCCCGATGATTTTATCCAGGCCCTGGCTGAACACCTTGCGCAGGCGCTTGCGCTCCATTTCTTCGCCCAGGCGCGAGTCTTCGGCGGTGACGTTGCTGGGCAGCGCGCCCTCGCGCCATAGGTAGTAGAAGTTGTCTTCATAGGCGGGGAAGACAAAGCGCGGCGGCAATTTCAGCCGCTCCGCGACGCTGGCCAGAAAGCGTCCTGCCAATTCACCGGTGGCCCCGTAGTCTTTGCTTTCGTCGGCAATCAGCGCGTCGTCGTGCCAGATCGGCTCGCCGTCCAGCCGCCAGTAAGCGTTCAACGACCAGCGTGGCAGTTGCTCACCCGGGTACCATTTTCCCTGGCCGAAGTGCACCAGGCCGTTGGGCGCGTACTGCTGGCGCATGCGATGGTACAACTGGGCGGAGAGTGTGCGTTTGGCGTCACCGAGGGCGGCGGTGTTCCATTCGGCACCGTCTGGGTCGTCGATAGACACGAAGGTCGGCTCGCCCCCCATGGTCAAGCGCACGTCGCCCTCCACCAGGTCGGCGTCGATCTGCCGCCCCAGGGCCTGGATCGCCTGCCACTGTTGTTCGGTGTAGGGCCGGGTGACGCGCGGCGCTTCCCAGATCCGCTCCACCGACATCTCGTGGCCGAACTCGCACTCGCACGGTTCCACCAGGCCACTGATAGGCGCCGCCGAGGACGGGTCCGGGCTGCAGGCTAACGGAATATGCCCCTCACCGGCGAATAGCCCGGAGGTAGCGTCCAGGCCGATCCAGCCGGCACCGGGCAAGTAGACCTCGCACCAGGCGTGCAGGTCGGTGAAGTCCACCTCGGTACCGGACGGGCCATCCAGCGCCTTGACGTCGGCGGCCAGTTGAATCAGGTAGCCAGACACGAAGCGCGCGGCCAGGCCCAGGTGACGCAGCAACTGCACCAGCAACCAGGCCGAATCGCGGCACGAGCCGGAGGCGTTTTCCAGGGTTTGCTCCGGCGTTTGTACGCCAGGCTCCATGCGAATCAGGTAACCGATGTCCTGGCTCAGGCGCTGGTTGATGCCCACCAGGAAATCCACCGCCGGAATGGGCGTGCGGTCGATGCCCTTCAGGTAGGCGTCGAACTTCGGCGACAGCGGCAGCTTTTCCAGGTATGGCGCCAGCTCGTGCTGTTCGTCCTTGGCGTAGGCGAAAGGGATATTTTCCGCATAAGGCTCAAGGAAGAAGTCGAACGGGTTGAACACCGCCATCTCGGCGACCAGGTCCACCTCAACGCGAAATTCGCGGGTCTTCTCCGGGAACACCAGGCGTGCCAGGTAATTGCCCTGAGGGTCTTGCTGCCAGTTGATGAAATGCTGCTCGGGAAGTACGTTCAACGCGTAGGAAAGCACCCGCGTACGGCTATGGGGCGCAGGGCGCAGGCGCACGATCTGCGGACCAAGTTCAACCGCACGGTCGTAACGGTAATGCGTGACATGGTGCAATGCGACATGGATCGACACGGCGTGCCTCCTGCGAGCCTGGACGGTAAGCGTACCGCGCAAGACTTATGCCACGTGGCAAAGCCAAGCGTTAGAGCGCTTGCTCATTCAAGCACAGCACCAAGATCGTGCCATGCCCGGTTTGCGTCGACAGCGTTGCACATTTATCGGGCGCGCGCATGACGAAACTGAGCGCGGCGACTGTTGGGCCACTCAGGCACTGCGTCGCGGAAGGTCAGCAAGCCGGAAGGCGGCAAGCGTGGCCCAACGATACGCTGTAACCGCTAGTTCCAGCTCTGCAGTTTTCGCGATGGCCGAAGCACGTTGCTAATGACCGGATTGGCTATGCGCCTCGCGTTGGCGACGCAACATCAACCAGTGCTGACGCATCTCGCGGTGCCTCCTGGAGTTGAGCAACAGCAGGCCAACAAGCGGCGATAGCACCGCTACCGCGTAAACGCCCAGGGGAGGCTGATAGAGGTAGCTGGGAAGTCCTGTGCACAGGCAGCCCAACAGGACAGCCACAATGACCCACATAGCGGCAAGCCGGCCACGCACCATGATGAAGTGGGCCAGGAACACTATAAGCCCGACCAACGTGCCGCCCCCCAGAAGCGCGGGTCCCTTGATGGGCTTGAGCGCAACATCACCCAAGTAGGAGAAGCCAATGACCGCAACGGCTGTTCCGATTGCCACGCAACTGCAGAGCACTACGCCAATGAATACCGGGTAGTACCTGGCGAGCCAACTGACGGGGTTCAGTTCGGTGCTCACTCGCCATGCTCCTCATATAGCCCAACGGCAACATTGATATTCCCCGACCGGGCGCTGCCAATCACACCAAGCGTGGCGCCAAGCGCGTCCCTGATCTGGGTAACCGTGGCATGCTTGAACTGCGCCTGCGTGTAGCGCGTTTCCAAGGCCTTGGCTGCCTGCCTCAGCTTCATCAATTTAGGGGTCAGTTTCGGGTCTTTCAGGGCAAGCAATTCGGCGGTCAACCGCTTGCGCTCCTGACGGTTCAGCCCCTGCAGTGCCATACGCAGCGGTCTGCCAGTGCTGGCCTTGACCATCATGAGCAGTTTCGTGGTCGTCACCGCTGATGCGCCAACGCCCGCCAATGACATCCCATCCAGAATCAGGGACACAGCCTGGTACCACTCATTGCTATCCAGTTCATCGACCGCCCCCTGGTCGTAAGCGGATACCGCCGTACGCCCGGCGCCGGCAATGCACTGCAGACCACTGGCAGTCGCTGCGCTGTAACCGATAAACGTGATGACCGTACTTGTCCCGCCGGTAAAGGGCGCCGCGATGGTGCCACTAAGCATCACCACCCAGCTCAATACCGCGCCCATGCACGACAAACCGGCGTTGATCGCTTCCTGCAGAACCTGCGATTCGCGCCTGTCTGTCTGCACCCGATTGATGAATTGCTCGGGCGTTGTATGCCGCTTGGCCTCGCGGAGAATAACCCGCTTCACCGCCTTGCTGCAGATGGGCTTGAACTCACGCAAGGTGATGACATTGAAATCACTATCGATATACACCACCCCCGCCCCGACGATACCGGGGTCGGCGTCGATGGCCGCGAACAGGCGCGGCAGGTTGAGGCTGGTTTCAAGGCGCTGGCGGGCAAAACGTTGCGAGGGGGTGGTGAAAGGTTGGATGAGAGCTGTGCTCACTGGACGGTTCCTTGTTCAGTGGGGGGAAACGCTATACATGTCGCAATCGCCGTCTGGCAGCACACGGCCCTATACGGTTGGGTCGGTGCTGCTCGGCGCCTGTGGCGCGGCCCGGAGGCCGCGGCTACAGGGGGATCTCAACTCAGCGCGGCAATACCGGCTGGCGTGACGGCTTCTTCTTGCCCTTGCCGCCCTTGGCCGCGTCGTGGCGGGCCTTGGCGGCTTCCTTGGCGCGGGCTTCGGCGGCGGCCTTGGCCTGTTCGCGCTTGTCCCACGGCTTGGAGCCGTCGCTGCCACGCGGTGGCAGGCCGGTGTGCTGGGTCAGGATGCGGGTTTCCTTGGCCACCTTGTGGCTGCCGGCCGGCGTCGAGTTCTTGCGCCGCGCACTCTGGTAGGTATCGGTGGCTGGCTGGTGCAGCGGGATCAACTGGTGCTTGCCTGGGCCGATCAGGTCGGCACGGCCCATGCGCTCCAGCGCTTCACGCAGCATCGGCCAGCCCTTCGGGTCGTGGTAGCGCAGGAATGCCTTGTGCAGGCGACGCTGGGCCTCGCTCTTGACGATGGTGACCGGGTCGCTCTTGTAGGTGACCTTGCGCAGCGGGTTCTTGCCCGAGTGGTACATGGCCGTGGCCGACGCCATGGGCGAAGGGTAGAAAGCCTGCACCTGGTCAGCGCGGAAACCGTTGCCCTTGAGCCAAAGGGCCAGGTTCATCATGTCTTCGTCGGTGGTGCCCGGGTGCGCGGCGATGAAGTACGGGATCAGGTACTGTTCCTTGCCTGCCTCTTTCGAGTACTTCTCGAACATGCGCTTGAACTTGTCGTACGAGCCGATCCCCGGCTTCATCATCTGGTTCAGCGGGCCTTCTTCGGTATGCTCCGGCGCGATTTTCAGGTAGCCGCCCACGTGGTGAGTGACCAGCTCCTTGACGTACTCCGGCGACTCCACCGCCAGGTCGTAGCGCAGGCCCGAGGCGATCAGAATCTTCTTCACCCCCGGCAGGGCACGAGCACTGCGGTACAGCTGGATCAGCGCCGAGTGGTCGGTGTTCAGGTTCGGGCAGATGCCCGGGAACACGCACGACGGCTTGCGGCACGCCGATTCGATTTCCGGGCTCTTGCAGGCGATGCGGTACATGTTCGCGGTCGGCCCGCCCATGTCCGAGATGACGCCGGTGAAACCGGGCACCTTGTCGCGGATCTCTTCGATCTCGCGAATGATCGACTCTTCGGAACGGTTCTGGATGATGCGGCCTTCGTGCTCGGTGATCGAGCAGAAGGTGCAGCCGCCGAAGCAGCCACGCATGATGTTCACCGAGAAGCGGATCATGTCGTAGGCCGGAATTTTTTCCTTGCCGTACGCCGGGTGCGGGATGCGCGCGTAGGGCATGCCGAACACGTAGTCCATTTCTTCGGTGGTCATGGGGATGGGCGGCGGGTTGAACCACACATCCACTTCGCCATGCTTCTGCACCAGCGCGCGGGCGTTGCCCGGGTTGGTTTCCAGGTGCAGCACGCGGTTGGCGTGGGCATACAGCACGGCGTCGCCACGTACTTTCTCGAACGACGGCAGGCGGATGACCGTCTTGTCGCGGGTCATGCGCGGGCTGGCCAGGATCTGCACGACCTTGGCCTCGTTCGGGTCTTCGACCTCGCCCTTTTCCTGCTCGATGGCGCAGGCCTGGGTGTCCTGGGTGTTGACGTACGGGTTGATGATCTTGTCGATCTTGCCCGGGCGGTCGATACGGGTGGAGTCTACTTCGTACCAGCCCTGGGGCGTATCGCGGCGCACGAAGGCGGTGCCGCGAATGTCGGTGATGTTCTCGATCTTCTCGCCGTAGGACAGGCGTTGGGCCACTTCGACGATGGCGCGCTCGGCGTTGCCGTACAGCAGGATGTCGGCGCACGCGTCGATCAGGATCGAATGGCGAACCTTGTCCTGCCAATAGTCATAGTGGGCGATACGACGCAACGAAGCCTCGATGCCGCCCAGCACGATCGGCACATGCTTGTAGGCTTCCTTGCAGCGCTGGCTGTACACCAGGCTGGCGCGGTCGGGGCGCTTGCCCGCCAGGCCGCCTGGGGTGTAGGCGTCGTCGGAACGAATCTTCTTGTCCGCGGTGTAGCGGTTGATCATCGAGTCCATGTTGCCGGCCGCGACACCGAAGAACAGGTTCGGCTCGCCCAGCTTCATGAAGTCGTCTTTGGACGTCCAGTCGGGCTGGGCGATGATGCCCACGCGAAAGCCCTGGGCTTCCAGCAGGCGGCCGATGATGGCCATGCCAAACGACGGGTGGTCGACATAGGCATCACCGGTGACGATGATGATGTCACAGGAATCCCAGCCAAGCTGATCCATCTCCTCCCTGCTCATGGGCAGGAATGGCGCTGGCCCGAAACACTCGGCCCAGTACTTTGGATAGTCGAATAACGGCTTGGCTGCTTGCATGTCGATGACCGTGTGGCTACGTGTTGAAAAAACGCGGGCGCGGAATATAGCACAAATTTTGACCAATTGTGGGGCCGCGCGAAGCTCGGGAAGGCCGCGACGCTATATTCGAGAGTCCGCGTCGCCTGATTCCCGAGCTACGCCCGGTCCCACAGGGGGTGGTCCTTGAATCCTGATTGACGTTACTCGTCGTCGTCGAAGTTGTAGCTGCCTGGGGCCAGGTTCTCGAAGCGCGTGTATTTGCCGATGAACGCCAGACGGATGAAACCGATGGGGCCGTTACGCTGTTTGCCGATGATGATCTCGGCGATGCCCTTGTGCTCGGTCTCCGGGTGGTACACCTCGTCCCGGTACACGAACATGATCACGTCGGCGTCCTGCTCGATCGCACCCGATTCACGCAAGTCGGAGTTCACCGGGCGCTTGTTGGGGCGCTGTTCCAGGGAGCGGTTGAGCTGCGACAGCGCCACCACCGGGCAGTTGAATTCCTTGGCCAGGGCTTTCAACGACCGGGAAATCTCGGAAATCTCGTTGGTACGGTTATCCCCACTGGACCCCGGGATCTGCATCAGCTGCAGGTAGTCGATCATGATCAGGCCGATGTCGCCGTGCTCGCGCACCAGGCGGCGGGTACGCGCACGCATTTCCGAAGGGCTGATGCCGGCGGTATCGTCGATGAACAGCTTGCGGTCGTTGAGCAGGTTGACCGCCGAGGTCAGGCGCGGCCAATCGTCATCGTCCAGGCGGCCGGAACGCACCTTGGTCTGGTCGATACGGCCCAGGGACGAGAGCATACGCATGACCAGCGAATCACCTGGCATCTCCAGCGAATAGACCAGCACGACCTTGTCGCTGCGCAGCACGGCATTCTCCACCAGGTTCATGGCGAAGGTGGTCTTGCCCATGGAGGGCCGGCCGGCGACGATGATCAGGTCGGCCGGCTGCAGGCCGCTGGTCTTCTCGTCCAGGTCGGTGTAGCCGGTGGACAGGCCGGTGATGGCCTCATCAGTGTTGAACAAGGTGTCGATGCGGTCGATGGCCTTGGTCAGCAGGTCATTCACGCTCACCGGGCCGCCGGTTTTCGGCCGGGCCTCGGCGATCTGGAAGATCTGCCGTTCGGCCTCGTCGAGGATCTCGGCGGCGTTGCGGCCCTGGGGGTTGAATGCGCTGTCGGCGATCTCGTTGCTGATGCTGATCAACTGACGCAGGGTGGCCCGCTCGCGGACGATCTGGGCATAGGCCTTGATGTTGGCGACCGACGGCGTGTTTTTCGCCAGTTCGCCCAGGTAGCCCAGGCCGCCGACCTGGCTGCTCTGCCCTTCCTTGTCCAACTGCTCATGCAGGGTGACCACGTCGAACGGGGTGTTCAGGTCGGCCAGGCGGGCAATGGCACGGAAGATCAGACGGTGGTCATGACGGTAGAAATCGCCGTCCGATACTTGATCGAGCACGCGTTCCCAGGCGTTGTTGTCCAGCATCAGACCACCGAGCACGGCCTGTTCGGCCTCGATGGAATGCGGCGGCACCTTCAGGGCAGCGGTTTGCAGATCGTATTGCTCGGGAGCGGATATCTCGTTCATGGCCACTTGAAATCAGGGGATACAGAAAGACAAAGGGCACGACCTGTTAGACAGGATCGTGCCCGATGTTACCGGCTGGCACCCGAAGGTGCCAAGCCGATCGGCATTACTTAAGCAGCTACGACGACAACGCGTACGGTAGCTTCTACGTCGCTGTGCAGGTGCACGGCAACGTCGTATTCGCCAACGTTACGGATGGTGCCGTTCGGCAGACGAACTTCAGCCTTGGCCACTTCAACGCCGGAGGCGGTCAGTGCGTCAGCGATGTCGTGGGTGCCGATCGAACCGAACAGCTTGCCTTCGTCACCGGCGGTGGCAGTGATGGTCACTTCCAGCTCAGCCAGTTGGGCAGCGCGAGTTTCAGCCGAAGCTTTCTTGTCTGCCGCGATTTTTTCCAGCTCGGCACGACGCTCTTCGAACGCAGCCAGGTTGGCTGGGGTCGCGGCGGTGGCTTTGCCGTAAGGCAGCAGGTAGTTACGGCCGTAACCAGCCTTAACGTTTACTTTGTCGCCCAGGTTGCCCAGGTTGGCGACTTTTTCCAGAAGGATCAGTTGCATGTGGAAATCCTCTAACTTTTAACCTTCACCGTTCGCATTGTCAGCGTCCTTCGACGCCAAACGTCCGCGAAAATCAATCAGGCTGTCGACAATGGCCAAAACCACGAGCAAAGGACCGAGCAACTGCATGAAAGGCAGCAACGTCACATAAACCCCTACAAGCCAGAAGCCTGCCAGTTTCTTCTGCGCTACCAGCCCGTGAATCAGGGCCAGCGCGGCGAAGACCAGTGGAACACTGCACAACGGCGACAAGATCAATGTGTACGTACCGAAGAACGGTGCGAGGCACATGATGGCCAGCAGTGACAGCGCCACTTTTCGGGGGATTCGGATGTCGCGAAACTCGCGGCCGAACCCACCGGGGTTATACAACATCGCCTGCCAATAACGCCCGAGTATCAGGCACAGCACGCTCAGGACCTGCGACGAAAACGCGATTGAAATGATCGTCAGCGGCACCATCAGTGCGCCGAATGCGGCTTTCTGGTCTGCCGAGAAATTCTGGTAGACCTCACCCATCGCCTGCGGCAAGACATCAGCAAATGCCTTGGCCAGCGGTTCGACGGCGGAACTGAACACAGTTCCCACGCACACGGCACACAACAGCCCCACGGCCACACTGCCAAGCAGTATGCGGTTCCAGGAATGGCCTGCGCGCAACATCAGCGCCAGGCTCCAAGCCCCCAGCAGTACCAGAAGGCCTGCCGGGTCTTGGGTGAAGTGCCAGCTAACCAGCCCTGACAACAACCCCAGACCAAGGACGCTCGAGGCGTCCGAACCGCGCCGCAGGAGTACAAGACAACCTGCGGCGGCACTCAACCAGAACAACAGCGGCAATGCCGCACATCCCGCCACCACCAGGGTGGCTTGCACGCGTCCGCGCATGATGAAATCAGCTATGGGGCGCATGCATCAATCCTTTGTTACCTGTCGACGACCTGGTCTCAGCGGCCGTGGCTGTCGGTGTAGGCCAGCAGGGCCAGGAAGCGGGCGCGCTTGATAGCGACGGCCAGCTGACGCTGATAACGAGCTTTGGTACCGGTGATACGGCTTGGAACGATTTTGCCGGTTTCGGATACGTAGGCTTTCAGAGTGTTGAGATCTTTGTAATCGATCTCTTTCACGTCTTCAGCGGTGAAGCGGCAGAATTTACGACGACGGAAGAAACGTGCCATGTAATTGGCTCCTCAAAAGGTCCGTGGATTACTCGTCAGCGTTATCGCTGGCGTCGCTGTTGTCGCTGTCATCGCCATCGGCGCTGTCAGCATGCTCAGGACGGTCACGACGCTCACGGCGCTCGCTGCGGTTTTCTTCGGCCTTGAGCATCTCGGACTGACCAGTTACGGCTTCGTCGCGACGGATGACCAGGTTACGGATCACGGCATCGTTGTAGCGGAAGTTGTCTTCCAGCTCGGCCAGGGCCTTGCCGGTGCACTCAACGTTCAGCATCACGTAGTGAGCCTTGTGAACATTGTTGATTGCGTAGGCCAGTTGACGACGGCCCCAGTCTTCCAGACGGTGGATTTTGCCGCCGTCTTCTTCGATCAGCTTGGTGTAACGCTCAACCATGCCGCCGACTTGCTCGCTCTGGTCAGGGTGGACCAGAAAGATGATTTCGTAATGACGCATGAATGCTCCTTACGGGTTGTAGCCTGCCGCCAGAGCGGTCAGACAAGGAGTGAATGACACTGTATGTCTTGCTCGCGGAAAAGGTGGCGACGATGAACTGCCAGCACCTGCCGTCGAGGCAAGGGGCGCAATTGTAGAGAAGGGTCGGGGGACAAGCAAGGGAATTGGTGAATATTTGAACAGAATTGCGGTGCCTGCTTCCCGAGCTTCGCCCGGCCCCACAGGGTTCGGCATGAACCCTCGTGGGACCGGGCGAAGCTCGGGAAAAAGACGGCGTCGATCTTACTTCTTGGCGCCGCGCTGACGAACGGCTTCGAACAGGCACACGCCGGTGGCCACCGACACGTTCAGGCTGCTGACGCTGCCATGCATCGGCAGCTTCACCAGGTAATCGCAGTGCTCGCGGGTCAGGCGGCGCATGCCCTTGCCTTCGGCGCCCATGACCAGGATGGTCGGGCCGGTCATGTCGTGCTGGTACAGCTCCTGCTCCGCCTCGCCAGCGGTGCCCACTACCCACAGGCCACGCTGCTGGAGTTTTTCCAGGGTGCGCGCCAGGTTGGTCACGGCCACCAGCGGGATCACTTCGGCGGCACCACAGGCTACTTTACGCACTGCGGGGGTCAGGGTCGCCGACTTGTCCTTGGGCACGATGACGGCCAGCACACCCGCCGCATCGGCGGTGCGCAGGCAGGCGCCGAGGTTGTGCGGGTCAGTCACGCCGTCCAGCACCAGCAGCAATGGGGCACCTTCGGTACGGTCCAGCAGCTCGTCGAGCATCGCCTCGCCCCAGACCTGGCTAGGGCTGACTTCGGCGACCACGCCCTGGTGAACGCCGTCGACCCAGGCGTCCATTTCGCGACGCTCAGCCTGGCCCACCGACACGCGGTTTTCCGCGGCCAGGGCAATCAGCGGCTGTACACGCGGGTCGTTGCGGCTTTCCGCCAACCAGATCTGCTTGACCCGCTTGGGGTGGTGACGCAACAGGGCTTCCACGGCGTGCACGCCGTAGATCTTCTCCAACTGACTCATGACTTCGCCTTCGGTTTACGGGCACCCGTCTTCGACGGGCCTTTGCGATGCGTGGTGGGCTTGCTGGCGCCGGACGACTTGTCCGAACGCGCAGGCTTGCCGCCACCGCTCTTGGCCTCGGCCAACAGCGCTTTTTTCATTTCCCGGCTTTTGCGCACGTCGGCATTGTTGGCCGCGGCATCGGAAGCGCGGTAGGCGCTGGCCGATTCCGACGACTTGGCCGGGCGCTTGGACGGCTTGGACACCGGCGCGGCAGGCGCTGGTTTTTCATAGACCGGTTTTTCGTAAGCAGGCTTGTCGTGGGACTTGGCCGCCGGTTTCTTGTCAGCAGCCTTCTTCGCCGCGGGCTTTTCAGCCTGGCGATTCTTGCGACCCACCGGAGCACTGGTGGTTTTTTCCGACATGCCGAAGTCGATCTTGCGCTCATCCAGGTCGACCCGCATGACCTGTACTTCCACCGTGTCGCCCAGGCGGAAGCTGCGGCCGGTGCGCTCGCCCGCGAGGCGGTGGTGCACAGGGTCGAAGTGGTAGTAGTCGCCCGGCAGCGCGGTGACGTGCACCAGGCCTTCGACGAAAATATCAGTCAGTTCCACGAACAGACCGAAACCGGTCACGGCCGTGATCACGCCCGGGAAGGTTTCGCCCACGCGGTCTTTCATGAACTCGCACTTGAGCCAGTTGACCACGTCGCGGGTGGCTTCGTCGGCACGGCGCTCGCTCATGGAGCACTGCTCGCCCAACTGCTCCAGGGCCGGCTCGTCGTACGGGTAGATACGCGCTTTCGGAATGGTCATGGCACCGGCACGCTTGACGTGCGGGGTGTCCATCTTCGAGCGGATCACACTGCGAATGGCGCGGTGGGTCAGCAGGTCCGGGTAACGGCGGATCGGCGAAGTGAAGTGAGTGTACGCCTCGTAGTTCAGACCGAAGTGGCCGTTGTTCTCGGCGCTGTACACCGCCTGGCTCAGGGAGCGCAGCATCACGGTCTGGATCACGTGGAAGTCCGGGCGGTCCTGGATGCTTTCCAGCAGCGCGCGGTAGTCCTTGGGTGACGGGCCGTCCTTGCCCTTGTTGATCGACAGTCCCAGCTCACCGAGGAAGGCGCGCAGTTTTTCCAGGCGCTCTGGCGGCGGGCCATCGTGCACACGGTACAGGGCCGGAATTTCATGCTTTTGCAGGAATTCGGCGGTGGCAACGTTGGCGGCCAGCATGCACTCTTCGATCAGCTTGTGGGCGTCGTTGCGCACAGTCGGCTTGATTTCCGCGATCTTGCGCTCGGAACCGAAGACGATGCGGGTTTCCTGGGTTTCGAAGTCGATGGCGCCACGGGCATGGCGGGCACCCAGCAGCACTTTGTACATGGCGTACAACTGCTTGAGGTGCGGCAACACGTCACCGTACTCGCCGCGCAGGGCCTTGGCCTCGCTGGTGCGCGAATGCTCGAGCATGGTGCTGACCTTGTTGTAGGTCAGGCGCGCATGGGAGTGGATCACCGCTTCGTAGAACTGGTAATCGGTCATCTCGCCGGTCTTGGAGATGGTCATTTCGCAGACCATGGCCAGGCGGTCGACGTGCGGGTTCAGCGAGCACAGGCCGTTGGACAGCTCTTCCGGCAGCATCGGGATCACGCGCTCGGGGAAGTACACCGAGTTGCCGCGCACCTGGGCTTCTTCGTCCAGGGCCGAGCCCAGTTTCACGTAGCTGGACACGTCGGCGATGGCGACGTAGAGCTTCCAGCCGCCATTGAACAGGCGCAGCTTGCTCTTGGCTTCGCAGTAGACGGCATCGTCGAAGTCGCGGGCGTCTTCGCCGTCGATGGTGACGAACGGCAGGTGGCGCAGGTCGACGCGGTTCTGCTTGTCCTTCTCTTCCACCTCGGGCTTGAGCTTGGCGGCTTCCTTGAGCACGGCCTGGGGCCATACGTGAGGAATGTCATAGGTACGCAGCGCCACGTCGATTTCCATGCCCGGCGCCATGTAGTTGCCGACCACTTCGATGACATCGCCCTGGGGCTGGAAGCGCGGGGTTGGCCAGTGGGTGATCTTCACCTCGACAAACTGGCCAATCTTGGCGCCGGCGTTGCGGCCCGGGGTAATCAGCACTTCCTGATTGACCTTGGGGTTGTCCGGGGTGACGAAGCCGATACCGCCCTCTTCGAAATAGCGGCCAACAATGGTCTCGTGACCACGGGACACCACTTCGACGATCACGCCTTCACGGCGACCACGGCGGTCCAGGCCGGAAACCCGGGCCAGGGCGCGGTCGCCATCGAACACCAGGCGCATCTGCGCCGGGCTCATGAACAGGTCATCGGAGCCATCGTCGGGGATCAGGAAGCCGAAGCCGTCACGGTGGCCGCTGATGCGGCCGGCGATCAGGTCGAGCTTGTCCACCGGCGCATACGTGCCGCGGCGGGTGTAAATCAGCTGGGCGTCGCGCTCCATGGCGCGCAGACGGCGGCGCAGGGCCTCCACCTGGTCTTCGGTGGTCAGCCCGAACTCGTCCACCAACTGCTCGCGGCTGGCGGGAGAGCCGCGCTCGTCGAGATGCTGGAGGATCAGCTCGCGGCTGGGAATAGGGTTTTCGTATTTTTCCGCTTCACGAGCGGCCTCGGGATCGAGGGACTGCCAATCGGCCATTAGAGAAATTTCACCTTGTCTATATAAGGGTTAGTTTGGCATACGCGTATTGAAACGGGAAATTTCGCCGTTTGACAGCCCCCGCGATGCCGCACATTCGGGCTGAAACCTGCACCATGCAAAAAAACCTAAACTTTTTTCATAACAGGGGTTTACAGGTCAAAAGGACGCCCGTATAGTGCGCCCCATCGGAAACGCAACAGCGCTGACGATGATGCCCAGATGGTGAAATTGGTAGACACGCCAGCTTCAGGTGCTGGTGACCTTACGGTCGTGGAAGTTCGAGTCTTCTTCTGGGCACCAAATTCAGGCTTGAGATTACAGCAATCTTGAGCCACTCACAAAAACCCGCGAAAGCGGGTTTTTGCGTTTCTGGCCTCCGAAAAACTTTTTCAAATATTTTTGCACTCAGGGGTTTACAGCCTCCAATACCCTCCGTATAGTGCGCCCCACAACGACGGACAACGTCGAAGTAAATGCCCAGATGGTGAAATTGGTAGACACGCCAGCTTCAGGTGCTGGTGACCTTACGGTCGTGGAAGTTCGAGTCTTCTTCTGGGCACCAATTCAGATTCACAGATCCTTGATCTCTGAGTCACCCCAAAAACCCGCTAACGCGGGTTTTTGCGTTTCTGGCGTTTGAAAACTGCGCCACCCTCTTCTTCCACGTACCCGCCTGTGAAACAGACACTGCGGCTTCGCAGGCGTACCGCAGCGCAACCCTGCAGGGCGTACAGGGCGCCGAGCTGGCCAGGCCACGCAGAAACGACAAAGGGCCCCGAAGGGCCCTTTGAGCGTGCTACAGCAGGCTTACGCGAATGGGTGACGCAGCACGATGGTTTCGTTGCGGTCCGGACCGGTCGAGATGATGTCGATCGGCGCACCGACCAGCTCTTCGACACGCTTGATGTAGTTACGGGCAGCCAGCGGCAGCTCTTCCAGGGTCTTGGCACCCAGGGTCGACTCGCTCCAGCCTGGCATCTGCTCGTACACCGGCTCAAGGCCGATGTAGCTGTCAGCGTCGGTCGGTGCGTCGATGACCGCGCCTTCGGCGTTCTTGTAGCCCACGCAGATGTTGATGGTTTCCAGGCCGTCCAGCACGTCCAGCTTGGTCAGGCAGATGCCCGAGATGCTGTTGACGTCGATGGCACGGCGCAGGATGACGGCGTCGAACCATCCGCAACGACGGGCACGGCCGGTGGTGGCACCGAACTCGTGGCCACGCTTGGCCAGGTAGGCACCCACGTCATCGAACAGCTCGGTAGGGAACGGACCGGAACCCACGCGAGTGGTGTAGGCCTTGGTGATACCCAGGATGTAGTCCAGGTACATGGGGCCGACACCCGAACCCGTGGCGATGCCGCCAGCGGTGGTGTTGGAGCTCGTCACGTACGGGTAGGTACCGTGGTCGATGTCCAGCAGCGAGCCCTGGGCACCTTCGAACATGATGTCCTTGCCAGCGCGACGCAGGGCGTGCAGCTCTGCAGTGACGTCCAGCATCATCGGCTTGAGCAGCTCGGCGTATTCCATGCACTCGTCCAGGGTCTTCTGGAAGTCGATGGCCGGCTCTTTGTAGTAATTGACCAGTACGAAGTTGTGGTAATCCAGCAACTCGCCCAGCTTGGCGGCGAAACGCTCGCGGTGGAACAGGTCACCGATGCGCAGGCCACGGCGTGCAACCTTGTCTTCGTACGCAGGGCCGATACCACGACCGGTGGTGCCGATCTTCAGCTCGCCACGGGCCTTCTCGCGCGCCTGGTCCAGGGCCACGTGGTAGGACAGGATCAGTGGGCAGGACGGGCTGATGCGCAGGCGCTCACGCACCGGTACGCCCTTCTCTTCCAGCTTGATGATCTCACGCAGCAGGGCGTCGGGGGCGACCACCACGCCGTTGCCGATCAGGCATTGCACGCCTTCGCGCAGCACGCCCGACGGAATCAGGTGCAGAACGGTCTTTTCACCGTCGATCACCAGGGTGTGGCCGGCGTTGTGGCCACCTTGGTAGCGCACTACGGCGGCTGCATGTTCGGTCAGCAGATCAACGATCTTGCCTTTGCCCTCATCACCCCACTGGGTGCCCAGGACTACGACATTCTTACCCATGACACTTGTCCTCATTCGCGCAAACTTGGTGCCGGCTTCGGCCGGCGGGAAAACTCAAGAAGCCAGCGGCAGTACTTGCCACAGCCCGTTCTGCTGAATCAATTGGCGGTCGCAATCGGCCTCCGCGGCCGCGCTCAACGCCTGGCCAGGCAGCGCCTGAACCACTCGCTGGCCTTCACGACGCAGCTGGCAGACCTGCTGCCAGAGTGCCGCATCGGTGCTGTCTGGCATCCAGATGCCACCGCTGGGCAGTTCCACCTCGGCGCGACCCAGGGTAACCAGGGTCTTGAGGTCGGTGGAGAACCCCGTCGCCGGACGCGCACGACCGAAGTCGGCGCCGATATCGTCATACCGACCGCCCTGGGCGATCGACTGGCCGACACCCGGAACGAACACTGCGAATACCACACCGGTGTGGTAGTGGTAGCCGCGCAGCTCGCCCAGGTCGAAATACAAGGGCAGCTCGGGGAAACGGGCCGCCAGGCGTTCGGCGATGGCCTGCAGGTCATCCAGGGCCGCGATGACCGGCGCCGGGGCATTGGCCAGGCGTACACGGGCCTCGGCGAACACTTCAGCCCCACCGCACAGCTCGACCAGTGCGCGCAGCATGGCCGCCAGGTCGGTTGGCAGGCCTTCGGTGAGGGCGATGACCTCGTCGATGGCCTTGCGCTGCAGGGCGTCGAACAACTGCTGCTCGACGGCGCCACTCAGGCCGGCGGCGCGCGCCAGGCCACGGTAGATGCCCACATGGCCGAGGTCCATGTGCACATCCGCGACATCCGCCAGTTGAAGCATAGCCAGCATCAGGCTGATCACTTCCACATCGCTGCTCGGGCTGGCATCACCATACAGCTCGGCACCCAACTGGATAGGGCTGCGCGAGGATGACAGGGCACGCGGCTGGGCATGCAGCACGCTGCCGGCGTAACACAGCCGGCTCGGGCCTTCACGACGCAGGGTGTGCGCGTCGATGCGCGCCACTTGCGGGGTGATGTCGGCACGGAAGACCATCTGCCGCCCGGATTGCGGGTCGACAACCTTGAAGGTGCGCAGATCCAGGTCCTGGCCCGCGCCGGTCAGCAGCGACTCCAGGTACTCGATATGCGGGGTGACGACGAACTCATAGCCCCAGCTCTGGAACAGATCCAACACCTGGCGACGCGCTACTTCGATGCGCGCCGCTTCCGGCGGCAGTACTTCTTCGATGCCATCTGGCAGCAGCCAGCGGTCTACCGTTGCCATTACGCCTTTCCCCTATGATCCGGGCGGCACGCCTCCGGGCGAGCCTTGAGTGAAGCAGGCAATGACGAGGCACGTTGCAGCGGTTTTCATGCCGCCCTGCCTGCTTGAGCCATTGCCCTCGATTACTTTGGAAACAGTCTGAAACACTTCGCAAAAGACTGGCGCGACGGGCCAATCGATCTTGCAGACGCAAAAAAGCCGGGAATTTCCCGGCTGCCGCATCATAACACGTTTTCAGAAATGGTCACCCCGCCGGGCGATTTGACCGCCCGGCGGAGTGCGCCATTCAAGGCTTGTACTTCTCCATGTAGCGGAAGAAGTCGCTGCTTGGGTCCAGCACCAGCACGTCGCTCTTGTTGGAGAAACTCTGACGGTAAGCCTGCAGGCTACGGTAGAAGGAGTAGAACTCCTGGTCCTGGCCGTAGGCCTTGGCATAGATGGCGGCCGCCTGGGCATCGCCGTCACCGCGGGCTTCTTCCGACTCGCGATAGGCCTCGGCCAACAACACGCGGCGCTGACGATCGGCGTCGGCACGGATGCCTTCGGCCAGCTCGTTACCCTTGGCGCGATGCTCGCGAGCCTCACGCTCACGCTCGGTGCTCATGCGGTCGAACACGCTCTTGTTCACTTCCTTGGGCAGGTCGATGGCCTTGACCCGCACGTCGATGACTTCGATGCCCAACTCGTCGTTGGCCATCTTGTTCAACGACTCGGTGATACCAGCCATCAATTCGTCACGCTGGCCCGACACCACTTCGTGCAGGGTGCGCTTGCCGAACTGGTCACGCAGCCCCGACTCCAGGCGGCGGGACAGGCGGTCATCGGCGATCTGCTTCATGCCCGAGGTAGCGGTATAGAAGCGCTCCGCGTCCTTCACGCGCCACTTGGCGTATGCATCGACCATCACGGCCTTCTTCTCCAGCGTCAGGAACCGCTGGGTAGGGGCATCGAGGGTCATCAGGCGGGCGTCGAACTTGCGCACCTGGTTCACGTACGGCACTTTCACGTGCAGGCCAGGCGGCACATCAGCCTGTACCACGCGGCCGAAACGCAGCATCACCGCGCGCTCGGTCTGGGAGACGATGTAGAAGCTGTTCCACGCCACGATGGCCAGTACCACGCCAACGATCAGGGCGATCAGTGATTTATTGCCCATCAGCGAGTCTCCCTGGAACGCAGTTCACGTTGTTGCTGCTGCAGATCGGCGGCCGCACGGGCGCCTGCCGCGTCCGTGACCGGCGGCGTCACGCTGCCCGACACCACTGGCGCATTGCCGTGGCTGCTGTTGACCATCTTGTCCAGCGGCAGGTAGATCAGGTTGTTACCCCCTTTCTCGCTGCTCACCAGCACCTTGCTGGTGTTGCTGTAGACGTCCTGCATGGTTTCCAGGTACAGGCGCTGACGGGTGACCTCAGGTGCCTTGCGGTACTCGGTCACCAGTTTGGTGAAGCGGTCGGCCTCACCCTTGGCACGCGACACCACCTCATCGCGGTAGCCATTGGCGTCCTCGATGATGCGCTGGGCCTGACCACGGGCTTCCGGCACCACGCCATTGGCGTAGGTTTCGGCCTGGTTGCGCGAGCGCTGCTCGTCTTCACGGGCGCGGATCACGTCATCGAAGGCTTCCTGGACTTCACGCGGGGCGGCCGCGCTCTGCACGTTGACCTGGGTAATGGTGATACCGGTCTTGTAGGTGTCCATGAAGCCCTGCAGACGCTTCTTGATTTCGCTGGCCATCAGCTCACGACCTTCGGTCAGCACCTGATCCATGGTGGTGGACCCCACCACGTGGCGCAGGGCGCTGTCGGTGGCATGCTGCAGGCTGACTTCCGGCTGGTCGACGTTGAGCACGTAGTCCTGCAGGTTGCTGATGCGGTATTGCACGGTCAGCGGCACCTCGACGATGTTCTCGTCCTCGGTGAGCATCTGGCCCTGCTTGGTGTACGTGCGCTCACGCGTCACGTTTTCCAGGTACTTCTTGTCGAAGGGCGGGAAGTAGATATTAAGGCCCGAGCCCACGGTCTCGTAGTACTTGCCGAAGCGCAGCACCACGGCCTGCTCCTGCTCGTCCACCACGTAGATGGCGCTGTACAGCCAAATGGCGGCCAGCACGACCAGGCCGATCCCGAGCAGGCCGAAGCCACCACCCCTGGACGAGCCGTTGCCGTCACCCCCGCGTTTTTTACCACCACCGAACATGCTGTTCAGGCTTTCCTGCAGCTTTCGGAAGGCCTCGTCGAGATCCGGTGGCCCCTTGCGGTCGCCCCCACGGCGTTTGCCACCCCAAGGATCCTGATTGTTCGAGTTGCCACCCGGCTCATTCCAAGCCATAGCGCTCTCCATCTGATAAAGCAAAGACGCACCCACGGCGCGCCAACCAATGCTACAGAATGCCCGAGCTCGCGGCACCGCCGCGTTGCAGGGCTTTTATTGCAAAGTGTGTTGCTCGATGAATTCCAGCGGTTCCATCCCTGCCCGGCTGACCAGACGGTTGAGTTCGCTACGGGGTACACGTACCGCCAACAGGCTGGCACCTTCCTCGTCATGCGCCTCGCTTTGCACCACACCCATCTCGAAAAACTGTGCCCGCAGGCGCGCCAGGTGCTGTGGCAGGCGCAGGGTAGCGACGAACAGGTCCTCGCCCAGCAGCTCGGCCACGGCCTGTTTGACCAGGTCCAGGCCACGCCCGTCGCGTGCCGACACCCAGACCCGCTGCGGCTTGCCATCGGCATCGCGCTGGATCTGTGGCTCCACCCCTTCAAGCAGGTCGAGTTTGTTATACACCTCCAGGATCGGCAACCCTTGGGCACCGATCTCGGTGAGCACCGCCATGACCTGTTCGATCTGCGCCATGCGCTCCGGCTCATGGGCGTCGATCACGTGCAGCAGCAGGTCGGAGTTGCTCGACTCTTCGAGCGTAGCCCGGAAAGCCTCCACCAGCTTGTGCGGCAAGTGACGAATGAAGCCCACCGTGTCGGCAAGGATCACCGGGCCCAGGTCATCGAGTTCCAGACGGCGCAGGGTCGGGTCCAGGGTGGCGAACAACTGGTCGGCCGCATACACCTCGGACGAGGTCACGGCATTGAACAGGGTGGATTTGCCGGCGTTGGTGTAACCGACCAGCGAGACCGAAGGAATGTCGGCGCGGCGACGGCCACGACGGGCCTGCTCGCGCTGGCTGCGAACCTTCTCCAGGCGCGCCTTGATCTGGCGCAGGCGTACCCGCAGCAGGCGGCGGTCGGTTTCCAGCTGGGTTTCACCCGGGCCGCGCAGGCCGATACCGCCTTTCTGGCGCTCAAGGTGAGTCCAGCCGCGGACCAGTCGCGTACTCATGTGCTCGAGCTGGGCGAGTTCCACCTGCAGCTTGCCTTCATGGGTGCGCGCCCGCTGGGCGAAGATATCCAGGATCAGACCGGTACGGTCAAGCACGCGACACTCGAAAGCACGTTCGAGGTTACGTTCCTGGCTGGGTGTGAGGGTGTGATTGAAAATCACCAGATCGACCTGTTCGGCTTTGACCTGGTCGCGCAATTCCTCGACCTTGCCGCTGCCTATCAGGTATTTGGCCGTGGGCTGATGCCGCGCCACGTTGACGAACGCGACAGTTTCGGCGCCGGCCGAAACGGCCAGCTCCTGAAACTCCTGCGGATCTTCGCGCGCCTCAGGGTCCTGACCATCCAAGTGAACGAGAATGGCCCGTTCACCACCACCGTGGCGCTCAAAGAACAAAGCAGACTCCTATCAGGCGTTACCTGGTTCGACGTCGCCATGCTCGGATTCGGTTGCGCTAGGCAGACGGATCGGGCGCACAGGAACGACGGTGGAGACAGCGTGCTTGTAAACCATCTGGCTTACGGTGTTCTTGAGCAGAATCACGAACTGGTCGAACGATTCGATGGTGCCTTGCAACTTGATACCGTTAACGAGGTAGATCGAAACGCCGACCTTCTCTTTACGCAATGTATTCAAGTAAGGGTCTTGTAGCGAATGCCCTTTTGACATGTGCCGCACTCCTTTAAGGATCAATAGTAAGAAATATCAGAAAAAATGATGGCTTAGGCCGCCCCACCCCAAGGATAGACGGCAATTACAAGGACTCAGCTCAATATGGAGACCGTTCCAAGGTATTTCAAGGTGCGTGGCAGATTGTCACAAGCCAGGCTGTCCAACCAGTGAAGATCACCGAAGCTTCGCAGCCAGGTGAACTGCCGTTTGGCCAGTTGACGTGTCGCAATGATGCCGCGTTCCTGCATTTCCACCGAGCTCAGCTTGCCATCCAGATGATCCCAGACTTGGCGGTAACCCACTGCACGTATAGACGGCAGGCCGGCGTGCAAGTCACTTCTGGCACGCAAGGCTCTGACCTCGTCGACGAACCCCTGTTCCAGCATCTGCCGAAAACGCAGGGCGATACGTTCGTGAAGCACCTGGCGATCCGTCGGCGCAATCGCCAGGCTGGCAACAGTATAGGGCAATTGACCGGCGCCCGTAGCGCCTGCGTCGGTACTTTGCGCAGATTGACGCGCCCGATGCTCGGTCATGCTGGAACCACTTACCCGGTAGACTTCCAATGCGCGGATCAGGCGCTGGGGGTCATTGGGGTGGATACGCGCCGCCGAAACGGGGTCGACCCTGGCCAGTTCGTCGTGCAGAACCTGCAGCCCACCGGCCTGGGCCATGGCCTCCAGCTCTTCGCGCACCGCGGCATCGGCCGGGGGCATATCGGCCAGCCCGTCCAGCAACGCCTTGAAATACAACATCGTACCGCCGACCAGTAACGGGATATTGCCCCGCGAGGTGATCTCGGCCATCGCCTGCAAGGCGTCGGCACGAAATTCGGCAGCCGAGTAGGCCTCGGACGGGTCGATGATGTCGATCGGCGCACCGACCAGCTCTTCGACACGCTTGATGTAGTTACGGGCAGCCAGCGGCAGCTCTTCCAGGGTCTTGGCACCCAGGGTCGACTCGCTCCAGCCTGGCATCTGCTCGTACACCGGCTCAAGGCCGATGTAGCTGTCAGCGTCGGTCGGTGCGTCGATGACCGCGCCTTCGGCGTTCTTGTAGCCCACGCAGATGTTGATGGTTTCCAGGCCGTCCAGCACGTCCAGCTTGGTCAGGCAGATGCCCGAGATGCTGTTGACGTCGATGGCACGGCGCAGGATGACGGCGTCGAACCATCCGCAACGACGGGCACGGCCGGTGGTGGCACCGAACTCGTGGCCACGCTTGGCCAGGTAGGCACCCACGTCATCGAACAGCTCGGTAGGGAACGGACCGGAACCCACGCGAGTGGTGTAGGCCTTGGTGATACCCAGGATGTAGTCCAGGTACATGGGGCCGACACCCGAACCCGTGGCGATGCCGCCAGCGGTGGTGTTGGAGCTCGTCACGTACGGGTAGGTACCGTGGTCGATGTCCAGCAGCGAGCCCTGGGCACCTTCGAACATGATGTCCTTGCCAGCGCGACGCAGGGCGTGCAGCTCTGCAGTGACGTCCAGCATCATCGGCTTGAGCAGCTCGGCGTATTCCATGCACTCGTCCAGGGTCTTCTGGAAGTCGATGGCCGGCTCTTTGTAGTAATTGACCAGTACGAAGTTGTGGTAATCCAGCAACTCGCCCAGCTTGGCGGCGAAACGCTCGCGGTGGAACAGGTCACCGATGCGCAGGCCACGGCGTGCAACCTTGTCTTCGTACGCAGGGCCGATACCACGACCGGTGGTGCCGATCTTCAGCTCGCCACGGGCCTTCTCGCGCGCCTGGTCCAGGGCCACGTGGTAGGACAGGATCAGTGGGCAGGACGGGCTGATGCGCAGGCGCTCACGCACCGGTACGCCCTTCTCTTCCAGCTTGATGATCTCACGCAGCAGGGCGTCGGGGGCGACCACCACGCCGTTGCCGATCAGGCATTGCACGCCTTCGCGCAGCACGCCCGACGGAATCAGGTGCAGAACGGTCTTTTCACCGTCGATCACCAGGGTGTGGCCGGCGTTGTGGCCACCTTGGTAGCGCACTACGGCGGCTGCATGTTCGGTCAGCAGATCAACGATCTTGCCTTTGCCCTCATCACCCCACTGGGTGCCCAGGACTACGACATTCTTACCCATGACACTTGTCCTCATTCGCGCAAACTTGGTGCCGGCTTCGGCCGGCGGGAAAACTCAAGAAGCCAGCGGCAGTACTTGCCACAGCCCGTTCTGCTGAATCAATTGGCGGTCGCAATCGGCCTCCGCGGCCGCGCTCAACGCCTGGCCAGGCAGCGCCTGAACCACTCGCTGGCCTTCACGACGCAGCTGGCAGACCTGCTGCCAGAGTGCCGCATCGGTGCTGTCTGGCATCCAGATGCCACCGCTGGGCAGTTCCACCTCGGCGCGACCCAGGGTAACCAGGGTCTTGAGGTCGGTGGAGAACCCCGTCGCCGGACGCGCACGACCGAAGTCGGCGCCGATATCGTCATACCGACCGCCCTGGGCGATCGACTGGCCGACACCCGGAACGAACACTGCGAATACCACACCGGTGTGGTAGTGGTAGCCGCGCAGCTCGCCCAGGTCGAAATACAAGGGCAGCTCGGGGAAACGGGCCGCCAGGCGTTCGGCGATGGCCTGCAGGTCATCCAGGGCCGCGATGACCGGCGCCGGGGCATTGGCCAGGCGTACACGGGCCTCGGCGAACACTTCAGCCCCACCGCACAGCTCGACCAGTGCGCGCAGCATGGCCGCCAGGTCGGTTGGCAGGCCTTCGGTGAGGGCGATGACCTCGTCGATGGCCTTGCGCTGCAGGGCGTCGAACAACTGCTGCTCGACGGCGCCACTCAGGCCGGCGGCGCGCGCCAGGCCACGGTAGATGCCCACATGGCCGAGGTCCATGTGCACATCCGCGACATCCGCCAGTTGAAGCATAGCCAGCATCAGGCTGATCACTTCCACATCGCTGCTCGGGCTGGCATCACCATACAGCTCGGCACCCAACTGGATAGGGCTGCGCGAGGATGACAGGGCACGCGGCTGGGCATGCAGCACGCTGCCGGCGTAACACAGCCGGCTCGGGCCTTCACGACGCAGGGTGTGCGCGTCGATGCGCGCCACTTGCGGGGTGATGTCGGCACGGAAGACCATCTGCCGCCCGGATTGCGGGTCGACAACCTTGAAGGTGCGCAGATCCAGGTCCTGGCCCGCGCCGGTCAGCAGCGACTCCAGGTACTCGATATGCGGGGTGACGACGAACTCATAGCCCCAGCTCTGGAACAGATCCAACACCTGGCGACGCGCTACTTCGATGCGCGCCGCTTCCGGCGGCAGTACTTCTTCGATGCCATCTGGCAGCAGCCAGCGGTCTACCGTTGCCATTACGCCTTTCCCCTATGATCCGGGCGGCACGCCTCCGGGCGAGCCTTGAGTGAAGCAGGCAATGACGAGGCACGTTGCAGCGGTTTTCATGCCGCCCTGCCTGCTTGAGCCATTGCCCTCGATTACTTTGGAAACAGTCTGAAACACTTCGCAAAAGACTGGCGCGACGGGCCAATCGATCTTGCAGACGCAAAAAAGCCGGGAATTTCCCGGCTGCCGCATCATAACACGTTTTCAGAAATGGTCACCCCGCCGGGCGATTTGACCGCCCGGCGGAGTGCGCCATTCAAGGCTTGTACTTCTCCATGTAGCGGAAGAAGTCGCTGCTTGGGTCCAGCACCAGCACGTCGCTCTTGTTGGAGAAACTCTGACGGTAAGCCTGCAGGCTACGGTAGAAGGAGTAGAACTCCTGGTCCTGGCCGTAGGCCTTGGCATAGATGGCGGCCGCCTGGGCATCGCCGTCACCGCGGGCTTCTTCCGACTCGCGATAGGCCTCGGCCAACAACACGCGGCGCTGACGATCGGCGTCGGCACGGATGCCTTCGGCCAGCTCGTTACCCTTGGCGCGATGCTCGCGAGCCTCACGCTCACGCTCGGTGCTCATGCGGTCGAACACGCTCTTGTTCACTTCCTTGGGCAGGTCGATGGCCTTGACCCGCACGTCGATGACTTCGATGCCCAACTCGTCGTTGGCCATCTTGTTCAACGACTCGGTGATACCAGCCATCAATTCGTCACGCTGGCCCGACACCACTTCGTGCAGGGTGCGCTTGCCGAACTGGTCACGCAGCCCCGACTCCAGGCGGCGGGACAGGCGGTCATCGGCGATCTGCTTCATGCCCGAGGTAGCGGTATAGAAGCGCTCCGCGTCCTTCACGCGCCACTTGGCGTATGCATCGACCATCACGGCCTTCTTCTCCAGCGTCAGGAACCGCTGGGTAGGGGCATCGAGGGTCATCAGGCGGGCGTCGAACTTGCGCACCTGGTTCACGTACGGCACTTTCACGTGCAGGCCAGGCGGCACATCAGCCTGTACCACGCGGCCGAAACGCAGCATCACCGCGCGCTCGGTCTGGGAGACGATGTAGAAGCTGTTCCACGCCACGATGGCCAGTACCACGCCAACGATCAGGGCGATCAGTGATTTATTGCCCATCAGCGAGTCTCCCTGGAACGCAGTTCACGTTGTTGCTGCTGCAGATCGGCGGCCGCACGGGCGCCTGCCGCGTCCGTGACCGGCGGCGTCACGCTGCCCGACACCACTGGCGCATTGCCGTGGCTGCTGTTGACCATCTTGTCCAGCGGCAGGTAGATCAGGTTGTTACCCCCTTTCTCGCTGCTCACCAGCACCTTGCTGGTGTTGCTGTAGACGTCCTGCATGGTTTCCAGGTACAGGCGCTGACGGGTGACCTCAGGTGCCTTGCGGTACTCGGTCACCAGTTTGGTGAAGCGGTCGGCCTCACCCTTGGCACGCGACACCACCTCATCGCGGTAGCCATTGGCGTCCTCGATGATGCGCTGGGCCTGACCACGGGCTTCCGGCACCACGCCATTGGCGTAGGTTTCGGCCTGCTTGAGCAGGGCCGGGATCTGCCGGATGGCCAGGCTTTCCGGGCCCAGGCGTTGCAGCTCGAAGCCCAGACGCTGGAACCACACCGCGTGCTCCTCGGCGCAATCGGCCTCGCGCTGGCTGACAGCGATGGACTCGGGCACCAGCAGCGGTTGGCCACTGAGGCCTTCGCTGGCCATGGCTACTTTCAGGCGCTCATACATGATGCGCTCGTGGGCGGCGTGCATGTCTACCAGCACCAGGCCCTGGGCGTTCTCGGACAAGATGTAAATGCCCTTGAGCTGGGCCAGCGCGTAGCCCAGCGGCGGGATATCACCCTGGCCTTCCGGCAGGTTGGGGGCCGCGGTATCCGCTGCCTGGGGCAACGGCGCATAGAATTCACGGTAGGCCGCCTGGGCCTCGGCGGTTGGCATCGGCTGGGCTGGGCGGGGGACATATTGGTAGCCCGCGCCTGAGCTGGCGCTGTAGCCGCGACCGGCGACGTCCGGCTGTTGCTGCTGCTGTTCGAGCACGTTGGCCGCCAGGCGCATCTCGCCCTGGGGCCCGAATTCACCGGCCTCCAGGCCGCTGGGGCGAGCCACTGGTTCGATGGCCGGGGCAGACGGCAACTGGTTTTCCGGACGCACGTCC
The DNA here is from genome assembly GCF_026651855.1 of Pseudomonas silvicola. Classification (GTDB taxonomy): domain Bacteria; phylum Pseudomonadota; class Gammaproteobacteria; order Pseudomonadales; family Pseudomonadaceae; genus Aquipseudomonas; species Aquipseudomonas silvicola. The sequence continues at coordinate 322,800 of NZ_CP093280.1, forward strand.
GCCAGGGCGCGGTGCAGGGTGCCGTAGAGGAAATCATGCACCATGCGCCCATCACGGAAGCGTACTTCGTGCTTGGTGGGATGGACGTTGACGTCTACGACCGCTGGGTCGACTTCGAAGAACAGGACGAAGGTCGGGTGGCGGCCGTTGAACAGCACGTCGCGGTAGGCCTGGCGCACCGCGTGGGCCACCAGTTTGTCGCGCACGGCGCGGCCGTTGACGAAGAAGTACTGCATGTCGGCCTGGCTGCGCGAGAAGGTCGGCAGGCCGACCCAACCCCACAGGTGCAGGCCGTTGCGCTCTACTTCAATGGGCAGGGCCTGCTCCAGGAAACCCGGGCCGCAGATGGCGCCCACGCGTCGGGCGCGGGCCGTGTCGTCGTGGGCTTCGTGCAGGCTGAGGATGCTCTTGCCGTTGTGGCGCAGGTGGAAGCCTACGTCAAAACGCGCGAGGGCCAGGCGCTTGATCACTTCTTGCAGATGATCGAATTCGGTTTTTTCGGTTTTGAGAAACTTGCGCCGCGCCGGGGTATTGAAGAACAGGTCGCGCACTTCAACCGAAGTGCCTACCGGGTGCGCGGCCGGCTGCACGCGCGGGGACATGTCCCGACCTTCGGTTTCCACCTGCCAGGCCTGCTCGGCATCCCGGGTGCGCGAGGTCAGGGTCAGGCGGGCCACCGAGCTGATCGACGCCAGGGCTTCACCACGAAACCCCAGGCTCATCACCCGTTCCAGGTCTTCCAGGTCACGGATCTTGCTCGTGGCGTGGCGGGCCAGGGCCAGGGGCAGGTCGTCCGAGGCAATACCGCTGCCGTCGTCGCGTACCCGCAGAAGCTTCACACCGCCCTGCTCCACTTCCACGTCGATGCGCCGGGCGCCGGAGTCCAGGCTGTTTTCCAGCAGTTCCTTGATGACCGACGCCGGGCGCTCAACCACCTCGCCAGCGGCGATCTGGTTGGCGAGGCGCGGGCTGAGCAGCTCGATACGGGCGGAAGACGTCATTGCTGTGCCGCCAGTACGGTTGCAGGAATTTCCAGGGTCTGGCCTATCTTCAATTCATCGGTGGTCAGGTTGTTGGCGCTGCGCAGGGTAGCCACCGACTGGTTGTAGCGCACGGCAAGCATGGGCAGGGTTTCGCCGGGGCGCACCACGTGTTCGGTAGGGCCCTGGGCCAGTTTGCCGCTGTCACGCAGCCAGGCGATATAGGTGCCCGGTGGCGGGTTCTGCTGGAAGAACTGGCGCACGCCGCTGGTGATGGAGCGCGCCAGCGCTTGCTGGTGGCTGGAGCTTTGCAGCTTGGCGGCTTCGCCCGAGTTGGAGATGAAGCCGGTTTCCACCAGGATCGACGGGATGTCCGGGGACTTCAGCACCATGAACCCGGCCTGCTCCACGCGCGCCTTGTGCAGCGGGGTCACGCGGCCGATGTTGCTCAATACTTTCTGGCCGACGTTGAGGCTGGAGCTCAGCGAGGCCGTCATGGACAGGTCCAGCAGCACACCGGCGAGCATCTTGTCCTTGTCATCGAGGCTCACGGCGCCGGCACCACCGATCAGGTCGGAACGGTTTTCACTGTCAGCCAGCCAGCGCGCGGTCTCGGAAGTGGCCCCGCGCTCGGACAGCGCGAATACCGAGGCGCCCACGGCCGCCGAGGATGGCGCGGCGTCGGCATGGATGGACACGAACAGGTCGGCGCCCTTCTTGCGGGCGATCTCGGTGCGCTGGCGCAGCGGGATGAAGTAATCACCCGTACGGGTCAATTCGGCGCGGAAGCCTTTCTCGCCGTTGATCTGGCGTTGCAGTTCGCGGGCGATCTGCAGGGTGATGTCCTTTTCGTGTTGGCCGCGCGACCCCGAGGCGCCCGGGTCTTCGCCGCCGTGGCCGGCGTCGATGGCAACGATGATGTCACGCTTGCCGTTTGGCACCGGCGCCAGCTTGATCGCCGGCTGCACCGGCGTCACGGGCACGGCCGGCGTGGTGGCCACGGTAGGCTCCGGCGGTGGTGGCGTGGCGTCGGCGGCGTTGTCGAACAGGTCTACCACGAGGCGGTTGCCATATTGCTGGTTGGGCGCCAGGGAGAAGCTTTTCGGGGTCACGGCCTTTTTCAGGTCGATGACCACCCGCAGGTCGGTGGGTGTGCGCTGGGCCGAACGCACCGAGGTAATCGGCGTGTTGGCGATCGGCAGGTTCAGCGGCGCGCCCAGGGTGGCGCCGTTGATGTCGATCACCAGGCGGTCAGGGGATTGCAGGGTGAACAGGCTGTGCTCGACCGGGCCCGACAGGTCGAATACCAGCCGCGTGTTATCCGGCGCTCGCCACAGCCGAACACTCTTGACCTGCGAAGCCGCCACGGCGTCGACGGCATATGCCACCAACAGCAACCCCACCAACGCGACCAGCGCGCGAATGCGCATACAAACACCCACCCAGAATTATTTGATTTTCTGTGCCAGGACGGCACACCACGACTCGCCACGCGCGCCCTGTGGCGTCAAAGTCAGCGAACGGCCGCCCGCGTGGGGGCGTATGGTAATGGTCAGGTCAGGCTTTGGCAAAAAGCCCGCACCACGCTGAGGCCACTCGATCAGACAGAGAGCGTCACCTTCAAAGTAATCCCGAATGCCAAGAAATTCCAGTTCTTCGGGATCGACAAGGCGATACAGATCAAAATGATAGGCGCGAAAGCTCGCGGACTCGTAAGGTTCGACCAGGGTGAAGGTCGGGCTCTTCACCGCGCCAGTGTGCCCAAGCCCCCGGATCAGCCCCCGTGACAGCGTGGTTTTACCGGCTCCAAGGTCGCCTTCGAGGAAGATCACCCCGATGGCCTGGGTGACCTGTGCCAGACGGCCGCCAAAGGCGACCATGGCGTCTTCGTCGGGCACAAACAGCTCTATTTCAGACAAGGGGACAGCTCCTCGAACAACTGACGGATGGCTGGAATCAGATCGGTGGCCGCCAGCCCGCGGCCCTTGCTACCTTGTTGCTCGCCCGCGCACGCATGCAGCCACACGCCCAGACAGGCAGCATCATACGGGGCCATGTGCTGCGCCAGAAGAGCGCCCAGCACACCGCTGAGCACATCCCCCAGCCCGGCGGTGGCCATGGCCGGGTGGCCGTGGTTGCACAGCGCCAGGCGACCATCCGGCGCGGCGATCAAGCTGCCGGCGCCTTTCAGTACGCAGACGGTCGAAAACTTCTTCGCCAGGGCCAGCGCCGCATGGGCACGGTCGGCCTGCACCTGGGCGGTCGTCACGCCCAGCAGGCGCGCTGCCTCGCCGGGGTGTGGAGTCATGACGCACCCCGCCGGCAAGGCCACCCGGCCCTCGGCCAACTGGTTCAGGGCATCGGCGTCCCAGACTTGAGCCTTGGCCACCGTCGCCGCAATGGACAGCAGGCTACGCCCCCAACTGGCCTGGCCAAGGCCGGGGCCGATGACGACGATATCGGCCTTGTCCAGCGGGCCCAGCAGTTGATTGGACGAATGAACGCCCAGAGCCATCACCTCGGGCAGCCGGGTAATGGCCGCTGGCACATGCTCGGCCCGGGTCGCCAGGCTGACCATGCCAGCCCCCGTGCGCAAGGCCGCTTCGGCACTCATCAAGGTGGCGCCCCCCGTGCCCAGGTCGCCACCGATGACCAGCACCTGGCCGTAATTGCCCTTGTGCGCGGTCATGGGCCTTGGGGCGGGCCGGGGAAGTGAAGCGATGCTCAGGCGCCGAGCCATGACCGGCTGGGCAGCGACGATCGCCGGTTCAGCCTGCAGGTCGTCAAACACCAGGCGGCCCACCTGGTCGGCAGCCTGGCCGCTGAACAGCCCGAACTTCAAGCCGATGAACGTCACCGTGAGGTCGGCCCTGACCCCATGGCCAAGGACCTGACCGGTATCGGTGCACAACCCCGAAGGGATATCCACCGCCAACACTGGCAGGCCACTGGCGTTCATAGCGTCGATGGCGTCGGCGTAGGGCGAACGCACCGTGCCGGTCAGGCCAGTGCCTAGCAGCGCGTCCACCAGCACCCCTTGCAAGGGCGTATCCGCCGACCACGGCTGGATATCGACCCGGGCAGCCCGCGCCTCAGCCAGCGCCGCCGCGGCATCGCCCTGCAGACGGGCGGTATCACCCACCGCCAGCACAGTCACCGACCAGCCCGCTCGCTGGGCCAGGGCCGCGATCAGGTAGCCGTCGCCGGCATTGTTGCCGTGCCCGGCCAGTACCGTTACGCCATCGGCCTGGGGCCAGTGCCGGCGCAAGGCGCGCCAGGCGGCGTGGGCGGCGCGCTGCATCAGTTCAAAACCGTCGGTACCGGCCGCGATCAGGGCCGCATCGAGCGCCCGCACCTGGGCCGCGCTGTACAGCAGGTCGGGCATGTCGTCGTCTGGAAGTGGCATGGTTGAACGTTCACTCGCAATGTCTGGCAGAATTATACCCACCTCAGCCCCGGTTTCCCTCTTCGCATGTCCGCCGTCATCGCCGATCTCCCCGCCCTGGCCCAATCCATCAAAGACTGGGGCCGCGAACTGGGCTTCCAGCAAGTCGGCATCGCCGGCCTGGACCTTGGCGAACACGAAAAACACCTGGAACGCTGGCTGGCAGCTGGCTACCACGGCGAAATGGAATACATGGGCGCCCACGGCAGCAAGCGCTCGCACCCTGACGAACTGGTACCCGGCACCCTGCGCGTGGTCTCCCTGCGCATGGACTACCTGCCTGGCGACACCGGCATGGCGCAACTGCTGGCCCAGCCGGAAAAGGCCTATGTGTCGCGCTACGCCCTGGGCCGCGACTACCACAAGCTGATCCGCAAGCGCGTGCAGCAACTGGCCGAACGCATTCAGCAGGCCATCGGCCCGTTTGGCTACCGCGCCTTCGTCGACAGCGCTCCGGTGCTGGAAAAGGCCATCGCCGAACAGGCGGGCCTGGGCTGGATAGGCAAGAATACCCTGGTCTTGAACCGCAAGGCGGGCAGTTACTTCTTCCTCAGCGAACTGTTCGTCGACTTGCCACTGCCCGTGGACGAACCCCACGCCACGGAACACTGTGGACGTTGCAGCGCCTGCCTGGACATATGCCCCACCAATGCCTTCGTCGGACCGTACGTACTGGATGCACGGCGGTGCATCTCGTACCTGACCATCGAGCTGAAAAGCGCGATCCCCGAAGAACTGCGGCCCCTGATCGGCAACCGCGTGTTTGGCTGCGATGACTGTCAGATCGTCTGCCCCTGGAACCGCTTCGCCCGCCCCAGCGGCGAGGGCGACTTCAAGCCCCGGCACAACCTGGATAATGCCGGCTTGGCGGAACTGTTCCTCTGGGATGAAGCGACGTTTCTCAGCAGTACCGAGGGGTCGCCATTGCGGCGGGCGGGGTATGAGCGCTGGTTGCGCAACCTGGCCGTGGGCCTGGGGAATGCGCCGTCGACCATTCCGGTGCTGGAGGCACTGGCTGCGCGGCGCGAATACCCTTCCGAGCTGGTGCGCGAGCATGTGGAATGGGCGCTGCGCCAGCATGCGCAGCGCGCGTCGACGCAGTGACTGGAAGCGTCCATGCCCCAGGCCTGGGAGGCGGCCTGGGGCCCATCGAATTACAGCGCCCCTCAGGCCGACGGGTTATGGTGCGCAGTGGGTCGCTCTATGGCTATTTCATCACCCAACGCGTAGGTGCAACACGCCAGCACGTAACCCTGCGCTCGGTCCTTCGCACTGATGGCGAAATCATCTCGGGTCTGGTACTCACCTGACCGCACCTTGACCCGGCACCGGCCACAGATTCCCGCGCGGCACTGGTTGGGAATGGAAACACCTTGCGCCTCCAACCCTTCCAGCAGTGAACTGGCAGGGTCGATACTCACCACCAGGCCATCGATCCGCGCCTTGACCTGCGTTGCCGCTGTCGTCTGCGGGCTGTCGAGGTTCACACGGGTGAACGCCTCAACGAAGACTTCGCTGCCAGGCAAACGCTGGCGCGCGCATTCCTCATGGAATTGAGCAAACGGGGAGCCACCGCAGATGACTACACCTTCCCATCCCCGCGCCCCGAATACCGCCTGCGGGTCGGGCCTGCCATGGCTGAAGCATTGCATACGCGGCAGAACACACTGCCGGGTCAAGTACACACTGAGCTCAAACCAATCGGACTCCAGGTGAAGTGACAACAGCTCCTGCAGGAAGGGCAAGCGCTGCAGGTCCTGGATGACCACAACCAGGTGCACCGTGGGAACAGGCTCACCTTGCTGCCGCCGTTGCACCAGGCCACGCAACAGGGCAACGGGCAAGGTCACCCCTATGCCCGAGGCCACCATCAGCAAAGAGCTCTTTTGCGCAACCCGGGCAATGTTGATATCCCCCCCTACCCCCGCCAGGCTCACCACGCACCCAGGCCGCATTCGGTCCACAAGGCTATCGGAAACGCCACCATTGCCTGACCGCCTGACCGACACCTCGAAACCCTGTGCGGGCCCCAGCCCGCATATCGAATAACAACGGCGCCCGGGACGCCCTTGCATGTCCGGAAAGTCGATGGAAATGAAACGTCCCAACTCGATCTGCTTGTTATCCTCACCATCGAGAGGCGTGAAGCCGATCGACCAGATATCGTGTGCTTCCTGTCGCACCCAATCACATACCAAAAACGATTCCAAATGCCCCTCCTCCGTATTGCCCGCCCCATGATCCAGACAACGACATCAACCCAGGCCGATGCGCTCCAGCAATGCAGTTACGGAATCGGTGTAGACCTGAACTTCACCAAACCCCTGACTGTCGGCAATGATGTCATTGGCGCCTGCCAGGCCCACCAGTGAGAACACATGCGCCCAAGCACCCATTTCGTTATCGGCAAACATGTGCACGGTTTTTCTGATGACTTCCTGCAAATAACAACACTCGGACCTGGAGAGCCCTTGGACAATATCCATGGCGACGAAAGAAAAGACACTCGAATGACTCCATTCATCTTCGGCATGCGTTCTGGTTACCTCCCGACAGACAACCTGAATCTCGGTGTCTTCCGACATTCGCTTCAAATAGTCGGTAATCATGGTTTCGCTGGCGCATGCCATGCCGAATCGCGTTAACCTGCGTTGCCACTCCGCCGTGCAGGACGTGAGTATTTCATCTTTCCAGCGCAATAGATTGAATTGCGAAAAGTTCAGCAGCGGCACACGGCGCCTGTCATAGATGTAATTGCAGGCGTTGACCGACATTTTCGTGTGCAGGGCCTCATCCAGCAACGCCTCGGCGATCGCTTCCTGCATGACGGACCTTCGATGCCCGACCAATGGCGAGAACTTGAGGAGGTCTTCACAGGCAGGCGTGACAATATCGCACTCGATATATATCGTTTTCAGATTGTAGATGATCCAGGCATAAGTCAGGCATTCGGATTGTTGCTCAGCCGTTGCGCAACGCCACCCTTCATGCCGAAAGAATGGCAGCAACCCTTCGCAGAAGTCAGGACGCGCCGGATCAAATACCATATGTTCGAACGGCAACGGCGCACGATTGACCGCTGCCCGACTTTTCCAGAGCACTGTGAGCTTTTCCAGCATGGCCATAACCGCACCGGACTCTTCACCCGCACAGGACATTGATCTTCTCCATGAAAATACTGCACGACGATGCTGTTATCAGCACCTTTGATTGTTCACCTGGGCGTGGATCCCAAGAAAAACAATTATCGTGCAATATTGTTCAAATCAATACCCCATAGCCAATAAAGAGAAGCCTCCTACACTCAAACAGACAACGAGTCGGTAAACGGTCAATCAAATACATAGGGAGTGAACATCGGCTCGGCAAAACAGAGTTTTATACCCTCGGGTGTCGACTCAAGAAGCCGCTTTTCACCCACCCGCTTGAATACACTTATACTGAAACCGTCCTCCACACCGAACCTGCCGATGACATCACCCAAAACGCTCAAGGGGCTTGGTCGTTCAACGTCGATGGAACACCACACCTTTCCTTCCCTTTTGACTTCAACCCTGAATAGTTCCATGAAGTAGTTCCTTTCTCATATCGATGGTGTCGAACCCCGCAAACGCCCACTCCAGTCCTCCACTTCCCCCTCCTTCAAACGGCGATCAACCAGCCGTTGCCACGAGGGCACCAGAGGCAGCATGCGCAGCCTGGCCAACTCCCCACGATCCATCGAGCGGTGGTAGAGGACTGAAATAATGCGCCACAGGGTCCATTCTGGATAAGGCCGCGCCAGCAGTTCGAATGAATCGCCAACGCTCATTTCCCCTTCTTCCAATACCCGGTAATACCAGCCCGTCATCCCCGTGCGCTGCATGCGCAACGCCATGTCGCCCACGGCGAAGCGGTCGTTGAGCTTCCAGCAGGGCTGCCGCGTCTGGCTCACTTCCAGCACCACGCTGCCACAGCGAATGACATCCCCCAGGCAAACCGTGCTTTCCGTCATGCCTGACGTATGGAGGTTTTCACCAAACGCACCCGGTGTCCGCAGCAGGGCATGCGCCCCCACATGCGAGCGCCATGACGGATAATGCTCCGACGGGTACTGATGTACCGCCTTGTCAATGCCACCGTGGATGCGCCGATCGCCCTGTTCATCGCCCTGCAGGCCCACCGTCGAGACGGCCACCGTGGATCCCGCCAGCCGTTTGGCGATGGCACTGTGGGTACCCTCCCGGGTAAAAGGCACCGCCTTGCCTACCAGCAAGGCTTCAACCCTGCCCATTAGCATCAGGCCGGGTCCGCAGGCAGGTCGAGCCAATCGGCGAACAGTTGCTGGCACAGCAGCACCTCGCCGGCGCGTAACTCGGCGGCCTGGCGGCGCAGCGCTCGCGGGTCGATGCCAGCACCGTGCAACTCGGCAGCATGCCCTACCAGCCACGCCTCGATCTGCCGTGGGTCGGCTTCCAGATGGAACTGCAAAGCCAGCACGGCATCGCCGACGGCGAAGGCTTGGTGTGGGCAGATGGCGGACGCCGCGAGGTGCGTGGCGCCCGGGGGAATCTCGAACTGGTCGCCATGCCAATGCAACACCGGTATCGACGCATGCAGGGGCGCCAGCACCGAGGCGCGCCCTTCGGCCGTCAGGGTCAGCGGCCAATAGCCTATTTCCTTCACACCCATGGGTTTTACCTGGGCACCCATTGCCCGCGCGATCAACTGCGCACCCAGGCACACACCGAGCAACTTGCCGCCCGATGCCAGACGCTGCTCGACCAACCGCAGCACCTCGCCCAGGTAGGGATAGGCCGCCTCGTCGAAGGCCCCAATGGGACCGCCCAGCACCACCAGCAGATCCGGCTCGCCGGCATCCAGGTCGTCGAGGTCAGCCACAGGCGCCTCCAACATGCGCACGCTGTAACCACGCTGTGCCAGCACTTCGGCAAAGATCCCCAAGCCTTCAAACGCCACATGACGAACAACCCAAGCACTTTTCATTTTTGTACCAATACAATATAGTGAATGTATGAGTACATTATTGGTGACTGGCTCCACTGCTGTCGAGATCGCTGAATCGATTGAGCGGCTAATCCGCGACCGGGAAATTGTTACCGGGCACCTGCTGCCGGCCGTTCGCCCGCTGGCAGCGCAGCTTGACGTCAGCCCCAACACCGTTGCCGCCGCGTACAAAGTGCTGCGCGATGCCCAGTGGGTCGTCACCGATGGCAGGCGCGGCACTCGGGTGGCAGCCCTGCGAGCGCCCGAGGTTCCCCGGCATGCGCTGCCGGAGCATTTGCGCGACCTGGCGAGCGGCAATGTGGACGGCCACCTGCTTCCACGCCTGCGCGGCGAGGACTGGGGTCACCTGCCCCGCGACACCGGGTACGACATCCAAGCCAATGAGCCACAGTTGCTGGCCCTCGCGGCCCGCTGGCTGCACAGCCAGCACCTGCCCTCCCAGGACATCGGCGTATTCCAGGGCGCAATGGATTGCATGGAAAAAGCCCTGCGCGCCCACTGCCGGCCAGGCAACCGGGTACTGGTGGAGACACCCTGCTGGCCACCGGTGCTGGCGCTGCTGGCCAGCCTGCGGCTCAAACCCGTCGCCTTGGCCAGCGACACCCACGGCGCCTGCGTTCCGAGTGAACAGACGCTGCAGGACGCCACTGCCGTGATTCTCACGCCCCGGGCCCAGAACCCCACCGGGCGTACGTTCTCGGCCGCGCGCTGGCACGCCTGGACAACTGCCCTCCAGTACGCACCGGGGACCTTGCTGATGCTGGACGATCATTGGGGGCCGCTCAGCCATGCCACCCCGCCCATGGGCATGGTGATGCCTGCGCTGTGGGTGCACATTACCTCGGCGAGCAAATTTCTCGGGCCCGATCTGCGGCTGTCGGTGGCGACCGGCGCCCCCCGAGTGCTGGCCGATATGCAGCGTTTGCAGTCACTGGGGTCACGCTGGGTAAGCCTGCTGGTGCAACGGCTGGCCGCGAGGTTGTGGCAACAGGCGCTGGATGAAGGCCTGTTGCCGCGCGCCGCTGACAGTTATGCACAACGGCGCGACGCATTGTTCGACGCGTTGGAACGCCATGGGGTGCAGTGCGAGCGAGGGGGCGAAGGGATGCATGTGTGGCTACCCGTGGCGGACGAGGCATCCGCTGTCCAGGCGCTGGCATCCTATGGCTGGGGCGTGCAGGCGGGGGCGCCTTTCCACCTGGGAAGCGGTGCGGCGGTGCGGGTCAGCATGGCCAACCTCGAGATCGGCGACATCGAGGCGCTGGCAGAGGATATTGCCCGGTCGCTACGCTTGAATCGGCGTCCGGTGTATTAGCTGGCTAAAGCGCAGAAGCTGGCTTGCCAACGAGCTTTGAGGCCCCTGAAAAGCTTGCTGGCAAGCCAGCTCCTGCACCCGGCGTAATGCTCGGGAAGCGGGCGTCGCCCAATCAGAACTTGATGAAGTGCTGACGGTAATGACGCAGCTCGGCGATCGACTCGCGGATGTCGTCCAGCGCCAGGTGGGTGCTGCCCTTCTTGAAGCTGTCCTTGACCTCCGGCGCCCAGCGCGCGGCCAGCTCCTTGAGAGTGGAAACGTCGAGGTTGCGGTAGTGGAAGTAGTTTTCCAGCGCGCGCATATGGCGGTACAGGAAACGGCGGTCCTGGCAGATGCTGTTGCCGCAGATCGGCGATTTGCCCTTGGGCACCCACTGTTCGAGGAAAGCGATGGTCTGGGCTTCGGCCTCGGCCATGCTGACCTTGCTGTCACGCACGCGCTGGGTCAAACCCGAGTTGCCGTGGGTACGGGTGTTCCATTCGTCCATCCGTGCCAGCACTTCGTCGCTGTGGTGAATGGCAATGACCGGGCCTTCGGCCAGGGTATTGAGGTTGCTATCGGTCACGATAGTGGCCATTTCGATGATGACGTCGGTATCCGGGTCCAGGCCGGTCATTTCCAGGTCGATCCAGATCAGGTTGTCAGCGTTTTGCATGTGAAAGACTCCTCGGCTTGGCTGCGCAGTTTAGCTCAGCCGGGCATGCTAAACTCGTCGCCGTTTTAATTACCCTCCGTACGGAACACTCATGGCCAAACGCCAGCTCAACCGTCGCCAGAATTGGCGCATCGAAAAAATCCAGGGTGAGCGCGCCGCTCGCGCCGCCAAACGCGAATCGCATACGCTGGAAACGCTGGAAGGTGGTGACCTGGGCCCGGAACAAACGGGGCTGGTGATCGCCCACTTCGGTGTCCAGGTAGAGGTCGAGGCCCAGGAAGGCGAACTGGCCGGCCAGGTGTTCCGTTGCCACTTGCGCGCCAACTTGCCCGCGCTGGTGACCGGCGACACGGTGGTGTGGCGCGCTGGCAACCAGGGCATCGGCGTGATCGTTGCCCAACTGCCCCGCAGCACCGAGCTGTGCCGGCCTGACAGCCGAGGCCAGCTCAAGCCGGTGGCGGCCAACGTCGACCTGATCGTCATTGTGTTCGCGCCCATGCCTGAACCCCACGCCAACCTGATCGACCGCTACCTGGTGGCCGCCGAGCATGCGGGGATTCGCCCCTTGCTGTTGCTCAACAAGGCCGACCTGATCGACGACCAGAACGCCCCGGCGCTGAATGCACTGCTCGCCGTGTACCGCCAGCTGGGCTACCCGCTGCTGGAGGTGTCGGCGCACCACGGTGATGGCATGCAGCAGTTGCAGGCGCAACTGGACGGGCATATCAGCGTGTTCGTCGGCCAGTCCGGCGTGGGCAAATCCTCGCTGGTCAACAGCCTGTTACCCGAGGTGCAGACCCGCGTGGGGCCGCTGTCGGAGCTGTCCGGGCAGGGTACCCATACCACGACCACGGCACGGCTGTTCCACTTCCCGGGTGGCGGCGAATTGATCGACTCCCCTGGTATTCGCGAGTTCGGCCTGGGGCACGTGAGCCGCGCCGACGTCGAAGCTGGCTTCATCGAGTTCGACGACCTGATTGGCCATTGCCGTTTCCGCGACTGCAAGCATGACCGCGAGCCGGGTTGCGCACTGCTCCTGGCTTTGGCCGAAGGCCGTGTGCAGCAACAGCGCATGAACAGCTACCGGTCGATTATCGCCAGCTTGCCGGAAGACACCTACTAGCGGGACGTTGGCGCTCCTGCCCCTGCGGTCGCGGGCGCCAGCAAGCCGGTTTCCGAAGTTTTTGTGGTGAAACGTGTAGGAAATTTTACCTCCGCATGTAGGACGCTTCTTTTTATCGCGCCATCCATTGCTGAATAAAACGATTCTGAACGATTGTCAGCCCGTCATTCATTCGACTGAAAGGGACTGCCATGTCGACCTATCACTTGTTCATCAGCCGCTCCTGGCGCTATTCGGACGCTTACGACCGCCTGCTCGACCTGCTTGAACTGGACGCCAGTTTCATCTTCCAGAGCCACGCGGTGCCCGACCCGCACCCGGTGGTGGAGCGCACGCCGGCAGAACTGGAGCAGGCCATCGCCGAATACCTGCAGCCATGCTCGGTACTGCTGATCATGGCCGGGGTGTACCCCACCTATAGCCAGTGGATCGACCCCGAAATAGAGGTGGCCCAGCGCCTGGGCAAGCCGGTGATCGCGGTCAAACCGTTTGGGCCGGAGCGCATCTCCCCCAGGGTGCGGGGTGCGGCCCACGCCGAGTGTGGCTGGCACACGCGCCACATCATCAGCGCCATCACCCGCCATGCCTGAAAAGCATGACGCCCGCCGCGACAGGGTCGGGGCGGGCGTCGAGCAACGCAGCGGGGTTACTCCTTCGGCTCGTCCATCTTCAAGGTACCGTCCTCGAAGAGATTCAGCTTCTGGCGCAACTCCCGCGGCTGCACGGGTGCGTTCGGGTCAGCGGCCGAAGCCCCCGGCCCTGGCGTCGGCTTCGTTGCACCCGCCGGGGCTGGGGTGCCCGGTGCGGCCGGGGCGGCGCCAGGGGCTGCCCCGGGTGCTGGCGGCGTGGCGTCGGGAGTGCTTTCGCCTTCGATCTCGCGCTGGGCCTTCTTGGTCAGCACCACGATGTCGATGCGACGGTTGACGGGGTTCAGCGGGTTCTTGCGATCAAACAGCGAAGAAGACGCGTAACCCACCACTCGGGCAACCTGGCCATCAGGATAACCACCACCTTCCAGCGCACGCCGGGCAGCGTTGGCGCGGTTGGCCGACAGCTCCCAGTTGCCGAAGTCACCCTGGCCCGAATAAGGCTGGGCGTCGGTGTGGCCGCTGACGCTGATCTTGTTCGGCACCGCCTTGATGGTGTCGGCCATGGCCAGCAGGATGTCCTCGAAGTACGGTTTCAGGCGCGCACTGCCGGTGTCGAACATCGGGCGGTTCTCGGCGTCCATGATCTGGATGCGCAAGCCTTCCTGAGTGATCTCGAACAGGATCTGGTCCTTGAATTTCTGCAGTTGCGGGTTCTGGTCCACTTTGTTCTGCAGTTCCTGCAGCAGCAGGTTCAAGCGTTCCTGGTCGATTTTCTCGGCCATCTGCTCGGCGTCGTTCTCGTTGATCTTGTCGGGTGTGGTAGGCGTGGGCGGCGAGCTCTCGATGTCCGGGTTCAGAGTCTTGTCGGGCGCGAGCTTGGGCGTACCACCCATGTCGATGATGTAAGGCGAGCCGCTTTCTGAAAAGCCCACCGGGTCCTGGAAGTAACCGGCGATGGCCAGCTTCTGCTCCGGGGTGGCCGTGGACAGCAACCACAGCACCAGGAAGAACGCCATCATCGCCGTGGCGAAGTCGGCGAAGGCGATCTTCCAGGCACCACCATGGTGGCCGCCCGCGAAGCGCTTGACGCGCTTGATGATTATCGGCTGGTTATTTTCCATGACTCAGCGACCGCGGACCGCTTGTTCCAGCTCGGAGAAGCTCGGGCGGTGGGCCGGGAACAGCACCTTGCGGCCGAATTCAACGGCCAGCGAGGGCGGCATGCCCGAGGCCGAGGCCACCAGCGAGGCCTTGATGGCCTCGTAGACATTCACTTCTTCCTTGGCATCATGGCCGATGGCCGTGGCCAATGGCCCCATGAAACCGTAGGCGGCGAGAATACCGAAGAAGGTACCCACCAGCGCCCCCCCCACGTGGGCACCGATCACGGCCTTGTCGCCGTCACCCAGGGACGCCATGGTCACCACGATACCCAGTACGGCCGCGACGATACCGAAACCGGGCATGCCGTCGGCGATGCCGGTGACCGCATGCGAGGTGTGCTCCAGCTCTTCCTTGATGCTCTGCAGTTCCATGTCGAACAGGCCTTCGAGCTCATGGGGCGCCATGTTGCCCGACGACATGATGCGCAGGTAGTCACAGATATAAGCCGTCATGCGCTCGTCCTTGAGGACGGTCGGGTACTTGGCGAAAATGGGGCTGGCGGCGGCGTCTTCGATGTCGCTCTCGATTGCCATCATGCCCTCACGACGGCTCTTGTTGAGGATCTCGTAGACCAGGCTCAGCACTTCGATGTAGAAGCCGTGGGAGAACCGCGACTTGAACATGCCCAAGCCTTTCTTGATGACCTTCATGGTCATGTAGCCGGGGTTCGCCTGCAGGAAGGCACCGAACGCGGCGCCACCGATGATCAGCACTTCGAAGGGCTGGATCAACGCTGCAATCTTACCGTGGGACAGAACATATCCGCCGAGCACACTCGCGAATACGACGATGATGCCGATAATTTTAGCCATAGGTTGGAAGCACTTACATGTCGTGGTCAGGGTGAGGGCGCAAGATTCTGAATCTCTTGTTCTACTTATCGGCAGTTCTGCGCCAGACTATAGCCTGAAAAGGTGAAAAGCCAGTTCGGTCCTCCAGCATGCCAATTGAGCGCAACGTGCCTACCAAGACGCCCCATACCCTCACAGAATGGCTGAAACTGCTTGACGGCGTGCGTTTGCCGGTGCCCGTGGCCAGCCATGACCGCGTGCGCGCAGCCCTTGAAGATAGCCGCAGCTCGCTGCGCGACATCGCCGAGCTGATGCAGGATAGCCCGGCACTGGTACTGAGCGTTATCCGAGAGGCCAACCACCACATCAACCAGAGCCTGGCCGAGCCGGTGGAGAGCCTGGAGGTGGCACTCAACCGCCTGGGGCTCAAGCGTACCGGGGAACTGCTCGAACGCCTGCCCACGGCGCTGCCCGAGGACATGCCCCGGGGCCTGCGCCAACTGCTGCTGATCAGCCAGCACGCCGCGCAGCAGGCCAACGGCTTGTTTGCCGCGCGCCTGGCGCGGCTGTGGCAGGAGGTCCATTGGGGTAGCCTGCTGTTCCTGTCGCCACTGTGGCCCCTAGCTATCACCCACCCTGCCCTGCTGGAGGAATGGGAGCTGCGGGTGGTGCACAAGGGCGAGGCAGCCGCCAAAGTGGAGCACGAACTGTTTGGCGTGCGCCTGCTGGCCCTGTGCCAAGGCCTGGCCCACCTGTGGCGCCTGCCGGCCTGGATCCTCCACGGCTACAACCTGTTGCTGGATGAACACCGCGAGCTGGTCAAGGTGCTGCACATTGCCCGTGATGAAGAACATGGCCTGCGCCAGCAGCAGCGCCTGGACGATGACCCGAGCCTGCGCCGCTGGCTCAACCAACCCGCCAACACCGTGGTGCTGGCCAACGGCCTGGCACTGGCTGCCCAAGAGGCCTGGAACACCCCGCACCTGCTGCGCTGGGAATACCTGACCTGCCTTTACCTGCAAATGCCCTTGGGCGAGCTGCAACAACAGGTGCACCAACAGGCGGTACAAAATGCGCGCAACTACGCGGTGCCGGGGCTCTGGCACCCGGCGGAAGCCTTGCTGTGGCCATGGGATGCGCGCCGTGTGCACCGGGGCCTGCAGCCCGCGCCGCCACCCAGCGCCGATGACCTCGGCAGTTGGCGCAAATACTGCGCCGAGCTGCTGGCCGAGCCCAGCCGGTTCACCAACGCCATGCACCTGACCACCTGCGCCCGGGATGCACTGGTGGCCTGCGGCATGAAGCGGGTGCTACTGCTGATGATCGATAAGAACCAGACCAACCTGCGCGTGCATCAGGTAGCCGGGCTGCCGGCGGAAGCCTCCGGCCTCAACCTGCTGATCAGCCAGAGCAACGTGGTACAGCGCCTGTTGACCAAGGCCGCGCAAATCCGCCTGACGCCGCAGAACAATAGCCAGTTCTCGGCGCTGATACCCTCGGCCTTGCGCGGGCTGTTCAAGGGCGAGCACCTGTTGCTGCGCTCCCTGGCGAGCAACGACCGTGTGGTGATGCTGGTGGTCGCGGATCAGGGAGGCGGGCCATTCTCGGAAATTACCGTCCAGGCTTTCGGAAAAACCGCACAATGCATAGAGCGCGCTCTGACAACCTTCAGCCAGCGCGGCAGCTGAAGCATGCGCTACAATCTGCCCCCACTTTTTCTTCTGGAGACCTCACATGGCTGATTTCTCGGGCCTGCCGCTGGTAATCGAAGCCGCCGACCTGCTCCCGCGCCTCGACGCTCCAGAGCTGATACTGGTCGACCTGACCAGCGCCGCACGTTACGCCACCGGCCACATTCGCGGCGCGCGCTTCGTCGACCCCAAGCGTACCCAGCTGGGACAGCCACCGGCTCCCGGGCTGATGCCGACCTTGCCGGCACTCGAATCGCTGTTCGGCGAACTGGGGCACAACCCCAACGCCGTCTATGTCGTGTATGACGACGAAGGGGGCGGCTGGGCCGGGCGCTTCATCTGGTTGCTGGACGTGATCGGTCACCAGCGCTATCACTACCTGGACGGCGGCGTGCTGGCCTGGGAAGCGGCGCAACTGCCATTGACCAGCGACGTACCCGCGGCGCATAACGGCAGCGTGCACCTGACCCTGCACGAAGGGCCCACCGCCACCCGCGAATACCTGCAAAGCCGTATTGGCGCCGCCGACCTGGCCATCTGGGACGCCCGCGGCCCACTGGAATACAGCGGCGAGAAGGTGCTGGCGGCCAAGGGCGGGCATATCCCCGGCGCGGTCAACTTCGAGTGGACCGCCGGCATGGACACTGCCCGAAACTTGCGCATCCGCACCGACATGCGACAGATCCTTGAAAACCTGGGTATCACCCCGGACAAGGAAATCATCACCCACTGCCAGACCCACCACCGTTCCGGCTTTACCTACCTGGTGGCCAAGGCGCTCGGTTACCCGCGCGTCAAGGGCTATGCCGGTTCATGGGGCGAATGGGGCAACCACCCCGACACGCCCGTCGAAGTTTAAGGAAACCCGATGAAATCCCGTTTGTTCATCCTCAGCCAATACCTGCTGCCCCACCACCTGCTGTCGCGCCTGGCCGGCTGCGTCGCTGAATGCCGCGTGCGCTGGTTCAAGAACGCCTTTACCGCCTGGTTCGCCAAGCGCTACCAGGTCGACATGTCCCAGGCCCTGGTCGAAGACCTGACTGCCTATGAGCACTTCAATGCGTTTTTCACCCGCGCGCTGAAGCCCGACGCCCGCCCGCTGGACCCGACCCCCGGCGCCATCCTCAGCCCGGCCGACGGCGCTGTCAGCCAGTTGGGCGCCATTGAGCATGGCCGCATATTCCAGGCCAAGGGCCACAGCTTCAGCACCCTGGAACTGCTGGGCGGCGACCCGGCCAATGCCGCGCCGTTCATGGGTGGCGAATTCGCCACTATCTACCTGTCCCCCAAGGACTACCATCGGGTGCACATGCCGCTGGCCGGTACCCTGCGTGAAATGATCTACGTGCCGGGCCGCCTGTTCTCGGTAAACCAGACCACCGCCGAAAACGTGCCGGAGCTGTTTGCGCGCAACGAACGCGTGGTCTGCCTGTTCGATACCGAACGCGGCCCGATGGCCGTGGTGCTGGTGGGCGCGATGATCGTGGCGTCGGTCGAGACCGTCTGGGCCGGCCTGGTAACGCCGCCCAAGCGTGAGCTCAAGACCGTCCGTTACGACGAGGCCGCCCGCGCGCCCATCCACCTGGAGAAAGGCGCGGAACTGGGCCGCTTCAAGCTCGGTTCCACCGCAGTCGTGTTGTTCGGGCCACAGCAAGTGAAATGGGCCCACGAGCTGGCAGCTGGTTCCGTGGTCAACATGGGCCAGCGCATCGGCCAGGCCGCCGACGCCTGACACCTGGTGGCGGCGACCGAGTTGGGCACTTGCCTGCGACGCCAAGGCCGTGCAGTCTTTACGCCATCGGGTGACAATAGGTCACCCTTGCACGACTGACTCAACGGGAACCGCTCGATGTCCGCCGCCACCCCGCCACCTCTTTTGCGCGCCCCCACGCCGTCACAGCACAGCCTGTCGTTCTGCGAGGCCAACACTCGCGATCTGAAACGCTGGATCGCGGCACTTCCCAAGGCCAACCTCGGCGAAACCGCGCGCCAGCTGTACCAGGGCCTGATCGAACTCAACCAGTTGGTGACCCCCAGCGACAACCGCCTGCAACTGCTGGAACTGCTGCGCCCGGAGGTGTATTTCGTCTGCAGCCACCTGGAGCGGCACTTCCTCAACCAGGCCGTGGTACTGGATGAGCGGGCACGCAAGATCGCCAACCTGTGCCAGGCACTGCAGAACCTGTTGGCCGTGGGTTACAAGCTGATCGTGCTGCGGGTTTCCGCACGCCTGAAAGACCGCAACCTGCTGCTGGCCACCGGTATCCAGCGCGCCATGCATGCCCTCAAAGGCCCGCTGGTTCGTGCCAACCTCCTCTACTGCCCGGTTCCCGACGGGCTATGGTTGGAACTGCACCAGCTCTACCAGGTGGCGCTGAAATTCCAGCTGCACCGCACCTTCGTCAGCGATGACCTGGTTGCCCAGGCACACCAGCAAAGCATCGAACAGACCTACGGCACCGCCTTGTTGCTGGGCAGTTCACGCTGCAACCAGATGCGACAACAAGCCATCCTGCAGTTGGCCAACGTGCTGGAACCCTGGAGTGCGCTCGTGCGGGTGATACCAGCCAGCAGCGCCGAAGCGCAATTTGCCATGGCGCCCGACAGTGACGCGCCGCCGCGCTACAAGAACCTGTATCCCGCCAGCCAACTGCCGACCATGCTCGGCCTGGACCCACACCCCTTGGTCAAGGCCATCACCGAGTGGCTGCACTTGCCGGTGGAACAGCGTTCCCAGTCGCGCTTCCAGGTGCCTGCCGGCCTGACCGTGGACATGCTCCAGCACATGGCTGCCGCCTGGGGCGACGTGGCCGAGCGTACGTTCCAGCGCACACCTGGCCAGGGCACCATGAGCCTGTGCATCGGCATGAGCACCCTGCACTACTACCTGGGTGGCGAGCGCGATTTCAGCACCCTGCTCAAACGTGCCGATGCAGGCCTTAGCGCCACGTTCAAGGCGCGCAGCCAGAGCGGTAATGATAGCTGGAGCCATGCCTTCGATGCCGCCAGAAACGGCGAGAACAATGACCTGCTGCCCTACGAGGAAATCGAATACCCGGCCCTGGACACAGAGGGCTCAGGCACCCAGGCGGGGCGGGACTACCCTGTGCATGAACTGCAGATCGTCAATCACAGCCCCGGTGGCTATTGCCTGGCGTGGCCACGCGAAGTACCGGCGCAGCTGCAGGCCGGCGAACTGGTGGGCATTCAGGATGCCCCTTCCCAAGGCTGGAGCGTGGCGGTGGTTCGCTGGATTCGCCAGGTGCGCGGCGGCGGCACGCAAATGGGCATTGAGCTGATCGCCCCTCACGCCCTGCCCTGCGGCTTGCAGTTGTTGCGCAACAACCAGGAAAACAGTCAGTACGTGCGTGGCCTGCAGTTGCCGGAAATCCGCGCCATCGACATCAAGGCATCGCTGCTGGCGCCACGCCTGCCGTTTCAGGAAGGGCACAAGGTGATGATCAACAGCCATGGTGACGAACAACGCGCGCACCTGGGCCGCAAGGTGAGTTCCACCGGCAGCTTCAACCAGTTCGAATACCGCATTCTGGAAGCCGCGCCGGCGGTGGCGGAGCAGTTGAACAGCGAATTCGATTCGCTGTGGAAGGACCTCTGACTCGGTGCGGGCCGTGTAACCGTGCCTGTCTTTTCGCGGGCGCTCAATTGCCAGCTCCCGCATGCCGCCATCAGGCCTGGCTGTCGCGTACCCCCAGCAGGTACAGCACACCATCCAGGCCCAGGGTGGTGATGTTGTGGCGCGCCGACTGCTTGACCAGCGGCTTGGCACGGAAGGCCACGCCCAGGCCGGCCTTGGCCAGCATCGGCAGGTCATTGGCACCGTCGCCCACGGCAATGGTCTGCTCCAGGGTCAGGCCTTCCTTCTCGGCCAGTTCCACCAGCAGATCGGCCTTGCGCTGGGCGTCGACGATCGGCTCCACGGCAACGCCCGTGCATTTGCCGTCGAGCACCTGCAATTCGTTGGCAAATACGTAGTCGATGCCCAGCTTCGCTTGAACCTGCTTGGCAAAGTAGGTGAAACCTCCGGACAGAATCGCCGTCTTGTACCCCAGGCGTTTCAGCTGGGCGAACAGCACCTCAGCGCCTTCGGTCAAGCGCAGCGAGGCGCCGATGGCATCCAGCACACTCACGTCCAGGCCCTGCAACAGCGCCATGCGCTCCTTGAAGCTGGCACGGAAGTCCAGCTCGCCGCGCATGGCCCGCTCGGTGATTTCCGACACAAGGTGGCCCACACCATGGGCCTTGGCCAGTTCGTCGATGACCTCGGCCTGGATCAGCGTGGAGTCCATGTCGAACACCGCCAGGCGGCGGTGGCGGCGGTACAGGGTGTCTTCCTGGATGGCGATATCGGCGTCCAGCAGCATGGCCGCGGCCAGGAAGTCACGGCGCAGCGCGTTGATATCGGCTGGTACGCCACGCACCGTGAACTCAAGGCACGCCTTGCCTTCGGGGGCGGGAGCGCTCAAACGCGGACGAACCGACAGACGGTCGATACCTTCGACCACCAAGCCGTGACGACCAGCGATATCGGTCACGCTCTGCACTTGGCTGGCGGTGACATGGCGGCTCATCAGGGTGACCACGAAGCGGTTGTCAGTGCCCGCGGCGGCCCATGCCAGGTAGTCCTTCTCAGACAGCGAAGTGAACTGTGCCTGGGCACCCGCTACCCCCTGGATACGCTCGCGCAACAGCGCCAACCGGGCCCCATCGTCGGCGCAGGCAACCACGGCCAGCGACAGGGCGCCGTGCAGCAGCGACTGGGCGATATCCAGAATGCTCACGCCATCCTCGGCCAGCGCACCGGTGACAGCAGCCAACAGGCCAGGACGGTCTGAACCGGTGATGTTAATCAGGACGATTTCGCGCAAGGGGCACCCCGTTCGTGGAAAAAAATCGCATTCTACCTACTTTCAGTGACCATCGGGCACAGGCAGCGCTTTGCCGCTCTGGGGCCTGTCGCTATACTGCGCAGCAACTTCACGGACATAAAGAGCCGCGCTCAGTGAACCGGCCCACGCCAGTAAAAACCGACAATTTCTTCCTGCTGATCTTCCGGGCACTGCGCCACCGCCGTGTACCGATTGCATTGCGCATCGCCAGCCTCAACGTAGTGCTGGTCGCCCTGGCGCTGGTGATCTACGCCTGCGTGATGGGTTTGCAATTCAAGCAGGCCATGCACGAGCAAGCCGATGCCGTGGGCCAGAGCCTGACCACGCAAACGGCTACCTCCGCCACCGAGCTGCTGGTGTCCAACGACATCCTCAGCCTCAACGTGCTGCTCAACAATCTGGTGAAGAACCCGCTGGTGGCCCATGCCGCCATCTACAGCGTGGACAACCGGACCCTGGCCGAGGCGGGCAACCGGCCCAAGGCAGGCCTGCTGGGCGAGGCTGGCGGGGTCTACGAGACCAAGATCACCTTTCAGGACGTCACGGCCGGGCATCTGCGCATCAGCCTGGACATGAACCAGTTCCAGCAGCCGCTCACCATCAGCCTGCAGAGCATGGGCATCCTGGCCGCGATCCTGTTGGTAGTGGCACTGGTCCTGAGCCTTCGCATGGGCCGCAATATTTCCACGCCGCTGCTGCAACTGCGGGTGTGGCTGCGCGAGATCGACGAACACACCCCGGCCACACAGCGCCAGGATGAAGTGGGCGACCTGGCCCGCGACCTTCACCAGCGCTTCGCCCCTGAGCCTGCGCCCGTGCCGGAAGTGGAAGAACCGGAGTTCGAGGATGAGGAAGACGAAGGCCCGGCCTTCGAGGTTCGCAACCTGCGCGACACCCGCTATGACGAAAGCGCCCCGGTGCCGGTCAAGCCAGTGCCCAAGCGGGTCATCCACGCCGAAGAAGACGAAGACGAGGACGGCGAAGACCCGTTCGCCGACCTGCGCGACACCGCGCCGGTAGCACTCAAGCCAGCCGCGATGCCTGCGCCCGTGGTCGCCAGGCAGCCCCAGCACAGCGCCGTGCTGGCGGTTCAACTCGGCGGCCAGGAGCAATTGCGGCGCCTGCCCCGCGCCCGCCTGATGGAGTTGCTGCAGCGCTACCGTGGGTGCCTGGACCAGGCGGCCTCGCTGTACGAAAGCGAACTGCATACCCTGAACGACGGCAGCACGCTGATGCTGTTCAACAGCGACAGCAGCGGTGAGGACTACCTGACCAACGCCATTTGCTGCGGTGAGCTGCTGCGCGCCCTGGGGCACCAATTGCAGATCGAAGTGGCGGACAGCGGCATTACCCTGCAACTGCAACTGGGCCTGGTACTGGGCGATGACCTGGCCGGCATGAGCCAGATCGACCTGCTGTTGACCGAGCCGGCCCAGGACGCCCTGGCGTTGTCCCAGCACAGCCGCAACCTGCTGCTGGTGGAGCGCCGCATCAGCGACGACAGCCTGGTGCGCCAGCGCGCCCGCATCCGCCCTATCGCCAGCCCCGAGGGTGCCTGCTGCGTGGAGCGCCTGCTGGAGCCCTACCCGTCGCTGCTGGAGCGCCAATTGGCGCGCATGCACGAAACCCGCGCCTGACGCCCAGCGACCACAAAAAAGCCCGCATCGCTGCGGGCTTTTTTGTGGGTAACGGCCTAGAAGCGGAACACTTCCATGTCGGTACGGATAGGCGATGCCAATGGCATCTTAGGCTTGTCCGGCTCTTCCTTGGCCACCGGCTTGGCGGCAGCCTTCTTCTCGTCAGCCAGCGCCGGCTGGTTGGCCAGCGGCTTGACCGCGACGCTCAGCTGTTCGGCCAGGCGCTGCAGCAGCACGCCCTGGGCTTTCACCTGGGCGGCGGTACCGCCAGCATGTTTCTCTTCCAGGTGGACGATACGGTTGTCCCGTACCTGGCCACGGCGGTCGAGCAGGCGCCACTGGGCGTCGAGAATGGCGGGCTGCGAGTCGCCGGAGTCCAGACGGGTAATCGACAGCAGCACTTGTACATCCGGCGTGCCGGCGTTGCTGGCCGGTGCCAGGGTCACCCGCTGGCTGTCCAGGCGCCACGCCAGTTGGCGCAGCAGCAACTGGTCGATGTCCGAAGACAGGCTGCCTGCCCAGCGGCCATCGGTAGCGGCACTGAGGCTGCCATCAGGCTGGCGCTGCAACAGGGTTTCACGTTGCAGGTAGTCGGCCACGGATACCGGGCCCAGCAGTACCGACATCCCGGCACCCTGCTTGGGTTGCCCGGGGTTGCCACTGTCGAGCTGGTACAGCGCGACCGGCTGGTGAGCGGCGCAGCCCGCGAGGGCCAGTACGCCGGTCAGCAATAAAACAGGAAGGCGCAGAAAGGTCATCATTTCATCCAGGCGGCAGCCACAAGGCGCGCCGCAGTGATACTCAACGAATTCGTCCGGGTGCACGACCACGCCGGCACCTCAAGAAGGCATATCATCCGCGAATATGCGCTACGACTCCAGCGCTTCAGCGTCGATCTGCGCTTAAAACGACAGACCGAACGCTCTGGGTCGCGTTATCCCGCGTTTTCCACCAGCAAGGCATCTACCCGCTGGAAGCCACGCGGCAACTTGTTGCCCCGGCGGCCTCGCTCGCCCTTGTAATGCTCCAGGTCATCGCCCTTGAGCGACAATGTACGCTTGCCCGCTTGCAATACAAGGGTCGCACCCTCGGAAATCACCGCCAAATCGGTGACATATTCCTCCCGACTGGCCACGCGCTCGCCGGGAATGCCGATGATTTTGTTGCCCTTTCCCTTGCCCAGCTGGGGCAAGTCGGCGACTTTGAAAATCAGCAGCCGGCCTTCGGTGGTCACCGCTGCCAACCAGTTGCTTTCGCGATCAGCCACCGGCCGTGGGGCCAGCACCTTGGCGCCGTTGGGCAGGCTGAGCAGTGCCTTGCCGGCCTTGTTCTTGGCCTGCAGGTCTTCGCCCTTGACCACGAAACCGTAGCCGGCGTCGGAGGCGATCACGTAAAGCGCGTCGTCATCGGGCAGCAGGACGCACTCGAAGGAGGCACCAGGCGGCGGGGTCAGGCGGCCGGTGAGCGGTTCACCCTGGCCACGGGCCGACGGCAAGGTGTGCGACGCCACCGAATAGCTGCGGCCGGTGGAATCGATGAACACCGAGAACTGGTTGGAGCGGCCAATGGCCGAGGTCTTGAAGCCGTCGCCTGCCTTGTAGGACAAGCCGGTGGCGTCGATATCATGGCCCTTGGCGCAGCGCACCCAGCCTTTTTCCGACAGCACGACGGTAACAGGCTCGGTCGGCATCAGCTCGTTTTCCGACAGCGCCTTGGCTTCGGCGCGGGCGACGATGGGCGAGCGACGATCATCGCCGTAGGTTTCGGCATCCTTGATCAGCTCCGAACGGACCAGCTTGCGCAGCTTGGTTTCGCTGCCCAGCAGGGCCTGCAGCTTGGCCTGCTCCTTGGCCAACTCTTCCTGCTCGCCACGGATCTTCATCTCTTCCAGGCGCGCCAACTGCCGCAGGCGGGTTTCCAGGATGTATTCGGCCTGGGTCTCGGTGAGCTCGAAGCGGGCGATCAGCGCTGACTTGGGGTGTTCCTCGGTCCGGATGATGTGAATCACTTCATCCAGGTTGAGGAACGCCACCAGCAAGCCTTCCAACAGATGCAGGCGACGCTCGACCTTGTCCAGGCGGAACTTCAGGCGGCGCCGCACGGTGTTGATGCGAAATTCCAGCCACTCCAGCAATAGCGCACGCAGGTTTTTCAGCTGCGGGCGACCGTCCAGGCCGATGATGTTGACGTTGACCCGGTAGGTGGACTCCAGCTCGGTCGTGGCGAACAGGTGCTGCATCAATTCGTCGAGGTCGACCCGGTTGGAGCGGGCGATGATCACGATGCGGCACGGGTTCTCATGGTCCGACTCATCGCGCAGGTCAGCGACCATCGGCAGCTTCTTGGCCTGCATCTGGGCGGCGATCTGCTCCAGCACCTTGGCACCGGATACCTGGTGCGGCAGCGCGGTGACCACGATGTCACCGTCTTCGATGCGATACACCGCGCGCATGCGCACCGAGCCTCGGCCGGTCTCGTAGATTTTCAGCAGCTCGGCACGCGGGGTGATGATTTCCGCTTCGGTCGGGTAGTCCGGGCCCTGGATGTGCTCGCACAGCTGCTCGACGGTGGCCTTGGGCTCGTCCAGCAAGCGCACGCAGGCAGTCGCCACTTCCCGCAGGTTGTGCGGTGGTACGTCGGTGGCCATGCCCACGGCGATACCGGTGGTACCGTTGAGCAGGATGTTGGGCAGACGCGCCGGCAGTACCGCCGGCTCGTCCAGGGTACCGTCGAAGTTCGGTACCCAGTCAGCGGTGCCCTGGCCCAGCTCGCTGAGCAGCACCTCGGAGTAGCGCGACAGCCGCGCCTCGGTGTAACGCATGGCCGCGAACGACTTGGGATCGTCAGGCGCACCCCAGTTACCCTGGCCGTCGACCAGGGTGTAGCGGTAGCTGAACGGCTGCGCCATCAGCACCATGGCTTCGTAGCAGGCCGAGTCGCCGTGCGGGTGGAACTTGCCGAGCACGTCACCCACGGTACGGGCCGACTTCTTGTGCTTGGAATCGGCATCCAGTCCCAACTCACTCATGGCATAGACAATGCGACGCTGGACCGGCTTGAGGCCGTCGCCGATGTGCGGCAGCGCCCGGTCCATGATCACGTACATGGAGTAGTTGAGGTAGGCCTGTTCGGTGAAGTCAGCCAGCGAGCGGCGTTCTACGCCGTCCAGGCTGAGATCAAGGGAGTCGCTCATGCGGGCCTCATCATTGTGTAGTCTGGCGCAGCAGCATGGTGCCGCCGCGCTGGGAAAATTCGAGTTGTTTCAGGGCGCTCATGCCGAGCAGCACCTGGTCGCCATCCATGTCCGGGATGGCCACGGCACGCACGTCCTTGAGGACGATGTCGCCCAATCGCAGGCTGGCCAGGCGCGTGCGGAAGCCCTGGGCCTGGCCATTGGCCGTATTCACCGTGATCGGGTAGCCGTAAGGCAGTTTCAACTGCTCGGCCAACGATTTGCCCACTGCCACGTCGGTGGCGCCGGTGTCGAGCATAAACTGTACGGCGATGCCGTTGATCGCACCGCTGGCCACGAAGTGCCCCTGGCCATTGCTGGCCAGGCGCACTTCGATGTAACCCTGGCCATGTTCACTGGCGACCACCGGGTTGGGGTTCTCGCGCTGCTGCTGCAAGTGGCCGAAATAGCGGGTGGCCAGGAACAGCAAGGCCGCCCAGGCCAGAATCATGAAGATCCGCCCGGCACGCTTGCCCGCAGGCTGCTGGCTCACGGCGCCACATCCCAGCCGCCCTGGGGCGCGGCGAACCGCCAGACGATCGGCCGAACTTCGCCATCGGCGCGGGTCCAGTCGTTGTTGTCCACGCCCACCCAGGCGCCGGTGGCGTCCACCACCAGCGCCTCGGCCAGGCCATATTTCTGCGCGTACTGGCGTGAGGGAATCAACGCCTCGTCGGCGAACGACCAGCAGTGTTCCTTCTGCCCGGTTTGCAGGTCGCGGCGGCAGATCTGGAAAATGTTGCGCTCCAGGGTGTACAGCTTGCCGTTGTACAGCGCCAGGTCCGAGAAGTCGCGAGCGGCGTCGTGGGCACCGGGTAACTGGGCCGGCTGCATTTCTTCACCACCTTCGTTGAGCAGGATACAGCCGCCTCGGCAACCCCAGGTACCACCTGGCTGCCTGTAGAGGGAGAGCAGGCCACGGTTCTGACGTTCGGCGGCCAGCCACAGGTGATCGCCGGCGGCATTGATGGTCAAGCCTTCGAAAATGGCGTTGAAACGGCGCAGCATGCCCTTGTTATGGGCGTCACGGATAATCGCCGGGTCTATCTTCAACCAGAACGGCTTGCCTTCCACGGGCACCTTCAGAACGGCGGCGAAACCTTCGCTGACCAGGTAGCGGTTACCCACGCCATCGCAGGTGATGCCTTCGAAATCAAGGATACCGCCGCGGATCACCGATGCCGCATGGGCCGTGGCCCGCAGCATCAGCGGCAGGCCGGTGTCGGCAGGCGGTGGCGGCACATCGATCGCAACGTGCTCGGCTTTCCACACGCGCTCGCGGATATCCAGGCGGTAGATCAGCCCGTCATCGCGGTCCGACTCTGTCCACAGGCGGTCCCCGCACAGGGCCAACCCCGAAAGGTTGCCGCCCACCATACCGTCCACCGGGTGTTCGGCCAGCAGCTTCAGTTGCTCGACCGGCTCGGCCTGCGCCAGCAGCGGCAAAAAGGTCAGCAGCAGGGCTGCCAACGCAGCCCGCATCAGGTCAGCACCTCGGCCAGGTTGCCCTTGGACTCGAGCCAGGACTTACGGTCGCCCGCACGTTTCTTGGCCAGCAGCATGTCCATGATTTCCGAGGTCTGGGCGAAGTCGTCCAGGGTCAGTTGCACCAGGCGGCGGGTGTTGGGGTCCATGGTGGTTTCGCGCAGCTGCGGCGGGTTCATCTCGCCCAGGCCTTTGAAGCGGGTGACCTGCGGCTTGCCGCGTTTCTTCTCGGCCACCAGGCGGTCGAGGATGCCGTCGCGCTCGGCCTCGTCCAGGGCATAGTAGATTTCCTTGCCCAGGTCGATACGGTACAGCGGCGGCATGGCCACGTAGACGTGACCGGCGTCCACCAACGGGCGGAAATGCTGGACGAACAGCGCGCACAGCAACGTGGCGATGTGCAGGCCGTCGGAGTCGGCGTCGGCAAGGATGCAGATCTTGCCGTAGCGCAGCTGGCTCATGTCCGCCGCGCCCGGGTCGACGCCAATCGCCACGGCGATGTTATGCACTTCCTGGCTGGCCAGCACTTCGCTGCCGTCCACTTCCCAGGTGTTGAGGATCTTGCCGCGCAGCGGCAGGATGGCCTGGTATTCCTTGTCCCGCGCCTGCTTGGCGGAGCCACCGGCGGAGTCACCTTCCACCAGGAACAGCTCGGAACGCATCGGGTCCTGGCCGGCGCAGTCGGCCAGCTTGCCTGGCAACGCCGGGCCTTGGGTGATGCGTTTGCGCTCGACCTTCTTGCTGGCCTTCAAGCGCCGGCCAGCGTTGCTGATGGCCAGCTCGGCCAGTTGCATGCCCAGCTCGGGGTGGGCGTTGAGCCACAGGCTGAAGGCATCCTTGACGACCCCGGAAACGAAAGCGGCCGCTTCACGGGACGACAGGCGTTCCTTGGTCTGGCCGGAAAACTGGGCGTCCTGCATCTTCATCGACAGGACGAAGGCGATGCGTTCCCAGATATCTTCCGGTGCCAGTTTCAGGCCACGCGGCAGCAGGTTGCGGAATTCGCAGAACTCGCGCATCGCATCCAGCAGCCCCTGGCGCAAGCCATTGACGTGGGTGCCGCCCTGGGCGGTGGGGATCAGGTTGACGTAGCTTTCCTGCACACTGTCGCCGCCCTCGGGCAGCCACAGCAGGGCCCAGTCCACCGCCTCCTTGTTACCCGCCAGGCTGCCGCAGAACGGCTCGTCAGGCAGGCGGCTGAATTCGGTGACGGCATCCACCAGGTACGAGCGCAGACCGTCTTCGTAATGCCACTCCACCTTCTCGCCAGTGCCTTTGTCTTCAAAGGTGACCGACAGGCCGGGGCACAGCACGGCCTTGGCCTTGAGCACGTGCTTGAGGCGGCTGACCGAGAACTTCGGCGAATCGAAATACTTGGGGTCCGGGGCGAAATATACGCTGGTACCGGTGTTGCGCTTGCCAACGGTACCAATCACCTCGAGGTCCGTGGCCTTGAAGCCATCGGCGAAAGTCATCTGGTACTCGTTGCCGTCGCGCTTGACCTTGACCCGCACCTGGTTGGACAGGGCGTTGACCACGGAAATACCCACGCCGTGCAGGCCGCCGGAGAACTGGTAGTTCTTGTTGGAGAACTTGCCGCCCGCGTGCAGCTTAGTGAGGATCAGCTCGACACCGCTGACGCCTTCTTCGGGGTGGATATCCACAGGCATGCCGCGGCCGTCGTCGCTCACTTCCAGCGAGTGGTCGGCGTGCAGGATGACCTGGATCGACTTGGCGTGGCCAGCCAGCGCTTCGTCGACACTGTTGTCGATGACTTCCTGGGCCAGGTGGTTAGGCCGCGTGGTGTCGGTGTACATGCCCGGGCGTTTGCGCACCGGGTCGAGGCCCGAGAGGACTTCGATGGCGTCTGCGTTATAAGAGCTAGCGCTGGGATTGGCCATGGGTTCTCGTCGTCAGTCGTTCATGAAAAATAAGCAGCTCAAAGCTGGGCAAAATCGATGCCGCGGTACAGCCCGGGTTCGATCCCGGCGAAATTCAGCAAGCTCGGCAGTTGCGCGCCAAAGCCTTGGTACCCATGGTCGCCACCGGCCTGGATGCGCAGCGCGCAGGCACGGTAGAAGCGCTCCGCCTGGCGGTAATCCAGGGTTTCATCGGCGGTTTGCAGCCACACTTGATAGCGCTGGGGGTCTTGCGGGGCCGCTACTTCCAGCTCGCCGAGGGCCTCCACGTGGTCCAGGGTCAATTCCCAGCGCTCACCGGTATACAGGTTTTGCTGGGTACCCAGGAATCCGTCGAACAGGCGGTGCGGGTTGACCACCGGGTTGATCAGCAGGGCCTTGAGCCCGTGGCGCTCGGCCAAGTGAGTGGCATAGTAGCCGCCCAGCGAGCTTCCCACCAGCAAGGGAGCGCCCAGCTCGGCGATCGCCGCCTCTAGCTGGCCAATGGCCTGGCGCGGGTGATGGTGCAGCGCCGGCACGCGCAACTGCCCTTCCAGGCCCATGCGCTGCATGACCTCGACCAGGGTGCTGGCCTTCTTAGACGCCGGCGCGCTGTTCAACCCGTGTATATAGAGAATGGAACCCGTCACGCCGACACCTCCCGAGCAAAAGAGCGCCAGTTTACCGTGGGATGGGGGGATTAGGCAGGTTGAGATGTTTGGCAACGATATTTGCGCGAGGGGACTGACAGTGGGAAGTCAGCAAGTCAGTAACCTGCTTCCTTCTGATGCCGGAACGCCAGGATGTAAACCGCATCGGCTTTCGGCTCGAACCTATACAGCGCGACATACCCCGAGTCGCCAAACTCAATGATCAGCTCGCGCAGCTCGGGATCCAACGAAAATGGGCGCCCCATGACAGGGGACATCTGCACCAGGGAAAACTGCCGTTCAATAGCCAGCGCCGCACGCCCCGCTGTTTGAATCCCCTTTTCCAGTAAAAATTTGCGGCATCGCTCCAACCCCTGAACGGCCCGTTGAGTAACAATCAGTCGTGGCACTCAGGCGCCTCCGCCTTCTCATCTGCAGCCCAGGTTTTCAGCCATGCGCTGACCTGTTCGCCATCAAGGTGCAAACCGGTCTCCTGATAAGCTGCCCAAGACTCCTGGGCTTCCTGCTTGAAGCTCTCCCGAGCTTCTTCGCGCTGAACATATTCCGTAATTGCTTCACGCATCAGCCAATGGGCAGTGCGTTGACGCAATGCAGCCAGATGCTGAATACGGTCCTTTAAATCATCATCAATCTTGATTGAAGTGGCCACCGATGCCCCCTTATCACGAGGTATTACCTTTTGATAAAGCTAACAGGCATTGGTCTGCGAGTCCATGCCACTGAAATGTTCGGCGACAAAGGGCGGCTACCGTTGCGTCGGATTGCCATGGAGGAAGCAAATCAAGGAGCATCGATGCCACAAAACGTGATGGCAAGCCGGCCCCAGCAGAAACTTGCGCAGACGACGCCGCTGTAGTCTCAATAACCATCCGCCCCCATATCCGGCGTGAACTCAAACCCCTCCACCCGCGAAACCTCAGTCTCGATCCTGCCGTCCGGCAGCAACCGCAGCCACCGATACCCCGGCGCTAGCTCATCCAGGGCGAAATCCTCGCTGCCCGGCTTGAACTGGATGCAGGTAGATGGCGAAGCGATCAGGCGGACGCCGTTGCGCTCGCGCTCGAAGTTCTGATGGATGTGACCCCACAACACCGCGCGGGCCTGGGGGAAGCGGTCGAGGACCTCGAACAGCGCATGGGGATTGCGCAGGCCGATGGGCTCCATCCATTTGCAGTCTATGGAGACCGGGTGGTGGTGGAAGCAGATCAGGTGATGGCGCTGCGGCGCCTCGCTGAGGGCCTGGGCCAGCAACTGCAATTGGTCGTCGGCGAGGTAGCCGGGGACCGAGCCGGGAACCGAAGAGTCCAGCAGGGTAATGCGCCAGTTGCCCAGGTCGACCACCGGGTTCAGGTAATCCTGGCCCTTGGCAGCCTGCTCCATAGGCAGCGGTTCGTCATGGTTACCGGCGAACCAGCGCTTGGGTGCGTTGATTGGCGCGGTGAGCTGCTCGAAACGCCGGTACGACTCCACGCTACCGTCCTGGGAAAGGTCGCCGCTGGCCACTACGAGGTCTATGTGCGGCTGCTCGGCCAACACCTTTTCCACCACGCGCGCCAGGCTGTCAGCGGTGTTCAGGCCCAGCAGGGTGCCGTGCGCTTGGGCAAACAGGTGGCTGTCGGAAATCTGCACCAGCAGCACAGGTGTATCGGCGGTAGGTAGAGGTGCGCTCGGCAAGGCCGTCTCCTTGGGCGGGGATCAGCCTGGATTATGGTGGGGATGCGGGCGGGGGGCAAACCTGATGGGGGACTTGGCTCACATCTGGGGATGAAAATCTTCGCTGCGCGAGGTTGAGCTCTCGACCGCAGGCCGCCAGCTGATGTTCGCCGCGGCCGACCTCAAGGCCTTCAAAACGGCGCGGAAGGCAACCAGAGGCTGACGTGAGGGCATGGCTCAGCGCACATACTCATACTCATGCCCGCACGCCAGGCAATGGCTCAACCATTCCCCCAGGAACAGGTTCAACTGAGCCTTCTCGTCCGGCTGGTGCATGCTGGCATTGGGGTACGGGTACACGCTGCGAAAACGCCGGGCATGCTCGGCGCTGACCACTTCGGCCATGCGCGCATCATGGTAGACCTGCACTTCCAGCTGCGGCACCGGCAGCCACGGCAGGCTATGTTCCTGACGCACGCGCAGGGTGGTGGTATAGGGGCAGGCCAGCACCACTTCCAGAGTGAGCACACCCAGCATCTGCTCGCCCTGGGTCATGGCCACTTTTCGCGAATGCTGCTCGTGGCGCATGTTCGGCAACAGGCGCATCAGCCGAGCATAATTGGCCTCGCAGGCTGCCTGCAGGCCGACCAGATCGACGCGGTAGCGTTCGCGCAACAGGTTCACTTCCACAGCCCCCTGACTTCCTCGCGGTTCAGCGCCAGCCATTGAATGGCGATGATCGTGGCCGCGTTGATGATCTTGCCATCGCGCACGGCTTGCAGGGCGTCTTCGAATGCCCAGACCGTGACGCGGATGTCCTCGTTTTCCTCTTTCAGGCCGAACAGGCCGCCCACGCCTTCGCTGCTGCAATGCCCCAGGTACAGGTGCACGAATTCGTTGCTGCCACCCGGCGAAGGGAAGTATTTGGTGATTGGCCAGAGCGCCTGCAACGTCAGTCCAGCTTCCTCCTCGGCTTCGCGGTGCGCAACTTCTTCCGGTTGCTCGGCCTTGTCGATCAGACCGGCAACCATCTCCACCAGCCACGGGTTGGCGGTCTTGAGCATGGAGCCAACGCGAAACTGCTCCAGCAGCACCACTTCGTCACGCTTGGGGTCGTAGGGCAACACGCACACCGCGTCATGACGCACGAACACTTCGCGGGTCATCTCCTTGCTGGTACCGCCGTCGAACAGTTCGTGGCGCAGGTGCAGGCGGTCAAGCTGGTAGAAACCTTTGTAGCAGTTCTCGCGCTTGAGTATCTCGACCTTGGTCGGCTGGGCCCTGTCTGTCATGTAAAACCTCGTCATCATCCATGCAGCTTCGCGCCATCCTAACTGTGATGTCGCCCGTTTGCAGCCCCTTTCAAGACCGATCCGCGAGCGGCAAGATAGGCGGCAAGCCCCTGGCCCGATACTATTGAGCTTAGTGGCGAACTGAAGCCGGCGCCGAGAGTCGAAGCACGGCAGCATTTGCCCGCAACCCCCTTCCTGAACTTCAAGGAACACCATGTCGCTTCTGAAATTCACGGCCATGGCCTGCGTGGCCCTGACACTGGGCGCCTGCCAGAGCCTGTTCCAGCCGAACATGCACACTGCGCTGCAAACCAAGCGTGATGCCTGGGAACACACCAAGCCCGGCTGCACCACGCCGGACTGCCCGCTGGTGAACCTGGACGTGATCCACTTTCCCGACGAGCCAGACCTGGACCCGATCATCGAGCGCCGCCTGCTGCAATTGACCCGCACCAGCAACGATGCACCGCTGCCTGCCTCGCTGAAGGCCTACGAAAACACCTTCCTCGGCCAGGCGCCGACGGGCTATGGCAGCTACCTGCAATCGAAGGTACGCGAGCAGCATGACGGCCTGGTGATCATCGAAGTGTCCAGCTACCTGGATACCGGCACGCCTCACGGCACGCCAGGACGTGGTTTCATCAACTGGTCGCGCCAGCAGCATAAGGTGCTGACATTGCAGGACATGCTGCTGCCAGGCCAGGAAGCGACTTTCTGGAAAGCCGCCGAAGAAGCACACCGCGGCTGGCTAACGACCCGCGGCCTGGCCAGCGACCCCAAGTTCGTCCACGACTGGCCTTTTAAGCAAACGCCGCACATCGCCCTGACCTACGGTGGCGTCATCCTCAAGTATGACGTGGACACCATCGCGCCATACGCCCTGGGCCAGCCGGAGATCAAGGTCGACTACCTGCGCCTCAATGGCGTGATCAGGCCGGAACTGTTTCCCGGCCGCGGCTGATGACTGCCAGCACCGCGTGCAGCACGCCGGCCAGCAGCAATGCCGGCAAGGTAGCGCCCACCTCGGGGTAGAGGTCGGCCAGCACGTGGTAGGTGGCGATGCCGCCCCCCCAGGCCACCAGCGCGGTCCAGCGCAGCGGCACGGCCTGGACCTGGCTGCTGCGCTTGCGCAGGATGAAGTGGTCGACCAGCACCACGCCGAACAGCGGCGCGAACACCGAGCCGATCAACAGCAGAAAGTTCTGGTACTGGGCCAGGGGCGCGAAGCAGGCGATCAGCGTGCAGATGACGCCGATGGCCAGGGCCAGGTGCTCGACTTTCAAGCGCACCAGCAAGCCGGTGGATACCGCCGCCGAGTGGATGTCGGCGAAGGCATTCTCGGACTCGTCCAGCAGAATCAGCAGCAACGGGATACCCAGCCCGGCGCCTGCCAGGGCCAGCAGCAGGGCATTGGTTTCGCCGCTGGGGGCAAACGCCAGGGTATAGGCCACGCCCAGGCTCATCAGCCAGAGGTTGCCCACGAAGAAACCCAGCACGGTGCCACCGAACACACCCTTGGCCGCACGGCCGAAGCGTGAGTAGTCGGCAATCAGCGGCAGCCACGACAGCGGCATGGCAATGGCAATGTCAAAGCCCACGGCGAAGGTCATGCTGCCGTCCCCGGCCTTGGCCCACAAGGCGCCCAGGTCAGCCTTGGCCAACAGGTTCCAGGTCAGCCACAGGCAAGCCGCCAGCAGTAGCCAGATGCCCCATTTGCGCAAGACCTTGCGCACAAAGGTCAACGGCCCGCTGACCGCCAGCAGGGTCGCCAATGCACCGAACACCAGGGTCCAGAGCATGGGGTTCGCCAGCAGGCTGCCTTCGCTGAAGGCGCGGGCGCCCAGCAGGCTGGCGGCATCGCGCATGACGATGATTTCAAAGGCACCCCAGCCCACCAATTGCAGCAGGTTGAGCAGCGCCGGCAGTGCTGCGCCGTACTGGCCCAGGCTGAGGCGCAAGGCAGCCATGGACGACAGGCCGGTATCGCTGCCGATCACGCCGACAGCGGCCAGCAGCACCACGCCAACGGCGGTGCCCAGCCCAATCGCCAGCAGCGAACCGGACAGGCCCAGGCCCGGCGCCAGCAAGGCGCCGGTCTGCAGCACCATCAGGCCGATACCGAGGGAAAACCACAGGGAAAACAGGTCCCGGGCGCCGAATACGCGCTGGGAGGAAGGGACGGCGATGTCCGGGGAGTAATGGCTGGGTGTGTTCAATTTGGATCTCGAAAGAGACATGGGTTGTCTGAAGAACCTGCAGGCGCTGGCGTGCCAGCGCCTGCAAGGGTTACACGCGTCTGAATCAGACCTTCTGGTACAGCTGGCTACCTTCCTGCTTGAACCGCTGGGCTTGCTCGCGCATGCCCTCCTCCATGGAAATATCCACGGCCTCGATCTTCTGGTTAGCGGCGTACTCACGCACTTCCTGGGTGATCTTCATGGAGCAGAACTTCGGCCCGCACATGGAGCAGAAGTGCGCGACCTTGGCCGAGTCCTTGGGCAGTGTTTCGTCATGGAAGGCCCGCGCCGTGTCCGGGTCCAGGCCCAGGTTGAACTGGTCTTCCCAGCGGAACTCGAAACGCGCCTTGCTCAGGGCATTGTCGCGGATCTGCGCGCCGGGGTGCCCCTTGGCCAGATCGGCGGCATGGGCAGCGATCTTGTAGGTGATGATGCCGGTCTTGACGTCATCCTTGTTGGGCAAGCCCAGGTGCTCCTTGGGCGTGACATAACAGAGCATGGCGCAACCGAACCAGCCGATCATCGCCGCACCGATGCCCGAAGTGATGTGGTCGTAACCGGGGGCGATGTCGGTGGTCAGCGGCCCCAGGGTGTAGAACGGCGCCTCGTCGCAGCATTCCAGCTGCTTGTCCATGTTTTCCTTGATCAACTGCATGGGCACATGGCCCGGGCCTTCGATCATGCACTGCACATCGTGCTTCCAAGCGATCTTGGTCAGCTCGCCCAGGGTCTCCAGTTCACCGAACTGGGCTTCGTCGTTGGCGTCGGCGATGGAGCCGGGGCGCAGGCCGTCGCCCAGCGAGAAGCTGACGTCGTAGGCCTTCATGATTTCGCAGATTTCGTCGAAGTGGGTGTAGAGGAAGTTCTCTTTATGGTGCGCCAGGCACCACTTGGCCATGATCGAACCGCCGCGGCTGACGATGCCGGTCACCCGCTTGGCGGTCAGCGGCACATAACGCAGCAACACACCGGCGTGGATGGTGAAATAGTCCACGCCCTGCTCGGCCTGTTCGATCAGGGTGTCGCGGAACAGCTCCCAGGTCAGGTCTTCAGCCACGCCGTTGACCTTCTCCAGCGCTTGGTAGATCGGCACGGTACCGATCGGCACGGGCGAGTTGCGGATGATCCACTCGCGGGTTTCATGGATGTGCTTGCCCGTGGACAGGTCCATGACGGTGTCCGAGCCCCAGCGAATACCCCAGGTCAGCTTGGCCACTTCTTCCTCGATGGAAGACCCCAGAGCGCTGTTGCCGATGTTGCCGTTGATCTTCACCAGGAAGTTGCGGCCGATGATCATCGGCTCCAGCTCGGTGTGGTTGATATTGGCGGGAATGATGGCGCGGCCGCGGGCGATTTCCTCGCGCACGAACTCGGCGGTGATTTCCTTGGGGATGCTGGCGCCGAAGCTGTGGCCTTTGTGCTGCTCATCGAGCAGACCAGCGGCGCGAGCCTCGGCCAGTTTCATGTTCTCGCGGATGGCCACGTATTCCATCTCGGCGGTGATGATGCCTTGACGCGCGTAGTGCATCTGGCTGACGTTGGCGCCCGCCTTCGCCCGGCGCGGGTTGCGCACATGGGCAAAACGCAGCTTGGTCAATTCGGCATCGTTCAGGCGCTGCTGGCCGAAATGCGAGCTCAGGCCTTCCAGGCGTTCGGTGTCGCCACGGTCGTCGATCCAGGCCGAGCGCACATCGGCCAGGCCCTTGCGTACGTCGATGGTGACGTTGGGGTCGGTGTAGGGCCCCGAGGTGTCATAGACGGTGACCGGCGCATTGATCTCGCCGCCGAAGTCGGTGGGGGTCACGTCCAGGCTGATTTCACGCATGGGCACGCGGATGTCCGGGCGCGAGCCCTGCACATAGACTTTTTGCGAACGGGTGAACGGTTGTACCGATTGCGCGTCGACCTGGGCCGATTCGCTCAGGTGGGCAAGGTTTTTTTCTTGTTTACTCATCACAGGCTCTCCAGACAGCATCCAGCAGTGGAATGTCGGGAGTGAACCTGAAAAGGCACGGACTGCACCTGGGGCGGTGCTGTGCTTGGACCGTCGCAAACCGCTCAAGAAATGAACGATTTTCCCGGACGAAGCACAAGAGGACTCGCCGGGAGGACGAGAAATCTTGTTCCCTACGCAGGCGCTAACCTGATCAGGTTCAACGGGATCCGGATTAACCGATCTCAGCCTTTCACTCAAGGCACCCCGACAAGAACGCCGTCAGTCTAGACGCCCCGCGCGCAAAACGCCAAGCCTTGGAGGGAGGATGTGCGATAAATGGCGTAAATGCCTGATTGTTGTGCCACCCGCAGGCATCTACACTCGCACTGCGATTAATGACAAGGATTGAATCATGCTGCGCAAAATTGCACTGGCCATTGCCGTGTCGAGTGGGTGCAACGCCGTGGCAGCGCAGATCGCCCCTCTGGCCAGCCGCACCGACCTGGTCAGCGTCTATCAGGAAGCGGTGAACAACAACGCCGACCTGGCCGCTGCCCGTGCCGACTACGCCGCCCAGAGTGAAGTGGTGCCCCAGGCACGCGCCGGATTGCTACCCAACCTGTCGGCCGGCAGCGACATCACCGATGTCCGCACCCAGCTCGATGAGCCGGCGCAAACCACCTCCCGTAGCGGCACTTCGTACCAGGCCACACTCGCGCAGCCGATCTTTCGCGCCGACCGCTGGTTCCAGCTGAAGGCCGCCAAAGCGGTAAACGAGCAGGCGGCCTTGCAGCTTTCGGCCACTGAGCAGAACCTGATCTTGCAGACCGCCGAGGACTACTTCAACGTACTGCGCGCCCAGGACAGCCTGGCGGCCACCAAGGCCGAAGAGAACGCCCTCAAGCGCCAGCTGGACCAGTCCAACGAACGTTTCAACGTAGGCCTGTCGGACAAGACCGACGTGTTGTCGTCCCAGGCCAGCTACGACACCGCGCGGGCGAACCGCATCCTCGCCCAGCGCCAGGTAGACGATGCCTTCGAGGCCCTCGTGACACTGACCAACCGTGACTACAACTCGGTGCAGGGCATCGTCCACACCCTGCCGGTGCTGCCGCCCAGCCCGAACGATGCCAAGACCTGGGTCGAAACGGCCTCGCAGCAGAACCTGAATCTGCAGGCCAGCGCCTACGCGGTGACCAGCGCCGAGGAAACCCTGCGTCAGCGCAAGGCCGGCCATGCGCCTACGGTGGATGCGGTGGCCAAGTATCAGAAAGGTGACAACGACCTGCTGGGCTTCAGCAACCCCAGCCCCTACCCGGGGGTGGAGTACCATGGCGATGTGGAACAGCGCACCATCGGCCTGCAGGTGAACATTCCGCTGTACAGCGGTGGCCTCACCAGTTCCCAGGTACGCGAGGCCTACCAGCGCCTGAGCCAGAGCGAGCAGCAACGCGAAGGCTTGCGCCGCCAGGTGGTGGAAAATACCCGCAACCTGCACCGGGCGGTGAACACCGATGTAGAACAGGTGCAGGCCCGCAAGCAGTCGATCATTTCCAACCAGAGCGCCGTGGAGGCCACCGAGATTGGCTACCAGGTGGGCACCCGCAACATCGTTGACGTACTCGACGCCCAGCGCCAGCTGTATTCCTCGGTACGCGACTACAACAACAGCCGCTACGACTACATCCTCGACAACCTGCGCCTCAAGCAGGCGGCAGGCACCCTCAGCCCGCAAGACCTGCAGGACTTGGCGCGCTGGCTGAAGCCCGACTACAACCCTGACAAGGACTTCCTGCCGCCAGACCTCGCGAAGGCTGCGCAGGACCTGCTCAAGCCCGCCAGGAAATAAGCCCTACCCACTGAGCGGTGGGAGCTCGCCGCAACGCTCGCTGGCAAGCCAGCGCTTTCACGGGGCCGTATTACTTGAGCAACGTGCCCAATGCGGTGAGCAGGCGCTCCAGGGCACCCTGGTTGGCGTGCATCACCGCCAAGCCCGCAGCCCCCCTGCGTCGGGCGTCCTGTGGCAACTCGATCAGCTGCCGCACCGCTACCGCCAACGCCGCGGCGTCATCGACTTCGATCAGCGCATTGGCCTCACGCAGCATGGCGGCGATTTCCAGAAAGTTGAACAGGTGCGGGCCGCTGAGCACCGGCTTGGCCAGTGCCGCCGGCTCCAGCAGATTGTGCCCGCCATTGGGCACCAGGCTGCCGCCGACGAAGGCACTGTCGGCCAAGGCGTAGAGGAACAGCAACTCGCCCATGGTATCGCCCACCAGCACCTGGTGTTGCGCGGTAATGGGCTGGCCGCTGGAGCGTCGCATGCTGGTGAAACCTTGCTGCACGCTCAACTCGAACACACTGTTGAAACGCTCGGGGTGGCGTGGTACCAGAATCAGCAGGGCGTCAGCGTGGCTGCTCAGCACCTGGCGGTGGGCGTCCAGAATGACCGGGTCTTCGCCCTCGTGCGTACTGGCCGCGATCCACACCGGGCGGCCCGAGGCCTGCCACTCTTCACGCAGGCTGGCCGCGCGCGCCAGCAACTGACTGTCCACCTTGAGGTCAAACTTGATCGAACCGGTCACCTGCACGCATTCGGGCCTGGCCCCCAGCTGCCGGAAGCGCCCGGCCTCGGTCTCGGTCTGCACGGCGACCAGGCTCATTTCCGCCAACATCGGCGCGGTGAGTCTGGCAAAACGCCCATAGCCGCGGGCCGACCGTTCGGACAGCCG
Source organism: Pseudomonas silvicola (assembly GCF_026651855.1). Classification (GTDB taxonomy): domain Bacteria; phylum Pseudomonadota; class Gammaproteobacteria; order Pseudomonadales; family Pseudomonadaceae; genus Aquipseudomonas; species Aquipseudomonas silvicola. Next base: position 363,238 of record NZ_CP093280.1, read on the forward strand.
CCCATTGGCCAAGGCCACCGGGATACCGCGCACGGCGCATTGGTGAATATGGTTGGGCCATAGTTCAGTCTCCATGATCACCGCCAGACGTGGCTGAACATGATCGAGGAACCGTGCCGACGCCCAAGGCAGGTCGTAGGGCAGATAACAGTGCTGCACTCGCGGCTCGTTGCCGAACAGGGCCTGGATTCGCTCTGAACCGGTAGGCGTCATGCATGTGATGGTGATGGGCAACCGAGGGTGGCGCAGCAGCAATTCGCGAATCATCGGCGCGGCGGCGATACTTTCGCCCACCGATACCGCGTGCACCCAGATACCGCCGGTGCGCATGGGCGGCAGATTACGGGCAAAGCGCTCGCCGATGCGCTTGGCGTAGGCAGGCGCCTTGCGCGCGCGCAGCCATAACCGCAACGCCACCAGCGGCAGCCCCAGGTGAAACAGCAAGGTATAGAGGGTTCTGTTCATGGCTGCGGAGTTTACTAGGCTCTGCATGAAAAGTAAGGCGTGTAGCAGCGGACCCGGCCGCGTCGGCGTCGCACTCGGTAAGGCTGACGTTGCGCGGCGCCCCGGACGTGGCCAGGTCCACTGCTACGGCACCGTCGAGCGACGGCTTAGCCGATGGCCCGCAGGTGTCGGGTGAAACACTCGGCCAGGTGCCGGGCCGCGGGGCCCAGCGGCTCGTCGCGGCGCCATACCAGTTCCACCACCAGCGCCGGGGGCACCCACTCGCTGGCCAGTTCCACCATCTGCTGCTGGTAGGCCGGGTACTGCACCACATGGCGCGGCAGCCAGGCCCAGCCCAGGCCACGCATCAGCAATTCGGCCATGGCGTAGAAACTGTCAGCCCGCCACACCTGCGGGCTGATGGGGTCACCCCCAGCGTACTGGCTGGTCTGCAGCGCGATCAGTAGTTGTCGGTGACGGGCCAGGTGCTGGCGGCTCACCCGCCGGGCGCTGGCCAGGGGGTGATTGACCGCGCACACGGTGACCATCTCGACGCTTCCCAACGCCCGGCGCTCCAATTGCGCGGGCATGTGTTCATGGTGAAACAGCAGCCCCAGGTCGGCACGACGCTCCACCAGTTTGCGCGCCACCTCGCCCTGCGCGCCGCTGGCCAACTGCACTTCCAATGCCGGGTAGGTGCCGGCCAGGTCCTCCAGGCTGTCGAGCACCGGCTGGTAAGGCATGGCCTCATCCTGGGCCACCCGCAATTGAGCTTCCTGGCCCCGGTTGAGGGCCAACGCGCGACCGTCCAAGCGCTCGCACTGGCGCAGCAGTTCCCGCCCCTCTTCCAGCAGCGCCCGCCCCGCTTCAGTCAACTGCGGCTGCCGCCCGCTGCTGCGGTTGAACAAGGTCACGCCCAGGTCTTCCTCCAACAACGCAATGGCACTGCTGACCGCCGATTGAGCGCGCCCTTGCTGGCGGGCCACCGCCGAAAACGAGCGCTGTTCGGCCACCTGCACGAACAGCACGATCTGTTCCAGATTCCATCGAAGGGCCATGGCCACCTATCTCCACCAGCGATAGGTATTCACTTTACCCCATCTGCCCAGCCACTAGAATGCGAGGCAACTTCAGAGGGTTCGCACATGATTGCCTACTACTATCTTGCACTCGCCATCTGCTGCGAAGTCATTGCCACCACCAGCATGAAAGCCGTGAAAGGCCTGAGCACCCCGCTGCCGCTGATCCTGGTGATATGCGGCTATGCCGTGGCGTTCTGGATGCTGATTCTGGTGGTACGGGTCATTCCCGTCGGCGTCACGTACGCCATCTGGTCGGGCATGGGCATCGTGCTGGTGAGCATCGCCGCCCTGGTCGTCTACGGCCAGAAGCTGGACATGCCTGCCGTGGCGGGCATGGCCTTGATCCTGCTGGGCGTGGTAGTGATCCAGCTGTTCTCGAAAACCGCCGGGCACTGAGTCTGTATACTGCGGGTCTGTTTTCGCCTGTGAGGTTGCTCGATGTCATCCGCTATTTCCACTGACGTGCTGATTGTCGGCGCTGGCGTCGCCGGCCTGTGGCTCAACGCCCGCCTGCGGCGCCTGGGTTATTCGACCGTGCTGGTGGAAAATGCCAGCCTGGGGGGCGGGCAGAGCCTCAAGTCCCAGGGCATCATCCATGGCGGCGCCAAGTACGCCCTGCACGGTGCCCTGACCGGTGCCAGCGAGGCCATCGCCGACATGCCGCGGCGCTGGCGTGAAGCGCTGGCCGGCAGCGGCGAGCTGGACCTCAGTGGCGTGCAGGTGTTGTCCCAGGCCCACTACCTGTGGTCCCCCGGCACCCTGGCGGGCAACCTCACCAGCTTCTTTGCCAGCAAAGCGGTGCGCGGGCGCGTCGACCAGGTCAAAGGCAGCGACCTGCCGCCTGCTCTGCAGGACAAGGCATTCAAGGGCAAGGTCTACCGCCTGGCCGAGCTGGTAGTCGACACCCCCAGTGTCATCCAGTGCCTGGCGCAACTGGGCGGCGATGGCCTGCTGGCCGGCGAAAGCGTAGAGCCCTTGCGGGAGAACGGTGAACTGGCCGGCCTGCGCGTCGACGGCCGCGAGATCCGCGCCCGCCGGGTGGTATTGAGCGCGGGCGCCGGTACTGCAGCGCTGCTGCAACAGCTGCGCGTGGACCAGCCGGCCATGCAACGCCGGCCGCTGCACATGGTCATCGCCAAGGGCGCCACGCTCAAGCCGCTGTACGCCCACTGCCTGGGCGGCGGCACCAAGCCACGCATCACGGTCACCACCCACCCGGCCCGCGACGGTCAGTGGGTGTGGTACCTGGGCGGCGACATTGCCGAGGCCGACGGCGTGGCCCGCACGCCCGAACAGCAGATCGCCACGGCCCGCAATGAGCTGGGGCAATTGCTGCCCTGGGTAGACCTGAGCCAGGTGCGGTGGGCTACCTTGCGTGTCGACCGGGCAGAACCGGCGCAGTCGGGGCTGGTTCGCCCCGATAACGCGTTCCTCGCCGAGCAGGGCGCGCTCCTGGTGGGCTGGCCGACCAAACTGGCACTGGCCCCGGATTTCTCCGACCGCGTGATCGCCAGCCTGGACCGCGACGGCATCAAGCCAGGCCAGCACCCGAGCCTGCCTCCATTGCCACGCCCCCCGCTGGGCCAGGCCCCCTGGGAGCAATTGCTGCCATGACCCTCGCCACCCTGCACGACCTGCATCGCCCACTGGGCAGCACCGGCCTGAGCGTTTCGCCACTGGGCCTGGGCACCGTCAAGCTGGGCCGCGACCAAGGGGTGAAGTACCCGAACGGCTTCACCATCCCCGATGATGAGCAAGCCCGCCAGCTGCTGGGCCAGGCCCGTCAGCTGGGCATCAACCTGATCGACACGGCGCCCGCCTACGGCACTAGCGAAACACGCCTGGGCCCGCTGCTGCGCGGCCAGCGCCACGACTGGGTGATCGTCAGCAAGGTGGGCGAGGAGTTCGAAGCCGGCCAATCGCACTTTGACTTCAGTGCCACGCACACGCGCTTTTCCGTGGAGCGCAGCCTCCAGCGCCTGGAGACCGACTTCATCGACCTGGTGCTGGTGCATTCAGACGGCAACGACCTGCACATCCTCGAACACACGGGGGTATACGAGGCGTTGGTACGTTTGAAGGAGCAAGGCAAGATCCGTGGCTTCGGTTTTTCTGGCAAGACCGTGGCGGGCGGCCTGAAGGCGCTGGAAAGCGGCGACTGCGCCATGGTCACCTACAATCTCAACGAACAGGGCGAACGCCCGGTGCTGGACTACGCTGCCACGCACGGCAAGGGCATTCTGGTGAAGAAGGCGCTGGCCAGCGGCCACGCGTGCCTGAGCCCGGGCACCGACCCGGTGCGGGCCAGTTTTGAGCTGCTGTTTGCCCACCCAGGGGTGGCCAGTGCTATTGTCGGTACCATCAACCCGTTGCACCTGGCCCATAACGTGGCCACCGCAGCCGCTGTCATTCGCGGGAGCTGAAACACACGGAGCCGCCCACGCGGCCGACCCCGACGCAAGAAGGAGCCGACATGCCGCGTACCCTGATAAGAAAGAACCCCAGCAACTTCAAGACCCTGCCACTGTTCGTCGAAGCCACGCCCGAAGGCTTGAGTTACCAGAGCGTCGGCATGCCGCTGAACTTCGCCCAAACCTTGCAACGCCGTCGCCAGGTGAGCGTGGACGACCCCCAGCGTTTCGCCCTGGAACTGGCAAACCTGGGGGTTTCGGTGCGCCTGACCCTGACCTGGCAAAACCGCGACTATTGGGTTCTGGTACGCCAGCGCCGCCAGGACCGGGGCGACGTGGTGCTCAAGCTGATCTCCGGCTACGTGCCGGCCCACGAAATGAACCTGCCACTGCTGACTGCCATTCAGGAAGTGGCCGAGGAGTGCCTGCTGGAAACCCCTGAAGGCTGGCTGATTGGCCGCTTCAATGACACCTGGTTGCCCACGCCCTACAGCGGCGCGCTGCACTATCGGGAAAAATTGCCGTTCAGGTTGCGCCCGCTGTCCGGCGCGGCGCTGCCGGTGCGCACTGGCAGCCTGAACCTGATTGAACGCCCGCGCGCCTATGTGCACCTGCCCACGGCGTCGCTGCAACTGGTGTATGACCTGCGCCTGGAATTGCCCAAGGAAGCCCGTAACCTCAGCCTTTTCCATGTGGACGAGCGCCTGGAGAAAGAGCAACTGGTCGCCCGCCTGGACCGCAGCAGGCCGGACCTGTACCTGATGCCGCTGGACGAAGGCAAGCCCTGCGCCGAGCTTTACACCCTGAAAAAAGGCCAGCTGCACCCGGCCAGCACCCGCGGTCTCTGCCTGGCAGAGAGCTTCGCACCGCAGGAGGGCTGGGTGGTGCGTGAAGAAAGGATTCGCTGGAAGGACTGGCTGAACCAGCAGGGCCTGGCCGAAGTGCGCAAACCCCGCACCGGCCTGCGCAAACTCACCCACAAGGCCCGGGCACTGCTGCGCCTGGCCCGGGGCAATCTGCACAAATAGCCTCCTCGCCGCCCTGCCGTTACCTGGGGGACCGGGCGAAGCTGGGGAACGCCGCACCGCGGTATGCCTGCAATACCGCGCCGTCTGCTTCCCGAGGTGGCGGCCGGTCCCACAGGGGTGGCCTCAATCGCTGGGAGCACCCTGTGGCCGATCCCCATGCTTCGGGCAGGCTCAATTGCTGCGAATTTTCTCGACGATGGCGGTGGTCGAGCTGTTTTCCACCAGCCCCAGCACCTTCACGGTACCGCCGTAGGCCTTGACGATATCAGCGCCCACCACCTGGTCCACCGAGTAGTCGCCGCCCTTGACCAGTACATCAGGCCGTACATGGGTCAGCAGGTTTTCCGGAGTGCCTTCGCCGAAGCTGATCACCCAGTCCACCGCGCCAAGGCCCGCCAGCACGGCCATGCGCCGGTCAACGCTGTTGATCGGGCGGCCAGGGCCTTTGAGGCGACTGACCGAGGCATCATCGTTGACCGCCACGATCAGGCGGTCGCCCTGCGCACGGGCTTGCTCCAGGTAGGTCACATGGCCCGCGTGGAGGATGTCGAAGCAACCGTTGGTGAACACGATCGTCTCGTTGTGGGCACGGGCATCCTCGATCGCCAGTTGCAGCTGGTCGAGGCCCAGCACGCCACGCTCCGAGCCTTCCTCGCGCTGGATGGCACGGCGCAGTTCCGGGGCGCTGATGGCCGCGGTACCCAGCTTGCCCACCACGATGCCAGCCGCCAGGTTGGCGAGAGCCACGGCGTGGGGCAGTTCCTCGCCAGCGGCGATGGCGGCGGCCAGGGTGGAGATCACCGTGTCGCCGGCACCGGTCACGTCGAACACTTCCCGCGCCCGGGCCGGCAGGTGCAGCGCCGGGTGCTCGGGGCGCAGCAAGGTCATGCCGTGCTCGCCACGGGTTACCAGCAACGCCCCCAGCTCCAGGTCGCTCATGAGCTTGGCACCCTTGGCCACCAGTTCCGACTCATCGGCGCAACCGCCGACGATGGTCTCGAACTCGCTCAGGTTCGGGGTGATCAGGCTGGCGCCGCGGTAGATGGAAAAGTCCTTGCCCTTGGGGTCGGCCAATACCGGAATACCCTTGGCCCGGGCGGCCTGGATCAACGCCTGGTGGTTCTTCAACGCGCCTTTGCCGTAGTCGGACAGCACCAGCACCTTGATCCCCTCCAGCAACTCATCCACGTCGGCACCCAGCGCCAGCGGGTCGGTGGCGAAGGGCTCTTCGAAATCGATACGCAGCAATTGCTGGTGGCGGCTCATGACCCGCAGCTTGACGATGGTCGGCTGGTGGGCAATGCGCTGGAAATGGGCACGCACACCGGCGGCCTGCAGGCTGTTGGCGAGGCTTTCGGCCGCCTCGTCCTGGCCAGTGACACCCACCAGCGACGCCGGGGCGCCGAGCGCGGCGATGTTAAGGGCAACGTTGGCCGCGCCACCTGGGCGATCCTCGATCTGCTCGACCTTGACCACCGGCACAGGCGCCTCGGGAGAAATCCGTGAGGTACCGCCATGCCAATAGCGGTCGAGCATGACATCGCCGACCACCAGAACAGGGGCTTGATCGAATCGCGGCATGGACAACTTCATGGGCAACCCACATACAAATAGACAGGGGCGGGATATTAGCACAGCAGGGGCACCCGCTTCCCGCTCAGGCGACCTGCAGATGATCGAGCAATAACAGGGTGGCCTCTTCCACCGACAGGCTCGCGGTGTCGATCTCGCAATCGGCGTCCAACGGCGCCTCGTAGGGGCTGTCCAGCCCGGTGAAGTCCTTGAGCTGGCCGCTCAGGGCTTTGCGGTAAAGCCCTTTGGGGTCGCGGCGTGCACAGGCGGCGAAAGGCGTGCTCACGTAAACGCAAACGAACTCGCCCTTGGCGAACAATGCCCTGGCGGCTTCGCGCTCGGCGCGAAATGGCGAGATAGCCGCCACGATCACCACCAACCCGGCCTCGACCATCAACCGAGCCACCTCGGCCATGCGACGCATGTTTTCCTTGCGAGCCGCCGCGTCCATGCCCAGGTCCTTGCACAGCCCCCCACGAACGTTGTCGCCGTCCAGCAGGAACGTGTGCAACCCGCGCCGATGCAGGTGCATCTCCAGCGCATTGGCGAGCGTCGACTTGCCCGCGCCAGACAGTCCCGTCAACCAGATGCAGCGTGGCTGCTGGCCCTTGATCGCGGCGCGCGCGGCGGTCGGGACGCTGGGGGCGCAAGGCTGGATCTGTGGTGCCTCTCCCAGGCCGGGCAGGGTCTCATTCATAACCGAGCAACTCATAATCACGTTGGTAGGCACGGCGAACCAACCGCCGCGTTCGAACCGAACAGAAGTCCCGGGCCTGCGCTTGCAGGCGCTGGCGCGACGGGTTGACCCGTGGCAAGTCGCGCTCAACCCCGAAATGTTCGCACAACTGGCCAAAGTCATCGCCGATATTTTCCTGACGACCAATGAAGTCCATGGCCATATGGCCCAGTGAGTCGACGAGGAAATCGGTTTGCGGGGCGAAATGAATCTGCTTGTGCAGGTTGTCGGCATGCAGCCAGTGGCTGACGAACTGGTTGAAGTCCGTGTACCGGTTGACCATGGCGTGAGCTGTGTGGTCGCGGTCGTTGGGCGGGTTGCCCTTCAGGTAGGCGAACGCCGAATACGCCCGTTCCAGCGGGTCGCGCACGAAGGCGAACTTGAAGCTGGCGGCAAACTGGCGAGGGAATTGCTGTTCGTACCAGTACAACGGGATATGGCCCGGGTACCAACCGTCGAACAGGGCGGTGCACACGCTGCTTCCCGCGCACTTGGGCACATGTATGAACAGGCAATCGCGCTGGGCGAAGGCCTCGGGAAAACGCAGGCTGGCCGACATGGACTTGTTGACAGCCTGGCGGTCAACCACCGAAAGGCGGCCCAGCAGAAAGGACCTCTGGGACTTGGGAAGTAACTTCCAGACGAAACGTTGCAGCATTGCAGTACCCGTTTGAGTGCGGCGGCCCGTGTGGGCTACCCGCGACAGCGAGACTCGACAATAGCAACGCGAGGCTGAAGATATATTTACCTTTGGTCAACAACGTAAAGGGGGCGACACAAAGGCCGCCCCCAACGTAAAGACCTGACTACATGTGGCCGTCAGGTGATGTCGGCCGCCACCGGCTCATCCAGCCCCATGGCATGCAGCTTGGCATAGAAGCCGTTGCGCGCCAGCAACTGGTCGTGGGTGCCGCGCTCGACGATCTGGCCCTGGTCCATCACCAGAATAAGGTCGGCCTTCTCGATGGTCGACAGGCGGTGGGCGATAACCAGGGTGGTACGGCCTTTCATGACCTGGTCCAATGCCGCCTGGATATGCCGCTCCGACTCAGTGTCCAGCGCCGAGGTGGCCTCGTCCAGAATCAGCAAGGGGGCGTTCTTGAGCAGCGCACGGGCAATGGCCAGGCGCTGGCGCTGGCCACCGGACAGCAGCACGCCGTTCTCGCCTACCTGGGTATCGAAACCATTGGGCAACTGCTGGACGAAGTCCATGGCATACGCATCGGCCGCGGCCTTCTCGATATCGGCCCGCGGCGCTCCAGCCAGGTCGCCGTAGGCGATGTTGTTGGCCACGGTGTCGCTGAACAGCGTCACGTGCTGGGTCACCTGGGCGATATGGCGGCGCAGGTTGATCAGTTTGAAGTCCTCGACCTCGACGCCATCGATCAGAATCTCGCCATCAGTATGGTGGTAGAAGCGCGGGATCAGGCTGGCCAGGGTCGACTTGCCACTGCCCGAACGGCCCACCAGCGCCACCATCTGCCCCGGCTCGACGGTGAAACTGATGTTGTCCAGCACACGCCGCTCGGTGTCGGGATAGGTGAAGCTCAGGTTGCGCACTTCCAGGCGGCCACTGACGCGCTCGCGCTCGACGGTGCCGGTGTCCACTTCCGGCTCTTCATCCAACTGCTCGAAGATACTCTCGGCACCGGCGACACCTTTCTGGATGGTGGAACTGACTTCCGACAGCTGACGGATCGGCTTGGGCAACAGGCCGGCCAGGGTGATGTAGGCGATCATGTCACCGGGCGAAGCATCACCGCGCAGCAGCAGCACCAGGAACATCAGCACGGCCATGGCGGTGTAGATCACCAGCTGCAGCATGGGCGTGTAGATGGAGCCGGTGCGGGTCATGCGCAGTTGCTTGTCGGTGTTGCTCTGGCTGGCCTTGAAGAACCGCTCGCGCTCGAACGTCTCGCCGCCGAAGCTGCGCACCACGCGGTAGCCCTGAATGGTTTCGGAAGCAACATGGGTCACATCGCCCATGGCTACCTGGATTTTCTTGCTCTGCTTGCGGAATTTGCTGCTGGCGGTACGCACCATGACGGCGATCAGCGGCAGGATGGCGACCATCACCAGGGTAAGGCGCCAGTTCATCAGCAACAGCGAGCCGAACAGGAACACCACGGTCATGCCTTCGCGGATCACCACCTTGATGGCGTCGGTGGCCGCGCCCGTGACCATGGTCACGTTGAAGGTGATGCGCGAGATCAGGCTGGCCAGGGTCGACTTGCCACTGCCCGAACGGCCCACCAGCGCCACCATCTGCCCCGGCTCGACGGTGAAACTGATGTTGTCCAGCACACGCCGCTCGGTGTCGGGATAGGTGAAGCTCAGGTTGCGCACTTCCAGGCGGCCACTGACGCGCTCGCGCTCGACGGTGCCGGTGTCCACTTCCGGCTCTTCATCCAACTGCTCGAAGATACTCTCGGCACCGGCGACACCTTTCTGGATGGTGGAACTGACTTCCGACAGCTGACGGATCGGCTTGGGCAACAGGCCGGCCAGGGTGATGTAGGCGATCATGTCACCGGGCGAAGCATCACCGCGCAGCAGCAGCACCAGAAACATCAGCACGGCCATGGCGGTGTAGATCACCAGCTGCAGCATGGGCGTGTAGATGGAGCCGGTGCGGGTCATGCGCAGTTGCTTGTCGGTGTTGCTCTGGCTGGCCTTGAAGAACCGCTCGCGCTCGAACGTCTCGCCGCCGAAGCTGCGCACCACGCGGTAGCCCTGAATGGTTTCGGAAGCAACATGGGTCACATCGCCCATGGCCACCTGGATTTTCTTGCTCTGCTTGCGGAATTTGCTGCTGGCGGTACGCACCATGACGGCGATCAGCGGCAGGATGGCGACCATCACCAGGGTAAGGCGCCAGTTCATCAGCAACAGCGAGCCGAACAGGAACACCACGGTCATGCCTTCGCGGATCACCACCTTGATGGCGTCGGTGGCCGCGCCCGTGACCATGGTCACGTTGAAGGTGATGCGCGAGATCAGGCGCCCGGAATTGTTCTGGTCGAAATAGCGGTTGGGCAGGGTGAGCAGGTTGTTGAACAACTGAAGGCGCAGGTCTTGCACCAGGCCCAGGGAAACCTTGGCCAGGAAGTAGTTGCCCAGGTACGACCCCAGCCCCTGCCAGGCCGCGATCAGAATGATCAGCAGCGGCACCGCCTGCAGCAGCCGCAGGTCGCGCAGGTAAGGCACGGTGGGGAACAGCGAGGCATTGGGGTTGGTCAGGCCGTCGACGAAATACTTGAGGATGTAGCCCAGCATCGGCTGCGTGGAGGCAAAGATGAGGAAGCCTACGATGCTCAAGGCAAAAATGCCCACGTACGGCCGCATGTAGGACAGCAGGCGGAAGTAGACCTTGAGGCTGGACGGTTCGGCTTTTTCTGAATGACTCATAAAAATCTGCACGTACAAGAGAACGGAAATACTACCACAGGGGCGGCCGGTTAAGCGTATGGGGGCCAGCTAGGGTATGATAGCCGGCTATTTTCAGGGGGCCGGCATGCAAAAACTCGACTACGCGGACTATCAGGTCCTTCGCCAGGGTGCCCGGGTCATCGAGGCCGACGGCCACGGCGAGAAAGTCTTGCTGCTGCCCAACGGCAACTTCATCAAGCTGTTTCGCCGCAAGCGCGTGATCACTTCGGCAGCGCTGTTCCCCTACGCTCGACGGTTCGCCAGCAACACCCAGGCGCTGAGCAAGCGCGGCATCCCTTGCCCGCGCATCTTGGGCATTTACCGGGTTGCGGAGATAGAACGGGACGTGGTGCATTATGCCCCCCTGCCCGGCCAGACCCTGCGCCAACTGATCACCGCCGACGTGCCGCCACCCCGCGCCCTGTTGACCCAGTTCGCCCGTTTCGTGGCGCAGTTGCATGAGCGAGGCGTGTACTTCCGCTCCCTGCACCTGGGCAACGTGGTGATGACCCCGCAGAACGACCTGGGCCTGATCGACATCGCGGACCTGCGCACCTACCCCTGGGCACTGCGCAAGAGCCTGTGCCTGCGCAACTTCCAGCACATGCTGCGCTATGACGAAGACCGCCAGTGGCTGTTGCAGGAAGGCGGGGTGCCGTTCCTCGAAGCCTACGCCCGTCATGCCCCGCGAAAATGGAACAGTGAACAACTGGCCCAGCGCCTGGTCTGACCTGCCAGGCGGGGGTGCATTCGCCTTCATCCCATGGCAAGATCATTGCAGTGGTGGGCTCGGCCTGTGAACGCCCCTTTTCAATCGACGACAGCCACCCAGGTTGATGTCAGCGACACTCGTTCAACTGACTCTGTCGCCCGTTTGCGCGAGAATTCTGCTCAAGGCCACTCTATGACTGCACGCACCAATGACCAGCCGCTAGTGACAGTCCTTATCGCGTGCTACAACCACGCGGCCTACGTGGAGGCCAGTATCGCGAGCGTGCTGAACCAGACCTATCCCCACATAGAGCTGCTGGTCATCGACGATGGCTCCAGGGACGACAGTGTCGCCCTGCTTCGCCAATTGCAGGCCCGCCATGGCTTCGACCTTCAGGTCCAGGAAAACCAGGGGTTGTCGCGCACCCTCAATGCTGGCATAGCCCGCGCCCGCGGCTCGCTGATCGTGCCGTTCGGCTCCGATGACATCATGCTGCCCCACCGCATCGCCACCCAGGTCAGCTACATGGCCGACAAGCCGGAAGTAGGTGCCTGTTCAGCCAATGTCGAAACCATCGACCACTTCGGCCAGGTGATGGGCGCCCGCGAACAGCGCCACCGCAACCTGCCATTCCGGCGCCTGGAATTCGATGACCTGTTCCTGGGCCGCAAGCCGGGCCCCAGCGCGGCCACCCTGATGTTCCGCCGCGAGGCGCTGCAACAGGTAGGCGGCTTCAACCCCGACATTCGGCTGGAAGACATCTACATCACCCTGGCCATTCTGCGTGCCGGCTATTACATCGACGTGTTGGGCGAAGTCCTGGCACAGTATCGCGACCACCCCACCAACACCTTCAAGAATGGCCGGTTCATGATCGACAATGTACTGCGCACCTATGCGCAGTTCAGCGACCACCCGGACTATGAACAGGTGTGCATGCGTTTTCGCAACTCGATGTTCCTCAAGTTCGCCAAGAACAACAAGCCGCTGGCGCGCGAAACCCTCAAGCAGATTCCGCTTCGCCACTGGAACCGCAAGACCGTGCGCGGTCTGTTCAGGCTACTGTCACCACGCCCCCAGCACCATTGATGGCCTGCGCGGCTAACGCGCCTGCAGGCGCAATGCCAGTGCACGGCCATATACCATGGCCATTGGAATCCAGATCAGGAACCAGTGTTCCTTGGGCCGCGAGAAGAACGCATTGCCTTCGGTAAGGCCGGCGGCGAACCCGTAGATCAGCCAGGTGCTGGCGATGATCATCAGCGGGTCACGACGCAGTTGCCAGCACCAGCGCGCCGCGGTCGCATAAAGCCCCAGCCATAGCACCAGGCCGACAATACCGGCTGAATACAGCACGCCCAACTCGATATTATGCGGGTCGGAGAAGGTGACGCCTGGCAACTCCGGGATGCTCACCGTCATGGAGGTCCCATACCCGTAGCCCAGAAGGGGCTTGAGGCTGATCTGGTGCAGGGAGTCAATCCAGATGGATGGGCGGTAGGACACCCCACGCTGGGTAATCTGCGCGGGGTCAACCAGCAGCAGCACTACCACCAGTGCCGCCACCAGGCCGACCAGCAATAGCGCACGGCGGCGGTTACCGACGACCAGCAGCCACAGCACGGCCGCGCCCAGCCCGACCATGGGCGTGCGCGAACCGGTGGCCAGGATAGCCACGCCCAGCGCGGCCAGGCATAGCAATGACAGCGCATCGAGCATGCGCGGCGCCAGTATCCAGCTCGCGAGCCAGTAAGCGGCGAATGCGCCCAGCACATGGGCGGTCAACAACGGGTTTTCCAGCGCCCCATAGCCGGTCAGGCGGCCATCGATGGGCCGCGGCGTGACCAGAAACCACACCACCGAACCCGCCGCGAACACCGCCGCCAGCACTGCTGCGGCGCGGGTGCAGAGGATAAAGCGGGGAGCATCGACATGGTTCATCAACCCGGCCGAGAACAGCAGCAGGCCAAGATAAAAGGGACGCTTGTAGCCATCGTCGAAACCGTCGATGCCCGTTGCCCAGAACTGGCTGATGAAAATGTAGACGCTGAAAAGCAGGAAGGCGATGAACAGGCTGTTGCTCACCAGCGGCTTGAGCAAGCGGGGGCGCAGTACCAGGGCGACCAGGGTAGGCAATGCCAGCAGTACATAGAACAGGGTATGCACCGCGGAGCGGTTGCCCACCCAGAACAGGCCAGTCAGCAGCACGACCCAGCCCAGGGGTAGCACGTACTGAATCAGAAACTCACTGACACGCCGGTTGACCGGCAGCGAAGGTACAAGGGTAGACATCCGTATTCTCGAATCCTTTAGCCATACAGGCTGGGGCGGGAAAAAGGCGGGACGCGTAAATCTGCACGGCCAGGCCCGTTTGTTCAAATGAAACTAGCCAGCCAAGGCTCGACGCAGCCGCAACCACCACTCGCCCAGGCCGCCCTTGAGCGCCGCCGGGCGCAGCGCGGGGCGCATGGCCTCGACGATCTGTTCACCGATTCGCGCGAAGCTGTACTGGCTTTGCACAAGCTGCTGGCCGTTACGGGCGATGCGCTGCGCAAGCTCGGGGTCGGCGCGCAGTACGGCGAGCTTTTCCTGCAACTGCTCCACGCTGCGGTAGAGCACCAGGTTGTGCATGTCCACGAAGCCCAGCGCCCGGTTCTCCACGTCGCCCTGATCCCACGCCAGCAACACGCACCCGCAGGCCATGGCCTCGAAGTTCTTGATCATGTACTCGCCCATGCCGACATCGGCACCGACGAAGAAGCGTATGCGGTTGAGGGTATTGAGGTAGTCCTCACCGGACTTGGTACGCGTGACCAGCAGGTTTTCACGTGCCCCCAATTCGTCCAGCAGCACCTTGCGGCCACTGTAGGCGACACTGTTGGTGCTGCCGACGAAGGCCAGCTCGATGTCCCGCTCCACTCCCAGGTCCCGCAGCAGGGTCTGGTCGTACCCCTTGGCGACGAATACCGCATCCACGTCTTCCTGACGCAACCGCTCGGTCACCTGGAAACCGGAGCTGATCACCCGCACCCAAGGAATACTGCGGTAATGACGGCTGAATTTGCCGGTGTATTTGCAGTCGATGTAATTCTGGTAGGCGTCGTGCTCCAGGATCACCAGGTTCGGCACGCTGCGAATGAAGGCCACCTGGCGGATTTCCTGCTTGAAACGCAGGAAGAACAGAATGCGGTCGTATTGGCTGGCATCCACTTCGCGACGGAAATAGCCACGCAGGTCGCGCTGGTCGGCGCTGTCCAGCCAGCGCAGGTCGCACTCGCAGTGCTCGGCCACGGCCTGATAAAGGCGATCAAGAATCACCCGCTGCTCTTTTTGTACCAGGAACAGCACCTTCATTCTTTACTCCGCGACGGCGAACCGATCCAAAACAGCTCATGGCGGCGCACAGCCTTGCGCATGAATTCATTCTCGCCATAGGGCGGCCAGCGTCTTGCCGCCAGGCACTGCTGAAACCAGCGGCGCAGGCGGCGCTTGAACGGCGGGCGGGGCTGCAGGTCATGCATCATGCCCAACGCCATGGCCTTATCGACCTGGGTGGCGGGTGCCAGTTCCAGGCAGCACGGCACCATGACCTGCGAGGCATCAAAAAACGGCGGCAGGCTGACGCCCGCGTGGGCATCGCCCATAGGCCAGCGATCGTTGTCGTGCAAGTGGTTGGCGTAGCCCAGTATCACTTCCGGCTGCCAGGACAACCCTTCCAGGGCTTCCACCACCGCCGCCTGTGAACAGATGTGGTCGGGGTGTGGGTCGATGGCTGGGTGCGGCATCACCAGCACCTCGGGGCGCGCCAGTTCCAGCACGGCCCGCAGGTCAGCCAGCAGGTTGTTCCAGCTCGGCACACCATCGGCGTCGCCAGGCAGCGTGACGCTGTTGTACTGGCGAAACAGGCGGGTATCGGCCAGGTCGGCTTCACGCGAGCCAATGGCCTGGTCCGGCGCCGCTTGCATGGCGGGTAACTGCAGGCAGAAATAGCCCAGTTGCACGCACCGTTCCTGTGGCACGCCGGCCCACGCGGGCACGGCAATGCTGTCCCACGCACGCAGGCGGCCTTTCAACCGCGAGGCCTCGGCCGGAGGCAGGCCCATGGCCTGGTAATGTTCGGCTTCGATCTCGCCGGCGGTCAAGGTGACGATCCAGCTATCGGCCTGGCTGTACAGCCCGAAGGCGGCGAGTTCGGCGTCGTCGGCATGGGGGGCGATGACCATCACCCGGCGGTTGCGCAGCTCGGGGTGGCGCCATAGCCACAGCCGCGGTTCGCCCGCCAGTCGGCAGTGGCGCCCACGCAATTGCAGGTCGCCCGCCGCCAGGGCGGCGCTGAAACTGCTCAGGTTCAGATAACGCACCCCGCCCACGCCGCGCTCGAACGCCTGGTAATCCACTTGGCCAGCACCGCTTATCTGCACTTGGGGGTCGATGAAACGCCCCAGCCAGCCCGCTTTGACGTGCACCGCAAGCACCAGTGTCTCGCCGCCGGTCAGCACCAGCTCATCAGCCAAGCGCAAGCGACCGTCGGCCAGGGTCACGCCGGGCTGTAGAGCATCGGTACCGAAGTTGTACTGGTAATCGTCGCCTGGCGCGTAGAACAGGTGGTCGGCGAACCAGGCCTCGTGGGCCACCCAGGCCAGCACAGCCAGCAGCGGCGCCAGCCACCACTTCACCAGTACGCCCAGAAGTACCAATACCACCAGCCCGGCCAACAGGGCCAGGCGCTTGTTACGGCGATGACGTTTGAGAAGCTGCTGTTTTCGGCTCAAATCTGGAATACCGGCACGGGGTTGCACCAGCGGTCCTTGTACTCTCGGTCGGCGCGACCGAAGGAAAACCGTAGTGCCTTGCCAAGGGAGCGGGCATCTTCCCACGCTGCCTGGGTATTGAGGAAGCTGAGCACGCTGCCGGGGCTGAACGCTCGCGTCTGCGGGTCGACGCCGCCATTGATGTACTCGACGCTGACCCATTGCGGGGCCTCGACGCGGTACACCAACTGGATGGCGATGGGGGCATCGTTGAGAAACAGCACCGAACCGATCAGCAGCTCACGAAGCAGTTCGACCACTTCAGCCATGCGCTCGGCACCGGTAGCAGGAAACTCCCAGCGGCGTTGGAACAGGTCGCAGTAGATTGCCGCCAGTTCGCTGCTGCTGAAATCGCTGACCGGGCGCACTGCCCCGCCCGCCTCTTCCAATAGCCGCAATTCGCGACGCTGGTTGTAGCGGAATTTCTTCGACAGGTCTTCCGGGGTGCGTGCCATGGCGAGCGCTTCGGCCTGGGGCTTGAGGTTGGCGAAACGCCCCTGGTTCAGTTCCGACAGGTAACGCACGGCATGGCGCAAAGGCGCCTGAGCATCCGCGGCGGCGGGAAGAATCAGCTCGGCATTGCCCAGGTCGAACAGGCCTTTCTTGCCGGCACGCTTGAGCACGTCCTTGGACAGGGCCACGCAGCGACCCCAGGTGGGAATGGCAGCCGTGAGCTGGCCATCTTGCTCCCAACCAAGGTAGCGCACGGGAATACCCGCCAGGTCGGCCAGGCGCTCCACTACCAGCGGGTGGGTAGCCACGCTACCGCCAAAACGCTGCCAGGCCTGTGCATAGGTGGCAGCATCGATGAGTGACCAGCCGCGTTCGCGCCAGCCCTGAAAACGGTTGAGCATCAAGCCTCCGCGGTAATATCGGTGACTTGCGGCAGGCGCCAGAAAGTCTCGCTGACGGCCCGATCCGAAAACCGCTCGCCCAGGCGCTGCGCCATCAGTTCGGCACAGGCCTGGCGCTGCTCGGCATCCAGCGTGGACACGTGCACCAGGGCCTGGGCCAGGTGCTCGGCATCGCCGAAGGGGAACAGGATGCCCACGCCCTCCACCACCTCCTTGGCCCCCCCACAAGCCGTGGCCAGCAAGGGCACACCAGCGGCCATGGCCTCCAGCAGCACCATGCCGAACGGCTCGTTGTCGGAGCTCAGGGCAAATACATCGAAGGCGCGAAAGTAGCGCCGTGCCTCGGCCACCTGGCCCAGGAAGCGTACCCGCTCGCTGATGCCCAGTTCTGTGGCCAGTTCCTTGAGGTCTTGTTCCAGCCGGCCCGACCCCATGATCGCCAGCAGCGCATTGGCTGGCAATGCCGGCAGCGCCTGGGCGAAACCACGCAGCAGGGTTGCCTGGTCCTTGTCGGGGTGCAGGCGGCCGACGTTGCCGACCACCCAGGCATCGGCCTCGAGCTTGAGCGCCTGGCGCGCTGGCTCGGCGGGCAACTGGCTGGCCTGCAGGGCCGCCACGTCGATGCGGTTATACAGGGTACGGATACGCCCCGTCGGCCACTTGGGCAGGCAACGGCGCATGTCGTCGCGCACCGCGTCCGACACCCCCAGCAGGCTCAGGCGCTTGCGGAACAGGTGGGCGAACAGCTTGCGAGAGCGGCGCTCGTAGTCTCCGAAGGCGTGGTGCACGCCGATCACCGGCAGGTCGGTAGCCAGCAAGCTGATGTAGATGGGTTTGAAACGGTGGGCGATGCAGAAACTGAAATCGCGGCTGGCGGCGATCTTGCGCAGGTCACGGATGGCACCCAGCTTCAGGCCACGAATGGCCTTGGAGCCGTACTCCATGAACAGCACTTCATCGGACGCACAGCCGGCCGCCACCTGCGGGTCGGCGACCCCGGTCAGGAAGACCGTGGTCACACGATAGCCGGTACCGGCGAAGAGGCTGGCGTATTGCCGCGCGCAGTCCAGGAACGGCCCGTCATAGCCGTGGCAGAACTGCAGCACATGGCGCTCAGCCGAGCGTGTCATAAGCGTTCGCGCCGTCTTTGACCACCAGGATGTCTTCCATGATCAGGTATTGCAGATCGGAACCGAAGAACATGTTCAGGGCGTCGGTAGGCGAGCAGATCATCGGCTCGCCACGGCGGTTGAGCGAGGTGTTCAGCGACACGCCATTGCCGGTCAGGTCCTCGAGCGCCTTCATCATGTCGTAGTAGCGCGGGTTGTATTCGCGCTTGAGCACCTGGGCGCGAGACGTACCGTCCTCGTGCACCACTTCCGGCACGCGGGTCTTCCACTCTTCGGACACTTCGAAGGTGAAGGTCATGAAGGGGGCCGGGTGATCGATCTTGATCATCTGCGGGGCCACGGTGTCGAGCATCGACGGGCAGAAAGGCCTCCAGCGCTCGCGGAACTTGATCTGGTGGTTGATTCGGTCAGCCACGCCTTCGACGCTCGGGCAGCCAATGATCGAACGACCACCCAGCGCGCGCGGGCCGAACTCCATGCGGCCCTGGAACCAGGCCACCGGGTTGCCGTCGACCATGATCCTGGCGATGCTCTGGGGCATGTTTTCCAGCTTGCGGAACACCGGCTTGCTCGGGTGGCGCGCACAGGCGGCGATCACGTCTTCGTTGCTGTACGAGGGGCCGAGGTAGACGTGCTCCATCTTCTCGACCGGCACGCCACGGGCGTGAGATACATACGCCGCGGCACCGACCGCGGTACCGGCATCGCCCGACGCAGGCTGCACGAACAGTTCCTTCACGTCGTTGCGCGCGATGATCTTCTGGTTCAGCTTGACGTTCAGGGCACAGCCACCGGCGAACGCCAGCTTGCCGCTTTCCTTGAGCACGTCGCCCAGGTAGTAGTCGATCATCTGCAGCGCCAGCTTCTCGAACAGCGCCTGCATGCTGGCCGCGTAGTGAATGTACGGCTCGTCGGCGATGTCGCCTTCACGTTTCGGGCCCAGCCATTCGATCAGCTTGGGCGAGAAGTAGAAACCTTTGCCTTTCTCTTTATAACGGCGCAGGCCAATGACGTTGGCGTAGTCGGTGTTGATCACCAGCTCGCCGTTCTCGAAGCTGGCCAGGCGCGAGAAGTCATACTTGCTGGCGTCGCCATACGGTGCCATGCCCATGACCTTGAACTCGCCGTCGAGCATCTCGAAGCCCAGAAACTCGGTGATCGCGCCGTACAGGCCGCCCAGCGAATCCGGGTCGAAGAACTCCTTGATCTTGTGGATCTTGCCGTTTTCGCCGTAGCCGAAGAACGTGGTGGCGTACTCGCCCTTGCCGTCGATACCCAGGATCGCGGTTTTTTCCTTGAAGCCCGAGCAGTGGTAGGCACTGGAAGCGTGAGCCAGGTGGTGTTCCACCGGCTCGATCTTGATCTTTTTCGGGTCGAAGCCCAGTTGCTCCAGGCACCAGACGATCTTGTTGCGGTAGCGCTTGTAGCGGCGGTTACCCATCAACAGCGCATCGAGGGCGCGATCCGGGGCGTACCAATAGCGCTTGGCATAGTGCCAGCGGGCCTTGCCGAACAGGCTGATGGGGGCGAAGGGAATCGCCACCACGTCAACGTCCGAAGGCTTGATGCCGGCCTGTTCCAGGCAGAACTTCGCCGATTCGTAGGGCATGCGGTTCTTTGCATGTTTATCGCGAACGAAGCGCTCTTCTTCGGCGGCCGCGATCAGCTTGCCGTCGATGTACAGGGCCGCGGAAGGATCATGGCTAAGGGCGCCGGACAGGCCAAGAATCGTCAATGCCAAGGGTCTAGCCTCTTTAAACGGAATATGTGCGCCGGGGCCTCGGGGGCGGTGGGCAGCTAAAGCGCGGGATTATAGCGCATTCGGGCGGGGGGCTGCATATGGGGGCGAGGTGACGCAGGACGCAGGCCGGGCGAAGCTCGGGAAAGAGGCGACGCGCACTCAACCCTTGATAGACTTGCCCGCTTTCATATCTCTACCACCCCGGATCACTGCCATGCCCTCTACCCCGCCCTTCCTGCACCGTCGCAGCCTGCTCACCGGCCTGCTGCTGGCCAGCCCCATGGCCCAGGCGGACACGCCCGAGGTCGTGCTGGATTCGGTCGTGGTCAGCGGTGCCCGTAGCGAAAGCAGCAGCTTTGACCTGCCGTACTCGGTGAGCAGTGTCAGCCAGGAGCAGATTCACGACGGGCAATTGGGCATCAACGCCTCCGAAGTGCTGCAACGGGTGCCTGGCCTGGTAGTCCAGAACCGCCAGAACTATGCTCAGGACCTGCAGATTTCCTCCCGCGGCTTCGGCGCGCGCTCGGCCTTCGGGGTGCGCGGGCTGAAGCTGATCGCCGACGGTATCCCGGCCAGCACGCCGGATGGCCAGGGCCAGGCCGCCACGTTCAACCTCGACACCGCCGAGCGCATCGAGGTGCTGCGGGGACCGGCGGCAACCATGTACGGTAGCAACGCCGGCGGCGTTATCCAGATGTTTTCCCGCGACGGCCAGGGCGCGCCGAAAGTGGGCGCGGAGACAGTCATGGGCAGCGACGGCATGAGCAAGAACCACGTCTACGCTGAGGGCGGCATCGATCAAGACACCGGCTTCGTGCTGGACGCCTCGCGCATGGACACCGACGGCTACCGCGACCACAGTGCCGCGCGCCGTGACACCACCTTCGCCAAGCTGAACCTCAAGCCCGATGAAGACAGCAAGCTGGCGCTGATCTACAGCAGCCTGGAACAGAATGGCACCCAGGATCCGCTGGGCCAGACCTGGGATGCCTACAAGGCCGACCCCCGCTCGGTGGCCACCAGTGCACTGACCTACAACACGCGCAAGAGCATCGACCACCAGCAGGCAGGGGTGAACTACGAACGCTATTTCGGCGATGCGACGCTGCAGGCCACCACGTACTACGGGACGCGCAGCGTGATTCAGTATTTGTCGATTCCCAAAGGGTCGGCCGCCGATACCCGCGGCGGCGGCGTGGTCAACTTCGACCGTACCTTCTACGGCGGCAGTCTGCACTGGGTACAGCCGATCCTCAGTGCACCCGGGGACTTGAAGGTGATTGCTGGCCTCGACTACGACCGCAGCCAGGATGACCGCCAGGGCTATCAGAACTACGTCGGCAGTAACCTTGGCGTGAAAGGCGCCCTGGGCCGCGATGAAACAGACACTGCCACCAGCCTCGACCCCTTCATCCAGGCCAACTGGGCGCTAGGCGACTGGACCCTGCAAGCCGGCCTGCGCCACAGCACCATGCGCATGGAGGTGCATGACCAGTTCCTGAGCAACGGCGACGCCAGCGGCAGCAAGGACTACCAGCAGAACACCCCGTCGCTCAGCGTGATGTATGCCTTCAACGACAACCTGCACGGGTATGTCAGCGTCGGCAAAGGCTTCGAAACCCCCACACAGGCGGAAATGGCCTACGCCCCGGGCGCAGCCGAAGGCTTCAACTTCGGCCTCAAGCCGTCCGAGAGCAAACAGTATGAGATAGGCCTGAAAGCCAGAGTGGGCGAGGGTACCCGTATCAACGCGGCACTGTTCCAGATCACCACCGACGATGAGCTGGTGGTCGTCGACTCCACCGATGGCCGCACCAGCTACCAGAACGCCGGCCGCACCCTGCGCCGCGGCCTGGAAATCTCGCTGGACAGCCAACTGAGCGAAACCTGGAGCACTCAGATCGCCTACACGCACCTGAAAGCCACCTACGACAGCGACTTCGTCAGCGGCAACGGCGCCACGGCCAAGCAAGTGGACAAGGGCAACTACCTGCCCGGCGTGCCGAAGGACACTCTGTTTGGCGAGCTGAAATGGCAGCCGCGCAGCTGGGCGAGCACTGCCCTGGAAGGCATGTACCGCAGCAAGGTCTATGTGGAAGACACCAACCAGGACAAGGCCGCTCCCGCCTACGCCGTGTTCAACTGGCGCACGCGCTTCGAGCAGCAGGTAGACCACTGGACCTTCCATGAAACCCTGCGGCTGGACAACCTGCTGGACCGGCGATACGTGGGTTCGGTGATCGTGGGCGACAGCAACAAGCGCTACTACGAAGCGGCGCCGGGCCTTTCCTGGTACGCGGGTGTGGGGTTGGAATACGGGTTCTGACAGGTGCGGCCCTCAGGCTACCCTCGGCCGAGCAGCGAGGTGGGCGGCGGCATATGCATGGTCGATCCGGGCAGAAAAAAGGGCGGATGCAGCTCGTGCATCCGCCCGTTTCACCCTATTGCGCGTACGTCCTTATTCACCATTCTCCAGTTGCGTGGTGAACGCGGCGAGTATCGCCGCGTTACGGTCGGGCACTGATGCAGTCAGCGAACGGTACGGCGACCTTGCGCTCTGCCCGGTTGCGCTGCCAACCGTCGACGAACTGCCAGTGGACGAGGCATCGGGGGTCTGCGCCAAGCTACCGCGCAAGTCGATCAGCGTCAGGCTGGTAGCCGAGTTTTCCATACCTGCACGGTTTGTGGCGTCGTATTTCACCTGTACGTTATTGACCGCCCCCGGGAAGTTCACAGTGGTGAACATGGACTCGGGCACAAGGAAGTCGTACCAGGTGTTGCCCATGTCACTCTGCCCCACTGTATGATTGGCTTCATAATAGGTGTTGGGAAGCGTGATCGTGGAACTGGTACGTTGGTAACCCTGGAAGTAAAGGTTCAACACGTCCCCTGCCGCCGCGTTGATGTAGGTCAGGCTGATGCGATAACGCGCACCATTGCGGGTGTTTTCAAAGTTCAGTGCGCCGTTGTTGTTAAGTCGGACCCAGTTCCCGGGAGGCAGTTCCGCCCCCCCACCCGGCAGTTCGTCCGTGCCGACCACTATCACATCCTGCACATCGGAGTACGCCGTATTGATGTGCTCAGGATTTCCCCCGGCAGCCGGAAAACGCCGGGCAACCTCATAAGTCAAGGGGATGGTACCCGCCCCTTCCTGAATCATCTGCGCCCCAGTCAGGGTGAAGTTCAGCGGCAAGCGGGCGGTAACGTCCGCATTACTGATGCTGTACGCCGGGGATGGCAGGGCAATGCTGCCCCATCGCACCGTGACACGGTCACCGACCGCGAAGTTGACAGCCGGGTCACTGGTGGCAGCAGACCACGGCACGGTAATTTGTGCATCCTTACCATACTGGCTCGCGGTGATCACGTTCAGGTCACCGCTACCTTCACCTCTGGCACTTGGAAGGGCCAGGTTGCCGTGCTCCGGGGTGGTCGGGTCAGGGTCGGGCCCACCCGGCAACTCCGTATTGACTAACACCTCCAAAGGAGGAGAAGTCCCAAGCGAAGCCCCTGACCGGATAACCTGATACGTAACGGCGACCCGATAGGGGTTAACCGCGTAATCGCGCACGGTCACATACGAAACGCTGAACGTTTTGATCGGGTCCTCGGTGATACCCCCAATGGTTCCGCCACCAACAGACGTGTTTCCCCAAAAGAGCTGGATGTAGTCGTTCAGAGCGGCATGGGGATAAGACGGGATCAACACCTCGAGATTGCGCGCATCCGCCTCATTGATGATGCCATCGTCGCTGAACAAGGGTACCAACGGGGCGGAGAGCTCACCCGGCTGGGGCACATCGGCCAGCAACAGGACGACGCCGGTGCCTTCGGAATAAACCGACACATTACCCGCCAGGTCTTTCACCTTGTAACCCAGTAGAGCAACACCATCCCCTGCGGCAATCAATGCCGCCTCCGGGTAGTAGAGATTGACGACCGAAGGCACCGCGCCCGGGGGCAACTGAACAGAGGACTCCGTCAAGTCGGTATAAAGACCACCCTTGTAAATGTAAGGCGTGATGGTGTCCCCCTGCCACTCACCCGTGTAACTGGGTACACGTCCCACCAGCCGCCGCTGGCTGTCCAACTGGCCGGCAGACACCACCCGATCTTCGCCCACGGACGGCAGTACAATCTGGCCATTCAGTTCACCGCCTGGGGCGACACGGTCGATGTAGATAGACGAGGTCTCACTGACCCCGTCGGCCTCCCCCACAGACCAATAGACTTGATATTGCAGTCGGTAGGCTTGGTTATCCTGATCAAATTCATCACCAGGCGAAAGGGGCAGCATGAGCGTGAACGGGGCTGCGAGGTCAGCCTCTTCCTGGGTAATGGTGTGCACTTCGCCAGTTTCCCTGCCATCCAACATCAACTGGACGGTATCGCCGGGAAAGGTGCCAAAGGCGGGCAGAAAGTCTTCGTTCCAGGGAATCTCGATGGGCAACGGCGCAGACGCCTGGCCTTTGGAGTTATCCACGATGTAACGCGGATAACCGGGCGCCTCCACGGCATCGGGCACGCTGGGGGCGAGCAAGGGGGGCGCATTGGGTGCCACTGGCGCGCCAAACAGCGATAGCCCCTTGCCTTTATAGGGGCGAAGCGGACGAGCAAGCGGAATACTTCTGAAGTGTCCCATGGGTAGATCTCCAGCGTTAAGGAACATTAAAGCTGCCGTACAAGAATTTATTTTCGATGGGCAGCAGGCGCACAGAGCATTTGACGGTTAGTTCAAGCGACCAACGTTCAAATCCTCGACCTCAAATACGCTAACAAACATCCCCCCGCACCGACACCTGTCAAATCTAACAGTTACCCGATTCAAAAACCGCGTGATAATTAATATTCAAACCAAGGCAAAATACAAATAACACTACACGCAAAACCTGAACTATATGTTATCGGCAGTGCAACCCCACAACCCAACTTCCGGACGAGGGCCGCCGGTATGAAAAAAACAATTCAACGCCGTCGCCGCACTGCATTGATGATCCTTGCTTACTCCATGGCGGTGAGCTCCGGGTACAGTACCGCCGGTACGTTAGCCGGCCCCGCCAGCGCTACCGTCAACCCCGGCGATGCCCCCGATTTCTGGACCTTGACCAATGCCGCGAGCCTGGTCGTCAACCCAGGCGGGCAGACCCTGCAGATCAGCGCCAACGCTTCGACGGTGAGCCTCGATGGCGCCACCGTAACCGCGGCACCAGGAGCCGCGGCCGCCCTGGTGGCTACAGGCGCCGGCGCCACGGCAGCGGTCGCCAATAGCACCCTCACCAGCACCACCAGCGTTGGGGTCACCGTAGGTACGCAAGCCACCGGTACCCTGATCGACAGCACCGTCAATGCCAGCAGCCGCGGCCTGAACCTTAACTTCGGTGGGCAGGTGACCGTGATCAACAGCCAGGTCAACGCCAGCGGCAATAGCACCTCGGCGATCTTCAGCAACGGTGTCGGGGTGGCCCTGGTATCCGGCACGGCCACCTTGAGCCAGGGCAGCAGGGTGGTAGGGGCGACCAACGGCGCCGTGTTCACGGCAGACGTCCCCAGTACCGGCACGCCTGGCTTGCTGGGCACCTTGATCGTCGACAACTCGACGCTGCAAGGCACCAGCGGCAGCGGGCTGCTGCTGGTGCAAACACGAGCTAACCGCATTCCCGTCGCCGATATCACCCTACGCAATGGCGCTGAGGTGATCGGTGGCAACGGCATAGCCCTGGAAACCTCGGCCAACTCCAGCGCGACGCTGAATGCCGATGCCAGTACCTTGACCGGGGGTATCACCAACGCCACAGGGGCCACGGTGAATGCGACACTGGCCAACGGCAGCGCCATGACCGGCGCCCTGAATGCCGCAGCTTCGTCCACCACCACCCTGGCCCTGGACCATAGCACCCTGACCGGTGATACCAACGCCACCGGCGCCACGGTCAGCACCACCGCGCAGAACGGCAGCAGCATCATCGGCGCGGTCAATGCCGACGCCGATACGACCGCCAGCCTGCTGCTGGACAGCAGCACCATGATCGGCGCCATCACCGCCACCGGCGCCACCGTCACCACGACGCTGCAAGACGCCAGCAGCCTCGTGGGCTCGGTGAATGCCACCGACAGTGCGACCGCCACGCTTCTGCTGGACAACAGCAGCATGACGGGCGACATCAACGCCAGCGGGGCGACCATCAACACAACGCTGCGTGACGGTAGCCAACTGAACGGCTCACTGAATGCTTCCAGCGGCGCTACAACCAGCCTGCTGCTGGACAACAGCACCATGACCGGCAACGTCACGGCCACCGGCGCCACGGCCGATGTCACCCTGCAAAACGCGTCAACCCTGACAGGCCAACTGACTGATGTCAGCGAATTGAGCCTGGCCGGCAACTCGGTCTGGAACCTGACCCAGAGCGCCAACCTCAACAGCCTGACCATCGACAACAGCCGGGTGAACCTGAACGGGCAGGTAGGCGCGTTCAACACCCTGACGCTGGGCAGCCTGTCCGGCTCCGGTACCTTTGCACTCAATACCGATATTGCCCAGTTGCAGGGCGACAAGCTGGTGATCACCGGCGAAGCGAGCGGCAGCCACACCTTGGCGGTCGCCAACACCGGTGCCGAACCGAAGGCCGGCGACTCGGGCCTGGTGCTGGTCAACAGCCCCACCGGTTCTGCTCAATTCGCCGTGCTGGGTGGTCAGGTCGACGCGGGCACCTACACCTACGACCTGGCCCATGAAGGTGCGAACTGGGTGTTGGTGCAACGCACCACCGGGGGAGAAAACGGTGGTGGCGAGGAAGGTGGCGGTGGCGAGGAAGGTGGCGGTGGCGAGGAAGGCGGTGGAACCCCCATCGTCAGCCCCAGCGCACGGGCGGTGCTGGGGCTGTTCAACGCCGCGCCAACCGTGTGGTACGGCGAAACCACGACGCTGCGCAGCCGCATGGGCGAACTGCGGCTGGGCAATGGCACCAGCGGCCCGTGGGTGCGCGCCTACAGCAACAAATATGACCTTTCCGCAGGCGGTGGGGTGGCCTACCAGCAGCAACAGAATGGCGTCAGCTTCGGGATAGACACCCCCTTGCCGGCCGCCGACGGTCGTTGGCTGGTAGGCGTGGTGGCCGGCTATAGCCACTCCAGCCTGGACCTGGCCGCCGGCCCCGACAGCAGCGTGAACAGCTACTACATGGGGCTGTACAGCACGTGGCTGAGCGACAGCGGTTATTACGTAGATGCCCTGGTGAAGGCCAACCGTTTTGAAAACCGCGCCAACGTCGTGATGAGCGACGGCGTGCACGCCAATGGCAACTACACCAGCCACGGGGTGGGGGGGTCAGTGGAGGTAGGCAAGCACATAAGCCTGCCCGCCAAGTGGTTCATCGAACCCTACGCTCAGTTTTCGGCCCTGTGGGTACCGGGCAAGAGCCTGGACCTGGACAACGGCATGGACGCCGACAGCAACCATGCCAACTCATTGCTGGGCAAGGTGGGCACCCACGTGGGCCGCACGTTCAACCTGGACGGCGGCGGCACCCTGCAGCCTTACTTCAAAGTGGCGGCCGCTCAGGAATTCGCCAGGACCAACCGCGTCACCATCAACAATACCAATGCGTTCAATAATGATCTTTCCGGGGGAAGAGTGGAACTGGGTAGCGGCATCATTGCCCAGGTCTCTTCAGCCTTACAAGTTCATGCAGACTTCGACTACAGCGACGGGCGCAATATCCGAGAGCCCTGGGGCGTTAGTGTAGGCGTTCGATATGCCTGGTAACGCAAAGTGGGTCATTGATCCCGTAAAGACGTTTCCTTCAAATGGATAGGATTTTTCCTACAACCGTGAGACTGAAACACTCTTAAGCTGCGCGACTTCAACCAGGGCTGCCAGAAGCCCTTCATATGGTTCGCACAGCGAAAGAGATAATAACCTTGATTAATATATTGAGTAGAAAGCCAGTACCACTGGCCATGCTTTCGGTATTCATGTGGCAAGGTGTCGAACAGGTCAGCGCACGGTCACTGGAGGGCCCTGATGCGTCCGCGACCGTCACCGGCACGGCCCCCATCGAATCCTGGTCACTTGCCGACGGGGCTAGCCTGAACGTCGTAGGGGGCTCCACGGACGATATCCGCAGCATGGGTTCCACCGTGAACCTGAACAATGCCACGGTCAGCGGCGTAGCCAACCCAGGGCTGTACCTGGGCAACTCGACGGCTACCGTGCGTGGCAGCACGCTCAGCAGTGGCGGCACGGGCTTGAATGTGAACCAGGGCAGCACTGCCCAGGTGTTCGACAGTACCATCACCGGCGTGGGCAGGGGCGTGAACGTGGCAGGCGGCGGGCATGTATTGCTGTCCAACACCTCCGTGGTCGGCAACGACGACGGCCAGGGCGGGTTTCTGGGCGGCGGCGCGGGGCTGATCATGGTAAATGGCAATGCCACCGTGACAGATGGCAGCCGCCTGGTGGGTGACCGCCACGGGGTTACGATCAGTCCGGACAGGTTCAATGGCGATGACGGCCGCAAATCATCGCTGGTGCTGGACGGCTCCCACGTGGAGGGCAAGACCGGCAGCGCCATCAAGGTGTCCTCCTATATCGACAATCGGCCCGCGGACGTGAAGATCAGCGTCAACAACCAGTCGACACTGGTGGGTGGCAACGGTGTCATTCTGGAAGTGGAGCTGGGGGGCACGGTCGACTTCAACGTCGCCAACAGCGCGCTGGCAGGTGATATCCAGGTGGCCGAGGGTGCCCACACCGCCGTCACCCTGCGTGACAATGCCAGCCTTTACGGCGCGATCAACGGCGTCGAACGGTTGAACATCGATAGCGGTGCGGCCTGGACCCTGGACAAGGACTCCAGTGTGCAAGCCCTGACCCTGAACAACGGCCGCGTGAACCTGGGCGGCGGTGACGGCATCTTTCACCAACTATCGCTGGAAAGCCTGTCGGGCAATGGCATCTTCGGCCTGGGTACGGACCTGGCCGCTGGCCAAGGTGACAAACTGGTGATCGGTGGTGAAGCCACCGGTAGCCACTTGCTCGCTATCCAGAACACGGGGGCCGATGTCGCCAAGGGCAAAGACCCACTCGCCGTGGTCCATACCGGTGGCGGCGATGCACAATTCGGGGCGGTGGGCGGCCAGGTCGACCTGGGCACGTTCGTCTACGACCTGCAAAAGCAAGGCGATGACTGGTTCCTGGTACAACGCCCGGGCGAAGTGGTCACGCCAGGCACGCGCTCGGTACTGGCCCTGTTCAATGCCGCGCCCACCGTCTGGTACGGCGAAAGCACCACATTGCGCAGCCGCATGGGAGAGTTACGCATGGGTACCGCCACCACCGGGTTGTGGTCGCGAGCCTACGGCAGCCGCCAGGACATCTCCAGTAGCGCCGGCGTGGGCTACCAGCAACAGCAGCGCGGCCTGACATTGGGCGCCGACGCCCCCGTCGCCATCGCCAACGGCCAGGCCGCGTTCGGGGTGATGGCCGGCTACAGCAACTCGGACCTGGACATGCAGGGTGGCACCAAAGGCACCATCGACAGCTATCACGCCGGGCTGTACGGGACCTGGCTGGGCGATGACGGCTACTACATGGACGCTATGCTCAAGGCCAACCGCTTCGAAAACAAGGCCAACGTGCGCATGAGCGATGGTAGCCAGGCCAAAGGTGACTATTCGAACCTCGGCCTGGGCGCCACCTTTGAAGCAGGCCGGCGCCTGGACCTGGGCACAGGGCTGTTCGCCACCCCCTTCGCCCAAGGCTCGGTCCTGCGGGTTCAAGGCAAGAACTACTCCCTGGACAACGGCATGAGGGCCCAGGGGAGCAATACCGACTCATTGCTCGGCAAGGTCGGCAGCCAATTCGGCCGCACCTACACCCTGGGCAATGGCAGCACCTTTGAACCCACCCTGAAGGCCGCGGTGGCCCATGAGTTCGCCAGTGGCAACCAGGCACGGGTCAACGCCAACCGGTTCAGCAACAACCTGTCAGGCACACGGGGTGAGCTGGGGGTGGGGGTAGCGGCGCAGGTGTCGAAAAATACCCAGTTGTACGGGGACTTCGACTACATCAAAGGCCGCAATATCGAACAGCCCTGGGGCCTCAGCCTGGGCGCGCGCGTCAACTTCTGAGCGCAAGCACCTGTAAGTTCTGACAGGTTACGCCCTCAGCGACTGGGCATAGAGTCAAGCCTCCCTTCCGGAGGCCTGACCCCATGACCACCCTGAGCCAAGCAGTTCGCCGCACGATACTCACCGAGCAACTGCGGGCTGACCATGCCCGCCACGACGGCTTCCCGCCCACCCTGCCCCCGCCCATCATTCCCGATGTGCTGGTGCACAACGGCCTGAACAAGCATGACCTGCACGACCCCACGGTACCCGTGCTGGTGCAGGTCATCGTGCAACTGGACTGGGGCGTCGGCGACCGCCTGGACCTGTACTGGAATGACGTTGCGGTGGGCACCCAGGTCATCAGTGCCGATGATCACGAACTGACCCAGACCAACTTCCGCGTCCTGCCCGCCGACATTCCCGAAGGCGTCACCCGCGTGCACTACCACCACATCGGCCTGGTGGGCAGCGGTGAGCGGGCCTCCATCGAGCACGCACCCTTCCTGGTCAAACGCACTGTGCCCGGCAACCCCGACCCGAACCCGAACACGCCGTACATCAACGAAAACCTCAGCCCCCTCACGGGCATCCCCGAGTCGCTCCCCGCCACCGGCGGGCCCCTGACCGTGGGTATTGCGCGTTACGAGAACATTGCCGCCGACGACGTGATCACCGTCTACTGGAGCGGTGTACCGGTGACCCGGACCGTCAGCCAGGAAGAAGCCACTGGCAGCGGCGCCCTGAGCGTGGTGATCAGTGCCGAAATCATCAGGAACAACCCAGGCCTGAACCTGGCGATCACCTACGACATTCGCGACACCGTGAAGAACTGGTCGCTGTTCAGCGAAACCCAGCGCACCGACGTCGAATCGGCCGGGGCGCTGCATGTGCCCACGGTGCGTGACGCCGATGACTTCGACGTGCTGGACGTGGACGAACTGGCCGGTGGCGACGTCGCCATCCAGATCCCGGTCAACGGCAACATGGACGTTCCCTCCACCGGCACCCTGACCTGGACCGGCCAGCCGGTGCTGGGGCCACGGCTGACCTACACCCTGCCCTTTTCAATCACCCAGGCCAGCACCCGGCTGACCCTGTGGGTACCCCATATTCAGGCCGCCGCCCTGGTGGGCAGCACCGCCACCGTCTATTACGACGGTGTGCGCAACGGCACCCCCGGGCGCTCGGCACGCGCCAGCGTCAGCCTGGTCGGCCAACCCGTGGAACTGGCCAAACCGACCCTGGCCGGCGTCAGCGGTGACACCTACAACCCGGACTTGATCACTGGCACCCACCAGGAAGTGCTGGTGCCCGCCTACAGCTTCATGGCCGTGGGCCAGAGCGTGACCCTGATCTGGGAAGGCACCACGGCCAGTGGCGGCAGCGTCTATCAGACCCAGACCGTGCCGATCCAGCAACCCGCCCAGGTCGGCCGCCCGGTCAGCTTCCTGATCGAGAAAATCTACGCCACCACCCTGGCCGGTGGTTCACTGCGGGTCAGCTACACGGTGGTTGCCCAAGACCAGGAATACCGCTCGCAAGTCCTCGAATTAAACGTCAGTGGCCAGGTCAACACCCTGCCCGCGCCCGAGACCATTCCCGTGTTTGCCGATGGCAATGTCGACCCGGGCCAGGTGGGCACCACCCTGCAAGTGGTGGTAAAGGCCAATGGTGTACTGCTGCCCGGCGACCAGGTCACCGTGCACTGGCACGGCAACCCTGATGCCAGCACCAACCCGAGCAGCAGCTTCCCGGCCACGGGCGACTTGTCGGTGATCATCGCCAAGGACCCGTTCGTGCTGGGCAATGCCGGCGGCCTGGTAGAGGTGTGGTACGACGTGCGCCGCAACGGCGTGCCCTTCGGCAGCTCGCGGGTATTGAACTTGAATATCGGCGACGCGGGCGCACAACCCTGGCCAGTGCCTGTGGTGACGGATGCCACGGGCAGCGTGGCCAACCCCTTGAGCCCTATCCGGCCCGGCACCAGCAACACCGAAAATACCGCGACGGTGGTCTTGAGCGACTCGCGGCTGGCGTTGGGGGATGTGGTCGCCGCAGTATGGCGCTACCCGGACGGCACCAACCCGAGCATCCCCTACGGGCTGGTGACCACTGCAGGCCAGGTGCAGATGGCCGTGCCGCGGGAGGTGCTCGCGGCCAGCGTGGGCAAGACGATTGAAGTGGTGTGCGTGGTGTTCCGTGCCAATGTGCCGGTCGGTACGTCACAAACGTTGAACCTGGGAGTGTCGTCGATACCGCAGAACGCCCTGCCCACCCCGGCGATCACCCAGGCACAAGGCACCGAGCTGGATGTGTCGAGGCTGACGGCCGATGCAACCGCGACGGTCGCGGCATGGCCGCTGATCGCCACGACGCAGTTTTACTGGCTGGAGGCCCGGGGCACCCTGGCCAACAACAGCCCCACGGTGATCCCCGTGGCCAGCAATGTGCAGGTAAGCAACCTGAACGGTGTCAGCCAGCCGATCACCCTGGCCCGGTTGCAGGCCTTGAAGGATGGCAGCACGCTGACGCTGGAAATGAAGGTGGCGTTCGGGGGCAATGCCAATGAGACGGTGACGTTTGCGGCGAGCACTTATACCGTGCATACCGTAGCGGACACCCGCCCGGTGATCACGAATGTGCGGGACTCGAAAGGCAACGTCGCCGACGGTGGTACCACGGCTGACACGACTGTGACGTTGAGCGGTACCGCCACTGCGAACCAACAGATCGATATCTATGACGGATCGATACGTAGAACAACCGCTACCGTCAATGCCAGCGGTGCCTGGAGCGTCGGGGTGACAGGACTTGCCTCCGGTTCTCATGTATTTACCGCTAGAGCGCTATATGGCGGTGGACTGGAGTCGTCCTCGTGGGTGGTCATAGTGGCTTTGGCATTGACGATTGATACCAGCACCATGGTACTGAACGGACTTTCAATAAAAACCGCCGGCCAACCAACAGGACGAGACTCTATTGGCAATACCGCTGTTCGGACCCCACAAGGGGGTACGCCCCCCTATTCTTATCAGTCTGTCCACCCAACGATAGCGACGGTCGACAACACTGGAAAAGTTGTAGGCATGGACAATGGTTCCGCGGTCATCAGGGTGACCGACAGCCGGTCGGCTAGCGTATCGTATTCGGTAATCGTCTCGAACATTTACACAATGCGCAGGTATTTCAAGGATGCGAAAGATGCCACCAATCAGATAATGCGCGATTTCGTTCTCCGAAACGGTGGTGATTTCCTGACACCGGAAGCTGTTGCGGATTTCAATCGGACCACCTATTTCATAACTCATCGCCCCGTGTATTACTGGACAGGTACTTTCACAGGGGCCGCCGGGCTGGCGATTCCGCCAGGAACTGGGATTTCCTTAACGCCTCTACTGGCCAGCACGCTCTTGGGCGACGGTTATTTCCTCAGGTATGGCAACATAGTAACTGCCACAGCGTCGCCGCCAACTACGAGCACAGGCGAACAAGAGGGTGAAACGACCGCCTACTAGCAATCATAGACCTTACAAGATACCCGCATTCAGATGATGTCCTCAGCCCCCCCTCCGGCGTATACCGGATGGGGGCTGATGTCTCAACCTATCGTATTCGGTTAATTGAATCTTTGATCTCGCCCTCACACCCCGCAAGACAAGCGACGCCCATGAACATATAACACCCCACCCCCGCACCGTTTTTTAAGGTAACGCCCCTACCCCATGGCCAGGAGCGACCACCATGAAAGAACAGGGCCCTATCGAACAACTTGAAGCACTGGACGCCGCCGTCCAGGCGGCGAATGTGGCGCCTCCTTCCGTAAGCGCCATTCTTGCCAGACGCCTGCATGACCTGATTCCCCAGCTTCCTGCCGAACTGCCCGCTGCGGCAGTGATGATCGGCGGCCAATCGCTGGTACAGCGCCTCGAACAGCGCCTCACCAGCGGCAAGGCGCTTGCGCTGGCCGGTGACGCGGCGCTCGGGTATTGGCATGAGCAGCGCCACCACGGGATAGAACAACGGCACCTGCCAGGCCTTGAGCGGCTGATCGAGCAACTCGGGGCAAGGCCGATGGCCTGGTTCGGTGACTACCTCAGGCGCCACTGGCGCTTGCAGCGTATCGATGGGCAGCCCATGAGTCAGTGGTTTCGCGCCCGCATGGTCGAGCGGCTGCAGGCGCAGCAGCGCTTGCGCGAGCAGGATGGAACCCTGGGGGCCGCCCACTCGGCGATGCTTGAACAATTGATCAGCACCCCCGATGCCCTCAGCCGTCTGGTGCTACCGGCCTTCCGCCGGCCGGGCGTCTACGCTGTGCGCCTGTCGGCCCCCGCGCAGCGCTGGAGCATCGAGCTGCCCGGCGCCTTTGTGGTCACCCAGCGTGATGCCCGAGGTTTCCACGATACCGCGGGGGCATTCACTGTGCCGCCGCCGGGCAACCTGGACAGCGCATCGCCTGAGGCGGATGCCGGCCCGGTAACGCTCAATACCCCGGCATTCGGCATCGAGTGCTTTACTTCATTGGCCGAGCTGCACGAGGAACTGAGCGCCCGTTTCGATGATGAGCGCCAGGCCGAGGCCTTGCTGGCAGTGCTTGGCCATGATGATCGGCAACGCGTGCTGCAGGCCGAACATCTGGAACTGCCCGCCCTGCACGAAGATGTCTTCAGCCGCTCGGCCGGTCAGTTGAATCAATGGCAGTACCGCCAGTTGGAAAAACTGCCCCCCTCCAGCACCCACGGCCCCTCCCTGGAAGCCCTCGACAAGTCCCTGTTGGACGCCGTGGATGTAACCCAGGTGTTCAACCGCCAGGCCATCCTGCGCAACCGCTACAGCGCCTTGCTGGAGAAACACCTCCCGGGGTGGATGAAAAAAGCCTCCGCCCAGCAGAAAATCGAGATCATGCAATCCTTGCAGGAGCTGGCCTCGGAACTGGCCCTGTCCTTGAGCCCCGGCATGCCGAGCATGCAGCAGTTCGGTGAGCGCACGTACATGCTCAACTACGCCCGCCAACAGTTGCGCCAGCGCTTGCGCGCCGACCTGGACCTGGACATCGACCCCGACCTGATCACCCTCAGCGTCACACGGGCTGAACAGACAGGGCCGATCCCGCCACCGACCAACCCGCTCAGTTCCATTCCCGGGCGCTCGCGCGAACAGGCGGGCCACCCCGTGACACTGAGCACCCAGCGGTACAAGCTCAGCGAACTGGCCCTGGAGAACGTTGCCCTGATCGACACCGACTACACCTTGACCGCTCGGGTACAAGGCCCGCCGGGCCTGCCCTTGCCTGGGCTGACGACGCAATACGTGCGCAGCGCCATTCGCCACCTCAATGTCGGCGACCGGTATAGCCGCTTCGTCGAAAAACGGTTGCTGCAAGGCCCCGATGCGCAATGGCGCCAAGAGCGCTACCGGCGTATCACGCTGGCACGGATGCGCGCCGAAGCCATCAAGGCCCGGTACGCCGGTCACTTTCTGGCCGATCGCGTTGAACGCGGCTATCGATGGGCCGCCGCCCTGCTCGACCACCCCAACCGCGATGCAGGCCGCAAAACCGTGGAGGGCCACACGCTGGAAATCCACCAGTTGCTGATCAATGGGGCCACGGTACGCGGGGTATGCGTGATTGCCTCAACGTCGCCGCAAAGCCTGCCCAACCAGGTGTATTACACCCCGGACGCGCCAGACCGGCGGGCGTGGCGCGAATACCGTGACGGGCACGGGTGGCTGGCGGCGATCAGGGCCAACACCGCGCTGCGCGACTATATCGTGGGCAGGGTAGCGCTCACTGATCGCCAGCGGGTGCTGTCGCACCTGAACGGCGACGGTGCGGCACGGTACTTCACGACTCACATCATCACTGGCGACTTCATCGATCAGTGCTACCACGCCGATGTCAGGCAAGTGCTCAGCGACATCGACGGGCAATCGACCTCGACCGCCGAGATGAACCTGGGCAATTTCTGGCAATTCACGGTCCTCATGGCCGAAGTTGCCTCACTGGCGCTGCCCGGCAAGGTGCTGCTGCCCCTCGCGCTGGCGCGGGCCTTCTGGTCGCTATGGGAAGGCGTGGACGGCATTGCCCAAGGGCAACGCGACGAGGGCCTGAGGCTGATGATGGAGAGCATCAGCCACTTGACCGACGCCGCGTCCATCGCCTTGGGCTCCACCTACCTGGCGCGCACCATGCGCAAGCTGCCCCTCAAGCGCCCCATGTCCCTCAACACCAACCTGGCCATCACCCCGGAGCCTGCCAACCTGCGTTTTCGTATCGACAGCCACTACCGTGAAGGCGTGTATGAAAAGGTCTCGGACACCGGTGGCCCTTCGGAGTACTACATGAAGGACAAGGACGGCCGCACCTATCAGGTGTTGTTCGATGGCGAAAAATGGCACGTGGTGGACGCTCGCAACCCCGACGCCATCTTCCATCCCTTGGTGCAGCGCAATGCGCAGGGCGAACTTGAAGTCGTGCGCTCGGTGCACTGGCTCGGCAAGGCGCCGAACCTGCCAAGGCTGTTCAATGACTATCAGCGCGGCGACGTGCCCTTGCCGCGATTGGTCCTGGACGCCAGGGGGCTGGCCTGGTGGCAGGGGGATCGCTACCTGGTCATCGACACCTTCGTGCTGGCGGTGCGCAAAAGCCTGCGCGGCGACCGCTTTACCCTGCTGCCCCCGAGCCCTCCAGCCGGCCAGAGCGCGACGGTGTTCCTACGCTACGACGCCGGCTGGGAGATAAAAGTGAAGCAGGCCGGGGTCATCAGCGCGTGGCTGCCGGTGCCTCGTTCCAGCCCGCCGGCTGACGTCTGAACCAGCCCGCCGCTACAGGCCAGCGGCAGGGCTGGGAAGGCGTTGGTCCAGCAGTCGATGCAGGGCACTGTCAGCCGGCCAATTGCGCAGAAAGCGTGCGCGGTCGCGGGCGTAGGCCGGAGCGAAGCTGGCATCGCTGCTGTGCTGGCACATGGCGTCTAGGTCGATCATCGCCCAGCGGCCATTGTCCCAGAAAAGGTTGTGGCCCTTGAGGTCTCCGTGGCTGATGCGCTCGCGAGTCAGGTCGGCGAACAACTGGTCCAGCGCCAGCAGTTCCGGCTCGGGCACTTCGGCCGTTTCGATGTATGGCGCAAAGCGCTCGATCAGGTCCGGGCCCGCCAGGTGGTCGGTGACCAGGTAGGCGCTGCGGCGCAGCCACAGGAAGCGCTTCTCCAAGACGGCCAACGGTGTAGGCGTGGCGATGCCCAGAAACATCAGGCGGTTGCCCTGCACCCAGGAATGCCAGGCGCGGCTGGGGCGCCAGAAGCGCTTGAGCCAATGGGCGAAGTGCTTGATGTTGTAGCGCTTGATCACCAGCGCGCGTCCCTGAACCGTGATCTGGCCAACACTGGCGGCCCCGCCGGTCTTGTACAGGTGGCCTTGGTCCAACAAGGTATCGGCCTGGTCCAGCACGGGAAGCATGGCCGCTTCTTCCTCGCGGCGAATGGCGCGCAACATGAAGGCCCCGTTTCTGACGGCGAACAGGCTGCACTCCCGGCCGACCTTGCCCAGGTAGTCCTTGAGACGCCAGGCGCGTACCTTGTCCACCTGTTTCTGCAGTGCTTCAAGCGGCAGCGCATGCTCGCCGTTGGCCAGCAGGTAGTACACCAGCAGTTCTTCGGTAAAGGGCTCGAAGGTCTTGGGCAATTGGGCAAAGAACACGCCCAGGTTTTGCAGCACCCGCTGACGAGACAGCGGTTTGCCAGCCTCTTCCACGCAGACGCCGGCACCGTCGATCAGGTACAGCTGGCCGTTGTGACGCAGCAGGTTGTCCAGGTGCAGGTCTTCCTGCCATACGCCCTTGGCGTGCATGCCGGCCACGGCGGCCAGGGCCTCGCCTAGCACCGCGGTCTGCTCGTCGGCCAGCACCGGTAACTGCTCCACAGCCGCCCAGGCCTGGGCCAGGCTCTGGGCGCCTTCCAGGTATTCGAACAACAGCCAGCCGCCCTCGCCTTCCTGGAGGCCTTCGACCAGCAACTGCGGGGTGGTCAGGCTCTGTTCGGCCAGGCGCTTGACGCCGTCGCGCTCGCGCTGAAAATGCCGCGCGGCCTTGGGCCCCACCAGCAACTTGGCCAGGACCGTGCGCCCCCGCCACACCCCGGCGCCCACGTAGCGCTGGCCCGGCAACACCCGCAGCAGGCTGAGCAGTTGCAGCTCGGCGCTGCCCGCGGCATCGGCCAGGGTGACAGTGAGGGGCAACGCCGGGGTACGCCCGGCATCCTTGAGTTCGGCCAGGCGCATCAGCGGCCCTCCTTGTGGCTGCGGCGGCGGGTCAGGCGTTGCAGCCAGTCCTGCACCAGCGGGCTGGCGGCATCCTGGTTCAAGTACGCGGCCAGGAACGCACGAATATCACCCTCACCCCACATGGGCGCACGCCGCAGCAAGGGCTCCAGGTCACGCACCCGGTCGCGACGGCCGAACAGCGCCGGGCGGGTTTTTTCCAGGTCGATCAACTGCGCCTGGTAACCGTGGGCACCCTGGCGCAGGAAAATATGCTTGGGGTAGAAACAGCCATGCACCTGGCCTGCGCCGTGCAGCGTGCGCGCCAGGGTACCGCAAGCCGTCAGGATGGCCTGGCGGCGCGACGCGGTGGAGGCGCCCCATTCGGCCAGCAAGGCGTCCAGGTCGGTCCAGCCGTCCAGCGCGCGGGTCATGAGGATGGCGCACAGGTCGCCTTCCAGCTTGCGCTGGCCGTAGTAGGCTGCCTGCAAGGCGGGAATCGCCAACTGCTGATAGCGGCGGATATTGCGAAACTCGCGGGAAAACGTCGGCTCGCCCAGCGGGTGATGCAAGGTGCGGGTCAGGTAACCGCGCTGACGCTTGAGGTAATAGCCCTTGCCCTCCAGCTCCAGGCGGAACACCTGGCTGTAGCCGCCACGGGCGGTATTGGGATCGTCTACCGGGTCCAGTTGCAGGGTCCACAAGGCTTCGAAACTGTCCAGGCCATGACGCTGCAGCAAGCCCTGCTCGGCATCGGCGATGAAGTCGCTCATTCGCGGCCCTCGAAAAACGTGATGATGTGGCGAATGCGGCGCTTGTCCGACGCATTCAGGCGCTGACGCCGGCGGTATTGCAGGTAGAAGCGCAGCCGCTGGGTGTTGGACAACTGGTACTTGGCCACCTTGTCCAGGCAGGCCAGGTCCTTGGTGATGCGGTAACGCAGCCAGAAGCTGATCCAGAACGCGCCGTTGGGGCAGTCGATGAAGAACAGGGTGCTGTGGTCGTCCACCAGCAGGTTGCGCCACTTCAAATCGTTATGGGTGAAGTGTTCGTCATGCATGGAACGGGTGGCACGGGCCAACTGCTGGCTGATGTTGTCCACCCAGGCGCGGTCCTTGAGACGTGCATCGTGGCGGTCAGCCAGTGCCGACAGGTCTTCGGTGTTGGGCAGTTCGCGGGTGATCAGCGCGCCCCGGTGGAAGGCCGCACCCTTGCGCTCCAGGCCCCAGGCGGCGATTTCGGCGGTAGGAATGCCCCACTTGGCGAAGCGCTTGAGGTTCTGCCATTCGGACTTCACCCGCGGGCGCCCCAGGTAGCGGCGCAAACCCTTGCCCGCGCCGGTGTAGCGCTTGACGTAGTAGTTCACACCGTCCCGGTTGACGCGGATCACTTCCGACAGCGGGTCGCGGGTCAGGTGCTCGCCCTGCAGCGCGAACACTGCGTCCAGCGTGCCAAAGTCGGCGTGCAGGTGCGCGTAGCCAGGTTCAAGGTTCCAACCAGCCATCAGAGCGCATCCCCGTACCGCAGTTTGCGGGCATAGAGTTTCTCCGCCTTGGCCTCCAGCCAGGCCAGCAGGCGCGCTTCCTCCTTGAGTACCTGGCGCAGCGGTTGCTGGAAGTACCCGCGCAGGAAGCGCAGCTTGTCGCGGCGGGTCAGGCCGATGTCCAGGGCCGAGAAATACAGGGCGGCCAGGTCCTTGTTGCGCCAGCGGCGGGTGATGGCCGGGCGCGTCTGGGCGCGGTGCAGGTCGATGACCGAGAGTTTGAAGCCCTGGGCGGTCACCGGTTTGTCGGTGTGCAGCAGAAAGTGGCAAATGTAGCAGTCACGGTGGTTCACCCCGGCACGGTGCATCATGCCGGTCATGCGCGCTACTTCGGCGATCAGCGCGCGTTTGAGCGCAGGCTGCGGCGGCTCGCTGCGCCAGTTGATGCTGAAGTCTTCGAGGCTGACGGTGGGCGCCAGCTCCTGGGTGATGATGAACGAGTGCTGGTCGGCCGGGTTGCTGTTGCGCTCGCCGTAAGCCACCGCCGTCATGGTCGGCACGCCCACTGCCTGCAGGCGCTGGATGGCCTGCCACTCCTGGCCTGCGCCCAGCACCGGCAGCTTGGCGGTGACCAGGTTCTTGACGATCTCGCCCCAGCCGATACCGCGGTGAATCTTGACGAAGTAGCCACGGCCATCGACCTCGGTACGCAAGGTGCGC
Source organism: Pseudomonas silvicola (assembly GCF_026651855.1). GTDB lineage: Bacteria > Pseudomonadota > Gammaproteobacteria > Pseudomonadales > Pseudomonadaceae > Aquipseudomonas > Aquipseudomonas silvicola. The sequence goes on from NZ_CP093280.1 coordinate 403,754, forward strand.
CGGGCCTCCAGTTCGCGGTACACCTCGCCTTGCAACGCTTCCACTTCCACGAAGGGATCGCGCCCGGCCCACAGGCTTTTGAACGGCTCGGCAAGGATCAACTTCATGAGGCGGCTCCGGCCAGGATCAGGTCGGCGGCGTGCTGGGGCATGCTGTACAGGTCCGCTGTGTCGGCGAATACCAGGCCATTGCGCCCCCAGTCAGCGCGCGCGGCGTTATCGGCCAGCATGCGCGACAGGTACTGGTTCAACTGGCCCTGGTCGAAAGGTTCGTCCAGCACCAGGCCGCAATCGGCCTCGGCGATGTAGTGGGCGTAACCGCATACGGCCGAGACAAGCACGGGCAGTCCAGCCACCAGGGCTTCGAGCAGCACGGTTCCAGTGTTCTCGTTGTAGGCCGGGTGTATCAGCAGGTCGGCGCCCAGCAGGAAGCGCGGAATGTCACTGCGGCCCTTCATGATCTCCACCTGGTCGCCAAGGCCCAGGGCCGCGGCTTGCAGCTGGAAGAACTTGGGCTCGTCCTGGCCGATGACGAACAGGCGCGTGCGTTTTTTCAACTCCGCCGGCAGCGCCGCCAGGGCCTTGAGGCTGCGGTCCACGCCCTTGGTCTTGAAGCCGGAGCCAATCTGCACCAGCAACAGGTCATCGTCGCCCAGTTTGAACTCGGCGCGGAATTGAGCGCGTACCTGCGCGGCGTTGGCCGGCGCACGACGGTCCAGGGAGATGCCTGGCGGTAGCAGGTGAAAACGCTCGATGGGCGTGTGGTAATGCTTGATGAACAGCGGTTGCTGCACTTCGGAAATCATCAGGATTTCGGTCTTGGCCTCGGGCGCGAACACGGCCCGTTCGAACTCGGCGAAATGCTGGTAGCGGCCCCAGAAACGGTACATGGGGTTGCGCAGGGTCTGGGCCTTGTCTTCGTAACAGCCATCGGCGGCGTAGTAAACATCCAGGCCTGGCAGCTTGTTGAAGCCGATGACGCGGTCCACCGGGCGCTTGGCCAGGTCAGCGCCCATCCAGGCGCTGAACTTGAGGTTGCGACGGTGGTTGGACAGCGCCTTGACCGGGCCGACCAGCACTTCGAAACCAGGGGGCACGTCGCCTTCCCAGATCAGCGTGTAGACGCGAATCTGGTGCCCGCGCTTCTGGCACTCCAGGGCAATGCGCATGAAGTCGCGTTGCAGCCCGCCAAACGGGAAATACTTGTATAGAACAAACGCCAATTGCATCAACGAAGATCCTCAGCCAGTAACAATGCGCTTAGTCGGCTCGCCACACGCTCGGGATTCAGACGAGTGAAGCACAGGGGCCACTCGCGTTTAAGATCGAACCGCCGCTGGTCTTCCGGCGTCGGTTGATAGGTACAGGTCCTGGACAGACAGGGTGCGCAGGCAAAGTCACTGGCCAGATGCACCTGGCCCTGCCCGTAGGCACCGGTCAGCCCCGGGTTGGTGGGGCCGAACAGGGAAATGGTGGGCACGTCCAGGGCGGCGGCCAAATGGCCCAGCCCGGTATCGACGGCCACGCACGCCTTGGCGGCGACCAACACCTTGGCCACCCCTGCCAGGTTCAATTTGGGCAGTACCACGGCGTTTTTCAAGCCCGCGGCAATGCGCTGGGCACGCTCGTGTTCGGCCGAATTGCCCCACGGCAGGCGGACTTCGATACCCGCCTGTCCCAGGCGCTCGGCCATTTCACGCCAGTACACCTCGGGCCAGTGCTTGGTGTCCCAGGTAGTGCCGTGCAGGAACAGCACGAAGGGCACCTTGGCCTTGCCGTCGCCCAGCCGCGCACGGTCCAGGCCGTATTCGCCCAAGGTGGCCGGCAGGTCGTAACCCAGGGCCACGGCAAACAGCTGGCGCAAGCGTTCGACCGCATGCTGGCCACGGCCAACGGCCAAGCGCCGGTCGTAGAACCGGCTGGCCAGCGACTCGCGTGCCGACTGCCGGTCAAGGCCGGCGACAGGTGCCTTCACGTAACGGGTCAGCAAGGCGCTTTTCAGCAGGCCCTGGGCATCGATCACCAGGTCGTACTTGCGCTCGCGCAAGCTCTGCTTGAAGCGTCGCCACTGGCCGCTCTTGATGGTTTCCCAGAGGTTCTTGCGCCAGCGGCGAATGGCCACGGGAATAACTTTATCCACAGCCGGGTGCCAGGTGGGGATCTCGGCGAAGCCTTCTTCCACCACCCAGTCGAAACGGATGCCCGGAATGGCTCGGGCAGCATCGGTCAGTGCCGGCAGCGCGTGAATGACGTCGCCCAGGGACGAGGTCTTGATCAACAGTACCCGCAACTTAATCGACCCCGACCGTCAGTTCGACCGTGGCCGGCCCGTCAAGCTTGTTCAGCGCATCGGACACCCGCTGCGGATCCAGCAGGCGCAGGCAGTTGTAATGGCCGAAGCGGCAGGTGCGGTCAAAGCATGGGCTGCAATCCAGGCCCAGCCGTACCACTTCCACCTGGTCGGCCAATGGCGGCGTGAAGCCTGGCGAAGTGGAGCCATACACAGCCACCAGTGGGCGGTTCAGGGCCGCGGCCACGTGCATGAGCCCGGAGTCGTTGGACACCACCGCGTCAGCGCAGGACATCAGGTCGATGGCCTCGGCCAGCGAGGTATCGCCGCTGAGGTTCACCGACTCCTCGCGCAGGCCAGGGATGAGCCGGCCGCGAATGGCCTCACCCACCGGGTGGTCCTTTTTCGAACCGAACAGCCATACCTGCCAGCCTTCGCGGATTTTCATCTCGGCGACCTTGGCGTAGTGCTCCGACGGCCAGCGCTTGGCCTCGCCGAACTCGGCCCCCGGGCAGAGCACCAGCACAGGGCGGTCCAGGGCCAGGCCGAACTTGGCCAGGGCCGCCTCGCGGCTGGCCGGGTCAATGCGCAGTTCCGGCCGCGGGTAAGGCTGGGGCAACGCGGCACCGGGCTCGAAAGCCAAGGCCATGAAGCGCTCGATCATCAGCGGGTACCGGGCCTTGTCCAGGCGCCGCACGTCATTGAGCAGGCCATAGCGAAACTCGCCACGCCAACCGGTGCGCTTGGGGATATCAGCGAAGAACGGCACCAGGGCCGACTTCAGCGAATTGGGCAGCAGGATCGCCTGATCGTACTGGCCCTTCAGGGACTTGCCGATCGTGCGCCGGGTGGCCAGCTCCAGCGCGCCATGGCCGAGCGGGAAGCTCAAGGCCTGGCGTACTTCGGGCATGCGCTCCAGGATCGGCCGGCTCCACTCGGGGGCCAGGACATCGATCAAGCAGTCGGGGTGGCGCACCTTGAGGCACTGGAACAGTGTCTGCGCCATCACCATGTCGCCAACCCAACTGGGTCCAATGATCAGAATTTTCATGCTTTTTCCAGAAACGACCGAGGAGGCAGCAGGCCGTTGGTGTACAGCCTGGCCTCCCCGTCTTGTCTTTTGGTCAGGCGCGGTTTGACCGTACGCGCCCCTTGTCCGGCCGTTCGGGCTTCCCGCCCGCGATCAGCCCAGCTCCATCAGCTCAAGCCCAACCAGGCCCAAATACGCAGCACTTCCCTGCGCTGGGCGACAAACTGATCACCGGCGATCACCCCGGCCTGCTTCTGCAGGGCCTGGCGGTGAGCGGCCGAGCGGTAGGCCTTGTAGGCCTCGCGCAACAGGCTCGCATCATTGGCGGGCAGCAGCCCGGCCTGTTCGAGCCGTTCCAGAATGCGAATATTATCGGTGTATTCCAGTAACCCCGGATAATCCCTGGACCACGCCAGGGCCGCGTATTGCACCATAAATTCAATATCGACGATACCACCGGCGTCCTGCTTGATATCGAACGGCGCCCCGGCGTCGAAGGCATTGGGGCCCGTACCGGCCAACGTGGCCCGGGTCCCCAGGTTGTCACGCATCTTGGCGCGCATGTCGCTGACCTCGGCGCGCAGGGTGCCCAGGTCACGCTCGCAACCCAGCACCTGGGCGCGCACGCCCTCGAACGCACGGCCCAACGCCTTGCAGCCCACCAGCACGCGGGCACGCACCAGGGCCTGGTGTTCCCAGGTCCAGGCTTCGGTTTCCTGGTAGCGCCCGAAGGCATTCAGCGAACTGACCAGCAGGCCCGCCGCGCCCGAGGGCCGCAGGCGCATATCCACTTCATAGAGCTGGCCGGAGTTGGTCTGGGTGGTCAACAAGTGAATGATGCGCTGACCCAGGCGGGTGAAAAACTGCGCGCCATCGATGGGCTTGGCGCCGTCAGTCTCGGCGCTGGGGTCGCCGTCATGGATGAACACCAGGTCCAGGTCCGAGCCGTGGCCCAGTTCGATCCCGCCGACCTTGCCGTAACCGACGATGATGAAGCCTGGATCGCAGGGGCTGCCATCGGCGCGCTGGGGCATGCCATGGCGCGCCACGGTCTGGCGCCAGGCCAACATGAAGACTTCTTCAAGAATGGCTTCAGCCAGCCAGGTCAGGTAGTCGCTGACTTTCATCAACGGCAGGCTGCCGACGATTTCCGAGGCGGCTACCCGCAGGCTGTGAGCCAGCTTGAAATGGCGCAAGGCCTCCATCTGCTGTTCCAGGTCGTCCTCGGGGATGCGGGTCAGGCGCTCGCGCAGTTCTGCCACCAGTTCCGGGGCCAGAGGCGGGTTGAACAGCCGACCCTCGTTGAGCAGTTCGTCCAGCAACAGCGGGTAGCGTGCGATCTGCTCGGCGATCCAAGGGCTGGCGGCGCACAGGGTCAGCAGCCGGCGCAGGGCCCCCGGATTTTCGGTCAGCAGCACCAGGTACGCGGAGCGGCGGGCGACGGCCTCCACCAACGGCAGCACCCGTTCCAGCACCAGGTCGGGGTTGTCGTGCTCCACGGCCTGGGCCAGCAGGCGCGGAATGAAGGCATCCAGGCGCTCGCGCCCCAGGCGTTGCATGGCGCGCAACTGCGGGCTGGCGCGCAGGCCGGCCAGTTGCCGCAGGGCCTTGGCGGCGTCGCTGAAACCGGCGTCCTGCAGTTGCCGACACGCGGCGTCCTCATCCTGCGCGTCTTCCCACAGCGGCAGCCACTCACCGCCGACCACCACTTCACCTTCCTCGCCTTCTTCCTCGTCAGGGTCGGCGATGACCTGGCGGAAGTGCCAGTCCACCCGGCCGCGCCAATGCATCAGGCGCTCGTGGAAGGCGGCCCAATCCGCAAAGCCGAGCATGTAGGCGATGCGCGCCTGATCCAGCTCGCCGTCCGGCAGCATCTGGGTCTGACGGTCGGCGATGGCCTGAATGGCGTGCTCGGTGTAGCGCAGGAATTCATAGCCGTCGCGCAGTTCAGCCACCACGGCGGGCGGCAGGTAGCCCTGGCCTTCCAGGGTGGCCAGCACTTTGAGCAATGGCCGTTGTTGCAGGCTCAGGTCGCGGCCACCGTGAATCAACTGGAAAGCCTGGGCGATGAACTCCACTTCGCGAATGCCACCTGCGCCCAGCTTGATGTTCTCGGCCATGCCCTTTCGCCGCACTTCCTGCTGGATCAACTGCTTCATGGTGCGCAGGGCTTCGATGGCGGAGAAGTCCAGGTAGCGCCGGTAAACGAAGGGCCGCAGCATGTCCAGCAGCTGCGCGCCGGCCTGCTGGTCGCCGGCCACCACCCGCGCCTTGATCATGGCGTAGCGCTCCCAGTCCCGCCCCTGGTCCTGGTAATACTGTTCCAGAGCATTGAAGCTCAGCACCAGGGCACCGGACGAACCGTAGGGCCGCAGGCGCATGTCGACGCGAAACACGAAGCCGTCGACGGTCACCGGGTCCAGCGCCTTGATCAGCCGCTGCCCCAGGCGGATGAAGAACTCCTGGTTATCCAGCGGGCGCTTGACGCCCTCGGTCTCGCCGCCTTCGGGGTAGGCGAAGATCAGGTCGATGTCCGAGGACAGGTTCAGTTCCACGGCGCCCAGCTTGCCCATGCCGAGGATGACCATCTGCTGCGCCTGGCCACTGCGACGGCCCACGGGGGTGCCGAACTGGTCGCAGTGACGTCTATACAACCATTTATATGCTTCATCTATTGAGGCGTCGGCCATGTCCGACAAATCCCGGCACGTTTGCACCAGATCGGCCTGGCGGGTCAGGTCGCGCCAGATGATGCGCACCTGCTGGCGTGCGCGTTGGCGGCGCAACTGGCGGCCCAGTTCGTCATCGCTGGTGGCGGCCTGCACGGCCGTGGCGATCTGCGCGCGAAGCTCGCCGGCGGCGAAGGGGCGGTCCAGTTCGCCGCTGGCCACCAGGTCCAGCAACAGGGCGGGCGCGGCGCTGGCCTGCTGGATGACGAAGTCACTGGCGGCGCACACGCGGTCGAACGCTTCCCAGGTGGTAGCGCTCCAGGTGGCCAGTTGATCTGCGCGGGAAAGTGTGGCGACCGCTGCCTCGAATGTCTGGCGATTGCGCGACGGCAGAGGGGCGAGAATGGCCGGCAATTGGCCCAGCGTTGGCAGGCTCATGGTCTATCCTTGATCGGCGTGCGAAGGGAGGTGTACGACCCCGGGCGAACGATTCGCGCCGGTTGGACTGTCATACAAAAGTTATAAATAGCTGAAAACAAACATTTCTTGGCAGAAAACATCGCACGCAACCTGTCTAGGAATTATTTTTAACCCACGTTAACGATTTTTCTCACAACGTGGCAGGTGGCCAAGAGCCCTCTGCCTGTAGTTTTACTACGATGGTCGTAATGTCAACGCATGAAATGACAAACGATTTGTAGTAAAACTACACGACGCCGGCACAACCCCTCCGGTAATCCAAGAATTCATATCGTCTGCCCACAAGGCCGTCGCAAACTCAGGCTTCGATTCTGGAAGCCTTTCCGCCCTGGAGCAAGCCATGCAAGACCTCGATCCCGTCGAAACCCAGGAATGGCTGGACGCCCTGGAGTCGGTTCTCGACAAAGAAGGCGAAGACCGCGCTCACTACCTGATGACTCGCATGGGCGAGTTGGCCACCCGCAGTGGTTCGCAACTCCCCTACGCAATCACCACGCCATACCGCAATACCATCCCCGTCACCCACGAAGCACGCATGCCTGGCGACCTGTTCATGGAACGCCGCATTCGCTCGCTGGTGCGCTGGAACGCCATGGCGATGGTAATGCGCACGAACCTGAAGGACTCGGACCTGGGCGGTCACATCTCCAGCTTCGCCTCCAGTGCCACCCTGTATGACATCGGCTTCAACTACTTCTTCCAGGCCCCGACCGACGAACACGGCGGCGACCTGATCTACTTCCAGGGCCACACCTCGCCAGGCGTCTACGCCCGCGCCTTCATGGAAGGCCGCATCAGCGAAGAGCAGATGAACAACTTCCGCCAGGAAGTCGACGGCCAGGGCCTGTCGTCCTACCCGCACCCTTGGCTGATGCCTGACTTCTGGCAGTTCCCGACCGTATCCATGGGTCTGGGCCCGATCCAGGCCATCTACCAGGCACGCTTCATGAAGTACCTGGAAGCCCGTGGTTTCATCCCGGAAGGCAAGCAGAAAGTCTGGTGCTTCCTGGGCGACGGCGAGTGCGACGAACCCGAATCCCTGGGCGCCATCTCCCTGGCCGGCCGCGAGAAGCTGGACAACCTGATCTTCGTCATCAACTGCAACCTGCAGCGCCTCGACGGCCCGGTTCGCGGCAATGGCAAGATCATCCAGGAACTGGAAGGCGTATTCCGCGGCGCCCAGTGGAACGTCACCAAAGTCATCTGGGGCCGTTTCTGGGACCCACTGCTGGCCAAGGACGTCGACGGTATCCTGCAACGTCGCATGGACGAAGTCATCGACGGCGAGTACCAGAACTACAAGGCCAAAGACGGCGCGTTCGTGCGCGAGCACTTCTTCAACACGCCTGAACTCAAGGCGATGGTCGCCGACCTGTCCGACGACGAGATCTGGAAACTCAACCGTGGCGGCCACGACCCGTACAAGGTCTACGCGGCGTACCACGACGCGGTCAACCACAAAGAACAGCCAACCGTCATCCTGGCCAAGACCATCAAGGGTTATGGCACCGGTGCTGGCGAGGCCAAGAACACCGCGCACAACACCAAGAAAGTCGACGTCGACAGCCTGAAGCTGTTCCGCGACCGCTTCGATATCCCGGTCAAGGACGAAGAGCTGGAGAACCTGCCGTTCTTCAAGCCAGAGCCAAACAGCGCCGAAGCCCGCTACCTGAGCGAGCGCCGTGCCGCACTGGGCGGTTTCGTGCCACAGCGCCGCGCCCAGAGCTTCAGCGTGCCTACCCCGTCGCTCGATACCCTGAAGGCTATCCTGGACGGTTCGGGCGACCGCGAAATCTCCACCACCATGGCTTTCGTGCGCATCCTGGCGCAATTGGTCAAGGACAAGGAAATCGGCCCGCGCATCGTTCCGATCATTCCGGACGAAGCCCGTACCTTCGGTATGGAAGGCATGTTCCGTCAGTTGGGCATCTACTCCTCCGTTGGCCAGCTCTACGAGCCAGTCGATAAAGACCAGGTGATGTTCTACAAGGAAGACAAGAAGGGCCAGATCCTCGAAGAAGGCATCAACGAAGCGGGCGCCATGAGCTCGTTCATCGCTGCCGGTACTTCGTACTCCAGCCACAACCAGCCGATGCTGCCGTTCTACATCTTCTACTCGATGTTCGGCTTCCAGCGTATCGGCGACCTGGCCTGGGCCGCTGGCGACAGCCGTACCCGTGGCTTCCTGATCGGCGGCACCGCCGGCCGCACCACCCTGAACGGTGAAGGCCTGCAGCACGAAGACGGTCACAGCCACATCCTGGCTGCCACCATCCCGAACTGCCGCACCTTTGATCCGACCTACGGCTACGAGCTGGCGGTGATCATTCAGGACGGCATGAAGAAGATGACCGAAGAGCAGCAGGACGTCTTCTACTACATCACCGTGATGAACGAGTCCTACCAGCAGCCCGCCATGCCAGCCGGTGTCGAGGAAGGCATCGTCAAGGGCATGTACCTGCTTGAAGAAGACAAGAAGGAAGCGGCCCACCACGTGCAACTGCTGGGTTCGGGCACCATCCTGCGCGAAGTCCGCGAAGCGGCGAAGATCCTGCGCGAGCAGTTCAACGTCGGCGCCGACGTATGGAGCGTCACCAGCTTCAACGAACTGCGTCGCGACGGCCTGGCCGCCGAGCGCTTCAACCGCCTGCACCCAGGCCAGAAGCCACGCGCCACTTACGTTGAAGAGTGCCTGACTGGCCGTAAAGGCCCGGTCATTGCCTCCACCGACTACATGAAGCTGTTCGCCGAGCAGATCCGTCAGTGGGTTCCTTCCAAGGAATTCAAAGTCCTGGGCACCGATGGCTTCGGTCGCAGCGACAGCCGCAAGAAGCTGCGTCACTTCTTCGAAGTCGACCGCCACTTCGTCGTGCTGGCTGCCCTGGAAGCCTTGGCTGATCGTGGCGACATCGAACCTAAAGTGGTGGCTGAGGCCATCGTCAAGTTCGGTATCGACCCCGACAAACGCAACCCACTGGACTGCTGAGGAGAATTTTTGTGAGCGAACTCATTCGCGTACCTGACATCGGCAGCGGTGAAGGTGAAGTAATCGAACTGCTGGTCAAGGTTGGCGACCGCATCGAAGCCGACCAGAGCTTGCTGACCCTGGAGTCGGACAAGGCGAGCATGGAAATTCCTGCTCCCAAGGCTGGCGTGGTCAAGGCCATCAAGGTCAAGCTGGGCGACCGCCTGAAAGAAGGTGACGAAGTCCTGGAGCTGGAAGTCGAGGGCGCAGCCGCTGCGCCCGCGGCGGCCGCACCGGCTGCCGCCGCACCGAAGGCCGAAGAAAAGCCTGCACCTGCCGCTGCCCCGGCCGCCGCGCCTGCCGCTGCCGCTGCCAGCCAGAACGTCAACGTTCCGGACATCGGCTCGTCGGGCAAGGCGCAGATCATCGAGCTGTCGGTCAAGGTCGGCGACACCGTCGAAGTCGATCAGTCGCTGATCACCCTGGAATCGGACAAGGCCAGCATGGAGATTCCCTCTCCTGCCGCTGGCGTGGTCGAGAGCATCAGCGTCAAGTTGAACGATGAAGTGGGTACCGGCGACCTGATCCTGGTGCTGAAAGTCGCGGGCGCCGCCCCGGCTGCTGCACCGGCCCAGGCTGCTGCACCTGCTGCTGCCGCGCCGGCACCTGCCGCTGCCCCGGCCCCCGCCGCCGCACCTGCCGCGCCAAGCGTGCAGGACATCCACGTGCCGGACATCGGTTCGTCGGGCAAGGCCAAGATCATCGAGCTGTCGGTCAAGGTCGGCGATAGCGTCGACGTCGATCAATCGCTGATCACCCTGGAATCGGACAAGGCCAGCATGGAGATCCCGTCTCCGGCCGCTGGCGTGGTCGAGAGCATCAGCGTCAAGCTGGACGACGAAGTGGGCACCGGTGACCTGATCCTCAAGCTGAAAGTCGCTGGCGCAGCACCTGCTGCCGCCCCGGCTCAAGCCCCGGCCGCCGCGCCTGCCGCTGCCGCACCGGCCCCTGCCGCCAAACCTGAAGCCGCGCCGGCCCCTGTCGCCGCCGCCCCGGCTGCCGCTTCCGGCGCCAAGGTTCACGCAGGCCCGGCTGTTCGCCAACTGGCCCGCGAGTTCGGCGTCGAACTGAGCGCCGTCAGCGCTTCCGGCCCGCACGGCCGCATCCTGAAGGAAGACGTGCAGGCTTACGTCAAGTCGGTCATGACCAAGGCCAAGGAAGCACCTGCTGCCGCAGCCGGTGCAACTGGCGGCGCTGGTATCCCGCCGATTCCGGTGGTGGACTTCAGCCGCTTCGGTGAAATCGAAGAAGTGCCGATGACCCGCCTGATGCAGGCCGGTGCCACCAACCTGCACCGTAGCTGGCTGAACGTGCCACACGTGACCCAGTTCGACCAGGCTGACATCACCGAGCTGGAAGCTTTCCGCGTCGCGCAGAAAGCCGTGGCCGAGAAGGCTGGCGTCAAGCTGACCGTGCTGCCACTGCTGCTCAAGGCCAGCGCCCACCTGCTCAAGGAGCTGCCGGACTTCAACGCGTCCCTGGCCCCTAGCGGCAAGGCGATCATCCGCAAGAAGTACGTCAACATCGGTTTCGCGGTAGACACCCCTGACGGCCTGCTGGTACCGGTCATCAAGAACGTCGACCAGAAGAGCCTGCTGCAACTGGCTGCCGAAGCCGCGGCCCTGGCTGAAAAAGCCCGGACCAAGAAGCTCTCGGCAGACGACATGCAGGGTGCGTGCTTCACCATCTCCAGCCTCGGCCACATTGGCGGCACCGGCTTCACGCCGATCGTCAACGCGCCGGAAGTGGCGATCCTGGGTGTCTCCAAGGCCACCATCCAGCCAGTCTGGGATGGCAAAGCCTTCCAGCCCAAGCTGATGCTGCCCCTGTCGCTGTCCTACGATCACCGCGTGATCAACGGCGCCGCGGCCGCGCGCTTCACCAAGCGCCTGGGCGACCTGCTGGCCGACATCCGTACCATGCTGCTGTAAACCGCTGTTCGCTGCCTCCTCCCTGGGGAGGCAGCCGTTTTTATCGAGCTGCCACGCTCGTACCTCAACCCCGCCCATGGCGGGGCTTTTTTTTGGTTTTCAGAAGCTCGATCTCAAGGGCGCCAGAACCCTTGAGCCATGCATCTGGTGGCCCTGACCCAATCCCAAGCCAAACAACAAGGCGGACCAGGCAATGGCACAGACATAACTGGCCCGAAACAGATGTAGGAGCGGGCTTGCTCGCGAAGCGCCGCGCGGGCGGCGCACGATCTAAAGGACGCCGGAAAAACCAAGGCATGCACCTGGCGGCCCTGACCCCATCCAAAGCCAAACAAACAAGGCGGTCCAGACAATGGCACAGACATAACTGGCCCGAAACAAACGTAGGAGCGAGGGGGGCGCCGAGCCCTTGCTCGCGAAGCACCGCGCGGGCGGCGCACGGTCTCAAGGGCGCTACAACACCATCGACTAGCGCTTGGTGGCCATGATGAGATCTCCGGTGGGGCCCTAAAAGCCTGTCATGAAACCGCATCATGGCCTCTAGGTGCATGGCTTGGGTTTCTCTAGCGCCCCTGAGACCGCGCGCCGCCCGCGCGGCGCTTCGCGAGCAAGGGCTCGGCGCCCCCCTCGCTCCTACATCTGTTTCGGGCCAGTTATGTCTGGGGGATTGCCTGGACCGCCTTGTTTGTTTGGCTTGGGATCGGGTCAGGGCCGCCAGGTGCATGGCTGGATGCTTCTGGCCCCCTTGAGACCGTGCGCCGCCCGCGCGGCGCTTCGCGAGCAAGGGCTCGGCGCCCCCCTCGCTCCCACATCTGTTTCGGGCCAGTGATGTCCGTGCCATTGCCGGGGCCGCCTTGTGCGGTCGGCAGCGGCTGGGTGTCGCTTCTATGATTTTTTCAGAACCATCCGGTCACTGGCGTCAACAAACCGGGCAAAAACACCCATTTTCAACCCCGACTGAAGTATTCCTCCGGCCGGCCGATATGGATACAGGCACGGAGCCACTGTATTGCTTGTCAGCCTGAGCGCCATGATGCAACCTTGCCATATGCGCCCGGGACCACAGGGTTTTCTCCCCGCGCACGACCAGCACTCTTGAAGCGAGCTCTCCATGAAAAGCCAACCCGATGCCGCCAGCCGTATGGCGGCCGAGGTAGTGACGCAATTACCGGTGCCATCGCGCCTCGGTATGCTGCGTTTCGAACGGCTGAACGAAGCCAATTGGGCGCTGTTGTTCCTGGACCCGAACTGCGAGCGCCAATTCGGCCTGCCCGCGGCGGAGCTGTGCGCGCTGGTCGGCTCGCCTTACGCCAGCCTCATGGAGCCCGAAGCCCGCTACCAACTGCACGATGCCATCCAGCTTCAGTTGGCGACACGGCCCCACTACCTGGTGCGTTACACGCTGCACACGGCCAGCGGCCCACTGGCCCTGCTGGAAGTGGGTGAACCCTACAAACAGCACAACCGCCAATTGCTGCGCGGCTACCTGCTGGTGATGGAAGAGTTGACCGGTGAAGCGCTGCTGGTCGGTGGCGACCTGGAAACCCGCCACAGCCGCCTGCAGGTCGCGCTGGAGCTCAACCAGCAAGCGCAGCATGAACAGCTCCTGCATCTGGAACGCGTGCGCGCCCAGCAGGACCTGATTCTGCGCCTGGCACGCCAACGCTACAGCACCAACGAACCACTGCTCGAAGCGGCGCAACTGATTACCCGCAGCGCTTGCGAGATCTATGACATCGGTAGCGCCAGCCTGTGGAACCTGGTGGACCAGCACCTGGAGCCCATCGCCGCCTATGACGCGGTGAAAGGCGAATATCGCCAACCCGATGCCATCGATATCAGCGGCTACCCCGACTACCTGGAAGCACTGCAGACCAGCCGCGCCGTGGACGTCAACGACACCGCCTTCGACCCCCGCACCCACGAGATGGCCGAGAGCCTGCGTGCGCGGAACATCAACGCCATCCTCGACGCCAGTATCCGCATCGACGGCCAGGTGGTCGGCGTGCTGTGCCTGGAACAGACAGGTGAGACCCGGCCGTGGCAGTCCGACGAGATTGCCTTTGCCGGCGAGCTGGCCGACCAGTTCGCCCAGGTCATCAACAACCAGAACCGCCGCGCCGCCACCAGCGCCTTGCACCTGTTCCAGCGCGCCGTGGAACAAAGTGCCAATGCCTTCCTGCTGGTGAACTGCGACGGCGTGGTGGAGTACGTGAACCCCAGCTTCACGGCCATTACCCAGTACAGCACCGAGGAAGTGCACGGCCAGCGCCTGTCGCAACTGCCGGCCCTGGAAAACCTCAGCGAAATGCTCTTCGATGCGCCCTCAAGCCTGGCCAACAGCAATAGCTGGCAAGGCGAGTTCAAGAGCCGGCGCAAGAACCTGGAGCCCTACTGGGGGCAACTGTCCATTTCCAAGGTGTACGGCGACAACCGCGAGCTGACCCACTACATCGGCATCTACGAAGACATTACCCAGAGCAAACTGGCGCAGCAGCGTATCGAGCGCCTGGCCTATACCGACAACCTGACCAGCCTGGGCAACCGGCCGGCGTTCATCCGCAACCTGGACGAGCGTTTCGCCCGCGATAGCGCCAGCCCTATCAGCCTGTTGCTGGTGGACATCGACAACTTCAAGCGCATCAACGACAGCCTGGGCCACCAGACCGGCGACAAGCTGTTGATCAGCCTGGCCCGGCGCCTGCGCAACAGCCTGAGCCCCAGCGGCAGCCTGGCGCGCTTCGCCAGTAACGAATTCGCCGTGCTGCTGGATGACACGGACCTGGAAAGCGGTTACCAGACCGCCGTCCAGGTGCTCAAGACCCTCGACAAGCCCATGTTCGTGGACAACCAGTTGATCAACGTCACCGGCTCCGTGGGTCTGGCCTGCGCGCCGCTGCACGGCCGTGACCCGCAAACCCTGATGAAGAACGCTGGCCTGGCGCTGCACAAGGCCAAGGCCAACGGCAAGCATCAGGTGCAGGTCTTCACCGAAGCACTGAATGCCGAGGCCAGCTACAAGCTGTTCGTGGAAAACAACCTGCGCCGCGCCCTGACCCAGAACGAGCTGGAGGTGTTCTACCAGCCCAAGCTGTGCCTGCGCAGCGGGCGCCTGCTGGGCATGGAAGCGCTGCTGCGCTGGAACCATCCGGAAAAGGGCATGATCCGCCCCGACCAGTTCATCAGCGTGGCGGAAGAAACCGGCCTGATCATCCCCATCGGCAAGTGGATCGCCCGCCAGGCGTGCCGCATGACCAAGAGCCTGATGGCCAGCGGCCTGGGCCCTTTGCAGGTCGCCATCAACCTATCGCCCAAGCAGTTCTCCGACCCGGACCTGGTGTCATCCATTGCCCACATTCTCAAGGAAGAAGAGCTGGACCCGGCCTTGCTGGAGCTGGAACTCACCGAAGGCCTGCTGCTGGAGGCGACCGACGACACCCACCAGCAACTGGACCAGCTCAAGCAACTGGGCCTGACCCTGGCCATGGACGACTTCGGCACCGGTTATTCGTCGCTCAGCTACCTGAAGAAATTTCCGATCGACATCATCAAGATCGATCGCAGCTTCATTCATGAAATCCCCGACAACCAGGACGACATGGAGATCACCTCGGCGGTGATCGCCATGGCCCACAACCTCAAGCTCAAGGTGGTGGCCGAAGGTATCGAGACCGCGGAGCAACTGAGCTTCCTGCGCCGCCACCGCTGCGACGTGGGCCAGGGTTACCTGTTCGACCGCCCCATCCCCAGCCACGAGTTGCTGCGGCGCCTGAAACGCTACCCGCGCGGGCCGATGGACTGACATCGGCGCCGGTCTCGGGCACACTGTCGGCTTATCAATAGCTGACAACCCAGGTTATCCACACCTGCTGCAGGGGAAATGGGACATGGTTCTGCGTTCGGAGATTCTTGTGAACAAAAACGTCTTGCCTACCGCGGCCCAGGCGCTGCCTGGCCGTGAAACACCGATGAGCGTGCCTGCCGAGCACTTCGTCAATGGCCGCCCGCTGACCGGCCCGTTTCCGGACGGGATGGAAGTCGCGATTCTGGGCATGGGCTGCTTTTGGGGTGCCGAGCGCCTGCTGTGGCAACAGCCTGGCGTGTACACCACTGCGGTGGGCTACGCTGGCGGCATGACGCCCAACCCCACCTACGAAGAAACCTGCTCGGGCCTGACCGGCCACAGCGAAGTGGTGCTGGTGGTGTTCGACCCGAAAGAGACCAGCTACGAAGCGCTGCTCACGCCGTTCTGGGAATCCCATAACCCGACCCAGGGCATGCGCCAGGGTGGCGATATCGGCACGCAGTACCGCTCGGTGATCTTTGCCACCACGCCTGCGCAACAGGCTGCCGCAGAAGCGAGCAAGGCCGCCTACCAGGCCGAGCTGGCCAAAGCCGGTGAAGGCGAAATCACCACCGAGATCGCCGAAGCACCAGCGTTCTACTACGCCGAGGCGTACCACCAGCAATACCTGGCCAAGAACCCCGAGGGTTACTGTGGGCTGGGCGGCACCGGCGTGTGCATGCCGCCATGGCTGAACAGCTGAGGGTTATTCGGCGATCAGCCAATCCATCGTCCAGCTACCCTGGGTCTGGCCCAGTTTCACCGCCAGCCATGGCAGCAACTGGCGTAACTCCTCCTCCAGCCCCCAAGGCGGGTTGGCGATCGCCAGGCCGGAGCCGTTCAGGCTGTCTGGCCGCTCGAGCGAGTGCACCAGCAATTCCACGCGCAACAGCTTGGGCGCGCCACTGCCGGCCAGGTCCTGGTAGAAGCGCTTGAGTGCGCGCTGGTCCTTCACCGGATACCAGATGGCCGCCACGGTCTGGCGCATGCGCCCAACCGCTTCCTTCAGTGCCTTGGCGCAACGCTGCATCTCGTCCAATTGCTCGAACGGCGGATCGATCAGCATGATCGCACGCTTTTCCGGCGCCGGCAGCAGAGCCCGGGGCACATGCCACCCCTCGCCCAGGTGCACCGCCACACGGCGGTCGCCCTTCATGTTCTCCTTGAGCAACAGCCCATCCTGCGGGTGCTTTTCATTGAGCTGCACACGGTCCTGGGGGCGGGTCAGGCGGCGGGCCACTTCCGGCGAGCCGGGGTAATACCGCAGTTCGCCGTCAGGGTTCATGTCGCGTACCAGGCCCATGTAGTCAGCGGTCAGCGCCGGCAGGTCATCGGCTTGCCACAGGCGGGCGATACCCTCCAGGAATTCGCCGGTACGGCTGGCCTGGTCGCCGCGCAAATCATAAAGGCCGATGCCCGCGTGGGTGTCCAGGTAGGCGAACGGTTGCTCCTTGCGCGACATCAGGGCGATGAGGCGGCTCAGGACCAGGTGTTTGAAGACGTCGGCGTGGTTGCCGGCGTGGTAGGCGTGACGATAGTTCATGGCAACTCCTGCAAGGCTGTGGAGTTTACCTCGGGCCGGCCCGACAACCCAAGTTGGCAGGCCGGCATTCCGATCATTTGCTTTGCTGGTACACCTGGCGGGAAGCCTCGAAACGCGCCTGCATGCTCGGCGAGGGCGCCCTGCCCAGCACGCTTACCAACCAGATGGCGAGGGTGGCGAGGAAGAAGCCGGGGATGATTTCATACAGCTTGACCGGGCTGTAGTTCTGCCACAACACCACGGTCACCGCCCCTACCACGATGCCGGCCAGCGCGCCGTCGCGGGTCATGCCGCGCCACAGCACCGAGAGCAGCACCACCGGCCCGAACGCCGCACCAAAACCGGCCCAGGCATAGCTGACCAGCCCCAGCACACGGTTGTCCGGGTCGGCCGCCAGGGCGATCGCCACCAGCGCCACCGTCAGCACCATGCCCCGCCCTACCCACACCAACTCCCGCTGCCCCGCACCCTTGCGCAGGAAAGCCTTGTAGAAGTCTTCGGTCAAGGCACTGGAACACACCAGCAACTGGCAGCTGAGCGTGCTCATGACCGCGGCCAGAATGGCCGACAGCAAAACACCGGCCACCCAGGGGTTGAACAGGATCTTGGCCAGCTCGATGAACACCCGCTCATGGTTCTCGGTTACCGCGCCTGCCAGCTCCGGGTGGGCTGAGAAATAGGCGATACCGAAGAACCCTACCGCCACCGTGCCGCCCAGGCAAAGAATCATCCAGGCCATGGAAATGCGCCGCGCCTTGGCGATGGACCTGACCGAGTCCGCCGCCATGAACCGCGCCAGAATATGCGGCTGGCCAAAGTAGCCAAGCCCCCAACCCAACAGCGATACAATGCCGATGAAGCTGGTACTGCGCAGCATGTCGAAGTTGGCCGGGTCTTTTGCCTCGATGGCCAGGAACGTGGTGCCCACGCCGCCCGTGGCCAGCACCACCACGATGGGCGTCAGGATCAGGGCGAAGATCATCAGCGTCGCTTGCACGGTGTCGGTCCAGCTCACCGCCAGGAAGCCGCCCACGAAGGTATAGGCGATGGTCGCTGCCGCGCCCGCCCACAACGCCGTCCCGTAGCTCAAGCCGAAGGTGCTTTCGAACAACCGGGCGCCGGCCACAATGCCCGAGGCGCAGTAGATGGTGAAGAACAGCAGGATCACCACGGCGGAAATGATGCGCAGCAGGCCGCTGCGGTCTTCGAACCGACTGGTGAAGTAGTCCGGCAGGGTCAGGGCATCGCCGCATTGCTCGGTGTGCACCCGCAGGCGACCCGCCACCAGCAGCCAGTTGAGGTAGGCGCCGATGATCAGGCCGATGGCCACCCAGCTGCCTGACAGCCCGGACACATAAATGGCACCCGGCAGGCCCATCAGCAGCCAGCCGCTCATGTCCGAGGCACCCGCCGACAGCGCCGTGACCACACTACCGAGGCTGCGCCCGCCAAGGATGTAATCGGAGAGATTGTGGGTGGCGCGGTAGGCCACCAGGCCAATCAGCACCATGGCCGCGATGTAGATGACAAATGTGATCAGCGTGGGGTTGCTCACACCCATGGGACACTTCCTTTTCTGATTGTTGTTTTTTGAAGCGCAACCCGGGTTGCACCTTCTTGAACGAAGGCCAAGGCCAGTGGCAGCCGGTTGCACCGAAGCGGTGCATCCTAGGGTCAGGGGCGGACCAGGCGCAACCTCATATGGCCTGCAAGTTGCACCTTGTTACAGAACAGTCGGGAAACCTGTCCAAATGCTTGAATCTGCTTCCTTTGGGAGCATCCGCACCAGTTCGCGCACCGCCATTGTGCAGATTCGCTACACCTGCTCAGCGACCCGACAACAGGTGCAACTTTTCATGAAAATTAGGGTTGCACCTGGTTGCACCCTACCGTGAGCAACGGCTAATCTTGCCGCCGGCTTTATTGCCACACCCTACGTGGCCTTGATGAGGACAAGAAATTGGCGACGACCACCCTGGGGGTCAAACTTGATGACCCTACCCGCGAGCGACTGAAAACAGCTGCCCACTCCATCGACCGCACCCCGCACTGGTTGATCAAGCAGGCGATTTTCAATTACCTGGAAAAGCTCGAGGGTGGCGCCACCCTGCCTGAACTCAATGGCCACGCCCACAATGGCGCCGACGAAGCCGGCGACCTGCAGGCCGACCACAGCCACCAGTGCTTCCTGGAATTTGCCGAAAGCATCCTGCCGCAGTCGGTGCTGCGTGCCGCCATCACGGGCGCTTACCGCCGCCCCGAGCAGGAAGTGGTGCCCATGCTGCTGGAGCAGGCGCGACTGCCAGTGGCCATGGCCGAAGCCACTAACAAGCTGGCGGCCGGCATCGCCGAGAAGCTGCGCAACCAGAAGAGCGCTGGCGGCCGCGCCGGCATCGTTCAGGGCCTGTTGCAGGAGTTCTCGCTGTCGTCTCAGGAAGGCGTGGCGCTGATGTGCCTGGCCGAAGCCCTGCTGCGCATCCCCGACAAAGGGACGCGTGACGCCCTCATCCGCGACAAGATCAGCAACGGCAACTGGCAGCCGCACCTGGGCAACAGCCCCTCGCTGTTCGTCAATGCCGCCACCTGGGGCCTGCTGCTGACCGGCAAGCTGGTGTCGACCCACAACGAATCTGGCTTGACCTCGTCCCTGAGCCGCATCATCGGCAAGAGCGGCGAGCCGATGATCCGCAAGGGCGTGGACATGGCCATGCGCCTGATGGGCGAGCAGTTCGTGACCGGCGAAACCATCGCCGAGGCCCTGGCCAACGCCAGCAAGTTCGAAGCCAAGGGCTTCCGCTATTCCTACGACATGCTGGGTGAAGCTGCGCTGACCGAGCATGACGCGCAGAAGTACCTGGCGTCCTACGAGCAGGCCATCCACTCCATCGGCAAGGCCTCCCACGGCCGCGGCATCTATGAAGGCCCGGGCATCTCCATCAAGCTTTCGGCCCTGCACCCGCGCTATAGCCGCGCGCAGTACGAGCGCGTGATGGACGAGCTGTACCCGCGCCTGTTGTCGCTGACCCTGCTGGCCAAGCAATACGACATCGGCCTGAACATCGACGCCGAGGAAGCCGACCGCCTGGAGCTGTCGCTGGACCTGCTCGAACGCCTTTGCTTCGAACCGCAACTGACCGGCTGGAACGGCATCGGCTTCGTCATCCAGGCCTACCAGAAGCGCTGCCCGTACGTGATCGACTACGTCATCGACCTGGCGCGCCGCAGCCGCCACCGCCTGATGATCCGCCTGGTGAAGGGCGCCTACTGGGACAGCGAGATCAAGCGCGCCCAGGTCGAGGGCCTGGAAGGCTACCCGGTCTACACCCGCAAGGTGTACACCGACGTGTCCTATATCGCTTGTGCGCGCAAACTGCTGTCGGTGCCGGAAGTCATCTACCCGCAGTTCGCTACCCACAACGCCCACACACTGTCTGCCATCTACCACATCGCCGGCCAGAACTATTACCCCGGGCAGTACGAGTTCCAGTGCCTGCACGGCATGGGCGAACCCTTGTACGAACAGGTCGTGGGCAAGGTCGCCGATGGCAAACTGAACCGCCCGTGCCGCGTGTACGCACCGGTTGGTACCCATGAAACGCTGCTGGCCTACCTGGTTCGTCGCCTGCTGGAAAACGGCGCCAACACCTCGTTCGTCAACCGTATCGCCGACACGTCCATTTCCATCCAGGAACTGGTCGCCGATCCGGTCAGCACCATCGAGCGCATGGCCACCCAGGAAGGCAACTTCGGCCTGCCACACCCGCGCATTCCCTTGCCGCGTGACCTGTACGGCAGCGAGCGGGCCAACTCGGCCGGTATCGACATGGCCAACGAACATCGCCTGGCCTCGCTGTCGTGCGCACTGCTGAGCACCGCCCACACCGACTGGAAAGCCGCGCCAATGCTGGGCTGCCCGGCCAGTACAGAAGTGGCCCAGGCGGTACTGAACCCGTCCGACCATCGCGACGTGGTCGGCCATGTGCAGGAAGCCACCGTCGAAGACGTGGACAATGCCCTGCTGTGCGCCATGAGCAACGGCCCGATCTGGCAGGCTACCCCGCCCGCCGAACGCGCCGCCATCCTGGAACGCGCTGCCGACCTGATGGAAGCCGAGATCCAGCCGCTGATGGGCCTGCTGGCCCGCGAAGCCGGCAAGACCTTCGCCAACGCCATCGCCGAGGTGCGCGAAGCCGTGGACTTCCTGCGCTACTACGCAGTGCAGGCCCGCAATGACTTCAGCAACGACGCCCACCGCCCGTTGGGCCCGGTGGTGTGCATCAGCCCGTGGAACTTCCCGCTGGCGATCTTCACTGGCCAGGTGGCCGCTGCCCTGGCCGCCGGCAACCCGGTGCTGGCCAAGCCGGCCGAACAGACCCCGCTGGTCGCCGCCCAGGCCGTGCGCCTGCTGCTGGAAGCCGGCATCCCCGAGGGCGTGTTGCAGTTGCTGCCCGGCCGCGGCGAAACCGTGGGCGCCCGCCTGGTGGGTGATGATCGCGTCAAGGGCGTGATGTTCACCGGCTCCACCGAAGTGGCGCGCCTGCTGCAGCGCAATGTCGCCGGCCGCCTGGATGCCCAGGGCCGGCCCATCCCGCTGATCGCCGAAACCGGCGGCCAGAACGCCATGATCGTCGATTCCTCGGCGCTCACCGAACAAGTGGTCATCGACGTCGTCTCCTCGGCCTTCGATTCCGCTGGCCAGCGCTGCTCGGCCCTGCGGGTACTGTGCCTGCAGGAAGACTCTGCCGACCGCGTGATCGAGATGCTCAAGGGCGCCATGGCCGAATCGCGCCTTGGCAACCCTGAACGCCTGAGCGTGGACATTGGTCCGGTGATCGACGCCGAAGCCAAGGCCGGTATCGAGAAGCACATCCAGGGCATGCGCGACAAAGGCCGCAGCGTGTACCAGGTGGCCATCGCCGACGGCGAGGAAGTGAAGCGCGGTACCTTCGTGATGCCAACCCTGATCGAGCTGGAAAGCTTCGACGAACTGCAGCGCGAGATCTTCGGCCCGGTACTGCACGTGGTGCGCTACAACCGCAAGAACCTCGACCAGCTGATCGAGCAGATCAACGCTTCCGGCTACGGCCTGACCCTGGGCGTGCACACCCGAATCGATGAAACCATCGCCAAGGTGATCGACAACGTCAACGCCGGTAACGTCTACGTCAACCGCAACATCGTGGGCGCCGTGGTGGGTGTGCAACCGTTCGGCGGCGAAGGCCTGTCGGGTACTGGTCCGAAAGCCGGTGGCCCGCTGTACCTGTACCGCCTGCTGTCCACCCGCCCGGAAGATGCCATCGAGCACACCTTCAAGCGTGCCGACGACGAAAGCGCACCGGATGTGCGCCTGCGCGACGCCCTGGCCAAACCGCTGCACGCCCTGCAAGCCTGGGCCACCAGCAACCAGCATGGCGAACTGGCAACCTTGTGCGGCCACTACGCGCAGCAGTCCCAGAGCGGCGTGACCCGCCAACTGACAGGCCCGACCGGCGAACGCAACAGCTACAGCATCCTGCCACGCGAGCACGTCCTGTGCCTGGCCGACCAGGAAGCCGACCTGCTGGTGCAACTGGCTGCCGCCCTGGCCGTGGGCAGCACCGCCGTATGGTCGGAAAGCGAGCTGAGCAAACCGCTGCGCGCGCGCCTGCCGAAGGACGTTCAGGCACGCATCCAGTTGGTGCCGGAATGGACCAAGGACGAAGTCGTGTTCGATGCCGTGCTGCACCATGGCGATTCGGACCAGCTGCGCGCGGTATGCCAGCAAGTGGCCAAGCGTGCCGGGGCTATCGTTGGTGTACAGGGCTTGTCCCATGGCGAAACCAACATCGCCCTGGAGCGCCTGGTGATCGAGCGTGCGTTGAGCGTGAACACCGCTGCGGCGGGGGGCAATGCCAGCTTGATGACCATCGGCTGATAAAAAAGGGCGCCTGCAATGGGCGCCCTTTTTCTGCGGGTCGGTCTCGGCACCGATCATCATTCTGTTGCAGCAGATTTCACTACCAAATCAATGGTTTGCAAAGCGGTAACATCTGCTGATGACAGCAGGAGCTACCGTGTTGCAGATCCCCCGCAAACCCAACTACCTCGTCGACCATCCCTCAGGCGGCGCGGTATTCGGCGTGATACCGGCAATCCGACGCTTCGGATTCAACGAAGGCCTTATCTATCTCCGCAGTGGTGAACACCGCATGGGCCATGGCAAGCTACCTGTGGGTTTCGGCGTTAGGCACATCTGGGAAGGCAAAGAGCAGGAGTTGAAGAAACGCGGCTGCATAGCTATCGAGCACGTACCCCAATTTGTAGCCAGTCTGATCTTGCTGGGCACGCAGATCTACCATGACCCGGCGCATCCTCGAGCTGACATGAAAAGGATTACACTGCTGCGCACATCCGACGGCACGCTGGTGCTGGAGCCTCGTCTCGGGGATCGCCACCTTGGCTTCCATTATTCGGTAGTTACTTGGACGCCCCGGTCGGACGCAAGAGGCATTCAAGTGGGGGAAATAGAAAGGATGTGGCAGACAAGATAAAGGCGACCTGCAGGTCGCCTTTATTTAAATAGTGAGGGTAGTCGCAGCAATTCTTTAGCTTCGAGACGCGTTCACGCATCTATTGGGTCAGAACCCAGCCGAATCATCAGCGCAAAGGCCTATCAACTGTCCCTACGTCAGTGAGTACCAGTTTCACTGCTGCCGAAAGTCCGGGGGGCCGATACTGGAAAGCCAAGCCCGAAAATGCGCATTTGCAGTCCTCCCTGCCATTCTTGCCCACCCCCCTTGCCCTGTCAACCGCAACGGGGTAGAGGCTGACGTTGCACCATCACCCTCATCAATCTTGCTACCCCTGCGCCATACCGCCCCCTAGACTCGGCCTACCCCTAATCTGGTAGGCCGCCATGTCCGAGACCCTCCTCAGCGCCCGCAACCTGGCTTTCGAGCTCTACGAAGTGCTCGACGCCCTCAGCCTGACCCAACGCGAGCGCTTCGCCGAGCACAACCGCGAAACCTTCGATGCCGCCATTGGCACAGCCCGCAGCATTGCCGAGAAGTATTTCGCGCCGCATAACCGCAAAGCCGACGAGAACGAGCCGCGCTACGAGAATGGCGCCGCGGTACTGATTCCCGAGGTCAAGCCTGCGGTGGATGCGTTTCTGCAGGCGGGCTTCCTGAATGCCGCAAGGTCGTTCGAGGACGGCGGCATGCAATTGCCAACGCTGCTGTCCCAAGCCTGCTTCGCCCACTTCCAGGCGGCCAACGCCGGTAGCACTTCCTACCCGTTCCTGACCATGGGCGCCGCCAACCTGATCGAGAGCTTCGGCAGCGAAGAACAGAAACAACGCTTTCTGCAGCCGATGATCGAAGGCCGTTTCTTCGGCACCATGGCCTTGACCGAGCCTCACGCCGGCTCGTCCCTGTCGGATATCCGCACCCGCGCCGAACCGGCGGATGATGGCAGCTACCGACTCAAGGGCAACAAGATCTTCATTTCCGGCGGCGATCACCCGCTGTCGGAGAATATCGTGCACCTGGTGCTGGCCAAGCTGCCCGACGCGCCACCTGGCGTTAAAGGGATTTCACTGTTCATCGTGCCCAAGTTCCTGGTCAACGATGACGGCAGCCTTGGCCCGCGCAACGATGTGCTGCTGGCGGGGCTGTTCCACAAGATGGGTTGGCGAGGGACTACGTCCACGGCGCTGAACTTTGGCGATGCCGGTCATTGCGTGGGTTACCTGGTAGGCAAACCACACCATGGCCTGAGCTACATGTTCCAGATGATGAATGAAGCGCGCATCGGCGTGGGCATGGGGGCGGTGATGCTCGGTTATGCCGGTTACCTCTACTCGCTGGAGTATGCCCGGGAACGGCCCCAAGGCCGCTTGCCTGATGCCAAGGACCCCACCACCGCACCGGTGGCGATCATCAACCACGCCGACGTCCGGCGCATGCTGCTGACCCAGAAGGCCTATGTGGAGGGCGCCTTCGACCTGGGCCTGTATGCGGCACGGCTGTTCGATGACAGCCTGACCGGCGAAACCGAAGGCGCGCAGCGTCAAGCCCAGGAACTGCTGGACCTGCTGACCCCCATCGTAAAGTCGTGGCCATCGGAGTTCTGCCTGAAAGCCAACGAACTGGCCATCCAGATTCTCGGCGGGCACGGTTACACCCGTGAATACCCTGTGGAGCAGTACTACCGCGACAACCGCCTGAACCCTATTCACGAGGGCACCCATGGCATCCAGTCCCTGGACCTTCTGGGCCGCAAGCTGGCCCAGAATGGCGGGGCGGGTCTCAAGCACCTGATGCGCTTGATCACCGGCACCTGCGAGCGCGCCCAGGCACACCCTGAACTGACTGCCCTGCGCCAGCCATTGGAACAGTTGCTCGGCGCCTTGCAGGGCGTGACCCTGGGGTTGCTGGGGGAACTGGCCAATGGGCAGATCACCGAGACCCTGGCCAACTCCGCGCTTTACTTGAAGGTGTTCGGCCACACCGTGATCGGCTGGCGCTGGCTGGAACAGGCGATCCGCGCGCAGGAAGGGTTGGCCGCAGGCAATGCTGCCGACGCCGACTTCTATCACGGCAAACTGCAAGCCGCGCGGTACTTCCTGACCTGGGAAGTGCCTGCTTGCCACCATGACCTGCACCTGCTGAAAACCCGTGACGATACCTGCCTGGTCATGCAGCAAGACTGGTTCTGACCCACATTTCGCGACCTGCGGGACAGGGCGCCAGGTCGGGAACGAGGCGACGCGGTGGACCCGCAATCACGCGGTGGCCGTTTCCAGCGAAGAAGCTTTTTGACATGGGTACATTTGCACAGGTTAGAATCCCTTGGCACGCGGCCTGCATGAAGCAGGTCGTTTCGCCATATCAGTTTTAGGGAGTACTGCCTTTGAATGCGACGACCATCAACAGCCTGTTCTTGATCGGCGCGTTGCTGGTGGGTGCTAGCATTCTGGTCAGTTCCCTGTCCTCCCGCCTCGGTATCCCTATTCTGGTGATCATCCTGGCGGTGGGCATGGCCGCCGGCGTCGACGGTGGCGGTATCATCTTCGACAACTACCCCACGGCCTACCTGGTCGGCAACCTGGCGCTGGCCGTGATCCTGCTCGACGGCGGCCTGCGAACGCGGGTGGCCAGTTTCCGCGTGGCGTTGTGGCCTGCCTTGTCATTGGCGACTGTGGGGGTACTGATTACCACGGGCCTGACCGGCATGATGGCTGCCTGGCTGTTCAACCTGAACATCATCCAGGGCTTGCTGATCGGCGCCATCGTCGGTTCCACGGATGCCGCTGCGGTGTTCTCGCTGCTGGGTGGCAAGGGCCTGAATGAGCGGGTTACCGCCAGCCTCGAAATCGAATCGGGCAGCAATGACCCCATGGCGGTGTTCCTCACCGTGACCCTGATCGACATGCTCGCCAGCCACCAGACCGGCCTGCACTGGAGCCTGCTGGGGCACCTGGTCCAGGAATTCGGCATCGGCGCCATCATCGGCCTGGGGGGCGGCTGGCTGATGCTTCAACTGGTCAACCGCATCCACCTGGCAGGCGGCCTTTACCCCATCCTGGTGATCGCCGGTGGCCTGGTAGTGTTCGCCCTGACCAACGCCCTGCACGGCAGCGGCTTCCTGGCCGTCTACCTGTGTGGCCTGGTGATGGGCAACAAGCCCATTCGCAGCCGCCACGGCATCCTGCACATGCTCGACGGCATGGCCTGGCTGGCGCAGATCGGCATGTTCCTGGTATTGGGCCTGCTGGTTACCCCCCACGACTTGCTGCCCATCGCCCTGCCCGCCCTAGCCTTGGCGCTGGGCATGATCCTGGTGGCGCGGCCACTGTCGGTATTCGTCGGCCTGCTGCCGTTCAAGGCCTTCCATGGCCGTGAGAAAGCGTTCATTTCGTGGGTTGGCCTGCGCGGCGCAGTCCCCATCATTCTGGCGGTGTTTCCCTTGATGGCCGGGCTTCCGGACGCCCAGCTGTACTTCAACCTGGCGTTCTTCATCGTGCTGGTGTCGCTGCTGGTGCAAGGCACCAGCCTGCCGTGGGTAGCCAAGTTGCTGAAGGTGACGGTTCCGCCTGACCCGGCGCCCATTTCCCGCTCGGCGCTGGAGGTGCATGTCACCAGTGAGTGGGAGTTGTTCGTGTACAAACTCGGCGCCGAGAAATGGTGCATCGGCTCCCCCCTTCGCGAGCTGAAAATGCCCGAGGGCACCCGTATCGCCGCCCTGTTTCGGGGTCAGGAACTGCTCCATCCGTCGGGTAGTACGGTATTGGAAGTGGACGATCTGCTCTGCGTGATCGGCCATGAACACAATTTGCCAGCACTCGGAAAGCTCTTCAGCCAGGCGCCGCAGCGCGGCCTGGATTTGCGTTTCTTCGGCGACTTCGTGCTCGAAGGGGACGCAGAACTGGGGCCTGTAGCGGCGTTGTACGGTTTGCAGCTCGACGGCCTCGACCCGCAGATGCACCTGAGCCAGTTCATCATGCAGAAGGTTGGCGGCGCGCCAGTGGTCGGTGACCACGTGATATGGCACAACACAATCTGGACAGTCGCGGTCATGGACGGGAACAAGATCCAGAAAGTGGGCGTCAAATTGCCCGAAGGAAGCCGCCCGGGTCCCGGACTCTTCCTCTAAACTGCCATTCTTCTTCGAGCTGTACGACTTCTACCTATGCCCTCACTGCGCTCATTTTTCTCCGCAGCCCTGCTTGGGCTGTGCCTGACCGTCACCGCTGTCCAAGCGGCCGACCCACCCACCAGCGAAGCGGTGCAGCAGAGCATCGACAAGATCGCCGACCGCAAACTGTCCGATGCCGACCAGAAGGCGCTGCAACAGGTACTGGAACAGACCCTGGCGTTTCTTTCCAGCCGTGACGACAGCAATAACCAGTTGCCGGCGCTCAAGAAGCAGCTGAGCGAAGCCCCGCAAGTCATCGCCGAGAACCAGCACGAGCTGACCAAGCTCAAGGCCTCCAAACCGGTGCCAGTGGCCCAGCGGTACGCCAACCTCTCGGTGCCGCAGCTCGAACAACTGCTCAATGAGCGCGGCGCCCAGCAGGGCGAGCTGCAAAAGCAACTGACCGAAGCCAACAGCCTGAGCATCACCGCCCAGACCCGCCCCGAGCGCGCCCAGACCGAGATCAGCAACAGCCAGGCACGCATCGCGCAGATCAACGGTATCCTCAAGGCCGGCAAAGACAACGGCAAGGTCATCTCCGCCGACCAGCGCAACCAACTGCTGGCCGAGCAAGCCTCGATCAACGCGCTGGTCTCCCTGCGCCGCCAGGAACTGGCCGGCAACACCCTGTTGCAGGACCTGGGCAACAGCCAGCATGACCTGGTGATCGAGAAGATCGGCCGCGTCAGCCAGGAGATCCAGGACCTGCAGTCGCTGATCAACGACAAGCGCCTGGCCCAGTCCCAGGAGACGGTCACCCAGCAGTCCATCGAAGCCCAGAAGGCCGGCGGCAGCAGCGTGCTGGCCACCGAGAGTGCCACCAACCTCAAGCTGTCCGACTACCTGCTCAAGAGCACCGACCGCCTCAATGACCTGACCCAGCAAAACCTGCACACCCAGCAGCAACTGGACAGCGTGACCCAGAGCGACCAGGCGCTGGACGAGCAGATCAACGTACTCAAGGGCAGCCTGTTGCTGTCCAAGATCCTCTATAAGCAGAAGCAGGCCCTGCCGCACCTCAAGGTGGACCGCAACCTGGCGGACGAAATCGCCGACATTCGCCTGTACCAGTTCGAGGTCAACCAGCAGCGCGAAGCGCTGAGCAGCCCCACCGCCTATGTCGACGGGCTGATCGCCGCCCAGCCGCCGGAAGATGTCACCCCGCAACTGCGCAAGCAACTGCTGGACCTGGCCATTACCCGCAGTGACCTGCTGGAACGCCTGAACCGTGAACTCAGCGCGCTGCTCAACGAGTCCATCACGCTGCAACTGAACCAGAAACAGCTGCTGACCACCGCCCAGAGCCTGCGCGCCACCCTGGACGAGCAGATGTTCTGGATCCCCAGCAACAAGCCGCTGGACCCGGACTGGCTGGAAAGTGCGCCGGCGCACCTGAAAAAACAGGTCGCCACCCTGCCATGGGCTTCCAGCCTCAGCGAACTGGCCGATGGCCTGGTGCAGCGCCCGCTATTCTTCGTGCCCCTGCTGTTGCTGATCGGCGTGCTGCTGTGGCGCCGCAGCTACCTGCACAACCGCCTGAACCGCGTGCACAAGGACATCGGCCACTTCAAGCGTGATAGCCAGTGGCACACGCCGCAGGCCTTGCTGGTCAACGTGCTGTTGGCCATACCCGTGGGGCTGGGCCTGGCGCTGTGCGGGTTGGCCCTGCAGCTCGATGCCCGGGGCCAGAACGCCAGCCTCGGCTCGGCCTTGCTGCAAATGGCCCAGGCCTGGCTGGTGTTCTACACCGCTTACCGAATACTGGCGCCGGGCGGCGTGGCCGAGGTGCACTTTCGCTGGGAAAAGGCCCAGGTCGAATTCCTGCGCAACTGGGTACGACGCCTGGGCATCGTGGTCATGGCCCTGGTGGCCATCGTGGCGGTCGCGGAACTGCAACCTTCGGCGCTGGCCGACGACGTCATCGGCATCGCCGTGGTACTGACCTGCTATGCCCTGATGGCCTGGCTGCTCAGCCGCCTGCTGATCAGCAGCCCCACCCACCGCAATACCTCGCTGTTCCGCAAGGCCGTTGGCGTAGCGTTCACTGCCCTGCCGGTGGCGCTGTTCATGGCCGTGTGCTTCGGCTATTACTACACCGCCCTGAAGCTGACCGACCGGCTGATCGGCACCCTGTACCTGCTGATGCTATGGTTGGTGATCGAAGCCGCCTTCGTGCGCGGCCTCAGCGTTGCCGCACGGCGCCTGGCCTACCAGCGCGCCCTGAGCAAGCGCCAGGCCGCCAAGGAAAGCGGCGACGGTGAGATTCCGATAGAAGAACCCACCCTGGATATCGAACAGGTCAACCAGCAGTCCCTGCGCCTGATCCGCCTGGCCCTGATGGGTGTGTTCATCGCCGGTCTGTACTGGGTATGGTCGGACCTGATCAGCGTGTTCGCCTACCTGGACAACGTTACCCTCTACGAATACAGCAGCGGCACCGGCGCCACCATGAGCATGGTGCCCATCAGCCTGGGCGACCTGCTGGGGGCACTGATCATCGTCGGCATCACCGTGGCCCTGGCCGGCAACTTGCCGGGCCTTCTGGAAGTACTGGTGCTGTCACGGCTGAACCTGGCCCAGGGCAGCGCCTACGCCACCACCACGCTGCTGTCCTACGTGATCATCGGTATCGGCTTCGTCTCGGCGCTGTCGACCCTGGGGGTCAGCTGGGACAAGCTGCAATGGCTGGTGGCGGCGCTGTCGGTAGGCCTGGGTTTCGGCATGCAGGAGATCTTCGCCAACTTCATCTCCGGCATCATGATCCTGTTCGAACGCCCAGTGCGCATCGGCGATACCATTACCATCGGCAGCCTGTCGGGCACGGTGAGCAAGATCCGCATCCGCGCCACCACCATCACCGACTTCGACCGCAAGGACATCATCGTCCCGAACAAGACCTTCATCACCGGGCAACTGATCAACTGGTCGCTGACCGACACCATCACCCGGGTCACCCTGAAACTGGGCGTGGACTATGGCTCGGACCTGGACCTGGTGCGCGCCTTGCTGCTCAAGGGTGCCCAGGAAAACCCGCGGGTACTCAAGGATCCCGGCCCCAGCGTGTACTTCCTGAACTTCGGCGAAAGCACCCTGGACCACGAACTGCGCATGCACGTGCGTGACCTGGGTGACCGCAACCCGGTGCTCGACGAGATGAACCGCTACATCAACCGCGAGTTCAAGAAGAACAACATCAACATCTCGTTCCGGCAGATGGAGGTGTACCTGAAGAACACCCAGGGCCAGGAATTCAAGATGGTGCCGGTGGACAAGGTTGACGAGCAATTGCTGCCTACCACCCAGGGCCAGGCGAAAACCCGACCCGAGCCGCCCGACACTCATCTGGACTGACTGGACGCAACCGCCATACCCCAGCAGAATGCTTGGACATTCTGCTGGAGATGGCCGTTGAAAGCCCTCGACGAACTGACCTTCGACAACCGCTTCGCCCGCCTGGGCGACGCGTTCTCAACCTCGGTACTGCCCGACCCCATCGACAACCCGCGCCTTGTGGTAGCGAGCGACGCTGCCATGGCGTTGTTGGACCTCGAGCCTACCGAGGCCCATTCGCCGGTGTTTGCCCAACTGTTTGGCGGCCACAAGCTGTGGGCCGAGGCCGAGCCGCGGGCGATGGTCTACTCCGGCCACCAGTTCGGCGGCTACAGCCCGCGCCTGGGCGATGGCCGTGGGCTGCTGCTGGGCGAGGTCTACAACCAGGCTGGCGAGCATTGGGACCTGCACCTCAAGGGTGCCGGCCTGACCCCCTACTCGCGCATGGGCGATGGCCGCGCGGTGCTGCGCTCCTCGATCCGCGAGTTCCTGGCCTCCGAAGCCTTGCACGCCCTGGGCATCCCCAGCAGCCGCGCGCTGTGCGTGATCGGTTCCGATACCCCGGTGTGGCGCGAAACCCAGGAGCGGGCGGCCATGCTGCTGCGCCTGGCGCCCAGCCATGTGCGCTTCGGCCACTTCGAGTACTTCTACTACACCAAGCAGCCGGAGCAGGCCAAGGTGCTGGGCGAGCACGTACTGGCCATGCACTTCCCCGAGTGCCTGGAGCAGCCCGAGCCGTACCTGGCCATGTTCCGCACCGTGGTGGAGCGCAACGCCGAGCTCATCGCCAAATGGCAAGCCTATGGTTTCTGCCACGGGGTCATGAACACCGACAACATGTCGATCCTGGGCATCACCTTCGATTTCGGGCCGTATGCCTTCCTGGACGACTTCGACGCCGGTTTCATCTGCAACCACTCCGACCACGAAGGGCGCTACAGCTACAGCAACCAGGTGCCCATCGCCCACTGGAACCTCAGCGCCCTGGCCCAGGCCCTGACGCCGTTCATCAGCGTGGAAGCGCTGCGCGAGACCCTGGAACTGTTCCTGCCCCTGTACGAGGCCCATTACCTGGACCTGATGCGTCGGCGCCTGGGCTTTACCCGCGCGGACGACGGCGACAAGGCCATGGTCGAAGCCCTGCTGCGGCTGATGCAGAACAGCGGCGTGGACTACCACCTGTTCTTCCGCCGCCTGGGTGACCAGCCGGCTGCGCAGGCGGTGGCGGTATTGCGTGACGACTTTGTCGACCGCGAAGGTTTCGACCGCTGGGCGGCAGGTTACGTGGCGCGGGTGGAGGGCGAAGCAGCGAATGAACAGCGCACCGCGCGCATGCACGCGGTGAACCCGCTGTACGTGCTGCGCAACTATCTGGCGCAGAACGCCATTGATGCCGCGCAAAAGGGCGACTACGAAGAAGTCCGCCGCCTACACACCGTGCTGTCCCGGCCGTTCGACGAACAGGCGGGCATGGAGGCGTATGCGCAGCGCCCGCCGGAGTGGGGCAAGCATCTGGAGATCAGTTGTTCCTCTTAGAGGAACACTTCGGCTGACACCTTGAATCGGATAGATAGCGCCCGGATCTGACGAAGGTTGAGCTGACGCTTGCCATTGAGGATTTCAGAGATCACCGATTGGCTGCCGACCTCAGGCAAATCACTCTGCTTGAGGTGATGCTGGTCTAGCAAAAACCTGAGGACCTCGCTCCCCGGCGCCTTTGGCATGGGGCGGTGTTCACGATCATAGGCGGCGACAAGGTCGCCCATGTGGTCGACCAGCCCGGACAAGGGGTGGTTCTCGTCACTACCGGTCAGCGCCAACAGCTCGTCCAATGAAGCTACAAGTGCGTCGTAGTCTTGCTCCGACGCCGGCTTTGCCAGCAATGGCGACAGTAAGTGCCAATGCTCGGTGGCGAACTTGATCGAAGGGTTCAAAACGCCTCCTCCTTCCACTTGCCCTTTGAATACTGGGCGTGGTCCAGTATGGACCGAATATAGATACGCTGACTGCGATACCTGACGATCGCGATCAGCCTCAGCTTGTTGCCGCCGATGTCAAATACGTGCAAGTCGCCAACCTTGTCCGTTGCCGGGAAACTCCCTTTCATTGCCGCGAAATCTTCCGGGCAAACGCCTTTCATTAAACGGTACCAAGCATCCAAAGCTGCGGCGGCGCGAGGCCAAGCTCTTTAGCCTGCCAAATACGCTTCTCACTGATAACGTGCATTCCACCGTCCGCATCGCATTTTGCTATGCGAGTAACGATGGCACAACTCATAAAATAGCAAAATGCGATATTTCTTGGTCGGATGTAGGATTGGTCCTGGATTCCAACAGTCGAAGACAGAGGTAGAATGAACCACACTCCAGCCTGAGGACGCATTCATGCCCGACCCCCTGGTTATCCCCTGCCCCCACTGCAACGGCCTCAACCGCATCCCCGCCGAGCGCTTGGGCGACTCGCCCAAGTGCGGGCGCTGCAAGGGTGAGGTGATTTTGGGCAAACCCTTCGACCTGAACCAGGGCGACTACGCCAGCCAGATCAAGGGCGATCTTCCGTTGCTGGTGGATGTGTGGGCCGAGTGGTGTGGGCCGTGCAAGTCCTTCGCCCCCATCTTCCAGCAGGCCGCTACCCAACTCGGTGGTCGCTGCCGCCTGGCCAAACTGGACAGCGAGGCCAATCAGCAACTGGCCGGGCAGTTGGGCATTCGTTCGATCCCCAGCCTGATCCTGTTCAGGAATGGCCGCGAAGTAGCGCGCCAGAGCGGTGCGCTTCCGCTACCCCAGCTGTTGGCCTGGCTGAAGTCCCAAGGGATCTAAGCGGCAGGATTTTCCAGCAGGTGGTGCAACTCGACGAACTGCAGGGTCAGCTTGTGCCGCGGGTCCAGATGGATCAACGGCATGCTCGCCTGGTGCGATTCGCGCATGCGCACCGAGCTGTTGAGGTATACCGGCAACACCGGCAGGCCCTCGGCAATAAGCTCGTCGAGCATCTGCTGCGGCAGGCTGGCGCGAGCCTGGAACTGGTTGACGACAATACCTTCCACTTCCAGGTCTTCATTGTGGTCGTCGCGCAGTTCGCCGATCTCGGCGATCAGGCCATACAGCGCCTGGCGAGAGAAGCTGTCGCAGTCAAACGGGATCAATACCCGGTCGGCTGCGATCAAGGCGGACACCGCATAGAAGTTCAGCGCCGGCGGCGTGTCGATGTAGATGCGGTCGTAATCTTCGGCGATCTCGTCCAGCAGCTTTCGCAGCTTGTTGATCTTGTGCTTGGCCTCGAGCTTGGGCTGCAGGTCTGCCAGCTCGGCCGTGGCGGTGACTACGTGCAGGTTGTCGAAGGGGGTCTCGTAGATGTCCACGGTGTTCTTCTTGGCAAACGGCCCGGACGACAGGGTCTGCTTGAAGAAGTCGGCGATGCCCATGGGGATGTCCTCGCCCGTCAGCCCGGTCAGGTACTGGGTTGAGTTGGCTTGTGCATCCAGGTCGATCAACAGGGTGCGATAGCCCTCCTGCGCGCTGACAGCTGCCAGATTGCAGGCAATGCTCGACTTGCCTACACCACCTTTCTGATTGAACACCACGCGCCGCATGGGAAGACCTCCGTGTTCCAGTGAATGGGCCAGTGTAGATGCCTTGTCCGGGCATTAGCCAGCACCTTTGGATCAGAGGGTTCCTACCTTTCTTTAGGAAGCGACCGCCTATGCGCAACAGTCCCGTCCCCTTAAGGTTCGCCGTCGCTGGCCGACATACACCTCCGCGATCAGGGCATTTTGCTATCATGGGCCTGCTTTGTATCGCGATTGCAACGCAAAAAACAAAGCACGACCGTCTGTAATGTTTTGTAGCCCACATGTAACCAATGTTTGCTACTAACACGCCTCATCCGGATAATGCGCGCCACTCAAAAGCTGCGCCATTGCATGGTGAACCGCAGAAGCGAGTCGACTCCCATGGAATGGCAGCCCGAAAGGGCGGGAATGAACCGTAAACGTGATCAACTTCAACATCGCACAATGGCGAGCCTGGGCGCCGGGCCTGAGCTCGGGCGACGACTGGCGCCAGTGGTGCCAGGCCCCACGCCCGCTGGCGGCCAGCGATACAGCCGCTGACGTGTCCTTCCTGCCGGCCATGCAGCGCCGGCGCCTCGGGCGCCTGGCACGCATGGCCTTCCACGTGGGCTGGCCACTGGCCGAAGGCCGCGCGCCCATGCCGCTGGTGTTCATGTCGCGACACGGTGAAACGCCGCTGACGCTCGACATTCTTCGTGACCTGGCCGCAGGCGAACCATTGTCGCCCACCCAGTTCAGCCTGTCGGTGCACAATGCGGTGATTGGCCTGTGGTCGATCCTGCGGGGCGAAACCAGCGAAATGACTGCCCTGGCAGCCGCGGGCGATGGCCTCGAGCACGGTCTGGTCGAGGCTGCGGCCCTGTTGAACGACGGTGCCGAGGCGGTGCTGCTGGTCATCAGCGAAGAACAACCGCCCCAGGCCTACGCCGAGTGGATCACCGACATACCGTTTTCCTACGCCGTCGGCCTGGTCGTCACCCCGGGTGATGACTGGAGCCTGGCGCTGTCGCCTGCCCCGGCGGCCGATGCCCCCCCAACCTCCCCGTGGCCCCATGCGCTGAACCTGCTGCGCGCCCTGGCCACCGAGCAACCTCACTGCCACCACGTATGGAAACGACGCGCATGGAACTGGCAACGCAACCACTGAGCAAGGCCCGTGATGCCAGGCTCTGGCGCCTGCTTGCCACGGCCACCAGCTTCGCCCTGTTCGGGCTGGGCGGGCTGTGCCTGCGCCTGGTGATCTTCCCGCTGCTGGCGTTGATACCCGGTAGCGCTACGGCCCACCGCCAGCGGGCGCGAGGCATGGTCAGCCGGTTGTTCTGGCTGTTCATTCGCTTCATGGCTCGCACCGGCGTGCTTACCTACCATATAGAAGGTGCCGAACGCCTGGGACGCCCGGGGCAGATGATCATCGCCAACCACCCATCGCTGATCGACGTGGTGTTCCTGATCGGCCTGGTGCGCGAAGCCAACTGCGTGGTCAAGCAAAGCCTCTGGCAGAACCCCTGCACCCGCGGGCCCGTGCGCGCGACCGGCTACATCAGCAACGACGGCAGCATGGAAATGCTCGACACCGCCGTGCACGCGCTGGAACAGGGGCAGACCCTGATCATCTTTCCCGAAGGGACCCGCACCCAGCCCGGCCAACCGCCGTGCTTTCACCGTGGCGCGGCCGCCATCGCCCTGCGCGGCGCCCAGGTCATCACCCCGGTGACCATACGGGTCAGCCCCACCACGCTGACCAAGGCCGAGCCCTGGTACCGCATTCCCGCGCAGCGCGTGCATTTCAGCCTGCGCGTGGGTGCCGACATCGACCCACAGGCATTCGCCGCGAAGGGGCCGGCCCCGAAGGCTTCCCGCGCGCTGAACGACCATCTGCACCATTACTTCAACAAGGAGCTCGCTTCAGATGAGCGCTCTGCACCCTGAACTGAACCACGAAATAAAGCTGCTGATCATCGAGGCCCTGGGCCTGGAAGACATCAGTGCCCAGGACATCGGCGACGAGCAGACACTGTTCAACGAAGGCCTGGGCCTGGACTCGGTCGACGCCCTGGAACTGGGCCTGGCCATCCAGAAGCGCTTCGGCATCAAGATCGACGCCGATGCCAAGGACACCCGTAACCATTTCACCAACGTGGCCAGCCTCGCGGCTTTCGTCACTGCAAAAAAGGCGGCGTGAGGCAACACCATGCAAACTCGTGAAGATATCTTCAATACCCTGCGCGACGCCCTGGTCGAACTGTTCGAACTGGAACCCGAGCGCGTCACCCTCCAGGCCAACCTGTACCAGGACCTGGAAATCGACAGCATCGATGCGGTGGACCTGATCGACCACATCAAGCGCAAGACCGGCAAGAAGATCGCCGCCGAGGAATTCAAGGCCGTGCGCACCGTCGATGACGTGGTTGAAGCCGTGTACCGCCTGGTCAACGCCGCCGCATGAAGCAACTGATTGGCCTGGGCCTGTTACTGGCCGGCCTGCTGTACCCCTTCGCGGTGTATTTCGGCATGGAGCACTTCGCCCCCTGGCAATTCGGGCTGCTGCTGGGTTGCCTGTGGCTAGGCCGCGCCCTGACCGGCGAACGCCGGGCGGCGAACCTGTGGGTGGCGGTTGCGGCCATCGGCTTCTGCCTGCTGCTGGCGGCGTTCGACAACCCGCGCCTGTTGCGCTGGTACCCGGTGTTGATCAGCGCCTGCCTGCTGGCACTGTTCAGCCTCAGCCTGCGCTACGGCATGCCGGTGGCCGAGCGCCTGGCACGGCTGCGCGAACCAGAGCTGCCACCAGTGGCTGTCGCCTATACCCGCAAGGTAACCCAGGCCTGGAGCCTGTTTTTCCTGGCCAACGGCCTGATGGCCGCGGCGCTGACCCTCTGGGCACCGCTGAGCTGGTGGACACTGTACAACGGCCTGCTCGCCTACGGCCTGATGGGCCTGCTGTTTGCCGCCGAGTGGCTGATTCGACAACGCGTGAGAGGCCGTGCATGAACTGGATTCCCCTTGAGCACCTGCTGCTCGAGCAAGGCCCGAACCGCCAAGTGACCTTTGCCCCGGCGCTCGACCGCCAGCAACTGCGCGGCCAAGCGCTGGCCCTGGCCGCAGGCCTGCAGGCCAGGGGCGTCAAGCGCGTGGCCATTTACCTGGAAGATGCCGGCGAGCTGGCCATCGCTTTGCTCGGTGCCTGGCGCGCAGGCGCCAGTGTACTGCTGCCTGCAGACCTGCAACCCCAGACGCGACAACGCTGGGCTGCTGACGTCGACTTATGGATAACCGACGCCGAAGCACCCTTGGCTGAGCTATACGCCGATCCATTGCCGGGCACCGCCCTGGATCTGGACCTGACCCGTCTGAGCCTGTGTACCTCCGGCTCCAGCGGTGCGCCCAAGCGTATCGACAAGACCCTGCGCCAGCTTGCCAATGAAGTGCAGGCCCTGGAAACCTTGTGGTCTGCCGACCTGGGCGACGCCTGCATGATCGGCAGCGTCGCTACCCAGCACATCTATGGCCTGCTGTTTCGCGTGCTGTGGCCGTTGTGTGCCGGGCGGCCATTCCTGCGCCGGCAATTGCCGTTCACCGAAGACCTGCAGCGCCATAGCCGCGAGCATGGCGAATTTGCCTGGGTGACCAGCCCGGCGTTGCTCAAGCGCATGGGTGACAACCTCGACTGGGCCGCCATGAGCGCGGTCAAGCGCGTGTTCTCTTCCGGCGGCGCGCTGCCGGAGCAGGCCGCCAGTCAGTTGGCCGAGCGCATCGGCCAGCGCCCCACCGAAATCCTC
Source organism: Pseudomonas silvicola (assembly GCF_026651855.1). Classification (GTDB taxonomy): domain Bacteria; phylum Pseudomonadota; class Gammaproteobacteria; order Pseudomonadales; family Pseudomonadaceae; genus Aquipseudomonas; species Aquipseudomonas silvicola. The sequence goes on from NZ_CP093280.1 coordinate 441,919, forward strand.
GGCAGTTCGGAAACCGGTGGCATCGCCTGGCGCCAGCGCGACAGCCTGTGGCAGGCGTTCGCCGACATTCGCCTGAGCCAGAACACCGAAGGCGCCCTGTGCATCGAGTCGCCTTACCTGCCGGCCGGCCATGTGGAACACACCGCCGACGCCGCCGAATTTGCCAACGATGGCCGTTTCACCCTGCTGGGCCGCCTGGACCGCATCGTCAAACTGGAAGAAAAACGCGTCTCCCTGCCCATGCTGGAACAGGCGCTGCTGGAACACCCCTGGGTGCAGGACGTGCGCCTGGGCGTGGTCCAGGGCGCCCGCGCCAGCCTGGGCGCCCTGCTGGCCCTGAGCGATGAAGGCCTGGCTGCCCTGCAGACCGGCGGCCGGCGCGCCCTCACCGAACAACTGCGCCAGCACCTGAGCGGCCACTGCGAAGCGCTGGCCCTGCCGCGACGCTGGCGCCTGCTGCGCCAACTGCCCTTCAATAGCCAGGGCAAGCTGCCCCAAGCCCAGGTGGAAAGCCTGCTGCAAGCACCGCGGCCCAAGGTCCCGGAGATTGTCAGTCAAGGCCAGGAAGGCGATGAGTGGCACCTGCAACTGACCGTCCCGGTGGACCTGGCCTTCTTCAGCGGCCACTTCCCCACCGCGCCGGTGCTGCCAGGCGTGGTCCAGGTGGACTGGGCCTTGGCCCTGGGCCAGCAAGCCCTGCCACTGCCGCCCCGCTTCGCGGGCATGGAGGTGCTGAAGTTCCAGCAACTGGTGCGCCCCGGCGACCCACTGGCGCTGACCCTGCGCTTCGACGCCGAGCGCGGCAAGTTGCACTTCGCCTACCGTCACAACGGCAAGCCCTGCTCCAGCGGGCGCATTCTGCTGGAGCCTGACCATGCATAAGCCTTGCGCCGTGATCCCGGTGTACAACCATGAGCTGGCAGTGCCCGCGGTCGTCGCCGAACTGCTCGACGCCGGCCTGCCCTGCGTGCTGGTGGACGATGCCAGCGGCCCGGCCTGCGCAACCGTGCTGCAACAACTCGCCTGCACCGAACAGGTGTGGCTGGTGCGCCTGCCGGTCAACCAGGGCAAGGGCGGCGCGGTCATGGCCGGTTTGCGCGAAGCCGCGCGGCTGGGCTTCAGCCACGCCCTGCAAGTGGATGCCGACGGCCAGCACGACCTGCAGGACATCGCCCGCTTCATCGGCGAGTCTCGCGAACATCCTCAGGCGCTGGTATGCGGCTACCCGCGGTACGACGCCAGCGTGCCCAAGGGTCGTCTGTATGCCCGATACCTCACCCATGTATGGGTGTGGATCAACAGTCTGTCGCTGCGCATTCCCGACTCCATGTGTGGCTTTCGCGTGTACCCGCTGCCCGCGACGCTGGGGTTGATCAACCGCGTGCAACTGGGCCGGCGCATGGATTTCGACCCGGAAATCCTGGTACGCCTGGCCTGGCAGAACCAGCCCATGCAATGGCTGCCCACCAAGGTGCATTACCCTCAGGACGGCCTGTCGCATTTTCGCCTGTTCCATGACAACGCACTGATCTCCAAGATGCACGCCAAGCTGTTCTTCGGCATGCTGCTGCGCCTGCCATTGATTCTCTGGCGCCGGTGGTTGCCGTGAGCGACCGCCAGCACTGGGCCGCCCATCAGGAGCGCGGCAGCTTCTGGCTGATGAAGCTCACCGCCTTTGGTGTGAAGGTACTGGGCCGGCGCCTGCTGAGCCCGATCCTGTACGGCATCGTGTTCTATTTCTTCCTGTTCGGCCGCCAAGCCCGTCGCAGCGCCTGGCAGTACCAGCAACGCCTGGCCACCTGGTCGGCGCAACCGCGCCTCCAGCCTGGGCACTGGCGGGTGTTCCGCCAGTTCATGGCCTTCGCCGACTCGCTGCTGGACAAGCTCGACATATGGAACGGCAAGCTGGCCATCGACCAGATCGAAATCGTCGATCCGGCCCTGCTGCGCACCCAACTGCGCGGCAGCCGTGGGCAGATGCTGGTGGGCGCGCATCTGGGGAACCTGGAAGTGTGCCGGGCCCTGGCCGAGCTGGGCGAGCAGGTAACCATGAACGTGCTGGTGCACACCAAGCATGCCGAACGCTTCAACCGCCTGCTGGGCGAGGCCGGCGCCAGCCACCTGCGGCTGATCCAGGTCAGCGAACTGGACCCGGCCATCATGCTGCAACTGAGCCAGCGCCTGGACCGTGGCGAGTGGCTGGCCATCGCAGGCGACCGCGTACCGTTGCATGGCGGCCGCCATGTACGGGTGGACTTTCTCGGCCACCCGGCCGCGTTCCCGCAAGGGCCATGGCTGCTGGCCGGGCTGCTCAAATGCCAGACCAACCTGCTGTTCTGCCTGAAGAGCAACGGCCGCTACCGGGTGGTCCTGGAGCCCTTCGCCGAGGCCATTCAATGGCGGCGCAGCGAGCGCGACCAGGTCATTGCCCACTGGGCCGGCCGTTACGCCGAGCGCCTGGGCCATTACTGCCTGCAGGCGCCGCTGCAATGGTTCAATTTCTACCCTTTCTGGAAGACCGATGACGACTCCACTGCTTGAGCCGGTAACCTTTGGCGAACACCCCCTGAGCATCGAAGCGCTGCTGGCCGTGGCCAACCGCCAGGTGCCCAGCCGCCTGCAGGACGATGCCGCCTACCGCGAACGCATCGCCAATGGCGCGCGTTTTCTCGACTCGCTGCTGGACAAGGAAGGCGTCATCTATGGCGTGACCACCGGTTACGGTGACTCCTGCGTGGTGGCCGTGCCGCTGGAGCATGTGGAGGCGTTGCCGCGCCACCTGTATACCTTCCATGGCTGCGGCCTGGGCAAGCTGCTGGGGCCACAGGCTACCCGCGCCGTGTTGGCCGCCCGACTGCAGTCGCTGTGCCACGGCGTGTCCGGGGTGCGTATCGAACTGCTGGAGCGCCTGCATGCCTTCCTTGAGCACGACGTGCTGCCGCTCATCCCCGAAGAAGGCTCGGTGGGCGCCAGCGGCGACCTGACTCCTCTGTCGTACGTGGCCGCCACCCTGTGTGGTGAACGCGAGGTGCTGTGGCGTGGCGAGCGCCACACTGCCCTGGCGGTACACCGCGAGCTGGGCTGGGAGCCGCTGGTGCTGCGGCCCAAGGAAGCCCTGGCACTGATGAACGGTACGGCGGTGATGACCGGCCTGGCGTGCCTGGCCTACGCCCGTGCCGACTACCTGCTGAAACTGGCGACGCGCATCACGGCCCTCAACGTGGTGGCGCTGCAAGGTAACCCCGAGCACTTCGACGAGCGCCTGTTCGCCGCCAAGCCGCACCCAGGGCAGGTACAGGTGGCCGCATGGCTGCGCCAGGACCTGGCCATCGACGCCCCCACCGCGCCGCTGCACCGCCTGCAGGACCGCTACTCCCTGCGCTGCGCCCCCCACGTGCTGGGCGTTCTGGCCGACAGCCTGGGCTGGTTGCGCGGTTTCATCGAGACCGAACTCAACAGCGCCAACGACAACCCGATCATCGACGCCGAAGCCGAACGGGTGCTGCATGGCGGACATTTCTACGGTGGCCACATCGCTTTCGCCATGGACAGCCTGAAGAACCTGGTGGCCAACGTCGCCGACCTGCTGGACCGCCAACTGGCACTGCTGGTGGACACCCGCTACAACCACGGCCTGCCCAGCAACCTGTCCGGCGCCAGCGCCGAGCGGGCCATGCTCAACCATGGCTTCAAGGCCGTGCAGATCGGCGCCAGCGCCTGGACCGCCGAGGCCCTCAAGAACACCATGCCCGCCAGCGTGTTCTCGCGTTCCACCGAATGCCACAACCAGGACAAGGTGAGCATGGGCACCATCGCCGCCCGTGACGCCCTGCGCGTGCTGGAACTGACCGAACAAGTGGCCGCCGCCACCCTGCTGGCCGCCCAGCAAGGCGTGTGGTTGCGCGGCCGGGCCACGGATGCCCGCCCACTACCGCCCGCCCTGGCCGCCATGCACCGGCAACTGGCTGAAGACTTCCCGCCGGTCATCGAAGACCGTGCCCTGGAAGGCGAACTGCGCCTGTGCCTGACCCGCATCACCGACCAACACTGGAGGCTGCATGCGTAGTCAAGGTGCACTGCACGCCGACACCGAGATACTGGTGCCGTTCTTCGACGTCGATACCATGCACGTGGTGTGGCACGGCCACTACGTGAAGTACCTGGAAGTGGCCCGTTGCACGCTGCTGGACCAGCTCGGCCACACCTACAACCACATGCTCGAATCCGGCTACGCCTGGCCGGTCATCGACCTGCAACTGCGTTACGTGCGCGGCGCCGTGTTCGGCCAGCGTCTGAACGTGCGCGCCAGCCTGGTGGAGTGGGAGAACCGCCTGAAGATCAATTACCTCATCAGCGATGCAGCCACCGGTGAACGCCTGACCCGCGCCAGCACCGTGCAGGTGGCCGTGGACATCACCACCCGCGAAATGCAGCTGGCCTCGCCGAAGGTGTTCATCGACGCCGTGCAGAGGTGCCTGCCATGCGCCGACTGATCCAGACCCTGGCGCTGATGCTGGTGGCCCTGCATGCCCAGGCGTTCGACCTGCACGAACTGAGCACGCAGATGGCCAAGCCCGCTGTTGTACGCGGCCCGTTCGTCCAGGAAAAACACCTGCGCGCCCTGCCCATGCCGCTCACCAGCCAGGGCAATTTCGTCCTCGCCCGCGACTTCGGCCTGCTGTGGCTGCTCAAGACACCGCTGCAACAGGACTACCGCATCAGCCCCAAAGGCATTGCCCGCCGCGACGCCCTGGGCTGGCAAATGCTGCCTGAGCGCAACGCCGGCAGTGAGCAGAACCGCCTGTTCTTCGCCGTGCTGCAAGGCGATACCAGTGCCCTGGAGCGTGACTTCGAGCTGCAACTGAGCGGCGACAGTCAGCATTGGCAATTGGCGCTGACGCCGCGTTCGCTTTTGCTCAAGCAGATCTTCACGCAGATCCGCATCAGCGGCGGGCCGTACGTGGAGCGCATCGAACTGAGCGAGACCCAGGGTGACAGCACCGTGCTGCGCATGCCCCAGAGCACCAGCGCCATGACCCTGACCGACGCGGAGCGCAAAGATTTTGTTCAATGAACGGCAACTGCCGCGCCTGTTCCTGCTGGTACTGCTGGCGGTAGTCGCGCTGGCGGCCTGGCAGTGGCACGGCCCCTCGCCGCTATCGGCCAACCTCATGGAACTGGTGCCCGGCGGCGCTCCGGATGCCCTGGAACAACAGGCCGAACAGCGCATGCAGGAGCCGCTGAACCGCGAGTTGCTGGTGCTGGTGGGCCATGAAGACAAGCAGCAGGCTATCGCCCTGGCCCAGTCCCTGGCCAGCAAGTGGCAAGCCAGCGGGCTGTTCGAAAAAGTGCAATGGAACCTGCAGGCCGACCTGCCTGCGCTGCGCGAGCAACTGCTGCAAGGGCGCCTGTCGATGCTCGGCAACGCCGACCGTGAACAACTGGTCAGCCACCCTGACGACTTTATCCAGCAACGCCTGCGCAGCCTGTTCGACCCCTTCGCCGGTTTCAGCCTGGTGGCCAGCCAGGACGATTGGCTGGGCCTGACGGCACGCATCCAGAACAGCCAGCCGCACCACGGTAGTGTGCAACTGGACATCGGCAGCGGCGCGCTGCTGGCCGAGGCCGATGGCAAGCACTGGGTGCTGCTGCGTGCCCGCACCCTGGGTGATGCCTTCGACATGACCCTGCCGCTGAAGGTCGACGACCTGCTGAGCGCCGCCCGCACCCAGGCCGCCACGGCCAACGGCCAATTGCTGGCCGCCAGCGGTCTGCTCTACGCCGCCAACGGCCAGCGCCAGGCCTCGCGGGAAATCGCCTGGGTGGGTGGCGGGGCCACGGTCGGTATTCTGCTGTTGCTGCTGCTGGCATTCCGACGCTGGCGGGTGCTGCTGGCCTTTGTGCCAGTACTGGTGGGCATGCTGTTTGGTACCACCGCCTGTATTGCCCTGTTTGGCCACCTGCACGTGATGACCCTGGTGCTGGGCTCCAGCCTCATCGGTGTGGCCGTGGACTACCCGCTGCACTACCTGTCCAAAGCGTGGAGCCTGCGCCCCTGGCGCAGCTGGCCGGCGCTGCGCATCACCCTGCCCGGCCTAAGCCTGAGCCTGGCCACCAGTTGCATCGGTTACCTGGCCCTGGCGGCCACCCCGTTCCCGGCGCTGACCCAGATCGCCGCGTTTTCCGCCGCCGGCCTGGTGGGCGCCTACCTGACCGCCGTGTGCCTGCTGCCGGCATTGCTCAAGGGCGTGGACCTGCAGCCCGCCCAATGGCCGCTGGCGTTGGCCCAACGCCTGGTAAACCTGCGCCAGGCCTTGCTGGCCCGCGTTGCCAGCCCCTGGTTGCTGGGCCTGCTGCTGGCATTCTGCGCAGGCGGCCTGTGGCAACTGACGGTCAAGAACGACATTCGCCAGTGGGTCGGCGCACCGCCGCGGCTGCTGGAAGAAGCCCAGGCCGTGGCGCGGATCACCGGTTACCAACCCACCAGCCAATTTTTCCTGGTGCAGGGCGCCGACGCCCAGCAGTTGCTGGCGCGCGAAGAAGCCCTGGACGCGCGCCTGGACGCGCTGGTGTCGATGAACAAGTTGCAGGGCTACCTGGGGCTGAGCCAGTTGCTCAACACGCCGGCCGAGCAACAGCAATTGCGCGACGCCCTCGGCCGGTTGCCCGAACACTGGCAGCCGCTATTGGCCCTTGGCGTACCGCAAGCCGCCTTGCGCGCGGAACTGGACCATCTGCAGGCGCTGCCTGATCAGAGCATCGACCAGGCGCTGGAAGGCCCGATCAGCGAGCCATGGCGGCCGCTGTGGCTGGGCGCCAACCCCCATGGCGTGGCGGCCATGGTCAGCCTGCAAGGGCTGACCAACAGCACCTTGCTGCAGGTGGTGGCCCAGGACCTGCCCGGGGTGAAGCTGGTAGACCGTCTGGGCGCGTTGAATCAGGTATTCGCCGCTACCCAGGTCAGTGCAGCCGAGCTGAAGCTGTTGTCCTGCGTGCTGATCGTGCTGCTGTTGGTGCTGCCGTTCGGCCTGCGCGGGGCCTTGCGCATTGTCGCACTGCCGTTGCTGGCGGCCCTGTGCAGTCTGGCAAGCCTGGGCTGGCTGGGGCAACCGCTGACGTTGTTCAGCCTGTTCGGCCTGCTGCTGGTCACGGCCATCAGCGTCGACTACGCCATCCTCATGCGTGAGCGCATCGGCGGTACCGCCGTGAGCCTGCTGGGTACGCTGCTGGCCGCCGCCACCACCTGGCTGTCGTTCGGCCTGCTGGCGGTGTCCAGTACGCCGGCGGTGAGCAACTTCGGCCTGTCGGTAAGCCTGGGGCTGGGGTTCAGCTTCCTGCTGGCGCCCTGGGCCGGCAGCCACGCCAAGGAGGCTCAGGCATGATCATCGCCTGTTTCTGGTTGCTGATCTTCGCCCTGTTTGCTCTGGCTACCCGGCTGGGTAGCCTGCTGGGCCTGATCCCGGTGGTCAGCCAACTGCTGCTGGCTACATTCGGCCTGCCACTGTTGATGGGGCTGTGGATCGAACCTCATTGGCAGCTCGACGGCGCCGCACTGATTGCCCCCAGCTGGCTCAAGGCGCTTTACAGCCTGAGCTTCGCCCTGCTGCTGGGGCATATCCTCGGCGATGTGGGCCAGGCCCGGGTGGACAGTCAGAGCCTGAAGATCGCCCTGCCCAGCTTTGCCGTGCCCTTCGCCTGCGGTCTGGCCTGTGCGCACTGGCTGCTGCCGGCGCAACCGTGGCTGAGTACCCTGGCGGTGGGCCTGGTATTTGCCATCACCGCGATCCCGGTGCTGTACCTCTACCTGCGCCACATCGATTACCCGCCAGCGGCGCTGAGCCGGATGATTCAGGCGGCCATCGCCATCGACCTGGCCTGCTGGAGCCTGTTCGGCCTGGGCCAGGGCAGCCTGCACCTGAGCAGCCTGGCACTGCCGCTGCTGGGGGCCTGCGCGCCGTTGCTGCTGTTCGCCCTGCGCCTGCGCCAACCGTGGCCGTATGGCGCGCTGTTCCTGGCGCTGCTGGTAGCGGCCGAACACTACCGCCTGAACGCGCTGATTTTCGGCATCGGCTACCTCTTGTGCCTGAAACGCCTCAAGGTCGAGCTGAAACTGCCGCTAACTCCTTTCCTGGTCAAGACCGTGCAGAACGGCCTGGCGATACCGCTGATCATGACCTTCGGCATCATTCAGATCGACGTCCACGCCGCCCTGCAAGGCCTGGGCTGGCTGCCGCTGTGCGCTCTGCTGGCGCTGCCCATCGCCAGCAAGGTACTGGGCAACTGGCTGGGGCTGCGCTGGGCCACGCCGTCGTTCCCGGGCGCCAGCCGCTGGCGCGAGAGCCTGCTGCTGAATATCCGTGGCTTGAGCGAGATCGTCTTTCTCAACCTGCTGCTGCAACAACAACTGATCAGCCCGGCGCTGTATTTCGCGCTGATGCTGATGGGCCTGTTCGCCACGCTGCTACCGGCGCTGGCAGGCCTGCCCCGTATTCCACTGACAACTGCTCAACCTGCAAGGAGGCACCATGCCGAACACTGAGATGGAACAACGCCAGGTAGTGGTGATTGGCGCTGGGCCGTCGGGTGCCATCGCTGCCGCCCTGCTCAAGCGCCGTGGCCACGATGTGCTGATCATCGAGCGCCAGCAATTCCCGCGTTTTTCCATCGGCGAAAGCCTGCTGTCGCACTGCATCGACTTCATCGACGAAGCCGGCATGCTCGACGCCGTGCAGGCCGCTGGTTTCCAAGTGAAGAACGGCGCCGCCTTCGCCTGCGGCGGTGAGTACAGCGCTTTCGATTTCGGCGATACCTTCAGCAAGGGCCGGCCCACCACCTTCCAGGTACAGCGCGCCGACTTCGACAAGCTGCTGGCTGACCAGGCCGAACGGCAAGGTGTGGAAATCCGCTACGAACACGAGATCATCAATGCCGACGTCAGCGCTACGCGCCCGGTGCTGCAAGCCCGCCGCCCGGACGGCAGCGAGTATGCCGTGCAGGCCGACTTCGTCCTCGACGCCAGCGGCTACGGCCGTGTTCTGCCACGCTTGCTCGACCTGGAAGCGCCATCGAACTTCCCGGTGCGCAAGGCTGTGTTCACCCACATCGAAGACCGCATCGACTGCCAGGGCTTTGATCGCAACAAGATCCTCGTCACCACCCACCCCGAGCATCGCGATGTATGGTTCTGGACCATCCCGTTCAGCAACGGCCGTTGCTCCCTGGGTGTGGTTGCCGGCGCCGAGCGTTTCGAAGGTCACGACGACCTGGACGCTTGCCTGAAAAGCTTCGTGGCCCAGACCCCGAGCCTGGCCAAGGTACTGCAGTACGCCGAGTGGGACACTCCGGCGCGCACCATCGGTGGTTACTCGGCCAACGTCAAGGCGCTGCACGGCCAGGGTTATGCACTGTTGGGCAACGCTGCCGAGTTCCTGGACCCGGTGTTCTCCTCGGGCGTGACCATCGCCATGCGCTCGGCGAGCATGGCCGCCGGGCTGCTGGACCGTCAGCTGCGTGGCGAGGCGGTGGACTGGCAAGGCGAGTTCGCCGAACCGCTCAAGCGCGGTGTCGATACGTTCCGCGCCTATGTGGAAGGCTGGTACGACGGCAGCTTCCAGGACGTGATCTTCCACCCTGGCAGTTCACCCGAGATCCGCGCCATGATCAGCGCCATCCTGGCCGGCTACGCCTGGGACGCGCGCAACCCCTTCGTTGCCGAGCCCAAGCGGCGCTTGCGCATGCTGACGGAAATCTGTGCGCGGGTGCCGGCATGAGCGGCCCATACCTCAGCGACAGCTACGTGGAGGAAACCCGCTTCGGCTTCTGGTTCCTGCGCAGCCATACCTGGCAGCATCACGTACTGCGTGTAGCCATCAATGACCTGCGCAGCCTGTTCAGCGAGCCACTGCCCAGTGCCCCTGTGGTGCTGGATGCCGGTTGTGGGCAGGGCAAGTCCTTCCAGTACCTGAACAAGGTGTTCAACCCTGGCCACCTGCTGGGCAGCGACGCCGACCCGCACAGCGTTGCGCTCAGCCGCCAGGAAGCCACGCGCCTGGGCCTGAACGCCGAGGTGCGAGGCGCCGACTGCGCGCACTTGCCTTACACCGACGCCAGCGTCGACCTGCTGTTCTGCCACCAGACGTTTCACCACCTGGTTGAGCAGGAACAGGCCCTGGCCGAGTTCTACCGCGTGCTCAAACCCGGTGGGTACCTGCTGTTCGCCGAATCCACCGAGGCCTACATCGACACCTGGGTGATCCGCTGGCTGTTCCGCCACCCCATGCATGTGCAGAAAAGCGCCGCCGGCTACCTGACCATGATCCGCCAGCAGGGCTTCGAATTCGGCCCGCGAAACGTCTCCTACCCTTACCTGTGGTGGAGCCGCGCCAAGGACTTCGGCCTGTTGGAACGCCTGGGCATCCGCAAGCCCAAGCCCTTCGGCCAGCGTGAGGAAACCCTGGTCAACGTGGTCGCGCGCAAGCCGCTGGGTGCTCAACCATGAAACGCCTGCTGTGGCTGGCCTGTGCCCTGCTGCTGAGTGCCTGCGCCAGCCGCCCGCCGCTGCCGGCGCAACTGCCCGCCCTGGCGCTGCCCTTGCAACTGCACGTACAGCGCCAGCAGGGTGAGCAACGTCAGGACTGGTTGCTGGTGGTGCAGCAACTGGACGGCGGCCTGCGCTGGTCGATGATCGACCCGCTGGGCATTCCCCTGGCGCGGCAACGGCTGGTCGATGGCCAGTGGCAAGCCGACGGTCTGCTGCCACCCAACCCCGAGGCCCGTGAGCTGTTCGCCGCCCTGCTGTTCGCGCTGACCGATGACCAGCAACTGGCCACCTTGTACCCGGCGGCCACCGCCACCGCCAGCGACCGCCAGCTCGGCCAGCGCTGGCATGCCCACTACCGGTCGCGCAACGATCTGACCCTGGACCTGGAGCACGGCCTGCACTACCGGATAAGCCCCTTGCCTACCGAGGTATCCCCGTGACCGCCTACCTGAACGCGCTGGGCGTGGTATGCGCCCTGGGCCGCGACCAGGCCGAAGTAGCCAGTGCCCTGTTCACCGGCGCCAGCCCCGGCCTGCGCCTGCAGAGCGGCTGGGTACCGGACCGTACGCTGACCGTGGGCGCCGTGCCCGGCGAACTCGCCCCCCTGCCGGCGCATCTGGCCGGCCTGCAAAGCCGCAATAACCAGTTGCTGCTGGAAGCCGCCGTGCAGATCGAAAGCCAACTGCGTGCCGCCGTGCAGCGCTACGGTGCCGACCGTGTGGGCGTGGTGATGGGTACCAGCACCTCGGGCATCGAAGAAGCCAGCCAGGGTATCGCCACCTACTTGCGCGACGGCCAGTTCCCCGCGGGCTACCTGTATGACCAGCAAGAGTTGAACGCACCGGCGGACTTCCTGGTGCAATGGCTGCAACTGACCGGCCCGGCCTATGTGATTTCCACTGCCTGCACCTCCAGTGCCCGGGCACTGATGAGCGCCCGCCGCCTGCTGGACATGGGCCTGTGCGACGCCGTGGTGTGCGGCGGCGTGGACAGCCTGTGCAAGCTGACCCTCAATGGCTTCAGCGCACTGGAAGCGGTGTCCGACCAGCGCTGCAACCCTTTCTCCGCAAACCGCAGCGGCATCAACATCGGCGAAGCCGCCGCCCTGTTCCTCATGACCCGCGAACACCAGGGCGTCGCCCGGCCCGTGGCGCTGCTGGGGGCCGGTGCCAGTTGCGACGCGCACCACATTTCCGCCCCCGAGCCCAGCGGCCGCGGCGCCGTCGAGGCCATGACCAAGGCCCTGCGCCAGGCGGGCATCGAGGCCCGTCAGGTGAATTATCTGAACCTGCACGGCACCGCCACCCAGCACAACGACGCCATGGAGAGCCATGCCGTGGCCCGGCTGTTCCCCGGCGGGGTGCCTTGCTCGTCCACCAAACCCTTGAGCGGCCATACCCTTGGCGCCGCCGGTGCGCTGGAAGCGGCCTTCTGCTACCTGAGCCTGCAAGCCGATACCTTGCCGCCCCATGTATGGGACGGCCAGGCCGACGAACAGTTGCCACCCCTGACCTGGGTGAAGCCGGGCCAGCGCCTGGAACCTTTGCCCCAACGCCACCTGATGAGCAATTCGTTTGCCTTCGGGGGCAACAATGTCAGCCTGATTATTGGAGACGCCCCATGATTGCCTGGCCCGTCGCCGAGCTACTGCCCCACGCTGGCGACATGATCCTGATAGACCACGTCGAACGCTTCGACGAAGACAACATCCACACCCACGTCACGGTGCGCGCCGGTGGCCTGTTCAACCGTGAGGACGGCAGCCTGCCGGCCTGGGTCGGCGTGGAACTGATGGCCCAGACCGTCGCCGCCTACGCGGGCTGCCGCGCGCGCCAGAACGGGCAGCCGGTGGAAATGGGCTTTTTGCTGGGCACTCGAAAGTTCGAGTGCAACGTCGAACACTTCCCCGTCGACAGTGCCCTGCAAATCCACGCCCTGCGCTCGCTGGAAGACGAGAGCGGCATGGGCGTCTTCGAATGCCATTTAAGGGGCCCCGGCATCCAGGCCAGCGCCCGCCTCAACGTTTACCGCCCGCCCCAGGCCGAACAGTACCTGGGCCAGGCACAGGAGCCTGCACATGTCTGAAACCATTCTGGTCACCGGCTCGAGCCGCGGCATTGGCCGCGCCATCGCCCTGCGCCTGGCCCAGGCCGGCTTTGACCTGGTGCTGCACTGCCGCAGCGGCCGCCCCGAGGCCGAGGCCGTCCAGGCAGAAGTTCAGGCCCTGGGCCGTCAGGCCCGGGTGCTGCAGTTCGACGTGGCTGACCGCGCCACCTGTGCCCAGGTGCTGCTGGACGACGTGGAAACCCATGGCGCCTACTATGGCGTGGTGTGCAATGCCGGCCTGACCCGCGACGGCGCCTTCCCGGCGCTGAGCGAAGAAGACTGGGACCTGGTGATGCGTACCAACCTGGACGGTTTCTACAACGTGCTGCACCCGGTGATGATGCCCATGATCCGCCGCCGCGCCCCGGGGCGCATCGTTTGCATCACCTCGGTATCAGGCCTGATCGGCAACCGCGGGCAGGTCAACTACAGCGCATCCAAAGCCGGTGTGATCGGTGCTGCCAAAGCCCTGGCCATCGAGCTGGGCAAGCGCAAGATCACCGTCAACTGCGTGGCCCCCGGCCTTATCGACACCGCCATGCTCGACGAGAATGTGCCGGTGGACGAACTGATGAAAATGGTCCCGGCCCAGCGCCTGGGCACGCCGGAAGAAGTAGCGGGGGCGGTCAACTTCCTGATGTCCGCCGAGGCTGGCTACATCACCCGCCAAGTGCTGGCCGTCAACGGGGGCCTGTGCTGATGAAGCGCGTCGTCGTCACCGGCATGGCCGGTATCACCTCCCTGGGCAGCGACTGGGCCAGCATCGCCGGGCAGTTCGCGGCCAACCGCAGTGGCATTCGGCGCATGGATGAATGGGACCGCTTCGAAGAGCTGAACACCCGCCTGGCCGGCCCCATCGATGACTTCAAGGTGCCCAGCCACTGGACCCGCAAACAGCTGCGCAGCATGGGCCGTGTGTCGCGGCTTTCGGTAGCGGCGGCAGAACAGGCCCTGGCCGACGCCGGCCTGCTGGGCGACCCGAGCATTCGTGACGGGCGCATGGGCGTGGCCTGTGGCTCGTCCACCGGTAGCACCGATGAGATCAAGGCGTTCGGCAACATGCTGCTCAACTCGGTGGCCGAGGGCCTGAACGCCAACTCCTACGTTCGCATGATGCCCCACACCACCGCGGCCAACATCAGCATCTTCTTCGGCCTGACCGGGCGCCTGATTCCCACGTCCAGCGCTTGCACCAGCGGTAGCCAGGGCATCGGCTATGCCTACGAGGCCATCAAGTTCGGCCGCCTGCCGTTGATGCTCGCCGGTGGCGCGGAAGAACTGTGCCCTACCGAGGCCATGGTATTCGACGCCCTGTACGCCACCAGCCTGAAGAACGACGCCCCGCAGAGCAGCCCGCGCCCCTATGACAGCGGCCGCGACGGCCTGGTGATCGGCGAAGGCGGCGGCATGCTGGTGCTTGAGGAACTGGAGCACGCCTTGGCCCGTGGCGCGCATATTCATGCCGAGATCGTCGGCTTCGGCAGCAACGCCGACGGCCAGCACACCACGCGCCCGGAGCAGGCCACGATGCGCCGCGCCATGGAGCTGGCCCTGGAAGATGCCGCATTGGCGCCCCAGGCCATCGGCTACGTCAACGGCCACGGCACCGCTACCGAACAGGGCGATATCGCCGAAACCCAGGCTACCAGCAGCCTGTTCGGCCCACGCATGGCCATCAGCTCGCAGAAGAGCTTCCTGGGCCACACCCTGGGGGCCTGTGGGGCGCTGGAGTCCTGGTTCAGCATCGAGATGATGAACCGCGACCAGTACGTGCACACCTTCAACCTGGATGCCGTCGACCCGCTGTGCGGTGAACTGGACTACCTGCGTGGCGGCTTCCGCGCCATGAGCAATGAATACGTGATGAACAACAACTTTGCCTTCGGCGGCGTCAACACCTCGCTGATCTTCCGCCGCTGGGCCTGATTTTCATGAAACCTGGAGAAAATGGAATGTCTTCCATGCTACGCCTGCTGCTGGTCGTGCTGATGCTGGCCAGCGTCACCGCCTGCACCAATCGCAAGTTGATTACTCCTGACCGCGCCGTCCCAGTGACATTGAACACCAGCAAGGAGCAGGTCAAGCAGGCCATCCTCAGCACCCTGAGCGCCCGCAAGTGGACCGTGGAAAGCATCGGCCCCGATGTGATCCGCGCCCAGGTGAACGTGCGGGAAAAGTACAGCGCCACGGTCGACATCGCCTACGACGCCAACCACTACCGCATCAACTACCGCGACAGCCAGGAGCTGAGCTACAGGGACGGCAAGATCAACCGCAACTACAACCGCTGGGTGATCCTGCTGGACCGCAGCATCATGCGCAAACTCAAGGGTGAACAACGCGACGCGCAGACCGAACGCGACGTGGCCGAGCTGCAAGGCACGGCTGCCACCCACTGATTTCATACCCCGTAAAAGGAAAGACACCATGTACATCAAACACTGGGCTGCCGCCGCTACCGTGGCCCTGCTCGCACTGCCCGGCATCAGCCAGGCCCGTGACACGCAGTTGTACCTGCCGTTCCAGAAAGTAGTCGCGCAGATGACCGCCGAAGGCAAGATCGATGGTTCGGTGAAGTACTACCTGGCGGGCAACCAGCCGCGTGGCAAGGTCACCGTGGTGAGCCCGAATGCCATCACCAACAAGAAGACCAACGCCTTCAACAAGTCCGACACCGAAGCCTGTGAATGGGCCTTGCAGTCGGCCATCCTGACCCTGGATTCAGCAGCGAAGAAAGTCGGCGCCAACGCCGTGACCAATATCGTCAGCTACTACAAATCCAATGCCCACGCCGATGCCAACAACTATGAATGCCATGCTGGCGCATTCATTGGCGGCGTAGCGCTCAAGGGTGATTTGAGCAAGGTGCAGTAAGCCCTGCCGTACCAACCGCCGCCAGGACGCGTCCCTGTCAGACCTCTATGGAAGTGGCCGCAAGGCCGCGTCGGCGGCACACCCGATTCAGAGGCGCGGTGCCTGCCTGAGCAGGCCCGCGCCCTGCGGTCAGAGCTGGAAGCGCCCCACCATGTTCTTCAGGTCATGGGACAAGCCTGACAGCGACTGACTGGCTTCATCAATCTGCCCCGCCCCTTCGGACGTCTGGATAGACAGGTCGCGAATGTTGACCAGGTTGCGGTCAATCTCGCGCGCGACCTGGGCCTGTTCTTCCGAGGCGCTGGCGATGACCATGTTGCGCTCGTGAATCAGCGAGATCGCCGCGGCGATTTCGTCCAGGGCGGTGCCGGCGGTCTTGGCGGTGTCCAGTGTGGACAGGGCCTGGTCGTTGTTGGCCTGCATGGTTTCCACCACCTTGGCGGTACCCTGCTGGATGGCAGCGACCATCTGTTCGATTTCCTGGGTTGAGGTCTGGGTGCGGCCAGCCAGCGCCCGCACTTCATCGGCCACTACCGCGAAACCACGGCCCGCCTCGCCCGCACGGGCCGCCTCGATGGCAGCGTTGAGGGCCAGCAGGTTGGTCTGCTCGGCTACCCCACGAATCACATCGAGGATCTTGCCGATATCCTGGGAGTGAGCCGCCAGTTCCTTGACTTGCTCGGAGGCATCTTCCACCCGCTTGCCCATGCGCTGGATGGCGGTGATGGTGGTATCGACACGCTCGCGTCCCAGTTGCGCGGTCTTGGTCGAGGCGCTGGAAGCATCGGCGGTGGACACGGCATTGCGCGCCACTTCTTCCACCGCGGCGGTCATCTCGTTGACGGCGGTGGCGGCCTGCTGGATCTCGGCGTTCTGATTGTTCAGGTCACCGGAGGTCTGGTTGGTGATGGCGGTCATTTCTTCCGAAGCGGCCGCTAGCTGGTGCGACGAATCACCGATCAGGCGCAGGGTATCGATCAGGCTTTTCTGCATGTTGACCAACGACTTCAGCAGGTCGGCAGCCTCATCCTCACCCTCGACATTGATGCGCCCGGTGAGGTCGCCCTTGGCGATGCGCCCGGCAGCGGTGACCGCCTCTTCCAGCGGTTTGACGATGCTGCGGGTCAGGGTCCAGGCGAGCAGCACGGTCAGCAGGAAGACAATGGCCAGCACGGCGATAGTGGTCTGTATCGCGGTCTCATAACGGGCCTTGGCCGCCGTGGTGTAGATCCCCGATTCCTGCAGGTTGATCTTCACCAGCTCGTTGAACAGGTTGCCGGTCTGATCGGACAGGTCCTGGATCGGGCCGTTGAGCAACGCCAGCATGCCCTGGGTGTCGCCCTGGTCCGAGAGCGCCTGGTAGCGCGTCAGTTGCTCCTGATAACGGGAGACCACGCTCTGCATCTGCGTGAACTGTGAGCGCGCCGCTTCAGGCACGATCGGGGTGTAGCCCTGCAGTGCCTTGTCCAGTTCGCCACGCAGGAACGTCATGCGGTCCAGCGCCGGGCGCAGCACGGCCGGGTCACGGTTGAGCATTAGGCGAAAGGTGAGTACGCGAATGCCCAGGGAGTTGTCACGAATGCTGCCCAACCAACGCGTGCCGGCATGGGAAACCTCTTCGGTATGAATGACCGCCTCACGCATGTGCGTGATCTGGTTCATGGAAAACAGACCGAAGCCCAGCATCAGCAGGCTGATCAGGCCAAAGCTGAGGAAAGCACGGGTTGAGATGCGCAGCTGACGAACGTTCATAGGGGCTCCAGGAGGATAACTCGCTCTGTAGTCATCGGCCTGGCGCACTGCAACTTGAACGTACCGTTCCGACCATTTGTTAACGGCTTGACTGCCGCGTCACGATGTCGACAAAAGCCTTGGCCATCGCGGATGTATTGGCTTTGCGTTGCACCAGCCACACCGACGTCACCGCCTCGGGGTCTAGCAATTTGCGGTATACCACCCCCTCGATGCGCATGGACTGGTAAGAGGCCGGCAGCACCGACACCCCCAGGCCCGCCGACACCAGGCCAATGATGGTCATGGCCTCGCCTGCCTCCTGGGCGAAGTGCGGGCTGAAGCCAGCCTGGGTGGCCAGGCTGATCAACTGCGCGTACAAGCCGCTGCCATAGCTGCGCGGGAAGAACACGAACGGCTCCTCGGCCAAGGCATTCATGTACAAGCCCTCTTCACTGCCCTGGGCCAGGGGGTGGTCGGCATTGAGCAGTGCTACCAGAGGCTCGCTGAACAGTTCTACCCAGGTCAGCGAATCAGGCAGTGGCAACGGGCGAATCAGCCCCACCTCGATGGTCTCATCCACCAATGCATCGGCCACGCCCTTGCTGCTCATTTCTTCGAGGTTCAGGTGCACGGCCGGGAAGGCTTGGCGAAACGCGTAGATCGCCTTGGGAATGCCTGAATTGAACGGCGCCGATGAGGTGAAGCCGATCTTCATCTCCCCCAGCTCGCCCAACTGCGCACGCCGGGCCACGTTCGCGGCCTTGTCGACCTGCGCCAGCACCAGCCGCGCCTCTTCCAGGAACAATCGCCCCGCTTCACTCAGCGCCACCCGACGGTTGGTACGTTCGAACAGCCGCGCCCCTACTTCTTGTTCAAGCGCCTGGATCTGCTGGCTGAGCGGCGGTTGGGAGATGCCCAGCAACTCTGCTGCACGGCCGAAATGCAGCTCTTCGGCCACGGCGATGAAATAACGCAGGTGTCGCAGTTCCATGGCGCCCTCGATCAGGTCGTAAAAGCTATCAAACAGGTCGAACAATATATTGGAAAGAATGATTAGCCAGCTATAAGCTTTTTCCTACCTTCTTTTCGGTCGCACCCTGCCGAGGCCCCGCGTGAAAACTGCCGCTGCACCCCAGCATCAAGCAATACCCCCTGCCACCCTCGCCGACGTCGCCGCGCACCTGAGCGAGGCCTACATCGAGAAAGGCACGCCGCTGTTCATGCG
The DNA here is from genome assembly GCF_026651855.1 of Pseudomonas silvicola. Classification (GTDB taxonomy): domain Bacteria; phylum Pseudomonadota; class Gammaproteobacteria; order Pseudomonadales; family Pseudomonadaceae; genus Aquipseudomonas; species Aquipseudomonas silvicola. Next base: position 460,398 of record NZ_CP093280.1, read on the forward strand.
TACCGTGCTGGCGCTGTTCTCCGGTGGGTTCGCTACCTTCGCGCTGCTGTACTGCGTGCAGCCGATGATGCCGATCCTGTCCCACGAGTTTGGCATCAATGCCGCGCAAAGCAGCCTGATCCTGTCAGTGTCCACCGGCATGCTGGCCATCGGACTGCTGATCACCGGGCCTATCTCCGACGCCATTGGCCGCAAGCCGGTGATGGTCTTCGCGCTGTTCGCCGCAGCCCTGTGCACCCTGGCCAGCGCCTTGATGCCCACCTGGCAAGGCGTGTTGGTGATGCGCGCCCTGACGGGCCTGTCACTCAGTGGCCTGGCGGCCGTGGCCATGACCTACCTGAGCGAAGAGATCCACCCCCAGCACATCGGCCTTGCCATGGGCCTGTACATCGGTGGCAACGCCATCGGCGGCATGAGCGGACGCTTGATCAGCGGCGTGCTGATCGACTTCGTCAGCTGGCACACCGCAATGCTGGTCATCGGCGGCCTGGCGCTGATCGCCGCCCTGGTGTTCGTGAAAATCCTCCCGGAGTCGCGCAACTTCCGCCCGCGCAAAATGAACCCGCGCGGCCTGCTGGAAGGCTTCACCATGCACTTCAAGGACGCCGGCCTGCCGTGGCTGTTCCTCGAGGCCTTCCTGTTGATGGGCGCCTTCGTCACCCTGTTCAACTACATCGGCTACCGCCTGCTGGCCGGCCCGTACCACATGAGCCAGGCGCTGGTGGGCTTGCTGTCGGTGGTGTACCTGGCGGGCATCTACAGCTCGGCCAAGGTCGGCGCCCTGGCCGACCAGCATGGCCGGCGCAAGGTGTTCTGGATGAGCATCACCCTGATGTTCGCCGGCCTGCTGGCCACCCTGCTCAGCCCGTTGCCGGTGATCATCGTCGGCATGCTGATGTTCACCTTCGGCTTCTTCGGCGCCCACTCGGTGGCCAGCAGCTGGATCGGGCGCCGGGCTACCAAGGCCAAGGGGCAGGCTTCATCGCTGTACCTGTTCAGTTATTACGTGGGGTCCAGCGTGGCGGGAACCTTGGGCGGGGTGGCTTGGAACTATGGCGGGTGGAATGGAGTTGGGGCGTTTATCGGGGCATTGCTGGTGGTGGCGTTGATGGTGGCGGCGCGGTTGGCGAAGTTGGCGCCGTTGGGGCTGGGCAAAGCTTGATTGGAAAGTTGTGCGCCGCCCGCGTTGGCGGCACATGCGGTATACCTGACGCGGCTCGCGCGAGCCTTGTAGCAGCAATGTACCGGCGTTCAGCGAGTGACCAGCATACGCCGAAGAACCGGCTTCCCCACCGCCTCATGCTTGACCACCGCCAGCACATGCAACGCCACCAGCAGCCCCAACAGCACATTGCAGCCGGCGTGCAGGGTGTGGAAGCGGTGATCCCACTCGGGGTCAAGGATGGGTTGCGGCAGGGTCAGCCAGTCGAACACCTGGATGGGTCGGTTCATCATCAGCACCCCGGTCAGCAGCACCAGGGCGGTGACGGCGTAGATGACGTTGTGGATAACCCCGGCCAGTTGTTCCCCCGGACGGTGGCCGTAGCGACGTAGGTGCGCCAGGCGCAACCAGGTACGCAGGGCGAACACGGGAATGAACAGGATCGACAGGGAGACGTTGAGGCCGGCGATGGCCGCCTTGAAGCCCGGGGTAACGTCCAGCAGCATCACCGAGAAGCCCATCACCAACGCCCAGAGGATGAACGCTGCCGACAGCCAGTGCAGCAGCACCTGGGCCGGCGAATAGATTTTCGATGCCATGATTAGGCCACCTTTTTTGCGGAGACGGAATGCTACCGCAAATGCCAGATGGAAATGCTTCTTGATCGTGAATTTTTATGACGCCCGTACCAAAAACGCCCGGCATGGGCCGGGCGCTTTTGGGTTTCAGGACGCGCTTACTGGTGGTACTGCGCCGAGAACTCGTGCACCGCGTTGATGAAAGCACCAGCATGCGCCGGGTCCACTTCCGGGGTGATGCCGTGGCCCAGGTTGAACACGTGGCCCGTGCCGTTGCCGTAGCTGGCCAGAATGCGCGCCACTTCGGCGCGGATGGCTTCGGGCTTGGCGTACAGTACGGTCGGGTCCATGTTGCCTTGCAGGGCCACCTTGTTGCCCACGCGGCGACGGGCTTCGCCCAGGTCGCACGTCCAGTCCAGGCCCAGGGCATCGGCGCCAGCGTCGGCGATGCTTTCCAGCCACAGGCCGCCGTTCTTGGTGAACAGGATGACCGGCACCTTGCGGCCTTCGTGTTCGCGAATCAGGCCGCTGACGATTTTCTTCATGTAGGCCAGGGAGAACTCATGGTACGCCGCGGCCGACAGGTTGCCGCCCCAGGTGTCGAAGATCTGCACGGCCTGGGCGCCAGCCAGGATCTGGCCGTTGAGGTAGCTGGTGACCGACTGGGCCAGCTTGTCCAGCAACAGGTGCATGGCCTGGGGGTTGTCGTAGAGCATGGCCTTGGTCTTGCGGAAGTCTTTCGACGAGCCGCCTTCGACCATGTAGGTGGCCAGGGTCCAGGGGCTGCCCGAGAAGCCGATCAGCGGCACGCGGCCGTTGAGCTCGCGGCGGATGGTGCTGACGGCATCCATCACGTAGCCCAGGTCCTTTTGCGGGTCGGGGACAGGCAGGGCTTCGATGTCGGCCAGGGTGCTGACCACTTTCCTGAAGCGTGGGCCTTCACCGGTCTCGAAGTACAGGCCCTGGCCCATGGCATCGGGGATGGTGAGGATGTCGGAGAACAGGATGGCCGCGTCCAGCGGGTAGCGCTCCAGCGGCTGCAGGGTGACTTCGCAGGCGAACGCCGGGTTCATGCACAGGCTCATGAAATCACCGGCCTTGGCGCGGCTGGCGCGGTATTCAGGCAGGTAGCGACCGGCCTGACGCATCATCCACACCGGGGTGACGTCGACAGGTTGCTTGAGCAGGGCACGGAGGAAACGGTCGTTCTTCAGGGCAGTCATGGGAGCATCCGGCAGATAAGTGCCGGCATTTTCCCAGACTGGAACGCAAAAGGCACGGCGTGGGCCGTGCCTTTTATCTATCGGGGCGATTTGTGGGACCGGGCGAAGCTCGGGAAGACCGCCCCCGCATGGTCACTGGGACTGTGCGGTGCCTGTTTCCCGAGCTTCGCCCGGTCCCACGGGGGGCATCACACTTCCAGGTAGTCCAGGATACCTTCGGCGGCGTTGCGGCCTTCGAAGATCGCCGTGACCACCAGGTCCGAACCGCGGACCATGTCGCCGCCGGCGAAGATCTTCGGGTTGCTGGTCTGGTGCTTGAACTTGCCTTGTTCCGGGGCAACCACGCGGCCCTGGCTGTCGGTCTGGATGCTGAACTGCTCGAACCACGGCGCCGGGCTCGGACGGAAACCGAAGGCGATGACCACGGCGTCGGCCGGGATGATCTCTTCAGAACCGGGGATCGGCTCGGGGCTGCGACGGCCACGGGCATCAGGCTCGCCAAGACGGGTCTCGACCACCTTCACGCCTTCGACCTTGTCTTCACCGACAATGGCGATGGGCTGGCGGTTGTAGAGGAACTTCACGCCCTCTTCCTTGGCGTTCTTCACCTCTTTGCGCGAGCCCGGCATGTTCGCTTCGTCACGGCGGTAGGCACAGGTAACGGCCTTGGCGCCCTGGCGGATGGAGGTGCGGTTGCAGTCCATCGCGGTATCGCCGCCGCCCAGTACCACGACCTTCTTGCCTTTCATGTCGACGAAGTCTTCCGGCGACTTTTCAAAGCCCAGGTTGCGGTTGACGTTGGCGATCAGGAAGTCCAGCGCATCGTGCACGCCCGGCAGGTCTTCACCCGGGAAGCCGCCCTTCATGTAGGTGTAGGTGCCCATGCCCATGAATACGGCATCGTATTCTTCGAGCAGTTGCTCCATGGTCACGTCCTTGCCCACCTCGGTGTTCAGGCGGAACTCGATGCCCATGCCGGTGAAAACTTCGCGACGATTGCTCAGCACGGTCTTTTCCAGCTTGAACTCGGGGATGCCGAAGGTCAGCAGGCCACCGATTTCCGGGTTTTTATCGAACACCACCGGGGTCACGCCGCCGCGCACCAGCACGTCGGCACAGCCCAGGCCGGCAGGGCCGGCGCCGATGATAGCGACACGCTTGCCAGTCGGCTTGACCTTGGACATGTCCGGGCGCCAGCCCATGGCGAAGGCTGTGTCAGTGATGTACTTCTCCACCGAACCGATGGTCACCGCGCCGAAGCCGTCGTTCAGGGTGCAGGCACCCTCGCACAGGCGGTCCTGCGGGCACACCCGGCCGCACACTTCAGGCAGGGTGTTGGTCTGGTGCGACAGTTCGGCAGCGGCCAGGATGTTGCCCTCGGCCACCAGCTTCAGCCAGTTTGGAATGAAGTTGTGCACCGGGCACTTCCATTCGCAGTACGGGTTACCGCAACCCAGGCAGCGGTGGGCCTGGTCGGCCGACTGCTGGGGTTTGAAGGGTTCGTAGATCTCCACGAACTCTTTCTTGCGCTGACGCAACAGTTTCTTCTTCGGATCCTTGCGCCCGACCTCGATGAACTGGAAGTCATTATTCAGACGTTCAGCCATTTTAAAACCTCATCAACTTCTTCAGGCGCATATCACTGCGGGTTGGCACGGGTGCTGGTGAGCAACGATTTCAAGCTGGCAGCCTTGGGCTTGACCAACCAGAAACGGCGCAGGTAGTCGTCCAGGTTTTCCCAGACATTACGGCCCCACTCGCTGTCGGTTTCTGCCACGTATTCGGCCAGCACGCGTTCGATGTGGCTACGGTAGGCCTCCATCGCTTCGCCGCTGATGCGCTGGATTTCCACCAGTTCGTGGTTGACGCGGTCAACGAAGGTGTTGTCCAGGTCCAGCACGTAGGCGAAACCACCGGTCATGCCGGAGCCGAAGTTGTAGCCGGTCTTGCCCAATACGCAGACAAAACCACCGGTCATGTATTCGCAGCAGTGATCGCCAGTGCCTTCCACCACGGTGTGGGCACCGGAGTTGCGCACGGCGAAACGCTCGCCCGCGGTGCCCGCGGCGAACAGCTTGCCGCCGGTGGCGCCGTACAGGCAGGTGTTGCCGATGATGGCGCTTTCCTGAGTCTTGAACGGGCTGCCTTTTGGCGGAACGATGACCAGCTTGCCGCCGGTCATGCCCTTGCCCACGTAGTCGTTGGCATCGCCTTCCAGGTACATGTTCAGGCCACCGGCGTTCCATACGCCGAAGCTCTGGCCAGCGGTACCGTTGAAGCGGAAGGTCACCGGGTCGTTGGCCATGCCCTGGTTGCCGTGGGCACGGGCGATTTCGCCGGAGATGCGCGCGCCGATGGAGCGGTCGCAGTTGCAGATATCCAGGCTGTAGTCACCGCCGGTCTTGCCGACGATGGCATCCTTGGCCAGGTCGACCATCTGTTCGGCCAGCAGGCCCTGGTCGAACGGCGGGTTGCGGTCCACTTCGCAGAACTGCGGCTTGTCGGCCGGAATGTGCGAACTGCCCAGCAACGGCGTCAGGTCCAGGTGGTTCTGCTTGGCGGTCTGGCCTTCCAGCACTTCAAGCAGGTCGGTACGGCCGATCAGCTCGCCCAGCGAGCGCACGCCCAGCTTGGCCAGCCACTCGCGGGTCTCTTCTGCCACATAGGTGAAGAAGTTGATGACCATGTCGACGGTGCCGATGTAGTGGTCCTTGCGCAGCTTGTCATTCTGGGTAGCCACGCCGGTGGCGCAGTTGTTCAGGTGGCAGATGCGCAGGTATTTGCAGCCCAGGGCGATCATCGGCGCGGTGCCGAAGCCGAAGCTCTCGGCGCCCAGGATGGCTGCCTTGATCACGTCGAGGCCGGTTTTAAGGCCGCCATCGGTCTGTACCCTCACCTTGCCACGCAGGTCGTTGCCACGCAGGGTCTGGTGGGTCTCGGCCAGGCCCAGTTCCCACGGTGCGCCTGCGTACTTGATGGAGGTCAGCGGCGATGCGCCGGTACCGCCGTCATAGCCGGAGATGGTGATCAGGTCGGCATAGGCCTTGGCCACGCCAGCGGCGATGGTGCCCACGCCTGCCTCGGCCACCAGTTTCACCGAAACCAGCGCCTGCGGGTTGACCTGTTTCAGGTCGAAAATCAACTGCGACAAGTCTTCGATCGAGTAGATGTCGTGGTGCGGCGGTGGCGAGATCAGGGTCACGCCTGGAACCGCATAGCGCAGCTTGGCGATCAGGCCGTTGACCTTGCCGCCTGGCAACTGGCCGCCCTCGCCCGGCTTGGCGCCCTGGGCTACCTTGATCTGCAGCACTTCGGCGTTGACCAGGTACTCAGGGGTCACGCCGAAACGGCCGGTGGCAACCTGCTTGATCTTGGAGCTCTTGATGGTGCCGTAGCGGGCAGGATCTTCGCCGCCCTCACCGGAGTTGGAGCGGGCGCCCAGGCGGTTCATGGCCTCGGCCAGGGCCTCGTGGGCCTCCGGCGACAGTGCGCCCAGGGAGATACCCGCCGAGTCGAAGCGCTTCAGGATAGCTTCCAGCGGCTCGATCTCGTCGATGGCCAGCGGGGTGTCCAGCTCCTTGACCTTGAACAGGTCACGGATCATGGACACCGGGCGGTTGTCCACCAGCGCGGTGTATTCCTTGAATTTCTCGTAGTCGCCCTGCTGCACGGCGGCTTGCAGGGTGTTGACCACGTCTGGGTTGTAGGCGTGGTATTCACCACCGTGCACGAACTTCAGCAGGCCGCCCTGCTGGATCGGCTTGCGCGCACTCCAGGCTTCGGTGGCCAAGGCTTTCTGTTCGGCTTCGATGTCGACGAAACGCGCGCCCTTGATGCGGCTTGGCACGCCACGGAAGCTCAGGTTGCAGACTTCCTCGGACAGGCCGATGGCCTCGAACAGCTGTGCACCGCGGTACGACGCGACCGTGGAGATGCCCATCTTCGACAGGATCTTGAGCAGGCCCTTGGTGATGCCCTTGCGGTAGTTCTTGAACACCTCGTAGAGGTCGCCCAGTACTTCACCGGTACGGATCAGGTCGCCCAGCACTTCGTAGGTCAGGAACGGGTAGACCGCCGAGGCACCGAAGCCGATCAGCACCGCGAAGTGGTGCGGGTCGCGGGCGGTGGCGGTTTCAACCAGGATGTTGCTGTCGCAACGCAGGCCTTTCTCGGTCAGGCGGTGGTGCACCGCGCCGGTGGCCAGCGAGGCGTGAACCGGCAACTTGCCGGGGGCGATGTGGCGGTCGCTCAGCACGATCTGGGTGTGACCGGCGCGCACGGCTTCTTCGGCCTGGTCGGCGATGTTGCGCACGGCGGCTTCCAGCCCCACGCTCTCGTCGTAGTTCAGGTCGATGATCTGGCGGGAGAAGCCCGGCAGGTCGAGGTTCATCAGCGAGCGCCACTTGGCCGGGGAAATGACCGGCGAACTGAGGATCACGCGCGAAGCGTGCTCAGGCGACTCCTGGAAAATGTTGCGCTCGGCGCCCAGGCAGATTTCCAGGGACATCACGATGGCTTCGCGCAGGGGGTCGATCGGCGGGTTGGTGACCTGCGCGAACTGCTGGCGGAAGTAGTCGTACGGCGTACGAACGCGCTGGCTCAGCACCGCCATCGGCGTGTCGTCGCCCATGGAACCCACGGCCTCGTAACCCTGCTCACCCAGCGGGCGCAGCACCTGGTCACGCTCTTCGAAAGTGACCTGGTACATTTTCATGTACTGCTTGAGCTGGTCCGGGCTGTAGAAGGACGAACCGTGGTCGTTGTCTTCCATGGTGGCCTGGATGCGCAGGGCACTTTTGCGCAGCCACTGCTTGTACGGGTGGCGCGACTTCAGGCGGTTGTCGATGGCATCAGTGTCGAGGATCTGGCCGGTCTCGGTGTCCACGGCGAAGATCTGGCCCGGGCCCACGCGGCCCTTGGCGATGACGTCCTCAGGCTTGTAGTCCCACACGCCGATTTCCGACGCCAGGGTAATGTAGCCGTTCTTGGTGGTGACCCAGCGCGCCGGGCGCAGGCCGTTGCGGTCCAGCAGGCAGACGGCGTGACGACCTTCGGTCATCACGATGCCGGCCGGGCCATCCCACGGCTCCATGTGCATGGAGTTGTACTCATAGAACGCCCGCAGGTCGGGGTCCATGGTCTCGACGTTCTGCCAGGCTGGCGGGATCAACATGCGCACGCCGCGGAACAGGTCGATGCCGCCGGTGACCATCAGTTCCAGCATATTGTCCATGCTGGAGGAGTCAGAACCCACGCGGTTGACCAGCGGGCCGAGCTCTTCCAGGTCCGGGATCAGGTCGTTGGCGAACTTGGTGCGACGGGCCTGCGCCCAGTTGCGGTTGCCGGTGATGGTGTTGATCTCGCCGTTGTGGGCGAGGAACCGGAAAGGCTGCGCCAGCGGCCACTTCGGCAGGGTGTTGGTGGAGAAACGCTGGTGGAAGACCGCGATGGCGGTCTGCAGGCGTTCGTCGCTCAGGTCCGGGAAGAAGGCCGCGAGGTCACGCGGCATCATCAGGCCTTTATAGATGATGGTCTTGTGCGAAAAGCTGCAGATGTAGTGGTCGGTGTCGGCGGCGTTGGCCACCGACGAACGGCGACGGGCACTGAACAGCTTGATGGCGAATTCCTGATCGCTCAGGCCTTCACCACCGATGAACACCTGTTCGATCTTGGGCAGGCGCTCCAGGGCCAGACGGCCGAGCACGCTGGTGTCGATCGGCACCTGGCGCCAGCCGATCAGCTTCAAGCCAGCGGCGAGAATCTCGCGGTTCATGTTTTCGCGGGCAGCTTCAGCGCGGGCGTCGTCCTGGTTCAGGAACACCATGCCCACGGCGTACTGCTTGGGCAGCTCGACGCCGAAAGTTTCCTGGGCCATGGCGCGCAGGAACTGGTCGGGCTTCTGCATCAGCAGACCACAACCGTCGCCGGTCTTGCCGTCCGCGTTGATCCCACCGCGGTGGGTCATGCAGGTCAGCGCTTCGATGGCTGTTTGCAACAGGTGGTGACTGGGCTCGCCGGTCATATGGGCAATCAGCCCAAAACCACAGTTGTCCTTGAATTCATCGGGTTGGTACAGACCTGTTTTCATAGACACTTTCTCACCAGGCTGCCTCCTGTGGAGGCAAATTCTTTTCAATTCAACCGCTTACCAACCGCGCCGAACGTACGCCAGCTTTGCAGGGGCAAAAGGGAGGTCATTGTACACAGCGACAGGGTCGCCCACAAATTTGAGCGGCGATCCCGCACAAAATCATGTCGCAATTCTATAAGTTTTAAGCAATGGGTTGTGATAGCAACGTTGCTTGAGTCTGAAGCTTATCAGCCTGGACTGCAATGGGGATAACCACGGGCAGTCTGGGACGCAAAAGCCTGCCGCGTGGTGCGCAGCAAGCTTCGTGGTCGTATCAGGAGACGCTCAGCGGGGTGGCGGGGATGGTGCCACCGGGCCAGGCCGTGTCCGCAGTAGGGTCACGGCCTGGAGGCATTCAGCGCGTCGATGCCAGGTCTTGTTGGACGCTGGCGACACTTCTGGGCCAAGGTTTACCAGCCTGGACCTTCGCTGGCAAGTTCTTGATGGCGGCAACCGCTGCATCGCGGCTCGGGAAGCTGCCGTAAGTGATCACGTAAAGCGGTTTGCCTTGCAGGGTTTTCTTGAAATAACGGTACTCGCCACCCTGCTCTTTCACGTAGGTCTGGGCAGTGGCTTCATTGCTGGTGCCCAGGATCTGCACCACGTAGTTGCCAGCGGCCTGGCCCTTGTACCAGCCAGCACCCGCGCCACCGGCGGCGGGCTTTGCCGCGGCCACAGGCTCGGGCTTCTTCTCCACCGGCTTGTGCTCGGGCTTGGCGGTAGCGACCTGTACCGGGGCCTTGTGGGCCGGGGCAGGCGCAGGGGCCGGTGCTGGGCGCGCGGCGGCCACGGGTGCAGGGGTCGGAACCGGCACAGGGGTAGCGGCCGGGCCGGCCGGCACGCCCGGCGGCGGCGCGGAAGTGGTCACCGTAGGCGGCGGTGTGGAGCCATTGGCGATCGGGGTGCCTTCGTCACCGTCACCGGAGCCTGCGGCTTCGGCCAACGGGCCACGCATCACCGGTTGTGACTGGCCGACCAGCGGCAGCGGCATGGGTTTGGAGTTGCCGGCGAATTCGATGGCGGCGTTGCCATCCTGGTTGGCCTGGGCGTTGCTTGGCGTGCCCTGGCCCAGCGGCAGCTGCGCCTGCTCGGTGGCCGGCGCGGTGGGGGCGTTGGCCGCCTTGTGGCCAGGCAGCAAGGCCGCTGCTGCCACGGCAACCACGACAACCCCGGTCAGTGCCAGTACGTGTTTTTTCGGCATTTTGAACCCCATAGATGGACGCTTCACCGCAGAGCGGCTAGCGATCATGGCCTCGATCATGGCATCACGGGCGACCTGGTTGATCGCACCTGGCCAGCCTTCCGAATTTTCATGAATGTCGGAAATCTGATCATTGGTAAAGAGTTGGATTCCCTGCCCGGCCCCTTCCAGTCGCTGGGCCAGATACTCGCGGGTTTCCTCGACACTGTACGGCTGCAGCTCGATAACGTGGAACAGCTCCTGCTCGGCGCTCAGGCGTTCCAGCCCGTCGAGTACCGAAACCTCGCCGAACAGGAACACGTGCGGGCGACCTTCCGGGGTACCGGCTGCCAACGTCAGCAGGGCTTCGAGTGCGGATTCGTCAAGTTGTTCCGCGTCGTCCACCAGCAGGTACACTTCCTGGCCGGTCAGCGCCAGTTGCACCACCTGAGCCAGGATGTGCTGGGTATCGGCCTTGGCGACATTCAGGGACTGGGCCACCTGGGTGAGCACCGCGGCCGCGTCGCCGGCACCGCGGGCCGAGACCACCACGCTTTGCACCGACTGCTTGTTGGTGCTGGCCACCAGCGCCTGGCGCAGCAGGGTCTTGCCACTGCCCTCCGGGCCAGTTACTACCAGCAGCAACTGGCTGTAGCGCGCCAGGTGGTGCAATTGCCCCAGCACCGGCTTGCGCTGGGCCGGGAAAAACTTGAAGCCCGGCACCCGGGCCGCGAAGGGGTCATGGTCCAGTTGGTAGTGGCCCAGAAAGGCCTCATCGGCATGCAGTGTCATGGAACTCTCTTACCTCAAAGCGAAGCCGCGATGGCGCGGTAATCCGCTGCCAGCGTGGCTTGAAGAACTTCAGTCGGATAATCGTCGGTCACCACGGCTTCACCGAGGTGGCGCAACAACACCAGGCGCATGCGGCCATCGATCACTTTCTTGTCGACGGCCATATGCTGGAGAAACTGTTCGGCGGTCATGTCCGCCGGCGGCGCCACCGGCAGGCCGGCGCGCTGCATCAGGCGAATACCGCGGTCACGGGCCTGCTGGCTGATCCAGCCCAGGCGCATGGACATTTCCAGGGCCATCACCGTGCCCGCTGCCACGGCTTCGCCGTGCAGCCATACGCCGTAGCCCATCTGGGTTTCGATGGCGTGGCCGAAGGTGTGGCCCAGGTTGAGGGTGGCGCGCACGCCGGTCTCGCGCTCATCGGCATTCACCACTTCGGCCTTGGCCTCGCAGGAACGCTTGATGGCGTAGGTCAGCGCCGTCTGGTCGACGGCACGCAGGGCGTCCACGTTGTCTTCCAGCCAGCCCAGGAACGGCTCGTCGCAGATCAGGCCGTACTTGATCACCTCGGCGAGGCCGGCCGACAGTTCGCGCGGCGGCAGGCTCTTGAGGGTGGCGGTATCGATGACGACGGCGTTGGGCTGGTAGAAGGCACCCACCATGTTCTTGCCCAGCGGGTGGTTGATGCCGGTCTTGCCGCCCACCGAAGAATCGACCTGGGACAGCAGCGTGGTGGGCACCTGAATGAAGTCGACACCGCGCTGGTAGCAGGCTGCGGCGAAACCGGCCATGTCGCCGACCACGCCGCCGCCCAGGGCGATGATGGTGGTGCGGCGGTCGTGACGGGCCGTGAGCAGCGCGTCGAAGATCAGCTGCAGGGTTTCCCAGTTCTTGTAGGCCTCGCCGTCCGGCAGGGCCACCGACATCACCGAGCAGGCGCCCAGGGCGCGGCTCAGTTGTTCGAGGTACAGGGGGCCGACGGTCTCATTGGTGACGATAGCCACCTGGCGCCCGGCAATGTGCGGCGCCAGCAGTTCAGGCTGGCCCAGCAGGCCTTCGCCAATGTAGATCGGGTAGCTACGCTCGCCCAGTTCGACCTTAAGTGTCTGCATGTTTCCCCACAGTGATGCCGGGCGCGACGCCCTGTCTCAGGTTTTGTTGTCTGTCGACATGCCCCCCGACTTGGCAAGCCGGGAGGATGCCGAGAATAGCGCATTTGGGCCGGCGCTCCATGACGATTCGTTTCAGCGCGGCGGCAACTGCGCCAGGCGCTCCAGAATGTCCAGTACCACCATGCGTGGTGGCCGCTCGTCGGTCTCCACCACCAGGTCGGCGATCTCGCGGTACAGCGGATCGCGCACCGCGAACAGCGCGCGCAAGGTGCCCGCCGGGTCCGCGGTTTGCAGCAACGGCCGGTTTCGATCCCGGGCGGTACGGCCAACCTGCTGCGCCACCGACGCATGCAGGTACACCACGCGGCCGCCGGCACGCATGGTCAGGCGGTTCTCGCCGCGCATCACGGCGCCACCGCCCGTGGCCAGCACCAACCCATCGTAGCCGGAAAGCTCGGCCAGCATGGCCTGCTCACGGTCACGAAAACCGGCCTCGCCTTCCTGGTCGAAGATCCATGGAATGTTCGCACCGGTGCGCAGTTCAATTTCCTTGTCGGAATCCTTGAACGGCAACCGGAGCTCTTTGGCCAGCAATCGACCAATGGTGCTCTTACCGGCACCCATTGGCCCAACAAGTATCAAATTTCGCACGGAATCAACGACTCACAGCAATCGCCTGGTTATTCATGATACGCGGAGTGAGGAACACCAGCAGCTCGGTTTTTTCCTCAGACACGGTATCCGATCGAAACAGGCGGCCAAGATACGGCACATCACCGAGAAATGGCACCTTCGCGGTGGTTTTTGTTTGGGTATTGGAGAAAACGCCACCAATTACCACTGTTTCGCCATCATTGACGAGGACCTTGGCCTTGACCTCGTTCTTCTTGATCGGCGGCACGCCATTGAGCTCGTTGGCATAGTCAGGTTCATCCTTGTTGACCTTCACGTCCATGATAATCCGGTTGTCCGGGGTGATCTGCGGCGTCACTTCAAGCGAGAGCGAGGCCTCCTTGAACGACACCGAGGTGGCGCCACTGGAAGAGGATTCCTGGTAAGGCACTTCGGTACCCTTGATGATCCGCGCGGTTTCCTTGTCGGAGGTTACCACCTTGGGCTGCGACACCACCTCACCGTTGCCGCTGGCCTCCATGGCACTGAGTTGCAGGTCGAGCGTCAGGTTGTTGGACACGTAGCCCAGGCCGATGCCCGACGTGGCACTGCTGGCGCCCAGGTCGACGAAGGTATTGGTGGCGGTGGCCTGGGTACCGGCGACCGTCCAGCGATTGTTGCCGGAACCATTGGTGGCACCGCTCCAGCTCACGCCCAGGCTCTTGTCGTAGTTGACGTTGGCCTCCACGATCCGCGCTTCGATCATCACCTGGCGTACCGGGATATCCAGTTGGGCAACGATGCGCCGAAGCTCGTCGAGGCGGTCCTGGGTCTGGTAGGCGATGATGTTGTTGGTGCGCTCATCCACTGTGATCGAGCCGCGCTCATCCGTCGTGGCCTTGGAGTTGGTGACCGACTGGAACAGCTTGGCGATGTCGGCCGCCTTGGCATAGTTGACCTGCAATAGCTCACGGCGCAGGGGCGCGAGCTCCTCGATCTGCTTCTGCGATTCCAGCTCCTGACGCTCCCGCGCGGCGATTTCGGCGGCGGGGGCCACCAGCAGCACGTTGCCGACCTTGCGCTTGTCCAGGTTCTTGGTCTTGAGCACCAGGTCCAGTGCCTGGTCCCACGGCACATTCTGCAGGCGCAGGGTGATACCGCCCTGAACGGTGTCGCTGGCCACCAGGTTGAGGTTGGTGAAGTCAGCGATCAACTGCAGCACCGAACGCACGTCGATGTCCTGGAAGTTGAGTGACAGCTTCTGGCCGGTGTACACGAACCGGTCGGCGTTCTTGCGGGCGATGTCCTCGGCGGTCACCTCGCGCACGCTGACGGTCAGCTTGTTGTCGGTCTGGAACACCGAATAATCGAAGGTGCCGCCCGGCTCGATGGTGACGGTAGCGGTATCAGCCGAGGCAGTAGAGTTGACGAACTGTACCGGCGTGGCGAAATCCTTGACGTCCAGGCGCACCCGCAGCGGGTCGGGCAACTGGGTCTTGGGGAAGGTCAGGACGATCTTGTTGCCCTGTTCCTGAATATCGGGGCTCAGGGTGGCGTCGCTGAGGTCGATGACCACATTGCCTTCACCCTGGGCGCCGCGCTGAAAGTCGACATTGCGAATGGCCCGGCCAGCCGGCTGGGCGAACCCCGGCCGCGAGGGCGCTGCGCTAGCAACGGCGGCGCGCGGGGGCACGCTGGCGCGAGCGGGGGCCGATGTATTGCTCTCAAGGCTGCTGGCACCCTGGCCGATCATCACGTACAGGTTGTTGCCTTCCACCCGGGTGCCATAGGGCGCCAGGTTGGTCAGGTTGATGATCAGCCGGGTACGGTCCTTGGCCTCGACCACCGTGACGCTGCGGGCATTGCCCACACCCAGGTCACGGGTCTTGGTGGACAGGCCATTGTTCACGCCTGGCAGGTCCAGGGCGATACGGGCGGGCTGGTCAGTGGTGTAGCCGCGCGGGGCAGGCACCGGGGTATCGAAAGTCAGCTTGAGCTCGACCCGGTCCCCCGGCAACGCCGCCACATCCAGCGTTTTCAGGGTGGCCGCCATCACGACGGGCGAAAGCAGCGCCATCCATAGCGTGAGACCAAGGGCTGAAAGCATCCTATTCATTATCGAGTTCCACTATGCGTGCTTGACCAGGCCCGTTACGAGCGTTCTTTCAAAGTGATGGTGCGTGGCCGTTCCAGCCAGCCGCCTTCGCCATCGGGGACAATCTCGACGATATCGACCTGCGAATCGGTGATCGACACGATTCGCCCTTCGTTACGGCCCAGGTAGTCACCCACCTTCATTCGGTAAACTCCACCGGCGCCTTTCATCAGGGCGAACTTGCCGGTTTCGTTGGCCAGGGTGCCGACCATTTCAAACTGTTCGATGTTGAACCCTTCCAGGAACTGCTTGACCCGGGCCGGGTCGGGCTTGACCTGCCTGCCGCCGTTCTGGCGGTGCGCCAGGTCGATCTTGACCGGCGGCTGGAACGGGCTGCGCAGGGCCGCGGCCTGATAAGTGAAGGGCTCGTAGGGGGCGAACTGCGGGATAGGCTCGATGGCGCCCCTGGGCCGCGCGTTCACCTCATTCATATAGGCCTTGAGGTCATCGAAGTCGCCATTGCCACACCCACCCAACAGGGCGATGAACGCGATCAGCACAAGGCTGCACACTGCCCTCATTTGGCCGCCCCTTTGTCCTGAACCTGGCCTGGGGCCTTGGCCTTGTCGCTATCGTTGTAGCGGTAGGTCTTGGCCACGATGTTCATGCGCAGCAGCGTGGTGTTGCCTTCAACCACCGGCTTGACCTCGAAATCGTGCAGGGTGACGATCCGCGGCAAGCTGGAGACGCCGCTGACGAAGGTGCCCAGGTCATGATAATTGCCCGTCACGGTGATCTGGATCGGCAGCTCGATGTAAAACTGCTGGGTCACCTCGGGCAAAAGCTTGATTTCCTCGAACTCCAGGCCACTGCCCAGGCCGGTACGGGTGATGTCTTCCAGCAAGCCAGGCACTTCGGTATCACTGGGCAACTGGCGAAGCATGGCGCCGAAGGAAATCTCCATTTCCTTCATCTGCTGGGTGTAGGCCTCCAGGTTCGCCGCCTGGAAGGCCTTGCTGGCGAACTGGTCCTTGAGGGTCTGCTCCTGGTTCTGCGCCTGCTCGAGCTGGTCGCCCATGTCGCTGATGTGGAAGTTGTAACCCAGGGCCAGTATCAGAATCAGCAGCAGCACGCCGGCGAGGGTCTTGATCGCCGGCGGCCAGCCGCCCAGGTTGTTGATGTCCAGTTCGCTGAGGTTGAACTTTTTCAGGCCTTCCAGCCACTCGGAGAAATTCATTTGGCTTTCCCCTCGGCGCCCGGCACGGTCTGGCGCACCGACAACTGGAAGCTGTTGCTCTGCTGCGGCTGCTGGTCGGCCCCCTGCTTGGCCTTGACCTCGGTCAGGCTAGGCGCGCTCAGCCACGGCGAGGCTTCCATGTTGCGCATCAAGTCCGATACACGATTGTTGGATTCAGCCGAACCGGACACGGCAATGGTCTTGTCGGTCATCTTCACATCGGTGAAATACACACCGTCCGGCAGCGTACGGGCCAGTTGATCGAACAGGTGGCCGATGATCGGCCGGTTGGCCTGCAGGTCCTGGATGATCTTCATCCGCTCCACCAGTTGCTTTCGGCGAGCCTTGAGCTCGGCGATCTGCTTGATGCGCTCGTCCAGCACCGCTATCTCCTTCTGGATATAGGCGTTGCGAGCGTTTTGCCGGTCAATGGCATGGCTGTAGTATTGGTCGGCGAGCAGAATGATGCCGATGCCGCCCACCATCACACCGGCCAGGGCCAGCAGGAAGCGCTTCTTGCGCTCTTCACGCAGTTGTTCGCGCCACGGCAGCAGGTTGATGCGCGCCATCAGTCAAAACTCCTCAACGCCAGGCCGCAGGCAATCATCAGCGCTGGCGCATCGCTGGCCAGGGCGCCAGCATTGACCTTGCTGCTCAGGGCCATGTCGGCAAAGGGATTGGCGACCATCGCCGGGGTGCCCAGGCGCTGCTGGATCAGTTGGTCCAGGCCCGAGATGGACGCAGTGCCCCCGGCCAGCAGGATGTAATCGACGTCATTGAACTGCCCGGCGGCGAAGAAGAACTGCAGCGAGCGCGACACCTGCTGCACCACCGCATCCTTGAACGGCTGCAGCACTTCCATCACGTAGTCGTCGGGCAGGCCGCCCTGCTTCTTGGCCAGGCCCGCCTCTTCCATGGACAAGCCATAGCGGCGCTGGATTTCCTCGGTCAACTGGCGGCCACCGAACAGTTGCTCGCGGGTATAGATGATGCGGCCGTTGTGCAACACGCTCAGGGTGGTCATGGTGGCGCCGATGTCCACCACGGCCACGGTCAGCGGCCCCTCGCCATCCACCAGGGCAGGCTCCAGCAGGCCGAAAGCCCGCTCCAGCGCGTAGGCCTCGACATCGACCACGCGCGCGGTGAGGCCAGCCAGGGCAAGGGCTGCCTCGCGCACTTCGACGTTTTCCTTGCGGCAAGCCGCCAGCAGCACGTCAACTCGCTCTGGGTTGCGCGCCGAATAGCCCTGCACTTCGAAGTCGATGGCGACCTCTTCCAGGGGGTAGGGAATGTATTGGTCGGCCTCGACCTTGAGCTGGCTTTCCATTTCATCTTCGGAAAGCGCGGCGTCCATTTCGATGGTCTTGGTGATCACGGCCGAGCCGGCCACCGCCACGGCGGCGGTCTTGGCGCTGCTGCGCGCCTTGACCAGCACGCGTGCCAGGGCCTGGCCCACGCCTTCGAGTTCCGCAATGTTTTTTTCCACCACCGCGTTGGCCGGGAGGGGCTCAACCGCGTAGGCCTCGACCTTGTATCGGTTGCCGGAGCGACTGAGCTCCAGAAGCTTCACCGATGTAGAGCTGATGTCGATCCCCAGAAGCGAATTCGCTTTCTTGCCGAAGAGTCCAAGCACGCCCGATTCCCTATCATTATCCGTGACTTACGGACCACTTATAGTACGAAGCATTTAATAGCAGTCTTGACAGAAGCGCAAATAACGCTCTGTGTCGAAAAATGCTTATAATGCCCAGCACTTTTGCCCTTGCCGCCGTGCCTTGCGCGTAACCCATTCTTTTATCTGGAAATCCAAAAGCCTTGATACGCCTGCTGAAGTTTTTCTGGTGGTCCTTCGTCGCCGTTTTCTGTGGCCTGCTGCTTGGCCTGAGCGGTGCCTACCTGTACCTGAGCCCCAGCCTGCCGTCGGTTGACGCCCTCAAGAGCGTGCAGTTGCAGATCCCCCTGCGGATCTACAGCAGCGACGACAAACTCATCGCCGAATTCGGTGAAATGCGCCGTTCGCCGATCAAGTTCGCCGAAATTCCACCGCACTTCATTCAGGCACTGCTATCGGCCGAAGACGACAATTTCGCCAACCACTATGGCGTGGATCCCAGCAGCCTGATGCGCGCCGCCGGTCAGTTGTTCTCCAGCGGGCATATTCAGACGGGCGGTAGCACCATCACCATGCAGGTGGCCAAGAACTACTTCCTGAGCAGTGAGCGTAGCTTCTCGCGCAAAGCCACGGAAATTCTTCTGGCCCTGCAGATCGAACGCCAGCTGACCAAGGACGAGATCCTGGAGCTGTACGTGAACAAGATCTACCTGGGCAACCGCGCCTACGGTATCGATGCCGCTTCGCAGGTGTATTACGGCAAATCCATTCGTGACATCAGCCTGGCGCAGATGGCCATGATCGCTGGCCTGCCCAAGGCGCCATCGCGCTTCAACCCGCTGGCCAACCCGGTACGCGCCAAGGAGCGCCGCGACTGGATCCTGGGCCGCATGTACAAGCTGGGCAAGATCACCGAGGACGAGTACCAGACCGCCCTGGCCGAGCCGATCAACGCCAGCTACCACGTGCCCACCCCGGAGGTGAATGCACCGTGGATCGCCGAAATGGCCCGTGCCGAAATGGTTGGCCGCTACGGCAGCGACGCTTACACCGAAGGCTTCAGGGTCACCACCACAGTACCAAGCAACCTTCAGGAGGACGCCAACAAGGCGGTGTCCGATGGCCTGATCGAATACGACCAGCGCCATGGCTACCGTGGACCCGAGTCGCGCCTGCCGGGCAGGACCCGCGACGCCTGGGTGCAGGAACTGGCCAAGCAGCGCCCTCTGAACGGCCTTGAGCCGGTGATTGTCACCCAGGTCGACAAGGCTGGCCTGAGCGTGCTCAACCGCAACGGCGAGCAGCAGCATGTGGGCTGGGACAGCATGAAGTGGGCGCGCCCCTTCCTGAACACCAACAGCCAGGGCCGCGCCCCGTCGCAACCCTCGGACGTGGCCCAGGTCGGCGACCTGATCCGCGTGCAGCCACAAGCCGATGGCACGCTGAAATTCAGCCAGGTGCCCACCGTGCAAAGCGCGCTGGTGTCGCTTGACCCGCAGAACGGCGCCATCCGCGCGCTGGTGGGTGGCTTCTCGTTCGAGCAGAGCAACTACAACCGCGCGGTACAGGCCAAGCGTCAGCCGGGCTCCAGCTTCAAGCCGTTCATCTACTGCGCGGCCCTGGACAACGGTTACACCCCTGCCAGCCTGGTCAACGACGCACCCATCGTGTTCGCCGACGGCAACCTGGACAACGTGTGGCGGCCGAAGAACGACACCAACACCTTCCTGGGCCCCATCCGCCTGCGGGAAGCGCTGTACAAGTCGCGCAACCTGGTTTCCATCCGGGTACTGCAGGCGCTGGGCGTGAACCCGACCATCGACTACATCACCCGCTTTGGCTTCAACAAGCAGGACCTGCCGCCCAACCTGTCCCTGGCCCTGGGCACCGCCACCCTGACCCCGATGGAAATCGCCACCGGCTGGAGCACATTCGCCAACGGCGGCTACAAGGTATCGCCTTACCTGATCCAGAAGATCGAGAGCCGCAACGGCGACACACTGTTCGTCGCCAACCCGCCGAGCGTGCCCGCCGAACCAGGCGCCACTGCGGGCGTCGCCGCCCCCGAGCATTCGCTGATCACCGACAGCACCAGCCCGGCCCTCACTCAGGCGCCGGCGGTGGCCACCCGCGTGGTCGATGGCCGCACCACGTTCATCCTCAACAGCATGCTGCAGGACGTGATCAAGAAAGGCACCGGCCGCCGCGCCCTGGCCTTGGGCCGCAGCGACCTGGCTGGCAAGACCGGTACCACCAACGACTCCAAGGACGCCTGGTTCTCCGGCTACAACGCCGACTACATGACCACCGTGTGGACCGGCTTCGACCAGCCTGAAACCCTGGGCCGTCGGGAGTTCGGTGGCACCGTGGCGCTGCCGATCTGGATGGACTACATGGGCGCCGCCCTGAAGGACAAGCCAGCGCACACCCAGGCCGAGCCTGAAGGCATCGTCAGCCTGCGGGTGGACCCGGTCAGCGGCCGCGCGGCCACGCCGAGCACGCCCAATGCCTACTTCGAGCTGTTCAAGAGCGAAGACACGCCACCCTCCGTCAACGAACTGGGTAACGGCAGCGCCCCGGGCAGCCCGCTGCCAGCGGACGAGTCGGCGCCGATCGACCTTTTCTAAAGGCAGCAGCCATAAAAAAGCCCGACTCAACGAGTCGGGCTTTTTTGTTACGGGCTGCTATTTAGCCTTTGAAGACATCATCCACGCTCTGCAGCGGGTAGTTCTTCGGATACGGCAGGGTAGCCACGCCAGTCTCGATGGCAGCCTTGGCCACGGCATCGGAGATGACGGTGATCAGGCGGGCATCCATTGGCTTCGGAATGATGTACTCACGGCCGAATTCCAGCGAAATACCGCCGTAGGCGTCGCACACTTCCTGAGGCACCGGCAGCTTGGCCAGTTCGCGCAGGGCGTTGGCGGCGGCGATCTTCATTTCTTCGTTGATGCGCTTGGCACGTACGTCCAGGGCACCACGGAAGATGAACGGGAAGCCCAGTACGTTGTTGACCTGGTTCGGGTAGTCCGAACGGCCAGTGGCCATGATCACGTCGTTACGGGTAGCGTGGGCCAGTTCCGGGGAGATTTCCGGGTCCGGGTTGGAGCAAGCGAACACGATCGGATTGGCGGCCATGCGCTTGAGCTGCTCGGCGCTCAGCAGGTTCGGGCCCGACAGGCCGACGAACACGTCCGCGCCTTCGATGGCGTCGTCCAGGGTGCGCTTGTCGGTAGCGTGGGCGAATACGGCCTTGTACTGGTTCAGGTCGTCACGGCCAGCGTGGACCACACCGGTACGGTCGATCATGAAGATGTTCTCGATCTTGGCGCCCATGCTCACCAGCAGTTTCATGCAGGAGATGGCGGCAGCACCGGCGCCCAGGCAGACGATCTTCGCCTCTTCCAGGGTCTTGCCGGCGATTTCCAGGGCGTTGATCATGCCCGCTGCGGTCACGATGGCGGTGCCATGCTGGTCATCGTGGAACACCGGGATGTCGCACTGCTCGATCAGCGCGCGCTCGATCTCGAAGCACTCTGGCGCCTTGATGTCTTCCAGGTTGATGCCACCGAAGGTGATGGAGATGCGCTTGACGGTGTCGATGAAAGCCTGCGGGCTCTCGGAGTCGACTTCGATGTCGAATACGTCGATGCCAGCGAAACGCTTGAACAGAACGCCCTTGCCTTCCATGACTGGCTTGGAAGCCAGTGGGCCCAGGTTACCCAGGCCGAGGATGGCAGTACCATCGGAAATGACTGCAACCAGGTTGCCCTTGCCGGTGTACTTGTAGGCCAGTTCCGGGTCACGACCGATTTCACGAACCGGTTCGGCGACGCCAGGGCTGTAGGCCAGCGAAAGGTCACGGGCAGTGGCGGTAGGTTTGGTGAGCTCGACACTCAGTTTCCCAGGACGTGGCTGGGCGTGGTACTCGAGAGCGGCAGTTTTCAAATCAGACATTTTGGCGTTCCGCTTGTGCTATGGACTTTTCGAAGCGCCGAGGATACTCGCCCTGCAAACCCCCGACAAGACTGGGCGGTCACCAGTGTCAAGCGCCCTGACGTACGACTTTGCGCTTAGACGCAGAGCCTGCGCGGCCTGAAAGTGTTCACAATAAATAAAAAACTTGTGAACAATTTTATTCTTGAGCAAAAAAAAGACGCCCCGAAGGACGCCTTTCTTTACCAGCTCGATCGTTAGATCAAACCTTGCGAGCGCCGAAGCCGCCGAAACGCTTCTGGAAGCGGTCAACACGGCCGCCGGTGTCCAGAGTTTTCTGCTTACCGGTGTAGAACGGGTGGCACTCGGAGCAAACGTCCAGGCTCAGTGGCTTGCACAGAGTGGAACGGGTCTTGATGACGTTGCCGCAGCTGCAGGTGGCGTCAACGGCTTCGTACGCTGGATGAATTTCTGGTTTCATGGTCACTTCCTCAGGCTGCGTGCCGCCATCCAACACCATTGTTGAATACCGCACGTAATTAGGCCGCGTATCTTACCAGACCTTGTCAAACGTGCAAGTTATCGCTCGCACCGGCTGTCGTCTGGTAGGCTTCGCGACTATAACACCCGCCCAGCCCTGCAGAGCAGTCCCCTTCACCCCCTTCAACCAGAGAGCCTTCTGCGTGCCCGACGTCATCCTGCGCCTCGCCCTGCCCTCGCCGCTGCGACGCCTGTTCGACTACCGGGCACCGGCCGGCATGCCAGCCAGCGCCTTCACGCCGGGCATGCGCCTGCGGGTGCCGTTTGGCCGCCGGGAAATGATCGGTATCCTGGTGGAGGTCACCGACCAGAGCGAAGTGCCCGCCGACAAGCTCAAACCCGCCAGCGCCCTGCTGGACCCGGTAAGCCCGCTGCCGGCGCCGCTCTTCAAGCTGTGCCTGTGGACGGCTCAGTATTACCAGCACAGCCTGGGCGACACCCTGAGCTGGGCCTTGCCGGTACTGCTGCGCCAGGGCGAACTGGCCGAGGCCCGGCAGGAGCGCTTCTGGCTGGCCGCGCCAGGCGCACGCCAGGACGACCCGCGCATCAAGAACGCCCCACGCCAGCGCGAAGCCCTGGCCACGCTGGCGCAACACCCCCACGGCGTGGCCCACCCGTTGCTGAGCAAGCTGGGGCTGAACAAGACCAGCCTCGACCTGTTGCTGGAAAAAGACCTGGTCCAGGTAGAGGTGCGCAAGCACGCACCCGTGCCGCGCCACGAGCACTGGCTGGCCCAGCCCGAGTTGCCGCTCAACAGCGAACAGCGCGCCGCCTTCGAAGCGGTGCGCGCCGGCTTCGACACGTTCCACGCCTTCCTGCTCGCCGGGGTTACGGGCAGCGGCAAGACCGAGGTCTACCTGCAACTGATTCGCGAAACCCTGGAGGCTGGCAAGCAGGCGCTGGTGCTGATCCCGGAGATCAACCTGGGCCCGCAGACCCTCGCCCGTTTCGAACAGCGCTTCAACGCGCGCATCGCCCTGCTGCACTCGGCCGTCAACGACCGTGAGCGGCTGGATGCCTGGCTGGCAGCCCGAGACGGCGAGGCGGATATCATCATCGGTACCCGTTCGGCGCTGTTCACCCCCATG
The DNA here is from genome assembly GCF_026651855.1 of Pseudomonas silvicola. Classification (GTDB taxonomy): domain Bacteria; phylum Pseudomonadota; class Gammaproteobacteria; order Pseudomonadales; family Pseudomonadaceae; genus Aquipseudomonas; species Aquipseudomonas silvicola. Next base: position 483,695 of record NZ_CP093280.1, read on the forward strand.
AAAAACCCGGGGCTGATCATCATCGATGAGGAGCATGACGGCTCCTATAAACAGCAGGAAGGCCTGCGCTACCACGCCCGCGACCTGGCGTTGGTGCGCGCGCGACAGGAGAACATCCCTATCCTGCTGGGTTCGGCGACGCCATCGCTGGAAAGCCTGCACAACGCCTACACCGGCCGCTACGGCCTGCTGAAGATGGAACACCGCGCCGGCGGCGCCAAACCACCGAAGTTCCTGCGCCTGGACGTCAAGAGCAGGCCGTTGGACAGCGGTATCAGCGGGCCCATGCAGCAAGCCATCGGCCAGACCCTGGCCAACGGCCAGCAGGTGCTGGTGTTTCTCAACCGTCGCGGTTTCGCCCCCACCCTGCTGTGCCACGATTGCGGCTGGCTGTCCGAATGCCCCCGCTGCGATGCCCGCACCACTGTGCACCAGCGCTCCGGGGAGTTGCGCTGCCACCACTGTGGCCACGTGGAGCGCGTGCCGCGCCAGTGCCCCAAGTGCAACACTGTGGACCTGCGCCCGGTAGGGGCCGGCACCGAACGAGCCGAAGAGCGCCTGAGCATTCTGTTTCCCGACTACCCCGTGCTGCGGGTCGACCGCGACAGCACATCGCGCAAGGATGCGATGAACCAGTTGTTCGCCACCATCCAGAAAGGCCAGCCGTGCATTCTGGTGGGCACCCAGATGCTCGCCAAAGGGCACCATTTTCCGCGGGTCACCCTGGTGTCGATCCTGGACGCGGACGGCGGCCTGTTCTCCGGTGACTTCCGTGCCAGCGAGCGCATGGCGCAACTGATCGTGCAGGTCGCCGGGCGGGCCGGGCGGGCGGAAGAACCGGGCAAAGTCATCATCCAGACCCACCTGGCCGACCACCCGCTGCTGGTGCAACTGACCGAACAAGGCTATTTCGCCTTTGCCGAACAGGCCCTGAGCGAGCGCCGCGCCGCTGGCCTGCCGCCCTTTGCGCACTTGGCCCTGCTGCGCGCCGAAGCCCACAAGCCCGGCCAGGCCGAGGGCTTTCTGGACGAGGCATGCGGCGTGGCCGAACAGTTGCTGGAACAAATGCAGCTTGCGGGCATCGAACTGCTCGGGCCGGTGCCGGCCCCCATGGAACGCCGGGCTGGCCGTTACCGGGCGCAGTTGCTGTTGCAGGCCAGTGCCCGGGCGCCGCTGCACAAGTTGATCGCCAGCTGGCTGCTGAACCTGGAGCAAATGCCCAGCGGGCGGCAGGTGCGCTGGTCCCTGGATGTGGACCCAGTCGATCTCTATTGAAGACCGTGCTGGCGGGTTCCCAAGCTCCACCCGGTCCTGCGGGGCGACGCCTCGACCTGCAGGGCCGGGCGAAGCTCGGGAAGATGACAACACAGATTTAAAGCCAAACAAGGTTGGCAACGCCCCACCAGCACCGGATAATATCCAGTTTTTCCACCCGCGCTTCCAGGCGCCGCCCGCCCACGCGGACGAACGAGAAGACCATGAAAGACACCATTCGCCAGCTGATTCAACAAGCCCTCACCCAACTCGTCACGGAAGGTGTGTTGCCTGAAGGCTTGACGCCAGCGATCCAGGTGGAAAACGCCCGCGACAAGAAAAACGGCGACTTCGCCAGCAACATCGCCATGATGCTGGCCAAGCCTGCGGGCCTGAAGCCGCGCGACCTGGCCGAGAAGCTGATCGCCGCCCTGCCTGCCGACGCGCAGATCAGCAAGGTCGAGATCGCCGGCCCAGGCTTCCTCAACTTCTTCCAGAACACCCAGGCCCTGGCGGGCCGCCTCGACGCCGCCCTGGCCGACGCCAGGGTCGGCGTGCGCAAGGCCGGCGCTGCCGAGCGCGTGGTGGTCGACCTGTCCGCCCCCAACCTGGCCAAGGAGATGCACGTGGGCCACCTGCGCTCCACCATCATCGGTGACGGCGTGGCGCGGGTACTGGAGTTCCTCGGCGACGAGGTGATCCGCCAGAACCACGTGGGCGACTGGGGCACCCAGTTCGGCATGCTGATGGCCTACCTGCAGGAAAACCCCATCACCAGTGACGAGCTGTCGGACCTGGAAAACTTCTACCGCGCGGCCAAGCAGCGCTTCGACGAGTCGCCGGAGTTCGCCGACCGTGCCCGCGGCCTGGTGGTCAAGCTACAGGCCGGCGATGCCGAGTGCCTGGCACTGTGGACGCGCTTCAAGGACATCTCGCTGTCCCACTGCCAGAAGATCTACGAGCTACTGAACGTCAAACTGACCATGGCCGACGTGATGGGCGAAAGCGCCTACAACGACGACCTGATCAACGTGGTCAACGACCTGAAGGCTGCAGGCCTGCTGGTGGAAAGCAACGGCGCCCAGTGCGTGTTCCTCGACGAGTTCAAGAACGCCGAGGGCGAGCCGCTGCCGGTGATCATCGTCAAGGCCGACGGCGGCTACCTGTACGCCACCACCGACCTTGCCGCCGTGCGCTACCGCAGCAACACGCTGCAGGCCGACCGCGCCCTGTACTTCGTTGACCAGCGCCAGGCCCTGCACTTCCAGCAGGTGTTCGCCGTGGCCCGCAAGGCCGGCTTCGTGGGCCACCCGATGGACATGGAACACATGGGCTTCGGCACCATGAACGGCGCCGATGGCCGCCCGTTCAAGACCCGTGACGGCGGCACCGTGAAGCTGATCGACCTGCTGACCGAAGCCCAGGAACGCGCCTACGTATTGGTGAAGGAAAAGAACCCGGAGCTGGCCGAGGACGAACTGCGCAACATCGCCAAGGTGGTGGGCATCGGCTCGGTGAAATACGCCGACCTGTCCAAGCACCGCACCAGCGACTACAGCTTCAACTTCGACCTGATGCTGAATTTCGAAGGCAACACTGCCCCTTACCTGCTGTACGCCTACACCCGCGTGGCCGGCGTGTTCCGCAAACTGGGCAAGGGTTTTGCCGACGTCGACGGCCAGATCGTTCTGGAAGCCGCGCAGGAACACGAACTGGCCGCCAAGCTGGCGCAGTTCGGCGAAGTACTGAACAACGTTGCCGAGAAGGGCACCCCCCACGTGCTGTGCACCTACCTGTACGATGTGGCCGGGCTGTTCTCCAGCTTCTACGAAAACTGCCCGATCCTGAGCGCCGAAACGCCTGAGCAGCAGCAAAGCCGCCTGCGCCTGGCCGCCCTGACCGGTCGTACCCTCAAGCAAGGCCTGGAGTTGCTCGGCCTGGAAACCCTGGAGCGCATGTAAGTTGGCCGCCAAGAAAACCCCAGCTCCCAAGCGTGGCGCCAGCCGAAACTCCGCTCCAGCGAAAAAGCCGATCCCGGGATGGGTATGGATGGCGGTCGGCCTCACGGTCGGCGCGTTCATCGTGTTCCTGATGAAGCTGGAGCCGGGCCACGACGACGTCAAGCGGGTCAAGCCCGAGCAGGCCAAGGCCGACAAGATCGCCGAGGCCAACAAGACGCCTCCGAGCCCGCAAGCCCCGGTCAAGCCCAAGTACGACTTCTATACCCTGCTGCCCGAGTCTGAAGTGATCGTGCCGCCGGAAGCCGTGCCGGAGAAAACCCCGCCCGTACCGGCGCAACCACCGGTTACCCCGGCGGAAGCAGCGAAGATCGATACCGCCCGGGCCCAGGCCGCCCTGTCGGGGCAGACGCCACCCCCGGCGCCTGCCGTGATCAAGCCAGCGGCTACCACGCAGTTCTTCCTGCAGGCTGGCTCGTTCCGCAAGCAGGCTGACGCTGACCGTGTGCGGGCGCAGATCATCCTGCTGGGCCAGGCCGTTTCGGTCGAGTCCGGCACCGTCAAGGACGAGACCTGGTACCGCGTGCTGGTAGGACCGTTCAGCAACCGCGAACAGCTGACCGTGGCCCAGAAGCAGCTGTCGGGCAGCGGCTTCAGCAACTTGCTGTTACAACAACGCCAGACCCGCCAGTAACCCCGCGCCGCGCCTTTCCCGAGCTTCGCCCGGCCTGCAGACCAACCCCTGCAGGCCCGGGTGCAGCTCGGCAAGAACACACCCCTGCCCCAACACCGCCCATCCGGGAAGGTTGAAATACCCATCCCCACCCCCATATGAGTTTCCATCAGGGCATTTTCGCCCCGCTGCGTGGAGACTCTCCCCTTGACCACCATCGTTTCAGTTCGCCGCCACGGCAAAGTCGTCATGGGCGGCGACGGCCAGGTTTCCCTCGGTAATACCGTGATGAAAGGCAACGCCAAGAAAGTGCGCCGCCTGTACCACGGCCAGGTGATCGCCGGCTTCGCCGGTGCCACCGCCGACGCCTTCACGCTGTTCGAGCGTTTTGAAGGCCAACTGGAGAAACATCAGGGCCACCTGGTGCGTGCCGCCGTGGAACTTGCCAAGGAATGGCGCACCGACCGCTCCCTGAGCCGCCTGGAGGCGATGCTGGCCGTTGCCAACAAGGACGCCTCCTTGATCATCACCGGCAACGGTGACGTCGTCGAACCCGAGGACGGCCTGATCGCCATGGGTTCGGGCGGTGCGTACGCACAAGCCGCGGCCCGCGCCCTGCTGATGAAAACCGAGCTGTCGGCCCGAGAAATCGCCGAGACCGCCCTGGGCATCGCCGGCGACATCTGCGTGTTCACCAACCATAACCTGACCATCGAGGAGCAGGACCTCGCGGAGTGACAAGCTGTTTTGGCGCCCGGCCTGACGCCGGGCTTTTCCACGCTTGGAATCACCGCTAGAGGACCGCCACATACCATGTCCATGACCCCCCGCGAGATCGTCCACGAACTCAACCGCCACATCATTGGCCAGGACGATGCCAAGCGCGCCGTCGCCATTGCCCTGCGCAACCGCTGGCGCCGCATGCAGCTGCCTGCCGAGCTGCGCGTTGAAGTGACGCCCAAGAACATCCTGATGATCGGCCCTACCGGCGTCGGCAAGACCGAAATCGCCCGCCGCCTGGCCAAGCTGGCCAACGCGCCGTTCATCAAGGTCGAAGCCACCAAGTTCACCGAAGTGGGCTATGTGGGCCGTGACGTCGAGTCGATCATCCGCGACCTGGCCGACGCTGCGCTCAAGCTGCTGCGCGAGCAGGAAATCACCCGCGTGCAGCACCGCGCCGAAGACGCCGCCGAAGAGCGCATCCTCGACGCCCTGCTACCGCCGGCGCGCACGGGCTTCAACGAAGACCAGGGCCACAGCACCGACTCCAATACCCGCCAGCTATTCCGCAAGCGCTTGCGCGAAGGCCAGCTGGACGACAAGGAGATCGAGATCGAAGTGGCGGAAGCCGTGGGTGTCGACATTTCCGCGCCGCCGGGCATGGAAGAAATGACCAGCCAGTTGCAGAACCTGTTCGCCAACATGGGCAAAGGCAAGAAGAAAAGCCGCAAGCTCAAGGTCAAGGAAGCACTCAAGCTGGTACGCGAGGAAGAAGCCGGGCGCCTGGTCAACGAGGAAGAACTCAAGGCCAAGGCCCTGGAGGCCGTCGAGCAGCACGGTATCGTGTTCATCGACGAAATCGACAAGGTCGCCAAGCGCGGCAACGTTGGCGGTGCCGATGTGTCCCGTGAAGGTGTGCAGCGCGACCTGCTGCCGCTGATCGAAGGCTGCACGGTGAACACCAAGCTGGGCATGGTCAAGACCGACCATATCCTGTTCATCGCTTCCGGCGCTTTCCACCTGAGCAAACCGAGCGACCTGGTGCCCGAGCTGCAAGGCCGTCTTCCGATTCGCGTGGAACTCAAGGCACTGAGCCCGGAAGACTTCGAGCGCATCCTGCAGGAACCGCACGCTTCGCTGACTGAGCAGTACCGCGAGCTGCTGAAAACCGAAGGCCTGAACATCGAGTTCGCGCCCGAAGGCATCAAGCGCCTGGCCGAGATCGCCTGGCAGGTCAACGAGAAGACCGAGAACATCGGTGCCCGTCGCCTGCACACCTTGCTTGAGCGCCTGCTTGAGGAAGTGTCGTTCAGCGCCGGCGACCTGGCCGCGGCCCACAGCGAAGCGCCGATCCTGATCGACGCCGACTACGTCAACAGCCACCTGGGCGAATTGGCGCAGAACGAAGACCTGTCCCGGTATATCCTGTAAGGCATCAGCCCCGCCTTCGCGCCGGCCCCTGTGGTACCGAGCTTCGCCGGTACCACAGACGGTCGTGGCGTTTTGAAGATTGGGGGGTAACCAACAGGCCTATCCCCATGACCAGACTCCCCACCGCCATCAACCTGCACAAAGCCTCGAAAACCCTGACCCTCACCTACGGGCCGGACGAGGTGTACCACCTGCCCGCCGAATTCCTGCGCGTGCACTCCCCCTCCGCCGAGGTTCAAGGCCACGGCAAGCCGATACTGCAATTCGGCAAAATGGGCGTAGGCCTGTCCAAAATAGAGCCTGCCGGCCAATACGCACTGAAATTGACCTTCGACGACGGCCACGATAGCGGCCTGTTTACCTGGGATTACCTCTACCAGTTGTCGGTTCGCCAGGAACAACTCTGGGCCGATTATCTGGACGAGCTGCAAAAAGCCGGGAAAACCCGCGACCCCGCGCTGGCGGTGGTCAAACTGATGCTCTAGCCCGGGCCCCGGATTTTCTAGAGAGCATTTTCTAATTCTATTTGCTTGAATGCCTGGGCAGCGTTCGGATTCTGGCCGCTTGCGGTTTCATGCAAAACCGGGTAACCAATGGAACTGGCAGGTTCCCTGCATCGTTTGGATTCAACTGTTCGCTATCACTGGTCACCCGGGCAGTAGTACTGGCTCGCGGCTGCGCTGTCGGCACAGTCACCTACCAGTACTCGTCTCAGGACAACGGAGCGTCGTAGATGAGTATCAAGAACAACGATGAACTGAAGTACCAGGCCTCGGAAAACACCCTGGGGCTGAACCCTGTCATCGGCTTGCGCGGCAAGGACCTGCTGAGCTCCGCGCGCATGATTTTGCGTCAGGCACTCAGGCAGCCGCTGCACAGTGCCAAGCACGTGGCCCACTTCGGCCTGGAGCTCAAGAATGTGCTGTTCGGCAAATCCAGCCTGACCCCGGAAAGCGATGACCGCCGCTTCAGTGACCCGGCCTGGAGCCAGAACCCCCTGTACCGCCGCTACCTGCAGACCTACCTGGCCTGGCGCAAGGAGCTGCACGACTGGGCCGGCGACAGTAACCTGTCGGACCAGGACATCGCTCGCGCCCACTTCGTCATCAACCTGATGACCGAGGCCATGGCCCCCACCAACAGCATGGCCAACCCGGCGGCGGTCAAGCGCTTCTTCGAAACCGGTGGCAAGAGCCTGCTCGATGGCCTGGCGCACCTGGCCAAGGACCTGGTCAACAATGGCGGCATGCCCAGCCAGGTCAACATGGATGCTTTCGAGGTGGGCAAGAACCTGGGCATCACCGAAGGAGCGGTGATCTACCGCAATGACGTGCTGGAACTGATCCAGTACCGGCCCACCACCGAACAGACCCATGAACGTCCACTGCTGGTGGTGCCACCGCAAATCAACAAGTTCTACGTATTCGACCTCAGCCCCGAGAAGAGCCTGGCGCGCTTCTGCCTGCGCAGCAACGTGCAGACCTTCATCGTCAGCTGGCGCAACCCTACCAAGGCTCAGCGCGAGTGGGGCCTGTCGACCTATATAGACGCCCTGAAGGAAGCCGTGGACGTGGTCACCGCCGTCACCGGCAGCCCCGACGTAAACATGCTCGGCGCCTGCTCCGGCGGCATCACCTGCACCGCCCTGCTGGGCCATTACGCCGCCCTCGGGGAACGCAAGGTCAACGCCCTGACCCTGCTGGTCAGCGTACTGGACACCACCCTGGATACCCAGGTCGCCTTGTTCGTCGACGAGCAGACCCTGGAAGCTGCCAAGCGCCACTCCTACCAATCCGGCGTGCTCGAGGGCAAGGACATGGCGAAGATATTCGCCTGGATGCGCCCCAATGACCTGATCTGGAACTACTGGGTCAACAACTACCTGATGGGCAACGAGCCGCCGGTGTTCGACATTCTGTTCTGGAACAACGACACCACGCGCCTGCCGGCCGCCTTCCACGGCGACCTGATCGAAATGTTCAAGAACAACCCGCTGACCCGGGCCGGCGCCCTTGAAGTGTGCGGTACTGCCATCGACCTCAAGCAGGTCGACAGCGATATCTTCTGCCTGGCCGGCACCAATGACCACATCACGCCATGGACTTCGTGCTACAAGTCAGCCCAGCTGTTCGGTGGCAAGGTGGAGTTCGTGTTGTCCAGCAGTGGCCATATCCAGAGCATTCTCAACCCGCCGGGCAACCCCAAGGCGCGGTTCATGACCAACAGCCAACTGACGTCCACCCCTGCCCAGTGGCAGGACGACTCAACCAAGCACACCGATTCCTGGTGGTTGTACTGGGCCGCCTGGCTGGCCGAGCGTTCAGGGGAAATGAAACAAGCGCCACTCAAGCTGGGCAACAAGGCATACCCGGCCGGAGAGGCTTCACCCGGGACTTACGTGCACGAGCGCTGAGGCGCCAAGGCCCGTCCGAGCACCGCCGCAGTGACTGATGCGGCGGCACAACCTATAGGGCTGATGCATGCAGCAACCGTACATCTTCCGGACCGTCGACCTGGATGGCCAAGCCATCCGCACAGCCGTCAGGCCCGGCAAGCCGCACCTGACGCCACTGCTGATCTTCAACGGTATCGGGGCCAACCTGGAACTGGTGTTCCCGTTCGTCGATGCACTGGACCCGGACCTGGAAGTCATCGCGTTCGACGTACCGGGTGTGGGGGGGTCTTCAACGCCCAGCTACCCGTACCGGTTTCCGGGCCTGGCAAGGCTGACCGCGCGGATGCTCGACTACCTCGATTACGGCCAGGTCAATGCCATCGGCGTGTCGTGGGGCGGCGCGCTGGCTCAGCAATTCGCCTATGACTACCCCGAACGCTGCAAGAAACTGGTGCTGGCCGCCACGGCCGCTGGCGCGGTGATGGTGCCGGGCAAGCCCAAGGTGTTATGGATGATGGCCAGCCCCAGACGCTACATCCAGCCCTCCCATGTGGTGCGCATCGCCCCCGAGATCTACGGCGGTGCCTTTCGCCGCGACCCGGACCTGGCCATGAACCACGCCAGCAAGGTGCGTTCCTCGGGCAAGCTGGGCTACTACTGGCAACTGTTCGCAGGGCTGGGCTGGACCAGCATCCACTGGTTGCACAAGATCCACCAGCCGACCCTGGTGCTGGCCGGCGACGATGACCCACTGATCCCGCTGATCAACATGCGCCTGCTGGCCTGGCGCATCCCCAATGCCCAACTGCACATCATCGACGACGGCCACCTGTTCCTGATTACCCGCGCCGAGGCTGTCGCCCCGATCATCATGAAGTTTCTCCAGGAAGAGCGCCAACGCGCGGTGATGCATCCGCAGCCGGCGCCGTTTGGCGGCCCCTGACAGGCCGCCGGTTGTCGCGTGCCGGGCCGGAGTGCCCGTCGCGACCCGCGCACACCCGGCTTTCCGGGTGTGCACCGCAGTGTTGGTTGATGGCTCGACGAAGGAGTGTTGCCGCATGAAAGAAAAACCAGCAAAGGGGCAGGCGCTCACCGCCGCCAATTTCATGAACGCCCAGAGCGCGATTACCGGCCTGCGGGGTCGCGACCTGGTTTCGACCTTGCGCAACGTGGGCCGCCACAGCCTGTTGCACCCCGTGCATACCGCTCGGCACGCCCTGGCGCTAGGCAGCCAGCTCGGGCGCGTGCTGATGGGCGACACGCTGCACCAGCCCAACCCGAAGGACACCCGCTTCAGCGACCCGGCCTGGAGCCTGAACCCTTTTTACCGACGCGGGCTGCAGGCCTACCTGAGCTGGCAAAAGGAAGTGAAGACCTGGATCGATGACAGCGGCCTGCCCGACGACGAGCGCGCCCGCGCCCATTTCGTGTTTACCCTGCTCAACGACGCCATGTCGCCCACCAACTCATTGCTCAATCCCCTGGCGCTCAAGGAGTTGTTCAACTCCGGCGGCCTGAGCCTGTTCAAGGGCATCAACCACCTGCTCGACGACCTGCGCCACAACAACGGCCTGCCGCGCCAGGTAACGCGCGAAGCCTTTGAGGTGGGCAAGACAGTGGCCACCACCCCCGGCGCCGTGGTGTTTCGCAATGAATTGCTGGAGCTGATCCAGTACAAGCCCATGAGCGAAAAGCAGTACGCCAAGCCCCTGCTGATCGTGCCGCCGCAAATCAACAAGTACTACATCTTCGATCTCAGCCCGGGCAACAGCTTCGTTCAGTACGCGCTGAAAAACGGCCTGCAGGTGTTCACCATCAGCTGGCGCAACCCGGACCCGCGCCATCGCGAATGGGGCCTCTCCACGTATGTGGAAGCGCTGGAAGAAGCACTCAACGTATGCCGGGCGATCACCGGCGCACGCGAAGTGAACCTGATGGGCGCTTGCGCCGGCGGCCTGACCATGGCAGCCCTGCAAGGCGTGCTGCAAGCCAAGCGGCAGTTGCGTCGGGTGGCCAGTGCCACCTACCTGGTGAGCCTGCTCGACAGCGAGATCGATAGCCCGGCCACCCTGTTCGCCGATGAACAGGCCCTGGAAGCGGCCAAGCGCCGGTCCTACCAGCATGGCGTGCTGGACGGCCGCGACATGGCCAGGGTGTTCGCCTGGATGCGCCCCAACGACCTGATCTGGAATTACTTCGTCAACAACTACCTGCTGGGCAAGGCCCCGCCACCTTTCGACGTACTGTACTGGAACAACGACAACACCCGTTTGCCCGCCGCGCTGCACGGTGACCTGCTGGACTTTTTCAAGCACAACCCGTTGACGCACGCAGGGGGACTTGAGGTGTGCGGCACCGCCATCGACCTGTCCAAGGTCACGGTGGACAGCTTCAGCGTGGCCGGCATCAATGACCACATCACGCCCTGGGACGCGGTGTACCGCTCCACCCTGCTGCTGGGAGGTGACCGGCGCTTCATTCTGTCCAACGCCGGCCACGTCCAGAGCATTCTCAACCCACCGGGCAACCCGAAGGCCTCGTACGTCGACAACCCGCGCCTGAGCAGCGACCCGCGGGCCTGGTACTACGATGCCAAGAACGTGGAGGGCAGTTGGTGGCCGCAATGGCTGACCTGGGTACAGGCCCGCTCTGGCACCCAGCGCGAAACCCAGACAGCCCTTGGCAATGCCAATTACCCCACCCTGGACGCGGCGCCCGGCACTTACGTGCTGGTGCGCTGACCTGGGGCCCAAGGACTGACGACCAACCGGATGAAGACCCGCGACCGTATCCTGGAATGTGCCCTCCAGTTGTTCAACCAGCAGGGCGAGCCCAATGTCTCGACCATGGAAATCGCCAATGAGATGGGCATCAGCCCCGGCAACCTGTATTACCACTTCCACGGCAAGGAGCCGTTGATACTGGGTTTGTTCGAGCGTTTCGAGGATGAACTCACGCCGCTGCTCGACCCTCCCGAGGACGTGCAACTGACGGCTGAAGACTATTGGCTGTTCCTGCACCTGATCGTGGAACGCATGGCGCAGTACCGCTTCCTGTTCCAGGACCTGTCCAACCTCGCCGGGCGCCTGCCCAAGCTGGCGCGGGGCGTGCGCAGCCTGCTCAACGCCATCAAGCGCACCCTGGCCTCGCTGCTGGCCAGCCTAAAGGCCCAGGGCCAGGTCACCAGTGACACCCAGGCACTGGGGCAACTGGTGGAGCAGATTACCCTGACGCTGGTGTTTTCCCTAGACTATCAGCGCATCCTTGGCCGCGATGGCGAGGTGGGCGTGGTGGTTTACCAGATCATGATGCTGGTGGCCCCACACCTGCACTCCGAGCCACGCCAGGCAGCGGAGCAACTGGCGCTGCGCTACCTGGAAGGCTGACCCGGCCCGCTGCTGGTCTGTGCAAAGGCACCAATAAAAACGCCCGGCCTTTGCGGGCCGGGCGTGCGGGCAGCGCCTGGAATCAGGACTGCGGTGCGCTTGCCGGGGTCGACGTGCTGCTGGCAGCAGGGGCCGATGGCGAAGCGCTGTTGGCGGTGGACGCCGAAGCAGCAGGTGCCGCGCTGGCCGCCGGGGTTGCAGGCTTGGCCGCGGCAGGCTTCTTGGCCACAGGCTTCCTGGCTGCGGGCTTGGCAGCAGGCTTGGCCGCGGCTTTTGCTGCGGCAACCGGTTTCGCGGCCGCCTTGGTGGCCGTCTTGGCCGCCGCGGCGGTTTTCGCCGCTACCGGTTTGGCAACGGACTTGGTCGCGGTCTTGGCAGCGGAGGCCGCCTTGGCTACCGGCTTCGCGGCTGCCTTGGCCAGCGGTTTGGCCGCGGGCTTGGCGGCCGGTTTGGTTGCGGTCGAACGGCTGGAGATCGGGGTCACCGACTGCCCTGTCAGCTTCTCGATCTGCTTGGTCAGCGTATCGACCTTGCTGTGCAACTGCTTGACCTCAAGGCGGCTAGGCACGCCCAGACGCGAGATGGCGCTGTTGAGGCGCTTATCGAACGCTTCCTCCAGCTCACTCCACTTGCCCAGTGCACGATCCTTCACTTCACCCACCCGCGACTTCGCGCTCTTGGCGGTGGACTTGACCGAGTCAACACCCTTGTCCACCTCAGCCTTGGCTTCTTCCTCGGCCTTCTCGCCGTCCTTGACCAGGTTCTCGAAAAGCTTACTGCCGTCATTGCTGATCTTGGAGTAAGCGCCTAAACCAGCCAGCCAGATCTGGCGAGAGTATTTCTCAACCTCGCCGACCCAGGAGCTGCCTTCTTTCTCAACCTTCTTCTTGCCAGCCATCCTGCTCTCCTTATTGTTTACGCGCGACACGTTCGAGCAATGCCGTCAGCTCATCGAGCTTAGCAGAGAGTGTCTCGACATCATGTTTAGATGGAATGCCGATGCGGTTCAAGGCACTGGCAACGCGGGTATCGAATGCACTTTCGATACGATCGAGCTGCAGCTCGACCTTACCCTTCACGGACTTGAGCTCGACCTTGACCTCGCCCTTCACTTCGGCGATTTCGGTGTTGGCGGCCTTGATCTCGGCGTCGATCTTTTTCTTGCCGGACTTCTCGACGCCCTCGCCTGTCTTGATCAGCTCCTTGATGTAGCTGACGCCTTCCTTGCCGGCCTTGGCATAGGCACCGATGCCGGCCAGCCAGATCTTGCGCGCATAGGAACGAACTTCGCCGGCGGCATGCTCGGCCGGTTCCTGGACTTTCTTCTTCAGGGTCGCTTTTGCCATGGTGCACCTCATGCTTGGAAAGAATGGAGGATCGCCCACCCAACCGCAGGGCCTGAGCACACATTAATGACAAAAATTAGAATGCTCACCCTAAGAGCCGACACCCCTTCACCCGCTTTGCACATGGTTTTGACATAAATCTCACATTTCGCCCCGTAGGATGCCGTTCGCTTTGTTTTTTAGGTGCTGGCTCCTGGCGCCTGATCGTCGAGAGTTGAACGCCCCATGACCACCGCCTCCCCCGCCGTTCCACGCCGCACCCGCACCGACTGGGCAGGCCTTGGCTGGCTATTTCTGTTCTTCTGGTATTTCTCCGGCGTTACACAGGCCCTGATCCTGTACACCGGCACCACGGGCTTCCAAGGCTTTCGCGACGCATTCTTCCTCAGCGCCCTGTGGCTGATCCCGGCCCTGCTGTTCCCTTCTCGCACCAAGCTGATCGCCGCGGTCCTGGGGATCATCCTGTTTCTGTGCTCGCTGGGCAGCCTGTTCTACTTCCTGGTGTACCACCAGGAGTTCTCGCAGAGCGTGATCTTCATCATGTTCGAGTCCAACAACGCAGAGGCCGGTGAGTACCTGGGGCAGTATTTCCAGTGGTGGATGGTGCCCACCTTCCTGCTGTACGCCGCCGTGCCGGTGTTCATCTGGACTCGCCTGCGCCCGGTGCGCATCAGCACCACCAAGGCCATCGCGGTGAGCCTGGCCCTGATCCTGGGCCTGGTAGTGTGGCCGCTGATCAAGGCCGTGAAGAAGAAAGGTAGCTACGAAAGCGGCATGGAGTCGTTCCAGGGCCGCATGGAGCCCGCGGTGCCGTGGCAGTTGGTGATTGGCTACAGCAACTACCTCAAGCAGCTCGACGGCATGCAGGACATGCTGGCGCTGGATGCCAAGATCCCGCCCCTGACCAACCTCAAGGACACCATGGCCGGCCAGCCGTCGACCCTGGTGCTGGTGATTGGCGAATCCACCAACCGCGGGCACATGAGCCTGTATGGCTATGGCCGCGACACCAACCCGGAACTCTCGAAGATGCGCGACCAGTTGAGCATCTTCAATGACGTGGTCACCCCGCGCCCCTACACCATCGAAGCGCTGCAACAGGTGCTGACCTTCGCCGACGAGGAGCACCCGGACGAGTTCCTGAAGACGCCATCGATCGTGAAAATGATGAAACAGGCGGGTTACAAGACCTACTGGATCACCAACCAGCAGACCCTCACCAAGCGCAACACCATGCTCACCACGTTCTCCGAGCAGGCGGACGAGCAGGTATACCTGAACAACAACCGCAACCAGAACGCCCGTCAGTACGACGGTGACGTGATCGAACCGTTCGTCAAGGTGCTGAATGATGCGGCGCCCCGCAAACTGATCATCATTCATTTGCTGGGCACCCATGTCAGCTACCAGTACCGCTACCCGCCGGAATTCGCCAAATTCAGTGACAACGTCGGCGTGCCGCCTTCGATTACCGGTGAACGCCTGGAAACCTACAACGATTACGACAATGCGGTGCTTTACAACGACTTCGTGGTGTCGAGCCTGATCAAGAAGTTCCAGGCGGCAGACCCCAATGGTTTCCTGCTGTACCTGTCCGACCACGGTGAAGACGTGTACGACTCGGGCGACCACACCAACCTGGGCCGCAACGAGGGCAACCCGACTTCGGCGATGTACACCATCCCCTTCCTGACCTGGGCCTCGCCAAAATGGAAGGCCGACCATGCCTGGAGCTTCCAGGGCGATGTCAACCGGCCGTACAGCAGCCAGAACCTGATCCATACCTTCGCGGACATGGCGGGCCTGACGTTCAATGAATGGGACCCGACCAAGAGCCTGGTCAATGACAAGTTCGTGGTGCGCCCGCGCCTGATCGGCGACCCCTACAACCCCAAGAACCTGCGCGACTACGCCACCATCGCGCCCAAGGCCGATGCCAACGCCGCCGTGGTCCAGAAGTAACCCAGCCCCCCTTCCCTGCAGCAGCGGCCGCGAGGCCGCATCTCAGGTGCCGCGGCGCACCCGATGTGCCGGGGCAGCGGCTACATGTCAGGCCACCAGGGCCTTGTCCAGGGCCTTCTCGATCTCGCCCTTGATCGACGACCCCATGATCGACAGCATCATGCCCAGCTTCAGGTCCACGCGAATGATGTCGTCACCGATCCGAATGGTGCCGCTGGCGCCGCTGCGCTTGACCTCTACCGTGTCACCGTCCCAGCGGGCCTGCAGGTCGTATTCCCTGGCCAGCTTGTCCACCAGCACCTCGGCTTTCTGCCGGGCCGCGTCGCGCCCCAGGTTGTGTTTGCGCTCAACGCTGATTTGCGTCATCCGACCCTTCCCGAATAAGTGATAATGCTGCCTATAGTATCGCGGTTGGCCCGCCAAGCCATCTGCAACCCAGCCTTGCCAAGACAAAGCCGGCCATGGGGATTAGAATGGCCAGTAATTTTTTCCGGTGACAGCGATATGACCGATCAGCGCAAAGCCAGCGATGCCGAACCTACTACCCACTTCGGCTACAAGAATGTGCCCGAAAGCAAGAAGGCCGAGAAGGTCGCCGAGGTGTTCCACTCGGTAGCGGCCAAGTACGACCTGATGAACGACGTGCTCTCGGGTGGCATGCACCGGCTGTGGAAACGCTTTGCCATCGAACTGTCCGGCGTGCGCAGCGGCAACCGCGTGCTGGACATCGCCGGCGGCACGGGCGACCTCACCCGCAAGTTCTCGAACCTGGTGGGTAGCACCGGCGAAGTGGTGCTGGCCGACATCAACGAATCCATGCTCAAGGTAGGTCGTGACCGCCTGCTGGACCTGGGCGTTGCCGGCAACGTCAGGTTCGTGCAGGCCGACGCCGAGAAGCTGCCGTTCCCGGACAACTACTTCGACTGCGTGACCATTGCCTTCGGCCTGCGCAACGTCACCCACAAGGAAGACGCCATCGCGTCGATGCTGCGCGTGCTCAAGCCGGGCGGCCGCCTGCTGGTGCTGGAGTTCTCCAAGCCCACCAACAAGCTGATGTCCAAGGTCTACGACGCTTACTCGTTTGCCTTCATGCCATTGGCTGGCAAGCTGATCACCAACGACTCGGAAAGCTACCGCTACCTGGCCGAATCGATCCGCATGCACCCCGACCAGGAAACCCTGAAGGCCATGATGGTGCAGGCAGGTTTCGACCGCGTCACGTACCACAACATGACCTCCGGCATCGTCGCGCTGCACCGGGGCATCAAGCCCTGATGCTGTACAGCGGCCTGATCGCCAGCGCCGAGCACGGTCTGAACCGTGTACTGCGCCTGGACGGCACCGCCTTGCCCCGGCTGGCGCGCCTGGCCGGCAAGGTCATCGAAGTCGATTGCCTGATGCCCGCCATGAAGCTCTTCATTCTGCCCAGCGGCGAAGGCCTGATGCTGGCCAGCCAATGGGCGGCGCCGGCCGACTGCGTACTGCAGGCCCCGGCCAGCAGCCTGGTGCAACTGGCTGTCAGCCAGGACAAGCCCGCCGTGCTGCACAGCCCCCAGGTCGACCTCAGCGGCGATAGCGGCGTGCTGCTGGAGCTGGTAGGCGTGCTGCAGGACCTGGAGCTGGACTGGGAATACGAGCTGCAACGCTGGCTCGGCCCCGTGGCCAGCCAACTGATCAGCGGCCACCTGCGCCGCGACGCAAGCTGGGTCCGCAAAGGCGTTGCCAGCCTGAACCAGAACATGGCCGAATACCTGGCCGAAGAAACCCGAACCCTGGTGGGCAAGCATGAAGCCGAAGCCAGGTTCGCCGAACTCGACGAGCTCAAAGTCGATGTCGAACGCCTCGAAGCGCGCCTAGAGCGCCTCGTCCGATCCCTCAACTCCAGCGATAACGCATGAAGCTGCTTGCCGTCCGCCGTTTGTTGCGCATCCAGCGCGTCGTGATCCGCTACCGTCTCGATGACCTGCTATTTGCCCTCCCCCTGCCGTGGTTCCTGCGCATCACGCGCTTTGGCATGCCCTGGCGCTGGTTGCCGCGCAAGCGCCTGGAGCTCAGCCGTGGCGCTGCCCTGCGCCTGGCCTTGCAGGACCTGGGGCCGATCTTCATCAAGTTCGGCCAACTGCTGTCCACCCGCCGCGACCTGCTGCCTGAAGACATCGCCGATGAGCTGATGCTGCTGCAAGACCGTGTGCCGCCCTTCGACCCGCAAAAGGCGGTAAAGCTGATCGAGGAGCAGTTGGGCAAGAAGATCAGCGAGGTGTTCAGCCGCTTCGATGTCGAGCCGCTGGCGTCTGCCTCGGTGGCCCAGGTGCATTCGGCGCAGCTGCGCACGGGTGAGGAAGTGGTGGTCAAGGTGGTGCGCCCCGGCCTCAAGCCGATCATCGGCCAGGACTTGGCGTGGCTGTTCCTGCTGGCGCGCTGGGCAGAAAAGTTTTCCGCCGACGCACGCCTGCTGCACCCGGTGGACGTGGTGGCCGACTACGAGAAGACCATCTACGACGAACTGGACCTGTTGCGCGAAGCCGCCAACTCCAGCCAGCTGCGGCGCAACTTCGAAGATTCGGACATGCTCTACGTGCCCCAGGTGTACTGGGACTGGTGCCGGCCCAAAGTGCTGGTGATGGAGCGCATCTACGGCATCCAGGTCACTGACCTCGCCACCCTGGCCGACCAGCGTACCGACATGAAGCTGCTGGCAGAGCGCGGCGTGGAAATCTTCTTCACCCAGGTGTTCCGCGACAGCTTCTTCCACGCCGACATGCACCCGGGCAATATCTTCATCAGCACAGTGGCGCCGTGGAGCCCCAAGTACATCGCGATCGACTGCGGCATCGTCGGCAGCCTCACGCCCGAGGACCAGGACTACCTGGCGCGCAACCTGTTTGCGTTCTTCAAGCGTGACTATCGGCGCGTGGCGCAGTTGCATATCGATTCGGGCTGGGTGCCGGCCGAGACCAAGCTCAACGAGTTCGAGGCGGCGATCCGCACGGTGTGCGAGCCGATCTTCGAGAAGCCGCTGAAGGACATCTCCTTCGGCCAGGTGCTGATGCGCCTGTTCCAGACCGCCCGGCGCTTCAACATGGAAGTGCAGCCGCAGCTTGTTCTTCTGCAGAAAACCCTGCTGAACATCGAAGGCCTGGGCCGCCAGCTCTACCCGGACCTGGACCTGTGGACCACCGCCCAGCCGTTCCTGGAACGCTGGATGCGCGAGCGCATGAGCCCCAAGAACCTGTTCCATAACGTGCAATCGCAAGTGGAGCAATTGCCCCACCTGGCCAACATGACCCGCGACCTGCTCGAACGCATGTCACAGCCCCATGCCCGCGACCCTTCGCCACCGTGGCGCAAGCCCAGCGAACAGCGCCTGGTTCGGGTGGTGGGTGGCGTGCTGCTGGCCGGTGGTGCGACACTGGCCGCCACCGGCGGCGCCATCGACACCCTGGCGGCCTGGCCGGCATGGGTGATGCTGACCGCAGGCCTATATCTGGTCGCGCGTTGATAGCCAGCAGCCCATGAGGCTGGCACACTAGAGAGGAGTTCGAGCGAGTCGAACTCGTTGTCGGAGTCGAAAATGAAAGACTGGCTGGACGAGATCAACTGGAACAGCGACGGCCTTGTACCGGCCATCGCCCAGGATCACAAGACCGGGCGCGTGCTGATGATGGCCTGGATGAACCGCGAGGCCCTGGCCCTGACCGCGGCCGAAAACCGTGCCATCTACTGGTCGCGCTCGCGCGGCAAGCTGTGGCGCAAGGGTGAAGACTCCGGCCACGTGCAGCACCTGCACGAGATGCGCCTGGACTGCGACGCCGACGTCATCATCCTGATGGTCGAGCAAGTGGGCGACATTGCCTGCCATACTGGCCGTCAGAGCTGCTTCTATCGCGTCCACGAAAACGGCGAATGGAAAACCGTCGACCCCGTGCTCAAGGACCCGAAGGCCATCTATCAGGCAGGACACAGCCATGAATGACACCCTGACCCGACTCGCCGAAGTGCTGGAGTCGCGCAAAGGCGCCGAGCCCGACAGCTCCTACGTCGCCAGCCTGTACCACAAGGGCTTGAACAAGATTCTGGAAAAGGTCGGCGAAGAGTCCGTCGAGACCATCATCGCCGCCAAGGACGCCGCCATCAGCGGAGATTACAGCGATGTCATCTATGAAACCGCCGATCTGTGGTTCCATAGCCTGGTGATGCTGGCGGCGATGGGCCAACACCCACAAGCCGTCCTGGACGAGCTGGACCGCCGTTTCGGGCTCTCCGGCCATGCCGAGAAAGCCGCCCGTCAGCCTTCATAACGTATTTGAACGAGGAAATACCCCATGGGTCTCTTTGACTGGAAACACTGGATTGTCATCCTGATCGTCGTGGTACTGGTTTTCGGTACCAAGAAGCTGAAAAACCTGGGCACCGACGTCGGCGAGTCGATCAAGGGCTTTCGCAAGGCCATGAACGATGACGACAAGCCTGCCGAACAGCCGGTACCGCCTGCCCAGCCAGTGCACCCGCAGGCTACCTCGCCCCTGAGCCAGCCGCACACCATCGACGCCACGGCCCAGAAAGTCGAAGAGCCGATCAGGAAAGACTAAGTCATGTTCGGGATCAGCTTCAGCGAATTGCTTCTGGTAGGCCTGGTGGCCCTGCTCGTGCTCGGCCCCGAGCGCCTGCCGGGGGCCGCGCGCACCGCAGGGTTGTGGGTTGGCCGGCTCAAGCGCAGCTTCAATGCCATCAAGGCGGAAGTGGAGCGCGAAATCGGCGCCGATGAGATTCGCCGGCAACTGCACAACGAGCACATCATGTCGCTGGAGCAGGAAGCCCGGAAGATCCTGAACCCGCTGCAGCAGGCGATCAATCCCACGCCTGCGCAGCCGCAGCCCTTGGCCGCCCCGATCGAAACGCCCGCGCCTCCTGCGGCAGCCGACCTTGATCGCGATAGCCACATCGCGCAACCAGGCCATGCGCCCATGGCCGGGCAGCCGATACCCGAGCAAGTTCCCGGCGAGCACACCCCGCCTCACGACCCGACACAGCCGCCGCGAGCCCCATGAGCGAAATTCCCGAAAACGACCAGCCCATGCCGCTGGTCTCGCACCTCACCGAGTTGCGTACCCGACTGCTGCGCTGCGTAGCCGCGATTTTCATCATCTTCGCCGGCCTGTTCGCCTTTACCCAGCAGATCTATACCTTCGTCTCCATTCCGCTGCGCCAGTACCTGCCGGCCGGGGCGACGATGATCGCCACCGACGTGTCCTCGCCTTTCCTCACGCCGCTGAAGCTGACCATGATGGTCTCGCTGTTCCTGGCCATCCCGGTGATCCTGCACCAGATCTGGGGCTTCATCGCCCCCGGCCTGTACAAGCATGAAAAGCGCGTGGCGGTACCGTTGCTGGTGTCCAGCATCCTGCTGTTCTACTGCGGCATGGCCTTCGCGTATTTCCTGGTGTTCCCGCTGATCTTCAAGTTCTTCGCCGCCGCCACCCCGGCAGGCGTCGAAATGATGACCGACATCACCAGCTACCTCGATTTCGTCATGACCTTGTTCTTCGCCTTCGGCGTGGCCTTCGAGATCCCGGTGGCCGTGGTGCTGCTGGTGTGGATCGGCGTGGTCGACGTGGCGCAACTGAAGAAAATGCGCCCGTACGTGATCATCGGCTGCTTCGTGGTGGGCATGATCCTCACGCCACCGGACATTTTCTCGCAGACCCTGCTGGCGGTGCCCATGTGGCTGCTGTTCGAGATTGGCGTGCTGTTTGGCGGGCTGGTGAGCAAGCGCGGCGACGCTGAACAAACCAGCGACAAAGACGACCAGCCGCCAGCTACCCTGCCGTGAACCTGCTGTTGCTCGAGGAGGCCGACTTCATCGCGGCCGACCGGGTGGTCCTGCGTGATCGCCGCTTGGTCCACATGCAGGAGGTCCATGGCGTGGCCGTGGGCGACAGCTTGCGCGTGGGGCGCATCGGTGGCCTGATGGGCCGGGCCGAAGTCGTACGCCTGGAGCCTCGCGAAGCAGAGCTGCAGGTGGTACTGGACCAGGCGCCACCGGCCAAGCTGCCGCTGACCCTGGTACTGGCGCTGCCGCGCCCGAAAATGCTGCGCCGGGTGTTTCAGACCATCGCCACCATGGGCGTTGCCAAGGTCATTCTGGTCAACAGCTACAGGGTGGAGAAAAGCTTCTGGCAGACGCCGTTCCTGCAGGCCGAGGCCATCCGCGAAAACCTGGTGCTGGGCCTGGAACAGGCCCGTGACACGGTGCTGCCCGAGATCATCATCGAGAAGCGCTTCAAGCCTTTCGTCGAAGACCGCCTGCCCGCTATCACCGATGGCACCCTGGGACTGGTCGGCCACCCCGGCGACTACCCGCCCTGCCCCCGCGCCCTGCAGGAACCGGTGACCCTGGCCATCGGCCCCGAGGGCGGCTGGATCCCCTACGAGGTGGACCTGCTGGCGAAGGCCGGCCTGAGCCCGGTGCAACTGGGTGAGCGCATCCTTCGCGTCGAGACCGCCGTCACCGCCTTGCTCGCCCGCTTGTTCTAAGCGCCGCCCTTTTCGCTGGCAAGCGCACCAGAGCGCGGAAAAGTCCGATCCACGGCATTACAGAACCTTTGCACCAAGCCGATACAAGGTCACGCTAAGGCATTACGCCCTGACTGCTCGCTAGGAGTGCAAGCGCATGTACCGTTGGATGCAATACCACCTTGGGCATATCAGTGTCCGGCGCAAACTGATACTGGGCTTCGGCCTGGTCCTGCTCATGACCCTGCTGACCACCAGCACCGGCTGGACTGGCCTAGACGCCCTGATCAACAGGGGCGACAAGCTCAACACCATCGCCCACGTGGGTGATCTGACCCGTGACCTGCGTATCACCCGCCTCCAGGTCGCGACGCAGGCCGCCACCACCGACAAACTGCTGGACGTGCTCAATAGCCTGGATCGCCAGCTGGCCACCGCACGCCAGCAGCTGACAGACCCCGAAGACTTGAACCGCGTCGACCGCCAGATTGAAGCCGCCCGCCAGTATCGCCAGGCATTGGACCAATTGGAGCAGGCAGATAAAACCGGCAGCAGCGACAACACCGCCCTGTTCAAACGCTTGGGCGATGCCGGCAGCGTGCTGCTGGACATGAGCGACGAGCTGAGCAGATCCCAGACCAGCAAACGCGATGCCGATGCGGCCAATGCCCGTTCATGGCTGAGCGTCGCCGCAGTGATGGCGCTGGTCTTCAGCATGCTGGCGGGGTTCGCCATCACGCGGCAGATCGTTCGCCCATTGCAGGCCACCCTGAAGATCATGGACGAGGTAGCCGCTGGCGATCTCAGCCACGACCACAGCGTCGACCGCCGTGACGAGCTGGGCCAACTGCAGAACAGCCTGCAACGCATGACCGTGGGCCTGCGTACCCTGATCGGCGGCATCAGCGACGGCATTACCCAATTGGCCAGCGCCGCTGAAGAGCTTTCAGCGGTGACGGAACAGACCAGCGCCGGTGTCACCAGCCAGAAAGTGGAGACCGATCAGGTGGCCACCGCCATGAACCAGATGGCCGCCACCGTGCAGGAAGTGGCCCGCAACGCCGAACAAGCCAGTGAGGCGGCCGTGGCGGCCGACCAACAGGCCCGGGAAGGCGATCGGGTGGTGAGCGAGGCCATTGAGCAGATCGAGCGCCTGGCAGCCGAAGTGGGGCATTCCACCGAGGCCATGGGGCAACTCAAGCGCGAAAGCGACAAGATTGGCGGCGTGCTGGACGTGATCAAGTCGGTAGCCCAACAGACCAACCTGCTGGCCCTGAACGCCGCCATCGAAGCGGCCCGTGCCGGTGAAGCCGGCCGCGGCTTCGCCGTGGTCGCGGACGAAGTGCGCAGCCTGGCCCAGCGCACCCAGCAGTCCACCGAGGAAATCGAGCAGTTGATCGCCGGCCTGCAGAGCGGCACCCAGCAGGTCTCCGCGGTGATGGACAATAGCCGCACCCTGACCGAAAGCAGCGTGGAACTGAGCCGCCGCGCTGGCAGTTCGCTGGAAAGCATCACCCGCACGGTCTCGACCATCCAGAACATGAACCAGCAAATTGCCGCGGCGGCCGAGCAGCAGAGCGCTGTGGCCGAAGAGATCAACCGCAGCGTGATGACCGTGCGCGATGTATCGGATCAAACGTCCGCCGCCAGCGAGGAAACAGCCGCGTCCAGTATCGAACTGGCGCGCCTGGGCACACATTTGCAGGGGCTGGTGGGGCGGTTCAGGGTATAAAAGATGAGGCGCCCTATGCCGCTGCGTGTTCTCTCAAAGGCCAGGCAGACAAGGGCGCCAGCTGGGCGCGTACTTATAGCGCATTTCCCAGATTGACAAGCAACAAGTATGAATGTCCCATTTCTGTACTTCCCCTTCTGACAAGGTATTGAAATACCCACGCCGTGCCTGCCGACTTAAGCGAAGTCAGTGTCGTGCCACTGACCAGGAAGTCTGTTGAGTTATTGGCTGCGACCGTCATGGAGCCTAGTTCCCTGGTTGTATTGCCTACATTGTGTCTTGCACATTTCCATGTAACCACATCGCCCACAGCTGGCGTATAGGTCGCTTTGAACGTACCTCCCGAGGCGTACGGCGGATATCTCCCATCGGCCAGCTGGCCATTCAACGTGGGAGTGTTAAATATCGAGTCGATGGTACTGAGATCATCCATTTCAAAAACCCTCTGCAGAATAAGAGCCACGAAAAGGTCGTGACACACCTTAATCTAAACGTGGGAGCGGCACGGACAACTGTCAAATCCTGCAATTTATGAAGGTTTTCAAACCATCAAAAGTATCAACAATAATTCAAACAAATGATGCCGGGTGAAGCGGCGTGCAACAGCTTCGGTCGAGGCGCCTGGTTCGCGAGCTGCGCCCGTCCCTACAGGTTCAGCGGCATTCCTGTGGGACCGGGCGAAGCTCGGGAAGGGTACAGCGCGGTAGGCCTGATGCGCCGCGGGCACCTGTAAGGGGGCCAGGGCCGCTGCAGGTACTTCGCGCGTGTTCAGAGCACCTGGCGCAGAAAGGCCTGGGCGCGGGGGTCTCTGGGTTCGGTGAAGAATTGCTCGGGCGGCGAGTCTTCCAGCAGCTTGCCATGGTCGAAGAACAGCACGCGGTGCGCCACTTCGCGGGCAAAGCCCATTTCGTGGGTGACGCAGATCATGGTCATGCCTTCCAGGGCCAGGGTCTTCATGACATCCAGCACCTCGCCGACCATCTCGGGGTCCAGCGCGGAGGTCGGTTCGTCGAAGAGCATGACCTTGGGGTCCATGGCCAACGCACGGGCAATGGCCACGCGCTGTTGCTGGCCGCCAGACAGGCGCGACGGGTACTCGTTGGCCTTCTGGCCGATACCCACTTTCTCAAGCAATGCCAGGGCCTTCTGCTCACGCTCTTTCTTGCTGCGCTTGCGCACGATCTTCTGTGCCAGGCACAGGTTCTCCAGCACCGTCATGTGTGGAAACAGGTTGAAGTGCTGGAACACCATGCCCACTTCACGCCGGTAGGCGTTGATATCGGTTTTCGGGTCGGCCAGGGACAGGCCGTCGATGCTCACGGTGCCCTCGTCGAACTGCTCGAGGCCATTCAGGCAACGCAGAAAGGTCGACTTGCCCGACCCGGAAGGCCCGACCACCACCAGCACTTCGCCCTTGGCCACCTGGGTGGTCACATGGTCCACGGCTCGTACCACCTGGCCACGGGTGTCGAAGACTTTCACCAGATCACGTACTTCAATCACTTTGTGCAAGCCTCCGCTCAAGCCGGCTGGCAAGGTGCGACAGCGGCAGGTTGATCAGCAAATACAGGGCCGCCACGCAGAACCAGATCTCGAAGGTGGAGAACGAGGTGGTGATGGCTTCACGGCCGCTCTTGGTCAGTTCGGTGATGGAAATGACCGAGACCAGGGAGGTGTCCTTGACCAGGCTGATGAACTGCCCGGCCAATGGCGGTAGTACGCGCTTGAAGGCCTGGGGCAGGATCACATGGCGCATGGACTGGCCGGCACTCAGGCCCAGGGACCGCGCGGCCTCGCCCTGGCCACGGGCGATGGACTGCACCCCGGCACGGACGATCTCGGCGACATAGGCACCGGTGAACAGCGACAGCGCCGCTACCCCGGCGAATTCCCGGGACAGGTTGAGCACGGTGCCGATGAAGAAGTAGAAAATGAACAGTTGCACCAGCAAGGGGGTGCCGCGCACCAGTTCGACATATACCGTGGACAGGTCGCGCAGGGTGGGGTTGCTGGACAGCCGGCACAGCCCGGCCATCAGACCGATGAACAGCCCGATCACACCCGACACCACCGAAATCCACACCGTGGCCCACAGGCCCCACGCCAGCGGCCCCGCCGCCCAATGGCGGGTGACGCCTACCGGGTCACCTTCGGAGACATCGTCGCCCTGGGACACTCTCACACTGTCCTGGGCCACGTTGAGCACCTGTTGGTCGCCGTCTTCGTCCTTCAGCGTCACCCGGGCCATCTTGCCTTGCGCGTCGATGGCTTCGACGGTGCCGTTGCCGGCGGCGCGTTGCACGTCCTCGGCCTGGTAGGCGAAATACTGGGGTACGCGGTTCCAGCGCCACTCATAGGAGATCAGCGACGTCGCGTAAAACAGGGCGACAGCCAGGCCCACCAGGACCAGCGCCGTCAGCCCGTGCCAGGGCCACTGGGCTTTCTTGTGTTTGATCACTACTGCGTTCCGTAAATGCGAACGCGCGGGCTGGCCCGCGCGTTGGTGTCAGACAAGGGGAATGGGGTTATTCCATGTCCTGGAGCCACTTGGTGTTCTTGAACCACTTGTCGTGAATGCGATCGTAGGACCCGTCTTCATGGGCCTGACGCAGGAAGTTGTTGATGTAGTTCAGGCTGTCGTAGTCGCCTTTCTTCAGGCCGAAAGCCAACGGCTCGTAGGTGAACGGCTTGTCCAGGAACAGCAGCTTGCCGTTGCCGGCCTTGTCCACGGCCACCACGTTGTAGGGCGAGTCATAGACGAAGGCGTCGGCCTTGCCGTTGACCACGTCCATCACCGCTTCCTGTTCGTTGTCATAACCGTGGTACTGGGCCTTGGCGATCAGCTTGCGCGAGACCATCTCGCCGGTGGTGCCCACCTTGGAGGTCAGGCGGTACTGCGGGTCGTTGAGGTCCTTGTAGGACTTGATCTTGTCTTGCAGGTCCTTGCGGATCAGCAGGGTCTGGCCGACCACGATGAAGGGGTCGCTGAAGTTGATGCGCAGGTTGCGTTCCTGGGTCAGGGTCAGGCCGCTGCCGATCAGGTCGAACTTGTCGGTCAAAAGGGCCGGAATGATACCGTCCAGGCTGGTGGACACCAGTTCCAGCTTGACGCCCATGGACTTGGCCATGGCCTTGAGCAGGTCCACTTCGAAGCCGATGATCTCGCCGCGCTTGTCGGTCATTTCGAACGGCATGTAGGTGGGGTCCATGCCCACCCGCAAGGTACCACGCTTGACCGCTTCATCGATGGCACCCGCCTGGGCGGAACCGACTGCGCCCAGCGCCATGACGCCCAGCAGCAGCATCGACAGATACTTCTTCATCACACCAAGTCCCCTAACTAACGCGCACAACGTGCCCGCGCGTGGCAATTCAGGGCGCCACGCGTCGCGGACGCACCATTTCGGGGTGCGATCCTAACGTACTCGTCCGGTAGTACAAGTGCTGATGCGGGATTTAATGCGCAAAGATCGACAGAAAGTGACCGTTGGCAATGTTTCAGGAGGTTTCCAAAGCCCCCGAGCACAACGCTCGGGGGCCCGGAATCAAGCGTTTGCCAGGGCTGGCGGGGTGGAAGACTGCGGGTGCAGTGGCAACAGCGGCGAATGCGGGTCCGCTTCCAGCGACTGGCGCCAGGCGCCCAGCCAGGCCTCGTTGTTCTCGCCCCACACCAGTGCATGCAGGCGAGCCAAGGCAACCGGGTCGCTGAGCAGATGCAGACGGGTGTTGCCGTCCAGCTTCTGAGGGCCGGTTGTCAGTGCCTTGCGCACACGTTCTTCACGCATGGCCTCAACCGCCGGTACCGAATGGTGCCGTGCAGTGGCCAGGGCGCAGGCCAGGGCGTTCTGCTGCGGGTCGACCACGGCGCGGACGAAACCGTCCTTGAGCGCGTGCCAGCGGTTCTCGTGGGTGTACTGATCGGTGGAGATCAGCTCCTGCGGCGTGTCGTACTCCTCGGGAATCAGGAACAGCTTCTCGTCGCGAGCGCTCAGGCCCAGGTTGGTGCGGCTGGAGATCACCGATACCGGGATCGACAGCATCAGCGAACCGACGATAGGGGTCAGCCACCACAGGAAACTTGGGTTCAGCCAGCACACCAGCAGTGCCCACAGGAAGCCCAGCAGGGTCTGCGGGCCATGGCGGCGCACCGCTTCGCTCCACGGGGTGGAGTCATCGTCACGCTGCGGCGAGTTCCAGGTCGCGGCCCAACCCAGGAACGCGGCCAGCACGAAACGGGTGTGGAACAGCATGCGCACCGGCGCCAGCAACATGGAGAACAGCATCTCCAGCAGCATCGAAATGGTGACCTTGATGCGGCCGCCGTACTCTTTCGCACCCTTTGCCCAGATCAGGATGATGCTCAGCAACTTGGGCAGGAACAACAGCACGATGGTGGTGGAGAACAGCGCTACGGCTTTTTCCGGATGCCACTGTGGCCACAGCGGGTACAACTGCCGTGGTTCCAGGAAGTAAGCTGGCTCCAGCAGGGTATTCACCGCCAACAGCGCGGTAGACAACACCAGGAAGAAGAACCACAACGGCGCTGACAGGTAAGACATGACCCCCGTCAGGAACACCGCGCGGTGCACCGGGTGCATGCCCTTGACCAGGAACAGACGGAAGTTCATCAGGTTGCCGTGGCACCAGCGACGGTCACGCTTGAGCTCATCCAGCAGGTTGGGCGGCAGTTCTTCATAGCTGCCCGGCAGGTCATAGGCGATCCACACACCCCAGCCGGCACGGCGCATCAGCGCGGCTTCGACGAAGTCGTGAGACAGGATGGCACCGGCGAACGCCCCTTTGCCCGGCAACGGCGCCAAGGCGCAGTGCTCGATGAAAGGCTTCATGCGGATAATGGCGTTGTGGCCCCAGTAGTGGGACTCACCCAGCTGCCAGAAGTGCAGGCCAGCGGTGAACAGCGGGCCGTACACGCGGGTAGCGAACTGCTGCATGCGCGCATACAGCGTGTCCATGCCCGAGGCTTTCGGCGCGGTCTGGATGATACCGGCGTCGGGAGTGGCCTCCATCAGGCGCACGAGGCTGGTCAGGCATTCGCCACTCATGACGCTGTCGGCGTCCAGCACCACCATGTAGCGGTAGTCGCTGCCCCAGCGACGGCAGAAGTCGTCGAGGTTGCCGCTTTTGCGTTTCACGCGGCGGCGGCGACGGCGGTAGAAGATCTTGCCGAAGCCCTTGGCTTCGCGGCACACGTCCAGCCAGGCCTGTTGCTCGGCCACGGCGATGTCGGTGTCGTTGGTGTCCGACAGCACGAAGAAGTCGAAACGGTCCAGGTCACCGGTGGCGGCCACCGACTCGAAGGTAGCGCGCAGGCCGGCGAATACCCGGGGCACGTCTTCGTTGCAGATAGGCATCACCAGCGCGGTGCGAGCGCCCGGCTCGATCGGCTCGTTGCCGGCGCTGGCGCCGGAAATGCGGTACTTGTCGCGCCCGGTCAGCAGTTCCAGGAAGCCCATCAGGGCGGTCCAGAAACCAGCAGACACCCAGCAGAACAGGATACCGAAGAGAATCAGGATGCTGGTCTGCAGCACATACGGCAGTACCTGCTGCGCGGTTTGCGCCACCGGCTGGTGGATGACTTCGTCCAGGTCCACGAACGACCAGCCCTGGTAGGGCAGGATGCCTTTCATGTAGTAACCGGCGACGATGGTCTGGCCGAGCATGAGCGCCAGCAGGATATAGCGGCGCATCGAACCCACCCAGCGCCAGCGCGCCTTGGGCAGTTCACGCTTGTCGCTGGTCGGCTCCGGCGCTCTCTTCTGGCCGGTGACGCGGCGCCACATGCGCACCAGTACGTTGGTGCGCCAGGGTTCAGGCACCACCCGTGTGCGGTTGATGGGCGGGGTCGCCTTCAACCGCACGCGGCCGTCCTGGTCGACCGACAACATCTCGGCCTCTTCCATTTCGGCGGCGCTGTTGAGTGTCAGCCGGCGGCCGACCGAGGCCTGGGCGGCCTCGCGCGACTCGTCCGTCGGCTGCGCGGAGAGGTATTCATGCAGCTCGCTGAACGAGTTGCAGCGGGCAAGTTGCGCGCGCTGCTCCTCGCTCAGGGGCAGGTGGGCCAGGTATTCGCTGAGCGATTCTGGCCGAGTGTGTGAATTACTCATCGGAAGGCAACTGGTAGCTCCAGGTTTCGGTCAGCACCTGATCGGGCTTGGCCGGCTCCTCGGGGGTGGGCGCAGCCGCGGTGGCCGGCTGCTCGGCGGCCTTGTCTGCCTTGGCATGCTTGGCGTTGGCCTTGGCGTGCTTGGCGACAGGCTTCTCTTCCTTCACAGGCTCAGCCGGCTTGGCTGGCGGCAGTGGTGCGTCCTTGACCAGTGCGGCGCGCATTTCCACCGACTGTTTCGGGTCCTTGACCTTCAGGCGCAGCGTCAGGCGCCAGCCTTTGGTCTCGGGGTTGTAGCGCAGGTTGTTCTCGACGAGGTCCGCGTTGTCGCCAACACTCACCTGGCTGCGCACCTGGGCGTCTTCAGGCAGGGCAGCGAGTACCGGGCCGGTGAAGTCGATCAGGAAAGCCACGCTGCCGTCCGGCTGGCGGATCAGATTGGACTGCTTGACGTCGCCAGTGGAGCGCAGGGTCTGCTTGACCCAGGCGGTCTCGGGCGAGTGAAGCTGGTCTTCGTTGGAAGTCCAGACCAGACGGTAGTCGTGGTCCAGCGCCTGGCCGGGCTCCGGCAGTTTTTCCGGGTTCCAGAACGCAACGATGTTGTCGTTGGTTTCATCGGCAGTGGGGATCTCGACCAGGTCGACGGTGCCCTTGCCCCAGTCGCCCTTCGGCTCTACCCAGGCACTTGGGCGCTTGTCGTAGCGGTCATCCAGGTCTTCGTAGCGACTGAACTCGCGACCACGCTGCAACAGGCCGAAACCTTTGGGGTTTTCGACGGTGAAGCTGCTCACGGCCAGGTGTTTGGGGTTGTTCAACGGGCGCCAGATCCACTCGTCGTTGCCGGCATGGATCGACAGGCCAGTGGAGTCATGCAACTCGTGACGGTAGTTCAGCACCTTGGATGGCTGGTTGGAGCCGAACAGGAACATGCTGGTCAGCGGGGCGATGCCCAGGCGGCTGACGTGGTCACGCAGGAACACCTTGGACTTGACGTCCACCACGGTGTCGTCGCCTGGGCGCAGGGTCAGCTTGTAGGCGCCGGTGGAGCGCGGCGAGTCCAGCAGCGCGTAGATCACCAGCTGCTTGTCGGTAGCGCTGGGCTTCTCGATCCAGAACTCGGTGAAGCGCGGGAACTCTTCGCCGGATGGCAGCGCGGTGTCGATCGCCAGGCCGCGGGCCGACAGGCCATAGGTATGGCCCTTGCCGACGACGCGGAAGTAGCTGGCGCCCAGCAGGGTCATCACCTCATCCTGCTTGTCGGCCTTGTTCAGCGGGTACATCACGCGGAAACCCGCATAGCCCAGCTTCTCGGTGGACTTGGGGTCGAACTTCAGGTCGCCGAAATCGAAACGGGCCGGGTCATACTTGATTTCCTCGACCTTATCGTTGGCGATCTCGTTGATCTTGACCGGCACGTCGAAGTGCATGCCCTGGTGGTAGAACGACAGCTTGAAGGGGGTCTTGTCGGCCGCCCACTCGGCTTTTTCGTTCAGAAAGCGAATTTTCTGGTAATCAGCGAACTTCATGTCACGAAATTCGGCAGGCAGATTGCTTTTGGGTGCCTCGAATTTCTGCCCGGCAAGATCCTTTGCCTTGGCGGCCACGTCGTCCAGGCCAAAGGCCCAGATCTGGCCCGCGCTCAGCAGGCATAACAGTGCAGACCCCGCCAGCACGGCGCTACGCAGGCGCTTGCCTGGGGTTCTTGGAGCTTTACAGGGACTAACAATCACGAGCAACCCTCGCCGAAAAACAAATCAAAGAACCAACGGCCAGCCATGTCTGCCGGGTTGGCGAGCAATGTTCCGACTCCGAAAGGGCGTAATGATTCCCCAAACGGTGAAGGCCAAGGCTCATGTTGGAACAAAATGGATCAACGAACGCTGATGTCATGACGCGAGATTATCCAGCAGCCCGCGTGACAACGCATCAGGTCAGGTAAACTTTTTATGCTACAAACCGGCCGATTTTACTGCAAATGAACGATTGGCGAGGCTTATGTCTGTAACAGGAATGTCACAGGGCCATCATTGACCAGATGCACCTGCATATCGGCCCCGAACCGCCCGCAGGCCACACCCTCATGCTGCCCACGGGCCTGCGCCAGCAGGTACTCGTAAAGCTCGATGCCCAGCGCCGGTGGCGCAGCGGTGGAAAACCCGGGGCGCATGCCGCTGCGCGTATCGGCGGCCAGGGTGAATTGTGAAACCAGCAGCAACCCACCACCGACATCCTTGAGCGACAGGTTCATCTTGCCCTGTGCATCGGAAAACACCCGATAGTTAAGCAGCTTGTGCAGAAGTTTGTCGGCGCTTGCGCGGGTATCGTCCGGCTCCACCGCCACCAGCACCATCAGGCCCTGGTCGATGGCGCCGACAACCTCGCCTTCGACCTCGACCCGCGCACTGCTCACTCGTTGCAGCAGCCCCCTCACGCTTCCTCCAGGGGCAGGTCGAGCAAGCGCCGGGCCATCTGGTCGCACGCGCGCACCAGGGCATCGGTGATACCGGGTTCCGAAGCGGCGTGGCCCGCATCGCGGATCACCTGCAGCTCACTGTTTGGCCACGCCTGATGCAGTTCCCAGGCGTTGTCCAGCGGGCAGATCACGTCGTAACGGCCATGCACGATCACCGCCGGCAGGTGGGCGATCTTGTGTACATCGCGGATCAGTTGGTTGGGTTCCAGGAAGGCCTTGTTCATGAAGTAGTGGCATTCGATGCGGGCAATGGACAAGGCCCGTTGCGGCTCGGAGAAGCGATCGACCACCAGCGGGTTGGGGCGCAGGGTGGCAGTACGGCCTTCCCAGGTGGACCACGCCTTGGCGGCGTGCATCTGGGCGATCTGGTCATTGCCGGTCAGGCGCTTGTGGAAAGCGGCAAGCAGGTTATCGCGCTCATCGGTCGGGATGGGCGCGATGTAGTCCTGCCAGTAATCGGGGAACAGGCGACTGGCGCCGGCCTGGTAGAACCATTCCACTTCCTGGGGGCGGGCCAGGAAGATGCCGCGCAAGATCAGCCCGTGCACGCGCTCGGGGTGGGTCTGGGCGTAAGCCAGGGCCAGGGTCGAGCCCCACGAACCGCCGAACAGCACCCATTTATCGATGCCCAGGTGCTCGCGGATGCGCTCGATGTCGGCCACCAGGTCCCAGGTGGTGTTGTTTTCCACGCTGGCGTGGGGGGTAGACCGGCCACAGCCGCGCTGATCGAAGGTAACGATGCGGTACAGGTTGGGGTCGAAATAGCAGCGACTCTGGGCATCGCAGCCTGAACCGGGGCCGCCGTGGATGAACAGCACCGGCAGGCCCTCGGGTGAACCGCTCTCGTCGACATACAGCACATGCGGCTCTTGCACGGCCAGATCGTGCCGGGCGTAGGGTTTGATCTGCGGGTACAAAGTCTGCATTGCACGCTCCGTAAGGGTATTGGGTCATCCCTGCTGGGACTTCTGTCATAAGTGCCGTGAGGCATCATAAACCCGAATCGCTTACAGATCATGCCCCCTTGGTATCAGGGGGCATTTCAGCCGTGCCAGGCCCATGCTCTTCACTCCCTGCAGAACCGGGCGCAAGCTCGAGAACGCGCGGCGCGGTGTGCCTGGGGGACCCGGTTGCCCGCTTCCCGAGCTTCGCCCGGTCCTACACGGAAGCCTCTGCCAGCGCGTTCCCCCCTGTGGGACCGGGCGCAAGCTCGGGAACGGCGCGGCGCGGTGGGGTTGGCAAACCTGGTCGCCCGGTCCTGCAGTGTCAT
Source organism: Pseudomonas silvicola (assembly GCF_026651855.1). Lineage (GTDB taxonomy): Bacteria > Pseudomonadota > Gammaproteobacteria > Pseudomonadales > Pseudomonadaceae > Aquipseudomonas > Aquipseudomonas silvicola. Next base: position 516,932 of record NZ_CP093280.1, read on the forward strand.
GCGTAGCGGGTGCTGGCCCAGGCAATGAGTTCGGTGAGCAATGCCTTGAGCACTTCGCGGGTTGGTTCGGCGAGGTCAGGCCGGTAGTTGAATGGCTCGAACTCTTCCATGTACGTGCTCTGCGCCAACTCCAGCTGCACGGCATGAATGTCATGGGCCGGGTCGCCGAAATGACGGGTGATGTGCCCACCCTTGAACCGCCCGTTGAGCACATGGGTGTAATCGCCAAACCCCGCGCACACGCTTTCCAGGCGCCGAGCCAGCTCAGGGTCGCAACTGGCGCCATTGAAGGTGCCCAGGTTGAAATCCGGCAGGCGGCCGTCGAACAGGTGCGGTACGTGAGAACGGATGGAGTGCGCGTCCCAGAGCAGCACGTAGCCGAATTCATCGCGCAGGCGCGCCAGTTCCTGTTCGATGGTGCGGTGGTAAGGGCCCCAGATCTCGGCCAGGTAGCGGTCACGCTCGGCGGCGGACGGTTCCTGCCCTTCGCGGAACAGCGGCACGCCGTCAAACAGGGTTTCCGGGTACAGGCCAGTGGTAGCGCCGGCATACAACGGCTTGTTGTCAGACGGCCGATTGAGGTCGATGACGAACCGCGAGTACTCGGCAGCCACGATGCTGGCCCCCAGCTCATCGGCGAAATCGTAGAGCCGCGGGATGTGCCAGTCGGTGTCGGGCAGGCTGCGTGCCTCATCGATCAGGCCGTTCTCCACGGCCGGGGTCAGGCGCAGGCCGGCATGGGGCATGCTGATCAACAGCGGCACGCGGCCGCGCTTGAAAGTCAGGACGTTATCCACGGGTCAGTTCTCCAGCAGTGACTTCCACGCCGTGACGCACGACGCGCTTGTTCAGACCACCACCCAGCCAGTAGGCCAGGTCGGCGGGGCGTTCGATGTCCCAGGCGACGAAGTCGGCAACCTTGCCCACTTCCAGCGACCCGTGGCTGTGGCCAAGGCCAAGCGCCTTGGCGGCATGCACGGTGGCGCCGGCCAGGGCTTCTTCCGGGGTCATGCGAAACAGGGTGCAGCTGGCGCCATTGAAGGTGCCCAGGTTGAAATCCGGCAGGCGGCCGTCGAACAGGTGCGGTACGTGAGAACGGATGGAGTGCGCGTCCCAGAGCAGCACGTAGCCGAATTCATCGCGCAGGCGCGCCAGTTCCTGTTCGATGGTGCGGTGGTAAGGGCCCCAGATCTCGGCCAGGTAGCGGTCACGCTCGGCGGCGGACGGTTCCTGCCCTTCGCGGAACAGCGGCACGCCGTCAAACAGGGTTTCCGGGTACAGGCCAGTGGTAGCGCCGGCATACAACGGCTTGTTGTCAGACGGCCGATTGAGGTCGATGACGAACCGCGAGTACTCGGCAGCCACGATGCTGGCCCCCAGCTCATCGGCGAAATCGTAGAGCCGCGGGATGTGCCAGTCGGTGTCGGGCAGGCTGCGTGCCTCATCGATCAGGCCGTTCTCCACGGCCGGGGTCAGGCGCAGGCCGGCATGGGGCATGCTGATCAACAGCGGCACGCGGCCGCGCTTGAAAGTCAGGACGTTATCCACGGGTCAGTTCTCCAGCAGTGACTTCCACGCCGTGACGCACGACGCGCTTGTTCAGACCACCACCCAGCCAGTAGGCCAGGTCGGCGGGGCGTTCGATGTCCCAGGCGACGAAGTCGGCAACCTTGCCCACTTCCAGCGACCCGTGGCTGTGGCCAAGGCCAAGCGCCTTGGCGGCATGCACGGTGGCGCCGGCCAGGGCTTCTTCCGGGGTCATGCGAAACAGGGTGCAGGCCATGTTCAGCATCAGGCGCATCGACAACGCCGGCGACGTGCCCGGGTTGAGGTCGCTGGCAATGGCAATCGCCACGCCGTGCTGGCGCAGCGCATCCATGGGCGGCAACCGCGTCTCACGCAGAAAATAGAAAGCGCCGGGCAACAGCACCGCAACAGTACCCGCCGCCGCCATGGCCCGGGCATCGTCTTCGGTCATGAACTCCAGATGGTCGGCCGACAGCGCCTGGTAACGGGCGGCCAGGCTGGAACCGGCCAGTGCCGACAACTGCTCGGCATGCAGCTTCACCGGCAGGCCCAGTTCGCGGGCCTTGAGGAAAACGCGCTCGACCTGCGCAGGCGAGAACGCCAGGTACTCGCAGAAGGCATCCACCGCATCCACCAGGCCTTCGCTCGCCAAGGCCGGCAGCATCTCGTCGCAAATGTGCGCGATATAGTCGTCGGCGCGGTCCTTGTACTCCGGTGGCAGTGCATGGGCCGCCAGGCAAGTGGCGCGCACGCTCACCGGCAGGGCCTCACCCAGGCGACGGATCACCCGCAGCATCTTGCGCTCGCTGGCCAGGTCCAGGCCATAGCCGCTTTTGATTTCCACGGTGGTGACGCCGTCGCGCAGCAGGCTGGCCAGACGCTTGCGAGCACTGATGAACAGCTCATCCTCAGTGGCGGCGCGGGTGGCCCGCACGGTACTGGCGATGCCGCCACCCGCCGCGGCAATCTCGGCGTAACTGACCCCTTGCAGGCGCTGCTCGAACTCACCGCTGCGGTTGCCGCCGAACACGGTGTGGGTGTGACAGTCGATCAGGCCCGGCGTGACCCAGGCACCGCCCAGGTCGATGATGGCCACGCCCTCCCCCACCAGCGCCTCGCTACGTGGGCCGATCCAGTGAACGGTGCCGCCAGCGGTGACGATCGCCGCGTCTTCGATGATCGAGTATTTGCCATGGGCCATGGTTGCCACATGGCAGTGCTGCCACAGGGTTTTCATCACAGGAACTCCTGGAACAATTCGGGGAAGGTACGGCCCAGCAGGGCCGGGTCCTTGAGCAGGGCGGCGCTGGCGGCGATGTCGGGCGCCAGCCAGCGGTCCTGGTCGTAGGGCGGGATGTGTTCACGCAGCAGCCGCCAGGCGGTATCGGTACCGACGCCAAAGCGCTGCTCCTTGAGAAACTCGAAGGCCTGGGCCGCCAGCAAATATTCGATGGCGAGGATCTGCGTGCAGTTCTCCAGCGCCCGGTGCAGTTTGAGCGAGGCGTTGGTGCCCATGCTCAGGTGGTCCTCCTGCAGGCCCGAGGTCACGTAGTTATCCACCACCGCCGGCTGCGCCAGCTGGCGGTTTTCCGCGCACAGCGAGGCCGCCACGTACTGAACGATCATCATGCCGGAATTGACGCCCGGCTGGCTGACCAGGAAGGCCGGCAGGCCGCTGACCAGCGGGTTGATCATGCGGTCCAGGCGCCGTTCGGCGATGGCACCGATCTCGGCCACGGTAATGGCCAGCACATCGGCGGCCATGGCCACCGACTGGCCGTGGGGGTTGGCCTGGGACATCACCCGGAAATCCGCCGGGGTGCCCAGCAACAACGGGTTGTCGGTGGCCGAGTTGAGTTCGATCTCGATCTGCCGTGCGGCATGGGCCAACTGGTCACGGGAAGCGCCGTGCACCTGGGGAATGGAGCGGATGCTCAGGGCGTCCTGGGTACGAATGCCGCGGCTGCTGGCGATCACTTCACTCTCGGCCAGCAGGGTGCGCAGGTTATGCGCCACCACCTGCATGCCGGGGTGCGGCTTGAGGCTGATGATGGCCGGGTCGAAGGCGTCGATCTGCCCGCGCAGGGCCTCGAAGCTCATGGCGCCGATGACATCCGCCCAGCCGGTCAGCCGCCAGGCGTCGGCCAGCGCCAGGCAACTGAGGCCGGTCATGCACGGCGTGCCATTGACCAGGCACAAACCGTCCTTGGCCCCCAGTTGCACGGGTTGCAGGCCTTCGGCGGCGAAAGCCTGGGAAGCCTCGACGATTTCGCCCCGGTAACTGACTGGGCCGATGCCCAGCAGGCCGACGCCGATGTGCGCCATATGGGTCAGGTAGCCCACCGAGCCCTGGGACGGTACCTGTGGGGTAATACCACGGTTGAGCAGCGCCAGCAGGCCTTCCACCACTTGGCGGTGCAGCCCCGACTTGCCCTGGCAGAAGTTGATGATGGCGGCGCAGATGATCGCGCGCGTCTGCTCGTCGCTCAGCGGCTTGCCCACCCCGCAGGCGTGGCTGAGCAGGGTATTGCGCGACAACTGGCTGAGTTGCTCGCCTTGCAGCGACACGTTGCACAAGGCTCCCAGGCCAGTGTTCACGCCATAGGCCCGCTCACCGCTCTCGACGATGCACTGCACGATGGCCTGGGCATTGTCGATGCGCGCCCAGGCCTGGGCGGACAGTTCCAGCTTGGCGCCAAAGCGCGCCACGGCGACCACATCCTGCCAACGCATTCTGGCGTCGGCGATGACGACGTTTTCGGCCAACAACATCTACAGCGCTCCTTAGTAAGTGGCCACCCGACGCTGGACGAAACGGTCCACGTAGTCGTCGGCCGGGTGGTGAAGAATGTCCCCAGGCGTGCCCACCTGAATCAGGCGGCCGTCGCGCAGGATGGCAATGCGGTTGCCCAGGCGAATGGCTTCGTCCAGGTCGTGGGTAATGAACACGATGGTCTTGCGCAGGTTCTGTTGCAGGGCCAGCAACTGGTCTTGCATGTCGGCGCGGATCAGCGGGTCGAGGGCGCTGAAGGCTTCGTCCATCAGAATGACCGGTGTATCGGCAGCCAGCGCCCTGGCCAGCCCGACACGCTGGCGCATGCCGCCAGAGAGCTGGTGGGGCCAGGATTTCTCGTAGCCTTGCAGGCCCACGACCTTGATCCAATGGGCGGCGCGTTCAGCGCACTGCTGGCGGCTTTCACCTCGCACCGTCAGGCCGTAGGCGACGTTCTCCAGCACCGTGCGGTGCGGCAGCAGGCCGAAACTCTGGAACACCATGCTGACGCTGTGCCGACGAAACTCGCGCAGGGCCCGGCGGCCGTAGCCCAGAATATCTTCACCAGCCACCAGCACCTGGCCGCTGGTGGGGTCGATGAGCCGGTTCAGGTGGCGTACCAGGGTCGACTTGCCGGAACCGGACAAGCCCATGACCACGAAGATTTCGCCCTGTGAAACCGTCAACGACAGGTCATCGACGCCGATCACGCAACCGGTGGCGGCCAGCACCTCATCCTTGCTGGCGCCGTCGCGGCGCATGGCCAGGGCGCGTTCGGGCTTGGCGCCGAACACCTTGGACACGTTGCGCACCTCGATCATGGCCGCACCTCATGGCGTGGCCGGCCGTAGGCCTGGGTGATGCGGTCGATCACCACGGCCAGAATCACAATGGCCAGTCCCGCCTCCAGCCCCAACCCGATGTTGAGGGTCTGGATGCCGACCAGCACATCCTCGCCCAACCCGCGGGCGCCGATCATCGAGGCGATCACCACCATGGACAAGGCCATCATGGTGGTCTGGTTGACCCCGGCCATGATGCTCGGCAACGCCAGCGGCAACTGCACGCCGAACAACTGCTGCCAGCGGCTGGCGCCGAACGCGTTCACCGCTTCCATCACCTCGCGGTCTACCTGGCGGATGCCCAGGTCGGTCAGGCGTATCAGAGGCGGCGCGGCGTAGATCACCGTGGCGAAGATAGCCGGCACCTTGCCCAGGCCAAACAGCATCAGCACCGGAATCAGGTACACGAAGCTGGGCAGGGTCTGCATGATGTCCAGCAAGGGCATCAGTACCGCCCGAAGGCGGTTGCTGCGCGCCGCCAGAATGCCCAGGGGAATGCCGATCAGCACGGCGATGAGCGTGGCCACCAGCATCAGGGCCAAGGTCTGCAGCAGTTTGTCCCACAGCCCCACCGCCCCCACCAGAAACAGCAGCCCCACGATCAACAGGGCGCTGAGCACCCGGCGCGTGGCATGCAGGGCGATGCCGCCGACGATGATCAGCAGCAACCACCAGGGCACCAGCCGCAAGCCGTTTTCCAGGCGCACGATCACCCACAGCAAGGATTCGGACACCTGGCGGAATAGGTCACCATAGCGGGTCACCAGGGCGTCGACGCCTCGGTTGACCCAATCGGCAATGGAAAAGGTAAGGTCATCGGGGAACATGAGCGGCTCTCACACGTCAGAAGGTCCCCTGAGGTATAGCCTTCCCGAACTCGCCCGGCGCACTGTTGGCCTCTGCAGGCAAAATCAACTGATCCGGAATGGACCGCGTGCAACGCTTGGCGACCACGTAGTAGAGCACCGCCGGTACCACCAGGCCGATGATCCACGAAATATCGGTATCACCCAGGCTGGCCACCAGCGGGCCGGTGTAGAAGTGGGTGGAAATGAACGGCATCTGGATCAGCACGCCCAGCACGTAGATGCTGATGCCCGGAATGTTCCAGCGCCCGTAGCGGCCATTGGGGTCACTGAGCGCGGGAATGTCATAGCGCTCCTTGGTGATGCAGTAGAAGTCCACCAGGTTGATGGCGCTCCACGGTGTGAAGAACGCCAGCAGGAACAGGATGAACGCCGAGAAATCCTTGAGGAACGAGTCCTTGCCCAGCAACGCCAGCAAAGTGGCCAGGCCGACCATGGCGAAAATGTAGGCCAGGCGCAGCGCGCTGGAGATGTGCCGGTTGCCGCGGAAACCGCTGACGATGGTGGCGATGGACATGAAGCTGCCATAGGCATTGAGGGTTGTGATGGTCAGCTTGCCGAAGGCCACGCTGAAATACAGGAGGGCCGCGACCACGCCAGTGCCGCCCAGGCCAACGATGAAGGACACTTCATGGTGGGCGAACTGCGAGCCGGCCAGGGCGGCGGCGAACACGCCAAACACCATGGACGCCTGGGCGCCGATCACCGCGCCCAGGCCCACGGCCCAGAACGTGCCCGGTACCGAAGTCTTGCTCGGCAGGTAACGCGAATAGTCCGCCACATAAGGCCCGAAAGCTATCTGCCAGGACGCCGACAGGGATACCGCCAACAGAAAGCTGCTGAGGGAGAAATGCTTGTTGCCCAGCAACGCACCGATGTCGTTGCCCGCCAGCAGCCGGTAGAACAGGTAGATGAAAGCCACCACACCCAGGACGCTGGCAAGGCGGCCGATCATGTGGATGACCCGGTAGCCGAAGACAGTCAGCACCACGATCAGCGCGGCGAAGATGACGATGCCTTTCCAGTCATCCACCTGCAGCAACTGGGCGATGGCCTGGCCGGCCAGCAACGAGCCGCTGGCGGAAAAGCCGATGTACATCAGGCACACCAGCACCAGGGGGATCACCGCGCCATACACGCCGAACTGCACCCGGCTGGAAATCATCTGCGGCAGGCCCAGGCGCGGACCTTGTGCCGCGTGCAGGGCCATGACCCCACCGCCCAGCAACTGGCCGATGAACAACCCCACCAGCGACCAGAACACATCGCCGCCCAGCACCACGGCCAAGGCGCCAGTAACGATGGCGGTGATTTGCAGGTTGGCGCCCAGCCACAGGGTGAACTGGCTGAATAACCTACCGTGGCGCTCGGACTCTGGAATGTAGTCGATCGAGCGTTTTTCGATCAATGGCGTGCTTGCAGCACGGTCAACTGAACCAGCCATACAACGATCCTCGGGTTAGGTGGCGTTTACTCGGCGTTACGCTGCTGATGGCTGGACACGAACTGGCGGAAACGCTCGGTCGGCAAGCCTTCGAACAAGTCAGCGGGGCTGCCCTGGCAGTCGATCTGGCCGCCCTGCATGAACACCACGCGGTTGGAAACATGGCGGGCGAAGCCCATTTCATGGGTGACCACCAGCATGGTGCGGCCTTCCTCGGCCAGCGAGCGCATCACCCGCAGAACTTCACCGACCAGCTCAGGGTCCAGGGCCGACGTGGGCTCGTCGAACAGCATCACCTGAGGGTTCATGGCCAGCGCGCGGGCAATGGCCACGCGCTGCTGCTGGCCACCGGACAGGTGCGCCGGGAAGTAGTCACGGCGCTCGTACAGGCCGACCTTGTGCAGCAGCGCCTCGGCCTCCTCCACGCATTCGGCGCGCGAACGCTTGAGCACGCGCATGGGGCCTTCGATCACGTTTTGCAGCACGGTCATGTGCGACCACAGGTTGAAGCTCTGGAACACCATGCCCAATTTGCTGCGCATGGCTTCAACCTGGCGACGGTTGCCGGGCAGCAGGCGGCCGTCACGGTGGCGCTTCATCTCGATGGCTTCGCCGTCCAGGACGATGCTGCCCTCGTCCGGGGTTTCCAGCAGGTTGATGCAGCGCAGAAAGGTGCTTTTGCCCGAACCGCTGGCGCCGAGAATGGAGATCACGTCGCCCTTGTGGGCATCCAGGGAAATGCCCTTGAGCACCTGAGTCGCACCGAAGGCCTTGTGAATATTGGCGACCGACAGGGCGGTCTGGAATTGAGTACTCATGGCAAGCTCCGCTGCAATCAGGAATGGGGGGTGGCTTCAGGCACCGGTTTGGTCGGCACGCCCTGGGGCCGCTCGCGCAGGTGCGGGGACAGGCGGTGTTCGATCCAGGCCACGGCGCGCACCACCAGGAAATTCAGCACCAGGTAGATCAGCGCCGCGCAGATGAACACCTCCATGGTGCGGTAGGTGCGCTGGATGATCTGCTGGGCCACCCCGGTCACGTCCCACACGGTGACCAGGCTGGCCAGGGCGGTGGACTTGACCAGCAGGATGGCCTCGGTGGAATAGGCCGGCAGCGCCTGGCGCAAGGTGACCGGGGCAATGACACGCCATAGCAGTGTCCAGGGGTTCATGCCCACCGCCTGGCCGGCCTCGATCTGGCCGTGGGGCACGCTCTGCAGGCCGCCGCGGATGATTTCGGCGGTATAGCCGGCGGTGCACATCGCCAGCGAGACCACGGCGCAGCCGTAGGGTGACTTCAGCACCACCCACAGAAAACTGTCGCGAATGGCCGGGAACTGACCCAGGCCGTAATAGATCAGGAACATCTGGATCAGCAACGGCGTGCCGCGAAACAGCATGATGTAGAAACGCGCTGGCATGCTCAGGAACCACCAGCGGCTGACGCGCATGGCCACCACGCCCAGGGACAGCAGCAAGCCGAGCACCAGCGAGGAGAAGAACAGCGTCAACGTAGTGGGCAAGGCGCCCAGCAACTTGAGCATGGTGTCGGCGAGAAAGGCAAAATCGATCATCTGGTTTCCCCTTCTCAGGACTGCGCCGGGTTACGGCGCTGGGTACGCTGCACCCGCGACTCGGCAAGGTTGAACAGGCGGCCCGAAAGCCCGGTGAGAATCAGGTAGCACACCCCGCCAACGATGTAGAACGTGAAGTACTGGCGGGTGGAGCCGGCCGCCACCTGGCTGGCGCGCATCAGTTCCACCAGGCCGATCACCGAGATCAGCGCCGAGTCTTTCAGGCTCATTTGCCAGACGTTGCCCAGGCCCGGCAGCGCGTAGCGCCAGATCTGCGGAATCAGCACCCGGCGAATGCGCATGCCACGGCTCATGCCGATGGCCAGCGCCGCTTCCAGCTCGCCCTTGGCCACGGCGATGAAGGCGCCGCGGTAGACCTCGGCCTGGTAAGAGGCGGAAATCAGCCCCACGGCGATGGCGCCCACCAGGAACGGCGGCACGTCTACATAGCCCTGGCCACCGAACCAGTGGTTGATCGCCGACACCACGCTGGCGCCGCCGAAATAAAACAGGTAGATCACCAGCAGTTCAGGAATCCCTCTGAACAGGATCGAGTAGGCATCGCCCAGGTATCGCACGCCACGCCGGCGCGAGAGCTTCGCCGTGGCCACCAGGCTGCCCACCAGGGCGCCGATCAGCAACGCCGCCAAGGTCAGCAGCAGGGTCATGGCCGCTGCCTTGAGCAGCGCCATGCCCCAACCGGTGTCACCGAAGCTGAGCATCTGCAAGAGATTCATGAGGTTTTTCCTGCCACTTCAATCGTTGAACATCCGGCGCCCGCGGGCGCCGGCCCTGCCACGCTTATGACTTCGGCGTAAGGTCGAGCTTGAACCACTTCTCGCTGAGCTTTTTGACCGTGCCATCGGCCAGCGCCTCTTTCAGCGCGGCGTCGAACCTGGCCTTCAGGTCGGCGTCTGCCTGGCGGAAGCCCAGGCCTTCGCCATCCCCCCAGATCGGGCCGCCGATCTGCGGGCCGGTGTAGGCCAGGTTCTTGTTTTCGTCCTTGGCCTTGAGCGAGTCGAGGAAGGTCACGTCGTCGAACGCCACATCGATGCGCCCGGCCTGCAGGTCGAGAATGGTGTCCGCCGAAGCGTTGTATTCACGAATGGTGGCGACGTCCTTGAAGTGGTCGTCGATGAACGGGGTGTAGATGGTGCCCGAGGCAATACCGATGGTCTTACCCTTCAGTGCTTTGCGCAGGCCTTCGATGGCCTCGCTGATCTGTTTTTCGTCAGTGCCCAGGGTGATCTCGTGGGCTGGGCCTGGTTCGCCAGGCAGCAACTTGGCATCCAGGGCCACGAAGCTGGCCGGGGTACGCGCATAAGGAATGGAGAAGGCCATGACCTTTTTGCGGTCTTCGGTGATGACCACCGCATCCATCAGCACATCGAACTTGCCGGCGTTGAGGCTGGCGATCATGCCGTCCCAGTTCTGCACCGAAATATTGCACTTGAGCTGCATGCGCTGGCACAGAATCTCCATCAGCTCGGGCTCGAACCCGCTGATCTTGCCGCCCGGCAGGGTGACGTTCCACGGCTCATAAGAGCCTTCGGTAGCAATGTTGACCGAGGTCCAGTCCTTGGCCTGGGCCAGCGGCATGCCGGCCAGCAGCACAGCGCTCAATGCCAATGAACCCAACAACCCGAATTTCTGCGCCATCGTTAACCTTCCTGCAAAGTCGAATGAGAGAAAGTGTTACAAGCTCGCTGACCGCTGCTCACCTATGCTTGTACATACAACTACAAGCAATTTGGAAGCCAACGTCAGGCTGCCGCTCTGGGCAGCCTGATGGACGTTAGATCAGCCGTTGATCATCGGCAGGTTCAGGCCTTGTTCTTTGGCGCAGTCGATGGCGATCGGGTAGCCGGCGTCGGCGTGGCGCATGACACCGGTGGCCGGGTCGTTGTGCAGCACACGAGCGATGCGCTCGGCGGCTTCGTCGGTACCGTCGCAGACGATGACCATGCCCGAATGCTGGCTGAAGCCCATGCCCACGCCACCGCCGTGGTGCAGCGACACCCAGGTGGCGCCGCTGGCGGTGTTCAGCAGGGCGTTGAGCAGCGGCCAGTCGGACACAGCATCGCTGCCATCCTGCATGGCTTCAGTTTCACGGTTGGGGCTGGCTACCGAGCCGGAGTCCAGGTGGTCACGGCCAATCACCACCGGGGCCGACAGCTCGCCGCGGCGCACCATTTCGTTGAACGCCAGGCCCAGCTTGGCGCGCTGGCCCAGGCCTACCCAGCAGATACGTGCGGGCAGGCCCTGGAAACTGATGCGTTCACGGGCCATGTCCAGCCAGTTGTGCAGGTGATCGTCGTCGGGGATCAGCTCCTTGACCTTGGCGTCGGTCTTGTAGACGTCCTCGGCGTCACCTGACAGCGCCGCCCAGCGGAACGGGCCGATGCCGCGGCAGAACAGCGGGCGGATATAGGCAGGCACGAAGCCAGGGAAATCGAAAGCGTTGGCCACGCCCTCCTCCTTGGCCATCTGGCGGATGTTGTTGCCGTAGTCGAACGTCGGAATGCCCTGCTTCTGGAAATCGAGCATGGCCTGTACGTGCACGGCCATGGACTGCTTGGCGGCTTTGACCACCGCGGCCGGCTCGGTCTGGGCGCGGTCGCGGTACTGCTCCCAGCTCCAGCCAGCGGGCAGGTAGCCGTTGAGCGGGTCGTGGGCGCTGGTCTGGTCGGTGACCATGTCGGGGCGCACGCCACGCTTGACCAGCTCCGGCAGAATTTCGGCGGCGTTGCCCAGCAGCGCGATGGAAATCGCCTTGCCCTCGGCGGTATACCGGGCGATGCGGGCCAGGGCGTCGTCCAGGTCAGTGGCTTGCTCGTCGACATAGCGGCTGGCCAGGCGGAAATCGATGCGGCTTTGCTGGCACTCGATGCTCAGCGAGCACGCCCCGGCCAGGGTCGCGGCCAACGGTTGCGCACCGCCCATGCCGCCCAGGCCGGCGGTCAGTACCCACTTGCCCTTCAGGCTACCGTCGTAGTGCTGGCGGCCGGCCTCTACGAACGTTTCGTAGGTGCCCTGGACGATGCCCTGGCTACCGATATAGATCCAGCTACCAGCGGTCATCTGGCCGTACATCGCCAGGCCCTTGGCGTCCAGTTCGTTGAAGTGCTCCCAGTTTGCCCAGTGCGGCACCAAGTTGGAGTTGGCGATCAACACGCGAGGGGCGTTGCTGTGGGTCTTGAACACGCCTACCGGCTTGCCCGACTGCACCAGCAGGGTTTCATCCTCATTGAGGTTCGTGAGGCTCTCGACGATCTTGTCATAGCACTCCCAATTGCGCGCGGCGCGGCCAATACCACCGTACACCACCAACTCCTTGGGGTTCTCGGCCACCTGCGGGTCGAGGTTGTTCATCAGCATGCGCAGCGGCGCTTCGGTCAGCCAGCTCTTGGCAGTCAGCTTGTTACCGCGGGCGGCGCGGATTTCGACATCACGGTATTTGGTTTGAGCTTTGTCGGTCACGAATAGGACTCCTCTGCGGTAACTGCACTGTTCTGTGCACGTCTTTACTTGTACATACAAGCATATGCAATTGAGTTGCCAACTTTTATGGTCGTGGGATTGGGCGGGTACTGGTTGAGGGTAGAAGGCAGGGAACGAGCGGGGTGTAAGGGAAAAGAATTTTTGCGCGGGCGGCTGATCGGCGGAGTTTGCGTTCGACTCGACAGGGCTTTTTGCGCCGCCTTGGGGCAATCGGTAACAACTTGGTGCGCTTTATCAACGCGGCCGCGCAGCCAGCTGTTACACCTGACCCTGGCCCCGCAACGCCGCGCATCCCCTGTGGGACCGGGCGAAGCTCGGGAAGGCCGTGCCGCGTTGAGTGAGTCAAACAGCATCTTACGATTCGGAAGTGAGACCCGCTCCGACAGACTGGTCATGACCATCCATAGCAGGTGCAGAACACCTCAAGCTCATGCGTTTCTGCCTCCAGCACAACAGCCATTGGGGGTTGTCCGAGATAGGGTGAGCGGGTAAGGTTCAACCCGACGTTGTCTATCGGCGTCACAGGATTGGCGTCCTGGTACTCACAGGCGGATTGAAATCCATCGTTTCGGCGGTAGATCCATCCGCAGCATGGCTGTGCCCTTTATGGGCAGGATCGTGCGTGGGTGCCTTTGGGCACGCCGGCTCTGTGACCGGTACGCCAACCCGCGCGGTCCTGCTCACCTGATTGGCGTCAGGTGGCAGGTAAGAGACCTATCACAGAGAATCATGCATGAATAATCCGACGTTCCATCAAGCCCTCCAAGAGAGGGGCTATATCCGTCTCAATGCAGAAGAACAGAAGCTGATAGAAAACCTACGCTGGACGCGCCACTCGGGTCGAGCCGAGGTTTACAGTGTTGCGCAAAAGCAGCGAAAGAAACGCCCTTGGGTTGTAGATAATTCTTGAGCGCTTGAAAAACAACCTGAGGCGCTGACCTCAGGTTCCCTGCCGGGTTTTAAGGCCTATCAGGCGTAGAACCCTACGGTCTTTTGAAGCTGCTCTGCATGGTTATAAATGTCATCAACACTGGAAATGGGGTGGCGTGTTTCTACCTTGGCCTCATCAAACAATCCGATATACTTCTGACTGCGGTTGAAGTGCAGACGACAGATCGGCTTCCTGTTATTGTCATCCAGCAGAATCCCGAAGTAGCTTTGGGTATCCCTCTGCACAATACGTTTTGCATCGACTACAGAGCGGACCAATGCACGCACTATGTGATACCCCTCCAACTCCTCCACCGTCGTGAGGAGCTTTTCCTCGGACTCATCTTCTTCTGCACTGTTCGCAGCTTCAGCCGCTGTAGTCACTGGCGCCAGCACTGGCTGTACGACCCCGCTCATCGCAGACTTGAGGCGATCATTGATCTGATCATTCAAAAATTGGCCAAGCGCTTTTCGGGTCAACTCGTTGAACTGTTCTCTGACCTTCTGAGTTATGACGCCATCGTAGACCCGGGTCGCGAAGACTTTGACAAAATCATCATCAGGCTTGATGAACTGTGCAGCCACAACCTTCTTGATCTGACTGACATATTTTAGCTCACCCGCGGCACTGATAATCGACTCGACATCAAACGCCCCTTTCGTCAGCTTCGTCAATTCAGGAATTGAATACTCATCTATATCTAGCAGATCAAGTTCCAAAAACGGCTTTTCATCCATCTTGTTTGGAGCATCTAGATCGGTAAAAAACTTGTACACCTGACCATTTGTCAATACCGATATTCTAGCGCTGGTGACATGAAAATAACGGAATAGCTGCGATGCATGATTGATATGTAATGGCTCGCCGATTTTCTTGCACTCAATCAGTATCTGAACCTCACCCTCTTTCATAATGGCGTAATCAATCTTTTCACCTTTTTTAGTGCCTACATCACATACAAATTCAGGCGTCACCTCCTGCGGATCGAAAACGTCATACCCCAGCACCGTGCTGATGAAAGGCATGACAAAAGCATTTTTTGTCGCTTCTTCTGTTTGAATCGCTGCCCCTTGCAAGCGCACCTTGGTGGCCAAGCTGGCCAATTTTTCGAAAAATTCCATGAAATTCCTCTTCAACTCAGTCCGTAGAGAATGATGCTGGCTAAATGCCTCGGTTCTAGCGTAGCTGCAAACTAGGCCCAATGAAGCGCTGCTGGAAAGGATCAGTTAAATAAGGATTTTTCGAGGGTATGGTCAATGCACCGCTGCTTAGCGCCCCTACATGCTTTTGTGGGAGCTAGCTTGCCACCGATATTTTCGAGGGCTGATGAAACAGCTCGCTGGCAAGCCAGCTCCCACCAAAATCAGTTGTTTCTGCACAAGGTGGCAGAGTACCTGTAGACCGGGCGAAGCTCGGGAAAGCCGCGCCGCGGACCTCAGATGCACCGCGGCACATAAGGTTCGCGGCAGGCCAGTCAGGCCGGCGACAGTTCTATCAGGCAGCAGCGCCCGTCGACGCTGAGCTCGGTGAGGGCGTCTGTCTCGATTTGCAGGCAGTCGTACAAGCCCAGGATGTGGGGGGTGCTGCCCGCCTTGACGGTCAGGGCGTCGGCGACGCTGAAAATCAACAGGGTCTGGGCCGCGGTGAACAGCCGAGCCTCACCTTCCAGCCACTGTAGCCGCGCGCGGTACCGGGCTGGCGCGTAGATGAGGTTGAAGTCGCGGATCTCGCCGCCGACCAGGGTGCACGAAACGGCGCTGTCACCCGTGAACGAGTAGGGATCGAACGGCTGCAGTTCGCGGCTATCAGTACCATCGACATTCAGCACCATCCCTTTGCCCTGCAACACGGTGATCACCCGCTGGTAACCCGCGAAGCTGGAGAATCCGCCCGATTCACCAATATCAGCTATCGACAGGCGCCAGCCGAACCCGTCCAGGCCATCGCCGCCATCGCGGGCGATTTCCTCGGTGCTGCCGCCACCGTTCTTCCACGGCATGCGCGGGTAGCCCGTGGCGCGCAGGAGTTTGAATGTACTCATTTGCTGAATCGTCCTTCCAGGCGGTGCCGGGAGCCGGGGTGGATCAGGCGCGCGGCGGTTACCGGGGTGCGACCCGACCAGGTTCGGCGGCGGATCAGCAGGCAGGGTTCGCCAGGCTCTATTTGCAGCAACTTGCATTCCGATGGGTCGGCCAGGATTGCTTCAACCACGTGTTCGCCTTCGGTCAGCGGCGCAACCCTGGACAGGTAAGCGTAGGGAGTTTCCTGGGTAAAATCCTGTTTGAGGTAGTCCGGTGCCACCACGGCGTTGACGTAGCGGTCCTCGATCTGCACAGCGATGTCGTTCTCGAAGTGCACGATCAGCGAATGGAACACCTTCTGCCCTTCACGCATGTCCAGGGCCAGAGCGCGCTCGGAACCAGCGGCTTCCTCAGCCAGCATGATGACCTGGCAGCGGTGGCGATGGCCGCGTGAGGCGATTTCATCGGCGATGTTGTGCACTTCGAACAGCGCCGACTGGCTCTTGGGCTCGGCAACGAAAGTGCCCACCCCCTGCATGCGCACCAGCAGGCCTTCGGCGGTCAATTCACGCAGGGCGCGGTTGATGGTCATGCGGCTGAAACCCAATTGGCTGACCAGCTCGCTTTCCGACGGCACGCGGTGGTGCGGCGGCCAGGTGCCGTTCTGAATCTGCAGGGCGATCATCTGTTTGACGCGGGCATAGAGCGGTGCCGGACTTTCGCCCATCTGGGCTACCAGCGGAGAGACGGCGGGCGGAGTCGACACGGGAAATCCTTCTGTTTTGGGCCAGTTGAAACGATAGATGGATAGCTTGCCGCAGTTTACCGAGCAGGCAAACGTCTGTATATGTATATACAAATAAACCTGATGAGGTAAGTGTCGATGCCCGCCTTCTTTGCCGAACGCGCGTTGTTGCCATCCGGATGGGCGGAAAATGTCCGCATCGAGGTCGGTGCCAATGGCTTGATCACCCTGCTCCAAGCCGGCGCCAGTGCCGAGAATGCCTTGCCTCTGAAGGGCCCGCTGCTGCCAGGCATGCCCAACCTGCACTCCCACGCGTTTCAGCGCGCCATGGCCGGCTTGGCGGAAGTGGCCGGCAACCCCAACGACAGCTTCTGGACCTGGCGCGACCTGATGTACCGCCTGGTAGGCAAGATCAGCCCCGAGCAACTGGGGGTGATCGCCCGTCAGCTGTACATCGAAATGCTCAAGGTCGGCTACACCTCGGTGGCCGAATTTCACTACGTGCACCACGATACCGACGGCCGCCCCTATGCCGACCCCGCCGAGCTGTCCCGCCAAGTCAGCCAGGCAGCTGCCAGCAGTGGCATCGGCCTGACGCTGTTGCCGGTGCTCTATAGCCACTCGGGTTTTGGCGGCCAGGCCCCCAACGATGGCCAACGCCGCTTCATCAACAGCACCGACGCCTACCTGACGCTGCATCAGCGCCTGGCGCCGATCCTTGCCGAACAGCCGGCGCAGCGCCTGGGCCTGTGTTTTCACTCGTTGCGCGCGGTCACCCCCGACCAGATCAGCCAGGTGCTGGCGGCCAGCGACAGTGCAGCGCCCATACACATTCACATCGCCGAACAGATGAAAGAGGTCAACGATTGCCTGGCGTGGAGCGGCAAACGCCCGCTGCAATGGCTGTACGACAACGTGCCCGTGGATCAACGCTGGTGCCTGGTACACGCCACCCATGCCGATGCCGATGAAGTGCGGCGCATGGCGGCCAGCGGCGCGGTGGCCGGGCTATGCCTGACCACCGAGGCAAACCTGGGCGACGGGATTTTCCCCGCGGTGGACTACCTGGCCCAGGGCGGGCGCATGGGCATTGGCTCGGACAGCCATGTGTCGTTGAGCGTGGTGGAAGAGTTGCGCTGGCTGGAGTACGGCCAGCGCCTGCGCGACCAGCGCCGCAACCGGCTATACGGCCAGCACCAGCCCATGGTTGGCCGTACCCTTTACGACGCAGCCCTGCAAGGCGGCGCCCAGGCCCTGGGCCAGGCCATCGGTGAACTGCGTGTGGGCACACGGGCCGATTGGCTGGTGCTCGACGGCAGCGACCCTTACCTGGCCACCGCTAGCGGCGACGGCATTCTCAACCGCTGGCTGTTTGCCGGGGGGGATCGCCAGGTGCGGGATGTGTGGGTCAATGGCAAGCAGGTGGTCAGCGAAGGGCATCATGCGCAAGAACATGAAAGCGCGCAGGCTTTCGCCCAGGTCCTGCGCACACTCCTGAACTGAAGGACTACCCCTGCAGGACCGGGCGTTTATTTGCCGATTTCCGAATCCTTGGCGCGCCAGATCAGCTTGGTGGTGTCATAACCCTGCTGCTGGGCCTTGGTCAGCATCTCTTCACGCACCGCTTTCGAGACGGTAGGGGTGCGCGATAGCAGCCACAGGTATTTGCGGTCCGGGTTGCCGACCACGGCCTGCTTGTAGTCATCGCTCACGTACAGCACCCAGTAGTCGCCCTTGGCAACGCCCGGCAGCAGCCTGGAGAACCAGTTGTCGAACACCACCCACAATTTGTCGGTTTTGCCCGGCACCTGCGGCGACGCGGTGCCCGTGGCCTCCTCCCACTCACCTTCCTGCGTGCGGCAGCGGTTCAGCACGGCGACGTTGCCATCGGGCTTGAGCCGGTAATGGGCTTCGGATTGCGCGCAGTTGCGCTGGAAGAACATGGGCAGGCGCGCCAGCTCGTACCAGGTGCCCTGGTAGCGCTTGAGGTCGACATGGTCGACCGTGCGCGGCGCCAGGCCATCGTCGCCCCGGTTCGCGCAACCACCCAACAGTGCTCCGGCGGCCAAGCCACCGAGCAAGAATGCAGCCAGCTTCAAACGACTCATTTCAGACCCTGCCCGGAGTACATGACTACCTTCTCGCCTGCGTACTGAACACTGATGAAGCTGTTCTTGTCACCCCAGGTGCAACTGGAAACGCCCAGCGCGCCGGAGCAGTCAGTGGGGCTACCCAGCAGTTGTTCGACTTCGGCCTTGGTCATGCCCGCTTTGATCTGTGAGTAGTTTTCCTGGTTGATCTTGTTGCACGCTGCAAGCAGCACGCAAAACGACAACAGGGCGATGGAACGCAAAGACATGGAAAGTCACTCCTGGACAATAATGCCGGCCTGGCTGCCAGCTAGAGCTTAGAAGAGAAAAGCGCAGCCAGGTTCCCGTCCTGGCGCGGCATTTCTGACCGCCCCGAATGACCATCGGTCAACGCACCAAAACGTACATTAATCTTCGTCACAAACCTGCCGACAGTAGATAGCGCTATCTGCGGGCTTCTGGCAGATTGCCACCCCCGTTTGACTCGCCTCCTTGCGTGCAGATCATCTCACATGACAAAAAACCTGAAATTCAGCCACAAGATCCTGATCGCGGCGGCCCTTATCGTGGCCCTGGCGTTCTCGTGCTTCATGCTCTTCAACGACTACCGTCAGCGCGCCACCCTGCACGAAAACACCGACGCCTCGATGAAACAGCTGGGCATGCTGACCACCAGCAACATCCAGACCTGGCTGGAAAGCCGCATCCAGTTGCTGCAGTCCCTGGGCCAGCAGGTGGCGGTGGATGGCGACTCGGCCGCCAGCCTCACGCGCAGTGTTGGCCTGCCAGCCTATTCGAGCAATTTCCAGCTGACCTACTTCGGCGGCCAGAACGGCGTGATGTTCTCGGTGCCGGCGGGCAACCGCGCCGCCGACTACGATCCGCGCCAGCGCGGCTGGTTCAAAGCAGCGAATGCAGCCCAGCAGACGATCGTTACCGAACCCTACATCGCGGCGTCGTCCGGCAAGCTGGTGATCACCATCGCCACCCCGGTGCGCCATGACAACCAATTCATCGGCGTCGCTGGTGCAGACATCGACCTGAGCAGCATCAGCGACATCATCAACTCGCTGAACTTCGGCGGCCACGGCCACGCGTTCATCGTTACCGCCGACGGCAAGATCCTGATCCACCCTGACACCAAGCTGGACCTCAAGCAGCTCTCCGAGGCCTACCCCCAGGGCGCCCCTCAAGTGTCGCCTGGCCTCAAGGAAGTGGAATTCAACGGCAAGACCCAGTTCATCTCGTTCACCCGCGTAAACGGTGTGCCGTCAGCCGACTGGTACGTGGCCCTGGTGCTGGACAAGGACGCGGCCTACGCCATGCTCGGCGAATTCCGCGATTCGGCGCTGGTGGCCACGGTGATTGCCGTGGTGATCATCATCGCGCTGCTGGGCCTGTTGATTCGCATGCTGATGGAACCGCTGCACGTGATGGGCCGCGCCATGCATGACATCGCCGAAGGCGAAGGCGACCTGACCAAACGCCTGGTGATTCACGGCCAGGACGAATTCGGCGCCCTGGGGCAGTCGTTCAACCGCTTCGTGGAGCGCATCCACGAATCGATCCGCGAAGTGTCATCGGCCACCGGCCGGGTCAACGAAGTGGCCTTGCAGGTGGTGAGCGCCTCCAACTCCTCGATGCTCAACTCCGACCAGCAGGCCAGCCGCACCAGCAGCGTGGCCGCGGCCATCAACGAACTGGGCGCCGCCGCCCAGGAAATCGCCCAGAACGCTGCCCTGGCCTCGCAGCATTCCAGCGACGCGCGCAACCTGGCCGAAGACGGTCAGCAAGTGGTGAACAAGACCATCGAGGTGATGGGCCAACTGTCGGCGAAGATCAGCGACTCGTGCGGCAACATCGAGACCCTGAACGCCAACACGGTGAACATCGGGCAGATTCTGGAGGTGATCACCAGCATCTCCCAGCAGACCAACCTGCTGGCCCTGAACGCTGCCATCGAAGCCGCCCGCGCAGGCGACGCCGGCCGTGGCTTCGCCGTGGTGGCCGATGAAGTGCGCAACCTGGCGCACCGCACGCAGGACTCGGCGCAGCAAGTGCAGAAGATCATCGAGGAACTGCAGGTGGGCGCCCGCGAAGCCGTAGGTACCATGACCGAAAGCCAGAGCCAGAGCGAACAGAGCGTGGGCATCGCCAACCAGGCCGGTGAGCGCCTGGGCAGCGTGACTCAGCGTATCAGCGAGATCGACGGCATGAACCAATCGGTGGCCACCGCCACTGAAGAGCAGACCGCCGTGGTGGAAGCCATCAACATGGACATCACCGAGATCAACACGTTGAACCAGGAAGGGGTGGAAAACCTGCAGTCAACGCTGCGGGCCTGCGGTGAGCTGGAACAGCAGGTTTCGCGGTTGAAGCAGTTGGTGGGCAGTTTCCGTATCTGAAAACAGCGGCGCCTGGCTCCAGGCGCCGCCGCTCTGGAGCCTTACTCTTTGTGGTAAGCGGTCACACGCTCGACTTCTTCCTTCGAACCGAGGAACACTGCCACGCGCTGGTGCAGGCCTTCAGGCTGGATGTCGAGGATGCGCTGGTGGCCGTCGGTGGACGCCCCGCCTGCCTGTTCCACCAGGAACGACATCGGGTTGGCTTCGTACATCAGGCGCAGTTTGCCGGGTTTCTCTGGCTCGCGACCGTCACGCGGGTACATGAACAGGCCACCACGGGTCAGGATACGGTGTACGTCGGCCACCATGGAGGCGATCCAGCGCATGTTGTAGTTCTTCTTCAACGGGCCTTCTTCACCTGCGGTCAGCTCGCCGACGTAACGCTTCACCGGCGCTTCCCAGTGGCGCTGGTTGGACATGTTGATGGCGAACTCGGCAGTGCTCTTCGGAATGCTGATGTCTTCGTGGGTGAGCACGAAGCTGCCCATCTCGCGGTCCAGGGTGAAGCCTTTGACGCCGTTGCCCAGGGTCAGGATCAGCATGGTCTGCGGGCCGTAGATGGCGTAGCCGGCGGCGACCTGCTCGGTGCCTTTCTGCAGGAAAGCCTGCTCGTTGAGGCTGTCGTTCTGGGTCAGGTACTCGGTTGGGCAGCGCAGCACCGAGAAAATGGTGCCGACCGAGACGTTGACGTCGATGTTCGACGAGCCGTCCAGCGGGTCGAATACCAGCAGGTAGGCGCCTTTGGGGTACTGACCCGGGATCTGGTAGGCATTGTCCATTTCCTCGGACGCCATGCCGGCCAGGTGGCCACCCCATTCGTTGGATTCCAGCAGGATGTCGTTGGACAGAACGTCGAGCTTCTTCTGCACTTCGCCCTGCACGTTCTCAGTGCCCATGCTGCCCAGAACGCCGCCCAGGGCGCCCTTGGATACAGCGTGGCTGATCTCTTTGCATGCGCGCGCCACCACTTCGATAAGGAAGCGCAGATCGGCAGGGGTCTTGTTGCTGCGGGTCTGCTCGATCAAATAGCGACTCAGGGTAACGCGGGACATGGACGGCTCCGGAGAATGGGGTGGGAAAAAACCCGCGCAGTTTACAGGCTCATTGGCCACCTAGCGAGCAATTGGGGGCGTGGTTGCAGCCCTTCAGACCGGGCTGTAACGATAAAGGTTCACGCCACCGCTCAAGCGTAGTCCGAAAACGACCACCGGTGGCGCTTATGGCCTCACGGCGGGTTGGGCCGCGAGCGGGTCAGGCTCCAGGCCATGGCCGCCAGTGCCAGCACGCCAATGACCAGCACCAGCCACAGGCTGATGCGTTTCCAGTCCGACGCCGGCGCCACCGTGGCGGCCGGCGGCGGTGCGACGATCACCGGAGTAATGGCCGGTTCGGCAATGCCCAGGGATGCCAGGCGCTGCTCATCGGCCCCGGGCATGAGGGTGCCGATGGGCAGTTGAGCGCCCTGCACCGCCGCGTTACCGATGGCCAGGCGATACGGCCCCGCGCCACGGGCCAGGAAAACCAGCTGCACCGGGCGTACCGCGACGCGCAGAAGAGGGGCTTCGGCCCCCAGGCCGCCGCCACGGTCGTCTACCTGCAGCTTGAGCTGGCGCAGGGTTTCGCCGCGCACGGGCAGTTCGCTCTGAACGGCGTCCTGGCCATTCTGGGTCAGGCGGTACAACAAACCGCTTTCCAGCGGTTCCCAGCTGCCGTTGGGGTCGTAGCGCCCAAGCAGGTCCACGGGGGCCAGGCTATTGGGTTGGTCCAGGCCGATCTGCACCCGTTCCACCGCCAAGGCGGCGGGCAGCATCCAGGTGTATTCGTTGGCCTTCAGGCTGCTGCCCTTGATCGGTTCCGACCACACCAGCGGCGATGGCACATGCTCCGTGGCGCTGCTCTGCACCAGCACCTGGCTCAGCACCGGCGCCGACTGCGGCACTTGCCACAACAAGCGCAGGTAACGGGCCGGAAGGCCTGGCAGTGAGACTTCATGCTGCTCGATCCGCTCATCGGCGAATGACAACCGGGCCACCTGGCCCTCACCCCACGGGCGCCAATGTTGCAGGTCGTCGCTGGCTTCGATGCCGAAGCGCTGGAAGCCCTCACGTTCGCTGCTCCAGTCCAGGCTCAGCTGGGTCAGGGGCTCCTTGATGGCACTGGTGTCCAGCAACCAACCACGCAGCACTTCTTCGCCCGCTTCCAGCTCTTCCTCGGGTTGCACTTCGATGAGGCTGCCGCTGGGCCCGGTCTGAACCCGGACCTTCGGCGTACCCGGCGCACTTTCGGCGTCATCGTACAGGGGAAACCACTTCACGCTGGCCTGGTGTTCACTCTGCTGGTGTCGCGCGCTCTGGTGCACCAGGGCATAAGCCTGGGGCTCGCCGGCGGCGTTGAACACGCGCACGTCACCCAGGTCGGCCTGGCGCGCCCCCAACTGCAAGGCCAGCGGCAGGTCCAACCGGTACCAGGGGCCCTGGCCGCTGACACTCAGGGGTACCTGATTGGCAAAGTCCCCCGGTTGCTCCTGGGCCACGGCCGCCATGGCCGTCAGCAACCCCAGCACTCCACACCACGTCTTTATCATGTGCCCCATGTCAGGTATTGCCCCCTGCCGCCCCTTCGATACGCCGTGGCGGTAGCGGCGCGAAATAGCCGACCACCAGCAACAGCACGCCCACCCCAATGAACGAAACGATCCGAGCCAAACCACCGTGGTTGCTCAGTTCGACAAAAAACAGTTTCGCCACCACCACCCCGATCAGGCCCGCGCCCACCAGCCAGATGTAGCGCCGTGCACGCACGTGCCCGCCGATCATCAGGCCCAGGGCCACCACCGTCCACACAATCGACAGGCTGGCCTGCACCAGCATGGAGCCCAGCAGCGCATCGAGCTGATAAGGCACGCCTGCGTAATGATGGACGGTGCGCATGACCATGGCCGTGAGCACGGCAAACAAGGTGGCGCCGATCGTCCAGTCCACCGGCGCGCGCACATGCAGGCGCTGGATGCGCTCATCGACGCTGCGCGCCCAGATGAACACCGCGTACACCACCAGCAGCAATCCCAGCTCCAGCGGGTTCACCACGGGCAGGTAAGGCAGCGGATCGGCGGCACCGTCGCTGAAGAAGTTGGCCAGCCACACCCAGGCCACCATCACCATCGCCAGCGGGCAAGCCGCCCACCAGCGGTACGCCTCTGGATACGCCGCCAATGGCCATGGCCACTGGCGCGGGCTGGCGACCACCAGCAGCAATAGCGCCGGGAAGACCGCCCAGCCCAACCAGCGCCAGGCATTGTAGTCACCGGCCAACTGCTCAAGGCCGTAGCTCAGCTGCAAGGAAAGAAGCGCCACCAGCAGCCAGGCGCCCAGCACATGACTGGCCGTCAGCAACCGTGCGCCCAACCACGGCGCCAGCCGGCGCAGGGCTTGGAAATGCACGACGAAAAACACCGGCCAGGCCAGCCACCCCAGTTCCTGCACCGGGTTGAAACCGATGTGCCAATTGCACAGCAGGACCAGGGTGGCCAGCGGCGCCAGGGCCATGGCCAGATGCGCCAGGCCCGGCCAGCGCAGGCGCGGGGCCAGAAAACTGGCCAACGCCGCGCTGGCACTGAAGGCAATGAGCAAGGCGGCCATGTCCCACGACCAGCGTACCAGCAACGGCACCCCAGTTACGCACGCCAGCAACCACCACGCACCGCCCCATACCAGCAGCACCGTGGCCAGGAGGCTGGCCTGGCGCTCTGCGTGCTGGCGCCAGGCACAGACCAGGCCGGCGATACCGATCAACAGGGCACTGAAGGCCAGCTCACCGGTAGGGGTATAGAAGAACGCGTGGCTGAAGGCCTGAAGGCAGAAGGCAGCCGCACCAACCTGCAACAGCAGCGCAAACCAGCAGGCCAGACGCCGTTGCTGGCGCAGGCCCAGCCAATACAGGCCTGCCCCTTCCACCGCCCAGGCAGCGGTGGTCCACTGGGCATCGAGGCCCAACGGGATGGCCAGGCTGGTGAATATCACCCCCAGGACCAGGCAGGTCTCGGTCAACAGCGTTGCCCGCTGCGGCGCCCGGCGGGCCAGCAGCCAGGCCAGTACCATGTAGATAGCCCCCAGAGCCAAGGCACTGAACGCAGCGCCAAACTCCAGGTGGCGAATCAATGCCCACTGCAGTCCGAAGCCCACCAGCGGCGGGCCGAACAGAATGCTACCGTGCACATAGTCGCCCTGGCGCGCCGCCCACCGCACCAGGGTCGCCCGGTCGGCGCCAGCGGGCGGTTCAGGGCTATCCAGCAGGGTACGCCGTGCGAACAGCAGACCGATGGCCAGGTACATGAAGAAAAACAGGCACAGGAACGGTTCGGTGCTCCAGAACAGGTCGGGGGTATAGGAGCGCGCCCCCCAGGCGAAGCCAATGCCGAAGGTGCCTACGAAGCCGATCAGGTTCAACAGCCGCCAGGCCTTGAACCAGGCGATGGCCAGGATGCCGGCGTTGAGCAGGGCAAAATAGCTGAACAGTGCCACATGGCTACCGGCGCCGGTGGACGCCAGGAGGGGCGCGGCAAAGCCGCCCAGGGCCGCGGCGCAGGCAAGGCCCAGGGCGTCCTGCAGCACCGCCAGAATCGCTGAGCAGACGGTCACGGCCACCAACAGGCCCATGGCAGGGCCCGGGTCGATCAGCGCATGCACGCGCATGGCGGCGAAAATGGTCAGGTACAGCACCGCCACGCCAGCCCCTTGCAGCAGCAGGCCGTAACCGCGCCGCTTGAACCGCAGCCACCAGCCCACGCCAAGCAATGCCAAAGCACTGGCCGCGACACCGGCGTAACGCAGCTCCACCGGTACCACGACGTTTTCGGTGGCGTAGCGCAAGAGGAACGCCAAGCCCAGAAACAGCAGTACCAGGCCTACGCGCAGCACGGTATTGCCGCCCAGCAGCCAGTCGCGGGCAGCACCGAACACGGTACTGAAAATATCAGGCTCACGTGGGCGCACGGGCTCGGGTACCCAGGTATCTGCCGGCGCAGGGGTAGGTGCAGGTGGCGGCTCGACCGCCACCTCCCATTCCAGCACCGGCTCGACAGCCGCGGGCTCAGGCACCGGCTGCGGCATTGCCACCCCGCCTTCCAGCACGTCCAGGCGTGCCTGCACGGCCGTCAGTGCCTGACGGACCTGCTCCAGCTCCAGTGCTTGTTGTTCGCCGCGCCGCGCCAGCGTACCGAGGCGCAAGGCCTGCCCCAGGCACCAGCCAAACAGGCCGCCAACCAGCGCGCCTTCGATGGACTCATCGAAGGCACCGCCCAGCGCAAGGCCCAGCAGCAACAATACCCATTGCATGATCGATTTCCCTAACCGTGTTCCAGTTCCATGGCAGGGAGACAGTATATCGAGTGGGGTCGTAAAAGCTGAGGCTTATTCCTACAGGGGGTAACCAGGCCAAACAACCAGCCCGGCCCCACAGGAGAAGCGGCGTCAACGTCAGTCCAGCGCCTTCCAGATATCCTCGGCGTACTCGCGGATGGTGCGGTCGGACGAGAACCACCCCATGCGCGCAGTGTTCAGCACCGCTGAACGCCACCACTGAGCCGGGTCGTGCCACAGGTCTTCCACGCGTTTCTGGGCGTCCCAGTAAGCATCGAAGTCGGCACATACCAGGAAGCGGTCATAGGCGATCAGGCCGTCGATCAACCCTGCATAGCGCGAGGAGTCATCCGGCGAGAACACCCCGCCACGAATTGCCTGCAATACATCATTGAGGCGGTGCGAGGCCGCGATGTCGCCACTGGCGTTGAACTCGCCACTGCGCTTGCGGGCCTCGACCTGCTGGGAGGTCAGGCCGAAGATGAACATGTGCTCGGCCCCTACCCGGTCGCACATCTCCACGTTGGCGCCGTCCATGGTGCCAATGGTCAGTGCGCCATTGAGGCCGAACTTCATGTTGCTGGTACCCGACGCCTCGTAGCCAGCCGTGGAGATCTGTTCGGACAAATCGGCTGCCGGAATGATGCTTTCGGCCAGGCTGACGTTGTAGTTGGGCAGGAACACCACCTTGAGCAGGCCCCGCACGGTCGGGTCATTGTTCACCGTGCGCGCGATGTCGTTGGCCAGCTTGATGATCAGTTTGGCCTGGTGGTAGCTGGCGGCCGCCTTGCCGGCGAAGATTTTCACCCGCGGCACCCAGTTGGTGCCAGGCTCGGCACGGATAGCCTGGTACAGCGCCACCGTGTGCAGCAGGTTCAGCAACTGGCGCTTGTACTCGTGGATACGCTTGACCTGCACGTCGAACATCGCCTCGGGGTTCACCACGACCCCCAGGCGCTCCTGGATGATGCGTGCCAGGGCTTTCTTGCTGCTCAGGCGCTGGGCGGCGAAACGTTTGCGGAAATCCGGCTTGTCGGCGAAAGGTTCCAGGTCCACCAGGCGTTGCTCGGGATGGTCAAGCACATCCTCGCCCAGGGCATCCACCAGCATCGAGGTCAACTCGCCGTTGGACTGGAACAGCCAGCGGCGGAAGGTGATGCCGTTGGTTTTGTTGTTGATGCGGTCGGGGTACAGCTTGTGCATCTCGGAGAACACGGTGCTGCGCATCAATTTGGTGTGCAGCCCCGACACGCCATTGACGCTGTGCGAGCCGAGGAACGCCAGGTTGCCCATGCGCACCCGTCGGCCGTTGTCTTCCTCGATCAGCGACACCGCGCGCAGCACGTCGAAATCGTGGATGCCTTTGGCCCGTAGCGAATCGATATGGTAGGCGTTGATCAGGTAGATGATCTGCATGTGCCGCGGCAGCATGCGCTCCATCAAGCCCACCGGCCAGGTTTCCAGGGCCTCGGGCAGCAGTGTGTGGTTGGTGTAGGCAAGCGTGTTGACGGTAATGTCCCAAGCGGTGTCCCAAGGGATGGCATGGGTATCGACCAGCAAGCGCATCAACTCGGCCACGGCGATGGAGGGGTGGGTGTCGTTGAGCTGGATAGCGGCGCCGTCGGCCAGGTTGAGCAGCGAGGGGTGAATGTTCTGGTGGCGGCGCAGCAGGTCCTGCAACGAGGCCGAGACAAAGAAGTATTCCTGGCGCAGGCGCAATTCCTGCCCGGCTTCGGTGCTGTCGGCCGGGTACAAGACCCGGGAAATGCTTTCGGCGCGGGCCACTTCGGCCACGGCCCCCAGGTGGTCACCGGCGTTGAACCGCTCCAGGTGCAACTCTTCCAGGGCGCGGGCACGCCACAGGCGCAAGGTATTCACGCTGGAGCCGCGCCAGCCCACCACCGGGGTGTCATAGGCCACCGCACGCACGGTCTCTGCCGGCCACCACACTTGTTTCTGCTGGCCCCCGGCGTCCTGCACGGTTTCCACGTGACCACCGAAGCTGATGGGGTAGATCACTTCCGGGCGCTCGAACTCCCAGGGGTTGCCGAAGTCCAGCCAGTTCTCGGTTTGCTCCTGTTGCCAGCCGTCGACAATGGCCTGGCGGAACAGCCCATGCTCATAACGAATGCCGTAGCCGTGGGCGGCCACACCCAAGGTCGACATGCTTTCCATGAAGCACGCCGCCAAACGCCCCAGGCCGCCATTGCCCAATGCCGCGTCAGGCTCCAGCAGGCGGATGCGCTCCAGGTCCACCCCCAGGTCGGTCAGGGCTTCGCGGGCAATGTCCAGCAGACCCAGGTTGCTCAGGCTGTCGTACAGCAACCTGCCGATCAGAAACTCCAGGGACAGGTAATACACCCGCTTCTGCGCCTTGCGGTAGATCTGCCGGGTGTGGTCCATCCAGTGCTCGACCATATGGTCGCGGGCCGCCAGGGCGATGGCTTCGAACCAGTCATGATCAAAGGCATGATCGGGGTCTTTGCCCACCGCGTATGTGAGTTTAGCGAGTACAGCGGCGCGAAATTCTGCCACCTCTGCGTCACGGACAAGCGGTTCCTGAGACATTGATGCGTCCTCGGGGAAGTTGACGGATTTTTTAGGAGGGGGTTGTCTGAGCCTAGACGGTTCGACACAAGGTGAAAGGGCTGGTTCGCGGTTTTCTGTAATAACGGCGAAACAGGTTAAAATTTAACCGGCAAATGGTTGTTCACAATTTCACCAGTCCCGGTATGATCGCGCGCCCGATCACGCCGAAACCCGAACCTGATGAAAAGCACCCTGATAGCCGCTGCCGAGATTGACCGCCTCGAAACCTGGCAGAAATTCACCCAGCCCATGTGCGGCGCCTGTATTTCGTCCTGCTGCACCCTGCCCGTGGAAGTGAAGATCAAGGATCTGGTGCGCATTGGCGTGGTCGACGAGTTCGAACTGGGCGACCCACCGAAGAATATCGCCAAGCGGTTGCAGAAGGACGGCATCGTCGAGCGCTTCAACCAGAAGTCGGGCATCTTCACTCTGCAGCGCATGAGCAACAACGACTGCCTGTACCTGGACCGCAAAAGCCGCATGTGCACCATCTACGACAAGCGCCCGGACACCTGCCGCAACCACCCCCGCGTAGGCCCGCGCCCAGGGTACTGCGCCTACAAGCCAAAGCCCGTGTCTTATTGAAGGGCCTCATCGCGAGCAAGCTTTGCTCCCACAGCGCCTTTCACCCGTGGGAGCAAAGCTTGCTCGCGAGAGGCCAGCACTACCGACCCGAAGGTTTCAGACAAAACCTCAGGGCATAAAAAAACGCCCCCGGCCTTTCGACCGGGGGCGTTTTTCATTCAGCTAAAGCTAGATCAAGCCTTGGCTTTCTTGGCAGCGCGGGTACGCTCGCTTTCGTCCAGGATCTTCTTGCGAAGACGGATGGACTTGGGAGTGACTTCACACAGCTCGTCTTCCTGGATGTATTCCAGGGCCTGCTCCAGGGTGAAGCGAACAGGTGGAACCAGAGCGATGGTTTCGTCTTTACCCGAAGCACGCATGTTGTCGAGCTTCTTGCCCTTGGTAGGGTTGACGCCCAGGTCGTTGTCGCGGCTGTTCTGGCCGACGATCTGACCGTTGTAGATCTCCTGGCCGTGCTCAACGAACAGCTTGCCACGAGCCTGCAGGGTTTCCAGCGAGTAGGTCAGCGCCTTGCCGGTTTCAACCGAAACCAGAACGCCGTTCTGACGGCCCGACATGTGGCCCGACTTGACGGTGTCGTAACGGTCGAAGATCGAGGTCAGGATGCCAGCACCGTTGGTCAGGGTCAGGAACTGGTTACGGAAACCGATCAGACCGCGAGCAGGGATGTTGTATTCCAGACGAACACGGCCTTTACCATCCGGCACCATGTTGGTCAGGTCGCCTTTACGCAGGCCCATCTCTTCCATGACCTTGCCCTGGGATTCTTCAGGGATGTCGATGGTGACGTTTTCGAACGGTTCCTGCTTGACGCCGTCGACTTCACGAATGATCACTTCCGGACGGCCCAGGGCCAGCTCGAAGCCTTCGCGACGCATGGTTTCGATCAGTACCGAGAGGTGCAGCTCACCACGGCCGGAAACCTTGAACTTGTCAGCCGAGTCGCCTTCTTCAACGCGCAGTGCAACGTTGTACAGCAGCTCTTTGTCCAGACGGTCCTTGATGTTGCGGGACGTCACGAACTTGCCTTCCTTACCGCAGAAAGGCGAGTCGTTGACCTGGAAGGTCATGGAAACGGTTGGCTCGTCGACGGTCAGCGGCTTCATCGCTTCGACGTTCAGTGGGTCGCACAGGGTGTCGGAGATGAACAGCTCTTCGAAGCCGCTGATGCACACGATGTCGCCGGCTGCTGCTTCTTCAACGTCGATGCGGTGCAGGCCGTGGTGACCCATCAGCTTCAGGATACGACCGTTGCGACGCTTGCCGTCAGCGCTGATCGCCACAACCGGGGTGTTGGGCTTGACGCGACCGCGAGCGATACGGCCAACACCGATGACGCCCAGGAAGCTGTTGTAGTCCAGTGCCGAGATCTGCATCTGGAACGGACCGTCACGGTCAACGGCCGGAGCCGGAACGTGGTCCACGACCGCCTGGTACAGCGGGGTCATGTCTTCGGCCATGTC
The DNA here is from genome assembly GCF_026651855.1 of Pseudomonas silvicola. Lineage (GTDB taxonomy): Bacteria > Pseudomonadota > Gammaproteobacteria > Pseudomonadales > Pseudomonadaceae > Aquipseudomonas > Aquipseudomonas silvicola. The sequence goes on from NZ_CP093280.1 coordinate 547,644, forward strand.
GGTGTGGTCCAGGCCGGCGATGCCGTTGATGGCCGAGGCGTAGACGACTTTGAAGTCCAGCTGTTCGTCGGTGGCACCCAGGTTGTCGAACAGATCGAAGATCTGGTCCAGAACCCAATCAGGACGCGCGCCCGGACGGTCAACCTTGTTGATGACCACGATCGGCTTCAGACCGGCTTCGAACGCCTTTTTGGTCACGAAGCGAGTTTGCGGCATAGGGCCGTCTTGAGCGTCAACCAGCAGCAGAACGGAGTCGACCATCGACATCACGCGCTCTACTTCACCGCCGAAGTCGGCGTGGCCGGGGGTGTCGACGATGTTGATGTGGTAGCCATTCCAGTTGATGGCGGTGTTTTTCGCCAGAATGGTAATACCGCGCTCTTTCTCCTGGTCGTTGGAGTCCATCACGCGCTCGTCGTTGAGCTCGTTGCGCTCCAGGGTGCCCGATTGACGCAGCAGTTTGTCTACCAGGGTGGTTTTACCATGGTCAACGTGAGCGATGATGGCGATGTTACGTAGATTTTCGATCACTTGTGTATCTCGATCAGAGGATTCGGTGTGCTGACAGGTTGTGACAGCGATTTGACTTAGAGTCCGACAAAGCCGTTACAGCTTGTCGTTGGCGTCGGGGGGCCGGTGACGCAGGCCACAGGCAAACAGCCCCGGGCGCTTAGCTCGGTCGATAAACGCGCACATTGGCATGTCCCTCACTGAGCAAGTGGTGGGCATGCAGGCGACTCATCACGCCTTTGTCGCAATACAGCAGGTACTGACGGGTGGGGTCCAGTTCCTTGAAACGGCTGTTCAGTGCATAGAACGGCAGTGCCTTGACCTCGATGCCTTCGAGTTCAAGGGGCTCGTCTTCCTGGGCGTCCGGATGACGGATGTCGACGATCACCTGGCCGGCCAGTGCCTGGCCAACTTCCTCGATCTCGATATCCTGGCCCAGTTCATCGATTACATTGTCGATGGAGACCAGCTTGGCGCGTTCCAAGGCCCGCTCCAGCACGGCCATGTCGAACTGCTGTTCTTCATGGGCAACGCGGTGAGGCTTGGCCTTGGTGGTGGGGTTGACCGAAATCACCCCGCAATATTCAGGCATGTGCTTGGCGAAGTCGGCGGTGCCGATTTCGTTGGCCTGGTCAATGATGTCCTGCTTATGGCTGGCAAGCAATGGACGCAGCAGCAGCTTGTCGGTTGCCGCGCTGATGACGGACAGGTTCGGAAGCGTCTGGCTCGACACTTGCGAGATGGCTTCGCCGGTCACCAGGGCATCAATTTGCAGACGATCGGCCATGCGGCTGGCGGCGCGCAGCATCATGCGCTTGAGAATCACGCCCATGTGGCTGTTGTCGACCTTGCTCAGCAGCTCGCCCACCACTTCCTCGAACGGAATGCTGATGAACAGCACGCGCTGGGAACTGCCGTACTTCTTCCACAGGAAGTGCGCGACTTCCATCACGCCCAGCTCGTGGGCGCGGCCGCCCAGGTTGAAGAAGCAGAAGTGGGTCATCAGGCCGCGGCGCATCATCTGGTAGGCGGCCACGGTGGAGTCGAAACCACCGGACATCAACACCAGGGTCTGCTCCAGCGAACCCAGCGGGTAGCCGCCAATGCCCTGGTGCTGGCTGTGGATGATGAACACGCGCTTGTCGCGGATCTCCAGGCGCACTTCGACGTCCGGGTTCTTCAGCTCGATGCCGGCCGCACCACACAGGCGGCGCAGCTGGCTGCCCACGTAGCGGTCCACGTCCATGGAGGTAAAGGTATGCCTGCCGGCGCGCTTGCAGCGCACCGCGAACATCTTGCCCGGCAGCTGGTCACCGAAATGCTTGCGGCACTGCTCGACCAGGTCATCCATTTCGCCCAGGGGGTATTCGTCCACCTGAAGGAAATGGGTGATGCCCGGGACGCAGCGCAGCCGCTCGATCATTTCGCGCTGGATTTTCGCATCTTCAACGCGGGTGACGACCGTGAGGTTGTCCCACACGCCCTCGACCACCAGCTTCGGGTCCAGTTCACGGAGCACGACGCGGATGTTCTTGGCGAGCTGGCGGATGAAGTTCTTGCGAACCGGCCGGCTCTTGATAGTGATCTCTGGGAAGACTTTTACGATTAGTTTCATGAAAAAACAGCGCGCCAGGTGCCAGCCGAAAAAGAGGGGGCAGGATTATAGCGGAAATTGCTCAAGGTTTGACCAACTATCGTACAGAAGGTTTTCTGTGCGTCATTATGGTGCGCAACGGATTGCTAGCGCATCAAATCAGTGCGACAAAAAGGCGCAATTTGCCAAAAAAACGCCGAAACGCCTGGGTTTGGGGCAAAAAACCCATCTCGGGGCACTGGCATGCAAATTGCTCCCTTGTGAGGCAGGTTGCCTTGGCAGACTATCGCGCCCGGCATCACCCAAATTACAGGGCTCACCACTACCAGCCCTTATTCACCCCGGAGGACAACATGTCGAAGTCGGTTCAACTCATCAAAGATCATGACGTCAAGTGGATTGATCTGCGCTTCACTGACACCAAAGGCACCCAGCACCACGTCACCATGCCAGCCCGTGACGCGCTGGAAGATGACTTCTTCGAAGTCGGCAAGATGTTCGACGGTTCCTCCATTGCTGGCTGGAAAGGCATCGAAGCCTCCGACATGATCCTGCTGCCGGACGACGAAACCGCCGTTCTGGACCCGTTCACCGAAGAGCCGACGCTGATCCTGGTTTGCGACATCATCGAACCTTCGACCATGCAAGGTTACGATCGCGACCCACGTGCCATCGCTCACCGCGCTGAAGAATACCTGAAGTCGACCGGTATCGGTGACACTGTATTCGCCGGCCCGGAGCCAGAGTTCTTCATCTTCGACGAAGTGAAGTTCAAGTCCGACATTTCCGGTTCCATGTTCAAGATCTTCTCCGAACAGGGTTCGTGGATGTCCGACCAGGACGTCGAAGGCGGCAACAAGGGCCACCGCCCTGGTATCAAAGGCGGCTACTTCCCGGTTCCACCGTTCGACCACGACCACGAAATCCGTACGGCCATGTGCAACGCACTGGAAGAAATGGGCCAGGTCGTCGAAGTTCACCACCACGAAGTGGCGACTGCCGGCCAGAACGAAATCGGCGTCAAGTTCAACACCCTGGTGAAGAAGGCTGACGAAGTCCAGACCCTGAAGTACGTCGTGCACAACGTTGCCGACGCTTACGGTCGCACCGCTACCTTCATGCCAAAGCCTCTGTACGGCGACAACGGCTCGGGCATGCACGTGCACATGTCCATCGCCAAAGATGGCAAGAACACCTTCGCTGGCGAAGGCTATGCCGGCCTGTCCGACACCGCCCTGTACTTCATCGGCGGTATCATCAAGCACGGTAAGGCCCTGAACGGCTTCACCAACCCGTCGACCAACTCGTACAAGCGTCTGGTCCCAGGTTTCGAAGCACCCGTGATGCTGGCCTACTCGGCTCGCAACCGTTCCGCCTCCATCCGTATTCCTTACGTCAACAGCCCACGCGGCCGTCGTATCGAAGCGCGTTTCCCGGACCCGGCTGCCAACCCGTACCTGGCCTTCGCAGCACTGCTGATGGCTGGCCTGGACGGTATCCAGAACAAGATCCACCCTGGCGACGCTGCTGACAAAAACCTGTACGACCTGCCGCCTGAAGAGGCGAAAGAGATCCCACAAGTTTGCGGCAGCCTGAAAGAAGCCCTGGAAGAGCTGGACAAAGGCCGTGCGTTCCTGACCAAAGGCGGCGTTTTCAGCGACGACTTCATCGACGCTTACATCGCCCTGAAAAGCGAAGAAGAAATCAAGGTTCGTACCTTCGTACACCCACTGGAATACGAGCTGTACTACAGCTGCTGATCCCGTGACGCTGGCGCAAGCCGCGTGATTTGAAAAAGGCCTCCTTCGGGAGGTCTTTTTTATGCGTCAATAAAGCCCGTCATTCGTATAAGAACAAGGAAAGCCCATGCCCCCTTTCATTGCCCGCAGCCTGCTGCTGTGCGCCACAGCCATCACCCTGCCCGCCTTCGCCGATGCCCCGGCCACCCTTGCACCGCTGCTCGATAGCGTGGCGCAACGCCTGGAGATCGCCCCCAAGGTAGCCCTGACCAAATGGGACAGCCACAAGCCGGTGCTCGATGCGCCCCGCGAACGGGACGTGATCGCTGGCGCTGGCAAGCTCGCCGCCGACTACAAGCTGGACGGCACCCTGGCCGAGCAGTTCTTCGCCGCGCAGATCGAAGCCAACAAGCTGGTGCAATACAGCCTGCTGTCGCAATGGAACCAGCAAGGCAGTGCGCCGGGCACGCCACGCGCAGACCTGGCCAAGGAAATCCGCCCGCAACTGGATGTGCTGCAGAAACAACTGCTGGAACGCCTGGCCGCGTTCGCCCCATCGCGCACGGATACCCAATGCCCACGCTGGCTGGCGGCTGCCATCGGTGCACGAAAAGCGGACCCGTTGCAGCATCAGGCGCTGGTTCGCGCCACTGGGGAGCTGTGCAGCGCACCATCCTGAGTCACGCAATTGTCTTCGCAGGCTTCTCACGCTGGCCGCGTCGGCGGTGCATGCGGTGCGCCTGATACTGCGCGGTGCAAGTGACGCGGCCGGGTCCGCTGCTGGGAAAGCGGGCCATCTGGCGCAACTGCGCCCGGCCATTCTGTTCTATGCTGCGAGCTTGGCCCGCCGGGCTCGTCTTTCCATGGTCGACAGGAAGCGCTCATGCGTTCATGCCTCATGTGTTTACTGATGCTGGTGGCCCTGCCCGCAGCCGCCGAAATCTACAAATACACCGATGCCGAGGGCAATACCGCCTATTCCAACCAGCCCCCCCAGGGCACCACGGCGCAGACGGTGAACCTGCCGCCACTCAACAGCGTGCAGCAACAAGCCCCCGTAGCCCCCATGGCCCCGGCGCCGCGCCAGCGCAACGATGACAACGTGCAGGCCTACCGCACCCTGCAATTGACGGACATCCCGAGCGAGGAAGCCCTGCGCGCCAACAACGGCACCTTTACCGTGGGTGTGCTGATCGACCCGCGCCTGCGCCACGAACACCGGCTGCGCCTGCTACTGGACGACCAGCCTTACGGCCAGCCCACCAATGTGCCGCGCCTGCAACTGGTCAACATTGATCGCGGCGACCACCGCCTGGCGGTACAGGTACTGCTCAATGACCGGGTGGTGCAGCAAAGCCCCACCGTGACCTTCACCTTGCAACGCTTCCACCTGCCCCCTGCTGGAAAACGCCCATGAACCGCCTGCTGTTGGCTGCCCTGCTACTGGCGCTGTCAGCCAGCGCGGCAGCCGAGGTCTATACCTACGTCGATGCCCAGGGCAACCGCGTCTATACCGATAAACCCCACGCCAACGCCACCCGTGTGGACATCCGCCCCAGCAACAACATGAGCGCATCGCCGCCCCTGCCTGCCCCGGCACGCAAGGTGAAGCGCAAACAGGCCATCACCCACTACGACATGCTGCGCATCCTGATTCCGGAACCCGACGCCACCATTCACGATGGCGCCGGCAACCTGATCGTCACCGTGACCAGCGAACCTGCGCTGCAACCCAACCACGGCTACCGGCTGCTGCTGGACGGCAAGGTCATCGCCGGCCCCACCGTGAGCCCGGTGTTCCCCTTGCAGAACATTGACCGCGGCACGCACCAACTCGCGGCGGAGGTCATCGATAACCAGGAAACGGTGATTGAACGCACGCCGGCGCAGCCTTTCCACATGCAGCGCATTTCACTGATCCAGAAGCGCCGCATCAACCCCTGCACCACCGACGACTACGGCGTGCGCCCGGAATGCCCACTGGCAGACAAGCCCGAGGACGACGAGTGACAGAGGCGCTATAGTGATGAATGGCGCATCATTTTGGTGCGCCATAAGCTGGCATTTGCGCACTAACAGCCCATTTTGGGTCAAACCTGAACGAGAGCGCCCCCGCTGCGTCACTTAATGAGCAGGGAAAGCGCTATTTTTCGTTGGCCGCGCTTCTTTTCGGAGCCTTGGTTTAGTTCTTGCATTTTAGTTGTATCAGCGGATTACCAGCCCGCGCCGCTTCGGACCGAAACCCGGCGGCCGTGAGCCAAAAGAGGTCAACGACAGCAAATGACCATCAGTGATGCACTGCACCGACTGCTACTGGACAACCTGACCACCGCCACCATTCTGCTCAATGCCGAACTGCGCCTGGAATACATGAACCCGGCCGCCGAGATGCTGTTGGCCATCAGCGGCCAGCGCAGCCATGGGCAATTCATCAGCGAGTTGTTCACGGAGTCGGCCGAAGCGCTCAACTCCCTGCGCCAGGCCGTGGAGCAGGCACACCCGTTCACCAAGCGCGAAGCCATGCTGACCGCGCTGACCGGCCAGACCCTGACCGTCGACTACGCGGTAACGCCCATCCTGAGCAACGGCGCCACCCTGCTGCTGCTTGAGGTGCACCCCCGCGACCGACTGTTGCGCATCACCAAGGAAGAGGCCCAGCTGTCCAAGCAGGAAACCACCAAGATGCTGGTGCGGGGCCTGGCCCACGAGATCAAGAACCCCTTGGGCGGCATCAGGGGCGCCGCGCAGTTGCTGGCGCGCGAACTGCCCGAGGAGAGCCTCAAGGACTACACCAACGTCATCATTGAAGAGGCCGACCGCCTGCGCAACCTGGTGGACCGCATGCTCGGTTCCAACAAGCTGCCATCGCTGGCCATGACCAACGTGCACGAGGTGCTCGAGCGCGTGTCCAGCCTGGTGGAAGCCGAAGCCCAGGGCGGTATCACGCTGGTGCGCGATTATGACCCTAGCATCCCGGACGTACTGATCGACCGCGAACAGATGATCCAGGCAGTGCTCAATATCGTGCGCAATGCCATGCAGGCCATCAGTGGCCAGAATGAGCTGCGCCTGGGGCGCATCAGCCTGCGTACCCGCACCATGCGCCAGTTCACCATTGGCCACACTCGCCACCGGCTGGTGACCAAGATTGAAATCACCGATAACGGACCCGGTATACCCGCCGAGCTCCAGGAAACCATCTTCTATCCGATGGTCAGTGGGCGCCCCGACGGTACAGGCTTGGGCCTGGCCATTACCCAGAACATCATCAGCCAGCACCAAGGCCTGATCGAGTGTGAAAGCCACCCCGGCCACACCACTTTCTCGATCTTCCTGCCGCTGGAACAAGGAGCCGCTTCGTCATGAGCCGTAGTGAAACTGTCTGGATCGTCGATGACGACCGTTCCATCCGTTGGGTACTGGAAAAAGCCTTGCAACAGGAAGGCATGACCACCCAAAGCTTCGACAGTGCCGACGGCGTGATGAGCCGGCTGGCTCGCCAGCAGCCCGACGTGATCATCTCCGATATTCGCATGCCGGGTGCCAGCGGCCTGGACCTGCTGGCGCGCATCCGCGAGCAGTTCCCGCGCCTGCCGGTGATCATCATGACCGCCCATTCAGACCTGGACAGCGCCGTGGCGTCTTACCAGGGTGGCGCGTTCGAATACCTGCCCAAGCCGTTCGACGTGGACGAGGCCGTGGCCCTGGTCAAGCGTGCCAACCAGCACGCCCAGGAGCAGCAGGGCCTCACCGAAGTTCCGACGCTGACCCGCACCCCGGAAATCATTGGCGAAGCGCCAGCGATGCAGGAAGTCTTCCGCGCCATCGGCCGCCTCAGCCACTCCAACATCACCGTGCTGATCAACGGTGAATCGGGTACGGGTAAAGAGCTGGTCGCCCATGCCCTGCACCGCCATAGCCCGCGGGCTGCGTCGCCGTTCATTGCGTTGAACATGGCGGCGATTCCCAAGGATTTGATGGAGTCCGAGCTGTTCGGCCACGAAAAAGGGGCGTTCACCGGCGCGGCCAACCTGCGTCGCGGCCGCTTTGAGCAAGCCGACGGCGGCACGCTGTTTCTGGACGAGATCGGCGATATGCCGGCCGACACCCAGACCCGGCTGCTGCGCGTGCTGGCGGACGGCGAGTTTTACCGTGTGGGCGGCCACACGCCGGTGAAGGTGGACGTGCGCATCATCGCCGCCACCCACCAGAACCTGGAAACCCTGGTGCATGCGGGCAAGTTCCGTGAGGACTTATTCCACCGCCTCAACGTGATCCGTATCCACATCCCGCGCCTGTCGGACCGCCGCGAAGACATCCCGACCCTGGCCAAGCACTTCCTCAGCCGCGCCGCCCAGGAGCTGGCCGTGGAGCCCAAGCTGCTCAAGGCCGAGACCGAGGAATACCTGAAAAACCTGCCTTGGCCAGGCAACGTGCGCCAGTTGGAGAACACCTGCCGCTGGATCACAGTGATGGCTTCGGGCCGCGAAGTGCACATCGGCGACCTGCCGCCCGAGCTGCTCAGCCTGCCGCAAGACGCCGCGCCGGTGACCAACTGGGAACAGGCCCTGCGCCAATGGGCTGACCAGGCCTTGGCTCGTGGCCAGTCGAGCCTGCTGGACAGCGCGGTGCCAAGCTTCGAGCGCATCATGATCGAAACCGCCCTGAAGCATACCGCGGGCCGCCGCCGGGACGCCGCCGTGCTACTGGGCTGGGGCCGCAATACCTTGACGCGCAAGATCAAGGAGCTGGGCATGAAGGTCGACGGTGGGGATGACGATGAGGCCGACGACGCCTGATCTGCCGTGCCGTGGAAAAAAAGCCCGCCAGCGACCCTGGCGGGCTTTTTTGTGCCAGCTCCCACAGTGTGCACTGCGCATTTTTCGTGCACCGGCAGAAGGCATTTTTGCCCTGCTGGAGGTGAAAAATGGCCTGCCGCGCACTCTCCAGAAAAATGCCTTTCGTCGCCAAACCCGCGAAATACAAGGGCTACAGGCCAGAGCATCACAAAACCGCAACCTGATGAGCGCATTTTTTCAAAACTGGCACGCACGCTGCAATGTACCAAGGGCAAAGGCAAGAACAGCGACACAACCCAGTTTTGGGGTCCTTGGTACAGGCAGGCCGGGGTATCCCCTCTTTACACCGGGACGCGCGGCACTCGACGAGCGCAGCGGTCCCACACCCGTTTTGGGGACCTTGGTACAGGCAGGCCGGGGATTCCCCTTCTTTACAACGGGGTGCGCAGCACGCGACCAGCGCTGCGTTCCCGTCCCGCTTTTGGGGACCTTGGTACAGGCAGGCCGGGGATTCCCTCTTTTATTCCTCCCGGAGGCTGAGCTTCAGCCTCCAGCGCCCATCTTCTTTCTCACCGCTGATATCACCCTGCAAGGGGCGAGCCGCGATCACGTTCAGCAACAGGCCATTGTCACCAGGTTGGGTACGCCAGTTGGCCTTCTTGCCGTCGATGTCCACCTGGCCGTTACGGGTCAGGCCATGCGCCTGGAACTGCACCACCAGGGCGCCGTCCACGGTGGTGGCCTGCACCTTGGGCTCCCCGGTGAACCACAGCACCAGGGCCGCGGGCTGTTCTTCGATCTTGATCAGTTCCAGGGTATCGGGGTTGGTCAATTTGCCGATCATCAGGCCCACCATCAAACCAATGATCGCCAGCGAAAACAGTACGCGCGGGAACAGGCTCGGACGCGGGTCCGGTTCAGGGGTAGAATGCTGCCCGTCTTTCAGTTCGGAGCCGTGCATGTTTCACGTCATCCTTTTTCAACCAGAGATACCGCCCAATACAGGCAACATTATACGGCTATGCGCCAACAGCGGCTGCCACCTGCACTTGATCGAACCGATCGGCTTCGAGCTCGATGACAAGCGCCTGCGCCGTGCCGGGCTGGACTACCACGAGTACGCCACGCTCAAGCGCCACGCCGACCTTGCCAGCTGCCTGGAGTCGCTGGGCAACCCGCGGCTGTTCGCTTTCACCACCAAGGGCTCCAAGCCGTTCCACGAGGTCAGCTTCGCCGATGGCGACGCCTTCCTGTTCGGCCCGGAAAGCCGCGGGCTGCCACCCGAGGTGCTCGACCCACTGGGCAGCGACCAGCGCCTGCGCTTGCCGATGCGCGAAGGCTGCCGCAGCCTGAACCTGTCCAACACCGTGGCCATCGCCGTGTATGAAGCCTGGCGCCAACTGGGTTTCGCCTGAGGCGCTGTAGCCTGGCGGCAGCGGCTACAAAAAAAGCGCCCCGTGGGGCGCTTTTTGCGTGGCGGCAGGGTTACTGCAGCGACGGCTTCGGTGCTTCGCCAGCTTCCTGCATGCGCTGCAGCTCTTGCGCGTACAGGGCGTCGAAGTTCACCGGGGCCAGCATCAGGGCCGGGAACGAACCACGAACCACCAGGCTGTCCAGGGTTTCGCGGGCATACGGGAACAGGATGTTCGGGCAGAAAGCACCCAAGGTGTGGCTCATGGACGCATCGTCCAGGTTCTGGATCAGGAAGATGCCGGCCTGCTGAACTTCAGCGATGAAGGCGACTTCTTCACCGTTCTTGACGGTAACCGACAGAGTCAGCACCACCTCGTGAAAACCTTCTTCCAGCGCTTTCTGGCGGGTGTTCAGGTCCAGGGCGACGCTTGGCTCCCACTGCTGGCGGAAGATGGCCGGGCTTTTCGGCGCTTCGAACGACAGGTCGCGCACGTAGATGCGCTGCAGGGAGAATTGCGGGGCGTTGGCTGCTTCGTTGGCCGCGCCGGTGTTCTGTTGATCAGTCATCGCAGATCCTTCTTACATTAAGTCGTAACGTGGTTTGAATTCAGGCCTGGAGCAGCGCGTCGAGCTTGCCGGCGCGCTCCAGTGCATACAGATCGTCACAGCCGCCCACATGGCGCTCGCCGATCCAGATCTGTGGTACCGAGGTGCGACCGGCCTTCTGGGCCATGGCAGCGCGAACCTGCGGCTGGCCGTCGACGCGGATTTCTTCGAAGGTGACACCCTTGCTTTCCAGCAGGGCCTTGGCCCGCATGCAATAGGGGCACCAATCGCTGGAGTAGACGACGACGTGGCTCATTTCACTTTACCAGTGGGAGGTTGTCAGCACGCCAGCTGGAAACACCACCTGACAGTTTTGCCGCGTTGTAGCCCGCTTTCAGCAGCTCACGGGCAGTGGTGCCAGCATGCTGGCCGATGCTGTCGACGATGATCAGGGTCTTGCCCTTGTGCTTTTCAAGCTCGGCCATGCGCGAGGCCAGCTTGTCCTGCGGAATGTTCAGGGCGCCGACGATGTGGCCGGTGGCGTAGTCTTTCTTGGCGCGGATGTCGATGACCACGCCCTGCTCGGCATTGACCAGTGCGGTCAGCTCACGTGGGCTCAGGCTTTTGCCGCCACGGCTCGCTTCCAGCGCAAGCAGCATGATCAGCAGGATGGCGAAAGCGCCGACGAGCAGATAGTGATTTGTGGCGAATTGAAGCAGGTGATCGACCATCAGCGGATTCCAGGGCGTTAAAATGTCGGCCAGTATACACAGCCGTCAAAGTGGGCCAAAGCCCGCCGGGCGCAACCTTCATGGAACCGGGCCCCCAAGGGCCTTGTCTGTGGTTCATGAGTGCGATTGATGAAGGTTATTCGCAAGCGTCGGCCACTATGCCCTAAAATACGCTTCTCCTTTTCCCTCTGACATACCCGCGAGTGGATCTATGACAACCACGCCTAAACCTTTGGTCCTGATCATCCTGGATGGTTTCGGTCACAGCGAAAGCCACGACTACAACGCTGTCTATTCGGCCAGCAAGCCGACGCTCGACCGCCTGACCAAGGAAATGCCCAACGGCCTCATCTCCGGCTCCGGCATGGACGTGGGCCTGCCCGACGGGCAGATGGGCAACTCCGAGGTCGGCCACATGAACCTGGGCGCCGGCCGCGTGGTGTATCAGGACTTCACCCGGGTAACCAAGGCCATCCGCGACGGCGAGTTCTTCGAGAACCCGACCATCTGCGGCGCCGTGGACAAGGCCGTCAAGGCGGGCAAGGCCGTGCACATCCTCGGCCTGCTGTCGGACGGCGGCGTACACAGCCACCAGGACCATATCGTGGCCATGGCCGAGCTGGCCGCCAAGCGTGGCGCCGAGAAGATCTACCTGCACGCCTTCCTCGACGGCCGTGACACCCCACCCAGGAGCGCCGAAGCACCGCTGGAACTGATGGACAAGACCTTCGCCCGCCTGGGCAAGGGCCGTACCGCCAGCATCATCGGCCGCTATTTCGCCATGGACCGTGACAACCGCTGGGACCGCGTGGCCGCCGCTTACGAGCTGATCGTCGACGGCACCAGCGCCTACGACGCCGCCACCGCCGTCGATGGCCTGAAGGCTGCCTACGAGCGCGGCGAAAGCGACGAATTCGTCAAGGCCACCAGCATTGGCGACAAAGTGCGCGTCGAGGATGGCGACGCCGTGGTGTTCATGAACTTCCGCGCCGACCGTGCCCGCGAGCTGAGCCGCGTGTTCGTCGAAGACAACTTCGCCGACTTCCCGCGCAAGCGTCAGCCAAAGACCGCCGGTTTCATCGGCCTGACCCAGTATTCTGCGAAGATCCCGGCACCAGCCGCCTTCGGCCCCAGCAGCCTGCACAACGTGCTGGGCGAGTACCTGGCCAACAACGGCAAGACCCAGCTGCGCATTGCCGAGACCGAAAAATACGCCCACGTGACCTTCTTCTTCTCCGGTGGCCGCGAAGAGCCGTTCCCGGGCGAAGAGCGCATCCTGATCCCATCGCCGAAGGTCGCCACCTATGACCTGAAGCCGGAAATGAGCGCCCCCGAGGTCACCGACAAGATCGTCGACGCCATCGAAAACCAGCGTTTCGACGTGATCGTGGTCAACTACGCCAACGGCGACATGGTCGGCCACAGCGGCGTGATGGACGCGGCGATCAAGGCCGTGGAGTGCCTGGATACCTGCGTGGGCCGCATCGCCGCTGCGCTGGAGAAAGTGGGCGGTGAAGCGCTGATCACCGCCGACCACGGCAACTGCGAGCAGATGGAAGACGAGTCCACTGGCCAGGCGCACACCGCGCACACCACCGAGCCGGTGCCCTTCATCTATGTGGGCAAGCGCAAGCTCAAGGTCCGCGAAGGCGGCGTGCTGGCCGACGTGGCACCCACCATGCTGTATCTGATGGGCCTGCCCAAGCCGGAAGAAATGACTGGCCACTCGATCCTGAGCGAAGGCTAAGCTCATTGCGGGGGTCCCGGCCCCCGCCCTGGATGAAACGTCGGGCAGTTGCCCCATGGACGTTTTTTTTGCAGCTCGCGGCGGGCATACTAGGCCCGTCTCCACACTGGTATCGCCCACCCCCATGCTTCGCGCACTGATAGCCCTAGCCCTGACCTGCCTGCTGAGTACGGCCTACGCCGACGACCGTGAGCAAACCCAACAGCAGTTGGATGCCACGAAGCAGGACATCGCCGAGCTGAAGAAACAACTCAGCCAGGTGCAGGAACAAAAGAACGGCGTGCAGAAAGACCTGCGCGGAACTGAAACCCAAATGGGCAAGCTGGAGAAGCAGGTGGAGGCCCTGCAACAAGAACTAAAAAAGACCCAAGGCGAGCTGGATCGCCTGGCCCTGCAAAAAGATCAACTCCAGCACAGCAAAACTGAACAACAGCGCCTGATCGCCATCCAGGCCCGCGCCGCCTACCAGGGCGGCCGCCAGGAATACCTCAAGCTGTTGCTCAACCAGCAGAACCCGGAAAAATTCGCCCGGACGCTGACCTATTATGACTACATGAGCAACGCGCGCATGGCGCAGCTCAAGCAGTTCAATGAAACCTTGCGCCAGCTGGGCAATGTCGAGAAAGACATCGCCGGCCAGCAGGCCCAGTTGCTTGCCCAGCAAAGCAGCCTGGACAGCCAGCGCCAGGACCTGGACAAGGTGCGCAAGGAACGCCAGGCCGCCCTGGCCAAGCTCAACGACAGCTACAAGCAGCAGGACCAGAAGCTCGCCTCCCGCCAGCAGGACCAGGAAGACCTGGCCAAGGTGCTCAAGACCATCGAGGAAACCCTGGCGCGCCAGGCGCGCGAGGCCGAGCAAGCGCGGCAGAAGGCCCTGCTGGCCCAACAGGAAGCCGAACGTCAGCGCCAGCGTGAAAACGCCCAGGCCAAGGCGGATGATGAACCGAAACGGCCCAAAACCGTGCCAGGTGCACTAGTCTCCAGTGGCGGCGCCAATTTTGGCGGCCCATTTGCAGCGGGCCGAGGAAAACTTCCATGGCCTGTCGATGGTCGATTGTTGGCGCGTTTTGGTGAAACTCGCGGCGACGACGCCCGCACCAAGTGGGATGGTGTCATGATCAGTGCACCGGCCGGCACCCAGGTGCGGGCGGTACACGGTGGCCGCGTAGTGTTCGCCGACTGGTTGCGCGGCGCGGGACTTCTGGTCATTCTCGACCATGGGGACGGCTATCTGAGCCTGTATGGGCATAACCAGAGCCTGCTCAAGGGCGCTGGGGATGTAGTGAAAGCCGGCGAGGCTATCTCGACGGTAGGCAGTAGTGGTGGGCAGGACACGCCGGCGCTGTATTTTGCCATTCGCCAGCAAGGTCGCCCCAGCGACCCTGCACAATGGTGCCGCGGCTGACGCGGGCACCAACAACAAGGGCGTTATGGCCGTCGTGACCGACGGCACGCCGATGCCCCGAAAGGCGCAAAACCAGGATTAGGAGTTCGTTCGTCATGCTGCACTTGCCCCGCCTTACCTCGCTGGCCCTGACGATCGCCGTGGTGATCGGCGCCCCCCTGGCCCGTGCGGCCGAGCCCGCGCGCCTGGCCGCCACCACCACGACCGCCCCCGCGCCTGCCACCGCGCCCGTGGACTCGAGCAAGGCACCGCTGCCGCTCGACGAGCTGCGCACATTCGCCGAGGTGATGGACCGCATCAAGGCCGCCTACGTGGAGCCGGTGGACGACAAGACCCTGCTGGAGAACGCCATCAAGGGCATGCTCAGCAACCTCGACCCGCACTCGGCCTACCTGGGCCCCGAAGACTTCCAGGAGCTGCAGGAAAGCACCAGTGGCGAATTCGGCGGGCTGGGCATCGAAGTAGGTGTGGAAGACGGTTTCATCAAGGTGGTCTCGCCCATCGACGACACCCCGGCCAGCAAGGCGGGCATCGAGGCGGGCGACCTGATCGTCAAGATCAACGGCCAGCCCACCCGTGGCCAGACCATGACCGAGGCCGTGGACAAGATGCGCGGCAAGGTCGGCGAGAAGATCACCCTGACCCTGGTGCGCAGCGGCGGCACGCCGTTTGACGTGACCCTGGCCCGCGCCATCGTGCAGGTCAAGAGCGTGAAGGCGCAGATGCTCGAAGACGGTTACGGCTACATCCGCATCACCCAGTTCCAGGTCAAGACCGGCGAAGAGGTCTCCAAGGCCCTGGCCAAGCTGCGCAAGGACAACGGCAAGAAACTCAACGGCCTGGTACTGGACCTGCGCAACAACCCGGGCGGCGTGCTGCAAGCCGCGGTCGAAGTGGTGGACCACTTCATCAGCAGCGGCCTGATCGTGTACACGAAGGGCCGCATCGCCAACTCCGAGCTGCGCTTCTCGGCCACCGGCCACGACGAAAGCGACGGTGTGCCGCTGGTGGTGCTGATCAACGGCGGCAGCGCCTCGGCGTCGGAAATCGTCGCCGGCGCCCTGCAGGACCACAAGCGCGGCGTGCTGATGGGTACCGACAGCTTCGGCAAGGGCTCGGTGCAGACCGTGCTGCCCTTGGCCAACGACCGCGCGCTGAAGATCACCACGGCGCTGTATTACACGCCTAACGGCCGCTCCATCCAGGCCCAGGGCATCGTTCCGGACGTGGAAGTACGCCAAGGCAAGCTGACCCGCGACCAGGACGACGAAAACTTCAAGGAAGCCGACCTGCAGGGCCACCTGGGCAACGGCAACGGTGGCGCCGATCGTCCTTCTGGCAAGAACCCGATCGGCAAGGCCAAGGCCCGCCCGCAAGATGGGGACTTCCAGTTGAGCCAGGCACTGTCGCTGCTCAAGGGCCTGAGCGTCACCCGCAACAAGTGATGCCTCTACGCGCCGTACTGCTCGCCCTGCTCTGCTGCCTGTCCGGCCTGGCCCACGCCGCGCCGGACAGCAGTGACGCCAAGCCGCGCAAAGCCTACTTCACGCTGATCATCGATGACCTGGGGCAGAACCTGCCCCGGGACCGTCGCGCCCTGGCGCTGCCCGGCCCGGTCACCCTGGCGGTGATGCCCGATACCCCCCATGCCGCCGACTTCGCCCGCGAAGCGCACAAGGCCAGCAAGACCGTGATCGTGCACATGCCCATGGACCCCGCCACCGGCCCCTTCGCCTGGCACCCCGACCTGCCCATGGATGAACTGCGCGCGCGCCTGCAGGCGGCGCTGAAGGCCGTGCCCTACGCCGCAGGCATGAACAACCACGAAGGCAGCAAGATGACGTCGCAGCCCGAGGCGATGGCCATGCTCATGGGCGAGCTGCAAGCGCGCAGCCTGTTCTTCGTCGACAGCCGTACCAGCGCGGCCACGGTCGCGGCCGCCAAGGCCCAGGACATCGGCCTGGCCCATGTATCGCGTGACGTGTTCCTGGATGACGTGCGTACCCCTGAAGCGGTCGCCAAGCAACTGCAGACGGCCATCGCCCATGCGAAAAAGTTTGGCTCGGTGGTGGTGATCGGCCACCCCTACCCGGTGACCCTGGACATGCTGGAACGCGAGCTGCCCAACCTCAAGGCCAATGGCGTCGACTGGATTCCCATCCGCCAGATGATCGCCCAACGGGCCAACCGCGCCATGCCCGCCCATGGCAAGAACGGCACCTACACCCCGAAATAGCACAGCCGCGCGCAATCCACCCCCGGCTGCAGGACCGAGCATCGCTCGGCCCCACGAGCCACTGGGCCAGGCTCGTGCTTCTCCCAGAACAACTAACTACCTCAAACACCCTTCGCTCATGGGATCTACTGCGGTTTTTTCCACCGCAAGGATTTCACCATGAGACCACTGACAACCCTGGCCAGCCTGCTGTTGCTGACCACTACCGCCAATGCAGGCGACTTCGGCGAAGGCCTGACCAACCTGGGCCCCTCGGTGCTGCTGGAAAACAAGGATGGCCGCTATGACCACTGGACAGGGATCGGCCGCCTGGAAAGCCGGGGCAACCGGCGTTGCTCGGCGGTACTGCTGGACACTCGTACACCTGACAGCCCCGTGCATGCCCCCGCTTACCTGCTGACCAGCGGCCATTGCACCTACACCTCCCTGGGCATGATCGCCACCGACCTGCCCATTCAGGGGCACGTGGAGTTCAATTATTTCAAGGACACCGCAGGTCAGCGGCGGGTGTACCCACTGCAGACACTTGCCTGGAGCAGCCAGCAGAACATCGACCTGGCCGTGGTGGAACTGGCCGTCAGCCTGGAGCAGGTCATCAAGGACGGCGTGCAGCCGCTGAGGCTGGCTGCCAGCCCGGCGACGCCCAATATACCGGTCCTGGCCGTGGGCGCCCCCGAGACCACCAGTGGCTATACCCTTCGCGCCTCGGCCTGCACCGTGGAACGGCTGGCCGACATTGCCGAGCACCCCTATGTATGGCGGGCGAACCTCACCAACCGCTGCCAGGACGTGTTACCCGGCGCCTCGGGCAGCCCGCTGCTCAGCCGGGAAGACAACCGTATTCTTGGCATTACCGGGACCACCACCCGAGGTAGCCGCGAAACGGACCAATGCCTGACGGATGCCCCCTGCGAGGTCGAAAGTGGTGAAGGCACCTGGTACGCAGATACCAACTACGCCAGCTCCATCGAGCGGCTGCCGGCCTGTTTCGCCAACGGCCGGTTCGACAACAGCCTGCCGGAGTGCGACATGGCGCCTGGCTTTGCTCTGACGCTGCAGAACCCGCACTACCTGCCGGCAGCCGCCAACGCGCGCAACAATGACTGGCGGCTGCCGTTCACCACCAACACCGAGTATGTCTACCACAAACTGGTACGTAACCCACTGCAGTGCCAGAACACTGAAGGCTACAGCACAGGGGCTTCGGGGCAGACCGCCATGGTTACCCTGCCAGCCTCGCTTGAGGCGGGTATTCATATGGTGTGCATACTGGGCGTGGACGACCTTCAGGCCGGCCTTTCGGCCCCGTTGCTCAGCAATGTGTTCACCTTGCCGGTTCAGGTGTTCCCCGACGGGGCACAGCCACCGAGCTCCCAGCTGATCATCACCCCTCTGCCCAACGGCAAGCAGAACATCGCGTTCCAGCGTAGCCATGCCCTCCCCCACTACACCTACAAGTATGGGCCCCCTGAAAGCACCGACTGCAGTGACAACAGTGGCTACAAACACGCTTTCTACAACTTCACGCTTTCGGCCCATTTGCTACCCGCCAAGCTGTGTACTCGCGTGTGGGACCTGGCCGGCGACCCATCGCCACCCCGGGAAGACCTGCTGGAAGTCGCTACAGATAACGGTTGAGGATATCGTCGACACGGCCCTCGGCGCGCAACTGGTCGAGGGCCTTCTGCAGTCTGGCGACCACCTCGTCCGGCACCTCCTTGTTCAACGCCAGATAGAGTTCGGCGCTGCTGAAGCGCAACACGGTCTTGAGGTTGCTGACCCCCTGCAGGCGCGCGAGATAGCGGCCAGCCGGGTCACCCGTGGCCCAGACGTCGATCTCGCCATCCATGAGCTTCTGGGCGTTGTCCTGGTCACGCAAGGCAATGACCGGGTGCAGGCCTTGGCGGCTAAGGGTTTCGGCAATGGCATCGCCTTTGTAGGCGCCAATCCTGAGGTGCCGTGCCTGTTCCAGCTTGTCGAGCTTGAGCTTGCTGTCGGGGCGGGCGAGCAGAATCCAGTCATCCGGCCCGATGGGCCCTACCCATTTGAACGATTGCTCACGCTCGGGCAGGCGCGCGGTGACGAACACCCCATAGTCGGGGTTCTGCATGGCGAGTTTGTAGATGCGGTCCCAGGGGAAACGCAGGGTCATGCTGTAATGAATATCGGCGCGCTTGAACATCTCGCGCACCACATCGGCGGCGATGCCCTGGATATTCTCCTCGCGGGCGAAATTCTTGCCGTCGGCGGCCATGTTGTAAGGCGGGAAGTTTTCGGTAAGCAAGACCAGGGAGTAGTCGGCTGGCACTTCGGCGCGAGCACCCAAGGCAAACGACAGACAGACACCGGCGAACAAGGCAAACACGCAACGCTTCATGACAGTCGAGCCCCGAATCCATGGCACTACCGACTGTAGGGGCTGGCTTGCTGGCAAGCCACCCCCTACACCTGTTTCTTCACAACCTTGTCAACGAACGACGATACCGCGCTGTGCCATGTACGCCTTGGCTTCGGGCACGGTGTATTCGCCGAAGTGGAAGATGCTGGCAGCCAGCACCGCGCTGGCATGGCCTTCAAGCACGCCGTCGGCCAGGTGCTGCAGGTTACCGACGCCGCCCGAGGCAATCACCGGGATGCCCAGCGCATCGCTGATGGCCCGGGTAACGCCCAGGTCGAAACCGTTCTTCATGCCGTCCTGGTCCATGCTGGTCAGCAGGATCTCGCCAGCACCCAGGGCCTCCATCTTCATGGCCCACTCCACGGCATCCAGGCCCGTGGGCTTGCGGCCGCCGTGGGTGAAGATTTCCCAGCGCGGGGTTTCGCCCGGGCCGGAGACCTTCTTGGCGTCGATGGCGACCACGATGCACTGGGAACCGAAGTGCTGGGCGGCCTCGCCCACGAACTCGGGGTTGAACACCGCCGCGGTGTTGATCGACACCTTGTCGGCGCCAGCGTTGAGCAGGTTGCGGATGTCCTGAACGGTGCGCACGCCACCGCCCACGGTCAGCGGGATAAACACCTGGCTGGCCATGCGCTCGACGGTATGCAGGGTGGTATCACGGCCATCGACGCTGGCGGTAATGTCCAGGAAGGTGATCTCGTCCGCGCCCTGCTCGTCGTAGCGACGGGCGATTTCCACCGGGTCACCGGCGTCGCGGATGTTCTCGAACTTCACGCCCTTCACTACACGGCCGTTGTCCACGTCCAGGCAAGGGATGATGCGTTTGGCCAGCGCCATGGGTCAGTCCTCAGCCTTTGTAGGAATCGCAGAAAGCCTGGGCTTCGGCGACGTCAAGGGTGCCTTCGTAGATGGCACGGCCAGTGATGGCGCCGATGATGCCAGGTGCCTTGGCGTCCAGCAGGGCCTGGATGTCGCCCAGGTTGTGGATGCCGCCGGAAGCGATGACCGGGATCCTGGTGGCCGCGGCCAGGGCAGCGGTGAACGGGACGTTGCAGCCTTGCATCATGCCGTCTTTGGCGATGTCGGTGTAGACGATGGCGCTGACGCCGTCGGCTTCGAAACGCTTGGCCAGGTCGATGACCTGCACGCTGCTCACTTCAGCCCAGCCGTCGGTGGCGACGAAACCGTCCTTGGCGTCCAGGCCAACGATGACCTTGCCCGGGAAGGCCTTGCACGCCTCGGCGACGAACTCGGGCTCTTTCACGGCCTTGGTGCCGATGATGACGTAGCTGACGCCGGCCTTGACGTAGTGCTCGATGGTTTCCAGCGAGCGAATGCCGCCGCCGATCTGGATCGGCAGGCTGGGGTAACGCTTGGCGATGGCGGTGACCACTTCGCCATTGACCGGCTGGCCTTCGAACGCGCCGTTCAGGTCGACCAGATGCAGACGGCGGCAGCCGCCCTCCACCCACTTGGCAGCCATGCTCACCGGGTCATCGGAGAACACCGTGGAATCTTCCATGCGGCCCTGGCGCAGACGTACGCAGGCACCGTCTTTAAGATCGATAGCGGGAATAATCAGCATCTGGCAAGCCTTCAATTCGATTTTTCAGCGATGCTCGAGATCAGTTTTTCTCGAGCGCCCACAGGTCGCTTTCAATGCTCTCGAAACGCTCCTTGAGGTGCGCCTGAACATCGAAAATCGCCCTGTTGTAATAGTGCGGAGCAATTTCACGGGTAAACAGCTCAAGAATTTCCGCCGCCTCGAACGACCCCAGGTCCAGCTCGAAGCGGTCCTCCATGAAGCGTTTGATCTTCGTGGTGGCCTGGCTTTCCTGCTCGGGGGTGAGCGTGAGGATCGGCGGTTTCTTCTTGCTCATTACCAGCGGCCATCCCAGGCGGCGAAGTTCTGCAGCAGTTGCAGGCCATGGGTATGGCTCTTCTCCGGGTGGAACTGCACGGCAAAGCGCGAGCCTTCGGCCAGGGCGGCGGCGAAGTCGACGCCATAGTGCCCGCGGCCCACGACCTGGCCGGCCTTGGCGGCGGCAATGTAGTAGCTGTGCACGAAGTAGAAACGCGCATGGTCCGGGATGTCATGCCACAGCGGGTGGTTCACCGCCTGGCTGACCTCGTTCCAGCCCATGTGCGGCACTTTCAGGTGCGCACCGTCTTCGTGCAGGTCCTTGCCGAAGAACTTCACGTCGCCGGGGAACAGACCAATGCAGTCCACGCCGTCGTTTTCTTCGCTGTGGTCCAGCAGCGCCTGCATGCCTACGCAGATGCCCAGGAACGGGCGGTCCTGGCTCACTTCACGCACCAGGCTGTCGAAGCCCAGGCGCTTGATCTCGGCCATGCAATCGCGAATAGCGCCCACACCCGGGAACACCACACGGTCGGCCTCGCGGATGACGGCGGCGTCGCTGGTGATCAGTACCTTGCCGGCACCCACATGCTCCAGGGCCTTGGCCACCGAGTGCAGGTTGCCCATGCCATAGTCGATAACCGCTACTGTCTGCATTACAGGCAACCTTTGGTGGAAGGCATCTGCCCGGCCATGCGTTCATCCAGGGTGATGGCCATGCGCAGGGCGCGGCCGAATGCCTTGAACACGGTCTCGATCTGGTGGTGGGTGTTGTGGCCACGCAGGTTGTCGATGTGCAGGGTAACGTTGGCGTGGTTGACGAAGCCCTGGAAGAACTCCTGGAACAGGTCCACGTCGAAGCCGCCGACACTGGCGCGGGTGTAGGGCACGTGCATCTGCAGGCCTGGGCGGCCGGAGAAGTCGATGACCACGCGCGACAGGGCTTCGTCCAGCGGCACATAGGCATGGCCGTAGCGGAAGATGCCTTTCTTGTCGCCGATGGCCTGGTTGAACGCCTGGCCCAGGGTAATGCCGACGTCTTCCACGGTATGGTGGTCGTCGATATGCAGGTCGCCCTTGCACTCGATATCCAGGTCGATCAACCCGTGACGGGCGATCTGGTCGAGCATGTGTTCAAGGAAGGGAACCCCGATATCGAATCGGGCCTTTCCGGTGCCATCCAGGTTGATCGAGGCTTTGATCTGGGTTTCCAGAGTGTTGCGCTCGACGGACGCCTTACGTTCGGCCATCACCAGCTCCGCAAAATCATTGGGCGAAAAAGGCAGACATTATAGGCCGTGCGGGCAGCAAACAGAAACAAAAGGCTTACATGAACTGACCGGTGAGAACACTTCAGCGGCCGAGGGTGCCTGCGCACACCCTGTGTGACACAGGGTGCGTGCAGGCGACGCTGGCTTGTCAGTGGAACAGCACAGCGGTCTTCTGCAGGGTCACGATTACCCCCCACGCCAGTGGAATACCCACCACCAGCCAGGCCAGCAGGGCCAGCGGCTTGCTGCCCGGCGCCGCTTTCCACTCCAGCACGGTGCGGCTGTCAGCCCCTTTGTCATGGCCCAGCGCCTGCTCGGCAGCCAGTTGCTCCTCGGTCATGAAGTGCTTGTCGGCCACCGGGCGTACCAGCGCGTTGCAGACAAAACCCAGCACCAGCAGGCCGGCGAGGATGTACAGGGTGATGTCGTACACCGCGGCGCGCGGCACGCCCACGCTCAGTTGGTACTCGCGCAGGTAGTTCACCAGCACTGGCCCCAGCACCCCGGCTGCGGCCCAGGCCGTCAGCAGGCGGCCGTGGATGGCGCCGACCATCTGCGTGCCGAACAGGTCGGCGAGGTACGCAGGCACCGTGGCAAAACCGCCACCGTACATCGACAGCACCACGCAGAACGCCGCCACGAACAGGGTGACATTGCCCAGGTGGCCCAGGCTCGGCACCAGTGCATACAGCGCGCAGCCCAGAATGAAGAACACGAAGTAGGTGTTCTTGCGGCCGATCATGTCCGAGCAGGACGCCCAGAAGAACCGACCCCCAATGTTGAACAGGCTCAGCAGGCCGGTGAACCCGGCGGCGATGGCGCCGATCTGCGCCAACTGCGCGGCATTCAACTGGCTGAAGGTCAGGTCGACGCCCAGCAACTTGCCGCCGAACACTTCCTGCAACAGCGGCGACGCCATGCCCAGGATGCCGATACCGGCAGATACGTTCAGGCACAGCACCAGCCACACCAGGGCGAATTGCGGGGTTTTCCAGGCCACGCTCACGTGGACGTGGCGGTGGGTGATCATGGCATTGCTGGCTTTTTTCACCGGCGGGGTCCAGCCCTCGGGCTTCCAGCCGGTCGGTGGCACCCGGTAAGACAACGCGCCGCCGAGCATGAACACAAAGTAGATCGCCGCCATGGCCACGAAGCTTTGCCATACCCCCACGCTATCAGGGGTGGCGAAATGGCTCATCAGCGCTGCCGCCAACGGCGCACCAACCATGGCGCCGCCGCCGAAACCCATGATCGCCATGCCGGTAGCCATGCCGCGCTTGTCCGGGAACCACTTGATCAGCGTCGACACCGGCGAGATATAACCCAGCCCCAGGCCGATACCGCCGATCACGCCCGAGCCCAGCCACATCAGCACGATCTGATGGGTATACACCCCCAACGCCGAAATCAGCAGGCCGCCGCACCAGCATAACGCGGACACGGTACCGGCCTTGCGTGGCCCGGCATGTTCCAGCCAGCCACCCCAGATAGCCGCCGAGCAGCCCAGGAAAATGAAGAACAGGGTGTAGATCCAGCCCAGCATGGAAATCGGCCAGTCGCAGCCGGTGGCGAACATCTGCTCGAAAAAGCCCATGTCAGTGGGGCAGGCGGTAGCCGCGGTAATGCCGATGGCCTTGGACAATGGCAGCCAGAACACCGAGAACCCATAGGCCATGCCGATGCACAGGTGAATGGCCAGGGCCGCCGGTGGTACCAGCCAACGGTTGAAACCCGGCCGGGCGATGATGCGCTCCTTGGAGAAGAAGGCCGGCCGTTCGCTGGCGATCCCCCCTGATGTGATAGTGCTACTCATTTTTATAGTTCCCCCTTGGATTTTTTTGCTCGATGGCCGCCGCTGGCTACTCGCGACCTTGAAGCACGCAGGCCTTCAGTCGTCTTATCGGCACCACCGTGATTTTCGCGACCATTGATGGCGCTTATCGGCTCATCGAGACGACAGAGATTATCACCCGAGGGTTACAGTGAAGGCTATTCGCCATCTGCATTTGGTAGAAACATCACGAAACAAGGATCTGAAGCCGCTGGCTGGCCAGCGAGTGCCCTACCCGCCACTTGGGGGCGCTATACTCGCGGGCTGAATTTGAATCCAACACTACAAGGACTCGCCCATGAAAGCGTTCGGCAAAATCCTGGGGCTGTGTTTTCTCGGGCTGTTGCTGATCCTGGTGGCGCTCGGCTTCGCCGTGACCCACTTTTTCGATCCCAACGACTACAAAGACGAGATTCGCAAGCTGGCCCGCGACAAGGCCCGCGTCGAGCTGACCCTCAATGGCGACATCGGCTGGAGCCTGTTCCCATGGCTGGGCCTGGAGCTGCACGACGCCAGCATCGCGACCTTGCAGAACCCCAAGACGCCGTTCGCCGACCTGCAGATGCTGGGCCTTTCCGTGCGCGTGCTGCCGCTGCTGCGCCGTGAGGTGCAGATGAGCGACGTACGCGTCGAAGGCCTGAACCTGACGCTGACCCGCGATGAGCACGGCCATGGCAACTGGGAAGACATCGGCAAGCCGCTGCCCAAGGAGCCAGCCGCCGGAGAGGTGACAGCCCCTGACATCGCCAATCCCGAGCCGGCACCGGCCAGCAAGCCGGACAAGGCCGAACGCCCCGTCAAGCTGGACATCGACAGCCTGACCGTGAACAACGCCAGCGTGCATTTCAGCGATGCCAGGACCGGCCGCGAGCTGACTGCCGAAAGTATCCAGTTGAGCACCGGCGCCGTGCACGACGGTATCGATATTCCGGTCAAGCTCACCGCATTCCTGGGCACCAACCAGCCGAACCTGCGCGCCCGCACCGAGCTCAATGGCGAATTGCGCATGGAGCGCGCCCTCAAGCGCTACCAGTTCAGCGACATGAAACTGTCAGGCGAAGCCAGCGGCGACCCGCTGCAAGGCAAGACCGTGACCTACGCCGCCCAGGGCAACCTCAGTGTCGACCTGGCCGCCAATGTCGCCAACTGGGAGAACCTGAAACTGTCGTTCAACCAGTTGCGTGCACTGGGTGACCTCAATGCCCGCGACCTGAACACCGAGCCGAAGGTCGCTGGCGGCCTGTCCATCGCCCAGATGAACCTGCGAGCCTTCATGGACGGCCTCAACCAGCCGCTGCCCGCCATGGCCGACGGCAGCCTGGGCCAGTTCGAAATGGTCGCCCGCCTGGAAGGTACCCCCAACAGCCTGGCACTCAACGACCTGGCGGTGAAACTGGATGGCAGCAGTTTTGCCGGCAACCTGGCAATCACCGACTTCGCCAAACAGGCACTGCGCATTCAACTGCGGGCCGACAGTTTCGACGCCGACCGCTACATGAAACCCAAAAGCGCCGAGGCATCCAGCGCCGGTGCCGCCCGCGACGCCGAGGTGAAAACCACCGAAGCCACTGCCATTGGCGGCGCTGGCGACTCGCCGCTGCCCAACGCCCCTACCCAGGGCGCCTGGAGCAACGACGCCCTGCTGCCGGTGGAGCGCCTGCGCAAACTGAACCTGCAGGCCGACCTGAGCTTTGCCAAACTGACCCTCAACCAGTGGCCGATCGACAACGCCGTTCTCAAGGCCCAGGGCCAGGACGGCCTGATCACCCTGGACACCCTGGCGGGTGGCCTCTATGACGGCACCTTCAACACCAAGGGCAGCCTCGATGCGCGCCCGGACAAACCGCTGGTGGCCCTGCAGACCCAGCTGAACAAGGTACCGGTAGAGCATTTCATCAAGGGCAAAAACGGCAGCGCGCCCCCGGTACGCGGCCTGATGACCCTGAACAGCAACCTGACCGGCGCCGGGGCCAGCCAGAAGGCACTGATCGACAGCCTCAACGGCACTGCCAACTTCGACCTGACCGACGGGGTGCTGGTCAACGCCAACCTGGAACAGCAGCTGTGCCAGGGCATCGCCACCCTCAACCGCAAAACCCTGAGCGGTACCCCGCGCGGCAAGGACACGCCGTTCCAGGAGCTCAAAGGCAGCGTGGTGGTACGCAACGGCGTCGCCAGCAACCCAGACCTGAAAGTGCGTATTCCGGGCCTGACGGTGAACGGCGATGGCGACATCGACCTGCGCGTGCTGGGCATGGACTACAAGGTGGGCGTGGTCATCGAAGGCGACAAGAGCGACATGCCCGACCCGGCCTGCCAGGTCAACGAACGTTTCGCCGGCATTGAATGGCCACTGCGCTGCCGCGGCCCGATCGAACTGGGGGCCAAGGCCTGCCGTATCGACCGCGACGGCATAGGCAAGGTAGCTGCCAAGGTGGCCGGCGACAGGATCACCGAAAAACTGGAAGAAAAATTCGGCGACAAGGTCAGCCCCGAGCTGAAAAACACGCTGAAAGGTCTGTTCAAACGATGAACCCAGAGCAATTTTCCACCGCGGTACTGGAATGGTTCGACCGCAACGGCCGTCACGACCTGCCCTGGCAACAGGGCATCACCCCCTACCGGGTGTGGGTGTCGGAGATCATGCTGCAGCAAACCCAGGTCAGCACCGTCCTCAACTACTTCGACCGTTTCATGGCCTCGTTGCCCACGGTGCAGGCCCTGGCCGAGGCCCCGGAAGACGAGGTGCTGCACTTGTGGACCGGGCTGGGGTACTACACCCGTGCACGCAACCTGCAGAAAACCGCGAAGATCGTCGTCGAGCAGTACGGCGGCGAATTCCCCCGCGACGTCGAGAAGCTTACCGAACTGCCAGGCATTGGCCTTTCCACCGCCGGTGCCATCGCCAGCATCAGCATGGGCCTGCGCGCGCCCATTCTGGACGGCAACGTCAAGCGCGTGCTGGCCCGCTACACCGCCCAGGAAGGCTACCCCGGCGAACCCAAGGTGGCGAAACAGCTGTGGGCCAACGCCGAGCGCTACACGCCCCACACCCGGGTGAACAACTACACCCAGGCCATGATGGACCTGGGCGCCACCCTGTGCACCCGTACCAAGCCCAGCTGCCTGCTGTGCCCGCTGGAATCGGGCTGCCAGGCACACATGCTCGGCCTGGAAATACGCTACCCGGTACCCAAGCCGAAAAAGGCGGTACCGCTCAAGCACACGCTGATGCCTCTGCTGGTGAACCGCGAAGGCGCCATTCTGCTGTACCGCCGCCCGTCCAGTGGCTTGTGGGGCGGCCTGTGGAGCCTGCCTGAGCTCGACCGCTACGAAGACATCGAGCACCTGGCCCAACAGCACGCCCTGGCCATGGACGCCCCCCGCGCCCTGGAGCCCTTGACCCACACCTTCAGCCACTT
The DNA here is from genome assembly GCF_026651855.1 of Pseudomonas silvicola. Lineage (GTDB taxonomy): Bacteria > Pseudomonadota > Gammaproteobacteria > Pseudomonadales > Pseudomonadaceae > Aquipseudomonas > Aquipseudomonas silvicola. The sequence goes on from NZ_CP093280.1 coordinate 575,150, forward strand.
CCAACTGGCCATCGCGCCGTGGCTGGTGCCGGTCAAGGAGTCGGCCCACCACGTGGCCGAGGCCGACTGGCTCTGGTATAACCTCGCCACCCCGCCGCGCCTGGGCCTAGCCGCCCCTGTGAAGAAGCTGCTCAAACGCGCGGCCGATGCCTTGAATGCAGGAGAGTTGTCATGACCCGCACCGTGATGTGCCGCAAGTACAAAGAAGAACTGCCAGGCCTGGAGCGCCCGCCGTACCCGGGCGCCAAGGGCCAGGACATTTTCGAACATGTTTCCCAGAAGGCCTGGGCCGACTGGCAGAAGCACCAGACCCTGCTCATCAATGAAAAGCGCCTGAACATGATGAACGCCGAAGACCGCAAATACCTGCAAGGCGAGATGGACAAGTTCTTCAGCGGCGAAGACTACGCCCAGGCCGAAGGCTACGTGCCACCGAGCGAATGAGTGCTGGAAAACGTAACCGAAGGAATTAATTAAAAATTTTTGCGATCTTGCTTGACGCAAGGTCGAAAAAGCCTTTTAATGCGCCCCGTTGCCCAGATAGCTCAGTCGGTAGAGCAGGGGATTGAAAATCCCCGTGTCGGCGGTTCGATTCCGTCTCTGGGCACCACCTTCCGTTTTCAGGTGGTGTCTTCATCACCTGAAAGCAATCAAGAAACCCGCCTAGTGCGGGTTTTTTGTTGTCTGCAATTCGTCGCCATCTCTCTGCCACTATGGGCGGATCTGTTCTAAGCTTGGCTCTGCCCTCCCTTCACATAAACGCTCTGCTCTGGCTGTTGATGGACCAAACGCGAGACAGGCCCGCCTGTGCTCGTCAATCACTCGCCCCGTGCCGCCCAGAAGCCGCCAAGGATTGCCGAGCATGAAGCATCGGATCTTTCACTCCACCGACCTGCCCGAACGCTTGCCTGCGCTGGCCGTGGAGCTGAACGCCTCCCTGGACGACCTGACCGCGGTGTATTCCTGGGGCATGACCAACAACGTCTGGTTTGCCGAGGGCGAAGGCGAACAGGCACGCTACAGCATCTGCTCGGTCAACATCGAGACCACCATCCCGGACCCGCTCGCCAAACGCCTGTACCAACGCCTGCGCACCGACATTCCAACCACATTGGTGCCCCGCTACGGAAAAAACTGGCCCACCCTCAAGGACCGTTGGCTCCGGATCTGGGAGCAGACCTACAACATCGTGATCAACAAGATACCCAGCCACCACCTGCGCTTGACCTGGTTGCGCCTGGGCGGCGCGAAAATCGGCAAAGGCTCGACCATCTGGCGCAACACCGAAGTGCTGGGCGTGGAGAACCTGGTGATCGGCAAGGACAGCGTGATTGCCTGGCATTGCCAGATTGATGCGCGAGCAGGTCTGATCATCGGCGATCACGTCGCCATTGCCTCCCATGTACTGATCATCGCCGGCACCCACGACCTCACGGCGAAAGAGTTCTGGTCGGTATCGGGCCCCATCTACATCGACGACTACGCCTGGATCGCCTCCCGCGCATTGATTGCCCACAGCACCCGCATCGGCCACGGCGCGGTGGTGACCGCCAATACCCTGGTGGCGAAAAATGTCGCGCCCTACAAGATAGTCGGTGGCAGCGGCGCCAAACCCATGGGCGAGCGCCCCCGCGACCTGGACTACAAGGTTGGCGGCCTGGGGCTGTTCACCCTGCTGCATTAACGATTGCGAGCGCTGCACCCCCTCGGCTGGTATCGTGCACCGCTGAATACTGACTGCCGAGGAGCCGACAATGAGCACACAGGAAAAAATGACCGGGGACCTGTTCGAGGTCGACAAACGCCTGTCACTCAAACCCGTGGTGGATTTCAACGCCTACCTGCGCGCTGCCTTCGGCGACGGCCGCTGCACCTGCGTGCGCTGCATCACCAGCAATGGCGACGAAGCCGGCTATGAATTCCAGCACACCTTCGACCTGGGCGGCCAAGCCCTGAACCGCCGCTACGCCCTGACCGCGGGCAGCGACGTATTGCTGGTACTGAAAAAAGCCTGGCTGTCGTACACCAAGACCGAACTGGGCAACGGTGCGATCCTGGACCTTGCCGCCATCAAAGGCTTCGTCGAGCCAGAGCTGCACCAGCGCCTGGTACCACTGTTCCTTGCCAGCGGCCTGGTCAAGGACATCGACGGCAACCTGCACATCCAGCCCCAGGCTGCCTGATACCCCTGGCGGGAACGATCTCGTGCTGGCCTGGCACGCCGCAGCGCTTGCGCGGTGCGCCCCGGCACGCCAGTATTCGCGCTCTGCCAAGTAACAGAACGCATACAACAATGAACATGCTGAAACGGATGTGGCTGGACCACACCCTCAAACGTGCTTTGCGCCAGCACCGCTGCCGCGTCGACTGCGGCACCCGCGGCCTGCGCGGCAAGGTGAAGCTCACCCTGGAACGCCATGTAAAACTGCATACGGTGAAGGTGTTCTCCAAGGACCTGCGCATCGGTGCCTTCACCGATATCGTCAGCAATACCGAACTGCGCGACGTCAGCAGCATTGGCCGCTACTGCTCCATCGGCACCAACTGCGTGATAGGCCAAAACCGCAAGCAGCACCCCATGGACTGGCTCTCCACCAACGGTGCGCTTATCGAAAGCCGCGCGGCGACGATGCCGACCCCGCATGCGCACTGGGACGTGAAACCCACCACCCTCGGCCATGACGTGTGGGTGGGCCGCGATGTGATCATCATGGAAGGCATCACCATCGGCACCGGCGCGGTGATCGGCGCCCAGTCCCTGGTGACCCGCGATGTACCGCCCTACACCATCGTCGCCGGCTCACCGGCGAAAATGATTCGCTACCGCTTCGAGGAGCCGCTGCGCGAGCAACTGCTGGCCAGCCGCTGGTGGGAGCACGACCAGAGCGAATTGGCCCAACTGCCCACCGAAGACCCGCAGGCGTTCCTGGCCGCCCTGGCCAACCTGCCCCACAAGCCGTTCAGCGATGCGACGGTGCAGGTATCCACCTCGCCACTGCGGATCAAGCGCTGACGCCCCCTACAGACCCGGGAAGCGCTCGCCGACCTGCGCCGTGGCGTACCAGGCGATGATCGCTTCCATGCCTGGCTCGCCCTCGGCGACGGTCCAGGGCATGTAGTCTTCCTCTGGAATGGGCGTGTACACGCCATCCTTGACCTCGAAGATCACCGCGCCTTCGTCGAGCGACAGCACCGCGTGCCACACCCCAGCAGGGGTCTCGACCATTTTCACCTCTTCCCCCAGCACCACCCGGTCGGTCACCTCGCCGGCATCGTTGAAATGCAGCACCACGAAGCGCCCACGCAGCGAATGCAGCAGCTCGAAGGTATGCGGGTGGCGGTGGGCGCGCACGTAGGTGCCAGGCTCCATGGCCACGGCCAGGCGCTGGGTGGGGTCGGACAGCTCAGGGTGCATGTTGTGGTGGGCGCGCAGGCGGGGAGATTGCTGGGCGCGGGTGGTGAGTTCGTCGAGCAGGGTGGTGGTGATCTGTTTCATCGGGCACGGGCACGGTTCAGGGAGAATGCCGTCAGTATGCACAACCGATGGTGAAATTCTCCTGAACAAAAAGGCCGCTGTGGTTGCCAACAGCGGCCTCGATGCAGCTCGCCCTGCCCTGCCTGCACTGCAGGACCGGGCAGGCAGGCGGGTATCAGTTACCCAGCACAGCGCGGCCTTGCGGCTGCCCTTTGCGACGACGGTCAACCAGCAAGCCAGCCGCAACCACGGCAATGGTCAGCAGGCCGGTGGCGACGATCTCGATGCGGTGATCCACACGGATGGCCATCACGGTCAGCACCGCAACGATGAACACGATCACGGCCCAGGTCAGCACCGGGAAAGCCCACATCTTGAACTCGACCTTCTCACCCTTCAGCTCGCGCTGCTTGCGCATGCGCAGTTGCGAAACGGCGATCACCAGGTACACCAGCAGCGCGATGGCGCCGGAGCTGGCCAGCAGGAAGTCGAACACTTGCGCAGGGGCCACGTAGTTGGCGAACACGGCCAGGAAGGCAGCGGCGGTCGACAGCAACACAGCCCAGTAAGGCGTGCCGCCCTGGCTGGTGCGCTGGGCCATTTTCGGTGCGTCGCCACGCTTGCTCAGGGAGTAGAGCATACGCGAAGAGGTGTACAGCGCCGAGTTCAGGCAGCTGGTCACGGCAACCAGCACCACCACGTCAACGATCATCTTGGCGTTAGGCACGCCGATCAGGTTCAGCACGGTCTGGTACGAACCAATGGCCGGCAGCGCAGGGTTGTTCCACGGCACCAGGGCCACGACCAGGAAGATCGACACGAGGTAGAACAGGAAGATCCGCCAGATCACCGAGTTGGTGGCCTTGGTGATCTGCTTGCCCGGATCCTTGGATTCGGCAGCGGCGATGGTGACGATCTCGGTACCCATGAACGAGAACATGGTGGTCAGCATGGCCGCAACCACGGCGCCCAGGCCATTGGGCATGAAGCCCACGGTGTCGACGATGTGGCTGACACCGCTGACCTGGCTGCCCGGCACGAAACCGAACACGGCGGCGGCACCCAGAATGATGAAGCCCACGATCGCGATGACCTTGATCAGCGCGAACCAGAACTCGAATTCACCGTAGTTCTTCACGTTGAGCAGGTTGGTACCGGTCAGCACCAGGGTAATCACCAGGGTAAACACCCACACGGCGATGTCGGGGAACCAGGCATGCAAAATGCCGGCGGCGGCGTTGGCTTCCAGGGGAATAACCAGTACCCAGAACCACCAGTACAGCCAGCCGATGGTGAAACCGGCCCAGTGGCCGATGGCGCGGTCTGCGTAAGTGGAGAACGACCCGGTATCAGGCTGGGCGATGGCCATTTCGGCCAGCATGCGCATGACCAGCACCACCAGAGTACCTGCGGCGGCATAGGCCAGCAGCACGGCAGGGCCGGCTTCGGCGATGGCGTGGCCGGAGCCTACGAACAGACCCGCGCCGATCACACCTGCGATCGACAGCATGGTGACATGACGCTGTTTGAGCCCCGACCCAAGGTCGTTATGGTTGTGCTTAGTGCTCATAAAACTACCTATGCAGAGAATAGCGTTCGGTCCAGCATTTGGCGTTACACCTACCCGTGTTGTGGGAATGCAACATGCCGTTGAGGATTTTTTACGCAAATATTGCGCCAAAACCTTTCAGGAATGATGCCAAAGCGCTAGGACGGCCTTTTGAGCCTTGTCGGTCAAGCCCTTGATCAAATTGAAATTTCAGTACATCTGTAACCAAGGGTTACCGGCCTACACAATAACAGGACGAAATGCCGCACCAAAAACTCACTTTGGTAACACCAACGCACAAATTCAGTGCAACCAAAGGTGCAACCGTAACCAAGGTTTGGCGACAAAAACGTGCAACCAACGGACGTGAGCGCGCAGTGCGCACACCGGTCGGTTTAATGAAAGGTTGCTTTCCATTGGCGGCCAAAACTGGCACCATCGCGCCTTTTTTCACGCGCACCCGCTTGCGCGCGGGGCCCCATGACGCTGGTCGGCGACACGCCGCTACAACCATGCGACACCTCGCGCCCGCGCCCACTGCCATAACGGCGGCGCCATGCTAGTTTGGCGCACCGCACCGGGGCGGGAACGCAACCGTATAGATGAGGACCGCACATGGCCCAGGCCACGCCCGCGCTGGAAATCCGCAACCTGCACAAACGTTACGGCCAGCTTGAAGTGCTCAAGGGCGTTTCCCTGAGTGCGCACGATGGCGCCGTGATCTCGATCCTGGGCTCGTCCGGCTCGGGCAAATCGACCTTGCTGCGCTGCATCAACCTGCTGGAAAACCCGCACCAGGGCGAGATCATCGTGGCCGGCGAAGCGCTCAAGCTCAAGGCCGCGCGCAATGGTGAACTGGTGGCGGCCGACAGCCGGCAGATCAACCGCATGCGCAGCGAAATCGGTTTCGTGTTCCAGAACTTCAACCTCTGGCCCCACATGACCGTGCTCGACAACATCATCGAGGCGCCGCGCCGCGTACTGGGCCAGAGCAAGGCCGAAGCCACCGAAGTGGCCGAAGCCCTGCTGGCCAAGGTTGGCATCGCCGACAAGCGCCACGTGTACCCGAACCAGCTGTCCGGTGGCCAGCAGCAACGCGCCGCCATCGCGCGCACCCTGGCCATGCAGCCTAAAGTCATTCTGTTCGACGAGCCCACCTCGGCGCTGGACCCGGAAATGGTCCAGGAAGTGCTCACTGTCATCCGCAACCTGGCCGAAGAAGGCCGTACCATGCTGCTGGTGACCCACGAGATGGGCTTCGCCCGCCAGGTGTCCAGCGAAGTGGTCTTCCTGCACCAGGGCCTGGTGGAAGAACAAGGCACACCGGATCAAGTATTCGACAACCCGGTGTCGGCACGATGCAAACAATTCATGTCCAGCAACCGTTAACGGAGCATCACGCATGCAGACCTACAAGAAATTGATCCTGGCCGTTGCCGCCAGCCTGGCGATGAGCGCCAACGTGATGGCCGACACCCTGAAGATGGGCATCGAAGCCGCCTACCCTCCGTTCAACAGCAAGGACGCCAGCGGCAACGTCGTGGGCTTCGACGCCGACATCGGCAAGGCCCTGTGCGCCAAGATGAAGGTCGAGTGCGAAGTGGTCACCTCCGACTGGGACGGCATCATCCCGGCCCTGACCGCTCGCAAATTCGACTTCCTGGTGTCGTCCATGTCGATCACCGACGAGCGCAAGCAGGCCGTCGACTTCACCGACCCGTACTACACCAACAAGCTGCAGTTCATCGCCGCCAAGAACGTCGACTTCAAGGTGGACAAGGACGCGCTGAGCGGCAAGATCATCGGCACCCAGCGTTCGACCCTGTCGGGCACCTGGCTGGAAGACAACATGCCTGGCGTACAGGTCAAGCTGTACGACACCCAGGAAAACGCCTACCTGGACCTGACCTCGGGCCGCCTGGACGGCATCCTGGCCGACAAGTACGCCAACTACGAGTGGCTGAAATCGCCGGCCGGCAAGGACTACGAGTTCAAGGGTGACCCGGTCGAGCAAAGCGACAAGATCGGCATCGCCGTGCGCAAGGGCGACGCCCTGCGCGAGAAGCTGAACGCCGCCCTGAAGGAAATCAAGGCCGACGGCACCTACAAGAAGATCAACGACAAGTACTTCCCGTTCAGCATCGAATGACCTGCCCGACCGCCGCTGCGCCCCGTGCGCGGCGGCTGGTCCCTCAATAAAGCCTGCCCATGAACATTGATCTCCACGGATTCGGCCCGGCCCTGGCGGCTGGCGCGCTGATGACTGTCAAACTCGCGCTGTCGGCCCTGTGCCTGGGCCTGGTCCTGGGCCTGCTCGGCGCATTGGCCAAGACCTCGCCCTACAAGGCCCTGCAAGCCCTGGGCGGTACCTATTCGACCATCGTGCGTGGCGTGCCCGAACTGCTGTGGGTACTGCTGCTGTACTTCGGCACCGTCAACATGATGGCCGCGCTGGGCGCCTGGCTGGGCATGCCCGACCTGACCCTCAGCCCCTTCGCTGCTGGCGTCATCGCCCTGGGCCTGTGCTTTGGCTCGTACGCCACGGAAGTGTTCCGCGGCGCGATCATCGCCATCCCCAAGGGCCACCGCGAAGCCGGCCAGGCCCTGGGCCTGTCGAAACTGCGCATCTTCACCCGGTTGATCCTGCCGCAAATGTGGCGCATCGCCCTGCCTGGGCTGGGCAACCTGTTCATGATCCTGATGAAAGACACCGCCCTGGTGTCCGTCATCGGCCTTGAAGAGATCATGCGCAACGCCCAGAACGCCGTCACCGACACCAAGCTGGCCTTCAACTTCTACATGGTGGCCGCCGTCATGTACCTGGGCCTCACGGTACTGGCCATGGTGGGCATGCACTTCATGGAAAAATACGCCGCACGCGGCTTCACGAGGGCCGCGCAATGAATTGGGAAGTCATCTTCAAATGGCTGCCGCGCCTGACCCAGGGCGCCACCGTGACCCTGGAGCTGGTGGCCATCGCTGTACTGGCCGGGCTGATCCTGGCCATCCCGCTGGGCATCGCCCGCAGCTCGCGCAAGTGGTACGTCAGCGCCTTGCCCTACGGCTACATCTTCTTCTTCCGCGGCACACCGCTGCTGGTGCAACTGTTCCTGGTGTACTACGGCGCCGCACAGTTCGACGCCGTACGCCACAGCGTACTGTGGCCCTACCTGCGCGACCCATTCTGGTGCGCCGCCGCCACCATGACCCTGCATACCGCCGCCTACATCGCGGAAATCCTGCGGGGCGCCATCCAGGCCATCCCCAAGGGCGAGATCGAGGCCGCGCGCGCGCTGGGCATGTCGCGCACCAAGGCGCTGCTGTACATCATCCTGCCGCGTGCCGTGCGCATCGGCCTGCCCGCGTACAGCAACGAAGTGATCCTGATGCTCAAGGCCAGCGCCCTGGCCAGCACCGTCACCCTGCTGGACCTGACCGGCATGGCCCGAACCATCATCGCCCGCACCTACCTGCCGGTGGAAATCTTCTTCGCCGCCGGCGTACTGTACCTGCTGATATCGTTCGTGCTGGTGCAAGTCTTCAAGCTGCTGGAGCGCTGGCTGCGCGTAGACGCCACCCAAGGCCGCTAAGCCCACCCCAACCTGCCGGCACCCGCCATGGGCACTGCCGGCAGGCTGCGAAGGCGCGCAGCGCGCGCCACAACCCCAAGCCGGGTACACCCCATGAGCCGACCCCCAGCCGACCTGCTCACCCATTTCCAGGCCCTGGATGCCTTCCTGCTGGCCCACCAAGCCCTCTGGCGCCCCAAACCCTTCACCCAGCTGCACCTGCCCTGGGAAACCAGCCACCCCGAGCTGGCCCACTGGCTACGCGCCCGCACGCTCGCCCAGGCCGAAGCCGAGCACAACCACCCCGAACTGCTCGCCGCCCCCGCGCCCTACGCGGCCATCGCCGCCCAGGCCGCCGCCCTCAGCGCCGTCGACACCTTACCCACCGGCAGGTTGCACCCCTGCAGCCCCCGCCTGAACGTCGACGTACCCGGCCGCAAATGGCAACAGATAGAAGCCTTCGCCGACGCCCTCACCTTCCAGCAGCCCGTGTCCGGCTGGCTGGACTGGTGCGCCGGCAAAGGCCACCTGGGCCGGCGCCTGCTACAGCCCGGCCAGGCCCTGACCTGCTACGAATACGACCCGCACCTGGTCGCCGCCGGCCAAGCCCTCAGCCAGCACCACCACTTGAGCGCCGAGCACCAGTTGCAGGACGTCATGGCTGACAACTGCCACCTGCCAGAAGGCCGAGCCGCCGTCGCCCTCCATGCCTGCGGCGACCTGCATACAAGGCTGCTACAGCGCGCCACCGCCGCAGCCTACCCACAACTGGCCATCGCCCCCTGCTGCTACAACCGCATGGCCACCGAGCACTACCAGCCACTCTCCCGTACAGCCGCCGCCAGCGCGCTGCATTTATCCCGCGACGACCTGGGCCTGCCGCTGAGCGAAACCGTCACCGCCGGCGCCCGCGTTCGTCGCCAACGCGACCAGTCGATGGCCTGGCGCCTGGGATTCGACCTGCTGCAGCGTGAAGCCCAAGGCTCGAACGAATACCTGCCCACCCCATCGTTGCCGAGCGGCTGGCTGGCAAAGCCGTTTTCCGACTACTGCACCGGCCTGGCCGACCTCAAGGAAGTGGCCCTGCCCGCGCAGGTGGACTGGCAGGCAGCCGAAAAGGCCGGCTGGCAGCGCCTGGCCCAGGTACGCAACCTCGAACTGGTCCGCAACCTGTTTCGCCGCCCGTTGGAGCTGTGGTTGGTGCTGGACCGCGCACTTTATTTGCAAGAGAACGGCTACCAGGTGCGACTGGGACTTTTCTGCACTACCAACCTCACGCCGCGCAACCTCATGGTGCTGGCAGAACGCGCCAAACCGTTTCAGGACAGCAACACAGCCTGTGGATAACTCTGTGGGCAGAATGCCCAGCAAGCTAATAAAATCGCTGGGTACACTGCGATTTAATGGCTGGTCATTTTTTGTTCATCATTTATTTGGTTGGAAAAACAGGGGTTTGCGTGGGGGGTGCAAAATCGTCGCCGCTTGGGCGGGCCTTTGGTCTGTTCACCGGGGGATTGTGCATAAGCGTTTTGATGGGTGTTGGGTGGCGGCAATAAAATAGTGCAAATTGGGGGTTGCCTAGGGGCGTTGAGTCGCTATAATCAGCGCCCTCAGATGCCGGTATAGCTCAGATGGTAGAGCAACTGACTTGTAATCAGTAGGTCCCGGGTTCGATTCCTGGTGCCGGCACCATACGCAGTATCGAAGAAGGCTCACCGAAAGGTGGGCCTTTTTTGTTTGTGTAGAAAACGTGTGATCGATGGCAAAGTGCCTATTTATTTTCCAGACGTAACCACACGGCCTTTTCAGGTTTCCAGCTAAAATCTCCGAGCGTATAGTCGCGCCTCTACTCGTGAGGGTGCTCCATGCCAGCCCAGAAAACTCCCGTTCGTGCGGTCGACGTCGCCGCTTTCATCCTGGAAAAGCAGGGTGAGATGACGGCGATGAAATTGCAGAAGCTCGTTTACTACAGCCAGGCTTGGTCGCTGGTTTGGGACGAAGCGCCGCTCTTTCAGGAACACGTGCAGGCATGGGCGAATGGTCCGGTCGTTCCCGAGCTCTATGCCGCCCATAAAGGCCTTTATAGCGTCTCCTCGGGGCAGATCGCAGGTGACCCAGCAGCACTGAGCAGTGAGCAAGTCGAAACAGTGGAGGCCGTTCTGAACCACTACGGCGACAAGCATTCACAATGGCTCAGCGATCTGACCCACGCCGAAGATCCGTGGAAATTGGCGCGTCAAAAGGCTGGCCTGCCCGATGGAGCTCGCGGAACAACGATCATAACTCTCCCCGCCATGGCCGAGTACTACAGCACACTGTGAGGAAACCATGGCTAAAGGACAGCCGAAGGTCGCCAAGCATAGAGCCGCACTTGCTTCCGACAGGCCGGTGAAGCAGCCGCACTCCAAAGACGCCCAGCCCACCCACTATTTCTCCTGGCGGTTCGGCGGCATAGACAAAGATGGACCTTTCGCGTGGACCTCCCTGGACGATCCCGCCGAATACAAGGATGTGATGGAGCGCCTCCATTGTTTTGAAGGCATGGATCAAAAGCAGCTGCAAATGAGCGGATCGCATCCCATAGCCATTAGCTCACTTTCTCGCGAGGCTCAACGACGTCTGGAGCATATCCAGCAAGACGACGTGGATGAATTGATGTCCTTCCGCATAACAGGACCAAAGCGAGTTTTCTGCATCCGCGAACGCAACGTGATGCGAGTGCTCTGGTACGACGCGGCGCATGGCGTGTGCCTCTCAAAATTGAAAGGCACCTGAGGTTGTCTGCGCTCTGAGACTGGCATTGCCCTCAAGCTCCCCGGTCTGCAGGGACGAATCTAACCAGCCTTTTTGTCGAGGACTGGCGCGAAGGTGCTGAAATGGAACTGCACGAATACTTTGACATGAGCTAGGAGGAACACTAACTTTGGGCAACCACACCCTACGAGCTTCGTAAGCTCCCGGTGAACACACCTACCGAACTCCAGCATTAAGGACGATGGTGTCCGTCTATTTTTTAGCGGACGCGATTACCCTTATCGCCAGGATTTCCATGCGCCAACGAAGCTCTTACACGAAGCCCTTCAAAGCCCAGTTCGTGCAGGAATGCCTGCAACCCGGAGCCTCAATTTCCAGTGTCGCCATCAGCCACGGTATCAACGCCAACGTCATCCGCAAGTGGCTGCCGATATACCGCGACAAGGCGGTTACGCCACTTCCGGCATTCGTACCACTGCAAACCATGCCCAAGCGGCATGCTGACGAGGCGGTGGTGATCGCATTGCCGCTGGGCGCTCAAACCATCACGGTCAAATGGCCCGTCTCCGACCCGGGTGGCTGCGCACGCTTCATCCGCAGCCTTTCGCAATGATCCGCATCGACACCATCTGGCTTGCCACCGAACCAATGGACATGCGCGCCGGCACAGACACAGCGCTGGCCCGCGTGGTCGCGGTGTTCGGTGCGGCCAAGCCGCACTGCGCTTATCTGTTCGCCAATCGCCGCGCCAATCGGATGAAAGTACTGGTGCACGATGGCGTGGGTATCTGGCTGGCAGCGCGCCGCCTGAACCAAGGTTAGTTTCATTGGCCCGGCACGCATCGAGGCCACGAAGTTGAACTCGACGCAGAGCAACTTCAGGCGCTGTTGCTGGGCCTGCCTTGGCAGCGGGTCGGTGCTAACGGCGTAATTACGTTGCTCTGAATCGGGTCTTTTAGCTGTGTCGGGTGGGCGGCTTTGGTAAAATCCACGGCATGACCTCCTCGCCCAATCTCGACCAAATGACGTCCGATCAACTGCGCGCACTCGCGGCGCAGTTGTTGTCAAAAGTCGACACCATGGGCCGAGAGAGCCGCCGTGACAAGACCGTCATCGAGCAGCTCTCTCACGAGATCGCCATCCTTAAACGCCACAAGTTTGCCAAGCGCAGTGAGCAGATCAGCCCGGCGCAAGGCAGTTTGCTGGATGACTTGCTCAGCACCGATCTCGAAGCCATTGATGCCGAGTTGAAAGCACTTCGTCCCGGCCCGGTACTGGACGAGCCACGCCAACAACCCAAGCCTGCAGCGTTGCCACCGCAGTTTCCTCGTACCGTGATTCATCACGAGCCAGAGAGCACTCAGTGCTCCTGCGGCTGCCAACTTCAGCGCATCGGCGAAGACGTCAGTGAGAAGCTGGATTACACGCCGGGCGTGTTCACTGTTGAGCAACATGTACGTGGCAAATGGGCCTGCCGTCAGTGCGAAACAATGACTCAAGCGCCGGTACCGGCACAGGTGATCGACAAGGGCATCCCCACTGCCGGCTTGTTGGCCCACGTGATGGTGGCCAAGTTCGCCGACCATCTTCCGCTGTACCGGCAGGAAAAGATCTTTGGCCGTGCCGGCCTGGCGATCCCGCGCTCGACGCTGGCTCAGTGGGTCGGCCAAACCGGCGTACAACTGCAACCGCTGGTAGATGCACTGCGCGAAGCCGACTGGCCCAGTAAGTCGTCCATGCCGATGAAACACCCGTGCAGATGTTGGCACCGGGCGACAAGAAAACGCATCGAGCATACGTCTGGGCCTACTGCACGACACCGTTCTGCGCACTGAAAGCGGTGGTGTACGACTTCAGTCCCAGCCGTGCAGGCGAACATGCGCGCAACTTCCTGGGCACCTGGAACGGCAAGCTGGTGTGCGATGACTTCGCAGGCTACAAAGCTGGCTTCGAGCAGGGCATCACCGAAATCGGCTGCATGGCCCATGCTCGGCGCAAGTTTTTCGACCTGCATGTGGCGAACAAAAGCCAGTTGGCCGAACAGGCGCTGCACTCCATTGGCGGCTTGTACGAAGTCGAACGGCAGGCCAAGGACATGAGCGATGAAGATCGCTGGCGATTACGCCAGGAAATGGCGGTGCCCATCGCGGAAAAGTTGCATGAGTGGATGATCGCTCAACGCGCGCTTGTACCCGAGGGATCGGCCACAGCCAAGGCACTGGATTACAGCTTGAAACGCTGGGTAGCGCTGACGCGCTACCTGGATGATGGTGCTGTGCCCATTGATAACAATGCCGTGGAAAACCAGATCAGGCCGTGGGCGCTCGGTAGATCGAACTGGCTCTTCGCTGGATCGCTGCGCAGCGGTAAACGGCGGCGGCGATCATGAGCCTGATCCAGTCGGCGCGCATGAACGGGCATGATCCGTATGCGTATCTCAAGGATGTTCTGATGCGGTTGCCGACGCGGAAAGCCAGCGAGATCGAGCAACTGCTGCCGCATCAGTGGATGCTTAGCTGACCTACGCAAGGCGTATTCCCCGTACACTTACGAAGGTAATGCTCTCTGTGTTTCCAAAAGGGCAGCGTTGCCACAAATCGCTCAAAGTGCTCACACGCCTACCAGATAGCGCACTGAGACCTGAATTGTGTGTCGCTCGAGATAGCATAGCGCCATGAAACCACTTGTTTCAGCTTTGATTGGCTGCTAGGTTCAAGCCATGCAGGGAGTTTTCAGGCGGGAAGCCAATGTTACGCCCCTCTGAAAGGCAACCAGTTAAAACACCTAGATCAGAGAGAGGCGGCTCACATGGAAGGCGTTCACGATCCTATCAGACATTTAAAGTACCTGCGTCAATCTTTATCACAAGATAACGAATCTATTGGATTTTTTTATCTGCAGGGTGCCCCCTCTCAGTACGCATGCCGGAAAATGAATGGCCACTAATACCGGACGTGGCAAACCTCACAAAATTCATTAACAGCCAGTTAACTGAAGACTACAGTTATCAAACTCTTTTAGCAGAGTTAATCAAGGCAGAAAGAAACCCTGAAAACATAGAGGACACATTAAGCTTCTTGAGGAGTCTTCTATCTGTATCCAAGGGCGGAGAAGTTAGAGGCCTAACTGAGGAAAATCTTTTAGACCTCGAAAAGAAAATTTGTAAAATTATCGTCAAAAAAATTGATGTACTACTCCCAACTCAAGATACCCCATATCACCACCTGTGCAAATGGATACGATCCATAGACAGGAAAACCCCAATCGAAATCTTTACCACCAATTACGACTTGCTTATGGAGCAATCCCTTGAGGATCTTGAAGTCGAGTATTTCGATGGGTTCGTAGGTGCACGCAGATCTTTCTTTGATTTGCGTGCACTGGAAGACAACATGATACCAACTCATTGGTCTAGGCTCTGGAAAATCCATGGTTCTATCAACTGGTATAAAGAGGATACACTTGGCCAAAAGAGGGTTTATCGGTCTTCAGAGATAAAAGAAGATGCATCACATCTGATTTACCCTTCGCACCTAAAGTATGAAGAAAGCCGGAAAATGCCGTATCTTGCACTTATAGATCAACTCAACAGATTTATTCGAAGAAAGTCCTCACTACTCATAATGTCAGGCTATTCGTTTAATGACGGGCACTTGAATGACACTATCCTGAACGCATTGAAAGCAAACCCTACAGCAATGGTGCTAGGCCTAATGTTTGGGGATTTTGAAGATAAAATTTCTGATCAGCCCCCCAAAGAAAAATATCCTGAAGCGTATCGGCTTGCAAAAAACCAGCACAATCTAAATATCTGGACCTTCGACAAGGCTATTATTGGTACAAACCTAGGGCACTGGCACCTATTTCCTGGAAGTGAAGACGCCGATTTAGATATTAGAAAATTTATTGATACTGTCAAAAATGATGACTTACCAACAAAGACACAAAGCTTTGTTAAACTTGGTGATTTTGCCACCTTCACCAACTTCCTAAAGAGAATAATCGGCTCTGCAGCAGGGGAAAGATGATGGCAAGTAAAGAAACTTATCTAGGCGATGTACAAGATGTAAACGGAACCACCGTAAGTATTTCACTATCCAAGCAGTCACTGACAGGTTTTATCTACATCGACGGCCAAGGTTATCGGGTTGGGCAAATCGGTAGTTTTGTTAGAATACCCATAGGTTTTTCTGACCTATTTGGGATCGTCAGTCAGGTAGGGGCAAGCGCTGTGCCGGAAAACAAAACTAGCGCCGAGGACCAAAACAACAGATGGATGAGAATTCAACTTGTTGGTGAGGGGCAACGTAATGGTTCATTTCAAAGAGGACTATCCCAATATCCTACTATTGGGGATGAGGTTCACTTAGTATCTGAGAAGGAACTGAAAACTATTTATGGCCGTCCAGATCGGCCGTACTTCGTAAAGTTGGGTCATATCTCAAATGCGGAATCTATACCTGCTCTAATTGACATCAACAAAATTATCACTCGCCACTCCGCAATCGTCGGCACGACAGGGTCTGGTAAATCTACTACCGTAGCGAGCATCATGAATGCGCTATCCGACCATGAAAAGTATCCTTCCTCACGCATTATTATGCTGGACTTACATGGAGAGTATGGGTCTGCTCTTAAAGACAAGGCAGATCTCTTCAGAATCAATTCATCCAAGTCACCGAAATTGGCAGAGTGTGAATTGAGGATTCCATTCTGGGCATTAAACTTTGATGAACTTTGCGAGATTAGCTTTGGTGAATTTAATAACGAGAAAGAAAAAAATCTTGTTATGGAGCGAGTGCACAAACTAAAATGCGAATCAATTTCCAGATATCCGAGAACGGGTGCTACTCTTGACTCGGTTAGCGTAGATTCTCCTATTCCTTTTAGCATCCACCATTTGTGGTACGACCTATTCATCGAAACCTTTGCAACTTACTACAAAGGCCGGCCGGGCAAGCCCATGGATAACCTCGCCTACGAACTAGACTCAGCCGGCAACGAATTAAAAGGTAACCCTGCTGCCGGGATACCCCCTATTTTCAAAAACGTTGTCACCGAAGCTGGTGAGGAAAAAATCAATTACTTACCAGGATCACTGAGCATTGGTAAAAATGTTTTACTTTTAGGAACTAAGCTTAGAATACCTCGATATGACTTTATATTCCGCCCCGGTGATTGGACGCCTGAAGAGGACGGCGCAGTAATTTCCGATCTCGACAAATTACTTGAGAGTTGGATTGGCCAAAAGCCTATTTCGATATTGGATTTATCAGGTGTCCCTCCTGACATATTGCAGACCACTATAGGAGCTGTTCTCCGCGTTTTATATGAAGCTATTTTTTGGGCAAGACATCTTTCTCAGGGCGGCAGGCATCGTCCTCTGCTAATTGTTATGGAAGAAGCGCATATCTATCTCAATGATAGTTTTAACGGCATGGCTTCTAAAATTGTACAACGTATAGTTAAAGAGGGTCGAAAATATGGTATAGGTGCAATGATTGTCAGTCAAAGACCGTCTGAAATCGCGCCTACAATCCTCTCTCAGTGCGGTACTTTTTTCGCCCTACGGTTGACAAATGCAACTGACCGAGCGCACATAACTTCTGCGCTTTCAGATAACTTGGATGGGTTAACCAATATGCTCCCTATCTTGAGGACAGGGGAGGCTATTATTCTAGGCGAAGCGGTAAAGCTCCCCATGAGAACCTCTATTACGGCTCCGCCAAAGAACCGCAGACCTGACAGCCAAGATCCAATTATTTACGATGAGTTACCTATGGATGAATCGCTTTCCCCCGGCGGATGGGGGATAAAAATGGAGGACAATCCAAACTATGAAGAGCTAGTAGAAACGTGGAGAGCTCAAAACCCCCAAATCAACAAAATAAAATCTTAGGATCAATCATGGAACGAAGTCCAGTATCATCCTCAAACGTAGAGTCCGTGGGTTACGAAGGAGATAGCGAAACCTTAGAAGTAGAATTTAAAAATGGCGCACTTTACCAATACTTCGACGTACCTCAAAGCATCTTTGAGGGGCTTATATCTGCAGATTCAGTTGGTGGCTACCTCGCTGAGAACGTTAAAGGCGTTTATAGGTATTCTCGAGTTTGAATAGCTTCACAACGAATGTGGATTTCTCGATCTTATCATAGAGATAAATCGCGGAAATCCACTCTATTAATAAACGCTCGTACCCAACCGCTCAAAAACGCCCTCCACATCATTGAGATCATATTGTCTCGGCTATACTGCGGGCACGCCTAGGACGTCAAGTTTTACATCTGCAAGACTGCAGGCCATAACATGCTGCACCTCAATACACCTGTAGACTGACAATTACTGACCGACAACCACTCTTCAGCAGCACTTCAAAATAAGCTGTTCGCAATTGACATACTCAGCACTACAAAACATATGGTGAAATCAGAAATCCTGTGTGCGTGAAAGTTTTGAATGATTCAATAAGGGTATTTTTAGAAATAGAACCCAAAATTATAAATATTAAAATCGACAAATATTAAGTAGCTGTGTGTTTTTTCGACTCTTGGTGCGCCACAGCGTTCCAGCGGCTACCATGGACCCCCAATTCCAAAACATCCCCAATTTGTGCCACTCCTTTAGCGCACGCGCATCGAATTCGAGGCTATAGGTCATCTAGTGAAACCTTGACCCGCTGAGGATCACCCAGCCGCTCGCGCACTGTCGCGATCAAGGCTTCATCGTCCTCGGTCATCAGGACAGGCTTGAAGGGTAGCTGGCCACGCTCTGCTACGTACTGCAAGGCTTGGCGCATCAGTTCAGAAGGGGTGACGCCGAGTTTCTCCAACTGTTGGTAAGCACGCGCTTTCAGGTCGTCGTCGATACGGATATTGATAGATGCCATGGGAAGGACCTCGTTGTAATGACGATTGTCGTTACATTGAAGTAAAAACTACGTTTGGGCAAGCCTGTTCACAGGGCTAACGGTGCTGCACATGTCGACGCCGATGAAACGTCCCCGCCTGCGGGCTGTACAGGCACCCATGCGCCGTCCTGGACCTGACCTTCGTCAGTGGCCAGCGTCAATCGTTACCGCAGCGGGCGGGAGGCGGTGCCGCGTACTCTTTCTTTGGCGTGCCTTGCCTGACTAAGCAAGTCTTAGTACATCTCAACCCCCCGCTCTCTAGACTGGCTGCTCCTCCCGTCAGCCCTACCAAGGAGCTTCAGAATGTCTGCCCAGTCCCGCCTCGCCACCATCACCGACTCACTCGGCGACCTCATCCACGCGAGCTTTCCCGAGCCCGACGCCGAGACCGAAAACCTTCTTTCAGAGCTGCACACCCTTGCCTTCGACATGACGTTCGTGGAGCCAGCGCTACGTCAGGTCTGCGATCTGAATAGCGCTTTCAACCTGGTTGCGCAGCTTCTGGATGCGGGACATACGGAGAAGCTGGATGCTGATCAGGTTAAGTGTTTGCTGGACCCGCTGAGGGAGCGGCTGGAGTTATCCACAGGGGAGTTGTCTCGTGTACTCAGCTAGTGGTCATCACTGGAATGTAGGGAAAGCTGGACGTTGAGCGCCTGCCAGCATCGGGGAGAACGCTTGTGGAAAACATTTTTAGATGCTCTGTGGATATTTTTACCAACAGGACCTTTTCCTTTGGTTACGGGCATAAAAATCACTTATCCACATGTATAACTCGCTGATGTTGATAGGTTTTTTGATAAATTTAGCGCATCCATTTCTTGAGGGAAAGCGCGCAGAAATGACATCCACGATAGATTTGGCACGCTGATAAACCCCATGCAAACCGCCTGTGGAAAACTTTTCGCGAGCCTGGGGTGGCATCAGAAAGCCCGCTGGCAAGGCGGCTCCCACAATTGCCTTGCGGTGGGCCGCCATGGGACATGGCTTGAGCTGGTGATGGTTTAAATCAGATACCACGGCGCCTGAGGCCCGGCCAGGTCCCCTGCTGAGGGTTAGGTGAAGCTTGGCAGGATAGCTGGGACACCGTGCCGTCTGCTTCCCGAGCTTGCGCCCGGTCCTACAAGGCGGCATTTATCCACAACGGTTTTTGCGGGCGCCGGGTTGTGGTTACGCTTTCAGCCTCCGCCGCAGGCGGATCAGCGCCCAGGCCATTCGCCACAGGTGCCAGGCAATGGCGACGCCCACCAGCACGACCAGGCTGAAGGCGGTACGCGCCGAGTCCAGCGGGGCGTAGGCCGCAAGCCCTGTCTGCTGCAGTGCCTTGGCACCGCTCCAGAGCATGTCCACCATGTGCGGCAGGAAGACTATCGCGG
Organism: Pseudomonas silvicola; assembly: GCF_026651855.1. Taxonomy (GTDB): domain Bacteria; phylum Pseudomonadota; class Gammaproteobacteria; order Pseudomonadales; family Pseudomonadaceae; genus Aquipseudomonas; species Aquipseudomonas silvicola. Next base: position 594,783 of record NZ_CP093280.1, read on the forward strand.
CCATGCACGCCAGTGGCAGGCAACGGGTGAACAAGACCCGGTCTACCTTGGCCAATGCCTGTTTCTTGTCGAGCACCGGTACCGCGACCCGGGTCGCTCTGCTGATGCCCTGGGACCAGAACCCGTAGAGAACTGCCACCAGCGCCATCAGCAGGTTCGCCGCCGGCAGGTCATCGACCATCATGGGGTGACCTCCTTGCATGGGGTTGGACGGTTTCGCCATTGGCGGCGCTGGTCTGCTCTTGCGCGGTCAAGGCAAGGTTGGAAGCGTTGGGCATTCATATTTCCCGTGTGGGCCATGGCTTGCTGCGCGAGCCCAGGCTTCTGGGCCCGCGACAACCATGGTCGAGCAGGGCGCGACGAATCGCTGTAGGAAACATCTGAAAATGCAGCTCTGCGCGTAGGCGTGTTCATGCCTTCAGCTTGCGCCACAGGCCCACTAGCTTCGCGGTCATGCGCCACAGGTGCGCGGCCATGGCGCCTGCCACCATTACCACCAGGCAGAAGGCGGTGCGCGCGGGGTTATACAGGCTGTAGGCCTGAAGCCCCGCGTCGTGCAGCACGGTCACGGCGTGCCATATGACGCCGACCATCACCGGTAGAAACACCAGGACCACCAAGGTGGCCATGCAGGCCAGCGGCAGGCAACGGGCGAACAAGGCTGGCTGCACAATGGCCAATTCCTTGTACCTGTCATGCAACGGCACGGTAACCCGAGTGGCACAGCTGATTTCCTGGTACCAGGCGCCGTAGAGAATCGCTACGACGGCCATCAGCAGGCTAGCTGCCGATATCGCGTCCCCCATCACGGCACGTACGCCACTGGCGTTGCTCCCAGTTGGGTGCACAGGTGGTCATAGGAGGACTTGAGAATTTCGTAGGTGGCGACGCTGCCGCGCTTTTTGGCGATGGAGGGGAGTGTGCCGTCGATGGCCGCGAGTTTCTTGTTCAGCTCTTCGATGACGTTGACGCTGTTCATGGTTACCAGGAAGGGGCCGGTGACGGCTTCGGCGGTGGCGCCTTCGAGCACGTCCTTGAGGGTCTGGTCGATGGCGTCGCGCAGCAGGTATTGGTATTTGGAGATGATGGACCGCAGCAGGCCGCGGCTTTCGGTGGCGGTGGTCTGGAAGATCTTGCTGATGGTCTGCTCGTCAGGAATATGGCCGGCGAAGACGGTTTCCACCAGCAGGAACAGGCGGTACTCATGGATATCGGTGCCGCGCTTGAGGGCCTTCTGGCCGCGCATCATGGCCAGGTATTCGCGCAGTGCGGCTTTGCCGTAGTCGCCCAGGGCTGCGGGGACGTCTCCGGTCGGGCAGCCGATGATCTGGGCGATTTCGGCGATCTCTTGAGGGATTAAGGTTAAGTCGAAGGTGATTTTCATCCAGTACTCCCGGGGCTTGGTGTCGCACTGAACTCGGTTGAGCAGTGCCTGCGCGGAGAAAGCCGCGCGAACATGTTCTGCAGGGGAGAAAGGAAAAGCTGTAGGAAATTTCCCAACGAATGGTGCAGGTGGGTGCGCCTGCAGAACGCCGGCGCTGGACGATCGCCCAATGATGGCCTATCAGTATTACCGCTAATTGGATTTTTTCCATCATCTGTCAGGAGACGTATATGCCGGATACTGATATCAAGGCCCAGAAACAGCTATACCACCTAGCCGCACTGGAAAATTTGAGCTCCATACTGCAGATCGGACTCAAACCGCGATCCCAGCTCAAGCAATTTACGGACGTAGCCGATGCCGAAATATTGCGGAAACGGCAGGCGCTAGAGTTGGAAAACTACGTTCCATTTCACTGGTTCAGCGCAAACCCGTTCGATGGAAGCGTCCAGCGCCGCCGCCCTGAATCAAAGTTCATCCTCATTTCGGTCTATCGCTCGCACGCCGAGCAAAATGGCTGGAAGATCATCCCCCGCCACCCCTTGGCCAACGATGCCATACAACTGTACGACTACGCGCAAGGGCTCGAGGTAATCGACTGGACGCTGATGAACAGCCGCGACTACTCCGATAGAGCATGCAAAAGCACCTGTATGGCCGAATGTCTGTCACCTGGCGTAGTCGCTGCTGACAATTTCTCACGGATTTACGTCCGCGATACCGAGCTTGAGAGGGTGTGTATGGATACAATGCGCTCAGTTGGAAAAACTGTCCCTATCAGCGTGAACCCTCGAATGTTTCCAAACGTATGATCTATGGCCGCCTGAACCCGGATAAAGCCCTGATTTGGCGAGTCGTCCACCGTGACAACCTGCCTTGGATTCTGGACCATGGCCTGCATTGCGAAAACTCCGAACGCAAGGCGCCCGCATACGTAAATATTGGCAATGCCGAACTCATCGACAAACGCCGAACCCGCTGTGTCCCCGTTCATCCGGGCGGCGTGCTGTCTGACTACGTACCCTTCTATTTCACCCCCTTCTCTGTGATGATGAAGAACATTCACTCTGGCCGAAGCGTGCAAAAACGCGGTAACGAAGAGATCGTGGTGCTTGTCTCTAGCCTCCACTTGATCAGCAGCCTTGGCCTTCCCTTCGTTTTTACCAATGCTCACGCTTACCCGGATTGGACGTCTTACTACACTGACCTTTCCAGCCTGGACCAGATCGACTGGGTAATCCTGCAGCGTCGCGATTTCAAGCGGGACCCGGACGACCCAAAGAAGATGGAACGGTACCAGGCTGAAGCGCTCATACACCAGCATCTCCCCATGGCAGGGCTTCTCGGCATCATGTGCTACACCGAGGCAATGAAAACTTCCATAGAGCTCGAGCTGACGGCTCGCGGCCTGACCTTGCCTGTGCATGTACGTCCTGGATGGTATTTCTGATGATCAGGTTTACCCAAGGCAACCTCCTTGAGGCGAAGGCCGAAGCGCTGGTCAATACCGTGAACACCGTTGGTGTAATGGGCAAAGGCATTGCATTGATGTTCAAGGAAAGGTTCGCGCAGAACTATCGACTCTATGCTGCCGCCTGCAAGGCGGGGGCTGTGGAGACGGGAAAAGTGTTCGTCACCGACGTTGCCGAACTTGATGGGCCACGCTGGCTAGTGAATTTCCCTACCAAGCGCCACTGGCGATCTCCATCACAGATGGCATGGATCACTGAGGGTTTGCAGGATCTGCGTCGGTTCATCCTAGCGAACGACGTCAAGTCTATTGCTATCCCCCCACTCGGTGCAGGAAACGGCGGCCTGGAATGGGCGGATGTTCGCAAGGAAATTGTCGCTGCCATGGACGGTCTCGAAGCAGACATCCTGGTGTTCGAACCCACTAGCCGGTACCTGAACGTCGCCAAGCGCAGTGGTGTAGAGAAACTGACGCCAGCCCGTGCGCTGATTGCCGAACTGGTCCGCCGTTACTGGGTATTAGGGATGGAATGCAGCCTGCTGGAAATACAGAAGCTGGCCTGGTTCCTTGAGCGCATGATTGAAAGGCTTCCGGGGACCGAAAATCCGCTGGACCTGAAATTCGTCGCCCACATTTACGGCCCTTATGCAAACCGACTGGAACACCTGCTCGATAATCTCGATGGCAGCTACCTTCATTGCGACAAGCGCATCAGTGATGCTGGAATCACCGATGTAATTTGGTTCGACGAAGAACGTAAAAACTTTCTTCAGGCCTACTTGAAGACAGAGGGGAAAGCATTCTCCGAGGCTCTCGAGGCCACTGCGCGCCTGATAGACGGGTTTGAGTCGCCCTTTGGCATGGAGCTGTTGGCCACAGTCGATTGGTTGATCAGCCAGGAAGGTATTGCCCCTTCAGTGCCACATGTCCTTGATGCATTAGGGAAGTGGCCGGGGGGCACCGGCGCTGCTGCCCGAAAGGTCAAAATCTTCGACGAACAGGCCGTGGGTATCGCTCTCGCCCGCCTGGACGACAGCCCGTTACGACCCACCTGCCATTGAACACGAGCCGGAAGAACATGACCGAGAAGATGGCGAGCCTACTCAGCCACTACGCGGTTTCGGCCGCCCGCTTTCGCCCGGTATAGCGCCCTGTCACTGCGGCCAAGCGCCGCCTCTGCATTGTCATCACCCTCGCGCAGGTCGCTGACGCCGATGCTGACCGTCAGGCCGATGACCCGGCCGCCATGCATCAGCGGGGTTACCGCGAGCATTTCCTGCAACCGCATGGCGAAGGCGCAGGCTTCGCGGCTATCGGTGCCGCGCAGCAGTACGGCGAATTCCTCCCCGCCAATGCGGCCCGCCGCGTCGGTCTTGCGCAATTGGGCACTGAGGATGCCAGCGAAGTGCTTGAGTGCCAGGTCGCCGGTGGCGTGGCCCCAGCGGTCGTTGATGTGCTTGAAGTGGTCCAGGTCGAGCATCAGCACGCAGGCCCGGCTTCGCTGGGCACCCAGCTGTTGCATGAAGTGCCGACGGTTGGGCAGTTGGGTGAGGAAGTCCATGCTGGCATGGGCCTGCAGGTCGGCTTCCAGGCGTTTGCGCTCGGTGATGTCGGTGGTGGTGCCGATCATGCGCAGCGGGTTGCCCTGGGCGTCGCGGGTCACGACCCGGCCGCGGCTGTTGATCCATTTGTAGCTGCCGTCCTTGCAGCGTACGCGGTGCTCTACCTCGTAGGCGCTGGTGCGCTGCTGGAAGTGCGCCTGAATGGTGGCTTGCACGAAGGGCAGGTCTTCGGGGTGGACGCGCTTGTAGCTGTCCTTGAGTTCAGGGGTGAGCTCGTGGGGTTCGTAACCCAACAGGGCTTTCCAGCCGGCGGAGTAGTGAATCGTGTCGTTCAGTACGTCGCGGTCCCACACGCCGGTGCCACTGTTGTCGATGGCCAGGGCAAGGCGGTTCTGGGTTTCGCGCAGTTCGGCCAACTGTTGCAGCAACGCCTGTTCGCGCTGCTCGGCCTGAAGAAGGCGGCGGGCCAATTCATGCAGACCGTCGCGTTCGTCACCTGCCGAGTCTGGTTTGGGGGGCTGTTCGGAGTCAGCGTCCACGCTCGTCACCCTGAATAAAGGCCTGTAGCCATCATGGCACAAGTTCGTGGGTGGCAACCGCCTGTCCGACGGGGCGTGGTGCCCCTGCCGTGCAGGGAGAGTGCTAAAGTCGCGCCCATCAACCGCAAGAGGCCTACCCCGTGGCAAACAAATCCTACATCCAGAGTTCCCTTTCCGCCGGCGAACAGATCGAGGCCGTGTTCAAGCTGCATTGGCTGAACTGGGTACATGTGTGGCTGTGGGTGCTGCTGGCGGTGGTGACCGTGGGCATTCTGTCGCCAGTGGCCATCTACAAGTGGCTGAGCCTGCGCTGCCAGGAAAACGGGGTGACCAACAAGCGGGTTATCCACAAGCGCGGCATCATCAGCCGTACCACCGAGGAAATGAAGCTATCGTCCATCGAGACGGTGGACCTGGACCAGAGCGTGATGGGGCGCTTGCTGGGCTTCGGTACGGTGCGCATCACCGGGCGCGGGATCAGTGACCTGGTGCTCAAGGGCATCGATGACCCGCTGCAGGTGAAGCGCCAGATCGAGGGGGTCAGCAACCCATTGCGCTAAGGCGCCGGCGCGGCGGTGGACGTGCAACTGGTCGTACCCTGCCCGCTCTCTGTACTATGAACGCCGTCTATCGCGCCTTGCTGCGTCAAACCCTTGTCCATCTATTGGGTAACTGATCATGAAGCGTCTGCTTTCGCTGTTGTGTGTACTGGCTGGTTTACATCTTTCCATCGCGGCGGCCGATGCGCCTTCCGCCCAGCAAACCACCCAGGCGTTCTACGCCTGGTACCTCAAGCGCCTGAACGACGACAAGGTGCCCCTGAATGACAACCCCCAGCAAATGCAGCAGTACGTGGCCGACAGCCTGATCAAGGCGATCGACAAGCAGGCCAAGAGCGAGGACGGGCTGGATGAGGACTACTTCATCAAGTCCCAGGACATTGATGACAGCTGGCTGACGCACATCCAGGTCACCGAAACCGCCACCAAGGGCGCCACCGCACAGGAAAACGTGGTGCTGGGCACCACGCAAGACAACAGCCAGGTATTGAACGTGACCTTGGGCAAGGATAAGGACGCCTGGAAGATCACCGCGGTAGAAGTGGTGCCGACCGAGCAGTAAACGCCCCGTAGCGGACCCGGCCGCGCCCAAGCCACCGCGCGGCCCCAGGCACACCGCCTGAAGCCTGTCGGCACTCAGTTCTGATCTTCGATCTGGTAGTGCTTGAACGATTTCACCAGCGCGTCGAAGGCCTGTTCGTCGGCCTGCTGGTTCGCCGCATCGGTCTTCAACCGCAAGGTGTAGTTGATGCCGGAATCCGCCCCGGTGTTGCGGTATTCGACGATGGCGCGGTGCAGGTAACTGCCATCCTTCCATTGCGCCTGCTCGGCAGGCTGCGAATCCAGCACCACGGGCTGGCGCTGCACACTGGTGGGGTCCACGTCCGATAGCTCACTGTCCATCAGCGCCTTGGTGCTGCCCAGCTCCGCGGCATCGTAACTGGCGTTGACCGCCATCTCGCGGTCCCCTCCCAGGGGGATGAGCACACCATCGTCGGTGCCATTGCCCTGGTACACATCGGCCACCCCTGGCATCACGCCAAACCCGAACACCACATTCTGATACTGCGTTCGGCCATCATTCTTGATGAATCCGTCTACCCTTTCCTGTTCCGCTGCACTCAAGGCAGGTACGTCTTGCGCGCCCACACTGATAGCGGCAGTCAACAGCAGGCCAGTGGCAACGGCCAGGCGGGTGGCCCAGGCAGGGAGGAATCGCGACATGAGAAGTAACGTCCTGTAATGGAAAGCTGCCGATAGTAACTCAAGGCTCACGGAACAAAACCTGGCTGCCGCAACCTAAAGGCCTTGCACGAACATCTTGTTCAAATGGATACAGTCCAGTTGGCCCCCAAGGCGCATGCCGCGGGCTTCAAGGAATATCGGTAATCATGACCGAACCATCGTCCGCCCAGGATAGCCCCGCCCGGCCAAACGCCCCCCTGGTCAGCATCGTCGCGCCTTGCTACAACGCGCAGCAGTACCTGGAAAGCTCGCTGCAAAGCATTTTCGCTCAGGACTACCCCAATTTCGAAGTCATCATCGTCGACGATGGTTCCACCGACGCCAGCCTGGAGATGCTCCAGGCCTTGCGCCAGACCTACGATTTCCAGCTCTACAGCCAGCCCAACCAGGGCGTCAGCGCCGCGCTGAACCATGGCCTGCGCCACGCCCGTGGCGTGTACGTGGCCACACCGGACCTGGATGACATCATGCTGCCCGAATCGGTAAGGGTGCGCGCCGACTACCTGGACAAGCACCCCGAGGTGGGCTGCGTGGGTGCGCTGATCATCTACATGGACCGCCACGGCAACGAGATCAAGCAGCAGCGGCCCCGGGGCCTGCGCCGCCTGAAGCTGGACGAAATCGTCAGTGGTGCCATTGTGATGGGCGCACCGGTGTCGCTGTACCGCATGGACGCGCTGCAGAAAGCCGGCTTCTACGACCCGGCGATCAAGGTTCAGGACCTGCAGATCACCCTGCGCGTCGCCAGCCACGGCTACGAGGTGCACCAGTTGCCCCTGCACGTGACTCGTTACCGCCGCCATCCGCAGAATCTCTCGCGGCGCTACCGCACACTGCTGGAGGCCGACCTGCTGGCGCTGGCACCCTTCCAGGCCCATCCGGGCTACCCACTGGGGCGGGCGGTCACGATCAACAAGGCGTTGAAGTACGCGGTGAAGGCAGACAAGAAAGAGGCATGGCGCCTGTTGCGCTCCATTCCGCTGCGCTACTGGAACGCGGTGACGTTGCGGCGGCTCAAGAGCTTGCTGCTGAGCCGCCGCAAACCACGCTGAAACACCGAATGAGACAACGATGAACCTGTTCGAAAAACTCAGAACAAGAAAGCAGCTCAAGCAGGTGCGCAAACTGGAAAAACTGCAGCGCGGCCAGGCGAAGTTGCAGTTACGCTACCCGAAGTATGAGATCGGCGCGGCCAGCTACGGCAAGCCGGAGGTGGTCGAGTTCGGCGACGACACCACGTTCTCGGTAGGCGCCTACTCGTCCATCGCCGAAGAGGTCACAGTGCTGTTGGGCGGTGGCCACCGCACCGATTGGGTCACTTGCTTCCCCTTCCCGGCCTTCGTCGATGGGCTGGAGGACGCTGGCGATTACAAACCCACCAAGGGCGACGTGGTTATCGGCAGCGATTGCTGGATTTGCCGTGGGGTGATGATTCTTTCCGGCGTGACCATCGGCCATGGCGCCGTGGTTGGCGCGGGCGCTGTGGTCACACGCGATGTACCGCCTTATGCGGTAGTGGGCGGCAACCCGTGCCGGTTCATCCGCTGGCGGTTCGAGGAAGACGTGCGTGAACGCCTGCTGGCCAGCGCCTGGTGGGACTGGCCGTACGAGGAAGTCAAAGCCGCGGCCCGGTACCTGTGCAGCAATGATATCGAAGCCTTTCTGGCCTTGGCCGAGGCCAGAAACAGCAAGCCCCGCTGAAAGCGGGGCTTGCTGTTATCACGCGGTGGCCGACGGGATCAGAAAATATTGATCGGGTAGTCGACGAACACGCGTACTTCGTTACCGCTCACGTTGTAAGCGCTGACATTGTCAGACACACGCAGGATAGAGCTGCGTACGCGCACGGTCAGGTCTTTGACCGGGCCTTGCTGAACCACGTACTGGAACTGGTTGAAGATTTCGCGCTCGGTACCGCCGGTTTCGTCGCCTGCGGTGATGTTGTCACCGCGCACGTACGCCACCTTGTAGGTCAGGCCAGGGATGCCGTAGGCACCGAAGTCCAGGCCGTAGGCCAGCTGCCAGGAGCGCTCGTCCTGACCGTTGAAGTCCGACCAGTAGGAGTTGGTCAGGTAGATGGAAGTACCACCGTCACCCACGCCACCCTTGCGCTGGTAGCCGCCGTAGTTGTAACCAGTGCTGCCGGTGCTGCGCTGGTGCGCGACCATGAACGAGTGCGGGCCCACGGCGTAGGTGGCCGCCAGGCTCCAGATGGTGTTGGAGCTGCCATCGAGCTCGGCCTTGGTGACCTGCTTCTGATCCAGTTCGGTCTTGTAACCGTTGAAATCAAACGTCAGCGACTGGTCTTTCTGCAACGGCAATACGTAGGTCGCGCCCAGGTATTGCTTCTTGCCGACGTTTTCGATGGTGGTGCCATACAGCGACGCCTTGAACTGGTCGTTGAAGGCGTAGCTGCCGCCATAAACATTCAGGCTTTTCAGCTCGCCGCTGTCACGACCTTCGGCGCTCTTCTGCGCTTCTTCGGTGAAGTGACCGACGTTCAGTTCCAGGCCCTTGATCTCTTTCGAGGTGATCAGGGTACCGGTGTAGCTTTCCGGCAACAGGCGGCTGTTGTCGTAGCTCAGTACCGGCAGCGACGGCATCTGGTCACCGTACTTGAGCACGGTGTTGGAGAAGCGGAACTTGACCGCCGCGCCCGCGCGAGCCAGGTCGCTTGCCGGCTTGCCGTCGTCGCCCTGACGGAAGAAGTCGATACCACCGGCACCGCTGCGGCTGGCTTTCTGGTCCAGGTTCTTGGCATACAGGCCGAAGGCGTCAACACCGACGCCTACAGTGCCTTGAGTGAAACCGGAGGTGAAGGTGCCGATGAAGGCCTGGCCCCACTCGGCCTTGTCCTTGTTGCCGTCTTTGTAATCACGATTGATGTAGGCGTTGCGCGCCAGCACCGACAGGTGGCTGTCTTCGACAAAGCCTTTGGCATCGTCTTGATCGCTTGCAAAGGCTTGGGTGGCGCTCATCAAGCCCAGAGCGATCAGACCGATACGGTTATTCAACATCTTGTTTTCCTTATTGCTGGTTAAGACGCCGCCCAGCCGTTTCCCCGACGTTAAACGCAAAGGCCCGCGTGCAAAAATGCAACGCGGGCCTTATCGAATACTGGACAGATGGCGGATAGCCACAGGCGTTGGGCGGAATCCTAGCGGCGGCCCGGCCAAGGTGTCAATTTACAAGGAGTTCGCAGCTTATAACCAAAAAAGCGCGCAGGCATTGGCGGGGGGTGGAAGGAGGCTCCATGCCTCTGGGGACGCGGCGTCGTGACCGCTGCTGCTAGTGGTGAAACGAACCCAGCAAGGCTTCCAGTTCAGCCTGCGTGAGCAACCCCGCGGGGTAGCGCTCGGCAAGCGCCTGGACTGGGTCAGGAGCTTGGATCTTGATACTGCCATTGCATTTCAGCCATTGCGCCAGCCGCTGCAGGGATTCGGCAGGGACGGCGGATGGGTGCGAAGCCGGCTCACTCATTACGTTCATGTAGACACCTGTTTTCCCGGTTTCGTGAGCGGCAAAGTTACCCACGCTTTATGACAGTACGACTGACACGTACCGCCCTTTAAGCCACCGGTTACGATACAAAACCTGTGCCACGGTATAGCAGAATGTCCGAACTGGTACAAAAAACCCGCCAGATGACGGGTTCTTCATTTGACTCCTGGATCAGGCCTTCGTGGGCGCCGGTTGCTGCTGGGTCAGGCAGTGAATGTTGCCACCGCCCAGGAGCATCTCGCGGCCAGGAATCATGATCACTTCATGATCGGGGAAGATGCGCTGCAAAATTGCCTTGGCTTCGGCATCTTTCGGGTCGTTGAAGCTTGGGGCAATGATGCCGCCGTTGACGATGAGGAAGTTCACGTACGAACCGGCCAGGCGTACGGAGGGGTTGCGCTCCTGGCTGCCGGCTACCAGATCGACCCCCGCGCATTCGTCTTCAGTTGCATACAAAGGTCCGGGAATGGGCATCTTGTGCACCACGATGGTGCGACCGCGAGCGTCCTGTGTGCTCTCCAATACATTCAACGCCGCACGGCACCGGCTGTAGTTGGGGTCATTGGAATCATCCGTCCAGGCCAGTAACACTTCGCCTGGGCGAACGTAACAGCAGAAGTTGTCGACGTGGCCGTCGGTTTCGTCGTTGAACAGGCCATCCGGCAGCCAGATGATCTTGTCCACGGCCAGGTGGTCGCTCAATACCGCTTCGATCTGCTCGCGGGTCAGGTGCGGGTTGCGGTTGCGGTTGAGCAGGCATTCCTCGGTGGTCACCAGGGTGCCTTCGCCGTCGACGTGAATGGAACCGCCTTCAAGCACGAAGCCTTCGGTGTGGTAGCGGGCGCAGCGTTCGATTTCCAGCACCTTGCTGGCCAGTTGCTCGTCACGGTTCCACGGTGCATACAGGCCGCCATCGAAGCCGCCCCAGGCGTTGAAGCCCCAGTCAACGCCACGTACCTCGCCCTGGCCGTTGATGACGAAGGTCGGGCCGGTATCACGTACCCAGGCATCGTCATTGCTGATTTCCACCACGCGGATGTTCGGGGCATCCAGGCGCGCGCGCGCGTTGTCGTACTGGGCGGCGGAAACACCGACAGTCACCGGCTGGAAGCGCGCGATGGCCTTGGCCAATGTCACGTGGTCGGCCTGCACGGGCTTGCCGCCCAGGCGCCAGTTGTCGGGGCGCTCTGGCCATACCAGCCACACCTGGGTTTGCGGAGCCCATTCGGCGGGCATGTGAAAGCCGTCGGCGCGCGGGGTAGTTGTCAAAGTGGTCATGGTTGTTCAGGACTCCAGGGAACCATCGAGCGTTTTAAGTGCACCATACAGGTTCGGGCGACGGTCACGGAAGGTGCCCCAGGCGCTGCGTACATGCTCCAGCTTGTCGAGGTCAAAGCTGTGCACCAGCACGCCTTCCTGGGTTTCGTTCAACTCCTGGACCTTTTCACCGAACGGGTTGGCAATGAAGGAACTGCCGTAAAAAGTGATGTCGTAACCGTCCTGCGCCTCGGTACCGATGCGGTTACTGGCCACCAGCGGCATCAGGTTGGCACCGGCGTGGCCTTGCTGCACACGCTGCCAGTGGTCGCGGGAACTGATGCTCTTGTCATGGGGCTCGCTGCCGATGGCGGTCGGGTAGAAGAGTATTTCCGCGCCTTGCAGCGCCATGCTGCGGGCGCACTCGGGGAACCACTGGTCCCAGCAGATACCCACGCCGATTTTCGCGTAGCGGGTCTGCCATACCTTGAAGCCAGTATCACCCGGGTTGAAGTAGTACTTTTCGTGGTAGCCGGGGCCGTCAGGGATGTGGCTCTTGCGGTAGACGCCCAGGTTGCGGCCATCCGCGTCGATGATGGCGATGCTGTTGAAGCGTGCCCGCCCTGCCAGTTCGAAATAGCTGATGGGCAGTACCACCTGCAGCTCGCGGGCGATGGCCTGGAAATGCTCGATGGCCGCATTGGTCTCGGTAGGCGTCGCCAACTGCAGGTAGTCCGGGTTCGGCTTCTGGCAGAAGTAGGGGGTTTCGAACAGTTCCTGGATCAGGATGATCTGCGCGCCCTTGGCAGCAGCTTCGCGCACCAGCTTCTCGGCGGTGGCCAGGTTGGCTTGGCGATCCCAGGAACAGGCCATCTGGGTGGCGGCGACGGTGACGATACGGCTCATGAACAATCTCCTCAGCAAGAAAGACCGATAAATATCTGGAACACGTTATAGCCGATATTTATCTGCCCTGGAAGTGGAGTCATGCCGAAAATACCAACAGATATTGGCACAATCTTACCAGTCAGCGTTTGTTCCTTCAAAGCTTGCTGGCAAAAAAGCGCCTATAGAGGGGTGCATATTACCGATAATAATCTGTTTCAGAGGTCTTCTGAAAGGACCTTGTCCACGCAGTCGACGAAGAAGTCCACGCTCTGGCGCGTGGTCACCATGGGCGGCTTGATCTTGAGGATGTTCAGGTAATCCCCCGTTGGCTGCATGAAGATACCCAGCTCACGCAGGCGCTCGCACAGCAGGGCGGTTTCTTCCGTGGCGGGTTCCAGGGTCTCGCGGTTGCGGACCAGCTCCACCCCCAGGTAAAAGCCCGAACCATGCACGGCCCCCACCAGTGGGTGCCGGCTTGCCAACGCTTGCAGCCGTGCCTTGAAATGCCCGCCTACTTCGCGGGCGTTCTCCCACAACCCCTCTTCGGCCATCACGTCCAGCACCGCCAGGCCGATCTGGCAACTGACGGGGCTGCCGCCCGCCGACGAAAAGAAGTAGCCCTCGGCTTCGAGCGCCTCGGCAATCTCGCGGCGGGTAATGACCGCACCCAGGGGCTGGCCGTTGCCCATGCCCTTGGCCATGGTGATGATGTCGGGCACCACGCCTTGTTCTTCGAAACCCCAGAAATACTCACCGAGACGGCCATACCCCACCTGTACTTCGTCGGCGATGCAGACACCGCCCAGCGCACGCACCTTGGCATACACCTGCTGCAGGTAACCTGGCGGCAACGCGATTCCGCCCGCGTTACCGTACACCGGCTCACAGATGAAGCCCGCCACTTGGCGGTGCTGCGCCGTGAGGCGTGCCAGGGTTTGCTCGACGTTTTGCACATAGCCCGCGGTACTGCCCGACCCCCGGAAAGCACCCCGGTAGCTATTGGGTGCCGTGACCGGGTGCACCCAGTCGGGGCGCGTGCTCAGGGCCTGGGGGTTGTCGGCGATGGAGGTGGAGATAGCATCGGTGGCTACCGACCAACCATGGTAAGCCTCGAGCACGCTGAGCATGTCGCGCCCGCCGCTGGCGGCCCACGCCAGGCGAATGGCCAGGTCATTGGCCTCGGTACCGCTATTGACCAGGAAGACCCGGTCGAACCCGGCCGGGGCCAAGGCCAGCAAGCGCTCGCAGTATTCGGCGATGGCGGCGTAATGGAACCGCGAATTGGTGTTGAGCAGCGACCACTGGCGCGCTGCCACGGCCGCCATGCGCGGGTGGCCGTGGCCCAGCACCGCGACGTTGTTGAGCATGTCCAGGTAGGACCGGCCCTGGAGGTCGATCAAGTGGTTGCGCCAGCCACGCTCTACCTGCGGCGGGGCCTGATAATAATGCTTCTGCGAACGGGCAAAGCTGGCCTCGCGGCGCGCCAGCAAGGCCTGCGGGTCGGCCAGCGGCGGCGCATCGCAATCGAACCCCAGCAGCGCACGCGGCGACGGGCACAGCGCCAGCCACGCCGATGCTCGTGAGGGCGTGGCGAACAGTGGCGGGCTGACCTCATCGGCACGGCACAACTGCACCACAAGAGTGCCATTGCCTGCACCCAGATGCTGCCCGGCCGCGAGCGGGGTATCCGCAGCCAGCTCGGTGTCCACACCCCACAGGTGCAGGCTGATACCTTCGCCTTGCAACCACAGGCCAGCGTCCGCGGTGCGGCGCAGCAAACCGGCGAATGGCGCCTGTACCGGCACACCGGCCGGCACGTTCAACTCGACATGCAGGGCGCAGGTGTCAGGCTCCGTGGCGCAGTCGATGCGCGTGCGCGACAAGCGGTATTGCCCATACAGCGAGCTGCTCTGCGCACAGGCGCCAAGCAGGCGCTCATCGATACCGGGCTGCTGCCAATTGCCATCGACGAAGTGCTCGCTGAGCACGCCCAGGTCCACCGTCCGAAAAGCGCTGGCTGCAAGGCTCGGCAACAGGGGCAGGCATTGCGTGAGGTCCAGCGGCCGCGGGAACTGGCCCACGGCTTGTTGGACAGCAGCCTCCATGAGGTCGAAGGGCACGGAGGTTGCCGTATCGAATATCTGCCATTCATGGGCAATATTGCCGGCGATATAGGCATTGCCCGGGGCCACGCTCAGTTGCTGTTCACTGCTGAGCACCAGCACCGCCGCCCGCGCCACCACCATGGGCCACAGCGCCAGCGCTTCAGCCTGGGTCAGCGGGTTGCGAGCGTGGCAGGCCTTGACCACCGGCAAAATGGCGAACGGGTCGCCCTCGGCATGGTGCAGCATTGCCGCGCAGGTCACGCTGAGGTCGGCCACGCGCCAGGTGCGGACCAGGTCACCGAAGTCGATCAGGCCGCTGAGCTGCCAGCGGCGCTGGGCATCGCGATGCCATACGCTGTTGTCATCGGTGATATCCAGGTGCACGGCCTGGCAGGGCAGGTCCTGCGCCACGGCCGCCAAGCGCTCCAGGGCCTGGGCGGCAGCATCGGCCACCTGGCTGCGCCGTTCGGTGTCGGCCAACACGGGCAACAGTTGGGTGATCAGCGCCTGGGCATGGCGCGGGTCCCACTGCAGGACGCGGTTGAGCCCGGGATGGTCGAAATCGGCCAGGGCACTATCGACGTCCGCGCACAGTCGCCCCATATTTTCCAGCAACCGGGCACTTACGTGAGGCCTGCGGGTCAGAGGCTGACCCTCGATATAATCGAGCAGGCGCAACTGGATGGCCTGCCCGTCGACGTTATCGCTCAACAGGTCCTGGCCGTTTGACGCCAGGCGCACGCCCGGCACCGCCAGCCCTTTGCCGGCCAAGTGCCTGAGCGCCGCATGCTGAGCCTGCAATTCGACGGCGGCGTAATCGCCGTGACAGATCTTGAGTACGAAGCGTCCATCACGGGTGTCGACCAGGAAGTTGAGGTCTTGCTGGCTGCCCAAGGGTGTCAATGCCCCGCGCAGCCCATAGTGGGCCTGCACCAGCACCTGTGCCTGGGCGGTACTCACGCAGGGGCTGGGCCGGCCGGACCGGTGGATCAACGTGGCGAGCGACATTGCGGCAACCTCTTGTAGTTTTAAGCTGCCATATATCGCCACTGGGCCTCAAGTTAGGCAAGTCTGTAACCGAAATTATCAATTCACGGTTTTTTGTGACTGTTTGTCAAAGAATCGAGCTTGCGCCGGGCAATACTTACCCACAAGCTATGCTCCAACCGCTCACTGTCAGTTTATGGAAGAAGGCAAATCGACATGCGAATCCTGATCACCGGAGGTGCCGGCTTCATTGGCTCGGCCCTCGTTCGCCATCTGATTGAAAATACCGAGCATGAGGTGCTTAACCTCGACAAGCTGACCTACGCCGGCAATCTTGAGTCCCTGACCAGCATTGCCAGCAACAGCCGTTACGAATTTGTCCAGGCCGACATCGTCGACCAGGCCACGGTGAGCGCGGTACTGGCCCGTTTCGAGCCCCATGCCATCATGCACCTGGCGGCCGAGTCCCATGTGGACCGCTCCATCGATGGCCCGTCGGATTTCATCCAGACCAACATCGTCGGCACCTACAGCCTGCTGGAGGCCACGCGCGCCTACTGGGCCAAGCTGCCCGCGGCGGAAAAGGAAGCCTTCCGCTTCCACCACATTTCCACCGACGAAGTGTATGGCGACCTGCACGGCGTGGATGACCTGTTCACCGAAACCACCCCGTACGCCCCCAGCTCGCCCTATTCGGCCAGCAAGGCGGCCTCCGACCACCTGGTCCGCGCCTGGCAGCGTACCTACGGGCTGCCGGTGCTGATCACCAACTGCTCGAACAACTACGGGCCGTTCCACTTCCCGGAGAAGCTCATCCCGCTGGTGATCCTCAATGCCCTGAAAGGCAAGCCGCTGCCGGTGTATGGCGACGGCAAGCAGGTGCGCGACTGGCTGTTCGTGGAAGACCACGCCCGCGCCCTGTTCAAGGTAGTGACCGAAGGCAAGGTGGGCGAGACCTACAACATCGGCGGCCACAACGAGCAGCAGAACATCGAAGTGGTGCGCAGCATCTGCACCCTGCTGGATGAGCTCGCTCCCCAGCACCCGGCTGGCATCAGCCAGTACGCCGACCTGATCACTTTCGTCAAGGACCGCCCGGGCCACGACCTGCGCTACGCCATCGACGCCAGCAAGATCGAACGTGAACTGGGCTGGGTACCGGCGGAAACCTTCCAGAGCGGCCTGCGCAAGACCGTTCAGTGGTACCTGGACAACCAGGAGTGGTGTGGCCGCGTACAAGACGGCAGTTATCAGGGCGAACGCCTGGGCAATAGCGAACCAAAGGATCTGATTGCATGAGCAAGGGCATTGTACTGGCCGGCGGTTCCGGCACCCGTCTGCACCCCATCACCCTGGGGGTTTCCAAGCAGCTGCTGCCTATCTACGACAAGCCGATGATCTACTACCCGATCTCGGTGCTGATGCTGGCGGGCATCCGTGAAATCCTGCTGATCTCCACCCCGGCCGACCTGCCTCAGTACCGTCAGTTGCTGGGCGACGGCAGCCAGTTCGGGGTCAACATCAGCTATGCCGAGCAGCCTTCCCCGGACGGCCTGGCCCAGGCGTTCCTGATCGGCGAGGAGTTCATCGGCGACGACCCGGTGTGCCTGATCCTGGGCGACAACATCTTCCACGGCCAGCACTTCAGCGAACAGCTGCAACGTGCCGCCAGCCAGCCCAAGGGCGCCACCGTGTTCGGCTACTGGGTCAAAGACCCGGAGCGCTTCGGCGTGATCGACTTCGACGAGGACGGCAAGGCCCTGTCCATCGAAGAGAAACCCACCGAGCCCAAGTCCAGCTACGCGGTCACCGGCCTGTATTTCTACGACAATGACGTGGTGAAGATCGCCAGGGACGTCAAGCCATCGCCGCGCGGCGAGTACGAAATCACCGACGTCAACAACGCCTATCTGGAACGCGGCGACCTGCGCGTCGAACGTTTCGGCCGCGGTTTCGCCTGGCTCGATACCGGCACCCATGACAGCCTGATCGAAGCCTCCCAGTACGTGCAGACCATCGAGCACCGTCAGGGCCTGAAAGTCGCCTGCCTGGAAGAGATCGCCTACCAGAACGGCTGGATCGACCGTGAACAACTGCTGGTGCGCGCCAAGGCGTTCGGCAAGACAGGCTATGGCCAGTACCTGTTCAGTATCGCGGGGGAAACCAGATGAATGTGATCGCCAGCGAACTACCCGAAGTGCTCATCATCGAGCCCAAGGTATTTGGTGACGAACGTGGCTTCTTCTACGAGAGCTTCAACGCCAAGGCTTTCGAACAGGCTACCGGCATCACCGACGCCTTCGTCCAGGACAACCATTCACGCTCGCAGAAAGGCGTGCTGCGCGGCCTGCACTACCAGATCGAAAATGCCCAGGGCAAGCTGGTGCGCGTGACCGCTGGCGAAGTCCTGGACATCGCCGTCGATATCCGCCGCAGCTCGCCAACTTTCGGCAAGTGGGTAGGCGTGCGGCTGAGCGCGCAGAACAACCGTCAATTGTGGGTGCCAAAGGGCTTTGCCCATGGCTTTGTGGTGCTCAGCGACTATGCTGAGTTCCTGTACAAGACCACCGACTACTACACCCCTTCCGCCGAGCGCTGCATCCGCTGGGACGACGCGACACTGAACATCAACTGGGAGCTGCAGGATGCGCCCCAGTTGTCGGCGAAGGATCAGCAAGGCAAATCTCTAGAAGAGGCTGACCTGTTCCCATGAGCCAGAAGATCCTCATCAGCGGCCAGTTCGGCCAGGTGTCGCGCGAACTGCAGCAACGCCTTGGCCAGCTTGGCGAGCTGCATGTGTTGGGCCGCGACCAGTTGGACCTGGCGCAGCCCGAGGGCATCCGCGAGGTGGTGCGCACGCTGCGCCCCACCCTGATCATCAACGCCGCCGCGCACACGGCGGTGGACCAGGCGGAAACCGAGGAAGACCTGGCATTTGCCATCAACGCGACGGCCCCCGGCATCTTTGCCGAGGAAGCCGCCGCGCTGGACATTCCCCTGATCCACTACTCCACCGACTACGTATTTGACGGCCGCAAGGAAGGCGCCTACAACGAGGATGACGAAACCAACCCGCTGGGCGTCTATGGGCGCAGCAAGCTGGAAGGTGAGAAAGCCATTCGTTTCGTCGGTGGCAAGCACCTGATCCTGCGCACCAGCTGGGTGTATTCCCTGCACGGGCGCAACTTTCTGCTGACCATGCAGCGCCTGCTGCAGGAAAAGCCCGAATTGCGCGTGGTGGCTGACCAGATCGGCGCGCCTACCTGGGCTGGCACCATCGCCGGTACCACCCAGGCACTCGTCGAACACTGGCTCAACGGCCAGGGCGGCCCATGGGGCACTTACCACCTGACCGCCAAGGGTGAAACCTCGTGGTTCGGCTTTGCCCAGGAAATCGGCAAGCACCTGCTGGCCCAGGACAAGCCCTGCGCCACGCTGGAACCTATCCCGTCCAGCGCCTACCCCACCCCGGCCGTTCGCCCGCTGAACTCGCGCCTGGATTGCAGCCGCCTGGAACAGCAGTGGAACGTGCAGCTGCCTAACTGGCGCGAAGCGTTGATCGAGTGCCTGGCACCCCTGGCATGACGCATAATGCGCCGGATACTCTCCGGCGCATTGGCTTCCTACATGACACCCCCACTTCCCCGCCGCCCTCGCTGGCGTAGCCTTGCCTTGCTGGCCCTGTGCCTGGCGCCGCTGCTGTGGCCGTTGCAGCACCTGGCCGAGCGCTACTACCGCAGTGAGCTGGTCAGCCAGAACCGTCAGACCCTCGACCTGTACGTGGCCAACCTGCTGGGCACGCTACACCGCTATGAGACCTTGCCGCAAATTCTTGGTGACCTGCCCGCGCTGCGCAGCACGCTGCAATCACCCAGCGACCCGCAGGTAGTGGACCACGCCAACCGTCTGCTCAAGGACATCTGCGAGCAGACCGGCGCCGAAGTCATGTACCTGCTCGACCCCAGCGGCAATACCCTGGCTGCATCCAATTGGCAGGCCAAGGACAGCTTCGTGGGCCGCAACTTCGCCTTCCGGCCCTATTACAGCGATGCCATCGCCGGCCGCGTGGGGCGCTTCTTCGGCATGGGCACCACCTCGGGCAAGCGCGGTTACTTCTTTGCCGCCGCCGTGCACGAAGGCGCCAAGGTAGTCGGCGCGCTGGTGGTCAAGGTCGACCTGGACCACACCGAGACCCTGTGGGGCAAAACCCCGGAACAACTGGTGCTCACCGACCAGCATGGCGTGGTGATCCTGACATCGCGCCCTGAATGGCGTTTTCGCGCCACCCGGCCATTGACCGACGAAGAACACCAGGCCATCGCCTCGATCCAGCCCTACCCCACCCAAGCCCCTCAACCCCTGAGCCTGGACGAAAAAGCCTGGCTGATGCAGACCCACCCCATCGCCGAAACCGGCTGGAACGCCAGCATCCTTGCGCCTCGCGCGTTGATCGACCGCCCGGTGCGCACGGTAGTGGCGATCGGGGGCGCTGCCTTGCTGGTGGTGATGCTGCTACTGGGCCTGATGATGCAACGGCGGCGCAATTACCTGGACCGTATCGCCTTCGAGGCCAAGGCCCGCCGTGAGCTGGAAATGCGCGTGATGGAGCGCACCAGCGATCTGGAAGCGCTCAACAGCCGCCTCAAGCAGGAAGTACTGGAACGCGAGCAGGCTCAGCAGGAGCTGGTGCGGGTGCAGGACGAAGTGGTGCAGGCGGGCAAGCTGTCGGTGCTCGGCACCATGTCGGCGAGTATCAGCCACGAACTCAACCAGCCACTGGCCGCTATCCGCAGCTATGCAGAGAACGCCGAGGTACTGCTCGACCACCAACGTACCGATGACGCGCGGGGCAACCTCAAGCTGATCGGCGAACTGACCGGGCGCATGGCGTCCATCATCGCTCACCTGCGCGCCTTCGCTCGCCGCGACCGCCACGCCCTGGAAAGCGTTGCCCTGCAGCCCGCGCTAGATGATGCCCTGGCGCTGCTGGCCAAACGTCGCCGGGCCATGGCGGTGGAGCTGTTCCGTGACCTGCCGGATGCCCCCCTGTGGGTGCAGGCCGGGGAAACCCGCCTGCGTCAGGTACTGAGCAACCTGCTGGCCAACGCCCTCGATGCCTTGACCGAAAAGGCCAACCCGCGTTGCCTGTGGATAAGCGCCGAACAGACGGCCGACGGCGTCGAGTTGCTGATCCGCGACAACGGCCCGGGCTTCACCCGCGAATCCCTGGCCCGTGCCCGCGAGCCCTTCTTTACCACCAAGACCCGTACCCAGGGCCTTGGCCTGGGGCTGGCGATCTGCGATACCCTGATGCGCGCCCTCGGCGGCGAGCTGGTATTGGCCAACCACCCGCAAGGCGGCGCACAGCTGACCGTGCGCCTGCGTAGCGCGCCACCGGGCGTCAACCTTCAACCGCCAGAGGATCCCTCCGCATGACCACGGTTTCCGCCATCGACAGCCAGACACAGGTAGTACTGATCGATGACGACCCTCACCTGCGTCAGGCCCTGAGCCAGACCCTGGACCTGGCCGGCCTGAAAATTCTGCCGCTGGGTGACGCCAATGGCCTGGCCGAGCGTATCGAGCGGGACTGGCCTGGCGTGGTGGTCAGCGACATCCGCATGCCAGGGCTGGACGGCCTGGCGTTGCTGCAGCAACTGCATGCTCAGGACAGCGAGCTGCCGGTGTTGCTGATCACCGGCCACGGCGATGTACCGTTGGCAGTGCAGGCCATGCGCGCTGGCGCCTACGACTTCCTGGAAAAACCCTTTGCCAGCGACGCCCTGCTGGACAGCGTGCGCCGCGCCCTGGCACTGCGCCGCCTGGTCCTGGACAACCGCAGCCTGCGCCTGGCGCTCAGTGACCGACACGAGTTGAGCGCACGGCTGGTGGGCCAGTCGCCGTCGATCCTGCGCCTGCGCCAGCAGATCGGCGCACTGGCCGCGACCAAGGCCGACGTGCTGATCCTGGGTGAAACCGGCGCCGGCAAAGAAGTAGTGGCCCGGGCGCTGCATGACCTCTCCAGCCGCCGCAACGGCCCCTTCGTGGCCATCAACGCCGGCGCACTGGCCGAGTCGGTGGTGGAAAGCGAACTGTTCGGCCACGAGCCAGGGGCCTTCACCGGGGCGCAGAAGCGCCGTATCGGCAAGTTCGAATTTGCCAACGGTGGCACGCTGTTTCTCGATGAGATCGAAAGCATGAGCCTGGACGTACAGGTCAAGCTGCTGCGCCTGCTGCAAGAGCGCGTGGTCGAGCGCCTGGGCGGCAACCAGCTGATCCCGCTGGATATCCGCATTATCGCCGCCACCAAGGAAGACCTGCGCCAGGCCGCCGACCAGGGCCGTTTCCGTGCCGACCTCTACTACCGCCTGAACGTCGCCTCGCTGCGCATTCCGCCGCTGCGCGAACGTGGTGAGGATGCCCTGATTCTGTTCGAGCATTTCGCCACTGCCGCCAGCGACCGCCACGGCCTGCTGCCCAACCAGCTGCAACCCGGGGAGCGCGCCATGCTGATGCGCCACGGCTGGCCCGGCAACGTGCGTGAACTGCAGAACGCCGCCGAGCGGTTCGCCCTGGGTCTTGACCTGGAGCTTGAGAGCCACGTCACGGCATCACATCAGCCGGCCCCCGTGCCCATGACCGGCAGCCTGAGCGAACAGGTGGAAAGCTTCGAGCGTGCATTGATTGCCGCGGAAATGGCCAGGCACCACAACTCCATGCGCAGCCTGGCCGAAGCGCTGGGCATCCCGCGCAAGACCCTGCACGATAAACTGCGCAAACACGGCCTGACCTTTGCCGCCGCCGACGAGGGAGATGCCTGAGACCATGAACCAGGATTGCATTGAATTGCAGGCCATCCTGCACCACGACATCCCCCTGACCCGCGACATGGGCCTGACGGTGCAAGGCTGGCAGGGCGGCGCCTTGCGCCTGCATCTCCCCTTGGCACCCAACGTCAACCACAAGAGCACAATGTTTGGTGGCAGCCTGTATTGCGGCGCCGTGCTGGCGGGCTGGGGCTGGTTGCACCTGCGCTTGCGCGAGGCGGGCGTCGAGGGCGGGCATATCGTGATTCAGGAAGGGCAGATCAGCTATCCGTTGCCGGTCACCGGGGATGCCGAGGCGGTATGCGAGGCGCCGGATGAGAAGACCTGGAAGCGCTTCGTGGCGATGTGGCAGCGGTATGGGCGGGCGCGGCTGGAGCTCAGGACCTACCTGGTGAACCAGGGAAGCCGTGAGCAGGCTGTTACGTTCACGGGCCAGTACGTTCTGCATCGGTAGCGGTGCGCCGGCCCCACAGGGCCGCATGAGCCTTGTGGAACCCCTGCAGGACCGGGCGAAGCGCGGTAAAACGGCGACGCCGTGCTCAGACCCTGGCCAACCGCAACAAGGTCTCACGCCAAGCCGCCTGGGCCGGCAACGCCAGGAAAAAGGTATTGAGCAACGACTCCCGTGCCGGGTAAGTAAACGCCTGCCCCTCGATATCCAGGACTTCACCGCCAGCACCCTCCAGCACCCCTTGGGCGGCCGCGGTATCCCATTGCGAGGTGGGCGCCAGCCGCGGGTAGCAATCAGCCGCCCCCTCAGCCAGCAAGCAGAACTTCAACGAGCTGCCAACGCTGGCAAGTGCCAGTTTCCCCTGGCTATCGGCCAACCCTGCCAGCAAACGCTCCTGCTCCGGGCTGGAATGCCGGCGGCTGGCCACCACGGTAAACGCTTCACCTGCTGGCGGCTGATTGCGTACCCGAATTTCTTCCGGCGCCTGGCCGGCCCTGGCACGCCAGGCCCCCAGCCCCGCGCCACCGTAGTAGCAGCAACCATCGGTAGGCGTGGATACCACCCCGAACACCACGCGGCCCTGGTCGATCAGGGCGATGTTGACGGTGAACTCTTCACTGCCGGAAATGAACTCCTTGGTGCCGTCCAACGGGTCTACCAGCCACCAGCGGGTCCAGCGCTGGCGCTCGGCCAGGGAGATACCGCAGTCCTCTTCCGACAGAATCGGGATGGTGGCATCCAGCGCCTGCAGGCCTGCGACAATAACGTGGTGCGCGGCCAGGTCGGCGGCGGTCACGGGCGAATCGTCCGCCTTGGAGGTCACCGCCACATCGGCGCGCCAGAACGGCAGGATGGCCTCGCCAGCCTTGTGTGCCAGTTCGATCACGCCCGGCAGCAACGGGTGGGGAAAGGTCATAGGGTAAATGCTCCACGCTGGATCAGCAGGTCACGGGCCAGGTACAGGGCGGCAAGCGCCCGGCCCTCGGAAAATTGCGGGTGGGTGGCCAGGGCCGACAGCTCGCGCAGGTTGACCTTGTCCAGCCCCATGGGCTCGGGCTCGTCACCTTCCAGGCGCTCTTCGTAGAGGTCGGTGGCCAGCACCACCTGGATCTTCTGGCTCATGTAGCCCGGTGACAACGACAGCTCGGTCAAGTGCTCCAACTGGTGGGCACCGAAACCGGCTTCCTCTTTCAGCTCCCGGTTCGCCGCGGCCAGCACGTCTTCGCCGGGTTCGATCAAACCCTTGGGCAAGGACAGCTCATAGGCATCGGTGCCGCCGCAATACTCTTCGATCAGCACCGCGTGTTCGGCGTCGAGCATGGCCACGATCATCACTGCGCCGTAACCGTTACCGCGCCCCACCAACCGCTCATAGGTGCGCTCCACGCCGTTGGAAAAGCGCAGTTGCACCTCCTCGACCCGGAACAGACGGCTATTGGCTACAATTTCGCGGGCAAGAACGGTGGGTTTCTGGCGCATGGGGCGGCTCCTTGGCGTGAACGGGTTACTATACCGTGGCTTGGCGGCGCAAATGCCATTCTTGTCCACCTACAGCCTGAGAATCTTTGGTATGCAAGCCATAACCTGGCGCGATATAGACACAGTCCTGCTGGACATGGACGGCACCCTGCTGGACCTGCATTACGACAACCATTTCTGGCTGGAGCACCTGCCCCAGCGCTATGCCGAAACCCACGGCGTAAGCCGGGCGATGGCGGAAATGGAGATGCGGCCACTGTTCGAAAAGAACGCCGGCACACTGAACTGGTACTGCCTGGACTTCTGGAGCACCGAGCTGCGCCTGCCGATACGCGACCTGAAGCTGGAAACCGCGCACCTGATCGCCCTGCGCGCCCACGCCGATACCTTTCTGGCCGCCGTGCGCCAGGCCGGCAAGCGGGTGATCCTGATCACCAATGCCCACCGTGACTCGCTGTCGGTGAAGCTTGAGCGTGTGGCGCTGGCGCCCTATTTCGAACGCCTGATCAGCTCCCATGACTATGGCTTTCCCAAGGAGAGCCAGAACTTCTGGAGCGCGCTGCAGGACGATATCGCCTTCGACCCGGCCCGCAGCCTGTTCATCGATGACACCCTGGCCATTCTGCGCAGTGCCCGCACCTTCGGTATCGCCCATCTTCTGGCCGTGCGCGAGCCCGATAGCCGCAAAGGCCCCAAGGACACCGAAGAATTCAGCGCAGTGGACAGTTACCTGGAACTGCTCCAGGGGTTGTGACTGATCGAAGCGGTCTATGACGGCATCGGCACAGGCAACTGGACGGCATACCGGCCAGGGGCATAGGCTTGTGGCAGATCTCCACGCCGGTACCGCGCCATGAATACGCCCGCCCTGGATCTCGCCGCGCCCGCGGCCAGCCAGACCTACAGCTACCAGAACCTGGACCAGGGCGACGAAGCCAGCACCGCGCTGGCCGAGGAAGTGGCGTTGGCCATTGCCTACAACGGCATCAGCCAGGCCGTGATGCTGGTCAGCCCCACTGACCTGGAAGACTTTATCGTCGGTTTCAGCCTGGGCAGCGGCATCATCGCCTCGGCGGACGAGATCTATGACCTGAAACTCGGCGGCTGTGGCTCGGCCATGCAGGCTGAAGTGGAAATCTCCAGCCGTGCTTTCTGGAACCTCAAGGACCAGCGGCGCCAGTTGGCCGGCACCAGTGGCTGCGGACTGTGTGGCGTGGAAGCGGTGGAGCAGGCCTTGCCAGAGCTGGACGTGTTGCCTGGCGCGCCGCTGCCGCCCCTACAATGGCTCGATGGCCTGCGCCAGCGTATCAGCCAGTTCCAGCCCCTTGGCCAGCATTGCGGCGCGGTACACGCGGCGGTGTTCATGGACGGGCAAGGCGAACTGCTGATGGGCCGCGAAGACATTGGCCGCCACAATGCCCTGGACAAGCTGATCGGCGGCCTTGTTCGCCAACAGATCAATACCCGGGGTGGGGTGGCGATCGTCACCAGCCGTTGCAGCCTGGAGTTGATCCAGAAGGTGCTGCGCGCCGGCATCCAGACGCTGGTCAGCCTGTCATCGCCCACGGGGCTGGCGCTGCAGTGGGCGCGGCGGCACAACTTGAACCTGATTCATCTTCCGCAGAAAAACGGGCCGCGCGTATACAGCGCTTCCACAGTCCTCGGGAGCTGATTTTCTTCAGCTTCTTCATGTGGAAAAGCCTGCGAAAAAGGCCTTTTCATTGCTGAAAAAGGCCTTCCCGAAGTACATCTGACCCAGCAAAACTCATAAAGTTTCATCTTGAAAACAATGAGTTATTGAATTGTGTACAAGTCGTGTTATTCGTCGGTTTTTCATTGTCAGCCATGTTACAGAGCCTCAGGATCGCGCCGTCATTCCACTGAGACTTTGTCTATGAAGTACACCTCGATTCTCTTGTTGTCCCTGAGCCTGGTCAGCGGCTTCGCGTCGGCTGGCGGCACTGCAGAAGCAGGTATCGGCGGCGCATTGGGTGGGGTACTGGGCGCAGCGGTCGGCCAGCAGCTGGGCGGCAGCACCGGCGCGGCCATCGGTGCCGGCCTGGGTGGTGCTGGCGGTGCCGCGGTAGGCGCCAACAAGCACAGCCGTGGCCAGGCAGCCATTGGCGGTGGCCTGGGCGCGGCAGGCGGCAACGTGCTGGGCCATAGCGTGGGCGGCAGCACCGGCGGCCTGATCGGCGCGGCAGCAGGGGGTGGCGCGGGTGGCGCGCTGGGTAACTACATGGGCAACGAAAGCAACCGCGAGGCGCATAGCCGCGGGCACTACGACGACCGCCGTCATTACCGCGGGCATGACCGTCGCCACTGGGACCGCCACGACCGTCGCGATTGGCACCGCCGTTAAGCCCCAGCGGGGCCCTGCATCCTCTCCCCCTGTGAATCAGAGGAGCCGCTGCAGGGCCTCGCGCAGGTTGGCCGGGATGGCCACCGGCTGATTGCTGGCGCGGTCGACGAACACGTGCACGAAGCGCCCCGCCGCACAGGCATCGGCCTCCCCTGCCTTGAACACAGCCAGCTCATACTGCACCGAACTGTTGCCCAGCTTGCCAACCCGCAGTCCTATTTCGATGCGCTCGGGAAAGGCGATGGAAGCAAAGTAGTCGCACGATGAACTGACTACGAAACCCACTATCGCACCGTCATGAATATCCAACCCACCCTGTTCGATCAGGTAGGTGTTCACCGCCGTGTCGAAGAAGCTGTAGTAGGTGACGTTGTTGACGTGGCCATACACGTCGTTGTCATGCCAGCGCGTGATGATCGGCTGAAAGTGCCGGTAGTCCTCGCGCTGGGGCATTGCTTCGCTCATCCGTGGTTCACCTGTGCAAAAGTACCGCCCTCGCGGGCCAGGCGGCTGATCAGTTCAGCCGGCTGCCAATGCTCGCCGAAGCGCCCCTTGAATTCCAGCAGGCGTCGCTCGATCTCGGCCAACCCCTGCTTGTCGGCCCAGGCCATGGGGCCGCCACCTTCCTTGGGAAACCCGTAACCGTTGAGGTACACCAGGTCGATGTCGTGGGCCGACTGGGCGATGCCCTCCTGCAGGATCTTCGCCCCTTCGTTGACCAGCGCCAGCACACAACGGTCGACGATCTCCTCGGCACCGATGGCGCGGCGGTCGTAGCCCATGCCATGGCTGACACCGACCACCAGGGCGTCGACCTCGTCGTCGTGCTCGGCCTGACGGCTGTCCTGTTCGTAATGGTAATACCCGTCACCACTTTTCTGGCCGAAGCGGCCCATCTCGCAGAGACGGTTGTCGACCTGCACCTCAGGTGCATCCATGCCTTTGCCCGACATTTGCCGCGTACGCCATTCCAGGTCGATGCCTACCACGTCGTACATGCGGAAAGGCCCCATGGCGAAGCCGAAGCCCTGCAGCGCCGAGTCCACCTCAAACGGCAGCGAACCTTCCAGCAGCATCATCCGCGCCTCTTTGGCGTAAGGGTGCAACATGCGGTTGCCAATGAAGCCGTGGCAATTCCCGGACACCACACTGACCTTGCCCATGCGATCGCCCAGCGCCAGGCCTGCTTGCAACACTTCAGGCGCGGTCTTGGCGCCCCGCACCACTTCCAGCAGCTTCATGATGTGCGCGGGGCTGAAGAAATGCAGGCCCAGGACCTGTTCTGGACGGCTGGTAACCGCGGCGATGGCATCGATGTCCAGCGCCGAGGTGTTGCTGGCCAGGATGGCGCCGGGCTTGAGCAGCCGGTCCAGCTCGCGAAAGATCTGTTGCTTGAGTTCCAGGTTTTCGTACACGGCCTCGATCACCAGGTCCACGTCGAAGATCGCCGGGTAATCGGCAACTTTGGTAATGCGCGCCAGGCGCCTGTCCGCCTCGGCCCGGTCGATTCGGCCTTGCTCGACATTGTGGGTCCAGGTATGCCCGACGGTTTCCAGCGCCTGGTTGAGCATCTGCGGATTGGTGTCCATCCATTTGACCTGGATGCCGGCAGCGGCCAGGCACATCACGATGCCCCGCCCCATGGTTCCGGCCCCGATCACGGCGGCGCGCTGAATATCGTAGGTGCTTTGGCTCATGGCAGATCCTCTGATGAAGGTAGCTGGGCAATCCACAAACCATAGAACAGCGAGGGCGGGTTTTGAACTTTATTCGTGTGATGGGGGTTATTCAGGGGGTGAATCGGTACGGGGCGACAGCCTATCGCGCGCACAAAAAAACCGCCTCGGTGGGCGGTTTTTTTGAGGCCACTGCTATTACAGCTGCGGACCGGCATTACGGATGGCGTCGCTCACCTCGAACTTCTTGAAGTTCTCGATGAACAGCTTGGCCAGGCCCTTGGCGGCCTCGTCGTAGGCCGCTTGGTCAGCCCAGGTGTTGCGCGGGTTGAGCAGCACGGTGTCGACGCCTGGAACGGCTTTTGGCACGTCCAGGTTGATGGTGCCCAGGTGCTCGGTTTCAGCGCCAATCAGAGCGCCGCTCTGGATGGCCGCGATCACGCCACGGGTGGTCGGGATGTTGAAGCGCTTGCCCACGCCGTAGCCACCACCCGTCCAGCCGGTGTTGACCAGGTACACCTTGGAGTTGAAGCCACGGATACGCTTGATCAGCAGTTCGGCGTACTCGCCAGCCGGGCGCGGGAAGAACGGCGCGCCGAAGCAGGTGGAGAAGGTCGACTTGATGCCGGCGCCCGAGCCCATTTCAGTGGAGCCCACCAGTGCGGTGTAGCCCGACAGGAAGTGGTACGCGGCCTGCTCTTCGCTGAGGATGGACACTGGCGGCAGCACGCCGGTCAGGTCGCAGGTCAGGAAGATAACGGCATTGGGCTCGCCACCGAGGTTTTTCGGCGCGCGCTTTTCGATCAGCTCGCGCGGGTAAGCGGCGCGGCTGTTCTGGGTCAGGCTGTCATCGGCGTAGTCGGCTTTCTTGGTGACCGGGTCCAGGACCACGTTCTCCAGAACAGCGCCGTGCTGGATGGCTTTCCAGATGACGGGCTCGTTCTTCTCGGACAGGTCGATGCACTTGGCGTAGCAGCCGCCTTCGATGTTGAAGACAACGCCTTCGCCCCAGCCATGCTCGTCGTCGCCGATCAGGTAACGGCTTTCGTCAGCCGACAGGGTGGTCTTGCCGGTGCCCGACAAGCCGAAGAACAAGGTGACGTCGCCGTCTTCGCCCATGTTGGCCGCGCAGTGCATTGGCAGTACGTCGGCAGCCGGCAGCAGGAAGTTCTGCACCGAGAACATGGCTTTCTTCATCTCGCCGGCGTAACGCATGCCAGCGATCAGTACTTTCTTGGCGGCAAAGTTGATGATCACAGTGCCGTCGGAGTTGGTGCCATCACGCTCTGGTTCGCACACGAACCAAGGGGCGTTCATGACTTGCCATTCCTGCTTGGCGCCCGGGTTGTAGCTTTCCGGGTTGATGAACAGGCAACGGCCGAACAGGTTGTGCCAGGCAGTCTCGGTGGTCATCTTGACGGCCAGGTAGTGCGCTTCGTCAGAGCCTACGTGAACGTGGGAGACGAAACGCTCGCGCTCGCCCAGGTAGGCGGCAACGCGGTCCCACAGGGCGTCGAACTTGTCGGCGGGGAACTTGCGGTTGATCGGGCCCCAGGCGATGGCGTCCTGGGTGGAGGCTTCTTCGACGATAAAGCGGTCAACCGGCGAACGACCGGTACGGTGACCTGTTTTCACGACCAGCGCGCCGGTATCGGCGAGCTCGCCTTCACCGCGCTTCAGGGCTTCTTGTACCAGCTCATCGATGCTCAGATCGGTGTACACGGTGTTATTAGCTTGCGTCATGAGGTTCCCCGTCGGCCAAGGGCCGAGTACTCCAAACGTTTTGTAGTAGAGACAAAAAAACTACTACAGCTCTAAAAGTGGGCCGGATTATGCCAGAAACGTCCAGAAATAGTAGAGGCCTCCTGTCGAAACGGCGACAACCCGACGCTACTGGCATGATCCTGCTTAACTTAAACGTTTCAGTGACGGGTATCTGACGGGACCTCCAGCCCCCCACCGGCGAATAGCTGGGTAACTTCAGTGCTATCAAAGAGATAGCGCTGGCTGCAGAACTGGCAATCGATCTCGATCACACCGCCACGTTCGGCCACCAATGCCTGGGCATCAGCCTCGCCAAGGCTGATCAATGCACGGGAAGAACGCTCTCGCGAGCAGCTGCAATTGAACCGCAGCGGTTGCACATCGAACAGGCGCACGGCCTGGTCATGGTAAAGGCGGTGCAACACGGTCTCGTTATCCAGCCCCAGCAGCTCTTCAGCGGTGAGGGTACCGGCCAGCACGGTTGCGTCCTGCCAGCTGGCTTCGCGCTCCTCGGCATCCTTCAGCTTGTCGGCCGGCAGTTGCTGCAACAGCATGCCGCGAGCACGGGAACCGTTGGCGTGCAGCCAGAACCGTGTGCCCAGCTGCTCGGAGACCTTGAAGTAGTTGGTGAAACACTCCGAGAGGTCGGCGCCGTCCAATTCGACGATGCCCTGGTAGCGCTGACCCTTGTTTGGGTCTACGGTCATTGCCAGCACACCATTGGGCATCAGGTCGGCCAGGGTCGCGCCCGCAGGAATGGCATCGGCTTCATAGCGCGCCAGGCCGCGGATATCGCGCTCGCTGGAGCACTCGATCATCAGCAGCGGCACCGGGCCGTCGGAGCGAGCCTGAAGAATGAGCAGCCCGTCGAACTTCAGGGTGCCGACCAGCAATGCCGCGGCCGCCATGAACTCACCCAGCAGCTGGGCCACCGGTTCCGGGTAGGGGTGCTTGGCCAGGACTTCGGCGTAGCTGCGCTCAAGCGAGACCATCTCACCACGAATGTCGCATTCGTCGAAGATGAAACGTTGGGTGTAATCGGTATCCGGTGTGTCGTGCATAGGGGTCTGGGTATCTGATAATAGTGACAAGATGTTTACAAGGGCCTATAAAAGCCCGTTTTAGAGCACCAGCCTGGTGCGGATCGCTCTGTCTGACATAGAGGTATCTTATGAACAAACCCGCACTGTTCCAAGCAAGGTGGAACGTACGAGGGCTGCTGCTGTGTAATCTAGTACCGCTGGCGCTGATTGGGCTGTGGTTGCTGCCGTCCGGTCATGCGCTGTTCACGTCTTTCGACGAATGGCTGTTCCACCTGCTCAACCAGCCATTGGCGGACCACACCGTGTGGCGTTCGATATGGGCAGTGGCAAGCATGCGCCCGTTCGACATCATCGTCGGGTTGATCCTGCTGTCCCTGCTGATTCGCGGTGACTGGGTGATCGAGGCGATCCATGCGCGTCAGGCAACCATCGCCTTCGTGTCGATGCTGATACTGCTGCTGGTCATCCGGGCGGTGTTCGACAAGGTCTGCGATGCCATGGGCTGGCAACATCACAGCCCGTCGCTGGTACTGCCAGATGCCATCAAGCTGGGCGACCTGTACCCCAACATCAACCCGCACCTGGAACTCAAGGACGGCTCGAACCAGAGTTTCCCTGGCGACCACGCCTCGGTGTTGCTGATCTGGGGCATGTTCATGAGCATTTTCGCTCGCCGGTTCGGCCAGTATTTCGTGATCTGGGGGCTGGTGCTGCTGTTTTCAATGCCTCGCCTGGTCGCTGGCGCCCACTGGGGCCAGGATGACTACATCGGTGGCGTGGCCATGGCCCTGCTGGCGCTGGGCTGGGGCTATTACACCCCGTTCGCCGCCTGTGTCTCGACCTGGTTGCTGCGCGTGACCCAGCCGCTGTTCAAAGTGTTGCAGCGTATTCCGCTGGTACGCTGCCTGAGCGTGGTCAGCGCTTAAGACTCGCTGTGGAACTGATGGAGCTGCCGACGCTGTTTCTTGGTCGGCCGCCCATCGGTGGTCACACCCAGCGACCCTGCCTTGCGCAACTGCGCTGCCTCTTCCCGCTTGGCCACGCTCTGTGGCGTTTCTTCATATAGCTGCTGTGCTTCGGGCGCCCCACGGCGCACTACCGAGAGTGCCTTGACCACCACCGTGCGCTCGTCGAAGCCGGTGCGCAGCTGAAACTCATCCCCCACCCTGGGCTCTTTGCCCGGCTTGCAGCGCTCGCCCCGGCAATGCACCTTGCCGCTTTCTATGGCCGCCTTGGCCAGAGCACGCGTTTTGTAGAAACGCGCTGCCCACAGCCATTTGTCCAGACGAACCTTGTCGTCCTCTTCCTGTTTTTGTGCCACTGCGATACCTCAACTCAGGAATTTAATGGAACTGTACTACCGTGCCTGTCGGATGCAAGGTCGGACGCCCGACGGGTACAGTTCAAGGTGAGCCCGACGGAGGCAGGGATGAACGAAATCTTCAGGTTGTTACTCAATATCTATCGCCATTTGCACCGGTTTCTGCGTGAATACCGCGCTTTGCGCGTCACGTCGTTCCGCGCTCCGTTACCGGCGGCTATGCTGGGGTTGAGTTTGCCCCTGCCCGGCGCGCCGTGGAGCGTGGGCCGACCGGAAACCTTTTATCGTCGGTTGCCCTTTTGAAAACATTTGATCATTTGACCGTTATCGGCCTGCGCGAGTGGGTGGCGCTCCCCGATCTTGGGGTCGCCGGCCTGCGTGCCAAGATCGATACCGGCGCCAGCACCTCAAGCCTGCACGCTACGGAAATAGAGCCGTTCGAGCGCAATGGCGAGAAGTGGGTGCGTTTCAATGCCCACCTGGGCTCCGTGGTGCAACTGCGCCACCGTCGATGCGAAGCACCGCTGGTGGCAATGAAGACCATCAAGAGCTCCAACGGCCACGCACAGACCCGCTACGTCATCCGCACCACCCTGGCGCTGGGCGACCGGGTGTGGGATGTGGAATTTACCCTGGCCTGCCGCAAGGCGATGCGTTATCGCCTGCTGCTGGGCTCCAAAGCCCTGGTGCATGGCCAATTGGTGGTCAACCCAGGCGTTACCTACGTTCAAGACAAGCCGGTGTTCCCGGCCTCTACTACCTCTTCCACAGGTGTTGCATGAAGATCGCTGTGCTGTCGCGGAACCCGCGTCTGTATTCCACCCGCCGCCTGGTTGAAGCCGGGGTCGCTCGCGGGCATGAAATGGTAGTGATCGATACCTTGCGCGCCTACATGAACATCGCCAGCCACAAGCCGCAGATCCATTACCGCGGCAAACCGCTGGAAGGCTTCGACGCAGTGATTCCACGCATCGGCGCCTCGGTGACTTTCTATGGCTGCGCGGTGTTGCGCCAGTTCGAAATGATGGGGGTGTACCCACTCAACGAGTCGGTGGCCATCGCCCGCTCTCGCGACAAGCTGCGCTCGCTGCAGTTGCTGTCGCGCCGCGGCATCGGCCTGCCGGTGACAGGGTTCGCTCACTCCCCCGATGATATTCCCGACCTGATCCAGATGGTCAACGGCGCACCGCTGGTGATCAAGGTACTGGAAGGCACCCAGGGCATCGGCGTGGTGCTGTGCGAAACCACCAAGGCGGCCGAATCGGTGATCGAGGCCTTCATGGGCCTGAAGCAGAACATCATGGTGCAGGAATACATCAAGGAAGCCGGTGGCGCCGACATTCGCTGCTTCGTGGTGGGTGACAAGGTCATCGCCTCGATGAAGCGTCAGGCCAAACCGGGTGAATTCCGCTCAAACCTGCACCGCGGCGGCAGCGCAAGCCTGATCAAGATCACCCCCGAAGAGCGCATGACCGCCATTCGCGCGGCCAAGGTCATGGGCTTGAGCGTGGCTGGCGTGGATATCCTGCGCTCCAACCACGGGCCGCTGGTGATGGAAGTGAATTCCTCGCCAGGGCTGGAAGGTATTGAAGTGACCACCGGCAAGGACGTGGCCGGGATGATCATCGAGCACCTGGAGAAGAACGGTGGGCCCAACCAGACCAGGACCAAGGGCAAAGGCTGATCCAGTACCGTTTGGAATCAGGCGACGCGCACCGTCAGGTGGCGTCGCGGGGCAGCATCAGGCCCAGCGGCAAGCGCACTCGCGCTTCCAGCCCGCCACCCGAGCGGTTGCGCAGTTCGACGTTGCCGCCATGCATGGCGGCAATGCGCTTCACGATGGCCAGGCCCAACCCGGTGCCCTTGCCACTGCGCGCGCGGTCGCCGCGAATGAACGGGTCGAAAATACTCGCCAGCTCTTCTTCCGGAATACCCGCGCCCCGGTCCAGCACGCTGAGCACCACATAAGGCGCGCTGTTGTCCCCCGACACATAGGCCGCCACTTCCACGCCATCACCCGCATGGTGCAGGGCATTGCCAATCAGGTTGGTCAGCAAGCGTTTCATCGAGACCCGGCGCAGCGGGAACGGCGGTATCGGCTCCAGGCACAGGCGCACCTGCTCGTGGGGCTGATTGAACGGCGCCACGGCTTCCTCGACCAACTGCGCCAGGTCGACCTCCTCGACGGCCTCGTCGCGGCCATCCCGGATGAAGGCCAGGAACTGGTCGAGAATCGCGTCCATGTCTTCGATGTCCCGCTGCATGTCCGCGGCCAGGTCGCTGCTGGGGTCCATGAACTCGGTGGACAGGCGTAGTCGGGTCAATGGCGTGCGCAGGTCGTGGGAAACCCCCGCCAGCATCAACTCACGCTCGCGCCCCGCCTGTTCGACATCCTCGGCCATCTGGTTGAATGCCTTGTAGACCTCGGTCATCTCGCTGGGCGTGTCACTGACTGGCAGGCGCACACTGCGCCCCTGCCCCAGTTGCCGGGCGGCGAATACCAGGCGCTTGAGTGGCTGGTTGAGCTGGCGTACGAAGATCCACGCCGATGCCGTGGACAGCAACCCGATGGCCAGGAACCAGCCCAGCACGCTCCAGATCTTCTGCCCGCGCAAAGGATGCGGGTACAGCGGTACCTTCAGCCAGCCAGCCCCCAGGCTTGGCGCCCGTACCCACAAGGCAGGTGGGGCGTGCACACGCAGGCGCACCTCGGTGTCCTCACCCAGTTCGGCCTGCATCTGGCGCTGGTAGATCTCGCTGTAGGGCCAGTGCTGTTCGCCTTCGGGCACACCGCCACCCACCACGCGGATCAGGCCAGCGGCATCGGCGATGCGTTCACGGTCATCTTCGTCGGCGGCCCAATAGGCACGCAGGGTCAGCGCCACACCATGGCTGTATTGCCGGTCCACCAGCACGTCCTCGTTCATCAACAGATAAACCAGGGTCAGCGCCTTGGAGAACAGCACGACAATCAGCACCAGCCACAGGGTGCGGGCGAAAAAGCTCTGGGGAAACCAAACCGGGGTTTTCATAAACAACAGCCATAAACATCGCAGGAACGAGCGCCGCTCGCGCAGGTTGCGGATAACGAGCCTTCCGGGCCATCGCGCCGGAACGGCTCGCTCCTACAAATGCCCCATCACTTGCTGTTGCCGTCCGGCACGAACACGTAACCCACGCCCCACACGGTCTGGATGTAGCGCGGCTTGGACGGGTCGGGCTCGATCATACGACGCAGGCGGGAAATCTGTACATCGATGGATCGCTCCAGCGCGTCCCACTCGCGGCCGCGGGCCAGGTTCATCAATTTGTCGCGGGTCAGCGGCTCGCGGGCGTGCATGACCAGCGCCTTGAGCACGGCGAACTCGCCGGTGGTCAGCATGTGCACTTCGTCGCCACGCTTGAGCTCGCGGGTGGCCAGCGACAGGGAATAGTCGCCGAAGGTGACCACCTCGTCCTCGCTGGCCGGGGCGCCGGGCACCGGAGCGACACGGCGGAACAGCACCGCCTTGATACGCGCCACCAGCTCGTGGGGGTTGAATGGTTTGCCCAGGTAGTCGTCGGCGTGCTCCAGCCCGCGGATGCGGTCCTGGTCGTCACCCTTCGCGGTGAGCATGATCACCGGGATGGGGTTGGCCTTCTCGCGACGCAGGCGCGCGGCGGCCGTGAGGCCGTCTTCGCCGGGCAGCATCAGGTCGAGCACGATCAGATTGTAGGACTCGCGCGCCAACAGGCGGTCCATTTCCTTGGTGTCCCCCACGGCGCGGACATTGAAGTCGGTGTTTTCGGTGAGGAAGCGCACCAGCCGATCCCGGATGACCTGATCGTCGTCAACAATCAGAATCTTTGGTGCTTGTGCAGTACTGCTCATGGCTTACTCCTGTGATCTCGGCGTGCATTATGGCGCAGCTGCCGAAACAGTGTGCTGTGTGCATTGTTAGCAGATTTTACCTGGGTTGCCATGGCAGACACGCCGACAGGTGACTTTGCCATCATGCCCCAACCCGGAATCGCTGGTTATAATGCGCCCCTTTCAGGCCGGGCGTGCCCGGCGGCTCTGCATTCACAATTGGTCAGGTGGTCTTATGGACAGCATCAACAGCCGCATCGCCGCAGAACTCGGCGTACGCCCACAGCAGGTCGAAGCGGCCGTGGCTCTTTTGGATGAAGGCTCCACGGTGCCTTTCATCGCCCGCTATCGGAAGGAAGTGACCGGGAGCCTGGACGACACCCAACTGCGCAACCTGGAAGAACGCCTGCGCTACCTGCGCGAACTCGATGACCGCCGCGCCAGCATTCTGGCCAGCATCGAGGAGCAGGGCAAACTGACCCCGGAGCTGGCCCGCGACATCAACCTCGCCGACACCAAGACCCGCCTGGAAGACCTTTACCTGCCCTATAAACAGAAACGCCGCACCAAGGGCCAGATCGCCCTGGAAGCAGGCCTGGGCGAACTGGCCGATGGCCTGCTGGCCGACCCGATGCTGACGCCCGAATCCGAGGCCGCCCGTTTCGTCAGCGCCGACAAGGGCGTGGCCGACACCAAGGCCGCCCTGGAAGGCGCCAAGTACATTCTCATGGAGCGCTTCGCCGAAGACGCCAAGCTGCTGGACAAGCTGCGCAACTTCCTCAAGCAGGAAGCCACCATCAGTGCCCGCGTCGTGGCGGGCAAGGAGGAGGAAGGCGCCAAGTTCCGCGACTACTTCGAACATGACGAGCCGCTCAAGAGCATGCCCTCGCACCGCGCCCTGGCGATTTTCCGTGGCCGCAACGAAGGCGTGCTCAGCTCGACGCTGAAAGTCGGCGATGAAGCGCCGGGCACCCTGCACCCTTGCGAAATGATGATCGGCGAGCATTTCGCCCTGAAAAACCAGAACCGCCCTGCCGACAAGTGGTTGAGTGAAGTGGTGCGCTGGACCTGGAAGGTGAAGCTGTATACCCACCTGGAAACCGACCTGTTCGGCGAGCTGCGCGACGGTGCCGAGGCCGAAGCCATCAACGTCTTCGCTCACAACCTGCACGACCTGCTGCTGGCCGCCCCCGCTGGCCCGCGCGCCACCCTGGGCCTGGACCCGGGCCTGCGCACCGGCTGCAAGGTGGCCGTGGTCGACGCTACCGGCAAGCTGCTGGACACCGCCACCGTCTACCCTCATGTCCCGCACAACAAGTGGGACCAGACCATCGCTGTGCTGGCCGCCCTGTGCGCCAAGCACTCGGTGGACCTGATCGCCATCGGCAACGGCACCGCCAGCCGCGAGACCGATAAGCTGGCCGCCGACCTGATCAAGAAATACCCAGGCCTGAAGATGACCAAGGTCATGGTCTCCGAAGCCGGGGCATCGGTGTATTCGGCCTCGGAACTGGCGGCCAAGGAATTCCCGGACCTGGACGTGTCTATCCGTGGCGCCGTGTCCATTGCCCGCCGCCTGCAAGACCCGCTGGCAGAACTGGTGAAGATCGACCCCAAGTCCATCGGTGTCGGCCAGTACCAGCATGACGTTTCGCAACTCAAGCTGGCGCGCGGCCTGGACGCCGTGGTCGAGGACTGCGTGAACGCCGTGGGCGTGGACGTGAACACCGCGTCGGTCGCCCTGTTGGCCCGTATTTCGGGGCTCAACAGCACCCTGGCGCAGAACATCGTTGCCCACCGTGACGAGAACGGCGCCTTCAAGACCCGCGCGGCGCTGAAGAAAGTCAGCCGCCTGGGCGAGAAAACCTTCGAGCAGGCCGCAGGCTTCCTGCGCGTGATGAACGGCGACAACCCGCTGGATGCCTCGGCGGTCCACCCCGAAGCCTACCCGCTGGTACAGCGCATCGCCGCCGAAACCGACCGTGATATTCGCTCGCTGATCGGCGACAGCGCCTTCCTCAAGCGCCTGGACCCGAAGAAGTTCACCGACGAGACCTTCGGCCTGCCGACCGTCACCGACATCCTCCAGGAACTGGACAAGCCCGGCCGCGACCCGCGTCCGGAGTTCAAGACTGCCGCCTTCCAGGATGGTGTCGAAGACCTCAAGGACCTTCAACCCGGCATGATCCTCGAAGGTGTGGTGACCAACGTCACCAACTTCGGTGCCTTCGTCGACATCGGCGTGCACCAGGACGGCCTGGTGCACATCTCGGCGCTGTCGGAGAAGTTCATCAAGGACCCTCGCGAAGCGGTCAAGGCCGGTGATGTGGTCAAGGTCAAGGTCATGGAAGTCGACATCCCCCGCAAGCGCGTGGGGCTGTCGATGCGCATGAGCGACACCCCGGGCGAGAAAGTCGATGGTGCCCGTGGCGGCCGTCCAGGCGCCAGCCCGCGCAAGCAGGGCGCGCCAGCACGCCAGAAAGAACCTGCCGCGGCGCCGGTGAACAACGCCATGGCTTCGCTGTTCGCCAATGCCAAGCAGTTGAAAAAACGCTGATGGACATCCCTGAAGCGCTGGTACACAGCGCCTTCAGCCAAATGCTGGGCTGCCGCCTGCTGAGCCTGGAAAAGGGCAAGGCCGAGGTGGCCCTGGCGCTGGAGCCGCACCTGCGCAACCGGGGCCAGGTGATGCACGGCGGCGCGCTGTTCAGCCTGGTGGACATCACCATGGGCCTGGCCTGCTCAAGCCACCACGGTTTCGACCAGCAGAGCGTGACCCTGGAGTGCAAGATCAACTATATGCGCCCGGTCGCCCAGGGCGAGGTGGTGTGCGTGGCCACCATCGTCCACGGTGGCAAGCGCACGCTGGTGGTCGACGCCGAAGTGCTTCAGGGCGACAAACTGATGGCAAAAGCACAGGGGACCTTCGTGGTTCTCTAGCGATTTGTATCCCTAATGAGTTAATTTCGGCACTGCGTACGCGGTGCCGGAATCGACTACCTGGAAAAAGCGGAACGTCAGACGAAAATTCTGACACTAAGCAACATAACCAGGCGACAACGCCGGTTCCTTTCGTCACCCTTGTAGACCGTCAACTCTACCCCCATATTGGGGCGACTGACGCGTGAAGGAATCCAACTTGAGCGAACTTCTCAACCGCCGCCTGCGCCTTTTGGGCGAGCGAGCCAACCTGACCCTGCTCGAGCATTGCCTGCACGGCATCGAGCGCGAATGCCTGCGTGTCACTGCCCAGGGCCGCCTGGCACAGACCCCGCACCCCGAAGCGCTGGGCGCCGCGCTGACCCATGAACAGATCACCACTGACTATTCCGAGTCGCTGCTGGAGTTCATCACCCCGGCCCTCGAAGATCCTGCGCAAACCCTGCAGAGCCTGGAGAAGATCCACCGCTTCGCCTACACCAAGCTGGGCAACGAGTTCCTCTGGAGCCCGTCGATGCCTTGCCCGCTGCCGGCTGAAGAAGACATCCCGATCGCTTACTACGGCACCTCGAACATCGGCCAGCTCAAGTACGTGTACCGCCAGGGCCTGGCCCTGCGCTACGGCCGCACCATGCAGTGCATCGCCGGTATCCATTACAACTTCTCGTTGCCCGAGCAGCTGTGGCCGCTGCTGCGCGAAGCCGAAGGCGCCGTGCAGACCGACCGTGACTACCAGTCCGCGGCCTACATTGGCCTGATCCGCAACTTCCGCCGCTACAGCTGGCTGCTGATGTACCTGTTCGGTGCCTCGCCAGCCCTGGACGCCGGTTTTCTGCGCGGGCGCAGCCACCAGTTGGAGCAACTGGACGCTGACACCCTGTATTTGCCGTACGCCACCAGCCTGCGCATGAGCGACCTGGGTTACCAGAGCAACGCCCAGGCCGGCCTGACCCCTTGCTACAACGACCTGCCCAGCTACACCGACAGCCTGCGCAAGGCCGTGGCCACGCCGTATGCGCCGTATGTGCAGATCGGCACCCACAAGGATGGCGAGTGGGTGCAGCTGAACACCAACATCCTGCAGATCGAAAACGAGTACTACTCCAACATTCGCCCCAAGCGCGTGACCTACACTGGCGAGCGGCCTATCCAGGCGCTGATGGCCCGTGGGGTGCAGTACGTGGAAGTGCGCTGCCTGGACATCAACCCGTTCCTGCCCACCGGCATCGACCTGCCGGAAGCGCGGTTCATGGACGCCTTCCTGCTGTACTGCGCCCTGCAGGACAGCCCGCTGCTGGAAACCACCGAGTGCGGCGGCGCTACCAACAACTTCCTGAGCGTGGTCAAGGAAGGCCGCAAGCCCGGCCTGCAGCTGCAGCGTGACGGTCAGCCGGTGGAACTCAAGCAATGGGCCAGCGAACTGCTGGACCAGATCGCCCCACTGGCCAGCCTGCTCGACCAAAGCCACGGCAGCGACGAACACGCCAAGGCCCTGGCCGCCCAGCGTGCCAAAGTCAGCGACCCGTCGCTGACCCCCTCCGCGCAAGTGCTGGCAAGCATGGCCGAGCACAAGGAAAGTTTCGCCCAGTTCTCCCTGCGTCAGAGCCAGGCCCACGCGGAGTTCTTCCGCAGCCAGGCGCTGAGCACGGAAGAACAGGCGAAATTCGAGGAAATGGCGCGCAAGTCCATTGCCGAGCAGGCCGAGCTGGAACAGACCGAAGTGGGTGATTTCGACACCTTCGTCGGCTCGTACCAGGCCAGCATCCTGGCGATCAGCAACTGACCCCAGGGCCGTGCAGTTGCCGGCAGGAGCGGGCGAAGCTCGGGAAAAGAACGCCGCGTATCGTCAGAAATGACGAGGTGCTGCCTTCCCGAGCTTCGCCCGGTCCTACAAGGTCATGCGGACTTAAAGGGCTTTTTCGAAGATCTTCGAGTTGCGCTGGTAGTTGTACAGCGACGCTCGCGCCGCCGGCAGGCGTTCCACACCGCTAGGCTCGAAGCCACGCTCGCGGAACCAGTGGGCGGTACGGGTCGTCAGCACGAACAGGGTCTTGAGGCCCATCTCCCGCGCCCGGTCTTCGATGCGCTCCAGCAACTCGTCGCCACGGCCGCCATGGCGGTATTCCGGGTTCACGGCCAGGCACGCCAGTTCACCGGCTTCGGAGTCGGCAATGGGGTACAAGGCCGCGCACGCGATGATCATGCCCTCGCGCTCCACCACGCTGAATTGCTCGATCTCGCGTTCCAGCACTTCACGCGAACGACGCACCAGAATGCCCTGCTCTTCCAGCGGGCTGATCAGGTCCAGCAGGCCACCGACGTCCTCGATAGCGGCCTCACGCACTTGCTCGAACTGTTCCTGGGCAACCAGAGTGCCGCCACCGTCGCGGGTGAACAGCTCGGTCAGCAGCGCGCCATTCTCGGCATAGCTGACGATATGGCTGCGGCCAACACCGCCCTTGCAGGCCTGAGCCGCGGCATCCAGCAGCTCGGCCTGGTAGTTTTCCATGCCCAGGCGTTCCAGGTGCGCTGGCACCTGCTGGGGGCGCAGTTCGCGTACCAATTTGCCGTTGGCGTCGATCAGGCCGCGATCCTCGCCGAACAGCAGCAGCTTGTCGGCTTCAAGGTCGATGGCCGCGCGGGTAGCGACGTCTTCGCAGGCAATGTTGAACACCTCGCCGGTGGGCGAATAGCCCAGCGGCGACAGCAAAACGATGGAGCGCTCGTCCAGCAGGCGGTTGATACCCTTGCGGTCAACACGGCGCACTTCGCCCGTGTGGTGGTAGTCAATGCCTTCGACCACACCGATGGGGCGACCCGTGACCAGGTTGCCGCTGGCCACGCGCAAGCGTGCGCCCTGCATGGGTGATGAAGCCATGTCCATGGACAGGCGCGCTTCGATGGCGATGCGCAAA
Source organism: Pseudomonas silvicola (assembly GCF_026651855.1). Lineage (GTDB taxonomy): Bacteria > Pseudomonadota > Gammaproteobacteria > Pseudomonadales > Pseudomonadaceae > Aquipseudomonas > Aquipseudomonas silvicola. The sequence goes on from NZ_CP093280.1 coordinate 636,910, forward strand.
GCGCCGACGGCGTCGACCACGCATTCCAGGGTGGCGGCATCGGTGATGCGCAGGCCACGGTGGTAGTGCGGGGTCAGACCACGGGCCGCCAGGCGGCTTTCGATCTGTGGGCGCGAGCCGTGCACCAGCACCAGGCGCACGCCCAGGCTGTGCAGCAACACCAGGTCGTGGACGATGTTGCCGAAATTCGGGTGTTCAAGACCATCGCCGGGCAGCATGACGACAAAGGTGCAGTCCCGGTGGGCGTTGATGTAGGGAGACGCGTGGCGAAGCCAATTGACGTATTCGGGCATAACTCAAAAGCCTGTGAAAAAGTGGACGAGCAACATGGGAACGCACAGCTGGCTGCTGGTTATCGTCGTAACAGGCTTGGCGACACGCGCAACTCTCCTCTGGTCATGTACGAATGGCTGATGCCAACCTTTAAAGGCTGACCGGCTTCAGGCAGTAATGTTCGATCAGTTCACGCAATAGACGCACAGTAGGGTCCAGACGTGACATTTCCAGGAATTCTCCTGGCTGGTGCGCGCAGGCGATGTCGCCAGGGCCCAGAATCAGGGTCTCGCAACCCAGGCGCTGAAGATAAGGTGCTTCGGTGCCGAATGCCACCGCTTCCGCCCGATGGCCGGTGAGACGTTCGGCTACTTGTACCAGCTCGCAGTCCGCGGCCTGCTCGAAGGGCGGCACTTCGCTGAACAGCGGCGCATAGTCGATCTTCACCTGGTGCAACTCGGCCAAGGGTTGCAGCTTCTGGCGAATGGCGTCGCGCAGCACCGTGGGGTCCATCCCTGGCAACGGCCGCAAGTCGAACTCCAGGGAGCACTGGCCGCAAATACGGTTGGGGTTGTCACCGCCATGGATGCAGCCAAAGTTCAGGGTTGGCTGTGGCACGCTGAACTGCGGGTTGTTGTATTCCACCTGCCACTGTTTGCGCAGGCCCATCAGCTCGCTGATGGCGCCATGCATCGCTTCCATGGCGCTATGGCCAAGGCTTGGGTCAGAGGAATGGCCGCTGCGCCCCAGGATATCGATGCGCTCCATCATCACACCCTTGTGCAGGCGCACGGGTTTGAGGCCCGTGGGCTCGCCAATCACTGCCGCCCGGCCCAGAGGCCAGCCGGCGGCAGCCAGGGCCTTGGCCCCGGCCATGGAGCTTTCCTCGTCACAGGTGGCGAGAATCAGCAGCGGTTGCTTGAAGTCATGCACAAGCAATGGCCGCACAGCCTCGATGATCAAGGCGAAGAAACCTTTCATGTCACAGCTGCCCAGGCCTACCCAGCGCCCGTCCACTTCGGTGAGCGTGAGCGGGTCGGTCTGCCAGAGCTTTTCGTCATACGGCACGGTGTCGCTGTGGCCCGACAGCACCAGGCCGCCAGGGCCGGTGCCGCGGCTGGCCAGCAGGTTGAACTTGCCCGGCGACACTTCATGAATGTCGCAGGAGAACCCCAGGTCCCCCAGCCAACTGGCCAGCAGGTCGATCACCGGCTTGTTGGTCTGGTCCAGGCTGGCCTGGGTGCAGCTCACCGAAGGCGCGGCGATCAAGGCGGCGAATTGCTCTTTGAATGAGGGCAGCGGCATGGTCGTTCTCCCGTTGGCGAGCCCCATCATAGAGCCATTGAGTACCGAGAATAAACCGCCGGGATGGGACTGCTGTACACTGCACGGCCTTAGCAGTCATCTGCGCTCCTATCAGAACAGCGCCTGGATTCTCCCGCCATGCAAAAAGAAACCGAAATCAAACTGCGCGTCAGCCCCGAAACCCTGGCTGAACTGCGCGAACACCCGTTGCTGAAAAAGCGCAACAAGAGTGGCTGGGAACGCCGTGAGCTGTTCAATCAGTATTTCGACACGCCCACCGGCGAACTCGCCGCGGCCAAGGTCGCGCTGCGCCTGCGCAAGGATGGCGACGAGGTCATCCAGACCCTCAAGACCCGCGGCCAGAGCATTGCCGGCCTGTCCGAGCGCAACGAGTACAACTGGGACCTGACCAAGGCCAAGCTGGACCTCAAGAAGCTGGACGGCGAATGCTGGCCTGAAGAACTGGCCGAGCTGGACAAGAAAACCATCAAGCCGGTGTTCACCACCGACTTCGTCCGCGAACGCGCGGAAATTGCCTGGGGCCGCGGCAAGGCCAAGGTGGTGATCGAGGCGGCGCTGGACCTGGGCAAGGTCATCGTCGGCAAGCAGTCCGAAGAGATCTGCGAGCTGGAGCTGGAGCTGCGCGAAGGCGAGCCCGCCGCGCTGCTGGAACTGGCTGCCGAACTGGCCATCAAGTTGCCGTTGATGCCGTGCGACATCAGCAAGGCCGAACGTGGCTACCGTCTGGCCGAGCCCGGCAGCTACGCCCTGAGCCTGCCGGCGCCGGAACTGAACGCCGAAATGCCCCTGGACGATGCCTTCGCCGCCCTGGCATGGCACCTGCTGGGCGCCAGCCAGCGCCTGGCCGAGCAGTACCGTTTCAACGGCCATTGGCGCCTGCTGCAAGACTGGGTGGCGCAACTGATCGAGCTGCGCGCTCTGGCCGGCAGCCTGGGCCAGGCAGCGCCACGCAGCACTACCCATGAACTGCGCGTCAGCCTCGATGCGCTGCTGGAAGACTGGCGCCCACTGGTGCAGGCCGGCAACGAAGATGAAGACGTCCGCCAGGCTGCCCCTGAGCAGTTCGCCGAAGAACTGCAGGACACCCGCTGGGGCCTGTTCTCGCTGAACACCTCCCGCTGGCTGATGGAGCGCGCCTGGACCGTGGAGCGCAACAACCGTGGCAACCGCCAGGGCGCCGCGCAGCTGGTCAACTGGTTGAGCCACTTCCTGGGCGAAGAAGCCGCCGCGTTGCAACTGGGCCGTTACCAGCAGCAACCTGAAGACCTGGCCGAACAACTGCCGCGCATCGAACGCATCCAGAGCTGGCTGCACCATGCCCGTCAGGTCCTGGACCTGCCGGAAGTGGACCGCCTGTTTGGCGAGCTGAACAAGCTGCATGAACTGGCCGATACCGACATCAGCGACGAAGTGCTGGAAGCACGCGTGCAGCAGGCACTGACCGTAGCCCAGAGCCGCGCCTGGAAGCAGATCCTGCGCAAGTAGCAGCGGTCAGCCTGCGATCTTCATAGAACCGGCAGACTGGTGGTGGACTTGATTTCCGACAACGCGACCGTCGAGTTCACTTCCTGGATGCCCGGTACCAGCGACAGTTTCTCAAAGAAAAACCGCTCGTAGGCCTCGATGTCCGGGGTCACGATGCGCAGCAGGAAGTCCACCGACCCCATCAGCACATAGCACTCCAGCACTTCCGGAAAGCCGCGGATCGCCTCGGTGAATTCAGTGAAGTTGGAGCGCCCGTGGGCATTGAGTTTGACCTCGGCGAAAATCTGTGTGTTCAGGCCGATCTTCTTGCGGTCCAGCAGTGTCACCTGCCCCCGTATCACCCCTTCTTCCTTCAGCCGCTGGATACGCCGCCAGCACGGCGACTGCGACAGACCCACCTGCTCGGCGATCTGTGCACTGGACAGCGACGCATCTTCTTGCAACAGCGCCAGAATGCGCCGATCGTAGTGATCCAACTCGCCTTGCATAATTATTCCCCATGACGGCGCAGACTCGAATCATACAATTCAAATCAGTTGGATATCTGCCTGATTGAGACAAGAAATACCCGCAAGGCCATGTGAAGCTATGCCCATCGTTCCCGGAGCAGCACCATGACCGTTCACGAAGCCCACCTGCCTACCCGCACCGACAGCTGGGGCGCCCACCAGCCGACCGCCTTTGCTCACTACCAGTTGGTGGCCGAAGCCGAACCGGACAGCCTGTGCCGTGTGCTCAACCTGTTGGCCATGCAGTACCTGATTCCCCTGAGGCTCGACGTGGTGCGCCAGGATGACCTGCTGCACATCGAACTGCAGGTCGACGGCCTCAGCTGGCACCGCGCTGAAGTGATCGGCAACAAAATGCGCAACCTCATCTGCATACTCTCGGTGGAGCTGCGAAACCCCGCCACGCTGGGCGTCGCCGCCAACGGCTGAAACCCGGCAACCGTCGGTAACTTTTTACCGCCCGCCTCGGCAACCTCGACCTGATTCCCCGGTCTACCCTTGCAACCGGGCCGCGCCCCTGTGCGCGGTCGGTTTACTGTAGACCGAGTCAAGGAGCCCGCATGTCCGTCGTTACCGCTATTGAGGACCGCTGGCTGGATTTGAATGAATTGCTGCGCGACCTGGTTGCCCAGGGCTTTCTCAAACAGGACTGCGCTGAAAATGCCATCGCCATGCGCCGCGCGCTGGATAACAGCCAACTGCACCCCCTGGAATTCATCGCCGCACAGCAGCTGGAAGACCTGAGCCGACCAGGCAAGTGCCTGGACCTCGAACAACTGACCGTGTGGCTGGCCCAACAGGCCGGCCAGCCCTACCTGCGTATCGACCCGTTGAAGATCGACGTGGCGGCGCTCACGCCCCTGATGTCTTACGGTTTTGCCCAACGCCACAAGATCCTGGCCGTGGCGGTATCGCGCACTGCTGTCACCGTGGCCAGCGCCCAGCCCTTCGTGTGCAGCTGGGAAGCCGACCTCACCCACGTGCTCAAGCGCCCGATCAAGCGGGTAGTGGCCAACCCCGCCGAGATCCAGCGCTTCACCGTGGAGTTCTACCGGCTGGCCCGCTCGGTCAGCGGGGCCAACACCACGGAAATGCGCGGCACCAGCACGGGCAACTTCGAACAACTGCTCAACCTGGGCGCCAGCGACCAGGAACCCGATGCCGACGACGCCCATATCGTCAATATCGTCGATTGGCTGTTCCAGTACGCATTCCAGCAACGCGCCAGCGATATCCACATCGAGCCACGCCGCGAACAGGGCACGGTGCGCTTTCGCATCGACGGCATCCTGCATAATGTCTACCAGTTCCCTACCCAGGTCACCATGGCCATCGTCAGCCGCCTAAAGAGCCTGGGGCGCATGAATGTCGCAGAGAAGCGCAAACCCCAGGACGGCCGGGTCAAGACCAAGACCCCGGAAGGCGGCGAGGTGGAGTTGCGCCTGTCGACCTTGCCCACGGCGTTCGGCGAGAAGATGGTGATGCGCATCTTCGACCCGCAGGTACTGCTCAAGGATTTCCACGAACTGGGCCTGGCCAGCGACGACCTGCGCCGCTGGCAGGACATGATCAGCCAGCCCAACGGTATCATTCTGGTTACCGGCCCCACCGGCTCGGGCAAGACCACGACCCTCTACACCACGCTCAAGCGCCTGGCCACGCCCCAGGTCAACCTGTGCACCATCGAAGACCCTATCGAGATGGTGGAGCCGGCTTTCAATCAGATGCAGGTACAGCACAACATCGACCTGACCTTCGCCAGTGGCGTCCGCGCGCTGATGCGCCAGGACCCGGACATCATCATGATCGGCGAAATTCGCGACCTGGAGACTGCCGAGATGGCGATACAGGCCGCGCTCACCGGCCACCTGGTGCTGTCGACACTGCACACCAACGACGCGCCCAGTGCCATCAGCCGCCTGCTGGAGCTGGGCGTGCCGCACTACCTGATCAAGGCGACCCTGCTGGGCGTGATGGCCCAGCGCCTGTTGCGTACCCTGTGCCCGCACTGCAAGGTGCCCCACACGGTGGCCGAGGAAGACTGGCTGACACTGACGCGCCCCTGGCACGCGCCCGGCCCTGCCAACGCCCACCGCGCCATTGGCTGCCCCGAATGCCGCGACACTGGCTTCCGTGGCCGTGCCGGGGTGTATGAGATATTGCAGATGACCGACACCGTGAAAGCGCATATCCAGGCCGAGACAGACCTGTTGTCGCTCAAGCGCCGTGCGGTCATGGAGGGCATGCGCAGCCTGCGTCTGTCGGGGGCGCAGAAGGTAGCGGCCGGCCAGACCACGGTGGAAGAAGTGCTGCGCGTGACGCCGCGCCACGATTTGAAATAGTCCACCGTGACGCGGGAACTACGCCAATCAATTGCGAATCAAAATACCGAGATCATCCCTGTCGGAGTCACCCATCATGCGTCTGAAAACTGCCGTTGTAACGCTCGCCCTGCTCTCGGTACCCGTCGGCTCAGCCATGGCCGACGGTTTCCTGCGCGATGTGCTGTCGTCCGGTGCTACCACCGGCTCCACCTACCTGACTTTCCGCCACCACAAACTGATCGTCGCCGCCCAGGACGACGCTGGCAGCTATGTGGCCAGCAACGGCAGCATCAAGGGGCCGTACCTGGAAGCCGCGATGCAGCAGGTACGCACGGACAACCCGGGCCTCAAGGCGACCGACATGGAACTGGCCAACGCCATCCTGATCAAGGGCGCCGAGCCTGCGGCTGATTGATCACACTACCCCCGGCTCGGGAAAGCCGCACCGCGAACAGCCTGACACACCGCGGCGCCTGGTTCCCGAGCTAGCGCCCGGTCTCACAGAGTTGGCTGCGCCGCGGGTATTTCCCTGTGGGACACCGCGGCGTGCCCCTGGGGCAACACGTATTCATCCGCGGTAGTCGGCTATCGGCACGCACGCGCAGAACAGGTTCCTGTCCCCATACACATTGTCCACCCGGTTCACTGCTGGCCAGTATTTATGCGCCTTCGCGTGGCTGCTGGGGGTAACCGCCTGAGCGATCGAATAGGGCCGCTGCCATGCTCCAGTGATGTCCGCCAGGGTGTGTGGCGCATGCTTGAGCGGGTTATCCTCGGCCGGCCAGTGCCCGCTGCCGACCTGGGCAATTTCGGCGCGAATGGCCAGCATGGCTTCGACGAACCGATCCAGTTCGGCCTTTGACTCGCTTTCCGTCGGCTCGATCATCAGCGTGCCTGGCACCGGGAAAGACATGGTCGGGGCGTGAAAGCCGTAGTCGATCAGCCGCTTGGCCACATCCTCCTCGCTGATGCCGGTCTGCGCTTTCAATGGCCGCAGGTCGATGATGCATTCATGCGCCACTCGGCCATTGCGGCCGCTGTAGAGCACCGCGAATGCCGCGCCCAATTGCTGCGCCAGGTAATTGGCCGAGAGGATCGCTACCTCGGTGGCATCCACCAATCGCGGCCCCATCATGGCGATGTACATCCAACTGATGGGCAGGATGCTTGCGCTGCCCCACGGCGCGGCGCTGACGGCGCCGTTGTTCGGCAAGGGACCCTCGATGGGCACCACCGGGTGGTTGGCCACGAAGGGGGCCAGGTGGGCGCGCACGCCGATTGGGCCCATGCCCGGGCCTCCGCCACCATGGGGGATGCAGAACGTCTTGTGCAGGTTCATGTGCGATACATCGGCGCCGATGTCGGCGGGCCGTGCCAGGCCAACCTGGGCGTTGAGGTTGGCACCATCCATGTACACCTGGCCGCCGTGCTGGTGAACCACCTCGCAGATCTGGACGATGCCTTCCTCGTACACCCCATGGGTGGAGGGGTAGGTGGCCATCAGGCAGGAAAGCTTGTCGCCGGCGGCCTGGGCCTTGGCCTTGAGGTCGTCGAGGTCGACGTTGCCGGCCTGGTCGCATTCGACGATTACCACCTGCATGCTCGCCATCTGCGCCGATGCCGGGTTGGTGCCGTGCGCCGAAGCCGGAATCAGGCAAATGTTCCGCTGCCCCTGCTGGCGGCTTTCATGGTACCTGCGGATCGCCAGCAGCCCGGCGTATTCGCCCTGGGCGCCGGAGTTGGGCTGCATGCAGATGGCGTCGAAGCCGGTGATCGCGCACAGCCATTGTTCCAGTTCGTCGATCAGGGCCTTGTAGCCACGGGCCTGGTCCACCGGGGCAAAGGGGTGCAACTGGGCAAAGCCGGGCCAGGTGATGGGGATCATCTCGCTGGTGGCGTTGAGCTTCATGGTGCAGGAGCCCAGTGGAATCATTGACTGGTTGAGGGCCAGGTCCTTGTTCTCCAGTTGCTTGAGGTAGCGCAGCATCTCGGTTTCGCTGTGATGCTGGTTGAACACCGGGTGAGTCAGGTACGTCGAGGTGCGCGCCCACTCATCGGGTATGCCAGGCGCCAGCGCCTCGGCATCCAGTGTCGCGACGTCGAGGCCATGGTCGACGCCCAGGAAAATATCCCACAGCGTACAAACGGTGGCAGCATCGCAGGTTTCATCCAGGCTCACGCCCAACTGCCCACGCCTCAGAATGCGCAGGTTGATCCGTGCCGCCTGGGCGCTTTCGAGGATGGCGGTCTGAGCGCCGCCTACTTCAAGGGTCAGGGTGTCGAAGAAATGCGTGTTCAGGCGCCTGAGGCCCTTGCGCTCGAGGCCAGCCGCCAGCACCTGCGTCAGCCGGTGCACCCGCTGGGCGATGCGCCGCAAGCCCTCAGGCCCGTGGTACACGGCATAGAAGGCAGCGATATTGGCCAGCAGTACCTGCGCGGTACAGATGTTCGAATTGGCCTTCTCCCGGCGAATATGCTGCTCGCGGGTCTGCAGCGCCATGCGCAGCGCCACGTTGCCACGGGCATCCCTGGACACACCGATGATGCGCCCGGGAATGGCGCGTTTGTAGGCCTCACGACTGGCGAAATAGGCAGCGTGTGGGCCGCCATAGCCCATGGGCACGCCAAAGCGCTGGCTGGAGCCGAAGACCACGTCGGCGCCCAGTTCACCGGGCGGGGTCAACACAAGCAGGCTCAGCAGGTCGGCGGCCACGCAGGCGATGGCCTCCCGGGCATGCAATTGCGCTATGAGTGGCCGCAGGTCGCGAACCTCGCCATGGGTGTCGGGGTATTGCAACAGCGCCCCGAACACCTCATGGCTCGACAGGTTATCCACAGTGTCGACCACCAGCTCGATGCCAAACCCGTCGGCACGGGTCTGCACCACCGACAGGGTCTGTGGGTGGCAGTGGCTGTCGACAAAGAAGCGCGGGCTTTTCGACTTGCTCACCCGCCGCGCCAGGGCCATGGCTTCGGCCGCCGCGGTGGCTTCATCGAGCAACGAGGCATTGGCCAGTTCCAGGCCAGTAAGGTCGATGGTCAGTTGTTGAAAACTGAGCAGGGCCTCCAGCCGGCCTTGGGCGATTTCAGGCTGGTAAGGGGTATAGGCGGTGTACCAGCCAGGGTTTTCCAGGACGTTGCGCAGTATCACGGCTGGGGTCAGCGTGCCGTGGTAGCCCATGCCGATCAGGCTGGTCCATACCTGATTCTGCTCGGCGTAGCCGCGCAACTTTGCCAATGCGGCGTTTTCGTCCAGCGCCGGGGGTAATTGCAGCGGGCCGCTGAAGCGAATATTCGGGGGGACGGTCTGTTCGATCAGTTCGGCACGGCTGCCAAGGCCCAGGGCGTCGAGCATGGCGCGCTGTTCAGCGGCATCGGGGCCAAGGTGGCGCCGGGAGAAGGCATCGGGGTCTTGCAGTTCACTCAGCGCTGGCAACCGGGACATGGCGGCTCTCTCTTCCGGAAACAAGGCCTCGACGGGTCGAGGCCTGTTCAGTCTAGAAAGAGATTGCCGCCTGCGCCGGGAAGTTACTCGCCGATGGCGGCTTTGTAGCCCGCAGCGTCCAGCAGGTTGTCCAGTTCAGCTTTGTCACTTGGCTTGAGCTTGAAGATCCACGCGCTGTAAGGCTCCTCGTTCAATGCCTCCGGACTGTCGGCCAATTCTTCGTTGACGGCGATCACTTCGCCCGACACAGGTGCGTAGATGTCCGAGGCAGCCTTTACCGACTCGACCACGCCGGCGGCGTCGCCAGCACTGAAGACCTTGCCCACTTCGGCCAACTCGACGAACACCACGTCACCCAGGGCTTCCTGAGCGTGGTCGGAGATACCGACGGTGACGGTGCCATCGGCTTCCAGGCGCGCCCATTCGTGGCTTTCGGCAAAACGCAGTTCAGCGGGAATATTGCTCATGGTTTCTTGTCCTCAACAGGGTCGGCGGCAGGCCCGCACAGTCATCAGATCAGGGTTTTGCCATGGCGCACGAAGGTGGGCCGCACTACCCGCACCGGGTACCACTTGCCGCGGATTTCCACCTCGGCTCGGTCGGCGGTGGCCATCGGTACGCGCGCCAGGGCGATCGATTTGCTCAACGTAGGGGAGAAACTACCACTGGTGATCTCCCCTTCGCCAATTTCTGCGATACGAACTACCTGGTGGGCACGCAGCACCCCGCGTTCTTCGAGCACCAGGCCAACCAGTTTTTCCTCGATGCCCCTGCCCTGCTCGGCCAGCAGCGCCGCGCGGCCGATGAAATCGCGCTCGGCCGGCTCCCAGGCAATACTCCAGGCCATGTTGGACACCAGAGGTGAATGGGCCTGGTCGATATCCTGGCCGTAAAGGTTCATGCCAGCCTCCAGACGCAGCGTATCCCGGGCCCCAAGGCCGATTGGCGAAAGGCCAGCGCCCACCAGGTCGTTGAAAAAGGCCGGGGCCTGATCCCTGGGCAGGACGATCTCCAAACCGTCTTCACCGGTATAACCCGTGCGGGCGATGAACCAATCGCCGTCAGTCACGCCTTGGAAAGGTTTGAGCTGCGCGATCAGGTTGCCCCGCGCCTGGGTAACCAACTCCGCGACCTTATGCCGCGCACTCGGCCCCTGGATGGCGAGCATGGCAAGCTCGGGGCGCTCGTGTATCCGCACATCGAAACCCGCGGCGGCCGTGCCGAGCCACGCCATGTCCTGGTCACGGGTGGCGGCGTTGACCACCAGCCGGTAACCGTCCTCCAGCAGGTAGACGATCATGTCGTCGACGATCCCGCCCTGCTCGTCGAGCATGGCGCTGTAAAGCGCCGCGCCGACGGCGCAAAGGCGCGCTACATCGTTGGCCAGCAGGTGCCGCAGAAAGACCTGGGCCTGTGGGCCGGCAATGTCGATCACGGTCATGTGCGACACATCGAACACACCGCAGTCACGGCGCACCTGATGGTGCTCCTCGACTTGCGAGCCGTAATGCAGGGGCATGTCCCAACCGCCAAAATCAACCATTTTGGCGCCCAGCGCCAGGTGCAGGTCATAGAGAGGCGTACGCTGTCCCATGGGTTTCTCCTTCCGGGCTTGGCGAAGGCGCGAGTACTGGGCTGAACACCTTGAAGGCTCTGGAACAGGGTTTTCAAGGGTGCCTATAAGTGCCGATCACAAAGATCGGCCGCGCTGAATGCCGCGCATTGTAGCCGCAAGCCGCGGCCCTGACACCTTTGGGCACAGGTGTCACTGGCTTTGACCGATACGGCGTGCCGAACGTCGAATCAAACCGATCACCGGCAGCAATCCCACCAGCACCAGCGTCAGGGCGGGCAACGAAGCCCGCGCCCATTCACCTTCACTGGTCATCTCGAATACCCGCACGGCCAGCGTGTCCCAGCCGAAGGGGCGCATCAACAGCGTAGCGGGCATTTCCTTCAGAACGTCGACGAACACCAGCAAAGCGGCGCTCAATACCCCTGGCACCAGCAGGGGCAGGTAGACGCGAAAGAACAGCCGCGGCCCGCCAACCCCCAGGCTTCGGGACGCTTCAGGCAGTGACGGACGAATCTTCGCCAGGCTGCTTTCCAGCGGGCCGTAGGCCACGGCCATGAACCGCACCACGTAGGCGAGTACCAGTGCCACCAGGCTGCCCAGCAGCAGCGGACGCCCGGCCAGGGGTATCACCAGAGCTTTGTCCAGGTAACTGAAGGCCAGCATGATCGCCACCGCCAGCACGGAGCCTGGCAACGCATAACCCAGGTTTGCGAGCCCCACGCCAGCCCCGATGACGGGCGTCGGCGCCAGGCGCCTGGCAAATGACAGCACCAGGGCCAGGGTCACGGTGAGCAGCGCCGCCAGGGTGCCGAGGTAGAGGGTGTGCAGAATCAGGCCCAGGTAACGCTCGTCCAGGTCGAAACGGCCGCGCTGCCAGCACCACGCCAGCAATTGCAGCACCGGCACCACGAATGCACAAACCAGTACCAGCCCACACCAGAGGCTGGCGGCGAACGCCTTCCAGCCCCGCAGTTGATAGCGCAACTGCCCACGCGCACGCTCGCTGCCAGCATGAGCCGCGCCCCGGGCCCGGCGTTCGCCATACAGCACCAGAACCACTGCCACCAGCAGCAGGCTGGCCAGTTGCGCTGCGCTGGCCAGGCTGAAGAAGCCGTACCAGGTCTTGTAGATAGCCGTGGTGAAGGTGTCGAAATTGAAGACCGCCACGGCGCCGAAATCCGCCAGGGTTTCCATCATGGCCAAGGCCACTCCCGCGCCGATGGCCGGACGCGCCATGGGTAGCGCCACGCGCCAGAACGCCTGCCAGGGCGACTGGCCCAGCACCCGCGCCGCCTCCATCAAACCGCGCCCCTGGGCCAGGAAGGCAGTGCGCGCAAGCAGGTACACATAGGGGTAGAACACCAGCACCAGGACCGTGATGACGCCACCGGTGGAACGCACACGAGGCAGGCGCAGCCCGTTGCCCAACCATTCGCGCAGCGCCGTCTGCAGTGGGCCGGCGAAGTCCAGCAAGCCAACGAAAACGAAGGCCAGCACGTACGCAGGGATGGCGAAAGGCAGCATCAGTGCCCAATCCAGCCAGCGCCGGCCCGGGAACTGGCAGAGGCTGGTGAGCCAGGCCAGGCTCACCCCCAGAACGGTGACACCCACACCAACGCCAACCAGCAGCGTCAGGGTATTGCCCAACAAACGCGGCAGTTGGGTGGCCCACAGGTGCTCCCAGATGGCCACGTCGATACTCTGCCAGGACAGCAACAGGACGCTCAAAGGCAACAGCACCAGCGCCGCCATGGCGAGTACGGGCGGGTACCAGTGGCGCTCGCCGGAACGCTTCATGGCTGAAGCGTCAATTCCAGCCAGCGCGGTCCATCAACCGGATGGCCTCGGCCTGGCGCTTGCCCGCCACTTCCACCGGCAGGGTATCAGCCTTGAAGCTGCCCCAGCCCGCCACTTCGGCAGAAGGCTGTACCTGTGGGTTGGCCGGGAACTCCTGGTTGGTGTCGGCGAAGATCTTCTGCGCTTCGGCGCCCGTCATCCATTCGACCAAAGCCTTGGCCGCTTCCGGGTGCGGGGCGTGACGGGTCAGGCCGATGCCCGAGAGGTTGACGTGCACCCCACGGTCGCCCTGGTTGGGCCAGAACAGCTTGATCGGCAGTTGCGGGTCCTGGCGGTGCAGGCGCCCGTAGTAGTAAGTGTTGACGATACCCACGTCGCATTGGCCAGCCTTGATGGCTTGCAGCACCGCGATGTCGTCGGAGAAGACGTCGGTGGACAGGTTGTCGACCCAGCCCTTGAGGATGGTTTCGGTCTGCGCCGCGCCGTGGGTTTCGATCAGGGTGGCGGTCAGAGACTGGTTGTAGACCTTCTTGGCCGTGCGCAGGCACAGGCGTCCTTCCCATTGCTTGTCTGCCAGGGCCTCGTAAGTGGTCAGCTCCTGGGGTTTCACCCGCTGGGTGGAATAGACAATGGTACGCGCCCGCAGGCTGAGGCCGGTCCAGTCATGGCTGGCGGCGCGGTATTGCGCGGGGATATTGGCGTCGATGACGCTGGAACGGATGGGTTGCAGGATGCCCATCTGTTCGGCCTGCCACAGGTTACCGGCGTCCACGGTCAACAGCAGGTCGGCGGTGGCGTGCTCGCCCTCGGCCTTGATGCGCTGCATGAGCGGCGCTTCCTTGTCGGTGATGAACTTGATCGGCACGCCGGTCTTCGCGGTGTAGGCGTCGAACACAGGCTTGATCAGCTCGTCGATGCGCGAGGAATACACCACCACCTCATCGGCGGCGCGGGCCTCGTTGGCGAACAGGGTCAATGCCAATGCGGTGAGAATGCGCTTGGTTGCCAGCATGGAAAGAAGCCCCGGGATCGAATGAGGGGCAAATGGTAGAGAAACGCATTTGCCATCTCAATCGATGCGTGAAGCAAGCAGTTACCAGATGTTTCCCCCGACGATCGCGGCGGTTGCCTGCAGGGCCAGCTCGGTTACGAGCGGGCGAGCTCGGGCAGGTCGCCGCTCAGGCCCAGCGCCTGGCGCACGAACGCGGCCTTGGCTTCGGGCATCTGCTCCACCCACTTCAGGCCGCTGTTGCGCAGCCAGCGCAGGGGCAGCGGGTCGGCCTGGAACAGGCGCTCGAACCCTTCCATGGCCGCCATCAGCGCCAGGTTGTGAGGCATGCGCCGGCGCTCGTAACGGCTGAGCACGCGCACATCGGCCAGGCGTTCGCCACGGCCGTGGGCATGCATCAGTTCCTCAGCCAGCACCGCCGAGTCCAGGAAGCCCAGGTTCACTCCCTGGCCCGCCAACGGGTGGATGGTGTGGGCGGCGTCGCCAATCAGGGCCAGGCCAGGGGCGACGTAGCGCTTGGCGTGGCGCTGGCGCAAGGGCACGCACACGCGCCTGTCGGCATGCTCGACCGTGCCCAGGCGCCCCTCGAAGGCACGCTCCAGTTGCGCGCAGAAGCGCTCATCGTCCAGGGCCATCAGGCGCTCGGCTTCAGCGGGCGTGGTCGACCAGACAATCGAGCACCAGTGCTGCTGGTCGGCATGCTCGAGCGGCAGGAATGCCAGCGGGCCGTCATCGGTGAAACGCTGCCAGGCAGTGCGCTGGTGAGGTTGCGCGCAACGCACGCTGGTGACGATGGCGTGGTGCAGATAATCCCACTCGCGCGTCTCGCAACCGGCCAGGCGCCGTACCGCGGAATGGGCGCCATCGGCAGCGATCACCAGCGGAGCGCGCACCGTGCGGCCGTCAGCCAGGGTCAACAGCCAGTCATCCCCGGAATGGCGCAGCTGCTCCAGGCGGGCATTGGCCAGCAGGCCGATGTCACTGTCGTGCAACAGTTCGAGCAAGGCATCCTGCACCACACGGTTCTCGACGATGTGGCCCAGCACTTCGGCATGCACACTGGCAGCGCTGAAGTGGATATGCCCTGTGCCGCTACCGTCCCACACGCTCATGTCACCGTAGGGGCTGGCCCGGCGGCGCGCAATACCGTCCCAGGCACCCAGGCGCTGCAAGATGCGCTGGCTGGCCGCCGACAAGGCGCTGACCCGTGGTTCGAAGGGCGCCTGTGCATCGAACGCCTTGACGCTCAAAGGGCTGCCATCGACTACCAGGATTTCCAGGCCGCTGTTCTGCAACGCCAGGGCCAGGGCACTGCCCACCATGCCGGCGCCGACTACTACCAGATCTGCACGCATTTCCATGCTCAAGCCTGTTCCACGGAGTTGAAGGGAAGGAAAACCGAAATCGCCATGCTCAACCCTGCATGTCGGCGCGGGTGCCCAGGCCCATGGCCTGGCGTGCGAACCAGCGCTTGGCCGGGGGCAGCAGGTCAAGGCCCAGCAAGCCCAGGTTGCGGCCGGCCGCCACCAGCGGTTGGGAAGAGCCGAACAGGCGCGTGACCTTGTCGGAAAAACCCACGGTCAGGTCCTGATCGGGGCGCTGGGCCTCGCGGTAGCGTCGCAGGGTAGCGAAGTCGCCCAATGGCGCCTGGCTCGCCAGGAGGGTGTCGGCCAACGCCTGCACGTCTCGCAGGGAGAGGTTGAAACCCTGGCCGGCGATCGGGTGCAGCGCATGGGCGGCGTTGCCCAGCACCACCAGGTGCGAACGTACCTGCTCCTCGGCTTCCACCAGGGTGAGCGGGTACAGGTGCCGGGCACCCACCTGCTGCAACGTGCCCAGCCGGTAGCCGAACACACCTTGCAGTTCGGTGAGGAAACTGCGTTCGTCGATCTCGGCCAGGCGCTTGGCGTCCATCCCCTGGCGGGTCCATACCAGCGCGCAGCGGTTGTCCGGCAACGGCAGCAGGGCCATCGGGCCGTCATCGGTGAAACGTTCGAAGGCCAGGCCTTCATGGGGCTGGCTGGGGCTGATGTTGGCGATCAGGGCGCTCTGGTCATAAGGTCGGCGGCGCACGGCGATGCCCAATTGCTCGCGCAGACCCGAGCGGCCGCCGTCGGCCAATACCGCCAGGTCGCAGTCCAGGCTGGTGTCGTCGTTGAGGGTCAGGCGGTAACCGTCTTCCAGCACCTGCAGGCGGGTAACCTCGGCGGGCACGCGCCAGCTCACGACTTCAGGGTCCAGGGCCTGCCACAGGCACTGGCCCAGCCAGGCGTTTTCCACTACGTAGCCAAGGGCCGGCACGCCTTCTTCCAGGGCCGTCAGGCGGGTGACGCCAAAGCGGCCGCGGTCGGACACATGGATTTGCCTGATGGGTTCGGCACGACGGTGGATAGCCTGCCACAGCCCAAGGCGTTCGTAGATCTGCCGGGTGCCGAACGACAGCGCCGAGGAGCGTGCGTCGTAGCTGGGCTGGTAGGTATCGCCGGGGGCGAACGGCTCGATCAGCATGATCTTCCAGCCGCGGGCCTTGGCGCCGGCCTGCAGGGCCAGGGCGAGACTGGCGCCGACCAGGCCGCCGCCGATGATTGCCAGGTTCACGCGGTTCATGCGGCCTCGGTACGTGCTTGAGCCATCAGGGCTTCGATTTCGGCGACGGACTTGGGCACGTCGCCGGTCAAAATGTCACAGCCGGTGCGAGTGACCACCACATCGTCCTCGATGCGCACGCCAATGCCACGCCATTTTTTCGCGACGTGCTGGTTGTCAGGGCTGATGTAGATGCCCGGCTCGACGGTCAGGGTCATGCCCGGCTCCAGTACCCGCCACTCGCCGCCCACGCGGTATTCGCCAACGTCATGCACGTCCAGGCCCAACCAGTGGCCAGCACGGTGCATGTAGAAGGCGCGATGGGCCTCGGCGGCGATCAACTCATCGACGTCGCCCTGCAGCAGGCCCAGTTCCACCAGGCCTTCGGTAATCACCTGCACCGTGGCTTCATGAGCCTGGTTCCAGTGCTTGCCGGGCCCGATGGCAGCGAAAGCCGCTTCCTGGGACCTGAGCACCAGCTCGTAGATAGCCTTCTGCTCGGGGGAAAAGGTGCCGCTGACCGGGAAGGTGCGGGTGATATCACTGGCGTAGCAGTCGATCTCGCAGCCTGCGTCGATCAGCACCAGGTCACCGTCCTTGAGCACGGCATCATTCTGCTGATAGTGCAGGATACAACTGTTGCGGCCGGCGGCGACGATGGAGCCATAGGCCGGCATCTTCGCCCCGCCCTTGCGAAATTCGTAGTCCAGCTCGGCTTCCAGGCTGAACTCGTGCAGCCCGGCGCGGCAGGCCTGCATGGCACGCACATGGGCACGGGCGGAAATCTGCGCGGCATGGCGCATGACCTTCACCTCGGCCGCAGACTTGTACAGGCGCATGTCGTGCAGCAAGTGGTCCAGCGCCACGAATTCATTCGGCGGCTGGGAACCCAGGTTGGCCTTGGAGCGAATCACGTTGATCCACTCCATCAGGTGCCGGTCGAACTCGGGGTGGCTGCCCATGGCCGTGTACACCCGGTCGCGGCCTTCGATCAGGCCAGGCAGGATGTCATCGATATCGGCAATGGGAAATGCGTCGTCGGCGCCGTAGTCCCGCACCGCGCCTTCCTGGCCTGCGCGCAGGCCATCCCATAGCTCGCGCTCGGGGTTGCGCTCGCGGCAGAACAACACGTACTCGCCATGCTGGCGACCAGGGATCAGGGCGATCACCGCCTCAGGCTCGGGAAAGCCACTGAGGTATTGAAAGTCGCTGTCCTGGCGGTACACGTGCTCCACGTCGCGGTTGCGGATGGCCACCGCGGCAGCCGGCAGAATGGCAATGCTGTTGGGCTCCATCTGCGCCATCAGAGCCTTGCGTCGACGAGCGTATTCCGACTTCGGGATATGAGTTACTGGCACAAGGGGGCCCTTTTTGGCATCAGTGCAGGGAAGGCTTGGCAGCCGCCACTGGCTTGGCGCACTCGGTGAAGAGCAACATCGGCGCCACGCGCAGGTACTCCATGACTTCCATGTAGTCGCTTTCGGCGTCTTCGGACTCTTCCAGCGCTTCCTGCACTTGGGAAATGGCGTCCATGTCCTGCAGGATTTCCTGGGCTTCCTGGCTCAGGTTCTTGCCACCCGAGTGCAGGCCAAAGCCGGTCAGGAAGCCTTGGCACCACTGGCCCAGGGCGGTGGCACGCTCGGTCAGCGGCGTCTCGTCGGCCGGCAACAGGATGACGATGGTGACGTCATCGCCGGTCAGTTCGCCCTGAACCATCTGCTGCAGGCCAACCAGCGCATTGCGCACGTTGTCCGCGGGCTCGGTGTCCAGCGACAATGCTGCGTCCGCCAGCCACCCTTCGGCGTCGAAATCGGCGCCAGCGCAGCTGCGGCCCAGCAGCAAGCCATGCAGCTCGGCAGGGGAAACGGGGTGACCGCCAGCGTTGAGCAGGTCGGCGAAGCCTTGATACGGGGATTTCTGAATAGACATGGCAACTAGGCGCCAGGCGGCGCAATGACTAGAATGAAGACCTTGTATCCTAGCACCGGCAGGCGCGCCAAGACCATCGAAGCGGCCAACTCGTTAACACGCCACTCACCGATCTTATCGAACGGGACCCCATGGAACAGAACGACCTGCAAGCGCTGATGGGCCGCCTCGAGCTGTTGATCGACCGTGTCGAGCAACTAAAACGGCAAAACGGACTCCTATTAGCTCAGGAAAAGACCTGGCGCGAGGAGCGCGCACACCTCATTGAAAAAAATGAAATCGCCCGGCACAAGGTCGAATCGATGATTTCGCGCCTCAAGGCCCTGGAGCAAGACTCATGAGTTCAAGCAATAGCGTCACTGTTCAGATCCTCGACAAAGAGTACTCGATCATCTGCCCGCAGGAAGAGCGCAGCAACCTGGTGAGCGCCGCGCGCTACCTGGACGGCAAGATGCGCGAGATCCGCAGCAGCGGCAAAGTGATCGGCGCCGACCGCATCGCAGTGATGGCTGCGTTGAATATCACCCATGACCTGCTGCACAAGCAGGAGACACCCGACGTGGCCGCCAGCGGGTCGACACGGGAGCAGGTTCGCGACCTGCTCGACCGCGTCGATCTGGTGCTGGCCACTGATCAGGATGAAACCCGGGGCTGAAATATTGCGATTGTTTCGGGTATACTTGCGCCGCTCCCTGGAGTGCTTGCCAGTCGGTCATGTCCCTGAGCCGATACGCACAACCACGGGGGTTGCACGCTGGGGCCGGTGCGCATGTCCGCTTGACGGAAAGCCTTAACGCCTCCTGCAATCTCCACCTTGAACTTTCGGGTTCAAGGGCTACACCGACAGCGGTTCGTCGGGGAGTCTCGCTTTACTTGCCTGTGCCAGGCCTTGCCGGCATGGGCACAAGCCCCGCCACGCCACGTGGCCCGGGCGTTTCAGGATGGCCCACGCCATGACCGAAGCCGCACCTCTGTCGCGCCCGCAGCTACGCCGCCTCTTGCGCGATGCGCGCCGCGCACTGACCCCAGCCCAGCAACGCACCGCCGCTCGCGGGCTGTACCGCCAACTGGCTCAACACCCTCTGTTTCGCCGCGCCCGCCATGTGGCGTTGTACCTGCCCAACGACAGCGAAATCGACCCGCGCCTGCTGCTGGCCGAAGCCCAGCGCCGTGGCAAGAAAACCTATTTGCCGGTGCTCAGCGCCTGGCCACGGACCAAAATGGTGTTTCAACAGGTACGTGCGGGTGAGGCATATCGTCGCAACCGTTTCCGTATCCACGAGCCGCATATCAACCCGGCGCGCCAGAGGGTCATCTGGGCACTGGACCTGATCCTGCTGCCATTGGTGGGGTTTGACGAGGTGGGTGGCCGGTTGGGCATGGGCGGCGGGTTCTACGATCGCAGCCTGGCCTACCGCGGTCGCCGCACCGCGTGGCACAAGCCGGTATTGCTGGGGCTGGCCCATGAGTGCCAGAAGGTGGAGCGGCTGGCACAGGCCAGTTGGGATGTGCCGTTGCAAGGCACCGTCTCGGACCGGCGCTGGTACCTGGCCTGATGATCGCGGGTGCACCTGGCGGCCAGAATCCACGCCAACAAAAAAGGCCCATCGGCAAAAACCGATGGGCCTTTTTCATGTACACCATGAATCAGCGATAAGGCGCAGGCGCCGTCACTTCAACCGGGGCATTGGCTTTACGATCCCACAGGGACTGCGCATAGCCCGTGGTCACCACGCCCAAACCGAACAAAATGACCAATATCCAAAGCAAATCCGGTTTGCGGCGCATCAATTGCCCCCCTGCAGGCAAATCATGGTGGTGTGCAACACGAAGCGGGAAAATGGCCCCTGTGTTTACGTGAAGCGTAAAATGCGCGCATTCTGCGGCAACATGACGCTACACGCAAACGCTGACGTCAACCGACCGTCGGGTTGTCGTAAAAACGCCACATAGACAGATTTTGTTGCAAATTTGGAGCGAGAACATGCCTTACTGGTTGATGAAATCAGAGCCCGACGAGCTTTCCATCAAGGACCTGGCCCGCCTGGGCGAAGCCCGCTGGGATGGCGTGCGCAACTATCAGGCACGCAACTTTCTGCGCGCCATGGCCGTGGGGGACGAATTCTTTTTCTACCATTCCAGTTGCCCTGAACCAGGCATCGCCGGTATCGCCCGCATCACTGCGCCCGCCTATGACGACCCCGCGGCCCTGGACCCGCAAAGCCCCTACCATGACCCCAAGGCCAATGCCGACAAGAACCCCTGGAGCGCTGTCGACGTGGGACACGTAGAGACCTTCGGCAAGGTCCTGGGGCTGGGCTACCTCAAACAGCAGGCCGCCCTGGCGGAGTTGCCGCTGGTACAGAAAGGCAGCCGCCTTTCGGTCATGCCAGTCACCGCCGAACAGTGGGCGGCAGTGCTGGCACTGCGCTGAGGGTTACTGCACGATCAGGTTGTTGAACAGCAAGTCCTCGACCATGGGCTTGCCTTCCTCATTGGCCATCACATCCTGGACCTGCTTGAGTGCTTCCTGGCGCAGTTTTTCCTTGGACTCCACGCTGCTGAACGAGTCTGCGGTCTGCTGGGTGAACAATGTCACCAGCTGGTTGCGGATCAGCGGGTCCTGGCGTTTGACCGCGGCTTCGGCTTCGGGACCCGTGACGCGCAACGCCACATCGGCCTTGTAGACGTGCAGCCGCGGGCTGCCATCCAGCGCGTAGTTGCCCACGAAGGGCGGGCTCAGGGTGATGTAGCTGACTTTGGGCGGGCCGCCCTCTTCCTTGCCTTCCTCGGCCATGACGGCCGACACGGGTAGCGTCAGGGCCAACACCATCAAGATCCACGCTTTCACAAATTCAATCCTCATTCTGTTGGCGCAAGCATACCAAGGTTAACCCAGGCGCCAGTGCTTATGGTTGGCTATCAGCTGGCGGCATGCTCGTTGACCGCATTTTCGTCACACCTACACTATCGGCCACAACCTGCAAAGGAATAGCCCGATGAAAGCTGTGCTGTGCAAAGCCTTCGGCCCTGCCGAAACACTGGTGCTGGAAGAGGTCGCCAGCCCGGCGATCAAAAAGAACGAAGTGCTGCTGGAAGTACACGCCGCCGGGGTCAATTTCCCGGATACGCTGATCATCGAAGGCAAATACCAGTTCAAGCCCCCCTTCCCGTTCTCGCCGGGTGGCGAGGCGGCGGGCGTGGTGCGCGCGGTAGGCGAGCATGTCAGCCACCTGAAAGTGGGTGACCGGGTGATGGGCCTGACCGGCTGGGGCAGCTTCGCCGAGGAAGTCGCCGTTGCGGGCTATAACGTTCTCCCCATCCCCGACGGCATGGGCTACACCGCCGCGGCCGCTTTCAGCATGACCTACGGCACTTCGATGCACGCGCTCAAGCAGCGCGCCAACCTGCGGCCGGGCGAAACATTGCTGGTGCTGGGCGCTTCCGGTGGCGTCGGCCTTGCGGCCGTGGAGATAGGCAAGGCCATGGGTGCCCGGGTCATCGCGGCCGCCAGCAGTGCCGACAAGTTGGCCGTGGCCAAGGCGGCCGGGGCCGATGAACTGATCAACTACACCGAAACCAGCCTGAAAGAGGAGATCAAGCGCCTGACCGGGGGTAATGGCGTGGATGTCATCTATGACCCCGTGGGCGGCGACCTGTTTGACCAGGCGGTGCGCTCCATTGGCTGGAACGGCCGCTTGCTGGTGGTGGGGTTCGCCAGTGGCCGTATTCCTGAGTTGCCGGTCAACCTGGCACTGCTCAAGGGTGCGGCGGTGGTCGGGGTGTTCTGGGGCTCGTTTGCCCAGCGCCAACCACAGGACAACGCCGCCAATTTCCAGCAACTTTTCCAGTGGTTTGCCCAAGGGAAGGTCAAACCACTGGTCTCGCGAACCTATCCACTGGCCGAGGCAGGCATTGCCATCGATGCGCTCGCCCGGCGCCAGGCCGTGGGCAAGCTGGTCGTCGAGGTACGGTGAAACGCTTCCATCGGCGGAAAAGCTTCAGGATTCCCTGCATCGCCAAATGACGTTGAACTGGCCGGCAAGCCACCCGGCCTCAATGTCATTCGAACAGGGAGTTCATCATGGAAGAGTCACGCACCTTTACCATCTATTTTTGCGGTACCAGCGCTACCCATTTCGACAGCCATAACAAGAATTACTGGGACGGCGAACTGGTTGCCACCCTCGCCGCCAATACGCTCGATCGTGAGTTCTCCCATTGGATAGTGGTGGATGGCCCTGGCAGCGGCAACCTGCAGGCCGATGAAATGACGGTGGAGTCCAAAGACCACCCTTATGCGGGCGTGCTGTTTGGCAAAGGCTGGGAAACCAACGTGCGGCACGCCATGAACATGATCAAGGGGCAGTTCGAATGGCAGCGTGAGAAGCTGACCGCCGAGCAACACAAGACACTGCAAGACGCTGGCATTCCGATTGACGACGTGGATGTCAAAGGTAGCTTCTGGTCCCGCGTCTATGACTACGGCGACCGCAAGGTCACGCCACAGCAACTGCAACAGGAAATCGTCAATCGGCACCGCAAGGGCGGCAAGATACCAGAACAGGTCAATCTCGTCGGGTGGAGCCGCGGCGCAGTGACCTGCCACATGCTCGCCAACGCGATGCTCGCCGACCCGGAACTCAAGCACATCCCCGTGAACATCTTTGCGGTCGACCCGGTACCAGGCCTCTTCAACTTCGAGACCGAGCGAGTGAAGGTGGGGCCGAATGTGCGCGAATACGTGGGTTTCTTTGCCCGTGACGAGCGCTCCCGCGGTTTCGCCTGCGTGGTACCGGAAACTGATGGCAGCACCACGACCCGTCTCTTCCCATTACCTGGACGCCACGCCACCCTGGTGGGCAATGCCGCGCTGGATGGGGTCGAGGGGCCCAAGATCCTGCCCGAGCCCGGCATGGTTGTACGCCACCTGGCAGAAACCTGCCTGCGCCGATGGGGGGTGAACCTGGCTAAATGCCTGAATCTTACTGCAGACGAACTGGCCCGAGCCCACGATACCATGCACAAGCACGACCAAATGTTCATCGACATGCGCCAACACAGCTACACCAGGTTAAGGGAATCGGAAGGTCCAGACCGAGCCATCAGCCTGGGCAAGGAATGGGAGGCCTTTTCCAGAGTGAAAGGCGATAAATACACACCTAAAGTGGGCCTTTCCGCCCCGGTACACGGCGGGCACACGCTCTATCGTGAACTGCTGGAGGGCAATTGAACCCATCGTGAATCGAGGTGAGGGGCTGGCCTGCAGCCCCCCACCTGCCCCCTGGTTCAGCCTATCAAGCCGCTTGCATCGCCTAGCTGTCCCGACAATGGCAGCGTTTTATCCGCGCCTCCAGGTTACGGTCCGGCATCTCATGGGTACGCAGCGCGCTGATGGTCTGCTGGACGTACTCAAGGGTGCTGCCAAAACGCCCGCTGGCACTTTCCAGCACATGGCTCAGCAGGTTGTCGGGCAAGTTGCCCGCGTAGCTGGGGAGGTGGCGTTCCAGCACGAAGCCCAGCGCCTGCACCTTCGTACCGTCTTCCAGGCGGCAGTTGAGCCAATGAGGACGGTAAGAGGGATAAGGCATCTCCCGTTGCCATAGCGCCAGCAGGGAGCCTTGCAGCTCTTCCTGGGGCAAGCGATAGGCAAAGCCGCTGCAGGAGCCGCCTCGGTCCAGGCCAAACACCAGGCCGGGGCGCTCGGGGGTACCACGGTGCTCGTGGGACCAGAGGTAAAGACCGCGATGGTAACCGTGCACGCGAGCACGCCTGCGCTCGACGGCGCTGCATTCGGGACGCCAGATAAGCGAGCCGTAGGCAAAAAGCCAGACTGGCCCACCCTTGTGGCGGGCCATGGTCGTTTCGAGTGAGTGCACCAACTGCTCGTGGGTCAATTGCGGCCCGAGATCGAGCGAAGGCGGATAAACCACATTGAAGTGTGCAGTTTCGATAGCCGACATGGTGTTGCCTGATATCCCCGTGAATCGACAGCGTCGGCTCACTTTAACTGATTGTTACAACACTGTTGTTACCGTACGGCAGATAACCTCTGAAAATCAAGCCCTTGCGTTTGCTTATAAGAAACGCATTTTACGTTGGTTATAAGCACCGAAGCGGGTCATGGCCCAATGAAGCGCACCGAACTGGCTCTTAAGCCGCCATGTGACGTGCCGCCTGTGCGTGAGAATAGTGCACTTAGCGCCTAAGTAAATTTTCCTACGATATATTCAGAAGTTTCATGTCTAGAAACTTCCTACCGACTTGCGAGAAAAAGCCCGCTTCCCTGATTGATAGCGGTTGACCTCATGAAATACCCTGGCCTTACCCTCGCCGGCGCCACCCTTGCCACACTGCTTGCCACCGCTCCTGCACTGGGGGCATCGGAGGAAGGATTCTGGTACTTGCAGGGGAGTGTCTTTACCCGTCATTTCGCCAGCAACGGCAATTACAACAATCATCAGGATCTACTGGGCCTTGAGCGCAACCAGGCTTCGGGCCTGATCATGGGCGGCGCTGCATTCCGAAATTCCTTTAGCCAACGCTCGGAATACGCCTACATTGGAAAACGCTTTGACGTGCCTGACTCGGCGGTTTACTACAAACTCAGCGCCGGACTGATCCACGGTTACCGGGGCAAGTACCGCGACAAACTACCCCTGAACCGCTTTGGCGTGGCACCTGCGGTGATTCCGGCAATAGGGGCCCACTGGGGCCCCGTCGCCGCCGAAGCAGTGCTGCTGGGGCTGGCAGCCACCATGGTCAACGTCGGTCTGCGTTTCTGAACCCCAGCTCAGGGGCGTGGGGCGTAGGCGAAGACGTCCGCACGCATCTGGTGCGCGTCCATGCCCGCCGCTACCAGGGCATCCAGCGTGGCATAGATCATGGCGGGTGAACCGCTGGCATACACGTGCACGCCCGCGAGGTCGGCAATGTCCTCGCACACCGCCTCGTGCAGCATGCCGCAGCGCCCTTCCCACCCGCATAGGTCGCTGACGACCTTGTGCAGGAACAGGTTGGGCAGCGACTCCCACTGGTCCCAGTGTTCGATCTGGTAGAAATCCTCTGGCCTGCGCACGCCCCAGTACAAATGCACCGGGTGCTTGAAGCCCTGGGCCCGGCAGTGCTCGATCAGGCTGTGCATTTGCGCCATGCCGGTACCGGCAGCGATCAGCACCAGCGGCCCATCTGGCAGCTCGGCCAGGTGCGTGTCACCGAATGGCAGTTCCACCCGGGCCATGCCATTGTGCTGCAACTGCGCAATGAGGTTCTGGGCGCTGGCTTCGCGCACCAGCACGTGCATTTCCAGGTCGCGCCCGGCGTGGGGCGCCGAGGCCAGGGAAAATGCCGACTTTTCCCCACCTTCACGCTCGATCATCAGGTACTGGCCGGCGTGGTAGCGCGGTGGTTTGCCGGCCGGGGCGCGCAGGCGCACCCGCCAGACGTCGCCGCCCACCGGCGCACATTCGCTCAATTGGCAGGCAAAGCTGCGCACAGGCAGCTCCCCCAGCGCCAGCACGCCGTCCCACAGCAGCACGCAGTCTTCCAGCGGTTCGGCGATGCAGGTGTAGATCTCGCCATGGTCATGCTCCACCCCTTCCTGGCGGACCCGCCCTTCTACCAGCAAGGCCGAACACACATGGCAGTTGCCATTGCGACAGCTCTGCGGGCACTCATGGCCCAGCCGCTGGGCCGCTTCCAGAATCCGTTCTCCGGGCTGCGTCTCCAGCACCGCGCCCGATGGCTGCAAGGTTACGCGCATCAATCTATCCCTAGCTGGTTCCACAGTTCATCGATGCGACGGGTCACGGCATCGTCCTTGACGATCACCCGGCCCCACTCACGGTTGGTCTCGCCTGGCCACTTGTTGGTGGCATCCAGCCCCATCTTCGAGCCCAGGCCCGATACCGGCGAGGCGAAGTCGAGGTAGTCGATGGGGGTGTTGTCGATCATCACCGTATCGCGCTTGGGGTCCATGCGCGTGGTAATGGCCCAGATCACGTCGTTCCAGTCCCTGGCGTTTATGTCGTCGTCGGTGACGATGACGAACTTGGTGTACATGAACTGGCGCAGGAACGACCACACACCCAGCATGACGCGCTTGGCATGCCCCGGGTACTGCTTCTTCATGGTCACCACCGCCATGCGGTAGGAACAGCCCTCGGGCGGCAGGTAGAAATCGGTGATCTCCGGGAACTGCTTCTGCAGGATCGGCACGAACACTTCATTGAGCGCCACGCCCAGAATCGCCGGTTCATCGGGCGGCCGGCCGGTATAGGTACTGTGGTAGATCGGCTTGGTACGGTGGGTAATGCGCTCCACGGTGAACACCGGGAACTGGTCGACTTCGTTGTAGTAGCCGGTGTGGTCACCGTAAGGGCCTTCGTCAGCCATTTCGCCAGGGTGAATCACCCCTTCCAGGACGATTTCCGCACTGGCCGGCACCTGCAGGTCGTTGCCGCGGCATTTTACCAGTTCGGTACGGTTGTCACGCAGCAGCCCGGCGAAGGCATATTCCGACAGGCTGTCCGGTACCGGGGTGACCGCGCCCAGGATAGTGGCCGGGTCGGCGCCCAGCGCTACCGAGACCGGGAACGGTTGGCCCGGGTGCTTCTCGCACCACTCGCGGAAATCCAGCGCGCCGCCACGGTGGCTCAGCCAACGCATGATGACCTTGTTGCGGCCGATGACCTGCTGGCGGTAGATACCCAGGTTCTGCCGCTCTTTGTTGGGCCCGCGGGTAACCGTCAGGCCCCAGGTGATCAACGGCGCCACATCACCTGGCCAACAGGTCTGCACCGGCAGCATGCCGAGGTCGACGTCGTCACCCTCGATGACCACTTCCTGGCAGGCTGCGTCCTTGACCACCTTGGGGGCCATGGCAATGATTTTCTTGAAGATGGGTAACTTCGACCAGGCATCCTTCAGGCCCTTGGGCGGCTCGGGCTCCTTGAGAAACGCCAGCAGCTTGCCGATCTCGCGCAACTCGCTGACGTCCTCGGCACCCATGCCCAAGGCCACGCGGCCCGGGGTGCCGAACAGGTTGCCCAGCACCGGAATATCGAAGCCGGTGGGGTTTTCGAACAACAGCGCCGGGCCCTTGCTGCGCAGGGTTCGATCGCAGACTTCCGTCATTTCAAGCACCGGAGAAATCGGCACCTGAATGCGTTTCAACTCTCCGCGCTGCTCAAGCTGCTGCACGAAATCCCGAAGATCCTTGAATTTCATTGACCATGCCACTCGTAAAATAGGCGTACATCGTACCTGCTCTCGCGCGCGCTGGCAGCCGCCGGTGCCTCAATCGGCCGAATTGGCCTGAATTCTCCCATTGCCCATGGTTGCACCCCCGTGCTCGAACAGTGGTGCGAGCATGGGCTGCAGGTAAACCGTGGCGCCGTCGCCGTAATGATTGTCATCCATGTACAGCGATTGGCCGTCGGCTTCGATACGGCAGGTGTGGCCGTCACTGCAGAACAGCGCCGCCGGGTCAATGATTCGCACGTTGCTGTCCGCCGCCAGTTGGCCGAACAGCTGGCTGATGAAGGCCTGCCGGCGGCGATGCTCCGCCAGCGGCAGCCCTTCATCGGCTACCGGGCGGCCAAGCATGGCCAGGCGCGTCAGGCGGTAGGGCACCCGTTGCTTCTGCAAAGGCGCTTCCTCCACCAGCCATACCCTGCGGTGCTGTTCACGCAGGCCGGCCACCAGTGCGGCGAGTTGGGTAGCCAACTGTTGCTCGGCGTAGTGGCGGTCGGCGCGGCCTTGGGGGGTGTGCAGCATATAGGTGGTGTCGCCCAGCCCGTCACCATACAGGTACAAGCTCCAGCGGGCGGCCAGTACTACATCGTGGACGGCGGGCGCCTGGGCCAAGGCCAACATTGTGCCATTGAAGTCACGGCAGGCGCGCTTGCCCTCCAGCCCCGGCACCGGGATACAGCCGGCGCGCGCGGCCAACGACACGGGGGTGCCGTGATCCTTGGCGGCCAGGGCCAGCGCAGGCCCCATGCCCGCCGCGTGGCTGTCGCCCCACACCAGCATTGCCGGTGGCGTGGGGCCCGCGGGGCCAAGGGTGCACACTGGCTGTTGCGCTTTGCGGTCAGACAGGCAGTCGCGCTGACCGGCATTCCATTCCCGTGCCTGGGCATAGCGCAGCGCCTGCGGGGAAAGGCGCGACGGCACGCCATCGGCCTGGCGCAGCGCCTGGCCAGCCACGCCAACCAACACCATCAACCCCAATGCGCAGGCCAGCACTTGCCGGGCGCTGGCCGAAACCCGCCCCTGACGCAGCGGCCGCTCGAACCAGCGCCAGGATGCATAGGCAAGCACCAGGCTCAAGACCAGCAGGCCAGCCACCTGGAGGGCGCTCAACCCGTCCACGGCTGCATACGACGCAAACACATGCACGGGCCAATGCCACAGGTACCAGGAATAGGAAATGAGCCCTGTTGCCACCATCAGCCGCGTGCTCAGCACCCGGCCTACCCAGGTAGCGTGCGCACCATTGGCCCAGATCAGCGCTAGGGTTCCGACTACCGGCAACAGGGCCGCCAAGCCCGGAAAGGGGGTGTGGGCATCGTAAAACACGGTAGCGGCCACCAGCATCGCCATACCCGCCAGGCTGGCCAACTGGTACACCCAGGGCGCTTGGCGGCTGGCGGCCATGGGCGTGACCGCCAGCAACGCGCCGGCCAACAGCTCCCAGGCGCGCATGGGCAGCAGGAAGAATGCCGCGGAAGGATCATGCCGCACCGCCCATACGCTCAATGTCAGGGAAACCAGCAGCAACCCGAACAAGCAAAGGCGCCAGCGCCGCAGGTAACGGATGAACAGCCCGAGCAACAGCGGGAAGACGATATAGAACTGTTCTTCCACCGCCAGCGACCAGGTATGCAGCAACGGCTTGAGGTCCGATGCCGTGTCGAAGTAGCCGTCCTGACGCTGGAACAGAATATTGGACGCGAACATCGCCTGGTAGCGAACTGAACGCCCCAGGTCACTGTAATCATGAGGGGTGAGCAGGAACCACCCCACCACCATGCACACTACCATCACCAGGAAAAGCGCGGGCAAGATACGCCGCGCCCGACGTGTCCAGAATTCCAGGAAGCTGAATTGGCCGGCCTGGTGCTGACGCCAGAGAATGGAGGTGATCAGGAAGCCGGAGATCACGAAGAAGATATCCACACCCACGAACCCGCCGCTGAACCCGGCGATGCCGAAGTGGAACAGCACCACGATCGCTACAGCCACTGCTCGCAGCCCGTCGATATCGCGACGATAGGCTAATACTGCCATGACAATCCCTTGTTATAAGTTGGTTGGACCTGAGCAGTGTAAGCGCAGGCAAGCCGGCGTTTACAGGAGTACCGCGAGCGCTGGAAAGTTCGGTTTCGAGGCAAAAAAAATGGCGCCCCGCAGGGCGCCATCTTCAACCAACCAGGCTAGCCTGGTTACTTGCGTTTCATCGACAGGAAGAACTCGTCGTTCGTCTTGGTCTGCTTGAGCTTGTCGACCAGGAACTCGATGGCGGCGACTTCGTCCATCGGGTGCAGCAGCTTGCGCAGAATCCACATGCGCTGCAGTTCGTCGTCGGCAGTCAGCAGCTCTTCGCGACGGGTACCCGAACGGTTGATGTTGATGGCCGGGAATACGCGCTTCTCGGCGATCTTGCGGTCCAGGGGCAGCTCCATGTTGCCGGTACCCTTGAACTCTTCGTAGATCACTTCATCCATCTTCGAGCCGGTTTCAACCAGCGCGGTGGCGATGATGGTCAGCGAACCGCCTTCCTCGATGTTACGCGCGGCACCGAAGAAACGCTTCGGCTTCTCCAGCGCGTGGGCGTCGACACCACCGGTCAGTACCTTGCCGGAGCTCGGGATCACGGTGTTGTAGGCGCGAGCCAGACGGGTGATGGAGTCCAGCAGGATGACCACGTCCTTCTTGTGCTCGACCAGGCGCTTGGCCTTCTCGATCACCATCTCGGCAACCTGCACGTGGCGGGTTGGCGGTTCGTCGAAGGTGGAGGCAACCACTTCGCCGCGCACGGTGCGCTGCATTTCGGTCACTTCTTCCGGACGTTCGTCGATCAGCAGCACGATCAGGTGAACTTCAGGGTTGTTACGGGTGATGTTCGACGCGATGTTCTGCAGCATGATGGTCTTGCCCGCCTTCGGCGGAGCAACGATCAGGCCACGCTGGCCCTTGCCGATCGGCGCGCACAGGTCGATGACACGGCCGGTGAGGTCTTCGGTGGAACCGTTGCCGGCTTCCATCTTCATGCGCACGGTAGGGAACAGCGGCGTCAGGTTTTCGAACAGAATCTTGTTCTTCGCGTTTTCCGGACGGTCGAAGTTGATGGTGTCAACTTTCAACAGGGCGAAGTAACGCTCGCCTTCCTTTGGAGGGCGGATCTTGCCGACGATGGTGTCGCCGGTGCGCAGGTTGAAGCGACGGATCTGGCTTGGGGAGACGTAGATGTCGTCCGGGCCGGCCAGGTAGGAAGCGTCAGCCGAACGCAGGAAGCCGAAGCCGTCCTGGAGAATCTCCAGCACGCCATCACCGGAGATTTCCTCGCCGCTTTTGGCATGTTTCTTCAACAGGGAGAAAATCACATCCTGCTTGCGCGAACGGGCCATATTTTCTATGCCCATCTGTTCGGCCATTTCGAGCAGATCGGTAATCGGCTTTTGCTTGAGTTCAGTCAGGTTCATAAGGGAATGACGTAATCATGTATGGAGGGAGAAATTAAGCTTTGGGCTTAATGAGGCCGCGCCGCAGAGAAGGCGACAGGATCGCGTACTAATTCGAGTAGGAGTGCGTCGGCGACGGCTTGCAGGGGGCACTAGAGATACCAGTGCGAGGCCGAATGTAACACCTGAATTTCTGGGCGTCTAGTCGTTGGCCCAAGAAAAAGCCCCGCAAGGTGCGGGGCTATTACCACTGGATATTACAGCGCTATTACAGGCTGGCATCCAGGAAAGCGGCCAATTGCGACTTGGACAGGGCGCCGACCTTGGTGGCTGCGACTTCACCGTCCTTGAACAGCATCAGCGTAGGAATACCGCGCACGCCGTGCTTGGCAGGGGTTTCCTGGTTATCGTCGATGTTCAGCTTGGCGATGGTCACTTTACCTTCGTAGGTACCCGCGATTTCATCCAGTACAGGCGCGATCATCTTGCATGGGCCACACCATTCAGCCCAGTAGTCAACGAGGACAGGGCCCTTGGCCTTGAGGACTTGTTCCTCGAAGGTGGCATCAGTGACGTGCACGATTTTATCGCTGCTCATGAAGGGTCTCCGTTGGAAAATTCTGAAATAACTTGGCCCATCATAACGGCACAGGCGGCCTACAGGAAGCCGATGATGATTGTCTCTAACTATAGTGCTTCAAGATTTGAACAATGGCCGGTCAGGTCGCCACGAACGCGATTGACGTGCGCAGGGCTGCCGCGCGGATATGTTCCTGCATGGCCCTGGTAGCCGGTGCAGCGGCGTGGCGTGCCAGGGCGCGGAGGATTTTGCGGTGCTCGTGCCAGGTCTCCATGGCCCGCTCGGCGCGGATAAATGGCAGTTTCTGGCTCTCCAGGAAGATGTCGGCGCTGGCGACCAGAATGCTGGCCATGGCCTGATTACCACTGGCTACCATGATGCGCCGGTGAAACTCGAAGTCCAGGCGCGCGGCCGCCTCGAAATCCCCGGCTCGCAGCTCGGCGCGCATGCTTTGGACATTTTCCTCGAGGCAGTCGAGCTCATCGGCGGTCAGACGAACGGCAGCCAGGCCGGCGGCGAAACCTTCCAATGCATAGCGCAGTTGAAAGATGTCTTCGGGGGCCGCCTGGGCCGCGAATGGCCACGCCAACCCGGCGGCGGTCGGACTGCCGGCCTGCACGAAAACCCCTTTTCCCGGCTGGATGCTGACCACCCCCAGTGCGCTCAGCGTTGACAGTGCTTCGCGCAGTGAAGCCCTGCTCACCCCCAGTTGCTCGGCCAAGTCACGTTGGGACGGCAGCGCGGCGCCCGCCTCGTAGCCTTGCCGGGCAATCAGCTGGCGAATGCCTTGGATAGCGACGTCGGGGACTGCTTGGTTGAGGGAAGTCATGGGGCTTTCCGGCTAAGTGGAACTGCCGTTTTAGCGCGATTTTCCAGGCAGGGCAAATCACGCCCGATAACGGTTCACCCCCGCTTTTATTGGGCGAAAGTAGTGCAAAAACCCGTGCGGCATCAGGCAACTGTTCAGACCAGTAAGACCTCACCTGGAGCCAGGAAACAGGGGCCATAGCGATGAAGCCCCGCCGGTGGCATGACCTGTGCACTGCCCCTTCCACTCACTTTCGGAGACCGTGCCATGATCCAGCGCTGTACCGCCCTGCTCACCGCTCTGTTCGCCAGCCTGATGCTCAGCCAGGCCCCCGCCCACGCCGACGGCCTGGAGGATGTGGTCAAGCGCGGCACCCTGAAAGTCGCCGTGCCCCAGGACTTCCCGCCATTTGGCTCCGTAGGCCCTGACATGAAGCCCCGCGGCCTGGATATCGACACCGCACAGCTGATCGCCGACCGGCTTAAGGTCAAACTCGAGCTGACCCCGGTCAACAGCACCAACCGTATTCCCTACCTGACCACCGGAAAGGTGGACCTGGTGATTTCCAGCCTGGGCAAAAACCCTGACCGCGAGAAAGTCATCGACTTCTCCAACGCCTACGCACCGTTCTACCTCGCGGTGTTCGGCCCGCCCGACGCGCCCGTGGCCAACCTCG
This sequence comes from Pseudomonas silvicola, assembly GCF_026651855.1. Lineage (GTDB taxonomy): Bacteria > Pseudomonadota > Gammaproteobacteria > Pseudomonadales > Pseudomonadaceae > Aquipseudomonas > Aquipseudomonas silvicola. The sequence continues at coordinate 669,919 of NZ_CP093280.1, forward strand.
ACGACCTCAAGGGCAAGACCATTAGCGTTACCCGTGGGGCCATTGAAGATATCGAACTGACCAAGGTGGCCCCCGAAGGCGTGACCATCAAACGCTTTGAAGACAACAACTCGACCATCGCCGCTTACCTGGCCGGCCAGGTGGACCTGATTGCCAGTGGCAACGTGGTCATGGTCGCCATCAGTGAGCGCAACCCCAAGCGCATACCGGCGCTGAAGGTGAAGCTCAAGGACTCGCCCGTGTACGTGGGCCTGAACAAGAACGAGCCGCAGTTGCTGGCCAAGGTCAACGAGATCATCGCCCAGGCCCGCCAGGACGGCAGCCTGGAAAAGAATTCGCAAACCTGGCTCAAGCAACCGCTGCCTGCCGACCTCTGAGGCACCGAACCTGACATGGCCTATCACTTCGACTTCAGCCCGGTTCTTGCCAACACCGACCTGCTGCTCAAAGGCGCGCTGTTCACCCTGGAGCTGACCGCGGTCGGCACCCTGCTCGGGGTAAGCCTGGGGGTACTGGGTGGCGTGGTGCGCGCCTGGAAGATCAAGCCTTTCGCGGGCATCTTCGGCGTTTACGTCGAGCTGATCCGCAACACACCGTTTCTGGTGCAGCTGTTCTTCATTTTCTTCGGCCTGCCCTCACTGGGCGTGCAGATCAGCGAATGGCAGGCAGCCGTGCTGGCCATGGTCGTCAACCTGGGGGCCTACAGCACAGAGATCATCCGTGCGGGCATTCAGGCCATTCCCCGCGGGCAACTGGAGGCGGCCGCGGCCCTGGCAATGAGCCGGGCGGAAGCCTTTCGCCATGTGGTGCTGGTACCCGCCCTGGGCAAGGTATGGCCGGCTTTGAGCAGCCAGATCATCATCGTCATGCTGGGTTCGGCGGTGTGCTCGCAGATCGCCACCCAAGAGCTGAGCTTCTACGCCAACTTCATTCAGTCACGTAACTTCCGCGCCTTTGAAACCTACGTGCTGACCACCCTGATCTACCTGGCCATGTCCATGCTGATCCGCGCCCTGCTCAACTGGGCAGGGCGTCGCTACCTGGCAAGGAGCCGCTGATGGACTTCACCTTCTGGGATATCGTCCGCAACCTGCTCATTGGCCTGCAATGGACGCTGGCATTGAGCCTGGTGGCCTTTGTCGGCGGCGGGGTCATCGGCTTGCTGGTGATGACCCTGCGCATCGCCGACAAGGCGCTGCCCCGCGGCATTGCCCGTGCCTATATCGAATTGTTCCAGGGCACCCCGCTGCTGATGCAATTGTTTCTGGTGTTCTTCGGAGTGGCCCTGCTGGGTATCGACATTTCGCCCTGGGCCGCCGCCGCGCTGGCGCTGACCCTGTTCACCAGTGCCTACCTGGCGGAGATCTGGCGCGGCTGTGTGGAGTCGATCGCCCATGGCCAGTGGGAAGCTTCGGCCAGCCTGGCCATGACGCCCTACGAGCAGTTGCGCCATGTCATCCTGCCCCAGGCCCTGCGCATCGCCGTGGCCCCCACCGTGGGCTTCTCGGTGCAGGTGGTCAAGGGCACGGCGGTGACCTCCATCATCGGCTTTACCGAACTGACCAAGACCGGCGGCATGCTCGCCAACGCCACCTTCGAACCCTTCACTGTCTACGGCCTGGTGGCACTGGGGTATTTCGCCCTGTGCTACCCGCTGTCGCTCAGCGCCCGCTACCTGGAAAGGAGACTGCATGCCTCTGCTTAGAGTGTCTGCCCTGCACAAATACTACGGCGACCACCATGTGCTCAAAGGCATCGACCTGAGTGTCGAGCAAGGCCAGGTGGTGGCGATCATTGGCCGCAGCGGCTCGGGCAAAAGTACCTTGCTGCGCACCCTCAATGGCCTGGAGTCGATCAATGACGGTGTCATCGAGGTCGATGGCGAGTACCTGGACGCCGCCCGCGCCGACTTGCGCAGCCTGCGCCAGAAGGTCGGCATGGTCTTCCAGCAGTTCAACCTGTTCCCGCACCTGAGTGTGGGCGAGAACGTGATGCTGGCCCCCCAGGTGGTGCAGAAGGTACCGCGGGCCAAGGCCCTTGGCCTGGCACGCGAGATGCTGGAACGGGTAGGCCTGGCGGACAAGTTCGACGCCTACCCGGACCGCCTGTCCGGCGGCCAGCAGCAGCGCGTGGCCATCGCCCGGGCGCTGGCCATGTCGCCCAAGGTGCTGCTCTGCGACGAGATTACCTCGGCCCTGGACCCGGAACTGGTCAATGAAGTGCTCAGCGTGGTGCGCCAGCTGGCCCAGGATGGCATGACGCTGATCATGGTCACCCACGAAATGCGCTTTGCCCGCGAGGTGGGCGACAAGCTGGTGTTCATGCACCAGGGCAAGGTGCATGAAGTGGGGCATCCGAAACAGCTGTTCGCAGAACCGCAGACACCCGAATTGGCTGCCTTCATCGGCATGCAGTAGGGCCATGCCGCTGCTTTCCCCGGCTTCGCCCGGTCGCACAGGCTCGGTCTGAAGCCTGTGGGGCCGGGTGACGCTGGGGAAGCAGGCACCACCGAACCAAACGCGTTGGCGGCAGGGTTGGTTCGTGGCACGATGGCAGGGTTATCGACCGGGATCCTTACATCATGCCGCAAGCCACCGCCAAGAACCTTTCCCTGATCGCCGCGATCGATCTGGGCTCGAACAGCTTTCATATGGTCGTGGCCAAGGCCCACCACACTGAAATCCGCATTCTCGAGCGCCTGGGGGAGAAGGTTCAGCTGGCTGCCGGCATCGACGAGCAGCGCAACCTCGACGAAGAGTCGATGCAGCGCGGCCTGGACTGCTTGAAACGCTTCGCCCAACTGATCAACGGCCTGCCCCTGGGCGCGGTGCGCATCGTTGGCACCAACGCCCTGCGCGAAGCCCGCAACCGCGGCGACTTCATCCGCCGCGCCGAAGAAATCCTCGGCCACCCCGTGGAGGTCATTTCCGGCCGCGAGGAAGCCCGCCTGATCTACCTGGGCGTGTCTCACACCCTGGCCGACACCCCCGGCAAACGCCTGGTGGCCGACATCGGCGGCGGCAGTACCGAGTTCATCATCGGCCAGCGCTTCGAACCGCTGCTGCGCGAGAGCCTGCAGATGGGCTGCGTGAGCTTCACCCAGCGTTACTTCAAGGACGGCAAGATCACCCCGGCCCGCTACGCCCAGGCCTACACCGCGGCACGCCTGGAGATCATGAGCATCGAGAATGCCCTGCACCGCCTGAGCTGGGACGAGGCCATCGGCTCGTCGGGCACCATCCGCGCCATCGGCCTGGCCCTGAAAGCCAACGGCCACGGCAGCGGCGAGGTGAACGCCGAAGGCCTGACCTGGCTCAAGCGCAAGCTGTTCAAGCTGGGCGAGGTCGACAAGATCGACTTCGACGGCATCAAGCCGGACCGCCGCTCGATCTTCCCGGCGGGCCTGGCCATTCTGGAGGCGATCTTCGACGCCCTGGAACTGCAGCGCATGGACCACTGCGAAGGCGCCTTGCGTGAAGGCGTGCTGTACGACCTGCTGGGCCGCCACCACCATGAAGACGTGCGCGAACGCACCCTCAGCTCGCTGATGGAACGCTACCACGTGGACCTGGAACAGGCTGCCCGCGTCGAGCGCAAGGCCCTGCACGCGTTTGACCAGGTAGCGGCCGACTGGGGCCTGGAGGAAGGGGTATGGCGCGAATTGCTGAGCTGGGCCGCCAAGGTGCATGAAGTGGGCCTGGACATCGCCCACTACCACTACCACAAGCACGGTGCCTACCTGATCGAGCACTCGGACCTGGCCGGTTTCTCCCGCGAAGACCAGCAGATGCTGGCCCTGCTGGTGCGTGGCCACCGTCGCAACATTCCCAGGGACAAGTTCGCCGAGTTCGGCGAGGAAGGCCGGCAACTGATTCGCCTGTGCGTGCTGCTGCGCTTTGCGATCCTGTTCCACCATATCCGTGGCACCCAGGAAATGCCGGCCGTGAAACTCTACGCCGGGGAAAACAGCCTGGAAGTGGAGTTCCCCACTGGCTGGCTGGACGAGAACCAGCTGACCCAGGCCGACTTCGCGCTGGAAGCGGAATGGCTGACCCGGGTAAACATGACCCTTACCGTACGGTAAGAATCGGGATGCTCAGGCGCTCGAGCAGCGTGTCCTGGGCGCTGCGCGGGTTCTGGTTGCCGGTGGGCGAGCTGCGCACGTAGCGGCCGTCGGGCTGCAGGATCCAGGAGTGGGTGTTGTCGGTCAGATAGCTTTCCAGCTCCTTCTTCACCCGCAGAATCAGCTTCTTGCCCTCTACCGGGAAACAGGTCTCCACGCGCTTGTCCAGGTTGCGCTCCATCCAGTCGGCGCTGGACAGGAACATCTGCTCCTCGCCGCCGTTCAGGAAGTAGAACACCCGGGTGTGCTCCAGGAAGCGGCCGATGATCGAGCGTACCTGGATGTTATGCGACACCCCGGCGATGCCCGGGCGCAGGCAGCACATGCCACGCACCACCAGGTCGATACGCACGCCCGACTGGCTGGCCTTGTACAGCGCGCGGATGATCTTGGGATCGGTCAGCGAGTTGAACTTGGCGATGATGTGCGCGGGCTTGCCTTCCAGGGCGAACTGGGTTTCGCGCTGGATCATGTCCAGCATGCCTTTCTTCAGGGTGAACGGCGCATGCAGCAGCTTCTTCATGCGCAAGGTCTTGCCCATGCCGATCAGCTGGCTGAACAGCTTGCCCACGTCTTCGCACAGGGCGTCGTCGGAGGTCAGCAGGCTGTAGTCGGTGTACAGGCGCGCGTTGCCGGCGTGATAGTTGCCGGTACCCAGGTGGGCGTAACGCACGATCTCACCGGCTTCGCGGCGCAGAATCAGCATCATCTTGGCGTGGGTCTTGAAGCCCACCACACCGTAGATCACCACGGCACCGGCCGCCTGCAGGCGGCTGGCCATCTGCAGGTTGGACTCTTCGTCGAAACGGGCGCGCAGCTCGATGACCGCGGTCACCTCCTTACCGTTGCGCGCGGCATCCACCAGCGCGTCGACGATTTCCGAGTTGGCGCCGCTGCGGTACAGGGTCTGGCGCACCGCCAGCACGTGCGGGTCCTTGGCCGCCTGGCGCAACAGGTCGACCACCGGAGTGAACGACTCGAAGGGGTGCAGCAACAGGATGTCCTGCTTGCTGATCACGCTGAAGATGTTCTCGCTGTTCTGCAGCAGCTTGGGAATCGCTGGCGTGAACGGCTTGTATTGCAGCTCGGGGTGGCTGTCCAGCCCGGTGATGCTGAACAGGCGCGTGAGGTTGACCGGGCCATTGACCTGGTACAGCTCCGACTCGGCCAGGCTGAACTGCTTGAGCAGGTAGTCCGACAGGTGTTTGGGGCAGGTATCGGCGACTTCCAGGCGCACGGCGTCACCGTAGCGGCGCGAAAACAGCTCGCCACGCAGGGCGCGGGCCAGGTCTTCGACGTCTTCGGTGTCCACGGCCAGGTCGGCGTTTCGGGTCAGGCGGAACTGGTAGCAGCCCTTCACCTTCATGCCCTGGAACAGGTCATCGGCGTGGGCATGGATCATCGACGACAGGAACACGTAGTTGTCGCCAGGGCCACTGACGTCTTCGGGCACGCGAATAACCCGCGGCAGCAGGCGCGGCGCGGGAATGATCGCCAGGCCCGAGTCGCGGCCGAAGGCGTCGATGCCTTCCAGCTCGACGATGAAGTTCAGGCTCTTGTTCACCAGCAACGGGAACGGGTGCGTCGGGTCGAGCCCGATGGGGGTGATGATCGGCGCGATCTCGTCGCGGAAATAGCGACGCACCCAGGTCTTGAGCTTGGTGGTCCAGTGGCGGCGACGAATGAAGCGCACCTGATGCTTTTCCAGCTCCGGCAACAGGATGTCATTGAGAATCGCGTACTGGCGGTCCACATGGCCGTGTACCAGTTCGCTGATGCGTGCCAGCGCCTGGTGCGGCTGCAGGCCATCGGCGCCAGCCTGTTCACGGGCGAAGGTGATCTGCTTCTTCAGGCCCGCCACGCGGATCTCGAAGAACTCGTCCAGGTTGCTGGAGAAGATCAGCAGGAACTTCAGGCGTTCCAGCAGCGGGTAAGACTCATCCAGGGCCTGTTCCAGCACGCGGATGTTGAACTGCAACTGCGACAGCTCGCGGTGGATATACAGGCTGCTGTCATCCAGGCCCGGCACGGGAATGGGTGCCGGCGGGGTGGTTGTGGTGGTTTCCGTCACCGGCGCTTCCACGGGCTCCATGGCCGGCGGGGTCTCGATGACCTGCTCCAGCACGGGCTGCGCTTCTTTCACGGCGTTTTCGTGAAGTCCTTCGTTATTCATCTAGCGTTCCTGAAGGGCTCAATTGCCCTCTCATTCAGTTGAGCGGCACGGTTTGCGAATCAGGTGAGGATGCCATTGGCACGATCATATCGTCGACAGTGTCTTCACAAGCACTGACGAGGCGGGACGCCAACTCATCACACTGACGGTGGCTGGGGGGCAGGCGCAGGGCGCGGGCACGGCTCACGGCAGACTCCTGGGCCCACGCGTGCGGGCCAGCGCGACAGTTATAAGCCGCCATTATGACGGTTGCATGACACTCCTGCGTCAGCCCCCTCGCAGACAGCTTTCAGCATTGTCAATCTGCTGGCTGTTCACGTCGAGACACATTTCGACACTTTCACGAATGGCCGCGACGGGTTAGGCTGCGCGTTCATTTCGCCAGCATCCAGACAATGCTCCAACAATTTCTGCAGGATTTCGGCTACCTGGCCCTGTTCCTTGGTACGTTTTTCGAAGGCGAGACGATTCTGGTCCTGGCCGGGTTTCTTGCGTTCCGCGGTTACATGGACATCAACCTGGTGGTGGTGGTTGCCTTCCTGGGCAGCTACGCCGGTGACCAGCTGTGGTATTTCCTGGGGCGCAAGCACGGGCGCAAACTGCTGGCCCGCAAGCCGCGCTGGCAGCTCATGGGCGACCGGGCGCTGGAGCATATCCGCAAGCACCCGGATATCTGGGTGCTGAGCTTTCGCTTCGTCTATGGCCTGCGCACCGTGATGCCGGTGGCCATCGGCCTGTCCGGTTACCCGCCCAGGCGCTACCTGCTGCTCAACGGTATCGGCGCCATTGTCTGGGCCACGGTACTGGCCTTGGCGGCGTACCACTTCGGGGCGATTCTTGAAGGCCTGCTGGGCAACATCAAGAAGTACGAACTGTGGGTGCTCGGCGCGCTGCTGTTGCTCGGTGGCGCGCTGTGGCTGCGCCGGCGCATCAAGGCCGCGCGGGTGGCACGCAAGACCGCCAGCCAGCACGCAGACTGAAACCCGCTGAACCCAGCGCCTCCCTGGTGATCCATGTACTGATAAGCTCAGATACACAGACACAGCCCAGGGAGAATCGAGCATGGCCAAGAAAGTTGCAGTGATCCTGTCCGGCTGCGGGGTATACGACGGCGCAGAGATCCACGAAAGCGTGATCACGCTGTTGCGCCTCAACCAGCGCGGCGCCCAGGTGCAATGCTTTGCGCCGAACATCGACCAGATGCACGTGATCAACCACCTCACCGGCGAAGAAATGCCCGAGACCCGCAACGTGCTGGTCGAGTCAGCCCGCATCGCCCGGGGCGAGGTCAGGGACCTGGCGGATGCGGACGTCGACAGCTTCGATGCGCTGATCGTGCCCGGTGGTTTTGGCGCCGCCAAGAACCTCTCCAACTTCGCCACCCAAGGCGCCGCCTGCACGGTAAACCCGCAGTTGCTGGAACTGGCCGAAGCCTTCGCCGAAGCCGGCAAGCCAGTGGGGCTGATCTGCATTTCCCCGGCCCTGGCGGCCAAGATCTACGGCCCTGGCGTGAAGTGCACCATTGGCAGCGATGAAGAAACGGCCAAGGCCATCGACAAGATGGGTGGCACCCATGAGCCGTGCCCGGTGAGCGACATCGTCGAAGACACCGCCCGCAAGCTGGTAAGCACCCCGGCGTACATGAGCGCCAAGTCCATCGGCGAGGCAGCCGAGGGTATCAACAAGTTGGTGGACCGGGTGCTGGAGCTAGCCTGATCCCACCTGACAGACCGCGGCACCTGCTTCCTGCGGTCAGGCCCTGGCCAAGCGCGTGAGAATACGGTCCAGGCTGTTGGCGAAGGCCTGCTTGTCCTTGTCGCTGTAACCGGCCTGGCCGCCCCCTACCTGCCCCTGCTCCCGCAGGTCGGTGAACAGGTTGCGCACCGCCAGGCGCTCACCCATGTTCCGTTCGTCAAACTCCTTGCCGCGCGGGTCCAGGCAGGCAACGCCCTTTTTCACCAGGCGGTCGGCCAACGGCACATCGCTGCAGATCACCAATTCACCCGGCACGGCATGCTCCACCAGGTAATCATCGGCGGCGTCCGGCCCGGCGGGCACCACTACCAGCTTCACACAGGCGAACGCCGGCTTGATCAGCGGCACACCCGCCACCATCAACACGTCGAACTGACGCTTCAGGGCAAACTTGATGACTTGGTCCTTCGCTGCCTTGGGGCAAGCATCGGCATCAATCCAGACACGCATGGGGCTACTCATTGCAGTGGTGAAAACGGGCGTCAGTGTACGCCAGGCCAGCCGTGCGGCGCCGGAAAACCTGGACGCGAATGACCGCCGAGCAATTAAATAGTTCACTAAAAAGTTAGGTTTGGTTACAATTTACTGATGTCAATTTGACACTCTCAAATTGTGAAACCAATCGATTTCATTGCGTGGCAAGACCGATGGGCGCAAGGAAGCCGTAATAAACCTCAATGGATGTAAGGAAGTTTTGTTCATGTTCAAGCAAACCATGGCTGTCCTGTCCCTCGCCACGTTGCTGGCCGGCTGCCAGGCCACTGGCGAGGATTACCAGGCCGATGTATTCGACGCCAGCCAGGTAAACACCAAGACCCCTGCCCGGACCGTACAGATCCTGACCGTATCGCCTACCAAGATCAAAGTCAGCAACGCCAAGAACCGCCAGACCGCCCAAGTGGTCGGTGGCCTGCTGGGCGCAGTCGGCGGCGGCGCCCTGGGTGCCGGCCACAACCGTGATACCGCTCTGGTTGGCGCGGTCGGTGGCGGCGCGGCAGGTGCTCTGGCCGGTTCCATGGTCAGCGAAAGCAGCCTGGTACCCGGTGTACTGATCGGCTACTCGGAAGAAGGCAAGATCTACACCTCTGCCCAGGTCGGCAAGCCATGCCAGTTCACCCCAGGCAGCATCTCGCTGATGGTCATGATGCTCAACAACGAAACACGCATCCAGCCAAACGCCACCTGCCCTGAACCTGCCAAAGGCTGAAGCTGAACATGAACCGCACACTCATTGCCTTGACCCTGTCGCTGCTGGCCGCCCAGGCCGATGCCGGGCAATTCGATCAGCTGCGCCAGATTGAAGTCCAGCAACAGCAAGTGGAAGCCGCCCAGCAGGCCGCCTACCAGCGCCAGTGGGAAGAGCAGCAGGCCAAGGCCCAGGCTCGCGAAGACGCCAACCGCCGCGCCCGTGCCGCCGCCCAGGCGCGCGCTGCCGAGCAGGCCGCCTCTGAACGCAAGGCCGTGGCCCAGGAAAACACTCGCCTGCGTACCCGTGCCGAGCAGCAGGAAGACGAAGACCGCGCCCTGGAAATCGAAGAGCGCAAGCTCAAGCTGCAAGCGATGAAAGCCAAGGCCGACCGTGCCAACGACTACATCGACGCCGAACTGCGCAGCAGCGCAGCCCAGACCGACGTGGTGCAGTCCAAGGCCGACGCCACGCGCAACGTCAGCTCGGGCACCAAAGCGTTGCTGGAAGACACCGGCAAGGCCGACGTGAACCGGTCGAACAAACTGTTCGGCAACTGAAACGCCCCGCGATGAAAAAACCCACCATCAGGTGGGTTTTTTTATGGAGCCGAAAGAATGCAGGGGTCAGACAGGGGCGCGGCGCAACGTTGCCAGCAGCGTCGCCGCGGCGATGAACAGGCCCGCGAATGTACGGTTCACCCGCTGTTGCTGCTTCGGCGTGCGCAGCAGGCGCAGCACTTTGGCCGCCAGACCGGTGTACCCCGCCATGACCAGCAGATCGACCGCGACCATGGTTGCCGCGATGGTGACGTACTGCACCGTCAGCGGTGCGTGAGGGTCGATGAACTGCGGCAGTACCGCCAGCATGAACACCAGCGCCTTGGGGTTGCTGACGTTGACCAGAAAGCCGCGAAACACCAGGCTCAGCGGCTTCCCGATAGGGCGCACGGCCGAATCGGCAGCCATGTCCATGGGCAGTGCACGCCACTGCTTGATCGCCAGGTAGACAAGGTAGAACACGCCGAACCATTTGATCAGGGTGAAGGCGGTGGCGGAGGTCGCCAGCACCGCACCGAGGCCGGCGGCAATGATTGCGATCTGCAGGATAAGGCCCAGTTGCAGGCCCAGCGCATTCCAGTAGCCACGTGCGAACCCGTACTGCAGGCCGCAGGACATCGAAGCAATGGCGCCAGCGCCAGGGGAAAGACTGATGATCCAGCAAGCGGCAAGGAATGCCAGCCAGGTTTGCAGCGCCATGACGCACCTCGTAACAAAATCGGTAGATCGCTAAACCTACTGCTTGCCGAAGGAAATGGCTACGCAAATATGCGCCTGTGGGACTGGGCGAAGCTCGGGAAGCGGGCGGCGCAGTTTAAAGGATACACCGCGGTGCTGCTTTCCCGGGCTTCGCCCGGCTGCCAGGTCAGGACAACGCCTCAAGCTCCGCCTGCATTGTTTCCAGGGTTTCAAGGGCCATCATCCAGGCTTCCTCAAGCTCGGCTTCACGCACTTTCAGCTTGGCCTGCTGGGCCAGCTGATCGCGCAGCTCGTCCTTGCGACCCGCTTCGTAAATGCCGCTATCACCCAATGCCGACTCGACCTTGGCCAACTGTTCATGAAGCTTGCCCAGCTCGGCTTCCAGCTTGTCGGCCTCGCGCTTGTGCGGGGCCAACTGCTGGCGCAGGGCGGCCGCGGCCTGGCGCTGGGCTTTCTTGTCGGTCTTGTCGGCGTTGACCGGGGCGTTGCTGACCGGCGCGTTGCGCTGACGGTAGTCCGCCAGCCAACGGGTATAGTCATCCAGGTCGCCGTCAAAGGCCTCGACCTTGCCATCGGCCACCAGCAGGAAGTCGTCGGTGGTGCTCTTGAGCAGGTGCCGGTCGTGGGAAACCACCAGTACCGCGCCGCTGAACTCTTGCAGGGCCATGGTCAGCGCCAGGCGCATTTCCAGGTCCAGGTGGTTGGTCGGTTCGTCGAGCAACAGCAGGTTCGGGCGTTCCCAGGCGATCAGCGCCAGCGCCAGGCGAGCTTTCTCGCCGCCGGAGAAATTCAGCACCGGCTCGTCGATACGGCCGCCACGGAAGTCGAAACCACCGAGGAAATCGCGCAGCGTCTGTTCGCGCTCGGTGGGCGCCAGGCGTTGCAGGTGCAGCAACGGGCTGGCCTTGCTGTCCAGCGAGTCCAGCTGGTGCTGGGCGAAATATCCCACAGTGAGGTTTTCGCCGCGCACCAGGCGCCCACCGATGGGCGACAGCTCGCCGGCCAGGTTCTTGATCAGGGTCGACTTGCCCGCGCCGTTGGGGCCCAGCAGGCCGATGCGCGCGCCTGGGGTCAGTTGCAGCTTGACCTTCTCCAGCACCACCTTGTCGCCGTAACCCAGACGGCCTTCGGACAGGTCCAGCAGCGGGCTGGAGATCTTGTGGGACTCGCGGAACACGAAATCGAACGGCGAATCGACGTGGGCGGCCGACAGCTCTTCCATGCGCTCCAGTGCCTTGATCCGGCTCTGTGCCTGGCGGGCCTTGGTGGCCTGGGCCTTGAAGCGCGCAATGTACTTTTCCATGTGCGCGCGCTGGGCCTGCTGTTTCTCGTAGGCTTGCTGCTGCTGGGCCAGGCGTTCGGCACGGGCCCGCTCGAACGCCGTATAGCCGCCGCGGTACAGGGTCAGCTTGCATTGTTCGACATGAGCCACGTGGTCGACCACGGCATCGAGGAAGTCCCGGTCGTGGGAAATCAGCATCAAGGTGCCGGGGTAGCTCTTGAGCCACTCTTCCAGCCACAGGATGGCGTCCAGGTCCAGGTGGTTGGTCGGCTCGTCGAGCAGCAGCAGGTTCGGGCGTTCCCAGGCGATCAGCGCTAGCGCCAGGCGAGCTTTCTCGCCGCCGGAGAAATTCAGCACCGGCTCGTCGATACGGCCGCCACGGAAGTCGAAACCACCGAGGAAATCGCGCAGCGTCTGTTCGCGCTCGGTGGGCGCCAGGCGTTGCAGGTGCAGCAACGGGCTGGCCTTGCTGTCCAGCGAGTCCAGCTGGTGCTGGGCGAAATATCCCACAGTGAGGTTTTCGCCGCGCACCAGGCGCCCACCGATGGGCGACAGCTCGCCGGCCAGGTTCTTGATCAGGGTCGACTTGCCCGCGCCGTTGGGGCCCAGCAGGCCGATGCGCGCGCCTGGGGTCAGTTGCAGCTTGACCTTCTCCAGCACCACCTTGTCGCCGTAACCCAGACGGCCTTCGGACAGGTCCAGCAGCGGGCTGGAGATCTTGTGGGACTCGCGGAACACGAAATCGAACGGCGAATCGACGTGGGCGGCCGACAGCTCTTCCATGCGCTCCAGTGCCTTGATCCGGCTCTGTGCCTGGCGGGCCTTGGTGGCCTGGGCCTTGAAGCGCGCAATGTACTTTTCCATGTGCGCGCGCTGGGCCTGCTGTTTCTCGTAGGCTTGCTGCTGCTGGGCCAGGCGTTCGGCACGGGCCCGCTCGAACGCCGTATAGCCGCCGCGGTACAGGGTCAGCTTGCATTGTTCGACATGAGCCACGTGGTCGACCACGGCATCGAGGAAGTCCCGGTCGTGGGAAATCAGCATCAAGGTGCCGGGGTAGCTCTTGAGCCACTCTTCCAGCCACAGGATGGCGTCCAGGTCCAGGTGGTTGGTCGGCTCGTCGAGCAGCAGCAGGTTCGGGCGTTCCCAGGCGATCAGCGCTAGCGCCAGGCGAGCTTTCTCGCCGCCGGAGAAATTCAGCACCGGCTCGTCGATACGGCCGCCACGGAAGTCGAAACCACCGAGGAAATCGCGCAGCGTCTGTTCGCGCTCGGTGGGCGCCAGGCGTTGCAGGTGCAGCAACGGGCTGGCCTTGCTGTCCAGCGAGTCCAGCTGGTGCTGGGCGAAATATCCCACAGTGAGGTTTTCGCCGCGCACCAGGCGCCCACCGATGGGCGACAGCTCGCCGGCCAGGTTCTTGATCAGGGTCGACTTGCCCGCGCCGTTGGGGCCCAGCAGGCCGATGCGCGCGCCTGGGGTCAGTTGCAGCTTGACCTTCTCCAGCACCACCTTGTCGCCGTAACCCAGACGGCCTTCGGACAGGTCCAGCAGCGGGCTGGAGATCTTGTGGGACTCGCGGAACACGAAATCGAACGGCGAATCGACGTGGGCGGCCGACAGCTCTTCCATGCGCTCCAGTGCCTTGATCCGGCTCTGTGCCTGGCGGGCCTTGGTGGCCTGGGCCTTGAAGCGCGCAATGTACTTTTCCATGTGCGCGCGCTGGGCCTGCTGTTTCTCGTAGGCTTGCTGCTGCTGGGCCAGGCGTTCGGCACGGGCCCGCTCGAACGCCGTATAGCCGCCGCGGTACAGGGTCAGCTTGCATTGTTCGACATGAGCCACGTGGTCGACCACGGCATCGAGGAAGTCCCGGTCGTGGGAAATCAGCATCAAGGTGCCGGGGTAGCTCTTGAGCCACTCTTCCAGCCACAGGATGGCGTCCAGGTCCAGGTGGTTGGTCGGCTCGTCGAGCAGCAGCAGGTTCGGGCGTTCCCAGGCGATCAGCGCTAGCGCCAGGCGAGCTTTCTCGCCGCCGGAGAAATTCAGCACCGGCTCGTCGATACGGCCGCCACGGAAGTCGAAACCACCGAGGAAATCGCGCAGCGTCTGTTCGCGCTCGGTGGGCGCCAGGCGTTGCAGGTGCAGCAACGGGCTGGCCTTGCTGTCCAGCGAGTCCAGCTGGTGCTGGGCGAAATATCCCACAGTGAGGTTTTCGCCGCGCACCAGGCGCCCACCGATGGGCGACAGCTCGCCGGCCAGGTTCTTGATCAGGGTCGACTTGCCCGCGCCGTTGGGGCCCAGCAGGCCGATGCGCGCGCCTGGGGTCAGTTGCAGCTTGACCTTCTCCAGCACCACCTTGTCGCCGTAACCCAGACGGCCTTCGGACAGGTCCAGCAGCGGGCTGGAGATCTTGTGGGACTCGCGGAACACGAAATCGAACGGCGAATCGACGTGGGCGGCCGACAGCTCTTCCATGCGCTCCAGTGCCTTGATCCGGCTCTGTGCCTGGCGGGCCTTGGTGGCCTGGGCCTTGAAGCGCGCAATGTACTTTTCCATGTGCGCGCGCTGGGCCTGCTGTTTCTCGTAGGCTTGCTGCTGCTGGGCCAGGCGTTCGGCACGGGCCCGCTCGAACGCCGTATAGCCGCCGCGGTACAGGGTCAGCTTGCATTGTTCGACATGAGCCACGTGGTCGACCACGGCATCGAGGAAGTCCCGGTCGTGGGAAATCAGCATCAAGGTGCCGGGGTAGCTCTTGAGCCACTCTTCCAGCCACAGGATGGCGTCCAGGTCCAGGTGGTTGGTCGGCTCGTCGAGCAACAGCAGGTTCGGGCGTTCCCAGGCGATCAGCGCCAGCGCCAGGCGAGCTTTCTCGCCGCCGGAGAAATTCAGCACCGGCTCGTCGATACGGCCGCCACGGAAGTCGAAACCACCGAGGAAATCGCGCAGCGTCTGTTCGCGCTCGGTGGGCGCCAGGCGTTGCAGGTGCAGCAACGGGCTGGCCTTGCTGTCCAGCGAGTCCAGCTGGTGCTGGGCGAAATATCCCACAGTGAGGTTTTCGCCGCGCACCAGGCGCCCACCGATGGGCGACAGCTCGCCGGCCAGGTTCTTGATCAGGGTCGACTTGCCCGCGCCGTTGGGGCCCAGCAGGCCGATGCGCGCGCCTGGGGTCAGTTGCAGCTTGACCTTCTCCAGCACCACCTTGTCGCCGTAACCCAGACGGCCTTCGGACAGGTCCAGCAGCGGGCTGGAGATCTTGTGGGACTCGCGGAACACGAAATCGAACGGCGAATCGACGTGGGCGGCCGACAGCTCTTCCATGCGCTCCAGTGCCTTGATCCGGCTCTGTGCCTGGCGGGCCTTGGTGGCCTGGGCCTTGAAGCGCGCAATGTACTTTTCCATGTGCGCGCGCTGGGCCTGCTGTTTCTCGTAGGCTTGGCTGCGGCTTTGCTGGCCACCGGCTTCGCAGTTGAAGCCGCTTTTGCCGGGGCGGGTTTCACAGCCGCAGGCTTCGCGGCGGCGGGCTTCGCTGCAGCGGCCTTGGCGGGGGCCGCCTTGGCAGCGGTTTTGGCCGGCGCTTTGGCAGCCGCAGGCTTGGCGGCCGGTTTGGCAGCAACCGGTTTTGCAGCGGCCTTGGCGGCGGGTTTCGCTGCCGCTGGCTTGGCAGCAGGTTTGGCCGCTGCCGATTTGGTTGCCGGTTTTGCAGCGGCAGTTCTGGTCGCAGGCTTGGCTGCAGCGGCAGGCTTGGCGGTTGGCTTGGCTGCAGCAGCAGGCTTGGCTACCGAGGGTTTGCTGGCAGCGCGCGCCGGCGCCTTCTTCGCCGCGGGTGCGGCCGCAGGCTTGGCCGAACGCGAACTCAGCGCCTTGCTGGCCGCTTCATGCACACGACCCACACCCTGCGCCAACTTCAAACTTTCCTGAGCGTCACGCTTGAGTTGCACGATGTAGTGACGTGTTTCAGCCTGACGCTCCTTCAGCGCATCGAGCAGGGCTTCAAGTTCTTCACCAGCCGCTTTTGCCTTGGCCTGCGCCTTGGCTTTGCCAGCGCTGGCAGCATCCTGAAGTTTGCTACGCGACTTGTGCAGTTTTTCCTGAGCCTTGCCGCGCTGCTTTTCCAACTTGGCGAGTAGTTTCTCAGCATCAGCCAGGGCCTGGGAACAGGCGCCTTCCAAATGTTCGAGCAGGCTGCTCGAAAGCTGTTGGAGCAAGTGCAACGGGGTATTGACTGGCTTCTTGTTAGCCGACATGGGTTACCTCCTGGCTGACGTGATTGCGGCTCATACTAGACCTGTGCAAGTGTCACCGCTAGACATTGTTGACAGTGCCGATCGAGCCACGTTTCATGCCTGGGCAAAGTTGTTGTTAGGGCCGTTCGAAAACAAGTGTAGAAGTTGTGTGAAAGTCTGCCGTCATCGGGCGCAAAACTCTTCGCCTGGCAACTTGCGAGACTGGCATAATTGCCCGCCTTCGAACAGGGATATTCTCCATGTCGCGTTACCTGCTTTTTTCGCCATGGCTGCTGATTACCGCCGCATATGCCGCCGAGCCCGTTGCTGTCACCAGCCCCCACGACCTGGGCTACAGCCTTGGCGCCAGCCTGGGCGAGCGCTTGCGTGAAGAAGCGCCTGGGGTAGACATACAGGCGCTGGTCGAGGGCCTGCAACAGTCTTATGAAAACAAGCCCCTGGCCCTGCCCCCCGAACGTATCGAACAGATCCTGCGCGAGCGCGATGCCCAGGCCAATGAAACGCCGGCACCCTCCCCCACGGAAAAAGCGATGATGGCTGAGCAACGCTTCATGGCTGCCGAGCGCGCCAAGGCCGGCGTCCATGAACTTGCCGATGGCATTCTGATGAGTGAGTTGGCATCCGGGAGCGGGCCACACCCCACGGCCGATGGCCGGGTGCAGGTGACCTACGTGGGAATGCTGCCGGACGGCACGGTGTTCGATCAGAACCAGCAACCCCAGTGGTTCCGGCTCGACAGCGTGATCAGCGGATGGCGCAGCGCCTTGCAGCAGATGCCCAAGGGTGCGAAGTGGCGAGTGGTGATACCGTCGGACCAAGCTTACGGAGCCGACGGCGCGGGCGACCTGATCGCGCCCTATACCCCTCTGGTGTTCGAAATCAGCCTGCTGGACGTGGGCGCCTGATCTCAGGCCTGGACCGCGGCTTCTTCCTTGTGCGCGTTATGCAACACTTCGATCAGGCAGTCTTCCAGCTCGAAGCGCTCGTGCAACCTTGAACCCAGCTCCTTGAGCTTGCTGATCAGGTCCGGCGCCGAGGAGCAATCGCCCTTGTCGCAATGATCGTTGAAGTCCAGCGCGAACTGGGTGATCACTTCGATGCGCGGAAAGAGGGTATCGGCCAGCTCCAGACCACGCTCGTCATCGAACGCCTTGGCCTCGGCGATCAATTGCTCATAGATTTCGAAATGCCCCGCCGACACGTAGTCGACCAGCACGCCGCAGAACTCCTTGAGCTTCTTGCGGTTACCGGCCAGCGCCTCCGGCGTCTCGCCTAACGTATCGAACGCTTCCACCAGCTTCTGACGCTCCTGCAGCCAGCGATCAATCAGCTTGTGCACCCCACCCCAGCGTTCCTGAGCATTCTGACAACTTTCCAACATGGTCTTTTCTTCCCTTTTGGGTCATGCCGCCATCGGCCCATTTCCAGACAACGTGGAAGCGGAACCGTTCGCAAAAGCGCAGCAATCAAAGCAGCTGTTTTCTATGGTGCGTGCTGGGAGATTATGCCCGCGCGCCTATAGCTTCAAGGTGCCTCGGCGATAAAGTTCATACAAGCGTTTCATACGCTCCGGCACTGCATGCCCCCCGCAGACTGGAGCCAAAACCGCAGCTCAAGGCTGCTCCGGCGCTCAACGCAGCGCTTGCAGCCAGCCCAGCACCGTCACCAGCGTCAGCCCCGCCAATGCCAACAGGCTCAACTCTGGAACGCTGAGATCCAGTAGCGTCCAATTGACGCGGGCGCATTCCGGGGTACCCAGCAACAAGGTTTTGAGCACGTCATGCCAGGGTAGCGAGGCAAAGAGATAGTCGAGCCCCGGCTGGCAAACCACCTTGGGTTGCTCGCCATTGGCTTGTACCCAGAGGTGACGCAGCGCGGCTGCCAGCCCCATGCACAGGAGCAGCGTGTGGCCCGCCAGATACAGTCGCGTACCGCGCCGTGACACACCGTGGACGAAAGCAACCAGGCTGGAAATGCCGAAACACGCAACGCACAGCCGTTGCACCTGGCTAAGGGAGCACGGGATCAAACCGACCTGCCATTCGAGGTAGTACGCCGTCCCCAGCATGACGGTGGACAGAACAAAACCCAGCAAAAACAAGGAGCGCGAGCTAGCCAGTACCATGACAAATCCAGTAACGCAGTAGGTGGAAAACTACGTTAGAGGAAAGGCGCAAAGCCTATCAACCGGTTGCCCGAGAGGCATTTCCGGCGATCGTGTAAGGGTAATCCGACAAGCCGGGGAAGACGTTGGAGAGGTCGCTGTAGGACTTTGCGAACCTAGTAGGAAGCGGCTTGCCAGCGAGCTGTATGGCGGTGCAAATAAGCTCGCTGGCACGCCAGCTTTTACAGGATAGGGGGATGCTTGTCAGGCACGGGCGGGCTCTGGGAGGGGCACCGCCAGCAAGCGTTCGTCGAGCAGGCCCAGGCCCTCCTGGAACAGCTGGTTACTGCGCTCGGTTTCACCCAGCCGCGCCAGCAGCCGCGCCAGCTCCGCGCAGGCTTCCGGATTACGCTGCAGGCGCAGGCTGTTTTCCAGATAGTCACGCGCCTTGCCCCACAGGCTGTTCTGCAAGCTGAGGCGGCCCAAGGTCAACAGCAGGCTCGAATCATCGGCATGCTCTTTCAGCCAGCCTTCGGCGGTCTGCAGTTGTTTGGCTGGATCGCTGCCCACCACCAGGCCATACAGGCGAGCCAGGTGGCTGTCATAACCACGCTTGAGCGCGGCGCGCAGAGTTGCCTCGGCCTCGGCCTGGGCACCCAGCTGGCGCAGTTGATCGGCATAGGCCAGCACCAGCGCTGGCTCTTGCCGCTGCCCGGCACTGAGTTGTTCCCAAGCGCGTTTCAAGGCCTCCAGCGCTGCCTGGCCTTCTTCGCGGGTCGACACCAGCGTGAGGTTTTCACCCCAGGCCCGATGTTCCAGCTCAGTCAGCTCCTCTGCCGTCACTGCCTTGCTCTTGCGCAACTCGGGCAACAGGTGGATCAGCGCCGACCAGTCACCCCGTTGCTGGTGCAGGTGCTGCAATTGACGCAGTACCTGAACGTTGCCCGGGTGACGCTCGCGCATGGCTTCCAGAGTGGCCCGGGCACCCTCGGCGTTGCCACGGTCCACTTGCAGTTGCGCGTGGGTCAGTGCCACGGCCAGCTCTGCCTGGGGTTGGCGTTCCAGCGCGCGCTCCAGCAGGTTATCGCTGTCTTCATGGCGCCCCAGTTCGTTGGCTGCCTTGGCCGCGCCCAGGTAGTACAGCAGGGGCTGACGTTCGCCTTCGGCCGCTCGGTGCAGGTTGCGCTGGGCACTGGCCCAGCGGCCCTCAGCCAGGTCAAGCTGGCCCTGCTCCACGGCGATCTGCACACGACGCTCGCGGTTGCGGCCCGACCAGGGATTGACCACCCCCGCAGAGGTCAGTACCAGGTGCAGCAACACCCAGACCACAAACACCACCAGTACGATGGCTACCAGCGCGGCCAGTGTCGACCACAACCCCGACTCGTAACGGAACACGTGCGGGTAGTCGATCAGCACATAGCCCGGGTGCTTGGCGACCCCAAGGCCCAGGCCCACCGCGATGGCAACGGCCAGAAAGAGAATGACGTAGACGCGCTTCATGGGCGCGCCTCCTGTTTAGGCTGAGCCCCCGGCTGGGTCATCAATGCTTCGGCGGGCATGTGCCGGTGTTCCAGGTAATTCTGCACCGCCTCCAGGCTACTGTTGAGGTCCGGGGTGACCACTGACACCGGCTGGCCTTTCAATTCGTCGATGCGCGCCAGCATGGAGCGGCTTTCGGTATTGTCCTGGTTGAAGCTGGCCAGCAGAATGCTGCGGGCTTCATCCAGGGCCTGGCCGAAGACCTTTGGCTCGCCGTTGAGTGCCGCCCATTGGGCCTGTTCCAGGGCCAGGCTCAAGGCCAGGCGTACCTGGTTCAGGCTCTGGCCAGCCAGCAGGGGACGAATGTTTTCGTCAGGGCGGAAGTCGACGCGAAAGTAACTGGAAATCTTCGCCCACCACTGTTCCCAGCGGTCGCCATCATCAGCCAGGCGCGCGCGTTCGGCGTCACCCTGGGCCTGGAACTCCGGCGCCAGCGCCGACAACCCCACGGTCTGGTCACGCAAGGCGCCCAACTGCAGGAATAGCCCGGTACGGTCTGGCTGCTCGACGCTGTTCAGAGAGGCCATGGACTTGGCCAGTTGCTCGCGCGCCGCAAAGGCAGACGGATCGTCCTGCTCACGCAGGATTTCATCGGCCCCCTGCACAAGTGCCTTGGCACTGACAATGTCCTGCAAGGCCGACAGGCGCAGGCTGGCCAGGCGCAGCAAGTGCTCGGCCTCTGCCAGGCGCCAATCCTTGCGACTGGCCCCCAGCACGCTTTCCAGGCGCTGGCTCAGGCGCTGCTGGTCACCCTGCAGCTGGGCCACCAGGCGACGGCGCTCTTCCAGTTCATCCGCGCTGGGCAGCGTACCCAGGCGCGTCGTCAGGGCCTGTTCGCCCTGGCTCAAGGCCTGGGCCTGGTTGTCCAGCGCCTGCAATTGCCCGGATTGCGCCTGATGGCTGGCCTGCAGCTGGCGCAATTGCCAGGCGCTCCAGCCGCCAACCGCGACGCCTGCGGCGCCCAGCAGCAGTGCCACGACCGCGATACCGGCGGCACCGCGGCCGGACTTCTTTGGCGCAGGGAGGACAGCCGCCTCGGGCGTCGACTGCACATCATCTTGGGGCAAGACTGTTTCGCTCACGTATCCATCCTTTGCATTGGGCAGGTTTCACCCGGGTAGGCGGTGTTCACGCAGGGCCGCCAGCAAGGCCGCGGTGCTCGCACCACGGCAATCCACTACATGGCGAGCGCCGGCGGCCTGGGCCTGGGCGGCAACTCGCGGGCTGGGCACGAACAACGGCAACCCGGCCAATTGCGGCCAGTGTTCCCCGGCCAACTGTTGCAAATGCTCGAAACCCTGCCCACTGCTGACCACCAGCGCGTTCAGGCGTTCCGCCGTGACCAGCTGGTGTAACGCCTGCGGCGGGTAGTGCGGCAGGCAACGGCGGTAGAGTTGCAGATAATCGACAGTAGCACCCTGGTCGCGCAAGTGCTCGGCCAGGTGTTCGCGGCCACCCTCTCCGCGCAGGATCAGCACTTTGGGAAAGGGTTGCGCCAATGCCTCGGCCAATGCCGGCAGGGCCAGCAGAGCCTCACTGTCGTCACCCTGGGGCGGAAAATGCACACGCAGGCCGTAGTCATCGAGAATCGCCGCGGTAGCGGCGCCCACGCTGAACCAGCTTTGCATGGGCGGTTGCGGCCAGTACTGGTCGATCAGGTCCAGGCCAAGGCGTGCCGCGGGCTTGCTCACCACGATCACCGCGCAGTAATGCGCCAGGTTCAGCACCTGGGCGCGCATTGTTTCGCTGATGGGTAACGGCTGGATGTCCAGCAACGGCAGGCTGGCGCTATGTACGCCAGCGGCGGCGAGCTCTTGCGCCACCGCGGCCGATTCCTCGGCCGGGCGGGTCAACAGCATGCGCCAGGCCGTCACGGATGGCCTTCCTCGCCGTATACCGCCTTGAGGATCTGATCGGCCCCCTGATGCAACAGGGCTTCGGCGACCTCGACTCCCAGGCGCTCGGCGTCGGCGCGGGGTGCGCGGGCCTGGGCACTGAGCAGGCGCCCGCCATCGGGTTCGCCTACCAGCCCGCGCAGCCAGAGCTGCTCGCCCTCCAGCACGGCGTAGCAGGCGATCGGCACCTGGCAGCCTCCGTTGAGGTGCTTGTTCAAGGCACGCTCGGCAGTGACCCGTGCGGCAGTGTCATGGTGGTGCAGCGGCGCAAGGAGGGCGTGGATCTCGCTGTCGGCGGTGCGGCATTCGATGCCCACGGCGCCCTGGCCACCGGCGGGCAGGCTGTCTTCGATGCTGATGCTATCGGTGATACGGTCCTGGAAACCCAGGCGAATCAGGCCAGCGGCAGCCAGGATGATGGCGTCGTACTCGCCTGCGTCCAGCTTGGCCAGGCGGGTGTTGACGTTGCCACGCAGGAAACGGATCTGCAGGTCGGGGCGCCGCGCCAGCAGCTGGGTCTGGCGACGCAGGCTGGAGGTGCCCACGACGCTGCCGGCAGGCAATGCCGCCAGGCTGGCGTGGCTGTTGGAAACGAAGGCATCGCGCGGGTCTTCACGCTCGCAGATGCAGAACAGGCCCAGGCCCTCGGGGAAGTCCATGGGCACGTCCTTCATGGAGTGCACGGCAATATCGGCCTGGTTGTCGAGCAGGGCGTTCTCCAGCTCCTTGACGAACAGGCCCTTGCCGCCAATTTTCGACAGCGGCGAGTCGAGCAGCTTGTCGCCGCGGCTGACCATGGGCACCAGGGTCACGACCAGTCCGGGGTGCGCCTCTTCCAGGCGCGCCTTGACGTACTCGGCCTGCCACAGGGCCAGGGCGCTTTTACGGGTGGCGATGCGGATCTCGCGAGTAGGCATGAATCAATCCGTGCTGGGTAGATGGGCCGATCATACCAGCATCCCGGGAACAGCATGGCGCTCGGAGCGGGCAAGCCCTCCCCTGCGCGCCTCACAACTGTTGCATCATCTTGCGCACACCGGCCACATGGCGGCGGCTGACGATCAGCGCGTCACCGTTGAGCCCCTTGAGGAACAACTGGAAATGCCCCAGCGGCGTGCGCTGCAGGCGCTCGATACGGTCTCGGGCGACCAGGGCATTGCGGTGGATACGCACGAAGCGGTCACCGAACTCGTCCTCCAGGGCCTTCAGAGGCTCGTCCAGGAGCACCTCGCCGCCCTCGTGGCGCAGGGTCACGTACTTGTGGTCGGCGATGAAGTAGATGACCTGGTCCAGCGGAATCAGCTCGATGCCTTTGCGCGTGCGGGCACTGATATGGGTGCGCGGGCCACTGCCGCTTTCGGCGGCCGGGCGGGTCAGCGCGGCCAGTTGCGCGCGGTTGGGGCGCTCGGCCTTTCTCAACGCTTCGAGCAGGTGCTCGGGGCGCACCGGCTTGACCAGGTAGCCCAGGGCACTGGTCTGGAACGCCTCCAGGGCGAACTCGTCATGGGCTGTACAAAACACAACCGCCGGCGGCGCTTCGCGCTCGCACAGCTTGGCTGCAACCTGCAGTCCGTCAAGGCCGGGCATGCGGATGTCGAGCAAGACCACATCCGGCTTGAGGCTGTCGATCAGCGTCAGGGCCTCTTCGCCATTGGTGGCGCTGGGCTCCAGGACACTGTATCCCTCGAGATCGCTGACCAGTCGGCTCAAGCGCTCGCGGGCTAGGGGTTCGTCATCAACGATCAGGACATTCATATTGCACTGGATTCCTGCGTGAGTCTCGCACAAGGATAGCGTAGACAGGTGAAGTGACGACCGTCACGGCGATCCACGCTCAGACTCGCGCGCGGGCCAAAAAGTGCCGCAAGTCGAGCACCAATATTCGACAGTGCCTGGTGAGTACCGCTCGAAACCTGCCCGCAGGCGGTTTCGTCGTAGGGATTGCTTACACACAATATGAACTCTCCCCCTTTATAGTCAGCTTCTACCCGGATCACACCCCCGTCTATGCGAGGGGCCACGCCGTGAACCAGAGCGTTTTCCAGTAACGGTTGTAAGGTTAGCTGCGGAATCGGCAAGTCATCGGGAATTGCGTTGATCCTCCAGTCCAACTGTAGACGCTCGCCAAGACGATATTGCTCAATCCGTAAATATCGTTTCGACAACGCCAGTTCCTCCCCCCAGGTCACCAGGGTGCCAGCCTTCCCCAGGCTGGCGCGAAACAGGTCGGACAGGTCCAGAACCGCCTGTTCGGCCCGCACCGCATCCACTGCCACGAGGCTGGCGATGCTGTTGAGGGTGTTGAACAGAAAGTGCGGCTTGATACGGGCCTGCAAGGCTTCCAGACGTGCCTGCAGTTCTGCGCGCTGCTGGATGCGCCACTGGCTCTGCAAGTAAAAGTAGCGCAACAACAACGCCGAGATGATCAGCGCAATCAGCCCGTGGCGCAGGTAACGATTGAAACTGGCGAAGGAAATGTCCGAGGGGTAACCGGCCAACCGCAAAGAGTCGGTCAGCCCGGTGGCGGCCACGGTCAGCGTAACCACCAGGGCACAGCACAACCCGCCGGCCACGCCAGGGTTCAGGCCTGCCAGCCAGGGCCGCAACCCGCACAGCACGGCTGCCGAGAGCAACACTATCCATTGCACGAACAGCGAGGTGAGCGCCAACCGCGACCAGTCGAAGCCGGCGTGCATGGGCTCGGCCAATACCAATACCATCACCAGCAGTTCGGCGAGCATCACCAGCACCAGCAGCGCCTGGGCTTCGCACAGCACCGGTAGGAAAAATTCCTGTTGCGCACGCTCGCGGCGTGCCGGGTTGCGTCCATCTGTAGGCATATGCGCATTCCACTGGGCACTCAACCCCCGTCAGGATTGAAGCCCTGTTATTATTGCAGGCAATTTCCCGTTCACGCCTTCAACGAGCGAATTCATGAGTACTGACAAGACCAACCAGTCCTGGGGCGGCCGCTTCAGTGAACCCGTCGACGCCTTTGTCGCCCGCTTCACCGCCTCCGTCAACTTCGACCAGCGACTCTACCGTCACGACATCATGGGCTCGATCGCCCACGCGACCATGCTGGCCAAGGTCGGCGTGCTCACCGATGCCGAGCGCGACAGCATCGTCGACGGGCTGAAAACCATCCAGGGCGAAATCGAAGCCGGCACTTTCGAGTGGCGCGTGGACCTGGAAGACGTGCACATGAACATCGAAGCACGCCTGACCGACCGCATCGGCGTCACCGGCAAGAAACTGCACACCGGCCGCAGCCGCAATGACCAGGTGGCCACTGACATCCGCCTGTGGCTGCGTGACGAGATCGACCTGATCCTGGGCGAGATCACTCGCCTGCAGAAAGGCTTGCTGGAGCAAGCCGAGCGCGAAGCCGAGACCATCATGCCCGGTTTCACCCACCTGCAGACTGCCCAGCCCGTGACCTTCGGCCACCACCTGCTGGCCTGGTTCGAAATGCTCAGCCGCGACTACGAGCGCCTGGTGGACTGCCGCAAGCGCACCAACCGCATGCCGCTGGGCAGTGCTGCGCTGGCTGGTACCACCTACCCGATCGACCGCGAGCTGACCTGCCAGTTGCTGGGCTTCGAAGCCGTGGGCGGCAACTCGCTGGACAGCGTGTCGGACCGTGACTTCGCCATCGAATTCTGCGCTGCCGCCAGCGTGGCGATGATGCACCTGTCGCGCTTCTCCGAGGAGCTGGTGCTGTGGACCAGCGCCCAGTTCCAGTTCATCGACTTGCCAGACCGCTTCTGCACCGGCAGCTCGATCATGCCGCAAAAGAAAAACCCTGATGTGCCGGAACTGGTTCGCGGCAAGAGCGGCCGCGTGTTTGGCGCCCTGATGGGCCTGTTGACCCTGATGAAAGGCCAGCCCCTGGCCTACAACAAGGACAACCAGGAAGACAAGGAACCGCTGTTCGACGCCGCCGATACCCTGCGCGACTCGCTGCGCGCCTTCGCCGACATGATCCCGGCCATCAAGCCCAGGCACGCCATCATGCGCGAAGCGGCCCTGCGCGGTTTCTCCACCGCGACAGACCTGGCCGATTACCTGGTGCGCCGTGGCCTGCCGTTCCGCGACTGCCACGAAATCGTCGGCCATGCGGTGAAATACGGTGTCGACAGTGGCAAGGACCTGGCCGAGATGAGCCTGGAAGAACTGCGCCGCTTCAGCGACCAGATCGACCAGGACGTCTTCGAAGTACTGACCCTGGAAGGCTCGGTGAACGCCCGTGACCACATCGGCGGCACCGCGCCGGCCCAGGTCCGCGCCGCCGTTATCCGCGGCCAGTCGCTGCTGGCCCAGCGCTGACAGCCACCCACGGCAGACGCTCTACCTGTGGGACCGGCAAAGCTCGGTCCCACAGGAGCTCTTCCGACCACCCCCTTTCAGGAGCCGCGCCATGAGCGAGCCTACCGATATCCAGAACGACGACGAACAATTCGCCGAAGACACCCTGATCCAGGCCATCGAGAACCAGATCGAAAGCGACAACCCGCCCGCCGCCAAGGCCACGTTCAACAAGTTGACGCTGGTCGGCTACGAACGTGAAGATATCCTGGAAATGATGGCTCACGTACTGGCCGTGGAAATCGACAAGATCCTGGAAGAAGACCGCGCATTCGATACCGTTTGGTATGAAGCAGCCCTGCGCGCACTGCCTGAACTGCCCCCCGAGGCCAAGGCCGAGCAAGACTGACTTTCCCGGCAGGAATGCTTCGGCCTTACTACACTGGAATTGCCCCGCTGCCCCGCAAGGAAACCGGGGCCTCCACGGCCTGCCATTGGCGGCCGTCTATTCCTGGAAAAGTCCGGAGTACCTATGTCGTATACCCCTGAGCTGGTCGCCGAACTGGAAATCCTCGCGCTGTTCAATCTGGACAACACGCAAGAAGGCCTCAAGATCCATCACACCGCCACGCCACAGGCCATAGCGGCCGCCAAACGCTTGCACGACAAGGAACTGATCACCCAGGTCGATGGTGGCTACCTGACCAGTGGCGGGCTGCAGGCCGCGCAGCATGCACAAGCCCTGCTGACGGTACTGGGCGTCACTGAAGCCGCTTGAGCGCGGCGAACCACGCCGGCGCCCTCCTGGCACCGGCGTTCCGTTTTTCATCGTACAGGCTCAAATTACGCTCAAGGTTGCCGATAACGGGGTGAAGGCGGGTGTTCCGTCGTTCCACAGTCACGCCGCCCAGCCGTCGATTCGAGCTTCCGATGCCGCGCAACCATGAAATACGCCCCGATCTGGATGAGGGAATAGACCGCAAGGTGCTCGGGCAACTGCGCACCCGCTTCCTGACCCTCAACCGCGGCCGCCTGGACCGCGCCCTGGAAGGGCTGTCGAGCCGCCAGCAACAAGTGCTGAAACTGTTGCCGCTGTTCTTCCACGTCAACCATCCGCTGCTGCCCGGTTACGTGTCCGGCGCCACGCCTGCGGGACTCTCGAATTTCGAGCCTGACGCAGAGACCCTGGCCGAGGCACAACGCCTGACCCGCTCGTTTTCCTACAAAGTGCGCCATGGCAACCCGCCCCGGCCGCTGCATGGGTTGTTCCTGATGGGCAGCCTGGGCACCCTGGCCCAGGCGGAGCAGAGCGACATGGACTTCTGGGTGTGCCACGACACCGAGCTGACCGGCGATGAAGTGGCTGAGCTGCGCAAGAAATGCCAGTTGCTTGAAGCCTGGGCCGCGACTCAGGGCGCCGAGGCGCACTTTTTCCTGATTGACCCGCCGCGCTTCGTGCGCGGCGAACGCGACAGCCAGCTCAGTTCCGAAGACTGCGGCACCAGCCAGCATTACCTGCTGCTGGATGAGTTCTACCGCACCGCCATCTGGCTGGCAGGCCGCACGCCGCTGTGGTGGCTGGTGCCAGTCTATGAGGAGCGTCGCTATGCCGAGTACACCGACACCCTACTGGGCAAGCGCTTCATTCGCGCCGATGAAGTACTGGACCTGGGCCACCTGGCCCATATCCCTGCGGGCGAATTCGTCGGCGCCGGCCTGTGGCAGTTGTTCAAGGGCATCGAGTCGCCGTACAAGTCGGTCCTCAAGCTGTTGCTCACCGAGGTCTATGCCAGCGAACACCCCACTGTCCAATGCCTGAGCCTGCGCTTCAAACAGGCAGTATTCGCCAACCAGGTCGACCTGGATGAGCTGGACCCCTACATGGTGGTCTAC
This sequence comes from Pseudomonas silvicola, assembly GCF_026651855.1. Taxonomy (GTDB): domain Bacteria; phylum Pseudomonadota; class Gammaproteobacteria; order Pseudomonadales; family Pseudomonadaceae; genus Aquipseudomonas; species Aquipseudomonas silvicola. The sequence goes on from NZ_CP093280.1 coordinate 697,677, forward strand.
CGCCGCATCGAGGAGTACCTGCTGGCTCGCGGCGATGTCGACCGCCTTGAGCTGGTGCGCCGCGCGCTGTACCTGAAGGTCAACAAGAAGCTCAGCGCCGTGTCACGGCAGCGCCCGCCCAGTTGGCAGCGCTTGCTGCTGCAGCGGCTGGCGGCCGAGTGGAACTGGGACCCTCGGCACTTGGCGCTGCTGGACAGCCGCAGCCAATGGAAAGTACGCCAGGTGGTCAGCGAGCGCCGGGCGCTGGTCAACGAGCTGAACTACAGCTACCGGTTCCTCAACCAGTTCGCCCGCAGCGAACAGGCTGTCAGCCTGATCAACAACCGCGACCTCAATATTCTGGGCCGCAGGCTGTACGCCGCGTTCGAGCGCAAGGCCGGCAAGGTCGAGTTCATCAACCCGGGCATCGCCCCGGACCTGGCCGAAGACACCCTCACGCTGGTGCAATCGCCCAACCGCAAGGAACCGGGGCACACTCAGTGGGGTTTGTACAACGGCAACCTGGGAGCCTACGAGTGGGAGCACTTCGCCCCCTTCAAGCGCAACCGGCAACTGCTGCAGCTGCTCACCTGGTGCCACCGCAACGGCGTGATCGACAGCAGCACGCGCCTGGCCCTGCACCCTGGCGAGAGCGACCTGACCGAGTTCGAACTGTTCAACCTGATCGCCAGCCTTCAGCAGAGCATTCCCCTGCCCCTGGCCACCGTGGCGGATGAGCAGTTGCTGCGCAAAAGCGTGCCCGTGGAAGTACTGTTGCTGGTCAACGTGGGGGTCGACCCACTCAAGCACCACCGCGACCTGAACATCCTGATGACCACCGAGCGCACCGACTCGTTGAGCTATGCCGGCGTGCGCGAGAACCTGGTACTGACCCTGGACCAGGTCACCCTCAATAGCTGGAACGAGGTGCTGACCGACCGTTTCGATGGCCCCCACGCCCTGCTCGACTGCCTGCGCGATTACTTGAACCACCTGCCACCTGGGCAGCCGCCGCGGGTACAGGTGCGCTGCTTCTGCCACAACCGTGCCCCCGCTATCGCCCAGCGCGTGGAAGCCCTGCTCAATACCGCCCAGGCGCTATTGAAAAAGGGCCTGAACCACCGCTACCTGATCCGGGTACAGCAGGACTATCACGTACTGGAACTGGTGCCGGGGAAGGTTCGCCATGTGGCCCTTGCGACCGTGGCGGCACTGGTGCAGTACCTGGGCGAAGACCTGCCCAGCTACAGCCCGCTGCACCTTGACAGCCACGCCCTGGATGAACACGACCTGGGGTTGATCCTGCCCATGGGCCAGCCCGAAAGCATCCAGCTGTTCTACCGCCTGCAGGACAGTTGGGCGGACGTCTACGTGCTGGACGAGCTCAATGCCCTGTGGCACCAGCGGCTGCCGTTCCACGACGAGCCCAGCTTGCTGGTGCCGCTGCAACGCTTCCTGCAATCGGTGCTGTACCGCCGCAACGCCCTGTTGCCGGTTGAAGCCGGCGCCCACCCGGCACTGGAGGTGCTCTACTATCAACTGTTGCCCACGGGCGCTGCGCGCGCGCGCGGTATTGAGCCGCGGCCCGGCCCGCAGGAAGCCGGCGACAAGCGTTTCTATGACGTGCAGGCGATTGTCGAGCGCTCAGCGCCGGGCAGGATCCAGGTGACCTTGTATTGCAACCAGCGGGAATTTTCCGAGCTCGAACACGGTGACCAGCTGTACGCCGTGGTCGCGCGGCAGATCCTGGCCCAGCGCACCGAGGCCACGGCCTACCGCTGCTACATCACCGACCTGGACCTGTGCGGGCTGCTAGGCGACGCCCCGGGCGCCACCCATCTGTACCTGCGCTACAAGGCGGACCTGGAGCGGTCGCTGAACCACGCCTTGAGCCAGCTATGATCAACCGGCGCTGGCGCGGCGCTCGCTGGCCTGGTGACAGATCTGCCGACGGCGCTCGTCGTCCGCCGAACGCCATTCACGAATATCTTCCACATGGCGGAAGCAGCCCTTGCAGACTTTCTGCTCGTCCAGCCGGCAAAGGCTGATGCACGGCGAAGGCACCGCCGGGCTGACGTTGCTGTAAAGGGGCTTGGGCGGCCGCACCGCCGGGGTGGGAGTGGTCACGCTCAGATCTCTTCGAAGTCCAGCTTCACGCCAGCCTGTTCCCAGGTGGCGCGGGTGAGTATCTCGCCCAGCAGCTCTTCGGACTTCTCGCAGGCCCACTTGCCCGACTCCTCGTCATAGTCGAAGTGGTAACCACCGGAACGCGCGGCCAGCCACAGTTGGCGCAGCGGCTCCTGGCGGCTGATGATCAACTGGCTGCCGTTGTCGAACTTGATGGTCATCAGGCCGGACGAAATCTCAATGTCATCGGCATGGTCTTCGAACAGTTCTTCCAATGCCTGTTGGGTGGCATCGACCAGGTCGTGAAAGCGCGCTTCGGTCAAACTCATGGTGGGAACCTCTATACGTGTCTGCACACTGCAAGCGCGCGAAGATACGAGCAGCGCGCCCCGAATGCAAAGTATTACGACCTGTGGAACTGCGCATTCGACGTTGCGCTCCCCCCGCGCAGCAGCACACTGGCCGCGGCCAAGGGGCCGCAGGATGCCACCCCCCCTCAATCCGGGCTGCATAGGCAAGCTGCCGGGTGGCCGGTATACTCGGGCGCAATTAACGCTTTTACAAAGGATTTCGCCATGAAGCGCCTGATTTCCGCCCTCGCTGCGCTGGTCGCGGTTGCCTGCCTCGTGTCCGCTTGCGGCCAGAAAGGCCCTCTGTACCTGCCTGACGGGCAAAAATCCACCGTTGAACAAGACAACCCGTCGAAATCGCACAAACACATGATGTAAGGGAAGACCATGGACGCTTTCAACTACCGCGACGGTGAACTGTTCGCGGAAGGCGTGTCGTTGGCCTCCATCGCCGAGCGTTTCGGCACGCCAACCTATGTCTATTCCCGTGCGCACATCGAGCAGCAGTACCGGGCCTATGCCGACGCCCTTGCCGGCATGTCGCACCTGGTCTGCTTCGCGGTCAAGGCCAACTCCAACCTGGGCGTGCTGAACCTTCTGGCACGCCTGGGCGCAGGTTTTGACATCGTCAGCGGTGGTGAGCTGGAACGCGTCCTGGCCGCTGGCGGCCGTGCCGACCGCGTGGTGTTCTCCGGCGTTGGCAAGAGCCGCGCAGACATGCGCCGCGCCCTGGAAGTGGGCGTCCATTGCTTCAATGTCGAGTCTGCCGACGAACTTGAACGCCTGCAGGCGGTAGCCGCCGAGCTGGGCGTGCGCGCCCCGGTGTCGCTGCGGGTCAACCCCGACGTCGACGCCGGTACCCACCCGTACATCTCCACGGGCCTTGCCGAGAACAAGTTCGGCATCGACATCGTCGCCGCCGAGGATGTCTACGTGCGCGCCGCGCAGTTGCCGAACCTGGAAGTGGTCGGGGTCGATTGCCATATCGGCTCGCAACTGACCAGCATGGAACCCTTCCTCGACGCCCTCGACCGCCTGCTGGGCCTGGTCGACCGCCTGAGCGACTGCGGCATCTTCCTGCAGCACATCGACCTGGGTGGTGGCCTGGGCGTGCGCTATCGCGACGAAGCACCACCGTTGGCCGGCGACTACATCAAGGCGGTGCGCGAGCGCCTGGAAGGCCGCGACCTGGCCCTGGTATTCGAACCAGGCCGCTACATCGTCGCCAACGCCGGTGTGCTGCTGACGCGCGTCGAGTACCTCAAGCACACCGCGCACAAGGACTTCGCCGTGGTCGACGCGGCCATGAACGACCTGATCCGCCCGGCCCTGTATGAAGCCTGGATGGACGTCAGCGCCGTGCAGCCCCGCACGGGCGAAGGCCGCGCCTACGATATCGTCGGGCCGATCTGCGAAACCGGTGATTTCCTGGCCAAGGGCCGCCAATTGGCTCTTGAAGAAGGCGACCTGCTGGCCGTGCGCTCCGCCGGGGCGTATGGTTTCGTCATGAGTTCCAATTACAACACCCGCGGGCGTGCCGCCGAGATTCTGGTCGCTGGTGACCAGGCCCATGAAGTGCGCCGCCGTGAAACGGTCGCTGAACTGTTCGCGGGCGAAAGCCTGTTGCCGGAGTAAACCCATGCTGCTGCGCTTTACCAAAATGCATGGGCTGGGCAATGACTTCATGGTCCTGGACCTGGTCAGCCAACACGCGCATATCCTGCCCAAGCACGCCAAGCAGTGGGGCGACCGCCACACTGGCGTGGGCTTCGACCAGTTGCTGATCGTCGAAGCGCCGAGCAACCCGGACGTGGACTTCCGCTACCGCATCTTCAACTCCGACGGTTCGGAAGTGGAACAATGTGGCAACGGCGCGCGGTGCTTCGCCCGCTTCGTGCTGGACAAGCGGTTGACCGCCAAGAAACGCATTCGTGTGGAAACCAAGAGCGGCATCATCGAACTGGATATCCGCAACGACGGCCAGATCAGCGTCGACATGGGCCCGCCACGGCTGGTTCCCGCCGATATCCCGTTCGTGGCCGATGCCCAGGCGAAGAACTACGATGTGGAAGTGGATGGCCAGGTGGTAAACCTCGCCGCCGTGTCCATGGGCAACCCCCACGCGGTCTTGAAGGTCGACGATATCAACGCCGCGCCAGTCCACGAACTGGGGCCAAAAATCGAACACCACCCGCGTTTTCCTGCGCGAGTGAATGTAGGCTTCCTGCATGTGGTCGACCGCCAGCGCGCGCAACTGCGGGTGTGGGAACGCGGTGCCGGGGAAACCCAGGCCTGCGGTACTGGCGCCTGTGCTGCCGCCGTGGCCGCCATCAGCCAGGGCTGGATGGACTCACCGTTGTTGATCGACCTGCCCGGGGGGCGCCTGTCCATCGAGTGGGCTGGCCCCGGCCAGCCTGTGCTGATGACCGGCCCCGCTGTGCGGGTCTACGAAGGCCAAGTGCGTCTATGAGTGAGCAACGACCATGACCGACAAGCCCCAGGCACCTGCCCCACAACCCCTTGATACCGTCGAGGGCAATACGGCGTCGGCCCCCGGGGCCGAGGCGGTCGCAGCCTTCCTGCGCGCCAACCCTGACTTCTTCGCCGAGCAGGAAGACCTGTTGGTCAGCCTGCGCCTGCCCCACCAGCGCGGTGACACCGTGTCGCTGGTGGAGCGGCAGATGAAGGTACTGCGCGAGCGCAATATCGAGATGCGCCACCGCCTCTCTCACTTGATGGACGTGGCCCGTGACAACGACCGCCTGTTCGACAAGACCCGGCGGCTGATTCTCGACATTCTCGATGCAGGCAGCCTGGAAGAAGTGGTGATCGCCGTGGAAGACAGCCTGCGCCAGGAATTCCAGGTACCGTTCGTCAGCCTCATCCTGTTCAGCGACATCGCCACGCCAGTGGGCCGCTGGGTCAGCACGGGCGAAGCGCACCAGGCCATCGGCGCGCTGCTGTCGGGCGGCAAGCCGGTCAGCGGCACCTTGCGCGATCATGAACTGGACTTCCTGTTTGGCGAGGAACAGCGCAAGCAAGTCGGCTCCACCGCCGTGGCCACCCTGAACCATCAGGGCCTGCATGGGGTGCTGGCCATCGGCAGCCGCGACCCGCAGCATTACAAAAGCTCGGTGGGCACGCTGTTCCTCAACTATATCGCCGAGGTCCTGGGCCGGGTGATACCGCGCTTCACCAGCAGCCTGCGCTCGGTACGCTGACCATGCAGGCGCACCTTGATGCCTACTGCGCTCACTTGCGCAGTGAGCGGCAGGTGTCCGACCATACCCTGCAAGCCTACCGCCGCGATCTGGACAAGGTGCTGGCCTTTTGCGAGAAGGAACAGTTGCGCCACTGGGGCGCCCTGGACATCCAGCAACTGCGCCGCCTGGTCGCCCGCCTGCACCAGCAAGGGCAATCATCACGCAGCCTGGCGCGCTTGCTGTCGGCGGTGCGCGGGCTATACCGCTACCTGAACCGCGAAGGCATCTGCAACCACGACCCGGCCAACGGCCTGTCGCCCCCCAAGGGCGAACGTCGGCTGCCGCGTACCCTGGACACCGACCGAGCCCTGCAATTGCTGGAAGGTGCCGTTGAGGACGATTTCCTCGCCCACCGCGACCAGGCCATGCTGGAGCTGTTCTACTCCTCCGGGCTGCGTCTGTCCGAGCTGACCAGCCTCAACCTGGAGCAACTGGACCTGGCCGACGGCCTGGTACAAGTGCATGGCAAGGGCAGCAAGACCCGCGTGCTGCCGGTCGGCCGCAAGGCCCGCGAGGCTCTGCAGCAGTGGTTGCCCCTGCGCGGGTTGAGCAACCCGGCCGATGACGCCGTGTTCGTCAGCCAGCAAGGCCGCCGCCTGGGGCCACGGGCCATTCAGTTGCGGGTAAAGGCCGCTGGCGAACGCGAGCTGGGCCAGAACCTCCACCCGCACATGCTGCGGCACTCTTTCGCCAGCCATCTGCTGGAGTCATCACAGGACCTGCGCGCGGTACAGGAAATGCTGGGCCACGCCGACATCGCCACCACGCAGATCTACACCCACCTGGACTTCCAGCACCTGGCAACCGTCTATGACAGCGCCCACCCACGGGCCAAACGCAGCAAGGACAGTGACACATGAGCATCGAGCTGATCACCTTTGACCTGGACGACACCCTGTGGGACACCGCCCCGGTTATTGTCACCGCCGAAGCCGTGTTGCGAGACTGGCTTGGCGAGCACGCACCAAAACTGGGCCCGATCGAGGTGGAACACCTGTTCGCCATTCGCAAACGCCTCGTGGAGGCCGAGCCTGGTCTCAAGCACCGCATCAGTGCGTTGCGCCGCCTGGTGCTGCTGCACGCATTGCGCGAAGCTGGTTACCCGGAGCCAGAGGCGGCGCACCTGGCGCAGAAGAGCTTCGAGGTGTTCCTGCATGCTCGGCATCAGATCGAGGTGTTCCCCGACGCACTGCCGGCCCTGGAGCAACTGGGCCAGCAGTACACCCTGGGCGTGGTCACCAACGGCAACGCCGACGTGCGCCGCCTGGGGTTGGCCGACCACTTCGCCTTTGCTTTGTGCGCCGAAGACCTGGGCATCGGCAAGCCAGACCCGGCCCCTTTCATCGAAGCGCTAAAGCGTGGCGGTGGCGTGGCCGCCAGCGCAGCCGTGCATGTGGGCGACCACCCCGGCGATGACATCCTGGGCGCGCAGCAAGCCGGCCTCAAGGCCATCTGGTACAACCCACAGGGCAAGCCATGGGAAGCGGACCACAAGCCGGATGCCGAGGTGCGTAGCCTGCTGGAAATCGCCCAGGTGCTGGCAAGCTGGAAGTAACGCCCCGCGCGGTTCTGCAGCGCCCGCTATGCGCCGGCCGCACCGGGCGCCACACATCCCGGGCATGAAAAAGCCCGCAGCGACGGCGGGCTTTTTCAGGGAAGCAGGGACTCAGATAGGGCGGCTGCCATATTTGTTGTCCGGCTTCTTGGGCGGATCGGCGACCACATTGGCCTCCACTTCCTGCACTTTGCCGCCACGGGCCAGGAACTCTTCCATGGCACGGGCAAGGGCATCGCGCTCCTTGTTCTTGGCTTCAATACTAGGCAGTTCGTCTACCGACACCGCAGCCTTGGACTTGCCTTTGGCCGCAGGTGCAGGGACGTCGCCGCCATCGTCGTCGGCAACGTCTTCAGCCGCCGCTTCGAGGCCTTCCTCGGTATCGTCCTCGTCACCTACTTCGAGTTCGTCGTTTTCCAGATCATCGTCGCTCATGTTCTACCTCATGACTTGCGAAAAGCAGATTATTTATAGCCCAGCCTGACCTTCTGTCGATGGCTGCCAGGAAAAATTCATATCCGTCGGTTTGCCGACGGTCATCGGGTGTCGCCCTGCAACGTGGCGACCACCCTGCGAGCACCGCCGTGATCACGGTGCTCGCCCAGATACACGCCTTGCCAGGTACCCAGCGCCAACCGCCCGTCCCGCACTGGCAACGTCAACTGACAGCCTAGCAAACTGGCCTTGAAGTGTGCCGGCAGGTCATCCGCGCCTTCGTCGTTGTGCTCATAGCCGCTGTTACCCTGGGGTACCAGGCGGTTGAAGAAACGCTCGAAGTCACGACGAACCGCGGGGTCGGCGTTTTCGTTGATGGTCAACGAGGCCGACGTATGCTGCAGCATCAGGTGCAGCAGGCCAATGCGGCATGCACGCAACTCGGGCCAGTCCGCCAGCAGTTCATCCGTTACCAGATGGAAGCCGCGCGGCCTTGGCTTCAAGGTGATCAACCGTTGCTGCCACATACCATTCTCCACACGTTCGGGGCGCATTCTAGCGCGCTCTGGGAAAAAGCAAAGGGGCTAAATTCATCAATGCATGTAAGCCAAATGCCTACACCGAATCGATGCCGGCAACAAGCTGGAAGTTACCGCGCGCAAACCGTTTGCGCCCTGAGCAAATGACAAATCGCGGGCAAAAAAATGCCCGGCGAGCCGGGCATTTTTTCATGGGTGGTTACAGGTTGTAGCCACGCTCGTTGTGTTGAGCCAGGTCCAGGCCCACCGACTCTTCTTCTTCGTTGACGCGCAGGCCCATGACCATGTCCAGCACCTTGAGGATCACATACGTGACCACGGCGGTGTAGACGATGGTGAACGCCACGCCTTTGCACTGAATCCACACTTGTGCGGCGATGTCGGTCACGGTGCCGAAGCCACCCAGCGACGGTGCGGCGAACACACCGGTGAGGATAGCGCCCAGGATACCGCCGATACCGTGCACGCCGAAGGCGTCCAGGGAGTCGTCGTAGCCCAGTTTGCGTTTCAGGGTGGTGGCGCAGAAGAAGCACACCACGCCAGCAGCCAGGCCGATGACCAGCGCGCCCATCGGGCCCACGGTACCGGCGGCAGGGGTAATGGCTACCAGGCCTGCGACCACACCCGAGGCGATGCCCAGTGCACTGGGTTTGCCGTGGGTGATCCACTCGGCGAACATCCAGCCCAGTGCGGCAGCGGCAGTGGCGATCTGGGTAACCAGCATGGCCATGCCGGCGGTGCCGTTGGCGGCCGCGGCGGAGCCGGCGTTGAAGCCGAACCAGCCTACCCACAGCATGGCAGCGCCCATCAGGGTGTAGCCCAGGTTGTGCGGAGCCATCGGGGTGGTCGGGAAGCCTTTGCGCTTGCCCAGCACCAGGCACGCCACCAGGCCAGCGATACCGGCGTTGATGTGCACCACGGTACCACCGGCGAAGTCCAGCACGCCCCAGTCACCCAGCAGCGAACCAGGACCGGACCAGACCATGTGTGCGATCGGTGCGTAGACCAGGGTGAACCAGATGCCCATGAACACCAGCATGGCCGAGAACTTCATGCGTTCGGCGAAGGCACCGACGATCAGCGCCGGGGTGATGATGGCGAAGGTCATCTGGAAGGTGACGAATACCGCCTCAGGAATCAGCGCCGCGGGGCCAGTGATGCTGGCAGGGGTGATGCCGGCCAGGAAAGCCTTGGCCAGGCTGCCCACGAAGGAGTTGTAGTTGACTACGCCCGCTTCCATACCGGTGGTGTCGAAAGCCATGCTGTAACCGTAGATGGTCCACAGAATGCTGACCAGGCCCGTGATGGCGAAGCACTGCATCATTACCGAGAGGATGTTCTTGGACCGCACCATGCCGCCGTAGAACAGCGCCAGGCCCGGAATGGTCATGAACAGCACCAGCGCGGTGGACGTGAGCATCCAGGCGGTGTCGCCGGAGTTGAGCACGGGGGCGGCTGGGGTTGCCACCTCGTCTGCAGCCATCGCAAGCGTTGGCAAAACGAGGGACAAAAGGGCTCCTAGCCCTGCGAAGCGACGCAGAGTCATGTTGTTATCTCCTGGGGCGTTGGGGTTTGGGGCGGCTTAGATCGCGTCGGTGTCGGTTTCGCCGGTACGGATGCGAATCGCCTGTTCCAGATTGACCACGAAAATCTTGCCGTCACCGATCTTGCCGGTGTTGGCGGCCTTGGTGATCGCCTCGATCACACGGTCCAGATCCTTGTCGTCAATGGCGACATCGATCTTCACCTTGGGCAGGAAGTCGACCACGTACTCCGCGCCGCGATACAGCTCGGTGTGACCCTTCTGCCGCCCGAAGCCTTTCACCTCGGTAACGGTAATGCCCTGCACGCCGATTTCGGACAACGACTCGCGTACATCGTCCAATTTGAACGGCTTGATGATGGCAGTGACTAGCTTCATGAAACTTTCTCCCGAATTAGTGGACTTGCCCCAGGAAAACAAACCCAGCTCAAGTCTAAGCGCAGTGTCTGGCTTTGTAACGCGTCGTCGATCCTGCATCCCCTGACCGACCACCAGAACCGCTCCTGACGAAACACTTCCCGCTCCGCCTGCGCACTGCATTCGTCACATCGACTGCATCAGTGCATGGGTCAATGGTGTCTAAGCAGAAACCTTGCCATGTCCGCGCAACTCAACAAATTCGGCCTATTTACCGCCAGCGCCCTGCTTTGCCCCACACCTGATCAACGGTTGCGCGCCAAACTGGTGCGCCATGGATCACGGCGATGCGCAAAAACCGTGCGCGCGCCACGAACTGACTATAGACGGCCCCGTGGTACACTCCAGGCCATCAGATTCAGGAATTTCACCATGCTTGCGCCCAAAGCCTTCCTCGACGCCCTCGGCGACCACGCCTCTCGCCTGTTCAGCAGCGACTCCGCCCAACCGCGCGCGGAACTGGAAAGCCAGTTCAAGCTGCTGCTGCAAAGCGGGTTCAGCAAGCTGGACCTGGTCAGCCGGGAAGAATTCGACAGCCAGATGGTCGTGCTGGCCCGCACCCGCGCGCGCCTGGAAGCGCTGGAGGCCAAGGTGGCTGAATTGGAAGCGCGCCTGACGTCCCCCACCCCATAGTCAGCCTTTGCGGGAGCTGGCCTGCCAGCGCGCTTTTCCCCAACGCTTGCTGGCAAGCCGGCTGCCACACGCTCTACACTCCAGCCTTCATCTGAAGGACTGGAGGCACACGCCGATGAACCGCAACGAATTGCGCAAGGCCGACATCAACCTCATGGTGGTGTTCGAGACCTTGATGCTGGAACGCAACGTCACCCGCGTCGCGGAAAAGCTGTTCCTTGGCCAGCCCACCATCAGCTCGGCGCTCAACCGCCTGCGCACCATGTTCAACGACCCGCTGTTCGTGCGTGTCGGCCACCGCATGGAGCCCACAGCCCGCGCCGAAGAACTGGCCCGCCACCTGTCCCCGGCCCTGGACGCCCTGTCCATCGCCATCAGCCTCAGCCACGACTTCGACCCGGCCGTCAGCACCTCCACCTTCCGCATCGGCCTGTCCGACGACGTCGAATTCGGCCTGCTGCCGCCCTTGCTGCGCGCCCTGCGCCTGGAAGCGCCGAAGGTGGTGTTCGTGGTCCAGCACGTCGACTACTGGCGGGTCCCCGACCTGCTCGCCTCCGGCGAAATCACCGTGGGCATCAGCCAGACCCGCGGCCTGCCGGCCAACGCCAAGCGCAAACTGCTGCGCCGCATTCAGCCACGCATCCTGCGCGCCGACAAATCCGACCACCCCCTGACCCTGGACGAATACTGCGCCCGCCCCCACGTGCTGGTGTCACACATGGCCAATACCAGTGGCGTGGTGGATGAGTGGCTGGAAGAGATCGGGCGCAAGCGTAACGTCGTGCTTTCGGTACCCCAATACAGCGCCTTGCCTGCGCTGCTGGCGGGCACCGACCTGCTGGCCGGGGCGCCGGACTATGCGGCGAATGCCATGGTGGGGTATGGGAACCTGTACACCGAGCCACTGCCGTTCGATACGCCGACACTGGATTTGTCGATGGTGTGGCTGAGTGTGATGGACACGGATCCTGGCGAGCGATGGTTGAGGTCGCGGTTGGAGGCATTCATGAGCGATTTGCCCAGATAATCAGACACATTCCAAACGATGCCGTAGCGAGCCTTGTCTACGCCAAGCGCTTTTGAAGGCTCCTTGTGGGACCGGGCAAAGCTCGGGAAGCAGGCACCGCGGAAACACCCTGCCGCAATATCCAGCGCCCAGCCGGCCCGCCACCCACTACCCTTCAGACACCGCAGGAAGCGGCCCCCCTTCAACGCACGGAGCAACCATGTCCCTAGCCATCGTCCACAGCCGCGCCCAGGTCGGTGTCGGCGCGCCGGCCGTCACGGTGGAAACCCACCTTGCCAATGGCCTGCCTTCGCTCACGCTGGTAGGCCTGCCGGAAGCCTCGGTCAAGGAGAGCAAGGACCGCGTGCGCAGCGCCATCGTCAATTCGCAGCTCAACTTCCCGGCACGCCGTATCACCCAGAACCTGGCACCCGCCGACCTCCCCAAGGACGGTGGGCGCTACGACCTGGCCATCGCATTGGGCATACTCGCCGCCAGTGGCCAGTTTCCCAGCGCGGCACTGCGTGATGTGGAATGCCTGGGCGAATTGGCGCTGTCCGGCGCCATACGCCCGGTTCAGGGCGTGCTGCCTGCGGCACTGGCGGCGCGGGAGGCGGGACGGGCGCTGGTGGTGCCTTGCGAGAACGCCGAGGAAGCCAGCCTGGCCTCCGGGCTGGTGGTCATAGCCGCCAGCAACCTGCTGGAGCTGGTCTGTCACTTCAATGAGCAGCAGCGTATCAGCCCGTTCAGCTCCAATGGCCTCATCCTGCTCAACCGCCCCTACCCGGACCTCAGCGAGGTACAGGGCCAGCAGGCCGCCAAGCGCGCATTGCTGGTCGCTGCCGCGGGAGCGCATAACCTGCTGTTCAGCGGCCCCCCGGGTACCGGCAAGACCCTGCTCGCCAGCCGCCTGCCCGGGCTGTTGCCGCCGTTGGACGAACGCGAAGCGCTGGAGGTGGCGGCCATTCAATCAGTCGCCAGCCTCGCACCGTTGACGCACTGGCCGCAGCGGCCGTTCCGCCATCCCCACCACTCGGCTTCCGGCGCCGCGCTGGTCGGGGGTGGCAGCCGTCCGCAACCAGGGGAAATTACCTTGGCCCACCATGGGGTGCTCTTCCTCGACGAACTTCCTGAATTCGATCGCAAGGTACTGGAGGTGCTGCGTGAACCCCTGGAGTCCGGCGAAATAGTCATCGCCCGCGCCCGCGACAAGATCCGCTTCCCGGCGCGCTTTCAACTGGTCGCCGCCATGAACCCCTGCCCCTGTGGATATCTCGGCGACCCCAGCAGCCGCTGCAGTTGCAGCACCGACCAGATCGCCCGGTACCGCAACAAGCTATCGGGCCCGCTGCTGGACCGCATCGACCTGCACCTGACCGTCGCCCGCGAAACCACGGCCCTGAACCCAACCCCGCAACCCGGCGACGATACCGCTCATGCTGCGGCCCGCGTGGCCGCCGCCCGCGAACGGCAGTTCAAGCGCCAGGGTTGCGCCAATGCCTTCCTCGACCTGCCGGGGCTGAAAGCCCATTGCAAGTTATCCACAGCCGATGAGCACTGGCTGGAAACCGCGTGCGAGCGGCTGACGTTATCGTTGCGGGCCGCGCACCGGCTGTTGAAGGTGGCGCGGACATTGGCCGACCTGGAGGAAGTCGCGCAGATAGGACGCGGCCATGTGGCGGAGGCATTGCAGTATCGGCCCAGCAGCCAGTAACAAATAGAAAAAACGACTGGTTATAGTTTCGCTTATTTCGGACAGGGGGGTCAGAAACTGGAATCCATCGCGATGAACCAGACGTCCGGTTCCCTCATCTCACGATTTTTGACACCACCGCCGCCACACCGACCGAACCTGCCCCACCGCTACCTGCGCCAACTCCCGCCGCCGCGCGGTCAACCGAATGTCCACCTCCAGCGCCTCCTGCAGCCGTGCGCTCACTTCATCCAATAGCTGCAACACCTCCGGCGCCGGCCGCACCTGTTTCAGCAACCGCGCCACATCGCGCAAGTAGCGGTCACGCTCGCGGGCCAATGACCCGCTGGCATCCACCAGGCAGCCGCGCAAGTGCAGCAACTCGCCACCCAGGTCCAGCCCATAAAGGCCATCATGCCAATGCAGGTTCGGCTCGTCCGGGTGCGCATTGCGGTAACGCGCCAAGCGCATCAACCGGTCAGCCATGCGGCCGCCAAACCAGCCTTCGGCCTGCGCCAAGGGGCGCCGGGCCAGCTGCGACAGGTCGGCCAGCGAAGCTTCCACCAACCGTCGGTAATGCCGCGCCCCGGGGCCCAGGGTGACCAACCGGAACACCACCACGGCGATCCCCACACCAATCATCGTCGCCAGCGCCTTGTTCAGGAACTGCTCCAGGTCGTAGGTCATGGCGTTGCTGGGGGCGACGTTGTTGACGAAAAAGATGCAGAACGATGAAGCGACAGGCGCGATGCTCGGCTGGCTCAGGCACAGCGATGCCATGAACAACGGCACGCCAAGCCCCAGGCAGAGCATGGGAAACCCTTCCCAGCCGGGTAGCAGCCCGTAAGCCACCAGTGCAGCCACCGGCACCGACAGGGCAATGCCCTTGAGAAAATTCATGGCCGCGCCCGCCGGGGCCTCACGGCCCGCGAACAGGCTCAGTACAACGCCGCTGATGGACACCGCGCCCAGGCCCGCGGGCCAGGCGGTAAACACCCACAACGCGGCTACCGCGAGAAAGGCCAGGGCGCTGCGCAAGCCGGACATGACGCCCTGCTCGATATCCCGGTGCCACGCCAAAGGGCCGGGCGCATCAGTGACTTCATCACCCTGCTCGACCGCGGTGAGGGTCTGGGCAGCGACAGTGGCCAGGCGCAGCACTACCGTCAGGCGCATCAGGCAGGCATGCAGCTGAGGTTCCAGCCCTCGCACCAGCAAAGTTTCATCGACCACCACGGCTTGCTGGTTGAGCGCCGTTTCGCCGCCATCAGCCAAGGCTTGGGCCACACTGGCGATGATCGGGTCGATAACCTCACCGGCGCGCTGATCCAGCATCAAACGTTGGCGCGCCACACCTCGGGCAACCCGTAGCAGGCTCAGCAAGTCACGGCTCATCACCCGTAGCGCCTGGGCCCGCAGGCGACCGAGTGGCCCTTCAAACGCTGCGTGGTCGCGCTGGGCGTCCACCGAGACGATACGCCCCATGGCGTCCAGCAAGCCTTTGCGCTGGTCCACGCCCAGCAGCTCCGACGCGGCGGCAGCCATGCCCGATTGCCAGGCACCACGGGCCTGCACTGCCAATTGATGTTCGATACGCCGCGGCCACAGCACAGTACTCACCAGGGACGCGCAGAGAATGCCCAACGTGATTTCGAAAAACCGCGCCTGGGCCTGGTCGAAGACGTTCAGGGGCGCAGCGGTGGCAGGCAGGGCGATGATGGCCGTGGTGTAGCCCGCCAGCACGAACCCATACGAAGCGTTGTTGCGGTACAACGATGCCCCCGCCGTGCAGAACCCCAGCCACAACGCCATGCACCACAGGAACAACCACGAAGCCTGGCCGAACAGGCCGATCATGCCGAGGGAAACCACGGCACCGACAAAGGTGCCCAGCAACCGGTAGGCGCCTTTGGACAGTACCATCCCGCTCAACGGCTGGTTGACGATGAACACGGTCGTCAGCGCCCACTGTGGCTGCTGCATCTGCAGAATGAACGCCAGGTACAGAGCCAGGCCGCCGCCAAGCATGTTTTTGAGGGCGAACTGCAGCGCCGGTGTCGACGGGTTGAACACGGCCCTGGAGAAATCGCTCAATGCACGCGGAAGGAACGTCATTTGCTGCAATCTACATAGCTAGCTAACGATTAGCATCTTAACCATGTCGCCTGCCAATCACCAACGCTTTTCGTTAGGCCGCCGGTGGCGGGCCGGCCGATACTCGAACACACTAGGACAGCAGATTTGCCTCAGGGACGCCCATGTTCACACTCATCAGCAATCATCCATTGGCCATCGGCACCGTGCTGCTGTTGCTCGACCTGGCAGTCTGGCATTCCATCGCGCAGAAGCATCGGCTCGCGCGACTGGCTACCCGGGTCACGGCATTCATCTTGTTCAGCTGGGTGCTCAATTCCACGGGCATGAGCCCGCTGACGCCCGCGCCCTGGCCGGACGACGCCACCTTGAACATGGTCGCCAGCCTGCTGGAGATCATGTGGTGGCTGTTCGCCGCGCGGGTGCTGACGGTGATCCTCGGCGTGGTGCTGTTTCAGCGCAACGGCCATGCCGGGCGCCTGCTGCAGGAAGTGATGGGGGCGGTAATCTTCCTGATCGCCATCGTCGCGGCCGCTGCTTATGTGATGCAACTACCGGTCAAAGGCCTGCTGGCCACCTCGGGGGCCATGGCGATCATCGTCGGCCTGGCGTTGCAAAGCACCCTCAGCGACGTGTTTTCCGGCATTGTGCTCAATACTACCAAGCCGTATCAGGTGGATGACTGGATATCCATCGACGGCACCGAAGGCAAGGTGGTGGACATCGACTGGCGCGCCACGCACTTGATGACCAGCAACGGCGCCATGGCGGTGATTCCCAACTCGTTGGCGGCCAAGGCCAAGCTGCTCAACTTCAGCCGCCCGATCAACATGCACGGGGTTTCCATCCGCATCGCCGTGCCGGCCCAGGTGCGGCCACGCAAGGTACTCGATGCGCTGGAGAAGGCCTTGCAAGGCACTACCGCCCTGCTGATTTCACCCAAGCCGAAGGTTGCCGTGAAGGAGTCGACACTGGAATACATGGAGTACGAGGCCAGCGGGTTCATTCGCTCCATGGACCAGAAGACCGAGGCACAGAACCTGTTGTTCGACCTGGCGCACCGGCATTTGCAAGCCTCGGGGGTGAACTGGGCCAGCGAAGCAACGGACCGCCCGTGGTCACGGCCACGCGCCCTGCTGGAAGATGTTCGCGTATTTCGCTCGCTGAGCAACGATGACAAGGACCATTTGGCCGAGCGCATGATCTCGGTGGAATACCCCGAAGACCAGCTGATCCTGGCCTACGGTGCTACCTCCGACGACCTGCTGGTGATTGGCACGGGGGTGGTGTCGGCCAGTATCAAGGATGGCGAAAAGCTCATCGAGGCCGGGCGCATGGGCCCTGGTGAAATACTGGGCGAAGACAACCTGGTATCCGAAGGTGCGTCGATGGCTGAATTCCGCACCCTGACCACCTGCATTCTGTACCGCATCGATAAACAGGAACTGAAGGCGTGCATGGTCGACCGCAGCGAAGTGCGCGCCGCGTTTACCAAACTGCAGCACTACCGCCAGCACAAGAGCCAGTCATTGCTGCTACAAAGACCGCCGGAGGTGCGCAAGGGCGGTTTCCTCAGCTGGCTGCACATCAAGGAACGCTGATCGCAGCCAGGTACTTTGCAGCAGCAACTGCCTTCTGACACAACGCATCGAGCCTGACGCGGCCGGGGCCGCCGTTGCACGGGTTGGGTTACAGCACCACCCGCAAACACTGCCCGGCGTGGTAAAGGGAAAACCCGGTTTCATACAGCCCCGTGCGCAACGACGGCTGGCTCACTGGCTTGTCCAGCGAGAACGGCAACGGCAGGCCGGCCGGGTCGTCGCTGAACAGGTAATCGGCCAGTGCCTTGCCCACCACCGTGCCCGTGGTGTTGCCACGGCCGTTGTAGCCCGTCACCGATACCACGCCGGGCGCCGGCTCGAACAGACGCATCAGGTGGTCAGGGGTGAAGTCGATGACGCCGGTCCAGTGCATCTCCCAATCGACCTTTCCCAGCGCCGGGAAGTAATGGCCCTGGATGCGGTCTGCCCACCGCCGCACGAACCATGCCGGCTTGTTATCGACCCGGCCCATGCTGCCCAGCAGCAGGCGGCCATCGGCATCGCGGCGGATACTGCTCAGCACGGTGCGGGTGTCCCACGAACCTTGCCCGTGACGCAGCACGGCGTCAGCCGCAGCGCCTGCAAGGGGTCTGGAGGCAATCTGGTAGTAATAACCCCGGAAGTAGCGGCGCTTGAGGTCGGTCCAGTCGCCCTCGGTGTAGGCCCCGGTGGAAATCACCACCTTGGCGGCGCTGACCTCGCCCTTGGCGGTCTTGACCAGCCAGCCACTGCCCTGGCGTTGCAGTTGCTGCACCGCCGAATGCTCGTACAGGCCGCCGCCCAGGCGCTTCACCGCCGCGGCCAGGCCTTGGGTATAGGCCATCGGGTTGATGGTGCCGGCACGGCGGTCCAGCAACGCCGCGGCGATTTTCGTGGTTCCGCAATATTCTTCGCAGCGCGCGCCGGTCAGCAGTTCCACGTCTGCCCCGCGCCGGCGCCATTGCTCATGGCGGCTTTGCAGATCGGCCACACCGGTGGCGTTGTGGGCCATGTGCAGCGTGCCTTCGTTGCGCGCCTGGCAGTCGATGCCCAGGCGCTGGATCATGGCGAAGACTGCCGCTGGGGCCTCGCCCAGCACCTTGTTCAGACGGCTGCCGTGCTCAAACCCCAGGGTGGCCTCGACATCATCGGGGCGGATCCAGGTGCCGGCGTTGACCAGTCCCACGTTGCGCCCTGAGCCGCCGTGACCTACCTGATGGGCTTCAAGCAGCACCACGCGCTGGCCCTTCTCCAGCAACGCGATGGCCGTGTTGAGGCCGGTGATACCGCCACCGATCACGCATACATCGGCCTTGACCGCACTGGCCAAGGCGCCAGGGTTTGTGGACGGTGGAGTGAGGTGTTCCCAAAGACATTCCTGACGCAGTTGAGTCATGACACGAACCCGGCCAAATCAAAGGGAGAAACGTTCTGAATGCTCCGCTGTGAGCCCCCCTGTGGGACCGGGCGAAGCTCGGGAAGGCCGCACCGCGGAATTCAGAAAGACCGCGGTGCTCTTTTCCCGAGCTTCGCCCGGTCCTACAGAGGCGTAACGGTGAATCAGTCGAACACGATGCCCTGGGCCAGCGGCAGCTCGCGCGAGTAGTTCACGGTGTTGGTCTGGCGGCGCATGTAGGCCTTCCAGGCGTCGGAGCCTGACTCGCGCCCACCACCGGTTTCCTTCTCGCCGCCGAACGCACCACCGATTTCCGCACCGCTGGTGCCGATGTTGACGTTGGCAATGCCGCAGTCGCTACCCGAAGCACTCTGGAAACGCTCAGCTTCACGCAGGTCGGTGGTGAAAATGCATGACGACAGGCCCTGGGGTACTTCATTGTTCAGGCGCAGCGCTTCTTCGAAATCATCATAGGCCAGCACGTAGAGGATCGGCGCGAAGGTTTCATGGCGCACCACTTCACTCTGGGCGGGCATTTCGGCGATGGCCGGGCTGACGTAATAAGCATTGGGGTATTGTTCAGCCAACTGGCGTTCGCCGCCGAACACCTTTCCGCCTTCATCACGGGCCTTGGCCAGGGCACCTTGCATGGCGTCGAAGGAAGCCTTGTCGATCAGCGGGCCTACAAGGTTGTCCTTGCGCGGGTCACCGATGCGCACCTTGCCGTAGGCCGCTTTCACCCGGGCAACGACTTCGTCCTTGATGGACGCATGCACGATCACCCGGCGCAGGGTGGTGCAGCGCTGGCCGGCGGTACCCACCGCCGAGAACAGGATGCCGCGCACGGCCAGGTCGAGGTCGGCGCTGGGGGCCAGGATCATGGCGTTATTGCCGCCCAGCTCCAGGATGCTGCGGCCAAAGCGAGCGGCAACGCGTGGGCCTACTTCACGGCCCATGCGAGTGCTGCCGGTGGCGCTGACCAGCGGCACACGCGGGTCATCAACCAGTGCTTCGCCGGCTTCACGGTCACCAATCACCAGTTGGCACAGGCCTTGGGGCGCTTCGCCGAACTGCTTCAGGGCTTTCTCGAACAGCGCCTGGCATGCCAGGGCCGTCAGTGGGGTCTTTTCCGAAGGCTTCCACAACACGGCGTCGCCGCACACCAGCGCCAGCGCGGTGTTCCAGGCCCACACGGCAACCGGGAAGTTGAAGGCGCTGATCACGCCGACCACGCCCAGGGGGTGCCAGGTTTCACGCATGTGGTGGCCGGGGCGCTCGGAAGCGATGGTCAGGCCATACAACTGGCGGGACAGGCCGACGGCGAAGTCGCAGATGTCGATCATTTCCTGCACTTCACCCAGGCCTTCCTGGGTGATCTTGCCGGCTTCGATGGACACCAGTTCTCCCAATTGCACCTTGTGTTCACGCAGCACTTCCCCGAACAGGCGCACCAACTCACCGCGACGCGGGGCTGGCACATCACGCCAGGCCAGGAAGGCTTTTTGCGCCACATCGATCTTGGCGAGCACCTGGGCCTTGTTTTCCAGGGTGACCGCGGCAATCCGGCTGCCGTCGATGGGGGTGTGAACGGGATGGTTGCCGTCGGTGTAGGCACTGGTCGCGACGCCCAGGCTTTGAAGCAGTCCATCAACCATTGTGTTCTCCTGCAGGCGATGAGTAGTTGAAATCAAGCAATGGGATCAGTATTAATCCGAATAGTGATGCGCAACAAACGACCAATATTCAGCACATCATTCCGTCAGGGCATGATGTTCGTCCTCCAGCGCCTGTGAGATCGACATGTCCAAACGCCTCGTTCCTTCCATGGCCGCGCTGCAATGCTTCGAAGCCGCTGCCCGCCACCTGAGCTTCACCCGCGCCGCGGAAGAGTTGCACCTGACCCAGAGCGCTGTCAGCAAGCAGGTGGCACAGCTGGAAGAGATGCTGCGCCACCACCTGTTCCTGCGCATCCGCCGGCGCCTGCAACTGACCCCGGCGGGCAGCCTGTACCTGGCCGAAGTGAACAAGATCCTGGTGCAGGTGGACATGTCCAGCCGTTACATCCTGTCATACGGGCAGGAAACCGAAGTGCTGACAGTGGCCACCCAGCCCAGCTTTGGCGTGGGCTGGCTGATCCCGCACCTGAAGGGCTTCGGCAAGCGCCACCCCAATATCCACCTGGACATTCGCAACGAACTGGAGCCGTTCAACCTGCTGCAGGGCAAAGCCGACGTGGTGTTCTTCTTCGGCCAGGGCACCTGGCCAGGTGCGACCTGCCAGGAACTGTTCGCCGAAGAAGTGATGCCGGTATGCGCCCCTGAGCTGTTGGCTGGCCGCACCTTGGCAAGTGCCGAAGAATTGGCCGGCCAGGTCCTGCTGCAAAGTACCTCGCGGCCCGAAACCTGGCACGAATGGTTTCTGGAACAGGGCCTGCACTCGGCCAACAGCTACCATGGGCCGCGTTTCGACACGTTCTACATGTGCATCAGCGCCGCCGTGTCGGGCTGCGGCGTGGCGCTGGTGCCGCGCTACCTGGTGGCCCGGGAACTGGCTGAAGGCAAGCTGGTGGTGCCGTGGAACCACGTGATGCCGAGCAATGGCGCACATTTCCTGGCCTACCAGGAACATTCGGCCGAGGTGCCCAAGGTGCGGGCCCTGGTGGAATGGGTAACGCAGCAACTTTCCTGACAACCGAACAAGCCGATTTTCTGGAATGACCGGGTGACTTTTTTTCGCTTGCGGCCCCAGGTCATTCCCCGCTTTCATAGAGCAAGCCCATTCTCTCGGAGTCTCGCCATGCCCAGCTTCGTCAGCCCCGACGAAATACGCGCCCGCTTCTCGCGCGCCATGTCCGATATGTACAAGCAGGAAGTTCCGCTTTACGGGGCGCTGATGGAGCTGGTGGGCGAAGTCAACGAACAGGTCATGGCCCAGCGCCCGGACGTCACCCGCGCCTTGGCGTGGACCGGTGAAACCCAGCGCCTGGCCATGGAGCGCCACGGCGCCATCCGCGTGGGGACTGCGGGCGAACTGGCGACCATCGCCCGCCTCTTCGCGGTCATGGGCATGCAGCCGGTGGGCTACTACGACCTGACACCAGCCGGTGTGCCGGTGCACTCCACTGCGTTTCGCGCGGTCCACGAGCAGGCACTTCAGGTCAGCCCGTTCCGGGTCTTCACCTCGCTGCTGCGCCTGGAGCTGATCGATAACCTGCCCCTGCGTGAACTCGCCGAGGCACTCCTGGGCCGCCGCCAGATCTTCACCTCCCGCGCGTTGCAACTGATAGAACGCTGCGAGCGCCAAGGTGGCCTGAACGAACAGGATGCGCAGGACTTCGTGACCCAGGCCCTGGAAACCTTCCGCTGGCACCACGACGCCACCGTCACGAGTGCCGAGTACCAGCAGTTGCATGACCAGCACCGGCTGATCGCCGATGTGGTGGCCTTCAAGGGCCCGCACATCAACCACCTTACCCCGCGTACTCTGGACATCGATGCCGTGCAGGCCGCCATGCCCGCCAAAGGCATCACGCCCAAGGCCGTCATCGAAGGGCCGCCCCCGCGCAAACACCCTATTCTGCTGCGCCAGACCAGCTTCAAGGCCTTGCAGGAAAAGGTCGCCTTCACCGATCAGGCCACGGCGGGTGGCAGCCACACCGCCCGCTTCGGCGAGATCGAGCAACGCGGCGCAGCCCTGACGCCCAAAGGGCGCGAGCTGTATGACCGGTTGCTGAACCAGTCACGCGAAGCCTTGGCCGGCTTCCCCAGCGAAAGCAACGCCGGTGAATACATGCGCCAGCTGAGCGAGCACTTCGCCGACTTTCCCGATGACCTGGCCCAGATGCGCGAGCAAGGCCTGGCCTATTTTCGCTACTTCGCCACCGAAGCTGGCCTGGCGGCCCGCGCGCAGCCGGACCGGCCCACCCGCCTGCAAGGGCTGATAGACGCGGGGCATGTGCATTTCGAGCCATTGGTATACGAGGACTTTCTGCCAGTCAGTGCTGCCGGCATTTTCCAGTCCAACCTGGGTGATGATGCCCAGAGCCACTACGCGGGCGGGTCGACCCAGGACGCCTTCCACAAGGCGCTGGGCCGCAGCGTACTCGATGAGCTTGAGCTCTACGCCCAGAGCCAGGCCCGCTCGCTGAGCGACTGTGCCGCGCAGCTGGGCCTGGACCGCCTGGGCTGAGCCTTAGCGGCCGACGCGGAAGCGGTTCACTTCCTGGCGCAGCTCGGCAGCCAGGGCTTCCAGCTCACGGGCGGTGACGGCGAGGTTGGAGACAACCTCGCGCTGTTCGCTATTGGCCAGGGCGATGCTCTGCAGGTTGCTGCTGAGCAAGGTAGCGGTGCTGCTCTGCTCCTGGGTGGCGGTAGTGATGGCCGCGAATTGCTGCCCGGCCGAACGGCTCTGCTCATCGATCTGCGACAGGGCCGCTGCCACCTTGGCGTTGCGCGACAGGCCCTCTTCCATCAGCGCCTTGCCCTGTTCCATGGTACTGATGGCGTTGCTGGTTTCGTGCTGGATGCTGCCAATCATGGTCGAGATTTCATCGGTGGCCTGACGCGTGCGTGAAGCCAGGCTGCGCACCTCGTCGGCGACCACGGCAAAGCCGCGGCCCTGCTCGCCGGCACGGGCCGCCTCGATGGCAGCGTTGAGCGCCAGCAGGTTGGTCTGTTCGGCAATGGCGGTAATGACACTGACGATGCCACCGATTTCCTGCGAACGCTGGCCCAGGGTGTTGATGACACTGGCGGTGCTGTTCAAGGCGCCGGCGATCTCCTGCAGCGAAGACGATGCCTCGCCCATGGAACTGCGGCCGATGCGCGTCTGCTCGGCGTTTTCCTGGGCCATGCGCTGGGTACTGCCCATGTTGTCGGCAATGTTCAGCGACGTGGCGCTGAATTCTTCCACCGCACCGGCCATGCTGGTGATCTCGCCCGACTGCTGCTCCATGCCTTCATAGGCACCGGTCGACAGACCCGACAGCGCCTGTGCCCGGCCGCTCACTTCATGGGCAGCCGTACGGATGTGCGTGACCATGGCCGCCAGCGCTTCACCCATGTGGTTGAAGCTGCGCGCCAGTTGGCCAATTTCATCGTGGCTGGAAACGTTCAAGCGCGCGTCCAGGTCGCCGGCACCCAAGGCCTCGGCCTGGCGGACCAGATCACCCAGCGGCTTGAGCTTGCTGCGCAGCAGCCACATGGAAACACCCACCGCCAGCAGCATGGCCAGCAGGCTGCCAATGGCCAGGCGAATGCCGACGCTCCAGGTCACGGCGCGGATTTCGTCCTTGGGCATGGTCGCCAGAACGCTCCATGGGCCACCGGCGAACGGCACGGCGACGCTGTAGAAGTCTTCGCCCGTGTCGCGCCAAAAGGCGCCCTTGCCCGGGTGTTTGATGAAATCAGCCAGTTCGTCGGTGGCCTTTTCCGGGGCCTTCACACCAGCAGGGGCCACCAGCCATTTGCCATTCTCATCAAGCAAGGCCAACGAACCGGTCTGGCCGATGCGGAAACGACGCAGGTTTTCGAACTGGGTATTCTGCGCGTCTGTGTAGTCAAAGCCCACGAACAACACGGCAATCACCCGGCCGCTGGTATCGAGTACCGGCGTGTACTGGGTCATGTACGAACGGTCGAACAACACCGCACGGCCCACATAGTTCTGCCCGGCCAACAGGCGCGAATAGGCAGGGTGCTGGTGGTCGAGCAAGGTGCCGATGGCGCGGCTGCCGTCCTGCTTGGTCAACGAGGTGCTGATACGAATGAAATCCTCGCCCTTGCGCACGAACACCGTCGCGACACCCGCAGTCATCTGGCGGAATTCATCGGCTTCTCGAAAATCGTTGTTCAGCGGCTTGCCGTTGAGCAACAGCGCAGGGGTCGCGATACCCGCCACATTCACCAACTCATCGCTATTCAGGGTCAAGCCGCTGCTGAAGCGCTTTTCGAACAGCCCGCTGAGGCGCTGGGTACTGTCACGCAAGGTGCCATGGAATGTGCTCAGCTGGTCAGCCAGCAAGCGCGCTTCACTGGCCAGGTGTTCCTGGCGCGTCATGAGGTTCGCGCTGTCGAGCGAGCGCAGGGCAAAGACAGTACTGCCGGTAATGACGACGGCAAGAATGGCCGCGAGGGCGATACCGAGTTGCGAGGCAATTCGGGCACGAGGTTGAGACATGCTGGCTCCTGACCGCAGGGCTCGCCCGAGCATCTCGGGGCCAGGCGGCGTGGTTTCGATTCGGTTTTCACGGACCTTTCTGAGCGAGGTCCTGCACCAGTAGATTCGGCTGCAACCGTCAATACTTGAGTGCCGGGGAGGGATATACGCAAACGTTAAAATAATGGCATTTTAGCGGCTTTTTGCCACCTATCGCAGAATGTCGACGACCGGCAGCGCCATGGCCTGTACTTCGGCCTGCAGGAAATCGCTCAGGCGCTTGAGGCGATCACCACCCGGGCGTGTGCCTGGCCACACCAGGTAATAATTCAGGCCACTGAACACCGCGGTTGGCCAGGGCAGGCTCAAGCGCCCCTGGGCGACATCTTCGGCAACCATCATCAGGTCACCAATGGCGACGCCATAACCGCGTGCGGCGGCAATCATTCCCAACTCCAGGGTATCGAACGCCTGTCCGCCCTTGAGCGAGATCTGCTCGGCAAGGCCCATGCGCCCCAGCCAGTCTCGCCAGTCACGACGGTCAGGTGTCGGGTGCAGCAATTCGACACCGGCCAATTGCTCGACGGTCCAGGGCGCATCGTTGATCAAGGCCGGCGAGCCAACCGGGATCAGCAACTCCGGGAACAGGAATGTCGCTTCCCAGTCGGCGGGAAAGTTGCCGTTGCCCAGCAGAACCGCACAGTCGAAAGGCTCATGGTTGAAGTCCACATGATCCACCTCCATCCAGGCGCTGGTGAGCTGCACGTCGTTGCCAGCCTGCAGATGGCGAAACCGGCTGAGGCGGGCCAGCAGCCAGCGCATGGTCAGCGTCGACGGCGCCTTCATGCGCAACACGTCATCTTCGCTGTGCAGGGTGGCGCAGGCTCGCTCCAGGGCGGCAAAGCCCTCGCGCACACCTAGCAGCAGCAGGCGCGCCGATTCGCTGGGCTGCAGGTTGCGGCCGTTGCGCTGGAAAAGCCGACAGCCGAAGTGCTCTTCCAGGGTTTTGATATGCCGGCTGACGGCGCTCTGGGTTATCGATAACTCATCTGCGGCGCGGGTGAACGAGCTATGGCGGGCAGCCGCCTCGAAGGCGCGCAAAGCATACAAAGGCGGCAGGCGACGGGGCATTCGATGATTTCCTGAACAATTGAAGCACTCGACAGAGAGATATTATGCCCATGAGTAAAACTCATGCGAGCCATCGTTTTTATCCTTTTGTGCAGCCGTGAACAACAGCACAGAATCCACGCTCCCCTGCCGTCTGTTGAATGAGCTACCCCCATGCCTTCTGCCATCCGTATCGAACTCGGTGCCCTGCTTCGCCTGGCAGGCCCGTTGATTGCCTCACAACTGGCGCACATGCTGATGGTGCTCACCGACACCCTGATGATGGCGCGCATCAGCCCCCAGGCACTGGCCGGGGGTGGCCTGGGGGCAGCCAGCTATACCTTCGTGTCGATCTTCTGCATTGGCGTGATTGCCGCCGTCGGCACACTGGTGTCGATCCGCCTGGGCGCCGGTGACAAGCTGGGCGCCGCGCGCCTGACCCAGGCGGGGCTGTGGCTGGCGTGGATCATGGCCGCCATCGCCGGCCTGGTGCTGTGGAACCTGGGGCCTTTGTTGCTGCTGTTTGGGCAAACCGCGGAAAACGTCGAGGGCGCGCGGGAATTCCTGACGCTGCTGCCCTTCGCGCTACCGGGCTATCTCAGCTTCATGGCCCTGCGCGGGTTCACCAGTGCCTTGGGGCGCGCCACGCCGGTGATGGTCATCAGCCTGGGCGCCACGGTGGCCAACTTTGCCCTCAACTATGCGCTGATCGAGGGGCTGTTCGGGCTGCCGAAGCTGGGCCTGCTGGGTATCGGCCTGGTGACCGCCGTGGTCGCTACCTGCATGGCAACCTTGTTGGCATTGCATATCGGCCGTCATCCGGCGTACGTGCCCTTCCCCATTCGCCAAGGCCTGGCGCGCTGGTCGTGGCCCGACCTGCGCGAACTGTGGCGCCTGGGCCTGCCCATTGGCGGCACTTACGCGGTAGAAGTCGGGCTGTTCGCCTTCGCGGCGCTGTGCATGGGCACCATGGGCAGCACGCAACTGGCGGCCCACCAGATTGCCCTGCAGATCGTCTCGGTAGCCTTCATGGTGCCGGCGGGGCTGTCCTACGCGGTCACCATGCGCATCGGCCAGCACTACGGCGGCGGCAACCTGGCCGCGGTGCGCCTGGCCGGGCGCGTGGCCATCGGCTTCGGCGGCGCGGCCATGCTGGCCTTCGCCCTGTTGTTCTGGCTGGCGCCACGGCCACTGGTGGAGCTGTTTCTGGACAGTCATGACCCGGCGTTTGCCGATGTCATCCAGCTGGCCGCGGCGCTGCTGACCGTGGCGGCCTGGTTCGAACTGTTCGACGGCGTTCAGACCATCGCCATGGGTGCGATTCGCGGCCTAAAGGACGCCAAGGTGACATTCCTCGTGGGCCTGGGTTGCTACTGGCTGATCGGTGCACCGGCGGCGTGGGTGCTGGCGTTCCCGTTGGGTTGGGGGCCACGGGGCGTGTGGTGGGGATTGGCGCTGGGCCTGGCCTGCGCTGCCGTGAGCCTGACCCTGGCGTTCGACTGGCGCGTGCGGCGGCTGGTGGCCGCCGCGGTCAGCTCTGCACCGCGCGCTGGGACAGGCCAAACATCAGAAACTCCTGAAGCTCGGGAAGGGGCAGAGGCTTGCTGATCAGGTAGCCCTGCACCTGGTCGCAGCCGAAGCTGCGCAACAACGCCAGTTGCTCGGGGGTTTCCACGCCCTCGGCGACCACTTCCAGGCCCAGGTTATGGGCCAGGTTGATCATGGCGTGCACCAGCTTGCGGTTCTCCTCCCGCGGCTCCATGCCGCCGACAAAGCTCTTGTCTACCTTGAGCAGGGCGATGGGCAGGCTGTTCAAGTGCACGAAGGATGAAAAACCGGTGCCGAAGTCATCCAGGGAAAAACGCACCCCCAGCCTTCCCAGGGCATCCATGGTCTGCTTGACCAGGTCGTTGCGGCGCATGACCGCCGTTTCCGTCAGTTCGAACTCCAGCCAGCGCGCATCGATACCGCGTTGCGAAATCAGGCGGCTGAGCGTGGCCAGCAACTGGCTGTCCTGGAACTGGCGAAACGACAGGTTCACGGCCATGTGCAGTTCCGGCAGGCCGCTTTCGCGCAGGGCCTGCATGTCCCGCAAAGCGCGGGAAATCACCCAGTAACCCAGGGGTACGATCAGGCCGCTCTGCTCGGCCAACGGCACGAACTCGCTGGGCGGAAGCAGCCCGCGCTCGGCATGGCGCCAGCGCACCAGCGCCTCCAGGCCGACAATGGCGCCGGTTTGCAGGTCCATGCGGGGCTGGTAATGCAACTCCAGCTCGTCACGGCGCAAGGCCCTGCGCAATTCGCTTTCCAGGTCGGCCAGGCTGCGGGCGTTGCGATTGATGCGTTCATTGAAGATATGAAAGGTACAGCCCTGGGTGCTCTTGGCCTGCTGCATGGCAATGTGCGCGTGCCACATCAGCGGGTCGGCCCCGGCCTGGGCACGGGCATGGGCCACACCCAGGCTGCAGCCGATCAGCAGGCTTTCGCCGTCGATCCAGTAGGGTTCGGCCATGGCTTCCACGATCTGCTCGGCCACCCGCTCGGCACGCGCGGCGTCGCGGCGGGTATCGATCAGCAACGCGAATTCGTCGCTGCCCAGGCGCGCCAGCTGGTCACCAGCTTCCAATTGGCTGCGCAGGCGGGCTACCACTTGCAGGATCAGCCGGTCACCGGCCTGGTGGCCCAGCGCGTCGTTGGCATGGCGGAAGTTGTCCAGGTCCAGATGCCCGAGGGCCAGCCCACGGCCGTCGAATTCGGCCAGGCGAGCATTGAGCAAGGTCTGAAAGCCCTGGCGGTTGGCAATACCCGTCAGCGGGTCTTGCTCGGCCAGGCGTTGCAGGGTGTTTTCCAGCACGCCGCGCTCGCGTACATGGCGCAGGCAGCGGCGCAGGGTATCGGCGTTGAGGCTGCCCTTGACCAGCCAATCGCTGACGCCCATGGGCGCCTGCTCGGGTTCGCGGTCCAGCAGCAGTACCACGGGTAGCGCGCAGCGGCCCGGCGCCGGCTGGCTTTGCGGCGTAGCCAACACCACGGCGGCACGGTCGGCGTGGAAAATTTCGTCCACAGTCTCGAACGACTCTGCCACCACCAGCACGGCGGTACTGCCCAGCGGGGCCAGGCATTGGCGCAGCAACGCCACCCAGGCCGGGTCTTGGGCCACAAGCAGCAGGCGCACAGGTTCGACGGGCGTAGACAAGCTGGCTCCTCAGGAAAATCAACAGGCAACGGCAAATGGAAGAAGAAGGCATCGCACGGCTATCGATGCCGGGAGGGCGCGGGCAGCCCCCCAAAACCGCTATTTTCTACTATCTGCGGTAAAATTGTTACGTATCCTGGGGCAAAGTATCAAAAGCTTCAAATTTAGATAGAGGGATGCGTCACAGTGTCGGATGGTCGCGGCACAATCGCCAGACCCTGTTAAAATGCCCGGCCATTTCGCAAGCGACCCTATTTCCGCATGTCCCGACTCAACCCCCGGCAGCAAGAAGCCGTGAACTACGTCGGCGGCCCACTTCTGGTGCTCGCCGGTGCCGGCTCCGGCAAGACCAGCGTGATCACCCGCAAGATCGCGCACCTGGTGCAGAATTGCGGCATCCGTGCCCAGTACATCGTCGCCATGACCTTCACCAACAAGGCCGCGCGCGAGATGAAGGAACGGGTAGGCACCCTGCTGCGCGGCGGCGAGGGCCGCGGCCTGACGGTCTCGACCTTCCACAACCTGGGCCTGAACATCATCCGCAAGGAGCATGTGCGCCTGGGCTACAAGCCTGGCTTCTCGATCTTTGACGAAACCGACGTCAAGGCGCTGATGACCGATATCATGCAGAAGGAATACTCGGGCGACGATGGCGTCGACGAGATCAAGAACATGATCGGTGCCTGGAAGAACGACCTGATCCTGCCGCCCGAAGCCCTGGAAAACGCCCGCAACCCCAAGGAACAGACCGCTGCCATCGTCTACACCCACTATCAGCGCACGCTCAAGGCGTTCAACGCGGTGGACTTCGACGACCTGATCCTGTTGCCGGTGAAGCTGTTTCAGGAACACGCCGACATTCTGGAAAAATGGCAGAACAAGGTGCGCTACCTGCTGGTGGACGAATACCAGGACACCAACGCCAGCCAGTATCTGCTGGTGAAGCTGCTGATCGGCACACGCTGCCAATTCACCGTGGTAGGCGACGACGACCAGTCCATTTACGCCTGGCGCGGCGCGCGGCCGGAAAACCTGATGCTCCTGAAGGAGGACTACCCCTCCCTGAAAGTGGTGATGCTGGAGCAGAACTATCGCTCCACCAGCCGCATCCTGCGCTGCGCCAACGTGCTGATCTCCAACAACCCCCACGCTTTCGAGAAACAGCTGTGGAGCGAGATGGGCCATGGCGACGAAATCCGCGTGCTGCGCTGCAAGAACGAGGACGCCGAGGCCGAGCGCGTGGCCATGGAAATCCTCACCCTGCACCTGCGCACCGACCGCCCCTACAGCGACTTCGCCATCCTGTACCGTGGCAACTACCAGGCCAAGCTGATCGAGCTCAAGCTGCAGCACCACCAGGTGCCCTACCGCCTCAGCGGCGGAAACAGCTTCTTCGGCCGCCAGGAAGTGAAGGACCTGATGGCCTACTTCCGCCTCATCGTGAACCCGGACGACGACAACGCCTTCCTGCGCGTGATCAACGTGCCGCGTCGCGAAATCGGCTCCACCACCCTGGAAAAGCTAGGCAACTACGCCACCGAGCGCAAGATCTCCATGTACCAGGCCACCGACGAGCTGGGGCTGACCGAGCACCTGGACGCGCGCTTCACCGACCGCCTGTCGCGCTTCAAGCGCTACATGGACAAGGTGCGCGAACAGTGCGCCGGCGAAGATCCCATCGCGGCGCTGCGCGGCATGGTCATGGACATCGACTACGAAACCTGGCTGCGCACCAACAGTTCCAGCGACAAGGCCGCCGACTACCGCATGAGCAACGTGTGGTTTTTGATCGAGGCCTTGAAGAACACCCTGGAAAAAGACGAAGAAGGCGAAATGACCATCGAGGAAGCCATCGGTAAACTGGTGCTTCGCGATATGCTTGAACGTCAGCAGGAAGAAGAAGACGGTGCCGAAGGCGTGCAGATGATGACCTTGCACGCTTCCAAGGGCCTGGAGTTCCCCTACGTGTTCATCATGGGCATGGAAGAGGAAATTCTGCCGCACCGCTCCAGCATCGAGGCCGACACCATCGAGGAAGAGCGCCGCCTGGCTTACGTGGGTATTACTCGCGCGCGTCAGACCCTGGCGTTCACCTTCGCGGCCAAGCGCAAGCAGTACGGCGAAATCATCGATTGCGCGCCCAGCCGCTTTCTCGATGAGCTGCCGCCGGATGACCTGGCCTGGGAAGGCAATGATGACACCCCCACGGAAGTCAAAGCCGTAAGAGGCAATAATGCATTGGCCGATATTCGCGCCATGCTCAAACGATAATTCAACAACGCCTCGGCCCCTTAGCCGGGGCCAATACGTATATTGAGGAACTGCCGTGGAAGCACTGCACAAGAAGATTCGCGAAGAAGGCATCGTGCTTTCCGATCAGGTACTGAAGGTAGACGCCTTCCTGAACCACCAGATCGACCCGGTCCTGATGCAGCAGATCGGTAACGAATTCGCCCGCCTGTTCGCTGATTCCGGCGTGACCAAGATCGTCACCATCGAAGCCTCGGGCATTGCCCCGGCGGTGATGACCGGCCTGAAGCTGGGTGTTCCGGTGATTTTCGCGCGCAAGCACCAGTCGCTGACCCTGACCGAGAACCTGCTGACCGCCTCGGTCTACTCGTTCACCAAGCAGACTGAGAGCACCGTGGCCATCTCGCCACGCCACCTCAACAGCAGCGACCGCGTGCTGGTGATCGACGACTTCCTGGCCAACGGCAAGGCGTCGCAAGCACTGATCTCGATCATCAAGCAGGCCGGCGCCAGCGTTGCCGGCCTGGGTATCGTCATCGAGAAGTCGTTCCAGGGCGGCCGTGCCGAACTGGATGCCCAGGGTTACCACGTCGAGTCCCTGGCCCGCGTGCAATCGTTGAAAGACGGCGTGGTTACCTTCATCGAGTAACTATCGCGGCGCCCCTGACGCAGCCTTCGGCAGCTGCTACACCGACCCCTGTAGCAGAGGACCTGGCCGCGTCAGCGGCACACCCGCTGTACCTGACGCGGCGCATCAGGGCTACCCACGCAAGTAACTGAGCGGCTCCGGCTGCGCCGTGGCCTGCAACCCCGCCAGCAGCAACCTCTGCAACAAATCCTCACGCAACCCGTCCGGCTGCGCCAATTGCATGCGCATCAGATGCACCGGGAACGCCGAAGGCGCTGGCGCATCCAGTGCTGCCTTGCCCAGGTCCAGCAACTCGGTGAGCTTGAACTTGCTCTTGAGCCAGTTCAGTGCCCGCAGCAAATCCCGCTCCTCGGCGGTGAAATCACAGCCCAATGGATATTCCGGAAACAGCTTGGCGTGCCTGTCCGCCAGGGCCTGCAAGCGTTCGGGCGTGTTTTGGGTGAAGCGCGGGTGCAGGCGAAAGTCCTTCGGCAGCTTGCCCGCCACCTGCGCCTGTTCGATCAACGCTGTCTGAAACCGTGAATCGGTGATGGTCAACATGGCCTCGATCACCTGGGCGTCGGTACGCCCGCGTAGGTCGGCGATGCCGTATTCGGTCACCACGATGTCGCGCAGATGCCGGGGGATGGTGCAGTGGCCGTACTCCCAGAGAATATTGGAGCTGACTTCCCCGCCGGCCTCGCGCCAGCTGCGCAGCACCAGGACCGAGCGGGCATCGTGCAGCGCATGGCCTTGCACCACGAAGTTGTACTGGCCGCCCACACCACTCAGCACACGCCCGTCCTCCAACTGGTCCGACACCGCGGCGCCCAGCAGCGTGGCAGTAAATGCCGTGTTGATGAACCGCGCATCGCGGCGCTGCAACCGCTTGAGCTCTTCCTGGCCATACAGCTCGTTGATGTAGCTGATGGCGGTCATGTTGAAGCCATGGAGGGTTTCCCGAGGCAGCTCGCGCAAACGCTGATAGAAACTGCGGGGGCCGAGGAAAAAGCCACCGTGAACGCACACGCCGCTGCCGGCTTCAACCGCCTGGCCCGCGTTCGCCTGGGTTTGCGTGGCGACATCCTTGTGCACCCGGCGGCGGATGATGCCCGCCTCCGCCAGCACCAGCAGGCCGTTGACGAACATCTCGCTGCAGCCATACAGCCCGTCGGCAAAGGGTGCCGTTCCCCCTTCACGTGCTATCAGTGCCTGCCAGGGCGCCAGGTCCAGGTCATCGAGCAACGCCCGGTAACCGGCGTTGTCCGCCTGGCGGGCCAGCAGCGCCGCGGTCAATGCATCGCCCATCGAGCCGATGCCGATCTGCAGGGTGCCGCCATCGCGCACCAAGGTGCTGGCGTGCAAGCCAATGAAATGGTCCTGCAGGCCCACGGGCATGTTGGGTGTGGAAAACAGCGTGGTGCGGTCGGCCTCATCGATCATCAGGTCGAACAGGCTTCGATCCACCTCGGCGTCGCCGGGCATGTAAGGCAGATCGGCATGGGTCTGGGCCAGCATCACGATGGTTTCCCCGGCCGCCCGACGCTTGGCGATCATGGGCAACAGGTCCAGGGTGATGTCCGGGTTGCAGCTCAGGCTCAGTTTCGCCGGCTGATATGGGTCCTGTGCCACCAACTGGGCAACCAGGTTCAAGCCCTGGGCATTGATATCCCGGGCCGCGTGGCTGTAATTGCTGCTCACATAGGATTGCTGCGCAGTGTGGCTGTGCAACAGGTTGCCCGGCTGCATGAAAAACTGCTCGACGCGAACATTGGCGGGCAAGCTATCGGCATGCAGATCGGCGAGGAAGTCCAATTCGGGGTAATCGCCATACACCCGCTCCACAAACGGCTCCAGGAAGCGCTTCTGCAACCCATCCCCCAATTTGGGCCTGCCCAAGGCCAGTGCGGTGTAGATCGTCAGGCGGCGCTCAGGTTGCTGGCGGATACGCGCATACAGCGCGTTGACGAAGCGGTTGGGCTTGCCCAGGCCCAGTGGCAGGCCCATGTGGATATGCGCGGGCAGCCTTTTCAGCACCTCGTCCACGGCACGGTCGATCGAACAGACTAGCGTCATCAGCACCTCCGCTTCGCTTACCTGGCCGGGAAGCACCCTTCACGACCCGCCCCCTATCGGAACAATTCCGCGTGGCTACCCAAATCGACAAACGAACCCAGATCAGGTTCGGGAAATGCGTAGATCATCAGAAAATCAGCAATTCATGCGTTTGCATGCATTGCCTAGGCTTTTTTGCCCGCTTTTCCTTTTTGGGGAAGGCGCTCAAAGGCCCGACATTTTCTTGATAGCGCCCTTGAGCTCATCATCCGTGCAATCGGAGCAAGTGCCCTTGGGCGGCATGGCATTGATGCCGGTGATGGCCTTGGCCAGCAGGCCATCGACGCCGCCTTGTTCCTTGGCGCGCTTGCCCCAGTCGGCGCTGTCGCCGATTTTCGGCGAGCCGAGCAGGCCGGTGCCGTGGCAGGCGTTGCAGTGCTTGGCGATGACGTCGTCGGGGCTCTTGGCGGCGCTGCCGGCGGCAGCGGTGGTGACTTCCATGCCGGGGCAGGGCTTGCCTTGCACGCACACTTGGCCGACGGGCTCAAGGCGCTTGGCGATGTCGTCGGTGACGGTTGCCTGGGCGGTCAGGGCCCACAGGGCCAATGCAGTTGCAGAGGCAGCCAGCATCTTGTTGATTTTAGCGTTCACGCCTACACCCTCGTGGTGGCTGATCACGCCCGCACCTGGGGGCGGGGAAACCTTATTATTAGCATGGGTATTGCCGCGGCGTCAGTGCGCCACGGCACCCTGATAACTGAGTGTAGCGGTGTATCGGTAATCAGAAGTTCGCCGGGGTAGCGGCACTGATCAACCGGGCGGGCTCGTCGTAGGGGTTGCGGAAGCGATGGGGCTTGGTACTTTCGAAGTAATAGCTGTCGCCGGCTTCGAGGATGAAGGTTTCGCCACCTACCACCAGCTCCAGCTTGCCCTCCAGCAGGATGCCGGTCTCCTCGCCTTCATGGGTGAGCATTTCCTCGCCGGTGTCGGCGCCCGGCGGGTAGATCTCGTTGAGGAAGGCGATGGCCCGGCTGGGGTGCGCCTTGCCCACCAGCTTCATGGTCACGGCGCCATCGGAGATGTCGATCAACTCGTTGGCCTTGTAGACGATCTGGGTCGGGTTTTCCGGCTGCAGCTCTTCGGAGAAGAATTCCACCATGGACATGGGAATGCCCCCCAGCACTTTGCGCAGGGAGCTGATCGAAGGGCTGACGCTGTTCTTCTCGATCATCGAAATGGTGCTGTTGGTGACGCCCGCACGCTTGGCGAGTTCACGCTGGGACAGACCTTTGAGTTTGCGAATGGCTTGCAGTCGTTCACCGACGTCCAATGCGGGAGCCTCCAGGGGTATTCACGGTATAGGGTGCTTTTTTGAACGTTATCATGGCAACAGCGTTCAGTATTTACAACAGATTGCCCCTAAGCGTGCCGCCCCCTGGCGACTTGCAGTGCTGCGAAATCGGCCCTCAAGCCCCGGAATAGACCAGTGGCACCCGGCGCAGGTTACAGAATATCTGGTAGGCAATGGTCTCGGCGCAGGCCGCCACGTCGCTGGCCAGAATGTTGCGGCCCCACAGCTCGACCACACTGCCCAGGCCCGCCTCGGGCACGTCGGTCAGATCAATGCACAGCATGTCCATGGACACGCGGCCCAGCAAGCGGCTGCGCTTGCCCGCCACCAGCACCGGCGTGCCCGTGCCGGCATGGCGTGGGTAACCGTCGGCGTAGCCCATGGCGACCACGCCGATGCGCATTGGCTTGTCGGTGATGAACTTGGCGCCGTAACCCACCGGCTCGCCTGCCGGCAATTCGCGCACACAGATGACTTTCGATTCCAGGGTCATCACTGGTATCAACCGCGCGGCCTCGGCCTGGGGTTCTTCGAAAGGCGTAGCGCCATACAACATGATGCCAGGCCTCACCCAGTCGCTCGGCACTTGGGGCAGGCCCAGCACGGCAGGCGAATTGCGCAGGCTGGTTTCTGCCGCCAAGCCTTGGCGCGCCGCCTCGAATACCGCCACCTGGTCGCCGCTGCTGGGGCAATCCAGCTCATCTGCGCGGGCGAAGTGGCTCATCAGCACGATCTTCGCTACTTTGCCGGTCGCCAGCAGGCGCTGGTAGGCCCCTGCGTAGTCCTTGGGGTGCAAGCCGACACGGTGCATGCCGGAGTCGAGCTTGAGCCAGACCACCAGCGGTTTGCCCAGGGGCGTCTGCTCAATAGCGTCCAACTGCCACAGGGAATGCACCACGCACCAGAAATCATGCTCCGCAGCCATTTGCAGCTCGTCGGCCTCGAAGATGCCTTCCAGCAACAGCACCGGCGCCTTGATACCCCCGGCGCGCAACTCCAATGCTTCCTCGATGCACGCCACGGCAAAGCCGTCGGCCTCGGCCTCCAGGGCCTGGGCGCAACGCACGGCGCCGTGGCCATAGGCATCGGCTTTGATCACGGCCAGGGCCTTGGCCCCGTTGGCGAGTTCACGGGCCAGGCGGTAGTTGTGACGCAGGGCGTCTAGGTCGATCAGGGCACGGGCAGGACGCATGACGGCTGTCTTCTTCTGGGCAGACTGTGGGCGTAAAAAACCCGGCATGGATGGCCGCTACAGGCAGGCCGCCATGCCGGGCGAGGTAGCGTGTTACGGCAGCGCGGCAACCACGGAGAGTTCGACGAGAATCTCCGGCTCGCACAGCTTGGCTTCGACGGTGGCCCGGGCAGGCGCCACACCCTTGGGCAGCCACTTGTCCCAGACACTGTTCATGCCTTCGAAATGGGCGTCGATGTCTTTCAGGTAAATGGTCACTGACAACAGGCGCGTCTTGTCGGTACCGGCCAGGTCGAGCAGGCGCTCGATGGTGGCAAGGATCTCGCGGGTCTGCTGCTCAATGCCGGCGGTCAGGGTGTCGCCCACCTGGCCCGCCAGGTAGACGGTACCATTGTGGGTAACGACCTGGCTCATGCGCTCATTGGTGAGCTGGCGCTGGATTGACATGTCTTGCAGTCTCCTGGTGCTTGCCATAACGGGAAATATCGAGGCCTTCGGCGCTGATTTGCGGCTTCTTGCGCGCCATCAGGTCGGCCAGGAAACGGCCGGAACCGCAGGCCATGGTCCAGCCGAGGGTGCCGT
Source organism: Pseudomonas silvicola (assembly GCF_026651855.1). Classification (GTDB taxonomy): domain Bacteria; phylum Pseudomonadota; class Gammaproteobacteria; order Pseudomonadales; family Pseudomonadaceae; genus Aquipseudomonas; species Aquipseudomonas silvicola. The sequence continues at coordinate 734,807 of NZ_CP093280.1, forward strand.
GGCCCGTGTTGAGGAACAGGTTTCGGAACGGGGTGGCACCCACGATAGGCGTGCCGTCGGGCGTAGTCGGGCGCAGGCCGGTCCAGAAACTGGCCTGGGCGAGGTCGCCGCCCTGAGGATAAAGATCGTTGACGATCATCTCCAGTGTTTCACGTCGACGCGGGTTCAGCGACAGGTCGAAACCAGCGATTTCGGCCATGCCGCCCACGCGGATGCGGTTATCGAAACGGGTGATGGCAACCTTGAAGCTCTCATCCAGAATGGTGGAGGTCGGTGCCATGGCCGGGTTGGTGATGGGCACGGTCAGCGAGTAGCCCTTGAGCGGGTAGACCGGAGCCTTGATGCCCAGCGGCTTGAGCAGTTGCGGCGAATAGCTGCCCAGCGCCAGCACGTAGCGGTCGGCGGTTTCCAGCTTGCCGTCGATGACCACGCCGTTGACTCGGTCGCCGGCGAAGTCCAGGCGTTCGATGTTCTGGCCGAAACGGAACTCCACGCCCAGGTCGATGGCCATCTGCGCCAGCTTGGTGGTGAACATCTGGCAATCGCCCGTCTGGTCATTGGGCAAGCGCAGGGCGCCGGCGAGGATGTTGGTGACGCTGGCCAGCGCCGGCTCCACACGGGCAATGCCTTCGCGGTCGAGCAATTCGTAGGGCACGCCGGACTGTTCCAGCACGGCGATGTCCTTGGCGGCGTTGTCCAGTTGCGCCTGGGTGCGGAACAGCTGGGTGGTGCCCAACGTGCGACCTTCGTAGGCGATACCGGTCTCGGCGCGCAGCTCGTCGAGACAGTCGCGGCTGTACTCGGAGAGGCGCACCATGCGTTCCTTGTTCACCGCGTAGCGGCTGGCGGTGCAATTGCGTAGCATCTGCGCCATCCACAGGTACTGGTCGATGTCGCCCGTGGCCTTGATGGCCAGGGGGGCATGGCGCTCCAGCAACCACTTGATGGCCTTGAGCGGCACGCCCGGCGCGGCCCAGGGCGAAGCGTAGCCGGGCGAGACCTGGCCGGCGTTGGCGAAACTGGTTTCCATGGCAACGGCGTTCTGGCGGTCGACGACCGTCACTTCAAAGCCCTGCCGCGCCAGATAATAGGCACTGGCGGTACCTATCACACCGCTACCAAGTACCAGAACTCGCATGCTCAATCCCTCAACGCGGATAACCGCTGACATTTGTTGTTTATTGCGAAGATGCGCGCAGTTTAAAAAACATCAGCCAGTGCTATTCACTATATAAAGGCCTATATTTGGCGAGAATTCTCGGCAAAAAACGCTTTTACGGAGGGGCATCACCTATGCGGACCCAGCATCAGAGCAAACGTGAACTCGACAAGATCGACCGTGCCATTCTGCGCATCCTGCAGGCTGACGGGCGAATTTCGTTCACCGAGCTGGGGGAAAAAGTAGGCCTGTCGACCACGCCCTGCACCGAGCGCGTGCGCCGCCTGGAGCGCGAGGGGATCATCATGGGCTACAACGCCCGGCTCAACCCTCAGCACCTTAAGGGCAGCCTGCTGGTGTTCGTGGAAATCAGCCTTGACTACAAATCCGGCGATACCTTCGAGGAATTCCGCCGCGCCGTGCTCAAGCTGCCCCATGTGCTGGAGTGCCACCTGGTATCGGGTGACTTCGACTATCTGGTGAAAGCGCGCATTTCGGAGATGGCTTCATACCGCAAGCTGCTGGGCGACATCCTGCTCAAGCTGCCCCATGTGCGCGAGTCCAAGAGCTACATCGTGATGGAAGAAGTGAAAGAAAGCCTCAACCTGCCGATTCCGGACTGAGCCCCACTGCCCAAACCCGTCTGTGAGCACGGGCGTGAGCCCGGGAAGAGAACGCCGCGGTGTGCCTGCAAGACCCGGTCGCCTGCTTCCCGAGCTTCGCCCGGTCCCACACGAAAATCACACCACCGCGCGGGTCACCCCTGTGGGGCCGGGCGTGAGCCCGGGAAGAGAACGCCGCGGTGTGCCTGCAAGACCTAGCTGCCTGCTGGTCCCACATGAAAACCCCACCACCGCGCGTGCGACGTTCAGACCAGCACTTGCCGCGTGGTGGCGATGAACTGGTGCACCGCTTTCTCGGCCATCGGGTGAATCAATTCGGCCGGCCGCCGCCCATTGGGGCACGGCAGGCTTTCGGTAGTCCCGAACAACCGGCAGATCAGCGGCCGCTCGTCATACACCGTGCAGCCATTGGGCCCCAGGTGCACACAGTTCAGCTCAGCCAATGCCGCCTCCTGCTCGGCGGCGGTCTTGCGCGGTAGCCGGGCCATTTCTTCGGAGGAGGTGGTCACCGGCCCACAGCAATCGTGGCAACCCGGCACGCATTCGAACGAGGGAATCTGCTCACGCAGGAAAAGGATCTTGTGGCGGTTGCAGCTCATGGGGCGGTACCTGTCGAAGCGAACCGCCATTTTGCCTGCCCGGCGCTGCCAGCCGATACCCCCGCCGGTCCTTCATTCCCGCCAGAATGGCTTCGCGCCCTCTTCCCGGGCCTCTCTCGGCGAAAGGCCAATGTCGCGCAACTGGTCGGCGTCCAGGTCCAGCAACGCCCGGCGAGTGGTCAGGCGGTGCCACATCAACCCCCAGAAACCCAGGCCATCCGGGGCCGTGCGCACACGCCGCCCCTGGGCGTCGAATGCCTGGAGTTCCTGGCTGCGCAGCAGCAGACGCACATCGCTCAAGCCGTTCATGACCTTGCTCCTTGGAGGGCCGTTGAGTAGGGCTTCATGATCGGCGCAATACAGGCAGCATTACAGATTCAAAAATACGTTATATTTTCCATACAGAAATCGGCATATCGGCTCTGAATGCTATATTTCTGCCTCATCTGTATGGTTCACGCCCACTTGCCCGGAGTACGTCATGACCCTCTATGTCAATCTGGCCGAATTGCTGGGCTCACGCATCGAACAGGGTTTCTACCGCCCCGGCGATCGCCTGCCTTCCGTGCGCGCCCTGAGCGCCGAGCATGGGGTCAGCCTGAGCACGGTGCAGCAGGCCTACCGCGTACTGGAAGACAATGGCCTGGCCGCGCCGCGCCCCAAGTCCGGTTATTTCGTACCCAGCGCCCGCCAGTTGCCGGCGCTGCCGGCCGTTGGCCGCCCTGCCCAGCGCCCCGTGGAGATATCCCAGTGGGATCAGGTGGTAGAGCTGGTGCGCAGCTCACCTCGCAAGGGCGTGGTGCAACTGGGCCGCGGCATGCCCGATGTCACCAGCCCCACCCTCAAGCCACTGCTGCGCAGCCTGGCGCAACTCTCCCGACGCCTGGACATGCCTGGGCTGTATTACGACACGGTGTATGGCACCGAAGCCCTGCGCGAACAGGTCGCCCGCCTGCTGCTCGACTCTGGCTGCCGATTGCAGGCCAGCGACCTGGTGATCACCACCGGCTGCCACGAAGCCCTGTCAGCCAGCATTCGCGCCGTGTGCGAACCGGGAGATATCGTGGCCGTGGATTCCCCCAGCTTCTTCGGCGCCATGCAGACCCTCAAGGGCCTGGGCATGAAAGCCCTCGAAATCCCCACCGACCCTATCACCGGCATCAGCCTCGAAGCCCTGGAGCTGGCGCTGGAACAGTGGCCAATCAAAGTCATTCAATTGACCCCCAACTGCAACAACCCGTTGGGCTACGTGATGCCGGAAGCCCGCAAACGCGCCCTGCTGACCCTGGCCCAGCGCTACGACGTGGCCATTATCGAAGACGACGTGTATGGCGACCTGGCGTTCAGCTACCCGCGCCCGCGCACCATCAAGTCATTCGACGAAGACGGCCGGGTCCTGTTGTGCAGTTCGTTTTCCAAGAGCCTGGCGCCGGGCCTTCGCATCGGCTGGGTAGCCCCGGGCCGCTACCTGGAGCGCGTGCTGCACATGAAGTACATCGGCACCGGCTGTACCGCCACCCAGCCGCAACTGGCCATCGCCGACTTCATCAAGGACGGCCATTTTGAACCACACCTGCGGCGCATGCGCAGCCAGTACCAGCGCTCGCGCGACCTGATGATCGACTGGGTGAGCCGCTATTTTCCCGAGGGCACCCGCGCCAGTCGGCCACAAGGTGGCTTCATGCTGTGGGTGGAATTGCCGGAAAGTTTCGACACGTTGCGCCTGAACCGAGCTTTACTGGAGCAGGACGTACAGATTGCCGTGGGCAGCATCTTTTCCGCTTCCGGCAAGTACCGCAACTGCCTGCGTATGAACTTCGCCGCCCGCGCCAGCAGCGAGATCGAAGCGGCGGTACGCAAGGTCGGAGAGACGGCCAAGCGCTTGATCGCGGAAATGGATGTCGAGACCGTATGACCTTTACCGGCTCGCTGGAGTCATAGCCACGCCTGCCTTGCGTTAAGGACCCCACGTTGCGAACCCACTGGCTACCCACGCTGCTGATGCTTGCCCTGCTGACCGGTTGTGCCACCGGCGTGGGCCAACGCCAACCCAGCCAGGCGCTGCCGGCCGAGCAGTCGGCATTTGGCCGCTCGGTACAAGCGCAGGTCGCCAGCCATGGCGGCCTGTCGGGCTTTCGCCTGCTACCCAACGGCCCCGAGGCGTTCCGGGCGCGGGCAGAACTGATCCGCAACGCCCAGAAGAGCCTGGACTTGCAGTACTACATCGTCCACGACGGTATCAGCACCCGGGCACTGGTGGACGAACTGCTCAAAGCCGCAGACCGCGGCGTACGCATCCGCATCCTGCTGGACGACACCACCAGCGATGGCCTGGACGACGTCATCGCGACCCTGGCCGAGCACCCCAACATCCAGATCCGCCTGTTCAACCCGCTGCACCTGGGCCGTGCCACAGGCGTCACCCGTGCGATGGGACGGCTGTTCAACCTGTCACAGCAGCACCGGCGCATGCACAACAAGCTGTGGATCGCCGATGACAGCATGGCCATCGTTGGTGGCCGCAACCTGGGCGACGAATACTTCGACGCCGAACCCAACCTCAACTTCACCGACATCGACCTGCTGAACGTGGGGCCGGCCGCCAAGCGCCTGGGCCAGAGCTTCGACCAGTACTGGAACAGCGCCCTGAGCCGTCCGATCGGCGAGTTCCTGGTGTTCCAGCCCACGCCCAAGGACCTGGCCAAGACCCGCAAGCGCCTGGAAGCCTGGTTGGCCACCGCCCACCTGCAACGCCCGGCGCTGTACCAGCGGTTGATGGCGTACCGCAGCGACCCGCGCATGGCCACCTGGCGCAACGAGCTGATCTGGGCCGATAGCCAGGTGCTGTGGGATGCACCCAGCAAGGTGCTGGCCCGCGATGAGCCGGACCCGCACCTGCTGCTGACGACGCAGCTGGCCCCCCAATTGGCGGACGTTCATCAAGAGCTGATGCTGGTTTCAGCCTACTTCGTGCCACGCGAACCCGGCCTCCTGTACCTGACGGGCCGTGCCGACGCCGGGGTGGCGGTCAGCCTGCTGACCAACTCACTGGAAGCCACTGATGTACCTGCCGTGCACGGCGGTTATGCGCCTTACCGCAAGGCGTTGCTGCAACATGGGGTGAAACTGTACGAACTGCGCCGCCAACCCGGGGAGATGCCCCGACGCAAAGGGCTGGGGCTGCATGGCAGTTCTGATTCCAGCCTGCACAGCAAGGCGATGATCTTCGACCGCCAGCGGGTGTTCATCGGCTCATTCAACTTCGATGCTCGCTCGGTGCTGTGGAATACCGAAGTCGGGGTATTGGTGAAGAGCCCCGAGCTGGCCGAACGCACACGCGAACTGGCTTTGCAGGGTATGTCGCCAGCGCTCAGCTACCAGGCGAAGTTGCAAGGCGGCAACGTGGTGTGGGTGACCGAGGACAACCATCAGTTGCATACCCTGACCACCGAGCCCGGCGACCTGTGGCGGCGCTTCAACGCCTGGATGAGCAAGGCCATCGGCCTGGAAAAGATGCTGTAGCGGCGCGCAGCATCAGGCAGGCAACTCCAGCGCCTGCGGCCTGCGCGCCAGCAGCACCAGCCCGAATGCCCCCAACGCCATCAGCAACGGCAGTGCGTGCCCGCTCACCCATTGGCTACCCGCACCGGCGAGCACGGGCCCGATCAGGCAGCCAATGCCCCACAACTGCGCCACATGGGCGTTGGCGCGCACCAGCGCATCATCGCGGTAGCGCTCGCCGATCAGCACCAGCGACAAGGTGAACAGGCCGCCTGCACTGGCGCCGAAGATCACCCACAACGGCCAGATGGCCTGGGTGTCGATCAGCAACGGTATCGCCAGGCTCGACAGCATCAGCGCCAGCGCACAGCCAAAGAACAGCGTGCGCCGCGACATGCGGTCGGCCAGGGCACCGATGGGCAACTGCAACAAGGCATCGCCCACCACTACCGTGCTGACCATGTACAGCGCCACTTCGGCACTGAAACCTTGCTGCAGGCAATACACCGGCAACAGCGTCAGGATCATCGCCTCGAATGCGGCGAACAGCGCGATGGCCCAGGCGATCACGGGCAGCCGACGACAGAAGCGGGCCAGGTCAACGAAAGTCACCCGGCACGATTCAGTACTGGGCGCCCCGGTTCGCCCCAGCAGAAGCAGCGGGGATACCACCAGCAGCGCCGCGCCCGCCCAGAAGCCGTAATCGCGGTCGGTGCCCAGCGCGCCCAGCAGCAGTGGCCCGCATAGCTGGCTCAGCGCGTAACTGCTGCCATACAGGGCCACCAGGCGCCCACGCCATTGCTCGACCACCAGCTGGTTGATCCAGCTCTCGCCAAGAATGAAAACAATGGTCAGCACCATGCCGATCCACAGGCGCAGCAACAACCACACCGCATAGCTGGGCAGTAACGCCAGCAAGGCAATGGACAGTGCGCCGCCCCACAGGCACAGGCGCATCAACCCCGGCGTACCGAACCGTGCCGCCAGACGGCTGGCCAGGCCCGCGCCCGCCAGCACGCCGATCGCTGGCATCGAGGCCATGACCCCAATGGCGAAGCTGCCATAGCCCCACCCCTCAAGCCGCAGCGACACCAGCGGCATGCTCACGCCTAACGCCAGGCCAACGCTCAATACAGCGCTCAGCACGGCGAAATAGGTACCCCAACGCATGTCCACGCTCCTGTGGATAACCGCACAGACAAAACAGCCGGGCCCCTTGCGGAGACCCGGCTGTACACGACCGACCACCGCCCTGTGTGAGCGCTGGCAAGCCAGCGGTCACACCGTGCAGTGGTCCGCGCAGCGAATTACAGCTTGATCCAGGTGGCCTTCAGCTCGGTGTACTTGTCGAAGGCGTGCAGCGACTTGTCACGGCCGTTGCCCGACTGCTTGAAGCCACCGAACGGTGCTGTCATGTCGCCGCCGTCGTACTGGTTCACCCAGACACTGCCGGCGCGCAGGGCCTTGGCGGTCAGGTGGCCCTTGGAGATATCCGAGGTCCATACCGCGGCGGCCAGCCCGTACGGGGTGTCGTTGGCGATCTTGATGGCTTCTTCCACGGTGTCGAAAGCCAGCACCGACAGTACCGGGCCGAAGATCTCTTCCTGGGCGATGCGCATGGCGTTGTCGACGCCGTCGAAGATGGTCGGCTCGACGTAGGTGCCCCCGGTCTCTTCCAGGATACGCTTACCGCCCACCAGCAGTTTGGCCCCGTCGTTGTGGCCCGCCTCGATGTACGACAGCACGGTGTTCATCTGCTGGGTGTCAACCAGGGCCCCCACGGTGGTGGCCGGGTCCAGCGGGTTGCCCGGTTTCCAGGCCTTCAGGGCTTCCAGCACCAAGGGCAGGAACTTGTCCTTGATGGAACGCTCGACCAGCAGGCGTGAACCCGCTGTGCACACTTCGCCCTGGTTGAAGGCAATGGCGCTGGCGGCCGATTCGGCGGCAGCCTGCAGGTTCGGGGCGTCGGCGAAGACGATGTTCGGGCTCTTGCCGCCGGCTTCCAGCCATACGCGCTTCATGTTCGACTCACCGGCATAGATCATCAGTTGCTTGGCGATCTTGGTGGAGCCGGTGAACACCAGGGTGTCCACATCCATGTGCAGGGCCAGGGCCTTGCCGACGGTGTGGCCGTAACCTGGCAGCACGTTGAACACGCCTTTTGGAATACCGGCCTCGATAGCCAGTTGCGCGATGCGGATGGCGGTCAGCGGCGATTTTTCCGACGGTTTCAGGATCACCGAGTTACCGGTGGACAGCGCCGGGCCGAGCTTCCAGCAGGCCATCATCAGCGGGAAGTTCCACGGCACGATGGCCGCCACCACACCAACCGGCTCGCGGGTCACCAGGCCCAACTGGTCATGAGGGGTGGCCGCGACTTCGTCGTAGATCTTGTCAATGGCCTCGCCGCTCCACGACAGGGCATTGGCGGCGCCGTTGACGTCGATGTTCAGCGAGTCGCTGATCGGCTTGCCCATGTCCAGAGTTTCCAGCAGCGCCAGTTCCTGGGCGTTCTGCTTGAGCAGGCCGGCGAAACGAATCATGGTGGCTTTGCGCTTGGCCGGGGCCAGGCGCGACCAGGCACCGCTGTTGAAGGCGGCGCGGGCGCTTTCAACGGCGCGCTGGGCGTCGGCCAGGTCACAGCTGGCAACCTGTGCCAGGAGGCGACCGTCAACCGGGCTCAGGCAGTCGAAGGTGGCGCCGGAAGCCGCGGCGGTGTATTCACCGTTGATGAATGCACGGCCTTCGATTTTCACTTCCTTGGCACGCTGTTCCCAGTCCGCACGAGTCAAAGTGGTCATACGTATCCCCTCCTCTTGTTGATTTGCAGCCTGCGCGCAGGATAATCGCGCACGCTTTCGAATTAGGGCCGGTCAAAAAATCGACTCACGGCAACGACCACCCTAAACCACTCGGCCCCGAATTTTCAATATATTTGACAAGATACCGGCAAAAGCCGTGTCATGTTTATTTTATTTGACAAAAAAAGGCAGGACATTTCATGAGCATTGAAACCATCGTCGACTTCGCCCAGGCGACCACGCCAGCCGACCACTACCGTCCCGCGGCCGAAAAGGTTCTCAAGGGCGACCCCGCACAAAAGGTGTATCACCACTACGCCAGCCCCTGCGAACAATTCGGCGCGGGCGTATGGGAAGGTGACGTGGGCCAGTGGACCGTCAACTATACCGAGCATGAGTACTGCGAGATCGTGCAGGGCGTGTCGGTGCTGCGCGATCTGGAAGGGAACGCCAAGACCCTGCGCGCCGGTGATCGGTTTGTGATCCCAGCGGGTTTCCGGGGCACGTGGGAAGTACTGGAAGCCTGCCGGAAGGTTTACGTGGTGTTTGAGCCAAAGGCCTGAAGCCGAGCACACCCAGGTCAGGAACGGTTGTCGGAGAACAAAAAAAAGGCCACCCCCTGCCTGAGGAGTGGCCTGAAAAAAACCGCGCTGTTCGCTACCGCGCAGTAATCACAGACAATTTGGTGATGCCTGCCTTCTCGATCGAGGCCATGGCCTTGGCAACCTTGCCGTAGTCCACGCCATCATCGGCCTGCAGTTGCACACGCACTTCCGGGTCCTTGGTCTTGGCCGCTTCCAGATTGGTCTGCAGCAGGTCCGGCTGGATTTCATCCTTGTTGATGAACAGCTTGCCGCCACCGTCGATGCTGACCACCAGCGGGTCTTTCTGCTCCACGGGGGCCACGGCCTCGGTCTTGGGCAGGTTGATCGGGATCGAGTTGGTGAGCAGCGGCGCGGTGACGATGAACACCACCAGCAGCACCAGCATCACGTCCACCAACGGGGTAACGTTGATCTCGCTCAGTACTTCATCACTGTCCTGGGTAGAGAAGGCCATATCAGGACGCCTCCTTCACTTTCTGGCCGCCAGCGCCCTGGGCAGTCTTGGTCAGGGCCGGGTGCAGCAGCACGCGGAAGGAGCTCTTCTGGGCCAGGCTATAGAAGTCGTGGGCGAAGTCGTCGAGATCGGCGACGGTCAGCTTCAGGCGGCGCAGGAAGTAGTTGTAGACCAGCACCGCCGGCACGGCGACGGCGATACCCACGCCAGTGGCGACCAGGGCAGAACCGATAGGCCCGGCCACGGTTTCAAGGCTGGCCGAACCCGCGGCGCTGATGCCTTTGAGGGCAGACATGATGCCCCACACCGTACCGAACAGACCAATGAACGGCGAGGTGGAACCGATACTGGCCAGCACGGCCAGGCCGGTTTCCAGGGAGCGACGCTCGCGCACGATCTGCTGGCGCAGGGCACGCTCCAGGCGGTCCTGGTGGTTGATGGCCTGGCTCAGGTCCGCGGCATGGCCGGGTTCGCCTACCTGGATGGCGGCATAGCCTGCCTGGGCGACGCGGGCTGCGGCGCCAGGCTGGGTCACGGTCAGTTCGGCCGCCGAGTCAAGGCTCGATGCCGCCCAGAATTGCTTGTGGAACTTACGGTCCTGATTCTTCAGGCGGCCGAACTGGGTGCCCTTGAGCAGGAACAGGCCCCAGGTAGCGACGGAGAAGACGATCAGCAGCCAGATCACCGCGCCTTCGATGGATTCAAATGGGGAAGCCAAGTTACTCATGATGTGTATTCCTTCTTTAACTAGCGCGGATTAGCGGATCTTGAAGTCGATGGGAACGCTTACCCAGCCGTCCTGGGCGACATCGCCCTGTTTGGCCGGTACGAAACTCCAGCGCTTGACGGCTGCCAGGGCGGCGTCATCGAGCTGTTCACGACCACTGCTCTTCTGAATCTGGATTTCACCCGGTTTGCCACTGGCCAGCACGTGCACACGCAGCAACACGGTGCCTTCCCAGTTGCGACGCATGGCCAGGGCCGGGTATTCCGGCGCCGGGTTATGCAGGTAACCGGCGTTGGCCGAAGCCGGGGTCACCGGGGCCGGCGCCGGCGGCGCGGGTGGGGCCGGTGGTGTTGGTGCGGCCACGGGTTGCGGTGGCGCTGGTTGCTCGACCGGTTTCGGCACGGGCTTGGGCACCGGCTTGGCCACCTGCTTGGGCTTGGGTTTGGGCTTGGGCGGCGGCTTGGTTGCCAGCTCGTCCTCCACCGGCGGCGGTGGCTCTACCACGGGCTGCGCCACGGGCGGTGGCGGAGGTGGCGGCGGCGCGACTACCGGCGGTGATGGTTGGGAAAACTCGATGGTCATTGGCGGGATCTCGGGCGGCTTGACCGGCAATGCAGCCAGCGGTTTCTGGCTCAGCCAGTAAATCACCGCGCCATGCAGCACCAGCGCAAACACGCCCAGCAGAATCCCTTCACGCCGGCTCAGTACACCCTTGGGGGTCGTGTGCAGACGCGACTGAACCAGCGGCGCACGGTGCGCGCGGCCCAGGTCGACCAACTCGCCACCGGGCGCCTGGCGCACAAACGCCTGGGGTGCACTGGCTGCGGTCTGGACATTACCCATTGTTGTACTCCTGCGGTTTTCAGCGAAAAGGCGAGGAACGCCTCGCGGAACGAATGATCGACGCGCGAGGCTTAGCTCTTAAAGTAATCTTTAAAGTTATACATAGGCCTGAATGGAATATGTAAAACCCCTCACGGCCGCCAGGCCGCGCCCCGCAAGGCTTGTAGCAGAGCGGCTGGCGGCCCATGCCTTGACTGCATTTGAAATATTCCGAAAAGGCATGGATTTCAGCGGCTGGCGCTGGCGTTTTTCAGCGCTGAATCGGGCGCGACCACTGCGGTTTCGCCGCGGGGCGTACCTTCAGGCACCCAGTCGTAGCTCACTGGCAAGGCGCGGTACACCCAATTGCTGACCGCATCGCTGCCTGGCGCCTTGCCCTGATAGGGGCTCACGTACTCCCAGACGATCTCGCCCTTGTCAGTGACCTGGAAGAAGCGGCCGTTCATGCCTTCGTCGATCAGCGTGTTGCCGTTGGGTAAACGCCGAGCGCTGCTGATGAACGAGCTATAGAAGGCCCAGGAAGGCTGTCTGGAGCTGGCGGCGGTGTATTGCCACACCACTTGCTGCTTGATCGGGTCGACCTCCAGCACTCGCGAACCAGGGGTCAGCCCCAGCGGCGCCGAGGGGTAGCCAGCCGTGCCCTGGTTGTCGAACACCAGCAGGTTGCCCGCGCCCGGCAAGCCGGCCGGGATGATGTGCACATCATGCTGGCCAACGAACTGGTCCAGTGGGCGCGGCACCTGCTGGGCCGTCTTGGGGTTGATGGTCGGCAGGTTCGGCCCCAGGTGCCACACCACTTTGCCGCTGGTCTTGTCGATGATGGCGATGAAGTTGGAGTTGCGAGAATCCAGCAGCAGGTTGTCCGGCGCAAAGCGCTTGTCGCCGGCATCGAACCATTTGTTCGGCCCCACCACACTCAGGTTATTGATGTGCAGGTAGTCGGGGTTGTCGGTAGCGTGCACCAGCTTCAACTGGGCCGGGGTGAAGCCGAACTCGGTCAGGTGGTCACTGGCCAGCCATTGCCATTTCACCTGGCCCTGGGGGTCGACCTCGTAGACCACGTCATCGATCAGTTCCGGCACCTTGAAGCCGGCCACCTTGTGCACCTTGTTGGCCAGCACCAGGGTGTTGCCGTTGCTCAGGCGACGCTGGTCGTGGTGTTGCTGGGCGGCACCACCAGGGGCCTTGTCGCCCCACTGCCATACCACCTTGCCGCTCCAGTCCAGTTCACCGACGCTCTGGTTGGCCAGGCCATTGCCCGCCGCACCCAGCGGCCCGGGCGCCTTCTCGGAAAGTTGCAGCAGTACATGGCCGCGCTCGCCACCCACCAGTTTCGGGTCGATGATGGCCGAGGGAAAACCGTTGTACGGCCAGTTCTTGACCTCATTGCCGTCCATGTCGATGAGGTGCGTCTGCTTGTCGGCGCCTGCGAAGATCACGTATTGGTTGTAAGCCTTGGCCGGGTCGTACCGGGTCACGCCGGTGGGGTACACGCTGGGCGCGGCGTGAGCGGCGCAGGCCAGCACGGCGCTGGCGAGCAGGGTTGCCTTGAACGCTTTCATGATTACGCTCCTTGTTGTTGTCAGAAGTCATAGCGGGCGGTCACGCCCAGGGTGCGCGGGTCGCCGAGCACGCCGCTGTAGCCGCCGTTGCTCTCGTTCCACAGGGTGGTGTAATAGGTCTTGTCGAAGGCGTTCTTCAGCCACAGCGAAACGTCCCATTGGCCCTGGCCGAGGTTGCCGCGAAAGCCGGTGCTGAGGTTGACCAGGCTATAACCCGGGATTTGCGCGGAGGCGGAATCTTCCAAGGTGCCCACAGCGTGGGAGCGGTACGAGTAGCTGCCGGTGACGTACTCTTCCAGGCCGTTATCCCAGTTCCACTTGTATTCACCGTTGGTGTTGAACACATATTTGGAGGCACCGACCACCTGATGGCCGGACAGGCTGCAGGAGGCCGGCGCACCGGCCTGTTCACTGACTTCAGGCGCGCACGGGGCATCCTTGTACGACATGTACCGAACGTCGTTGTAGGTACCGTTGAAGTTAAGAGTCAGGCCCTTGACCGGGATAACCGTGCCGTCGAGTTCCAGGCCGCGGGAGCGCACGGTGCCGGCGTTGGTCAGGTAGGACACGCGGTTACTCGAGTCGTAGGCGTTGGCCTGGTAACCGTTGACCGTGGTCCAGAACAGGTTGGCGTTGAGCAGCAGACGGCGATCCCACAGAGTGCTCTTGACCCCCAGTTCGGCATCATTGGCGCGTTCGGAACCGATCAGCAGGGAGTCGGCACCCGCCGTGGGGGCGCTGCCGACCGCCAGGTTGACGCCGCCGGATTTCTCGCCGTGGGACAGGGTGGCGTAGCCCATCACGTCGTCGGTAAAGTGATAGCTGAGGTTGACCATGCCCGAGGGGCTGGCGCTGTAAAGGCTCAAGTCTCCGGAGTTGTAAGCGCCAGCACGGGCATTGCGCTGCGTGGCCGCGGCGCCGGTCACGGCGGCACCGCCCACGGGAGCATCGCGCTCTACCGTGGCGCTCTTCTCTTCATAGGTGCCACGGATGCCGGCGGTCAGGTCCAGCTTGGGCGTGAGGTGCCAAGTGCCCTGAGCGAACAGCGCGAAGCTGTCGGTGTCGATGTGGCCGCGGCCAATGCTCGTCACGTTGGCCAGCGCGCCGGTGGCCGTACCGTTCCAGATATCAGCCTGCGGGCCGTAATACGAGAACGACTTGTTGTCGGTCTTGGAACCGAAATAGTAGGCACCCAGCACATAGTCGAACGGGCCGCCAGTGGGCGATGCCAGGCGGAATTCCTGAGACCACTGCTTGTCCTCCACCGACACGCCAGCGTTGTAGGACGCCGGCACGTTCAGACCGTCGTCGTTGCGCGGGGTGAAGTTCCAGAAGCGGTAGGAACTGATGGACGTCAGGGTGAAATCACTCGGCAACTTCCAGTTGGCTTCCACCGAGCCGCCACCCTGGTGCACGGTCACGTGCTGGCTGTTGTCCAGGTTGACCTTGCGCGAACCAGGGTTGACCAGGGTAGCCCCGGCCGCTGCGGCCCGGGTCTCGTAGAGGTTGACGCCATTGACCGTCGGCCCGGTGCTGAACAGCGTGCGGGTACCCGAGCTGGAGTCTTCCTCGTTGTAGTCGACGATGGCGCGCAGGCTGAAGTCTTCGTTGGGCTTGAACAGCAATTGCCCACGCAGGCCGTCGCGCTCGCCACCGCCCAGCTTGTGGCCGTTTTCCTCGTTGGTGATGGTGCCGCCGCTGTCGCTGCGGTACACCGAGAGGCGCCCGGCCAGTTCGTCGGTGATGGGGCCGGAAATAGTGCCCTTGGTCTGCACATAGCCGTGCTGGCCCACCGAGCTTTCGATGGTGCGCTCAGGGGTGAAGCTAGGCGCGCGAGTGGTGATATTGATCACCCCCGCCGTGGTGTTCTTGCCGAACAGCGTGCCTTGCGGGCCGCGCAATACCGCCAGCTGGTCGATGTCCATCAAGTCGAACACGGCCATGCCGGGGCGGCCCAGGTACACGTTGTCGATGTACAGGCCGACGCTGCCTTCCAGGCCATCGCTGGCCGGGTTGTTGCCCAGCCCGCGGATCGACACGCTGGACTGGCGCGCGTGCATGAACGCTACGTTGACGCTGGGCACCAGTTGCTGAAGGTCCTGGATGCGGTACACGTGCTGGCTTTCCAGGGTGCTGCCGTCGAGGGTGCTGATGGGGGTGGGCACATCCTGCGCGCTTTCTTCACGGCGTCGCGCGGTCACGGTCACGGTCTTGAGGTGGGCACCGTCGTCCTGAGCGACGGGGGCCGTCCCACTGGTCGGGGTCACGTCGTCAGCCGCATGGGCCAGGGAAAAGCTGGCGCTGCCGGCCAACAGCAAGGCCAGCGGCAGGCGCTTGAGGCGCCTCGCGGAAGTAGGGACAGCAGAAGGTGACTGACGACTCATGAACGGCTCCTGGGTGAGGGAACTGGCGGACGGCCTTCGCTGGGCTCGTCACTACGCATATTCCCTTCAGTTATTTTCATATGTTTTTCTAGAGATTTACTGCATAAGTGATTGCCTTTATAAGGAGTGCACCGGATGCATAGCAAATGCATTTGCCCGATACTTTCAATGTGAAAAATGCATATAGACCTGCGCCAACTTCGCCACCTGATCGCTCTCGCCGAACACCGCAGCTTCGTCGCCGCCGCCGTGGCGGTGAACCTTTCGCAGTCGGCCTTCAGCCGCAGCATCCAGGCACTGGAACACAGCGTCGGCTGCCAGTTGGTGGACCGCGGGCGCAAGGACCTGCCGCCTACCAAACAAGGCCAGGTAGTGCTCGAACACGCGCGCCGACTGGTCAGCGGTGCGCGACAACTGAGCAACGAAATAAGCCAATTCAACGGCCTGGAAGCCGGCGAACTGCGCTTTGGCTGCGGCCCCGCTCCCGCCTCGGGGCTGGTACCCGCCGCCGTGGGCAGCTTCATCGGTCGTTATCCGAAAGCGCGTGTGCAGTTTCATATCGATGACTGGCACAGCCTGAGCAAGCGCCTGCTGAGCGAAGAGTTCGAGTTCTTCGTTGCCGATACCCGCCAGTTCGAAGCCGACCCCGAGTACCGCACGCACCGGCTGCGCCCGCGCCGCTGGCATTTCTGTTGCCGGGTCGGGCACCCGCTGGCGCAGCAGGAATGGGTCAGCGCCGAGCAGTTGCTCAGCTACCCGATGGCCGCTACCGTACGCCCCCCGAACCTGCGCAAAGTGCTGGCCGACCTCAGCGGCCGGCCGGATTTCAGCCCCAACGTGGAGTGCGAAAGCAGTTTTGCCTTGCTGAACGTGGTGCTGCGCTCGGACGCCATTGGCATCAGCGGCACCTACCGCGACGGTGGCCATGGCGCCCGGGGAGAACTGGTGCGCCTGCGCGTCGAAGGGCTTGATGAACAGCGCGAAGAGCTCTACACCCGCTACGGCATCGTCAGCCGCGCGGGCTATCGGCTGTCGCCGCTGGCCGAGGCCATGATCGAAGAGATCAAGCGGGTGGATGAAGAGGATGAGCCCGCGGCGGGCTACGACATTCACAACCTGGCGGTGTAACCCACCGCGGTTGCAACCTCGACAGCGGCTGCGAGCATGTATGCATTCGGCGCATACAAAGTATTCAAGGAATGCGCTTGCCGAATACCCCTGCCTGAACGCGAAATAGTCTGCATTTCCAGTGACTTGCGCAAACAGGAAGGCCCATGAGAAAACGCTTCAGACCCTTGCTTGGCCTAGTGCTGGCCGCCCTGCTCGGCCAGGCCCACGCAGCGGACCCGGTGACCATTCGCATTGGCTCGCCCGACCAGGGCGCCGGCACCACGCCGTTCATTGCCGGGCCGGTAGGTATCGCGCATATCCAGCAGCAGTTGGAAAAGGAATTCGCCGCCGACGGCGTGAAGGTCGAGTGGCACTTCTTCAAAGGCGCCGGCCCGGCCGTCAACGAAGCGCTGGCCAATCAGCAACTGGACTTCGCCTGGCTCGGCGACCTGGCCGCGATCATCGGCCGCTCCAGCGGCCTGCCTACCCGCCTGCTGCTAGGCGCACGGGGCAACAACATGTACTTGGCCACGAGCGCGAATTCGAACGTCCACAGCCTGGCCGACCTCAAGGGCAAGCGCGTGGCGGTCTACCGAGGCACCGCTGACCAGCTGTCGTTCGGCCGTGCACTGCAAAGCCAGGGCCTGAAGGAACATGACCTGCAGATCATCAGCCTGGACTGGAGCGCGGCGCGCGCCGCCCTGGCCAGCGGGCAGATCGACGCCACCTGGTCAGGCATGGGCATCCTCGCCCTGGGCCCGAAAGGCATCCAGTTCCCAATGAGCACCAAGCAACTGCCACCGCTGGCGACCACTCAGGCCGGGCTGGTCGCCACCCAGGCCTTCATCGACCAGCACCCCGACCTGACCCAGCGCCTGGTCACCGTGCTGGTGAAGAACGCCGCGTGGTTGACCGACACCCAGAACCAGCCGGCCTACAACCAGCAGATGGCTGAGCAAAGCGCCATCCCCGCCGCGCTGTTCGAACAGGAGGCCAAGGGCGATAACCTGGCCTTCCGCGAATCGCCTCGCATCGACCCATTCCTGCGCGCCAGCCTGCAGGACAGTGTCGACCAGGCCAAGGCCCTGGGCCTGGTGCGCCGCCCCTTCAATGCCGCCGACTGGGTAGAGCCCCGCTTCGTCGACGCCGCTATCGAACAGCTCAAGCTCGGCACCCTGTGGCCCGCCTTCGACGCCAATGGCAAAGCCCTCTGACCCCCAGGTATTCCCATGACCGCCATCAAGAACGTGCTGTACATCATGTGCGACCAGCTGCGCCGCGACTACCTGTCGTGCTACGGCCACCCGCACCTGCATACCCCCAACATCGACCGCCTGGCCGCTGCCGGCGTGCGTTTCAGCCGCGCCTACACACAGGGCACCATCTGTGGACCGTCGCGCATGTCGGCGTACACCGGCCGTTACGTCAGCAGCCACCAGGTGGCCTGGAACGCCGTTCCCCTGCCGCTGGACGAACTGACCATCGGCGACTACCTGCGCCCGGCTGGCATCCGCACCGCACTTGTGGGAAAAACCCACGCCACGCCCAATACCGATGCCCAGCAGCGCCTGGCCATGGCGCCGGACAGCAGCGAAGCCGAGCAGTTGAATGAAGTGGGCTTCGAGGCTTATTTCCGCCACGACGGCCTGTTCCCCGACGACCCGATCTTCGACAGCAAACGCGAAGGCTCGCCCTACACCCACCACTTGCGTGGCCTGGGCTTCGAAGGGCGCAACCCGTGGCACGACTGGGCCAACGCCGCCGAAGGCGCCAACGGCGAAATCCTCAGCGGCTGGAAAATGCGCAATTCCCACCTGCCGGCACGCATTCCCGAAGAGCATTCGGAAACGGTCTATACCACCGACCGCGCCATCGACTTCATCGGCGAGCAGGGCGACCAACCCTGGTGCCTGCACCTCTCGTACATCAAACCGCACTGGCCCTACATAGCGCCAGCGCCCTACCACGCCCTGTACAGCAAAGACCAGGTGCTGCCAGCCGTGCGCCCCGCCCCGGGAGCTGAAAACGATCACCCGGTGTACAACGCCTTCCGCCAGCACGAGGAGAGCCTGAATTTCTCCCGCGAAGAAGTGCGCCTGAACGTGATCCCTACCTACATGGGCCTGATCAAGCAGGTAGATGACCAATTGGGGCGCCTGTTCGACTTCATGCAAAGCAACGGCCGCTGGGACGACACCCTGATCGTGTTCACCAGTGACCATGGTGACTACCTGGGCGACCACTTCCTGGGCGAAAAGGAGTTCTTGCTGGAACCGGCGGTAGGGGTGCCATTGATCGTGCGTGACCCCCGCCCGCAGGCCGACGTGACCCGTGGCACGGTGGACGAACACCTGGCCGAGACCATCGATGCCCTGCCCACCTTCCTCGACGCGCTGGGCTTGCCAGCCGCCGACCACCGCCTGGAAGGGCGTTCGCTGATCCCGCTGTTGCATGGCCAGCAACCAGCCTGGCGTGATTTCGCCGTGGCCGAGTATGACTATGCGTTCCAGGCACCCGCCCGCGAGCGCCTGGGCCAGGCGATCGACCGCTGCCGCATGTACATGGTGCGCAGCGAACGCTACAAGTACCTGGCTTACGACGGTTACCGGCCGCAGCTATTCGACCTGCAGGAAGACCCTCAGGAGCTGCGCGACCTGGGCACCGACCCGGCGTTCGCCGCGGTCCGCGAGCAACACCAGGGCTACCTGTTCGATTGGCTGCGCGGCCTGAAACGCCGCACCACCATCAGCAACCAGGAGATCGACATCCGCGGCCGGCGCTTCCGCTATGGCGAGCCGGAAACCGAAAAACTGGTGCCGATCGGCGTCTGGTGACAGACGCCGTACAGGCGCTCTACAGGCCGCGGGTGGTCACGCTGCGTTGCCCGGCGACACCCACCGGCACTTCGCCCTGCAAGGTCACCCGGCGCACGATGCGCTCCTGGGTGCCATAGTCGTCCACCGCATAGTGCTGGGTAGCGCGATTGTCCCAGATGGCCACATCACCCGCGGCCCAGCGCCAGCGCACGGTGTTTTCCAGGCGTACCACGTGGCTTTGCAGCACCGCGAACAGGTGCGCCGAATCGCTGGCCGAGTAGCCCTTGATACGCTTGACGAAATGGCCGAGCAGCAGGGTTTTTTCGCCGCTGACGGGGTGTACGCGCACCACCGGGTGCTCCGTCTCGAACACGGTCGAGGTAAAGACCTTGCGGTAGTTTTCCAGTTTTTCGGCTGACACGTCCGGCTTGGCCGCGGCGTAGTCGTATTCATTGCTGTGCACCGCCCAGAGCTTGTCCGCCAACTCCTGCAGGGGGGCTGGCAGCTCGTTGTAGGCGGCCGCGGTGTTGGCCCATACGGTGTCGCCACCTGAAGCAGGGGCGATGACAGAGCGCAGGATGGAAGCCTTCGGATAAGCGTCCACGAAGGTCACGTCGGTGTGCCACGAGTTGGCCCGCTGGCCATCGGCGCCGCTGAGCTGCATCAGGTAACGGGTGCCGTCACGTACCGGCACGGTGGGATGGGCGATCGGCTCGCCGAGCAAGTGGGCGAAGGCTTCCTGGCTCTGGTCATCCAGGTGAGTCTGGCCACGGAAAAAGATCACCTTGTACTGCACCAGCGCGGCCTGAATGGCGGCCACAGTGGCCGCGTCCAGGTCGGCGCCCAGGGTGATACCGCGGATTTCGGCACCGATACGGCCGGCCACCGGGTGGATATCCAGCGCCACGGCGGTGGCGTTTGCAGCGAGAGTGGCATTGCTCATGGTCAGCTCCTCATCTTTCTATGCATAGAAGAATTGGTTCTAGATAAATCACCAACGCTTCGTTGACGGAATAAGAGCTTCCATTTAAAACCTTCACCCACCCGCTGTACCAATACCTTCGCCCTATTTTTCAGATGCCGGGAATGCATATGGACCTGCGCCAACTGCGGTACTTCATCGCGCTCAACGAACACCGCAGTTTCGTCCGTGCCGCCGACGCCATGGGCATCACCCAGCCAGCCTTCAGCCGCAGCATTCAAGGCCTGGAGCAGGAGTTCGGCTGCGTGCTGGTGGACCGCGCCAACAAGGACCTGCGGCCCACGCCCGAAGGCATGGTGGTATTGCAGCATGCCTTGAGCCTGGTGCAGGGCGCGGCGCTGCTGGCCAGCGAAGTCACGCAGATGACCAAGCTCGATGCCGGTGAATTGCGCTTTGGCTGCGGCCCGGCGCCGGCGGTGCGGTTGGTGCCCGAGGCAGTGTCGAGCTTCGTGCGCGCACACCCCAAGGTGCGTACTTACTTCGAGGTGAACAACTGGGAGAAACTCAGCCGTGCACTGAGCCGCGAGGAGATCGAGTTCTTCATCGCCGACATCCGCCACTTCGAGGCCGACCCCAATTTTCAGACGCAGGAACTGACCCCCAAGCGTGGGGTATTCTTTTGCCGGCCGGGGCACCCCTTGCTGGGCAAGGAAAGCCTGTCGACCAACGACCTGTTCGACTACCCATTGGCCGCGGCACTGATCCCGCCCGGCGTGCGCAAGCTACTCGCCAACCTCAGCGGCAAGACCGATTTCAGCCCGCATATCCAGACTGAGCACGTGCCAGCGCTGGTCAAGATCGTGCTGGACTCCGATGCCATCGGCCTGACGACCGAAGAGAGCTTCGAAGAGAACGCCAGGAACCTGCAACTGGGCCGGCTGCACTGGCGCAACCTGCCCCAGAACCTGGAAAGCCTCAGTGCCCGCTGCGGCATCGTCAGCCGCATGGGGTACCGGCTGTCACCGGCGGCGCGGGCGATGATCGACACCATCGTCGAGATCGATGCCCAGCCCGCCGCCAAGGCGGGCTGACGCTACAGCCCCCCGGTGTGCCACGTCCGACGCGCCCGTTGAAACCCGTGTAACAGCGGACCTGGCCGCGTCACGAACGCCGCGCAGCACCGGCCCCCCCGCATGCGGCAGTCCCGGGTTAGCGGGCTACCCAGTCAGCCACCTTGAACGGTTTGCGAATCAGGCGCTCCTGGGCCGCCAGGTCCACGGAGGATTGCAACTTGCCAAGGAACTGCGGATCCAGCGTCGCCGGGAACACTTCGCTGAGCTTGTCGGCCTGCAGGTCCTGGGCCACCAGCGCTGGCGGGTAGCTGGCCTGCTTGGAAACCAACTGTACGTAAGCGTCCTTGTTGCCGTCCTGGGTCAACCATTGCACCGCACTGTCCTGGGCCTTGATCAGCCGCGCGACGATATCGGGGTGGGCGTCGACAAACGCGCCATTGCCCACCAGCACACTCTGGATGCTACCCGCGCCGCCCAGGTCGCGGGTATTGAGCGGGATATCCGCCAACCCGCGCTGTTGCAGCACGATTGTATTGAGCAGACCCCAGGTGGCATCGATCTGCTTGGCCGCCAGGGCCGACTGGGCCGCGCTGTAGTCCAGGTTGACGATCTTGAAATCCTTCTCGCTCAAGCCTTGGCTGGCCAGCGCGGCATCGAACGAGAGCTGGCTGGCGGTGCCACGGAACAGCCCTACGCGCTTGCCCTTGAGGTCTTGCAGGGTCTTGATGCCCGACCCCGGTTGCACGGCCAGGTATTGCTTGATGCCCCGGGCAGTCGCACTGAGCAGGCGGGTATCCAGGCCATTGGACTTGCCGATGATGGCCGCCAGGTCACCCAAATAGGCGAAGTCTACCTGGCCGTTGGCGAAAGCCTCGTTGATGACCGGGCCCGCCCCTTTGAAAAATTGCCACTGGATATGGATGCCATCGGCGGCGAAGGCTTTTTCGAACGCCTGTTGCTGGCGCAGCACATCAACCACCCCGCCACCGCTGTGTTCAGTACCTGCGCTGAGGTCAGGCACGGCGATGCGAATTTCCTTGACCGCGTCGGCATGGGCAGCCAGTGGCAGGCAGGCCAGCAGCGCTGGCAACGCAACAAGACGGGCTAGGCGAGTTAGGTTTTTTTTCATGGCGGGCGCTCTTGGCTGATCACGGATGGCGCACAGTCAGGCACATACCTCAGTATTTAATTAAATACTATAAATTCACATTTTAGTCACTAAAAAGAATAAGCAGGCAAAACAGGCCTTGCGCTCAGATCATGCATGGCGCGCATCGAAAATATTCTTCAAATGCATTGGATGCCGAGCGCGCAGAGGCCTTAAATGGCACCTCTTATCTCTTTATTGAATCACTTCTATTTTTGCTAGATCCAATAAGAATATACAAATAGCCTTAAGCAGTAGCCGACAACGGAGGTCTGACATGGCCCGTGATTCCCTCCTCAGCCTGCCCCTGGCCAAGCCCGCGGCCGCCAAGCGGCGGGCCGGGCCCTCGCCCTGGCAACGGCTGCAAGCCTTCTACCTGCCCGCGGCGCTCTTCGCGCTGTGGTGGTTGGCCAGCCGCAACCACTGGATGAGCGAACAGATCCTGCCAGCGCCGTCGCTGGTCTGGCAGAGCACCCTGGAACTGGCCACCGGTGACTTGCCGAGCAACCTGTGGATCAGCCTGCAGCGGCTGTTCTGGGGCCTGCTCGCCGGTATCGGCAGCGGTGCGGTACTGGGCGCCTGGCTGGGCTTCAGCCGGCGTGCCGAACGCCTGGTGCTACCCACTTTCACGGCCCTGGCGCAGGTCCCCACCCTGGCCTGGATTCCTCTGTTCATGGTGTTCTTCGGCATCGGCGAACTGCTTAAGCTGGTGGTGCTGATCAAGGCCATCGTGGTGCCCGTCACCCTGCACACCCTGGTAGGTGTAAGAGACGCCCAACCCAAGCTGCGCGAGGCCGCCGCCGTGCTGCGGCTGCCGCCACACCTGCTGGTGCGCCGCCTGGTACTGCCAGCGGCCTTGCCGTCGTTCATGGCCGGCGTACGCCTGGCACTGGGGGCGGGCTGGTCTTCGCTGCTGGCGGTGGAACTGCTGGCGTCCAGCGAAGGCATCGGTTACCTGATGGTGTGGGCGCGGCAGTTGTTCATGCTCGATATCGTCTTCGTGTGCGTAGTGGTCATCGGCGTCATCGGCGTGACCATGGACAAGGGCATCGCCCTGGCCGACAGCAAGCTTGTGCACTGGCCCCATGCCGCCACCGCCGCCCTGCCCCGCAACCGTCGCGCCCGAGGCCTGGACCGCCTGACACCCTGGCTGTTGCCCCTGGCGCTGCTGGTGCTGTGGCAGCTCGCCAGCCAGCTGCAGTGGGTGGATGCCAATATCCTCGCTTCGCCCCTGGCCGTGCTGCGCACCACCTGGGCCGGGTTGCTGGACGGCTCGTTGCTGACCGCCATGGGCTTGAGCCTGGGCCGCACCGTCGGCGGCCTGCTGCTGGGCGGTGGGCTGGGGTTTGGCCTGGGCCTGTTGCTGGGCCTGTGGAAGCCGGCTGACCGGGTGCTGGGCCCGAGCCTCGCGGCGCTGCGCCAGATCGCCATCTTCGCCTGGGTGCCACTGATCACCGCGTGGTTTGGCCTGGGGGAACCGGCCAAATGGGTATTCGTTGCGCTGGCGGCGTTTTTCCCGCTCTTCATCGCCACCCACCGCAGCGTCGCCAACCTGTCGCCGCAATTGGCCGAGGCAGCCCGGGTGCTGCGCCTGAACCTGTGGCAACGCCTGCGCCGCCTGGTCTTGCCGGGCGCCGCCCCAGGTATTTTCGCCGGTTTGCGCCTGAGCCTGATCTACGCCTGGCTGGGTACCATCGGCGCGGAGTATTTCATGCCCTCCAACGGCGGCATCGCCAGCCTGATGATCGGCGCGCAGCAGTTGATGCGCATGGACCTGATCATGAGCGGCATGCTCCTGGTCGGCCTCACCGGCGCTTTGCTCAACGCCCTCGGACAACGCATCGAAGCGCGCGCCACGCGCTGGAGACACGCATGAACGCACTGACCCACCCTATCGTCAGCTTCAACCACGTCGGCAAACTGTTCGAAGTGGACGGCGGCAACCTGGAAGCCATTCGTGAATTCAACCTGCAGATCGCCGAGGGCGAGTTCGTCGCCATCGTCGGCTCCAGCGGTTGCGGCAAGTCGACCCTGCTGCGCCTGTTGATCGGCCTGGACACCGATTTTCGCGGCGAGATTCAAGTCGACGGCAAGGCCGTGACCGGCATCGGCAGCGAGCGTGGCATCGTCTTTCAGGAGCACCGCCTGTTCCCCTGGCTGACCGTGGAAGAAAACATCGGCCTGGGCCTGGTCAACGAGCCCCTGAGCAACGAGCAGCGCCAGCGCCGGGTGCATGACTTCATCGACCTGGTAGGCCTGAAGGATTTCACCCGCGCCTACCCGCACCAGCTCTCCGGCGGCATGGCTCAGCGGGTGGCCATCGCGCGCGGCCTGGTGGCGAGCCCGCGGATCCTGCTGCTGGACGAACCCTTTGGCGCCCTCGACGCCCTTACCCGGCAGCAGATGCAGGACGAGCTGCTGGCCATTCGCGAACGGGCGCACATCACCACGGTGCTGGTGACCCACGACGTGGAAGAAGCCATCTTCCTGGCCGACCGCGTGGTGGTCATGGAACCCCGACCGGGGCGCATCAAGCGCGTGGTGGACATCGACTTGCCGCACCCGCGCCAGCGCAGCAGTTTCGACTTCCACCAACTGCGCGAAGAACTGCTGCATGAATTGACCAGCGACGGGCACTACGTCGCGCCCCAGCCCGAGCAGATCCGCGATCTGCACCCGGCCTTTATCGCCTGCTGAGCAGAGGTACCTGCCTGATGCCCCAACGTCCCAATTTTCTCGTGATCCTGGCCGACGACCTCGGTTTTTCCGACATCGGCGCCTTTGGCAGCGAAATCGCCACACCCCACCTGGACAAACTGGCCCTGGCCGGGCTGCGCCTGACCGACTTTCACACTGCACCCACGTGTTCGCCCACACGCTCGATGCTGCTCACCGGTACCGACCACCACATCGCCGGCATCGGCACCATGGCCGAGGCGCTGACACCCGAGCTGATCGGCAAGCCGGGCTACGAGGGCTACCTCAACGACCGGGTGGTAGCGCTGCCGGAACTGCTGCGTGAAGCGGGCTACCAGACGCTGATGAGCGGTAAATGGCACCTGGGCCTGACGGCCGAGCTGGCCCCCCACGCCCGCGGCTTCGAGCGTTCGTTCTCGCTGCTGCCCGGTGCTGCCAACCACTACGGCTTCGAGCCCACCTTCGACGACACCACCCCTGGCCTGCTCAAGGCCACGCCGGCGCTGTACATCGAGGACGATACCTTCGTGGACGAACTGCCCGCGGACTTCTATTCCTCCGACGCCTTCGGCGACAAGCTGCTGCAGTACCTGAAGGAACGTGACCAGAGCCGCCCCTTCTTCGCCTACCTGCCCTTCTCGGCGCCGCACTGGCCGCTGCAGGCCCCGGCCGACCTGGTGGCCAAATACAAGGGCCGCTACGATGCCGGGCCCCACGCCCTGCGCCAGGAACGCCTGGTCCGGCTGCGGGAGCTGGGCCTGATCGACGAGAACACCGAGGCGCACCCGTTGCTGGAATTGAACGCCGAGTGGGACAAGCTCGATGACAGCCAGCGCCAGGCCTCCGCCCGGGCCATGGAGGTGTACGCCGCCATGGTCGAACGCATGGACTGGAACATTGGCCGGGTCGTGGAGTACCTGCGCCAGCAGGGCCAGCTGGACAACACCTTCATCCTGTTCCTGTCCGACAACGGCGCTGAAGGCGCGTTGCTGGAAGCCTTCCCGACCTTCGGTCCAGAGCTGATGAGCTACCTGGACACCCACTACGACAACAGCCTGGACAATATCGGCCGGGCCAACTCCTACGTCTGGTATGGGCCAGGCTGGGCTCAGGCCGCCACCGCGCCGTCGCGGCTGTTCAAGGCCTTCACCACCGAAGGCGGCATCCGCGTGCCGGCGCTCATCCATTACCCGGCGCTGGCCCGCCAAGGGCAGATAGGCCATGGCTTCGGCACGGTGATGGACGTGACCCCGACCATTCTCGACCTGGCGGGCGTGCGCCACCCCGGCAAGCGCTGGCGGGGGCGTGAGGTGGCGCCAGTGCGGGGGCGTTCGTGGCTGGGGTACTTGTCCGGCGAAACCGCCACGGTGCATGACGACAAGACCGTGACGGGGTGGGAGCTGTTTGGCCAGCGGGCCATTCGCCAGGGGGACTGGAAGGCCGTCTGGATTCCAGGGCCGGTGGGGCCTGCTACCTGGCAGCTCTACGACCTGAGCCAGGACCGTGGCGAGATCCACGACCTGGCGGCCAGCCGCCCGGACAAACTGGCGGCGTTGATCGGGGAATGGCAGAAATATGTCGAGGAGACCGGGGTGGTGCTGAGCCAGTCCCCGTTCCAACCTGACTGAGAGCCTCGCCCGCCCCCTGTGGGACCGGGCGAAGCTCGGGAAATGAGCACCACGGTGTATCAGGCCGCAGAACTGGCGCCCACGGGAGCCTCTGCGGGCTGCCGGGTAAAGCGGTTCGCCCGGCCAAAGGTACCGAAATCATTGAAGCGTACGCCCATCTCAGCCATCACCCGGTGCGCAACCGGCGCGGTCATCTGGCGAATGTAGAAGGGCTCCTTCACCACAAAATGGTGAATGCCATGGGTGCTGCCGAAGTTGAAGCAGAACGCCTGCAATGGCCACAGCCACCAGGCATTGAGCACCTGGGTCTGTTGCATCACATTGCCCAGCTCTACATCACCGTAGTAATGCATGTTCGAGCTGACGAAATGCAGGCAGAAAGTGCGCAACACGTTCGGCCCGACGATCACCACCACCGCGATGTCCACCCAGTGCATGACCGCCAGGGTGCTGGCCGACCATTCGATGGGCGTGCCCAGCAGCCAAGCCACCCCGTTGGCGGCGTGAAAGCCCAGAAACACATACCAGGCACTCCAGTTCATCAGCGCCAGCGGCGCGTAGACCCGTAGGGTACGCTTGAGGATGCTCCACTTGTGCGCCCAGGTCTTGGCCCGCAGCATGCGGATCAGTGACGACATCACGTTATCGCCCACCATCATCAGCCGGACCAGCCCCCATGGCTCGCCGTTGGTGATGGCACGCTCTTCCATGTCGGTCTCTGTGCCCGACACTTTGTGGTGGTTGAGGTGCAGATGGCGGCGGATCCAAGGGTTGATGGTGCTGGGCCGCGCTAGCCAGACCAGCGCCAGCATTAGGTTATGCGCCACCCGCTGCTTGCGAAAATACATGCTGTGAATCAGGTCATGCTCCAGTTCATGGGTCAGCGAAGCGAAGAAGGCGTTGAGCAACAGGCACGCCCACCACGCCATGTAACCGCTGAGATAGAGCGCCGCGCTGCCCACCATGGCGGCCAGCGCGAAGGCCAGGATGCTGGCGCCGATGGCATCCTGATGCTTGAGTATCGGGTACTGGCGACGCAATTCATCGCCCTTGGCCATCACCACCTGGCGAATATGCGCACTGCGTTGTTGTGCATTCAGTCTGTCGGGGCTTGCACAAGTGCGGTCCATGCTTCCATCCTCTTGTTATTGATGAGCACACTGTGCAGCAGCTACAGCAAAAGGACGCTAGCCGTGGACGCCAACCTGTTGACCTCAGGCGCCATTGACCATGCCTGAACCGACCTCGCTTGCCAGCTGGACCCGCGCCTTGCGCAAGCAACTGGACGCCCTGGGACTCGACAGCGCCGCGCTGTGCGAGAAGGCCGGGCTCGACCTGCATACCATGGACGACCCCAAGGCCCGCTACCCATTGTCGGCCACCACCCAGCTATGGCGCCTGGCGGTGGAAGCCAGCGGCGACCCGGCCATCGGCCTGCGTGTGTCGCGCTATGTCAGCCCCACCACCTTCCACGCCCTGGGCTATGCGCTGGTCGCCAGCGAAAACCTGCGTGAAGTGTTCGAACGCATCGTGCGCTACCACCAAGTGGTCAGCGACGCGGTGGTGCCGCACCTGAGCCGCGAGGATGGCCGGTATGTGTTCTGCCTTGAAGTGCCGCACGACAGCCCGCCACCGGCGCCTGAAGCCATGGACGCCTTCGCGGCCATCTACGTGCGCACCTGCCGCAACCGCCTGGGCCGCGATTATGCGCCCCTGGGCGTATGGCTGACGCGGCCCGCCCCCGTGGACCCGACGCCCTGGCACACCGTGTTTCGCGCCCCCATCCATTTCGCCGCCGCGCAGAACCGCCTGGAATTCGCCTGCTGCGACTTTGAATGCCACCTGGATGACGCCAACCCCGAGCTGGCCGAACACAACGAAGCGGTGCTCAACCGGACCCTGGAGCTGCTGCACCCACTGACCTGGGAGCGCCGGGTACGCAATGCCATAGAACTGCACCTGCCCAAGGGCGTGCCCTCGGCCGACCAGATCGCCGAATCCATGCACTTGAGCCTGCGCAGCCTGCAGCGCCATCTGGCCGACGAAGGCTGCCGCTATGACGCCTTGCTGGACCAAAGCCGACAGAACCTGGCGCTGGCGTACCTGCGCGAAGCCGAGCTGGCCCTGAGCGAGATCGGTTACCGCCTGGGCTTCGCCGACGCCAGCAGTTTCAACCGCGCCTTCAAGCGCTGGACCGGGCTATCGCCGGGCCAGTTCCGCGATCGCATGGTCTAGCCCTTTCACCAATGAGGACACAACAATGAAAAACCTCGTCGACCACCTTAGCCAATACGCGGCCTACCACCGTGACCCACGCAACATCGCCAGCCATTTCATCGGCATCCCGCTGATCGTGGTGGCGGTCACCGTGCTGCTGTCGCGGCCGGGGGTAGATTTTCTGGGGCTGTGGATAAGCCCGGCGCTGTTCGTGGCGCTGGCGTCGGCGTGGTTTTACCTGCGGCTGGACCGAGCGCTGGGCGCGGTCATGAGCGTGCTGCTGGCGCTGTGCCTATGGCTTGGGGCGGTGCTGGCGGCGCAGGCCACAGCCATGTGGCTGGGCGCGGGAGTGGGGTTGTTCGTGGTGGGCTGGGCTATCCAGTTTGTCGGCCACTACTGGGAGGGGCGCAAGCCGGCATTCGTGGATGATGTGATGGGGCTGATCGTGGGGCCGTTGTTCGTGGTGGCAGAGCTGGCGTTCCTGCTGGGAATGCGCCGGGGGCTGAACCGCGACATCGAAGCTCGCTTGCAACCCCTGTAGGACCGGGCGAAGCTCGGGAAAAGACCCACGCGGTATCACAGAGGCACCGCGTTACTCTTTTCCCTAGCTTCGTCCGGCTACAAGGGTGCGGTCAAAGGTTCGGGGCCTTTTGCCAGACCTTGGGTTTGAAGAACAGGGTTTCACCCTTGGCCAAGCCCGACAGGCTGTCGTGGTCCTTGACCACCTCGGCTTCGATCAGGTCGCTCTGCCCTTCCACTTTCAAGGTGACCCGCGTGGTGGCGCCCAACGGGCGGATGTCGCGGACCTCAGCAGGGTGATGGCCTTCCACTTCCGAGCGCGACAGCGACACTTCGTGCGGGCGGAACAGCACGTGGTTGTCTTCGCCCAGGTGCAGGCGGTTGGAGTCGCCCAGGAAGTGGTAGACGAAATCACTGGCGGGGTTCTCATACACTTCACCCGGTGAACCGATCTGCTCGATCACGCCCTTGTTCATCACCACGATGCGGTCGGCCACCTCCATGGCTTCTTCCTGGTCGTGGGTCACGAAAACCGAGGTCAGGTTGATGTCCTCGTGCAGGCGGGCCAGCCAACGGCGCAGCTCCTTGCGCACCTTGGCATCCAGGGCACCGAACGGTTCATCCAGCAGCAGCACCTTGGGCTCAACCGCCAGGGCCCGCGCCAGGGCGATCCGCTGGCGCTGGCCGCCGGACAGTTGCTCGGGGTAGCGGTCGGCCAGCCAGTCCAGTTGCACCATGTTCAGCAGCTCATGGACCTTCTCGGCGATGCGGCTTTCGTTCGGGCGCTCGGCCTTGGGCTTCATGCGCAGGCCGAACGCCACGTTGTCGAACACCGTCATGTGGCGGAACAGGGCGTAGTGCTGGAACACGAAACCGACGTTGCGATCACGCACGTCAGTGCCCGAGACGTCTTCACCATGGAACACGATGCTACCCTGGTCCGGGGTTTCCAGGCCGGCGATGATGCGCAACAGGGTGGTCTTGCCGCACCCGGAGGGGCCCAGCAGGGCTACCAACTCGCCACTCTGGATGTCCAGATTGATGGAGTTCAGGGCCTGGAAGGCATTGAAGCGCTTGCTGACATTACGAACTTCGATCGACATGAATTATTCCTCCGCAGCGCTATGGCGCAGGCGGTTAATACGGTTCTCGCTCCACTGCTTGAGCAGCAGGATGAAGAGCGCCATGACCAGCAACAGGCTCGCTACCGCGAAGGCCGCGACGTGGTTGTACTCGTTGTAGAGGATTTCGACGTGCAGCGGCAGGGTGTTGGTGACACCACGAATGTGCCCGGACACCACCGACACGGCGCCGAACTCGCCCATGGCACGCGCGGTACACAGCACCACGCCGTAGATCAGGCCCCATTTGATGTTGGGCACGGTGACGTGCCAGAACATCTGCCAGCCGTTGGCGCCCAGCAGGCGGGCGGCCTCCTCTTCCTGGGTGCCTTGTTCCTGCATCAGCGGAATCAGTTCCCGGGCCACGAACGGCACCGTGACGAAGATGGTCGCCAGCACGATACCCGGCAAGGCAAAGACGATCTGGATGTCATGGTCGGCCAGCCATGGGCCGAACAGGCCCTGGGCACCGAACATCAGCACGTAGACCAGGCCGGCGATGACCGGCGACACCGAGAACGGCAGGTCGATCAGGGTCACCAGCACGCTTTTGCCGCGGAACGAGTATTTGCTCACGCACCACGCGGCGCTGACGCCGAACAACACGTTGAGCGGCACCGAAATCACCACGGCGATCACCGTGAGTTTCAGGGCCGACAGGGCATCGGGCTCCAGGATCGCGGTGAAGAACGCCCCCAGGCCATTGCTCAGGCCCTGGGACACGACGATGAACAGCGGCAGCAGCAGGAACAGAAAGAAGATCAGCCAGCCCAGGCCGATCAGCACCCGGCGCGACAGGGCGCTGCCCCGGCGGGCGGCGTTGGCGCTGGACGCGGTGAGCGTTGTGGATGCAGACATGTTCAGCGCCTCCTTCAAGGGGTTTCGATGCGCCGCTGCAGCAAGTTGATCAGCAGCAACAGAATGAAGGAAACCACCAGCATCATCACGCCGATGGCGGTGGCGCCGGTGTAGTCGTACTGGTCGAGCTTGACCATGATCAGCAGCGGCAGGATCTCGGTCTTCATCGGCATGTTACCGGCGATGAAAATCACCGAGCCGTACTCACCCACGCCACGGGCGAACGCCAGGGCGAAGCCGGTCAGCCAGGCGGGCAGCAAGGCAGGCGCCAGGATGTAGCGAAACACCTGCAGCGGCTTGGCCCCCAGGCACGCGGCAGCTTCTTCCACTTCGCGCGGAATGTCGGCCAGTACCGGCTGCACCGTGCGCACCACGAACGGCAGGGTGACGAACGTCAGCGCCAGGGTGATGCCCAGCGGGGTATAGGCGA
Organism: Pseudomonas silvicola; assembly: GCF_026651855.1. Lineage (GTDB taxonomy): Bacteria > Pseudomonadota > Gammaproteobacteria > Pseudomonadales > Pseudomonadaceae > Aquipseudomonas > Aquipseudomonas silvicola. The sequence goes on from NZ_CP093280.1 coordinate 766,603, forward strand.
TCTTGAAGCCCAGGCTCTCGGCGAACTGCCCGACCAGGCCGTTGGGGGTGTACAGCGCGGTCAGGGCAATGCCGGCCACCGCCGTGGGCAGCGCGAACGGCAGGTCGATCATGGCATCGATGATCTTGCGCCCTGGGAAGGTATAGCGCACCAGCACCCAGGCCAGCAGGGTACCGATGATGCCGTTGATGATAGCCGCGCACAGGGCGGTACCAAAGCTGAGCCTGAGCGCGGCCAGGGTACGCGGGGAACTGATGATGGCCCAGAACTGTTCGAACGTCAGCTGGGCGGCGTGGACAAACATGACGGCCAGCGGGATGAGCACAATCAGGCTGAGGTACACGACGGTGTAGCCCAGCGTCAGCCCGAAGCCGGGTATGACGGGGGAGATACGACGCGACATATGAGTCCTTGGTTTGGAAGCACCTACAAGCTGCAAGCGGCAAGCTTCAAGCCAGAAGCCGACCTCTTGCAGCTAACCACTTGCAGCTTGCAGCTGCTTTTACTGTGCCTGGTAGATTTGGTCGAACACGCCGCCATCGTTGAAGAATTTGGGCTGTGCGGTTTTCCAGCCGCCGAAGTCCTTGTCGATGGTCGCCAGGCTCTTCACTTCCTGGAACTGCTTGGCGTATTGCGCCGCTACGTCCTTGTCCCGTGGCCGGTAGAAGTTCTTGGCGGCGATTTCCTGGCCTTCCTTGCTGTACAGGTGCTTGAGGTAGGCCTCGGCGATTTCCGCGTTGCCCTTCTTCTCGGCGTTTTTCTCGACCACGGCCACCGGCGGTTCAGCCAGAATAGACACCGATGGCACGACGATATCGAACTTGTCCTTGCCGCCATCTTCCTTCAGTGCCAGGTAGGCTTCGTTTTCCCAGGCCAGCAGCACGTCACCCTGGCCGTTGTTGACGAAGGTAATGGTCGAGCCGCGGGCACCGGTGTCCAGTACCGGCACGTGCTTGAACAAGGTCTGGATGTACTGCTTGGCCTTGGCCTCGTCACCACCGTTGGCTTTCAGGCCGTAGGCCCAGGCGGCCAGGAAGTTCCAGCGCGCGCCGCCCGAGGTTTTCGGGTTCGGGGTAATGACCGACACGCCGTCCTTGATCAGGTCGTTCCAGTCGTGGATGCCCTTGGGGTTGCCCTTGCGCACCAGGAACACGATGGTCGAGGTGTAGGGGGTGCTGGCGTCCGGCAGCTTGGTCTGCCAGTTTTCCGGCAAGGTCTTGCCCAGCTTGGCGATTTCATCGATGTCGCCGGCCAGGGCCAGGGTCACCACGTCGGCACGCAGGCCGTCGATGACTGCACGGCCTTGCTTGCCCGAGCCGCCATGGGACTGCTTGATGTCGACCTTGTCGTCGGGGTGGGACTTCTTCCAGAAGTTCACGAACTCGGCGTTGTAATCCTGATACAGCTCGCGCGTCGGGTCGTAGGAAACGTTAAGCAGCTCGTAGTCCTTGGCGACCGCAGAGCCTGCGAACAGCGCGCTGGCGAGCGCCGCCAGAGCGTAATGACGGATAGACATGGTGAAGCTCCTGGATGACTTTGTAGTTTTTCTGTTGGCTTTTCTTATGGCTGGCGCGTTGGCTCAGCTGGGCTTGTTGCCCGGGTTCTGCAGGCGAAACTTTTCCTTGCGCTCGATCTGCACCACTTGGGCGTTGTGCACGGTGATTTCCACCGCGCCAAAGCGCAGGTCACGTAGCGCGCTCTGGATTTCGCGCAGAATGGTTGCTTCGTCCTGCCCGTCGACGCTACGCAGAGATGCGCTCATGATCATGCTCCTTGGATGTGAGAGGTGTCTTGAGCGCCATAGTAGATAGGCCGGGTTATACTTAAAAATACTATTTAAGAATGCCCATATAACCAGAAGAATACTCAGCCCAGGCTCACACCGTTTTTCCAGGAGCCCGTTACTACCGGGGCTGTGGCCAGGTCAGCTCGGCAGCAGGCATGGGGCGACCGAACCAGTAGCCCTGGCCCAATTCACACTGGTGGCTCATCAGGAACTGCGCCTGTTCAGGCTGTTCGATGCCCTCGGCATGAACCTGCATGCCCATGCTGCGGGCCAGGGCGATAATGACCCGAACGATGGCAGCATCGTCTTCATCCAGAGGCAGGCCAGCCACGAAGCCCTGGTCGATCTTGAGCTTTTGCACCGGTAACCGCTTCAAGCGCAGCAACGAGGAGTAACCGGTACCGAAATCATCGATGGACAGGCGCAGGCCCAGTTCACGCAAGCGGTGCATCTGCTCCAACGCTGATTCGGGATCCTCCATCACCGCACTCTCGGTCACTTCCAGTTCCAGGCGCGCCGGGTTCAGGCCGGTGTCGGCAAGAATCCGCGCCACTTGCTGGTACAGGTCCTGGTGGCCGAACAGGCGGCTGGAGACGTTCACCGCGATGAAATCCAGCTGATGGCCCTCGGCCTGCCACGCACACATCTGCTGGCAAGCGCGGGTCATCACCCAGGCATCGATTTCGGCGATCAGGCCACTGCGTTCGGCCACCGGGATGAAATCGCCGGGCGGCACCAGTCCGCGTTCGGGATGCATCCAGCGCACCAGTGCTTCCACCCCGACCAACTGACGGCTGGCCAGGTCGTGTACCGGCTGGTAATAAACCCGCAGTTCTTCCTGGGCCAGGGCCCTGCGCAACTCGGCGGTCATTTCCACTCGTTGCTGGGCGTGGGCGGTGAGCTCTTCGGTGTACAGAGCATAACCACCGCGGCCGTTGCCCTTGGCCTTGAACAGCGCGGAGTCGGCATTGCGCAGCAGCTGTTCAGCACCGATGGCATCGCTTGGGAATACGCTGATGCCGATGCTGGCGCTGATGAACAGGGTGTGGCCGTCTACCAGGAAGGGTTGCTTGAGGGTGTCGATGATCGCCTGGGCCAGCGTCGCCGCGTCCGCCACCTGGGGCGTGTCCTCCAGCAGCACGGCGAATTCGTCGCCCCCCATGCGCGCCAGGGTCATGCCGTTTTTCATCAGGCTTTGCAGGCGGGTCACCACCGCTTTGATCAGCTGGTCGCCCACCGCATGGCCGAGGCTGTCATTGATGCTCTGGAAATGATCCAGGTCCAGCAGCAACAGGGCACAGCCGCGCTTGTTGGCCTGCGCCGCAGCCAGGGCCTGCTCGGCGCGGTCGTGGAAGAGCAGGCGGTTGGGCAGCTCGGTGAGCGGGTCGTGCTGGATCAGGTGCGCTCGCTCACGCTCGGAACGCTTGAGTGCGCTGATGTCCGAAAAGACTGCCACATAGTGGCTGACGTGGCCGGCGTCGTTGTGAATGGCGCGGATCGTCTGCCACTGCGGGTAGATCTCGCCGCTTTTGCGCCGGTTCCAGATCTCGCCGCTCCAGCGCCCTTCGTGGTCGAGGGTATGGAAGATCTGCCGGTAGAACGCCACGTCATGGCGCCCCGACTTGAACTTGCTGGGGTTGTGGCCCAGGACTTCGTCCTCGTGGTAACCGGTGATGTCCATGAATGCACGGTTGACGTGCACGATGTTGCCCAGGCGGTTGGTCACCAGCACGCCTTCCAGGGTGCTATCGAACACGGCCGCCGCCATGCGCAGGCGCTCGCGTTCTATGCGCCCCTGGTCGCCCAGGCCGAAACAGCGCAGCAGCCGGGCCCGGGCCAGGAAGATGAGTACCGCGGTCGCCAGCACCCACGCATAACCGTTGATCAGCTGCCAACGCAGGGCCTGAGCCGAATCATCGAAAAGGCTGCTCAATATTTGACCAACCGGCACCAGCCAGACCAGCGAAGCCAACAGGTAAAGCAAGGCGGCCCGCAAGGCGCCGCGAGAGGAACCAGGCATATGTTCGAACAAGCCCACTCGAAAAGGTGAGGATTATAAAGCAGAAACATTCAGCGACTCCTATCTAAAACCCGCACTGGTTTTATCGGCCAGCATGCCGATAATGCTCTCTGCTGTTACTTTTTATTTAACGAGGGCCCTGCAGCCTATGTGGTACAACGGTTTTCTTGACCTGTCAGCCTGGCAACTGGTGGCGGTCACCCTGTTGATGACCCACGTGACGATCGTCAGCGTCACCATCTACCTCCACCGCTATTCCTCCCACCGCTCGCTGGAACTGAACGCCGGGCTCAAGCACTTCTTCCGCTTCTGGCTGTGGCTGACCACGGCGCAGAACACCCGTGAGTGGACCGCCATCCACCGCAAGCACCACGCCAAATGCGAGACCGCCGACGACCCCCACAGCCCGGTGGTCAAGGGCCTGGGCACCGTTCTGAGCCGCGGTGCCGAGCTGTACCGCGCCGAAGCGCAGAACGCGGAAACGTTGCGCATCTATGGCAAGAACTGCCCCGAAGACTGGATCGAGCGCAACCTGTACTCGCGCCACCGCCTGGCCGGCGTATTCCTGATGCTGGCCATCGACCTGGCCTGCTTCGGCGCCATCGGCCTGACCGTGTGGGCCATCCAGATGATGTGGATCCCCTTCTGGGCCGCGGGCGTGGTCAATGGCCTGGGCCATGCCGTGGGCTACCGCAACTTCGAATGCCGTGACGCGGCGACCAACCTGGTGCCCTGGGGCATCATCATTGGCGGCGAAGAACTGCACAACAACCACCACACCTACCCCAACTCGGCCAAGCTGTCGGTGCGCAAGTGGGAATTCGACATGGGCTGGATGTGGATTCGCATCCTCGCGTTCATGCGCCTGGCCAAGGTACAGCGGGTAGCCCCCATTGCTCACCGTGTAGAGGGCAAGGGCCACCTGGACATGGACACCGCCATGGCCATCCTCAACAACCGCTTCCAGATCATGGCTCAGTACCGCAAGCTGGTGATCGCGCCTCTGGTTACCCAGGAGCTGGCGCGGGTCGATGCCTCCGTGCGCCACCAGTTCCGCCGCGCCAAGCGTTTGCTGTCGCGTGAGACCAGCCTGCTGGACGACCGCCATCATGTGCGCATCCAGACCATGCTCGAACACAGCCAGGCCCTGAAGGTGATCTACGAGAAGCGCCTGGCGCTGCAGCAGATCTGGGCGCGTACCAGCTCCAACGGCCACGACATGCTGGCGGCCATGAAGGACTGGATTCACGAGGCCGAAGCCAGCGGTATCCAGTCACTGCGCGACTTCGCCGCCCAACTCAAGACCTACTCGCTGCGCCCCGCCCTGGCCTGACGCCGTCCATCGGCGCGCCCTTGCGAAGGGCGTGCCGACTGGAACTTCATTACAAAATATTAATCTCACGAATGGATCGCCAACGCGGGCGGGCCTGACGCACCCAGCTGCTCATGCCCGGCCTAACGTGACATTCGAGAATTCGTGATGATGGTCAACAAGCAACCGCAATCGCCACCTTTTGCCCAGATGCCAGCCGCCGCCGAAACGCTGCTGGCGCTGATGCATGCCCAGGGTGAAGTGGCGCGGTTGAGTGAACGTGAACAGCTGTTCAGTTCGTTGCTGGTCAGCGTCAACGCGGTGTTGTGGGCTTTTGACTGGGAAGCCCAGCGCATGATCTACGTAAGCCCCGCCTACGAGCGCATTTTCGGGCGCTCGGCCGGGCTGTTGCTGGCCGACTACAACGAGTGGCGCGATAGCATTTACCCCGATGACCTGGACTACGCCGAGCGCAGCCTTGCCGAGGTGCTGGAAAAAGGAGCGGTGGAAGACCGCGAATATCGCATCATCAGGGCCGACGGCCAGATCCGCTGGCTCAGCGACAAGTGCTTTGTCAGCCAGCAAAGCAGCCCGGACCAGCGGGTGATCGTGGTCGGCATCGCCGAGGACATCACTGAAAAGAAGCACCTGGAAGGCGAACTGCAACGCCTTGCGACCATCGACGTACTGACCCAGAGCAGCAACCGTCGCCACTTTTTCGAATGCGCCCATCGGGAGTTCGAGCAGGCACGCCTCGCGGGCCTGGATATCTCATTCCTGTTGCTGGACATCGATGACTTCAAAGTGATCAATGACACCTATGGCCACCAGGAAGGTGACGTGGTGCTGCAGCGCATTGCCGAGACCGGCCGCGCGGTGTTGCGCCGGGGTGACCTGTTCGGCCGTATCGGCGGTGAAGAATTCGCCGCGGTCTTCCCGGGGTGCTCCCCCGAGGTGGCGCAACAGATCGCCGAGCGCCTGCAGCGCGAGATTCAGCGCTTGAGCTTCAACCATGACGGGCAGGTGTATGGCGTGACCGTCAGCCAGGGCCTGACGGGGCGCACCGACGAGGACGGGATCCTCGACAGCCTGTTCGCCCGTGCCGACGCGGCCATGTATCAGGCCAAGCGCCAGGGCAAGAACCAGATCGTGCTTGGCTGATATCCGAAAACCAAAACCATCGACTCAACTGCGCCGCAGGCGCGTGAGGTCCGCCAAATCCATCTTCAATAGCCGTGCCGTCTTGCCATTGGCAATCGGCTCCAGACTCGCCCCCGCCGGCAACCGCGCCAACTGCCCGGCCAGGTTCATGGCCAGCGTATCTCGGCTATAGACACCGCCCCCAAGCTGGTAAATGGCCGCGATCAACTCGCGCAGCTCCAGCGGCAAGCGCCAGCGAGTACGCAGGGCCGACCCAAACGCCGCGCCGAACTCCTTCAAGGCCTTGTCCACCTGCCCCGGCACCAGCACACCGCCAGCCAGCCGCCATTCCTGCAAGGCACGCAGCAACGCCAGGTCGCCCAGGCAATGCAGCAGGCCTGCGCAGTAACAGCGCTCCTGGTCCACGTCCAGGTTGCGCGCCAGGGTGCGGGCGTATTCGGCCGCATGCAGGGAGTCGCTCCAGAACCGTTCGGCGTACTGGGCCAACTCCGGGTCCGACAACCGCGCGCTGCGCTTGAGCGCCAGCCCCAGGATCAGGTTCATGCTCTGGGTAGCACCCAGCTTCTGCAAGGCCTGCAGCAGCGTCTGCGCCGGGGCATCACGATGGTGGGCGGCGCTGTTGGCGGCCGCGATCAGTACCGCGGTGATCTGCGGGTCGGTTCGAATCTCTTCTTCCAACTGGCGCAAGTTCAGGCCTTGAGCGTTCAAGGCGCGCTTGACCGCCACCTGCACGTCGGCCATCAGCGGGCCGCCATCGGAATACTGGCGGCGCTCCTCGAGGAAAGCCTCAAGCTGCACACCGGCGGTCAACGCTGGAACTTCGCAGAACACTTGCTGCCCCACTGCCAGCAACAGGCCGTGCAGGCGCTCCTTGAGCGATTCCAGGTTCAATGGCTTGGTCAGGTAGGCCGTGGGGCTCAGCGGCACGGCTTCGCGCACGCTGGCCGCGTCACTGCGCTCGCTGATCAGAATGAAGGGGGTGGCCCTGCGCTGGCTCTTGTGCCGCACAGTGCGCAGCAGGTCCAGGCCGTCGACGCCGGGCAATTCGCGGGCGGCAATCACCAGGTCAGGCTGGCGCTGCAGCAATTGCAAAGCGTCCTGGCCATCGGTACAGACGTCGAGGTGCGCGTCACAGCGCACACTCAATAACATTTGCGTCAGCAGGTCCCGGGTCCAGGGGTCTGCTTCGGCAATCAATACCCGGGGTACTGCCGGGCTATCCTGCGCACTCATGGCTGTTACTCCGAAGGCATTGCCTACAGGTTATCCAGACATTATGCGCGGCGCTTGGGTTCAGGCAAAAAAATATGCCCTGCGTCACATTCCGCCATTGCCGCGCTGCACAAAAAAACCCGCCGAGGCGGGTTTTTTCGTTCAACCAAAGAAGCTTACGCCAGTTCGGCGAAGCACTCTTCGATGATGGCCAGGCCCTTGTCCAGCTGCTCGTCCGGCGAGGTCAGCGGAACCAGGATGCGCAGCACGTTGCCGTAGGTACCGCACGACAGCAGGATCAGGCCCTTGTCGCGCGCCTTGGCAACCACCGAAGCCACGGCAGCGGCGTTCGGCTTGTGGTTGTCGGCGCCTTCGAACACTTCAACCGCGATCATGGCGCCCAGGGCACGCACGTCACCGATGATCGGGTGCTTGGCCTGGATCTCGCGCAGGCCAGCCACCAGGCGCTCGCCCACGGCCTTGCTGCGGTCCAGCAGGTGCTCTTCCTCGAACACTTCCATCACGGCCAGGGCCGCGGCGCAGGCGATCGGGCTACCGGCGTAGGTGCCGCCCAGGCCGCCTGGAGCGATGGCGTCCATGTACTCGGCCTTGCCGCATACGCCGGCCAACGGGAAACCGCCGGCGATGGATTTGGCGAAGGTGGTCAGGTCCGGCGCGACGCCCATCTGCTCCATGGCGAAGAAGGTACCGGTACGGCCGGCACCCGTCTGCACTTCGTCAGCGATCAGCAGGATGCCGTGCTGGTCGCACAGGGCGCGCAGGCGCTTCATGAATTCTTTTGGCGCGACGTAGAAACCGCCTTCACCCTGAACTGGCTCGATGATGATGGCAGCGATGTCACGTGGCTCGGCATCGTTCTTGAACACGCGCTCGATGCTGGCGATGGAATCGTCGATGCTCACGCCGTGCAGTTCGTTCGGGTACAGGGCGCGGAACACGCCACCTGGCATCAGGCCCATGCCGGCCGAGTACGGAACGACCTTGCCGGTCAGGCCCAGGGTCATCATGGTACGGCCGTGGTAGGCACCGGTGAAGGCGATGACGCCAGCGCGGCCAGTGGCGGCACGGGCGATCTTCACGGCGTTTTCAACGGCTTCGGAACCGGTGGTGACCAGCAGGGTTTTCTTGTCGAAGTCGCCTGGTACGCGTGCGTTGATTTTCTCGCACACTTCAACGTACGGCTCGTAGGCCAGCACCTGGAAGCAGGTGTGAGTCAGCTTGTGCAATTGAGCTTCGACGGCGGCGATGACCTTCGGGTGCACGTGGCCAGTGTTCAGTACCGCGATACCGCCGGCGAAGTCGATGAACTCGCGGCCTTCAACGTCGGTAACGGTAGCGTTCTTCGCCGAGTCGGCGAAGATCGGGTGAATTTGACCAACGCCACGTGGGACGGCTGCCTGGCGGCGTTGCATCAAGGATTCGTTAGTCTTGCTCATGTTTTCCTCATTCGCCGCTCATCGGGCGGCGTGGTTCAAGGACAAAGCAGCAGGGGTCAACGGTGGCAGCATACGATGATCGACTGCCACGGCCTCCCGGCTACCGAAAGGGTTTTGGTGCTACAAAAGACCGCCGCAACGTCGCTCTCGCGCTGCGGCGGTTGCAATACCGCGGCCTGGTCAGATGGACAGGCAGAGGTATTTGATTTCCAGGTAGTCTTCGATGCCGTACTTGGAGCCTTCACGGCCCAGGCCCGACGCCTTGATGCCACCGAACGGCGCCACTTCGTTGGAGATCAGGCCGGTGTTGATACCCACCATGCCGTACTCCAGCGCTTCAGCCACGCGGAACACGCGGCTCAGGTCGCGGGCGTAGAAGTACGACGCCAGGCCGAACTCGGTGTCGTTGGACATGGCGATCACTTCGGCTTCATCGGTGAAGCGGAACAGCGGTGCCAGTGGACCGAAGGTTTCTTCCTTGGCCACGGCAGCGTTCTTCGGCACGTTGACCAGCACGGTCGGCTCGAAGAAGTTGCCTTCCATCGCGTTGCCGCCGGTCAGCACGGTAGCGCCTTTGCTCAGGGCATCGGCGATGTGTTCCTTGACCTTGGCCACGGCCTTTTCGTCGATCAGCGGGCCGGTGGTGGTGCCTTCTTCCAGACCGTTGCCGATCTTCAACTTGTTCACCGCGGCTTTCAGTTTCTCGGCGAACGCGTCGTAGACGCCGTCCTGCACGTAGATGCGGTTGGCGCAGACGCAGGTCTGGCCGTTGTTGCGGTACTTGGAGATGATCGCGCCTTCGACAGCCTTGTCCAGGTCAGCGTCGTCGAACACGATGAAGGGGGCGTTGCCACCCAGCTCCAGGGACACTTTCTTGATGTCCTTGGCGCATTCGGACATCAGCTGACGGCCGATCTCGGTGGAACCCGTGAAGGACAGTTTGCGCACGATCGGGTTGCCGGTCAGCTCGCTGCCGATGTCGCCGGCGCTACCGGTAACCACGCTGAAAACGCCTTGCGGAATGCCGGCGCGCTCGGCCAGTTCGGCCAGGGCCAGGGCGGAGTACGGGGTCTGCGAAGCAGGCTTGAGCACCATGGTGCAGCCAGCGGCCAGAGCCGGGCCGGCTTTACGGGTGATCATCGCCGCCGGGAAGTTCCACGGGGTAATGGCCGCGGTCACGCCGATTGGCTGCTTGATCACGATCAGGCGCTTGTCCGGCTGGTGGCCCGGGATGGTGTCGCCGTACACGCGCTTGGCTTCTTCAGCGAACCACTCGATGAAGGAAGCAGCGTAGGCGATTTCGCCCTTGGCTTCGGCCAATGGCTTGCCCTGCTCCAGGGTCATCAGGCGGGCCAGGTCGTCCTGGTTCTCGATCATCAGCTCGAACCAGCGGCGCAGCTTGCCCGAACGCTCTTTGGCGGTCAGGGCGCGCCAGGCTGGCAGGGCCTTGTCGGCGGCTTCGATGGCACGGCGGGTTTCAGCGGCGCCCATCTTTGGCACGGTACCCAGGGTTTCACCCGTGGCCGGGTTGGTGACCTTGATGGTCTGGCCGTTGTCCGCGTCAGCCCATACACCGTTGAGGTAGGCTTTCTGGCGGAACAACTGAGCGTCTTTAAGCTGCATGTCGGCTTCCTTAACAGCACCGTGCGCGCACGGGGCGATTGTTGATTATTGGAAAGGCGTTCCCTGTGGAACTGCCGTCAGGAAATCATACGCCGGGCAAAACACCAAATGCGCACAGGATATTACCCGTGCGAGCGCAGCACCGGACTGGGGAGCGTTTGAAATCTCAAACGAATCCTAGGAGCAATGGGGGTAAAGGACAATAGGCTGTTCGGAAAAAAGAACAAAATTACTCCCAGCGGCAGGGTTTTCTGACTGGCGTAGCGGTTGGACCGCAAACTGTGCGGAATCGTCCACACATCACCGCAATAGACGACCACCGCCTAGATGGGTATGATGGCGCCCGCGTTGCACTTGTAGCTCAGCTGGATAGAGTACTGCCCTCCGAAGGCAGGGGTCGTGGGTTCGAATCCCGCCAAGTGCGCCATATAAAAGAAAAGCCCCGGGGTTAGCGCCCCGGGGCTTTTTGCGTTGTATTCGCTGCGGCCATCTGGGCATCGGCGTTGTGGTCGGGCCATTTGTGGGACCGGGCGAAGCTCGGGAAGCGAACAACTCGGTTCCCCGGCCGGCCCCTTCCCGAGCTTCGCCCGGTCCCACAATGACGTGTGGTATCTACTGCCGGGGCAAGGATTTGAATCCCGAACACCACACGGCAAGGCTGGTGGTGCCTGTTGCAAGCACAGCGAAAAGCGGTGCGCGCAAGGGGTAGTCCGGTAGCAGGTAAGCCAGGATCAGCGCCCCCGCCAACACGGCCAACGCGTACTTCACTCGCCTGGACGGCAGCACAGCGACCACCAGGTTGATCGCCACCAGCACATAGAAAATCAGCTGCGATGCCATGCCTATGTCGATGCCCCGTGTGATCACGCCACCCCAGTGCCGATACAGGCTGAAGCTGTATGTCCACAGCAGCACGTAGGCCAGGATCGCACCGCTATGGCAGGCCAGGTTTAGCACCAGCGGCATATCAGACCTTCCTGCGCCGAACTCGCCAGGCAACCAACCCTGCACCACCGAGCACCAGCACGGCGATCACGGCGTAGCGATACTGCCGCAACCACGACCGCGCGTCCCGCCAGGCGTGCACGTACGGGAAACGCGCCGCGGCATCGAAGTCCGGCTCCACGCACTGGCGGCCGAAGTCCTCGGCAAAGGCCACGGCTGCGCCTTCTTTGACGTAGCGCAGGTACACCTTCTCCGCCCGTTCCTGATCGTTCTGCACGAAGTGCGTGGCCTGGCACAGTACCGCGGCAAACGCCTGGGAGCGCGCAGGCACGTTGTCCGCCGCTTTCAGGGCATGTTCCACGGCTACATAGCGGTAGTGGAAGCGTTGTGCCTGTGGTTGCGGCTCGGTGGCGGCATAGCGCTGACGCTCACCGTCGCTGACCAGCGGGCCCGGCAGATCGGAGACGGCGCGCTGCTCAGCGGTATCGCGTGGCAGCGGCTTGCCGTCAGCGCCGTTGCGAGGATAGCTGTAGCGGCCGGCGCCATAGGTGTATGCGCCGCCGAACTCAGCGAAGTCCGGGGCCTGTTCGTAGCCCATGATCTCCATGCCGTGCTGCCGCGCCAGCGTGGCGGCTGCATACCAGGCGCGGGCGCGGGTGGTGTCACGCCAGGCGTGCTGGGCGTCTTCCAAGGCATCGCCATAGGCCTTGGCCCAACGGCGGGCGGTGGTGGTGGCGAGGTAGGATTTTTCCGCGTTCTGATCGTAGGCGGTGTCTACATTGCGCGGATCGCTGTCCTCGGGGAAGTAAGGCAGCGCCTGCTGTACACGACCCTCTCGCACCAACCGCCGGGCCAGCAGCGAACGCAAGCGGTCGCCTTGGGTGAAATGCGGATAAGCGTTCTGCGTGCTCCAGGTGGAAAACTCCTGCTGGCTGAAGTCCTTGAACCCGGCCGGCGTGACCGGTGCAGCGGAGGCGGACACATGCTGGTCGACGTAAGCCTTGAGTTCATCGACGGTCAGCACGCGCTCGGCCACGTAGGCCATGTCACCGTAGTAATCACCGCCACTGTATTGGCTGCCCCCGGCTGCAATCTGCGCCGCCATGTAGAACTGATCCAGCGCCTGCACGTAATCGCCACGCGACAGCGTCAGCACGCCCTGCTCGCCCTTGATCTGCGCGCCCACCACCGGCTCGACGCTGTTATCCAGCGTGGGGAACGACTGGGACGCCTGCGCGTAGGCCTGCGCGGCGGCGGGTGTATTGCCCTGGCGCAGGGCCAGCTTGGCCCGCACCCAACCGGCCAGGGCGCTGGACTGTTTGTCGACCAGGGCCTGGGCCATGCTGTAATCACCCACGCGGTAGGCCAGTGCGGCCAGGCGGTCGGCGCCTTGCACTTGCTGTAGATCTTTTTTGCGGATCGCCTCGACCAGGGTCTTCAGCACCGCATTGCTGGTGTAGTCGGCGGGGGTGTCGGCGTTTTCACCCAGCACATCACCTGCTCGCCCGATGGCATACGCCACCAGCAGCCGTTGGCTCAGCGGGTCATCGATCACCGACGCCGCGGTGTCGCCATCGCTGAGCAACCACTCGGCGAGGATTCGCAACGACTGCAGGCCGATATCGGAGCCTCGCGCTGCCTGCTCGGCATACAGTGCGATGGCCCGCTGCAGGTTGGCAGGGGTGATGCCGTTGGGGCATTCAGTGCCATTGGTGAAGTCGGTGTAGTCGCAGCGTTGCTGGGCGTTTACCAGGTACAGGCGGGCTTCTTCGCCGTAGCTGCTGACGGCCAGGCCCCAAGGGTCGGAAGCCCCGGCCAGTGCCAGGGTGCGGGCCTGCTTGAAGGCCTGCGCTGCGGCACTTTGCTCGCCACGCTCGGCATGCAACCGGCCCAATGCGTACGCCGCCCACACCGAACGTACTGCGCCCTGTTCGGCAGGCAGGTCCAGCACCGCCTGGAAACGCTGGGCTGCCAGGGCCTGCCATTCATCCACGCACCCTTGCGCCTCTGCCGCGCAGCGTTTCGCGGCCTTCAGATCCACCGCGCCGGTGGTGTACAGCCGCAAGGCAGGCGGCAGCGTGCTGCCCAAGGCATATGCCGCAGCGTCGTTGTCGGCCTGGCGCATCGCTTGCAGGGCAGTCCATTGGGCCGCGGGCAGCGAAGCCTGATCAGGCTTGTCGGGGGTCACGGGTTCGCCATAAGGGTTGTTGTCGCGCTCATTGGCCTTAAGCGCGTCCGCAGGTGTAATCCAATGCGTTGCTTCGAAGGCGAACGAATTGCCCGGCGGCGATGCCAACGCCTGCGCACGATCATCCAGCACCTGCAGCGGAAAGAACGGCCCGCAGGCCATCACCGCCACGGTGCCGGTCGACAGGGCGACGGCGATGACCGTCGCCAGTTTTTTACGATTCCACATGCAGCGATTCCTTTCCTTGTTCACAACGAAGCCAACCGATGGGGCGCTGCCTGCCGGGCCGAAGCAGCCCGGGTTCGCGCGCCTGGAACAACAAGCCATCGGCCGTGCGCTCCATGAAATAACCATTGATACCGTCCGCCGCCGCGCAGCGCCCGGACACCTTTACTGTGGTGGGAGGCAAGCCATCACCCACGCCGGTATTGGTCAGTACCAGGTCGAACAGTTGCACGTCCCCGGTGCCGCGCAATTGCGCGGAGATGACCGGATCGATGGGTGAATTCGTCAATACCGCGCGCCACGTCGACGGGCTCCAGGCGCGGGTGTCCTGCTCGGTGGGCAGGCGAAACCAGACAATGCCCGCCAACCCTTTGGGCGGATCGGCTGACAGCTGGCGGGTGAAATCCTGAAGGTTTTGCGGGTCGGCCATCAGCTCGTGGGCCTCCATGCCGGTGACCAGCATCGAGCGCTCGCTTTCGATGCTGACCACGCGACCGTCACGGTCCCAGGCCACGCGGCTGCCGTAGGCAGGCAGCGCGACGCGCCAGGGTTTGTGCATATGGGCGGCGAAGGCGTCGAGCCAGGTACGGGCGGCCTTGGGGTCGAACAGCCCTACCCGGGGGTTCTGTACGGCGTGAACTTGCAGCACAGCTTCGTCGACCTGGCCCAGGAGGCTGTCTAGCGCAGCGCTGTTGAGCCAGGTGGGCAATGCGGTGATCGAAAGCCGTTCGTTGCCCTGGAGGGTGGTGCGCAGGGTGGCCAGCCAATGGGCATACGCGGGTAACCTGGCGGTGGCGCAGTCATGGTCGATTTCGATGCCGGCCAGGAGGATGCCGCTGGCTCGCCAGGTTTGCATGACCGAAGCTACCTGTTGCGACAGGACCTTTTCATCGAAGTGCGCGAGCTGGCCGTCAATACGGATGACAGCAATTACCGGTCTGCCGGAGCCCATGAGCGCAGCCCAGTCAGGCGCCGTGATCTGCCATTGGCCGTTGGCATCGGCCTGGGCGGCCAGGACGCGCCAGTGGGTGATGATGTCGGCGTTGGACTGCACGGCGGACACCAGTGTTGGGGTCCACTGGCGTTGCCAGATATAGGCATCGTTGGGCAATGCCACCGGCGGGCGTGAGCAGCCCTGGGCGATGGTCAACAGCAGGGCGGCCAAAGCCAAGCGGTAGCGGGATCTGGGCATGATGGGGAGCAGCGAATTCCGTGTCGCGGGGTGGGGGTGGAGTTTACCGAAGGATGTTGGACTCAAGGCTTTGAGAACCCTACCTCAAGGCCATCTTGCTTGCACAACTCAACAAACTGAGATGACACGACCAAGCGTTCACAAAACTCTCGGTCTCTTGCCATATAAAAATCCGTAACCTTAGCATCCTGATAAACCGCTTCATCCAGCAGCCTTTCACCTTCGGCCAACAATCTAAAGGTCGAGCGTTGTTCATCTATCAGGGGTTGGTATTTTAAAATCTTACCCAGGAAAAATGAATACTCTTTACCTTTGCAGACCACTACACACTCATAAAACTCCACCTCACCAGGAGCCACTTCAAGAAGCCTATCTCTTGCTTTCTGTGAAAAAATTGGTATACCGATATCTGATTCCAAATAGTCCACTGTTTGAAGTCGACGGGGTATGACATCTGCTTGGGCCTCACCTCGAGGAACCGTAAAATTCAGAAACTTTCCATCGATTTCATTCCATATAAAAAACTTCGACAACCGACCTCTACTATCTGGCAGCGAGATCAACCCCCCCACATTCGACACTAAACTTTCAATTCCGAACAGTTTCACCCGTCCTCCTAAGATGCACATGTATACTTGCCAGTTTTGAAACCTGCGCGCTTTTCCCGCTGCAGCGCCTGAAGCTCTTGCTGCACACGACGCCCATCCCAATTATGTTTGCCTGCTTGGTGCTCTAATGCATTAAGCTCCTGAAGGACTGTTCTATTATATTCAGCATGCTCCGTGGTCCAGCCGCGATGCAAACCCAATTTAGGATTGGGGTCAATCCCCGCCGCCACTGGTAACCGCATCATATTAGACGCTCCATTTATACTCATCCCCGACCGCTGGAAGAACGGATGATCTTTCAACGAATAAGGGATCAGATGTTGCCTTTGATAACCACGCGTCGTACCCATCCACGACGGGAATCGATCCCCGGCCAGCCCCAGTGGGTCTATCCAAGTAAGGGGGTTCGACGCGTACTGGTAAAAATTATTACCGCCCCGCAGCCCAATCGGATCCGGCGAAACAAACCTTCCCACATCCGGATCATAAAACCGAAACGTGTTGTAGTGCAGCCCCGTCTCCCGGTCCAGGTACTGCCCCTGAAACCGCAGGTTCTGCTCTTCAATGTAGTACGGCTCGCGCACCTCCTCGACCGTATTGCCCCACACCTGATACTTGGCCTGCCACACGGTATGGCCGTCTGCCTCGGTCAACTGCTCGGGCAGCCCGTTGAGGTCGTTGTGGTAATAACGAATTCTCGCCTCAGGCCCCGTGCCGTCCACGCGCGCCAGCGGGTCGTAGCTGCCTTCGCCGGAGTAGAGATAGAGGCTGGTGTGGCCATGCCGATGCTCTTGCAACAGCCGCAGCCCATCCCAATCAAACCGCGTCTCGCCCAGCGGAAAGCCCTTGGCGTCATGCTCGCTTTTGCCAATCCGCCGCCCCAGCGGGTCGTACGTCATGCGCAGCACTGTCTCGCGGTGCCCATCCTGGGTCCGAATCTCTTTGATGCGATGCTCAGCGTCATAGCTGAACCGCTGCACCACATGGCTGCCCTTGCGCTTCTCGATCAGCCGGCCAAAGCCATCGTAGCGGTAGCGTTTGTCCTGATAGGTCAGCAGTTTGTTGTGCACCACCAGTCCTGCGCCTGCGCCCGGGCCGTCGAGCAGGTTGGCGGCCGCGTCGTAGGCGAAGGTTTCGGTGCGGGCGCCGGATTGGGCGGCCATGATTCGGCCGGTGGCGTCGTAGTGCAGCAGGTCCTGGCGGCGCTCATCGTTTTGCTGGTCGAAGCGGCCGATCAGGTTGTCGCTGGGGTCATATTCGTATCGCTTCTGTACCGGTGCCGGCAGCACGGCCGGCAAGCTGCTTACCCGGCGTTTGCGGCTGCGCAGGCGGCCGCTGCGGTCGTAGTCGCTGCGGGTATTGAGTTGGCCTTGGGTGCGCAGTACTTCGCGGTGCAGCCGGTCGCGCTCGAAGTCGCTGATCACGCGGCCGTCGAGGTTGAGTTGGTGCAGGTGGCCGCTGCCGTAGTACAGGCGGTTGAGCCAGCGACCGTCCGGTAGCTGGGTCTGGATCAGGTTGCCGAGTTCGTCGTAGTGATGCTGCAAGGTACCGGCGGCGCTGGTGTCTTCCAGCAACTGGCCTAGGGCGTCATAGGCGAAGCCCAAGGTTTGTTCGCTGCCGTCCCAACCTGTGAAGCCAATCTCGGTGAGTTGGCCGACAGGGTCGTAGGTGTAGGCGGTGCGGCCATCGTCGGTGAGTTTGGCGCGCAGTTGGCCGATGGCGTCACGCTGCAGCCAATGAAATACAGGCGCAGCCTCTTGAACCAAGGTCAGGCCCGTGCCGTGCGAAGCCGGCCGATACTGCACGGCAACGACGCTGTTCATCGCATCGTAACCGTAACGGCGGGCGCTGCCGTCCAGGTCCTGCTGTTCGATCAAGCGGTCACCAGCGTCCCAGGTGAAGCGGTAGCTCTCGCCGTTTTCATTGGTCAGCGCCTGCAGGCGGCCATAAGCGTCGTAGCTGAATTGCACCCGGCGATTGAGGGGATCAAGGCGCTGGCGTACCTGACCTCGGCTGTCTCGCTGGTAACGGGTGGTGTGGCCTGCAGGGTCGGTGTAGGCGAGCAACTGGCCGCTGGCATCACGCAGGAAT
Source organism: Pseudomonas silvicola (assembly GCF_026651855.1). Taxonomy (GTDB): domain Bacteria; phylum Pseudomonadota; class Gammaproteobacteria; order Pseudomonadales; family Pseudomonadaceae; genus Aquipseudomonas; species Aquipseudomonas silvicola. Next base: position 784,423 of record NZ_CP093280.1, read on the forward strand.
TGTTCGCTGCGCCCGTCAGGCAATTCGCTGCGGATGAGGCGACCCAAGGCATCGTGGTGGTACAGGGAGCTTTCGCCCAAGGCGTCGGTGACGGATTCCAGATGCCCACGCCTATCGTAGGAAAACTCCGTGGGGTAGCCCGAGCAGTCCACGTGCTGGACGATCTGCCCGGCATCGTTCCAGCGTAGCTTCTTGGACTTGCCGGTTGCATCGATGATTTCCACCACCTGCCCATGACCATCATGGCGGTAGCAGGTGGCATGGCCCAAGGGGTCGATTTCTTCGATCAGGTTGCCGCGTGGGTCGTAACGGTAGCGCCAGCTGTTGCCCGCAGCGTCCGTTTCGGCCAGCGGCAACGACCAGATGTCCAGCCACGCGGTGCTCTGGGTTTGGCCCAGGGCATCGGTGGAAGCGGCAAGGTTGCCGGATTCGTCATAGGCGAAGGTCCACTGCCCGCCCTTGGGGTCGACGGCGCCCAGCAGTTGGCGTTCGTCGTTCCAGTCGAAGTGCCATGCCTGCCCGAGGTTGTCCGTGGAACGAATGATCTGGAACTGCGGGCTCCACTGCCGTGTGCTGCGGCGGCCCAGCCCATCGGTGATGACGGTCAGGCCCAGGTCCAGGTCGTAGTCGAACTGGTAGTGCTCACCGTCATCGGTCCAGCTGCGCGTCACACGCCAGTCGCCGTCGGCGAAATACGCCCATTCGTAGAAGCTGCGCAAGCCGGTGGGCAGCTGGTGCTCGACCATGCGCCGGCCGCCATCGTAGGTGAAGTGGCGTACCTGACGGTTCTCGGCATCGATGACTGCGGCCAGGTCGCCAGCGTGATCGTAACGGTACGATGCCAAACGCTCGCGGCTGTGGTCTGGCCAGACGCGATCCACGGCCGCCACGCGGCGCGGCCACTGCGCGTCGTAGAGCAGCTCGGCCTGCACCACTTCACGATCATCGTGGATACGCGCCAATCGGCCAAGGTCGTCGTAGGTCAGGTACAGGCGGTTGTCGTTACGGTCGCCCAGTTGCGAAAGTCGCAGCAAGGAAGGGCTGACGGGCTCGAACAAACGATACAGGCCATCCACGCTTTCGATCAGCAATTGGCCGTTTATATGCCGGCGTACGCTCAGGCCCTCGCCCGCGCTGAACACCGCGCTGCCAAGGGAGATCGAGCCCATCTCGATGCGCCGGCCCTGCTCATCGGTGTAGACCAACTGATCGCCACCCTCGGGGTGCGCCAGCACTTCGACTTGCACCTCGAACTCGACGCTCCAGCCTGCGCCAAACAGGCCGTCCTGGCGCAAGTCGGCACTGCTGTAGAACCGTCGCCATGCCAACGGCATGATGCCGGGCAAGACGAAATCGGTATCGTCATCGCCGGTGAGCACTTTGGCGCCCGTGGCCGCATGCACCGGATGGGGCGAGCCGATGATGGCGTTGGCCGCCGCGCCGATGGCCTGATCGACGACAAACCCGCGCACCATCCCCAGGGCCATGCACGGCAGGCGGCTGAAGAACTTGCCCTTGCCGCCGCGCAATGCAAGCAACACGCTGATCGCCAGGCCGACGCCGGGCGTTTTGCCGCTGCGGATGTCGCGCACCACTACCGCCCCACCACCGATGCGCACGTTGGACGAAATCAGGCCGCTGCTGACGACCGTGGCTTCGCAGGTGCTGCGATCGCCACTGCGCACCGCCGGCTGCCCATTGATGCTGACCTTGCTCGAACCTTCAGCGAGGAACTGCGGCGCACCGGGTGGGTGTTTGGTGCAGATGACCATGTCGTCCGGACAGGGCACGGCCAGGGGCGAAGCCATGGCAACCGTGGGCTGCCACAGTTGTGAGAAAAAGCCCTTGGCCATGTCCAGGAAGCTGCCTTCCTCGGGCTCGGGCTGGGCGATATCGGTACCAGCGGCCTGCGCCGGGGTGCCCAGTTTCCCGGCGGCGCGGGCAGCAGGCTGGCCATTGATGAAGACATTGCCGGAGCCGGTGAGGATGTTGGCCGCAACCACTGGCGGAAACAGGGCATTGGCAATGCCATCGCAGACAGTCGTCAGCCCCTTGTCCAGCCCCGTGGCGCTCATGCCCATGCCCACGGCCACGCCCATGACCGCGCCGAACACGCAGGCACCCAGGCCGCCGGTGGCAACTGTGATACCGGTGGCGGCCACGACCGCAGCCGTCGCCAACGCACCGATGGCTGCGTAGGCCGCCACCTCCAGCACCCCACCGAGGATGTCCGCCATCATCGACGAATGCATCAGGGCGTCGCCCTGGCGAGCGGCCCACAAGGCGTCAGACATGATCAGGAGGTCGGCTGAAGAACGAGCGTCTGCTTGATCGCCGCCCAGTGCGCCGTCTCTGCATCGCCAAGGGGCTGCGGCTTCACATAGCTGAGTGCGAGCATCTGGCGGGTGCCGGGCAGCACCAGCGCCAACTGGTACTGAAATACCTTTTCAGCGCCTTTGCTGAATTGGCTTTGCAGTTCGAAGGCCGGCACATCCCCCGCCTGACCTACCTGCACCGCCATTGGAGCCTGAAAGCGCAGGTCCTGGATTTGTTGCTGCATGCGCTGAAGTTGGCCTTCGAAGTCGCTTTGCAGGGTTTCACCTTCGGCCAGCACGCTGCGACTGATGATCAGCGAAGTGCCCAGGGCAGGAAACTTAAGAATGTTGATAGAGGCATCCTGAGTTTCAGCGTCGGGCAGCTGAAACTGCAGTTCCTGGGTACGGTAGGTCATGAGCCATTGCCTTGGGGCTTGGGAAACATGGCGGCAACGTTGCTGTCGATGCTGCCCTTGACGCCTTGGCCGTCTGGAGTAGCACCGGCATCGCCGCCGATATTGAGATTGAGGTTGCCGCCAGTGTTGAACTGCGCGTCCTTGCTGGCGAAAAAGTTGAAGGCCTTGCCAGTCAGGTTGATCTGCCCGCTGGCATTGAGCTCAAGTACGCTTTCGCCACATACCAGGCGCAGGTTTTCACCCACTTCGATCAGGTAGCTGACGCTGATGCTGTCCTTCTTGGTGGCCCCCACCATCAGCACGTCGTTGTCCTTCACGGCGCGCACACGGTTTTCGCCAATGGTCGCGACCTCGCTGAAGTCGACCGTCTTGGTGCGGTTATGCCCTACCCAATGGGTCTCGTCGTTCTCCACCTCGATGTCCTGGTTACGCTCGGCATGAATGAACAACTGCTCGGCGCCCTTCTTGTCCTCCATGCGGATTTCATTGAAGTTGGCCGGGGTCCCGCCCTTGCTGGAACGGCTTTTGGTGCCGCTCTGGGTAGCGTTGGCAGGCAAGTCATAGGGCACGGGCTGCTCGGCGTTGTACACCCGTCCGGTGATGATCGGCCGGTCGGGGTCGCCTTCCAGAAAGCTGACGATCACTTCCTGGCCGATACGGGGAATCTGCATGGAGCCCCAGTTCTTGCCCGCCCAGGCCTGTGACACGCGAATCCAGCAGGAGCTGTTTTCGTTGGACTGGTCGTGCCGGTCCCAATGAAAGTGCACCTTCACCCGGCCGTACTGGTCGGTCCAGATTTCTTCGTTGGCAGGGCCCACCACCACGGCGGTTTGCGGGCCGCGCACGATAGGCCGGTGGGTCAGTGCCAGCGGCCGGAAACTTTGCTGGGCATCAATGCAGCTCAGGTGGCTTTCGAACTGCAATTGGCTGGCGCCCTGCCCGGTTTCCAGGTCTTCCTGGGTGATGAAGTAGCGGTTCGCGACGATCAGGTACTCACGGTTCTGGTCCTGGCGCGCGAAATTGCTCAGGCTGAACAGATGCCCTGCGCCGAGGCCGCGGGCGTTGCCGGTCAATTCCACACGCTCGTGCAGGCTTTGCAGGGCCTCTACGCGGGTGCGCGAGTAGTGCTCGCCGTCCTGGCTTTGCACGTAGGCACCGGGGTAGTCGTACAGCGGGTAGTCGGCGTAATCGTGCGGCCGCGGCACTTCGGCGCGCACGTCGATGCGCGCGCTGGGGCGCTGGAAGTCGTAGTCGTTGAGCTCTACCGAGCCGGACTGCACCTCTTGCGCCAGGCGCCAGTCGAACAGATGGTCGCGCTCACGCTGCTGGCCGTCACGGGGGTAGAACGGCACCGTCGCATAACCGGGGGCACTGACGTGAGCGCCATAAGCGTCGGCCAGCACCAGCACGTGGCGGTCTTTCTCGTGGCGGAAAAAGTAGTAGATACCTTCCTTTTCCAGCAGTCGGCTGACGAAGTCGAAACTGGTTTCCCGGTACTGCACGCAGTATTCCCACTCGCGGTAGGCCAGCGTGAGCAAGTCTTCGAAATCCGAGAACCCCAGGTCGCGGAACACCTGCTTGACGATCTGCGGCACGGTCATGTGCTGAAAGATGCGGCAATCGGAGGTGCGCGTCAGCAACCATAGCCAGGGCCGCAAGGTTACCTGGTAGCTGGCGAACTGACCGCGGCCGTTGTTCTGGCTGCAACGGGCGGCGAACCCATGGAAGTAGCGCATGCTGCCATCGTCCAGTTGCAGGCCCAGGGACATGGGCTTGCCCAGCAACAGATTGAGGTCGATGTCCGGATCCCGGGAGGTCAGTTGCAGATCATAGGCATACAGGCGCCCCAGCTCCTCTACCCCGCCCATGTCCTTGAGCAGCAGAACATCGTCGGCAAGCGGGCTGTAGACCTGGACCAGGCGCGAGCTTTGGCTGAAGAGCATGGTCAGTGGCTGCTACCGAAGTCGTACTGCAAGTCGCCATCACGAACACCGATACGCACCCCAGCCAGCGGCTGGCCTTCGAGCATGCGAGTGAGGAACTCACGGCTCATGTCTGGCAGCAGGCTGTTGGTGAGAATGGCATCGATCATGCGCCCACCACTTTCGTTCTCGGTGCAGCGCGAGACGATCTGGTCGACAACCGCGTCGTCATACTCGAACCCTACTTTGTGGGTGCTTTCCACGCGCCGCTTGATGCGGTCCAGTTGCAGGCGGGTGATGGCCTTGAGCATGTCGTCGCTGAGCGGGTAGTACGGAATGCTCACCAGGCGACCCAGCAAAGCCGGCGGGAAGATTTCCAGCAACGACGGGCGCAGGGCCTTGGCGATATCGTCCGGGTCCGGCGCGGCACGCCCCGGTTGGCAAAGGGTGGCGATGGTTTCGGTGCCGGCGTTGGTGGTCAGCAGGATCAAGGTGTTCTTGAAGTCGATCAAGCGGCCTTCACCATCTTCCATCACCCCCTTGTCGAAGACCTGGAAAAAGATCTCATGCACATCGGGGTGGGCTTTTTCCACCTCGTCCAGCAGCACCACGCTGTAGGGCTTGCGCCGTACCGCTTCGGTCAGCACGCCGCCTTCGCCATAGCCCACGTAACCGGGCGGTGCGCCCTTGAGGGTGGACACGGTATGCGCCTCCTGGAATTCGCTCATGTTGATGGTGATGATGTTCTGCTCACCGCCATATAACGCCTCGGCCAGGGCCAGGGCCGTTTCGGTCTTGCCCACGCCAGATGTGCCGGCGAGCATGAAAACGCCAATCGGCTTGCTAGGATTGTCGAGCCCGGCGCGGGATGTCTGGATGCGTTTGGCGATCATCTTCAGGGCGTGGTCCTGGCCGACGATGCGCTTGGCCATGAGCTGATCGAGCTTGAGCACCGTCTCTATTTCATTGCGTGCCATGCGCCCCACCGGAATACCGGTCCAATCGGCGACCACCGCGGCCACGGCCTGGTAGTCGACAGTAGGCAGAATCAATGGTGTTTCGCCCTGCAGTTCACCCAAGCGTCGTTGCACATCGCGCAACTGGGCGCGCAGGGCATGGTGGCCGTCTTCGCTGTCTACCACACCGGCGCTTTCACGCAGGCTGGCACGCAGCATCAGCAACTCGTCCACCAGGGCCTTCTCTTCGCTCCATCGGCCTTCCAGCTCGGCCAGCCGCGCGCGCTCAGTGCCGAGCGCATCGTCCACCGCGGCCTGGCGCTGGCTGACATCCACGCCCACGGCGTATTCGCGGGCAATGATGGCCTGCTCGGTTTCCAGCGCTTCGATACGCCGGCGGCTGTCATCCACCTCGGCGGGTACCGCGTGCAGACTGATGGCGACGCGGGCACAGGCGGTGTCCAGCAGGCTGACCGATTTGTCCGGCAACTGGCGCGCGGGAATGTAGCGATGGGACAGCTTGACCGCGGCCTCCAGGGCTTCGTCGAGTACCTGAACCTGATGGTGTTTTTCCATGGTCGAGGCCACCCCGCGCATCATTAGCAAGGCATTGGCCTCGGAAGGCTCGGCCACCTGCACCACCTGGAAGCGACGGGTCAGGGCCGGGTCTTTTTCGATGTGTTTTTTGTACTCCGCCCAGGTAGTGGCGGCAACAGTGCGCAGGGTGCCGCGGGCCAGCGCCGGTTTCAGCAGGTTGGCAGCATCGCCGGTGCCGGCGGCGCCACCGGCACCGACCAGGGTGTGGGCTTCGTCGATGAACAGGATGATCGGCTTGGGCGAGGCCTGAACGTCTTCGATGACCTGACGCAGGCGCTGTTCGAACTCGCCTTTCATGCTGGCACCGGCTTGCAGCAGGCCTACGTCCAGGCTGCGCAGTTCCACGTCCTTGAGCGCGGGCGGTACGTCACCGGCAACGATGCGCAAGGCAAAGCCCTCGACCACGGCGGTCTTGCCCACACCGGCCTCCCCCGTGAGGATGGGATTGTTCTGGCGGCGACGCATGAGGATATCCACCAGTTGGCGGATTTCGTCGTCGCGCCCCACGATAGGGTCGAGCTTGCCACTTCGCGCCTGCTCGGTGAGGTCGACGGTAAAGCGCTTGAGTGCTTCCTGCTTGCCCAGCGCGCTGGGGGCAATGGCGCCGCTGGCCTCCCCCGGCGCCGCCGAGGTGAAGCCATCGGTAGCCGCCAGGGCATTTTCCGGCGAGTCGCCCACGTATTCGTCGAAGCGCTCGCTCAGGCTCTCCACCTTGAGCTTGTCGAACTCGGCACTCAGGCCCAGCAGCGCGTGGCGCAGGCTCGGGGTCTTGAGAATACCGATAACCAGATAGCCGGTGCGCACCTGGCTTTCACCGAACATCAGGCTGCCGTACACCCAGCCGCGCTCCACACTCTCCTCGACTTGCGAGGACAGGTCGGTGATCGACGTCGAGCCACGGGGCAAGCGGTCCAGGGCTTCGGTCAGGCCCTGGGCAACACGTGCCGAATCCAGGTTGAACTGGCGAATGATACGGTGCAGGTCGCTGTCCTGCAGTTGCAGCAACTGGTGGAACCAGTGCGCCAGCTCCACATAGGGGTTGCCGCGCAGCTTGCAGAATACGGTGGCGGCTTCGATAGCCTTGTAGGCCACGCTGTTGAGTTTGCCGAACAGCGCGGCGCGGCTGATTTCACCCATGGGTCAAGTCCTTTGCAATGTGAGGGTCGGCGTAATGCCGTGACAGCAGCAGGTCGGCAGCATCCGCGCCGGGGCTGCCAAGCCAGGTGTTGAAGCCCAGGCGGCTTTCGCCGGCCAGTGTGGCGGGGGGAATCTGTTCCTGCTGCAGGACCAGGTTCAGCTCCCAGTCCAGCTCGTCGCCCTGATGCTCGCGCACCCAGGCCGCCACCTCGAGGAACAGGCTGGCCCCGGGCAACAGGGCCATGTAGCGGTCCAGTGGCAACGGGCCCATGCGCAGGCGGAACTTGTGCTGACGGTCCCAGACATGGCTGCCCAGGCACAGGTCTTCACCCAGGCGGCAATGCTGCAAGCCCAGACGATTGCGGTCAGGGATGGGCAACCACTGGCCGACGAACTCTTCGATGGTCACGGGAACGCCGAAGTACTCACTCAGGATCGAGCGCAGGCCATCGGGGTATCGGGTCTGCGCCGCGAGGTGGCCGCTGTAGTGGAACTTGGCGCTATCGGCGAGCGGCCCCTGGCCGAGCAGGCTGTCCATGCCGCGGCCGCACAAGGCGGCCAGGCGCGCCGACCAGTAGTCGTCATCGGGGCGGTCATGGCTGACAGTCGGCCGCGCTTCGGCCCAAGCCCGGTAGAACAGGCTAAGCAGACGGTGGTGGAACATGTCCAGGAAGTGCTTGGTGGTGCTGTCGCCCTGGTTACGCTCACGGTCGCGTACGTACTCGGTCATGGGCAGCGGCATGGGGCCATTGGGGCCACCCAGGCCGAAGAAGAACTGCTCAAGGCGCGGCGCCTGCCCGCCATCACCTGGGGTCAGGGCGGCGAGGGTAGCCGGGGCGAAGGTGCAGTCAGCGCGCTGGCCCAAGCGCAGCGGGTCTTCGCTGAGGCGGCGGGAATGCCCTAGCCGTGGCAGTTCGGGGGCCTCGCATTGCAAGCGTCGCAGTGCCTGGAAGAAATCGAACTCCCAAGGGGCCGCGTGCATGGCGGGCTGGCTGTTCACAGGGTCGGCCGGGCGCCGGGCTGGGCTTTCCATCGCATGATCTCGCCGCGTTCGGTGGTCTTGACCACGGTTTCGGTAAAGCTGTTGATCGATACATAGCGGGTCAGGAACCGCTGGAACACCGCGCCCAGCATGAACACCCCCGCGCCCCGAAAGGCGTTCTCGTCGAAGGTCAAGGTAATTTCCAGGCCGCGCCCGAACACGATCGGACCGGGCATCGGCAGGCGGCGGGTACAGGGCACGGCACTGACCTCGCGCAGGCCTTCGATCTGCAGTTGCAGGGCCGGGTCCTTGTCATCGCCGTAAAGGCGCAGCAGCTCGCGCAAAGCCGCAGCGCCCTGGCCCTGCTCGGTCAGAGACAGGTAGTTGAGCGACAGTTGGCTGATCAACCGCCAGGCCTTGCCGTCGTGCGCATGGCTGGCCCGTGGCCGGCTCGGCCCGGCCAGGCAGCGCACCGACAGCACGGGGGCGCTGTCGGAGAGGGTGAAGTCGGTGCTGCCGCCGCCTACGTTCATGAACAGTGGCAGGTCGCGGTTGGTACACAGGGCGCCCACGCCGAGCTGGCGCAAGTCATGGCGGTACGGCGCCTGGGTGGCGTCCACCAGGCTGATGAACGTCTCGCTGCCCACGTAGTTCGAACGCGGGCCCAGGCGGCGCTGGTTGCTGGACAGGACCCGTTCCTCCCGGCGCACAACGTAATAGGCCTGGTCACGGCCGTAGCGCGACGGGTCACGCACAGCGTAGAACGGCAGGAAAGCCTGGTCAGGGCCCGTGCCGTGGCCGCTGAGGTCGGTGAGCGAGTGCACCTCGAAATCCATAGGCCGGGTGCGGTCGGCGATGACGTGGTGCTCGTTGACCCGGTCCGACAGGTGAATGCGGTCCAGGCGCCGTGCAAACAGGTTGATGGCCGGGGTGCACCACAGCTTGAAATGGCTGGCATCTACCTGCCCGTCCAGCGCCTTGTCATGGCTGCTGAACAACACGATCACTTCCAGGGCCTGGCTGGCACAACGCTTGACGGCACCTTGCAAACCGGCGAGCTCGACGAACAGGAAGCGCTGCGGCAAAGCGAAATATTCCTGCAGCAGCCGATAACCCTGGAACGCTTGCGGCACCACCGGCAATGCCGCGTCGGCGTCGTCGAAACCCCGCGAACGCAGTGCGTCGGCGGGTAGCCGCTCGAGCCAATCACCGCCGGGTTCACGGATGAAAACCGCACAAGCGTTGCCAAGCAGTTGCTCGTACAAGCGCGAAGGCTGCTCACCCGCGCCGTGCAGGTACAGCGGCAATTCGTCCAGGCCCAGTTCGTTGAAGGCCTGCCCGGCCCCCGTGCGCAAGGTCAGGCGCAGGCCGGCGCGGGCTTTGGGCTCGCTGGCTGCCAGCCGCCCGAGCACCGCCTGCGGGTTGCCAAAGTACTCGGCCTGGGCCAGCGCCACCGGCCACAACGTGACCGGGTGGGCGGTGCGGTATTCGCAGCAGGTCTGGCTGTCACGGCCCAGGGTTGCACGCAAGGCGGTGCCACGCTTGAGGGTGAAGCCGGCACCCAGCGTGCCTTCCTCGGTATCGGGGTTGAACTGCACCACCGTCATCGATGGGGTCGGTGCCAGGTAAAGCGGGTAGGCAATTTCCAGCAGGTTGTGGGTGTAGGTCGGGTATTCGTCATCGAGCTTGAGCTGCACCGGCGCCGTGATGTATGCGAATCCTTCCAGCATCCGCTCCACATAGGGGTTGCCGCGCAGCTTGCAGAATACGGTAGCGGCTTCGATAGCCTTGTAGGCCACGCTGTTGAGTTTGCCGAACAGCGCGGCGCGGCTGATTTCACCCATGGGTCAAGTCCTTTGCAATGTGAGGGTCGGCGTAATGCCGTGACAGCAGCAGGTCGGCAGCATCCGCGCCGGGGCTGCCAAGCCAGGTGTTGAAGCCCAGGCGGCTTTCGCCGGCCAGTGTGGCGGGGGGGATCTGTCCCTGCTGCAGGACCAGGTTCAGGTCCCAGTCCAGCTCGTCGCCCTGATGCTCGCGCACCCAGGCCGCCACCTCGAGGAACAGGCTGGCCCCGGGCAACAGGGCCATGTAGCGGTCCAGTGGCAACGGGCCCATGCGCAGGCGGAACTTGTTCTGACGGTCCCAGACATGGCTGCCCAGGCACAGGTCTTCACCGAGGCGGCAATGCTGCAAGCCCAGACGATTGCGGTCAGGGATGGGCAACCACTGGCCGACGAACTCTTCGATGGTCACGGGAACGCCGAAGTACTCACTCAGGATCGAGCGCAGGCCATCGGGGTATCGGGTCTGCGCCGCGAGGTGGCCGCTGTAGTGGAACTTGGCGCTATCGGCGAGCGGCCCCTGGCCGAGCAGGCTGTCCATGCCGCGGCCGCACAAGGCGGCCAGGCGCGCCGACCAGTAGTCGTCATCGGGGCGGTCATGGCTGACAGTCGGCCGCGCTTCGGCCCAAGCCCGGTAGAACAGGCTAAGCAGACGGTGGTGGAACATGTCCAGGAAGTGCTTGGTGGTGCTGTCGCCCTGGTTACGCTCACGGTCGCGTACGTACTCGGTCATGGGCAGCGGCATGGGGCCATTGGGGCCACCCAGGCCGAAGAAGAACTGCTCAAGGCGCGGCGCCTGCCCGCCATCACCTGGGGTCAGGGCGGCGAGGGTCGCCGGGGCGAAGGTACAGTCAGCACGCTGCCCCAGGCGCAGCGGGTCTTCGCTGAGGCGGCGGGAATGCCCCAGCCGTGGTAGTTCGGGCGCCTCGCATTGCAAGCGGCGCAACGCCTGGAAGAAGTCGAACTCCCAAGGGGCCGCGTGCATGGCGGGCTGGCTGTTCACAGGGTCGGCCGGGCGCCGGGCTGGGCTTTCCATCGCATGATCTCGCCGCGTTCGGTGGTCTTGACCACGGTTTCGGTAAAGCTGTTGATCGATACATAGCGGGTCAGGAACCGCTGGAACACCGCGCCCAGCATGAACACCCCCGCGCCCCGAAAGGCGTTCTCGTCGAAGGTCAAGGTAATTTCCAGGCCGCGCCCGAACACGATCGGACCGGGCATCGGCAGGCGGCGGGTACAGGGCACGGCACTGACCTCGCGCAGGCCTTCGATCTGCAGTTGCAGGGCCGGGTCCTTGTCATCGCCGTAAAGGCGCAGCAGCTCGCGCAAAGCCGCAGCGCCCTGGCCCTGCTCGGTCAGCGACAGGTAGTTGAGCGACAGTTGGCTGATCAACCGCCAGGCCTTGCCGTCGTGCGCATGGCTGGCCCGTGGCCGGCTCGGCCCGGCCAGGCAGCGCACCGACAGCACGGGGGCGCTGTCGGAGAGGGTGAAGTCGGTGCTGCCGCCGCCTACGTTCATGAACAGTGGCAGGTCGCGGTTGGTACACAGGGCGCCCACGCCGAGCTGGCGCAAGTCATGGCGGTACGGCGCCTGGGTGGCGTCCACCAGGCTGATGAACGTCTCGCTGCCCACGTAGTTCGAACGCGGGCCCAGGCGGCGCTGGTTGCTGGACAGGACCCGTTCCTCCCGGCGCACAACGTAATAGGCCTGGTCACGGCCGTAGCGCGACGGGTCACGCACAGCGTAGAACGGCAGGAAAGCCTGGTCAGGGCCCGTGCCGTGGCCGCTGAGGTCGGTGAGCGAGTGCACCTCGAAATCCATAGGCCGGGTGCGGTCGGCGATGACGTGGTGCTCGTTGACCCGGTCCGACAGGTGAATGCGGTCCAGGCGCCGTGCAAACAGGTTGATGGCCGGGGTGCACCACAGCTTGAAATGGCTGGCATCTACCTGCCCGTCCAGCGCCTTGTCATGGCTGCTGAACAACACGATCACTTCCAGGGCCTGGCTGGCACAACGCTTGACGGCACCTTGCAAACCGGCGAGCTCGACGAACAGGAAGCGCTGCGGCAAAGCGAAATATTCCTGCAGCAGCCGATAACCCTGGAACGCTTGCGGCACCACCGGCAATGCCGCGTCGGCGTCGTCGAAACCCCGCGAACGCAGTGCGTCGGCGGGTAGCCGCTCGAGCCAGTCACCGCCGGGTTCACGGATGAAAACCGCACAAGCGTTGCCAAGCAGTTGCTCGTACAAGCGCGAAGGCTGCTCACCCGCGCCGTGCAGGTACAGCGGCAATTCGTCCAGGCCCAGTTCGTTGAAGGCCTGCCCGGCCCCCGTGCGCAAGGTCAGGCGCAGGCCGGCGCGGGCTTTGGGCTCGCTGGCTGCCAGCCGCCCGAGCACCGCCTGCGGGTTGCCAAAGTACTCGGCCTGGGCCAGCGCCACCGGCCACAACGTGACCGGGTGGGCGGTGCGGTATTCGCAGCAGGTCTGGCTGTCACGGCCCAGGGTTGCACGCAAGGCGGTGCCACGCTTGAGGGTGAAGCCGGCACCCAGCGTGCCTTCCTCGGTATCGGGGTTGAACTGCACCACCGTCATCGATGGGGTCGGTGCCAGGTAATGCGGGTAGGCAATTTCCAGCAGGTTGTGGGTGAAGGTCGGGTATTCGGCATCCAGCTTGAGCTGCACCCGCGCCGTGAGGTAGGCGAATCCTTCCAGCAGCCGCTCCACATAGGGGTCGGCACAGTCGATACCATTGAGCGACAGGCGCCCGGCGATTTTGGGGTACTGCTGGGCGAACTCCGCGGCACCGTCGCGGATGTGTTGCAGTTCCTGATTGTAGAATTCCAGCAGGCGCGGGTTCATGAACGCCTCCGCTCGGCCTGCACCACGCGCACATGGCCGGACTCCAGGTCCAGGTCCGTCTGCAACAGCAGACGCAGCGGTACCGGCTGCGCCCACAGGTCACCTTCGATGGCGAAGCACAAGGCGTTATGGTTCATTTCACCGGGCGCCAGCGCGGCCTTTACCCGCACGCTGGCGGGCAGAATGCGCGGTTCGAAGGTGATGATGGTCTGGCGAATCATGCGTTCCAGTGCTTCGACATCGACATTGGAAACGCTGTTGCCCGCCAGTGCCGGTAACCCGTAGTTGAGCACCGAGGAGCCGGCCGGGGTGTTCTGGCTGGTGTCGGCATCGAACAGGCACGTGCTGTTGAGCAGCCATGTCAGGTCGCGCAGCACCGATTCCTTGAGCTGGTTGAGCGACAGCGCGCGCTGTTCGGCCGGTTCATCGAGCACGCCCGGCCGGTCGTCGCTCAGGCGGTCGAGCAGCGACGGCTGCAAGCGCTCGCGGGGGTTGAGGACATTGGAAGGCGTGGCCATGGTTCAAGCACCGAAGGGGCAAGGGCAGACAAGCGGCAACGGCGCCAGAACGCCGCTGCCAGGGCTATCAGAGCTTGACGTTCTGACGGATGTTCCAGCCGTACTTGACCGGGCCGCCATCCTTGCTGCCGTCGGCTTTCTGCGGCTGGTAGTCAACCAGCACCTGGGCGAAGTTGAGGGTGACGTTTTCGGTCAGACGGTCATCATGGTTGGTGCCGCCGGTGCTCAGGGAGGAGATCAGTACTTCCTTGAGGGTGATGATCATGTACTCGACCTGGCTTTCGCCGCCGGCCTTGCGGATCACCAACTTGGCTTCCGGGTAATGCTTGCCGCTGGAGCACGCCATCATCAGGTTCGGCGACGACTTGTCGACGTACTTGGTGATCGACAGGTCCTGGACGTTGACCTTGCCGGCACCGCCGCCGCTGCCCATGTGCATGGAACCGCTCTGGGACATGCCCCAGGTCCATGACAAGACGTCGATTTCGTCTTTGTGGGCCGAGTCCTGGGACTCACCCTTGATGTCGCCGATCTTGATGAACATGTCTACTGCCATGATTCCTCCTGGAATGCGTTAGTGGCGATGACACGGCGCCTTGGCGCGCCGCGTCGCTGTGTCGGTGTCAGGCGCCTTTGGCCGATGGCAGCTTGGAAACCAGGCGCAGGGAAACGGTGAGGCCCTCAAGCTGGTAGTGCGGGCGCAGGAAGAACTTGGAGTTGTAGTAACCCGGGTTGCCTTCCACTTCCTCCACCACCACCTCGGCGGCGGCCAGCGGGTGCTGGGCCTTGGTGGTTTCGGTGGAGTGCGCTGGATCGCCGTCGACGTAGTTGAGAATCCAGTCCTGCAGCCAGCGCTGCATGTCATCCTTCTCTTTGAACGAGCCGATCTTGTCGCGCACGATGCACTTCAGGTAATGCGCGAAGCGGCAGGTGGCGAACAGGTACGGCAGCCGCGCGGCCAGGTTGGCGTTGGCGGTGGCGTCCGGGTCATCGTATTCGGCCGGCTTCTGCAAAGACTGGGCGCCGATGAATGCGGCGAAGTCAGTATTCTTCTTGTGCAGCAACGGCATGAAGCCGTTCTTGGCCAGTTCCGCTTCGCGACGGTCGGAAATGGCGATCTCGGTCGGGCACTTCATGTCCACGCCACCGTCATCGGTGGGGAAGGTGTGCGCCGGCAGGTTCTGTACTTCACCACCCGATTCAACGCCGCGAATGCGCGAGCACCAGCCATAGTGCTTGAACGATCGGTTGATGTTCACGGCCATGGCGTAGGCGGCGTTGGCCCAGGTGTATTTGCTGCTGTCGGCGCCGTCGGTGTTCTCTTCGAAAGCGAAGGCTTCCACCGGGTCGGTCTTGGCGCCATACGGCAGGCGCGCCAGGAAGCGCGGCATGGTAAGGCCGATGTAGCGTGAATCCTCGGACTCACGCAGCGAGCGCCAGCCAGCATATTCCGGGGTGGTGAAGATCTTGGTCAGGTCGCGCGGGTTCGACAGTTCCTGCCATGACCCCATGCCCATCACCGTTGGCGAGGCCGCGGCGATGAAAGGCGCGTGCATGGCCGCGCAGACCTTGGACAGCTCGCCCAACAGTTCGACATCGGGTGGCGACTGGTCGAAATAGTAATCGCCCACCAGGCAACCGTAAGGTTCGCCGCCGAACTGGCCGTACTCTTCCTCGTACATCTTCTTGAAGATCGGGCTCTGGTCCCAGGCCGTACCCTTGAATTTCTTCAAGGTCTTGTGCAGCTCCGGCTTGGCGATGTTAAGCACGCGAATCTTCAGTTGCTCATCGGATTCGGTGTTGTTCACCAGGTAGTGCAGGCCCCGCCAGGCGCTTTCCAGTTTCTGGAACTCGGGGTGATGGATCACCTGGTTGACCTGAGCGGTGAGCTTGGCGTCGATGGCGGCGATGATCGATTCGATCGACTTGATGGCGTCGTTGGACACCAGGTTGGTCTGCGCCAGTGCCTGCTCGGCCAGGGTGCGCACAGCAGTTTCCACCGCTTCGCGGGCACGCTCGGTCTTGGGCTTGAATTCCTGCAGCAACAGAGAGGCGAACTCGCTGGCCTGCTCGGTCACCGCCGGTTGCGGCTGACTGTCTTTCATCAACTCGGACATGGGGGGTTCCTGATCAGGTGTTGGGCTCGGAGTCGCGGGGTTTCGGCGCACTGGCCAGGGCCTGCAGCAGCGCTGGGTCCTGGATGGCCTTCATGATCACGTCCTCGGCGCCGGTCTTGCCGTCCATGTAGGTCAGCAGGTTGGCCAGCTGGGTACGGGCCTCCAGCAGTTGGTTCAGGGCGTCGACCTTGCGGGCCACGGCAGCCGGGCTGAAGTCGTCCAAGCTTTCGAAGGTAATGTCCAGGCTGAGGTTGCCTTCGCCAGTCAGCTCGTTGGGCACGTGAAACGCCACGCGTGGCTTCATGGCCTTGAGGCGCGAATCGAAATTGTCGACGTCGATTTCCAGGAACTTGCGCTCGGCGACAGGGGCCAGGGGCTCTTCCGGCTTGCCGGCGAGGTCGGCCATCACACCCATGACGAAGGGCAGCTGGACCTTCTTCTCGGCGCCGTACAGCTCGACGTCATATTCGATCTGCACGCGCGGGGCGCGGTTGCGCGCAATGAACTTCTGGGAACTGGTAGTGGCCACGTTGCTCCTCCTTGTCGCCTGGGCGACCTGTTGAGGTCATGGCCTGCTGAGGCAGCCGGCCACTGACTGTACGACGAGGTCTTCGGCGCCTATTCGGCGTCGGGACCGCGCAAGTTTTCGAATTGGTGCATGCCATCGGGAATCAGGTTGCGCACGATGGCGGCAAAATCCGCGCTGACCAGTTGGCGGGCGCGGGTGAGCAATACCGGCACGGGACTGGAGGGCTCGTGGCGGGCGTAGTAATCGAGGATTTTCTGCAGGCTTTGCTGCACATCGTCACGGTTGTTGATTTCACCGTGGTTACGCGGGGCCGAAGGCAGGTGATGCACCTGCGCGCCCTCGCCGGCCGCAGCCGGCTGTGCAGGCTCGGATTCGGGCACACCCGTGCCAAGGATCTGCTGAGCGAGTTTCAATGGCCGGTCGAGTGCGCTCAGGTCGACACCCTGTGCCACACCCAACTGCGCGGCCACCTGGGTTTCGATGCCCTGCAAGGCCTGGCGCGCCTGCTGCAGCGCCTCACGAGTGGCCTGCAATTGCTCGGGATCGCTATCCTGCAGGGCACCACGCAACTGCTCAGCGCCCAGGTTTTCCCCCTGGAAATGCTGCAAGCCGCTGGCGTTGGCGGCGGCCTTCAGGCTGATGTTGCCGAATGCCCGCGAACGCACCAGTGGGGTATCGCGCAGCAGGGTCAGGGTGATATCGCCGGCCAGCCCCACCAGGGCATTGAGGCGCAAGGTAGGGTCATCATCGTCGTCGGCATCGAGCAACGGGTGCAGATGGGGCCAGTGGTTTTCAAGCAGACCCTGCACCAGCAGCAGGCTATCGGCCAGACCTTTCAGGCCTTCGACGGCCAATGAGCCCTGAAGCAGGAAATGGCAGATTCGCAGGTCTTTGCTGCGTTGCAGAAGTTGCTCGGCCTGCTGGCTTATATCGCGCCATTGCGGGGGTTCGGCTGCAAGTACGGCGTCGCCCATGATGCGTTCCGGTTGCCCAACCGCGGCCCGTTCCAATTGCAGGAACTGCGGGTCGTATTCCAAATCTTCACCACACGGGAAGTCTTCGGAAACAGGCGCCAACAGCAACGCGACATCCACCAAGATTTGATCTCCTTATCCCCGCTGGCGGGCGGGTAATGGCACGGAAGTTCCAGTTGCTTTATCGAACTGCCTCGTGCCAGAAATGAACACGGCGATATCACCGAGCCACTACCGCATTGTAGAAAGTCCGACATTTTTGGTGTAGTTAAGGGGCCTTGTCAAGGTAAGCTATGGCCCCTTGCCACTGGGTCACCTCCTGTGGCAACTGGCTACACAGATATTAAATTCGACGAAAATGCTGATTAAAGCGCCTTAAAAAACGGAAAATCAGCATTAAAATGCGCACTACGCTCTTACTCGGAAGCGAGGCGCATGGCAGCAAGGAGGCTCGATGTCACTGCGTTTGACAATTACCAGCTATCACAAGATCACGCCCGGCCAATGTTCGGAAGTGATGCTGGACAGTGGCGTCCTGAAAATAGGCCGCGGCCCCGAGAATGATTGGGTATTACCAGACCCTGAACGACTGATATCAACTAGCCACTGCACTGTTCAATATCGTGACGGCAATTACCTGCTGACCGATAACAGTACAAATGGAGTTGAACTGGTCACCTCAGCTATCCGTTTGCGCAGAGGGAACAGCGAGCGTCTTGTTGACGGCGAAGTTATTCGTATCGGCGATTACGAGATACAGGCCAGTATCAGCGCAGAACTTGCGTTCATGGGTGATAGTGCTAGCCATAACAGTGAAGCCATCAGTTTCGATGCGTTGATGGGGGCGCAGGCCCAGCCGGCAAGCCCCGTGCGCCTGCCCGCTCAATTCGAGCAGGCCTCGGCCGGCGACACCTTGCCCGACCTGTTCGATTTTCTCGCCCCTGCGCCTTTGGCACCTGCCACCCAGCCAGACCATGTACCGGCCCAGCAGCATGCGTTTACCCCGCCCCAACCAACCGCACCGGCACCTGTGCCGGAGCCGCGGCAACCGGCCGCCTTGATTCCCGAGGGCTGGGACTTGCTGGGCAATACCCCGGCGCCCCAACCCCAGCCCACGCCTGAGCCCGTTGCGCAGCACGTTGCCCTGCCTCCCGAGCCGTTACAGACGGCGGCCACGCCGCCAGCGCCCCAACCGGGCACCGGCGATGCGTCACTGCAGGCGTTTCTGCGTGGCGCTGGCCTGGGCCAGTTGCGCATCGACGACCAACAGGCCGCGGCCCAGATGGAAAACCTGGGTCGCAGTTATCGGCTGATGGTTGAAGGGCTTATCGACGTATTGCGCGCACGGGCCAGCCTCAAGGGCGAGTTCCGTATGCAGCAGACTCTGATCCGCCCAGTGGAAAACAACCCACTGAAGTTCGCCCCCAATGCCGACGAAGCCCTGCTGCTGTTGCTGCGCCATGGCAACCAGGCATTCATGGCGCCCGAGCAGGCCATCACCGACAGCTTTGCAGACCTCAAGGCTCATCAGTTGGCGGTGATGGCGGGGGTGCAGGCCGCCATCGGCCACCTGCTCAAGCGTTTCGAACCCGCCGCACTGCAAGCCCGGCTGGAAAGCCCCGGGGGGCTGGCCGGGTTGCTGGCCGGCTCGCGGCAGGCGCGCTACTGGCAGCAATTCACCGAGCTTTACCAGCAGATCGCCGGCGAAGCCGAGGACGATTTCCACGACCTGTTCGGCCGCGAATTCAGCCGCGCCTACGAGGAACACACCAGCCGACTGCGTCGCCCCTGAGCGGCAACAGGAACAAACGGATACGTAGCAGTTGTCATTGAGGACAAAGGATGAGGATCAGCGTTTTACTGGCCGTTGCGGCGACCCTGCTGCTGGCAGCCTGTGCCAAGGACCCGGCGCCCGCGGTGGCCGATACGTCCGCGGCGCCCCTGGTATTGCACCTGCAGGCCATCGCCGGGCTCAACCCCGGCGCGGACGGCCAGCCAGCCCCCGTGCGCGTGCGGCTGTACGAGCTGAAGAACGCTGCGGTGTTTTCCCGGGCCGATTATTTCGCCCTGGCCGACCGTGCCCAGGCCACCTTGGGCAGCGACCTGCTGGACCAGGATGAAGTGCTGGTGCAGCCCGGTGAATACCGCCAGGTCACCCGCCACCTGAACCCAGGTACCCGTCACCTCGGCTTGGTGGTGGGCTATCGCGCCCTTGACCAGGCGTTGTGGCGCGACGTGATTGCGGTAGCGCCCGGCGAAGGCGGTGAATTGCAGATCAGCCTCGACGTCAATGCGGTGCGCAGCGCCGCGGTCATCACCCCCTAATCCTGAGGAGAACCCATGTCCTGGAACAATCGAGTGGTGTGGTCGGAGGGGATGTTCCTGCGCCCGCAGCATTTCCAGCAGCACGACCGCTATCTGGAAACCCTGATCGACGCCCGCAGCCGGCCATTCGTGGCGGGTAGCTGGGGTTTCTCGGAGTTGCTGGTTGACCAGGCATTGCTGGGCCAAGGCAAGCTGGCGATCCTCAGTGCCCGCGGCCTGCTGCCCGACGGCACACCGTTCAACATTCCGGCAGATGACCCGGCGCCAGCGCCCCTGGATATCGACGAACACCTGCGCGACGGGCTGGTTTACCTGGCCTTGCCGCTCAAGCGCGCAGGCGTGCGCGACACTGTGGAGGAAGGCGAGGCCGCAGGTGCGGCGCGTTATCAGAGCCAGGTTCGCGAAGTGCGTGACGATAATGCCCCCTTCGAGAACCGCGCCCCCGTGGCCGTTGGCAACCGCGCCTTGCGCCTGCTGACCGATCAGGATGGCCTGGACGACCAGGCCGCGCTGGGCGTGGTGCGGGTGGTGGAAAAGCGTGCCGACCGCGCGCTGGTGCTGGACGAGCGCTACATCCCGCCGGTACTGGATGTGGCCGCCAGCAAAGTGCTAAGCGCCTTTACCCGGGAACTGCAAGGCCTGCTGCATCAGCGTGGCGAAGCGTTGGGCGGCCGGGTGGTGGCCAGCAACGCCGGTGGCGCCTCGGAAATCGCCGATTTCATGCTGCTGCAACTGGTCAACCGCGCCCAGCCTCTGGTCGCCCATCTTGCACGCTTGAGCCCCCTGCACCCCGAGCGGCTGTACAGCGAGCTGGTCAGCCTGGCCGGCGAATTCGCCACGTTTGCCAGCGACAACCGCCGCCCCGAAGACTTCGGGCTATACCAGCACGACAACCTGGCGCCGAGTTTCGAGCCGGTGATGCTCGCGTTGCGTGCCGCGCTCTCGATGCTGATGGACAGCAAGGCCACGCCGATTCCTATCGTCGAGAAAGCTTATGGGGTGCACGTGGCGATGCTCGCCGACCGCACCCTGATCGACAACGCCAGCTTCATTCTGGTGGTGCGCGCCGACGTACCTGGGGAAACCCTGCGCGGACGCTTCGCCCAGCAGAGCAAGGTAGGGTCGGTTGAGCACATCCGCGACCTGGTGAACCTGCAACTGCCCGGCATCGGCTTGCTGCCGTTGCCCGTGGCCCCGCGCCAACTGCCCTATCACGCCGGCTCCACTTACTACGAACTGGACCGCGGCAGCGAACACTGGCAGCAATTGCGCCAATCGGGCGGCTTTGCCTTCCACATCGCCGGGCAGTTCCCGGGCCTGGACCTGGCGTTCTGGGCGATACGAGGGTAACCGGCCATGCACGACGACCGCACCATGATCATGCCGCGCCCTGGTGGCCGCAACGCCCCGGCCGGTGGGCAAGACACACCACCCCTGCAAGTGCCGAGCACACCGGTGCTCAATGCTGATGCCCAGGGCCTCAACCCCCTGGAGCAAGCTGCCGGCCCATTGCTGACACTGCTTACGCGCCTGCGCAACACCATCGCTCACCCGGCGCCCGCCAGCCTGCGTGCGCAGTTGCTGACCTGCCTGCGCCAGTTCGAAGCGCGCGCCGAAGCCGCCGGTATTGCCCGCAACGATGTGCTGCTGGCGCGCTACGTGCTGTGCACGGCCCTGGACGAGGCGGTCCTGAGTACGCCATGGGGCAGCGCCAGCGACTGGGGCAAGCAGAGCCTGCTGATCACTGAACACAAGGAAGCCTGGGGCGGCGAGAAAGTCTTCCAGTTGCTTGACCACTGCCTGCAAAGCCCACGTGAGCGCCTGTACCTGCTGGAGCTGTTGTATTTGTGCATTTGCCTGGGCTTCGAAGGGCGCTACCGGGTGATGCACGACGGCCGCAGCCAACTGGACGCCTTGCGCGAACGCACCAGCGCTGCCATCCGCACCGCGCGTGGCGAATACGAACATGAGCTGTCGCCCCACTGGCGCGGGGCCAAGGTTGCCCGTGACCGCCTGGCGCAGTTCCTGGCCTGGACCTGGCGTTCTGGGCGATACGAGGGTAACCGGCCATGCACGACGACCGCACCATGATCATGCCGCGCCCTGGTGGCCGCAACGCCCCGGCCGGTGGGCAAGACACACCACCCCTGCAAGTGCCGAGCACACCGGTGCTCAATGCTGATGCCCAGGGCCTCAACCCCCTGGAGCAAGCTGCCGGCCCATTGCTGACACTGCTTACGCGCCTGCGCAACACCATCGCTCACCCGGCGCCCGCCAGCCTGCGTGCGCAGTTGCTGACCTGCCTGCGCCAGTTCGAAGCGCGCGCCGAAGCCGCCGGTATTGCCCGCAACGATGTGCTGCTGGCGCGCTACGTGCTGTGCACGGCCCTGGACGAGGCGGTCCTGAGTACGCCATGGGGCAGCGCCAGCGACTGGGGCAAGCAGAGCCTGCTGATCACTGAACACAAGGAAGCCTGGGGCGGCGAGAAAGTCTTCCAGTTGCTTGACCACTGCCTGCAAAGCCCACGTGAGCGCCTGTACCTGCTGGAGCTGTTGTATTTGTGCATTTGCCTGGGCTTCGAAGGGCGCTACCGGGTGATGCACGACGGCCGCAGCCAACTGGACGCCTTGCGCGAACGCACCAGCGCTGCCATCCGCACCGCGCGTGGCGAATACGAACATGAGCTGTCGCCCCACTGGCGCGGGGCCAAGGTTGCCCGTGACCGCCTGGCGCAGTTCCTGCCACCCTGGGTGGGCCTGGCCGTGGCCGTGGCACTGCTGCTGTTGTTGCTGACAGGGCTGCGCTTGAAACTGGCCGCCGACGCCGAGCCTGTGTTCAAGCACATTCATGCCCTGGGGGATGTTCCGGTACAGTCCATCGACCGGCCGACCCAGCGGCCTAAAATCGTCGAGCGACCACGCCTGGCCGGCTTCCTGGCCGATGACGTTCGGGCTGGCCGCGTGGCAGTGGAAGATGCCGCCGACCGCTCTATCGTAACCATCCGTGGCGACGAGTTGTTCCCCTCCGCCAGCGCCAGCATCAAGGATGACTTCCAACCGCTGATGCTGCGTATCGCCGAGGCCATCGGCAAGGTCAAGGGCCGGGTGCTGGTGACTGGCCACAGCGATAACCGCCCCATCGCCACCCTGCGCTTCCCGTCGAACTGGAAGCTATCCCAGGCCCGGGCCGAAGAAGTGCGACAGCTGCTCGCGGCGCGCACAGGCCAGGCCGAGCGCTTTAGCGCCGAAGGCCGCAGCGACACCGAGCCGCTGGCGTCCAACGCCACCGCCGAAGGCCGCGCGCGTAACCGCCGGGTTGAAATCACTGTGTTTGCGGAGGGGGTAGAGTGAAGGCCGTTCTTGCGTTTGTAGTGCGCTGGGTTGTCCCGGTACTGGGCCTGCTCGCCCTGAGCCTGGTGATCTGGTTCGTCGGCCCATTGCTGGACGCGCTGGTGCCCGAGGCCCGGCGCTGGGCACTGATCGTGCTGCTGTTTGGCGCGTGGCTGGCCTACCGGGTGTGGCGCATTGTGCAGGCACGGCGGCAGGCCGCCAGGGTGCTGGCCAGCCTGGAAGCCGACGCCGCGCCCGACCCCGCCAGCGTCGCCACAGCCGAAGAGCTGGCCACCCTCAAGGCACGCATGGCCGAGGCCTTGGCCTTGTTGAAGAAAGCCCGCCTGGGCGGCGACGAGAAGCGCAGCCTCTACGAGCTGCCCTGGTACGTGATCATCGGCCCGCCTGGCTCGGGCAAGACCACTGCCCTGCTCAACTCCGGCCAGAATTTCCCGCTGGCCGCACAAATGGGTGCCGGCGCCGTGCAAGGCGTGGGAGGCACGCGCAACTGCGACTGGTGGTTTACCGACCAGGCTGTCCTGTTGGACACTGCCGGGCGTTACACCACCCAAGACAGCCACGCCACCGTGGACAAGGCTGCGTGGCTGGGCTTCCTCGACCTGCTCAAGACCCAGCGGCCCAGGCGCCCCGTGGATGGCGCGTTCATCGCCATCAGCTTGTCCGACCTGCTGCTGGCCAGTGAAGCGGAGCGCGCTGCCCACGCGGCGGCGATTCGCTCGCGCATTCAGGAGTTGTATAGCCAGCTGGGCGTGCGCCTGCCCATCTACCTGACCCTGACCAAGCTCGACCTGGTACCGGGCTTCATGGAGTTTTTCGACAACCTCAGCAAGGAAGAGCGCGCTCAGGTCTGGGGCATGACCTTTGCCCTGGATGACGGCAAGCAAGGTGATGGACCGCTGGCGCAACTGGACGGTGAATTCCAGGGCCTGGAACTGCGCTTGAACCAGCGGCTGGTGGAGCGCCTGCAACAGGAGCGAGACCCGGCGCGCCGGGACCTGATCTACGGTTTCCCCCAGCAGTTCAGCGCCCTCAAAAGCACGTTGCAAGAATTCCTGCAGGCGGTGTTCCGCCCCAACCCCTTCGAAACGCGGGTGTTGCTCCGCGGCGTGTACTTCACCAGCGGTACCCAGGAAGGCAGCCCCATCGACCGCCTGATCGGCGCCATGGCGCAGAGCATGAACCTGGACCGTCAGCACCTGGCGCGCCAGACCGGTACCGGTCGCAGCTACTTCATCCAGCGCCTGTTCACCGACGTGGCCTTTGCCGAGCGGGGCCTGGTGGGCAATAACCCCGCCGTGGAACACCGCCGCAAATGGCTGGCTCGCGGTGCATTGGCGGCCAGCGTGGCGTTGGTGCTGATCGTTGGTGGCATGTGGGCTGCCAGCTACCGCGCCAACCAGGCCTACATCGCCGAGGTCGACCAGCGTGTCGCCCCCGTGGGCCAGGCCGTGCAGGCGTTGACCCCGGCCCAGCGCGAAGTGCTGTCGGTGCTGCCATTGCTCAACGCGACTCGGCACCTGGCAGGCGACCCGCCGAGCTGGGCCGAAGGCCTGGGCCTGTATCAGGGCGACATGCTGGAAAGCGAAGCCGCCAGCGTCTACCGCAAGCTGCTGGTAGCCGTGTTTGCCCCACGCCTGGTGAGCCGTGTCGAAGAACAGCTACGGGGCGGTGGCAACTCCGACTTCCTGTATGAGGGCCTCAAGGCCTACCTGATGCTGGCCGACCGTGCCCATTACGACCCGGCCTTCATCAAGGCCTGGGTCAGCCTGGACTGGGAACAGCACCTGCCCCGCGACCTGCCGCCTGACCAGCGCCAGGCGCTCAACGAGCACCTGCAAGCCCTGTTCGACCGCCAGCCGCCTGCCGCGCGCCTGGACGACCGGCTGATCGACGACCTGCGTCGCCAGTTGCAGCAATTGCCCGTGGCCCAGCGCGTGTACGACCGGGTCAAACGCCAGAAACTGCCCGCCGGGGTCGGCGACTTCCGTATCAGCGAAGCGGCCGGCCGCGACGCCGCCCTGGTGCTGGTGCGCAAGAGCGGCAAGGCCTTGGGCGACCCTCTGAGCGGTTTCTTCACCGCCAAGGGGTACCAGCAGGCCTTCCTGCTGACCAGCATGAACCAATCCAACGCATTGGCCGAAGAGCAGTGGGTGCTGGGCCTGGACCAAGCGCAGCAACAGGATGCCGTGGGCCTGGCAGCAGACGTGCGCCGCCTGTACCAGCAGGACTACATCCGCCAATGGGATGCGCTGCTGGCCGACATCGACTTCGTGCCCATCACCAACGTGGCCCAGGCTGCCGATGTACTGCGGGTCATCTCCGGGCCCAGTTCGCCACTCAAGAAACTGCTGCAGGCCGTGGCTCGTGAAACCGACCTGGGTGGCATGGACAAAACCGTGGCCGCAGCCGCGGCACCGGTGGAAAACAACGTCGACAAGCTAAAGCAGAAACTCGGTTCGCTGGTTGGCCAGGCTCCTGTGACCGCCGTGCAAGCCCCCGTCAGCACCGAAGACCCGGTGAGTGCGCACTTTGCCGAGCTGAACAGCCTGGTGGGCAAGGCCGACGGCGAACCAGCCGCCATCGATGGCCTGCTGGCGGACCTCAATGCTCTGTACGTGCAGGTCAGCGCCATGGTCGGCGCCAGCGGCGACGCCCTGCTGGGCGAGGCCAAGAACCAGGCGACGGCCGCGGCCGCGCGGGTGAGCCTGACCGCCGAGCGCGAGCCGCCAGTGGTCCAGGGCCTGGTCAAGTCAGTGGTCAGCAGCACCACCAACAGCATGATGGGTGGGGTGCGCAACCAGCTCAATGCCGCCTGGGTCAGCGAAGTGGTGAATGTCTACCGGCAGTCGCTGGCCGGCCGTTATCCGCTGGTGGCCGGCAGCAACCGGGACGCCACGCTGGACGACTTCGGCCAGTTTTTCGGTGTGGGCGGGGTCATGGACAGCTACTTCCGCAAATACCTGCAACCCTACGTCGACACATCAGCCGCCACTTGGCGCTGGCAGCCCGGCGCCGCGCAGCGCCTGGGCATCACGCCTGGCATCCTGCAGACGTTCCAGCGCGCGGCATCCATTCGCGACGCCTACTTCCGTGCCGGTGGCACTCAGCCGGTGGTGCGCTTCGAGCTCAAGCCGGTGGCCATGGACAACACCATCAACCAGTTCAACCTTGACCTGGATGGCCAGCAGATCAGCTACGACCACGGCCCCAGCCGCCCCGTGGCGCTGCAATGGCCCAACCCCAACAGCGTCGGCGTGGTCCGCCTGGCCATCGAGCCACCCGCGGCCAGCGGCCGTTCCGGCATGACCCTGGACGGGCCTTGGGCCTGGTTCCGCCTGCTGCAGCAATCTGATCTGGCCAGCGCCGGCTCACCCGACCGCTTCACCCTGCGCTTGCGCGTAGACGGTGCGAGCATTTCCTACGAGTTGCGAGCCAACAGCGCCTTCAACCCGTTCAACAACCGCCTGGTCGCGGGCTTCAGCCTGCCGGAGCGGCTATGAGGCAGGCAGGTTTCTACGGCAAGCTCGCCAGCCTCGGCGACTTCATCCACCGCGACCTGCCTCAGGGTTTCATTCAGCCATGGGACACCTGGCTGGCGACCGGCTTGCGCGCCAGCCAGGCGCAGTTGGGCGATGCCTGGCTGGATGCTTACCTGATCAGCCCCCTGTGGCGCTTTGTGCTGGCGCCGGGATTGTGCGGCGAACAGGCCATGACCGGTGTGCTGATGCCCAGTGTCGATCGCGTGGGCCGCTACTTTCCGCTGACGGTAGCGCGACCATTGGCAGTTGATACTGACCTGGGCGCGCTGGTCGGGGGCGCTCAGGCCTGGTTCGAGGCCGTGGAAGAAGCATTGCTGGGCACCCTCGAGCCGCAGGCCGCGCCTCAACATTTCGAGCAGGCGCTGGCCGGGCTGCCGGCCCTGGCAACGACCAGCGCCCTGCCCTGGGATGACTTCGCCGGCCTGCAACGCAGCCGTGCCGAAACGCCCGCCGCTCGCCAGACAGTGCTGGGCCAGTGGGCTTGCCAGGGCGCCAGTCTCTGGTGGGGCACAGGCTCCCAGCAGGTGGCAGCGGGCCTGCTGCGTTGCCAGGGCATGCCGGCCAGCGAGGTGTTTACGCGTTTCCTGCAAAGCCAGCGGGGGCCACTGTAAATGCCCATGACGCCTGTGCAGCATTACCAGAGCGCCAGTTACAGCCACGTGGGCATGGTCCGCCAGGTGAATGAAGACGCCTGCCTGGCCGTGCCGGAAAGCGGCCTGTGGGCGGTGGCCGACGGCATGGGTGGCCATGCCGCCGGGGACTACGTCAGCAGCTTGATCGTCGATGCCTTGCGGCGCATCCCCGCTTCGCCGTCATTGCCGGTGTACAGCAACGCCTTGCGCCTGGCACTGGACGAAGTCAACACCCTTGTGCGCGACCAAGCCCAGCTGCGCGGCGTCGGCATGATGGGCAGCACCGTCGTGCTGCTGGCCGTGCGTGGCAGCCAGGGCATGTGCCTGTGGGCCGGTGACAGTCGCTTGTATCGGCTGCGAGGCGGCCAGTTGACCGGTGTTTCCCGCGACCACAGCTACGTGCAGGAACTGGTGGACAGCGGCCTGCTGACAGACGCTGAAGCGCGCCTGCACCCACGGGCCAACATCGTCACCCGCGCCATCGGCGTGGATAACGAACTGGAACTGGACAGCGCCTTTCTGCACATCCTGCCCGGCGACACCTACCTGCTGTGCAGCGATGGCCTGAACAAGACCGCCGAAGACCACGAAATACGCGACGTGCTATGCCACAGCGATGCCTATGCCGTGGTCCGCAGCCTGGTGCACCTGGGCCTGACCCGGGGCGCCCCCGACAACATTACCGCCGTCGTCATCAAGGCCAGCTGAAGAACACACCATGCACATCAACATCCCTGGCTACGACATCCACGGTGAAATCGGCGAAGGCGCGATGGCCACCGTGTACCTGGCGACCCAGCGCTCACTGGAACGCAAAGTGGCACTCAAGGTCATGGCCGCCGCGCTGGCCGCCGATGCCTCGTTCTGCGAACGCTTCCTGCGCGAGGGCCGCACTCTGGCGCGCCTGTCGCACCCCAATACAGTCACCATCCACGACATCGGCAACGTGGGCGAGCTCTATTACATGGCTATGGAGTTCCTGCCCAGCGGCACCCTCAAGGAACGCCTGGCCACCGGGCTGAGCCCGGAGCAGGGCCTGACCTACCTGCGCCAGATCGCCTCGGCACTGGGGTACGCCCACGCCCAGGGGCTGGTACACCGCGATGTGAAGCCGGCCAACATCCTGTTTCGTGCCGACGGTACGGCGGTGCTCTCGGACTTTGGCATCGCCAAGTCTCTGGACGACCGCACCCAGTTCACCCAGGCAGGCTTCGCCGTGGGCACGCCCAGCTACATGAGCCCTGAACAGGCGCGCGGCCAGGAAATCGATGGCCGTGCGGACCTTTATGCACTGGGCGTGGTGCTGTACGAGATGCTCGCAGGCAAACTGCCCTATGTGGGCAACGATGCGTTGTCCACGGCGCTGGCGCACCTGACCCAGCCTCTGCCTGAGTTGCCGATCAGCCAAGGCCGGTACCAGTACATTCTTGGCAAGCTGCTGGCCAAGGATCCAGCGGAGCGCTTTGCCGACGCTCACGCACTGCTGGCCGCCCTGGACGAGCTGCCCCCTGAAGTGGACGACGCCACGCGTGTCCGGCCAGCGGTGATCACAGCTGTGCCTGCACCGGCGCCGCTGCTGTTGGAAAAGAAGGCGCCCGTGGCACCTTCTCCGGCTCCAGCTCCAGCTCCAGCTCCGGCAAAGAAACGCCCGATATTGGCGCTGAGCGCTATCGCCGTGGCGGTGATGCTGGCCATCGGGGGTGGCGGCTATGCGCTGCTGGCTGGTGGCAGGACCACTGCCGGGCCCGAGCCGGTTGCGCACCAGCAAGTACCTGCCCACGCACCCGTGCAACCACCTCCCGCAACCGCCAGCACCGAGCAGGACGGTGGTCATCGCCCCTTGCTGATGGCAGGCAAGAAAACCCTGTTCCAGCGCATTCTGAGCAAACCTGGCGCCACACTGGCCGAGGCCCCGGGCAGCCAAGGCAACAAGCCGCTGCCGGCGTTTTCGGTACTTTA
The DNA here is from genome assembly GCF_026651855.1 of Pseudomonas silvicola. Classification (GTDB taxonomy): domain Bacteria; phylum Pseudomonadota; class Gammaproteobacteria; order Pseudomonadales; family Pseudomonadaceae; genus Aquipseudomonas; species Aquipseudomonas silvicola. Next base: position 813,391 of record NZ_CP093280.1, read on the forward strand.
CGTGTACCAGCGCAAGGATGTGGAAGGCACTCAATGGCTGCGCGTGGGTGCCGGTACCGAGGGCCACAGCGATGGCTGGCTAGCCGCCGACCAGGCCAGCGACTGGAAACAGAGCCTGGTATTGAAGTTCACCGAACGCTCCGGCCGGGCGCCAGTGATGTTCCTGCACGATGCCACTAGCGTCGAGCGCCTGCTGGCCGACCCGGCCGCCGCACGCCGGGCTCTGGACCAGGCAGGCCAGGGTGATGGCAAGCTGGTGATGGCACTGGAACCGGGGACCAGCGCGATTCCCCAGGACAAGTTCTACCTGCTGCCGATTTTCGATTCGCGCGAAAGCTTCGACGAAAACGGCCAGCCGGTGCAATTGCTCAATATCGCCTCCATCGACCCCGGCACCAGCGCTCAGGCCCGTACCGAAGGGCCGGCGACCGCGGCCAGCACTGATGCCTTCCGCACGGCGGTAGTGCTGGTGGTGGACACGTCCGTGTCGATGCAGCCCTACATCGACCAGATCACGGCAGTGGTACATACCCTGCAACAGCAGATTGCCCAGCAAGGCGAACTGAACAATGTCAGCTTCGGTATGGTGGGTTTTCGCAACAACATTGAGAAGACCCCCGGCCTGGGCTACCTCACCAAGACCCTGATCCCCCTGGACCAGGGCCGCGACCCTCAGCGGTTCCTGGACCTGGCTCGCCAGGTGAAAGCCACCACGGTCTCCAGCCAGTCCTTCAACGAAGACGCATTCGCCGGGGTGATGCAGGCGGTGCAGGGGATGGACTGGTCCCCCTATGGCGGCAGGCTGATCCTGCTGGTCAGCGATGCCGGCGCTTTGCGCAAGGCTGACCCGCTGAGCAGCACGCACCTGAACGAAGCCGAGGTACGCCAGGCTGCGCTGAACAAACAGATCAAGATTTTTGCCCTGCACCTGCTGACTGATGCGGGCAAGAAAAACCATGCTTCGGCCGAACAGCAGTACCGGGTACTGACTACCGACCCCAACCCGCGGATCGGCGACCTGTACGTGCCGATCCCCGGTGGCGACGTGCAGCGTTTCGGCGAGCGGGTAGGCGAAATCGGCTCGGTGTTCGCCCAGTTGGTGCACCAGGTGCGCAGTGAGCAACCGCCGGTACCGCTGCTGGCCAACTCGCCAAGCCTGACGGACAAGTCGGCAGCTATCGGCTATGCCATGCACATGGACTTCCTTGGGCACCGTGCCGCCAACCGCGCGCCACAACTGGTCAGCGCCTGGACCGCCGACCGAGACTTGACCAACCCGACGCTGCCCGCGTTTCAGGTGTGCGTGTTGCTGACCAAGCTGCAGCTCAACGACCTGCAACAGTCGCTGAAACTGATCGTCGATGCCGCGCGCAAGACCCAGACGTCGCCCAAGGACTTCTTCCAGGAAATCGCCAGTGCCAGTGCCTACATGAGCCGCGACCCGTCGGCGCTGCGCAGCGGCGCCAACCTGGCCGATGGCGGCGTGCTGGGCGAATACCTGCAGGGCCTGCCATACCGCAGCAAGGCCCTGACCATGACCCAGGACCTGTGGCTGTCGCTGTCGGTCGCCGAGCAAGAGGATTTCATCGACGAGCTGGAGTCCAAGATCCAGCTCTACGAAACCTTCCACAACGACCTGGCCAACTGGGTGCGCTTCGGTGATGCCGAGCCAGGTGACGCCCTGTACCGCGTACCGCTGTCGACACTGCCATGATCCTGGACCTGCGCGACGTACGAATCACGCGGGGCCAGGGGGCCCAGCGCTACAGCCTGGTGGTGGAACAGCTGTGTCTGGCCGCAGGCCAGCAATATGCCCTGGTTGGCCCAAGCGGCTGCGGCAAGAGCACCTTGCTCGACTTGCTGGCGCTGGTGGCCGCGCCGCAACAGGCTGCGCACTTTCGCTTCTGCGACGCTGATATTGTCCGCCTGTGGCAGGACAAGCGCCACGATACCCTCGCCGATTTGCGCAGCCGCCACCTGGGCTATGTGCTGCAGACCGGCGGCCTGCTGGGGTTTGCCAGCGTGCAGGCGAACATCAACCTGCCCCGTGCGCTGCTGGGCTTGCCGGACGACGGTAGTGTCGAGCGCCTGGCCGAGCGCCTGGACATTACCGAACACTTGGGTAAAAAGCCCGCGCAGTTGTCTGTTGGCCAGCGCCAGCGAGCCAGCTGTGCCCGGGCCCTGGCCCATGCGCCACAACTGCTGCTGGCCGATGAGCCCACCGCCTCGCTGGACCCGATCAATGCTGAGCGGGTAATGCAATTGTTGCTGGCCCAGTCCGGCGAGCTGGGGGCTACCCGTGTGGTGGCCACGCACGATGAACGACTGGCGCGCCGCTGTGGCCTGCCCTTGTTGCACCTGGCCATGGCCCGCGACGCCGATGGCGGCGTGCTGGGCGAATACCTGCAGGGCCTGCCATACCGCAGCAAGGCCCTGACCATGACCCAGGACCTGTGGCTGTCGCTGTCGGTCGCCGAGCAAGAGGATTTCATCGACGAGCTGGAGTCCAAGATCCAGCTCTACGAAACCTTCCACAACGACCTGGCCAACTGGGTGCGCTTCGGTGATGCCGAGCCAGGTGACGCCCTGTACCGCGTACCGCTGTCGACACTGCCATGATCCTGGACCTGCGCGACGTACGAATCACGCGGGGCCAGGGGGCCCAGCGCTACAGCCTGGTGGTGGAACAGCTGTGTCTGGCCGCAGGCCAGCAATATGCCCTGGTTGGCCCAAGCGGCTGCGGCAAGAGCACCTTGCTCGACTTGCTGGCGCTGGTGGCCGCGCCGCAACAGGCTGCGCACTTTCGCTTCTGCGACGCTGATATTGTCCGCCTGTGGCAGGACAAGCGCCACGATACCCTCGCCGATTTGCGCAGCCGCCACCTGGGCTATGTGCTGCAGACCGGCGGCCTGCTGGGGTTTGCCAGCGTGCAGGCGAACATCAACCTGCCCCGTGCGCTGCTGGGCTTGCCGGACGACGGTAGTGTCGAGCGCCTGGCCGAGCGCCTGGACATTACCGAACACTTGGGTAAAAAGCCCGCGCAGTTGTCTGTTGGCCAGCGCCAGCGAGCCAGCTGTGCCCGGGCCCTGGCCCATGCGCCACAACTGCTGCTGGCCGATGAGCCCACCGCCTCGCTGGACCCGATCAATGCTGAGCGGGTAATGCAATTGTTGCTGGCCCAGTCCGGCGAGCTGGGGGCTACCCGTGTGGTGGCCACGCACGATGAACGACTGGCGCGCCGCTGTGGCCTGCCCTTGTTGCACCTGGCCATGGCCCGCGACGCCGATGGCGGCGTCACCGCACGCGTGGTGCAGCCCTGATGCGCCTGTCATTGATCGCGGCACTGGCCTGGCAGGATTGGCGTGATGAGTGGCGCCTGTCGCTGTGCGCGGTATTGGCCCTGGTCGCGGTAGTCACACCCCTGCTGCTGCTGTTCGGACTCAAATTCGGCCTGATCGGCGAACTGACCGAACGCTTGCAGCAAGATCCGGGCGTGCGCGAAATCATCCCATTGGCAGGTGGCCGTTTCAGCGCCGGCGACATCGAGGCGTTTGCCACCCGACCGGACGTGGCCTTCGCCCTGCCCCGCACCCGCCAGATCGCCGCCACCGCCGACCTGCTAGACCCTGAAGGCAAAACGTTGGCGGTGGAAATGATTCCCACCGCCGCTGGCGACCCGCTGTTGGGCCACCTGACAGCACCCACGGGTATCCAGGACGTGCTGTTGAGCCAGACCACCGCGCAGAAACTGCATGCCCAGGCGGGCCAGGCACTGGTTGCGTTGATCACTCGGCAGGACGCCGGCCAAGTGCAAGTCCACCGTGTGACGCTGCGGGTAACAGCAATACTGCCGATCGCAGCCTTTCAACGGGACGCGGTCTTCGCCCCCTTGGCACTGCTGGAAGCCGCCGAAGATTACCGCGACGGGCGCGCCGTGCCCGCGTTGGGCTGGGCGGGCAGCGCGCCCGGCGGCGAGCGCATCTACCCCGCCTTCCGTCTGTATGCACGGGACCTGGCGGCGGTGGAGCCTCTGCGTCAGTACTTCGCCGGGCTGGGGGTGACCGTGGCCACCCAGGCAGGCGCGATCGAACAGGTGCAGGCCCTGAGCCGGCGCTTATCCACTGTTTTCTGGCTGATCGCCGGCTTGGCCTGCGGCGGTGCGTTCGCAGCCACCGCTGCCGGCACCCTGGCCGCCGTGGAGCGCAAGCGACGTGCCCTGTCGGTACTTCGACTACTGGGCCTGCGGACCACCGCCCTGCTCGCCTTTGTCCTGCTGCAGGCGCTCTACAGCGCCTTGCTCGCGGCCCTGCTGGCCGCGCTGCTGTATGCCGCAGGTGCCGCCATCCTCAATGCATTTTTCGATCAACTGGCCAGCCGCCTGCTGCCCGTGCACTTGGTCATCGCCCTGTTGGCGATCCTCGTGGTCAGCCTGGTGGCTGCCACGGCCGGTGGCTGGCGAGTCACACGCCTGCAGGCCGCACAAGGAATCCGCGATGTTTAAACACTGGGCACTCGCTGCGCTGGTGGCTGCCAGTTCGCTGGCCATGGCCGACGACAACAAGTTCGACAACCCCAAGCCATTGCCCGATGACGTCAGCCTGCCGCTGCCATGCGGCGGCGAAATGGTATTCCGCTACGTCTATGTGTTGGCCAACGGCCCGCTGGACGACCGCGAGATCAACCTGGGCTATCCCTTCAGCGAGGGTGAGGCCGGCTACAAGCAGTCCTTCATTTCCGGGTACCGACGCGACTACATCAACGGCCAGTTCACGCTCAACGACCTGGCCGAAGACTGGCGCAAGACGCTTGTCCCCTTACTGCCCAAGAGCGGCGCGGGCAACCCGCTCAAGCCCATGCTGTACTTCGTCGGCAAATACGAAGTCACGGCCCGTCAGTACGCCCAGGTGATGGCGCAGGCGCAATCGCTGGCCAGCGGCGAAGCACCCCCGGCCTGCGAGGCCGACGATGCCATGGCCGGGCGCCTGCCCAAGGTCATGCTCTCGCACTTCGAGGCTGAGCGCTTCGCGGCGGTGTACAGCGCCTGGTTGATGAAGTACCACCGTGACCTGCTACCGGTCAGTGGCCGCGGCACCAGTGCCGAGGACGGTGGCCTGGGCTTCGTGCGCCTGCCCACGGAAGTAGAGTGGGAATACGCCGCACGGGGCGGCCAGGCGGTCAGCCGCCAGGAACTGGAAGGCCGGCTGTTTCCCCGGCACAAGGAAGGCAGCGACGAGGACGCCCCCCTGGCCGACTATGCAGTGTTCAGCCAGGTGGCGGGGGGTACCGGCCAGGGCGCACGGCTGCTGCCCATTGGCACCAAGCTGCCCAACCCCATCGGTCTGTTCGACGTGATCGGAAATGCCGCGGAAATGGTCCAGGAGTCGTTCCAGCTGGTCAGCGCCGGGCGGCGCCAGGGCACCTATGGCGGCTTCGTGGTCAAGGGCGGCAACTATCTGGAAGGCGAGATGACGCTGTTCACCGGCATGCGTCGGGAATACCCGTTGTTTGCTGCCGATGGTACCGAGCAACGCAATGAGACCACCGGCTTTCGCGTGGCACTGGGCGCCCTGGCGGCGCCGCGGTCGCGCTACAGCGAACTGTTCGCGCAATGGCAGAAGGAAGGTCGCCTGGCCTCGCTCACCGATGCCATCGACGACGCCCAGGACCCGACCAAGCGCCTGGACGGCATCATCGCCGCCAGTGTCGATCCGCGCCTGCAGGCAGAGCTTGGGTTGGTCAACGAAGAGCTCAAGCGCAACGTCTCGCTGATCGCCAAGCAGCGCGAGGAAGCGGCGGGCAACCTGATCCAGTCTTCGGCATTGGTGGCCGAGACCATCAACAACTACAACATTCGCCTCACCAACCTGCGCACCACCCGCGACAAGGCCCTGGCGATGAAGGACCAGGCCAGCGCTGACCTGATTGGCTCGGCCATCGACAACGGACGCAGCGCCCTGGATGGTGCCGTGGCGATCTATATCGACAACCTGGCCACCGGCACCCGCTACACCGATGCGGTGATCCAGGCGCAATTTCAACGAGTCAAGGAAGAACTGGGGCGCAAGCCGGTGCTGGGCAAGAGCCTGGTAGCGCGCGCCACATTATTCGTCACCCATGTCGGCAACTACCGCAAGCAGCAGCGTGCCGACCCTGCGGTGATTTTGAAGGAACTGCTCGCCCAGTCCGGCAAGAAGTGATGGTCGGGCTGACGAGTGAGCGTGCAAGGGCGGGCAGCCATGGTGGCAGCCCGGCCAGGATAGACAAACCAAAGGAAGAGATACCCATCATGCGTTCGACCCTCAACACTTTCGCGGCCGCCGGTGCGCGCCGCAGTGCTCTGCTGATCGCTACCAGCTTTACCCTCGTACTGGGCGGCTGTGCCAGCTCGCCGACCTCCAAGGTGGCCCAGACCACCAAGGTCGAGTACTACCCCACTTGCTACGAGCCCGTGGAACACCTGCGCAGCACTGATTCGGACGTAACCAAGTCGGTCGCTACCGGCGCGGTCGTCGGCGGCCTGCTGGGCGGCGTGACCGGCGCACTGGCCGGTGACAAGGAGAAGATGGGCCGTAACGCTGCCATCGGTGTCGCCGGCGGCGCACTGGCCGGTGGCGCGGTGGGCTACTACACCCAGAAACAGAAGCAGATCACTGATGACAAACAGCGAATCGGCTCCTATGCCACCGACCTGGACAGCAGCAGCCAGTCCATGGACCGTAACATCGCCTACGCCAAGGCATCCCAGACCTGCTACCAGGCCGAATTCGACCGTCTGATCTCGGCCCGCAAGGCCAAGACCATCAGCGACACTGAAGGCCGTCGTCGTCTTGCCGAGATCGTCTCGGGCCTGCGTGAAAGCAACCAACTGATCGTCGCCGCGAACGGCAAGGCTACCCAGGATGTGGACTCCTACAGCCAGGCTTACGAGAAAGACCTGCAACAGGTTGGCGTGCAGCGCCAAGACGTGGTCACCGTAGCCGCAGCGGATACCGCGCCGGTCAAGGCCACTTCCAAGACCAAGGCCAAGGTCAAGAAGCCGGCTGCCAAGAACGTGCCGACCGAAGCGGTAATGACCGAGAAGAGCCTGCAGAACGCGCAGGCCAAGCAGGCTGAAGGCAAGCAGGTGGCGGCCAACGGCCAGAGCCTGATGGCCAAGGTGTGCAGCAGCCCTGACATGGGTGACTGGGCGCCGGACAGCTGCAAAGCTTGATAGAGCCCCTTAACTGAAAAAGCCCCGGTTGCCTGAGCAGCCGGGGCTTTTTTGTGCGCTACCGGCTGCGATCGTGTTGTTCGCATGCGGTAGATGCCCGCGCTGGACAGTGACCCGGGCAGTAAAAAAGCTAAAACGTTTAAGTCCCCTCCACGCCTAGTGGCAAATAGACGCACCCCAGGATTGTATTGCCTTCGCGGAGCCGCTAATGTGAGCAAAATTTTACCTTTGCCTCAGCTTCTTCATGTTCACGCATCGAAGCGGAGCCAAGTATTCATTGTTTCTCAAGCAGCTGAAGACAACCTACAAGAAGTCAGCGCAGGGGGCATGAGAGTGAGGGCGATACCGTTTATCGGCCTTGTATGTCCACCCCGCCTGTCATCGACTGCCCGACTTTGTGGCAACCCGTGAGCCAGGAAACCGCGCGTTCGCAGCGGGCGGGCGGATGAGCTTCTATCCTGGAAATCACAGTATGTTGAAGAAACCGAACAAGGCCTTGTTGGGCCTTGCCTTGTCGATGGGCCTCATGCAGGCACACGCGGAAGAGTCCAAGAAAGTCGACGTGTTGCTGGTCGGCGGCGGCATCATGAGCGCCACCCTGGGCGTCTGGCTCAACGAGCTCGAGCCGGGCTGGACCCTGGAGATGGTAGAGCGCCTGGACGGCGTTGCCGAAGAAAGCTCCAACGGCTGGAACAACGCCGGTACCGGCCACTCTGCTCTGGCCGAGTCCAACTACACGCCCTACGGCAAGGACGGCAAGATCGAAATCGCCAAGGCGATCGAGATCAACGAGGCGTTCCAGGTTACCCGTCAGTTCCTGGCCTGGCAGGTCAAGTCGGGCGTGTTGAAGAACCCGCACTCGTTCATCAACACCACCCCGCACATGAGCTTCATGTGGGGCGACGACAACGTCAAGTTCCTCAAGGCCCGCTACGAGGCACTGCAACGCAGCCCGCTGTTCGCTGGCATGCAGTACAGCGAAGACCAGGCGCAGATCAAGCAGTGGGTTCCGCTGATGATGGAAGGCCGAGACCCCAACCAGAAGATCGCGGCCACCTGGACGCCGATCGGTACCGACGCGAACTGGGGTGAAGTCACTCGCCAGTACGTGGCCGCCCTGCAGACCAAGCCTAACTTCAGCCTGAAGCTGTCGAGCGAAGTCGAAGAGATCACCCGCAACAAGGACGGCGGCTGGCACGTCGAATACAAGAACCTGAAAGACGGCACCACCCACGGCACGGACGCGAAATTCGTGTTCATCGGGGCCGGCGGTGGCGCGTTGAAGCTGCTGCAAAAAGCCGATATTCCTGAGGCCCGCGATTACGCTGGCTTCCCGGTAGGTGGCTCGTTCCTGGTGACCGACAACCAGGACATCGCCATGCAGCACATGGCCAAGGCCTACGGTATCGCTTCGACCGGTGCACCACCCATGTCCGTGCCGCACCTGGACACCCGCGTGCTGGACGGCAAGCGCATGATCCTGTTCGGGCCATTCGCGACCTTCTCCACCAAGTTCCTCAAGAATGGCTCGTACTTCGACCTGCTGTCGACGACCACGCCCCATAACGTGTGGCCGATGACCACGGTAGGCGTCGAGCAGTACCCGCTGATCGAATACCTGGCTGGCCAGTTGATGATGTCGGATGACGACCGCTTCAACGCACTGAAGGAGTACTTCCCGCACGCCAAGAAAGAAGACTGGCGCTTGTGGCAAGCCGGCCAGCGCGTGCAGATCATCAAGCGTGACCCCGAGAAAGGCGGTGTGTTGAAGCTGGGTACAGAGGTCGTGTATTCCCAGGACCGCTCGATCGCTGGCCTGCTGGGCGCCTCCCCGGGTGCTTCGACCGCTGCACCGATCATGATCGATGTGCTGGAAAAGGTCTTCAAGGACCAGGTTGCCACGCCTGCCTGGCAGGAAAAGATGCACCAGATCGTTCCTAGCTATGGTACCAAGCTCAATGACTCGCCAGCGCGCGTTCAGCAAGAGTGGGACTACACCGCTGAGATCCTGCAACTGAGCAAGCCACCGGTGATCGACGCGGCTGCCTACCCGGCTGCCAACGCTGCGCCGGCCAAGCCGGCTGCACCGCAGGAAAGCAAACCGGCTCAGGACATGGCGCTGTAAAGCCCCTTCAGCACCTGAGCACACGCGCTGCCTGATACTTCAGCAGCGCTTGGAAAATCCGATGCCATGCACTGGCATCGGATTTTTTTTGCCTCTTCGGCAGGGGAGGCTACGAGCGCGCTGGCTACGGGCAGCTTGTGGCGCTTGCTGGGCGCGCGCCTGGCTTGGTATGGAGCGTCATGGGGGGTGTTGAGCTGCCTCATGGCGGCGGGCTTGGCTAGCGCGCTTGCAGGGGCCTGGAGGCTCGTTGCCAAGCCAGCGCCTGCAGCAATGGTCAGGGTCAACGTGTGGCGGCCCCTGAAAAGACAAAACCCCCAGTTGCGCTGGCAACTGGGGGTTTCGGAATTCAATCTTGACGATGACCTACTCTCACATGGGGAAACCCCACACTACCATCGGCGATGCATCGTTTCACTGCTGAGTTCGGGATGGGATCAGGTGGTTCCAATGCTCTATGGTCGTCAAGAAACTCTGTGTGCCAACCCGTCACCAAGGACGTGTCAGCCAAAAATGTAGGAGCTTCTACTAAAAGACAAAACCCCCAGCTGCTTTCGCAACCGGGGGTTTCGGAATTTAATCTTGACGATGACCTACTCTCACATGGGGAAACCCCACACTACCATCGGCGATGCATCGTTTCACTGCTGAGTTCGGGATGGGATCAGGTGGTTCCAATGCTCTATGGTCGTCAAGAAATTCTGTAGCCAGGATGCCCTTTGGGAGGCACTCCAGCGAATCGGGTATGTGATGGTCTTTGTGAATACGCAAACTTTCGGTTCGTATCATCTTCACAACACCGCAATCTGGTCGTTCGACGCAAATTGCTTGGGTGTTATATGGTCAAGCCTCACGGGCAATTAGTATTGGTTAGCTCAACGCCTCACAGCGCTTACACACCCAACCTATCAACGTCGTAGTCTTCGACGGCCCTTTAGGGAACTCAAGGTTCCAGTGAGATCTCATCTTGAGGCAAGTTTCCCGCTTAGATGCTTTCAGCGGTTATCTTTTCCGAACATAGCTACCCGGCAATGCCACTGGCGTGACAACCGGAACACCAGAGGTTCGTCCACTCCGGTCCTCTCGTACTAGGAGCAGCCCCTCTCAAATCTCAAACGTCCACGGCAGATAGGGACCGAACTGTCTCACGACGTTCTAAACCCAGCTCGCGTACCACTTTAAATGGCGAACAGCCATACCCTTGGGACCGGCTTCAGCCCCAGGATGTGATGAGCCGACATCGAGGTGCCAAACACCGCCGTCGATATGAACTCTTGGGCGGTATCAGCCTGTTATCCCCGGAGTACCTTTTATCCGTTGAGCGATGGCCCTTCCATACAGAACCACCGGATCACTAAGACCTACTTTCGTACCTGCTCGACGTGTCTGTCTCGCAGTCAAGCGCGCTTTTGCCTTTATACTCTACGACCGATTTCCGACCGGTCTGAGCGCACCTTCGTACTCCTCCGTTACTCTTTAGGAGGAGACCGCCCCAGTCAAACTACCCACCATACACTGTCCTCGATCCGGATAACGGACCTGAGTTAGAACCTCAAAGTTGCCAGGGTGGTATTTCAAGGATGGCTCCACGCGAACTGGCGTCCACGCTTCAAAGCCTCCCACCTATCCTACACAAGCAAATTCAAAGTCCAGTGCAAAGCTATAGTAAAGGTTCACGGGGTCTTTCCGTCTAGCCGCGGATACACTGCATCTTCACAGCGATTTCAATTTCACTGAGTCTCGGGTGGAGACAGCGCCGCCATCGTTACGCCATTCGTGCAGGTCGGAACTTACCCGACAAGGAATTTCGCTACCTTAGGACCGTTATAGTTACGGCCGCCGTTTACCGGGGCTTCGATCAAGAGCTTCGCGTTAGCTAACCCCATCAATTAACCTTCCGGCACCGGGCAGGCGTCACACCCTATACGTCCACTTTCGTGTTTGCAGAGTGCTGTGTTTTTAATAAACAGTCGCAGCGGCCTGGTATCTTCGACCGGCATGAGCTTACGGAGCAAGTCCTTCACCCTCACCGGCGCACCTTCTCCCGAAGTTACGGTGCCATTTTGCCTAGTTCCTTCACCCGAGTTCTCTCAAGCGCCTTGGTATTCTCTACCCAACCACCTGTGTCGGTTTGGGGTACGGTTCCTGGTTACCTGAAGCTTAGAAGCTTTTCTTGGAAGCATGGCATCAACCACTTCGTCGCCTAATGGCAACTCGTCATCAGCTCTCGGCCTTGGAATCCCGGATTTACCTAAGATTCCAGCCTACCACCTTAAACTTGGACAACCAACGCCAAGCTGGCCTAGCCTTCTCCGTCCCTCCATCGCAATAACCAGAAGTACAGGAATATTAACCTGTTTTCCATCGACTACGCTTTTCAGCCTCGCCTTAGGGACCGACTAACCCTGCGTCGATTAACGTTGCGCAGGAAACCTTGGTCTTTCGGCGTGGGTGTTTTTCACACCCATTGTCGTTACTCATGTCAGCATTCGCACTTCTGATACCTCCAGCAAGCTTCTCAACTCACCTTCACAGGCTTACAGAACGCTCCTCTACCGCATCATCAAAAGATGATACCCGTAGCTTCGGTGCATGGTTTGAGCCCCGTTACATCTTCCGCGCAGGCCGACTCGACTAGTGAGCTATTACGCTTTCTTTAAAGGGTGGCTGCTTCTAAGCCAACCTCCTAGCTGTCTAAGCCTTCCCACATCGTTTCCCACTTAACCATGACTTTGGGACCTTAGCTGACGGTCTGGGTTGTTTCCCTTTTCACGACGGACGTTAGCACCCGCCGTGTGTCTCCCATGCTCGGCACTTGTAGGTATTCGGAGTTTGCATCGGTTTGGTAAGTCGGGATGACCCCCTAGCCGAAACAGTGCTCTACCCCCTACAGTGATACATGAGGCGCTACCTAAATAGCTTTCGAGGAGAACCAGCTATCTCCGAGCTTGATTAGCCTTTCACTCCGATCCACAGGTCATCCGCTAACTTTTCAACGGTAGTCGGTTCGGTCCTCCAGTTAGTGTTACCCAACCTTCAACCTGCCCATGGATAGATCGCCCGGTTTCGGGTCTATACCCAGCGACTAAACGCGCTATTAACACTCGCTTTCGCTACGCCTCCCCTATTCGGTTAAGCTCGCCACTGAATATAAGTCGCTGACCCATTATACAAAAGGTACGCAGTCACAGAACAAAGTCTGCTCCCACTGCTTGTACGCATACGGTTTCAGGATCTATTTCACTCCCCTCTCCGGGGTTCTTTTCGCCTTTCCCTCACGGTACTAGTTCACTATCGGTCAGTCAGTAGTATTTAGCCTTGGAGGATGGTCCCCCCATATTCAGACAAAGTTTCTCGTGCTCCGTCCTACTCGATTTCATTGACAAGAGATTTTCGCGTACAGGGCTATCACCCACTATGGCCGCACTTTCCAGAGCGTTCCGCTAATCTCAAATCAACTTAAGGGCTGGTCCCCGTTCGCTCGCCACTACTAAGGGAATCTCGGTTGATTTCTTTTCCTCAGGGTACTTAGATGTTTCAGTTCCCCTGGTTCGCCTCTCAAGCCTATGTATTCAGCTTGAGATAACCATCTTGTGATGGCTGGGTTCCCCCATTCAGACATCTCCGGATCACAGTCTGTTTGCCGACTCCCCGAAGCTTTTCGCAGGCTACCACGTCTTTCATCGCCTCTGACTGCCAAGGCATCCACCGTATGCGCTTCTTCACTTGACCATATAACCCCAAGCAATCTGGTTATACTGTGAAGACGACATTCGCCGAAAATTTGCAATTTGAATCACAAATTTTACCTTAGCCTGAATAAACACCAGTGAAAGTGCCATCCAGTCTATCTTTCTATCACATACCCAAATTTTTAAAGAACGATTCTGATAAAGTTCAGAAATCAATATTCGATGCGAATACTCATTTCTAAGCTTTGACAAGGTAACAAAGGATGGTGGAGCCAAGCGGGATCGAACCGCTGACCTCCTGCGTGCAAGGCAGGCGCTCTCCCAGCTGAGCTATGGCCCCAACAAGAAACTGGTGGGTCTGGGCAGATTCGAACTGCCGACCTCACCCTTATCAGGGGTGCGCTCTAACCAACTGAGCTACAGACCCAGTTAAGAGCTGTTACCGATATCGTCTTCTTCAATGAATCAAGCAATTCGTGTGGGAGCTCATGATACAGCTGATGTCGTCGATTAAGGAGGTGATCCAGCCGCAGGTTCCCCTACGGCTACCTTGTTACGACTTCACCCCAGTCATGAATCACACCGTGGTAACCGTCCTCCCGAAGGTTAGACTAGCTACTTCTGGTGCAACCCACTCCCATGGTGTGACGGGCGGTGTGTACAAGGCCCGGGAACGTATTCACCGCGACATTCTGATTCGCGATTACTAGCGATTCCGACTTCACGCAGTCGAGTTGCAGACTGCGATCCGGACTACGATCGGTTTTGTGAGATTAGCTCCACCTCGCGGCTTGGCAACCCTCTGTACCGACCATTGTAGCACGTGTGTAGCCCAGGCCGTAAGGGCCATGATGACTTGACGTCATCCCCACCTTCCTCCGGTTTGTCACCGGCAGTCTCCTTAGAGTGCCCACCTTAACGTGCTGGTAACTAAGGACAAGGGTTGCGCTCGTTACGGGACTTAACCCAACATCTCACGACACGAGCTGACGACAGCCATGCAGCACCTGTCTCAATGTTCCCGAAGGCACCAATCCATCTCTGGAAAGTTCATTGGATGTCAAGGCCTGGTAAGGTTCTTCGCGTTGCTTCGAATTAAACCACATGCTCCACCGCTTGTGCGGGCCCCCGTCAATTCATTTGAGTTTTAACCTTGCGGCCGTACTCCCCAGGCGGTCAACTTAATGCGTTAGCTGCGCCACTAAGAGCTCAAGGCTCCCAACGGCTAGTTGACATCGTTTACGGCGTGGACTACCAGGGTATCTAATCCTGTTTGCTCCCCACGCTTTCGCACCTCAGTGTCAGTATCAGTCCAGGTAGTCGCCTTCGCCACTGGTGTTCCTTCCTATATCTACGCATTTCACCGCTACACAGGAAATTCCACTACCCTCTACCATACTCTAGCTTGCCAGTTTCGGATGCAGTTCCCAGGTTGAGCCCGGGGATTTCACATCCGACTTAACAAACCACCTACGCGCGCTTTACGCCCAGTAATTCCGATTAACGCTTGCACCCTCTGTATTACCGCGGCTGCTGGCACAGAGTTAGCCGGTGCTTATTCTGGCGGTAACGTCAAAATTGCAGAGTATTAATCTACAACCCTTCCTCCCACCTTAAAGTGCTTTACAATCCGAAGACCTTCTTCACACACGCGGCATGGCTGGATCAGGCTTTCGCCCATTGTCCAATATTCCCCACTGCTGCCTCCCGTAGGAGTCTGGACCGTGTCTCAGTTCCAGTGTGACTGATCATCCTCTCAGACCAGTTACGGATCGTCGCCTTGGTGAGCCATTACCTCACCAACTAGCTAATCCGACCTAGGCTCATCTGATAGCGCAAGGCCCGAAGGTCCCCTGCTTTCTCCCGTAGGACGTATGCGGTATTAGCGTTCCTTTCGAAACGTTGTCCCCCACTACCAGGCAGATTCCTAGGCATTACTCACCCGTCCGCCGCTGAATCAGAGAGCAAGCTCCCTTCATCCGCTCGACTTGCATGTGTTAGGCCTGCCGCCAGCGTTCAATCTGAGCCATGATCAAACTCTTCAGTTCAATACTGCAATCGGGTTTTGAGAAAACCCTATAAACTTGGCTCAGCAATCGTTGGTTACATCTTTGATTTCTCGCGGAGTAACTTGTGATGCTGATAATCTTTTTGACTATCAGTCTGATTCACAAGCACCCACACGAATTGCTTGATTCAGTTGTTAAAGAGCGGTTGGTTGATTCTTTCGTCTCAACCGAGGCGCGCATTCTACGCTTTCCTCAGGGTCTGTCAAGCGTTTATTTTGGAAGTTTTTCAGAGAATCTCTAACAACTTCAACCACTTGACTCGCTTCGATCTCTCGTTAGCGGGAGGCGAATTCTACAGCGATTTGAGTCGCTGTCAACTGCCTTTTTCACCGCTTTCGACATTAAAATCGAAACACTTCGGAGCGGGTTGCTTTGGTTAACTACTTGACTATCAAGGAGTTTTCCGTTTGGTCTGCGCCGGAAGTGGGGCGAATTATAGAGGGATCTGTGGGGGCGTCAAGGGTTAATTTTGGGAAATTGTCTTTTAAGTCAAAAGGTTCCCTGCTTGGCACCGTATCAAGGCCGCCAGGTGCCTGCCTGGGGATCTTCATGCCTCATGACATCGAGCGCCGCCCGCGCGGCGCTTCGCGAGCAAGCTCTGCTCCCACATCTGTTTCGGGCCAGTTATGCCTGTTAGATTACCTCGACCGCCTTGTTTGTTCGCTGCAGATCTGTGGCGGTGCAACCAAGCGGTCGCGGTGACGTCCCAGGCGTGTTGGAGCAGAGCTTGCTCGCGAACGCGCCGCGCGGGCGGCGCTCGATCTCAAGGGCGCCAGAAAGCCCGAGACATGCGCCTAGTGGCCTTCATCCAACCCCCCAAACAAACACCTCCCGCAACCGACACCTATATATACCCCCCAACCTCAAACAACCCCATCCCCCCTCAACCTCTGCAAAGCCTCCTCACCCACACCAAGCACCCGCATCAACACCTCGCCCGTATGCTCCCCCAACATCGGCGGCGCACACCTGTACTCCACCGGGGTTTCCGATAGCCGAATAGGCGAGGCCACTTGCGGTACCACCCCCGCCAACCCATGGGGCATTGCCACCGCCAAGCCCCTTGCCTGCACCTGCGGGTCAGCAAACACCTGGGAAAGGTCATTGATAGGCCCACACGGCACACCCGCCCGCTCCAGCGCCGATACCCATTGGGCCGTGGTCTTGAATACCGTGGCTTGGCGAATCAACGGGATCAGCTCGGCACGGTGCGCCACCCGCAGCTTATTGGTGAGAAAGCGCGGGTCGTCCGCCCATTGCGGCTCACCGGCCACTTCGGCGAATTTGCGGAACTGGTTGTCGTTGCCCACGGTGAGGATGAAATCACCGTCAGCGGTAGGGAAGTCCTGGTACGGCACTATATTAGGGTGCGCATTGCCCAGCCGTTTCGGTGCCACGCCCGTGGTGAGGTAGTTCATGGCCTGGTTGGCCAGGCAGGCAACCTGCACATCCAACAGCGCCATGTCGATATGCTGGCCGCCGCCGTGCTGGTCACGGTGGGCGAGGGCGGCCAGGATCGCCACGCTGGAATAAAGGCCGGTGAGAATATCGGTCAGTGCCACGCCCACTTTGACCGGGCCTGCTCCCTCTTCGCCTTCCGGGCGGCCCGTCAGGCTCATGAGGCCGCCCAGCCCCTGAATCATGAAGTCATAGCCCGCGCGCTTGGCGTAAGGGCCGGTCTGGCCGAAGCCGGTGATGGAGCAATAGATCAGCTCGGGGTTCACCGCCTTGAGGGCAGCGTAATCCAGACCATAGGCCGCTAGGCCACCGACCTTGAAGTTCTCGATGACGATATCGGACTTCGCCGCCAGCTCGCGCACCAGGCGCTGGCCCTCGGGCTGAGTGAAGTCGATGGTCACCGATTGCTTGTTGCGGTTGGCCGACAGGTAATAGGCCGCCTCGCTGGTGTTCTCGCCTTCCGCATCCCTTAGGAAGGGCGGCCCCCAGGCCCGGGTGTCGTCGCCGTTGCCCGGGCGCTCCACCTTGATGACCTCGGCGCCGAGATCGGCGAGTATCTGCCCCGCCCAAGGGCCGGCCAGTACACGCGACAGATCCAGTACCCGCAGATGTGACAACGCACCCATGGCCCGGCTCCCTCTATTAATAGAACGCCTGGATGCCGGTCTGTGCGCGGCCGAGGATCAGCGCGTGCACGTCGTGGGTACCTTCATAGGTGTTCACCACCTCCAGGTTGACCAGATGGCGCGCCACGCCGAACTCGTCCGAGATGCCGTTGCCGCCCATCATGTCGCGGGCCATGCGCGCGATGTCCAGGGACTTGCCGCAGGAGTTGCGCTTCATGATCGAGGTGATTTCCACCGCGGCGGTGCCTTCGTCCTTCATGCGGCCCAGGCGCAGGCAGCCCTGCAGCGCGAGGGTGATTTCGGTCTGCATGTCGGCCAGTTTTTTCTGGATGAGCTGGTTGGCCGCCAGGGGTCGGCCGAACTGCTGGCGGTCGAGGGTGTACTGGCGCGCCGTGTGCCAGCAGAACTCCGCGGCACCCAGCGCTCCCCAGGAGATGCCATAGCGGGCGGAGTTCAGGCAGGTGAACGGACCCTTGAGGCCACGCACGTCCGGAAAGATGTTTTCTTCGGGCACGAACACGTTGTCCATCACGATCTCGCCGGTAATGGAAGCCCGCAAGCCGACCTTGCCGTGGATCGCCGGCGCACTGAGGCCTTGCCAGCCTTTCTCCAGCACGAAGCCGCGAATATCGCCAGCGTCGTCCTTGGCCCACACCACGAACACATCGGCGATGGGGCTATTGGTGATCCACATTTTGCTGCCGGTCAGGCGGTAGCCGCCTTCTACAGAACGGGCGCGGGTGATCATGGCGCCCGGATCGGAACCGTGGTTGGGTTCGGTAAGGCCGAAGCAGCCGATCCATTCGCCGCTGGCCAGCTTGGGCAGGTACTTCTGTTTCTGTGCTTCAGTGCCGAATTCATTGATGGGCACCATGACCAGGGAGCTTTGCACGCTCATCATCGAACGGTAGCCCGAGTCGACGCGCTCCACTTCGCGGGCGATCAGGCCATAGCACACGTAGTTCAGGCCGCTGCCCCCGTATTGCTCGGGAATAGTGGCGCCCAGCAAGCCGACTTCACCCATTTCGCGAAAAATGGCCGGGTCGGTCTTTTCGTGGCGGAACGCTTCAAGCACCCGCGGCGCCAAATTGCCTTGGGCGAACTGGTAGGCGCTGTCGCGCACCATTCGCTCTTCTTCGGTGAGCTGCTGGTCGAGCAGCAGGGGGTCGATCCAGTTGAAGCTGGCCTTGGCGCCCATGGCGGTTCCTTATGGCAGGTCAATAGATGTGTATTGAGCCTAGGCGCCGCGAGGGCAGGGGACAACCGAGGATTTCGCACGCTGTTGTGCTAATTTCTCACTCCGAGAGGCGGAAAAAGCCCAATAAGCGCCTCCATCAGTGAGGTTGCCGTACATGCGCCGCAAGATCCCCAGCACTACCGCATTGGTGTGCTTTGAAGCCGCTGCCCGTCACGAGAGTTTCACCAAGGCCGCCCAGGAACTGTCCCTCACCCAAGGGGCCGTGTGCCGACAGATAGGCAGCCTGGAAGGCTTCCTCAATGTGGAGCTGTTCCAGCGCTCCCGGCGTGGGGTGAAGCTCACGGAAGCCGGCCTTTCCTACAGCCGACGCGTGGCAGCGCAACTGGACGCCGTTGAGCGCGATACCTTGTCGGTGATGGGCCACCAAGGCGCCAACGTGATCGAGCTGGCCGTGGTGCCTACCTTCGGCACCCAGTGGTTGCTGCCGCGTTTGAAAGACTTCCAGCACCGCCACCCGCAGGTCACCGTCAACCTCACCAACCGCACCCGGCCGTTCCTGTTCGCCGACACCGCCTTCGATGCCGCTATCTATTTCGGCGATGCCGACTGGTCAGGCACCCAGGCCCACCGCTTGATGGGGGAAAACCCGGTACCCGTGTGCAGCCCCGCGCTGCTGGGCACCGAAGGCCACCTCGACGCAACCCTCATCGCCCGGCTACCGCTGTTGCAGCAGACCACCCGGCCGTACGCATGGCGCCAGTGGTTCAACAGCCTGGGCCTGAGCATCAGCCGCGACATGACAGGCCCGCGCTATGAACTATTCTCCATGCTTTCCCAGGCAGCCATGCACGAGATGGGCGTTGCCCTTATCCCGCCATTCCTGATTCAGCGGGAGTTGGAGGAGGGCAGGCTGGTGGTTGCCAACCCCCATGCCCTGGCCAGTCACAAGGCGTACCACCTGATGATTCCGGAGCGGAAAGTCGAATCGGCATCGCTGAAGGCTTTCAGGGACTGGCTGGTAGCTGAGGCGATGAGCTATGTAACTGATCACCAACGATAATCTCAAAAAGTAACCATGTAGTGAGTTTTATTTTAAACCTACAGATATAAGAAAATGTCGTTTTCAGAAACACTGTAACGGTGCGATGTAAAATTTGCTGAACACCCCGTTCTACATGGCCTACAGCTTGTTTTTGGCGCTGTCCATGGCTATTCACGGCAGCAATGTAAAAAAATATTAAAACCTTACGAAATAGCGGGAAAGCCCGATCTACCGGGGCTGCGACTGGCATGTTGCGGCAATCGGTCACAGGGTGACTTGTAGTGTTTCGTCCGTCACCTTTCATAACTGGTTGAAGGGCTGCGATAACGCCTGCAAAATGCCGCGCCCCGCCCGAATTCAGGCGGGATCGTGCTGATCGGCCGCCCCAGCTGTGCCATCCGAAGTGCGCTGGTTAACTCAATAAGATCAAGCAGGAGATTTGACGTGCACATTGGTGTTCCTCTCGAAACCCAGACGGGCGAAACACGGGTTGCTGCAACCCCGGAAACCATCAAGAAACTGATCGCCCAAGGCCACAAGGTCACGGTGCAAAGTGGCGCGGGCATCAATGCCAGCGTGACCGATAGTGCCTATGAAGCCGCCGGCGCGAGCATTGGCAGCGCTGCCGATGCCTTCGGTGCCGAACTGATTCTGAAGGTGGTTGCCCCCAACGACGCCGAACTGGCGCAGATCAAGAGCGGCACCGTTCTGGTCGGCATGCTCAACCCGTTCAACAATGAAACCATCGCCAAGATGGCCGAGCGCGGCATCACTGCCTTCGCCCTGGAAGCTGCCCCGCGTACTTCCCGCGCCCAGAGCCTGGACGTGCTGAGCTCCCAGGCCAACATCGCCGGCTACAAGGCCGTGCTGCTGGCGGCCCATCACTACCCGCGCTTCATGCCCATGCTGATGACCGCAGCCGGTACCGTGAAGGCTGCCCGAGTACTGATTCTGGGCGCTGGCGTTGCGGGCCTGCAGGCCATCGCCACGGCCAAACGCCTGGGCGCGGTGATCGAGGCCTCGGACGTGCGCCCCGCGGTGAAGGAGCAGATCGAATCGCTGGGCGCCAAGTTCATCGATGTGCCGTACGAAACCGATGAAGAGCGTGAATGCGCCGAAGGCGTTGGCGGTTATGCCCGCCCGATGCCCGCCAGCTGGATGCAGCGCCAGGCCCAGGCGGTTCACGAACGCGCAAAGGCTTCGGACATCGTCATTACCACCGCCCTGATCCCGGGCCGCAAGGCGCCGACCCTGCTGAGCGCCGAAACCGTCGCCCAGATGAAGCCGGGCTCCGTGGTCATCGACCTGGCCGCGGCACAAGGCGGCAACTGCCCGCTGACCGTGGCCGATCAGGTAGTGGTCGAAAACGGCGTGATCATTTGCGGCCCCACCAACCTGGCGGCCATGGTCGGTGCCGATGCCTCGGCGCTGTACGCACGCAACCTGCTGGACTTCATGAAGCTGGTGTTCGACAAGGACGGCCAGTTCACGATCAACCTTGAAGACGACATCGTCGCCGCGTGCCTGATGTGCCGCGACGGCCAAGTCATCCGCAAGAACGGCTGAGGATAAAAACAATGGAAGACATGCTGATCTCCCACGGCGTCTACAACCTGATCATCTTCGTGCTGGCGATCTACGTCGGCTACCACGTGGTCTGGAACGTGACACCCGCGCTGCACACCCCGCTGATGGCCGTGACCAACGCCATTTCCGCCATCGTCATCGTCGGCGCCATGCTGGCCGCCGCCCTGACCGTGACCCCGCTGGGCAAGATCATGGGCACCCTGGCCGTGGCCCTGGCAGCCGTGAACGTATTCGGTGGTTTCCTGGTGACGCGCCGCATGCTGGAAATGTTCAAGAAGAAGGCGCCGAAAGCGTCCGCCGAGGTGAAAAAGTAACATGAGCATGAACCTCGTCACTCTTCTGTACCTTGTTGCCTCGATCTGCTTCATCCAGGCACTCAAGGGCTTGTCGCACCCGACCACGTCGCGTCGCGGCAACCTGTTCGGCATGCTGGGCATGACCCTGGCCGTGCTGACCACCGTGGGCCTGATCTACAAGTTGGGCGCAGAGCTGGCCACCGGCGGCATCGCCTACGTGATCGTCGGCCTGCTGGTGGGCGGCACTGCCGGCTCCATCATGGCCAAGCGCGTGGAAATGACCAAGATGCCTGAGCTGGTCGCCTTCATGCACAGCATGATCGGCCTGGCCGCGGTGTTCATCGCCATCGCCGCGGTGGTCGAGCCACAGTCGCTGGGTATCGTCCCGGCCCTGGGCGACGCCATTCCTACCGGTAACCGCCTGGAGCTGTTCCTGGGCGCGGCCATCGGTGCCATCACCTTCTCCGGCTCCGTGATTGCCTTCGGCAAGCTGTCGGGCAAGTACAAGTTCCGCCTGTTCCAAGGTGCCCCGGTGGTGTTCGCCGGCCAGCACAAGCTGAACCTGGTATTGGGCCTGGCGACACTGGCCCTGGGCCTGACCTTCATGTTCACCGGCAACTACGGTGCCTTCGCGCTGATGCTGGCCCTGGCGTTCGTGATGGGCGTGCTGATCATCATCCCGATCGGCGGCGCCGACATGCCGGTGGTGGTGTCGATGCTCAACAGCTACTCGGGCTGGGCGGCAGCCGGTATCGGCTTCTCGCTGAACAACTCGATGCTGATCATCGCCGGCTCGCTGGTGGGTTCGTCGGGTGCGATCCTGTCGTACATCATGTGCAAGGCCATGAACCGTTCGTTCTTCAATGTGATTGGCGGCGGCTTCGGCGGCGCGACCGACGTGGGCGGCCCTGCTGGTACCAAGGAGGCTCGCCCGGTGAAATCCGGCTCGGCTGACGACGCTACCTTCCTGCTGACCAACGCCGATACCGTGATCATCGTTCCCGGTTACGGCCTGGCAGTGGCACGTGCCCAGCACGCGTTGAAAGAGCTGACCGAGAAGCTGACCCACAACGGCGTGACCGTGAAGTACGCGATTCACCCGGTGGCTGGCCGTATGCCTGGCCACATGAACGTGTTGCTGGCCGAAGCCGAAGTGCCGTATGACCAGGTGTTCGAGATGGACGACATCAACTCCGAGTTCGGCCAGGCCGACGTGGTCCTGGTGCTGGGTGCCAACGACGTGGTTAACCCGGCCGCCAAGAACGACCCCAAGTCGCCGATCGCCGGCATGCCGATCCTGGAAGCCTTCAAGGCCAAGACCATCATCGTCAACAAGCGCTCGATGGCCAGCGGCTACGCCGGCCTGGACAACGAACTGTTCTACCTGGACAAGACCATGATGGTCTTCGGCGACGCCAAGAAAGTCATCGAAGACATGGTCAAGGCTGTCGAATGACGGCTTGATCCACCGCAATACCCAAAACCCCGGCGCTGGTTAGGCTGGGGTTTTTATTTGCAGCCTGGTTAACCTCCCTGTGAAAGCCATGCCTTTGCTCCCACAAGGGCCACCTATCGCTTGCCTGATGGCTTACGACCTAAGTCGTGGGACGAATTTTCCTGAAATCACTAGACTGCGCACAGCCTTCGTTACCTGAGATAACAACACATGTACCGTGACCGTATCCGCTTGGACGCCTTGCACAGCAAGGTGATGAGTGCGGCTGATGCCGCTGGACTGATCAAGGATGGCATGACCGTCGGCATGAGCGGCTTCACCCGCGCCGGCGAAGCCAAGGCCGTTCCCCATGCATTGGCCGAACGCGCCAAGCAGACGCCACTGCAGATCACCCTGATGACCGGCGCCAGCCTGGGCAACGACCTGGACAAGCAACTGACCGAAGCCGGCGTACTCGCGCGGCGCATGCCGTTTCAGGTCGACAGCACCCTGCGCAAGGCCATCAACGACGGCAAGGTGATGTTCATCGACCAGCACCTGTCCGACACCGTCGAGCAGTTGCGCAACCGCCAGATCAAGCCGGTGGACCTGGCCGTGATCGAATGCGTGGCCATCACCGAGGAAGGCCACCTGGTGCTCAGCACCTCCGTGGGCAACTCCGCCAGCTTCGCCATTCTGGCCAAGGAAGTGATCGTGGAGATCAACCTGTCGCAGCCCCTGGAGCTCGAAGGCCTGCACGACGTGTACATTCCCAGCTACCGCCCGACGCGCCTGCCTATTCCTGTGCTCAAGTCTGACACGCGCATCGGCAGCGGCGCGGTGAAGATCGACCCCGCCAAGATCGTCGGCATCGTGATCAGCAACCAGCCGGACTCGCCTTCCACCGTGCTGCCGCCGGATGCGGACACCCAGGCCATCGCCGACCACCTGGTGGACTTCTTCAAGAACGAAGTGGCCGAAGGCCGACTGACCAACAGCCTGATGCCGCTGCAGGCAGGTATCGGCACCATTGCCAACGCCGTGATGTGCGGCCTGGTGGATTCGCCGTTCGAGAACCTGACCATGTACTCCGAAGTACTGCAGGACTCGACCTTCGACCTGTTCGACGCTGGCAAGCTGGAGTTCGCCTCGGGCAGCTCCATGACCCTGTCGGCGAAGAAGCACGCCGAAGTGTTCAGCGATTTCAACCGCTACAAATCGCGCCTGGTACTGCGCCCGCAGGAAATCTCCAACCACCCGGAAGTGATTCGTCGCCTGGGCATCATCGGTATCAACACCGCACTGGAGTTCGACCTGTACGGTAACGTCAACTCCACCCATGTGTGCGGCACCAGAATGATGAACGGCATCGGTGGTTCGGGTGACTTCGCCCGCAACGCGCACCTGGCGATCTTCGTGACCAAGTCCATCGCCAAAGGCGGCGCCATTTCCAGCGTCGTGCCCATGGTCAGCCACGTGGATCATACCGAGCATGACGTAGACATCCTGGTCACCGAAATCGGCCTGGCCGACCTGCGTGGCCTGGCGCCGCGCGAGCGCGCACGGGCGATCATCGACAACTGTGTGCACCCAAGCTACCGCGCCGCGCTGAACGAATACTTCGAAGCGGCCTGTGCCCGTGGTGGCCATACCCCGCACATCCTGCGCGATGCCCTGCAATGGCACAGCAACCTGGAAGAAACCGGACGCATGCTGGCGGTGTAAAACGTAGCAGCAGGCAGCTGGTGCAGGATTTAACCGCATCAGTTGCCAGGCTGCTCAAAGTTTTGGTCTAAATCTGTACTGCTGTACCGGTAGAAATCCCGCCTTCGCCCCCACAGAAACCCTCGAATTGATCAAAAATGCACCATTCAGGTGCCTACCAATACAGTTGGCCTCATTTTCGGTCAAACAGTGGCGCTAAACAGTTAACTGAACCCTCACAATACAAATGAACTGTGCATGCAAATCTTGACTGTGCAGGAGGATCATTGGCACCAGTAGAAACCAACTAGCCAAGCCCGCCACAAGCGGAAGGATGTCAACCATGGAACGTACACTCAGTTCCGACCTGCTTTTCCAGAACAGCTCCGAAGAAAGCCGCACTTCGTTCCCACTGCGCGTTATCAGCAACCTGATGCTGTGGCAGCGCCGTATCGCCAGCCGCCACCAACTGGCCCGTCTGGATGCCCGCTTGCTGGCCGACGCCGGTATCAGCGAAGCACAGCGTTGCGAAGAGCTGAGCAAGCCGTTCTGGCGTTAATGCAAGGCCTGGCTGGCCGCTGTTCGCCAGCACATTGAATTCCGATCGAAGCCCGCTGCAGGCAACTGCAGCGGGCTTTGTCGTTTCCGGCCGCTGACACCGACTATAACAGTTAAAAAAAAGCCAAAAACTACCGGTACAGTCTGGATTTTATGAAACTTCCTGTTTCAGATCTCCACGCCAGGAACTAAATCGGCAACAATTGTCTGACATGCGCGTAAACCCGCGACGTAACGCGGCCGGTACAACGCGCGTCTGAGGTAAAGTGTTGCGCTTTTACCCTTGCCCGATCAGGAGATTGACCATGTTCCGTTCCCGTCTGCTTGGTGCTTCGCTGCTGCTGGCCCTGTCCTGCGGCGCGCATGCTTCCAGTTTCGTCGTGACGACCGATACCCTGGTTCGGGCAACGGCGGCCACCAGCGATGCCACTTCCGACGCCACCGCTTCGCTGCGCGACAAGAAGATCGTGCTGCAGGCCCGTGACGACGCCGCCAGCTTCGTGGCCACCAACGGTTCGATCCGTGGCGCCCGCCTGGAAAGCGCGTTCGCCTACATTCGCCAACAGAACCCGGCCTTGCAGGCCTCCGATGCGCAACTGGCCCAAGCCATCGCCGCCATCTGATCTCGTGTTCGCCAACCCGGTAGTTTGACGACCTATGCGTTTTCCGTTTTCCCGCGGTTTCCTTGCCGCGACATTGTTGCTGGGCGCCTGGTGCGGCCAGGCCCAGGCCTTCGACACCACCACCCAGGGGGTGGTCATGAGCGGCTACGTCACCAGCCAGGTGACCACCGCGCCGTTCGACCGCAAGCTGGTGCGTGCCGCCCAGGATGACGCGGCTGCCTATGTCGCCACGGACGGCCAGATCCAGGGTGCCCGGCTGGAGTCGGCGCTCAGCTACCTGCGCCAGCACCACGCTGGGCTTCACGCCAGCGACCTTGAACTGGCGCAGGCAATTCTCGTCCAATAATTGATACCTGTCTTTTGGAGACACCCCATGCGTACCCCGTTGATTGCCGCCACCCTCGGCCTGCTGTTGCTGGCTGATGTGGCCTCGGCGCATACCCTGCAGCAAACCAGCAACATGATCGTTCACGCGTCGAACCGCTCGATCAACTTCACCTCCGACACCACCACCTCGATCCGCGATTCGAAAGTGGTACGCGAGGCCCAGGACGACGCCGCCAGCTACGTGGCCAGCAACGGCAACAT
The DNA here is from genome assembly GCF_026651855.1 of Pseudomonas silvicola. Lineage (GTDB taxonomy): Bacteria > Pseudomonadota > Gammaproteobacteria > Pseudomonadales > Pseudomonadaceae > Aquipseudomonas > Aquipseudomonas silvicola. Next base: position 839,599 of record NZ_CP093280.1, read on the forward strand.
CCGTGGCGCACAACTGGAGGCGGCGTTTGTCGCCCTGCGCACCCAGGTGCCGGAAGCCAAGGACGCCAGCGATCAGGAACTCGCGCAGGCCATCCTCGCACTGTGAGGTGGCTTGGCGTCTGGCTGCTGACCTGTGCGCTGTTGCTGGCCGGCAACAGTGCACAGGCAGCGTTGCACCTGCGCCTGAAGGCCGAAGGGCTCACGGCGCAACAGCAACAGGCCAGCCAGGCGCTGCTCGATGAGGCCATGGCCGACCTGCCGCCCAGCTTCAAGCAGCGGCTGGACCGCACCATCGAGGTCGACTGGTCGTCGCACATGCCCGATAACGCCTACGGGCAAGCGGCAGCGGTGGCCAGCCTGGACCTCAACGTCAAGCTGCTGCCCAGCCTGACCGACGGCACGGCGGCCACCACCCAGACCCATCGCCCCCACGGCACGGTGCGAGAAGAGCTGCTGGCGACGGTGCTGCACGAACTTACCCATATCTACGATCGCGCCCGCCTGTGGCCCGATGCCGACCGCGCCCTGTTCAACCGTTGCAAGCGTTACAGTTCGAGCCTCGGCGAAGTGGGCCTGCCTGGTGAATGCCGGGGCCAGACCGACCGCCGCTTCACGCTCAGCGATGACCCACGCCTGCTGGACCTGGCCGGCTGGCCGCAATCGGTAGGCCAACGCGGAGAGCGCAATGAGCCAAACCGGCAAATCGTGCGCAGCCCTGACATCTATGAAGTCACCGACCCGCTGGAGTTCGTCGCGGTCAACATGGAGTACTTCCTCCTGGACCCCGAGTACGGCTGCCGACGCCCGGAACTGTACGAGTACCTGAAGAATCATTTCGGCTGGGCCCCGGCCAATGCGGCTACGTGCCCGACCGCACTACCGTTTCTCAACGCCGGTAACGACTTTGGCCGCACACCGCTGGGCAGCATCGACCCCGAGCGTGTCTACGAAGTGGACTACCTGTTGGCTGAGGCCAACCAGAACTGGGTCAGCCGCTGGGGCCACAGCATGCTGCGCCTGGTGATCTGCGCCCCTGGGCGCCCACGGGGGCCCGACTGCCGCCTAGACCTGGACCGCAGCCTGGTGTTGTCATACCGGGCCTTCGTCAATGACGTGCAGCTGTCGACCTGGAGCGGCCTGACCGGCGGTTACCCGTCGCGGCTGTTCGTGCTGCCGCTGGGCCAGGTAATCGACGAGTACACCAAGACTGAACTGCGCAGCCTGGCCTCGGTACCCCTGAAGCTGACCCGCAACGAGATCGACTCATTGGTGCGCCACGCCGCCGAAATGCACTGGAGCTATGACGGCAACTACTATTTCGTCTCCAACAACTGCGCGGTGGAAACCCTGAAACTGTTGCGGGCCGGCACTCACAACCCCAAGTTCGACGACCTGGACAGTATCGTGCCCAACGGTCTGTTGCAGGTGATGGAGGCTCGCGGCATCGCCGATACCAGCGTCCTCAAGGACCCGCGCGAAGCCCTGCGCCTGGGCTACCGCTTCGACTCCTACCGCGACCGCTACCAGGCGATGTTCGACATCCTCAAGCAGCAGTTGCCGATCCCCCAGGCCAAGGTCGAGGACTGGATGGCACTGGAACCCAAGGAGCGCCAGCCATGGTTCGCCAAGGCCGACCTGCGCACCAGCGCCGCCTTGCTGCTGCTGGAGCAGGCCAGCCTGCGGCGGCAGTTGCTGTTGGCCCAGGACGAAGTCAAACAGCGCTACCTCAATGGCCGGGCCGCCAACGACGCCAGCCTGGTCAATGCCAACAAGACCTTGCAGGCCATGCTGGCCAATAGCGGCTTCCTCAGCCGCCCGGCCGAACTGCTGGACAGCGGCGGCTACGGCCTGCCCCAGCAGAACGAGTTCAAGCGCCTGGAGTCCGAAAGCGCGGAACGCCAGAAGCAACTGCAGACGTTGAGCGTGGACCTGGACAAGGAAGTGCGAGCCTTGCTCGAGCCCAAGCGCAACGCCGAGATCACCGCCACCGAAGCCAACATCAAGGTGGTAGCCGACCACCTGCGCACGCTGCACAAAGCAGCGGGCGGGCTGATCCTGCCCTGACCGGGCAATTCAGCGGTTCCACAGTGGGCGTTGGTCGCGGCAAATATGACAGTTTTGTTTCAAAATGAGCTTTTGCTGTGCCATGCTGGCGCTACGGCCCATGGCCGACTAAAGCTTAAGTAGGCGTGGCATAAAAGATTTTTCGATAACGAGCCACACCGCTGCAATTTCAACCTTCCCCATTCACGGGGACCTTCCACAGGGGGCCTTCCATGCTGACCCTGCTCAATTTGCTCTCGGCAGTGGCGCTGCTGATCTGGGGCACGCACATCGTGCGTACGGGCATCCTGCGCGTGTACGGTTCCAACCTGCGACGCTTGTTGAGCCAGAACATGTCCAAACGGCCGCTGGCATTCATCGCCGGCATTCTGGTGACCGCCGTGGTGCAGAGCAGCAACGCCACCGCCATGCTCACCACGTCGTTCGTCGGCCAGGGGCTGATGACCCTGACCCCGGCCCTGGTGATCATGCTCGGCGCCGACGTGGGTACCGCACTAATGTCACGGGTGCTGACCTTCGACTTGTCGTGGCTATCACCGCTGCTGATTTTCCTCGGGGTGATCTTCTTCCTGTCGCGCAAGCAGACGCGGGTGGGCCAGATGGGCCGTGTCGGCATCGGCCTGGGCCTGATCGTGCTGGCGCTGCAACTGATCGTTGAAGCCGCCGCCCCCATCACCCATGCCCAGGGCGTGAAGGTACTGTTCGCCTCGTTGACCGGCGATATCCTGCTCGACGCCCTGGTTGGCGCGTTGTTCGCGATGATCTCCTACTCCAGCCTGGCGGCCGTGCTGTTGACCGCGACCCTGGCAGAGGCCGGGGTGATCAGCTTGCCGGTCGCCATCGGCCTCGTGATTGGCGCCAACATCGGCAGCGGCATGCTGGCGTTCCTGTCCACCAGCATGCAGAACACCGCTGGCCGCCAGGTGGCGCTGGGCAGCCTGTTGTACAAGCTGATCGGTCTGCTGCTGATCGTGCCAGTCCTCGACCCGCTGGCCCGCTGGATGGACACCCTGACCTATGACCCCACCAGCCTGGTGATCGGCTTCCACCTGCTTTACAACACCGTGCGCTGCCTGCTGATGCTGGGCACCGTGGGGCCCATGTCCAAGCTGTGCATCTGGCTGCTGCCCGAGCGTGAAGACGTCAACGGCGGCGCCAAACCCCGCCACCTGGACCTCACCGCCCTGGACACGCCGAGCCTGGCGCTGGCCAACGCGGTGCGTGAAACCCTGCGCATCGGCGACCTGGTGGACAGTATGCTCGGCGCCTTGCTCAACGTGATGCGCGGCAGCCAGACCGCCGTCAACCAGGCTGTGCGCACCCAAGGCGAAGACGTGGAAGTTCTCTACAGCGCGGTCAAGCTGTACCTCGCGCAAATGCCCCGGGAAGATCTCAGCGAACAGGACAGCCGGCGTTGGGCGGAAATCATCGAACTGGCCATCAACCTCAAGCTGGCCAGCGACCTGATCGAGCGCATGCTGCGCAAGATTCAGCAGCAGAAAACCGCCCAGCGCCGCGAGTTCTCCGACATTGGCCTGGAAGAACTGGCCACCCTGCACAGCCAGTTGATGGCCAACCTGCGCCTTGGCCTGTCGGTGTTCCTCAGCGGCGACCCGGAGAGCGCCCGCCAGCTGTTGCGCGAAAAGCGTCGCTTTCGTGCCCAGGAACGGCGCCTGGCCCATGCCCATGTGAGCCGCCTGCAGCGCAAAGTGGTACAAAGCATTGAAACCAGCTCGCTGCACCTGGAACTGATCGCCGACATGAAACGGCTGAACTCGCTGTTCTGCGGCAGTGCCTATGTGGTACTGGAAACCATCGATACCGGAGCCCTGGAAGCCGACGCGGTACCCGACAATGCGCACTCGCCTTGAACGTCCGCTGCCTGCGGCAGTCTGTTCCACAGTCTGAGCCGGTTCCCGCAGGAAGCTTCCCATGCGTTGTCTGCTGTTGCTTTGCCTATTGTTCACCTGCGCTCAAAGTCAGGCGCTGGACCGTTTCAAGGTAGAAGGCTACCTGTTGCCCAATGGCCTGCAGGTGCTGATGAAACCAGGGGACGACCGCGGCCACGTCGCCATCCGCCTGGTCGTGGGGGTAGGCTTCGACGATTTTCCCTGTAACCGGCGTGAGCTGCCGCACTTGCTGGAACACCTGTTGTTCAGCGGTATCGACGGCAGCGGTGAAGGCGGGCTGGAAGAGCGCATGCAGGCCTTGGGCGGCGAATGGAACGCCTTTACCAGCGACAGCGACACCACCTTCGTGATCGAGGCCCCCGCCGCCAATCAGCGCAAGGTGCTGGACCTCCTACTGGAGGTGGTCACCCAGACCCATATCGACCAGAAAGCCTTGGACATTTCCCGGCGTATCGTCGAGCGCGAGGACGGCGGCCACTATTCGCACCTGCAGCGCTGGCTGGACAAGCAGGGCGTAGGCCACGCCGCCAGTGACCAACTGGCCACCGAACTGGGGCTCAAGTGCAGCGAACGCTCGCCCGTGCGCGACATGACCCTGGAACAGGTCGAGACAGTGCGCAAGGACTGGTACGCCCCCAACAACATGACCCTGATCATTGTCGGCGGGCTCGACAAGCTCTTGCCCGCGTACCTCGAGCGTACCTGGGCGAGCCTCGCGGCCATCAAGCCGACCGACCATCCGGACATTCCGGTCACGCTGCACAGCGCGCTGTACGAGCGCACCCTCACCCACGGCTGGCTCGGAGACGGTGCCAAGCTGCACTGGTTCTTCCCCGAGCCCTCGCTGGACGACCAGGTTCCCGATGCCGCCCTCGACCTGGTGCAGGTCTACATGGAATGGGCGCTGTACAAGGAACTGCGCTTGGACCACGAATTGTCCTACGGCCCATGGAGCCAGCGTGAAGCCCTGGGTGATACCGGACTGCTGAGCCTCAATGCCGACCTGGACCGCGCTGACGTCGACCGGGCCCGCACCCTGGTGGCCAACATGATCGCTCGGCTCAAGAAAGACGGCCTGGAGAGTGCCACCTTCGAGCGCTTGCGCCAGGCTGCCATCTCGCGCCAGGCCTGGAGCGTGCAGGGCAACAGCCAACTGGCCGACTTTTACTGGAATGCCCTGCCCACCTACGAAAAGGGTCGCTTCGAAGACCCCACCAGGGATTTGAAAAAGGTCACCCTGGCCCAGGCCGACGCCGCCATGCGCCAGGTATTCGCCAGCCGCGGCTATGTACGCATCGAACAACCATTGCTCAGCTACGACCAGCTCTACAGCCTGGCGGTGGGTGCCGCGGTGCTGCTGGCGCTGCTTCTGCTGGGCTGGGCCACCTGGCGCCTCAAGCACCGCTAGCCGCGCAATCGCGCAGGTAAGTGGGTATCCTTGGCGGCGATTTTCATGCACCTGCCAAGAATGCCGAAATGCCCAAGCTGATCCTGCGCCTTATCGAAATCGTCAAACGCTACCCGGGCGTCATCGCCCTGGGCGGCTTCGTGACGGGCATCGCCAGCTTCATTCTGGTCGACCGCCAGGCCAAGCTGGCCAGTTGGATAGCCGTGCTGATGCTGGTCAGCTGGGTGTGGCTGATGTTCGAGCAAAGCGCCACGCGCTGGTTCAGCCGCCGCTTCAAGCGCGAGATCCCGGAACCGTTGCTGCGTTATGCCACTCAGCAGATCCACCAGGAAAGTCTGTTCTTCGTACTGCCGTTTTTCTACACCACCACTACCTGGAACAGCGGCCAACTGGTGTTCACCGGGCTGCTGGGCCTGGCGGGCCTGGCCTCGATCACCGACCCCATCTACTACAGGTTCGTGGCGCCACGGCGCTGGCTGTTCCTGGCGCTGCATACACTGACGCTGTTCGCGGTGCTGCTCACGGCGCTGCCGGTCATCCTTCACCTGACCACCTCGCAAAGCTATGAGTGGGCACTGGGTATCGCCATGCTGCTCTCGGCCCCGAGCCTGGCGGCCAGCTTCCCCATCAACCATTGGCGCCGGGCCGTGGCCCTGGTGCTAGTGACAGCCGCCGTGGGTGGGGCAGGCTGGATGATGCGCTCCTGGGTACCACCGGCCACCTTGTGGATAACTGAATCGGCGGTGACCCTGGACCTGGACAACGCCAAGCGCACCCCGGGCGACAGCATCAAGAACGTCGCCGCCAGCCAGGTGCGCGCCAACGGCCTGTATGCCTACACCGCAATCAACGCACCTCGTGGCCTGCAAGAGCGCATCTACCACGTGTGGAAATTCAATGGCCAGGAAGTGGACCGCATCGCCCTGGACATTCATGGCGGCCGCGACGAAGGCTACCGGGCCTGGACCCACAAGATGAACCTGCCGCCCAACCCGATCGGCAAGTGGCAGGTGCAAGTCCTCACCGAGGACGGGCAGATGATTGGCGTGCTGCGCTTCAAGGTCACCGACGACAGCGCACCTGCCGGGTAGGCCTGCACTCGGCCACAAAGGCGTCTAAGCTCGGGGGTATGACTATGCTTGCAGTCGGCGGCCAAGCCCACCTGGACACCAGCACGCAGCCACCGCGCCTGCGCATCGGCGGTGACTGGACACTCCCTCACTATGCGCGCTTGCGCCGCCTTGCCCAGCAACTGGCCAGCCAGTACGACGACGACACCCCCATCGACCTGGACCAACTGGGCGCTATCGACACAGCGGGCGCGTCGCTGCTGGTAGAACTGCTGGGCGCCGAACGCCTCGGCCGTCTGGCCGACACCGCCGTGCACCTGCCCGGCTCCAGCCGTGCGTTACTGCAAACCGTGCACCGCGCGCTCCAGGACTTTCACGAACCTGCCAGGGAACCGGAACTCAATGTAGGCGTGCAGCTGCTCAGCCGCATCGGTACCGCCGTCGATACCGTCTGGCAAGACACGCTGCAACTGCTGGGCTTCGTCGGCCTGATCCTTGAAACCCTGGCACGTGGCCTGCTGCGCCCCCGGCGCTGGCGCACTACCGCCGTGGTCGCGCATATCGAGCAGACCGGCCTGGATGCCGCCCCTATCGTCGCGCTGCTGACGTTCCTGGTGGGTGCGGTAGTGGCGTTTCTCGGGGCCACGGTATTGGCCCGCTTTGGCGCCAGCGTCTTCACCATTGATCTGGTGGGTTTTTCCTTTCTGCGCGAATTCGGCGTGCTGCTGACCGCCATCCTGATGGCCGGGCGCACCGCCAGTGCCTTCACCGCGCAAATCGGTTCCATGAAAGCCAACGAGGAAATCGACGCCCTGCGCACCCTTGGACTGGACCCGGTGGAACTGCTGGTGGTGCCGCGGGTACTGGCGCTGCTGGTGGCGCTGCCGGCGCTGACCTTCCTGGCCATGCTCTGCGGCATCATTGGCGGCGGGGTGGTGTGTGCATGGTCACTGGGGATTTCCCCGGCGATGTTCCTGTCCAAGCTACAGACCGACATCGCTGTGCAGCATTTTCTGGTGGGTCTGGCCAAGGCGCCAGTGTTCGCCTTTCTGATCGCCGCCATCGGCTGCCTGGAAGGCTTCAAGGTCAGCGGCAGCGCTGAGTCGGTGGGTGCGCACACCACCTCCAGCGTAGTGCAGTCGATCTTCGTGGTCATCGTGCTCGACGCGGTAGCCGCGTTGTTTTTCATGGAGATGGGTTGGTGAACTGGACGGTAGCAGCGCCCCACATTCCGGTGATTCGCGTACGAGACCTGGGCAACCGCTTTGGCCCCCAGGTGGTGCATGAACACCTGGACCTGGACCTCAACCGCGGCGAGATCCTGGCCGTGGTCGGGGGGTCGGGCAGCGGCAAGTCGGTGTTGCTGCGCAGCATCGTCGGCCTGCGCAGGCCCAATGAAGGTTCAGTGCAGGTGCTGGGGCAAAACCTTGCCAGCCTGGACGAAGACGCCCGTTCGCAACTGGAACGACGCTTTGGCGTGCTGTTCCAGAAGGGCGCGCTGTTTTCTTCACTGACGGTCGCCGAAAACATTGCCTTGCCGCTGATCGAACACGCGGCCCTGGCCCGCGCCGATGCCGAACACCTGGCCTGCGTGAAACTGGCCCTCGCTGGCCTGCCGCTGTCGGCGGCCAACAAATACCCCGCCTCGCTTTCCGGGGGCATGATCAAGCGCGCTGCGCTGGCCCGAGCCCTGGCGCTGGACCCGGACATCCTCTTTCTCGATGAGCCCACCGCCGGCCTGGACCCCATCGGCGCGGCGGCTTTCGACCAGTTGATCCTTACCCTGCGCGACGCCCTTGGCCTTAGCGTGTTCCTGGTCACGCACGACCTGGACACCCTCTACACCATCACCGACCGCGTCGCCGTGCTATCGGACAAACGCGTACTGGTCGCCGCGCCTGTCGCCCAGGTCGCCGCCACCCGCGATCCGTGGATACACGAATACTTCCACGGCCCCCGGGGCCGGGCAGCGCGGCGTGCTGCTTCAGTGCAGAACGAGGTCTGAGATGGAAACCCGAGCCCACCATGTACTGATCGGCCTGTTTACCGTATTGATCGTGGTCGGCGGCCTGCTGTTCGGCCTGTGGCTGGCCAAATCCAGCGTCGACAGTGCCTTCGACGACTACGAGGTGGTGTTCAACGAAGCCGTGACGGGCCTGTCCAGAGGCAGTTCGGTGCAATACAGCGGCATCAAGGTGGGGGACGTGGTACTGCTGCGCCTGGACCCACAGGACCCTCGCCGGGTGCTGGCACGCATCCGCCTCACCGGCGACGTGCCGATCAAGCAGGACACCCAGGCGAAACTGGCGCTGAACGGCATCACGGGGACCTCGATCATCCAACTCAGTGGCGGCACCCCGCAGAGCCAGACGCTGAAGGGCGAGAAGGGCGCGCTGCCGATGATTGTCGCCTCGCCGTCGCCCATCGCGCGGCTGCTCACCAACAGCAACGACCTGATGGCCAGCGTCAACCAGTTGCTGTCCAACGCCAACCGGCTCATCTCCAGCGAAAACGTCGACCGCTTCAGCGCCACACTGGAACACGTGGAACAGGTGACCGGTGCCGTGGCCGAGCAGCGCGATAACATTCGCCTGGCCATCAGCCAGATCGCCCAGGCCAGCCAACAGGCCTCCGGCACACTGAAGACCGCCAACGGCCTGCTCGACCAGCAAGGCCGCCAGACCCTCGACAGCGCCAGGCAGGCCATGGCGTCGCTGCAGCACAGCGCCGCCGCCCTGGACACTTTGCTGCTCAACAACCGCGACGCCGTCAATGGCGGCCTGCAAGGCTTGAACCAGTTGGCGCCGGCGATCCGCGAACTGCGCGATACGCTCACGGCCCTTAAAGCCATCAGCCAGCGCCTGCAGGCCAACCCTGGCGGCTACTTGCTGGGCCGCGACCGCGACAAGGAATTCGAGCCATGATCACCCCCCTTCGCCGTGCGGTACTGGTGCTGGCGTGCGCTGCGCTACCCGCCTGCTCGATACTGCCCAAGGCTGAACCGGCCAATGTCTACCGTTTGCCAGTGGCCAGCCAGGCCGCGACCGCCCACGGTGGCGCCAGCCTGCCATGGACGCTACGCATCGGCAAACCCCAGGCCAGCGATGCCCTCAACAGCCCACGCATTGCCGTGCTCCCCCAGGGTGATCTGGTCAGCAGCTACAAGGGCGCACGCTGGAGCGACCCCGCGCCGGTGCTGCTGCGCAACCGCCTGCTCGATGGTTTCAGCCGGGACGGCCGCTTGCGTGGCCTGAGCACCGATGACAGCAACGTGCAGGGCGACTATGAGCTGGGCGGTGACTTGCAGGCGTTCCAGAGCGAGTACACCGGCACTGGCGTGACCGTGCATGTGCGCCTGGATGCACGCCTGGTGGATGGGCGCAGCCAGCGCATCATCGCCAGCCAGCGCTTCGAGGTCAGCCAACCCGTGGCGGGCACCGCCGTGCCCAGCGTGGTCACCGCGTTCGGCCAGGCCAGCGACCGGCTGACCGGGCAGGTCATCGAGTGGGCGCTGGCTCAGGCCGCCGTGGCACCGAAGAACCAATAGCACACGGCGATGGCCGCGACCACGCCCGAGAATTCGGCCAGCAAGGCACAGCCCACCGCATGGCGGGCGCGCTGAATACCGACTGCGCCAAAGTACACTGCCAGCACATAGAAAGTGGTCTCGGTGCTGCCCTGGATAGTGGCGGCTACCAGCGCCGGGAAACTATCCACCCCTTTGCTCTGCATGGTCTCGATCAGCATCGCGCGGGCGGCGCTACCGGAGAATGGCTTGACCATGGCGGTGGGCAGGGCGTCGACAAAGCGGGTGTCCAGGCCAAGCCATTGCACCAGGTGCCGGATGCCATCCAGGCCCAGCTCCAGCGCGCCAGAGGCGCGCAACACACCAATGGCACAGAGCATGGCAACCAGGTAGGGCAGCAGGTTCTTGGCCACGTCGAACCCTTCCTTGGCACCTTCCACGAAGGTTTCATACACCTTGACCTTGCGCAGGGCGCCAATGACCAGAAATACCATGATCAGGCCGAACAGCGTCAGGTTGCCGAGGATGGAGGACAAGCTCGCCAGCGCGGCAGCGGACATACCCGCCAGCAGCGCCATGAACGCCCCCAGCAACAGCGCGCCAGGCACCAGGTAGGCCAGCACCACCGGGTCCCACAGGCGCAGGCGTTGCATCACGGCCACCGACAGCAGGCCCACCAGCGTGGAGGCGCTGGTGGCGAGCAGGATGGGCAGGAACACCAGAGTCGGGTCCATGGCGCCTTGCTGGGCGCGGTACATGAAAATCGTCACCGGCAGCAGGGTCAGGGACGACGCGTTCAACACCAGGAACAGGATCTGCGCGTTGCTGGCCGTGGTGGCGCTGGGGTTGAGTTCCTGCAGCGAGCGCATGGCCTTGAGGCCGATGGGCGTGGCGGCGTTGTCCAGGCCCAGGGCGTTGGCGGCGAAGTTGAGGGTGATCAGGCCCAGCGCCGGGTGGCCACGGGGCACCTCGGGCATCAGGCGGGCAAACAGTGGCCCCAGCACCTTGGCCAGCCAGTCGACGATGCCGGCCTTCTCGGCGATGCGCAGAAAGCCCAGCCACAGGGTCAGGGTGCCGAACAGCAACACCATGACCTCCACCGACAACTTGGCCATGGCGAAGATGCTTTCCACCATGGCGGCGAAGATACCGCTGTTGCCACCCACCAGCCATTGGGCCATGGCAGACACCGCCGCCACCACGAAAAAGCCGAGCCATAGGCCGTTGAGCATCAGTATTACCCCCAGAAGTTGCCGCGAATGATAGCGGCCAGGGGCCGAAAACGACAAACCCCGACGTTTGTCGGGGTTTGTGGGTGAATAACAGGGGCTATTACGTTCCCTGTGAGCGCGCGCAGCGACTGGCTGTCCGGGTTACTCCGAAACAGCCTTGCCTACAGCGGCTTCCTTGCTGCGCCAGTGCGGCAGGGAGTTCCAGTAGCGCTGGCCCTTGGCATCGTCATACATGCCTTCCCAACGGGAAATGACCAGCACGGCCAAGGCGTTGCCGATCACGTTCAGCGCTGTGCGGGCCATGTCCATGATGCGGTCCACACCGGCGATGAAGGCCAGGCCTTCCAGCGGAATACCCACGCTGCCCAGGGTAGCCAGCAGTACCACGAACGACACGCCCGGCACGCCGGCAATGCCTTTGGAGGTAACCATCAGGGTCAGCACCAGCATCACCTGCTGGCTGATCGACAGGTCGATGCCGTACAGCTGGGCGATGAAGATGGCGGCGATGCTCTGGTACAACGTCGAACCGTCGAGGTTGAACGAATAGCCCGTCGGCACCACGAAGCTGCTGATGGCCTTCGGCGCGCCATAGGCTTCCATTTTCTCGATCACGCGCGGCAGCACCGTCTCGGAGCTGGCGGTGGAGTAGGCCAGTACCAGTTCATCCTTGAAGATGCGGAACAGCTTGAACACCGAGAAGCCGAAGAGGCGGGCGACCAGGCCCAACACGCCGATGGCGAAGAACAGGATGGCGACGTAAACCAGAATCACCAGCTTGGCCAGCGGCAATAGCGAGGCGAAGCCGAAGTTGGCCACGGTCACGGCGATCAGGGCGAACACACCGATAGGGGCGTAGTTCATGATCATGTGGGTGACCTTGAACATGGTCTCCGACACACCTTGGAAAACCTTCACCAGAGGCTCGCGGGTCTCGCCTGGCAAGCTCGACAGGCCCAGGCCGAAGAACACCGAGAAGAAGATGATCGGCAGCATGTCGCCACGGGCGATGGCCGCGAAGATGTTCGACGGGATCAGGTTGAGAATGGTCGCGATGAAGGCGTGGTCATGCTGCACCTCGGACGTGGTCTTCTCGTATTGCGAGATGTCCACGGTACCCAGGGTGCTCATGTCGATACCCACGCCCGGGTGGAACACGTTGGCCAGCAGCAGCCCGACAACGATAGCGATGGTGGTCACTACTTCGAAGTACAGGATGGTCTTGAGGCCAATGCGGCCCAGCTTCTTCGCGTCGCCAACCCCGGCGATACCCACGACCAGTGAAGAAATCACGATCGGGATGACGATCATCTTGATCAGGCGAATGAAGATGTCACCAGCCGGTTGCAGGACGTTACTTATCCACCAGGCCTTTTCAGCACTGAAATGGTTGAGCAGCGCACCGAGTGCAATACCAAGGACCAGACCGATGAGGATCTGCCAGGCGAGGCTGAGTTTTGCCTTCTTCATATTATTACCCTTGCTTCAAGTGAATCCGGGGCATCTGCGCCAGCTCCGCCAGAACCCGCAGGCTTGAGCCGTTGCAAGCTCATCAGGCAGGTGTGCGGATGCCCCCCGTAGAAGGTTTCGGGCAACCGCCAAGAAGGCGCTTGCCAGCGAAAAAGGCGCAACTATTCCGATGCAGGCCGCCAACGTCTAATGCCGTAAACGCCTACCCTATGCCGAATCGGCATGATATTTTTTGTCATAAACGGGCGTCACAACGGGTTGCGCTGCATTCGTTCGGATTCTCGAAAGCATCGCGAACAGTGCTGCACAACCTCTTTGGCCCCGGAACCAGGGGGTGCTCGAACGAATTGTTCGACAATCCGAACGCGGGTTTGGGACCAGAAAGGAACAAAGGGGGGCTGGAAAAATCACGATGTACGGTCACAGCCGCTGCGACAAATAGTCCGGGCTACGCGGCCAGTGTTGCCGACCAGATGCAAAAAAACCGCCGAATCAATGCTTGGCGGTTCTTTCAATACCCGGCCCTGCCGGCCCGGGTTCAAGCTCTCCGGAAGTCCGGCCATTGCTGGCTCGCGGACTTCCGTCGCAGCTTTCTCCTGACCCGGCCCTCGTCGGAGGTACTCCCTGTACCCCTAGGCCACTCCGATCACACATCGATCAAAACGGCCCAGCCCCTTGGTCATGCGTCGGCCCTCCTCGGGCGGGCGCAGGTTATAGAAGCTAAATCATTGAAAAGGTTCAGCTTCTGGCAAAACTACTGGTCAGTACCAGTTCGGGTCCCTCTTCAACTGTTCTTTCAGTAGCGCTTGCATGCCCTCGTCGGGCTTGCCCAGCCAGCGGTAGTCGGCATGACGAGTGGGTGACTTGTCCGAAGGAAGGCCTTCGGGGACATCCACCAACATGCCGTACGCATGCTTCTTGTCCCAACTGAAGGCAACAATCAGCCGATGGCTCTTGCAGACCTGCTGGCTTTCGCACAGCGGGCCCACAAGGTACTTGTCTCCATCTTCTTCTACGGCCGACATCTGCTGCTCGGACTCGCCAGTGAGGTTCAGCACCCAGTCGGGTACGCGCTCCTCTTTCTTGACGACGCCTTGCCATGTCTCGCGATATTGCGGGTCACTGCTGAGCAGCCCATTGACCCGCACCTGGCCGTCATTGGCCGCCATCGCCGTGGCGCCGCAACCCAGCAGCAGGGCCGCGGCGACAGCCTTGAAGGTCACACTGTTCATGGATGGTCAGCCCCGACCGCGACGGCCAAAGAAGAAGGAGGCCACGAACAGCACCAGGAAGACGATGAACAGGATCTTGGCGATCCCGGTCGCAGCGCCAGCGATACCACCGAAGCCCAGCACTGCAGCGATGATGGCGATAATCAGGAATGTGACTGCCCAACTCAACATGGTGAATCTCCTTACCGTTTTGAAATTAGGGTGCTGCCTACTGCGATTCCCGCCCAACGCGGGGTTTCATCTAGAACACCCAGCTCTGCTGGCGAACGCCCTGGTCATTGCTCTCGGCCCGTTGCAACTGGGCCTGGCCCTGCACCATGGGTTTGCCGGTGGAGCTGATGGCATTGAAATGCTGGTAACTGACGGCTGGACGCGCTTGCGCCTGAGCCTGCAGACGGCCTTCGTGCCAGTGTTGAAAGGCTTGGCCGGCGAGCAGAGTGACCATCAGCGCAAGGGTTACCGACAGACCCTGTTGGATCTGCTTGGAAGAGATTGGCAAATGGGTCAGACATTGGCTTCTCATCTGGTAACTCCTCTTGTGCGGGTGATCGACTCTGCCTGACAAGACTATTGCAGACCTCGTGCCAGAAATTTCCTACAACAAAAAGTAATAAAATCAGGGGCTTGAGCGGTTAGTGCGACGGTGTTTGGCGAGCAACCTGCACGATGACCACAGGTTGCTCGGGCGTTTTGCACGATCTGTTCAAAGGCTGGATTTTCCTGCCACCTTGAGCAGATCGGCGTCCACACCGCGCACCCCACGAATGTTGCGCGCGATGTCCACGGCCTCGGTTTTCTCCTGGGTACTGGCGACCACCCCCGTGAGGCTGACCATCCCGCCTTTGGTATCGACCTTGATGTTGATGCCATCCAGGTTGCGGCTATATAGAAGGCTGGCCTTGACCTTGCTGGTGACCCAGGCATCGCTGAGGCTGTCCTCGGTGCTCTTGGCCTGTGCTTCGGCCTTGGTTGTGCCGGTATCGGCAGCGCCCAGGCTGATGAGGTTGTTTACTTCGGTGACCCCAGAGGTATTGCGTGCCAGGTCGCCGGCCAGTTGCTTGGCGTCTGCGGTCTGCGCATGGCCCTTGAGCGTGACCACGCCGCCTTGGGTATCGACTTCGGTATCCAGCGCCTGGGTGGCGCTGTTCCACAGCAGCTTGGATTTGATGGTGGCCGTCAACGTGGCGTCGTCGAAGCGCTGCGCGATTTTTTTCTGCGCCGGCGGCTGATCAGCCAGCGCTGGGTCGATGGTCAACTGGTTGTCCACCTTGGTAATGCCTGACGTCTGCAGCGCGATCTGCTCGGCAAGGTCGCGGTCGACATCGTTTTCGACTTGGCCCTTGAGCGTGGCGACCCCTTGGGAAACGCTGACGTCGATCTTGAACGGACTCAGGTGACGGTTCAGGGCATAGGCGGTCCAGATAGAGCCCTCTTGGCGGGCAGCCTGCAGTTGGCTGCTGACGTGAGCAGTGTCCAGCGCAGCGGCCTGGGCCAGGGTAGGCAGCAGCACCGCACTGAGTGAACAGGCGATAGCCAGGCGTTTGAGGCAAAGCATATGGAAACTCCCGTGAAACAGACATTCCAGGGACTCCCGCAACAGCCGTGCCACCCAGAGAGCAGTGGTATTTCCCTTGGGAACCAGGGGCTTAACGCCGTCATCAACAGATAGTTACCATGCAGGTCGCCGAATCAATCAGAATTGACCATGCAACTTGCCCGATTATTCTGAGACTAACCAAGATCATTCTTTAAGGAGCGTAGGAAAAATGGAAGCTGGCACGGAACATCAAGGCCGAATCCTGTTGGTGGACGATGAATCCGCCATCCTTCGCACCTTCCGATATTGCCTGGAAGACGAAGGCTACAGCGTCGCCACCGCCAACAGCGCGGCGCAGGCCGACGCACTGCTGCAGCGCCAGGTGTTCGACCTGTGCTTTCTCGACCTGCGCCTGGGCGAAGACAACGGCCTGGACGTATTGGCGCAAATGCGCATTCAGGCGCCGTGGATGCGGGTCGTCATCGTCACCGCCCACTCGGCGGTGGATACCGCCGTGGATGCCATTCAGGCCGGCGCCGCCGATTACCTGGTAAAACCCTGCAGCCCTGACCAACTGCGCCTGGCCACGGCCAAACAGCTGGAGGTACGCCAGCTTTCAGCGCGCCTGGAAGCGCTGGAAGGCGAAGTCCGCAAACCCAAGGACGGCCTGGACTCCCACAGCCCAGCCATGATGGTGGTGCTGGAAACCGCACGCCAGGTGGCGGGCACCGACGCCAACATTCTTATCCTGGGCGAGTCGGGTACCGGTAAAGGCGAACTGGCCCGTGCCATTCACGGTTGGAGCAAACGCTCCAAGAAAGCCTGCGTGACCATCAACTGTCCTTCGCTGACCGCCGAACTGATGGAAAGTGAACTGTTCGGCCACAGCCGTGGCGCGTTCACCGGCGCCAGCGAAAGCACCCTTGGGCGGGTCAACCAGGCAGACGGCGGCACCCTGTTCCTCGATGAGATCGGCGATTTCCCCCTGACACTGCAACCCAAGCTGCTGCGCTTCATTCAGGACAAGGAATACGAGCGGGTCGGTGACCCGGTTACCCGTCGGGCGGACGTGCGCATCCTGGCGGCCACCAACCTCAACCTGGAAGACATGGTGCGCGAGGGTCGCTTCCGCGAAGACCTGCTGTACCGCCTCAATGTCATCACCTTGCACCTTCCGCCCCTGCGCGAGCGCAGCGAGGACATCCTGATTCTGGCCGACCGCTTCCTGGCCCGCTTCGTCAAGGAATACGCGCGCCCCGCCCGGGCCTTCAGCGAGGAAGCCCGCGCTGCGCTGCTGAATTACCGCTGGCCCGGGAATATCCGCGAATTGCGCAACGTGGTGGAACGCGCAAGCATCATCTGCGCCCAGGAGCGGGTAGAGGTGAGCCACCTGGGCATGGCCGAGCAACCTGTCAACAATGCCCCGCGCATCGGCGCTGCGTTGAGCCTGGACGAACTGGAAAAAGCCCACATCGGCGCCGTGCTGGCCACCAGCGATACGCTGGACCAGGCGGCCAAGACCTTGGGCATCGACGCGTCCACGCTGTACCGCAAACGCAAACAGTACAACCTGTGAGGTTGCCGATGAAGTTGCGGACCCGGCTGTTTCTCAGCTTCTCGGCACTGATCACCGTGGCCCTGCTGGGGCTGGCGCTGGGGTTGGTCAGCGTGATGCAACTGGTCAAGACGCAGGAAGGCACCATTCATCACAACTTTGTCTCCCTGGACCTGGGGCTCAAGTTGCGCCAGAACCTGGGCGACCAATTGGTGATGCTGCTCAACGACCATCCGGACAAGGCGGCGCTGGATGAAGCCCAGCAGGAGTTCCAGGACCTGATCAGCCAGGGTCTCGCCCATGAGCAGGGCCACGATGACCCGCCGGGCTTCGCCCAGACGGCCAGTGACTATCAGAAATTCCTGGCGGTTTACCGAGGCAGTTCGTCGCTGGGCAATATCAGCGACAACCCGCCCTTGAGCAACGCCTTCAACGTGCTGCGAAACGGCCTGATCGACGCCCATAAAAAGGCGCTGGACAATATCAACGCCGCCCAGGAAACGACCCACCAGCGCGCCGTGCTGGTATCCGCGCTGTTGGGCCTGGTGGGGCTGGCGGTGCTGCTGATCGGCTTTTTCACCGCCCACAGTATCGCCCGACGCTTCGGCGAACCCATCGAGGCGCTGGCCACCGCCGCCGACAACATCAGTCAGGGCAATTTCGAGGTGCAATTGCCGCAATCCAGCGCCGCCGAGCTGACCCAGCTGACTCAGCGTTTCGGCACCATGGCCGAGGTACTGCGCAAGCACCAGGAGACCAACGTAGACGAACTGCTGGCCGGCCAGCAGCGTTTGCAGGCGGTGCTCGACAGTATCGACGACGGGTTGCTGATGATCGACCGTCAGGGCCACCTGGAACACCTCAACCCCGTGGCCCAGCGGCAATTGGGCTGGGAGGACGACCGGGTAGGCATGGGCCTGGGCGAGGCGTTGCAGCGCCCCGAGCTGGACGAACAGCTGGCCTTGATCCTGCGTGGCGGCAGCCTGGAGCGGGCGCTGGAGGACCTGAGCTTCGACCTCGACGGCGAAACCCGGCTGCTGGCCTACAGCCTGACACCCGTGACCCACACTGAAGGCCACATTCTGGGTGCGGTGATGGTACTGCACGATGTCACCGAGCAACGGGCGTTCGAACGGGTGCGCAGCGAGTTCGTGCTACGCGCTTCCCATGAACTGCGCACCCCGGTCACCGGCATGCACATGGCCTTCGGGCTGCTGCAGGAACGAGTGCACTTCGCCCCGGACTCGCGCGAAGCCGACCTGTTCGACACGGTGAAGGAAGAAATGCAGCGGTTGATGCAACTGATCAACGATCTGCTGAATTTTTCCCGCTATCAGAATGGTCTGCAAAAGCTCACCCTGGCCCCTTGCGCCATCGACGACCTGCTATACCGAGCGCGTGAACGCTTTGACGAGCAGGCTCACCAGAACGATATTCAGGTGGTCATCGAGCAACAGGATGCCCTGCCGCGCCTGCACGCCGACCAGGCGCAGCTGGACCGCGTACTCGACAACCTGCTCGACAACGCGCTGCGCCATACACCGCACAACGGTCGCATCCGCCTGCAAGCCCGGCGCCACGCCGAGCGGGTCATCATCAGTGTTGAAGACAATGGTGAAGGCATTGCCTACGGCCAGCAGGGGCGGATTTTCGAGCCTTTCGTGCAGGTGGGCCGCAAGAAAGGTGGCGCGGGCCTGGGGTTGGCGTTGTGCAAGGAAATCGTGCAGCTGCACGGCGGGCGCATGGGCGTGTACTCACGGCCGGGGCAGGGTACCCAGTTCTATATGACCTTGCCGCTGTGAGCTGAACCGGGCCTTGGCGCTTTGCTCAGGCCTCGTCATCGAGGCGGCGGCCCACAAGGCGCCGCCCGCGCGTCACCAATTCACTGAACTGCCGGGCATTGAGCGGGTGAGCGAACAACCAGCCCTGGCCATAGTTCACCCCTTCGCTGCTGAGCAGCAACGCCTGGGCCTCGAACTCGATGCCCTCGGCAATCACCCGCAATTGCAGGGCATGGGCCATGCGGATGATATGGGGAGCCACGCCGCTGCTGGCGGCGTCATGGCCCAACGCGTCGATGAAGGCCTTGTCGATCTTCAGGCAGTCCACTGGCAATGTCTGCAGGTACGCCAGGCTGCAATAACCGGTACCGAAATCATCGATCAGCACCTGGTGGCCCACATCACGCAGGGCCTGCAGGTTGTCCCGGGCGACCACCACATCAATCAATCCGCGTTCGGTGACTTCGAAGGCAATCTGGTTCGCCGCTACCCTGTACTGGTCCAGAAGCCGGGCGACCACGCGGCCGATGCGTGGCACCATGACGTCGCAGGCCGCCAGGTTCACGGAAATGTACAAATGGGGGTTGGCACGAAGCAGCTGGCCCAGCTGCTCCAACAGTTGCTGCAGGACAAAGTCCGTGATTTCGCGAATCTGGCCGGTATTTTCAGCCATGGGAATGAACAGGTCCGGGCTGGTCAGGGTGCCATCCGGGCGGCGCCAGCGCACCAGCGCCTCCGCACCCACGCATCGTCGGCTGTTGAGGTCGAAGATGGGTTGGTACAACACCTTCAGTTCGCCGCGGCGCAGCGCACCCTGCAGCTCGGCGCTCATGGACCGGCGCTCGCGCACCTGCTGCAGCACGATCCAGCCCACGCACCAGGACAGCAGCAGGCTGGCGGGGAACAGGGCCCACAGCGCCTGGTTCATCTTCGGCAGCACGCTGGTGCGCGGCGAGATCAATACCAGCTGGTAATCCGGGGATTTGGTGAACATGCGGTAGATCAGCGAGTCATGGGTAACCACCAACGGCTGCTGCGCGGGCGGTGGCCAATCGGCGCTGGGCGGCCAGGCCTGCACCGGACCCAGCACGGGGACCGCACGGGTGCCCTTGTCCAGCACCACCAGCAGGCTGCCGCCTGGGGCCAGGTCCACCACGTCGGTCAGGTGGCCGCGGGAAGTGGACACCGTGAACGGGCCACGGGCCAGGCGCAGGGCAGCCAGATTGTCGTCCGGCTGGGTGCTGGTGTTCAGCCAGTAACTGTAGGTAGGGCCCTTGATGTCGGGGGCCCGCAGCGCGTCGGCATTCTGCTCGCTGGGGCGGCTGGAACAGTGTTCCTGACCATCGCTGTAGGCCGCGTCGTAGACGAAGCGGTTATCGAAACCAACCTGCTGCAACACGGCGAGCATCTGCGGGCTGCAGCCCCTCACACTCTGCTCATCGAGGTCATCCACGCTTTCGCGCAACTGGCCGAATATCTGCTCCAGGCGGTCGAGAAAACGTTCGCCACGGGCATTCATCTGCTCGATTTCGGTTTGCTGAACCTGGTGCATGATCAGCCCCAGGCTGGCGCTGAGCAGCAATGCCGCGCACGCCAACGCAGCTACTGTCGCCAATAGCCAGGGACGATACAAAGCGCTGCGAAAACGCACGAAGGCGGGGGACATGGGCACAGATCCAGTTGCTTACCAAGAGGTATAGCAACTGGCAGGGATTTAGCCCGCCCGTTGGGCAGAGGCGCTTAGCGCTGGCTGTTCAGCGCTTGCAGGATGGCGGCGGTTTCAGCATCGGGCTGGCCATCGAAACGCGCCGGCCGAAAGTGCATCTGGAAGGCCGCGATCACATGACGGGTGGTGACATCCAGCTCGCCGGTCTGCTCGACGGAGTAACCCAGG
Organism: Pseudomonas silvicola; assembly: GCF_026651855.1. Classification (GTDB taxonomy): domain Bacteria; phylum Pseudomonadota; class Gammaproteobacteria; order Pseudomonadales; family Pseudomonadaceae; genus Aquipseudomonas; species Aquipseudomonas silvicola. Next base: position 860,278 of record NZ_CP093280.1, read on the forward strand.
CGCGCAAGTTCCTGCTGGTACCAGGTCATGCTCGGCGGGTTGACCTCGAAGCGCGGCTTGTTGCGTGCCACTGCCGCCGCATCTGGCCAGATGCCCAGCCCTTCGTCTGCCAGGCGCTTCCACGGGAACAGCGGGCCCGGGTCCTGTTTGCGCAGGGGAGCGATGTCACTGTGGCCGATGATGTGACGGGGCTCGATGTTGTAGCGCTTGACGATGTCCTTGAGCAGGGCCTCGACGGCCTTGATCTGCGCTTCGGTATACGGGTACCACAAACGGCCATTGGGGGAGTCGGTGAACCCCGGATTGACGATCTCGATGCCGATGGAGCTTGAGTTGAGCCAGGTTCGGCCGTCCCACTCACTCTCGCCGGCGTGCCAGGCCCGCTGGCTTTCGTCGACCAACTGGTAGACCTTCGGCGGGTTCAGGCCCACCAGGTAGTGAGCGCTGACCTGACCATGGGTCAGCAATGCCAGCGAACGTTCGTCCGAAGCTGAGGTGTAATGCAGCACCACGAACTGGATTCGGCTGTCATGGTTGACCGAAGGATGACTGCGGTCGATGCTCAGACCGGTGGAGCAGCCCGCCAACGCGAGCAACAGCAGGGCACAGCCGAGGAGTTTCATAGGTTGGAAGGCAACTTGGTGGGCAGTAATGCAATAGTATAACACACACCATCCTTATCCCTGAGTGCGCTGACGGGACGGACCACCACGCCGGCCCCTGCTCTCATGCGCTGATGACGCGGTTGCGGCCGGCGTCCTTGGCGCGATACAGGGCGTCGTCGGCGCGCTTGAGGACCAGCTCACTGCGCTCGCTACCGCGGAAAGCCGCCAGGCCGATGGAAATGGTGATAGTCACGCGCTGCCCCTTGAAGTGAAACGGGCAGGCCTCGACCGCCGCACGCAGGGTCTCTGCCAACCGCAGGGCTTCGGCCACCGGCGTGGCGGGGATGAGCAATACGAACTCCTCCCCACCAAACCGCGCCAGAAAATCCACGGGGCGCAGGCGTTTACGCAGCTCGTTGGCGATGATCTTCAGCACCTTGTCGCCTGCCAGGTGGCCATAACTGTCGTTGATGGACTTGAAATGGTCCAGGTCGAGCATCGCCAGCAGCAACTCACTGCCATCGCCTTCGCGCTGGACGACCGCCTGTTCCAGGCGCTCTGACCACGCAGCGCGGTTGGCCAGGCCGGTGAGCGGGTCGATCAAGGCCTTTTGCCGCTGCTCTTCGAGGTGCTCGCGATATTCCAGTGCTTCGCCTTCCATGCTCGCCACCCGTTCGGCAAGGCTCTGCAGGCGCGTGGCGATTTCCTGCTCGCGCTGGTCGCGCTGCTGCTGGTGCGAATCAATGGTGCCGATCAGGCCTTCCAGGCGCTGCTCCAGGATCTGCTTGAGGCTGGCCACGTCGGTGGCGCCTTGCACGCTGCTCTGCAGGCCGCCCACCTGTTCGCGCAACTGGCTGTCCAGGTCGCGGGCTGCCGAGGCGCTGTCGGCATGGCCTTCGCTGGCGGCTTGCAGGTGGCTCTGGAAGGTGTCGAGGCGCTCGTTGAGCTGTTTGAGGTACAGCTCGAAATCATGCTGGCCGCTGTCATTGATAGCCAGCATCAGGGTAGCCAGGTCGTCCAGGATCGGTAGCAACTCGTACCAGTTCAGGCCGTGTTCGAGCCGGTCGCGCATGGCCTCTGCCTGAGGGCGGTGGCGCTCGGGCAATGTCAGGTCGTTGAGCAGGCCCAGCAGGGTGTCTTCGATATGGGCCGCAACCGAACTGTAGGACGGCTCGGGGGAGGGCGGCAAGGCATAGAGCAACGCTTCCCCGGGCTCTTCAGGGTCGATGGCGGCAATGGCTTCGGCCATGACCGTGGGTAGCGGCAGGCTGTCGATGAACACCGGCAGGGCGGTAGCAGGCGCTTGGGCAGGCTTGGCTGGCAGAACCGGTGGCTGAAAGGGCTGGATTTGTGCAGGTTCCGGGGCCGCCGGGCTCGCCACCACCGGTGCCAGCGCTGGTGCTGGTGGTGCCTCTGGCTGCGGCTCCGGTTCCGGGGCCCGCTCGGGCACCGCTGGCGGAACAAGCTCGACCGTGGCGGACGGCTCGGCCACGGCAGCGGGGGCCAGAGCAACTACCGGCTCTGCCAGGGCAGGCGCCTGTTCGGACGCTGCCACAGGCGCCAGCGCTGGGGCGGGGACGGGGGACGTGTGGGCTGGATGCTCCGGCTCTGCCGGTTCGGCTTCCGCCTCCCGGCCACCGAACAGGCGTTGCAGCAGGCCGGGGCGCTGGGCTTCGGGCTGCGGCTCCAGGCCAGCCAGGGCCTGTTCCTGCAGGCCACTCAACTCACTGAGCAGCAGCGGAATCTCGCGGGCCTGGCCGGCGCGGTCTTCCAGTTGCTTGGCATATTTTTTCAGCGGCTTGCTGACTTCACGGGCTAGCGGCAATTTCTGCAACTGGTCGACCAGCGCGGTCAGCGCCGTGCTGATCTGGGCCACGCGTGTCTCGCGGCGCTGTTCGGAATCGAGCACCGCCTTTTCCAGCCGCGGGATCAAGGCGGCAAGGCCGGCGTCCATGTCGTCGGTGCGCACCACCTCGCGCATCTCCTTCATGCAGGCGTCCACGGCCTTGTCCGTGCCTTCGGCCGCCAGGGTGCTGCGCACCAGGCCGCGGCGCAGCAAGTCCAACCGCGCATTCCAGCGGCGCTCCAGTTTTTCCTGCTGTTCAATACTCTTGAGGTACTTTTCTTTCCAGCGCTGGGCGTCGTCGGTCATGCCTGGGGTCTGCGAGGTGAAGGGCTGAGGGCCGGCAAGGAGTCGGCCACAAGGGAATCGGGCAAGCGGATCTCTACCGCCACGGGCAAGTGGTCGGAAATGGGCAGGTCCAGTACCTGAACGCGTTCGAGGGTCAAGCCTGGGCTGAGCAGAATATGATCAAGGCAGCGCTGTGGCCGCCAGCTGGGAAACGTCGCTTCGGCCTGGGGCGCCAGCAGGCCCAGGTCGCGCAGCGGCGAATTCAACAGCAGGTCATTGGCATGGGTGTTCATGTCACCCATGAGGATCTGATGGCGGTAACCGCCGATCAGCTCGCGAATATAGGCCAGTTGCCGGGCACGGGCGCGGGTGCCCAGTGCCAGGTGCATCATCACCACCACCAGCGCGTCGGGCCCCTCGCCAAAACGTGCGAGGATGGCGCCGCGGCCGGCAGGCCCTGGCAAGGGGTGGTCTTCCAGGCTCCAGGGGCGCAGACGGCTGAGGATGCCATTGCTGTGCTGGGCCAGGCGGCCAAGGTTGCGGTTGAGTTGCTGGTACCAGTAAGGGAACCCGCCCAGTTGGGCCAGGTGTTCCACCTGGTTGACGTAGCCGGAGCGCAGGCTGCCGCCGTCCACTTCCTGCAGGGCTACCAGGTCGAAGTCGGCCAACAGCTTGCCGATCTTCTGCAGGTTACCGGCCCGGCCCGTGTGCGGCAGCAAGTGCTGCCAGCTACGGGTCAGGTAATGGTGGTAGCGCCCGGTGCTGATGCCTACCTGGATATTGAAACTGAGCAGCCGCAGCCGGCCATCCTCGGGAAGGCCGCTGGTCTGCAAGTGATGCTCGTTGACCTGCGGGGCTCGCAGGCCTACGACACGTTCGGTTCTCCAGCGGCGCACGGGCTCACCTGAGGTTAGTTGGCAGCACTCTTGCCGGCTGCGCGTTCTTTGGCAATCAGTGCATCGGCCACTTTCAGCGTTTCTTCAGGGCCACCAGCGGTGCCGAGGTCAAAACGGTACTTGCCGTTGACGATCATGGTCGGTACGCCTTGCACGCCGTAGGCGGTGGCCAGTTCCTTGTACTGCTTGACCTTGCCCTGCACGGCGAAGGAATTGTAGGTCTCGAGGAACTTGTTCTTGTCAACGCCCTGGGTGGCCACGAAGTCAGCCATGTCTTTCGGATCGGTCAGACGCTTGCCCTGCTTCTGGATGGCATCGAACACGGCCGAGTGAACCTTGTGCTCCACGCCCATCATGTCCAGGGTGATGAACAGCTGGCCATGCAGGTCCCACGGGCCGCCGAACATGGCAGGCACGCGCACGAAGTGCACGTCGGCTGGCAACTTCTCGATCCATGGGTTGATGGTAGGCTCAAAGGCGTAGCAGTGAGGGCAGCCATACCAGAACATTTCGACGACTTCGATCTTGCCAGGCTGGGAAACCGGTACCGGATTGTCCAGTACGACGTACTGCTTACCCGCTTCCAGCGGGGCGTCAGCGGCCTGGGCGGTGATGCCGAACAGCGTGGCAGCGACCAGAGCGGCGCCGAGGATCAGATTACGCATGCTTTACTCCTGAGCAAAAGGGGATCGCCTTGCGACGACGCGCGTTGAGACACGCCGCCACAGGGTTCAGTTCGCTAGTGTAACGGCAGACTTCATGAAAAAGGGCGACCAACGCCGCCCATTTCATTTGTTTCATTTCAAGACGCGACAAGGGGGTCAGTGCAAACCCTGCACATAGGAGGCGATGGCCTCGATGTCCTTGTTGCTGAGCTTGGCGGCGATGCTGCGCATGACCATGGTGTCGCCGTCGTTGGTGCGGTTGCCCTCGCGAAAGTCCGTGAGCTGCTTGGTCACGTACTGGGCATGCTGGCCGCTTAGGTGCGGAAAGCCTGCCATGGCATTGCCGGCGCCATTGGGAGAGTGGCAACCGGTGCAGGCGGGCATCCCGGCATCCAGCTTGCCACCGCGAAACAGGGCTTCGCCCCTGGCCACCACTTTATCGTCGGCGGCGCCTACACTGCCGTGCTGGCTGTTGAAGTAGGCAGCGAGATCAGCCAGGTCCTGGTCACTGAGGTTGGTCAGCAGGCCGGTCATTTCCGGCACCTGCCGTGCACCGGACTTGATGTCGTGCAATTGCTTGTTCAGGTAGCGCTCGCCCTGGCCCGCCAGTTTAGGGAAAATGGGCGCCATGCTGTTGCCGTCCGGGCCGTGGCAGGCCCCACAGACCGCTGCCTTGGCCTGCCCCGCGGCCGGGTCGCCCGCCGCCTGGGCCGCGCCTGTGATTCCTACTGTCAACAGCAGACTCACTATTATTCTTCTCATCAGCTAATCCAACTACGGCTAAGGGTGATAGATCTGTGCCGCAGGCTTGGGCCGCTCATCCAGGCGGATGACGGCTTTGTAGTCTTCAGCACTGCTGTCCGTGCACAATCCACGCGGCGGCATAGCCTTGAAACCCTGAGTTATATAAGTGACGCTAGCACCATGCAGGCATTTCGTCCTGGTGCTTGTTCCTGAGCCAGCACAAAACGCACACTGAATCTACGGCATTATATACTACCGACGTTGCCTCAACGGAAACGAACCGCATGCCAGGGCCCTTGCCCGGCGTCGCCCACACCGGAAATCACATGCAAGTCAAAAACCCCATCCTCGGTCTGTGCCAACAGGCTACCTTCTCGCTCAGCGCCGCCAAGGTCGACCAGTGCCCCGACGATGAGGGCTTTGAAGTAGCCTTCGCCGGCCGCTCCAACGCCGGCAAGTCCAGCGCCCTGAACACCCTGACCCACGCCAGCCTGGCGCGCACTTCCAAGACTCCGGGGCGTACGCAGCTGTTGAACTTCTTCCAGCTGGACGAAGAACGCCGACTGGTGGACTTGCCCGGTTACGGGTATGCCAAGGTACCGATTCCACTCAAGCAGCACTGGCAGCGCCACCTGGAGGCGTACCTGGGCAGCCGCGAAAGCCTCAAGGGGCTGATCCTGATGATGGACATTCGCCACCCCATGACCGACTTCGACCAGTTGATGCTGGACTGGTCGGTGGCCAGCCACATGCCGATGCACATCCTGCTGACCAAGGCCGACAAGCTTACCTACGGCGCGGCGAAGAACACGCTGCTCAAGGTGCAGTCGGAAATTCGCAAGGGCTGGGGCGACTCGGTGACCATCCAGCTGTTCTCGGCGCCCAAGCGCCTGGGCCTCGAGGATGCCTACGCCGTGTTGGCGCGCTGGATGGAATTGCCGGACAAGGTAGAAGCCTGAGGCAATCCTGCAGGACCGAGCGAAGCTCGGTCCTGCAAAGGCACGGCGTAAGGACCGCTGCCGAATTTCGGGCAAAAAAAACCCCGGACTTCGTATGGGGAGGGGGAAGTTCGGGGTTCAAGTTCCGAACCGCTAGGGCGGGGTCCGGATATCTGCCAACACTTAACACAACATAGGAGCATCGAACGGCTTCACCAGCCATTCAGGTACTCTGAGTCGTGGTTGACAGGTTTAGTTCCCGCGCCCTTGAAACTAATTCTGCTAACCAGGCGTGGCTTAGTCATCATGCTGCAGTACGCGTGCCGGTGACGCGGCGCAAGACCGCGTCACAGGCTGCGCGCATTTGCAGGTATCAGTGCGCCTCGTCCCAGTTGTTGCCTACCCCCACTTCCACCAGCAGCGGCACGTCAAGTTCAGCTGCGCCGCTCATGTGCGGGCGGATCTGCTGGCTGACCTGTTCCACCAGATCCTCACGCACTTCCAGGACCAGTTCATCGTGTACCTGCAGAATGACGCGGGCATCGATGCCCGATTCGCTCAGCCAGCTGTCCACTGCCACCATGGCGCGCTTGATGATATCGGCAGCGGTACCCTGCATGGGCGCGTTGATCGCGGTGCGCTCGGCGCCTTTGCGCAAGGCCGGGTTCTTGGCGTTGATGTCGGCCAGGTACAGGCGACGACCGAACAGCGTTTCCACATAGCCCTGTTCGGCGGCCTGGGTGCGGGTGCGCTCCATGTAGGCAAGCACACCGGGGTAGCGAGCGAAGTAGCGGTCGATGTATTCCTTGGCCTGCTTGTTGTCGACACCAATCTGCTTGGCCAGGCCGAAAGCGCTCATGCCATAGATCAGGCCGAAGTTGATCGCCTTGGCGCTGCGGCGCTGGTCGATGGTGACCTGATCAAGCTCCACGCCAAATACCTCGGCAGCCGTGGCACGGTGCACGTCGAGGTTGTTCTGGAAAGCATGCAGCAGCCCTTCATCCTTGGCCAGGTGGGCCATGATGCGCAGTTCGATCTGCGAATAGTCCGCGGCCAGCAGTTTGTAGCCCTTGGGCGCGACGAACGCCTGGCGAATGCGGCGGCCTTCAGCGGTGCGAATCGGGATGTTCTGCAGGTTCGGGTCGCTGGACGACAGGCGCCCGGTGGCTGCCACCGCCTGGTGGTAGGAGGTATGGATCCGGCCAGTGCGCGGGTTGATCTGCTCGGGCAGGCGGTCGGTGTAGGTACTTTTCAGCTTGCTCAGGGAGCGGTACTGCATCAGCACCTTGGGCAGCGGGAAGTCCTGGTCGGCCAGCTCCGCCAGCACGGCTTCGGCGGTAGAGGCCTGGCCCTTGGCAGTCTTGTTGAGTATCGGCATGCCCAGCTTGTCGTAGAGAATCACGCCAAGCTGCTTGGGCGAGCCAAGGTTGAACTCCTCGCCGGCGATTTCGTACGCCTGGCGTTCCAACTCGGCCAGCTTGTTACCCAGTTCGACGCTCTGCACGCCCAGCAAGTCCGCGTCGACCAGCGCGCCCTGGCGCTCGATCTTGGCCAGCACCGGCACCAGCGGCATTTCGATATCGTCCACCACGCTGATCAGGCTTGGCGCGGCGGCCAGTTTGGCCTGGAACAACTGGTGCAGGCGCAGGGTGACGTCAGCGTCTTCCGCCGCGTAAGGGCCTGCCTGCTCCAGGGGAATCTGGTCGAAGGTGAGCTGCTTGGCGCCCTTGCCTGCGATCTGTTCGAAGGTAATGGTGCTGTGGCCCAGGTATTTTGCCGACAGGCTGTCCATGTCATGACGGGTGGCGGTGGAGTCCAGCACATAGGATTCGAGCATGGTATCGAACTTCACGCCGCGCACCGTGATGCCCTGGGCCGGATCGCCGCCGATGGCGCAGTTGGCCAGGATGTTGATGTCGTACTTGGCGTTCTGCCCCACCTTCAGCTTGGCCGGGTCTTCCAGCAGCGGCTTGAGGGCCAGCAACACGGTATCGCGGTCCAGTTGCGCGGGTGCGCCCATGTAGGAATGGGTCAGCGGCAAATAGGCGGCTTCGTGGGGCTCCACGGCGAACGACAGGCCCACCAATTGCGCTTTCTGCGCATCCAGGCCGGTGGTCTCGGTATCGAAGGCAAACAGCTCGGCCTTGGCCAGCTTCGCCAGCCAGTGGTCGAATCGTGCCTGGTCGAGGATGGTTTCGTAGCGGGTTTCAACCGCCGCCACCGGCGCGGCGTCGGGCACCACTTCCTGGCCGGCGCGCTTGGCGTCACGCTGGACTTCGTCGATCCAGCTCTTGAATTCCAGTTCAGTGTACAGCTCGATCAGCGCTTCGCGGTCCGGCTCGCCGCACACCAGCGCTTCGACTTCCACGTCCAATGGCACGTCGATCTTGATGGTTGCCAACTGGTAGGACAGAAAGGCCATGTCCTTGTGCTCTTCGAGCTTGGCGGGCAGGTTCTTCGCCCCACGGATAGGCAGGGCAGGGACCTTGTCGAGGTTCTCGTACAACTCCTTCAGGCCGCCGCCGATACCCACCAGCAGGCCCACGGCGGTTTTTTCACCCACACCGGGAACACCGGGGATGTTATCGACTTTGTCGCCCATCAGCGCCAGGTAGTCGATGATGTGCTCCGGCCCCACGCCAAACTTTTCCTTCACACCTTCGATGTCCATGACGCTGCCGGTCATGGTGTTCACCAGGGTCACGTGGCCATCGACCAGTTGGGCCATGTCCTTGTCACCGGTGGAAATGATCACCGGGCGGTCGGCCGCGGCGCTGCTGCGGGCCAAGGTGCCGATGACATCGTCGGCCTCGACGTTGTCCACGCACAGCAGCGGGTAACCCAGGGCACGCACGCTGGCGTGAAGCGGCTCTACCTGCACGCGCAGGTCGTCGGGCATGCTGGGGCGGTTGGCCTTGTAGTCAGCGAACATTTCGTCGCGGAACGTGCCGCCCTTGGCATCGAAAACAACGGCGAACGGGCTATCCGGGTATTGGCGGCGCAGGCTTTTGAGCATGTTCAACACGCCCTTCACCGCGCCGGTCGGCATCCCCCGCGAAGTAGTCAGCGGCGGCAGCGCATGGAACGCCCGGTACAGGTAGGAAGAACCGTCCACCAGGACGAGAGGAGCTTTGCTCATGAGCAGAATCAACCTTTTCGGCGGGTCCGGCGCTAGAATGTCCGGAACATTGACGACAAAGGGACAAGGTTATCATGCGCACTGCAAAACGCTTGTTGCTGGCCACCCTGCTGGCTGCCTGTCCGATGGCCGTGATGGCCGCGGACGATGCACCCACGGGTGATCCGGATGTCACCATTCGCCAGGAAGGCGACAAAACTATCCAGGAATACCGGCAGAATGGTTTCCTGTATGCGATCAAGGTCACCCCGAAACACGGCAAACCGTATTTTCTGGTTCGCGCCGACGGCACCGATGCCAATTACATTCGGTCCGATCAGCCGGACATGCTGATTCCGGCATGGAAGATCTTCGAATGGAAATGACTCAACCTTAACTTCAACCGGGCACCCCCGCGGGGGTGCCAGTATGGGCAACTTTTCATGTCAGTGTTTACACCCCTGTCGCGGCCTGAGCTTGAAACCTTTCTCGCACCCTATGGCCTGGGCCGTCTGCGCGATTTCCAGGGAATTGCCGCCGGAACCGAGAACAGCAATTTCTTCATCAGCCTGGAACAGGGCGAGTTTGTCCTGACACTGGTAGAACGCGGTTCCATGCAGGACCTGCCCTATTTCGTCGAACTGCTGGACGTGCTGCACGAAGCCGACCTGCCCGTTCCGTACGCCCTGCGTACCACCGACGGCGTGGCCCTGCGCGAGCTGGCAGGCAAGCCGGCGCTGCTGCAACCTCGGCTGCCGGGCAAGCACATCAAGGAGCCCAACAACCAGCACTGCGTGCAGATGGGCGAGCTGATCAGCCATATTCACCTGGCCACCCGCGACCATGTGCTGGAACGCAAGACCGACCGCGGCCTGGATTGGATGCTGGAAGAAGGCGAACGCCAGATCGACCAACTGGGCAGCGAAGCCGCTGCGCTGCTGCGCGCGGCGCTGGACGAGATCGGCGCGCACAAGGCGCAGATCCTGGCCCTGCCGCGAGCCAACCTGCACGCCGACCTGTTCCGCGATAACGCGATGTTCGAGGGCACGCACCTGACCGGTGTGATCGACTTCTACAACGCCTGCTCGGGCCCGATGCTGTACGACCTGGCCATCAGCCTGAATGACTGGTGCTCGGACGAAGCCGGGGCACTGGACGCGCCGCGGGCGCGGGCGATGCTGGGTGCCTATGCGGCGCTCCGGCCGTTCACGGCCGCTGAGGCAGAATTATGGCCGGTGATGCTGCGAGTGGCGTGCGTGCGCTTCTGGCTGTCACGCCTGGTGGCAGCCCAGGCGTTCGCCGGCATGGACGTGCTGATCCACGACCCTGCCGAGTTCGAACGCCGCCTGGCGTTGCGCCAGGAGGTCAGCCTGGCGCTGCCGTTCGCGTTGTGACAGCGGCGCCTGGGACGCAGCCTTGGGCTCAGAGCTGTTCCAGGCAGCCGGCGAGGTCGTTGCCCAGCTTTTCCATCAGTTGCTCGTAGCCTTGTGACGTGGCGTCGGCGAAGCCGCCCAGGCCGTCCAGCTCGGCCAGGCGCACCGGTAGGCCGGCCGTCAGGGTTTCGGCCAGGCGCGGGCGGGCCGGTGGCTCGCTGAACACGCAAGACTTGCCGGCTTCCTGCAGCCGGGCGCGCATGGCCGCCACGTGCTGGGCACCCGGCTGCACTTCGGCGGCAACGCTGAACACCCCGGCATGCTTGATGCCAAATTCGTCTTCGAAATAATCGAAGCCCTCGTGGAACACGAAGAACGGCTTGCCGGCAATGCCCGCCAGGCGTGTTTTCAAACGTGCATCCAGCGCGTCCAGGCGGCCATCGAACGCCTGCAGGTTGCCGGCGTAACGTGGCGCGTTGGCCGGGTCAGCCTTGGTCAGGTCGGCGGCCATGCGCGCGGCGATCACCCGGGCATTGAAGGTCGACAACCACAAGTGCGAATCCAGGCTGCCAGGGCGGTGGTCATGGTCGTGCTCGTCCGGGTCGGCCTCTTCATGGGACTGGCTGTCGGCGGTGAAGTGGCGCAATTTCAGCCCGGCCAGGTCCTGGACAGCCACGGTCGGCTTGCTACGGGTCTTCACGACCTTGGGCAGGAACGCCTCCATGTCAGGGCCGATCCAGTACAGCAAATCGGCATCGCCCACGCGGCGCACGTCAGAAGGGCGCAAGGCGTAGTGGTGCGGCGAAGCGCCAGGTGGCAGCAATACCTCAGGGCTGCCAACGCCATCCTGTACCGCTGCGGCAATCAGCTGCAGGGGCTTGATGCTGGTAAGCACGCGAACCTCGGCCTGAGCGGCTGGTATCACGACGGCGGCGAGGCAAAAAGCGACAAAATGAGCAAATTTCCGGGACACAATGACCACTCGACTCGGTGAGAACAGGTAATATAATAACGTCTCTTGCTGATATCGTCGTCGCCCCATGCCCACTACTCCGCTGGCCAACCGCCCCCACGATCATTCCCACTGCGTACACAGCGCACTGTCGGAAGCCGATGCCCTGTGCGCACGCATGGGCCTGCGCCTGACTGCCCTGCGCCGCCGCGTGCTGGAACTGGTGTGGCAAAGCCACAAGCCGCTGGGCGCCTACGATATCCTCGCCGTGCTCAGCGACCAGGACGGCCGCCGCGCCGCACCTCCCACGGTGTATCGCGCGCTGGATTTCCTCTTGGAAAATGGCCTGGTGCACCGTATTGCCTCGCTCAACGCCTTCATCGGTTGCAACCACCCGGAGCACGCGCACCAGGGCCAGTTCCTGATCTGCCGTGAATGCCATGTGGCCCTGGAGCTGGAGCAACCGGCCATCAGCCAGGCCATCGTACAGAGCGCCGCAGACGTGGGCTTCAAGGTCGAAGGCCAGACAGTGGAAGTGGTCGGCCTTTGCTCGGCCTGCCAGGCCGCCTGATGAGCGATGCCCTGATCCGCCTGGACCAGGTGACGGTCACCTTTGCCGGCCAGAGCGTGCTGGACAACATCCAGCTGAGCGTGCGCAGCGGCGAAATCGTCACCCTGATCGGCCCCAACGGCGCCGGCAAGACCACCCTGGTGCGGTCCGTGCTGGGCTTGCTCAAGCCTGATAGCGGCCTGGTGTGGCGCAAGCCGAAACTGCGCATTGGCTACATGCCGCAAAAGCTGCATGTGGACCCGACCCTGCCGCTGTCGGTACTACGCTTCCTGCGCCTGGTGCCAGGTGTCGACCGCCCGCGGGCGATGGCGGCCCTGGCCGAAGTAGGTGCCGAGCAAGTCATCGACAGCCCGGTGCAGGCCATCTCCGGCGGCGAAATGCAGCGCGTGCTGCTGGCTCGCGCGCTATTGCGCGAACCTGAACTGCTGGTGCTGGACGAGCCGGTGCAGGGCGTCGACGTGGCCGGCCAGGCTGAGCTGTATGCCCTGATCACTCGCCTGCGCGACCGCCACGGCTGTGGCGTATTGATGGTTTCCCACGACCTGCACCTGGTGATGAGCACCACCGACCAGGTGGTGTGCCTGAACCGCCATGTGTGCTGTTCCGGCCACCCCGAGCAGGTCAGTGGCGACCCGGCGTTCGTCGAACTGTTTGGCGACCACGCGCCGAGCCTGGCGGTATATCACCACCACCACGACCATGCCCATGGCCTGCATGGCGAAGTGGTCGCGGAAAACGCTGAACATTCCCTTACCCCCCACGTACATGGAGACGGCTGCAAGCATGGCTGATTTTCTGCTTTACGCCTTGCTCGCCGGCTTGTCCCTGGCGGTGGTCGCTGGCCCCCTGGGGTCCTTCGTGGTGTGGCGGCGCATGGCCTATTTCGGCGATACCCTGTCCCATGCCGCGCTGCTCGGCGTGGCCCTGGGCTTCGTGCTGGACGTCAGCCCGGCGCTGGCAGTGACCGTCGGCTGCCTGCTGCTGGCGATTCTGCTGGTGACCCTGCAACAGCGCCAGCCACTGGCTTCAGATACGTTGCTGGGCATCCTGGCACCCAGCACACTGTCCCTGGGCCTGGTGGTGCTGAGTTTCATGCACGACGTGCGCATCGACCTGATGAGCTACCTGTTCGGTGACCTGCTGGCCATCAGCCCCACCGACCTTGCCTGGATCCTGGGTGGCAGCGCGGCGGTCATGGCGCTGGTGCTTGCCTTGTGGCGGCCATTGCTGGCGGTGACGGTGCACGAGGAATTGGCCCGTGTCGAAGGCTTGCCGGTCGCGGGCCTGCGCATGACCCTGATGCTGTTGATCGCCATTGTCATTGCCGTGGCCATGAAGATCGTCGGCGTGCTATTGATCACCTCGTTGCTGATCATTCCCGCGGCTGCGGCCCAGCGCCACGCCAAATCCCCTGAGCAGATGGCCCTCGGGGCCAGTATCCTGGGGGTTATCGCGGTGTGCGGCGGCTTGGCCCTGTCGTGGTTCAAGGACACGCCGGCCGGCCCGTCGATCGTCGTCTGCGCCGCTACACTGTTCCTGATGAGCTTTGCACTGCCCCGTCGTTGAGGGTGGTGATCTGTCACAGGTTATTCTCGTGTCACACGCCAGGGTGTAGACTTGGCCGCTTTTTGCGCAAATAGAGAGTCGCAGGAATGAAGCCGTTCGCCTCCCGTTATCTGCTCCTTGTCGCATTTTCGCTCATCTTGGGCGCTTGCCAGAGCCATGCACCGGAACCTGCCGCGCCACCTGCGGTGCCGGATGCCTTTCTGCAGTTGCAACAGAATATCGACAGCGGCGAACTGGCCACTGCCGAAGACCAGTTGGGCACGCTGCAGAAGCAGAGCCCCGACGACCCGCGCCTGGAGCCTTACCAGCGCCAGTTGGCCGAGGCCTACCTGCAGCGCAGCCAGATCGTGCTGCAGAAAGGTGACGTCAACGCCGCGGCCACCGCCCTGGCCCGTGCCCGTGCGCTGATGCCCAAGGCCCCGGCCTTGACGGGTGGCGCCAATGGCCCGATCCGTCAGGCCCGCAAGGCCGAACTGGACAAGGCCGAGGCCGCGTTGCAGGCAGCAGAAGCCAAGCCGGCGGCCAAGGTCATCGACCCGACAGCCGAAAGCACGCCGGTGGCGTTGAACATCACCGAAAGCAGGGCTTTGCAGCGCCAACTGGATGACATTGCCACCGACGTGGTGAATTACCAGTGTGATGTGATCGTCGTGGTGCCACGTACCCAGGACTGGCCGTGGCTGCAGACGTTGCTGACCAAACGGATCAACAAGCTCAAGCCACGCCTTGAATGGAAGCTCGAGCACAAGATCGTGCGCAATCAGCCTGCGCAGATGGTGCTGACCCCGCGCAAGCAATAATCGCAGGACCGGGAAGCCCGGTCCTGCAAAGGTTGCGCAGGGCCTGCTTCAGGCAGGGATAGCCTTGGCCTTCGGCTCGCGGTCCCATACGCGGTGCTTGGCGATCGCTGCGAAGAACGCCTTGTGCGCCGTGGCGTCGTCACCCACGATCAACCCTGCATCCACCTCCAGCTTGAGTGCATCGATCAGGCTCTTGGCCTCGCTGTTCACACCGATAGCCTTGAGGTGCTTGTAGGCTTCAAGCAAGTAGTGCAGCGCCACGCCGTTGCCGCTCAAAGCCTGCACCGACGCCTTGCCACCCGGTACCCATACCGCGTCGAACGCCACCGATGGCAGCCCTTCGGCCGATGCATCGACGGCGAGGGTCTTGCCGTCCGCCGTTTTCACCGGTGCCGAGGTTGGCCCCAGGATCTTGGCGTGCGCCCACTCGGCCTCCAGCGCTTTCTTCAGCGCGTCCACCTGTGCGCCATCAACGCCATCAGCCACCAGAACGGCCACCTTGCGGCCTTTGATATCGCCGGCCAGCAAGTTCAACTGGCTGAGCGCCGGGGACTCCTTCAGCGACAGCTCCGGTACTTGCACGGTACCGGCCTTGGGCGCCGGCAGGCCGAGGTTGGCTGCCACGCGGCTGGCCAGATCCAGGTCGATGTTGGCCAGGATCTCGTTTACCTGACGGGCGCGGATGTGCTCACGCTCCACCTTGCCCAGCTCAAAGCTGTAGGCGGCGATGACGTGCTCCTGCTCGGGCTTGCTCAGGCTGTGGAAGAACAGCCGCGCCTGGGAGAAGTGGTCGGCGAACGACTCGCTGCGCTGGCGTACCTTGTGTGCCTCGATACGTTCCGGATAGGTCTCGAAACCACCGTCCTGAGCCGCGGCCGGGGTTTCTTTCGGCCAGCCACCATCAATGGAGTTGGGCTCGTAGGAAGCCCGGCCCTTGTCGATGGTGGTGCGGTGCTGGGCGTCGCGCTGGCCATTGTGGTTCGGCGCCACGGGGCGGTTGATCGGGATTTCGTGGAAGTTCGGTCCGCCCAGGCGGCTGATCTGTGTGTCGGTATAGGAAAACAGCCGCCCCTGGAGCAGGGGGTCGTTGGAGAAGTCGATGCCGGGCACGATGTGGCCAGGGCAGAACGCGACCTGCTCGGTCTCGGCGAAATAGTTGTCCGGGTTGCGGTTGAGCACCATCTTGCCCAGCGGTGTCACCGGTACCAGCTCTTCCGGAATGATCTTGGTGGGGTCGAGCAAGTCGAACTCGAACTTGTGCTCATCTTCTTCGGCGACGATCTGCACACCCAGTTCCCATTCGGGGTAATCGCCAGTCTCGATGGCTTCCCACAGGTCACGGCGGTGGTAGTCGGTGTCCTTGCCCGCCAGCTTCTGCGCTTCGTCCCACACCAGCGAGCACACGCCCGCCTTGGGTTTCCAGTGGAACTTGACGAAGGTCGACTTACCCTCGGCGTTGATCAGCCGGAAGGTGTGGATGCCGAAACCTTGCATGGTGCGCAGGCTTTTCGGGATGGCGCGGTCGGACATGGTCCAGATCACCATGTGCGCCGACTCCGGCACCAGCGATACGAAGTCCCAGAAGGTGTCGTGGGCCGAACCGCCGGTAGGGATCTCGTTATGCGGCTCGGGTTTCACCGCGTGGACAAAATCCGGAAACTTGATGGCATCCTGGATGAAGAACACCGGCATGTTGTTGCCAACCAGGTCGAAATTGCCTTCATCGGTGTAGAACTTGACCGCGAAGCCGCGCACGTCGCGTACCGTATCACCGGAGCCGCGTGGCCCTTGCACCGTGGAGAAACGCACGAATACCGGCGTTTGCTTGGCCGGATCCTGCAGGAAGCCCGCCTTGGTCAGGTCGGCATGGGCTTCATACGTCTGGAAGTAGCCGTGGGCACCGGTGCCGCGGGCGTGGACGATACGCTCCGGGATACGCTCATGGTCAAAATGCGTGATCTTCTCGCGCATGATGAAGTCTTCAAGCAGCGAGGGCCCGCGGGCCCCCACTTTCAGGGTGTTCTGATTATCGCTGATTTTCACGCCCTGGTTGGTTCGAAGCGCCTGCTCGGTGGCATCGCTGCGAAACGCTTCCAGGCTGTCGAGCTTGGCGTTGGTGTTGGCGCGGTCTGGGGTGTCGGTACCGGCCAGCTGGCTTTTACCATTGGTAGGCTTGGTCTTCTTCATCTGTCCTGGACTCCTCATCTGCAGCCGCACCTTGCGTGCGGTCCGCGTGGCGAAAATCCCCATCACGGGTGGGGATAATGGCGATACCTAGGTAATGACTGATGCCTCATGCCGCCGTTCCGTTTATTTCGAGACCTTTGATCGTGTTATTGCCAGATGAAAGGATGTTTGCGAAATAAATGCTAAGTCTCTCTATACGGACACGCTAAAATGCGCGACCGGCTAACCGCTGATCCCCATTCCATGCGCCCCACAAGGTTCGCTACGTGATCGAGTTCCAAAATGTCCATAAAACCTACCGCGTCAACGGTAGGGAAATCCCCGCGCTGCACCCCACCAACCTGAGCGTCGAGAACGGTCAGGTATTCGGCTTGATTGGCCATTCCGGTGCGGGCAAAAGCACCCTGCTGCGCCTCATCAACCGTCTTGAAGCACCTAGCGGTGGCAAGATCATTGTCGACGGCGAAGACGTCACCGCGTTCGACGCCAACAGCCTGCGGCGTTTCCGCCAGCAGGTCGGCATGATCTTCCAGCACTTCAATTTGCTGGCGTCCAAGACCGTGGCCGACAACGTCGCGTTGCCGCTGCGCCTGGCCGGTGAGTTGAGCAACGCGGAAATCAACAAGCGTGTCGCTGCGCTGCTGGAGCGGGTCGGCCTGTCTGACCATGCCAGGAAATATCCGGCGCAGCTGTCAGGGGGCCAGAAACAGCGCGTGGGCATCGCCCGCGCTTTGTCGACCAACCCCAAGGTGCTGCTGTGCGACGAGGCCACCAGTGCTCTCGACCCGCAGACCACGGCATCGGTACTGCAACTGCTGGCCGAGATCAACCGCGAGCTGAAACTGACTATCGTCCTGATCACCCACGAGATGGACGTGATCCGCCGGGTCTGCGACCAGGTCGCGGTGATGGACGCAGGCGTCATCGTGGAGCAGGGCGCGGTAGCCGATGTGTTCCTTCACCCGCAACACCCGACCACCAAGCGCTTTGTCCAGGAAGACGAAGAGGTGGACGAGAATGACCAGCGTGCCGACTTCGCTCATGTGCCAGGCCGCATCGTGCGCCTGACCTTCCAGGGTGAGTCCACCTACGCGCCGTTGCTGGGCACTGTTGCCCGCGAGACCGGCGTGGACTACAGCATTCTGGCTGGCCGCATCGACCGCATCAAAGACACGCCGTACGGGCAACTGACCCTGGCCATCACCGGTGGTGACATGGACGCTGCCTTTGCCCGCTTCACCTCTGCAGACGTTCATATGGAGGTGCTGCGCTAATGGACTTCCTCAACTACTTCGCCAACGTCGACTGGTCCGAGATTCTCGAAGCCACCAACGACACCATGGTCATGCTCGGCGCTTCGCTGATCTTCACCGTGCTGCTGGGCCTGCCACTGGGCGTGCTGCTGTTCATCTGCGGCCCGCGCCAACTGTTCGAGAACAAGGGCCTGTATGCGCTGCTGGCGTTCTGCGTGAACGTGCTGCGCTCGCTGCCGTTCATCATTTTGCTGATCGTGCTGATTCCGGTCACCGTACTGATCACCGGTACCTCGCTCGGTGTGGCCGGTGCCATTCCACCCCTGGTCATCGGGACCACGCCGTTCTTCGCGCGCCTGGTGGAAACCGCCCTGCGTGAGGTGGACCGCGGCATCATCGAGGCCACCCAGTCCATGGGCGCCACCCCACGGCAGATCATCATGAACGCCCTGCTGCCCGAAGCCCTGCCGGGCATCATCGCGGCGATTACCGTCACAGCGATTACACTGGTGTCCTACACGGCCATGGCTGGCGTGGTCGGCGCTGGCGGCCTGGGTGACCTGGCGATCCGTTTCGGCTACCAGCGTTTCCAGACTGATGTGATGATCGTCACCGTGGTAATCCTGGTGGTGCTGGTTCAAGTGCTGCAAACCATCGGCGACAAGCTGGTGGTGCACTTCTCCCGCAAGTAAGTCTCTATAACAGTTTGATGGACCGTGGCGACGCCACGGCACCGGGGCCCGCCGGGCCCCCACAAGGAGCTCAGAATGAAAAGACTGCTGGCGGCCTTCGCCGCCGTGGCCGCCCTGTCGGCCCACGCCAACGACACCCTGACCGTGGCCGCCACCGCCGTGCCCCACGCCGAAATCCTCGAATTCGTGAAGCCGCAACTGGCCAAGGAAGGCGTGGACCTGAACGTGAAGGTGTTCACCGACTACATCCAGCCGAACGTACAGGTGGCCGAGAAGCGCCTGGACGCCAACTTCTTCCAGCACCAGCCGTACCTGGATGAGTTCAACAAGGGCAAGGGCACCAACCTGGTGGCCGTGACCGGCGTGCACCTGGAGCCGCTGGGCGCCTACTCCAGCAAGTGGAAGAGCCTCGCCGACATTCCGGGTGGTGCCAACGTTGTGATCCCCAACGACGCGACCAACGGCGGCCGCGCACTGTTGCTGCTGCAAAAGGTCGGCCTGATCAAGCTCAAGGACGCCAATGACATCCTGTCCACGCCCAAGGACATCGTCGAGAACAGCAAGGACCTGAAAATCCGCGAACTGGAAGCCGCCACCCTGCCGCGCGTGCTGACCCAGGTCGACCTGGCGCTGATCAACACCAACTATGCGCTGGAAGCCAAGCTGGACCCGTCCAAGGACGCCCTGGCCATCGAAGGCAATGACTCGCCTTACGTGAACATCCTGGTAGCGCGCCCGGACAACAAGGACTCGCCAGCCATGCAGAAACTGGCGGCAGCGCTGCACAGCCCTGAGGTGAAGGCGTTCATCCAGGACAAATACAAGGGCGCCATCCTGCCTGCGTTCTAACCTCCGACGCCGCCTCCGGTCGCTGCTACCCCGGTAGCAGCGGCCGCCAGGCCGCGTCAAAGCGCTGCAGTCAATCGCGCTGCACCAGCGCTGGCAACTGCGCCACCAGTTTCTGCCCGTTCAAGGGTGCGCGCACAAACCCCCTCTGCGTACCATCCGGCCCCAGCAACGCCAGGTTGCCGCTGTGCTGCACGATGTAGTTCGGCTGGCTCGTGTCCGCCGGGATATAGGGCATGCTCAAGCCATTGGCCAGTTTCTGCAGGCTGTCACCATCGCCGGTGAGACCACGAAAGTCCTTGTCGAAGTAACCCAGGTACTGCTTGAGTTGCGGCGGCGTGTCCCGGTTCGGGTCGACGCTGACCAGCACCACCTGCAAGCGCGCCGCTACTGCCGGGGCGAGTTCGCTTTTGACCTGGCGCAACTGCGCCAGGGTGGTGGGGCAAATATCCGGACAAAAGGTGTAACCGAAGAAAAGCATTGACCACTTGCCCTTCAGTTCGTCTAGCTGCACTGGCTTGCCGTCCTGATCGGTCATGGTCACCGCGGGGACGCTGCGGTGTTCGGGCAGCAGGATGATGCCGGCGTCGATGAAGGCAGTGTTGGCGCCTTCGCGGTTGTCCTGCAGCACGCGGTGCACGGTCAAGCCGATGATCACCGCGACGATGGCGGCCAGGATGAAGACGGTTTTCTGTACGCGGGTCATAGGCTCAGCAACAGGTAGTGGTCGACAAGCAGGGCGACGAACAGCAGCAACAGGTACCAGATGGAGTACTTGAACAGGCTCATGGCCGCATGCGGATGGCTGCCACGGTACAACACCACGGCCCATTGCAGGAAGCGCGCGCCCAGCGCCAACGCGCAGACCAGGTAGAGCAGGCCGCTCATGCGGATCAGGTAGGGCAGCAACGTGGCCACCAGCATGATCCCGGTGTACAGCAGGATGTGCACCTTGGTGTAGTACACACCGTGCGTGACGGGCAGCATGGGTATTTCAGCGCGGGCATACTCTTCCCGCCGATGGATGGCCAGGGCCCAGAAGTGCGGCGGGGTCCAGGCGAAAATGATCAGCACCAGCAGCAGGGGCTCCGGCCCCATGTGGCCGGTGACCGCCACCCAGCCGAGCAGCGGCGGTGCGGCGCCAGCCAGGCCACCGATGACGATGTTCTGCGGCGTGGCACGCTTGAGAAAGCCTGTGTAGATGACCGCGTAGCCCAACAGCGAGGCCAGGGTAAGCCAGGCACACAGTGGGTTGGTGAACACCAGCAGGATGACCATGCCGCCCACCGCCAGCACCGCGGCAAATGCCAATGCCGCCGCAGGGCCCACACGACCCTCGGCCACCGGGCGCTTGTGGGTGCGGGCCATCAGCGCATCGATGCGCCGGTCCACCACATGGTTGATCACCGCGGCGCCGCCGGCACACAGGGCGATGCCCAGGTTGCCAAACACCAGCACGGTCCACGGCACACCCGCGCGGGTGGCCAGGAACATGCCCACCAGGGACGTCATCAGCATCAGCACGACCACCTTGGGTTTCGTCAGCTCCAGGTAGTCGCGCCAGCCGGCCTGGGCGTGGTCGCCCGTTGCCGTCGTCATTACTCTCTCCTTGTGTTCATTTACCTGACCAGAGCACCGGCAGATGAGGGCGCCAATGGCGGCGCGCAACCGCTGAACGGGGGGCAGGCACGGCGCGCAGGCGGTAATTGACCCCCACCAGGGTCATTAACAGTATGGCCCCCCCGGCGTTATGGGCCACCGCCACGACCAGCGGAAGGTGCAACACCACATTGCTGACGCCCAGCATGACCTGCAGGCCAAGCGCCGCCGCCACGGCCAGCGCCAGGCGGCCATGGCCCTCGGCACGCAGGCGCCAGGCCAGGCCAAGCAGTACCAGGCTGAGCAGGCAGGCACCGGCACGGTGGGTGAGATGAATGGCCGTGCGTGCTTCGCTATCCAAATGCCCGCCCAGGTAGTTTGGGCCGATGTGCTGGGTAAGGTGGAAGGCGTTGGCGAAATCCGCGTCAGGCAGCCATCGTCCCTGGCACAGGGGAAAATCGGTGCAGGCCATGGCGGCATAATTGGCGCTGACCCAGCCGCCCAGGGCGATCTGGCCGATCACCAGCACCAGGCTCACCAGCGCCCACCGTCGCAACTTCGACGATATGCCCGGCAGTGGCGCCAATGCCCCGGACAACCGCAGGCTCAACAGCAACAGCAGGCTCAGTGTAGTAAACCCACCCAACAGGTGAGTGGTGACCACTTGGGGCCACAGCTTGAGCGTCACTGTCCACATCCCAAATGCCGCTTGGGCGACAATGACGCCCAGCAATATCAAGGGCAGCCTGAAGGGCTCGCCGTCGCGCCCATGGCGGCGCCAGGCCTGCATGCCCAATAGGCCCACCAGCAGCGCCAGGCTGCCAGCGCAATAGCGGTGCACCATCTCGCTCCAGCCTTTTTGTGCTTGCACCGGGTGCTCGGGAAAATGCGCCTGAGCGTGGGCCAATTGCGCTTCGGAACTGGGCACGGCAATGAAGCCGTAGCAACCGGGCCAGTCGGGACAGCCAAGCCCCGCATGAGTGAGGCGGGTGTAGGCACCGAGCAAGACCACAAGCAGGGCAAGCACGGTGGCCAGCAACGCGAGGCGATATCCAGGTTTGGCCATGGTCAGGCGGCTCCTACCCGATGTTGGACAGTTTCAGCAATTGCCGAAGGTCGTTGAGCAAGTCCTTGCCGTTGACCTGGGCGCCGTAGCGCAGCACCAGGTTGCCGTGGGGGTCGATGATCCACAGGTGCGGCCCCGGTTTGCCCTCGACCAGCGGCGCATACTTGTCCAGGGCCAGCGGGTAACGCTGCAACCTTGGGTATTCACGGGCCAGGCGCGCCTCATAGTCGGCGGTTAGCGGCTGCGCCGCGGCGAGGGCATGGCTCGCCCGCGAGGCATCACGCCCCAGGCCGATCTGGATCTGCCGCGCCAGGTATACCAACTGCTGGCAGTCGGCAGCGCAATCGCCCGGGGTGGTCACCAGCATCTGCCAGCGGGCTTCGTCGGCCTGCACGCCCAGGTCGGCGCGGGTCTGGCCGTTGGCGATCAGTTCGCCATGGTAGCTGCGCCCCTCGGGTACCCAGAAGTTGAGCTTGTACATGAACGTGGCGAGCACCATGGGGCCCACGGTCACCAACAGAATCAGCAACAATTGCAGGCGCCCGCGCCGCCGCGTGGGCACTGCTGCGTCAGACAGGCCGGGTGGATTGATGGCCGCTCCCATGGGGCTTCTCCTTCTTGTTGTGCAAGCCTAGGTACAGGTAAAGGCCTAGCAGCGTCAGGCTCATGGCGAACCACTGCACGGCGTAACCCACGTGTTTTTCCGGGCCCATGGACACTACCTGCCAACCCAACCGATAGGCCGCCGGGCCTGGCTCCAGACGCACTTCATGGCCATAGCCCTGGCGGCCCAGCTCAGTCCACAGCGCACCGGGGTCCAGGGCCGTGACCAGCCGGGGCCATGGTTGGCCCGGTGGGTCGGCGCTCAACTGATAGGTTGCCCCTGGCGGCACGTAAACCCATGCCACGAGTCTGATGGCCTGGGTGGGTGTATCGAAATGAGGCGGCGTGCGCCGGTCTTGCCAAGGCAGCCAGCCGCGGTTGACCAGCAGCCATTGCCCGCTCTCCAGGTCCCGGAAGGGTTGCAGCAACTCGATGCCGACATGGCCATCGCGCTGGCGATTATCCAGGATCAGGGTGTGATCAGCGTCGAACTTGCCCTGTAAAACAACCCGCCTGAAGGCCGGGTTCTGCAGCCCTTCCAACTGTGTACCGGGAACCGGGTCAGCAAGCCGGTGCTGAGCATCCAAGGC
The DNA here is from genome assembly GCF_026651855.1 of Pseudomonas silvicola. Lineage (GTDB taxonomy): Bacteria > Pseudomonadota > Gammaproteobacteria > Pseudomonadales > Pseudomonadaceae > Aquipseudomonas > Aquipseudomonas silvicola. The sequence goes on from NZ_CP093280.1 coordinate 883,473, forward strand.
CAGCAACTGACGTTTCTCCTCGGCGCGACCCAACTGCCAGAACCCCAGGCTGACGAGTACCGGCAGCAGCGCCAGCACTACCAGGGTGGGCAACAGGCCGGGGCGAAAGCGCCTCGCTATACTTGCTTGCATCGCTTGCCCCCTTGGAGTCTTGCCATGCTCAAAGCCGCGATTGTGCTGATGTTGCTGGCCACGGTGGCCAGCCTGTTCAGCGGCTTGTTCTTTCTGGTAAAGGACGACGGCCGCTCCGACCGCCTGGTGAAAGCCCTGACGGTGCGGGTGATCCTCGCGGCCCTGACGGTAGGCCTGGTGGCCTGGGGTTTCTACAGCGGCCAGCTGACCTCCAGAGCCCCGTGGTAGTCACAGCACGTAGACGAAAATAAACAGCCCTACCCAGACCACATCTACAAAGTGCCAGTACCAGCTGGCGGCCTCGAACCCGAACTGGTGGTCGGCATCGAAATGGCCACGCAGGATGCGGATCAGCATCACGGTGAGGATCAAGGTACCCATCGTCACATGCGCGCCGTGGAAGCCCGTGAGCATGAAGAAGGTGGCGCCGTAGATGCCCGAGCCCAACGTCAGCCCCAGCTCTTCATAAGCCTCGACGTATTCGTGCGCCTGCAGGAACAGAAAGCTGAGCCCCAGAAGAATCGTCAGGGCTAGCCACAGTTTCAGCGGGCCACGGTGGCCGCGCTTCAGGGCATGGTGAGCAATAGTGATGGTCACGCTGGAGCTGACCAGCAATACCGTGTTGATCAACGGCAGGTGCCAGGGGTCGATCACCCCCTTGGGCGGCGGGAACAGTTTAGGGTCCGGGGTGTGCAGCAGCGGCCAGGCGAACTGAAAGTTGGGCCATAGCATGTGGGCTATACCCTTGGGCCCTTCGCCGCCCAGCGCCGGCCCAGCCACGTTGCGCACATAGAACAGCGCGCCGAAGAAGGCGACGAAGAACATCACCTCGGAAAAGATGAACCACGACATGCCCCAGCGGAAGGACCGGTCCAGCTGGGGGCTGTAGAGCCCCGCCCGGCTTTCCTTGATGACTGCGCCGAACCAGCCGAACATCATGAAGGCGACGATCAAAGCGCCCGCGAAAAAGATCAGAGGCCCATGGGAGTGAGCCTGGCCGGCCTTCAGGTCATTGAACCAGGTGCCCAGGCCAAACACCGTGGTGAACAGGCCCACGGTGGCAATGATCGGCCATTTGCTCTGCGCCGGAACGTAATAATGCTGGTGGGTTGCCATGTTGTTGTTCTCCGTTGTTGCGGCAAAACCCTTCGCCTAGCTGCCGGTCTTGATCGGCGGGTGGCGGGCAGTGATGTCGAAAAGCGTGTAAGCCAGCGTCAGGTGCTTGATGTCCTTGGGCAGGTCGCGGTCGACAATGAAGCGCACGGGCATTTCGATGCGCTCGCCGGGGTCCAGTACTTGCTGGGTGAAACAGAAGCATTCGGTCTTGTGGAAGTACGCCGCAGCCTCCGAAGGCGCGATGCTGGGTACCGCCTGGGCGCTCATCGCGTGGTCGGTAGGGTTGCGTGCGACAAAGATCATCTCGGTCACGGCGCCCGGGTGCACCGTCACTTCAGGTGCTTTGGAATAGAAGTCCCAGACCATGTCGGCATTGTTGGTCGGCAAGAACTGCACCCGCACGTCGCGGGTGTGGTCTACCACCTGGCTGCCCTCGTACTGCCCGGCGGTCTTGCCATTGATGCCGAAAGCCTTGCACATCACGTCGTACAGCGGCACCAGGGCGAAGCCAAAGGCGAACATTACTGCCACCACCAGCAGCAGCCGTGTCACCAGGCGTCGGTTGGGGGCCAGGCGGCTCATTCGACCTCCGGTGGCGTGGTGAAGGTGTGATAGGGCGCGGGCGAAGGAATGGTCCACTCCAGCCCTTCGGCGCCATCCCAGGGTTTGGCCGGGGCAGGGGGGCCACCGCGGATGGTCTTGATCACAATGAACAAGAAGAAGATCTGCGTGGCGCCAAAGGTGAAGGCGCCGATGGACGACACCATGTTGAAGTTGGCGAATTGCAGGTTGTAATCCGGCACTCGCCGCGGCATTCCCGCCAACCCAACGAAATGCATCGGGAAGAAGGCCATGTTCATCCCGATGAACGACAACCAGAAGTGCAGCTTGCCCAGGGTTTCGTCATACATGTGGCCAGTCCATTTGGGCAACCAGTAATACGCCGAGGCGAAAATGCCGAAGATGGCGCCCGGCACCAGCACATAGTGGAAATGCGCCACCACGAAGTAGGTGTCCTGGTACTGAAAGTCGGCCGGAGCGATGGCCAGCATCAGCCCGGAAAAGCCGCCGATGCTGAACAGGATCACAAAGGCCACGGCAAACAGCATGGGCGTTTCAAACGTCAGGGAGCCCTGCCACATGGTGCTCACCCAGTTGAACACCTTTACCCCCGTGGGCACGGCGATGAGCATCGTGGCGTACATGAAGAACAGTTCACCCACCAGTGGAATGCCCACCACGAACATGTGGTGCGCCCACACCAGGAACGACAGAAACGCAATGCTCGCCGTGGCGTAGACCATTGAGGTGTAGCCGAACAGGGGTTTGCGCGAAAAGGCCGGGATAATCGAGCTGATCGCACCGAAAGCCGGCAGGATCATGATGTACACCTCGGGGTGGCCGAAGAACCAGAACACGTGCTGGAACAACACCGGGTCACCGCCACCGGCGGCGCTGAAGAAGCTGGTGCCGAAATGGATGTCCATCAGCATCATGGTGACGCAGCCAGCCAGCACGGGCATCACCGCGATCAGCAGGAAAGCGGTGATCAGCCAGGTCCACACGAACAGCGGCATTTTCATCAACGTCATGCCCGGTGCGCGCAGGTTGAGAATGGTGGCGATGATGTTGATCGCGCCCATGATCGAACTGATGCCCATCAGGTGGATCGCGAAAATGAAGAACGTCACGCTGGCCGGTGCATAGGTCGTGGACAGCGGTGCATAGAAGGTCCAGCCGAAGTTGGGCCCGCCGCCAGGGCTGAACAGTGTCGAGACCAGCAGCAGGAAGGCTGCCGGCAGCAGCCAGAAGCTGAAGTTGTTCATGCGCGGCAGGGCCATGTCCGGCGCGCCGATCATCAGCGGAATCATCCAGTTGGCCAACCCGACGAACGCCGGCATTACTGCGCCGAAGACCATGACCAGACCGTGCATGGTGGTCATCTGGTTGAAAAAGGCCGGCTCGACAATCTGCAGGCCCGGTTGGAACAGTTCGGCGCGAATCACCATGGCGAACGAGCCGCCGAGCAGGAACATGCAGAAGCTGAACCACAGGTACAACGTACCGATGTCCTTGTGGTTGGTGGTCAGCACCCAGCGCATCAGGCCCTTGGCGGGGCCGTGGGCGTGGTCGGCCCCGGCGTGGCCATGATCATCGATGACTGCACTCATGTCCTGTCTTCCTCGGCAAGCGAGCTTGCCTGGTTATTTGGCTTGGGCCTGTTTCAACGCGAGCACGTCCTGCGGCGTGACCATGTCACCCTTGTTGTTGCCCCAGGCATTGCGTTCGTAGGTGACCACGGCGGCGATATCGACTTCCGACAGTTGCTTGCCAAAGGCGGCCATGGCCGTGCCTGGCTTGCCGAAGAACACCCGGTTCAGATGGCCTTCCTTCGGCCCGGTGGCGATCGGCGAGCCCTTGAGCGACGGGAACATCGGCGGCAGGCCCTGACCTTCGGCCTGGTGACAGGCCACGCAAGTGGTGTGGTAGACCTTGTCTCCCCGGTCAACCAGCTCCTGCAGAGTCCACTCCTTGCTGGTCAGCTCCTTGAGTTTGGCGGCCTCGGCCTTGCGCTCGCCCATCCAGGTGTCGAAGTCGGCCTGAGTCTTGGCCTCCACCACGATAGGCATGAAACCGTGGTCCTTGCCGCACAGTTCGCTGCACTGGCCCCGGTAGATGCCGGGCTTGTCGATACGTGTCCAGGCTTCGTTGACGAAACCGGGAATGGCGTCTCGCTTCACCGCGAAGGCCGGCACCCACCAGGAGTGAATGACGTCGGCGCCCGTCACCAGAAAGCGGATTTTGCGGCCTATTGGCAGCACCAGCGGGTTATCCACCTCCAGCAGGTAGTGTTCGTCCTTGGGGGCCTGGTTATGAATCTGCTCCTGGGGGGTGGCCAAATTGCTGAAGAACTCCACGTCCTGGCCCAGGTATTTGTAGTGCCACTTCCATTGGTAACCGGTGATCTGGATGTCCATGTCCGGTTCGCTGGTGTCGTACATGCGAATCAGGGTACGGGTGGCCGGCACAGCCATGACGATGAGAATCACCAGGGGCACCACTGTCCAGAGGATCTCGACCTTGGTGCTTTCGTGAAAATGGGCGGCGACCTGACCGGTGGAGCGGCGGTGAATGATCATCGACCAGATCATCACCCCGAACACCGCGATGCCAATGACCACGCAGATCCAGAAGATGGTCATGTGCAGGTCAAAGACCTGGTTGCTGATGTACGTCACCCCCGGCGCCATATTGGTCGTCCAGGCCGCATGAGCTGGCGTGAAAAGCGACCACAGCGCAAGGCCCATCCAGGCATGTGGATGTCGCATCATCGCGGGTTCCCCTTATCGTTCTTGTTCTACCCCAGGCTTTGCAAGCCCACGGCTAAGGGAGCGGCGGTCAAGACAGCGAACTTCAACGGCCGGGGCCTTGCTGCGCAGGCAGTCGGGCATCAGGCAACGCGGTACTAAAGCGAGTATAGCCAGCGCCCTAGGGGGCGCAATGAAGCGGATGGCCAGACAAGAGTGATGGCACTTCGATATAACTGATGCATATAACGGTTAAATAATTATGACAAATGCGTCTTAGGCGGCGTCAGAAGCCAGCTAACCTAGGTCTTCCGTTTCAGATAGCCGCTTCCTGGAGTCTTCATGAACACCGCTGCACTGCGTGAGCAGATCCAACGTGCCCACCAGCACGAGACCGATACTGGCCAATTGACCCAGCAACTGGAAAAGCAGTTGCCGCACCTGCACCCTGCCATCCAGCTTCCTGAAGCAGATCGCAAAGGCGTGCTTACCCGGTTCGTGCGCGCCTACATCGACCAGGTGCCGGATCTGCTCGACGCCGCAAACGATGTCGCGATCAAGGCTGGCATCGAATCGCAGATCAAGCCGGTGCTGAAAATAGCCGAGCAATACTTCATTCAACCGCCAGAAGCGTTGGAAGGCCATGTCGGCCTGGACTGCCTGCTGGACGAAGCCTACTTGGCCCATCGCTTGGTGGAAGAAGTGAATGATCTGTACATCAAGCATTTCCAGCAGCCGTTGATTCCACTGGACACCACCGTGGCGAACCTTATCGCCCACCAACTGATCGGCGAAGCGTTCGCCAACAAGCTGGACGAGGTGGTGCACCACTCCGTGGATAACATGCTCAATGAAGACAGCTTTGCCCTGGAATCGGTTGAGCAGTACCGCGACAAACTTTCGGCCAAGGAAACCGGCGATGCGTGGAGCCAGTGGCCTTGCCTGTCCCGCCAATTCGGGCTGGCGTTGGATCTGAACTGATCTTCAAGCCGCGCTCGGATCAATGTGGGACCGGGCGGAGCTCGGGAAGCAGGCAACGCGGTGTACCTGGAGGGTCGCGGCGCCTGATTCCCGAGCTGTCGCCCGGTCCTACAGGGGTACGTGCATGGTTTTCAGGCCCCTACGCCTGCTGAAGTGCGCATCTGCCCCTCGATGCGCCGCTTCAAACCACGGCTCTCGATGATCAGCCGTGAACCACTGGCGCGGTTCGCACGGCCCCAGTCCTCGAGCAACTCGAGGCACGAATGGTCGATATAGCGCAACCCGCCCAGCGGTACGTGAACAATGCTGCCCGCTGGGATGGTGTCGAGCACCTGGGTCAGGGCCGGCACTTTGAGGAAGGTCGCGGCGCCGGTCAGGCGCAACTCCATCTCATTGCCCTCACGCTGCACCAGGTTGATCTTCAACCGCGCGGCCTTCAACGCCAGCATCAGCAAGGTCAGGGCGAAGCCCAGCAGTACGCCGGTCAGCAGGTCGGTGAAGATGATGGCCATTGCCGTGGCGCCGTAGATGAACATCGGCATGCGACCATAACGTCCCAGGCTACGCAACGCCTTGAGGTCCACCAGCTTGAAACCGGTGTACACCAGCACGCCCGCCAGGCTCGCCACCGGAATGCTCTGCAGCACACTGGACAGTGCCACTACGAAAGCCAGCAACCAAACCCCATGGAAAATCGCCGAAAAGCGCGTCTGTGCGCCGGCCTGGACATTCGCGGAGCTGCGCACGATCACGCCGGTCATCGGCAAAGCGCCCAGCACACCGCACAGCATGTTGCCTACGCCCTGAGCAGACAGTTCACGGTCGAAGTCCGAGCGCACGCCGCTGTGCATACGGTCCACGGCCGCTGCCGACAGCAGCGTCTCGGCGCTGGCGATGAAGGCCACGGCGAAGGCAGCAATCAGCAAGGTAGGGTCAGCCAGGTTCAGCAAGTCCGCCGGGCGCAGCCAGTCGATGGCCTCAGCCAGGTTCGCCGGTACTTCGACGCGTTTGACCGACAGGTTCATCGCCAGGCTCACCACTGTGGCCAGGCCGACGCCCAACAGGGCCCCAGGCACGAAGCGCAGGCGCTGGGGCCGTAGCTTTTCCCATGCGTACATGACGGCGATCGTACCGAGGCCCAACAGCCCGGCTTGCCAGCCCAACCCACCGCCCATCACCGGCAGTGCCTCGGCCACGGCGCCCGGGAAGCCCAACAGGTTATCCATGCCGGAGGGCTTTGGCGCGCTATCGAGCATCACGTGCACCTGGGACAGCACAATCAGTACGCCAATGCCAGCCAGCATGCCGTAGACCACCGCCGGCGCCGTCACACGGAACCAGCACCCTAGTTTGAAACGGCCGGCCAGCAGCTGCAGCAAGCCTGCCAACACCAGAATCGGCCCCAGCATGGCCATGCCATGCTGGCGTACCAACTCGAACACCAGAACGGCGAGCCCTGCGGCCGGGCCGCTGACCTGAAGCGGCGAACCCGCCAGGAACCCCACCACCACGCCACCAATGATACCGGTGATCAGCCCTTTCGCCGGCGGCATGCCCGAAGCGATGGCGATGCCCATGCACAAGGGCAACGCCACCAGGAACACCACCACCGACGCCAGCAACTCTCGCGGCAGTACCGCCTTTATCTGTGCCAAGTTCATTACGTTTCTCCTGAAAATTGCCTCAGCCCCTGCCCAATCACCGTTATCAAAAACCACCGCGCTTTTAGCAGGCATGCAGCCGCCCGCAACCGGCCCCAAAGAGCCGGCTGGCAGCAACACGGTTTTCGATAACGGCAACGGGGCAGACGGCGCACTCAGTGCGCCGTCAGAAGGCCTCGTTTATCACGGTCGAGCGCTAGAACCGCCCTTTGGGGGTAGCGCTCGGTATCGGCAGGGTTCCATCCAATGGAAGGAAGCAATCACGCTCAGCATCATAAGCTCGAATTTCGCTGGTCTCGATGCTGTAGATCCAGCCATGAATGAACAACTGGCCGCTGGCCATGCGTGACGCCACCGAGGGGTGAGTACGCAGGTGTTGCAGCTGGGCGATGACGTTTTCCTCGGTCAGCACCTGCATGCTTTCGGCTTCGGTGGCGCAGTTGCAATTGTCGTGCACCACGGTCTTGGCAACTTCGGCATGGCGCAGCCAGGCCTTTACAGTCGGCATCTTTTCCAGCGTGGCCGGGTTGAGTACGGCGCGCATGGCACCGCAGTCCGAATGGCCGCACACAATGATGTGGTGCACACCCAAAGCCATGACCGCGTACTCGATGGCCGTGGACACACCACCGTTCATTTGCCCATAGGGCGGCACAACGTTGCCGACGTTGCGGGTCACGAACAGGTCACCGGGCGAGCTGTGGGTAATCAGTTCGGGCACGATGCGCGAGTCCGCGCAGGTGATGAACATCGCCCTGGGGGTCTGGGCAGTGGCGAGTTTCTTGAACAGCTCCTGCTGCTGTGGAAACACTTCGTGGTGGAAGTGCAGGAAGCCATCGACGATGGTCTTCAGCGCAGCGTCCGCGCTCTCAGCCTCGACAGCCGGCTCGGTCAGGGAAGAGTCCTTGTCGGTCATGATTCATCCTCGGGAGACGGTTATAGGAATTTTCCTATTTTACGGGGCAAAACGCCCTACACGATAGGACTGTGCACGGCGATTCATTCAGCTTAGTGACTATCGGGTCACTTGCGATTGAAGGTAGAGATGAAAACTTAATTCAAACTGAATGGAGGGCTCTGGAACGGGGGTTTGATGTGTTTCAGGAAGCTACGGAGTGATATCAATTTGACTCTTTAGTCGTCATGAGTGCTTCGTGCTCCACAGGATTCTCAAGGCGCGCTGAGCTCCGTAGCAGTCACTGCGAGGCCGCTTCCCAAGCGCCGGATTATCAGTCAAACGCCGCGCTGAACTGGAAGCGGCATCGCGCCCCATTCTTGAATCAACTCCACTCCCGCCAGGACTCACCCGTTGAAGGGGTGGCCAGAACAGGCGTGGCGCGGATCTGCATTTCCATTTCAAGGCCCGCACCCGCCAACATATTAAGCAAGGCATCGACAGAGAATTTGTCGATTTTTCCCTTGAGCAGGTCGTTCAGGCGTGGCTGGGTAATGTTCAATCGTTGAGCAGCTTCTTTTTGAGCGACCTCCCAGTTGAGCACTTGTTTTGAGATTTCCATCATCAGTCTTGACCGCATACGAAGATTCTCGGCCTCCTGCGGCGAGTCGATCAGAGCTTCCCAAACGCTGTCGTAGGTTTCATTCATAGTCAAATTCCTCTCTGACCTTCAACCCAGGGATTTCAAGCGGCGGCGTGCCATCTCCATCGCACGCTTCGGCGTTTTTTGCGTGGTCTTGTTGAATGCGTGCAATACGTAAACTGCTTCCGGTCGGTTCACCAGGTAGAAGACACGAAAAGCTCCATCATCAGCGGTAATTCGAATTTCATGGACACCTGGACCTACCGTGCTGATAGGTTTCCAATCAAGTGGCAGGTCGCCACGCTGGACCCTGTCCAATTGGTAACCGGCCGCCCTCAGGGCTTCGGGAGGGAAACTGCGCAATTCATTCTTACTGTTCCCGACGAACGTTATTTTTCTAGTTGCCATCAACAAGCCTTACCGCACGAAGTAAATTCTATATCAGTTTTGATATAATTTCTATGAGCGCGGCCCGTCACAAACCAAGGCAGCGTTCAATGCGGCACCCTATTCGCTCCTCATCGTTCAAGGCACTCTACATTCACCCCCAGTAACAATTTCACAACAACGACATCTGCCCCCCCGGCGGGCAAAACGCCGTGCAATCGAGCGATTGCTCCCCCCGCCTGCTCAAGCCAAAACGCCTGAGCCCTGCCTTGAAGCGTTGCTCCAGCAAGTCCGCGAACACCCCTTCACCTCGAAAACGTGCGCCAAACCGGCTGTCGTAGAGCGCGCCGCCGCGGCTCTGGCGTATCAAACTCAGCACGTGTTCAGCGCGCTGCGGGTAGTGCTGGTGCAGCCACTCCTCGAATAGCGGCGCCACTTCCAGCGGCAGGCGCAACAGAATGTAGTTGGCGCTCAAGGCGCCTGCAGCCTTGGCTTCGCGCAGCAGGCTTTCCATTTCCATGTCGTTGATCATGGGGATGATCGGGGCGCACAGCACGCCCACTGGAATGCCGGCTTCGCGCATCACGCGGATAGCCCGCAGGCGGGCCTTGGGCGCGGCGGCGCGGGGTTCCAGGGTGCGTTTGAGTTCGTCGTCCAGGGTGGTGAGGCTGATCATCACAGACACCAGGTTCAGGCTGGCCAGTTCGCTGAGCAGGTCCAGGTCACGCAGAATAAGCGACCCCTTGGTGACGATGGTCACGGGGTGGCGGTAACGCAGCAGCACTTCCAGTACCCCGCGGGTGAGTTTGTGCTCGCGCTCGATGGGCTGGTATGGGTCGGTGTTGGAGCCCAGGTTGATCGGTGCCACCTGATAGCCGCGCTTGGACAGTTGCTGTTCCAGCAGCGCGACGGCGTTGCTCTTGGCGATGAGCTTGGTTTCAAAGTCCAGGCCAGGGGACATGTCCCAGTACGCATGGCTGGGCCGGGCGAAACAATAGATGCAGCCGTGCTCGCAACCACGGTAGGGGTTGATGGTGCGGTCGAAGGGCAAGTCGGGGGAGCTGTTGCGGGTGATGATGCTTTTGGCGGTCTCGGTGCGCACTTCAGTGCCCTGGGTGACCGGCACTTCCTGATACCAGCCGTCATCCTCGACGACCGAGCGCTGGGCCGCGAAACGGTTGTGGGGGTTGGTGGCGGTGCCGCGGCCGCGCGGGGGCAGGGGCGTGGACATGGAAAGGCCCTCAATACTGTATTCATATACAGTACAGAGGGCCTGACGTTTTGCCTAGCCCCGGCCATCGCGCGCATACCACGACGACAACCCAGCTCCTGCGCGGCAATCACATGCCTTCTGGTATTACTTGGAGCTCACCTGCCCAAGATCATCCCCTGAGGTCGTCTTCATGTCATCGGTACGCAGCGCTTTCACGTCCTTGGCCGATACCTGCGACCCCTGGTTGCCCCAGCTGGTGCGGATGAAGTTCACCACGTCCGCCACTTCCTGGTCCGACAGGCGCCAGGCGTAGGAAGGCATGGTGAAGTTCGAGGGCGCGGTCCTGGTGGCGACCAGGGTACCGCCCTTGAGCACGATATGGATCAGCGACGTGGCATCGGCTGTCTGCAGCACGGGGTTGCCCGCCAGGGCCGGGAACACGCGGGTGTAGCCCTTGCCGTCGGTGCGGTGGCAGGCGGCGCAGTTGTCGATGTACACCGAGGCGCCCGGCTTGCTGTCATCACCTTTCCACAACGCATCGGCCACGGCCTTGTCGTAGACCTGAGGTTTGTCGTCGGGGTTGGCCGCCGGCAAGGACTTCAGGTACCGGGCAATGGCGGTAAGGTCCGCATCGCTCATGTACTGCATGCTGTGCTCGACCACGTCGCTCATGCCACCGAACACGGCGGTACGGTCACTGCGGCCGGTCTTGAGGAAGGCCACCAGATCTGCCTCGCTCCAGCTGCCCAGGCCGTCCTTGTGGTCGCCGCGCAGGCTCTTGGCGATCCAGCCTTCAAGCGGTGCTGAACCGGCGAGGAACTCCTTGCCGTCCGCTGGGTTGAGGGCCTTTTCCTGCATGGTGATGGCGCGTGGAGTATGGCAGGCACCACAGTGCCCCAGGCCTTCGACCAGATAAGCCCCACGGTTGATGCTTTCATCGTTGCCCGCGGCCTTGAACGGTTCGACCTTGGGCGCGAAAATGCCGCGCCAGATCGCCAGCGGCCAGCGCATGCTCAGCGGCCAGGGAATATCCACATCCTTGTTCTCCTGTCCAACCGGCTGCACCCCCTTCATGAAATAGGCGTACAGCGCCTGCATGTCTTCGTCACTGACGCGAGCATAGGAAGGGTAGGGCATGGCCGGGTACAAGGTGCTGCCACTCTTGCCCACGCCATGGCGTACGGCCTGGTCGAAGTCCTCGAACGAATATTCGCCGATGCCGGTCTTGTCCGGGGTGATGTTGGTGGAATAGATGGTGCCGATCGGCGTTTCCATCGGCAGCCCACCGGCGAACGGCTTGCCGCCCTTGGCGGTGTGGCACGCCACGCAGTCGCCGGCACGGGCCAGGTACTCGCCTTTTTGCACCAGGGCTGGGTCGAAAGAGGGCTCGGCCGCCCACACGGGCAGGCTGGCCAGCGCCAGGGAAGCGAGAAACAGGTTTTTCATGGTCATCGCTCCTTAAGCCTGCACCAACGGGCCGGGGTTTTTCAGGTACTGCTCGCGGATAGCCTTGGCCGACCAGTAGGTCAGCGCGGCGACCAGGCCGGTAGGGTTGTAGCCCAGGCCCTGGGGGAACGCGGAAGCACCCGGCACGAACACGTTGTGTACGTCCCAGCTTTGCAGGTAGCGGTTAAGGGCGCTGGTCTTGGGATCGGTGCCCATGATCGCGCCACCGTTGAGGTGGGTGGTCTGGTAGGCAGCGGTGTTGAATTTCTCGCCCATTTTCTTGCCCAGCACGGCGACCGACTTGGGGTTCATGGCCTTGGCGATCTGCGCCAGCTTGTCGGCCATGAACATGTTCATCTTGATGTCGTTCTCCTGCCAGTTGAAGGTCATGCGCAACAACGGTTGGCCATAGGCATCCTTGTAGGTAGGGTCCAGGTCCAGGTAGTTGCCGCGGTAGGACTGGTGGGCACCGTGGGCATCCATGGACACCTGGTGCGTGTAGTACTCGGCCGTGGTGCGCTTCCAGGCGCTGCCCCAGGCTGGCGTGCCCGGCGGGTTGGACGTGCCGGCGATAGGGCGGCTGCCCGCCTGGTTGACCCAGAACGGCGACCCCCCAACGAAGCCGTGCGGGCCATGGTCGAAGTTATCGGCGTTGAAGTCGTCGATGGCCACTCCATTGCCGCCAGCACCGATGAAGTTGTTGGTGTGAGTGTCCTTGTCGAAGAAGGCTTTCACGGTCGCCATGTTCTGGTAGGCAAAGTTCTTGCCGACCACGCCTTCGCCGCTGATCGGGTCGTACGGCTTGCCGATACCTGACAACAGCATCAGGCGCACGTTGTTGAACTGGAAAGCTCCCAGAATGACCAGGTCGGCCGGCTGCTCCACTTCCCGGCCCTGGGCGTCGATATAGCTCACGCCGGTGGCCAGCTTCTTGTCGTCGGTCAGGTTGACCCGCAGCACATGGGCGTTGGTGCGCAGCTCGAACTTGGGCTCCTGCCTGAGTGCCGGCAGGATGTTCACGTTCGGCGAGGCCTTGGAATACATGTAGCACACGTACCCACTGCAAAACCCGCAGAAGTTGCAGGGCCCCATCTGCGCGCCGTAAGGGTTGGTGTAAGGCCCCGAGGTGTTGGCAGACGGCAGGTTATAGGGTTTGTAACCTGACGCGGCCGCGGCCTTCTGGAACAGCATGGCCGAGACGGTATTTTTCTGCGCCTCGAGCGGAAACGGGTTGGAACGGTCTGGCGCGTAAGGGTTGGCGCCCTTGCCTTCGCCGACGATCTGGCCTTTCACCGACCAGGCCGTGCCCGACGTGCCGAAGACTTTCTCGGAAAAGTCGAAGAACGGCTCCAACTCTTCGTAGGTCACGCCGAAGTCCTGGATGGTCATGTCTTCGGGAATGAATTTCTTGCCGTAGCGCTCTTCATAGTGGCTGCGCATACGCAGTTCGATAGGGTCGACACGAAAATGCACGCCCGACCAGTGCAGGCCAGCACCGCCCACGCCCTGGCCAGGCAGGAACGCGCCCAGCTGGCGGTTGGGCAAGGCCACGTCCTTGACGCTGTGCCGGACGGTCACGGTTTCCTTGGAGATATCCACGAACAGCTTCTTGCGTACGCTGTAGGTCAGTTCGTCGATCACCTGCGGGTAGTTACCGTCTGGGTAGGTGTCCTGCATCGGGCCACGCTCCAGGGCGACCACGGTCAGGCCAGCTTCAGTCAACTCCTTGGCCATGATGGCGCCGGTCCAGCCGAAACCGACGATCACTGCGTCGACCTTCTTCAATACTGTCGCCATGCTCAAGCCCTCTCGCCGCGAATGGATACTGCCGGGAAGGGGTATTGCTCATTGCGTTCAACCCAGTCCATGAAGTCGGCGCGTGCGCCGGGGAAGCCCACCAAAGTCCAGCCCACCAGGCCTTTGTTGCCGCCGTGTACCGGGTCGCTGAAGAAGCCTTCCTTGGTGTTCTGGATCAACAAGGCGAAGAAAGCCTTGGACGGTACGTCATCGAACTGGATATCCCCGGATTCGAGCTTGCTCAGCACGCTGTCCTGGGCAGCACCGTCGAGCTGGGCGAAGGCCTTGCCTGCCTGCTTCTGGCACCAGGCGTCCGTGGCCGCGATCCCCAGGCGATAGATTTGCTGGGGCACCAGCTTGAGCTGGTAACCCATTTCGGCGGGCGCATCGGTCACGAACGGGCCTTGCATGTACCACAACGCACCGCTGGCATAGGGCGTGTTCATCTGGCGATCGATGAATTCCGGCGCGCCGGCTTCAAGTGCACCCGGGCCAAGATCGTCGGCCGGAATCAGCCGCGCCACGGCGGCGTTGACGAACGCCCATTCTTCCGCGGTGAAGTAGCTGGGCTGGTACTCCTGAGCGGGCTTGGCAGCCGCCTCGGGCTGCTTCTGCGGCGCGGCCATCAGCTCACCCACACCCATGCCCAGGCCGGTGCTGGCCACGGTGACTACGGGTATCAGGGTCAGGGTCTTGCGCAGGAAGTCCCGGCGCGGGTTGTCGTGGTCTTGCTCAGACATGGGGGATCCTCATCCGATCACGGATTTGTCGCAGCCTTGAGGCCGCTTATCGTTTTGAGTTGCTCATCGAGCTGCACAGGCGGGCATCGCGACGTACTTAGTAAAGAACATCACGACGTTTTTTAGTTTTATCGAGTCTGGGCGGCACGCCAGGTTGTCGCTGGCACCTTCGAAAAGGTGCTTCGAGAGGCGGAAATGTAACCGGTTTCAGCCTGAGTTTACAGGGGCTTTACACGAAGTTTTTACGAACACCTCACAGCGCTTTGACGCTGCGGCACGGAAAATAAATGCATCTATTGTTACGATGGCGCGCCCTGCCCATGTCCTTTTTCCGTTTTCTGCTGGTCGGCCTGGCCCTGAGCGCCGCGTTGGCCGGCCCAACCCAGGCGACTCCCCAGGTGCTAGCGCGGCCAGCGCAGTGGGCACAGTCCGTCGAGCCTCATTACAACCTGTACCAGATCAGCCCCACGCTTTACCGCAGTGCCCTGCCGGACGAAGAGGCGGCGCCGCTACTCGGTCAGCTGCAGATCAAGACAGTGGTCAACTTCTTGCCCGAACCAGACGCGCAATGGCTCAAGGCGCCGCAAATCAACCAGGTGCAGTTGCCCATGCGCACGGTGCACGTCGATGATGCAGAGGTCATTTCGGCGCTACGCGCCATTCAGGAAGGGGAGGCCAAAGGCCCTGTTCTTATCCACTGCAAGCACGGCCTGGACCGCACGGGGCTGGTGGCCGCCATGTATCGCATGGTGGTTCAGGGCTGGAGCAAGCAGGACGCGGTAGCGGAGATGACCCAGGGTGGCTTTGGCGACACCCGGCGGATGAAATACGGCCTGGACTATATCCACGACGTGGACGTCGAAGCGGTGCGCAGCGCGCTCGCCAGCGGCGCCTGCAGCACCAACCCCCTGGCCGCTTGCGCGGTCAAGGGGTTGTTCAAGCAGCTGATTTAAGCGTCGGGCTTCTTCAGCTTCGGGTTGGGGAAGAACTGCACCGTCTGCACCTTGGGGTTGGCGATTTTCGGCGCCTGCTTGTTGACCCGCGTTCCCAGTTCGCTGGGAATGGACTGGCCCTGTGCATTGAGAGTGTCGCTGTAGCCACAGGCCACGCACTCCCGGTGCGGGACATCGTCCTCGCTCCACATCATCAGCTTGTCCGACTCGCTGCACGCCGGGCATACCGCCCCGGCGATGAAGCGTTTCTTGGTCTTGACCACGGGCGTGTCACTCATGCTGCCGCGTCCTCACTCAGGCCGCTATGGCGCAAGAGTGCATCAATCGACGGCTCGCGGCCGCGGAAGTCGACGAACAGCACCATGGGAGCCTGGGAACCCCCGCGCGCCAGGATGGCTTCGCGGAAGGCACGACCGGTCTCGGCGTTGAGCACGCCTTCTTCTTCGAAGCGCGAGAAGGCGTCCGCCGACAGCACTTCGGCCCACTTGTAGCTGTAGTAACCCGCCGCATAGCCGCCGGCGAAGATGTGCGCGAAGCTATTGGGGAAGCGGTTGTACGCGGGTGGGCGCATCACCGTGACCTCGTCACGCACGCCTTCGAGCACCTGCAGCACGCTGCGGCCATCGCCGTGGGTGGCGTGCAGTTCGAAGTCGAACAGGGAGAACTCCAGCTGGCGCACCATCATCAGGCCGGACTGGAAGTTCTTGGCGGCCAGCATTTTTTCCAGCAGGTCCTGAGGCAAGGCCGCGCCAGTCTCATAGTGGCCGGAAATCAGCGCCAGGCCTTCAGGCTCCCAGCACCAGTTTTCCATGAACTGGCTCGGCAGCTCGACCGCGTCCCAGGCCACGCCGTTGATGCCTGACACGCCAGCGTGCTCGACACGGGTCAGCAGGTGGTGCAAGCCATGGCCGAACTCGTGGAACAGGGTAGTGACTTCGTCATGGGTCAGCAGGGCTGGCTTGCCGGCATCGGCCGGGGTGAAGTTGCACACCAGGTTCGCCACCGGGCTCTGCACGGTGCCACCAGCGGTGCGACGGTGATCACGGGCGCCGTCCATCCAGGCACCGCCACGCTTGTTGGCGCGGGCGTACAGGTCAAAGAAGAAGCGACCGACGTGCTGGCCATTTTCCTTGATCTCGAACAGGCGCACGTCCGGGTGCCAGGTGTCGAAACCGGTCTGTTCGGCGATTTCGATGCCATACAGGCGGTGGACAATGGCGAACAGGCCAGACAGCACCTTGTCGATGGGGAAGTAAGCGCGCAGGGCTTCCTGAGACACGCTGTAACGCTGCTCACGCAATTTTTCGCCGTAGAAGCCGCTGTCCCAGTTCTGCAGGTCCGGGCAGCCCTGCTCGGCGGCGTAGGCCTTGAGCTGGGTCAGGTCCTGAGCCGCGAACGGCTTGCTGCGTTTGGCCAGGTCGCGCAGGAAACCCAGCACCTGGTCGCTGGACTCGGCCATCTTGGTGGCCAGGCTCAATTCAGCGAAACTGCCGTAGCCCAACAGCTGGGCCAGTTCCTGGCGCAGGTCGAGGATCTGTTCCATCACCGGACCGTTGTCATTCTGGCCGGCGTTCGGACCCTGGTCGGAAGCACGGGTGCAGTAGGCAGCGTAAAGCTCTTCGCGCAGGGCTCGGTCCTGGGCGTAGGTCATCACCGCGTAGTAGCTGGGGAACTCCAGGGTAATCAGCCAGCCGTCCAAGCCTTTTGCCTTGGCTGCGGCGGCCATCTGCGCCTTGGCCGAGTCGGTCAGGCCGGCCAGCGCGGCTTCATCGGTAACGTGCTTGGTCCACGCCTGGGTAGCGTCCAGCAACTGGTTGGAAAACTTGCTGCCCAGCTCGGACAATTTGCTTTGCACTTCGGCGTAACGCTGCTGCTGCTCGGGCGGCAGGTCGATACCCGACAAGCGGAAGTCGCGCAGCGAGTGTTCCAGGATGGTTTTCTGCGCCACGTCGAAGGTGGCGGCTTCCGGGCTGTTGGCCAGGGCTTCATAAGCCTGGAACAGCTCGCGGTTCTGGCCCATCTCGGTGGAGTAGGCGCTCAAGGCTGGCAGGCAGGCTTCATACGCCTGGCGCAGTTCCGGGCTGTTGCACACGGCATTGAGGTGGCTGACCGGGCTCCAGGCCGCGCCCAGGCGGTCATTGAGTTCATCCATGGCCAGGACCAGGCCGGCCCAGGTAGGCTTCTGCGCCTGGGTTTCGAGAATCTTGGCGATCGCCGCACGGTTGTCGGCCAGGATCTGTTCAATCGCCGGCTGTACGTGCTCGGCACGGATCGCCGAGAACGGTGGCAGGTCATAAGACTGCAGTAGCGGGTTGGTCGCGCTCACGGTTACACACCTTGGCTGAAGAAACACCAGCCCATCTTAATTACAATCGGCGCTCACCGCAGCTATCAACGCCAGAGAAGGAGCCTATCGTGGCCATTCGTACGTTCCAGCAGCACACGCCCGTCGTGGGCGAGCGGGCTTTTGTCGACCGTTCGGCAGTTGTCATCGGCGATGTCGAAATAGGCCAGGACAGCTCGGTCTGGCCCATGACCGTGATCCGCGGCGACATGCACCGCATCCGCATCGGCGCGCGCACCAGCGTGCAGGACGCCAGCGTACTGCACATCACCCACGCCGGCCCCTTCAACCCCGAAGGCTTCCCGCTGATCATCGGCGATGACGTGACCATCGGCCATAAAGTGATGCTGCATGGCTGCACCGTTGGCAGCCGCATCCTGATCGGCATGGGCAGCACGGTGATGGACGGCGCAGTAGTGGAAGACGAGGTCATCATTGGCGCCGGCAGCCTGGTGCCACCGGGCAAGCGCCTGGAAAGCGGCTTTCTCTACGTTGGCAGCCCGGTCAAGCAGGCCCGGCCGCTGACAGACAAGGAGCGCAGTTTTTTCACCTACACCGCCGCCAACTACGTGAAGCTGAAAGACCAGCATCTGGACGCCGGTTTCGCCAGCCCCAACCCGCTCTCCACCGACTGAATTCGGAAGCCCCCATGCATTATCAGAACATCCTCTTCGACCTGGACGGCACGCTCACCGACCCACGGGAAGGCATCACTCGTTCCATCCAGTACGCGCTGGAAAAGCTGGGCATCATCGAACCCGATCTGCGCAAGCTGGAACATTTCATTGGCCCGCCCCTGCTGCAGGCGTTCATGCAGTTCTACGGTTTTGATGAAGCAAAGGCCTGGCAAGCGGTGAATTTCTACCGTGAGCGCTTCAAGGTCACCGGCCTGTACGAAAACGAAGTGTTCGAAGGCGTCATCGAGCTGTTGGAAACCCTGGTGACCCAAGGGCGGCACCTGTACGTGGCCACCTCGAAACCGTGGGAATTCGCCCGCGAGATCGCCCGCCATTTCGACTTCGCCAAGCACTTCAAGGTGATCTATGGCAGTGAACTGGACGGTACCCGCACCAACAAGGTCGAGTTGCTGGCCCACCTGCTCAAGGAAGAAGGCCTGGACCCGGCGCAGACCTTGATGATCGGCGACCGCAAGCATGACCTGATCGGCGCCAGGGCCAATGGCCTGGATGTGGTAGCGGTAGGGTATGGCTTCGGCAGCCGCGAAGAGCTCGAGGCCGAAGCACCGACCTACCACTTCGATACCCTGGCCGAGTTGCACCGCGCCTTTATGCGCTGAAGCCGTTGCCTGGGATCAGCGCGACGCCAGCTTCACCAGCGCGGCTTTGCGCTGATCGGCGGGCAGCTTGCCCAGCCGTTCCACCGCCTTGAAGAAGCTTGGCCAATCGCCGTGCACTTGGCTGAACAGCGCGGCGAACGACGGTACCCACTGGTCATACAGCCCGAATGGCAACAGCTTGGCGTTGTTCATCGGCGCGTTCACCCAGGCGTCATAGCGCTTGTCCCCACCCCACTGGCTGTCTCGCAGTTGCCGATACTGCGCGCGCATCCGCTCGAACGCCTGCTGCTTGGCCTGGCGCATGGCCGCAGGCGCCAGTGGCTGGGCGTATATGGACTTGAGTTGCTCCTGGGTATCCAGCACCAGCTGGGTGAACTGATGGACCTGCTTGGCCATATCTTGATCTGCCGGTGGCAAACCTTGGTAGGCGCGCCATTGCCGGGTCCCTTCTTGCTCGACGAAGGTAGCGTACGACTCGTTGAACTCGGTGTCGTTCTGGACATAAAAACGCTGGTGCGCCAGCTCATGGAAGATCAGCGTCGCCAGGCGCTCATCACCCCGGTCCATCATGGTGTTGATGATTGGGTCATCGAACCAGCCCAGGGTCGAGTAGGCATCCACGCCGCCGATGTAGACGTCCATGCCGGCCTGCTTCTGCAGCGCAGCCTCACCCCGCGCGCCACTCAGGCTGTAATACCCGCGATACGCCACGCACCCCGCGATGGGGAAGCAGTGGGTTTGCGGGTCGAGGGAAAACTCCGGCGTGGCAAACACATTCCATACCACTGATGAGCGTTTCACATCGGCGTACAGCCGGTAGCTGCGGTTGTCCGGCAGATGCAGGTGGCTGCTGGCGAAGTCCCGGGCGGCCTGGGACTGGCGCAGCTGTTCACGCAGCCTGGCGTCCCTGGCCGGGTCGGCCACCACTTGGCTGACGGGCTCGCGAGCCCGCAGCAATCGCACCTGGCCATCCAGCAACTGCCCGTAATAGGTCGAACAACCGTTCAGCAGCAAACCGGCCAGCAGGGGAACCAAGGGCCCGATTTTGCGGTCGAGTGACCCAAAGCACGAGCGCAGTAGAAGAAGAACATCAATCATCTGTCGGGGGCATCCTTCTGTGGGACCAGCCGGCCATCCTTGCCATCAGGAGTTTTGCCATGCGTGCCATGTTACTTGTCTGCGGTCTGGCGACCGTGGCCGGTTGTTCCACCTTGCCCGATCCCGACCCGCACCAGGCGTGGGTCGACCTCAAGGCGGGCAAGGATAACTCGCTGCACGCGGTGAAGGTCGACAACCACGACTGGGCGGACCCACGTTACTTCGAAGTGCAGCCCGGCGCTCATGAATTGTGGGTAACTTTTCAGTTCCCGGTGGCAGCCACCAACATTGGCCCGGCAGCCCAGCCCCTGTGGCGCGACTGCCGAATGAAATTGACCTTCAAGGATTTCAACGCCGGCCAGCGTTACCAACTGGAGGCCGGCAGCCTGGGCTTCCAGCCTTGGGCAAAGCTCTATGATCAGCAGCGCTACGTTGTAGGCAAGGCTCAACCGGCGGGCTGCCAGGCTACGTAAGGGGCTGGTTAGGGGTATGCTAGGGTGAGTTGGCATGCATTTCGTACAGAGCCTAGAAGCCTATGCCTCGTTGGAGCCCCTCAATGCACCGCGCCCTTGCTGTCGTTGTACTCACCACCCTGGCCGGCTGCAGCACCACCCCGTTGCCGGCGAAAAATCCTCAGCAAGCGTGGGTTGACATGACCATGCTCGGCGGCAAGGTAGTCATGGCGGAGCGCCTTGACGGCGTACGGCTGAACGATGGTCGCTATTTCCAGGTGACCCCGGGTAGCCATGACCTGATGGTGCGGTACGACTTCGAGATCTACGCGGGCCGGTTGATGATGGCTGAGCCAGACGAACGCACTTGCTACCTCAGCGTGCGCTATGACGGCTTCCAGCCGGGCCAGCGTTACGTGCTGGAAACGCGTACGCTGGGCATTACCCCCAGCGCACGGCTGTACGACCAGAACCGCAAGGTAGTGGCCGAGGACCGCGACATCAACTGTTTGTTTTAGCGGTCATTCTTCTGGTAGATGATTTTCTTGCTGCCGCCTTCGCACGAGCCGACGACCATGTTCTTGTCATGGACTTCGTCGTTGCTGACAATTTCGAGGGTGTAGGAAGTGACGCCCTGGGCCTGGATCTTGGCTTCGATTTCGGCCTTCAGTTCTTCGCAGGGCTTGGGCGCGGCCAGAGCGCTGGTAGCCGCAGCACAGCAGGCGAGGGTCAATATCAGGCGCTTGATCATGATAGCTTCCTTGGGGTGCACAGGAGGGGGATGGTCACCCAGGGCAATGCCCGCGGGGTGACCAGACAAACGGCACCCAGGCATTCGACCACGAATGCCCTTTACTGTTCCAGCGCTACTTCTAGCTGACCAGCGTGGCGTCCAGGCTGATCTTGGCGCCCTTGAGCACCTTGGAGACTGGGCAGCCTTCCTTGGCCTTGTTGGCCAATTCCTTGAACTGCTCTTCGCTGGCGCCCGGTACCTTGGCTTTCAGGATCAGGTGCACGGCGGTGATCTCGAAGCCTTCACCCACCTTGTCCAGGGTCACCTCGGCAATGGTGTCGATGCGGTCAGCGGTGAGGTTGGCACCGCCCAGAATCATCGACAGCGCCATGGAGAAACAACCCGCATGAGCCGCGCCTATCAGCTCTTCCGGGTTGGTTCCTGGCTGGCCTTCGAACCGGGTGTTGAAGCCATATGGGTTGCTCTTGAGGGCGCCGCTTTCAGTGGAAATCTGGCCTTTGCCGTCTTTCAGGCCGCCTTGCCAAACGGCTGATGCTGTCTTCTTCATGATGCCTCCTCGGGTTGCACGCGAAGGTTCGCGCAGTCACTGAGGTTAGGAGGGGTTGGCAAGCCTGCAAGTTCACACGGATTGACAATCACGCATTGAAGTTTCTCAATATGACCATATTGATGGTTAAAGGGCAGGGTGGTGCGGACCCCATGGATTTGCGTGCATGCACCAGCCTTCCAGTCGACTGCCGAGGACACTACCCCCCATGAAACGACTCTCCGATATCAAGATTTCCGCCCTGGACCTGGTGCCCGTGCGCGCCGACAAGGGCCCCGCCCATTCGCTGCGCAACTCGCTGGACCTGGCCCAGCACCTGGAAAAATTCGGCTACAACCGCTTTTGGGTGGCCGAGCACCACAACATGGACGGCATCGCCAGTTCGGCCACTTCAGTGCTGCTGGGCTACCTGGCGGGTGGCACGTCCACGATTCGCGTGGGCTCCGGCGGCGTGATGCTGCCCAACCATGCGCCGCTGGTGATCGCCGAACAGTTCGGTACCCTGGAAAGCCTGTACCCCGGCCGTATCGACCTGGGCTTGGGCCGCGCGCCGGGCTCCGATCAGATGACCGCCCGCGCCCTGCGCCGTGAGCGTTCCGGCAGCGCCGACGACTTCCCCGATGACGTTCTGGAGCTGATGGGCTACCTGGGCCCGCGCACCCCTGATCAAAAAGTGATCGCCGTACCGGGCACGGGCACTCATGTGCCGATCTGGCTGTTGGGCTCCAGCCTGTTCAGCGCCCAGCTGGCCGGCATGTACGGCTTGCCCTACGCCTTCGCCTCGCATTTCGCGCCGCGCTACATGCATGAAGCCATTCGGGTATACCGCAACCACTTCAAGCCATCGGACGTGCTCGACAAGCCTTACGTGATGCTGGGCGTGCCACTGGTGGCTGCGGATACGGACGAGCAGGCCGATTACCTGGCGACCTCTGTGTACCAGCGCATTCTCAACCTGATGCGTGGCCAGAGCCTGGTGCAGCAACCGCCAGTCGACACCATGGAAGGCCGCTGGCTGCCCCACGAAAAAGCCGCGGTCGCTGATTTCCTGGGCCTGGCCATGATCGGCAGCCCACAGAAGATTCGAGCCAAACTGGATGTATTGCTGGAGCAGACCCAGGCAGATGAGTTGATCTTTACCTGCGACCTGTACGAACACGCCGACCGGCTGCATTCCTACGAACTGCTGGCACAGCTCGCCAAGGGCTGAAACTGCGGGAGCTGGCTTGCCAGCTCCCACAAACCAGTACTACACCGCGCTTAGCCACGCTTGTAGACAATTTCCTTCCTGCCCGCCTCGCAGGTGCCGACAACCTTGCCATCCGCCGAGGCGCCCTTGTCGACCACCTCCAGCGAATAGCCGTGGGCGCCCCTGGCGTCGATTTTCGCGGCAATCTCCGATTTCAGCTCGTCGCACGACTTTCCCGCCGCCAGCGCCGAACCTGCCATGCACAACAAACCCGCTGCCAACAAAACTCTCTTCATCGGTCACGTTCCCTGGTCAGATTTGAAGCAAAGCGCCCGGTAACATTACCGGGCGTCCCCCAGCACTGTTTGTAGCGGAATACTGGCAATTCGGCCAGTCAGACCGTTCCGTAAACGCTGTCAGCTATTTTCGATTCGGAAGCCAACCTTCAGGGTCACCTGGAAATGCGCCGCCTTGTTGTTCTCGATGTGCCCGCGGGTTTCCAGCACTTCGAACCACTCTAGGTGCTTGACGGTCTTGCCGGCCTCGGCCAGGGCGTTGTTGATCGCTTCTTCGATGCTGGTCGCCGAAGAACCAACCAGTTCAATGAGCTTGTAGGTGCGATGATCAGTCATGGTGAATCTCCTTTCCATAGTGGTCTTGAGCGTAGGTGGCCTTTTAGCTCTGTGCCGATTAGGGCAGCAAAAGTTCACACGCACTGCACTTTCCGAAAGCGTTGCAGTCGGAAACTTACACGCACACTCACCACGCAGGAGAGACACCAATGGCTACTTCACTTCGCAAGGCCTCGTTGCAAAGCATGGAAGCGGAAATCGAAAGTCTGCTCAAATCGCTGGAGAGCTTGAAGGACGACGCGTCCGACGAGTCGCGCAAAACCCTGAAAAGCCTGCGCGCCAACGCTGAAAACGCCCTGAAACACTCGCGCCACCTGCTCAGCGACGTGTACGAAGACGTGAAGGTGAAAACCCGCGAGACTGGCGTCGCCACCCGCGATTACGCGCAAGAACACCCCTGGACCACCGCCGGCGTCGCCGTGGGCGTGCTGGGCCTGCTGGCAGGCTACCTGCTGGTCAAGCGCGGCAACTAATCCGCCTGGCGCGCCAGCTCCGTCGTGAGCCAGTGCGCCAGTTGCCGGGCGCGCCCATCCGTGGCGCGCCGGGGCACCCAGAGCGCCAGGCGCGCCGCGGTTTCACTGAAACCCCACGGCGCCGCCAGGCGACCGGCCCGCACGTCGTCGACCACCAGCGGTTCCGGCGCGATCGCAATGCCCAGGCCTGCCACGGCCGCTTCCAGCAAATAATAAAGATGCTCGAAACCCTGGCCGTAGCTCAATTGGCCGGGATCTATGCCGTTATGCCGCGCCCAGTTGGGCCACGCTTGTGGCCGCGAGGTGGTGTGCAGCAGCGGTTGCCCCACCAGCCCTTGTGCCGCCACACCCTCCAGGCTATCGAAGCGTGCGTAGCGCGGGCTCAGCACCGGGCCGATGCGCTCGATCGCCAGTTCATGCACCTGCATATCGGCCGGCCACGGGGGTTCGGCGAACACCAGCCAGGCGTCAAGGCCAGGGCGCCGAGGGTCAAGGTCGCCCTCAGCGGCGGACAAGTGCAGGCGCAAGTCAGGCAGGTCGGCATTCAGCCGTCCCAATCGGGGAATGAACCAGCGCGCCAGCAGGCTGCCTGAGCAGCCCAGCACGAACGGTGCATCGCCGGCGCCCTGGCTGATCTCGGCACAAGCGCTGCGCAGGCGCTCAAAGGCGTCACCGCTGGCGTCACGCAGGCGCTGGCCTGCATCTGTGAGTTTGAGGCCGCGCCCTTCCTTGATGAACAGGCTAACCCCCAAGTGCTCTTCCAGCACCTTCAACTGACGGCTGATGGCCCCGTGGGTCACGTGCAATTGTTCGGCCGCACGGCTGACACTATTCAACCGGGCGGTAGCTTCGAACGCGCGCAGGGCGTTCAGCGGGGGCAGGTCACGGCTCATGGTACGTGTGAGTTTTCCTGACAGGTTGCAGCAATCTTATCGGTTTTTTTCAGCGCGCGCCGTGGTTACAGTAGATTCATAGCAAGCCCATTCCTGTTCACTGGAGCGACCCATGACCCAGACCAACTTCCGCAGCGGCCCCGACGCCAACGGCCTGTTTGGCGCCTTCGGCGGCCGCTACGTGGCTGAAACCCTGATGCCGCTGGTGCTGGACCTGGCCCGCGAATACGAGGCTGCCAAGGCCGACCCCGAATTCCTCGAGCAACTGGCCTACTTCCAGCGCGACTACATCGGGCGCCCGAACCCGCTGTATTTCGCCGAACGCCTGACTGAACACTGTGGCGGCGCCAAGATTTACTTCAAACGTGAAGAGCTGAACCATACCGGCGCGCACAAAGTGAACAACTGCATTGGCCAAGTGTTGCTGGCCAAGCGCATGGGCAAGAAACGCCTGATCGCCGAGACCGGCGCCGGCATGCACGGCGTAGCCACCGCCACCGTGGCCGCTCGCTTCGGCCTGCCGTGCGTGATCTACATGGGCGCCACCGACATCGAGCGCCAGCAGGCCAACGTGTTCCGCATGCGCCTGCTGGGCGCCGAGATCGTCCCGGTTACCGCGGGCACCGGCACCCTGAAAGACGCCATGAACGAAGCACTGCGCGACTGGGTTACCAATGTCGAGGACACTTTCTACCTGATCGGCACCGTGGCCGGCCCACACCCGTACCCCGCCATGGTTCGCGACTTCCAGTCGATCATCGGCAAGGAAACCCGCGAGCAACTGCATGCCAAGGAAGGGCGCCTGCCCGACAGCCTGGTGGCCTGCGTGGGCGGCGGCTCCAACGCCATGGGCCTGTTCCACCCATTCCTGGACGACGCCAGCGTGGAAATCTTCGGCGTGGAAGCGGCCGGCCACGGCGTGGACACCGACAAGCATGCTGCCAGCCTCAACGGCGGCGTACCGGGCGTGCTGCACGGCAACCGCACCTACCTGCTGCAGGATGCCGACGGCCAGATCACCGACGCCCACTCCATTTCCGCGGGCCTGGACTACCCCGGCATCGGCCCCGAGCATGCCTGGTTGCACGAGATCAAACGCGTCAACTACGTGAGCATCACCGATGACGAAGCCCTGGCCGCGTTCCACACCACCTGCCGTCTGGAAGGCATCATTCCGGCCCTGGAGACTGCCCACGCCCTGGCCGAGGCCATCAAGCGCGCGCCGACCCTGCCCAAGGATCACCTCATGGTCGTCTGCCTGTCCGGCCGTGGCGACAAAGACATGCAAACCGTGATGAGCCATATGGCCGCCGCCGAGCAGGAGACACTGGCATGAGCCGTCTTGAACAACGTTTCGCCGATCTGAAAGCCGAAGGCCGCGCCGCCCTGGTGACCTTCGTCACCGCCGGCGACCCTGGCTATGACGCCTCGCTGGCCATCCTCAAGGGCCTGCCCGCCGCTGGCGCCGACGTGATCGAGCTGGGCATGCCCTTCACCGACCCGATGGCAGACGGCGTGGCTATCCAGCTGGCGACCTTGCGCGCCCTGGACGCTGGCCAGACCCTGAAGAAAACCCTGCAGATGGTGCGCGAGTTCCGCGTCGACGACGACACCACCCCGATTGTGCTGATGGGCTACTACAACCCCATCCACCGCTTTGGCGTCGAAGCCTTCGTGGGCGAAGCCAGAGAAGCGGGCGTGGACGGCCTGATCATCGTCGACCTGCCGCCAGAGCATGATGCCGAACTGGCCACACCGGCCCAGGCGTCGGGTATCGACTTTATCCGCCTGACCACGCCGACCACCGACGATGCGCGCCTACCACGCGTACTTGAGCGCAGCTCCGGTTTCGTCTACTACGTGTCCGTGGCCGGGGTGACCGGTGCCGGTTCCGCGACCACCGAAGCGGTCAGCACCGCCATCGAGCGCCTGCGCCGCCACACAGACCTGCCGATCAGCGTCGGTTTCGGCATTCGCACCCCTGAACAGGCAGCGGCGATCGCCCGCCTGGCCGACGGCGTGGTGGTGGGGTCGGCGCTGGTGGACAAGATCGCCAAGGCCGCTTCGCCAGACCAGGCAGTAGGTGATGTTCTGGAGTTGTGCTCGGCCTTGGCCCAGGGCGTACGTAAGGCTCGTGTAAGCTGAAGGTAAATATCTTGTTACAAAGGAATTAGTGGCTGATTTCTTTGACTAATTTCACAAGACCAGAGGGAACCTGATCGATAAGATCCGGTTCCCTTTTTTGTTGCCTGAGCAGTGAGGATTCGCTCGATGAAACTCTCCAAACCATTGATTGCCGGCCTGGGCCTCATGCTTGTGGGCATGACCTCCCTGGCGCATGCAGACCAATGGGGCCCAGGTGGCCCGGATGACCATGGCCGCTACGACCATCGTGATGACCGCCATGACGACCACCGTGATGACCGCCGCTTCGACCACGGCGGCCCACCGCCGCGCGACTTTGGCCCTATTCGTCAGCATGCCTTCGAACACCGCGGTTATTTCGGCCATGCCGAACGCCTGCCGCCAGGCGTGTTCGTCGTCCAGGGCCGCCCACTGCCGCCAGGTTACGGCCGCCCGCTGGGCCCGCGTGAACTGGAACAACTGCCTTACTACCCAGGCTACCAGTGGATCGCCTACGGCCCGGATATCGTCCTGGTTCAGGACGGAACTGGTGTGGTTTACCAGGTCCTGCAGGGCGTGCTGGCTTACTGATTGACCTTTTCGACACACCACCGCGAGGAACGCGTATGAAACTGCCAAAATCCCTGATCGCAGGTATGGGCGTGCTGCTGGTCGGCGTCACCCCTCTGCTGCAAGCAGCACCCGGCCCGGATGACCAACGCCAGGGCGGTGAGCAACACCAGCAGCAAGGTGGGCCACAGGGCAATGAACATGGCGCGCCACAACAGCAGCACGCCGGCGGTGGTAACCGGCCACCACAGGACTTCGGCCCTGTGCGCCAGACCATCCAGCAGCACCGTGACAGCTTCGGCCGCGGCAGCCCCCTGCCGTCGAACGTGCACGTAGAGAAAGGCCGCCCATTGCCCCACGGCTACGGCAAGCGCCTGGACAACCGCGCACTGTCGCAACTGCCACGCTACCCGGGCTACGAATGGCGCCGCCTGGGCACTGACGTGGTGCTGATCTCGGTGGGCACCGGCGTGGTGTACGAGATTCTCGACGGTGTGTTGAACTGATAAGTCCGCAACACCCTTGCGGGACCGGGCGTAGCTCGGGAAGCAGCCACTGCGGACTCCCTTCGCAACCGCAGCGACTTTCCCGAGCTTCGCCCGGTCCCACAGCTTAGTCGGCGCCAAACACCGATAGCTTCAAAGGGCGTACCGCCCCCATCCAGATCGCATGGTCCCGATGGTCCGCCAATTCATCCCCGCTCAGCGGGTGCATGAACACCACCAGCCCCTTGCGGTTCATCGCCAGCCACGGCAGCACTTCGCTCACCAATTGCGGACCGAACGCCAACTGGCAGCTCCAGTCGGGGTGCGGTCCTACCGGCTTTTCGTGAACCCGGCCCATCACCACTGCGGGAAACAGGCGCGCGGCTTCTTCGCACAGCGCGCGGGCTTGAGCGATGGTCGAGGCATCGAAGTAGACGTGGGCGTGGTAGCCGTTGATGGATTGCAAAACGTTGTCTCCGGGCAGTCTGACGCCGTCACAGTATCATGTCTGACCGCGCTTCCCGTGGGCCCGATTGCTCCCCGCGCAACCACTCCACAAACCGCCCGATCAGTTCTCCCCGCCGCTTGCGCTGTGGCAACACCACGTAGTACCCCAACGCCGAGCTGGCCGTTTCCACGATGGGCCGGCATAACAGCCCCTGGTCGATCAATGCGTCGACCAGGTGGCGCCAGCCAATCGCCACCCCTTGCCCGGCAATCGCCGCCTGGATCAGCAAGGTGTAGTTATCGAAGCGCAGCTGCCCCGGTGCGGGCGCACTGTGAATGCCCAGGGTGCGAAACAGGCCTGCCCAGTCAAACCACTCACTGGTGCTTTCCCCGCGCAGGTGCAGCAAAGGCAGGTCAAGCAATGCCGTGGCGGGCAAGGGAAGGGCGCGGTCTTGCAGCAGGCGAGGGCTGCACACCGCAAAGGCTTCTTCTGCAAACAGCCAGTGGCTTTCACCCTGCCTGAAGCGGCCATCGCCAAACAGTACCGCCACATCGATATCAGCCCGCAACGTCGCGTGGCTGCGTTCGCTGGTCACCAGGCTGACGTCGACGTGCGGGTTGGCCTGGTGGAAGCGGTGAAGGCGCGGCATCAGCCAGTAAGCGGCGAAAGCGAAGTCGGTGGCCACCTGCAGCACTTCGTGCTGGGGCTGGGCAGTGATCGCGGCCAGGCCGCTGTCGAATTCCTGCAAGCCTTTGTGCACTGCAGCGAACAGCGTTCGGCCGGCATCGGTGAGTTCGATGCCGCGGTAGATGCGGTCAAACAGGCGGGTGTTCAGTTGTTCCTCAAGGCGCTTGATCTGCTGGCTGACGGCCGGTTGCGTAGTGCCCAGCTCTACCGCGGCCACGGTGAAGCTGCGGTGGCGCCCGGCGCATTCGAAGGCGCGCAGCAGATCGAGCGAGAGCTCGGCGAGGCTATCAAACATAAGCAGGGCTTATCCTAGGCATTGCGTGACGTGGGCTTTACCGCATTTCAACGCGGTCCCATGCTCGGTGGTGAGCACTTTCGCATAATTAAACACTATGGAATGCCGCCCACCCATGAAGCGCAAGAACATTCTCTTCATCATGGCCGACCAGATGGCCGCACCATTGCTGCCCCTGTACAACGACCAATCCGTTATCCACCTGCCCCATTTGACCCGGCTGGCGCAGCAAGGCGTGGTGTTTGACGCCGCCTACTGCAACAGTCCCCTGTGCGCGCCATCGCGCTTTACCCTGGTGAGCGGCCAACTGCCCAGCAAGATCGGCGCCTACGACAACGCCGCGGACTTTCCGGCCGATGTGCCCACCTATGCCCACTACCTGCGCCGCCTGGGTTACCGCACGGCGCTGTCGGGCAAGATGCATTTCTGCGGGCCGGACCAATTGCATGGCTACGAAGAGCGCCTGACCAGCGACATCTACCCAGCGGATTACGGCTGGGCGGTGAACTGGGATGAGCCGGACGTGCGCCCCACCTGGTACCACAACATGTCCTCGGTATTGCAGGCCGGACCCTGTGTGCGCACCAACCAGCTGGATTTCGATGAAGAGGTGGTCTTCAAGGCCCGGCAGTATCTGTTCGACCATGTGCGCGAGCCAGGCGACCAGCCGTTCTGCCTGACCGTGTCGATGACGCACCCCCATGACCCTTACACCATCCCCAGGCATTTCTGGGACATGTACCGTGACGAGGACATACCGTTGCCGGCCGATGCACCGGCCCAGGAAAACCTGGACCCGCATTCCCGACGGCTGCTGAAAGTCTATGACCTGTGGGAGAAAACCCTGCCTGTGGATAAGGTTCGTGACGCGCGCCGGGCGTATTTCGGCGCGTGCAGCTACATCGATAGCAACGTCGGGAAACTGCTGGAAACGCTGGCAGAAACCGGGCTGGCCGACGACACCATCGTCGTTTTTTCCGGGGACCACGGCGACATGCTGGGCGAGCGCGGGCTCTGGTACAAGATGCACTGGTTCGAGATGGCGGCACGGGTACCGCTGTTGGTCTGCGCCCCAGGGCAATTCAAGCCAGGGCGCATCGACGCAGCAGTTTCCACAGCCGACTTGCTGCCTACCTTCGTGGAACTCGCCGGGGGCAGGCTCGACCCACGGCTGCCACTCGACGGCCGTTCGCTGGTCAGCCATCTGCAAGGGCAGGGCGGCCATGATGAAGTGTTTGGCGAGTACATGGCCGAGGGCACCGTCGGCCCGCTGATGATGATTCGCCGCGGCGACTTCAAATTTATCTACAGTGAGGACGACCCTTGCCTACTCTTCGACGTGCGGCATGACCCGCATGAGCGTGAAGACCTCAGCCAGTCAACCGAGCACCACGCGCTGTTTGCCGCGTTGCTGGGCGAAGCCCGGGGCAAATGGGATATCAAGGCGATACACCACCAGGTGCTCGCCAGCCAACGTCGCCGCCGCCTGGTGGCCGAGGCGCTGAGCATCGGCACGCTGAAGAGCTGGGACCACCAGCCGCTGGTAGACGCCAGTCAGCAGTACATGCGCAACCATATCGACCTGGACGATCTGGAGCGCAAGGCGCGTTATCCACAACCCTGCCCAGATCAATAATTCACAAGGGGATGTTCGATGAAGTTATCCACACTGGTTGCCTCCGGCCTTTTGGCGTTGGCCAGCGTGCACGCGGCGGCCGACGAGCAAAGCTGCGCCACGGTGCAGATGGCCGATCCCGGGTGGAGCGATATCGCCTCCACCAATGCCATCGCTGGCTTGCTGCTGGGCGGCATGGGTTACACGGCCAAGGTCGATACCCTGGCGGTTCCTATTGCCTACGGTGGCCTGAAGGACGCCAAGGTGGATGTCTTTCTGGGCAACTGGATGCCAGCGCAGCAGGGTTTCTACGATAAATTCATCGCCACGGGAGACGTGACCCAGTACGCAAAAAACCTTGAGGGCACCGAATTCACCCTCGCGGTACCCGACTATGTCTGGGAGGCCGGGGTGCACACCTTTGCCGACCTGAACACATACGCTGAAAAATTCGACAGCAAGATCTACGGTATCGGCTCCGGCGCCCCGGCCAACCTGTCGATTCAGCAGATCATCAAGAAGAACGAGTTCGGCCTGGGCAAATGGAAGCTGGTGGAATCCAGCGAGCAGGCGATGCTCTCGCAGGTTCGAAAGGCGGTGGATAAAAAACACTTCGTGGTTTTCCTCGGCTGGACCCCGCACCCGATGAACGTTGAGATCAAGCTGCATTACCTGAGTGGGGGCGAGGCCTATTTCGGCTCCCGCGGCAGCGTCTACACCCTGACCCGCAAGGGTTATGCACAGGCCTGCCCGAATGTCGCCAAGCTACTGGGCAACCTTGTCTTTACCCAGGACATGGAGAACAGCATCATGGCCGACGTGGTCAACACCAAGGCCAGTTACCCTGACGCCGCGAAAAAGTGGATCAAGGCCAACCCGGCGGTGCTCGACAAGTGGCTGGAAGGGGTGAAGACCCTGGATGGCCAGGATGCATTGCCCGCCGTGAAGACACACCTGTAACGCGAGACCGAGTCCCTTGTGGGAGCTGGCTTGCCAGCCAGCTTCCACAAAACGATCTGAAGAATAGAGAGACCAATGCGCTGGTCCAGACTGGCTAGACTGCTGCCCTTCCTTACCTGGCTCCCACGCCAGACCCGCGTCAGCGTCAGCCGAGATGTGGTGGTGGGGCTGAGCGGCGCTATCCTGGCCCTGCCGCAGTCCATCGCTTACGCCCTGATTGCCGGTCTGCCGGCCGAGTACGGCCTGTATGCGGCAATCATCCCGGTGCTGGTCGCCTGCCTGTGGGGCTCGTCCTGGCACCTGATCTGTGGGCCAACGGCGGCCATTTCCATTGTGCTCTACGCCAGCGTCAGTCCATTGGCCGTGCCCGCCAGCGAAGACTACGTCACCCTGATCCTGCTGCTGACCTTTCTGGCGGGCATCTTTCAGTGGCTGCTGGGCATGCTGCGCTTCGGCGCGCTGGTGAATTTCGTGTCCCACTCAGTGGTGCTGGGCTTCACTTTCGGTGCCGCCATCGTCATTGCAATTGGACAGTTGCCGAGCTTGCTGGGCATCACCTTGAGCAGCCAGGCCACGGCCTTCGCCAGTCTGGCCAACCTGTTCGAGCACTTGAACGAGCTGGATCGGCCCTCTTTGATGCTGGGGTTGTTCACCCTGGCGCTGGGGCTGGCGCTGAAGGCACTGGTACCGCGCTGGCCAACCCTGTTGATCGCACTGGTCAGCGGCAGCCTTCTGGCCTGGCTATGGCCTACGATGTTCGGCCATGTACAACGGGTCAGCGCCTTTGTCGGCCAACTGCCGCCGTTCAGCACACTTCCCACCGACCCGGCGCTTATCCTGCGCCTGCTGCCCAGCGCCGTGGCAGTAGGCATGCTCGGGTTGGTGACCAGCCTGTCGATCGCCCGCTCGATCGCCACACGTTCACAGCAGTTGCTTGACGCCAACCAGGAAGTCCGCGCCCAGGGGCTGTCGAACATCGTGGGTGCCTTCTTCTCTGGCTCGCTGTCGGCGGGCTCGTTCACGCGCTCAGGCCTGAGCTATGAAGCCGGTGCCTGCTCGCCCCTGGCCGGTGTGTTCTCCGCACTGTGGGTGACGTTGTTTGCCGTGACCGGCGCGCAGTTGATTGCGCAGATCCCGATCCCGGCCATGGCCGGCAGCATCCTGCTCATCAGCTGGGGCCTGATAGACCATCGCGGTATTCGCGCGCTGTTTCGGGTGAGCCGTTCGGAGTTCATGGTCATGGCCCTGACCTGCCTGGCCACCCTGCTGCTGGAACTGCAGACCGCCATCTATGCCGGGGTACTGGCATCGCTGTTCTTCTACCTCAAGCGCACCTCGCAGCCGCGGGTGCAGCAATGGCGCGACGGTGACGAGGAGGTATTGCGCGTGGGTGGTTCGATCTTCTTCGGCGCCAGCCATTACCTGCAGGTGCGGCTGCAAAGGGCCGAAGGCCTGCGGGTAGTCATCGACGCCCAACAGATCAACTTCATCGATTACTCAGGGGTGGAGATGCTGCACCAGGAAGCCCGGCGCCTGCGCGCCCAGTCCCGCAGCCTGACCTTGCGCCATGCTCGCGCGCAGGTCATCGAGGAGTTGCACAAGCTGGAAGGGGCAGCGCACTGCCCGATCCAGTTCGAGCATTAACTGGCCGCCAGTTCCTGGCGCAATGTCTTCAGGACGGCCTTGGAGTCCGGGGTCACCCCGCGCCAGTAGGTGAATGCCTCGGCGGCCTGTTCCACCAGCATGCCGAAACCATCCAGCGCCAGGGCAGCGCCGTGCTCGGTGGCCCAGCGGCAGAATGGCGTTGGCTCCTTGCTGTACATCATGTCATAGCACACCGTGACGCCAGGCTGGATGAGGCTGCTGCTGATGGGCGGCACGTCACCGGCCAGGCTCGCCGAGGTGGCATTGATGATGATATCCACAGGCTCTTCCAGCCAGTCGAAACCGCTGGCTGCCACTGGCCCCAGGCCCGAGAAGATCTGCGCCAGCAGTTCGGCCTTGTCCACGGTACGGTTGGCGATGACCAGAGATACCGGGCGCTGGTCCAGGATCGGTTCCACCACGCCCCGCACCGCCCCACCGGCGCCCAGCAACAGAATGCGCTTCCCTTCTAGCGTGACGCCGGCGTTGTTCATCAGGTCGCGCACCAGGCCCACACCGTCGGTGTTGTCGCCACGGATACTGCCATCGGCCTGGCGCGTGAGCATGTTCACGGCACCGGCACGCTCGGCGCGGGGGGTGAGCACGTTGCACAGGCGGTAGGCATCTTCCTTGAACGGCAAGGTCACGTTGGCCCCCAGGCCTTCCTGGAAGAAGTCCCGGGCGTCTTCGGTGAAGCCGTCCAGGGGGGCGAGGCGGGCGCTATAGTCCAGGGCCTGGCCGGTCTGCTCGGCGAACAGGCGGTGAATGGCGGGCGACTTGCTGTGGCCCACCGGGTTACCGAAGACGACGTAACGATCCATTTCTGCCAGCTCCTAATCTGTGTCTCGCACTAAAGGGTTATCCACAGCGGCTGTCAGGCCTCGGCCAGCCAGTCGCGGTCGGTGAGAAAGTAATCGGTCAGGCGTGCCTCTTCACTGCCGGGCACGGCCTTCCAGTCGTAGCCCCAGCGCACTTGCGGCGGCAGCGACATCAGGATCGACTCGGTACGGCCACCCGACTGCAGTCCGAACAGGGTGCCCCGGTCGTACACCAGGTTGAACTCTACATAGCGGCCACGGCGAAATTCCTGGAATTCACGCTGCTGGTTGGTGTAGGCGGCGGCCTTGCGACGCTGGACGATGGGCAGGTAGGCCTCGAGGTAAGCGTCGCCGATGGCCCGCATGAAGGCGAAACTGGTGTCGAAGTCCCACTCGTTCAGGTCATCGAAGAACAGGCCGCCAATACCACGCGGCTCATTGCGGTGCTTGATGTGGAAATAACGGTCGCACCAGGCCTTGTAGCGCGGGTAGACATCTGCGCCGAACGGCGCACAGGCACGCTCGGCCACCCGGTGCCAGTGAATGCAGTCGTCTTCGTTGGCATAGTAGGGGGTCAGGTCAAAGCCACCGCCAAACCACCAAACGGCCTCTTCGCCTTCTTTCTCGGCAATGAAGAAGCGCACGTTGGCATGCGAGGTAGGCACATGCGGGTTGTGCGGGTGGATCACCAGCGACACACCCAGGGCCTCGAACCCACGGCCCGCCAGTTCCGGGCGATGGGCGCTGGCGGATGGCGGCAGGCCGCTGCCAAACACGTGGGAAAAGTTGACCCCGCCCTTCTCGATCACCGTGCCGTTTTCGATCACCCGCGTGCGGCCGCCGCCACCGGCGGCGCGGTTCCAGGCGTCCTCGACAAAGCGGGCACCGCCGTCTTCGGTTTCAAGGGCGCTGCAAATGCGCTCTTGCAGGTCGAGCAGGTAGGCTTTTACGGCTTCGGTGCGGGTAGTCATGGCTTCACCTTGGAACGGGCAGAGGCCGGGCAGCGCTGGGGGAAACCGCGGCCCGAGAGCAAATTCGGCGCGTAGCATAGCATCGGTGGCACGCTTTGAGCGGTTGACGGCGCCCGGACAAAAGCGTCCGATAGAGGCTTTCCATGCCTGGTTCAGGAGATTGCAGATGGCCAAACGTATTCAGTTCAGCGCTAACGGTGGTCCGGAAGTCCTAGAATTCGTCGATTTCCAACCCGCCGAGCCGGGCCCCAAGGAAGTCCGGGTGCGCAACAAGGCCATCGGCCTGAACTACATCGATACCTACTTCCGCAGCGGTCTGTACCCGACGCCGTCCTTCCCATCGGGGCTGGGTACCGAGGGCGCCGGTGTAGTAGAGGCCGTGGGCAGCGATGTGACCACGGTCAAGGTTGGTGACCGCGTGGCCTACGCGGGCGGCCCGCTGGGCGCCTACAGCGAAGTACACACCTTGCCTGCCACGGTGCTGGTCAAACTGCCCGAGGCCATCAGCTTTGAACAGGCGGCCGCGGTGATGCTCAAGGGCCTGACCGTGCAGTACCTGTTCCGCCAGACCTACGAGCTCAAGCGCGACGAAACCATTCTGTTCCATGCTGCTGCGGGTGGGGTGGGCTCCCTGGCATGCCAATGGGCGAAAGCCCTGGGCGCAAAGCTGATCGGCACCGTCAGCTCGCCGGAGAAAGCCGCTCGGGCCAAG
Source organism: Pseudomonas silvicola (assembly GCF_026651855.1). GTDB lineage: Bacteria > Pseudomonadota > Gammaproteobacteria > Pseudomonadales > Pseudomonadaceae > Aquipseudomonas > Aquipseudomonas silvicola. The sequence goes on from NZ_CP093280.1 coordinate 919,753, forward strand.
GCCCTGGGGGCCTGGGAAACCATCGATTACAGCCACGAAAACGTGGTCAAGCGCGTGCAGGAACTTACCGGGGGCAAGAAATGCCAGGTGGTGTATGACGGCGTGGGCAAGGACACCTGGGAAACCTCGCTGGACTGCGTGGAGCCCCGCGGGCTGGTGGTCAGCTTCGGCAACGCCTCGGGCGCGGTCAGTGGTGTGAACCTGGGCATTCTGGCGTCCAAGGGTTCCCTGTACGTCACCCGTCCGACCCTGGCGACCTACGCCACGGCTGACGCCTTGCAGGCCATGGCTGACGAGTTGTTCGGCATGATCACCAGCGGCAAGCTGGACGTGGAGATCAGCCAGCGTTACCCACTGGCCGAAGCGGCCAAGGCGCAAACCGAGCTGTCGGGCCGCCGGACCATGGGTTCGACCATCCTGTTGCCGTGATCCTTAGCCCCCCTCGCAGCGGACCTGGCCGCGTCGGCAGCGCAGGCGATGTACCTGATACCCCGCCGCGTTCCGGCCGCGGCCAGCTCCGCTGCAGGGGTGAAACCCCCGCTGTCATTCAGGGACGAATGACCTCCCCCGTCACCAGGTCACGGATCACGCTGGGGTTCTTGCGCCCACCCAGCGCACCATTGAGCACGACGTCCACCTGCCCGCGGAAATACTGCTCGATACGCAGGCGCGACATGGCGGGCGGGCGTCCGGTGGGGTTGGCCGAAGTAGAAACGATCGGGCCTACCAACGCACACAGCTCACGCACCAGCGGGTGGTCGCTGACCCGCAGCGCCACGCTGGCGTGCTTGCCGGTGATCCATTCCGGCAACAGATCCTGGTGCGGCACCAACCAGGTATTGGGCCCCGGCCAGGTGCTGGCCATGCGATCCATCCAGGCCTCGGGAAAGTCCTCGAACAGGAAATCGAACTGGCGGATGTTGTCAGCCACCAGAATCAAGCCCTTATCCACAGGCCGGGACTTGATCGCCAGCAGCCGGTAAACCGCTTCCTCGTCCCACGGGTCGCACCCCAGCCCCCAGACCGCTTCGGTTGGATAGGCAATCACCGCGCCCGCCCTGACATCGCGCGCGACTTGTTGCACACGCCAACTGCTCACCATTGCTGTTACTCCGCTTAAAGGCTGTGAGCAGTGTACTTAGCTAACTCGCGCAAACCAACGCCCGGCCTCGTTGACCACACGCCCCTCCAGTTCCAGTTCGGTCAGCGCCTCCAGAACCCGGGGCAACGCCCAATTGCTGCTGCGCACCAGCGCTTCGCTGCTCTGGGGCGCGGCATGCAGGAGTTTCAACAACGGGTGGTCGATGGCCGGGGCTGGCATTGAAACGCGCTGCCAGCCGCGCAACGGTTCGAGGATGTGCTCCACCGTCTCCACCAATTGCGCGCCATCGCGGATCAACTGGTGGCAGCCCTTCGCACCGGGGTGGTGGATGGAGCCGGGAATGGCATAAACCTCGCGCCCCTGCTCGTTGGCCAGGCGGGCGGTAATCAACGACCCGCTGGCGACGCTGGCCTCCACCACCAACACCCCCAGCGACAAACCGCTGATGATGCGGTTGCGACGTGGGAAGTTGGCGGGCACCGGCGCGGCGTCCAGCGGGAACTCCGAAACCACGGCACTCCCCGAGTCAGCCATTTGTGCGGCGAGGGCTTTGTGCTTCTGTGGATAAAGTTTCTGGATGCCTGTGCCGAGTACCCCTATCGTGAGCCCGCCAACGTCCAGGGCAGCCTGATGAGCCACCCCATCTACCCCGGCGGCCAGCCCGCTGGTGATGACAAAACCCGCGGCTGCCAGGCTGCGGGAAAACGCTGCGGCGGTGTCCAGGCCAGGCCGCGAAGCACGGCGACTGCCAACGATGGCCAGCTGTGGTTTTTCCAGGATGCTGGGGTCGCCGGCGATGAACAGCAGCGGTGGTGCATCGCTGATCTGCGCCAGCAGCGCGGGGTAGGCGGGATCGCCCCACATCAGCAAATGCTGGCCGGGATGCTCTAGCCAGGCCATTGCAGCCTGTGCGCCGGTTTTCAGATCGGCACTGTCACGGGCTGCGCAGGCAGCCGCCGACAGCCCGAGCCGGCGCCAGGCACTGACAGGCGCGCGCAGGGATTGGGCCGCGCTGCCGAAGGCAGCGATCAGTTCGTGGAAACGTTTCGGGCCGGTGTCGGGTAGCCGATGGAGGCGCAGGCGCGCCTCCAGTTCGCCCGTGTCGGGTGTGTTGCAGGCAAAGAGCGGCATCTGATCATCCTTGATTCAGGCCCCTGGTCATCACTGGGAAAAAGCTGTGGATAACTCTGTTGGTAACTGTTTGACAACTTCCCCGTGTTTCAAGGATTTTTCACCTTGTCCATGACCGCCAGGGAGCGGTTGGCGTTGAGCACTAAACCATAGCTCAGCTTTGTGTAGGTGCGGAACACCATCAACAATCCTGCCCGTTCGTCGGGGATCTTTACCTGCTCGCCGGTTATCCGATCGCGGACGGTTTCCCCGGTCTTGTAGATCTCGAGAACGTTGCCCTCCTTGAGCCCGTCGCGGCTGCCACGGTCCAGGGTGACCACGTCGTACTTGCCGATCTGTGTAACACCCCGTGGCACATCAATGATGGTGCCGCTGACCGGGTTGCTCGGCGCGCTGGGGAAAAAGGTGGAATTGACCGGCCGTTCTTCACTGACGAACAGGCGGTCGCCCAGACGCACCTCCTCGCTGGAACGCTGCAGGTTGAGGGTAGCGATGTCACCCTCGGTAGCCACCACTTCACCGCCGCCCATGTTGTCGGCGTTTACCCCCAGTACTTCCTTGGTAACCGGGTCGGTATAGACCTTGCCTTGGCGGAAGATGCCATAGGCGGCGTGCGCCGGGTCGAACGTGCCGCGGGCATAGATGCGGTCGCCCATGCCACTGACTACCCGCTCGCCCTGGCCGGCGACAATATACGGGGCGCTCTGGAACGCCTGGGTGGTGTCCAGGATGCGGTTGCTCAGCAGGAAGCTGTTGATCGATTGCAGCGGAATGCTGGGAATGGCCTCGGCCACCGGTGTACTGCGAATACGCGGTGACAATTTGATGGTGCCACGGGATCCGCCGCGCTCCAGCATCAGCTGCGGCTGGCCATTGACGTAACTCAGTACCAGGGAGTCGCCGGGGTAGATCAGGTCCGGGTTGGCGATCCGCGGGTTGGCGTGCCAGATCTGTGGCCATTGCCAGGGTTGACGCAGAAACTTGGCGGAAATGTCCCAAAGTGTGTCGCCCTGAACCACAGTGTAGCGCTGTGGATAACCATCCTTGAGCTGCACATCGGCATTGGCCAGGCCGGCGCACGCCATGAGCAGCAGGGCGAGTAGTGATTTCCTCATGCCGTGAATCCCTTTATTATGTGCGTTCACGTGAAACGCAGCCGAAATGGCCTTTCTCCCTGGGAGAACGTTTGACAGGCAGCCCGCCCCCGACACCTTGCAGCGGCTGCTACCTTTGACTTTACCTCACAGTGCAGCAAATACGCATATGGCTATTTTAAACATCCTCGAATTTCCAGACTCGCGTCTGCGCACCATCGCCAAGCCTGTGGCCGTGGTGGATGACGAAGTTCGCCAGTTGATCGATGACATGTTTGAAACCATGTACGAGGCGCCTGGCATCGGCCTGGCCGCCACGCAGGTCAACGTGCACAAGCGCATCGTGGTCATGGACCTGAGCGAAGATCGCAGCGAGCCACGGGTGTTCATCAACCCCGAGTTCGAATCGCTGACCGACGAAATGGGCCAGTACCAGGAAGGCTGCCTGTCGGTACCCGGTTTCTACGAGAACGTCGACCGCCCACAGCGCGTCAAGGTCAAGGCCCTGGACCGTGACGGCAAGCCTTACGAGTTGATCGCCGAAGGTCTGCTGGCCGTGTGCATCCAGCACGAATGCGACCACCTCAATGGCAAGCTCTTCGTTGACTACCTGTCCAACCTCAAACGCGACCGGATCAAGAAGAAGCTGGAAAAAGCCCACCGCCAGCAAGCTTGACCCACCCTCCCAAAGGCTTGCCACGGCAAGCCTTTTTCTTTTCCAGCGAGTAAACCATGAGCATGCGCATTGTCTTCGCGGGCACGCCCGAATTCGCCGCCGAACACCTCAAGGCCCTGCTGGCCAGCCCCTATGAAGTGGTGGCCGTCTACACCCAGCCAGACCGCCCGGCCGGTCGTGGCCAGAAGCTGATGCCCAGCCCGGTCAAGCAGCTGGCGCTGGAGCATGGCATTACCGTGCTGCAACCACCCACCTTGCGCAACGAAGACGCCCAGGCCGAACTGGCCGCGCTCAAGCCTGACCTGATGGTGGTGGTGGCCTACGGCCTGATCCTGCCCCAGGCAGTGCTGGATATCCCGCGCCTGGGTTGCATCAACAGCCATGCCTCGCTGCTGCCGCGCTGGCGCGGTGCGGCGCCGATCCAGCGCGCCGTGCAAGCCGGTGATGCCGAGAGCGGCGTCACGGTCATGCGCATGGAGGCCGGCCTGGACACCGGGCCGATGCTGCTCAAGGTCAGCACCCCGATCAGCACCCGCGATACTGGCGGCAGCCTGCATGACCGCCTGGCCGAGATGGGCCCACCCGCGGTCGTCGAGGCCATTGCCGGCCTGGCCGCCGGCACGCTGCAGGGCGAGGTACAGGATGACACCCTGGCCAACTACGCCCACAAGCTCAACAAGGATGAGGCCCGCATCGACTGGGCCCGCCCGGCCGACGAGCTGGAGCGCCTGGTGCGTGCTTTCTACCCCTGGCCCATCTGCCATAGCACCTTGAACGGCGAAGCCGTGAAGGTGCTGGCGGCCCAGGTGGCCGACGGGCAGGGCGCGCCCGGCACCATCCTGGCCGCCAGCAAGGAGGGCCTGGTCGTGGCGTGCGGCGAACACGCCCTGTGCCTGACCCGCCTGCAACTGCCGGGCGGCAAGCCGCTGAACTTCAGCGACCTGTTCAATAGCCGCCGCGAGAAATTCGCCGTCGGCACGGTGCTGGGCCAATGAACCCGCGTCTCGCCGCTGCCCGTGCCCTGGCTGCTGTACTGACCGGCAAGGCCTCGCTCAACAGTTCGCTGCCCCTGCAACTGGACAAGGTAGAAGCCCGCGACCGCGGCTTCACGCAGGACCTGGCGTTTGGCACTGCCCGCTGGCAGCCGCGCCTCTCGGCACTGGCGGAAAAACTGCTGCAGAAACCATTCAAGGCCGCTGACGCCGATGTCGAGGCGCTGCTGTTGGTCGGTCTTTACCAGTTGCTCTACACCCGTGTACCCGCCCACGCGGCCATTGGCGAAACCGTGGGCTGTGCCGACAAGCTGAAAAAACCCTGGGCAAAGGGCTTGCTCAACGCCGTGTTGCGCCGCGCCCAACGCGACAGCGCCGAGCTGCTGGCCGAGATGGAGCGCGACCCCGTGGTGCGCACCGCCCACCCGCGCTGGCTGCAGAAGTCGTTGAAAGCCTTCTGGCCAGAGCAATGGGAGGCCATCTGCGCAGCGAACAATGCCCGCCCGCCGATGATCCTGCGGGTCAATCGTCGTCACCACAGCCGTGATGCCTACCTGCAATTGCTGGCCCAGGCCGGCGTACCTGCCAGTGCCTGCACCTTCAGCCAGGACGGTATCGTGCTGGAACAGGCCTGCGATGTGCGCGACCTACCCGGTTTTACCGATGGCTGGATCAGTGTGCAGGACGAAGCCGCGCAACTGGCCGCCGACCTGCTCGACCTGGCCCCCGGCCAACGCGTGCTCGATGCCTGTTGCGCCCCAGGCGGCAAGACCTGCCACCTGCTGGAAGCCGAGCCTGCGCTCAAGGGCGTGGTGGCCATCGACCTTGAGGCCAAACGCCTGGTACGGGTTCGCGAAAATCTCGACCGCCTCAAGCTCGACGCCCAGCTCATCGCCTGTGACGCTCGCAACACCGGCGAATGGTGGGACGGCCAAGGCTTCCAGCGCATCCTGCTGGACGCACCATGCTCGGCCACCGGCGTGATCCGGCGCCACCCCGACATCAAGCTGACTCGACAGCCCGATGACATTCAGGCCCTGGCCAGCCTCCAGGGCGAGCTGCTGGACGCACTGTGGCCCACCTTGGAAGTGGGGGGCGTGCTGCTCTATGCCACCTGCTCGACCCTGCCCACCGAAAACACCGAGGTGATCGAGGCTTTCCTGGCCCGCACCCCCGGCGCTCGCGAGCTGGACCTGGCCACCGCGGCCGGGATCAAGCAGCCCCACGGCCGCCAGCTGCTGGCGCAGGAAGGCGGCCACGATGGCTTCTACTATGCCAAGCTGATCAAGATCGCGGCGCACCGCCCGAGCTGACAGGAGTAACGGATGAAGATCATCATCCTGGGGGCCGGCCAGGTCGGCGGCACCCTGGCCGAACATCTGGCCGGCGAGGCCAACGACATCACCGTGGTAGACACCGATGGCGAGCGCCTGCGCAGCCTGGGTGACCGCCTGGATATCCGCACCGTGCAGGGCCACGCCTCGTTCCCCACGGTGCTGCTCAAGGCCGGTGCCGAAGACGCCGACATGCTGGTGGCAGTGACCAACAGCGACGAGACCAACATGGTCGCCTGCCAGGTGGCGCATACCCTGTACCACACGCCCACCAAGATCGCGCGGGTGCGCTCGGCCGCCTACCTGACCCGCGACGCGCTGTTCGCCAATGAAGCCATTCCGGTGGATGTGCTGATCAGCCCCGAGCAGGTGGTGACCCATTACATCAAGCGCCTGATCGAAATACCCGGCGCCTTGCAAGTGATCGATTTCGCCGGCGGCAAAGCGCAATTGGTGGCAGTGAAAGCCTTCTACGGCGGACCTCTGGTGGGCCAGCAACTGCGCCAGATCCGCGAGCACATGCCTAACGTCGAGACCCGCGTGGCGGCTATCTTCCGTCGCGACCGCGCCATTCTCCCGCGCGGTGACACCGTGGTGGAGGCCGATGACGAGGTGTTCTTCATCGCCGCCAAGCAGGACATTCGCGCGGTAATGGGCGAACTGCGGGGGGTGGACGAACGCAACAAGCGTGTGGTGATCGCCGGGGGAGGGCAGATTGGCGAGCGCCTCGCCGAAGCCATCGAGAGCCGCTATCAGGTGAAGATCATCGAGATGAGCCCGGCGCGCTGCCGGCACCTGTCCGACACCCTCAACAGCACGGTGATCCTGCAAGGTAGCGCCTCGGACCGCGACCTGATGGTGGAAGAGAATATCGCCCAGGCAGACATCTTCCTGGCCCTGACCAACGATGACGAGGCCAACATCATGTCGTCGCTGCTGGCCAAGCGCCTGGGCGCACGCAAGGTGATGACCATCATCAACAACCCGGCCTACGTGGACCTGGTTCAGGGCGGTGAGATCGATATCGCCATCAGCCCACAGTTGGCCACCATCGGCACGCTGCTGGCCCACGTGCGTCGGGGTGACATCGTCAGTGTGCACTCCCTGCGCCGGGGCGCCGCCGAAGCGATCGAAGCCGTGGCCCATGGCGACGCGCGCTCCAGCAAGGTAGTGGGCAGGGCTGTGGAAAACATTGCCTTGCCCTCCGGTACTACCATTGGCGCCATCATCCGCGACGAGGAAGTGATCATCGCCCGGGGTACGACCGTCATCGAGGCGGGGGACCACGTGATCCTGTTCGTTGTGGATAAAAAGTACATTCGTGACGTGGAGAAACTGTTCCACGTAGGCCTGACGTTTTTCTAGAAGGAATGCCGCGTGCTCGATTCATTGGAAAAGATGCTGGCCAAGGGTGTGGATAACGCACTGCTGCGCTTTGGGCTGGGCAAGGGTTACCTGGATCTGGGCGAGCCTGCCAAGGCGGCGCAGCACCTGGCCCGTTGCGTGGAACAAGACCCCAAGTACTCGGCGGCGTGGAAGCTGTTGGGAAAAGCGTTGCAGGGGCAGGGTGATGCGGCGGGCGCCAGGGCGGCGTGGCAGCAGGGGATAACGGCGGCGCAGGCCCATGGCGACAAACAGGCCGAGAAGGAAATGACCGTGTTCCTGAAAAAGCTGGATCGCACCGCTTGACACCTGCCCCTGTGGGACCGGGCGAAGCTCGGGAAAGGACCATCGCGGTCTGTTTGTTAAACCGCGGTGCTTTCTTCCCGAGCTTCGTCCGGTCCCACAGGGGAGGGCCCCTTAGTACCAGCGATCCTCACCGGCAGGACGCTTCTTGAAGCGCTTCATGCTCCACATGTATTGGCTGGGGTAGGCCCGTACATATTTGGCGATGACTTCGCTCATCGCCGCCACCGAGGTCTCGGTATCGGTGCTGTACATGGCCTCGGGCGCCGCTTCCAGAATCACCTTGAACCCCGAACCGTCCGGCAGCCGCAGGGCATGCAGGAACACGCCCACCGCCTTGCCACCGGCCAGCATGTTGGGCACGAACTTGCTGGTCAGTGCCTGGGTACCGAGGAACGGCACGAACAGGCCCGCCGACTCGGCCGGCTCCGGGTCGGCCGGGATACCTACCTGGCCGCCCTTGCGCACTTCCTTGATGACACTGAGGATGCCTTCCTTGGTGGACGCCGCCACGCGGTTGCCCAGTTGCACGCGCTGCTTCTGCAACAGTTCATCCACTGCCTTGAGCTTGGGCGGGCGGTAGAAAATGATCGGTTTGCACTGCATGCAGTAGAAGTGGTTCAGCACTTCCCAGTTGCCCAGGTGGCTGGTGATGCCCACCACGCCCTTGCCCGATGCCAGCGCCTGTTCCAGCACTTCCAGGCCCTGCACTTCGCGCACCAGTTTGAGTGATTTCTCGGCGGGCCAGATCCACGCGCAGGCGCTTTCGGTCAGGCTCTTGCCGATGTCCATCATGCTCTGGCCTACCAGGCGCTCGTGCGCCGCGGCATCCAGTTCCGGAAAACATTTGGCCAGGTTGATGCGTACCACCTCGCGCGAGCGGTTCGGCAGCTTCCAGGTCAACCAGCCGATGGCCGCGCCCACCGCTTCAACCGCACGCCATGGCAGTAAGGCAAACAACCGCAGGGCGCCGACCATCAAGGCGCCTTTGAACTTATCCACAGACCACTCCTCTTTCAGCAAGCCGCCATTGTAACCGTCAGCGGGCCAGAGCGGCGTAGCGATCACAATCCCGGGTATGGTCCATGACCATGCCCGAGGCCTGCATGAAGGCGTAGCAAATGGTGGGGCCAACGAACGTGAAGCCGGCCTTCTTCAGCGCCTTGCTCATGGCTTCGGCCTCTGGCGTCTGGGTGGGGATGTGGCTGCGGTCGGGAAAATGGTTGATTTTCGGCGTACCGCCGACGAACGACCACAGGAAGGCGGCCGGGTCTTCAAGCTTGAGCCAGGCCTGGGCGTTCTGCCGCGCGGCCTTGATCTTCAGGCGGTTGCGGATAATGCCCGGGTCCAGCATGCGCTCCTCCACTTCCTCGTCGGTCATGCGCGCCAACCGCTCTGGGTCAAAGCCGAACATCACCTTGCGGTAGTGCTCACGCTTCTTCAGCACGGTGATCCACGACAACCCGGCCTGGCAGCCTTCCAGCAACAGCAATTCGAAAAGACGAGCGGGGTCACGTAGCTCAACCCCCCATTCCTCGTCGTGATAAGCCTGGTAGATCGGCTCGTCCGTGCACCAAAAGCAGCGTGGCATAAGGCTCCAAGGGTAGAGGTCAGGGCGAATCGGGGTATACTCCCGCTCTTTATATTCGCAGCCCTAGAAACAGGTGAATTTCGTGAGCCAGCCTACGCCAGCCGTGCGTACCTTCCAAGACTTGATCCTCGCGCTCCAGCAATACTGGGCCGAGCAAGGTTGTGTGGTGCTTCAGCCCTACGATATGGAAGTAGGCGCCGGCACTTTCCATACCGCCACGTTCCTGCGCGCCGTCGGCCCGGAAACCTGGAACGCCGCCTACGTGCAGCCAAGCCGCCGCCCTGGTGACGGCCGCTACGGCGAGAACCCCAACCGCCTGCAGCACTACTACCAGTTCCAGGTGGTGCTCAAGCCGAACCCGGAGAACTTCCAGGAGCTTTACCTGGGCTCGCTCAAGCGCATCGGCCTGGACCCGCTGGTCCACGATATCCGCTTTGTCGAGGACAACTGGGAATCGCCTACCCTGGGCGCTTGGGGCCTGGGTTGGGAAATCTGGCTCAACGGCATGGAAGTCACCCAATTCACCTACTTCCAGCAAGTGGGCGGCATCGAGTGCTACCCGGTCACTGGTGAAATCACCTATGGCCTGGAGCGCCTGGCCATGTACCTGCAGGGCGTGGACTCGGTCTACGATCTGGTCTGGACCGACGGCCCGTTCGGCAAGGTCACCTATGGCGATGTGTTCCACCAGAACGAAGTGGAGCAATCGACCTACAACTTCGAGCACGCCAACGTCGAGAAGCTGTTCGAACTGTTCGATTTCTACGAAAGCGAAGCCAACCGCCTGATCGAGCTGGAGCTGCCGCTGCCGACCTATGAAATGGTCCTCAAGGCATCGCACACCTTCAACCTGCTCGACGCGCGCCGCGCCATCTCGGTGACCGCCCGCCAGCAATACATTCTGCGCGTGCGTACCCTGGCCCGTGCCGTGGCCCAGAGCTACCTGCAAGCTCGCGCCAAGCTGGGCTTCCCCATGGCGTCCCCTGATCTGCGTGATGAAGTGTTGGCTAAGCTGGAGGCTGCACAATGAGTGCTCAAGATTTCCTGGTTGAACTGGGCACCGAAGAGCTGCCACCCAAGGCCCTGAACACCCTGGGCGAAGCCTTCCTGAGCGGTATCGAGAAAGGCCTGCAGGCTGCCGGCCTGAACTACACCGCCAAGCGCTACTACGCGGCTCCACGCCGCCTGGCCGTGCTGATCAGCGGCCTGGACACCCAGCAGCCCGACCGCAGCATCAACCTCGACGGCCCGCCACGCCAGGCGGCCTTCGACGCTGAAGGCAACCCTACCCAGGCAGCCCTGGGCTTTGCCAAGAAGTGCGGCGTGGACCTGGCCGAAATCGACCAGAGCGGCCCGAAGCTGCGCTTCAGCCAGCGCATCATCGGCAAGCCGACCGCCAGCCTGCTGCCGACCATCGTCGAAGACTCGCTCAACGACCTGCCGATTCCCAAGCGCATGCGCTGGGGTGCGCGCAAGGAAGAATTCGTCCGCCCAACCCAGTGGCTGGTGATGCTGCTGGGTGACCAGGTGGTGGATTGCACCATCCTGGCCCAGAGAGCCGGCCGCGATTCGCGTGGCCACCGCTTCCACCACCCTGAAGACGTGCGCATCACTTCGCCGGCCAACTACGCCGAAGACCTGCGCAAGGCTTACGTGCTGGCTGACGGCAACGAGCGTCGCGACATCATCAGCAAGCGCACCGCCGAGCTGGCCATGCAGCAGGAAGGCACCGCCATCGTGCCGCCGGCCTTGCTGGAAGAGGTTGCCGCGCTGGTGGAGTGGCCAGTGCCGCTGGTGTGCTCTTTCGAAGAGCGCTTCCTGGAAGTGCCGCAGGAAGCCCTGATCACCACCATGCAGGACAACCAGAAGTACTTCTGCCTGCTGGATGTGGACGGCAAGCTGTTGCCGCGCTTCATCACCGTGGCCAACGTCGAGAGCAAGGACCCGAGCCAGATCGTGCTGGGCAACGAGAAAGTCGTGCGCCCGCGCCTGACCGACGCCGAGTTCTTCTTCAAGCAGGACAAGAAGCAGCCGCTGGAAAGCTTCAACGAGCGCCTCAAGAACGTGGTGTTCCAGGCTCAGCTGGGCAGCGTCTACGACAAGGCCGTGCGTGTTTCCAGGCTGGCGGCCTACATCGCGCCGCTGATCGGCGGCGACGCCCAGCGTGCCGCCCGTGCCGGCCTGCTGTCCAAATGCGACCTGGCCACCGAGATGGTCGGCGAGTTCCCGGAGATGCAAGGTGTCGCCGGTTACTACTACGCGCTCAATGACGGTGAGCCGGACGACGTCGCCCTGGCCCTGAACGAACAATACATGCCACGCGGCGCTGGCGCCGAACTGCCAACCACCCTGACCGGTGCGGCCGTGGCTATCGCCGACAAGCTGGACACCCTGGTGGGTATCTTCGGCATCGGCATGCTACCCACCGGTAGCAAGGACCCCTACGCGCTGCGTCGCGCGGCACTGGGTATCCTGCGGATCCTGATCGACAAGCAGCTGGACCTGGACCTGACCACGGCCGTGGCGTTCGCCGTGTCCGCATTCGGTGCCAACGTCAAGGCCGCCGGCCTCGCCGAGCAGGTGCTGGACTTCATCTTCGACCGCCTGCGCGCGCGCTACGAAGACGAAGGCACCGACGTCGCCACCTACCTGTCGGTACGTGCCCTGAAGCCGGGTTCGGCACTGGATTTCGACCAGCGCGTGCAGGCTGTCCAGGCGTTCCGCAAGCTGCCGGAAGCCGCCGCCCTGGCCGCGGTGAACAAGCGTGTGTCGAACCTGCTGAGCAAGGCTGAAGGCTCGGTTGCCACTACCGTGGAACCCAAGTACTTCGACAACGCCAACGAGTTCTCGCTGTACTCCGCCATCCAGCAGGCCGACCAGGCTGTGCACCCGATGGCGGCCAACCGTCAGTACCGCGAATCGCTCGCCCGCCTGGCCGCCCTGCGCGAACCGGTGGATGCGTTTTTCGAGGCCGTGATGGTCAACGCCGAAGACCCCAAGGTCCGTGCCAACCGCTACGCCTTGCTGTCGCGCCTGCGTGGGTTGTTCCTGGGCGTCGCCGACATCTCGTTGCTGGGGTAAGCCTTGAAGCTGGTGATACTGGACCGCGACGGGGTCATCAATGAAGACTCCGACGCTTACATCAAGTCGGTGCAGGAATGGATTCCAATCCCCGGATCCATCGATGCCATCGCGCAGTTGAGCAAGGCCGGCTGGACGGTTGCCGTGGCAACCAACCAGTCGGGCATCGCTCGCGGTTACTATGACCTGGCTACCCTGGACGCCATGCATGCGCGCTTGCGCACGCTGGTGGCCGAGCAGGGTGGCGAAGTCGGGCTGATCGTCTATTGTCCCCATGGCCCGGATGCTGGCTGCGACTGTCGCAAGCCACGCCCCGGCATGCTCAAGGCCATCGCGGCTCACTATCAGGCCGACTTGGCCGGGTTGTGGTTCGTTGGCGATAGTATGGGTGACCTGGAGGCTGCGCTGGCCGTCGACTCTCAGCCTGTTCTGGTGAAAACCGGGAAAGGCCCCAAGACTCTGGCGAAGGCTTTGCCCGAGGGGACGTTGATTTTCGATGATCTGGCTGCTGTAGCCAGAGCACTTATCCACACCTAGGGCGCCTCTGAATCCTTGAGCCGTGCCGCGCCACCCCGGTGGCTGGCGCGGTTGGGTCGATTCAGGTGCGCGCTTTCAACAGGCGGGTTCGCCCGCAATGGTACAAGCCGCTATGTCGACACTGCAGGCGATCAGAATTTTCGTCTTCTACTTGTTGCTGGGCACCAGCTCGCTGCTGTGGTGCACCTTGAGCTTCTTCGTTGCTCCTTTCCTGTCATTCCCGGCCCGTTACCGTTTCATCAACGTGTACTGGTGCCGTTTTGCGATTCTGCTGACCCGCAGCATTCTCAATATCCAGGTAAAGGTGACGGGTGCCGAAAACGTGCCGGAGCGCCGTTGCGTGATCGTTTCCAACCACCAGAGCACATGGGAAACCTTTTTCCTCTCTGCCTATTTCCAGCCCTTGAGCCAGGTGCTCAAGCGCGAACTGCTGTACGTGCCATTCTTCGGCTGGGCGATGGCCATGCTGCGGCCTATCGCCATTGACCGGGAAAACCCCAAGGCAGCCCTGAAGGTCGTGGCCAGCAAAGGCGACGAGCTGCTCAAGGACAACGTCTGGGTGCTGATTTTCCCGGAAGGCACCCGCGTGCCGTTTGGCAAGATCGGCAAGTTCTCGCGCAGCGGCGCGGCGCTGGCGGTCAACGCCGAGCTGCCCGTGCTGCCCATCGCCCACAACGCGGGCAAGTTCTGGCCGAAAGAAGGCTGGGGCAAGCGTGCCGGTACCATCGAGGTAGTGATCGGTGAACCCATGTACGCCAACGGCACGGGGCCACGGGCAATCGCCGAGCTGAATGACCGGGTCGCGGCCTGGAACGAGCAGACCCAGCGGGCGCTCGGTTCATTGCCCGAAAACCCTGAAGTGGAAGAGACGCCGGCCATCGGCTGATCTGTGGATAACTTGTGTACAGTATTTGGATCTTTTTCCAAAATCGTTCGTAAGTAGTTAATTTAAAAGCTTATTTCTGCACGCTATGGAGTCATGGTAAACGTGCATAAGTTTTTTGAAGCATAAAAAAACCGGCCTTGATTGCCGGTTTTTTTACGCCTGCCAACGGTGCTGCGCCGGGCAGTATTTCAGCGGTCCCCTGTGGGACCGGGGGCCTGCCCGGGACGCCATGAGTTGAGAGGCATTACCCTCGCCTATACGTGATCAAGGTCCACGCCGCGGGTCTCCTTGAGGCACAGCAGGCCGACCACCAGGCTTACCCCAGTCACCAGTACCGGGTACCAGAGCCCATAGAAGATATCCCCGGTATACACCACCAACGCGAACGATACGGTGGGCAGAAACCCGCCAAACCAGCCATTGCCAATGTGGTAGGGCAGCGATAGCGACGTGTAGCGGATGCGCGTGGGAAACAGCTCCACCATCACGGCAGCCAGCGGCCCATAGGTCATGGTAGCGATCAGAATCATCGCCACGATCAGCAGTACCACCATGGGTTGGTTCACCAGGCTAGGGTCCGCCTTGGCCGGGTAACCCGCGCTTGTGATTGCGGCACGCAGGGCCACCTCGTCATAGCCGTCGATACGCTTGTCGCCAATGGTCACCACCACCGGGTTGGCCGGATCAGCGCCAGCAGAGGCATAGGGCACACCCGCTTTTACCAGCAAAGTCTTGACCTTGTCACAAGGGCTGTCGAAACGTGCCTTGCCCACCGGGTCGAACTGGAAGGTGCAGCCGGCCGGGTCGGCCATGACGGTGACCGGCGCCTGACGGCTGGCCTGGTCGATCTGTGGGTTGGCGTAGTGACTCAGGCCTTTGAACAAGGGGAAGTAGAGCAGGGTAGCCAGCAGCAGGCCGACCATGAGAATAGGCTTGCGCCCGATACGGTCTGATAGCCAGCCGCAGATCACGAAGAACGGTGCCCCGATGATTACGCTGATGATCAGCAGGCTGTTGGCCTGGGCCGGGTCCATCTTGAGCATCTGGGTCATGAAGAACAGCACGTAGAACTGCGCGCAGTAAAACGTCACCGCCTGCCCGGCGTTGATGCTGAACAGGGCGATCAGCACGATCTTCAGGTTCTGCCACGAACCGAACGACTCCTTGATAGGTGATTTGCTGGTTTTGCCCTCGGCCTTCATGCGGGCGAAGGTAGGCGACTCATGCAGGCTCATGCGAATCCAGGTCGAGACGATCAACAGCACAATCGACAGCAGGAACGGCAGGCGCCAGCCCCAGGTCTCGAAGGCGTCGCCGGTGAGGTAACGACATACCAGCACCACCAGCAATGACAACAGCAGCCCCAGGGTGGCCGTGGACTGAATCCAGCCAGTGTGCAGGCCGCGTTTGTCAGCCGGTGCGTGTTCGGCCACGTAAGTGGCGGCGCCACCGTATTCACCGCCCAGCGCCAGCCCCTGGAGCATACGCAGGCACACCAGCGTAACGGGGGCCGCGATGCCAATGGTGCCGTAAGTCGGCAGCAGGCCCACCGCGAACGTGGAAAGGCCCATCAGCACAATGGTCATGAGGAAGGTGTACTTGCGGCCGATCATGTCACCCAGGCGGCCGAACACCAAGGCACCGAAGGGCCGCACCAGGAATCCAGCGGCAAAGGCCATCAGGGCGAAGATGAACGCGGTGGTTTCATTGACCCCGGCAAAGAATTGCTTGCTGATGACGGCGGCCAGGGCGCCATAGAGGAAAAAGTCGTACCACTCGAAAACCGTTCCCAGGGATGAGGCAAAGATGATCTTCCGGTCTTCGCTTGCTGTAGTGGGCGTAACGCCCGCACCCTGTTGCTGGATGTAGTCCGCCATGTGTCTATGTCCTTCAGGCCCTGTGGGCACAGTGATTATTGTTGTTGTCCACTGCCGACGGCCGCTGACTGCTGCGACCACCGCCGTTCACTGCCCGTCAGGTGACGGGCAGCGCCTGTTGCCGATTCTTTTCCGCCAGCCGGGGCGTGCCTTGCAGGATCATCTGCGCTGCCTTTTCAGCGATCATCAATGTCGGTGTACAGGTATTGCCCGACACGATCTCGGGCATGATCGAGGCGTCGACTACCCGCAAGCCGTCGATACCGTGTACCCGCAAGGTGGCGTCCACCACGTCCTGAGGGCCATTGCCCATCCGGCAGGTACCCACCGGGTGAAATATAGTCGTACCAATGGCACTTGCAGCCTCATGCAACTGCTCTTCGCTTTCCAGCGCGGCACCGGGCAGGTATTCCTCGGGGCTGAACACACGCAGGGCAGGGGCCTCGACAATTCGTCGGGTCAGCCGAATGGCCTGGGCGGCTACCCGCAAGTCTTCCGGGTCGCTGAGGTAATTGGGGTCGATGATCGGGGCGTCGTCCGGGTTGGATGAGCGGATATCCACACGCCCACGACTTTTGGGGCGCAGGTTGCAGACAGACGCGGTGAACGCCGGGAAGCCATGCAGGGGTTCACCGAAACGCTCCAGCGACAAGGGCTGCACGTGGTATTCGAGGTTGGCACTGGGCTGCTGCGGATCAGACTTGATGAACGCCCCCAACTGGCTCGGCGCCATGGCCAGAGGCCCGCTGCGGTCGTACAGGTAGCGCAGGCCCATGCCCATTTTTCCCCATAAGCTGTTGGCGACCTGGTTGAGGGTACGGGTATTGTTGACCTTGTAGATAAGCCGCAACTGCAAATGGTCCTGCAAGTTACCGCCCACACCCGGCAATTCATGCAGAACCGTTATCCCCAGGCGCTCCAACAGCGGTCGAGGGCCAATGCCCGACCGCTGCAGGATACCGGGCGAGCCAATGGCGCCGGCGCACAGGACAATTTCCTGGCGGGCTGTGAATAACTCATCGCGCCCTTCACGACGGGCGTGAACAGCCGTGGCTCTGCCGTTATCCACAACCACGCGGTCCACCTGCACGCCGCTCGACACAGTAAGATTCGGACGCTTCAGAACTGGGCGCAGAAACGCCTTGGCCGAATTCCAGCGGATGCCGGAGCGCTGATTGACCTGAAAGTATCCACAGCCCTGATTATCCCCAGTATTGAAGTCATCCACGCTCTCGATACCACATTGGGACGCGGCACTGCGAAACGCATCCAGGATCGGCCAACGGTAGCGCTGCAGCTCCACGCGCCACTCGCCTTTGCCGCCATGGACTGCGGAATCGCCGGCATAGTGGTTCTCACTCTGGCGGAACAGCGGCAACACGTCTTTCCAGCCCCAGCCTGAATTGCCCTGAGCCGCCCAGCCGTCGTAATCGGCGGCCTGCCCGCGCATGTAGATCATGCCATTGATGGACGAACAGCCACCCAGCACCTTGCCCCGCGGGTAACTCAGCGAGCGGCCTTTGAGGCCGGGTTGCGCTTCGGTCTTGAAGCACCAGTCGGTGCGCGGGTTACCAATGCAGAACAGGTAGCCCACGGGAATGTGAATCCAGGGGTAGTTGTCCTGGCCGCCGGCTTCAAGCAGCAGAACCGAGACATCGGGGTTGGCAGAAAGTCGATTGGCCAGCAGGCAACCTGCGGGGCCGGCACCGACTATCACGTAGTCGAATGTGCGTGGAGCTGATGGCATGGGGAACCTCGCGCCGTTTTTTTCTTCTTGTCTTACCTCATGGTATTGATTAGCTTCGAGATGAAAACACCCGTTTTCGCCCACCGGCTGTGCGTTTTTGAACAATAGGTGTTTGACCTGTTTACAAGGACCCTCAATGTTCGACTGGAACGACCTGCGCTTTTTCCTCGAACTGCATCGCAGCGGGCGCCTGCTCACCGCCGCCAAGCGGCTCAACACCACCCACAGCACGGTGGCGCGTCATATCGAGTCCATCGAGCACAGCTTGGGTAACGCGCTGTTCGTGCAGCACGCACAGGGTTACGAATTGACGCCGGCAGGCCAGGCGTTGCTCAAGCATGCCGAGGCCATGGAGAACGTGGCGCTGTTAGCGCAAGAGGAAATGACCCAACCCATGATGCCGCTGGGCAAGATTCGCCTCGGGGTCACCGAGGGGATCGGCATCATGTTCCTGACCTCGCGGCTGGGCGGCTTGTTCGCGCGCTACCCGGGGCTGGAAGTAGAACTGGTGGCGGTGCCGCGCTTCGTCAGCATCCTCAACCGCGAGGCGGAGATCAGTATCCACCTCGACCGGCCTGCTGCCGACCTGTTGATAACCCGCAAGCTCACCGATTACCGTCTGGCCCTTTATGCAAGCCCTGCGTATCTGCAACGCTCACCGGTGCTGAACGGCCGCGATGACCTGGCCGCTCATGCGTGGATCGGTTATGTGGACGACCTGTTGTTCAGCCAGGAACTGCTGTTCTTGAACAGCTTTTGCAGAACCCCCAACGTGGTGTTTCGCAGCACCAGCGTGATCGCCCAGCAGCAGGCGGCCAAGGCCGGGCTGGGCATCGCCGTGCTCCCCAATTACATGGCCGCCGACGACCCCGATCTGGTCAGGCTACTCCCCGGGGAAACCATCCAGCGCAGCTACTGGATGAGTACCCGCCGCGAGCTGCACAAGTCAGTGCGGTTGCGCGTGGTATGGGACTATCTGTTGCAGGTGTGCATGGATGAGCAAGGCCGCCTGCTTCGACCGTGATGCCTACTGGAATACGCGGAACACACCCAACGAAAAAGACAGCAGGCCCAGCGCCAGCAGAACGATGCCAGGGGCGGCATCGAGCAGGCGGCGAACCCGGCGGTACCGGTCCAGGCGGCGTGACAACAGGCTGTAGGCTATGAGGATGGAAATGTCGATGGCGGCCCAGATCAGAATCAGCACCATGGCCTGCACAGTAAATGGCTCGTGGGGCGAGATGAAGCCGGGCAGGAAGGCCAGGAAAAACAAAATGTCCTTGGGGTTGGAAAGCCCGACCCCCATGGTTTTCCAGAAACCGTAACGGCCACTCCCCGACTGGGCTGACTCGGACGAAGCGTTCACCAGCGCATTGCCCCCCAGCCATGCCAGGTAGACGCCCCCCAGGATCTGCCCCCAATTGAGTACGGCGGCGTTGATGTGCAACGTGGTGTAGATAGCCACCAGTGCACAGATCAACAACACCTGCGCCGAAACCACGCCGCCAGCGATGGTCCATGCCGGCCAGGCTCGGCGCGCGTCGGCAACCACCATGGCCACGATCGGCCCTGGCGAAGCGATCAATAACAATACGGCCAAGGCAAAGGAGAGATAGGTTGTGCTCATAGTTCAGCTACCAGGTCATAGACACGCTGGTTCTTGCCCAGCATTTCGGTGTAATAGTGCTGCCCGGTGATGGCGAAGGTGCGCTGAATCCAGCGGTCGCTGCCGTCGAGCAGGGCGGTGAAGGGGCTGCGCGCGTGGGCCGTCTTGCGGTTGTCGATGACCAGCAGGTCGCCAGTGGATAACTTCACTGGTTGTTTGACCGCCCACGCAATGTTGTTGAGATGGTTCAGCCTGGCCTGGGCTTCGGGCGCGGGCGCGACCATGAACTGAGGGTCGAAACGGAAGTAGGGCGAATCGGGGTCGCCGTACAGTACCGACTGATGCTTGTTGATATCCAACCGGCAATTCTTGGAGGTGGCGCTATAGTCCGAGAGGAAGTTGTACTTCTGGTTAAAGAAGTAAGCCACGTCATCGTTGGACAAGTGTTCGAGCATGGCGTCGATGGACGTCACGTAGGTAATTGCCTCACCCAGGGGGTCTTGGCGCAGGCACAGAAGCAGCAAGTAATCGGGTAACACCGCGTGAAAGGCGTTCTCGGTGTGCAGGTCCAGTTCGGTGTCGTAGCTGTCCGAGCTTGCTGCCTTGGACTGGGCCTGGTGGGGAAAGAAATTGTTGATGATGGCGCCATTGGACTCCTGTGGATATCCAATGGCCTGGCCCAGCAACGCGGTTGCTTGCAGGAGACACTTTTCGCTGGCATCGTCTGGTTTGGCAAGCGCTTCGCGGCTGGTAGGGGTGGCAGGGATGTGGCCGATTGGCAGGCCTTGCAAGTGCAGGAAACCGGACCTGTTGCCGAAGATTCTGAAGTGCAGGATTTGCGCGATCTGTTCCTGACTCAATCCCCCACTGTTTATGCTCGCGGCCAGCAGCTCATCAATGTTGGTGTTTGGCATGTCTTCGTTCTCTTGATCCATTGGCAGTCCAGGTCACCTCCTTTCTCCTGAAGTGGGTGGGGCATACCTTGGAGCAGATCAGAGTATGGGTACGGGCATAACGTTGAAAAACGGATAAAGTGTTCGGGTTGCATGAGCAAAAATCATGGTTAAGGAAAGTGTCATGACCTCGCGGCTTCCTCCGCTGTATGCCCTACGAGCCTTTGAAGTTGCGGCGCGCTATGGATCGTTCACTGTGGCTGCGCAAAACCTGTGCATTACTCAAAGTGCAGTAAGCCGTCACGTGAAGACGCTGGAGGACCATTTGGGCGCTCCGCTGTTCGAACGCAAGGGCCCCAAACTGGCCCTGACCGATACCGGCCGGCTACTGGCCCATGAGCTCGAACGCAGCTTCAACGCCATAGAAAACGCCTGCGCCACGGCCCGCCGGCCCAAGGGAACCTTGCGCGTGAAAGCACCATCCACGGTAACCATGCGATGGCTGATGCAAGCACTGGAAAGCTTCCAGGCTGCCAATGTCACTGACCGGGTGCAGCTGACGAGCGCCTGGATGGACCTGGATACCGTGGACTTTCGCAATGAACCCTTCGACTGCGCGGTGTTGCTGAGCAACGGCGACTTCCCCAAGGATTGGAATTTCATCAAGCTGTTCGATGAGTGGCTGGTACCTGTTTGCGCCCCGTCGGTCTACGGCAAGGGACCTTGGAGCATCGAACACCTGGCGCTAGCCGAACTCATCCACCCATCACGGGACTGTCGCGACTGGCGGCGATGGCTGGAACGGCAAGGGGAGGGTGATGCGGTAGACTGGAACGAAGGCAAACGCTTCGACACGCTGGAGCTGGGCATGACCGCCGCCGCGGGAGGCCATGGTGTCTCCATTGGCGACCTGGCGCTAGTGGGTACGCAGTTGAAGGATGGATCACTCGTGCTGCCGATTCGCACGGCGGTGCGCACGGGGGACAGCTATTACCTGATCTGGTCGCAGCGCAACCCTGAGCATTACCTGTTGGAGCGGGTGCGGGATTTCCTGCTGGCCAACGTACCCGGCATTCCTGCAACAGACATCCTCATGCTGGACTGAGTCGGCCCTGTCGTCCTGACGGGGAGGCTGCGATGTCAGCGAGCACCCAATAAAAAGCCCCGGCCAATGGCCAGGGCTTTTTTGTTCACCTGTGTAGGCTCACAGAGTAGATGGCAACGCCCGTCTAGCAAACGCCTGCAAAATTCCACCTTTTCTGTGAGCTCCCCATAATCAATTTCACAAAATAATTGGAATCTTCCGTGAATATGGACAGATAAATTGGCATTTCCCGAGCGGATCTGCACCACCCTAGCCACCAAGCGATTTGTCCTAACTGGGCAGCGGATGATAATCCGGATGCCCCTGAGTACGCTCACCGCGTGCAGAAGCCCAAAAGTACTTTGCGTGATGCATGTAGACGGTGGTGGCGTCTGATAGGTCGAAGGCCATACCTTGCACCAAACTCAGCAGGAGGCGGATGATTTCGAGATTGTCTTGATAAAACTGCTCAATCTCGTCGTCGGTCGCCCACAAAATCTGCCCACCCTCCTCGGCCTGTTGCTCTAGAGTATCCGATGCCCCTACTGCTATCGGTAACGTTGGCAATTGCCGATGCGCCAGATGCTCGTGGCGTACGGTCCTTAACTTATTCAGGACCTCGGAGGCCGTGCCGTTTTCGAGGTACTTGTCGATCAAGAGCAACACCTGATCCCGTTTTAGCCTGAGTGCTTCATCCATCTGTTCGAGCATCGAGTAAAGACCACTGCTTCGGGCCCGACACTCAACTAACGCTTCAAAAAATTTCCTGTTTCTCAGACGGCTCGCGATTAGGCTCATCCTCACAGCCTTTTTATTGGTATCCCATACCCGGGTCAGCGCTAGCAATAACTCACGACGCAGAGACAGCCGAATGATCTGAAAAGCATGCGCCGCATAGGAAGTGCCGATGCGGGCATGAAGGCAGGAGTCATACGCCGCAGGCCGCCATGTCTCGTGGAACATTACCGCTAGTTCGATCTCCTGGCGGGCGGTGTCGACGACGCTCTTCAATTGTTCGATTTGCTGCTGGATGTCGTCCATGTGCGAACGCCTGGTGAAACCGAATGTGATTGCCTAGTCCCCAGCAATGCAAACGGAAGGTAAGAGGGGTACTTTTTGTGTGGCCTGAGTGCTACGTAGGGAGAGCCTTAGCGCTACTGCGTGCCTAGGATGCCGGCAAAACGTGGAGGCAAGACTGGGGGTAGCCCCCAGGATGAATGACTAAAACTCATCATCTGAATCATGATGGGTCAGGGGGGTTGAGCTCCGCTGGACCCTGCCATCTCTCATCTTCAACCGCCGGATCAAGGTATACGGCTGTCCTTTCTGCCAGTCTTTTTAGTCGAGGCAAATAAGCTTCGTTGATTGCCGCAAATTGAGGCTCATCCTGTATCGGTGCTGGGACAGGATGCTCAATGTGAGCGTGACTATAGTAGTCGTCCGGCGCATCACAAACTGTCGAGCCGACATCACGAATCGATCGGGCATAGATAGCGCCGAAGCCAATGTACTGATTATTGGCGTCATGCATCTTGATATTCCGCCGGCATTCGTCCGGCCCAGCCATACCTCTGGCTACCGATAAGATAGTCGTTCCAGGTCGCGGGCGATACGCCGAATGCTTCAGCTTGAACCGTTTGAAATCGTAGTGCGCGGGTGTTTTCAGGGCTCGAAGAATCACTTCCTCATCCGCGATTTGAGAAGGTAACGGCGGGCGCTCATCTACTTGGTTCTGCGGCTCAAGCGGCAAATCACTGCTAGTAGCCATGGTTTCATCGTCCATGATTATGCCGCTTGTGGGTAGCTCACATTCGAAAGGGTGGGGGTTGGCTGGCGCTTAGGGAATAAAGCGCTCTGAATCAACTTTGCAAGGAGCGATTCCACCGAAGAAGCCTCTCCATCTCGCACAAAGCGATCTCCGCTCTCCAGCTTGATGAAGAAAGCATAGCGAGACTTTCCGATTTCAAGATGTGCAAAACCAGCGGCAGACTCCCATTCGAACGAGATAGTGCCGTTAGAATTTGGGGTCAAATCCGGAGCGGGCAGCTCCCAGGAGCTTAGCAGTGCCAAGGCCGCGGCATGCGCATTACTCAAGGTGATCGGATCGATTGGCTTTGCCCCGTAACCGTCCCAGTCGTTTTCAAATTCTCCATACTCATCAATGGCGTCCCGTGCAAACTGAAGCTCAAAGCTATTCATCTGAGTGGTAGTGCGATAAGCCCTTGAGCCTTGCACAACGCTTCCAGTACCAAATGAATACTTCGCCTCACCTTGCGGCAAAACTGTAGAAGAGCTCATGACTGCTCTGCTATCGAAAAAATCGTACATGATTACAGAGCCCCCAAGTCGTCGCGAATAGCTGCCGTCATGCTTTCAAAAAATTGATGCTGCGCTTTTTGTGCAGCATTGAGAACGTTCATCACTTCGTCTACCGACGGTTCTACGGGTTTGGCAGCTCTGACGTTCATGGTGGCAATGACGCTAGGGATGTTGTTTGCCGCGCCTTCCGCTACCGACAAAGAAAGGATCAGCCCGTTAGTCAAAGCAGTAGTGACCTGCACATGCACCGAAGGGCTGTGCTGGGGATCTACGAACGCCTGAAAATCACGAGGCAATCCGACTGACAAACCCAACACATCGGTGATGAATTTCCCCGGCGCCATTCCCTTCATCAATTCGGGCCCAAAGGCATCTATGTATTGCAAAGACACGTGGTTGAAAGGTTTCTGGGCCTCATCTTCCAACCGTGAGTCCAGCAACACGCCGATTCCTTGCTCGACGAATGGCTTGAATTTGGACCAGGAATGGTACGGGGGGATAGCGTTCGCAGTGAAAACACCTGCCCCTGCTTGGTAAAGCTCAGGAGACGAGGGGGCGGTTCTGAAGCGCTGGGTGACTTGCCCAGGCGCAGTCTGGAGACCTGGCGGGACGAGACGCTCGCTGCTTGCAGCCCCGGCGTTAAAGCATGCCTCTGCGAAACGAGCCAAAAATCTATCAGAAGCGCCCTGATCGACGGTGAAGAACGGAATCGGCTGGAATTGAAATCCAGCGGGCAGCTGGACGTTTTGCGGAAAGCTCATCCCGACGTGAGTTTCCCAACGGAGCTCAGCGATCAATTCAATCAGAGGGGCGTTTCTATATTGGACCATATCAGTTCAGCTCAGCTCGTGATCAGCATCAATGCGTATGTGACTGGGGTAGTGCTACCGACAGGCCACGCTGGCCGGGCTATCCCTAGCTCCTTGGATAGCGCCTCAAGATCGCCGCGGACGTCGCTTAAGACGTCGGTTGGCCGACATAGTCTGAGGATAGCCTAACTGATGGTGGCAAAACGGTACAGGGCAAAATCTTGCTGTCTATTTGAGGCCGATTCCGGCCGATTCAAGGCTCTTGGTGCTGCAAAACGCTTCCTTAGGAGTTTCGACCATCAGACCCGAGAAGTAATCTTGCTTGGGGCCGAACCTGCGCTGCTCGTCGCATTTTCAGATCTAGCCTATGCGTCTTTGGTAGCTTCAATGGCACCGACATTCGTTCACTGATTGCCATGCTAGATACACTGATCAGCCGGCCCGACTGCCGAGCAGTCTCCGCTCAATTGAGCCGAAGCGCTACCGACTCCGGGCTTTACTGGACGCTCAGCAACGCCATTCATCTGGCCGACATTAGCACTGACGCCAAATGTCCAATGGCGCCCGGCTATCGGCTGATCCGGGTAGACCAGAGAGTGAGCATGAATGGCGCAGGGTTTGAGATTGCGTTGTTAAATGATGTCGAAGCGTCCGTGGTTTACTACAACCGGGTGGAGGCCGCAATAATCCCACAACCCACCCCTCGGGCTGCTGCTCAATGCTTCGTATGGCGTTCTCCAGAAGCACGGCATGCGGCCGTGGTTCGAGAGGTTGCCCAGAGCGTTTTTTTCAACTACATCGTTGAACGCTATAACGTCATCGTATCGGACAACCAGGAAATCGGAGAAGGTAGGTTCTTCTGGCAACGTCTAGCCTCAACCGCTATAGCCTACGGACTTTGCGTTTCCTATCCTCGGCCCGCTGAAAACCTCCAGCCCATACCCACGCAGGAAGCGCTAAACGAGCTTGTTGATCAACTGTGGGGGGACGCACATGAGCAGGAAGATCACATCCTGCTGATTTCCAAACCTGACCGCTACAGCGAAGTCCTCAATACCTCATCAGAGCAGGCGCTACAATCGAAGCAGGTCGAGAATCGCCCCGCAGAGGAAGTCACTGTGTTGGATGCACATGTGGCGTCGACCTAATGGGCAACCCACCGGATCCAACCCCAACGCTTTTCAAGGTACACGCTCCCCGCTAACACAGTAACAGGCTACGGTGTCGATGGCGTACCTGGGCGGATGCCTGGATTGCCCGCAAGCACCTTCAGGTGGTCTGCTATCACATCTGAGGAGTCATCGAGCGCCTTAAGAGCATCGCGCGCCTGGATGGCCGCTTGGCCTCCGCCATTGGACTCAATCCAGATTGCTAACTCTTCGATTGCAGCTGCTAAGGCCAGTTGGCCTATGTGTTGGGCTGCTACCATTTTTTTCAGTGCTTCGATTGCATCCATAATACAGATACCTCATCAAAACGATGAGCTTAGCCTTGTTGAAGAACTGGCGAGATAAATCGGAGGATGCGTCATGAAAGGTCGCTACAAATTGCGCACCCGGAAATGGGAGATCAAGGCCACGGTTGAAGCCGAAGCACGCGAGTTGCTACGCAATCGCTCAGAAAAGCAGAGCAGATTCCTAGACGCCGCCCTTCAAGGAGGGAGCAACCTAGAACCGCTGGGCAGGCTCGCTGACGGACATAGACCTAGAAACGACTCATGACGGCCCCTTCGCCCATCGGCGGGACCTCTCGCTACAGCCGGTGTACCCCACCGGCTGAAATCATCTCAATGGTCTTCATGCGTCATGTCAGTCGTAATGGTAGCGGCACGCGATAATCGTCAGCGTATCTTCTTCGTAGAAGTACACAAGACGGTGCTCTTTGTCGATGCGACGGGACCAGTACCCCGTGAGATCGCCTTTAAGCGGCTCGGGGCGTCCAATGCCTTCGAAGGGGGTGCGCATTATGTTGGCGAGGAGCTTATCGATTGCCTGACGCTTGCCAGGATCGTTTTCGCACCAGTGCTGATAATCATCCCAGCCATGGGCTGTGAATGAAATGGAGACGGTTTCGCGGGCTTTAGTCTTGTTCTGCTGCTTCTTGTTCTGCGACATCTAGGGAAATCTCCTTGGTAAAGGCTTTCCCGGCTTTGTGCAGAGCAATGGACTCGCGTAGGCGCTTGGAGTTTTCCTGAGTACCCAACAGGTACAAAGTTTCCTCCATGGCGTTGTAATCCTCTAGGGAAAGGATTACCACAGGCTCGCCGCGCTGGCGGGTAACGATGGCCGGTTCATGATCGCGGCAAACATCATCCATTGTCTGCTTTAGGCCGGCGCGAGCCTGGCTAAAAGTAAGTACGTGCATTTTCACTTTCCTTCCTGAAGTTTGTTCAGGCCTCGCCCTGCTCGGGCGGATAAGATCGGCTCGATTGTGAATCGTGGGTTAGTTAAGCCAAGCCGACCCGACAAATGTACTAAACGTTGTACCATGTTGTCAAGATGGGTGGCCTTGCCTTCTGAGCACGATGCATTGCTAAGCTAAGCCAAGCTACGGCCTGGAACGCCATGCCTTAACCGAACCACGAAACCTGATTGCGTAATTGCATGGACTTGACCACCCATTTGCATTCGACCTGACCAGCCAATTGCATTCAATTTGACCAGTGACGTCGGGAGTGGTCGTGGAGTGGAGGTAGCTTAAAATGATCAAAGGACGCGGTGCGATACGCAGCCTCAGCAGCCGCTCAGCCCGCCTGGCTCCCCCCTTGCACCCGCGTCTTGGAGGAGCCCTGCCGGCTGATTCTCTGGAAAGAGCCGCTCGACAATAGCGCAATCAATCCAGCGGCCTTCAAGGCAAGCATGTTTCTCGTAAACGCCCACATGGCGGAAGCCGGACGCTTCGCACAAGGCAAGGCTGGCACGGTTCGAGGTGAAAATCCGCGACAGGACTTTCCAGTACCCCAGTGCCTGCGCCTCCTTGAGCAATGCCTCTAGAAGGTGTTTCCCCAAGCCCTGGCCACGGACTTCGCGGCTCATGTAGATCGAGAAGTCGGCGATGCCGTCGTAGCACGACCGAGGGCGATAACTGCTGAGACTCGCCCAGCCCACGACATTATCGTTGTCATCCAGCATCACCAGTACAGGATAACGATCAGCCGTCTGGAGCCGGTCAAGCATGTCTTCCGGCTTACGAGGGGCGGTTTCGAAAGTCGAGCTTCGCTCCTCAATCCCTTGGTTGTAAATGTTCGCTATCGAGGTGGCGTCAGCGGGCTGAGCAGGACGGATACGCATGATGGGATTCCATTCAGTTGGTAGTAACAACATTCACAACAAAAAAATCTCTAGCCTGGTTGCCTTGCTTCTGCGCAAGACTGGACTGAGCACCGTTTTTCGGTGGCTCGTGTGATCTGTCTGAGCAGACTGAGCGCGCCTTGCCGGGCTTCAGCCGAGAGGTTCTCGATCATCACTCTCTCTTCGGCAATAAGGTCGCCTCGAATTTTCTCGTAGAGTTTTCGCCCAGCGTCGGTGGTCTGGATCTTCACGGCGCGACGGTCTTCGTCATCCTCGATGCGGGACACGTAACCCTTGCGCTCAAGCGCATCGATGACTCGGCTTGCGGTGCTCTTATCCAGGAACATTTCTTCAGCCAAGGCCTGAAGCCTCATTGCCCCTTTCTTGGCCAGCGTTTCGACCGCGTAGCATTGGGTGACCGAGACGTCGTAGCAGCAGATCCGGTCTCGGTCTCGGAACTGGTAGATACGGACGAGCTGATTGAGCGCCTCATGCAACTCCTCGGCATCCTGGGTCAGCTGATCATTCTTGGGCTTCGGCATAACCGTCACAAATCTGTTGTTAGCTGCAACAATAATCGTCGCGATGGTGGGCCGTCAATCCAGCTCTCACAGGGGTGTGCCACGATTGAGCGCATGCGCTTTACTGTATATTCGAAAATGCGTATATTCGATTTTCCGTATGTGGAGACTGCCATGACCGACCCTATCAAAGTCCTATTCGTCTGCGTCGCCAACTCTGCACGCTCGCAGCTGGCGGAGGCTCTCTTACGCCATACCGACCCGCATTTCGTCGCCTCCAGTGCCGGATCCAAACCTTCCAGTGTCGATCCGCGAACGATTGCTGCACTGGAGGACGCTGATGTCGATGCGTCCGGGTTGCGTAGTAAGTCCATCGAAGAATTCCGCGGGGAAACGTTCAATTACGTCATCACGCTGTGTGACAAGTCGGCGCAGGAGTGTCAGGCGATGCCTGGTGCTGCTGAAGTCATCTCTTGGGATTTCCCTGACCCAGTAACAAGCGCTGATCCAGGAGCTTTCCGGCACACCCTTCACGACATCCATGAGCGCATCAAGCTTTTTGTACTGGTTAAGACGAAGCATCTGGAGGATGTATGACTGAAGCCATGACCCCCACGGTCTTGTTCAAGTGTTTGGCGGATGACACTCGAACCAAGATCACGCTGCTCATCGTGAATGAGGGCGAGTTGTGCGTCTGTGAGCTGACAGCTGCTCTCGATCTGAGCCAGCCCAAGATATCCAGGCACCTGGCATTGCTCCGCTCGGCGGGTTTGCTGATGGATCGTCGCCAAGGGCAGTGGGTGTATTACCGACTCCATCCTGACCTACCGTCCTGGGTAACTGAGGTTTTGAGGGACGTTACGGCAGCGAATCACGTGTGGTTTGAAGCTGAATCCAAACGCTTACGCACCATGAATGAACGCCCCCTCAATCAGGCCGTGTGCAGCTGAGCCACGGACATACCGGGTTATTGAAATGCTAATCGCCGTACTGATTTTTATCGCCACCATCGTCTTGGTCATCTGGCAGCCCAAAGGGCTGGGAGTTGGCTGGAGCGCGACCTTTGGCGCTGTTCTCGCTTTGCTGACCGGCGTTGTCACGCTGGGGGACATCCCCGAGGTTTGGCATATTGTCTGGAATGCCACGGCAACATTCATTGCTGTGATCATCATCAGCCTGCTGCTGGACGAAGCTGGATTCTTCGAATGGGCGGCGTTACATGTCGCTCGCTGGGGAGCGGGCAGTACGCGCAAGCTGTTCGCATTTATCATCCTGCTGGGAGCGGCTGTTTCGG
Organism: Pseudomonas silvicola; assembly: GCF_026651855.1. GTDB lineage: Bacteria > Pseudomonadota > Gammaproteobacteria > Pseudomonadales > Pseudomonadaceae > Aquipseudomonas > Aquipseudomonas silvicola. The sequence goes on from NZ_CP093280.1 coordinate 949,303, forward strand.
CGTTGTTCGCCAATGACGGCGCGGCATTGATTCTCACGCCTATCGTGATCGCAATGCTCCTGGCACTGCGTTTTACCCCTGCGTCCACCTTGGCGTTCGTTATGGCGGCAGGATTCATCGCCGATACCGCAAGCCTGCCTTTGGTCGTATCGAACCTGGTCAACATCGTATCCGCTGACTACTTCAAGATTGGCTTCAGCGAATATGCATCCGTCATGGTGCCGGTGAACCTGGTGAGCGTAGCGGCGACGTTGGGGATGCTGATGTGGTTCTTCCGCAAGGATCTGCCCAAAACTTACGCCCTTGCACAGCTGCATCACCCAGATGAGGCGATCCGGGACCGCCCGACGTTCATTGCTGGATGGTGGATCTTGGCGGTACTGCTGATCGGCTTTTTCGTAATTGAACCGTTGGGAATCCCGATCAGCGTTATCGCAGCCGTTTGTGCGCTCATCCTGTATGTGATTGCTGCACGCGGTCATGCCATCGACACCAGCAAAGTGCTTAAAGGCGCTCCCTGGCAGGTGGTGGTTTTTTCGCTTGGCATGTACCTGGTCATTTACGGTCTGAAAAACGAGGGTCTTACCGATCACATCGCTCAGATTCTCAATGTATTTGCAGGCCATGGTGTCTGGGGCGCCGCACTCGGAACGGGGCTTCTGACTGCATTTCTTTCGTCGATCATGAACAACATGCCAACCGTTTTGGTAGGCGCTTTGTCCATCCATGCTACCGGCGTCAATGGTGTCATTCAGCAGGCCATGGTGTACGCCAACATCATCGGCTGCGACCTCGGCCCCAAAATCACCCCCATTGGCAGTTTGGCTACGTTGCTATGGCTACACGTACTGGCCAAGAAGGACATCAAGATCACTTGGGGTTACTACTTCAAGACTGGGATCGTGCTGACCTTGCCCATTCTCATCGCCACCCTTTGCGCCCTGGCATTGCGCCTCAGCGTCTGAACCAAGGAATCCTCTGATGAAAGTCTTGTTCATGTGTACCCACAACAGTTGCCGAAGCATCCTGTCCGAGGCGCTGTTCAATCACTTGGCGCCCGAAGGGTTAGAAGCGGTCAGCTCGGGCAGCTTTCCGAGTGGACGTGTAAATGCACGAGCACTGCAAACCCTGGAAGCAGCGGGTATCTCTACGGAAGGGCTGAGCAGCAAAGCCTCTGATGCTTTCGAAGGAGCACCACCGGATATCGTGATCACTGTCTGTGACCGAGCAGCCGGAGAAGCCTGCCCTATCTTCTTCGGTCCTGCTTTGAAGGCGCATTGGGGGTTGGCCGATCCGTCCGAAGCTTCTGGCTCTGAGGCAGAGATCACCGCCGCGTTTGAGAGCACGCTCAGCAAGATTCGTGAACGCGTAACTGCGTTTCTTGAACTGCCACTGAAGACCCTGAGCGCCGACGACCTTAAGGCCGAGCTAAATCGCATCGGAACGCTTTAACGATCAACCGAAGCGGCGCCTCTGTAGCGCCGCTGTAGGAGTTTATATGCAAGATACACTGCCGAACGTAGATGCCGATCTGATCGACATCCCAACCTTGGAGCAACTGACGCCGCTCACCCCCTCAGCCCACAAGCCTCGAATCCTTCTGCTGTATGGATCGACGCGAGAGCGGTCTTTCAGCCGGCTAGTGACCCAGGAAGCTGCACGCCTACTGGAAGAGTTTGGCGCCGAAACTCGAATCTTTGATCCGTCCGGCCTGCCACTGCCTGATGATGCGCCCGACAGCCACCCGAAAGTCCTGGAGTTGCGCGAACTGATGCAATGGTCAGAAGGCCAAGTGTGGTGCTCGCCGGAGCGACACGGTTCCATGAGTGCGGTTTTTAAGGCTCAGATTGATTGGGTTCCATTGGCAATGGGTGCTGTGCGACCTACCCAAGGCAAGACGTTGGCAGTGATGCAGGTCTGTGGTGGTTCCCAGTCGTTCAACGTGGTCAACCAGTTGCGAGTCCTGGGCCGCTGGATGCGGATGTTCACTATCCCGAATCAATCGTCGGTCGCCAAGGCGTTCACTGAGTTTGATGACTCCGGTCGAATGAAGCCTTCGTCCTATTACGACCGCCTGGTGGATGTGATGGAAGAACTGATGAAATTTACGATCCTGTTGCGTGATCGCCAAGACTACCTGGTGGATCGCTATTCCGAGCGGAAGGAATCAGCGGCAGAGCTATCGCAGAGAGTTAACCAGCGCTCCATCTAAGCCACTTCCACAGCGAGCGATCACCATGAGCGAGATCACGATTTACCACAATCCCCAGTGCGGGACGTCACGCAATACGTTGGGACTGATCCGCAACAGCGGAGAGGAACCTACGGTAATCGAATATCTGAACAACCCGCCTGACCGCGACACGTTGGTTGGGCTGATTAACGCCATGGGTACTGGCGTTCGCGCGCTGCTCCGGATCAAAGGTACGCCTTATGAGGAACTGGGGCTGGCTGACCTCGAACTGAGCGATGATCAGCTCATCGATGCGATGATGGCTCATCCCATCCTGATTAATCGTCCTGTCGTGGTGACGCCTCTGGGGACTCGCCTATGTAGGCCCTCTGAAGCAGTCCTCGACATACTGCCGAAAGCCCAGCGTGGTGGTTTCATCAAAGAGGATGGGCAGGTTGTCGTCGATGAGCAAGGTCGTAGAGTAACCCCCTGAGCATCTGACCCAAGCCGCTCGGGCTATGGCAAGACAGGTTTGCATTATCGACGGCGCGCCACTTCGTTGAAGGTTCCATCATCGAGAAGCACCTTTGGCCTCCTAGGCTCTTGAGGTGCGCCTGATGCGGGAGAAGCAAGGCTCCCGTGCGTTTGCCTCGGCTGTGATCGATAGCTCCTCAGGGGACGCAGCTGACTTTCTGATAAAGCCCTGCATTTATCGGGGGGCCTTTTCGAAGATCCTCCGACGATTCAAACCGTTCAATCACCGCCGAGCAGGGTTCTTTTCGGGTCAGTGTGATGTTGCTCGGATGCGGCTCTGACGGACAGGTAGACTGCGAATCAGGTGCTAAAAACACCTGTGTACCATCAGGGCTAAGCAGGTTTGATACGGTGAAGGAGCACTGATCTAGCGTCGCAACATTGCCCTGCAGGCTCACTTTTGGCAGAGCTTTCTCCGTGGGCGTGTGCACCCATACGCCTTCGGCCCAGCTTCCAATGGACGTCTTTTCGATTCCAAGTGTGGGCTTTTTAGGTGCGTCCTGCTGATCGCAGCTTGTTAAGAGGACAGCAGTGAAAATTGACAGCACGATTCGGCTAGCTACCAAAGTATTCATTTTTTCACCACGTTCTTCCCAGCCAGAGTCATCCGCCAAAAGCAACGCGGGTAACTTCGCCCAGCCCGGGCTCTACAAACCTGCCCAAGTGAATACACCCGTGCTATACCGGCACTGTCGTTAGCGCTCACGATCAAGGCCAATCACCCGACAGGTTCAGAACGGATCCTCAACGTTCAGGAGAGTGACCTAGGCGCCACGTGAGAAAACCAATATACGCCTTGACGAATATGCGGTAAATCGAATATTTAGGATCGCAAACAGAAAGCGCATGCCCCTCCCTGGCGAGAAGAGCACCGGAAAAATGCTCACCCCCGAGCTTGGGCCGCCTGGTCAAATGCAATGCAAATACCTGGTCACGTCCAATGCAAACACCTGGTCAGTATCCATGCAATCAGGTGGTCAGATCAGATGCAATTCCCCACTCAAAAAAATTGCGTAGCAGGGGGCGAAGACAATCGGTATAAATTAAAATTCGGAAGCTTTGATGGTGCGTTCGCCCCCATAGTTAGAGTCAATGAAGTCTTGCAAATCGGGCCCGCGCTTCCAGAACTCAAGGGTGAGGCCGGTAGGCCGCTTAACGAGCAAATCATGTTCAAGCCCGTAATCTGTCAGCTTAGCAAGTAGATCATCAACCTTTGAGCCGCTTACTTTACTTAGCTCAATAGTAGAAATATAGCTTCGGTGAAAGCAGCGCACCCCTTTCATGGTAAGTCGTGGGCGTTTCAAACCATCCAAGGTCGTCTCTATAACTCCAGTCTTGATCAGGAACGGCAGATATCGACCTGGGATTCCCAGTAATACAGCTGCCTCTTGTTGAGTGCAAAGCTCTTTGATGGAATTTCCAAAATTTGATTTCAAAAAAATCCGGTATTCAGACTCACGGATCATCAGATCAGAAAAGCGCTTAGCGCCGGGGGCAGAATATACCTTTAAATGCCCGTCCAATATAGATCTTACAAGCCCGACGAAACTCCTTTCTTTTTTGAGATAGTATTTAACAAAATGACTTATAGGTAATGGGTTCCCCTCAGAGCTATCCAATTTCAAAGGTTCAAGTTTCCCTACAAAGCTATCACAGTCCAGCCACCAAGAGTTTTCTCCGCGGCACTTCTTCGTCAATACGGGCAACAGCTCGGCCTCTATCAACTCACGGACCCGCCGTTCATTTACGCCGAGTCGACGCGCAACTTGGGTAAGCGTTTGCACACGTGCTTGCTCAGCGGCTATCGCCCGCAGTTCTTCGACGTTGATGATGGTGGATACTTTTCCACACTCATAACGAATTGAGTTGGATGCAAGTCGGCCCTGTCGAATGAATACTTTGACTCTGGAGTTTTTTATGCCGAGCATTTTCGCCGCGACTGCAATCGGCTTCCACGAATGATTCTCAACAGTCTCCGAGGACAAAGTTTTAGCCTTGGAATCAATCGGCCCCTTCCAGTTTTCCGTCAAGTAATGTTCGAACTCAGCTCTTAAAAAATCAAATTTATGATCTTTCAGCGCATGATAAAGGACATGTCGAACACGATCAAAGCACCCTGTAGCCGTCCACCGCCCACCTTGTTTCAAGTGAACTTTTCTAAGATACTCCAAAAAACTCCAAGGCCAGTCGAATGCTATCGTGGCGCAGGCATGGCTAATTGCAGTCATATCTTCTGTAGATCTAACAACTCCTACAATCCGCTTTCCAGATGTCTCTGTCATTACGACGCGACCTAAATTAAAAAAGGCACTATGAAAATCTTCAAATGACAGATTGCAAATTAGCGTTGGATTTAGTGGGTCGCTATTTGAAATACGATTTTCTATTAGTCTTGAAAACCAGCAATCTATAGCTCCTGCTTTTTTAAAATTACTGGGGTGCAAGAAGCTATTGCCGCAGTGACTGCATCTCAGGTTGCTAAAAGCATCGTAGCAAAGAAGCATTTGGCAGTGGCTACAGCGTTCAACTAATTGAACACCATGAGACGTGCAAACATTATAGAGCTTGAACATCCAGATATGCTTCCAATACCCAAATTCCAACATGCACTGTGGGCAATGCTTTGGACTACGATAGCACATCGGATCATGGTTACTTCTAGGCTTAATTATCGCCCTGATCGTATCGACCCAGCCCATTGGAGCATTCACCTTCGAGAGGAAACCTGATTGCTCCTCCTCGGAGAGCAGTAGAAACTTTTGTTGAAAATAAGTGTGGGGGAGGGCGTTGGCTTTCGCCAATCGCCCCATATATCCCACAAAACTTTCATCGTGGTGCGGATAAACCATGACCGCAAGATTTAACATATCAGCACCAACAACTCGCCTTGCCCAGAAAGCGCATTACGAATCCACCTCTTCAAATGGCTCATCCGCCCCTAACAATGGCAAAAAGTTGAAGGAACTGTCGAATGGGTTTCTGATACTCGGCGCGGTCAGCCAAACCTCTTCCCTAAACGCTTGGTGGAGGGTGGCCAAGCTAATACCAGGAAACGCTCCCTCCCAAACCAGAACCAGCGCGCGATCCAATACTTTAACCAGATAGTCCATCAGCCCATTGGACGCAAAATACAAGCGTTGAACCATGTCAGGCACTAGCAAGTCGACGGCATCAACCGACATGTGTTTTTGCAGGATTTTGATTACACCTAAGAATTCGGACCAGTTTTCTTCCTCCGGGTGAAAACTCTTGATGGTATAGGTAGCACTGAACCTTCTCCTGAACTGGCTGTTGGCTTTCTTCAGTTTTTCCAGCCGAGACATGCCCACCAAAACCACAGAGACGCCAGCTTTGTTCATCAAGGACTTGATCCAGTCCCCGGCCTCGTAAGCATCAATCCTGCTGTAGTCGATCAGGTGCTGGGCTTCGTCCATGATTACCAGCTCGGTCTTCAGGTTTTCAATCAGCGTCACGGCACGTAAGAACTTGACCTCAGAACTGTCGTTTCGCCTTTTCGCGTGATCCACATCGCCAAGGGCTTCAAGCAATGCTGTACACATGTTCTTCTTCGAAGGCGATGAAGGCATCTCAAGGTAAACGACTGGCAAACACTGCTGGGTAACTGCTCGCTCAGCATTAACTGCATCAGCGTAGCGTGACGCAAGGGCACTTTTCCCGGCCCCACTTGGCCCCATCAGCAGCAGCCCAGTGGACTCCCCGAACCGAATACGTTCTTGATGAACATCAGCCAGGCGGCCCCAAGCCCCTTTGACGTACGAAGTCTGGATGAACAGTTTTCGCAGGGAGATCTCTTCTGGTTCGAGCTTTTCAGATATTTTCAGTTTCATTGTCGACCCCTAGTCATCCAATTCAACGTCGAGATCGACGTGCAGGTCCGGAACGGCCTGCGGGAAGAAGTCAAATTTTGCGGCGTTCCCAATCCTGGTCATTTGAATGGGTGGAACGTCCGCTCCACTGCGGGACTTCTTCAACGCCGCATTCCGGCGGCGATCGGACAATTTTTTGGACTTCTGCGCGTTCCGAGCATCCTGTTGGATTTGGCGACACGCTTCGAGAACGGCATCCGTTCCGGGATTAAGCACCCCAGAATCTTTGAGGTTTTTCTTGGCGGCCGCATAAAGATCCCGGCTGACTCCCACCAGCCGTTTATCTTTGGAAGGAACCATCAGAAAGTATTTGCGCAACTCGTCATAGACCCACACATGCCCCAGGTCATCTCGGTAGCGGACTTCGACTGGATCAACCGAATTTCGGCGAACCCTCAAGTCAGCCAAAAGATCCGAGTGGTAAAAATGCCCCCCGACCTCAATACCGTAGTGGTGGATCCTCACCTTCTTCCTGCGGGCAAGCGTCGATTCCAGCGCGTCAAGATCGACCGGAAGCTGAATGACGGTTTTGAGTTCACCAGCTCGCCAAACAGCATCCGGCGTCCTACCGCCAAGCCCCGTGTGGGGGGATTGGTGGTAGATATCTAAAATCCACCGCATCAGCACGTGATTGAGCTGATCGAACGTGAAACAGGCGTTGGCCTCCGAGTCGTAGTCGCCCCTCTCCCGCGTATTAGAGAACGTAGTCCCTGGCAGGGTGTGGATAAGGCCGTCCGCAAGCGTTCTAAAGAACCGCTCCACTGCACCCTTCATTTGAGGACCGCGGGAACGTGGATACAGAATTTCAATGCCAAGCTCGTAGAAGGAAAGGATCAGATCCCCGGCATGAAATTCTGCTGCGTTGTCTGGAACGATTTGTCGAGGAAGCCCCCGGGCCGGCCAGCTATTGGCGATCCCACTATGGCGCCCGACAAGTGCTTGCTTGGGGCTGATAGCCACTTCAATCGCCCTCAGCACACTTTCGGTGTTAGGGGCGGCGAAATGGAGCAGGTATCCCATTACCATCCGCGAATAGCGATCCAGCACAACAGTCAGGTAGGGGCGACCCAACGTCATCCCGGTCTCAGGATCAATCAGGATGATATCCAGCGGGGTGTGATCAATTTCCCAGCGATCACAGATTGCCGTTACCACCAACACACCCGTGGCTGCCCGATGCGTCTGTTTCGCGGCATGGTCACCTATCTTGGCTTTATCCACAGCCACCGGATTGAGTGCCTGGATGTAGCGATAGATAGTCATGCCGCTAGGGAGAGCCAGCCGATGGTGGTGCAAAACCCGGCCGTTATGTTCCTTGACCCGTTGCACGAATTCCCGGACAACTGCAGTAACTGGGCAGTGCTCCTGATGGAGGTAAATGTCTTTCAGGGTCCCTTGGAGAATGTCCTCCAGCACACCGCCAATGATCTTTTTACGACCTTTGTCTTCATGGCGCGGAGCAAGGCTCGCGACCGAGTTCAGATGGTAGTTGCTCCTCCAGCGCCGGACAGTACGCACCGACGGACAAGGCCCACTCTCCTGATTCTGGCTCCAAACATTCTCGATGATTTCCCGCAGCACGACTGCACCTGGGAGCCTGCCTGGATAGACGGCAAGTGCTTTGACGAACAGCCGGCGCCGGATTGCCTCCTTAGCATCAGCCTCCTTGTAGCTGGAAAGATCACGAGGTGCGATCCGTTGGGTCGGGAGAAGACCAAGTTTTGCCTGTTCAGGCAAAATGCTGATGATTCGCTGGGAGTACGCCTCGAAAAACTCATTCTCCGACAGAACCAGCGGCTCTCCGATCTCATCAGTGAAATGAAGCCGGTTATTGATCAACCTCGACCGGTAAATCATGTATCGATCGTTGATGGTGATGGCCAGGCCAGGTTTAAGCGAAAATGTCTGCATGACGGTGCCCCCCTTCAAGATAAATCTCCGAGGCGGGAGACCAGATTTGTTCCAGGTCAACACCAACTTGGCCGAGGCCCAGGGTCCGCCATGCCAAAGCGTCGCCTAACACATCACAGAGATCGCTGATGGTTTGGGGCTGCGCCTTGCTGATCAGAAGCTTCGTAGCTGCTGGCTCCTCGGGGATCGGTCCGCGGCGGTGATACATCATCGTCAGCAAATTGGTGCGGCGAGGCTCGGCCGAAAGGACGTCCTCTGAGAAGGTAAGGAGCCGCCGGGATGTCGACGCGAAATGCTGCGTGGCTGACGCCATGCGAACCTTCGTGGCGCCAATCGCCAAATGAACACTGGGTTTAACCTCGCACCAAAGCTCACGACCATCCCTGAGCTGCACAGCCACATCAGTCACATAGGTGGTTGCTTTGTCACCCACCATAAAATGCTCACGGGTAGGCTGAACCTGATAGGTCTGGACCTGGGGAGAAATCTCCAACAGCCTAAGAAAATTACTCTCCAGGATCGACTCAAACGGTATGGGACGACCGTTTTTCAATGAGGGAAGAAACCCTCTGAAATGCCAAGATCTGCGGGTGACAACCTTACGTACTGTCATGTCAATTCCTCCAGACGCGCCGATTCCGCGCGTCTCTGCGAGTGCGCTGTAAAAGCTGTAGCCAGGGCATTTTGAAGGGCAACACTTTCCCCTCGAGTCGCCTCGCTGCAGTCGAAGTGATGGGAAGGGATTGACAGGGAAGAAAAAAAAGCAGAAATTGCGCGTGTTGGGTCTAAATCAACAGTGCTTTTCGTGTGCTTTTTCTTTCTCTTCTCTGTCAGCCTTCGGCTTAGAGAAGCTACATAGGGGTTAACCTCCTGGGTAGTTTTGGAAAGCTACGTTTAAGCTAGGGCAGCGAGGTCTTGCGCTAACAGGCCCTCGTAAGCCCTTGAATATGGCGAGTTTCCGGAAACGGAGCTCGCCTTATTTTTTGCCCGGAAGATTGTATTCCCTAAGCAAAGAGTTGCCAAGCGCGCATGAGAAATTGGTATTGACAAAATTTCCCGCATGGAATAAGCGCGAGAGAAATCGATACTGATCAAGTAGAAGCAATTCCCCGAGTATCGGAACGGCGATCTACGACTGCCACCTTTAGCTTCCCTCCGCACTAGCAGCCGAAGCAACTCAGCCCAGAGCTTTTGCCCATTTTCCGTAAGGCACAAAAAAGGCCAAGCCCCACAGGGGGTTGGCCTTCTCAGGCCGTTGTCACCATATTGTGATAACGGCCATCTTTTCTGTGAGCCTACAACCTGAATCAGAAGTCCAGGTTCGATACCGCCAGCGCGTTGTTCTCGATGAACTCGCGGCGCGGCTCTACCGCATCACCCATCAAGGTGTTGAAGATCTGATCAGCTGCGATCGCGTCTTCGATGGTGACCTTGAGCATGCGGCGCACGGTCGGGTCCATGGTGGTTTCCCACAGTTGGTCCGGGTTCATCTCACCCAGACCTTTGTAGCGCTGGATGGTGTGGCGCTTGGTGCTCTCGGTCATCAGCCACTCGAGCGCTTCCTTGAACTCGACCACCGGCTTCTTGCGTTCGCCACGCTGAACGTAGGCACCTTCATCCAGCAGGGTCGCCAACTGCGCGCCCAGGGCGGTGACGGTGCGGTAGTCATTGCTGCCGAAGAAGTCGCGGTTGAAGGTGATGTAGCTCGCCAGCCCGTGGGAGGTGATTTCCACTTCCGGCAGCCACACGTTGCGTTCACGGTCTTCGCGCAGGCTGGCCTTGTAGACCAGGCCCGACTTCTCGGTGGTACGCAGCCGCGCGTCGAACTTGGCCAGCCAGGCTTGCATGCCAGCGTGGTCCGACAGCTGCTCCAGCGACACTGCCGGCAGGTACACGAAGTGCTCGGTGAGCTCTTGCGGGTACAGGCGCGACAAGCGCTTGAGGGTCTTCATCACCATGCGGAAGTCATTGACCAGACGCTCCAGCGCTTCGCCGGAAATGCCTGGGGCCGAGTCGTTCAGGTGCAGGCTGGCATCTTCGAGGGCCGACTGGGTCATGTATTCTTCCATGGCCTCGTCGTCCTTGATGTACTGCTCCTGCTTGCCCTTCTTCACTTTGTACAGAGGTGGCTGAGCGATGTAGATGTAACCGCGCTCGATCAGCTCCGGCAATTGACGGAAGAAGAAGGTCAGCAACAAGGTACGAATGTGCGAACCGTCAACGTCAGCATCGGTCATGATGATGATGTTGTGATAACGCAGCTTGTCGATGTTGTACTCTTCGCGCCCGATACCGCAGCCCAGCGCAGTGATCAGCGTGCCCACTTCCTGGGACGAGATCATCTTGTCGAAGCGCGCTTTCTCGACGTTGAGGATCTTGCCCTTGAGCGGCAGGATCGCCTGGGTACGACGGTTGCGGCCTTGCTTGGCCGAACCACCCGCGGAGTCACCCTCCACCAGGTACAGTTCGGAAAGGGCAGGGTCCTTCTCCTGGCAGTCAGCCAGTTTGCCTGGCAAGCCGGCGATGTCCAGCGCGCCTTTGCGGCGGGTCATCTCACGGGCCTTGCGTGCGGCTTCGCGGGCACGGGCAGCGTCGATCATCTTGCCGACCACGGCCTTGGCTTCGTTCGGGTTTTCCAGCAGGAAGTCCGAGAAGTACTTGCCCATTTCCTGCTCGACCGCAGTCTTCACTTCGGACGAAACCAGCTTGTCCTTGGTCTGCGAGCTGAACTTGGGATCGGGCACTTTTACCGAGATGATCGCGGTCAGACCTTCACGGGCGTCATCGCCGGTGGTGGCTACCTTGTTCTTCTTGGCCAGACCCTCCTGTTCAATGTAGTTGTTCAGGTTGCGGGTCAGGGCCGAGCGGAAACCCACCAGGTGAGTACCACCGTCGCGCTGCGGAATGTTGTTGGTGAAGCACAACAGGTTCTCGTTGAAGCTGTCGTTCCACTGCAGGGCGATCTCGACGCCCACGCCATCATCGCGCTGAACGTTGAAATGGAAAACCTGGTTGACCGGCGTCTTGTTGGTGTTCAGGTACTCGACGAACGCGCGAAGGCCACCCTCATATTTGAAGTTCTCGTCCTTGCCCGAACGTTCGTCCTTCAGGTAGATACCTACACCCGAGTTCAGGAACGACAGCTCGCGAATACGCTTGGCCAGGATGTCCCAGCTGAAGTGGATATTCTTGAAGGTTTCGGCCGAAGGCTTGAAGTGAATCTGGGTACCGGTGGTTTCGCTCTCGCCAACGATCTTCATCGGGGCTTGTGGAACACCATGCACGTAAGTCTGTTCCCAGATCTTGCCGCTACGGCGAACCGTCAGGATCAGCGTCTCGGAAAGGGCGTTCACCACGGATACACCTACACCGTGCAGGCCGCCGGATACCTTGTAGGAGTTATCGTCGAACTTACCGCCAGCGTGCAGCACGGTCATGATGACCTCTGCCGCGGAAACGCCTTCTTCTTTGTGCACATCAACCGGAATGCCGCGACCGTTGTCGCGTACGGTGATGGATTCGTCAGGGTGGATAATGACAGTGATGTCGTCGCAATGGCCGGCCAAGGCTTCGTCGATCGAGTTGTCGACGACCTCGAACACCATGTGGTGCAGACCGCTACCATCATCGGTGTCGCCAATGTACATACCGGGACGTTTGCGTACGGCATCCAGCCCTTTCAGCACTTTAATGCTGGAGGAATCGTACGTTTGATTTTCGCTCATGCCTTCACTCCCGATGGTCGTGGGTCTGGGTGATACGCCCTTGTTCCACGTGGAACAAAGCGACTGGCGTTTCCGTCTGCCAGCCTTCGCTCAATAATTCGTGGTCTACACAGGTGATGAACACCTGGCAGCGTAATTCTTCTAGCAAGCGACAAAGTGCGCGACGGTGTTGCTCGTCGAGTTCTGACGGCAAATCGTCCACAAGATAAATACATTGACCGCGCCGTGCTTGGCTGACGAGGTGGCCCTGGGCAATACGCAGGGCGCACACCACCAACTTCTGCTGGCCGCGGGAAAGAATATCCGCAGCGTTGTGGGCACCCAGTCGCAACCGCAGATCAGCGCGTTGCGGTCCAGCCTGGGTGTGGCCCATTTGTTGGTCACGAAGCAGGGAAGTGCCAAGTACCTCTGAGAGGTCTCGCTCCTTGTCCCAGCCGCGATAGTAACTGAGGGTCAAACCTTCCAGCGCGACGAGCTCACTGAGGGTCTGCTCAAACACCGGTTTCAATGCCTTGATATAGGCCCGACGGTATTCATCAATTTCAGCACTGGCCAGGCATAACTCCCGGTCCCATGCAGCTTGCGAAGCAGCGTCCAGTGTACCATGCCGAAGCCACGAGTTTCGCTGCTTCAGGGCCTTCTGCAGTCTTTGCCAGGTGCCCATGAAGCGCGGTTCCACGTGGAACACGCCCCAGTCCAGAAACTGCCGACGAATCTTGGGCGCGCCTTCCAGCAGGCGGAAGCTGTCCGGGTTGATCAGTTGCAGCGGCAGGATTTCTGCCAGTTGAGCCGCGCTGCGTGCATTCTGGCCATCGATGCGGATTGTGAAATCGCCCTGGCGCTCACGTGAAACACCCAATGCGGCATGGCCACCTTCATTCAGCTCAACCTGGCCGAACACGGTGCAGGCACCTTGCTCGTACTGAATGACCGGCAACAGGCGGGTGCTGCGAAATGACCGCGCCAGCCCGAGCAAGTGGATAGCTTCCAGCACGCTGGTCTTTCCGCTGCCGTTGGCGCCGTAAAGAATGTTGATTCGCGGGGAGGGGGAGAAGGTCACCGGGTGCAAGTTACGCACCGCGGTGACAGAGACGCGACTGAGGGACATCTAGAGTCTGCTGGGCAAGTTACAGGCGCATCGGCATGACGACATAAGCGGAGTCGTCGTTGTCGGATTCCTGCACCAGGGCGCTGCTGTTGGAATCGGACAGGATCAGGCGAACCTGCTCAGTCGTCATCACACCCAGCACGTCCAGCAGGTAGCTGACGTTGAAGCCGATTTCCAGTGAACCACCGTTGTAGTCCACGCCCACTTCTTCTTCCGCTTCCTCTTGCTCAGGGTTGTTGGCCTGAATCTTCAGCTGGCCAGCAGCCAGTTGCAAACGGATGCCACGGTACTTCTCGTTGGAGAGAATCGCGGTACGGCTGAATGCTTCACGCAAGGCCTGACGGTCACCCAGCACGACCTTGTCGCCACCCTTGGGCAGAACACGCTCGTAGTCCGGGAACTTGCCATCCACCAGCTTGGAAGTGAAAGTGAATTCACCCGTGGTCGCGCGAATGTGATGCTGGCCCAGAACGATGCTCACGTTACCGTCAGGCTCGGTCAGCAGCCGCGCCAGCTCAAGGATACCCTTGCGAGGAACGATCACCTGATGACGGTCGCTGTGTTCAATGGCGGCTTTCATGGAGCACATGGCCAGGCGGTGTCCGTCGGTGGCGACGGCGCGCATCAGGCCATTGGATACTTCCAGCAGCATACCGTTGAGGTAGTAACGCACATCCTGCTGGGCCATGGCGAAGCTGGTGCGCTCGATCAGGCGGCGCAGCCGGCTTTGTTCCAGGCTGCACGTCAGCGAGCCAGGGCCTTCTTCCACGGTCGGGAAGTCATTGGCAGGCAGCGTCGACAGGGTGAAGCGGCTACGGCCGGCCTTGACCACCAACTTCTGCTCGTCGACCTTGATGTCGATGAGCGCGTCGTTGGGCAGGCTCTTGCAGATATCCATCAGCTTGCGCGCAGGCACGGTGATCTCGCCCTGTTCGGCGGGTTCTTCCAACTGCACGCGGCCAACCAGCTCCACTTCCAGGTCGGTACCGGTAAGCGACAGTTGCTGGCCTTCGACAACCAGCAATACGTTGGACAATACCGGCAAGGTCTGGCGGCGCTCGACGACGCCGGCGACCAGTTGCAGGGGTTTCAACAGGGCTTCGCGTTGAATGGTGAAATGCATGGTCTAGTCCCTTGCCTTAATAAGAAGCTGCGCTGACATTTATCACGTGGTCAGCGTCCGCAGCAGGTTCTTGTAGTCCTCGCGGATATCCGCGTCGGATTCCTTGAGTTCGTTGATCTTGCGGCAGGCGTGCAACACGGTGGTGTGGTCGCGACCGCCGAACACATCGCCGATTTCCGGCAGGCTGTGGTTGGTCAGTTCCTTGGACAGGGCCATGGCTACCTGGCGTGGGCGCGCGACGGAACGCGAACGACGCTTGGACAGCAGATCGGAAATCTTGATCTTGTAGTACTCGGCCACCGTACGCTGGATGTTATCCACACTGACCAGTTTATCCTGCAGCGCCAGCAAGTCTTTCAAGGATTCGCGAATCAGCTCGATGGTGATGTCGCGGCCCATGAAGTGCGAGTGGGCGATCACACGCTTGAGCGCGCCTTCCAGTTCGCGGACGTTGGAGCGGATTCGCTGGGCGATGAAGAACGCAGCATCGTGCGGCAGGTCCACCTTCGCCTGGTCGGCCTTCTTCATCAGAATGGCGACGCGGGTTTCCAGTTCCGGCGGCTCGACGGCAACCGTCAGCCCCCAGCCAAAGCGCGACTTGAGGCGCTCTTCCAGGCCTTCGATTTCCTTGGGGTAGCGGTCACTGGTGAGAATCACCTGCTGGCCGCCTTCAAGCAAGGCATTGAAGGTGTGGAAAAACTCTTCCTGAGAGCGCTCCTTGCGGGCGAAGAACTGAATGTCATCGATGAGCAGCGCGTCCACGGAGCGGTAGAAACGCTTGAACTCGTTGATGGCGTTCAGTTGCAGGGCCTTGACCATGTCGGCGACGAAACGCTCGGAGTGCAGGTACACAACCTTTGCATTGGGGTTTTTCTTGAGCAGGTGGTTACCCACAGCATGCATCAAGTGAGTTTTACCCAGGCCTACGCCGCCATAAAGGAACAACGGGTTGTAGCCATGCTTGGGGTTGTCTGCAACCTGCCAGGCGGCCGCGCGTGCCAGCTGGTTAGATTTACCTTCGACGAAGTTTTCGAAGGTGAACGTCCGGTTCAGGTAGCTGGTGTGCTTGAGCGCACCTTCCACCTGCACGTTGCGCTGTTCGGCACGCGCCGGCGCCTGCTGGGAAGCAGCACCGGCCATGGGGTCGAAGCTGTCACGCGAAGGCTCTTCGCTGACCTCGGCGGCCACGGCAGGCGCGGCGGCCTGGGGCGCCGGTTCCTTCGCTGGCGTGGCAGCGGGCGCGGCGGCCTGCTGCTGGGCGGCCTGGGACGCGGCCACGGCAGCTGCCAGCGGGGCGTTTGGCGCGGCACGCGGTGCTGAACTGCGGCGGCTGCCTATCAATAAGGAAAGAGCAGGCGCGATTCCGCTGCCGTGCTCACCCAGGAGTTCAAGCAGACGCCCCAGGTACTTTTCATTGACCCAGTCCAGTACGAAGCGATTGGGCGCATATACACGCAACTCGTCGCCTTCGGCTTCGACCTGTAGCGGACGGATCCAGGTGTTGAATTGCTGGGCAGGCAGTTCATCGCGCAGAAGCTCCACGCACTGCTGCCAAAGTTCCACTGACACGGATATCCCCTGAGTTGAAAGCCGGAGAGGCAAAAACAGCGACCATTGTACCGGCGACGCGCCTACTTATCCACATGTAGGTGCTGTGCAGATAAAGGCAAATCAGCACGTTATGCCTCTGAAAGGGATAAAAGGCCCTGTGAATAAACTCTGTGGATAACCGCCTCTGAGGGTTCTGCACAACTGGGGGTCGAAATCTGTGCATAACTCGGCTGTGCATAACTCGCACTTTCATGCACAGCTTTTCCGAGGTCGCCGCACAGCCGCAGCACCGTTTCTCGACAGGGTTACGGATCTCTGAAAACCCCGTAGAATAAGGCCTATAAGCGGTTATCCACAGAAGGGGGCCGCCCTAAGATCTATAAGTTCTTCAGAAAAGCTTTAAATAAGTCCCTTCTCTATTTCTATATTTTCCGCGAGGTTGGCCTGTCAGACCGACGGTCATGCCCATGGAAAGGAAAAGCTGGTTGGAAATTGACCTGAGGCCTTGCTTTCAATAGAATCGCCGGTCTCTTAAAACGGGGTCCATTCCGGCCCGTTGTGGACGAACCAGGTAACACGCCATGAAACGTACTTTCCAACCCAGCACCATCAAACGCGCCCGCACCCACGGCTTCCGTGCTCGCATGGCCACCAAGAACGGCCGTGCCGTACTGTCGCGTCGCCGTGCCAAAGGCCGTGCGCGTCTGGCAGTTTGATCACTCGGCACTGGGGGTGAGTCAGGACTACAGTCGGGAAAAGCGTCTTCTGACAGCCCGACACTTCAAAGCGGTCTTTGACTCCCCGACCGGCAAGGTTCCAGGGAAAAACCTGCTGCTCCTTGCGCGCGAAAACGAGCTCGATCGCCCTCGTCTGGGGTTAGTGATCGGCAAAAAGAGCGTCAAGCTCTCCGTTCAGCGCAACCGACTCAAACGCTTGATGCGCGACTCGTTCCGTCTGCACCAGGACATCCTGGTCGGCTGGGATATCGTCATTGTCGCGCGTAAAGGTTTGGGTGACGTAGAAAACCCGGAATTGCATCAGCATTTTGGCAAGCTCTGGAAGCGACTTGCTCGTAGTCGCGCCGCTCCAGTGGTGAAGACCGAAACTGTAGGGGTAGACAGTCAAGATGCGTAAACTGGCCATCGTTCCGATCCAGTTTTACCGCTATGCCATCAGCCCGCTGATGGGCAACCACTGTCGTTTTTACCCCAGCTGTTCCTGCTACGCGTTGGAAGCCATCGAACTCCATGGACTTCTTCGCGGCGGCTGGCTGACCCTCCGACGCCTGGGTCGATGCCACCCATGGCACGCCGGTGGTTTAGACCCGGTTCCGCCTGCCCCATCTCCCCGTAATTCTTCGATAGCCGAGTAATCATGGATATTAAACGCACGATCCTGATCGCCGCACTGGCAGTCGTGTCCTACTCCATGGTCCTGAAATGGAACCAGGACTATGGCCAGGCTGCCTTGCCGACTCAGAATGTTGCTACCAGCACTGGCGCATCGGACTTGCCCGAAGCCCCGTTGGGTAACAATGCTCAAGCAAGTGCCGACGTACCCAGCGCACCCTCTGCCAATGCTCCCGCGCCTACCCTGGCCCCGGACGCCGGCAGCAAGAACCTGATCCGAATCAAGACCGATGTCCTGGATCTGGCTATCGATCCGAACGGGGGCGACGTTGCCCAGCTGACTCTGCCGGAATACCCGCGCCGCCAGGACCACCCTGACGTGCCGTTCCAGCTGTTCGACAACGGCGGCGAACGTACCTACCTGGCACAAAGCGGCCTGGTCGGGACCGACGGCCCGGACTCGCGCTCCACGGGCCGCCCGCTGTACAGCAGCGAACAGAAAAGCTACCAGCTGGCTGAAGGCCAGAACCAACTGGTGGTGGACCTGAAGTTTTCGTCCAATGGCGTCAACTACATCAAGCGTTTCACCCTGGACCGCGGGGAGTACGACCTGAAGGTCAGCTACCTGATCGACAACCAGGGCACCACGCCGTGGTCGGGCAACCTGTTCGCGCAACTCAAGCGTGACAACAGCGCCGACCCGTCGTCGAGCACCGCCACCGGTACCGCGACTTACCTGGGCGCCGCCCTGGGTACCCCGGCCGAGCCCTACAAGAAGATATCGATGAAAGATATCGACAAGGGCAACCTGAAAGAAACCGTTCAGGGTGGTTGGGTAGCCTGGCTGCAGCACTATTTCGTCACAGCGTGGATTCCGAGCAGTTCGGACAACAACGCCATGTCGACCCGCAAGGACAGTGCTGGCAACTACATCATCGGTTTCACTGGCCCGACGCTGACCGCCGCACCTGGCGCCAAGGTCGAGACCAGCGCCGTGCTGTACGCAGGTCCGAAGATCCAGGACAAGCTCAAGACCCTGGCCCCTGGCCTGGAACTGACTGTCGACTACGGCATTCTGTGGTTCATCGCCCAGCCGATCTTCTGGCTACTGAAACATATCCACCTGCTGCTGGGTAACTGGGGCTTCTCGATCATCGTCCTGACCCTGATGATCAAGCTGCTGTTCTTCCCTCTCTCGGCCGCCAGCTACAGGTCGATGGCGCGCATGCGTGCCGTGGCTCCTCGCCTGGCCCAGTTGAAGGAACAGTTTGGCGATGACCGTCAGAAACTGTCCCAGGCCATGATGGAGCTGTACAAGAAAGAGAAGATCAACCCGTTGGGTGGCTGCCTGCCAATCGTGGTGCAGATGCCGGTCTTCCTGTCTCTGTACTGGGTACTGCTGGAAAGCGTCGAGATGCGCCAGGCGCCTTGGCTGCTGTGGATCACCGACCTGTCGATCAAGGACCCGTTCTTCATCCTGCCGATCATCATGGGCGCGACCATGTTCATCCAGCAGCGTCTGAACCCGACGCCGCCGGATCCGATGCAGGCCAAAGTGATGAAGCTGATGCCGATCGTCTTCACCTTCTTCTTCCTGTGGTTCCCTGCAGGTCTGGTGATGTACTGGGTGACCAACAACACCCTGTCGATTCTGCAACAGTGGTACATCACCCGTGGTATCGAGGCGAAAAGCAAGAAAGCTGCCGCCTGACAGGTTGATCATCTAACCTGTGGATAAACGCCCCATTCGTGGGGCGTTTTGCTATCTGTCGATTTTATGTGAGGCCTGCACCATGAACGTTCCCCGCGAAACCATCGCCGCCATTGCTACTGCCCAGGGCCGTGGCGGTGTAGGCATCGTGCGCATTTCCGGGCCACTGGCGAGCGCGGCAGCCCAGGCCATCGCCGGCCGCCAGCTAACCCCGCGCCATGCGCACTACGGGCCTATGCGCAGCGCTGATGGGGATGTCATCGACGAGGGCCTGGCACTTTACTTCCCCGGGCCGAACTCGTTCACCGGTGAGGACGTGCTGGAACTTCAGGGCCACGGTGGCCCTGTGGTGCTGGACATGCTGCTGCAACGCTGCCTGGAACTGGGTTGCCGCCTGGCCCGGCCGGGTGAATTCAGCGAGCGCGCATTCCTCAACGACAAGCTCGACCTGGCCCAGGCCGAGGCTATCGCCGACCTGATCGAAGCCAGTTCCGCCCAGGCGGCTCGCAACGCCGTACGTTCGCTGCAGGGGGCTTTTTCCCGCCGTGTGGATAACCTCACGGAAAAACTCATTGCGCTGCGCATTTACGTGGAAGCGGCCATCGACTTCCCCGAGGAAGAAATCGACTTTCTCGCCGATGGGCACGTGCTGAGCATGCTCGATGACGTGCGGGACAACTTGTCCACAGTCATGCGCGAAGCCGGGCAGGGCGCCTTGCTGCGCGACGGCATGACAGTGGTCATCGCTGGGCGGCCGAATGCCGGGAAATCCAGCCTGCTGAACCTGCTGGCTGGTCGCGAGGCCGCCATCGTCACCGATATCGCCGGCACCACCCGGGATATTTTGCGCGAACATATCCACATTGATGGCATGCCCCTGCACGTAGTGGATACCGCCGGCCTGCGTGACACCGATGACCAGGTGGAAAAAATCGGCGTGGAGCGTGCCCTCAAGGCTATCGGTGAAGCTGACCGAGTATTGCTGGTGGTAGACGCGACCGCGCCGGAGGCCAGTGATCCGTTCGCCCTGTGGCCGGAATTCCTCGAAACTCGCCCGGCCATGGCCAAGGTCACGCTGATTCGCAACAAGGCAGACCTCACTGGCGAGCCTGTGGATATGCAGCAAAGTGCAGACGGCCATGTGACCATCAGCCTCAGCGCCAAGGATGAGGGGCAGGGCCTGGGCCTGCTGCGCGACCACCTGAAGGCGTGCATGGGCTATGAACAGACGGCCGAAAGCAGCTTCAGCGCCCGCCGCCGTCACCTGGATGCATTGCGCCACGCCAGCACGGCGCTGGAACATGGCCGTGATCAGCTGACACTGGCAGGTGCCGGCGAGTTGTTGGCGGAAGATTTGCGCCAGGCCCAGCATGCACTGGGTGAAATCACCGGCGCGTTCAGCTCCGATGATCTGCTGGGACGAATCTTTTCGAGCTTTTGTATCGGGAAGTGACCGTCAGGCCGCTGTGGATAACCTGAAACGCAGGATGGTACCCGAAGGCTGCCCTGCGCTGATGTGGATATCACTGCCATGCAACTGCAGCATTCGCTGCACAATGATCAACCCCAACCCGCCGCTTTCTGGCGATGAGCGGCGCAACGCCGAAGCACGAGTGAACAGCCCGGCATGCAGTTGCGGCGCAATGCCCTTGCCAGTATCGATCACTTCGACCTGGACCTTCGCCCCCTGGCCTTGCAGGCGCACGGTGATCCGTGTGCCCGGGGGGTTGTGGCGTATGGCGTTGTCCAGCAGGTTGGTCAGTACCCGTTCGATCATGCCCAGGTCGGCAGTGACCGTCGGCACGGCCGCGGGCATGTCCACCTCCAGTTTCTGCTGACGTGCCTCAGCGGCCAGCTCGAACTTCTGCAGCACATCCTGAACCAGGTCGGGCAATGCGAACGCTTCAGCCTGTGGATGAACCAAGCCTGATTCCAGCCGCGCCAGTTCGAACAACTCCTGCGCCAGCCGCCCTACCTTTCTACTTTGCCCCAGCGCCACGTCCAGATAATGGCGGCGTTCTTCCTGGCTCAGGCTCTCATCTTTGATTCGCAATGTTTCCAGATACCCATGCAGCGAGGTCAGGGGGGTTCGCAGGTCATGGGAAATATTGGCCACCAGGTCACGGCGCTGCTGGTCCTGGCGCGTCAATTCCTGCCATTGCTCGGCGATACGCTGGCGCATCTGGGCGAACGCAATGCTTAAAACGCCAATCTCATCACCTTTATCCACAGCACTCGGTGGCAATTCCACTGCTTTGTCGCCATTGGCGTCGAATTCGCGCACGGTTTGCGTCAAGGCGCGCAACGGCCGAGTGATCAGGCGGAAAGCGATCAAGCCCATGATCAGGCTCAGCACCACCATGAACAACATTATCCACAGTGCCACCCGCAGGGTTGAGTCGCGGGACAGCGCGGCAGCCAGGGCATCATGGGCTTCCCCCTGCAATACCACATAGACGTAGCCGCCATCGTGGCCCCCCACCTGCACTGGCGCGGCGCTGAATACTTTATCCACATCCAGGTTGCGTGGGTCTTGCCCCAGTACCGGCAGCGGCGCACCGCCCAGAAACTTATGCACAGGGGCAAGGTCCACGGTCTGCCGCTTCAGATTGTTGTCGGGCGCGCCGTTACCCACAATCCTGCCGTCCTTGGTCAACAGGTACAGCTCCACGGAGGGGTTGACCGCCATCAGCTTGTCGAACAGCTCGTGCACCGCTTCCGGCCGCCAGCCGCTGGTATCCATCAACTGGGCCGTGCCGGCGATGTGAGCGGCAAGCCCGCTGGAAAGGCGCTGCACCACTTCCTGCTCGTGGCGAGCGCTGGCGCTGATCTGCAGCCAGATCGCCACGCCGCTGCACGCCAGCAGCAAGGCGGCGAATACCAGCGACAGGCGCTGGCTGAGGGTAAGAAATTTCATGAGGTCGCCTGTGGGGTCGCTGGCAGGGTGGCAAATTTATAGCCGCGCCCCCACACCGTGATAATTCGCCGCGGCGCTGCCGGATCCTCTTCGATCTTGGTTCGCAGGCGGTTGATATGGGTATTCACCGTGTGCTCGTAGCCATCGTGTTGATAACCCCACACTTCGTTGAGCAGGTCCATGCGCGAAAAAACCTGATCGGGGTGACGGGCGAAGAAATACAGCAGGTCGAACTCCCGTGGCGTCAGCTCTACCGGCTTGCCGTCCAGGCTGGAAGTACGCGCCACCGGGTCGATGGTGAGCCCATGAGTTATCAACAGGCCGGACTCCAGCCGTGCATTGCGAGCCATGGCATCGGTGCGGCGCAGCAGCGCCCGCACCCGGGCGACCAGCTCCAGCATGGAGAAGGGCTTGGCCAGGTAGTCATCGGCGCCCAGCTCCAGGCCCAGGATGCGGTGCATCTCGCTGGAGCGCGCGCTGGTGATGATGATCGGGGTGTAGCGGGCCATGGCCCTTGCACGCTTGCAGATCTCCAGGCCGTCGATGCCAGGCAGCATCAGATCCAGAACCAGCGCGTCCCACTGGCCCTCTTCCAGCATGCGCACGCCCAGATGACCGTCGTCGGCGTGCTCCACCACATAGCCTTCATCCCGAAGATGCAGGCGCAGCAGGTCAGCGATGTGGGCATCATCTTCAACGATGAGCACGCGTTTTGGCCGTTCCATATGAAGTTATCCCCAGGCGTCTTGAACGCCATTGTGGCGAAAAAGCCCGCCGGCAGTTATCACATTTAATTTAAGTCTGCGTGAGGACTTCGAGATCGGCCGGGCCGAACAATAGCCCCATGAACGCTGATACCCGGAGCCTGCGATGGCCAGCACAGCAACCATGAGCGACAGCGCCAGCCACCCGGGTTGGCTGCGCCTGACCCATTGGCTCAACGCCCTGGCCGTACTGATCATGGTCACCAGCGGCTGGCGTATCTATAACGCCTCGCCCCTGTTCGGTTTTTCTTTTCCCCAGGCTCTGACCTTCGGGGGCTGGCTGGGCGGCGCGTTGCAGTGGCATTTCGCTGGAATGTGGTTGCTGTTCGCCAACGGTGTGTTCTACCTGATGCTCAATATAGCCAGCGGCCGTCTGCTTCGGCGCTTCTTCCCACTCTCGCCCCGTGGCGTACTTCGGGATTTATCCACAGCCCTGCGCGGCAAGCTCGTGCACGACGACCTCAGCCATTACAACCAGGTGCAACGGCTGGCCTACCTGTTCGCCATTGTGGATATCACCCTGTTGGTCTTGTCCGGTTTGGTGCTGTGGAAATCCGTGCAGTTCGGCCTGTTGCGTGAGTTGCTGGGCGGGTACGAGACGGCGCGGCGTGTGCACTTCGGTGCCATGGCCTTGTTGATGGCCTTCGTGGCAGTGCACCTGGTGATGGTGGCGCTGGTGCCGCGCACCTTGTTGTTGATGATTACCGGCAAAGGGGGCAAGGCATCATGACTGTGGATAAGTACATTCTTGATGAGGCACGCAAACTACTGGCCTCACGCATTCATGACAGCAGCCGTCGCCAATTCCTGCTTCGCAGCCTTACTTTGGGTGGGGTGGCCATGCTCAGCGGATGTGGCGTCAGCAATGACAAGCATGTGGAAACGGCCCTGGCCAGTATTTCGCGCTTCAACGACCAGGTACAGGGCTGGCTGTTCGACCCCAAAGCGCTGGCGCCGGTGTACGACGAATCGATGATCACCCGGCCATTCCCTTTCAACGCCTTTTATGGCGAAGACGATGCTCCCAGTGTCGAACAGGCCACTTACCGGCTTGAAGTCACCGGGCTGGTGGCGGACAAGCGCAGCTGGCGCCTGGAGGAACTGCAGGCCATGGCTCAGACCGACCAGATCACCCGCCATATCTGTGTGGAAGGCTGGAGTGCGATTGGCCGCTGGGGTGGAGTGCGCTTCAGCGACTTCCTCAAGCGCGTGGGTGCTGACACTGGTGCCCGCTTCGTTGGCTTCAAATGCGCCGATGACTATTACACCAGCATCGACATGGCCACCGCCCTGCACCCGCAGACGTTGCTTGCACTGACCTACGACGGCCAGACGCTGCCACGCCAGTATGGCTTTCCAATGAAGCTGCGCATGCCCACCAAGCTTGGTTACAAGAACCCCAAGCATATCCAGGCGATTTTCGTCACCAACACCTATCCCGGTGGTTACTGGGAGGACCAAGGCTACAACTGGTTTGGTGGCAGCTGACGAACCTTGTGTTTATCCACCGCACTGCACCCCGTCGTGCAGGCTTACCCACGCGTGAAGGAGTAACACCATGAAAAAAATATCCACAATCGTCCTGTCCCTGTGTCTGGCTGTGGGCACCGCCGCTGCCTATGCCGCCGATACCATGAGCAATGACTCCATGGGCAACGGCAGCATGTCCGGCGGTTCCATGTCCAAGGATACGATGAAGAAGGACACGACGATGAAAAAGGACAGCACGACGTCCAAGGGTGCGATGAAAGGCGAGAGCATGCAGAAGGGGACCATGAAGAAGGACACCATGCCCCAGGACACCATGAAAAAGGATCAATGAGCCGATAGACCTGCAGCGAGTCCGCGCGGCCGTGGATGCCTGTCGCGGATTCAGGCAAGGCTTGAGTTGTGAATAAGTTCTGCAGGAGAGTGCCCATGAATTCGCTATTCCGTTCACTGCTGGCTATCGGCATATTGTCCACAGCGGCCTGTGCAGGGGCTTCAGAACCTGCGGCGGTTGTACCGGCACCCAAGCTCGACGAGAGTACAAAAGTTGCCCACAGCGAAACGGCCGTGTTGGCCGGCGGCTGCTTCTGGGGCGTGCAGGGGGTGTTCGAGCACGTGAAAGGCGTGACTCGGGCGGTTTCGGGTTACGCCGGTGGGCTGGCGCGTACCGCGCATTACGAGGACGTCGGCAACGGCGATACCGGCCATGCCGAGTCGGTCCAAGTGACGTACGACCCCACGCAGATCACCTACGGGCAACTGCTGCAGATCTACTTCTCCGTGGCCCACGACCCCACTGAACTCAACCGCCAGGGGCCTGACACGGGCACCCAGTACCGTTCAACCGTGTTTGCCGGCAATACTGAGCAGCAACAGGTCGCGCAGGCCTACATCACGCAGCTGGATGCGGCCCACGTCTTTTCCAGACCATTGGCGACCACTGTGGAGAACCTGAACGGCTTCTATCCTGCGGAGGGATACCATCAGGACTACCTGGTGCAGAACCCTCACAGCCTCTACATCGTGATCAACGACCAGCCCAAGATCGCCAACCTGGCAAAGCTGTTCCCCGACCGCTATCGCGATGACCCCGTGCTGGTCAGTCGGTAACGCTGCTTATCCACCTGTGGATCATTTCAAGGCCGCCTTCGGGCGGCTTTTTCATGCCCGCTCGCCCGAAACTTACCAACAGGCCTGAAATAAGCCCTGTGGAAAACCATGCCTCAGGTCTGGTGATAAGCGGGCTCGAAAGATGCAGATAAAACCCCTTGTGGATAACAGTCACTTTCATCCACAGGTTAAATCCGGTTATCCAAGGGGCTCCGGGTCACATGATCACAGGGTTAAATTTCTCTGTACAGTACGCAGATAAAGGCCTGTAGAGATTTATCCACAGATAGGCATGTGCATAAGAATAAACATAAAAACAAAGCTTTTATAAATTTCTTTCTCTATTTTTATTTCTGCCGTTCATCCACAGCTGGTTAAATTTTGTGCAAAAGGTTCCTTTAGGGGGGGGTAAGTCCCTATACTGGTGAGCTATCCCAATTACCCATCAATGAACAGGCACGAGGTGCGTGGTGGATTTCCCTTCCCGTTTTGAAGTGATCGTCATCGGCGGCGGCCATGCCGGAACCGAGGCTGCGCTTGCGTCAGCACGCATGGGCGCAAAAACCCTGCTGCTGACCCATAACGTGGAAACCCTCGGGCAGATGAGCTGCAACCCGGCTATCGGTGGCATCGGTAAAAGCCACCTGGTCAAGGAGATCGACGCACTGGGCGGCGCCATGGCGTTGGCTACCGATAAAGGCGGCATCCAGTTCCGCGTGTTGAACAACCGCAAGGGCCCAGCCGTTCGCGCGACGCGTGCACAGGCCGACCGCATTCTGTACAAGGCCGCGGTACGCGAGATTCTGGAAAACCAGCCCAACCTGTGGATATTCCAGCAGTCGTGCGACGACCTCATCGTCGAGCAGGACCAGGTTCGCGGCGTGGTCACGCAAATGGGTCTGCGTTTCTTCGCCGACTCGGTGGTGTTGACCGCTGGTACCTTCCTTGCCGGACTTATCCACATCGGTCTGGAAAATTACTCGGGCGGCCGTGCAGGGGATCCGCCCTCCACGGCGCTGGCACGTCGGCTGCGTGAATTCCCGCTGCGCGTGGGGCGCCTGAAAACCGGTACGCCACCGCGCATCGACGGCCGTTCGGTGGATTTCTCGGTCATGACCGAGCAACCGGGTGACACGCCCATACCGGTGATGTCGTTCATGGGGAACAAGGAACTGCACCCACGCCAGGTCAGTTGCTGGATTACCCACACCAACGCCCGTACCCACGAGATCATTGCCGCCAACCTCGACCGTTCACCCATGTATTCGGGTGTGATCGAGGGTGTTGGCCCGCGCTATTGCCCGTCGATCGAAGACAAGATCCACCGCTTCGCCGACAAGGAAAGCCACCAGGTGTTCATCGAGCCGGAAGGCCTGACCACCCATGAGCTATACCCCAACGGCATCTCCACCTCGCTGCCGTTCGACGTGCAGTTGCAGATCGTGCGGTCGATCCGCGGCATGGAGAATGCCCATATCGTCCGCCCCGGCTACGCCATCGAATACGATTACTTCGACCCGCGTGACCTGAAGTACAGCCTGGAAACCAAGGTCATCGGTGGCCTGTTCTTCGCTGGCCAGATCAACGGCACCACCGGTTACGAAGAAGCCGGTGCCCAGGGCCTGCTGGCAGGTACCAACGCCGCGTTGCGCGCACAGGGACGTGATGCCTGGTGCCCGCGCCGTGACGAGGCCTACATCGGTGTGCTGGTCGATGACCTGATCACTCTGGGTACCCAGGAGCCGTACCGCATGTTCACGTCGCGCGCCGAATACCGGTTGATCCTGCGCGAAGACAACGCCGACCTGCGCCTGACCGAGAAAGGCCGTGAGCTTGGCCTGGTCGATGACGCCCGTTGGGCAGCGTTCTGCGCCAAGCGCGAAGCCATCGAGCTGGAAGAGCAACGGCTGAAAAGCACCTGGGTACGCCCGGGGACCGAGCGCGGTGATGCCATCGCCGAGAAATTCGGCACGCCACTGGGCCATGAATACAACCTGATGAGCCTGCTGACCCGGCCGGAAATCGACTACAACGGCCTGATCGAGGTGACCGGCGAAGGTGCCCTCGACCCACAGGTGGCCGAACAGGTCGAGATCAAGGCCAAGTACGCCGGCTACATCGACCGTCAGCAGGACGAAATCGCTCGCCTGCGAGCCAGCGAAAACACCCGGCTGCCTGTGGATATCGACTATGCGGCCATCTCCGGGCTCTCCAAGGAGATTCAAGGCAAACTGGGGGCCACCCGTCCCGAGACCCTGGGCCAGGCTTCGCGCATCCCGGGTGTCACGCCGGCGGCCATCTCGCTGTTGATGATTCATTTGAAAAAACGCGGCGCAGGCCGTGAGTTGGAGCAAAGCGCTTGAGTTCTATGGTCACCCCGCACCACTCCCAGGAATTGGCCCAAGGGGCTCGGGAACTGGGGGTCGAACTGACCCAGGCCCAGCACGATCAACTGCTGGCCTACCTGGCCCTGTTGATAAAGTGGAACAAGGCCTACAACCTGACCGCCGTGCGCAACCCCGACGAGATGGTGTCGCGCCACCTGCTGGACAGCCTCAGCGTGATCGCCCACATCGGTGAAGGCGAGCGCTGGCTGGACGTGGGCAGCGGCGGCGGCATGCCTGGCGTGCCGCTGGCCATCCTGTTTCCGGAAAAGAAAATCACCTGCCTGGACAGCAACGGCAAGAAGACCCGCTTCATCACCCAGGTCAAACTGGAGCTGAAGCTGGACAACCTGCAAGTTATCCACAGCCGGGTCGAGGCCTTCCAGCCAGAGGTGCCGTTCAACGGGATCATCTCCCGTGCGTTCAGCAGCCTGGAGGACTTCAGCAACTGGACGCGCCACCTCGGCGACACGAATACACGCTGGTTGGCAATGAAAGGGCTGCATCCGGCTGATGAACTGGTAGCATTACCGGCAGATTTTCACCTCGAAAGCGCACAGGCCTTGACCGTACCGGGTTGCCAAGGCCAACGTCATCTGCTGATACTGCGCCGCACGGCATGATTGGGAACACACGCAATAATGGCTAAGGTATTCGCGATCGCGAACCAGAAAGGTGGTGTGGGCAAAACCACCACCTGCATCAACCTCGCAGCATCGCTGGTCGCGACCAAGCGCCGCGTGCTGCTGATCGACCTCGATCCACAGGGCAACGCCACCATGGGTAGCGGTGTGGATAAGCACGGCCTGGAAAACTCGGTCTATGACCTGTTGATCGGCGAGTGCGACCTGTCCCAGGCCATGCACTTCTCCGAACACGGCGGCTACCAGCTGCTGCCAGCCAACCGCGACCTCACCGCGGCCGAAGTGGTACTGCTGGAAATGCAGATGAAGGAGAGCCGTCTGCGCACTGCGCTGGCGCCCATCCGAGAGAGCTACGACTACATCCTGATCGACTGCCCGCCGTCGCTGTCGATGCTGACCCTCAACGCCCTGGTGGCGTCCGATGGGGTGATCATCCCCATGCAGTGCGAGTACTTCGCCCTGGAAGGTCTCAGCGACCTTGTGGATAACATCAAGCGCATTGCCGAACTGCTGAACCCGGAATTGAAAATCGAAGGCCTGCTGCGGACCATGTACGACCCGCGCCTGAGCCTGATCAACGATGTGTCCGCGCAGCTCAAGGAACACTTCGGTGACCAGCTGTACGACACTGTCATTCCGCGCAACGTCCGCCTGGCAGAAGCCCCAAGCTTTGGCATGCCGGCCCTGGCCTACGACAAACAATCGCGTGGCGCACTGGCCTACCTGGCCCTGGCGGGCGAGATGGTTCGTCGCCAGCGCCGCCAAACTCGCGCTGAAAAAGCTTAAGGAATCCACATGGCCGTGAAGAAACGAGGTCTCGGACGTGGACTGGATGCCCTGCTAAGCGGGCCAACCGTCAGTGCGCTGGAAGAACAGGCTGTCAAAGTCGACCAGCGAGAATTGCAGCACCTGCCCCTGGACGTCATCCAGCGCGGCAAATACCAGCCTCGCCGGGACATGGACCCGCAAGCACTGGAGGAACTCGCCCACTCGATCAAGAGCCAGGGCGTGATGCAACCGATCGTGGTACGGCCGATCGGCAACAACCGGTTCGAGATCATCGCTGGTGAGCGCCGCTGGCGTGCCAGCCAGCAAGCCGGGATGGAAACCATCCCGGCCATGGTTCGTGATGTGCCCGACGAAGCCGCCATCGCCATGGCGCTGATCGAGAACATCCAGCGCGAAGACCTCAACCCGGTCGAGGAAGCCATCGCTCTGCAGCGTCTGCAGCACGAGTTCCAGCTGACCCAGCAACAGGTGGCCGATGCCGTTGGCAAGTCGCGTGTGACCGTGGCCAACCTGCTGCGCCTGATCTCGCTGCCGGAAGTGATCAAGACCATGCTTGCCCATGGCGACCTGGAAATGGGTCACGCCCGTGCATTGCTCGGTTTGCCGGACGAACAGCAGGTGGAAGGGGCGCGACATGTTGTCGCACGAGGCCTGACCGTGCGCCAGACTGAAGCACTGGTTCGCCAGTGGCTGGCCGGCAAGCCGGAACCGGTTGAAGCGGCCAAGCCAGACCCGGACATCACCCGGCTCGAGCAGCGCCTGGCAGAGCGTCTAGGCTCTGATGTACAGATTCGTCACGGGCAAAAGGGCAAGGGCCAGTTGGTGATCCGTTACAACTCCCTGGACGAGCTTCAGGGCGTGCTCGCCCACATCCGCTGAAACAATCCTTTTGTAGCGCGCAGTCGGAAATCACTACCCGGCAGTTGAATAGGGGCTTAACCGCCCCTATACTCTGCGCGCATTTTGTCGGCACAAATTATGCCAAGTCATTGATTTTGGCGCGCCGACTCACGAGGAGCAATTTGTGATGGAAACCCGCACGCCAAACCGCCTGCCGTTCCATCGCTTGGCGGTATTTCCGGTATTGCTGGCTCAATGTGTCGTGTTTCTGTTGGCAGCCTTGGCGTTGTGGCAGTGGCGCGGGGCAGTCAGTGGATATTCAGGCCTCCTTGGAGGACTGATTGCCTGGTTGCCGAATTTGTATTTCGCTCACAAGGCTTTCCGGTTTACCGGAGCCCGAGCCGCGCAAGCCATCGTCCGGTCGTTCTACGCTGGCGAGGCAGGCAAATTGATTTTGACGGCAGTGCTGTTCGCGCTGACGTTTGCAGGAGTGAAGCCATTGGCGCCGTTGGCAGTATTCGGTGTCTTCGTGCTGACCCAACTGGTCAGCTGGTTCGCACCCCTGCTGATGAAAACAAGACTTTCGAGACCTTAGGGCGTTTGAGGCAACCATGGCAGCAGAAACCGCTTCGGGCTATATCCAGCACCACTTGCAGAACTTGACCTTCGGTCAACTACCAGACGGCGGCTGGGGCTTTGCCCACTCCGCAGCACAAGCCAAGGAAATGGGCTTTTGGGCTTTCCACGTCGATACCCTCGGCTGGTCTGTGGCCCTGGGCCTGATTTTCGTCCTGATTTTCCGCATGGCGGCGAAAAAGGCGACTTCGGGCCAGCCTGGCGCCCTGCAGAACTTCGTTGAAGTGCTGGTAGAGTTCGTCGACGGCAGCGTCAAGGACAGCTTCCACGGCCGTAGCGCCGTGATCGCTCCCCTGGCCCTGACCATTTTCGCCTGGGTGTTCCTGATGAACGCCATCGACCTGATACCGGTCGACTGGATTCCTCATCTGGCAGCCCTGGTGACCGGCGACCACGAGATCCCGTTCCGCGCAGTGTCCACCACCGACCCGAACGCCACGCTCGGCATGGCGCTCTCGGTGTTTGCACTGATCATTTTCTACAGCATCAAGATCAAGGGCCTGGGCGGCTTCATCGGCGAACTGACCCTGCACCCGTTCAGCAGCAAGAACATGCTGGTTCAGATCATTCTGATCCCGGTCAACTTCCTGCTGGAATTCGTGACACTGATCGCCAAGCCAATCTCTCTGGCTCTGCGACTGTTCGGCAACATGTACGCTGGCGAACTGGTGTTCATCCTGATCGCCGTGATGTTCGGCAGTGGCCTGCTGTGGCTGAGCGGTCTGGGTGTTGTCCTGCAATGGGCGTGGGCTGTGTTCCACATCCTGATCATCACCCTGCAGGCCTTTATCTTCATGATGCTGACCATCGTCTACCTGTCGATGGCGCACGAAGAGAACCATTAAGACCCGCCTGGCGTGTCTGATGACCCTTCCACCCTGGTGGGAGGGTGCCCTTGGGGGGAGTCTGCCGGGGCTGCTGCAAAAACGATTTGTTTTACCGCTTTAATCTAAGAAAACCTAACCAATACGACGTAAAAGTCGGGAGGAAAGATGGAAACTGTAGTTGGTCTAACCGCTATCGCTGTTGCTCTGCTGATCGGCCTGGGCGCACTGGGTACTGCTATCGGCTTCGGCCTGCTGGGCGGCAAATTCCTGGAAGGCGCAGCTCGCCAGCCAGAAATGGTCCCAATGCTGCAAGTTAAAATGTTCATCGTTGCCGGTCTGCTCGACGCCGTCACCATGATCGGTGTTGGTATCGCTCTGTTCTTCACCTTCGCGAACCCCTTCGTTGGTCAACTCGCTGGCTAATCTCTCGAACCTTCGAGCTGATTGGTGTGAACAAAGAACGAGCGAGGTGTTGGCGTGAACATTAATGCAACCCTGATTGGCCAGTCCGTTGCGTTCTTCATTTTTGTACTGTTTTGCATGAAGTTCGTGTGGCCTCCGGTCATCGCGGCTTTGCAAGAACGTCAGAAGAAGATCGCGGATGGACTGGACGCTGCACAACGAGCAGCTCGCGACCTGGAGCTGGCCCAAGACAAAGCGGGTCAGCAACTGCGCGATGCTAAAGCTCAGGCAGCCGAAATCATTGAGCAAGCCAAGAAACGCGGCGCTCAGATCGTCGACGAGGCCCGTGAACAGGCCCGTGTCGAAGCTGATCGCGTGAAGGCTCAGGCTCAGGCCGAGATCGAGCAGGAACTGAACGGTGTCAAAGACGCGCTGCGTGCCCAAGTGGGTGCTCTGGCCGTAGGCGGTGCCGAGAAGATCCTGGGCGCCACAATCGATCAAAACGCGCACGCGGAGCTGGTTAACAAACTGGCTGCAGAAATCTAAGCGAGGGCGATCATGGCAGAACTGACCACGTTGGCCCGACCTTACGCTAAGGCAGCCTTCGAGCATGCCCAGGCCCACCAGCAACTGGCCAATTGGTCAGCCATGCTCGGCCTGGCTGCTGCGGTGTCGGAAGACGACACCATGCAGCGCCTGCTCAAGGCCCCGCGACTGACGAGCGCACAAAAGGCCGCCACTTTCATTGAAGTGTGCGGTGAAAAGTTTGATAGCCAGGCACAGAATTTCATTCATGTTGTCGCGGAAAACGAGCGTCTCCTGCTGTTGCCGGAGATCGCGGCTCTGTTCGACCTGTACAAGGCCGAGCAAGAGAAATCCGTAGACGTGGAAGTAACCAGTGCATTTGCATTGAACGACGAACAGCAAGACAAACTCGCCAAGGTTCTCAGTGCACGGCTCGGCCGAGAAGTGCGACTGCACGCCGCGCTAGATGCCTCCCTCATCGGGGGCGTCGTCATTCGCGCTGGCGACCTGGTAATCGATGGTTCAGTGCGTGGCAAACTCGCGCAGCTGGCCGAAGCATTGAAATCTTGAGTTTGAAGGGGCAGCAGAGCAATGCAGCAACTCAATCCTTCCGAAATAAGTGAAATTATCAAGGGCCGCATCGACAAGCTCGATGTGACCTCCCAAGCCCGTAACGAAGGCACTGTCGTCAGCGTATCTGACGGTATCGTGCGGATTCACGGTCTGGCCGACGTCATGTACGGCGAGATGATCGAGTTTCCGGGCGGCGTCTTCGGCATGGCCCTCAACCTGGAGCAGGACTCCGTAGGTGCCGTTATTCTCGGTTCCTACCAGTCCCTGGCCGAAGGCATGAGCGCCAAGTGCACTGGCCGCGTCCTGCAGGTTCCGGTTGGCAAGGAACTGCTGGGTCGCGTCGTCGACGCACTGGGCAACCCTGTTGACGGCAAAGGTCCACTGGGCAACACCGAGACCGACGCGGTCGAGAAAGTTGCACCAGGCGTGATCTGGCGTAAGTCGGTAGACCAGCCTGTACAGACTGGCTACAAGTCGGTTGACGCCATGATCCCTGTCGGCCGTGGCCAGCGCGAGCTGATCATCGGTGACCGCCAGATCGGCAAGACCGCCATGGCGATCGACGCGATCATCAACCAGAAAAACAGCGGCATCTTCTGCGTGTACGTTGCCATTGGTCAGAAGCAATCGACCATTGCCAACATCGTGCGCAAGCTGGAAGAGAACGGCGCTCTGGCCAACACCATCGTTGTTGCCGCCAGTGCCTCGGAATCGGCTGCCCTGCAATACCTGGCACCGTACTCCGGCTGCACCATGGGTGAATTCTTCCGCGACCGCGGTGAAGACGCGCTGATCGTTTATGACGATCTGTCCAAGCAAGCAGTGGCTTACCGCCAGATCTCCCTGCTGCTGCGCCGTCCACCAGGCCGTGAAGCCTACCCAGGTGACGTGTTCTATCTCCACTCCCGTCTGCTGGAGCGTGCATCGCGCGTTTCCGAAGAGTACGTCGAGAAGTTCACCAACGGTGCTGTGACTGGCAAGACCGGTTCCCTGACCGCACTGCCGATCATCGAAACCCAGGCTGGCGACGTTTCCGCGTTCGTTCCGACCAACGTGATTTCCATCACCGACGGTCAGATCTTCCTGGAATCGGCCATGTTCAACTCGGGCATCCGCCCAGCAGTGAACGCCGGTGTTTCGGTATCCCGTGTGGGTGGTGCCGCTCAGACCAAGATCATCAAGAAGCTGTCCGGTGGCATCCGTACCGCTCTGGCTCAGTACCGTGAACTGGCTGCATTCGCCCAGTTCGCTTCTGACCTGGACGAAGCCACCCGCAAGCAACTGGAGCACGGTCAGCGCGTTACCGAGCTGATGAAGCAGAAGCAATACGCTCCTATGTCCATCGCGGACATGGCGCTGTCGCTGTACGCCGCTGAGCGTGGTTTCCTGACTGACGTCGAAATCGCCAAGATCGGTAGCTTCGAGCAGGCCCTGATTGCTTACTTCAACCGCGATCACGCCGATTTGATGGCGAAGATCAACGTGAAGGGTGACTTCAATGACGAAATCGACGCTGGCATCAAAGCCGGTATCGAGAAGTTCAAGGCCACCCAAACCTGGTAAGCCGCAGCGGGAGCCGCGAGGCTCCCGCTTGCTAACCTGATAGGTGTTACATGGCAGGCGCAAAAGAGATTCGCAGTAAGATTGCGAGCATCAAAAGCACGCAAAAAATTACCAGCGCCATGGAAAAAGTGGCGGTCAGCAAAATGCGCAAGGCTCAAATGCGCATGGCAGCCAGCCGTCCCTACGCGGAGCATATCCGCCAGGTGATTGGACATCTGGCCAACGCCAACCCGGAATACCGCCACCCGTTCATGATCGACCGCGAAGTAAAGCGCGTCGGTTACGTCGTGGTGAGCAGTGACCGTGGTCTGTGCGGCGGCTTGAATACCAACCTGTTCAAGGCCCTGGTCAAGGACATGGCGGTAAACCGCGAGCGCGGCGTCGAGATCGATCTGTGCGTGGTCGGCGCCAAGGGTGCGGCATTCTTCCGCAACTTCGGCGGCAACGTCGTTGCAGCGATCAGCCACCTGGGCGAAGAGCCATCGATCAATGATCTGATCGGCAGCGTCAAGGTGATGCTGGATGCCTACCTGGATGGCCGTATTGATCGCCTGTCCGTGGTGTCCAACAAGTTCGTGAATACCATGACGCAAAAGCCAACGGTCGAGCAATTGGTTCCGTTGGTCGCAACCCCGGATCAAGAACTCAAGCACCACTGGGACTACCTCTACGAACCCGATGCCAAGGAGCTGCTGGACGGCCTGATGGTTCGGTACGTGGAGTCGCAGGTCTACCAGGCGGTGGTCGAGAACAACGCGGCCGAGCAGGCTGCGCGGATGATCGCGATGAAAAACGCCACCGACAACGCCGGCGACCTGATCAGCGAATTGCAGCTGGTCTACAACAAGGCGCGTCAGGCTGCGATCACCCAAGAGATCTCGGAAATCGTCGGCGGCGCTGCCGCGGTTTAACGGTTCAAATATTCAGAGGATCCTGCTATGAGTAGCGGACGTATCGTTCAAATCATCGGCGCCGTCATCGACGTGGAATTCCCACGTGACAGCGTACCGAGCATCTACAACGCGCTGAGTGTTCAAGGCGCGCCAACCACTCTGGAAGTTCAGCAGCAGCTGGGCGACGGCGTGGTTCGTACCATTGCAATGGGTTCCACCGAAGGCCTGAAACGCGGTCTGGACGTGGTCGACTCCGGCGCTCCTATCTCGGTACCGGTCGGTAAAGCGACCCTGGGCCGTATCATGGACGTGCTGGGCAACCCAATCGACGAAGCCGGCCCGATCGGTGAAGAAGAGCGCCGTGGTATCCACCAGCCGGCTCCTTCGTTCGCTGAACAAGCGGGCGGCAATGACCTGCTGGAAACCGGCATCAAGGTTATCGACCTGGTCTGCCCGTTCGCCAAAGGCGGTAAAGTCGGTCTGTTCGGTGGTGCCGGTGTCGGCAAGACCGTAAACATGATGGAACTGATCCGTAACATCGCGATGGAACACAGCGGTTACTCCGTGTTCGCCGGTGTGGGTGAGCGTACTCGTGAAGGTAACGACTTCTATCACGAGATGAAGGACTC
Source organism: Pseudomonas silvicola (assembly GCF_026651855.1). Taxonomy (GTDB): domain Bacteria; phylum Pseudomonadota; class Gammaproteobacteria; order Pseudomonadales; family Pseudomonadaceae; genus Aquipseudomonas; species Aquipseudomonas silvicola. The sequence goes on from NZ_CP093280.1 coordinate 985,359, forward strand.
CAACGTTCTGGACAAGGTTGCCCTGGTCTACGGTCAAATGAACGAGCCACCAGGCAACCGTCTGCGCGTAGCGCTGACCGGCCTGACCATGGCCGAGAAGTTCCGTGACGAAGGTAACGACGTTCTGCTGTTCGTCGACAACATCTACCGTTACACCCTGGCCGGTACCGAAGTATCGGCACTGCTGGGCCGTATGCCTTCGGCCGTGGGTTACCAGCCGACGCTGGCTGAAGAGATGGGTACTCTGCAAGAGCGCATCACTTCGACCAAAGCCGGTTCGATCACCTCGGTACAAGCTGTATACGTACCTGCGGACGACCTGACCGACCCGTCGCCAGCCACCACGTTCGCCCACTTGGACGCTACCGTCGTTCTGTCCCGTGACATCGCCTCCCTGGGTATCTACCCGGCGGTCGACCCACTGGACTCGACTTCGCGCCAACTGGACCCACTGGTCATTGGCCAGGATCACTACGATACCGCTCGTGGTGTTCAGTACGTGCTGCAGCGTTACAAAGAGCTGAAAGACATCATCGCGATCCTGGGTATGGACGAGCTGTCGGAATCCGACAAGCAACTCGTTACCCGTGCTCGTAAAATTCAGCGCTTCCTGTCGCAGCCGTTCTTCGTGGCTGAAGTCTTCACCGGTGCCCCAGGTAAATACGTTTCCCTGAAAGACACCATTGCTGGCTTCAAAGGCATCCTCAACGGTGACTACGACCACCTGCCAGAACAAGCGTTCTACATGGTCGGCGGCATCGAAGAAGCGATCGAGAAAGCCAAGAAACTGTAATCCCGGCGCCCGGCAACGGGCGCTAATCAGGTTGAGGCAAGCAGATGGCTATGACAGTCCATTGCGATATCGTCAGCGCGGAAGGGGAAATCTTCTCCGGCCTGGTCGAGATGGTGATTGCACACGGTGAACTGGGTGACCTGGGCGTTGCCCTGGGCCACGCACCGTTGCTCACCAATCTGAAGCCAGGTCCGATCCGCTTGATCAAGCAGGGTGGGGAAGAGGAGGTGTTCTACATCTCCGGTGGTTTCCTCGAGGTTCAGCCGAACATGGTCAAGGTTCTTGCCGACACCGTGCAGCGTGCTGCCGACCTGGACGAAGCCTCCGCTCAGGAAGCCGTCAAGGCTGCTGAGAAGGCCCTGAACGAGCAAGGCGCCGACTTCGACTACGGCGCTGCTGCCGCACGTCTGGCCGAGGCCGCAGCCCAGCTGCGCACCGTTCAGCAGATCCGCAAGAAGTTCGGCAAATAAGCCGCAGCCTCTGTGCGATTGAGTAAAAGGGTAGCCTCGGCTACCCTTTTTCTTTTTCCGCTTTTCATTCTTCGGTCGCAGTCGCCGACCGCTTCGGATTGGTAGCCAGTCAATGTCCCTCGATATCGTCATTCTTGCTGCAGGCCAGGGCACGCGCATGCGCTCGGCCATCCCCAAGGTACTCCACCCGGTGGCGGGCAATTCCATGCTCGGCCACGTTATCCACAGCGCCCGGCAGCTGGCCCCCGAAGGGATTCACGTGGTGATCGGCCACGGTGCCGACCTGGTGCGTGAACGCCTTGCCGCGCCGGACCTCAATTTCGTCCTGCAGGACCAGCAACTCGGCACCGGCCATGCCGTCGCCCAGGCACTGCCTGCACTGACTGCTGAAACCGTACTGATCCTCTATGGCGATGTGCCGCTGATCGAAGTCGACACGCTCAAGCGTCTGCTCGCCCTGGTGACCCCAGAGCAACTGGGCCTGTTGACCGTCAACCTGGCCGACCCCACCGGCTACGGCCGTATCGTGCGAGATGGCGCCGGCCTGGTGAGCGCCATCGTCGAGCATAAGGACGCCAGCGAGGCACAACGCGCCATCAAGGAAGGCAACACTGGCATTCTTGCCGTGCCCGGCAAGCACCTGGCCGATTGGTTGGGGCGCCTGTCCAACCACAACGCCCAGGGCGAGTACTACCTGACGGATGTGATCGCCATGGCGGTCAGCGACGGCCTGGTGGTGGCCACCGAGCAGCCCCACGATGCCATGGAAGTGCAGGGTGCCAACGACCGTCGGCAACTGGCCGAGCTGGAGCGCCACTATCAACTTCGCGAAGGCCACCGCCTGATGGCCCAGGGTGTCACCCTGCGCGACCCGGCACGCTTCGACGTGCGCGGTGAGGTCACGGTCGGCCGTGACGTGCTGATCGACGTCAACGTGATCCTGGAAGGCAAGGTAGTGATCGAGGACGACGTGGTCATCGGCCCGAACTGTTACATCAAGGACAGCACCTTGCGCAATGGCGTGGTGCTGAAGGCCAACACCCACCTGGACGGCGCGGTGATGGGCGAGGGCAGCGATGCGGGTCCGTTCGCGCGCTTGCGCCCGGGTACTGTGATGGAAGCGCGCGCCCATGTGGGTAACTTCGTGGAGCTGAAAAATACCCACATGCATGAAGACGCCAAGGCTGGCCACCTGGCCTATCTGGGCGACGCCGACATTGGCGCACGCACCAACATCGGCGCCGGCACCATCACCTGCAACTACGATGGCGCCAACAAGTGGCGCACGGTGATGGGTGAGGACGTGTTCATCGGCTCCAACAACTCGTTGGTGGCGCCTGTGGATATCCAGGCCGGGGCCACGACTGCCGCGGGCTCGACCATTACTCAGGAAGTGCCCGCAGGCCAACTGGCTGTGGGCCGTGCCCGTCAGCGCAACATCGACGGCTGGAAGCGCCCCGAGAAAATCAAGAAGTCTTGAGGTATCCAAACACACCGTAGCTGCTGCCGTCAGGCTGCGGCTACGTGCCTGTGGATAAGTTGATGAAAATGCCTGCCGTCACCTGAATCACAGTTCACTTGACGAAAACCCGCCGATAGGTTTTGATTGCTTCCGTTATCTTTCGAATCGAAACTTAAAGCCGCCATGTCGAAACGCAACACCCCCCAGCGCCGTCACAACATCCTTGCCTTGCTCAATGAACAGGGCGAAGTGAGCGTCGACGCGCTGGCACGTCGCTTCGAAACTTCCGAAGTCACCATTCGCAAGGATTTGGCTGCCTTGGAAAGCAACGGGCTATTGTTGCGTCGCTACGGCGGCGCGATCCCGGTGCCTCAGGAAATGATCGCCGAGCAGGCGCAAAGCGTTTCTATCCACAAGCAGGCCATTGCGCGCGCGGCCGTGGGTAAGATTCGCGAGCACGCCCGCATCATCATCGACAGCGGCAGCACCACGGCCGCCATGATTCCCGAACTGGCTCATCAGCCCGGGTTGGTGGTGATGACCAATTCGCTGCATGTGGCCAACGCCCTCAGTGAGCTGGAGCACGAGCCCGTACTGTTGATGACCGGCGGCACCTGGGACCCGCATTCCGAGTCCTTTCAGGGCCAGGTCGCCGAACAGGTGCTGCGTTCGTACGACTTCGATCAGCTGTTCATCGGTGCCGATGGTATCGACCTGGCGCGAGGCACCACCACTTTCAACGAGCTGCTGGGCTTGAGCCGTGTCATGGCCGAGGTGGCCCGCGAAGTGATCGTGATGGTCGAGTCCGACAAGGTAGGCCGCAAGATTCCCAACCTGGAACTGCCCTGGAGCAGTGTCCACACCCTCATTACCGATGATCGCTTGCCGCAGACGGCACGCGACCAGATTCAGGCCCGCGGTATCACCCTCATCTGCGCCGCCGCCAGCTAGGAGAACAACCCATGTGTGGAATCGTAGGCGCCATCGCCGAACGTAACATCACCGCCATCCTGCTCGAAGGCCTCAAGCGCCTGGAGTACCGTGGCTATGACAGCGCCGGCGTGGCCGTGTACACCAACACCGGTGGCGTGCAACGCCGCCGCCGCGTGGGCAAGGTAAGCGAGTTGGAAGCGGCCCTGGCGAGCGACCCGCTGGTGGGCCAGCTGGGCATCGCTCACACGCGTTGGGCGACCCACGGTGCGCCAACCGAGCGCAACGCGCACCCTCACTTCTCCAGCGACACCGTGGCCGTGGTACACAACGGCATCATCGAAAACCATGAAGTGCTGCGTGACCGTCTGAAAGGCATGGGTTACACCTTCAGTTCCGATACGGACACCGAAGTCATCGCCCATTTGCTGCACCACCATCTCAAGGCGCTGTCTGACCTGGTCGATGCGCTCAAGGCAACCGTCAAGGAACTGCACGGCGCCTATGGCCTGGCCGCTATCCACCAGGCGCAACCTGACCGCCTGGTAGCCGCGCGCAGTGGCAGCCCGCTGGTGATCGGCCTGGGCCTGGGCGAAAACTTCCTGGCTTCCGACCAGTTGGCCCTGCGCCAGGTCACTGACCGCTTCATGTACCTCGAAGAAGGCGACATCGCGGAAATCACCCGCGAAAAAGTCCGCATCTGGAACAGCGAAGGTCAACCGGTACAGCGTGAGAACGTGCAGTACCACGAAGGCGCCGAAGCCGCCGACAAGGGCGAATTCCGTCACTTCATGCTCAAGGAAATCCACGAGCAGCCACGTGTGGTGCAACGCACCCTGGAAGGCCGCCTGGGCCAGGCGCAAGTGCTGGTACAAGCGTTCGGCCCACAGGCGGCCGAGTTGTTTGCCAAGGTGCGCAACGTGCAAATCGTCGCCTGCGGTACCAGCTACCACGCCGGCATGGTTGCTCGTTACTGGCTCGAGGGCCTGGCCGGCATTCCATGCCAGGTGGAAGTGGCCAGCGAGTTCCGTTACCGCCGTGTGGTGGTGCAGCCCGACACGCTGTTCGTGTCCATCTCCCAGTCCGGCGAAACCGCCGATACCCTGGCAGCCCTGCGTAATGCCAAGGAGCTGGGTTTCCTCGGCAGCCTGGCCATCTGCAACGTCGGCATCAGCTCGCTGGTACGTGAGTCGGACCTGACCCTGCTGACCCAGGCTGGCCCGGAAATCGGCGTGGCCTCCACCAAGGCGTTCACCACGCAACTGGTGGCCCTGATGCTGCTGACCTTGTCCCTGGGCCAGGTGAAAGGCACCCTGGAAGCCGGTGTCGAAGCCGAACTGGTGGAAGAACTTCGCCGCCTGCCAACTCGCCTGGGCGAGGCCCTGGCGATGGATAGCACGGTCGAGAACGTCGCCCAATTGTTCGCCGAGAAGCACCACACCCTGTTCCTGGGCCGTGGCGCACAGTTCCCGGTGGCGATGGAAGGGGCACTCAAGCTCAAGGAAATCTCCTACATCCACGCCGAAGCCTACCCAGCCGGCGAGCTCAAGCACGGCCCGCTGGCGCTGGTGGACAAGGACATGCCGATCGTCACCGTGGCGCCCAACAACGAACTGTTGGAAAAGCTCAAGTCCAACCTGCAGGAAGTGCGTGCCCGTGGCGGCGAGCTGATTGTCTTCGCCGACGCCCAGGCCGAGTTCCGCGATGGCCCGGGAACTCATGTGGTGGCGATGCCGCACATCATCGATGCGTTGGCGCCGATCCTGTACACCATCCCGTTGCAGCTGCTGTCGTACTACGTGGCGGTGCTCAAGGGGACGGACGTGGATCAGCCGCGTAACCTGGCCAAGTCGGTGACGGTGGAGTAAGCGGGGCTATACCGAGCTGGCTGCTATTGTTTCCTAATTAAGTCGGTTACAGAATAATTAAGCCGGTTACAAGCATAATTAAGTCGGTGACAAGTCAGGGAAGGGGCGTAAAATCAGGGGAATACGCAGGCTGCGAGGCAGCCTGACCCGCTGACTTGAAGCGTTTTTGCGCCCTTTGGCTAGCCCCGCAATGACTCGAAATCATCCGCCTGTATCCCCCCCTAGAGCGTTTAACCCACGCCGTGGAAAGCTAGTCACGAGGAATTACCTCGACAAGCTGATCAGCGAAGGGGTGGGTAGCGGAGAACGAGAGTCGTATCGACCATGGCTCAACATCCGTTCAGTGCCTTCTCGGGGAAGGTCGAGCGTCATCCCTGGCGTACGGATTGCCCGGGGGCACCAATGCCTCTCTGACTGCGAGTCCGCCTTCCTCATCCTCATTGAGTTCAATCCAGACGTTGTCGACATTCGTGAGCAATTTCCCTTAATTGACTACGATGAGACTTTCGCCATCGCTCTCCAGAAAAAGATTGAGCCAGCCCTGTACGTTGGCACAAACGTTCCGTACGTGTTCACTACGGACTTTATGCTGAGCATTGCTGAACCAGGACAAGACCCCTCGTTAGTGGCAATTTCGCTAAAGTATAAAAAAGAAATTGATGATGCCTCAACTGATCAGAAGAAACGGATATTCGAAAAACAGGAAATAGAAGAAGAGTATTGGTCTCGGCGTGGTGTCAGATCAAAGCTATGCTTTTATGAGGATCTGCCTCACACTAAGATTAAAAATCTGACGATACTCCGTGACTATGCCAACCTTCCCTTGTCTATTGCATCGGACAGTAACGTAAGGAAGGTCGTAGTATTTCTAGCAGAAGCAAATCCTCATGATGTAGCAAACGTCAGTTTTAGAAAGCTGCTCAGGCTGATCAGTCAAAATTTATATATTGACTATAAAGTAGTCAAAGATTTGTTTTTTTATTTAGTCTGGCACAAAAAAGTAAAGATTGATCTGGACTCGAATGAGCTCAATCTCTCAAAGCCTATCAAGGGGCTGTATGTACCGTCGCTAGGTTTTTCTGACAATGGGCGTACCTCAAATGGCAAGTTTATACATAAATGACGTGTTGATTCCGGTTGAAGATTCTAAACTTACAACAACCATCTTGCGGATTATTGATATAGACCACAAGACTGGAAACCTTTTGGTGATTTCAGTGAGCTCCTCATTGAAAAAGCCTTGGGTTGCGGATTTGGCACATGTTTCAAGCGAGATCGAGTCGGGAGCGCTTAGAGTCGATCGAGATGTACCCGCGAAGTACATGCTCAAATCAGAAGAAAGCCTGTCGGATGCAGAGAAGGAATCCAGAGAGAATTCTTGGGAGATGATTAAGGAGATCGTCCAGGGCCGAAATGCCGGCGATCTGTTCGTTGACGGACAGTTTGGTAAAGTTGTTAGCAGTCACGCGGCATCTTTGAAAGTATCCCGTACAATAATATACAAGCTCCTATATCGATACTGGGCGTACGGGCAGTCGAAAAACGTTTTCCTTTGGCAGTCGACTGGGTGGGGGGCGCCAGGGAAAAGAAAAACTTACAAAGACGGGGCACAACCAGGACGGCCTCCGCTTTATCGTGGAATTGTGAAAAAAGAAAGGGCCATTCGCCTTAGCGAATTTGACCTTAACTGCATTGAAGTTTCGTATTTGCGCTACGTAAACAAAAAGGAAAGCTCTGTCAAGAAAGCATTCGACTGGATGGTTCAAAACTACTATCGTGAAGTTGCTTCGGACGGGACAATCGGTGACGTCAAACGTGGACTGCACCCGACCATTAGTCAGTTTCGGTTCACTGCCAAACAGTATTTCAGCCGATTGGCCGTGCTCAGAGCACATGCAGGTGCTATCCGGTGGAACAAAGACCACCGGCCGATCAAAGGGTCGGCTGTTGATGGCGTGATTGGTCCAGCACACCGCTATGAAATTGATGCCACGATCGCAGATATATACTTGGTGCATCGCATTAATAGAAACTGGCTAATCGGAAGGCCGGTACTGTATATCGTAGTTGATGCATACTCCCGTATGATTGTAGGCTTACATGTTGGGCTCGCGGGGCCTAGTTGGGAGGGGGCACGACATGCCCTATACAATGCTTTCACAAGTAAAGTTGAGTATTGCAAGCGTTACGGCGTTAAAATTAAGGAGCATGAATGGCCTTGCCACCATATCCCTAAGGAAGTGTCTGCGGACCGAGCAGAACTGCTAAGCAATGCAGGGCAAGAGTTCTCCAATACTCTTGATGTTACTTTGAAAATTGCGCCTCCATATCGTCCGGATTGGAAGTCCATAGTAGAAAGCCGGTTCAGGCTGATCAACCAAGGGCTCAGTCTGAAGTTTTTACCTGGTGGGGTAGATGCTCGACGGGCAGAACGTGGAGATCGAGATTATCAGTTGGATGCCAGGTACGATCTTGATCAATTTACGGCTATGATTATCAATGAGATTTTATACCATAATGCCACGTTACATTTACCACAACTTGCAACAAATGACATGGTGCGTGATGAGATTGAACTTTTCCCAATTGATATATGGAAATGGGGAATGTCCAATAGTCTGCTAAAGCTTAAGTCCCGGAGTGATGCAGAGATCAAGATTGGCCTCTTGCCAACTGCTTTGGCATCTGTAAAGAGGGCTGGGATTTATTTTAAGGGTGTATTTTACACGTGCAGTCTTGCCGAACATGAGCAGTGGTTCGCCAATGCGCATAATTTCGGCTACAAAAAAGTTAAAGTTTGGTATGACCCTAACAGCGCTGATAATGTGTGGATACAAGACGGTTCTGGATTTATTCGCTTAGAAATTGTGGACTATATGAAGGAGAAATTTAGTGGCGTCCGCCTAGAGGAGGTTGAGGATCGAATCGCGATTATTAAGCAAATATCCCCTGAAAAGGAGTTTGAGCGTCTCAATCTCGTAGCTCGTACTAGGGATGCGAATAAAGCAATTGATAAGATTGCCAACCGACAAAAAAAGTTGGCGCCTCCACCAGCTTCGAAAGCTGCAGCGAAGGCTAATAAGTTAGGCAATCGAAACGCCGAATTGAAAATTCAGCGTGCAGCGGAAAGCGCTGACCTTTCGTCGCTTCAACCTAACGGTTCCAGTGACGTAGAGTATCTTTCTACTCCTGAAGTCAAGAAACCGGAGCCAACTGGCCGGAAAAAATCGATGCTGAGGTTGGTTTCTTCGAAGCTAAGCGGAGATAAGTAAATGTCTGACTTTACTGATGCAATCTATACCGCTGTGGGTCTTAGCCACTATGACGGAAATCCTCTAATCGAGGCGTTGCCTCGAATTCGAGAGGATGAAGAGGTTATGGAACTTCTTTGCAGCTTCCCGCCTTTTCCGGACCCCAGTGAGATGGCTTTGAGCCCTAAGATAAGGGCCCATTGCGTCAATCGTATTAGTGAAATTGTTGTTCCCATGGAACTACACGTTCAATTTGAAGCGTCATTCAGTCAGTTAATTCGGGCGGGATATACTGCCCGTAACCCTTTTTACAGGGAAGCGGTTGCGATGCTTCATGCAGTGGATGATATTCAGCTTAGACATAGCGGGTTTAAGTCATCGGCTTCGAGTGTAGCTATTTTTGGGCTGAGCGGCATGGGCAAGACGACGTTGCTTAATAGTCTTGTAAAAACATATCCACAGGTCATTACCCACAAAAGGTACGGTGGCAAAACCTTCAGGAGAACACAGGTCGTCTGGCTTAAAATTGAATGTCCGCATGACGGTTCACCCCGTGGTCTATGCGCCTCATTCTTTTCAGCAATAGACGATGCGTTGGGCTCTGATTATCACAATAAATATATGCAGCCTAGGGCTAATGTAAGCATGCTTATGCAGCACGTCAGCCAACTTTGTCGAAGCTTTAACGTAGGCGCGTTAATAATTGATGAGCTACAGAATCTGAATCTTTTGACCGATTCCGATTCGAGACAGAGGATCTTAAATTTCTTCCTGACGTTATCCAATGATGCTGGTGTGCCTTTGGTCTATTGTGGAACGAATGCAACATTCAAGCTGTTCTCTAATGTCGTAAAAAATGCTCGAAGAGCGCTTGGGATGGGAGACTACTATTTTGATCGTTTCAAAATTGACGATGAAGAATGGGATGCACTCGTACGGTCATTCCTAGCTTACAATTGGACTGACGAAGAGATCACACTTGATGCGGAGTTGAATGCAAAGCTGTATGAACTTACTCAGGGAAATACCGATTTTTTAGCCAAACTGATGATGCTTGCGCAATGGTATGCACTTTCCAATGGAGAGAAAATAACAAGCGCGCTTTATCAGAAGGTTTACGATCAGCAGATGATCATTTTGCACCGAGCGATTGAGGCTCTGCGCAGCGGAGACCCGCTACAGACCGCTGCATTCGAAGATATGATGCCTGCTCGAGAACAAGTCGCCGAAATGATGAGGGTGGCGCGTGAAAGACAGGCAAGGCGGAAGGGAGTCGCAGCCCTTCATCGTTCAGACGGGCTAAACCTTGCCGGGGTCGGATCGGGTGGAGCTAAGGTCAGGCGCCTTGCAGCTGTCGCCGAACCAGGAACTAGAACCAAGGCACAAAACGTTGCTGAAGCCGACGACTGGGAAAAAGCGGCAAAGGAAAACGGCTTTACTACATCTGGAGACGACCTCGAACTTTGGTGATTCGATTGCGATTATGGCGGGTACGCAAATATGGCCGGTATCCACGTTTTCCCTACGCCGTTTCCTGACGAGACCATCGCCAGCCTGGTATGCCGCTACTATCAGTTAGCCGGAGGCCTTGGCGTTCGAAGAACCCTTGTTGATCTATTCGGCGTCGTTACCAAAGCCTATGGTTCGGATTTGCCTTGCCATCTGGCTCATCTTGAGGCAGTTTTGGGTTGTGAGCAGTTGGTGGACGAACATACCTTGCTCCCATACTTCTCGCCATTTCTAACAGCGGAAAAAAAGTTGCGTGCCAGGCAGTTCATGCAGGGGCGGGAATCTATTGGCCTAAAAATGGAGTTAGGCATCACCGCAGCAGGCTTTGAAAAGTTTAATATTCGGCGATATTGTCCAAGATGTGTTGCCACTGATTTTGCTTATTTTGGAGTCTCATATTGGCATGTGTCTCACCATGCTGCGGGCGTACACGTGTGCCCTAAGCATCACTGTTACCTTCACCGAGTTCTTCCAGAGGTTGGCAAAGGGACTTTCAACCAATTTATTTTGCCAGGTGAAGTCGTCAGGCGTGGAACTGCAGAAATTTCACAAGCTCTGGAGCCAGAGTACTTTTCTACACTTTCACGACTCTCTAACATTATTCACTGGGGAATATCGAACCCACAGTCGATTGTGAACTTACTCTGCAATGATTATTTGCACTATGTCCTAAATCGAGCAGGCTTGATTTCCAAAGGAAGAGTATGCGCTAGCAATCTTGATAGACATTTTTGCGAAGCGGCTTCTAACTACCCCTCAAGATTTGAGTTTCTGCAAATTTTCGCTAGCACTAGCTCTAGGTTGAATTGGCCGTTTGATTTATTGAGGAGGAGGCAGTCGAGTCATCATCCTCTGTTGTTCTATATGTTTCTGAATTGCTTGGATATAGATGAGTACCGTCTCGCTCAAGATTCGAAAGACGAGGTCGTCTACCATAGAGTATGCCCGCCCAAAAATAAGGCTGTGGCATTGGACGTAAGCGTCTGCGATTTATTTAGCAGACGCGCTTCCTTCATTAATTCGTATGCTGAGAATCCCGCCAAAAAATCGGCGAACTACATGTGGCTGTACCGTCACGATAAGCTTTGGCTCCAATCTTACATTGCAACACATAAAACTAAGCGTTTTGTTCATGATATAGTTGACTGGGGCGGTCGTGATAGAGAATTGGCGATATTAGTAAGCGATGCTGTGTTTAAAATTCGGAGCCTTCCAAGTTTTCCTGTCAAAATTTCTTTGGCGTCGATTTGCCGTTCGCTGGTGATACCGCAAGATAGCTTTAGAAATAAGCTTAAAATTCCATTAACAACGGCGGTTCTGGCTTCCAGTTTAGAAAGCCTGCACGACTATCAGTGTAGGAAGTTGGAGTGGGCTGTAAAAATGTTGGATGCTCAAAATATTGAGTGCACCAGGTCAAACTTGATGCGAAGATCCAATATTAGAGTGCTTCATTTGTCAGAGGAGGAGGTCGTAGAGATTACTTGTCGAGCGAGTGAACAATTTCGATTTCTTTGAAGAATTGGTCAAGTGTCCTATACAGGAAATATGCGATTCTTGGATATATATATATTGGAATGTAGCCAATGGTGGATTCTTGACGTGGGCGCCTATATTTATAATTAATGGGGCAGAGTTCCTTGTCGACATCCAACAGAACTTGAGAATAATTGGTTTTTGATGAGGACGCATACCCTAGGCGCTTGAGTGAGTAGTCCATTGTCGATAGCGAGTACTGGCGATACTTTGATAGGTTTTCATGTGTCAAGATTTCCTGCACGAATATTGAATACTTGTGCTCTGCTGAGTCTAATCTGGAGTTTTCCACTTCAATCATCTCTAGCATACATTTGGAAAGTCTAGTTATTTTATGACGTCTGATCTCTGTCTGACAATGAGGGCAAGCACTTAGCAAATCGTCGCCGTGAAGATGACATACTTGCGTACCAAGTATGACATGTTGTCGGTGAAGATAGGCCGTTCCAATCCTATTGGAGTCTTCGGTGACGCAGCGAACACATATCCGAAGATTCATTCGAGGAATGAAAACCATGTTCTTTATTTTGATTTTGTCAAACAAAACTCCAAGTGGATGTAGCGTGTGGTCAAATTTGCTCTTTTCGAACATTCCTCCGAATACATTTGATGCGTTACATTGGAGTTCGTACAGGTTTGTGGAAGTCAGTTCGCTACTACGGAATCCTAGTGTTTCGCTACGAGCCAGTTCATTGTTTCGTAACACTGCTGAAAGTAGGTATTCTTCTTCAAATGGCTCTGAGAGTATATGGTACATGGGTTTCTTCAGATGGTATGTGGAGTGAAATTTCGCGAAGACATCAGTGGACAGCCCGAAGCCGCCCACAGCGCGCCCTCCGGTAGGCGCCTGTTCTGCCAAGATAAATTTCAGTGAATCTTATGTATTTATCGAGAGGGCTATTAGGGATCCTCCGAACAAGTCTATTTTTCGTTGAAGAAGACTGCTGGATCCCCCGGTTTTACAGGGGGCGGGTCAGCTCCAACCGACTTGTTCGGAGGATCCTTAGGTCAATACCAACTCAGCGTATCAGTTGGTGGAGGTCCTTGACCACGCCCAAACACGCATTGCCGCTAGCCAAGGAGGAGCTAACGGCCTCCGTCTATCCCAGCCATGGAGCCTGGGAATAAAGATGTGGGCTTAAGTTTTCGGCATTTCACAGTCAGGATTTGGAGCTATTTCCGAAGGATGCCCAGGCATGCAGGCCTCAATAGTGGCCCGATCTCCGCCGATTTCGCTCCGTTCGGTGATATCGGAGATTCGCCCCTGCGGTACAGGCCGCAGTCAGCTTTGCTTAGCACTATGGGGCGGGATGTCGTTGCCTACGGAAAGGTGACCATCTTGAGTTGATCTGCAGTAGGGGCTGGCGGGTTGTTCAGCAGGTCCAAAGCGAATTACGTTCCATCGGCCGCCAAGGTATGAGCATCTCCCAGGGCTGGTTGGTTGTGGGCGGGCAGATGGTTGCTATTCGCAGAGGGCAATCCTAGAAATCACCATCGAGTGTTCGTTCTGCTCACACGATTCTGACCATAGTCGATCAACGAGACCATTTAGAGCTGTTTGGGTTGGAACGTATTCTTGGCCCCCAGTCGGGGATAGGTAGTAGACGTATAACCCTCTGGCGATGGATTCCGATACCTGGCGTTGCCACAAGTGCATACCTGCCCAATTTTCCGGGCCGATCAGCACCCTGGCGTCAAAGCGATCTAGGATGTAGTTGAAGAACACCGCCCAGGTGACCTCCCGCATCACAGCCGAATGCAGTGCATTCGGCGAACACCATGCCTGGCTGTGTGCGGCATGTCGGCCATTCATCTGTGGATTTACCGAGATGCTCACCCTGCTGTGGTAGACCACTGAGCCTTCAAGGTCGTTGAGTAACGCAATCTCGAACACATCCCTATTCTGGCACTGCGGCTCGTCAACCCGAATGAGCTGGTAACCGGGCGGCAAGGCACAACGGGTATCAGTGCTGATATCGGTCAGGTTTGCGGAGGCGCGCAGTGACCTGTACACACAAGCGTTATCTGAACTGCGATGCAGAGCTGTAAGGCGGGCGCGGTGATCGGGTTGGTTGATCAGTGTATTGTCCATAACGACGGAGCAAGAAAAATCGGTTTACCGAAGCTACCAAGAATCAGCCGTTGCTGTCTGTAAATTTGACGAGTAGTTCCCTCGTGCTCGGAAAGTGATGGCATATAGCCTGAAAGAAGCATGGCCTTGTGCCTGCTTGTCGTGATATTGCTACGTGTTATCTACGACAAGCAAAAGGAGATGCAAATGTCTGGTTCTGGCGGTAGCGATATAGGCTCACCACCCCCATCTACATCCTGCGCGACGCTTCGCTTCGATACTCAGCTGGCCTCACCCAAGGCAGCGGTCGTGGCGCAACTATCACCGGGCGACATCCTCGATGTCGTCTTCTCTCAGACAAACCAGCAGATCGTTGTTGCCGAGTGGCAGGGCGCGGAGGCTGGAAGCATTGTAGACCAGCGCCTTACTCAGCTGCGGAACTGCCTGAGCCACGGCGAACAGTTCCAGGCGCAGTTGCTACAGGTTGGCGGCGGACAGGTGCGAGTTCGCGTTCAGCACGTCTAATTTAGAGCAAGGAGAGCTCGATGATCACTATCGTAGGCGGTGTTTATCGCGAACGATGCATGCGCCCGGCATGGGACGAAATCTACGGTTCAGCCGGTCGAGCAGCCACCGCGATCGCGCGGTTTGGGGGCCTGGTTGACCTTCACGCCCGTGTTGATAGCAACAGGCAAATCGTGGTTGACGCCCGTGCTGCTGCGGAGGGTTTTCAGTTCGTAGCCACCCCCGCAGACGCTGGAGTTACTTTTGAATATATCCATGGTCTATCTACGCCAGACATTCGGGGTGTAAGCGCCGGCAAGTCACGGATGGCAATTACCGCAGACAAGGTTCTGCGCTTCGGAATGATTGATGGCACCGCGGTGGTGGATGCGGAGTACGCCGTTTTTGATCCCCAGAACGCCGACGACATCGAGTCTTTCCAGGCGAACGGTTCTCGGGCCCGGCATCTCGCGTTGGTCCTGAACAAGTATGAAGCCCATCTCCTTGTGCCCGGATCTCGGGATCTCCCCGCTGAGGAACTGGCCAGTGCACTGGCTACACAAGAAAGCGCAGAGGTCGTCATCATCAAGATGGGGCCCCTGGGCGCGCTCGTGTATGACAACGGAGCGACCTCGACGATACCTGCCTACCGTACTAAGCGCGTCTGGAAGATCGGATCTGGCGACACATTCGCTGCCCACTTTGCGTACGGGTGGATGGAGGGCGGGCTTTCGGCCCACGAGGCGGCGTTGATCGCGTCCCGGGCGACAGCGTTTTATTGCGAGAACCAGGGCTTCCCTGATCCAACTTTGCTCGCCAATTTCAACCCGCAGCCTCTCCAGCCCTCGTCTCGTTACCGCGGTGGGTACAGGCCAAAGGTCTATCTTGCGGGGCCGTTCTTCACATTGGCTGAGCTCTGGATAATCGGCCAAGCTAGACGGGACCTTTTTGCCTTGGGCGTTAAAGTATTTTCCCCGTATCACGACGTAGGCGTGGGGTCTGCTGACGATGTGGTTGAGAAGGACCTGGAGGGGGTGCGTGAGTGTGATGCACTTTTCGCGATCGGTGATGGCCTCGATTCGGGCACCATTTTTGAGATTGGCTACGCCCGTGCACTGAACAAGCCAGTGGTGTTCTACGCGGAGAACGAGTCTGACGAGGACAAGAAGATGATGGAAGGCTCCGATTGTCAGATCACCGATGATTACGTCAGTGCGATCTATCACACCGTATGGGCAGCGGTGACCTCATGAAGACCGGTCTGCTGCTTTCGGGAGGCATGGATTCCCTAACGCTTGCTTGGTGGAAGCGTCCAGATCACGCGTTCACTCTGAATTATGGCCAGCTCGCGGCGCAGGCTGAGATAGAAGCATCGAGGACGATCTGTCAGCAGTTGGATATTCCCCATCACGTGATAGAGGTCGACTGTCGGCAATTGGGCTCCGGAGACATGGCTGGTAGCCAAGCCGACAGCCTGGCGCCGGCGTCAGACTGGTGGCCTTACAGGAACCAGATGCTGGTGACGTTGGCGGCGATGAAAGCTATCTCTCTTGGAGTCACTCACTTATGGTTGGGAACCGTGAAGTCGGATGGTTTCCACAGGGACGGCTCGCCGGCCTTCATGGCTGCTATGAGTAACCTGCTTTCCCTGCAGGAAGGCGGAATGGTGGTGGAAGCTCCCGCAATCGAGCTTTCTACCGCTGAGTTGGTCCGTACTTCAGGAATTCCGGCGGGGCTGCTGGCATGGGCGCACAGCTGTCATAAATCGCATCTGGCTTGCGGCAATTGCCGCGGCTGCAACAAATACATGGAGGTCTTCCAGGAGGTTGGATATGACCTGGATCGACCTGGGTAATCCCGTACCACGGGGTGTGCCCATCCCCTACCAACCTGTGATCTGGGATACGGGAGCACATTTTGTGCTCTCAGCGCTTCCCGAAGGATTGGACAGGCCTTTCGGTGAGGTGCTCGATGAGCGAGCAACGCATCGTTGTTTCGCAGGGATCAATGATCAGCAGCTCGGAGCTTTCCTATGGCACGCGTGCAGAACCCGTGACACGGCGGCTTCGAGTTTGGGATTTGACTTGGAACACCGGACGGCACCTTCGGCCGGCGCAATCCATCCGATTCATGTGTTCCTTAAGCGACCTGGCGATGAGGAATGGTGGATGTACAACCCCCAATCGCATCAGCTTTTCCTGCTTAAGCATGGAGCAAGCAGGTTGCCAGGCCTATATGAGCACAGTCTTCAGGTTCTTGGCGGGGATGACGCCACGCGAATGCTGTTTGTTGCCGAGCCGGGGAAAACCGCAGGCAAGTATCACGATGCATGCAGCCTTGTTTGGCGTGACGCAGGGGCCTTGCTTGCGGTCATGGCGCTGACCGCAACGGCCCAAGGGCTTAACTTCTGTCCTCTGGGAATCACTGGAGAGCCGTGGGCCAGTTCTTTATCCGATCAGGGAAAGCTGGTTGGCGTTGGCCTCGCTCTTCTTGGCTCGTGTGCGGGAGCCTGAAACTGGAGTGTGGTGTCCCATTCCCATGATGCTATGAACAGTCATGGGGGAGGACATCATCTCTAGCCACATCAGTGCATCAAGCTCAGATGCCCTCACACCGAGGCCTTTGCTGAATCGAATGAACTGCTCTTCGAGCTCCAGGTAGTGGCGTTCAACCGTCAAATTGCTCTCGAAGAACTTGCCAAGCAGCCCTGCCCGGAGAATATGGATGTCCAGGATGGCGACGTCATCAGCGTCTAGCCAGTTACGGGCTACCCACGACGCGGTCTTGTAGCCAATACCCGGAACGTCCAGCAGCCAGTCGCGTAACGCCTTTCCAGACTCAACCGGGGGACGTTCGGTGGCTAGCTTCTGGAGGGCCGCACAGAGGTAGCGAGCTTTCTGCTTGGCGAAGCGGTAATGCACCAAGCGCCCCTCAATCTGCAGAGGTTCTCTTAGCCATTCAAGTAGGGTTTCTTCTGACGGTGGCTGGTCTAGAAATGCACCACGATCTTTGACGTGGTGGAAGGCGGCCAGCCCTACATTTGCCGGAATGCCATGGCCCCCCAACAAGCAGGCACCGACCTCTTCCTTCAGCGTTGTCCCAAGCTTGTAGTTGATGCGGTCGCCTGTTAGACGGCGGGCATAGACCTGGTAGGCCCAATACGCGGGCGTTGGAAACGCTTCCATAGCGCCCCATTGCACGCCGGGGATAACCTCCGCTTCAGGCGTAGGCAGCTCGACATTGAAGACCACATGGCCCATGAAAATTGCGCCTAACTGCATCAGGCGGCCTCCTCGGCATTGCCGTATTGTTCCTGCATCCATTGCAGAAGCTCGTGTCGCTCGATCGGGTCCAAGCTTTCAATCTTGGTGCGCAATCTGATTTGGCGACGCTGGATGGTCTGGCGGTCTCGGAAGGTCTCGCCCATGTAGCGCGAATCGTGTAAACGGCTAGGCGCGTCGAAGTTCATCCACACCGTTTCTTCCCGCATATCCACGTGGGTCTTAGCCGGGAAACTTACCTTCCGCCATCCGTTGAGCTCACGGTTGTACAGCTCACAGTCATAGCCCGAAAGCATCACTTTGCAAGGAAGAGCCTTGAGGCACTGGATCAGGCGAATGTGGTCGCTTTCGGAGTAATCGCAGCGATAGACCTTTGCTCGGCGACGTGTTTCCGGAACGTAAGGTGGGTCGACATACAACAATTCTTGACCGTCGAAGGCGTAGCTTTCCAGGAAATCGATGGCGTCGACCTGGTAAAGCTCGCACGAGCCTGAATGTTCCGTCCGCCACCGTTGTATGACCTTGGCGTCAAGGTCGAGGCCAATATTGCGCTGCGCAGCTTTCTTGTTGCGCATGACCGCCCCGCCACCAAGGTGGGATTCGATGTATGTCTGATGCGGGGGCATCAGGTTGATCAAGCGCTGGTAGCACTTGCCTTTTCCGCCTGGATATCTCATAAGCTCAGCATCGTCATAAATGACGATGATGTCAATACGGGCCGCCGGGCGGTCGTTTGTTCAGAGGCTTGGCCTGGATTGCTTGGCTTGGGCTGGTGTCACCGACATTTCTAGGTTGCGGCTTCTCAGATCCCAAGATTTGCTCCGAGAATTTTTTCACCTCTGGTTCTGCCACACCCTTTTCGGGTGTTATCTAGATATCCCTTTTCTTATCCTGGGATAGCTAGCAAATGCGCAAATTCCTTCTGTCGCTGCTCAACAGCATTCTTTCCGGTGTCCTCGTTCACTTTGTGATTGCATTAACCCCTGATCCATCGGTTGTCCGGCAGGATTTCTATGGTGTAGTGGCGCAGTCCGGTACCGATACGAGCTGCATGATCAGGATTTGAGATTCGTGGGGTGGATACTGCCCCTTGAACCCTAACAGGAAGGCTGATGCTATCGTTCGACAAGCGCAGTTTAGGGGTAAGGGAACGGCAAACACACCTTCCTGACGCAACCGCCGAAGGCGATGGTGTCCACCTAAGACGCGGACACCGCCCTTAAAGCAGGAGTTCGGAAGGTGAGTTCGCCGGACGATTGCCGAGCTCAAACATAATCGTGAGAGAAGCATGTACAAATTGAAAAACATGTACAGTTTTTTTCATTCATGACGATATAGATGGCAAGGTGCCATGGATAGGGCCCGCAACATCTATGAGTCCAATCGTCATGACAATCTTCTTCAAAACACGCCGTGATCGTCGCGCTATTCATCAGCTGGTAGCTGCAATCACTCATGGGATACCGCCCGAAGTAGACGGGTGCGCTGAAAGCGCTGCAGTTCTAGATGCTTGGAGAGCGTTTGAGTCACTTGATCGCAGCTCCAAATCCCGTATATCTGAGCTTGAGCATGAATTGGAGGCGGCTCGTGAGATGCTTCGCGAAGCGGCATCGTCCGCTTCGGCCCATGAGATAAGGTTTGATCTTGTGAACCGAGCCTCAAGCGAGGGGCTTTGGGATATGGAGGTCGTAGCTGGCGACCCAGTGAATCCTAAGAATCGGTTTTGGTGGTCTCAGCAACTACGAAACCTTTTGGGATTTAGCGACGAGCGGGATTTTCCTAACGTTTTAGCCAGTTGGGCAGATCGTCTGCATCCCCAGGATAAGCAAGCCACTCTTGACGCTTTTGCGCGACATCTGAACGATAAGTCCGGGCATACGCCTTACAAGGTAAAAAACCGACTCGCGATGAAGGACGGTTCATACCGTTGGTTCTATGCCCAAGGAGAAACTCTTAGAGATGATCGAGGGATGCCTATACGCGTAGCTGGTTCTCTGCGCGACATCCATGATCAGCTTGAGCGCGATCAGGAGCATGATGTAATCATTACCAGATTTGAACTGGCCAGGGAGATGCTCTCGGACGGTTTGTGGGATATGGAGGTTATCGCTGGAGACCCCGTAAATCCAAAGAATCCTTTCTGGTGGTCTGCTCAGTTCAGGCGACTGCTCGGATTTGAAACCGTGGAGGAGTTTCCAGATGTTTTGGATAGCTGGGCATCGAGGCTACATCCGGACGATAAAGAGCGAAGCCTAAACGCTTTTGGTGCACACCTAAACGACCGATCTGGTAAAACGCCTTTTGATATCGAGTATCGCTTGAAGATGAAGAGCGGCGAGTACAGGTGGTTCAGAGCTAGAGGTCAGACTCGGCGCGACCCCTCCGGTTCACCGCTTCGGGTAGTGGGCGCCCTTGTAGATGTCCATCTGCAGCATGAGCAGGAGGCGTTACGACAGGCGGAGGTCGAGCATCAGCGGACACTGGAGAACAACATTGCTCAATTATCGCAAATCGTCGTGACTATTCAGAGCATCGCAAGCCAGACGAACCTGTTGGCGCTCAACGCGGCGATAGAGGCAGCGCGCGCGGGCGAAGCGGGCCGTGGATTCGCGGTGGTTGCAGACGAGGTTCGAAAGCTCGCGACTCGCACTACTGAAGCAACCGAACAAGCTGCCGGGATGATCGCCAGCTAAGAACGGTTTCGGTGAAACTCCTCAGGCGCGACATTTGTAAGCGCCGGCCATCACGTCTTGCGTAATTAAACCGGTTGCCACTTATGTGGCAGCAATTGATCGATCTCACTCGCCCGCTGCGTCGGCAGGCGCGTGAGAACGTCCTTCAAATAGGCGTACGGGTCATGACCATTCAGCCGCGATGACTGGATCAGACTCATGATTGCCGCCGCCCGTTTTCCACTGCGTAGCGAGCCTGCAAAGAGCCAGTTCTTGCGACCAAGAGCCCATGGTCTGATCTGGTTTTCGGCCCAATTGTTATCTATGGGTACAGCCCCGTCATCGAGGTAGCGCGACAGCGCTGCCCAGCGTTTCAGGCTGTAATCGAGTGCTCTGCTGATGGCAGAACCTTCGGGCACGAGGTCACGCTGGGCGATCATCCAGGCGTGCAGCATGTTCATCACTGGGACGGCTTTTTCTTGCCGTATTCGGCGGCGTAAATCCGACTCCAGGTCTCTGACTTCTCTTTCGATTTCGTACAGCAACTGGATATAGCGCAGGGCTTGCTCGGCGAGCGTGCTTTTATTCGTAGCGTGCAGTTCAAAGAACTTACGCCGCGCATGAGCCATGCAGCCGATCTCGGTCACGCCGAGTTCAAAGCTGGCTTTGTAGCCGCCAAAATCGTCGCACACCAACTTACCCTTCCAGTCCTGAAGGAAGTTGCGAGCATGCTCTCCGGCGCGACTGGGGCTGAAGTCATAAACCACTGCGGCCACCTCCGAGAACTGGCTGGTGGCGTAGGCCCACACATAGGAGCGGTGGGTTTTCTTTGTTCCTGGCATGAGCATCTGCACCGGTGTTTCATCGGCATGAATAACCTGCTGCCCGAGTACCACGTCGCGCAGCGCATCGACCAGCGGCTGCAACTGAACCCCGGTCACGCCAACCCATTGAGCCAAGGTTGAGCGTGGAATCGCCAGGCCCGCTCGACCGAAGATCGATTCCTGACGGTAAAGCGGCAGATGGTCGGCAAACTTGGCGATCATGACGTGGGCCAGCAACCCGGCGGTTGGGATGCCCTTGTCGATGATCTGCGCCGGAACCGGTGCCTGGATCAGTGTTTCGCAGTCATCGCAGACCCATTTGCCCCGCACATGGCGTTCAACGGTAAATGCGCCGGGCACGTAGTCCAGCTTCTCGCTGACATCCTCGCCGATGCGTTTGAGGGCGCAGCCGCATGGGCAGTGAGTATTGTCCGGTTCGTGATGGATCAGCGTGCGTGGAAACTCTGGCGGCAAAGCAGTGCGTTTGGGTTTCTGCTTTTTCTCGGTCGCCGCTGGCACTGTTTGCAAGGCCTGAAGCTCGGCTTCAATCGCGGCGATATCGGTATCGATCAGGTCATCGAGCAGGCTGGCCTGCTCTGGATTCATCTGCTCACTGCGCTTGGCAAATTTCAAACGCTTGAGCTGGGCGATTTCGTGGGTCAGTTTCTCGATCAGCGTTTGGTCGCGGTTGATCTTCTTGCCCATGGTCTCAACGGTTTTACCCATCGTTTCGACTTGTTGGTCGAGCGTCTCGACACGCGCCATCAACTGCGCGGCCAAGGCGCGCAGTTGTTCCGGGGTCAGGTGATCGAGATTGGGTAGCGAAGTCATGGGGGGATTTTGCCAGAGCAGGCAATTCCCGGCGATGACCGATAGGCTAATGGCAGCCGTTAAAGCCGTGTGATCGAGCCTCCAGAACCTGCGCGCTGCCATGGCAGACCCAGCACCAAGGCCTGAAGTTGCTCAGTATCCAGTTTCATCTCAGAACCGTGGCGAATGCCAGGCCAGTGGAACTTGCCCTGGTTCAACCGGCGCGCCGCCAGCCATATGCCGAAGCCGTCATGCACCAGCACTTTCATGCGATTGGCGCGGCGGTTGGCGAACAGATAAGCATAGTGCGGCTGCGCCGCACCGAACACCGCAATCACCCTAGCCAATGCCGTGTCAGTGCCTGCGCGCATGTCCATCGGTTCGGTGGCGAGCCAGATGGCATCAATGCGGATCAACGGACAAGCCCTCGGACAAAGCGGGCGCATCCGTCAGGGTCGCAAGTTGGCCATTTCACGATGACCGATTGCTCGCCAAGAGGTAGCTCAATGATCGCCGACGCTTCGGCCTTATGTTTTGGTTCAACCGGTGCGACTTTCAAAGGAATGAAAGCTGGCAGCGCGACTGCCTGCTGATCACGGTAAAGCGGTATCCACCGGCGAACGACATTGGGATTAATCCCGTGACTCATCGCAATAGCTGCCACGGAAATGCCGGGCTGCTCGCACTCTTGAACGACTTGGGCCTTGAAGGATTTCGGGTATGACTTACGTTGGCGCATGACGATCCTGACATTAAGGGTAATTGCGTCCGCTTAAAAATACGCGGACACAATCGCCCTTATTGATCGGACTCGGAAGGCGTGTTCTCCGGCCCCTTACGTTTAGGGAGCGGCTAGTTCGTATTCGAATTAGCCACTCAATCCCACCAGTCATGGGGTCGTCGCTACAGCTCTACGGCTGGGGCTCCCTTCGGGCTCTGGTAGGCGTGCGCCTTCGTCCAGTCAATGCTGGACGGTGATCTACCAGCGCAGAGCGGATAAAGCCAGGACGCCTTGTCGCAATGTATGGGGTCTAGGTAGTAGCTGGGGTGGTGGTCCCACATCGAAGAACCATCAATAGGTGCGGTACAGTTGTACTCGCTGAACTGTAGGTCGTGACTCTTATTGAGGAAATCGACGAAGCCGGTTAGGCAGCCATGGCCGCCTGCCCCCATCGCGCCATTGAGATAAAACCGACCGCTATATCCCGCAGCGATATCGTATTTATCACCTTTGCATCTGAACATAAGCAAAGTGCCATCACGTTTGCTTGGATTCCCTTCCCCATCCTCCGGGGTACACAGCCTCACCAGCTTGATCTCTATACCGCTCCCTCTGGTGGCTGGCTCAAAGAACTCATGGTATTTACCTCCAATTTCTGGGTAGGGAAACATGGAACCAGAGCCGTTAATAAGCCACGCCATACTGCATCCGTAGCGGTCAGCAATGCGCCTGGCTAGGTCAAAGGGCAGCGCTTCACGACCGTCGATGCAGTTCATCAGCGTTGCCGGTGACGGTTCTCCCAAGGCCAGGGCGAGGTGGGGCAAATCACTACGCTCGCTCCAGGCAAAAACGTTGTCTTCGCGCAAGCGCGCAAACAGTTGTTGCAAGCGCTCGCCAGCAGCGCGTTGCCAAGATTCGCACAATGAAGCAGCACAGGGTTTGGGCGATTGTAGGGATTCAAGGTACCGAGCCAGTCCAAAACGAGTTTCTCCTTCTAGCGAGCGCTCATGTCGTGCTGCTGCCTGGAGCAGTTGCTGGTGCAGGTCATCAGGGAAGTCTCGAACGCTTAGTCTGGCCATGGAATATGCTCGCTGTCATTTTGAGGGCGTTATGTCCGCTAGCTGGCATAATAGCGACAAAATGACACCGATTGCCACTCGTGGTCCGGCGGTCTGGTTAATTACCTCGCCAAGGCCGGATTACATAGCGCTTATCTTTGGCGATCCGTCCTGCGAACCGAGCCTCGTGCGCCATTGTTGGCGGTGGTAGCCTTAATCATCAGACTCGTGAGGAGTGGGCTGCTATGAGTGAGTTACGCCGCGCCGCCGACGCACTCCGGCATGCAGGTAAAATCGTTGTTTTTACGGGGGCGGGCATCTCGGCGGAAAGTGGGATCCCCACCTTCCGGGATGAGCTCACTGGATTGTGGTCGATGTACGACCCGCAGCGATTAGAAACAGCTAATGCTTTCCGGGAGAATCCTGCATTAGTCTGGAGTTTCTACTTGTGGAGGCGACGCCAAGCCAAGGAAGCAAAGCCAAACCTCGCCCACCTGCTGGTTCAGAGCTTGGAGTCATCCCGCCGGCAAGTTTCAGTGATCACCCAGAATATTGATGACCTGCATGAGCGGGCTGGATCTACAGACATCATCCATCTTCACGGCAGTCTTAATGTCCCAAAATGCTTCGCGTGTCACAGGCCTGCTGAGCTGGCGCCAGAGCAGTTCGCCGTCCCCGCTCACGGACTGGAAAAGGAGCCGCCGCGATGTGAGCGATGCAACGGAAGGCTACGGCCGGGCGTCGTTTGGTTTAAAGAAGATTTGCCGGTTGGCGCCTGGAAAGGTGCCCTGACGAATGCTCGCGAATGCGACGTTCTGCTCTCTATTGGTACCTCGGGTGTCGTCACTCCAGCGGCTGATATCCCGGTAATCGCGCATTCGGCCGGAGCTACCGTCATCCATGTCAATTTAGAGGATGTCTCGCTTGAAGGGGAGAACGAAGTGATGCTGGTTGGCAAGGCGACTGAGGTACTGGCGAGCCTGTTCGAGGCCGCGGGCATCTAGTGAATGTCCCGGCTGTGGACGACTTCGCTCTGAGGGCGGCGCTCTGAGGTTCCGAGGCTACGACTCGTATGCTGTTGTCAGGTTTCGGTCATGGGAATTGGTTCCTGATCTCAGTCGGTGCTGAACTTCCTGTTATTCTGATTACTGTTTTTATGTTTCCAAGCTAAGGAAATCCTGAAAAAGACTTCCTGATTTGGCAAAATCTCCGGACACCAATCGCCGAGCTTTTCAATGAAGCAAATGACCTTCGCCGATGCCGAGTACGCCGGTAAGCGCAAGCAGACCCGCAAGGAATTGTTCCTGATCGAGATGGATCGGGTCGTACCCTGGAAGGGTTTGATTGCCCTGATCGAACCTCATTACCCGAAGGGCGAAGGGGGTCGTCCGGCCTATCCTTTGATGGCGATGCTGCGGGTTCATCTCATGCAGAACTGGTTCGGTTACAGCGATCCTGCGATGGAAGAAGCGCTGTACGAGACGACGATCTTGCGCCAGTTTTCCGGTCTGAGCCTGGAGCGGATCCCAGATGAAACTACCATCCTCAACTTCCGTCGCCTGCTGGAAAAGCGCGAGTTGGCCGCTGGTATTCTCGGCGTGATCAATGGCTATCTGGGCGACCGTGGCTTGTCGCTGCGACAAGGCACCATCGTCGATGCCACGCTGATTCATGCGCCCAGTTCGACCAAGAATAAGGACGGCAAACGCGATCCTGAGATGCATCAAACCAAGAAAGGTAACCAGTATTACTTCGGTGCCAAAGCTCACATTGGTGTCGACGATGAGTCAGGGCTGGTGCACAGCGTGGTGGTCACTGCGGCCAACGTCGCGGACATAACCCAAGTCGACAAACTGCTACACGGTGCTGAGAACGTGGTCTGCGCCGATGCAGGCTATACCGGTGTCGAGAAGCGCGAAGAGCATGCGGTACGCCACGTCATCTGGCAGATTGCAACCCGGCGCAGTACCTACAAAAAACACGGTAAACGCAGCGCGCTGTACAAAGCGATGCGCAAGATCGAGAAAGCCAAGGCCCAGGTTCGCGCCAAGGTTGAGCATCCATTTCGAGTGATCAAGCGTCAGTTTGGTTATACGAAAGTGCGTTTCCGAGGATTGGTGAAAAACACTGCTCAGATGGTGATGCTGTTCGCCCTGTCGAACCTTTGGATGGCGCGTCGATATTTGCTCTCTAGCGCAGGAGAGGTGCGTCCGTAATGAGGGAAATAGCTGCTGCGAGGAGCGTTCAGCGGAAAAAATGGATGGAATAGGCGGCAGACTTGATCGGTTTTGAACGGCTGCCGTTTTTTGAAAGCACCTATGGCTCAGCAGTCGAAAAATAGCGGCCTACTTCAGACCATCCCTAAGGAAACCGCTCTAAATCGTCGAGGAGATAGGTAGTCGGCTATGCCTACGCCAGTCAGCACCGGGCGCGCGGCGTATCGCTGGGCGGTGGATGTGACGGTGTATGTCGCCAAGGGTCAGCGCCGCAGTGGGGCTGGTCGGCAGCTCTATGACGTGTTGCTGCCGGTGCTGAAGCGTCGGGGGTATCGCTCGGCGTATGCCGGAATTTCCCTACCGAATGAAGGTAGCGTAGGGTTGCACGAGCGACTCGGTTTCCACTACATCGGGACGTTTCCCCAGGTCGGATTCAAGCTTGATGCTTGGTATGACGTTGGTTACTGGAGGTTTGAGTTGGGGGACGGTACCCCTTACCCACAGGACCCGGAGCGCTTTCAATCCCTCTATTTAGCGATGGATACGATTGACGCTATCAAGGATCCAGCGGCGCCTCCGCATTCAGATATACCCAAGACAAACGAGGTCCAGGAAGTACCTATGATTTGCGTCGATTGCGTTAAGCCTGGTTCACTGAAGAGGCTGTTCGATACACACGGAACGGAGGGTGACTGCAAGTATTGCGGCCGCCGTGGGCACGCGATGGAGTCGCAGAAACTATTCGACTACGTTTACAAGTGCGTCGAAGACAACGTTGCCAGCAAGGATGACCTCTCCCATTACGAACTGGGCATGTTGTATCACTGCGGCTCCGATGATATCGCCGTTTCGGACATCGATATTGTCCTCATGGAGTGGTTTGAGCTCGGTGAGGAACCGTACTTTCAAGATCTCTGTGATGGTGTTCCAGCGGAGTTCAGGACCGACGACGACGGGAACGACACACATTTTTATGACGACGACGGCACATTGGAGTCAAACATCTACGACAGCCACTGGCAGGATTTCGTAGAGGATGTCCGCTACAAGCACCGTTTTTTCAACACTGGGGCTGATCTGTTTCTCGGATCCGTTTTTTCGGTCCTGACGGCCGATAACGACCAGCTCAAGCCCGAGGTGTTGCGGAGTATCGTCCCTGGCGAATTTTTGTACCGGGCACGCCATGCTCAGAACCAAAGCAAAGCGCAGGAAATCATCGATGATCCAGCTAGGCAGTTCGGGGCTACACCAAAGCACATGGCTAGCAGCCAACGGATGACTCCAAATGGCATATCTGCCCTGTATTGCGCATTGGAACGGGAAACCTGCCTCAGCGAAATCCGCTCCATTACCGGGGATAACGTCGTAAGTACCGCTTTGACTCCGGTAGAAGGCTTGAGGCTTTTGGACCTCACCGTGCTGGACCGCGCAGAGCCTGGGGAGCTCACGCTGCTGGACGAAGGATACCGAGAGTCCCTGCATCGAAACGTATTCCTGGGCTCGTTGGTCAAGAAGATGTCCCTGCCCAAGGCGCGTCACGACGAATTGAGCTATCTGTCGACGCAAGTGGTCTTTGAATACTTGCGGCTACGATTCGGAAAGCAAGTGGATGGTCTAGTTTTTCCTTCCGTTCGAACCGGGGAAGCAGGTACCAACGTAGTGCTTTTCCCTGAGGCTAGCCGGCTCTGCTACGAGCCTCCGGCCGATTTTGATCCGGCCGATGGACCTGTCCCGGTAGCGGTGCCTGCGTATGACTCATTCGGGCGAGCGGCCAACTTGGCCGTTGTGGCAGGCTCCATCAGGTTCCACAAAATCACTGCGATTGAAACTAAGGCACACGAGTATGACCACATTCACGGCCTGTTCATGAGCGATTTGAACCGTAAGCGCTTGGGCTTGGATTTCGGACGAGTGAATTGATGGTGGCAGCTACCACTATGTAGAGAGAAAGGCCATTTTTTTCCTTCTGTCTCACGAACTGGAGCCTGGTCTCTACTGCCGTTGTCATGGCCAGCAGAGGCCAAACCACCCATCAAATGGGCGCACAAGCAGATTTCACTGTCAGCGGCATGTAGTGGTCAACTGATCCCGGACACTGCGTTAAGTTTTTCCTCGGCAACGGCAGGCGCCAAGCCGTCGTTGAACTGATGTGGTCGCCGCCAGTTGTACTGCTCCATAAGGAAACGACTGATATCTTGTTTAGCCAACGCGGCGCTCATGTGTAACCGTCCGGTAAACACGTCTTCCCAGCGATACTGCCGAAGGGCATGGTGCGCACTTGAGGACACACCTGTCCTGGCCCATCAAGCAAACTTCCCATTGCCCCTCGCCGCCGTACCTACAGTAAGTTCTTCAAAACCCGAGTTATTTGGGAGTGCACCGAACCTGATGCCTCTACCGCAAATACAGCTAGCTACTTGCGATGACTCTCTGCCTGATGGCTGCCGTCGCAGCCCAACTGGTCAGGGTCATCCGAGCAACTGTCCTGGTAGCTGAAGTACTGGCAGCCCGCACACAGCGTGAACACGAAAATGACGATAAGTTTATTCATGAAACTCCTACCGAGCCAACTTTCACTTCTGCTTTATATGATCCAGAGCTTTGTTGGCCTGGTCGGCACACTTCTTGTAGTCACCGGACTTGTGAGCCTCTTTAGCTTGCTGATGCTCATGGTGCCCTGAGGAAGTGAAATCAGCCTCAGTGGCGGCCTTCAGCTTCCCCAAAGCCTCCTCACACTCGTGATGGTCATCCTTGGCAAATGCAGGGCTCGTAACAAGGAACGTCGTTAGCAGGCAGGGTATTAGCAATCGCATGGGAAACACCTTGGAAATAACTAATTTGTGTGATCGACGGCCGGGAGTACTCAAAGATGCTTCTTAGCTTCCTTGTCCAGATGTTTGTCAGCTTTATGCCGTTCCTCGTCGTCATGCTTCACGCCTTTATCCACTTCGCTGGCATCATGCTTGACGCCTTTGTCCGCTTCCTTAGCATCGTGGTCGACGCCTTTGTCTACTTCGCGATTGTCATGGCGAATACCTTTGGCCACCTCGTCTTCGGCAAACGCCAACGGGAGGACGGAACCGGAGAGCAGCAAGGTGATCATGGCTGACGAAACGAATTTGTTCATGGTGATACTCCTGTACGAACAGCGAGGCCTTTGTGACCTCATCGCTACTTAGCGTAGACAACAAAGTCGAATGTGACAGGTTTTTTTATCGGCTCTGACGTGGTTCATCTGGGGCGTCCGGGCATCCCCTCTTGTGTGATTAAACCTGCTGCCACTTATGCGGAAGCAGCTGCTCGATTTCACTCGCCCGCTGTGTCGGCAGCCGCGTGAGAACATCCTTCAAATAAGCATACGGATCATGCCCATTCAACCGCGCAGACTGGATCAAACTCATGATCGCCGCTGCCCGTTTGCCGCTGCGTAGCGACCCTGCGAAGAGCCAGTTCTTGCGTCCAAGAGCCCAGGGGCGGATCTGGTTCTCGGCCCAATTGTTGTCAATGGGTACGGCCCCGTCATCGAGGTAGCGCGACAGCGCTGCCCAGCGTTTCAGGCTGTAATCCAACGCTCTGCTGATAGCCGAACCTTCGAGCACAAGATCACGCTGGGCGATCATCCAGGCGTGCAGCATATCCATCACCGGTAAGGTTTTTTCTTGCCGTATTCGGCGCCGTAAATCCGGTTCAAGGTCGCGGACTTCGCTCTCGATTTCGTACAGCAACTGGATATAACGCAGGGCCTGCTCGGCGAGCAGGCTCTTGTTGGTGGCGTGCAGTTCGAAGAACTTGCGTCGCGCATGGGCCATGCAGCCGATCTCGGTCACGCCGAGTTCAAAACTGGCCTTGTAACCGCCAAAATCATCACACACCAGCTTGCCCTTCCAGTCTTGCAGGAAGTTGCGAGCGTGCTCACCGGCTCTGCTGGGGCTGAAGTCGTAAACGACAGCCGCTGTTTCGCAGAATTGGCTGGTGGCGTAGGCCCACACATAAGAACGATGGGTTTTCTTCGAGCCCGGAGCGAGCATCTGCACGGGTGTTTCATCGGCGTGGATGATCTGGTGCCCGAGCACTACATCGCGTAGCGCATCGACCAGAGGCTGCAACTGCACGCCAGTAACGCCAACCCATTGGGCCAAGGTTGAGCGTGGAATCGCCAGGCCCGCTCTACCGAAAATCGATTCCTGACGGTAAAGAGGCAGATGGTCGGCAAACTTTGCGATCATGACGTGGGCCAATAGCCCGGCGGTCGGGATACCCTTGTCGATGACCTGTGCCGGAACGGGTGCCTGGATCAGTGTTTCGCAGTCATCGCATACCCACTTGCCACGGACATGGCACTCGACGGTAAATACGCCGGGCGTGTAGTCCAGCTTCTCGCTGACATCCTCACCGATGCGCTTGAGTGCACAGCCGCATTGGCAGTGGGTGTTGTCCGGTTCGTGATGAATCAACATCCGTGGAAATTCTGCCGGCAACGCGGTGCGCTTGGGCTTTTGCTTTTTCTCGGTCGGTATAGGAGCTGTTCGCAAGGTTTGAAGCTCAGCTTCAATCGCCGCGATATCGGTATCGATCAAGTCATCGAGCAAGCTGGTCTGCTGCGGATTCAACTGCTCGCTACGCTTGGCAAACTTCAAACGCTTTAGTTGCGCGATCTCATGGGTCAGTTTCTCGATAACCGTCTGATCACGGTTGATCTTCTTGCCCATGGTCTCGACTTGCTGGTCGAGTGTCTCGACACGCTGTATCAACTGCGCCGCCAAAGCGCGCAGTTGTTCGGGGGTAAGGTGATCGAGATTGGGGAGCGAAGTCATGGTGCCGATTTTGCCAGGCCGGGCAATTCGCGGCGATAGACCGATAGGCTAATGGCAGCCGTTAAAGCAGTGTGATCGCACCGCCGGAGCGCGCGCGCTGCCACGGCAGGCCCAACACCAGGGCCTGGAGTTGCTCGGTATCCAGCTCTATTTCAGAGCCATGGCGAATGCCTGGCCAGTGGAACTTACCTTGGTTCAACCGGCGAGCAGCCAGCCAGATGCCGAAGCCGTCATGCACCAGAACTTTCATCCGGGTGGCGCGGCGGTTGGCGGGTGGATAGATAAGCACAGTGCGGCTTCGCCGCACCGAACATCGCTATCACTTTGGCCAACGCGGTCTCGGTGCCAGCTCGCATGTCCATTGGCTCGGTAGCGAGCCAGATGGAGTCGATGCGAATCATCGCAGCAGGTCTCGAAGAAAGGTCGCGCACGCAGCAGCACTTTCAGTTGGCCAGTTCACTTTGACGGTGCCACGCGTGTGCTGGATCTCAACGCAGATATTCGATGATGCAGCTGGCGAATTTACTCCGGCCAGCTGCATGGGTAACGGAATAAACGCAGGCTGCGGCGCCGTGTTTTTCTGCGCTTGTACCCGAATCCATTTATGGACGAGGTTTGCGTTGAGGCTATGGCTGAGCGCGATGCTGGCAATAGAAGCGCCGGGCTGGGCACACTCTTGAATGACTTGGGCCTTGAAGGACTTGGAGTAGGAACGGCGTTGTGGCTGCATGAAATACCCGCTTGAAAGGCTAGAACTGGTGTCCGCCTAAATTTAAGTGCACACCATGTACTGGCCTCGCGGGGCTGGGTAGATGACTTGGCCGGACGGATACGCTCATGTAGCCCACCATCGGTATCCATTCAGTTTTCAGGCTGCGAAATAGCCGCTCCATCGGCGCGTTGTCGTGGCAGTTGCCGCGCCGACTCATGCTCTGCGTGAAGCGGTATCTCCATAGTCTTTGGCGGAAACTCCGGCTGCCGTATTGGCTGCCCTGATCGCTGTGAAATAGCACATTCTGAGGCCCGCCACGCTGCTCATAGGCCATATCCAATGCCTTGATCACCAGCTCAGCGTCAGGCTTGACTGAGAACGCCCAGCCTACGACCCGGCGGGCATAAAGATCGATCACCACTGCCAGATAGTGCCATCGACCTTCGGCCCAAATGTACGTGATGTCACCGCACCAGACCTTGTTGGGGGATGCCACGCTGAACTCTCGATCAAGTACGTTCGGGATATCGGGTCGCTCCACGGTGGCCTTTTTGTAGGCATGGGAGCCCGGTTGTTTGCTGATCAGGTTCATCTCGCGCATCAACTTACGTACCTTGAATCGCCCGATTTGCATGCCGTCCTCTTTCATCATCAGCATGATGCTTCGACTGCCCGCAGCGCTTCGGCTTTGGGTAAACAGTTCGTTGACGCGGCTACGCAAAATCACCCGTTCGGCATCAGGGGATCGGCGTTTTCGAAGGTATGCGTAGTAGCAAGATCGGGTGACTTCAAATACCGAGCACAATAGATCAACCGGCTCCTCGGAGCGAAGCTGATCGACTAACGCGAGCGCTCGTGCTCCTCGGCCATCAAGAGCGCGGTAGCCTTTTTTAGGATCGATTTTTCCCGTTCCAGACGATTGATTCGGGCTTCCAATTCTTGGATTTTTTGCTGCTCAGGTGTTAACGCCTTGCTGGTCGGCGTGACGCCGCCACGTTCTTGCTGGAGCTGGTTCACCCAACGACGCAAGGCCGACTCAACCAGCCCAAGCGAACGGGCTGCCTCGGTATGGCTGTAGCCTTGATCGAGCACCAGGCACGCAGCCTCGCGCTTGAACTCAGGGGTAAAGGTACGACGTTGCTTGGTCATCAGACACCTCTCTGTGGCGAGCATTCTCGCCTAAATGGGTGTCCGGTTTCATTAGACCACTACAGCATGCCTCGTCGCGGGCTACGGGGTAGGCCGCCTGTCTATGTTGTCGGGCGGTCCACCTGTGTCTAGTCTTGGGTCATCCAAAAGCGGTTGAGCGCTCATGATTGACGACGACTATGGCTGTGAGCAGGACTATCGACCTGCTTACCTTGCCCCGGATCTCATCCCCCAGCATGCCTTGAGTGGGGCATTGAGATCATTGACGCTGTTTGGCACAGACAGGAATCTGGTCAGCCAAGCTATGAACCTGACCATCGTTGACGAATTCATAATGGGCTTGGAGTACAAATACCTCCGTGCCAAGTTTAACGAAACGTCGACACCCTATGACTCGGTCTTCCTCGCCGCACAGTCGCAAATGTGGATCTTCAGTGCGTACGAAGTCATGCGGACGTGGATTTAGAAGGCGAAGGGCTATGTCAAAACTGCCAATAGTTCCGGACTTCAGCTCAAGCTCGCTGACCTGAAACGTGACCGTGGGTACATGAATTTCACGGCGCTGCAGAAAGCCGATGAAATTCAGGCCCTGTTAGACGATCCGTTAATGCTGGAGAAGCTCCAGGACGATTTGGCAAGGACTCATTTCCTATTCATTCAGGTCGAGACCATTCGGGTTGCTCTTGCTAAACATGAGGTCAGAAAGCGGGAAGGAGCAATGATGGCTGGAGGATTGGTCGGGTACATGAATCGGGAATGCGGTTCACTTTCCTACGATATGAACGCCGGAATGGTCAGCACTGAGCAGATCAGTCGAAGAGATATTGCTGATGGAATTCGATCGATCCCTGACCTCACTGTCCCGACAGCAGATGAGGTGAAAAGCTACGAGCTGTATATGCGAGGAATGTCGGATGAGCAGGCGTTGGAGCTTTTCAAAGATTTCGAAGAGCATCCATCAAGCGACTGAGCGGGCCGGAAGGCCCGCTACGAATGAAACCAGGCGCGGTTCACCTGCGTCGATTAAAGGGAAGTACAACTGCCTCACTAGACTTGACCGACGGATCACCTGAAACCATGCTTTTCAGCTTCGCTAGGTGGAACACCGACGCTTTGCCCGACAGGTAGTGCTCGGGTAATCCAGCTAGCTTTTCAACATCGTTTGCGGCTAGACCGATGTACCCGCTGACGGATTCAAGTGGCATTACGCCGGATGATGACAGGAGCTCAACTGTGCGTTTGAGCAAACGCGGTTGCTCAGGCACACGGGCGTCGTCACCTGGCTCCGACTTGGCTCCCCATCTGGCAGAACGCCGTTTGAACAGTACAAGCTTCTCGTCGGCGTCGATGATCTTGAGCGCTTCAAGACGCATGATCATGGCCGCGACCGAAACGCCCCAGCGTTGCTTAAGCAGCAGTAAGCTATCGAGCGTGACTGGTGTTTTCACATCGGCTGCAAAAGTCTCTGCCGGCAGTAGGAACGCCCCAGCAAACCGGTGAGCCTGTGATTCCATCAGCTTATAGCGCTCAGGGTCAGTCGAACGATCAATGCCTTTATGGAGAATCAGATGACCAAGCTCATGCGCGAGGTCGAAACGGCTTCGAAAGCCGTTCGCCTTATCGGCTGAAAGCAGGATCAGTGGGCGCTGAAGCGCGTGACTCCATGCCGATAGCCCTTCAATTGGCGCAATTCCCGTTTCTTCCCGAACCAGGATGACGCCGGCACCTTCAACTGCAAGTGCAAGGTCTGGAATTGCCCGGCGGCCTAGGCCCCAGAGCTCCCGACATTCATCGGCTGCTTCCTCGATATCAGCACTGGCGATTTGTTGTGGATCAGTGAACGACCTTAACGGCAGGTTGATGGCCGGGAAGTCCACGAACTCATTCATCGCCAGGACAATGTCCTGTGTCCATTCAAGACGAGCTTCAAGCATCGCTCGTGCAGCAACGTGCGCTGAGGCATTGCTTCTAAATAAAGGAAGCGACCCTTTCTGGGGAAGGGGCCGCGTAAACCATTCAGGACTTACATTGATCACTTTCGAAAGGCTGGCGAGAGCCTCCGCTTCGGGAGCTTGCTGTCCTGATTTCCATTTACTGATCGTGGCCGGCGAAACGCCGACCATGGCAGCGAGTTGTACCTGCGAAAGGGCGCGGGCAGCCAACGCCTGGATCAGACGCCCTGGCTGAAAATCTGTGATGCCCCGGCTCATGTTTCTTCCTGCTCTCCGCGCTCGATGAGGGTGGTTTTGAGTGTCACAGTCGCATTGTCGACCTGTTTCTCAGCTGTGTCATACCTTTCGAGAAATTGTGCCAATGGTTCACGGAAAATCCAGCCGTCCATCTTGGGTGTAGGCACCGCAATGTAGATCTGCAATGGTTGTTCAGGCTGTTGAGTCAGTGAGCCACTGAACCTTGCGACGAAGAAGAATGTGCCGCCCTCGATTTTTTGTGAGCCAAAAAGATCGAGTTGAGCCAGTTCGCTCATCGCTTGGTTGGCCTCGGCAAGCTCCCGTCGAATGGTGCTACGGTTGGCATGATTCCAGTTGGTGGTGTTCATGTTCAGGCGTGTGAACTTGAACATGCCAGCCTTGCCTACGATCACGCCGTTGCCTTGCGCAGGCATGAACTCAGCACCTGCCGCTTCCAGCAGGTCACTGAATCGCTCGTTCATCTCGATATGCCGCATGTACCCCAACGCTACCTTGCGTTGCTTCCTGACGTTCTTTGTCATCGTGTGTGCTTGCAATGCACCAGCAGCAAAGGCGTCTTCCACGCCCATCACAAGGTCACGGGGGACTTCAGCAAGCAACAAAGCAGCAATAGCATCTGGGTTCAGGGTCATTTCATTGCGCTCGGGTTTCGATAGACGAGATTATAGGCTAGAAAAATTTCGTGTGAATAGTCTATTAGCCGATTTTGATGTGTGAAACCTGAAAAATTCACATTTCCGAGAAATCGGTTGCAGGTGGAGGTCCTCCTGATCTCAGCTGCCATCCATCGCGTCCTGCAGGAGATCAAGCAACTGACTAAACGCTACGTCTGCTTGCCCGGCGTGAACGTATTGTCACCTGCTTTTTTAGGAAAACTTTTCTCAGGAAATTCGATCGCATCCGAAATTGTCACCTGCTTATTTTCACCAGACCAACGAAGGTCAGAGGATCAGGGCCAGTGTACACGGTACTATTTGTCACCGACTTATTTAGCAAAGAACAGCTGCTGGTTTTAGAGAATTAAAACTGTCGCAGAAGGCGGTAGGACCCATCTACCGCCTTTTGCGATCTTCTAAGCTTTTGGCTGCTTCCCAGCCTTCCAAGACCACATTTCTGAACTGCTCTTCAGCCCTGAAGAGCAGCCTTGTCATTGACCCAAGCGCTCAGGACGAACGCTTATTTGCTCGTCCACACCTTGCTCTTCGCGGCGTCGTAAAGGCCAAGCGAACCGTCATCCGCCAGCTGCACATACCCGCCCACGGCTTCTTTTGGAGCTGTCCAGACAGCGCGGCCTTGGGCTTCGAATACCGAAAACGCTCCGTGCTCATCCAACCCACAGCGCCACGCGTCTCGGGTCGATGTTCCAGAAGACCAGATCACTTTGTTGATCGCGTTCAGGTCATTCACCACCAGGTTGCCTCGCGCGGCCTGGTAGGTGGCCACGAACCGACCGTTCGGGGAGGTCAGGAATTGACCCGGTGTCAGGTATTCACCGGCCTTGAGGGTGGCACCTCTGTCGGGATTGGTTTCGTGAGGGGTTTCGACGATGCTGAACACGAAGCGGCGGCCGCCGCCGATCTTGGCTTCATCGGCATACACGCTCACTGTATAGCCGGCCAGGTCATGCTGCTTTGCTTCCACGTTGTCGCAGGCATCGTAGGCAAGACGGACCGCCGCGTCGCGCTCGACCACGGCAATCTCGCTTTTGCAGGCCCCGATTTGCGGGTTGGTGAAGCCGACAAGCAGCGCAAATTTGCTACCTTCAATTCGCCATTTTCCTGCACCACTCACCCCCGTCAGAATTGAGCCCTGCGCGTTCGCGACGGTCCAGAGTGTGGCACCCACCGGTTTTTGCACCTCGACCGGAACCACGTTCACCGGCATAGGGCCGCCGAAGGTGGTGCCCGAGTCGAAGAAACTCCCTTCCCATACCAGGCGTCGGCTGGTTGCGTTAACGACGATCAACTCCAGGGAACGAGACCGTTCCTTGAAATCCTTGGCGCCTTCGAACGCCTTGTACAGGTTCGTGACCGCATCCTTGAGGCCGATTACCGAATTGATGACATCCGTGCCGGCATCGATCGCAGCCGTGACTTGTCCTGCGGTGGTGGCCAAACTGGCGAGTTTTCCCGGGTTCAACGCGCCCAACTGTTTCTCAAGATTTTTCGTCTTGATCTGATCTTCCAGGTTGGCTTGGTGTTGGGCAGACGTGCGCGCTTCTTTCGTCATCTTTCGACTCTCCGGATTCCATTCAGTCATTAAAAGCGTCTGTTCTCGAGGGTCTCCCGAGAGCGCCCAGTCTCGGCGTGCCGCCCCCGGACGGTCCACCCCACACATTGCGTATTGACCGGTAACCCAGGCAATCAACTGGCGAGTGCTGCTGAGCGCTGATTTGGCAAGCAAGTGCTGGCGATGCTTGTCTACGGTGCGAGGGCTGACCCGCATCAGTTGGCCGATGCGTTTGCTGGAGTTTCCTTTGCACAGGTGCCGCAGCACCCGCGCCTCCGTCGGGCTGATCGCCAAGGCGCACAGCGCTATCAAATGATGCCAATCAACGTCGGAAAGGGTATCGAGAGGGTTGAGCGCGATGACGGAAGCCACGCCCGTCTTTTTCTTGATGTTGCTCACGTGCTCTCTGGCCGTATGGATGCCCATACCCAGCGACCTGGAAATTTCCTTGTTGCTGCACCCCCGCTGGACGAGGCCCAGAACCTCTACCTCCCGGGGTGTCAGGCCGGTGGTGTCTTGCCTTGGGTGAATGCAGCAGGCCAGATCATCCTTGTTCAATACCAGGCTCTGCAGTGCTTTTTGAAAGTAGGGACGCGCAGGGGTATGACTTCCTGTGCGGCTTTCAAATTATGGAGCAGGCACTACAACGTCGCAGAATTGGCAGGTAAGCAATCAGATACAGGTTCGCAGGTTCGCAGGGAGCGTGCGACAGGGGAGGCGTTTGCCTGCCCTGTCGCAGCTGCCTTCACTTGTTGCGTGTCACTCGCCAGACCGTATTCGACAGGTCATCGGCGATGATCAACGCACCTTTGGGGTCCACGGTCACACCCACGGGCCTGCCCCTGGTTTTCCCATCAGTGCCCCGAAAACCGGTGGCGAAGTCCACCGGTTCACCCGAAGGCTGGCCGTTGCTGAACGGTACGAAGACCACCTTGTAGCCGACCGGGTTCTCCCGGTTCCAGCTGCCGTGCTCGCCCACGAACGCACCCTGCGCGAATTTCTCGCCCATGGACGCCTGGGAAAAGTCCACGCCCAGCGCCGCCACATGGGAGCCCAGGCTGTAATCCGGCTTGATGGCCTCGGCGACCTTGGCCGGGTTCTGCGGCTGTGCGCGCGGATCGACGTTCTGGCCCCAGTAGCTGTAGGGCCAACCATAAAAGGCACCGTCTTTGACGGACGTCAGGTAATCGGGTACCAGGTCGGGGCCCAGCTCGTCCCGTTCATTGGCCACCGCCCATAGCTTGCCTGTGCCCGGCTGGATCCGGAGCGCGGTGGGGTTGCGCAGCCCGGTCGCGTAGGCGCGGTGGGCACCGGTTTGCGCATCCACTTCCCACACCCTGGCGCGGTCGATTTCCACTTCCATGCCGCGTTCGGTGATGTTGCTGTTCGAACCGATACCCACATAAAGGAACCGCCCGTCGGGGCTGATGGCCAGTGATTTGGTCCAGTGGTGGTTCACCTGCCCAGGCAGGTCGGTGATTTTGGTAGGCGGGCCGCTGGCCTTGGTCTGGCCGTCGGTGTAGTCGAAGCGAACCAGGCTGTCCTGGTTGGCCACGTAGACATGGCCATTGCCATAGGCCAACCCGTACGGTGCATTGAGGTTGTCGGCGAAAACGGTCTTCACCTCGTAGGTACCGTCGCCATCGGCATCGCGCAGCAGGGTCAGGCGGTTGCCACCTTTCACGGGCGTGGTGCCGCGCGCTTTCACCAGGCTCGCAATCACGTCCTTGGGCTTGAGTGCCGCTTCGGTGCCGCCCTTGCCCTCGGCCACCAGGATATCGCCGTTGGGCAGAATCAGTGTCTGGCGCGGTATCTTCAGGTCGGTGGCGATAGCGGTAATGGTATAGCCCTCCGGCACCGAAGGTTTCTGGTCACCCCATGCCGCCGGCTCGGCAATCTTCATGGTGGGCAACAGTCCCCGTTCCGGTGTCGGCAACTTCGGGTCTGGGCCGTGGGCCTGGGTGTTGTCGCCTTCGCCATTGCAGGCGCTCAACAGAAACGCCATGCTCAAGGCGGTCAATGCGCTTGAATGTCTCATTGAGCACCCCCGGTGCGCAGGTTGGTGAGCCCCAGCCACGTGGCGATGCAGGCGAGCGGCGCAGCGATCACCGATAGCACCAGCCCTGCAGGCATGACGGCCCACGCATCCTTGGCGTGCTCGAATGAATTGATCAGCCCAAGTATCCATGTCACCAGCAATAGCAGGAAGTACAGGACAGGCCTGCCGCGCTTCGGTTGTGCGCGCACCAGGTTGACCAGCGCGAAGAGCAGCGCCAGCCCGCAGAACAGCTCGGCGCCGGCCAGCAGCCAGGCCGCGAAATTGCTCCATTGACTCTGATACGTCTGGAAGTAGGCGATATCACTGATCAGTGCGCCTAGAAACAGCGGGACGGTCCCCGCCAGCAGGGTAGCGTGTAGCGGCCCAGGCGTGGTCGGGTAGGGGAGGCGAGCAGTAGCGGTCATGATGGCTCCTTTATCGTTCAGCAGCCCTGCGTAGGGCGCTCACGCTCAAACTGCGCCTAAAAACGATCATGCCGCCGGCTGAAAAGTTCAACGCAATTGCCAGGGTGGCCGAAGGAGCTGAAACCGTTCGCTTGGAAACAATGTGTAACGTAAGAAATCCCACAAAAATACGCACGATGGTCTAAGACCATAGTATTGCACCGCATGACACCGCCAAATTCTGGACTACCCTAATCTCAGAGAAGTCTGAATCAGGGGGTTACCACATGCTCGCGCAATTACCACCGGCCTTACAGAATCTTCAGTTACCGCTGCGCCTGAGACTCTGGGATGGTCATGAGTTCAATCTGGGCCCTTCGCCCAGTGTCACGATCGTGGTGAAAGATCCACAACTGGTGACCCAGTTCACTCACCCGAGTCTCGACCTGCTGGGCACTGCCTTCGTTGAAGGCAAGCTGGAGATGGAAGGTTCGATTGGTGAGGTCATTCGGGTATGTGACGAGCTGAGCCAAGCGCTGGTGCAAGACGATGACGGCGACCAGCCTATTCGCACGGTGCATGACAAGGACACCGATGCCGCGGCCATCTCCTACCACTACGACCTGTCCAACGAGTTCTACCAGCTATGGCTGGACCAGGACATGGCCTATTCCTGCGCCTACTTCCAGACTGGCACCGAGACGCTGGAACAAGCGCAGCACGCCAAGTTCGAGCACCTGTGCCGCAAGCTCCGCCTGCAGGCCGGTGACTACCTGCTGGACGTCGGCTGCGGGTGGGGCGGGCTGGCGCGCTATGCCGCCCGCGAATACGGTGCCAGGGTGTTTGGTATTACCCTGAGCAAGGAGCAGCTCAAGCTGGCCCGCGAGCGGGTCAAGGCCGAAGGGCTGGAGCATCTGGTGGGGCTGCAATTGCTCGACTACCGTGACCTGCCTCAGGACGGACGTTTTGACAAGGTGGTCAGTGTCGGCATGTTCGAGCACGTCGGCCACGCCAACCTGCAGGTGTATTGCGAGAAGCTCTTCGGTGCCGTGCGGGAGGGTGGCCTGGTGATGAACCACGGCATTACCGCCAAGCACACCGATGGTCGCCCGGTGGGACGCGGGGCAGGGGAGTTCATCGAACGCTATGTGTTCCCCCACGGGGAGCTACCGCACGTAGCGATGATGTCGGCACGCATCAGCGAGGCCGGCTTTGAAGTGGTCGATGTAGAAAGCCTGCGCCTGCACTACGCCAAGACATTGGACTTCTGGAGCAAGCGGCTGGAGGCCAACCTGGATAAGGCTGCCGCCATGGTCCCCGACCAGGCGCTGCGTATCTGGCGCCTGTACCTGGCCGGTTGTTCATACGCTTTTGCCCAAGGCTGGATCAACATCCATCAGATCCTGTCGGTGAAGACCTATTCCGACGGTAGCCATGGGTTGCCATGGACCCGCGAGGATCTGTACCGCTAACCCCGCTCGGGTGCGCATTTACAGGATGGGTGAAATCAACCTGGCGATGCGCATACCCAATTTCTGCAGCCGGTGAGTGCGCCGGCTGTCCTCCACGGTGATCTCCCGCGACAGGGCGAAGTCGGCCTCGAGCATTTCCTCGACCTGGCTGGCGAAGGCCTCGTCCACTGTCAGCAGCATGATTTCGAAGTTCAGCCGGAACGAGCGGTTGTCCATGTTGGCGCTGCCGATGGCGCTGATCTCGCTGTCAACCAGCACCACCTTCTGATGCAGGAAACCCGGACCGTAGCGGAACATGCGCACCCCCGCTCGTACTGCCTCGAACGCAAACAGGCTGGACGCTGCGTACACCACTTTGTGGTCTGGCCGTGACGGCAGCAGGATGCGTACGTCGACCCCGCGTAAAACCGCCAGGCGCAAGGCGGCGAACACCGCTTCATCGGGGATGTAATAGGGGGTGGTGATCCACACTCGTTCGGTGGCCGCATGGATGGCTTCCACGAAAAACAGCGAGCAGGTCTCCTGTGCATCCGCCGGACCGCTGGCCAACACCTGACAGAGGACGCCTCCGTCTGCATAGGTCTCCGGCAAGATCAGCGGCGGCAGTTTGCGTGAGGCCCAGAACCAGTCTTCGGCGAATGATTCCTGGAGGCAGGCCACCACCGGGCCGGTAATGCGCACGTGTGTATCGCGCCAGGGTGACAACTTCGGATTGCCGCCCAGGTATTCGTCGCCGACGTTATGACCGCCGACAAACCCTACCAGGCCGTCGACCACCACGATCTTGCGGTGGTTGCGGAAGTTGACCTGGAAGCGGTTGAGCCATCCGCTGCGGGTAGCAAAAGCACGAGCCTTGACCCCGCCCTTGCGCAAGGTATCGCTGTATTCGTGGGGTAGCGCGTGGCTACCCACGCTGTCGTACAGCACGTAGATCTTCACGCCCTCGGCCGCCTTTTTCAGGAGCAGGGCCTGCAGCTCACGCCCTATATGGTCGTCGTGGATGATGAAAAATTGCACGAGTATGACTTCGCGGGCTTCGCGAATGGCATCGAAAATGGCGTTGAACGTCGCTTTGCCATTAATCAGCAGGCTGACCTGGTTGTTCGCCAGGCAAGGCATGCGTCCCAGTTTGGGCATGGCCCTGAGCGAGTCATAGGAGCTGGAGTTGCGTGCGGTAAGCGCTTCTTCCACCCAGGGGCGCCAGTCCAGGTCGGCGATGGCGGTGTGCATCTCGCGGTTGGCCTGGCGTCGTGCCTCGATGTAGGCGTCGAAGGTGCTGCGGCCGAAGACCAGGTAGGGAAGCAAGGTCAGGTAGGGTACGAAGACCAGCGATAGCGCCCAGGCGATCGAGCCTTGGGCGGTACGAACCGTTAGCACCGCATGGACGGCGGCAATGATGCCGATCAGGTGAACCAGGCCAAACAGGTAGCCAAAAAACCAGGGGCTGTGATAATCCATGCGCAGCGTTGCTCCCGAATGCGTTGTGTCTAACAGACCACGTTAAGGGCGGCTTGTCTCGAAATAATTCTGCGTGCAACGCACCGGGCGATTCGGCGTCCAAGTAACATCATCCAGCCAAGACTGGAACAACCCCCCAGGAGCTACCCATGAATATTCGTTTGCCGGCTATGGCATTGGCCCTTTGTCTGTCGGCACCCTTTGCGCAGGCGCAGATGCTCCAACCGGGCTTGTGGGAGCTGACCACCAGCAACATGCAGGTCGACGGCAATGCATTGCCAGACCTCAATGTGATGCTGGGGCAAATGCAGATGCTTGCGCCAGAACAGAAAGCCATGGTCGAGCAGGCCATGGCCAAGCAAGGCATCAGCGTGGGGGGCAAGGGCATTCGCAGCTGCCTGACCCAGGCCCAGGTGCAAAGCAACGATATCCCCCTGCAAGACCCTCAGTCGGGGTGCACCCAGCAAATCACTTCCCGCCAAGGCAATGTGTGGAATTTCCGCTTCAGCTGCCCTAAGGCGCAAGGTACTGGCCAAGCTACCTTCCTCAGCCAGAGAGAGTTTCTGACCAAGGTCAGCGGCACGTTCAACGCCACAGGTACCCAGCAGAAGGGCAGCATGGAAACCCGCGCCGTATGGCTGGGCAATGATTGCGGCGGTGTTCGGCCTCGTAGCTAGGGCTGCTGAAAGCTACCCTGTGGGACCGGTTGAGACTCGAGCATAACGCAGCTCGAATGCCCGGATATCAGCCGGCGCTGGTGTCCCGAGCTTCGGCCGCTCCCACATTCAGGTGTGCTCGCGCGGGCGTAAAGTTCCACGTGGAACATCCACTTTCCAAGATGTAGAAAATTTCACAATCTGGACGAGAGGCCCGGTTTAGAGTCGCGCACGATGCGGATCCTGTGCCTGCGCTATTTCATCTTTGGCGACAATCCGCATGTTACATTATAACAATGCGATCGTTGTCACTTCCCTAGATGAACCCAGCCGGATTCGCCATGCACAGACGCCAACTGCTCAACCTGATCCTGGCCAGCACCACGCTGGCCCTGCCATTTGGCGCCTCCGCGGCGCTGGTGCGCGATGCACGATTGTGGCGTAGCAGTGACAAGCTGCGGGTCGTTTTCGATTTGAGTGGTCCAGTGCAGTTCAAGACCTTCACCTTGCAGGCACCCGACCGGCTGATCGTCGATGTAGCCGGTGCACAACTCAGCGGTGACCTTGCTCACCTGAACCTGGCAGGTACCAGCGTGCGAGCCATTCGCTCCGGCCCGTTCGGCCACGGCGATACCCGCATCGTGTTCGACCTCAAGGCGCCCATGCAGACCACGGCCTTCCTGCTGGGCCCACAAGCTGGTCAGGGGCATCGGTTGGTGCTGGACCTGATGCAACCCGGCCATGGCGCCGTACCCGCCGTGATCGCCACCGCGCCGAAGGCCGAGGCAGTAGAGCCCGTGGAGCGAGAGAAGGTCAGTTCCAGCAGCTTTCACCCCAAGCGCGACATCGTTGTAGTGGTCGACCCCGGTCACGGTGGCAAGGACCCTGGCGCGATCGGCGGCAAAGGCGAGCGCGAGAAAGATGTTGTCTTGTCCATCGCGCAGTTGCTCGCGCGGCGCTTGAAGCGTGAGAAAGGCTATACCGTGCACCTGGTGCGCAATGATGATTTCTACGTGCCGTTGCGCAAGCGCGTGGAATTCGCCCACCAGCGCAACGCCGACATGTTCATCTCGGTGCACGCCGACGCCGCGCCGCGGCTCACCGCGTCCGGCGCCTCGGTATTCGCACTGTCGGAAAACGGCGCCACTTCCGCCACGGCTCGGATGATGGCTGAGCGCGAGAACGGCGCTGACCTGCTGGGTGCCGCCAGCTTGCTCAACCTCAAGGACAAGGACCCGAT
The DNA here is from genome assembly GCF_026651855.1 of Pseudomonas silvicola. Taxonomy (GTDB): domain Bacteria; phylum Pseudomonadota; class Gammaproteobacteria; order Pseudomonadales; family Pseudomonadaceae; genus Aquipseudomonas; species Aquipseudomonas silvicola. Next base: position 1,029,714 of record NZ_CP093280.1, read on the forward strand.
GCTGGCGAACGTCATCATCGACATGTCCATGAACGCCACTATCGCCGCCAGCCTTCAACTGGGCCATACGGTGCTGGGGAGCCTGGCCGACATTACCACGCTGCACCAGAAACGCGTCGAGCAGGCAGGTTTCGCAGTGCTCAAGTCTCCCGACGTGCCTTCCATCCTGGTGGAGACAGGGTTCATCTCCAATGCCAGTGATGCCCAGCGCCTGGTAACCGCGCGGCACCAGCAGGCAGTGGCTGACCGCTTGTTCGATGGCATCAACACCTATTTCTCCAAGAACCCCCCGAGCGGTTCCTATGTGGCCTGGCGCGAGGAGCAGAAAGCCCAGCAAACCGCCTGAAGGGGCAATCGGTAGTGGCTATCCTGCAATGTTATACTATAACATTACAGGATAGCCTGGCAGTTCATTCCACAAGACCAGGCCGCCCTGGAGGAATAGAACATGCCCCATCGTCTTCCCGTGACTGTACTCTCAGGTTTTCTGGGTGCCGGCAAAAGCACGTTGCTCAACCACGTGCTGCGCAACCGCGATAACCTGCGTGTAGCGGTGATCGTCAATGACATGAGCGAAATCAACATCGACGGCACCGAAGTGCAGCGTGATGTCAGCCTTAACCGCGCCGAAGAAAAACTGGTGGAGATGAGCAATGGCTGTATCTGCTGCACGCTACGCGAAGATCTCCTCGAAGAGGTGGCGCGGCTGGCCGACGAAGGCCGCTTCGATTACCTGCTGATCGAGTCCACCGGTATCTCCGAGCCGCTGCCGGTGGCCGAGACCTTCACCTTCCGCGATGAACAGGGGCGAAGCCTGGCCGACCTGGCACGGCTTGATACCATGGTCACCGTCGTCGACGGGGTAAACTTCCTGCGTGACTATGAGGCCGCTGAGAGCCTGGCCAGCCGGGGCGAAACCCTGGGCGAGGAGGACGAGCGGGCCATCACTGACCTGCTGATCGAGCAAGTGGAATTCGCCGACGTTATCCTCATCAGCAAAATCGACCTCATCAGCAGCAGCGAGCGCGAGGAGCTGACGCAAATCCTCAAGCGCCTGAACCCGCAGGCCCAGGTCATGCCGATGGTGATGGGCCAGGTGCCCCTTGGGCAAATTCTCGACACCGGGCTGTTCGATTTCGAGCGCGCGGCGCAGGCGCCAGGCTGGTTGCGCGAATTGCGCGGCGAACACCTGCCTGAAAGCGAAGAGTACGGCATCACTTCCGGTGCCTACCGGGCTCGACGGCCGTTTCACCCCGAGCGCTTTCACGACTGGCTAAATGGCCCATGGACCAATGGCAAGCTGCTGCGCTCCAAGGGCTTCTTCTGGCTGGCCAGCAAGCCGCAGGAAGCCGGCAGCTGGTCACAGGCCGGTGGCCTGATGCGCCACGGTTTCGCCGGGCGCTGGTGGCGTTTCGTACCCAGGGCCCATTGGCCGCAGGATGCCGAAAGCACGGCGTCGATCATGGCCCACTGGCAGGCCGACAGCGGTGATTGCCGCCAGGAACTGGTGTTCATCGGCCAAGGGGTGGATTTCGCCCGGCTTACCGTTGAACTCGATGTGTGCCTGCTGACTGACGCAGAGATGGCCCTGGGCACGACCGAGTGGCAACAGCTGCCGGACCCGTTCGGCCCCTGGCACGACGACGCTGCCTGATCAGGGTTTCAGCCAGGTGCCCTGGCTGCGCTGCTCGCAAAAAGGCGCGAGGTAGGCGGCGTCGGTAGCCACACCGTAATAGTGGATATCCTGGCGATAAGGCATATTGTCCACATGGGCGTTGCTGCACACGCCAAAGGCACCCGCCGGGCATTGGTCGACAAATTCCACATCGACCTTCTGCCCCGGCAGTTCAGGTTCACAGAAGCCATCGTGGAACAGCTTTTCCGGCATGTTGCGGTTCTGCTGGCAGACTTTCACATCCAACCGTTCGGCATGGCTGTGGACAACGCAGGCCTGGGCCCAGGCTTGACTGCTCGCGAGGGTCAGCACCAGCAAAGCGCAAAAACGCATTCCTACCTCCCACTCAAGAAAAAACCGATGCTCGAGAATATACCCACTTATGTCATCGCCGGGCCGCTGGGGGCAGGCAAGACCAGCCTCATACGCCAGTTGATGGCGCAGCGACCCGCTCATGAGCGCTGGGCGGTGCTGATCAACGAGTTCGGTCAGATCGGCCTGGACGCCGCGTTGTTGAGCACTGGTGAGGATGGTATCGCACTGGCGGAGGTGGCGGGGGGCTGCCTGTGTTGCGTCAATGGGGCGCCCTTTCAGGTGGGGCTCGGACGATTATTACGCAAGTCCCGGCCGCACCGCTTGTTCATCGAGCCGTCCGGGCTGGGCCACCCATTGCAACTACTGGCGCAGTTACGGCAGGCGCCGTGGCGCGGTGTGCTGGCTGTGCAACCGATCATCATGGTGGTCGATGCCGAGACCTTGGCCTGTGGACAACCTCTCCCGGAGGCTCAACGCGAGGCGTTGGCCGAAGCTGGGCTTGTGGTCGTCAATAAAATAGATGAAGTGGCTGTGGAAAAACACCTGTGGATAAAATCACAACTTATTGATTTAAAAACATTTTTCACAAATAACGGATTTTTAGGTGTTTCATATTTGGAACAGTCCTTCATAAGCCCTGTTTCCGGGGGTGTGGATAATATTCCGGACGCAAAAGAATCGCCGCCTACCCTGTGGATAGACCCGTTCCGCCCAATAACGGCTGTGCATAACCAGGCTGAAGCGTGGAGTATCGGCTGGCGCTGGCACCCTGAACGGATTTTCGACGACGAAAAGCTGGTGACCTGGTTATCCACAACCCAATGGCGTCGGGCGAAGGGAGTCGTCCGGGTTGGGGATAACTGGCAGTCGTTCAATGCTGTGGATAATGTTATGCCGGGGTGGCAGGCCAGTGAGTGGCGCAAGGATTCGCGGCTGGAGTTGATCTTCCGTCAGCCGCAGAACGAGGTTCAACTGACGCAGGCTCTGAAGGAGTGCCTGGTGGTTTCTTGATCAAGCGGCCGCCTTGTGTCGGGGACGGGCAGGGACTTGGTGCTCCCAAGTTCCTGCAAGAAACGGTTGTTACCAGGGGTTATGCACAGGCTGGAGTCAGCTCAAGGGCGCCAGCGTTTGTGCTCTTCGCGCCACTGGCTCATCTCGATCACTTCGGCGCTGGGGTGGGTCTTGATCTCGAAGGGGTAGGGCGCGAGCTCTATCTGCACGGCATGCCCGCCGAACTGGGTGATGGTGCCGGGGTGGCGCTGCTCGCCAGTGACGGTGAATTCAAACGTGTAGACCCGTGCGAAGCGCCGGCGGCCGTTGGCATCGCGTACGAACCCGAAACGCTTGAAAGCCACGTTCTCATCCAGCAATTCCAGATCCAGCTTGGCGCAGTGCTGCTTGACCCGCTCCAGTGCTCGCTCGCGCAGGCCATGGTTATGCCACAGCCAGGCAGCACCGGCGCCCAGTACCATCAGCACCAACAGATTTCCGAGGGTAAACATCGAGGAATGCTCCAACTAAGTAGGCCCAGCTTAACTGCGACTTCAGTCTGTCGTACAGACGGTATTTAGCGCCATACTGCGCCCCTCGAAAATCAGTTACAGCTGCGGGATATTTGCATGAAACGTACTCCACACCTGCTCGCCATCCAGTCGCACGTAGTGTTTGGCCATGCCGGTAACGGCGCCGCCGTGTTCCCCATGCAACGGGTGGGGGTCAACGTCTGGCCACTGAACACAGTGCAGTTCTCCAACCACACTCAGTATGGCCAGTGGGCGGGAGAAGTGTTGGCGCCAGCGCAAATTCCCGCGCTGGTGGAAGGGATTGCGACGATTGGTGAGCTGGGCAACTGCGATGCCGTGCTCAGCGGGTACCTGGGCAGCGCGGCGCAGGGGCGCGCCATTCTGGAAGTAGTGCGCCAGGTGAAGGCGGCCAATCCCCATGCGCTTTACCTGTGCGACCCGGTCATGGGCCACCCGGAGAAAGGCTGCAGCGTACCCTCCGAAGTCAGCGACTTTCTGCTGAACGAGGCCGCCGCCGTGGCGGACCTGGTATGCCCCAACCAGTTGGAACTCAACACTTTCTGTGGCCGCGCGGCGCAGTCGCTGGACGACTGCGTGGCCATGGCGCGCTTGCTGCTGGCAAGGGGACCCAAGGCGGTGCTGGTCAAACACCTGGCCTACCCCGGCAAGGCCGCCGAGGACTTTGAAATGCTGCTGGTCACCGCCGAAGGCGGTTGGCACCTGCGCCGTCCGCTGCTGGCATTTCCACGCCAACCGGTGGGCGTGGGTGATCTCACGTCGGGGCTGTTTCTGGCGCGCCTGTTGCTAGGTGATAGCAAGGTGGCGGCCTTCGAATTCGCCGCTGCCGCGGTGCACGAGGTATTGCTGGAAACCCAGGCCTGCGCCAGCTACGAGCTGGAACTGGTACGTGCCCAGGACCGTATCGTGCACCCGCGGCTGCGCTTCGAAGCGCAGCGCCTGGGGTTTTAATTACCGTCGTCCTTGATGTCCCGATAGCGCTGCTCCAGTTCCTGGCGGATCTGGCGGCGCTGCTGGGCCTGAACAAAACGGCGCTTGTCCTCGCTGGTCTGCGGTTCCAGGCGTGGTACCTGGGCGGGTTTGCGCTGGTCGTCGACCGCCACCATGGTGAAGAAGCAGCTGTTGGTGTGGCGCACCGAGCGCTCACGGATGTTCTCCGTGACCACTTTGATGCCGACCTCCATCGACGTGTTGCCGGTGTAGTTCACCGAGGCAAGGAAGGTCACCAACTCACCCACATGAATAGGTTCGCGGAATATCACCTGGTCCACCGACAGGGTCACCACGTAGCGGCCGGCGTAACGGCTGGCGCAGGCGTAGGCCACTTCGTCGAGGTACTTGAGCAAGGTGCCGCCGTGCACATTGCCAGAAAAGTTGGCCATGTCCGGGGTCATCAGAACGGTCATCGACAACTGGGCGTTTCCGGGTTCCATAGTGCACTCACGGTTATGTTGCTGTAGTTGAGGGGCGCACCTATGCTGGCGCTTGCCCGCTGGCATGTCCTGTCTCTTTCGGGACGCTGGCCATGGCCCGTGCGTCACAGCCGGGGGCTGGGCGAACGGATCTGTTTCCACTTGTTGCATCGGCCTTTACGACTGTTTCGCAGTGTTAACCTCAGGCCCTGGGATGTTACACCGTGAACAGGAGCCGGACCCATGCATGCCATCAGTTTCATCCAGGATCTGGCCGTGATCATGCTGATTGCCGGTGTGGTCACGGTGATTTTCCACCGCTTGCGCCAGCCGGTGGTGCTCGGCTATATCGTCGCCGGCTTCTTGATAGGTCCGCATACCCCGCCCTTCAGCCTTATTCACGATGAAGACACCATCAAGACCCTTGCTGAACTCGGGGTGATATTCCTGATGTTCTGCCTGGGGCTGGAGTTCAGCCTGCGCAAACTGTTCAAGGTAGGGGCCACCGCGTTCATCGCCGCTTTCCTGGAAATTGTGCTGATGATCTGGATCGGCTACGAGATTGGCCGGTGGTTCGGCTGGAGCACCATGGACTCCTTGTTCCTGGGGGCGATTCTGGCGATCTCCTCGACCACTATCATCGTCAAGGCACTCAATGACCTGAAGATGAAGAACCAGCGCTTTGCTCAGTTGATCTTCGGCGTATTGATCGTCGAGGACATCCTGGGCATCGGCATCATCGCCTTGCTGTCGGGCATTGCCGTGAGCGGTTCGGTCAGCTCGGGTGAAGTGTTCTCCACGGTGGGTAAGTTGTCACTGTTCATGATTGTCGCCCTGGTCGTGGGCATTCTGCTGGTGCCGCGCCTGCTGGCCTACGTAGCCCGCTTTGAAAGCAACGAGATGCTGCTGGTCACCGTATTGGGGCTGTGCTTCGGTTTCTGCCTGCTGGTGGTGAAGCTGGAGTACAGCATGGTGCTGGGGGCCTTTCTCATCGGCGCTATCATGGCCGAGTCGCGGCAGTTGCTGAAGATAGAGCGCCTGATAGAGCCGATTCGCGACATGTTCAGCGCCATTTTCTTCGTGGCGATCGGCCTGATGATCGACCCCGATATTCTGGTTGCCTACGCCTGGCCCATTGCCGTGATCACCATCGCCGTGGTGCTTGGGAAAATGATCTCCTGCGGGCTGGGGGCGTTTATCGCCGGCAATGATGGGCGCACCTCATTGCGGGTGGGCATGGGACTGTCACAGATTGGCGAGTTTTCCTTCATCATCGCCGCGCTGGGCATGACCTTGCAGGTCACCAGTGATTTTCTCTACCCCGTGGCCGTAGCGGTATCGGCGCTGACGACCTTGTCCACGCCTTACCTCATCCGCGCCGCTGATCCGCTGTCGGAAAAACTGGCGGGCTGGGTGCCCCAACGGGTCGGGCGGGTATTTGGTTTGTACGGGGAATGGCTGCGCGGCATTCAGCCTCAAGGGCAAGGTGCGCTGCTGGCAGCGATGATCCGGCGCATCCTGTTGCAGGTAGGGGTGAACCTGGCGCTGGTCATGGCGATCTTCTTCAGCGCTGGCTATTTCGCCGGCCCTCTTTCCCGCTACATCGGGCAGTGGCTGAGCGAACCTCGCTGGCACAATGCGTTGATCTGGGGCGCCGCGTTGCTGCTGTCGCTGGCCTTCCTGATCGCGGCCTATCGCAAGCTCAAGGCGCTGTCGATGCTGTTGGCGGAGATGGGCGTCAAACCGGAGATGGCGGGCAGGCATACTGCGCGGGTAAGGCGCGTGGTGGCCGAGGTGATTCCGCTGGTGTCATTGCTGGTGATCTTTCTGCTGCTGGCAGCCCTGTCAGCCAGCATCCTGCCCACCAGCGAGCTGCTGGTACTGGTCGGGCTGGTAGCGGCGGCCGTGGCCGCGGTGCTGTGGCGCTGGTTCATCCGCGTGCACACGCGCATGCAGGTGGCCCTGCTGGAGACCCTGGGCAACAACCAGGACAGCCACTGACCAGTGAACTGCCTCGCCGCCCGCTCGGGCAGGGGCGGGCGGCAAAGCCTCAGCTTTCCAGCCAGACGTCCCGCGCCCAGTGCCACACCGATTCCCAGCTTTCTTCGGTAACGAGTTCTTCTTCGCCGGACCACAGCACCACGGTGCCGTCTTCTTCGACGCAGTAGAAGTCTTCGCCATCCTGGCAGATCGGGATCAGGTCGCGGGGCACGCCCGAATCCCAGGCGTTGGCCGCCACTTCCGGCAGGTAGGTGTGCGATTGCGGATCGGTGACGGTCACCGGCTCCAGGCTGCCGTAGACCACGTCGCTGACGGTCAGCAGGAACTCCTTGAAGACGAACGGGATGTTGATGAACAGTTGTTCTTCAACCTCGACCAGTTGGTCCTCATCGGGCAACTCGAGTGGAACAGGTACCGGTTCATTGGCTTCCCGGAGTTGTTCGATCACTTCTTCCACGGTGTATATCCTCTCAACGAATTGCGCGGTGCGGTTTATACATTAGCTGGATATTTTCGCAATGTTAAAAATGAAAAACCCCGGCCTGGGCCGGGGTTCGTTCGTGCAATACCTCGGGATCAGCCGTTTTGGCGAATCCCGGCAATCAGCCAAGGCTGGTTGTCGCCCTGGGCACGTTCCATGTTCCAGCTTTCGCTGAACACTTCGCCCTGGTCAAAGCGCGAATTTTTCGACACGCCGCTGAAGGTCAGGGTAGCGATGGTCTTGTCGGCACGATCGTCCACGCCATCGAGTTGCACTTGCAGGTTGTCGATGAAGGTCGACTGGAAGCCGTCGCCCAGGCTGGCACGTTCCTGACGCAGGAACTGTAGCATCTGTGGGGTCACGAACTCGGCGATCTTGTCCATCTCGTTGGCGTCCCAATGCTGCTGCAGGGCCTCGAAGTGGCTGCGCGCGGCGGTCAGGAAGCTCTGCTGGTTGAACCAGGCCGGGGCATTGATGACCGGGCGCGCTGGCTGGCCACCGGAGCCGCCGAAGATCGGCTGAGGCGGTTGCTCGAAGGTTTCACGCTGGAACGGCGCACCGGCGGGAGCCAGGCCTTCCTGCTGCTTGCGCCGACGGGCGGCGATGAAGCGGAAGATCACGAAGGCGATGACCGCCATGATCAATATATCGAAGAACTGTAGCCCTTCGAAGCCATGGCCCATGAACATGGACGCCAGCAGGCCCCCAGCGGCGATGCCGGCCAGGGGGCCGAGCCAGCGCGAAGCACCACCGGCGGCAGGCGCTGCGCGGCCAGCGGCGGCCGCAGCACCCGCGCCCGCGGCGCCGGAAGAGGAAGGGGTGACGGACTGGTGGGTCGGTGCGTTACCGAACGACTTGCCACCGCCGAAACGCTTGGCATGAGCGTCGATGCTCATGGTCAGGCCAATGCAAAGCGCGAGCGCGATGCTGAGGAAACGTTGCATAGGGAAATTCTCGTGTGTGGATTGCACTGCTGCCATGTTGCACAGATGGGCAGGTCCTGGCCAGTGACATAATGTTTCGGGCTTTTACCGGCCGAAACCAATCACGCGTGATATCGGGCAGCGCCCTGCCATGGTGCTAGCAGCGAACCTGGCCGCGTCACAAGCGCCGCGCAACACCAGGCGCGCGGCGAACAACGCCGACGCGGCCCGGTGCGCTACGTTCCGGGTCAGAGCGCTTCGAGCTTGGCGTAGCCCAGCATCAGCCACTTGCTGCCTTCGCTGAAATTCACCTGCACCCGGGCCTGTGCGCCGGAGCCTTCGAAGTTGAGGATCACGCCTTCGCCGAACACGGCGTGGTTCACCCGCTGGCCCAGGGTGAATTCGGTCTGCGGGATGCTGGCGCCGCCGAACAGGCTGCTGGTGGACTGTTTCTGGCTGCCGCCGAAAGGCCGGCTGACGCTGTTGGACAGGCGCACTTCCTGCACCAGCCCTGCCGGAATCTCGCGTACGAAGCGAGACACCTTGTTGTAGGTCTCGCTGCCATACAGGCGACGAGTCTCGGCATACGTCATGACCAGCTGCTGCATGGCACGGGTGATGCCCACATAGGCCAGGCGGCGTTCCTCCTCCAGGCGGCCAGGCTCTTCCAGGCTCATCTTGTGCGGGAACAGGCCTTCTTCCATGCCCACCAGGAACACGTGGGGGAACTCCAGGCCCTTGGCACTGTGCAGCGTCATCAGCTGAATGCTGTCTTCGTGCTCGTCGGCCTGGGTATCACCGGCTTCCAGCGAGGCGTGGCCCAGGAAAGCGGCCAGCGGGGTCAGCTCTTCGTCTTCCTCGGTGGTTTCGAAGTTGCGCGCGGCGCTGACCAGTTCTTCAAGGTTTTCTACCCGTGCCTGGCCCTTTTCACCTTTTTCTTCCTGGTGATAAGTGATCAGCCCGGATTGCTCGATGACGGTCTGGGTCATCAGGTGCAGGGGCATGTCCATGACCTTGGCGGCCAGGTTTTCGATCAATTCCATGAAGGCGCCCAGGGCATTGCCTGCACGGCCGGTCAGCCCCTTGTTGGCCACCAGCTGGCGCATGGACTCCCACATGGAAATCTCGGCATGGCGCGCGTGGTCGCGGATAGCTTCAACGGTCTTCTCGCCGATGCCGCGGGGCGGCACATTGATGATCCGCTCCAGCGCGGAATCATTGCCGCGCCCTTCCAGCACGCGCAGGTAAGCCATGGCGTTCTTGATTTCGGCGCGCTCGAAGAAGCGCTGGCCGCCATAGATGCGGTACGGAATGCGCTCGCGCAGCAGGGCCTCTTCCAGTACTCGCGACTGGGCGTTGGAGCGGTACAGGATGGCGATGTCACTGCGCGACATGCCGGTCTTGATGGCCGCTTCGATGGTTTCCACGACGTAGCGCGCCTCGTCGTGTTCGTTGAAGGCCGCGTACAGGCTCAACGGCTCACCGTCGCCGCCATCGGTCCACAGTTCCTTGCCCAGGCGCCCGGTGTTGTTGGCGATCAGGGCGTTGGCGGCCTTGAGGATGCCGGCGGTGGAGCGATAGTTCTGCTCCAGACGGATGGTTTCCACATCCGGGAAATCCGCGGAGTATTGGTGGATATTTTCGATTTTCGCACCACGCCAGCCATAAATGGACTGGTCGTCGTCGCCTACTACCATCAGGCTGTCGCCGCCCTGGGCCAGCAGTCGCAACCAGGCGTACTGCACGGCGTTGGTATCCTGGAATTCATCCACCAGCAGGTGGCGGAAGCGGCGCTGGTAGTGCTCCAGCAAGCCCTTGTTGTCACGCCACAGGTCCAGGGCGCGCAGCAGCAGTTCAGAGAAGTCGATCACCCCGGCACGGGCGCAGGCAGCCTCGTAGGCCTCGTAGATGGACTTCATGGTGCCCAGGAACAAGTCTCCGCCTGCCTGGATGTGTTGTGGGCGCAGGCCTTCGTCTTTCTGGCCATTGATGAACCATTGGGCCTGGCGCGCCGGCCAGCGCTGTTCGTCCAGCCCCAGTTCGCGGATCACGCGCTTGACCAGCCGTTGCTGGTCGTCGCTGTCCAGGATCTGGAAGTTCTGGTTCAGGTTCGCTTCCTGCCAGTGGGCCCGCAGCAGGCGGTGTGCCAGGCCGTGGAAGGTACCTACCCACATGCCGGCCGGGTTGATGCCCATCAGTTGCTCGATACGCTGGCGCATCTCGGCGGCGGCCTTGTTGGTGAACGTCACCGACAGGATCGAATGGGGGGAAGCCTGTTCGACCTGGATCAACCAGGCGATACGGTGCACCAGCACTCGGGTTTTACCGGAGCCAGCACCGGCCAGGACCAACTGACGGCCAACGGGGGCCGCCACGGCCTGACGTTGGGCATCGTTGAGAGAATTCAGCAGAAGGGAGAGGTCATCGCGCATCCGCCCATTTTAGGGTGCTGGACGAGATTGGAGCAAACCTGGCGTGCGAGTGGTCGATAAAAGACCGACGATCATCAGCACGGCGGGGCTTTGGCCGGGCATCGGGCTTGTGTATGCTCGGTGCACGTTCGGGCTTCGCACATTAATAAGAATACTGCCTATGACACTTGCTACAGATTCCGCTTCCATGGAGGGGCAAGGGGATATTCGCCGCAAACATGCCGCCCAGTTGGCGGTGGAACGCACGCGCCTGTTGTATCAGGGCTCGCTGTTGCCCACGTTGTTGATGCTGCTCAACGGCCTGGTATGCGCCTGGCTGTTGTGGGAGCCGCCGCATTACCTGCTGGTGAGCATCTGGCTGGTGTGGCTGACCGCGCTGGTGGCGATGCGCGTCATTCAGGTGGCGGCGTTCGACTCGGCGATACCGGACCGCCAGGCAGAACCCGTCTGGTTACGCATGTTTCTGTTCGGCTCGTTCATCAGTGGCCTGACGCTGGCCGGGGCCGCCGTGCTGCTGGTGCCCACTGACAGCTTCGTGCAGCAGGCCTGGGTATTCGGCCTGCTGGGGGCGGCCACCTTGTCGGCCAGCGTCGCCTATGCGGTGAGCCTGCCTGCCTTCCTGAGCTTTGCCTTGCCATGCCTGTTACCACCCATCGGTTTCCTGTTCCTGGTCGGTACCGGGGCGCAGCATGGCTGGGGCTGGCTCGGGCTCATCCTGCTAGGGGCCTTGATCGTGGTGGCCTGGCAGGTCAACCGCTTGATCGAGCGCAACCTGATGCGCCGCTTCCAGAACCAGGACCTGATTGAGCACCTGCAGCGAGCCCAGGCCAGTAGCGCCCGCCTGAACCAGGAGCTGGCCAGGGAAGTGGAGCAGCGCCGCCACGCCGAAAGCGAGCTGCGCGAAGCCCACGTTGGCCTTGAGACCCGCGTAGCGCAGCGTAGCCAGGAACTGGACGTCGCCAACCAGGCGCTGAGCAAGAGCGAGGCGCGCCTGGCGCTGGCGCTGGAGGCCAGCGAGCTGGGGTTGTGGGATTGGGACCTGCAATCGGACGAGGTACACCACACCCACGTCAAGCAGCTGTTCGGCCTGGAGCCCGAATACGTCACGGACATGCTGCGCCACCTGAAACCGCGCCTGCACCCGGAGGACGTGCCGCAGCTCAAACGCACCCTGGTCGAGCACATGAAAGGGCGCACGGACGACTACCGTATCGAGTACCGCATTCGTCATAGCGACGGTCGCTGGCGCTGGATCGAAGATCGCGGCAGGGCCGTGGAGCGTACGGAGGCGGGCAAGGTGCTGCGCATGCTCGGTACCCGCCGGGATATCAGCGCCACCAAGGCTCAGGAGGACCAGCAACGGCTGTCCGCCATGGTGTTCGAGGCGTCGGGTGAAGGCATCATTATTCTTGATTGCGACTACACGGTGCTGTCAGTGAACCAGGCTTTCATCAGAATCACCGGCTACAGCCGCGACGAAGTGCTGGGCCGCAATGTCGTTGAGCTACCCTGCAGTCGCGACGCCCGCCGCCACCATCGGCAGATCGATGACGCCCTGCAACAAATCGGGCACTGGCAGGGTGAGCTGGTGGAGGCCCGCAAGACGGGCGAGCTTTACCCGCAGTGGCTGCAGTTGAGCGTGGTGCGCGACCATCGAGAAAAGATCAGTCATGTCATCGCCTTTTGCGCCGATCTCTCAGCCCGGCGCGAGTCTGAGGAGCGAATGCGCTTTCTCACCCACTACGACGAATTGACCGGCCTGGCCAACCGCGCGCTGTTCCGCGAGCGCTTGCAGGAAGCCAGCCAGCGGGTACGCCAGGGCGGCCGCAGCCTGGCGCTGCTGCATATCAACCTGGACCGGTTCAAGCTGCTCAACGAAACCCTGGGCCACGAAACCGCCGATCAGTTGCTCAAGCAGATGGCCCGGCGCATCACCAATGCCTTGCCCGAGGCCGACACCATTGCCCGGTTGTCGGGCGACGAGTTTGCCGTGCTGTTCGACGCTTACGCCAACCTGTCCAGCCTGGCCCGGGTTACCAGCCGGTTGCTGGCCAAACTGCGGGTGCCGCAGGTCATCGAGCACCAGGAGCTGGTGGTCAGCGCGTCCATCGGTATCAGCCTGCTGCCTGACAACGCCCGGGAAGTGTCGGCCCTGGTCAGCCAGGCGATCATGGCCATGCAACACGCCAAGCACTTGGGCGGGAACAACTTCCAGTTCTATACCGAGAGCCTGCAGGCCAGCACCCTGGAGCGGCTGCAGCTTGAGCAGCAATTGCGCAAGGCGATTGATGAACAGCAGCTGGAAGTCTACTACCAGCCCAAGCTATGCCTGGAAACAGGGCGTCTCAACGGAGCCGAGGCCTTGGTGCGCTGGCGGCACCCGACCATGGGCATGGTCCCGCCCGGCGAATTCATCGGGCTGGCCGAAGAGAGCGGCCTGATCGGGCCGATTGGTGAATGGGTGTTGCGCCAGGCCTGCTGGCAAGCCTGGGAGTGGCAACGCCAGGGGCTGCGGCCCATTCGGGTGGCGGTGAACCTGTCGGTGCACCAGTTGCGTCAGGGCAAGCTGGTGAGCCTGGTGCGCCAGGTTCTGAATGACACAGGCCTTGAGCCGCGCTTCCTGGAGCTTGAGCTCACCGAAACCCAGTTGCTGGACAGCGTGGAACACATTATCGCCACCTTCCATCAGTTGCAGGCGCTAGGGGTAAAACTGGCCATCGATGACTTCGGAACCGGCTACTCTTCCCTCAGCTACCTCAAACGCTTTCCGGTGGACTACGTGAAGATCGACCAGGCTTTCATTCGTGGCCTGGCCGAAGGTAGTGAAGATGCGGCCATTACCCGCGCCATCATCGCCATGGCCCATAGCCTGCAGCTGAAAGTGGTGGCCGAGGGCGTTGAAACGCACGCGCAACTTTCGTTTCTGAACGCGCATGGGTGTGACGAGATTCAGGGTTACCTGATCAGCAAACCCTTGGAAGCCGAGGCTTTCCGGGGCTTGCTGATGGAAGACCATGATTATGCCGGCCAACTTGAGCAGGTTCATTCGCGAACTTGACTATCGTTTAGCTGGGCGTGTCGCAGGTCATGTAGTATAACTACAAGAAAGCTACATCGGTCTTTCGATCCTGAATGAGTCCTGTCCATTGAACCTGTTGCAACACATCGCCCAGTCTCGCCACCTGTTACGCAAGTCGGAGCTCAAGGTCGCCGACCATGTGCTGCTTGACCCTGCGGCCGTGATGCACAGTTCCATGGCAGACCTGGCGCACAACGTCGGCATCAGTGAGCCGACCATCGTCCGTTTCTGCCGAGCCATTGGTTGTTCGGGGTTTCAGGACCTCAAGCTGAAACTGGCTCAGAGCCTGGCCGCGGGCGCCAGCTTCGGCCAGTTCGCCATCCACGAAGACGATTCGGTGGCTGACTACAGCCTGAAAATTTTCGACACCACGCTGCATACCCTGATGGAGGTGCGTGAGCATCTCGATGCCCAGGCCTTGCAGCGTGCCGTGACCGCCATGGCTCAGGCGCAGCGGGTGGAGTTCTATGGTTTTGGTGCTTCGGGGGCTGTGGCCGCCGATGCCCAGCACAAGTTCTTTCGCCTGTTGCTGACTGCCGCCGCCTATTCCGACCCGCACATGCAGGCCATGTCGGCCGTGACCTTGAAGCCGGGCGATGTGGCCATCTGTATCTCGCAGTCCGGCCGCTCCAAGGACTTGTTGATTACCGCCAACCTGGTGCGCGAAAGCGGCGCCACCCTGATTACCTTGTGCCCCAGCCAGACGCCGCTCGCCGAGCTGTCGACGGTCAACCTGGCCATCGACGTGCACGAAGACACCGAAATCTACACGCCGTTGACCTCGCGCATTGCCCACCTGGTCGTGATCGACGTGCTGGCCATGGGCGTGGCCATGGCCCGTGGCCCGAGCCTGGTCAACCACCTCAAGAGCGTCAAGCGCAGCTTGCGCAGCCTGCGGCTGTCGCCCAAGTCGATCAAAGCGCTCGACGACTGATCGGCGTTGGCCCCTTACCAGGTGTCACCCGTTCCGACATGACGCGCGATCCCCTGTGGGATCGGGCGAAGCTCGGGAAACGGGCAACACAGATTTAACCGAACAGTCACACCTGTGCCCCACAATCGTAACCGCCCAAGCCCAGTCTGAACTCCCCGCACTCGAACTGGGAGACACGCAATGGCTCGTTACTTCGATGGCTCGCAGGAGCAAGGCAGCAAGCAAACCAAGCGTCAGCAGGAAGACCAGCGCCGCATGGAATTTCGCCGCGCGATCGAAAGCTATTCCGAGCAGCGCCGCCTGCTGCAGGAAATCTCCGACTACCCCGATCTCGATACCTTCAACTACTGGCAGGCGGCGTCGGCAGGCGGCCTGAAAAACGCTCAGCCAGGGCAGTGATCTGCATCCGCTCCGTACGGATGAATGCCTGGAAGGCCAACGCCACGGGCGATAGCCGCTTGGCCTTGGCCTGCACGATGCACCAACTGCGATAGAGCGGCAGTTCTTCGACCGGTAGTTCCTTGAGCACCCCCGTGGCCAACTCCATGTTCAACGCATGGCGGGTCAACAGGGCCAGGCCAAGCCCGGCGATGACGCTTTCGCGCTGTGCATCGGCGTTGGCCACTTCCTGCGTCTGCGTGAAGTGCACGCGCTTTTCCTTGAAATACTCCTCGCAGGCCATGCGGGTGCCCGAGCCCTGTTCGCGCATCAGCAGCGTGTGTGGCTCCAGGTCCTGCAGGCGCAGGCGGTCCAGCTTGCACAGCGGGTGATCCGGTGGCGCCACGGCGACAATCGGGTTGTTCAGGAACGGCATGAACTCCAGCCCCATGTCCTGGGGCACCATCGACATGATGATCAGGTCATCGCGGTTATCCGACAGGCGACGGATGGCCTGTGCGCGGTTGCATACCGTCAGGCTAAGGTTCACTTCGGGGTGCTGGCGTTTGAAAGCGGCGAACAGGTGCGGCACGAAGTACTTGGCGCTGGATTCCACCGCCAGTTTCAGCTGCCCTTGCAGCGAGCCTTGCATGTCCGACAACTGCATGTCGAAGTTTTCCAGGCGCCCGAAGATGTCGCGGCTGGCCCGTTGCAGTGCCTCGGCAGCCTCGGTGAGGTAGAGCTTTTTGCCCACGTATTCGAACAATGGCTGGCCTACCAGCTCTTCAAGCTGGCGAATCTGCAGGCTGACAGCCGGTTGTGTGAGCGACATTTCCTCCGCAGCGCGGCTGTAAGAGCGCAGGTCACACACCTCATTGAAAATCTGAAGTTGCCGTAATGTCATACGCATCAATGACTTACGCATGTATTACGCCTCGCTGCAGGTGGTCTGAAACCATAACTATAAGGTTTCCTTTATGGCTGACCTAACAAATATTGATTTTTGTTAATTGTTGCAGGGCGCTACTGTTAATTGGCGGCTGGCCCAGCGGGCCGGGTCATGCGCCGGCTGGTTTAGCCAGTCCGATAGTCAACGGTCGAGGAACATCCAAGTGATAAAAAAGATCCTGATCGCCAACCGAGGTGAAATTGCCGTACGAATCGTGCGTGCTTGCGCCGAAATGGGCATTCGCTCCGTCGCGATCTATTCCGACGCCGACCGCCATGCCTTGCACGTCAAGCGTGCCGACGAGGCCTACAGTATTGGTGCCGAGCCGCTGGCCGGTTACCTGAACCCGCGCAAGCTGGTGAACCTGGCGGTGGAAACCGGCTGTGATGCCTTGCACCCCGGTTACGGGTTCCTCTCGGAAAACCCGGAGCTGGCTGACATCTGCGCCGAGCGGGGGATCAAGTTCATCGGCCCCTCGGCCGACGTCATTCGCCGCATGGGTGACAAGACCGAAGCACGCCGCAGCATGATCAAGGCCGGTGTGCCGGTCACCCCGGGTACCGAGGGCAATGTCGCCGATATCGAAGAGGCCCTGGCCGAAGGTGAGCGCATTGGTTACCCGGTGATGCTCAAGGCCACCTCCGGCGGTGGCGGCCGCGGTATTCGCCGCTGCAACAGTCGGGAAGAACTGGAACAGAATTTCCCCCGGGTCATTTCCGAGGCGACCAAGGCCTTCGGGTCGGCTGAAGTGTTCCTGGAAAAGTGCATCGTCAACCCCAAGCACATCGAGGCGCAGATCCTGGGGGATAGTTTCGGCAATGTAGTGCACCTGTTCGAGCGCGACTGTTCCATCCAGCGTCGCAACCAGAAACTTATCGAAATTGCCCCCAGCCCGCAGCTCACTCCGGAACAGCGCGCCTACATCGGCGACCTGGCGGTGCGTGCGGCCAGGGCAGTGGGTTACGAGAACGCCGGTACCGTGGAATTCCTGCTCGCCGAGGGCGAGGTGTACTTCATGGAAATGAATACTCGGGTGCAGGTGGAGCACACCATCACCGAGGAAATAACCGGTATCGACATCGTCCGCGAGCAGATCCGCATTGCCTCCGGGCTGCCGCTGTCGGTGAAGCAGGAAGACATCCACCACCGTGGTTTCGCGCTGCAATTTCGCATCAACGCCGAAGACCCGAAGAACAATTTCTTGCCCAGCTTCGGCAAGATCACCCGTTACTACGCCCCCGGTGGCCCCGGTGTGCGTACCGACACGGCGATCTACACCGGCTACACCATTCCGCCTTTCTACGACTCCATGTGCCTGAAGCTGGTGGTGTGGGCGCTGACCTGGGAAGAAGCCATGGACCGCGGCCTGCGGGCCCTGGATGACATGCGGCTGCAAGGGGTCAAGACCACCGCCGCCTATTACCAGGAAATCCTGCGCAACCCGGAATTCCGTAGCGGCCAGTTCAATACCAGCTTCGTGGAAAGCCATCCGGAACTGACCAGCTACTCGATCAAGCGCAAACCCGAAGAGCTGGCCCTGGCCATCGCCGCCGCCATCGCCGCCCACGCAGGGCTATGAACAGCAGCTGCGAGCTGCAAGTTTGAAGCTGCAAGCAGAGTGCGTGAGAACCGCTTTTGCTTGCAGCTAACAGCTTGAAGCTTGCAGCTCATGAGGAGATACCAATGACTAAGAAGATCTTCGTTACCGACACTATCCTGCGCGACGCCCACCAGTCCCTGCTGGCGACCCGCATGCGTACTGACGACATGCTGCCCATCTGCGACAAGCTGGACAAGGTTGGCTACTGGTCGCTGGAAGTGTGGGGCGGCGCCACGTTCGACGCCTGTGTGCGCTTCCTCAAGGAAGACCCGTGGGAGCGCTTGCGCAAATTGCGCGCCGCGTTGCCCAATACCCGCCTGCAAATGCTGTTGCGTGGCCAGAACCTGCTGGGCTACCGCCACTACAGCGATGATGTCGTGCGTGCCTTCGTCGCCAAGGCAGCGGTCAACGGTATCGATGTTTTCCGCATTTTCGACGCCATGAACGATGTGCGTAACCTGCGCGTGGCCATCGAAGCGGTGAAGGCCGCTGGCAAGCACGCCCAGGGCACCATCGCCTACACCACCAGCCCGGTGCACACCATCAAGGCTTTCGTGGAACAGGCCAGGACAATGGAAGCCATGGGCTGCGACTCGGTCGCGATCAAGGACATGGCCGGCCTGCTGACCCCTTATGCCACAGGCGAACTGGTCAAGGCGCTGAAGGCCGAGCAATCGCTACCGGTATTCATCCACTCCCATGATACCGCCGGCCTGGCTGCCATGTGCCAGCTCAAGGCCGTTGAAAACGGCGCCGACCATATCGACACCGCTATCTCCAGCTTCGCCTGGGGTACCAGCCACCCGGGCACCGAGTCCATGGTCGCGGCGCTCAAGGGCAGCGAATTCGACACCGGCCTTAGCCTGGAATTGTTGCAGGAAATCGGTTTGTACTTCTACGCCGTGCGCAAGAAGTACCACCAGTTCGAAAGCGAATTCACCGCTGTCGACACCCGTGTTCAGGTGAACCAGGTGCCGGGCGGGATGATTTCCAACCTGGCCAACCAGCTCAAGGAGCAGGGCGCCCTCAACCGCATGAACGAAGTGCTGGCCGAAATACCACGTGTACGCGAAGACCTGGGCTACCCACCGCTGGTGACGCCCACCTCGCAGATCGTCGGCACCCAGGCGTTCTTCAACGTGCTGGCTGGCGAGCGCTACAAAACCATCACCAACGAGGTGAAGCTGTACCTGCAGGGCGGTTACGGCCAGGCGCCGGGCCAGGTCAACGAGAAGCTGCGTCGCCAGGCCATCGGTAGCGAAGACGTCATCGATGTGCGCCCCGCTGACCTGCTGAAGCCGGAAATGGTGCGCCTGCGTGGTGAGATCGGCACCCTGGCCACGTCGGAAGAAGACGTGCTGACTTATGCCATGTTCCCGGACATCGGCCGCAAATTCCTCGAAGAGCGCGCCGCCGGGAAGCTGACCCCTGAAGTGCTGCTGCCCATTCCGGAGCCAGGAAAAGCGCCGTCGGCTGGCGGCGAAGGCGTGCCGACCGAATTCGTCATCGACGTGCACGGTGAAACCTACCGGGTGGACATCACCGGGGTCGGGGTCAAGGCCGAGGGCAAACGCCACTTCTACCTGTCCATCGACGGCATGCCCGAGGAGGTAGTGTTCGAACCGCTCAACGAATTCGTTGGCAGCGGCATCGGCAAGCGCAAGCAGGCCAGCGAGCCGGGCCACGTCAGCACTACCATGCCGGGCAACATCGTTGATGTGCTGGTCAAGGAGGGTGACGTGGTCCGGGCTGGCCAGGCGTTGCTGATCACCGAAGCGATGAAGATGGAAACCGAAGTGCAGGCGCCAGTCGCCGGCAAAGTAGCTGTCATCCACATCGCCAAGGGCGACCGGGTGAACCCGGGCGAGATCCTGATCGAGATCGTTGGCTGACAGGACCTTGCGGTTACGATTTACCTCGGGGGGCTTCTGCCCCCTTTTTTTCGGTCGTCAACGACAGTGCGAGTGGCCTGTTGCTCAACCAAGTGGCGGCAAATGGTCGAGGATCATTTTCTGCAACGCCTTGCAGCTGATTTTACCGCTGGCGATCTTGCTCATGCCCTTCTCGGGCAGGTAGCTGAGTTTCACGATCAGGTTTCGGCCCTTTTGTTTTTCGCGCACGGGCGCCTTCAACAGCTCGGCGATGAACCGCGCGACCTTCTCCGGTTTTGAATCCCGATGGTGGGCCCATGCCGCGATACCGAACTTCATGAAGTCCATGGCTACTTCATTGAGCGGGAACACGCCTTCAAAGCGCTGTTTGGGTTCGTAGAGGGCGATACCCATGTAAATATCCGACAGCTTGTCGACGGAGTTGACGATGCTGCGCGAGGCCGTGCGCTCCAGCAGTTCCACGATCTGGAGGGCTGTACCCACCGTAGCGAGGGTTTTCACCCCGGCACCCACTTCTGAAAACAGGTACTGATTCTTGGAGTCCGGCACGGCCTTGGTCATTTCGCCATGATCAAGAATGATGCTGTGATAGCTGCCCAAGTGCAGTTGCGGTTGTGGAGCGCGCCACCATTCGGCGCTGTCGACGTAATTGCTCATACTGATTTCCTCGATCCGTGAGTAAGACCAACCCGGTCGGAAAACCGGATTGGCGTTGGACTTACTCTCGGCGCAATCAGCATTTGCCGAAATTCGGAAAACATTCCGCAAAGGGTCATGCGACCTATCGTCGATCGCGGTAGGCCTTGCCGTAATAGGCCTCCAGCCGCGCCTGCAACAACTCCATGCCAATGGACATGATCCAGTACAGGATTGCCGCAGTGGTCAACATCTCGATGTAGCGGTAGCTTGAGCGTCCGTAGGACTGGGCCAGGAACATCACCTCCCACACCCCCATCACCGAAATCAGCGACGAGTCCTTGAGCATGGAGATGAACTGGTTCGCCGTGGGCGGGATGATGGTGCGCATGGCCTGGGGGAGGGTGACGCGCCAGAAGATCTGCGCGGGGCGCAGGCCCAACGCCAAGGCTGCTTCGCGCTGGCCGGCGGCGACACCGATAATGCCGGCGCGGAAGATTTCACTCAGGTAGGCACCGTAGTTCAGGGACAGGGCGATGATACCGGCGCTGATGGCGCCTGGGACGATGCCGAGCTGTGGCAACCCCAGGTAGATCAGCAGAATCTGGATCAGCAGCGGTGTGCCTCGGAAGAACGACGCATAGAAACTGGCCACGCCGAAGGCCACGGCGCTGCTCGACAGGCGCGCCAGGGCCGTGATGAACCCCAGCAGCACCGACACCACGATCGAGCACACGCACAGGAACAGCGTCAGGGCCGCGCCCTGCAGGAAGCCGTTGGGCGCCAGGTGCAAGCCGATCAGGTTCGGCAACTTGTCGGCGATGATCGACAGCTTCAGGTCAAAGCTGAGGAAGAACCCGGCGAACAGGCAGAACATCGCTGCCCAGGTCAGGTACAGCCGGGTGCGGAAACCGAAAACCCGTTGCAGCAGGCTCTGGTGTACCTGCTGGGGTGGGCGTGGGGGCTCGAAGGAAGTCATTTACTGATATCGGCGCCGATCCATTTCTGCGACAACTGGCTCAGGGTGCCGTCCTGCTTCAGCTCGGCGAATACCTGGCGCACCTTGGCGTCCCATTGAGCGTCACCTTTTTCGATAGCCACGGAGTTGGGCTCTTCATACAACGGCGCACCGGCCAGTTTGAAGCGTTTGTCCTGGTTCAGGCGCGGTTGGGCGGTGACCAGGTTGGTGAGGATGGCATCCAGGCGCTTGCCAGCGCCCAGCCCCAGATCCTGGAAGGCAACGTTGTCGGTGTCATACGGTGCGACCTGGACGTTCTCGAAGGGGTAGACCAACGGCTTGTCTTCGGCGCCTTCGATCACCAGGTTCTTGTTCAGGTAGCTTTCGTAGCTGGAAGCACTGGTGAGACCTACTTTCATGCCCGACAAGTCCTTGGCCGAGTGAATGCGGTCGTCATTGGCGTTGACCACGATCACCGCTGGAGAGGCGTAGTACTCGACCGGGAAGTCGAACACTTCGGCGCGAGCCTTGCTCGGGGTCATGGAGCAGATGCAGATGTCGTAACGACCGCTCCAGTGGCCGGCGGCGATCACGTCCCACGAGGGGGTCTCGAGGCGCAGCGTCACGCCCAGCTTCTGGGCGACGGCCTTGGCGACGTCGACGTCGAAACCGGCCAGTTGATTCTGGTCATCGAGAAAGGAGAACGGTGGATAACTTTCCATCAGTACGCCAACCAATTCCTTGTGGTCCTGCACACGCTGCAGCGTGGCACCCGCCAGGGCTTGAGTGGAGGCGGCAAGAGCCAGCAGGCCAAGGCCCAGCAGTGCACGTAGTTTCACGAAAGTCTCCTGAAGAAAATGGTTGTAAGTCAGACGAAGTGGCGTATTAAATAGTTATAAGTAGCTTGCTCATAGTGAGTTTTTTTCATATCGATATAAGCGGATTGCATATGACTCAAGCGGCAGTGGTAATTCTCGATGGTGGCATGGGCCGGGAACTGCAGCGCCGGGGGGCGCCGTTCCGCCAGCCTGAGTGGTCCGCCCTGGCACTGGGTGAGGCGCCTGAAGCGGTGCGTGATGTACACGCGGCTTATATCGACAGTGGTTCACAGGTCATCACCACCAACAGCTACGCGGTGGTGCCGTTTCATATCGGCGAAGAACGGTTTGCCCGTGAAGGTCAGGCGTTGGCTGACATTGCCGGGCGCCTGGCACGGGAAGCGGCTGACGCGGCGCCTGGCAAGGCACTCGTCGCGGGGTCGCTGCCGCCGCTGTTCGGTTCGTATCGCCCGGACTTGTTTCAGCCTCAACGTGTAGAGGAGCTGCTTCAACCCTTGGTCCTTGGCCTTTCCCCTCATGTAGACCTGTGGCTGGCCGAGACCCAGAGTTGTATCGCCGAGGCCCGTGCCATCCGCGCCGGGTTGCCGGCCGATGGCAAGCCATTCTGGCTATCGTTCACACTCAAGGATGAAGACACCGATGACGTACCTCGCCTGCGCTCTGGGGAGCCCGTGGCGGATGCCGCCAAAGCCGCTGTCGAACTGGGTGTGCAGACGTTGTTGTTCAACTGCAGCCAGCCGGAAGTGATCGGCGCGGCCATTGATGCTGCACGTGAAACGTTCGCTGCCCTGGCGGCGGACGTGGCCATTGGCGCTTATGCCAACGCGTTTCCGCCGCAGCCCAAGGACGCCAAGGCCAACGATGGCCTCGACGAATTGCGCGAGGACCTGGACCCGCCCGGCTACCTGCAGTGGGCCGCCGATTGGCGCGCCCGAGGTGCGACCCACATCGGTGGTTGTTGTGGCATCGGTCCGGAGCACATCGCCGTGCTGGCAGGCAGCCTCTAACCGGCGCGAAGCTCGCTCAGGCTTTTCATCTGACCGTTCGCGGTCTGGTTGGCATCTGCCAGCCAGGCCTCGAACGCGGCATGTACCGCTGGCCATTGGGCGTCGGTGATCGAATACCAGGCGGTGTCGCGGTTGCGGCCCTTGACGATCATGTGCTGCCAGAACACCCCTTCGAAGGTAAAGCCCAGACGCTCGGCTGCCTGCCTGGAGCGGGCGTTATCGTTGTTGCACTTCCATTCCAGGCGGCGGTTACCCAGGGCGAACGCCAGCTTGGCCAGCAGGTACACCGCTTCAGTGCTTTTCGGTGTGCGCTGCATGGGCGCGCCGAACGCCACATGACCAATCTCGATACGGCCGTGCTCCGGCACGATGGACATCAGGCTGAGGATGCCCTCGGCCTGGCCCGTGGCCTTGTCGACCACCGTGTAGAACAACGGATCGCTGCCGGCAGCCTGGCCCTTGAGCCAGGCATCGAACAGGCCGCGCTCGGCGAATGGGCCGTAGGGCAGGTAATCCCACAGCTTGGGGTCGGGGCCTTGCAGCGCGGACCAGAGGTCATCGCCGTGGTGGAAGACGTCCAGTTTTTCCAAGCGAATGAAGCGGCCCTGCAGGGTAGAGCCGCTGGGCAAAACAGCAGGTTGCCAATCGGCGAGGGTGTTGGACATGGTCAGTTCCTACATAGTTTTGCGAAATTGGATAAAGCCACCGCGTTCAGCAATGCGCTCATAGAGCTGGATCGCCGTGGCATTGGTTTCATGGGTCAGCCAGTGCACCTTGTTGCAGCCGTTGGCCGCGGCCGTCGCATACACATGTTCGATCAGCTTGCGGCCCACGCCCAGCCCGCGGGCCTGCTCGGTCACGTAGAGGTCCTGCAAGTAACAGGCGTTCTCGATGCTCCAGTTCGAACGATGGTAGATGAAATTCACCATGCCGACGGCACGGTCGTTTTCCCACGCCAGGGCCGCGTTGGTGGGCTCGGCCGGGTCCAGCAAACGCTTCCAGGTGGAATCGGTGACTTCCTGGGCCAACTCGGTCTCATAGAAGCGCAGGTAGGCCTGCCACAGTGCAAGCCATTGGGTTTGGTCGGCAGCGCTGACCGGGCGAATTTCAACAGGCATGGTGTCTCCTTACTGAGTCATGAGCTGGGCAACGGCGTTGTCCAGGGGATCGCTGCTGGCGGCGAGGCCCCGTTGCACACCGGCGATGTCTTCGGGGCTGCGGTTCTGGCTGAGCTTGCGTTTGCCTTCCAGGCGTCGGATGGGCACGCAAAACCCGACAATGGCCTTGAGCATGCCGTGCAGGTAGTCGGCTGGCGCATCCTCCACTCGCCAGGGCGCAGCCTGGCCAGCTTCGTGCTGGTTGGTCAGGCGGCTGACCAGGGCGTGCAAACGCTCTGGCTCGCTGAACACCTCGGCGTGACCGTAGGCATGCACCGCCAGGAAATTCCAGGTCGGCACCACTTTGCCGTGCTCGGCCTTGCTGGGGTAGAAGCCAGGGCTTACGTAGGCGTCGGCGCCGCTGAAGATCACCATGGCTTCGCTGCCGTTGGCCAGGTCGCGCCACTGTGGGTTGGCGCGGGCCAGATGGCCACGCAGCGTGCCGAACTCACCTTCGTCGCGGTCCAGCAACAGGGGCACATGGCTGGCCAACAGGCCTTGCTCGCCATGGGTAACGACGATGGCCAGGCGGGTCTCGGCCATTTGCTGCTGCAGGCGTTCGATGTCGGTGTCGTGGAAAGCGGTGGGTAAATACATGGCTCGATCTTCCTCGGCGTGTGTGCTTATCCTAGGCAGCCAATTGGACCTTTGTAAGATCCATTTCCAGTCATTTGTGTAGGGCCAATCACGTGACCACCAACACCGCTTCCCTACCGTTCGACCCGGCGGGCATCCAGCTGGATGCCAAGCTGGGGCTAAGCCGAGGCCTGTATCAGGCGCTGCGGTCGCGAATACTCGATGGTCGGTTGGCCAGTGGCACCCGCATGCCGGCCAGCCGTGACCTGGCCCAGGCGCTCGCTGTATCGCGCAATACCGTGGTGCGGGCGTACGACCAGTTGTACGCCGAAGGCTTTCTTGCCGGAAGGGTGGGGGATGGTACGTATGTGGCGCTGTTGGAAGGCGTGCCCGAAAAACTATCCACAAAACTGTCCACAGGGTTATCCCTGGGTTTTTCCACAGGTTTATCCACAAAAACACCTGCAGATACTGGCTTTGTATCCAGTAAAGTTATCCACACCGCAGCGTCAAAATGCCTGGATGAGCATCATCTTCCACCCTTTCGCAGCGGTCCACCGCGGGCATTCCGTGTCGGTGTTCCGGCGTTCGATCTCTTTCCATTTGCCACGTGGGCCAAGCTTTACGCGGCTTTCTGGCGAAACCCGGACCCTGAATTGCTTGGCTATGGCGACCCTGCCGGCGACCCTGAGCTACGTAGCCTGATCGCGGCCTATCTGCGCAGTTCGCGGGGGTTGAACTGCCGCGCTGAGCAAATTCTGATCACCACCGGAGCGCAGGAGGCCATAAGCCTTTGTGCACAGTTGCTGGTGGACCCGGGAGACACCGTGGCGGTGGAAAATCCCGGGTACCGTGCGGCGGGTCATGCCTTCGTCAATGCCGGTGCAAAACTCAAGGGCGTGCCGGTGGATGAGGAAGGGCTGACAGGTGCGGCGCTTGAGGAGGGTGAGCCGTGCCGCATGGTCTACGTGACGCCCGCCCACCAGTACCCCACGGGTGTGACCCTGAGCCTGGCCAGGCGCCTGGCGCTGCTGGAATGGGCTGAGCGCAATCGCGGCTGGATCATCGAGGACGACTACGACGGCGAATACCGCTACAGCGGGGCGCCACTGGCACCGTTGGCCGCGCTGGATCGCAGTGGGCGGGTGCTGTATGTCGGCACGTTCGGCAAGGTGGCTTTCCCGGCGTTGCGCCTCGGCTACCTGGTGGTGCCAGAGGGGTTGGTAGAGGCGTTCTCGCGCAAGCGCGCCGTGGCTCTGCGCCATTCCGAGATCGGCACTCAGCGGGTCATGGCGCGATTCATCGCCGACGGTCATTTCCAGCGCCACATTCGCCGCATGCGCCGCGCGGCATTGGCGCGGCGCGATGCCTTGTTGGGTAATTGGCCTGCGGACATCCGCGGGGTCGGCCCGCTGCCCCAAGTAAACGCGGGCCTGCACTTTACGGTGCCGGTGGAGAGTGTGGCGCGGGAGCAGCAATTGCTGGCGTCCGCAGAAGCCGTGGGGGTAGAGCTCAATGGGCTGAGCCATTACTGGCTGCCTGAGTCCGCTGAACCTGTGGATAACCGGGCCGGCCTGGTACTCGGGTTCGCAGCCGTGGCTCCCGCTGCCACGCTGGCCGCGCTCGATCGCTTGCGCCAGGCCTGGAAAAGCTAGCATCGCCCGCACGGCACCCCTGTAGGACCGGGCGAAGCTCGGGAAGGCCGCACTGCGGGGGTATCAGGCATACCGCGGCGCCTGGTTCCCGAGCTGGCGCCCGGTCCCACAGTGCAAGCCATGCCTGCGCGGCGCCCCGTCTGGGACCGGGCGAAGCTCGGGAAGGCCGCACCGCCGGGCATCAGGCATACCGCACCGCCCGGCACCATGGAGGGAACGCCGGGCTGGGGGATTTCTGTGCAGGTGTGGCCTAGGCCAGTTCACCACACAGATCGGCTTCCATCAGGCGACGGACCTCTGCCACGGGCAAACCTGCGCCCAGCAGGGCATGCAGCTTGCCAAATGCCGCTTCGCGGGTCATGCCGCCACCGGCCAGCACCCCAGCGGTGCGCAGACCGCTGCCGGCCTCGTAGACGTCGAACTCGACGCCGCCTTCCTGGCATTGGGTCACGGCCACAATCACCACGCCACGTTCGTGAGCGGCTTTCAATGCAGCGATGAAGCCTGGGTTGTCGCATGGGCCTGTGCCGCTGCCATAGCATTCCAGCACCAGTGCCTGTACACCGCTGTCCACGACCGCCTGGAATGGCTGTGCGCCAAACCCCGGGAACAGGGGCAACACTGCGACGTTGGCCAACGCCTTGGGCTGATTGTAGGCAAGTGCCGCTGGCACCGCCTCGGCACGGGCCACGCCGCCGCTGCGCTTGAGGGCGGCGAACGGGTTGCGGCCGAAGCTGCGAACCTTGGCGCAGCGGGTAGGGGCCAGCAGCTCGCCGTGGAAGTACAACTGCACGCCGTGGCGCAGGCCCTCGGCAAGCATCACCAGCGCGCCGTTGATGTTTTCCCAGGCGTCACTGTCCGGCACACCGGCAGGCAGCATGGAGCCGGTGAACACCACTGGTGCCGGCAGGCCCAGCAATTGGAAGCTCATGGCCGCCGCACTGTAGGCAAGGGTGTCGGTACCGTGCAGCACCAGCACCGCGTCGCAACCGTCCACTTCCACGGCCTGTACCACGGCCTCGCGCAGCCGCTGCCAATAGTCCGGGGTCATGTTGGCGCTGTCGATCAGCGGCAGCAGTTCACGGAACTGCCAGGCCGGGATGGCCGGGTCCGGATGGTCGGCCAGTTGCTCGCGCAGGCGCTGTTCGAAGCCCGAGGCCGGAGCCAGGCCATTGGCGGTGGCTTGCATGCCGATGGTGCCACCGGTGTAGAGCACCATGACCTGGCGCGCGGGTACTGCTTGAGCTGGGTTCATGTCCCGGTCTCCTCACGAATGACGCCGGTATGGTCGAGCAGGGCTTCGACCACCAGCTGGGTGACATCGACCAGTTGTTTGTCAGTATCGATATCGGCAATCAACGGCAGTTCGGTGCACGCCAGCAGCACCGTGTCAGATTCGATGCCCTCCAGCATGCGGCTGAAACGCGGCCTGAGATCCGGATGTTTCGGTCCCAGTGCCTTGATGTCGTAGATAAGTTGATGCAAGGCCTGGGCCGGCGCTGGCTCGAATGCCACGTGCTGGCGCAGCGAGCGGTAGGGCGACCAATCGCCCAGCTCGGCCACGGGCCTGGCGCCCAGCAGGCATACGCGCTGCTGGCCAGTGCGGCGCAGGAAGGCTTCCAGTACGTCGCAGAATGAGACGAACGTGGTTTGCAGGTTCAGGGCACGAATGCGTTCGGCAAACAGGTTCAAGGTGTTGCAGGCGATGGCGAAGGCCGCGACCTTGCCGTCCAGGGCGAGCACGTCCTGGCGCAATGCATTCCACACTTGCTGTTCGGTTTTTTGCAGTTCCATCGACAACCCCAGTTCGGGGTCCGAGAGGATTGACACCGCAGGGGCGTCCAGGTCGCCGCGAAACGCCTGGCCAAGGCGGCGACGGTTTTCAT
Source organism: Pseudomonas silvicola (assembly GCF_026651855.1). Classification (GTDB taxonomy): domain Bacteria; phylum Pseudomonadota; class Gammaproteobacteria; order Pseudomonadales; family Pseudomonadaceae; genus Aquipseudomonas; species Aquipseudomonas silvicola. Next base: position 1,058,040 of record NZ_CP093280.1, read on the forward strand.
CCAGCAACTTGGCCCACATGTCCATCCCGGCTTCAGGCCCCGAGCCGGTGATGATCCCGAGCCTGGGCCGGGCGACATAGTCGCCCGGGGCCAGGTCGGTGGGCATGAATGCCCCGGCCATGTCAGCGTGAAGCCTGGGCCAGGTTTGCTGCGTTTTCAGCGGCTGCCGGTGCCGAGACGGCGGGCCAGGCCTTGGCGTCGATGTCCAGGTCCGGGAACTTCGCTGCGTCGAACACCGGGGTCTTGATTCCGGCCTTGCGCTGGGCGTCGTAGTCGGCCAGCAGGCGCAGGCCGACATTGAACAGCAGGGCCAGGGCGATGAGGTTGACGAACGCCAACAGGGTCATGGTGATGTCGGCGAAGGCAAACACGGTGCTCAAGTCTTCCACCGCGCCCCACACGATCAGCGCCAATACCAGTGCGCGGTAGCCGATCAGCGCCTTGCGGTTTTCCCCGACCAGGAAGCGCAGGCTGTTTTCGCCCAAGTAGTAGTTGTAGAGGATCGAGGTGAACACGAACAGTGCCAGCGCCACGCTGATGAACATGCGGCCCCAGTCACCGACCACGGCGGCCAGCGAGTTCTGGGTCAGGGCGATGCCATCACCTTCGAAGCCTGGGGTGTAGAAGCCCGACAGCAGAATCAGCAGGGCAGTGCAGGTGCAGATCACGAAGGTGTCCAGGAACACGCTGAACGCCTGAACCACACCTTGAGCGATCGGGTGCTCGACCTGTGCCACGGCAGCCACGTTCGGGGCGCTGCCCAGACCGGCTTCGTTGGCGAATACGCCGCGCTTCACGCCCATCACGATGGCGCTGCCCACCAGGCCGCCGAAGGCCTGATCGAAGCCGAAGGCGCTCTTGACGATGGTTTCCAGCATGGCGGGCACGTGTTCGAACTGCAGGCCGATCACGTACAGGGTCACGCCGATGTACACCAGGGTCTTGACCGGTACCAGCAGGTCGGCAACCTTGGCGATACGCTTGATGCCGCCCACGAAAACCAGGCCCAGCAGCACGGCCAGCGCGATGCCGGTCTTGCCGACGTCCAGGCCGAAGGCGTTGTTCAGCGAGTGGGTCACGGCGTGGGATTGCAGGCCGTTGAAGGCAAAGCCGAAGGTCACCAGCAGCAGGATAGCCATCAGCATGCCAACCTTGCGGTTGCCCAGGCCGTGCTGGATGTAATACGAAGGGCCGCCGCGGTACTGGCCCTCGGAGTCGCAGCGCTTGTACAGCTGGCCCAGGGTGCACTCGAAGAAGCTGCTGGACATGCCTACCAGGGCGGTGACCCACATCCAGAACACAGCGCCTGGGCCGCCCAGGGTAACGGCGATGCCGACACCCGCGATGTTGCCCGCGCCCACACGGCCGGCCAGGCTGAGCATCAGCGCCTGGAACGAGCTGAGCTGCCCCGAGCTGCTTTTCAGGCTGTCGCGGAACACGGCGAACATGTGGAAGAAGTGACGAAGCTGGACGAAACGCGAGCGGATCGTGAAGTAGCTGCCGAGGCCGACAATAAGCACGATCAGTACTTTGCCCGAGAGGAAGTCGTTGATGACTTCAAGCATGGAGTAATCCTCGCTGTTTGTTTTTTTATGTTGGCGAATTTGCCTGGTACGGGTGCAATGCCCAACGCCCGATTCAGGGCGCAAATGGTTGGCGATTGACCCGTTTGGAGCAATTTCGCGGGTTGATGGAAAATGATGCTACTTGATGCTACCTTCGCGCTCCTTGGCGCCATTTCGACGAGCTGCTCATGCGTGAATACCTCCCGGCCAACCTGCAACTGCTGTGTCGGCACTATCCGTCCATAGCCGAGGTATGCCGGCGCCTGGATATCAACCGTGCGCAGTTCAACAAATACCTCAGCGGCCAAAGTGTGCCGACGCCCTACAACCTCAAGCGCATCTGCGACTTTTTCGGGGTCGAGGAGTACGAGATCGGGTTGCCGGAAGAACAATTCACCCGGTTGATCGGCGTGCGCAATCGTCATGCCATGGAGCCCGTGCAGGCCTCCGGGCCGCAACGCGCGCTGGAGCATCTGCGCCAGCGTTCTTCGCCCGATCTGGCTGCGCATGTGGGGTACTACTACGAGTACTACCACTCCATGTCGGTTCCTGGGCGCATCCTGTGCTCGCTCGTGCACCTGCGCGAGGAGGGCGGGCACTATACCTATGAGCGCAGCGAACGTCTGCAATCACCGGCCGCCAAAGGTGAAGATTACGAGCGTTATCGTTACCTGGGCGTGGCCTATTCGCTGCAGAATCGGCTATTTTTCGTTGATTACGAGTCGCTGACGTCCAATGAAATCTGCCAGACGGTGCTGATCCCCAGCTACAAGGCGCGCATCAAGCGGCTCAATGGCTTGAAGATAGGCGTCTCTTCCGCGGACCATCGCGCGCCGGCCTGCACTCGGGTGGTGTGGGAGTTTCTGGGCAAGGACATCAACCGCGTCGAGGCTTACCAGCGCGTGCGCCTGTACCTGCCGGACGACCCGGAGATCGATAGCGACCTGCGCGAGCGCCTGGCGCAGACGCAGGTGGTGGATGGGTTGTTCCAGATTGGATAGCGCGCGAATCCTGTAGCCGCTGCCGCCAGGCCGCGGCTACAGAGGTTGCGGTGGCGGGGCAAGTCAGAAGTAGTAACCGATGTTCACGTTGGTGCGGTAGTACCACTCGTTGCTTCCGCTCGACGAGGTGCTGGTCCAGCCGGTGCCGTTTTCCGAACCGCCAAAGGGGTTGGCGTTCTTCGCCCAGGTGAAATCGACCCAGGCCATGATCGGCATGGCGATGAATTGCGCACCCACGGTGAACATCTGCGAGTCGTCCCAGCCGCTCTTGTCTTTCATCATGCGGCTGTAGTCGTTGTAGAGCTTGATCTTCTTCAGTTGCCCCAGCGCCGGGGTGTAGATGTCGTAACCAACGTTGACCGAGGCAAGGGTAGCCTTGGCAGCGATCAGGTAGGCAGGGGTCAGGCCGTTGCCGCCCATCAGAACAGAATCATCGCTCACGCCTGTCGGGTTCTTCGGGTCGTATTCGTAGCGGATGGCTTGGCCTGTTACCGACCAGGGGCCTTTATTGAAGATACCGTGGACCCCCGCCGCCCAGTAACTGCCATTGTCGTCGGTAGTGGCGTTGTACAGTTGGGAAGCGGCCAGCGATGCGCCGATTTCAGTGCTCCAGTCGCTGCCACGGAAGGTACGCGCGACGCGGGCATTGATCTGGTTGCGCTTTTCATTGTCCTGGCGCGACTGAGTGACGGCCACGGCATTGTTGTCGAGATCGGCGTAGCGGCCGATTTCAGGCGAGTAGCGCAGGTCGGAAGGCAACATGCGTGGGAAATAACCCAGTTGCAAGTCCCAGTTCTTGTCCTTGTAACTGTATTTGAGACCAGTACCGGCACTCACTCCATAGCCCATGAAAAAGGGAATATGGTAACTCCAGCCGAACTGTGGGTAAGGTTCCAGGCCAAAAGGCTTGAAGGGTGCGCCCAGTTGCAAGTTCGAAGCGCTGTCAAAGCGGTACCCGACGTAGCCGTGGTCCACTGAGTGTTTGCCATCATCCTGAAACCAATAACCGATGTCGCCATAGGCCTGTTTATAAGTGGCTTTTATATCAAGGCGGAAGGTATCAAAGAGAAATCGACCATTGTTTTCAGTGGTCTTCCAATGTTCATCGCGATAATTGGTGCGTAATGCTCCACCTATATCGAGGCTGCTATCGCCATCGTCGCTTCGCCAGGAAATATGTGGAAATGGTTTTTTCACGTCACTGGGCACATCGGGCGCCGCAGGCCCGGGTTCGGCCGCTAGTGCGGCGAAGCTGTTGAATATCAGGCCCAAGCAAATCACAGTCTTTTTCATTACGTTCCCCAACCCTGCCAAATCATTTCGGTTACAAAGCAACAGGCAACAGGACGCTGCGGCGCGGATAACGCACCAAGGTCGCGCCACATTCGTCAATAACAAGGGGTTCACTGTTTTATCGGTGGATCACCGTCTTGCGTGTGAACTCTGTAATGATTTAGCAGGAACTATGCCAGCATCAAAAATCAATGATCATTTAATTTAAATTCTTTTCTTTCAATGCTTTACATGTGAAACAGTTCCCTATGTATCGTCCTTGGAACGTCTGCCGGACGCGGTAACCATCGCGTGCTTCTTTAGTGCACAAGGGCCACAAAAAGGGCATAAAAAAGCCGGCCTTGAAGGCCGGCTGAACACTGCTTTATTGGATCATATATTCAGTACAAGTCGCTGACTCTTGCACCCCGATACACACACCATCATGGACGTGTTGGCCGCTCGTTCCGCCTTGGTCAATACACCATCACGGTGGTCGACGTCGCCCTCCAGTACTTTGGTTTCACACGAGCCGCACACGCCTTCTCTGCAGCTGTAATCAATATCACACCCGGCTTCCAGTAATACATCGAGCAAGTTCAAACCGGGTTCTACCTTCAGTGTTTTCCCGGACCTGGCCAGTTCCACGCTGTAACTCGCTTGCGCCTCATTACTCGGCGGCACGTGTTCGGCGGCGAAGCGCTCGATATGGGCGTGCGGATAACCCAGACGCTCGCACGTGCTCTCGAAGGCATCCAGCATCGGTGTCGGGCCACAGCAGTAGAAATGGGTGTCGCTGGGCTGGTCGGCGAGGTAATGGGACAAGTCGGGCGGTGCACCTTTTTCGTCGTTGAAGTGATAAACCACATTGGCGTCGAGGCCGGTGAGCTTCTCCACCAGCGCTGCCTCCTGTCGCGACCGGGCGCAGTAGATCAGTTGCGCCGATTTTCCCAAGGCCAGCAGTTGGCGAAACATGCAGTAGACCGGCGTGATCCCGATGCCACCCGCTACCAGCACGCTGTGCCTGGCGGTCAGGTCGAGGAAAAAATTGTTGCGGGGCCGGGAAATCGTCAGTTGCATGCCCACCCGTACTTGAGTGTGCACATACTCGGAACCACCGCGGCCGTTGCGATCACGCAGGATACCCACTACATAACGACCCTGGTCGGTTGGCGAGTTGAGCAGGGAATAGCTGCGCACCAGGCCGTTGGGCAGGTGCAGGTCGATGTGCGAGCCGGCCTCGAAAGGGGGGAACACGGTATCGCCGAAAGGGGTCAGCTCAACGCTGATGATGCCTTCTGCTTCATGGCGCAGGGTGCGAACCCGCGCGGTGAGGGTGTTGGAATTGGACATGGGTCAGCTCTCCTGCGCCGCACGTAGATCAATGTCGAGCCGGGCACTGGCTTCGATTTCCACCACCAGCTCAGGGAATACCAAAGCACTCACTTCAACCAGGGTGGAGGTAGGGAAATGGGTAAAGCCGTGAAAGAATTCACGGCGTGCGCGGCCCACTTCGTCCTTGTCGGCGATGGCCGTCAGGTACACGGTGAGCCGGTAGATATTGCCGATATGGCCGCCAGCCGCTTCGACCAGAGCGCGAGCCTTGTTCAGCACCAGCAGGGTTTGCTCATAGACGCCCAGCGGTGCGCCGGCCAGTGCGGCAGTACGTGTGGCGGGATGCCCGGTCATGCCGGACATCACCACCTCATTGCCGATCAGCAGGGCATTGCACCAACTGGCCGTGGCCAGTTCGGGCAGGCTCGACGCCTGAATGCGCTGAACAGGGGCACTCATGGCAGTTGCTTCGCTTCGATCAGTTCAAGCTGGGCCTTGGCCTGGCTCTTCAGGTAGCGGCGCAGGCGCACTACGCCGAGATCGTGCTGGTAGAGGTTTTCGCGCTGGTTGGCGTCCGGCTCCATGAATTCCAGCAATACCCGGTCTTGCTCCAGCACGGCCCAGTGGCGGGCTTCCAGGCGGTTTTTGTAGAGGAAACGCCAGGTATCGCGCTGCCAGCCGGTGAGCGGGCGGGCGCGCCAGTGGAACACCGCCGCCAGGGAACGGCTGCTGGGGGTATAGCTGCCGATGATGGTGAAATTGCCACCGGGGCCGCCCGTTTTCGGGTAGGGGATTTCCAGCCGCAGCCAGTGGCAGCCGTTATCGAGGAATTCGGTCCAGTCGAAGTTGACGCCGCGCTGGCCTTCTTTCTCGAAGAAGAACCCCTGGTCTGTGTCGCGGGTGACGAACTTGGCGGTGGCTTCGCCCTCGCTCATGGAGTGGGACATCTTGTGCAGGTAGGTGCCGTGCATCGGGTCCATGACGTTATCGAGCACGTAGCGGTAATCGCCTTTCCATTCGGTGTAGCACAGGAAGCTGCTCCACTCGGGGGAGGTCAGTTGCTCGGGCAGTACCAATTCCGGCGGCGTGTCCAGATGGGGGGCGGTGGCATTGAACAGGAAGATGGCGCCCGCCGCCTCACGGGTATGAAACATGCGCGTGGGGCGCGCGCCTTCCAATTTGCAACCCGGGCTGCCGGGCACCTTGGTGACCGTGCCGTCGCAGCGTACTTCGACGCCGTGGTAAGGACATTGCAGGCGGTCGCCCAGTACCGGGCCCTGGGATAGCGGCGCACCGCGGTGCGGGCAGTGGTCTTCCAACGCGTGCACCCGGCCATCGTTATCGCGCCACAAAGCGATCTTGTAGCCGAGGCGCCGAACAGAAAGCGGTTTGTCACCCAGCAACTCGGAAGGGATTACCGGGAACCACAGGTCTTTCAGGCCGTTGGCCAAGAGGTTCTCAACAGGGTCAGCGGTCACGTGCATATTCATGTTCTTTTACCTCGGCGTCTTACGCGCCTAGCCGGGCCATCAGGGTCTTGTAGGATTGTTCGGTCCACTCGCCAGCGGTCAGGGGGCAGGGCGGGCCGGCATGGTTCAGGTGTGCCAACAGCGCAGGCAGGTCGGCGATACCACTGCCGTAGGCACGTTCGATGGAATCACCCAACAGTTCTTCGAATGGGGTGTTGGGGCGTTTGCGTGCCTGATGGGGCTGCACGTAGGGTTCGGTATTGCTCATGTCATTGGCCTCCATTGCGCACCCGTTCGCGGATCATTTCGCGCACGGGTACAAAGTCATAAGTGGCGTAGCATTCGGTACGGAATACGCCCCAGGCGGCGCGCTCCAGTTCAACGTTGACCTTGCCCAGCAAGCTCGGAGGCAGGCGCAGGATGACGATCTGGCCCAGGCCCATGGCCACGGTCCACGACACCACTTCCACCCCTTCTGGCGGGAAGCTTTCCCACCAGCCCACCTTTTTCATGTGGCCTTGGATGTCTTCCAGGTTCTTGGACTGGTCGTGCTTGAGCAGCACGGTCAGCAGCAGGTGCTCGCTCATCGCTGGCCGCCTGCTTTTGGCTTGTCGGTGAGGAATTTTCCCTGGGGCGCTTCAACGTGTTGCTGACGGCGGGTATGACCGTCGATGCCGCCTGCAATGGCCCATTCGGCGAACACGGTAGGGCCGGGCTCGAATTCCCGTGGTTGCCATTCGCCGGTCAGTTGGTCTTCGTCGGCGTAGTACTCGATCAGCGCGCCAGCGGGGTTCTTGAAGTACCAGAAGAACGCCGACGACACCGGGTGGCGGCCCGGGCCGATTTCGGTGGCCCAGCCGCTGCGCGAGATATGCATGCCACCGCCAAACACTTCGTGCACGTCGCGAACGGTGAAGGCCACATGGTTCAGGCCGGCGCGCGGGGCAGGCAGTTGCAGCATGAACAGGTCATGGTGGCCGCCTTCCTCGGCGGTGCGCAGGAAGGCGCCGCGGTTGGGGTAGCGGTCCGAGGCCTGGAAGCCGAAACGGTCGTGGTAGAAAGCTTCGCAGGCATTCACGTCGGTGACGAAGAACACCACATGGCCCACTTCTATGGGCGTCGCGCGCTCATAGATCGGTGCGGGTTTATTGATGCGGCCCTTGGTTTGCCAGGTGTTGTGGCCGCTGCACTCAATGTCCAGTTCGCGCTTGCGGGTCACCTGCAGGCGAATGGCCAGGCCGTTGGGGTCTGTGCAGCCGATGCGGCCGTTGCCTTCAACGAAGCCCGGGTCGTTGGCGATGCGTTCGCTGTATAGCGCCAGGTCGGCTTCGCTGGCCACGCCCCAGACCACTTCGCGCACGGTCGAGCCGCTTTCGATGGCCGGCGGCAGGCCAGGCTTGTCGATGGCAGCCAGCACCACGCGGCAGCCGTTGAGGGTTTCGAAGACGACTTCGTCAGCCTGCTCGCTGACCTTGTTCAGGCCCCAGTCGGCAAAGAAGCGCGCGCAGGTGTCGAGGTCTTCGACGCCGTAGGTGACTTCATCAATACCTGAAACGCTCATGACGCTACCCCTTGGTGCCCGCTGGCCCAGGCCAGAGGCTGTTCGTTCATGCCCCAGTAGAGGCTCTTCTGTTCCATGTACTGCACAATGCCCAGGCGGCCTTTTTCCCGGCCCAGGCCGCTGTCGCGCCAGCCGCCGAAAGGCGTGGAGATAGAGAATTGCTTGTAGGTGTTGATCCACACCGTACCGGCCTGGATCTTGCGGCCCAGCGCCCAGGCGCGTTTGTAGTCACCGGTCCAGATGCCGGCTGCCAATGCATACAGGCTGTCGTTTGCCTGTTCGATCAGTTCGGCTTCGTCATCGAATGGCATGGCTACCAGCACCGGGCCGAAGATTTCCTCCTGGCAGGTTTGCTGGCTGTTGGTCAGCCCTTCGATGATGGTGGGTGGGAAGAAATAGCCGTTGTCGTATATACCGCCCACGGGGCGCTGCCCACCCAGGCGCACGGTGCCCCCTTCGGCCAGCCCCAGGGCCACATAGCGTTCTACCGATTCGCGATGGCTGGCGCTGATCAATGGCCCCATCTGCGTGGTTTCGTCGGCTGGGTCGCCCAGACGCAATGTTGCCGCGCCGGCCACCAGGCGCTCCATGAAGGGCTCATACAGCGAGCGCGCTACGAATAGCCGCGAACCTGCGATGCACGCTTCGCCCGAGGAGCTGAAAATACCGTACAGCACACCGGCGACGGCGTGGTCGAGATCAGCATCGTCAAGGACGATGGTTGGCGACTTGCCGCCCAGTTCCAGCGACACCGGCATCATCTTCTCGGCGGCGATGTGCGCGATATGCTTGCCGGTTCGAGTGCCGCCAGTGAACGACACACGCTTGATCAGCGGGTGCTGGACAAGGGCGTCGCCCAGCACCGAGCCCTTGCCGGGCAGTACGCTGACCAAGCCTTTGGGCAGGCCGGCGTCTTCGCAGATGCGCGCCAATTGCAGGGCCAGCAGCGGGGTGATTTCCGCCGGCTTGATGACCACCGCATTACCGGCGGCCAGCGCCGGGGCTACCTTCTGCGCTTCGCTGGCAATGGGCGAGTTCCAGGGGGTGATGGCCGCGACCACCCCCATGGGTTCATAGACGCTCATGGTCACGAAGTCGCCGCGCGACGGCGTGATGGTTTCTTCCAGTGTTTCACAGGCGGCGGCGAAGAACTGAAACGTACCTGCGGCGCTGGCCACCAAGGCGCGCGTCTCGCCGATGGGTTTGCCGTTGTCCTGGCGTTGCAGTTGGGCCAGTTCTTCACCGCGCTCTCGAATCAGCGCCGCGATGCGGTACAGCACGCTGGCGCGCTCATGGGGTTTGCGCTGGGCCCAGCCGCTATGCAGGAAAGCCTGATGGGCGCCTTGCACGGCTTCTTCTACGTCGTTCAGGTTGGCGGCGTTGAGCCAGGCCACGGGTTCGCCAGTGGCGGGGTAGCGGCTGGCATAGCGCTCGCCGTGGCCCAGGCGCCAGTGGCCGGCGATGCAAATGGGTAGAGTCTGTTCCAAGGTCATGTTCATCCCCTAGATGGAAATCGCATGGGCGTGGTTGCCCAGGGCACGCACCACGCTGTAGACGGTAAGGGCGGACGTTTTCGGGTTCGCTTGCAACGGCTTGCCGCGCAGGCTCAGCTCGAAGCCACCAAAGGCGCCACGGGCTTCGAACTGGTGTACGTTTTCGTCACTGTGCGGGTCGGCGATCAACGTCACGTGGGTGCGGTCCAGGCCGATGCCAGCCAGCGACAGGGTGGCCGCCACGTTGGCGTTTTTGGGGTAAAGCTGCGCGGCCAAGCGGGCACTGCCCTGGAAGATCACCGTTGCTTCGGTGATGGCATCCAGATCGCAAGCGTGCTCGCCTGGGGTGTTCTTCCAGGCCCGTGCCGGTTTTCGGCCAACGTAGTTCACGGCGTCCAGGCCGCCGACCTTGGCGGCAGACAACGCATCGATACCGCCGATGGCACCAGGCAACAGTTCGATACGGGTCTGGCCGCGCTCGGCCGCTGCCTCCAGGCGTTCCACCAGGCCGACCTCTGAAAGTGCGCCCACCGAGACAATCAGGCAGGCGATGCCACGTTCCAGCGCAGGCAGCACATGCTCTTCGATGGCGCGGTGGCCGGCGCATTCGACCAACAGGTCGGGGCGCGCGTCGGCGGGCAGGGCGGTGAGTACCTGCGGTGGCCTGGCGAAGCTGGCAAGGCGCTGGCGCACCAGGTCCTCGGACCCAGCCGAAGCGATGACATGGTCAACGCACAGGGTCGGGTCCTTTTCCAGCAGTTCCAGCACGCCGACGCCAATGGCGCCACAGCCGATCATGGTGATATGCAGCATGGCGCAATCCTCAGGCGGTGGCCTTTTGAGCCTTGGTTTCGCTGTTGGGCGGGCCGGCGAACTGGGTGGCAAACCCACCGACCGCCAGCATGTCCACTTCCAGCAGAAACGGGCCCGGTTCAGCCAAGGCGCCTTCGATCACGCCGCTGAAGTTTTTCAGGTCGCTGACCAGCGCGTGGCGCAGCCCCATGGACGCGGCCAGTTGGGTGTAGTCCGGCGTGTGCAGTTCCACGTAGGCGTGCCGGGCGCCGTAGATGGCATCCTGGATATTGCGAATCACACCGTAGCGCTGGTCGTTCATCAGCAGGATCACCACGTTGGCCTTTTCCTGCACCAAGGTCGCGAGCTCACCCAGGTTCAGAATGAAGCCACCGTCGCCAGCCAGGGCGAACACTTTGCGCTCCGGCGCAGTCTCAGCGGCAGCAACTGCCGCGCCAATACCCATGGCCAGCGCTTGGCCAATACCACCGCCCAAAGCGTGCACGCCTGCGCGTGGATGGAACAGGTTGATAAGGCGGTTGCCCCAGATGCTGTTGGACAGTGTCACATCGCGTACCCAGGAAAAGTGGCGACCGGTGACGGCTTGCAGTTTTTCCACGAGGGCACTGTAGGGGCCCAGGTCCGTATTCAGCTGCGCGCGAGACTTGGCACGCACCTCCAATAGTTCCACGTGGAACATTGGGTCTATATTCAGTCGACCTTCCAGCCGGTCTGCCAAACCGTCCAAAGCCAGGGCGGTATCGCCGCACACGAACTGGTCGCTGCTGTAGCTGCGGCCTTCAATCGCCGGGTTGGCGTCGATGCGCAGGGTGGTCTGCGGCAGTTTCAGCGCGTACTTGAAGGTTTCGTTGGAGCGCAGACGCGAACCGGCTACCAGCAGTACGTCGCAGGATTGCATGAACTGTTCCACGGCGCGGTTTTGTGAGAAAGCGCCCAGGCAGCGTTCATCGTCTTCGTTGACGACGCCGCGCCCTTGGGTAGAGGTAATGACACCAACACCCATTTCCAGCAAACGCTTCACTTGTTTCCCCGCATGACGCGCGCCGCCACCCAGCCACAGCATCGGTCGTTTGGCCCCAGCCATGCGCTCGGCCAGGGCATCCAGGGCTTCTGGTGCCGGCACGGCCACCGGCACAGGCAGTGGCGCCAGGTCGGCTGGCATGGTGATGAAGGTCGATTGAATGTCGATCGGGATCTCGACACTGACCGGCCCTGTAGGCGCCGTGAGTGCGGTTTGCACGGCAAGCTTCATGGTGCTCAGTGCAGTCTCGACGCTGCGTACCCGAAAGGCGGCTTTCGACACTGCCTTGAGCATGGTCAGTTGGTCGCGCGCCTCATGGATGTAGGCAAACTCCTGGTCCAGGTACTGGGTCTCGATCTGCCCGGTGATATGCAGCAGCGGTGTGCCTGCGGTCTGTGCTTCCACCATGGCACCGGCAGCATTGCCGGCAGCAGTTCCCGTGGAGGTCAGGCATACACCCAGCCCGCCCGTGGTGCGTGCGTAGGCATCGGCCATGTTGGTGGCGCCGGCTTCACCGCGGGCCATGACGAAACGGATATTGCCGCGTACCGCGAAGGCATCGAGGATCGGCATGTTGTGGATGGAGATCACGCCGAACGCTGCCTTGACGTCGCACTGCTCGAGGAAGGCGGTGATAGCGGCACCTACGGTGACTTGGTTGTCGTTACGCATGACGGGACAGGCCTCCAGAAACATCGATATGGCTGCCTGTGGTGTAAGCCGACAAGGGCGAAGCCAGGAACAGGATCGCGCGGGCTGCCTCTACGGGCAGGCCCAGGCGGCCCAAGGGAATATGTTTGCGCTGCGCCAATTGCGCGGTCCATTGGGACCAGTCCAGGTGGCGTTCTTCGCGGGCCTCGAAGCGGCGCCGCCATTGGCCGGACTCCACCAGGCCGATGAGAATGCCGTTGACCCGAATGCCCTGTTCAGCAAATTCGGTGGCCATGGAACGCACCAGGTTTTTCAGCCCCGCGCGGGCGGCGGAGGTGGCGACCATGTGTGGCTCGGGCTGGCTGGCCAGCAGTGAGTTGACGCAGACGATGGAGGCGCCGGCCTGGCGTTGCAGTTGGGCCATGAAGGCACGTACCGGGTTGATCACGGAGAAGAATTTCAGGTTCAACTCTTCGGTCCAGGCCGCATCGGTGGTGTCTGCGAACGTTGAGACACGCCCTTGGCCGGCGTTGTTGATCAGCATCTGGGCCGGGCCGAACGCCGTGTCGGTGGCGGTGGCAAACGCCTGGACCGAGGCTGCGTCGAGCACATCGCAGACTTGGGCGAGCAAACCCGCTTCAGGAAAGCGCGTACGCAAGTCGGCCTCGGCGCTGCGCAGGCGGTCTTCGTCGCGGCCGCAGAAGGCGACGTTGGCGCCGGCTTCCAGCAGTAGTTCCACGCAGGCCAGGCCAATGCCGGACGAGCCGCCGGTGACGACCGCCGTGCGACCCTGGATTTGATAGAGGCTCATGTCAGTCCCTCATCAGCGCGGTGACACGGCTGCCATGGCTGGGCGTGTAGTTGAGCAAGCGCGAGAGTTCGTCGGCATTGCGACGGACCTGGGCCAGGGTTTCCTCGAAGTTGACGTGGCCTATCTGGGTGGTCGGAATGGTTACACCCAGCGCCGCGACGATCCGGCCGCTGTGGTCGCGTACCGGGGCGGCGACGGTGGAGATCGCCGATTCAAAGAACCCCTCGCCGCTGACATAGCCGCGCTGGCGGTCGCCCTGCACCAGGTCGAACAGTTCCAGCACGGTCTTGGGTGTGCACAGGGAGTGCTGTTCAAGGTGCTCCTCAGGGTACAGCTCGCGCAGCTCGGCCAAAGACAAGTCTTCCAGCAGAATGCGCCCCAGCACCGTGGCATGGGCGGGCAGGCGTGTGCCGACATTGACGGCGCTGGAGAACACCGACGGCGGCGAGACCTTGGCTACGTAGACAATCGAGCGGCCGTCGCGCACCACCAGGTTGCTGGGGTAATTGAGCTTGTCGCACAAGCGCGCCAACAGCGGTTGGCCCAGTTCGGTCAGCTCCAGCGAAGCCAGGTACTCGAAGCCCAGGCGCAGTACCGACATGCCCAGGCGGTATTCGTTGCCGCTGCGGGTCACGAAGCCCATGGTTTCCAGGGTGGTCAGCAGGCGAAAGATGGTCGAGCGTGGCAGTTCCAGGCGGCGAGCCAGTTCCGGGGCAGTCAGCGTGCGGTTCTGGCGGCTGAATTCGCACAGCAGCAACAAGCCGCGCTCCAGGCCCGGAACGATGTATTTGTCCTGTGCATCTTTAGTCAGATCGGTGTCGGTCATTGTGCACTACCTGTCAGGGATTCCTTGAGGGCATGGGCCAGGCGGCCGGCCACGACATGCGGTTGTTCGATGGGGCTGGCATGCCCTGCATCGGCGATCAGGTTGAAGCTGGCGCCCAGTGCCTTGGCCAAGGTCAGGCAGGTCTCGGGCGCGGTGATGGCATCGGCTTCGCCGCAGTGCACTTCGCATGGCACGGGCAGCGGGGCATGGCGCAGCAGGTCATCGCCGCACAGCAGTTCGATGGCCTGGCGGTAGCCTTGTTGGTTCAGCCGTGCCATGTTCCAGCGCACCCAGGCCAACGCCTTGGCGGTGGGCCGCGGCGAGAGCATGGCGCTGCTGCGTTGGGCAGCCATCTGCGCAACGCCCAGTTGTTCCAGTGTTGTCAGGCGCTGGCCGCGGACCTGCTGGCGCTGGACCTCGCGGGCAGGGTCGCCGTAGCCGCGGGCGGGGCTCAGCAACACCAGGCGGCTGACGCGTTGCGGGTACAGGCGGCTGAACGCGGCGGCGGTGATCGCCCCCAGCGAATGGCCGACCAGCACGCAACGCTCGATGGTCAGTGCATCCAGGGTGTGGAGCAGGCGTTCGGCGTAGTCCTCGGCACGGGGTGCCGCTGGCCTCAGCGGCGTCGAATCGCCGTACCCCGGGGCATCCCAGGCAACTACCCGAGCGTGCTGGCCAAGTTGCAGCGCCACTTCCAGCCACGAGCCGGCGCCCGAACCGATGCCATGCAACAGCACGATGGCGGCGCCGCGGCCGGCTTCGCGAATGGCTTGCTGATCACCAGCCACGTCCAGCAGGCGCTGGGCGAAGCGGTTGGCCAACAGGGTTTGCAGTTCGGTACAGGGGTCGAGGCTTTCAGTGGCGTGCATGTCGGTTTACCCGCGCTTGATCGAAGCCAGAGGGTGCTCTGGCGGATAGGTCGGGGTGACCGGCTTCTTGGCGCCGAGCATCACGCACATCAACGCATCTTCGTCGCCGATGTTGATCTCCTCGCGATAAACGCCTGGCGGCACCGAGATCACGTCGCGGTCGGTGAGAATGGTTTCGTAGCGCTCGCCGTCCTTCTCGATCACCACCTTGAGCTTGCCGCGCAGTACGAAGAACACTTCTTCCACATCGGTGTGCAGGTGCGACGGGCCTTCGTGGCCGGCCGGGATCACCATGGTGGAGAACGTGAAGTTCTCAGAGGGAATGGTGTTCATGTCGGTGCTGACACCGGTGCCACCGGTGCCGATATAACGCATTTGCGCACGGCGATACTTGGGGTCGTAGTCGGCCTGGAATTTCAGCGCGTTCCAGTCGTATTTACGGGTTTCGTAGCGTGCGATGCGGGTCTGCATCCAGGCTTCAAGGCTGGTCCCCTCGGGGCGTTCCCAGCTTTTCGGGCCTTGTTGTTGTGCGGCTAGATCAGTCACGGCTATCTCCTTTTCAGGGCATGACGAACCCGCCGTTGACCGGCAGGGTTTGTCCAGTAATGAAGCGGGCAAGGTCGGAAAGGGCGAAGATCACCGCGCCGCTGACATCCTCGGGCAACTGCGCGCGCTGGATGGCGCGCTGCTCGGTGTAAAGGCGGTGGCGGGCTTCGGGCACATAGGCGGTGGCTTCCACCAGCACCAGGCCTGGGGCGATGGCATTGACGGTGATGTTGTCCTTGCCCAGTTCCCGGGCGAGGCTGCGAGTCATGGCGATGACGGCGCCCTTGCTGGCGACGTAGGCGAGCAGGTTGGTGGCGCCCCACAGCGGGGTGTCGGAAGCCAGGTTGATGACCGCGCCGGTGCCGCTCTGGCGAAGGGCGGGCAGGCATGCCCTGGTCATCAGCCACGTCCCGCGCACGTTGACTTTCATCACCGTATCCCAGGTGTCGATGTCCAGTTCTTCGCAGGTCTTGCCGCCAGAGTTGGTCACTGAAGCGTTGTTGACCAGGCCATCGAGGCCACCCAGGCGTTGGCAGGCAGCGATGACGCAGGCGTCAATGGACGCGGGGTCGGCGAGGTCGACCACCAGGCCCGTCACATCCAGGTCCATGGCCACCAGTTCGGCGGCGGCCTGCTGCACGCGTTCGTCGAGGATGTCGGCGATCACCACCCGGGCGCCGGCCCTGGCGATGGATTCGGCAAAGGCGAAGCCCAGGCCACGGGCGCCACCGGTAACCAGTACGCGGCGGCCTTCGAGCAGTCGAATGGAGGGCTTCATCATTGGGTACTCAGCATGGCTTTGGGCAGGTAGTGCAGAACGCGTTTCTCGGCCCAGACCACGGCGCCGTAGGCGAGCACACCGATCAGGGTGAGCATGACGATGGCCACGAACACGCCACTGGTGTTGCCCTGGCCTTCGGCGTCTACCAGCAGGAAGCCAAGCCCCTGGTTGCCGCCCACCAGCTCGCCCACGGTGACGCCGATCACGGCCAGGGTGGAGGCGATGCGCAGGCCGGAGAACAAGGCAGCCATGGCCGAGGGGAACTCCACCAGGCGGAAGATCTGCCAGCGGCTGGCATTCATGGTGCGCACCAGGTTGATCATGTCCGGGTCCACGGTGCGGATCGCCGACAGCACGTTGATCATCACCGGGAAGAACACGATCAGGATGGCGATCAGGATCTTGGGGTAGATGGTGTAGCCCAGCCACATCACGAACAGCGGCGCGAAGGCGACCTTGGGGGCGATCTGCAAGGCCAGGATGTACGGCGACAACATCGCTTCGGCCGAGGGGGACAGGCCCAGCGACACACCGATCATGACGCCCAGAAGGGCGCCAAGGCCGAAGCCCACGATGATTTCAAAGGCGGTTATCAAGGTATGTTTCAGCAACCCGCTGGTGCCCCACATGGACACGGTTTCCTGAGCCACCCGGCTCAGTTTGGGCATGACGAACTCGGGCATCCCCAACAGGCCAGGGCCGAATTGCCAGGCCAGCAGGAACAGGATCAGCAGGGCAACGCTGCCGAGCATGGAGGGGTTCAGGCTTCTCATCGGTTCAATACCTTTGGCTATCGCGCGGCTTACTTGGCGGCCGTCGTGGTGTCGATGAACTGGTTGGTGTAGAGGTCGTCGAGCTTGGGCTCTTTGCTGACGATGCCCTCGCTGACGTAGAACTGGCGGACCTTGTCCAGGCGCCCGGCGTCGATCTGGCCCAGCACGGCCTGGTGGGCGTAGACGTTGTCGACGTAAAGCTTGAAGGTGCGTTCCAGCTCCGCTTCCTTGCCGGCATAGGCGGGCACTGCCTTGGCGAAGGTGGCAGCGGCGGCGTGCGGGTCCTGGATGATGTCGCGCATGCCTTGCAGCGTGGCCTGGACGACACCGCGCACTACGTCCGGGTGGTTCTTGATGGCATCGTCGGAGGCCAGGATGGCCTGGGCCATGCTCTCGAACACCTGGTCCTGGGGAATCATTTTCACGTTCACGCCAGCATCTTCGGCGTCTACCAGCAGGAAGCCAAGCCCCTGGTTGCCGCCCACCAGCTCGCCCACGGTGACGCCGATCACGGCCAGGGTGGAGGCGATGCGCAGGCCGGAGAACAAGGCAGCCATGGCCGAGGGGAACTCCACCAGGCGGAAGATCTGCCAGCGGCTGGCATTCATGGTGCGCACCAGGTTGATCATGTCCGGGTCCACGGTGCGGATCGCCGACAGCACGTTGATCATCACCGGGAAGAACACGATCAGGATGGCGATCAGGATCTTGGGGTAGATGGTGTAGCCCAGCCACATCACGAACAGCGGCGCGAAGGCGACCTTGGGGGCGATCTGCAAGGCCAGGATGTACGGCGACAACATCGCTTCGGCCGAGGGGGACAGGCCCAGCGACACACCGATCATGACGCCCAGAAGGGCGCCAAGGCCGAAGCCCACGATGATTTCAAAGGCGGTTATCAAGGTATGTTTCAGCAACCCGCTGGTGCCCCACATGGACACGGTTTCCTGAGCCACGCGGCTCAATTTTGGCATGACGAACTCGGGCATCCCCAACAGGCCAGGGCCGAATTGCCAGGCCAGCAGGAACAGGATCAGCAGGGCAACGCTGCCGAGCATGGAGGGGTTCAGGCTTCTCATCGGTTCAATACCTTTGGCTATCGCGCGGCTTACTTGGCGGCCGTCGTGGTGTCGATGAACTGGTTGGTGTAGAGGTCGTCGAGCTTGGGCTCTTTGCTGACGATGCCCTCGCTGACGTAGAACTGGCGGACCTTGTCCAGGCGCCCGGCGTCGATCTGGCCCAGCACGGCCTGGTGGGCGTAGACGTTGTCGACGTAAAGCTTGAAGGTGCGCTCCAGCTCCGCTTCCTTGCCGGCATAGGCGGGCACTGCCTTGGCGAAGGTGGCTGCGGCGGCGTGCGGGTCCTGGATGATGTCGCGCATGCCTTGCAGCGTGGCCTGCACGACACCGCGCACTACGTCAGGGTGGTTCTTGATGGCATCGTCGGAGGCCAGGATGGCCTGGGCCATGCTCTCGAACACCTGGTCCTGGGGAATCATTTTCACGTTCACGCCAGCATCTTCGGCGTCTACCAGCAGGAAGCCAAGCCCCTGGTTGCCGCCCACCAGCTCGCCCACGGTGACGCCGATCACGGCCAGGGTGGAGGCGATGCGCAGGCCGGAGAACAAGGCAGCCATGGCCGAGGGGAACTCCACCAGGCGGAAGATCTGCCAGCGGCTGGCATTCATGGTGCGCACCAGGTTGATCATGTCCGGGTCCACGGTGCGGATCGCCGACAGCACGTTGATCATCACCGGGAAGAACACGATCAGGATGGCGATCAGGATCTTGGGGTAGATGGTGTAGCCCAGCCACATCACGAACAGCGGCGCGAAGGCGACCTTGGGGGCGATCTGCAAGGCCAGGATGTACGGCGACAACATCGCTTCGGCCGAGGGGGACAGGCCCAGCGACACACCGATCATGACGCCCAGAAGGGCGCCAAGGCCGAAGCCCACGATGATTTCAAAGGCGGTTATCAAGGTATGTTTCAGCAACCCGCTGGTGCCCCACATGGACACGGTTTCCTGAGCCACGCGGCTCAGTTTGGGCATGACGAACTCGGGCATCCCCAACAGGCCAGGGCCGAATTGCCAGGCCAGCAGGAACAGGATCAGCAGGGCAACGCTGCCGAGCATGGAGGGGTTCAGGCTTCTCATCGGTTCAATACCTTTGGCTATCGCGCGGCTTACTTGGCGGCCGTCGTGGTGTCGATGAACTGGTTGGTGTAGAGGTCGTCGAGCTTGGGCTCTTTGCTGACGATGCCCTCGCTGACGTAGAACTGGCGGACCTTGTCCAGGCGCCCGGCGTCGATCTGGCCCAGCACGGCCTGGTGGGCGTAGACGTTGTCGACGTAAAGCTTGAAGGTGCGTTCCAGCTCCGCTTCCTTGCCGGCATAGGCGGGCACTGCCTTGGCGAAGGTGGCTGCGGCGGCGTGCGGGTCCTGGATGATGTCGCGCATGCCTTGCAGCGTGGCCTGGACGACACCGCGCACTACGTCCGGGTGGTTCTTGATGGCATCGTCGGAGGCCAGGATGGCCTGGGCCATGCTCTCGAACACCTGGTCCTGGGGAATCATTTTCACGTTCACGCCAGCATCTTCGGCGTCTACCACCCAGTCCGGCACGCCGGCCATGGCTTCGGCTTTTTTCGCCGAGAACAACTGCCAGACACCTGCGGGGCCGGCCGCTTGCACGTTGACATCGTCCTTGCCAAGGCCCGCTTTTCGCAGCGATGCCAACAGGGCGTAGTACGTGGTGTCGGAGTAGGACATTACGGTCAGGGTCTTGCCCTTCAGGTCCTGGATAGAGTGGATATTGGCGTCGGCGTTGGTGGCGATCATGGTTACCCCGCCAGCGCCCAGCACTGCCACGGCCCGCACGGGGATACCGTTGGCCCGCACGACGATGGGGGTATCGCCGATGGCTCCACCCACCAGGGCGTTGCCAGCGCCGATCTGTTTGGCCACGTCGACCCCGCCCTTGGCGGCGATGAACTGAACGTTCAGGTCCTTGCTGCTGTAATAGCCTTTTTCCTTGGCAATGACCCAGGGTGCGAAAGCAGGCGAATTGGGGGGCGCCGGCAGCAGGTAGGTGACGTCGGTCTGCGCTTGTGCCAGCGCCGCCAGGCCGAGGCCCAAGGCGAGGATCGAGGTGTTGAACAGGGACTTGAACATGCGTGCTCCTGAATCGGTTGATGGCCGTATGGCGGTGATCAATGCAGTTCGGTGTCTTCGCCGACTTTAAGCAGTTCCATCAGCCGCCCGGCCAGTGGGCCGATCTCAGGCAGCTTGCGGCGCTCCAGCGGGTTCTCGCGAAAGGGCAGGTCCACCACGATTTCCTCGACGATGGTGCCGGGGCGAGCGCTCATCACCAGCAGGCGGTCGGACATGGCGATGGCTTCCACCAGGTCGTGGGTGATGAACAGCGCGGTTTTCTTTTCCTGGTACAGCATCTGCGCCAGGTCCTGCTGCAGGATCATCTTGGTTTGCGCGTCGAGGGCCGAGAATGGCTCGTCGAGGAACAGCACCTGCGGGTCGATGGCCAGGGTGCGTGCCAGCGCCGCGCGCTGGCGCATGCCGCCAGACAACTGGAAGGGGTAGTGGTCGGCAAAACCTTGCAGGTGGCAGCGGTTAAGCAGATCTTCGGCGATGACCTTGCGCTGAGCGGCGGGCATGCCCTGAATTTCCAGGCCCAGCTCCACATTGCGGCGGATACTGCGCCAGGGCATCAGCAGGTCCTTCTGCAACATGAACGCTACCTTGCGCACCGGGCCGGTCACCGCTTCACCGCCGACGAACACCTCGCCTTCGCTGGGGCGGTACAGGCCCGACCCCATGTTGAGGATGGTGCTCTTGCCGCAACCGGACGGGCCGATGATGGATACCACCTCGCCACGGCGGATCTTGAAATTGACGTGGCGGATAGCGAACGGCGCGTCTGCCTGGCCCTTGGCCGGGAAGCTTTTGCCGACCTGGCGAAACTCGATCTCGGTCGGCTCCAGTTCTTCCCGGGGCGCGGGTTGTTGCCACTGGGGGGCGATTGCGTACATCTCTTTCACAGCCATTGGGGAAGGTCTCTGGTCTGTTTTATAGGTGATACGCTGTTTAGTGCATGAACAATGCCATCCACAAACTTCCGCTAATTAATTTCTAATCTCCTTTATTATCAAAGTGTTATAAAGATATGGTTAATTATTAACCGTTTTATAGGTGAAACACAGTTTCTTATGTGGCACGGATATGCACATTCACTGTGCGCACATTGTGTAACTGCGAGAAAAGAGGGCTTTTTGCAGTAACGGCGGGAGTACCGGCTATTTGCCAGTTTGTTTTAAGGGTGAAACAGGCGACGGCTATATATAAGTTGACCGCTTGCCGGTCGAAGCTCGGGAGCGGCCGACATAAATTCCAGGCAAAAAAAAGGGCCCGCGGGGCTAAGCCCGGGGCCCTCAAAAGGTGAGAGGTGTCTAGTCCCTCGACCTGGTGAGCGGTGTAGCGGCGTGGTGCCGAAGGTCAGGCCTTCAGGGGCACCAGGCGGGGAGCAATCATGTTCTCGGGGCGCAGGATGTCTTCCAGGCTGGCTTCATCCAGCAGGCCTTCCTCACGCACCAGTTCCAGTACGCCGCGGCCGGTTTCCAGGGCTACGCGGGCGATACGGGTGGCGTTTTCGTAGCCGATGTAGGGGTTCAGCGCGGTAACCAGGCCGATGGAGTGTTCGACCAGCTCGCGGCAGCGTTGTTCGTTAGCGGTGATACCGACGATGCAGTGCTCGCGCAGCATGTCCATGGCGCGTTGCAGCAGGCGGATCGAGTCGAAGATCTTGTAGGCGATCAGCGGTTCCATCACGTTCAGCTGCAATTGGCCACCCTCGGCGGCGATGGTCAGCGCCAGGTCGTTGCCCATGATTTCGAAGGCGCACATGTTCACGGCCTCCGGGATCACCGGGTTGACCTTGCCTGGCATGATCGAGCTGCCTGGCTGGCGAGCCGGCAGGTTGATCTCGTTGATGCCGGTACGTGGGCCGCTGGACAGCAGGCGCAGGTCGTTGCAGATCTTCGACAGCTTGACCGCGGTACGTTTGAGCATGCCGGAGAACAGCACGAAGGCGCCCATGTCGGAGGTGGCTTCGATCAGGTCGGCGGCAGGCACCAGCGGCTGGCCGCTGATGGTGGCCAGGCGCTGCACGGCCAGGGCCTGGTAGCGCGGGTCGGCGTTGATGCCGGTACCAATGGCGGTACCGCCCAGGTTCACTTCGGTCAGCAGCTCTGGTGCCAGGCTGCGCAGACGGTTGAGGTCTTCGGTCAGCGTGGTGGCGAAAGCGTGGAATTCCTGGCCCAGGGTCATCGGTACCGCGTCCTGCAGCTGGGTACGGCCCATCTTCAGGACGTGGGAGAACTCCTGGCCCTTGGCCGCGAACGCTTGAATCAGGCTGTCGAGGCTGGCCAACAGGGCGTCATGGCCCAACAGCAGACCCAGGCGGATCGCGGTGGGGTAGGCGTCGTTGGTCGACTGCGCCATGTTCACGTCGTTGTTGGGATGCAGGTACTGGTATTCGCCCTTGCTGTGGCCCATGGCCTCCAGCGCGATGTTGGCGATGACTTCGTTGGCATTCATGTTGGTTGAAGTGCCAGCGCCGCCTTGAATCATGTCCACCACGAACTGCTCGTGGAAGTCACCGCGGATCAACCGCGCACAGGCTTCGCTGATAGCGGCGTGCTTGGCATCGCTGAGGTGGCCCAACTCGCGGTTGGCGTCGGCTGCGGCCTGTTTGACCATGGCCAGGCCCACCACCAGCTTGGGGTAATGCGAGATCGGGACGCCCGAGAGGCGGAAGTTGGTTACCGCTCGCAGGGTCTGGATGCCGTAGTACGCTTCAGCGGGGACTTCGAGAACGCCAAGCAGGTCTTTTTCGATGCGCGGTGATGCAGCGGAGGACATGATAGAGATAATCTCAATGTGGACCCGGCATGTGCCGGAACGCTGCCAATGCTAGGCTTGTGACCGATCGTCGGCCAATGCTGTTGCACACTGCCCTATGCAGAAACGGCATAATGGGTCATGTGACGCATGAGTCGTCCGAAACGTATGGCGCCCCGGAGGTCGCTGATGAATCTTGAGAGTAAATGGCTGGAGGATTTCAGCGCCCTGGCCGCCACCCGCAGCTTCTCCCAGGCCGCCGAGCGCCGGTTTGTCACCCAGCCGGCTTTCAGCCGAAGGATCCGCAGCCTCGAGGCCGCATTGGGCCTGCAACTGGTCAACCGCTCGCGCACGCCCATCGAACTGACCGCCGCAGGGCAATTGTTTCTGGTCACTGCCCGCACGGTGGTGGAGCAACTGGGCGAAGTGTTGCGTCATTTGCATCACTTGGAAGGCGGGCAGGGCGAGGTCATGCAAGTGGCCGCTGCCCACTCGTTGGCGCTGGGGTTCTTTCCTAGCTGGATCGCGCAGTTGCGCAATGAAGGCTTGAACATAGCCACGCGCCTGGTGGCCACCAACGTGGGCGATGCCGTGCATTTGTTGCGCGAGGGCGGCTGCGACCTGATGCTGGCGTTCTATGATCCGGACGCGGCGTTGCAGATGGACGCCGAGATCTTCCCCTCCCTGCACCTGGGCCAGACCGAAATGATCCCGGTATGTGCCGTGGGGGCTGACGGCAAGCCATTGTTCGACCTGGAGCACGACATCAGTTTCCCGTTGCTGGCCTACAGCGCCGGTGCGTTCCTGGGCCGCTCGGTGAACCTGCTGCTGCGCCAGCGCAACCTGCGTTATACCACGGTGTACGAGACCGCCATGGCGGACAGCCTCAAGAGCATGGCGCTGCAGGGGCTGGGCATTGCCTGGGTCCCGCACCTGTCCGCCATCGCCGAACTCAAGCGCGGCGAGCTGGTGGTGTGCGGCGGGCCGCAGTGGCATGTGCCGTTGGAAATACGCCTGTATCGCTGTGCGTTGGTGAGGAAGGCCAATGTGCGCTTGCTGTGGCGCAAGCTTGAAGGTGGCGCGGCACAAAGCGGCGGACCGGTGCTGTGATTTGAGCTTTTTTTGTTCATCCCTTAGGCTGGCGGGCTAGATGGCTTGCCAGTGTTCAAGGGAATGAGTGAATGGCTAAATTCTACGAATATTTCAAGGAAAACATGGACGCCCTCGGGCTTCCGGCCCCTGAGTCGCTGTTTGGCAGCCTGTCAGCCGCTACTGCCACTGCGAGTACCTTGTTGACTCAGATCGACAAGTTCGGGAAAACCGTCACGGTGGGCGAGCTGGCCACTGCCGGTACCCGACTGGAAAAGCTCGGTGTCATTGCTGCGTGTTCGGCCGCGTTCTACGTGGGTGCGGTGATTGGCAGTATCGCGGTCGCCACTGGGCGCGCACTGTCCGGCGGTACCTCGATTGCCGATGTATTGTCCATGGCTCGTGCCAACAATCTCGACCGCCAGTGGCTCAGCGCTTGCTTGATCAAGTTTCCCGGCATCTATAAGCGTGAAGTACTCGGCAAGCACCACTATCGCCAAGCGATGGTGGTCGCATGAAAGACTCCAGCCTGTTGCTGCTTGCCGGCGCGTTGATCGCCGTGGTCGCCTGGACCTTCTGGCATTTTCTTGGAACGGACGGCTTTGCCGTGATCAACCTTGTGGTGCTGGTGGGGTTGGCTGTCGATAATTTCAGGTTGCGCCGCCAGTTGAAGCGTCCCTGACCCCGCTGTGCGCAAGATTCCATGGGTATGCAGTGGGTTGCCAGCGAACTTGTGCAGCGCTGAAAAGCTCGCTGGCGGGCCAGCGCCCACCGCAGGCTGGGGATGCTGTCGCGGTTGACTTGAAAGTCAGTAAAAACGCCCTTTTCAGCCCAGATAGAAGGTCTATTTATCCACGATCTTTGCGGTATACTGCGCGGCCTTCGGTCGGTTTTACCGGCCATAATTCGTATAACAAGCCACGCCGGTTTTCCTGCGTGGCTTGTTGTTTTTTGACGCGCCTGCGGGCGCCCAAGAGAAGAGGCTCGACGATGAGTGCACTGGTTGGCGTGATCATGGGCTCCAAGTCCGATTGGTCCACCCTTAGCCACACCGCCGATATGCTGGAAAAGCTCGGTATTCCGTACGAAGTGAAAGTGGTATCCGCTCACCGTACTCCCGACCTGCTGTTCCAGTACGCCGAGGAAGCGGAAAGCCGCGGGATCGAAGTGATCATCGCCGGCGCCGGTGGCGCTGCCCACCTGCCAGGCATGTGCGCGGCCAAGACCCACCTGCCGGTGCTGGGCGTGCCGGTGCAGTCCTCCATGCTCTCGGGTGTCGATTCGTTGCTGTCGATCGTGCAGATGCCGGCCGGCGTGCCGGTGGCTACCTTGGCCATCGGCAAGGCCGGTGCGATCAACGCAGCGCTGCTGTCGGCCAGTATCCTGGGCGCCAAGCACCCGCAGTTCCATGCCGTGCTCAAGCAATTCCGCACTGAACAGACAGACAGCGTGCTGGATAATCCAGACCCGCGTCAGGCCTGAGGCTCTTTCATGAAGATCGGTGTTATCGGTGGCGGCCAGCTGGGCCGCATGTTGGCCCTGGCGGGCACCCCGCTGGGTATGAACTTCGCATTCCTGGACCCGGCGCCTGACGCCTGTGCCGCGCCATTGGGCGAGCACCTGCGCGCGGACTACAGTGACCAGGACCACCTGCGCCAGTTGGCCGACGAAGTCGACCTGGTGACGTTCGAGTTCGAAAGCGTGCCGGCCGAGACCGTGGCGTTCCTGTCGCAGTTCGTACCGGTGTACCCGAGCGCCAATGCCCTGCGCATTGCCCGGGATCGCTGGTTCGAGAAAAGCATGTTCAAGGACCTGGGCGTGCCTACCCCGACGTTCGCCGACATCCAGTCGCAGGCCGACCTGGACGCGGCCGTCGCCAGCATCGGCCTGCCGGCCGTGCTCAAGACCCGCACCCTGGGTTACGACGGCAAGGGTCAGAAAGTGCTGCGCGCCCAGGCTGATGTCGAAGGTACCTTCGCCGAGCTGGGTAGCGTGCCATGCCTGCTGGAAGGCTTCGTGCCGTTCACCGGCGAAGTGTCGCTGATCGCCGTGCGTGCTCGTGACGGCGAGACGCGGTTCTACCCGCTGGTGCACAACACCCACGAAACCGGCATTCTGCGCTTGTCCGTGGCCAGCACCGACCACCCGCTGCAAGGCCTGGCCGAAGATTACGCCTCGCGTGTACTCGAGCACCTGGACTACGTGGGTGTGCTGGCGTTCGAGTTCTTCGAAGTGGACGGCGGCCTCAAGGCCAACGAGATCGCCCCGCGGGTGCATAACTCCGGGCACTGGACCATCGAAGGCGCCGAGTGCAGCCAGTTCGAAAACCACCTGCGCGCCGTAGCCGGCCTGCCGCTGGGTTCCACCGCCAAGGTGGGCGAAAGCGCCATGCTCAACTTCATTGGCGAAGTACCGCCGGTGGACAAGGTGGTCTCGGTCGCCGATTGCCACCTGCATCACTATGGCAAGGCGTTCAAGGTGGGCCGCAAGGTGGGGCATGCCACGCTGCGCAGCGCCGACATGGCCACGCTGAAACAGCAGATCAAGGCGGTGGAAGCCCTGATCGGCGCCTGACAGGGAACCATCCAGGCGGTGATGCCCTCTGATGGCAGGATGCCAAAGCACGACTAGGCTTTGGCTTATGCAGTCAATCAGAGGGTTTCACATGGGTATTATCGGTACCATCTTCATCGGCCTGATCGTTGGCCTGCTGGCACGTTTCCTCAAGCCTGGCGACGATAGCATGGGCTGGATCATGACCATCCTGCTGGGTATCGGCGGCTCGCTGGCCGCGACCTACGGTGGCCAGGCGCTGGGTATCTACCAGGCCGGGCAAACCGCCGGTTTCCTCGGTGCACTGGTAGGCGCCATCGTGCTGCTGGTGCTGTACGGCATGATCAAAAAAGACTGACATTCGCCCAATGGCCCTCTCTGCTGGCGCGCAGAGAGGGCTAGAATGCCCGACTCATTTTGTGTCGAGGCCCTTCATGCGCCGTATTCTTTTTGCCACCTTGCTAGTTTGCAGCGGCCTCGTTCATGCCGCCGAAAAGCTCCCGGAAACCGACTGGCTGTCATTGATGCCCAAATCGGACCAAAAGGCGCTGGAAGCCATGCCGGAAATCACCCACAACACTCCCGAGGGTGACGGTAACTTTACCCACAAGGGTGGCCTGAAACAGAGCAAGGGCTTGCCGGCAGTGATGTATTCGACCAAGACCGTGCCGGAACTCAATGGCAAGGATATCCGTATTGGTGGTTACCCGGTGCCGCTGGAGACCGACGCCAAGGGGCGCGCCACAGCGTTCTTCCTGGTGCCGTACCCGGGTGCGTGCATCCACGTGCCGCCACCGCCGCCGAACCAGATGATCCTGATTCGCTACCCCAAGGGGTTGAAGCTGGACGATATCTATACGCCGCTGTGGGCGATTGGCACGCTGAAGATCGAGAAGGTCAGCAATGACATGGCGGATGCCGCCTATGCCATGGATGCCTCGAAGGTGCGGGTAGTGGTCGAGTCTGACTTGTAACCCTGCTGCGGCTTTGCGTGGTGGGACCGACCGAAGCTCGGCCCCACACAGGTGAATCGCTGTCGGCGTCAGAGCGGCTCGCTGACGATGGTCACGCCCAGGGTGTGCTCGGCACCCGGCAGCAGCACCACGATGTCATCCATCACGTTGGCCGTCTCGATGCACAGCATGCGCTGCCAGCCATCGTCGGCCATGTCGCTGAGCTGCGCGGCGCGGTCGATCCACGGGTTCCAGATCACCGCGGCATTGGCGCCACTGCTGGTCAGGCGCACACGACGTTTCCACACTGGGTCCACGATGGTCAGCTGCGCCGGGACGCTCTTGTAGATTCGGTCCGTTTCGCCGGCAAAGCGCAGCTCGTTGGCTTGCTCAACCACTTTCCAGTCATCCAGGGTCTCGATGTACTTCAGCCCCGCCACGCCTTCCACATGCACATCGCGTACATCACTCACTGCAAAGTAGCTGTGCAGCGCCTGGCTGATGGCGACGTCGTCATTACCCAGGTTGGTGGTGGTAAGGCTCACGCTCAGGTGGTCGCCGAGGATGATGCTCAGCTTCAACGCGACTTTGTGCGGCCAGCCGGGCAGCTTGCCTTCAGCTTCCGGCAGGGTGAAGTCGATACGCAGGTAGTCGTCAGTGGAGCTGTCGATGGCCTGCAGTTGCCAGTCCATGGCCCGCACCAGGCCATGGCTGCCGGCCCCCTCGGGGGAAGCGAGCATGGCTTGCACGGGCTCTGGGTTGCGGGCAAACACGCCAAACCACGGCCAGCAGACCGGGACGCCCGCGCGCACTGGGGTGCCGTGTTTGAACACCGCCTGGTCATTGAGCCAGATCAGTGGCTGCTCGCCTTCGCGCTGGTAGCTGAGAATCTGGGCGCCCTGTTGGGCCACCAGCAGCTCGGCACCGCCGTGGCTGATGCGCCAGCAGTTCAGTTCATCCAGTTTGACCGACTCGACCTGGGGGGTAGACATGCGCAGTTCTCGCTTCCAATCCAATAGATATATTGCAGTTTGACCCGCAAACCGCCGCCAAGTTTGCCGGCAAATCAGCGCCGTGGCGGTACGGAACGGGTGCGACCGCTGCCGTCGATGGCAACAAATACGAATACAGCTTCGGTAACCTTGCGCCATTCGCTGGACAGCGGGTCGTCGCTCCATACCTCAACCATCATCTGGATCGAGCTGCGCCCGATTTCCAGGGTCTGGGTATAGAAAGACAGCTGTGCGCCCACGGCAACCGGCACCAGGAACGCCATGCGGTCGATGGCCACGGTAGCCACGCGCCCGCCCGCCACCTTGCTGGCCATGGCCGTGCCGGCCAGGTCCATCTGCGCCACCAGCCAGCCGCCGAAGATATCGCCGAAGCCGTTGGTTTCGCGCGGTAGCGCGGTGATCTGCAAGGCCAGGTCGCCTTGTGGAATAGGATCTTCTTGTTCGAGTTCAATCATGCTCGGGGTGCCTCTGACCCAAAACTCTCAGATAGGGTTGGCGGAACGGGTAATGACGCCTCATATAAAACGATTCAGCTTCATACTACGCTGCTTTCGCCGCTAGAGACGCTCCAAGGGTAACTCTGCGAAATCGGCTAGCGCTTATAGCGACGCTTTCGCACAAACACCCTGTATCCAACCAGAAAATTCCTACAGACGCGCAGTATATAGGGCGATAACGGGTGCGACGACGGTCGTGCACGCAATTAATCGGCCGAAAATCACAATCCATGTGCTTTTTCAAGCAATTTGCTATCGTGCCCCACCTGCCAAGCCGCAAGCAGCCCTGGTGAGGGTTGCCGTTTTGCCTATAAGAGAAACCACACCATGACGTCCGTCCCCTCGAGTCACGCGCAACCGGCGCGGCCTCTGACCCGCAATGACTACAAGACCTTGTCGCTTTCCGCCCTGGGTGGAGCGTTGGAGTTCTACGATTTCATCATTTTCGTGTTCTTCGCCACCGTGGTCGGGAAATTGTTCTTCCCGGCCGACATGCCCGAGTGGCTGCGCCTGATGCAGACCTTCGGCATCTTTGCCGCGGGTTACCTGGCGCGCCCCCTGGGCGGCATCGTCATGGCGCATTTCGGTGACCTGCTGGGGCGCAAGAAAATGTTCACCCTGAGCATCTTCATGATGGCCGTGCCGACCCTGATCATGGGCCTGTTGCCCACCTACGCGCAGATCGGCTTGTGGGCGCCCTTGCTGTTGCTGCTGATGCGGGTGATTCAGGGCGCTGCCATTGGTGGCGAGGTACCCGGAGCCTGGGTATTCGTGTCCGAACACGTGCCGGCACGCCATGTGGGCTATGCCTGTGGCACGCTGACGTCGGGTTTGACGGCGGGGATCCTGCTCGGTTCCCTGGTCGCGACGCTGGTGAACAGTATTTACAGCGCTACCGAGGTGTCCGACTACGCCTGGCGCATTCCTTTCCTGCTGGGCGGGGTGTTCGGCCTGATGTCGGTGTACCTGCGCCGCTGGCTGCATGAAACCCCGGTGTTCGCCGAGTTGCAGCAGCGCAAGGCGCTGGCGGATGAGATCCCTCTGCGCGCCGTTCTGCGTGACCACCGCGGCGCCATCGCTGTGTCGATGCTGCTCACCTGGTTGCTGTCGGCGGGTATCGTCGTGGTCATCCTCATGACCCCCACGGTGCTGCAGACCGTCTACGGCTTCAGCCCCTCGGTAGCCTTGCAGGCCAACAGCCTGGCCATCGTCTTTCTCAGTATTGGTTGTGTATGCGCTGGCGCACTGGCCGACCGTCTCGGCGCGGGGCGAGTCTTCGTAGGGGGCAGCCTGGCCCTGCTGGTCAGCTCGTGGGTGTTCTACCACAGCCTGCATGCCCACCCCGACTGGCTGTTCCCGCTGTACGCGCTGACCGGTCTGTTCGTGGGCACCATCGGTGCGGTGCCGTACGTGATGGTCAAAGCGTTCCCGGCGGTGGTGCGCTTCACCGGGCTGTCGTTCTCCTACAACCTGGCATACGCCATCTTCGGCGGGCTGACGCCGATGATCGTGACTCTGCTGCTCAAATCCGACCCGATGGGGCCAGCGTATTATGTTGCAGGCATTTGCATGATCGGCCTGGCGGTGGGGCTGTATCTGCTGGCGAAGAAACGTTGATCGTGCATTGAACATCCGGTAGGCCGCGTTGTACGTGCACGCACCATACGACGTCCGACGCGGCCTGACGCCCACCCCACAGTGGCGGCAATATCCCGTAATGGCCATTCATCCTTCTGTCACAATCCATACATAGAATGTTCACATGGGCTATCGATACTGGCGCCCGACCCATCCGAACAACCCCTATTCCTGGAGTCAGGCATGAATTTCAAGCGTTTGATGGCCGCGATCAGCGTGGCTGTCGCGGGTACTGCCAGTGTTCACGCCACCGCCGCTGTAGACCCCACCATCCCTGCCTATGCAAAGACCACGGGCGTGTCGGGCAACCTGTCCAGCGTCGGCTCCGATACCCTCGCCAACCTCATGACCCTGTGGGCCGAGGCGTATAAAAAGGAATACCCCAACGTCAATATCCAGGTACAGGCCGCCGGGTCGTCCACCGCGCCACCCGCGCTGACCGAAGGCACCGCGAACCTGGGGCCCATGAGCCGCAAGATGAAGGACGTCGAGCTGCAGGCCTTCGAGCAGAAGTACGGCTACCGGCCGACGGCGGTGCCTGTGGCCGTGGACGCCCTGGCAGTGTTCGTGCACAAGGACAACCCCATCCAGCACCTGACGATGGAGCAGGTGGACGCGATTTTCTCCGCGACCCGCCTGTGCGGGGCCAAGGCCGAGGTCAAGACCTGGGGCGACCTGGGCGTGACCGGCGACCTGGCCAACAAGCCGGTACAGTTGTTTGGCCGCAACTCGGTGTCCGGTACCTATGGGTACTTCAAGGAAGCGGCGTTGTGCAAAGGTGACTACAAGCCCAACGTCAACGAGCAGCCCGGCTCCGCCTCGGTCGTGCAGTCCATCAGCAGCTCGCTCAATGGCATCGGCTATTCGGGTATCGGTTACAAGACCGCCAGTGTGAAAACCGTGGCACTGGCGAAAAAAGGCAGCACTACCTTTGTCGAAGAAACCGAGGAGAACACCCTGAACGGGAAATACCCACTGTCGCGGTTTCTCTACCTGTATGTGAACAAGGCCCCGAACAAGCCACTGGCACCGCTTGAAGCCGAGTTCGTGAAACTGGTGCTGTCACAATCCGGTC
Organism: Pseudomonas silvicola; assembly: GCF_026651855.1. Lineage (GTDB taxonomy): Bacteria > Pseudomonadota > Gammaproteobacteria > Pseudomonadales > Pseudomonadaceae > Aquipseudomonas > Aquipseudomonas silvicola. The sequence goes on from NZ_CP093280.1 coordinate 1,089,561, forward strand.
AGCAGATCGTGGTAAAAGATGGTTACATCCCGCTCCCGGCGAAAGTGGCAGCCAAAGCCCTTGCCGACCTGGGGCTGAGTGAAGGCTCAAAGTAAGTACAATGGCTGGCAGGGCCGTTCCAGAGGGCTTGCTTATAGCTGCACCCAGGTTTGCTGCCCGGTCTTCCCAGGCGGCAGACCTCGTTGCGTCAACTCACTGTCACGTTTCTGTCATACGAGGTCGCTAGGGTGTGCCCATGAATGATCTGGCCAACTCTGCAAACATTCCCCGCAAGCCACCCGCGCGCATCGACTTCAACACGCCGGAACTGGTACGCAGGCGCAAGCTGCGTGCGCTCAAGGACCGCCTGACCCGCTGGTATGTACTGGTGGGCGGGCTTGCCGTGCTGGCTGCCATTACCCTGATTTTCTTTTACCTGCTGTATGTGGTGTTGCCGCTGTTCAAGGGCGCGGAGCTCACCGTCAAGGCACCGTTGCCCCCCGCCTGGCTGCAGGACGCCGGCAAACCGCTGATGCTTTCGCTGGAAGAGCAGAACCAGGTAGGCCTGCGGGTCTCCGATGCTGGCCAGGCGCTGTTCTTCAGCACCAGGGACGGCCATGAGCTCAAGCGCATCGACCTGCCGCTACCGGCCGGGGCCAAGGTGGTTTCCATTGGTGAGGAGCAGCCCGGCAGCTCACTGGTGATGCTGGGCCTGTCCAACGGCCAGGCGATGATTTTCCGCCACACCTACAAGGTGACTTACCCGGACGGTCACAAGACCATCAATACCGCCCTGGAATTTCCCTATGGCGAGGCGCCGCTGACCCTGGACGGAGAGGGGCGGGCACTGGAGCACGTTAACCTCAGCGCCACGGATGATGCACTGATCGTGGCAGGCTCCACCGGCCCGCAGTTGCACGTGCTCTCGATCACCAGGGAAGAGAACCTGCTGACCGGCGAGACCGACACTACTCAGGCGGCCATCGAATTGCCGCAGATGACGGAGCAGGTCAAGGCCATCTTCGTGGACCCGCGCCAGCAATGGTTGTACGTGATCAATGGCCGGGCTCAGGCCGACGTTTTCAGCCTGCGGGACAAGAGCCTGAACGGTCGCTACAAGCTGCTTGAGGATGCCAGCGCCGAAGTGACCGCTACTACCCAGTTGGTAGGGGGGATTTCGCTGATCGTGGGTACCTCCAAGGGTGGCCTGTCCCAATGGTTCATGGCCCGCGATACCGATGGCGAACAGCGCCTTCGGCATATCCGCGATTTCCAGATGGGTAGCACGCCTATTGTCGACATTACCGCCGAGCAGCGTCGCAAGGGCTTCCTTGCCGTCAATGCCGCAGGGCAGATGGGTATTTTCCACAGTACCGCCCACCGTACCCTGCTGGTTCAGCAAGTGGCCCAGGGCCCAGGCGTGTTGGCCCTGTCACCCCGGGCGAACCGCATCGTGATGGAGCAGGGTGGCCGGCTGCTACCCATGACGTTGGTCAACCCGCATCCGGAAGTATCGTGGAGCGCGTTGTGGGACAAGGTCTGGTATGAAAACTACGATGAGCCCAAGTATGTCTGGCAGTCGACGGCCGCCACGTCGGACTTCGAGCCCAAGCTGAGCCTGTCGCCCCTGACCTTTGGCACCCTGAAAGCAGCGTTCTACGCCATGTTCCTGGCCGCGCCACTGGCTGTTGCCGCCGCCATCTACACCGCTTACTTCATGGCACCCGGGCTGCGCCGCAAGGTCAAGCCAGTGATCGAGCTGATGGAGGCCATGCCCACGGTGATCCTGGGCTTCTTCGCCGGCCTGTTCCTGGCACCCTACCTGGAAGGCCACCTGCCGGGGATCTTCAGCCTGCTGCTGTTGACCCCCATTGGTATCCTGGTGGCCGGCTTCGGTTGGAGCCGCCTGCCCGAGGCCATCCGCCTGCGGGTACCGGAGGGGTGGGAGAGCATCATCCTGATCCCGGTGATCCTGCTGGTGGGCTGGTTCGCCCTGGCCATGAGCCCGCACCTGGAAAACTGGTTCTTCGGCGGTGACATGCGCCTGTGGATAACCAACGACCTGGGCATCACTTATGACCAGCGCAATGCGCTGGTGGTAGGCCTGGCCATGGGCTTCGCCGTCATCCCCAACATCTATTCCATCGCCGAAGACGCGGTGTTCAGCGTGCCGCGCAGCCTGACCCTGGGCTCCCTGGCGCTGGGCGCCACGCCTTGGCAGACCCTGACCCGCGTGGTACTGCTGACCGCCAGCCCGGGTATCTTCTCGGCGCTGATGATCGGCCTGGGCCGCGCCGTGGGCGAGACCATGATTGTGCTGATGGCCACCGGCAATACGCCGGTGATGGAAATGAACCTGTTCGAGGGGATGCGCACCCTGGCCGCCAACGTCGCGGTGGAAATGCCCGAGTCGGAGGTGGGTGGCAGCCACTACCGCGTGCTGTTCCTGGCCGCGCTGGTACTGCTGCTGTTCACCTTCGTGATGAATACCCTGGCCGAAGTGATCCGCCAGCGTCTTCGCAAAAAATACTCGTCGCTTTAGTGCAAAGGTAGCGATCCGTGAAAAACGCTTCATTCAAAGGCTGGTTCCGCAGTGGTTCGCCGGGTGTCTGGCTCAGTGGCGGCGCTGTGTCCGTCGCCGTGATCATGACCATCGGCCTGCTGGCGGTGCTGGCCGTGCGCGGCCTGGGCCATTTCTGGCCCGCCGACCTGGTGCGTGCCAGCTACAACGTGCCGGGCCAGCCTGCGCAGCAACTGATCGGTGAAATCGTCGAAAAAGACCAGGTGCCCCGTGCCCAGCTGGCTGGCGCTGGCCTGCCGGTACCCGCCACTGGCCCGGAATTCATGACGCGGGAGCTGATCAAGGTGGGTAACCGCGACCTGGGCCACCCCGATTTCGTCTGGGTGGTGGGCGAATGGCTGCAGGACCAGCACCAGCCCGAGGAACTGGTGACGGTGGAGCGCCGCGAGTGGGGCAATTTCTACGGCTACCTGGTCAACATCAAGGAAAATGGTCAGGTGGTGGGTGAGGGCGATGCGGTATTCAGCCAGCTGTACCCGCGCATTGACCGGGTGAAAGACCTGGCGCGCCAGCTCAACCGCCTGGAAAAAACCGAGATTGGCTCGATCAATGCGCGCCTGGAACGCATCCGCCTGCACGCCCGCAAGCTGGAGCTCAACCATCAGCTCGACGCCGCGGCCCAGGCCGACATGGACACCGAACGCGCGGCGCTGAAGGGCCAGTACGAGAGCATCGAAGCACAGCTCGGCGACCTGCACCAGGCCATCAACCGCGACAGCCTCACCGTGCGGGACGTCAACGGCCAGGAAATCGAGATCAGCATGGGCAAGGTCGTCCATGCCTATCAGCCAAACGCCATGGGCGTGTTGAAGAAAACCGGGTTCTACTTTGGCAAGGTCTGGGAATTTCTCAGCGACGACCCCCGTGAGGCCAACACCGAGGGGGGCGTGTTTCCGGCCATCTTCGGCACCGTCATGATGACGTTGATCATGGCGATGATCGTGACCCCATTCGGCGTGCTGGCGGCGGTTTACCTGCGTGAATACGCCCGTCAGGGCCCCATGACCCGGCTCATCCGTATCGCCGTGAACAACCTGGCCGGTGTGCCGGCCATCGTCTATGGGGTGTTCGGCCTGGGCTTTTTCGTCTACGTGCTCGGTGGCTCCATCGACCGCCTGTTCTTCCCTGAAGCCTTGCCGGCGCCTACCTTCGGCACGCCAGGGCTGATGTGGGCGTCGTTGACCCTGGCCTTGCTGGCGGTTCCGGTGGTGATCGTGGCCACCGAGGAAGGCTTGGCGCGTATTCCCCTGAGCCTGCGAGAGGGTTCGCTGGCGCTGGGGGCTACGAAGGCCGAGACCTTGTGGAAGGTCGTGCTGCCCATGGCCAGCCCGGCGATGATCACCGGCATGATCCTGGCCGTGGCCCGCGCTGCTGGCGAGGTGGCGCCGCTGATGCTGGTAGGCGTGGTGAAGATGGCCCCAGCCCTGCCGGTGGACGGCAACTACCCCTACCTGCACCTGGACCAGAAAATCATGCACCTGGGCTTTCATATCTATGACGTCGGCTTCCAGAGCCCCAACGTCGAGGCCGCTCGCCCGGTGGTGTATGCCACGGCGCTGCTGCTGGTGCTGGTGATCGCCGCGCTGAACCTGTCGGCCGTCGCCATTCGTAACCACCTGCGCGAGAAATACAAGGCGCTGGACAACTGATAGCGTAGGGAGCACTACATGCAAGACCCGAACAAACCCGCCGGTATCAGCCTTTCGGCCATCGGCCGCATGCGCCAGGGCCTGAACATGGCCAACGAGAAGCTGGCCATCCAGGTGCCGGGCCTGAACCTGTTCTACGGCGACAAGCAGGCGCTGTTCGACGTGAAGCTGGACATCCCCAAGCAGCGCGTCACGGCGTTCATCGGCCCCTCGGGCTGCGGCAAGTCGACCCTGTTGCGTACCTTCAACCGCATGAATGACCTGGTGGATGGCTGCCGGGTGGACGGCGAGATCAACCTGGAAGGCCACGACATCTACAGCAAGGGCGAGGACGTGGCCGAGCTGCGCCGCCGGGTGGGCATGGTGTTCCAGAAGCCCAACCCGTTCCCCAAGACCATCTATGAAAACGTGGTGTATGGCCTGCGCATTCAGGGCATCAACAAGAAACGGGTACTCGACGAGGCCGTGGAATGGGCGCTGAAGGCCTCGGCCCTGTGGGATGAGGTCAAGGACCGCCTGCACGAGTCGGCCCTGGGCCTCTCCGGCGGCCAGCAGCAGCGCCTGGTCATCGCGCGTACCGTGGCCGTGGAGCCCGAGGTCTTGCTGCTCGACGAACCATGTTCGGCGCTGGACCCCATTTCCACGTTGAAAGTCGAGGAACTGATCTACGAATTGAAATCCAAATACACCATTGTGATCGTGACCCACAACATGCAGCAGGCTGCGCGGGTATCCGATTACACGGCGTTCATGCACATGGGCAAGCTGGTGGAGTTCGGGGACACCGATACCCTGTTTACCAACCCCGCGAAACGGCAGACCGAGGACTACATCACCGGTCGCTATGGCTAGTTAAAGCTGCACGCTCGCAGCCACAAGCTGCAAGCGGATGCGGCGCGCAGTTCTGGATCACCACTTAACCACTTGCAGCTTTCAGCTTGAAGCTTGTAGCTGTCGCGGAGCGATACCATGATTGATAAAGATAGCCTTACGCACCACATCTCCCAGCAGTTCAACGCCGAGCTGGAAGAAGTCCGCAGCCACCTGCTGGCCATGGGTGGCCTGGTGGAGAAGCAGGTCAACGACGCGGTTACCGCGCTGATCGAGGCCGACTCGGGTCTGGCCCAGCAGGTGCGGGACGTGGACGTGCAGATCAACCAGATGGAGCGCAACATCGACGAGGAATGCGTGCGCATCCTTGCCCGGCGCCAGCCCGCGGCGTCGGACCTGCGCCTGATCATCAGCATTTCCAAGTCGGTGATCGACCTGGAGCGTATTGGTGACGAGTCCACCAAGATCGCCCGCCGTGCCATTCAGCTGTGTGAAGAAGGCGAATCACCGCGTGGCTACGTGGAAGTGCGCCACATCGGTGACCAGGTGCGCAGCATGGTGCGTGATGCGCTGGATGCCTTTGCCCGCTTCGACGCCGACCTGGCGCTGTCGGTGGCCCAGTACGACAAGACCATCGACCGCGAATACAAAACCGCGTTGCGCGAGCTGGTGACCTACATGATGGAAGACCCGCGGTCGATTTCGCGGGTACTGAACGTGATCTGGGCCCTGCGCTCGCTGGAGCGCATCGGCGACCACGCGCGCAATATCTCCGAACTGGTGATCTACCTGGTGCGCGGCACCGACGTACGGCACCTGGGCCTGGCGCGCATGCGCGAGGAAGTCCAGGGCCGGGCTGCCGATCGGGCTAATGTTCCGGGCGCCGCTGACGATAAGTAAGACTGCCCGACTGCAAATGCCCGGCCTGGCGCCGGGCATTTTCGTTTGCGGTGCACCAATTTCAAGGCACCCGTGAACGAAGAGTCCCGGCGTGACTAATAAGTTTTGGCAAATGGCCATCAGTCAGCGCTATGCTTGCCGGGTAATCTTAGGAGTGGTCAATGAGTAAGGTCAGTGTGCTGGTTGTGGATGACGCTCCGTTCATTCGTGACCTGGTGAAGAAATGCTTGCGCAACTACTTTCCGGGTATCGTCACTGAAGACGCCGTGAACGGCCGCAAGGCCCAGGCGATGCTGATGAAAGACAGCTTCGACCTGGTACTGTGCGACTGGGAGATGCCGGAGATGTCCGGCCTGGAGCTGTTGACCTGGTGCCGCGAGCAGGAAGCCCTCAAGGGCATGCCCTTCATCATGGTGACCAGCCGTGGCGACAAGGAAAACGTGGTGCAGGCCATTCAGGCCGGCGTTTCCGACTTTGTCGGCAAACCCTTCACCAACGAGCAGTTGCTGACCAAGGTAAAAAAGGCGCTGACCAAGGTCGGCAAGCTGGACGCGCTGATGGCCAGCGCGCCTACCCGCGCTACGTCGGCTTTTGCCAACGACTCGCTCAATGCCCTGACCGGCGGCAAGGCCGAAGCTGTGCGCCCGGCCGCCGCTCCTGCGCCGGCCCCCGCGGCCCGAGCCGGCCTGCTGAACAATGCCCCGCGCCCGGCGGCGGCTTCAGCCGCGCCCACCACGGGCAGCCGTGGCCAGGGCCAACTGCGCCTGTCCAGCGGCAACCAGCAGTGCGTGATCAAGGCCCTGAGCCTCAAGGAGGCGCTGCTGGTGGTGCGCCGTGGTGAAGTCCTGCCCCAGGTACTGGAAAACGCCGTACTCGACCTGGAGCAGGGCGACAGCGCCGAAGTGGCCCGCCTCAATGGTTACCTGCACGCCATCGTCGCCCATGAACCCAAGCCGGACAGCGACTGGTTGCAACTGACTTTCCGTTTCGTCGACCAGGACGCCCAGAAGCTTGACTACATCTCGCGGCTGATCGCCCGCGGCACCGCGCAGAAGCATTTCATTCCTGGCGCCTGAAAACCGGGCACGATAAAACTCCGGCCTCGGTCACACAGGGCTGCCAACGCCGGTGCCTCATGCCATGGCCTGGCCCACCGCGTTGTGAGCCTTGTGTGCAAGGCATTGCATTTCCATAGGGGTATCGCTTCCTACACAACTTTGGGAATCGTTACTCTGCCGGTCCTCGTCCAATGCGCGCATCATCCGGGCTTCCCTCTGGAGGTCTGTGCCACGATGCCCTGCGAACTCTGTCTGCCGCTGCACGAACCCCTCAATTCAGGCGATGAGCTGGTCTGGCTCGACCATACCGTGTGGGTCACCGAGCTTCCGTCCAGCCTGACAGGCCTGGACCTGCGGGGCTACCGCCTGCTGCGAGACGCCCGCCTGGCCTGGCGCATCGACCACTTCGATGCCTGGGGCCAGCCCTGGGTAGCACTGCAGCGCATCGACCCGGACGCCAGCATGAGGTACGAACTGGTACGCCTGGAGCCCGGTACTTACCGTCTGGTACCCTGCGAGCCACCTTACCCGGTGATCCGCCATGCGGCGTGCGCAAGGCCTGCGCGCAGCTGCTAATCTTTGGCCAGTCCACTATTCCAGAATGCCATCATGCAGCTACGACCCCTTTTGTGCTGCTGTGTCCTGGCCTTGAGCTGGGGCCACGCCAGTGCCACCACCATCTACAAGTACACGGATGCGTACGGGGTAACGTCCTACACCGACCGGCCCACCCACGGGGCCAAGGTGCTGGTGTTCGCCGACCGCATGAACGAGCGCCTGGACCAGCAAGTGCACCTGGATGTGAACAGGCAGGCCGGGATCACCACCTTTTCCGCCCGCAACGAGCTGTATGCGCCGGTCGAGGTGGAGCTGCGCCTGGGCAACCTGGGTAACGTGCGCCCGGGGGCGCCGTCGCTGGTGCGGCGGGTATTGCCGGCGCGCTCGACGTTGACCCTGGCCACTCTGGTGGCGCAGAGGCCCGGGCAGAACCTGCGGTTTTCCCAGAAGTTTCGCTATTCGCTCGGCAACCCCTCCACCGCGCCCATGGGCTACCAGTACCCGCTGCCCTGGGTAGGCGGGCCCTTTCGCCTGACGCAGGGCCCCAACGGCACGTTCAGCCATTTCGGCCCCCGAAGCCGCTATGCCATGGACATCGCCATGCCGGTGGGCACGCCTATCATCGCCGCTCGTGGCGGCACGGTGGTCAAGGTGGAGAATGAGCAGGGCAGTGGTGGGGCGAGCCCGTCAGGTAATTTCGTGCGCATTCTGCATGACGACGGCACCATGGGCGTCTACCTGCACCTGATGCAGGGCTCGGTCAGCGTGCGCGAAGGTCAGCATGTGGTGGTGGGCACGCCACTGGCACGCTCGGGGAACACGGGCAACAGCACCGGCCCCCACCTGCATTTCGTGGTGCAACGCAACGCGGGGCTGGGGCTTGAGTCGATCCCGTTCCAGTTCAACCAACCGGTCGGCAGCCTGCCCAACTTTGCGTTGGGCAATAAATAACCACTGCGCCACCCCCTACCGGTGTCGCTGCAACGGGCTGCCGTGAGAGCTGGCAAGCCAGCTCTCACAGATCACAGCAGTTGCTGCAGGGGGTTATTCCAGGCGCAGCACCTTGGCCAGAATGATCTTGGGGCCTTTCATCTTCTTGATGATGATGCGCAGGCCTTCGACTTCCAGCACTTCCTCATCTTCCGGTACGCGCTTGAGCGTGTCGTAGATCAGGCCGGCCAGGGTTTCGGCCTCGATGTGGTCCAGATCCACGCCCAGCAGCCGCTCGACCTTGAACAATGGCGTGTCACCGCGCACCAGCAGTTTGCCGGGCTGGTAGGCGAGGATGCCGCGCTCGGCCTTGCGGTGTTCGTCTTGAATATCGCCCACCAGCACTTCCAGCACGTCCTCCATGGTCAGGTAGCCAATGACCTTGCCGTCGGCTTCCTCCACCAGCGCGAAGTGCGCGCCACCCTTGCGGAACTGCTCCAGCAAGCGCGACAGCGGCATGTGTCGGGACACGCGCTCCAGCGGGCGGGTCAGCTCGGCGAGGTTGAACGACTCGGGAATGTGGTCCAGGTCCGCCAGCTCCAGCAGCAGGTCCTTGATGTGCAGCAAACCGACGAATTCATTGCGTTCGGCGTCGTACACCGGGTAACGGCTGAATTTGTGCCGGCGGAACATCGCCAGGATTTCCTTCAGCGGCGCCTTGAAGTCCAGGCTCACCAGGTCTTCGCGGGAGTTGGCCCAGTCGACCACCTCCAGTTCGCCCATTTCCACCGCCGAAGCCAGCACGCGCATGCCCTGGTCGCTGGGGTCCTGGCCCCGGCTGGAGTGCAGGATCAGCTTCAGTTCATCGCGGCTGTAGTGGTGTTCATGGTGCGGCCCAGGCTCGCCTTGCCCGGCGATGCGCAGAATGGCGTTGGCGCTGGCGTTGAGCAGGTAGATGGCCGGGTACATGGCCCAATAGAACAGGTACAGCGGCACCGCCGTCCACATGGACAGCAGCTCGGGCTTGCGGATGGCCCAGGACTTGGGTGCCAGCTCGCCGACCACGATGTGCAGGTAGGAAATAACGAAGAAGGCGCTGAAGAACGAAATGCCCTTGGCCACTTCCGGCGATTGAACGCCCACGGCTTCTAGCAGCGGCTCCAGCAGGTGCGCGAAGGCCGGTTCACCCACCCAGCCAAGGCCCAGGGAGGCGAGTGTGATACCCAGCTGGCAGGCGGAGAGGTAAGCATCGAGCTGGCTGTGCACCGTTCGCAGGATCTGGCCGCGCCAGCCGTTTTTCTCGGCGATGGACTCCACGCGGGTGGAGCGCAGCTTGACCATGGCGAACTCGGCGGCCACGAAGAAGCCGTTGAGAAACACCAGTAGCACAGCGAAAAGGATCATGCCGAAATCGGCGAAGAGTGAAGCGAGGGTAAAGCCAGGGGAAGGGTCCATGATGGAGTTTTACGGGTTCCGTCTTCAGAAGGTGAGGAGAACTGAGGCGCCTGAAATGCAGGCACAAGACCATCAATGTAGCGGGTGACGGTGCGCTTGCCTAGGGGTTGGAGCGCAGTGACCTGCCGCTGGGCGGTTCCATGACCAGTTGCTGGGGGGCAAAGATGCAGGTGAAGGTGCTGCCATGGCCCGGGACGCTGCTCACCTCAAGGTGCCCGCGGTGGCGCAGCAGCACGTGCTTGGCGATTGCCAGCCCCAGGCCCGTGCCGCCGGTCGCCGAAGCGCGGCTGGAGTCCACCCGGTAAAAGCGTTCGGTCAGGCGGGGGAGGTGTTTGGCATCAATGCCGATGCCCGAGTCCTGCACGCTCATGTAGGCCATCTTGCCGTCGCCCCACCAGCGGATGTGGATATTGCCCTCGGCCGGGGTGTATTTCACCGCGTTGAACACCAGGTTCGAGAAGGCACTGCGCAGCTCCGATTCGCTGCCCTTGAGGCGAATGCTGTCATCGGCCTCCAGGGTGATGCGCTGGTTGCGCGAGCCGGACAGGGCCTGGGCATCGCTCTTGATCGATTGCAACAGGGCGTACACCGCCACCGGCTGGTTGTCGGAGGGGTAATCGGTGGCCTCCAGCTTGGCCAGCAACAGCAGGTCGTTGAGCAACGTTTGCATGCGCCCGCCCTGTTGCTGCATTTGCTGCAGGGCGCGGGCCCAGCGCGGGTTCACTTCCTCCACGTTGTCGAGCAGGGTTTCCAGGTACCCGGTGATCACCGTGAGCGGTGTGCGCAGCTCGTGGGAGACGTTGGCGATGAAGTCCTTGCGCATCTGTTCCAGCTGGTGGATGCGGGTCACGTCGCGCACCAGCATCAGGTGTTCGTTGTTGCCATAGCGGGTGATGAGCATCTGCACGCGCAGGCGGTCGTTGATCGGCGAGGGAATTTCCAGCGGTTCGGCGTAATTTTCGGCTTCGAAATATTCCTTGAAGCGCGGGTGGCGCACCAGGTTGGTCACCGGTTGGCCGCTGTCCTGGGGGGTCTTGAGGCCCAGCAGGGTTTCGGCGGCGCGGTTCCACCATTCCAGGTTGCCGTCGCTGTCGAGCATGATGACCGCATCGCGCAGGGCCGCGGTGGACTCCTGCACCCGGTCGATCACTGCCTGCAGCCGCCCCCGCACGCGCTGATCGCGCCGCTGCAGGTGGTAGATGCTATCGAACACGTCGCCCCACAGCCCGTAGCCATCGGGCGGTGCTTCATCAGGCTGGTGCTTGTTGAGCCAGTGGTGCAGGCGCAGCAACTGCTTCAGGGTCCAGCCCAGGTACAGGCCCAGGCCCACGGCCAGGCACCAGCCGTAATAGCCGCTGACCAGCCCTGCCAGCAGGCAAAGCGTGACCAATATCAGCATGTGCCTGATCAGGATGCTGTGCCAGTTCTGGTTCAATTAACGTCGCGTCCTTTCGAGTCATGCCGTGGCGGGCGGGCTTCAGCTCTTGGTGGAAAAGCGGTAGCCGGTGCCGCGCACGGTTTGTACCAGATTCTCGTAGGCAATGCCGAGCGCCTTGCGCAGGCGCCGAATGTGCACATCGACAGTACGCTCCTCGACATAGACGTTGCCGCCCCACACCTGGTCCAGCAATTGGCCACGGGTGTAGGCGCGCTCCTGGTGGGTCATGAAGAATTGCAGCAGGCGGTATTCGGTGGGCCCCATTTCCGCCGGGCGGCCATCGATGGTCACGCGGTGGCTGATAGGGTCGAGCAGCAGGCCGCCCACTTCGATCGGCGCTTCGCCGTCGGTCGGGCCAGCGCGACGCAGCACGGCCTTGAGCCGCGCCACCAGTTCGCGGGGGGAGAACGGCTTGGTGATGTAATCGTCGGCGCCCACCTCAAGGCCCTGGATCTTGTTGTCTTCTTCGCCCTTGGCGGTGAGCATGATGATCGGAATATCACCGGTCAGCTCGTCGCGCTTGAGGCGCCGGGCCAGTTCGATACCCGAGGTGCCGGGCAGCATCCAGTCCAGCAGAATGAGGTCGGGCTTGCGGTCGACAATGATGGCGTGGGCTTGCTGCGAGTTTTCTGCCTCGAGGCAGTCATAGCCAGCCATTTCCAACGCGACGGCGATCATCTCGCGAATGGGCGCTTCGTCGTCAACGATCAGAATGTTCCTGCCAACCATGCTCAAACCTCTTGTCATTGAAGTGTCTTGGGGCGCATTAGATAACGGAATTATTGCAGTCGTGTGACAGGTCGTTGCCAGCCTATCAACTTACGGGCGCTGGGCTAAGCTGTAATTTCGTTGCCAAGAATAACCAAGAGGTAGATCCAATGACACGACATACGCTGAACTGGATGGCCCTGGTGGGGGCTTTCGCCCTTGCCGCCCCGACGCTTTCCCAGGCCGCGGACCCTGCCATGGCCAAGGATGGCATGCTGGTGGACCACCACGGCATGACCTTGTACACCTATGACAAGGACGGTGATGGCAAGTCCAATTGCAACGACAAATGCGCCGAGAACTGGCCGCCGTTGATGGCCGACAGCATGGCCAAGGACGATGGCGACTGGTCAGTGGTGACCCGCGATGACGGCAAGAAGCAATGGGCCTACGAGACCAAGCCGGTCTACACCTTCAAAGGTGACAAGAAAGCCGGTGACAAGATGGGCGACGGCAAGATGGATGTCTGGCACGTGATACCCACCGACGCGGATGCCGACTGAAGTATCAGCGAAAGGCATAGTCCGCGGCGATGCCGGCGAAAATGATCAACCCCGCCCAGTGGTTGTGCAGGAACGCCTTGAAACATTTCATGCGTTCCCGGTCGCGGGTGCTGTGCCATTGCCAGGCAAAGCACGCCGCGGCCCCCAGTAGCCCGAGGTGGAACCACCCACCCAGGCCGACGTTCAGGCCCGCCAGCCACAGGCACACCAGCGCCAGCCCCTGCAGTGTGACGATGATCACCCGGTCGGCCTCGCCGAACAGAATGGCGGTGGACTTGACCCCGATGCGCAGGTCGTCATCGCGGTCGGTCATGGCGTAATAGGTGTCATAGCCCACCGTCCACAGCAGGTTGGCGATGTACAACAGCCATGCGGCGGCCGGCAGGTGCCCGGTTTGCGCGGTGAAGGCCATGGGCATGCCCCAGGAGAACGCGGCGCCCAGCACCACCTGGGGGTAATAGGTGTAGCGCTTCATGAACGGGTAGGTGGCGGCGAGCGCGAGGCCGCCGAACGACAACCAGATGGTGGTGGCGTTGGTGCACAGCACCAGGGCGAAGCTGATGGCGATCAGCACCGCGAAAAACACCAGCGCCTCGCGTGAGCTGATGCGCCCGCTGACCAGCGGTCGCTGTTCGGTACGCTTGACGTGGCCATCGACCTTGCGGTCGGCGAAGTCGTTGATTACGCAACCGGCACCGCGCATCAACACCACGCCCAGCACGAAGATGAATACGTTGGCCAGCGACGGTCGGCCCTCACCGGCTACCCACAGCGCCCACAGGGTGGGCCACAGCAGCAGGTAGATGCCGATGGGCTTGTCCATGCGGGTCAGTTGAACAAAGTCCCAGGCGCGCGGATGCAGCCGGTTCATGGATTTGAGCAGGCTCTGGTACATCAAGGGTTCTCCGCAGCGAGTTGAGCGGTGGGCCACAGGCCCGGCAGGAAGACTTCCGCGACCAGAATGCGCAGGGCGCCACGGTCGAAGCGCGAACGTCGGGCCCACAGGCCATCGTGAGCGTGGTCGGCAGGCAGCCAAGTGGCCGGGTACCGGCACACTTCGATGGGCTGGCGCACGAACGCTGGAGTAGTGAACAGCAGTTCACCCAGCGATCGGTTGCCCAGTGCCGCCAGCGCCAGGCCATCGGCCTCCAGCGCCTGGCGCCCGGCCACGCTGCGGGCGTACACCCAGGGTATGCCGTGCCCACGCAGGTAGACTTCGCGTACCCAGCCGCTGCTGCCCGGCGCCAGGCCTAGCGAGGCGCATTCATCCTCGCGCAGCACCTGCCATTGTTCGAGCAGAGGCGTGACGCTGAAATGCCCGTCGGCCAGGCGGGTGAGGCGTCGGGTCAGCGACCCCTGGTCGAACAACCAGTCGCAGGTAAAGGCATCGGCATCGGTGGGCGCCAGCGCCAGCCAGGCGGGCGCTATGGCAGAGGAAGAGGCGTGGGTCACGGTCGGCAACGTTCGGCAAGCGGGTTGGCCGGCGAGCTTAGCATGCATTCAGGCTTGCATCTGTGCACAACCCCCAGTACAAAACCTGTCGAGCCGGTCGACAACGCATCAATCAATGATCGCCCGAGCCAACAGCCTGAGCATCGAGGACACCGTTAAATGAAAAAGTGGCAATGCGTGGTATGCGGTCTGATCTACAACGAAGCCGATGGCTGGCCGGACGACGGCATCGCGCCGGGTACCCTTTGGCAAGACGTGCCGGAAGACTGGCTGTGCCCTGACTGCGGCGTGGGCAAGATGGACTTCGAAATGATCGAAATCGCCTGATCGAATTTTCAACTCAAGGAACGGACACATGACAGCACCCGTGGTGATCGTAGGCACCGGCCTGGCCGGTTACAACCTGGCTCGAGAGTTTCGCAAGCTGGACGGTGACACGCCGTTGTTGCTGATCACCGCCGATGATGGCCGTTCCTATTCCAAGCCGATGCTGTCCACCGGCTTTGGCAAGAACAAGGATGCCGACGGCTTGAGCATGGCAGAGCCAGGCGCCATGGCTGACCAGCTCAAGGCCGAAATTCGTACCCATACCCGGGTGACGGGTATCGACCCTGGCCACAAGCAGCTGTGGATAGGCGAGGAGGCGGTGGCCTACCGCGACCTGGTCCTGGCCTGGGGGGCCCAGACGGTGAGCGTGCCCGTGCAGGGCGACGCCAGTGATGCGGTATTCCCCATCAACGACCTGGAAGACTACGCCCGCTTTCGAGCCGCCGCGCAAGGCAAGAAACGCGTGCTGTTGCTGGGCGCCGGCCTGATCGGCTGCGAGTTCGCCAATGACCTGATCATGGGCGGGTATGAAGTACAGTTGATGGCGCCCTGTGAGCAAGTGATGCCGACCTTGCTGCACCCGGCCGCAGCCGCGGCGCTGCAGGCCGGCCTGGAAGGCCTGGGTGCGCGTTTCCATCTGGGGCCGGTGCTCAACCGCCTGGAGCGTGTGGGCGAGGGCCTTGACGCTCACCTGTCCGACGGCACGGTACTGGCCTGCGACCTGGTGGTTTCAGCCATCGGCCTGCGCCCACGCGTGGACCTTGCCGCCGCCGCGGGGCTTGAGACCAACCGAGGCGTGGTGGTGGACCGCACCCTCAAGACATCCCATGCCAATATCTACGCCCTGGGCGATTGCGCCGAGGTCGACGGGCTCAACCTGCTGTACGTGATGCCGCTGATGAGCTGTGCCCGCGCCCTGGCGCAGACCCTGGCAGGCAACCCGACGTCAGTGAGCTACGGCCCCATGCCGATCACGGTCAAGACCCCGGTTTGTCCGCTGGTGGTGTCCCCCGTTCCCCGCGGCCTTGAGGGTCAGTGGCAGGTGGAAGGGCAGGGTGCGGACGTCAAGGCGCTGTGCCGTGACAAGGGCGGCAACCTGTTGGGATATGCCCTCACGGGTGCGGCCGTGGCGGACAAGCTGGCACTCAATAAGCAGTTGCCGGCGTTACTGGCGTAAATAACGGTCTTTCTGTCGGAATAACCCGGTTTTTGCCCCAACAAAGCCGGGGTGGAGACTGGCGCAGCCTCGTGCGCCGTGCCATTCTCACTCCGTCTGCCGCAGCGTAGAGCCTGCGGCGCCTGGTGCCCCGTTCTGAATGTGCGGCACTGGCATAAAAACAAAAAATCCGTCAAAAGGGGCTTCACTATGCGCAAACCAGAACTGGCCGCTGCTATCGCCGAAAAAGCTGATCTGACCAAGGAGCAAGCCAACCGCGTGCTCAACGCGGTGCTGGAAGAAATCACCAACGCCTTGCACCGCAAGGACAGCGTGACCCTGGTGGGCTTCGGCACCTTCCTGCAACGCCACCGTGGTGCCCGTACCGGCAAAAACCCGCAGACCGGCGAGCCCGTGAAGATCAAGGCCAGCAACACCGTATCATTCAAGCCTGGCAAGTTCCTGAAAGACAGCGTCAACCCATAAGCGGTGGCGCAAACAGAAAGGGCCCTGAGCGGCCCTTTCTTGTTTTCTGGCAGCAGCACCATCGGTGGCCATCAGATCAACCGGTCATCCTGGTCGTCCACCAGATGATCCAGGCCGCCCAACTCGCCCCGCACCGCATCGCGGGTCTTGAGCTTGGCCAGCGCCGCCTCGGGCAGGTCGGTGATGCGAATCAGCCCTTTGCTGGTCAACACCTGAATAAGGTCATCGAGTACGCGGACCATCTCCAGGTCGCTCTGGCGCAACTGCTGCAGGCGCCCCTCGATGGTGCCGCGCGCCAGCCATGCGAGGATGTCAGGGTGGTCTTCAACCAGAAAATCCTCCGCCTCCGGGTAGGATGTCTTGTCGGCGCGGATGACGTGTCCGAGTGCATTGCGTTGCACGTAGTACATCGAGGGCCTCCTTGGGATTGGCCAGAACTTCAACAAGCAGCATAGGCCACGCGATCATAAACAGGCGTCAGAAAAGACCCCAGTTATCGAGCATGCGCCGTTTGGCACCTAATTGACTCTCGATACATTAATTAATTGACGCCCCAGGGGCAGTATCAGAATAATGGCCGCCGCGCTGTCGAGGTAAACAGAGAGTCCGACGGCCAGTAGGGTTAAAACCCTTGATCTAGAGCGCTTCATGCTGCTTTCAGCAGTCTTCCGTCGCGAAGCTTCGGCTTTCGTATCGTAGTGCGCCAACCTGTTTGCTCTGCCGCTTACCCGCCTCGGCCTTGGCCGAGCGACGGCTATCGCCGCCAGACTAATGACTCCTTTTTGAGACGTATCAGGGTTTGCCTGATCAGGCACGCCATGGTTCCGGCGGGGGTATGCAGTGAGTCAGGTCAGCTTAGCCATTGGTCATTTACGTGACGAGCAGATGTATTTGCGCCAGGGCGGCCTTTATTGGGTAGCGGCGGACCTGGCTGGCGACGCGGCGGCACTGGCGAGTCAATGCCTGGCTTCCATGCCTGCGCAGGCCAAGGCGACACTGCTGTGCTGTGGCCATTCAAGCCAGGCGTTGGCCCAGGCGCTACCGGCCGACCAAGGCCCGGGCGAGCTGACACTCTTCGATATCGCGGAACCTGCCATGGGCCTGGCGCTCAAGGCCATGGTGGGAGAACTGACCCGCGCCGTGGCGGCGCCGGGCAACGTGATCGTGCTGATGCTGCCGGCCAGCGCCTGGCAGAGCGAGGCCGCCCCCGCGCTGCGCCAATGGTGCCAGACGCTGAGTGGGTGGCTGGCGCGGCGCCAGTCCACCTTGCTGATCATCTGCCACGGCCAGGCGCCCCAGTTGCACGAACGCCTGCTGCGCCTGAACGAAACACTGTCGGGCCTGGCGCAGTTGTACCGTCGCGATGGGGGTATTCGTTACCAGTTGCACTACTGGCACAGCGAACTGGGGGTATGCAGTGGTCAGGAGCTGGAGTTGGAACTGGGGGAGCAGGGCTTCATCTTGTCCGCCACCGAGCAAGCCAACCCGCAACTCACGCACACCGACGACCAGCGCATCTACCTGACCCAGCGCTCGGTACTTGAAGGCTCGCCGGCACTGTCTGATCAGTGGCGCCTGTTCGAAGACCGTGACGACCTGCTGCTTCAGGCGCGTCACGCGCGGGCCGCCAGCGTGATCGTTGCCATCGACAGCAACCAGCAGGTAGAAGGGCTGGCGCGTCAGCTGCATGAGTTGCGCGAGCGCTGCGGCAGCGGCCTGAAAATCATCGTGCGGGAAGTCGAGCCGTGCCTCCGCTACCGTGACGAGCGTTTGCTGGTCTCCTGCGGCGCCAACATCACGGTCCCCTATGGCACCACCCTTGCGTATTTCTTCAGCATCATCGATAGCGTACAGGGGCAAACCTGGCGCCACAGCCGCCAGACCGACTTCCAGTCGCTGTTCGAGCGCCTGCGGCCACCTGCCGAACGCGGCCTGATGATGCCCGCCGAATTTCTCAGCACCGTCACGCGTATCTACGGCGGTGCCTCAGGCGAAATCAGCCACCAGTTGCTCAAGCTTACCCCGCGTGGCGCGCTGGATATCGAGCAGTACCTGAACCAGATCAGCCTGCGCCGTTTTGGCGATATTGCCTGCGTGGTAAACGGCGACTTCTACCTGTTCCTGTTTGCCTGCCGCGCCGATGGCCTGGAGCCTGCGTTGGGCAATATCTGCCGGCTGGCCTGGCGAGACCTGTTCAGCGCATTCCAGATTCTGCCGGGTGTCGATGCCTTGCCCCGGGACATTTTCCTGAGCGCGGCCGAGTTGCCGCCCAGCTTCCACCTGGCCGAGGAGCGTACTGCCGGCAGTTCCGCCCAGGTGGCCGAACGTGGCGCCTATGCCCCTATGCGTTTCACCCTGCCTATCTCGGACGTTTGCCCATGAATTTTGCCGAACTGATCCAGGTCATTGGCCTCAGCGCCCTGCTGACCCTTGCCCTGATCGTTGCGCTGACGCGCTTTGGCCGTCACCTGCTGGCGGTGGTGCAAGCCCTGCTCCCTCCACGTTACCTGAAGCCCAAGGGCGTGCGCCGACGCGCCCCCGCCAAGAGTGAAGCCCCATGAGTCAGTTTGAAGTCATCCAGCCGACGCGTGTACGCGAGTGGCCGGGCCTGGGGCTGTGGAATCTGTATTTCATTCTCAAGTTCGCCTTGCTGTGGGCCGGCTACCTGAATGTGCAGGTGTTGCCCAACGTGGTATTCGCGGCGGCATTGCTGGTGCCGTTGCCCCATCGCTACCTGCGCGTGCTGCGCACCGTCATCGCCTTCCCGGTGGGGGTGGCGCTGCTGTATCAGGATACGTGGCTGCCCCCCTTCAGCCGCCTGCTGGCACAGCCTGGGGTGCTGGACTTCACCGGCGCCTACCTGCTCGAATTGATGGGCCGCTTCATTGACTGGAACCTGTGCGCGCTATTGGCGGTGCTGGTGGTGATCTATGCCTTCGCTCGCCATTGGCTGCGCCTGACCACCGTCAGCGTGCTGGGCCTGGCCTGGCTGGCCAGCGCCAATGTGCTGGCCTTGCACCCCAGCAGCACACCTGCTGTTGCCGCTGGTAGCACAGCGGTGGCGGCGGCCAGCGCCGGCGAGCCGGACAACGCCACTCTTGAAGCGTACCTGCAGAAGTTCTACACCACCGAAGCAGGTCGCCAGGTTGAATTCAAGCCGTCGACCTCGGCTGCGCAGCCATTCGACCTGCTGCTGATCAATATCTGCTCCATGGCCTGGGATGACCTTGAGACCGTGGGCCTGCGCGACAACGCGCTGTTCCAGCAGATGGACGTGGTGTTCGACAATTTCAACTCGGCCACCTCCTACAGCGGCCCCGCGGCCATTCGCCTGCTGCGCGCCAGTTGCGGCCAGAGCCCCCACAGCAAACTCTACGGCACGGCCCCCGAGCAGTGCCTGCTGATGGACGACCTGAAGAAGCTGGGCTTCGCCGATGAGGTGATGCTCAACCATACCGGGCAGTTCGAAGGCTTCCTGGACGAAGTGCGCTCCCAAGGCGCGCTGCCACCGCCGGCCATCAGCACCAGCAACCTGCCACGGGCCCTGGTGGGCTTCGACGGCACGCCGATCCTGCGTGACGGCCAGGTACTGGCCAGTTGGTGGAAACACCGCGTCGACGAGCAGAACGACCGGGTGGCGCTGTTCTACAACACCACCACCCTGCACGACGGCAACCGCGCGCTGACCGCCGATGGCGGCACCAAGAGCGCCGACTACAAGCCCCGTGCGCAGGCCCTGATCGACGACCTGACCGGTTTCATCAAGCAGTTGCAGGCCAGTGGCCGGCGGGTGGTGGTGGTCATCGTTCCCGAGCATGGGGCCGCACTGCACGGCGACCGCATGCAGATTTCCGGCATGCGCGAGATCCCGAGCCCGTCGATCACCCATGTGCCGGTGGGCATCAAGCTGGTGAACATGGGCAGCAACCCCAGTACCGAGCCGCTGCACGTTACCGCGCCAAGCAGCTTCCTGGCCCTGTCGGAAATCATCAGCCGGCTGTACACCGCTCAGCCTCAGGGCGAGGGCCTGGCGCCCAGCTGGCAGACGCTGTTGACCGACCTGCCACAGACCGCGGCGGTCTCCGAAAACGCTGGCACGGTGGTCGTCGACTACGCCGGTAAACCTTATGTGCGCATCAAGGAGAAAGGCCAATGGCTCCCGTACCCACAGCGGTTCAAGTGAAGGCCAAGGTGCAGTCGCGGGCCGACCGTGCCGACGACATCGCCCGCCTGAAACAGGAACTGGCGCTGCCTGAGCTGGACTACGTGGATATTTCTGCGCAGTTGGAGCTGCAGAAAGCCCTGCACCGCTGGCCCCTGCTGGCCGAAATGGAGCGCCTGCAACCCAAGGTGCTGGCCCCGGCGCGTCCCTCGGAGCTGGAGTTGCTGTCGTGACAGCACTCAGCCTTCGCGGCCTGCGCGGTGGTGTGGGGACCAGTTCGCTGCTGGTGGCCACCGGGCACGCCTTGCATGACTTGGGCGAGCGCGTGCTGCTGGTCGACATGTGCCCGGAAAACCTGCTGCGCCTGCATTTCAACGTGGAGGTTGGCGAGCGCGGTGGTTGGGCGCGGGCCATGGTCGATGGGCTCGACTGGAATGCTCAGGCATGGAGTGTGGAGCCAGGCTTGAGCCTGCTGCCGTATGGCCGCCTGAAATGGGCAGAGCAGGAACAGATCGAGCAGCGGCTGCGCAACGAGCCCGAGCTATGGCGGCGGCGCCAGGCCAGCCTGGCGGCGCACTTCGACTGGATTCTGTTCGACGTGCCGCTGCGCCTGCCTGGCCATGCCCGTGTGGGCCCCTGTGCTCTGCGCTTGCAGGTGGTGGAAGCAGATGCCGCCTGCCATGTGCTGTTGCAGCAGCAAGAGGATAGTAGCGAGCATTTGCTGATCAACCGGTTTGACCCGGCCAGCCAGTTGCAGCGCGATCTGCTGCTGATCTGGCGCAAGCAGTACGGCGAGCGCCTGTTGCCGCTCAATATTCACCAGGACGAGGCCATGCGTGAAGCCTTGGCCTTCAAGAAGCCGGTGGGCGCCTACGCCCAGGCCAGCCTGGCGGCTCAGGACATCCAGAGCCTGACTACCTGGTGCCTGACTCGGCGGCTGGAGACCCTATGATCGCCAAGGTCTTCCCCTACACCCGCCTGCGCCAGCGCCACGGCTGCACGCCGCCGCTGGCCTTGCTGCTGGCCAGCCTCTGTGCCCTGGCCTGGGTATGCCTGCGGCTGGAGTCGACGCAGTGGCGCAACCTGCTGCAGCACCCGCACCGCTGGTACCCGCAATTGGCCGACAAGCCGCCGCGCCTGGGCGACCCGCTGCGCTATCTGGTGCAGAGCCTGTGGTTGCTGGTGGTCAAGCCGGCCCCGACACGCACCTGGTCGTTGCGCGCACCCCGCTGGCTCAAGGCCCTGGGGGCGCTGTACCTGCGCGCATGGGAACGGGTAGGAGCGGAACTGGAAGAGTTGCCGCAGCGCGCCGAAACCAGCTCGCAGATCCGCAAGAGCAGCCACTGGTGGAAAGGCCTGGACCGTCGCAGCCAGCGCCTGGTGAACATCAGTATCGGCACCGTGGCCTTCCTGTTGACGCTGTTGTGCATCACCGAACCGTTCAGCTATGTCGCGCAACTGGTCTTCGTACTGCTGTTGTGGGGCCTGGCCATGCTGGTGCGCCGGGTGCCCGGGCGCTTCCCGACCTTGCTGATGGTGGTGTTGTCGGTCATCGTCTCGTGCCGTTACCTGTGGTGGCGCTACACCGCCACGCTCAACTGGAACCAGCCGCTGGACCTGGCCTGCGGCTCGATCCTGCTGGTGGCCGAGACCTATTCCTGGGTGGTGCTGATTCTGGGCTACATCCAGACCTGCTGGCCGCTGGGGCGCAAACCCAAGCCGCTGCCGCGCGACCTCAGCCTGTGGCCCAGCGTCGACCTGCTGATTCCCACCTACAACGAAGATCTGTCCATCGTGCGCGGTACGGTCTACGCGGCGATGGGGCTGGACTGGCCCGCCGAGAAACTGAATATCTACATCCTCGACGACGGCAAGCGTGAAAGCTTCCGCCAGTTCGCCGCTGAAGTGGGTGTGGGTTACATCGCCCGCACCGATAACCGCCATGCCAAGGCGGGTAACCTGAACCACGCGCTGACACTGATCGATAGCGAACTGGTCGCCATCTTCGACTGCGACCACGTGCCCGTTCGCTCTTTCCTGCAACTGACAACGGGTGGTTTCCTCAGCGATCCGAAGCTGGCGCTGGTGCAGACCCCGCACCATTTCCTGTCGCCCGACCCGTTCGAGCGCAACCTCAATGTGTTCCGCGAACGTCCCAACGAGGGCGAGTTGTTCTATGGCCTGGTCCAGGACGGCAACGACATGTGGAACGCGGCATTCTTCTGCGGCTCCTGCGCCGTATTGCGGCGCACGGCCATCGATGCCATCGGCGGCTTCGCCGTGGAAACAGTGACGGAAGACGCCCATACGGCCCTGCGCCTGCACCGCAATGGCTGGAATTCAGCTTACATCAAGGTCCCCCAGGCCGCCGGCCTGGCTACCGAAAGCCTGTCGGCCCACATCGGCCAGCGTATCCGCTGGGCCCGGGGCATGGCGCAGATCTTCCGTACCGACAACCCGTTGCTGGGCCGCGGCCTGACACTGTTCCAGCGCATCTGTTACGCCAATGCCATGATCCACTTCCTGGCGGGCCTGCCGCGCCTGGTGTTCCTCACCGCGCCGCTGGCGTTCCTGGTGCTGCACGCCTACATCATCTACGCCCCGGCAATGATGATTCTGTTGTACGTGCTGCCCCACATGATTCACGCCAGCCTGACCAACTCCCGTATGCAGGGCGCCTACCGCCAGACGTTCTGGGGCGAGGTGTATGAAACGGTGCTGGCCTGGTACATCGCGCGGCCGACCACCGTGGCACTGTTCAACCCCAAGAAAGGCAAGTTCAACGTCACGGCCAAGGGCGGCTTGATGGAGGATAACCAGTTCGACTGGAAGATCGCCCAACCCTACCTGCTGCTGGCGCTGATCAACCTCGCAGGCCTGGGCTTTGCCGCCTGGCGGCTGGTGTATGGTCCCACTACCGAGGTCATCACGGTGTTGGTCAGCAGCCTCTGGGTGGTTTACAACCTGCTGATCGTCGGCGCGGCAGTGGCGGTGGCGGCGGAAGTCCGCCAGGTACGCCAGACCCACCGTGTACAGGTGAAGATGCCCGCCGCCGTGCGCCTGGAGAATGGCCACTGCTATCCAGGCATGCTGCAGGACTATTCCGACGGTGGCGCGGGCATCGAGCTCGACACCTCGCTGTCGTTGCCGGTGGGCGGGCGTATCTCGCTGATGCTGCAGCGCGGCGACCGTGAATTCCTGTTCCCCGGCTACGTGACCCGAAGCCACAGGACATTCGTGGGCATCAACCTGGGCGAACTGAAGGGCCAGCAGAAGATCGACTTCGTGCAGTGCACGTTCGCCCGTGCCGATGCGTGGCTGAACTGGGGTGACAACTTCGCCCCCGACCGCCCCCTGCACAGCTTCATGGATATCCTGCGCCTGGGCGCCGTCGGCTACTACCGCCTGTACCAATACCTGCCTGCCTGGGTGCGCTACATCGCCGGCCCACCCTTGCACCTGCTGCGCTGGCTGTGCAGTTTCCTGCCGCGCAGACCCGTGGCCACCCCTATTTCCACTTCCCGATCAGTGAGCGCACGATGAGCCGCTTTTTCAACAAAACCCTGGTTGCCAGCCTGGCGCTGCTGGCCGTCGGCTGCGCCCAGGCTGCCGTCACCACTTCTGCGGCGCCAGCGTCGGCGCCGGTGCCTGCCTGGAGCAGCACCCACAGCTTCGAACAGCTGGGGCGCCCGGCCGACAGCCTGTTGCTGGGCATTCATACCAGTGACCAGATCGAGTTCAGCCTGCGCCGTGACCGCATCGCCAGCGATGCCCGGCTGCAATTGCAATACACCCCTTCGCCGTCGCTGCTGCCCCAGGTTTCCCATATCCGCATCTACCTCAATGATGTGTTGATGAGCGTGGTACCGATCGAGAAGGACCAGTTGGGCAAGCGTGTGACGCAGTCCGTGGCGCTGGACCCGCACCTGATCGCCGACTTCAACCGCGTGCGCATGGAGTTTGTCGGCCACTACGCCGACGTGTGCGAAGACCCCGCCAACAGCGCCTTGTGGCTGAGCGTTGGCCGCGACAGCCAGATCCAGTTGCAGGAACAGGCACTGGCAATGAAGAACGACCTGGCCTATTTCCCCATGCCTTTCTTCGATGCGCGTGGGCAGGACAAGCCTTCCATCGACCTGGTGTTCGCCAATGCGCCGACCCTGGGCGAACAGCGTGCCGCGGGTATCCTGGCCTCCTACTTCGGCAGCAAGGCCGGTTGGCGAGGCGCGCGGTTCCCGGTGCGGTTCGACCAGTTGCCGGCCCTTGATGACCAGCACCGCGCCAAGCCTGCCATCGTCTTCGCCACCAACGACCACCGTCCTGCGTTCCTGGCCGACAAGACCCAGTTCCCGGCGGTCGACGCACCCGTGGTGCAGATGATCGACAACCCCCAGGACCCCTACAGTAAGGTGCTGCTGGTGCTGGGCCGCAACGACGATGACCTGGCGGTCGCCGCCCAGGCACTGGCGCTGGGCAGTGACCTGTTCCGTGGGCCACGGGTGAACGTGGAGGGTGTGCAGCAACTCAAGCCGCGTGAACCCTACGACGCCCCGAACTGGATGCGCACCGACCGCCCGGTGCGTTTCGCCGAATTGATCAAGTACCCCGAGCAGCTTCAGGCCAACGGCCTGCTGCCGCGCTCCATCACCCTGGACGTGAACCTGCCGCCAGACCTGTTCGTCTGGCGCAACCAGGGCATCCCCTTGCAAACCAAGTTCCGCTACACCCAACCGGCGGCGGATGATGCGTCGAGCCTGACCATCAGCCTGAACAACCAGTTCATCACCAGCCTGCCTTTGCACAGCAAGACCAACAGCCAGCTGGAGCAGATGCGCCTGGCGGTCATGTCCGATGAAACCGCCAACGTCACAGACAAGCTGCTGGTGCCGGCGTTGAAGATTGGCGACCGCAACACCCTGCGCTTTGACTTCAATTTCGCCAGCACCTACGGCAGTGCCCAGCGCGACCACTGCCAGACCACTCTGCCGGTGAACAACCAGGCGGTGATCGACGAAGAGTCGACCGTGGACCTGTCGGGTTATTACCACTACCTGGCCATGCCGGACCTGCGTGCCTTTGCCCGTGGTGGGTTCCCGTTCAGCCGAATGGCCGACCTGTCGCAGACCCTGGTCATGGTGCCGGCCCAGAGCACGCCGGTGCAGTTGAGTACCTTGTTCGAAACCCTGGGCGCCATTTCCGCGCGTTCGGGCCTGCCGGCCTTCGGCCTGCGCCTGTCGAACGACTGGAATGACGCCAAGGCGGATAACGACCTGTTGGTGTTTGGCAACCTGGCCGCTTCGGCGGGCAAGGGCGATGATGCCAACCTGGTACTGGCCAAGACCCGCGACTGGCTGCTCACGCCCGCCAACGAAGACAGCGGCAAATCGGCCCGTGCAGGGCAGTTCAACGATGCCCGCGACCTGGGCGCCAACCGTGTGGCCGTCAGTGCCCAGGCGCCGATCGCGGCTATCGTCGGCTTGCAGTCGCCGTACCACGAGCAGCGCAGCATCGTCGCCCTGCTGGCCTCCGATGACGCTGACTATCAATTGCTGCGCGACACCCTGGCCGACAGCGGCAAGCTGGAAGCCGTGGCCGGCTCCGTCGCGCTGATCCGCGACAGCGGTGTCAGCAGCAGTTGGGTAGGGCAGCAGTACTTTGTCGGGCACCTGCCATGGTGGCTGTTGCTCTGGTACCAGTTGTCCGAGCACCCGGTGCTGCTGGCGGCGCTGGCCACCATCAGTGTGTTGCTCACAGCCTTCCTGCTGTGGCGTGGCCTGCGCTGGATGGCGCGGCGCCGTCTGGTTGGCCAGGAGTAAGCCGATGAAAACCGTCGCGGCCCTGGTACTGGCCGGTGTTTTCGCGGTACCGGGCCTGGCCGAAGCCGGCGAGTGTGCCTGGCCGGCGTGGGCGCATTATCGCCAGGCGCTGGTCAGCGCGGACGGGCGGGTGATCGACCGGTCCACGCCCGGCATGACCACCACGTCCGAAGGGCAGGCCTATGGCTTGTTCTTCGCGCTGCTGGGCAATGACCGCGACAGCTTCGCCAAGCTGCTGCGCTGGACCCAGGACAACCTGGCGGCTGGCGACCTCAACCGCCAATTGCCAGCCTGGCAGTGGGGCCAGGACAAGCAAGGGCAGTGGCAGGTACTGGACAGCAACAATGCTTCCGACGCCGATTTGTGGATAGCCTACAGCCTGCTCGAAGCCGGGCGGCTGTGGCACCGCGCCGATTACCAGTCGCTGGGGCGCAACGTGCTATGGCGTACCTCCGCCCAGAGCCTGCGCAAGCTGCCGGGCATGGGCTTGATGCTGCTGCCAGGGGATGTCGGCTTCGAAAATGCCGAAGGCTGGCGCCTGAATGCCAGTTACCTGCCGCCGCAATTGCTGGCCCGCTTTGCCGCAGAGGCACCCATATGGGCGGAACTGGCCAGCAATACCCAACGCTTGCTGACCGAGGGCTCGCCCAAGGGCCTGGTGCCCGACTGGCAAGTGTGGAAAACCGATCAAGGCTGGGCTGTGGACAGCCAGAAAGGGGCTGTAGGCAGCTATGACGCCATTCGTGTCTACCTGTGGGCTGGCATGCTTGCCAAGGACGCCCCGGGACGCTCGGCACTGGTCGAGCATCTGCAGCCCATGGTGCAGCGGGTGGCCGAGCGGGGCTTTGTCCCGGAAAAAGTCGACGCTGCCACTGCCGTTGATACCGGTACCGGGCCTGTGGGTTTCAGCGCGGCACTGTTGCCGCTGCTGTCAGGCAACGCCGCGGCGCTGGCGGCGCAGCGCGAGCGCCTGAAACAGCAACCGCCCCTGGCCGACGCCTATTACAACCAGTCCCTGGTGCTGTTCGGCCAAGGCTGGGACCAGCAACGCTACCGCTTTGATAAAGACGGACGCCTCGTGCCGAACTGGACTGCCGCATGCAAAGATTGACCGGTTTGGGGCTGCTGTTGAGCAGCGTCTGCGGGGTGGCCCTCGCTCAACCCCTGAGCGCGCCCGAGCAACAGCAATGGTTGCTCGAACAGATTCGCGTAGGCCAGGCGCTTTACCGCGAAGACCTGGTGCACGATTCGCTGGCACGCCTGGAATTGATCGCACCGGATAACCCCCAGGTGAAAGTCGCCGAAGTCCGCCAGGCGTTGTTGCAGAACAACACCCCGGAGGCTGAGCGGCTGGCGGCCGAGCTGGGCCGTCAGGCTCCGGGCAGTGCCGAGTCCCGTCAGGCCCGGAGCTTGCTGAAACTGCATAGCAGTGCGGGCCAGAAAGACCTGCAAGAGGCTCGCCTGCTGGCCACCGCCGGCCGTTACGATGATGCCTTGCAGGCTTACCGGCAGATGTTCGGCGACGATATGCCGGACTTCGCCATCGCCCTGGAATACCTGACCGTGCGCAGTGGCATCAAGGAGCAGCGTGCGCAGGTCATCGACCAGTTGCGGGCACTGGACAGCCAGTACCCAGGTAACGCCGGCTTGCGCCAGACTCTGGTGGGCCTGCTGTTCGGCGAACAACGCGATGCCGAGGCACTGGCGGTACTGCACCAGTTGGCGGGTGACGCCAACGCCGCGGCCAACGCTGCCGAACGCGAGTACAACTACTTGCTCAAGCAGCCCGTGGGCCGGGAAACCGCCCAGGCCTGGCAGACGTTCCTGAAGGTGTACCCGTCTACCCCGTATCGGGCCGACGCCACCTTGCAACTGCAGGCGCAAGAGCACCTGCTGGCCGACCCCAGCTGGCAAGCCGGTGTCAGGGGCAAGGCGCTGCTGGACGCGGGCGACAGCGTCGGCGCCGAAGCGCAGCTGCGCCGGGCACTCAAGGCTTACCCCAAGGATTCCAGCCTGCTGGGTGCGCTGGGTGTTGCCTTGATGCGCCAGAACAAGCATGAGGACGCCTACAACACGTTCGTCAAGGCCTCGGCCATCGAGCAGGACACCTACTGGATGACCAAGTGGCAAGACCTCAAGGTCGCCAACTACCAGTGGATGCTGCTGCAAAAGGGTGACCAGGCGCTGGAGCGCAAGGATTATCCACAGGCCAAACGTTTTTATCAGCAGGCGCGCATAGCCCAGCCCAAGGATGCCAGTGCCCTGATTGGCCTGTCCTACGTGGCCCGGGGCGAGTCAGACGATATCGCCGCCGAGGCCCTGCTGCTGCAGGCGCGCAAGCTGGACCCCGACAATGCCAGCGTGGTGCGGGCCATGGTGCGCCTGTACCAGGCGCAGTCGGCCGACAAGGCCGAGCAATATCTGGACAGCCTGACGCCTGCCCAGCAGGTCGAGTTCAAGAGCGTGCGCCTGGGCCTGGCCCTGGACCGCCTGAACGCCCAGGCCGATGACGCTACCCGGCGCAGTGATTGGGGCCAGGTGGTGCAACACCTGAGCAAGGCCCGTGAGCTGGACCCGGACAACCCCTGGCTGGTCTACCGGCTGGCCAACGCCCAACGGCAGTTGGGCCGCGCCGCCGATGCCGATCACAGCTTCAGCCTGCTGTTGCAGCGTCAGGGCCAGAACCCCGAAGCGCGTTATGCCCATGGCCTGTTCCTGGCCGATGGCGACCGTGACGCCGAGGCCATGGCCAGCCTGCAACAGGTGCCGCGTGCCGGCTGGAGCGATAACATGAACCAGCTGTGGGCCCGCCTGCAGCGTCGGCAAATGCTGGCCCAGGCCCAGGCTCTACGTGCCGCTCACCATGAGGACCAGGCCGAAGCGCTGTTACTGCGTGCGCCGAACACCGATGACTACCTGACGCTGGCCGACTGGGCCCAGCAACGCGCAGACCTGGCCGCCGCCCAGGCCCGCTACCGCCAGGTGCTGGCCAGTGAACCGCGCAACCCCGAAGCGCAACTGGGCCTCAGTGAAGTCCTGATCGCCAGCCATCAGCCGCAAGCCGCCCGGGTTGGCCTGCTGGCCATCAAGCCAGCGGCACCCGTTGACGTCGGCTTTCAGCGGCGGCTGGCCAATGCCTGGGCCGCGGTGGGAGACAAGACGCGGGCCAAGGCCTTGTTCGCTGAACTGCTGAGCACCCCGCGCCAGGATCCCCTCGCGTACCGCGATGAAGCACGTCTGCTTTCCACCGAACAGCCGCAGCATGCGCTGGATGACTACGCCCACGCCATGGCCGCGGCAAAGCTGATCGCACCCGGGCAGGCCACCCCGCGTGACGACCGCGCCGTCACGCAGGCCAGCCGTGCCGCAGACAGTGATGACTGGCTGGCCCGCAGCATTCGCAGCGATGTGGACACGCTGTACCAGAAGCAGAACCCGACGGTTAACCTGTACCACGACTTCGCCTGGCGCACCGATAATAGCGCCTCGGGCGTCTCGGACTTGACCACCCAGACCACCATCTTGCGCATCGACACGCCGTTGGCCCAAGGCCAGGCCTTTATGCAGGCCGAGGACGTGCAACTGGATGTCAGCAGCTTTGCCAGCAATGACCAGTTCGGGTTGTGCGCCGTGGTGCAGGGGGGCTGCGCCAGTGGCGCGCAAAGCGTCAGCGGCACCCTGCTCGGCATGGGCTGGCACGATGACCAGTGGGCGTTTGACGTAGGCCATACGCCTCAGGAATTCACGGTTTCCAACTGGGTGGGTGGGGTCACTTACAGTGGCGACTGGGACGACATCGGTTACCGCCTGACAGCCTCGCGCCGACCGCTGACCAACTCGCTGGTGTCTTACGCGGGCGCGGTCGATCCGGTCACCGGCACCCGCTTCGGCGGTGTCACCGCCAACGGCTTCACCCTGGGCCTGAGCCACGACGAAGGCGGCAAGGACGGCGTCTGGGCCAGCCTGAGCAGCCACTGGCTGGTGGGCCAGAACGTCGAGAACAACCAGCGCCGCAGTGCCATGGGCGGCTACTACTACCGCCTGGTGGAGCGCGCCGATGAGCGCGTGCGCACCGGCCTGACGCTGATGTACATGGGTTACGACAAGGACCTCAGCGAGTCGACCCTGGGGCAGGGGGGGTACTACAGCCCGCAGCAGTACTATTCGGTCAGCGTCCCGGTCAACTTTGCCTGGCGCAACGCCAATTGGTCGGCCTTTCTGGAAAGCTCGGCAGGCTGGTCGTTCGCCAAGACCAGCGCCAGCGACCTTTACCCCAAGGACAGCAGCGCCAGCGACCTGGAGAACTTGCTGGCGCAGTCAGGCCATACACTGGTGACGGACCCGACGC
This sequence comes from Pseudomonas silvicola, assembly GCF_026651855.1. GTDB lineage: Bacteria > Pseudomonadota > Gammaproteobacteria > Pseudomonadales > Pseudomonadaceae > Aquipseudomonas > Aquipseudomonas silvicola. The sequence goes on from NZ_CP093280.1 coordinate 1,119,958, forward strand.
TGACCAAGAGCGGCAGTAGCAGCAACGGTATCAACTTTCGGGTGCAGGGCCTGCTGGAGCGCCGCTTGTCCGATAACCTGGTGTTGGGCGGCGGGGTGACCTGGCAGCACAGTGAAGGCTATGCCCCGAGCCGCGCGCTGTTGTACCTGCGTTATACCTTCGACCCGTGGCAAGGCAACCTGCCGCTGCCGGTAGAGCCGATTAGCCCTTACGCGGACATGCGCTGAATAAAATAAAAATTCCAAATTAAATTTAATGGAAAAATAATTGATTTGCGCCTGATGCCGTTCTAGCCTGAGATTCCAAGGCCTACAACAACAAATCAGGAGCCATCATGACTTTGAACATCGGTGTCATCGGGACCGGCGCCATCGGTCGGGACCACATCCGTCGCCTCAGCTTCGCGCTGTCAGGCGCGCGGGTGGTGGCGGTCAACGACATCAATGCCGAACAGGCGCGCGATGTGGTCACGCAATTGGGGATCGACGCGGAGGTCTATGCCAGTGGTCAGGCATTGATCAATGCCGGCAATGTCCATGCGGTGCTGGTCACCTCCTGGGGCCCCAGCCACGAGGAATTCGTGCTGGCGGCCATCGCCGCCGGCAAGCCGGTGTTCTGTGAAAAGCCCCTGGCCGTCACCGCCGAAGGCTGCCGTCGCATCGTCGACGCGGAAATCGCCGCAGGCAAGCGCCTGGTTCAGGTCGGTTTCATGCGCCCGTTCGACCAGGGTTACCGAGCGCTGAAAGCGGTGATCGACAGTGGCGAAATAGGGACGCCCCTGATGCTGCACTGTGCTCACCGCAACCCTCATGTGTCCGACGCCTACGGCACCGGCATGGCCATTACCGATACCCTGATCCATGAGCTGGACGTGCTGCGCTGGTTGATCGATGACGATTACGTCTCGGCGCAGGTCGTGTTCCCCCGCGCCACCCGCCACACCCACGCGCAGTTGCGCGACCCGCAGATCGTGCTGCTGGAAACCGCCAAAGGCGTGCGCATCGACGTCGAAGTGTTCGTCAACTGCAAATATGGCTACGACATCCAGTGCGAAGTAGTGGGCGAGGAGGGCATCGCCCGTTTGCCCGAGCCTTCCAGTGTGCAGTTGCGCAGTGCCGCCAAGCTGTCCACCGGCATCCTCATGGACTGGAAAGACCGCTTCATCGATGCCTACGACGTGGAGTTGCAGGCCTTCATCAAGGGCGTCACCGACGGCCAGCTCTCCGGGCCCTCCGCCTGGAACGGCTATGCCGCCGCCGTCGCTGCCGACGCCTGCAACCTGGCCCAGGTCAGTGGGCGCATCGAGCCCATTGAACTGCCTGTGCGCCCCGCGTTCTACAACTGACCCGCCAGCGCCTGCACGGATCAAGAATACATGCCGCGCTGAGTTTTTCTGTTCAGGCAAGAACCGGGCGCTGCGCAGCCCCGGTTCTTTGCGTCTATAACAAACTGGTCACGGCCGTTTGCATTCCCGGGTGAAATGTCTCGCAGCCACTATTGACGGCAGGTGATGCGTTGCCGGAATATAGATAGTTAGCAAACTATGAATATCGGTGCGTTCCTGTTCAATGAACCTCGACAAGCTCCACCTCAATATCAGCACCGGCATGGTGACCGCTGCCCGTCACTGGCGGCGCATTTGCCAGACGACGCTGGCCAACTACGGTATTTCCGAAGCCTGCGCGGTGCCGCTGCTGATCATCGTGCGCCTGGGTGACGGCGTGCGGCAGGTCACCGTGGCCCATGCTGCTGGCCTGGAAAGCCCATCGCTGGTACGCCTGCTGGACCAGCTGTGTTCGTCGGGCTTTGTCATTCGCACCGAAGACCCCACCGACCGCCGTGCCAAGGCCCTGAGCCTGACGGCTACCGGCCGCGAGCTGGCCGAAGCCATCGAAGGTGAATTGGTGCGCCTGCGCCGTGAAGTGCTGAACGACATCGCACCCGCCGACCTGGAAGCCGCGCTGCGTGTAGTGCGGGCCTTCGAAGAGGCGGGGCAGGGCACGGCGGTGCTGCCGTCTTGAAAGCCTTCTTCAGTGATGTTCCGCCGCTGCGGGACTGGTTTTACGGCCTGCGTACCTTCATTGCCTCGATGGTGGCGCTGTATGTGGCGATGAAACTGGAAATGCCACGCCCTTACTGGGCCATGGCCACCGTCTATATCGTCTCCAGCCCATTCGTTGGCCCTACCACCTCCAAGGCCCTGTACCGCGGCATTGGTACCTTCGTCGGCGCCGCGGCGGCGGTGCTGTTCGTGCCCATGTTCGTGCAGACCCCCGCGTTGCTGGTGATCATTGTCGCGGCTTGGACAGGCACGCTGTTGTTCCTGTCGCTGCACCTGCGCACCGCCAACAGTTACGCGCTGATGCTGGCCGGCTACACCATGCCGCTGATCGCCCTGCCGGTGGTGGACAGCCCACTGAACGTCTTCGACATCGCCTCGGCGCGGTTCCAGGAGATTTGCCTGGGCCTGATCAGCGCTGCCGTGATCGGTGCCATCTTCTGGCCCCGCCGCCTGGCCCCGGTACTGGGCGATGCCACGCGCAAATGGTTCGTGGAGGCCAACACCTACTGCGACCGCTTCCTGTCCCGGGAAATCACCGCCGCAGAGGTGGGCAGCCTGCGCGCCTCCATGGTGACCACGTTCAACTCCCTGGAGCTGATGATCGGGCAGATCCCCCACGAGGGCGCGTTGCCTCAGACCGTGCGTAACATCAAGGAATTGCGCGGGCGCATGATCCACCTGCTGCCGACCATCGATGCGCTGGACGATGCCTTGATTGCCCTGGAACGGCGTACCGACCTGGTGCCGGCGATCGCCCCGGTGCTGGAGCAGACGCGCCAGTGGCTGAAAGAAACCGCGGTCGGCGCCCCCACGCAGCTATGGACCGAGCTGCATGGGTGCCTGCAGGCGCTGCAACCGGCACCGGAAGCACTGGATGACCGGCGCCAGTTGCTGCTGTCCAACGTCTTGTATCGCCTGGGCGAGTGGGTAGACCTGTGGCAGGACATGCGCACCCTGCAACTGGCCATCGAAACCGAAGACCAGTCCCAGTGGCGTGCGGTGTACCGCCACTGGCGGCTGGGCCGCCTGTCGCCATTCTTTGACCGCGGCATGATGATGTATTCGGCGTTCTCGACCATCTCGGCCATCGTCGTCGCTTCGCTGATCTGGATCTTTACCGGCTGGGCCGATGGCGGGGGCGGGGTGATTCTCGCAGCCGTGGCCTGCAGTTTCTTCGCTGCCATGGACGACCCGGCGCCACAGATCTACCGGTTCTTCTTCTGGACCCTGATCGCCGTGGTGATGTCCAGCCTGTACCTGTTCCTGATCCTGCCCAACCTGCATGATTTCCCCATGCTGGTGCTGGCGTTCGCGGTGCCGTTCATTACCGCCGCCACCCTTACCCTGCAGCCGCGATTCAACCTGGGCATGATGCTGACACTGGTCAACGGCGCTACCTTCATCAGCCTGGACACCGCCTACGATGCCAATTTCCTTGCCTTCCTGAATTCCAACATCGCCGGGCCCATGGGCTTGCTGTTCGCGTTTTGCTGGACGCTGATCATGCGCCCGTTCGGTACCGACCTTGCGGCCAAGCGCCTGACCCGCTTCAGCTGGCGCGACATCGTGAGCCTGAGCGAGCAGGCTACCCTGGCTGAACACCGGGCCATGGGCGTGCAGATGCTCGACCGCCTGATGCAGCACCTGCCGCGTCTGTTGCAGACCGGCCAGGACACAGGCTCGGCCCTGCGCGACCTGCGGGTGGCGCTGAACATGCTCGACCTGCTGGCCTACATGCCGCGTATCCCGGTGGGCCCACGTGCCCAGGTACGCCAGGTGGTGGACGAGGTAGGCGCTTATTTCAAGGCGTGCCTGAAGGCCCGTGAACGGCTGCCGGCGCCCATGACTATCCTCATGACCATGGACCGTGCACGCCGGGCCCTGGCCCAGCAACACATGGGTGACGAAACCGAGGCGCGGGTGCAGATGCTGCACTCCCTAAGCGGCTTGCGCCTGGCCTTGCTGCCTGGAGTGGAAGTGGTGATCGAGCCCAGTGATGCCCCCGAGCTGCCAAGCCACGGTTTGGATGGAGCCCCTCTATGATCGGTGAAATTGATGTAAGCGGGATCTTCCTGCCGACATTGCTGGTGATGATGGCCATCACCTATGTGCTGTTTCTGTTGCTGCATGGCGTACTCAACCGCCTGCATTTCTACCGCCTGGTCTGGCACCGGGCCTTGTTCAACGTCGGTCTGTACGCGCTGCTGCTGGGCGCGGTGGACGCACTCTGCCGAAACCTGATGACATGAAAAAACCTTTGTTGACCTTTGGCCGCCTTGTTCTGACCTTGCTGGTGGTGGCGCTGGCCAGCGTCGTGGTCTACCGCATGGTGATGTACTACATGTTCGCCCCCTGGACCCGTGACGGCCATATCCGTGCCGACGTGATCCAGGTGTCGCCGGACGTTTCCGGGCTGATCCAGGACGTGGCGGTGCGCGACAACGAAGTGGTCAAGCGTGGCCAGGTGCTGTTCACTATCGACCAGGACCGTTTCAGCCTGGCCCTGCGCCAGGCCAAGGCGGCGCTGGCCGACCGGCAGGAAACCATGGCCCAGGCCCAGCGCGAGGCCAAGCGTAACCGTGGCCTGGGCAACCTGGTAGCCAAGGAGCAGCTGGAAGAAAGCGACTCCAAACTGGCCCGCGCCCAGGCCGCCCTGGCCGAGGCCCAGGTGGCCGTGGACACCGCCCAGCTGAACCTGGATCGCTCGGTGATCAAGAGCCCGGTGGATGGCTACCTCAATGACCGGGCGCCGCGTGCCCACGAGTTCGTGGCCGCCGGCCACCCGGTGCTATCGGTGGTGGACAGCACCTCGTTCCACGTCGATGGCTACTTCGAAGAAACCAAGCTGCCGATGATCGAAATTGGCCAGAAAGTGGACATCCGCGTAATGGGCGACAATGCCCGCCTGACCGGGCATGTACAGAGCATCGTCGCGGGCATCGAAGATCGCGACCGCAGCAGCGGCTCCAACCTGTTGCCCAACATCAACCCGGCCTTCAGCTGGGTGCGCCTGGCCCAGCGGATTCCGGTGCGCATTGCCTTCGATGACGTGCCTGAGCACTTCCGCATGATCGCCGGGCGCACGGCCACCGTGTCGATCATCGATGAGACCGGCAAGCCTGTGGAGACCGCTCGATGAACCACTGTGTACGTCTTTCGGCCATAGCCCTGGGGCTGTTGCTGTCGGCTTGCCAGATGGTCGGGCCGGACTACCACCGGCCCAAGGACGGTGCGGCCAACCGCCCGGACCTGCAAGGCAGCCTGGCCACTGGCGACAGCAACGTGGTGTCCGCGCCAGTGCCACAGGACTGGTGGAAACTGTACAACGACCCACGCCTGGACCAGCTGGTGAGCCAGGCCCTGGTGTCGAGTACCGACCTGCGTGTGGCAGCGGCGAACCTCAACCGCGCCCGTGTGCAGATCGAGGAAGCCGAGCACGCCGGTGGTTTCACCACCAAGGCCGAGGCGGGCGCGCAGCGCCTGCAGGAGTCGGCGGAGTCTTACTTGCAAGGCGAGAAGATCCCGGTGGCCAACGTCGGCAACCTGTCATTGACGACCTCGTATCAGTTTGACCTGTGGGGCACGTTGCAGCGCGGTGTCGAGGCGTCTCAGGCCAATGCCGACGCCGCCCAGGCTGCCGCCGACACGGCGCGCATCACCCTGGTGGCCGAGGTGGTGCGCTCGTATACGCAAATCTGCGCCGCCAACGAAGAGCGCCACATCGCCGAGAAGTCGCTGGACCTGCAAATGCAGGGTGTAAAGCTGACCCAGCGTTTGCGTGACGCAGGCCGGGGTGATGAAACTCAAGTGACGCGCACTCAGACGCAGTTCAAGTCGTTGCGCGCCGACCTCCCCAAATTCGAAGCTGAACGCCAGGCCGGGTTGTACAAGCTCGCCATGCTGCTGGCCAAGCCGGTGAACCAGTTGCCGGCCGGTACCAGCGACTGTGCTGAACTGCCGAAAATCGCCCAGGTGATGCCGGTGGGTGACGGCGCGGCCCTGCTCAAGCGCCGTCCCGACGTGCGCCAGGCCGAACGCAAGCTGGCCGCCGCCACCGCTGAAATCGGCGTGGCCACCGGCCAGCTATACCCGAACATCAGTATTGGCGCCACCGTGGGTTCGGTGGGCTTCCTCAAAGACCTGGGTGAAGACACCGCCAACCGCTGGGGCTTTGGCCCGATGATCAGTTGGACCATACCGGGTAACCAGGCGCGTGCGCGGGTCCGCGAAGCCGAAGTGTCCACCCAGGCAGCCTTGGCGCACTTCGATGGCGTGGTGCTCAATGCCGTGCGCGAAGCCCAGACTGGTTTGGCCCAATACACCGCGCTCCTGGAGCGTCGTGACGCCCTTGCCGAAGCCGAGGAATCGGCGCGCCAGGCGGCCGACCAGACACACCGGTTCTACCTGGCCGGGCGCGAATCCTTCCTGGCCGACCTGCAGGCGACCAAAACCTACACTGACGTGACTGCCCAGCTGTCGGCAGCCAATACCCAGGTGGCCATGCAGCAGATCAATGTGTTCCTGGCGTTGGGCGGTGGTTGGGAGAGCGGGCGCACGCCTTGATGGTGGCTCAAGGCTTGGTGGAAAGGTCTGCCATGCCCTTGAGCAACTCGATGGGCAGCGGAAAGACAATGGTCGAACTCTTGTCCCCGGCGATGCTGGAAAGCGTCTGCATGTAGCGCAGCTGCATCGCCCCTGGCTGGCGGCCCAGCATTTCAGCTGCCTGGGTGAGCTTTTCCGAAGCCTGCAACTCGCCCTCGGCATGAATCACCTTGGCCCGCCGTTCTCGCTCGGCCTCGGCCTGTTTGGCGATGGCCCGCACCATGGACTCGTTCAGGTCCACATGCTTGATCTCCACGTTGGCCACCTTGATACCCCATACATCGGTCTGGGCATCCAGCACTTGCTGGATGTCCATGTTCAGGCGCTCGCGCTCGGCCAGCAGCTCGTCCAGTTCATGCTTGCCCAGCACGGCCCGCAGGGTGGTCTGCGCCAGCTGGCTGGTGGCCATGAGGAAGTCTTCGACCTGAATGATCGCTTTCTGCGGGTCAAGCACGCGAAAGTAGAGCACGGCGTTGACCTTGACCGAGACGTTATCGCGGGTGATCACGTCCTGCGGGGGGACATCGAGGACAATGGTGCGCAAGTCTACCCGCACCATTTGCTGTACCACGGGAATCAGGATGATCAGCCCAGGCCCTTTGACCTGCCAGAAGCGGCCCAGCTGAAACACCACGCCACGTTCGTATTCACGCAGGATGCGAAACGTCGACAGGGCGACCAGTACCAGCACCACGACTGCCGCGGTGTAACCGACTTCGATGAACATGGTTCAGGCTCCTGACGGCGGTTGCGCCGCAGCGACTTCCAATTGCACGCCCCGGCGTGCCACGACTTTGACCTGTTCGCCTTCCTGCAGCGGCGCATCGCAGCGCACCTGCCATTGCTCCCCCTGCAACTGCACCCAGCCGGCGCAGGGGTTGTCCGACTGCAACGCAGACACCGCGGTGACCTTGCCCACCAGTTCGCTGTCACCGCCCACCGGCCGTCGCCGCGCCGCGCTGATGGCCATGGTCAGCATCGTGACGATCAGCACCCCCGCCACCGCCGCGACCGCCAGCAACAGCGAGCCGGACACCATGATGTTCGGGCCCTGGGCATCGACCAGGGTCACCACCCCCAGCAACAGCACGATCAGCCCCACCACGCCCAGCACGCCGTATGAGGGCAGCAGCGCTTCGATGGCCAGCATCACCAGGCCGAACAGGATCAGGCCGACAGCGGCCTGGTTCACGGTCAGCACGATCACTGTGCCCACTTTCACCTCCGGGGGGTTGCCCTCGACGTATGTGCCAAAGTTTCCTTTACTGAAAGTTTAGTAGACGACGAGGGTACCCACATGGAATCGCCAAACCACAGCCTGCCGGCGCTGTTCCAACAGTTGGGCCTGGCGTCCGACCCGGTGGGGATCGAAAAATTCGTCACCAGCCATTCGCCCCTCAAGCCTGGCCTCAAACTGCACGAAGCCTTCTTCTGGACACCCAGCCAGGCGGCTTTCCTGCGTGATGAGATTCTTGAGGACGCCGATTGGGCTGAAGTGATCGACCAGCTCAACGAGCTGCTGCACAAGGTGGGCTGACCCTGCCGCTTATCCGTTGCCCCCCCGATTTCAATGGCGTTGCCAGCAATTGCCGCAGCCTGTCCTATGCTCTGATTCATGGGGTTCATGTGGTCTGCCCAAGACCGCGCGGCGGCATTCACGCGGATTCTTTCAGTCATCACTGGCCCCGGGTCAATGGGATGATAATAACTATGAAAGATTCCTATGCTCCTGGCTTCTGGTGCGCCACCTCGGCGCTCGGCTTGATCACTGCCACCTACTTCTATGGGGTCATCGAGGCCCATCAGATCGAACGTGCCCTGGTCTTCTTCAATAGCGCACTGTGGTTGATCGGCGTGCTGGCGCTCGCCGTGCTGGCCTGGTCGGCCCATGAAAACGCGCAATTGAAAAGGCGACGGCAAACCCAGGGCCATACCCTGGTCCGCATCTGGGACACCAAGGTTGCCCTGCGCAAGGTCGAAACCGTGTTCGACCGTTATTTCTGGGGTAATTACTGGCAACCGGGGCGTACCTTCCAGGAGGTGATGGGCGACCTGGCGGGCACGCCCCTGGAGAAATCCCTTGAGGCATTGAAGCTTCAATGCCAGGTGCTGGATGAGGAGATTCACGACAGCCAATGGCACTGGCTGGACGATGCCCGCGAGCTCTCCAGCGTGGCCACGGCCCTGGCACGCCAGCGCTACCTGCTGGACTTCTGCGACCCGCGCACCAGCATCAAGGCCAGCGCCGGGGTCGACCGGGAGATGGAAGTGCTGGTGTACACCTGGTCGACCCGCTTGCGAGCGTTTGACCACCAGTTGGATGCGCTGGAGACCGAGTACAACGTCTGAACATCGGCGTTGGCCCTGGCGCGGTCAGGTCCGCTGCTGTATAGCGGACCTGACCGCGTCACAACTCCCCGTCAGAACTGGTAGCTCAAGGTAGCGGCGACGTTGCGCTCTTCGCCCACGTAGCAGAAGTTCAAACTGGCACAGGTGGCCACGTAGTGCTCGTTGGTCACGTTGTTGGCATTGATGCGCAAGTCCAGGCCCTTGAGGCCCAGCTTGCCCAGGTCGTAGCCCACCGACGCGTCGTACAGGGTATAGGCCGGCACTTTCTCGGTATTCTCGGCATCCGCCCAGCTGTAACCCACGTAGCGCACGCCCGCGCCTAGGCGCAGGCCGTCAAGCGCGCCGCTGCTGAATGTGTAGTCCGCCCACATGGAGGTCATCTGGCGTGGCGCCTGGGTGGGTGAGTTGCCTTTGTTCTCGATGATGTTGTCGGCGGTGCTCAGGGTACTGACCATCGACTTCGAGTATTTCAGGTCGGTGAAGGTGTAGCTGCCCAGCAGTTTCAGGTTGTCGGTGACTTGCAGGTGGGCTTCCAGCTCCACACCCTGGGAACGCACCGCGCCGACGGCACGGTAGAAGTTTTCCTGCGGCAACTTGGTGGCCAGATTCTCCTGGTCGATGCGGAACACCGAAGCCGTGTAAAGGTTTTCCGAGCCTGGTGGCTGGTACTTCAGGCCCGCTTCCCATTGCTTGCCATCGGTAGGGGGCAAGGGGTTGCCGCTGGCATCGGAGTAGGAGTTGGGGTTGAACGACTCCGAGTAGCTGATGTAGGGCGCCAGGCCGTTGTCGAACAGGTACAGCACGCCCGCGCGGCTGGTCAGCTTGGTGCGCTGGTCGCTGATGGTGGTGCCAACGGGGCGGTTGTATTCGGCGATGCGGTTCTCGTCCGAGGTCTTCACCCAGTCCTGGCGCACGCCCAGGGAGAAGCGCCACTTGTCCAGCTCGATCAGGTCTTGCAGGTACACGCCGGTCTGCTGCAGGCGGCGAAGGTAGCTGGTGGGGCTGTAATAGCTGATGGCGGAATTGCCGTACACCGGGTTGAAGGCATCGATGGCTGCCAGCGAGCCACTGGTCCAGTCCACCACCGTCTTGCGCCGCTGGTAATCCACGCCCAGCAGGGTGGTGTGCTTGGCGGCGCCGGTGAAATACTCGGCTTGCAGCATGTTGTCGATGATGAACGAATGCAGGCGTTCGCTGGCGCCGGAGTAGTAGCGGTTCAGCTCGTTGCTGGTGGCGCTGGTGTAGCCGTAGCCATAGACCTGGTCCAGGTCGACCTTGGAGTCCAGGTAACGGAAGTTCTGCCGCGCGGTGAAGACGTCGTTGAAGCGGTGCTCGAACTGGTAGCCGAATGACTGCTGGTCACGGCTGTAATGGTCGATGCCCGGCTCGCCCTCGAAGTAATGCTCGGAAATGCGCTGGCCGTTGCGCGGGTGCAACACGCCGTCGGCGGGCAGGCCGCCGTGGTAGCCGCCTTCCGGGTCGTGTTGCAGGTAGGCCTGCAGGGTCAGCGAAGTATCCTCATCGAAATCGATGCTCAGCGTGGGCGCGATGGCGTAGCGTTTCTCTTCGTTGTGGTCGAACTGCGTGTCGGACTCGTGAGTCAGGCCCGTCACGCGGTAGGCAATGCGCTTGTCGTCATCCACCGGGCCGCTGAAGTCAAAGCCCACGCCATGCTGGCCCTGGGTGCCGACGGTGGCCTGTATCTCGTGATAGGGCTCGTACAGCGGCTTTTTGCTGGTCAGTGCCACCAGGCCACCGGGGGAACTGCGCCCGTAGAGCACCGATGAAGGGCCTTTGAGAATGTCGACCCGCTCCAGGAAGTAGGGGTCGATCTGCATGGTGCTGTAGGTGCCGCTGTCGCCCATGGACTTGAGGCCATCGATGTAGATGTTGTCCACCGAGCCATCGTTGAAGCCGCGCATGGCCACGTAGTCATAGCGATGCGTGGCGCCATAGGGGTTGGTCAGCACACCAGGGGTGTAGCGCATGGTCTGGGCGACGGTCTGGGAGCCTTGGTCGTCCATTTGCTGGCGGGTGACGACCGAGACGCTTTGCGACGTTTCTAGCAAGGCAGTACTGGTCTTGGTGGCGATCTGGCTGTGGGTGGCGTTGTAGCCGTCCATGCTGCCCAGTGCGTTACCCAGGGCAAAGCCGCGTACGTCGGTGGAAGGCAACGCCATGGCCTGGTCCTGGGTGTCCTGGACCACGAAGCTGGTGCCGTCGCTGCTGCTGGCCTGCAGGCCGCTGCCGGCCAGCAGGGCGTTCAAGCCCTGGGCGACGCTGAACGTGCCGTGCAGGCCCGGGCTCTGTTTGCCCTGAGTTTGCGCGGGGGTGGCGGCCAAGGTGATGCCGGCCTGGCGAGCAAACTGATTGAGGGCTTCGCCCAGCGGTCCGGCGGCTACGTCGTAGGGACGGGCGGCGGCCTGTGCGTCCGGGGCTGCGGCTGCCTGGGCTGCCAGGGGCAGGGTGCCCAGGCCAAGGGCGGTAGACAGCAATGCGGCGCGCACGGCGCTGGGCAGGGAAAGCGGAAGCGATGGGGTCTTGCCGGTCATGATGCGGTTCCGAAACGTGGGGCTTGAACGGGTTAATTACTGTCCAAGCCGAACGGGCCGGCGAAACCCGCCAAAATAGTCGAGGGGCCATCGCCCCATTCAGCACCGAGCTGCCATGAAGGCAGTGGCTGGCATGGGGCTTGGGGAGGCTACACCGACCTTTCCAGGCGCACCCAATAGCGGGTGCGGGTATGCAGCCGCACGGGCAGGGTCTGGGGCAGCAGGGCCAGGAGCTTGTCGGTGTCGTCCAGACGAAACACCCCCGACAGCCGCAGCCCGGCGATGTCCGCGGCGCAACTGAGGTAGCCATGGCGGTAGCGGCCCACTTCTTCGAGGAAGGCTTGCAAGCGCATGTCGCGGGTCACGATCAGACCGTCGGCCCAGGCGCCCAAGTCCATCTCCGGCACGGCGACCTGCCGCGCGCCGGCGCTATCGACTTGCCAGCTCTGGCCTGCTTGCGCCCAGGCCAGCGCGCCGCCTGAGGCCGGGTAGATGGCCACCTGACCGCGGGCGACGCTCAGGCGGGTGCAGCCGTCCTGTTGGCGAAGGGCGAAGCGCCCCTGGGAGGCTTCGAACAGGCCATCACGGTTGTTGACCCGCAACGGCCGGCCTTGCGGGTCTGGCTGGCAGGCCAGCAGTATTTCACCGTGCTTGAGGCTGAGCAGGCGTTGTTGCGCGCTGAAGCGCAGGTCAACGGCGCTGCGGGTATTGAGCTGCAGCTGCGAGCCGTCCGGCAGGGTAAATGTGCGGCGTTCGCCGAAGCCGGTCGCGTAATCCGATGACCACTGCTGCCATTGTTCCAGGTCTTTGCCCAGCCACCCGGCGGCGCCCACCAGGGCAACCACACCCAGCAATTTCAAGGCTTGGCGCCGGCCAAGGCGCTGGGCACTGTTTTCCAGGGCCAGGCCGGCACCGGGTACGGCGCGGTAGTGGCCGGCCACTTCCTGGGTCAGCGACTGAATGCGCTGCCAGGCCAGCTCATGACGCTGGTCTGCCGCGCGCCACGTGGCGCATTGGCGCTGTACCCGGGCGTTACCGCCGTCATTGTGCAGGCGCAGCATCCAGTGGATGGCCTGGCGCACCATCTGCGGGTCTGGCGCAGGGCCGCCGTGGTCACTGTTCATAGCGCAGCAGGTAGCAATGGAACAGGGCATCGGCCACATAGCGCTCCACCGAGCGCAGGGACACGCCCAATTGCGCGGCGATATCCTTGTGGGGCATGCCTTCGCACTGGGATAGCAGGAAGGCTTTGCGCACCTTGGGCTTGAGCCCGTCCAGCAGGCGCGCGATATGTTCCAGCAACTCCAGTAGCAAGGCGCGGGTTTCCAGGCTCGGAGCTTCGGCGGCGGGCAGTAGGGCGATGGTTTCCAGGTAGGCGCGGTGCAGTTCTTCGCGGCGCCAATGGTCGATCACCAAGCCCCGGGCGATAGTGCGCAGGAACGCACGGGGGGCGCTCAGTTCAAGGCGTTCAGTGCGTTGCAGCAGGCGCAGGAAGGTGTCCTGGGCCAGGTCCGCGGCATCGGCCGCGTTGCCCAGGTGGCTGCGCAGCCAGGTGTTGAGCCAGCCGTGATGGGCGCGGTAGAGCGAACCCACGGCGAATTCTTGTGAGGACATGGGATGCGCCGCGCAAGACTGCATGAATGATAATTAGTCTTATTTTCATGAAGCCTTGTACATTTTGCAACACTGGCTACACACAGGCTGGGGTGTGGGACCGGTTGGGTGGCCAACCGGTCCCACAGGGTTAGAGCTTCGGGTTAGCTGAACAGGTTGCGCACATTGTTCATGGCGTCATCGGCGAAGCCTTGCAGGAACGCCTCGAAAGCCGGCAGGGCCTGGGCGCCGCCCTCCCAGGGCTCGCCCTGGATGGTCCATTTTGCTTCGCTGGTGTTGTCAGGTTTGGCCGTGACCTCCATGGCTGCCCACAGGTTGCCGATGTTCAGGGTGGTGTAGATCAGGCTCCAGGTCATGCGGCGGGCCTGGTCATCGTGGCTGTTGAGTTGCTCGATGACGATGTTCTCGCCGTCGCGAAAGAACTTCTTGCGAACCGAGCGCACGCCGCTGCCGGTCATTTCGATGCGTTCCAGGGCCGGTATGAATTTATCGAAACCGGCGAAGTTGCCCACTACTTTCCAGACGCTGTCGGCGGGCGCGGCGATGTTGACCGCGGCGGTGACGGTGCAGCCCTGAGGGTTGCGTACAAGGGTATCGGGGGTCAGTGCGTTCATGGTGTTTCTCCTTGGGTAGGGTTGTTCAGATGAACTGGATTTCTTTCAGGTACGCGCAACCCTTGCGCAGTAGCGCCGGAGTCTTGCTGGGGTAGCGCTCGCCCATGCGTTGCACGCCGCTGCGGGCATTGCCATGGTCGATGCGCGAGATGTCGCCGATGTCTTCCTCGAAGCCATCCAGATAGAAGCCCAGCACCCCGAACAGGGCGTTGTCGGCGTCCACGCGCCCCAGTTGCCGTTGCCACTGGGCCACGCTGACGAGCTCGAAGTCCCGGCCCGCTTCGCGAAAGGCATCCACATAACTGGCCCAGCTCAGCGGTTCAGGGTTGTGCAGGTTGAACACCGCCCGCGCCGGTTGGTAGCGGCTGGCGTGGAAGGCCAGGAAGCGCGCGAGGAAATCCACCGGCATCAGGTCGAAGTTGAGGTCCAGCGCTGGCACCTGGCCCAGTTGCAGCGAGCCTTTGAGCATTAGCATCAGGCGGTTCTTGTGGGGCTGGCAGACCCCGGTGCGGCTGTTGAAGGTGATGTTTCCGGGCCGGTAGAGGTTGGCCCACACCCCGGCCTCCCGGGCGCGCTGAATAATTCGCTCGGCTACCCATTTCGACAGGTTGTAGCCATTGCGAATGTAGATGGGCGGGGTATCGGCCGGCGGTTCTTCCAGCACGTTACCGTTGACGTCGACAACGCTGGAGGCCGATAGGGTGGAGACGAAGTTGAAGATCTTCTTGCGCCGCCCTTCGCACAGGCGCAGGCAATGGAACACCGGCTCGACGTTGGTGGCGGCCAGCGCTTCGTAATCCAGCACGTGGTTGACCTGCGCTGCGTTATGAATCAGCGCGCCGTAGTGGGCGTCGATTTCTTCGTACAACGCGTCGCTCAGCCCCAATCGCGGTTGGGTGATGTCGGCGGCGTGTACCCGCACCCTGCTGAGGTCAAGGTGTTCCAGCCGGTTCTCCACCAGCGCCTGTTGGAAACGCTCGCTGGCGCTGAGCCCCGGTTGGGCCCTGACCAGGCAGGCGACCTCGCTGGCCCCCCACGCCAACAGGGCCTGGACGATGTGCACGCCCAGAAAGCTGTTCGCCCCGGTGACGATGACCTTGTGCACGTCGCCCATGTGTTCGACGGGCAAGGGTGTGAGGTTCAGTTCGCGGAATGCATCGGCCAGTGCCCGTGGGCTGACCTGGCGCAGCTGGTCCTCGACGCCATCGATCAGTTCGGCAAGACGCTTGAGGGTGGGCTGCTCGATAAAGCGGTTGATCGGAATGCCCGTGCCGAAACGCTCACGGATCTGTACCAGCATCTGCGACAGCAAAATGGAGTGGCCGCCCAGGTTGAAGAAGCTGTGATCAGTGCCGATGGCCTCGGCAGGCAATTCCAGCAGTTCGCTCCACAGGGCCAGCAGTTGGGTTTCGGTGGCATTGGCCGGCCTTTCGTGGGCTTGGGCGTGGGCTTGAGGCAGGGTGAGCAGGGCTCGGCGGTCGACCTTGCCATTGGCGGTGGCGGGCAGCACGGTCAGTTCGGTGTAGTGCAGTGGCCGCATGTAGTCGGCCAGGTGGGCCTGGGCATGGGCCTGCAGGTTGGCCAGCGCCTGCCCGTCACCTGCCCGGGGCTGGGCGACGAAGGCCAGTAGCCGGTGTTGTGGGTCGACGGCCACGGCTACCTGGGCGAACTGGCCACTGGCACGCAGGCAGTATTCCACTTCTTCCGGTTCGACCCGAAAACCACGGATCTTCACCTGGTTGTCACGCCGCCCACTCAGGACGATGCCCTGTTCAGCCCATTGGCCGATGTCTCCAGTGCGGTAGGCCGCCACGCTACGCCCATCGGGAAGGTTCAGGGTGACGAAGCGCTCGGCGCTCAGTTGCGGGTTGTTGAGGTAACCCAGGCCCACACCGGCACCGGTTATGTAGAGCTCGCCTGGTGTGTGGTCAGCGACCGGCCAGCCCTGGTCATCGAGGATCAGCAGCTGGGTATTGGCGATCGGCCCACCGATCTGCCGCGGGTTGTCGCCAACGTGCATGCGCCGGGTAGTGGCAAGCACCGTGGTTTCGGTCGGGCCGTAGATGTTGTGGAACTGGCAGCGGCCGGCGAAGTTCGCCAGCACCGCCGGCTCGCACACGTCACCCCCCGTGATCAGGTGCCGCAAGGCCAGTGGCGCTGTGGGCGGCAGAATGCTCAGCAGGGCGGGGGGCAGGAACGCGTGGCTGACTGCCTGGGCATTGAGCAGTTCGATCAATTGCGCGGGGTCGCGGCGCTGGTCCGGGGTGGGTACGACCAGTGTCGCTCCCGCGGCGAAGGTGGGCAGCATGTCGAGCAGCGAGGCATCGAAACCAATGGTGGAGAATTGCAGCACACGGCTGTTGTGGGTGAGTTCCACGTGCCCCCGGTACCAGGCCTGGAAGTGGTTGAGGTTGGCATGGCTGAGCAGCACGCCCTTGGGCTGCCCGCTGGTGCCGGAGGTGTAGACGGCCACCGCGGGTGACTGCCCTTGTACGGGTTGGTCGAACCAGTGGCTGCCGGGAGCGGCAGGTTTGATATCGTCCACCCGCAGCGCCTGCATGCCGTCGAGGCTGAACGGCGCTGGCCCGCTATGCAACAACAGGCTGGCCTGCGCATTTTCAGCAATGGCGCGCAGGCGCTGCGGGGGATGACTGGGGTCCATCGGCAGGTACACGGCACCGCTGCCGAGAACCGCCAGCAGGCTGGCGTAGAGTTCGACCGACTTTTCCAGGCACACACCGATCACCCCTCCGCCTGCCGGCAGGGCGGCACGAATCGCTGCCGCCTGCTGCTGCAACTGGCCGTAACTCACCACCCTGTCGGCCAGTTGCAGCGCCGTGCGCCCGGTATTCAGGCGCAGGCTGGCGTGCAACTGCTCCAGCAGCGACGGCAGTTGTTCATCCAGCAGGTGTGGCGCGTTGTTCTGGTTCAGGCGATGTTCGAACGCCAGGGGTTCGATTGCATCGAGGCCTTGTTGCCGGCCCAGCCCTGCTGCGTCGCACACGGCGCGCTGGGCGAAGTGCTGCGGGTCGCGGGAAAAGCGGGTGATCTCCAGGCTCATGCGCTCCAGCAGGCTTTGCTCGACGCCGGCGCGCAGTGCTTCGCCGTTGCCCGACGTCGCTGCCGCCAGCGCCTGGCAGATGACCAGGCGCTGCGCCTGGGCCGTGCCGGCCCAGCATTGCCATTGCACCCGGGGAAGATTGCCGCTGCCCGGCTCCAGGCACAGGCGCAAACCCAGGTGCAGGCAGCGAGGCGGGGTAGCCGGAAGGGCCTGGCCACTGCCGTCCTCGATGAGCACATCGGGCTGTTCACAGGTTGGGCTTACTTGGTGCCCATACTCTTGCAGTACCGTGCCCAGTGCGTGCAAGGCACGGCTGGAACCATACAGGATGATCTGCAGACGTCTCATTGTCTTCTCCTTGAATCAAGCCAGGTAGGCAGCCAGGGAATCGCTTACGCAAGGGCTGTCGAGCATCGAACTGCCTTTGAAAAAGCGCAGGATGTTGCCCAGCAGCGGGTGTTGAGCATTGATCGGAAATGCCAGGCTCTGGGCTTCTTCGCCCAGGACCCGGCGCACGGCCGGGTCGGGGTGCAGGTGCTCGATCAAGGCCAGGTCAAAGGCTTTCTGGATGTCATTGGTCAAATAACGTTCGATAAACACTGGCAGCATCCTGGCCATCGCTGCCCGGTCGCTGGCGCAGGCGCCTTGCCAGTAGATGCGCACCAGCCTCGTCCAGAAGGTCGAGTGGCGACCCTCATCCAGCAGGTGGTCGGCCATCAGGCCCTTGACCGAGTCCTTGACCGTGTCGTCGCGGGCGAACGCAGCCACATCGTTGGTCAGGGTGTTCTCGGCGATTGCCACGCAGATCAGTTCCGCCGCTGGCCGCAGTGCCGCTGGTACCTGCGCCAGCGCCGCTGGTATCGCCCTGCTGAGCTCGATCTCGGCGGGCAGGGCAATGGGCTCGATGCCGGTCAGTTCGATGGTCTGCTGCATGAAGTCCATGGCCACCAGTGCGTGGTAGTCCTCATCCACGACCACGGTCATCGCGTCGTAGCGGCAGGCAAAGGGGTAGTCGAGGGGAAAGCGGCCGCGGGCGATGCTGCTGGCCGTTCGGTTGACGATTTCAGTCTCGAAAATCACCACGTCATGAATGAATTTGTAGAGGCTTTGCACCAGGGCGAAATCGCGCTGGTGCGGGCACTCCCGCAGAAACGTGGCACCCAGCACCAGCGGCTGGCGGCTGAGGGGGTAGATCAGGCGCTCGTCGTCTTCCACACGCCGTCGCGGACGGGTGCGAATGGTGGCGCGGTCTTCCCACGCGTCAGCGAATGAGCGGTAGTCGGCGGCGTTCATGCATTCACCTCGGCCCCGGCTTTCATGCTGACGCGCAGCCGGTCCCACAGGGCCATGCGGCTGTCGATGGCAGCGATGGCGGCTTCGTGTGCTTCGGCCAGGCGCTGAGGGTCGCCGCCGGTCAGGCGGTCCAGCAGTGACTGGGCGGCGGGGCCGTGGTCATCGGAGTCGACTTCAATGTGGCGCTGCAGGTAATAGCAAAGGGTGGGGGCCTGGTGTTCGGTGATACCCCAGTCATCCAGCAGGCGCTGGAACATCTGGGGGATCACGCTTTCCCGACCGTGCAGGAAGGCCGCGGCCACGGCATGGGCGGGGGCATGCAGGGCGGTTTCCAGCGTGTCAGTCACGAAATGGATAGCCGCAGGGTCGGTATTAACGCTCTGCAGGGCGGTCCGGTAGTGCACGCCCTCGGCCTGCAGGGCCACGAACTGCTGGACGGGGCCGGTATCGGCGCCTATCTCGCGCATTGCATCGAGATAGAGTTCGAAATGGCTGTAGTGCCCATTGTTCAGGCGCTCATCCGATTCTTCGCCCAGTACGATTTCGTTGATCAACCGTGCCGCCTTGGCATCGGTCGGGGGCAGCCACGGCAGGTTCACGCAAGTGAGCTCCCGTTGCAGGCGCTTGGTCAATGACATGAAGTCCCATACCGCGAATACATGGGTTTCCATGAAACGCTGTAATACGGGCAGTGAATTGATTTCGCCAAATATCGGGTGGGCACTCAGTTGGTTTTTCTTTTGTACGAGCACATCAATTTGAAAGGTCATGGCGCTTCCTTAAAGTTATTAACGATGAGTTGAAACTTCTGGCTATCGCTTTGCGTGCTGCTTGAACAATTCCGTACCGTGTCTGGTCGGATATAAACTTATGCCTTTTGCAGCGTTGGCTGCCGGGTAACTGCCCCGCCAGTGCTAATCAAGTTAGACCAGGTTTTATCTGTATTTCAAATAAAATCGTTAAAAAACAATAAGTTATGTTTTTAATGGAAATAGGGGTTCGCTAAAACAAGCGCAGCAAGTTTTAGAGGCGCAAGTGCTCCCCTTTCGACGTTTTATAGTCAAAATAAATAAAAATGAGTGAATGCCTCACTCAGAGCACTCAAATAGGTGGGTGGCTGCTGTCTTTATTGATTCAGGGCGGTGCCCGTGGTTTACGCTCCTGCGTGGGTGACGATGTGATGATCCGTTACTTGAACAGAACCATTCACGGCCATTGGCCAGTGCAAGAGTGTGCGCTAAAAAGCCGATTTTCCATCGGCGCGCGGTATCAGGACATGAAGTCGAGGAGGAGGGCGAGGATGCGGGCGACGGCACTCACCCGGGAATGAGCGCATTCCTGGGCAAAGAGCGTGATAAGTGAGTGCGGTTCATGAAGCGCCGGGCGGTCGGAACGCCGTGGGTCCGTGGCCTGGGGGAGCAGGCCGCGAACATCAGCATGGGTTGCCCTTGACGGGCAGCCTCGCCCAGCGCGGTTATGCCGAGGCGCGGGTTTCGAGGTAGTGGCGAATAGTATGCGAAGCATTGGCCAGATGCTGTTGCAATATGCTCACGGCCAGCTCCACGTTGCGCTCCTGGACCGCGTCCACCAAGGCGATGTGATCATCCTGGGTAGGTTTGCCAAGGCCCATGGAAGACAGGTGAAAACGCAGGAAGCGCTCTTCCTGGTTGAGCTCCTGCTCGATCATTCGCAGCAGCTTGCTGTTGTTCGCGCCGGCATACAGTGCCATGTGAAAAAGGCGGTTCAGCCGGCCGAGTTCGGCCGGATTGGTCTCGGTATCGAGTTGGTCGATGCAGTACCGCGCCTCGGCAAGGTGCGCCTCGGTCAGGTTGGGAACCGACTGGCGCAGGGCCTCGGTTTCCAGCAGCAGGCGCAAGTCGTAGGTTTCAGCGGCGTCCTCGTCGACCAGCGGCGCCACCACGGCGCCTTTGTGCATGACAACCTTGAGCAGTCCCTGGGCTTCGAGCTGACGCAGTGCTTCGCGCACTGGCATTCGGCTGACGCCGAACAGCGTTGCCAGTTCCTGTTGTCGTACCGCGGTGCCCGCCGGCAGTCGGCCGTCCACGATTGCACTGCGCAATTTTTCCTCGATGACCGAGCGAGCAAGATGGGCGGGCACCTGCTCGCTGACCAGAATGGAGCTCAACGGCTTTTTGGCTGTCACGATTGGCTTACCTGATCATAATTGTCACAAAATATGTGTGGGATCCGAAAAAAGGCTAGTGGTCCCACTAATGCCTGTCAAACCCGTGAGGTCTTCCCTGCGTGGTGCTCACGAGGGAAGGGTGCGACCAGAGTTCGCGTGCTTATCGTGACGGAGTTGCCGGGACAATGGAAGGTGGGGGCGGGCGCAGTTTGTTGCGGGCTTAGACAGCCGGCGATGTCACGGTTTGAGCCGCTAAAAGCGAGTAAAATCAGCGATGTCCGCGAGCTGGTGGGTTTTATATGGTGATTGTGCAGGATCTCGGTAAACTGCCGCGATCGTCATCCACTTCTTTTTCGAGGCGTGTACATGAAGTTTCGCTTTTTGCTTTGGGCCATGGGGCTGTTGATGGCACGGGCCAGTCGCAGGAACCCGGCGTTCGCTCAGCAACTCAAGGACCGCGACCTGGTATTTCAGTTGCAGACGCTGGATGGCAAGGTGGCCAGGCACTTCATCGTCAAGGATATGCGCATTACCAGCAAAGGTGGCAAGGTGGACGCCCCGGCCTTCGCGATCGCGTTCAAGGACGCGGCGTTCGGTTATGAAACGCTGCAGGCCAAGAACAAGCAACTGGCCTTCATGCAGGGTATCCAGGACAAGACCATCCAGATCAAGGGCAACCCGGCCCTGGTGATCTGGTTCCAGGGCATCATGAAATACCTGAAGCCGAAGAAGTGAAGCGGGTTCTGCCCAACGACCTGTCGCAGCCGCTGTGTTTCCGGGAGCTGGCAGGCCAGCTCCCGCAGCATTGACAGGCGTCAGTGCTGGTTGAACTGCGCCGCCAGTTCGCGCAGCATCACCTCGGCGTCCAGCACCTTGGTGACCACATCCTCGGCCTTTTCACGGCTCAGCCCCAGACGCTCCAGCAGTTCATCGGGAATGCCCTCGTCGGCCCCCGAGCCGATACCGCGGCTGCGCAACAGGCGCACCGCCAGGCATACCAGGTTGGGGTACTGGGCGTAGTCGCCATCGTAGCCAGGGTCGTGCTGGAAGCGCAGGGCGTTGGCCAGCTCGTCGGGCATGTCCCAGAACCGCATCAGCCAGGCGCCGATCTGCTCGCGGGTGATGCCGAGCAGGTGCTGTTCCACGTAGCTGTGGCACAGGTGCGGGTTGACCTCCAGGTGGCGGCAGATCAGCGAGAAGTGCGGCGGGAACACATGGGCCAGCAGCAGGTAGCCAAAATTGTGCAGCAGGCCGGCCAGGTAGGTCAGCCCGGTTTCGGGCCGCTGTGCCCGAGGAATGGCGCGGGTCAGGCCTTCGATGACGGCGGCGGTATAGATCGACTGCTGCCAGTAGGGCGTGGCGTGCTGCGGCTGGTCCTTGGGCAGGCTCAGGGTCTTGCCCAGCGCCAGGCCCAGGGCCAGGTTGATGACCAGGTCGAAACCCAGCACGCGGACGATGGCGTCTTCAACCGAGCGAATCTTGCCGGGCGACGCGTAGTAGGGGGATGCCGCCCAACTGACCACCTGTGCCGCCAGCGCCGGGTCTGTTTCGACCACACCCGTGATATCGTCGATGGTGGCGTTGGGGTCCACCCGTAGTTTGATGATTTTCTGCGCGGTTTCCGCCAGGGGCGGAATCTCGATGGTGGCCTCCAGTCGTTGCTGGATACGCCGCGCGGTGAACACCTGAACGGCCTGGGTGATTTCCTTGCGGTCATCGTCGGGGCGGTTGAGGTTGGGGCGTATGCTGGTCAGCAGCACGCCGAAATTGCCGGCGCTGGCCTTGTTCAGTACCTTCCTGAAGTCGTCGCGGCCGATCTCCAGCCACAGGCCCGGCTCCCCCGAATTCACCAGCAGGTCGCTCTCTTCCACCAGCCTTTCGTCGTACAAGCACGGCGAGCTGGTGAGCGTTGGCAGGTCGGGCAATTGCTTGAGGTCGTGCTTGGCCAGCATTCGCGTCATGCGGTCCAGCGGCACCGCGGTCAGCTTGCGGCCGGTGAGTTCGGCCAAGCGGTCGAGGTCCAGCAGCTGATTCTGCGGGAACAGCACCATCAGTGCGCCAACGGCGTCGTTGAGCAGCACCGCCTGGACCTTGCGCGCAGGGTTCAGGTGCGGGTGGTCGAGCACCTCGCGATAACTGATTCCCAGCTTCCCCAGCATATCCTGAATGACAGACGGGGTGTGGGGGGTCGCGGTGTCCAGGGCAACTTCAGTCATGGTCTGTATCCATATTCCTACATGGCCGACAGTATACCCAGCTTGCGCTGCAAGCTGGTTCGGTCGTGCCAAGTCTTTTTTCAAACCTGTCCATATTGTTGGCCATGCCGGAGCCAGCGTTCCAATAACGGGTCGACGTGTGCCGGCCATTGCGAGAGCAGTGTCTGGGCCGCTTCTCGTACGGCTGGAAGCAGATCGGCGTCGCGCATCAGGTCGGCTACCTTGAACTGTAGCAAACCTGTCTGGCGGGTACCGAGCATCTCGCCGGGGCCGCGCAACTGCAGGTCTTTTTCTGCGATCACGAAGCCGTCATTGGTTTCACGCATGATACCCAGGCGCTCGCGGCCGATCTGCGACAGGGGCGGGTGGTACAGCAGCACGCAGTGACTCGCGGCGCTGCCACGGCCGACGCGGCCACGCAACTGGTGCAGTTGCGCCAGGCCAAGCCGTTCGGGGTTCTCGATGATCATCAGGCTGGCATTGGGCACGTCGACCCCCACCTCGATCACGGTGGTTGCCACCAGCAGTTGCAATTCGCCGGCTTTGAACAGGGCCATGATCTCGGCTTTCTCGGCGGGCTTCATGCGCCCGTGAATCAGGCCGACGCGCAGTTCGCCCAAGGCGCTGGTCAGCTCCTCGAAGGTCGTTTCGGCGGCCTGGCAGGTCAGCTCTTCCGACTCTTCGATCAGGGTGCATACCCAATAGGCCTGGCGGCCCTCGGCGCAGGCGGCGCGCACCCGCTCGACCACCTCTACGCGCCGGTTGTCGGCCACCAGCACGGTATTGACCGGGGTGCGGCCGGGGGGCAGTTCGTCCAGGACCGACGTGTCCAGGTCAGCGTAGGCACTCATGGCCAGCGTGCGCGGGATGGGTGTGGCGGTCATGATCAACTGGTGCGGGCACATGCGTCCTCCCACGCCTTTCTGGCGCAGCGCCAGGCGCTGCTGCACGCCGAAGCGGTGCTGTTCGTCGATGATCACCAGGGCCAGCTTGGCGAATTTCACCTCTTCCTGAAACAGCGCGTGGGTACCGACCACCATGGGGGCGCCGCTGGCGATCTGCTCCAGGGCGGCAACCCGGGCCTTGCCCTTGAGCTTGCCGGCGAGCCACGCCACTTCGATGCCCAGAGGTTCGAGCCAGCGTTTGAAGGTAATGAAATGCTGTTCGGCGAGAATTTCGGTGGGCGCCATCAGGGCCACCTGATAGCCGGCCTCAAGCGCCTGCAAAGCCGCCAGCGCCGCGACCACTGTCTTGCCGGCGCCCACGTCGCCCTGCACCAGGCGCAGCATGGGTTCGCGTTGGCTGAGGTCGTAGGCAATTTCCTTGCCCACCCGCTGCTGCGCGCCCGTTGGCTTGAAACCCAGGTTGGCCAGGTACTGTGCCGGCAGGCGCTTGGCCTTGGGCAGCGCCGGCGCGCGCAAGGCCCGCAGGCTTTCGCGCAGGCGTTGCTGGGACAGCTGGTGGGTCAACAGTTCCTCGAACGCCAGGCGGTGCTGGGCCCAGTGATGGCCCACGGCGAGCTCTTCGAGGTCGGCGTCTGGCGGCGGATGGTGCAAGTAACGGATGGCCTGGTCCAGCGGCGCCAGCTGGTGTTCACGGGCCAGTTCCGGCGGCAGCCAGTCTGGCAGACTCCGCGGGCCCAGCATGGCCAGGGCCTGTTGCGACAGCTGCCGCAGGCGTGCCTGGGTCAGGCCTTCGGTGGTGGGGTAGATGGGCGTGAGGTTCTGTTCCACGGGCACCGGTTCGTCGCCGGTCAGGGCGCGGTATTCGGGGTGGTAGATTTCCAGGCCCGAGGCGCCAGGGCGCGCTTCGCCATAGCAGCGCAGGTGGGTACCGCGCTTGAGGGCTTCTTTCTGGGCATTGCTGAAATGGTAGAAGCGCAGGCTCAACGAGCCCGTCCCGTCGCCCAGGCGCACCAGCAGGCTGCGGCGCTTGCCCATGGCCACGTCGGCGCCGCTGACCACACCCTCGATCACCGCGTCCTGGCCGGGGCGCAGGGCGCCAATAGGCACCACGCGAGTGCGGTCCTGATAGCGCAGCGGCAGGTGGAACAGCACGTCCTGAAGGTTCTCCAGGCCCACCTTGGTCAATTTCTCGGCCATGGCCTCGCCGATGCCCTTGAGGGCGGTAACCGATACCTGGGACAGCTCGGTCATGTCGCTACTTTACTCAACGGGGTTGGCTTGGCAACGGAGCACAGGCGGATGGAGTCGGCCAGGATTTCGATGGCTTTGGGCCGCGGGAAGCTGGCGCGCCAGGCAATGGCCACGGTGCGGAATGGCGATGGCGGGGTCAGCGGCCGGACATCGATCACGCCGGGGGCGTAATGGTGGCTGTGCACCGCTGACAGCGGTAGTATCGAGACGCCCAGGCCGGAGGCGACCATGTGGCGAATGGTTTCCAGGGAGCTTGACTCCACCGTCGTGTGCTTGGCGCCCTCGGTACCTTTGACCAGGGTAGGGCATGCCTCGAGCACCTGGTCGCGGAAACAGTGACCTTCACCGAGCAGCAGCAGGCTCTTGTCGTTCAGCAGCGAGGCGTCGATGGTTTCCTTGTGGGTCCATGGGTGCCCGGCGGGCATCAGCACGTAGAACGGCTCGTCGTACAGCGGCAACGTCAGTACATCGGCCTCGTTGAACGGCAGGGCGATGATCACTGCGTCCAGTTCGCCATTGCGCAGCTTGTCGCGCAGGATGTGAGTGAAATTTTCCTCGATGTACAACGGCATCTGCGGTGCCACCCGGTGCAGTTGCGGAATGAGGTGGGGGAACAGATAAGGGCCGACGGTGTAGATGGCACCGACTTTCAGGGGCGCGGTCAGTTGGTTCTTGCCGGCCTGGGCCAGCTCACGAATGCCCTGGGCCTGTTCCAGCACCTTTTGCGCCTGGGCGACGATGCCTTCGCCTACCGGGGTGAGGCGCACGGCACTCTTGCTGCGCTCGAAAATCAGCACACCCAGTTCATCTTCGAGTTTCTTGACCCCCACCGACAAGGTCGGTTGGCTGACGTGGCAGCGCTCGGCGGCATGGCCAAAATGCTGCTCCTGGGCGAGGGTGACGATGTAGCGCAATTCTGTGAGAGTCATAACGTGCGTCCATGAAGTTGCGAGCCCAGCATAGCGGCTGCAATCGATAGACGCACGTTATCAAGGTTGCATCTGTATGTCAGAAACAGATATTCATCTTTTGTCCAGCGAGTAGACGAACGGTGCGACCACTTCCAGGCTGCCGTTGTTCAGCAGTTCCTTGGGCGGTGGCGGCAACGGCTGTGCCCGGCGGATCATTTCCAGTGTGGCACGGTCCAGCGCCGCGCTACCGGAGCCACCCGCCAGCTCGAACGACAGCACCTTACCCTCGCCATCCACCACGAAACGCAGACGGTTCACACCCTGCAGGCCACGGCGACGCGCGTCCTCGGGGTAGCGCTTGAACTTGGCCAGGTGGCGCAGCAGGTCACCTTGCCAGTTGGGCAGGGCATTGCTGTTGGACGGCAACTGAGGCTGCGCGACCGGTGCCTTGGGTGCCGATTCCTTCGCGGGTGCGGTGTCCACGACTTTTTCCGACGGTGGCGTTTCCTGGGGCGGTTCCGGCTTCTTCTCAGGCTTGGGCGGCTGTGGCTTGGGCTTGGGTTTGGGCTTTTCCTGCTTGGGAATCGCGATGGTTGGTTTTGGTGCCTCGGCCAGTTTCGGCAGCGGCAGTTCTTCAACCGGTGTGGGTGGCGTCGGTGGCGTGACTACCTTTGGCGGCGGTGGCGGTGCTGGCTCCGGTACCGGCGCCAGTTCCACCATCATCGCCTGCGGCGGCATTTCCGGCGGTGGCGGCGAATGCCAGTTGAGCGCCAGGGCGATGGCCAGGGCATGAACCCCCAGCACCACCGCCAGACTACCGCCATAACGCGTCAGCTTTTGGCGCGCTGTGATCATTTCTTCCCTACCGTCTCAAGGCCCACCAGGCCGACTTTCAGGTAGCCGGCGGTACGCAGCGCGTTCATCACTTCCATCAGGTCGCCATAATCGACGCTCTTGTCAGCCTGGAAAAAGATGGTGGTGTCTTTCTTGCCCTTGGTCTTGGCGTCCAGTACCGGGCCCAGTTGGGTACGGTCAACCTTGTCATCGCCCAGGTACAGGCTCTGGTCGGCCTTCACGCTGAGGAACAGCGGCTTTTCCGGCCTGGGCGCGGGCTTGGCGGTGGAGGCGGGCAGGTCGACCTTGATGTCCACGGTAGCCAGCGGTGCTGCGACCATGAAGATGATCAGCAGCACCAGCATCACGTCGATGAACGGCGTGACGTTGATTTCGTGGTTCTCGGCGAGGTCGTCGCCACCTTCGTTGAGGTGCAGACCCATGGATTAACCCACCTTCACCATGTGTGGCTGAGCGCTGCGCTCGCCAGGCTGGTGGTCCAGGTCACGGCTGACCAGCAGCAGTACCTGGGCGGACGCATCGGAAACCTGAGCCTTGTAGCCGGCGATGGAGCGGGCGAAGACGTTGTAGATCACTACCGCCGGGATAGCGGCGACCAGGCCCAGTGCGGTGGCCAGCAGCGCTTCGGCGATGCCGGGGGCTACTACCGCGAGGTTGGTGGTCTGGGTTTTGGCGATGCCGATGAAGCTGTTCATGATGCCCCACACGGTACCGAACAGGCCGACGAACGGCGCGGTCGAACCAATGGTGGCCAGTACGCCGGTGCCGTTGCTCATGTTGCGACCGCAGGCCGCTACCAGGCGCTCCAGGCGGAAGCTGACGCGTTCCTTGATGCCTTCCTTCTCGCGAGCGTTGGTGGACAGGTGCATTTCTTCAAGCGCGTCATGCACCAGCAAGTGCGCCAGGGTACCCGGCTTGCTGGCCGATTCGCTCGCGGCCGCCAGGGTGGTGGCTTTTTTCAGCTGGGCGATCTCGCCACGCAGCCGGCGCTTGGCGCCCAGCAGCTCGAAACCTTTGGCGATCCAGATAGTCCAGGTGATGATGGAGGCGATAGCCAAGCCGATCATCACGATTTTGACGATAATGTCGGCATTCTGGAACATGCCCCACGGCGACAGGTCATGGCCCAGCGTGAAGCCGGTTTCCACGGCGGGTTCACCTGCAGGCTCATCGGCTACCGGGGTTGCAGCCGCGGCGTCCACCGGTTGCACCGCAGCGTCCTGCGCAGCGGGTGCAGCGGCAGTGGCGGCAGCCGTTTGGTGGGCCTGGGCAGCTGGCTCATCCGCGAAAGCGGCCGGGGTCAGCGCAAGGCCGATGACCAGCGCGGCAATACCACGCCATGGGCGAGTGCGGGTTGGCGAAGCGGAAGGTTGATTCTGAGTCATGCTGGCCGGACCTGAGAGGAAATTGAGTTGATGTCCTTCGAGGCCTCGAGAACAGGCCGAGAACAAAATGGGCGATTATTATTGCAAGTAATTCTTGTTAACAAAAGCGATACGGTGAACTTTTTCCGGGTTTAGTGGCATTTTGGCCACCGGGATGAGCCTAAAGTCTTGATTCGGGAGAACTTCCATGTCTGCCCCAAACGTTCTGATTGTCGGCTGCGGTGATGTCGGCGGGCGCCTCGCCCGGCAGATGCTCGCGCAGCAGTGGCAAGTATTCGGCTTGCGCCGCGATGTCGCGCGGTTGCCCGCAGGAGTTGTTCCTGTGGCCGGCGATCTGGCCGAGCCAGGCTGCCCGGCGAGTTGGCCCCAGGGTGCCATCGACTATGTGGTGTATTGCGTCGCCGCCCAGCAGCATGACGAGCCGGGGTATCGTGCCGCTTACGTTGAGGGGCTCAAGCGCGTCCTTGGCTGGCTGAGGCGCAACCGGCAGATGCCCCGCCGACTGCTGTTCGTCTCCAGCAGCAGTGTCTATGCACAGGCGGCGGGGGAGTGGATCGATGAATATTCACCCACGGAGCCAGTCGCTTTTTCCGGGCGCCTGATGCTGGAGGCCGAGCAAGTGGCCAGGGAAAGCGGGCCGGCGACTGTGGTGCGCTTGACCGGCATTTACGGGCCGGGGCGCGAGCGCCTGCTTCAGCAGGTACGCCAGGGGTACCGGGTGCCTCATGAGCCGGCCTTGTTCGGTAACCGTATTCACAGTGACGATGCCGCAGGGCTGCTTGCCTTCCTGTTGATGAAGGATGCCCAGGGCATGCCGGTGGCGGGCTGTTATCTGGGCGTCGACGATAAGCCTGCGCCCTTGGCCGAGGTGGTGGACTGGTTGCGCGCGCGGCTGGCGGTGCGGGAGCTGGGGGAAGAATCGACACTGCGGCGCAGTGGCAACAAGCGTTGCAGCAACGCCCAGGCGAGGGCATTGGGCTGGGTGCCGCGCTACCCCAGTTATCGCGAGGGGTATGAAGCCATTCTCAACGGCTGAACCTGCGCAGTTCCCTGAGCGGCCGGGCGAAGCTCGGCCCCTCAGGGAGTTGGGCAGGGTTTGAAGGCAGTGGTTATTGCTTATTCAGCAACCAGCGACGTTCACCTGCCTTGAACTGGGGCATTTCATCGGCCTGGGCCTGGTTTACCGCCTGGAAGATCTCCAGCTGTTTGCCATCACGCTTGAAGATGAACGGCGCGCCCTGTTTGTTGCGCTCGATCCACATGCTGTCCTGGCCACCGGTCATGGTGGCGCAGTCGCCCGCCAGGCACAGTGCATAGCGGTCGGCGCCGGGGAAGCCGGCCAGTTGGCCATCGGCCAGGAAGTGCACGACGCTGCCCTGGCCCGGGCCCTCGACGATCTTCCAGTCACCGCCCATGTAGGCGCCATACAACGCACGCTCGAAGCTGCTGCCCACGGGCGCATTAGGCTCGGCGGTGGTCTTCAGCTTGTTGAACACCTGCTTGGGGCCAGCCTTGTTCGCGGCCACTTCCAGCTCGTCATCGCTGACGGTGGTCATGTCTTCGGTCAGCGAGCCCGACAGGGTCACGGTCCATTTGCCTTTGCCCAGCGGTTGCAGGTTGCCCTGGCCCACTTCGAAGCCGTTGCTGAAGCTGGCCTGGTTGGCCTTGCTGTTGAGTTGCCATTCCAGCGGTTGGTCGTTCTTCGGCATGGCCTGGCGCAGGCTGATGCCTTTGGCGGCGGCGTCGATGACTTGCTGGTTGATCCAGACCCCGCTGGGGTCGACATTGCTGTGACTGGCGCAGCCGCTGAGCAGCGCGGCCAGCAACGGCAGGACAAGCGCGTGGCGCATGGGGAATCCTTCCGGAAATAGGGCAGGGGACCGGCGAGGCGCGGGCGCGCCTCGCCGTCAAGGTTTACTCGACGACCAGAATGGCGTCCATTTCAACCTGCGCACCGCGTGGCAGTGCGGCCACGCCGATGGCGGCGCGGGCCGGGTAAGGCTGTTCGAAATAACGGCCCATGACTTCGTTGACCTTGGCGAAGTGGCTCAGGTCGGTCAGGAAGATGTTCAGCTTGACGATGTCCTTGAACGAACCGCCAGCAGCCTCGGCCACGGCCTTCAGGTTTTCGAACACCTGCACGGTCTGGGCTTCGAAGCCTTCCACCAGTTCCATGGTCTTGGGGTCCAGCGGAATCTGCCCAGACATGTAGACGGTGTTGCCCGCCTTGATGGCCTGGGAGTAGGTGCCGATAGCCGCCGGGGCCTTGTCGCTGGTGATAACAGTCTTGGTCATTGATGACTCCTTGGCAGAGAGGTGAAGGCAGTGGCCTTACGCGCGCATCCGGGTAATGCGAATGACGCCGGTCAGTGCCCGCAGTTTCTTGATCACGCGAGCCAGGTGCACGCGGTCGTGAACGCTGACGACCAGCTGAACCACGCTGATGCGGCCGTCGCGCTCGTCCATGCTGATCTTCTCGATGTTGCCATCGGCGGCGTTGACGCTGCTGGCCAGCAGAGCGATGAGCCCGCGCTGATGTTCGAGCTCCACGCGCAGCTCGACATTGAATTCGCCCGTGACATCCTTGGCCCAGGAAAGCTGGATACATTTTTCCGGGTTGTGGCGGATTTCACTGATGTTGCGGCAGTTTTCCAGGTGCACGACCATGCCTTTGCCCGCGGACAAGTGGCCCACGATCGGGTCGCCCGGAATCGGCGTGCAGCACTTGGCGTAGCTGAGCACCAGGCCCTCGGTACCGCGAATGGCCAGCGGGCCTTCGGGGCTCGGCAGTTGCTCGCCTTCAGTGGCCAGCAGGCGCCGCGCCACCACGTAGGCCATGCGGTTGCCCAGGCCGATGTCCTCGAGCAGGTCTTCGATCTGTTCCAGGCGGTACTCGGTGAGCATGGCCTGCACGCGCTCGGCGGGAATGCGTTCAAGCGCGCTGTCGAAGCCGTTGAGCACCTTGTTCAGCAGGCGTTCGCCCAGGCTGATCGACTCGGAACGGCGCTGCAGCTTGAGCGCATGGCGGATGTGCGTGCGCGCCTTGCCGGTGACCACGAAGTTGAGCCAGGCCGGGTTCGGTCGGGCGCCGGGTGCGCTGACGATTTCCACCGTGGAGCCGCTCTGCAGGGGTTCGGACAGCGGTGCCAGGCGGCGGTTGATGCGGCAGGCAATACAGCTGTTGCCCACGTCGGTGTGCACCGCATAGGCGAAGTCGACCGCCGTGGAGCCCTTTGGCAGCTCCATGATGCGGCCCTTGGGCGTGAACACGTAGACCTCGTCCGGGAACAGGTCGATCTTCACGCTTTCGATGAATTCCAGGGAGTTGCCGGCGCGTTGCTGCATTTCCAGCACGCCCTTGACCCATTGGCGGGCCCGGGCATGGGTGCCCTTGGGCTGTTCGTCGTCACTGGACTTGTACAGCCAGTGAGCGGCGATACCGTTGTTGGCCATCTCTTCCATTTCGCGGGTGCGGATCTGGATTTCGATAGGCACGCCGTGCATGCCGAACAGCGTGGTATGCAGCGACTGGTAGCCGTTGGCCTTGGGAATCGCGATGTAGTCCTTGAAGCGGCCCGGCAGCGGTTTGTACAGATTGTGCACGGCGCCCAGCACCCGGTAGCAGGTATCGACCTTGTCCACCACGATGCGGAAGGCATAGACGTCCATGATCTCGTTGAAGGCGCGGCGCTTGCCGCGCATCTTCTTGTAGATGCCGTAGATGTGTTTCTGACGGCCGCTGACATCGCCTTCGATACCGTCCACGGCCAGGCAATGGGCCAGGGACTGCTCGATCTTCTGGACGATTTCCTTGCGGTTGCCACGGGCGCGCTTGACGGCCTGGAAGATGCGCGCCGAGCGCATGGGGTACATGGCCTTGAAACCCAGGTCCTCGAATTCGACGCGCACGTTGTGCATGCCCAGCCGGTTGGCGATGGGTGCGTAGATTTCCAGGGTTTCCTTGGCGATGCGCCGGCGTTTCTCACCGGACAGTACTTCCAGGGTGCGCATGTTGTGCAGGCGGTCGGCGAGCTTGACCAGGATCACGCGGATGTCGCGTGCCATGGCCATGGCCATCTTCTGGAAGTTCTCGGCCTGGGCCTCGGCCTTGGTCTCGAAGTTCATCTGGGTCAGCTTGCTGACCCCGTCGACCAGTTCGGCCACGGTTTCGCCAAACTGCGAACAGAGCGCTTCCTTGGCAATACCCGTGTCTTCGATCACGTCATGAAGCATGGCCGCCATCAGGCTCTGATGGTCCATGTGCATGTCGGCAAGGATATTGGCCACCGCCAGCGGATGTGTGACGTATGGCTCGCCGCTACGGCGGCGCTGGCCGTCGTGGGCTTGTTCGGCGTAGAAATACGCCCGGCGGACCAGGTTGACCTGGTCGGCGCCGAGGTAGGTCGACAAGCGATCGGCGAGGGCGTCTATGCTCGGCATGATGACTCCTGCCGAAGGCTGTATTCCCGCGCCGTACTACGTCGACCAGGCATAGGCTTAGACGGCCTCGTTGGACTCGTCCTCGAACGCTGCGAACAGCGGTTCGTCTTCAACGATTTCAGCTTCTGCGATAGCGGCATAGTCGATCAGGCCTTCGGCGATCTCGCGCAGGGCTACGACGGTGGGCTTGTCATTTTCCCACGCCACTTTCGGCTCTTTGCCGCCGGTTGCCAGTTGACGGGCACGCTTGGTAGAGAGCATGACCAGCTCAAAACGGTTATCCACGTGTTCTAGGCAGTCTTCAACGGTTACGCGGGCCATGGTCTTCCTCGTAGCAAATGCAGTATGCGCGCAGCCCGGATGGGCGAGCGGACTCGATAGTTTAAAAAATCACCAGCGTTTAGGGAAGCGCTGATTTTCAAACAGGCTGTCCAGCCGCTGCGCAGACACCTCAACGGTAACCTATCGCAGCGCGGAAAGCTTCATTTAAGCCAGCAATTGGCTCAATAGTTCGGTGAACCGACCTTGCTGCTGGTCGAGTTGCAGCTTGTTGGCGCGGAAAATCGCCTTGAGGTCTTCAAGCGCGGTGGCGAAGTCGTCGTTGATCACCACGAAGTCGTATTCGTTGTAGTGGCTCATTTCGCTGACGGCTTCGCGCATGCGCCCGTCGATGATCTCGTCGCTGTCCTGGCCGCGGTTGGTCAGGCGCTGGCGCAGGGCCTGCTGAGTCGGCGGCAGAATGAAGATGGAGCGGGCGGCCGGCATCAGCTTGCGCACCTGCTGGGCACCTTGCCAGTCGATTTCCAGGATCAGGTCGTGGCCTTCGTCCAGGGTGCGCTGCAGTGCACTCTGAGAGGTGCCATAGAGGTTGCCGAACACTTCGGCCTGCTCGAGGAAATCACCGTGCTCGATCATGCGCACGAACTCGGCGCGGTCGACGAAGTGGTAGTTCACGCCATCTGCTTCACCGGGGCGCATGGCGCGGGTGGTGTGCGAGACCGAGACGCGGATGTTCGGCTGGGCGTCGATCAAGGCCTTGACCAGGCTGGTCTTGCCTGCGCCCGAAGGGGCGGAAACGATATAAAGGGTGCCGGTGCTGTGGTTCATTCTGCGGTTTGCCTTACTCAATATTCTGCACTTGTTCACGCATCTGCTCGATCAACACCTTGAGGTTGACCGCAGCCTGGGTGCTGCGCGGGTCGAAGGCCTTGGAGCCCAGTGTGTTCGCTTCGCGGTTGAGTTCCTGCATCAGGAAGTCCAGGCGCCTGCCCGCCGCGCCGCCGGTTTTCAGCACCCGGCGCACCTCGGTGACGTGGGTGGTCAGGCGGTCGAGCTCTTCGGCCACGTCGCTTTTCTGGGCCAGCAGCACCATTTCCTGCTCGAGGCGCTGGGGGTCCAGTTCGGCCTGCATGTCGGCGAAGCGGTCGAGGATCTTCTGGCGTTGCACGCCGAGCATGTGCGGCACTTGGGCACGCAGTGTCTTGACCTCTTCACTCATGGCGTCGAGGCGCTCGTTGATCAGCCGCGCCAGTTCGCTGCCTTCGCGGTCGCGGCCGGCTTTCAATTCCTTGAGTGCCTCGTTGAACAGCTCGATGGCTTCCTGGTTCAGCGCCTGCGGGTCGGCGGCATCGGCCACCAGCACGCCAGGCCAGGCCAATACTTCCAGCGGGTTCAGCGCCGCGGGCTGCTTGATCAGGCTGGCGACGGTCTCGGCGGCGGCCACCAGTTGCGCGGCGCGTTCGCGGTCAACCTGCAGCGGCTTGCCGCTGGTGACTTCGCAAAAGCGCAGGGTGCATTCCACCTTGCCACGGGAAATACCCTGGCGCAGCGCTTCGCGCACGGCGATTTCAAGGTCGCGGAAAGCCTCCGGCAGGCGCAGGTGCGGTTCCAGGTAGCGATGGTTGACCGAGCGCAGCTCCCAACTGAGGGTCCCCTGGGTGCCCGCCCTTTCGACGCGGGCGAAGGCGGTCATGCTGTGCACCATGGGAGTACCTCGCAGAGTGGGATAAGAGCCGGATGGCTGCAAAGGCGCAGGATTGTAGCGCACCGGCAGGCCGGCGCCCAAACCATTGCTGTTACAGCATGTCGACCGTTGGGCTGAAAATTGTTTCCCCGGGGCCGCCTCTCCGGCTCGGGCCGGCCGCGGCATGCACGCAACTCGGGCATTAAATGATCACAGGTCTTATACTGCTCGGCAGTTTTCGTTCCTCAGTACAGGTATCCCAGATGAAACGTCCAAGTGGTCGCGCTGCCGATCAGCTCCGCTCGATCCGCATCACCCGCAACTACACCAAGCACGCCGAAGGGTCTGTACTGGTCGAGTTCGGTGACACCAAGGTGATCTGCACCGTCAGCGTCGAAAATGGCGTGCCGCGCTTCCTCAAGGGCCAAGGCCAAGGCTGGCTGACCGCCGAATACGGCATGCTGCCGCGCGCCACCGGCGAGCGTAACCAGCGTGAAGCGAGCAAAGGCAAGCAGGGTGGCCGTACCCTGGAAATCCAGCGCCTGATCGGCCGTTCGCTGCGTGCCGCCCTGGACATGTCCAAGCTGGGCGACATTACCCTATACGTCGACTGCGACGTGATCCAGGCTGACGGCGGCACCCGTACCGCGTCCATCACCGGCGCCATGGTGGCCCTGGTCGACGCGCTGAAAGTAGTCAAGAAGCGTGGCGGCCTGAAAGGCGGCGACCCGCTCAAGCACATGATTTCCGCCGTGTCGGTAGGCATGTACCAGGGCGAGCCGGTGCTGGACCTGGACTACCTGGAAGACTCGGCTGCCGAGACCGACCTGAACGTGGTGATGACCAGCACTGGTGGTTTCATCGAAGTGCAGGGCACGGCCGAAGGTGCGCCGTTCCAGCCTGAAGAGCTCAATGCCATGCTCGCGCTGGCGCAGAAAGGCATGGTTGACCTGTTCGAGCTGCAAAAAGCTGCCCTGGCTGACTGACCAGGCTGATGGGGCGTGGTCCCCTGCACCGCGCCGTATCAGGCACACGTAAAAAAGCCGACCTCGAAGGGTCGGCTTTTTTGTACCTCGGCCGTTCAGATGGTCAAGGTCCAGTCATAATCCACGATGAACGGGGCATGCTGGGAGAAGCGCGGCTGGCGTGGCAGGCGTGCGCTGCGCACGAAGCGCCGCAGGCCTGGGGTCAGCAGCTGGTAGTCGAACCGCCAGCCCAGGTTGAGCATTTCGGCCTGTTCGTTATCCGGCCACCAGCTGTACTGGTCGCCTTCGCGGCTGACTTCGCGCAGGGCATCGACATAACCCATGTTGCCGACAATCTCGTCCATCCAGGCCCGCTCGGGCGCCAGGAAACCGGGGGATTGCTGGCTGTCGCGCCAATTCTTGATGTCCAGCTTCTGCTGCGCCACATACAGCGAGCCGCAGTAGATGTACTCGCGGCGCTTGCGGCGCTGCTTGTCCAGGTACTTGCCGAAGTCGTCCATCAACTTGAATTTCTGGTTCAAGTCTTCATCGCCATTCTGGCCCGAAGGCAACAGCAGGGTGGCGATGCTCAATTTGTCGAAGTCTGCTTGCAGGTAGCGCCCGTAGCGGTCGGCTGTCTCGAAGCCGAGGCCGCTGATTACCGCCTTGGGTTGCAACCGCGAGTAAAGTGCCACGCCACCTTGGGTGGGCACTTCGGCATCGCAGGCATAAAGGAAGTAGCCATCCAGTTGGAAGGCTGGGTCGTCCAGTTCAAAGGCGGAGGCACGAGTATCCTGCAGGCAGATGACGTCAGCATTCTGTGCTTGCAGCCAACTGAGCAAACCGCGCTCGACTGCCGCATGAATACCATTAACGTTCACACTGATGATCCGCATAAATGGCCCCAAAAATCTCGTGCGTGTATGATACCCGAGCTCCACTCATTTAGCTAAAGCCGTGGTATTCGGGACTTTTTTCATGCACGCCTATCAACGCGACTTCATTCGTTTTGCCATCGATCGCGGGGTACTGCGTTTCGGTGAGTTCACCCTGAAATCCGGGCGCACCAGTCCTTATTTCTTCAATGCCGGCCTGTTCAACACCGGCACCGCCCTGGCTCAGCTGGGTAAATACTATGCCGCGGCCGTGGTTGAAAGCGGCATCGCCTTCGACGTCCTGTTCGGCCCGGCCTACAAGGGTATCCCGCTGGCAGCCGCCACCGCGGTGCAACTGGCCGAGCATCACGGCATCGATATTCCGTGGTGCTTCAACCGCAAGGAAGCCAAGGACCACGGCGAAGGTGGCAGCCTGGTGGGCTCGCCGCTGGAAGGCGATATCCTGATCATCGACGACGTGATCACCGCCGGCACCGCTATTCGCGAAGTCATGCAGATCATCAATGCCCAGAAAGCCAAGGCAGCGGGCGTGTTGATCGCGCTGAACCGTCAGGAGCGTGGCAATGGCGAGCTGTCGGCCATTCAGGAAGTGGAGCGTGACTTCGGTATTCCGGTGGTCAGCATCGTTTCCCTGGACCAGGTGCTGGAGTTCCTGGCCGATGACGCCGAGCTCAAGCAGCACCTGCCGGCCGTTCAGGCCTACCGCGCCCAGTACGGTATCTGACTGGGTGACTGGCGTGCGGGCCTGCGCCGCGCTCTGCCTGCTCGCGGTGCTGTCGTGCCCGTTGGCGAGTGCGGCGGATGCCCCGCCGCCGCTGGTGTTCTACCGCTACGTCGACAGCCATGGGGTGACCGTCCTGGACCGCCAGGGCGTACCGCCGGAGTACGTGGGCAAGGGCTATGAAGTGCTCAATGCCCAGGGCAGGGTGGTACAGACCGTGCCGCCAGCGCCCAGCGCCGACGAGATTCGCAAGCAGCAGGCAGCCAGCGCCCGCGCGGCTGCCGATGCGCAGTTGCTGCACCTTTATCCTTCCCTGGATGAGCTTGACCGTGCCCGTAGCCACCGGCTGGCGGAAGTCGACGGCCTGGTGGCGCTTGCCAATGGCAATCTGCAGACCTTGCAAGGCCAGCAAAACACCTTTGAGGCACAGGCGGCCGAACTGCAGCGCAACGGGCATGCGGTGCCTCAGCAATTGCTGGATCAGATCAAGGGGCTGCAGGCTCAGCAGGCCGATGTGAAGGCGCGAATAGTCAACTATCAGGCTATTCGTCAGCAGGTGGACCAGCAGTTCGCCCAGGACCGCGCGAGGGTGCAGACGCTGCTGGGCGACTGAAGCATCGGGTTCATAGGCCCCTGCAGGGGCCAATGAACCCGGAGGTCAGTGACGCTTGCGGTTGCTGATCATGGTGCCCATGCCGATGTCGGTGAAGATCTCCAGCAGCACGGCGTTCGGCACGCGGCCGTCGATGATGTGCGAGCTGGTCACGCCGCCTTGCACCGCTTCCAGCGCACAGCGAATCTTGGGCAGCATGCCGCCGTAGATGGTGCCGTCGGCGATCAGGGCGTTGACCTGCTCGGTGTTGAGGCCGGTCAGCACGTTGCCTTCCTTGTCCATCAGGCCGGCGATGTTGGTCAGCAGCATCAGTTTCTCGGCCTTCAGGGCCTCGGCAACCTTGCCCGCCACCAGGTCGGCGTTGATGTTGTAGGACTCACCGTCCGGGCCCACGCCAATCGGCGCGATCACCGGAATGAAGTCACCCTTGACCAGCATGTTCAGCAGGTCGGTGTTCACACCCACCACTTCGCCCACATGGCCAATGTCGATGATTTCCGGCTTGGTCATTTCCGGCGTCTGGCGGCTGACCTGCAGTTTCTTGGCGCGAATCAGCTCCGCGTCCTTGCCGGTCAGGCCAATGGCGCTGCCGCCATGGCGGTTGATCAGGTTGACGATGTCCTTGTTCACCTGGCCCCCCAACACCATTTCCACCACGTCCATGGTCTGGGCGTCGGTGACGCGCATGCCGTCGATGAACTCGCTCTTGATCGACAGGCGATTGAGCAAGTCACCGATCTGCGGGCCACCGCCGTGCACGACCACCGGGTTGATGCCCACCGCCTTCATCAGCACGATGTCACGGGCAAAGCCGGTCTTGAGCTCTTCGCTCTCCATGGCGTTGCCGCCGTACTTGATCACCAGCGTCTTGCCGACAAAGCGGCGGATGTAAGGCAGCGCTTCGGACAGTACCTTGGCGACGTTAGTAGCGGCATCACGTTCGAGGGTCATGCAGGGCTCCAGTGAAACGAATCAGAACGGTAGTTGGAGATCAGGGGCGATTTTCTTCAGTTCTGCGCGGAAAACGTTCTGGATGCGCTCGAGTTCCGCCTGGTCGTCGGCCTCGAAACGCAGCACCAGCACAGGCGTGGTATTGGAGGCGCGTACGAGCCCCCAGCCCTTGGGATAGTCCACCCGCACACCGTCGATGGTGGTCAGGCTGGCTTCGCCCCATTGTGCGTCGCGTTGCAGAGCATCAATGATGCTGAATTTACCCTCGTCGGTCACATGTATATTGATTTCGGGGGTAGAAATATCGTTCGGGAAGGCAGCGAACAGGTCTTCGGCGCTATCCTTTTCCTGGCTGAGGATTTCCAGCAGGCGCGCGGCGCTGTAAATGCCGTCGTCGAAACCGAACCAGCGTTCCTTGAAGAAGATGTGCCCGCTCATCTCGCCAGCCAGCAGCGCGCCGCTGATCTTCATCTGTTTCTTGATCAGCGAGTGCCCCGTTTTCCACATGACCGGGCGGCCACCGTAGCCGGTGATCAGTGGGGTCAGGCGGCGGGTGCATTTGACGTCGAAGATAATGTCGGCGCCAGGGTTGCGCGACACCACGTCCTTGGCGAAGAGCATCAGCAGGCGGTCGGGGAATACCACATTGCCCTTGTTGGTCACCACGCCCACGCGGTCACCGTCGCCATCGAAGGCCAGGCCCAGGTCGGCGTTGGTTTCCTTGACCTTGGCGATCAGGTCTTCAAGGTTTTCCAGCTTGCCCGGGTCCGGGTGGTGGTTGGGGAAGTTGCCGTCGACGTCGCAGAACAGCGGAATCACTTCGCAACCCAGGGCTTCGATCAGCTGCGGGGCGATCACGCCGGCCGCGCCGTTGCCACAGTCCACCACGACTTTCAGTTTCTTGGCCAGGACGATGTCGTCCTTGATCTGCTTGAAGTAGCGATCCAGGATCTCGACTTTCTCGATGGTGCCCTTGCCACTCGCCAGGTCGTTGTTCTTCAGGCGGTCGTGCAGGGCCTGGATTTGCTCGTTGGCCAGCGTGTCGCCAGCGATGACGATCTTGAAGCCGTTGTAGTCCCGAGGGTTGTGGCTGCCGGTCAGCATCACACCCGACTTCCCGGCCAGCACGTTGGCGGCGTAGTACAGCGCGGGTGTCGGCACCAGGCCGACATCGCTGACATGGCAGCCGCAATCGGCGATGCCCTGGATCAGTTGCTGCACCAGCACTGGGCCGGACAGGCGGCCGTCACGGCCAACGGCAACATGCGGCTCGCCCTGGGCGAGGCTTTGCGAGCCAATGGCACGGCCGATCCAATAGGCGGTCTCGGCGGTCAAGGTGTCGCCGAAAACCCCACGGATGTCGTAGGCGCGAAAGATGCTATCGGGAAACTGGGGTGCGACGTGCGCTTGGCTGTTCATAGCGTTGAGGTGCTCCATTCTCAGGGGGTCCTGATCGTCGTCGGGGATAGCGATATCGAGTGTGTCGGTATCTTGATGCAACGATCCTGCCGGGCCGAACACCGCTTTCCCGGCCAGGGGTGCTACACGGCCAAGGCTCTGTGCCGCGACAGCCGGGCTGTCATGCCGGTTGCCCTGCAACGACAGCCTGGCAAGGCTCGCGGCCACGATATTGAGCTCCGGCAGGCTCAAACTGAAGGCTTTGACGGCTTTTCCGCCCGAGAGTTCTTGTATCAGTTGGGACAATTGTCGGGCATCGGCCGCCAACTGTGTGCGCAGGCGACGTGCCAGCATGGAAAGCGCCAGCCATGCGCCACCAATGGCCACCAGTAGTGCCAGCACCCAGCAGAGCAGGCTGCGCCACTGCAACGGGGGTTTGAACAGGGTGCCCGGGGTGAGGGTCAGCGTCCAGTTTCCCGCATGCACCGGGTAATGCTGGTCCAGTACACCCACCCCGGTCTTGAACAGCGTCTGGGCAGGGCCCTGGTCGAATTGCTGCTCCAGTACCCATTCACCGGCGTCGGCCGGCAGGGCGCTGAATTCCGAGGTCACGCGCCCGAGGTCGAAGCTTAGCAGCAGGGTGCCCAGAATGCTGGAGTCGGTGGCGTCACGCACGGGCGCAAGGCTGTAGACCAGCCAACGGTCACCGACTTTCTGTGCCTGAAGGGCTGGGGTAGTGCCTGATTCAGCCTGGCGGATGAGGTCGAGAGTGACAAAATTGATCGGTGAAGGGCGGTCACTGTCCAGTGCG
This sequence comes from Pseudomonas silvicola, assembly GCF_026651855.1. Taxonomy (GTDB): domain Bacteria; phylum Pseudomonadota; class Gammaproteobacteria; order Pseudomonadales; family Pseudomonadaceae; genus Aquipseudomonas; species Aquipseudomonas silvicola. The sequence continues at coordinate 1,160,532 of NZ_CP093280.1, forward strand.
GCCTGGCCTTTGCCCACGGCGTAGGCGTCGACCAGGCCAGGCAGGTAACCCAAGGCCACCACCAGGTTCGTGGCGTGGGCCGGGTTCTGCACCACTTGCAGCACCTGCTGCTGGTGGGCTGCGCTGTCGGTCTCGGCGGCCAGCACGGCGATGTGCTTGTGCAGCACTTGGCCCTCGCTGTTGGCCGAAGCCTGGGCCACCGAGCGGTAGACGGCATCGGGGGAGGGGCTGGGCAGCCCCAGGCCGACGAGCACGGTCGCCACGGCCAAGGCCATGCCGGCGACCCAGAGGGCGGCACGAACCTGGGGCGTGCTGGTCTCGGTAGCGCCAACATGGCCGCTTGCTGTGAAGTCGTTCACCGCGCATCTCCCTTTGACGGTCGGCTACCGGCGCCGCCCCTTGGCTGTCATTCCAGCGTAGTCAATGGCTGCCCGAGTGGCCGAACCCCCCAGCACCGCGCTGGGTTTCGTCGAATGTATCGACCAGTTCGAAGTGCGCTTGAACCACAGGTACCAACACCAGTTGCGCGATGCGTTCGCCGATGGCGATGTTGAAGGCCGTCTGGCCGCGGTTCCAGCACGACACCATCAGTTCGCCCTGGTAGTCCGAGTCGATCAGGCCCACCAGGTTGCCCAGCACGATGCCGTGTTTGTGGCCCAGGCCGGAGCGCGGCAGGATCAGCGCAGCCAGGCCCGGGTCGCCGACGTAGATGGACAGGCCGGTGGGAATGAGGATGGTCTGGCCCGGCTCCAGGACGGTGTCTTCCTTGAGCATGGCACGCAGGTCCAGGCCGGCGGAGCCTGGGGTGGCGTACTGGGGCAGGGGGAATTCGCTGCCGATGCGGGGGTCGAGGATCTTGGCTTGCAAAGCGTGCATGGTTAAACCTGGTCTAGCCGTTGGGCGATAAAGGAAACGATCTGGCGGGCGATCTTGCCCTTGCTGGTCTGGGTGAACACCGTGGTGTTGAGCCCGCGGTCAATCAGGCTGACCGCATTTTCCTCGCTGTTGAAGCCGATGCTGGGGTTGGCCACGTCATTGGCGACAATCAGGTCGAGGTTCTTGTCCTTGAGTTTGCGTGCCGCGTAATCGAGCAGGTGCTCGGTCTCGGCGGCGAAGCCGACGCTGAACGGGCGGTCGGGACGCGTGGCGATAGTGGCCAGGATGTCCGGGTTGCGTACCATTTGCAGGAGAAGGCCGTCGCCGTTTGTAGGGTCTTTCTTCAGTTTTTGTGGCGCAACGACTTCCGGACGGTAGTCGGCCACGGCGGCCGAGGCAATGAACACGTCACAGGGGGTCGCGGCCTCGCAGGCGGCCAGCATGTCGCGGGCACTGACCACGTCGATGCGCTGCACGCGGTCTGGCGTCGGCAGATGCACCGGGCCACTGATGAGGGTCACGCGGGCGCCGGCTTCCACCGCGGCTTCCGCCAGGGCAAAGCCCATTTTCCCGGAGCTGTGGTTGGTGATGTAGCGCACCGGGTCGATGTTTTCCTGGGTCGGGCCGGCGGTGATCACCACGTGCTTGCCGGTCAGCGACTGGCGCTGGAAGCAGTCGGCGGCGCATTGGGCCAGCTCGGTGGCCTCCAGCATGCGGCCCAGGCCGATGTCACCGCAGGCCTGGCTGCCGGCTGCGGGGCCGAACACCTTCATGTCGCGGCTTTGCAGCAGGTGCAGGTTGGCCTGGGTGGCCGGGTCGCGCCACATGGCCTGGTTCATGGCCGGGGCCAGGGCCACGGTGGCATCCGTGGCGAGCACCAGAGTGGTCAGCAGGTCGTTGGCCAGGCCCTGGGCCAGGCGCGCGATCAGGTCGGCGGTCGCCGGGGCGATCAGCACCAGGTCGGCCCACTTGGCCAGCTCGATATGGCCCATGGCGGCTTCGGCGGCCGGGTCCAGCAGGTCCAGGTGCACAGGGTGGCCCGACAGGGCCTGCATGGTCAGCGGGGTGATGAATTCAGCGCCGCCGCGGGTCATGACCACGCGCACTTCGGCGCCCTGGTCCAGAAGCCTGCGAACCAGCTCGGCGCTCTTGTAGGCGGCGATGCCGCCGCCGACGCCCAGAACGATGCGTTTTCGATACAGCCGCTGCATAGGCCTGCCTTCAGATCCAGTGATGACGCTCGGTGATGGCACCTCCCCGGGCCGGCTCACCGTGCAAAAAAGATGGGCTAAGATAGCACAGCGCTCATTGGGGAGCAGCGAGCACACTGGCAGGGAGCCGCTATGAGTATTCAAAATTGGCCGGTAGCCGAACGGCCCAGGGAAAAGCTGTTGAGGCAAGGTGCGGCAAGCCTTTCGGATGCGGAGCTGCTGGCCATTTTTCTACGCACGGGTGTTCCCGGGAAGTCGGCCGTGGATCTGGCGCGCGAGCTGATCAGCCGCTTTGGTGGCTTGCGCGCGCTGGTCGCTGCGGATCAGGTCGCTTTCAGCGAGCAGGCGGGGTTAGGGCCGGCGAAATTCGCTCAGTTGCAGGCGGTGATGGAGATGGGGCGTCGTCACCTGGCGGAGCAGCTGTACAAGGAACCCTCCCTGGAGAGTCCAGCCGCCGTGCGTGATTACCTCAAGGCGGTCCTGCGGCATGAGGCTCGCGAGGTGTTCGGGTGCTTGTTTCTGGACACCAAACATCGTCCGCTGGGATTCGAGATTCTTTTTCAAGGCTCGATCGACAGCGCGAGCGTGTACCCCAGGGAAGTGATCAAGCGCGCATTGGCGCGCAACGCGGCGGCGTTGATCCTTGCCCACAACCACCCTTCCGGAAACCCGCAGCCCAGCCAGGCGGACCGGGTGCTCACCAAGCGGCTCAAGGAGTCGCTGGAATACGTTGAGGTGCGCGTGCTGGACCACTTTATCGTGGGGGAGGGGGAGCCATTGTCGATGGTGGAATACGGATGGCTCTGACCTGATTCAAGCCGGGTCGTCATGCCGCGACAGGCACGGCACCTGCCGCAGTCGCAAAGCTTGCGCTGCGGCGGGTGATTACCAGTCTTCCGGGCGCTCAGCGTGCTGATGCAGGATTCGATAGATCAGCAATTTATTGCTTTTGACCGTGTAAACCGCACGGTAGGGGTATTTCGAAAAGATCAACTCCCTGCAATCGGGAATATCAGAAGGCCTGCCAAGCTGCGGGAAGGTGTCCAGGGTGCTGAGTGCTTCCAGTACGCTGAAAGCGACTGCTTCCGCTCTTTCATTGCCAATCAAGCGAGCGTAATGCTCGAAAATTCCGTCGAGGTCACTTTCCGCTTTGCTGGTCAATGCGATTTTTGGCACGCGTTTCCCACTTAGCCTTCACGGCATCCAATTCGATTAGGTTGCCTGCTTCAGCATCGGCGATACCTTCAGCCACTGCGCGAAAATGCCAGGACTCTGTCTCGATATAGCGCGCCAATGCCCGTTTCAGGTGGTATTGGCGGTCCCGGTCGGTCGCCTCGGCCAATTGATCAAGCTGGCTGATCAGCTCGGAATCTACTCGGAAGGACAGGACGGGTGAGGCCATGGTAGCGCTCCAGATTATTTCGTATACATTGTGTACGATATAGACAGTAGGTATTGATGTCCAGGGTGTCAACCGTTGCTGGCCATTTCAGAAAAAGGCATTGAACTCATCTCAAGCAGCACCTGCCGTCACCTCGAACTGCCCCACCAACTGCTGCAACTTGCTCGCATTGTGCTTCACCCGCTCGGCGCTGTTCTGCAACACCACCACGGTCTGGCGCATGTCGCCGCTGGCCTGGTCGACCTGTTTGATGGTCTGCCCGCAGTCCAGGCTCTTTTCGTTGAGCTGCTGGATGATGCCGAACAGGTTGTCCACCGCTTCATGTAACTGCACATTCTCCGAAGAGGCGCTTTCGGCCAGGCGCAGGCTTTCGTCGACGTTCTGCACGCCGCCCTCCATGAAGGCCACGGCGTTGCGGGTCTCGCCTTGCAGGCCTTCGACCATGGTGCGGATCTGCGCGGCGGCCTGGGCGGTGCGGCTGGCCAGGGTGCGGACTTCGTCGGCGACCACGGCGAAGCCGCGGCCATTCTCCCCGGCGCGGGCGGCTTCGATGGCGGCATTCAGGGCCAGCAGGTTGGTCTGGTTGGTGATATCGGTGATCAGCCCGGTGAAGGTGCCAATCTCGCTCATGCGCTTGTCCAGCTCCTGCACGCTGGTGGCCGAGCGCTGCACCACGTCGCGGATTGACTGGGTGCCGGCCTGCACCGAGGCGAATTGCTCCTGGGCGCGCAGGACGACTTCGTCCATGGCCTGCTTCATTTGCTCGGCGGTCAGGGAGGCTTGCTGGATCTCGCCGAGCTGGCCCTCGACGATGATCATCATGCGGTGGATGGCTTGCGCTACATCATTGGAGGTCTGGCCGGCGATGCGGCTCTTGCCGAGCATCATTTCGTTGGTCTGCCCCACCGAGTGGGAGGCGGCGATGACCTGGCCGACCACCGCGTCGAGGTTGTCGATGAAGCTGTTGATCCAGCGGCTCATGTCCCCGGTTTCATCATTGGCCATGGTCGCGGTATCCAGGCGCTGGCGCAGGTTGCCTTCGCCCTCGGCGATGGTGCGAATCACGTCGGTCATGGCTTCCAGTCGGGCGGCCAGGCGCTTGGGCCCCAGGGCGCTGAACAGCAGGCCGGCGATGAGGATGCTGAACACCTGGATGAGGTCGATGAAGGTCTGGTCCAGGCCGCTGTAATGCTGCACGCCGAAGTTGCAGGCGAACAACCCAGCCATGGTCGCCAGGTAGGGCTTCATCAACCCGTGGGTCAGGGAGCGGCGGCGGTAGACCTCTTCCAGGTCGGCCTCGCACATCATGCCCCAGCGGTCCGGGGAGCCCGGTAATTGAAAGGTCACGCCCTTGCCGACCACTGGAATGTGGCGGTAGTCAGAGTAGCCGGGGTAGGTGACGAACAGGTTGCTGCCCGCACGCATGGTTTCGCGGATGCCGGGGTGCAGTTGCCCGGTGGCCGGGTCGGTGAAGCGCAGCTCGAGTTCGGTATGGCGCTGCACGCGGACCACACCGAAGGCGGTGTTTACGCCGCCCTTGAGGTTGTCGCCATGGGTGAAGGCGTTGTCCTCGAAGCGTGAGCGCGAGAGGGCGGTGCCCGGCGCTACGGCAGGGTCGAACCTTGATTGCGCCATGAACAGGTAGTTGTCCCCGGATTCCGGGAAGATATGCCCGGCTTCGCGCTGAATCAGGTCGCCCAGCACGTCATTCGGTACACGGCCGCAGAGGCAGCCGTGGGTTTTGCCGTCGTGGGTGAGGGGTTGGTAGAACATCAGCGTCACTTCATCATGGAAGCGCGACGTGGAAGGGCCGACCTGCAGCGTCAGCGGGTCAACGTACGGGCCGTGCAGGAAAGGGGCTTTCAGCCCTTCCTTGAGTGCCGCCGGATTCACTTGGCGGCCCTGCGCGGCGCCGTTGAAGGTGCTGGCCAGCAACTGGCCTTGCGGGTCGACCACGAACAACTCGGAAAAGCAGGGAGCCTGGCGCAGCTTGTCAGCCAGCAGCCCGGCATCCAGGTCACCGGCTTCACGGGCCAGGATGGCCGCCAGTTCCGCCAGCTGCTGCCATTGCTCATTGGCCCAGGTATGCAACAGCTTGACCCGGGTATCGGCGATGGCCTCGAACGTCTTCTCCAGGGTAGGCGCAGCGTGCCGGTTCCAATGACAGGCCCAGCGCATGGCGAGCTTGCCGGTCTTGCCGAACCAGGGCAGCCAGCGGCGTTCGGCGGGGGAGAGCTGCATCGAGTCGCTACGCAGGGGCATTGGCCATTCCTTACTTTGACTACAAAGGATGAGTCAGTAGTAGCAATTTGCCTGCCATGACGTTCGTGGGTATTTCGACGGCGTTTCTGGACGATCGTAGCGGGTTTTTCGCCCCTGAAACGTGCAGGGCCGCGATGCGGCCCTGACTTGGTGCAGTTGGGAGGTGGTTATTGGCCCACTGTGACCTTCGAGAAGTCCTGCCGCCCGAACGGGCTCACCTGATAGCCCTTGACGTTGTCACGGGCAAGCACGGCGGCGGTAGGGTGCGCCAGCGGCACCCACAGGGCCTGCTCCTGAATCTGCTGCTGGGCCTGCAGGTACAGCCTGCTGCGTACCCCTTGGTCGCCGGTGGTCTTGCCGGCAGTGATCAGCTTGTCCAGCGTCGGGTCGCAGTAGCGGGCGAAGTTGGTGCCTGACTGCACGGCCGCGCAGGAAAATTGCGCGGTCAGGAAGTTGTCCGGGTCGCCGTTGTCGCCGGCCCAGCCCATGAACAACAGGTCGTGCTCACCGGCCTTGGCGCGACGAATCAGCTCGCCCCACTCGATCACCCGGATCTCGGCCTTGATGCCGACCTTGCCCAGGTCAGCCTGGAGCATCTGTGCACCCAGGCTGGGGTTGGGGTTGAGCAGGCTGCCGGACGGGCGGGTCCAGATGGTGGTGCTGAAACCGTCTTTCAGGCCTGCCTTGGCCAACAGTTCGCGCGCCTTGGCCGGGTCGTGGTTGTAGCCAGGCAGGTCCTTGGCGTAGCTCCAGGTGTTGGGCGGGTAGGGGCCGTTGGCGGCCACCGCGGTGCCTTCGAACACTGCCTTGAGGTAGCTGGCCTTGTCGAACGCCAGGTTGATGGCTTGGCGCACCTGAGGCTTGTCCAGCGGCGGGTGCTGGCTGTTGATGGCCACGAAGGCGGTCATGAACGCTGGCGTCTTGATCACCTGCAGCGAACTGTCCTTGCTGGCTTCATCCACATCCAGCGGCTTGGGAGACAGGGCTATCTGGCATTCGTTGCGCTTGAGTTTCTGCAAGCGCACGGTGGTGTCGCCAGTGATGGCGAACAGCAATGGGTCGACGGCAGGCTTGCCACGGAAGTAGGTGGGGTTGGCGCGGTAGCGCACCACGGCATCTTTCTGGAAACGGCCAAAGACGAAGGGGCCGGTGCCGATGGGTTGGCTGTTGAGCTTGTCCTGGGTGTTGGCGCGCAGCAACTGGTCGGCGTACTCGGCGGAGTAGATCGAAGCGAAGCCCATGGTCAGGGTGGCCAGAAAGGTGGAGTCGGCATGGGCCAGGGTGAAGCGCACGGTCAGTGGGTCCACGGCCTCGACTTTCTTGATCAGGCTGGGCAACTGCATGGACTGGGCGTGGGGGAAGCCACTCTGGGCAATCTTGTGCCAGGGGTTGTCCTCGTCCAGCATGCGCCGGAAGCTGAATACCACGTCGTCGGCCGTCAGGTCGCGGGTCGGGCTGAAGTATTCGGTCTTGTGGAATTTCACCCCGGGGTGGAGCTTGAACTCGTAGGTCAAGCCGTCGGGTGACAACGTCCAGCTGTCGGCCAGGCTCGGCACCACCTTGGCCTTGGCGGTATCGTAGTCCACCAGGGTGTTCATCAGCACATCGGCCGAAGCGTTGGTGGTGGTCAGCGAATTGTATTGCACCACGTCGAAACCCTCGGGGCTGGCTTCGGTGCACACGGTCAACGGTGCCGCCTGGGCCAGCAACGGGGTGAAGAGAGGAGCGAGCAGCAGCGGCAAAGTCGCTAGGCGCATGGGTGAGTTTCCTTGGCTGATTGATGGCCCATCTGCCAGTGCAGTCTGGATAAAGTTCCTACCCTAGAGATCCGCGGGGCAATTGACTATCCAAATTTTCGCCGATGGCACGACGAGCGGTCGCCCGCCAGCGCGCCCCGTAACGGCGGCCTTTGAGCCTGCGGCACGGCGGCGGATGAAAATTGAAAGTGAGGTCATGGTTGTTGCCCGCAGGTCTTTCTGGTATAAAGCAGCGCTCTTTTCTAGGGGCCCGGATCCTTCGCCTGCGAGCGAGGCTGGTAAGACCCCTGAAGAAACGCGGCGCCTGGCGCCAAGACTGAGAGATAAGCGGCCAACCCATGCCGGGTTGGGCATGTGGTTTTAGAGGGCTGAGGCATGTCGAGAGTCTGTCAAGTTACCGGTAAGGGTCCGGTAACCGGGAATAACATTTCCCACGCAAACAACAAAACCCGTCGTCGTTTCCTGCCGAACCTGCAGCATCACCGCTTCTGGGTCGAGTCCGAGAAGCGTTTCGTGCGTCTGCGCGTATCCGCCAAAGGCATGCGTATCATCGACAAGCGTGGCATTGATGTCGTGCTGGCCGAAATCCGCGCTGCTGGCGCCAAGGTCTAAGGGAGCAAAATCATGCGTGAATTGATTCGTTTGATTTCGAGTGCCGGTACTGGTCACTTCTACACTACCGACAAGAACAAGCGCACCACCCCGGACAAAATCGAGATCAAGAAATATGATCCGGTTGTTCGCAAGCACGTGATCTACAAGGAAGGCAAAATCAAGTAATTGATTTTCGCCCGACAAAAAAAGGCCCGTATCTCACGATACGGGCCTTTTTTTTGCTCAGCGTTGGGTCAGCCGAACGTGAACGCCTCGATTGTGCCAGCGGCGTTGGCGACGATATGAACGCGGTTCGGGTCATATTCCCTGGTCAGCATCTCGGTCGGACCGACCACGCGAGCACGCTCGGTCAGCTGGGTGATCTGAGCTTTCACACTGGGCTCGTACTGAGTACCGATCAGGTGGGCGATGGCAGCGATTACTTGATCATTGGTCATGATTGAACGTTCCTTGTAACGGGTGATTATCCGAAGTGGATAGCCCAAGGATGTCGGATCCGTCCCACACCTGTTCAGCAGGTATCTCTCCCTGTGATAGCGGTCTCTGGCCGCGCCAAAGCAACGCCTGAACCCCGAAGCGGTAGCCTGGAGGCGTAGAGCGCGGCGCCATACAGTCTATACTTGAGAATGATTATGATTTAGATTGTGCGGGATCTGGCCTTAAACGACCCAGTTATATGGTTATAGGTTATTAACAAATAGCTTCTTATTCCTTAACGGATATATGACCGACCCTTATACTGAACCCTACGCAAAATGATGCAGGAGGCGTATTCCATGCGCAGTGAATCGATCCGCTATCTGATAGTCCCAGGCTGGCAGGGCTCGCCCGAGGACCATTGGCAAACACATTGGCAGAACAGCCTGCCCAACAGTGCGCGGGTCGAGCAACTGGACTGGTTCGCCCCTCAGCGTGAGGCCTGGGTCGGTGCGCTGGAACAGGCGGTCAACGCTGATGACACGCCCGCCATCCTGATCGCCCATAGCCTGGGCTGCGTGACCGTGGCGCATTGGGCTGAGCACGCGCCGCTGGCATCGCTACGCAAGGTGCGCGGCGCCCTGCTGGTGGCCCCCGCCGATGTCGAGCGGCCGGCCTGCTCGCCGGCATTGCGCAATTTCGCACCCGTTCCGCGTCACCTGCTGCCTTTCCCCAGCCAGATCGTCAGCTCCGACAATGACCCGGCCGTCAGTGCCCCACGTGCGCTGGAAATGGCCCGTGACTGGGGTAGCGAGGCCGGCGTCATCACTGGCGCCGGGCATATCAACGTCAAGTCCGGCCACCAGCGCTGGGAGCAGGGTTTCGCTTATCTGTACCGCTTGCAGGGTCGTATCGAGCAGCACGCCTTGCGTCGCGCATAAGGTTTTTTTCATGAGCCAGTCTGAACAATTCGGTCCGCCGTTGCTGACCTTTCCCGAAGCCGACAAGAGCCCGCTGAGCATCCGTGCCAAGGCGCTGGTATTCGTCGACCCACGTTCCCGCCAATTGCGCGAGGACATGGAGCGGTTGGCCAGCCGTGCCTTGCCGGTACTGATACGCGGCGAGACCGGCACCGGTAAGGAATTGCTGGCGCGGCACATTCACCGTGCCAGCGACCGCGGCGGCCTGTTCGTGTCGGTCAATTGCGGGGCCATCAGCCCTACCTACGCTGATGCCGAGCTGTTCGGCCACACGGCGGGCGCCTACAGTGGTTCGGTCAGCAGCCGGGCCGGCTGGTTCGGTTCGGCCAACGGTGGCACCCTTTACCTGGATGAAATAGGTGACCTGCCGTTGCCCATCCAGACCAAATTGCTGGCGGCGCTGGAAAACCATGAAGTGACCCGTGTGGGCGCACAGCAGCCCAGCCCCGTGGATGTGCGCCTGGTGGCCGCGACCAGCATCGACCTGGCCCAGGCAGTAGCGGCGGGCAGGTTCAACGAGCGCCTGTTTCATTACCTCAGCGAGGGCCAGCTGGAGCTGCCTGCGTTGCGTGAACGGCCGGGCGATATCCTGTCGTTGGCCGAGTATTTCGTCGGCATCTACAGCGTACGCCTTAACCTGCCCGTTCCGCTGATCAGCGAAAGTGCCCAACTGGTTCTGGAGCGTCATGCCTGGCAGGGCAATACCCGGGAGCTTGAAAATGTCATCCATTTCGCGCTGCTGGTCAGCAGCGGCGACGAGATCCTGCCGGAGCACTTGAACCTGCCGGCTATCGTCGACCCCTTGGCGGATATCGAACGCCAGATTCAGCTGCTGCTTGGCGAAGGCTCTGGCTCAAGCCTTCAGGGTCTGAAGGCGCTTGTGGAACGGACGGCGTTGCGCCTGGCGCAACACAAGGGCTGAGCCATGCATGAAGCGCCGACATGGCCATTGGCCGGGAAATGTTGAAAAAGGCATAAGCAGCGAAATAAAAGATATTGTCTTGGCATAAAGAATATCGGTATCGTCCGCCTCCAAGCCAGCCGATCAAGCCGCTGGCACCTTATTGATCAAGGACATTGCATGAAAAAGGCTCTGCTGTTCACTGCCCTGGCCGCCGCCCTGACCATGGGTGTTGCCAACGCCAACGAGAAACTGGTGGTCGCTGCCACCCCGGTACCACATGCCGAGATCCTGGAGCTGGTCAAGCCAACCCTGGCCAAGGAAGGCGTGGACCTGGAGATCAAGGTATTCACCGACTACGTGCAGCCCAACGTCCAGGTTGACCAGAAGCGTCTGGATGCCAACTACTTCCAGACCCTGCCATACCTGAAAAACTTCAACGACGGCAAGGGTACCCACCTGGTGACCGTGGTCGGCGTGCATGTTGAACCCTTCGGTGGCTACTCGAAGAAGATCAAGTCGCTGTCCGAGCTGAAGGATGGCGCCACCGTTGCCATTCCGAACGAAGGCAGCAACAGCGGCCGTGCACTGATCCTGCTGCAGAAAGCCGGCCTGATCACCCTGAAAGATCCGAAGAACGCCCTGGCTACCCCGAAAGACATCGCCGAGAACCCCAAGCACCTGAAGTTCAAGGAGCTGGAATCGGCCATGCTGCCACGCGCCCTGGACCAGGTTGACCTGGACATGATCAACACCAACTACGCCCTGGACGCCGGCCTGAACCCGGCCAAGGACGCCCTGGTGATCGAAGGCGCCGATTCGCCATACGTGAACTACCTGGTTGCCCGTCCGGACAACAAGGACAGCGATGCCATCAAGAAACTGGCCGCGGCCCTGACCAGCCCTGAGGTGAAGGAATTCATCGCCAAGAAGTACAACGGCGCGGTGTTGCCTGCGTTCTGATTCAGGCTGAAACAAAAACGCCGACGGCTTGCACAGCGTCGGCGTTTTTTATTGCCTGCTGATTAGCGTGGGGCTGCCACGGCCCGACGCAACGCGGCCAGCAGCTTGATGAAGTCCTCGGGGGCGGGCAGGGTCGACGTTTTGTTGGTCATCATGGGGCTTCCTTGGCGGTAGGCAGGTTGAGGGTTTCGAGTACGAACGTGCAGAAAAGATCCATCCCGCCTGCAAAACAGATGTTGGCGTTCGGGCGGAGTTCCCTGCCCGGAAGCAACCAGGCCCAGGCCGCAATCGTGCCGCCAAAATCTCCGATCATCTCTGTATATTCGATGAACCCTGAGCTACGATCACAGTCGCACCAATTCTGGGCTGGGATACGCACGCAAAGGAGCCTGCATGGCGGTTGTTCGGTTGAGGTTCATGGGGGGGCTGTGCCTGGCGGCAGCGCTGGCCGGTTGTGGTCAGGATAAACAACCTGAACCCGAGCGCCCGCGGGTGCGGGTGCAGGCTGTGCAGGCGCTGGATTTCGCGCCGCCGGTAAGCCTTACCGGGGATATCCAGGCGCGGGTGCAAACCCAGTTGTCGTTCCGCGTGGGCGGCAAGATCATCAAGCGCATGGTCGATGTGGGTGACCGTGTCAGCGCCCACCAGGTACTGGCCCAGCTCGACCCCAAAGACCTGCAGACCAATGTCGACTCCGCCAAGGCCGCGGTGTTCGCCGAGCAGGCGCGGGTCACCCAGACCCAAGCCGCCTTCGTGCGTCAGCAAAAGCTGCTGCCCAAGGGCTACACCAGCCAGAGTGAATACGACTCCGCCCAGGCCGCGCTGCGCAGCAGCCAAAGCGCCCTGGCCGCCGCCAACGCGCAACTGGCCAGTGCCCGCGAGCAATTGAGCTATACCGACCTGGTGGCGGATGCCCCAGGCATCATCACCGCCCGCCAGGCCGAAGTAGGGCAGGTGGTGCAGGCCACCGTGCCGATCTTCAGCCTGGCCCGCGACGGCGAGCGTGACGCGGTGTTCAATGTCTATGAGTCCCTGTTCGTGCAGCCGCCTACCGACCAGCCGGTGCCCGTGAGCCTGGTGGAAGACCCACGTGTGCAAACCCGCGGCAAGGTCCGTGAAGTCACCCCGGCGGTATCGGCGCAGACCGGTACCTTGCAGGTCAAGGTAGCCCTGGATAGCCTGCCCACTGGCATGACCCTGGGCTCCGTGGTCAGCGGTACCCTGACCGGGCCGGCGCGCCCCAGTGTCGAGCTGCCCTGGTCAGCGCTGACCAAGGACGATAGCGACCCGGCCGTGTGGGTGGTGGATGACCAGGGCAAGGCCAACCTGCACAAGGTCAGCGTCAGCCGCTACCTGACCGGCAAGGTGGTGGTCGCCGACGGCTTGCACGACGGCGAGAAAGTAGTGGTGGCGGGCGGCCAATTGCTGCACCCGGACATGCAGGTGCAAATCGCCGAGCAGGAACATGCCGAGGACAAGCCATGAAGCACGTGACCGCACTGGCCTGCCTGGGTGTCCTGCTGGTGGGCTGCTCCAGGGAGGAGGCGCCGCCAGAACCGGTGCGCCCGGTATTGTCGGTTCAGGTCAGCCCACTGGACGTAGCGCAACTGGGCCGTTTCGCCGGTACCATCCAGGCCCGCTATGAAAGCACCCTTGGCTTCCGGGTATCGGGCCGCATTGCCCGTCGGGCCGTGGACGTGGGCAGCGAAGTAAAAGCTGGTGACCTGCTGGCTACCCTGGACCCTACCGACCTGCAGAATCAGGTGCGCTCCAGCCAGGGTGACCTGGCGCGGATTCAGGCCCAGTGGATCAATGCCCAGGCCGATGCTCGCCGCCAGCAGGAGCTGTTCGACCGCGGCGTCGGCGCCCAGGCGCAGCTGGACGTCGCCCAGACCAACCTCAAGACCACCCGCGCCTCGCTGGACCAGGCCAAGGCCTCGGTCAGCCAGGCCAAGGACCAGCTCAACTACAGCGAACTGCGCGCGGACCACGACGCCGTGGTCACCCACTGGAACGTCGAAGCTGGCCAGGTGGTCAGTGCCGGTCAGGAAGTCGTGACCCTGGCGCGCCCGGACATCAAGGAGGCGGTCATCGATCTGCCTTCATCGCTGGCGGAAAACCTGCCCCGCGACGTTCGTTTCAAAGTGGCAGACCAACTGGAGCCGAGCATCAACACCACGGCCACCGTGCGCGAACTCGAACCCCAGGCCGACAGCGCCACCCGCACCCGCCGTGCGCGCCTGACCCTGGCTGAAACCCCGGCGGCCTTGCGCCTGGGCACCGCCATCAGCGTCACCCTGAGCACGGCCATCGAACCCAGGGTGGAATTGCCCCTCAGCGCTATTCAGGAAGTCGAAGGCAAATCTCGTATCTGGGTCATCGACCTGCGGAATCAGACCGTCGCCCCCCGTGACGTGCACGTGTTGAGCCGCGCCGAGGGCCGTGTAGTGATCAGTGCCGGGGTCAAGGCCGGCGAGCGGGTGGTCAGCGCTGGTGTCAACAGCCTCAAGCCGGGGCAGAAGGTCAAAGTGGACGAGGGCAGTACGCGATGAAAGGAAGCTTCAACCTGTCCGACTGGGCGCTCAAGCACCAGTCCTTCGTCTGGTACCTGATGTTCGTGGCGTTGCTGATGGGGGTATTTTCCTACCTCAACCTGGGCCGCGAGGAAGACCCCAGCTTCACCATCAAGACCATGGTCATCCAGACCCGCTGGCCTGGCGCAACCCAGGACGAAACCCTGCTGCAGGTCACCGACCGCATCGAGAAGAAGCTCGAAGAGCTGGATTCGCTGGATTACGTGAAGAGTTACACCCGGCCCGGTGAGTCGACCGTGTTCGTGTACCTGCGCGACACCACCAACGGCAAGGCCATTCCGCAGATCTGGTACCAGGTACGCAAGAAGATCGACGACATCCGCAGCAGCTTTCCGCAGGGTATCCAGGGGCCGGCGTTCAACGATGAATTCGGTGACGTGTTCGGTTCCATCTACGCCTTCACCGCCGATGGCCTGAGCATGCGCCAGCTGCGCGACTACGTGGAACAGGCCCGGGCCGAGATCCGCCAGGTGCCGGGGCTGGGCAAGGTCCAATTGATCGGCCAGCAGGACGAGGTGCTCTACCTCAACTTCTCGACCCGCAAGCTGGCCGCCCTGGGTATCGACCAGCGCCAGGTGGTAGAGGCTTTGCAGAGCCAGAACGCCGTGACCCCCGCCGGAGTCATCGAAGCCGGCCCCGAGCGCATTTCGGTGCGCACCAGCGGCCAGTTCGCTTCCGAGAAAGACCTGGCGGCGGTGAACCTGCGGCTCAATGACCGGTTCTATCGCCTGGCCGACGTGGCCGATATTCAGCGCGGCTACAGCGACCCGCCCACGCCCATGTTCCGCTACAACGGCCAGCCCGCCATTGGCCTTGCCATCGCCATGCGTGACGGCGGCAACATCCAGACCTTCGGCAAGGCGCTGCACCAGCGCATCACCGAGATCACGGCCGACCTGCCGGTGGGTGTCGGCATCCACAACGTCTCCGACCAGGCGCAGGTGGTGGAAGAGGCCGTGGGCGGCTTCACCAGCGCGTTGTTCGAGGCCGTTATCATCGTGCTGGTGGTCAGCTTCATCAGCCTGGGCGTGCGTGCCGGGCTGGTGGTGGCGTGTTCCATTCCGCTGGTGCTGGCCATGGTCTTTGTGTTCATGGAGTACAGCGGCATCACCATGCAGCGGATCTCCCTGGGCGCCCTGATCATCGCCCTGGGCTTGCTGGTGGACGATGCCATGATCACCGTGGAGATGATGGTCACGCGCCTTGAGAAAGGCGAGACCAAGGAGCAGGCCGCCACCTTCGCCTATACGTCCACCGCGTTCCCGATGCTCACCGGTACCCTGGTGACCGTGGCCGGTTTCGTGCCCATCGGCCTCAATGCCAGCTCCGCGGGTGAGTACACCTTTACCCTGTTCGCCGTGATTGCCGTGGCCATGCTGGTGTCCTGGGGCGTGGCGGTGCTGTTCGCGCCGGTGCTGGGTGTGCATATCCTCAGCACCAACGTGAAGCCGCACTCCGATGAGCCCGGGCGTATCGGCCGGGCCTTCAACGGCGGGCTGCTGTGGGCCATGCGCCATCGCTGGCTGACGATCCTGATCACCGTGGGGCTGTTCCTGCTGGCGGTGTTCTGCATGCGCTTTGTGCAGAACCAGTTTTTTCCGTCTTCCGACCGGCCCGAGGTACTGCTGGAACTCAACCTGCCGCAGAACGCTTCGATCAACGAAACCCGCAAGGCCGTGGACAAGCTGGAAGCCACGCTCAAGGACGACCCGGACATCGCGCGCTGGAGTACTTACATCGGCCAGGGCGCCATCCGTTTCTACCTGCCCCTGGACCAGCAACTGGAAAACCCTTACTACGCCCAGTTGGTGATCGTCAGCAAGAGCCTGGAACAGCGCGCCGCATTGATGGACCGGCTGCGCAAGCGCCTGCGCGAGGATTTCGTCGGCATCGGCAGCTACGTGCAAACCCTGGAAATGGGCCCGCCGGTGGGCCGGCCGATCCAGTACCGGGTCAGCGGCAAGGACATCGACCAGGTGCGCAAGCACGCCATCGACCTGGCGACCCTGCTGGACCAGAACCCGCATATCGGCGAGATCATTTACGACTGGAACGAGCCGGGCAAGGTGCTGCGTATCGACATCGCCCAGGACAAGGCTCGGCAGCTGGGGCTGTCATCCGAAGACGTGGCCAAGCTGATGAACAGCATCGTCAGTGGTACGGCGGTGACCCAGGTGAATGATGATATCTACCTGATCAACGTGGTGGGCCGGGCGGAGAACGTCGAGCGCGACTCGCCGGAAACCCTGCAGAACCTGCAGATCGTTACCCCCAGCGGGGTCTCCATTCCACTGCTGGCGTTCGCCACGGTGCGTTACGAGCTGGAACAGCCGCTGGTGTGGCGGCGTGATCGCCTGCCCACCATCACCATCAAAGCCGCGGTGCGTGACCAGATCCAGCCCACCGACCTGGTCACCCAGCTCAAGCCCACCATCGAGAAGTTCGCCGACGGCTTGCCCACCGGCTACAAGGTGGCCACCGGCGGGACCGTGGAGGAGAGTGGCAAGGCCCAGGGGCCGATCGCCCGGGTGGTGCCATTGATGCTGTTTCTGATGGCGACCTTCCTGATGATCCAGCTGCACAGCGTGCAGAAGATGTTCCTGGTGGCCAGCGTCGCGCCGCTGGGGTTGATCGGCGTGGTAGTGGCGCTGGTGCCGACGGGCACGCCCATGGGCTTCGTGGCGATCCTGGGGATTCTGGCGTTGATCGGCATCATCATCCGCAACTCGGTGATCCTGGTGACCCAGATCGACGCCTTCGAGCGGGACGGGTATGAGCCATGGGACGCCGTGGTGGAAGCCACCCAGCACCGTCGCAGGCCAATCCTGCTGACGGCCGCGGCCGCCAGCCTGGGCATGGTCCCCATCGCCCGTGAAGTGTTCTGGGGGCCCATGGCCTACGCCATGATCGGCGGCATCATCAGCGCCACGCTGCTGACCCTGCTGTTCCTGCCGGCGCTTTATGTGGCCTGGTACAAGATCAAGGAACCGCGCAAGACCTGATTACGCGGCGAGGCGCAGGCTTACGCCTTGCGCCAGACGCTCGCCAACCAAGGCTGCTGTTCACGCGGCAGCCCTGCCGGGCGGTAATAATGCTCCAGCTCCGTGAAGCCTGCCTCTGCCAGCACCCGCCGCCAGTTCTCCAGGTCGTGGTAGGCACCGTAACGGGGGCCGTTCCAGCCTTCCTGGTTCTCGCCCCGGGGGTTGGAGCTGAACAACACGCCGCCAGGCTTGAGCGTGGCATGCAGTTGGCGCAGTACCCGGGGAAGTTCCTGGGTCGGAATGTGAAACAGCACGGCATTGGCGAAAATACCGTCGAACTGGCCGGCGGGCAGGTCCAGCGCCAGGAAGTTCTGCTGCCACACCTCGCAACCGCTGTCGGCTCGCGCCATTTCGGCGAAGCGTTCGCTGCCGTCCAGCCCCGTGGCCGTGTGGCCCAGCGCAGTGAAGGTGCGCAGGTCGCGGCCCGGGCCGCAGCCGAAGTCGAGTATCCGCGCGGGTGCCGGCACCTGGATATGCCGCAGCAAGGCCTCGATGTTCTGGCTCACATCGTGGTCGCGGGTGCCTTCGCGGAAGCGCTCGGCGGTCTGGTTGTAGTTGCCCAGCGTCGTCTCGGTGATCTGCTGCAGGGCCTTGGGGTCGAGGGTCATCGCGGTTCGCCAACTGATGGTCTTGCCGCGATGATACCTCAGCGCTTGTTCAACACCTTGGCCAGCCGATCACCGCCAAACTGAATGAACGCCACCAGCACCACCAGCAGCACGATCACGGTGAGCATGAGCTGGCTGTCGAAACGCTGGTAGCCGTAACGGTAGGCAATATCGCCCAGCCCGCCCGCCCCGATGGCACCGGCCATGGCCGAGGAGTTGATCATGGTCACCAGGGTGATGGTGAAACCGCCGACGATGCCTGGCCGCGCTTCCGGCAGCAGCACGTGCCAGATGATGTGCCAGCGTCGGCAGCCCATGGCCTGGGCCGCTTCGATCAGGCCGTGGTCGACCTCACGCAGGCTGACCTCGGCGATGCGTGCGAAGAATGGCGTGGCCGCGATGGTCAGGGGCACCACGGCAGCCCACACCCCATAGGTGGTACCGACGATCAGGCGGGTGAGGGGAATCAGCGCCACCATCAGAATCAGAAACGGCACCGAGCGGAACAGGTTGACGAAGCCGCCCAGCAGCCGGTTCAGCGTGGGTGCCTGGTAGATGCCGCCCTTGCCGCTGGTCACCAGGACAACCGCTAGGGGAATGCCCAGCAGCAGCGCGATCAGCGATGACACGCCCACCATCAGCAGGGTGTCCAGGGTACCTTGCAAGAGTCGTTCAGCCCACATAGCCCAGCACCTCCACACGGTCGGCCCACAAGGCCGCGCGTTCCACCAATTGTTCACGCCCCAGGGGCGAGTGCGCCACGGCAATCACCAGTTGCCCCAAGGCCCTGCCCTGAATGCGCTCCACGCCACCCTGCAGCAGGCTTACCCGGCCACCCAGGCTGTGGAACAGGGCGGACAGGTCAGGTTCTTCGCCATCGGTACCGTTCAAACGCAAGCTCAGTACCAGCGCCTCCGTAGGGCATGCTTGCTGTGGGTGCAGGCGCGCTTGCAGCTCGGCCGGCACCCCGTGCTGCAGCGGGGCCAGCAGGGTCTTGCTGACCTCATGTCGTGGGTCGCCGAACACCTGCCACACCGGGCCCTGTTCGACCACCTGGCCTTGCTCCAGCACAACCACACGGTCACAGATATCGCGGATCACCGCCATTTCATGGGTGATGAGGATGACGGTCAGGCCCAGGCGCCGGTTGATGTCGCGCAACAGCGCCAGGATCGACTCGGTGGTTTCCGGGTCCAGTGCGGAAGTCGCCTCGTCGCACAGCAGAATCTGCGGGTCGTGCACCAGCGCCCGGGCAATGCCCACCCGCTGTTTCTGCCCGCCAGACAACTGCGCCGGGTAGACGTGGTGCTTGTCGGCCAAGCCGACCAGTTCGAGCAATTCGGTGACCTTGCGATGCCGCGCACCCTGCTCCACGCCGGCTACCTTCAGCGGCAACTCGACGTTCTGCCACACGGTCTTGGCTGACATCAGGTTGAAATGCTGGAAGATCATGCCGATGCGTCGGCGCAGTTGCACCAGGCGGTCTTCGTCGAATTCGCCGATGTCCACCTGGTCGATCAGCACTCGGCCGCTGCTGGGTTGCTCCAGGCGGTTGATGGTGCGGATCAGCGACGACTTGCCAGCGCCACTGCGGCCAATGATGCCGAAAATCTCGCCGCGCTGGATGCTCAGGTCAATGCCGTGCAGGGCCTGCACGGGCCCCTCCTGGCCCTGGTAGGTCTTGCCCACACCGATGAAGCGCACGTGGGCGTTGGCCAGTTCCGGGTGAAGCTGCGTGCGTTCGGCGTTGGTCGGGGGGGCAGGTGTACTGTCAGGCAGGCGCTGGGCTTGGCTCATGGTCAACGCCCCCAGCCGGTCTGGTAGAGCTTGCCATAGGTCTTGTCCAGGGCTGCACGCACCACGGGCGAGTGCTGGTAGATATCAATGAACCTGGCCAGGCGTGGGTCATCCTTGCTCTTGGGTTGAATCACGAACTGGATGACGTATTCGGGGTGGTCGACGCCGTCGAACAGCAACGCCGACTCGGCGTCGAAGGTCTTGGCCAGGCGGATGTAGGCGGGGTAACCCTGCACCAGGTCGGCATCGTCGTAGGCCCGCACCAGTTGCACGGCTTCCACCTGCAGCAGTTTCAGGTGCTTGGGGTTGGCGGTGATATCGTCTTCGGTGGCCTTGTAGCCCACGCCTGGCTTGAGGGTGATCAGCCCGGCCTTGGCCAGCAATTGCAGGCCACGGCCGCTGTTGATGGGGTCGTTGGCGATGGCCACGGTGGCACCGTCAGGCAGCTCGGCGAAGCTTTTGTACTTTTTCGAGTAGAGGCCCACGTTGTTGATGATGCCCGGGGCGTAGGGCACCAGGTCGAAACCGGCCGCGGCCTTGGCGTTTTCCAGGAAGGGAATGTGCTGGAAGTAGTTCACGTCGATGTCGCCGGCGGCGAGGCTGACGTTGGGGGCGATCCAGTCGGTGAACTCCACCAACTGGACTTTCAGGCCCTGTTTGTCGGCTTCGGACACGGCGGCTTCCAGGGGAATGGCGAAGGCGGCGGTGGTGCCGACTTTCAGCGGCGCGTCGGCGGCCTGGGCCAGGCCGGTAGCCAGGCCCAGGGTGAGCAGCAAGGTGGCGATCTTTTTCATGTTGGTCGTCCAATGCGATACGGTTTGGCCTGGTTCCGTGTGGGGCCAGGCAGCGCGCGATACCTGGCATCCCGCGGCGTTGCGTTCATGCGCCCGGATCAGGCGGTCAGGTGTCTGAATTCGTTGGCGATGTGGCGCTGGGGTAGCCGCGCGCCTTGCTCGAACAGCTTCTGGCGCAGTGGCCCTTCGGCGTACTCGGTTTTGTAGCGCCCACGGCGTTGCAGCTCCGGTACCACCAGGTCGATGAAGTCCACATAGCTTTCCGGGGTCACGGTGCGCGCCAGGTTGAAGCCGTCCAGGCCGGTCTCGTCGAGCCAGGCAATCAGTTCGTCCGCCACCTGTTGCGGCGAGCCCACCAGGGTGATGTAGCGCCCGCCCAGGGCGTGCTGGTCGAGCAGCTTGCGGCGGGTCCAGTCGTTGTTCTGCAAGTGCTTGGTGGCCGATTGAATGGCGTTGCTTTTCACGTACTGAATGGGCTCGTCCAGCTCGTATTGGGCGAAGTCGATGGCTGTGGAACTGGCGAAATGCGCGACGCCGGCTTCGGCACTGGCGTATTCCAGGTACTCGGCATGCTTGGCGCGAGCCGCTTCTTCGGTGGCGGCGACGATCACCGTCAGGCCCATGAACACCTTCACGTCGTCGGCCTGGCGCCCGGCGGCCACGGCACTGGCGCGTACCTTGTCGACCTGGGCGCGGGTGCTGGCCTTGTTCTGGCCGCTGATGAACACACACTCGGCATGGCGCCCGGCGAACAGCAGGCCGCGGTCCGACGCACCCGCCTGGAACAGCACCGGCGTGCGCTGTGGCGAAGGCTCGCACAGGTGGTACCTCTCCACCTGGTAGAACTCGCCCTGGTGGCGAACCTTGCGGACCTTGCCCGGCTCGGCGTAAACGCGGCGCGCCGGATCGTTGGCCACCGCATCGTCGGCCCAGCTGCCTTCCCACAGCTTGTACAGCACTTGCAGGTACTCGTCGGCCTGGTCGTAGCGGCGGTCGTGCTCCACCTGCTCGCTCAGGCCCATGGCCTTGGCGGCGCTGTCCAGGTAGCCGGTAACGATATTCCAGCCCACCCGGCCGCGGCTCAGGTGGTCCAGGGTCGACATGCGTCGGGCAAACAGATAGGGCGGTTCATAGGTGAGGTTGGCGGTCAGGCCGAACCCCAGGTGCCTTGTCACCGCGGCCATGGCCGAGACCAGCAGCAGCGGGTCGTTGACCGGCAACTGGATGGACTCGCGCAGTGGTACGTCGATGCTGTTCTGGTAGACGTCGTACACACCGACGATATCGGCGATGAACAGGCCGTCGAACAGGCCTCGTTCCAGGGTCTGGGCCAGCTCGGTCCAGTACTCGAGGGTCTTGTACTGGGTGGAGGTGTCCCGCGGGTGGGTCCAGAGGCCGTGGTTGATGTGCCCGACGCAGTTCATGTTGAAGGCATTGAGCAGGATTTTCTTCGCGGTCATCAGATGGTCCCCCGCAGCGGCGGCTTCTCGTCGTTGAGGTAGTAGTTGCCGATGGCGTGGTACTTCCAGCGCACCGGGTCGTGCAGGGTGTGCACCCGGGCATTGCGCCAGTGGCGGTCCAGGCCATGCTCGGCGAGGGTGGCTTGGCTGCCGGCCAGCTCGAACAAGGTGGAACCGGCGGCCAGCGAAATTTCGGTGCTGATGGCGCGGGCCTCGGCCACGGCGATGGAGGCGGCCGCCACGCTGTCGGCGGTGCTCTGCACCTGGGCGCGGTCCAGGTACTCACCGGCGCGCTCCAGCAGGGCCTCAGCGGCGTGCAGGCGGATGGCCAGGTGGCCGATGGTCTTCAGGCTCAACGGGTCGTCCACAGCTTTCTCGATGCCGGAGTCGATCCACGGCCGGGTGCGAGTGCGCACGAAATGCAAGGCGTCCTCGTAGGCCGCGCGGGCGATGCCAGTGTCGATGGCGGCATGGAGTATCTGCGCCAGCGGGCCTACCGGGGTAGGGCGTTCGAAGGCGGTCTGGAAGGGAACCACGTCGCGGGCCTCCACGTAGACATTGTCGAACACCACTGAACCGCTGCCCGTGGTGCGCTGGCCGAAGCCACTCCAGTCGTCGATCACTTCCAGGCCCGCGCTGGCCCGGGGTACGAAGGCCAACTGCTGCACACCTTGCTCGTCCACCACCGAGGTGGGGATGCGCTGGGCATACAGGGCGCCGGTGGCGTAGAACTTGCGGCCGTTGATGCGGTAGCCATCGCCGTCACGGCTCAGGCGAGTGGTGCGGTCGTGGGCCGTCCTGGTGCCCAGTTCCGCCAGGGCATTGCCGAAACGCTGCCCGGCCAGCACCTCGGCGTACAGGCGCTGCTGCTGTTCAGGGCTGCCGTTGACCCGCAGCACTTCCAGGGCGTAATAGTGATTTTGCGGGATCTGCCCCAGCGAGGCATCGGCCTGAGCAATCAGGGCCACGACCTGGGCCAGGGTGACGTTGGACACCCCAGCACCGCCAAAGGCTTTCGGCACGCTGATGCCCCATAGGCCCGAGCGGCTGAACAGCGCCAGTTCGTCGTGGGGCAGGCGCCGCTCGCGGTCGCGCGCAATGCTGTCCTGGCGCAGCGTTTGAGCCAGCGCGCGGGCCACGTCCAGGGCCTGGTCATCGGACTGGATAAGGGCCACCGGCCCCAGGTTGGGGGTGAATGCGTTCATTGCGTTCTCCAGTGGTCTGGTCAAATCCAGGAATGGCGTGCAGGGCGGCTGCCGTTCAGGTGGTAGGCGCCCACCGCGTGGTATTTCCAGCGCACCGGGTCGTGCAGGGTGTGCACCCGGGCGTTGCGCCAATGGCGGTCGAGGTTGAATTCGGCAAGGGTGGCGCGGCTGCCGGCCAGTTCCAGCAGCTTCTCGCTGGCCAGCAGGGCGATTTCGGTGGTCAGCACCTTGGCCTCGGCCACGGCAATGGAGGCAACGGCGGCAGCGTCGGCGTCGATGACCCCGGTGCTGATCCGGTCCAGCACCTGCCCGGCTTTGCGCAGCAGGGCCTGGGCGGCGTGCAGTTCGAGCGTGAGGCGGCCGATGTCGGCGATCACGTACAGGTCATCGCTGGCGCGTTCCACGTTGGCGTCGACCCAGGGGCGCGCGCGCTCGCGGACAAAGGCGATGGCATCGTCGATGGCACCTTCGGCAATGCCTGCATCGATGGCGGCCTGGATCAGTTGCGAGACGGCGCCCTGCAGGGTCGGGGTATCAGCGGCGCGCCAGGTGTGCACCACCAGTTCCGCGGCTACGGGCACGTTCTCCAGCAACACGGTGCCGCTGGCAGTGGTGCGCTGGCCGAAACCGGACCAGTCGTCGACGATGCGCAAGCCAGCGCTGCCCCGGGGCACGAAGGCAAGCACCTGGCGGCCATCCTCGTCCAAGGCTTTCACTGCCACCCAATGGGCGAAGAGGGCGCCGGTGGAATAGAATTTCTGGCCGTTGATGACATAGCCGTCGCCCTGGCGGGTAATGCGCGCCTTGATTTCCAGGGTGTTGCGCGTGCCTTTTTCCGGGCCCGCGTTGCCGATGCGTGCGCCTTGCAGCACCGAACCGAACAGCTGCTGTTGCTGAGCTTCGGTGGCTACGCCCGCCAGCGTGTGCAGCAGGCCGAACTGGTTCTGCGGAATTTGCCCCAGCGCCGGGTCGGCAGCGGAGATGATGCGGAACACGTCGGCGATGGTGACGAATGAAAGTTGTGGCCCACCGAAGCGGCGGGGAATGGAAATGCTCCCCAGGCCGCTGCGACTGAATTGTTCGAGCTCGGCCCAAGGCAGCTGCCGCTCACGGTCGCGGGTGGCGGCACCGTTTCGGGCAAGGGCGGCCAGTTCACGGGCGGCCGCCAGGGCCTCGGCGTCGCTGCCCAGCACGTGGGCGGGCAGCAGCGGTGGAGGGGTGTCCAGATCCGACTGGATATCGTTGTTGCTGACCATACCGTCCTCACGTCATGAATAGCGCCGCGTTGTCGCGGCGGAAAATGCGCTGGTCCGGTGGTCCGGTTCATATACCCTAATCGTGTATAAATTTTAAATATACTAACGTTTGGGAATATCAATAGAAGCTGAGTCGCGGTGCACGCGTACCTGCCTGGCGGGGGCCCAGCCAGACGGGTTGCCGACCCGATCGAGGACGCAATAGGTGGCTTCCTGGTGATCATCCAGCCCGGCTTCGCGGATCAGCGCCTTGGGGATTCGGCCACTCACGGGCAGGCCGACCTGGCCCGGCAGCAGGGCAGGCAGGTCCAGGCGCAAGTCGCCCCAGCGCAGGGTCACGCGGTCCTCGGCGGCCATGTTCAGCCAGGGTTCGATGGTGAATGCCATGCCGCGCTTGATCCGGTTCAGGCACAGGCCTTCGCGCAGTACTCGCTCGGGCAGGTGCAGGGGGGCGAGGAACTGGTTCACCGGGTCGTGCGCCAATGGTTCGCCGGGGCACAGCAGCTTCACGGGCACGCACAGGCTGGGTGACTTTTGCGCGCGGTGGCCCACCCGCAGCACGCGGTAATGCAGGTGCGCTTCACCGTCCTCGATGAAGCTGGGTGGCAGCGGCAGGCGCAGTACCTGCCCGGCCAAGGCCGAGCGGGCGCAGACAAAGGCATCGTTGCAGAACAGTTCGACCAGGTCGCCATCGTTCATGGCGGGGTAGGGGGCGATGGTGGCGCTCAGGTGCCCGGCGGTGTGCACGCCTATGCCGTGGGGGCACTGGGGCAGGGTGGGCGGCGAGAGTTCAGATCCGTTGAACAGGCGCATGGCAAATCTCCTTCAAGGCATGGCGGCAAATGGGCCGCGGTCCTTGATAGGGGGTTGCCGGCGAGGGTTCAAGGTGGGAACGGTGCTTTCGCTCGAACTCAGATTCGTCCTACAGCGCGGGCTGCCTGTTCCAGGGTTGCATCAGCCCGCCAGGAACTTGCTGAGGAACTGGCGGGTGCGCTCCTCCCTGGGGTTGGCGAACAACGCCTTGGCGTCACCCTGTTCGACGATCACGCCCTTGTCGAAAAACACCACCCGGTTGGCCACGTCGCGGGCGAATGCCATTTCGTGGGTAACGATGATCATGGTGCGCTTCTCTTCGGCCAGGCCGCGGATGGTCGCCAGCACTTCGCCCACCAGCTCCGGGTCCAGCGCCGAGGTCGGTTCGTCGAACAGAATCACCTGGGGTTCCATGGCCAGGGCGCGGGCGATGGCCACCCGTTGCTGCTGGCCACCGGACAGCTTGCGCGGGTAAGCGCCTTCCTTGCCCGCCAGCCCAACCTTGGCCAGCAGCTTGCGGCCCAGGGCCTCGGCTTGGGCGCGCGGGGTCTTCTTGACCACCACAGGGCCTTCAATGACGTTTTCCAGTGCGGTGCGGTGCGGGAACAGGTTGAAGTTCTGGAACACGAAACCTACCTGCTGGCGCAGGCGGCGGATCAGGCCCTGTTGCTGGGCGACCTTGCTACCGTCGATCTCGATGTCGCCCATGCGGATACGGCCGCTATCCGGCGTTTCCAGCAGGTTCAGGCAGCGCAGGAAGGTGGTCTTGCCCGACCCGCTGGGGCCGATGATGGCGACGACTTCGCCGGCCTCCACGCGCAGGTCGATACCCTTGAGCACCGTGGTGCCGTTGAATTGCTTGGTCAGTTGTTCCACCACGATCATGGTGTCAGGACTCCTGGTCATGGCGGTTTACGCGTTCTTCGAGGCGGTTCTGCAGGATCGACAAGGCGCTGGCCAGCACCCAGTAGATCAAGGCAGCGGCCAAGTACATGGTGAACACTTCGAAGGTGCGGGCAGTAATCAGTTGAGCCTGGCGGAACAGTTCCGGCACCTGGATGGTGGCCGCGAGCGCGGTGTCCTTGACTAGGGAGATGAAACTGTTGCCCAGTGGTGGCAACGCGGTACGGGCGGCCTGGGGCAGGATTGCCCGGCGCATGGTCTGGCCGCGAGTCATGCCGATACTGGCGGCTGCTTCCCACTGGCCGCGGTCTACCGAGCTGATCGCCGCGCGCAGGATTTCACAGACATAGGCAGCCATGTTCAGCGAAAAGCCGATCAGGGCAGCCGGCAGCGGGTCCAACTCCACGCCGATCTGCGGCAGGCCGTAGTAGATCACGAACAACTGAACCAGCAACGGCGTGCCGCGGAAGAACGACACATACACCCGGGAAATGCCGCGCAGCAGCATGAACCGCGACAAACGCATCAGTGCAAGGCCAAAGCCCAGTAGCAAACCGAAGAACATGCCACCCAGGCTGAGGGCAACGGTGAAGTACGCGCCCTTGAGCAAAAAAGGCGCTGAATCCAGCGCCAGTTTCAGACTGTCTTCAATCATTTGGTGACATCAGCGTTGAAGTACTTCTGCGACAGCTTGGCCAGGGTGCCGTCGGCGCGCAGCTTGTCGATGGCCTTGTTGATGGCGGCCAGCAGTTCCGGCTCGCCCTTGCGCAGGGTCACGCCGGCTTCCTGGCGGGAGAACGCCGGGCCCGACACGGCCAGGGTGTCGTTGGTCTTGCTGATCAGCTCGAAGGCGGCCAGGCGGTCGACCAGAATGGCGTCGATACGGCCCACGCGCAGGTCCTGGTACTTGGTAGGATCATCGTCATAGGTCTTGATGACGGCGCCGGGTACGTTTTCCTTCAACCACTGCTCGTAGTTGGTGCCCAGGCCCACGCCGACTTTCTTGCCGGTCAGGTCGTTGGCCGACGCAATCTTGCCGGCGTCTTTCTTCTGCGTAAGGGCCTGGATGCCGGACACGGTGTAGGGTTCGGAGAAGTCATACTTCTTCTTGCGCTCTTCGGAGATGGTCACCTGGTTGATGGCCACGTCCAGGCGCTTGGAGTCGACGGCCGCGAGGATACCGTCCCACTTGGTCGGCTCCAGCTTGGCCTTCACACCCAGCTCCTTAGCCAGCGCCTGGGCGAACTCGACCTCGAAACCGCTCAGCTTGCCGTTTTCGTCGACGAAGCTGAAGGGTGGGTAGGTACCTTCGAGGCCGACGCGGATCTCGCCGTTCTTCTTGATGGTATCGAGTTCATCGCCGGCCACGGCCTGGCCGATCAGTGCCGAGCCCATGACCAGGCCCATGCTGGCGATGAGGAGGTTGCGACGCAATGAAGAGAAAGTCATTTGATGCCCCATATGTTTTTTGGCGGGAAGGCAAAAGCGTCCTGGCGATTGCTGCGGCGAGATTATCGCCGTGTCTCTTTATGGCTGAAAATACTAAAAAAATCACAAGTATTACTTTTTGCTATATCAATTGTTCCATACGCTTGGGTAAGCGAACAACGCCGGGGCACCGCCCGTGTGCAGGAAAATCACCGGGCCGTCGTCCAGGCGCTGGCGGCCGATGCCGTCGAGCAAGCCGGCCATGGCCTTGCCTGTATAGACGGGGTCCAGCAGCAGGCCCTCCTGATTGGCCACCAACTTGATGGCCGCGAGCGTACCGGCGTTGGGTTCACCATAGCGCGGGCCGAAGAACTCATCCCACAACTGCACCTTGAAACTGTCCGGCAGCGGCACGTTGAGCAACTGCGCGGTGCGCTCGGTCAGGCCTTGTACCTTGGGGCGCTGGGCTTCGTCAGTGCGCGACACGGTCACGCCGATGACTGGAAGGTCGGGCAGCGATTCGCTCAGGCCAAGGGCCAGACCGCTGTGGGTGCCAGCGCTGCCAGAGGCCAGTACCACGGCGGCGAAGTCCAGCCCGCTGGCCTTGATCTGCTCGGCCAGCTCCAGGCCGGCACGCACATAGCCCAGCGCGCCCAAGGCGTTGGAGCCCCCGATGGGCACCAGGTACGGCTTGCGGCCGCTGGCGATCAGGCGCTGGGCCAGGGCTTGCAGTTGTTCATCGGCATTGTCGAGGTTCTCCACCTGCTCGACCTTGGCGTCGAACAGGTCCAGCAGCAGGCGGTTGCCGTTGCCCAGGTAGCTGCTGTCGTCAGTGGCGATGGGGTTTTCCAGCAAGGCGACGCAGCCCAGGCCCAGTTTGGCCGCGATGGCTGCCGTCTGTCGCACGTGGTTGGACTGGATGGCGCCAGCGGTGATCAGGGTGTCGGCGCCTTGGGCCAGGGCGTCGGCGGCCAGGTATTCGAGCTTGCGCAGCTTGTTGCCACCCATGGCCAGGGGGGTCAGGTCGTCACGCTTGACGTAGATATCGCGGCCTACCCACTGGGACAGTCGCTCGAGCTTTTCCAGCGCGGTAGGGGCGCCGAGCAGTTCGAGGCGGGGAAAACGGGCGAGCGATTGCGTGATCATGGGGATTCCGGCAGTGGTGGGAAAGGGGACTATAGGCAGGCGCCGTGCCTGCGGCAAGCCTGGCACGGTGGGCTGCGTGGAACGCAGCCCTGCGCATATGTTCAGATGTTCACCGCCGCGCAGAATCCGTTCTTTTTGCGGTGCGACAATCTACCGTAGAGTGGGCGCCGATCAGGCGGCCATATCAGGAGAACCCAACGTGAGTGACAAACCCCAAGGGGCCAACGGCCATTGGCAATTGCAGTCCATCGTCGGCCAGTTGCGCGGCGCGCGCGAGCAGTGGCGCAGTGCGAACGGGCGCAGCAGTGGTGAGCAGGGCGGGCGGCAGCTGCCTTCGCGCGAAGCGGTACGCGGCATTCTCGAACACCTGTGTGGTGCGCTGTTTCCCATGCGCCTCGGCCCGGTGGACCTGCGCGAGGAGAGCGAGGACTTCTACGTTGGCCATACCCTGGATGCCGCGCTCAATGCGCTGCTGGTGCAGGCGCGCCTGGAACTGCGCTACGCCGCCCGCCACCAGCAACGCCAGGAAGACGTGGATGCCCATGCCCTGCAACTGATCCAGGGGTTTGCCGCAGCGCTGCCACAGTTGCGCAGCCTGCTCGATACCGATGTGCTGGCCGCCTACCACGGCGACCCGGCGGCGCGCAGCGTTGACGAGGTGCTGCTGTGCTACCCCGGTATTCTGGCGATCATCCATCATCGACTGGCGCACCACCTTTACCGCGCCGGCCTGCCGTTGCTGGCGCGCATCAGCTCGGAGCTGGCGCATTCGGCCACGGGTATCGACATTCACCCGGGCGCGCAGATAGGCCCCAGCTTCTTCATCGACCATGGTACCGGCGTGGTCATCGGCGAAACGGCGATCATCGGCGAACGTGTACGCATCTACCAGGCCGTGACCCTGGGTGCCAAGCGTTTCCCGGCGGACGAATCGGGCAACCTGCAGAAAGGCCACCCGCGCCACCCGATCGTCGAGGACGACGTGGTGATCTACGCGGGGGCTACCATTCTGGGGCGCATCACCATCGGCAAGGGGTCGACCATCGGCGGCAACGTCTGGCTGACCCGCAACGTACCCGCGGGCAGCAACGTGACCCAGGCCAACCTGCAGCACGATGACGGCACCCAGAAGTAGCGCCGCGACCGGGGCGCTGATTTGGTAGGGGAACGGTTGTGTGGTTAAATTGAACGGCTGTTCAATTTAAAAGATGTTCGCGATTCGCGTTCTACAGGAGGTCAACCCTTGCTGAAAACGCTCTATTCAGCCCATTCCCCGTCCATCGAGGTGCACTGCAAATGAGTGCCTCGTCTTCTCCCGCCAGCGGCAATGTCCGCATGAACCCACCGGTGTTCTACTTCGCCGCCAGCTTCATCCTGCTGTTCGGCATCGTCGTCATCGCTTTCCCGCAACAAGCCGGGGCCTGGCTTACCGCCGCGCAAGCCTGGGCCGCCAACACCGTTGGCTGGTACTACATGCTGGCCATGACCCTGTATCTGGTCTTCGTGGTGGTCACCGCCTTGTCTGGCTACGGCAAGATCAAGCTCGGTGCCGACCACGACGAGCCCGAGTTCAGTTACCTGTCATGGGCCGGCATGCTGTTCGCCGCCGGTATCAGCATCACTCTGTTCTTCTTCTGCGTCTCCGAACCCCTCACCCACATGCTCACCCCGCCGCAAGGCCAGGGCGGCACCGAGGCGGCCGCGCGCCAGGCCATGCAGTTGCTGTTCCTGCACTGGGGCCTGCACGGTTGGGGCGTGTTCGCCTTCGTCGGCATGGCGCTGGCGTATTTCGCCTATCGCCATAACTTGCCGCTGGCCTTGCGTTCGGCCCTGTACCCGCTGATCGGCAAACGCATCAATGGCCCCATCGGCTACGCAGTGGACGGCTTCGGCATCATCGCCACGGTATTCGGCCTGGGCGCTGACATGGGCTTTGGCGTGCTGCACCTCAATGCCGGCCTGGACTACCTGTTCGGCGTGGCCCACAGCCAGTGGGTGCAGGTCATACTCATCACCCTGATGATGGGCGCGGCGATCATCGTCGCGGTCTCGGGCGTGGACAAGGGCGTGCGGGTAATGTCCGATATCAACATGCTGCTGGCCTGTGCCCTGCTGTTGTTCGTGCTGTTCGCCGGGCCTACCCAGCACTTGCTCACCACGCTGATCCAGAATGTCGGCGACTACCTGGGCGCACTGCCGTCCAAGAGTTTCGACGTATACGCCTACGACAAACCCAGTGACTGGCTGGGTAATTGGACGGTGTTCTACTGGGCCTGGTGGATTGCCTGGGCACCGTTCGTGGGCCTGTTCATCGCCCGCATCTCCCGTGGCCGTACCATCCGCGAATTCGTCTTCGGTGTTCTGCTGATTCCGCTGGGTTTCACCCTGGCGTGGATGTCGATCTTCGGCAACAGCGCCATCGACATGGTGCTGCACCACGGCATGACGGAACTGGGCCAGTCGGCCCTGGCCGACCCCGCCAAGACGCTGTATCTGCTACTGGAAACTTACCCCTGGAGCCGCACGGTGATCGCCGTCACGGTGTTCATCAGCTTCGTGTTCTTCGTCACCTCGGCCGACTCCGGCACCGTGGTGCTGTCGACGCTGTCTGCACGCGGCGGCAACGCCGACGAAGACGGGCCGAAATGGCTTCGGGTGTTCTGGGGCGTGATGACCGCGCTGGTCACCAGCGGCCTGTTGTTCGCCGGCAGCATCGACTCGCTGAAATCGGCGGTGGTGCTGACGTCCCTGCCGTTCTCGCTGATCCTGCTGGCGATGATGTGGGGCCTGCACAAGGCGTTCTACCTGGAGTCCCAGCGCAAGATCGCGCAGATGTACTCCCTGGCCCCGGTCGCCACCAATGCCCGTCGCGGCCGCGGCGGCTGGCGCCAGCGCCTGAGCCAGGCCGTGCACTTCCCGTCGCGCGACGAGGTGTACCGCTTCATGGACACCCTCGTGCGCCCGGCCATCGAAGAAGTGTCGGCGGTATTCACCGAGAAAGGCCTGAAGGTGGTGACGCAGGAAGACCTCAGTCACGACCAGGTCAGCCTGGAAATCGGCCATGGCGAAGAGCGCCCGTTCATCTACCAGGTGCTGATGCGCGGCTACTTCACCCCCTCGTTCGCCCGCGGTGGCATGGGCACGAAGGAGCTGAAGAACCGCCGCTACTACCGCGCCGAAGTGCACCTGGCCGAAGGCAGCCAGGACTATGACCTGGTGGGGTACAGCAAGGAACAGGTGATCAACGACATCCTGGACCAGTACGAGCGGCATATGCAGTTCCTGCACATGGTTCGGTGAGGTCGGGAATTGATTGACCTGGGCGCGCGCGGCCGGCACTTGCAGCGAATCTGGCCGCGCCCCAGGCACCAGGCGCCTGAGTCAGGCGCTTTCTCGCTCGATCAACCGGCATTGCAGCAGGTTCAGACGCTCCACTGGCTCCTCCCCCAGGCTCTCCAGCACCCGGGTGGCCGCCAGCACACCGATTTCCAGCGCGGGCGGTTTGATGGTGGTGAGGCTGGGCATGAGCATTTCGGCAAAGGGGTAGTCGCCGAAACCTACCACCGCGCAGTCCTGGGGAATCCTGAGCCCCGCGCGCTGGCCCGCCAGCAGGCCACCGGCCGCCAGGTTGTCGTTGGCGAAGATGATCGCCTGGGGCCGCTTCTCGCTGGCCATCAACGCCTGCATGGCCTGCTTGCCGGCCTCGAAGGGCGCCAGGTCTGCCTGCGGGGCGAACACCTGGGGTTCGAGCCCCAGTTCGTTCATGGTCGCGGCATAGCCGTCACGCCGTTCCAGGGCGCTGAAGTCCCCGGCCGCGCTGTTCTGCACGAAGGCGATGCGCTGGTAGCCCTTGCCATGCAGGTAGCGGGTGGCCGTGACGCCTACCTGGTGGTGAGAGAAACCAATCTGCACCGGGCTGCGCTCGGGCCGGTAGTCCCAGGTCTCGATCAACGGGATGTCCGCTTCGGCAATCATCTTTTCCGTCGCCGCACTGTGGAAATGGCTGGTGAGCACCAGCGCCGCCGGTGCCCAGCCAAGAAAGGCGCGCACTGCGCTCTCTTCCTGTTCCTCGGAAAAATAGCTCGATGCCAACAGTACCTGGTAGCCATGGCGGCTGAGGGTATCGCTGAAGCCCTGGATGGTGTTGGCGAAGATCGGCCCTGAGATGTTGGGTATCACCATGCCCACGATCTTGCCCCGCGCCGACGCCAACCCGCCCGCTACCAGGTTGGGCACATAACCCAGTTCCGCCACCGCCGCGGCAATGCGTTCGCGGCGCTCGGGCGACACCTGCTCCGGCTGGTTGAAGTAGCGCGACACGGTGATGGCCGAGACCCCGGCGTGGCGGGCCACGGTATCCAGGGTGACGCGGCCGGCGCCACGGCGTTTGCGCTTGTCATCGGTCATGGGCAGCTCATAAAACCTAAAAGAATATAAAAGTAATTTTTCAGTATTGGACGGTCTATCCGCCCATTGCTGATACTGACGATGTTAGCGCTAACAAAGTGCTTTGTCTGCTACTCGCTCGAGCGAATGCCCAAGACACCTTTTCTGCGAACAACGACAGACGCAGTGGCCGTAGAGCCACGGCCAGGGCACAACATTCGAGCAGGGCATCCGACATGTACAACCGATTTGGGGATCGTTTCAAGACCACCGCGCTGGTTCAGGCCTTTGGCTGGACCCTGGCTGCCTGCGCGGCCATGCCACTGGGCGCGGCACAGGCAGCGGATGCCACCACCACCGCTGACAGCAGCGCCGAGCCGGTGCTCAAGTCGGTCACCGTGACCGCCACCCGCCGCGAAGAGTCGTTGCAGAAAGTGCCCGTGGCCGTGACCGTGTTGGACGGCGAACAGTTGGGCCGCGAGAACCGTACCAACATCGAAAGCATCGTCCAGCAGATCCCCACGGTGAACTTCCGCACCGGCGCCTCGAACAAGGACACCTCGCTGTTCATTCGTGGCGTGGGCACCATTTCCACCTCGCCGGGCGTCGAACCCACCGTGGCCACCGTGGTCGATGGCGTGGTCTACGGCCGCCCCGGCATGGCCACTCTGGACTTGCTGGACCTGGAACGCATCGAAGTACTGCGCGGCCCCCAGGGCACCCTGTTCGGCAAGAATGCCTCGGCAGGCGTGCTCAACATCACCACCAAGGCGCCTACCGACGAGACCCACGGCTACGTGGAACAGTCCTATTACCAGGGCAACGAAAGCCGGACCCGCTTCGGCATCGGCGGCACCCTGATCCCCGGCACGCTCAAGGGCAACCTCACCACCCTGGTCAGCAGCTACGACGGTAACGTCGACAACAAGGCCAACGGCCAGGAAGTGAACGGCTATAACCGCAAAGGCGTGCGCGGCAAGCTGGAGTTCACCCCCAATGACGACGTCAAGCTGACCTTGTCGGCTGACTACATGAACTCGGGCAGCGATGCGCCCAACGGCGTGGTCAGCAGCACCAGCAGCACTGCCTTCGCCAATGCCCTGTCGCCGGTCAACGCCACCTCGCACAACCGTGACATCAACAGCGATTACCGCACCCATGTCGATGACATCAACAAGGGCCTGTCGGCGCAACTGGACTGGAACCTGGGCGACTACACCCTGACCTCCATCACCGCCTGGCGCGGCTGGAACAACGACCAGTGGCAGGATGCCGACCGCCTGTCCACCGTCAGCACCGCGTTCCCGGGCATCGAAGACAAGGGCACCCTGGACTACGACCAGTACAGCCAGGAAATCCGCCTGGCTTCGCCCAAGGGCGAGTTCCTGGAATACGTGGGCGGCCTGTACTACATGCATGCCAAGGACAAGGAAACCTACGGCCGTACGCTGATCACGCCGACCGCCACCAACAACGGCCTGGCCAACTACAGCACCACCAGTGACAGCTATGCGATCTTCGGTGAGAACACCTTCAACTTCACCCCGACGTTCCGCGGTATCGCGGGCTTGCGCTGGACCCACGACGAACTGAAATACGACCACGACCGCGTGTCCTCCTCGGCAGTGGCCGTGAACGGTATCAACCCCAGCACCAGCAGCTCCGGCGACACCAACGCCGAAGGCTGGTCGGGCCGCCTGGGCTTTCAGTATGACCTGAGCGACAACGTGACCAGCTACGTCACCTATTCGCGCGGCTACAAGGGCCCGGCCTACAACGTGTTCTTCAACATGCAGCCGCGTGACACCCAGGCGCTCAAGCCGGAGACCTCCAACACCTGGGAAGTGGGCCTGAAGGCCACCAGCTGGAACAACCGCCTGACCACCAACCTGGCCGTATTCCATAGCGACTATGACAACTACCAGGCCAACTTCTACGACACCGTGGCCGGCCAGGTGGTGACCCGTTTGATCAACGCCGGTACCGTCAGCACCGAAGGTGTCGAGGGCGACTGGGCCTTGCAAGCCACGCGCAACCTGAAACTGTCCGGTGCCTTCGCCTACACCCATGCGCGCATCGACCAGTTCAGCTGCCCGGCCGGCGCCGCGGCGTCCTGCGACGTCAACGGCAAGACCCTGCCGTTCAGCCCGGACTGGAAGACCTACGTGCGCGCCGACTATGACATCCCGCTGGACAACGGCATGGATATCGAGTTGGGCACCGACTACAACTGGCAGAGCGAAGTGCAATACGACATCAGCCAGAACCCCGACACCAAGCAGGGCGCCTATGGCATCTGGAACGCCAGCGTCGCCCTGGCCGACTACAACAGCGGCTGGCGCGTATCGCTGGAGGGCAAGAACCTGCTCGACAAGTCTTACTCGCCGCTGCTGGCCAGCGGCACGGGTTACGTCTACCGCGCTGTACCGCGCGATGACCAACGTTACTTCGGCATTCAAGTACGCAAGGACTTCTAAAGCATGAGCCAGGCACCACGACAACTGAAACTGGGCGCGTTCCTGATGGCCACCGGGCACCACGTGGCGGCCTGGCGGCATCCTGACGTACCGGCCAATGCGGGGCTAGATTTCAAGCACTACAAGCACTTGGCCCAGGTGGCGGAGCGGGCACGGTTCGACACCCTGTTCGTGGCCGACAGCGTGGCGGCGGCCACCGGCGACATCGCCAGCCGCATGGCCCGCTCAGATCATTTCGAGCCCCTGACCCTGCTGTCGGCATTGAGCGCGGTGACTGAGCACATCGGCCTGATCAGCACGGTGACCACCAGCTACAACGAGCCCTACCACGTGGCGCGTAAGTTCGCTTCGCTGGACCACCTGTCGGGCGGGCGAGCGGGCTGGAACCTGGTGACTTCCGACGCCGCCGCCGAGGCGCAGAATTTCGGCCGTGACGAACATATCGGCCATGCCGAGCGATACAGCCGTGCGCGGGAATTCCACCGGGTGGTCACTGGCCTGTGGGACAGCTGGGCTGATGACGCTTTCACCCGCGACAAGGCCAGCGGCCAATACTACGACCCGGCCAAGTTGCACGTGCTCAACCACAGCGGCGAACATTTCAAGGTAAAGGGGCCGCTCAACGTCGCCCGTTCCCCGCAAGGGCGGCCGGTGATCGTGCAGGCCGGCTCTTCGGAAACTGGTCGCGAGCTGGCGGCGCAAACCGCCGAAGTGGTCTTTACTGCCCAGACTTCGCTGGCCAATGCCCAAGCCTTCTACAGCGACCTCAAGGGGCGGTTGGCCAAGTTCGGCCGCACGCCTGACTCGTTGAAAATCATGCCAGGCGTATTCGTGGTCGTCGGTGAAACCGAAGCCTTGGCGCGGGAGAAATTCGAAGCGTTTCAGGCTTTGGTCGAACCCGAAGTCGGCGTGGCGTTGTTAGGGCGTATGCTCGGTAACTTCGACCTGTCTGGCTACCCGCTTGACGGCCCGTTGCCCGAATTGCCGCTGACCGACAGTGGCCAGCAAAGCCGGCAGAAACTGCTGACCGAGCTGGCCGGCCGCGAGAACCTGAGCCTGGCCGAGCTGGGTCGCAAGATCGCCGGTGGTCGCGGGCATTACAGCCTGATCGGAACGCCTGTGCAGATCGCCGATCAGCTGCAGGAGTGGTTCGAACAAGGCGCGGCAGATGGTTTCAACGTGCTGGTGCCGCATTTGCCGGGCGGGCTGGAGGATTTTGCCGATCATGTAGTGCCCGAGCTGCAACGCCGCGGGCTGTTCAGAACCGAATACGAAGGCACCACGTTGCGCGAGAACCTTGGCCTGGAAAAACCTGCCAACCAGTTTGCGTGAGCGTTGCCCCGGCCCCCACAAGTGCCTTATCGAAAAAGAGAGGAATCGATGACTTACCTTGCTGCCCAGGACCGCTACGAGTCCATTCCCTACCGCCGCGTCGGCCGCAGCGGCCTGGTGCTGCCGGCCCTGTCCCTGGGCCTGTGGCACAACTTCGGCGACAGCACTCCCATCGACACCCAGCGCGCGCTGCTGCGCACCGCGTTCGACCTGGGCATCAACCACTTCGACCTGGCCAACAACTACGGTCCGCCCTACGGCAGCGCCGAGATCAACTTCGGCCGCTTGCTGCGTGAGGACTTCAAGCAGTACCGCGACGAATTGATCATTTCCAGCAAAGCGGGCTGGGACATGTGGCCAGGCCCATACGGGCAGGGCGGCGGCTCGCGCAAATACATCCTGGCCAGCCTCGACCAGAGCCTGCAGCGCCTGGGCGTCGACTATGTGGATATCTTCTACTCGCACCGCTTCGACCCCGACACCCCGCTGGAAGAAACCGCGGGC
Source organism: Pseudomonas silvicola (assembly GCF_026651855.1). Lineage (GTDB taxonomy): Bacteria > Pseudomonadota > Gammaproteobacteria > Pseudomonadales > Pseudomonadaceae > Aquipseudomonas > Aquipseudomonas silvicola. The sequence continues at coordinate 1,197,660 of NZ_CP093280.1, forward strand.
GCGCTGGCCACTGCCGTGCAACAGGGCAAGGCGCTGTACATCGGCATTTCCTCGTATTCCGGGGTCAAGACCCGCGAAATCGCCAAGCTGTTGCAGGAATGGAAAGTGCCACTGCTGATCCACCAGCCGGCCTACAACCTGCTCAACCGCTGGGTGGAGAAGGACCTGCTGGACGTCACCGAAGACCTGGGTGCCGGTGTCATCGCCTTCACTCCGCTGGCCCAGGGCTTGCTGACCGACAAATACCTCAACGGCGTGCCGAAAGACGCCCGGGTGAACAAGCCCGGCGGTGGTTCGCTGCTGCAATCGCACCTTTCGGAAAGCAACCTGGCGCACATCCGCTCGCTCAACGAAATTGCCCAGCAGCGCGGCCAGAGCCTGGCGCAACTGGCGCTGGCGTGGACCCTGCGCGACCCGCGTGTGACCTCGGCCCTGATCGGTGCCAGCCGCCCCGAGCAGATCATCGAAAACGTCGGTGCCCTGAAAAACCTGTCGTTCACCCAGGAGGAACTGGCAGCCATCGACCGCTACGCCGTCGAAGGCGGCATCAACCTGTGGGAAAAGCCATCGCTGGCTGAGTGACCTTTCCAAGCCGGGGGACTTTTCGTTCCCCGGCCTGCCTTGCGAGATTCCAGATGAAACCACTAGCACGCCTGGCGGCCGGCCTGTCCCTGCTCGCCCTGACCTTCAACGCCCTGGCCGACCCGGCCGCGCTGCGCATCGGCTACCAGAAGGGCTCCATCGCCCTGGTGCTGGCCAAGGAACACGGGCTGCTGGAAAAGCAGTTCCCGCAAACCAACGTGCAGTGGATCGAATTCCCCGCTGGGCCGCAGATGCTGGAAGCGCTCAACGTGGGCGCCTTGGACGTAGGCTCCACCGGCGACATCCCGCCGCTGTTCGCCCAGGCGGCCGGTGCCGACCTGGTGTACATCGGCGCGGAACCTTCCAAGCCTGCCGCTGAAGTCATCCTGGTGAAAAACGATAGCCCGTTGCACAGCGTGGCCGAGCTGAAGGGCAAGAAAGTCGCCTTCCAGAAAGGCTCCAGCTCCCACAACCTGATCCTGCGCGCGCTGAACAAGGCCGGCCTGACCTACAAGGACATCCAGCCCATCTACCTCAGCCCCGCCGACGCCCGCGCCGCGTTCGAGCAAGGCAGCGTCGACGCCTGGGTGATCTGGGACCCGTACTCCTCGCTGGCGCTGAGCGAAGGCCACACCCGCAAGCTGGCCGACGGCACCGGCCTGGGCCTGTCCGGCCCGCTGTACACCGCCCGGCGCCAGTACGCCGAGCAGAATGGGCCCTTCATTCACAGCCTGCTCGACGAACTCAGCCAGGCCGAAGCACTCACCCGCAGCCAGCGTGACGAGAGCATCAACGTGCTGGCCGGCAACATGAGCCTGCCCAAGCCGGTAGTGGCGCAGTACATCGACAACCGCCCGCCATCGCCGATCTCGCCGATCGACGACACGATCATGGCGGCGCAGCAGGTGACGGCGGATCTGTTTTATCAGAACCGGTTGTTGCCCAAGCATGTGGATGTCAGCAGCGCTGTCTTGAAATAGAACCGCGTCGTTCCCTTCCCGAGCTTCGCCCGGTCCCACAGGGGTGAACTGACCCCCAAAAGTTGGACACCCACATCCAACTTTTTGGGGACAGTTCAAGATGGGGGCGCGCGCCCATGTGGGACCGGGCGAAGCTCGGGAAGCGGGCGCCACAAATGTTGGGATTTTTCCCACGGTGTTATCGGAAGTGGCCGGGTAGTGATGCCCGGGGCATCGCCCTATAGTCCTCTGCGTTGCTGAGCATCAGCGACCGGGCGTGCAAGCCTGTCCAGAAACTTAGTCCCGTCATCGCACAGCAGGCAGTAGAATTGCCTGCTGTGTTCGTTATGGTGGCTATGTGTGGGAGACCTTCGGGTCTGCCGGCTCTGGACCGGTCTTGCACACCTGCGCATAGCTGCCACCTTAATCGCGTGCAAGCGAAGGTGGCTCTCAACTGTCCAGAGTATTTGCCATGACCAACCAAGACGCCTCACCCCCGATCTTCCTGATCAACCCCGACTGCCCCGACCTAGACCTCTTTGAATTCGCCACCCGCCGCTTCCAGGCCGTGCGCAATCTCATGGAATGCCTTTCCTGCATGAATTCATGCTCGATCGAGGGCAAGGACCTGAATGTGGTTGCCGACGTGGCCTGTCACCTGCTCCAGGAAGGGTGCGACGTACTGGAGCGTATGCATGGCTTGATTGGGGTTGAACGGTAGCCACGCGCCGGCTGTGACTGATCGTGGGAGAGTAATCCTCATGGTCGTGAGGATTTTAGGTTTTCAGCAAGCAATTTGATTAAAAACCTCATGATCGTGAGGATTTTTCCTTGCATCCCCGGGAGGGCGAATCGCCTGAGGTGTCTCAGAACGGCGCATCACCCAGAATCGTCGCCCGCTGCATCACCCGCCGCGCCGGGCGGTAATCGTCCACCGCGTAATGCTGCGTGCTGCGGTTGTCCCAGAACGCCACGTCGTTCTCCTGCCAGCGCCAGCGGACGAAGAACTCCGGGCGGGTGGCGTGGGCGAATAGCAACTTCAGGATGGCGTCGCTTTCCGCCGGCTCCAGCTCGTTGATGCGGGTGGTGAAGCCATCGCTGACGAACAAGGACTTGCGCCCGCTGACCGGGTGGGTGCGAATCACGGGGTGGCTGATCGGCGGGTTCTTGCGGCGGGCTTCTTCCCAGCGCGCCAGGTCTTGCGGGGTGCTGCCAAAGCGCTCCAGCGGGAAGGATTTGGTGAAGTCATGGGTGGCGGTCAGGCCGTCCAACAGCCGCTTCAAAGGCTCGGAAAGCGCCTCGTAGGCTGCGATCCCGCTGGCCCACAGGGTATCGCCACCATACGGCGGAATCAGTTTGGCACTCAGTACCGCGCCCATGGCCGGGGTGGGCAGGAAGGTCACGTCGGTGTGCCAGATGGCGTTGTCGCGTACGTCTGTCACGGCGGTGTCCAGGATCAGCACTTCGGGCTGTTCCGGCACGTTGGGGTAGATGGGGTGAATGTGCAGGTCGCCGAACTGGGCGGCGAAACGCGCCTGCTGTTGGGGCGTGATCGGCTGGTCGCGGAAGAAGATCACATGGTGCTTGAGCAGCGCCTGCTCGATGGCATCGCGGTGCTCGGCCGTGATCGGCTGGGCGATGTCGATGCCGCTGATGACGGCGCCAATGGCAGGGCTGATAGGGGTGATGGTCAGGCTCATGGCTATCTCGTTATTCAAGGTAAGCGGCGATCGATCAATGACTTTGGCCGTGCCAGGGCACCAGTTTGCGTTGCAGGGCGCGCAGGCCCATTTCCAGGGCGAAGGCGATGACGGCGATCACCAGGATGCCCAGGATCACCACGTCGGTGACCAGGAACTGCGCCGCCGACTGCACCATGAAACCCAGGCCGCTGGTGGCGGCGATCAGTTCGGCGGCGACCAGGGTCGACCAGCCCACGCCCAAGCCGATGCGCACCCCGGTGAGGATATCGGGCAGGGCGCTGGGCAGGATCACGTGGCGGATCAGCTGCGCACGGGTGGCGCCCAGCGACTGCGCGGCACGTAGCTTGGCCGGGTCCACGGTGCGCACGCCGGTGGCGGTGGCGATGGCGATGGGGGCGAAGATGGCCAGGTAGATCAGCAGTACCTTCGACAACTCGCCAATGCCGCACCAGATCACGATCAGCGGCAGGTAGGCCAGTGGCGGAATCGGGCGGTAGAACTCGATCAGTGGGTCGAAGATGCCGCGGGCGATGCGGTGGGTGCCGATGGCGATGCCGATGGGAATCGCGGTCAGAATGGCGAAACCCAGGGCCAGGCCGATACGGCTCAAGCTGGCACCCAGGTGCTGCCACAGGGTAGCGTCCATGTAGCCTTCGGTCGCCAGCAGCCAGCCTTTCTGCAGCACGGCGATAGGCGAGGGCAGGAACAGTGGCTCGATCAGGCCGCTGGCCGTGACCGCCCACCACAGGGCCAGCAAGGCCAGCAGGGTCAGGGTGCTGATGGCGCGTGTGCTCAACTGGCGGCGCGGTTTCAACGGCGTGGCCACTGCTGGCTGGGCGCTGGCGGGAATCTCGTAGCTGCTCATGCCGGCTCCTGTTGCAGTGCGGTACGCTGGGAAAACACGCGGGACAACACGTGTTCGCGGGTTTCGATGAAGCGCGGGTCGGACTTGATCGACCGCGCCGATTCGCCGGCGCCGTAGCGTTGGCCGAAATCCAGGTGCAGGCGTTCGAGCACCTGGCCCGGGTTGGGCGCCAGCAGGATCAGGTCGGTGGCCAGGAACACCGCTTCTTCGATGTCGTGGGTAATCAGGAACACCGGCTTGGCAGTGCGCTTCCATACTTGCAGCAGCAGCTCTTGCATCTGCTCGCGGGTGAAGGCGTCGAGGGCGCCGAAGGGTTCGTCCATCAGCAGCACGCGTGGGTCTGCAGCGAGGGCGCGGGCCAGGCCCACGCGCTGTTTCTGGCCGCCCGAAAGCTGCCAGACCCGCCGGCTACCGAAGTCGGCCAGGTCCACCAGGGCGAGCATTTCCCGTGCCCGCTGTTCACGTTTCTCGCGGGGCACGCCGGCCAGCTCCAGGCCGAAGGCAACGTTGGCGAGGACGTCCTGCCAGGGCAGCAGGGCATCGTCCTGGAACACCACGCCGCGTTCGGCGCTGGGGCCCTTGACCGGTACACCGTCGAGGGTAATGCGCCCGGCGCTGGGCTCCACGAAACCGGCGATCAGGTTCAGCAGCGAGGTCTTGCCGCTGCCCGACGGGCCCAGGGCCACCAGCAGTTGCTGCGGGCCGAGGGACAGGTTGATGTCGGCCAGCACCGGCGTGCTGGCGCCGGGGTACTGTGCGCTGATGCGCTCGAGTTGCAACAGGGCCATGGGTATGGGCTCCTTTAGGCCAGTGGCATTTGTCCTGCAGGCGTCAGGCAAGCGGCCGGATTATTGAACGAACTGCGCGCTTACGTACGGGGCGTAGTCGGGCAGCACGGCGTCGACCTTGCCTTGTTCCTTGAGAAAGGTGGCGGTGTCGGTGATGGCCTGGGTGGTCGGCGCGCCCAGAGCGGTGACCTGGTCAGCCGCCAGCGGGTAGACGTTGCCCTGCAACAGCAGCGGAATATCAGCGGCCTTGGCACCGGACAGCTTCACCAGCTTGTCGACGTTGCCTTGGTTGGCCAGCCAGGCTTTCGGGTCTTTGCGGTAGTCGGCGTAGGCGTCCAGGGTCACCTTGGCGAAGGCCTTGACGATCTCGGGGTGCTTGGCGGCGAAATCTTTGCGCACGATCCAGGCGTCGAAGGTGGGTGCGCCGACCTTGGCCAGCTCACCCGAGGTAATCAGCACCTTGCCGCTCTCCTTGGCCACGCCCAGGGCCGGGTCCCAGACGTAGGTGGCGTCGATGTCGCCACGCTTCCAGGCGGCAATGATGGCCGGTGGGTCAAGGTTGAGAATGGTGACTTTCGACGGGTCGATCTTCCACTGCTTCAGCGCGGCCAACAGGCTGTAGTGGCCGGTGGACACGAACGGCACGGCGATCTTCTTGCCGACCAGGTCCTGCGGGCTGTTGATGCCCGAACCGTTACGCGCTACCAGGGCCTCGGCGGCACCGATCTGGGTGGCGATAAGAAAGGTTTCAACCGGCAGTTGGCGGGTGGCGGCGGCCGCCAGCGGGCTGGAGCCGACATAGCCGATCTGCACGTCGCCCGAAGCGACCGCAGTGATGACCTGCGAGCCGCCGTCGAATTTGCGCCAGTTGATCTTCGACTGCGTGGCCTTTTCATAGGCACCATCGGCCTGGGCCACTTTGGCCGGGTCGACGGTGGTCTGGTAGGCGACGGTGAAGTCCGTTGCCTGAGCCATGAACGCGGCGCCTGCGAGGGAGAGGGCCGCCAGCAGGCGAAGGGGGTTGAGCACAGACATGGTGTAGCTCCTCATCAGGCGGCCGGACGGCTAGGGTGATGAGGAAGACTAAATGATCTAAGAATCGCCAAATAAATAACGTTTTTGCATTAGCTTATGTTTGGTTCTTCTTGCGGTACCCCTGAAATTTGGTGGCACCACCACGGATCTGCGGTGAGCAAACAGAGCGGATCAGGTGATGTCCCAGGCAGAACTGGCCCGAAACGGATGTGGGACCAGGCTTGCCTGGGAAGCGCCGCGCGGGCGGCGCTCGGTTTCAAGGGCGCAGGAAAAACCAAGACATGCATCTGGTGGCCTTGATGCGATTGCAAGACGGGCCGATAGGGTTGTTCATCGGAGCTCTCGGCTGGGGATTACGCCAAGGCTTCAAGGCGCCAGGCGATGTTGTAGTGTCGCTGTTGAGATCGAGCGCCGCCCGCGCGGCGCTTCCCAGGCAAGCCTGGTCCCACATTTGTTCCGGACCAGTTATGCCTGTGAGATCACCTGGTCCGCCTTGTTTGTTCACTACAGATCTTTGTAGGCACCATCAGCTTTCCGGGGATTCCGTGAAGGACCCGTTTTCAGGGGTGCCAGATACCTACGCCGCGGGTATCGACTGCTTTGGGCAACAGTCCGGCGGCAAAGAACGCGTCGGCGATTTTCTGTTGCTCGCCCAGTTGGTCGGGTTGCACTGCTTGCACCTGGTAGGTGCGGTGCAGGTTGGCAGCCTCCACCGTGGCGCTGTCGAGGTTGCCCCACAGCGGCCCGAGAATGGTGGCGGCCTTGTCAGGGTTGGCCTTGGTCCATTCGCCAGCCTTCTGCAACTCGGCGAACACGAGTTTGAGCACTTCAGGGTGGGCCTTGGCATAGGCAGTGCCGGTCAGGTAGTAACGCTTGTATTGGGCCAGGCCGGTGCCATCGGCCAGGGTGCGGGTCGGCAACTGGCGCTGCACGCTGGTGAGGAAGGGCTCCCAGGTTACCCAGGCATCGACCTTGCCGTTTTCAAAGGCTGCGCGGCCATCGGCGGGGGTCAGGTACGCCGGCTGGATGTCACTGAACTTCAGGCCCGCCTTGTTCAGGGCGGCGATCAGTAGGTAGTGGGTGCCAGCAGCCTTGGTCACCGCTACTTTCTTGCCCTTCAGGTCGGCCAGCGACTGCACGGGGCTGTCCTGGCGCACCACGATGGCCTGGGCTTGGGGCGACGCCGTCTCCTGGGCGAAGTAGGTAAGGGTGGCACCCGCGGCCTGGGCGAATACCGGCACGGTGTCGGCGACGTCGGCGCTGATGTCGACGTTGCCCACGTTCAGCGACTCCAGCAGTGGCAACCCGCTGGGAAACTCGTGCCAGCTGACCTCGATGCCTTGCCGGGCCAGGTCTTTCTCCAGCGTGCCTTGCTGCTTGAGCAAGGTGATCAGGGTCGAGGACTTCTGGTAGCCAATACGCAGCGTTTCCACCGCCTGTGCCGAGGGGGCCAGGATAAACAGGCTGAGGGCGGCGATTAAAAGATCTTTCATGTATGGACGCTGGCCGGACATGGGCACCTCGAAGCGCACTGGCAGTGCAAGTAAGAAGGGTGACGGAATGTCCGGTGGTCCGGTGCTTTGAAAGCTAAACGATCTAAAAAATATTTTGCAAAGACTGTTTAGTCATTAGCTTAGAGGTCGATACAGCATCGAGACCGTAGGTTTGGGTAAAGCCATTGTGTTATTCCAAAATGGTCTTATAAAAGATGAAACAATTCATTTTGGACTTATGAAATATTATTTACCCTTGGCCGTCACAAAATGGACGTAGACCATCGTCGTAAAGCGACCTAGAGCGATTGACGCGGTGTTCACAACCTGGCGCTAATCGCCACAACTCCAGCGCAATGGGCAGCAGATCCATGACTGGGGCAACACAAGAATTAGAATCATTACAGGAGCAACACATGTACAAGTCCTCCCTGGCTCTGGCCGTGGCTGTCGGCGTGTTGGCGTCTCAAGCCAACGCTGAAGGCTTTCTCGAAGACAGCAAGGCCACGCTGAAGCTGCGCAACTACTACATCAACACCGACAACCGCGACGCAGCGGCGAAAACCGCGGCCGGCGTACAGAGCAAGAACTCTGAGTGGGGCCAGGCGTTCCAGCTGGAGTACCAGTCGGGCTATACCGCGGGTACCGTCGGCTTTGGTATCGATGCGCTGGCGCTGCTGGGCGTGCGCCTGGATTCGGGCGGTGGCCACAACGGTGCTACCTCGACTTCCTACGGCGGCACGGTATTCCCGAGCAAGTCGAATGGCGATGCAGTGGATGATTTCACCAGCCTGGGCCTGACCGCCAAGGCCAAGATCTCCAAGACCGAGCTGAAGGTCGGCACCTTGCTGCCCAAGCTGCCGGTCATCCAGTACAACGACGGTCGTCTGGTGCCACAGACATTCCAGGGCGAGCAGATCACCTCCAACGACATCAAGGATCTGACCTTGATCGGTGGCCAGGTCGAGGCTGTGAAGGGCCGTAACTCCAGCAACGACGAAAACCTGGCGATCAATGGCGCTTCGCCGCGCACCGCCAGCAGCAACAAGTTCTACTACGCCGGTGGTGACTACAAGATCACCAAAGACCTGCTGTTCCAGTACTACTACGGTCAACTGACCGATTTCTACAAGCAGCACTTCGTGGGCCTGACCCACAACTGGGCCATCGGCCCGGGCGTGCTGAAGTCTGACCTGCGTGCATTCCACAGCACCGACGATGGCAACAACGCCAACGACCCTCTGTTCTACTCGTCCGGCCGCTACGTGGGCAACGTGTCGGGCAAAGGCCCGGTCGACAACAACCTGTACAGCGGCCTGTTCCTGTACACCGTTGCCGGTCACACCTTCGGCGGTGGCTACCAGGTCAGCAACGGCAACTCCGACTTCCCGTGGCTGAACCAGGGCGATGGTTCGTCCAACGGTACCATCACCGACATGCAGATCCAGAAGTTCGGCCGTTCCGGCGAGCGTACCTGGCAGGCACGCTACTCGTATGACTTCTCGGCCATCGGCTTCCCTGGCGCGACCGCCGGCCTGGTCTACCTGCGTGGCGACAATATCGACACCGTCGGCACCAACCGTGCCGTCAGCGGCAGCGGCCGTTCCGAGTGGGAACGCGACCTGACCCTGGCCTACGTCGTACCGCAAGGTACCTTCAAGGGCTTGGGCCTGATGTGGAAAAACGCCATCTGGCGCAACGACATTCCTGGCCAACGCGACCAGGACGAGAACCGCGTGATCGTCAGCTACTCGATCCCGCTGTTGTAAGCCTGGCTTGAAAGCGAAGCCCGCCCTTTGGCGGGCTTTGTTTTGCACAAAATCTCATATTCCTTTCAGTGCTTAATAAATCGATATTTATTCTTTTTATTTGGTCTACGCTGAGTGCACAGTGGAACCCATAAACGCACCCTTGAAGGAGCAAGCACACATGAGCATCCGCCTCGGCGATATCGCCCCCGACTTCGAACAGGATTCCAGCGCCGGCAAGATCCGCTTTCACGAGTGGCTGGGCAACAGCTGGGGCGTGCTGTTTTCCCACCCGGCCGACTTCACCCCGGTGTGCACCACCGAACTGGGCTTTACCGCCAAGCTCAAGGACGAATTCGCCAAGCGCAATGTCAAGGCCATCGCCCTGTCGGTAGACCCGGTGGACTCGCACCACAAGTGGATCGAGGACATCAACGAAACCCAGAACACCATCGTCAACTTCCCGATCCTGGCCGATGCCGACCGCAAGGTCGCCGACCTCTACGACCTGATCCACCCCAACGCCAACGACACCCTGACGGTGCGCTCGCTGTTCGTGATCGACCCGAACAAGAAAGTGCGCCTGACCATTACCTACCCGGCCAGCACCGGCCGCAACTTCCACGAAATCCTGCGGGTAATCGATTCGCTGCAACTCACCGACAGCCACAAGGTGGCCACCCCGGCCAACTGGCAGGACGGTGACGAGGTAGTCATCGTGCCCTCGCTCAAGGACGAGGAAGAGATCAAGCAACGCTTTCCCAAGGGTTATCACGCCGTGAAGCCCTACCTGCGCCTGACCCCGCAGCCCAACCGCTGATTCATCCTCCCACGACAGGGTTTCGAGCCGTTGATGACGGCTCTTTTTTTGCCTGAAAAATCATATTCATTTAGCGAATAACCAAATGAAAAAATATGATTTATGGATATATAAAAGGCCTGTTATGGTCACTCCCATCTCGCCGACCGCGAGGCCTTTTGGACGGTTAAAGGAAGCGTAACCATGCTGGTTGTATCTCTTGGTGGCAGTCCCAGTGTGCGCTCGCGTTCTGGCGTATTGCTTGAACAGACCCGCCGGTGGCTGCAACGCCACGGCGTTGAAGTGGTGACTTTCCAGGTTCGCGACTTTGCCGCCGAAGACTTGCTGCACGCCCGCTTCGACAGCCCCAAGGTACTGGATTTCCTGGAACTGGTGCAGAAAGCCGATGGCCTCATCGTCGCCACCCCGGTGTACAAAGCGTCGTTTTCGGGCGCGCTGAAGACCCTGTTGGACCTGTTGCCTGAACGAGCCCTGGCCAACAAGGTGGTATTGCCCATCGCCACGGGCGGCAGCATCGCCCACATGCTGGCGGTGGATTACGCGCTCAAGCCGGTACTGGCGGCGCTCAAGGCCCAGGAAATGCTGCAGGGGATCTTTGCTGACGACAGCCAGATCGCCTACGGCGAGGGCACTGCCGCCGCGCAGCTGGCGCCGGCGCTGGAACAGCGTTTGGAAAATGCGCTGCAGGAGTTCCACTACGCGCTTAGCCGTCGGCCACAGCCGCTGGACCCGAACCTGCTGAACGAAAGATTGCTGAGCGCGCGCTGGAGCATTTAAGTGCGGGCTGGCTTGCCGGCTCCCACAGGTAACACACGCAATTCACTGGCCTTACTCGCCCGCCAACGGGCAAGCAGGTGCAGCCATACACCCAATAGCAAAGGAGCGGCGCTATGCGCACAGTCTTTTTGCGTCGCGGGCTGGTCGCTCTGTTTGCTGCGGCTGTGTCGTACGGCGCCATTACCCAGGCCCAGGCTGACACCCTGCGCATCGGCTACCAGAAATACGGCACCCTGGTGCTGCTCAAGGCCCGCGGTTCGCTGGAAAAGCGTCTGGCCGCCCAAGGCGTGCAGGTCCAATGGACCGAATTTCCCGGCGGCCCGCAGTTGCTGGAAGGCCTCAACGTAGGCTCCATCGATTTCGGCGTGACCGGCGAAACCCCACCGGTGTTCGCCCAGGCCGCAGGCGCCGACCTGCTCTACGTGGCCCACGAACCACCGGCCCCCACCAGCGAAGCGATCCTGGTACCCAAGGACTCGCCGATCAAGTCGGTGGCCGAGCTGAAAGGCAAGAAAGTGGTGCTGAACAAGGGCTCCAACGTGCATTACCTGCTGGTGCGTGCCCTGGAAGACGCCGGCCTCAAATACACCGACATCCAGACCGTCTACCTGCCCCCGGCCGACGCCCGCGCCGCGTTCGAGCGTGGCAGCGTCGACGCCTGGGTCATCTGGGACCCCTACCAGGCGGCCGCCGAACAGCAGCTGCAAGCGCGTACCCTGCGTGACGGTAAAGGCCTGGTGGACAACAACCAGTTCTACCTGGCGACCAAACCGTACGCCCAGCAGCACCCGGACGTGATCGCCACCCTGGTGGACGAGGTGCGCTCGGTGGGCGAGTGGTCCAAATCCAACCCCGAACAGGTGACCAAAGAGGTGGCGCCGCTGCTGGGCTTGCCGGCTGACATCACCCTGACCTCGGTCAAGCGCCAAGGCTTCGGCGCCGAGTTCATCACCCCTGACGTGGCCGCTGCCCAGCAGAAGATCGCCGACGCTTTCTACCAACTCAAGCTGATTCCCAAACCGCTGAGCATCAAGGATGTGATCTGGACGCCACCGGCCAAGGTCGCCACCGCCCCGTGATTCGTACCGCGGGCCGGTGCGCCGCGCCGGCCCTAGCCACCCTTAGGAGACAACTCCAATGAGCCTTAACATTTTCTGGTTTCTTCCCACCCACGGCGACGGTCATTACCTTGGCACCGCCGAAGGCGCTCGCGCTGTGGACCATGGCTACCTGCAACAGATTGCCCAGGCTGCCGACCGCCTGGGGTTCGGTGGCGTGCTGATCCCAACGGGCCGGTCTTGTGAGGATTCCTGGCTGGTGGCAGCGTCGCTGATTCCGGTGACCCAGCGGCTCAAATTCCTGGTGGCCCTGCGCCCAGGCATTATTTCCCCGACGGTGGCGGCCCGCCAGGCCGCGACCCTGGACCGTCTGTCCGGTGGCCGCGCGCTATTCAACCTGGTAACCGGAGGCGACCCTGAGGAGCTGTCTGGCGACGGCCTGTTCCTCAGCCACGAGGAGCGCTATCAAGCCTCGGTGGAATTCACCCGTATCTGGCGCCGCGTGCTGGAAGGCGAAACCGTCGACTACGACGGCGAACACATCAAGGTCAAAGGCGCCAAGCTGCTCTACCCACCGGTTCAGCAGCCGCGCCCACCGTTGTATTTCGGCGGCTCCTCCGAGGCTGCCCAAGACCTGGCTGCCGAGCAGGTGGAGTTGTACCTGACCTGGGGTGAGCCACCAGCCGCCGTGGCCGAGAAAATCGCCGAAGTGCGGGAGAAGGCCGCCAAGCTGGGCCGTACCGTGCGCTTCGGCATCCGCCTGCACGTGATCGTGCGCGAAACCAACGCCGAGGCCTGGGCCGCGGCCGACCGCCTGATCTCGCACCTGGACGATGACACCATCGCCCGCGCCCAGGCGTCGCTGGCACGCTTTGACTCGGTGGGCCAGCAACGCATGGCGGCCTTGCATGGTGGCAACCGCGACAACCTGGAAGTCAGCCCCAACCTGTGGGCGGGCGTGGGCCTGGTGCGCGGCGGTGCCGGCACGGCGCTGGTGGGCGATGGTCCGACCGTGGCCGCGCGGGTCAAGGAGTACGCCGACCTGGGTATCGATACGTTCATCTTCTCGGGCTACCCGCACCTGGAAGAGTCTTACCGCGTTGCCGAGCTGCTGTTCCCGCACCTGGACGTGCAACGCCCTGAACAGCCGCAAGGCGCCAACTACGTGAGCCCTTTCGGTGAGATGGTCGCTAACGACATTCTGCCCAAAGCCGCGTCCCAGAGCTGAGGGCTGGTCATGAACAAAATTATCCACAGGCTGGCGCCCTGGGCGCTGCCGGTATTGTTGCTGGCGGTATGGCAGTTGTCGGTGAGTGCCGGCTGGCTGTCCACGCGCATTCTGCCGGCGCCAAGCGCTGTCGTGGCGGCCGGTGTCGAATTGGTGCGCAGCGGTGAAATCTGGACCCACCTGGCCATCAGCGGCTGGCGCGCGGGCGTGGGCTTTGTCATCGGCGGCTCGCTGGGGCTGGTACTGGGCTTCGTCGTAGGCCTGTCGACATGGGGCGAGCGCCTGCTCGACAGCTCCATGCAGATGATCCGCAACGTGCCGCACCTGGCGTTGATCCCGTTGGTGATCCTGTGGTTCGGGATCGACGAGTCGGCGAAGATTTTCCTGGTTGCCCTGGGCACGCTGTTCCCCATTTACCTGAATACCTACCATGGCATCCGCAACGTCGACCCGGCATTGGTGGAAATGGCACGCAGCTATGGTTTGAGCGGCTTCGCGCTGTTCCGCCAGGTGATCCTGCCGGGGGCACTGCCTTCCATTCTGGTAGGTGTTCGCTTTGCCCTGGGTTTCATGTGGCTGACCCTGATCGTCGCCGAAACCATTTCCGCCAGTTCCGGCATCGGCTACCTGGCCATGAACGCTCGTGAGTTCCTGCAGACCGACGTGGTAGTGCTGGCCATCGTTCTCTATGCCGTGCTCGGCAAGCTTGCCGACCTGGCTGCCCGTGGCCTGGAACGTGTGTGGCTGCGCTGGCACCCGGCTTACCAGGTTGCCAAGGGAGGTGCGGCATGAACGCGCTGAAGCAACAACCGCCGCGCCTGCTGCAAGGCATTCCGCTGGCACTGGACCGTTTGCAGAAGAGCTTTGGTAGCCGCCAGGTGCTCAAGGACATCGACCTGCACATTCCGGCTGGGCAATTCGTGGCCGTGGTCGGCCGCAGCGGCTGCGGCAAGAGCACCTTGCTGCGCCTGCTGGCGGGGCTCGACAAGCCCAGCGCCGGCAAGCTGCTGGCAGGCTCCGCGCCGTTGAGCGAAGCCCGTGACGACACTCGCCTGATGTTCCAGGAAGCGCGCCTGCTGCCCTGGAAAAAAGTCATCGATAACGTGGGCCTCGGCCTCAAGGGTAACTGGCGGCCCAAGGCCCTGGAGGCGCTGGAAGCCGTGGGCCTGGCCGAGCGCGCCAACGAGTGGCCGGCAGCCCTGTCGGGCGGCCAGAAACAACGTGTGGCCCTGGCCCGCGCCCTGATCCACAAACCACGCTTGCTGTTGCTCGATGAGCCGCTGGGCGCGCTGGATGCCCTGACGCGTATCGAAATGCAGCAACTGATCGAACGCCTGTGGAAGCAGCATGGCTTCACGGTGCTGTTGGTCACCCATGACGTGGCCGAGGCGGTTGCGGTCGCCGACCGGGTCATTCTGATCGAAGACGGCGAGATCGGCCTGGACCTCACTGTCGACTTGCCACGCCCACGTGCCCGCGGCTCGCACCGCCTGGCGGCGCTGGAAACCGAAGTACTCAACCGTGTGTTGTCGCTGCCGGGCACACCGCCCGAACCGGAACCCACGGCCCCGTTGCCCACGCAATTGCGCTGGGCACTCTGAATCACTCCCCTCGTTTGAACAGGAAGAACCTCATGACTATCAAAGCGATCAACGTGCGTAACCAGTTCAAGGGCACCGTCAAGGAAATCATCGAAGGCCCGGTGCTGTCGGAAATCGACGTGCAGACGGCTTCCGGTATCGTCACTTCGGTGATCACCACCCGTTCGGTGCGTGAGCTGGAACTGGTGATCGGCAGTGAAGTGATTGCCTTCGTCAAATCCACCGAAGTGTCGATCGCCAAGCTGTAACCACGGCTGCGTCATGTTCAACCCCGCCGGGCTTGCGCCCGGCGGGGTTTTTTCATTTCCGTTTTCTGGAAACATTTTCTCACGCGTGATGTGTTGCGGGTTTCTGCAGAGGGTGTATGTTTATCACATGTGATACGGAATCGACCCGATGGCAAGCAAGGCTGGCAACGACAAGGCAACGGTAAAGAAGGCCCCCGCGGAGAAGAAAACCTCCAGCTTCTACATGAAGAAAATGCGGGCCGGGCTGGCCGATGCCGGGTATGTGAAACATGAAGCCTGGGTGCTCCCAGAGAACCGCGGGGTGCTCAAGCAGGTTGAAAAACAGCTCCGCCAGCCTGTGATGGCCGGCACTTTCAAGTTGGAGGAACACATGACCACAGCGGAGAAATGGACCCTCGACCGCCTTCACCAGGCCTTTCAGGCCCTGGATGAAGTGGCGTCGAAGGAAATCACCCTGACCCTGGTGCAAGGGGCCGAACAAAGCCTGAAGCTGGAAATGAACGAGTACGGCGGCCTGCCGATTCACATTGCCGTGGTGGGCGAGCAGATCATCGTCGACACGGTGCTGGTGGATGTCGATTCCATCAAGGACGTGGCCCGTTTCAACGACGCCGTGCTGCGCAGCCGCGAGATGTTCCCGTTGTCGTCCATCGGCCTGGAAGTGATGCCCAACGGGCAGACTGTATACAACATGTTCGGCGCCTTGAGTGCCAATTCGAGCCTGACCAACGTGGTGACCGAAGTGTTCACCCTGGTCGACAACGTACAACGCGCCGCCGATGCCTTCGAAGGCTTCTTCAAGTAACGCCAAGGAGTAACGACATGAGTAATCAATCCATCTGGAGCAAGTTGTTCACGGCGCTGCGCGGTGGTGCCAGCGAGGTGGGCGAGTCCATCGTCGACCAGCAGGCCCTGCGTATCCTGGACCAGGAAATTCGTGACGCCGACACTGCCCTGGCCAATGCCAAGCGCGAACTGGTGACCATCATGGCCAAGCACAAGCTGGCCACCGACCGCGTGGCCCAGTACGACGCCCGTATCGGCGACCTGGAAAGCAAGGCGCTGGCGGCGATGAAAGCCGAGCGCAACGACCTGGCCCATGAAGTGGCCGAAGCCATCGCCGTGCAGGTCAACGAGCGTGAGGCCGAGCACAAGCAGGCCGTGGAGTTTGGCGGTTACGTCGAGAAGATGCGCAAGGACATCACCAAGGCCGAGGCCCGCATCAAGAGCCTGCGCCAGCAGGTGGACGTGGCCAAGGCCCGCGAAAGCGTGCAGAAGGCTCAGGTCAGTGCTTCCATCGCCAATGGCGGCGCCAACGGCAAGCTGGAAACCGCCGTGGGCACCCTGAACCGCCTGCAGGCCAAGCAGGAGCAGCGCGCTGCCGAACTGGAGGCCCAGGACCAACTGGCCGAGGCCTCCACCGGCAATGACCTGGAGCGCAAGCTCAAGGAAGCCGGCATCGTCCCGGACACCGGCAGCGCCGACGCCATCCTGGAACGCCTGCGCAAGCAGCAGGCCGGCCAGTAACGTTCTTCTGCAGGACCGGGCGAAGCTCGGGAAAAGAGCCCGCGTGATCGCCGATACAGCGCGGTGCCTTCTTCCCGAGCCTCGCCCGGTCTTGCGGGGTTTGGCATCACAGGGAGAGCGCAGTGATCACTGCCAAGGATTTCCAGCCCGTACTCTGGGTCGCCGGGGTGATGTGCGTGGTGCAGGTGCTCAACCTGCTCTCCGGCTACAGCCTGAACACCTACGGCCTGCTGCCGCGTTCGGCCCAGGGTCTGCTGGGTATCATCAGCGCAC
Organism: Pseudomonas silvicola; assembly: GCF_026651855.1. Classification (GTDB taxonomy): domain Bacteria; phylum Pseudomonadota; class Gammaproteobacteria; order Pseudomonadales; family Pseudomonadaceae; genus Aquipseudomonas; species Aquipseudomonas silvicola. Next base: position 1,214,365 of record NZ_CP093280.1, read on the forward strand.
CGTTCCTGCATGGCTCGCTATGGCACCTGCTGGGCAACCTGGTGCCGTTCATCGTCCTGGGTACGCTGGTGGCCAAGGACGGTGTCGGCCGGTTTCTCGCCGCCAGCGGCCTGATCGTCCTGGTTGGCGGCCTGCTGGTATGGCTGTTCGGCCGTGGCTACTACCATGTGGGCGCCAGTGGCTGGGTGTTTGGCCTGTGGGTATACGTCGTGGCGCGTGCCTGGTTCCACCACAGCTGGGCCAATCTCTTGTGTGCCGCGGCGGCCCTGCTGCTGTACGGTGGGCTGGTCTACGGTTTTCTGCCACGCTATGGCGTTTCGTTCGAATCCCATATCGCCGGTGCGGTGGCGGGGTTCGTGGCGGCACGGGTGCTTTTGCGCAAAGAAGAAGGAGTCTGAAGATGGGTTGGTTCACACAGTTCATGGGGCTGGAAGCACCCGCCGCCGCCAAGCCGCAGGCCGCGGTGGAGGGCGCGCTGGGCCTGGCCCAGGGCCGTTCGGTGAGCTTCGACAATAGCCTCAAGCTGCTGCTCGACGGTGGCAGCAAAGTGATCATCCCGCCCACCCAGCAGATCTTCAGCGTGGGCACGGTGGACCTGGGCCAGTCCCAGTGGTTGAACCGCTATTACATGGACGACGAAGATTACTGGCTGCAGGTGCACACCACGGGTGACCGCGATGGCCAGGTCGAATCGGTGATCCTGTTCAACTACCTGCGCTACGCCACCATCAGCAGCAACGACGAGCTGCAACGGTTGGCGGGCCCCAACAGTGACATCGGCCTGCCCACCTATAACCTCGACGGCGTGCAATACACCCGCGAGTGGGGCACCGAGGCTGGGCAAACCGAACTGACCGACCTGCGTGAACGGGTCGTCAACCCCAACGAGTCCTACGTGGTCGAGCACCGCGCCATGCTGTACGCCCGTGATACCGGGCTGACCGACCGCCGCGAATTCCTGCTGTTCTCGGTGGAACAGGACGAGGAGGGCACCGTCAGCCTGAGCGCCTCGCTGGGCATTTCGCTGTACCCCACCGACTTGAACATCCTCTGACATCCATAGGGACATGCCATGCTAGAAGCACTTTCGATTTCGCTGAACCCCACCGCCGTGCTGGGGTTCCTGTTGTACGTGGTGGGGGCGGGGATGTTCCTCGTGCTGTTCCAGTTCATCTACACGCGCATGACCCCGCACAAGGAGTTCGAGCTGATTCGCGAGGGCAACGTCGCCGCTGCCATCGCCCTGGGCGGCGCCATCATCGGCTTCGCCATTCCGGCCAGCAACGTCATTGCCTATTCCATCAGCCTGCTGGACTTCGTGGTCTGGGCACTGATCGCCGGCGTGGTGCAGCTTTTGGCATTCTTCGCCGCCAGCCTGGTGCTCAAGGGCGTATCGGCGCGCATCCAGCGCGGTGAGGTAGCTACCGGTATCTACGTAGCCGCCGTGGCGATCAGCGTCGGCATGCTCAATGCCGCCTGCATGACGCCCAACACCAACTGATCGCGGAGCCAGGGATGAAACGAAGCAAGTACGTACAACTCTCGCTGGCCGCCTCGGTGGCGCTGGCGGTGGCCGGCTGTGGCGCGCCGGAGAAGACTTACCAGGTGAAGAAAACCTTCGACTTCAAGACGGTGGCCGAATGCACCGCGCAGAAGTTTCCCGTGGACGTGTGTTCCGATGCCTATATCGCCGCGCTCAGCCAGCACCGCAAGATTGCCCCGGTGTACGACAACAAGGCTGACTGCGAAGCCGACTTCGTGCCGGACTACTGCCAGGTCGACTCGGCCGGCAAGTACATGCCCCAGCTGGGCGGTTTCGAGGTGGATGCCGACGGCACCGTCACCCAGTCGCAGCTGGATTCGGCCAAGGCCGAGGTGGCCCGCAGCGGCGGTGACAGCAGCGGGGGCGGCTTCAATGGCAGCGGCTTGCTGACAGGTCTGCTCATCGGCCACATGCTGAGCAGCAGCACCGGCAATTTCAGGTCGGCGCCGGTGTACCAGTACCGTGACGACCGTGGCAATTACGCCAGCTCCACCCTGGGGGCGCGCATCAACAGCGGCGCCACGTTCTCGCGCTCGCGTCAGAGCGAGTCGGGCAACGGCTATAGCAGTGGTGGCGGTAGCTTCGGGCGTATCAACGCCAACCCGGTGTCGGTCCGGCAGGCCACCACCCGCGGTGGTTTCGGCAGTTCGGCCACGGCCCGCAGCGGCTGGAGCGGTTCGTCGTCGCGCAGCAGTTTCGGCGGTTGAGGGCAGCATGAAGAAAATCGCCATCGCCGAACGCCCCGACTGGAAACAGACCGCCGAACGCCTGGGCTTCATGTTCCATACCATCGATGGCGAGCCCTATTGGGATGAAAGCGCCTACTACCAGTTCACCCTCAAGCAGATCGAGGACGACCTGGAAGACCCGACCCAGGCCCTTCATGAACTGTGCATGGACCTGGTCAGCGAGGTGGTGAACAGCGAGGAAAAACTGGAGCGCCTGAGCATCCCCCCGGCGTTCCATGACCTGGTGCGCACCTCCTGGCGCGAAGGCCACCCGCACCTATACGGGCGCATGGACTTCTCCTACGACGGTACCGGTCCGGCCAAGTTGCTGGAGCTGAACTACGACACCCCCACCAGCCTGTACGAGGCAGCGGCCTTCCAGTGGGGCTGGCTGGAGCAGTGCATCGAGCGCGGCATGCTGCCGGCTTCGGTGGACCAGTTCAACAGCATCGACACGCGCCTGCACGAGGCCTTCGCCGCGCTGAATATCCAGCGGCCGTTCTATTTCGCTTCGATAAAAGGCTCGGTGGAAGACAAGGCGACCACTGACTACCTGCGCTTGGTCGCCGAGAAGGTCGGTATAGAGTCACGGCACATCGACCTGGAAGACATCGGCCTGCCCACCTATAACCTCGACGGCGTGCAATACACCCGCGAGTGGGGCACCGAGGCTGGGCAAACCGAACTGACCGACCTGCGTGAACGGGTCGTCAACCCCAACGAGTCCTACGTGGTCGAGCACCGCGCCATGCTGTACGCCCGTGATACCGGGCTGACCGACCGCCGCGAATTCCTGCTGTTCTCGGTGGAACAGGACGAGGAGGGCACCGTCAGCCTGAGCGCCTCGCTGGGCATTTCGCTGTACCCCACCGACTTGAACATCCTCTGACATCCATAGGGACATGCCATGCTAGAAGCACTTTCGATTTCGCTGAACCCCACCGCCGTGCTGGGGTTCCTGTTGTACGTGGTGGGGGCGGGGATGTTCCTCGTGCTGTTCCAGTTCATCTACACGCGCATGACCCCGCACAAGGAGTTCGAGCTGATTCGCGAGGGCAACGTCGCCGCTGCCATCGCCCTGGGCGGCGCCATCATCGGCTTCGCCATTCCGGCCAGCAACGTCATTGCCTATTCCATCAGCCTGCTGGACTTCGTGGTCTGGGCACTGATCGCCGGCGTGGTGCAGCTTTTGGCATTCTTCGCCGCCAGCCTGGTGCTCAAGGGCGTATCGGCGCGCATCCAGCGCGGTGAGGTAGCTACCGGTATCTACGTAGCCGCCGTGGCGATCAGCGTCGGCATGCTCAATGCCGCCTGCATGACGCCCAACACCAACTGATCGCGGAGCCAGGGATGAAACGAAGCAAGTACGTACAACTCTCGCTGGCCGCCTCGGTGGCGCTGGCGGTGGCCGGCTGTGGCGCGCCGGAGAAGACTTACCAGGTGAAGAAAACCTTCGACTTCAAGACGGTGGCCGAATGCACCGCGCAGAAGTTTCCCGTGGACGTGTGTTCCGATGCCTATATCGCCGCGCTCAGCCAGCACCGCAAGATTGCCCCGGTGTACGACAACAAGGCTGACTGCGAAGCCGACTTCGTGCCGGACTACTGCCAGGTCGACTCGGCCGGCAAGTACATGCCCCAGCTGGGCGGTTTCGAGGTGGATGCCGACGGCACCGTCACCCAGTCGCAGCTGGATTCGGCCAAGGCCGAGGTGGCCCGCAGCGGCGGTGACAGCAGCGGGGGCGGCTTCAATGGCAGCGGCTTGCTGACAGGTCTGCTCATCGGCCACATGCTGAGCAGCAGCACCGGCAATTTCAGGTCGGCGCCGGTGTACCAGTACCGTGACGACCGTGGCAATTACGCCAGCTCCACCCTGGGGGCGCGCATCAACAGCGGCGCCACGTTCTCGCGCTCGCGTCAGAGCGAGTCGGGCAACGGCTATAGCAGTGGTGGCGGTAGCTTCGGGCGTATCAACGCCAACCCGGTGTCGGTCCGGCAGGCCACCACCCGCGGTGGTTTCGGCAGTTCGGCCACGGCCCGCAGCGGCTGGAGCGGTTCGTCGTCGCGCAGCAGTTTCGGCGGTTGAGGGCAGCATGAAGAAAATCGCCATCGCCGAACGCCCCGACTGGAAACAGACCGCCGAACGCCTGGGCTTCATGTTCCATACCATCGATGGCGAGCCCTATTGGGATGAAAGCGCCTACTACCAGTTCACCCTCAAGCAGATCGAGGACGACCTGGAAGACCCGACCCAGGCCCTTCATGAACTGTGCATGGACCTGGTCAGCGAGGTGGTGAACAGCGAGGAAAAACTGGAGCGCCTGAGCATCCCCCCGGCGTTCCATGACCTGGTGCGCACCTCCTGGCGCGAAGGCCACCCGCACCTATACGGGCGCATGGACTTCTCCTACGACGGTACCGGTCCGGCCAAGTTGCTGGAGCTGAACTACGACACCCCCACCAGCCTGTACGAGGCAGCGGCCTTCCAGTGGGGCTGGCTGGAGCAGTGCATCGAGCGCGGCATGCTGCCGGCTTCGGTGGACCAGTTCAACAGCATCGACACGCGCCTGCACGAGGCCTTCGCCGCGCTGAATATCCAGCGGCCGTTCTATTTCGCTTCGATAAAAGGCTCGGTGGAAGACAAGGCGACCACTGACTACCTGCGCTTGGTCGCCGAGAAGGTCGGTATAGAGTCACGGCACATCGACCTGGAAGACATCGGCCTGCTCGATGGCCGCTTCGTCGACCTGCAGGACCGCTGGATCCCCCACCTGTTCAAGCTGCACGCCTGGGAGTTCATCTTCCACGAGCCTTTCGGCGCGGCCATCGCTCAGTGTGACACCCAGTTCATGGAGCCCGCCTGGAAGGCGATTCTCTCCAACAAGGGCATCCTGCCGATGCTGTGGGAGGCTCACAAAGGCCACCCGAACCTGCTGGAAAGCCATCTGGATACCAACCCGCGCTCGCTGGTGCCCAAGGGCTGGGTACGCAAGCCGTACTTCTCCAGGGAAGGCGCAAACATCGAGCTGCGCACGCCTGATGACCAGCTGCACGTGGTGGATGGCCCGTACGACGATGCGCCCTATATCTTGCAGCGATTAGCACCACTGCCCAGGTTCGGCGACAGCTACACGCTGGTAGGTTCATGGGTGATCGGCGACCGCGCCGCGGGGATAGGTATTCGCGAAGATGACAGCCTGATCACCAAGGATACCAGCCGGTTCCTCCCGCATTTGATCCTGAACTGAAGCCCGGCAGCGGCGCTACGCCGATCTTTTAGGCAGGAACGGCGGCAGGTACAGCCCCAGGTAAGCATCGAACACCCGCATCCCTTCCTCCGCCATGCGTGGGGTAATCTGCCCATGCAGCTGCACCGACCGCGCGTATACCCGGTCGCCCAGCTCCATGGCCAAGGCAAACACATCCACGTCTTGCGGCAAGCTCGGCAGCTGGAAATGCCGGTCGAATACCTGGTGCATGAGCACCCCCAGTTCCAGGTCATGCTGGCGGTCCGCCTGGGTGACCTCGGCCAGCCCATGCTGGGCCAGAATCAACTGGCGGGCAGCGGCGTCCTGGCTGTAGATGACCAGCATGCGCTCCTCCACCAACCGCGACAGGTCGCGCCACTCACCCAGTCGCTGGTGGTCCACCGGCTCCAGCAGGCAAGCGCGGAAAGCGGCATGTACATCGGCCGTCAGCGCTTCCAGCAGCGCCGGGACGCTGGCGAAGAAGTGGTACACCGACGACGGCGGGATCTCCGCGCGCTCGGCGACGCTGTAGATCGACAGGCTGCCCACCCCCTCACTGGCCAGCAGGGCGCGCGCCGCCTCGAGAATCGAGTCGATCCGTGCCTGGCTGCGGGCGCGGGGTTTGCGGGGCGTGGCGGTGCGAGTCATGAGGTTCTCCATCTCGGGCCACGCATTGTAGGGTTTTGAACCGGCGTCGTCTGCTTCCCGAGCTTCGCCCGGCCCCACGCCGGGCAAGTGCTCTGTGGGAATAGCCAATCCCGAGGCAAAAAAAACCGCAGGCCTTGGCCTGCGGCGTTTTTTTGCACCGGCTTACACCGTATGCAGATACCAGTTGTACTCAAGGTCGGAGATGGAGTGCTCGAACTCCTCCAGCTCGCTTTCCTTGCACGCCACGAAGATATCGATGTACTTCGGATCGATATACCGTGCCAGGATCTCGCTGTCGTCCAGCTCGCGCAGGGCGTCGCGCAGGTTGTTGGGCAGGCTCTGCTCGTTCTGCTCGTACGAATTGCCTTCCACCGGCTCGTTGGGCTCGACCTTGTTGGTCAGGCCGTGGTGCACGCCCGCCAGCACGGCGGCCATCAGCAGGTACGGGTTGGCGTCGGCACCGGCCACACGGTGTTCGATGCGCACCGCGTCCGGGGTGCCGGTAGGCACGCGCAGGGCCACGGTGCGGTTGTCCAGGCCCCAGCAGGGCGAGTTCGGCACGTAGAACTGGGCGCCGAAACGGCGGTACGAGTTGACGTTCGGGCACAGGAACGCCATCGATGCGGGCAGGGTCTCGAGCACACCGCCGATCGCGTGACGCAGCGCGGCGTTCTGCTCGGGATCCTCACTGGTGAAGATATTCTTGCCGTCCTTGTCCAGGATCGAGATATGCACGTGCAGGCCATTGCCCGCCTGGCCCGGGTAGGGCTTGGCCATGAAGGTGGTGTCCATTTCATGGTCGTAGGCGATGTTCTTGATCAGGCGCTTGAGCAGCACGGCGTAGTCGCAGGCCTTCATCGGGTCGGCCACGTGGTGCAGGTTCACTTCGAACTGCGCCGGGGCACTTTCCTTGACGATGGCGTCTGCCGGGATGCCTTGTTCCTTGGCGCCTTCCAGGATGTCCTGCAGGCAGTCCACGTACTCATCCAGGTCGTCGATCAGGTACACCTGGGTCGAGTGCGGGCGTTTACCGGAAATCGGTGAACGCGGCGGTTGCGGGCGGCCGTTCACGTTCTCCTGGTCGATCAGGTAGAACTCAAGCTCGAAAGCGGCACAGATGGTCAGGCCCAGCTCGTCGAACTTCGCGACCACCTGGCGCAGCACTTCGCGCGGGTCGGCGAAGAAGGGTTCGCCTTCCAGTTCGTGCATGGTCATCAGCAGCTGCGCGGTAGGGCGTTTCTGCCAGGGCTCGTTGGAGAGGGTGTCGGGAATCGGAAAGCAGATACGGTCTGCGTCGCCGATGTCCAGGCCCAGCCCGGTGCTTTCCACCGTAGAGCCGTTGATGTCCAGGGCGAAAAGCGAGGCGGGCAGGTTGATGCCTTTCTCGTAAACCTTGTGGAGGCTGGTGCGTTCGATGCGCTTGCCACGCACCACACCATTCATATCTGCAATCAGAAGGTCGACGTACAGAACCTCAGGATGTTCCTTAAGGAATGCGTTCGCTTCGTTGAGCTGAACGGCACGCGGGGGTACCGACATGATGCAACACCTTTGTTGTTAAAAATATCAATCATTGGGCTTTTGCTGTTTCAGTCAATCCGAAAGCCATCATGAAGTCAAGCGAGCCTCGGTTTGCCCTGAAATGGCGCCTGAAAGCCATTTTTGCCGCTTATTGGGGCGTTTTTTACGTCCGTGAACGCCCTCAAATGAATTATTCAACAGCCCGTGTTGTATTTTTTACGGGGGTGTTGTGAAAAAAAATGAACAACGCTAAGCTCGTTTGCAACCCATAACGCCAATAATACCGGGGGACTTCATGGCACGCCTGCCGACAATCGGCGTCACCGCCTGCATCAAGCCAGTCGGGCTGCACGCCAGCCATACCTGTGGTGACAAATATGTCCGCGCGGTCGCCGTGGCCGCCGAAGGCTTGCCGATGATCATTCCCGCGCTCGGCGAACTGTTCAAACCGACCCAAATACTTGACGGGTTGGATGGCATTCTCTTTACCGGCTCCCCTTCCAACGTGGAGCCGCGCCATTACGCCGGTGCCGACAGCGCGCCCGGCACGCTGCACGACCCTGAACGCGATGCTACCACTCTACCGCTGATTCGCGCGGCCGTGGCCGCTGGCGTGCCGGTACTGGGCATTTGCCGAGGTTTCCAGGAACTGAACGTGGCCCTGGGCGGCTCGCTGCACCAGAAGGTTCACGAAACCGGAACCTTCATGGACCATCGTGAGCCCAAGGACCAGCCGGTCGAGGTCCAGTATGCCCTGCGCCATGCGGTAGCTGTCCAGCCCGGTGGTGTTTTACAGGCCATTGGCTTGCCCGCGCAGTTGCAGGTCAACTCCATCCACGGCCAGGGTATCGACCGCGTGGCCCCGGGTTTGCGTGTCGAGGCCGTGGCGCCCGATGGCCTGGTCGAGGCGGTTTCGGCCGAAGGGGCCAAGGGTTTTGCACTAGGCTTGCAGTGGCATCCCGAATGGCAGGTGCTGGATAACCCGCACTACCTGGCCATTTTCCAGGCCTTTGGCCAGGCCTGCAGACAGCGTGCGACCCAACGCGACGCAGCCGCGTCCAGGACTGCTATCTAGCCCCTGAGGTATTTATGCGTACCAGCCTCGACCAGCTCACCGATTGGTTGAAAGAGCACAAGATCACGGAAGTCGAATGCCTGATCGCCGACCTGACAGGCATCACGCGTGGCAAGATTTCACCCACCAACAAGTTCATCGCCGAGAAAGGCATGCGCTTGCCGGAAAGTGTTTTGTTGCAAACCGTTACCGGCGACTACGTAGAGGATGACATCTACTACGACCTGCTGGACCCGGCCGACATCGACATGATCTGCCGCCCCGACGAAAACGCCGTGTTCGTGGTGCCCTGGGCCATCGAACCGACCGCCCAGGTGATCCACGACACCTACGACAAGCAGGGCAACCCCATCGAGCTGTCGCCGCGCAACGTGCTCAAGAAAGTCCTGAAGCTTTACAGCGACAAGGGCTGGCTGCCCATCGTGGCGCCGGAGATGGAGTTTTACCTCACCCGCCGCTGCGAAGACCCGGACTTCCCGCTGCAACCGCCCGTGGGCCGCTCGGGACGCCCGGAAACCGGCCGCCAGTCTTTCTCCATTGAAGCGGCGAACGAGTTCGACCCGCTGTTCGAGGATGTCTATGACTGGTGCGAGCTGCAGCACCTTGACCTGGACACCCTGATCCATGAAGACGGCACGGCGCAGATGGAGATCAACTTCCGTCACGGCAACGCCCTGCACCTGGCCGACCAGATCCTGGTGTTCAAGCGCACCATGCGCGAGGCAGCGCTCAAGCACAACGTGGCCGCCACGTTCATGGCCAAGCCCATGACCGGCGAGCCCGGCAGTGCCATGCACCTGCACCAGAGCATCGTCGACATCGAGACCGGCAAGAACATCTTTTCCAACGATGACGGCAGCATGAGCCAGCTATTTCTGCACCACGTGGGCGGCCTGCAGAAGTTCATCCCCGAATTGCTGCCTTTATTCGCCCCCAACGTGAATTCCTTCCGCCGCTTCCTGCCCGACACCTCGGCGCCGGTGAACGTGGAGTGGGGTGAGGAAAACCGTACCGTGGGCCTGCGGGTGCCCGATGCCACCCCACAGAACCGCCGCGTCGAGAACCGCCTGCCGGGCGCCGACGCCAACCCGTACCTGGCTATCGCGGCCAGCCTGCTGTGCGGCTATATCGGCATGGTCGAAGGCATCGAACCCAGCGCGCCAGTGCAGGGCCGTGGTTACGAGCGGCGCAACCTGCGCCTGCCGCTGACCATCGAGGACGCCCTGGAACGCATGGAAAACTGCAAGACGGTCGAGAAGTACCTGGGCAACAAATTCATCATCGGTTACGTCGCGGTCAAGCGCGCCGAACACGAGAACTTCAAGCGCGTCATCAGCTCATGGGAACGTGAATTCCTGCTGTTCGCGGTGTGATCAACACGGGGCGTGCCCCGTTGAGGAGAAGGCAATGAGCAACAAGAATTCGCAAACCCAAGCGTGGCAGGCCCTGAGCGGCGAGCACCACCTGGCGCCGTTCAGCGACTACAAGCAGCTCAAGGAAAAAGGCCCGCGCATCATCACCAGGGCCAAGGGCGTGCACCTGTGGGACAGCGAAGGCAACAAGATCCTCGACGGCATGGCGGGCCTGTGGTGCGTGGCCGTGGGCTATGGCCGCGATGAGCTGGCCGAGGTCGCGGCAAAACAGATGCGCGAACTGCCGTACTACAACTTATTCTTCCAGACCGCCCACCCGCCGGCGCTGGAACTGGCCAAGGCCGTTTCCGAAGTCGCGCCAGAGGGCATGAGCCATGTGTTCTTCACCGGCTCCGGCTCCGAAGGCAACGACACCGTGCTGCGCATGGTCCGCCACTACTGGGCGCTGAAGGGCAAGCCAGAGAAGAAGGTCATCATCAGCCGCATCAACGGCTACCACGGCTCCACCGTGGCCGGCGCCAGCCTGGGCGGCATGGTGGGCATGCACGAACAGGGCGATCTGCCCATTCCGGGCATCGTCCACATCGCCCAGCCCTACTGGTTCGGCGAAGGCGGCGACCTGTCCGAGGCAGAGTTCGGCACCTGGGCCGCCGAACAGTTGGAGAAGAAGATTCTGGAGCTGGGCGTGGACACCGTCGGCGCTTTCATCGCCGAGCCGATCCAGGGGGCGGGCGGGGTGATCATTCCGCCAGAGACCTACTGGCCGAAGATCAAGGAGATCCTGGCCAAGTACGACATCCTGTTCGTCGCCGACGAGGTGATCTGCGGTTTCGGCCGCACCGGTGAGTGGTTCGGCAGCGATTACTACGACCTCAAGCCCGACCTGATGACCATCGCCAAGGGCCTGACCTCCGGCTATATACCCATGGGCGGGGTAATCGTGCGCGACGAAGTGGCCAGGACCCTTTCCGAAGGGGGCGATTTCAACCACGGCTTCACCTATTCCGGCCACCCCGTGGCGGCTGCGGTGGGCCTGGAAAACATCCGGATCCTACGCGACGAAAAAATTATCGAGCGGGTTCGCGAAGAAACGGCACCGTATTTGCAGAAACGTCTGCGTGAGCTGAATGACCACCCGCTGGTGGGCGAAGTTCGCGGGCTGGGGCTGCTGGGGGCCATTGAGCTGGTCAAGGACAAAGCCACGCGCCAACGTTACGAGGGGATGGGTGTGGGCATGATTTGCCGCAACTTCTGCTTCGACAATGGCCTGATCATGCGCGCCGTGGGCGACACCATGATCATTGCACCGTCGCTGGTGATCACTCGCGAGGAAATCGACGAGCTGGTGACCAAGGCGCGCAAGTGCCTGGATCTGACCTTGCAGGCTTTGAATAGCTGAGTGCTAGTCTTTGCCTGGTTCGGGGGGCTGAAGAAGGTTGCTCTTTTAATTGAAAGGGCGCCTTGGACCTTGCCAGACTAGCAGCTGTTGCAGTTGCCCCGGCTACTGGACAGACGGAATTAAAAAAATACTGGAGCTGACGCATGAAGATATTTGGCAAGACCCTCCTCGCCATGTCCCTGATGGGTGTGATGGCTGGTGCTGCGCACGCCGATGACAAGGTTCTGCACGTGTACAACTGGTCCGACTACATAGCGCCGAACACCATCGCGGACTTCGAGAAGGAGTCGGGGATCAAGGTCGTCTACGACGTATTCGACAGCAACGAGACCCTGGAAGCCAAGCTGCTGGCTGGCAAGTCGGGGTATGACATCGTCGTGCCTTCGAACAACTTCCTCGCCAAGCAGATCAAGGCAGGCGTGTACCAGGAGCTGGACAAGTCCAAGCTGAGCAATTACGGCAACCTGAACAAGGACCTGCTCAAGGCAGTTTCCGTCAGTGACCCGAACAACGCCCACGCCTTCCCGTACATGTGGGGCACCATCGGTATCGGCTACAACCCGGAGAAGGTCAAGGCCGCCCTGGGCGCCGACGCCCCGGTCAACTCCTGGGACCTGGTGTTCAAGCCGGAGAACGCTGCCAAGCTCAAAGGCTGTGGCATCAGCTTCCTCGACTCGCCGACCGAAATGATCCCGGCCGCGCTGCACTACCTGGGCTTCAAGACGGACACCCAGAACAAGGACGAGATCAAGAAAGCCGAGGACCTATTCCTCAAGATTCGCCCATCGATCGCCTACTTCCACTCGTCCAAGTACATCTCGGACCTGGCCAATGGCAACATCTGCGTGGCCATCGGCTACTCGGGTGACATCAAGCAGGCTGCTTCCCGTGCCAAGGAAGCCGGTGACAAGGTGCACGTGAACTACAGCATTCCGAAGGAAGGCGCAGGCAGCTTCTACGACATGGTCGCCATCCCCAAGGATGCCGAGAACGTCGAAGGCGCCTACAAGTTCATGAACTTCATCCTGCAACCGAAAGTGATGGCTGAAATCAGCGACGCCGTGGGCTACCCCAACGGCAATGCCGCGGCCACGCCGCTGGTGGCGAAGGAAATTTCCAGCGACCCGGGCATTTATCCGCCGGCTGACGTACAGGCAAAACTGTACGCCATCGCCGACCTGCCGGCCGCCACCCAGCGCATCCTGACGCGCACCTGGACCACCATCAAGTCGGGCAAGTAAGCCGGCTGTGATGCCCTGGGTACTGCGCCGAGTTATCCGGCGCAGTACCGCAGGCCTCTGAATTTGAAATAGTTTTTGCGACTCAGCGTTATCAAGGGTAAGTTGCGCGCCGGTTTTTTCAAACGGTTGGCACGATGCCGCCTGCCATGGGCAGGCATGAATGTAGTCACTTGTTGCATTTTATTCTGCAAGGCCGTGCCCGCCGGGACTCGCCAGAGGCCTATCGTGCACATTTGTAATGGAGCCGACGTCGTTGGCCGTTTCATATGACCTGAAGGAACAGGCTGCAAGAATCCAAGGTCCGCCTATCCGGGGCGGGCTGTAAAATTTTGTTGGGAGTTTCGTTAATGGCAGTTGCCTCCGGTGCCTATAAGAAAGCCCTCGAGGGCGATCAGCAACCTAAACAGGTGCTGGTCAAAATCGACCGGGTCACCAAGAAGTTCGACGAGACGGTTGCGGTCGACGACGTGTCGCTGCAAATCAACAAGGGTGAAATCTTTGCCCTGCTCGGCGGCTCCGGCTCGGGTAAATCCACCTTGCTGCGCATGCTGGCCGGTTTCGAACGGCCGACCGAGGGGCGTATCTACCTCGATGGCGTGGACATCACCGACATGCCGCCCTATGAGCGGCCGATCAACATGATGTTCCAGTCCTACGCGCTGTTCCCGCACATGACCGTGGCGCAGAACATCGCCTTCGGCCTGAAGCAGGACCGGATCCCGGCGGCCGAGATCGACGCCCGCGTTGCCGAGATGCTCAAGCTGGTGCAGATGACCCAGTACGCCAAGCGCAAGCCACACCAGTTGTCGGGTGGCCAGCGCCAGCGCGTGGCCCTGGCGCGCTCGCTGGCCAAACGCCCGAAACTGCTGCTGCTCGACGAGCCCATGGGCGCGCTGGACAAGAAACTGCGTTCGCAGATGCAGCTTGAGCTGGTGGAGATCATCGAGCGCGTGGGAGTTACCTGCGTGATGGTGACCCACGACCAGGAAGAGGCCATGACCATGGCCCAGCGCATCGCCATCATGCACCTGGGCTGGATTGCCCAGATCGGCAGCCCCATCGACATCTATGAAACGCCTACCAGCCGCCTGGTGTGCGAGTTCATCGGCAACGTCAACCTGTTCGAAGGCGAAGTGGTGGACGATGCCGAAGGCCACGCGTTGATCCACAGCCCGGAGCTGGAGCGCAACATCTACGTGGGTCACGGCATCAGCACCTCGGTGCAGGACAAGCACATCACCTACGCCATTCGCCCGGAAAAACTGCTGGTCACCGTCGAGCCGCCTGCTGGCGAGTACAACTGGTCGCGCGGCAAGGTGCACGACATCGCCTACCTGGGTGGCCACTCGGTGTTCTACGTGGAGCTGCCGTGCGGCAAGCTGGTGCAGTCGTTCGTGGCCAACGCCGAGCGCCGCGGCGCGCGGCCAACCTGGGATGACCAGGTATACGTGTGGTGGGAAGACGACAGCGGCGTGGTACTGCGCTCATGAATACAAAAAACATCAAACGCATCCTGCATCGAATAACGCCCGGTGGCCGCCAACTGGTGATCGGCGTGCCGTTCCTGTGGCTGTTCCTGTTCTTCATGCTGCCGTTCTTCATCGTGTTGAAGATCAGCTTCGCTGAAGCGGACGTGGCGATCCCGCCGTACACCGAGATCTACACCTACGTCGACCAGAAGATCCAGTTGCTGCTGAACCTGGCCAACTACGCGATGCTGGGTGATGACGACCTGTACATCTCCGCGTACCTGGGTTCGCTGAAAATGGCCTTCTTCAGCACGCTGTTGTGCCTGGTGATCGGCTACCCCATGGCCTACGCCATCGCCCGTGCCCGCAAGGAAGCACAGACGGTCCTGTTGCTGCTGATCATGATGCCGACCTGGACGGCCATCCTGATTCGCGTGTATGCCTGGATGGGTATCCTGAGCAACAACGGCCTGCTCAATGCCTTCCTGATGTGGCTGGGGCTGATCGACCAACCGCTGCAGATCCTCAACACCAACCTGGCGGTGTACATCGGCGTGGTCTATTCGTACCTGCCGTTCATGATCCTGCCGTTGTTCGCCAACCTGGTGAAGCACGATGAAAGCTTGCTGGAAGCCGCATCCGACCTGGGTTCGAGCACCTTCAACAGCTTCTGGAAGATCACCGTGCCGCTGTCCAGGAACGGTATCATCGCCGGTTGCATGCTGGTGTTCATCCCCGTAGTGGGCGAGTTCGTGATTCCCGAGCTGCTGGGCGGCCCGGAAACCCTGATGATCGGCCGTGTGCTGTGGCAAGAGTTCTTCAACAACCGTGACTGGCCGGTGGCGTCTGCCCTGGCGGTAGTGATGCTGGCGATACTGATCGTGCCCATCCTGCTCTTTAACCGTAGTCAGGCCAAAGAGATGGAGGGCAAGGTATGAAGCGTTTCAGTTTTTCCAGCCTGATGCTGGTGCTGGGCCTGGTGTTCATCTACGCGCCCATGGTCATTCTGGTGATCTACTCGTTCAACGCCTCCAAGCTGGTGACGGTATGGGGAGGCTGGTCGGTGAAGTGGTATGTGGGCCTGGTGGATAACACCCAGTTGATGGGCTCGGTGGCCCGTTCGCTGGAAATCGCCTGCTACACGGCCATTGCCGCAGTGATCCTGGGTACCCTGGCAGCGTTCGTGCTGACCCGCGTGGCGCGCTTCAAGGGCCGCACGCTGTTTGGCGGCCTGGTGACCGCGCCGCTGGTGATGCCCGAGGTAATCACCGGTCTGTCGCTGTTGCTGCTGTTCGTGGCCATGGCCCAGGCCATCGGCTGGCCGCAGGAGCGCGGCATCGCCACTATCTGGATCGCCCACACCACGTTCTGCGCCGCTTATGTGGCGGTGGTGGTGTCGGCGCGCCTGCGCGAGCTGGACCTGTCCATCGAGGAAGCGGCCATGGACCTTGGTGCGCGCCCATGGAAAGTGTTCATGCTGATCACCATCCCCATGATCGCCCCTTCGCTGGCGGCCGGCGGCATGATGTCGTTTGCCCTGTCGCTGGACGACCTGGTGCTGGCCAGTTTCGTGTCGGGCCCAGGTTCCACTACCCTGCCGATGGAAGTGTTCTCGGCCGTGCGCCTGGGCGTGAAGCCGGAGATCAACGCCGTGGCCAGTCTGATCCTGCTGACGGTGTCGATCTTCACCTTCCTGGTCTGGTTCTTCACCCGCCGAGCCGAAGAGCGCCGCAAGCGCGCGATTCAGGCGGCCATCGAAGAAGCCGCGGCAGACGGCTGGAAACAGCCCGACCCGCGCCGCGCCCAAGCGCCAGCAGCCGCATGACACAAGGCCCTTCGGGGCCTTGTTCGTTACAAGGCATTGCCATTTCCTGTGGAGCCGGCAGGTCGTGGATACCTTTCTACCTCGCCGGTACCAGGTTGAGGGTACTGACCGTTCCTTTGGCCACATCCGCCGGGTCAATCAGCACCTGATGGTATTTGCCATCGATGTAGTCCTGGGCCTGATCGTTGTAATGCGCATCGAACAGCACCCCGCTTTGCCCCACAGGGTTGATGGTGGTGGCATGGGCCGGGTCGGCGAAGTCGATGACGCGGCGGGTCGAGGGGCCATAGCCGACGTGCCATGGCGCAGGCCCCAGCCGCCCGGAAAGGTTGTTCGGTACCTCATGGCTGCCCGGTGCCGCGAACGGGCCGACGTTGAACAGCCGATCCAGCGGTTTCTGGCTGCCCAGCGGGTGTTCATGGGTCAGGGTATGAGCCTTGCCCCATTGCCATTGGCCAGGGTCGTCGCCCAGGGTAGCCTTGAGTTGGCGAAGGGCATTGCCCCAGGCCAGTTTGACGATATCGGCTCGGGTCTCGTGGGCCGCCGAGGCGCGGTCAGTCCACCAGGGTGAATTGGCATCCGCTGCCAGGCGTGGCAGGGCGGTGTCCAGTTCGCGGGTGGACAGCAGGGTATCGAACATCGCATCGCCAAGTTCATCATGCATGGCGGCATAGGTGAGGTCGTACAGAAATTCGCTGAAGACCGTGGCCGGAACCGAGTCCAGCGGGTAGTCGCCCTGCCAGCGCCCCAGTTGCTCCACCAGCACCTTTTCCCCGGGGTCGGTCACCACCTGGCGCAGCACGGGCAGCAATGGCGTCAGCACGCGCTGGGCGTAACCTGTGCGGGTGCCCAGTTGCAGGGCCTGGGCGTGGGCGCTGTCCCATTTCACGCTGTTGTCGCTCAACTGGCTGGACAATTGCTGGCCACGATCGGCCAGGTTGTAATAGCCGGGAATCTCGATGCCCTGCGGCGACACCGGCTGAAAGTTGGCGGAAACGATGAAGCCCCGGGCCGGGTTTTCTTCCTGGGGGTTTGCCGTGAAGGGGTAGAAGCCCAGCTTGTCGGCATCGTGGCCGCTGCCATCGAGAATGAACATCGGCTGTACCCCGGCCGGGCGGATGGGCAATTGCGCCGCCGCCCACCAGCCGATATCGCCCTTGGCATTGGCCCAGATGAAATTCAGGCCCGGCGCCTGTACCTTGGCGGCCGCGGCGCGCATCTTGGCCAGCGTGTCGGCGCGGTTGATTTCGTAGAAACCTTCCAGAATGGGGTTCTCCGACTCCAGGAAGGACCACCACATGGCGATCGGCGTTGTGGGCGCGACTTTGCCCAGCGCGTCGTTGACGATTGGCCCGTGGGGCGAACGACGCAGGGTGATGCTGACCGGTTCCTGGCCCTTGACCGCTATCTGTTCGCGGGTGGTCTGCAGGTCCACCCACTGGTCGTGGTACCAGACCTGGTTGGGGTTGGCCGGGTTGACCTTTTCGGCCACCAGGTCCAGGTCATCGTTCTGGAACATGGTCAGGCTCCAGCCGAAGTCCTTGTTCTGCCCCAGGGTGGCGAAGGCCCCCAGGGCCTGATGGTAGCCATACAGGTCGAAGCCCGGCGCCGACAGGTGTGCCTCGTACCATACCGACGGTACCGAAAAGCGGATGTGCGGGTCGCCCGCCAGCAGCGGTTTGCCGCTGGCGGTGCGCGTGCCGGCAATGGCCCACGCGTTGCTGCCTTCGAACTGTGGCAGGCCGGCGTCTTCCAGTACTTGCTGACTGACCCGGGCCACGCTATTGAGGCTTTTCCAGTCATCGGCGGCCAGCGGCAGCGCGCCCTGCGGGTGCCGATCGATGTCGAAGACCTTCAGGTAATCGGCGCCCAGTTGGTCACGCACGAACGTCAGCATCGGCTCGGTGCGAAAGGCGGCGGCGAAGCTGTAGGCCATGTAGCCGGTGACGCTGAAGATGTCCTGGGCAGTGAACGGCCGCGGCGTGATGCCCAGCACATCGAACTCCACCGGCCGGGGGTGGCTGGCCTGGTACTGGTTGATGCCGTCCAGGTAGGCCTCGATCGCCAGCCAGCTGGGGGAGTTGCGGTTCTCACGGGCCAGGGCGACCTCGGCCTGGTCGCGGATGCGCAGGCTGCGGAACAGGGTATCGGTGGGCACCAGCTTGGGCCCCAGAACTTCGGCCAATTCGCCGCGGGCCAGGCGGCGCATCATTTCCATCTGGAACAGCCGGTCCTGAGCCTGCACGTAGCCCAGGGCGCGATACATGTCCGTCTGGTTCTGCGCCTGTATATGCGGCACGCCGCGCGCGTCATAGCGCACGCTGACGGCCGCCTGCAGGTGTTGCAGGGCCATTTCGCCGCTGCGCTGTGGCTGTTTGCCGTGGATGTACCAGCCAGTGCCGGCGGTTGCGGCCGTGATCAGGACAGCGAGGACGGTGAGGCTGCGTTTCATTGGAAATCCTTTTGATGCCGCGTCAGGGCCCGGCGCTATCCCACGCGCAGTAACAGCCTTGGGCCAGGGTGTGAGTGGCATTCACCGTGCGCCCTTCGGTCAGCGCCTTGAGAATGGGCTCGATGAAGCTGTTGCTTGAATCGCAGGTCGCGCCTTCGCTGTAGGGGCCGAAGTAGGCGAGCTGGCCTTTCTGGTCCCAGATTGCCACGGCGGGGCTGGCCGGCACGCCTTCGCTGCCATGGATGGCCGCAAGGGCCTTGAAACTGTCCAGATTGGCCGGTAGCTGGCCGTGGCCGCCGGTTTTCTGCACGCTGTAGAACGTCACGCCCTGGGGGCCGAAATGTGCCTGCAGCTCGCTCAGGTGCTGCTGGTTGCCCACATTGCACGGGCAGGCCGGGTCCCAGAAGTGCACCAGGCGGATCGGGCCTGGGCCGGCCAGCGCCGGGGGCAGTTGCAGGCGGTCGCCCTCGAAAAGTGTGGCGTGTTCGCTGAACGCTCGGATGTAGCGGGACTCGAACCACTCATAGGCCAGCCACAGGGTGGCCACGCAGATCAGGGCCAGCAAGGTAAGGAGCAGGGTTTTGCGGCGCGAGGCAGACATAAAGGCTCGATCCGGAACAGGATGCCCAGCTTGCCATGCCCGGCCATACAGATGAATATCGGAGGTGTGTTTATTCGCTTACCGCTGCGAGACCTTATGCCTGCCACGTTTCGGCCAGACGCGCTCCGCGCTGGTCTCAAGCCCCTGGCCGCCCGTGTGCCACTGTCCGAGGAGGCCAGGGCCTACCAGCGGTTCTATGGCATCGACCTGCCGTGCCAGACCTGGCTCGGCCGTTTCGAGGCGGCCGGTTATGAGCTGGTAAGCCAGGTATGGCTACCGCCAGCACCGGTCGCGACACTGGTGTTGCTGCATGGCTTCTACGACCATATGGGCCTGTACCGGCATGTGATTCGCTGGGCGCTGGACCATGGTTTCGCGGTGATCTCCGGCGACCTGCCTGGCCACGGGCTGTCCAGCGGCGAGCGCGCGCGTATCGATGACTTCGACGACTATCAGGCCGCGCTGCATGGCCTGTTCGCGGAAGCCGCCAGCATCGGCCTGCCACAGCCCTGGCACCTGCTGGGGCAGAGCACCGGGGGTGCGATTGTCCTCGACCATTTGCTGTACCACGGCCTGGACAGCCCGGCCCAGGGCCAGGCGATTCTGCTGGCGCCGCTGGTGCGCCCGCGTGGCTGGCGCTGGTCCCAGGTCAGCTACCGGTTGCTCAGCCCCTTCGTCAGCGGCATTGCCCGGCGCTTCAGTGAAAACACCAACGACCCTGAATTCATGCCGTTCCTGCAGGCAGATCCGTTGCAACCCATTCGTCTTCCTACCGCCTGGGTAGGTGCGCTGGTCAACTGGGTGCCGCGGATAGAAGCCGCGCCGGTCAGCACCCGTTCGCCGCTGATCGTGCAGGGCGACGCCGACATGACGGTGGACTGGCAACACAACCTCGGTGTGCTGCAGGCCAAGTTTCGCAGCCCCCAGGTGCTGATGCTGCCGGGGGCACGGCATCATTTGGCCAATGAAGTGGTGCCGATCAGGGAGCGATATTTTTCATTCGTGGATGAGTGGCTGGGGCGCTGACCCAATCATTTGGCGCCGCACCTGAGTGGTCTCACGTTCCAGGCTTCGGCGGGTTGAGACTCGACGTGCTCTGCCCCACTGCCAGACTGGCCCGCACTGCCGCCAATGCCGCCTTGTAATAGGCCTGCCCTTCGGGCGATTCGGCGAAGTTGGCGAATTCTTCCAGCTCCGGGTCCGACAGGTCGCGGTACACATACAACAGGGTATTATCCAGTTCGGTACCGATCTGCCCCATCAGGCGCTGGCGCTGGCCGTCGAGCATCCCCTGGGCCTGGTCGCTGCCCAGCAGGCCGGGGATCATCTGGCTGAGGCTGTCGGCGGCGACGCCGGCGATGGCCAGGCTCACTTCGGCGCCGGCTTCGCGGGCGGGCAGGGCGCGGGACAGGTGGCCAATGATCAGTGCGCGGGTATCACTGACCTGCATACGGGGCAGGCCCTGAGCGTTCTTGGCCAGTTGGTCGCGGCGGGTGGCCAGCAATTCGGCGGCCACCACTTTGCGCCCCAACGGCGACTGGAAAAAGGCCAGGGCGGGGCTCGGGTCTGTCAGGGTCTGGCGCAGCCGGGCCTCGGCGCGCTGGTCCATGGCCTGGGGGGCGAAACGCTGGTCGCTGTTATTGACCAACGCCTGGAATACCGCAGGGGGCAAACTGTTCTGGTAGCGCTGCTGGGCTGCTTTCAGGGCGTCGGTGAAATGCGCCCGCTGCTCTGGCCAGCCAGCGACCTTGTACAACTGGTCGTGACTGTCTGCCCACGCAGGCAGGGTGCAGCACATGATCAAAAGGAAAAACAAACGGCGCATCAGGGACTCCTGTCGGCAGGCCGCCATTGTCCGTGGCCGGGCAGGGCTTTGTCGAGAATTCGTGTCAAGCGTTGCAACATAATCGACGTGCTGCGCGTCGGGGGCCAAGTGGCTCTGTCCGTTTCGCAGGCACATGGATACTATGCGCGGCATGCAAATATCCTCTGATCATCCGCTGCTGCTCTCAATCGTCGACGACCTGGCCGAGCGCGGTTGGTCGCAACAGGATTTGTTTCTGCCCCAGGACCTGACCGCGGCGCTGGCGGCCGAATGCCGGCAGCGCTCCGCCCAGGGTGAACTGGCGCCTGCCGCCGTCGGCCGTGGTCCTGCGCAGGAAATCCGCGAGGGTATTCGTGGCGACCGAATCCAGTGGCTGGAACCGGGCGAGTCGTCTGCCTGCGACCACTACCTGGAGCTCATGGGCGCCCTGCGCGAGGCCCTCAACCGTGGGTTGTTCCTGGGGCTTGAGGATTTCGAGTGCCATTTCGCCCTCTACCCACCGGGTGCCTTTTACCGCAAGCATGTGGACCGCTTCCGTGATGATGACCGGCGCATGGTGTCGGCCGTTGTCTACCTAAACGAGGCCTGGGCCCCGGAGCACGGGGGCCAACTGCGTATGTACCTTGGCCAGGAGCGCGAGCACGACGTTGCGCCGACCGGCGGTTGCCTGGCGGTGTTCCTGTCGGGCGAAGTACCCCACGAAGTACTGCCGACCACGCGTGACCGCCTGTCGTTGACGGGCTGGTTCCGCCGCCGTGGCAACGAGCCATTCTGATATGCACAAGATTCTTGTCAGCCGGTGCCTGCTGGGCCACCGGGTCCGTTACGACGGCGGTGCCAGCGGCCCCTTCGACCAATTGGACCTGTGGCTGGCTGAAGACCGGGTGGTTGGCCTGTGTCCGGAGGTGGCCGGCGGCTTGCCGACCCCGCGCCCTGCCGCCGAGATCCCAGGTGGCCAGGGTGTGCAGGTGCTTGAAGGGCAGGCGCTGGTGCTGACAGAGGCGGGCGAGGACTTCACCGCTGCCTTCGTGCGCGGTGCCCAACTGGCGCTGCAAGCAGTGCGCCGGCATGGCATCCGCATCGCGGTACTGAAGGCCAACAGCCCGTCGTGCGGAAATGTGCTGACCTACGACGGGACGTTCACCGCCACCAAGGTGCAGGGGGAGGGGGTTACCGCGGCGCTGTTGCGACGCGAAGGTGTGCAGGTGTTCAGCGAGTTGCAACTGGCTGAAGCGGCCCAGGCGCTAGCAGCCTTGGAAAACTAGATGAAACCTGCTCTGGCACAGGCTTTCCAGCGCGCCGCACCCTGACAAAATGGGCTAAGGTGTTTCCATACCAAACCGGAAACATATCCTGGAGCCCCCGATGAAATCTCTTTTTTGCCGTGCTGCCGTTGCTGGATTGCTGATGGGCGCCTCGTTGCTGGCCAGTGCCGACGATCTGAAAAGTGTCGAAGCCCCGGCAGGTGCCAAGGTGTTCATTGTTTCCCCCGCCGATGGCGCTACCGTCGACAAGACCTTCACCGTGAAATTCGGCATCGAAGGCATGAAACTGGCCCCGGCCGGTGACCCGACCCCGAACACCGGCCACCACCACCTGCTGGTGGACGTCGACCAGCAGCCACCGGCCGACCAGCCGCTGCCGGTGACGGACCATATCCTGCACTTCGGCAAGGCGCAGACCGAAACCACGCTGACCCTGACCCCTGGCAAGCACACCCTGCAATTGCTGCTGGCGGACCGCTTCCATGTGCCGTTCAAGCCAGCGGTGGAATCGAAGAAGATCACCGTTACCGTTAAATAACGTGCCTCCTGATCTTCCCCGGGACCAGATGAGAAGGTATGAAAGCAAAAAATTTTCTTCACAGGTTGCCGGGAAAGTTGTGGCACCAACACATAACTACAGTGGGCAACTTAGCGGACCAGATGATGGCATTGACATAACTGGCCCGAAACAAATGTGGGACCGGGCTTGCCCGGGAAGCGCCGCGCGGGCGGCGCTCGATCTCAACAACGACACAACAACATCGCCTGGTGCCTGAAGGCCCTGCTGCGATCTCCAGCCAGGAGTTCCGATGAGCATCTATCGGCCCGTCGTGCAAGCGCGTCGGGGCCACCAGGTGCATGTCTTGGATTTTCCTGCGCCCCTGAAACCGTGCGCCGCCCACGCGGCGCTTCCCGGGCAAGCCCGGTCCCACATCTATTTCGGGCCAGTTATGCCTAGGGCATCGCCTGGTCCGCTCTGTTTGCTCACTGCAAATCTGTTGTGGTCCTGCAACTTTCCCGGTAATCCGTGAAACACTAAAAAAGGGAGGCCCGAGGGCCTCCCTTTCTCATGACGCAGGTGCGCTTAGAACAGCACGCGGCTACGGATGGTGCCGTTGATCTGTTGCAGCTTGGCCTGGGCCAGGTCCGAGTATTCGGCGTCGACGTCGATGACCACGTAACCGACTTTCTCGTTGGTCTGCAGGAACTGACCGGAGATGTTGATGCCGTTCTCGGCGAACACCTTGTTGATCTCGCTGAGCACGCCTGGGATGTTTTCGTGGATGTGCAGCAGGCGGTGCTTGCCCGGGTGAGCCGGCAGGGCCACTTCCGGGAAGTTGACCGACGACACCGAGGTACCGTTGTCGCTGTACTTGACCAGCTTCTCGGCCACTTCCAGGCCAATGTTGGCCTGGGCCTCGGCGGTGGAGCCACCGATGTGCGGGGTCAGGATCACGTTGTCCAGGCCGCGCAGCGGGCTTTCGAAAATGTCGTCGTTGGAGCGTGGCTCCACCGGGAACACGTCGATGGCCGCGCCGATCAGGTGCTGGTCCTTGATGGCGGCTGCCAGGTGGTCCAGCTCGACCACGGTGCCACGGGCAGCGTTGATCAGGATGCCGCCTTTCTTGATGGCGCGGATTTCCTTCTCGCCGATCATCCACTGGGTGGCGGCGGTTTCAGGTACGTGCAGCGAGACGATGTCGGACATGCCCAGCAGTTCGGTCAGGCTGGCTACCTGGGTAGCGTTGCCCAGCGGCAGCTTGGTGATGGTGTCATAGAAGAACACCTGCATGCCCAGGCCTTCAGCCAGTACCGACAGTTGGGTACCGATGGAGCCGTAACCGACGATGCCCAGCTTCTTGCCACGGATCTCGAAGGAGTTGGCCGCGCTCTTGATCCAGCCACCACGGTGGCAGGAAGCGTTCTTCTCGGGGATGCCGCGCAGCAGCAGGATGGCCTCGGCCAGCACCAGTTCGGCTACCGAACGGGTATTGGAGTATGGCGCGTTGAACACGGCGATACCGCGCTCGCGGGCCGCGTCCAGGTCAACCTGGTTGGTGCCGATGCAGAAGCAGCCGACAGCGACCAGTTTTTTCGCACAATCGAAGAGCTCTTCGGTCAGCTGGGTACGGGAGCGGATACCGATGAAGTGAGCATCGGCGATCTTTTCCTTCAGCTCGGCCTCGGGCAGCGACTTGGTGTGGTATTCGATATTCGAATACCCGGCGGCCTTGAGGACGTCGACGGCGGATTGGTGGACGCCTTCGAGAAGAAGGAACTTGATCTTGCTCTTATCGAGAGAAGTCTTGCTCATCTGCGTAAACCTGTGTCCCGGAGAAAAAATGGCAGGAAGTGAAGCTGTCGCGGATCGGCCGGAAGCACGATTAGCGGGGGGGCGTATGCTAGCATATCCCCCCCTTGGTAAGCCCATCCCTGGGACGTGAAGTGTTCTCAGGGTGACTATGAACAGTTCGAGAGTTCAGCAATGACCCATTCTGCGTTTCTTGAAGAGCTTCACACCCTGGTCGACCCCGGCAAGGTACTCACCGACGCCGATTCTCTCGAGGCTTACGGCAAGGACTGGACGAAACAATTCGCCCCGGCCCCCAGCGCCATCGTGTTTCCCAAGACCACCGAACAGGTTCAGGCCATCGTGCGCTGGGCCAACGCCCACAAGGTCGCGCTAGTGCCCTCCGGCGGGCGTACCGGCCTGTCCGCGGCGGCGGTCGCCACCAACGGCGAGGTGGTGGTGTCGTTCGACTATATGAACAGAATCGGTGCCGTGGACACCGTTGATCGGACAGTGGTGTGCCAGCCCGGGGTCATCACCAAGCAATTGCAGAACCTGGCCAAGGATCACGACCTCTACTACCCGGTGGACTTCGCCTCTTCGGGTTCCAGCCAGATTGGTGGCAATATCGGCACCAATGCCGGCGGGATCAAGGTGATTCGCTACGGCATGACCCGTAACTGGGTGGCTGGCCTGAAAGTGGTGACCGGCAAGGGTGACCTGCTGGAATTGAACAAGGACCTGATCAAGAACGCTACCGGCTACGATATGCGCCAGCTGTTCATAGGGGCCGAAGGCACCCTGGGTTTCGTGGTCGAAGCCACCATGCGCCTGGACCGGGCCCCGAAGAACCTGACCGCCATGGTGCTGGGCACACCGGACTTTGATTCGATCATGCCAGTGCTGCATGCGTTTCGCGGCAAACTGGACCTGACTGCCTTCGAATTTTTCTCGGACAAGGCATTGGCCAAGGTCATGGCCCGCGGTGACGTGCCGCCACCGTTCAGCACCGACTGCCCGTTCTATGCCCTGCTGGAGTTCGAGGCCACCACCGAGCACGTCTCCAACGAAGCGTTGGCCACGTTCGAACACTGCGTCGAGCAGGGCTGGGTCATCGACGGGGTGATGAGCCAGAGCGAGCAACAACTGGCGAACCTGTGGAAACTGCGCGAGTACATCTCCGAAACCATCTCGCACCGCACCCCCTACAAAAACGACATCTCGGTCACTGTCGCGCAGGTACCGGCGTTTCTTAAGGAAATTGACGCGATCGTCAGCGAAAGCTATCCGGACTTCGAAGTGGTCTGGTACGGCCACATCGGTGACGGCAACCTGCACCTCAATATCCTCAAGCCTGAAGACCTGGACAAGGAAGCGTTCTTCGCCAAGTGCGTGAGCGTCAACAAGGCGGTATTCGAGACCGTGCAGAAGTACAACGGCTCGATCTCGGCCGAGCACGGTGTAGGCCTGGTCAAGCGTGACTACCTGAACTACAGCCGCAGCGAAGCGGAAATCCAGTACATGAAAGCCCTGAAGGCGGTGTTCGACCCCAACGGCATCATGAACCCGGGCAAGATCTTCGCTGTTTGATTCGCGGTTTTCTCATCAAGGAGTCGGGCAATGAGCTATCAACACCAATACCTCGACGGTACCCACATTCATTTTCCGGTGGGCAAGGTGGTGTGCATCGGGCGCAACTACGCCGAGCACGCCAAGGAACTCAACAACCCCGTGCCCACCGAACCGCTGCTGTTCATCAAGCCGGGCAGCTGCGTGGTGCCGACCGAAGGCGGGTTCAAGATCCCCACCGACCGGGGGTCGGTGCATTACGAAGCGGAAATCGCCGTGCTGCTGGGCAAGCCCCTGTCCACCAGGCCCACGGAAGAAGAAGTGCTGGATGCCATTTCCGGTTTCGCTCCGGCCCTGGACCTGACTCTGCGTGACGTGCAGAGCAAGCTCAAGGAAAAAGGCCTGCCATGGGAGCTGGCCAAGGCGTTCGATGGCGCCTGTGTGCTGGCCCCGTTCGTGGTGGGCAGTACTTTCCCGGACGTGACCGACATCCCGATCCGCCTGACCATCAACGGTGAAGTGCGCCAGGACGGCAACAGCAACCTGATGCTCAACCCCATCGTGCCGATGATCCAGTACATGGCGGCCAACTTCTCGCTGCTGGCCGGCGACGTGATTCTGACCGGCACGCCGGCCGGGGTGGGGGCACTGAACCCAGGCGATGAGCTGGTGCTAGAGCTGCCGGGAGCCAGTCGTTTCGAGACCGTTGTGGGCTGACGGCCAGGCTTTTGCTTTTTTTTCACACGTCATCCGGATAATACGGCTTAATCACCCTGCGCGCCTTCGCGCCCAGGGTTGCCGTATTCTCAGGAAGATATCGACATGGCCGTACCCCCCTCTCTTTCCCCGGCTGCGCACGAGCGCAAGCCGCGCCTCATGACGCGCTGGTATGTCTGGCTGCTGTTGGTCGTCGCTGCCTACGCCGTCGCTGCGGTCATGCACTGGGACACCCGGGTCAAACTCTGGGTGGTGGAGCGCATGACCCCGCAGGCCAAGCGCGATGCGGCCGTATGGTTGCCGGGCTATCGCGCCTTCATCGACGGCAAGGCGCTGCCCGGCATGGAGAAGGACGAAGCCTCTGACCTGACGTACAACCCCGACACCAGGACGCTGTTCTCGGTGATGGGCAAGAACGCCTTTCTGGTGGAGCTGACTCTGGAAGGTGACGTGCTGCGCAAGATGCCGCTCAAGGGCTGGTCCAACCCGGAAGGGGTGGCGTACATCGGCGGGGGCCGCATGGCCATTACCGATGAGCGCCAGCACCTGATGACGGTGGTCAAGGTGACCGCGGGCACTCAGGCATTGACCTTGGCCGATTGGCCGCAGTTCGACCTGGGGCCATCGGCGAATCAGAACAAAGGTTATGAAGGCATCGCCTGGGACCCGCGCCGCGGGCAGTTGCTGCTGGGCGAAGAGCGCCCGGCAGCCATGTACAGTCTGAAAGTCGACGCCAATGGGCAATGGCAGGGCGACAAGGTCAAGTTGCCGTTCAGCACCCTGAACCTGCGCAACCTGTCTTCCCTGGGTATCGACCCGCGTACGGGCAATACCCTGGTGTTGTCGGCGGATTCGCACATGCTGCTGGAGCTGGACCCAACCGGGCGGCAGGTCAGCTACATGACGTTGCTGGGCGGCCTGAACGGCCTGAAAGACACCATCCCGCGTGCAGAAGGCGTGGCCATGGATGAAAGCGGCACTATCTACATGGTCAGCGAACCGAATCTGTTCTACGTGTTCCGCAAGTTCTGAGTACCGCTTGAACCTCTGTGGGGCCGGGCAAGCTCGGGAAGAAGGCAGCACGGTGCATCTGGTGTTGCGCTGTGGCTTCTTCCCGAGCTTCGTCCGGCCCCACGGGCGGAGGTGGCGGCATTACTGGGTGAGGGTTTTCACGCCTTCCGGGGTGCCCAGCAATAGCAGGTCGGCCGGCCGCGAGGCGAACAGGCCATTGGTGACCACGCCGACGATGGCGTTGATCTGCACTTCCAGGGCTACCGGGTCGGTGATGTGCATGTTGTGCACGTCCAGGATGATGTTGCCGTTGTCGGTCACAACCCCTTCACGGTACACCGGGTCGCCGCCCAGCTTCACCAGCTGGCGCGCCACATGGCTGCGGGCCATGGGAATGACTTCCACCGGCAGCGGGAAAGCGCCCAGCACCGGCACCAGCTTGCTGCCATCGGCGATGCAGATGAACGTCTTGGCCACGGCCGCGACGATCTTCTCGCGGGTCAGGGCCGCGCCGCCGCCCTTGATCAGGTTCAGGTGTTCGTCGCTCTCGTCGGCGCCGTCGATGTAGAACTCCAGGTCGCTGACGGTGTTCAGTTCATAAACCGGAATGCCATGGCCCTTGAGGCGCGCGGCGGTGGCTTCGGAGCTGGCAACGGCGCCGTCGAAGGCACCCTTGTGCTGGGCCAGGGCATCGATGAAGCAGTTGGCGGTCGAACCGGTGCCGACGCCGACGATGCTCTTGTCGTCCAGCTTGGGCAGAATGAAGTCGACAGCAGCCTGGGCGACGGCCTGTTTGAGTTGGTCCTGGGTCATGCGGGCTCCGGAGCGGGCACAAAGTAGCGGGGGAAGGGCGGCATTATACCCCTTTGCTGTGGTCCTTGGCTGGAACGCTGGGGTAGACTCGCAGGTCTTGCTCAACCGCCAGTGATGCTTCCGATGCTCGAACAGTACGTTAAGAAGATCCTCACCTCGCGCGTCTACGACGTCGCCGTGGAAACCCCCCTGCAGGCCGCCGGCCAGCTGTCCAAACGCCTTGGCAACCAGATCCTGCTCAAGCGTGAAGACCTGCAGCCGGTGTTTTCCTTCAAGATTCGCGGCGCCTACAACAAGCTGGCGCAGTTGAGCGACGAAGAACGTGCCCGTGGCGTGGTCACCGCCTCGGCTGGCAACCACGCCCAGGGCCTGGCCCTGGCGGCGCGGGAAATGGGGGTGAAAGCCACCATCGTGATGCCCAAGACCACCCCCGAGATCAAGGTCGAGGGCGTGCGCTCACGCGGCGGCAAGGTCGTGTTGCATGGTGACTCCTTCCCCGAGGCGCTGGCCTATTCGCTGAAGCTGGTAGACGAAAAGGGCTACGTCTATATCCACCCTTATGACGACCCGCACACCATTGCCGGCCAGGGCACCGTGGCCATGGAGATCCTGCGCCAGCACCCGGGCAAGCTGGATGCCATCTTCGTGCCGGTGGGTGGCGGTGGCTTGATCGCCGGCATCGCGGCCTACGTGAAGTACCTGCGCCCGGAGATCAAGATCATCGGCGTGGAACCCGACGACTCCAACTGCCTGCAAGCGGCCATGGCCGCGGGCGAGCGGGTGGTGTTGCCGTCCGTCGGCATTTTTGCCGACGGCGTGGCCGTGGCCCAGATCGGCCAGCACACCTTCGACATCTGCAAGGACCACGTGGACGACGTGATCACCGTCAGCACCGACGAGATCTGCGCGGCCATCAAGGACATCTACGACGACACCCGCTCCATCACCGAGCCCGCTGGCGCTCTGGGCGTGGCCGGTATCAAGAAATACGTGGAGCTGCACGGCGTCAGCGGCCAGACCCTGGTGGCCATCGATTCGGGTGCCAACGTCAACTTCGACCGTCTGCGCCATGTGGCCGAGCGCGCCGAGCTGGGTGAAGGCCGCGAAGCCATCATCGCGGTGACCATCCCCGAGCGCCCAGGTAGCTTCAAGGCCTTCTGCGAAGCCATTGGCAAGCGCCAGATCACCGAGTTCAACTACCGGTACCACACCGGCCGTGAAGCGCATATCTTCGTTGGCGTGCAGACTCACCCCGACACCGACCCGCGCGCGGCGCTGGTGGCCAGCCTTGCCGAACAGGGCTTCCCGGTGCTGGACCTGACCGATAACGAGCTGGCCAAGCTGCATATCCGCCACATGGTGGGCGGCCATGCCGTGCAGGTCAGCGACGAGATGGTCATGCGTTTCGAGTTCCCGGAGCGCCCGGGTGCCCTGTTCAACTTCCTCAACAAGCTGGGCGGGCGCTGGAACATCTCCATGTTCCACTACCGTAACCACGGTGCCGCTGATGGGCGCGTGGTAGCAGGCTTGCAGGTACCGGCTCACGAACGTGGCCAGGTGGCCGCCGCCCTGGAGGAAATCGGCTACCCGTTCTGGGACGAAACCGACAACCCGGCGTATCGGCTGTTCCTCGGCTGACTGCTAGGCTGTACAGCATCGCCACACGCACAGGAGCTGCCCCATGGAAACCCTGAGCCTGCTGAAAATGCTCCATGGCATCGCTACCGCTCTGCTGCTGGGCAGCGTGGCGGCGGTGCTGTTCCAGACCTGGCGCGGTTGGCGCGCCGGCAACAAGTCGGCCTTCGCCCAGACCCTGCAACGCCCGTGGCTGTATGCCTGGGTGCTGATGGGGCTTAGCGTGGCGAGCTTTCCGTTCACCGGCTGGTGGATGATGCACACCGTGGGCTGGCCGCTGGGCCAGGCCTGGCTGCTGGGCGGCTCGGTGCTGTACGTGGTGGGCGTGTTCGGTTTTCTGCTGTTGCTGCGCCGCACCATCCGCTGGCGCCAGGCCGCGGCGGCCTATAACCAGGTACAGGTGGTGCGTCAGCGCAAACTGGCGACGGTGTTCGCCGGCGTGTCGCTGGTGGTGCTGGTGGCCATTCTGGTGTTGATGCTGGCTAAACCTGTCTAGAGCGGTGGTGTCCTGTTCCCGAGCCTGCAGACGTCATGGCAATCCGTGCAGGAGCGGGCGAAGCTCGGGAAGCAGGCCGCCGATCTCAACGCAGGGACATGATCTTCCAGCCGCGACGCTCAGCCTCGGCCAGCAGGTTCGGGTCGGCATCCACCACCACCGGGTTCGCGACCTTCTCCAGCAGCGGCAAGTCGTTCATCGAGTCGCTATAGAAATAGCTGCCCTGCAGGTCGAACCCGTTCTCTTCCATCCAGCGGTTGAGCCGCGCCACCTTGCCTTCGCGGAAACACGGCACGTCGGTGCTGCGCCCGGTATAGCGGCCATCGACCATCTCGCACTCGGTGGCCAGCAGCGTGTCCACGCCCAGGCGCTCGGCGATGGGGCCAGTAACGAAGCGGTTGGTCGCCGTGATGATCAGCAGTTTGTCGCCGGCATCACGGTGCTGCTGCAGCAGCGCCAGGGCCTTGGGCAGAATGATCGGTTCGATGCAGTCACGCATGAAGTCGGCATGCCACTCGGCCAGTTGCGCCATCTCGGTGGCGGCCAGAATTTCCAGGCTGAAGTTCAGGTAGTCGGTCAGGTTCAGTTTGCCGGCCAGGTAGTCCTGGTAGAACCCATCGTTGCGGTTCTTGTATTCCACCGGATCGAGGATGCCGCGCTCGCACAGGTAATCGCCCCAGGCATGGTCACTGTCGCCACCAAGCAGGGTATTGTCGAGGTCGAATAAAGCCAGGCGCATGGAAGTTACTCGTCTAAAAACTGGAAAAGGCCCACAGAATACGGACTTTTCACAACAGTGCACATAAGGTATGCGGGTGCGTTGCTGCCTTGACGATCTTTGTGGAACAATGCCAGGACATGCGTTTGCGAGGTTGCTGCCGTGATCGACCCCGATGGTTTCCGTCCCAATGTCGGCATTATTCTGACCAATGATGCCGGACAGGTGCTATGGGCTCGTCGTATCAATCAGGATGCCTGGCAGTTTCCCCAGGGGGGCATCAACCCTCAGGAGACGCCGGAAGAGGCCTTGTACCGCGAGTTGAATGAAGAAGTGGGGCTGGAACGACAAGATGTTGAAATTCTTGCCTGCACCCGCGGCTGGTTGCGTTATCGTTTACCTCAACGCCTGGTGCGTACCCACAGCCAACCGCTGTGCATCGGGCAGAAGCAGAAGTGGTTTCTCTTGCGCCTGGTGTCCAACGAGCAGCGCGTGAGAATGGATTTGACCGGTAAACCGGAGTTCGATGGCTGGCGTTGGGTCAGCTATTGGTACCCGCTGGGCCAGGTGGTGACATTCAAGCGCGAGGTGTATCGCCGCGCTCTCAAAGAGCTTGCCCCGCGCCTGCTGGCGCGCGACTGACGACGGAGTTCGACCCCGAGCCATGCTCAATACGCTGCGCAAGATCGTCCAGGAAGTCAACTCCGCCAAGGATCTCAAGACGGCGTTGGGGATCATTGTGCTGCGTGTCAAAGAGGCCATGGGCAGTCAGGTCTGCTCGGTCTACCTGCTCGACCCGGAAACCAACCGCTTCGTGCTGATGGCCACCGAAGGCTTGAACAAGCGCTCCATCGGCAAGGTCAGCATGGCGCCCAACGAGGGCCTGGTGGGCCTGGTGGGCACGCGCGAAGAACCGCTGAACCTGGAAAACGCCGCTGACCACCCCCGTTACCGCTACTTCGCCGAGACCGGTGAGGAGCGCTTCGCCTCCTTCCTGGGCGCGCCGATCATTCACCACCGTCGCGTGGTAGGGGTGTTGGTCATCCAGCAAAAGGAGCGCCGTCAGTTCGACGAGGGCGAAGAAGCCTTCCTGGTCACCATGAGCGCGCAATTGGCCGGCGTTATCGCCCACGCTGAGGCCACCGGTTCGATCCGGGGCCTGGGCCGCCAGGGCAAGGGCATTCAGGAAGCCAAATTCGTTGGCGTGCCGGGTTCGCCTGGCGCGGCCGTGGGCACTGCGGTGGTCATGCTGCCGCCAGCTGACCTGGAAGTGGTGCCGGACAAGACTGTCACCGACATCACCGCCGAGCTGCAGCTGTTTCAGACCGCTTTGGAAGGTGTTCGCCATGACATGCGCACACTTTCGGCGAAATTGGCCACCCAATTGCGCCCGGAAGAGCGCGCGCTGTTCGACG
Organism: Pseudomonas silvicola; assembly: GCF_026651855.1. GTDB lineage: Bacteria > Pseudomonadota > Gammaproteobacteria > Pseudomonadales > Pseudomonadaceae > Aquipseudomonas > Aquipseudomonas silvicola. The sequence goes on from NZ_CP093280.1 coordinate 1,247,241, forward strand.
TCTACCTGATGATGCTCGACGACGCCTCTCTGGGCAGCGAAGTGACCAATGTCATCAAGACCGGCCAGTGGGCTCAGGGCGCGTTGCGCCAGGTCGTCACCGAGCACGTCAACCGTTTCGAATTGATGGACGATGCCTACCTGCGCGAGCGGGCCTCGGACGTCAAGGACCTGGGCCGCCGCCTGCTGGCCTACCTGCAGGAAGCCCGGCAACAGACCCTGGTGTACCCGGACAATACCATCCTGATCAGCGAAGAACTGTCCCCGGCCATGCTCGGTGAAGTGCCTGAAGGCAAGCTGGTGGGCCTGATCTCGGTGCTGGGTTCGGGTAACTCCCACGTCGCGATCCTGGCTCGAGCCATGGGTATCCCGACGGTGATGGGCCTGGTGGACCTGCCGTATTCCAAGGTCGACGGCATTCAGATGATCGTCGATGGCTACAAGGGCGAGGTCTACACCAACCCCAGCGAAGTGCTGGCCAAGCAGTACGCTGATGTCGTCGAGGAAGAGCGCCAACTGGCCCAGGGCCTCGATGCCCTGCGTGAACTGCCTTGCGTGACCCTGGACGGCCATCGCATGCCGTTGTGGGTGAACACCGGCCTGCTGGCCGACGTCGCCCGTGCCCAGCAGCGCGGCGCCGAAGGCGTCGGCCTGTACCGCACCGAAGTGCCGTTCATGATCAACCAGCGTTTCCCCAGCGAGAAGGAACAGCTGGCCATTTACCGCGAGCAACTGGCTGCCTTCCACCCGCTGCCGGTGACCATGCGCAGCCTGGACATTGGCGGTGACAAGTCGCTCTCGTACTTCCCCATCAAGGAAGACAACCCATTCCTGGGTTGGCGCGGCATTCGCGTCACCCTCGACCACCCGGAAATCTTCCTGGTACAGACTCGCGCGATGCTCAAGGCCAGTGAGGGCCTGAATAACCTGCGCATTCTGCTGCCGATGATTTCCGGCACCCACGAAACCGAAGAGGCCCTGCACCTGATTCACCGGGCCTGGGGCGAAGTGCGTGACGAAGGCACCGACGTGCCGATGCCGCCAGTGGGCGTGATGGTGGAAATTCCCGCGGCGGTGTACCTGACCCGCGAGCTGGCGCGCCAGGTCGACTTCCTGTCGGTGGGCTCCAACGACCTGACCCAATACTTGTTGGCCGTGGACCGAAACAACCCTCGGGTGGCCGACCTGTACGACTACCTGCACCCCGCCGTGCTGCAAGCCCTGCAGCACGTGGTCACCGAAGCACATGCCGAAGGCAAGCCGGTGAGCATCTGCGGCGAGATGGCCGGCGACCCGGCGGCGGCGGTGCTGTTGATGGCCATGGGCTTTGACAGCCTGTCGATGAACGCCACCAACTTGCCCAAGGTGAAATGGATGCTGCGCCAGGTCAGCCTGGCGAAGTCCAAGGAACTGCTGGCGCAGTTGATGAAAATCGACAACCCGCAGGTTATCCACAGCTCGCTGCAACTGGCCCTGAAAAACCTGGGGCTGGCGCGCATGATCAACCCCGCCGCGCCCAAGACGCTCTGAATTCGCTCGCAGCCCCCCTGTAGGACCGGGCGAAGCTCGGGAAAAGGCCGCCGCGGTCTTGCAGTTGAACTGCGGTGTTCTTTTCCCGAGCTGCGCCCGGTCCCACAAGGGATTGGGGATGGTTCACAAAGCCAGGTCCACCTCGCCGAGCGCACCGCCATACGGCCCGAAGCTGCGCTCCACGATGCGCCGTGACCCATCGGCCCGCACGATCAACGCCGTGCTGGCGCGGGTGCCATAGGTGGGGCTGGCGATAAACACGCTGGACAGCAACGATTCCGTGGCCAGGCCCACGCCGGTATCCGGTAGCTCGGCGTCCGCGGCGGGGGTGCTGTCTTTCAATATCGCCAGCAACGGCTCGGGCTGCGGGTCATTCAGCTGTTCGGCCAGCGCTGCCCGGGCCTTCAACAGCTTCGGCCAAGGGGTATCCAAGCCCGCATTGGACAGCCCATACACCCCTGTGGATAAATCCACCGCCCGCCGCTCGCGCTGATTGAAGTAGCACAGCCTTCCCGCTGCCCCCAGCAACAGGTTGAACCCCGAATACTCCGCGGCCCGGCTGCCCACGTCATCCAGGTAGTCGTCAATGCCGACGCTACTGGTCAGAAAACGCGCTACCAGGTCACCGCGCGAGCGCCTTCCTGCTGGTTGCCCGGGGTCGCGAATGTTGGTCAGCGCCGCGAACCTGCCGGCGCTTCCCAGCCCCAGCCACGTACCGCCGGCCTCCAGGTCGCGCCCGGCCCAGACGCCTTCGGCATCGAGCCATTGGCCCAGGGGCTGGCTGGGGCGGGCGTAGAATTCGTCGCGGTTGGCCGCCAGCACTAGCGGTACAGGGTGCCCGGGGCGCCAGGCGAATACGATCAAGCACATGAGGTTGGCCTTGTGTTCACGGTTGCACTCCATCCCGTCACAGTAGAGGCAAATGCCCCCATCCGTTACCATGCGCTCCAGTTTTCGCTGACACAAGTTTCATGGCAGCGGGCAGGCGGGCGGGGCATAGTCTCTGGTTTTCCTGGCCGCCGTGGCCATTCGGGAACGCCAGGGGCGATCCTGCCGCCTGTTCAAGTCAAGGAGTTGCAATGCTGCCTTACCCGCAGATCGACCCGGTGGCCGTCGCCATCGGACCGCTTCAAATCCACTGGTACGGCCTGATGTACCTGATCGGCATCGGCAGTGCCTGGCTGCTGGCCTCCAGCCGCCTGAACCGTTTCGACCCCACCTGGACCAAGGAGAAGCTTTCCGACCTGGTGTTCTGGTGTGCCATGGGCGTGATCGTCGGGGGGCGCCTGGGTTACGTGCTGTTCTATGACCTGAAGGTATACATCGACAACCCCACCCTGATCTTCGAAGTGTGGAAAGGCGGCATGGCGTTCCACGGCGGCCTGATCGGCGTGATGCTGGCCACCTGGTGGTTCGGCCGCAAGAACGGCAAGTCGTTCTTCGAGCTGATGGACTTCATTGCTCCGCTGGTACCCATTGGCCTGGGGGCCGGGCGCATCGGCAACTTCATCAACGGCGAGTTGTGGGGCAAGCCTACCGACGTGCCGTGGGCGATGATCTTCCCGCCGCTGAGCGACCCGGCCCAGTTGCCGCGCCACCCGTCGCAGCTGTACCAGTTCGCCCTGGAAGGCGTGGCGCTGTTCATCATCCTGTGGCTGTTCTCGCGCAAACCGCGCCCGACCATGGCCGTTTCCGGCATGTTCGCGCTGTTCTACGGTATTTTCCGTTTCATCGTCGAGTTCGTCCGCGTGCCGGACGCCCAGCTGGGCTACCTGGCCTTCGGTTGGGTCACCATGGGCCAGATCCTCTGCATCCCGATGATCCTCGGTGGGCTAGGCTTGATCTGGTGGGCCTACAACCGGCCCGCCGCGCCGAAAAGCGCCGCGGTGTGATTGACGGGCGGGGCGCAGGCCCCGCCTTTTTCTTTTTCTGTAAACGGTCGCGTCTGCTGGCGACCGACTTGAGGCCCCAATGAAAGCGTACCTGGATCTCCTGACCGATGTGATCACCAACGGCGTGGGCAAGGGCGATCGCACTGGCACCGGCACCAAGGCCGTCTTCGCCCGCCAGTTCCGCCACAACCTGGCCAACGGTTTTCCGTTGTTGACCACCAAGAAGCTGCACTTCAAGAGCATCGCCAACGAGCTGATCTGGATGCTCAGTGGCAACACCAACGTGAAGTGGCTGAACGAGAATGGCGTGACCATCTGGGACGAGTGGGCGACCGAAAGCGGCGATCTGGGCCCGGTGTACGGCGAGCAGTGGACGGCGTGGCCGACCAAGGACGGCAAGACCATCAACCAGATCGACTACATGGTCGAGACCCTGAAGAACAACCCCAACAGCCGCCGCATCCTGTTCCACGGCTGGAACGTGGAATACCTGCCCGACGAGTCCAAGAGCCCGCAGCAGAATGCGCTGGAAGGTCGCCAGGCCTTGCCGCCGTGCCACCTGCTGTACCAGGCCTTCGTGCATGAAGGGCACCTGTCGATGCAGTTGTACATCCGCAGCTCCGATGTGTTCCTGGGCCTGCCCTACAACACTGCGGCCCTGGCCTTGCTGACCCATATGCTGGCTCAGCAGTGCGACCTGATTCCCCATGAGATCATCGTCACCACGGGCGACACCCATGCGTACGCCAACCACATGGAACAGATCCAGACCCAGCTGGCCCGCGAGCCGCGCGCTTTGCCAACGCTGAACATCAAGCGCAAGCCAGCGTCGATCTACGATTACAAGTTCGAAGACTTCGAAATCGTCGGTTACGATCCGCATCCGGGCATCAAGGCGCCGGTCGCCATCTGACAGTCTGTCAGGGTCGTGCCGCGCTCGACCCTGCAAGGGCGCGGCACAGGTCTTGTCAGGACGCTTCAGGCCGTTTGACGGGAAACGACATGAACGGCTTGATCTCCTTGAGCACGAACATGCTCTGCATCTCCTTGATGCCCGGCAGCCGCCGCACCACCGACATGGCGAACTCGGCAAACGAGTCCAGGTCCCGCGCCACCACCTGCAACAGGAAATCGGCATCGCCACCGATGCTGTAGCAGGCCACCACGTCTTCCAGCTGCATCACTTCCTGCTCGAACTTGCGCGCTTGCGCTTCGCTGTGGCTGTCGATGCTGATGCGGATGAACACCATCACCCCAAGGCCGATCTTGCGGCGGTCCAGCACGGCGCGGTAGCCCTGGATAAAGCGATGCTCTTCCAGGTGGCGCACCCGCCGCCAGCACGGCGACGCCGACATGCCCAGTGCATCGGCCAGGGTCTGGTTGGTCATGCGGCCGTCCTGTTGCAGGGCGGTAAGCAGCTTCACATCCATGTTGCTCAACAGCTCGCTGGTCATTCATTTCTTCCTTGTGCTTTATATAGGCAGCTTCTGCCCAAAATAACCGCTTGGACGGCAAACATAGAAGAAATTTTTCCGGATGTGCGGAGTAGCATTTTCCGACTCAACCCGCTGCCATGGATGCCTTCACATGCTCGATACCTCACAAATACTGACCTACAGCGCGGCATTGGCCGTCGCCGCCGCCATCCCCGGGCCGGGCATGGCCGCATTGGTGGCTCGCAGTGTCGGTGGTGGTGCGCTGTCGGGCTTTTGCCTGCTGTTCGGGATAATTCTTGGCGACCTGACATATCTGTCGTTCGCCGTGTTCGGCCTGGCGATGGTGGCGGAGCACTTCAATGGGCTGTTTCAACTGGTGCGCTGGGGGGCGGCGGTCTACCTGTGCTACCTGGCCTGGTTGTTCTGGTTTGCCGAGCCTCAAGCCTTCGAAACCGGCAGGCCTGTACTGCGCAAGCAACTGTTGTCAGCGGCGGTTTCAGGCTTGACCATTACCCTGGGTAACCCGAAGACCATTGCGTTCTACCTGGCGTTACTGCCATTGGTGATCAACCTGGAGTCGGTCTCGCTGCAGACCTGGGGTTTGATGCTGATGCCCCTGACAGCACTGGTGCTGTTGGCCGTAGGGGCGTTGTATATCCTGGGCGCCGTCCGTATCCGCCACCTGTTGTCCAGCTTGCGTGCCCAGCAGCGACTGTTGCGTGGCGCCGCCGCGATCATGGTCGCGGCGGCGGCGGCCATGCTCATCCGCTGACCCGCGGGCGCGGATTCGAGCCTCAACTGAGGTGGTTTTGCCCCTGTTTTGTTGGCATGCGCGTCATCTGAAATAGCCAGTTTTCACTTCCTATCATGGGATTTCACCTTGTGTAACGCAGGTCGTGACGCTATAGTGGGTGTGCGGGAAATAAGAGCAGGGCTCCGAGATCATCAGGCGAAATTGGATCTGGAGTGTGGATTGCACGGAGACGCCATCCGTGTGGTAGCGGCATCAGACTTCGGTCTGTTGGCATGTGACCCAGCCCTTCGGGGTTAGCTAAGCAAGCGCTGCGACTACCATCCCGCGTATCTTCTTTAGTCAAGGGCGCCCTCTGGCGCCTTTGGCGTTTCTGGGATTTGAAAACCCTCGATCACGCCCACGGCCTTCCCGTTTGGCGTACGGTTGCGATAAGCCGTCACCACGCTGTAATAGAGCTGGTCATCGCCACTAGGCCAAGCCGCCAATACTGCGCATCCCTTGCGACCCCGAAGCACGATCAAGCGTTCATTCCCCTTCATCGAGTCAAACTCACAAACGATGTTAGTGCCATGCACGATGATGTCGGACACAAAGCGCGGTACGTCATAGACCGTTGGGTAGCCCCACTTTACCAGGTCATGGCCACGCTCTTGCCAGATGTGGCGTACACCGAAGCCTTTGTGGGGCCCGATGTGCCTGCCCGCCCTGAGGTAGATATCCCCGCCAGGCTGCTGTAACAACTGGCTGGTGACTTTTACCAATCCCCAGGATTCCAGGCCTGTGGAGGGGTGAGCAATATTGAAATCTTCATGATGGTCGAACTCGACCGGTATCGCCTGAGGCGGTGACGCCTTGAAACGTGACATGCCAGCAATCCTTAACTACCTGATGGCTCCATTCTCACGTCACGACTGGCCGTGTCAGAACCGCACTTTCCCATTTTACAGAATTTAGTGATGCCGATGGTCATTGGGTGTCTACGGGGAGTACTCCGGATGGAGAAGCTGAGCCGGGGTGATCCCTAGAATCGTCCAGGTAGCTTGACGGCCCAAGGGGTGGGATACCTCAGAGGCCGCCGAGACTGCTAACACGATAGCCATTAAGGCTTTAGGTACTTTGCGGGCTGATTCGCAGGCCTCCATCGTCGAGTCGAGTATGAATTGGCGCGGGGACTTGTTCAGCATGTTGGCCGCTTTGTTGACCTTGTCAGGGCCGCTAGTGAGTCCGCTGACCCGCCGGCAAGCCCGGTGGCGCAGGGGGGCGCAGTTGCAAGCGGAATTGGCGCTGTTTGGGTGTGATGTTCTGCCCATTGTTCAGCCGTCCACGCCTTTAACCTCGGTGCGCCAACGATCCTTGCCTACGGGGTTTGCCGTGACCGATAGAGAGCTTTTAGAAAATTCCAGGCTGCGAATTCTGTTGATAGAACCCCATGCCTTCCAATTGTTCGACACCCAGACCCTGCTCTACGACCTGGGTTGCCATTACCTGACCCCGGCCATGAGCCAGGACGAAGTGACCCGCGTGTTGCGCGAGCGCCAGGTACCGTTCGACGTGGCTATTTGCAGCGTGGGCACCTTCGGCATGAGCGACCTGGACCTGGCCGAGCTGGTCTATGCCGAAAACAAGGTCAAACATCTGATTCTGCTGTCCGATGGCCAGGTACCGGCACCGGCCTTGCTGGCCTGTCAGGTACAGCACCCAGCCCAACCCTTGCTGGGTATCATGCAGAAGCCCCTGCGGGCCAACACCTTGCTGGCGCTGTTTCGCCGAGTGCTGGGCGAGGGGCTCGGTTGCGCGGCCCGCACCCTGCAGGCCGCAGGCGCTTCATGCCCGGCTTGAATGGCCGGCGTGGCGGCCGTCCGGCCCATAGAGGGTACGGCCGCTGGCTTCATTCAGGTAATTGAGGATGCGCTGGTTCTGCTGCTGGCGCACACGCAGTGAATCGCCGTTGAGCTGGTTGAGGCGCTGGGCCCGGGCCGCCAGGTCCTGAAGGCGGGTCCAGGCCGGCAGGCAACCCTGATCCTTGGCCAGTTGCATGGCGCCTTGCTGGGTGGGTGCATGGCCCAGCGAGCGCTGTGCGCGGCGTCGGGTGGTCTCCAGTTGCTCCAGGGCTTCCAGAATGGACTGCTTGGCGATGCTCAGCTCGGTCAGCCGCTCGCCGTCTATCCGCGGGCCGGCCAAGGCCAGGCGCTCCTGGTCCAGCAATGTCAGCAAGCGCTGGGCCGCTACCTGCTGGCGTTGCAGATGGCGCGCCAGGCCTCTGGCAATCTCATGTCCGGCCGGTGGCCGAGCGTCACTCAGTGGCTTGCCCATTCATTTCCATCACACTTTCAGCCATGCCGTCGAAGATCCGTGACGAGTCCACCTGCAAGGTGCCGTCGCTGATCGCCTGGCGAATCTCGTTCACCCGATTCATGTCGATATCGGCGGTGGACGCGTTGGCGCCTTGCAGGCTGTCATTGAGTTCCAGCGCGTTGCTCGCCGCCGGGTCCGTGTCGCTGGCCTCACTTTTCTGCAGCCGGTTGTTGGCCGTCAGGTCGGTATTGGGCAGTGTGTTGCTGAGCGCTGTGCTGATTATTTTCACGGTCGAATTTTCATAGTGTCCCTTTTGCCCACTATCGGCATTGGGTGGGTGAACTTGAACGCCTGTATTTCAAATTTATGGCGCTTCTCAATCGCGCACCATCAGTTGATCCGGCCCGGTCACGGTTGCGCGCAGAACCCTGCCGCGGTCGGGCACCACCCGCACCTCGTCACCCAGGTAGCCGTTGTCCAGGGCCTTGCCCTGGCGGCTCAGGACAAAACCGGCGCCGCGAAACTGCATGGCCACCTGGTGGTTCTGTTCCACCAGCCAGGTCTTGCGCAGGGCGCTGGCAAGCAACGGCGCGCCGGCCTTGAGCGCATGGGTGGCGCGCAGGCCCACCACCTCGCGGGTGGTCAGCGCGGCATTGGCCGGCAAACGGTCCAGGGGCCCGGCCCGCAGCACCAGCATGCTTGCTTCCACCACCTGGTTGGCGGCGAGGTTCTGCTGGCTGACCACGTAGGTACCCATGACTGAAACCTTGGCCTGCACGTAATGCAGTGCCTGGCCACAGCGCACGCCCACCAGCACGCGACCGTAGCTGCGCTGCTCGGGGTGGACCAGAAACGGCCTGGGGTCGTCGCAGGCCGTGGTGCTGGCTGGCAACTCGACCTGCGGGTGATGGCTGTGGGCGGGCAGGGCAGCGACCAGCAGGTCGCGAATGCGCGCCTGTTCAAGGCTGTTCACGGCGTCGGCCCGGGCGCCGGCAGGTAGCCACAACAGCGTGCCCAGGCACGCGCCGACAGTGGCGAGCCGGGCGCGCGCGGCAAGGGTGATGCGTGTGTTCATGCGGCGAATTCGTCGTGGGGTCGTGCAGGTGATTCTAGAGCGCCGCGCCGTGATGCAAGGTCGGAAGTGCTCGATAAATGCGTGTCTGTTTCGGCCTTTGGCTTGGCCACCTTGCGACTACTCTGCGCGCCTCACCCCCATTCCGAGTCGGAGGCCGCCAGCATGATCGACAAGCTCGACAACGAGCTCAGCTTCCAGCAGAACGCACTGAGCCTGCGCGCCGAGCGCCAGCAGGTGTTGGCCAACAACATCGCCAACGCCGACACGCCGGGCTACCGCGCCCGCGATTTCGATTTTTCCAACGAGCTGGCCAGCGCCCTTGGCCAGGGCATGCCCAAAGCCAGCGGCATGAGCCTGGCGACCACGTGCGACCGGCATCTGGCGGCGAACTTCAGCGGCAACTCGCTGCACGAAATGCTCTATCGCGTACCCGACCAGCCCAGCCTGGACGGCAACACCGTGGACATGGACCGCGAACGCGCGCAGTTCAGTGACAACTCGGTGCGTTACGAGGCCAGCCTCACGTTTCTGAACAGCAGGCTGCAGGCGCTCAAGACCGCCATGCAGTCCGAATAGAGCAGGTACCCCAATGTCGATGTTCAGCATCTTCGATATCGCCGGTTCCGCGCTGAGTGCCCAGTCCCAGCGCATGAACGTGACCGCCAGCAACCTGGCCAACGCCGACAGCGTCAGCGGCCCTGACGGCCAGCCGTACCGCGCTCGCCAGGCCGTGTTCGAGGCCCAGGCCGCGGGGCTTGGTGGTGTGCGCGTCAGCCAGGTGGTGGAAGACCAGTCCGACTTTCGCAAGGAATACCGCCCCGGCGACCCCATGGCCGACGCCGACGGCTACGTGAGCATGCCCAACGTCGAGCCTGTGGGCGAGATGGTCAACATGATTTCCGCTTCGCGCTCCTACCAGGCCAACGTCGAGGTCATGAGCACGAGCAAGCAACTGATGCTTAAGACCCTGACTCTGGGAGAGTCCTGATCCATGACCAACACCATCAGCAGCTCAGTGCTGTCGAGCATGAACACCAGCACGACCACTACCAGTACCTCGACGGCCACCACGGCGGATGACCTGCAAAGCCAGTTTCTCACCCTGCTGGTGACCGAACTGCAGAACCAGGACCCGTCCGAGCCCATGGACAACACCGAAATGGTTTCGCAGTTGGCGCAGATCAACATGATCAGCGGCATCACCGACCTGGGTGACACGCTGGACAGCATCTCCGGGCAGATCGATACCAGCCAGGCTCTGCAAGCCTCGGCCCTGGTGGGCAAGGGCGTGCTGGTGGACGGCGACGCGATCACCGTCTCCGGCGGCAGCGCCAGCACCTACGGCGTGAACCTGGACGGTGATGCCGACACGGTCACGGCCACCATCACCGACAGCAGTGGCAACGTAGTGCGCACCATCGACGTGGGTGCGCTGGACGAAGGCGTGCATTCGCTGAGCTGGGACGGCCTGGCGGACGACGGCACCACCGTGCCGGACGGCGATTACACGGTGAGCATCAGCGCCACCGACGACGGCACGGCGGTGACCGCCACCGCGCTCAATTACGCACTGGTATCGGGTGTCAGTACCGACGATTCCAGCGCCGTGGTGCTGGAGCTGGGCGCCAATACCGACAGCGCCAGCCTCAGCGACATTCGCCTGCTGCTGTAGCGCCTTACCCCTGACCTTTCACAAAAACGTGACCTTCGCGGCGTTTGCGGCTGCCCGGTCCTTATCGGCATCAAGGAGCGACACATGGGCTTTTCCCAAGCACTCAGTGGTTTGAGCGCAGCATCGACTGACCTCAACGTCATCAGCAACAACATCTCCAACTCCGAAACCGTGGGCTTCAAGAGCTCCACCACAGAGTTCGCCGACGTCTATGCCGACGCTGAAGTAGGCCTGGGTACATCGGTATCGGGAGTGGTGCAGAACTTCGAGTCCGGCAGCCTGACGACCACCGACAATGACCTGGACCTGGCCATCAGTGGCGATGGGTTTTTCGTCTTCAACGACGGCACTACCACCACCTACTCGCGCAACGGCCAACTGACCCTGAGCTCCGACGGTTACCTGGAAAACGCCTCGGGGGCCAAGCTGGTGGGCGCCAATGGCGTGATCCAGATCCCCTCCACCGGCCTGCAGGCCAGCGCCACCACCGAGGTGGACGCAACCCTGAACCTGGACTCCAGCTCCGACGCCATCACCAGCACCTTCGATGCCACCGACGCGACCAGCTATTCGTACTCCACCAGCGCCACGGTTTACGACTCGCTGGGCAACAGCCACAGCATGACGCTGTACTTCGCCAAGAGCGATGACACCAACACCTGGAACGTCTACACCGCCATCGACGGCAACACCGTCACCGATGACGACGGCAACGCCCTGAGCCAGGAAGTCGCCTTCGACACCAGCGGTCTGCTGACCAGCGGCGCCACCGCCACCTACACCTATGACCCGGACAACGGCGCCGCCGAGATGAGCATCGAGCTCGACCTGACCGGTACCACGCAGTTCGGCAACGACTTCGAGCTGTCCAGCAGCTCCCAGGATGGTTACACCTCCGGCAGCCTGACCGGTTTCACCATCGACTCCAGTGGCAACGTGGTAGCCAGCTACTCCAACGACCAGACCCAGGTGATCGACCAGATCGTGCTGGCGACCTTCAACAACGAGCAAGGCCTCAAGGCCGTGGGCGACAACAGCTGGACCGCCACGACCGAGTCAGGCGTGGCCCTTTTGGGGACGGCCGGCACCGGCCAACTGGGCTCGATCGAGAGCGGCGTGACCGAGGACTCCAACGTCGACCTGACCACGGAACTGGTCAACCTGATCATTGCCCAGCGCAACTTCCAGGCCAACTCGCAATCGGTCAAGACCCAGAGCGAAGTCCTCCAGCAAGCGGTCAGCCTCGGGTCGTAATCATGGATCGCATGCTCTACACCGCCATGAGCGGCGCTACCCAGTCCCTGGACCAGCAAGCCGTGGTGGCCAACAACCTGGCCAACGTGGTGACCCCGGGTTTTCGTTCGCAACTGGCGCAGATGCAGGCCGTACCGGTAGCGGGCGAAGGCCTGCCGACCCGCGTGGCGGTATCCGCCACCGGTATCGGCGTGGACTGGAGCCAGGGCCCGGTGACTCGTACCGACCGCAACCTGGACGTGGCCCTGGACGTCAACGGCCTGCTGGCCGTGCAGACCAGCGACGGCAGCGAGGCCTACACCCGTCGTGGTGACCTGCAGGTGGACGGCATCGGCAACGTGATGCTGGGTGGCCGCCCGGTGATCGGCGATGGCGGGCCTGTCAGCGTGCCGCCGGGCAGCGAAGTCAGCATCGGCACCGACGGCACCCTCACCGTGCGCGAGCAAGGTGGCGATGCCAAGGGCCTGGCCCAGGTGGGCCGGCTGAAGATGGTCTCGGCGCCGCCGGGCACCGTCGAGGCTGGCACCGATGGCCTGTTCCGCGCCCCGCCAGGGCCCGACGGCACACGGCAGCCGCTGCCCGCCGACGACACCATGCGCCTGAGCCCCGGCAACCTGGAGGGCAGCAACATCAGCCCCACCAGCGCCATGGTCGCGATGATCGACAACTCCCGGCGTTACGAGATGCAGATGAAGGTCATCAGCGACGCCGACGACAACGCCAAGAGCGCCAACAGCCTGCTGTCCCTGCAGGGCTGAAACACCGGTTGAATTGAACGAGGAATGATCGATGATCCGATCACTGTGGACGGCGAAAACCGGCCTGGAAGCCCAGCAGGCGCAAATGGACGTCATCGCCAACAACCTGGCCAACGTCAGCACCAACGGCTTCAAGAAGTCGCGTGCGGTGTTCGAAGACCTGCTGTACCAGAACATGCGCCAGCCCGGCGCCCAGAGCACCAGCCAGACCAAGCTGCCGTCGGGGCTGCAGGTAGGTACTGGTGTTCGCCAGGTGGCCACCGAGCGCCTGCACACCCAGGGCAACCTGACCGAGACCGACAACTCCAAGGACCTGGCCATCAACGGCAATGGTTTCTTCGAAGTGGACATGCCCGACGGCACCACCGCCTATACCCGTGATGGCAGCTTCCAGCTAGACGCCAACGGCCAGATGGTGACGTCCAACGGTTACACCCTGACTGGCGGTATCACCATTCCCAGCACGGCCACTTCGGTGTCGGTGAGCACCGACGGCATCGTCTCGGTGGTGAACTCCGGTTCTTCTACCTCCACCCAGGTGGGGCAGTTGAACGTGGCACTGTTCATCAACCCCGCCGGCCTGGAAAGCATCGGTCAGAACCTGTACCTGGAGACCGACGCGTCGGGCGCGCCTACGGAAAGCACGCCGGGGCTGAACGGCGCTGGCACCTTGTCCGAAGGCTATGTGGAAACCTCCAACGTCAATGTGGTGGAGGAGATGGTCAGCATGATCCAGGTGCAGCGCGCGTACGAGATCAACAGCAAAGCGGTGGATGCCTCCAACGAAATGCTGCAGCGCCTGACGCAGCTATGAGGTGCGGCATGAACAAGCTGGCGTTGTGCATCGTCGTCGGCCTGCTGGCCGGCTGCGATGTGTTGCCGCGCAAACCGGTGGTGCAGGACGAAAGCATGGTGGTGCCGCCACTGCCAGCGCGCCAGGCCGATGGCGCCATTTACCAGGTGCGGCGTGGCCTGCAGCCGCTGTTCGAGGACCGTCGGCCGCGCATGGTCGGGGATACCTTGACCATCACCCTGAATGAACAGGTCAGCGCCAGCAAGAATTCGGCCTCCAACGCCGGGCGTAGTGGCTCGGTCGGCCTGAGCATGAAGGCCACCTCCAGCCGAGCCTCCCAGGAAGGCAGCTATGGCCTCGACGCCTCGGTGGACAACGACTTCACCGGCAGCGGCGGTTCCCAGGCCACCAACTCGTTCACCGGCACCATTGCCGTGGCGGTGATGCAGGTCATGCCCAATGGCAACCTGCGGGTACGCGGCGAAAAACAGATCGCCATCAACCAGGGCACTGAGTTCATCCGGTTTTCCGGCGTGGTCAACCCGCGCACCATCACCGGTGAAAACACCGTCGCGTCCACCCAGGTATCGGACGCGCGAATCGAATACGTCGGTGACGGCTACATCAACGAAGCGCAGCGCATGGGCTGGCTGCATCGCTTCTTCCTGAACATCTCTCCGCTATGAGGGCTGCTGCCATGGCTGACCTGATTCGCTCCCTTCTAGGTGGCCTGCTGTTGCTGGCCATCGCTGGCCCGGCGTGGGCCGAGCAGATTCGCGATATCGCTGAATTCGCCGGCGTGCGCCCCAACAGCCTGGTGGGCTACGGGCTGGTCGTGGGCCTGGACGGCAGTGGCGACCAGACCACCCAAAGCCCCTTCACCGAGCAGAGCCTGACCAACATGTTGTCGCAGCTGGGCCTGACCCTGCCCGATGGCGCCAACATGCAGATGAAGAATATCGCTGCCGTCATGCTCACGGCCACGCTGCCGCCTTTCGCCCGGCCGGGCCAGCAGATCGACGTGGTGGTGTCGTCCATCGGCAACGCCCGTAGCCTGCGCGGCGGCACTTTGCTGATGACACCACTCAAAGGCGCCGACGGTGACGTCTACGCCATGGCCCAGGGCAACTTGCTGGTGGGCGGCGCGGGCGCGGCGGCCAATGGCAGCAGCGTCACCGTCAACCAGCTGGCCGGCGGGCGCATCCCGCGCGGCGCGGTGGTCGAGCGCGAGGTGCCGCTGCACTTGGGCGGCAATGACGGGATGCTGAGCCTGTACCTGAACCAGGCCGATTTTGCCACCACCGAGCGAGTAGTGTTTGCCATCAACTCCGAATTCCGCCGCACCGTGGCGTCGGCGGTCAATGGCGGCGTGATTCAGTTGCAGGGGCCGATGTCGCCCAACGAGCGGGTCAATTTCATGGCCCGGGTCGAGGGCATTTCGGTGCTGCCTGCCGAGGCCCGGCCCAAGGTCATCATCGACTCGCGCACAGGTTCGGTGGTGCTCAACAGCGCCGTGAAGCTGGGGCGCGCGGCCGTGGCCCATGGCAACTTGTCGGTGATCATCGACACCACTAACCAGGTCAGCCAGCCGGGCGCCTTGAGCCAAGGGCAGACCGCCGGCACCGCCAATAGCAACATCTCGATCCAGGAGCAGGGCGGCCTGCTGCACTTCATGGAAGGCAGCACCAACCTGATGGATGTGGTCAAGGGCCTCAACGCCCTGGGCGCTACGCCCCAGGACCTGATGGTGATACTGCAGGCGCTCAAGGCTGCCGGTTCCCTGCGCGCCGAGCTGGAGATCATCTGATGAGCCTGGCCAGTAGCACCGACGGCTTCGCCCTGGACATGCAGGGCCTGGCCAACCTGCGCCGCACGGCCCAGAACGACCGGGCCGCCGGGGCCAAGGAGGCCAGCAAGCAATTCGAGGCGATGTTCTTGCAGATGATGCTCAAGAGCATGCGCGCCGCCATCCCCAAGTCCGACCTGGACAAGGACTCGCAGACCAGCCTGTACACCGAAATGCTCGATGAGCAGTGGTCACAGCACCTGGCCGGCAAAGGCCTGGGCCTGGCTGAACAGTTGGAGCGGCAGTTGGGGGGCGATACCGGGCAGCGAGTCAGTGCGCCGTCGGGGATGGTTGCCAACGTGCAGCAGACATTCGCCGCCTGGCAGCGCCGTGCCGTGGGCGAGGCGAGTGCGCGGGCAGCCCATGTGGAGGATTTCGTCCAGCGCCTGGCCGGGCCAGCCCAGCAAGCGTCGCGCAGCAGCGGCGTGCCCGCCGAATTGATCGTGGCCCAGGCAGCGCTGGAAACCGATTGGGGGCGGCGCAAGATCACCACCGCCGGCGGCGAGGACAGCCACAACCTGTTCGGCATCAAGGCGGGTGGACGCTGGCGCGGGGCAAGTACCGAAGTCATGACCACGGAGTTTCAGGACGGCGAAATGCGCAAGCAGCTGCAGAGCTTCCGCGCCTACTCCAGCGATGAAGCTGCCTTGGCCGACTACACCCAGTTGATCGGCAGCAACGCCAACTACGCCGGCGTGCTATCGGCCCGCGACCCCTTGCAGGCGGCGCATGCCTTGCAGAAGGGCGGTTATGCCACCGACCCCGACTACGCCAGCAAGCTGATCGCCGTGATGGCTACCATCGGCCCGCTGCGCCCACCCCTGCAAACCGCCCGCCTGGAACCTTGAGCCCGGCTTGAATGCGCCCGCTCCCACGGGGGCCACGGCAACGTTCCGGGCACAAAAAAACCGCCTGATTTTTCAAGTTTTCAGGCAATCGGCCGATAACACGTGGCACGTCGTGTAGGAATTATTTATGAGCATCATATCGATCGGTGTCAGCGGTCTGAATGCGGCACAAGTGGCCCTCAGCACCAGCAGCAACAACATCACCAACGTGTATACCGATGGCTACAACCTGGAGTCTGCATCGCTGGCCGCGAGCACCACGGGGGGCGTGGAGGTAACCAGTGTCGATCGTACGTTCGACCAGTTTATCGCGGCCCAGCTGAATGCGTCCACCAGCACCGAAAGCGCGTTGAGCACCTACTCGACACAAGTTTCGCAAGTCGATGACCTGCTGGCCGACAGCACCTCGGACCTCGACACCCTGATGCAGGATTTCTTCTCCTCGGTGCAGACCATGAGCAGCGATGCCAGCGACTCGGCGGCGCGCGAAGAAGTGATAGGTTCGGCAGAAACCCTGGTGTCCCAGTTCAATTCCCTGGGCAGCTACCTGGATGACATGCAGAGCAGCGTCAACTCCCAGCTTGGCGACCAGGTCGACCAGGTCAATGACATCACTGACCAGATCGCTACCCTCAACCAGCAGATCAGTGCGCTGGGCAGTAACTCGGACTCGGCCAACACCCTGATGGACCAGCGCGACGCCCTGGTTACCTCGCTGAATGAGCTGGTGGATGTCGACCTCACCGTACAGGACAACGGCAGCTACAGCCTGTCCCTGAGCAATGGTCTGTCGCTGGTGTCCGGTAATCAAAGCTTCGAATTGGCAACTACCACCTCCGCTAGCGACCCGTCGCAGACGGTGGTCAGCTACGTGGATGCCGCCGGCAACGAAACCGAACTGGACGAGTCGACCATCAGCGGCGGCTCCATCGGTGGCCTGTTGACCTTCCGCAGCGAAACCCTCGATACCGCGCAGAATCAACTGGGGCAGATGGCCGTTGCCCTGGCCAGCGCTTTCAATGCCCTGCAAACCAGTGGCACGGACCTCAATGGCGACACCGGCACCGCATTCTTTTCGGTGGCCGACCCGGTGGTGTACAGCAATACCGACAACACCGGCAGCGCCAGCCTGAGTGCGAGCTTTTCCGATGACCTGGACAGCCTTACCACTAGCAATTACACCGTCAGCTATTCGGATGCCGACGGCTACACCGTCACTGATGCCAGCACCGGCAAGGCCGTGGACAGCAGCTATGACGCCGACACCGGCACCCTCGGCTTCGGCGGCCTGACCGTGACCATCAGCGGCACTGCCAACGATGGCGACAGCTTCCTGGTCAAGCCCCTGAGCAGCGCCGCCAGCACGCTGGACACCGAAATCGATGACCCGTCGCTGATCGCCGCGGGCGCCGGTGGCGGGGACAGTGACAACAGCATCGCCCTGGAAATGCTCGACTTGCAGAACCAGGACCTGGTGGGCGGTACGTCCACCCTGACCGAAGCCTATGCATCGCTGGTCAGCAAAGTAGGCAGCACCACCAGTTCCATCAGCACGCAACTGGACAACCAGACCAGCGTCACCGAACAACTGACCACCCTGCAGCAATCCTCATCGGGGGTAAACCTGGATGAAGAAGCCGCCGACCTGGTGCGCTATCAGGCTTATTACCAGGCCTGCGCGAAAATCGTCGAAGTGGGTTCCACCGTGCTCGACACCATCCTGAGCATGGATGCCTGACAAGGAGGCTTGACCGATGCGTATTTCCACCCAGACCGTCTACAGCCAGGGCCTGAGCAACATGCTCACCCAGGAAGCCGCCTACCTGGACGCCAGCAGCGAGGTGTCCAGCGGCAAGCGCGTGGTAAACCCTTCCGACGATTCGTCGGCGGCCGCCCAGGCAGTGGTGGTGCAACAGGCTTCGTCGCTCAACGACCAGTACGCCGCTTCGCGCACCTCGGTGACCACGTCGTTGTCCACCGAAGAGAGCGCCCTGGACAGCATCAGCGATGCCATCACCAGCGCCAAGACCCTGTTGATCCAGGCTGGCGACGGCACCCTCAGTGATGATGACCGCGCGTCCATCGCCACTTCGCTGCAAGGCATCTACGACACGCTGGTGTCCCTGGCCAATACCACGGACAGCAACGGCAACTACATTTTTTCCGGCTACCAGAGCGAGAGCCAGACGTTCGTAGCAGACGCCGACGGCAACCTCACCTACCAGGGCGACGACAACGCGGTGATGCAGCAGATCAGCGCCACCGAGACCATCGCCAGTGGTGACACCGGCCAGAGCGTGTTTCTCAGTGTTGGCAGCTCCGCCGGCTTCGTCGCCCAGGCCAGTGCCGACAACAGCGGGTCGGTAACTTTCGACGGGCCGGACATCACTGACAGCAGCGCTACCAACTACGGTACCTCCTTCACCCTGACCTTCGCCGTGGACGACGACGGTGCAACCACTTATAGCGTCGATGGCGGTGACGCGGTGGCCTACGAATCGGGCGATACCGTGGAGGTCAACGGCCTGTCCATGACCCTGGAAGGCGAGCCGGCCGACGGCGACAGCATCAGCGTCAGCGCGGCCGCCGAGGCCGACCCGGACCTGTTCAGTACCCTGCAGAACATCATCACGGCCCTGAACACTCCGGTGGAAGACGAGGCCGATCAGGCGGCGCTGAGCAACACCCTGTCCACCAGCAGCCGAGAGCTGGACAACGCTTTGGACAACGTCCTGACGGTACGCACCTCGGTGGGCACGCGCATGAACGAGATCGATGTGCTGGACACGGTGGGCGATGACATGTCGCTGACTTATGCCACCAGCCTGTCGAACCTCACCGACGCCGACTACACCACGTCGGTATCCAACTACACTGCCCTGCAGGTCGCCTTGCAGGCAGCGCAGCAGACTTTCGCCAGCGTGCAGGACATGACCCTGTTCGACTACATCTGACCGGCTTCAGCCGGGCATGATCATGTTGCCGACCAGCATCTGCATGAAGTGCAGCGATTCATCCAACAGCAGCTGGATGAAATGCCCCAGGTGGCTGGTCAGCGCCATGATCAGCACCAGCCCGGTACTCAGGGTCACCGGAAAGCCCACGGCAAACACGGTCAGTTGCGGCGCCGCGCGGTTGAGAATGCCCATGGCCAGGTTGATGATCAGCAGCGCCGCCACCATGGGCAGGGCCAGCAGCAGGCCGGTGAGGAACACGCGGCTGCCGTAGCGGGCGATCATTTCCCAAGAAGACGGGTCGAAATGCAGGTTGCCCACCGGCAGGCTCTGGAAGGTACTGGCCAGCAGGCGCAGCACCAGCAAGTGGCCGTCCAGCGCCAGGAACATCAGCAGGGTAGTCATGCTCAGTAGCCGCGACAGCACCATGGTGTTGGTGTTGCTTTCCGCCGAATAGAAACTGGCGAACGCCAAACCCATCTGCATGCCGCAGATCTCCCCAGCCATTTCCACAGCCGCCAGGGTCACGCGCATGACCATGCCCAGGCTGGCGCCGATCAACAGTTGTTCCACGGCGATACCCAGCCCTTCCCAGGACACGATGGCCACGTCCGGCATGGGCGGCAGCACCGGTGAAAGCAGCACGCTGAGCAACAGTGCCAGGCCGATTTTCACGCTGTTGGGGATGATGGTGTGACCCAGCAGCGGGTCCACCAGCATGAACGCAGCAATGCGGCACAGCGGCCAGAAGAACAGCGCCAGCCATTGCTGCAACTGCGCGGTGTCGATGTCCAGCATGGGTGGTCAGCCCACCAGGCCCGGCAGGCCCACCAGCAGGTCGCGGGTGAAGTCCAGGATCATGTCCATCATCAACGGCCCCGCCAGTACCAGTACCGCGCAGATACCGACGATCTTGGGGATGAACGACAGGGTCGATTCGTTGATCTGCGTCGCTGCCTGGAACAGGCTGACGACCAGGCCGACGGCCAGGGTAGTGAGCAGTAGCGGTGCGGCGACGAACAGGCTGACGCGCATGCCCCTGTAGGCCAGGTCCATGACCATTTCCGGTGTCATCGTGGTAACGCTCCATAGGTGGATGTCAGGTGTAGAAGCTCTGGGCCAGGGAGCCCAGCAGCAGTTGCCAGCCATCCACCAGCACGAACAGCATCAACTTGAACGGCAACGAGATGGTCGCCGGCGGCACCATCATCATGCCCAGCGCCATCAGCACGCTGGCGACGATCAAGTCGATGATCAGAAAGGGTACGAAAATGCTGAAACCGATCTGGAAGGCGGTCTTCAGCTCGCTGGTGACGAAGGCCGGCATCAGCACGCGCATGGGCACCTGGTCGGGGGTGTCCAGGTCCTGCAGGTCGGCGATGCGTGCATACATGGCCAGGTCGGTTTCGCGGGTCTGCTTGAGCATGAAACCGCGAAACGGCTGGCTGCCCTTGTCGAGCATTTCCTCAAGGCCTATCTGATTGTTGGAGAACGGCTGCCAGGCCGTGTCGTAGGCCTTGTTCAGCACCGGCGACATGACGAAGAACGTCAGAAACAGGGCCAGGCCCAGCAACACCTGGTTGGGTGGTGCCGAAGTAGTACCGATGGCGGTGCGCAGCAGCCCCAGGACAATGATGATGCGGGTAAAACCGGTCATCATCAGTAACAGCGCCGGCAGGAAGGCCATGGACGACAGCAGCATCAGGGTTTGCAGGCTCAGCGACCATTGCTGGCTGCCGTTGCCCATGGCCTGGCTGGTGAAGGCCGCCAGGCCCGGGGCTTCCTGGGCCCAGGCGGTGTCGATCAGGGCCGGCAGCACAGTGGCAGCCAGGAGCATGGGGCGCAGGTTCATGGCGTGTCGTTTCCGGCGGGGGTCAGGCGTTGTTTCACGGCGGCCGCCAGGCGTTCGGCGAAGGCTGGTGCCAGCGGCGTGCCGGGTGCGGCAGGTTCATCGGCCGGGGCGGGCAGTTCCGACAGGGCGCTGATGTGCTGGGGTGTGACCCCCAGTACCAGCCAGCGCCCTTGCACCTGGACGATCACCACCCGCTCGCGCTGGCCCACTTGGGTGCTGCCGACCAGCCGCAGGTGCGCGCCGGGCCGGGTGTGGCCGGGGCGTAAGCGCTTGGCCAACCAGCCGCATAGCAGAATGCTGGCTACCACCACGGCGAAGGCCAGGCCGGTCTTGCCGAGCAAGGCCAGGCCCAGCAGGCTGTCGGGTGAGGAGGGCGGGTTGGTCATCGGTTGAGTTTCTGTACCCGCTCGGACGGGGTAATGATCTCGGTGATGCGGATGCCATACTTCTCATCGACCACCACCACTTCGCCCTGGGCGATCAGGTAGCCGTTGATGAGGATATCCATCGGCTCGCCGGCCAGCCCGTCGAGTGCCAGCACCGAGCCCTGGGCCAGCTCCAGCAATTGCTTAATGGTCACCCGGGTACGCCCCAGTTCCACGCTGAGCTTGACCGGGATGTCCATGATCATTTCCAGGTCGCGGCTCACGGCGCCGCCGCCCTGGTTGTTCAGGGGGCGGAACACCTTGGCAGGCGCCGCGGCGGGGGCGTCCGCCGGGGCGCTTTCCTGTTCGGCCAGGGCTGCGGCCCATGGGTCATCCAGATCGGCATCATCGCCCTGCTCGGCCATGGCGCTGGCCCATTCGTCTTCCAGCGATGGGTCTTGCGCCGGGGTGGGCTCGGGGGTGGTCGGTTCAGTCATGGGCGGAGTCCTTGGCAGGGGGCACGGGGCCTTTCACGAAGCTGGCGGCTTCGGGGCCTACGGGCGAGTGGTCGATGAGGTCTTTCACCAGCAGGGCGCACAGGCCGTTCTGGCTGCCGTATTCGCAGGTCAGCACCGGCACGCCGTCGACCTTGGCCACCAGGGTGTCGGGCAGCTCGATGGGCAGCACGTCGCCCACCTGCAGCGCCATGACCTGGCCGATGCTGGTGTCGATTTCGGTGAAGTCGGCCACCAGTTCGATATGCGATTGGGTGATCTCGCCGGCCATCTGGCGGTTCCAGGCCTTCTCGGCGTCGGGATCGCTGTCGGTGAGGGGGCCATTGAGCAACTGGCGCAGTGGCTCGATCATCAGGTAGGGAATGACGATGTTGAAATCACTGGCCAGGTTGCCCACTTCCAGGTGGAACGTGGTGTTGACCACGATCTCGTTGGGCGAGCTGGTGATGTTGGCGAACTTGGCCTGCATTTCCGAGCGCAGGTATTCGATTTCCAGCGGGTACACCGAACTCCAGGCGTCCTGGTAGGCGCTGATGGCCAGGCTGAGCAGGCGGCGGATGATGCGCTGCTCGGTGCGGGTGAACTCGCGGCCCTCGGACTTGGCCAGGAAGCGTCCGTCGCCGCCGAAGAGGTTGTCCACCACCATGAACACCAGGTTGGGCGGGAACACCGTGAGCACCGTCCCGCGCAGCGGTTTCATCGCCAGCAGGTTGATGTTGGTGGGTACCGGCACGTGGCGCGAGAAATCGTTGAAGCTCTGGTAGCGCACGCTGTCCACGGTGATATCGGCGCTGCGCCGGATCAGGTTGAACAGGCCCATGCGGAAATAGCGGGCAAAGCGCTCGTTGATGATATCCAGGGCATGCAGCCGCTCGCGGATGACCCGATGCTGGGTGGCCGGGTCATAGGGGCGGATGTGGGCATCCCAGGGCATCTGCTCGGTGCCGGCGGATGACTCGTCGTCACCGCTGACGCCGTTGAGCAGCGTATCGATCTCTTCCTGCGACAACAGGTCTTCTAAGGGCATGGGCTATTGCACGATGAAGTCGGTGTAAAGGACGTCGAGTATGGAAAGCTCGGGTTGGGGTGTTGTCAGCGGACGCTTGACCAGCTCCAGCACCTTGGCGGCCAAAGCGCTCTTGCCCTGGCTGGTCATCAGGGCGGTGCTGTCCTGTTCGCCCAGCAGCTTGAACAGCTGGCTGCGGATCTGTGGCACGTAGGATTGCAGGAAGGCCTGGGTGGCCTTGTCGCCCACGCTGATGGCGAAGCCGACATACAGCAGGCGTTGTTCGTGCTGTGGGTTCTGCAGGTTGACGGTCAGCGGTGCGATGTTCACCAGCTGCGGCGCGGCCGGCGGTTCGACGGCCGCTTGGGCGGGGGCCTGCAGGCGGGTCACGTAGTACCAGGTGCCGGCGATGCTGGCGGCGGCCAGCAACACAACGCACAGGATCATGGGTAGCCAAGGGGTCTTGCGGGTCGTGCTCATTGCCGGTGTCTTCGTAGGGTCTGATCAGACAAGCCGCGAGTATGACCATCACCGCGCCCCGACCATGGCCCGATAAAGCCGCCCAATACGCCGTATCTTGGCGTTTTGCCGTGGCATGGCGGGCTGTCAGGTGTACAGGTCGATGCGCGTCATGAGCGGGGTGGGCTGAGCCTCGCTGGGGTCTTCGTCGGCGACGGCCCCGGCCCCGGCGCTGGCCGCAGGTGGGGCATAGGGGCTCTGCTCGCGCTGTGCCTGGCGCGAAGGCTGGTCACTGACCGAGGTGTCCCCCAGGGTGATGCCCTGGGCCGCCAAGGCTTCGCGCAATTGGGGCAGGGCCTGCTCCACGGCAGTGCGCACGGCTGGGTGAGCGCAGATGAACTGGGCCTGGGTGCCGCTGCTGTCCTGCTTGAGGCTGATGGACAACGGCCCAAGGTCGGCGGGATGCAGCTGCAGGTCCACCTGATGCTTGCCGCGCTGGTGCAGGTTGAGCACCTGCTGGCTGAGGCCGGTCTGCCATTGCGAACTGCCCACGGCAGCCGTCAGGATGGGGTTGCTTGTGTTTACTTGCGGGGATTCTTGGTTGACCGCAAGGGTGGCGCTGGGTGCCCAGGCGCTGAGGGTGTCCAGCGGCGGCGGGCTGGGCGTATCGCTGTCGGCGCTGGTGTCGGTGTCCTCGGAAGCCGTGACCGTCGCGGCCGCGACAGCGGTCGTGGTGATCGTTTCTGCCGGGCCGCTATCGGTTTGCGTCACGGTTGGCCGGGTGTCGGTCTTGGCGGGGGTGCGGGTGCTGGTGCTGGTGATACCAGGCAGGTCAGTGCTGCGCTGGCTGGCCAGCGGTGTTGCCTCCGGTGCCGCCTCGGCAGCCACGGGGCCCGCCACGGTAACCGCCACGGTCTCGGGCGCCACAAAGACCTGGGCGGCACTGGCATCGGGCGTGCCCGCGTTGTCGATCAGACGCATACGCTCGCGGATATGCTGCAATTGGCTGTTCGCGCTGTCGTCACCGCCGCTACCGGTGGCGGCCACTGTGTCTGCCAGCGGCATCGCGGGCTCGGAAACATCAACCTCTTGCGGCTCTTGCTGCACCGCAGCCGGTTGGGGCTTGGCCATAGCGGTCACGAAGGCGGGTACGCTGATCGGCTGAGCCGCAGGTTGTGGCTCGGCAACCGTGGGTTCAGGCAGGTCGACGGCGGGCATCTCGGTATCTACCGTCGGCGGGCTTGGCTCGGCCAAAGCCACTGTTGCTTCGGCCGCTGTTTCGACGGCGGCAACCGCGGCGGTCGGCTCGGCTTCCACCGGTTGCGCCTGGGTAGCCGCATCCAGTGCCTGGGCGAAGATGCTGCCGTCGGTTCCGGTAGCGGCGGCCAGCGGTGTACTGGCGGTCGCGGGGCTGGCCAGCAATGCTGTGATGTCCATGGAGGCTCTCAAGTACGGGAGAAGTGGCCGGGCTGCTGGTGCATCCGGGCGCCGAGTTCGTCGCTCTGGCGTTGTTCGCGGCGGTTGGCCACTTGCTGCTCTTGCGCGGCGCGGCGCTGCAGCAGGGCTTCATACGCATGGGCCTTGCGCCATTCGGCCTGCCAGGCCTGTTTGCTCTTGTCGATCTCCGCCTGTTGCTTGACCATGCTGTTGCGCGCCCGGTCCATGGCAGTGTCCAGCGACGCCAGGAAGGCCCGGTAGTTCGCCAAGCTGGCGGGGCTCATGCCCTCCGCGTGCAAGGTGTTCTGCAAGCTTTGGCGGTATTCCTGCTGATACTGCTGCAGGGTTTTCAGCTGCCCCGCCAGCTGGCGCAGGGCCTGGCGCTGCTGGGCCAGGGTGCGGGCGGCGCCATCGCGGGCTTTGTGAGCCCGTTCAGCGAGCAGGTCGAGGGACGATGTCATGGCACTGCCTCCTGATTATTTGCCGGGGAAGAGCTGATTCAGGGCCTGGAGGGTGTCTTCCAGGGTGGTGCGCTCCTGGATGCGCTGTTGCAGAAAACGCTCCAGGTGCGGGTTCAGTTGCACCGCGCGGTCCAGCAGGGGGTCGTGGCCGGCGGCATAGGCGCCCACGGTGATCAGATCACGGTTGCGCTGGTACTTGCTCAGTACCTGCTTGAACTGCTGGGCCTTGCGTTGCTGGCTGTCGCTGACGATGGCGGTCATGGCGCGGCTGATCGACGCTTCGATATCGATGGCTGGGTAGTGCCCGGCTTCGGCCAGGGTGCGCGAGAGCACGATGTGGCCATCCAGAATCGCCCGTGCCGAGTCGGCAATGGGATCTTGCTGGTCATCGCCTTCGCTCAGTACCGTGTAGAACGCGGTGATCGAGCCGCCGCCGGGCGGACCGTTGCCGGCACGTTCCACCAGTTTCGGCAGTTTGGCGAACACCGATGGCGGGTACCCCTTGGTGGCCGGTGGTTCGCCGATGGCCAGGGCGATCTCGCGCTGGGCCATGGCATAGCGGGTCAGGGAGTCCATGATCAGCAGCACGTCCTGGCCCTGATCGCGGAAATCTTCGGCGATGCGGGTAGCATAGGCGGCGCCTTGCAGGCGTTGCAGTGGCGAGGTATCGGCGGGTGCCGCCACCACCACGGCGCGGCGCAGGCCTTCCTCGCCGAGGATGTTGTCGATGAAGTCCTGGACCTCGCGGCCCCGTTCGCCGATCAGGCCAACGACGATGACATCGGCGCGGGTATACCGGGCCATCATGCCCAGCAGCACCGATTTGCCCACGCCAGAGCCGGCGAACAAGCCCAGGCGCTGGCCACGGCCCACACTGAGCAAAGCATTGATGGCGCGAATGCCGACATCGATCTGGCGGTCGATGGGCGCACGCTTGAGCGGGTTCAGCGGTGGTGTGTTGAGCGGGCAATGGCGCACGTCGGCCAGCGCGCCCCTGCCATCCAGTGGTTCGCCACGGCTATCCAGCACTCGCCCCAGCAGCGACGGCCCCAACGGAAACTGGCGCGTCCCGGCGCCGCCGGTCTGGCGTTCGTCCAGCGGCAGTACCCGGGCGCCGGGTTGCAGGTCGCCTATTTCTTCCAGCGGCATCAGATACAGGGTGTCGGCAGCGAAGCCGACGACCTGGGCCTCGGCGTATCGGGGGCCAAGGCCTGCTTGCGCCGGCTGGGTCTCGATGCGGCAGGCACCGCCCAGCGGGATGCTCAGGCCGACCGCTTCCAGTACCAGGCCGGTGGCCCGCACGATGCGTCCGCTGTGAACATAGCGCGCTACGTGGGCGATATCGCCGCGCAGGTTGGCCAGACGTTGTTCCCAGCCGTGCAGAAAGGCATTGTCCAGGCTCATGATGTGGCCGGCAGGCCGTCGAGCAGCCTGCTGCGAATGCCTGCCCAGGCGCTTTCCAGGGTGGCGTCCAGTTCGCCGCTGGCACTGCTGACGCGGCAACCGCCACGGGCCACGCTGGCGTCTGCCAACAGGCTCCAGCCAGCGGCACCCAGTTGCTCGCCCAGGGCGTGCTGCACCAGCGCAAGGTCGTCGCCATGCAGCCACAGGCGTGGTTTGCCGGTCAGTGCCGGCTCATGCTGCAGCAAGGTCTGCACGGTGCTCACCACCTGTTCGGGGTGTGCTTGCAGGGCTTGGCCGGCAATGTGCCGTGCGGTGCCCAGCGCCAACTCCACCAGTTGGCCCAGCACCTGGCCATCCAAATGGCGCAAGGCCTGGGCAAAGCTTTCGCACAGGCTCAACAGTGGCGCCAGGGTTGCCTGGATCTGCTCTTGCATCGCGGCTTCGCCAGCCAGCCGGCCTTCTTCCAGTCCCTGGGCATAGCCTTCGGCGTGGCCGGCGGCCAGGCCTGTGGCATGGCCTTGGCGCATGGCTTCCTGGCGTGCCTTGTCGCGGCGCGCCTGCAACTCCAGTTTGCGCTGAAAGGCATGCTTGCGTTGGGCCTCGGCCTGGGCTTCATCCAGGTCCTGTGCGGGCAGCGTCTCAGTGGGCAGCACGGTCATGCGCCAGGATTGCCATTGGTTGGGCTCGTCAGCCCAGGGGTTGCCGTCAGACATAGGTATCGTCCCCATTGCCGGTCACGATGATGCCGTTGTCCGCCAGGCGTCGCACCACCTGCAGAATGGCTTTCTGTTCGGCTTCCACCTGGGACATGCGCGTCGGCCCGCGGGCTTCCATGTCTTCGCGGAACAGCTGCGCCGCACGCTGGGACATGTTGGCCAGGAACTTGTCCAGCAGCGCCGTGGGCGCGCCTTTGAGGGCGATGGACAGGGAGTTGGTCTCCACTTCCTGGAGGATGGTCTGGATGCCACGGTCGTCGATCTCCAGCAGGTTCTCGAACAGGAACATCTCGTCGAGGATCTTCTGCGTGAGGTCTTCGTTGTGCGCACGCAGGGTCTGGATGGCCGACTCTTCCTGGCTGGAGTTCATCAGGTTGAGAATCTCGGCCACGGTGCGCACGCCGCCCATCTTGCTGCGCTTGAGATTCTGGCCGTCGAGCATGCCGCCCAGCACTTCGGTCAGTTCCTGCAAGGCCACCGGTTGCACCCCGCTGAAGGTGGCGATACGCAGGATGATGTCGTTGCGCTGGCGTTCCTCGAACAGCTCAAGGATGTCCGAGGCCTGGTGGCGGTCCAGGTGCACCAGAATGGTGGCGACGATCTGCGGGTGTTCGTCGCGGATCATCTCGGCCACCAGCGAGGCCTCCATCAGGTTCAGCTTGTCGATACCCGAGCCGCCATCGTTGGCCTCCAGGATGTCATCGATCAGGCTGGCCGCCCGCTCGCTGCCAAG
Organism: Pseudomonas silvicola; assembly: GCF_026651855.1. Classification (GTDB taxonomy): domain Bacteria; phylum Pseudomonadota; class Gammaproteobacteria; order Pseudomonadales; family Pseudomonadaceae; genus Aquipseudomonas; species Aquipseudomonas silvicola. Next base: position 1,275,295 of record NZ_CP093280.1, read on the forward strand.
AGCCTTGGTCAGCACCGCGCGGATGTGTTCGCTGGACTGGATGTTGATGGCCGCGTATTGCTCGGTCTCGTCGATGAACTCTTCGAGCACCTTGCGCATCTCGTCGTGCGACACCTGGCTCAAGCGCGCCATCTCCATGCTGATGCTTTCCACGTCCGGGCTGGGCAGCAGCTTGAACACCTCGGCGGCCTCATCGGCTTCCAGCGATAGCAGCAGGATCGCGCTGCGGCGCGTTGCGGTCATTTTATTTGTCATCTTTTTTCATCCACCCCCGGATGATCATGGCGATCAGGCGTGGGTCTTCCACGGAGATCTCGCGCAGGCGTTTCATGTTTGCTTCGTAGCCCAGGGCCTTGCGTTTGCCGGCCGGCACTTCCACGGTTTCGCCGGTTTCGGTGACCATGGTCTGCGGCTCTTCGTCGGCCTGGGCCGCTTTCAGCGTCTGGGCATGACGCTTTTGCATGGGGCGCAACACCATCAGCCATAGCAGCAGGGCGATGAAGGCCACCAGCACGTAACGCGACAGGCTCATGGCCAGGGCGTAGAACTCCGGTGTGCGCCACCAGGCCAGTTCCGGGCCGCTGCTGTCCTCCACGGCGAACGGGCTGTTGATCACTTTCAGTTCGTCGCCGCGGTCCTCGGTGAAGCCCATGGCCTGGCGCACCAGGCTGTCGATGTTGGCCAGTTCGTCCTTGCTCAGGGGGTCCTGGGCCGGCTTACCGTCCTTCTCGGTGGCGCGGTAGTTGACGACCACGGCGGTGGTCAGGCGCGTGACCTCGCCCTGGGCCTGCTTGACGTGCTCGACACTGTGGTCGACCTCGTAGTTGGTCATGCGCTCGCTGTGCAGGGTCTTGCTGCGGGCCGAGGCGCTGGTGTCGCTGTCGTCGGTGCTGGCCTGGGTACCTTCGCCCGGTTTGCCCGGTGCCGTGGCGCGGGTCGCGGGCGGCTGGTTGGGCGGGGTGTTGGTCAGCGCGCCAGGCACGCCACGGGCGGCCGCGTCGCTGCCGGCCAGGCTTTCGTTGATCTGTTTGCTGCGTACGGCCGCATGGTCCGGCGCCTGGTTGGGCTCGTAGTGTTCGGCGGTGCTTTCGCGGCTGTCAAAATCGACCTTGGCCACGACTTGGGCGTGGACGTTCTGACGGCCCAGCAACGGCGCCAGAATATCTTCGATACGGCGTTGGTAGGAGCGCTCGATATCGCGCACGTAGGTCAATTGCGTGCCATCCAGGCCACCGTTGTCGCCAGGGTTCTGGGATAACAGACGGCCGCTCTGGTCGACGATGGTCACACCGTCGATGCTCAGGTCGGCGACACTGGACGACACCAGGTGGGCGATGGCGTTGGCCTGGCTCTGGCCCAGTTCGCGGCCCGGTTGCAGGTTGACCATGACCGAGGCGCGGGCCGGCTCGCGTTCGCGCACGAAGACCGATTGGCGAGCCATGACCAGGTGCACCCGGGCACTGGCGATGGGGCCCAGGGACTCGATGGTGCGTGCCAGTTCACCTTCCAGGCCGCGCTGGTAGTTGAGTTGTTCGGCAAACTGGCTGACCCCGAACGCCTGCTTGTCCATCAGTTCGAAACCCACGTTGCCGCCCTTGGGCAGCCCCTGTTCGGCCAGTTGCAGACGCAAGGCATTCATTTGCGCGGCCGGTACCAGGATGGCGTGGCCACCTTCGCTCAGGCGGTAGGGGACCTGGCGCTTTTCCAGCTCACTGATCACCTGGCCGCCATCGGCCTCGCTGAGGTTGGAGAACAGTACGCGGTACTCCGGTTGCCGTGCCCACAGGGCCAGCACCACCAGTAGCGCAACGGCTGCCGCGCCTGCCAGCAGCAGGGGCAGCGATTGGCCGCGCAAGCGTGCCAGCAGCGGTTCCAGCGCACTGGCCTTGTTCTTGTCGGGGGCGACTCTGGCGGAGCCTTTGCCTTGGGCCGCGTTACTCACACGCACCTCGCAGGCGAGGGTAGGGGCGCTACAGAAGACATTGCTCGTTCCGGTGTCGAAGGTGGTCGAGAAGCTGTGGCATCGGCTGCGGCAGTGCCGCCCGGTGCCAGCGCTGGCAGGTATCGCAGGGCGGCTATTATCTCGACCCGGCCCGTATCCAAAGGTCGGAAAAGCCAGCGCTTTTGTAGCCAATTGGTTGCTTGTCGGTACGGCTTGCCTTGTTAACCTTTCGAGCCATCACCCTGACCTTTTACACTTCGGACATGTTCGCGCCATGAATACATCTGCTTTGCAGGCTGCCCTGCAGCAACTCAACCTGCTGGCCAGCCAGTCCCAGGGGGCGACTTCCTCAGTGGCGGGGGCAGGGGCAAACGGTGGCTTTTCAGGCGAATTGCAGGCCTCGCTCCGGCGCATCAACCAGCTTCAGCAAACCGCGACGCAGCACGCCAACGCCTTTCAGGTAGGCAGCCCGGACGTAGCGCTCAACGACGTGATGGTGGACATGCAGAAAGCCGCCCTCGGCTTCCAGATGGGGGTGCAAGTGCGTAACCGGCTGGTGACTGCCTATAAGGACGTGATGGCGATGCAGGTATAGGCCGGGTATTGCTACCTACGCAAAAGTATCCTCCTGTACGGCAATCGATACGTTTGAGTGCCTGACCGTCTCGATGAAAAAAAATTCAGGATCGAACTAAGGCAGTGGCCGGGCTCAGGGCTTGAGGGTAAAGCTGTGTAACCGGCTTATTACTTAGGTTGCACTAATGAAAGTACTGCGGGTGCGAGAGATGGTAAGTCTGAAAGTTGCGAAAAAAGCCTTTGTTTAAAAGGCGTTACTTAAAAAATAAATAGACATGTGTCGTTAAAGTTTTATATTCGGCTGCCGATTTCCTCTGCGTCATTGCGAATGTTTCATTTGTGATGGGGTAATTTTTGATTGGCCCTGCTTAATAGGCGCGGACCTGTGAGGACTATATGACGACGACCACTTCCACTTCTTCCTCCTCTGCTACCAGCGGAACCATTACCTCTTTGGGTGTGGGGTCGGGGCTGGATCTGGACTCGATTCTCGATAGCCTCGAGGAAGCGCAGGAAACAAGCCTGCTGACGCCGATCGAGAACCAGGAAGACGACATCAACGCCGAAATCACTGCCTACGGCACCTTGACCAGTGCCCTGACCAGCCTGCAGACCGCCGTCGAAACCCTCGCCGACGCCGACACCTACGATGCCCTGACCAGCAGCGTCAGCGGCACCGGCGTGACCGCCGCCACGACCAGCGATGCGGTGGCCGGCACCTACTCGATCGTGGTCAGCCAACTGGCCAGCGCGCAGACATTGGCCACCGATGGTATCGCCGATTCTACAACAGCGCTGGGTACAGGTACCCTGACTATTACAGTAGGTGACGACGAAAGCATCAGTATCGACCTGACGTCGAGCAACAACACGCTGGAAGGTATCCGCGACGCCATCAATGACGCCGGCGGCTCGGTCACGGCGTCCATCGTCAACGACGGTAGCGACACGCCATACCGCCTGGTGCTGACCTCGAACGACACCGGCACCGAATCGGAAATGACCGTGACGTACGACGGCACGGGTGACGCCGCGGACCTGTTCGGCTACAGCGCCGACAGTGACAGCAACAACATGACCGAGACTGTCACGGCGGCCGATGCCCTGCTGACGGTGAACGGGCTGAGCGTGACCAGCCAGAGCAACACCGTGGAGGAAGCCTTGCAGGGGGTGACCCTGAGCCTCACCGACACGGGTACCTCGACCTTGACCATCAAGCGCGACACCGACTCGATCATCGATGCCATCAACGATTTCGTCGACGCCTACAATTCGTACGCCTCGACCATGGACACGCTGACCGAGTACGACGCCGACGACGACACGGCGGGCGCCCTGCTGGGCGACTCCACTACCCGGCGTGTCGACAGCACCTTGAGCAAGGACCTGTACAACTCGATTTCCAACAGCACGTTCAGCTACCTCTCCCAGTTGGGCATATCCCTGGAAGTGGACGGCACCCTGACCATCGATGACGACACGTTGGAAGACGCGGTTACCAACAACCTCAGCGACGTAACCGATTTCTTCGTAGGTACCGATGATACGGCGGGGTTCGCCACCCAGATGGCGACCGACCTGGACACGTTCCTGGACGAGGACGATGGCTCGATCGTGTCGGTGGTCAATGACCTGAACGATCAACTCGATGACCTTGAAGAGAAATACGAAGACAAGCAGGACTTCATCGACAGTGTGATGGACCGCTATACCGAGCAATTCACGGCCCTGGACACCCTGATTTCCGAGCTTGATTCGACAGCGGACTACCTCACCACCCAATTCGATGCGTTGAGCAGTGATGATTAATCCTCAGTAGATGGGAGCGAGGTTGTGAGTGTATTGCGCGGAGCAAATGCCTACGCGGCGGTGGGGTTGGAGAGCGGCATTCTGGCTGCCTCCCCGTACCAACGGATCGTGATGTTGTTCGACAGTTACCAGGCCGCTATCCGCACGGCCCGGCTGCACATGCAGGTCGGCGACATGGCGGGCAAAGGCAAGGCCATCACGTCTGCCATCAAGATCGTCAGCCGCGGACTGCGCGGTTCGCTGGACCTGGAACGCGGCGGCGAGGTCGCCGCCAACCTGGACCAGCTCTACGACACGGTGGTGCGGCTGTTATTGCGGGCCAATCTGCATAACGACGAGGAGGTCCTGAATGTGGCAGCAAGCCTGATTGAAAACATTGGTTCCGCGTGGCGGCAGATAGGACCTCGAGTCGAGGGGGAGGATGGCGATGTCGCAAGCGCAGGTGGTTGAGTCGTACGAGCGGTTGCTGGCGCAGTCGCAACGCATGCATGAGTGTGCGTTGCAGGGGGACTGGGCAGAGATTCTGCTGTTGAAGTCCCAGGGGTTGATCGATGAGGAAACCTTGCGACGCCAGGAGGCGGGGGTCCAGCTGGACGAAGAACACCGTCGGCGCAAGTTTGAATTGATCAAGCAGATCCTGGAGTTGGAAGTTGAAGTTCGCAAGTGCCTGGCCGACCGTCAGAGTCACCTGGGCGCACTTATATTGGCTGGGCGTTTAAAGCGCGGACAGGGCAAGGCGTACAGGCCAACTGCCACTGTTAGGCCGCTATTTAGATCGGTTGTGCGTCCGGAAGTTTGAGTCAGGGCTGCGACAAGTTGCCGCTAGGGCGGTGTGTTTGAACCAAACCATTCACGTCAGTTGAATTGAAGAGTGCGAAAAGTACAGGGGAGTGGGAAGTGCTGAACGCTGATCGAGGTCTGGAAGATATTCAGGATCTGAATTTCTCTTATTTGTTGCTGGTACAGCGCCTGTTGCGCAAGGACCGCGCTACCGCCATGTTCCGCCTGAAGTTGACCGAGGGCATGGCCGACCTGCTGGTCAAGTTGACCAGCAAGCAGCTGACCCAGTTGGCGCGCATCAACCAATTGGTCTGCCGCCCGGTTTTCGATGAAGCCGAGTGCTTGTCGCGGGTGCTGGGCAATTCGCGGGAGCTGGGCCTGGTGGAAATTCACTCGTCGTTGCTGATGGCGTCGGTCGATGTCGGGGGCGACACGGGAGGACGTGTGGGGCAGGCGCATGTCTGAAAAAAGCCTGGTCGAGGAAATGTTCCAGGTGCAGCTGGCCATCGAGCTTATCGAGCTGGGGGCGCGGTTGCAGGTACTGGAAGTGGAAACCAGCCTCAGCCGTGGCCGGTTGATCCGTCTGTACAAGGAGGTGCGCGGGGTATCGCCGCCCAAGGGCATGCTACCGTTTTCCACCGACTGGTTCGTGACCTGGTTGCCCAACATTCATTCTTCGCTGTTCTATGGCATCTACCTGCGCCTGACCAAAATTGGCTGCGACCGCATCGAGGCCTTCATCAAGGCGTATCGGCTGTACCTTGAGCAGGTGGGCGGCGACGAGGAGTCCGAAGTGGTGCTCGGCTTGACCCGTGCCTGGACCCTGGTGCGTTTCTTCGAAAGTGACATGCTGGAGCTGGTGGGCTGTTCATCGTGCAGCGGCCAGTTCGTGGCCCACTCCCACGGCCCGGCCCAGCGCTATGTATGCGGTATTTGCCAGCCGCCTTCGCGGGCCGGCAAGACCCTCAAGCGCCGCGAGAACGAAGAGCTGGAAGACGAAGCGCCCATGCGCCAGGCCAACGCCTGACAAGCGACGCCCCGGGGTGTCAGGTGTACCGTGTGCATCGCCGACGTGGCCAGGTCCGCTGCTACGAAGGGCGTGACCGGCCGTGGTTAAAGTTGGGCCCTCGAGCGCCGATCTTTGCCCAGGTCACCCCTGGCGTCATAAAAGGAACGGCCTGTGCTCATTGTCTTAGGACTTATCGCTATCCTGCTGTCGGTATTCGGTGGCTTCGCGCTGTCGGGCGGCAGCCTTGGGTCGCTGTACCAGCCCACGGAAATGCTCATGATCGGCGGCGCGGCCGTGGGGGCCTTCATCGCGGCCAACAACGGCAAGGCGATCAAGGCGACCCTCACCACGGTTTCACGGCTCAAGCGCAGACCCGCTACGACAAGGCCTGCTACCTGCAAGTCATGGCGCTGCTTTACCACCTGCTGGGCAAGGCCCGGCGCGAAGGCATGCTGGCGGTCGAGCGGGATATTGACGAGCCCCCGCAAAGCCCGCTGTTCAGCGACTACCCCGAACTGCTCGACGACCCGATGATCATCACGTTCATCACCGATTACATGCGTCTGATCCTCAGCGGGCAAATGCAGCCCCATGAACTGGACGAGCTGATGTTGCATGAAATCGAAGCGTTCGAGCACGAAGCCCATATTCCTGCCGATGCCCTGTACAAGGTCAGCGATGCATTGCCGGCGTTCGGCATCGTTGCCGCGGTGATGGGGGTGGTCAAGGCCTTGAGCGCGGTGAATGTGGGGCCGGACCTGATGGGCGAGATGATCGCTCATGCGCTGGTGGGCACCTTCCTGGGGATCTACCTGGCCTATGGCGTCATCGCGCCGCTGGCCAGCCGCGTCGATCGCCAGGTGGCCGAGGCCGTGAAGATGTTGCAGTGCATGCGCATGACGTTGCTGGCCAGCCTTCAGGGCATGGCACCGATGCTGGCAGTCGAGTTCGGCCGCAAGGCCCTGCACCACAGTGAGCGGCCCAGCGCACTGGAACTGGAAAGTTACGTGCGCGGTACGCCAGTCGGCGCGATGGCCCTGGGATGAGCGAGCGCCCTATCATCATGCGGCGGCGCAAAAGCGCTGTCCACGGCCACCACGGCGGCGCCTGGAAAATCGCTTTCGCCGATTTCATGACCGCGCTGATGGCGCTGTTCCTGGTGCTGTGGGTGTTGTCCAACGCCACCAAGTCGCAAAAAAACGCCGTGGCCGACTACTTCAGCACGCCGCTGCTCAGCGCCATCAATCGCAGCGAAAACCCCATCCCTGGCGGCACCCCGGCGCTGGCGTTCAAGGAGACTTCACTCAACCCCATCGAACTGCCGGCACGGCCGCTGTCCGAGGAGGAATTCAAGCGTCTGGCCGCGTTGCGCCAGCGCTTGCAGCGGGTGATCCAGCTGAACCCGGCGCTCAAGGACCTGAGCAAGCAGATCCTCATGGAACTGACCCCCGAAGGCCTTAACCTGCAACTGATCGACAGCGAGCAGCGGCCCATGTTCGAGCTGGGCAGCGCACGGGTGGCGCCATACATGCGCACCTTGCTGCGCACCATCGCCCCGGTGCTCAACGAGTTGCCCAACAGCGTGCAGATCAGCGGGCACACCGACAGCCACCCGTATGCGGGCGGCGAGGCGGGTTACAGCAATTGGGAACTGTCGGCCGACCGGGCGAAGGCCTCGCGCGTGGAGCTCGTCAGTGGTGGTCTGGATTCGGACAAGCTGCTGCGCATCTCGGGCATGGCCGACCGCATTCCCACCCGCGACGCAGCGCCGCCGGATGCGGCGAACCGGCGTATCGAAATCACCGTGCTGGACAGTCAGGTCGCTCGGAAAATTCTTAGCCGCAACGAATGACCTGGTTCCACAAGGGGCGCAGCGGCGGCCATTGCCCTAAATACGCCCCAATTCTGCGCTTGTTCCGAGGATGGGCCGGGCGGCCGGCTGCGCAAAATACCGGCCTTATCAAAAGCCGATGAACCGCCATGGCGGAAAACAGTAGCAACGAAGATAAAACCGAATCGGCGTCACCGCGCAAGATCGAGAAGGCCCGTGAACAGGGCCAGGTAGTGCGCTCCCGTGAGCTCAACACGTTTTTGGTGCTGTTGACCGGTGTGGCCGCGCTATGGGGCGGGGGCGGCTGGTTTTACGGCCAGTTGTGCCAGGTACTCGAGCACGGCCTGCTGTTCGAGCGCGCCCAGGCATTCGATAGTACCCGCATGGTTCAGGCCGCTCTGGGGCTGGGCCAACTCGGGCTGTTGACCGTGATGCCGTTTCTATTGGTACTGATGCTGGCCGGGGTCGTGGCCTCGATGCTGCTGGGCGGCCTGGTGATTACCCTCAAAGCGCTGCAGCCCAACTTCGCCCGCATGAACCCCATCGCAGGCCTTGGGCGGATGTTTTCCCTGCGGGCCCTGGCCGACCTCGGCAAAGCCGTGGCCAAGGCTTTCCTGGTGGGCTGCGTGGCCGTGCTGTTCCTCAGGAGCCACGCCCGCCTGCTGCTGGACCTTACCGGCATGCCGGTGGAGTTGGCCCTGGCAACGGCCATGGGCCTGGTGGCCAAAGCCTGCGCACTGGTGGTCGGAGCCCTGGTGCTGGTAGTGGCCCTGGATGTGCCGTTCCAGTTCTACACCTACTACCAGAAGCTGCGCATGACCCGCGAGGAACAGCGCCAGGAGCACAAGGATACCGATGGCGACCCGCACATCAAGGCGCGCATTCGCCGCCAGCAGCAGCTGATGGCGCGCTCACGGATGATGAGCAAGGTACCCAAGGCCGACGTGATCATCACCAACCCCACCCACTACGCCGTGGCCCTGGCCTACCAGGACAAGATGTCGGCGCCACGGGTTATCGCCAAGGGTGCCGACGAAGTGGCCGCGCGCATCCGCGAGTTGGGCGACGAGCATCGCATCCCCATGCTCGAAGCACCGGCCCTGGCCCGTGCCCTGTATTTCCACGTGGACATCGACCGGGAAATTCCCGGCTCGCTGTACACCGCTGTAGCCGAAGTGCTGGCCTGGGCCATGCGCCTCAAGCGTGTCAGTGAAACCGGCGGCCTGATGCCGCCCAAACCGAAAAACCTGCTGGTGCCCGCCGGTATGGATCAGCCTGGCCCCCTGGGGGCCACCGCCGAGGAAACACCCAACCCATGAACGCCATGACTCAATTGCTGGGCCCCGATTCCTGGCTGGCCAAGGCCGACCTGAAACTGCTGGCCGGCCCTGTGCTGATCGTCATGATCCTTTCCATGATGATTTTGCCGCTGCCGCCCTTCGTGCTCGACCTGCTGTTCACCTTCAATATCGCCCTGGCGATCATGGTGCTGCTGGTCAGCATGTTCACCGAAAAGCCGTTGGACTTTTCGGCGTTCCCTGCAGTGCTGCTGTTCACCACCTTGCTGCGCCTGTCGCTGAACGTGGCCTCCACCCGGGTGGTGCTGATGGAGGGGCACCAGGGCCCGGACGCCGCCGGCCGCGTGATCGAGGCGTTCGGCGAGTTCCTGGTGGGCGGCAACTTCGCCGTCGGCATGGCGCTGTTCCTGATTCTGGTGATCATCAACTTCATGGTGATCACCAAGGGCGCCGGGCGTATCGCCGAAGTGGGTGCGCGCTTTACCCTCGACTCGATGCCCGGCAAGCAGATGGCCATTGACGCGGACCTCAACGCTGGCCTGATCGGCGAGCCGGAAGCGCGCAAGCGTCGCCGTGAAGTGGCCCAGGAAGCTGACTTCTACGGTTCCATGGACGGTGCCAGCAAGTTTGTGCGCGGTGACGCCATGGCTGGCCTGGTGATCATGGGCGTCAACGTGGTGGGTGGCCTGATCATTGGCATGCTGCAGCACGACATGGCCTTCGCTGACGCTGCGCACACCTACACCATGCTCACCATCGGCGATGGCCTGGTGGCCCAGATCCCCGGGCTGGTGATTTCGATCGCCGCCGGCGTCACGGTGTCGCGGGTCAACACCGAGGAGGACGTGGGCCAGCAGATGATCGGCCAGTTGTTCATCCGCCCCCAGGTATTGATCCTCACCGCGGCGGTGATCGGCCTGCTGGGCCTGGTACCTGGCATGCCCAACCTGGTGTTTCTGCTGTTCACCGTACTGCTTGGCGGGCTCGGCTGGTGGCTGCGCAAGCGCGACCGGACTCAGGCCGCCGCGCCGGAAGAACAGGTGGTGCCCAAGGCCGCGTCGCAAAGCTCAGAAGCCAGTTGGGACGACGTCAGCCTGGTGGATACCTTGGCGCTGACCGTCGGTCATCGCCTGATTCCATTGGTGGATAGCCGCCAACAGGGTGAGATGCTGGTGCGCATCAAGAGCGTGCGCAAGAAATTCGCCCAGGACGTGGGTTTCCTGCCACCGGTGGTGCGGGTGCGTGACAAGGTCGACATGCTGGCCAACACCTACGTCATCAGCCTCAACGGCGTGGAAGTGGGGCGGGGCGAACTGTTCCCCGGCAAGTGGCTGGCGATCAACCCGGGCCAGGTCAGCGGCAAGCTGGAAGGTGAGGTGATCGTCGACCCGGCCTTCGGCCTGCCGGCCATCTGGATCGATTCGAGCATGCGCGAACACGGGCAGATCTTCGGCTACACCGTGGTCGACGCCAGCACCGTGGCGGCCACCCACCTCAACCACCTGCTGTACCTGCACGCCAAGGACATGCTCGGCCGTGGCGAGGTGCAGAAGCTGTTGGACAAGCTCAACAAGGACAACAAGGCGCTGGTGGAAGAGGTAGTCCCCAAACTGATTTCCCTCGGCACCTTGCAGCGCATTCTGCAGAACCTGCTGGAAGAAGAGGTCTCGATCCGTGACCTGCGCAGCATTCTCGATGCCCTTGCCGAGTTCGTCACTGCCCAGCCCGAGGCTGACGTACAGGAAATGACGGCCGTGGTGCGCGTGGCCCTGGGCCGGGCGATCACCCAGCAGTGGTTCCCCAACCAGACCGAGCTGCATGCCATTGGCCTTGGTTCCAACCTGGAGCAAGTGCTGCTGCAAGCCGTCACCAGTGGTGGCGCCCTGGAGCCGAGCCTGGCGGACAATCTGATGCAACAGACCGAAATTGCCTTGGCCCGTCAGGAAGTGGGCAACCACCCCGCCGTGGTGGTGGTGCCAAGCAAATTGCGGCCGTTGCTGGCGCGCTTCCTGCGTCGGCGCCTGCGCCAGTTGGTGGTGATGTCATTGGCGGAAATTCCGGAAGGCCGGACCTTGCGTATAACCAGCCTGATCGGAGGGGGTAATTGATGGGCATGCAACGATTTGTCGGGGCCAACAGCCGCGAGGCCATGCACCAGGTGCGCCTGGTGCTGGGGGAGGACGCGCTGATCCTGTCCAGCCGCAGTGTGGAGGAGGGGGTGGAGATCATGGCGGTGGCTGATGACATCCAGCCTGCGCCCCTCAGCCCGCGCCGCGCGGCAGCCGCCTATGCGCACATGAGCACTGGCGACCCGCGAGGCCCTGCGCGGCCCTCTGGCGAACCAGCTGCCACGCAGGATGCGCCTGCCATTCAACCCAAGCAGGTGGCAGGCGCTGCTTTGCCCGCGAGCTCTTCCGAGGCCCCCATGCCCGCCGGCGACTTCGCCGCTCTGAGCCAGCTACTGCGCGGCGAAATGGACCAGATGCGCCAACTGCTCAAGCAGCAACAGCCACCCGCCGACGACAGCCGCCAGGCATTGCTGCGAGACCTGCTGGGTAGCGGCTTCAGCCACTGCCTGAGCCAGGAATTGCTGGACGGCACCCCGGCATTGCCCACCCTGGATGGCCCTGGCCGCGCGCGTTGGCTGGCTGAGCGCCTGGGCGCGCGGCTGTCTGTATTGCCCGACGATGGCCCGCTGCTGGAAGAGGGCGGCATCATTGCCCTGGTTGGCCCCACGGGCGTGGGGAAGACCACCACCACCGCCAAGCTGGCGGCGCGCTTTGTAATGCGCCACGGTGCCGGTGGCCTGGCGCTGGTGACCACCGACAGTTTCCGCATCGGCGCCCACGAACAGTTGCGCATTTACGCAGAGCTGCTGGGCGGCGAGGTGCATGCCCTGGGGGCCGAGGACAATATCGAGCAATTGCTCGCCACCCTCACCGGCAAGCGCCTGGTGATCATTGATACCGTAGGCATGAGCCAGCGCGACCAGCGCCTCCTGGCGCAGATCAAGCGCCTGGCCAATAGCGACAGCCTGGTGCGGCTGATGCTGGTGCTCAACGCCGCCAGCCATGGCGACACCCTGGACGAAGTGGTGGACACCTACCGCCGTGCCGCCCTGAGTGCTGGGACCACACTGCGCGACTGCATCATCAGCAAATGCGACGAAGCCCCGCGCCTGGGGCCGGTGCTGGACGTACTGATACGCCACGACCTGCGGCTCAATTACCTGTCCACCGGCCAGCAAGTGCCGGAAGACCTGCACCTGGCTGACACGCCGGCGCTGATGGGGCAGGCCCTGAAGCGCGAGCGACCGTCCCTGTACGGCGCGGACCCCATGCCCGGCAACGGCAAGGGGCAGCAGCTCGACACCCTGGCACGCAACATGCTCGGCCACGGCAGGGTGCTGGGCACCCTGCGTGCCAGCTTGCATCGACAGATCAATGACTTCGCCCTTTTGGAAGATGCCTGGCACATGGCTGATCTGGCCCCCGCCGGGCAAAGTCATGCGCTTGCCCAGCTATTGGCCGATGCCCCGGTGGGCCACGCGGCGAACCGTCAGATCCTCTGGGGTGCGGAACGTCCGGTGGTGGGCGCCACCTGGAAAATGCCGGTGTTGAGTTTCACCGCCGAAGGCAGTTTGCAGATTCGCCCGTGGCTGGCGCACCCGTTGCCCATCGGCACGCAGCAGCGCCTGGAATGGAGCACCACGACACTGGGCGCCAGCAGCCACCTGTGGCCGGGCAACCCCAGCCGCGAATTGCTGCAACGCCTGCAAAACGCCGGGCAACCGTGGGTGGCCAGCGTGCAGCGCGGCCAGCGAGTGATGCAGGGGGGCGAATCCCTGACCCTGGCGCAACTGGCCGAACGCGGCGTCGCCCATGGCGGCCATGCCCTGCGCCAGCGCGGCCGCTGGGTCAGACTGGAGCTGGCGCACTTGCCGGTCAGCCTGCCCAGCGCACCAGGGGAGCAGGTGCGCGCCTGGTTTGGCACCCTTCGCCACTGCGATAGCGACCAGGTATTGGGCCAGCGCTACTGGCTGGCGGACGGCGTTGGCAGCCTGGCCGAACAGGTCGCCAGCCTGGGCCGCCTGCAAGCGTGCGAGTCATTGCCGGCGCTGACCCTGAGGGCATGGAATATCCTGGGTGAGCGGCACGGCCCCGTGAACGCCGACCTGCGCCTGTTCCTGGCCACGGCCCTGGCTGCCTGCGCCTGCCACCTTGACCAGGTGGAGGCCGAGTGGGGACCGGTGGTGCGCCAACAGTTGCTGGAACTGTCCGGCAAGCGCCGTGCGTGCAGCCCGCTGGTGTTGCTGGAAAGCCTGCTGCACCTGCTGACCACCCGTGCCGCTCTGGTGCAACTGGCGCATGAGTGACCAGGCTCAGGGCCTGAGACGCTGGGCCGAGCGTCAGGCCCTGCAAGCCACCGGTGCCGAGCAGACACTGGTGGTGGTCGGGCCGCCGTCTGTGGTGCGCCAGGCCCAGGCCACGCTGCAGCGCTGGCGGGCGGCAGGCCATTGCTGGGTGGGTGAGCCGTCGCGTTGGCACATGCTGGCGCTGACGGCCGATGGCCCACGGGTAGCTGAATGGGCACGCCAATACCCGCGTTGGGGCCTCTGGCTGGGCGCGGGCCCGAACGACTGCCGGCAGGCCTACTTGCAGGTGCGGCGCCTGGCGTTGGCCGGCGGCCCTCGGCGCCTGTTGCTGCTGCATGGCGGCCTGGCCGCGCGCCGCGCCCAGGTCGACAACCTGTGCCATGCCACTGCGCGATTTCTAGGGGTGGAGCTGCTGGTCATGGCAGAGCGCCAGTACGACCTCTCCCGGTTGAAATAGTTCAATTGGCAGAAAAGCCACCAAACGCAACGGCTATTCCGCCCTTACCCACCCGGGGTAAGCAGTAATAATGCCCGCGCCCATGACCCGCCCGCCACTGCGTGACCCGCGTGGCCGGGCATGCCCTCGGTTTCCTCATCACTCCAGGCCTGCAGGATGTACACAGCTCAGGGAAAACTAAAATCAAGCGAGTTGCTGGAGCAGTACCTGCCGCTGGTACGCCGGCACGCGCTTGAGTTGAAAACCAGGGTGCCGGCCAATGTCGATCTGGATGACTTGATACAGGCCGGCAGTATTGGCCTGCTCGACGCACTGGCGCGTTATGACACGACCCAGGGCGCGACGTTCGGCACCTTCGCCTCCCAGCGTATCCGCGGGGCGATGATCGACGAGCTGCGCAGCCGCGACTGGGCCCCGCGTAGCGTGCGCCGCAACGCCCGTGCCCTGAAGGGTATCATCCGGCGCCTGGAACAGGCTTTGGGCCGCGCACCCGAAGAGCGTGAGATCGCTCAGGCCATGGATCTGTCGCTGGAGCAATACCGCCAGTTGCTGCTGGATATCAATGGTTGCCAGCTGATGCCCATCGAAGAAATGGGTGAAGACGATGCCAGTGGTGTCAGCAGTGGGTATGGTGCCTCCCCCTTTGTCGAGCTGGTGCAGGAGCGCAACCGGGACCGGTTCATCAAGGCGCTCGATGCGTTGCCCGAGCGCGAACGTCTGCTGCTTGCCCTGTATTACCAGGAAAAGCTCAACTTCAAGGAAATCGGCGCCGTGATCGGCGTCAGTGAGTCGCGGGTCTGCCAGTTGCACAGCCAGGCGGTCTCGCGCCTGCGTGACGCCCTGGCCGATTAGGCCGCAGGCGCCGGCCGCGCCAGGCAGTGCTTGAGTGCTGAGCTGGAGATGCCCGGCGTGCGCGGCAGGTACACCACTTCGCACAGTGGCTTGAGCGTGTCGAAGTGGCCTTTCCAGTCATCCCCCATGCCGAACACCGATACGCCCAGGCGGCGAATGTCGTCTGCCTTCTGCGCCCAACTGGTTTCGGCCAGGGTCATGTCCACGTACTTGAGCGACTGCACGATATCCAGCCGGTCGGCGTAGGGGATCACCGTCTGCTTGCCCTTTTGGCGGTTGAACTCGTCGGTGGACACCCCGACGATCAGCCGGTCACCCAGGGCGCGCAGGTTGCGCAGCAGGTTGAGATGGCCGATGTGAAACAGGTCGAAGGTGCCGTAGGTGATGACGATGCGGCTCATCAGGCGAGCACCTTGTCCAGCGCCGCCCGGGCTGCCAGCAGCAGGCTGTCTTCGGGGCGGTGTGCCAGTGCGTGGCCGGTCAGGGCCCGGGCCTTGTGCAGGTGGCCGCTCTCGATGTGCGAGTAGATTCGCGATACGGCGTAGCACTCGGTCAGCAGGGAAAAGCCTTGCAGGTTCTTCGCCGCGATCACGGTGTCGAAGAAGGCATCGGGTGTACGCCAGTCGCCGTACACGGCCGTCAGCCAGGTATCCGCATCCTCCAGATACCACAGCGGTCGGCCGTCGGGGGTGCGGCCCCTGCTCAGGTGCAGGGTGGGGTAGCGGGTCTGGCGGTGCCACTCCTGCAGCCCGTCCTTGACCCAGAAACCCGTGCAGGTGTTGCCGCCGCGGTCGACCACGAAACCGGACAGGTCCAGGGAGATCTTGTGGACCGGGTGGTAGAACGCCTTGGGGTTGGTGAGCCGGTGGGAGCCGACTGGCTCGACCCAGCCATGGCGGATAAGGCAATGGGTGGCGCGCGCTATCTCGCAGTGGGGCAGGCCGAAGTCGATGTCCTTGTCGAACGGCAGCAGGCCGCCTTCGCGGGTCAGGCCCAGCAGCGTGCCGTAGGCGGCGAAGGCATGTACACCGGCCTGGCACAGGGCGGCCAGGGTGTCCCATAGCAATTGCTCGACCTGGGGTTTGTTGAAGTCGTTGCGTGGGGCCTTGGGGGAGATGCTGATGGGTTTTTCCAAGCGCAGGGCCAAGGCCTCGCGGTAGCAGTCAAGGGCTTCGGGCAGGCGTGCCTGGTGGTGGCGGATCACGCCCATCACCAGGTGTGCCGAAGTGCTGCGCGGCGCCAGTTCCAAGGCCCGCTGCACCAGGCCTTCGGCCCGTGCGCTGTCCTCCTCCTGGTTATGCAGCTCGCCCAGTTTCACCAGCACTTGTACCTGGTCGGGGTCCAGCTCCAGGGCGCGCTCCAGCAGCAAGCGGGCTTCAGCGGTCTTTTTCCGTTTCGCCAGCAACAGGCCCAGGTCCGCGTGCAACCGGGCGTTGCGGGGGGCCAAGGGCAGCGCCTGGCGAAAGCTGGCGATGGCCTCGTCAGTACGCTGGTGCTTGAGCAAGTTACGGCCACTGTTGATGTAGGCGTTGGCCGCGTCTTCGGTTTTGTTGCTCCAGGTTTTTCTGGCGGTGCGAGACATGGTGGACCCCGGTTGGAGAGCTGAGCGAGCGCGCACTTACCACGGCGCTGGGCTGTACTCGGCGGTAAGCGTGAAGGTGGTGGCCGCGTGGCTGGCCGCTGGCAGGTAGTGGCGCGCTTGCAGGTAGGCGGCGGCCTGGCCTTGGTCTACCCCTGCCAGCAGGCTATAGGCCAGGTCATGCAGGCCGTAGGCGGTATCCAAAACGAATGCGAGCTTCAGGCGGCGTTGCGGCGGCAACTGCGCCAGGCGCTCGGGGGTCGGAATGAACAGGGCCTGGACGGTATGCAACTGGGTCGCCCGTGGTTCGGCCAGGGCCAGTTCGGCGGGGAACTGGCTGAGGTGGCTTGGGGCGTGGAAACGGTAGAACCGCAGGTCGTTTTCCGCCAGGCGCTGGCACAGTGGGGCGAACTCGAAATCCCCGGCGTGGGGCGTGAGCATCGACAGGCTGACCT
Organism: Pseudomonas silvicola; assembly: GCF_026651855.1. Classification (GTDB taxonomy): domain Bacteria; phylum Pseudomonadota; class Gammaproteobacteria; order Pseudomonadales; family Pseudomonadaceae; genus Aquipseudomonas; species Aquipseudomonas silvicola. The sequence goes on from NZ_CP093280.1 coordinate 1,292,258, forward strand.
GGGCCAACAGCAGTTGCCCTAGCGTGGCGCTGGCATGCTGGAGGATGCCCAGGTTGTCGTGGCGGTCGTCCAGCACCAGCCAGTCCAGGGTCTTGAGGCCTTGCAGGTCGTCGAGCCTGGCGCTGCGAACCGGCAGGCGCGCGAGTACCTGGGCACCGCGCTGCAAAGGGGCGGGCAAGGTGGTGAGCGGTTGCGGCGCGCGCGTACTGCTCAGTTGCGAGTCCAGGCAGGCATGCAGGGTCAATGGACGTCCATCACCCAGGGTGATGCCGTTGAAAATCTGTACGTGCGGGTGTTCGCCCAAGCGCGAGCCGTGCAGGCGGCTGGCCGGGTCGAAAATGATGACGCTCAGGGCGTCCAGGGCCATCAGGGCGGCGAAATCCGGGCGGCTCGCCAGGCCGGCACCTTGGTCGAGGGCGACCAGCCGGCCTTGGAAATTCCAGTTGAAGGATTGCGCCGTCATGGTTCGATGGTCCCCATGGAATTCGGTTGAAAAGGCTAGGGTAGGGCGGTTGGGCCCTCGGCGATGCGTGAAGAACAGGCCCCGGGTGGGGCCTGTTCCGCTTACCGCGGTTACTGCAGCAGCGACAGCATTTGCTGCGGGGTGGAGTTCGCCTGGGCCAGTACCGAGGTACCTGCCTGTTGCAGGATCTGGGCGCTGGTCATGGCCGACACTTCAGTGGCGTAGTCCACGTCTTCGATGCCCGAACGTGCCGAGGTCAGGTTGGTTTCGGTGGTGGAAATGTTGGAGATCGCCGAGTCGAACCGGTTTTGCACCGCACCCAGGTCCGAACGCATCGAGTCCACGGTGTTCAGGGCCGAGTCCAGAGTGGTCAGCGTGTTGGTAGACTTCTTGGTCACTTCGTTTTCGGTATCGACGCTCACCGCCACGGTGGCAGTGGAGCCGCTGCCGGTGACTGTTACGTCGGCGGCGTAGTAGGTGGCGCTCGAACCGCTGCCCACTTGCAGGAAGTAGTCGCCGTCCTCGTCCTGTACCAGCGTGCCACCGGTGCTACCGCTGCCGTAGCTGATGGCGGTGCCCGACTTGTCAGTGATGGTGGTGTTGGTGCTCGACAGCGACAGGGAACTGCCGGCTTCGTCTTCCACCGAGGCTGCGCTGACGGAACCGTCGTAGCCGTTGACGTTGAAGCCGCTCAGGCCCAGGGTCGAGCTGTTGATTTCGCTCAGCTTGATGTCGATGGTCTCGCCATCGTTGGCGCCGACCTGAATGGTGATGGTCTGGTCGGAGTCCAGTACGCTCACGCCGTTGAACGCGGTTTGCGAAGAGATACGGTCGATTTCGTCCAGGCGCTGGGTGATTTCATCCTGGATCGACTGCAGGTCGGACTGCGAGTTGGTGCCGTTGGCAGCCTGTACCGACAGCTCACGAATACGCTGCAAGTTGTCGTTCACTTCGTCCAGCGCGCCTTCAGTGGTCTGCGCCAGGGAGATACCGTCGCTGGCGTTGCTGCTGGCCTGGTCCAGGCCAGTGATCTGCGAGCTCATGCGGTTGGCGATGGCTTCGCCAGCGGCGTCGTCCGACGCGCTGTTGATTTTCAGGCCCGAAGACAGGCGCTCGATGGAGGTGCTCAGGGAGCTTTCCGACGAGCTCAGGTTCTTCTGAGCGATCATGGACGTAATGTTGGTATTGATGACGGACATGCTGCACTTCCTTCTTGGTGGTGGCCTGGGGCCCAGGTCTTTGGCAGCCCGGGCCTTTTAACCGCGAAGATCGGCAACACCCTGGTCAGCTTTAGAAAACCACCGGATTTTTTTCAGGTGTCGCGGCGGTCGGCGGATTTCGATAGGGAAAAGCCTTGTGTTAGGGCCTTTGAAACGCCCGCGCGCGCGTTATAAAACCCGCTGCCGCTGTTCACTTCCCGGAGCCTGTGATGAATCCCTCGACCCTGATCGGCCTGCTCTCTGGCCTGGTCCTGCTGGCCTTGCTGCTGTTGTTCTCGGCGCAGCACCCCCTGATGTTCATCGACCTGCCAAGCCTTGGCATCGTGCTGATCGGCACGTTTGCCGCCACCTGCCTGAGTTACCCGCTGGCCGAAGTGCGCCGGGTGCTGGGGCTGTTTGCCACGGTGATGCGCAAGGAACCGGCACACGCCCATGACGATATCGAGCAATTGGTGACCATGGCACGGTTGTGGCTGGACGATGACTTGCGTGCGGTGGAAAAGGCCCTGGAAGCTACCCGCAATCCCTTCCTGCGTTCAGGCGTGCAACTGGTGATCGACAAGACCGCGGAGGCCGAGATCATCGAGCTGCTGCAATGGCGCATCGTGCGCATGCGTGCCAAGGAGCGTGCCGAGGCGCAGCTGTTTCGGGTCATGGCCAGCTACGCGCCAGCGTTCGGCATGCTTGGCACGCTCGTGGGGCTGGTGAACCTGATGTTCGTGCTGGGCGACGGCGACATGGTCACTATTGGCCACCAGATGTCGGTGGGCCTGATGACTACCCTTTACGGCGTGCTGCTCGCCAACCTCGTGCTCAAGCCGGTGGCGGTGAAACTGGAGCGGCGTACCGAACAGCGAGTGCTGCAGATGAACATGCTGATCCAGGGCGTTTCGATGATGTGCAACAAGCGCGGCCCGGGCCTGATTCGCGAAACCCTGAGCACGTTCGTCGCTCACCACGCCGACGAGATCCGTGAGCCGCTGCGCATTACCCCGCGCCTGAACGGGCGCGTCGGGCCATGAGCCGGCCGCTGGAAGCCCTGGGCCGCCTGGCCGTGGAAGGCGACGAAGACAGCTGGATGATGACCTACCTGGACATGATGACCCTGCTGCTGGTGGTGACCATGGCGATGCTTGCCATCAGCACTCGCCTGCACAGCACCGTGCCGCCGCCACCGCCACCATCTTTGCCCTTCATGGGCCAGGGCCTGTTGCCCCACGGGCTGGCCCTGCTGGGTCGGCCCCAGGCGGTGAAACCGGTGGTGGCCACGGCGGCTGCGGTCGCGCCACCAGCGCCCAACCCGCCGACACCGCCAGCCCCGCCCGGCCCGGATGAGTTGGCGAAAAATCTGGGCCTGGATGCCTTGGGCAAGGACATCGAAGTGGATATCTCGCAGAAGACCGTGAGTTTTCGCCTGAGCAGCGAATTGCTGTTCGAATCGGGGCAGGCTGACCTGAGCCTTGCGGGCATCAATGCGCTGAAGCCGTTGCTGGCGGTGCTGGGCAAGAACAGCCAGCCGATCCTGGTGCAAGGCCATACCGATGCCGAGAAGATCCAGAACCCGCGCTTCCCGTCCAACTGGGAGCTGTCCAGTGCCCGAGCGGCGACCGTGGTGCGCTACCTGCAAGCCAATGGCGTCGATGGCCAGCGTCTGCGAGCGGTTGGGTTCGGCGATACCCACCCGCTGGCTGGCAATGAGTCGGCCATCGGGCGGGCGAAGAACCGCCGGGTGGAAGTGGTGCTGGAGGCTGTCGCCAGCCCTCTGCCTCAGTGACCGTGGCTGCGGCCCACGTGGGAGTGTTCAGCTTCCGGGGCCGTGACCGCGCCATTGACCTCAAGGCGCTGAAGGATGCCGCACTGGTCGTTGCTGCCCGCCGAGCCGCAGCGCTGGCGCAGCTCCAGCAGTTGAGCCTGCAACGCTAACAGGCCGTCGATGCGCGCACGCACGTGGTGGATATGCTCGTCGATCAGGGCATTGACGCTTTCACACTGGTCGCGCGGACTGTCGCGCAGGGTCAGCAGGCTGCGGATTTCGTCCAGGGTCATGTCCAGGGTACGGCAGTTGCGGATGAACGTCAGGCGCTCCACGTGGGCCTGCGTGTACAGCCGGTAATTGCTGTCGGTGCGGGCCGGTGGCGGCAATAACTGCTCACGCTCGTAGTAACGGATAGTCTCGACCTGGCAGTCGGTGGCCTTGGCCAGTTCCCCGATTTTCATGCTGCGCCCTCCAAAGGTGCTTGACCCTATAGTGGCTACAGGGTGTTCACTTGGCAACAGGCACTTCTACGGACCTGACCAATGAGCCAGCCCACACACAGCCACAAGCACGACCACAAACACGACCATGAGCATGAGCATGAACACGCCCATGCTGCCGTGAGCCTTCACGCCAGCCATGACCATGGTGGCTGCTGCGCCAGCGAGGCGCCGGCCACTGTGCGCCTGGGCGCCAAGGCCAGCGCCGATGCGCGGCTCAGCCGGTTCCGCATCGAGCAGATGGACTGCCCTACCGAGCAGACACTGATCCAGAACCGCCTGGGCAAGCTGGCCGGGGTCGAGGAACTGCAGTTCAACCTGATCAACCGGGTACTGGGTGTGCGCCATGCCCTGGCCGATGACAAAGCGATCGTCGCGGCTATCGCCGACCTGGGCATGCAGGCCGAACCATTGGACGGTGAAAGGGCCGGCGCTGCCAGCATCCCCGTTCGCAAGCACTGGTGGCCGCTGGCATTGTCCGGGGTGGCGGCGGTTGCAGCCGAGGCTGCCCATTTCAGCGGCATGGTGCCGCAATGGGGGATCGCCGGGCTGGCCTTGCTGGCCATCGTCAGCGGTGGCCTGGGTACCTACAAGAAGGGCTGGATTGCCCTGAAGAACCGCAACCTGAACATCAACGCCCTGATGAGCATCGCCGTGACGGGCGCATTGCTGATCGGCCAGTGGCCCGAGGCGGCCATGGTGATGTTCCTGTTCACCGTGGCCGAATTGATCGAAGCTCGCTCCCTGAGCCGGGCGCGCAACGCCATCGGCAGCCTGCTGCAGCTGACCCCCGAGCGGGCCACGGTGCGCCAGGCGGACGGCCAATGGGTCGAACAGCAAGCCAAGGATATCGCGCTGGACGCCGTGGTGCGGGTACGCCCCGGCGAGCGCATCGCCCTGGATGGCGAGGTAGTGACGGGGCAATCCAGTGTCGATCAGGCCGCCATCACCGGTGAAAGTCTGCCGGTGGAGAAAACCCTGGGCGACAAGGTGTTCGCCGGTACCATCAACCAGGCGGGCGCCCTGGAGTACCGGGTAACCGCGTTGGCGGATAATTCGACCCTGGCGCGCATCATTCACGCGGTGGAACAGGCCCAGGGTGCCCGGGCGCCGACCCAGCGCTTTGTGGATAACTTCTCCCGCTACTACACGCCCGCGGTATTCGCTCTGGCGTTGGCCGTGGCGGTGCTGCCACCGTTGCTCATGGCCGGTACCTGGTTCGACTGGATCTACCGCGCGCTGGTGCTGCTGGTGGTCGCGTGCCCGTGCGCCCTGGTCATCTCGACGCCGGTGACCATCGTCAGCGGCCTGGCCGCGGCGGCGCGCAAGGGCATCCTGATCAAAGGGGGGGTGCACCTGGAAGGGGGGCACCGTCTGGACTACCTGGCGCTGGACAAGACTGGCACCTTGACCCATGGCAAGCCCGTGCAGACCGATTTCGTACCCCTGAAGGCTGCATTCGCCACGCATGCCGAGCAGATCGCCGCCAGCCTGGCCGCGCGCTCCGACCATCCGGTGTCCCAGGCCATAGCCCGGCCGGCGCTGGAGGCGGGTGACGCGTTGCTGGAAGTGGCCGACTTGCAGGCCCTGACTGGCCGCGGCGTGCGGGGCAGCATCGAGGGCCAGGTCTACCACCTGGGCAACCATCGCCTGGTGGAAGAGTTGGGCCTTTGCTCGCCGGCACTGGAAACGCAGCTCGACAGCCTGGAGCGTCAGGGCAAGAGCGTGGTGGTGCTGCTGGACGCCAGCGGCCCACTGGCCTTCTTCGCCGTGGCCGATACCGTGCGCGACACCAGCCGTGAGGCCATAGCCCAGCTGCATGCCCTGGGCATCAAGACGGTGATGCTGACCGGGGACAACCCGCACACGGCCGAGGCAATCGCCGCCCAGGTGGGCATCGACGAAGCCCGGGGCAACCTGTTGCCAGCCGACAAGCTGCAGGCCATCGAAGCCCTGTATGCCCAAGGCCACCGCGTGGGCATGGTTGGCGATGGCATCAATGACGCGCCGGCCCTGGCCCGTGCCGAACTGGGCTTTGCCATGGCCGCGGCGGGCACCGACACCGCCATCGAGACGGCCGACGTGGCGCTGATGGACGACGACTTGCGTAAAATACCCGCGTTCGTCAGGCTCTCGCGCCAGACTCGGGCGATACTGATGCAGAATATCGTGCTCGCCCTGGTGATCAAAGCCGTGTTTCTGGGCATGACCTTCGCGGGTCTGGCGACGATGTGGATGGCGGTGTTCGCCGACATGGGCGTCAGTCTGCTGGTGGTTTTCAACGGTTTGAGGCTGTTGCGCAAGTAAGAGGGTGGTGATGCTCAGTGCCGAGCTGAAGGCGTTCTACATGGTGGCCCGGCTGGGCAGCATTACCCTGGCGGCGAAGAAGCTGGGGCTCAGCCAGCCGACGGTGACCACCCAGATCCGCCATCTGGAGAGCCAGTACGCGGTAGAGCTGTTCTACCGCGGTGGCAGGCGCCTGACCCTCAGCGACGACGGCGTCCGGCTGTTGCCGATGGTCAAGACACTGTTGCAGCAGGAAGCCGACATCGAGTTTTTCCTGCGCAACAGTGGTCAGGCCGAAGGCGCGCTGCGCATCGCTGCCACGGCGCCGTACTACATCCTCGACCTAGTGAAGATATTCCGTCAGCGCCTGCCGCAGGTGGAGGTGTCCATGGAAATCGGCAACTCCCAGCAGGTGCTGGAGATGCTGGAAGACTACCGGGTCGATATCGCCGCCTCGTCCCAATTGCTGGAAGACACCCGCCTGGTGCGCCGGGTGCTCGGCACCGACCCGCTGGTGCTGGCCGTGCACCGCAGCCACCCGCTGGCCGTGCACGGCCAGGTGCCCCTGAGCGCCCTGGCCGGGCAGTGCCTGCTGGTGCGCGAGCGCGGCTCGACCACCCGGAGCCTGACCGAGGCGTGGTTGAAAAACGAACAGGTCAACTACGGCACCTTGCTGGAGATCGGTAGCCGCGAGTCCATTCGTGAAGCGGTGCTGCGCAACATCGGCATCAGCCTGATTGCCCGCCACGAAGTGCCGCACAACCCCGACCTCAAGGTGTTGACCATCGACAATGCGCCGGTGATGCACGAGTACCTGTACTGCCTGAAGGAACGCCGTCAGGCGCGCTTGCCTGCGGCCTTTCTGGGTTTGGCGCAGGAAGTATCGGCGCTCTGATCCGCACGCAGTTGCTTCACTCGCGGGGGAAAGCGCCCGGTCACGGTTACAACCCAAATCCGCCAATACCACTATCGGCAGCTTTTGCCTTACTGCCACAGCAGGTTAGCAATCGCTGCCTAGGATGAGCCCATCTGCTCGATGAGGTCCGTCCATGAACACGATCAACACCCCCGGCGCCCGCATGGCCGTGCGCGGCATCCACAAGCGTTTCGGGGCTTTCACGGCGCTCGACGACGTGTCCCTGGACGTCGCCGCCGGTGAACTGGTGTGCCTGCTGGGGCCCTCGGGTTGTGGCAAGACCACGCTGCTGCGCTGCATCGCCGGCCTGGAGCGCCAGGACCGAGGCCAGTTGTTCATCGGCGACCGCGACGTCTCCCTGTTGCCGCCCCAGGCCCGGGACTACGGCATTCTGTTCCAGTCCTACGCACTGTTTCCCAACCTCAACGTGGAAGCCAACATCGCCTATGGCCTGGCGGGGCTGAGCCGTGAGGAAACCCGCAAGCGCGTGGGCGATATGCTGGAACTGGTGGGCCTGCTGGGCAGCGAAAGGAAATTCCCCGGCCAGTTGTCCGGCGGCCAGCAACAGCGCGTGGCGCTGGCTCGCGCCTTGGCGCCGGCACCCTCGTTGCTGCTGCTGGATGAACCGATGTCGGCGCTGGACGCTCGAGTCCGCGAGCACCTGTGCACCGAGCTGCGCCAGCTGCAGCGCCAGTTGGGTATCACCACGCTGATGGTTACCCACAATCAGGACGAGGCCATGCTGATGGCCGACCGCATTGCCGTGATGAACAACGGTCAGGTCGAGCAATACGCCAGCGCCCAGGAAATCTACGACAAACCCGCCACCCCGTTCGTCGCCGAGTTCGTCGGGCAGGGCAACTGGCTGCCATTCCAGCGCAGCAGCGACAGCCATGCACGTGTCGGCGGCATGGACATGCGCCTGGCCCCGGATGCCAGCCGCGCCCATAGCGGCCGCCTGTTCTGTCGTCCGGAAGCCGTCAGCGTGAACCCCACCGTGCACGAGGAAAACCTGTTCCCGGCCCGCGTGCGGGAAATCACGTTCCTGGGCAACCGCTGCCGCATGAGCTTTGAGTTCAACCAGTTCCCCGGCCATGCGCTGCTGGCCGAAGTGGCGCCCGAATCAATGCCGCGCCTGGGTAGCCCCGACATCTGGGTAGCCTTGCCACCGCGCAGCCTTCAGGTGTTTGCCTGAGATGGCCGCGCCAATGAGCCTGCCAGTGGCCAATGCCAAGGTGCCGGCGCAGTCGTCCTCTGGCGCGCTGGGTGACCGGTTGTTCGTGGTCGGCGGCAAGTTGCTGTTGCTGGCCTTCCTCTGCGTCGCGGTGCTGATGCCGTTGCTGGCCATTTTCTGGCGCGGGTTCACGCCGGTCGCTGGCGGCGGGTGGGTGGCGGCGAAGGAACTGCTGGCCAGTGATAATTTCCACTGGTTATTGGGCAACAGCCTCAAGGTTTCTTTCAGTGTGGCTGGCATTGTGGTGCCGGTGGCCTACCTGTTCGCCTACGCCCTGCAGCGCACATTGATCCCCGGCAAGGCCGTGTGGCGCGGCATCTCCCTGCTGCCGCTGCTGGCCCCATCGATGCTCCCGGGCATCGCCCTGGTCTACCTGTTCGGCAACCAGGGCTGGCTGCGCGGGCTGGTAGCCGACAACATCTACGGTTTCTGGGGGATTGTGCTGGGGGAGGCGATCTACACCTTTCCCCATGCGCTGATGATCCTGCTGTCGGCGCTGTCACTGGCCGATGCCCGGCTGTTCGATGCCGCTTCCAGCATGGGGGCCAGCCCGTGGCGTGCCTACCGCAGCATTACCTGGCCGGCCAGCCGCCAGGCAGTGTTCGCAGCGTTCTGCCTGGTGTTTACCCTGACCATCACTGACTTTGGTGTGCCGGTAGTGGTGGGGGGCGACTACCAGGTGCTGGCACTGGAGGCCTACAAGGCCGTGGTCGGGCAGCAGCAGTTCGGCCGCGGTGCGCTGATCGGTATGGTCCTGCTGTTGCCCGCGCTGTTGAGCTTTGCGGTTGACGCCTGGCTGCGCCGCCGCCATGGCGAGGCCATGAGCGGCCGCGCACAGGTGTTTCGCCCGGCGCCATCGCGGCTGCGCGACGGCTGCTACCTGGCCTTGGTGTTGCTGGTCTGCGCTGCCTTGCTGCTGGTGGTGGGCATGGCGGTGTACTCGTCGCTGGTGAAGTTCTGGCCTTACAACCTGTCGCTGTCGCTGGTGCATTACCAGTTCGATACCACGGCCGGCGGTGGCTGGCTGGCCTACAGCAACAGCGTGAAGATGGCCCTTGGCACAGCCCTGATCGGCAGCGCGGTGATCTTCACCGGCGCCTACCTGATGGAAAAAACCCAGGGCCTGCGCCGCCTTAACCTGCTCCTGCGCCTGCTCAGTTTCGTGCCGATGGCCGTGCCGGGCCTGGTACTGGGGCTGGGCTACGTCTTCTTCTTCAACCTGGGCGGCAACCCGCTGCACCTGTTCTACGGGACCATGACCCTGCTGGTGGTGTGCACCATCGCCCATTACATGACCACCGCGCAGATGACCGCCACCACGGCCCTGCGCCAGCTGGACGGGGAGTTCGAAGCGGCGGCGCTGTCGCTCAAGGCACCGCTGTACCGGCACTACCTGAGGGTGACGGTGCCGATCTGCCTGCCGGCGCTGCTGGACATCATCCGCTACCTGTTCGTGTCGGCGATGACCACGGTGTCGGCGGCCATCTTGCTCTACAGCCCCGACACCATCCTGGCAGCGGTGGCGGTACTGAACATGGACGACGCCGGCAATGTCGGCGGCGCGGCGGCCATGTCCACTTTGATCCTGCTGACCTCGGCGGCGGTGTCCGTGCTGCTGGCCTGGGCCTCACGCGGGCTGTTAAGCCGCTCCCAGGCCTGGCGCCAGGGCGCACCTGGCCACTGACCGATTGCTGCAAACCACACTGACCTCCACTGACTCAGGAAACGCACCATGTTCAAGCCACTTGCTCTTGTCGCTGCCGTTGTTGCCGCTTTCAGCCTGCAGGCCAGCGCAGCCAATACCCAACTGACCGTATACACGGCCCTGGAGCCAGAGCAACTGACCACCTACAAAGAGGCGTTCGAGAAGGCCAACCCGGACATCGAGATCAAGTGGGTGCGTGATTCCACCGGCATCGTCACTGCCAAACTGCTGGCTGAAAAGGACCGGCCGCAGGCTGATGCCGTGTGGGGCCTGGCGGCTTCCAGCCTGGCGATTCTCGACCAGCAGGGCATGCTCCAGGCTTATTCGCCCCGGGACCTGGGCAAGATCGGCGCGAACTACCGCGATGCCGCCAACCCGCCGAAGTGGGTGGGCATGGATGTGTGGGCGGCGACCATCTGCTTCAACACCGTGGAAGCCGAGAAGCAGGGCCTGACCAGGCCGGTGAGCTGGCAGGACCTGACCAAACCCGAGTACAAGGGCAAGATCGTGATGCCCAACCCGGCGTCCTCGGGCACTGGTTTCCTGGATGTGAGCGCCTGGTTGCAGACCTACGGCGAGCAGCAGGGCTGGGCTTACATGGATGGGCTGCACCAGAACATCGGCCAGTACGTTCATTCCGGCTCCAAGCCTTGCAAGCTGGCGGCTTCGGGTGAGTTCCCGATTGGCATCTCGTTCGAATACCCCGCGGTGCAGCTCAAGCGTCAGGGCGCGCCGCTGGACATCATCCTGCCCAAGGAAGGCCTGGGGTGGGAGATCGAAGCCACGGCGGTGATCAAGGGTACGCCGCATGAAGAGGCGGCGAAGAAGCTGGCCGACTTCTCCGCCAGCCCCGTGGCCATGGCGCTGTACAAGGAAAACTTCGCCGTGCTGGCCCAGCCGGGCATCGCCAAGCCGCAGACCGAATTGCCTGCCGACTATGAGCAACGCCTGATCAAGAACGACTTTGGCTGGGCTTCGAAAAACCGCGACAGCATCCTTACCGAATGGCGCAAGCGCTACGACGGCAAGTCCGAGAAGGTTGCCGCCCAATAACTCGACTTGTGGGCCGGCACACAGGTGATGCCTGTGTGCCGCACATGCGGTACGTCTTCATGCAAGGAAAGGACATGACTCAACACAGCGACATGCTCATCGTCGGTGCCGGCATCCTGGGCCTGTCCCATGCCTACGCCGCCGCCAGGCGCGGCCTGAAGGTGCGGGTATTCGAGCGCAGTTCGACGCCCCTGGGCGCTTCGGTGCGCAACTTCGGCCAGGCGCTGGTCACTGGCCAGCCGGTGGGCCAGATGCACCAGTTGGCCAAGGCCAGCCGTGGCCTGTGGGCGCACTGGGCCGAACAGGCCGGGTTTGCCTTGAAGCGCCACGGCTCGCTGCTGTTTGCCCGCAACGCGCTCGAATACCAACTGCTGGAAAGCTTCTGCGCCGAACGTGCCGAGCAGCACGGTTACAGGGTCGAGCTGCTGCAAGGTGAGGCGCTGAACAAGCTGTACGGCGGGCAATTCCGCCACCACCACGCGGCGCTGCTAGGGCTGGACGACCAGCAGCTGTATTCGCGCGAAGCCATCCCTGCACTGGTGGCGTTCCTGCGCGGGCAGGGCGTGGAGTTTCACTTTTCCACCCTGGTGCGCGATGTGGAGCCGGGGCGTCTGCGCAGTACCGCCGGCACCTTCACCGGTACGCACACCGTGGTGTGTTCGGGGCACGACTACCAGACCCTGCTCAGTGACGCCATGGCCGCCCTTGAACCCCAGGTGTGCCGCCTGCAGATGCTGCGCGTACGCCCGCAGTTCGAGCTGGACCTGCAACAGTCCGTGCTCACCGGCCTGAGCTGCCTGCATTACGGCGCTTTCGACGGCCTGCCGGAGACCGAAGCGCTGCGGGCGCAGGTCCGCAGGGACACGCCTCACCTGGTCGAGCAAGGTATCCACCTGTTGGTCAGCCCCACGCCATACCGCGAATTGATCATCGGCGACTCGCACCACTATGGCCGTGACGCCTCGCCCTTCAACGCCGAACAGGTAGACGACTGGATGATTGAACTGGCCGAACAGACCCTGGGCGGCAGACTCAAGGTGGTAGAGCGTTGGCAGGGCGTGTACGGCGCCAAGGGCCGCCGACCGTTTTCGCTGCTGCGGGTAGCGCCGGGCCTGAGTTCGGCCCTGATGCACACTGGCGTGGGCATGAGCGTGGGCCCGGCGCTGGGCGAGCGGAACGTCGCCGACCTGCTGGGCGAAGCGCCCCATGGCCTGCAGGTACTGGAATGATCCGTGCCGAACAGCGAGTGCGGGAGGTGTTCGCGCTGTATGAGCGCCATGGTGGCAGTGACTACATTGGCGAACCGGTGTCGCAGCTCGAACACATGTCCCAGGCCGCGCAGCTGGCCATGGCCGAAGGCTTCGATGATGAAGTGGTGCTGGCGGCGTTTTTTCACGATATCGGACACATCTGCGCCGATCAGGTGGAGAGCATGGGCGGTTACGGCGCGGTCAGCCACGAGCGCCTGGGCGCTGATTATCTGCGCCGCCAGGGCTTCAGCGAGCGCCTGGCGAAGCTGGTGGAGTATCACGTCCAGGCCAAGCGTTACCTGACCCTGCGTGCCCCGGGTTATTACCAGCGCCTGAGCGAAGCCAGCCGGCGTACCCTGGAGTATCAGGGCGGTGTGATGAGCGCTGAAGAGGCCGACGCGTTCGAACGCGACCCGCTGTGCCAGGCCAGCCTGCGCTTGCGACACTGGGACGAAGCGGCCAAGCGCCCCGATGTACCGGTGCTGGACCTGGAGCTGCTGAAGGCCAAGGCCACCACCCTGCTCAATGGCCCGTAGCAGCGGACCTGGCCGCGTCACGAACGCCGCGCAGCATCAGGCCTGCCTCCGCACCGCCGACATGGCCCGGAATGGCCCGGACCGCTGCTACAGCTGCGCGGCCAGGCGTTCGAGCTGTTCCTGGCGCTCGGCCTGGTTCAGGCGTGGGTGTGGGTTCAGAGACGACCACTGCGGATGAGCGCGGGCCTTGCCCAGTGCCTCGGGCAGCTTGCCCTCGCGCCAGGTCTGGTCCTGGGGCGTGGCCACTTCGATGCTGCCCATGGCGGCGTGGCCGCGGTTCTCCAGAGCCTGCAGCAACTGGCGTTGGCGCAGGGCCAGCAGGCGCAGCACATTATCGTCCACGGTCAGCTCTCGCTGGCCTTTGAGTTTGCCCAGCAGCCGCCCGCCATAACCACGGCTGGTCTGCAGCAAGCCACCGGCGATGGCACCCGCCAAGGCGGCCAGGCCCAGGGTGATACCGCCCGCCAGCAAGTCCACCCCGGCCCCGGCGGCCGCGCCGGCCGCTATGCCGCCACCCACCTTTACCCCCAGTTGCTTGAGGGTTTCCGGGTTGAACAGGTCATCGCCCCAGCGTCCGTCCAGTAGCGGCAGGTCGCTGGCCGTGGCGTCCTCCTGGCGGAACGCATAGCGCTTGAGCAGCGCCTGCACGCACTTCTGCTCACGCTGGCGCACGGCTTCGCGCAGCTGTTGAATGGCGTCGTGTGGCTCACCGGCCACGCTGCGCCGGCACGCGGCGCAGTCGATCAGCAGTTCGGCGATCAGGCGCAGGGCCGCCTGCTGACGCGCGAGGCGCTGCTTGTGCTGATCTTCGATCAGGCGTTGCAGGGCGGGCCGAGCGTGTTCCAGCAACAGCGCCAAGCTTTCATACAGGCGCTGTTCGCCATCCTGCGGCGGCGCCACGCTATCGAAACGTACCAGTGCATGCAGCCCCAGGCGTGCCAGTGCCTCGCGCCACTGGGCTTCGCGGTGGCCGGGACTGCTGACGAAGTTGAGCACCGGCAGCAATGGTTTGCCGCAACCGTTGAGCACCTCCAGTTCATCGCGGTACTTGGCCAGTACCGGTTCACGGGCGTCGATCACATACAGGCCCGCGTCGCTGGCCAGCAATTGGCGCAGCACCTTGGCCTCCTGTTCGAAACGCTGGCGCGCTTCGCTGCCCTGCAGAAAGCGCTCGGTGCGCGCCGGGCCGTCCAGCCGTTCACCGGGGCGGTCCAGGCGTTCCAGGTAATCGAGCAGGGCGATGGCGTCTTCCAGGCCGGGGGTGTCGTACAGTTCCAGCAGCGGTTCGCCGTCCACCGACAGCCGCGCACCTTCCACATGGCGGGTGGTGCTGGGGCGGTGCGAGACCTCGCCGAAGCCCGCGTCTCGGGTCAGGGTGCGCAGCAGCGAAGTCTTGCCGACATTCGTGTGGCCCACCACGGCCAGCTTAAGAGGCTTGGTCATGGCCGGTCTCCAACCAGTTCAGGGGCACGTGCTCCACCACTGGCAGGCCCAGGGCATCCAGCGCGTGATGCCAGTCGGCCAGGCGGTGGCGGTCCAGTTGCTGCCCAGATGGCGCAGGCAACAGCCAGACCCGGGTGTGCCCGGCGCTGCGTGCCAGTTCGGCAATCAGGCCCAGGCTGCCGCGGTCAGGAGAGCGACGCGGGTCGCAGGCAATCGCCAGGCGCGCGGCCGGGTAGCGGGCAAGCTGGTCCAGCAGGCGGCGTCGGGATTCGCGGCTGTCGAGGATGCCGGCATTGGCGACAGTGGCCGGCAGGGCGGGCGGCCAGGGTTGCTGGTCATCCAGCTCCAGGCCGACCAGCAGCGCGCCATCGGTAGGTTCCCCGCCGTGGGCGGCGGTGACCTGGTGCAACTGTTCCGGGGCTTGATCGTTGACGCCCAGACGCTCGCTGCTGGGCATCAGCCGTTCGCGCAGGTCACTGTAGCCAGGCAGGGTCAGGTCCAGATCCAGATGAGCGCGGCCCAGGCGCCACCGCGCCCAGCACGCCACAGCCAGCAGCAGTCGCGGTGCAATGCCGAACACCAGCAATACCCCTACCAGCCAGCCTGCCCAGGCCTGGCGGGCGCTGTCGATGGCCAGCGCACTGTCGCCGCTGGCGCGAATGGTGGCGACGTCCGGCACGTTGAAGCCGAGCAGGGCGGGCAGGGTGCCCAAGCCACGGGTCAAGGCCACGAAAGTGTCGGGGCTCAGGATAGTGGTTTCCCAGACGAAGCCGTAGCGCCGTGTGGCCAGCATCAGTAGCAGCACCACCAGGGCACTGCTCAGGGCCAGCAACCACAGGCCGTTGACCAGGGCACCCAGCACCCAGCGGTTGAGGCGCCGGCGTTGCAGCAGCAGAATGAGTGCCGGGCCCAGGTGTACAGCGTTGGCATCACGGGCCAGGCGGGAACTGAGCCACATCCACAAGCGGCCAAGGCTGGCGCTGTGCTCGCCCGCCAGCAGCAACCCGCTGGCCCAGCCCAATAGCAGTAGCCAGTTCAACCCCAGCAGGCTGCCCAGCGCCCAGAACACATTGACCGGGCCGCTGCCCAGGGCGGCGAACGCCAGCCCTGCGCCGCTGACCACGACCAGCACGGCCAGCAGCATGACACTCAGCCGCGCACCCTGCTTCCAATGCTTCAGGGCCGTCAGCAGCCCGTCGCGCTCGGCCAGCCACAGCGCGCGATGTTCTACCCGCGCCGCAAGCTCGCCACCTCGCTGACGGGCGCGGCGGTTGGCCTCCTGGTCGTCCAGGGGGCCGGCCTGCTCTTCGCGCAGGCGTATGGCTTCGGTGAGCCAGAGTCTGTCCAGTGCTGTCACGCCACCATCCATTGATCGAACCAGCCAAGAGCATAACCCAGCCAGGCCCTGGGCTCTGCTATCCTCGCGGCATGAAAAACACACTCCCCCTCAGCCTGATCGCGGCGCTCGCCGAGAACCGCGTCATCGGCATAGACAACACCATGCCCTGGCACCTGCCGGGTGATTTCAAATACTTCAAGGCCACCACCCTGGGCAAGCCGATCATCATGGGCCGCAAGACCTGGGATTCTCTCGGCCGGCCACTGCCGGGGCGCCTGAACATCGTGGTCAGCCGCCAGGCCGGGCTGGTGCTGGAAGGCGCCGAGGTGTACCCGTCGCTGGAGGCCGCCATCGAGCGCGCCGAGGCGTGGGCCCAGGCTAACGGTGCGCAGGAACTGATGTTGATCGGGGGGGCGCAGCTGTATGCCCTGGGCCTTGAACAGGCCGACCGCCTGTACCTGACCCGCGTGGCCGCGCGCCCCGAAGGCGATGCGTTCTTCCCTGAATATGACCAGAGCCAGTGGCTGCTGGCGTCCAACACCGAAAACCCTGCCGTGGGCGACGCCCCGGCCTACGCCTTCGAAGTCTGGGACCGCCGCTGAGCCCCTGACGCGTTGCAAGCCACACACCTCGTGGCAGCGGACCTGGCCGCGTCGGCGTTCGTGGCGCGGCCAGTTGTTCAGCGGTGAGCGAGCTCGGCGTGTTCGTCGGTGTCCAGCACGGCACGGTCGGTCTGCTTGAGCACCTGGCTGGCAATGGTGCCAGCGGTCATCGAGCCACTGACGTTCAACGCCGTGCGGCCCATGTCGATCAGCGGCTCTACCGAAATCAGCAACGCCACCAGTGATACCGGCAAGCCCATGGCCGGCAGCACGATCAGCGCGGCGAAGGTCGCGCCGCCGCCCACGCCGGCCACGCCGGCCGAGCTCAGGGTCACGATGGCGACCAGGGTAGCGATCCACAGCGGGTCCAACGGGTTGATGCCCACGGTGGGCGCGACCATCACCGCCAGCATCGCCGGGTACAGGCCCGCGCAACCGTTCTGGCCGATGGTAGCGCCAAACGATGCAGCAAAACTGGCGATCGATTGCGGGATGCCCAGGCGCAAGGTCTGCGCTTCGATGCTCAGCGGGATGGAGGCAGCGCTGGAGCGGCTGGTGAACGCGAACGTCAGCACCGGCCACACTTTGCGGAAGAAGCGCAGCGGGTTGACCCCGGCGATGCTCAGCAGCAGACCGTGAACCATGAACATCAGCGTCAGGCCGATATACGACACCAGCACAAAGCTGCCCAGCTTGATGATGTCCTGCAGGTTGGAGCTGGCAACCACCTTGGCCATCAGCGCCAGCACGCCATAGGGCGTCAGCTTCATCACCAGGCGCACCAGGCGGGTGACCCAGGCTTGCAGGGTTTCGATGGCCGTGACCACGCGAGCGCCTTTGTCGGCGTCATCCTTGAGCAATTGCAGCGCGGCGACGCCCAGGAACGCGGCGAAGATCACGACGCTGATGATCGAGGTGGGCTTGGCCCGCGCCAGGTCGGCCACCGGGTTCTGCGGCACGAACGACAACAGCAACTGCGGGATGCTGAGGTCGCTGACCTTGCCCACGTAGTCGTTCTGGATCGCCTGCATGCGCGCGGCTTCCTGGGTGCCTGCGACCAGGCCGTCGGCGGTCAGGCCGAACAGATTGGTCAGGCCCACGCCGATCAGCGCGGCGATCAGGGTGGTGAACAGCAGCACGCCAATGGTCAGGAAGCTGATCTTGCCCAGGGAAGAGGCGTTGTGCAGCCGCGCCACGGCGCTGAGGATCGAGGCGAAGATCAGCGGCATGACGATCATCTGCAGCAATTGCACGTAACCGTTGCCCACCAGGTCGAGCCAGGTGATGGTGGTCTTGAGCAGTGGGTTGCCCTGGCCGTAGATGGCGTGCAAGGCGCTGCCGAACAGCACGCCCAATACCAGGCCGATCAGCACTTTTTTCGCCAGGCTGAACGAGGTACGAGCGGTTTGCGCCAGGCCCAGCAGCAGGGCCAGGAACACCAGCAGGTTGAGAAGCAAGGGCAGATTCATTGAAGCTCCAGGTGAAAGGTTTCCAGGCGAGTGCGCCTCTGGTGGGCGCTGGCCAACCCGAAACTCTAACACCCTGAATTTTCTGTCATTTATACCAAGTTCGCATGTGCATAGTCGTTTCTGGAATAAGCCAGGGTCGCTCATGGGTAAGCCCATGGCGCGATTCAGTGCCTGGCGGTCGCCTGCAGGCGAGATCTGTCATGAGTATTTGCTACGGTCCACCGGATCTCACTGGGGAGCACCACCGATGAAGCCACTGCGCAACCTGCTTGCCGTCACCCTTGGCCTGGCGCTGGCCAGCCCTGTCTTCGCCACCGACCTCAAGCACTGGCCCGCGGCACAGGCCAAACAGCTCGACGCAATGATTGCCGCCAATGCGAACAAGGGCAATTACGCGGTGTTCGACATGGACAACACCAGCTACCGCTACGATGTGGAAGAATCCCTGCTCCCTTACCTGGAGAACAAGGGGATTCTGACCCGCGAGAAGCTCGACCCATCGCTGAAGCTGATTCCCTTCAAGGACACCGCCGAGCACAAGGAAAGCCTGTTCAGCTACTACTACCGCCTGTGTGAAGTCGACGACATGGTCTGCTACCCCTGGGTGGCCCAAGTGTTTTCCGGTTTCACCCTGCAGCAGCTCAAGGGCTACGTGGATGACATGATGGCGTCAGGCAAACCCATTCCGACCACGTATTTCGATGGTGACGTGGTCAAGAAGATGGATGTCGACCCGCCCAAAGTCTTCACCGGTCAGGCCGAGCTGTACAACAAGCTGATGGAAAACGGCATCGATGTGTACGTGGTGACGGCTGCTTCCGAGGAGCTGGTGCGCATGATCGCTGCCGACCCCAAGTACGGCTATAACGTAAAGCCGCAGAACGTGATTGGCGTGACCACCTTGCTCAAAGACCCCAAGACCGGCGAGTTGACCACCGCGCGCAAGCAGATCGCAGCGGGCAAATATGACCCCAAGGCGAACATGAGCCTGGAAGTGACGCCGTACCTGTGGACCCCGGCCACCTGGATGGCGGGCAAGCAGGCAGCGATCCTGACCTATATCGATCAGTGGAAGAAGCCGGTGCTGGTGGGGGGCGACACACCGTCGAGCGACGGCTACATGCTGTTTCACAGCGTGGACGTGGCCAAGGGCGGCGTGCACCTGTGGGTGAACCGCAAGGCCAAGTACATGGACCAGCTCAATGGCATGATCAGCCGGAACGCGGCAGCGCAGGCCAAGGAAGGGTTGCCGGTGACGGCGGACAAGAACTGGGTGATCGTGAAGCCTGAGGAAATCCAGTAATCCCTCGCTTCACGCGATCCCTTGCGGGACCGGGCGAAGCTCGGGCAGGCCGGTATTACGCGGTGTCTGCTTCCCGAGCTTCGCCCGGTCCCACAAGGCGGAGGGCTAAGGCTTACAGCCCGTCGAGCAGCGCCTTGTTGCGCACAGCACCCTTGTCGGCACTGGTTGCCAGCAGGGCGTAGGCCTTCAGCGCGGTGGTCACCTTGCGTGGGCGCACTTCAACAGGCTTCCAGCCTTTCTTGTCCTGCTCGACGCGGCGGGCCGCCAGTTCTTCGTCGCTGACCAACAGGTTGATCGAGCGGTTCGGAATGTCGATCAGCACCTTGTCGCCATCCTGCACCAGGCCGATGGCACCGCCCGCGGCGGCTTCCGGCGAGGCGTGGCCGATGGACAGGCCCGAGGTACCACCCGAGAAACGACCGTCGGTCAGCAGGGCACAGGCCTTGCCCAGGCCCTTGGACTTCAGGTACGAGGTGGGGTACAGCATTTCCTGCATGCCCGGGCCGCCTTTCGGGCCTTCGTAACGGATGATGACGATGTCACCGGCTTTCACCTCGTCGGCCAGAATGCCGCGCACGGCGCTGTCCTGGCTTTCGAAGATCTTGGCGTTGCCTTCGAACACATGGATCGACTCATCCACGCCAGCGGTTTTCACCACACAGCCGTCCAGGGCGATGTTGCCGTACAGCACGGCCAGGCCGCCTTCTTTCGAATACGCGTGCTCGAAACTGCGGATGCAGCCGTTCTCGCGGTCGTCGTCCAGGGTGTCCCAGCGGGTCGACTGGCTGAAGGCGGTCTGGGTCGGGATGCCGGCCGGGCCTGCCTTGAAGAAGTGGTGCACCGCTTCATCGTTGGTCTGGGTGATGTCCCACTTGGCGATGGCTTCTTCCATGCTGCGGCTGTGCACGGTGGGCAGGTCGGTGTGCAGCAGGCCACCGCGGGCCAGCGAACCGAGGATGCTGAAGATGCCGCCGGCACGGTGCACGTCTTCCATGTGGTACTTCTGGATGTTCGGCGCCACCTTGCACAGCTGCGGCACGCTGCGCGACAAGCGGTCGATGTCACGCAGGTCGAAGTCGATCTCGGCTTCCTGGGCGGCGGCCAGCAAGTGCAGGATGGTGTTGGTGGAGCCGCCCATGGCGATGTCCAGCATCATGGCGTTTTCGAACGCCTTGAAGTTGGCGATATTTCGCGGCAGTACCGACTCGTCGTTCTCGCCGTAATAACGCTGGCACAGCTCGACGATAGTGCGGCCGGCCTGCAGGAACAGCTGCTCGCGATCGCTGTGGGTGGCCAGGGTGGAACCGTTGCCCGGCAGGGCCAGGCCCAGGGCCTCGGTCAGGCAGTTCATGGAATTGGCGGTGAACATGCCGGAGCACGAACCACAGGTAGGGCAGGCGCTGCGCTCGTACTCGGCGACCTTCTCGTCAGAAGCGCTGGAGTCGGCGGCGATGACCATGGCGTCTACCAGGTCCAGGCCGTGACTGGCCAGTTTGGTCTTGCCGGCTTCCATCGGGCCGCCGGACACGAAGATCACCGGGATGTTCAGGCGCAGGGCGGCCATCAGCATGCCGGGGGTGATCTTGTCGCAGTTGGAGATGCACACGATGGCGTCGGCGCAGTGGGCATTGACCATGTATTCCACGGAGTCGGCGATGATCTCGCGGCTCGGCAGGGAGTACAGCATGCCGTCGTGGCCCATGGCGATGCCGTCATCGACCGCGATGGTGTTGAATTCCTTCGCCACGCCACCGGCGCGTTCGATCTCGCGAGCAACCAGCTGGCCCAGGTCCTTCAGGTGCACGTGCCCCGGGACGAACTGGGTGAACGAGTTGGCGATGGCGATGATCGGCTTCTTGAAGTCGGCATCCTTCATCCCCGTGGCGCGCCACAGGGCGCGAGCGCCGGCCATGTTGCGGCCGTGGGTGGATGTTTTCGAACGATAGTCAGGCATGGAACACTCCGGGCGGCTAATCAGGTATCAGTAAGGGAGTGAGCTTCTCTTGTCCTATGCAGCGGCGACAGGTAGCTGCCGTTGCGGATGAGGTCGGTGACGCCACAGGATCGCTGCGCGCTCGACCGGAGCTCATAAACCCGCCGGGGGATGATTGGCGATGAATAGGCCGATTCTACACCGCTGGCGGCGGGATGGAATGCCGAGACCGATCAGGGGCGGGCTTGTAGGACATTTCTGAATTTGCGTCAGTGGCTATTTTTGCCGCTGCACGCTGGCTACTATCCCTGCGCCGCATGTGCGGCCGACGAGAAAACACCCCATGGACCACCCCAGTTCAAGTTCCTTCGAGAACCCGATCCTGGCACCGACCGCAGCGGCGGCGGGCCTGCCTGTGAGCTGACGCGTCCGCTCGCCAGGCAGCCCTGCGCCGTCTGGAGAGACTCAATGACTACCTTCGACCTTGCGCAACACGATGCATCCCTGGCCCACCTGTCCGCCGCCGACATCGCCGCCCACCTGCAGGCGCTGCCCGAAGACAAGCGCGCCGACGTCCTCAGCCGCCTCGAAACGGAGGCCGCGGTGGAAGCCACCGAGGACTTCCACAAAGGCGCGCTGATATCCACGCCCCTGGGCAACCTCAGCACGGCCACTATCGGCCTGCTGTACCGCAAGCGCGTGCTGTGGCTGGTATTGCTGGTGTTCGGCAACCTGTTCTCCGGCGCCGGCATCGCTGCCTTTGAAGACGTGATCGCCGCCAACATCGTACTGGTGTTTTTCCTGCCCTTGCTGGTGGACAGCGGCGGCAATGCTGGCGCCCAGTCGGCCACCCTGATGGTGCGCGCCCTGGCCACGGGTGAAGTGGTGATGAAAGACTGGCTGCGCCTGCTCTGGCGCGAATGCTCCGTGGCCCTGGCCCTGGGGGTGACCATGGCGGTGGCCGTTGCCTTGCTGGGCGCAGTGCGTGGTGGCTGGGACATCTCTTTCGTGGTTGCCAGCAGCATGCTGGTGATCGTGCTGGTGGGCAGCGTCATCGGCATGAGCCTGCCTTTCCTGTTCAGCCGCCTGAACATGGACCCGGCCGTGGCCAGCGGGCCGTTGATTACCTCGATTGCCGATGCGGCGGGGGTGTTGGTGTATTTCGGGATTGCTTCGGTGGTTTTGCAGTTGTGACCTAGGTAGTGGTCCCGACTGTAGCCGCAGCCTGCGGCAGCGGCTCTCGAATTATTCCCAAGCCACGACCCATGAGATGCTTCTGGTCGTCGGCGATTTTCAGCAGGGCGAACGGTTACGCTGCTTTACAGAACCGGGCAGTCACTGCCAGCCCTGCCATGCTCAACAGCATGAAAGCCGTCCCCAACACTCGCTCGAAATCCTCCGCCACCACACTGATCGCCGCACTCCCCACCCCGCCCGCCACCAGCACCAGCGTATTGAGCACTGAAGCCGAGGCACCGGCGCTCCCTGGCACACACTCCATCGCTCGGGAAGTGGCGGCGGGGCGGGTGATGGTCGTGCCTGCGGTGCAAATCATCATGGGCAGCAAGACGGTCGTCACACTGCGCTCGGTGAGCAAAGTCAATGCCAGCATCGTCACGCCGGCCAGCCCAATGAGCGCAAGGCCTGCGCATAGTTGCTGACGGTAGCTGACGCTGCGGCTCATGCGGCTGGCGATCAGGCCGCCCAGTACGTAGGCGGCGCCGTAACTGAGCAGGGTCAGCCCGAATTGCAGTTGGCTGAGCTGGAAGTGGTCGAGGAAGATCA
The DNA here is from genome assembly GCF_026651855.1 of Pseudomonas silvicola. Lineage (GTDB taxonomy): Bacteria > Pseudomonadota > Gammaproteobacteria > Pseudomonadales > Pseudomonadaceae > Aquipseudomonas > Aquipseudomonas silvicola. The sequence continues at coordinate 1,315,051 of NZ_CP093280.1, forward strand.
GCGGCGAGATGGCGATAAAGGCGAAGTGGCTGGTGAAGGCGATGGCCACGATCAGCGAGAAACCCATGAAGGCAGGATTGAGCAGCAGTTCAAGGTAGGCACTGATCAAGCCTTTGGCCTGGCGATTGGCGCCGCAGGTGGGCGGTAGGATGCGGATGGCTTGAATCAGTACCATCAGCGCGATCAGAGAAAATAGGTAGAAGCTTGCCTGCCAGCCGGCCAGGTGCTGCAGCAGGGCACCAACCAGCGGTGAGGTGGAGATGAATACGCCGCTGGCGCTGGTGACCAAGATGCGGGTACGGTCCCGTTCGGTGCCGGCGAACAGATCCTGGACCAGGGCGTTGAGCAGCACGAAGCAGCCGCAGCCGATGGCTTGCAGGGTGCGGAAGAGCATGAAGGTCATGAACTGCGTGGCATTGGCGCAGCCGATAGCGCCGAGGATGGAAACAGCCAGTCCTATCACCAGCAGGCCCTTGCGGCCGATTCGGTCGGAAAGGGGGCCCAGGAAGAACTGCGAGATGGCGACGCCCAGTGCGAACAGGCTGATGGAGAGGGCTATTTCGCTTGAAGGTGTGGCGAAATGCTCGGACAGGGCGGGAAAGGAGGGAAGGATGACGTCGAGGGGAAAGACGCCGAGCAGCACCATGGCCAGGAGCAGGGTGAGTATGGAACGTTTCGGTAGGGCGGACATGAGATGAGCCTTTTTGGAACAAGGCTACGGTGTTGCGCGATTGGAGGCGATAGCGGCCAGTTAGCGAAATTTCCCAAATTTTTGTAGGAGTTATCGTAGCCGCTACCGCAGGCTATGCAGGCCCGTCTGCACACTGGATATCTCCAGCGAGGCATGGGGCCAGCAAAACACGGCGGCAGCGGCTGCAGGTCTGGACTTACCTTAGCTATTCGGCAACAACCGGCACGTAATGCTCTTGATGTAGCGCGTCTCCGGGATAGCTGGGTGCACCGGGTGGTCCGGGCCCTGGCCGCCGCGTTCCAGCAGCTGGATGTTGCGGTCCAGGTGGCGGGCGCTGGTCAGCAGGATGTTCTGCAGGTCGTCTTCGGGCAGGTGCATGGAGCACGAGGCGCTGACCAGGATGCCGTCCTTGCTGAGCAGGCGCATGGCTTGCTCGTTCAGGCGGCGGTAGGCGCCTTCGCCGTTTTTCAGGTCTTTCTTGCGCTTGATGAAGGCGGGCGGGTCGGCGACGATCACGTCGAAGCGCTCTTCCGAGGCCTTGAGTTGCTTCAGGGCTTCGAACACGTCGCCCTCGACGCAGGTGACTTTTTCGGCGAAACCGTTCAGGGCGGCGTTGCGCTCGACACCGTCCAGGGCGAAGCCCGAAGCGTCGACGCAGAACACTTCGCTGGCGCCGAATGCGCCGGCCTGCACGCCCCAGCCACCGATGTAGCTGAACAGGTCCAGCACGCGCTTGCCCTTGACGTAAGGGGCCAGGCGGGCGCGGTTCATGCGGTGGTCGTAGAACCAGCCGGTTTTCTGGCCTTCCATGACCGGGGCCTGGAATTTCACGCCGTTCTCTTCCAGGTCGACCCACTCCGGGACCACGCCGAAGGCGGTTTCCACGTAGCGTTCCAGGCCTTCGGCATCACGGGCGGCCGAGTCGTTCTTGAACAGGATGCCGCTGGGCTTGATGACCTGGATCAGCGCGGCCATGACGTCGGCCTTGTGCTGTTCCATGGTGGCCGAAGCCAGTTGCACGACCAGGATATCGCCGAAACGGTCGACCACCAGGCCTGGCAGCAGGTCGGAATCGCCGTAGACCAGGCGGTAGAACGGTTTGTCGAACAGGCGCTCGCGCAGGGACAGGCAGACGTTGAGGCGGTGTACCAGCAGCGACTTGTCCAGTGGCAGCTTGGCGTCGCGCGACAGCAGGCGGGCGCAGATCAGGTTGTTGGGGCTCATGGCGACGATGCCCAACGGCTTGCCACCGGCGGCTTCCAGCACGGCCTGGTCGCCGGCCTTGAAACCATGCAGGGGCGTGGCGGCTACGTCGATCTCGTTGCTGTAGACCCACAGGTGACCGGCGCGCAGGCGGCGGTCGGCATTGGCTTTGAGGCGAAGGCTGGGCAGGGACATGAAGTCGCTCCGGGGAAAAAAGAGCGGGAGTATAGCGTGGAACGCTGCCCGATGGCCCGGGTGAGGATCGGCGGTCCTGCTTTTGCAGGCGCTGGCAATCCGGTTCTCACAGGGACAGAGCCGCGGATCATGAAGAAATAGCTAGCGGTTGTGTGCGCTGCGCCTCGGAAGGGTTAAAATCGCGCCTCAGCCCAGAGTAAGTACTTATGTCCCAAGAGTTATCCGAAGAGCAGATCCAGCAAGCCTTGCAAGGGATCAGCGTGCCGCCCCAACCGCAGATCATGGTCGACCTGCAGATGGAGCAGTACATGCCCGACCCGGACCTGGAAGTGATCGCTCGCCTGATAGCGCAGGACCCAGGCTTGTCTGGCGCATTGTTGAAGATCGTCAACTCGCCTTACTACGGGCTGACCAACAAGATCGCTTCCATCCAGCGCGCCGTGAACCTGCTGGGCAGCCGTTCGGTCATCAACCTGATCAACGCCCAGTCGATCAAGGGCGAGATGAGCGACGAGACCATCGTCACCCTCAACCGCTTCTGGGACACCGCCCAGGACGTGGCCATGACCTGCCTGACGCTGGCCAAGCGCATCGGCTCCCAGGCCGTGGACGAAGCCTACGCCCTTGGCCTGTTCCATGATTGCGGCATTCCGCTGATGCTCAAGCGCTTCCCCGACTACATGAGCACCCTGGAACAGGCGTACGCCAACGCAGGGCCCGAGTCGCGCATCGTCGACACCGAGAACCGTGTGTACAACACCAACCACTCGGTGGTGGGGTATTACACCGCCAAATCCTGGCGCCTGCCCGAGCACCTGGGCAACGCCATCGCCAACCACCACAATGCCCTGGCGATCTTCAGCGACGACTCCAACCGCAACAGCCAGTTGAAAAACCTGCTGGCGATCCTGAAGATGGCCGAACATATCTGCTCGTCCTACCGCGTGCTGGGCAACCAGAACGAAGACCACGAGTGGAATACCATCAGCCATCTGGTGCTCGATTATGTGGGCCTGTCGGACTACGACTTCGAGAACCTGAAGGAATCCATCCGCGAACTGGGCGCCCGCTGAGGCCGTCCATTTCCCAGCGTCGAGTCATCCATGCCTGAATTGCCTGAAGTCGAAACGACCCGCCGAGGTATTGCGCCGCACCTGGAAGGGCAGCGGGTCAGCCGTGTGATCGTGCGTGACCGGCGGCTGCGCTGGCCGATCCCCGAGGACCTGGACACGCGCCTGTCGGGTCAGTTGATCACCAGGGTGGAGCGGCGGGCCAAGTACCTGCTGATCAATGCCGAAGTGGGCACGCTGATCAGCCACTTGGGCATGTCCGGCAACCTGCGCCTGGTGGAAGTGGGCCTGCCGGCGCTCAAGCACGAGCACGTGGACATCGAGCTGGAGTCGGGCCTGGCCTTGCGCTACACCGACCCCAGGCGGTTCGGCGCCATGCTCTGGAGCCTGGACCCGCTCAACCATGAGCTACTGGTGCGCCTGGGCCCGGAACCCCTGACGGCGCTGTTCGACGGTGAGCGGCTGTTTCAGCTGTCGCGAGGCAAGAGCATGGCGGTGAAGCCGTTCATCATGGACAACGCCGTGGTGGTGGGGGTGGGCAATATCTACGCTACCGAAGCGCTATTCGCCGCGGGCATTGACCCGCGTCGCGAGGCAGGGGGTATTTCCCGTGCGCGTTACCTGAAGCTGGCGATCGAGATCAAGCGCATCCTGGCCATGGCCATTGAGCGCGGCGGCACTACACTGCGTGATTTCATCGGCGGTGACGGCCAGCCGGGGTACTTCCAGCAGGAGCTGTTCGTGTACGGGCGTGGGGGCGAGATGTGCAAGGTGTGCGGCAGCACCCTGCGCGAGGTGAAGCTGGGCCAGCGGGCCAGCGTGTATTGCCCGCGTTGCCAGAAGTAAGTGGTTACGGCTCAGGCCTGACAAGGGCGCGCCGCCTGATATAGTTAATAGTCAACCGGGGTGCGCCGCCAAAGACAGGTGTTCGCCACAGCACCCATCAACAGCCCGTGAAAGGACTTGCGCCATGAATTGCTTCCGCTCCCTCGCTCTGTTCCTGACGCTTTGCCTGGGCTTGCAGGCCATGCCAAGCCTGGCGGACGACGAGCAGATCGCCAGTGGCAGCGGTGACCCCGTGTACCAGGTGCAGAGCCCGCCGGCGTATTCGATGATCGCCGACCTGGTGATCGCCCGGCCGTTTCTGGTAGCCGCCACGGCGGTCGGCGCGGTGGTCTTCGTGGTGTCTCTGCCCTTCACTGCGCTGGGTGGTAACGTCAAGGACGCCGGCAAGGCGCTGGTGGTGGACCCAGGCAAGGCAGCGTTCGTGCGCTGCCTGGGTTGCACCGGTGACGGCTACGGGAAGCGCGAGTAACGCCCTACTGGCGCGGCATCACTTCCGAGACCCCGACCCCGCGGGGGTCGCTGGCGGCCTCCACCTGGCCGTCGTCCTTGTGCCAGAGCAGCACTTGCTGGTTACCGTAGGCCCGGCCGGTTTCCTTCAGGCTGTAGCCGCGAGCCTTGAGTTCGGCCAACTGCGGTGCGGTGAACGCGCCCGGTTCATACTCCACCACGTCGGGCAGGTACTGGTGGTGGTAGCGCGGAACCGCGGGCCAGGTGGGCACAGGCTGGCCATCCAGGTATTGCAGCATCGACAACAGCACCATGCTGGGAATGCGGCTGCCACCGGGCGTGCCAAATGATGCGAATTGCGTAGGGCTTTCGATGAAGCTGGGGCTCATGCTCGACAGCGGCCGCTTGCCGGGCGCCACGGCGTTGGCCTGGCTGCCGGCCAGTCCATAAGCATTGCTGCCATGGGGGTCGGCTGCGAAATCGTCCATTTCATCATTCAGCACCACCCCGGTGCCGGCGGCGGTGAAGGCGGAACCAAACGGCAGGTTCACCGATAGCGTGGCCGCCACGGCGTTACCCTGGTTGTCGAGGACGGTGAAGTGAGTGGTGTGCTCGCCTTCGTGGGAAGCCGGCGCTGGCGGCAGCTCGGAACTCGGCGTGGCCTGCCGAGGGTCGATACTGGCGCCCAGGCCTTTCAGGTAGTCCGGTGCCAGCAATGCGTGGATCGGGTTGTTGACGAAGTCCGGGTCGCCTAGCTGGCTACGGTCGCGGTAGGCGCGACGCAGCACTTCCACCACGTAATGCACCCGTTGCACGGGTTCAGCCTGTTGCCATGGCAATTGTTGCAACATGGCCAGCGATTGCGCCAGGGCCACGCCGCCGGCAGAGGGCGGTGGCGTGGTGATCAGCTCACGCTGGCCGGCCAGCGCGAAGCGCAACGGTGCGCGGGTGGCAACCTGATAGTCGGCCAGGTCCTTCAGGGTCCAGATACCGCCACCGGCGCGCACGGCCTTGACCAGCGCCTGTGCCGTCGCGCCGGTGTAGTAACCGTCGTGGCCTTTTTGCGCAATCAGTGTCAGGGTTTGCGCCAATTCTGGTTGGCGCAGCACTTCGCCGACGGCCGGTACTTCGCCGTTGCGCAGGAACAGGCGGGTGGTTTCCGGGTCGTCGCGCATGGCCGCCAGGCGGGCCGTGGCCCAGGCGCGGTACACACGGTCGACGGCAAAACCTTTGTTGGCCAGGCGGATGGCCGGGGCCAGGGAGTCCTTCAGCGGCAGGGCGCCGTAATGGGCCGCCAGCTCTACCAGCGCGGCCGGCAGCCCGGGGATGCCGCTGGCCAGGGCGCCCGTGGTCGACAACCCGGGCACTTCCTTGCCGTCGCGCAGGTACATGTCGCCCGTGGCAGCCAGGGGGGCCTTTTCGCGGGCATCGAGGAACCGGTAGCTGACAGGCGTACCGGCCTGGCGCAGCAGGAAATAACCGCCGCCACCCAGGCCCGAGGCATAGGGCTCCACGACGGCCAGGGCAGCACTGATGGCGATGGCGGCGTCGAAGGCATTGCCACCTTCGGACAGGACCTTCTGACCGGCGGCGGTGGCCTGGGGGTGCGGGCTGGCGATGGCCGCGGCGGTTGGCAGCGGTTGTGCGTCGGCCAGGGTGGCGCAGCACAGCAGCAGGGCGCTGAACAGTAATGAATAGGGTTTCGACATCGCTTCCTGCCTTGTCTGAAAGGTCCGCTGTTACCGGCCTGCGTCAACCCTGTGGGACCGGGGCCTTGCCCCAATCCGAGAATCAGGCCTTGCCGGTGATCTGGCGGTACTTGGCCATCAGTTGCTCTTCGGTTTCCGGGTGCGCTTCATCCAGCGGGATGCAGTCGACCGGGCACACTTGCTGGCACTGGGGCTCATCGTAATGGCCGACACACTGGGTGCACAGGTTCGGGTCGATCACGTAGATCTCCTCGCCCTGGGAAATGGCGGCGTTCGGGCACTCGGGTTCGCAGACGTCGCAATTGATGCAATCGTCGGTGATGATCAGGGACATGGGTACTCCGGCCGGGGCCTTGGCCCGGGCATATGAACACTAATGTGCGCAATTGTGCCGCATAAGCGCGCGCAGTGCACGCTTATGGGGGCGGCCGGCGGTTTACTTCTTGAAGCGCTGGGTCAGGGCTTCGGCGACCGCAGGGTGCACGAACTTGGTGATATCGCCGCCCAGGGCCGCTATTTCCCTGACCAGCGTCGAGGAAATGAACGAATAGCGCTCCGATGGGGTGAGGAACAGGCTCTCCACGTCCGGGGCCAGCTGGCGGTTCATGTTGGCCAGCTGGAACTCGTATTCGAAGTCCGACACGGCGCGCAGGCCACGCAGCAATACATTGGCTCCCTGCTCCTTGGCGAAATGCGCCAGCAGCGTGGAAAAGCCGACCACCTCGACGTTGGGCAGATGCTTGGTGACCTCGCGCGCCAGTTCAACTCGTTGTTCCAGCGGGAACAGCGGGTTTTTCTTGGGGCTGGCGGCCACCGCAATGACCACGTGGTCGAACAGGCGCGAGGCGCGTTCGACCAGATCGCCGTGACCCTTGGTGATGGGGTCGAAGGTACCTGGGTACAACACTCGGTTCATCGCGTCGTCCTGGCGGGAATCCGTTGGGGACTGGGATGGTATCGCAGCAATCCCGGTCGGCCAAGTCGGTGTTCAGGGTATAAGGGACTATAGACACCTTTGCGCCAACCTGATTGCTAGCTCTTGCTCGCGGTCGCTGGCTTGCCGGCGAGCTTTTCCCAAGGGCTGCAAAACCCGTGGGCCTACCGGATAAACAACCGGTAAACCAGCTTCTGCAGTGCTTTCCCATAGGGTGGGTAAATGACCCTGGCGGCATTGAACCGCTGCTTTGCCAGCACACCCTTGGCCTTGCTGAAGGTCAGAAAACCTTCATGACCATGGTAGTGTCCCATGCCTGATGGCCCCACACCGCCGAAGGGCAGATCATCCTGGGCCACGTGCAGCAGCGTGTCGTTCAGGCAGACCCCGCCGGAATGGGTATGCTCTAGCACCCGCTGCTGCTCGCCCTTGTCATAGCCGAAGTAGTAAAGCGCCAGGGGGCGCGGGCGGGCGTTGACGTAAGCCAGGGCCTCGTCGAGGTGCTGATAGGGAACGATGGGCAACAAGGGGCCGAAAATCTCGTCCTGCATCACCGTCATCTCTTCGTTCACGCCCAGCAGCACCAGGGGTGCCAGGCAACGCCCAGGATGCTGCTGCGCTGGGTACAGGTCAACGACCTGGGCGCCCTTGGCCCGGGCGTCATCCAGATAACGGTTGAGGCGAGCCAACTGTCGGTCGTTGATGATCGAGGTGTAGTCGGGGTTGCCCTCTAGCTGTGGATAAAAACTCAAGACTGCCTGGCGATAGGCTTCCACGAACGCGTTCACCCGCTCGCGGGGTACCAGCACATAGTCGGGCGCCACGCAGGTCTGCCCCGCGTTCAGGGTCTTGCCGAAGGCGATGCGTTCGGCGGCATCCTTGAGCGGTACATCGTGGCTGACGATGGCGGGGGACTTGCCGCCCAGCTCCAGGGTCACCGGGGTCAGATTGTCGGCGGCAGCCCGCATGACCTGCCGGCCGATGCTGGTGGCACCCGTGAACAGCAAATGGTCGAACGGCAGGCGCGAGAAGGCCATGCCTGTGTCAGCCTCACCCAGCACCACGCACACCAGATCGGTGGGAAACACGCGCTCCAGCAAGCGCTTGAGCAGCAAGCCGGTGGCGGGCGTGGCTTCACTGAGCTTGAGCATCACCCGGTTGCCGGCCGACAGGGCGCCAACCAAGGGGCCCATCGCCAGGAACAGTGGGTAGTTCCACGGTACGATCACGCCCACCACGCCCAGTGGCTGATACACCACCTTGGCCGAGGCCGGCTGGAATGCCGGGCCCACCTTGCGCCGCGAGGCTTTCATCCAGCCTTTGAGGTGGCGGCTGGCGTACTGGATGCCTTGCAGGCTGGGCAGCAGTTCGGCCAGAAGCGTCTCGTCGGCGCTGCGGTTGCCGAAATCGCTGCGCAGGGCCTCGATCAACGCCTGCTGCTCGCTGACCAACAGTTCGCGCAGGCTTTTCAGCCATTGGCGACGTTGGGCGGCAGGGGGCATCGGGTTGCTGGCGAAGGCCTGGCGCTGCTCCAGGAACAAAGGCTCCAGCAAGGCGAAGGCATCGGGCTGTTCGTGCAGTTGGGCCGACATGGAAGGCTCCATTTCTGTTCTGATTCTAGAGTTTATACTCTAGATTACTGAACTGTTACACTGGTCGCATCATTCAAGACCATGGCCAGGAACAGCACATGGCTGCACGCCCCAAGACCCGCGAGCGCATCGTTCAGCACAGTCTGGAGTTGTTCAACCAGCAAGGCGAGCGCAGTGTCAGCACCAACCACATTGCCGCGCATATGGAAATTTCGCCCGGCAACCTCTACTACCATTTCGCCAACAAGCAGGAAATCATCAGCGTACTCTTCGACCAGTACCAGGCGCTGGTGGACGGTTTCCTGCGGCCGCCGGCCGGGCGCTCGGCTACGGTGGAAGACAAGGGCCGCTACCTGCGGGCCGTGCTGGCGGCCATGTGGAACTACCGCTTCCTGCACCGTGACCTGGAGCACTTGCTGGACAGCGATCCGGATCTGGCGGAACGCTATCGGCGTTTTTCCCAGCGCTGCATGGTGCAGGGGCAGCTCATCTACAAGGGTTTCGTCGAGGCCGGCATCCTGCGCATGAACGATGCCCAGATCGAAGCGGTTACCCTCAACGCCTGGATCATTCTCAGCTCGTGGGTGCGTTTCCTGTGTACCACGCGGGAAAACGCCACGCATTTGAGCGAAGAGGCCGTGCGTCGTGGTGTCTATCAAGTACTGGTGCTGGAACTCGGGTACGTGGCACCGCCTTATCAGGCGGCCGTGGATGCCCTGTGCAGCGAGTTTCATGTATCACTGAACCAGGCGCTGGAACAGCCGGACTAAGCTGCCAGCCCACACGTGTTTTCGTTCATGATTCCAGGGAGGCTGCCATGCCCATCGCGCAATTGATCACCCCCCGGCAACTGGCTGCTCAGCTTGAGCAGCCCTCGCTGGTGGTACTGGATTGTCGTTTTGCCCTTGAAGACCCCGACTACGGCCAGCGCAGCTATGCCGAAGGGCACATCGCCGGCGCGCATTTCGCCGACCTGGAGCGTGACCTCAGTGGCCGAGTGGTGAAAGGGGTGACCGGGCGCCACCCTCTGCCCGAGCCGGGCCGCCTGCTGGAGCGCTTCCAGCATTGGGGCATCAGCGCCGACAGTAACGTGGTGCTGTACGACGACGGCCCGGGTGCTTTCGCGGCCCGCGCCTGGTGGTTGCTGGCATGGCTGGGCAAGCGCAATGGCGTCGCGATTCTCGATGGTGGCCTGAAGGCCTGGCATGCGGCTGGTTTGCCCTTGAGCCTGGATGCCCCGGGTCACACGGCGGGCCACCTGCATGGCAAGCCGGACCCCAGCCTGCTGGTAACCGCCAGGCAGTTGCAGGAGCGCCTGGGCCAGGCCGACCTGACGTTGCTCGATGCTCGGGCACTGCCGCGTTTCCGGGGTGAAGTGGAACCCATCGACCCGGTAGCCGGGCACATTCCGGGTGCCCAGTGCGCGGCATTTACGGACAACCTGGGGGCCGATGGGTGCTTTCTGCCCGTGGACGAGCTCAAGCAGCGCTTCGCGAGCAGATTGGCCGGGCGGCCGGTGGAATCGCTGGTGGCCTATTGCGGCTCCGGGGTAACGGCCTGTCATAACCTGTTCGCCCTGTGCCTGGCGGGCTACCCGCTGGCGCCGCTGTACGCCGGTTCCTGGAGCGAGTGGATCACCGACCCTCAGCGCCCACTGGCTACCGGCGACTGACCCCCAGCGTCACGGTAGGCACGGGGGCCCACCCCGTAGACTTTCTTGAATTGCCGGCTCAGGTGGCTCTGGTCGGCGAACCCCAGTTGCATGGCCACCTGCACCGGCAGGCAGCCGTCACGCAGCAAGGCGCGGGCGCGGGCTAGGCGCTGTTGCATCAGCCAGGCGTGGGGTGGCAGGCCAGTGGCCTTGCGAAAACAGCGGGCGAAGTGGAACGGTGACAGGTGCACGGCCTCGGCCAGTGCTTCAAGTGAAGGTGGCTCGGCCAGATGCGTCAGCAGCAGCTCCTTGGCCCGGGCGATCGCCCTGGGCTCGCGGCCTGCTTCGCCGGGCAGGCGCAGCTTGGCGTGACGGGCGAACAGCGCCAGCATCATTTCCCGCCACAAGGTCTGCTGTTCCAGCGCTTCGCTTGCGTTTTCCAGCAGCCGGTGCAGGTGGTGGAAACCGGCGACCAGGTCGGGGTCGCGGTACAGGGTTTCACTGAACGCATGGGTAGCGCAGGTGCTGATGTCCAGCTCTTGCATCAGGCTGTCGAGCCGGGTGTTATGCGGGTAGAAAGCCCGGTACAGCCAGCCTTGGTCGTGGCCCTTGCTGCCGGTGTGCACCTCATCCGGGTTGATCAGCACCAGAGTACCCCGTGGTGCAAGGTGGTCAGCGCCGCGATAGCGATAGCGCTGGGCGCCGTCGACGATCATGCCGATCACGAAGCCGTCATGCACATGGGGCACGAAGCGTTGTTCGATGTAGCGTGCCGACAGCAACTCCACACCCGCCAAGGGGGGTGCCTGCCAGAAGTGGATGGATTCACCCGCCTTGCCGGTCATCACGCCAGCCCCATCAGCCACTGCGGGATGCGCCGTTCCAGGTAGTAACCCGGCTTGCCGAGGCGCCCGTCGACAAAGCCCACATGCCCGCCGTGCTCATGCAGCTCGAAGGTGGTGCTGGCGGACAACTCGCCCGGCTGCGGCAGGCTGTGACGGAACACGAAGGGGTCGTCTTCGGCCTGGATGATCAGGGTTGGCGTATGGTTGTGCGCCAGGTAGTAACCGCTGGAAGAACGACGGTAGTAGTCGTGGGCATCCGTGAAGCCGTTGAGCGGCGCGGTGACCTTGCCGTCGAAGTCCCAGAAGGTACGCAAATTCTTCAGCGGGCCCAGGTTGCTCAGCGTGGCCAGGCCGTCCTGCCTGCCGTCGTGCTGGAAGCGTCGCTGCTTGTCTTTCACGTAGGCGAGCATCTCGCGCATGAAATGCGCCTGGTAGACCTTGGAAAAACCCAGCCCGATACGGTCCGCGCACTGGTCCAGGCGGAAAGGTACTGACACCGCCACGGCGCCTTGCAGTTGGCTGGCGCTGCCCGCTTCGCCCAGGTGCTTGAGCAGAATGTTGCCGCCCAGGGAATAGCCGACGGCGAACAGTGGCGCCATGGGGCGATGGCGGTGCAGGTGGTCGATGACTTCCGCCAGGTCTTCGCTGCTGCCGGAGTGGTAACTGCGCGCCAGCAGGTTGGGCTCGCCCGAGCAGCCTCGCCAGTTGACCGCCACGCTGGCCCAGCCTTGCGCGGCCAATGCACGCTGCAGGCCCACCACATAGTGGGAGTTGGAAGAGCCGGTCAGGCCGTGCAGCACCAGTACCAGCGGGCTATCGGGGCTATGGGGCCCGTGCCAGTCCAGGTCCATGAAGTCGCCGTCGGCCAGCCACAGGCGTTGCCGTTCACGCACCAGTGCAGGCTGGCGGCGCAGTGTGGGGCCCCAGAGCGTTTGCAGGTGCGGGTTGCCGAAGCCCCGGGCGGGGCGGAAAGGCGCAACGGGTTGCGCGGTAGACGTGTCCACGGGTGTTTCTTCCTCCAATTACTGGCGTAGGGTGCCATGATTGGAGGAAGGTGTGTCGGGATTTTGCCGGCAGCGTTGACGAGCTTTCAGCCACGCTGCCAGAGCGCGTAATACACCTGGCCGGCCTTCTTCTCCCGATGCAACCGCCAGTTCTGCGGCAGCCCCGATGCCGAAGGCGGTGTTTCGCTCTCGGTGTACACCCAGGCCCCTTCGCTCAACCAGCCACGGGTTTCCAGCAACTCGCAGGCAGGCGCCAGCAGGTTCTGGTGGAACGGTGGGTCGAGGAACACCATGTTGAACGCGCTGGCCGCCTGGGTCTCCAGGTAGCGCAGTGCATCGCTTTGCAGCAACTGGCCGGTGCCGCACTTGAGCAGGTCCAGGTTGCTGCGCAGGCTGACGATGGCCTGGGCGTTGCTGTCCAGGGCCAGGCCCATGCTGGCGCCGCGCGACAAGGCCTCCAGGTACAGCGCGCCGCTGCCGCAGAACGGGTCCAGCACCTTGGCGCCTTCGACATGGGGCGCCAGCCAGTTGAACAGGGTTTCACGCACCCGGTCCGGCGTGGGGCGCAGGCCCGGGCCGTCGGGAAAGCTCAGCTTGCGGCTGCGCCATTGGCCGCCAATGATGCGCAGCTGGCCCTGGCCGTTGTGTTTCACAGGTTTTGCAGAAGGATTGGCCATTAATGCTCCGGAACGCCCATGGGTTGTTCCTGGGGTTTGTCTGTAGGGGGTGGCAATGGCTTCTGGGGCACGGTGGGGCCGGCGGTGACGATCACCAGCTTGTCGGCATCCAGGTGGCGGTTGAGTGCCGCCTTCACCTGGTCGACCGTCAGGCTCTGCGACTGCTGCATGAAGTCTTCCAGAAAGCTCAGGGGCAGATTATAGAAGCCAATGGCCCCCAATTGCCCAACGATGCTCGCGTTGCTGGCGGTGGAAAGCGGGAAACTACCGGCCAGTTCACGCTTGGCGTTGTCCAGTTCCTCCTGGGTAGGGCCGTTTTTCAGGTAGTCGCGCAGGATGTCCTGCACTAGCCCCAGGGTGCCCTCGCTGAGTTCGGCGCGGGTCTGCAGGCTGATCGAGAAGGGGCCGCGGGCCTGCATCGGGGTGAAGCCCGAGTAGATACCGTAGGTGAGGCCGCGTTTCTCGCGTACTTCGCTCATCAGGCGGGTACCGAAGGTACCGCCACCGAGGATTTGGTTGCCCAGCGACAGGGCGGCATAGTCCGGGTCGTCACGCTGAATGCCCAGTTCGGCGAGCAGCATGGTGGTCTGCTTGGAGGGAAATTCGATATGGGTCAGGCCGGCCTTCGGTGCCTGTGGGTCAGGCATGTGTGGCAGCGCCGGGCCCTTGGGCAGCGCCGAGGACACCTGTTCGGCGATTTTTGCCGCTTCGTCCCGGGACAGGTCGCCGACGATGGCGATCACGGCGTTGCCCGCCGCGTAGGCGCGGTTGTGGAAGGCCCGGAGCTGTTGAGCGTTAATGGCGGCGATGGACTTGGCGTCGCCGTCGCTGGGGTGCGCGTACGGGTGGTCGCCGTAGAGGCGGCTGAACAGTTCATTGCCCGCCAGTTTGCCAGGGTTCTGCTTCTGGTACTGGAAGCTGGCCAGCAACTGGTTCTTGATGCGTGCCATGGAGTCGGCTGGGAAAGTCGGCTTGCCCACCACCTCGGCGAACAGCTTGAGCGCCGGTTCGCGCTTGTCGCTGGCGCTCAGGCTGCGCAGCGAGGCCACGGCCATGTCGCGGTAGGCGCCATTGCCGAAGTCGGCGCCCAGGCCTTCGAAGCCCTGGGCGATGGCCTCGACGTTCTTGCCGGCCACGCCTTCGTTGAGCATGGCGTTGGTGAGCAGGGCGATGCCGGGGCTCTTCTGGTCCTGGCTGCTGCCGGCGGCGAAGGTCAGGCGCAGGTCGAACATGGGCAACTGCCGGGCCTCGACGAACATCACCTTGGAGCCGGCGGCGGTCTGCCAGGTCTGGATGTCCATCATCCGGTGGCTGGGCGCCTTGGTGTCCATTTCCTTCAGGGTCTGCAGCTTGTCCAGCGGCTGGGCAGGCGCGCCGGCGGTGTCGGCCATGGCCTGGCCGGCCATCAGCGCCGCCATCAGCGCGGCGCCCAGCAGGGCGCGGCGGGGTTGAATGCGCTTATTCATGCGCCGATTCCTCTGGCAATACGTGGGCGACGCTCAGGCGTGACCGGGTGAAATAGGTGCGGGCAGCGTTCTGGATGTCCTGGGGGGTGACGCTCTTGATGTCATCCAGTTCGGTGTCCATCAGCTTCCACGACAGGCCCACGGTTTCCAGTTGGCCGATGGTGGTGGCCTGGCTGCTGATGGAGTCGCGCTCGTAGACCAGGCCGGCAATGACCTGGGCGCGCACGCGTTCGAGTTCGTCAGCGGTCGGCGGCTTGGTCTTGAGTTCATCCAGCAGGCGCCAGAAGCCTTTCTCGACGTCGGCGAGGGTCTTTTTCTTCTGGGTATTGGGCGTACCCGATAGCATGAACAGGCTGTCGCCGCGGGTGAATGGGTTGTAGCTGGCCGAAGCGCCGGTGACCAGTTCTTCGCCGCGTTCCAACTGCGTGGACAGGCGTGCGCTGTAACCGCCGTCCAGCAGCGCCGAGATCAGGCGCAGGGCCTGGGCGTCGCGGGGGGTGGTGGCGGTGGCCAGGCCTGGCACGTTGAAGCCGTAGACCACGCTGGGCAGTTCGGTTTTCACGTGCACGGTGATCTGCCGCTCGCCCGGCTCTGCCAGTTCCAGCGGGATCTTGCTCGGTGGCGTGGCACGCCGGGCGATACCAGCGAAGAAACGCTGGGCCAGCGCCTTGACCTGGTCGGGGGTGACGTCGCCCACCACGACCAGGGTGGCGTTGTTGGGCACATACCACGCCTTGTACCAGTCGCGCAGTTCTTCGATCTTCATGCGGTCCAGGTCAGCCATCCAGCCGATGGTCGGCGTGTGGTAGCCGCTGGCCGGGTAGGCCATGGCCTTGAACAGCTCGAAGGCCTTGGCATTTGGCTTGTCGTCGGTGCGCATGCGCCGCTCTTCCTTGATCACCTCGATCTCGCGGCTGAATTCGTCGGCCGGCAGTTTCAGGGTGGCCATGCGGTCGGCTTCCAGCTCCATGGCCACAGGCAGTCGGTCCTTGGCCAGCACCTGGTAGAAGGCGGTGTAGTCGTCGCTGGTGAAGGCGTTTTCCTCGGCGCCCAGGTCGCGCAGCACCCGCGAGGCTTCGCCCGGGCCGAGTTTCTCGCTGCCCTTGAACATCATGTGTTCCAGGGCGTGGGACAGGCCGGTCTGGCCAGGGGTTTCGTAGCTGGAGCCGACCTTGTACCAGATCTGCGAAACCACCACCGGCGCCCGGTGGTCTTCGCGCACCACGACCTTCAGGCCGTTGTCCAGGGTGAACTCGGTGGTGGGTTGGGGATCGGCGGCGAGGGCTGCAAAAGGCAGACAAACCGAGCTGAGCAGCAGGCCGGCGGCACGGCGGGCTAGAGCATTCATTCGTTTTTTAACCTGTCGGACTGCCCGCTTGGTCTTAGCGTCCACGGGCGAGGAGGTGCTAGGATACTGATCCGGTTACCTGGCGACCATGCCTGGTTGCAGAGAATGGCCTGCGGGCTCTCTACAAAATGTTGCGCATGAACGAGCCGGGAAAAATACAGTCTGTTCTGCGTTATTAGAATTTCCTGAGGCGCCGCATTGGCGCGTCGCTACCTTGAGATAGCCGTCCTCCATGTTTGGTTCCAACGACGACAAAAAGTCCCCCGAGAAGAAAGGCCTGTTCGGCTGGCTGCGCAAAAAGCCGCAGCAAGAAGCGGTCGAGCAGCCCAAAGCCCCTGAAACCGTGGCTCCCGAGCTCCCCGTCGAGGTAGCGTCCGAGCCAGCGCTGGCGCCTGCGCCCCAGGCAGTGGCCGAGCCCGAGCCAACTGCCGCCCCCGCGCCGGCCGGCCTGGTGCTGCCAGTGCCGGAAGAGCCGGTGGCCCTGGTGCCAGACCTGGAACCCCACGCACCGCCGCCGATCGCGCCGGTAGCTGAAGGGGTGGCCCCCGTCGTCGAGCCGGTCATCGAGCCCGTTCTCGAACGGGCCGAGCCGGTGGTCGCGCCCGTTGTGGTCCCTGAAACGGTCCCTGCGCCTGTCGCCGCCGAGCCCGAGCCGGCGCCAGTTCAAGCGCCCGTTGCCGAAGTGCTGCCGCAGCCCATTCCAGAGCCGGCCCCGGCGCCAGTGGCCTCTGCCCCGGCGCCAGTGGCGGTGCCCGCGCCGCAGCCAGCTCCCGAGCCTGAGCCCCAGCCGGAACCCGCTGGCCAGGCTGACGCCGGCAACAAGGTCGGCTTCTTTGCCCGCCTCAAGCAAGGCCTGGCCAAGACCAGCGCCAGCCTGGGCGAGGGCATGTCGTTCCTGTTCCTGGGCAAGAAAAACATCGATGACGACCTGCTCGAAGAGATCGAGACCCGCCTGTTGACCGCCGATGTCGGCGTCGAGGCTACCTCGCTGATCGTGCAGAACCTGACCCAGAAGGTTGCCCGCAAGCAGCTGGCCGATGCCGACGCGCTGTACAAGTCGCTGCAGGGCGAGCTCACCGACCTGCTGCGCCCGGTCGAGCAGCCATTGAAGATCGCCTCGCAGAACAAGCCGTTCGTGATCCTGGTGGTAGGCGTCAACGGTGCCGGCAAGACCACCACCATCGGCAAGCTGGCCAAGAAGCTGCAACTGGAAGGCAAGAAAGTCATGCTGGCCGCCGGCGATACCTTCCGTGCCGCCGCCGTGGAACAACTGCAGGTGTGGGGCGAGCGCAACAAGATTCCGGTCATCGCCCAGCACACCGGCGCCGACTCGGCCTCGGTGATCTTCGACGCCGTGCAGGCTGCCAAGGCCCGTAACATCGATGTGTTGATCGCCGACACCGCTGGCCGCCTGCACACCAAAGACAACCTGATGGAAGAACTGAAAAAGGTTCGCCGGGTGATCGGCAAGCTCGACGCCGACGCGCCTCACGAAGTGCTGCTGGTGCTCGACGCGGGTACCGGCCAGAACGCCATCAACCAAGCCAAGCAGTTCAACCAGACCGTGGCCCTGACCGGCCTGGCGCTGACCAAGCTGGACGGCACCGCCAAGGGTGGGGTGATCTTCGCCCTGGCCAAGCAGTTCGGCCTGCCTATTCGCTATATCGGCGTGGGCGAAGGCATCGACGATTTGCGTACCTTTGAAGCAGAACCCTTTGTCCAGGCACTGTTTGCCGAGCGGGAGCGTTCATGATTCGTTTCGAACAGGTCGGTAAGCGCTATCCGAACGGACACGTCGGCTTGCATGAGCTGAGCTTTCGAGTACGTCGTGGCGAGTTTCTGTTTGTCACCGGCCACTCCGGTGCCGGTAAAAGTACCCTGCTGCGCCTGCTGCTGGCCATGGAACGTCCCACCTCCGGCAAGCTGCTGCTGGCCGGCCAGGACCTGGGCCAGATCAGCAATGCGCAGATCCCGTTCCTGCGCCGCCAGATCGGCGTGGTGTTCCAGAACCACCAGTTGCTGTTCGACCGTACGGTGTTCAACAACGTCGCCCTGCCGCTGCAGATACTCGGGCTGTCCAAGCCCGAGATCGCCAAGCGCGTGGATTCGGCGCTGGAACGCGTGGCCCTGTCCGACAAGGCCGAGCTGTTCCCTGGTGACCTGTCCACCGGCCAGCAGCAGCGGGTCGGTATCGCCCGGGCCATCGTCCACCGGCCAGCAGCAGCGGGTCGGTATCGCCCGGGCCATCGTCCACCGGCCAGCAGCAGCGGGTCGGTATCGCCCGGGCCATCGTCCACCGGCCAGCAGCAGCGGGTCGGTATCGCCCGGGCCATCGTCCACCGGCCAGCAGCAGCGGGTCGGTATCGCCCGGGCCATCGTCCACCGGCCAGCAGCAGCGGGTCGGTATCGCCCGGGCCATCGTCCACCGGCCAGCAGCAGCGGGTCGGTATCGCCCGGGCCATCGTCCACCGGCCAGCAGCAGCGGGTCGGTATCGCCCGGGCCATCGTCCACCGGCCAGCAGCAGCGGGTCGGTATCGCCCGGGCCATCGTCCACCGGCCAGCAGCAGCGGGTCGGTATCGCCCGGGCCATCGTCCACCGGCCAGCAGCAGCGGGTCGGTATCGCCCGGGCCATCGTCCACCGGCCAGCAGCAGCGGGTCGGTATCGCCCGGGCCATCGTCCACCGGCCAGCAGCAGCGGGTCGGTATCGCCCGGGCCATCGTCCACCGGCCAGCAGCAGCGGGTCGGTATCGCCCGGGCCATCGTCCACCGGCCAGCAGCAGCGGGTCGGTATCGCCCGGGCCATCGTCCACCGGCCAGCAGCAGCGGGTCGGTATCGCCCGGGCCATCGTCCACCGGCCAGCAGCAGCGGGTCGGTATCGCCCGGGCCATCGTCCACCGGCCAGCAGCAGCGGGTCGGTATCGCCCGGGCCATCGTCCACCGGCCAGCAGCAGCGGGTCGGTATCGCCCGGGCCATCGTCCACCGGCCAGCAGCAGCGGGTCGGTATCGCCCGGGCCATCGTCCACCGGCCAGCAGCAGCGGGTCGGTATCGCCCGGGCCATCGTCCACCGGCCAGCAGCAGCGGGTCGGTATCGCCCGGGCCATCGTCCACCGGCCAGCAGCAGCGGGTCGGTATCGCCCGGGCCATCGTCCACCGGCCAGCAGCAGCGGGTCGGTATCGCCCGGGCCATCGTCCACCGGCCAGCAGCAGCGGGTCGGTATCGCCCGGGCCATCGTCCACCGGCCAGCAGCAGCGGGTCGGTATCGCCCGGGCCATCGTCCACCGGCCAGCAGCAGCGGGTCGGTATCGCCCGGGCCATCGTCCACCGGCCAGCAGCAGCGGGTCGGTATCGCCCGGGCCATCGTCCACCGGCCAGCAGCAGCGGGTCGGTATCGCCCGGGCCATCGTCCACCGGCCAGCAGCAGCGGGTCGGTATCGCCCGGGCCATCGTCCACCGGCCAGCAGCAGCGGGTCGGTATCGCCCGGGCCATCGTCCACCGGCCAGCCTTGCTGCTGGCGGACGAGCCGACCGGTAACCTCGACCCACGCCTGGCTGCGGAGATCATGGGTGTATTCGAAGACATCAACCGGCTGGGCACCAGTGTGCTGATCGCCAGCCACGACCTGGCCCTGATCGCGCGCATGCGCCATCGCATGCTGACCTTGCAGCGCGGGCGCCTCATCGGTGACGGGGAGGCCGCGGAATGACTGGCACCCGTAGCCCCAAAGTGGCCGACCGCGTGGCCCCGAAGAACGCCGACCCGTTGCCGCCGAAGAAGAAACCCCACGAGGAAGACGACGGTCCGGACTTCGCCACCCTGTTCAAGGCCTGGCTGGAAAGCCACCGCGCCAGCCTGCAAGACAGCCTGCGGCGCCTGGGCAAGCAACCCATCGGCAGTTTCTTCACCTGCCTGGTGATGGCGGTCGCCCTGAGCCTGCCCATGGGCCTGTCGCTGTTGCTCAAGAACGTCGAGCGCCTGGGCGGCTCATGGCAGCGCGCGGCGCAGATTTCGCTGTACCTGGACATGAATGCCAGCGACCGCGACGGCGAAGCCCTGGTGACCCAGATCAAAGGCCTGAGTGGCGTCGCCGATGCCGAGTTCATCAACAAGGACAAGGCCCTCACCGAGTTCCAGCAACAGTCCGGCCTGGGCGAGGCGCTCAAGGAACTGCCCGACAACCCGTTGCCGGGCGTGGTGGTGGTGACCCCGCTGGAGATCGACAAGGCCGCGCTGGAAGCCCTGCGGGGACAACTGGCCGAGCTGCCCAAGGTGCAGCAGGCCCAACTGGACCTGATGTGGGTGGAGCGCCTGGCGGCCATTCTCAAGCTGGGTGACCGTTTTGTCTTCGGCCTGACCGTGCTGTTGGTGTCGGCGCTGTTGCTGGTGGTGGGTAATACCATTCGTCTGCACATCGAGAACCGGCGCACGGAAATCGAGGTCATCAAGTTAGTGGGGGGCACTGACGCCTACGTGCGTAGGCCGTTTCTGTACATGGGGGCGATTTATGGCTTGGGCGGTGGGGTTTTCGCCTGGGGCGTGCTGGCTTTCGGCCTGAACTGGCTGAATGACGCCGTGGTAGGGCTCTCCGGGCTGTATGGCAGTGACTTTGCCCTGGCCGGGGTGCCATCATCCGATGGTCTGTCCCTCTTGCTTGGTGCCCTGTTGTTGGGGTATATCGGTGCGTGGATCGCAGTGGCGCGGCATTTGCGCGAGCTGGCTCCGCGGTAATTTTTGGTAATATTTGTTTGCCAGCATTGACCTTTGGTGAAATTAACTTTAGGGAACTTGTTTCGCGGTTCCCGGTCTATGCGTCTGTGCTTTAATGCACAAATTCGTGAGTCGGAGGTTTTTTCGTATGACCACTTCTTTGCAACCTGCGTATGCCTTGGTCCCGGGTCAGAACCTGGAAGCCTATGTGCACACGGTGAACAGCATTCCACTGCTGACGCCGGAGCAGGAGCGTGAACTGGCCGAGAGTCTCTACTATGAGCAGGATCTTGGGGCGGCTCGGCAGATGGTGCTCGCCCACCTGCGTTTCGTCGTGCACATCGCACGCAGCTATTCGGGGTATGGCCTGGCACAGGCCGACCTCATCCAGGAAGGCAACGTCGGCCTGATGAAGGCCGTGAAGCGTTTCAACCCGGAAATGGGCGTACGCCTGGTGTCCTTTGCCGTGCACTGGATCAAGGCGGAAATCCACGAGTTCATCCTGCGCAACTGGCGCATCGTCAAGGTCGCGACCACCAAGGCCCAGCGCAAGTTGTTCTTCAACCTGCGCAGCCAGAAGAAGCGCCTGGCCTGGCTGAACAACGAGGAAGTCCACCGTGTGGCCGAAAGCCTGGGCGTGGAGCCGCGTGAAGTGCGCGAGATGGAAAGCCGCCTGACCGGTCAGGACATGGCCTTCGACCCGGCCGCGGAAGCGGACGACGACAGTGCCTTCCAATCGCCAGCCAATTACCTGGAGGACCACCGTTACGACCCGGCGCGTCAGCTGGAGGATGCCGATTGGAGCGACAGCTCCAACAGCAACCTGCACCAGGCCCTGGAAGTACTGGACGACCGCAGCCGTGACATTCTCTACCAGCGCTGGCTGGCCGAGGAAAAAGCCACGCTGCATGAGCTGGCCGAGAAGTACAACGTGTCGGCCGAGCGTATCCGCCAGCTGGAAAAAAGCGCGATGAACAAGCTGAAGGTGTCCATCGCCGCCTGATCAGCCCGCTGAAACGAAAAGCCCTGGCCAAGTGCCGGGGCTTTTTACATTCACGGCACGCCTGAAGTCGCGCCGACTAACCTGTAGCAGCGGACCCGGCCGCGTCCCACTCGCCGCGCAGTATCAGGCACCCCCGCAGGCGCGATTGATAGGGAATGCAGTCACATAGCCCAGGGCGTTGCACTGCGCGAGTGGTTGAGGTCGGTCAGGTACGCATCGCCGCCCAATTGCCCCATCTGCTTGCGAATCCACCCGGCCCGGCGGGCCACGTAGTTGCTTGGGTGGCTGGCGCTCCATACCCGGGGGTTGGGCAGCACGGCGGCCAGCAGGCTGGCCTGCTGTGCCGACAAGGCGCCAGCGCTTGTGCCGAAGTGGTGGCGCGCCGCCGCTTCGGCGCCAAACACGCCGTCGTCCCATTCCACACTGTTGAGGTACACCTCCAGAATCCGCTGCTTGGACCAGAAGGTCTCGATCAGGGCGGTGAACCAGGCTTCCAGCGCTTTGCGAAAATAGCTGCGGCCGGACCACAGGAACAGGTTCTTGGACACTTGCTGGCTGAGGGTGCTGGCGCCGCGAATGGAGCCGCCGCGCTCGTTGTGCAGGAAGGCAGCCTGCATGGCGTCGAAATCAAACCCCCAATGCTGGGCAAAGCGCTGGTCTTCGCCGGCAATGACGGCGATCTTCAGCGAATCGGAGATCTCCCCGTAAGGCCGCCAACTGCGTTGCAGGTCGATGGGTTCACCGTCCACCCAGGACTCGATCTTGCGCTCCACCATCAGCATCGTCCCGGGCGGCGGCACGAAGCGAAACAGCACCACCAGCAGGATGCTGCCGACGATGAACCAGAGTGCCACTTTGCGCAGCAGGGTGAAAATCGAACTCAGCATGGATGACTTGGCCGGATGCAGTGAGCGGGCCATTATACAGACCCTGTGCTATCGAACCGGAGTTCGTCAATGCTGCGACAATTTCTCATGCTGGCTGCCTTTTTCGGGTTTACCGGGGTAGGGCTTGGCGCGTTCGCCGCCCATGGCCTCAAGGACCGTTTGAGCAGCGATTACCTGGCAGTGTTCCATACCGGCGTGAACTATCAGCTGATTCACGCCCTGGCCTTGCTGGCAGTGGCGGTCTTGAGCGTGCAGGTACCGGGCCGGCTGGTGAATGCCGCAGCGGTGATGTTCTGCATCGGTATCGTGCTGTTTTCCGGCAGCCTCTATGCGCTCACCCTCAGCGGCGTGCGCTTGTTCGGTGTGATCACCCCGTTTGGCGGCCTGGCGTTCCTGGTGGGTTGGGCTTGCCTGGGCATGGCGGCATGGAAGCTGGGCAAGGCCTGAGACGAATGGGCCGGGTTTGTGTTGGTGGTGGGCGGCGAACGGGCTAGAATGCTGGCCCCCTTTGAAATGATGGCTGCTGCCTGCATGCACATTCAGTTGAACGGTGAACCCTTTGAATTGCCCGACGGCGAAACCGTCGCGGCGCTGCTGACCCGCCTCGAGCTGACCGGCCGCCGGGTCGCGGTAGAGCTGAACCTGGACATCGTGCCGCGCAGCCAGCACGAAGCCACTGCCCTGCGCGAAGGCGACCAGGTTGAAGTGGTCCATGCCATTGGCGGCGGCTAGGCTGCGGCGCACCGCCTGCTGTACCCCTTCAACCCTCGAGAGGAATGACGATGAGCAATCTGCCTAGCGACAAGCCGTTTATCCTGGCCGGCCGTACCTTCGAATCGCGCCTGCTGGTCGGTACCGGCAAGTACCGCGACCTGGAAGAAACCCGCCTGGCCATCGAAGCCTCGGGGGCCGAGATCGTCACCGTGGCCGTGCGCCGCACCAACATCGGCCAGAACCCTGGCGAGCCCAACCTGCTCGACGTGCTGCCGCCGGACCGTTACACCATTCTGCCGAACACCGCCGGTTGCTACGATGCGGTCGAAGCAGTACGTACCTGCCGCCTGGCCCGTGAACTGCTGGACGGCCACAACCTGGTGAAGCTGGAAGTGCTGGCCGACCAGAAAACCCTGTTCCCCAACGTCATCGAGACCCTCAAAGCCGCCGAAGTGCTGGTCAAGGACGGTTTTGACGTGATGGTGTACACCAGCGACGACCCGATCATCGCCCGCCAACTGGCCGAGATCGGCTGCATCGCGGTGATGCCGCTGGCGGGCCTGATTGGCACCGGCCTGGGTATCTGCAACCCCTACAACCTGCAGATCATCCTGGAAGAAGCCAAGGTACCGGTGCTGGTGGATGCCGGCGTGGGTACCGCGTCGGACGCTACCATTGCCATGGAACTGGGCTGCGAGGCGGTGCTGATGAACTCGGCTATCGCCCACGCACAGAACCCGGTGTTGATGGCCCAGGCCATGAAGCACGCCATCGTTGCTGGCCGCATGGCCTACCTGGCCGGGCGCATGCCGAAAAAACTCTATGCCAGCGCCTCATCGCCGCTGGATGGTCTGATCAAGTAAGAGCCACCATGACTGAACCGCAAGATACCCCGAACCCTGAAAACGACGACGTGCAGGGTGAGGGCGAACAGCGCCAGCACCGCGCTATCAAGAGCTTCGTGATGCGCGCCGGGCGCATGACCGAAGGCCAGCAGCGCGGCCTGGACCAGGGCGCGCCCCTGTTCGTGCTGCCGCTGGCCGACGCACCGGTGGACTATGACCAGGTGTTTGGTCGCAGCGCCCCGCGTACCGTGGAAATCGGCTTCGGCATGGGCCATTCGCTGCTGGAAATGGCCGCCGCCGCCCCGGAGCACGACTTCATCGGCATCGAGGTGCACCGCCCGGGTGTGGGTGCGCTGCTCAATGGCGTGCTGACCCAGGGCCTGAAGAACCTGCGGGTCTACGACACCGACGCCATCGAAGTGCTCAAGCGCTGCATCGCGGACAACAGCCTCGACCGCCTGATGCTGTTCTTCCCGGACCCGTGGCACAAGAGCCGCCACCACAAGCGTCGCATCGTCCAGCCGGCGTTCGCCGAACTGGTACGCAGCAAGCTGAAAGTCGGTGGTGTGCTGCACATGGCCACCGATTGGGAGCCCTATGCCGAGTACATGCTGGAAGTGATGAACGTGGCGCCGGGTTACCGCAACCAGGCTGAAGACGGCAAGTGCGTACCCCGCCCCGCCGAACGCCCGATCACCAAGTTCGAACGCCGCGGCGAGCGACTGGGCCATGGCGTGTGGGACCTGAAGTTCGAAAAGGTCGATTGATGACCTGCGTTTCGCACGCTTGCTGTGGGACCGAGCCTCGCTCGGCCCCACAGCAAGCGGCGGATTATTTGCGGTCGGCGACCACGCCGATCAGCACCAGCACCACCAGCAACACCGGCGCCAGGCTGTAGTTGTTGAACTGGCTCAACCCGCGCACCACCCACGGGGTGGCATAGATCAACGCCGCGCCGCTGCCAATGCAGCACACCAGCGCCATCACCGGCACCCGCAACGCCCCCGCCATGCCGCCCACCCGCTGATCCAGCCAGGCCTTGATGTCGGCGCCAAACAGCACCAGCAGGCAACCCACCAGCGCCAGGGCGATTTCCGAGAGATTGCCGCGGCTCCAGCGCGACGCGGTAGCGAGCAGGTTCAACACTAATTCCATGGCCAATCCTTAAATCAAGAAATACTGCAGCAGGTCGTTGAGAAACAACTGGCCCTGAGGCGTGGCAACCAGGCGCGACGGTTCGACCTGCAAAAGGCCCTTTTGTTCGGCTTGGCGGCGGCCTTCACCCAGGCTTTCCAGGGTCAACCCGGTGCGCTGTGGGTAAAGTCGTGCTTCCACACCTTGGGTCAGGCGCAGGGCGTTCATCAGGAACTCGAAGGGCAGTTCGTCCAGCGCCAGCAGCTTCTCGCCTGCCTGGAAGGGCTTGGCCGGGTTCAGGTAGTCCTTGGGCAGCCGGGTTTTCCAGGTGCGAACGATGCGCCCGTCAGGGTGGCTGAGCTTACCGTGGGCGCCGGCGCCGATACCGATGAAATCGCCGAAGCTCCAGTAGTTGAGGTTATGCCGCGCCGCCTTGCCGGGCTGTGCATACGCAGACACTTCATACTGGGCGTAACCGTGCTCGGCCAGCAGGGCCTGGCCGGCTTCCTGGATGTCCCACAGGGTATCGTCCTCGGGCAGCACGGGCGGCTGGTTCCAGAACACCGTATTGGGCTCCAGGGTCAGCTGGTACCAGGACAGGTGCGTGGGCTTGAGGGCGATGGCCTGGCGCAGGTCGTCCAGTGCTTCGTCCAGGGACTGGTCGGGCAGGCCGTGCATCAGGTCCAGGTTGAAGTTGTCGAACCCTGCCTGGCGCGCCATGTCGGCAGCACGTACCGCTTCGCTGCCGGTATGGATGCGGCCCAGGGCTTCGAGCTTGGCTTCCTGGAAACTCTGGATACCGATGGACAGGCGGTTGATGCCCAGCTTGCGGTAGGCGCTGAATTTTTCCTGCTCGAAGGTACCCGGGTTGGCCTCCAGGGTGATCTCGATGTCCGCGGCGAATGGGATGCGCTGTTCCACGCCTTCCAGCAACCGCCCCAGGGCTTTCGCGCTGAACAGGCTGGGGGTGCCCCCGCCGAAGAAGATAGAGCTCAGCGGGCGACCGTAAGTGGCCGGCAGGTCATTGTCCAGGTCGGCCAGCAGGGCGTCCACGTACTCCTCTTCCGGCAGCACGGGGCTGGCGGCGTGGGAGTTGAAGTCGCAGTACGGGCATTTGCGCACGCACCAGGGAATATGGATGTACAGCGCCAGCGGTGGCAGCACGGGCATTGGCGCCCGCGGCGCGACCGAGGAGAAACCATCCTCGCCCGCGAACAGCGTGGTGGTGGTCATGCCAGGCCCAGACGTTGACGCAGAATGGCCATGGCGCGAGCCCGGTGGCTGAGCTGGTTCTTCTCTGCCGGGCTCAGCTCGGCGCTGGAGCAGTCGCGCTCCGGCACCCAGAACAGCGGGTCGTAGCCAAAGCCATGTTCGCCACTGGCGGCGGTCAGGATACGGCCGTGCCACAGGCCTTCGCACAGAATCGGCAACGGGTCATCGGCGTGGCGCACCAGGGCCAGCACGCAGACGAACTGGGCACCGCGTTCGGCTTCGGGCACGTCCTTCAGCGCATCGAGCAGCTTGGCGTTGTTGGCTGCGTCGCCCTGGCCGTCGGCATAGCGTGCCGAATAGATGCCTGGGGCGCCGCCGAGAAAGTCCACCGCCAGCCCCGAGTCGTCGGCCAGTGCCGGCAAGCCGGACAGGCGGGACGCGTTGCGGGCCTTGAGGATGGCATTTTCGACGAACGACAGGCCGGTCTCTTCCGGCTCTACCTGGCTGAATTCGCCCACCGAGCGCAGCTGTACGCTGCCGCCCAGCATGGCCTGGAGTTCCTTGAGTTTGCCGGCGTTATGGCTGGCCAGCACGAGTTGCGTGAAGTTCATGAGTCGCCCGGAAAGAGTTCTTGGTCGAAGCTCAGGCGGTTGGTGTCACCGGCCGCCTTGATGCTGAGGTCAAAGGTATAGGTCGCGTCCTGCGGAATCTGGAACTGTGTAACGTAGGAAACGGCGCCCTGCTCGGTCACCTGGGTGAAGGTCAGGTTTTCTTTCTTGCCTTCAGGCCCGGTCACGGTGCCACTGATGGCGGCGGGAAAGGACTTGCCGGCCTTTTCCACCGCCACGTTCAGCACACCCAGGTTCTTGCTGCGCATAAGCCCTGCGGCCTTGGCGATGCCTGGCTGCAGGATGCTCGACGTGATCGCATTGTAATGCACGGTCAGCTCGCCCAGCTGTTCCTGGCGGTTGCCCTTGGCGGCGTCGGCCCCCACGGCGGGAAGGGCCAGGCACAGGGCGAACAGGAAGGCAGCGAACTGGCGCATGATCGTTCTCCGTGGGTAGGCAGGTTCACACCGCCAGACGGTGCTCCTGCAGGCCCGGGCTGTTGACCCGGTAAATGCCGATCTCACCCAACAGATTAGGCCACAGTTTGCTGGCCCAGCCATGCCTGTGCTGGTGGTCGACCGCCAGACGGTCGAGTACCTGGGCCTGGCGCTCCTGGCACAGCTCTTCAAAGTCCTTGAAGGTGCAGAAGTGGATGTTCGGCGTGTTGTACCAGGTGTACGGCAGGAATTCCGACACCGGCATGCGGCCGTTGCGCGCCAGGTACCAGCGGCAACGCCAGTGGCCGAAGTTGGGGAACGTGATGATGCACTGGCGGCCCACGCGCAGCATCTCATCGAGGATGCGGTCCGGGTATTCCACGGCCTGCAGGGCCTGGGTCATGACCACCACGTCGAAGCTGTTGCTGGCGAAGTTGCCCAGGCCCTTGTCCAGGTCCTGCTCCACCACGTTGACGCCCTTGCGCACGCACTCGTTGATGTTGTCAGCGTCGATTTCCAGGCCATAGCCGGTCACCTGCTTGTGGTCGCGCAGCCAGGCCAGCAATTCGCCGTTACCGCAACCGAGGTCGAGCACGCGGCTGCCGGCCGGGATCCAGTCCTGGATAATTTCAAGATCGGCTCTCATGGCTTCCTCAGATCGCAATTCGGTTCATGTAGCTGCTGAACGCCTTCAGGTACCGGGGGATCGGGATCAGGAAGGCGTCGTGGCCCTGCGGTGCATCGATCTCCAGGTAGCAGACGTTTTTGCGTGCAGCCATCAGCGCATCGACGATTTCCCGCGAGCGGGCCGGGGAGAAGCGCCAGTCGGTGGTGAAGGACATCACGCAGAAATCGGCCTTGGCGCACGCGAAAGTCTTGGCCAGGTCGTCGCCATGGTTGGCGGCCGGGTCGAAGTAGTCCAGGGCCTTGGTCATCAGCAGGTAGGTGTTGGCGTCGAAGCGCCCGGAAAACTCCTCGCCCTGATAGCGCAGGTAGCTCTCCACCTGGAATTCCACGCTGTGGAAGTCGTAGTTGAGCTTCTCGCTCTTGAGGCCCCGGCCGAATTTCTCGCCCATGGAGTCGTCCGACAGGTAGGTGATGTGGCCCACCATGCGCGCCAGCATCAGGCCGCGCTTGGGGATCACGCCCATTTCCTGGAACGAGCCACCATGGAATTCGGGGTCGGTCAGGATGGCCTGGCGTGCCACTTCGTTGAAGGCGATGTTCTGCGCCGACAGCTTGGGCGCCGAGGCAATGGCCAGGCAGTGGCGAACGCGGTCCGGG
The DNA here is from genome assembly GCF_026651855.1 of Pseudomonas silvicola. Lineage (GTDB taxonomy): Bacteria > Pseudomonadota > Gammaproteobacteria > Pseudomonadales > Pseudomonadaceae > Aquipseudomonas > Aquipseudomonas silvicola. The sequence continues at coordinate 1,343,565 of NZ_CP093280.1, forward strand.
TAGGTGATGGTCCACTGCTGGGCCTGCATGCCCCCCAGGCTGCCACCGACCACGGCGGCCCATTGGGTGATGCCCAGGTAGTCGGCCAGGCGGGCCTGGCTGTGCACCCAGTCCTCCACGGTGAGCACCGGGAAGTCGGCGCCGAACGGCTTGCCGGTTTCCGGGTTGAGGCTGCTGGGGCCGGTAGAACCGTTGCAACCGCCGAGGTTGTTGAGGCTGACCACGAAGAAACGGTTGGTGTCGATTGGCTTGCCGGGGCCGATGCAGCTATCCCACCAGCCCGGTTTGCGGTCGTCGACCGAGTGGTAGCCGGCGGCATGGTGGTGGCCCGACAGGGCGTGGCAGATCAGCACCGCGTTGCTGGCGGTTGCATTGAGCTGGCCGTAGGTTTCGTAGACCAGGTCATAGGCATTGAGCGACCGGCCGCAGGCCAGGGCCAGGGCCTCGCTGAAATGGGCAACTTGCGGTGTGACTAAACCGACGGAATCTTCGGGGAAGACAGTGGACATCGACCCTGCTCTCGCATAAATGAGGCGTAAGTCTAAAGAGCGGGGGGGCTAGCGGCAAGCGATGGAATGGTGCCGCCCTTTTCCCGAGCTTCGCCCGTTCCCGCAGGGGGCGATCAACCCCTCTTGCGGGAACGGGCGAAGCTCGGCAACGGCGTTACACCGACGTCAGATCAAACGCCAGAGCACATCGGGCATCTGCGCCATTTCAGCCAGCTTGGGCATGAAGAAGCTCTGCATGACCTGGATGGCCAGGAAGGCAAAGATCGGCGAGATATCCAGGCCGCCCAGGTTCGGCAGCATGCGGCGGAACGGCGCCAGGATCGGCTCGGCGATCTGGTAGGCCAGTTCGGCGGCCGGGTTGTGGGTGCCCGGGGCGATCCAGGAGACGATCACCATGACGATCATCGCTACCCAGAAAATCTTCAGGAACAGCGAGAACACCCCCAGCAGCGCCCAGATCAACAGGTGCGGCAGGTCCAGGATGGTGCCGTAGGTGAGCATCATCACGAAGGCCATCAGCAGCGCCTGAATGACGATGGCCAGCAGCAGGGACGAGGTGTCCAGGCCGGCGATGCTTGGCACCACCTGGCGCAGCGGCTTGAGCAGCGGCTGGGTGGCCTTGACCGCGAACTGGCTCAACGGGTTGTAGAAGTTGGCCTTGACCAGTTGCAGCACGAAGCGCAACAGCACGATGGCCAGGTAGAAACTGACCAGGGTTTGCACCACGAAGATCGTGGCGCCGGAAATCGCATTCATGCAGTGCTCCTTATTTGCCCAGTTGTTCGGCAAGTTCAGCCGAGCGATGTGCCGCGGCGCCCAGCGCCTTTTCAACCAGGGCTTCGAAACCGTTGGCCTGGAACGACTTGATGGCGGCCTCGGTGGTGCCGGCCGGTGAGGTGACGCGGCGGCGCAGTTCAGCGGCATCGACATCGCTGGCGACGGCCATGTGCGCAGCGCCCAGGGCGGTCTGCAGGGTCAGCTTTTCCGCGGTTTCACGGGGCAGGCCCAGCTTCTCGCCGGCGGCGGTCATGGCTTCCATCATCAGGAAGAAATAGGCCGGGCCGCTGCCGGACACGGCGGTGACGGCATCCAGTTGCTGCTCCTCGTCCAGCCACAGGGCCAGGCCCACGGCCGACAGCAGTTGCTCGGCCTGGCCGCGCTGTTCTTCATTGACCAGGGCGTTGGCGTACAGGCCGCTGGTGCCTTGACGCAACAGTGCGGGGGTGTTGGGCATGCAGCGCACGATAGGGCGTTCGCCCAGCCAGGCGGCCATGCTCGCGCAGGTGATACCGGCGGCGATGGAGACAACCACCTGGGACTGGGTGAGGGCAGGGCGCAGGGCCTCGCACACGGCCTTCATGGCTTGGGGCTTGACCGCCAGCACCACGACGTCGGCGCCTTCCACGGCCTGGGCGTTGTCGGCGAAGGTTTCGATGCCGTGCTCGGCGCTGATTTTCGCACGGGTATCGGCACCCGGGTCGCTGGCACGGATCAGCGCCGCGTCCAGGCCCTGGGCACGCAGGCCGCCGATCAGGCTGGCGGCCATGTTTCCGGCGCCGATAAAGGCAATACGAGTTTTGCTCATGACAGGTCCTTGAGAGGTTGCGGTGGAACCCGCGCTACGGCTGTTGGCCATAGTCGCGGGCGCCGAACAGGGCAGTGCCGATACGAACCCAGGTGGCGCCTTGTGCGACAGCGGCCTCCAGGTCGTGGCTCATGCCCATGGATAAAGTGTCCAGTGGCAGGTTCAGGCTTTCTTGCAAGGTGCGAACAGTGGCAAAGGCCGCGTCTTGTGCCGCGCGGTCCTCGGTGGGCTCTGGAATAGCCATCAGCCCGCGCAGTCGCAGGCGCGGCAGGGCAGCAATGGCGGTAGCCAGTGCTGGCAAGTCGGCAGGGGTACAGCCGGACTTGCTGGCTTCGCCGCTGACGTTGATCTGAATGCAGATGTTGAGCGGCGGCAGGTCGGCCGGACGTTGCTCCGACAGGCGTTGGGCAATTTTCAGGCGGTCCACGGAATGCACCCAGGCAAAATGCTCGGCGATGGCGCGAGTCTTGTTTGACTGAATGGGGCCGATGAAATGCCAAGTCAAGGGCAGGTCAGTCAATTGGGCCTGTTTGCCCAACGCCTCCTGCAGGTAATTTTCGCCGAATTCTTCGATTCCGGCGGCGAACGCCTCGCGAACAGCCTCGGCCGGCTTGGTCTTGCTCACCGCCAGCAGGCCGATGCTGGCCGGGTCGCGCTGCACGGCCCGTGCGGCGTCGTGAATTCGGGCGCTTACCCGTAAAACGTTGTCTGCTATCGTGGACATTAATTTGCGCCAGCGGGTCTTGGGGTCCGGGGCATTCTACCTGCTTGTCTGTATTTGGGGAGTCTCATGGACATTACTGAGTTGCTGGCTTTCAGCGCCAAGCAAGGCGCATCGGACCTGCACCTGTCGGCCGGCCTGCCACCGATGATCCGCGTGGACGGCGATGTGCGCCGCATCAACCTGCCCGCGCTGGACCACAAGGCCGTTCACGAGTTGATCTACGACATCATGAACGACAAGCAGCGCAAGGACTTCGAGGAATACCTGGAAACCGACTTCTCCTTCGAAGTACCGGGGGTGGCACGCTTCCGGGTCAACGCCTTCAACCAGAACCGCGGCGCCGGCGCGGTGTTTCGTACCATTCCCTCCAAGGTGCTGACCATGGATGACCTGGGCATGGGGGATGTGTTTCGAAAGATTACCGACGTGCCACGGGGCCTGGTACTGGTCACCGGCCCCACCGGTTCAGGCAAGTCCACCACCCTGGCGGCGATGATCGACTACCTGAACAACAACAAGCACCACCACATTCTCACCATCGAGGACCCCATCGAATTCGTCCATGAATCGAAGAAGTGCCTGGTCAACCAGCGGGAAGTGCACCGTGACACCCAGAGCTTCTCCAACGCCCTGCGTTCGGCCCTGCGCGAAGACCCGGACGTGATCCTGGTGGGGGAGATGCGTGACTTGGAAACCATCCGCCTGGCCCTGACCGCTGCCGAGACCGGCCACCTGGTATTCGGTACCCTGCACACTACCTCCGCGGCCAAGACCATTGACCGTGTGGTGGACGTGTTTCCTGCCGAGGAGAAGTCCATGGTCCGCTCCATGCTCTCCGAGTCGCTGCAGGCGGTGATCTCCCAGACACTGCTGAAGAAGATCGGCGGCGGCCGGGTGGCGGCCCACGAGATCATGATCGGTACCCCGGCCATTCGTAACCTGATCCGCGAGGACAAGGTGGCGCAGATGTATTCCTCCATCCAGACCGGTGGGGCCCTGGGCATGCAGACCCTGGACATGTGCCTGAAGGACCTGGTCAGCCGGGGCCTGATCGGCCGTGATGCCGCCCGCGAGAAGGCCAAGGCGCCCGACAACTTCTGACCGGCTGCCTGGGCACCCCGGCCAGCCGCGACTAGGCTGACGGGGGAGCGGTTTTTCCAGGACGCGAGGGTGGGGCATGGAGTTCGAGAAGCTGTTGCGCTTGATGGTCGACAAATCCGGCTCCGACCTGTTCATCACCCCCGGCCTGCCGCCCTCGCTCAAGGTGCACGGCAGGATCATGCCCGTCACCCGTACTGCCATGAGCCCCGAACAGGTACGCGAGGCGGTGCTGGGGCTGATGAGCGAAGCCCAGCGCGTGGAGTTCACCGAGCGCCGGGAATGCAACTTCGCCATTCATGCCCGGGACATCGGCCGCTTCCGCGTCAGCGCGTTCTTCCAGCGCAGCTTGCCGGCCATGGTGCTGCGGCGCATTGAAAGCCGTATTCCAACGTTTGACGACCTCAAGCTGCCTGAAACGCTGCGCGGCCTGTCGATGCTCAAGCGGGGCCTGATATTGGTGGTAGGCGCTACCGGCACCGGCAAGTCCTCGACCCTGGCGGCGATGATCGACCACCGCAGCAAGCATAGTACCGGCCACATCATCACCATCGAAGACCCCATCGAGTTCCTGCACGAGCACCAGAGCTGCATCGTCACCCAGCGCGAGGTGGGCATCGATACCGAGTCGTTCGAGGTGGCCCTGCGCAACACCCTGCGTCAGGCCCCTGACGTGATCATGATCGGCGAGGTGCGCAGCCGCGAGACCATGGGGCAGGCCTTGGCGTTCGCGGAAACTGGCCACCTGTGCGTGGCCACCTTGCACGCCTCCAACGCTGACCAGGCGCTGGAGCGGGTGATCAACTTCTTCCCCATGGACCGCCACGTGCAGGTGTGGATGGAATTGTCGTTGAACCTGCGGGCGATCATTGCCCAGCAACTGATTCCCTCCGCTGACGGCACTGGCCGCCGCGCCGTGGTGGAGATACTGGTGAACACGCCGCTGATGGCCGAGCGCATTCGCCGGGGCGAAGTGCCTGGCCTGAAGACGCTGATGAGCCGCACCAATGACCAGGGCATGCGTACCCTGGACCAGGCGCTATATGAACTCTATCGGGAAAAGGCGATCAGTTATCAGGACGCGCTGGCTTATGCCGATTCGGCGAACGACCTGCGGTTGATGATCAAGCTTGAGTCGAGCACGGGCACGGAGGCCAGGGAGGGTATGCACCTGGCGCCGGACACGGGGCCGACGCCAGGTTCACGGTGACTCAGCGCTGGGTCAGGCGCAGGGTCTGGTCCTTGGGCAGGACGCGCTTGGCAACGACGTAGTGTTCCTGCCAGTAAGGCTTGTTCAGGGTGTCGATGCTCACCGCCTTGCCGCGCCGTGGCGCGTGGATGAAGCGGTCGTTGCCCAGGTAGATGGCGACGTGGTTGACCCGGCGGCTCTTGATGTTGAAGAACAGCAGGTCGCCAGGCTTCAAGTCCTTCTGGTCGACCTTCTGGCCGTGGCCCGCAGCCATGGCGTTCGACGTACGTGGCAGGTCGACTGCCTTGACGTCGTTGAACGCATATTTCACGAAGCCACTGCAATCGAACCCTTTGGTTGGGCTGCTACCGCCCCAACGATAAGGGGTACCTAGCGCATTCACCGCGCGCGACAGCACTTCGCTGCTTTGCTTGGGCGACATCTGCGCGACGGCCGGGCCGCCGACAGCGATGGTCTTGCGGCCGGTGTTGCGGCTGCGCGCCGACTGGCGTTTGCTGCGGCTGGTGGTGTTGGTGGCCAGTTCGGTGGTTTCCACCGGGGTCTGGGTGTGTTCCGCGGCACCGGTCTTGGCGGCGTGACCGGTGAAGCCGGCGGGAAGTCTTTGCTCACGATTGGTGGCGTGGGCAGCCAATGGCAATAATAGGCAGATGGTCAGCCATGTCTTCAAAAATGGACGCATTAGGCAGGCTCGTATGGGTAAGCGCGCAACTTTATAACAGCTTTTTGATCAGTTTTTAACCCGTTGGTCGGCAGTGATCCTGAGTAAAAAATGATCAATCTACGGCAAATTCCCACAATAATTCTGTGGAAGTCAGGCGGGGCAAGGGTTTGCCCGACTCGTCGGTCACGCGACCACACGTCGGCAAGAGACAAAAAAGTCACATAAACGTTTAGAAAATTTAATTATCAGAGGGTATGACACGGCTCATGAACAGCTATCAGCACGACAACGGCTACCAGGACACCCACAGTAAACTCCTGGGGTACCTGCTGTGGATTTTCGGGTTTACCGGCGCTCACCGGTTCTATTACGGCAAGCCGATTACCGGGACGATCTGGTTTTTTACCTTCGGTTTGCTGGGCATTGGCTGGTTGATCGACCTGTTCCTGATCCCCGCCATGGACCGCGAAGCTGACCTGCGGTTCTTCGCCGGGCCGCTGGACTACAACGCGGGGTGGGTGTTGCTGACCTTTCTGGGGGCGTTCGGGGTGCACCGGATGTATCAGGGCAAATGGATCAGCGGGCTGATCTATCTGCTGACGGGTGGGGTCTTCCTGCTGGGCGTGCTGTATGACTTCTGGACCCTCAATGACCAGATTTCCCTGAAAAACGCGCAAAGCACCCGATAAGTTCCGGTAGCGGATGCAGGTGCTTTACGGGGGGGCGGGCGCAGGCCGGTCAGACGCGGCGCCTGCTGCCCGAGCTCGCGCCCGGTCCCACAGGACCGCGTCCGGCTGCCCGGGGAGGTATCAGTCGGTATGGGCGATGTGGCCATCCACCAGGGTGTAACGTACCGCGCCTGGCAGGCTGTGGCCCAGGAACGGGCAGTTCTCGCCCTTGGACAACCAGCGTTCACCGGCCACGGTGGTGACGTCCTGGGTGAACAACACCAGGTCGGCCGGGCCGCCCTCGCTCAGTTGCCCCACCGGCAAGCGCAGCGCCGCCGCTGGGCCGCTGCTCAGGCGTGCCAGCAGGGTGGGCAGGTCCAGCAGGCCGTCTTCCACCAGGGTCAGTGCCAGGGGCAACAACAGCTCCACGCTGCTGATGCCTGGCTCGGTGGCGCCAAACGGCGCCAGCTTGGCATCACGCTCGTGGGGTTGGTGGTGGCTGGAAATGGCCTGGATCACCCCCGACCTGACCCCTTCGCGCAAGGCGTCGCGGTCGGCGCGGGTGCGCAGTGGCGGCTGCACGTGGTACAGGCTGGAGAAGTCGATCAGCGCCTCATCCGTCAGAATCAGCTGGTACAGCGCCACGTCAGCGGTCACCGGCAGCCCACGGGCCTGGGCCTGGGCGATCAGCTCGACACCGCGGGCGGTGGTCAGCTGGCTGAAGTGCGCACGCACACCGCTTTGTTCCACCAACAGCAGGTCACGGGCCAGGGCCACGGTCTCGGCGGTTTCGGGGATGCCCGGCAGGCCGAGGAAGCTGGCCGTCGGGCCTTCGTGGGCCAGGCCACCCTGGGCGAGGTCGCGGTCCTGGGAGTGGAAAATCACTGTCAGGTCGAAGGTGGCGGCGTATTCCAGGGCACGGCACAGGGTGCGGGTGTTCTGGAAGCTGGTCAGGCCATTGCCGAAGGCCACGCAGCCGGCATCACGCAAGGCCACCAGTTCGGCGAGTTGCTCGCCTTCCAGGCCCTTGCTCAAGGCGCCGATGGGGAACACCTTGGCGTGGCCGGCTTCGCGGGCGCGGTCGAGGATCAGCTCGGCCACCGCCGAGGTATCCAGTACCGGTTTGGTGCGTGGCGGGCAGCACAGGCTGGTGACGCCGCCAGCAGCAGCAGCGCGGGTTTCGCTGGCGATGGTGCCCTTGCGGCTGTAACCGGGTTCGCGCAGGGCCACGCTCACGTCCACCAGGCCAGGGGCGGCGATCAGGCCATTGGCTTCCAGGGTCTGGTTGGGGCTGAAGCCTGCAGGCGCGGCGCCCATGGCCACGAGCTTGCCTTCGCTGATGTGCAGGTCGGTGACCTGGTCCAGGCCGGTGGCCGGGTCGATGACGCGAGCGCCTAGGATACTGAGGCTCACTGGGCGTTCTCCTGCTCGAATTGACGCTGGGCGTTCTGGCCGCTCATGGCCATGGACAAGACGGCCATGCGCACGGCAATGCCGTACGTGACCTGGTTGAGGATGACCGAGTGGGCGCCATCAGCCACGGCGGACTCGATCTCCACGCCGCGGTTGATCGGCCCCGGGTGCATCACGATGCAATCAGGCTTGGCGCCGGCCAGGCGGGCGGTGGTCAGGCCGAACAGGCGGTAGAATTCGCCTTCGCTAGGCAGCAGGCCGCCAGTCATGCGCTCACGCTGCAAGCGCAGCATTATCACCACGTCGACGTCTTTCAGGCCTTGTTCCAGGTCGGTGAAGACCTTCACGCCATACTGCTCCACGCCAATTGGCAGCAGGGTCTTGGGGGCCACCACGCGGATGTCGGGGCAACCCAGTGCCTTGAGGGCGATCATGTTCGAGCGGGCCACACGCGAATGCAGGATATCGCCGACGATCGCCACCGAAAGGTTCTCGAAACCGCCCTTGTGCCGGCGGATGGTCAGCATGTCGAGCATGCCCTGGGTGGGGTGCGCGTGACGACCGTCACCGCCGTTGATGATGGCCACGTCGGGGCACACATGTTCGGCGATGAAGTGGGCGGCGCCGGAGTCGGCGTGGCGTACCACGAACATGTCGGCGGCCATGGCCTCCAGGTTGCGCAGGGTGTCGAACAGGGTCTCGCCCTTGCTGGTGGAGGAAGTGGACACGTTCAGGGTGATCACGTCGGCCGACAGCCGCTGGGCTGCCAGCTCGAAGGTGGTACGGGTGCGCGTGGAGTTCTCGAAGAACACGTTGCACACGGTCTTGCCGCGCAGCAGCGGGACTTTCTTGACCGCCCGGGCACCGACTTCGAGGAACGAGTCGGCGGTGTCGAGGATTTCGGTCAGCAGCTCACGGGGCAAACCGTCGAGCGAGAGAAAATGGCGCAGCTGGCCCTGGTCATTGAGCTGCAGCGGGCGCTTGGCGTCGATAGGCGTCATCGCGGGGGACTCTTAAAAGGCGGAAGCGGAGGCGAGGTCCTGGCGCTCGAGGGCGAGCGGTGCGGGCCCGGTCAATTTTACCCGTTCATGGGGTGCCAATGACAGGGTTGCGCCAACAACATTGGGGCGGATCGGCAATTCGCCGGCGTCCAGGTCCAGTAGGCTGACCAGGGTGACGCTGGCGGGGCGGCCGTAGTCGAACAGTTCGTTGAGGGCGGCACGGATGGTACGGCCGCTCATCAGCACGTCGTCCACCAGGATCAGGTGCTGGCCCTCGATCTCGAACGGCAGCTCTGAAGGACGCACTTGCGGGTGCAGGCCATTCTGGCTGAAGTCGTCACGGTAGAAGGACACGTCCAGGGTACCCAGCGGTGAATCGCTGCCCAGCGCTTCGAGCAAGGCCTGGGCCACCCAGACGCCACCCGTGCGAATGCCGATGAAGCGTGGCTCGGTGATGGTGCGGCGGGCCAGGTGGGCCTTGAGGTCGACCGCCATCTGGCTGATCAGTTCGGCGGGGTTTGGAAGGCTCATCACTTGCTCCTTGAAAGGCCGGGCGGCCAGCGCCCGGCTTCTGAAACGGGGGGTCAGGATTGGAAGGTGCCGGCGTTTTCCTCAAGCCAGCCCTGCAACAGCAGCGCGGCGGCAATGGCGTCCACCGGGTTGTCGCGGTAGCTGCCCTTCTGGCCGCCACGGGCCATGCGCTGGCCCTTGGCTTCGAAGGTGGTCAGGCGTTCGTCGTGTGTGTGCACCGGCAGGTTGAAGCGGCCGTTGAGGCGGCGGGCGAATTTTTCCGCGCGCTCGCACATCTCGCTGGGGGTGCCGTCCATGTTCAGGGGCAGGCCCACCACGATGGCGTCGGGTTTCCACTCCTTGATCAGGGCTTCCACCTGGTTCCAGTCAGGCACGCCGTTCTGGGCCTTGAGGGTGCACAGCTCGCGAGCCTGGCCGGTGATGACCTGGCCAACCGCGACGCCGATCTGTTTGGTGCCGTAGTCGAAGCCCAGCAGCAGGCGAATGGCGGCCATCAGGCGTGCCCCGCCTGGTTGGTGAGCAGGCTGAGGTTGACCCCCAGCAGGGCCGCGGCGGCGCCCAGGCGTTGCTCGCTGTCCATGCCGAACAGAATGTCGGCGTCGAACGGGCAGGTCAGCCAGGCGTTGTCGGCAAGCTCGGCTTCCAGTTGCCCGGCTTCCCAGCCGGCGTAGCCCAGGGTGATCAGGCTTTGCTTGGGGCCCAGGCCATCGGCGATGGCGAACAGCACGTCCTGGGAAGTGGACAGCGAAATGCCACCCAGTTCCACGGTGGCCTGGTAGGTCGGGCCGCTGGGGTGCAGCACGAAGCCGCGGTCGGTCTGCACCGGCCCGCCGCCATAGATAGGGATGAGCTGGCAACTGGCCGGCGGTTCGATGTCCGGGCGCAGTTGTTCAAGGATATCGGCCAGGTTCAGTTCCTGGGGCCGGTTGACCACCAGACCCATGGCGCCACTGGCCGTGTGCTCGACGATGTAGGTCAAGGTCTGTGCAAAGTTCGGGTCCGCCATGTGGGGCATGGCGATCAGGAATTGATGCTTGAGGTAACTCGGGTCGACGTTCTTCATACCTGTAGTGTGGCGTCGAGCAGCCGGGCTGACAAGCCGCTGTTAAAGACTGTTTCGTCGCTATCAGTTACTGGAAAGGCGATCACCCTTGGCGAAACGCCAGGTGCGGATGATTTCCAGGCGGTCGACGTCCGACAGGTCGCCGGTAAAAGGCGCGAATGGCGCGGCCAGGCGCACGATGCGCTGGGCGGCCTGGTCCAGCAAGGGCTGCCCGGACGACTCCAGCACCATCACGTCATACAGCGAACCGTCACTGTTGATCGACACCATCAGCCGCAGGCTGCCGTAGATCTGCTGGCGCCGTGCTTCCTCGGGGTAGTTGAGGTTGCCGATGCGCTCGACCTTCTTGCGCCAGTCGTCCTTGTACCAGGCACCCTTGTCGTGCATGGTCGAGGCGGCCGTCAGGCGGTGGATGCGTGGGCGCTTGGCGTACAGCTGTTGTTCGTGGGCCAGTTCGGCCTCCAGGCTGGAGATCTCGCTGGACAGCTTGGTGCTGTCGAAATCCGGCGTCGCCGGTTTGGGCTGGGCCTCCTGCTTGACTGCTTCGCGGCGCGTGTCGACCTTCTGCGGCTTGGGCGCCACGGTGGTCACCGCCTTCTTCACGGGGGCCACCTCGGGCTTGACCTCGGGTTTCACCGCGGGGGGCGGGGTGACCTTGTTGATCACGTTGTCCTGGAAAGGCGCCACCTGGGTAGTCTTGGGCAGTGCCTTCTGCTCCAGGGTGCCGCTGCCCTGCTGGTTGTCCTGGGCCAGGTAGTCGGCTTTCTTCGGCGCCTTGGCGTCCTTGAAGGTAGACAGGGTGATCTCCAGGGTCTGGCGAATTTCCTCAGGCTTGGTGACGGTGAAACTCACGCCCAGGATCAGCACCACGTGCACCAGGGCGGCCACGAACAGGGTAAAGCCGAGCCTGTCCGCCGGGCGCACGGCAGCACGGGAAAACTTGGCGGGGATGTCGGTTGCGGCAGTCATCGGTTATCCGGCAGTCGTGCGGCGCGGGGGTGTTCCGGCAGCGCACGCCCAACAGCAAAAAATGGGCGTGCATCATAACTCACCGCGCGGAAAAACCCCTGCCTTGTCGCTCAGCGGGCCTTGAGCTTGCGATCGATGGCGTCCATCAGCTGGCCGCCGATGTCGGTACCGAAGGCAGCGTCGATCTCGCGGATGCAGGTAGGACTGGTGACGTTGATCTCGGTCAGGTGCTCGCCGATCACGTCCAGCCCCACGAACAGCAGGCCCTTGGCACGCAGGGTAGGGCCGACCTGTTCGGCGATCCAGCGGTCCTTGTCGGTCAGCGGGCGGGCTTCGCCACGGCCGCCCGCGGCCAGGTTGCCGCGGGTCTCGCCTGCGGCCGGAATGCGCGCCAGGCAATAGGGTACCGGCTCGCCGTCGATCATCAGGATGCGCTTGTCGCCGTCCTTGATGGCCGGCAGGTAGGTCTGCGCCATGATCTGCTGGGTGCCGTTGGCGGTCAGGGTTTCCAGGATCACCGACAGGTTGGGGTCGCCAGGGCGGTGGCGGAAGATCGAGGTACCGCCCATGCCGTCGAGCGGCTTGAGGATCACGTCGCCGTGTTCGGTGGCGAACTGGCGCAGGATATCGGCCCGGCGGCTGACCATGGTGGTCGGTGTCAGATGCGGGAACAGCGTGGCAAACATCTTCTCGTTGCAGTCACGCAGCGATTGCGGCTTGTTCACCACCAGTACGCCGTCGTTTTCCGCCTGTTCCAGCAGGTAGGTGCTGTACACGAATTCCAGGTCGAAGGGCGGGTCCTTGCGCATCAGGATCACGTCCAGGTCGGCCAGGGGGGCGTCGACTTCGGACTCGAATTCGAACCAGTGCTCGGGGTTGGCGAAGACTTTCAGCGGGCGCATGCGCGCGCGGGCCTTGCCACCGGCCTGGTAGAGGTCCTGGATTTCCATGTGGAACAGGGTCCAGCCGCGCGCCTGGGCTGCCAGCAGCATGGCCAGCGAACTGTCCTTTTTATAGGAAATTTCGGCGATGGGGTCCATGACAATGCCGAGGCGTACGCTCATGGGAAGCTCCTTGGGGCGGCCGGGGCCGCCGGAAATAGGTGTGCAAAAGTGGCGTCAGGGTGGCGCTGCCAAGGTCTCGGGTCAAGGGGGGCGTGAATGGAACCCACCGCCTGAGTGTGCTAAAAAGGCTCGTTAATGTGGAGGAACCCCGCAGCCGCGAGGGCTACGCTGTCGTATAGAGAACATGCGCAGAGTGAAGTGCCGCCGCGCTTCCGCTGCCGCAACGGTATGGTCAAACTCGTTTTTCAGCGCCCAAAGCAGATCCCTATGAAACAGCACCCCGCAGCGCTCAAGGTGATGGTGATCGACGACTCGAAGACGATTCGCCGCACTGCCCAGATGCTCCTGGAAAACGTCGGTTGCGAGGTGATCACCGCCACCGACGGTTTCGATGCATTGGCCAAGATTGCCGACAACCATCCGCGTATCATCTTCGTGGATATCATGATGCCGCGCCTGGACGGTTATCAGACCTGTGCACTGATCAAGAACAACAGCGCTTTCAAGACCACCCCGGTCATCATGCTGTCGTCCCGCGACGGCCTGTTCGACAAGGCTCGTGGGCGCATCGTGGGTTCCGATCAGTTCTTGACCAAGCCTTTCAGCCAGGAAGAACTGGTGGGGGCCATCAGGGCCCATGTACCGGGGTTCGCCGCCGCGCACTAATTAATGAAGATGGGGAACAGCATGGCTCGTATTCTGATCGTCGATGACTCGCCGACCGAAATGTACAAACTGACCGGCATGCTCGAAAAGCACGGTCATGAAGTGCTCAAGGCCGAGAACGGCGCCGATGGCGTGGCCCTGGCGCGCCAGGAGAAGCCCGATGCGGTGCTGATGGACATCGTCATGCCCGGTCTCAACGGCTTCCAGGCGACCCGCCAGTTGAACAAGGAACCGGAAACCGCCCATATCAAGGTGATCATGATCACCACCAAGGACCAGGAAACCGACCGGATCTGGGGTACCCGCCAGGGTGCCAAGGACTACCTGACCAAACCCGTGGATGAGGAAACCCTGATCCGTACCCTGAACGCCGTGCTGGCGGGCTGACCGCCTGCCATGGCGCAGACAGCCTTCGAACTGCTGCTGGACATCGACCAGCGCTGCCGGCAGCGGGCGGCGCAATTGCCGTCCCAGGAAAACCGCCTGCAGACCTGGAGCGGCATCGGCTTTCGCCTGGGCGAGCACTGGTACGTGGCGCCCATGGGCGAGGTGGCCGAGGTATTGCACGAGCCGCGTCTGAGCCGGGTGCCCGGGGTCAAGCCGTGGCTGCTGGGCGTGGCCAACGTGCGAGGTCGCCTGTTGCCGGTGATGGACCTGTGCGGGCTGCTGGGCCATGAACTGTTGCAGCCGCACAAACACCGGCGGGTACTGGTGATCGACCAGGATGAGCTGTTTGCCGGCCTGCTGGTGGACGAGGTCGGTGGCCTGCAGCATTTCCCCCTGCACAGCCTCGACCCCGCCGTGACCACCGGCCTGCCCCAGGGCATGTCCGCCTTTGTCCAGGGGCACTTCCAGCGTGACCAGCTATGGAACGTCTTCAGCCCCAATGCACTGGTGCAGACCCCAGGGTTCATGAATGTGGCACTTTGAAACTCCCTGCTCGTCCGCGGCGCGCTGGCAATGGGTTGAACAACGCACGGCAGTGCAGGCGAGGACCTGAGCAATGAACAAGGCAGCAACGGGAAACACGGTACAACGCTCGCGCAGCAGTGCGCAGATCGCGGGGCTGTTCGTGGTACTGATCGTCTCGATCATGCTGCTGTTCGCCAACTTCGCCTACCTCAACACCCAGTCCAACTACGACAAGCAGTACATCGGCAACGCTGGCGAGCTGCGGGTGCTGTCCCAGAATATCGCCAAGAACGCCACCGAGGCGGCCTCCGGCAAGCCCCAGGCGTTCAAGTTGCTGGCTGAGGCGCGCAACGATTTCGACCGCCGCTGGGCCTTGCTCAAGTCCGGCGACACGGGTACAGGCCTGCCGCCGGCCCCAGCCTCCGTGCACCAGGAAATGCGCCTGGTACAACGCGATTGGGAGAGCCTGCGCAAGAATACCGACGCTATCCTGGCCAGCGAGCAAACCGTGCTGTCCTTGCATCAGGTGGCCGCCACCCTGGGCGAGACCGTGCCGCAGCTGCAGGTGGAATACGAAAAGGTGGTGGAGATACTGTTGCTGCGCGGTGCCCCGGCCAGCCAGGTGGCGGTCGCGCAACGCCAGTCACTGCTGGCTGAACGAATTCTGGGCTCGGTCAACACCGTGCTCTCCGGTGACGAGTCGGCTGCTGCCGCGGCTGCCTCCTTCGGTCGCGATGCCAACCGCTTCGGCCAGGTGCTCAAAGGCATGCTTGATGGCGACCCGAGTATCCAGATCAGCCAGGTACAGGACCGGGATGCCCGGGCGCGGCTCAAGGAAATCGCCGAACTGTTCGAATTCGTCTCGGGCTCCGTCGACGAGATACTGGAGACCTCGCCGCAGTTGTTTCAGGTGCGCGAAGCCTCCACCACCATCTTCGGCTTGTCGCAGACCTTGCTGGACGAAGCGTCGCACCTGGCCAACAGTTTCGAGAACCTGGCCGGCAGCCGCACCCTGGATACCGTGGGTGGCTACGTGCTGGGCCTGCTGGCGCTGGGCTCGATCATTCTGATCGGGCTGGTGATGGTGCGCGAAACCAACCGCCAGTTGCGTGAAACGTCGCAGCGCAACGAACGCAACCAGGCCGCCATCATGCGCCTGCTGGATGAAATCGAAGACCTGGCCGACGGTGACCTGACCGTCACCGCTTCGGTCACCGAGGAGTTCACCGGCACCATCGCCGACTCCATCAACTATTCCATCGATCAGCTGCGCGACCTGGTGGCCACCATCAACCTCACCGCCGAGGAAGTCGCCGCCGCCGTGCAGGACACCCAGGCCAGCGCGCGGCAGTTGGCCCGCGCTTCGGAAATGCAGGCCCAGCAGATCAGCGAAGCGTCCATGGCCATCAGTGACATGGCCGAGTCTATCGACCGTGTCAGCACCAATGCCTGGGAGTCGGCCAAGGTGGCTGAGCGCTCGGTGACCATCGCCAGCAAGGGCAGTGAAGTGGTGCACAACACCATTCGCGGCATGGACAACATTCGCGAACAGATCCAGGACACCTCCAAGCGGATCAAACGCCTGGGCGAGTCTTCCCAGGAAATCGGCGATATCGTCAGCCTGATCGACGACATTGCCGACCAGACCAACATCCTGGCCCTGAACGCCGCGATTCAGGCATCCATGGCCGGCGAAGCTGGCCGTGGCTTTGCCGTGGTCGCCGACGAAGTGCAGCGGCTGGCCGAGCGTTCGTCCTCAGCCACCCGGCAGATCGAGATGCTGGTGCGGGCGATTCAAGCCGACACCAACGAAGCGGTCATCTCCATGGAGCAGACTACCTTCGAGGTGGTGCGTGGCGCGCGCCTGGCCCATGACGCCGGCGTGGCGCTGGAGGAGATCGAAGGCGTGTCCGAAGACCTCGCCGCGCTGATCCAGACCATCTCCGCTGCCGCGCAGCAGCAGACCAGCTCGGCGGGGCAGATATCCCATACCATGTCGGTTATTCAGCAGATCACCGAACAGACCTCGTCCGGCACCACCACCACCGCCGAAAGCATCGGCAACCTGGCGCAGATGGCCAGTGAAATGCGCCGCTCGGTGTCCGGCTTCACCTTGCCCAAGGCCCGGGAGCCCGGCTGAGTTGACGTATCTTCAGGGGAAGCGACATGGCTGACCGCCACGATTATGTAGCGCTGGAGTGGGTCAAGGGCGAAATCGTCGAGACCCTCGGGCAGGCCCGCGCGGCCCTCGAAGCCTTTGGCGCCGAACCTCACGCTGGCGAGGCCATGGGCCGCTGTCTGGGCTACCTGCACCAGGTGCATGGCAGCCTGCAGATGGTTGAGTTCTACGGCGCCGCCTTGTTGGCCGAGGAAATAGAACACCTGGGCCGGGCATTGGCCCATGGCCGCGTCAACCAACAGGCCGAGGCAGTGAAATGGTTGCATCAGGCGTTTACCCAACTGCCGCTCTACCTGGACCAGGTGCACCTGGCCCGCCGCGATCTGCCCTTGGTGGTATTACCTTTGATCAATGATTTACGCAGCGCACGCGGTGCGCCACCGCTGGCTGAAACCAGCCTCTTCGCTGTCGAACTGCCTACCCCTGAGCCGCTGGACGCCAGCGAACTCGCCCGGCTCGATGAGCCGCAACTGCCTGAATCACTGCGCAAATGGCATCAAAGTCTGCAACAGGCCCTGGTGGGGCTGATGCGTGAACAGGAAGTCGCCAGCCACCTGGGGCAGATGGCCCGGGTGTTCGAACGCCTGGAAACCCTGTGCGCCGATGCGCCGCTGAGCCCGTTGTGGCAGGTGGCGGCCGGCCTGGTGGAGGGGCTGCAGAACGGCGTGGTGCACAACACCCCGGCCCTGCGCAGCCTGCTCAAGGACTGCGACCGCGAGCTCAAACGCTTGCTGGAGCAGGGGGTGGCAGGTTTCAACCAGCCCGCCCCGGCGCAATTACTCAAGGGCCTGTTGTTTTACGTCGCCACCGCCACCGGCCAGTCGCCGCGCCTGCGGGCCTTGCGGGTTGCCTATGGGTTGGACGATTCGCCACCCCCTGGCCGCACCTTGGCGCAGGAGCAGGCGCACTTGGTGGTGCCCGACCCCGATGCCCTGCGCTCGGTGGTCAGCGCCTTGTGCGAAGAGCTGGTGCGGGTCAAGGAACAACTGGACCATTTCGTGCGCGGCGACCGCCAGCACGTGGCGGAACTGCACGCCCTGGTGCCCCCGTTGCGGCAGGTCACCGACACTCTGGCGGTGCTGGGTTTTGGGCAGCCGCGCAAGGTCATCCTCGACCAGATGGCGGTGGTTCTCGGCCTTGCCCAAGGCGTGCGTGAACCCAATGACTCGGTGCTGATGGACGTGGCTGGAGCGCTGCTCTATGTGGAATCGACCCTGATAGGCATGGTGGGGCCCGACGAGCCGATGCGTACCGACGATAGCCACCTGCCCGGAACCGAGCTGGTGCACATTCACCAACTGGTCATCAAGGAGGCGCGCTTCGGGTTGCAGCAGGCCAAAGACCTGATCAGCGAGTATCTGGAGTCTGGCGGCGACCATGAGCGCCTGCGACCGCTGCCTGACTTGCTGACCCAGGTCCGCGGAGCCTTGGCCATGATCCCCTTGCCACGGGCGGCAGGGCTGCTTGAAACCTGCAACGAATACATCAAGGCGCATTTGCTCGCCGACCCGCAACCGCCCGCAAGCCCGCAACTGGATGCGCTGGCGGACGCCATCAGTGCCATCGAATATTACCTGGAGCGCCTCAGCGAAGACCCCCAGGCCCCCGGCGAGCGCGTTCTGGATGTGGCGCAGGCGCGTTTGGCGGCGCTGGGCTACCTGCCCGTGGCCGCACAGGTGCCGGTGTTGCAGGACGTTCTCAGCCCCACCGAAGCCTTGGCGATGCGTGAGCAGCAGCCACTGGATAGCCCCGGCGTCACCCAGTCTCTGGCCGAGGTACTGGCCAGTCCGGTGCCGGGTTTCAACCCACCAGCCCAGTCCGCACCGGCGAGCCTGTTGCCGCCCCCTGCTGAGGAAGCCGCGGTGGACGATGAACTGCGTGAAGTGTTCATGGAAGAGGCCGACGAGGTGCTGCAAGTGCTGCGTGAGTACTTGCCCCGTGACGACGCACGCGCGCTGGGTGAGGTGCGGCGCGGCTTCCATACGCTCAAGGGCAGCGGGCGCATGGTGCGTGCCCTGGTCCTGAGTGAATTGGCCTGGGCGTGCGAAAACCTGCTCAACCGGGTGCTGGAGGGTAGCGTCGAAGTCGGGCAAGAGGTGCGCGACCTGCTGGAACATGTGGTGCAGACCCTGCCCTTGATCATCGATGACTTCGCCAGCCACCAGCAACGCCAGCGCGACGATGTCGACCAGTTGGCAGCGCGGGCGCACCTGCTGGCCAGTGCCGCCCCCGACGACCACGGCCTGGACCCGCAATTGCTGGAGATCTTCCGCAGCGAGGCCCAGGGCCACCTGGCCACCGTGGAGGCATTTCTGTCGGCAGCCGATGCCCATGAGGCGCCAGTGGATGATGCCCTGCAACGTGCACTGCATACCCTCAAGGGCAGCGCCTACATGGCGGGTGTGGTACCCATGGCTGAACTGGCTAGCCCGCTGGATGCCTTGACCCGGGAATACAAGGCCCATCAGTTACCCATGGACACCACCGACCTGGCCTTGCTGCGCCAGGCCGTGGGTTGCTGGCATCAGGGCCTGGGGCAATTGGCGACCACGCCCCTGGCACCGCTGCCCGGCGCCAGCGTGCTCATCGAGCAACTGCGCACGCGCCTGCCAGAGCGTCTGGGGTGTCCTGGCGAGCACCCTGTGGCCGCCAAGCGTGATCCCCGGCTGACCCAGGCCTTCCTGGTCCAGGCCATGGACATTCTGTTTGACAGTGAATCGCTGCTGCGGCGCTGGCGCCAGCAGCCCGCCAGCCGTAACGAACTGGAGCGCCTGCTCGATGAGCTGACGCGCCTGGGCGAGGGCGCGCAGTTGGCCGACGTGCCCGAGGTGGACGAGCTGTGCGAGGCCCTGTTGGACCTGTATGGCGCGGTGGAAGAAAGCAGCCTCAGTGTCAGTGAGCGGTTCTTCGAGGAGGCCGAGCAGGCTCACGACGCCCTGATCGACATGCTCGACCAGGTAGCCGCCGGCCAGGCGGTGGTACCGCAGCCGGGCCGTATCCGCGCCCTTCATGCGTTGCTCGACGAGGGGCTGGCGCCCGATGCCATGGGCCACGTGGGCCAAGGCGGCATTACCGACCTGGCTACCCTGACCGGGCAACTGCAACAACAGGCCCCTGGAGTAGCCGCGGCAGACGACGGTATCACCGCGTTCTTCCTCGACGAAGCCGCCGACCTCCTCGAAAGCGCCGACCAGGCCTTGCAGCGCTGGCTGCTGGAGCCCGAAAGCCAGGCGGCACTCGCCGCGCTGCAAGGCGACCTGCACACCCTGAAGGGGGGCGCGCGGATGGCTGAGATTGCCGCCGTCGCTGATCTGGCCCAGGAGCTGGAGCTCACCTATGAAGCCCTGGGCAAGCGCCGCTTGGGCTTCAGCGAGGGCCTGGCGACGTTGTTGCTCGATTGCCATGAACAACTGGCGACCATGCTCGAACAGCTTCAACGGGGACAACGCGCCAGCGATGCGCCGGACCTGATCCAGGCGCTTGTCGACGAGCGCCAGGGCGGGGTGCCGGCCACCGTCGAGCCAGCACCCAACCCGGCGCCGGCCGGCGATAAGGAGTTGCTGGCGGTGTTCCTCGAAGAGGGCCTGGATATCGTCGAAAGCTCGGGCGCGGCCTTGCAACGCTGGCAGGCCGACCCGCGTAACAGCCTGGAAGTGGAGAACCTGCTGCGTGACTTGCACACCCTCAAGGGGGGCGCGCGCATGGTCGAGGTCGCACCCATCGGTGACCTGGCCCATGAAATGGAGTTTCTCTACGAAAACCTGTCCGCAGGGGTGCTTGCCCCCAGCCCGCCATTGTTCAGCCTTCTGCAGAATGGCCACGACCGGCTGGCGCACATGCTCGATACCCTGCGCCAGAACCAGCCGGTGCAACCGGACCCCACGCTGATCGCCGCCATTCGTGGTTTTGTCAGCCCGGTGCCGGCCACGCCCCAGCCCGAGCGCGCGGTGTTACTGCCTGAACAACCGGTGTCGGCACCCGAGCGCGCGCCCGGTGACATGGTCAAGGTCACCGCCGAGCTGCTAGAGGACCTGGGCAACCTGGCCGGTGAAACCTCGATCTTTCGTGGCCGCATCGAACAACAGGTCAACGACACCCAGATCGCCCTGGGGGAAATGGAAACCACGATCGAGCGCATGCGTGAGCAACTGCGGCGCCTGGATACCGAAACCCAGGGCCGCATCCTCAGCCGCGAGCATGCTGACAACGAACGCCAGGGTTACGAAGATTTCGACCCACTGGAAATGGACCGACACTCGCAACTGCAGCAATTGTCCCGGGCGCTGTTCGAGTCGGCCTCCGATCTGCTCGACCTGCACCAGACCCTGGCGTCGCGCAACCACAAGGCCCAGGCCCTGCTGCAGTTGCAGGCGAGGGTGAACACCGAATTGCAGGAAGGCCTGATGCGCACGCGCATGGTGCCCTTTGAACGCATGGTGCCGCGCTTGCAGCGCCTGGTGCGACAGGTAGCCGGCGAGCTGGGCAAGCAGGTGGAATTCGAAGTGGGCAACGCTGAAGGGGAGATGGACCGCAGCGTGCTGGAGCGCATGTTGGCACCCCTGGAGCACATGTTGCGCAATGCGGTGGATCACGGCCTCGAACCGACCGAAGTGCGCCTGGCCAAGGGTAAGCCGGGGGCCGGGCGCATTACCCTGAACCTGCTGCACCAGGGTGGTGACATCGTCATCGAACTCAGCGACGACGGCGCTGGGGTACCGCTGGAGGCCGTGCGAGCCAAGGCCATTAAGCGCGGGCTGATCGACGCTGGCAGTGAAATCAGTGACCACGACGTGCTGCAGTTCATCCTTGAGCCCGGCTTTTCCACGGCCGCCAAGGTGACCCAGATATCCGGGCGCGGGCTGGGCATGGATGTGGTGCACGAAGAGGTCAAGCAACTCGGCGGGTCGATGATCATCGACTCCAAGCCGGGCCAGGGTGCGCGCTTCCAGATTCGTCTGCCGTTCAGCGTGTCGGTAAACCGCGCCCTGATGGTGCAATGCGGCGATGACGTCTACGCGCTGCCGCTCAATGGCCTGGAAGGGATCGTACGGGTGATGCCGGCTGAACTGGAAGCCCATTACCAGAATGACCCGCCGCGTTACCACTATGGCGGCCAGACGTACGAGCTGCGTTACCTGGGCGACCTGCTATACAACACCCCGAGGCCGAAACCGCTGGGCCAGAGCCAGCCGTTGCCGGTGTTGCTGATACACGGGCATGAACAGCAGATGGCCGTGCAGGTAGACGCCCTGGCCGGTTCGCGGGAAATCGTGGTCAAGAGCCTGGGTCCGCAGTTTTCCGCGGTGCAGGGCTTGTCCGGGGCGACCATCCTGGGCGACGGCAGGGTGGTAATGATCCTCGACCTGCCGGCGCAGATCCGTGCCGCCAACGTCCGCCAGTTGCAGGCCCCGCCTGCACAGCCGCCGTTGCCGCCGATGGACTCGGACTCCGGGCGGGCACGCCTGGTGATGGTGGTGGACGACTCGGTGACCGTGCGCAAGGTCACCAGCCGCTTGCTGGAACGCCATGGCATGAACGTGCTGACTGCCAACGACGGAGTCGAGGCCATGGCCTTGCTGCAGGAGCACGTTCCCGACGTGCTGCTGCTGGACATCGAGATGCCGCGCATGGACGGTTTCGAAGTAGCCACCGAGATTCGTCGAGACCCGCGGCTGAAGGACCTGCCCATCATCATGATCACCTCGCGTACCGGCCAGAAGCACCGCGAGCGGGCCATGGCCATTGGCGTCAACGATTACCTGGGCAAGCCGTATCAGGAGTCGGTGTTGCTCGACAGCATCGCCCAATGGAGCCGCAGCCATGCTTGAGCGCACCATTGGCCGGCGCACCACCCTGACCGCGCTGTTGCTGCCACTGGCGGACCGCACCCTGGTGCTGCCCAACGTCGCCGTGGCCGAGTTGATCGGTTACCAGTATGGGCAGCCAGCGCCAGACCGGCCCGCCTGGCACCTGGGCCACATCACCTGGCGCAACCAGTTGCTGCCGCTGGTCAGCTTCGAGGCCGCCTGCGGTGCCCTGGCGGTGGTCAGCGAGCAGGCGCGCATCGTCGTGCTCAACGCTGTGGGTGAAAGCCCGCTGCGCTTTATCGGCCTGCTGATTCAGGGTGTGCCGCGGTCATGCCGGCTGGACAGCCAGCTGAGTTACATCGACGTGCCGTTGGCGCCGTTGGAGATTGCCGCCGTGCAGGTGGGCGAACAGGTCGCGCGGGTGCCCGACCTTGTGGGCCTGGAACGGCTGCTGGATGAAGCCGCGCTCTGATAACCCAGGCGGTGGCTTGCGGTGTCGGCTTCCCGAGCTTCGCCCGGTCCCACAGACAACCCCGCCACCGCATTAACCCGTGTAGGACCGGGCGCCAGCTCGGGAAAGGCGCGGTGCGGTAGAGCTGGGAGATCGCGGCGTCTGGTTCCCGAGCTTCGCCCGGTCCTACCGAAATCTACTTGGACCATCATAGATCCGCCAGCTTTTAACGTTAACCTCAGGGTAACGGTTCCACCGGCTGCTTGATTGATGCCTTGCCACCACGCGCTTATGGTCTACCCACGACATTCCCGCCGTGGAGGCCCCATGACAACGACAATCACCCCCGAGCCACAGTGGACGCGGCGGCGCAACGAGAAGCAGCGGCGCCTGGAGCAGATTCGCGCCATGGCCGATGGCGTGGTGCTGCCCACCGAGGGCATTGTCGCCGCCCTTGAAGCGCTGCTGATGCCTGGCGACCGGGTGGTGCTGGAAGGTAATAACCAGAAGCAGGCCGATTTCCTGTCGCGCTCCCTGGCCCAGGCCGACCCCGGAAAGCTACACGACCTGCACATGATCATGCCCAGCGTCGGCCGCCCCGAGCACCTGGACCTGTTCGAGAAAGGCATCGCCCGTAAACTTGACTTCTCCTTCGCAGGTACCCAAAGCCTGCGAATCAGCCAACTGCTGGAAGACGGGCTGCTGGAAATCGGCGCCATCCATACCTACATCGAACTCTATGCACGCCTGGTGGTGGACCTGATCCCCAACGTGGTGCTTTCCGCCGGATTCATGGCCGACCGCCAAGGCAACATCTACACCGGGGCCAGCACCGAGGACAGCCCGGCGTTGATCGAACCGGCTGCGTTCAGCGATGGCATTGTCATCGTCCAGGTGAACCAACTGGTGGACGACGTCAGCGACTTGCCGCGGGTGGACATCCCGGCCTCCTGGGTCGATTTCGTGGTGGTGGCCGACCGGCCTTTCTACATCGAACCGTTGTTCACCCGCGACCCCCGGCATATCAAGCCGGTGCATGTGCTGATGGCGATGATGGCTATTCGCGGCATCTACGAGAAGCACAACGTGCAGTCGTTGAACCACGGCATTGGCTTCAACACCGCGGCCATCGAGCTGATCCTGCCTACCTACGGCGAGTCTCTGGGCCTCAAAGGCAAGATTTGTCGCAACTGGACCCTCAACCCGCATCCCACGCTGATTCCGGCGATTGAAAGTGGCTGGGTGCAGAGTGTGCACTGCTTCGGTACCGAACTGGGCATGGAGAACTACATCGCCGCCCGGCCCGATGTGTTCTTCACCGGTCGCGATGGCTCGATGCGCTCCAACCGCATGTTCTGCCAACTGGCGGGGCAGTACGCCGTCGATCTGTTCATTGGTGCGACGCTGCAAGTGGACGCCGACGGCCATTCCTCCACGGTCACCCGTGGGCGCCTGGCCGGGTTCGGCGGCGCCCCGAACATGGGCCATGACCCACGCGGCCGCCGCCATGGGACACCGGCGTGGCTTGACATGCGCCGCCCCGGTAGCGATGACACCAGCACCTTGCTCGAGCGCGGGCAGAAACTGGTGGTGCAGATGGTCGAAACCTTTCAGGAGGGCGGCAAACCCACCTTTGTCGAAACCCTGGACGCGGTGGATGTGGCGAAAAAGACCGGCATGCCCCTGGCGCCCATCATGATTTACGGCGACGACGTTACCCACCTGCTGACCGAAGAGGGCATTGCCTACCTGTACAAGGCGCGCAGCCTGCAAGAGCGCCAGGCGATGATCGCCGCCGTGGCCGGGGTCACTGCCATAGGCTTGCGCCACAACCCCAAGGACACCGAGCGCATGCGCCGCGAAGGCCTGATCGCCTTGCCTGAAGATCTGGGTATCCGCCGCACCGACGCCACCCGCGAATGGCTGGCGGCCAAGAGCATCGCCGACCTGGTGCAATGGTCGGGCGGCCTTTACAACCCTCCGGCCAAATTCAGGAGCTGGTGATGCACGCACTCAACCCGATACCCAACGCCTGCCCCTTGGCGGAACTGGCCGTGGAAGCACTGATCGATGAAGCTGACCTGTCGCCCAAGCCGGCGCTGGTCGACCGCCGTGGCAACGGCGCCCATACCGACCTGCACCTGGGCCTGATGCATGCTTCGGCGCTAAGCCTGTGGCCTGCGTTCCAGGGCATGGCTGACGCGGCCGAGCACCACGGGCATGTCGACCTGCCATTGCGCGAAGCCCTCGGCCAATTGGGCCGTGAGGGCGAGGCCGATATGCTGCGCACCACGGGCGGGGTGAACACCCATCGCGGGGCCATCTGGGCCCTGGGCCTGCTGGTGGCAGCAGCGGCATTGGCACCGCACGACACCGGGGCAGCCGCACTGGCGGCCAGGGCGGCAGCGCTGGCGCGCCTACCAGATCGCTCGGCGCCACAACCCCTGAGCCACGGCCGAGTCGTGGAGCAACGCTATGGTGCCGGTGGCGCTCGCGCCGAGGCCCAGGCCGGCTTCCCGGCAGTGCTGGAGCACGGCCTGCCACAACTGCGTGCCAGCCGCCTCGCCGGCCATGGCGAGCAGAATGCCCGCCTGGATGCCTTGCTGGCGATCATGGCCAGCCTGGCCGATACCTGCGTGCTGTACCGCGCCGGCCCCGAAGGCCTGGCCGCCATGCAGGCGGGCGCCCAGGCAGTACTGGCCGCCGGTGGCAGCGCCAGCCTGGCAGGCCGGCGCCGCCTGCACCAACTCGACCAGCGCCTGCTGGCGCTCAATGCCTCCCCGGGGGGCGCCGCCGACCTGCTGGCCGCCTGCCTGTTCATCGATCGCCTGGAACGTGGCGAGCATTCACGGAGCCTTGCCTGATGGAAACCCTGACCTTCGAATTTCCCGCCGGGCAACCGGCCCGCCGCCGCGCCCTGGTGGGCTGTGTTGGCTCGGGCGACCTGGAAGTGCTGCTCGAACCCGGCCAGGCCGGCACCCTGGCGATCCAGGTGGTGACCTCGGTCAACGGCGCTTCCCAGCGTTGGGAACACCTCTTCACCCGCATGTTCAGTGGCCAGGCGCTGCCGGCCCTGCGCATCGACATCAATGATTTCGGCGCCACCCCGGGGGTGGTTCGCCTGCGCCTGGAACAGGCCCTGGAGGAGATCGGCCATGACTGACACCGCGCGCCTGTTGCACCAACACAGCTTCATCGAACTGGGTGCCCGTCAGCGGGCGAAGGCCTTGCTTGACCCAGGCAGCTTCCGTGAGCTGGTCGACCCGTTCCAGCGGGTCATGTCGCCGTGGCTGGAACGTCAGGGCGTGGTACCGCAGGCCGACGATGGCGCGGTCATCGCCAAAGGAGCCGTGGGCGGCCGCCCGGTGGTGCTGGCGGCAATCGAAGGTGCCTTTCAGGGCGGCAGCCTGGGCGAGGTCAGTGGCGCCAAGATAGCCGGTGCGCTGGAGCTGGCGGCTGAAGACAACCGCAATGGCATCCCCACCGCCGCGATCCTGTTGCTGGAAACCGGTGGTGTGCGCCTGCAGGAAGCCAACCTGGGCCTGGCCGCCATCGCCGACATTCACGCCGCCATCGTCGACTTGCGCCAATACCAGCCGGTGATCGGTGTGGTGGCCGGCAGCGTCGGTTGCTTCGGCGGCATGTCCATCGCCGCTGGGTTGTGCAGCCACCTGATCGTCACCCGCGAAGCGCGCTTGGGGCTCAATGGCCCACAGGTGATCGAGCAGGAGGCGGGCATTGCCGAATACGACTCCCGTGACCGGCCGTTCATCTGGAGCCTGACCGGTGGTGAGCAGCGGTTTGCCAGTGGCCTGGCCGATGCCTATGTCGTTGATGATGCCGTCGAGATAGGCCAGCGGGTGCGCGAATGCCTGGAGCAGGGCGCGCCGAAGCAGGTGCGCAGCCAGCAGCATGAAGAATATCTGGCGCGCCTGGCGGCGGTCGACACCGAGGTTCAGATCACTGCCCAGGCCGTACGCGATCTCTATACCGCCGCGCGCGCCTCCAATGCTTCAGACCTGCCACGTCGCAACCTTTCCGAGCTTCGCCCGGTTCCACAGAACGCGGGGCACGGTCGTGGCGCAACCTGGTTCCAGGCGCTGGCTGGTACCGCTACTCCAGCCGCTGGCCTGCCAGCCTCGGTCCTCGTCGCCGACAGCTGTCTCGATAATTACCCAGCCCGCTACCTGGCGGTTATCCCCGACCCCAACAACCCTTTTCCCCGCGCTCGGCAGGGCGAGGTTGGCCTGCTGGAAGGCTGGGGCCTGGCCAAAGCTGTCGACGAAGCCATCGAAGCAGACCGCGAGGCGCCCGAAAAGCGCGCCCTGGTCGCGATCGTTGACGTGCCCAGCCAGGCCTACGGCCGCCGTGAGGAAGCCCTGGGCATCCACCAGGCCCTGGCTGGCGCCGCCGATGCCTACGCCCGTGCACGCCTGGCCGGCCACCCGGTGATCGCGCTGCTGGTGGGCAAGGCCATGTCCGGCGCATTCCTGGCCCACGGCTACCAGGCCAACCGCTTGATCGCCCTGCGCGACCCGGGTGTGCAGGTACACGCAATGGGCAAGGCTTCGGCGGCGCGGGTGACCCAGCGCAGCGTGGAGGCACTGGAAGCCTTGGCCGCCAGCGTCCCGCCCATGGCTTACGACATCGATAGCTATGCCAGCCTTGGCCTGCTGTGGGAAACCTTGTCGGTGGCGCAGATCGAGCAACCCGGCGGCGACGACCTGGCCCGAGTGCAGGCGTGCCTGGGGCAGGCCCTGGCCGACATCGCCCAGGGTGGCCGTGATCTTTCCGGGCGCCTTGGCGCGCCCAACCGGGCGGCTTCCGCACGGGTACGGCAACTGCTGCGCGAGCAATGGCAGTGATACGCCCCCATGACCTGCTCTGGGGCCTGACGCCCCGGCACCTGCCGGCCGATGCGCCGGCCTGGGTAGCGGCTGCCTTGGCCGATGGCCAGCCCGTGGTGGTGCGCCGCGATGCTGCGGCCCCGGGGCAGGTGGCGGTCGGTGTGCGCGGCAGCCGGCGCGAACAGCGCTATGCCACGCACATGCCCGTGGCCACCATCAGCCGGCAAGTCAGCCCGGAAGCCTTGTGCCACCTTACCGGGCAGGCGAACTGGCCGGCCCTGCAGGCCTTGTACCGCTTGCGCCCGTGCCTGGACGAGCTGGGGTGGGTGTGGGGTGTGAGCGGCAGTGCCGGTTTCGAATTGGCCAGTGGCTTCGGCGCGCTGCATGCCAACAGCGACCTGGACCTGATCATGCGTACCCCGCAGCCCGTGCCCCGTGACGACGCACGGCGGGTTCTGGCCTTGCTGGAGGATAGGGTAGACATGCAATTGCAGACCCCCGCCGGTGCGGTAGCCCTGCGCGAGTGGGCAGGCGATAGCGCCAAGGTGCTGCTCAAGGCCGCCGATGGCGCGCGCCTGGTCAGCGATCCCTGGAGACTGCCGGCATGAGCACGCTACTGGCATTCCCCGGCCAGGGTGCTCAGCAACCCGGCATGCTCCATGGCCTGCCAGACCGTGGGCGGGTGCGGGAGTGCCTGGCCGAGGCGAGCGACGCCCTGGGCCAGTCGGTACTGGAGCTGGACAGTGCCAGCGCCCTGGCATCTACGCGTGCGGTGCAACTGTGCCTGCTGGTGGCGGGGGTCGCCAGTGCGCGCCTGCTACTGGACGATGGGCCGGCGCCAGACTACGTCGCCGGGCTCTCCATCGGCGCTTACCCCGCGGCCGTGGTCAGCGGCGCCCTGGCTTTTGCCGACGCGGTGCGGTTGGTGGCGCTGCGCGGTGAGCTCATGCAGGCCGCCTACCCGCAGGGCTATGGCATGACCGCCATTGTCGGGCTGGACCTGAGCCGCGTTGAACAGCTGCTCGCCGAAACCGAAGGGCCGGTGTACCTGGCCAATATCAATGCCGACAACCAGGTGGTGATCGCCGGCCGCGACGATACCATGGCCGCGGTAGCCAAGCGCGCGCGTGCCGAGGGCGCCGCCCTGGCCAAGCCGCTGGCGGTCAGCGTGCCGTCCCACTGCGCCTTGCTGGCTGAGCCTGCCGCACGCCTGGCCGAAGCCTTTGCCGCTGTGCCGCTGCAGACACCGAAGCTGCGCTATCTCAGTGGCACCACTGCGCGGCCCATCGCCCAGCCGGGCAAGCTGCGCGACGACCTGGCCTTCAACATGTGCCGCGTCGTCGACTGGCGCGCGCTGGCGCGAACCGCCTTTGAGCGCGGCGTGCGCCTGCAGATCGAAATGCCGCCTGGCAGCGTGCTCACCGGGCTGGGACGCCGAGCGTTTGCCGAAGGCACCCTCATCGCTTTCCAGGGCGCACGCCTGGATACCCTGCTAGCCCTGATGCAGGAGGAGGCCCACCGACCCCAATAGACCCGCGACGTTTTCGAAGACAAGAACAACAACTTCGACTGTGCAAACCGAGGACAACAATAATGATTATTTACGGTGTGGCATTGCTGGCTATCTGCACCCTGGCCGGGGTCATCACGGGCGACATGCTTGGGGTGCTGCTGGGGGTGAAATCCAATGTGGGCGGCGTCGGGATCGCCATGATCCTGCTGATCTGCGCCCGCCTGTACATGGGCAGGCACGGCGGCCTGAGCAAGGACTGTGAGATGGGCGTGGGCTTCTGGGGCGCGCTGTACATTCCGGTGGTGGTGGCCATGGCCGCCCAGCAGAACGTGGTCACCGCGCTGCACGGTGGCCCAGTGGCGGTGATAGCGGCGATCGGCTCAGTGCTGATCTGCGGCGCCACCATTGCCCTCATCAGCCGAACCCACAAGGGCGAACCCTTGCCGCCCGAAGAGCCGGTAACGCCTCAACCGCTGGGGGCGCGCTGATATGTGGAGCCTCATCGAACATGCATTGGAGGCCAACGGCCTGGTCACCGCTTTTGCCTTCGTCGGCATCGTGATGTGGGTGTCGGTACAGCTGTCCAGGCGTCTCACGTTCGGCCGTGTCCATGGCTCTGCCTTCGCCATTGTCATCGGCCTGGTGCTGGCCTGGGTGGGCGGCACGCTCACGGGCGGGCAGAAGGGCCTGGCTGATCTTTCGTTGTTTTCCGGTATCGGCTTGATGGGCGGGGCGATGCTGCGCGACTTCGCCATTGTCGCCACGGCGTTTGAAGTGCAGGCCACCGAAGCGCGCAAGGCGGGCTTCATTGGTGCCTTTTCGCTACTGCTGGGCACCCTGTTGCCATTCGTGTTCGGCTGCTGCGTGGCCTGGGTGTTCGGCTATCGCGATGCCGTGAGCATGACCACCATCGGCGCGGGGGCAGTGACCTATATCGTCGGGCCGGTGACCGGCGCCGCGATCGGTGCCAGTTCGGATGTTGTCGCGC
Organism: Pseudomonas silvicola; assembly: GCF_026651855.1. Taxonomy (GTDB): domain Bacteria; phylum Pseudomonadota; class Gammaproteobacteria; order Pseudomonadales; family Pseudomonadaceae; genus Aquipseudomonas; species Aquipseudomonas silvicola. Next base: position 1,373,424 of record NZ_CP093280.1, read on the forward strand.
TGTCGATCGCCACCGGGCTGATCAAGGCGATCCTGGTGATGGTGGGCACGCCCATGGCGGCACGCTGGATGGGGTTGGACAACCCGCGCTCGGCAATGGTGTTCGGTGGGTTGGCGGGAACGGTCAGCGGCGTGACCGCGGGGCTGGCGGCGACGGATCGGCGGTTGGTGCCCTATGGCGCATTGACGGCGACTTTCCACACCGGGCTCGGTTGCCTGCTGGGGCCTTCGGTGCTGTACCTGGCCGTGAGGGCGCTGGTAGGGGCGTAGCTGCTGGCCTACCCCCATGGGAGCTGCCATTCAACCCAATCGGTTGGCGTACATGCGGCATTCGGCGAGCAGCGCCAGCAGGTTAGGGTCACGCTCCTTGGCCTTGAGAAATACCACACCGATGTGTTGTTGCAGGTGGTAGCGCGCCTGCAATGGCACCAGCCGCACACGGGTTTCATACACCGCCGCCACGCGCCCCGGCAGCAACGCGTAACCTACCCCCGAACTGACCATGCTCAGCAGCGTGAAGATATCGTTGACCTGCATCGCCACCTTGGGCTCGAAACCGGCCTGCTGAAACACGCGTACCCCGTCCTGGTGGGTAGCGAAGCCCTGGGTCAGGGTGATGAAGGTGTCTTCGCGCAGGTCGGCCAGGTCTACTTCGCTGCGCCCGGCAAATGGCGAATCAGCCGGGGTGGCGAGGAAAATATCGTCCGAGAACAGCGGCAATTGCTCGCAGTCCGGGTCGCTGATGCTTTCATCCAGTGACACCAGGATGGCATCCACCTCCATGTTCTTGAGCTTGTACAACAGGTCGATGTTGGAGCCCAGGATCAGGTCGATATTCAGTTCGCTGCGCCGCAGCTTGAGGCCCATGATCAACTGGGGCACGGTCTTCACCGTCAGGGAATAAAGCGACCCCAGCCTAAAACGCTCGGCCGAGAAGCCGGCCGCCTCGCGGGTCAGGCGTACTGCGCCAAGCACATCCTGCACCAGCTTCTGCGCGTGCTCTTCCAGCACATAGGCACTTTCCAGCGGTGTCAGGTTGCGCCCCTCATGCTTGAACAGCGGGCAGCGAAGGGCACTTTCCAGGGAGTGAATGGCGCGGTGCACACTGACATTGCTGGTGCAAAGCTCCGCCGCCGCACGGCCCAGATTGCCGGTGCGCATGAAGGCCAGGAATATTTCCAGCTTCTTCAAGGTCAACTCTTCGTCGATCAACATGGCACGAGCTCTGGTAGGGTAGGAGAGGATTGTGCCTGAGACGGCATTATCGACCCAATGGAAACCAAGGAGAAACGACTGCATGTATCACGGCGAACGGTTCAACGCCTGGACACACCTGGTCGGTGCCGTGCTGGCTTCAATTGGCGCAGTATGGATGCTGGTGCTGGCAAGTCTTCAGGGGGATGCCTGGAAGATCGTCAGCATGGCGATCTACGGGGTCACCCTGGTGACGCTCTACAGCGCCTCCACGGTTTACCACAGCGTGCGAGGGCGCGCGAAAGTGATCATGCAAAAAGTTGATCATTTTTCGATCTACCTGCTGATCGCCGGCAGCTACACACCGTTCTGCCTGGTGACGCTGCGCGGCCCCTGGGGCTGGACGCTGTTCGGAATCGTCTGGGGGCTGGCGGTGATCGGCATGCTCCAGGAAATAAAACCGCGCTCGGAAGCGCGGGTATTGTCCATCATCATCTACGCCGTAATGGGCTGGATCGTGCTGGTGGCGGTCAAGCCACTGCTGGCCACCCTGGGCACTGCCGGGTTCACCTGGCTGGCCACCGGCGGGGTGTTGTACACCGTGGGCATCATCTTTTTCGCCTATGACAGGCGCTTCCGCCACTGGCACGGCATCTGGCACCTGTTCGTGATCGCCGGCAGCCTTCTGCATTTCGTGGCGGTGTTCTTCTACGTGCTTTAGAAATCGCCCCATAACTGCTGGGCGACCGCCAACGCCACCACCGGCGCCGTTTCGGTACGCAGCACCCGCGGGCCGAGGCGCGCCGAATGGAAGCCTGCCGTCTGAGCCTGGCTGACCTCGGCGTCTGCCAGGCCGCCTTCGGGCCCGATCAGGAACGCCAGAGTGGCTGGCCTGGCATGGCTCACCAAAGGTTCGGCCACCGGGTGCAGCACCAGTTTAAGTTCCGCGTCGCAGGTTTTGAGCCATTCGCTGAGCAGCAGTGGCGGGTGAATGACCGGCACCGTGGAGCGCCCGCACTGTTCGCAAGCGCTGACGGCGATCTGCTGCCAGTGGGCCTGGCGCTTTTCCGCGCGTTCGTCCTTGAGGCGCACTTCGCAGCGCTCGCTGATGATCGGGGTGATCTCGCTGACGCCCAGTTCAGTGGCCTTCTGGATGGCCCAGTCCATGCGTTCGCCACGGGACAGGCCCTGGCCGAGGTGGATCTTGAGGCTGGACGGGGGCTGGCCGGCGAAGGCCTCGTCCAGTTGCACGCGCACGCGCTTCTTGCCGACTTCCAGCAGCGCGCCGCGGTACTCCTGGCCTGAACCGTCGAACAGCTGCACGGCGTCGCCCTCGGCCATGCGCAGCACGCGGCCGATGTAGTGGGCCTGGGCCTCGGGCAGCTCGTGCTCGCCCAGGCTCAGGGGCGCATCAATGTAAAAGCGGGAAAGTCTCATGGAGTGTCTCGAATCTGTTGGTGGGGCCGGGTAGAGGGCTACTAGCCCGGGTCGCGGAAGTCGGGGTGGAAGTCGCTCGGCACGGCCACGCTGACGCTGGTGCGGGTGGCGATGTCGATGCCTTCACTGGCCACTTCGGCGAGGAAGTCGATCTGCTCCGGGGTAATGACGTAAGGCGGCAGGAAATACACCACGCTACCCAGGGGGCGCAGCAGGGCACCGCGGGTCAGGGCGTGGTTGAACACCTGCAGGCCGCGGCGTTCCTGCCAGGGGTAGGCGGCCTTGCTGGCCTTGTCCTGGACCATCTCGATGGCCAGTACCATGCCGGTCTGGCGAATCTCCGAGACGTGGTCGTGGTCGGCCAGGTGCGCGGTGGCGCTGGCCATGCGCGCAGCCAGGGCCTGGTTGTTCTCGATGACGTTGTCCTGCTCGAAGATATCCAGCGTGGCCAGGGCCGCCGCGCATGCCAGCGGGTTGCCGGTGTAGCTGTGCGAGTGCAGGAAGGCGCGCAGGGTGGGGTACTCGTCGTAGAAGGCGCTGTACACGTCGTCGGTGGTCAGGCACGCGGCCAGGGGCAGGTAGCCGCCGGTGAGGGCCTTGGACAAGCACAGGAAGTCCGGGCGGATGCCGGCCTGCTCGCAGGCGAACATGGTGCCGGTGCGGCCGAAGCCCACGGCGATCTCGTCGTGGATCAGGTGCACGTTGTAGCGGTCGCAGGCTTCGCGCAGCAGCTTGAGGTACACCGGGTGGTACATGCGCATGCCACCGGCCCCCTGGATCAGCGGCTCGACGATGACGGCGGCGACACTGTCATGGTTCTCCGCCAGGGTCTGCTCCATGGCCTGGAACATGTGCCGCGAATGTTCTTCCCAGCTCATGCCCTCGGGGCGCAGGTAGCAGTCGGGGCTCGGCACCTTGAGGGTGTCCAGCAGCAGTGCCTTGTAGGTCTCGGTGAACAGCGGCACATCGCCGACGGCCATGGCGGCGATGGTCTCGCCGTGGTAGCTGTTGGTCAGGGTGACAAAGCGCTTCTTGTTCGGCTGGCCGCGGTTGACCCAGTAGTGGAAGCTCATCTTCAGCGCCACTTCGATGCAGGACGAACCGTTATCGGCGTAGAACACCCGGTTCAGGCCTTCGGGGGTCATCTTGACCAGGCGCTCGGACAGCTCGATCACCGGCTGGTGGCTGAAGCCGGCGAGGATCACGTGCTCCAACTGGTCGACCTGGTCCTTGATGCGCTGGTTGATGCGCGGGTTGGCGTGGCCGAACACGTTTACCCACCATGAGCTGACGGCGTCCAGGTAGCGCTTGCCTTCGAAGTCTTCCAGCCAGACGCCTTCACCGCGTTTGATCGGGATCAGCGGCAGTTGCTCGTGGTCTTTCATTTGGGTGCAGGGGTGCCACAGGACCTTGAGGTCGCGTTGCATCCACTGGTTGTTGAGGCCCATTTTCTCTCTCCTGGCAGCGGCGTGGTCGCCATGCTCGGCAAACAATCGCGCAAGCCTATGCAATGGCTGCTTTCGGGGCAACCGCCAACCATGAAACCTTGATGATCGGCCACGTCGCGGTGTTAACGATCGCTTAACGCTTTACGTCTATGGTATTGCATCGTGTATTTCGATATTTCAAAGCGAAATTTTCCGCTTTAATTCGATAGATAAAAAGCTAGTCTTTGTATCAGAACTTACAGGGTGACCGTGATGCAGTTACGCAACTCAACTTCCCGCTACGGCTGGGTCAGCATGGTCCTGCACTGGGGCGTGGCGCTGGCGGTATTCGGTTTGTTCGCCCTGGGCCTGTGGATGGTTGACCTGGGGTACTACGACCCATGGCGCAAGGCTGGCCCCGACCTGCACAAAAGCATCGGCCTGACGCTGTTCCTGTTCATGGTGTTGCGCGTGGTCTGGCGCTTCATCAGCCCACCGCCGCCGCCTCCACCTACCCAGGGCCGGTTGACGCGTATCGCTGCAAAACTGGGGCATGCCTTCCTTTACCTGGACCTGTTCCTGGTGATGGCGGCCGGTTACCTGATCTCCACGGCTGATGGCGTGGGAATTCCGGTGTTCGGCCTGTTCGAAGTACCCGCGCTGGTCAGCGGGCTGCCCAACCAGGCGGAAACCGCAGGCGACGTGCACCTTTACCTGGCCTGGATCCTGGTGATCTTTGCTGTACTCCATGGCCTGGCTGCGCTCAAGCACCACTTTATCGACCGTGACGCGACCCTGGTACGCATGCTGGGACGCAAAGCCTGAACCTCAACTCAATCCCAAGGAATATTGCACATGTTGAAGAAGACACTGGCCGCTCTGGCTCTGGGTACCGCACTGCTGACGGCCGGCCAGGCCATGGCTGCTGACTACACCATCGACAAGGAAGGCAACCATGCCTTCATCAATTTCAAGATCAGCCACCTGGGCTACAGCTTCATCTACGGTACGTTCAAGGACTGGACCGGTACCTTCAGCTTCGACGCCGCCAAGCCTGAAGACAGCAAGATCAGCATCACCCTGAACACCAAGAGCGTGGACACCAACCACGCTGAGCGTGACAAGCACATCCAGAGCAAGGACTTCCTGGAAACCGACAAGTACCCGACGGCTACGTTCGTCTCCACCAGCGTCAAGCCAACCGGCAAGAATGCTGATGGCAAGCTGACCGCCGACGTGACCGGTGACCTGACCCTGCACGGTGTGACCAAGCCAGTCGTGGTCAAGACCGTGTTCCTGGGTGAAGGCAAAGACCCATGGGGCGGCTACCGCGCCGGCTTTGAAGGCACTACCACCATCAAGCGCTCTGATTTCGGCAAGATGATGGACTTGGGCCCGCAGTCCGACACCCTGACCCTGGACATCACCTTCGAGGGCGTGCAGAAGAAGTAATTTCTTCAGGCACAAAAAAACCGCAGCCAATGGCTGCGGTTTTTTTTGGACTCAACCTTCGCGGTTACGCGTCAGCAGCGCTGGCTTTTCACCGTTGCGGCGGCTCGGCAGCGACTCCAGCTGTTCCAGCTGCTCGGCAGTCGGGAAGCGATCGATCTTCGATTCCTTGTGCACGATGCGCGGCTGGTTCTGCGGTGCGCGCGAGTTGCTCACGGCCGGTTCCTGACGAGGTTGCTCGTCACGGGCCGGTCGACGGTTGCGGCCGCCGCCATTGTTGTCGCGGCGTGGCTGGCCGTCACGGGCGCCACCACCATTGCTGCGCGGGCCGTTACGCTTGTCACCGGCCGGTTTGCCAGCGGCTGGCGTGTTGCGCGGCGTGCCCTGGCGGGCCGGGCGCGGCCCCGAAGCCGGAGCCGCGCCGCCTGCTGGTGCCGGAGCACCTGGGCGGCGGTTACGGCCCTGGTTCTTGTTCTGGTAAGGGCTGACGTAGTCGGCACGGTTACCAAAGTTGTCCACTTCGTCATCCAGGAACTCGTCCGGCGCGCGGTCGGCAGGAGCTACCGGCGGCTTTGGAGTGGACTGGGCCTGACGCGGCTTCTGGTCACGGGGTTGGCGTTCAGAACGCGCCCCGGCGGGCTTTTCCTTGCCTTGCTCCTTACCTTGTTCCTTGGCCTTCTCGCGGCCCTTGTCCTTGCCTTTGTCCTTGCGGCCAGCACCGTTGCTGGCGTTGGCACCGTCACCACGCGGGCCACGGGCGTTGCGCGGGGCGTTGGCCTGCGGGCGCTCGCGCACCTCGGGCTTCTCGGCCTCCACGGCATTGATGTCGAAGCCCATCAGGTCGCCGTCAGGGATTTTCTGCTTGGTCATGCGCTCAATGCTCTTGAGCAGCTTTTCCTCGTCCGGGGCGACCAGCGAGATAGCCTCGCCGCTGCGACCGGCCCGGCCGGTACGGCCGATACGGTGCACGTAGTCTTCATCGACGTTGGGCAGCTCGAAGTTCACCACGTGCGGCAACTGGTCGATGTCCAGGCCGCGGGCAGCGATGTCGGTGGCGACCATGATGCGCACGGCACCGGCCTTGAAGTCGGCCAGGGCTTTGGTGCGGGCGTTCTGGCTCTTGTTGCCGTGGATGGCAACGGCGCTCAGGCCGTGCTTTTCCAGGTACTCGGCCAGGCGGTTGGCGCCATGCTTGGTGCGCGTGAACACCAGTACCTGTTCCCAGGCACCCAGGGTGATCAGGTGAGCCAGCAGTGAACGCTTGTGGGCGGCAGGCAGGCGGTAGACCCGTTGCTCGATGCGCTCCACCGTGGTGTTGGGCGGCGTGACTTCGATGCGCTCTGGGTTGTGCAGCAGCTTGCCGGCAAGGTCGGTGATGTCCTTGGAGAAAGTGGCCGAGAACAGCAGGTTCTGGCGCTTGGCCGGCAGGCGTGCCAGCACTTTCTTGACGTCATGGACGAAGCCCATGTCGAGCATGCGGTCGGCTTCGTCCAGCACGAGGATTTCCACGTGGGAGAGGTCGACGCTGCCCTGGCCGCACAGGTCGAGCAGGCGGCCGGGGCAGGCCACCAGAACGTCGACGCCGCGGGCCATGGCCTGCACCTGTGGGTTCATGCCGACGCCGCCGAAGATGCAGGTGCTGACGAACTTCAGGTCGCGAGCATAGATCTTGAAGCTGTCATGCACCTGGGCCGCCAGCTCGCGAGTGGGGGTCAGCACCAGCACGCGCGGTTGGCGCGGGCCATGACGCTGGGATTTGTCCGGGTGACCGTTGGGAAACAGCCGTTCCAGGATCGGAAGGGCGAAACCACCGGTTTTACCTGTACCTGTCTGTGCCGCGACCATCAGGTCACGACCTTGCAACACGGCGGGAATAGCCCGCTGTTGCACCGGAGTAGGCTGGGTATAGCCCGCCGCCTCGATGGCGCGGACTAAAGCCTCGGAGAGACCGAGGGAAGCAAAGGACATGAGTAATCCTGTTCTAGTGAGGGCTTTGCCCAATGGGAATCTTGCCTGGCGCGACGGGTGCACGAGGGCACTATCGCGTCCGGTCCTGCCGGGCCTTCAATGCGCATCCGGACCTCGCTGAGCGGGCATGAGCCGGGCAGTCGAGCGGGTCGGGGTGCCTTTTGCAAGGCCGGGCGTCCGGGCGTAAGCCTGGCGGGAAGGTCGGAGTATAACAGAGCAATCACAGCGCGCTGCTTTCATGCTGCTCAACGGTTTTATTCGCCGAAGATACAGTGGCATAGCGAGTCGTCAGCTCCGTGTAGGCGGGCTCGCGCTTGAAGCGTCGAAGCTCGATGGCAAAGCGCAGCGCCAGCTGGTCCATGCCGGCGCCACGGCGTACCGCCAGGTATTGGGGTTGGCGGTTGATCACCAGGGGCAGGGCGCTGACCTTGCCCTGCAGGCCCATGGTCTCGAGGGTGAATTGCCCCACGCGCAGGTCAGTGATGACCAGGTCCACCCGGTTGCGAATCAGCTTGCCGAAATTGGCTTCCTGGCTGGCGGCGGCCTCGCGGTTGAATTCGCTGGCTTGCATGAACGCGTCACCGTAGTTGTAGCCAGCGGACGTTCCGATGGTTAGCCCGCCAAGGTCGCCCAGGCTGTTGACGGCATGGGGGCTGGAATTGGCCTGGAACAGCACGAACTGAGTGTCGGACAGCGGTTCGTCAGGGTACAGCAGCTTCGCTTCGCGCTCCCGGGTGCGGAAGATATCCAGCACGCCATCGGCTTCGCCCTGGTCGAGCATGGCCAGGCAGCGCTTCCAGGGCAGGAACTGCCATTCTATTTCCACGCCCAGGCGCTCGAAAACCTTGGTGGCGACCTCGTAGTCGATGCCTTTTCCCTGGCCATCCTCCTGGTAGGCATAGGGCGCCCAGGGGTCGGTGACGATGCGTAGCCGCTCGGCCTGGGCGCTCAGGCTCAGGCAAGTCAGGAACATGGCTGTCAGCAGCAATAGGAAAGCGGGCATGGCGGCAGAGTACGACGCCGCCCATGGGTTGGCAACGCCATCAGTTGCTCTGGTTGCTGACCAGGTGCTGGTAGATGGCCTGGCGGCGCTTGCCCAGAATCAGGCGGTTTACCGGTGAATCCAGCCACTGCTGCAGTTGCCCGGCCTCCATGGGCGCGGCCTGGCGCTCCTGCAGGTTCTGCCGGGCCTTGTCCCACCACACCGGGGCGCAAGCCCGGTCGAATTCGTTGGCATGCTCGTAGCAGCCGTAGAGGATTTCGCGCATGAACTGGCGTTGCTGGCGCGGCAGGGCCAGGGTCACGGTCTTGTATAACAGGCGCTGCAAGGCCGGTGGCCTTGGAATGTGGCTGCTGACCTGGCGTATATCCGCCAGAGCCTGGAGGGCCAGGGGCTGTTCGCGGTGTTTGCGCAACCAGGCCTGAACCTTGGCTCGCATCAGCAGTTTGCGGCTCCAGTAATGGTGGATCAGCTCGGGGCATTCACGCACCTGGTACTGCTTGTAGGCGGCCAGCGTCAGGCAGAACTCTTCCAGGGTGTAGGCGGTGGGCGTGCGAGGGTAAAAGTCGTCCATCAGTTCGATGGAGCGGTCCAGCAGGCCGATGTCGCTCTGGTACAGGCCGATCACCCCGGAGTTGAGCAACCACATGTCATCATCGGCCATGCCCGCGGCCTTGAGCTCGTCACCCAGTTCGTCATACAGCGGTGAACCATTGGCCTGCTGGTAGCGCATGGTGAAAGCATTGCACAGCAGTGTGCCCGGTTGGATACGCTCGAACAGCGCCAGGGGCGATACGTGGAAGAAAGTATCGGTGTCGATCAGCAGGGCCAGTTCCGATTCCTGGAGAATTTCACGCAACGCCACGTGCTTGGTGCGGAAGTGGTAGCCGTGGGGCAAACTCCAGGCCTGACGGGTTTCGTCACTCAATGGGCGCACGCGTACCGGCAGCCGTGCGTAGGGCGCGGGGTTGTCGGTGAAGACCTGGATATCAAGCGGCAATTCAGCTGCCGGCCCCAGTTGAGCAATGGCGCTGGCGATGCTGAAGATGGCTTCCTGGTGATAAGTGTCGGAACCGAACACCAGGTAAACCAACTGCGGGCGCACCGCGGTTACAGAAGGCATGTCGTGTGTCGTCCTTGAAGCAGAATGGAAATAAAAAAAGGCCTTGGTACTTTACCAAGGCCTTGCTGAATTTCCCCTTAAGTTTTGGCTAGCGGGGCAATTTCAGGTTGTTCCACACCGCCAGGCTTGGCTCGGCCTGGTTCAGCGTATAGAAGTGCAGCCCCGGGGCGCCGCCTTCCAGCAGTTGCTCGCACATCTGCGTGATCACTTGCTCGCCGAAGCGCTGGATGCTGGCGACATCGTCCGCGTAGGCTTCAAGCTGCTTGCGGATCCAGCGTGGGATCTCGGCGCCACAGGCGTCGGAGAAGCGTGCCAGCTTGCTGTAGTTGGTGATCGGCATGATGCCCGGCACGATCGGGATGTCCACGCCGGCCTTCTGCACGCGCTCGACAAAATGGAAGTAGCTGTCGGCGTTGAAGAAGTACTGGGTGATGGCGCTATCGGCACCGGCATTGGCCTTGCGCACGAAGTTCTTGATGTCGTCTTCGAAGTTGTGCGCCTGGGGGTGCATCTCCGGGTAGGCGGCCACTTCGATGTGGAAGTGATCGCCGCTCTCGGCGCGAATGAACTCCACCAGGTCATTGGCATGGCGCAGCTCACCGCTGGCCATGCCCATGCCCGAAGGCAAGTCACCGCGCAGGGCGACAATGCGCTTGATGCCGGCATCCTTGTACTGCGCGAGCAGGGCGCGCAGGTCGGCCTTGCTGTCACCAACGCACGACAGGTGCGGGGCGGCAGGGACCTTCACTTCGTTTTCCAGCTGTAGCACGGTGTTGAGCGTGCGGTCGCGGGTAGAGCCCCCGGCACCATAGGTGCAGGAGAAGAAATCGGGGTTGTAGCCGGCCAGCTGGCGGGCCACGTTCAGCAGTTTTTCATGCCCAGCGTCGGTCTTGGTCGGGAAGAACTCGAAGCTGAAGCGGCGTTCCTGGGACATGGTTGTTCCTCAGCTGCAAGCTTTTAGCTGCAAGTTGCAAGGAGGACCGGGTCCGCCTGCAGGTTTTGCAGAAGCTTCAGCGCTATCAGGGAGCAAATTTCGCGAAGACAAAAAGCTGCAAGCAGGTCAGCACGGTCGCGCTTCTGCTTGCAGCTTGCAGCTCACAACTTGCCGCTGCTTAGTAGCGGTAAGCGTGCGGCTTGAACGGGCCGTCGACGGTCACGCCGATGTAGTCGGCCTGCTGTTTGGTCAGTTTGGTGACCACGCCGCCGAAGCCGCGGACCATTTCCAGGGCCACTTCTTCGTCGAGTTTCTTCGGCAGTACTTCAACGGTCAGGCGCTCGGCTTTCTGGGCTGGCGACAGGTCGGCGTACTTCTGCTCGAACAGGAAGATCTGTGCCAGTACCTGGTTGGCGAACGAGCCATCCATGATACGGCTTGGGTGGCCGGTAGCGTTGCCCAGGTTAACCAGGCGGCCTTCGGCCAGCAGGATCAGGTAGTCGTCGTTCTGAGCGTCGAAGGCGCCCGGGCCGGTACGGTGGATCTTGTGTACCTGTGGCTTCACCTCTTCCCATGCCCAGTTCTTGCGCATGAAAGCGGTGTCGATTTCGTTGTCGAAGTGGCCGATGTTGCAGACAACGGCGCGCTTCTTCAGGGCTTTGAGCATGTTTGCATCGCAGACGTTGACGTTACCGGTGGTGGTGACGATCAGGTCGATCTTGCCCAGCAGGGCCTTGTCGATGCTGGCTTCGGTACCGTCGTTTTCACCGTTGATGAACGGCGAGACCAGTTCGAAACCATCCATGCAGGCTTGCATGGCGCAGATCGGGTCGACTTCGGTGACCTTGACGATCATGCCTTCCTGACGCAGGGACTGGGCCGAGCCCTTGCCCACGTCGCCATAGCCGATCACCAGGGCTTGCTTGCCCGACAGCAGGTGGTCGGTGCCGCGCTTGATGGCATCGTTCAGGCTGTGACGGCAGCCGTATTTGTTGTCGTTCTTGCTCTTGGTCACCGAATCGTTGACGTTGATGGCCGGGATTTTCAGCTCGCCCTTGGCCAGCATGTCCAGCAGGCGGTGAACGCCAGTGGTGGTTTCCTCGGTCACGCCGTGGATGCGCTCCAGCATGGCCGGGTATTTCTTGTGCAGGATTTCGGTCAGGTCGCCGCCGTCATCCAGAATCATGTTGGCGTCCCAAGGCTGGCCATCCTTGAGGATGGTCTGCTCGATGCACCACTCGTACTCTTCCTCGGTTTCACCTTTCCAGGCGAACACAGGAATGCCGGCGGCGGCGATGGCGGCAGCGGCCTGGTCCTGGGTGGAGAAGATGTTGCACGACGACCAGCGTACTTCGGCACCCAGGGCAACCAGGGTTTCGATCAGCACGGCAGTCTGAATGGTCATGTGGATGCAGCCCAGGATCTTCGCGCCCTTGAGCGGTTGCTCACCGGCATACTTGCGGCGCAGGCCCATCAGTGCAGGCATTTCCGATTCGGCGATGATGGTCTCGCGACGGCCCCAGGCGGCCAGGGAGATGTCGGCAACCTTGAAATCGGTGAAACCTGCAGGCGTGTGTACAGCGCTCATGAAGAGCCTCCATTCGTAATGTGCGAATGGGCGCCGTTGTGCGTTTAGAGCCCGTACGGACCAACCGTGCAGGCAACGCCCCATCCGAGCCTGACAGGTGTCCCTGCTGCAGCGCCCCTCGGACAGGTGGCGGGAGCGGCCTGGAAACACGTGGCCGCTGTAATCGAACGCAGCGATTATATAGAGGAAGGCGGCGCTGCCCAAGGCTTTCTGCTGATAACCGCTCGAAGGTTTATCGACGTCATAGCGATAGTCCAATGGAGGCTGTTGCGAAGGTCTGCGATGATGGGGGCATCAAAGGCAAGACGGTCAGGAGCGAGCATGAACTTCCACACCCGCAAATGGGTAAAACCCGAAGACCTCAACCCCAACGGCACGCTGTTCGGTGGCAGCCTGTTGCGCTGGATCGACGAAGAGGCGGCGATCTACGCCATTGTCCAGTTGGGCAACCAGCGCGTGGTCACCAAGTACATCTCGGAGATCAACTTCGTCAGCGCCTCGCGTCAGGGCGACATCATCGAGCTGGGCATCACAGCCACCGAGTTCGGCCGCACTTCCATCACGCTTACGTGCGAGGTGCGCAACAAGATCACCCGCAAGAGCATCCTCACGGTCGACAAGATGGTGTTCGTCAACCTGGGCGAAGACGGTCTGCCGGCGCCCCATGGTCGCACCGAGATCAGGTACATCAAGGATCAGTTCGACGCGGAATCGGTCGAGTAACGACTGTTTGTGGGACCGAGCCTAGCCCGGTCCCACAGGTTCAGTGTGCTGCTTCTTCCCGTGGCGCATCGCGGGTCACGCTTTTCACCAGCTTGCCGATGCTCAGGCCCTGCAGCAGGATCGACGAAAGCACCACGATGTAGGTGATGCTCAGTAGCAGGTCGCGCTCCGGGCCCACTGGCAGCGCTAGCGCCAATGCCACCGATACGCCGCCGCGCAGGCCGCCCCAGGTCAGGATGCGGATGGTGCCCCGCGGCACGCTGCGCCAGCGGCGCAGCAGCAGGATCGCCGGGGCCACGGTCAGCAACCGCGATAGCAGTATCGCTACCGCCAGCAGGCTGGACGCCACCACGTGCATCCACGAGAACGGCAGCAGCAACAGCTCCATGCCGATCAACGCGAACAGCAAGGCGTTGAGCATGTCATCCAGCAGTTCCCAGAAACCGTCCATGTAGCGACGGGTCATGTCGTTCATGGCCAGCTTGCGGCCCAGGTTGCCGATGATCAGGCCTGCGGTGACCATGGCGATGGGCGCCGAGACGTGCAGCTCGTAGGCCATGGCCGAACCACCAATCACCAGTGCCAGGGTCAGCATGACCTCGACCTGATATTGCTCGATGCTCTTGATCATGCGGTACACCACGTACCCGATCAGCGCGCCAAACAGCACGCCGCCGATGGCTTCGTGAACGAACAGCATGGCGGTTTCGCTGATCGACGGCGTCTCGCCCTGTTGGGCGATGCCCAGCAGAACGGTGAACACCACCACGGCGGTACCGTCGTTGAACAGCGACTCGCCGACGATGGTGGTCTTCAGTGGTTTCGACGCATTCGCGGTGCGCAATACGCCCAGCACGGCAATGGGGTCGGTAGGCGAAATCAGCGCGCCGAACAGCAGGCAGTAGAGGAAGCTCACATGCCAGCCAAACATGCCGAAGATATAGAACGCCAGGGTGCCGATCACCAGCGTGGCAATCAATACACCGAAAGTGGCCAGCAGGCCGATGGGCCAGCGGTAGCTGCGCAGGTCGTTGAGGTTGACGTGCAAGGCGCCGGCGAACAGCAGGAACGCCAGCATCCAGTTCATCAGCAGGTCGCCGAAATCGATCTGCCCGATCAGGCTCTGTACGCGAGCTTCCAGGCCGGGGTAGCCCAGCACGCTCAGGCCTTGCAGCAACAGGGAAAACATCAGCGCCGTGACCATCACGCCGATGGTGGGCGGCAGGCCGATGAAGCGGAAATTGACGTAGGTGAGGAGGGTGGTAAGGCAGATGAAGGCGGCAACTAATTCGAGCATCCGGGCTCCCATGGTGGTGTGGTGGTGGGGCGTGGTGAAACGCCTGTGTACTGTCTGGGACGGGCCAGCGTTGGGCCGGGGCACAGCTGAAATGTCGCAGTTGTTACAGGCTGTTACTGCGGCAGGGATGCTCATGGAGGTTGTCGTTGCCCCGGTTTGGCGATGAGTTCCGACAGGCCACGGTACGTTGCATCAACAGCGGGACCGCATTGATCAGCTACAGTTTGCGGGCCTTGTGATATGTATTCACATTCTTTCGTTTAGAAAAGGAACAAGCATGACCGTCGCATTCTGGTGTGTATTGATCGCCATCCTGCTGCCCTTCGTGTGCACGGGCATCGCCAAGTTCAGCGGTGGCCAGTTCGGCGCTCGGCAGAACCACGACCCGCGGGCTTTCCTGGCCAACCTGGACGGGTTCGCCAAGCGTGCCCATGCGGCGCAGATGAACAGTTTCGAAGCATTCCCCGCGTTCGCCGCGGCGGCGATCATCGCCGATATCTGCCACAACGCTCAGCAGGTGACCATGGACGTGCTGGCCGTGATGTTCATCACCAGCCGGCTGCTGTACATCATCTGTTATCTGGCCGATTGGGCTATGCTGCGTTCGCTGGTGTGGCTGGTTGGCGTGGGGCTGATCGTCAGCTTGTTCTGCGTGTCCGTCTGACAGGAATGCCATGAGGTTGAAACGTCTGAGCGCGGTGATGCTTGCCTGCCTGGTGCTGAGCGCCTGTGGCGGGGTGGATCCTGCTTCGCCCTTGGGCAAGCGCAAGGCCATCTTCAAGCAGATGCTGCACACCAGCGAAGACATGAACGGCATGCTGCTGGGGCGCCTGACGTTCGATGCCGCGACATTTGCCGCCAGCGCCGAGACGCTCGACGGCCTGGCGCACCAGCCCTGGCAGCATTTCCCCCAGGTGCGTGAGCAGGACCATACCAGCGCCAAGCCTGAAGTCTGGGAGCGTCAGGCCCGATTCCAGCAATTGGCGCGCTCACTGGAGGCGGCCACCGGTGCATTGGTGGTGGCCAGCCGCGCCCGGCCGCTCAAGGATCTGGATCTGGATCAGCCCATGCAGAACGTGGAAAGCGCCTGCAAGGCGTGCCACCGGGAGTTCCGCGACCACTGACCGTGTGGGTTACTGGTCGATTTCGTCCAGCGCCTGCTGCAATTCCTTGCGTGACTCGGCGAGTTTGTCCTTGCGCTTGTTGATCTTGTCCGAGTCGCCTTTCTTCATGGCCTTGTCCAGGTCGGCCTGGCGCTGCGCGACTTCGCGACGTGCATCCAGTACCTTGTTTTCCCGTTCCTTCTGCAAGCCGGCATCGGTGCAGTTGGCCTGGCTCTGAGCCAGGGCGTTCTCCAGGCCCGCCTGCTGGTCGGTATTGCCGTGGGCCTTGGCCTGGTCGATCTGGGTGCGAATGGCTTGCTGTTTGGCCGCGCAGCCCTTGAGTTCCAGCGGGGCTTCGGCAGCCATCAGCGGGGTGCACAGGCTGCCGCACAGGGCCAGCACAGTCAGAAGGGGTAGTGGTTTCATGGTGACTCCGTGTAAAGACTGCGCTATTGAACGGCTTATTGAAGCCAAAGTCTGTAAGAAGTTTCTTAGTTTTTAACCAGTAAAGCCTTCAATGCCTACAGTACGGAGTGTGTCGGCGACGGAGAGCACATCCGGGTGACGGAAGAATTCGAACAGATGCCTGGCCCGCGTCGCACCGATGCCAGGCTGCGCTTGCCATTGCTCAAGGCTTCGGTTGGCCAGCTGTTGCCAGGTCTGTTCTGTACTTGAGGTACCCATGGCAGGTGCCCCGAGCGCCTTGAGCCAGCCCTGCAGGCCGTGGCGGCGAGCCGCCTGCAAGCTTTCCAGCAGGCGGGCGCTGCTGCGTGCACCCAGTCGTGGTACCTCGGCCAGGGCCTGCGCGTCCAGCAGCAGCCAGCCGGCCAGGTCTTCGACTTTTCCGGCCTGGATCAGGCGCTCCCACGTCCCGGCCCCGACGTGGGGCATGTGCAACCCCTGTTTACCGCTCAGCCAGGCCAGGCGCGCACGAAACTGCGCCTGGCAACCCTCGGTGGGGCGCCAGCAACTGAGCGCGTGGTAGGCACCCGGGTCGGGAACCGTGAGGGGCTGCCTTTCGGGCGCGCGCCATACCACGTCACCCAGCCGCGGGATGGTCAGGCCGGCAAGCTGCACGGCCACCTGATCCCCGGGCCGGATGTCCATGGCGCGCCAACGGTCGAGCGAGCCGACGCTGACGCGTCTTACCGTGCGGTCGTCCAGGCGCACCGGCAGCAGTTCCAGCACGGGTGTTATGCGCCCGGTGCGGCCGATGCTGAATGTCACCTCGCGCACATGGGCCAGCGCCTGGGCATAGGGATATTTCCAGGCGGCTATCCAATACGGCACCTTGGCCTGCCAGCGGCTGGCGGGTGGCCGCTGGCTCAGGCGCAGTATCAGGCCGTCACTGGCGAATGGCAGGGGGGTGTTATACCAATGGTTGCGCCACTGGTTGGCCTGGTCGGCGTCAGTGATGGGCTGGCTGTAACGTGTCTCCAGCTCGAACCCCAGGGCCGCCAGCCCCGCCAGGCGTTCGGGCAATGTGGGTGGCCCCTCTGGCCAGTCCCATGCGAACAGGCCTATACGAGCACCGTCGGCGGCGTCCAGCTGGGTACGAGCCATGAGCCCAGCGACCCTGCCCCGGGCGTTGTCGCTGCCATCGCGGGCCTGGACATGCCCTTCGTAACGCCAGTAAAGCTCGCCCTGCAGGACCAGGTCCACCGGCTGGGGCAGGGGCCGGGACAAGGCGGCGATGGCACGGGCATTGGCGGTCCAGTCATGCCCCTGCACGCCGTCGCCGCGGCTGATGACCTGGTGCAGCCTGCCTTGCCGGTAGGTCACCGTCACCGCCACGCCATCCACCTTGGGCTGCACCCAGACATCGGTCTTGTGCCGCAACCAGTCGGCGACCGTGGCCTGCTCGGCATGCTTGCCTACGCCCGTGTGGGCAATAGGGTGCGGTACGGTACCGCGGGCCGACCGCAGCGGTTGCGGGCTGTCAGAGCCCGCGGCCGGAAAACACTGCTGCCAGTGGTCTAGCCGAAGGCGGGCCTGGTCATAGAGTTCGTCGGCGATGGCGGAGACGCCGTCGCGGTGATATTGGGTGTCCCACTGGCTGAGTTGTGCTTGCAGTGCAGTGAGCTGAAGCGTGGCGTGGGCGGGGTTCCAGTCCGGGCAACTGTCAGCAGTTGCCAGGGCCGGTACCAGCAGGGCACCCAACAGCAGAAGGGCGGGGTTCATCGTCGGCTTCCTTGCGCGACCCAGGGGAACCCCAAGCCTAGGAAAGCCTTGATGCGGATGCTCGGTGGCGTGGTTACCGCATGTTGCTCAACTCAGCGCTGGTTGAGCGTTTCGTGCTGGGCGCGGGTGGAGTGAACCAGCGGCTTGTGCGGCGGGGCCTTCTTGACCACGACCTTCTTGTGCACCGGTTGTGGTGCCTTGTGCTTCTGTTGCTGGCTGTGAGTGTCGTGACTGTCGGGGGAATTGGCCATGGTCGCCATGTTAGCGGCCTGGGCATTGATGGCAAACAGGCCCAGCAGGGCAGCGGCGGGGGCGAACAGCGAAATGCGCATCGGAACCTCAAAAGTCTGGAAATAAAAGCGACCCGCTCAGCGAGGGGCGGGCATAGGAACGAAAAAGCCCCGGCCAGTTTCCTGGCCGAGGCTTTTTATTTTGTAAGCTACAAGCTACAAACTGAGTGCCGTCCGTTGTTGCTTGCAGCTTCCCTTTACAGGCCGGCAGCAGCGCGCAGTGCGTCGGCGCGGTCGGTGCGTTCCCAGGTGAAAGTGGTGAAGGTGTCTTCGCCCACGGTCACTTGTTCCGGTGTGCGGCCGAAGTGGCCGTAGGCCGCGGTACGCTGGTACATCGGGTGCAGCAGGTCGAGCATGGTGGTGATCGCGTACGGACGCAGGTCGAAGTGCTCGCGCACCAGCTTGACGATCTTGTCGTCGCTGATCTTGCCGGTGCCGAAGGTGTTGATCGAGATCGAGGTGGGTTGGGCCACGCCGATGGCGTAGGACACCTGGATCTCGCAACGGTCGGCCAGGCCGGCGGCGACGATGTTCTTGGCCACGTAGCGACCGGCATAGGCTGCCGAACGGTCAACCTTGGACGGGTCCTTGCCGGAGAAGGCGCCGCCGCCGTGACGGGCCATGCCGCCGTAGCTGTCGACGATGATCTTGCGGCCGGTCAGGCCGCAGTCGCCCACCGGGCCACCGATGATGAAGTTGCCCGTAGGGTTGATGTGGAACTGGGTGCCCTTGTGCAGCAGTTCGGCGGGGATCACCTTCTTGACGATCTCTTCCATCACGCCTTCACGCAGGTCGGCGTAGGAAACGGCCGGGTTGTGCTGGGTCGACAGCACGATGGCGTCGATGCCCACCACGCGGCCGCCTTCGTACTGGCAGGTGACCTGGGACTTGGCGTCCGGGCGCAGCCATGGCAGTGTGCCGGCCTTGCGTGCTTCGGCCTGGCGCTCTACCAGACGGTGCGAGAAGCAGATCGGCGCTGGCATCAGCACGTCGGTTTCGTTGCTGGCATAGCCGAACATCAGGCCCTGGTCGCCAGCACCCTGGTCTTCAGGTTTGCTGCGGTCAACGCCCTGGGCGATGTCCACCGACTGCTTGCCGATGATGTTCATCACCGCGCAGGTGGCGCCGTCAAAACCCACATCGGAGCTGTTGTAGCCGATGTCGACGATGACCTTGCGCACGATGTCTTCCAGGTCGACCCAAGCCGAAGTGGTCACTTCGCCGGCGATGATGGCCACGCCGGTTTTCACCAGGGTTTCGCACGCCACGCGGGCAAACTTGTCTTGCGCAATGATGGCGTCCAGGACCGCATCAGAGATCTGGTCGGCGATTTTGTCCGGATGCCCTTCAGACACGGACTCGGAGGTGAAAAGGGAGTATTCGCTCATCTCGACGGTTTCCTAAATTTACCGATGGTGAGTGTCGCCAGCCGGTCGCTGAAAGTGGCGGACCTGGATCTGGAAACCATTACGTAAGCCCACATACAGGCTTTCCCCGGGAACGAGTCCCGCAGCGGTGGCCCAACGGGCCAGGTCTTCCTGTTCAAAACCCAACCAGAGATCACCGCAGGCCTCCCTGGCCCAACTCTGGTTGTGACTGCACAACTCGGTCACCAGCAGGCTGCCGCCGGGGATCACCCGGGCGGCCAGCCGTTCGAGGGCCATGGCCGGGTCGGGGAAGTGGTGCAGCACCATGTTCAGCACCACGCAGTGGGCCTGTACAGGGCTGTCGCCCAAGGCATCGGCCAGGGTCAGCTGGACATTGCCCAGTTGGTCGCGCTGGCAGAGCTGGCGGGCCAGTTCAAGCATTTCGGCGCTGTTGTCCAGCGCGGTGACCCAGGCAAAGCGCCGGGCCAGATCCGGCAGAAAGGCGCCGTCACCGGGGCCTATCTCCAGGGCGCTGGCCTGCTCGCCGAAGCTGAGCTTGTCCAGCAGCGCCAGGACGCTCTCGCGGTATTGCGCCAACCCGGCGATCAGGTCCTGCTGTGCACGGAATTTCTCTTCCATGCGCGAGAAAAAATCTTCGCTGGCTGCCGCCCGCTGGCGCTGTACCAGGGCCATGCGGGCCCGCACGTCGACGGGCAGGGCAAGGTCGTCGGCTTCATCGAACAACGCCGCGTGCAGGCGTCCACCAGGGGCTTGGGCGGCGGGCAGGGCGCGCCGGTAGAAGATCGCATTGCCCTCGCGCCGGGTCGCTACCAGGCCTGCCTGGGCCAGCACCTTGAGGTGGTGGCTCATGCCCGACTGGCCGATGGCGAAGATCTGCGCCAGCTCCAGCACGCCGAAAGAGTCGCTCGCCAGTGCCCGCAATACGTTCAGGCGCAAGGCATCGCCACCGGCCTTGCACAGGGTGGCAAGGGCATCGTGGTGCTCAGGGCGGATCTCGGGTACGGGCAAGTTCATAGGTTCGGCAGTCTAGTCAGCGAAAACCTGCACCGCAAGGGCAATATCAAAAAGTTTTGATATTGCGCGATGGGTGGAGCCGAATGGGGCCAATAGTGGTCCATTGCAGGAAGACGTTGCAGGCAGACTGACAATTACTTCCCCGATGGGCAGGAAAAACGCTGCCCTTTGACTATCTGTCATTGCCCAGAGGCGTGACGTGGGGGAAAATGCCGGTCTTTTCAGAATCCGTACTTTTTATAAAGCCCAGGAGATAAGCGATGCCCAGCCGTCGTGAGCGTGCCAACGCCATTCGTGCCCTCAGCATGGATGCCGTGCAAAAAGCCAACAGCGGCCATCCCGGTGCCCCGATGGGCATGGCGGATATCGCCGAAGTGCTTTGGCGTGATTTCTTGAAGCACAACCCGACCAACCCGTCGTTCGCCAACCGTGACCGGTTCGTGATGTCCAACGGTCACGGTTCGATGCTGATCTACTCGCTGCTGCACCTGACCGGTTACGACCTGTCGATCGACGATCTGAAGAACTTCCGCCAATTGCACAGCCGCACCCCAGGCCACCCGGAATACGGCTACACCCCAGGTGTCGAGACCACCACCGGCCCGCTGGGCCAGGGCGTGGCAAACGCCGTGGGCTTCGCCATCGCCGAAAAGACCCTGGCGGCCCAGTTCAACCGCCCAGGCCACAACGTCGTGGACCACCACACCTATGTGTTCCTGGGTGATGGCTGCATGATGGAAGGTATTTCCCACGAAGCTGCTTCGCTGGCCGGCACCCTGGGCCTGGGCAAGCTGATCGCTTTCTACGATGACAACGGCATCTCCATCGACGGCGAAGTCGAAGGCTGGTTCACCGACGACACGCCAAAGCGTTTCGAAGCGTACCACTGGCAGGTGATCCGCAATGTCGACGGCCATGACGCCGACGAGATCAAGACCGCCATCGAGACCGCCCGCAAGAGCGACCGTCCGACCCTGATCTGCTGCAAGACCACCATCGGTTTCGGCTCGCCGAACAAGCAGGGCAAGGAAGAGTCCCACGGTTCGGCCCTGGGCGCTGAAGAAGTGGCCCTGACCCGCGCTGCGCTTAAATGGAACCATGCCGCCTTTGAAATCCCGGCCGACATTTACGCCGAATGGGACGCCAAGGAAAATGGCCGCGCGCTGGAAGCCGAATGGGACCAGCGTTTCGCTGCCTACTCGGCCGCGCACCCGGAACTGGCCAACGAGTTCATCCGCCGCATGGCCGGTGAACTGCCAGCCGACTTCGCGCAAAAGGCCGACGCCTGGATCGCCGAAGTGGTTGCCAAGGGTGAAACCATTGCCAGCCGCAAGGCCAGCCAGAACGCCCTGAACGCCTTCGGGCCGCTGCTGCCTGAGCTGTTGGGCGGCTCGGCTGACCTGGCGAGCTCCAACCTGACCTTCTGGAAAGGCAGCCAGAGCATCAGCGCCGAAGCCCCAGGTGGCAACTACCTGCACTACGGCGTTCGCGAGTTCGGCATGAGCGCCATCATGAACGGTATCGCCCTGCACGGCGGTTTCGTGCCCTACGGCGCCACGTTCCTGATCTTCATGGAATACGCCCGCAACGCCGTGCGCATGTCGGCACTGATGAAGAAGCGCGTGGTATACGTGTTCACCCACGACTCCATCGGCCTGGGCGAAGATGGCCCGACTCACCAGCCCATCGAGCAGCTGGCCAGCCTGCGCTGCACGCCGAACCTGGACACCTGGCGCCCAGCCGACGCCGTTGAATCCGCCGTGGCCTGGAAGCACGCCATCCAGCGCAACGACGGCCCTTCGGCCCTGGTCTTCTCCCGTCAGAACCTGCAGCACCAGCCCCGTGATGCCGCGCAACTGGCCGACATCGAGCGTGGTGGCTACGTGCTGAAGGATTGCGACGGTGAGCCGGAACTGATCCTGATCGCCACCGGTTCCGAAGTGGGCCTGGCCATCAACGCCCAGGCCAAGCTGGCCGAGCAGGGCCGCAAGGTGCGCGTGGTTTCCATGCCGTGCACCAGCGTGTTCGAAGCCCAGGACGCCAGCTACAAGCAGGCCGTGCTGCCGCTGGAAGTGGGTGCGCGCATCGCTATCGAAGCGGCGCACGCGGACTACTGGTACAAGTACGTTGGCCTGGAAGGTCGCGTCATCGGCATGACTACCTTCGGCGAGTCGGGCCCTGCGGCCGAGCTGTTCGAAGAGTTCGGCTTCACCGTCGACAACATCGTCGGTACGGCTGAGGAACTGCTGGAAGACTGATGTACCGCCTGCCCTTCGGGGCAGGCACCGCATGCCTGGTTTGTGTGGGAGCGGGCTTGCCAGCGAGCTTTGAGTGCATCAGAAGCTCGCTGGCAAGCCCGCTCCCACACAAGCATGGGCGTGTTGAGCAGCAAGGTTTGACCCATTGTTTTCAGTGAGCACCTCATGCCCCAGCCGCGTCCCTATAAAGTTGCACTCAATGGCTACGGCCGCATTGGCCGCTGCGTCATGCGCGCGCTTTACGAACGCGGCGCCGAAGCGGGCGTCGAGGTGGTCGCCATCAATGACCTGGCCGACATGGCCAGCCTCGAATACCTGACACGCTTTGACTCCACCCATGGCCGCTTTCCTGGCCAGGTGCGCAGCGAAGGCGATTGTCTGATGATCAATGGCGACTGCGTGAAAGTACTGCGCAGCGCTACCCCCGAGGGCATCGACTGGGCGGCGCTTGGCGTCGACCTGGTATTGGAGTGCTCCGGGGCCTGGCATACCCGTGCCGACGGCCAGCGCTTTATCGACGCTGGCGCGCCGCGGGTGCTGTTCTCCCAGCCCATGGCCAGCGAGACCGATGTCGACGCCACTGTGGTGTTCGGCATCAACCAGCAGGTATTGACCGGTACCGAGACGCTGGTGTCCAACGCTTCCTGCACCACCAACTGCAGCGTGCCGTTGCTGCGGTTGCTGGATGAGGCCCTGGGCCTGGAGTACATCTCGATCACCACCATCCATTCAGCCATGAATGACCAACCGGTGATCGATGCCTACCATGCCGAAGACCTGCGCCGTACCCGCTCGGCCTTCCAGTCGATCATCCCGGTGTCCACCGGGCTGGCGCGCGGAATCGAGCGGTTGCTGCCGGAACTCGGTGGCCGTATCCAGGCCAAAGCAGTGCGCGTGCCGACCGTGAACGTGTCTTGCCTGGACATCACCCTGCAAGTGAAACGCGACACCGACGCCCGGGAGGTCAACCGTATCCTCCATGACGCCGCGCTCAGCGGGCCACTCAAGGGGCTGGTGGCCTACACGGAACTGCCGCACGCCAGCTGTGACTTCAACCACGACCCGCATTCGGCCATCGTCGATGCCAGCCAGACCCGTGTATCAGGCCCGCGCCTGGTCAATATCCTGGCCTGGTTCGACAACGAGTGGGGTTTTGCCAACCGCATGCTCGACGTGGCAGAGCACTTTCTGTACGTCGTCAACCAACAATCAAAACAGGCTTGAAGGACTGAACACATGACTGTGTTGAAGATGACCGACCTCGATCTGCAAGGTAAGCGCGTGCTGATCCGCGAAGACCTCAACGTCCCCGTGAAGGACGGTGTGGTCACCAGCGATGCGCGTATCCTGGCCTCGCTGCCGACCATCAGACTGGCCCTGCAGAAAGGCGCGGCCGTGATGGTCTGCTCACACCTGGGCCGCCCGACCGAAGGTGAGTTTTCCGCCGAAAACAGCCTCAAGCCCGTTGCTGATTACTTGAGCAAGGCGCTGGGCCGTGATGTGCCGCTGGTCGCCGACTACCTGGACGGGGTCCAGGTGAACCCTGGCGACCTGGTGCTGTTCGAGAACGTGCGCTTCAACAAAGGCGAAAAGAAAAACGCCGATGAGCTGGCACACAAGTACGCCGCTTTGTGCGACGTGTTCGTGATGGACGCCTTCGGCACCGCCCACCGTGCCGAGGGTTCTACCCATGGCGTGGCCAAGTTCGCCAAAGTCGCCGCAGCGGGCCCGCTGCTGGCCGCCGAACTGGATGCACTGGGCAAGGCCCTGGGCGCGCCGGCCAAGCCGATGGCTGCCATCGTTGCCGGCTCCAAGGTCTCCACCAAGCTGGACGTGCTCAACAGCCTCAGCCAGATCTGCGACCAACTGATCGTCGGTGGCGGCATCGCCAACACTTTCCTGGCGGCTGCCGGGCACCCGGTCGGCAAGTCGCTGTACGAGCCGGACCTGCTGGACACCGCCCGTGAAATCGCCGCCAAGGTCAGCGTGCCGCTGCCGGTGGACGTGGTGGTCGCCAAGCAGTTCGCCGAAACCGCCGAAGCCACCGTCAAGTTGATCAGCGAAGTAGCCGATGACGACATGATCCTCGATATCGGGCCGAAAACCGCTGAACAGTTCGCCCAGTTGCTGAAGTCCTCCAAGACCATTCTGTGGAACGGTCCGGTTGGCGTGTTCGAGTTCGACCAGTTCGGCAACGGCACCAAGGTGCTGGCCAAGGCCATCGCCGAAAGCCCGGCGTTCTCCATCGCCGGCGGCGGTGACACCCTGGCTGCCATCGACAAGTATGGCGTTGGCCAGGATATTTCCTACATTTCCACCGGTGGTGGTGCTTTCCTCGAGTTCGTCGAGGGCAAGGTACTGCCGGCCGTCGAGATGCTGGAGCAGCGGGCCAAAGGCTGATCCTCATGCACAGGTGGAAAGGAAGCGTCCAGATGACCAAGGCATTGCCGTTGTTGCTGTTGGCCACCGCGCTGGCAGGCTGTGCCCACAGGGCAGACACCGCCCCGGCCCAGCCCGACCATGTGCCGGGCAAGGGCGGTTGTTACCAGTCCGACTGGCAGGCCGAGACGGCGCCGGTCATCAACAAGCGCCTGGGCCCGGATGGCCTCGAAAAGTACGACACCGAGCGCCAGGCTCCGGGGCAGGGTTGCCCTTGAGTCGACCGCTGGTCGGAACAACCGGCGGGCTTTTCAGTCCGATGGAATTGAACGGCAGGCCGTGGCCTGCCGTTGCGCTGCGATCGAGGAAGTAAAATGAAAGGCTTTGTGGCCATGATGGCGTTTGCGGTGCTGGGTGGTTGTGCAAGTTTCAACCAGGCCTCGGCGCCCGCTGACTGGGCCCACTGGACCTGCGACAGCCAGGCGACCGTCGATTGGCGCTACCTGGATGCCAGCAAGAACAGCGTGGAAGTGAAGCTGGGTGGCAGCGCGCAGGTGTATCACCTGAAGGCTGAACCAGGTGCGTCGGGCGAGCTGTACAGTGATGGCGTGCTCGCGTTCCACAGCAAAGGTAACGAAGGCCTGGTGTACTGGGTCGCGACCAACGATTTGATTGGCCGGGCCTGCAAGGCCCAGTGATGAGCAGGGCCGGGCCCATGCCCGGCCTACACTACTTGAATGGCAGCCGCCGCTACGGCAGGCTTGCACGATTAACGACCCTCGACCGGGAGAGAGACTCACAATGGCACTCATTAGCATGCGCCAGATGCTGGACCACGCCGCTGAATTCAGCTACGGCGTACCAGCCTTCAACGTCAACAACCTTGAGCAGATGCGCGCCATCATGGAAGCCGCTGACAAGACTGACTCCCCGGTAATCGTCCAGGCGTCCGCGGGCGCCCGCAAATACGCTGGCGCACCTTTCCTGCGCCACCTGATCCTGGCGGCGATCGAAGAGTTTCCGCACATTCCGGTGTGCATGCACCAGGACCACGGCACCAGCCCTGACGTGTGCCAGCGCTCCATCCAGCTGGGCTTCAGCTCCGTGATGATGGACGGCTCCCTGGGTGTCGACGGCAAGACCCCGACCGACTACGACTACAACGTGCGCGTCACCCAGCAGACCGTGGCCATGGCCCACGCCTGTGGTGTGTCCGTAGAAGGCGAGTTGGGCTGCCTGGGTTCGCTGGAAACCGGCATGGCTGGTGAAGAAGACGGTATCGGTGCCGAAGGTCAACTGGACCACAGCCAGATGCTGACCGATCCTGAAGAAGCCGCTGACTTCGTCCAGCAGACCCAGGTGGATGCCCTGGCCATCGCCATCGGCACCAGCCATGGCGCCTACAAGTTCACCAAGCCGCCTACCGGCGACGTGCTGGCGATCGACCGCATCAAGGAAATCCACAAGCGCATCCCCAACACCCACCTGGTGATGCACGGCTCTTCCTCGGTACCGCAAGAGTGGCTGGCGATCATCAACCAGTACGGCGGCGACATCAAGGAAACCTACGGCGTTCCGGTCGAAGAGATCGTCGAGGGCATCAAGCACGGCGTGCGCAAGGTCAACATCGACACCGACCTGCGCCTGGCGTCCACCGGCGCCATGCGTCGTCTGATGGCCACCAACCCGAGCGAGTTCGACCCACGCAAGTTCTTCGGTGAAACCGTGAAGGCCATGCGTGACGTGTGCATTGCCCGCTACGAAGCTTTCGGCACCGCCGGCAACGCTTCGAAGATCAAGCCGATCTCGCTGGAAGCGATGTTCCAGCGTTACGCCAAGGGCGAGTTGGCCGCCAAGGTCAACTGAGTTTCCTGCTTCGAAAAAAACCGCTCTTCGCAGAGCGGTTTTTTTTGCACGCGGCATGGAAGCCCTTGTCCGCCGGGAACAACTTGAATATTAACCCGATCATTTGCCCACCCTATATTCGCCGGTAGACACCAACCCGATATAAAGGACGGCGACATGAACATTGATGTGACTACGGATGCCTTGGTCAACCCACTGGATATTTCGGTGGACGGAACAATCCTGCCCTATGTGCCTGCTTGCGATAGTTTTGATATCGACGCAGGTGCGCCTGCTCCGATCGAGGATGCGCCTCTGGTCGGCGAAGAGCCGATAACCCCCGAAGAGCCAGGCTGTGAAAGTGGTGACGACGATGGGGGTGGCATCGAAATCATGGCAGGTTATTGCCCGAACGGGAGCTGGTCAGGCGGCATATGCAAGGCCTACAACAATGTCCGCGAAGACTGGATGTGGCGCTACAATGGCGTGCGTTACCTGAGGATTCAGGATTGCATCCTGCCTGGCACGCACAATTCGGCCTTCGACAAGGAAGCGCCTTCCACGCCGTCCAGCGAAACCTGCCAGGATGTATCGCCGCTCAAGCAACTGCGCGCCGGCATTCGGGTTCTGGACCTGAGGGTGCAGTTCTTCTCCGGGTATTCGGCTGGGGATCCGCGCCGGTTCTCGATTTTCCATAGCACCACCTCTGGGCGGACCGTCGCCAATGACATCCTGGGCGCTCTCAACCAGTTCAGGGCGACGCCGGGGTACAACACGTCCAGGGAAATCGTCATTCTGGATTTCCATGAGTTCAAGAACTTCACCGACGCGGCCCATGTGGAACTCGCCAACCTGATCAAGTCAAGGCTGGGTCAAGACCGGATTGTCCCAACTTCCATGGCCGCCAAGACGATTGGCGAGATCTGGAGCAGTTCTTCTGCCAATACCGTGATCGCCTACAACGACCGCCGCCGCGACGCCTTGTTCTGGGCTGGGGTGAACCAACGCTGGATTGGCAAAAACACGCCAACCAACAATCAGCTTCGTGACTTCATCAAAAAGGTGGGGGACGAGAAGAAGGGGGCTTGGGAGCTGCGATCGGTTCAGGCGGCCAAATACTCCTTGCCCATGTTTGTACCCAACGACCGGTCCGGTGATCTCATGAGCTGGTTCAGCACCAGCGGTGGCAAGCCTATCTTGAGTCACTACATTATCAATACCGACTGGTCGCTGCGTCAGCGGCTGGTCGACAATTGCATCCATGGCAATTCGCTGCGTGCCAGATCCATTTCTTATGTCTGACAGTTGAACCAGCCGAGAATAAACCGCAGCGGGTGCGGTTTATTCTCGGTGCGCCGGGGCGAAGGGTCGTCAGCCTGACGTATGAGCGATGGCGAGCTTGTAAAAGGTCACCGTGCCGCCTTCGCTGGTATCGCCGGTGTTGTCCTGGGTATACACCCCTGCCTTGAAGTACAGCTGCGACGCCTTCCAGGTGGCACTGATCTGGTCCGCCCACTGGTAGCCTGCGGAGTCGACGCTGAGCGTGCCCCCCGGGCTGAGATGAATCAGGTAGTTGAACTGCTGCCCCAGCGGCACGCCGGTGGCCACCTGAATCACCGTGGGCTCGTCGTCATCCAGGTGGTAGCGCACCTTGGCGACTATGTTGCCGGTCTGGGTCTTGGTCTTGTACTGGTACTCGACCTTGAGCAGTGGCTGGTTGCTGCCGTACACGTGGATCTGGCCAATCACCACCTTGCCCGACGAGGGTACCTGGTCGACGCTGAGTGTCGCGCGCAGGGTATTGTCGGCGGCGCCGTACAGCCAGTTGCGCACCGAGCCGTCGGCATTGGCCTCGCGCAGTTCGCAACGGGGGTAGATGGCGCTTTCGGTCACGGTGCCGGTGACGGGTGCCCAGAAAAACAGGGTGCCGGTGTCGGAATGGAAATACTTGTCCTTGAAGCCGGACACCAGGGTTGGGGTGCTGATGGTCTGCGCCGGTGTGCCTTCCGGGACACTCAGCATCCAGGTCGATAGGTCGATCATGATAATAGCCTTCCATTTCATCGCGGCGGTCGACTGCCGAGAAACCAACCCGGCCGCTTCAGCTCGGGATTGAGAGGGCGCTCTTTATAGAGTCTTGAAAATAGTTTGTTAATGATGGCTAGTCGACAACTTGGCGCCAACCTTACGTCGAATTCCCTGCAGCCCTTTATTTACTGGGGCTGCGGGAACTTACCGTTAGTCGGGTAAGTCTGTATTGGCAAGGTACTGGCACGTCCGCTGCTCCCGCTCTCTTGGATCCTTGTCTAGAGTAAGGAGCAATCTGTATCCGGTTTATGTCTGAACGCCGGTGCCAAACGTCTCGATGAGAAGCATGCATGGAATGCGCGCAATCCCAGCCTAACGACGGCGGCTCGACGCTGCTGGTCGTTGATGATTATCCGGAAAACCTGATCAGCATGCGGGCTTTGCTCGAGCGTCAGGACTGGAAGGTGGTGACGGCGGCATCCGGGGTGGAAGCCTTGAGCATGTTGCTGGAGCACGAAGTCGACCTGGTCCTGCTTGATGTGCAGATGCCAGGCATGGACGGTTTCGAGGTGGCGCGCCTGATGCGTGGCAGCCAGCGTACGCGCTTGACCCCGATCATCTTCCTGACCGCCAACGAACAGAACCAGGCCTCCGTGCTCAAGGGCTACGCCAATGGCGCGGTCGACTACCTGTTCAAGCCATTCGACCCGCAGATACTGCGCCCCAAGGTCCAGGCCCTGCTGGAGCAGCAGCGCAACCGCCGCGACCTGCAGCGCCTGAGCCGCGACCTGGAAACGGCCCGCGCCTTCAATGCCTCGGTACTGGAAAACGCAGCCGAAGGTATTCTGGTCATCGATGAGAAAGGCCGGATCAGTTTCGCCAACCCAGCCATCTCGCGATTGCTCAACGCTTCGGTGGCCGAACTGACGGGGGCTGACCTGCTCAAGTTTGTCGCCAAGCCCGCCGTCACCCAATGGCAGGATTCGGAGTTTTACCGCGCTTACACCAACCGCGAGACCTTTCGGGTTCACGATGCCGTGCTGTGCACGGTGTCCGGCCAGCAGCTGCCGGCAGCCCTGTCCTGCGCACCGCTGCCCGGCGAGCAGCACGCCATGGTCGTCACGGTGCTGGACATGTCCGTGGTGCGCAACCTGCACCAGCAACTCGAATACCAGGCGGTGACCGACCCGCTGACCGGCCTGCTCAACCGCCGTGGTTTCTACCAGACCGTGGAAAGCGCCCTGGTGCGCAACGAGCGCTCGGACAAATCCCAGGCGTTGCTCTACCTGGACCTGGATGGGTTCAAGCGCATCAACGATATCCATGGCCATGACGCCGGCGACCGGGTGTTGCGCTGGGTAGCCGAGCAGCTCAAGGATTGCCTGCGCTCTTACGACATCGTGGCGCGCATGGGCGGTGATGAATTCACGGCGTTGCTCGACACCCTGGAATACCCGGAGCAGGCGGCCAAGGTCGCGGAGAAGCTGATCGATCGGGTTTCCATGTGCCAACAGGTCGATGGCCTGGACGTGACCCTGGGTGTCAGCATCGGCATTGCCACCTACCCTGAATGCGGGTCCAACCTGGACAGCCTGCTGCGCGCCGCCGACATCGCCATGTATGCGGCCAAACAGGCTGGGCGCCAGCAATACCGTTATTACGACCAGGACATGAACGGCCGCGCGCGTTCGCGCCTCATGCTGGAAGACAGCGTCAGCAGCGCTATCGAAAAGAAAGACTTCACCCTGGTCTACCAGCCCCAGGTGGCCATCGCCGATGGCCGCCTGCGCGGTTTCGAGGCCCTGTTGCGCTGGCGTCACCCCAGTGTCGGCGACGTGCCGCCCGGCCTGTTCATTCCCTTGCTGGAAGAAGCCCGCTTGATCAGCCGTCTCACCAGCTGGATCTACCAGCAGGGCGCCGCCCAGCGCCACGCCTGGCGGGACAGCTTCGACGAGCAGCTTATTCTGAGCATCAGCCTGAGCAACGCCCAGTTTGCCATGCCCAACCTTGTGCCGGAGCTGCAGCGCGCCATTGCCATGAATGGCCTGCAGGCCCAGCAACTGGAAGTGGAAGTGGTGGAAACCTCGCTGATGCACAATCAGGAGGAGGCGCTGCGTCAGTTGCACGAACTGCACAACCTGGGCGTGCGGGTAGCACTGGATGATTTCGGCACGGGCCACTGTTCGCTCAAGCTGCTGCGCGACTTGCCCATCGATACCCTCAAGCTCGACCGCCACCTGGTGGCACACCTGCCCGAATCCAGCCGCGACGCGGCGCTGGCGCGCAATGTCATCGAGCTGTGCCAGGACTTCGACATCACCGTGATTGCCGAAGGGGTCGAAACTCGCGAGCAATATCAGTGGCTGCAAGCCAACGGCTGCGAGCTGGCCCAGGGCTTCATCGTTGCCAAGCCACTGACATCCGAGGATGCCACCGGTTTCCCCAGGTACTTCGATTGGGCATCAGTGTAGCCACGCAATTGGGTACACTGGTGGCCGATCTCACTGTGCAGCACCACCATGACTCCGCTCAAATACCTCCAGGCCTACCCCGCGCACCTGCAAGAGCAGGTGCGCAAGTTGCTGGCTGAAGGCCGCCTGGGCGAATACTTGCATCAGCGCTACCCCGGCCGGCATGACGTGCAGAGCGACAAGGCGCTTTACAGCTACGCGCTGGAGCTCAAGCAGGAGCACTTGCGCAATGCGCCGAACCTGGACAAGGTACTTTATGACAACCGCCTGGACCTGACCCATCGGGCTCTGGGGCTGCATACTGCTGTGTCACGGGTGCAGGGCGGCAAGCTCAAGGCCAAGAAGGAGATACGCATTGCCTCGTTGTTCAAGGAGGCCGCGCCGCAATTTCTGCGGATGATCGTGGTGCACGAGCTGGCACACTTCAAGGAATCCGATCACAACAAGGCGTTCTACAAGCTCTGCGAACATATGCAGCCGGGTTACCATCAACTGGAATTCGACCTGCGCATTTACCTGACCTGGCGCGACCTGCCGCAATGACCGACCAAGGATAGTTCGATGGATGTCAGCAAGACCAAGACCAGTTTCTACCGCCGCCTGTACGTGGCATGGCTGATCGACAGCGGCACCGCCAGCAGCGTGCCGGCCATCACCGAAGTGACCGGCATGCCCCGGCGCACTGCTCAGGACACCTTGCTGGCACTGGCCGACCTGGACATCGTCTGCGAGTTCGAACAGGGCGAAGGCGAGCGCAACCACATCGGCCAGTACCTGATTCGCGACTGGGGCGCCATCGACAAGGCCTGGATCGGCCGCAACCTTTCGACCATCAAGGCTACCCTCGGCTACCCCTGACCCCGCCAATGCGCCCTCATGTGGGGCCGGGCATGCTCAGGCGAGGGGGGGCAATCGGCGCATGCCGATATGGGGAATGCCGTCTTCCAGGTATTGCTCACCCTGCGCCACAAACCCGTACCGCCCGTAGTATCCCTGCAAATGAGACTGGGCTGACAGATAGATCGGCACCTGCGGCCACAGTTTGTCCGCGTGCCACAGTCCCTGCTCCAGCAACGCATTCCCCAACCCCTTGCCTCGCGCGAACGGCGCGGTCACCACGCGACCGATGACCACATCGCCGTCGTGGGCCGCTGGGTCCAGCAGGCGCAGGTAGGCCGCCAATTGGTTGCCTTGCCAGCCCATCAGGTGGCAGGTGTCGCCTTCCAGGTCCTGCCCGTCGACTTCCTGGTACGGGCATTGCTGCTCGACCACGAAAACTTCGGTTCGCAGTTGAAGAATCCGGTAGAGCTGGTCGATACCTAAATCAGCGTGGTGTTTGCAGACCCAGTCGAGGGACATGTGTGCTCCTGAGAATAAAGGCCGGTTGCCTACCGCCATCATAGTGACAGACACGGTTGATGTTGAGCTAAGGTTAGAATCGGGATGTTGAACGCAAGGCTTGACCAACACGCCGGGCCAGGAGCCCGCTACAGGATCTTGAGCATGCTGCATTTGCTTCGAGTCTCGTATTTGCTTGGATTGCTGTTGGTCGCCCAGCCGGCGTCAGCAGACAGGTTGCGGCTGGTGGCTGACGCCTGGCCACCGTTCACTGACGCCACCATGGTCAATGGCGGCCTGGCCACGGAGCTGGTGACCACGGCTCTGGCCCGGGCCGGCTATGCCAGCGAGTTCGACCAGGTCCCGTGGGCGAGGGCGCTGCTGGGTATAGATGAAGGCCGCTATGACGTCCTGGTCAATGCCTGGTACAGCGACGAGCGCACCCGTATCGGCCAGTTCTCCGGCAGCTACCTGCAGAACCGCATCCTCTTCATCAAGGCCAGGGGATCGCCGATCGGCTTCAGCGGCAACCTGGACGAACTGCACCCGTACCCCATTGCCATCGTGCGCGGCTATGCGTACTCCGGCGCGTTCGACAGTGACGGCGAATTACAGAAAGTGCAGGTTCACAATTTTCCCATGGCCGTGCGCATGCTGGCCGCCGGCCGAGTACAACTGACCCTGGAAGATGAGCTCGTGGCGCGCTATTACCTGGGTCGCGAAATACCACGGGTGCGCGATGCCGTGGAATTTCTGCCGGTGCCGCTCAGCCTCAACCACTTGCACATTCTGGTCAGCCTGCGAAACCCGGACCATGCCAAGATCGTGGCGGCGTTCGACAAGGCCATCGGCCAGATGCAGGCCGATGGCACGTACCGCAGGTTGCTCAAGCAGTACGGTCTGTAGTCAGGCGGCCACGGGCGAATCCTGCTGCGTCTTGTCCTTGATCAGGTGGGCCGCCAGGGTACGCAAAGGCCCCAACTGCCGGCAGATCAGCGCCAGTTGGGTCTGCACCAGGCGCTGGCCCTCGTCGACCTCTTCGGGCATCTGCTCCAGAGCATTGGCCAAGGCCTCCTCGGCATCGCTGTGCAATGCCACCGGGGTCTTGTTGGCCAGGCTGGTGGCGATTGCTTCGATGCTGGCGGCCAGGGTCTGGCCCGTGCCTTCGATCAACTCGCTGCGCACCGGCTCAGGCAGCTCGGTGGCACGGTGCGCGCCCAGGCCCGACAGGTAACTGAGCAAGGTGTGCGATAGCACCAGGAAGCGGAAGCCCACGTCTGCTTCTTTGCGGAAATGGCCGGGCTCCATCAGCATGTTCGCCAGGGTAGTGGACAGCGCGGCGTCGGCGTTGTGTGCGTTGCGCCGGGCCAGGCGGTAACTGAGGTCGTCGCGCTTGCCGCGTGCGTACTGCTCCAGAATCTGGCGCAGGTAGATGCTATTGCAGCTCAGGGTGTTGGCCAGCACTTTGTTCAGCCGGCGGCCCTGCCAGTCGGGCAGGAACAGGAATACCGCGACAATGGCGATCAGGCTGCCCAGCAGCGTATCGAAAAGGCGCGGCAGGAACAGGCCATAGCCATCACCCACCTGGTTGAAGCAGAACAGCACCATCAGCGTGATGCCCGCGGTGGAGACCGTGTAGCGCGTGGTGCGGTTGACGAAGAACACCAGGCCAGCGGCGATGGCGAACATGGACTGCACCAGGGGGCTGGGGAACAGGTTGAACAGCGGCCAGCCGATCACAAGGCCAATGGCCGTGCCGATGATACGCTGGCCCAGCTTGCGGCGCGTGGCGCCGTAGCTGGGCTGGCAGACGAACACCGTGGTCAGCATGATCCAGTAGCTCTGGGTCGTGGGCACCACATGCACCATGGCGAAACACACGATCAGTGCCAGCGGCAGGCGCAGTGCGTGGCGGAACAGCAGCGAGGTAGGTGTCAGGTTCTGGCGGATACGGCCCCATACGTCCTTCAGGTTGCGCGGTGAACGGTCCAGCAGGCTGCTGTCGCTCTCGTCGGCGAGCTTGTCGGGGTTGCTGGCGTCGCTGAGCAGGCGGTCCAGGGTGCCGAGGTTGGCCGCCAGCGCGCGCAGGGAGCGCAGCAGCCCGCGCCAGGCCGGGTTGCTCTGAATGCGCAGGTGCTCCAGCGACGCATGCAAGTCGCCCAGGGCCTCGGCGAAGCTGTCGTCGTAGACGAACGGCTGGCGCAGCTGGATAGACTCCGACAGGCGCCGGCACGCAGCGCCTTGCTGGCGCAGCAGGCGCTGGCAGCGGAACAGTACGTCACTATGGAAAAAGGCTTCGGACAGGGCGTTGTAGGGGTAGTGCGAAGAGCTGGCGCGCTCGTGGATATCCTGCGCCAGGAAATACAGTTTCAGGTACCGGCTGATCTTCGAGCCGGGGCGGCCGCCGCCTACCCGGTGCAGGATGATTTCCTTGGTGGCATTGAGCGCCGCCACCACCCGGCCATTCTGCTTGGCCAGCTCCAGGCGTCGGGCCTCGATGTCCAGGCCGCGAATGGGCTCGAACAGGCTCGCCTTGAGCTTCAGGTAATAGCCCAGTTCACGGAACAGCCGGGCCAGTGCTTGCTGAACGGGCTGGTTGGCGAACAGCGCCTGCCACAGTACCGATAGCAGTCCGTACCAGGCTGCCCCGGTCACCAGCAGCAGCGGCTCCTCCCAGAAATTGCTGACTTCGCCGCCGCGCTGGTCGACGCCAATCATGGTGTACACCGCAACGATCAGCGTCGCATAGGCCACGGCGTTGTAGCGCTCGCCCAGCGCCCCGAGCATCGTCAGGCCAAAGGCCGCCACGGCCAGGGCGATGATGAACAGGTAGGGGTAGGGGAACAACAGTTCAACCGACAGCGCCGAGCAACTGAAACACACCAGCGTCACCGCCAATGCCTTGATCCGGCCCTGCCAGTTATCGTCGGTCTCGGCCAGGGCGCAGGCGATGATGCCCAGGAAGATCGGGATCAGCGCATGCATTTCCCTTTGGTACCAACAGAACGCCATGGACCCGGTGAGGGCGATGAATACCCGCACGCTGTAACTGAACTTGTCGAGCGCCCATAAACGGCGCATGGATTGGCGGAACGAGGTCGATGCCATAGAGGGGACGCGAACCTGTTGGGCAGTTGATCTGAATAAAGCGGGTGCGTGCGGCGATTCACTGTCGCCGCTCTCTTATTACCAGCAAAATTTGTTCCGGGATACTGCCTGCCGCGTTATTACACGAACTGGGCCGCGGCGTAGCCCGACGCCCATGCCCACTGGAAGTTGAAACCACCCAGGTGCCCGCTGACGTCCAGCACCTCGCCCACGAAGTAAAGGCCAGGGCTTTTCAGTGACTCCAGGGTCTTGGACGAGACTTCGCGGGTATCCACGCCACCCAGGGTGACTTCAGCGGTGCGGTAGCCCTCGGTGCCCGCTGGCACCAGTTGCCAGGCGCCCAGCTTGTCGGCGACGTCGCGCAATTCGGCCGGCGTGTATTGCTTCATCGGCCTGGAGGTGAACCACTGCTCGGCCAGCAGGTTGGCCATCTTCTTGGTGAACAACTCGCCCAGCAGGGTCTTGAGTTCGCTGTTGGGGCGCTCGGCCTGCTGCTGTTGCAGCCAGGCCAGGGCGTCGTGGTCCGGCAGCAGGTTGATTTCCACCGTGTCGCCGGGGTTCCAGAACGAGGAAATCTGCAGAATCGCCGGGCCGCTGAGGCCGCGGTGGGTAAACAGGATGTTCTCGCGAAAGCTCTGGTCGTTGCAGCTCACCAGGCAGTCCACCGAAGTGCCCGATAGTTCGGTGCACAGGGCCTTGAGCTGGTCGGTAATGGTGAAAGGCACCAGGCCGGCGCGGGTGGCCAGCACGTTGTGGCCGAACTGGCGGGCGATCTGGTAGCCGAAGCCCGTAGCGCCCAGGGTCGGGATAGACAGGCCACCGGTGGCCACTACCAGCGACTGACAGGTGACCTGGCCCAGGCTGGTGTCCAGCAGGTAGCCTGCCTCGGTCTTCTCGATGCTTTGCACCGAAGTGTCCAGGCGCAGGTCGACCTTCACCCCTTCGCATTCACTGATGAGCATTTCCAGGATGTCGCTGGACTTGTTGTCGCAGAACA
Organism: Pseudomonas silvicola; assembly: GCF_026651855.1. Classification (GTDB taxonomy): domain Bacteria; phylum Pseudomonadota; class Gammaproteobacteria; order Pseudomonadales; family Pseudomonadaceae; genus Aquipseudomonas; species Aquipseudomonas silvicola. The sequence goes on from NZ_CP093280.1 coordinate 1,409,963, forward strand.
GCTGGCCCAGTTTCTTCTCGTGGTACGGCACACCGTGTCTGGCGACCATGGCGATGAAGTCCCACTGGGTGTAGCGAGCCAGTGCCGACTTGCAGAAGTGCGGGTTCTGCGACAGGAAATTGGCCGGTTCAGTGTACATGTTGGTGAAGTTGCAGCGCCCACCGCCCGACATCAGGATCTTCTTGCCGGCCTTGTTGGCGTGATCGATGAGCAGTACCCGTCGGCCGCGGGCGGCAGCGCTGAAAGCGCACATCAGGCCGGCGGCACCCGCGCCAATGATCACAACGTCGGTAGAGCGCACAACATCATCCTTTCATTCGAGTGGAACCCTGTGGGGCCAGGCGAAGCTCGTCCCCACAGGAGAGGGATTGCAGGGGGTTACAGGATGCGCACGCGCAGCGAGCGGCCCTTGATCTTGCCGTTGTTCAGGCGCTGCAGGGCCTGTTTGGCGATTTCGCGGTCCACGGCCACGTAGGCCTGGAAGTCGAAGATCGCGATCTTGCCGACCTGGGTGCCCGGGATGCCAGCATCGCCGGTCAGCGCGCCCAGGATATCGCCTGGGCGAACCTTGTCCTTGCGCCCGGCAGCGATGCACAGGGTGGCCATGGCCGGCAGCAACGGGCCACCTGCCTGGGCGGTCAGGCTGTCCAGGGGCTGCCAGTTGAGCGGCGACTTCTGCAGTTGCTCGATGGCCTGCGCGCGCTGCGCTTCGGCCGGGGCCACGAAGCTGATCGCCAGGCCATTTTCGCCGGCACGGCCGGTACGGCCCACGCGGTGAATGTGAATTTCCGAGTCGCGGGCCAGCTCGACGTTGATCACCATGTCCAGGGAGTCGATGTCCAGGCCACGGGCCGCCACGTCGGTGGCTACCAGCACCGAGGTGCTGCGGTTGGCGAACATGGCCAGTACCTGGTCGCGATCGCGCTGTTCCAGGTCGCCGTTCAGGGCCACGGCGCTGATGCCTTTGGCGGTCAGGTGGTCGACGACTTCCTGGCACTGCTGCTTGGTGTAGCAGAACGCCACACAGGACTGCGGGCGGAAATGGCCCAGGGCCTTGGTCACGGCGCTCAGGCGGTCTTCCGGGCTGATCTCGTAGAAACGTTGTTCGATCTGGCTGTCGGCGTGCAGCGACTCGGCCTTGACCGTCTGCGGGTCACGCATGAACTTGGAAGCCAATTGCTTGATGCCCACCGGGTAGGTCGCCGAGAACAGCAACGTCTGGCGACGGGCAGGGGTCTGCTCGATGATGTCTTCGATCGAATCGTAGAAGCCCATGTCCAGCATGCGGTCGGCTTCGTCCAGCACCAGGGTGTTCAGGCCGTCGAGCACCAGCGAGCCCTTGCGCAGGTGCTGCTGGATACGCCCCGGGGTGCCGACGATGATGTGCGCGCCGTGCTCCAGCGAAGCGATCTGCGGGCCGAAGGACACGCCGCCGCACAGGGTCAGCACCTTGATGTTGTCTTCGGCGCGGGCCAGGCGACGGATTTCCTTGGCCACCTGGTCGGCCAGTTCGCGGGTCGGGCACATGATCAGCGCCTGGCAACCGAAGTAGCGCGGGTTGATCGGGTTCAGCAGGCCGATGCCGAAGGCCGCGGTCTTGCCGCTGCCGGTCTTGGCCTGGGCGATCAGGTCCATGCCCTTGAGAATCACCGGCAAGCTCTGCGCCTGGATCGGCGTCATCTGGGCATACCCGAGGGATTCGAGGTTGGCCAGCATGGCGGCGGACAATGGCAGCGTATTAAAAGCGGTGGCGATGGTGGTCACGGGACTGGCCTGCAAAACAAAATGTCGCGCAGTGTACCAGCCCTGTGGCCTTTGGCCCTAAGCCTCTATCTCCGGTTCCGGACGAACAGCGTTGCTGCTGTCCTTTTTGCCGTCGCTGTTGGACAGCTGCACGAAGATTGCCGCGGCCAGCATCGCCATGATGCCGATGGTCAGGAAGGTCAGGTGGAAAGCTTGCAGCACGTTGGTATCGGCCTCGGTGGTGAAACCGCCCAGCAGCGCGCCAGCGCAGGCCACGCCCAGGCTCAGGGACAGCTGCGCCACCACCGAGAGCAGGCTGTTGCCGCTGCTGGCGTTGGCGTCGTCCAGGTCGATCAGGGTCACGGTGTTCATGGCCGTGAACTGCAACGAGTTCACCGCGCCCATGATGCCAAGCTGCACCAGCAGCACGACATAAGGCGTATCTGGCGTCACCAGGCCCAGGCTGGCAAGCATCACGCCCAGTGCCAGGGTGTTGGCGGTCAGCACGATGCGATAGCCAAAGCGCTCGATCAGCGGCCGCGCCACCGACTTGGCCAGCATCGCCGAAGCCGCCAGGGGGATCATGCTCATGCCAGCCTCGGCGGGCGAATAGCCCAGGGCTACCTGCAACAGCAGCGGCACCAGAAATGGTAGGGCGCCGCTGCCCAGGCGGGCGAACAGGTTGCCCAGAATGCCCACCGCGAAAGTGCGGGTACGGAACAGCGTGGGTGAAAACAGCGGCTCGGGGTCATGGGCGGCGCGTACCCAGTAGGCCGCCAGGCAGGCCATGCCGCCGAACAACAGCAACATGACCCGCAGGTGTGGCAGTTGCAGTTCGCCCAGGCCTTCCATGGCGATGGTGATCAGCACCATGGCGGCGCCGAACATCAGGAAGCCCAGGGTATCGAAGTGCGTGCGGCTGCTGCCGCGCAGGTCCGGCACGATGGTCCATACCGCCCAGCAGCCCAGCAGGCCCACGGGCAGGTTGATCAGGAAAATCCAGTGCCAGCTCAGGTATTCCACCATCCAGCCCCCCAGGGTCGGGCCCAGCAGCGGCCCGAGCAGGCCTGGGATGGTGACGAAACCCAGTATGCGCACCAGCTCCGAGCGTGGGTAAGCGCGCAGTACCACCAGCCTTCCTACCGGTAGCATCAGCGCGCCACCCAGGCCTTGCAGCACCCGCGAGCAGACCAGCACCGTGAGGCTGCCGGAAATGGCACAGGCCAGCGAGCCGAGGCTGAACAGGGCGATGGCGCTGAAGAATACGCGTTTGGTGCCGAAGCGGTCGGCTATCCAGCCGGAGGCCGGGATCAGCAGCGCCACGGTGAGCATGTAGGCGATGACCACCGACTGCATGCGCAGTGGGTCTTCGGCCAGGTCGCGGGCCATGGCGGGGAGGGCGGTGTTGAGGATGGTGCCGTCCAGCGACTGCATGAAGAAGGCGATGGCGACTACCCAGGGCAGTAGTTTGGCGGTGCGGGGGTCTAGTGCGGTGGGCATGACATCCCTTTTTCGTGAGGTGGGGTGTCTAGCTTAGGTGGCTGCGGTGATTTGTCGCAAGGCTTGTAGTCGGTGTGACCCTTTTTCCCGAGCATCGCCCGGTCCTGCATGGGATCTTGTTTCCCTCAGGACCAGGCGAAGCCCGGAAAGCAGGCGCCGCGGTTACTGGGCGGTACGGCTCACTTCACGCAGCGGCTTGCCACGCACCGGTGCGTCCCCGGCCACGTAGTAGTCGGCGGTGCTGCGGGGCAGCGGCTGGCGGCCACGGATCTTGTCGGCGATTTTCTCGGCGATCATGATCGTCGGCGCGTTGAGGTTGCCGGTGGTGATGATCGGCATGATGGACGCGTCGACAACGCGCAGGCTTTGCAGGCCATGCACGCGGCCCTGGTGGTCAACCACCGCCATCTCATCGGTGCCCATCTTGCACGAGCAGGACGGGTGGAACGCGGTTTCGGCGTGCTCACGCACGAACTTGTCCAGTTGCTCGTCGGTCTGCACGTCGATGCCAGGGCTGATCTCACGGCCACGGAATTCGTCCAGGGCCGGCTGCTGCATGATTTCCCGGGTCAGGCGGATGCCGTCACGGAATTCCTGCCAGTCCTGTTCGGTGGCCATGTAGTTGAAGAGGATGCTCGGGTATTCGCGCGGGTTCTTCGATTTCAGCTGCACGCGGCCGCGGCTAGGCGAACGCATGGAGCCCACGTGGGCCTGGAAACCGTGCTCCTTCACGCCGTTGCTGCCGTTGTAGTTGATCGCTACCGGCAGGAAGTGGTACTGAATGTTCGGCCATTCGAATTCCGGACGCGAGCGGATGAAACCGCCGGCCTCGAACTGGTTGCTGGCGCCGATGCCAGTACCGTTGAACATCCACTCGGCACCGATGGCCGGCTGGTTCCACCACAACAGCGATGGGTACAGCGACACCGGCTTGGTGCAGGCGTACTGCAGGTACATTTCCAGGTGGTCCTGCAGGTTCTGGCCCACGCCCGGCAGGTCATGCACAACTGGAATGTCCAGGCTCTCGAGCAAGTCTTTCGGGCCGACGCCGGAACGCTGCAGAATCTGCGGCGAGGCGATGGCGCCGCTGCACAGCAGCACTTCCTTGCGGGCACGGGCTTCGACCGGGGTATTGCTCTCGCCCACCAGGTACGACACGCCCACGGCGCGCTTGCCGTCGAACAGGATACGATCGGTGAGGGCGTGGGTGACGATGGTCAGCGTGTCGCGCTGCTTGGCGGTGTCCAGGTAGCCACGGGCGGTGCTGGCGCGACGGCCCTTGGGCGTCACGGTGCGGTCCATGGGGCCGAAGCCTTCCTGCTGGTAGCCGTTCAGGTCGTCGGTGCGCGGGTAACCGGCCTGCACGCCGGCCTCGACCATGGCGTGGAACAGCGGGTTGTTGCCGGCCTTGGGCGTGGTGACGCTCACCGGACCTTCACCGCCGTGGTAGTCGTTGGGGCCGATGTCGCGGGTTTCGGCCTTGCGGAAGTACGGCAGGCAGTCCAGGTAGGTCCAGTCTTCCAGGCCTGGCAGCTTGGCCCAGCCGTCATAGTCCATGGCGTTGCCGCGGATGTAGCACATACCGTTGATCAGCGACGAGCCACCCAGGCCCTTGCCGCGGCCGCATTCCATGCGGCGGTTGTTCATGTGCGGCTCCGGGTCGGTCTCGTACGCCCAGTTGTAGCGGCGGCCCTGCAGCGGGAAGGCCAGGGCGGCGGGCATCTGGGTACGGAAGTCGAAGCGGTAGTCGGGGCCGCCAGCTTCCAGCAGCAGGACGGTGACGCCCTGGTCTTCGGTCAGGCGGGTGGCCAGGGTGTTACCGGCCGAGCCGGCCCCAATGATGATGTAGTCGAATTCTTTGGACATTTCTGCTCCCTCGTTCTGGGTGGGGGAAAATCGTCGTGGGGTTGCGCGGCACCGCTCATCTGGGGCCGGGCGTCAGCTCGGGAAGGGGGCGCCGCGCTGGATGGCGGTGGCCTTTTCCCGAGCTTCGCCCGGTGCCACAGGGCAATGGCGGGCCGGGCAGGGGGCGGCTTTAGAACACCGAGGCGTAATCGCCCAGTTCAACCTGGATCGATTTGATCCGGGTGTACTGGTTCAGCGAACTGATGCCGTTCTCGCGGCCCACGCCCGATTGCTTGTAGCCGCCGACCGGCATCTTGGCGTCGGATTCGCCCCAGGCGTTGATCCAGCAGATACCGGCTTCCAGTTGGTGAATCACGCGGTGGGCGCGGGTCAGGTTCTGGGTGACGATGCCGGCGGCCAGGCCGAAGTCGGTGTCGTTGGCACGGCGGATCACTTCGTCCTCGCTGTCGTAGCCGAGGATGGCCATCACCGGGCCGAAGATCTCTTCGCGCACGATGGTCATGTCGTCACGGCAGTCGGTGAACACGGTCGGGGCCACGTAGGCGCCCTGGGCGAACTCACCCTCGGTCAGGCGCTCGCCGCCGCACAGTACACGGGCGCCTTCTGCCTTGCCCTTGGCGATGTAGCCCAGCACGCTTTCCATGTGGGCGAAGCTCACCAGGGGGCCGAAGTTGGTGTTTTCATTTTCCGGGTTGCCGACGCGGATACGCTTCACGCGCTCGACGATCTTGGCTTCGAAAGCTGCCTTCAGGGCGTTGGGCACGAACACGCGGGTGCCGTTGGTGCACACCTGGCCCGAGCTGTAGAAGTTGGCCATCATGGCGATGTCGGCGGCGCGGTCCAGGTCGGCGTCGTCGAAAATGATCAGCGGGCTCTTGCCGCCCAGCTCCATGGTGACTTCTTTCAGCGAGCTGCTCGACGCGCTGGCCATGACCTTCTTGCCGGTGTCGGTGCCGCCGGTGAAGGAGATTTTCTCGATGCGCGGGTGCTCGGTCAGCCAACTGCCCACTTCACGGCCGCTGCCGGTCAGCACGTTGAACACACCGGCTGGCAGGCCGGCTTCGGTGTAGATCTCGGCCAGCTTCAAGGTGGTCAGCGAGGTGACTTCGCTGGGCTTGAAGATCATCGCGTTGCCTGCGGCCAGCGCCGGGGCGGATTTCCACAGGGCGATCTGGATCGGGTAGTTCCAGGCACCGATACCCACGGTCACGCCCAGCGGCTCGCGGCGGGTGTAGACGAACGAGGTGTCGCGCAGCGGGATCTGCTCGCCTTCGATGGCGGGCACCAGGCCGGCGTAGTACTCCAGTACGTCGGCTCCGGTGACGATGTCCACGTAGCGGGTTTCCGAGTAAGCCTTGCCGGTGTCCAGGGTTTCCAGGGCAGCCAGCTCGTCGTTGCGCTCGCGCAGGATCTCCACCGCGCGGCGCAGGATGCGTGAACGCTCCATGGCGGTCATGGCGGCCCAGACTTTCTGGCCCTTTTCGGCGCTGACCACGGCGCGCTCCACATCGGCCTCGGTGGCCCGCTGAACCTGGGCCAGCACTTCGCCGTTGGCCGGGTTGATGGCGTCGAAGGTGGCGTCGCTGGAAGCGTCCACGTAACCGCCGTCAATGTAGAGTTTTTGCAGTTCGAAACGGGCCATAGTGTCCTCGCAAGTGCTTGTCTGGGTAGCGGGCAGATGCGAGCGTGTCACCGCTAGTTCATCTGCTTCGCCAGTTGCTGATCCATGTATTCGTAGGCGATTTGCTGCGCCTGCTCAGTGTCAAAGGCGTCGCCCGAAAGCGCGCCGCGCAACCACAGCCCGTCGATCAGTGCAGCCAGCCCGCGGGCGGCGCTGCGTGCCTGTTCCTGGGGCAATACGCGGCGGAACTGGCAGCACAGGTTGGAATACAGGCGGTGGTCGTTGATCCGCTGCAACCGGTGCAAAGACGGCTGGTGCATGCTGGCGGCCCAGAAGGCCAGCCAGGTTTTCATCGCCGGGCCGTTGACCTGGCTGGCGTCGAAGTTGCCTTCGATGATCACCTGCAGGTGGGCGCGGGGGCTTTCGTCCCCCAGTGCCTGGCGCCGGGCCCGGACATTTTCGATCAGGGCGTTCATCAGGTAGCGCATGGTCGCTGCGATCAGGCCGTTCTTGTCCTGAAAGTAGTGACTGATGATTCCATTCGAGACCCCCGCCAGGCGGGCGATCAGCGCAATGCTGGCATCTGCCATGCCGACCTGATCTACCGCCTGCAACGTGGCTTCGATCAACTGCTGGCGGCGTATGGGCTGCATACCGACCTTGGGCATTGAAAACTTCTCCTTTGGCCTTGCGACGGACAGCAAGCCGCCCGTCTCGGCGAAGACCAGTCTATTTTGTTTTGATTGAACGTTCAATCAACAAAGAATAAGCTCTGCGACAATTTGTGCCATTGACATGCTTTGCGGGCGTCCGAGTGGCACAAATGGCACCCCGAAAAAAATCGAGGTGCTTTATATCACTCCTGGGCGTGTGGGCATTGTCCCATTCGCCTAAGGAATGAGTCCCTGTGTGTCCTTCTCTCGCACTGCCTGGAGCATCTGTGCCATGAGTTCTGCCTCCTTGATCAAGAACCCCACCGAAAGGGTTCGGCTCAACCCCGTCGTGTTCTACGCATCGACGATTCTGATACTGCTGCTCACCGCGGTGCTGATCGCCGCGCCCCAACAGGCTGGGCATATGCTCGGCCAGGCCCAGGATTGGCTGTCGAAAAGTTTTGGCTGGTATTACATGCTGGTCATCGGTGCCTACCTGGTGTTCGTGGTGGGCCTGGCATTCACTTCGTTCGGCAAACTCAAGCTGGGCACCAAGGACGACACTCCCGATTTCAGCTACGGCGCCTGGGCGGGCATGCTGTTCTCCTCTGGCATCGGCATTTCCCTGCTGTACTTCGGTGCATCGGAGCCGCTGGATCACTTTTTCAACCCGCCCGAGGGCGTTTCGGCCAGCAGTGCTGCCGCTCGTCAGGCCGTGCAACTGACCTTCCTCCACTGGGGCCTGCATGGCTGGGCCATCTATGCGCTGGTAGGCCTGGCGGTGGCGTATTTCGCCTACCGGCACAATCAGCCGCTGGCGCTGCGCTCGGCGCTGTACCCGCTGGTAGGGCAGCGCTGGGTCAAGGGCCTGGCGGGTGATGCGGTGGACGGGTTCGGCATGTTCGTGACCCTGCTGGGCCTGGTGACCAACCTGGGCATCGGTGCCATGCAGGTGTCCTCGGGGCTGGAACACCTGTTCGGCATGCAGCACAACAACACCAACCTGCTGATCGTGATCCTGGTGATGAGCACGGTGGCAACCATCGCCGCCGTGTCGGGGGTGGAGAACGGTATTCGCCGCCTGTCGAACCTGAACATCATCCTGTTCAGCGGCCTGCTGCTGTTCGTGCTGCTGGCCGGTGACACGCTGCACCTGCTCAACGGCTTCATTCAGAACATCGGCGACTACCTCAACGGCGTGGTGCTGAAAACCTTCGACCTGTACGTGTACACCGGCGACACCGCCAAGTCGGAACGCTGGTTGGGCCTGTGGACCCTGTTCTACTGGGCCTGGTGGATTTCCTGGGCGCCATTCGTGGGTATGTTCATCGCGCGTATCTCCCGTGGCCGCACGGTGCGTGAACTGGTGTTTGGCGTATTGCTGATTCCGTTGGGTTTCACCCTGGCGTGGCTGTCGGTGTTCGGCAATACCGCCCTGGACCTGGTGATGAACCAGAACGTGGCGGAGCTGGGCAAGACCGCGCTGGAGCAGCCGTCCATGGCCATGTACCAGTTGCTGGACCACTTCCCGGCGTCGAAGATCGTCATCGGCGTGGCCATTTTCGTCGGCTTCGTGCTGTTCCTCACCCCGGCGGACTCTGGCGCGGTGATGATGGCGAACCTGTCGTGCAAAGGCGGCGATGTGGATGAAGATGCCCCTCACTGGCTGCGTATCCTCTGGTCGGCGATCATCACCCTGGTGACCATCGGCCTGCTGTTCGCAGGCAACTTCGAAGCCATGCAGACCATGGTGGTACTGGCGGGCCTGCCGTTCTCGGTGGTGCTGTTGCTGTTCATGTGGGGCCTGGTCAAGGCCATGAAGCAGGACGCCAAGGCTGAAGAAGACCGCTTGGAGCAAATGCAGGCCGAGCTGCTGGCACTGGGTGGGCGCGAGTTCATCCGCCGTTGATGTAGCCCCTGTTCAGGCCTCTCGCGAGCAACGCTTGCTCGCGATGAGGCCATCCGCTTCACCCCAGGTTCTTGCCCAACAGCGCGTGATACAGCTCGCTGTCACCCAATATCCCCACCACCCGGTTGTTGTCGTGCAGCACCAGTTTGTTGCCCGTCTGGTAGCGAATCTGCAAGGCATCGCGCATGCCGATGTCGGCACCCACCAACGTCGGCTGGCGGCCCAGGCCTTCTACCGCTTGCCCCGGGGCCCAGTTCTGCAGGTCCAGCACCCCGGCGCCCTGGCGGGCACCCTTGATGGTGTTGCCTTCGGCCAGGTCTATCCAGGAGTCACCACCGGGGTCCAGGCACACTGAGCCGTTGATGCGTTTGCAGTTGTCCAGCGTGCGCATCAGGCTGCGGCCGCACAGCACGTTGAGCGGGTTGGTATGGGCGACGAATGTGCGCACGTAGTCGTCGGCGGGGTTGAGCACGATTTCTTCAGGCTTGCTGTACTGGATGATCTTGCCGTCTTTCATGATGGCGATGCGGGTGCCCAGCTTCAGCGCCTCGTCCAGGTCATGGCTGACGAAAACGATGGTCTTGCTCAGCTTGTTCTGCAGGGCCAGCAGTTCGTCTTGCAGGCCCTGGCGAATCAGTGGGTCGAGGGCGGAGAACGGTTCGTCCATCAGCAGAATATCTGCGTCCATGGCCAGGGCGCGGGCCAGGCCCACGCGCTGCTGCATGCCGCCGGACAACTCGTCGGGCTTCTTGTTGCGCCATTGGGTCAGTCCCACCAGCTCCAGCTTCTCGTCCACCAGCTTGCGCCGTTCCTTTTCGGGGCGGCCCTGCATTTCCAGGCCGAAGCTGATGTTCTCGCGCACCGTCAGCCAGGGCATCAGGGCGAACTTCTGGAATACCATGGCGATGCGCTTGGTGCGCATCATCTTCAATTCCGCCGGCGTGCAGTGGGCGATGTCGATCTGGGCCCCTTCATGCTCGATGTACAGGTTGCCGCGGCTCACGGTGTTGAGGCCGTTGATGCAGCGCAGCAGGCTGGACTTGCCTGAGCCCGACAGGCCCATCAGTACGCAGATCTCGCCTTTGTTGATGTCCAGGCTGGCTTTCTCGACGCCTACCACCAGACCGGTCTTTTTCAGGATCTGGTCCCGCGAGAGGCCTTGGTCCAGCAGGCTGAGCGCCTCCCGCGGTTTATTGGAGAAGACGACGTCTACCTGGTCGAAGCGGATTATGCTCATGCGTCACCCCCTACTTTTGCATCGGGTTGTTTGCAGATACGGTCGAGCATGATCGCCAGCAGCACGATCGCCAGGCCAGCTTCGAAGCCCAGGGCGATATCGGCGGTGTTCAGTGCGTTGACCACGGGTTTGCCAAGGCCGTCGGCACCTACCAGCGCGGCGATGACCACCATCGACAGCGATAGCATGATGCACTGGGTAATGCCGGCGGCAATGCTCGGCATGGCATGGGGCAGTTCAATGCGCGACAGCAGTTGGCGGCGCGAGCAGCCGAAGGCCTTGCCCGCGTCCAGCAGTTCATGGGGCACGTCGCGGATGCCCAGGTAAGTCAGGCGGATGGGCGCGGCAATGGCGAACACCACCGTGGAAATCAACCCGGGAACCACGCCCAGGCCGAACAATGTCAGGGTAGGGATCAGGTACACGAAAGTGGGCACGGTCTGCATCAGGTCGAGCACGGGGCGCATCATGGTGTAGAACATCGGCTTGTGCGCCGCGACGATACCCAGTGGCACGCCGATGGCAACGCACACCAGGGTCGCGAACAACACCTGGGCCAGGGTCTCCATGGTTTCCTGCCAGTAGCCCAGGTTCAGGATCAGCAGAAATGAGAGCACCACGAACGCGGTCAGCCCCCACTTGCGCTGAATGAAATGCGCCAGCGCGGCAACCAGGGCGATCAATACCAGCGGATTGAACCAGGTCAGGCCGAACGTCAGGCCATGGATCATGGCTTCGAGGGTTGATGAAATGGCGTCGAAGGTGTTGGCGCCATGTTTCGTCAACCAGTCGACGAAGCTGGCGATGTATTGGCCCAGCGGGATTTTATGATCAGTCAGCATGGTAGTGAACGTCCGCATGCAAGTTGAAAGAACGGCTTGCGGCGGGCGCACCCGCCGCAAGTTCTGCGGTTACTGCGTGAGCTTTGCCTTGGCGGCCTCCAGGCCTGGTTTACCGTCCACGGTGGTCACGCCCGCCAGCCAGGTGTCCAATACCTGCGGGTTTTTCTTCAGCCACGCCTTGGCGGCCACATCAGGCTTCATCTTGTCGTCGAGGACGTTGCCCATCAGCGCGCTTTCCATCGGCAGGGTGAACGACAAGTTTTTCAGCAATTGGCCCACGTTGCTGCATTCCTGGGTGTAGCCCTTGCGCACGTTGGTGTAGATGGTCGCCTGGCCGAAGTTGGGGCCGAAGTAGTCGTCGCCGCCGGTCAGGTACTTGATTGTGAAGCGGGTGTTCATAGGGTGCGGTTCCCAGCCCAGGAACACCACGGCGGTGTTGCGCCGCTGCGCACGGTCCACCTGGCTGAGCATGCCGGCCTCGCTGGATTCCACCACCTTGAAGCCTGCATCCTTCAGGCCAAAGGCGTTCTTGTCGATCATGCTCTGGATCAGGCGGTTGCCGTCGTTTCCGGGTTCGATGCCGTAGATCTTGCCGTCCAGCTCCTTCTTGAATTTGGCGATGTCGGCGAAGTCATGCAGGCCTTTGTCGTAGAGCGCCTGAGGCACGGCCAGGGTGTATTTGGCGTTTTCCAGGTTGGCGCGCACGGATTCCACGGTGCCCGCGTCTCGGTAGGGCTTGATGTCGTTTTCCATGGTCGGCATCCAGTTGCCGAGGAATACGTCCATGTTCTTGCCGTCGGCCAGGGACTTGTAGGTCACAGGCACGGAAATCATGGTGGTGTTGGTTTTGTAGCCCAGCGACTGCAACACGGCGCTGGTGACCGCGGTGGTGACGGTAATGTCGGTCCAGCCGACGTCGGAGAAATTCACGGTCTGGCATTGGGCCGGTTCGGCGGCCTGGGCCAGCATCGGCAGACTCAACATGGCGGCCAACAACAACGATGGTGAACCTTTCATGGGGTTGCGCTCCTGGATGTTTTTTCTCGGGCGGCCTGCTCAGGCTGACCCGCTTTCTGGTCGCGGTTGGGTGGCGGGCAGCGCTGGAACAGACAGCGCTGGCCGGGTGCCTTGCAATCGAGTCGAGACTGATCATGTACCAGCGTAAAACCGTCGCCTACAGGGGGGGTCGTAACCAGTACATAGGGGGTCGCTTCCAGTGCCGGTGGTGTCGTTTACAGATTTTCCGAACCCTGCAAGCGTGGTTTTCGACTATTGGCGTCGCTGAAAACGCCTTCCTGGCGACGTGGGCGCTGGTGGGCATGGGCGGGTCGGTTGCAGACGTCGCACCCGTGGCAGGAAACCCGATGATGAAGGCAATCCGGCGCACGCCGCTCAAGCGTAGCAGTTGCGCCAGCGGCCGCAGTGGCGGCCCGGTCTGCCCAATTCAGGAGGTGCTCGGCAATGGCTATCAGCGTGTTTGACCTGTTCAAGATCGGCATCGGGCCATCCAGCTCCCACACGGTCGGCCCCATGCGCGCCGCCGCCCTGTTCGTGCAGGGCCTGCGTGAGCGTGGTGAACTGGAACAGGTACAACGCGTTGAAGTGCGCCTGTATGGCTCGCTGTCGGCAACCGGGGTTGGGCATGGCAGCGACAACGCCGTGGTCATGGGCCTCATGGGCGAATGGCCTGACGCCGTCGACCCCTCGACCATCGGCCTGCACATCGCCACCTTGCGGGAAACCGACACGCTGCAGTTGGCCGGCGCCCGTGCGATACCGTTCGTGTGGCAGCGCGACATGCTGTTGCTGGACGAGAACCTGCCTTACCACCCCAACGCCATGACCCTGATCGCCGAAACCGCGCAAGGCCGCGAGTTGCACCGCGACACCTACTATTCGGTAGGTGGCGGCTTCGTGGTCGATTCGGCCCAGGCCGCCAGCGGTGTACTGGATGCCGACAACACCGTGCTGCCGTACGACTTCGATAGTGCGGTCGAACTGCTGGAACTGTGCGAGAAAAACGACCTGCGCGTGTCGCAGTTGATGATGGCCAACGAGAAGGTCTGGCGCAGCGAAGAAGAGATCCGCGCCGGGCTCATGAAGCTCTGGCACGCCATGCAGGACTGCGTGGAGCAAGGCCTCAAGCACGAGGGCATCCTGCCCGGAGGCCTTAATGTGCGGCGGCGCGCGGCGCGCCTGCACCGTAGCCTGCAAGAGCTGAACAAGCCCAACGTGATCGGTTCCACCATGAGCGCCATGGAATGGGTAAACCTGTTCGCCCTGGCGGTCAACGAAGAGAACGCCGCTGGCGGGCGCATGGTGACCGCTCCGACCAACGGTGCGGCGGGCATCATCCCGGCGGTGCTGCATTACTACATGAAGTTCAGCGACGAGGTCAGCGAAGCCAACGTCGTCGACTACCTGCTGGCGGCCGCGGCCATCGGCATCCTGTGCAAGAAGAACGCTTCCATCTCTGGCGCTGAGGTAGGGTGCCAGGGTGAGGTCGGTTCGGCGTGCGCCATGGCCGCGGCGGGGCTGGCGGAAATCCTCGGCGCCACCCCGGCGCAACTGGAAAATGCTGCCGAAATAGGCCTGGAACACAACCTGGGGCTAACCTGCGACCCCGTGGGCGGCCTGGTGCAGGTGCCGTGCATCGAGCGCAATGCCATTGCCGCGGTAAAAGCCATCAACGCTGCGCAGATGGCCCTGCGCGGCGATGGCCAGCACTTCATTTCCCTGGACCGGGTGATCCGCACCATGCGCGATACCGGCGCCGACATGCACGACAAGTACAAGGAAACGTCGCGCGGGGGCCTTGCGGTCAGCGCCATCGAGTGTTGAACCTTTTTTGCACACACCGAGTGTCGCTCGCGACGTTTTGGCGCGTTTAGCCTTGTACGATCGTTCCTACGGCGGCCTGCCCCGGATGGTCGCCTCTCCGTGCTTGCGGTGACACTGTCGCGGTGCCACCGCCTGTCGCTTCACACAAGTGCTACCGAATTGCTCACAGCCCTTGATCTCCGCCACAGGTGGCATTTTGCCGTGTGCGGCAAGTGGCCGCAGAGCGACGTCGTTTTCAGGAGTAATTGAATGGGCATTCAATTTCAGGCATGGCATTTGCGTTGTCATTGCAAAGCCCTTCTGCGAGCAGGGCGATAAGAAGAGCCTCCGCCTGAGGCCATCACCCGCTTTGAGTGAGGAGATACCGCGATGACGTCGTTCAACTCCGGGGCCCAACCCCAGACCCGTACGCCTCAATCCATCGGCTTTCTGCTGCTGGATAATTTCACGCTGATTTCCCTGGCCTCCGCGGTCGAACCGCTGCGCATGGCCAACCAGCTGTCCGGCCGCGAGCTGTATCGCTGGACCACCCTGAGCGTGGACGGCGGGCAGGTGTGGGCCAGCGACGGCCTGCAGATCACCCCGGACGCGGCCATGCACAAGGCGCCGGCCATGGACACGGTGATTGTCTGCGGCGGTATCGGCATTCAGCGCACGGTCACCCGTGAACACGTGACCTGGTTGCAGAGCCAGGCGCGCCAGTCCAAGCGCCTGGGCGCGGTATGCACGGGCAGTTGGGCCTTGGCCTGCGCCGGTTTGCTCGACGGTTTCGACTGCAGTGTGCACTGGGAATGCCTGGCCTCCATGCAGGAAGCTTTCCCCCGAGTGGCCATGAGCACGCGCCTGTTCACACTGGACCGTAACCGTTTCACCAGTTCGGGCGGGACCGCGCCGCTGGACATGATGCTGCACCTGATCAGCCGCGACCATGGTCGCGAACTGTCGGCGGCCATCTCGGAGATGTTCGTCTACGAACGCATTCGCAACGAGCAGGATCACCAGCGCGTGCCGCTCAAGCACATGCTGGGCACCAACCAGCCGAAGCTGCAGGAAATCGTCGCGCTGATGGAAGCCAACCTGGAAGAGCCCATCGACCTGGATGAACTGGCGGTCTATGTGGCGGTGTCACGCCGGCAGTTGGAGCGGCTGTTCCAGAAGTACCTGCACTGCTCACCGTCGCGTTACTACCTCAAGCTGCGCTTGATCCGCGCCCGGCAACTGCTCAAGCAGACGCCCATGTCGATCATCGAGGTGGCATCGGTCTGCGGGTTCGTGTCTACGCCGCACTTCTCCAAGTGCTACCGCGAATACTTCGGCATTCCGCCACGTGACGAGCGCGTGGGGTCCAACACCACCCAGCAGGTGGCGATGATGCCGATCCCGCAGGCCATGGTGCTGGCGCCGCTGTCGGGGCCCATGTCGGCGTTGAGCCAGGCGCGCAACGAGTCGACGTTCGCCAGCGTCAGGATCTGAGGCTATCGGCGAAGCCGAACAGATGCCTGGGCGTGCTCCACAGTATCTGTTCGCGCTCGGTTTCATCCGGGAACAGCTGCTCTACCAGCAGCAACAGGCTGCCGATGTCCATGCGCTCGTTGGCGCGCAGGAAAGGCCAGTCCGAACCCCACATGCAGCGCTCGGCCCCGAATGCTTCCAGCAGCGCCCGTTGGTAGGGATGGCCGTCGGACCAGGGATAGGCCTGGCGGGAAAACTTCGACAGCCCCGACAACTTCACGAAGGTGCGTTCCTGGCCGGACAGCGACAACAGCGCCCGGAACGCCGGCTGGCCAACGCCAGCGCGCACGTCCGGGCGGCCGCTGTGGTCGATAAGCAGTGGCGTGCGGTTGCGCTTGAGCAATGGCATCAACGCGGGCAGCTGATCGTCCATCACCTGCACCTGGGCGAACAGGTCCAGTTCGGCCAAGCGCCCCATCAGGCCATCCACGTCCAGGAACGGTGCAGTGCCAAGCATGGCCACGTTGAAAGCGATGCCGACCACGCCCTGCTCCTTCAGCGCCGCCAGCTCATCGCTGGCGATATCCAGCGGCACCACCGCGATACCCTTGGACCGCCCTGGGCGTTCGGCCAGCGCCGCCAGCAGGCAGCGGTTGTCGGTGTTGTAGCCTGACGTAGGGCCCACGATCAACGAGTGGCGAATGTTGTAGGCCTGCATCACGGCGCTGTACTGCGCTGCGGTGCCCAGTTCATGGCCCTCGGGGCGGTACTGGGTATCGGCCACGTAGGGGAACCGGGCAGGGTCGAAGATGTGGTGGTGGCAGTCGATCTTGGGTTGGGTCAATACACTCATGAATCACTCATCGGGCAGGTGCTTCAAGCAGGCGCGGGGCGCGCTTGATCGGTGGGGCCACTACGGCATTGCGATGATTGACGATCGCCAGCGCGGCGAACAGCGCAGGGATCGACAACACGATGAAGATACTGGTTGTGCCAGGGAATGCCCCCAACAGCAGGCCGCCCATGGACGAGCTGATGATAGCGCCGCTGCGGCCAATGCCATGCATCCAGCTGACGCCGGTGGCGCGCATTTCGGTAGGGTAGAAACTCGGTGAGAAGGCTTGCAGGCCGGTTTGCGCACCGTTCACGCACAGGCCGCTGACAAATACCAGCATGCCCAATACCGCCGGGCCGAAGCCGAAGATGCCTTCGGCAAGAAGGCAGCACATGCCCAGCAGGTAGAACAGGCCGATGACCTTCTTGCGGGCCTGGAAGTGGTCCATCAGGCTGCCCACCAGCAGGCCGCCCAGGGTGCCGCCCAACTGGAACAGGCCGGCAGTGATCGCTGCTTTTTCCAGGCTCAGCCCGCTGGTACGCATGATGGTCGGCAGCCAGCCGTTGAGCAGATAAATCACGAACAGGCCCATGAAATAGGTCAGCCATAGCATCAAGGTGCCTTGGGCGTAGCCTTTGGAAAACAGCTTGAGGACCTGGGCCTTGTTATCGATGGCCGGGGTCTTGAGCACGAAGCGCGTTCCGTGGGCGAAGGTACCGCCCATGCGGGCGAGGACGCCAGCAATACTCCCTTGAGCATGGTTGCGAACCACCATGTACAGCGCCGACTCGGGCAGCAGCCAGACAAGTATCGGCAGTATCAGCAGCGGACCAAGCCCGCCCACCAGCAAAACCGCCTTCCAGCCACCGTGTGGCAACAGCCCGGCGGCGATGAAACCGCCCGCGCCGGAGCCGATGTTGAAGCCGCAGTACATCAGGGTGATCAGCAAGCCGCGACGGCGTTCGGGCATGTACTCCGAAACCAGGGTCACGCAGTTGGGCATCACCGCGCCCAGGCCCAGGCCGGTCAGGAAGCGCAGCAGCGCCATTTCATATGGGTTGCGAGCGAATACACACAGCACGCTGAACACACCGAAGCTGGCGATGGACACCAGCAGGACGCGCTTGCGCCCCAGGCGGTCAGAGTAGGGGCCGGCCACCAGCGCGCCCAGGGCCACGCCGAACATCGCCGCGCCGAGTATCAGGCCCATCTGTGCCGGCGCCAACCCCCAGTCCTGGGACAGGGCAGGGGCAATGAAGCCCATCACCGCGGCATCGTAGCCGTCGAACAGGATGATCAGTGAGCACAGTGCAAGCACCAGCCACTGGTACGGGGAGATGGCACGGGCGTCGATCCACGCCTTCACGTCAACGGCTGCACGTTGGTTCATCGGCATACACTCTCTTTATTTTCATGGCGCCAAGGCGCTGTAAAGAGACGGTACGACCAGATTTACCCCACGTCTGCCGCGAAACGGTTATGCAGGTATGTGTTCTGTTTATGCCGTGCTGAACGGAAAGCGTCTGGCCCGGTGCTTTCGGGCCAGTACCGGGATGTCATGCGCGGGTTTGCTGGTACTGCGCCAAGGCCGGAAGCAGTTGCTTGTCGATGGCTTGGCGCACGGCAGGCAGGATGGTCGCGCTGCCGGTCAGCAGTTGCTCGACCATCTTGCGCAACGCCTTGGCGCGCGGCTCATCCAGGCCGCGCACCGCGCACTCGCAGGCTTGATCGGCGCTGGCCCCGGCCGGCATGTCGAAACCCAGGGCTCGAAGATGGCCGAGCAGGTCGTCCTGGTCAATCAGATCCACGTGCATCATGAGGCGAGTCCTTGTACAGGGGGCTTTGGGCTGATTCTGTAAGCGCCCGCACCGCGCGGCAAGGGGTGAGCGGCGAGATGGCCGCGGTGGGCATGAGCGTGTCGTTTTCGGCTAAATGAAGGGGGGCCGGCCCAGGGCACACTGGCATCGGCTTCCAGCGTGCGGGTCTGGTCACCTTGGTCACGCTGTTCGCCGCACTGTGCCCCGATCCGGATACGGCTGGATCGGGGCTTTTTTATCAGTGCCTGTGCGGTCAATCTTCGGCGACGGCCTGAAGGCAATGCAGGTTGCGGGTCACGTAAGCGCCCACCGACGTTTGCAGTTGTGTGCTCAGGTCCCAGAAATCCGGGAAAATGCGGTATTGGCTGCAGGTCAGTTGCAACAAGGCCGGGTCCTGATACACGGCCGTGATGACACTGGCCTTGGCAGCAGAGGCCACGGTTGCCAAAACCAACGAACCCGTGGGAGCCACGCCCAGCAGTGCAGGTGGCGCGGTCTGTGTCATCAACTGTTCAATGAGCAACCGGATGGCCGACGCCTGATCAGCGGGCAAGTACCGCTTGGCAAAGCTCGCCACCGCCGGCCCCACGGCCAATGGGGCCTCATCGGTGATGGACTGTTCCCGTGTCTTGGCCCACTCCAGGTTTTGCAGCACTTTGGAATGTGCGTGCCCCCAACGAGTGCCAGGCGCTTGTTCTTGCTGTTGGTCGGCTCGTAGTTGTGCGAAAACCAGACCCTGTATCAGCGTGTCACGCTGCTCTCCTACCGTTGCATTCACGTTGCAGGCGGTACGCGAACAAATGAATGCTTCCAGTTGCGACGTGTTCATGGGAACCCCCGTCCTGTGATTCAAAAGTCGAGATTATTTTTTCTTTTCGTCTTCCAGTTTCACCCTGGCGAATTCGTTGGCAGCGTTCTGTTTCAACCACCGGCTTACTTCCTGGCGCGCTTCGTCATCGTAGTCTTCGCGGATGAACAGGGTACGCTGTGCGCTGCCATAGATGTCGATCTTGGATTTGTTCCACGACACGAACAACACTTTGCCTTTATTCATTGAACTCTTGAAGTAAGTACATGACAGCAGCACGATGCAACTGCCGTTCACCTTCTGCGCCGCTGGCATCATCTGGAAGTTGGCACCTGTCTTGTGAGTGCTGCGCTGTTCAAATACACCCAGGGCCTTCTCGTCATCCTTGATGGCCGCGAGCGCATCCTTCATGGTAGCAATCAGGATCTGGCCAGCCTTGCCTGCGCCCAGTGCAGCACCGCCCAGCAGCTTGAGGGCCACGGCATCAGCTTTGATGGATGTGTCGCTGGTGCCCAGTTCCTCAAAGCCGAAGCTTTGTAGTCCGAGGCCCAGGGTCTTCATCATCCTCGCGTATTCGCGGTACCAGTTGCGGGTATCGGCTTCCAGGTCAGCCCTGCGGTCGGCATAGGCCGCCGCATAGCGTCCAATGTTGTTGATGTCGCGTTCGTTCGCCAGCGACAGTTCACCTTCGAACGTGTTGATACTGTTGCCTGCCACGACTCCACGCCGTTCGCTTTCGTCCGGGTCGTCGTCATCGCTAATCAGGCCAAGGGCATTGAAATCCGAGACCGGCAGGTCAGGAAGTGCCATGGCCTGGAAGTCGGCCAAACGTCGGGTGATGGAGTCTTCATTGGTAATAAGCATGGTGTAATCCTCGTGAGTGTCGTCATTGCGAAAGTGTTCTTTCGCGGGACTTACAATAAGCTGGGCACGAGGGGCGAACGAGATGGAAGTACAATCATTATTGCCGGGGAATGAGGGGTAGAGAACATAGAAGCGCAAGGGGCACTATTATCAGTGCTTCTGGTGAAGACTTATGGCGCGCCCGCTGTGCGCTGGCAAGGGCAAGTGTCGAGTACCTTCCAGCCAGTGTTCCAGGCACTGCACCGTGGATTCGCTGAAGGGAGTGGCGTGGGGGCCTTGCAAGTCAACATGCAGCAGCATCTGCTCGTTTGCTGCCAGCATGTTGTCCTGCCCAGCAGCTTTCAGACAGTGATAGAGCTGCAAGCGCTTGCTGTCATGGGCTATCACGCGGGTATGCACTTGCACTGGCGTGCCTGCCTTCACCTCCCGCAGATAATTCAGATGGCACTCCAGGGTGAACAGCGATCGCTGATCACGCAGCGGGTCGATGCCTGCGAGCGACATGAACGCATCGGTGGCATAGCTGAAAATCAGCAGATAGAAGGCATCGCGCAGATGCCCGTTGTAATCCACCCACTCCTCCAGCACCGGGGTCTGGTAGGTAATCATTCGCTGAATGCCATGCCATGTTTCGCCTTGGTAGTGCGCACAGCCTCCAGCACCGCCAGCAGGCAGTCGTCGCGGTAGCGTTCGAGTGCTGCGATGCTGTGGTGGCCCAGTTGCTCGCTGGTGCCCCGGACCACGTCATCAATCAGGTGGGCGGTCAGTTCCGGGGCCGGCAGGTAGGTCCAGGGTAACTTCAGCGCAGGGCCGAACTGGTTCATGAAATGGCGCATGCCGGCGTCACCGCCGGCCAGAGTGTAGGTCAGGAACGTGCCCATGAACGACCAGCGCAGGCCGGCGCCAAAGCGAATGGCATCGTCGATTTCGCCGGTGGTCGCCACACCGTCGTTGACCAGGTGCAGGGCTTCACGCCAGAGCGCTTCCAGCAACCGATCAGCGATGAAACCGGGGACTTCCTTGCGCACGTGCAGAGGGCGCATACCGAGTGATTCGTAGACCTTGATCGCTGCCAGCACCGCTTCGGGCGCTGTCTGTCGCCCGCCTACCACTTCCACCAGCGGCAGCAGGTACACAGGGTTGAAGGGGTGGCCGACCACGCAGCGCTCCGGGTGCGTAGCGCCTTCGTAGAACTCGCTGGGCAGCAGGCCCGAGGTGCTGGAACCGATCAGTGCGTCTGGCTTGGCGGCGGCGCTGATGCTGGCGTGCAGCTCAAGCTTGAGGTCCAACCGTTCGGGAGCACTTTCCTGGATGAAGTCGGCGTTGCGCACGCAGGCTTCGATGGTGGCGACAAATTGCAGCCGTTCCTGCGACGCGCCGGGCACCAGGCCTTGCTGCACCAGGGCTGGCCAGGCGTTTGCCACGCGTTTGCGCAGGGCGGTTTCGGCCCCCGGCGCAGGGTCCCAGGCGACCACGTCCAGGCCCTGGGCCAGGGCGCGCGCTACCCAGCCGCTGCCGATTACGCCGCAACCCAGGGTAGCGAAGGTCTTGATCTCGGTGATGAAGGTCATGGTGGTTCCTCAGGTGCGGCGGGTCAGGTTCATTTTGGCGCGGCCTTCGGCTGGCGTAAGGACGCGGGCGCCCAGGCGCGTGAGAATCTCGCTGGCGCGCTCCACCAGTTGGCCGTTGGTGGCCAGCACGCCTTTCTCCAGCCACAGGTTGTCCTCCAGGCCCACCCGTACGTTGCCGCCGAGCAGCACTGCCTGGGCGGCCATGGGCATTTGCATGCGGCCGATGCCGAAACCGGCCCACACGGCGTCGGCAGGGAGGTTGTCGACCATGGCTTTCATGGTGGTGGTGTCGGCAGGTGCACCCCACGGGATGCCCAGGCACAGCTGGAACAGCGGGTCGTGCAACAGGCCTTCTTTGATCATCTGCTTGGCGAACCACAGGTGGCCGGTATCGAATATTTCAAGCTCTGCCTTCACGCCCAGTTCAGTGATACGTTTGGCGCCCGCGCGCAGTTGCGCCGGGGTAGACACGTAGATGCTGTCGCCGTCGCCGAAATTCAGTGTGCCGCAGTCCAGTGTGCAGATTTCCGGTAGTAGTTCCTCCACGTGCGCCAGGCGCGTCAGTGGCCCCACCAGGTCGGTGCCAGGGCCGAATTCCATGGGGCTTTCGCCGGGGCCTATCTCCAGATCGCCGCCCATGCCGGCGGTGAGGTTGACGATGATGTCGATGTCTGACTCGCGGATGCGCTCCATCACTTCGCGGTACAGCGCCACGTCGCGGCTGAACGTGCCGGTGCGCGGGTCGCGCACGTGGCAGTGCACCACAGTTGCGCCCGCCCTGGCCGCCTCGACGGCGGCCTCGGCGATCTGTTTTGGGGTAATGGGTACCAGGTGGCTTTTGCCCGTGGTGTCGCCGGCGCCGGTGAGGGCGCAGGTGATGATCACGTCGTGGTTCATGCTTTCTCCTTTATCGCGGGCGCACTGGCCTGTAGCCGCTGCCGCAAGCTGCGGCTACAGGCAGGAGCATCAGGGATTGGTGGTGAGTTGCAGGTTCTGGTCGGCTGGCTTGCCATCAAACGTAGTCACGCCGCTGAGCCAGCGCTTCTGGTCTTCGGGGTGGGCCTTGAGCCAGGCCTTGGCCGACTCCAGTGCGTCCTTGTGGTCGAGCAGTGGCTGCATCATGTGGCTCTCGTCTGCGGCGCTGAAGGTCAGGTTGGTCAGCAGCTTGTCGACATTGGGGCAGCGGCTGGCGTAGTTCGGCGCGGTGACCGTCCACACGGTGGCCATGCCTTCGTTGGGGCCCAGGGCGTCCTGGCTGCCGCTGAGGTAGGTCATCTTCAGGTTGACGTTCATGGGGTGCGGCGCCCAGCCGAAGAACACGATGGCTTCATTGCGCTGGGTGGCTCGGGTCACGGCCGACAGCATGCCCGCTTCACTGGACTCCACCAGTTGGAAGCCGCCGAGGCCGAACTGGTTTTTGGCGATCATGTCCTTGATCTGCTTGTTGGCACCCGAGCCAGGTTCGATGCCGTAGATCTTGCCTCCCAGCTCTTGCTTGAATGTGGCGATGTCACTGAATGTCTTCAGGCCTTTTTCCGCCAGGTAGGTGGGCACCGCAAGCGTAGCGCGGGCATCCTTGAGGCTCGGTTCGGCCAGCACTTTTACCTGGTTCTGTTCCACGAAAGGGGTAATGGTCTGGGTCATCAGCGGGTTCCAGTACCCGAGGAACATATCCAGTCGCTGGTCTCGAATACCCGCGAAAATGATCTGCTGCGAAGCGCTGGTCTGTTTGGTCTGGTAACCGAGGCCGTCGAGCAGTACCTGGGCCATCGCGCTGGTAGCCATGACGTCGGTCCAGTTCACCACACCCAGGCGCACGTTCTTGCAGCTTTGCGGTTCGGCGGCCTGGGCGGCCGAGAGCACCGCAGTACCGGTGAGCATCAGCAGACAGCAGCTGATCAGTCTTTTCATGATGGCTCCTCAGGCGGCAGTTCTGATTGTTATGGGGGGGCGTCTGCGCACCCTGGACCACAAGGTAGCTTGCCTCGCTTTGCAGAATTCGCACTGCGGCGACCCGCACTTGCACAGCGGCGACCTGCGGCGTATTAACGGGGCTTCACTGCACGAGAGCGGCCATGTCCCAGGACTATCACTTCCTATTGCTGCCAGGTTTTTCGGCCATCGGTTTCATCTCGGCGGTAGAGCCGCTACGGGTGGCCAACCGCTTTCGTGGCGAGCTGTACCGCTGGCACGTGCTGAGCCTGGATGGCGGCCCGGTGCTGGCCAGTAACGGCATGTCGGTGAACGCCGATGGAGCTCTGCAAGCGCTGGGGCCGGGCGCTACCTTGCTGGTAGTGGCCGGTTTCGAACCGTTGAAAGCCACTACGGCGGCGTTGCAGCAATGGCTGCGACGCCTGGACCATAACGGCGTGACCCTGGGTGGCATCGACACGGGTGCTTTCATCCTGGCCCAGGCCGGCCTGCTCGACGGCCATCGGGTTGCCTTGCACTGGGAGGCACTGGAGGCGTTCAAGGAAACTTATCCACACCTGCAGGCCACGCAGGAGTTGTTCGAGATCGACCGGCGGCGTATCACTTCGGCGGGAGGTACCGCCTCGATCGACCTGATGCTCGACTTGATCGCCCAGGCCCATGGCAGCGGTTTGGCCATCGAAGTATCCGAGCAGTTCGTGGTGGGGCGCATCCGTCCCCGCCAGGACCACCAGCGCATGCAGATCGCCTCGCGCTACGGGGTCAGCACACCGAGCCGCCGCTCGGCACGCTGGCGCTGGCAGAAGCCGTCGGTGTCACCCGTCGACAGCTGGAGCGGCTGTTCAAATTGCACCTGAACGAAACGCCCAGTGCCTTCTACCTGCGCCTGCGCCTGGAAAAAGCCCGGCAACTGCTGCGTCAGACCGGTATGAGCGTGCTGGAGGTCAGCATTGCCTGCGGCTTCGAATCCGCCTCGTACTTTACGCGCAGCTACCGGGCGCGGTTCGCGCGCTGCCCACGGGAAGAGCGGCGCAGCGGGGTACGGCATGATCCCGCCGAGCATTGAGGCTGCGGCTTATTTACTGGCTTTGAGCAGCAGCGCGCACGCGGCCTTGTAGGCATCATGCTGGTATTTGTTCAACGTCGCGGGCAGCACCAGGTCGTGCTTCCTGGCCTGGGCGTTGAGGGTTTGCGGCGACACCAGTTGCACCTCGCAGCCGTCCAGCAATTGCAGGATGCCCTCGATCTTGAAGGTGATGGGGCCGCCGGCGAACTCACCTTTCTTGCTGCGCTTCTTGATGGCCAGATGGGTGATGCCGTTGGCGCTGACGAATTCGGCCGCCTGGCGGGCGAAAGCTTTCACCTGAACGGCATCCTCATCGTCCTCCAGCGCCAGTTTCTTCAGGGGCAGGGCCAGGTGCTCCAGCGCGCCCCCCTGTTGGCTGGCCAGGGCGAAGATGGCTTCGCTGGCCTTGATGTCGATGCCGCAGATTTTCATGGTAAGCCTTGTCAACGAGGGGGTTACTGCTCGGGTACGTCGCCTTCATCACCCGGATTGGCCAGGGTCTGCAGGTACTCCGACCGTTCGTCGCTCTTCTGCGCGATGCAGTCGTCCTGGGCCGTGGTGAATTCCGGGGTACCGGGCTTGGCCTCGAAGGTTTCGATGGCGCAGTCGGCATCGCGGGTCTTTTCCCACTGGGCCTCGGCAGCGCCGATCAGGTCCTTCATCTTGGCCTGTTTGGCAGGTTCACCGCTGAAGTTGGTCTTGGCGCGGTCGAGCAGGTCCTTGTAGGCATCCTTGAGCTCGCTTTCGGCGGTTTTCTTGTTGTACGCCGAGCAGGCCAGGCTGGCCTTGCTGTCGTCGACGTTGTCGCAGGGGGTAGGGCCGTCTTCGGCCGCGTGCGCGCCAGTGGCTGCCAAGGCCAGTAACAATAACCATGCTTTCATTTGCGACATCTCGCCAGGTGACCAGAACAATGCTACAGATTCTGGCTGAGGAAACCGCGAATGAACAGAGGAGTGTTACGCCTGACGCGATGGTTGGGCCCTGACAGTTTTTTTTCCGCTTGCGCCGGTGTCGACAGGCCCTGCAACAACGGTCAGCGGTGCAACAGTATCAGCGACTGCTTGATCAGGTCATGCAGCTTACGCCTGACGGGCTGGCGCCATTCATCGTAGGCGCCCTTGGGTAAGACCAATGCTTGAAACTCGTTGTGCACCGGCAGTATCCCGAGCTTGGCGGTAACCCTACCGCTGTAGCTCGTCCCGGTGTGCACGGCCAGCAGGGGCATCTGGATGTCGCCCTGTGGTGACTCCGTGCAGGCCAGCATCCTGAAGCTGTAGTATTTTTCCTTGCGAGCGCTGTAGAGGAAGCGGTTGTACACCCCTTCGATGTGCGACAGGCGTTGCAGGCACTGCTCCATCAAAGTGCGGGTCTGGCGGCCGGCCTGCTTCTCCAGCAGCGCCAAGGCCACTTCGTTCGGGTGGAAATTCTCGTGACCCTCCCACGTGGCCTTCTCTCGGGCTTGGGTTACCCATCCCAGCTGTCGCAACGCTTCCAGGTAGTGATTGAACCAGGCGTTGAACTGGGTGAACTTGCTGAAGGCCTCGTCTGCCTCAAGCATGGCCAATAATGTGCTATCCATCACATCCCTGAGGCTCGCCTCGCCCAGGTCCTCGGAAATGCCGATGAGGTTATCGTCGAGCACCACGCCGGCATTGGCGGTCAGGTTGTCAGGTATCGGGGGAGCGGCCTGGCCCGTCTGTGCGGGTAGCTGGATGGCATCGATGGTGCGCAAACGTTGTTGCGCCACTGCTGGGTCTGCATTTTTCATGGTGGGCTCCTGCCAATGTGGGTAAGCCGCACTTTAGGCGGGGCACGGTGCGACAAGGAAACCGGCAACGGTTCCGGCCAGCAATCGTGGGGCATGGGCGCTCTTTGACGCTTTCAGCGATTCCCCTGTCGTTTTTGCATCCGGACGCTTTGGCGCGCAGGCATATGCTGGCCCCAAAGCGCCGGCATACGATTCGGCGCGCGTCTTGAACCAAGAGGGGACAGCCTGATGAGCCCAGCCGAATTGCACGCCGACAGCATCGTTATCGACGGGCTGATCATTGCCAAGTGGAACCGCGAGCTGTTCGAGGACATGCGCAAGGGCGGCCTGACCATGGCCAACTGCACCGTGTCGGTGTGGGAAGGCTTCCAGGCCACGGTGGACAGCATCTGCAAAAGCCAGAAACTGATGCGTGAAAACAGTGACCTGGTCATGCCCGTGCGCAGCACCGCTGACATCCGCAAGGCCAAGGAACTGGGCAAGACCGGCATTCTCTTCGGCTTTCAGAATGCCCACGCCTACGAAGACCAGATCGGCTACGTGGAGGTGTTCAAGCAACTGGGCGTGGGCATCGTGCAGATGTGCTACAACACCCAGAACCTGGTGGGTACCGGCTGCTACGAGCGCGACGGCGGCCTGTCGGGTTTCGGCCGCGAAATCGTCGCCGAGATGAACCGCGTGGGCGTCATGTGCGACCTGTCCCATGTCGGCTCCAAGACGTCCGAGGAAGTGATTCTCGAATCGAAGAAACCGGTGTGCTACTCCCACTGCCTGCCCTCGGGCCTGAAGGAGCACCCGCGCAACAAGTCCGATGAAGAGCTGAAGTTCATCGCGGACCACGGCGGCTTCGTTGGCGTGACCATGTTCGCGCCGTTCCTGGCCAAGGGCATCGACTCCACCATCGATGACTACGCCGAAGCCATCGAATACACCATGAATATCGTCGGCGAAGACGCCATTGGCATCGGCACCGACTTTACCCAGGGTCATGGCCAGGAGTTCTTCGAATACCTGACCCACGACAAGGGCTACGCCCGCCGCCTGACCAACTTCGGCAAGATCATCAACCCGCTGGGCATCCGCACCGTGGGCGAATTCCCGAACCTGACCGAAACCCTGCTCAAGCGCGGCCACAGCGAACGTGTGGTGCGCAAGATCATGGGCGAAAACTGGGTCAACGTTCTGAAGGATGTGTGGGGCGAGTAACGCCTTAACCCGCCTCATCACCTCATTTCAATTTTCTGGAGTTAAGTTTCCATGGCCAAGATCGCCCCGCAATTGCCTATCGAAGTCGACAGCGAGACCGGTGTCTGGACCTCCGATGCCCTGCCGATGCTGTACGTGCCACGGCATTTCTTCGTCAACAACCATATGGGCATCGAGGAAGTGCTGGGTGCCGACGCCTATGCCGACATTCTCTACAAGGCCGGCTACAAGTCCGCCTGGCACTGGTGCGAGAAAGAAGCCGAATGCCATGGCCTGGAAGGCGTGGCGGTCTTCGAGCACTACATGAAGCGCCTGTCCCAGCGCGGCTGGGGCCTGTTCAAGATCCAGGACATCGACCTGGACAAGGGCACCGCCAGCGTGAAGCTGGAGCATTCGTGCTTCGTGTACGTGTACGGCAAGGTCGGGCGCAAGGTCGATTACATGTTCACCGGCTGGTTCGCCGGCGCCATGGACCAGATCCTGGCCGCCCGAGGCAGCAAGATCCGCACCGTGGCCGAACAGGTCTACAGCGGGTCGGAAGAAGGCCACGAAGATGGCCTGTTCACCGTCAAGCCGTTGTAAGTCGAGGAAACCGTCATGGCTTTCGAAGCGATGTTCCAGCCGATCCAGATCGGCAAGTTGACGATCCGCAACCGCGTGCTCAGCACCGCGCACGCTGAGGTCTACGCCACCGATGGCGGCATGACCACCGATCGCTATGTCAAATACTACGAAGAGAAAGCCAAGGGCGGTATTGGCCTGGCGATCTGCGGCGGTTCTTCCAGCGTGGCCATCGACAGCCCCCAGGGCTGGTGGAAATCGGTGAACCTGGCCACCGACAAGATCATCCCGCACTTCCAGAACCTGGCCGACGCCATGCACAAGCATGGCGCCAAGATCATGATCCAGATTACCCACATGGGCCGCCGCTCGCGCTGGGACGGTGAACACTGGCCCACCTTGATGTCGCCCTCGGGCATCCGCGAGCCGGTGCACCGGGCTACCTGCAAGACCATCGAGCCGGAAGAGATCTGGCGGGTGATCGGTAACTACGCCAGCGCTGCGGCGCGGGCCAAGGCCGGCGGCCTGGACGGCGTGGAATTGTCCGCCGTGCACCAGCACATGATCGACCAGTTCTGGAGCCCGCGGGTCAACAAGCGCACCGACGAATGGGGTGGCAGCTTCGAGAACCGCATGCGCTTCGGCCTGGAAGTGATCAAGGCGGTGCGCAAGGAAGTGGGCCCTGACTTCTGCGTGGGCCTGCGTATCTGCGGTGATGAATTCCACCCCGATGGCCTAAGCCACGAAGACATGAAGCAGATCGCCAAGTACTACGACGACACCGGCCTGATCGACTTCATCGGCGTGGTGGGTTCAGGCTGCGACACCCACAACACCCTGGCCAACGTCATTCCGAACATGAGTTACCCACCGGAGCCCTTCCTCCACCTGGCGGCCGGTATCAAGGAAGTGGTCAAGGCCCCTGTGCTGCACGCGCAGAACATCAAGGACCCGAACCAGGCCACGCGCATTCTGGAAGGCGGCTACGTGGACATGGTGGGCATGACCCGTGCGCACATCGCCGACCCGCACCTGATCGCCAAGATCAAGATGGGCCAGGTGGACCAGATCAAGCAATGCGTGGGCGCCAACTACTGCATCGACCGCCAGTACCAGGGCCTGGACGTGCTGTGCATTCAGAACGCCGCCACCTCGCGTGAATACATGGGCGTGCCGCACATCATCGAGAAATCCACCGGGCCCAAACGCAAGGTGGTAATCGTCGGTGCGGGCCCAGCGGGCATGGAAGCGGCGCGGGTCTCGGCCGAGCGCGGCCACGACGTGACGCTGTTCGAGAAAAAGGACTTCATTGGCGGGCAGATCACCACGGCATCGAAAGCACCGCAGCGTGACCAGATCGCGGGTATTACCCGCTGGTTCCAGCTGGAGTTGGCGCGTCTGAAGGTCGACCTGCGCCTGGGCACCGCCGCCGATGCGGCGACCATCATGGACCTGCGCCCTGACGTAGTCGTGCTGGCCGTGGGCGGGCACCCGTTCCTGGAGCAAAACGAGCACTGGGGCGCCGAAGAAGGCCTGGTGGTCAGCAGCTGGGACGTGCTGGACGGCAAGGTAGCGCCCGGCAAAAACGTGCTGGTGTACGACACCATCTGCGAATTCACTGGCATGTCGGTGGCCGACTTCCTGGCCGACAAAGGCGCCCAGGTGGAAATCGTCACCGACGACATCAAGCCAGGCGTGGCCATTGGCGGTACGTCATTCCCCACCTACTACCGCAGCATGTACCCCAAGGAAGTGATCATGACCGGCGACCTGATGCTGGAAAAGGTCTACCGCGAAGGCGACAAGCTGGTGGCGGTGCTGGAGAACGAATACACCGGCGCCAAGGAAGAGCGCGTGGTGGACCAGGTGGTGGTGGAGAATGGCGTGCGGCCGGACGAAAAGCTGTACTACGAGCTCAAGCAGGATTCGCGCAACAAAGGCCAGATGGACATCGAAGCCTTGTTCGCCATCCAGCCGCAGCCTTCGTTG
The DNA here is from genome assembly GCF_026651855.1 of Pseudomonas silvicola. GTDB lineage: Bacteria > Pseudomonadota > Gammaproteobacteria > Pseudomonadales > Pseudomonadaceae > Aquipseudomonas > Aquipseudomonas silvicola. The sequence goes on from NZ_CP093280.1 coordinate 1,440,044, forward strand.
AGCCAGGCTGGCGATGGTTACCTGCTGTTTCGCATCGGCGACTGCGTGGGCCAGCGCAACACCCATGCCGCGATCTATGACGCTTTGCGCCTGTGCAAGGACTTCTGAGGCCCAGCCCCAAGCTGCAAGCTCAACGCGGCAAGTGAAAGCGACGGTGATCGGGTCTGGATCGTCGCTTGCAACTTACGGCTTGTGGCTTGCAGCTATCACCCAGGTGATTTCATGCTGAACACTATCCTCTCCATCCTGCTATTCGCCGCCTTGGCTCTGAGCATTTTCGGCGCCCTGCGCCGGGTGCGCCTGTGGCGCAACGGCCGCGCCTCGCCGGTGGACCTGCTTGGCGGCCTGCTGGCCATGCCGCGCCGCTACATGGTCGACTTGCACCACGTGGTGGCCCGCGACAGATACATCGCCAACACCCACGTGGCCACCGCCGGTGGCGCGGTGCTGTCCATCGTCCTGGCGGTCCTGGTACACGGCTTCGGGCTGCATGACCGTATCCTCGGCTATGCGCTGCTGTTTGCCACCGCGGTGATGTTCGTCGGCGCCGTGTTTGTCTTCAAACGCCGCCTCAACCCGCCTTCGCGGTTGTCGAAAGGCCCCTGGATGCGCCTGCCGAAAAGCCTACTGGCATTCTCGGCCAGCTTCTTCCTGCTGACCTTGCCAGTGGCCGGCATCCTGCCCACCGATTTTGGCGGCTGGGTACTGGCGGCGATTCTCGCCGTGGGCGTGCTGTGGGGCGTGTCCGAACTGTTCCTCGGCATGACCTGGGGCGGCCCGATGAAACACGCCTTCGCCGGGGCCCTGCACCTGGCGTGGCACCGCCGCCCAGAGCGCTTCGGCGGCGGCCGTTCCACCGGCCTCAAGCCGTTGGACCTGGCTGACCCCAGCGCGCCACTGGGGGTGGAAAAGCCCAAAGACTTCACCTGGAACCAGTTGCTGGGCTTCGACGCCTGCGTTCAGTGCGGCAAATGCGAAGCGGCGTGCCCGGCCTTCGCCGCCGGCCAGCCGCTGAACCCCAAAAAGCTGATCCAGGACATGGTGGTGGGCCTGGCCGGCGGTACCGATGCCTCGTTCGCTGGTAGCCCGTACCCCGGCAAGCCCGTGGGCGAACATGGCGGCAATCCGCACCAGCCCATCGTCAATGGCCTGGTAGACGCCGAAACCCTGTGGTCGTGCACCACCTGCCGTGCCTGCGTGGAAGAGTGCCCGATGATGATCGAGCACGTGGACGCGATCGTCGACATGCGCCGCCACCTCACCCTGGAAAAGGGTGCTACCCCCAGCAAGGGCGCCGAGGTGCTGGATAACCTGATCGCCACCGACAACCCCGGCGGCTTCAACCCCGGGGGGCGAATGAACTGGGCTGCCGACCTCAATCTCAACCTGATGAGCGAGAAAAAGACCGCCGACGTGCTGTTCTGGGTCGGTGACGGTGCCTTCGACATGCGTAACCAGCGCACCCTTCGCGCCTTCGTCAAAGTGCTCAAGGCCGCCAAGGTGGACTTCGCCGTGCTGGGCCTGGAAGAGCGCGACAGCGGCGACGTGGCCCGGCGCCTGGGTGATGAAGCCACTTTCCAGACGCTGGCCAGGCGCAACATCCAGACCCTGGGCAACTACAGCTTCAGCCGCATCGTCACCTGCGACCCGCACAGCTTCCACGTACTCAAGAACGAATACGGCGCCTTCAATGGCAACTATCAGGTGCAGCACCACAGCACCTTCATGGCCGAACTGGTGACGGCTGGCAAGCTCAATCTGGGCCAGCACAAGGGCGGCAGTGTTACCTACCACGACCCTTGCTACCTGGGCCGCTACAACGGCGAATACCAGGCACCCCGCGACGTGCTCAAGGCCTTGGGCATCGAGGTGCGCGAGATGCAGCGCTCCGGCTTCCGTTCCCGTTGCTGCGGGGGCGGTGGCGGTGCGCCGATCACCGACATCCCCGGCAAGCAGCGTATTCCCGACATGCGCATGGACGACATCCGCGAGACCCAGGCAGAACTGGTGGCCGTCGGTTGTCCGCAATGCACCGCCATGCTCGAAGGCGTGGTTGAACCTCGCCCCCTGATCAAGGACATCGCCGAACTGGTGGCCGATGCGCTGGTGGAGGAAGTCGTGGTGGTAAAGCCAGCACCGGTTAAACTTATCCCTGCGGAGGTGCATTGATGAGCGATATTATTCGCCGTGACCCGCGGGCCGAGTGGATCGCCCGTAACCGCTTGCACCCGCTGCACGCGGCCATGCAGCCCGCCCAGGCGTCCTGGATGGGCCCCCAGGGGGTGATCCGCAAGAACCCCCATGCCGTGGGCTTCATCGGGCCCAATGGCGTCAAGCGTATCGACCGCAGTGGCGCCCAGCAGGGCGGCGCCGGCAAGCGCAGCGCTGCTGCTGAAGTGTTGTTGCCGTTGCACCAGGTGGTGGCCCCGGCATTCTACATCGCCGTGGTACCCGACATGGTCGGCGGCCGCCTCGGCAGCCACGACCGGGACCTGCTTGGCTTGGCCCGTCAACTGGCTGGCAACGACGGCGCGGTGTTGGCCATTGTTTTTGGCGAACATAAGGAAAGCGGGTTTTCCACAGCCGGCGTCGACCGTCTGTTGGTGATCGCCGGCAGCGAATACGAAGGCTATGCCCCCGAGCAGCGCGTGCAGGGCCTGCGGGCTGTGGATAACCAGTTCACCCCTCGCCACTGGCTGCTACCCGACAGCCGCAGCGGCGGCGGCGAACTTGGCCGCCGCCTGGGCGCCAGCCTCGGCGAGCGCCCGGCGACGCGCATCTGGCAAGTCAGGGACGGTACCTGTGTTGGCCGTGCTGGCGCCGGCCAGCAAGACATCAGCCGCGCTGTGCCGCGCTTGATCCTGGCCGCCGCCGAGTGTGCTGAACCGGTGGATGAAACCCGTCACGAAGCCCTGCCGGTGGCATTGTCCAGCGCCGTGGCCCGCTCCCTGCCGCGCATCGAGGACTTGGGCGCGGTAGCCGTGGACCCGGCCGCCATCCCGATGTCCGAGGCCGAATTCATCTTTTCCGGCGGCAACGGCGTCAAGGACTGGGCCTTGTTCCACCGCACCGCCGCCGCCCTGGGCGCCACCGAAGGCGCATCCCGGGTGGCCGTGGACGATGGCTTCATGACCCGCGACCGCCAGGTGGGTGCCAGTGGCACCTGGGTGACCGCGCGGGTGTACGTGGCCGTGGGCATCTCCGGGGCCATCCAGCACTTGCAGGGTATTGGCGCCTGCGACAAGGTCATTGCCATCAACCTGGACCCCGGTTGCGACATGATCAAGCGCGCCGACCTGTCGGTGATCGGCGACAGCGCCGAACTGCTCGAAGCCCTGATCGACGCGGTCGCGGCCTACCGTAACGATGCCAAGCGCGATGCCGCCTGAGGTGCACATGAACATGAAAGTCGTCAGCCTGGTGTCCATCGGCGCCCACCCCACCTCCGGCCGCAGCCGCCGCGCCGAACAGGATTCGCGCGCCGTCGAGCTGGGCTTGCAATTGGCTGGGGATAACTTGCAGGTCGTGCACGCCGGCGACGTTCGCGAACCCGCCCTGCGCGCCTACCTGGGCATGGGCCTGGAACAGATGGATGTCATCGAGCAAACCCTGGGCAGTGACGTGGTGCCGGCCTTGGCCGATTTCCTCAGAGACGTCGGCGCCCAGCTGGTGCTCACCGGTAGCCAGGCCGAAACCGGTGAAGGCTCGGGCATGCTGCCCTTCCTGCTGGCCGAACGCCTGGGCTGGCCACTGGTGACCGGCCTTGCCGAAGTGGAGTCGGTCAGCAATGGTGTCGCCCAGGTCCTGCAAGCCCTGCCACGCGGTCAGCGTCGCCGTCTCAAAATACGCTTGCCGCTCCTGGCCACTGTCGACAACGCCGCCCCCAAAGCCCGGCAAAGCGCCTACGGCCCAGCCCAGCGGGGCCAGTTCCAGGTGGACAAGGTAGAGATAGTGCTCGACGACTTATACACAGGGGCCGAGCTGACCCCCGCCAAGCCACGGCCCAAACGGTTGAAAGTGATCAAGGCCAAGAGCGGCGCCGACCGCATGAAGGCGGCCACGGCAAAGGCCAGCGGTGGCGGCGGGCAGGTGCTCAAGGGTGTGAGTGCGCAGGAGGGGGCGCAGGCGATTCTGAAGGTGTTGGTGGAGGAGGGGGTGGTGCGCTAAGCACCTCACCCGCCAATTTCTTCGATCATCGTGCCGACGTCCCGCCGGCCTTTCAGCTCCTGCCAAGGGCCGTCTGCCACCACACGACCGGCGCGCATCACCAGGACTCGGTCAAAACGGTGCAGCGCGTCGACATCGTGGGTGATGCACACCAGTCCCTTTCCTTGAAATACAGCAAACAACACGTTCCAGACCCGGGTGGTCGTTTCGGCGTCCAGGGAAGCAGTGGGCTCATCAAACAGGTTGAAGCGGCCAGGGCGGTTTATCAGTCGCAACAGGGTGAGACGTTTCGCCTCCCCCCCGGAGATATTTTTTCCCCCCTCGCTGATCGTGCGGTTATCCACAAGGGTTCGCAGCCCCAGTGCGTCAACGTACGGCTCCATGACCGGGGCCGGAGGTTGCCCGAACAGCACCGCTTGGCGAAATTCCCCTTCAACGAAACCGGGGTGCTGGGGGCAGTACCTGACCATCTTCAGGTAACAAGTGAGGTGTTCCATGGGACTATCGTTGATTATCAAGCGAGGCCGGGCCGTTGCCACCAGTCCCGCCAGGGTTTCCAGCAGCGTTGTCTTGCCAGCGCCGCTCGCCCCCACGATGGCTACTGATTGGCTGGTGTTGAAGCGCAGTGGCACTAACGCTTCACCGGGCTGAGGAAGGAGTCCGATCTGCTCTGCTTGCAGGTCATCTGGCATAGGGTGATCAAGCGGTAGCCCGTCGAGGTCCAGCAGCTCAACCAATCGACGCTTGTCGGCGATGTACTGGTCGAGCGTCCGATAGGCATCGGCCAGGCCACTGATGTTGACCAATAACCCGCCAGCGATCGAAAAGATGGCCACCAGTTCGCCGACCGACAGTGTTGGGACGGGCTGAAACCTATCGTGTATTCCCCATGCCAGTAACGCGGCTGTCGACAGGCCCACGAATAAAATTCGTGCAGACCCTAGTACCGCGGCTGAACTCGCAACCTGGGTAGCCGCCTGTGCATAATTACCGTAGCTATTGAAAAGCGGTTGCAACGCATGGAGGGTGGCGTGTTCCAACTTGATGGCTTTGCCGGCGCTCAAACCGTCGAACAGTTGAGTCGAGACAAGATCTTCCTGGTCATTGACCGCCTCCAGGTGTGGCCTGCGCCAGATGATCAGTCGATGACATGCCGTTAGATACGCAATTGATGTCGCCAGCAGCATCACGAATAACAGGTTTCCACCCACGTAGATGAAGGCGGCTGCTACCAGTAGCAGTTCGATGGTGAGGGGCAGAGCGTTCAGGATGAAAAATGAGAGCAGCTTTTCATGGGCCGTGATACCCCGTTCCACTCCCTTGATCAGGGCGCCGAGCCGGAGCGAGGAAAACTGCTCGAACTCCTTGTTCATAATGGCTGTGGTCCACTCGATGGATTTGTCCTTGAGGGTCAACTGAACCAGTTTTGTCAGCTGGTAGGTCTGAAGGGGGTTGATAACAGACTGCAAAATGGTCACAGCGCAAAAAGCAGCCAGTAGCAAGCCGATCGTGTAGGCATTCAGCGCTTGATGCGCAGAGAGGCTGTCTATGATTCTTCCGAGAAAGAACGCTGGAGCGAGGGCACACAGTTTCAGGGTAGCGACCATGACCGTAGCCCCCGTGAAAAGTAGCCGGTGAGCCAGAATGGCTTCCTTGATGAACGACAGCACGGCCGCCTCCAGGTTATCGAGTGGTTTCTGCGCAAGCTCAGGAGTTGCGCCGCCCCACCCCTTCCCACCGCACATTCACCCATACCATCAACAAGCTGCGCGTCGGCTGGACCTGCTTGCGTGCCTGGCTGCGCGGATGGTGGCGGCGTAGCCAGTAGAACACTGCCACCACGCCCGCCATGCACAGCGGCAGCCCCACCTGCAGCACGTCGTGCCAATTGGTATGAGGCTCGGCGCTGGCAAGGCTGATGCCCAGCAGCAGGGCGATGGCGAAAGCGGAGAGCAGGCTGTCTGGATGCATGGGAGGTCCCTTTTCTTATTGATGCATACAGGGTGGTCACTCATCCAAATGGAGGCAATCCCTACAGATGTAGGGGGTCCTGCGACGAGTTGCTCACATTCCGTGTGGGTGTGCGTGTGGATAAGTTGTTGGTGCATGGCTGCAGGCCACGGTGGCTATGGCTTGGCGGTTGTTGGTCAAAAAATGATCATTGCAGGAAGCTGATTTTCCTCGGGTTTTGCTGTGGACAAAGGACCTGCGGTGGCCAATGTTGCCCACAATCCTTGTTGGTGCCTCTGTGGATAATCTGTTCGCGTAACGCTGGAAGCCTTGTGATTCAAGGCGTTGCCGATTTTGATCATTTTTTGATCGATACGGGTGATTCTCCTCGTCTGCCTGCGTGAAACGCCCGTGATACGCTGCTTTCAGCGGTTTTCCACAGGGGAGGGTTGGCACCGTCAAACTTGCGCACAAAGTCTGTTGGCGCTTCTGTGGATAACGTGTTTGCCTAAGCCTGTAAGCCTTTAAAGACGTGGCCTGTAGAGATTTGTTCGTTTTTTGATCAAATACACCCAGCAGGTATGTTTCTGAATAAGTCACGGTTTTTCTTGGGTTTCTTTCACAGGCGAGCAGCGGTTGCCCACAATTACTGTGGGCCTGGCTGTGGATAAGATGTTGGCGGAAGGCCAGGGCCCTCGTGGGGAGAGGGCTGCACCGGGTTTGATCACTTATTGACCAAGCGGTTGAGTGATGCCCTCCGCTGACCGGACCTGGCCGTGGGGTTACTCGTGAACGGCCACGCCCTTGAGGTAAGGCGCCGGTGCCGCGCCCAGGTTGCTGAGCATGCGTTCGCTGTACCAGTCGATGAAGTTCACCACGCCGAACTCGTAGGTCTTGGAGTACGGGCCGGGCTGGTAGGCGGTGGAGTTGATGCCTTTCTGGTTTTCCTCGGCCAGACGGCGGTCCTGGTCGTTGGTGGCGTCCCACACCTGGCGCATGCGCTCCACGTCGTAGTCCACGCCTTCCACGGCGTCCTTGTGCACCAGCCATTTGGTGGTGACCACGGTTTCCTGGGCGCTGATGGGCCATACGGTAAAGACGATGATGTGGTCGCCCATGCAGTGGTTCCAGGAGTGGGGCAGGTGCAGGATGCGCATGGAGCCGAGGTCGGGATTCTGGATGCGGCCCATCAGTTTCTTGCAGCCGACCTTGCCGTCCAGGGTCATGGACACGGTGCCCTTGAGCAGGGGCATGCGCACGATGCGGTTGCGCAGGCCAAAGCTGGCATGGGCGTAAGGGATCTTTTCGGCTTCCCAGGCGGCGGCCGAGGCGGCCACATGGTCCTTGAAGGCCTGGTCGGCACGTGGGTCGGTGACGTCGTCCCATTCCAGCAGGGTTTTCAGCAACTCGGGGTGCGAGCCGCCGCAGTGGTAGCACTCGCGGTTGTTTTCCAGCACCAGCTTCCAGTTGGCCTTTTCCACCAGGGTGGTCTGCACCGCCACCTTGGTGTTCTCCATGTCGTAGGGCTCCATGTAGTGGTCCAGGGTGCGCAGGAACTCGTCGATGGCCGGTGGGTTGTTGCTCAGGCTGATGAAGATGTAGCCGCCGGCGGTTTTCACGTTCACCGGTTTGAGACCGTACTGCTTCATGTCGAAATCGGCGCCCATCTCGGTGCCGGCGAACAGCAGGCGGCCGTCCAGTTCGTAGGTCCACTGGTGGTAATGGCAGACCAGCTTGGCGACCTTGCCCTTCTCGCTGGTGCACAGCCGCGAGCCGCGGTGGCGGCAGACGTTGTGGAACGCGTGCACCACGCCGTCGGCGCCTCGTACCACGATGATCGGGTTCTTGCCGATCTGCAGGGTAATGAAGTTGCCCTTGGTGGGGATCTCGCTGGTCATGCCGGCGATCAGCCATTCCTTGTGGAAGATCTCCTGCATGTCGATATCGAACAGGCGCTCGTCGTTATAGAACGGCTGGGGCAGCGAGAACGTCCGCTCCCGGGTCTGGAGCATTTCGGCAGTGGCCTTGCGTGCGGGTTCCAGCGGGTCGCCCAGGCTCAGGGTAGCGGTAACGTCCATCGTGTGTGTCCTCATGGCCGTCTGTGCGGCCGCGAAAAGTGGCTGATACGGTTTGCAACGCAAGGCACGGAATAAAGCAGGTTCATTTGCGGTGGAGTGTGCGTCCGCGCGGGCCGCGAACCTTATCCATGGGCGACATGGCCCAATCCATTCCCGACGCGCCAGGCCCTGTACCATGGGGCTGGTCGCCATAAGCATGTGAATGTCGCAGATAGGAAAGTGACGCCCACACGGCCCAAGCAGAATCCTTCCCCATGAGGCCGACAGTCGGCCGTGGAGAAGAGCATGTCCAACAGCTTCCTGAGCCCGGTAAATACCCAGACATGGGCCAATGGCCGCCATGTGGTCCGTTGCGTCAAGGTCATCCAGGAAACCTGGGACGTGCGCACCTTCTGCTTCATGGCCGACCAGCCGATCCTGTTCTTCTTCAAGCCCGGCCAGTTCGTGACCCTGGAGCTGGAGATCGACGGCCAGCCCGTGATGCGCTCCTACACCATTTCCAGCTCGCCATCGGTGCCGTACAGCTTCTCCATCACCATCAAGCGTGTACCGGGCGGGCGTGTGTCCAATTGGCTGCACGACACCCTGCATGAGGGCCAGGAGCTGGCGGTGCACGGCCCCGTGGGGTTGTTCAACGCCATCGACTATCCGGCGCAGAAGGTGCTTTACCTCAGCGGCGGCGTGGGCATTACCCCGGTGATGTCCATGGCACGCTGGTTCTACGACACCAACGCCAACGTCGACATGGTGTTCGTGCACAGCGCCCGTTCACCCAAGGACATCATCTACCACCGCGAGCTGGAACACATGGCGTCGCGCATCGACAACTTCAGCTTGCACATCATTTGCGAGAAGCATGGGCTGGGCGAGCCGTGGGCAGGCTACCGTGGCTACTTGAACCACAAGCTGCTGGAACTGATCGCCGCGGACTTCATGGAACGTGAAATCTTCTGCTGCGGCCCCACGCCCTACATGAATGCGGTGAAGCGCCTGCTGGAGGCGGCGGGTTACGACATGTCCCGTTACCACGAGGAGTCGTTCGGCGCCACGCCGCCGGAGGCTCGCGCCGATGCGGTGGAGAATGCCGAACAGGCTGCCGAGGCACCCGAACCGGATGCGTCAGACCTGCACCAGGTGGAATTCACCGCCGCCGGCAAGAGCATTCGCGTGGCGCCGGGGGAAACCGTGCATGCGGCAGCGGCCAAGCTCGGCCTGATGATTCCCAAGGCGTGCGGCATGGGTATCTGCGGCACCTGCAAGGTGATGAAGCTGGGCGGGGAGGTGGAAATGGAGCACAACGGCGGGATTACCGACGAGGACGTGGCCGATGGCTACATCCTCTCGTGCTGCAGTGTGCCGAAAGGGGATGTGCGGATCGAGTATTGATCCTGCGTTGGGTGTGATGCTTCCCCAAGTGCCGCCCGGGCCCAGCAGATCACGGATGAACTTGTGGGACCGGGCGAAGCTCGGGAAACGGACGACGCGGTTTACAGGCTGAAACGCGCGACCATGCTGTTCAGGTCCACCGCCAGGCGCGACAGCTCTGCGCTGGCCGCGGTGGTCTGGTTGGCACCGGTAGCCGATTGCACCGACAAGTCACGAATGTTCACCAGGTTGCGGTCAACCTCACGGGCCACCTGAGCCTGTTCTTCCGCCGCGCTGGCGATCACCAGGTTGCGTTCGTTGATCTGCACGATGGCGCCGTTGATGGTGTCCAGGGCCATGCCCGCGCCCTTGGCGATGTTCAGGGTCGACTCGGCGCGCTCGGTGCTGTTGCGCATCGAGTTCACGGCCTGTTCGGTACCGCCCTGGATGCTGCCGATCATGCGCTCGATTTCAGCGGTGGACTGCTGGGTGCGGTGGGCCAGGGCGCGGACTTCGTCGGCGACCACGGCAAAACCACGGCCAGCTTCACCGGCGCGCGCCGCCTCGATGGCGGCGTTCAGGGCCAGCAGGTTGGTCTGGTCAGCCAGCCCACGGATCACGTCCAGCACCTTGCCGATGTCGCGGGACTCGTTGGCCAGGTTGCCGATCAGCTCGGCGGTGCTCTGTACGTCGCTGCTCATGCGCTCGATGGCGCCCACGGTTTCCTGGACCAGGTCACGGCCGTCGCTGGCCGAAGTGGTGGCGTCCTTGGAGGCCTCCGAGGTGCTTACCGCGTTGCGGGCCACTTCCTCCACGGCACTGGTCATTTCGTTGACTGCGGTGGCGGCCTGCTCGATCTCGTGGTTCTGCTGGGCAAGGCCACGGGCGCCTTCGTCGGTGACGCTGTTGAGCTCTTCGGCGGCGGAAGCCAGTTGGGTCGCGGAGCCAGAGATACGCTGCAGCGTGTCGCGCAGCTTGTTCTGCATCTTCTCCATGGCAACCAGAAGGCGCGCGGCCTCATCGCGACCTTCCACGTGGATCGGGCGGGTCAGGTTGCCTTCGGCGATTTGCTCGGCGGCGGCCAGGGCCTGGTCGATCGGCACCACGATGCTGCGGGTCAGCAGCCAGGCGAACAGGAAAGTCAGCACGGCGGCGATGATCAGCAGCGTCACCACCAGGGTGAAGGCCGACGAATACTGGTCAGCGGCCGTCTTGTTCATGTCGGCGGTCTGCTGGGTATTGATCTCCACCAGCCGGTCGAGCGCGGCGTTCAGGCGCGACGAGTTGTCCTGCAGGTCGGTATTGACCGCCTTGCGCAGGGCATCCATGTCGTTGGCGGCATTGGCGCTGCGCATCTGGCCTTCCAGCTGATGGTACTCGGCCAGCGCCGATTTCAACTGCTCGTAGGCAGCACGCTCTTGCGGCCCGGCAATCAGCGGCTCGTAGGCGGCCTGGGCCTTGGCGATCAGTTGGTTGCGTGAGTCCAGGAGTTGCAGGGCTTCGGCCTGGGTCTGGGCGTCCCGGTTGGCCAGCAGGCGGTAGGACAGCACGCGCAGGCGCAGGGTCATCTGGGTGATCTGGCCCAGGTTGGAAAGGCTGGGCAGCGTGTTGTTCTCGATTTCTTCGCCGGCCTTGCGGATATTGCCCATCTGCACCAGGGCGAAAATGCCCAGAATGATCATCAGGGCGCCGATACAGGCGAAGCCGGAGAGCGCACGGGGTGCGATATTCATGTTGCGTAGGGACATGGCGAGTTCCAGGTAGGGGGTGCGTTCCGTGCGGGGTGCAGACAGTTGCCATGCCTATCGGTCTTTGGCACCAAGTCTTTAGGGACCTTTTGTCGCACGGCCAATGGCCAGTGGGAACCGGGTGCAATTATGCCGGTCCATCTGAGTCTGTTTCGGGTTTGGCCCGAAGCGTGGCCAGGAAGGTCGCCGCAGCGGATTTCATGGTTCCGAGCCCGATAAACCCTGGCCTGCGCGGCGACTTTTCTTTATCGTTACCGCCCCTTGAATCTGCCGAGACAACACCATGCTAGAAACAACTCTGAGCCAACTGGAACAACTGGTCAGCGAACTGGTTGAACAGAACCGCCAACTGACTGAAAACAACACTCAGCTCACCGCCCAACTGGCCCAGGCCAAGGAAGAAAACGAGAGCCTGCAGCTGAACCTGATGGAACAGGAAGAGAAGCAGACCTCCACCGTTTCGCGCATCCAGGCCCTGGTTCAGCGTGCTAGCGCTGGTGCCGTGAGCGCATGAGTACCGACCAGGAGTCGATCAAGGTCGTCTCGATCCTGGGCAATGACTACTCGCTCAAGGCGCCGCCGGGTGAAGAGCAGAAGCTGCTCGACGCCACTCGCCTGCTCAACGCGTCGTTGGCCGAGACCAAGCGCAAGTACCCTTCCCTCATCGGCGACAAGTTGCTGGTGCTGGCGGCGTTGAACCTGTGCTCCAAGCAGCTGGAAATGCAGCAGCAGCACGCCGAAGCGCTCAACCGTTATCAAGAGCAAGTCAACGCCACGGTTGATGTGATCAAAAACACCATCAGCCACGGCTGATGGATGGGCCTCGCCAGCAGCGGCGGGGCCTTCGCCCGACTCCCCCGATCCAGCAGAGGCTGGCATGCCAGCACGCTTTCGAGCGCCAGCCGCTCACTGGCAAGCCAGCCGCTGCCCTTATCTTCTTGTGTAACCGTTGGTCTGGCTAATGTATACAATCGGCATGGCTGTTGCAGGTCATCCGATGTAGACATTCAGAGGGTTACACTCATGCAGTTGTGGCGCCGCAGTATCCAATGGCAATTGATCCTCAGCATGGGCACCGCCTTGCTGGTCAGCATCCTGATAGTGGTGGGTATCTATACGGTGGTGGTGAACCGCCTGGCCCAGAGCTATTTGCTGGAAACCGCATTGCCGGCCAGTGTGGAAGCGATGCGCAATGACATTGAACGGATATTGAGCAAGCCATTGACGGCTGCCAGCGACATCGCTAGCAACACGCTGGTGCAGCAATGGCTGGCCGAGGGCGAAAATGGTGCCCAAGTGCCATCATTCACTCGTTATCTCGAAGGTGTGCGCAGCGAACACAAAGCCTTCACCGCCTTGATTGCCAGCGCCGACAGCAACCATTACTACACCGAGAAAGGCCTGGACCGTACCCTGAGCCGGGCCAACGCCCAGGACGCCTGGTTCTACCAGTTCCTGGACAGCGGCAAGCCGCGCACCCTCAACATCGACACGGACACCAGCACGGGCGCCTTGACCCTGTTCATCGACCTGCGGGTGCAGCAAGCGGGCAAGACCCTGGGCATCGCAGGCCTGGGCCTGAGCATGAGCGAACTGTCGGAATTGATTCACAACTACAGTTTTGGCGAGCACGGCAAGGTGTTCCTGGTGCGCAACGACGGTTTGATCCAGGTTCATCCCGATGCTCAGCTGAGCGGCAAGCGGCAGTTGGCCGAGCAGATCGGCCCGCAGGCCGCCGCCGCGGTGCTGGGCCATTCCGGCCTGACCACCAGCGCTTTCCAGCGTGACGGCGAAGATTACCTGGCCCTGGCCTTGCCCCTGCGCGACCTCAACTGGAGCCTGGTAGCGGAAGTGCCCGAGGCGCAGATCTACGCCCAGGCACGCCAGGCCATGTGGCTGACCAGTCTGATCGGCCTGGCGGTGGCGTTCGTGTGCCTGTTGCTGGTGGTGGTGCTGGCCCGTGGCCTGGTACGGCCTATCCGCCAGGTGACGGCGGCCCTGGTGGCCATCGGCAGTGGCGGTGGTGACCTGACCCACCGCCTTGACGATGCCCGCGCCGACGAGTTGGGCGATCTGGCCCGTGGTTTCAACCGCTTTCTGGGTAGCCAGCGCGATATGATCGCTGACGTGTTGGCCACCAGCGAGCGCCTGCGAAGTTCGGTGGGGAATGTCGCGCAAGTGGTGGACAACACCGCCGAACGCGCGGGCCGCCAACAGGAAATGACCGACATGGTGGCCACGGCGGTGCACGAGATGGGCCTGACCGTGCAGGAAATCGCCCGCAACGCGGGCAATGCCGCCGAGGCGTCGCAAAGCGCCCGGGACGAGGCCTTGCAGGCGCGGGATATCGTGGGCCGTTCCATCGCCCATATCGAAGGCATGTCGCAGGAGATTGGCAGTGCGGCCAGCGCGGTGGGTGAGTTGGCCGAGCAGGTGGGCTCCATCGACCAGGTGCTGGCGGTGATCCGGGGTATCTCCGAGCAGACCAACCTGCTGGCGCTGAACGCCGCTATCGAGGCCGCTCGGGCCGGTGAGATGGGCCGTGGCTTCGCGGTGGTGGCTGACGAGGTACGCACCCTGGCCCAGCGTACCCAGGCCTCTACCGACGAGATTCAGAAGATGATCGGCCGGCTCAAGCAAGGGGCCGACACGGCGGTGGCGTCGATGCACAGCGGCCAGGCAGCGACGGGCACCGGAGTAGCCGCGAGCCAGCGGACCGGTACGTCGCTGACGGCGATCACCGACCAGGTGGAGCGCATCAGCGACATGAACCACCAGGTGGCCACCGCGACGGAAGAGCAGACGGCGGTGACCGAAGAGATCAACCGCAACGTACAAGGCATTTCCGACCTGGCCCGCGCCACGGCAGGGGAGGTGCGCAGCGGCCGCGAGGAATGCCAGGCGTTGCGTGGGCTGGCCGATGACCTGGCGCGGCAGATGGGAGGCTTCAAGCTCTAGAGCCCTGGTTCGCCCGGTCCTGCTATTGGCATGCGTTCAATAGGGGACCGGGCGAAGCTCGGGAAAAGGCCAACCCCTGTTTCAGCTCATGACCTGGCGAATGTCCGCGGCCAACTCCCGTACCCGCGCTTCTTCGGTATCCCACGAGCACATGAACCGCGCACCGCCGCTGCCAATGAAGGTATAGAACCGCCAGCCCTTGCCACGCAACGCTTCCAGCGCCGGTTCCGACATTTGCAGGAACACCCCGTTGGCTTCCACCGGGAACATCAACTCAACCCCGGGAATGTCTGCCACCAATTGGCTGAGCAACGTGGCGCAGTGGTTGGCGTGGCGGGCGTGCTTGAGCCACGCGTCGTTTTCCAGCAAGCCCACCCAAGGCGCCGACAGGAAGCGCATTTTCGATGCCAGCTGCCCGGCCTGCTTGCAGCGGTAGTCGAAGTCCACCGCCAGCTCATGCTTGAAGAACAGAATGGCCTCGCCGACCGCCATGCCGTTCTTGGTCCCGCCGAAACACAGCACGTCCACCCCCGACTTCCACGTCAGCTCCGCCGGCGAGCAGCCCAGGGTGGCGCAGGCATTGGCAAAGCGCGCCCCGTCCATGTGCAGGTTCAGCCCCAGCTCCTTGCAGGTGGCGCTGATGGCCTGCAGCTCCTCGGGGCGGTAGACGCTGCCCACTTCGGTGGCCTGGGTCAGGGTGACCACGCGTGGCTTGGGGTAGTGGATGTCCTGGCGCTTGAGGGCGACTTCACGAATGGCCTCGGGCGTGAGCTTGCCGTTCTCGCTGCGGGCGGTCAGCAGCTTGGAGCCGTTGGAGAAGAATTCCGGCGCGCCGCACTCATCGGTCTCGACGTGGGCCGTTTCCGAGCAGATGACGCTGTGGTAGCTCTGGCACAGGGACGACAGCGCCAGGGAGTTGGCTGCGGTGCCGTTGAAGGCAAAGAATACCTCGCAGTCGGTTTCGAACAGGCGGCGAAATTCATCGGCGGCCCGTGCCGTCCATTGGTCGTCGCCATAGGCCCGTTGATGGCCTTGGTTGGCCTGCTCCATGGCCGCCCAGGCTTCAGGGCAGATGCCCGAATAGTTGTCGCTGGCAAACTGTTGGCTTTGGTCGTTCATGGCCGGTTCCTTGTGTTCTTGTAGCCGGTCACTGTAAACCAGGAATATCGCCGCGGGTATTGGCATGTTGTTCTGTGGCGCCGGGCGACTCTCCACTGGTTTCGCGGGGATGTCGTAAACGCACCTTTGTGTGGCGTGCGCAGGCATCTGGTCTGCAAGCGCCGGCCCTACCATCGCTTCCAAAGGGGGGCCCTGTCGCACGGCGGCCGCCAACCAATATCAAAGGCGCCACGCCGCCGCTGGGAGATCCGCGATGTTCAGCAAGCAAGACCAGATCCAGGGTTACGACGATGCACTGCTGGCGGCAATGAGTGCCGAGGAACAGCGTCAGGAAGATCACATCGAGCTGATCGCTTCGGAAAACTACACCAGCAAGCGCGTGATGCAGGCACAAGGCAGCGGCCTGACCAACAAGTACGCCGAGGGCTACCCGGGCAAACGCTACTACGGCGGCTGCGAACACGTGGATAAAGTCGAGCAACTGGCCATCGACCGCGCCAAGCAGTTGTTCGGGGCTGATTACGCCAACGTCCAGCCTCACTCGGGCAGCCAGGCCAACGCCGCGGTGTACCTGGCCCTGCTGCAGGCCGGTGACACCGTGCTGGGCATGAGCCTGGCCCATGGTGGCCACCTGACCCACGGCGCCAAGGTCAGCTTCAGTGGCAAGCTTTACAACGCTGTGCAGTACGGCATCGACACCGACACCGGCCTGATCGACTACGACGAAGTGGAGCGCCTGGCCGTCGAGCACCAGCCGAAAATGATCATCGCTGGCTTTTCGGCCTACTCCAAGACCCTGGACTTCCCGCGCTTTCGCGAGATCGCCGACAAGGTGGGCGCGTACCTGTTCGTCGACATGGCCCACGTGGCGGGCCTGGTCGCCGCCGGCCTGTACCCCAACCCCATTCCATTCGCCGACGTAGTGACCACCACTACCCACAAGACCCTGCGCGGCCCACGTGGCGGCCTGATCCTGGCCCGCGCCAACGAGGCCCTGGAAAAGAAACTCAATGCCGCGGTATTCCCCGGTGGGCAGGGCGGCCCGCTGATGCACGTGATCGCGGCCAAGGCCGTGTGCTTCAAGGAAGCCCTGGAGCCTGGCTTCAAGGCGTACCAGCAACAGGTCATCGATAACGCCCAGGCCATGGCGGGTGTGTTCATCGACCGTGGTTACGACGTGGTGTCCGGCGGTACCGACAACCACCTGTTCCTGGTCAGCCTGATTCGCCAAGGCCTGACCGGCAAGGATGCGGACGCCGCCCTGGGCCGCGCCCATATCACCGTCAACAAGAACGCGGTGCCTAACGACCCGCAGTCGCCGTTCGTGACCTCGGGCCTGCGCATCGGCACCCCGGCCGTGACCAGCCGTGGCTTCAAAGTGGCCCAATGCACCACGCTGGCCGGCTGGATCTGCGACATCCTCGACAACCTGGGTGATGCCGATGTGGAGGCCGATGTGGCCCGCAACGTCGCCGACCTGTGTGCTGACTTCCCGGTTTACCGCTGAGCTGGAGTAACCCCCTATGCAACGCTATTCGGGCTTCGGCCTCCTCAAGCACTCCCTCAGCCACCACGAGAACTGGCAGCGCATGTGGCGCACGCCAACACCAAAAAAAGTCTATGACGTGGTCATCGTCGGCGGCGGCGGGCACGGCCTGGCGACTGCCTACTACCTGGCCAAGGAGCACGGCATCAAGAACGTGGCCGTGGTGGAGAAGGGGTGGCTGGGTGGCGGCAACACCGCCCGCAACACCACCATCGTGCGCTCGAACTACCTGTGGGACGAATCGGCCCACCTGTACGAGCACGCCATGAAGCTGTGGGAAGGCCTGTCCCAGGACCTCAACTACAACGTCATGTTCAGCCAGCGCGGCGTGTACAACCTGTGCCACACCCTGCAGGACATGCGCGACTCCGAACGCCGCGTCAGCGCCAACCGCCTCAACGGCGTGGACGGCGAACTGCTGAACGGCAAGCAGGTGGCGGAAGAAATCCCCTACCTGGACTGCTCGAAGAACACCCGCTACCCGATCATCGGCGCGACTGTTCAGCGCCGTGGCGGCGTGGCTCGTCACGATGCCGTGGCCTGGGGCTTCGCTCGTGCCGCCGACGCCCTGGGCGTGGACCTGATCCAGCAGACCGAGGTCATCGGCTTTCGCAAGGAAAACGGCGTGTGCATCGGCGTTGAAACCACCAAGGGCTTCATCGGCGCCAAGCGCGTGGGCGTGGTCACCGCCGGTAACTCCGGGCACATGGCCAAGCTCGCCGGTTTCCGCCTGCCGATCGAGTCCCACCCGTTGCAAGCGCTGGTGTCGGAGCCGATCAAACCCATCATCGACAGTGTGATCATGTCCAATGCCGTGCACGGCTACATCAGCCAGTCCGACAAGGGCGACCTGGTGATCGGTGCCGGTATCGACGGCTGGGTCGGTTACGGCCAGCGCGGTTCGTACCCGGTGATCGAGCACACCCTGCAGGCCATCGTCGAAATGTTCCCGGTGCTGTCGCGCGTACGCATGAACCGTCAATGGGGCGGCATCGTCGACACCACCCCCGACGCCTGCCCGATCATTTCCAAGACCCCGGTACCGAACATGTTCTTCAACTGCGGCTGGGGTACCGGCGGCTTCAAGGCCACCCCGGGCTCGGGCAACGTGTTTGCCGCCAGCCTGGCCAAGGGCGAGATGCACCCCCTGGCCAAACCCTTTTCCATCGAGCGCTTCCACAACGGCGCGCTGATCGACGAACACGGCGCTGCCGCCGTCGCCCACTAACAGGAGACCCCCACCATGTTGCATATCTTCTGTCCTCATTGCGGCGAGCTGCGCTCCGAAGAAGAATTCCACGCCTCCGGCCAGGCCCACATTCCTCGCCCGCTGGACCCCGGTGCCTGCACCGACGCGCAGTGGGGCGACTACATGTTCTTCCGTGACAACCCGCGCGGGCTGCACCACGAACTGTGGATTCACGCGGCCGGCTGCCGCCAGTACTTCAACGCCACCCGCGACACAGTGACGTACGAGATTCTCGAAACCTATCCGATCGGCACCAAGCCCCAGTTCACGGCCGCGGGAGATAAAGCATGAGCCAGGTCAATCGCCTGTCCAGCGGCGGTCGTATCGATCGCAGCAAGAAAATAACCTTCACCTTCAATGGCCAGACCTACAGCGGCTATGAAGGGGACACCCTGGCGGCCGCGTTGCTGGCCAACGGCGTCGACATCGTGGGCCGCAGCTTCAAGTACTCGCGCCCTCGCGGCATCATCGCCGCCGGTGCCGAAGAGCCGAACGCCATCCTGCAGATCGGCGCCACCGAAGCCACGCAGATCCCCAACGTGCGCGCCACCCAGCAGGCGCTGTACCAGGGCCTGGTAGCCACCAGCACCAACGGCTGGCCCAACGTCAACACCGACGTGATGGGCATTCTGGGCAAGGTCGGCGGCAAGCTCATGCCGCCTGGCTTCTACTACAAGACCTTCATGTACCCGCAGTCCTTCTGGATGACCTACGAGAAGTACATCCGCAAGGCCGCGGGCCTGGGCCGCTCGCCGACCGAGAACGACCCTGACACCTACGACTACATGAACCAGCACTGTGATGTGCTGATCGTCGGTGCCGGCCCTGCTGGCCTGGCCGCCGCGCTGGCTGCTGCTCGCAGTGGCGCCCGGGTGATCGTCGCCGACGAACAGGAAGAGTTCGGCGGCAGCCTGCTCGACACCCGCGAAAGCCTGGACGGAAAGCCCGCGGCCGAGTGGGCCCACCAGGTGGTCAGCGAATTGCGCGGTATCGCCAACGTGACCCTGTTGCCGCGTGCCACGGTCAACGGCTACCACGACCACAATTTCCTGACCATTCACGAGCGCCTCACCGACCACCTGGGCGACCGCGCGCCCATCGGCCAGGTTCGCCAGCGCATGCACCGCGTGCGGGCCAAGCGCGTGGTATTGGCCACTGGTGCCCATGAGCGTCCGCTGGTGTACGGCAACAACGACGTACCGGGCAACATGCTGGCGGGTGCCATTTCCACTTACGTGCGCCGCTACGGCGTGGCGCCTGGCAAGAAGCTGGTGCTGTCTACCAACAACGATTACGCGTACCGCGTGGCACTGGACTGGTTCGACGCCGGCCTGCAGGTGGTGGCCATCGCTGATGCACGCCACAACCCCCGGGGCTCGCTGGTGGAGGAAGCGCGTGCCAAGGGCATCCGCATCCTGACCGCCAGCGCGGTGATCGAAACCCGTGGCAGCAAGCACGTGAGCGCGGCCCGCGTGGCGGCCATCGACCTGAAGGCGCACAAAGTGGCCAGCCCGGGTGAATGGCTGGACTGCGACCTGGTGGGCAGCTCGGGTGGTTATAGCCCCGTGGTACACCTGGCTTCGCACCTGGGCGGCAAGCCTGTCTGGCGCGAGGACATCCTCGCCTTCGTACCCGGCGATGCCCCGCAGAAGCGGGTGTGCGTGGGCGGCGTGAACGGTGTGTTCAACCTGGCGGATGCCCTGTCGGACGGTTTTGAAGGGGGGGCGCGCGCCGCCGCCGAGGCCGGCTTCAAGATCGTCGAGGGCACCATGCCCAAGGCTCTGGCCCGCCATGAAGAAGCCACCGTGGCGCTGTTCCAGGTGCCCCACGACAAATCCACTGCCCGGGCGCCGAAGCAGTTCGTCGACCAGCAGAACGACGTCACCGCCGCCGCCATCGAGCTGGCGACCCGGGAGGGCTTCGAGTCGGTGGAGCACGTCAAGCGCTACACCGCGCTGGGCTTCGGTACGGATCAGGGCAAGCTGGGCAATATCAATGGCCTGGCCATTGCCGCCCGCAGCCGCGGCATCTCGATCACCGAGATGGGCACTACCATGTTCCGCCCCAACTACACCCCGGTCACCTTTGGTGCCGTGGCCGGCCGCCACTGTGGCCACCTGTTCGAGCCGGTGCGCTTCACCGCCCTGCATGCCTGGCATGTGAAGAACGGCGCCGAGTTCGAAGACGTGGGGCAGTGGAAGCGCCCCTGGTATTTCCCCAAGCGTGGCGAAACCCTGCATTCGGCCGTGGCCCGTGAGTGCAAGGCCGTGCGTGACAGCGTCGGCCTGCTGGATGCTTCCACCCTGGGCAAGATCGACATCCAGGGCCCGGACGCCCGCGAGTTCCTCAACCGCATCTACACCAACGCCTGGACCAAACTGGATGTGGGCAAGGCCCGTTACGGCCTGATGTGCAAGGAAGACGGCATGGTCTTCGACGACGGCGTGACCGCCTGCCTTGCCGACAACCACTTCCTGATGACCACCACCACCGGCGGTGCGGCTCGCGTGCTGCAGTGGCTGGAAATCTACCAGCAGACCGAATGGCCGGACCTGAAGGTGTATTTCACCTCGGTCACCGACCACTGGGCCACCCTGACCCTGTCGGGGCCCAACAGCCGCAAACTGCTGAGCCACGTCACCGACATCGACCTAGACAAGGACGCCTTCCCGTTCATGACCTGGAAGGAAGGCAAGGTTGGCGGGGTACCGGCCCGTGTGTTCCGTATCTCGTTCACCGGTGAACTGTCGTACGAAGTGAACGTTCAGGCCGACTACGCCATGGGTGTGCTTGAACAGATCGTGGAGGCGGGCAAGCAGTACAACCTGACCCCGTACGGCACCGAGACCATGCACGTGCTGCGGGCCGAGAAGGGCTTCATCATCGTCGGCCAGGACACTGACGGCTCCATGACCCCGGACGACCTGAACATGGGCTGGTGCGTGGGCCGTACCAAGCCGTTCTCGTGGATCGGCTGGCGTGGCATGAACCGCGAAGACTGCGTGCGTGAACAGCGCAAGCAACTGGTGGGGCTCAAGCCAACCGACCCGAACAAGGTGCTGCCGGAAGGCGCGCAACTGGTGTTCGACACCCGGCAGGCGATCCCCATGAGCATGGTAGGCCACGTGACCTCCAGCTACATGAGCTCGACCCTGGGCCACTCGTTTGCCCTGGCCGTGGTCAAGGGTGGCCTGCAGCGCATGGGCGAGAAGGTTTACGCGCCGCTGGTGGATGGCAGCGTGATCGAGGCCGAGATCTGCTCTTCGGTGTTCTTCGACCCCAAAGGCGAACAACAGAACGTTTGACGTGGGTGTGCTGAATTGATGTAGGGGCTGGCAAGCCAGCGCCTACAGCGTCTTTTGCTGACTTTTGACAGGTGTCCACATGACCACAGTCAACGTATACGAACAACGCCCGGCCACCGGCGCCAAGGCCGAGGCACCGCTGCACCATGCCGACCTCGCCAAGCTCGTGGGCAAGGGCCGCAAGAACGCCGGTGTGAAGCTGCGCGACAAGAAACTGCTGGGCCACCTGACCCTGCGCGGCAATGGCCATGACCCGGCCTTCGCCGAAGGCGTGGCCAAGGCGGTAGGCCTGGAACTGCCGGGCGCGCTGGCACTGGTGAGCAGCGGCGAAACCTCGCTGCAATGGTTGGGCCCGGACGAGTGGTTGCTGATCGTGCCGGCCGGCGAAGAAGTGGTCACCGAGAACCGCCTGCGTGAAGCACTGGCCGGCCAGCATATTGCCGTGGTCAACGTCAGCGGCGGCCAGAGCCTGCTGGAGCTGAGCGGCCCCAATGTGCGCCAGGTGCTGATGAAATCCACCAGCTACGACGTGCACCCCGACAACTTCCCGGTGGGCAAGGCCGTGGGCACGGTGTTTGCCAAGTCGCAACTGGTGATCCGCCGCCCCAGCGAAGATGTCTGGGAGCTGCTGGTGCGCCGCAGCTTCTCCGATTACTGGTGGCTGTGGTTGCAGGACGCGTCGGCCGAATATGGCCTGGAAATCACCGGTTGATCCTTTCCCGAGCTTCGCCCGGCCCCACAGGGTATGTGGGGCCGGGCGAAGCTCGGGAAGGTCGCATCAGCGCACTGGA
The DNA here is from genome assembly GCF_026651855.1 of Pseudomonas silvicola. Classification (GTDB taxonomy): domain Bacteria; phylum Pseudomonadota; class Gammaproteobacteria; order Pseudomonadales; family Pseudomonadaceae; genus Aquipseudomonas; species Aquipseudomonas silvicola. The sequence goes on from NZ_CP093280.1 coordinate 1,462,320, forward strand.
GCCCTACCATGAGCCGTGCCCCCGATACCTGGATCCTCACCGCCGACTGCCCCAGCATGCTCGGCACGGTGGACGCAGTGACCCGCTACCTGTTCGAACAGGGTTGCTATGTCACCGAGCACCATTCGTTCGACGATCGCCTATCGTCGCGGTTTTTCATCCGTGTCGAATTCCGCCAGCCCGACGGCTTCGACGAGCAATCATTTCGCGCCGGCCTGGCCGAGCGGGGCGAATCGTTCGGCATGGTCTTCGAGCTTACAGCCCCGCAGTATCGGCCCAAGGTCGTGATCATGGTCTCCAGGGCCGACCACTGCCTGAACGACCTGCTCTACCGTCAACGTATCGGCCAGTTGCCCATGGACGTGGTAGCGGTGGTGTCCAACCATCCGGATCTGGAGCCATTGGCTCGCTGGCACGAAATTCCCTACTACCATTTCCCCCTGGACCCGAACGACAAGCCTGCGCAAGAGCGCAAGGTGCTGGAGGTCATCGAGCAGAAGGGAGCCGAACTGGTGATTCTCGCCCGCTACATGCAAGTGCTGTCGCCCGAGCTGTGCCGGCGCCTGGACGGCTGGGCCATCAATATCCACCACTCGCTGCTGCCCGGCTTCAAAGGCGCCAAGCCCTACCACCAGGCGTACAACAAGGGCGTGAAGCTGGTGGGCGCCACGGCACATTACATCAACAACGACCTGGACGAAGGTCCGATCATCGCTCAGGGCGTCGAGGTCGTGGACCACAGCCACTATGCCGAGGACCTGATTGCCAAGGGCCGCGACATCGAGTGCCAGACCCTGGCCCGGGCGGTGGGTTTTCACATCGAGCGGCGGGTGTTCCTGAATGGAGGTCGAACGGTTGTCCTTTAGCTGCAAGCCGGCCGCGGTGCGCTTTTGCTTGCGGCGTGAGGTTCAGGGCTTGCAGCTGCCTTTAAAACAACAACAGTGAGGTGAAAGCATGTCTGGTAATCGCGGTGTGGTGTATCTCGGCGGCGGCAAGGTCGAGGTGCAAACAATTCCCTTCCCGAAAATGCAGGACCCGCGTGGAAAGCGCATCGAACATGGGGTGATTCTGCGGGTTGTCTCCACCAATATCTGCGGCTCGGACCAGCACATGGTTCGCGGCCGTACCACGGCCCAGGTGGGCCTGGTGCTGGGCCATGAAATTACCGGCGAAGTGCTGGAAGTCGGCAAGGACGTGGAAAACCTCAAGGTCGGTGACCTGGTCTCGGTACCCTTCAACGTTGCCTGCGGCCGCTGCCGGTCCTGCAAGGAACAACACACCGGCGTCTGCCTGACGGTGAACCCGGCCCGTGCTGGCGGCGCCTACGGCTACGTGGACATGGGCGATTGGGTCGGCGGCCAGGCCGAGTACGTGCTGGTGCCGTATGCTGATTTCAACTTGCTCAAGCTGGGCGATCGCGACCGGGCCATGGAGAAGATCCGTGACCTGACGTGCCTGTCCGATATCCTGCCGACCGGTTACCACGGCGCTGTCACCGCAGGCGTCGGCCCCGGCAGTACCGTTTATGTGGCCGGTGCCGGGCCGGTGGGCCTGGCCGCGGCGGCCTCGGCGCGCCTGCTGGGGGCGGCGGTGGTGATCGTCGGTGACGTCAACCCGGTGCGCCTGGCCCATGCCAAGGCCCAGGGATTTGAAATCGCCGACCTGTCCAAGGATACCCCGCTGCATGAACAGATCGCCGACCTGCTGGGCGAACCTGAAGTGGATTGCGCGGTAGACGCAGTGGGCTTCGAAGCCCGCGGCCATGGCCATGCCGGGGCACAGCACGAAGCGCCAGCCACGGTGCTCAACTCGTTGATGGGCGTGGTACGGGTAGCCGGCAAGATCGGTATCCCCGGCCTGTACGTGACTGAAGACCCGGGTGCGGTGGACGCCGCGGCGAAGATGGGCAGTCTGAGCATTCGCTTCGGCCTGGGCTGGGCCAAGTCCCACAGCTTTCACACCGGCCAGACCCCGGTGATGAAGTACAACCGTCAATTGATGCAGGCCATCATGTGGGACCGCATCAACATCGCCGAAGTGGTGGGCGTGCAGGTCATCACCCTGGACCAGGCGCCGGAAGGCTATGGCGAGTTCGATGCAGGTGTGCCGAAGAAGTTCGTCATCGACCCGCACAAACTTTTCAGCGCCGCCTGAAAGTAGCAGCGGACCTGGCCGCGTCAGCCTTTATGCGGTGTGCCTGGCACTCCGCGGCGGCGGGGACGCGGCCAGGTCCGCTGCTACAGGCTGATCACCTGGCCATGGTAGAGCACTGGCCCCGTTGGCTGACCGGTGGGCGAACCGCCTGCCGGTTCCAGGCTGATGGCCAGGGCGATGGGTTCGCCCAGCAGTTTGCGCTGGCTTTCATCCAGGCTGATACGGCCTTTGCCACCTTCGGGCATCAGGCCCAGGGACACCGGCGCACCTTCGGCCGGAATCGCCCACAATTGCATGCTGCGGTCAGCCGGGGCGCTGGCAAGGTTCAGCGGCGCGACCTGCAGATATTGATCAAACGCCTCGATGGTCACTGCCGGCTGGTTGCTGGCGCTGACCAGGGTGGCGCTGTACATCGCCTGCTCGCGGTTGTAGTACATGCCGATGCCCACCGCCAGCACCACCGCTGCCGCCAGTGCGGTCGCCCGCAGCCAGTGGCGCGCCCGCGAGCGCGTTGGTACGTGCAAACGTTGGGGCTCGATCCGTGCCTTGATGTTTTTCCATACCCGTTCCGGTACCGGGGCGTCGGGCACCGGCGTCGCCAAACGGGCGAGGGCATCCTGCCATTGGCCCAGCTCCAGTTCCAGCGCGCGGTCCTCGGCCAATAACCGCTCGAAGCGGCGGCATGCGGTCGGTGCCATCAGGCCGATTGCGTAGTCCGCGGCCAGTGCGCGGCGCAGCGCCGGGTGCTGGTAGTTCATGATTCCAGGCACCGGCGCAGGCGCTCCATGCCCCGGCGTATCCACGATTTCACCGAACCCAGCGGCGCCGAGAGCTGGCGCGCAAGGTCTGCGTTGGACAGGCCGTGGAAATAGGCGGTGAGGATCGACTGTCGCTGCATACCCTCCAGGTCATCGAGGCAGCGGTTCAGCGCCGCCGCCTCACGGGCCCGGCCCAGTTGCTCGTCTGCCGAAAGGCCATCGTCACTCAGGGCCTGCAGGTGGGCATCGTCCAACGGCACTTCGTGGCGGCGGCGCAGCAGGTCTATGGCCAGATGGCGCGTGATGTTGACCATCCAGGTCATGGGCGCGGCCAGGTTGGGGTCATAGCGCGAAGCATTGTTCCAGATGCGCACGAAACTCTCCTGCACTACCTCTTCGGCCAACTCGCGGCGGCCCACGCAACGCAGCGCCACGCCGTGAAGGCGGGCACTGCTGCCGCGGTAGAGCGTTTCGAACGCGCGGCGGTTGCCTTGAGCGCAGTCGGCGAGCAAGTGGCGTAGCTGATCGGTATCGATGGTTCCGGCCTCCGCTGGGTGGGCCACTAGAGCCTAGACCAGCCACAAGGCCGCTGCGTGATATACGCGGTGGCTATCGCGTTGGATGCGCTTTTGTACGAATTTATTTCAGGCCTGGAACACAATGGCGTATTTCCCGGTCAAAACCTGGCTTTTGCCGTCTGGCTACCTGTGCCAGCGGCCCAACGATCCAAGGGGAAAACCATGAACACCTTGCGCGCCATCACCCTGGCAACGCTGACCGCCGTGGCGGCCAGCCCGGTCTTTGCCTTCAACCTCAACGATGCGGTGAACGCGGCCTCTTCACTACAGAACGGCCAGGCCGGCAACGCTGCTTCCACCCCCCAGGCCGCGGGGCTGCTCAATAACCTGGGTGGCCAGTTGAAGGTCACGCCGGAGCAGGCGGTAGGCGGTACGGGCGCCATGTTGGGCCTGGCGAAGAACAAGCTGAGTTCGTCGGACTACTCCCAGCTGACCCAGCAAGTGCCAGGGCTGGACAAGCTGGCCGGGGCCAACGCCGTGGGCAGTCTGGGCGGGTTGCTGGGCAAGACCGGTACCGACAAGGGTGCCCTGACCAGTGCGCTGGGGGATGTGAAGAGCACCAATGACCTGAACAACGCCTTTGGTGCTCTGGGCATGAACAGTGGCATGGTGGGCCAGTTCGCGCCGGTTATCCTGCAGTACCTGGGGCAGCAAGGCGTGGGCGGTGGCCTGCTGAAGACCCTGGGTGGTATCTGGGGTACCGGCGGCTAGACCGCGTTGGTTGATTCCCGACTTTGGCCCGGTCCTGCAGCAGGCAGGTCTCTGTGCAGGAACGGGCGAACTCGAGAATCAGGCACAACAGTGCTTACTGGCTCAACTCCCGGCGCAACGCCTCGATCCGCGCATCCTTCTCGCGCCACAAGCCGTTCACCCAGTCTTGCACGGTCTGGCGAAACGCCGGGTCGTTCTCGTAGTCGCCGGCCAGCAGCGCCGGGTCGATATCGCGCGAGTGAATCTCGACGATCACCTGCTTGAGATCACCGCACAGCAAATTCCAGAAACCCGGAATTCTGCCTTCGGGGTACACCACGGTCACGTCGAGCATGCGGTCCAGCTGTGGGCCCATGGCCGCCAGCACGAAGGCCACGCCACCGGCCTTGGGCTTGAGCAGGTTTCTGAACGGCGAGGCCTGGGCGTCACGTTTGGCCTGGGTGAAACGCGTGCCTTCCAGGTAGTTGACCACGGTCACCGGCTGGCGCTTGAACAGCTCGCAGGCTTCGCGGGTGATTTCCAGGTCCTTGCCCTTGAGGTGCGGGTGCTTGTCCAGGAAGGCCTTGGTGTAGCGCTTCATGAAGGGGTAGTCCAGCGCCCACCAGGCCAGGCCCAGGAACGGCACCCAGATCAGCTCTTTCTTGAGGAAGAACTTGAAGAACGGCGTGCGGCGGTTCAGAGCCTGGATCAGGGCGGGAATGTCGACCCAGGACTGGTGGTTGCTGACCACCAGGTAGGAAGTATCCCCGCGCAGGCTTTCGGCGCCGCGTATGTCCCAGCGGGTGGGGATGCACAGCCGGAAGATCAGCTTGTCGATTTCAGCCCATGTTTCAGCGATCCACATCACCACCCGCGAGGCGCGGTCGCGCCAGTGCCCGTGGACGACGAGCTTGAGCAGGGCAAAGAGCAGAAGAGGGCCGATGAGCACCAGGGTATTGAGCAAAAGCAGCAGTGTGGTGAAACTGCCGGCGAGCAGGCGACGCATAAAACGACTCTTGGAGTAATTATGGCCGGCAATGATAAGCAGGTCCGCGCCTGACGCCAAATTGCCAGTGCCGAATGGTAATCGACAATTGTTTCACGATTTTTTGGGTATGCTCCCACGCACCTGAAATATAGGCTGAACGCGCCCCCCTGTGGGAACGGGCGTAGCCATATCATCTGAGGAATACTGCCAGTGAAAACCGTTCTTGCACTGCTATCGCTGCTGGCCCTGCCGGTCTTGGCTGCCGAGCCGACCCTGTATGGGCGCTACGAAAACATCAAACTGCCGGAAATCGGCGGTGCCACGCTCAAGGCCAAGATGGACACCGGCGCGCTTACCGCTTCGCTTTCGGCCCGCGATATCCAGTTGTTCAAGCGTGACGGCGAAGACTGGGTGCGCTTCCGCCTGGCGACCAGGGACGCCGACGGCAAAGTGTTTGAACACAAGGTGGAGCGTATCAGCCGCATCAAGAGCCGCGCCGACGAGGAAGACGAAGGCGACACCGCCGAAGTAGCGAAGCGCCCGGTAGTCGAGCTGGAAATGTGCCTGGGTGGCACCAAGCGCACCATCGAAGCCAACCTGGTGGACCGCAGCAGTTTCAACTACCCGCTGCTGATCGGTGCCAAGGGCCTGCGCGAGTTCAACGCGGCGGTGAACCCGGCACGCCGCTACACCGCCGGCGACCCTGAGTGCTGAGGCCATGGCGCACATATTGATCGTCGAAGACGAAGCCGCCATCGCCGACACGCTGATCTACGCCCTGCAGGGTGAAGGGTTCGAGACTACCTGGGTCAGCCTTGGCCAGGCCGCGCTGGAGCACCAGCGCCGCCAGCCGGCCGACCTGCTGATCCTGGACGTGGGCCTGCCGGATATCAGTGGCTTTGAAACCTGCAAGCAACTGCGCCGTTTCAGCGAAGTGCCGGTGATCTTCCTGACTGCGCGCGATGCCGAGATCGACCGGGTGGTGGGCCTGGAAATCGGTGCCGATGATTACGTGGTCAAACCGTTCAGCCCCCGGGAAGTCTCGGCGCGGGTGCGGGCCATCCTCAAGCGCGTGGTACCCCGGCAGGACACGCCGGCGCCGGTGTTCCAGGTAGACAACGAGCGTTTTCTGATCAGCTACCGTGGCCAGCCGCTGAGCCTGACGCGCCATGAATTTCGCCTGCTGCAGACGTTGCTTGACCAGCCTGAACGGGTATTGAGCCGGGAACAATTGCTCGACGCCGTGGGTGTGCCCAGCGACGCGGGCTACGAGCGCAGCATCGACACCCACATCAAGAGCCTGCGCGCCAAGTTGCGCCAGGTGGCCGGTGATGCCGAGCCGATCCAGACCCACCGGGGCCTGGGCTACAGCTATAGCCCGGGCAACAGCTGATGCGCCTGGGGATACGGATATTCCTGGTCTACTTCTTCTTCGTCGGCCTGACCGGTTACTTCCTGCTGTACACCGTGCGCGAGGAAATCCGCCCAGGGGTGCGCCAGTCCACCGAAGAAACCCTGGTGGACACCGCCAACCTGCTGGCCGAGATCCTGGCCCCCGACGTCAAGGCCGGCACCTTGAACCAGAGCCGCCTCAACGACGCCCTCAAGGCATACGGCCGCCGCGAACCCAAGGCCGAGATCTGGGGGCTGGCGAAAAACCAGGTCAGCCACCGCATCTACGTCACCGACGCGCGGGGCATCGTATTGCTGGACTCCGCCGGGCAGGCGGTGGGCCAGGACTATTCGCGCTGGAATGACGTCTACCTGACGTTGCGCGGCCAGTACGGTGCCCGGTCCACGCGTAGTGATCCCGCCGACCCCGAGTCCTCGGTGATGCACGTGGGCGCGCCGATCATGGACGGCGAGCAGATCATCGGCGAGGTCACCGTGGCCAAGCCCAACCGCTCGCTGCAACCCTACATCGACCGCTCGGAGCGCCGGTTGCTGGCGTTCGGCCTGGGGCTGATCATCATGGGGTTGCTGGTGGGCGCGGGCCTGTCGTGGTGGCTGACCCGCTCGCTGCGCAAACTGACCTACTACGCCCAGGCCGTCAGCGAGGGCGAGCGCGTGGCCTTGCCTGCCTACGGCGGCGGGGAGCTGGCGCAACTGGCCAGCGCCGTGGCGCACATGCGCACTCAACTGGAAGGCAAGGACTACGTAGAGCGCTACGTCCACACCCTCACCCATGAACTGAAAAGCCCGCTGGCGGCCATTCGCGGCGCGGCTGAGCTGTTGCAGGGGCCCATGCCGGCCGAGCAGCAACAGCGCTTCGTCGGCAACATCGACCGCGAAAGCGCGCGCTTGCAGCAGTTGATCGAGCGGTTGCTGAACCTGGCCATGGTTGAACAGCGCCAAGGGTTGCAGGAGCAGTCCGATGTCGCCGTCGCGGCGTTGTTCGACGCTGTGGTGCAGAGCCAGGCAGCGCGGGTGCAGAGCAACGGTTTACACATCAGCAATGAAGTGCCGCAAGGGTTTGCCTTGCTGGGCGAACCCTTTCTGCTGCGCCAGGCCCTGAGCAACCTGCTGGACAATGCCCTGGACTTCACCCCGGCCGGCGGCCAGTTGCGCCTGCGGGTGGAAGGCCAGCAACTGCTGTTGTTCAACCAGGCGGAGGCTATCCCTGATTACGCGCTGGCGCGCTTGAGCGAACGCTTCTACTCGCTGCCAAGGCCCGGTACCGGACGCAAGAGTACCGGCCTTGGGCTGAACTTCGTCGAGGAGGTCCTGCAATTGCACGGTGGCCACCTGCACGTGGGCAACGTCGATTGCGGTGTGGAAGTACGCCTGTGGTTTCCGTGGACGCGAATCTCCACATAAGCTCCACACACGCCACATACATCCCTCACTCGGTGCTCGCACACTCGCTCCATTGCCAAGGAGCGACTGCCCATGAACCGAAACCTGAGTGTCAAACTGGCCATGATCACCACGTTGATCGTGTTGCTGCTCATTCCCCTGTTGCTGATCGGCAACCTCATCAGCGAGCGCCAGTCGCGCCGCGATGGGGTGCTGGAGGATATCGCCCGCAGTTCCAGCCTGAGCCAGCAACTCAGCGGCCCGGTGCTGGTGGTGCCGTTCCGCAAGACCCTGCATCAGTGGAAAACCGACGAGAAAACCGGCCAACGCTACCAGGAAGATTCCCACGCCAGCGGGCGCCTCTACTTCCTGCCCCAGCGTTTCGACCTGGCGGCAGACCTGCGCACCGAGCGCCGGGCCCGGGGCATCTATGAAGCGCGGCTGTACCACGCCAGCAACCACATCGAAGCTGACTTCACGTTGCCGGAACGCTTGGGTATTACCGATGACCTCGCCGATTACCAATTCGATGCCCCCTGGTTGGCGGTGGGTATCAGTGACATACGCGGCATCGAAGCCGGGCTGAAACTGGCAGTGGATGATCAGACCCTGGACTTCCAGCCCGGCACCCAGGTGGCCTGGCTGGGCAATGGCGTCCATGCCCAGTTGCCGGCGCTGGACGCCGCCGCGGCCCGCGAGTTGAAGGTGAAATTCGACCTGGGCCTGCAAGGCACCGGCCGTTTCGATGTGCTGCCGGTGGGCCGCGAGAGCAGCGTGGCGCTCAAGGCTGACTGGCCACACCCCAGCTTCGTGGGCGACTACCTGCCGGTGCAGCGCAACGTCGCCGCCAGTGGTTTCGACGCTCAGTGGCAGACGTCCTTTTTCTCCACCAACCTGCAGGAACGGCTGGACGATTGCCTGCAGACCAACCAGTGCGAGGGGTTCACCAACACTCGTTTCGGCGTCAGCCTGGTGGACCCGGTGGACCAATACCTCAAGGCCGACCGGGCGATCAAATACGCGCTGCTGTTCGTGGCCCTGACGTTCGCCGGTTTCTTCCTGTTCGAAGTGCTCAAGCGCCTGGCGATTCACCCGGTGCAATACACCCTGGTGGGCTTCGCCCTGGCGTTGTTCTACCTGTTGCTGCTGTCGCTGGCCGAGCACATAGGCTTCGCCCTGGCTTACGGCCTTTCGGCCAGCGGGTGCGTGCTGTTGATCGGCTTCTACGTCAGCCACGTACTGCACAGTTGGCGCAGCGGGCTGGGCTTTGGCGTCGGGCTGGCAGGCCTGTACGGGCTGCTGTTCGGGTTGCTGAGTGCCGAGGACTACGCATTGCTGATGGGGTCGCTGCTGTTGTTCGCAATGCTCGGGTTGTTCATGGTGCTGACCCGTCGGCTGGACTGGTATGGCGTGGGGCAGGTCAAGGCGGTGCAGGAGGTGAGCGATGTTGCGTGAAGAGCGGCGGTGGATTGAAGGGTTTTTGATGTTTGTGCTGACCGGTGCCCCTGTCTCCACCGGTCAGCAGGCGCCTGTGGCCGTTCTAACGCAAGGCCCGCAGGCTCAGCGCGGCGGGTATGCCGAGCCCCAGCCACGACAACCAGTCCCAGGCGCCATCGCCCAGCAACGCGGCAAACAGGCCCAGCGCACCCAGCAGGGCGATGGCCAGCGGGGCGCCGAACACGGGCCAGAAACGCGATGGCTTGCGGCTCATGCTTTCACCTTGCGCCGTACCCACCACAGGTACAGCCCGCTGCCCAGCACAATGATGGTCAACACGTCGATCACCGCCCACAGGATCTGCATGGGCCGGCCGCCGTAGTCACCGTAATGCAATGGCTGCGACAGCCCCAGGGCGTCCATGTACCAAGGGCGCGCGCCCACGGCGGTGACGGCCAGGGTGCTGGCGTCGATCAGTACCGGTGTCAGCAGATGCGAGGTCAGGTGGGTGGCGCCTTTCATGAACACCGCGTAGTGGTGTTCACTGGAGAAACGGGTGCCAGGGAAGGCAATGAAATCCGCTTCCATGCCCGGCGCGGCTTGTTCGGCGATGGCCAGCACCTGGCTGGCCGGTGCCCGCTGAACCAACGGTGGCGCATCACGGTACGGGGCGACCATGGCGGTGAGGGTGTCGTTGCGCCAGGCGTCGATCAGCAGGTCGGCGCAGGCGTTGATCACGCCGGTGATGCCCACCACCAGCGCCCAGGTGAAGGTGACGATGCCGATGAGGTTATGCAGGTCCAGCCAGCGCACCCGCGTGGACTTGTCCCGACGCACGCTGGCGAAGGCCAGGCGGTTCATGAACGGCGCATACAGCACCACCCCGGAAACGATGGCCAGCACGAACAGCAGCCCCATGAACGCCAGCAGCAACTTGCCCGGGAGCCCGGCGTACATGTCCACGTGCAGGCGTAGCATCACCATCATGAAACCTCCGTTGGCCGACGGCATTTCCACCACTTCGCCCGTGCGGCTGTCCAGGCCGAAGGTGTGCGAGGTGTTGGGGTCGGCATCGGCGCTGGCAGCGGTGATGGCGAACAGGCCCTCTGGATTGTCGTCGTCCCAGCCGAAGTACTGCACCACCTCCCCAGGGCGGTGGGCCTCGGCGGCCCTGACCAGTTGCTCAAGGTCCAGGCGCGGCGTGTCGGCGGGCAGTTGCCGGTACTGGGGCGCGTCACCGAGCAGGGTTTCGATCTCGTGATGAAATACCAGCGGCAGGCCGGTGACGGCCAGCATCAGCAGGAAGAGGGTGCACACCAGGCTGGACCAGGTGTGGATGAAGGACCAGCGACGTATTGTTTTACTTTTCATTTCACAGACGTCCGGAATGACAAAGCCGCCCCGGGGGGCGGCTTGCATGGTGCATCAGGCTTTTACCATTTGTAGGTGGCGCTGGCGACCACGCTGCGTTGGTCGCCGTAGTAGCAGTAGTAACTGTCGCAGGTGGAGATGTAGTCCTTGTCGAAGATGTTCTTGGCAGCCACGCCCAGCGAAGCACCTTTGAGGGAGCTGGACAGTACCCCCAGGTCATAGTGGGCAGAGGCGTCGAACACGGTGTAGGCGTTTGCCTTGCCCAGCCAGGTATTGGCCTGGTCGCCATAGGTGTTGCCGGTATAGCGGGCGCCACCGCCAATGCCAAAGCCTTCCAGCAGGCCCTGGTGCCAGGTGTAGTCAGCCCACAGGGAAGCCTGCTGATTAGGGATCAGCGGCAAACGGTTGCCTTTGTAAATGCCGTCCTGCACCTCTGACTTGGACAGGGTATAGGAGGCGATCAGCTTGATGTTCTCAGTCAGGTCGGAGACTGCTTCGAGTTCAAGGCCTTTGACCTTGACTTCGCCGGTCTGGCTGGTGACCGAAATACCACCAACGTTGTTGGTGACGCTGACGTTTTTCTGAGTCAGGTCATACACGGCAGCAGTCAGCAGCGTCTTGGAGCCCGGCGGCTGATACTTGATGCCCAGCTCCCATTGCTTGCCTTCGGTTGGCTTCAGCACACTGTTGGAGGTCATGTCCGCGCCGGTGGTGGGCTGGAACGACTCGGCGTAAGACAGGTAAGGCACGAAGCCGGAATCGAATACGTAACTGACGGCGGAGTTGAGGCTGAAGTTGCTGTTCTGAGCGGTATTGGTGGCACCGCCCCGGTTCAGGAACTTGATGCCGGTATGTACCCAGTCTTCACGGCCACCGATGGTGAAGCGCCATTTGTCCACGGCCATCTGGTCCTGCAGGTAGACGCCGGTCTGAGTGGTCTTCTGGTCGTAGTCGTAATAGGCATCTGCGCGCGAGGGGCGTGTGATGGTATCGGTATAGACCGGGTGAAGGACGTTGGTGTCCGGGACGTTGAAACCATAGATCGACAGGTAGTTGGTGTTGAAGTGCTGCACGTCTGCGCCGATCAGTAGGGTATGGCTGATGTCTGCGGTGGCGAAGTCGGCCTGGAAGTTGTTGTCCATGGCAAACTGGCTGATGTCTTCGTCGACGTTCGTGCTCATGCGGCCGATATTGCCGTTTGCATCAACGGTGGCGCTGGCGGAGTCGGGGTTATAGGCATTGACCGTGATCTGCTGGAAATCCAGATCCGACTTGGTATAGCGCACGTTCTGGCGGAACTGCCATGTATCGTTGAAGCGATGCTCGAACGAGTAGCCCAGCGCATAGTAAGTGCGGTCGTAATGGTCGTAGTTCGGATCGCCCAGATTCTTGTGGTGCGAGATGTCGCCCAGCGGCGAGCTGATCTTGGTGCCCTGGATGGGCAGGAATTGGCTGGTAGCACCGGTATCGTCACGGGTGAACTGGCTGAGGAAGGTCAGGCTGGTGTCCGGGTCGATGTTCCAGGTCAGGCTCGGGGCGATGTTGTACCGCTTGTTGTCGATGTGGTCGACCTGGGTGCCGCTGTCGCGGATCACGCCGCTGACGCCATAGAGGAACTTGCCCTCGTCGTCGATTTTGCCAGTGCTGGCGAAGTCTATCTGGCGCCAGTTGTCGCTGCCGTACTGCAACGAGACCTCGTGGCTGGTTTCATCGCTTGGGCGACGGCTCACCATATCGAGCAGGCCGCCAGGCGGGGTCTGGCCGTACAGCGACGAGGCTGGGCCGCGCAGCAGGGCGATGCGATCCAGGTCCCAGGTTTCCATTTTCGGGTTGGCATAGACGCCCTTGGGTAGCGGCAGGCCATCCAGGAACTGCGTCGGTTCGAAGCCGCGCACGCGCATCCAGTCGTATCGGGAGTCACTGCCGTAGCTGGCCGAGACAATGCCGGGCATGTATTTCACGGCATCTTCCAACGTCTGCACACCGCGATCATCCATCTGTTGGCGGGTGGCTACGGAGATAGAGCGTGGTGCTTCAACCAGTGCAGTGTCAGTCTTGGTCCCTGCTGCGGTGCGGGTGGCCAGGTAGCCATCTACCGGGCCCCAGGCACTCTCGGAATCACTGGCCGCATTCACATTGGTGTCGGGCAAGGCCAGTGTCCCTTCTGGCGCCGCGCTCAACGTGAAGGTGCCAGCACTGGTCTGCACCAGCTGCAACCCACTGCCGGCCAGGGCCTGGCGCAGTGCGCCCGCTGCATCGAATTGTCCGTTCACCGCTGCACTGGTCTTGCCGGCCACCAAGCCGGGCTCAATGGCCAGCACCAGCCCCGCGCCGCTGGCGATCTGGTTCAGGGTGCTGGCCAGCGGGGCGGCAGGCAGGTTGTAGCTGCGTACCTGGCTGGCCTGTTCCGCCGCCTGCAGCGCAGTGCTGGCCAGCGGGACGGCAAGGGCGATGGCGACGGCCATGAGGCTGGGCCGAAGCAGCGTTTCGAATGGGCGGGACATGCGGCACTCCTGAGAGGGAATAGTTCTCGATTGCCTCTGTGCCGAACGAGATCGAAAAAGTGATAGTCCTTATCGAAAATAATTTTGATTTAGATCTGTAAGCTAGCGTTTCTGCGTGCTGGCCGGGCGTTTTTCCAGGGTGACCCACCAGCGGGTGTGGGCCTGGATCTGGATCGGCAGGGTGGGCAGCAGGGCGCTCAAGGCCAGGTCAGTGTCCTTGAGGGGGAAGCTGCCGGTGATGCGCAGGTCGGCGACGTCCGGGCTCACCCCCAGGTAACCAGGGCGGTAACGCGACAGCTCCTGCGCCAGATCGCCCAGGCGAGCGTTGTCCACTACCAGCATGCCGCGGGTCCAGGCGTCGGCACCGGGGCTGAGGGCAGCGGTTTCACCCAACTCGGCGCGGCGCATCAGCACTTGCTGGCCTTCATGCAGCACCACTTCGCCGGGCAACTCGCGGGCGTGGGCGGCAACGGCTGACTGCAGCACACTGAGGCGCGTACCCTGGTCCTCGCGGCGCACCAGGAAGCGGGTGCCCAGCGCGCGCAACTGACCGTCCTGGGTTTCGACAATGAACGGGCGCTGTTCGCCGGCCGGGTGGCCGGTGCGTACCATGATCTCGCCTTCACGCAGGACAATGCGGCGCTGGTCCTGGTCGAAGCGCACGTCGATGGCGCTGTGGGTGTTGAGTTCCACCAGGGTGCCGTCGGCCAGGGTCAGGGTGCGCTGCTCGCCGGTGGCGGTGCGCTGGTCGGCCAGGTAGTAGTTCAGCGGTACCCAGCGGTGCAGGCTGAACGCCGCCAGGCCCAGCACCAGCACCACACTCGCCAGGCCGCTGCCCAGCCTGCGCACACGCTGGCGTGCAGTGGCGTTGCTGTTGAGCAAGGCTTTGCGGCCAGCGGCCGGGGCCACGCGCAAGCGTTCGTCGAGCATGCCCAATTGCCGCCAGGCGCGTGCGTGCTCTTCATCGGCAGCGTGCCAGCGCGCGAATTCGGCCTGCTGCGCCGTGCTGCTGTCGTCGAGCGCCAGTTGCCACTGGATGGCGGCATCCAGCACCTGGGCCGATACCGGGCCGTTTGGGCTCACGTCGGCTCTCCGTACAGGGCCACGTAGCACTGGCGCATACCTTGGGCCAGGTATTGGCGCACCCGCGGCACGGACACCCCCAATTGCTCGGCGATTTCGGCGTGGCCCAGGCCCTCCAGGCGGTTGAGCAGGAAGGCCGAGCGTGCCTTGTTCGATAGTTTGCAGAGCATCTGGTCGATGGCGTGCAGGTCTTCGAGGATCAGTTGCTGCTCTTCGGGGGAAGGCTGTTCGCCTTCCGGGATTTGCATCAGTTCGGCCAGGTAGGCCTGTTCCAGGGCGCTCCGCCGGAAGTGGTCGAACAGCAGGCCCTTGGCGATGGCCACCAGGAAGGCGCGGGGCTGGCGGGGTGCGCTCAGGGTTTCGCGGCCCAGCAGGCGCACGAAGGTGTCCTGGCTGAGGTCTTCGGCCCGTTGCGCGCAGGCGATATTGCGCCGTAGCCAGGCAAGCAGCCAGCTTCGGTGGTCGCGGTAGAGCGCACCCACCAACTCACCGTGAGGGCTATGGGCTGAAGACAAGATGTTCCCCGAATGCAAGCGCTTTAAATAACGAGAATTATTCGCGATTGTGTCAGGGATGCTGGCGCGGTGCAATTGGCGCTCGTCGGGCGCTCTGTATCCTTATTTTGCTAGCCCGGCCCCACAAGGAGCGGCCGCGCCAAGTGGGCGGGTGCACTCAAAGCGACGGCATGCTCTGGCGGCGGCGCCATTGGCTCAGGCGCTCCAGTAGCAAGGCGGGGCTGTCCAGGCCCTGGCGGCGCGCCTGGCTGAGCAGGATCAGCGCCAGTTGCGCGGTCACATAGGCGTCGGCACTAGCGTTGTGGCGTTCATCGGCCTGCAGGCCGAAGTGGCCGGTCCAGTCATCCAGCGAGGCTTCGCGCAGCACGGTCTGGGGGTTGAGCAAGGGCGCCAGCTCGGCCACGTCGATGAAGGGGTGCAGCAATTTGTAGCCCAGGCTGTCCTTCAGCGCGCGGCCGAGCATACGTTGGTCGAACGGTGCGTGGAAGGCCAGCACCGGGCTGTCGCCCAGAAAGCTCATGAAGTCGAGCAGGCCATCGGCCGGTGCGCAGCCGGCGGCGATGGCACCGGGGCCCAGGCCGTGCAGCAATACACTGGGGCTCGTTTTGTGGTCAGGACGCTGCAGGGTGCACTCGAACTGCTGGGACAGGTCGATGGCGCCATCCTCGATCACCACCGCACCGATGGACAGCAACAGGTCGCGGTTGACGTTCAACCCCGTGGTTTCCAGGTCCAGCACCACCCAGCGCTGTTGGCGCAGGCTGCCATCGCCAAGGGCCGCGGGCCCGCGCAGGCGTTGCACAGCCAGTTGCTGGGCCGGGTCGAGGCCCGGCCCGGCCGGGCGCAACCAGGCAAACAGGCTCATAGCTGGTACCTCAGGGTCAGGCTAGCCTGCAGGCGTTGGGCCTGGCGCAGCGACTCGCGCAGGATGCGCCGGTCCAGGTCGTTGAGGCTGTCGGGGTCGATACGGTTTGACCAGGGCTGGTTGTCGCGGGTCTGGCGCTGATGCTGCTGCATGCGGGTCTGTTGAATGAAGTGGTAAGCCTCTTCGTAGGCCGCGCCGTCGAGTTTGTCGATGACTTCCCGGGCCACCAGCTGGCGCAGGCGTTGCAAGGTGTTGGTGGCTTCGATGCCATTGGCCAGCGCCAGCAGGCGCGCGCCGTCGACGAACGGGGCCAGGCCTTGCCCCTTGAGGTCCAGGGTGCCCGCCCGGTCGCTACCCTTGCGGCTGAGGACGAATTCGCGAAAGCGCCCCACGGGCGGGCGCTGGCGCAAGGCATTTTCAGCCAGCATGCGCTGGAACAGGCGGTTGTCGGCCACCTGGTCGAGCACCTGGCGGCGCAACTGTGCACAACCCTGCTCATCGCCCCACACCACCCGCAGGTCGAAATAGATGCTGGAGCCCAACAGGTTTTCTGGCGTGGCTTCACGCACGAAGGCGGCGAAGCGCCGCGCCCATTCGGCCCGTGACAGGCACAGCTCGGGGTTGCCGGCCATGATCTTGCCCTGGCACAGGGCGAACCCGCATTGGGCCAGGTTGAGGTTGACCTGATGGGCGATGGGCAGCAGCTTGCCGCGAATCTCGGCGGCATGGGCCCCGTCCCGGGCCTCGAAGAGGATACCGTTGTCCTGGTCGGTATACAGGGTCTGCTCCTGGCGGCCTTCGCTGCCAAAGCACAGCCAGCTGAACGGCACGCCGGGGTCGCCCTTGTCCTGCAGCACCAGTTCGATGACGCGGCACACGGTGTGGTCGTTGAGCAGGGTGATGATCTGGGTAATCTGCGTGGACGACGCGCCGTGGGCGAGCATGCGCTCCACCAATTGGCTGATCTCGCCGCGCAGGTGCACCAGTTGTTCCAGGCGCGCGGCATTGCGGATGGTGCGTGCCAGGTGCACCAGGTCTACCCGCTGCAGCGAGAACAGGTCGCGCTCGGAGACCACGCCGCACAAGCGCCCTTCCTTGACCAGGCAAACGTGGGCGATATGGCGTTCGGTCATGGCAATGGCCGCATCGAAGGCGCTGGCATCGGGGCTCAGGTAGAAAGGCTCGGCGATCATGTGGCGGCCGATGGGCTGGGTGAAGTCGGCGTCCATGGCCGCCGCTACCTGGCGCAGGTCGCGCAGGGTGAAGATGCCCTGTGGATAACGTTGCTCATCGACGATCACGATGCTGCCCACTTGCTGTTCGTGCATGAGCTTCACGGCTTCGCGCAACGGCGTCAGGGCATCACAGGTGACCGGATGGCGCATGGCCAATTCACCCAGGCGGGTGTTGAGCGAATATTGAGTGCCCAGGGTTTCCACGGCGCGGCGCTGCACTTGCAGGTTGACCTGGTCCAGCAAGCTGCTGACCCCTCGCAGGGCGAAGTCGCGGAAGGGGGCGGACAAGGAAAACAGCTTGATGAAGGCCAGCTTGTGCAGTTGCAGGCAGAAGGTATCCTGCGCCGCCAGGTGTTCGGTGCGGGTGGCCCGTTCGCCGAGCAGCGCGGCCAGGGGGAAACATTCGCCGGTGGTGATTTCGAAGGTGGTTTCGGTACCGCGCCGTGAGGTGTGCGGGCGCTCGCCTGCTACCAGGCCTTGCTTGACGATGTAGAAGTGTTCCACGGGCCCGTCGGCGGGCTTGATGATGCTTTCGCCAGCGGCGTAGAAACGTAATTGGCACTGTTCCACCAGGTAGGCCAGGTGAGCCTGGTCCATCTGGTTGAAAGGCGCGTGGCGCTGCAGGAATTGCAGGGTACCCTGAATGTTCTGCAGCACCGCTGTCTTGCCCGCCAGGGCATAGGCGTCCGGTTTACTCATGTGCATGACCGCATTGTTCTTATCGTTCAACATGGTCGGCTTGATGGGCGGGGCTTCCCATTGGACGTAAGTCTAAAAAAAATGCTTCAACTGAGTCGTATTCCTAGACATCATGCTGTTCTTCACGTGACGACCCGACGAAGTGCACAGGCAAAGCCACTCGTCTGCGGTCTCAACCAGGTGGGTGCACCTGGTTTTCCCTATGATGAGAGGCATATGTCCGATCACGATATTTTGAGCGATGCCGAGCGCGAGGCACTCAGTGCTGTGATGCACGTGCCGGATCTGCCCCCACAGCAGACGTTGATTGTCGATGATGATCAGGTGTCGCGCGAACTGCTGGCCGAGGTTCTGGGCTTGCAGGGCATCCCTTGCCTGACCGCCGCAAGCGCCGCGCAGGCTTTGCAGTTGCTGGCTTCGAACAAGTCCATCGGCCTGTTGGTCACCGACCTGCGCATGTCGCCGGACAACGGCCTGGACCTGATACGCAAGGTGCGCGAATCCGATCGCGCGGCGCTGCCGATCATCATCATGTCGGGTGATGCGGGCGTGAAGGATGCCATCGCGGCCATGCACCTGAGCGTGGTGGACTTCCTCCTCAAGCCGATTGATACCGAGCAGTTGGTCAAGCTGGCCAGGAAGGAACTGGGGCTGGAGTAGCAGCGACTATCCGACTGGCGATTGTGGGGGGATGGCGTGCCAACGAGCTTTTCAGGCCCTTCGAAAAACTCGCTGGCACCGGTATGGCAAGCGGCCGTGAGGCCGCTACAGGTAGGTTACAGCCCGTTGCGGGCCTTGAACTCGCGGCGTTTGCGGTGCAGTACTGGCTCGGTGTAGCCGTTGGGCTGCCTGGCCCCTTCGATCACCAGTTCCACTGCCGCCTGGAAAGCGATGTTGTTGTCGAAATCCGGTGCCAGCGGGCGGTACAGTGGGTCGTTGGCATTCTGGCGGTCCACTACCGGCGCCATGCGCTTGAGGCTTTCCAGAATCTGCG
The DNA here is from genome assembly GCF_026651855.1 of Pseudomonas silvicola. Classification (GTDB taxonomy): domain Bacteria; phylum Pseudomonadota; class Gammaproteobacteria; order Pseudomonadales; family Pseudomonadaceae; genus Aquipseudomonas; species Aquipseudomonas silvicola. Next base: position 1,480,987 of record NZ_CP093280.1, read on the forward strand.
CTTGCGTAGCGATGCCATGGCGCAGCCAGTTGGCCAGCAGTTGGCTGGAAATACGCAAGGTGGCGCGGTCTTCCATCAGGCCCACGTCGTGAATGTCCGGCACCTTGGAGCAACCCACGCCCTGGTCGATCCAGCGCACCACGTAACCCAGAATACCCTGGCTGTTGTTGTCCAGTTCGTTCTGGATCTCCTCGGCCGACCAGTTCGTCTCCTTGGCCAGCGGAATGGTGAGGATGTCATCCACCGATGCCGGTGCGCGCTTGGCAAGTTCAGCCTGGCGCGCGAAGACGTCCACCTTGTGGTAGTGCAGCGCATGCAGTGCTGCGGCGGTAGGCGAAGGTACCCAGGCGGTATTGGCGCCGGCCAGCGGGTGGGCGATCTTCTGTTCGAGCATGGCGGCCATCAGGTCGGGCATGGCCCACATGCCCTTGCCGATCTGCGCACGGCCTTGCAGGCCGGTTTTCAAGCCGATATCGACGTTGGAGTTCTCATAGGCGCCGATCCACTTCTCGGCCTTCATGGCCGCCTTGCGCACCACGGCGCCGGCCTCCATGGAGGTGTGGATCTCGTCACCGGTACGGTCCAGGAAGCCGGTGTTGATGAACACCACGCGCTCGCTGGCGGCTTGGATACAGGCCTTGAGGTTCACCGTGGTGCGGCGTTCCTCGTCCATGATGCCAACCTTGAGGGTGTTGTGCGCCAGGCCCAGCACCGCTTCGATACGGCCGAAGAGTTCGTTGGTGAAGGCGGCTTCTTCAGGGCCGTGCATCTTCGGTTTGACGATGTACACCGAGCCGGTGCGGGTGTTCTTGCGGCTGGTGTTGCCGTTGAGGCTGTGGATCGCCGCCAGGCTGGTGAGCAGGCCGTCGAGGATGCCTTCAGGCACTTCGTTGCCTTGTGCATCGAGAATGGCGTCGATGGTCATCAGGTGGCCGACGTTGCGCACGAACAGCAGCGAACGCCCGTGCAGGCTCAGTTCGCCGCCGTTGGGGGTTGTGTACTGGCGGTCGGGGTTCATGGTACGGGTGAAGGTGCTGCCGCCTTTGGACACTTCTTCGGCCAGGTCGCCTTTCATCAGGCCCAGCCAGTTGCGGTAGATCACCACCTTGTCGTCGGCGTCCACGGCGGCCACCGAGTCTTCGCAGTCCATGATGGTAGTCAGGGCCGCTTCCATCAGCAGGTCCTTGACCCCGGCGGCATCGGTCTGGCCGACAGGGCTCTGGGCATCGATCTGGATTTCGAAGTGCAGGCCGTTGTTCTTCAGCAGGATGGCGGTGGGGGCCGCGGCGTCGCCTTGGTAGCCCACCAGTTGCGCGTCGTCGCGCAGGCCGCTGTTGCTGCCGCCCTTGAGGGTGACCACCAGCTTGCCGTCGACGATCTTGTAGGCAGTGGAGTCAACGTGGGAGCCGGCCGCCAGGGGCGTGGCTTCGTCCAGGAAGGCACGGGCGAAGGCGATGACCTTATCGCCGCGAACCTTGTTGTAGCCCTTGCCTTTCTCGGCGCCACCTTCATCGCTGATGGCATCGGTGCCATACAGGGCGTCGTACAGCGAGCCCCAGCGGGCATTGGAGGCGTTGAGGGCAAAGCGGGCGTTCATCACCGGCACCACCAGTTGCGGGCCGGCCATGTGGGCGATTTCTTCGTCGACGTTTTGCGTCGTGGCCTGGAAGTCTGCCGCTTCTGGCAGCAGATAACCTATTTCCTGCAGGAAGGCCTTGTAAGCCGGGGCGTCATGAGCCTGGCCCTGACGCGCCTGGTGCCAGCCGTCGATCTTGGCTTGCAGGGCGTCACGCTTGGCCAGCAGGGCTTTGTTCTTTGGAGCGAGGTCGTTGATGATCTTTTCAGCCCCGGCCCAGAACGGGTCGGCGTCGAGGCCGGTTCCGGGAATGGCTTCGTTGTTCACGAAGTCGAACAGGACTTTGGCGACCTGAAGGCCACCGACTTGAACGTGTTCAGTCATTGCTTGCCTCACTCTGCTCAGCTATTCAGCTCTTGTATTTAAGCCTGTAGCGCTTCTCTCGGGCGCCTCGGCAGACCTCGATCTGGCATTATGTAGTCCGCGCTGCGGCATACTACATGATGCCGTGCGGTTGTGAAAATCAGACTAAATACGTCGCTCTGCGACTATTTTTGCACTACCAGTCACGCCACGAATCGTATGTTCTCAAAACTACGGCCAATTGTTCCAGATAAATCTAAAAAACGTACACAGGTTTTCAGGTCGTCTGCTACGCCACACGGTCTGCGGCCCTTGCCTATACTGCTTGGGCTCACAACAAGAGGGGTGGCAGCGTGGACCACTTAGTATTGACCGTTTTTGCCCCGGACAAGCCCGGGCTAGTCGAACGGATAGCCCAATGCGTGGCCGACCATAACGGTAACTGGCTGGAAAGCCGTCTGTCGCGCATGGCCGGGCAGTTCGCGGGCATCCTGCGGGTGGCGGTGCCGCCTGAAAACCACAGTGAGCTGGTGGATGCGCTGCAAGGGCTGGCCGCCAAGGGTATCCGGGTGATGTTTGCCCAGAGCAGTGCCGAACCCACCTGCACCTCTAAACCCATCACCATGGAACTGGTAGGCAATGACCGCCCTGGCATCGTGCGCGACATCAGCCGCTTGTTGGCGCAGGAGGGCGTGAACGTGGAACGCCTGACTACCGACGTGCGCCCGGCGGCCATGAGCAGTGAACTGCTGTTTCACGCCGATGCGGTGCTGGGCTTGCCCCTGGACCTGTCGCTTGACCAGTTGCAAACGCGGCTGGAGACGTTGGCCGATGACTTGATGGTGGAACTGGTACTGCGCACCGAGCCGTGAAAGTTGTTCATCTTTATCTTGCACCTGCCTGTGGATAAGCTGGGGGAACACCGCGCAGACGACGGCGGGCCGGGCTTCTCCGGCATTTGGCTAAAAAACGAGCAATTTCAGGGTCTTGTGCACAAACGGCGGGGATGGTGCTGTGGATAACCTTGGGGTAGTCGGTTGCAGGCCACGAGAATCGTGGCCTGCAGAGGTTTGATCGTTTTCTGATCAGGCTTTTCGACGCAAATTCACCACGGCATCGATGCTGTAGATCAGCAGCGCTGCCCAGATGAACGCGAAAGCCACCAACGCGTTGGCGGACAACGGCTCATGGTATTTGAACACCGCCAGTAGCAGTACCAGGGTCGGCGCCAGGTATTGCAGGAAGCCCAGGGTGGTATAGGGCAAATGGCGGGCCGCGGCGTTGAAGCTTACCAGCGGTACCAGGGTGATGGGCCCGGCGGCCAGCAGCCACAGGCCGTCGGTGGTCAGCCAGAAGTCGGGCTGGGCACTGTTGGCCCCCGGGTTCAAGGCCAGCCAGATCAGGGCCAATGGCACCAGCAGCCAGGTTTCCACCACCAGCCCCGGCAGTGCCGCCACTGGCGCTTGCTTGCGGATCAGGCCATAGAAACCGAAGGTCAAGGCCAGGGCCAGCGATACCCACGGCACGCTGCCGACCTGCCAGATCTGCTGGGCCACGCCTGCGGCAGCCAGGCCCACGGCCAGCCATTGCAGGCGGCGCAGGCGTTCACCCAGTACCAGCATGCCCAACAGCACGTTGACCAGCGGGTTGATGTAGTAGCCCAGGCTGGCTTCCACCATGCGCCCGTTGTTCACCGCCCACACGTAGATCAGCCAGTTGGCGGCTATCAGGGTTCCGCTGCCGGCCAGGATGGCCAGGCGCCGCGGGTTATCGCGCAACTGGCGGAACCAGCCAGGGTGCTTCCAGGCGGCCAGCAGCAGGCTGCCGAACAGCGCCGACCACAGCACGCGGCTGACGATGATCTCGACGGCGGGCACGGCCTCGATGGCCTTGAAGTAGAGCGGGAACAATCCCCAGCAGATGTAGGCGGTCAGGCCCAGCAGATACCCGCGGCGCGGGTTGGCGGCTTGCATGCTATGTCCTAGGGGCAGCTTTGAGCGTCAGCTGCAAGTAAAAGCGGATCGTGGTTAGTGGGGGCCACGCTGCAAAAAGCGTGGCTTCGTCTGGTTTCAGCTGCAGTTTGCGGCTGGTTTCAGAACAGTTTGAGCGGCTCTTCGTTGAGGGCCGCCAATTGTTCGCGCAGGGCCAGTACCTGGTCGCCCCAGTAGCGCTCGGAACCGAACCAGGGGAAGCTGCGCGGGAACGCCGGGTCATCCCAGCGTCGGGCCAGCCAGGCGCTGTAGTGCATCAGGCGCAGGGCACGCAGGGGCTCGATCAGCGCCAGTTCGCGGGGGTCGAAGTCGTGGAATTCGCTGTAGCCATCCATCAGCTCGGACAATTGGCCCAGGCATTCCTGGCGGTCGCCCGCCAGCATCATCCACAGGTCCTGAACGGCCGGGCCCATCCGGCAGTCGTCCAGGTCGACGATGTGGAACACTTCGTCGCGGCACATCATGTTGCCGGGATGGCAGTCGCCATGCATGCGGATGTTCTGGTGCGGGGTGTCGCGGTATACCTCTTCAACGCGCTTGAGCAGGTCGCGGGCCACCGATTCGTAGGCCGGTAACAGGCTGCGAGGGACGAAGTTGCCTTGCAGCAGGAAATTCAGCGAATCCTGGCCGAAATTCTTCACGCCCAGTGCCTCGCGGTGCTCGAACGGACGGGTGGCGCCCACGGCGTGCAGGCGGCCCAGCAGTTGGCCCAGACGGTACAGCTGGTCCAGGTTGCCAGGCTCTGGCGCGCGGCCACCGCGGCGCGGGAACAGGGTAAAGCGAAAGCCCTGGTGTTCGAACAGTGTGCGGCCATCATGAACCATGGGGGCGACCACCGGCACTTCGCAGTCGGCCAGTTCGGCGGTGAAGCTGTGTTCTTCCAGGATGGCGGCGTCGGTCCAGCGGTCCGGGCGGTAGAACTTGGCGATCAGCGGCTGGCCGTCCTCGATGCCTACCTGGTAAACGCGGTTCTCGTAGCTGTTGAGCGCCAATACGCGCGCGTCGCTGAGGAAACCGATGCTTTCCACGGCATCCAGCACCAGGTCGGGGGTGAGGGTTTCAAACGGGTGAGACATGCTGACTCCTGCGTGCGGCAGGCGGCCGCGTCCGGCCAATCATGGTAACAGACGCGGCGGGCCGGCGGCGGTTCATCAGGCGCCGATCACACCCCCGTCGTCACGGGTGATGGCCATCACCGAGGAGCGTGGCTTGCCGCCGGGCTTGTGTTCGGGGAACGTCGAGCCGCCGTTCTCGCCGGGGTGCTGGATGCCCACGAACAGGGTGCGCTGGTCGGGGGCGAAGCTGATGCCGGTGACCTCGCAGCCTACCGGGCCGACCATGAAGCGGCGGATTTCGCCGCTGTGGGGGTCGGCGCAGAGCATCTGGTTGTTGCCCATGCCAGCGAAGTCGCCCTCGTTGCTGACGTCGCCGTCGGTCAGTATCCACAGCCGACCGGCGTCGTCGAAGCCCAGGCCATCGGGGCTGTTGAACATGTTCTGGGCAGTGACGTTGGCTGAGCCAGCCTCGGGTTTGCCGGGGTGGGCGCTGGGGTTGCCGGCCACGGCAAACAGGTCCCACTCGAAATTCATCGCACCGTGGTCGTCGCCCGCCGGGCGCCAGCGCAGGATCTGCCCGTAGATGTTCTTTGCCCGTGGGTTGGGGCCGCCCACGGGCTGGCCGTCTTCGCCGCGCTTGATGTTGTTGGTCAGGGTGCAATACACCTGCCCGTCCCGGGGGCTGACCACTATCCATTCGGGACGGTCCATGCGCGTCGCCTGGCGGTGGCTGGCGGCCAGGCGTGCGTGAATGAGCACGTCGGCCTGGCTCGCGAAGCCATTGCTGGCGTCCAGGCCCTGTTGGCCGTGGCTCAATTCCAGCCACTGGCCGGCGCCCTTGTGTTCGGCGCCGGCTTCGAAGCGGGCGACGAACAGGGTGCCGTGGTCCAGCAGGTCGCGGTGGCCACTGTCGGCGCGGTCGCGACTGATGAAGCGGTAGATGAATTCGCCGCGTTCGTCGTCCCCCATGTACACGACGGCCCGGCCATCGAGGGTTTGCGCCAGGGCGGCGTTCTCGTGCTTGAAGCGGCCCAGGGCAGTGCGTTTGACGGGCGTGGAGGTGGGGTCGAACGGGTCTATTTCCACAATCCAGCCGTGGCGGTTGAATTCGTTGGGGTTATGAGCCATGTCGAACCGCGGGTCGTGGGGGTGCCAATCGACCTCCTTGCTGGTGACGCTGGCGCCGTAGCGTTTCTGCGCGGCATTGAACGCCTGGGTGGCGTTGCTGCTGCCGAAACAGTCGCTGAAGTTTTCTTCGCACGTCAGGTAGGTGCCCCAGGGCGTCTTGCCATTGGCGCAGTTCTGGAAGGTGCCAAGCACGCGCCGGCCTTCGGGGTCGGCGCTGGTCTTGAGCAGTGGGTTGCCGGCGGCTGGGCCGCTGAAATCGATGGGTGAATTGCCATGGATGCGGCGGTTGTAGGGGGAGCCCTGAACGAACTGCCAATGGCCGCCCTGGCGATGCACCTCGATCACCGATACCCCTTCGCTGGCCAGGGCCTTGCGCACCTCCTCGGGGGACTGCGGCCTGCCGCCGTGGGCGTACAGGTAGCGATAGTTGGTGTATTCGTTATTGATTGCCAGCAGGGCGCGGTCGGGGTCGTCCTTGAAGGGGAACAGGCTCATGCCGTCATTGTTGTCGCCGAATTGCCGTTCCTGGTCTGCGGCACTGCCGTGGCCGCTGGCGTCGAACGCGGGGCCGTTGGCGTGCAGCGGCTGCCCCCAGCTGATCAATACCGATGCCTTGTAGCCGGGCGGCAGGCTGACACTGTCGGCGGTGGCGGCGGGAATGCCGGCGAAACCCATCAGTGGGCTGCTGCTGAAGGCGGCGTTAACGCTGCGGCTGAGCAGGCTGCCGCCCAGGAACAGCGCGGCGCCACCCAGGGCGCCAGCGCCGAGAAAACCGCGGCGGGTCAGGCCGGTCAGGTGTTCGAGGTCGGTGGGTTCTTGGTCTTGTAGTAGGTGCATGAATCAGGCTCCCTGCGGGTCAGGGGCATCACGCTAGGCAGGCGGTGTGACAGGCGTGTTGCAATACATATCTCGCAACAATCCCGCAGGGCTCGGCAAGGTCAGAGGGGCGTCCCCAGCAATACGAACCCTGGCGCGAACGACACCAATACGTCCTTGCCCGCGGCCAGCCCCAGGTCTTCCACCCGCGCTGCCTCTTCCAGCGCGCAGAGCGTCTGCCCATTGGCCAGGCCGACGCGCACCTCGGTCGGGCCGTGCGGGTCGTCGATCACTTGCTCCACGCGGCCCACCAGACCGTTTTCACCCGTTGGCACCGGGCCGGCAGCGTCGTGCAGACGCAACCAGCCGGCCTTGATCAACGCCAGCACCTGCACGCCGTCGGCCAGTTCCAGGTTGTCGGTGCTTTCGTGGGTGATTTGCGCACTCAGGCACAGCCCGGCACCCAGGTCCAGGTCTATCAAGTCATTGCGGCCCTGGGCCGTGATACCGCACACCGTGCCCTGCAACTGGTTGCGGGCACTGGTGCGCAGCATCAGGCGGCTGAGCAGGTCCAGGTCACTGACGTCCTCGGCAGCTTCCAGCACCTGGGCCTGCAGGGCCTGCAGACGCTGGTACAGGCGCAGCACGCGCTGGCCTTCTTCCGACAAGCGTGCGCCACCGCCGCCTTTGCCACCGACCGCGCGCTCCACCAGAGGCTTGTGGGCCAGGTTGTTGAGTTCATCGATGGCATCCCAGGCTCCCTTGTAACTCAGCCCCGCGGCCTTGGCGGCACGGGTAATGGAGCCCTGTTCGGCGATGTGCTGCAACAGGGTGATGCGCTGTGGGCGGCGGGCGATGTGCTGGGTGAGCAGGCTGGGCAAGGGCATGGGGTGCTTTCGGACGATGTTGTAGTGCGCACGACGGTGAACCCGGCGGCCCGCCAAGTCAAGAACTGCCCGGCTTGGGTGTGCGCGCCAGGCAATAGACGTCCACCCGGCTAGCGCCAGCCCGCAGCAGCAGGTTCGCGAGGGCCCTGGCCGTGGCGCCGGTGGTCATCACGTCATCCACCAAGGCGAAATGGCGGCCCTGAACCCGAGGCCGCGGGCACAGGGTGAAGGCTTGCAGCAGGTTGCGCTGGCGTTGCCGTGCGCCCAATTCCTGCTGGGCACGGGTTTCATGGGGGCGCAGTATCAGCTGTTCATCCACTGCCAGCTCCAGTTGCGGCCCTAGCCAGCGGGCCAGCATCGCCGCTTGGTTGAACCCCCTCTGGCGCAGACGCTTGCGGCCCATGGGCACCGGCAGCAGGCAGTCAGGGCGTGCAAGGCCATCGTCGAATCGCTGCTGCAGCCAGTGCCCCAGCAGCACGGCCAACAGGCGCCCCAATGGCCAGCGGGCCTGGTGCTTGAAGCGGCTGATCAAGCTGTCCACTGGAAAACCGTAGTGCCAGGGCACCTCCACCTGGTGGAACGGAGGCCGGCGCCGAGCGCACGTTTTGCACAACATGCCGTCGATCGGCAGCGGCAACGCGCAGCACAGGCACCGTTCGTGCAGCCAGGGGAGCTCCATTTCACAGGCATCACACAGAGGGTAGGGATGATCCGCTTGCTCATCGCACAACAAGCACGATTGATTGTTTTTTAGCCAGTTGTAAACCAGCCTTCCGTGACCTGGTTGACAGTACATGCGTCTTCCTTAAATATGCCGTTTAACCGTGTCGCGCCTGTGGACATTTCCTTGTCCCGGCGCCAGCCCCAGCATAACCAAGGAATCGCCCATGAGCGCCAGCACAACTGCAACGCTTCGTCACGACTGGACCCTGGCCGAGGTCAAGGCCCTGTTCACCCAGCCTTTCAACGACCTGCTGTTCCAGGCCCAGACCGTGCACCGGGCGCATTTCGATGCCAACCGCGTGCAGGTGTCGACCCTGCTGTCGATCAAGACCGGCGCCTGCCCGGAAGACTGCAAGTACTGCCCGCAGTCGGGCCACTACAACACCGGCCTTGAAAAAGAAAAGCTGATGGAAGTGCAGAAGGTGCTGGAAGAGGCCGCGCGGGCCAAGGCCATCGGTTCCACCCGGTTCTGCATGGGCGCGGCGTGGAAGCACCCGTCGGCCAAGGACATGCCCTACGTGCTGAAAATGGTCGCGGGCGTGAAAGCCATGGGCCTGGAAACCTGCATGACCCTGGGCAAGCTGGACCAGGAGCAGACCGCCGCCCTGGCGGAAGCCGGGCTGGACTACTACAACCACAACCTGGACACCTCACCGGAGTTTTACGGCAGCATCATTACCACTCGCACCTACAGCGAGCGCTTGCAGACGCTGGCCTACGTGCGCGACGCGGGCATGAAGATCTGCTCGGGTGGCATCCTGGGCATGGGCGAGTCGCTGGACGACCGCGCCGGGCTGCTGATCCAGCTGGCCAACCTGCCCGAGCACCCGGAGTCGGTGCCCATCAACATGCTGGTGAAGGTCGCTGGCACGCCGCTGGAAAACGCCGAAGACGTCGACCCGTTCGATTTCATCCGGATGCTGGCCGTGGCTCGCATCCTGATGCCGCGATCCCATGTGCGCCTGTCCGCTGGCCGCGAGGCCATGAACGAGCAGATGCAGGCCCTGGCGTTCTTCGCCGGTGCCAACTCGATTTTCTACGGTGACAAGCTGTTGACCACCGCCAACCCGCAAGCAGACAAGGACATGGCACTGTTCGCCCGCTTGGGTATCAAGCCTGAAGCCCGCGAAGAGCACGCCGACGAAGTGCACCAGGCCGCCATCGAACAGGCCCTGGTCGAGCAGAAGAGCAGCGAGCTGTTCTACGACGCCGCGTCGGCGTAAGCGCCGATGGCCTTCGACCTCAGCACGCGGCTGGCTGAACGCCGCGCGGCCGACCTCTACCGTCAGCGACCGCTGCTGCAAAGCCCCCAGGGCCCGCAGGTGGTGGTCGATGGCCAGCCCCTGCTGGCCTTCTGCAACAACGATTACCTGGGCCTGGCCAACCACCCCGACGTAATCGCCGCCTGGCGTGCCGGCGCCGAGCGCTGGGGCGTGGGGGGTGGTGCCTCGCATCTGGTGATAGGCCACAGCGGCCCCCACCATGATCTGGAGCTGGCCCTGGCCGAGTTGACCGGGCGCCCCCGGGCGTTGCTGTTTTCCACCGGCTACATGGCGAACATCGGCGCGGTAACCGCGTTGGTGGGGCAGGGCGACACCGTGCTGCAAGACCGCCTCAACCATGCTTCGCTGCTGGATGCCGGGCTGCTCAGCGGTGCGCGTTTCAACCGCTACCTGCATAACGATGCGGCCAGCCTGGCCAACCGCCTGGAGAAAGCCACCGGCAACACGCTGGTGGTGACCGACGGGGTATTCAGCATGGACGGCGACATCGCCGACCTGCCGGCCCTGGCCAGGGTTGCCCGGGCCAAGGGCGCGTGGCTGATGGTGGACGACGCTCACGGCTTCGGCCCCCTGGGCGCCAACGGCGCGGGCATTGTCGAGCACTACGGCCTGGGCATCGACGATGTGCCAGTACTGGTCGGTACCCTGGGCAAGGCATTCGGTACCGCCGGTGCCTTTGTCGCGGGCAGTGAAGACCTGATCGAGGCCCTGGTGCAGTTCGCTCGGCCCTACATCTACACCACCAGCCAGCCGCCGGCCCTGGCCTGCGCCACGCTCAAGAGTCTGGAGTTGCTGCGCCGCGAGCAGTGGCGCCGCGAGCACCTGGCCAGCCTGATCCGCCAGTTCCGCCATGGCGCCGAGCAGATCGGCCTGCGACTGGTGGACAGCTTCACGCCCATCCAGCCGATCCTCATCGGCGATGCCGGCCGTGCCGTACGCCTGTCGCAGATGCTGCGCGAGCGCGGCCTGATGGTCACCGCCATTCGCCCGCCTACCGTGCCAGCAGGCAGCGCACGCTTGCGCGTGACCCTGTCGGCGGCCCACAGTGAAGCGCAGGTCCAGCTATTGTTGAATGCATTGGCCGACTGTTATCCGCTGCTGGAGCCGAACAATGCGTGACCGCCTGATTCTGTTGCCAGGCTGGGGCATGGGCCCTGCGCCCTTGCAGCCCCTGGTTGCCGCGTTGCATGGGCTGGATGAGCGCCTTCAGGTGCAGATCCAACCCTTGCCCGAGCCGGGCACCAGCGAGTTGGCCGATTGGCTGGAGGCGCTCGACGCGAGCATCCCGGCGGACTGCTGGCTGGGCGGCTGGTCGTTGGGCGGCATGCTCGCCGCCGAGCTGGCCGCGCAGCGCGGCGAGCATTGCTGCGGGCTGATCACCCTCGCCAGCAACCCCTGCTTCGTGGCTCGCGCCGAGTGGCCCAACGCGATGCCGGCGCAAACCTTCGACGCTTTCCTGGCCGGTTGCAGCCTTGACCTGAAGACCACGCTGAGGCGGTTCAGCCTGCTATGCGCCCAAGGCGCAGCGGACGATCCGCGAGCCCTGTCGAAGCTGCTGGCAGCCAGCGCACCCACCGTTTCGCCCGCGGCTTTGTTGCATGGCCTGGAGCTGCTTGCACAGCTGGACATCCGCAACGCCCTGCACGCTTTCAGCGGGCCGCAGCTGCACCTGTACGCCGGCGCCGATGCCCTGGTGCCGATCGAGGCCGCCGCGGACGTCCTGGCGCTGCTGCCCGATGTCGAAGTTGGCCTCATTGAAGAAGCCAGTCACGCTTTCCCCCTGGAAGACCCCCATGAACTGGCGGCGGCCATCCAGGCCTTTCTGCACGAGTCCCCCGATGACTGATCTGTCCACGCCACCGTTGCCCGGCAGCCTGCCGGACAAGCGTCAGGTGGCGGCTTCCTTTTCCCGTGCCGCGGCCACCTATGACAGCGTCGCTGAGTTGCAGCGCGCCGTTGGCGCCGCCCTGATCGAGCGCCTGCCCGAGGGCCTGGACCCTCGGCGCTGGGTCGACCTGGGCAGCGGCACCGGCCACTTCAGCCGAGCCTTGGCGGCGGCCTGGCCCGAGGCTTATGGAGTGGCCGTGGACATTGCCGAGGGCATGCTCCAGCACGCCAGGCCTCTGGGTGGTGCGCAGGCCTATGTAGCGGGTGATGCCGAGCGCCTGCCGTTGCGCGAAGCAAGCCTGGACCTGCTGTTCTCCAGCCTGGCAGTGCAGTGGTGCAGCGACTTTCCCGCGGTGCTTGCCGAGGGCCGCCGCAGCCTGCGGCCCGGCGGCGTCATGGCCTTCGCCAGCCTGTGCGTGGGCACCCTGGGCGAGTTGCGCGAAAGCTGGCAGGCCGTGGACGGGATGGTTCACGTCAACCGTTTCCGGCATTTCGAGGATTACCAGCGCCTGTGCGCTGCCAGTGGCCTGGATGTGCTGTGCCTGGAACAGCTTCCCCATGTCTTGTACTACCCTGATGTGCGTGGGTTGACCCATGAACTCAAGGCATTGGGTGCGCATAACCTCAACCCGGGCCGCCCGGGCGGGTTGACCGGGCGCGCACGCATGACCGGGTTGTTGCAGGCTTACGAGCAATTCCGCCAGCCGCAAGGCTTGCCGGCCACGTATCAAGTGGTCTACGCGGTACTGCGCAAACCGCTGGAGGGGGGAAACTGAGATGGGCCCAGCTTACTTTATCGCCGGCACCGATACCGATGTCGGCAAGACCACTATCGCCGCCGGCCTGTTGCATGCAGCGCGCCTGAACGGCCTCAGCACTCTGGGGGCCAAGCCGGTCGCTTCCGGTTGCGAGGTAACGCCTCGGGGCCTGCGTAATGCCGATGCCCTGGCATTGATCGCTGAAAGCTCGCTGCAGTTGCCTTACGAGCAGGTCAACCCGGTCGCCTTCGAACCGCCCATTGCCCCGCACCTGGCGGCTCGTGAAGCGGGCGTGACACTGAGCGTGCCCGGCTTGCTGGCGCCGATGCGCGATATTCTGGCTCACGGGGCGGACTTCACCCTGATCGAGGGGGCGGGTGGCTGGCGCGTGCCGTTGTCCGGCCAGGCCAACCTGTCTGACCTGGCCATTGCCCTGAAGCTTCCGGTCATTCTGGTGGTGGGTGTACGCCTGGGCTGTATCAACCACGCGCTGCTGACTGCCGAGGCCATCGCCCGCGACGGCCTGCAGCTGGCGGGCTGGGTGGCGAACGTCATTGATGCCCGTACTTCCCGGCTGGAAGAAAACCTCGCGACCCTGGCCGAATGCCTGCCTGCCCCATGCCTGGGGCGGGTGCCTCGGCTCAAGGGGATCTCTGCCGCCATGGTGGCAGAGCACCTGCAACTGGACCTGCTGGATTAGCTTTGGCTATGGGCTAGGCAATGTGCCATTAGGGTTTTTGACGTGTGTTTTTTGACACACTCTGCTTCAATATCGGCCATTACCCTATCCATCCCCGGAGTTCGACCATGCAAATCTCAGGAGGCAGCGCCTATTACGCAGGCCTGAGCGCTGTGCAGAACGGCCTTGCCCGCGTTGATCAGGCTGCCAGCCAGATCGCCAGCAACTCGGTTGACCGCCCGGCGGTGAGCAACCAGTCCACCAACCTGCAGGCCCAGCAAGTGCTGTCGGTGGACCGCAGCCAGCAAGACCTGGCCGGCAGCGCCGTGGAACTGACCCAGGGCAAGCTGCAGGTCGAAGCCGGCCTGAAAGTGACCCATGCCGCCAACGAAACTCTTGGCACGCTGATCGACACCTACGCCTGATCTGCGGGAGCTGGTTGCCAGCTCCCACATGCCGTTTGCACCTCATCTCCCTGATCTCCCCTCATTCACCACACCTTTGCAGGCTTGTGGCGCGCCCGGCTGCGCGCATTCGTCGCACGCCGGGTGTAGTCTGGGATGAACGAGGCTTGACAACTTTTCGGCGTAAACGTATGTTTCAAACACCTGTTTGACAGAGAGCCGACAATCGCGAGTTGGCCTGTTGCGGTCACACATTCCTGTTTCATCAGCAGAGGTTTATCGCTATGCCTGACTACAAGGCCCCCTTGCGTGATATTCGCTTCGTACGTGACGAACTGCTTGGTTATGAAGCGCACTATCAGAGCCTGCCGGCTTGCCAGGACGCTACCCCGGACATGGTCGACGCCATCCTCGAGGAAGGCGCGAAGTTTTGTGAGCAGGTACTGGCGCCGTTGAACAGGGTGGGTGACACCGAAGGCTGCACCTGGAGCGAGTCGGGCGTGAAGACGCCGACCGGCTTCAAGGCAGCCTACAAGCAGTTCGTGGAAGGCGGCTGGCCAAGCCTGGCCCACGACGTCGCCCATGGCGGCCAGGGGTTGCCCGAATCGCTGGGCCTGGCGGTCAGTGAAATGGTTGGCGAGGCCAACTGGTCGTGGGGCATGTACCCCGGCCTGTCCCATGGCGCGATGAACACCATTTCCGAGCACGGCACGCCCGAGCAGCAGGACGCCTACCTGACCAAACTGGTATCAGGTGAATGGACCGGCACCATGTGCCTGACCGAGCCGCATTGCGGTACCGACCTGGGCATGCTGCGTACCAAGGCAGAGCCCCAGGCCGATGGTTCCTACAAAGTCACCGGCACCAAGATCTTCATCACCGGCGGCGAGCACGACCTTACCGAGAACATCATTCACCTGGTACTGGCCAAGCTGCCGGACGCCCCGGCCGGGCCCAAGGGCATTTCGCTGTTCCTGGTGCCCAAGTTCATGGTCAACGCCGATGGCAGCCTGGGTGAGCGCAACAGCGTGAGCTGCGGTTCCATCGAGCACAAGATGGGCATCCAGGCGTCGGCCACCTGCGTGATGAACTTCGATGCCGCGGTTGGTTACCTGGTCGGCGAGCCGAACAAGGGCCTGGCGGCCATGTTCACCATGATGAATTACGAGCGTCTGGGCGTTGGCATCCAGGGCCTGGCCTCGGCCGAGCGCTCGTACCAGAATGCCGTCGAATACGCCCGCGACCGCCTGCAGATGCGCTCCCTGACTGGCCCGAAAGCGCCCGACAAGGTCGCCGACCCGATCATCGTGCACCCGGACGTGCGCCGCATGCTGTTGACCATGAAGGCCTGCAACGAAGGCGGCCGGGCATTCTCCACCTATGTGGCCATGCAACTGGACACCGCCAAATACAGCGAAGACCCGGCCACGCGCAAGCGTGCCGAGGACCTGGTAGCGCTGCTGACGCCGGTGGCCAAGGCGTTCCTGACCGACCTGGGCCTGGAAACCACGGTTCATGGCCAGCAGGTGTTCGGCGGCCACGGATTTATCCGCGAGTGGGGCCAGGAGCAACTGGTGCGTGACGTGCGCATTACCCAGATCTACGAGGGTACCAACGGTATTCAGGCCCTGGACCTGCTGGGCCGTAAAGTGCTGATGACTCAAGGCGAAGCCCTGAAAAGCTTCACCAAGATCGTCCACAAGTTCTGTCAGGCCAACGAAGGCAACGAAGCGGTCAATGAATTCGTGACCCCGCTGGCCCAGTTGAACAAGGAGTGGGGCGAGCTGACCATGAAGATCGGCATGGCGGCCATGAAGGACCGCGAGGAAGTGGGCGCCGCGTCGGTGGACTACCTGATGTACTCCGGCTACGCCTGCCTGGCCTACTTCTGGGCTGAGATGGCCCGCCTGGCAGCCGAGAAACTGGCAGCCGGCACCAGTGAAGAGGCGTTCTACACCGCCAAGCTGCAGACCGCGCGCTTCTACTTCCAGCGCATCCTGCCGCGTACCCGCACGCACGTGGCGGCCATTTTGTCAGGTGCCAGCAACCTGATGGACATGAACGAAGAGCATTTCGGCCTCAGCTACTGAGGTTTGCCGCTGCGCTCAAAAAGCCGCTGCCCTCGGGTAGCGGCTTTTTCATGGAAGAACTGTTTAATTGGCGCCAATAAATCGAGTTTAATCATTAAGCATTCGTAACAATGGCCGATACAGTTGCAGGCACAATGCCATGACCTTGCCATCGTATCGGACCCCACCTTTTGCTGCGTTTATCCGCTTTTCGAATCAGCCATTTCCTGCCATCGCTGCTCTTGTTGCTTGCGGGGTTGGCGGCTGCCTACGTAAGAGACCTGAACGTCTTCTTCACCTCTCTGTTCAACGTGCTGCCTACCCTGGTGCTGTTGCTCGGCGGTGCCTACTGCGCGGTCTACCGCCGCCAGCGCGAGCTGTTCCTGATGGTCACGGTGTACATCGCCTATTACCTGCTGGACACCCAGACCGACTTCTACCGCGATAATGGCCGGGTGCGCGAAGACGCCGCCGTGGTGTTCCATCTGTGCTGCCTGCTGTTGCCCGCCCTGTTCGGGCTGTTTGGCGCGTGGCAGGAGCGCACGCATCTGTTCCAGGACATGGTCGCCCGCTTCGCCGTGCTGCTGGCGGTGGGCAGCACCGCGCTGGGCCTGGAGCAGAGCTTTCCAGTACCGTTGCTCAACTGGCTGGCGGAAATACGCTGGCCCTCGTTGCACGGCCAGTGGATGAGTTTGATCCAGTTGGCGTACCCGATGTTCTTTCTGGCCTTCGTGCTGCTGGTGGTGCAATACCTGCGCGAACCACGGCCGCTTCACGCCGCGCAACTGGTGGGGCTGGTTGGCCTGTTCTGGATGCTGCCCAAGACCTTCATCCTGCCGTTCACCCTGAACATCATGTGCAGCCAGGTGATGCTGATGATTGCCGCGGCGGTGGCCCACGAGGCTTACCAGATGGCCTTCCGTGATGAGCTGACCGGCCTGCCCGGGCGCCGTGCACTGAACGAGCGCATGCAGCGCCTGGGGCGCAACTATGTGCTGGCGATGACCGACGTCGACCATTTCAAGAAATTCAACGACACCCATGGGCACGACGTGGGTGACCAGGTGTTGCGGCTGGTGGCCAGCAAGCTCGGCAAGGTCACCGGTGGCGGGCGGGCCTACCGCTACGGGGGTGAGGAGTTCGCCCTGGTGTTCGCCGGCAAGACCATGGAAGAGTGCATGCCGCACCTGGAAGCCATTCGCGAAGTCATCGCCAACTATTCCATACAACTGCGCAACCCCGAGAACCGCCCACAGGATGACAAGCAGGGCCGCCAGCGCCGCTCGGGGCCTGGGGCATCCGCCGTGTCGGTGACCATCAGCATTGGCGTCGCCGAACGGCTGGTCGAACACCGCACACCTGAACAGGTGCTCAAGTCCGCCGACGAAGCGCTTTACAGCGCCAAGGGCGCGGGGCGCAACTGCGTGATGGGCTACGGGCAGACCCGCAGGGGGGCCGTGCGCAACGCCGCAGCCTGATGTGACCAGGGTTGACCATATGGTCACATGACGACCCTATGTGTCGCAAAAGTTGTTGGGTTACACTGGATTCATCCTCTGTCCCAACTCCTTTTTGCGAGGTTGCCATGGCTGACTACAAAGCGCCCCTGCGCGATATGCGCTTCGTCCTCAATGAAGTTTTCGATGTCGCCAGCCTCTGGGCTCAGCTACCGGGCCTGGCCGAAGTAGCCGACGCTGAGACGGTCGAGGCAATCCTCGAAGAGGCCGGCAAGGTGACCAGCCGCAGCATCGCGCCCCTGAACCGCGCCTCCGATGAGGAGGGCTGCCACTGGAAAGACACCGTGGTAACCACCCCCACCGGTTTTCCCCAGGCGTACCAGACGTACGCCGAAGGCGGCTGGGTGGGCGTGGGCGGCGACCCGCAATATGGCGGCATGGGGATGCCCAAGGCGGTGTCCGCCCAGGTCGAGGAAATGGTCAACTCCAGCAGCCTGGCTTTCGGCCTGTACCCGATGCTGACGGCCGGCGCCTGCCTCTCGCTCAACGCTCATGCCAGTGAAGAACTCAAGGCCACCTACCTGCCTAACATGTACGCCGGCACCTGGGCCGGTTCCATGTGCCTGACGGAGGCCCACGCCGGGACCGACCTGGGCATCATCCGCACCCGGGCCGAGCCCCAGGCCGACGGTAGCTACAAGGTCAGCGGCACCAAGATCTTCATCACCGGCGGCGAGCACGACCTTACCGAGAACATCATTCACCTGGTACTGGCCAAGCTGCCGGACGCCCCGGCCGGGCCCAAGGGCATTTCGCTGTTCCTGGTGCCCAAGTTCATGGTCAACGCCGATGGCAGCCTGGGTGAGCGCAACAGCGTGAGCTGCGGTTCCATCGAGCACAAGATGGGCATCCAGGCGTCGGCCACCTGCGTGATGAACTTCGACGCGGCCACCGGCTTCCTGATCGGCCCGGCGAACAAGGGGCTGAACTGCATGTTCACCTTCATGAACACCGCTCGCCTGGGGACTGCGCTGCAAGGCCTGGCCCATGCCGAAGTGGCGTTTCAGGGCGGCTTGAAATACGCCCGCGACCGCCTGCAGATGCGCTCCCTGACTGGCCCGAAAGCGCCCGACAAGGCCGCCGACCCGATCATCGTGCACCCTGATGTGCGCCGCATGCTGCTGACCATGAAGGCCTTCGCCGAAGGTAACCGTGCCATGGTCTACTTCACGGCCAAGCAGGTGGATATCGTCAAGTACGGTACCGACGAAGAAGCGAAGAAAAAGGCCGACGCACTGCTGGCCTTCATGACCCCGATCGCCAAGGCGTTCATGACCGAAGTGGGCTTCGAAGCCGCCAACCACGGCGTGCAGATCTACGGCGGTCATGGCTTCATCGCTGAATGGGGCATGGAGCAGAACGTTCGCGACAGCCGCATCTCCATGCTGTACGAAGGCACCACCGGCATTCAGGCCCTGGACCTGCTGGGCCGTAAAGTGCTGATGACTCAAGGCGAAGCCCTGAAAAGCTTCACCAAGATCGTCCACAAGTTCTGTCAGGCCAACGAAGGCAACGAAGCGGTCAATGAATTCGTGACCCCGCTGGCCCAGTTGAACAAGGAGTGGGGCGAGCTGACCATGAAGATCGGCATGGCGGCCATGAAGGACCGCGAGGAAGTGGGCGCCGCGTCGGTGGACTACCTGATGTACTCCGGCTACGCCTGCCTGGCCTACTTCTGGGCTGAGATGGCCCGCCTGGCAGCCGAGAAACTGGCAGCCGGCACCAGTGAAGAGGCGTTCTACACCGCCAAGCTGCAGACCGCACGCTTCTACTTCCAGCGCATCCTGCCGCGTACCCGCACGCACGTGGCGGCCATTCTGTCGGGTGCCAGCAACCTGATGGACATGAACGAAGAGCATTTCGGCCTCAGCTACTGAGGTTTGCCGCTGCGCTCAAAAAGCCGCTGCCCTCGGGTAGCGGCTTTTTCATGGAAGAAATGTTTAATTGGCGCCAATAAATCGAGTTTAATCATTAAGCATTCGTAACAATGGCCGATACAGTTGCAGGCACAATGCCATGACCTTGCCATCGTATCGGACCCCACCTTTTGCTGCGTTTATCCGCTTTTCGAATCAGCCATTTCCTGCCATCGCTGCTCTTGTTGCTTGCGGGGTTGGCGGCTGCCTACGTAAGAGACCTGAACGTCTTCTTCACCTCTCTGTTCAACGTGCTGCCTACCCTGGTGCTGTTGCTCGGCGGTGCCTACTGCGCGGTCTACCGCCGCCAGCGCGAGCTGTTCCTGATGGTCACGGTGTACATCGCCTATTACCTGCTGGACACCCAGACCGACTTCTACCGCGATAATGGCCGGGTGCGCGAAGACGCCGCCGTGGTGTTCCATCTGTGCTGCCTGCTGTTGCCCGCCCTGTTCGGGCTGTTTGGCGCGTGGCAGGAGCGCACGCATCTGTTCCAGGACATGGTCGCCCGCTTCGCCGTGCTGCTGGCGGTGGGCAGCACCGCGCTGGGCCTGGAGCAGAGCTTTCCAGTACCGTTGCTCAACTGGCTGGCGGAAATACGCTGGCCCTCGTTGCACGGCCAGTGGATGAGTTTGATCCAGTTGGCGTACCCGATGTTCTTTCTGGCCTTCGTGCTGCTGGTGGTGCAATACCTGCGCGAACCACGGCCGCTTCACGCCGCGCAACTGGTGGGGCTGGTCGGCCTGTTCTGGATGCTGCCCAAGACCTTCATCCTGCCGTTCACCCTGAACATCATGTGCAGCCAGGTGATGCTGATGATTGCCGCGGCGGTGGCCCACGAGGCTTACCAGATGGCCTTCCGTGATGAGCTGACCGGCCTGCCCGGGCGCCGTGCACTGAACGAGCGCATGCAGCGCCTGGGGCGCAACTATGTGCTGGCGATGACCGACGTCGACCATTTCAAGAAATTCAACGACACCCATGGGCACGACGTGGGTGACCAGGTGTTGCGGCTGGTGGCCAGCAAGCTCGGCAAGGTCACCGGTGGCGGGCGGGCCTACCGCTACGGGGGTGAGGAGTTCGCCCTGGTGTTCGCCGGCAAGACCATGGAAGAGTGCATGCCGCACCTGGAAGCCATTCGCGAAGTCATCGCCAACTATTCCATACAACTGCGCAACCCCGAGAACCGCCCACAGGATGACAAGCAGGGCCGCCAGCGCCGCTCGGGGCCTGGGGCATCCGCCGTGTCGGTGACCATCAGCATTGGCGTCGCCGAACGGCTGGTCGAACACCGCACACCTGAACAGGTGCTCAAGTCCGCCGACGAAGCGCTTTACAGCGCCAAGGGCGCGGGGCGCAACTGCGTGATGGGCTACGGGCAGACCCGCAGGGGGGCCGTGCGCAACGCCGCAGCCTGATGTGACCAGGGTTGACCATATGGTCACATGACGACCCTATGTGTCGCAAAAGTTGTTGGGTTACACTGGATTCATCCTCTGTCCCAACTCCTTTTTGCGAGGTTGCCATGGCTGACTACAAAGCGCCCCTGCGCGATATGCGCTTCGTCCTCAATGAAGTTTTCGATGTCGCCAGCCTCTGGGCTCAGCTACCGGGCCTGGCCGAAGTAGCCGACGCTGAGACGGTCGAGGCAATCCTCGAAGAGGCCGGCAAGGTGACCAGCCGCAGCATCGCGCCCCTGAACCGCGCCTCCGATGAGGAGGGCTGCCACTGGAAAGACACCGTGGTAACCACCCCCACCGGTTTTCCCCAGGCGTACCAGACGTACGCCGAAGGCGGCTGGGTGGGCGTGGGCGGCGACCCGCAATATGGCGGCATGGGGATGCCCAAGGCGGTGTCCGCCCAGGTCGAGGAAATGGTCAACTCCAGCAGCCTGGCTTTCGGCCTGTACCCGATGCTGACGGCCGGCGCCTGCCTCTCGCTCAACGCTCATGCCAGTGAAGAACTCAAGGCCACCTACCTGCCTAACATGTACGCCGGCACCTGGGCCGGTTCCATGTGCCTGACGGAGGCCCACGCCGGGACCGACCTGGGCATCATCCGCACCCGGGCCGAGCCCCAGGCCGATGGTTCCTACAAAGTCACCGGCACCAAGATCTTCATCACCGGCGGCGAGCACGACCTTACCGAGAACATCATTCACCTGGTACTGGCCAAGCTGCCGGACGCCCCGGCCGGGCCCAAGGGCATTTCGCTGTTCCTGGTGCCCAAGTTCATGGTCAACGCCGATGGCAGCCTGGGTGAGCGCAACAGCGTGAGCTGCGGTTCCATCGAGCACAAGATGGGCATCCAGGCGTCGGCCACCTGCGTGATGAACTTCGATGCCGCGGTTGGTTACCTGGTCGGCGAGCCGAACAAGGGCCTGGCGGCCATGTTCACCATGATGAATTACGAGCGTCTGGGCGTTGGCATCCAGGGCCTGGCCTCGGCCGAGCGCTCGTACCAGAATGCCGTCGAATACGCCCGCGACCGCCTGCAAAGCCGTTCGCCCACTGGCCTGAAAGCCAAGGACAAGGTCGCCGACCCGATCATCGTGCACCCTGACGTGCGCCGCATGCTGTTGACCATGAAGGCCTTCGCCGAAGGTAACCGTGCCATGGTCTACTTCACGGCCAAGCAGGTGGATATCGTCAAGTACGGTACCGACGAAGAAGCGAAGAAAAAGGCCGACGCACTGCTGGCCTTCATGACCCCGATCGCCAAGGCGTTCATGACCGAAGTGGGCTTCGAAGCCGCCAACCACGGCGTGCAGATCTACGGCGGTCATGGCTTCATCGCCGAATGGGGCATGGAGCAGAACGTTCGCGACAGCCGCATCTCCATGCTGTACGAAGGCACCACCGGCATTCAGGCCCTGGACCTGCTGGGCCGCAAAGTGCTGATGACTCAAGGCGAAGCCCTGAAAAGCTTCACCAAGATCGTCCACAAGTTCTGTCAGGCCAACGAAGGCAACGAAGCGGTCAATGAATTCGTGACCCCGCTGGCCCAGTTGAACAAGGAGTGGGGCGAGCTGACCATGAAGATCGGCATGGCGGCCATGAAGGACCGCGAGGAAGTGGGCGCCGCGTCGGTGGACTACCTGATGTACTCCGGCTACGCCTGCCTGGCCTACTTCTGGGCTGAGATGGCCCGCCTGGCAGCCGAGAAACTGGCAGCCGGCACCAGTGAAGAGGCGTTCTACACCGCCAAGCTGCAGACCGCGCGCTTCTACTTCCAGCGCATCCTGCCGCGTACCCGCACGCACGTGGCGGCCATTTTGTCAGGTGCCAGCAACCTGATGGACATGAACGAAGAGCATTTCGGCCTCAGCTACTGAGGTTTGCCGCTGCGCTCAAAAAGCCGCTGCCCTCGGGTAGCGGCTTTTTCATGGAAGAAATGTTTAATTGGCGCCAATAAATCGAGTTTAATCATTAAGCATTCGTAACAATGGCCGATACAGTTGCAGGCACAATGCCATGACCTTGCCATCGTATCGGACCCCACCTTTTGCTGCGTTTATCCGCTTTTCGAATCAGCCATTTCCTGCCATCGCTGCTCTTGTTGCTTGCGGGGTTGGCGGCTGCCTACGTAAGAGACCTGAACGTCTTCTTCACCTCTCTGTTCAACGTGCTGCCTACCCTGGTGCTGTTGCTCGGCGGTGCCTACTGCGCGGTCTACCGCCGCCAGCGCGAGCTGTTCCTGATGGTCACGGTGTACATCGCCTATTACCTGCTGGACACCCAGACCGACTTCTACCGCGATAATGGCCGGGTGCGCGAAGACGCCGCCGTGGTGTTCCATCTGTGCTGCCTGCTGTTGCCCGCCCTGTTCGGGCTGTTTGGCGCGTGGCAGGAGCGCACGCATCTGTTCCAGGACATGGTCGCCCGCTTCGCCGTGCTGCTGGCGGTGGGCAGCACCGCGCTGGGCCTGGAGCAGAGCTTTCCGGTACCGTTGCTCAACTGGCTGGCGGAAATACGCTGGCCCTCGTTGCACGGCCAGTGGATGAGTTTGATCCAGTTGGCGTACCCGATGTTCTTTCTGGCCTTCGTGCTGCTGGTGGTGCAATACCTGCGCGAACCACGGCCGCTTCACGCCGCGCAACTGGTGGGGCTGGTTGGCCTGTTCTGGATGCTGCCCAAGACCTTCATCCTGCCGTTCACCCTGAACATCATGTGCAGCCAGGTGATGCTGATGATTGCCGCGGCGGTGGCCCACGAGGCTTACCAGATGGCCTTCCGTGACGAGCTGACCGGCCTGCCCGGGCGCCGTGCACTGAACGAGCGCATGCAGCGCCTGGGGCGCAACTATGTGCTGGCGATGACCGACGTCGACCATTTCAAGAAATTCAACGACACCCATGGGCACGACGTGGGTGACCAGGTGTTGCGGCTGGTGGCCAGCAAGCTCGGCAAGGTCACCGGTGGCGGGCGGGCCTACCGCTACGGGGGTGAGGAGTTCGCCCTGGTGTTCGCCGGCAAGACCATGGAAGAGTGCATGCCGCACCTGGAAGCCATTCGCGAAGTCATCGCCAACTATTCCATACAACTGCGCAACCCCGAGAACCGCCCACAGGATGACAAGCAGGGCCGCCAGCGCCGCTCGGGGCCTGGGGCATCCGCCGTGTCGGTGACCATCAGCATTGGCGTCGCCGAACGGCTGGTCGAACACCGCACACCTGAACAGGTGCTCAAGTCCGCCGACGAAGCGCTTTACAGCGCCAAGGGCGCGGGGCGCAACTGCGTGATGGGCTATGGGCAGACTCGCAGGGGGGCCGTGCGCAACGCCGCAGCCTGATGTGACCACGGTTGACCATATGGTCACATGACGACCCTATGTGTCGCAAAAGTTGTTGGGTTACACTGGATTCATCCTCTGTCCCAACTCCTTTTTGCGAGGTTGCCATGGCTGACTACAAAGCGCCCCTGCGCGATATGCGCTTCGTCCTCAATGAAGTTTTCGATGTCGCCAGCCTCTGGGCTCAGCTACCGGGCCTGGCCGAAGTAGCCGACGCTGAGACGGTCGAGGCAATCCTCGAAGAGGCCGGCAAGGTGACCAGCCGCAGCATCGCGCCCCTGAACCGCGCCTCCGATGAGGAGGGCTGCCACTGGAAAGACACCGTGGTAACCACCCCCACCGGTTTTCCCCAGGCGTACCAGACGTACGCCGAAGGCGGCTGGGTGGGCGTGGGCGGCGACCCGCAATATGGCGGCATGGGGATGCCCAAGGCGGTGTCCGCCCAGGTCGAGGAAATGGTCAACTCCAGCAGCCTGGCTTTCGGCCTGTACCCGATGCTGACGGCCGGCGCCTGCCTCTCGCTCAACGCTCATGCCAGTGAAGAACTCAAGGCCACCTACCTGCCTAACATGTACGCCGGCACCTGGGCCGGTTCCATGTGCCTGACGGAGGCCCACGCCGGGACCGACCTGGGCATCATCCGCACCCGGGCCGAGCCCCAGGCCGATGGTTCCTACAAAGTCACCGGCACCAAGATCTTCATCTCGGCCGGTGAACACGACATGGCCGATAATATCGTTCACATCGTGCTGGCCCGCCTGCCCGATGCGCCGGCCGGCACCAAAGGCATCTCGCTGTTCATCGTGCCCAAGTTCGTGCCCAACGCAGACGGTAGCCTGGGCGAGCGTAACGCGGTCACCTGCGGTTCCATCGAACACAAGATGGGTATCCACGGCAACGCCACCTGCGTGATGAACTTCGACGCGGCCACCGGCTTCCTGATCGGCCCGGCGAACAAGGGGCTGAACTGCATGTTCACCTTCATGAACACCGCTCGCCTGGGGACTGCGCTGCAAGGCCTGGCCCATGCCGAAGTGGCGTTTCAGGGCGGCTTGAAATACGCCCGCGACCGCCTGCAGATGCGCTCCCTGACTGGCCCGAAAGCGCCCGACAAGGCCGCCGACCCGATCATCGTGCACCCTGATGTGCGCCGCATGCTGCTGACCATGAAGGCCTTCGCCGAAGGTAACCGTGCCATGGTCTACTTCACGGCCAAGCAGGTGGATATCGTCAAGTACGGTACCGACGAAGAAGCGAAGAAAAAGGCCGACGCACTGCTGGCCTTCATGACCCCGATCGCCAAGGCGTTCATGACCGAAGTGGGCTTCGAAGCCGCCAACCACGGCGTGCAGATCTACGGCGGTCATGGCTTCATCGCCGAATGGGGCATGGAGCAGAACGTTCGCGACAGCCGCATCTCCATGCTGTACGAAGGCACCACCGGCATTCAGGCCCTGGACCTGCTGGGCCGCAAAGTGCTGATGACTCAAGGCGAAGCCCTGAAAAGCTTCACCAAGATCGTCCACAAGTTCTGTCAGGCCAACGAAGGCAACGAAGCGGTCAATGAATTCGTGACCCCGCTGGCCCAGTTGAACAAGGAGTGGGGCGAGCTGACCATGAAGGCCTGCAACGAAGGCGGCCGGGCATTCTCCACCTATGTGGCCATGCAACTGGACACCGCCAAATACAGCGAAGACCCGGCCACGCGCAAGCGTGCCGAGGACCTGGTAGCGCTGCTGACGCCGGTGGCCAAGGCGTTCCTGACCGACCTGGGCCTGGAAACCACGGTTCATGGCCAGCAGGTGTTCGGCGGCCACGGATTTATCCGCGAGTGGGGCCAGGAGCAACTGGTGCGTGACGTGCGCATTACCCAGATCTACGAGGGTACCAACGGTATTCAGGCCCTGGACCTGGTCGGGCGCAAGGTCATCGGCAGTGGTGGCGCCTTCTACCAGTTGTTTGCCGATGAGATTCGTCACTTCATCCAGACTGCGGCCCCGCAGTTGCGCGAGTTCACCCAGCCGCTGGCCGCCGCGCTGGGCAACCTCGACGACCTCACCGCCTGGCTGCTGGACCGGGTGAAAAATGACCCCAACGAGATCGGCGCGGCATCGGTGGAATACCTGCATGTGTTTGGTTATACCGCCTACGCCTACATGTGGGCACTGATGGCCAAGGCGGCACTGGGCAAGGAGGGGCAGGAGGATTTCTATGCGAGCAAACTGGGTACTGCCCGCTTCTATTTCGCCCGCCTGTTGCCGCGCATTCATTCGCTGACCGCGTCGGTGAAGGCAGGTAGCGAATCGCTGTTCCTGCTGGACGCGGAGCAGTTCTAGAATGTAAGCATTTTCCTACATTGCGTGGCGGTGTTCGGCGATACCGGCAGGCTGGATCCATGGGTACTATTGCTCCATGGACGTCGCGCAGGAAGCGCCAAGCAGAACACGGACACGTAAGGAACCCGCCACAGGACGGTGGGCGGAAATGGATGTCAGGATACAGTCTGAAAAACCCCGCTCCGGCGGGGTTTTCTTTTGCCCTGAATAAATGCCTCGTAGCAACGGACCGTGGCAACCCTGTGGGACCGGGCGAAGCTCGGGAAGGGGCCCGCCAGCCCCACACCGCCAACGCTGGAATTCGGTGGAACGACTTCGGTAGCAGTGATGTCAATCAGGTATCAATCTCCAGGAGCCGTACCATGGACTTCATCCGCATCATCATCGCCATTCTGTTGCCTCCGCTGGGCGTTTTCCTGCAAGTCGGTTTTGGCGGGGCGTTCTGGCTCAACATCCTGCTGACCCTGTGCGGCTACATCCCCGGAATCGTGCATGCGGTTTACATCATCGCCAAACGTTAATCATTGGAGGGCTAGGAAAGGGCCCACCTAAATCCAGGATTCGCCTTACATACGGTTTCAGTCAGTTCAAATAGGCTTCGTTCTTCTTTGAGATCGAGGCCTATTATGTTTGCGCCAAGAAAAAGTGGCCGGTATAAAATTTTATACGTGCCGCTTCCTTGAGTAGGAGCCTGACGATTGGAAGCCATTCGGTTCAGCAGGTGCTGGGGTACGTGAGGTTCGCATTCGCGAGCACAACGGTGCATTTCGAGTCATGTACGTCGCGAAATTTGCCGGTGCCATTTACGTTCTGCATTGCTTTCAGAAGAGATCGCCTCGCCTGTTTTCGCCTTGCCTTGCCTTCGCTGGAATACATTTCATACAGACCCTAGGCTTCGATCACCCGTCTGTAAAACCCCCATTCCTGTTCCAGGGCATGCGCCAGGTTCGCCGCCTGGCGGAAGCCATGGCGTTCTTCAGGGTAGAAGTGCGCTTCAGCCGCAAGGCCGTTGTCGTGCAGGGCCTTGAGCATGTCGCGGGTTTGCCGGGGGACCACCACGGCATCCAGTTCGCCCTGGAAGAAGATGACCGGGGCCTTGATGTTGCTGGCGTGAAACAGCGGCGTACGCTCGCGATAGCGAGCTTCGTCACGTTGCGGGTCGCCGATCAGCCAGTCCAGGTAGTCGCCTTCGAACTTGTGGGTGGCCTTGGCCAGGGCCAGCGGGTCGCTGACGCCATACAGGCTGGCGCCTGCGCGGAACACATCGTGGAACGCCAGCGCGCACAGGGTGGTGTAGCCACCGGCGCTGCCGCCGCGGATGAACGCCTGGTCTGGATTGATCAGGCCGCGATCCGCCAGGTGGCTGACCACTGCGCAGGCGTCTTCCACGTCGGCTTCACCCCAACGCAGGTGCAGGGCCTGGCGGTAAGCACGGCCGTGGCTGCTGCTGCCACGGTAGTTGAGGTCGGCCACGGCGAAGCCGCGCTGGGCCCAGTACTGGATGCGCGGGTCGAATACCGGATAGCAGGCCGACGTCGGGCCGCCGTGGATGAACACTACCAGGGGTGGCTGGCTATCGCCGTTCATGGCCGGGTAGAAGAAACCGTGGGCATGGCCGTCGCCACTGGCATAGCGCAGCGGTTGCGGGCGGCTGACCTGGTCGGCGGGCAATGGCAGCACGCCACCGGCCAGGATACGTGCCTGGTGGCTGTGCCGGTCGATGGCAACCACGGCAGGCGGGGAGGTGGCCGAAGCTGCAATGGCATAAAGGCGGTTGTCATCCAGTGCCAGGCTGCGGAAACGGGTGTATTCACCGCTGTAGTCCTCGACCTTGCCGTCACGCGCGCAAATGCCCAGCCGCGCAAAACCATCGTCGAACCAGGTGGCCACGAAGTGCCCGTCGGGAAGTGGCAGCCAGGTACACGCACCCAGTTGCCACGGGGCGCCGGCATGGTCGGCGGGCTGCGCAGGCAACGCAGCCCAGCCGTGGTCCGTCTCGGCCCACGGTTGCCAGTAGCCATCGAGGTCAGACAGGCAGTGCAACCGCCCCTGGGTGTCGAAGCGCGGCTGTTGCAGTGACTGCTCAGCGTCACTGTTCAGCTGGAGCGGGGTGCTCCATTCGCCAGGCGCCAGCCGCCGGGCGGTCAGCAGGCGGGTGCTCGTCCAGGGTTGATGAGGCCGGCTCCATTCGATCCAGGCCAGGCGCTGGCCATCGTCGCTCAGCGTCGGGGAAGCGTAGAAATCGGCGCCTTCGGCCAGCACCTGGCGCTTGCCATCAGCCAAGGCGATGCTGACCAGGCGGTGCACTACCTGCTCGGGTTCGTGACTTTCTTCCACAGCCAGGACACGCTCACCGGCCGGCTGCACATCGCCGTAGCGGTATTGGCCTACCGTCAGCGGGCGCGGGGCAGTGCCGTCGGTTGCCTGAGCGTAGAGCTGCTGGTCGCTTTCATTGACGAACACCAACCCGTCACCTACCAGGCAAAATGACCCACCACCGTATTCATACACGCGGCTGCGTACGCTGAAACCGTCGGGCGTCAGGCAGCGGGCCTGGCCGGCGTGCCAGTGCCAGATACGGCAGGCGGCGTCCTGGGGGCGGAATTCGTTCCAGAACAGGCCGGCGGGCCCGACTTTCAGTTCGGCGAAATCGGTACCGGCGGCCACGGCCTGGGCGGCGCTGAACAGGTCAGGCTTTTGCGATGATTCTCGAGTTTCGTTCATTTCGGAAGGCCAGTTGTTCGATCGTCTGAGTGGCAGTCTCGGATTCTTCCCGCGCCTTGAGAATGATCCCATGGTCCGCGGATTTGCTGCACACAGGGTCGGCATTACTGGCATCGCCGGTCAGCATGAATGCCTGGCAACGACAGCCACCGAAGTCCTTTTCTTTCTCGTCGCAGGAGCGGCACGGCTCGGGCATCCAGTCATAGCCGCGGAAGCGGTTGAAACCGAACGACTCGTACCAGATGTGCTGCATGCTGTGCTCACGCACATTGGGAAACTGGATCGGCATTTGTCGGGCGCCGTGGCAGGGCAACGCGGTGCCGTCCGGGGTCACCGTGAGGAAGATGCTGCCCCAGCCGTTCATGCAGGCCTTGGGGCGCTCCTCGTAGTAATCCGGGGTGACGAAGATCAGTTTGCAGGGGTTACCTTCGGCCGCCAGCTTTTCCCGGTATTCATTGGTGATGCGTTCGGCCCGCACCAGCTGTTCCTTGGTGGGCAGCAAGCCCAGCCGGTTGAGTTCGGCCCAGCCGTAGAACTGGCAGGTAGCGAGCTCGACGAAGTCGGCTTCCAGGGCAATGCACAGCTCGATGATGCGGTCGATCTTGTCGATGTTGTGCCGGTGGGTAACGAAGTTCAGCACCATGGGGTAGCCATGGGCTTTCACGGCGCGGGCCATCTCAAGTTTCTGCTTGAAGGCTTTTTTCGAACCCGCCAGCAGGTTGTTCACCTGCTCGTCGCTGGCCTGGAAGCTGATCTGGATATGGTCCAGGCCCGCGGTCTTGAAGTCGGCGATCTTCTGTTCGGTCAGGCCGATGCCGGAGGTGATCAGGTTGGTGTAGAACCCCAGTTGCCGCGCCTCGTGGATCAGCTCTGCAAGGTCCTGGCGCACCAGCGGTTCGCCGCCGGAGAAACCGATCTGCGCAGCGCCCATTTCCCGGGCTTCACGAAATACCTTGAACCATTGCTCGGTCGTCAGCTCCTTGCCCTGGGCCGCGAAGTCCAGGGGGTTGGAGCAGTACGGGCACTGCAACGGGCAGCGGTAGGTCAGCTCGGCCAGCAGCCACAGGGGCAAGCCGACCGCGGGCTTGGCCGGCAGCTCAGGCAAGTTCGATCCAGTGCTCTGCACGAGCGACCTCCATGAATTGCTCGATGTCGGCACCGAGCTCGGGTACGCCGGGGAACTGCTTGTCCAGCTCGGCGATGATGGCGGCGACACTGCGCTGGCCATCGATCAGACCGCCAATGGCGCTGGCGCTGTCGTTGAGCTTGATCATCCCTTCAGGATAGAGCAGTACGTGGCCTTTCTGCGCCGGTTCGTATTGGAAGCGATAGCCGGGGCGCCAGGTCGGGGTTTTGCTGCGGTCGAAACTCATAAGGCTATCCCCTTGTGCCAGACACGCTGGTCGGTAACGCTGTGATAGGGCGGGCGGTTCAGTTCGTACGCCATGGTCATGGCATCGAGCATGGTCCACAGAATGTCCAGTTTGAACTGCAGAATTTCCAGCATGCGCTGCTGGCCTTCAGCCGTGGTGTAGTGTTGCAGCGTGATGGCCAGGCCATGCTCCACATCACGACGGGCCTGGCCCAGGCGGGTGCGGAAGTATTCGTAGCCGGCCGGGTCGATCCACGGGTAGTGCTGCGGCCAGCTGTCCAGGCGCGACTGGTGGATCTGTGGCGCGAACAGCTCGGTCAGCGAGCTGCTGGCCGCTTCCTGCCAACTGGCACGGCGAGCGAAGTTGACGTAGGCGTCCACGGCAAAGCGCACGCCAGGCAACACCAGTTCCTGAGAGCGCAACTGGTCGGGATCCAGGCCCACGGCCTGGCCCAGGCGCAACCAGGCTTCGATACCGCCGTCTTCACCCGGGGCGCCGTCGTGGTCCAGCAGACGCTGAATCCACTCGCGGCGTACCTCGCGGTCCGGGCAATTGGCCAGGATCGCCGCATCCTTCATGGGGATGTTGACCTGATAGTAGAACCGGTTGGCCACCCAGCCCTGGATCTGCTCGCGGGTGGCGCGGCCTTCGTACATCGCCACGTGGTACGGGTGGTAGATGTGGTAATAGGCGCCCTTGGCCCGCAGGGCCTGCTCGAATTCGGCGGGGGACATTGCCTTGGTGTCAGTCATGCTCACACTCCTACAGCTCGATACTCATGCCGTCGTAGGCCACTTCGACGCCACGACGGACCACTTCGGCGCGCTCGGGCGAGTCTTCGTCGAGGATCGGGTTGGTGTTGTTGATGTGGATCAGCACCTTGCGCGGCTTGCTCAAGCCGTCCAGCACCTCCAGCATGCCGCCGGGGCCGTTCTGGCACAGGTGGCCCATTTCGCGGCCAGTACGGGTACCGACGCCACGGCGTTGCATTTCGTCGTCATCCCACAGCGTGCCGTCCACCAGCAGGCAGTCGGCGTCGGCCATGTGGCCCAGCAGGGTGTCATCCACCTGGCCCAGGCCGGGGGCATAGAACAGTTTGCCGCCGGTGCGCAGGTCCTCGACCCTCAGGCCCAGGTTATCGCCCGGGTGCGGGTCGAAGCGGTGCGGGGAATAGGGTGGCGCGGCGCTGCGCAGCGGGAACGGGGTGAAGCGCAGGTTCGGGCAGGCCGGGACGGTGAAGCTGCCCTCCAGCTCGATGCGGTTCCATTGCAGGCCGCCGTTCCAGTGGCTGAGCATGTTGAACAGCGGGAAGCCGGTGGTCAGGTCCTGGTGGACCATGTCGGTGCACCATACCTGATGCGGGCAGCCTTCGCGCAGGCTGAGCAGGCCGGTGGTGTGGTCGATCTGGCTGTCCAGCAGGACAATGGCGCTGATACCGGTGTCCCGCAGGGCCCGGGCCGGCTGCATGGGCGCGAAGCCTTGCAGCTGCGCGCGGATGTCCGGCGAGGCATTGCACAACACCCAGTTCACACCGTCGTCGGACAGCGCGATGGACGACTGGGTGCGCGCCCTGGCGTTCAGGGTGCCGTCGCGGTAGCCCTTGCAGTTGACGCAGTTGCAGTTCCACTGCGGGAAACCGCCACCGGCGGCGGAGCCTAGAATCTGGATGTACATGGCAGGCCTGTGTCTGACTTCAAAAATAAAAACGCCCCGGCTGACCGAGGCGCTGTACTGCGATAAAAATCAACGGCTGGCGAAGTACATGGTGACTTCAAAGCCGATGCGCAGGTCGGTGTAAGCAGGTTTGGTCCACATAGGATGACTCCTTCTGGGTGATGGATGGAAGTGGTGCCCTTACAACACATCAGAACCACCTCCGGGGGAGATGTTCGCAATGCTTAGGGCACTATCTTACTAAATTCCAGTGTACTGAAACGTTAAATTGCACTCGCCAGGCTGAGAAAGCTCGTTACAGCCTGCGTAATGATCATTGCGCCACTTGCCAGTCGCTGTCCACCGCAGGCCCGTTGGCCAGGCACAACCAGCCAGCTTGAGCCTCCAGCAACTGTTGGGCCGCGCCGAGCAGCGTGTCGGTGCGCAGGCGGCCGAAGGCCTTGCGTAACTGGTCAATGAAATCGGACGAATGGCCCCCCAGCCGCGCTTGCCACAGGCTGTCCGCCGCGAGGCCCAGCTCCATGTCGGCCAGGCTGGTACGCGCGGCCAGGTCACGGCACTCGTTGGCCAGCGCAGGGCCCGAGCAGGCGCGTATCAACCCGGGCAATGTGCGCAGGAAGGCCTGCAGATGGTCGAGGATATCGGCCATGGACGTGCTGGGCGATTGCACGCCGAACAGCAGCCCGGAACGCCCGGCTACCTGACGAAAGCCGCTGAACACCGCGTAGCCCAGTTGCAACTCCACCCGCATGCGCTGGTAAAACGCCGCCTGGCTGAGTTGGGCCAGCATTTGCCATGCGGCCTGGTCGATGATCTGGTCGCCCGCCGTGGGGCAGAACAGCAGCAGGGCCTGTTCATTGGAGTCGGTGGCTACCTGGCTCCAGGTGCGGCCGTGCAAAGGCAGGGGGGGCTGCCACAGGCCGGTGTCCGCGCGCCCCGGCATCTTCAGCAGTACCGTGTTCAGGGCTTCATTCACGTTCGGGCTCAGGCCCAGCGTCAGCCCATCCCAACGTGCTTCGCTCCACAAGCGCTGCAGCATGGCCGGTTGCAGGTGTTCAGCGCGGCCGCGCTGCGGTGTCTGGTAGTAGCCCAGGCTGTGTTCGGGCAGACGCTGCAGCAGTTCGCGAATGGGGATAAGTGCTGGGGGGGCATTGAGCTGCCCGGCTTGGCGCCATACGTCGGGGGTGGGTTGAGTGAGGTTTTCCAGCGCCTGCTCTACCAGCGCGGGCAGTGGCTCCTGCACGCCGCACAGGCGCAGTTGCCAGTGGTCACCCAGGCTGCTGAAGGTCAGCTGGACCCCGGCCTGGCTGGCTTCCTCGCGCAGTTTCAGCAGGTTGTGCTCCAGCAACCGCCACAGCGCCGCGCGCTGCGCTGACTTCACCCGCCAGCGCAGGTACACACAGCCCTCATGGCTCGCCGGCTGCTGACTGTCGATGCTGTCCAGGCAGGCAGGCCGTGCCACGGGCTGCGCGGGGCGGCGGCTGGGGCGAAGAAAGCGATTGCGCTGGGGCAGACGCCATTTCACCCCGGTGTCGCTGCGCACAGCGGCCAGTGGGTCATGCAGGATGGTGTCGCCGCGCAATTGACCCAGAATGGCCCTCAGCGCGGTCAGCGCTTCAGGTTCGAGCGCCAACGCGCTGCCTTTGCCAAAGTGTTCACTGTCGTGGCGCGCCAACTGCAGGGCCGTGCTGACCAGTTGGCGGCGCTGGCGCAACAGTTGGTATTCCTCGCGCAGCCCCTGCCAGTCGTCGTGTGACTGAAAGAAATCCAGCCAGTCCAGGCACAGCTCGGCGATCAGGCGCCGAGGCTGCTGCCCGGTGGCCGTGAGCTTGAACTCGATGTTGACGACCACCTGGCCATCGAACTGGTACAACGGCGCAAGGCTGGCGGCTTCCACCCACTCCCGTCGTTGCAGTTCGGCCAGCAGGCCACCGGGTTGCGGTGAGGCCAGCCAAGTAGCCAGAAAATCCACGGCCGCGGCGCTGTCGCCGGGTATGTCCTGGCAAGCGAACACCAGGTTCAGGCGGGTTTCATCCTCCGGCGGTAGTGGCTGCCAGGGGGTATCGAGCAGTGGCGGGCAGGGCGCGCGCAGCTGTGGTTCGCCCTGGCGCAACTGGCTGCCGGCCTTGCTGGCCAGTGCTCGCAGCTCCTCCAGCGGTTGGGGGCCTGCCAGGTTCAGGGTCATCTGCCCGGTATGGTAGAAACCCTGGTAGAAGGCTTGCAAATGCTGCTGGAACGCCTGGCGCGGTACCGGCAGGCTGTAGCGGTTGCCGGCGTGGAAGGCCCGCAGCGGGTGAGTGGCCGACAAGGGGGCGGTCAGCCATTGCTGGTGGCGGGCTTGGGGGTCGCGCGACCAGGCGATGAACTCGGCATGCAGTACTTCCCGTTCGCGCAATTGGTACTCGCGGTCCAGGCGCGGCTGGGCGAGCATTTCGCATAGCCGCTCCAGGGCGCCAGGGAATGACTCCACGGGCAGTTCGCAGAAGAAATCAGTGGTGCGTTCGCGGGTGCTGGCGTTCAGTTGCCCGCCGTGGCGCTGGACGAACGGCATCAGCGCCTGTTCGTCGTGGTAGCGCGCGGTGCCGAGGAAGAACAGGTGCTCCAGAAAGTGCGCCAGCCCTGGCCAGGCCGGGTCCACATCATGGCTGCCGGCGGCGACGCGCAGGGCAGCGGCGGCGCGTTTGAGGCGCGGATCGTGACGCAACTGCACCCGCAGGCCGTTTTCCAGCACCAGCGAGGCGAATTCGGGGGGCGCTACATCCTGCATGACGGTTCCGTTGGCAAAGCGATATCAGGCTAATGCTAGCGGATCTTTGGCCGGGCATAACGCAAAAAAGCCCGCCGGACGGCCGGCGGGCTTTTTCTGGGGTAGCGGCTGCTGGTTGCCAATCAGTTGTGGTTGAAGGCCGCGGTGGTGCCTACGACGGTTGCAGACGGCAGCAACTGGCTGATGAAACGGTTCCAGCGGGTGATGTTCGCTGGTCCCACGAAGACTACGTCGGAGGTGCGCAGGTCGAACTGGCGGGCCAGCAGGAACGCCGTGGGTTTCTTGGCGTTCAGGTAGAACACTGTGGCCGGCTGGCCATTACCGTCCTGGGCGCCGCGGATCACGTAGATAGCCTCGGCATTGGCGGTTTCCTGGCTGATGCCGCCGGCGTTGCCCAGCGCTTCCATCAGGTTGAACGTACTGGTGCCGTAGTTCATGACCTGCGGTTTCTGTACTTCGCCCAGCACGTAGATCTTGTTGGCGTGGTCGTTGCCCAGGTGCAGTTGGTCGCCATCCTTCAGGTAGATTTCGTTGAGCCGGGAGTTGGTGCGGTTGAGGGTGTCGATGTCCATGACGTATTCATGGCCATCGCGTTTGAGTATCAGGTTGGCCAGGTTGGCATCCGAAGACTCGCCCCCCGCGCGGCTGATGGCGTCCACCAGGTTCAGCGGGATGTTGGTCAGCGACTGCGGGCCGGGATTTTTCACCGCCCCGGAGATGATGACCTTCTGGCTGTCATATTTCTGGATATTCACGTCCACCTGGGCGCCGGTCAGGTACTGCCCCAGGGCCTTCTGCAGGTTGGCGCGAAACTCCGGCACGGTCAGGCCACCGGCCTTGATCGAGTTGATGTAGGGGTAGTACAGCGTGCCATCCAGGCGCACTACCCGGGCGCTGGCCTCTACCTGGGTCTGGGCGCTCGGCGAGTTGAGCTCGGCGTGTTCCCACACGGTGATGATCAGGTTGTCGCCCGGGCCGATGCGGTAATCACCGGGCCGGTACCCCGTCAGGGTGGCGGGTACAGGCTGAGCCTGGTAAATGACTTTCTGCTGGCTGACGCTGGTGGACGTGATGGGCACCACGGTCACCGGCCCGGTGTCCTTGTCTTGCACATCGTCAGGGGTCATGTGTTGCCCGGGCGCGAATGCGCAGCCCTGGACCAATGCAGTGATGAGCAGTACACCGAGTAACGATCGCTTCATGGCAAAGTCTTCCTTGGAGAAAGCAGTTTTCTCCATCGATGGGTCTTGTAGGATCAAAAGGCGTTTTTATGGATAAAGCCCTTGAACAGGGTCAATGCGATGATTTTCAGGTCCAGCCACACAGACCAGTGTTCGATGTAGTCGAGGTCGAATTCGATGCGCTTCTGCATTTTGTCCAAGGTCGTGGTCTCCCCGCGCCATCCATTGACTTGCGCCCAGCCGGTAATGCCGGGCTTGACCTTATGCCGCAACATGTAGCAATTGACCTGCTTGCGGTACTGCTCGTTATGCGCCACTGCATGGGGGCGCGGGCCGACGATGGACATGTCGCCACGCAGCACGTTGAAGAACTGGGGCAACTCGTCCAGCGATGTCCGCCGCAGAAATGCCCCGAATGGGGTCACGCGACAGTCATTGCGACTGGCTTGACGGACTTCATGGCCATTTTCCTGGACCGTCATGCTGCGGAACTTCCAGACCATGATCGGTCGTCCATCTAAACCATAGCGCGTCTGGCGGAAAAGCACGGGCCCGCGCGAGGTGATTTTGATGCCCAGGGCGATCAGCACCATGGGCAGGGCGATGACCATGAGGATCAGGCTGCTGACGATCACGTCCTCGAAGCGTTTGACCAACTGGCTGGAGCCATCCATGGGGGTGTCGACCAGGCTGATGCTGGTCAGGCCGTTGATGCTCTCGCTGCGCGCATGCAGCAGGTCGAACATGAACACGTCAGGTATCAGGTACACCGAGGCGGTGGTGTCGCTCAGGCCCTTGACCAGGTTGCACAGCGACGGCTCGCAGCTCATGGCCAGGGTGATATAGACCTTGTCGATGCGCCCGGCTCGGGCATCGAGCACCAGCTGGTCCAGGCCCCCCAGCACCGGCAGGCGCTTGCCTGGTTCGTCCAGGGCCATCTGTTGCGGCTCGTCATCGTAGAACCCCAGCAGGTTCAGGCCCATCCAGGGTGCGGCCGTGATCGAGTAGGCCAGCCGCTCGCCGATCTGCCCGGTGCCGACGATGGCCACCGTACGGGTATTGAAGCCCCGCCGGCGCAAGGCCTGCAACGTGCTGCGGATCAGCAGCCGGTAACCGCACAGCGCAAACAGCACCAGCGTGAACCAGGCCATGAGGCTGCGGTCGAGCACCACTTCAGAAGTATTGAAGCTGTAGTCGATCAGCAGCAGGCAGCAGAACGTCAGGGCCCAGTAGTTGAAGACACGCAGCAGTTCACGTGTGACCCGCTCGCCGCGCCAGGAGCCGTACAGCTGGTGGTATTCGGCGAGCCAGTGGAACACCAGCACGATCGCCATCAGCCGGCCCCAGGTGTCGCTGTTGTGCAGCGTGCCGGACATCCAGTTGAACCACAGGGTGCAAGCCACTATCAGGGCGATGTCCAATGCCCGGTGGGCCAGTGAAAGCGCCGATTGGTGGGCCTGCAGGATACCTTTCAACGGTCTTGCCATAGCAATGCTCCCCGATCACAAAGGTTTGGCGCCGACGGCCAATGACGGTGCCAGGCTCAGGCGTGGCGTGCTGGCCAGTTGGGGCACCGGCACGGGCGGGTGTTCCTGGTTCCAGCGGCTTTCCACGAACTGGCGCATCTCGCGCTCGAAGCGCTGCTCGGAGAAGCGCTCGGCGTTTTCGCGACAGGCCTGGGGCGTGATGCGGTGGGCATTGCACTCGAACTCGCGCACGCCCTCGATGATCGCGGCCACGCTTTGCTGGTGGTAGAACACCCCGGTGGGTTGCTCGTGGTCCAGCCCATGCACGGTTTCCAGGGTGCCACCGCGCCCGAAGGCAATCACGGGCGTACCGCAGGCCTGGGCCTCCACCGGGCTGATGCCGAAGTCTTCCTCGGCGGCGAAGACAAAACCCTTGGCGTTGCGCAGGTATTCACGCAGGGCACTGAAGGGCTGGTAGCCCAGCAACGTGACGTTGGTGGCCCCCAGGGCCTGGCACTTCTCCATTTCGGGGCCGTCGCCGATCACGATCAGGTGCTTGTCCGGCATGGCCCGGAACGCCTCGACGATCATCGGCACACGCTTGTAGGGCACCATGCGCGAGGTGGTCAGGTAATACTCTTGCTTGATGGGCTGCAGGTCGAAACCGTGGGTATCCACCGGGGGGTAGATCACCGTGGAATGGCGTCGGTAAGCCTTGTCGATACGCCGGCCGATGAATTGCGAATTGGCGATGAACTCGTCCACCGCGGCTGCGGTGCGTTGGTCCCACATGCGCATGTAATGCAGGACCATGCGCGCTACCTTGCTCTTGAGGCCGTGCTTGAGCCCGGCTTCGTTCAGGTATTGATGTTGCAGGTCCCAGGCATAGCGGATAGGCGAGTGCACGTAGCTGATGTGCAACTGATCGGGGCCGGTGAGCACGCCCTTGGCCACGGCATGGCTGCTGGAAATGACCAGGTCGTAGCCCGAGAGGTCCAGCTGCTCGATGGCCAGGGGCATCAGCGGCAGGTACTGCTGGTAGCGGGTGCGGGCCTTGGGCAAGTGCTGGATGAAGGTGGTCTGGGCGTGCTTGCCGCCCAGGTGGGCGCGGTCTTCATCGCTGAGGAAGTCGATGACCGAGAACAGGTCGGCCTCGGGCCAGATCTTCAGCAGTGCCGAAAGCACGCGCTCGGCCCCTGCGTAAGTCACCAGCCAGTCATGGATGATTGCGATTTTCATAGTGCCACCACGTGTTGTTATGGCGGGCGCTGGGCCCGGCGGTTATTTGGGGATGCTGGCATTGAACGGAAGTGTGGCGCGGCTGGGAGGCTGCTCGGCCAGCAGGGCGTCGATGCGGTCGCTGATCAGCCCCGCCGAGTGGTCCCAGTCGAAGCGCGAAACGTTGTGCAGCCCCAAGGTGCGCAACTGCTGGCGGATGCACTGGTTGGTCAGTGCCAGGTGCATGGCCTGGGTGATGTGCTCCACGTCCAGCGGGTCGAAGTACAGCGCGCTGGACTGCAGCACTTCAGGCATCGATGCGGCATTGGCGGCCAGCACCGGGCAGCCACAGGCCTGGGCTTCCAGGGGAGGGATGCCGAAGCCCTCGTACAGCGAGGGGAACACGAACGCGGCGGCGCCCTGGTATTGGGTGATCAGTTCCTGGTCGCTGAGGCGGCCCAGGAAACGGATACGGGTATCGCTGTTGGCCAGGTTTTCCAGGTGGGGGTCGGAGAAAATGGCATTGGCCGCCCCAACGATGCGCAGTTGCACCCGGCCATGGCCCTTGAGTTGCAGAAACCCCTGGATCATGCGCGCGAAGTTCTTGTGCGCGCTGGGCGACGATACCGCCAGCAGATAACCGCCACGCGGCTGCACTGGTGGGCCAGGCTGAAACTCTTCGCCTACGGCGTTGGGCACCACCATGATGCGGTCCTTGGGAAACCCGTAGTGGTCGCTGATTTCCGTGCGGGAGAACTCGCTGACCGTGATCAGGGTTTTCAGGTTGCGCAGCAGCAGCGGTGTCATCAGCTGGTAGCTGGTGCGAAAGGCCCAGGAGTAGCTTTCCGGGTGGCGCACGTAGGTAATGTCGTGGTGGGTCGCTATCTGGTTGCGGTACAGCAAGGGCCCGGTTCCGCCCAGGGAAAGCAGCAGCGGCGAGCCATGGCGATGCAGGTAACGGGGAAGGTCCAACTGTTCCCACAGGTGGCCACTGCGTTTGCCCACGGTCTGTACGTTCAGGCGCCGGGCGCTATCGTGCATCTGGATACGGTCGGGGCAGACGAATACCAGGTCCGAGCGCCTTGCCTGCAATGCCAGGCTGATCTGCTCGGCGAAACGCTGCACGCCGCGCAATTCCTGGGTCAGAAAGCGAGCATTGATAACTACCATCGGTTCGTCCTTCAAGGCGTGGCCTTGCTGCTCAGCGGGTGAATAGCCAGCTGGCGTCGCCCAGGCTGATGATTCGGGGAAAATCGTCCAGGGTGATCACCGTGGTGCAGTGTTCTTCTTCGGCCTTGGGGCATTGCCATTGGCCGGTGGCGGTGCGGCCGCGTTCGGGGTGATGGGTGTCGACCATCTGTACTGGCCCCTGCTGGCGGCCGTTGGCCTCGATCTTCACCTGGCGGGGGTCGCCCACCGCCCAGGCCACCAGCACCTGCTCATCGCCCTTGGTGAAATTGAGCAGGTACAACTCGTCGGTTTGCAGGCTCTTCAGGCTGTCGTACTGGTACTGCGCCAGAAACGGCGCGATGGCCTTGAGCACCCGGTAGGCCGGCTTGGGCTCCAGGCCCGGCCTGAGCAGGCCGAAATGGTGTTCACGCTCGTCCGGGTCCACGCCGTCATCCACCAGGTCGTACCACCACATGCCCTTGATGTTGGGGCGTGTCTTGGCCAGGAAGTACGCCCTGGCCAGGAACTTGGCCTGCGTGGGCTCGTCCACCCCGCAGGTTTTTTCGCTCGAGGTGGGCCAGCTCATTTCCGTGAGGTACAGCGGTACCGGCTTTCCCGCCAGGCGCGTCAGGCGCTGGTCGATGCTGGACAGCCACTTGATCCAGCTCTCCGGTGTCTTGCCCTGTTTGCCGGCGCAGTGCACATAGGGGTGCAATGACAGGCCGTCGACCTGATCGGCCAGGCCGGCCTGGACCAGGCGGTCAGCGAAGCCCTTGTTCAGCCCGTCGCTGGTGATGGCACCGGCCAGCACCTTCGCCTTCGGATCGTTGCGTTGAATCTGCTGGCGGGTAAGTTTGACCAGACTGGCATAGTCATCACTGACGGCCCGGTCGCCGGGCCCGGCCTGGTCCCATTCATTCCAGACCTCGTAGAAGTTGACCGTGCCGGCCAACGCCCGGGTCACGAAATCCACGTAATTGGCAAAGGCGGTGCTGACCATGGACGAACGTGGCAGCGCGTTGTTGTCGTAGAACTGGTTGCCGTAATCGAGCACCACCACGTTGCCCAGCTTCCTGGCCTCGCGCGCCTCCTGGTAAGCGCTCCAGCTGGCAGGTACCTGCAGGATGCCCGGCTGCAGTTCCACGCGGGCCCAGTAGGCGTCTTCGCGCAAGGAGCCGATACCCGCTTCGCTGGCCAGCTGGAACTGGTGCGCAAGCTGCGGCGAACCATCCATCACATGGGTTGCGGTGCCGATGATGAAAGGTTCGTTGGCCGCCTGCGCGCCCGGAGTGAAGAAGCCCTGCAGCAGCACGGCCAGGCAAGGTAGCAGTTTGCGCATAGTCGTTTCACTGGGTTCGCAAGGGCGTGACGAACGCCGGGCTTCGGGGAATGGTTGCACGCAGGCTGACACTGTCGGTAAGCGGCATGGCCTTGCGCCTCAGCGCCACCGAGACAGCCAGGCCCAGGAACAGATCCGCGACCGAGACTTCCGGAATGTCGGTGGTCCAGCTGATCAGCGTCAGGCAGAAGCAGATGCACACCAGCGCCCTGGCCAGCCGAGTGGGTTTGTCGCGCAACAGGCTCATCAACGGCACCAGCAGGCAGTACACCGCCAGGCCTCCCAGGCCGAACGTGGCCCACAGGTACATGGCGCTGTTGTCGGCCACCATCGACACCGTGGCCGAGTACACGGGAAAGGCGGCGACGGTGCTGCCCACCATGCCGAAGCCGGCGCCCCACAGCTGCCAGCCTTGCACCCACTGGTTGTGGGCCAGGTTGGGCCAGGTGTAGATCAGCCGGTCATAGAACGACGACAGGAAACCGACCTGCGCCGCCGGGGTATTAGGGTCGAAGTCCATGGTCAGGCCAATGATCGGCAGGGCGATACCTATCGCCACCACGGTGGCGAACAGTACTCGGCAGGTCATGCGGTGGCGCAGCATGGGCATCAGCAGCAGTGTGCAGGCGTAGGCCACGGCAGTGGATTTGTTGGTGGTTATCCAGATGGCCGCCATGCTGACGCCGAACAGCGGCAGCAGAATCAGCCGTGAGCGGATGAAGGCGCTCAGGTACAGGCTGTAGAGCGCGAGGATCACCGCCAGGGTAGTGGACAGGCGGGTGAAACCGGCCAGCCGGTCGACACCGTCGGCACTCCACATCAGGTTACCTGCCACCTCGGTATCGCCCACGCTGTAGCTATAGCCCTTCCAGGGCACGGTGGTGTACTTGTCCAGCAGCACACCGCCCAGCGAGGCCAGCAGGCACAGTCCTACC
Organism: Pseudomonas silvicola; assembly: GCF_026651855.1. Taxonomy (GTDB): domain Bacteria; phylum Pseudomonadota; class Gammaproteobacteria; order Pseudomonadales; family Pseudomonadaceae; genus Aquipseudomonas; species Aquipseudomonas silvicola. The sequence continues at coordinate 1,523,013 of NZ_CP093280.1, forward strand.
ACCAGGGCGAGCGTGCGCTTGCGGTGTTCCAGGTGGGTGCCGCAGACCATGCCGAACAGGAACGGGCCATACATGTACAGGGAGAACAGGATATTGCCCGGGCCTGCGCCATGCAGCATGCCCAGCGCCGAGGCGATGGTCAGCAACAGCATCAGGGTCCAGAACGCCCGGCCGCCCTTGAAGGTGAACAGCTCCAGCGCGAACAGGCCCAGGCAGGCGATTTTCGCCGGGTACATCAATATCGACAGCCCCGCGTGGTCCAGGTAGTAGCGCAAGGCGCCGCCGAAGGTTTCGGTGACGATCAGGGCGATGGCGACCAGCAGGACGATCAGCGATTTGCTGAGGGCAATGCGCGGGCGTCTAGAGCGGCTCGGAGGCAGGCTGGGATTCATGGAAGGTGCCCTTGTTCTGGTAAACCTGGAAAAACAGCTGTTGGTAGCCGTCAAGCATGCGGTCCATGTCCAGCAGCGGCGCTACGCTGGCCCGGGCCTGGGCGGCCAGTTGGCGGCGCAGTTCGGGCTGGCGGTACAGGCGCAGCATGGCCAGGGCCAGGGACTCCGGTTCATCGGGGTCGCACAACAGGCCGTTGATACCCTCGCGGATAATCTCCGGCAGGCCACCGCGGTGGCTGGCGATGACTGGCACCGAATGGGCGCAGGCCTCGACCGCGACCATGCCGAACGGCTCGTTCCACAGTGACGGCACCAGGGCTACGTCGATCTGGCGGTAAAAGCTTTCCGGCGACTGGTAGCCCACGAAATGGATGTTTTCGTCCGTCTCGGCCAACTGGCGAATATCGCGTTCGTAGTCCTGTTGGCCGCGCCCGGCAATCTGCAGCGTGGCGTTGAACGGCAGGCGCTTGAACTGTTCGATCATCCAACGCACGCCCTTGTGGTCCGACAGGGTGCCCAGGTAGCCAAACCTCAGTGGCTCGCTGTCTGCCAACCGACCCTGGAGGTGGGGGCGGTGCACTTCCTCGACCTTGGGGCTGGCGTTGTAGATGACATGGGCGCTGGCGTTGCGGAAGAATCGCGCATTCTGCAGGCGGTCGAGCAGAAAGTGGCTGACCCCCACCACTGCGTCCACCTGCGCCGAGCGTTCGGCGTGCCCCTGGCGCAGCGTGCTGCACAAGGTGCAGGGGCCGCCGCAGCACTGGCGCTTCTTGAACATCAGGCTGCCGGGGCACAGCAGGTACATGTCATGCAGCACTTGCACGATCGGCACCCCGGCCTTGGAAATTTCGTCCCAGACCGCCACGGACCATCCACCCAGGTTGTGGCACACCACCAGGCCGATGTTCTCCAGCCTCATGACCTGGCGCACGTAGGCGCGCATGCCCATGTTGTAGCGGTCGCGCACGTGCCAGCTCAGGCGCGCCAGGGCATTGGGCCGTTGGTCGCTGAAGTGCCAGTAGGTATTGAGCAGGCCGGCGCGGTAGACCTTCACACCCTTGACCTGGTCTTGCACCAGGCCTGGATCGGCACCGGTGGTCAATACACATACATTCATGCCGCGTTGGTGCAACCCTTCGACCGTGCGTTGCAGCACGATTTCAGCCCCACCGCCGATGTTCGGCGCGTACAGGCTGGAGAGGAACAGCACGTTCATAGCGGAAACGACTTGTTGAGGCCCAACCGCCCGGACTCGCCGTCGGCGATGGCTTGCTGAAGCAGCGCCAGGCGCTGGTGCGTGCCGCGGCGCAGGGCCACCAGGCGCAACAGGGTCATGAACACGGCGCGGTTGAGGTGGTAGAGCCAGCCCCAACGCGCCCAGACGAACTTGTCGAACCAGGCCTGGTTGCGGGCGGTGTAATAGGCGCGCATGTCGGAATCACCCATCAGGAAAGTCTCGTAGATGTTGTTGGTGCGGGCCTTGATGTTCCAGGAGTGCTCCAGGTCTTCGAGCAACGCGTCGGTGACCAGGAAAATGTGCCCGCCGCTGGCAGTGATACGCCGGGTGTATTCGGTATCGTCGGCGTACAGGACCATGTCGGCGCGCGGGAGGCCGATGTTCTCGTACATGGCGCGGTGCCCGAGCAGCCCGCCATAGGTGGCGAACGGCAGTTTCACCAGGCTGTGATGCACGTCTTCGGCGTGTGGCTTGCCCCATGGGGTGCGGCGCCACACCTTGTAAGGCAGTTGGGCAATGTGAAAACCGAAGCAACTGGAACGGTGGGGGAACGCGTGGCGGCGCGGTACCCCAGCGGCAATGTCGGCCTGGTGGGTGGGGCGAAAACCCAGCACGGCCACCTGGGCACGGCCGAGCTTGCGTGCGCATTCGGCCAGGCGCTGGTGCAGTTGCTCCACGGCGCCAGGGGTAGGCGCGTTGTCATCGTCCATCAGCCAGATGTACTCGGCACCCGCTTCCAGCGCCGCGGCGATACCCACCGCATAACCGTTGGCCGACCCGGTGTTGGCCGGCAGGTCGATGACCTTCACTTGGGTGGGCCAGCGCTGCAGCAATTGACCAAGGTCCGAGCGCGAAGCGTTGCTGACCACGATCACCTGGCCGATGGCGGCGCAGGTCAGTGACCGCTCGATCAGCGCTTGCAGGTAGTGAAGGCGATCACCGTAGGTCAGGGTGACCAGGGTCGTGGTAGCGGGCATGGCAGTTTCCCCCTTTCTTGTTGTCGGGCCGTCGCGGCTCAGCAGGCTGGCAAGGCCATGCGCGACAGGCTGCTCTTGGGCAGGCTGATGCGTTGTTCACGTTGCAGCAGGTTGAGCAGGATCACCGCGCGCTCCTGGCCGTCATCGCTGAGGAAGATGGCCTGGATCTCGCTGCCACCGGTGCGCACCAGCACCGCTTCGCCCTGGTTGAAACAGGGCTGTGGCGCGGGTGTCGCCAGGCGCCGACGGATCTGGATGATCAGGCTGTCGGGCACCGGGCAAGGCGCGCCGCCGAAGGCGACGATGCGGCACACGCCACGGGTGGAGCGAATGGGGTACCAGCTTTCACCCTGCTCCAGGCGGATGAACAGGTAGCCTGGGAACAGCTCTTCTTCAGCGGCCTTGCGCGGTTTGTCCAGCGCCGGTTTCAGCGGGCGAAAGCATTCGAAGTGCTGGCGCGCCAGGTGTTCCTCGGCGCGGGCTTCCTGGCGCGGCTTGGTCTGGATCAGGTACCAGTTGGAACTGTCATTCAGGTAGCTCATGGTCAGTGTCTCGCGTGCCGCCCCGGCTCCTGCCGGGGCAATGGATCGGTGGCCCTGTTTATTTCTTGTTCGGGCTGTAGTCGTAGGCGGAGCAGTCGTATTCGGCGGTGGACGCCTTGCGTTGCACACCGTTGAAAATCGCGCCTTTGACCAGCACGCCGTTTTGCGCGAGGCGGCGCTTGGCGACTTCCAGTTCCTTGACCGAGCTTTTGCCGAAGCGCGCCACCAGCAACGTGGTGCCGGACTGCCGGCCCACCAGCGCAGCGTCGGTCACGGCCATGATCGGTGGGGTGTCGATGATCACCAGGTCATACTTGGGCGAGAGCTCGCGCAGCAGCTTGTGGAAGTTGTCGTGCATCAGCAGCTCGGACGGGTTGGGCGCCGCGAAACCACAGGATATGAAGTGCAGGTTGTCCACCGCCGTGGCGTTGATCACCTCGCGGTTGCTCAGGCGCGCGGCCAGTGCGTCGGACAGCCCGTGGCGCGGTTGCAGGCCCACCACTTTGTGCAGGTAGCCCTTGCGCATGTCGGCGTCGATCAGCAGCACTTTCTTGCCGGCCTGGGCGATGGTCACGGCCAGGTTGGCGCTGATGAACGATTTGCCCACCGCAGGGCTGGGGCTGGAAATCATCAGGATGTTGTTGCGGGCTTCCATCATGGCGAAGTGCAGGCTGGTGCGCAGGCTGCGCAACGACTCCACGGCCAGCTCACCGGGTTCGGCGATGCTCAGCAGTTGGGTGTCACCACTGCCTTTGCGCGGGGCGCGGCCTTTGTTCAGGCGGTCCTGCAGCCGTGACAGGGGGACCGAGGCATAGACCGGAATGCCCAGGTTCTCGATGTCGTCCGGGTTGACGATGCCGCGATCGAAGGCCTGGCGCACGAAGATGATCGCCACGGCCACCAGGCCGCCGAGCAGGATCGAGATCAGCACGATCAGTTTCTTCATCGGCTTGACTGGCTCTTCGACGTTGGCGTCGGCCTTGTCGATGATGTGCACGTTGCCGATGTTGCCAGCGCGGATGATGTCCTGCTCCTGGGTCTTGTTCAGCAGCTGTGTGTAGGTCTGGTTGGTGACCTGTTGCTCACGGGTCAGGCGCAGCAGTTCCTGCTGGGTTTCGGGCAGGTTGTGCACCCGGCCTTGCATGGCGGCCTTTTGCGCTTCCAGCTGGTTGATCTGGTTGGTCAGTGCCACCTGGGTGGGGTGCTGACGGGTGTACAGGCGGTCCAGGTCAACGCGTTTGAGCTTGAGCTCGGAGATCTGGTTGTCGACGCTGACCACCTGGGTCAGCAGCGAGCTGGTTTCCTGGGAGATGTCCACCGAACGGCTGCGCATCTGGTAGTCGTGCAGCGCATCTTCGGCCTTGGTCAACTCGCCGCGCACGATAGGCAGTTGCGAGCGCAGGAATTGCAGGCGCTGTTCGGCTTCGGCCGAGGTACGTTCCAGGTTCTGGCGCACGTACAGGCGGCTGATCTCGTTGAGCACGCGGTTGGCCTGGGCCGGGTCGGGGTCTTCCAGGGACAGGTAAACGATGCCCGAGTCCTTGCCGGCCTCCGCCACCTTGAGTTTGGTCTGGTAGTCCAGCTGGGTCACCAGGGCGCGGTTGCGGGCCAGGGTGAATTCAGTGCCGGGGCGGGCTTGCAGGGTGTCGACCTGCAGGCTGATACCGCCAGCGGCCGCCAGCTGCCCCACCTGGCCGCTGAGCAGCGCGTCGCCATCACTGTCCAGCAGGCGGTACTGGCCGTTTTCGCCAGCCACCAGAGTCATCTTCTTGCCCAGCAGGGTGTCGGGCACCTCCAGGGTCGAGACGTCCAGTTTTTCACCGCCCCAGGCGAAGCTGTCCAGGCCCAGCAAGGGCGCGGCGAGCGGCTCGCTGGCGGTGGGCTTGAAGTGGCGGGCCATGAAGGCGCCGATGCCCGGCAGGTAGTTGGGCTTGTGGACCACGTCCAGGTTCAGTTCGTTGACCACCTGGCCCAATACGGCGCGCGAGCGGATCAGTTCGATCTCGGCGGTGGCCTGGGACACGGCATTGGGCTTGGTATTGATTTCGGGCGTGGCGTCCAGGCCCACTCGACGGGGTTCGATCTGGATCATCACGTTGGCCTGGTAGCTGGGGGTGGCCAGGATGGCGAATGCCAGGCCGGCCACCGCGAAACTGCCGACCACGCCGGCGATCAGGCGCTTGTGGTCGATCAGGGTGCGCAACAGGGTCGCCAGGTCTAACTGAGTGTCCTGGTAGTGCTCAAGGGAGGAGCGGTTCATCGCAGTCATTTTTGTTGATCCTCAATACTCAGGTAGGGCGGGCGTGGTCAGCCTCGGGCCGACGACGCGGTGGCGCGGCGCAGCAGGTTGACGCTGACGTTGCGGGCCACGAGGGCCAGGGCCAGCAGTTTCTTCAGGGGCGAGATGGCGGAAATGGACAGGCCGAACAGTTGCACCTGGCAGTGCTCGTACAGCGGTACGTTGCCGATGCGGAAGTAGTAATTGGCCAGGGCGCCGTAGGTGTGCAGGGTCATCTGCAACTTCTTCTTGTCCGACCGCATGGAGAACACTCCGCCGCTGTGCACCCGGTAGGCCGCGGGGCTGATGTCGCCCATGTACTTGCCCTTGCCGTGGGCGCCCAGCAGCGCCCACCACACCAGGTCATTGAGCGGCGCGCCCGCCAGTTCGCGGGGCATTTCATGCAGCACATTGCGAAAGCAGGTGGTGAGGGTGGAAATGGGCCGGCCCTGCATCAGTTCCAGGCTGGTGGAATCGCGCTGGCCTTTGCCCTGCAACTGCACGCCCTGCATGCCGTGCTCGTTGAAGGCCACGGCGTCGTGGTAGGTGAGCACGTAGTCCAGGTGGTGCTCCAGGAAGTCCACCTGCTTTTGCAGCTTGAAGGGGTCGGTCCAGTAGTCATCGCCTTCGCAGAACGCGATGTACTTGCCGCGGGACAGGCGAAATAGCCCGGGGCAAGGGTGGTTGCCTTGCTGGTACTGGTTCTCGCTCTGGAACTGCGGCCGAATGATGCCGGGGTAGCGCCGGGCATAGTCGGCAACGATGGCCGCGGTGCCGTCGGTGGAGCAGTCATCGTTGATGACGATCTCGAACGGGAAGTCGGTCTGCTGGGCCAGGAAACTGTCCAGTGTCTGCGCCACGAAGTGTTCGTGGTTGTAGGTAGGGCAGACGATGCTCAGCAGCGGTTCGCGTGCCGCGCCCCAGTTTCTGGTGATGTCGCTTTCGGGTCTGCTGTTCATCGTTGCGCACTCACACGGTTGAAGATCAGGAGGACACGTTGCAGCACGGGCCGGTGGCTGCCGGCCACCAGCAACAGGCTGATCAGGCCGCACAGGGCCAGGGCCAGGAACGTCTGCAGGCGGTTTTCGCCGGCCAGGGCATGCACCAGCGGCAGGGTCACCAGCAGCCCCACTGCGCTCATCAGGCTGATACGCAGCACGTCATGCAGCCACTCGCGGTGCAGCCCGGGTGCCAGGCGGTGGTGAATGAACGCGGGCCAGAAGGCGAACGTCAGCAGGCGCAGGGCAAACCAGGCTATCGCGGCGCCCATGGCACCGTGGAACTGCACGGCCAGTACCAGAACTGGCACCGTGACCACGGCCGAGACCAGGCTGTACCACAGGTGCAGGTGCATCCGGCCGTGGGCGTATTGCAGGTAGAACTGAAACCCGCTGAGGCTCAGGATGCCGCTGCCCAGGGCGTACCAGAACAGCACCGGCGCCACCCAGCGCGCGGCTTCCTGGTCACCGCTCCAGGCGTACACCAGGGCATCGCCGTGTATCGCGATCACCGCTGACAGCGGCACGATGAAGGTGGCGATGAAGCGATGGGCGTTCAGGTACAGGCGCTGCATGTCGGCATCGCGCCCCTCGGCCATCAGTGCGGTCATGCGCGGCAGCAAGGTCTGCACCAGCGGGTTGATCAGCATGACGATGCCGGTACTGATCAGCGCCACCAGGGAGAAGTAGCCGTAGTCCTTCAAGGTCAGATGCGAGGACAGCAGTACCTTGTCCAGTTGCGTCAGCAGAAGCCACAGTACCGAGCTGAGCGAGAGGCTGGCGGCGAAGGGCAACACCGGCTTGATCAGTGCGCGGTTCAGACCGCTGTACCAGCGCGGCGCTGGCAGCTTGCGCCAGGCCTTCACGGCGAAAATCAGGGTTTCCAGCAGTGCCACGCCCACCTGGAACTGGAAGAACACGATCGGGTCCTGGGACACCCAGGCGACCAGGGCCAGGCCGCCGAAGTAGCGCAGGGTGGCGATCAGCATGTTGGCGCCGTTGAGCCAGGCATGCAGTTCCAGGCCTTGCAGGCCACTCTTGTACAGGGTGGCGTAGAGCCTGAGCGCGACCATCACGCCCATCAGGGCTACGCAGTGGGCCAGGGTCTGTGGCGCCAGATGTTGGGCGTTGAGCCATTGCCCGGCGATCCAGGGGCTGGCCAGCCACACGCCCAGCACGCACAACAGTGCCAGGGGTACGAAGATCAGCTCGAAGGAGCGCAGCAGCCAACCGGATTGGCGCAACTGCCGGGCGCTCCCCTGGTGGTGGGCGATCTCGCGTACCAGTGAAGGCGACATGCCCGCGTCCAGCAGGGTCAGCCAGGCTTGCAGCACTGCGTAGAAACCGATCAGGCCGTACGTCTCGGCACCCAGGTGGCCGAGGTAGAACGGCATGATCAGTATCCCCACCAGCAGCGTATAGGCCTGGCCCAGGTAGCTGATGGTGGTGTTGTGAACCACCGAGAGCTTTTTCATGCATTACACCGCATGTGCCAGGGAGGCATCCTGGGGCTGCTCGCGCTGGCGCAGCAGTGTGTCGATCACCTTGTCCTGAATGTCTCGGGCCAGGCCCGGGTAGATGGGCAGGCACAGGATGCGCTGGCTCAGGCCGCGCGAATGCGGCTGGGCGGCCTGGGGCTGCAGGTAGTCCAGGGTGTCCAGCGATGGGTAGAAGTAGCGGCGCGGGTTGATCCCCTGTTCCTGCAGGGCGTCGCGCACGGCCAGGGCTTCGGTCTGGTTCTGCAGCCCGACCGGAAAGTAGCTGTAGTTGATCTCGTCGCCGTCGTGCACGCCTTGCAGGTCGAAGTGCCCACCCAGGCGCTGCTCGTAGTAGTGGCCCATTTCGGCACGCTGCTCGAAGATGTGCTCGATGTCGTCCAGTACGCACAGGCCCATGGCCGAGGAGAACTCGTTCAGCTTGGCGTTGGTGCCCAGGCCTTCGATGCGGTCCACCCCAGTGATGCCGAAGTTGCACAGCTTGCGCACTTCGCGGGCCAGGTCATCGTCCTGGGTGACGATGGCGCCACCTTCGATGGTGTGGAACAGTTTGGTGGCGTGGAAGCTCAGCGTGCTGGCGTCGCCCCAGTTGTACACCGACTGGCCGGCATGGCGCACGCCGAAGGCATGGGCACCGTCATACACCACCTTGAGGTTGCGGCGCTTGGCGATGGCGTCGATGCGTTCCACCTCGCACGGGTTGCCGAACACGTGGGTGGCGACGATGGCGCTGGTGTCGGAGCCAATGCGTGATTCGATCTGGTCGGGGTCGATATTCCAGGTGCGTGGGTCGATATCGGCGAACACCGGGCGGATGCCTTCCCATTGCAGGGTGCTGCTGGTAGCCACGAAGCTGAAAGGGGTGGTGACCGCACTGCCGGTCAGTCCCAGCGCCCGGTAAGCCACCTGCAACGCCAGGGTGCCGTTGTTGGTGAGGATCAGGTTGCGCACACCCAGGTGTTCCTTGAGGCGCTCCTCCAGCTCGCAGCACAGCGGGCCGTGGTTGGTCATCCAGTGCGAGGCGTAGATCATGTCCACGTACGCCTTGAACTTGTCGATGTTGCCCAGATAAGACTTGGTCACGTTAATCATGGTGCATCTCCCGGCAATGGCCGCGGGGGCCTCGAGGCGTACTCAGGAAAGGGGGGCGTCGGTGCGAGTGATAACTTTTCGGGCCCGCCGCTGGTTCAGTTTCAATATCCAGCGGGTCACCAGGCTGCCGGCGTGGGGGTCGCCGTAATGAAATAACGCGGTGGCACGCCGGAAGGCCGGATCACAGGCCTGGTTGGCATGCAGTGAGCGATAACCCCAGAAGAAATAAACGTTGCCGGGCACAATGCGTAATATCGCGGGTTTTAATATTTTGCGATCAATACAGGCACTTATGAACTTTCTGCAAAGTGCATTCTGGAATAGGGCTTTTTCAATCACGTTCACCAGCACCCAGCGGCGAACCCGGCGCAAGTTGGGGAACAGGATCAGGTCGCCGCGTTGCTCGCCTTCCTGCGGGGTGAAGATGGGCACCAGTACGGTCAACACGGTGGCGTCGTAGTGGAAGGCGTTGGATTCCTTGCGCCCGGTACCGCCCTGCACGCAGCGCAGTACTGGGAAGATTTCGTCGCTGGGGGCGTCGTGACCGTTGCCCTGCTTATGCATCCGTGACAGCAACTCCTTGAATTCCGGCGTTTTTCCGAACGCCGCCAAGGCGCTGCCGGCCAAGGCCGGGTAGCCGTGGTAAGCGAAATACTGGTTGTTGTGGCGGGTAGCCTGTTCCTCGACGTAGGCGCGCAGGTTGCTGAGCGCAGCCTCGTCGAGGGCATTTTCCAGGCTGGCGAAACCCTGGTGGTTCATGTCGTGAACCAGGCGGGCAGAGGTACTTTCATCGATAGAAATCAGTGACGACATGGCAACAGACTCGCTGCGTTTCAGGAAGGGTCGCGAAGGCAGGACATCGACGCTTTTATTGTTCTTCACACTTTCTTGCGGCATGGCTACCGCAGGGTTCGGCCCGTTCAAGCCATTTGAAAGTGTTTTACCTGGGACAAAGCTACCGCCCGCTCGTCGAAACAAGCTGTTTGCGAATTACTCTGTCAAAACCCATACGGGCTCGATAAAAAACGAGCCAGGAAAAGTAAATAAGTGTTGGCAGGTTTAAGCAGTTACTACCGGATTGCTCATCGGCCGCACTCTGTGTTGCGGCTCGACCCACAACTTCTTGGCGGTGGGTAGAGAGATATATCGACTGTCTTCAAGGGACTGTCAATCGGTTTTGTCAAAAAAATTGCAGGTGGGGGAGAATGCCGTCGTGAGCGCATCTAACTAATTGAAATATAACGAGGTTGAAAAGTTGACGCTGGAGATCGGATCACTTTTCCACGGTTTTATGGCGCATTGCCCTGTTTGCGTCCTACCGCCCCCACGCCGCCCCTGTATTTGCTGGGGGCTGTGCACCACGGGGCTTTCGGGCGGCTGACATGGAGTGCGGGAGGCTGAAAGATTACCGACGCCAAAAAAATGAAGCCCTCGATAAGAGGGCTTCGTGGTTGGCGGAATATTGACTACTGTTCGGAAATTGACCGATACAGCTCCGGCCTTCTGTCCCGCAGGTAGTCATAGGCTTCGCGCACCGTGGTAAGCGCGCCGCGAGATAATTCGGCGTAGAGCAGCGATGGCTCTGTTCCGGCGGTAGCAGGCAAGCTGCCGTCTGGCCCGGCGACGCTGCTAAGGCCGCAGTAACGGAGGCTGCCTTCGGCGCCGCAGTAGTTGGCGTAGGCCAGATAGCACTGGTTTTCGAAGGCCCGGCTGCGCACTGTCACCTGAGCGATAAACTCGAACGGCAGCATATTGGCGGTGGGCACCAGGAGCAGTTCGACACCGTTCAGGGCCAGGCGCCTGGCGGCTTCCGGGAATTCGATGTCGTAGCAGATCAGCAGGCCTATGCGCCAGCCATCGACTTCGGCCACGGGGAAGTCATCGCCTCCGGGGCTGAACATGCTGTGGTCCAACGCGCCGAAAAGGTGGGTCTTGCGATAGTTGAGGCGGCTGGTGCCACGGCTGTCGAACAGCTGCGCGCTGTTATACAGGCGCCCGTCCGTGCCGCGCTCGGGGTAGCCGTAGGCAATGGCTATACCGTGGGCTTCGGCGATGCCGGCGATAACGTGGGCTGACGGGCCGTCGGCCGGTTCCGCCAGGCGCTGTACGGCGCCCAGGCCGATGTTGTAGCCCGTCAGGAACATCTCCGGGAATACCACCAGGCTGGCGCCCTGGGCCTTGGCCATGCGCACTTGGGCCTGCAGGCGCGCCAGGTTGTCGATGACCGCCAATGGCTGCGGCTGGCATTGGCAAAGCGCGATTTTCATGGGGGCTCCTTATTCGGCGAGGGCGATGGGGCCGATCTCGTGGAAGACATCCCCAGGCCCTGGATTCTCGGCGTGGCAGCGGCCACCGAAGTGTTTCATGATGCCCCACACTGCATTCAGCGAGGTCTGCACCGCGCCTTCCACCCAGGCGGGCGTCCAGGAAACGTCGTCGCCGGCGATGAAGATGCCGCGCTGGTCATCCGGCATCTCGTGTTGCATGAAGTGTGCGTACATTCGCTGGTTGTAGCGGTAGTGGCCAGGCAGGGCGCCCTTGAAGGCCCCCAGGAAGTACGGGTCGGCTTCCCACGACACGGTGATCGGGTCGCCGATGATGTGGCCGGCAATGTCCACGTCCGGGTAGATTTTCTTCAGCGCGTCCAGGGCCAGCTTCACACGCTTCTCCACCGGGTGCGGGAGCATCTTCAAGGCATCGCTCATCCACGAGTAGGACAGGCAGATGACCCCCGGTTTGTCATCGCCGTTGTCGAACAGGTAGGTGCCGCGGGTCAGGCGGTCGGTCAGGGTCATGCTGAGGGTATCGCGGCCGGTCCGGGGGTTCTTGTCCTTCCAGAAGGGCCGGTCGACCATCACGAAGGTCTTGGATGACTGCATGTAGCGGGTACGGTCCAGGGCCATCCACATCTTTTGCGAGAACAGCGACTCCTCGCATTCGATCTGGGTAGTCAGCAGCCAGCTCTGGCAGGTGGCGAGCACGGCGGCGTAATGGCGGGTATCGCCCCAGTTGTCGGTGACAGCGAAGCGGCCGTCGGCGGCGCGGGCAATCTTCTTGACCCCGGAGCGCGGCGCCCCGTGGTGCAGGGAACTGAGGCTGGTGCCGGCCGGCCAGTGGGCGCACTTCGCCGGCACGTGGCGCCAGATGCCTTCAGGCACCTGGCCCACGCCCCCTACCACCAGGTGCTGGTGATCGTCACAGTTGGTCAGCACTACCCGCAGTATTTCCAGCATAGAGTTGGGGAAGTCCGAATCCCAGCCACCGGTACCGAAGCCTACTTGGCCGAACACTTCCCGGTGGTGGAACGAAAGCTTGGCGAACGCCTTGGAGGTGGCGACGAAGTCGTAGAAGGTACGGTCATCCCACAGCGGTACCAGGGTGTTCCACAGCGACTTGAGGCGCGGCACGTCACGGTCGCGGATAGCCTGCTGGATCTCCCTGAACTGGGCCCCGGCTTCCAGGGCGTCGGCCCAGGCGTCGGCTACTTCCTGAAACAATGCCGGCAAGTCGCTCAGGGTGCGGGCGTAGTAGGTCTCGCCTTCCAGGTCGATGACCGTGCTGCCCGAGGCAGCTGTCAGCGGGTTGGGGAAGGGGCGAGTTTCCAGGCCGAGCTTGTCCACGTAGTGATAGAACGCCGTGGACGACACCGGGAAGCGCATGCCGCCCAGTTCGGCAACGATGCCGTCGGTGCCTTCGAACGCCTGCGAACGCAAGCGCCCGCCCATCTTCGAGGCTTCATACAAGACCGGCTTGAGCCCCAGCTTCATCAGTTCATACGCCGCCACCAGGCCTGCGATACCGGCACCCACGATGGCGACTTCGGCGCCATGGTTTTCTTCGGGGATCATGCCCAGGCCCGCCGGGTGCTCGATCCAGTCGTCGAAGGCGAAAGGGAAGTCCGGGCCGAAGATGGTAATGGGCTTCTTGCCGTCGGCGGGGTGGCGGTTGTGCTGAGTCATGGCAGGCCTTATGGGCGGCTACTGAGCGGAGCTTTCAGTATAGGAAAGGGGGTGCCAGCCATTTTAGGGAGAGGCGTTGCCGTTATTAAGGCACAGAGTGTCGTCTTAATGACATGTTTCGCTGCATAGTGACGAGGAATGACGTCAAATAGACTGGCCCCGATCCACCTTGCTGCTCAAGATAATGGAGGTGGTGGTTTTCTCCACGCCGTTGACGCTGCCGATCTGGTCCAGCAACTGGTCCAGTTGTTCCGGCGACTCGGTGCGCAGCCAGGCCACGTAGTCGAACTCGCCGCTGACCGCGCACAACTGCTGCACCTGGCCCATGGCGCTTAGGCGGCGCACCACTTCCTTGCCCGAACGCGGCTGCACGGTGATGCCTACATAGGCCTGCAGGCCGCCGTCGGCCAGGCGCTGGCCCAGGCGCACGCCATAGCCGGTGATGACTTTGGCTTTTTCCAGGCGCGCCAGGCGCGAGGTCACGGTAGTGCGGGCGATGCCCAGTTGGCGGGCGAGCACGGCCACGCTTTCACGGGCATTGATCTGCAAGGCGGCGATGAGCTGGCGGTCGATTTCATCCAGGGGCAGGGTGCGGGTATCAGTCACGGGTTGGCTCGCGCGTGGGCAGGTTGATTGGGCAGCGCGCAATGCGCCCTGGCCCCGGCAACCGGTACAGGTCGTGCGCGATTAAGGCAGCTAATCGACCCACTGTCCAGGGTCCGGGCATGTTGTCAGCAGGTGTCATCGCGCGGACAAAAAAAACCGCGCCTGGGCGCGGTCTTTCGGCGAACGGTGGCTCAGGTACGCACCAGGCGCGGCGCCGGGTTCAACAGGCGCTCTGCCAGCGGCCCGAAGATCAGGCCGATGCTGGTCCACAGCACCACCTGGATACCCAGCGACGAGGTGCGGAATTTCCACAGCACGTCAGCCGAGAAGTGCTCAGGAACCTCGTTGATCACGGGGAACAACGAGCCGGCCACGGCCATGATCACCAGGTAAAGCGCCACGCCAGCGATGGCGCCGGCCCATGGGCCGTGGTTGGCGGCGAGCTTGCGCGCGGCGTTGATGGCGATCACCGCGGCGACCACCGATACCAGCAGCATCAGGAAATACACCTGAGTGCGCAGGCCAATGGTGTCCGGGTTGCCCACCGAAGGCGGGTTTGCCGGGTATTTGAGTTCCGGTACCAGGATCAGCACCATGAACGCAGCCAGGGCTAGCAGGGCCGACAAGCCGCGGGGGCCAACCTTGCCAATGCGGCCCAGGGAGTAGGCGAACACCAGGGCGAAAATGCCACCCAGGGAAACGCTGTACACCACCACGCCGGTCAGCAGGCCGAAGGTGCTTTGCACCTCGCGGCTGACCAGCTCGGGTTCTTCGGCATCACCGTGCATGTGCGACATGCTTGCTTCGAAGGCAATGGCGCGGTCAACCTGCGGCTCACCGAACACCTTGGCAAAGCCAAAAGCCAGGATGCCCGCGATCAGACCGACGAGCATGCCCCTGACGAGTAAACGACCAGTCATGTGAAACACCTCAGGGAGCGATCAGTGGCAGGGGAAGCCCAGCAGGTGGCGGCCATCGTGCACGAACTCGTGAACGTACATGCCCTTGAACAGCGCGGTAGCGCCTTGCTCGGCGCCGACGAAGTAGATCGCCAGCATCAGCAACAGGCCGCCAAAGATCGCCCAGGGCAGAATTTCGCCCAGGGGAATGGTCGGGATCGAGATGTCGGTTTGTGACGTAGTGCTATAGGCCATGATTACCTCTGGGATTACGCGTCCCGGTTGCGGTGGGCAGGTCGAAGAAAGGTCTGGCTTACGGCTGGGAGCCGACTACAGTGGCGCGACCGCGTCGGTTTTGGACCGACTTCTTTCATCGAAACATATTGATACAGCCGGCTCAGTGTAACCGTTTGGTCGGAGAACGTCGTGACAATTGCCCGGCGACCCTGAGCATTGTTCAAAGCATGGCTATGCTGCTCGCATACTCCGCACCCAGCGAGGCTCTGGAACGCCATGAATGTACTTGTCACCGGAGCCACCGGCTTCCTCGGCCAGGCTGTCTGCGAAGCCTTGGCCGCCCGGCCTGATACCCATGTGCGCGGTAGCAGCCGCGCCTCGACGAGCCGTCAGGGCGCCATACCCCTGGTCGCCGTGGGCGACATCTCGGCCGATACCCACTGGTCCGCTGCCTTGCAGGGCATCGACGTGGTGGTGCACGTGGCCGCGCGCCTCAACCTGCAGTCCGACAGCAGCCCGGATCCGCTGGCCGAATACCGCCGCACCAATCTGCAAGGCACCCTGGCCTTGGCACAGCAGGCCCTCGCAGCGGGCGTGCGGCGCTTCATCTTCATCAGCTCGGTGGGGGTCAACGGCTCGTTCACCACCGGCACCCCCTTCGATGAATCCTCGGTACCGGTCCCCGATGGTGACTACGCTCAATCCAAATTCGAGGCCGAAGAGGGCTTGCGGGCGCTGGTGCAGGGCACGGCCATGGACCTGGTGCTCATTCGTCCACCGCTGATCTACGCCGCCCACGCCCGGCGCAATTTCCCGCGCTTGCTCAAGCTGGTCGCCTCCGGCGCGCCGCTGCCGTTCGCCAGCCTGGACAACCGCCGCAGCATGGTAGCGCTGGAGAACCTGGCGGACTTCATCGTGCTCTGCACCCACCACCCGGCGGCGGGCAACCAGCTGTTCCTGATCTCCGACGGCGAAGACGCCTCCACCGCGCAGATGGTTCGCTACCTGGCCGCCAGCATGGGCCGCCCGGCACGCCTGGTGCCGGTGCCCGACGGCCTGATGCGCTGGGGCGCGAAGCTGGTAGGCAAGCAGAACATGTACACCACCTTGTGTGCGTCATTGCAGGTGGACTCGGGCAAGGCCCGGCGGGTGCTGGGGTGGGTGCCGCCGTTGACGCTGGAGCAGGCGTTGACCCGGACGGGGCAGGCGTTCAGGCAGGGGCGGTCATAGGGTTTTTGATGCCCCCGCCACCGGGAGTTTCAGAAACGCAAAAGCCGCGCTTTCGCACGGCTTTTCATAGGTGGTGGGCCCAGCAGGACTCGAACCTGCGACCAAGGGATTATGAGTTGCTGGGCGAGCAGGTATGCCTAGAGAAATCGTTCGAAGGTGAACGTAGGTTGGCATAGCTGGAGGCCTCGTCGTTGTTGGTGTTGAGCGTAATTCTGAGAAGGTTGTTCAAGCTGAGTACTGTACCGTGATTGTACTGATTTTTGCAGACCGTGCGAGCTGAGCCTGAGCTGACATCGGCTGATTAATCACGAATCTAGACTGGTCAATGCCTAGCTAACTTCTTTATTAAGAATAAAGTAATGCTAATGCTAATGCTAGTCGTGGCAGTGAATCCTTTAGACTTTAGACTTTAGACTGGCCGATAAATATAGCTGGTAATATCAGGGTGTGGAATTCTGCTCCGAAATAAAAACAAAGTAGCTCGGTGGTGCCGAGCTACTCTACTTTTAGCTGATAGTGATTTCTTGATTTAGGACGGCACTTTCTACGTCGGCTCGCATGCTCTGAACGGTAGAGTCGTAAAGCGTGTCAGCTGCATCGGACGCGCGTAAAGTTAACACGAAGGCAACCTCTTGCGGAGAAAGCTCGGAGTGATGCTGCATGTCGAATTGATAAAGGTCGCGCGTAAATATGCGTGCGTTAAGGCGCATAAAGTTTCCGGAGATTCCAGTGCCGCGGTGCTCTTTATAGTGATTGCGTACAGGGCTCCATTTAGCTAGATCAGAGCGAGCCGAAGCTTCTTTTTCCTTGTCTTCTCTCATGCTTCCAGCAAGGCTGATAGTATTGCCAGAAGTCGACGTGGCTTGAAGCGAGGTCTGTAGCCTCGATGAGAAATAATTTTCACCTACCGATTCAGACACCAAAGGCTTCAAAATAGCGGTTAATGCAACTGAACCTACAAATTTTCCATCCTTAATTAACTCTGGTGGGATGGGTATGTTGTTCCAGTAGTAGTTGTAGCCGGGTTGTAACGTTGTTGTCCAGGTCATAGTAACGTCTCCCGGCAGACAAAACCAAGGTAAATTATCTTCTTCCCAAGGCGTACCCCACCCGATTGAATTGTTGTGGGAGTCCAATTCGCTTTTGTTTATTAGCAACGCTTTAACCAAATCAGGGGAGGCTTCTTTTATATTGGCGAATGTGTGCGCTGCGAGGGAAGATACTAGCGGGGTACTGAAGCTCGTTCCAATGTCTACTCCCCCGCCGATCATGCGTAGCTCTGAGAACCATGATAAGTCTGGCTTCTTCATTCCCGCAGGGGCTGGGCCTTTCAAGCTAAGGCTACATGCAGCACCAGGCGCCATTTTTATGAGGTCGTAACTTCTCCCGCTTATAGTCAGAGCAGCTTCACAATCAGCTGGTGCACATAAAAGGCCATGCTTAGGGTTATGGTAAGTATTTCCGGCAGAAATTACTGGCAATATATTATATTTTCTGGCGATTTTGCTCAGTTCGTGTCCTAAGTAGCTTACTTCTTCTTTTTTTGTTGCGGACGTCATTAGGTTGAATGACAGATTCCAGACTTTAGAGTAAGGAGCAGTTTCTCGCGCAACATGGTCTAGGTAATTAAGTAGCTGACGGTGATTGGGAGTTTTGGGTGCACTATCCTTGCAAATTGCTTGGGCGGAGATAAACGTACAATCAAGCGCAGGTAGTGGTCTATCAGCATTCCAAGCATGTGCGTGGCAGACTAGAGATGCAACTTTATTTCCATGGCTGAGGTTTGCATCAAAATCCTTAACAAGCGGAGCTAGGGAGAACTTTTGGAGAGGCAAGTAACTTCTTGCATTAATGCCTCCATCCACAATCACCACGGTTGGTGACGACATGGATATTAAAGATGGGGAGGGTTCTCTTCCTGCTCCAGGTTTATCTGCGGACCTTAAGGTGGGTGCGGGATCTACGCGATAAACCGTGCCGGAGGCCAGTAACCTTTCAAGGTCACGTTTAGTCGAAACGTTTAATGAAAGTACGGAGTTCCCAGCCCTAAGATAAAGATCCAGTGCCTCTTTTGCTGCATCGGGAAGCTCGTCCTGGATCGCTCCATCTGGACCAAAATCGAATTCCGGATGGCCAAAACTACAGTCTATCTCAGAGAGCACTTCCTTGAGTTTTCGTGCCAGTTCTTTACGTGCATTAAGACTTTTGAAGGGTTTGAGCCAGACGTTGATTACTTTTGAATTCCCATCCTGTGGAAGCTCATCCCACTGCCCTTGAAGGCTAGATCCACGCAGCGTTTCGTTCTCGTTAAAGGGATCAATGCTTGATATACGTGAAATATCAACCATGTCATTGGTTTTTTGGGAGTTCTTTAGATGCTGAGAAAGCTCAGCTAAACTCTCCCTATTTACTTCTATTAAAAACCCTTTATAAGCTGGTGCGATGATGCGGCAACCTGCACGAGAGTCAAATATATCTGTAGGAGTCCAGCTAGGAGATAACGAGTCGTCATCCATTTTTGCAATGATATGTGTCATACCCGAAAAAGTTATTGTTGATAAGTCTGATTTATCAATCTTTGCTACTTTGGCGGATAATATTTCGCGCTTGCTCTCCAATGCGCTGGATTTTATTCCTTTTTGATTTTTGCCTCCGCCCGAGACCGTATTAGGTGTAGGACTTTTAAGAAATCGCAATACAGGGTTCACTACCGGGCGAGAGGCCATGACTAATCCTTTAGATAGGTTGAAAGGGTTTGGCGGCTAATTTTAATGATGGAGAGTATTTCTATCTGCGTTAAGACCAAATTTTTAGACAGAAATCGACAGATGCTTTTTTTGTCAGCAAGGTATTCACTGTTTTCCATCAGCAAAATTTCAGATGCAATTTCGGGTATGTCAATTTCTTTGTTTTCAATAATTGCAGTGCGTCTTGCGGATAGAGATAACGATTCGATATCAGCTCCACTCATGTTTGACGAGATTTTTGCTAGTGCTGATACAGCTGTGCTATCGCCTTTATCCTGAAATAAGAAGTGATTCCAAATGTGCGCTCTAAGATCAAAGTCGGGATGCTCAAAGCGCATCCTATAAGGGAATCTTCTCCAAATTGCTCGATCTAACAACTCTGGATGATTAGTCGCAGCTATTACAATGGCTTTATCATCTAATGAGTCTATTGCTTGGATGAGGGTGTTTACTACTCTTTTAAGTTCGCCTAACTCATGAGTGTCGTTTCTCAATTTGCCAATGGCATCAAATTCGTCAAGGAATATAATTCCGTTTCGCGTTGGAACGAAATCAAATACACTTCTAATGTTTTTTGCTGTGTCTCCTAGTAAGGAGGAGATTAACGAATCAAGTCTTACCACGTAAAGAGGCATGGAAAGTGCTGAGGCGATATGGCCTGCAACTAATGTTTTTCCTGTGCCTGGTGGTCCAGACATCAGGAGGTTCATTTTTCCTGCGAGTCCATGTTTTTGTAAAAGCTCATAACTCTTCACGCTGGCGATAAATGTATCGAACGTCTTCTTTAGGGATTCGTTTAAAAAAACTGGTGCTATAGGGCACGGTTGCTCTTCCACCAAGGTGCTTCTAGATTTAGGGTCTGTAGGTAGGCTTTCTGAGTAGCCGGAGGCGCGAAGAGGAACCCCCTTGCGTCGTATAGCCAGTTTAATTTTTTTACTAATCTCGGGATGAGCGGATGTAGAACTTGCAGCAATTCTATTCGAGATCTGCCGGACCTCGGTGTAGTCAGCGTTCAGAGACGCCTCGATCAGGTCAAGGACTTCGTGCGATGGGATGGATATAGAGGTAGACATGGCATCGCCAGTAAAAAATTTGATGAAATGTCTAATTTTTAGCTCTAAATGTCAATCGATGGCGCGATTTTGTTAAGATTTTTCCTAGGTTGCCTGACCGATGGACGCTGTAGCGGCTGATTCCAGCTGTAGGAGCATCGTTGGTCCTGAGCTGAGCGAGCCGCGGAGATCATCCATTGCATTTGCGAGCGCACAACTGCCGGAGATTCTTTATGAGGCGACTGCCCCAACAGCTGTTCGATATCTACGCTCTATCCCTCCCACGAGGGCATGGTTTTGGTCGAGCAGGCCCCATTGAGGTGTGGGGGAGTGATGACGGAATTGCTTATGGCGTAGTAACCCAAAATACAGAGACTCATAGCTTTGGATGTCTGGTTGCAAGGCGCCAGCTGGACGATGTATGGGTGGTTGTTTTAGAGGTGCATGGACTCGTTAGCAAGGTCGTTGCGCTCCATGCCTTGGAGGTGGCGATAAAGGAGGGGGAGCCTCGTGAGCCGCTTCCAACTAATACTGCTGGGCGTCCACCGTTGCACGATCTGAAGGGGCGCGTGCCCGGTGATTTGTTCGATAGTCTTCGACGACCGTTTCACCACATGGCTGCTTGGACCATCAACCAGCTCTATCTAGCCCTACCCAGTCCGGATGCCAACTGGGCTGGCGACTTTCAGACGGAAAATTTCCATACAAGGATGTGGGAAGCGCATTTGCTGGCCGCATTCCGTGAGCAAGGGATGCTAGTCACTCAGCCAGAGCGGTCGCCGGATTTCCTGCTCCAAAACCGAGCAGGTGCTGCGGCATGGGTGGAGGCCGTCACGGCAAATCCTCGGGTTCGCTTCAAACATTTCAACGCTGAGCCATCTGAGCCACCTACAGATATCCTCGAGCGCACGCTTGGGCCAGCAGCCTCCCGTTTTGCAAAGACCCTTCGTACGAAGCTCCAGAAAAACTATCACCTTACCCCGCATGTCCTGGGTAATCCTTTCGCAATCGCCTTGGCCGACTTTCACGCTCCAAGCTCGATGGTTTGGAGTCGAAATGCTTTGATTAGTTATCTCTACGCCTTGCAGCCCAGCATGGAAGCGGGGCACGTTCGCGTAACACTGGCCAGCGAAGAGTTGAGCCTTCAAGGTGAGGAGAAGATTCCAGCCGGTTTATTCCGGAGTTCTGTGTGCTGCGAGTTATCGGCCGTAATCTTCACCAACACTTGTTCAATCTCAAAATTTTATAGAGTTCCGATCTCTGGTGGGGCTATGGATGATGCTTACCGGTACATCCGCTTAGGCAGCATCTGGGATCGAACCCCCGGTGCAATCGAGGGATTACCATTTTGCCTAGACATTGCAAGCCAGGAGTATCGGGCTCTCTGGCCTCAAGGTTACGAACCCTGGTCTGCCGATCTTGAGGTGTTTCACAATCCATATGCGAAACACCCGTTTCCCCGAACGCTTTTGCCTGAAGCTACTCACTGGTTCCAGCAAGGGGAAAATATTGAGTGCGCGTCACACTACGAGACGGCAATTCTTAGCTCCCAGACGTTGGTTCTGCCAAGAAACAAACCGATCCCCAGCCTTGAAGAAATCCGCGCTATGTTTACCAGCAGCGAATCATGATGCTTCGGTAGGCCTTCCAGGCCTAAGTGAATACCCATAGCAGCCTCCTAGCTTCCATCACCAGTACCAAAAACGGCAGCTGATTTTGGCGGACTTCTGCCGGTCGAGGCACACTCGGTGTGCTGGTCAAATCCGATGCAACCTACTTTCAAGTCGGTCCTAACTGCGAATGCTGAATTGTATCGATTCTCTTGGATCGTCTGTAACTGTGTTGTGCGCACAGTGGTACGGTGTTTGCCCTATCCTGCGGTAGCTCTCACATCCCCATTTGGTAACTGTTTTTTCGTCATGACGAAATTCTATTTTCTGCGTGAACCGTCTTGCTGTATGACGGAGTTACGGTGCTCTGCCTATCCTGCAGTAGTACTTTGTGGCAATGAAAACTTCGTCATGACGAAGAACTAAGCCGTCATTGTTTTCCGACTATTGAGCCAAACCCGGATAGTTGTTTTTCCAAAATATAGTATTTTGGTTTTAGCTGATGCGTCACTAGCTTTTGGATAGAGAAAAACTTCGTCATGACGAAATTTCCTGGACAGTCGGTACTTCAGGTCATAGCACCATAATGAGATAATTGTTTCGCCAAAATACTGTTTTTTGGTTTCTGAAACGACTGCTGAAACCGCCTCGCTGATGCTGCTTGCATTATGGGCGCGGCCCTTAAAAGACGGGGCCTACACCGGGTAAGACTGGCGCATAGTCACCCCAAGAACGGCAACGCCGTGCCGGGTGAGATTCCTAAACAGATCGACAGGCCGGACAGACGGTCCAGCGCTCACCATTTCTAATGGAGAGGTGACTATGGATCTGTTTAAGTGTCTGGCTCGTATGGGCAAGCAACCGCTTCGCATTGCTGGCGCATTTTCATCGTTGATGTGCGCGCAGCAGGGCTTTGCACAAATTCCTGTAACCGTTACCAGCCAGGTAACCGAATCCCCGATGACTATCGCTGAGTTTGCTTCCAACTCCACCCGTTGGGGTCAGCAGGTTCAACAGATGGCTTCTCAGATTGACCAGATGAAGCAGCAGTACGGAGCGATCACAGGCTCGCGAGGACTCGGAAGAGTGTTCGATGATCCTCAGCTCCGAGAGTATCTGCCTCAAGAATGGCAAGCGGTGTATGACTCAGTGAAACGTGGCGGTTATACAGGCCTAGATGGCCGTGCGGAGACGATCTATGCAGATAACAAGGTGTTCGATGCATGCCAAAGTTTCGCTCAGGATGAACAACGTACTGCCTGCCAGGCGCAAGCCGTAAAACCATCACAGGACAAGGCTTTCGCATTGGATGCCTATGATCAAGCCAAAGGTAGGCTGCGTCAGCTTGATCAGCTCATGGGGCAAATTGATAAAACCCAAGACCCCAAAGGCATCGCCGAGCTACAGGGGCGCATTGCTGCAGAGCAAGCAATGATTCAAAACGAGCAGACCAAGTTGCAGATGTTCCAAATGGTGGCTCAGGCAGAGGACAAGGTACAGGAGCAGAGGCAGCGTGAATTGAATGCCCAGATTCTTGATAAGCGAGGATTCAAAACTCGCACCATGCTGAACCTGGGGGGAAATTGAAATGGTTTCGTACGCTCACATCCTCCCGATCATCGTTTGCTTCTTCATTCTCACGTCATTGCGTAGATTCTGGTTGTGTATCGGCCGGTTCGGTGCTCTGAAAGAGGTATCGCGGCGTGCTCCAGAACTGATTCAGAGTGATCTGCTCGCCGCCGCTACGGCAGTGATGCCATTCCTCTTGGCGCTTGCTGATTGGCTCCAGATAGTCCCGCCTAGAGCAACAGGCCCGATTTCATCAACGCTTGCAGTTTTGATTTCATTTGCCTGCGCGCTTGCCTCGGCTCTTTTGGTTTCGAAGGCCGAAGCTCGCATTGCTGGTAGTTGGGCTGGCACAAGAGAAAGTGCCCTGCGCACGCTCGCCGCTTTGCAGATTATCGATGCTGCCGAACTCGCCTACGCAGTTAGATACGCAGAACAGTTTCGAGCTAAGGCGCGTTGCGCATCGCCCCGGAACCTGAGCGTTGTCGAGCGGGAGGATCAGGAATGATTACCTCTCGTTGGTTGGTTTTGGTTCCCGTACTGCTCACAGGGTGCGGAGCGGATGAACCTGTCCGTTCTGTCGACTGGTATAAGGCTCATAGCGCAGAACGGGCGATTCAGATCTCGGAATGCGAGCGTGATCCGGGAAGGCTTGCGTTGACGCCGAATTGCGTTAATGCCAAGCAGGCCGAGAATGAGCTGCGGCTTGCCGAACGAGGGTTCCGTAAGCGCGAGACTTTAGATTTGAAGGAGCCGTGACCATGGAATCCAATTTCTACGAATGGGTAGGTGGATCTATCGATGTCGTATTGAACGACTACGTCCAGCTCATGGCGCAGAGTGTCATTGGCGACTTCTCCGTTTTGCTCGCTTTGGGTGGTGCGCTATTTTTCATGACGATGGGGCTATTGTCTGTCGGCGGCTTTATTGAGCAACCTCTACCACATCTCTTCAAAATCGCAATTAAATGGGCGTTCATTGGCGCTCTGGCATTAAACGCGAACACATACCTTGGGTGGGTTGTGGAAGCGATTCGTGGCCTGGAAGTTGGGTTGTCTGATGCGTTTTCCCCCAATGGTAAGGGGGCTACGGCGACGTCTGTCTATCAGGTAATCGACAGGGCTATGACTGATGGTTTCAAAATTGCCTCTGATCTCCTTGCCCGCGCAGGGAGGCGAGGCGTAACGGAGATAGGCATGATGTGCTATGACTTGCTCATGGCTGGCACGATGCTCGTCGCAACATTTCTGATCACGCTGCCTGCTGGTGCCATGATCATTACCGCCAAGGTGCTGATGTCGTTTCTGCTGGGGTGTGGCCCGATCTTCATCGCAATGCTGCTTTTCGGCCAAATGACCGGCAAGTGGTTCGACCAATGGTTTGCGCAGGTGATGAACTACATTATGCAGAGCGCGGCGATAACGTCCGTGCTGACGTTAGGTATGAAATTTTTCACTACGATGTTGACGGACATCCAGCCGACTGCTGGGAATGGCCCCGCGACCGATATGTTGGAGGTCTTGGCTCTGAGTGGGATAGTCCTCTACATGGTCTACCAAGCCAGCGCCTTGGGAAGTCAACTTGCGGGTGGTTTATCGTCCAGCGCGATTACGCTGAGGCAGATGGCCCAAGCTGCTATGAATCCCGCAAAAGCGGTTTATAACGTTGTTAACCCCATGACAACACGGCGCGATCTTCAGTCAGGCATGATGACCAGTGCGAGGGCGGCCAATCACTGGGTCGCGGGTAATACTGCTTGGAACCCGGCTTATCGACAGCACGTGATGCAAAACCTTGGACGTAACTGGGGTAAGGCAAGGGGAGGTACGGTGAGTAGCTAGCAGCGTAAAACAGCAGTGCAGTGAATCGCGCTGCGCGCCCTGGCGGGCTTACCCAAAGGGGCTCTGCCCCTCTGGACTTCCCGCCCTCGCCGGTAGCAGGGGCCGCTGGGAAAAGCGCCCAGCAGCCCCCGCAGATAGGATTTGGATTGCGTTGCGTCAAGGGTTCGCTTCGCCGTCATCCTCGCCCGGTCCCGCTTCGCGGGCTGCGGCCTCCGGTGACGCCCTTGACTGCCCGTCATGTCCACGCTGAAATTGTCTTGTTCTACTTCGCGGAGCTCTCATGAAACGGATGAAGAATATGGATGTTGTCGAGCTCACGGATGCAGAGCGGACTCGTCGGCAAGATGCAGTCGATTACGCTCGTGTTTCACTCGCGCTGGAAGGATTCACGTTAACTCCTGATCTAGAGCGGCACGCTCTGGCTTTCGTGAACGGCGAGTTGACCTTGGTCGAGTTCATTTCATCTGTTGATTTTTCGCGCCCTCCTGCTGTTCGGTAGTATCGCCATCACCGAATTTCTTTTCATCGCTAGCGGGTGACTCTACAAAATCTTAGCGTTTGAGGGGCGCCGATTGGGTTTTTCGCGAATTCGTACAGAGCCTAGGCAGGCCATCACTGGTGGCTGACATGCCATTAATTTGAGATTACGCTGTTTCCCTCGCAAATGGAGAGAGCGACGGCATGCCAGAGATAGTGCAGTGGGGAGATATTCGGGATCAGTACACGGACAGCTTGCTCCTCGGAAACGGGGCGAGCATGGCAGTACATCCTCAGTTCGGATACGGCTCCCTTTTCGACAGAGCGCAGGAAATTGGGCACATCACACCCGCAGTGGCGGGCATTTTTGATCGTTTCGGTGTTAATGATTTTGAGCTGGTTCTTCGCCGCCTCTGGCAGGCGAGCCTGGTGAATCAGTCCCTCGAAATTCCACATGGCAGAGTGGAGGAGGCGTATGCGGAGGTCCGGACCGCTCTAATCTCTACGGTGCGAGACATCCATGTGGATTATGACAACGCGCTGCCCCATCTGCGCCTGACCTACGCATTCATGATGCACTTTGACACGGTCATTTCCTTAAATTACGACTTGATCGTTTACTGGGCTGCGATGCTGGGCAACCGCGAGCTAGGTCCGCATTTCAAAGACGGGTTCATTGGCGGCACCTTCACCGAAGACTGGGAATCTTTGCGTGCCCCTTACGGAAGAGCAACCGGCAGCACGCTGTTCTTCTACCCTCACGGAAATCTCGCTCTCACTCGAACCGACGATCGTCGCGAGAGCAAGATAGGGGCTCAAGACGGCGGCCGTTTACTCGATGCGATACTTGATCACTGGGAAGGCGGAGCCACAATTCCTCTGTTTGTCTGTGAAGGGACTGCTGCCCACAAAAAGACATCGATTGAAAGCTCTTCATACTTGGAGCGTGTTTTTAGGGAAGTCGTCCCCTCCCTGGGTGATTCAGTCACTATTTACGGCTGGAGCCTTTCGGAACAGGATCAACACATCCTCGACCAGATCACCAGAAACCCACCTCAGAGGGTAGCGATCTCTGTGCGCGGCGGCTCACAGGCGTTTGCTCAGCAAGCGGAAGAAAAAATGGTTCGTGCTGGGGTTAATCAGGTCGATTTCTTCGACTCAGAGAGCCTGGGCTGCTGGAACAATCCTACGGAAGCCCCGGGAGTGGTGTAAATGAGCATTCCAAGGCTGTTTCAACGTAGCATCAACTGATGTCTATAAGTCTGATGCCGGTAGAATTTACTAAGCGCAATGGCGCACCAACAATGTTATTGGAGATGATGTGACTAGGGATTTTCCAGCAGTACTTAAGCAATTTTCAGATTTCGTGGAGCCGTTCATCAGCGCTATTTCGTTAATCAAGCCTGATGACGAAAGAACCCCGCGCGGTGACCATCATGGTACAGGCTCTTTCTTTTTGCTGGATGATGTTAGGCTGCTAGTTACGTGTGAGCATGTGGCAAACGTACCCGCCAACGTAATCTTGGGCATGACTCAGTATGGCGCCGAACATGCACTATCTATTCCAGGTGCTTTTTTCACAAGTGAGTATCCTGTAGATGTCGCGGCCATTCATATTCCGGATGAAAACTGGAATCGTGTGCCTCACGCTGCAAGATGTGTAGAGTTAAATATGCTTTCTAGAAAGCATGAGCCAGTAGAGAGCGAGTACCTGTATGTGTATGGATTTCCTGGGGATGATGCAGCAGTTGGCTTCGGACAGCATAGTCATCGCGGATTAGCGGTTTTCTCGCACGAGATAGAGTTTTCAAGTGTTACGGTTGATGAGGAACCAAAGCCTGTAGAGCCCCATCATTTCTTTATTCCATATAACCCTGAGAATGCAAAGCTATTGGAAGGCAGTAACTCAGTACTCTCTCTCGCCGATGGGATGAGCGGTTCATTGGTGTGGAATACACGTTATACCGAGGTTACTAGCCAAGGAAGAGAGTGGAGACCAGAGGATGCGCGAGTTACGGGAGTGCTCTGGGGACACTCATCGAAAGCGGGTGTTTTGGTCGTAACCAAGATCGAATATCTCCGTTATTTTCTTAGTATTGATGCGGATTGACCGACCTGGCACTCAACTCGCTAGGCTCTGTACGAAATCCCGACAAACCCAATCGCCGCCGCTCGAACGCTAGCAGGAAGCTGGGTCAAGGGCATCACCGCAAGCCGCAGCGGAGCACAGCCCCGAGGGCGAGCACCGAACGGGTGAGGATGATGGGCGTAGCCGTACCCTTGATGCAGCTGCAAGCGACCAAGCCTAGCGACAGGGGGAGGAACAAGGCGAAGCCGCCGGACCTGCCCCTGCCGCCCGTCCGGCAAGGATAGGACGCGGGATGCAACCGAAGCGGTTGCCCAAGCGAAGCGCGGAGTGTTCGGAACCATGATGTTCTCATTGGTTAGGACGGTTTCGCTGCAGCTTGGCGAGGAACCTGTTTCCAATCTCACGATTGATTTCGAGCACTTGCGCGTTCTGGCGTTCTTGGGCAGGAATCGCGGATTTTCGTTTCCTGGCCCTGGCGATTTCGAGTCCCAGGTTTGCTCTGAACTGCCCCGCCCGATACTTCATCGCGACTCCTGAAAGCCAATACTCGGGAGCTTTCCTTATGAGGCCGTTGGCCATGGCTCCTGCCAGTTCATCGAGGAGCATTTGCGCATCATCAAGCGAAATGCCCTGGAGTATCCGATCAACCGAGCTTTTCGAGTGCATAGACAACCCACCGGGATAGGCCAACTGCAAGACGTTTGTTAGCGCTTCCCGTAGTGGTGGCTTTGATTTTGTTTTCTTTGGTAGTTCTTGGTCCGTCACCTTATCGACAGTGGGTGGTGACCCTATGCTGCCACTCCCCTCTGCCACATTGATGTCGTGGGGGGGTGACACAGCTGTGTCGTTCTCTATCACGTTGACTGTGTAGAAATTGCTCGTTTGCGAGCCGTCGCTCCTGAAGCGCGGAGTGGAAGTGACGTATCCGGAACTGCACAATTTTTTAAGTACTCTCTGAATGGTGCGCGTGGATACCCCGCATTTACTGGCTAGGTGCTTTACACTTGCAAAACAAGGCTCGTTCGGGTTTTCGCACTTTGCGATGTATACCAATATCAGCTTTTCCTGCGCAGGCAGATTCTGGTTGTACACCCAGTCAATTGTGCTGTAGCTCATAGTTAAGCTCGCAAAGCTGGTGCGTCGAGAGATAGTGCCTGGTTGACTTGTAGCGTGCGAAAATACACTCGCCGCCCCACGCGGACTACGGCAGGCTTCAGCTTTCGTGAAAGCTCTGAATCGCTGTACATGGCGACTCTGAAGCCATCTGGTGATCTGTCCAGCAGGCTTGCAACCTGTGCCATGCTCATCAAAGGGCCGAATCGGTCTAGAAGGTACTCTTCAGAAGTCATGGACTTTCTCCTTGCTTACGTTGAATTACGTAGCTTTGTAAGTTTGGAGTGAAGCTATCAATTAAGTTTGGTGACAGTAAAGACGGTGAAGTGTCGTTGAGTTGTCACCAAACTCCATACCAGAACCTGGTAGAAAACAGTTTTGAAAACACGTTGACAACAACGTGACAACAGAAAGAAAACAGATAGGAAAACAAAGAGGCGGCTATTTAGTTTCTAGTCTATCTAGCTTGTGTACTAAATCTTCAGCCCGCAGATGAGTGTAACGCTTGAGCATCTGCATCGATTTGTGCCCGCTAATTGCGGAAACTTCTTGATCAGAAAGGCCGCCCTCAACCAGCCTGCTCACGGCTTCGTGCCGCAGATCGTGAAAACGAAAGTCCGGCACACCAGTCTTTTTCTTGATGGCACCCCAGATCTTGGTGAAGGCGTAAGGACGACGCTTCCCATCACGCCCAGGCTCACCGAAAAAAACCAGATCGCAGTCAATTGGCCGCACGGGATTCGTCAGGGCTGCGCGGAAAACCTCGGTAGCTAGCTTCGTCAACGGAACCGTGCGAGCACTATCATTTTTTGTATCCGACAGCCGGACGATCCGTTTTTGAACGTCTACCTGTGATCGCCGCAAGCCTGCGATCTCCGATGCACGCATACCTGTCGCCAAAGCTATCTGGACGATCCAGCCAAGCATTGGATTACTGTGTTTGCCCACAGCGGCCAAAAGGCGCTTTTCTTCATCAGCCATCAGCCGCCTGTTACGGCCCTCTCCAGGGCTCGGTTTTCGGATATTGAGCACAGGGTTGAATGTCAGTCCAAGACCCCATTCCTGGATTGCAACGGTGAATAGATGGCTGAGCAGAGCAAGCTCCAGCCGTACAGTATTGTTGCTCGTTAGTTGGCCGCGGTTCGTCAGCGAGCCAAGACGTGTATCGCGGTATTTCGCAATCACCTCAGAGGACAGAGCGGCGAGCGAGTATTTCCCTAGGTGGTGGGTCAGCTGCTGAGCCTTGTTTGCCTCGGCCTTTTGCGTGGTGGGCTTCTTGGTCGGGCTGACTTCACGCATATAACGCCGCAGGGCATTTTCGAGCGTCATACGCTCGGAGCCGCTGCGCTGGATGTAGACACCCCTTACCATCTCGTCTTCGGTACGCCGAGACCAGTCTTCCGCATCACGCTTGGTGCGGAAGGTTTTAGCCACAGTTGGCCAGCCGGTTTTGCGGATCAAAGCCTTCCAAGTGCCGGAAGGGGTTTTGACTAGTGTTGCCATCTGAAAGGACTCCAAAGGTGTACTGGCGCACCAGCACTGTACCGATTTTGTACCTTTGGACCATAGGACTGTATTAGTGGAGAACCACCCAGAAACGCGAAAGCCGCGCAATGCGCGGCTTTGAAGGTGGTGGGCCCAGCAGGACTCGAACCTGCGACCAAGGGATTATGAGTCCCCTGCTCTAACCAACTGAGCTATAGGCCCCCAGTAGGTCGCGGATTATAACGACGGATTCCCGCCAGTGCTATCCGAAAAGTCGGAAACACGCCTACGAAGAAACGCCGCGGCGAATTCTTCGGGTCGCAGGGGCTGGCTGAAGATGAAACCCTGTACTTGTTCGCAGCCTTCTTTTGCGAGGAATCGCTGCTGTGCCGGGTTCTCTACGCCTTCGGCGATGACCGTCAGTTGCATGCTGCGGCCCAGGGCGATGATGGCTCGCACGATGGCGGCGTCGTGGGGGTCGGCGGGCAGGCCGCGCACGAATGACTGGTCGATCTTGAGGATGTCCAGTGGCAGGCGCTTGAGGTAGCTGAGCGAGGAATAGCCGGTGCCGAAGTCGTCGATGGCCAGTTGCACGCCCAGTGCCTTGAGCTGGTGCAGCACGGCCAGCGCTTCCTCTGCCTGGCTCATGATGAAGTTTTCGGTAATTTCCAGTTGCAGGTAGCCTGGGTCCAGGCGGCAGTCGCCCAGCAGCTGCTCGATACGCTTGAGCAGGTTGGGTTGGCGCAACTGGGCCCCGGCCAGGTTGACCGACAGGGGGCCGAAGGCGTGGTACAGGCCCTGCCAGGTTTCCATCTGGCGGCACGCCTGCTCCAGCACCCAGTCACCCAATTGCAGGATGCTGCCGTTTTCCTCCGCCAAGGGAATGAAGCGTTCGGGCGGTACGTCGCCGAAGGTGGGGTGGGCCCAGCGGACCAGCGCCTCGGCGCCTACCAGCGTCTGGTCCAGCAGGCTGAACTTGGGCTGGTAGGCCAGGCTCAGTTCGCCCCGCTCGATGGCGCGGCGCAGTTCGTATTCCAGGGCCACGCGCTCACTGGCCTGGGCGGTGAGGTCGCGCGTGTAGGACTCCACGCGGTTGCGCCCTTTGGCCTTGGAACGGTACATGGCGGCGTCGGCATTCTTGATCAGGGTGGCGACGTCGGTGCCGTCCTGGGGGTACAGGCTGGTGCCGATGCTGGCGCTGGTGAAGAACTCGTGCTCACCGGCCTGGAAGGGCGCGCTGAAGCAGGCCAGGAGCTTGTTGGCGATGTGTTCGGCATCGCTGGCCTGCTGCAGGCCCGGCAGCAGAATGATGAACTCGTCGCCCCCCAGGCGGGCCACGGTATCGATGTCGCGCACTTGTTCCTTGAGGCGCTGGGCGATGCCGGTCAGCAGCAGGTCGCCCACCGGGTGGCCCAAGCTGTCGTTGATGTGCTTGAAACGGTCCAGGTCCAGGAACAGCACTGCGCCCTGGCCGTTGTCGTCTCGCTGGCGGTTGAGTGACGCCTGCAGGCGGCTTTCGAACAGGGTGCGGTTGGGCAGGCCCGTGAGCGGGTCGTGGTGGGCCTGGTAGTCCAGGCGCGCCTGGGCGTGCTTGAGGCTGGAGATGTCAGCGAACACCGCAACGAAATGAGTCAGCGCGGCGTCGGTGTTGCGCACGGCACTGATGGTCAGCCAGCAGGGATACAGTTCGCCATTCTTGCGGCGGTTGTGGATCTCGCCCTGCCAATGGCCTTCTGCGGTCAACTGGTGCCACATGGCCGCATAGAATGCGCTGTCGTGCTGCCCCGAGGCCAACAGGGCGGGGGTGCTGCCCACGGCCTCCGCCTCGCTGTAACCGGTGATCTCGCTGAACGCGCGGTTGACCGCGGTAATGCGCTGGCGAGTATCGGTGATCAGCACGCCTTCGGCGGTGCTTTCAAACACCGTGGCGGCCAGTTGCAGCTTCTCCTGCATCATATGGCGCTCGGTGATGTCCCGGGCGATGGTCAGCAGGCAGGCGTCGCCGGCGATGGGCAGCGGGCTGGTGGACACTTCGCAAAGGCGGATGGCGCCGTCGCAGCGGCGGATAAGGCAGCGGAAATCTCGAACGAAGCCATCGCGTGCAAGCATGCCCAGCAGGCGCTTGCGCTCGTTGAGGTCAACCCACAGCCCCAGGTCCAGCGTGGAGTGATCGATGGACACGCCACTGGGGTACCCACTGATGCGGCTGAAGCCTTCATTCACCTCCAGCAGCATGCCGTCGCGCATGCGGGTGAGCAGCATGCCGTCGGGCGAGGCATGGAAGGCCTTGGCGAATTTTTCCTCGCTGGTCTGCAAGCGCTGCTGCGTTTCCTTTAGCTCGCTGATGTCACGCACTACCACGACCAGCGCCGGGGTGGTGTCCAGCTCGAACCGCCCGGCCGAGATCAGGCCGGTGAAGGTCTGGCCGTTGTGGCGGCGCAGGGGCATTTCGAGGTTGCGGATACTGCCGGTCTGCAGGCGCAGCTGTAGCTCGGCGCCTACGTCCGGGGTAGTGAAAATGGTCAACTGGCTGGCGGTTCGGCCGACCACGTCGGTGGCGTACAGGCCCGTCTGTTCCTCGAAGGCCTTGTTCACCTCCAGCAGGCAGCCGTCACTGAGACGGGCAATGATCAGCATGTCCGGGAACTGGCGGAAGACCGACGCGAACTTCTGCTCCGACAGGCGCAGGGCTTCTTCGGTACGCTTTATTTCGCTGATGTCGATCATCAGGCCGCGCATGACCGGCACATGGCCTTGGCGGATCAGGCTGACGATATCCCGCACCCAGATCACGCGCTGGTCCGCGGTCACCACTCGGTAGTCCACCACATGGTCGCGCCCGGCAAGGGCTTCCGCGGTACAGAATGCGTCTGCGCAGGCGGCGTCGGCAGGGTGCAGGATGCTGCGCCAGAACCCGGGCTTCAGCCAATGGGCCAGGGGGTAGCCCAGCAGGGCTTCGGCATGGGGGGAGACGTAGCTGTAGGCGAAGTCGGTGGGGGAGGCTTCCCAGGCAATGGCCGACAGGCTTTCCACCAGGCCCCGGTAATGGTATTCGCTGCTGCGCAGTTCCTGCTCCAGCGCTATGCGCCGCGAGATTTCGGAACTGAGCCGCCGGTTGATGCGGATCACACTGGCCAATATCACCAGCACCAGCAGCAGTACCGGCAGCGCGTAGAGCAGGTAGTCGTACCACAGCGTGCGTTGGTCGATGATTTTCCCGACCCAACGCTCCTGAATCTGTTCTACCTGCCGGGGATCGAGGTCGGCGATGACCTTGTCGAGAATATCGGCGAGGATCCTTTCACCGGCGGGCACGCCCATCGCCAACTGGTAACGGTAGGGGGTGTCACCACTGACATAGAGGCCTTTGAGCTTGAGCTGGCGCAGGCTCCAGACGCTTGAGGCCAGGTCGCCGACCACGGCGTCCGCTTGCCCCGTGGCCAAGGCCTCGAGTGCGGAATTGATGTTGGGCAGCGCCTCCAGGTTGAGGTCGGGGTGGTGGGTGCGGAGCAGTTCGTGGGGGGCGTAATTGTCCACCACGGCGACCTTCAGGCCATACAGGTCTTTGAGGTTGCGCGGCTGGGGGCCGTCCTTGCGCGCGAGGATAACGATGGGGAAGTCCAGATAGGGGCGGGTAAACGCCATGTAGGCCTGGCGCTCGGGCGTCGACATGACGCCAGGCAACAGGTCCACCTGGCCTTTGCGTGCCTGTTGCAGGGTTTCGGTCCAGCTGACGGGTTCCACGGGCTTCAGCGTCACGCCCAGGCGCTTCTGCACCAGGTTGACATAATCGGCCGCCAGGCCCTGGTATAGGCCGCTGGGGTCACGAAACTCGAAGGGAGGCCACGAGGCATCGACACCCAGGCGCAGTTCGGGGTGACTGCGAAGCCATGCCTGTTCTTCGTCTGACAGGGGCAGCGCAACCGCCATGGCTGCCCGGCCCATCAGGAACAGCAAGAGCAGCACGCGCATGTGGGCCTCGATTTCATTCCCTGGAATGAAACGAGTGTAGACGGCGGTGGCAGGGGCGCGCAGCGCAGGCGGCGATGAGGTGCATCACCTGGGGAAAACGGACGCGGGGAGCAGAAAGCAAAACCCCCGGCCGGGCCGGGGGTTCTGGTATCACTCGTCGAGGAACGAACGCAGATGTTCGCTTCGCGTCGGGTGGCGCAGCTTGCGAAGCGCCTTGGCTTCGATCTGACGAATCCGCTCACGGGTTACATCGAACTGCTTGCCGACCTCTTCCAGCGTGTGGTCGGTATTCATGTCGATGCCGAAACGCATGCGCAGCACTTTGGCTTCGCGTGCGGTCAGGCCGCCGAGTACTTCGCGGGTGGCTTCCTTCAGACTTTCCACGGTCGCCACGTCGATCGGCGATTGCATGGTGGAGTCTTCGATGAAGTCGCCCAGATGCGAGTCTTCGTCGTCACCGATCGGTGTTTCCATGGAGATCGGCTCTTTGGCGATCTTCAGTACCTTGCGGATCTTGTCCTCAGGCATTTCCATGCGCTCGCCCAGCTCTTCCGGGGTCGGTTCACGACCCATTTCCTGCAGCATCTGCCGGGAAATGCGGTTGAGCTTGTTGATCGTCTCGATCATGTGCACCGGAATACGGATGGTGCGCGCCTGGTCGGCGATCGAACGGGTAATGGCCTGACGGATCCACCAGGTGGCGTACGTCGAGAACTTGTACCCGCGACGGTATTCGAACTTGTCCACCGCCTTCATCAGGCCGATGTTGCCTTCCTGGATCAGGTCGAGGAACTGCAGGCCGCGGTTGGTGTACTTCTTGGCGATCGAGATCACCAGACGCAGGTTGGCCTCTACCATCTCTTTCTTCGCGCGGCGGGCCTTGGCCTCGCCGATCGACATGCGACGGTTGATGTCCTTGATTTCAAGGATGGTCAGCCCGGTCTCGGCTTCGAGGTCGACCAGCTTCTGCTGGCAACGCACGATGTCGGCGTTCAGGCGGCCCAGGGCTTCAGCCCATTTGGTGCTGCGCTTGGCCAGGTCACCGGCCCAGGTCATGTCGACTTCGTTGCTCGGGAACAGGCGCAGGAAGTCGGCACGTGGCATGCGGGCATCACGCACGCACAGCTGCATGATGGCACGCTCTTGCTGACGCAGACGGTCCAGGGCACCCCGTACTGTCTCGACCAGTACTTCGAACTGCTTGGGCACCAGCTTGATCGGCATGAACAGCTCGGCCAGGGCCTGCATCTCGGCAATGCCTTGCTTGCTGTCGCGACCGTGCTTCTTCAGCGCCTTGAGCGTGATGTCCAGCTGTTCGGAGACGGCACCGAAACGCTGGGCCGCGACGACCGGGTCCGGACCGCTTTCGGCCTCTTCCTCGTCGTCACCGCCGTCGCTTTCCTCGTCTTCATCCTCGGACTCGGCCTTGGCCGGTGCCTTGGTGTCGATCGGCGGCGGCACTTCGGCCGGCGGCGCGATGCCGTCGTCCGGGTCGATGTAACCGCTCAGAACGTCGGACAGGCGGCCACCTTCGCTGGTGACGCGATCGTATTCGCCGAGGATGTGGCTGACCGTGCCAGGGAAGTGCGCGATAGCGCCCATCACTTCACGGATGCCTTCCTCGATGCGTTTGGCGATTTCGATTTCGCCTTCACGGGTCAACAGCTCGACCGTGCCCATTTCGCGCATGTACATGCGCACTGGGTCGGTGGTGCGACCAATGTCGGTTTCCACGGCCGCCAACGCTGCGGCGGCTTCTTCGGCCGCCGCTTCGTCGGTATCGGCTTCGGCCAACAAAAGGGCATCCGCATCCGGAGCACTCTCGAATACGTTGATCCCCATGTCGTTGATCATGCGGATGATGTCTTCCACCTGCTCCGGATCTGAAATATCCTCTGGCAGGTGGTCGTTGACCTCCGCGTAAGTCAGGTAGCCCTGCTCACGACCGCGGGTGATCAACTCTTTGATGCGAGACTGCTGTTGCGCTTTTCCGGACATAACACCCTATCCACTGAAGGTCTTGGCGGGCAAAAAACAAGCCGAGGATTATACCCGAGCTAGGACCTCACGCGCCAGTTGAGGTCGGGGTTTGTGCGTGAACATTGCGAGTTAACAGCTGGAGAAGCTGATTTTTCTCCTCGTCGCTCAATTCACCTTGCCTGGCTTTGAGAAGCAGACGTTCCAGGCTCCGTTCGCGTTGGCGAGCGGTCAAGCTAGTTATGGTGTCGAAAAACTGCTGTTCAAGGTTATCGGCCTCGATCAGCCATTCTTTCTCCGCCAGCACGCGCAGCAGGCGACCCTGTTCGGTGCCATGCCAACGCGCGATCAACTGTAAAGAGCGTAGCTTAGGATTCTTCTGCAAGGCTTCGAGCAGGGCCACCAGCAGCTGCGAGTACAGGTGCTCTTCGTCGGCAAAATGGCTGGTGCTCTCTACCTTTCCCGCCAGTTGCGGGTGGTGCAGCAGGGTGCGCAGGGCGCTGAGGGTCGGTGGTTCCACCGATGTCGGCACCCGGGGCGGTACCCGTGGTTCGAAATTGCGCCCGCCCTTGCCCTTCCAGTCCTTGTTGCCATCCCATTTCTTCTTGCCGCCGCCCTTGTTGGGCGTCCAGGCCTGTTGCTGCGGCTGGAATTCCTGGGGGGCATGCTGCTGGTGAAAATCACTGTAGTCGGGCGTGAAATCGGGCACCGAGTCGTAATCGAAACCGGGGTCGTAGCTGGGTTGCGGTTGCGCGGGGGCAGGCGTGCTGTTGGCCAGTTGCTGCACCGCTTCGCCGCTGAGGCCGGTGATCTCGCTGAGCCGGTTGCGCATCAGAATGCGCAGGTTCGCCCCGGGCACCTTGTCGATCAGCGGTGCTGCCAGGGTGGCCATGTGGGCCTTGCCTTCCAGCGACCGTGGGTCGGCTTCTTCCGTCAGTTGCTGGAAGAAGTAATCGGCCAGCGGTTGGGCATGCTGGTTGATCCGGGCCTTGAAAGCGTCGGTGCCTTCGGCGCGCACCAGGGTGTCCGGGTCTTCGCCTTCGGGCAGGAACAGGAAGCGCGCCTTGCGGCCGTCCTGCAGGTTGGGCAGCGTCGCCTCCAGGGCGCGCCAGGCAGCGTTGCGGCCGGCCTGGTCGCCGTCAAAGCAGAACAGCACGCTGGGCACCACGCGGAACAGGCGCTTGAGGTGTTCTTCGCTGGTGGCCGTGCCCAGGGTCGCCACGGCATTGCGAAGGCCTTGCTGCGCCAGGGCAATGACGTCCATGTAGCCTTCGACCACGATGATCTCGTCGAGGTTGCGGTTGTGCTTGCGCGCCTCGAACAGGCCATACAGCTCCTGGCCCTTGTGGAATACCGGTGTTTCCGGGGAGTTCAGGTATTTGGGCTTGTCGTCGCCCAGTACCCGGCCGCCAAAGGCGATCACCCGCCCGCGGCTGTCGCGGATGGGGAACATCACCCGGTCGCGGAAGCGGTCGTAGCGTTTGCCGGACTCGGCGTTCTCGATCAGCAGCCCGGCGTCGATCATCACCTTCTGTTGCAGGCTGTCGCTGGCCAGGTGCTTGTACAGGTTGTCCCAGCCTGGCGGGGCGAAGCCCAGGCCGAAATCGCGGGCAATTTCCCCCGACAGGCCGCGGCCCTTGAGGTATTCAACCGCGGCGCGGCGCGAGGGGTGGCTCTTGAGCGCCTGGCGGTAGAATTCGGCGGCGGCGGTCAGCAGCGGGTACAGCGGCGAGTCGGTGGGCTGGCGCGGCTTGTGCCCGCGCCCGCCGTCCTCGCGCGGCACTTCCATGCCGGCCGCCTTGGCCAGTTCTTCGACGGCCTGGGGGAAGTCCAGGTTGTCGTGGTCCATGATGAAGCCAAGGGCGTTACCCCCGGCGCCGCAGCCGAAGCAGTAATAGAACTGCTTGTCGGGGCTGACGGTGAAGGAGGGGGTTTTCTCCTTGTGGAACGGGCAGCAGGCGGAGTAGTTCTTGCCCGCCTTCTTCATTTGCACGCGCGAAGTCACCACATCGACGATGTCGGTGCGGTTCAGAAGGTCGTCAATGAAGCTCTGGGGAATCAGCCCGGCCATGGCTCTCTCATCATCAGGCTAGAAAGCTGCTGTGCAGTGTAACTGGGTGCAGAGGGTGCTGTTGCCCTTTGCCGTCCTGTTTGTTTGTCGGAAACGGCGTCGCTTCCGATCAGCCGAAGCTGGTATCGAAGCGGGACGTTGAAACAGGAAAAAAGGGGGTGTGCTCGTCTGCAGCCCGTGAAGGCTCGTCAGTTCTGACGTGCACTCTGGCGATGAGGCCAGCTCTGACGTTTCAGGCAGGTTTGCTTCGGTGCGCAAGGCAACCTCGGCATCCGTTCGGGCAGTACCTGAACGGGGTGTTGCAACAACGGCTCTTGCAACAGCAACAACTGCCGGCAGCCCGGCTGTGGGCCGGGCGAGGCAGAAGCTTGCGACGCAGTCTGTATTAGTACAGACGAACGGCGCGGCGCTGTTCGCGCTGAACTTTCTTGGCGTGACGCTTAACAGCAGCAGCTGCTTTGCGCTTACGCTCGGAAGTCGGCTTCTCGTAAAATTCGCGGCTACGAACTTCAGCCAGTACACCGGCTTTTTCGCAGGAGCGCTTGAAACGACGCAGAGCTACGTCGAAGGGTTCGTTCTCTTTAACTTTGACGGCTGGCATCTAGAGCTACCTTCATTCATTACCGGGATCGACGTGCCAATGGCAAAAACATGCGCTGAAGTACGTCGGTTTTTAAGGGTTGCGGATGTTAACCCTTAGCAGCCCGGAATGCAAAGCCTCTGATCGAAAACCGCTGGCCGGGGCACTGAGTGGGGACTATCATGCGCGCCTTCGAATTCAGCCTCAACAAGGCCATGACCCATGTTAGTACTGGGATTGGAAACATCCTGCGACGAAACCGGCGTCGCCCTTTATGACAGCGAACGCGGCCTGCTGGCCGAGGCGTTGTTCAGCCAGATCGACCTGCACCGCGTCTACGGCGGCGTGGTACCGGAGCTGGCGTCGCGCGACCACGTCAAGCGCATGCTGCCCCTGATCCGTCAGGTGCTGGCCGAAGCCGACTGCGTGGCCACCGAGATCGACGCCATCGCCTATACCGCCGGCCCCGGGCTTGTGGGCGCGCTGCTGGTGGGCGCTTCATGCGCCCAGGCGCTGGCCTTTGCCTGGGGTATCCCGGCGCTGGGCGTGCACCACATGGAGGGCCATCTTCTGGCACCCATGCTGGAAGAACAACCCCCCGAGTTTCCGTTCGTCGCCTTGTTGGTGTCCGGCGGCCACACCCAGTTGGTACGGGTGGATGGCATCGGCCAATACGAGCTGCTGGGCGAGACACTGGACGACGCGGCGGGTGAAGCTTTCGACAAGACCGCGAAGATGATCGGCCTCAACTACCCCGGTGGTCCCGAGATCGCGCGCCTGGCCGCCCAGGGTGTGCCGGGGCGCTTCACGTTCCCGCGGCCGATGACCGATCGCCCAGGGCTGACCTTCAGCTTCAGCGGCCTGAAAACCTCAGCCCTGAACACCTGGCAGCAGTGCCAGGCAGCCGGGGACGACACCGACCAGACTCGTTGCGACATCTCCCTGGCCTTCCAGCAGGCCGTGGTGGACACTCTGACCATCAAGTGCCGTCGTGCCCTCAAGCAGACCGGCCTCAAGCGCCTGGTGATCGCCGGGGGCGTGAGTGCCAACAAGGCCCTGCGCGAATCGCTGGACAGCATGCTGGGCGAGTTCAAGGGCAAGGTGTTCTATGCTCGCCCGCAGTTCTGCACCGACAACGGCGCGATGATCGCCTACGCCGGCTGCCAGCGCTTGCTGGCCGGCCAGCATGAGGACCTGGCGATTACCGTGCAGGCCCGCTGGCCCATGGAGCAGCTGCCAGCGCTGTAACCTGGGCGCGGTTCATGGGCGGCGTTCAGAAATGCCGTTCGCGCCCGGCGAACAGGTCGCGTAGATTGCCGCGGTGGCGCCAGACGATGAGCAAGGTCAGCACGCTCATCGGCAACAGCGCCTGGGGTTCCTGCCATGCGAGCAAGGGCAGGGTCAGGGGCGTGGCGATCAGCGAGGCCAGGGAACTGGTACGGGTGAGCCAGAAGGTCAGGGCCCATACCGCCACGGCCAGCAGCGCGGCAGGCGGGTACAGCGCCAGGATCATGCCGGCGGCGGTGGCCACGCCCTTGCCACCCTGGAAGTGGAAATACACCGGGAACATGTGGCCGATGACCGCGCACAGGCCCACCCAGGCCTGGTCCTGCAGGTCCAGGCCGGCCAGGCGTGCTACCAGCACCGGCAGCAGGCCCTTGCACAGGTCGCCCAGCAGGGTGAGGATGGCGAGCTTGCGGCCGGCCAGGCGCAGCATGTTGGTGGCGCCGGCGTTGCCGGAACCGCTCATGCGCGGGTCGGGGTTACCGGTCACGCGGCTAAGCACAATGGCGAAGGACAGCGAGCCGAGCAGGTAGGCGAGAATCGCCAGTAACCAAAACATGCTAACTATTCCGGGCGAGGACGCCCCTGATTCTAACGGCGCATTGCGCCCTTGTCGTGCTGCGGAGAGAAGTGCTTGGACAGAGTGTTTATCGAGGGCCTGGAAGTGGATACCGTGATCGGTGCCTATGACTGGGAGCGGGGCATCCGCCAGTGCCTGCGTCTTGACCTGAGTTTTGCCTGGGACAACCGCCCGGCAGCCGAGGGCGATGATTTGAGCCTGGCACTGGACTACGCCAGCGTCTCCACACGCATTCAGGCCTTTGCCGAGGCCAGTCAGTTCCAGTTGGTCGAGACCTTCGCCGAGCGCCTGGCGCAGGTTTTGATGAGCGAGTTCAACATTCCCTGGCTGCACCTGAAATTGACCAAGCCCGGTGCCGTCGCGGCTGCCAGGGGCGTTGGCGTGGAGATCGAGCGCGGATGTCGCTGACGCGGATTTACCTGGGCCTGGGCAGTAACATCGACCGGGAAGCCCATTTGTGCGCGGGGCTCGATGCCCTGGCCGGGTTTCTGAGCGACATGCACTGTTCGGCGGTGTTCGAAAGCCAGCCGGTGGGCATCAAGAGCGGGCCGTTCTTCAACCTGGTGGTCAGTGCGCTGACCGACTTGCCGTTGACCGAACTGGACCGGCGACTGAAGTTCATCGAGGCCGACAATGGCCGCTATGCGCCCGAGCGCAAAGGCCTGCCGCTGGACATCGACGTGCTGATGTACGGCGAGCTGGCAGGCAATTTCGACGGCCTGGTGCTGCCACGGGCGGAGATTCTGAAAAATGCCTTCGTGCTGTGGCCCCTGGCGCTGATCGCGCCCGACGTGGTGCACCCCGGCGTGGGCAAGCCCTTGGCCGAGGTGTGGGCGCAGGCGCAGATCGACCAGGTGTTGGCGCCGGTGCCGTTCCAGTGGCGCGACCAGCAACTCACGCGGATTTGACCCGGGCCCACAGGGCGGGGCGTGTCAGGCCTTTGCTTTGAAGGCCTGCAAGGCCTTCAAGCGTTCGGCCTTCAGGGCTTCACCCAACTGCTGGCCAGTGAAGCCCGCCTCCACCAGCGGCTTTACCGCCACCCCGCGCGCGGCATCCGCGGCGCCGCGCAGGTAGTCCCC
Organism: Pseudomonas silvicola; assembly: GCF_026651855.1. Lineage (GTDB taxonomy): Bacteria > Pseudomonadota > Gammaproteobacteria > Pseudomonadales > Pseudomonadaceae > Aquipseudomonas > Aquipseudomonas silvicola. Next base: position 1,564,479 of record NZ_CP093280.1, read on the forward strand.
CTGTGGATAACCCTGCTCGCCCGCGTCCATGGCACAGGCCATGATGAACTCCTCGAAGCGCTGAGGCCGACGATACACGTCAAAGCTCTGCAGCAACTCCAGCAGCCGCTCAGGCGCCAGTTCGAGCGCGCCGTGGCCGTCCCCTTGATACTGCCCCACCAGCATCGCCAGCTCCTGGCAGTCACGCGGCACTTTGAAGCGCTCGTTGATAGCCTTGCCGAGGCCCTGCACCAGGCAGGCCCAGCGCACGGTCAGCGGTAGCCGGCGGCAGGCAGCCTGCCGCAGCGCGGCAAGACGGCGTTCGCCGGCTGCGTCGACCTCGGGCATGAGTACCTTGAGCGCCCCGCAATCACGCAGTACCTCAATGAAGACCTGGGGCTGGTCTTCCATCAGTGCGCGGGAAATTTCCTTCCAGCTGCGCTCCGGCGTCAACGCCTCCAGCTCACCTGACTCGCTCAATTCGCGCATCAGCGCAAGCGTCTCTGGCGCTACCTGGAAGCCCAGGCCCGCGTAACGCGCGGCGAAACGTGCCACTCGCAACACCCGCAGGGGATCTTCGGCGAACGCCGGCGATACATGGCGTAACAGGCGGGCTTGCAGGTCAGCCTGGCCGTGGTAGGGGTCCACCACGTTACCGTCATCGTCCTCGGCCATGGCGTTGATGGTCAGGTCGCGGCGAATCAGGTCCTGTTCCAGGGTAACGTCCGGGCTGGCATGGAAAACGAAGCCGCCATAGCCGCGGCCACTCTTGCGCTCGGTACGCGCCAGGGCATATTCCTCGCCGGTGCGAGGGTGCAGGAACACTGGAAAATCCGCGCCTACGGGGCGGTAGCCCAGCGCGTGCATCTGCTCGGTGGTGGCGCCGACCACCACCCAGTCGATGTCGGTGACGGCCTGGCCGAGAAGACGGTCGCGAACGGCACCGCCGACTTTGAAAATCTGCATGAAAAAAGCCTCCTGGGGCCGCACAGGATAACCTGTATGGCCCAGGGAGGCTCGGTGCCTTGGCTAGAGGTGAACAACAGCGAGGTCAAGGCGCCCGTAGTCACCTTCGCTGTGTTCCGTCTTTGGGGGGACGTGGTGAGTCTTCATGATCTGGTCGCCCTGCAGGGTCTCCAGGTGGATATCGAAGCCCCACAGCCGGTGCAGGTGCTTGAGCACCTCGTCGGTGGACTCGCCCAGGGGTTTGCGGTCGTGCTGCTGGTGGCGCAGGGTCAGCGAGCGGTCGCCACGACGGTCGATGCTCCAGATCTGCACGTTGGGTTCACGGTTGCCCAGGTTGTACTGGGCTGCCAGGGTTTCACGGATGACGCGGTAGCCGCCCTCGTCGTGGATGGCCGGTACCAGCAGGTCATCGCGCTGGTCGTCGTCCATGATGCTGAACAGCTTCAGGTCGCGAATGACCTTGGGGGAGAGGTACTGCAGGATAAAGCTTTCGTCCTTGAAGCTGGTCATGGCGAACTTGATGGTAGAAAGCCAATCGCTGCCGGCAATTTCGGGGAACCAGCGACGATCCTCTTCAGTGGGCTCTTCGCACATGCGCCGAATGTCGCGGTACATGGCAAAGCCCAGGGCGTAGGGGTTGATACCGTTGTAGTAGGGGCTGTCGAAGCCCGGCTGGAACACCACGCTGGTGTGCGACTGCAGGAACTCCATCATGAAGCCGTCGGTGACCAGGCCCTCGTCGTACAGGTCGTTCATCAGGGTGTAGTGCCAGAACGTGGCCCACCCTTCGTTCATGACCTGGGTCTGGCGTTGGGGGTAGAAGTACTGGGCGATCTTGCGCACGATGCGCACGATTTCACGCTGCCAGGGCTCCAGCAGCGGCGCATGTTTCTCGATGAAATAGAGAATGTTCTCCTGGGGTTCGGCCGGAAAGCGTGCGTTGTCGCGTTCGCTGTTCTTGTCGGCGCTCTTGGGGATGGTGCGCCACAGGTCGTTGATCTGCTTTTGCATGTGCTCTTCGCGGTCCTTCTGCCGCCGCCGTTCCTCTTCGGCGGAGATGGGGTAGGGACGCTTGTAGCGGTCTACGCCGTAGTTCATCAGCGCATGGCAGGAGTCCAGCAGGTCTTCAACGGCGTCGATGCCATGGCGCTCCTCGCACTGCATGATGTACTGCTTGGCGAACACCAGGTAGTCGATGATGGAACTGGCGTCGGTCCAGGTACGGAACAGGTAGTTGCCCTTGAAGAAGCTGTTGTGCCCGTAGCAGGCGTGAGCCACGACCAGGGCCTGCATGCAGATGGTGTTTTCTTCCATCAGGTAGGCGATGCAGGGGTCGGAGTTGATCACGATCTCGTACGCCAGGCCCATCTGGCCCCGGGTGTAGGATTTTTCAGTGCTCAGGAAGTGCTTGCCGTACGACCAGTGATGGTAGCCCAGGGGCATGCCCACCGAGGCATAGGCGTCCATCATCTGTTCGGCGGTGATCACTTCTATCTGGTTGGGGTAGGTATCCAGCGCGTAACGCTCGGCAATCCGGCTGATTTCCCGGTCGTAGGCCTGGATCAGTTCGAAGGTCCACTCGGAGCCCGTGGACAAGGGTTGGCGTTTTTGCTCTCTAGCGGTCATGTCACTAACCTGCGCTGGAAGAGTTCACGGAAGACCGGGTAGATATCCCCGGCCGACACCAGCTGCTGCTGGGCGAACGTGTCGGCGAAGGCTTCGCCAATGCGCTCGTACTCGAACCACAATGCCTGATGTTCGCGCGGAGTGATCTCCACATAGGTGTAGTACTGGACGAACGGCATGATCTGCTTGGTCAGGATCTCGCGGCAGATGGGTGAGTCGTCGTTCCAGTTGTCACCGTCCGAAGCCTGGGCGGCGTAAATGTTCCATTCGTTGGTAGGGTAGCGCTCGGCCATGATCTCCTGCATCAGCTTCAGGGCGCTGGAGACAATGGTGCCGCCGGTTTCGCGGGAGTAGAAGAATTCCTCTTCGTCCACCTCGCGGGCACTGGTGTGGTGGCGGATGAACACCACCTCGATCTTGTCGTAATTGCGCTTGAGGAACAGGTACAACAGGATGAAGAAGCGCTTGGCGATGTCCTTGGTGGCCTGGGTCATGGACCCGGACACGTCCATCAGGCAGAACATCACCGCCTTGGAACTGGGATTGGGGTGCTTGACCAGCAGGTTGTATTTCAGGTCGAACGTATCGAGGAACGGCACTCGGTGAATCCGCGCGCTGAGACGTTCGATTTCCGTCTCCATTTCCTGAATATCGCCGAAGTTGTCCGGCTCTTCGCGGCGCAGGCGCTCAAGTTCTGCCTTGGCCGCCTTGAGCTTGGCGCGGCTGCTGCCCGACAGGGCGATGCGACGCGCATGGGCTGAGCGCAGGGTACGAATGATGTTGATGCGCGAGGGGTTGCCCTCGTTGCTGATGCCGGCGCGCACGGTCTTGAAGGTGTCCGTGCCGCTGAGGTTGCGCTTGACCAGGTTGGGCAGTTCGAGGTCTTCGAACATGAACTCCAGGAATTCCTCCTGGGTGATCTGGAACACGAACTCGTCCATGCCCTCGCCGGAATTGCCCGCCTTGCCAGGCCCCTTGCCACCGCCACCGCCCCCTTGCGGCCGGGCGATGTGCTCGCCAGCGGTAAACTCCTTGTTGCCGGGGTGCACGACGGTCTGTTTGCCACCGCGGCCATGGTGGAGCACCGGTTCGTCGATGTCGCGGCCGGGGATGCTGATCTGTTCGCCATGTTCCATGTCGGTGATGGAGCGACGGCTGACCGCCTCTTCCACCGCCTTCTTGATATGGTCACGGTAACGCCGCAGGAAGCGCTGGCGGTTTACCGTGCTCTTGTTCTTGCCATTCAGGCGTCGGTCGATCACGTAGCTCATAGGCCCTCCGGGCAGCTGCAAGCCTTAAGCTGCAAGCCGCAAGTCAAAAGCCGTGCGCTGCAAGGCGGGCGGCCGGCGCAGTCGCAACGACCTGCGCCAACAGCTTGCCGCTTGCAGCTCACCGCTTACCGCTGCTTCACTGCGACTTTCTGACCCGCAGGTACCACTCGGAGAGCAGCCGTACCTGTTTGTCGGTGTACCCGCGTTCGACCATTCGAGTAACGAAGTCGTTGTGTTTCTGCTGGTCCTCTTTGCTGGCCTTGGCGTTGAAGCTGATGACGGGAAGCAGGTCCTCGGTGTTGGAGAACATTTTCTTCTCGATGACCACCCGCAGCTTCTCGTAGCTGAGCCAGGTGGGGTTCTTGCCGTTGTTGTTGGCCCGGGCGCGCAGTACGAAGTTGACGATCTCGTTGCGGAAATCCTTCGGGTTGCTGATGCCGGCTGGCTTCTCGATTTTCTCCAGTTCTTCGTTGAGGGCCACGCGGTTGAGGATTTCGCCGGTTTCCGGGTCGCGGTATTCCTGGTCCTGAATCCAGAAGTCGGCGTACAGCACGTAGCGGTCGAAGATGTTCTGGCCGTACTCGCTGTAGGACTCCAGGTACGCGGTCTGGATTTCCTTGCCGATGAACTCGATGTAGCGCGGCGCCAGGTATTCCTTCAGGTAGCGCAGGTAGCGCTCGCGCACCTCGGCGGGGAATTGCTCCTGTTCGATCTGCTGTTCCAGTACATACAGCAGGTGCACCGGGTTGGCAGCGATTTCGTGCGGGTCGAAGTTGAACACCTTGGACAGGATCTTGAAGGCGAAGCGGGTCGACAGGCCATTCATGCCTTCGTCCACGCCGGCGCTGTCGCGGTATTCCTGGATCGATTTCGCCTTGGGGTCGGTGTCCTTGAGGTTCTCGCCGTCGTACACGCGCATCTTGGAGTAGATGTTGGAGTTTTCCGGCTCCTTGAGGCGTGACAGCACCGTGAACTGGGCCAGCATCTTGAGGGTGTCGGGGGCGCAATGGGCCTTGGACAGGGAACTGTTGAACAGCAGTTTGTCGTAGATCTTGATCTCGTCGCTGACGCGCAGGCAGTACGGCACCTTGACGATGTAGATCCGGTCGATGAACGCCTCGTTGTTCTTGTTGTTGCGGAAGCTGTGCCATTCCGATTCGTTTGAGTGGGCCAGCAGGATGCCGGAGTAGGGGATGGCCCCCAGGCCTTCGGTACTGTTGTAGTTGCCTTCCTGGGTAGCGGTGAGCAACGGGTGCAGGACCTTGATCGGCGCCTTGAACATCTCGACGAATTCCATCAGGCCCTGGTTGGCCCGGCACAGCGCGCCCGAGTAGCTATAGGCATCGGCGTCGTTCTGTGGGTACTCCTCGAGCTTGCGGATGTCGACTTTACCCACCAGGGCAGAGATGTCCTGGTTGTTCTCGTCGCCTGGCTCGGTCTTGGCCACGGCGATCTGGTTGAGGATGGAAGGGTATAGCTTGACCACGCGGAACTGGCTGATGTCGCCGCCGAACTCGGCAAGGCGCTTGGTCGCCCAGGGCGACATGATAGTGCTGAGGTAACGGCGCGGGATGCCGAAATCCTCTTCCAGGATGGCACCGTCTTCCGTGGCATTGAACAGCCCCAGGGGCGATTCGAACACGGGCGAACCCTTGATGGCGTAGAACGGCACCTTTTCGATCAGTTGCTTGAGTTTTTCGGCAAGGGACGATTTACCGCCGCCCACCGGGCCCAGCAGGTAGAGGATCTGTTTCTTCTCTTCCAGACCCTGCGCGGCATGGCGGAAGTAGGACACGATCTGGTCGATGCACTCCTCCATGCCGTGGAAGTCTTCGAAGGCCGGATAACGGCGGATCACCTTGTTGGAGAAGATCCGTGACAACCGTGAATTGGTCGACGTGTCGAGCAATTCCGGCTCCCCGATTGCCATCAGAATGCGTTCGGCGGCAGAAGCGTAGGCACTGCGATCCTTTTTGCAGAGCTCCAGATACTCCTGCAGCGAGAGTTCTTCCTGACGAGTGGACTCGAAACGCTGTTGGAAGTGGCTAAAAATACTCATGACGTCACCTCGCTCGATACGTGGAGCCGACGTCGGATCAATCAGTTGATGCTGGCAGCCGCCGAAACAATCGGCCGCTGTATACCCCCCAGAACACCTCAAAGTCGCTACCGATGACCCGCGCGTCGGTGTACCGGCTCTCCCCTGTTTTGGATGGCCTGATCCTAAGGATAGTTGGGAATCTCAGACTTCAAGGTGCAATGAGCGATATGTTATGGGCAGACCGTTCGTCAGCCCGCGCCAACCCCCGTGGGGCGGGGGCTTGGCGCCAGAAAAAAAATTATTCGGCGCTGCCTTGGGTAGTTTGCCGAGGGTAAGTGGTTTTCCACAGCTCGAAACCGCCGTCCAGGCTGTAGACGTCCGAGAAGCCCTGGCTGATGAGGTAGGCGGCGGCGCTCTGGCTCGAGTTGCCGTGGTAGCACACCACCACCGTGGGTTTGTCGAGGTCGGCGCCGCGGATGAAATCCTGCACCGAGTGGTTGTCCAGGTGCTGGGCGTTGGGGATATGGCTGGCGGCGAACGTCTGCGCGTCGCGCACGTCGACCAGGGCTGCGCCATTGGCCAGCAGTTCATGGGCCGTTTGTGGCGGGATGCGTTTGAATTCGGTCATGACGGTGCTCCTGAAGAGAATGGACGGTCTGCATTGGCCCTCTAGCCGCGACGCTTCCCGTTATGGGCCGAGCTTTGCCTGGCCCCACAAGAGCTCGTGCACCACGGGAGGTGGCGCGGCCTGGTGATGTTCCGATTCTACCGCGTCAGGGTTGAGCTATCGAGCCACGGATGTGGCCATGCTCGTCGCAGTCGCAACCAAACCTCTGGCCAGTGTCGACGTTCATCAGGGTCATGGACCCGCCCCACACGCAGCCGGTATCCAGCGCCGATACCCATGGCGCGTTGCAACGCCCTTCCAGCGCTGCCCAGTGGCCGAAGATGATCTTCACGTCCCGGGTCTTGCGCCCCGGGTAGCTGAACCACGGTGCATAGCCTGGCGGCGCGGAGTCGGCGCCTTCCTTGCCCTTGAGCTCCAGCTTGCCCTGGGCGGTGCAGAAGCGCATGCGGGTGAAGTAGTTGGTGATCACCCGCAAGCGGTCGATACCGGTCAGCTCATTGCTCCACTTCGCCGGCTCATTGCCATACATGCCGTCCAGGAACGGCTTGAACAGGTTGTCGTCGCGCAAGGCCTGCTCCACTTCCGCAGCGCAGCGCAGCGCCTTCTTCAGCGACCACTGGGGCGGGATGCCCGCATGCACCAGGGCCACGTTGCGCTGTTCGTCGTAGTGCATCAGCTTTTGCTGGCGAAGCCAGTCGAGTAGCTGAGGCGCATCCGGTGCGTCGAGGATCTCGCGCAGGGTGTCGCTTTTCTTCAGCCGTTCCACATTGCAGCCGGCCGCCAGCAGGTGCAGGTCATGGTTGCCCAGCACGCACACCAGCGAATTACGCATGTGATAGAGAAAGCGAAGGGTTTCCAGTGATTCGGGGCCGCGGTTGACCAGGTCGCCCACTAGCCACAGGCGATCGTGTTCCGCGTTGAATTGAACGCGCTCCAGCAGGCATTTGAGCGGTTGCAGGCAGCCTTGCAGGTCTCCGACCGCGTATACCGCCATCAGTGCAGGGCCCCGGGCACGGCCAGGCGGAAGGGGGCGATGACAGCGTCGAAGTGTTTGCCGTCCTCGGCCACCATCTGGTAGCTGCCTTGCATGGTGCCCACCTGGGACGTCATCACCGTGCCGCTGCTGTAGGTATGGCTTTCTCCCGCCTCGATCAGGGGTTGCTGGCCGACCACGCCCGCGCCTCGTACCTCTTCGACCTTGCCGTCACCGTCGGTGATGACCCAGTGCCTGGAAACCAGTTTGGCAGGCAGTTGCCCACTGTTATGCACGGTCACCGTGTAGGCGAACGCGAACCGCTGGTGTTCGGGCTGGGATTGTTCGGCGAGAAAGCGGGTGACGACGCTGACGTCGATCTGATAGCGGGGATCGGACATGCAAGGGGCCTTATTGCAAAAACGAAGGGGCAATCATGGTGCCGGTCTTTGCAGTTTAGGCCATCGGGCGCCCGGACAGTAGTCAAGGCGCACGATGAGGTGGATCAGGCGGCGCCGTTCTGCTCGAACAGCTTGTCGGCCAGGCGCACGAAAGCGGCCAGGTCCAGCTGTTCAGGGCGCAGGCTGCCATCGACGCCGGCAGCCGTGATTTCTTCGCTGCTGAGCAGGGCCTTGAGGGTGTTGCGCAGGGTCTTGCGGCGCTGGTTGAACGCTTCGCGCACGATGCGCTCCAGCAGCTTGTGGTCTTTGGCCGGGTGCGGCAGGGTTTCGTGAGGCACCAGGCGGACGATGGCAGAGTCGACCTTGGGCGGCGGGTTGAACGCTCCGGGGCCGACGTTGAACAGGTGCTCCACGCGGCAGTGGTACTGGACCATGATCGACAGCCGGCCCCAGTCGCCGCCGCCAGGCCCCGCGGCCATGCGCTCGACCACTTCCTTCTGCAACATGAAGTGCATGTCGCGGATCAGGCCGGCGTTGGATAGCAGGTGGAAGATCAGCGGGGTGGAAATGTTGTACGGCAGGTTGCCGACCACGCGGAGGCTGCCAGGCGCTGCGCCCAAGGTGTTGAAGTCGAACTTCAGCGCATCGCCCTGGTGCAGGCGGAAGTTGCCACGGCCAGCGAACTGCTGGTTCAGGATAGGCACCAGGTCCTTGTCCAGCTCGACCACGTCAAGCTGTGCGCCGCTGCCCAGCAGGCCTTCGGTCAGGGCGCCCTGGCCCGGGCCGATTTCCAGCAGGCGCTCGCCTTCGCGGGCATGAATGGACCGCAGGATGCGGTCGATCACGCCTGCGTCGTGCAGGAAGTTCTGGCCGAAGCGCTTGCGCGCCCGGTGTTGGTATTGCTCGGTCATATACGGGTCTCGGCCATCTGGTAGGCGGTGTCCAACGCGACCTTGAGGCTGCCGGTGTCGATCCGGCCGGTGCCGGCCAGGTCCAGGGCGGTGCCGTGGTCAACCGAAGTACGGATGATCGGCAGGCCCAGGGTGACGTTCAACGCGGCGCCGAAGCCCTTGTACTTGAGTACGGGCAGGCCCTGGTCGTGGTACATCGCCAGCACTGCGTCGCAGTGCTCCAGATATTTGGGGGTAAACAGAGTGTCGGCTGGCAGCGGTCCGCGAAGGTCCATGCCCTCGCTGCGCAGGCGCTCCAGTGTCGGTTCGATGATCTCGATCTCTTCACGGCCCAGGTGGCCACCTTCGCCGGCATGCGGGTTGAGGCCGCATACCAGTATCCGGGGCCGGGCGATGCCGAACTTGTCCTTGAGATCCGAGTGCAGGATGCGGGTGACCCGCTCCAGGCGTTCTTCGGTGATGGCGTCGGCCACGGCGCGCAGGGGCAGGTGAGTGGTCACCAGGGCGACCCGCAGGCCGTGGGTGGCGAGCATCATCACCACCTGTTCGGTGTGGGTCAGCTCGGCCAGGAATTCGGTGTGGCCGGAAAACGCGATGCCCGCCTCGTTGATCACGCCCTTGTGCACCGGGGCGGTGATCATCCCGGCAAAACGCCCGTCCAGGCAACCCTGGCCCGCGCGGGTCAGGGTTTCAAGGACGAAGGCGGCATTGGTGCGGTCCAGCACGCCAGCCTGCACAGGGGCGCCCAGGGGCGTGTCCCATACATAGAGGCTGCCGGCATCGGCGGGCTGGTCGGGCAGGGCGTCGGGGTCGACGGCCAGCAAGGTGATGGCCACCCCCAGCTGCGCGGCCCGCTCTACGAGCAGGTCACGGCTGGTGATGGCAATCAGGGGGTGTGGCTGGCGATGCGCGGCGAGCAGAAGGCACAGGTCCGGGCCTATGCCCGCCGGCTCACCGGGCGTCAGGGCGAAGCGCTGGGGCTTCACTGGTCGGCCTGTGCTGCCTGTTCGGCGCCAGGCAGCTTGATCTCGACGTAGGCCTCGTCGCGGATCTGGCGCAGCCAGCTCTGCAGCTCTTCGTCGTACTTGCGGTTGCGCAGCACCATCATGGCTTGCTGTTCGCGAGCCTGTTCGGTGTTGTCGGTGGCGCGACGGCCCAGCACTTCAAGGATGTGCCAGCCGAACTGGGTCTTGAACGGCTTGGAGACCACGCCTTGTGCGGTGTCTGCCATGACCTGACGGAACTCCGGTACCAGCGACTGCGGGTCGACCCAGTTCAGGTCACCGCCGTTGAGGGCCGAACCTGGGTCTTCGGAATAGCTCTTGGCCAGGTCGCCGAAGTCTTCACCACCCTGGATGCGCTCGTACAGGCGGTCTGCCAGTACCTTGGTTTCGGCATCGCTGCGTACTTCGTTGGGCTTGAGCAGAATGTGACGTACGTGCACTTCGTCACGGGTAACGTTGCCGCCACCGCGTTTTTCCAGCAGCTTCAGGATAATGAAGCCCCCTGGGGTGCGGGTGGGCTCGGTCACGTCGCCCAGGGACAGCGCGCTGACCTGAGCGTCGAACGGCGGTGGCAGTTGCGCGGCTTTGCGCCAGCCCATGTCGCCGCCTTCCAGGGCGTTGTCGCTGCCCGAGTTGGCCACGGCCAGTTGGCCGAAGTCAGCACCCTGTTTGAGGCGGGTGTAGATATCGCCGGCCTTTCGGGCCGCTGCCTGAATGGCTTCAGAACTGGCGCTTTCCGGTGTTGCCACCAGGATGTTGGCCAGGTGGAACTCTTCCGACAGCTGGGCCTTGCCCAGGTCCGAAGCCAGGAAGTTCTTCACTTCCTGCTCCGATACCTGGATGCGCTCGGCCACGCGGCGCTGACGCACACGGCTGATGATCATCTCGCGACGCACCTGGTCACGGGCGTCCTCGTACGACAGGCCGTCGTGAGCCAGTGCTGCCTGGAACTGCGCCACGCTCATGTTGTTGCGCTGGGCGATGGTGCCGATGGCCTGGTTCAGTTCTTCGTCGGTGATGCGAACGCCGGAGCGCTCGCCAATCTGCAGTTGCAGGTTTTCGACGATCAGGCGCTCGAGCACCTGCTTTTCCAGGACATCGGCAGGGGGCACGTTAGTGCCGCCACGCTTGGCGATGGTCTTTTGAACCTCTTGGACGCGTTTGTCCAGTTGGCTCTTCATGATCACGTCGTTGTCGACGATCGCGGCAACGCTGTCCAGAGGTCGCACGTCGGCGTGAACCGCGCCACTCAACAGCAGTGCGCCCAGCAGCAAGGGGCGCAGACAATTAGTAAGCTTGCTCTTCACGTTCTTTATAACCCTGAATGCCCTTGTCGAGGAAAGACTCGACTTTATTGCCCACTACGCCGCCGAGCCCTTTGAGCACGACTTGCAGGAAGACACCGTGGTCGCCTTTTTCGTTCTGCGGCAGCGACTGGCTGAAGTCGTCGTAGTCAACCCAGTAACGGCTGATCAGGCGCAGCTTCCAGCAGCAGTTGTCGTACTCGAAACCGGCGAAGGATTCCAGGGTACGGTTGCGGTTGTAGTCATACTGCCAGCGAGCGATGGCGTTCCACTGCGGGACCACTGGCCACATGATCGAGAAGTCATGCTGTTCGATCTTGTAGTAGTCCTTGATGTAGTTCGCGTCGCCAGGGTTCCCATAGTCACCACCAAAGCCCCACTTACCGGTGGACGAGTCGTAGTGAACGATGTCGTCGCGGTAGCGATAGCCGAAGTTGACCACCTTGTTCGGGTTGTCTTCAGGCTGGTAGTGGAACATCGCGCTGCCCGAGCGGGGCTTGTGAGTATCCGGGTCCCAGTTGTAATCCGAGTTGAAGCGCCAGTCGCGGTTGAAGTGGTATTCGTACTCCAGGGCATACGGGGAGCGGCTGGCTGTAGCCTCGGCACGCGTGGCGTAATCGATGCCTGGCAGCTGAACCTTGCGGTCCTGCATGTAGAAGGCTTCGCCGAAGCTGAACTTCTGACGTTCGAAACCGTTGTCTTCGATCCAGCGAGAGGTCGCGCCGAGCGAGATCTTGTTCTCGTCGCCGATACGGTCGTAGCCGGAGAAGCGGTTGTCACGCCACAACGAGGAGTAGCTGAACTGGTTTTCCGCCGTGTCGAAGATCGGAATATCGTTCTGCTTCTCGTAAGGCACGTACAGGTAGTAGGCGCGCGGTTCGAGAGTCTGGCGATAGTTGGTGCCGAACATCGATGTGTTGCGGTCGAAATACAGGCCACTGTCCACGCTGTAGATCGGGATCGAGCGATCCAGATTGCTGTGGAAAGTTTCATACGTGCTAGAGGTAGCAGACTGTTGGGACAGGTCGTATTTGCCCTGAGCGTCCAGATCCAGCTGGTAGTCGGTGTAGACGAACTTCACCGACGGCTTGATATAGCCCCACGAAGCCGTCATTGGCAGGCTCATCTGCGGCGCCAGGGTCAGGCGGTCACCATTGGCACGGGCAAGGCCAGAGACGTTCCTGTCGATCACGCCGCCGTCGGAACGGAAGGAAGTGTCGAGTTCGCCGTCTTCGTTGTAGTAGGTGCCATCACGCAGGTTGCGGTCGAACCGCACGGCCTCGGTCTGATAGGTAAAGTCCAGACCAGCCGGGTGGTAGGGTAGCGAACCATTGAAGGTAATCTGCGGCAGGCGCTTGTACGGTGTGATGTTCGACACCGTGGTCAGCTGATAAGCCTGCAGGTTGATCGCGGCATTGTAGTTGTCACCACGATAGTTGGCGGTCGCCTGCTGGTTCAGGTAATCCTGGTTCTTCACGCCGATCTGGTTGGTTTCCAGATCCTGGAAGTAGTAAGGGTCACTGATCTTGGTGTAGTCGACCTTGTAGGTCAGCCGCTTGTCCAGGTCACCCTTGTGCTGCCAGTTGATCATCCAGCGGTCTTTGGAATAGTAGGACTGCTTGCTGCGCTCGTCGTCCTCGTCGCTCAGGTACGCGCCACCGAACTGCCCTTCGCTGGTCGGCGTCAGGTAGCGGAACTCGCCCTCGGTGAGCATGCCACGCTTGCTCATGTAGTGCGGGTACAACGTGGCGTCGTAGTTGGGCGCCAGGTTGAAGTAGTAAGGCGTGAGCAGCGAGAAGCCGGTCTTGCTGCCACTGCCGATGCTCGGCGGCAGGAAGCCGGACTGACGACGGTCGTCGATCGGGAAGTAGATGTACGGCGTGTACAGAACAGGAATGTCATGCACGCGCAGGGTGGCGTTGGTCGCCGTGCCGAAGCCGGTCGCCGGGTTCAGGGTGATGTTGTTACCCTTGATTTCCCAGGCGTTGCTCGCCGGCTCACAGGTGGTATAGGTACCATCCTTGAGGCGGATGATGGCGTTCTCGCCACGCTTGGCGTACAGGGCGCTGCCGCGAATACGCTGCTTGTGCATCACGTATTCGGCGTTGTCGACCTGAGCCGCGCCGGTGTCCAGCTGGATCTCGGCGTGGTCGCCCACCATCAGGGCGCCCTGGTCGCGGATCTTGACGTTGCCGGTCAGCTCGCCACGGTTCTCGGCCTGGTGCAGGCTGGCCTCATCGGATTCGGCCTGCATGCTGCCCTGGCGCAGGACCACGTCACCGGCCAGGGTAGCGGTCTGCTGCTCCTGGTCGTAGCGCGAGGCCTTGGCACCGATGAAGGTCGGCGAGTCCTGCTTGGAAGTCTTGTCGTCCATGCCCGGCCGGATCGGCTCGACATAGGCGCCTTCGCAGTAAGGACCGGTCTCGGCCAGCTGGGCAGCGGTGAGCTTGTCCCGTGGTACCCAATCGAGATGGCTGTAGTCGGCACTGCGGGATTTCAGGCCACGGCCCTTGCTCTCGGTAACGAGCATGGGGCCCTTGGCCTTCTCTTCCGCTGCGGCGGGCTGGCTCTGGTCGGCGCTTTCTGGCGCCGACGAGACAGCGCTGCCGTCATGGACCGGGCGAGGCGGCAGGACACCCACTGGGGCTTTGGGTTTGCACTCCCAGGCTCCCGCCGCGGAGACAGTACAGTCATACTGCTCGGCGGCCACCGCGAACGGTACGGCCAGGGGTTGCATCGCCAGCAAACCGCCGGTGACCAGCAACGGGAATTTTTTACGAAACGCGGGGGATTTCAATGCCATCTTATTAGTCCGGGCTTCCTGCGTGCCATCTGCCCGCGGTGGGGCCGCACGCCTCTCGATGGTCTGAAAAAGATGCTGGATAATAAAGCATGACCCGCTTGACGGCTAGCGCCGTCGGAGACTCTGTAATGCCCGATCAAGATGTACGCCTGCAACAGCTCCAGGTATGGCTCGACGAACAACTGGTGAAACTCTTTGTGGCCGGGGGCTGGGGGCCTGTCCCCCCGTCTTCGTTGACCGCCGCCAGCAGTGATGCAAGCTTCCGCCGATATTTCCGCTGGCAGGGCGGTGACCACAGTTTTATCGTCATGGACGCCCCGCCACCCCAGGAAAACTGCAAACCCTTCGTGGATATCGCCGCGCTGCTGGCCACTTCAGGCATCAATGTGCCGAAAATTCATGCCCAGGACCTGGAACGTGGCTTCCTGTTGCTCAACGACCTGGGCAACCAGACCTACCTGGACGTGATCGACGCCGGGAATGCCGATGCATTGTTCGCCGATGCCATTGATGCGTTGCTGGCGTTCCAGCAATTGCCCATGGACGCGCCACTGCCCAGCTATGACGTGGCCCTGTTGCGCCGTGAGGTGGAGCTGTTCCCCGAATGGTACGTGGGGCGCGAGCTGGGCCTGACCTTCAGCGACACCCAGCAGGCGCTGTGGCAGCGCACCAGCAGCCTGTTGATCGACAGCGCCCTGGCCCAGCCCAAGGTGCTGGTGCACCGTGACTTCATGCCGCGCAACCTGATGCACAGTCAGCCGAACCCCGGCGTGCTGGACTTCCAGGATGCGGTCTACGGCCCGGTGACCTACGACATCACCTGTCTGTTCAAGGACGCCTTCCTCAGCTGGCCCCTGGAGCGCGTGGATGCCTGGTTGCAAGGCTACTGGAACCAGGCGCGTGCCCGGGGCATCCCGGTGCAGGCCGACTTCGAGGACTTCCTGCGCGCCAGCGACCTGATGGGGGTGCAACGGCACCTCAAGGTCATCGGTATATTCGCGCGCATCTGCCACCGTGACGGCAAACCCCGTTACGTGGCGGACGTGCCGCGCTTCTTTGCTTATATAGAAGCAGTGCTGGCGCGCCGCCCAGAGCTTGCTGAACTGGGCGAGCTGTTGGCCAGCTTGCGCGCAGTGAAGGAGGCGCAGGCATGAAAGCGATGATTCTGGCCGCAGGCAAGGGCGAGCGCATGCGCCCCCTGACCCTGCACACCCCCAAGCCGCTGGTGCGCGCCGGCGGTGTTCCGTTGATCGAGTACCACCTGCGGGCGCTGGCGGCAGCGGGGTTCACCGAGATCGTCATCAACCACGCGTGGCTGGGACAGCAGATCGAAGACCACCTGGGCGACGGCTCGCGCTTTGGCGTCGTCATCCGTTATTCGGCTGAAGGTGAGCCGCTGGAAACCGGCGGCGGTATTTTCCAGGCGCTGCCGTTGCTGGGTGTGGAGCCCTTCGTGGTGGTCAATGGCGACATCTGGACCGATTACGACTTCAGTCGGCTGCGCCAGCCGTTGGCCGGCCTGGCGCACCTGGTGCTGGTGGACAACCCGGCTCACCACCGCGCCGGTGATTTTCTACTGCAGGACAGCACGGTGACTGATGAGGGCGAGGCGGCGGCGCGCCTGACCTACAGCGGTATCGCCGTGCTGCACCCGGCGCTGTTTGCCGGTTGCAGCCCAGGGGCGTTCAAATTGGCGCCGCTGTTTCGCCAGGCGATGGCAGCAGGCAAGGTCACCGGCGAACACTTCACCGGGCGCTGGGTGGATGTCGGCACCCACGAGCGCCTGGCCGAGGTTGAAGCGCTAGTGCAAGGGCAGCACTGAGATGCTGTGGCCAGGGACCATCATAGGGGCGGGTGCCGGTTTCGCCATCGCCAATATTCCCGGGGCTCTGTTGGGTGCCTTGCTGGGGCAGGCGCTGGACCGGCGCTTGCAGCTGCAAAGCTGGGGCGAGCTGCTGGACCGTGTGCGTGGCAAATCACCCTTGGGCGACGACCAGTTGCTGTTCGTCTTGCTCGGGCGGTTGGCCAAGTGTGACGGGCGAGTGGTGCAGAGCCATATCCAGCAGGCTCGGCAGGAAATGCGTGCCTTGGGCCTGGATGCTCCCCGGCAGCGGTTGGCCATCGCCGCGTTCAACCGCGGCAAGGGCGGCCGTGACCGTTTGCAGCACCACCTGGAGCGCCTGGGGCGCCAGCCCAACTCGGCCGAAGGTGTGCTGCGTGCCTGTTGGCGCATGGTGTGGGCCGATGGCCAGGCCACCCGTGGCGAGCGTGAACTGGTGGTGCAGTGGGGCAAATGGCTGGGCTGGAGCTCTGTGCAGGTGCAGGGGTTGTCGGCGGACTACGAGCCGGCGCGCAAGCCCCTGGCCAACAGTGGCGGCACCTACCAGGAAGCCATGCGCCTGCTGGGCGTGGCCGCGACCACCGAACCTGCGCAGATCAAGCGTGCCTACCGGCGCCTGCTCAGCCGCCATCACCCGGACAAGCTCGCCGGTAGCGGCGCCACCCCGGCCCAGGTGCGCGAAGCCACCGAACGCACCCGTGAGCTGCATAGCGCCTATGCGATTATCCGCGAGCGTCGGGATTTTCGCTGACGGGTGAGCTGCAGCGGCCAGGCCCGCTGCTTGTTCTTGCTGGCCGCAGGTGCAGCGGGTTCAATCCACTGGTTTGGGGCTCAGCCAGCCACGTACGCGGCGGAACAGTTGCTCTTGTTCTGCCGTCTTGTCGGCCGGCAGTGCATTGAGCGAGATTTGCGTGTAACCGGTGTCCTTCAGCCGTTTGCTGGCCTGCAGCCGCGCCTTCGCGGCTTGCTGGGCGGCGACGGTGTCGCTGTAGAAGATATCGGCGGTCGGCACTTTCAGCGTTGGCGCCAGGTCCTGCAGGCTCTGGCTGGCGCTGGTCGGCGTCATCGGGGCTACCATCACCAGGCGCTGGGCGTGGGGTTGCGGGCGTTCCTTGAGGTAGCGCGCGGCCCAGTAGGCGCCCGTACCGTGCCCCAGCAGCACCACGGTGCGGGACTTCTGCTGCTGGGCGAAGGTCACCGCTGCGTCGATGCGGGCAAAGATGCGCTCGGCGTCGGCCTTGGCCAATTCATCGGCCGACTGCGCCGGGGCCTTGTCCGGCTCGGTGGCGGTCGCCTGTTCCACGGATGGGTTGGCGGGCGGGGTCGACTTGCTGTCGGCTTCCTTGGGGGGTGGCGCCTTGTCTTCCACCCGCGGTTGCGGGGCGTCGGCGCTCAGGTCCGGCAGGCTGATGCTCAGGCTGTGCCAGTTGGCGTCGGGCAGCTTGTTGCGGATGGGGCCGACGGCGTTGGGCCAGTCGGCCGTTTCGCCCGTGCCCGGGATGATCACCACCGCACCGGCAGGGTTACTGGTGTTGGCTGGCTTCCACAGGCCAAGAAAGCTGTCGCTGCCAGCCTGCAGTTGCTGTTGTTCGTCCTGGGGCAATTGCCGTTCCAGGGCCAGGGTATCTTCCTGGCTGCGCTCGAGCAGCGGTTGGCGCTCGACCTTGGGTTGCTCGGCCGCTTTGTCTGTGGCGGGTTTCTGCGCCGCGTCATCGGCCATCGCCGGCAGTGCCAGGGGCAACATCAGCGATAGGCAGAACGCCGGCAGCGTTGTGCGGTAGATTGAAGACATCGGATATTCCACGCCAGGTTGGTTCTGGCAGCCTAATGGTATTTGTCCCGAACCGCCAAACGTATAGCGTCGGTCATGGGTGATGAGAGCTGCGATGATTCGATTGTGCTGGGTGCTTATCGGCTGGTTGTGCATTCCCTTGATCGCCCTGGCCGCGCCGGTGGCGCTGAGCCCTGAACAGCAGTCATGGCTGGACCAGCACCGGGAGATTCGCGTGGGGGTGGTCTTGCAGGCACCGTTCGCCCAGTACGACCGGCGCTTGCAGCAGCTGTCGGGGGTCAATGTCGAGGTGATCACCTGGTTGGCCAAAAGCTTGCAGCTGGACCTGCACTGGCGCAATTTTCCTGACCAGGCTGCGCTGGAGCGCGCCCTGCGCGACGACGAGGTCGACATGGCCCCCGGCTTGGTACAGACCCCGGCCGGCCTGCGCCTGTGGTTGTTTTCCGACCCTTACATGCGCATTCCGCAATTGGTGGTGGGCGAGCGCAGCGGCGCCGTGGCCGTGGACCTGGAAAAACTCGACAGCAAAGACCGGGTAGCCGTGCGCATGCCCAGCGCCGTCGCCGATTACCTGCGCAGCACCTATTCGAACCTCAACCTGCAAGGCGTTCCACTGGAGCGCCAGGCGTTGCAGTTGTTGCTGAGCGAGCAGGCGCGGTATGCCGTGATCGATGAGGCGCAACTGGGGCGGCTGTCGGGGGAGAGCGATTTCGCCGACCTGGTGGTAGTGGGCGATATCGGCCTGCCGCAGTTATTGCGCGTGGCTTCGCGGCGCGATTGGCCAGTACTGGCCCAGGTACTGGAGGCGGCCCTGCAGGCCATTCCCGCCAAGGATCTGGAACAACTTCACGGCCGCTGGTTGCAACCACGCTACCCGCGCCTGACCGAGTCCCCCGGTTTCTGGCAGAACCTGAGCCTGCTCTTCGCCGTGCTGGCCCTGTCGGCCATCGCCATCGTCTTCTGGCAGCGTCGCCAGCAACACTGGCTGGAGGGCCGGCTGATGGAGGCGCGGGATGACATCGCCCGCCGCCAGGCCGGCGAAGAAGCGCTGCGCCTGACCCAGTTCTCCATCGACCAGAGCACCGTGGGCATCCTGTGGGTGAACTGGGACAGCCATGTGCGGTACGCCAATCGCGCCGCCGAAACCCTGTTGGGCTACCCGCCCGGTGCTGTGCTCAACCGCCCGCTGATCGATTTCGAGCCTGGCCTGCACATGGACCGGTGGTTGAACCTGTGGAAGCGTGCGCGGGCCAGCGAAGGCGAAGCCTTGAGTTTCGAGAGCCAGTGCCTGCGCGCCGATGGCAGTTTTCTGCCTGCCGACGTGTCCCTGAGCTTTCTGCGTTTTCACGACGCCGAGTACCTGGTGGTCTACCTCACCGATGTGACCGACAGGCGCCGCGCGACAGCGGCCCTGCAGGAAAGCGAGGCACGCCTGCAGGGCATCGCCGCCAACGTGCCCGGCCTGGTTTTCCGCCTGGAACGGCTGCAGGCCGGTGGCCAGTTGGAGTTTGCCTACATCAGCGAGGGCAGCGAGAGCCTGGTAGGGTATTCGCCGGCCGCGTTGCGCCACCCCGACATGGGCCTGCGCAACCTGGTGCACCCCCAGGACCGCGCCAGTTACCACCGTACCCAGGACCAGGCGCTGGACACCGACAGCGACTGGTCGTGGCAGGGCCGTATGCTCACCCGCGACGGCCGCGAGCGCTGGGCCGAGATCAAGGCCATGTCCCGCGGGTTGGGCGAAGGCCGGGTGTGGGATGGCATCGTCTGGGACATCAGCGAAAGCAAGCACGCTGAACTGGCCCTGGCGCGCTCCCAGGACCAGCTGCGCGAATTGTCGGCGCACCTTGAGAGCGTGCGCGAGGAAGAAAAGGCCCGTATCGCCAGGGAAGTGCATGACGAGCTGGGGCAGATGCTCACGGTGCTGAAACTGGAAACCTCCATGTGCGAACTGGCCTACGCAGACCTGGACCCGGGCCTGCAGGAGCGGCTCAATAGCATGAAGCGCCTGATCGCGCAGTTGTTCCAGTTGGTCCGCGACGTAGCCACGGCCTTGCGGCCGCCGATCCTGGACGCGGGGATCGGCTCGGCCATCGAGTGGCAGGCGCGACGCTTCGAGGCCCGTACGCAGATACCCTGCCTGGTACAGGTGCCCGAGCATGTGCCGGCGCTCAGCGATGCCAAGGCCACCGGCCTGTTTCGCATTCTTCAGGAAGCGTTGACCAACGTGATGCGCCACGCCCAGGCGCAGACAGTCGACATTGCCCTTGAGGTGGATGAAGATTGGCTGGTGCTCAGTGTCAGCGATGACGGCCACGGTTTCGTGGTAGGGGCCGGCCCATCCACCTCCTTTGGCCTGGTGGGCATGCGCGAGCGAGTGCTGATGCTTGGCGGGGTGTTGCAGTTGCACAGCGAACCGGGGCAGGGCACTACCCTGCGGGTCCGCGTTCCAGTCAATGAGCGTTCGGTGTTGGGGGTGGGGCAGTGATTCGGGTATTGGTAGCGGAAGACCACACCATCGTGCGCGAGGGCATCAAGCAGTTGATCGGCCTGGCCCGGGACCTGCTGGTGGTGGGTGAAGCCAGCAACGGTGAGCAGTTGCTGGAAACCCTTCGGCACACGCCGTGCGAAGTGGTGCTGCTGGATATCTCCATGCCCGGGGTCAACGGGCTGGAGGCGATCCCGAGGATTCGCGCGCTGACCAACCCGCCGGCTATTCTGGTGCTGTCCATGCACGATGAGGCGCAAATGGCCGCGCGAGCGCTGAAGGTTGGCGCCGCGGGCTACGCCACCAAGGACAGCGACCCGGCCCTGCTGCTGACCGCCATCCGTCGGGTTGCCAATGGCGGACGCTACATCGACCCGGACCTGGCCGACCGCATGGTCTTCGAAGTCGGCCTCACCGATGCTCGCCCCTTGCATTCGCTGTTGTCGGAGCGCGAATTCTCGGTATTCGAGCGCTTGGCCCAAGGCGCCAACGTCAACGACATCGCCCAGCAACTGGCGCTGAGCAGCAAGACCATCAGCACCCACAAGGCGCGGTTGATGCAGAAACTCAACGTCACCTCCCTGGCCGAGCTGGTGAAATACGCCATGGAGCATAAATTGGTCTGACGCTGGACCAGGCTGAAAAACTCGCCGGCAAGCCAGCGCCTGCCACGGGGTATTTATCCAATTGCGACAGGGGTGGGGGCCTGATTCCGCGCCTTGCCGAAAAAACATATCCATCCCCGCCATCCGTGTAGGGCAATCCCTACCCCCAGCCTTCCAACCGGCTGATGTCATTCTCTCCCAGCCCCCGATTTGCGCGGCCTGCAGCCTTCACTAGGCTTGTTCACACGGCAGTCATAATCGAAAGGTGTGGGTATGAGCGAGGTGAATTCAAGCGCTGGGGCGAGCGATGTGCTGGTCAGCTTTCGTGGCGTGCAAAAGAGCTACGACGGTGAAGTGCTGATCGTCAAAGACCTCAACCTGGATATCCGCAAGGGCGAGTTCCTGACGCTGCTTGGCCCTTCTGGCTCGGGCAAGACCACCAGCCTGATGATGCTGGCCGGCTTCGAGACGCCGACCGCGGGCGAGATCCTGCTGGCCGGGCGCTCGATCAACAACGTGCCACCGCACAAGCGCGATATCGGCATGGTGTTCCAGAACTACGCGCTGTTCCCGCACATGACCGTGGCTGAAAACCTGGCGTTCCCGCTGTCCGTGCGCGGCCTGAGCAAGACCGATGTCAGCGAGCGGGTCAAGCGGGTACTGGACATGGTGCAACTGGGCAAATTCGCCGCGCGTTACCCGGCCCAGCTGTCCGGTGGCCAGCAACAGCGCGTGGCCCTGGCGCGAGCGCTGGTGTTCGAACCACAACTGGTACTGATGGACGAGCCCCTGGGTGCTCTGGACAAACAGCTGCGCGAACACATGCAAATGGAGATCAAGCACCTGCACCAGCGCCTGGGCGTCACCGTGGTCTACGTGACCCACGACCAGGGTGAGGCGCTGACCATGTCCGACCGGGTGGCAGTGTTCCACCAGGGCGAGATTCAGCAGATCGCCCCGCCACGCACCCTTTATGAAGAGCCACGCAACACCTTCGTGGCCAATTTCATTGGTGAGAACAACCGCCTCAGTGGCCGCCTGATTACCCAGGATGGCGACCGTTGCGTGGTCGGCCTGGAGCGCGGCGAGAAAATTCAGGCGCTGGCGGTGAACGTCGGCAAACCGGGCTCTCCGGTGACCTTGTCGATCCGCCCCGAGCGGGTGTTCCTCAATGGCCATAGCGAGCAATGCAGCAACCGATTCTCTGGCCGGGTTGCCGAATTCATCTACCTGGGCGACCACGTGCGTGTGCGCCTGGAGGTGTGCGGCAAGTCGGATTTCTTCGTGAAGCAGCCAATTGCCGAGCTGGACCCGGCACTGGCGGTGGGCGATGTGGTACCGCTCGGCTGGCAGGTCGAGCACGCGCGTGCGCTGGACCCGTTGTTAGTCGACTAGAGGCGAGCCAATCGCCCCAAGCAACACCAACCCTGCACTGTGGAGAAACGCATAAATGCTCAAGCACTTGAAGTTCACCGCCCTGGCACTGGGCCTGATGGGCGCGGGCCAGGCCATGGCGGCGGCCGACCTGACCCTGGTCTCCTTCGGTGGCGCCAACAAGGCGGCCCAGGAGAAAGCCTTCTACCAGCCGTGGGAAAAGTCCGGGCAAGGCAAAATCGTCGCCGGTGAATACAACGGTGAGATGGCCAAGGTCAAAGCCATGGTCGACACCAAGAGTGTGTCCTGGGACCTGGTGGAGGTGGAGTCACCGGAACTGGCCCGTGGCTGTGACGAGGGCATGTTCGAACAGCTTGACCCGAAACTGTTCGGCAATGAATCCGACTACGTGAAGGGTGCCATTCAGCCCTGCGGCGTGGGCTTCTTCGTGTGGTCCACCGTGCTGGCCTACAACGCCGACAAACTCAAGACCGCACCGACCAGTTGGGCCGATTTCTGGGACGTGAAGAAATTCCCCGGCAAGCGCGGGCTGCGCAAAGGCGCCAAATACACCCTCGAATTCGCCTTGATGGCCGACGGCGTTGCGCCCAAGGATGTGTACAAGGTGCTGGGCACCAAGGAAGGCCAGGACCGCGCTTTCAAGAAGCTCGACGAGCTCAAGCCCAGCATTCAGTGGTGGGAAGCCGGTGCTCAGCCGCCGCAGTACCTGGCCTCGGGTGACGTGGTGATGAGCTCGGCCTACAACGGCCGCATCGCTGCCGTGCAGAAGGAAAGCAACCTCAAGGTGGTGTGGAACGGTGGCGTGTACGACTTCGACGCCTGGGCCATTCCCAAGGGCGCCAAGAATGCCGAGGAAGCGAAGAAGTTCATCGCCTACTCGGTCAAGCCGCAGCAGCAGAAGGTCTTTTCCGAGAACATCGCTTACGGTCCGGCCAACAGCCAGGCGGTGCCGCTGCTCGACAAGGGCATTTTGAAAGACATGCCTACCACCCCGGAGAACATCGCCAACCAGGTGCAGATCGACGTGGGCTTCTGGGCTGACAACGGCGAGCAACTGGAACAGCGCTTCAACGCCTGGGCTGCCAAGTAACGTCATGCAGGCGGCGCGTCACCCCGGTGGCGCGCCTTGAGTTCAAAGATTCGCGGAGTAGACCATGGCCCTTGCAGTGCCCCTCAAAGAGGTCGCCAGCCCTAACCTGAAACAGCGCCTGGCCCGTGCCGAGCGGTTCAACCGCCTCAAGGCCCAGGCCCTGATCGCGCCGCTGGTGCTGTTTCTGCTGCTGGTGTTTCTGGTGCCCATCGCTGTGCTGCTCTACAAGAGCGTCGGCAACCCGGAAGTGGTGGAAGGCTTGCCGCGTACCGTCGTTGCCGTGAAGGCTTGGGATGGCAAGAGCCTGCCGGACGAGGCCGTGTACAAGGCCCTGAGCGATGACCTGGTGGATGCGCGCAAGAACCAGACCCTGGGCGATCTGTCCAAACGCCTGAACATGGAACTGGCCGGTTACCGCAGCCTGCTGTCGAAAACCGCCCGCGCCATGCCCTTCACCCCTGAGCCGGCCTCTTATAAAGAGGCGCTGCAAAGCCTCGACGAACGCTGGGGTGACCCTGCCTACTGGCAGGCGATCCGTCGCAACACCAGCAATGTCACCCCCTATTACCTGCTCGCGGCCGTTGACCACCGTATCGACGACCTCGGCGAAGTGGCACCGGCGACCCCGGACCAGGCCATTTACCTGGACATCTTCGCCCGTACCTTCTGGATGGGCCTGGTGATCACGGTCATCTGCCTGCTGCTGGCCTACCCCTTGGCGTACTTGCTGGCCAACCTGCCAGCGCGCCAGAGCAACCTGCTGATGATCATGGTGCTGTTGCCGTTCTGGACCTCGATCCTGGTACGGGTAGCCGCCTGGATCGTGCTGTTGCAGTCCGGTGGCCTGATCAACAGCGCGCTGATGGCCATGGGCGTCATCGACAAGCCACTTGAACTGGTGTTCAACCGCACTGGCGTGTACATCTCCATGGTGCACATTCTGCTGCCCTTCATGATCCTGCCGATCTACAGCGTGATGAAAGGCATTTCGCCCACCTATATGCGCGCGGCGATCTCACTGGGTTGCCACCCGTTCGCCAGTTTCTGGCGCGTCTACTTCCCGCAGACCTACGCGGGCGTGGGGGCTGGCTGCCTGCTGGTGTTCATCCTGGCTATCGGCTACTACATCACCCCGGCGCTGCTGGGCAGCCCCAACGACCAGATGGTCAGCTACTTCGTGGCCTTCTACACCAACACCAGCATCAACTGGGGAATGGCCACCGCGCTGGGCGGCCTGTTGCTGCTGGCCACCGTGCTGCTTTACCTGGTGTACAGCAAACTGGTCGGCGCCAGCCGCCTGCGCCTGAGCTGAGGAGATTCGGAAAATGCTGAGCCCTTACATGTCGCCCGTGGAGCGGGTCTGGTTCTACAGCCTGCGCATTCTGTGCGGCCTGATCTTGCTGTTCCTCATCCTGCCGGTGCTGGTGATAATTCCGTTGTCGTTCAACTCCGGCAGTTTTCTGGTGTACCCGTTGCAGGGCTTCTCGCTGCACTGGTACCAGGACTTCTTCGCTTCGGCGGAGTGGATGCGCGCGCTCACCAACAGCATCATTGTCGCCCCGGCGGCCACGGTGCTGGCCATGGTCTTCGGGACATTGGCCGCCATCGGCCTGACCCGCGGCGATTTTCCCGGCAAATCGCTGGTGATGGCCCTGGTTATCTCGCCCATGGTGGTGCCAGTGGTCATCATTGGCGTGGCCAGTTACTTGTTCTTTGCGCCGCTGGGGTTGGGCAACAGCTTCACTTCATTGATTCTGGTGCATGCGGTGCTGGGCGTGCCCTTCGTGATCATCACGGTGTCGGCGACCCTGCAGGGCTTCAACCACAACCTGGTGCGCGCCGCGGCTAGCCTGGGAGCCTCGCCACTGACCGCGTTCCGGCGGGTGACCCTGCCGTTGATTGCCCCCGGGGTGATCAGCGGGGCGTTGTTTGCCTTCGCTACCTCGTTCGACGAGGTGGTGGTGACCCTGTTCCTGGCCGGCCCCGAGCAGGCCACCTTGCCCCGGCAGATGTTCAGCGGCATCCGCGAGAACCTGAGCCCTACCATTGCCGCGGCTGCCACCTTGCTGATCGCCTTTTCGGTGGTGCTGTTGCTCACCCTGGAGTGGCTGCGCGGGCGCAGCGAGAAGTTGCGCACAGCCCAGGCCTGATCGCCGGTACGTGATTGGCGGTTATCAACGAGGCCAATGATCCTTCATTGGCCCGTACCCTTGGCTAGTCTGAATGCAGCCCTTGTCCGAAAAAAGGCCGCATTCATGACCCTTTCTGCCTTCAAGATCGCCAACAAGCTGCTCACCGGCGCAGGCGCCATCGAGCAGCTGGACAGCGAACTGAGCCGCCTCGATGTGCACAACCCATTGATCGTCACCGATGCGGTGCTGGTGCAGTCCGGCACCGTGGCCATCGCGCTGGCGCAACTGGGTGGGCGCCGCCATGGCCTCTTCGACCGCGTGCAGCCCGAGCCCGAGATTGCCATCGTCGAGGACTGCATGAGCGTCTACCGCGAGGGCGGTCATGACGGGCTGGTCGGGGTAGGGGGCGGCAGTGCCCTTGATATCGCCAAGAGCGTCGCGGCGTATGCCGGGCATGACGGGCCCTTGGCCGCGCTGTTCGGTGTGGGCCTGGTGGCGCGCAAGGGGCCGCCTTTGATCGCCATTCCCACCACGGCCGGCACGGGGTCGGAGGTGACCAACGTGGCGATACTGTCCGACAAGCAGGCGCACCTGAAGAAGGGAATCGTCAGCGATTACCTGCTGCCGGACGTCGCGCTGGTCAGCCCGCAGATGACCCTGACCTGCCCGCGCAGTGTCACCGCCGCCAGTGGCGTCGACGCATTGGTGCATGCCATCGAGTCCTATATTTCGGTCAACGCCTCGCCCATCACCGACTCCCTGGCGCTGGGGGCCATCAAGCTGATCGTTCGGGCCTTGCCCAAGGCGTACGCCAACCCTTCCAACCTGCAGGCCCGCGAAGACATGGCCACTGCCAGCCTCATGGCTGGCATGGCGTTCGGCAACGCCGGGGTAGGGGCGGTGCATGCGCTGGCCTATCCATTGGGGGGGCGGTTCAACATCGCCCATGGGGTCAGCAATGCGCTGTTGCTGCCTTACGTCATGGCCTGGAACAAGATCGCCTGCCTGGAGCGGTTCCGCGATATCGCCGTGGCCATGGGGCTACAGGTGGCGCAGCTGTCAGACCAGCAGGCGGCCGAGGCGGCGGTCGAGGCCATGGTGCGGTTGTGCGCCACGGTCGAGATTCCCAAGGGCATGCGCAGCTTCGGCGTGCCCGAGGACGCCATCCCGGCCATGGCCGCGGAGGCTTGCGGCATTGACCGGCTGATGCGCAACAACCCGCGCAAGCTCAGCGCCAGGGATATCGAGCAGATCTACCGCAGTGCTTACTGACCACCGCTGGTGGTCGACCTCGCCACCCCCATCCCGACAAGCTGAGGTACAATGCGCGCCACCGTGATTCCAGCCCAGAAAGGTGCGTCATGCAGCCCTTTGCAATTGCTCCGTCCATTCTCTCCGCAGATTTCGCCCGTCTGGGCGAGGAAGTCGACAATGTCCTGGCCGCTGGCGCCGACATCATCCACTTCGATGTCATGGACAACCACTATGTGCCCAACCTGACCATCGGCCCGATGGTCTGCGCCGCACTGCGCAAGTACGGCATCACCGCGCCCATCGACGCACACCTGATGGTCAGTCCGGTGGACCGCATCATCGGCGACTTCGCCGAAGCCGGTGCCAGCTTCATCACGTTCCACCCCGAAGCCACCCTGCACGTCGACCGTTCGCTGCAACTGATCCGCGACAGCGGCTGCAAGGCCGGCCTGGTGTTCAACCCGGCCACGCCCCTGGACGTGCTCAAGTACGTGATGGACAAGGTCGACATGGTGCTGCTGATGAGCGTCAACCCAGGTTTCGGCGGCCAGAAGTTCATTCACCACACCCTCGACAAACTGCGCGAAGCCCGCGCCCTCATCGATGCCAGTGGCCTGGATATTCGCCTGGAAATCGACGGCGGCGTGAACGTGAACAACATTCGCGAAATCGCCCAGGCAGGCGCCGATACCTTCGTTGCCGGCTCGGCGATCTTCAACGCCCCGAACTACAAGGAAGTCATCGACAAGATGCGCTCCGAACTGGCGCTGGCCCGTTCATGAGCGGCTTCGAGCAGCGGGTTCCGGCCAAGCTGCCACGGCTGGTGATGTTCGATCTGGACGGTACCCTGATCGACTCCGTCCCCGACCTGGCCGCGGCCCTGGACGCTACGCTGCTCAAGCTCGGCCGTGCCCCGGCAGGCCTCGAGGCCGCGCGCACTTATGTCGGCAACGGCGTGCGGGTACTGGTGCGCCGCGGCCTGGCCGGCAGCCTCGACCACACCGGCGTGGGCGAGGTGGAAACCGACCAGGCGCTGGCGGTGTTCATGGATGCCTACAGTGGCGGCCATGCCCTGACCAAGGTCTACCCCGGCGTGCGCGAGAGCCTCAAGTGGCTGCAGAAACGCGGCGTCGAGATGGCCCTGATCACCAACAAGCCGGAACAGTTCGTCGCGCCGCTGCTCGATGAACTGAAACTGGGCCGTTTCTTCCGCTGGATCATCGGTGGTGACACCTTGCCCCAGCAGAAGCCCGACCCGGCCGCGCTGTTGCAAGTGATGCGCATGGCCGGCGTGGAGCCGGCCGATGCCCTGTTCGTCGGTGACTCGCGCAACGATGTGCTGGCTGCCAGGGCCGCCGGTGTGCACTGCATCGCCCTGAGCTATGGCTACAACCATGGCCGGCCCATTGCCGAAGAGTCGCCGGCAATGGTCATTGACCATTTCAGCGACCTGATCAGTTGCTTAGATCCAGCGGCTGAGATAACGTTGGGGGCTAGTACACCTTCCCCTCGCAGAGATTCCATCGTGGTGGTCACTCGCAAACTCTGGATGAAAGTCATCAAGGCCCTGGCCCGCTGGCGTTGGCGCGCCTGACTTTTACCTGGCCGGCCCTGCCGGCGCGTTTGCATACCTGACCGTTTTGCCCCTCATGCCACGAGGCTGATCATGATCCGTGAAGAATTTCTGCGCTTGGCCGCTGCCGGCTACAACCGCATTCCGCTTGCCCGCGAAACCCTGGCCGACTTCGATACCCCGCTGTCGATCTACCTGAAACTGGCCGACGCGCCCAACTCCTATCTGCTGGAGTCGGTGCAGGGCGGCGAGAAATGGGGCCGTTACTCGATCATCGGCCTGCCATGCCGCACCGTGCTGCGTGTGCACGAGCACGAAGTGGTGATTACCCGCGATGGCGCGGAGGTGGAACGCCACGACCACGTCGAAGACCCGCTGGCTTTCGTCGAGGCCTTCAAGGCCCGCTACAACGTACCGACCATTCCCGGCCTGCCGCGCTTCAACGGCGGCCTGGTGGGCTATTTCGGTTACGATTGTGTGCGCTACGTCGAGAAACGCCTGGGCAAATGCCCCAATCCCGACCCCATCGGCGTGCCGGATATTCTGCTGATGGTGTCCGATGCCGTGGTGGTGTTCGACAACCTGGCCGGCAAGATGCACGCCATTGTGCTGGCAGACCCGGCCCAGGCCGACGCCTACGAGCAGGGCCAGGCGCAACTGGATGCCTTGATGGACAAGCTGCGCCAGCCGATCGCGCCGCGCCGCGGCCTGGCCGGCAGCCTCGACCACACCGGCGTGGGCGAGGTGGAAACCGACCAGGCGCTGGCGGTGTTCATGGATGCCTACAGTGGCGGCCATGCCCTGACCAAGGTCTACCCCGGCGTGCGCGAGAGCCTCAAGTGGCTGCAGAAACGCGGCGTCGAGATGGCCCTGATCACCAACAAGCCGGAACAGTTCGTCGCGCCGCTGCTCGATGAACTGAAACTGGGCCGTTTCTTCCGCTGGATCATCGGTGGTGACACCTTGCCCCAGCAGAAGCCCGACCCGGCCGCGCTGTTGCAAGTGATGCGCATGGCCGGCGTGGAGCCGGCCGATGCCCTGTTCGTCGGTGACTCGCGCAACGATGTGCTGGCTGCCAGGGCCGCCGGTGTGCACTGCATCGCCCTGAGCTATGGCTACAACCATGGCCGGCCTATTGCCGAAGAGTCGCCGGCAATGGTCATTGACCATTTCAGCGACCTGATCAGTTGCTTAGATCCAGCGGCTGAGATAACGTTGGGGGCTAGTACACCTTCCCCTCGCAGAGATTCCATCGTGGTGGTCACTCGCAAACTCTGGATGAAAGTCATCAAGGCCCTGGCCCGCTGGCGTTGGCGCGCCTGACTTTTACCTGGCCGGCCCTGCCGGCGCGTTTGCATACCTGACCGTTTTGCCCCTCATGCCACGAGGCTGATCATGATCCGTGAAGAATTTCTGCGCTTGGCCGCTGCCGGCTACAACCGCATTCCGCTTGCCCGCGAAACCCTGGCCGACTTCGATACCCCGCTGTCGATCTACCTGAAACTGGCCGACGCGCCCAACTCCTATCTGCTGGAGTCGGTGCAGGGCGGCGAGAAATGGGGCCGTTACTCGATCATCGGCCTGCCATGCCGCACCGTGCTGCGTGTGCACGAGCACGAAGTGGTGATTACCCGCGATGGCGCGGAGGTGGAACGCCACGACCACGTCCAAGACCCGCTGGCTTTCGTCGAGGCCTTCAAGGCCCGCTACAACGTACCGACCATTCCCGGCCTGCCGCGCTTCAACGGCGGCCTGGTGGGCTATTTCGGTTACGATTGTGTGCGCTACGTCGAGAAACGCCTGGGCAAATGCCCCAATCCCGACCCCATCGGCGTGCCGGATATTCTGCTGATGGTGTCCGATGCCGTGGTGGTGTTCGACAACCTGGCCGGCAAGATGCACGCCATTGTGCTGGCAGACCCGGCCCAGGCCGACGCCTACGAGCAGGGCCAGGCGCAACTGGATGCCTTGATGGACAAGCTGCGCCAGCCGATCGCGCCGCGCCGCGGCCTGGAACTTGACCGCCCGCCGGCGGCCGAGCCCGCGTTCCGCTCCAGCTTCACCCAGGAAGACTTCGAACGGGGTGTGGACACCATCAAGGAGTACATCCTGGCCGGTGACTGCATGCAGGTGGTGCCGTCCCAGCGCATGTCCATCGAATTCAAGGCTGCGCCGATCGACCTGTACCGGGCCCTGCGCTGTTTCAACCCGACGCCGTACATGTATTTCTTCAACTTCGGCGACTTCCACGTGGTGGGCAGTTCGCCGGAGGTGCTGGTGCGGGTCGAAGACAACGAGATCACTGTGCGCCCCATCGCCGGTACCCGCCCGCGCGGTGCCAACGAGGAGGCCGACCTGGCGCTGGAGCAGGACCTGCTCAGCGACAAGAAGGAACTGGCCGAGCACTTGATGCTGATCGATCTGGGCCGCAATGACACGGGCCGGGTATCGGAGATTGGCTCGGTGAAGCTCACCGAGAAAATGGTCATCGAGCGCTATTCCAACGTGATGCACATCGTCTCCAATGTCACCGGCCAGCTGAAAAGCGGGCTGACGGCCATGGATGCCCTGCGTGCCATCCTGCCAGCCGGCACCCTGTCCGGGGCGCCGAAGATCCGTGCCATGGAAATCATCGACGAACTGGAACCGGTCAAGCGCGGTGTCTACGGCGGCGCGGTCGGCTACTTCGCCTGGAACGGCAACATGGACACGGCGATCGCCATTCGCACCGCCGTGATCAAGGGCGGTGAACTGCACGTTCAGGCCGGGGCCGGCATTGTCGCCGACTCGGTGGCAGCCCTTGAGTGGGAGGAAACCCTGAACAAGCGCCGCGCGATGTTCCGTGCCGTGGCGCTGGCCGAACAAACCTCCCCGAAAGACGCCTGAGGAAGCAGACCATGTTGCTGATGATCGACAATTACGACTCCTTTACCTACAACGTCGTGCAGTACCTCGGTGAGCTGGGCGCGGAGGTGAAAGTGGTGCGCAACGATGAGGTGACCATCGCCGATATCGAAGCCATGAACCCCGAGCGCATCGTGGTTTCCCCCGGCCCGTGCACGCCAAGCGAAGCAGGTGTGTCCATCGAAGCCATCCAGTATTTCGCCGGCAAACTGCCTATTCTGGGCGTGTGCCTGGGCCACCAGTCCATCGGCCAGGCATTTGGCGGTGACGTGGTGCGCGCCCGCGTGGCCATGCACGGCAAGACCAGCCCCCTGGTTCACGAAGACAAGGGCGTGTTCGAAGGCCTCAACCACCCGTTGACCGTCACCCGCTACCACTCGCTGGTGGTCAAGCGCGAAACCCTGCCTGATTGCCTGGAGCTGACTGCCTGGACCGCCAACGACGACGGCTCGGTGGACGAAATCATGGGCCTGCGCCACAAGACCCTGAATGTGGAAGGGGTGCAATTTCACCCGGAGTCGATTCTTTCCGAGCAGGGCCACGAGCTGTTCGCCAACTTTCTCAAGCAGACCGGCGGCACCCGTCAGGCCTAAGGAACCATCATGGATATCAAGAGCGCGCTGAACCGCATCGCCGGTCAGCTGGACCTGAGCACCGATGAGATGCGCGACGTGATGCGCGAAATCATGACCGGGCACTGCACCGAAGCGCAGATCAGTGCCTTCCTGATGGGCATGCGCATGAAGAGCGAGAGCATCGACGAAATCGTCGGTGCGGTCTCGGTCATGCGCGAGCTGGCTGAACGGGTGGAGCTCAAGACCCTGGACGGCGTGGTCGACATCGTCGGTACCGGCGGCGACGGCGCCAACATCTTCAACGTGTCCACCGCGTCCGCCTTCGTCATCGCCGCGGCGGGCTGTACCGTGGCCAAGCACGGCAACCGCGCGGTATCAGGCAAGAGCGGCAGCGCCGACCTGCTTGAAGCTGCCGGCGTGTACCTGAACCTGACGCCCGTGCAAGTGGCGCGCTGCATCGACAGCGTGGGCATCGGCTTCATGTTTGCCCAGGCGCACCATGGGGCCATGAAACACGCCGCTGGGCCGCGTCGCGACCTGGGCCTGCGCACCCTGTTCAACATGGTCGGCCCGCTGACCAACCCTGCGGGCGTCAAGCACCAGGTGGTCGGCGTCTTCAACCAGGCCCTGTGCCGGCCGCTGGCGGAAGTGTTGCTCCGCCTGGGCAGCAAACATGTACTGGTGGTGCATTCCAAGGACGGCCTGGATGAGTTCAGCCTGGCGGCGCCTACCTTTGTCGCCGAACTCAAGAACGGCGAGATCAGCGAGTACTGGGTCGAACCCGAAGACCTGGGCCTGAAGAGTCAGACGCTTTACGGTCTGGCGGTAGAAAGCCCGAAAGCCTCGCTGGAGCTGATCCGCGATGCCCTGGGCAAACGCAAGACCGAACACGGCCAGAAAGCCGCCGAGATGATCATCCTCAATGCTGGCGCCGCACTGTACGCCGCTGACCATGCCTCTTCGCTCAAGGAAGGCGTGGCATTGGCCCACGACGCGCTGCACACTGGGCTCGCCCGCGAGAAGCTCGAAGAGCTGGGTGCCTTTACCGCCGTATTCAAGCAGGAGAATGAAGGATGAGTGTGCCGACGGTTCTGGAAAACATTCTGGCCCGCAAGGCCCAGGAGGTCGCCGAGCGCTTGCAGCGGGTCAGCTTCGCCGAACTGGAGCGCCTGGCCGCTAGCGCCGACGCACCGCGAGGCTTCGCCAAGGCACTGATCGACCAGGCGGCTACCAAGCACCCGGCAGTCATTGCTGAAATAAAGAAAGCATCGCCGAGCAAGGGCGTGATCCGCGAGCACTTCGTGCCTGCCGAGATTGCCCAGAGCTACGAGAAGGGCGGGGCGACCTGCCTGTCGGTGCTCACCGATATCGACTACTTCCAGGGCGCCGACGCCTATCTGCAACAGGCCCGCGCCGCGTGCAGCCTGCCGGTGATCCGCAAGGACTTCATGGTCGACCCTTACCAGATCGTCGAGTCGCGCGCCCTGGGCGCCGACTGCGTGTTGCTGATCGTTGCCGCGCTGGACGATGTGAAAATGGCCGAGCTGGAAGCGGCAGCGTTCGGCGTGGGTCTGGACGTGCTGGTGGAGGTCCACGATGGCGAGGAGCTGGAGCGCGCGCTCAAGCACCTGAAGTCGCCGCTGCTTGGGGTGAACAACCGCAACCTGCACAATTTCGAAGTCAGCCTGGAGAACACCCTCGACCTGTTGCCGCTGATCCCGCGTGATCGCCTGGTGGTAACGGAAAGCGGCATTCTCAACCGGGCCGACGTCGAGTTGATGGAAATCAGCGAAGTCTATTCCTTCCTGGTGGGCGAAGCCTTCATGCGCGCCGAGCACCCGGGCGACGAACTGCAACGTCTGTTCTTCCCGGAACGCGCGCAGGCCTGACAGTTCGGTCACTGACCTCTCTGTGGGCGCTGCTACAGGAGATTTGAAATGGCTGTTGCCCTGCGTCTCGACACCCAGGCTGGCCTGCAGGCTGAACAGGACCTGCTCGCCGCCGTCTGCCGTGGTGAGCAATCAGACGGACTGCTGTTCTGGCAGTCCACCGACCAGACCCTGGTCATGCCCCGGCGCCTCAACCGCCAACCCGGCTTCGAAGCGGCCTGCGCGGTTTCGGCGCAAGCCGGTTGGCCGGTATTGCTGCGCGAAACCGGTGGCGAGCCGGTGCCGCAATCGGCAGCGACCATTAACGTGGCACTGGTTTACGTGGCACCGCGCAGCGAAGGCGACCAGAACCGCATCGAAACCGCGTACCAGCGCTTGTGCCAACCCCTTTGCGATGTGGTAACGGAGCTCGGCGGCGATGCTTCACTGGGAGAAGTGCCCGGGGCTTTCTGTGACGGCCGCTATAATGTCAACATTGATGGCCGCAAATGGGTCGGTACCGCACAGCGCTGGCGTCAGGGTTTGAGTGGCACCCGGCCGGTAGTGCTGGTACATGGGGCGATGCTGATGGACAACGAGCGCGAGCCGATGGTGGCAGCGGTCAACCGCTTCAACCAGGCCTGCGGCCTGCCCCAGCGCTGCGAGGCTGCCAGCCATATCGCCCTGAACAAGCGTTTCGCCGCGCCTCTGGTACTGGAACGGCTGACCCAGGCCTATCAGCAGTTGTTGGCCGAGGTTCGCAGCAAGGACTAACGGGTACCGAAGACCACCATGGTCTTGCCCTTCACGTTGACCAGGTTGCGCTCTTCAAGATCCTTGAGCACACGCCCCACCATTTCCCGCGAGCAACCGACGATACGGCCGATTTCCTGGCGGGTGATCTTGATCTGCATGCCGTCGGGGTGGGTCATGGCATCGGGTTGCTTGCACAGCTCCAGCAAGCAGCGCGCCACACGCCCGGTTACGTCGAAGAAGGCCAGGTCACCCACCTTGCGGGTGGTATCACGCAGGCGCTGGGCCATCTGGGTGCCTAGCGCGAGCATGATTTCCGGGTGCTGCAGTGCCACTTCGCGGAATTTTCCATAACCGATCTCGGCCACCTCGCACTCGGTCTTGGCCCTTACCCAGGCGCTGCGCTCGTGGTCATGGCCGGGGGAGTCGAACAGCCCCAGTTCACCAAAGAAGTCCCCGGCATTGAGGTAGGCGATGATCATCTCGCGGCCATCTTCGTCCTCGATGAGGATAGTGACCGAGCCCTTGATGATGTACGACAGGGTTTCGGAGCGGTCGCCGGCGCAGATGATATTACTCTTGGCGCCATAGCGGCGACGCTGGCAGTGCGCCAGGAGTTTATCGATGTTCTGTATCGGCTGGGTGAGAACAACCATGGCTGGATCCCGGGGCAAGACAATCAACGGCAAAGTGTATTTTTTAGGACACTGGACATTGGCGCCAGTGATTTGGCGCCAGCTTATCAGACACCCGTTTTGTGTATCAGGGAATTTACTGATCACCTTATCGGCAGGCATCGGCGCGGCTACAGGGCTTATGCAATAGCCTGTGCTAAGCTGGCGGCCTTTTTTACAGTGGAGTCCTGGTGATGAAGGCACGTATCCAGTGGGCAGGCGAAGCCATGTTTCTTGGCGAGTCGGGCAGCGGTCATGTGGTGGTGATGGACGGCCCGCCCGAGAGCGGCGGCCGCAACCTGGGTGTGCGCCCCATGGAGATGTTGCTGTTGGGCCTGGGTGGCTGCAGCAACTTCGACGTGGTCAGCATCCTGAAGAAATCCCGCCAGCCGGTGGAAAGCTGTGAAGCTTTTCTGGAGGCCGAGCGCGCCACCGAGGACCCAAAGGTGTTCACCAGGATCCACCTGCACTTCGTGGTCAAGGGCCGTGGTCTGAAAGAAGCCCAGGTCAAGCGTGCGGTCGAGCTGTCGGCGGAAAAATACTGCTCTGCCTCGATCATGCTGGGCCGTGCCGGCGTGGAAATCACCCATGACTACGAGATCATCGAACTGGGTTGATCCACGGCAGGCATGAAAAAAGGGACCCTGGGGTCCCTTTTTCGTGGCTCGCACCCTGGTCAGATCCGGTAAGTACTCTTGGTCATGACCTTGGCCAGCAGACTCATGCCGAATTTCACCGGTGCCGGGAAGCGGAAACCGCCGGCGTCCAGCGCGGATTCAGCGTGTTGTTCCTCATCGATACGCATCTGCTCCAGAATGGCACGTGACTTGGCGTCCTCGGCCGGCAACTGTTCCAGATGTTCATTGAGGTGTTTGCACACCTGGTCTTCGGTTGCCGCGACGAAGCCCAGGCTCACCCGGTCGCTGACCAGGCCGGCGACAGCGCCGATGCCGAACGACATGCCGTAGAACAGCGGGTTGAGCACGCTGGGGTGGCTGCCCAGCTGGCGGATACGCTGCTCGCACCACGCCAGGTGGTCCACTTCTTCCTCGGCGGCATGTTCCATGGCCTTGCGCACCTGCGGCAGCTTGGCCGTCAGGGCCTGGCCCTGGTACAGCGCCTGGGCGCACACTTCACCGGTGTGGTTGATGCGCATCAGGCCAGCGACGTGGCGGGTTTCGTCTTCGCTGAGGGAGGGGTCCGGCTGGACGATGGCCGGTGACGGCCGCGACGGCTGGCCGCTGAAAGGCAGCAGCGTGCGCATGGCCGTGTCGGCCTGCAGCAGCAGTCGGTCGAGGGGGGAGTAGTGACGTTCGGTAGCCATTGGGCACCTCCGGATAGAATCACGGCCTGCAGTTTAACTCAAACCGCGGGCTAGAGCCTGCCTGTGAGACCGAGCTTCGCCCGGTCCTACGACAACGTGAAAGCTGCGGTCTCTGGCGTTGAATCAGCCCGGCGGCCAGTGCAACTGGCGCTGGCCAAGCACATGCATGTGAATGTGGTAGACCGTCTGGCCACCCAGCTCGTTGCAGTTCATCACCACGCGGAAGCCTTCTTCACACCCCAGCTCCTTGGCCAGGCGCTGGGCGGTGAACAGAATGTGACCGGCCAGGCCCTTGTCTTCCTCGGTGAGGTCGTTGAGGGTGCGGATCGGCTTTTTCGGAATCACCAGAAAGTGTACCGGTGCCTGGGGGGCGATATCGTGGAAGGCCAGAACCTGGTCGTCTTCGTAGATGATCTTGGCAGGTATTTCCCTGTTGATGATCTTGGTGAACAGAGTATCCACAACGGTTTCTCCATGTTTGACGTCGGGCACGAGTGTACTCACGCCTGCGGCCCGCGCCCAGCGTTGAATGCTCAGCGGGGGCGGTAGGCCAGGTTGATGGCGCCGGCCAGCTTGCGTACCAGCCAGCGCGAACCGAAGCGCGCGCCATAGGCAAGCAGGCGGTTGCGCCGGCCGGGGACGATGACCGCGCGGTTGCGGGCCAGGGCGCGCACGGTGTACAGCGCCACTTCTTCAGGGCTGAGCACGCGCTGGCTGTTGGCCAGGCGCTCGATCACCCGCTGCGATGAGCGCACCGGGCCTGGGCAAAGCACCGAGACTTTCACCCCGGACTGGCGCAGTTCTTCGCGCAAGCCTTCGGAAAAACTCAGCACGTAGGCCTTGCTGGCTGCGTAATTGCTCATCCAGGGCCCAGGCTGGAACGCCGCCAGCGAAGCGACATTGAGGATCTGCCCGCCGCCGTGCACGGCCATGGCATTGCCGATCACATGGCACAGCCGCGCCAGGGCGAGGATATTGACCTCTATCAGGTCCTGCTCCTGCATCCAGTCCTGGGCCAGGAAGTGCCCATAAGAACGCAGCCCTGCGCAGTTGATCAGCAAGTCGATATGCCGGTCGCTTTCTTCCAGTTCCAGCAGGAACCCGGAAATGCGCAGTGGCTCGCTCAGATCACAGGCACGGAACAGCACTTCGACACCGAAGCGTTGGGTCAGCTCACTGGCGACGGCCTCCAGGGCGTCGCGCTGGCGCGCCACCAGTATCAGGTTGCGGCCACGCCGGGCCAGGGCTTCGGCCAATGCCAGGCCCAGGCCTCTGGAAGCGCCAGTGATCATGGCGTAACGGGTCATGCGGTTCTCCATACGAACGCCCCTGGCCCCGCCTCTTCGATGAGGCGCAGCGCAGGGGCGTTTTTCATGGGCGCTAGTCTACCGTGCGCCGCGCGGTTGTGCTGGTTCCCTTACAGCGCCGCTGAGTGCCGGGCTACCGAGGACAGGCCGCCGCTCACGCCCGCGAAGAACATCAGCACCAGGAATAACACCCAAAGCCAGGCCAGTACCTTGACGGCCTTGCTGTTGGGCGGGGCAGGCGGGCCATATTGGTTGGTGCCAGGGTTGCCGGGCACTGCCATCACCACCAGGGGAAAGATACTGCCCACGAACGGTACCAGGTTGAGCAGCCACATCCAGCCGGTCCAGCCGGCGTCGTGCAGGCGTTGCACGCCGATCTGCACGTTGATGGTCATGAACGCGGCCAGGGCTATCGCGCCCACGCCGATGCCCAGCGGCTTGGAGATCGTCAGCAGGGTGACGCACACCAGGCTTGCCAGGCAGGCGCAGAGCAGCAGCGCCATGGACCAGCCCAGGTAGCGTACCCGGCCGATGCGGCCCTGGATGGTCATGACTTTCAGTGGGCCGTACACGGCGACAGTCGGGGTAATGTCCGACTGTGGCGGGGCGTAGGGCGAATAGGCAGGCTCGGGCACTGGCTCGACTTTCTCCAGGGTCAGTTCCAGCGGTGCTTCCTCTTCCAGGCGCGCCTGGACGCCGGCCTTGTGCAAAGCATCCAGGTACTTTTGGGCGGTGTCCTGGGACAGGTTGCGCTTGAGCGCCACCTTGTGGCCCGTGAAGAGTTTTTCCACCGCTTCCAGGTCGCTGCGAAACAGCTGGGCCAGGTTGGCCTTGGCTGTAGCCAGGTCGACGCCGGGCAGGGGGCTGCCGTCGAAGACGATCTTGAACAGTGTTGTCATGCGGGCGTCCTTGTCTGGGTAGGCCGGTGTATCAACGCGGCCAGTAATCGGGGAGGCGGTTGGCCAGTACCAGTGCCTTGCGGTATTCGTTGTCCAGGCGGGCGATAAGTTCATCGGCACTGGGCAGGTCATTGATTTCACCAACCCCCTGGCCGGCCGACCAGATGGTCTTCCATGCCTTGGCTTCATCGTCGATCGGTTTGAGCCTGGCCTGGGTCCCGGCGCTGGCAAGGGTAGCCGCGTCGAAACCTGCATCCTCCAGGCTCTTGCGCATGAAGCTGGCAGGTACTCCCGATACCGCGGGCGTCAGGATGATATCAGCGGCTCTGGAGGCCAGCAGCATTTCCTTGTAGGCATCCGGAGCCTGGCTTTCCTGGCAGGCGATGAAGCGCGTGCCCAGATAGGCCAGGTCGGCGCCCAACAACTGCGCGGCGAGGATCTCGCGGCCATGGTTGATGCTGCCGGCCAACAGCAGGGTCTTGTCGAAGAACTGACGTATTTCGGCGATCAGGGCAAAGGGGCTCAAGGTGCCCGCATGCCCACCGGCGCCGGCAGCTACCGCAATCAACCCGTCGACACCGGCCTGGGCGGCTTTTTCAGCATGGCGGCGGGTGGTGACGTCATGAAACACCAGGCCACCGTAGCTGTGCACGGCATCCACCACCTCTTTCACCGCGCCCAGGCTGGTGATGACGATGGGTACCTTGTGTTCGATGCAGATCGCCAGGTCGGCTTCCAGGCGCGGGTTGCTGTTGTGCACAATCAGGTTGACCGCGTAGGGCGCTGGTTTGTCGAGCAGGGCCAGCCCACCCTCGATTTCTTCCAGCCAGGCCTTGAAGCCGGCGCTGGCGCGCTGGTTCAACGCGGGAAAGCTGCCCACCACGCCGTTGCGGCAGCAGGCCAGCACCAGTTGCGGGTTGGAGATGAGAAACATCGGCGCTGCCACCACGGGCAGGCGCAGGCGTTGGTCCAGCAGCGGGGGCAGCGACATGACGGTATTTTCGCCTCTGTGGTTGTATGACCTTAGAACGGCTTCACCACGACCAGAATTACGATAGCCAGCAAAAACAGCACCGGCACTTCATTGAACCAGCGATAAAAGACATGCGAGCGGGTGTTTTCGCCACGGGCAAAACGTTTCACCTGCGCACCGCACATATGATGGTAGCCAATCAGCAGCACCACCAGGGTGAGTTTTGCGTGCAGCCAGCCTTGGGTCAGGTAGCCAGGGATGAGGTAGACCAGCCAGGCGCCGAACACCAGGGTCGCGATCATCGAAGGGCCCATGATGCCGCGGTACAGCTTGCGCTCCATGACCATGAAACGCTGCTTGCCGACCTCGTCTTCACTGCTGGCGTGGTAGACGAACAGGCGGGGCAGGTAGAACAGCCCGGCGAACCAGCAGACGATGCTGACGATGTGCAAGGCTTTGATCCAGAGATAGAGCATTTTCATTGATTTCCAGGTTCACGGTAGCCCGATAGTAGTGCCCCGGGGCGCCACACGTCACCTCAACGGTTGTTAGCGCATGCGCTGGGCCCGTATTATCAGCGGTTTCCTAGTCGGTTCGTTGAAAGGGGCAGGTATATGGTCAAGGTCGGTATCGTCGGCGGCACGGGTTACACCGGGGTCGAGCTGCTGCGTCTGTTGGCAACCCATCCACAGGCAGAAGTGGCGGTCATCACCTCGCGTTCTGAAGCGGGCGTGCCGGTTGCCGACATGTACCCCAACCTGCGCGGCCACTACGATGGCCTGGCGTTCAGCGTGCCGGACGTGAAAACCCTGGGCGCCTGTGACGTGGTGTTCTTCGCTACCCCTCACGGTGTGGCGCACTCCCTGGCTGGCGAGCTGCTGGCGGCGGGCACCAAGGTCATCGACCTCTCTGCCGACTTCCGTCTGCAGGATGCTGATGAATGGGCAAAATGGTATGGCCAGCCACACGGCGCGCCGCAATTGCTCAAGGACGCGGTCTACGGCCTGCCTGAAGTGAACCGCGAGCAGATCCGCAACGCGCGCCTGATCGCCGTGCCGGGTTGCTACCCCACCGCTACCCAGTTGGGTTTCCTGCCGCTGCTGGAAGCCGGCCTGGCCGATAATTCGCGCCTGATCGCCGACTGCAAGTCCGGTGTCAGTGGCGCCGGTCGTGGTGCCAGCGTGGGTTCGCTGTTCTGCGAGGCCGGCGAAAGCATGAAAGCCTACTCGGTCAAGGGCCACCGCCACCTGCCGGAAATCACCCAGGGCCTGCGTCGTGCTGCCGGGGGCGATGTGGGTTTGACCTTCGTGCCGCACCTGACGCCGATGATCCGTGGTATCCATTCCACGCTCTATGCCACCGTGGTGGATAAGGCTGTCGACCTGCAGGCGCTCTTCGAGAAGCGCTATGCCGACGAACCGTTCGTCGACGTCATGCCCGCTGGCAGCCACCCGGAAACCCGCAGCGTGCGGGGTGCCAATGTGTGCCGCATCGCCGTGCATCGCCCGCAAGGCGGTGATCTGGTGGTAGTACTGTCGGTGATTGACAACCTGGTCAAGGGTGCTTCCGGCCAGGCCGTGCAGAACCTCAACATCCTGTTCGGTCTCGACGAGCGCCTGGGCCTGGCCCACGCCGGCATGTTACCGTAACCACGACAGTGCGCTGGCGCCGGCCAGCGCACAATTGTTGACCATTTTTCTGGGAGAAGCGGATAATGGCGCCATTGAGTTTTATGGCGGCTTACGCCGGGAGAGAGTCAGCATGAGCGTCGAATCCTTCACACCCACGGCTTTGCAATTCACCCATGGTGCCGCGCACAAGGTGAAGACCCTGGTCGATGAGGAAGGCAATGATCGTCTGAAACTGCGGGTTTTCGTGACCGGTGGTGGTTGCTCCGGCTTCCAGTACGGTTTCACCTTCGATGAAGACGTGGCCGACGACGACACCATCGTCGAGCGCGAGGGCGTCAGCCTGGTGGTTGACCCGATGAGCTTCCAGTACCTGGCAGGCGCCGAGGTGGATTACCAGGAAGGGCTGGAGGGTTCACGTTTCGTGATCAACAACCCTAACGCCTCCACTACCTGCGGTTGTGGTCAGTCGTTCTCGATCTGACCCCCGGGATGACGAGACACGGAACGCCGCGCCATCGCGCGGCGTTCTGCTGTCTGGGCTTCAAGCAGGGTAAATCGCGCCCAATACCCGCAATCCGCGAGCACCCGTGACGCTAGGCCTGTTGGTGGCGATACCTTCAAGGCAGCAATGCGCCAGCCAGGCAAACGCCATGGCCTCCATCCAGTCAGGGTCGATGCCACGGCTGTCGGTGCTGGCCACCCGTGTGCCTGGCAACAGCTGAGCCAGGCGTTGCATCAGTGCGCCGTTATGCGCCCCGCCACCGCACACCAGCAGTTCATCGGTGTGTGGTTGTGCGTGGCGCAACGACTCGATGATGGTGCGCGCGGTCAGCTCCAGCAGCGTCGCCTGAACGTCCGCCTCGGCAATGGCCGGCAACCTGGCCAGATGGCCTCGCAGCCAAGGCAGGTTGAAGACTTCGCGGCCGGTGCTCTTCGGCCCTTTGCCGGCGAAAAACGGGTCACTCAGCAATTCGTCCAGCAGCCTGGCGTGCACCGTGCCGCTTGCCGCCCAGGCGCCGTCGCGGTCGAAATGCAGGCCCTGGCGGTCATGTATCCAGGCATCGAGCAACACGTTGCCAGGCCCGCAGTCGAAGCCGGTCACCGGTTGCCCGGCGTCGATAAGGCTGAGGTTGCTGAAGCCACCCACGTTCAATACCGCCAGGTGCTCGCCAATGCCGGCGAACAGCGAGTCATGGAAGGCGGGTACCAACGGCGCGCCCTGGCCGCCTGCCGCCACATCGCGACGGCGGAAATCACCCACGGTGGTAATGCCGGTCAACTCGGCCAGGAGCGCCGGGTTGCCGATCTGCACCGTGAAGCCACGGGTGGGCTCATGGCGCACGGTCTGGCCGTGGCTGCCTGTGGCGCGGATATCGGAAGGGCTGAGGCCTTGCTGCTGCAACAAGGCGTTGACGCCCTGGGCCGCCAGCGTCGCCCATTGGTTTTCGGCCAGGGCAGCCCGGGCTATCTCGTCCGGGCCGCTGGCGCACAGGGCCAGCAGGTCGCTGCGCAGGCCCGCAGGCATGGGCACATAATGGCTGGCTACCAGGCGCAATGCAGCGCCCTGTTCCACCAGCGCAATGTCCAGCCCATCGAGGCTGGTCCCGGACATCACACCGATATACAGGGCCATGTCTTACTTCTTGCTCGCGACCATGGTGGATTTCTCCTGGTCCATTTGCGCCATCAACGGTTGGGCTATCTGCATGAAGCGCGCCTTCTCGTTGCGGGCGATCGGATCGGCCATCGGCAATTTCTGCCCCAGGGGGTCGACATGCACGCCATTGACCTGGAACTCATAGTGCACGTGGGGGCCAGTGGACAGTCCGGTAGTGCCGATGTAGCCGATCACCTGGCCCTGCTTGACCACGGAGCCGGCGTGAATACCCTTGGCGAAGCCCTGCATGTGCCCGTACAGGGTCTTGTAGGTCTTGCCATGGGCGATGATGACCGTGTTGCCGTAACCACCACGCCGCCCGGCCAGTTCCACCTTGCCGTCGCCAGTAGCCTTGATCGGCGTGCCGCGTGGGGCGGCGTAGTCGACGCCCTGGTGGGCGCGGATCTTGTTCAGAATAGGGTGGAAGCGGCCTACCGAGAAGCGCGAGCTGATGCGGGCGAAGTCCACCGGCGAGCGCACGAAAGCCTTGCGCATGCTGTTGCCTTCGGCGGTGTAATAGTTGGTGGTGCCCAGCTTGTTGGTATAGCGCACCGCGGTGTAGGTCTTGCCGCGGTTGGTGAAGCGCGCGGCCAGGATGTTGCCGGTACCGATCACCTTGCCATTGAGCACTTTCTGCTCGTACATCACATCGAACACGTCACCCTGGCGGATATCCTGGGCGAAGTCGACGTCGTAGTTGAAGATGTTGACCAGGTCCATCACCTGGTTGTGGGACAGCCCGGCACGCTGGCCGGACAGTGACAGCGAGTTCTTGATCACGCCGTGGGCATAGGCCTCGCGCATGACCGGCTTGATGACATCGCGGTTGAAGGCAAAGCCCTTGGCGCCGCGCACCAGGCGGATGGTCTCGGTGTTGCTGAGTTTGGTGTGCAGGCTGGTCAGCTGGCCTTCGGGGCTGATCTCGAACTCCAGCACCTGGCCATTCTTGAGCTGCGCGAACTGTTTGGCCTGCTTGTCACTGGCCAGTACTTCCTGCGCTGCCGTGGCGGGCAGGCCGGCTTCGTCGAACAGCTTGGACAGGGTATCGCCCTTGCGCACGGTGACTTCGCGGTGGCCAGGCGCCTTCTTGGCGGTATCGTCGGCCGCGGCGACCGGCTCGGGTTTGGCGGCCGGGGTGTCCTGGGCCGTGTCCTTGTCCTGGTCGTCTTCGTTGTCTATCTGGGCAAAAGGCGCAGGTACCGCGGGGTCCTCGCCCAGGTCAGTGGCCGGGGCGTCCTTCTGGGCCTGCTTGAGCTGGTCGGCCGGCGTCTCCATTTCCAGCGGGGTAGAGGTGCGTTTGGCTTCCACTTCGCTGGAAGGAAACACCAGCAGGGCAAGGCTGAGAAGGGCGGCGATGCCGCTGGCGGCCAACAGGTGGCTTTTCGGATAAAGCGGGGGCGCTTTAGGCGGTTCGCTGGTCATAGGTAATTTGACTTTGAAAAAGATGAAATGGAAAAGATGAATGACATGATAAAGATGAAATAACTGTATAAAATATAACCAAATCCTTTCCAAAGCAAGCTCGCAGACGCCACGACCCAGCCCTGGGGTCACACGCAAGTCAAAAACTTGTAATTGGTGCCTGATCTTGTATGGTTGGTTCCCTTTGAATCTAAGCCTTGCGGGTCGGTTATGAAGTCGGTTGAAGAGCAGCTAGCGCTGATCAAACGTGGTGCGGAAGAGGTACTGGTCGAGTCCGAACTGGTCGAGAAGCTCAAGCGCGGGCAGCCGCTGCGCATCAAGGCTGGCTTCGACCCTACGGCGCCTGACTTGCACCTTGGTCACACGGTGCTTATTAATAAGCTGCGCCAGTTCCAGGAGCTGGGGCATCACGTGATCTTCCTGATCGGTGACTTCACCGGCCTGATCGGTGACCCTAGCGGCAAGAGCGCCACCCGCCCGCCGCTGACCCGCGATCAGGTACTGGCCAACGCCGAGACCTACAAGGCCCAGGTGTTCAAGATTCTCGACCCGGCCAAGACCGAGGTGGCGTTCAACTCCACCTGGATGGACGCCATGTCGCCGGCCGACTTCATTCGCCTGTCCTCGCAGTACACCGTGGCGCGCATGCTTGAGCG
The DNA here is from genome assembly GCF_026651855.1 of Pseudomonas silvicola. Taxonomy (GTDB): domain Bacteria; phylum Pseudomonadota; class Gammaproteobacteria; order Pseudomonadales; family Pseudomonadaceae; genus Aquipseudomonas; species Aquipseudomonas silvicola. The sequence goes on from NZ_CP093280.1 coordinate 1,609,198, forward strand.
CGATGACTTCGACAAGCGCTACAAGGCCAACCAGTCCATCGCCATCCACGAGTTCCTCTACCCGCTGGTGCAGGGCTACGACTCCGTGGCATTGAAGGCCGACGTGGAGCTGGGGGGTACCGATCAGAAGTTCAACCTGCTGATGGGTCGCGAGTTGCAGCGCGCCTACGGCCAGGAAGCGCAGAACATCGTGACCATGCCGCTGCTGGAAGGCCTGGACGGCGTGAAGAAGATGTCCAAGTCGCTGGGCAACTACGTCGGCATCCAGGAAGCGCCGGGCGTGATGTACAGCAAGCTGGTGTCTATTCCTGATGCGCTGATGTGGCGTTACTTCGAACTGCTGAGCTTCCGTTCCATGGAAGAGATCAACGGCTTCAAGGCTGACGTCGAGGCAGGCGCCAACCCGCGTGACATCAAGATCAAGCTGGCCGAAGAGATCGTGGCGCGTTTCCACGGCGAAGAAGCGGCTGCCAATGCCCACCGTGCCGCGGGCAACCGGATGAAGGATGGCGAGCTGCCGGACGACCTGCCGGAAATCGAGATCGCCGCGGGGGAGGACATGCCGATCGCTGCTGTCCTTAACAAGGCAGGCCTGGTGAAGAACTCCGCGGCGGCACGTGATCTGCTGGCGGCGGGTAGTGTGCGTGTTGATGGCGAGGTGGTCGATCGTGGGTTTGTCTTTGCGGTTGGGGCGACTCATGTGTGCCAGGCTGGCAAGAAGGCGTTCGCGCGGATCAGCTTGAAGCAGGAGTGAGGTTGGGGGCTCTTTGAGCTTTTGACTGTTGAGAAGGGCAGGCCGGCAGGTCTGCCCTTTTCGTTTGTATAAAGGTGGGTGGGGGCGCCAGCTGTTTGTCGGGAGATTGCGTAAGGGCTGCCAGGTGTAGGGCTCTGGCTTTCCGGCGTTCTCAAGACCGAGCGCCGCCCGCGGGCCTTGTTGCTCCGCTACAGATTTGCAGCGAACAAACAAGGCGGTCGAGGTGATCTCACAGGCATAACTGGCCCGAAACAGATGTGGGAGCAGAGCTTGCTCGCGAAGCGCCGCGCGGGCGGCGCTCGATGTCATGAGGCATGAAGATCCCCAGGCAGGCACCTGGCGGCCTTTATAGGGTGCTAAGCGGGGAACCTTTTGATCTTTATGACAATTTCCCAAAATTAACCCTTGACGCCCCCACAGATCCCTCTATAATTCGCCCCACTTCCGGCGCAGACCAAACGGAAAACTCCTTGATAATCAAGCAGTTAACCAAAGTAACCCGCTCCGAAGTGTTTCGATCTGAACGTCGAAAGCGGTGAAAAAGGCAGTTGACAGCGATTCAAATCGCTGTAGAATTCGCCTCCCGCTAACGAGAGATCGAAGCGAGTCAAGTGGTTGAAGTTGTTAGAGATTCTCTGAAAAACTTCAAAATAAACGCTTGACAGACCCTGAGGAAAGCGTAGAATGCGCGCCTCGGTTGAGACGAAAGAATCAACCACCGCTCTTTAACAACTGAATCAAGCAATTCGTGTGGGTGCTTGTGACTCAGACTGATAGTCAGAAAGATTATCAGCATCACAAGTTACTCCGCGAGAAATCAAAGATGTAACCAACGATTGCTGAGCCAAGTTTATAGGGTTTTCTCAAAACCCGATTGCAGTATTGAACTGAAGAGTTTGATCATGGCTCAGATTGAACGCTGGCGGCAGGCCTAACACATGCAAGTCGAGCGGATGAAGAGAGCTTGCTCTCTGATTCAGCGGCGGACGGGTGAGTAATGCCTAGGAATCTGCCTGGTAGTGGGGGACAACGTTTCGAAAGGAACGCTAATACCGCATACGTCCTACGGGAGAAAGCAGGGGACCTTCGGGCCTTGCGCTATCAGATGAGCCTAGGTCGGATTAGCTAGTTGGTGAGGTAATGGCTCACCAAGGCGACGATCCGTAACTGGTCTGAGAGGATGATCAGTCACACTGGAACTGAGACACGGTCCAGACTCCTACGGGAGGCAGCAGTGGGGAATATTGGACAATGGGCGAAAGCCTGATCCAGCCATGCCGCGTGTGTGAAGAAGGTCTTCGGATTGTAAAGCACTTTAAGGTGGGAGGAAGGGTTGTAGATTAATACTCTGCAATTTTGACGTTACCGCCAGAATAAGCACCGGCTAACTCTGTGCCAGCAGCCGCGGTAATACAGAGGGTGCAAGCGTTAATCGGAATTACTGGGCGTAAAGCGCGCGTAGGTGGTTTGTTAAGTCGGATGTGAAATCCCCGGGCTCAACCTGGGAACTGCATCCGAAACTGGCAAGCTAGAGTATGGTAGAGGGTAGTGGAATTTCCTGTGTAGCGGTGAAATGCGTAGATATAGGAAGGAACACCAGTGGCGAAGGCGACTACCTGGACTGATACTGACACTGAGGTGCGAAAGCGTGGGGAGCAAACAGGATTAGATACCCTGGTAGTCCACGCCGTAAACGATGTCAACTAGCCGTTGGGAGCCTTGAGCTCTTAGTGGCGCAGCTAACGCATTAAGTTGACCGCCTGGGGAGTACGGCCGCAAGGTTAAAACTCAAATGAATTGACGGGGGCCCGCACAAGCGGTGGAGCATGTGGTTTAATTCGAAGCAACGCGAAGAACCTTACCAGGCCTTGACATCCAATGAACTTTCCAGAGATGGATTGGTGCCTTCGGGAGCATTGAGACAGGTGCTGCATGGCTGTCGTCAGCTCGTGTCGTGAGATGTTGGGTTAAGTCCCGTAACGAGCGCAACCCTTGTCCTTAGTTACCAGCACGTTAAGGTGGGCACTCTAAGGAGACTGCCGGTGACAAACCGGAGGAAGGTGGGGATGACGTCAAGTCATCATGGCCCTTACGGCCTGGGCTACACACGTGCTACAATGGTCGGTACAGAGGGTTGCCAAGCCGCGAGGTGGAGCTAATCTCACAAAACCGATCGTAGTCCGGATCGCAGTCTGCAACTCGACTGCGTGAAGTCGGAATCGCTAGTAATCGCGAATCAGAATGTCGCGGTGAATACGTTCCCGGGCCTTGTACACACCGCCCGTCACACCATGGGAGTGGGTTGCACCAGAAGTAGCTAGTCTAACCTTCGGGGGGACGGTTACCACGGTGTGATTCATGACTGGGGTGAAGTCGTAACAAGGTAGCCGTAGGGGAACCTGCGGCTGGATCACCTCCTTAATCGACGACATCAGCTGTATCATGAGCTCCCACACGAATTGCTTGATTCATTGAAGAAGACGATAGAAGCAGCTTTAAGCTCCAAGCTGATAGCTGATCTAGCTAACAGTTACGCTCGAAATTGGGTCTGTAGCTCAGTTGGTTAGAGCGCACCCCTGATAAGGGTGAGGTCGGCAGTTCGAATCTGCCCAGACCCACCAATTTTGTTATGGGGCCATAGCTCAGCTGGGAGAGCGCCTGCCTTGCACGCAGGAGGTCAGCGGTTCGATCCCGCTTGGCTCCACCATAAACTGCTTCCAAAGCTTAGAAATGAATATTCGCCTCGAATATTGATTTCTGAACTTTATCAGAATCGTTCTTTAAAAATTTGGGTATGTGATAGAAAGATAGACTGGATAGCACTTTCACTGGTGTTTATTCAGGCTAAGGTAAAATTTGTGATTCAAATTGCAAATTTTCGGCGAATGTCGTCTTCACAGTATAACCAGATTGCTTGGGGTTATATGGTCAAGTGAAGAAGCGCATACGGTGGATGCCTTGGCAGTCAGAGGCGATGAAAGACGTGGTAGCCTGCGAAAAGCTTCGGGGAGTCGGCAAACAGACTGTGATCCGGAGATGTCTGAATGGGGGAACCCAGCCATCACAAGATGGTTATCTCAAGCTGAATACATAGGCTTGAGAGGCGAACCAGGGGAACTGAAACATCTAAGTACCCTGAGGAAAAGAAATCAACCGAGATTCCCTTAGTAGTGGCGAGCGAACGGGGACCAGCCCTTAAGTTGATTTGAGATTAGCGGAACGCTCTGGAAAGTGCGGCCATAGTGGGTGATAGCCCTGTACGCGAAAATCTCTTGTCAATGAAATCGAGTAGGACGGAGCACGAGAAACTTTGTCTGAATATGGGGGGACCATCCTCCAAGGCTAAATACTACTGACTGACCGATAGTGAACTAGTACCGTGAGGGAAAGGCGAAAAGAACCCCGGAGAGGGGAGTGAAATAGATCCTGAAACCGTATGCGTACAAGCAGTGGGAGCAGACTTGTTCTGTGACTGCGTACCTTTTGTATAATGGGTCAGCGACTTATATTCAGTGGCGAGCTTAACCGAATAGGGGAGGCGTAGCGAAAGCGAGTGTTAATAGCGCGTTTAGTCGCTGGGTATAGACCCGAAACCGGGCGATCTATCCATGGGCAGGTTGAAGGTTGGGTAACACTAACTGGAGGACCGAACCGACTACCGTTGAAAAGTTAGCGGATGACCTGTGGATCGGAGTGAAAGGCTAATCAAGCTCGGAGATAGCTGGTTCTCCTCGAAAGCTATTTAGGTAGCGCCTCATGTATCACTGTAGGGGGTAGAGCACTGTTTCGGCTAGGGGGTCATCCCGACTTACCAAACCGATGCAAACTCCGAATACCTACAAGTGCCGAGCATGGGAGACACACGGCGGGTGCTAACGTCCGTCGTGAAAAGGGAAACAACCCAGACCGTCAGCTAAGGTCCCAAAGTCATGGTTAAGTGGGAAACGATGTGGGAAGGCTTAGACAGCTAGGAGGTTGGCTTAGAAGCAGCCACCCTTTAAAGAAAGCGTAATAGCTCACTAGTCGAGTCGGCCTGCGCGGAAGATGTAACGGGGCTCAAACCATGCACCGAAGCTACGGGTATCACCTTAGGGTGATGCGGTAGAGGAGCGTTCTGTAAGCCTGTGAAGGTGAGTTGAGAAGCTTGCTGGAGGTATCAGAAGTGCGAATGCTGACATGAGTAACGACAATGGGTGTGAAAAACACCCACGCCGAAAGACCAAGGTTTCCTGCGCAACGTTAATCGACGCAGGGTTAGTCGGTCCCTAAGGCGAGGCTGAAAAGCGTAGTCGATGGAAAACAGGTTAATATTCCTGTACTTCTGGTTATTGCGATGGAGGGACGGAGAAGGCTAGGCCAGCTTGGCGTTGGTTGTCCAAGTTTAAGGTGGTAGGCTGAGATCTTAGGTAAATCCGGGATCTTAAGGCCGAGAGCTGATGACGAGTTGCCTTTAGGCGACGAAGTGGTTGATGCCATGCTTCCAAGAAAAGCTTCTAAGCTTCAGGTAACCAGGAACCGTACCCCAAACCGACACAGGTGGTTGGGTAGAGAATACCAAGGCGCTTGAGAGAACTCGGGTGAAGGAACTAGGCAAAATGGCACCGTAACTTCGGGAGAAGGTGCGCCGGTGAGGGTGAAGGACTTGCTCCGTAAGCTCATGCCGGTCGAAGATACCAGGCCGCTGCGACTGTTTATTAAAAACACAGCACTCTGCAAACACGAAAGTGGACGTATAGGGTGTGACGCCTGCCCGGTGCCGGAAGGTTAATTGATGGGGTTAGCTAACGCGAAGCTCTTGATCGAAGCCCCGGTGAACGGCGGCCGTAACTATAACGGTCCTAAGGTAGCGAAATTCCTTGTCGGGTAAGTTCCGACCCGCACGAAAGGCGTAACGATGGCGGCGCTGTCTCCACCCGAGACTCAGTGAAATTGAAATCGCTGTGAAGATGCAGTGTATCCGCGGCTAGACGGAAAGACCCCGTGAACCTTTACTATAGCTTTGCACTGGACTTTGAATTTGCTTGTGTAGGATAGGTGGGAGGCTTTGAAGCGTGGACGCCAGTTCGCGTGGAGCCATCCTTGAAATACCACCCTGGCAACTTTGAGGTTCTAACTCAGGTCCGTTATCCGGATCGAGGACAGTGTATGGTGGGTAGTTTGACTGGGGCGGTCTCCTCCTAAAGAGTAACGGAGGAGTACGAAGGTGCGCTCAGACCGGTCGGAAATCGGTCGTAGAGTATAAAGGCAAAAGCGCGCTTGACTGCGAGACAGACACGTCGAGCAGGTACGAAAGTAGGTCTTAGTGATCCGGTGGTTCTGTATGGAAGGGCCATCGCTCAACGGATAAAAGGTACTCCGGGGATAACAGGCTGATACCGCCCAAGAGTTCATATCGACGGCGGTGTTTGGCACCTCGATGTCGGCTCATCACATCCTGGGGCTGAAGCCGGTCCCAAGGGTATGGCTGTTCGCCATTTAAAGTGGTACGCGAGCTGGGTTTAGAACGTCGTGAGACAGTTCGGTCCCTATCTGCCGTGGACGTTTGAGATTTGAGAGGGGCTGCTCCTAGTACGAGAGGACCGGAGTGGACGAACCTCTGGTGTTCCGGTTGTCACGCCAGTGGCATTGCCGGGTAGCTATGTTCGGAAAAGATAACCGCTGAAAGCATCTAAGCGGGAAACTTGCCTCAAGATGAGATCTCACTGGAACCTTGAGTTCCCTAAAGGGCCGTCGAAGACTACGACGTTGATAGGTTGGGTGTGTAAGCGCTGTGAGGCGTTGAGCTAACCAATACTAATTGCCCGTGAGGCTTGACCATATAACACCCAAGCAATTTGCGTCGAACGACCAGATTGCGGTGTTGTGAAGATGATACGAACCGAAAGTTTGCGTATTCACAAAGACCATCACATACCCGATTCGCTGGAATGCCTGTCAAAGGGCGTCCTGGCTACAGAATTTCTTGACGACCATAGAGCATTGGAACCACCTGATCCCATCCCGAACTCAGCAGTGAAACGATGCATCGCCGATGGTAGTGTGGGGTTTCCCCATGTGAGAGTAGGTCATCGTCAAGATTAAATTCCGAAACCCCCAGTTGCGAAAGCAGCTGGGGGTTTTGTCTTTCTAGCGGGGCAACTCCCGGATCTGCCGAAAATGCCTGTGCGGATGTCGGTCAAACGCTATCGCGCTTTCTATGCAACGGCCATCGGCATGGCTATCATGCGTGCCTCATTGTGAGGCGAATCTGGCATGTTGACGTTGTTGAAGCTCTTGAAGGATGGTCGCTTCCATTCCGGGCAGGCCCTGGGTGCTGCGCTGGGCGTAAGCCGCAGTGCGGTCTGGAAACAGCTCCAGCACCTGGAGGCCGAACTCAATCTTCCTATCCACAAGGTCCGCGGCCGCGGCTACCAGTTGGCGACGCCATTGGCGCTGCTTGATGCTGATGAAATAAAGGCCTATGCCGGGGCTCCAGGCTGGCCTGCCTTCATCTTCGATTCCATCGACTCCACCAACGCTGAAGCGCTGAGGGCTGTAGCGCAAGGTCGGGAGGCGCCCTTCATGGTCCTGGCGGAGCGCCAGACTGCTGGGCGGGGCAGGCGCGGTCGTACCTGGGTCAGCCCGTTCGCGGAAAACCTCTATTACAGCCTGGTGCTGCGTATCGACGGTGGCATGCGCCAGCTGGAAGGGCTGAGCCTGGTGGTTGGCCTTGCGGTCATGCAGGCATTGCGGGAGCTGGGTATCGCCAAGGCTGGATTGAAGTGGCCCAATGATGTGCTGGTAGGCCAACAGAAGATAGCCGGTATTCTCCTGGAACTGGTCGGCGACCCCGCAGACGTCTGCCATGTCGTCCTGGGTATCGGTATCAATGTGAACATGCAGTCTACCGACGCGGTCGATCAGCAGTGGACTTCGATGCGGCTCGAGTCGGGCAAGCCTGTGGACCGCAATCAGTTGGTGTCATTGCTCAGCAAGCGCCTGCAGGAATACCTGGTGCTGCATCGCGAGCAGGGCTTTGCGCCTATCCAGTCGCAGTGGGAAGCTAATCATCTGTGGCAGGGCAGGGCGGTATCGCTGATTGCCGGGGTCAACCAGGTGGATGGCGAGGTCATGGGCATTGATCATCAAGGCGCCTTGCGCCTCAAGGTCGATGGCGTGGAAAAAAGCTTTAGTGGCGGTGAGCTCAGCCTGAGGTTGCGCAATGATTCTTGAGCTGGACTGCGGTAACAGTTTCATCAAGTGGCGGGTCATCGCAGGCGATGACGACAAGCGTATTGCCGGCGGCGTGGTCGATGCTGACGGTGTCCTCATTGATGCCTTGAAAGCCATCGACGGGCTGCGACTGCAGCACTGCCGGCTGGTCAGCGTGCGCAATGAAGATGAAACCGGCAGGTTGGTGGCGGCCCTGGCAGACGAATTCAAGGTGCAGCCGATCACTGCGCGGCCGTCCCGGGTGCTGGCAGGTGTCCGCAACGGCTATGAAGAGTACGAGCGCCTGGGGCTGGATCGTTGGGTAGCGTTGGTGGCGGGGTATCGCCTGGCCGGCCGAGCGTGCGTGGTCATCGACCTGGGCACGGCCATTACCTCCGACTTCGTTGCCGTCGACGGTGAGCACATCGGTGGCTTTATCTGCCCTGGCATGCCGCTGATGCGCGGCCAGTTGCGCACCCATACGCGCAAGATCCGCTACGACGACCAGTCTGCCGAGCGTGCCCATGCCAGCCTTCAGCCGGGGCGAAATACCGTCGAGGCTGTCGAGCGTGGCTGCACCCTGATGACGCGCGGGTTCGTGCTGAGTCAGCTCGAGCATGCCAGGCGCCTGTGGGGGGATGACTTCACGCTGTTCCTCACAGGCGGGGATGCCGGCTTGGTCAGCGATGTGGTCCCCCAGGCGCAGGTTATTCCGGACCTGGTGTTCGTCGGCCTGGCAATCGCCTGCCCTATTGTCTGAGGTGCCTTATGCGCTGGTTATTCCTCTTGCTGGTTGTGCTCAACGTTTTCTACGCGGTGTGGCATCAGCAGGTCGCTCCCATGCGGCCCAAGGAAGTCGCGTCGCTGTCCCTGTACAAAGGCGCGCATCAGGATATCAAGCTGCTCAGCGAGTCGGATGCTGGCCAAACACGGGCAGCAGCGGCCGCCAAGCCTCCAGTGGACACTGAAAACTGTCTGTACGTGGGCGGGTTTTCTCGACTGGAGCAGCTCGCGCCGGTGGAGCAGCGCCTGACCAGCCTGGATATTTCCTCTCGTGCAGTGGCGGTGAATGCCCCGGAGGGAGTCTCTCACTGGTTGCGCATTTCGCCGGAAGCCCGGCGTTTGCTGGACGAAACCCTGCTTCAAAGACTTTCCAATGATTTCAAAGACTTAAAACAGAAAATAATGTTGTGTGGGGGGTTGCAAGTACCTTGAATCCTGCATAGAATGGCGCCCGCTCCACAGCGATAAGCGGAAACGCTCAAGGTGTGAAGCGGCTGTCAAACGAAGCTAACTTCAAGATTTAATTGAAAAAATAGCTTGACAGCAGGACGGCAGAGGTTGATAATGCCGCCCACGTTACGGAGGGGTTCCCGAGCGGCCAAAGGGATCAGACTGTAAATCTGACGTCTCAGACTTCGAAGGTTCGAATCCTTCTCCCTCCACCAATTTAGCGTGAGCAGCAAGCTCCGCGGGTATAGTTTAGTGGTAGAACCTCAGCCTTCCAAGCTGATGATGCGGGTTCGATTCCCGCTACCCGCTCCAAGTTTGCTGGTTGTGCAAAGTGTTTCGCTCTTGTAGCTCAGTTGGTAGAGCACACCCTTGGTAAGGGTGAGGTCAGCGGTTCAAATCCGCTCAAGAGCTCCATTACTCAGGCAGATATGAAAATATCTGCCTTTGTTTTATAAGTGGTTGAAATCGCTTATTCGGCCCGGCATAATGGTCGGCCTGATTATGTTTTTAGGTCAGTAGCTCAATTGGCAGAGCGACGGTCTCCAAAACCGTAGGTTGGGGGTTCGATTCCCTCCTGACCTGCCAGATTCACTCGGTGATGTCTGGCTTTCTTTTCACAGGATCCTCCTAGATGACCCCGAAGGCTGAAGCCCAAGACTCTCGCTTTGATCTGCTCAAGTGGCTGGTTGTTGTCGCTTTGGTGGTGGTTGGCGTGGTTGGTAATCAGTATTACCACGCGTCTCCGATCCTGTACCGAGTGCTCGCACTGCTCGTCATTGCTGCCGTAGCTGCGTTTACCGCGCTGCAGACCGCGAAAGGCAAGTCGTTCTTCGCTCTGGCAAAGGAAGCTCGCACCGAAATCCGTAAAGTCGTATGGCCAACTCGCCAAGAGACCACGCAGACCACGCTGATCGTAGTGGCGGTCGTCCTGGTCATGGCGTTGCTGTTGTGGGGGCTTGATTCCCTGCTAGGCTGGCTTGTTTCCTTGATCGTCGGCTAAGGGTGTCCCGTGGCTAAGCGTTGGTACGTTGTGCATGCCTACTCGGGTTACGAGAAGCATGTTATGCGCTCTTTGATCGAGCGTGTAAAGCTGGCTGGCATGGAAGACGGTTTTGGCGAGATTCTGGTCCCCACTGAAGAAGTGGTTGAGATGCGCAATGGCCAGAAGCGCAAAAGCGAACGTAAGTTCTTCCCAGGCTATGTGCTGGTCCAGATGGAAATGAACGAGGGTACTTGGCACTTGGTCAAGGATACGCCTCGTGTGATGGGCTTCATTGGCGGTACCGCCGACAAGCCTGCACCTATCGCCGACAAGGAAGCTGAAGCTATCCTGCGTCGTGTCGCTGACGGCAGCGACAAGCCAAAGCCCAAGACTCTGTTCGAGCCGGGCGAGGTTGTTCGCGTTACCGATGGTCCTTTCGCGGATTTCAACGGTACTGTCGAAGAAGTCAACTACGAAAAGAGCCGGATCCAAGTGGCCGTGCTTATTTTCGGACGCTCTACTCCGGTAGAGCTCGAGTTCAGTCAGGTCGAAAAGGTCTGATTGAAGGCATATCCCATGCCCCGCAGGCGTAAGCTGCGGGGTTTTGTCGTCTCTGGGATAAAACGCAAGCAACCGGGGAGCCTTTTCAGGCGCCTGTACCCGATATTGGAGTAGCTCATGGCTAAGAAAATCACGGCTTACATCAAGCTGCAAGTAAAGGCCGGCCAGGCCAACCCTAGCCCGCCCGTCGGCCCGGCTCTGGGTCAACATGGTGTGAACATCATGGAATTCTGCAAGCTCTTCAACGCCCGTACCCAGGGTCAAGAAGCTGGCCTGCCGACTCCAGTCATCATCACTGTATTCAGTGACCGTAGCTTCACCTTCGAAACCAAAAGCACCCCTGCTTCGGTTCTGCTGAAGAAAGCTGCTGGCCTGACCAGCGGCTCCGCTCGTCCGAACACCGTTAAAGTCGGTACCGTGACCCGCGCTCAGCTGGAAGAAATCGCCAAGGCAAAAGATGCTGACCTGACCGCTGCCGACCTGGACGCCGCTGTGCGCACCATCGCTGGCTCGGCTCGCAGCATGGGCCTTAACGTGGAGGGTGTGTAATGGCTAAGCTGACCAAGCGCCAAAAGGCTATTGCTTCCAAAATCGAAGCTGGCAAAGTCTACAACTTCGAAGAAGCCGCCACTCTGCTGGCCGAGCTGTCGACCGTCAAGTTCAGCGAGTCGTTCGACGTCGCCGTGAACCTGGGCGTTGACCCACGTAAATCCGACCAGGTCGTACGTAGCGCTACCGTGCTGCCACACGGCACTGGCAAGACCGTACGTGTTGCTGTCTTCACCCAAGGTCCAGCTGCTGAAGCTGCCCTGGCTGCAGGCGCAGACCGCGTTGGCATGGACGACCTGGCTGCCGAAATGAAAGGCGGCGACCTGAACTATGACGTCGTCATCGCATCGCCTGATGCCATGCGCGTTGTAGGTCAACTGGGTCAGATCCTGGGTCCACGCGGCCTGATGCCTAACCCGAAAGTCGGTACCGTGACTCCAGACGTAGCCAACGCGGTTAAAAACGCCAAGGCTGGTCAGGTTCGCTACCGCACCGACAAAAACGGCATCATCCACACTTCCGTTGGCAAGGTTGGCTTCGAAGCCACCAAGCTGAAGGAAAACGTTGAAGCCCTGATCGCTGATCTGAAGCGTATCAAGCCAGCTTCCTCGAAAGGTATCTACGTCAAGCGCGTTACCCTGAGCACCACCATGGGCCCAGGTCTGGTAATCGATCAGGGTTCCCTGAGCGCGTAAGACTTGCAGCCGGGGCGGGTAACCGCTCGAGCTGAAAAATTGGGGTCCCTGCTTTGCGGGGGCTATCCAAGACCGTAGGCGGCGCGAGCCTTAAACCACAAGCCTACGCAGATGGTGCTCCCGGTTCCTTTTGGAACTAGACACCAAAACGACATCCGGCCTCGGCCAGATGAAACGGTAACAAGCAGGAGTTAAACCCGTGGCAATTAAACTCGAAGACAAGAAGGCCATCGTCGCTGAAGTCAACGAGGCTGCCAAAGCTGCCCTGTCCGCTGTCGTGGCTGATGCCCGTGGTGTGACTGTAGGCGCTATGACCGGACTCCGTAAAGAGGCCCGCGAAGCTGGCGTGTACGTACGCGTTGTACGTAACACCTTGCTCAAGCGCGCCGTTGAAGGCACCGATTACTCGGTCCTCAACGACGTGTTCAAAGGCCCGACCTTGATCGCTTTCTCGAAAGAACATCCGGGCGCTGCTGCTCGTATCTTCAAAGAGTTCGCCAAAGGTCAGGACAAGTTCGAGATCAAGGCAGCTGCGTTCGAGGGCAAGTTCCTCGCAGCCAATCAGATCGACGTACTGGCAACGCTGGCGACCCGTGACGAAGCCATTTCCCAGCTGATGAGCGTGATTCAAGGCGCTACCAGCAAACTGGCTCGTACTCTGGCGGCACTTCGCGACCAGAAAGAAGCTGCTGCAGCCTAAGGGCCGCTCGCTTCTCGCGTTTTTTGTTTATTTCGATGGTCGCGTAGGCCGTCCCCCAATTCAGGAAAAGAGTCATGTCCGTTACTCAAGAGCAAATCCTCGAAGCCGTTGGCGCAATGTCCGTAATGGAAGTTGTTGAGCTGATCAAAGCTTTCGAAGAAAAATTCGGCGTTACCGCTGCTGCCGCTTCGGCTGGTCCAGCTGCTGCTGCCGCTGTTGTTGAAGAGCAAACCGAATTCAACGTTGTCCTGGTTGAAGCCGGCGAGAAGAAAGTCAACGTCATCAAGGCCGTTCGTGAACTGACCGGTCTGGGCCTGAAAGAAGCCAAAGAGAAAGTTGACACCGCTCCTCAGGTCGTAGCTGAAGGCGTTTCGAAAGAAGCCGCTGCTGACGCTGCCAAGAAGCTGGAAGAAGCTGGCGCCAAAGTCGAAATCAAGTAATTTCGACCTTGCGTCTCCAGCCCGAGCGTCAAGCGAACGGCTGATGGCTGGTGGCTCATGCCACCGGCCTTTTTCCGTTATTGGCAGCTGATCAGGTCAGCGCCAACAACGTGCTTCAACCACCGATGATGGTGGCGCAAACCAAGGGGTTTGCACGATTTTCTGGCTGCTCCCCGTCGGGAGGAGCCAAACAAGCAGGTGACCAAGCTGGGGAACGCTGATGGCTTACTCATACACTGAGAAAAAACGTATCCGCAAGGACTTTAGCAAGTTGCCGGACGTCATGGACGTACCGTACCTCTTGGCTATCCAGCTGGATTCGTATCGCGAATTCTTGCAGGCGGGCGCGACCAAGGACCAGTTCCGTGACGTCGGTCTGCATGCGGCCTTCAAATCCGTTTTCCCGATCATCAGCTACTCCGGCAACGCTGCTCTGGAGTACGTTGGTTATCGCCTGGGCGAACCGGCCTTTGATGTCAAAGAATGCGTATTGCGTGGCGTAACGTACGCCGTACCTTTGCGGGTAAAAGTACGCCTGATCATTTTCGACAAAGAATCGTCGAACAAAGCGATCAAGGACATCAAGGAGCAGGAAGTCTACATGGGGGAGATCCCCCTGATGACCGAGAACGGTACCTTCGTAATCAACGGTACCGAGCGCGTCATCGTCTCCCAGTTGCACCGTTCGCCAGGTGTGTTCTTCGACCACGACCGTGGCAAGACGCACAGCTCCGGCAAACTGTTGTACTCGGCCCGTATCATTCCTTACCGCGGCTCGTGGCTGGACTTCGAATTCGACCCGAAAGACTGTGTATTCGTCCGGATCGACCGTCGTCGCAAGCTGCCTGCGTCGGTACTGCTGCGCGCACTGGGCTACAGCACCGAGGAAGTCCTCGATGCGTTCTACACCACCAACGTATTCCACGTGCAGGGCGAAAAGCTCAGCCTGGAGCTGGTGCCACAGCGCCTGCGTGGTGAAATCGCCGTCCTGGATATCCTCGACAACACCGGCAAGGTGATCGTGGAGCAGGGCCGTCGTATCACTGCCCGTCATATCAACCAGTTGGAAAAAGCCGGCATCAAAGAGCTGGAAGTTCCGCTGGACTACGTGCTGGGTCGCACCACTGCCAAGGCCATCGTTCATCCGGCCACTGGCGAAATCCTGTGCGAATGCAACACCGAACTGAGCACCGAGCTGCTGGTGAAGATCGCCAAGGCCCAGGTCGTCCGTATCGAAACGTTGTACACCAACGACATCGACTGCGGTCCGTTCATCTCCGACACGCTGAAGATCGACTCCACCGCCAACCAACTGGAAGCGCTGGTCGAGATCTACCGCATGATGCGTCCTGGCGAGCCGCCAACCAAGGACGCCGCCGAGACCCTGTTCAACAACCTGTTCTTCAGCCCTGAGCGCTACGATCTGTCCGCTGTAGGCCGCATGAAGTTCAACCGTCGTATCGGTCGTACCGAGATCGAAGGTTCGGGCGTGCTGAGCAAGGAAGACATCGTTGCCGTTCTGAAGACCCTGGTCGACATCCGTAACGGCAAAGGCATCGTCGACGACATCGACCACCTGGGTAACCGTCGTGTTCGCTGCGTAGGCGAAATGGCCGAGAACCAGTTCCGTGTTGGCCTGGTGCGCGTTGAGCGTGCGGTCAAGGAACGCCTGTCGATGGCTGAAAGCGAAGGCCTGATGCCTCAGGACCTGATCAACGCCAAGCCGGTAGCGGCCGCGGTGAAAGAGTTCTTCGGTTCCAGCCAGCTGTCCCAGTTCATGGACCAGAACAACCCGCTGTCGGAAATTACCCACAAGCGTCGTGTCTCGGCACTCGGCCCAGGTGGTCTGACCCGCGAGCGCGCAGGCTTCGAAGTTCGTGACGTACACCCGACTCACTACGGTCGTGTATGCCCGATCGAGACCCCTGAAGGTCCGAACATCGGTCTGATCAACTCCCTGGCTGCCTACGCGCGCACCAACCAGTACGGCTTCCTGGAAAGCCCGTACCGCGTTGTTAAAGAGGGTGTGGTCACCGACGAGATCGTGTTCCTGTCCGCCATCGAAGAAGCCGATCACGTGATCGCGCAGGCTTCGGCGACCATGAACGAGAACAAGGTCCTGATCGACGAGCTGGTAGCCGTACGTCACCTGAACGAATTCACCGTGAAGGCGCCTGAAGACGTAACCCTGATGGACGTTTCGCCCAAGCAGGTAGTCTCGGTCGCAGCCTCGCTGATTCCGTTCCTGGAGCACGACGACGCCAACCGTGCGTTGATGGGTTCCAACATGCAGCGTCAGGCTGTACCGACCCTGCGCGCCGACAAGCCGCTGGTAGGTACCGGCATGGAGCGCAACGTTGCCCGTGACTCCGGCGTTTGCGTCGTGGCCCGTCGTGGCGGCGTGATCGACTCCGTCGATGCCAGCCGTATCGTTGTTCGCGTGGCGGACGATGAAGTCGAGCCAGGCGAAGCCGGTGTAGATATCTACAACCTGACCAAGTACACCCGTTCGAACCAGAACACCTGCATCAACCAGCGTCCGCTGGTGAGCAAGGGTGACCGTGTTCAGCGCAGCGACATCATGGCCGACGGCCCGTCCACCGACATGGGTGAGCTGGCACTGGGTCAGAACATGCGCATCGCGTTCATGGCCTGGAACGGTTTCAACTTCGAAGACTCCATCTGTCTGTCGGAGCGTGTGGTTCAGGAAGATCGTTTCACCACGATCCACATCCAGGAACTGACCTGTGTGGCGCGTGACACCAAGCTTGGCCCAGAGGAAATCACCGCTGACATCCCGAACGTGGGTGAAGCAGCGCTGAACAAGCTGGACGAAGCCGGTATCGTTTACGTAGGTGCCGAAGTCGGCGCCGGCGACATCCTGGTCGGCAAGGTCACCCCGAAAGGCGAGACCCAGCTGACTCCGGAAGAAAAACTGCTGCGCGCCATCTTTGGTGAGAAAGCCAGCGACGTTAAGGACACCTCCCTGCGCGTGCCTACCGGCACCAAAGGTACTGTCATCGACGTCCAGGTCTTCACCCGTGACGGCGTGGAGCGTGACGCTCGTGCACTGTCGATCGAGAAGAGCCAGCTGGACGAGATCCGCAAGGATCTGAACGAAGAGTTCCGTATCGTCGAAGGCGCGACCTTCGAACGTCTGCGTCAGGCCCTGGTCGGCCAGATCGTCGACGGTGGTGCCGGCCTGAAAAAAGGTCTGGAAATCACCAACGAAGTCCTGGACGGTCTGGAACACGGTCAGTGGTTCAAGCTGCGCATGGCCGAAGACGCGCTCAACGAACAGCTGGAAAAAGCCCAGCAGTACATCGTTGACCGTCGCCGCCTGCTGGACGATAAGTTCGAAGACAAGAAGCGCAAACTGCAGCAAGGCGATGACCTGGCTCCAGGCGTGCTGAAAATCGTCAAGGTTTACCTGGCAATCCGTCGCCGCATCCAGCCGGGCGACAAGATGGCCGGTCGTCACGGTAACAAAGGTGTGGTCTCCGTGATCATGCCGGTTGAAGACATGCCACACGATGCCAACGGCACCCCTGTGGACGTGGTACTCAACCCGCTGGGCGTACCTTCGCGTATGAACGTCGGTCAGATTCTGGAAACCCACCTGGGCCTCGCGGCCAAGGGCTTGGGCGAAAAGATCAACCGCATGCTCGAAGAGCAGCGTAAAGTCATCGAACTGCGCAAGTTCCTCACCGAGATCTACAACGAGATCGGTGGCCGCCAAGAGAACCTGGAAAGCTTCAGCGACCAGGAAATCCTGGACCTGGCGAAGAACCTGCGTGCTGGCGTTCCAATGGCTACCCCGGTATTCGACGGTGCCAAGGAAAGCGAAATCAAGGCCATGCTGAAACTGGCAGACCTGCCGGAAAGCGGCCAGATGCAGCTGTTCGACGGCCGGACTGGCAACAAGTTCGAGCGTCACGTTACTGTTGGCTACATGTACATGCTGAAACTGAACCACTTGGTGGACGACAAGATGCACGCGCGTTCCACTGGTTCCTACAGCCTGGTTACCCAGCAGCCGCTGGGTGGTAAGGCTCAGTTCGGTGGTCAGCGTTTCGGGGAGATGGAGGTCTGGGCACTGGAAGCTTATGGTGCCGCCTACACCCTGCAAGAAATGCTCACAGTGAAGTCGGACGATGTGAACGGTCGTACCAAGATGTACAAGAACATCGTGGACGGCGATCACCGTATGGAGCCGGGCATGCCCGAGTCCTTCAACGTGTTGATCAAAGAGATTCGTTCCCTCGGTATCGATATCGATCTGGAAACCGAATAACACGCGACGCGAATCGGGAGTGGGCCCATAAAGCCCGCTCCCTGCTCCGCCAGGAGGAAAGGCCTTGAAAGACCTACTGAATTTGCTGAAAAACCAGGGTCAAGTCGAAGAGTTTGACGCAATCCGTATCGGGTTGGCGTCGCCTGAGATGATCCGTTCGTGGTCGTTCGGTGAAGTTAAAAAGCCGGAAACCATCAACTACCGTACGTTCAAGCCTGAGCGTGACGGCCTGTTCTGCGCCAAGATCTTTGGCCCAGTCAAGGACTACGAGTGCCTGTGCGGTAAGTACAAGCGCCTGAAACACCGTGGTGTGATCTGCGAGAAGTGCGGCGTTGAAGTCGCGCTGGCCAAGGTTCGTCGTGAGCGCATGGCGCACATCGAACTGGCTTCGCCCGTTGCCCACATCTGGTTCCTGAAATCGCTGCCGTCGCGTATCGGCCTGCTGATGGACATGACCCTGCGTGATATCGAGCGCGTTCTCTACTTCGAGAGCTATGTCGTCATCGACCCGGGCATGACCACCCTGGAGAAGGGCCAGCTGCTGAACGATGAGCAGTACTTCGAAGCCCTCGAAGAGTTCGGTGACGACTTCGACGCCCGCATGGGTGCCGAGGCTGTCCGCGAGCTGCTGCACGCCATTGACCTGGAACACGAGATCGGCCGCCTGCGCGAAGAGATTCCGCAGACCAACTCGGAAACCAAGATCAAGAAGCTGTCCAAGCGCCTGAAGTTGATGGAAGCCTTCCAGGGCTCCGGCAACCTGCCTGAGTGGATGGTGTTGACCGTTCTGCCGGTTCTGCCGCCAGACCTGCGTCCACTGGTTCCACTGGATGGCGGTCGTTTCGCGACTTCCGACCTCAACGATCTGTATCGTCGAGTGATCAACCGTAACAACCGTCTGAAGCGTCTGCTGGACCTGTCGGCCCCTGACATCATCGTGCGCAACGAAAAGCGCATGCTGCAGGAAGCTGTCGACGCCTTGCTGGACAACGGTCGTCGCGGTCGCGCCATCACCGGTTCCAACAAGCGTCCTCTGAAATCCCTGGCTGACATGATCAAGGGTAAGCAGGGTCGTTTCCGTCAGAACCTGCTCGGCAAGCGTGTTGACTACTCGGGTCGTTCGGTAATTACCGTAGGCCCGACCCTGCGCCTGCACCAGTGCGGTCTTCCGAAGAAGATGGCCCTGGAGCTGTTCAAGCCGTTCATCTTCGGCAAGCTGGAAATGCGTGGTCTCGCTACCACCATCAAGGCCGCCAAGAAGATGGTCGAGCGTGAGCTGCCAGAGGTGTGGGACGTTCTCGCCGAAGTGATTCGCGAACACCCCGTGCTGCTCAACCGCGCACCGACCCTTCACCGTCTGGGTATCCAAGCGTTTGAACCGGTACTGATCGAAGGCAAGGCTATCCAGCTGCACCCTCTGGTCTGTGCTGCGTACAACGCCGACTTCGACGGCGACCAGATGGCGGTACACGTACCGCTGACCCTGGAAGCCCAGCTCGAAGCCCGTGCGCTGATGATGTCGACCAACAACATCCTGTCGCCAGCCAACGGTGAGCCCATCATCGTTCCGTCGCAGGACGTTGTACTGGGTCTGTACTACATGACCCGTGAAGCGATCAACGCCAAGGGCGAAGGCCGCGTGTTCGCCGACCTGCAGGAAGTCGACCGCGTGTTCCGCGCCGGCGAAGCAGCGCTGCACGCCAAGATCAAAGTGCGCATCAACGAAACGGTCAACGACCGTGACGGCGGCAGCGTGAAGAACACCCGTATCGTCGACACCACCGTCGGCCGTGCGCTGCTGTTCCAGGTCGTTCCACCAGGCCTGTCCTTCGACGTGGTCAACACGCCGATGAAGAAGAAGGCGATCTCCAAGCTGATCAACCAGTGCTACCGCGTGGTTGGTCTGAAAGAGACCGTTATCTTCGCTGACCAGTTGATGTACACCGGTTTCGCCTACTCGACGATTTCGGGTGTTTCCATCGGCGTTAACGACTTCGTTATCCCGGATGAGAAAGCTCGCATCATCGGTACTGCCACCGACGAAGTGAAAGAGATCGAAAGCCAGTACGCTTCCGGCCTGGTAACCCAGGGCGAGAAGTACAACAAGGTGATCGACCTCTGGTCCAAGGCCAACGATGAAGTGTCCAAGGCGATGATGTCCAACCTCTCGAAAGAGAAGGTCATCGACCGTCATGGCAACGAAGTTGACCAGGAATCGTTCAACTCGATGTACATGATGGCTGACTCCGGTGCCCGGGGTTCGGCAGCTCAGATTCGTCAGCTGGCTGGTATGCGTGGTCTGATGGCCAAGCCGGACGGCTCGATCATCGAGACGCCGATCACCGCGAACTTCCGTGAAGGTCTGAGCGTACTCCAGTACTTCATCTCGACTCACGGTGCTCGTAAGGGTCTGGCGGATACCGCGTTGAAAACCGCGAACTCCGGTTACCTGACTCGTCGTCTGGTAGACGTGGCGCAAGACTTGGTGGTTACCGAGATCGACTGCGGCACCGAACAGGGTCTGCTGATGACCCCGCACATCGAAGGCGGCGACGTTGTAGAGCCGCTGGGTGAACGTGTACTGGGTCGTGTCATCGCCCGTGACGTGTTCAAGCCAGGTACCGACGAAGTCATCGTTCCTGCCGGCACCCTGGTAGACGAGAAGTGGGTAGAGTTCATCGAACTCAACAGCATCGACGAAGTGATCGTCCGCTCGCCGATCAGCTGCGAAACCCGCTACGGCATCTGCGCCAAGTGCTACGGTCGTGACCTGGCTCGCGGTCACCAGGTGAACATCGGCGAAGCGGTCGGCGTAATCGCCGCCCAATCCATCGGTGAGCCGGGTACCCAGCTGACCATGCGTACGTTCCACATCGGTGGTGCTGCAAGCCGTACTTCGGCTGCCGACAGCGTCCAGGTGAAGAACGGTGGTGTGGTTCGTCTGCACAACCTGAAACACGTTGAGCGTGCCGATGGCAACCTGGTTGCCGTGTCCCGTTCCGGTGAGCTGGCCATCGCCGACGACTTCGGTCGTGAGCGCGAGCGCTACAAGCTGCCGTACGGTGCCGTGATCTCGGTGAAGGAAGGCGACAAGGTCGACGCTGGTGCCATCGTGGCCAAGTGGGACCCGCACACCCACCCGATCGTTACCGAAATGAAAGGTACCGTGACCTTCGTGGGCATGGAAGAAGGTATCACGATCAAGCGCCAGACCGACGAACTGACCGGTCTGACCAACATCGAGGTACTGGATGTAAAAGACCGTCCTGCGGCGGGCAAGGAAATTCGCCCTGCGGTCAAGATGGTTGGTGTGGATGGCAAGGATCTGCTGCTGCCAGGTACCGACGTACCGGCTCAGTACTTCCTGCCAGCCAACGCCCTGGTCGGCGTGGCGGATGGTGTTCAAGTGGGTGTGGGTGACGTTATCGCCCGTATCCCACAGGAAACCTCCAAGACCCGTGACATCACCGGTGGTCTGCCACGCGTTGCCGACTTGTTCGAAGCGCGTCGTCCGAAAGAAGCCTCGATTCTGGCTGAAGTCAGCGGCACCATCGCGTTCGGTAAAGAGACCAAGGGCAAGCGCCGTCTGGTCATTACCCCGAACGACGGCAGCGATCCGTACGAGGAGCTGATTCCGAAGTGGCGTCACCTGAACGTGTTCGAAGGTGAACAGGTCAACCGCGGCGAAGTAATCTCCGACGGTCCTAGCGATCCGCACGACATCCTGCGTCTGCTGGGTGTGAGCGCGCTCGCCAAGTACATCGTCAACGAGATCCAGGACGTTTACCGTCTGCAAGGCGTGAAGATCAACGACAAGCACATCGAGACCATCCTGCGTCAGATGCTGCGCAAGGTCGAGATCGCCGAGTCGGGTGACTCCAGCTTCATCAAGGGCGACCAGATGGAACTGACTCAGGTACTGGGCGAGAACGAGCGTCTGGCATCGGAAGACAAGTTCATCTCCAAGTACACCCGTGTGCTGCTGGGTATCACCAAGGCCTCGCTGTCCACCGAATCGTTCATCTCGGCGGCTTCCTTCCAGGAAACCACCCGCGTACTGACCGAAGCGGCGGTAACCGGCAAGCGCGACTACCTGCGCGGCCTGAAAGAAAACGTGGTCGTGGGTCGTCTGATCCCGGCTGGTACCGGTCTGGCATACCACAGCGAGCGCAAGCGTCGCCGTGATGCTGACAAACCGTTGCGTGTAAGCGCGAGCGAAGTCGAAGCAGCACTGACTGAAGCGCTGAACTCCAGCGGTAACTGATCAGAGCGGGGCCCTGGTCTCTGCGATCGACGAATCCGGACATGAAATGCCCGGGTTCGGCTGGTCGGGGAGGGCGGGGCCTTGCCTTGACTGGGGACAAGATCCTCTTTAGACTCTTGTACCCCTAAATCTGGCGGGACGCATGTCCTGCCATTTTGCTTTTCTTGCAAGACAATAGCGTCGCAAGACAACAGTGGAGCTAGTAGATGGCAACTATCAACCAGCTGGTACGTCAGCCGCGTAAGCGTATCGTCGAGAAATCCGACGTACCTGCGCTGCAGAACTGCCCGCAACGTCGTGGCGTGTGCACCCGTGTGTACACCACCACGCCGAAAAAACCTAACTCGGCACTGCGTAAAGTATGCCGTGTGCGTCTGACCAACGGTTTCGAGGTTTCCTCGTACATCGGCGGTGAAGGCCACAACCTGCAAGAGCACAGCGTGGTACTGATCCGCGGCGGTCGTGTAAAAGACTTGCCAGGTGTTCGTTACCACACCGTTCGCGGCTCCCTGGATACCTCCGGCGTCAAAGGTCGTAACCAAGGTCGTTCGAAGTACGGTACCAAGCGTCCGAAGTAATGGTCGCTTGCAGCACATTGCAATTATCTATTTTTCTGAGTCGATAAGAGTAAGGTCGGGTCCCGCACCTCAGGGTGGGATGTCCCGAGCTAACCTGAAGACCGTTTGAGGGCTTATCCATGCCAAGAAGACGCGTAGCAGCCAAGCGCGAAGTGCTTGACGATCCAAAATACGGCAGCCAGATCCTGGCCAAGTTCATGAACCACGTGATGGAGAGCGGCAAGAAAGCCGTTGCCGAGCGTATCGTTTATGGCGCGCTGGACAAGGTTAAAGAACGCAAGAACAGCGACCCACTGGAAATCTTCGAGAAAGCTCTCGACGCCATCGCTCCGCTGGTCGAAGTAAAGTCGCGCCGTGTTGGCGGTGCTACTTACCAGGTTCCGGTCGAAGTTCGTCCGTCCCGTCGTAACGCCCTGGCAATGCGCTGGCTGGTAGACTTCGCGCGCAAGCGCGGTGAGAAGTCTATGGCTCTGCGCCTGGCTGGCGAGCTGTTGGATGCTGCCGAAGGCAAAGGTGCTGCAGTTAAGAAGCGTGAAGACGTTCACCGTATGGCTGAAGCCAACAAAGCGTTCTCGCACTACCGCTTCTAAATCCAGCGTCAATTATTTTGCGAGGGCTTTATGGCTCGTACAACTGATATCAAGCGCTACCGTAACATCGGTATCGTTGCTCACGTGGACGCGGGTAAAACCACGACCACCGAGCGCGTCCTGTTCTACACAGGCGTAAACCACAAAATGGGCGAGGTGCATGATGGCGCCGCGACCATGGACTGGATGGTGCAGGAGCAGGAGCGGGGTATTACCATTACTTCCGCTGCTACTACCGCTTTCTGGGCTGGTTCCGTCAAGCAGTTCGAGAAGCATCGCTTCAACATCATCGATACCCCCGGCCACGTTGACTTCACCATTGAAGTAGAGCGTTCGCTGCGCGTACTCGACGGCGCTGTCGTTGTGTTCTGCGGTACTTCGGGCGTTGAGCCTCAGTCGGAAACCGTATGGCGTCAAGCCAACAAATACGGCGTCCCACGTCTGGTTTACGTCAACAAGATGGACCGTCAAGGTGCCAACTTCCTGCGCGTGGTCGGCCAGATCAAGCAGCGCCTGGGTCACACCCCGGTGCCGATCCAGCTGGCAATCGGCGCGGAAGATGAGTTCCAGGGTCAGATCGACCTGATGACCATGGAAGCCGTGTACTGGGACGACGCTGACAAGGGCATGGCTCCTCGTCGCGAACCTATCCCTGCCGAGCTGCAGGAACTGGCTGAAGAATGGCGCAGCAACATGGTTGAGGCTGCGGCCGAAGCCAGCGAAGAGCTGATGAACAAGTACCTGGAAGGCGAAGAGCTGTCGATCGAAGAGATCAAGACTGCGCTGCGTCAGCGTACTATTGCCGGCGAAATCGTCCTGGCCGTTTGCGGTTCCTCGTTCAAGAACAAGGGCGTTCCCCTGGTTCTGGACGCTGTTATCGACTACCTGCCAGCACCTGTCGACATTCCTGCCATCAAGGGTTCGGACCCGGATGACGAGACTGTTGCCATGGAGCGTCATGCAGACGACAGCGAGCCGTTCTCGGCTCTGGCGTTCAAGATCGCTACCGACCCATTCGTGGGTACCCTGACCTTCGCTCGCGTTTACTCGGGCGTGTTGAGCTCCGGCGACGGCGTGATCAACTCGGTCAAGGGCAAGAAAGAGCGCGTGGGTCGTATGGTGCAAATGCACGCAAACACCCGCGAAGAGATCAAGGAAGTACGCGCTGGCGACATCGCGGCCCTGATCGGCATGAAGGACGTCACCACGGGTGACACCCTGTGCTCCGCTGACAAGCCAATCATCCTGGTTCGCATGGACTTCCCGGAGCCGGTTATCTCGGTTGCCGTTGAGCCGAAAACCAAGGATGACCAGGAAAAAATGGGTATCGCTCTGGGCAAACTCGCTCAGGAAGACCCTTCTTTCCGCGTCAAGACCGACGAAGAGACTGGTCAAACGATCATCTCGGGTATGGGTGAGTTGCACCTGGACATCCTGGTTGACCGGATGCGCCGTGAGTTCAACGTTGAAGCCAACATCGGTAAACCACAGGTTTCTTATCGTGAGAAGATCACGAAGAACTGTGAGATCGAAGGCAAGTTCGTTCGCCAGTCCGGCGGCCGTGGCCAGTTCGGCCATTGCTGGATCCGTTTTGCTCCGGCAGACGAAGGTCAGGAAGGTCTGGTATTCGTGAACGAAGTGGTAGGTGGTGTGGTTCCCAAGGAATACATCCCTGCTATCCAGAAGGGCATTGAAGAGCAGATGAAGAACGGTGTTGTTGCCGGCTATCCGCTCATCGGCCTGAAGGCGACCGTGTTCGATGGCTCTTACCACGACGTCGACTCCAACGAGATGGCGTTCAAGGTGGCAGCCTCCATGGCGACCAAGCAACTGGCTACCAAAGGTGGCGGTGTTGTTCTTGAGCCGATCATGAAGGTCGAAGTTGTAACACCTGAGGACTACATGGGCGACGTGATGGGTGACCTGAACCGTCGTCGCGGTCTGATCCAGGGTATGGAAGACACGGTTTCCGGCAAAGTTATCCGCGCCGAAGTTCCGCTGGGTGAGATGTTCGGTTATGCGACCGACGTCCGTTCCATGTCTCAGGGTCGCGCGAGCTACTCTATGGAATTCTCCAAATACTCCGAAGCTCCGTCGAACATCGTCGAAGCTATCGTTAAAAAACAAGGCTGATTCAGCCCCTTTAGGCTAGGAGTTCACTGTCGTGGCTAAAGAAAAATTTGATCGTTCCCTACCTCACGTAAACGTCGGCACCATCGGCCACGTTGACCACGGTAAAACCACTCTGACCGCTGCTCTGACTCGCGTCTGCTCCGAAGTTTTCGGTTCGGCCGTTGTTGAGTTCGACAAGATCGACTCGGCTCCAGAAGAGAAAGCTCGCGGTATCACCATCAACACCGCTCACGTTGAGTACAACTCGACTATTCGTCACTACGCTCACGTTGACTGCCCAGGTCACGCTGACTACGTGAAGAACATGATCACCGGTGCTGCCCAGATGGACGGCGCGATCCTGGTTTGCTCGGCCGCTGATGGTCCGATGCCACAAACCCGTGAGCACATCCTGCTGTCCCGTCAGGTAGGCGTTCCGTACATCGTGGTCTTCCTGAACAAGGCTGACCTGGTAGACGACGCTGAGCTGCTGGAACTGGTCGAGATGGAAGTTCGTGACCTGCTGTCCACCTACGACTTCCCAGGCGACGACACCCCGATCATCATCGGTTCGGCTCGTATGGCGCTGGAAGGCAAAGACGACAACGAAATGGGCACCACTGCCGTTCGTAAACTGGTTGAAACTCTGGATACCTACATCCCTGAGCCAGTTCGTCTGACCGACAAGCCATTCCTGATGCCAATCGAAGACGTATTCTCGATCTCGGGTCGTGGTACCGTTGTTACCGGTCGTATCGAGCGTGGTATCGTCCGCGTTCAGGACGCCCTGGAAATCGTTGGTCTGCGTGACACCACCACCACCACCTGCACCGGTGTTGAGATGTTCCGCAAGCTGCTGGACGAAGGTCGTGCTGGCGAGAACTGCGGCGTTCTGCTGCGTGGTACCAAGCGTGACGACGTTGAGCGTGGCCAGGTTCTGGTCAAGCCAGGTTCGGTCAAGCCGCACACCAAGTTCACCGCAGAAGTCTACGTTCTGTCGAAAGAAGAAGGCGGCCGTCACACTCCGTTCTTCAAAGGCTACCGTCCTCAGTTCTACTTCCGTACCACTGACGTGACCGGTAACTGCGAACTGCCGGAAGGCGTTGAAATGGTAATGCCAGGTGACAACATTCAGATGACTGTTACCCTGATCAAGACCATCGCAATGGAAGACGGTCTGCGTTTCGCTATCCGTGAAGGCGGTCGTACCGTCGGCGCTGGCGTCGTAGCCAAGATCATCGAGTAATCGATGAGCCTTGAAAAAACCCCCGCTTAGCGGGGGTTTTTTTATTGGGTTGACACCCAATGAACCCGTCTATAGAATCACGCCTCCTTTTATCGGGCGTAGTGCGTCCGGTGGGAATAGCAGCCTGGAGTCTGAAATCCAATGCAAAATCAGCAAATCCGTATCAGGTTGAAGGCTTTTGACCATCGCCTGATCGACCAATCCACCCAGGAAATCGTGGAAACCGCGAAACGTACTGGTGCTCAAGTGCGTGGTCCAATTCCACTGCCTACCCGCAAAGAGCGGTTCACCGTTCTGGTCTCCCCGCACGTCAACAAAGACGCGCGTGACCAGTACGAGATCCGTACTCATAAGCGCGTTCTGGACATCGTCCAGCCAACGGATAAAACCGTTGATGCGCTGATGAAGCTTGATCTTGCGGCAGGTGTGGAAGTACAGATCAGCCTCGGCTAAGACAGGGTCTTAGTCGTGTAACGCTCTGAAATGGGCGGCCATAGCGGGTGAAAGCCCCGTACACTCATGAGGTTTACAACATGACTATTGGTGTAGTCGGTCGAAAATCCGGTATGACCCGTATTTTCACCGAAGAAGGTGTCTCCATTCCGGTCACGGTCATTGAGATCGAGCCGAATCGCGTCACCCAGTTCAAAACTGAAGAGACCGATGGCTATCGTGCAGTGCAAGTCACTGTAGGTGAGCGTCGTGCTTCGCGTGTGACTGCTGCTCAAGCAGGTCACTTCGCTAAAGCGAACGTTGCCGCTGGTCGCGGTGTCTGGGAATTCCGCCTTGAAGAAGGCGAGTACCAGGCTGGCGACTTGATCAATGCTGAAATCTTCGCTGCAGGCCAACTGGTAGACGTTACCGGTCAGTCCAAGGGTAAAGGCTTTGCCGGTACCATCAAGCGTTGGAATTTCCGCGGTCAAGATAACACCCACGGTAACTCCGTTTCCCACCGCGTCCCTGGCTCTATCGGCCAGTGCCAGACTCCTGGTCGTGTATTCAAGGGCAAAAAAATGTCCGGTCATATGGGCGCTGAGCGCGTGACCGTGCAGTCCCTGGAAGTTGTGCGCGTCGACGCTGAACGCAATCTGCTGCTCGTCAAGGGTGCTGTTCCTGGCGCTACTGGCGGCAACCTGGTTGTGCGTCCGGCAGCCAAGGCTCGCGGTTAAGGGGAAGCTGAAATGCAATTAAATGTAAATGACGCTCAAGCGATCGAAGTTTCTGAACTGACTTTCGGTGGCGAGTTCAACGAGACGCTGGTTCACCAAGCAGTCGTGGCCTACATGGCCGGCGGCCGTCAAGGTAGCAAGCAGCAGAAGACCCGTTCCGACGTTTCCGGTGGCGGCAAGCGCCCATGGCGTCAGAAAGGTACTGGCCGTGCTCGTGCCGGTACCATCCGTAGCCCAATCTGGCGCGGCGGCGGTACCACCTTTGCAGCGCGTCCTCAGGACCACTCGCAAAAGCTGAACAAGAAGATGTATCGCGCTGCACTGCGCTCCATCCTTGCTGAGCTGGTACGTAGCGATCGTCTGGTCGTGGTTCAGGACTTCGCTGTTGAAGCTCCAAAAACCAAAGACCTGCTGAGCAAGCTGAATGGCATGGGCCTGACTGACGTCCTGATCGTGTCTGACGCTGTTGATCAGAACCTGTACCTGGCTGCTCGCAACCTGCCACACGTCGACGTACGTGACGTGCAAGGTTCCGATCCAGTTAGTCTGATCGCATACGACAAGGTGTTGATCACCGTGTCGGCCGTGAAGAAATTCGAGGAGCTGCTGGGATGAACCAGGAACGCGTATTTAAAGTTCTGCTTGGCCCGCACGTTTCCGAGAAGGCTACGGTTCTGGCAGACAAAAAAGGTCAGTTCGTTTTCAAGGTTGCTACCGATGCAACCAAGCTGGAAATCAAGAAGGCCGTCGAAAGCCTGTTCAGCGTGAAAGTAGAGCGTGTGACTACCCTGAACGTACTGGGTAAAAGCAAGCGCACTGCTCGCGGTCTGGGCAAGCGTAATGACTGGAAGAAGGCAGTTATCTCCCTTCAGCCAGGCCAAGATCTCGATTTCAGCAGCAGTGCTGAGTAAGGAAGGGGTGCATCATGGCAATCGTTAAATGCAAACCGACTTCCCCTGGCCGCCGTTTTGTGGTCAAGGTGGTCAACCAGGAGCTGCACAAAGGCGCTCCTCACGCACCGCTGCTCGAGAAAAAATCGAAGTCTGGTGGTCGTAACAACAATGGCCGCATCACTACTCGTCACGTAGGTGGTGGTCATAAGCAGCATTACCGTCTGGTCGACTTCCGTCGCAACGACAAGGATGGCATCGCTGCCACCGTCGAGCGTATCGAATACGATCCAAACCGTACTGCTCACATCGCACTGCTGCTGTACGCAGACGGCGAGCGCCGCTACATCATCGCCCCTAAAGGCGTGAGCGCTGGCGACCAGCTGATCGCAGGTGCTCTGGCTCCAATCAAGCCAGGCAACTCCCTGCAACTGCGCAACATCCCAGTGGGTAGCACCATTCACGGCATCGAACTGAAGCCGGGCAAAGGTGCTCAAATCGCTCGTTCCGCTGGTGCTTCGGCTCAGCTGATCGCTCGCGAAGGTGTCTACGTGACCCTGCGTCTGCGCTCTGGTGAAATGCGTAAAGTCCTGGCTGAATGCCGTGCGACCCTGGGTGAAGTCTCGAACTCCGAGCACAGCCTGCGTTCGCTGGGTAAAGCTGGTGCCAAACGCTGGCGTGGCGTTCGCCCAACCGTTCGTGGTGTTGCCATGAACCCGGTTGACCACCCACATGGTGGTGGTGAAGGTCGTACCTCCGGTGGTCGTCATCCGGTATCGCCATGGGGCTTCCCGACTAAGGGTGCTAAGACTCGTGGTAATAAGCGTACCGACAAAATGATCGTCCGTCGTCGCAAGTAAATAGAGGGATACGACAGTGCCACGTTCTCTGAAAAAAGGTCCTTTTATTGATCTTCACCTACTGAAGAAGATCGAAGTGGCGGCGGAAAAGAACGATCGCAAACCAGTTAAGACCTGGTCGCGTCGTTCGATGATCCTGCCACAAATGGTCGGTCTGACCATCGCAGTACACAACGGTCGTCAGCACGTCCCCGTTCTCGTGAACGAAGACATGGTCGGCCACAAACTGGGCGAGTTCGCCGGTACCCGCACTTATCGTGGGCACGTGGCTGACAAGAAAGCCAAGCGTTAAGGGGTAAGGAAATGGAAGTAGCCGCTAAGTTGTCGGGCGCTCGAATCTCCGCCCAGAAAGCCCGCTTGGTCGCCGACCAGATCCGCGGGAAGAAGGTGGGCGAAGCGCTCAACCTGCTGGCTTTTAGCAGTAAAAAAGCCGCGGAAATCATCAAGAAAGTGCTGGAGTCGGCCGTAGCCAACGCCGAGCACAACGAAGGCGCAGACGTTGATGACCTGAAGGTCAGCACTGTTTTCGTCAACGAAGGGCGTTCGCTGAAGCGCATCATGCCGCGTGCCAAAGGCCGCGCTGATCGCATCGTCAAGCGGTCTTGCCATATCACTGTCAAGGTTGCTGACAAGTAACGGAGTCGATCAGATGGGTCAGAAAGTACATCCCATTGGCATTCGCCTGGGAATCGTCAAGGAGCACACCTCCGTCTGGTACGCAGACGGTCGGACTTATGCGGACTACTTGTTCGCAGATCTGAAGGTGCGTGAGTATCTCCAAGACAAACTAAAAAGCGCGTCCGTAAGCCGTATCGATATCCATCGTCCGGCTCAAACTGCACGCATCACCATCCACACCGCTCGTCCTGGTATCGTTATCGGGAAGAAAGGTGAAGATGTTGAAAAACTGCGTCAGGACCTGACCAAGCAGATGGGTGTGCCTGTGCACATCAATATCGAAGAAATCCGCAAGCCGGAACTCGACGGTATGCTGGTTGCCCAGAGCGTAGCTCAGCAGCTGGAGCGTCGCGTAATGTTCCGTCGCGCTATGAAGCGCGCCGTACAGAACGCCATGCGCATTGGTGCCAAAGGCATCAAAATCCAAGTGAGCGGTCGTCTCGGCGGTGCTGAAATCGCACGTACTGAATGGTATCGCGAAGGTCGTGTGCCACTGCACACCCTGCGTGCCGATATCGACTATGCCACCTACGAAGCTCACACCACCTACGGTGTGATCGGTGTGAAGGTTTGGATCTTCAAAGGCGAAGTAATTGGTGGTCGCCAAGAAGAACTGAAACCACAAGCACCAGCGCCTCGTAAAAAAGCTGCTAAGTAAGGGGTACGCCAAATGTTGCAACCTAAGCGTACGAAGTTCCGTAAGCAGATGACTGGCCACAACCGTGGTCTGGCACTGCGCGGTAGCAAAGTCAGCTTCGGCGAGTTCGCCTTGAAAGCTGTTGCCCGCGGTCGTCTCACCGCCCGTCAGATCGAGTCGGCACGTCGTGCCCTGACCCGTCACGTAAAACGTGGCGGCAAGATCTGGATCCGTGTATTCCCGGACAAGCCGATTTCCAAGAAGCCTCTCGAAGTGCGGATGGGTAAAGGTAAAGGTTCCGTCGAGTACTGGGTTGCCCAGATTCAGCCAGGCAAAGTCCTGTATGAAATCGAGGGTGTTTCTGAAGAGCTGGCGCGTGAGGCATTCGCCTTGGCAGCTGCAAAGCTGCCTCTCGCCACCTCCTTTGTTAAGCGGACGGTGATGTGATGAAAGCGAATGAACTTCGTGAGAAATCAGCACAGCAACTGAACGAGCAACTGCTCGGCTTGCTGCGCGACCAGTTCAATCTGCGCATGCAGAAAGCAACTGGCCAGTTGGGGCAGTCTCACCTGCTCTCGCAAGTGAAGCGTGACATCGCTCGCGTGAAAACTGTGCTCAACCAGCAGGCAGGTAAGTAATCATGGCTGAAGCCGAAAAAACCGTCCGTACGCTGACTGGCCGTGTTGTCAGCGACAAGATGGACAAGACCATCACCGTTCTGATCGAGCGTCGCGTAAAGCACCCGATCTACGGTAAATACGTTAAGCGTTCGACTAAGCTGCACGCGCACGACGAAACCAACCAGTGCCACATCGGCGACAAAGTTTCGATTCGTGAAACTCGTCCGATGGCCAAGACCAAGTCCTGGGCGCTGGTTGAAGTTCTCGAACGCGCTGTGGAAGTCTAAGGGCTAGGGGTCGGAGAAATTATATGATTCAGACTCAATCCATGCTTGATGTGGCTGATAACAGCGGCGCTCGTCGCGTTATGTGCATCAAGGTGCTTGGTGGCTCGCACCGTCGTTACGCTGGCATCGGTGACATCATCAAAGTTACCGTCAAGGAAGCAATTCCTCGCGGTAAGGTGAAAAAAGGCCAAGTGATGACTGCTGTCGTAGTCCGCACTCGCCACGGTGTTCGTCGCGCTGACGGCTCCATTATCCGCTTTGATGGCAACGCTGCTGTTCTGCTGAACACCAAGCAAGAGCCGATCGGCACCCGTATCTTTGGGCCAGTGACCCGTGAGCTTCGTACTGAGAAGTTCATGAAGATCGTCTCGCTCGCCCCAGAAGTGCTGTAAGGAGATCCGACATGCAAAAGATTCGTCGTGACGACGAGATCATCGTGATCGCCGGCAAAGACAAAGGCAAGCGCGGTAAGGTGCTGAAGGTGCTCGCTGACGACCGTCTGGTCGTTGGTGGGATCAACCTGGTGAAGCGCCATACCAAGCCTAACCCGATGTCGGGCGTACAGGGCGGTATCGTCGAGAAAGAAGCGCCTCTGCACGCTTCCAACGTCGCCATTTTCAACGGCGAAACCAACAAGGCTGACCGCGTTGGTTTCAAAGTAGAAGAAGGCAAAAAAATTCGTGTCTTCAAGTCGACCCAAAAAGCGGTTGATGCTTGAACACTGCTAGGTAGAAGACCATGGCACGACTGAAAGAGATTTATCGGAAGGAAATCGCTCCCAAGCTTAAGGAAGAACTTAAGCTGGCGAACGTGATGGAAGTTCCGCGCGTTACCAAAATCACCCTGAACATGGGTCTGGGTGAAGCGATCGGCGACAAGAAAGTCATCGAGCACGCTGTTGCCGACATGGAAAAAATCACCGGCCAGAAGGCTGTTGTCACTTACGCTCGTAAGTCGATCGCAGGCTTCAAGGTCCGTGAGGGCTGGCCGATTGGCGTCAAGGTTACCCTGCGTCGCGATCGTATGTACGAATTCCTGGACCGCCTGCTGGCGATCTCCCTGCCTCGGGTACGCGACTTCCGCGGCCTGAATGCCAAGTCCTTCGATGGTCGTGGCAACTACAGCATGGGCGTGAAAGAGCAGATCATTTTCCCGGAAATCGATTACGACAAGATCGATGCTCTGCGCGGTCTGGACATTACCCTGACCACCACTGCTCGTTCGGACGATGAAGGTCGCGCTCTGCTGCGTGCTTTCAAGTTCCCGTTCCGCAACTGATTGGAGTAGGAAAATGGCCAAGAAGAGCATGAAAAACCGTGAGCTGAAGCGTCAGCTGACGGTCGCAAAATTCGCCAAGAAGCGTGCTGAGCTCAAGGCAATCATCGTTAGTCTGACCGCAAGCGACGAAGAACGTTGGAACGCCTCGGTAGCTCTGCAGAAGCAGCCACGTGACGCAAGCGCCTCGCGCATGCGTAACCGCTGCCGCATCACTGGTCGTCCACACGGCGTTTACCGCAAGTTCGGCCTCGGCCGTAACAAGCTGCGTGAAGCAGCAATGCGCGGTGACGTACCAGGTCTGGTCAAGGCCTCCTGGTAAGCCGTGTTCCCAAAGTCCCGGCGCGAGGTTGAGTAATCAGCCGACCGCCGGTGACCTTGAGATCGAATCAAGCCCCTTATGGGGCTTGATTCATTTCTGGGGTGTGTCTAGAATGACCGGCTCGCCTGAGCCTGCGTTTTTCGCAGTCTGCTCGGCGACGTAGTAGCCGGAAGGCTAAATATTTTTGTAACAGGAGCGTCTAGCCCATGAGTATGCAGGACCCGTTAGCGGACATGCTAACTCGAATCCGTAATGCCCAGATGGCTGAAAAGTCCGTCGTAAGCATGCCATCTTCTTCGCTGAAGGTAGCTGTAGCCAAAGTTCTGAAGGACGAAGGTTATGTCGCGGGTTATCAGGTAAGCAACGAAGCAAAACCGTCGCTTTCCATCGAGCTGAAGTACTTCGAAGGCCGTCCAGTCATCGAAGAAGTCAAACGCGTCAGCCGTCCAGGTCTGCGTCAGTACAAGTCCGTCGATGAGCTGCCAAAAGTTCGTGGTGGTCTCGGCGTATCCATCGTCTCCACCTCCAA
Organism: Pseudomonas silvicola; assembly: GCF_026651855.1. Classification (GTDB taxonomy): domain Bacteria; phylum Pseudomonadota; class Gammaproteobacteria; order Pseudomonadales; family Pseudomonadaceae; genus Aquipseudomonas; species Aquipseudomonas silvicola. The sequence continues at coordinate 1,642,654 of NZ_CP093280.1, forward strand.
AGGTGTGATGACGGATCGTGCTGCGCGCGCTGCCGGTGTCGGCGGCGAAGTTCTTTGCACAGTGTTCTAAGGGGGGATAAGCATGTCTCGCGTCGCTAAGAACCCCGTAAAGCTGCCGGCTGGTGTCGAAGTAAAATTCGTCGGCCAACAGCTTTCGGTGAAGGGTGCCAAGGGCACTCTGGAACTGAATGTTCACTCGTCCGTTGAAGTCGTTGAAGAAGCTGGTGAGCTGCGTTTTGCTGCTCGCAACGGCGACCAACAGACTCGTGCAATGGCCGGTACCACCCGTGCCCTGGTCAACAACATGGTCCAAGGCGTAAGCCAAGGCTTCGAGCGTAAGCTCCAGCTGGTCGGTGTTGGTTACAAGGCACAGGCCAAAGGCACCGTCCTGAACCTGGCCCTCGGCTTCTCGCACCCAGTGGACTACGAACTGCCGGAAGGCATCACCGCTGAGACTCCTAGCCAGACCGATATCCTGATCAAGGGCATCGACAAGCAGCTGGTGGGTCAAGTGGCCGCTGAAATCCGCGATTTCCGTCCACCAGAGCCTTACAAAGGTAAGGGTGTGCGTTACGCGGACGAAGTCGTCCGTCGTAAAGAAGCCAAGAAGAAGTAGGGCATAGCAAATGACCGACAAAAAAGTTACTCGACTGCGTCGCGCTCGCAAAGCACGCCTGAAAATGCACGAACTCGAAGTCGTGCGTCTCTGCGTGTTCCGCTCTTCGCAGCACATCTATGCCCAGGTCATCTCGGCCGACGGCAGCAAAGTCCTGGCAAGCGCCTCGACTTTGGACAAAGAACTGCGTGATGGCGCCACTGGCAACATCGACGCGGCCACTAAGGTTGGCCAGCTGGTCGCTTCGCGTGCGAAAGCCGCAGGCGTCTCGCAGGTGGCTTTCGACCGCTCTGGCTTCAAGTACCACGGCCGCGTGAAAGCGCTGGCTGATGCTGCTCGTGAAGCTGGGCTGGAGTTCTAAGTTATGTCAAATAACGACCAAAAGCGCGACGAAGGCTACATTGAGAAGCTGGTTCAAGTTAACCGCGTAGCCAAAACCGTTAAAGGCGGCCGTATCTTCACCTTCACCGCGTTGACCGTGGTAGGTGATGGCAAGGGCCGTGTAGGCTTCGGCCGTGGCAAGTCGCGTGAAGTGCCTGCTGCGATCCAGAAGGCTATGGAAGCTGCTCGCCGCAACATGATTCAAGTTGACCTGAACGGCACCACTCTGCAGTACGCCATGAAGTCCGCCCACGGCGCTTCGAAGGTTTACATGCAGCCTGCCTCTGAAGGTACCGGTATCATCGCTGGCGGCGCTATGCGTGCTGTCCTCGAAGTTGCTGGCGTTCAGAACGTTCTGGCCAAGTGCTATGGCTCGACCAACCCAGTGAACGTGGTTCATGCCACCTTCAAGGGTCTGAAAGCCATGCAATCCCCGTCGTCCATTGCTGCCAAGCGCGGCAAGAGCGTTGAGGAGATCGTCTGATCATGGCTACCGTTAAAGTTACGCTGATCAAAAGCATGACCGGCCGCATCCCTAACCACAAACTGTGCGTTAAGGGTCTGGGTCTGCGTCGCATCGGTCACACTGTAGAAGTCCAGGATACTCCCGAGAATCGCGGGATGATCAACAAGGCTTACTACATGCTGCGCGTCGAGGGTTAATCGATGAAACTCAATGATCTGAGTCCAGCGCCGGGTTCCCGTCGCGAAAAGCATCGTCCGGGCCGTGGTATCGGTAGCGGTTTGGGTAAGACTGGTGGCCGTGGTCACAAAGGTCAGACCTCCCGCTCCGGTGGCACCATTGCTCCAGGCTTTGAAGGCGGTCAACAGCCGCTGCACCGTCGCCTGCCGAAATTCGGCTTCGTTTCCCTGAAAGCCATGGACCGCGCAGAAGTGCGTCTGTCCGAGCTGGCCCAGGTGGAAGGCGACGTGGTAACCGTTCAGTCCCTGAAGGATGCCAACGTGATTAACCAGAACGTTCAGCGTGTGAAAATCATGCTGTCGGGCGAAGTTACTCGCGCAGTCACCATCAAGGGCATCGCAGCCACCAAAGGTGCGCGTGCGGCTATCGAAGCAGCTGGCGGCAAGTTCGAGGAATAAATGGCTAAGCAAGGTGCTCTCTCAGCGCTAGGCAAAGGCGGGTTGTCCGAACTCTGGGCTCGTCTGCGTTTCCTGTTCCTGGCGATTATCGTCTACCGAATCGGCGCGCACATCCCAGTTCCCGGCATCAACCCGGACCGCCTGGCGGACCTGTTTCGACAGAATGAGGGGACCATTCTTAGCTTGTTCAACATGTTTTCCGGCGGCGCGCTGGAGCGTATGAGCATCTTTGCACTGGGGATCATGCCGTACATTTCGGCATCGATCATCATGCAACTGATGACCGTCGTCAGCCCGCAGCTGGAGCAGTTGAAGAAGGAAGGTGAAGCTGGCCGTCGCAAGATCAGCCAGTACACCCGCTACGGCACCGTCATCCTGGCTTTGGTTCAAGCAACTGGCATGTCCATTGGCTTGGCCAACCAGGGTGTTTCGTTCTCTGCTGGCATTAGCTTCTATTTCGTCGCGGTCGCCACCTTCGTGGCCGGCGCGATGTTCATGATGTGGCTGGGCGAGCAGATTACCGAGCGCGGTGTTGGCAACGGTATCTCGATGTTGATTTTTTCGGGTATCGTCGCCGGTCTTCCGAGAGCAATCGGGCAGTCTTTCGAGTCTGCGCGTCAGGGTGATATCAACATCTTCGCCCTGGTAGCTATCGGTCTGCTGGCAGTAGCGATTATCGGTTTTGTGGTGTTCATCGAGCGTGGTCAGCGTCGTATTGCTGTTCACTACGCCAAGCGTCAGCAGGGCCGCAAGGTCTTCGCTGCGCAGACAAGCCACTTGCCGCTGAAAGTGAACATGGCAGGCGTCATTCCTGCTATTTTCGCGAGCAGCATTTTGCTGTTCCCGGCTTCGCTGGGTGCCTGGTTCGGTCAGTCTGCTGGTATGGGCTGGCTGCAGGATCTCTCGCAGTCGATCGCTCCTGGTCAGCCGTTGAATATTCTGCTGTTTAGTGCAGGGATTATTTTCTTCTGCTTCTTCTATACGGCGTTGATGTTCAATCCGAAAGACGTAGCGGAAAACCTGAAGAAGTCCGGTGCCTTTATTCCGGGCATCCGTCCAGGTGAGCAGTCTGCGCGCTACATTGATGGCGTTCTGACCCGCTTGACCATGTTCGGTGCTCTCTACATGACGGCCGTCTGTCTGCTCCCCCAGTTCCTGGTGGTCGCGGCAAACGTACCGTTCTACCTTGGCGGGACCTCGTTGCTGATCGTGGTAGTGGTTGTGATGGACTTCATGTCCCAAGTACAATCGCACCTCGTTTCACACCAGTACGAATCCCTGATGAAGAAAGCCAACCTGAAGGGCTACGGCGGCAGCGGCATGCTGCGCTGAAGACCCATAAGGTTCGAGGAGTTGGTGATGAAAGTTCGTGCATCGGTGAAAAAGCTGTGCCGCAACTGCAAAATTATTCGCCGCGAAGGTGTCGTTCGAGTAATTTGCAGCGCGGAACCACGTCACAAACAGCGCCAAGGCTGAGTGTGATCCGTGCTACAAGCCCAGCAGCTAGTGCGCTGCTGGGTTGATTATTTGTTATTACAGCGATATTATCTCGCGCCCTATTTCTTGGCTTCCGGGGCGTAGGTAGCTGTCAATTGGAGTCCCACTGAATGGCCCGTATTGCAGGCGTTAACATTCCAGATAACAAGCACACTGTTATCTCGCTGACCTACATCTATGGTGTCGGTCGCACTACTGCACAGAAGATCTGTGCAGACACTGGGGTCAACCCAGCCGCAAAGATCAAGGATCTGAGCGACGAGCAGATTGAATCGCTGCGTGGCGAAGTGGCGAAGTTCACCGTTGAAGGTGACCTGCGTCGCGACATCAACATGAAAATCAAGCGCTTGATGGATCTGGGCTGCTACCGTGGCCTGCGTCATCGTCGTGGTCTTCCAGTACGCGGTCAGCGTACCAAGACCAACGCGCGTACCCGTAAAGGTCCGCGTAAGCCGATCCGCAAGTAATCGCACCAGCGAATCGACAGGAATTTAGTCATGGCAAAACCTGCTGCTCGTCCTCGTAAAAAAGTAAAAAAGACAGTGGTTGATGGCATCGCCCACATCCACGCGTCTTTCAACAACACCATCGTGACCATTACCGATCGTCAAGGTAACGCTCTGTCCTGGGCTACCTCCGGCGGTTCGGGTTTCCGCGGTTCCCGCAAGTCCACCCCGTTCGCTGCTCAAGTAGCTGCCGAGCGTGCTGGTCAAGCTGCGCTGGAATATGGCCTGAAAAACCTCGACGTCAACGTCAAGGGTCCAGGTCCAGGTCGTGAATCCGCTGTCCGTGCTTTGAACGGCTGTGGCTACAAGATCGCCAGCATCACCGACGTGACGCCAATCCCGCATAACGGGTGCCGTCCGCCGAAGAAGCGCCGCGTGTAATTCAGGAGACGATAGATAATGGCTCGTTACATTGGTCCAAAATGCAAACTGGCTCGTCGTGAAGGCACTGACCTGTTCCTGAAAAGTGGCGTTCGCGCTCTGGAATCGAAGTGCAATATCGAAGCAGCCCCAGGTATCCACGGCCAGCGCCGCGGCCGCCAGTCCGACTACGGCACCCAACTGCGTGAAAAGCAGAAGGTCCGTCGTATCTACGGCGTTCTCGAGCGTCAGTTCAGCGGTTACTACAAAGAAGCTGCCGGCAAGAAAGGCGCTACTGGTGAGAACCTGCTGCAACTGCTCGAATGCCGTCTGGACAACGTTGTTTACCGTATGGGCTTTGGCGCTACCCGTGCCGAGTCCCGCCAGCTGGTTTCGCACAAAGCGATCAGCGTCAATGGCAAGACTGTAAACGTTCCGTCCTACCAGGTTCGTCAGGGTGACGTGGTCGCGGTTCGCGAGAAATCGCAGAACCAGCTGCGCATCGTTCAGGCCCTTGAGCTGTGCGCCCAGCGTGGCCGCGTTGAGTGGGTAGATGTTGATACTGCCAAGAAGTCGGGCGTTTTCAAGAACGTTCCTGCTCGCAGTGATCTGTCCGCCGACATCAACGAAAGCCTGATTGTCGAGCTCTACTCCAAGTAAGGGCTAGAAAATAGGTGCATCCATGCAGATTTCGGTAAATGAGTTCCTGACGCCCCGCCACATTGATGTGCAGGTCGTCAGTCCAACCCGCGCTAAAATCACGCTCGAGCCTCTCGAGCGTGGTTTCGGCCATACCCTGGGCAACGCGCTGCGCCGCATCCTGTTGTCCTCAATGCCCGGCTGTGCAGTAGTCGAGGCCGAGATTGACGGTGTACTCCACGAGTACAGCGCCATCGAAGGTGTACAGGAAGACGTCATCGAAATCCTGTTGAACCTGAAAGGTCTGGCTATCAAGCTGCACGGTCGTGACGAAGTTACGCTGACCTTGTCGAAGAAGGGTTCGGGGGTGGTTACCGCTGCCGATATTCAGCTGGATCATGATGTCGAGATCGTTAACCCCGATCACGTAATCGCCAACCTGGCGTCTAACGGCGCCTTGAACATGAAGCTCGTTGTAGCTCGTGGTCGTGGTTATGAACCGGCCGATTCGCGTCAGAGCGATGAAGACGAAAGCCGCAGCATTGGTCGCTTGCAGCTGGACTCTTCGTTCAGCCCGGTTCGCCGTATCGCTTACGTGGTGGAAAACGCCCGTGTCGAGCAGCGTACCAACCTGGACAAGCTGGTAATTGATCTGGAAACCAACGGTACCCTGGATCCTGAAGAGGCTATCCGCCGTGCCGCAACCATCCTGCAACAGCAGCTGGCTGCGTTCGTCGACCTCAAAGGTGACAGCGAACCTGTTGTAATCGAGCAAGAAGACGAGATCGACCCGATCCTGCTTCGCCCGGTTGACGATCTGGAACTGACTGTACGTTCGGCTAACTGCCTTAAGGCGGAAAACATTTACTACATCGGCGACCTGATTCAGCGTACCGAAGTAGAACTGTTGAAGACTCCGAACCTGGGCAAGAAATCCTTGACTGAAATCAAGGACGTTCTGGCCTCCCGCGGTCTGTCCCTCGGCATGCGCCTCGACAACTGGCCGCCTGCAAGTCTTAAGAAGGACGACAAGGCGACTGCCTGATCGTCGTAATCACCGAACGTAAGTTTGGTAAGGAATGAACCATGCGTCATCGTAAAAGTGGACGTCACCTGAGCCGTACCAGCTCTCACCGCAAGGCTATGTTCCAGAACATGGCGGTGTCGCTGTTCGAGCACGAGCTGATCAAGACTACCCTGCCGAAAGCCAAGGAACTGCGCCGCGTTGCCGAGCCGCTGATCACCCTGGCCAAGGTAGACAGCGTTGCAAACCGCCGTCTGGCTTTCGACCGTACTCGTTCGAAAGAAATGGTTGGCAAGCTGTTCAACGACCTGGGCAAGCGCTACGCCACCCGTGAAGGCGGCTACCTGCGCATCCTGAAGTGCGGTTTCCGCGCTGGCGACAACGCTCCTATGGCGTACGTCGAGCTGGTCGATCGTCCTGTTGGCGGCGCTGTAGAAGCTGCTGAGTAAGACGAATAGCTGCATGAAGAACCGGGCCTAGTGCCCGGTTTTTTTTTGGCCTGTCTATCGGTAACGAGCCAGGTATTGTTAAAAACTATCGGGCACAAAAGATCTATAAATTAGATGTTGTCATCCAGCTCAATGATACTGAACACCAAGCCGCTTTAGCCCGGCAACCCTTCAGGTCTGACAGAGGACGACACACCATGAGCCACAGCAAGACACTCACTACTGCCAGCGGCGCACCTGTTGCCGATAACCAGAACTCCCGTTCCGCCGGGCCTCGTGGGCCATTGCTGCTCGATGATTTTCATCTGATCGAGAAACTTGCACACTTCAACCGCGAGAACATCCCCGAGCGCCGCGTCCACGCCAAGGGTTCAGGCGCCTACGGTACCTTTACCGTCACCAAGGACATCACTGGCCTGACCAGCGCCAAACTGTTCTCCGAGGTCGGCAAGCAGACCCCGACGTTTCTGCGGTTCTCCACCGTGGGTGGTGAGCGTGGTTCGGCCGACACCGAACGTGACCCCCGCGGTTTCGCGTTGAAGTTCTACACCGAAGAAGGCAACTGGGACATCGTTGGCAACAATACACCCGTGTTCTTCATTCGTGACCCGCTGAAGTTCCCCGACTTTATCCACACCCAGAAGCGCCTGCCGCAGAGCAACTTGAAGAGTGCACAGGCCATGTGGGATTTCTGGTCGCACTCGCCCGAGGCGTTGCACCAGGTCACCATTCTGTTTTCCGACCGCGGTATTCCTGATGGCTACCGCTTCATGCACGGCTTCGGCAGCCACACTTACAGCCTGATCAACGCCCAAGGTGAGCGTCACTGGGTGAAATGGCACTACAAGAGCGTGCAGGGCATCAAGAACCTTGCCCCGGCCGATGCGGCCCGTATCGCCGGCACGGACCCGGATTACGCCCAGCGCGACTTGTTCCAGGCCATCGAGCGTGGCGATTACCCGCAATGGCGTGTGTGCATCCAGGTGATGACCGAGGCCCAGGCCAACGCCCACCGGGAGAATCCGTTCGACGTGACCAAGACCTGGTCGCAGAAGGAATTCCCGCTGATTGAAGTTGGCCTGCTGGAACTGAACCGCAACCCGCTGAACTACTTTGCCGAGGTAGAGCAAGCTGCGTTCGGCCCAAGCAACATGGTGCCGGGCGTTGGCCTCTCGCCTGACCGCATGCTGCAGGGCCGTGTGTTCGCCTACGCTGACGCACACCGCTACCGCGTGGGTACCAATCACCAGCAACTGCCGGTGAACGCGCCACGCAGCCCTGTGAACTCCTATCAGCGTGACGGCGCCATGGCGTTCGGCAGCAATGGTGGTGCTGCGCCCAATTACGAGCCCAACAGCTACAGCGATGCGCCCAAGCAGGCCCCGCAATACGCCGAGCCGCCGCTGGCATTGAATGGCGCGGCGGATCGTTACGATCACCGTACCGATCAGGACTACTACAGCCAAGCCGGCGCTTTGTTCCGCCTGATGGACGAAGCGCAGAAGGCCTTGCTGATCGACAACATCGCCAACGCAATGAGTAGCGTTTCCGGCGACGTAATCGAACGTCAGATGCCGCACTTCTACGCCGCTGACCCGGCTTATGGGGAAGGTGTTGCCCGCGCGCTTGAGAAAAAACGCGGGTAATTCGAAATGGTAACGATAACCGCCCTCATTTGGGCGGTTTTCGCTGCCAATCATCCATTTTTCTCCGGTTTTTTGCGATTTTCTGCCTGGTTGTCCGTGACGTCTGGCCCGCCTTGGTTCAAACTATCCACTTTCAAGCAAGGAGATGCAGGGCGATGCAAGGGCACCCGGACGTAATCGATTATCTGAACACGCTGCTGACCGGCGAGCTGGCGGCGCGTGATCAGTATTTCATCCACTCGCGGATGTACGAGGACTGGGGTTTCAGCAAGCTCTACGAGCGCATCAACCACGAGATGGAAGAAGAGGCAGGCCATGCCGATGCCTTGATGCGCCGTATCCTGATGCTTGAAGGTACACCGCGCATGCGCCCGGATGACCTTGAGGTGGGCACTGACGTACCGAGCATGTTCGAAGCCGATCTGCGCCTGGAGTACAAGGTACGTGCCGCGCTGTGCAAGGGCATCGCACTGTGCGAGCAGCATCGGGACTATGTCAGCCGCGATATTCTGCGCCAGCAGTTGTCGGACACTGAAGAAGACCATACCTACTGGCTGGAAAAGCAGCTAGGGCTGATCAAGTCCATCGGTTTGCAGAATTACCTGCAGTCGCAGTTCTGACACTGCCTGCAACAGAAAAAGCCCCGGCATCTTGCGATGCCGGGGCTTTTTTGTGCTTGGCTCGTCGGCGCGGCTCCGGTGGGATCTGGTTATGCCTTGTCGCGCTCCAGCAGGGGCTTGAGGTAGTGGCCGGTGTACGACTGCTTCATCTCTGCCACCTGTTCCGGGGTGCCGCAACCGATAATCATGCCGCCCTTTGAGCCACCCTCGGGGCCAAGGTCGACAATCCAGTCCGCCGTCTTGATCACGTCCAGGTTGTGCTCGATGACCACCACCGTGTTGCCGTGGTCGCGCAAGCGGTGCAACACGTCCAGCAGCTGCTGGATATCCGCGAAATGCAGCCCGGTAGTGGGTTCATCGAGGATATACAAGGTCTTGCCGGTATCGCGCTTGGACAATTCGCGGGACAGTTTCACCCGCTGTGCTTCACCACCGGACAAGGTAGTCGCCGATTGGCCGAGCTTGATGTAGGAAAGGCCAACGTCCATGAGCGTCTGCAGTTTGCGCGCCAGGGCCGGAACGGCATCGAAGAACTCGCGAGCCTCCTCGATGGTCATTTCAAGCACCTCATGGATGCTCTTGCCCTTGTATTTGATCTCCAGTGTCTCTCGGTTGTAGCGCTTGCTCTTGCACACGTCGCAGGGCACGTAGATGTCCGGCAGGAAGTGCATCTCCACCTTGATCAGGCCGTCGCCCTGGCAGGCCTCGCAGCGCCCGCCCTTGACGTTGAACGAGAAACGCCCCGGGCCATAGCCCCGCGACCGTGACTCGGGCACGCCGGCGAACAGCTCGCGAATCGGTGTGAACAGGCCGGTGTAGGTGGCCGGGTTGGAGCGTGGCGTACGGCCGATGGGGCTCTGGTCGATGTCGACGACCTTGTCCAGGTGCTGCAAGCCATCGCAGCTGTCATGGGCCGCGGCTTCCAGGGTAGTGGCACCATTGAGTGCCGTCGCGCTCAGCGGGAATAGCGTGTTGTTGATCAGCGTCGACTTGCCCGAGCCGGACACGCCCGTGACACAGGTCAACAGGCCGATGGGGATTTCCAGGTCGACGTTGCGCAGGTTGTTGCCGCGCGCGCCCTTGAGGGTCAGCTGCAGCTTCTTGTTGCGTGGCGTACGCTTGGCCGGTACCACGATCTTGACTCGGCCCGACAGGTATTTGCCAGTCAGCGAGTCCGGGTGGTCCATGACCTCCTGGGCGGTGCCTTCGGCGACGATGCTCCCGCCATGCACGCCGGCGCCCGGCCCGATGTCCACCACGTAGTCCGCCAGGCGAATGGCGTCCTCGTCGTGCTCCACCACGATCACGGTGTTGCCGATGTCGCGCAGGTGCTTGAGGGTTCCCAGCAGGCGGTCGTTGTCCCGTTGGTGCAAGCCAATGGACGGCTCGTCGAGGATGTACATCACCCCCACCAGGCCGGCGCCAATCTGGCTGGCCAAACGGATGCGCTGGGCTTCGCCACCGGACAAGGTGTCAGCGCTGCGGTCCAGGGTCAGGTAGTCCAGGCCCACGTTGACCAGGAACTGCAGGCGCTCGCGGATTTCCTTGAGGATCTTGTCGGCGATTTCGCCACGGCGGCCGGTCAGTTTCAAGCCGTCGAAGTAGTCGGTGGCATCGCCGATTGGCAGGCCGGTGACCGCGGGCAGTGTTTTCTCGCCCACCCACACGTGGCGCGCCTCGCGACGCAGGCGGGTACCACGGCAGTCCGGGCACGGCTGAGTGCTGAGGAACTTCGCCAGTTCTTCACGCACGGTGGCCGACTCGGTCTCGCGATAGCGGCGCTCCAGGTTGGGCACGATGCCTTCGAAGGGGTGCGAGCGCTTGACGATATCGCCACGGTCGTTGAGGTACTTGAAGTCGACGTTCTGGCTGCCGCTACCGTGAAGCAGGATCTTCTGCTTGTCGGCGGCCAATTCGTTGAACGGCTTCTCAAGGCTGAACTTGTAATGGGAGGCCAGCGATCCGAGCATCTGGAAGTAATAGACGTTGCGCCGGTCCCAGCCGCGTATGGCACCTTCGGCCAGGGTCAACTCGCCATTGACCAGGCGCTTGGCGTCGAAGAATTGCTTCACGCCCAGGCCGTCGCAGGTGGGGCACGCACCGGCCGGGTTGTTGAAGGAGAACAGCTTGGGTTCCAGCTCGCTGATGGCGTGGCCGCAGATCGGGCAGGCGAAGCGCGCGGAGAAGATCATCTCCTCGAAAGGCTCCTCGTCCATCGACGCTACCAGTGCAATGCCATCCGCCAGCTTCAGCGCGGTCTCGAAAGATTCGGCCAGGCGCTGCTGCAGGTCTTCGCGAACCTTGAAACGGTCCACGACCACTTCGATGGTGTGCTTTTTCTGCTTGTCGAGCTTGGGCAGTTCGTCCAGCTCGTGCAGGCGGCCGTTGATGCGTGCCCGGACGAAGCCCTGGGCGCGAAGCTCCTCGAATATCGCCAGGTGCTCGCCTTTGCGTTCGCGGATCACCGGGGCCAGCAGCATCAGCTTGCTGCCTTCGGGCTGGGCCAGTACCAGGTCGACCATCTGGCTGACGGTCTGCGCTTCCAGCGGGATATCGTGGTCCGGGCAGCGGGGTGTACCTACCCGCGCATACAGCAGGCGCAGGTAGTCGTAGATTTCGGTGATGGTGCCCACGGTGGAACGCGGGTTGTGGGAGGTCGACTTTTGCTCAATGGAGATCGCCGGCGACAACCCTTCGATGGTGTCGACGTCGGGTTTTTCCATCATCGACAGGAACTGGCGGGCATAGGCCGACAGCGACTCGACATACCGGCGCTGCCCTTCGGCATACAGCGTGTCGAACGCCAGCGATGACTTGCCCGAGCCGGACAGCCCGGTGATGACGATCAGCTTGTCCCGGGGCAGGGTCAGGTCGATGTTCTTCAGGTTGTGGGTTCGAGCCCCACGAATCAGGATCTTGTCCAAGAGTGGCCTCGCACGGCGGGCGTAAACACAGGAGTATAAGGCCAAATACTGGATGGATGCACACTATTGGATGACATCCCTGATGCCATTCATGACAACTGCGCGGCAAAGCGTCGCCATATACCCCCTCTATCGATGGGACTGGTAGAATCGCCGCCGGTTCACACGAGGTTTTTCCATGCACGATCTCCACAGCGAACGCATGAGTGGCAGCGAGACCCGCGCAGCCGGCGGCCTGGCCCTGGTGTTCGCCTTCCGTATGCTGGGCATGTTCATGGTGCTGCCGGTCCTGGCCACCTATGGCATGGACCTGGCCGGAGCCACGCCGGCCCTGATTGGTTTCGCCATCGGCGCCTACGGCCTGACCCAGGCTTTCCTGCAAATTCCGTTCGGTATCATTTCCGATCGTATCGGCCGCCGGCCGGTGATCTACATCGGCCTGGTGATCTTCGCCCTGGGCAGCTTGCTGGCGGCGCACGCCGACTCCATCTGGGGGGTGATCGCCGGGCGCGTGCTGCAGGGCGCAGGGGCAATTTCCGCGGCGGTCATGGCGTTGCTGTCTGACCTGACCCGCGAACAGCACCGTACCAAGGCAATGGCCACCATCGGCATGAGCATTGGCGTCTCGTTCGCCGTGGCCATGGTGGTCGGCCCGCTGGTAACGCGCATGTTCGGCCTGTCGGGGCTGTTCATCGTGACCGCGGTGATGGCCCTGGTGGGCATCGGGCTGATCGCCTTCGTTGTGCCCAAAGCCTCCAGTCACTTTACTCACCGAGAGTCGGGTGTAGCGCGCAAGGCCTTGCTGCCCACGTTGAAGCATCCGGACCTGTTGCGTCTGGACGCGGGCATCTTCGTGCTGCACGCCATCCTCATGGCCAGCTTCGTGGCGTTGCCGTTGGCATTGGTGGAGCGGGCGGGGCTGCCGAAGGAACAGCATTGGTGGGTGTACCTGACCGCCTTGCTGGTATCTTTTTTCGGGATGATTCCGTTCATCATTTATGGTGAAAAAAAGCGCAAGATGAAGCGAGTCCTCATAGGGGCCGTTTCCGTCTTGATGCTCACAGAGCTGTTTTTCTGGGCGTTCGGGTACACCCTGAGCGAACTGGTGGTTGGCATCGTGGTGTTCTTCACGGCGTTCAACCTGCTGGAGGCGTCCTTGCCGTCACTGATCAGCAAGGTGTCGCCGGCCGGTGGCAAGGGCACGGCCATGGGCGTGTACTCCACCAGTCAGTTTCTGGGGGCGGCGCTGGGCGGTATTCTGGGGGGCTGGTTGTACCAGCATGGCGGCCTTGGCGTGGTCTTTGTCGGATGCGCCGGGCTGTTGGCGATTTGGCTGGCCATAGCTGTTACTATGCGTGAACCACCGTATGTGACGAGCCTGCGCTTGCCGCTGTCGCCCGAAGCCCTGCGCGAAGCGGGCCTGACCGAGCGCCTCAAGGCCGTACCAGGTGTGACAGATGCAGTGGTGGTGGCAGAAGAAGCCGCCATCTATATCAAATTGGACACAGAAATTTTGGATCGTGCATCCCTGGAGCGCCTGGTCAATCCGGCCCCAGAGACGTGCCAAGCCTAGGAGAACGTTATGGCCCGTGGGGTTAACAAAGTCATTTTGGTCGGTACTTGCGGTCAGGATCCTGAAGTGCGCTACCTGCCCAACGGCAACGCTGTCACCAACCTGAGCCTGGCGACCAGCGAGCAGTGGACTGACAAGCAGACCAACCAGCGTGTCGAACGTACCGAGTGGCACCGCGTATCGATGTTCGGCAAGGTTGCCGAGATCGCCGGCGAATACCTGCGCAAGGGTTCGCAGGTCTACATCGAAGGCAAGCTGCAGACCCGCGAGTGGGAAAAAGACGGCATCAAGCGTTACACCACTGAAATCGTCGTCGACATGCAGGGCACCATGCAACTGCTGGGCGGCCGTCCACAACAGGGCGACCAGAACCAGGGTGGCAACAACTACCAGCAGTCGGCCCCTCGCCAGCAAGCGCCGCGCCCTCAGCAGGCCGCGCCACAGCAGTCGCGCTCGGCCCCGCAGCAAGCCCCGCAACAGGCAGCGCCACAGCCTGCGGCAGACTTCGACAGCTTCGACGACGATATTCCGTTCTGATCGCTGCCGATGTCATGAAAAAGCCCCTGCATTTGCAGGGGCTTTTCTATTGGTGGGTCATGCCAGTCGATTGCGCACCTGCATCAAGGCGAAGCCCAGCAGGTTCAAGCCCTGCCACCGTGCCGGCTCTTCGGCCGCCGGGTCATCCGCGGCCAGGCCTATGCCCCAGATAGCATCCACCGGGCTGGCTTCTACCAGTACCTGATCACCTGTATTCAACAGAAACACCTTGAGCGCGGGGTTCTGGTCGAACTTGCCCAGGTTGGCCGCGACCACGATATCGAACCGCGATGCGAGCCATCGCGCGTCATCGTAGCCCTTCACTTCGCGCCCCAGCTTCTTCGCCAGCGCCGGGGTAGATGCCTTGAGGATACGGTCGACAATGGCGGTATCGCCGAACAGCCGCGCCTTCTCGGCCATCATGTAGTGCTCGGCCGTGGCGTAGTGGATACCGTCCAGTTCGAACGCGGCCGGGAACCACTGGCTCAGGCAACTGCGGTCCGCCTTACCCGCGACCCGTGGCGTATGCCCCCAGAACGTCAGGTACTTCACGCGTTCACCGGCTTGAACCCGGGCCAGCAGCCCGCTCATATCAACAATGCCTTGCATGGCTATTTATTCCTTCGCAAACAAACCCGTCAGTGCAGCAGTGCCCGTGACCGACAGCGGCCCCGACCTCGTGCCACGCACTGCGCCGTATCGGCCAGCCTACCCCGTAGCGCCAAAACATGCCCGGCCAATCGATTGATCCGCGCAGCACAAATCCGCAAAATGCAATACCATGAGCCTCTTGACCGATCGCCACGCGGGCTTGGCCCCGGGCAATCGCTGGCTCATCGAATTCACCGGACTGGACCTGCTGACTCTATGCGAATGCGCCTTATGCTGTTGGGCGGCGGTAATGCCCTTGGGCAAGCGCTGATTCGTCTCGGGGCGGAGGAAGACATCGGCTTCCTCGCTCCGCGCCCGCCGGAAGCCGGCTGGGATGCGGCGAGCCTTACCCAGCTGCTCGACGATACCCGCCCCGACGCGTTGATCAACCTTGCCTACTATTTCGACTGGTTCCAGGCTGCGACTGTCAGCGAGACGCGCCTTGCCCAGCAGGAACGTTCTGTCGAGCGGCTGGCCGAACTGTGCCAGCACCACCAGGTGATTCTGGTGCAGCCTTCCAGCTACCGCGTTTTCGATGGCTCCCGAGCCACGGCCTATAGCGAAAAAGACGAGCCGGTGCCCCTTGGCCTGCGCGGGCAGGCACTGTGGCGGATCGAGCAGAGCGTGCGCGCTACCTGCCCGCAACATGTATTGCTGCGCTTCGGCTGGCTGCTGGACGATAGCGTCGACGGTGTGCTGGGACGTTTCCTGACCCGCGCCGAGCAGCCACAGGAAATCTTCCTGGCCGATGACCGTCGCGGCAACCCGACGCCGGTGGATGATGCCGCGCGGGTGATCATCTCGGTACTCAAGCAACTCGATTGTGCCGCGCCGTTGTGGGGTACCTACCACTACGCCGGCAACGAGGCCACCACGCCGCTGGCGCTGGGCCAGGCGGTCATCAGCGAGGCAGCCAGCCTGCACCCGCTGGCGATCGAGGCACCCACGGCCCAGGCCCATGCCGCGCAACCCGACGCCGCTCAGGAGCCGCAGCACGCCGTGCTGGCCTGCAAGAAAATCCTTCACACTTTCGGGATCAAGCCGCGCGCCTGGCGCTCGGGGCTCCCAAGTTTACTGGACAGATATTACCGACATGGTTGATGCACCTGTTTTGATCACCGGCGGTGCCGGCTTCATCGGCTCCAATCTGGTGGACGCCTTGCTGGAAAAGGGCCACGCCGTCCGTATTCTCGACGACCTTTCCACCGGCAAACGCAGCAACCTGCCGCTGGACAACCCACGGGTGGAACTGATCGAAGGCGATGTCGCCGACGCTGCCCTGGTAGCCCGCGCGGCCCAAGGTTGCAAGGCGGTAGTCCACTTGGCTGCCGTGGCGTCGGTGCAGGCTTCGGTGGACGACCCGGTGCGCACGCACCAGGCCAACTTCATCGGCACCCTGAATGTCTGCGAGGCCATGCGCGTCGCCGGCATCCAGCGGGTGGTGTTCGCCTCCAGTGCTGCCGTGTACGGCAACAACGGCGAAGGTGAGGCCATCGCCGAGGACACCCCCAAGGCGCCGCTGACCCCCTACGCGTCGGACAAGCTGGCGAGCGAGTACTACTTCGATTTCTACCGCCGCCAGCATGGCCTGGAACCGGTGATCTTTCGTTTCTTCAACGTGTTCGGTCCCCGTCAGGATCCGTCCTCGCCGTACTCCGGGGTCATCAGCATCTTCTGTGAACGCGCCCAGCAGGGCATGCGCATCAACCTGTTCGGTGATGGCGAGCAGACCCGCGACTTCATCTATGTGGGTGATCTGGTAGCGGTGCTGGTGCAGGCACTGGAAGCGCAGGGCGTGGAAGAGGGGGCCATCAACGTTGGCCTGAACCAGGCCATGAGCCTCAACCAATTGCTGGCCGAGTTGAAGTCGGTGCTGGGTAGCTTGCCTGAGGTGAGTTACGGCGAGGCACGACCTGGCGACATCAAGCATTCGCGAGCCGATAACGCGCGCATGCTGCAACGCTTTACCTTGCCGCCCATCACCCCCATGGCTACCGGCTTGAAGCGTCTGCTGGGGCTGTAGAGCGCTTGCCATGCAGGGCCTGGGGCTGGCCGCCCGGCCCTGCATGCGAGTGAGTCAGAACTTGTAACCCACGCCTACCATGTACACCCATGGGTCGACATCGACGTTCACCTTGGTACGGCCTACGCCCAGCGCGGTCGGGCCGTCGACGCTGGCCTGGGTGTCGATGTCCACGTACCAGACGGCGGCGTTGAGCATGATGTGGTCGGTCAGCATGTAGTCGGCACCCACCTGCGCGGCCCAACCCCAGGAGTTCTTCAGGTTCAGGTTGCTGAAGCCCTGGGCCTTGCGCGCGCTGCTCAAGTCTTCGTCATAGAACCAGGTGTAGTTCAAGCCCAGGCCCGCGTAGGGCTGGAACTTCGAGCTGCTGTCCAGCGGGTAGTACTGCAGCGACAGGGTTGGCGGCAGTTGCTTGATGTCGGCCAGCTTGCCGTCCAGGCCCGCGCCCTTCACGCCCACGGTGTGCTGGAAGGGGGTGGCGGCCAGCAGCTCCACGCCCACGTGGTCGGTCAGCATGTAGGCAAAGGCCAGCCCCAGCTGGGTGTCGCTGTCCAGGGTCGCCTTGGTACCGGCGACTTTCGCCCCGTCGAGTTTCAGGTTGCCGCTGTCCTCATTGGGGGCGGTGGTGGCAGAACCCGCGCGGACGATGAAATCGCCGGCCTGGTGAGCGTGGGCAAAAGGCGTGACAAGGGCCAGGCTGAACAGCGAGGCCCCCAGGAGTTTGGTGTTCATCGGGTCTCCATCGGACAAGGGGGAAAAAGCCTTGGCCAATGGTAGGAATGCTCTGGGTCGAGGGTTTTGACCCAGCTCAATAAAACCGTCATTAACCGACGAATTTACTCCGGCAATTCGTAGATATAGATCTTGTCCGCTTCCAGCTGGTAGCCGGCGTCGGCCAGTTCGCTGCTGGACGGCTTGACCCGCAGGGTGCCTTCGACCCAGAACGCCTGGTACAGGTCATCGAGCTTGACGCCCACTTGGCTGGTCACGTGCACGATCTGGTTGGAGGGCGGCGGCGGTACGTGAATGCAGGCGCCGTAGTAGGGCACCAGCAGAAAGTCGGTGGTGCGGCCTTCATCGCTGACTTCCAATGGCACGATAAAACCGGGCATCTTCACGTTCTGGCCATCCAGCGCCTTGACCACCGGGGCATCGGGTTCCTGCTGCTTCACCGCCGGTGCCGATTCCATGTCGCTGCCCATCTTGGACAGGTCGTGCAGGGGCGTCATTTGCGGGGCCACCTTCGGCGCATCGGGTGGAATCATTTCCGCCCAGGTCAGTTCGCGCGGCGCGGCGGCCCACAGGGTGGGGGATACCAGCAACAGCAGGCACAGCAAAGCGGCTTTCATGTTGGCAAGGCTCACAGGTGAATGGACAGGCCATCGGCCAGTGACTGCCGGTAAGCACGCCAGGCCGGCACGGCGCCCATGACCAGGGCTGCGCCGAGGATAATCCCCAGCAGCGACCATTCATAGGCCGTCGGTGCCGACAGCGGCAGATACAGGCCGTAGTTGGCTTGCACATACCCTTGGGCAGCCGCGATACCGGCATAGAGCAAGGCCACGCCGGCGCCAATGCCACACAGGGCCAACGCGAAGGCTTCCAGGATCAGCAAGCTGGCGATATGCCACGGCCGAGCGCCAACGGACCGTAGTATCGCCATTTCCCGCCGACGCTCGTTGAGGCTGGTGAGGATAGCCGTGAGCATGCCGATCAGGCCAGTCAGCACCACGAACAACGACACCACGAACAACGCCTTCTCCGCGGTGCCCATCAGGCTCCACAACTCTTGCAGTGCTACCCCGGGAAGAATGGCCAGCAATGGCTCGCCCACGAAATCATTGATTTCCCGCTGCAGGGAGAAGGTCGAGATCTTGTTGTTCAGCCCCAGCATCATCGCCGTGATGGCGCTGGGCGTGAGGTCCATGTTGCGCGCCTGGTCGGCGCTGATGCGCCCGGCGCCGCGGGCCGGCACGCCGTTGTGCCAGTCGATGTGGATAGCTTCCATGCCGCCCAGGCTGATGTGCAGTGTGCGGTCCACAGGCGTGCCGGTGCGCTTGAGGATGCCCACCACGGTGAAGGGCTTGTCATCGTGCTTGACCAGGCTGATGGCCGCTGTGCCGTGGGCCAGCACCAGGGTGTCGCCCAACTTGTAATGCAGGGCGTCGGCGACTTCGGCGCCCAGCACCACTTCGAACGGGTCGGTGGCGAAGAAGCGGCCGGCGGCCATCTCCAGGTTCTGGTGGCGGCCGTACTGGTAGTGCTCGAAGTACGACTGGTCAGTGCCCAGCACGCGATACCCCCGGTGCGAATCCCCCAGGGACATGGGAATGGCCCATTTTACCCGGGGATCGTGGGCGTAGTGCTGGAAGCTGTCCCAGCGGATGTTGTTGGTAGCATTGCCGATGCGAAACACCGAGTACAGCAGCAGGTTCACAGAGCCGGAGCGGGCACCGACGATCAGGTCGGTACCGCTGATGGTGCTGGCGAAGCTGTTGCGGGCTTCGGTGCGCACCCGTTCAACGGCCAGCAGCAGGCACACCGACAAGGCAATGGCGAACGCGGTAAGAAATGCCGTGAAGCGGCGGTTGGCCAGGCTGGCGACGGCTAGGCGGAACAGGTACATCAGACTTCCCCTGGGGCAGCGGGGCGCACGGCCCGGTTGAGTTCGGCCAGTGACAGGCTGCGGTCGAACAGGGGTGCCAGGCTCTGGTCGTGGCTGACGAACAGCAGGCTGGAACCGGCGTCGCGGCATTCAGCGAACAGCAGGCGGATGAATGCCTCCCGTGCGTCGTGGTCGAGGGCCGAGGTGGGTTCGTCGGCGATCACCAGTTCCGGCTGGCCGATCAATGCGCGGGCGGCGGCCACGCGCTGCTGCTGGCCGATGGACAGGGTGTCGGCGCGGCGTTCCAACAACGCCGGGTCGCCAAGGCCGAGGTGGGCCAGCAGCGTCGCGGCGGCCTGGTCGATGCTGCCGTAGCGCTGGCGGGCCTTGTCGGCCCGCAGGCGGGAAAAGTGACAGGGCAACTCGACGTTCTCGCGTACCGAGAGGAACGGCAGCAGGTTGAACTGCTGGAAGATGTAACCGGTGTGGTCGACCCGGAAGCGGTCCCGGCGGCCCTGGCTCAGGTCGCTGAGCTCCTGGCCCAGCACCTGAACGCTGCCGCTGACCGGTTTCTGCACGCCGCCCAGCAGCCCCAGCAGGGTCGTCTTGCCACTGCCGCTGGGGCCTTTGAGGAACAGTGTTTCGCCGGCCTGCAATTCAAACGCGGGTATGTCCAGCAATGCCGGTTGGCGCGGCCAGGCGAAATGCAGGTCGCGCAGTTCGATGAGAGCTGTGCTAGCCATCAGAATGTCAGGGCGCTGTTGTCCGGGGTCGCGTCCAGGCCTTTCTGGCCGGCTGGGCCGATCATCTGCACCACGACTTTGTGGGTGGCCGGGAACGTCTTGAACAGTTGGGCGGTGTCCAGGGCCTTGAGCTTGTCTGGCGCGGTGCAGTTCAGCTCGTAGCTCGCGTGAATCTCACTGTGGTGGTGCGCTTCACCGGCGGCGTGCTGGTCATCGTCATCGTCGCCATCATCGGCGGGCATCGCATCACCGAACAGCGGGCTTTGCAGGTGTTGGCTGGTCACGCTGCAACCGGCCGCGGCTGGCAGGCCGAACAGGGCCAGGGGTTTTTCAAGCAGGGCGCGGGCCTTGGCGACGGCCGCTTTGTCGGCGTCGGTGGTAGCCAGGTGCTCGAAACCGACAATGTTCATGGCCGGGGTTTGCAGTTCCAGAGCCAGGGTCTGGTCGTCCAGAGCGGCGTTGACGCGGGCGGTACCATGTTCATGCGTGCCGAGGCTGCCGTGTTTTACCGTGGTGTCGTCAGCGTGGGCAATGGCCAGTGGCAGCAACGCGAAGGGCAGGGCGAGCAGAAGTCGGCGCATGAAGAAATCCTGGTGGAATAGGGATAATTGTAACGTTATAACAACTTTAAAGTGCCTGCGCCATAAAGCCCCAGATGAAATTTCTCTCAGGCGCTATAGGTGGGAGCTGTGGGAACATGGCCATTCGCACCAGAGGAATGACCATGTTACGAATTCGCGGAACCATCGGCGCCTGGCCGGTGGACTTGACCATCGAAATGGATGCCGCCGACTGGCAGCAGCTGGGGGCGCACCTCCAGGTACAGGCCGAGCCCGCCCCTGTGCCCGCCCCTGAAGCGAAGCCGGCTGGGCAGGGCGACGCGCTGTGGCAGACCACCCTGCAACTGGTGGAACAGGCCGGGCAGATCAGCGGCCCCGAATTGCTCGGGCAGCTCGAGGGGCTGGCGGGCAGCACGGCGGCGGGCAAGCGTCTGCTGGTGCGCCTGCGCCATTGCCGTGAAGTGCGGGTGGAAAGCGGCGCTGACGCGCCGCTGTATTGCTGGGTGGGGTAGATCAGTACAGCGCGGCGAACAGCTTGCGGCGGTAGGTGGTCACCAGCGGGTGGTCATTGCCCAGCAGGTCGAATACCTGCAGCAATGTCTTGTGAGCAACGCCTTCGTTGAAGCTGCGGTTGCGCACGAACAGTTTCAGCAGGGCGTCCAGGGCCGCCTCGTATTGCTGGCGGGCGAGCTGCTGGATGGCCAGCTGGAACACGGCCTCGTCGTCGCCCGGGTTCTGCGCGATACGGCTTTTCAGGTCGGCGGCGTCCGGCAGGTCGGCGGCCTGGCGCAGGAAGGTCAATTGCGCCTTGGCGCCGGCGAGCGCGGCCTTGTGCTCGTCGCCCTTGACCGCATCCAGCACGGTCTGTGCTTCAGTCAATTCGTTGCGTTCGGCCAGGCAGCGGGCATACAGGATCAGCGCCTTGGCATTGCTGTTGTCCGCTTGCAGCAGGTTCACCAGCACTTGCTCGGCCTTGGCGTACTGACCCTCGCTGAACAGCGCCTGGGCGGTTTCCAGAGGGTCGGCCTCGGCCGGAGCCGGCATGTGCACATGCGGCTCGAGCATGGCGCGTATTTCCGACTCCGGCCGCGCCTCGGCGAAGCCGTCCACCGGCTTGCCCTCCTTGAACAGCACCACGGTCGGCAGGCTGCGAATGCCGAAGTGGGCGACGATGTCCTGTTCCACATCGCAGTTGACCTTGGCCAGCAGCAGCTCGCCCTGATAACTCTCGGCGATCTTTTCCAGCAGTGGCATCAGCACTTTGCAGGGCGCGCACCATTCGGCCCAGAAATCCACCAGTACCGGCTGCTCGAACGACTTGTCGATCACGTCCTGTTGGAAGGTGGCGGTGGTGACATCGAAAATATACGGCGTGGGCTGGCTCATCGTGCATCTCGAAAAAAGCGGTAATGGTTGCACTATAAAGGCTGGCGCCGCTGGCCGAAAGCGCCTCAGCCGCGGCGTGCGTGATAGAGGCTGACGTTGCGGAATTCGTGAGGCTCGGCCAGATCCGGCAGGGTGCAGGCTTCAAGGCGCGCCAGTTGCCGGTAGACCGGGTGGCTGAAATCCCGCACCCGGGAGTCGGCGACCAGTGCCTGGTGGCCGCGGCTGAGGAAGTGGTCGAGCAGCGGTAGGTTGGCGCGGTCGTACAGCACGTCGGCCACCAGGATCAGGTCGAAGCGGTCGGCTTCGGCGAAGAAATCGGCGCTGTACCCTAGTGTCACACCGTTGAGCCCGGCGTTCGCTCGGCAGGCATCCAGTGCCAGCGGGTCCAGGTCGCAGGCGACTACTTCAGCGGCCCCGGCCTTCGCCGCGGCGATGGCGGCAACACCGGAGCCAGCGCCGAAATCCAGCACGCGCAGGCCCTCGACCCATTGCGGCTGCTCGGCCAGGTAGCGGGCAAGTGCCAGGCCGCTGGCCCAGCAGAAGCTCCAGTAGGGCGGCTCATGCAGAATGCGCCGGGTCTCCTCGGGGCTGAATGCCCGGTCCATGTTGTCGCCGTCGAGCAGCCACAGGCGAATATCCGTGCCGGGCAGCGCAGTGGGTACCAGACGGGCGTCGCCCAGCAAGTCGCCAAGCGCCTGTTGCAATCTCTTCATGGTGCCTGCAGCAATTGCAGTTGGCCCAGGGACTGGGTAGTGGGTTGGTCAACCGGCACGGCCGGCAGGTGCAGGATCAGAATGCCGGACTGGCTGGCACGCCCGCGCAGTTCGACCCGCAGGTTGCTGGGAAAGGCCTCCGGGTTGAACCGCAGCTGGAAGGGCAGTGGCTTGCTGGTGCCGGTCTGCTTGCTGCTGGCCAGCAGTTTCTGCGGCCGGCCGCGCTCATCCACCGCCAACAGTGCCAGTTCTACCTCGGCGCCAGCAGGGGCGCCCAACAGGGTGCCGGTCAGTTCACGCTGGTAGGCGGGCAGCGGGCCCAGGGGTTCGGGCCCGGCCACCGCGGCTTTGGGGGCCGGTGCCACGGGGGCAACGGGTTTGGGCTTATCGCTGCCACAGGCCGCCAACAGGGCGACCAGGCTCAGCAAAACAAGGGGGCGTAGGGGCATTGGCAGATCCATCGCAATAAATTACCTCTGTATACCGCAAAGGCTTTGGCTTGTCTTGCCAGTGGGATGCGCTACCATGGCCCTCCCATTTTTTGTTGCCTGCCACCATGCACTGTCCCTTCTGCGGTGCCAACGACACCAAGGTCATCGACTCGCGACTGGTCGCCGAGGGCGAGCAAGTACGCCGTCGTCGCGAATGCCTGGCCTGCGGTGAGCGTTTCACCACCTTCGAAACCGCCGAACTGGTTTTGCCCCGCCTGATCAAGCAGGACGGCAGCCGCCAACCCTTCGACGAAGAAAAATTGCGCGCCGGCATGCAGCGGGCGCTGGAAAAGCGCCCGGTCAGCGTCGAGCGGCTGGAAGCGGCCCTGGCCCACATCAAGCACAAGCTGCGCGCCACCGGCGAGCGCGAGGTCAAATCGCTGGTCGTCGGCGAACTGGTGATGGCCGAGCTGCAGAAACTCGATGAAGTCGCCTACATTCGCTTCGCCTCGGTGTACCGCCGTTTCCAGGACCTGGACGAATTCCGCGAGGAAATCGATCGCCTGGCCCGCGAACCGTCCAAGGAGTGATCATGACCAGCGAGCAAGCCGTCCTCGATGCACATTACATGGCCCGCGCCATCGAGCTGGCGCGCCGCGGCCAGTACACCACCCACCCCAACCCCCGTGTCGGTTGCGTGATCGTGCGCGATGGCCAGGTGGTGGGCGAGGGCTGGCATGTGCGCGCCGGCGAAGGCCATGCCGAAGTGAATGCCTTGCGCCAGGCCGGCGAGCTGGCCCGTGGCGCCACCGCCTACGTCACTCTGGAACCGTGCAGCCACCATGGCCGCACGCCGCCCTGTGCCGATGCCCTGGTCAACGCCGGGCTGGCGCGGGTGGTGGCGGCCATGCAGGACCCCAATCCACAAGTGGCCGGCCGTGGCCTGCGGCGCCTGAATGATGCCGGCATCGCTGTGCACAGCGGTGTGCTGGAAGGCGAGGCGCGGGCGCTCAACCCTGGCTTCCTCAAGCGCATGGAGCATGGCCTGCCGTTCGTGCGGGTCAAGCTGGCCATGAGCCTGGACGGCCGCACGGCCATGGCCAGTGGAGAAAGCCAATGGATCACCGGGCCGGCAGCACGCTCTGCGGTGCAACGCCTGCGGGCACGGTCCAGCGTGGTGCTGACCGGTGCCGACAGCGTGCTGGCTGACGGTGCGCGCATGACCGTGCGTGCCAGCGAGCTGGGCCTGGACCCCGAGGCCACCGCGCTGGCCACTGAGCGGCCGCCGCTGCGGGTGTTGATCGACGGCCGGTTACGGGTGCCTCTGGACGCGCCTTTCTTCCAGGCCGGTTCCGCCCTGGTGGTCACCTGCCCAGGCAGCGGCGCGGCCGCGCGTTATCAGCAGCAGGGCCACGAGCTCCTGGAGATCGCTGGCCCCGGGGGCCACGTCGGCCTTCAGGCTCTGCTTGAGGCGCTGGCGGCGCGCGGTGCCAGTGAGGTCCTGGTCGAGGCCGGGCCCACGTTGGCGGGCGCGTTCGCCCAGGCCGGGCTGGTGGATGAGTACCAGATATTCGTCGCCGCCAAGTTCCTGGGCTCCAGCGCCCGCCCGTTGCTGGACTGGCCGTTGGCCCGCATGAGCCAGGCGCCACACCTTGAAATCATTGAAATGCGTGCCGTGGGGGCTGACTGGCGAGTCATCGCGGTACCTGCCAAGGCGCCAAGCGTATAATTTCAGCCTCGCGCCCAGCGCAGGCCCGGTTCCGTAGGAGGATCCATGTTCACCGGCATTATCGAATCCATCGGCAGCATCCGTTCGTTGACCCCCAAAGGCGGCGACGTACGTGTTTACGTAGAGACCGGCAAGCTGGACCTTGCCGACGTCAAACTGGGTGACAGCATCGCCGTCAACGGCGTGTGCCTGACGGCCGTCGAGCTGCCGGGCGATGGCTTCTGGGCCGACGTCAGCCGCGAAACCCTGGACTGCACCGCATTTCATGACTTGAAGGCCGGCAGCCGGGTCAACCTGGAAAAGGCTCTGACACCAAGCTCGCGCCTGGGCGGCCACCTGGTCAGCGGCCACGTCGACGGTGTTGGCGAAGTGGTCTCGCGTGAAGAAAACGCCCGTGCCATCCAGTTCCGTGTCCGTGCCCCCAAAGAGCTGGCCAAGTACATCGCCCACAAGGGCTCGATCACCGTCGACGGCACCAGCCTGACCGTGAACGCCGTCGATGGCGCCGAGTTCGAATTGACCATCGTTCCGCACACCCTGGCCGAAACCATCATGGCCGACTACCGCGCTGGCCGTAAGGTCAACCTGGAAGTGGACCTGCTGGCCCGTTACCTGGAGCGCCTGCTGCTGGGCGACAAGGCCGCCGAGCCATCCAGCGGTGGCATCAGCGAAAGCTTCCTGGCCGCCAACGGTTACCTGAAGTCCTGACATAGGGGGTGCCGCGTGGCGCTCAATACGATTGAAGAGCTGGTGGAAGATATCCGCCAGGGCAAGATGGTCATCCTCATGGATGACGAAGACCGGGAAAACGAAGGCGACCTGATCATGGCCGCCGAATGCTGCCAGGCCGAGCACATCAACTTCATGGCCAAGCACGCCCGTGGCCTGATCTGCATGCCCATGACCCGCGAGCGCTGCGAGTTGCTCAAGCTGCCGTTGATGGCGCCGCGCAACGGTTCGGGTTTCGGTACCAAGTTCACCGTGTCCATCGAAGCCGCCGAGGGCGTTACCACCGGCATCTCCGCCGCCGACCGCGCGCGTACCGTGCAAGCGGCCGCTGCCAGGGACGCCAAGGCTGAAGACATCGTGAGCCCAGGCCACATCTTCCCGCTGATGGCTCAGGCCGGCGGTACCCTGGCCCGTGCCGGCCACACCGAGGCCGCCTGCGACCTGGCGCGCATGGCCGGTTTCGAGCCCAGCGGCGTGATCTGCGAAGTGATGAACGACGACGGCACCATGTCCCGTCGCGCCGAACTGGAAGCTTTCGCCGCCGAGCACGGCATCAAGATCGGCACCATCGCCGACCTGATCCACTACCGCATGATCCACGAACGTACCGTTCAGCGGATTGCCGAGCAGCCGCTCGACAGCGAACTGGGCCAGTTCAACCTGGTCACCTACCGCGATTCGGTGGAAGGCGACGTGCACATGGCCCTCACCTTGGGCACTATCTGCGCCGAGGAACCGACCCTGGTACGGGTGCACAACATGGACCCGCTGCGCGACCTGCTGATGGTCAGGCAGCCTGGCCGCTGGAGCCTGCGGGCCGCCATGAGCGCGGTTTCCGAGGCCGGCAGCGGCGTGGTGCTGTTGCTGGGCAACCCGGTGGACGGCGATGTGCTGCTGGCGCATATACGCGAAACCAGCGAAAGCGCGCCGGTGAAAAAACCGACTACCTACAGCATCGTCGGGGCCGGTTCCCAGATCCTTCGCGACCTGGGCGTGCGCAAGATGCGCCTGATGAGTTCGCCAATGAAGTTCAATGCGATATCCGGATTCGATCTGGAAGTAGTAGAATACGTGCCCTCCGAATAAACACCGGTAAGAGGGTCGCCAGATTGCCAGGCCAGCGCTATGGTTTTCAGTGACCCCGTACGTGCTTGTTCGTGAACCATTACCCCCATAGGGCGCCCCTGGCGTCCTTGCTCTTTAAGACGAGACTCACCGAATGACCCTGAAGACCATCGAAGGTACCTTCATTGCCCCCAAAGGTCGCTATGCCCTGGTGGTTGGCCGTTTCAACAGCTTCGTCGTCGAAAGCCTGGTGAGCGGCGCGGTTGATGCCCTGGTTCGCCACGGTATCAGCGAAAGCGACATCACCATCATCCGTGCGCCTGGCGCCTTCGAGATCCCGCTGGTTGCGCAGAAGGTCGCTCAGCAGAGCGAGTACGACGCGATCATCGCCCTGGGCGCGGTCATTCGTGGCGGCACCCCGCACTTCGAATACGTGGCTGGCGAATGCACCAAGGGCCTGTCCCAGGTTTCCATGGAATTCGGCGTGCCGGTCGCCTTCGGCGTGCTGACCGTTGATTCCATCGAGCAGGCCATCGAGCGTTCCGGCACCAAGGCCGGCAACAAGGGCGCCGAAGCGGCCCTGTCCGCCCTGGAAATGGTCAGCCTGCTGTCGCAGTTGGAGGCCAAGTGATTTCCGACGAAAGCGATCGTTTCAACCCGCGCGATCCAAAACCTGCGGATGCTGGCAAGCCTTCCAAGAGCATGAAGCGCCGTGAAGCCCGCAAGCTGGCGACCCAAGCCCTGTACCAATGGCACATGGCAAGCCACTCGCTGAACGAGATCGAAGCGCAGTTCCGGGTCGACAACGACTTCACCGACGTTGACGGCGCCTACTTCCGCGAGATCCTGCACGGCGTTCCTGCCAGCAAGACCGAGATCGATGCCGTGCTGAAGCCGTGCATGGACCTGGCCCTGGAAGAGCTGGACCCGGTTGAACTGGCCGTGCTGCGCCTGTCCACCTGGGAATTGCTCAAACGTGTCGACGTGCCGTACCGCGTGGTCATCAACGAAGGTATCGAACTGGCCAAGGTCTTCGGTTCCACCGACGGCCACAAGTTCGTCAACGGCGTGCTGGACAAGGTGGCGCCGAATGTCCGCGCCGCCGAAGTGAAGGCGTTCAAGCGCTGATCCACGCGCTTGCAGACCATGGGCGAGTTTGAGCTTATCCGACACTTCTTCGCCGCCGCGCCCTGTGCGCAGGGCGGCGACGGGGTGGCGCTCGGCATTGGCGATGACTGCGCCCTGCTGGCCCTGCCAGCCGGCCAGCAGTTGGCCGTGTCGACCGACACCCTGGTAGCCGGGGTGCATTTCCCCGACCCTGCCGACCCCCTTCTGCTCGGCCAGCGCGCGCTGGCGGTGGCTGCCAGTGACCTGGCGGCCATGGGCGCTTCCCCACTGGGCTTTACCCTGGCGCTGACCTTGCCGTCTGTGGCCGAAGGCTGGCTGCAGCCGTTTGCCGAGGGCCTGAACCGCATGGCCCGGCAATGTGGCCTGAGCCTGATCGGCGGGGACACCACCCGTGGGCCATTGAGCCTGACCGTTACCGTGTTCGGCGCTGTACCCGCCGGGCAGGCGCTGCTGCGCAGTGGCGCCCAGCCGGGCGACCTGCTGTGCGTGGGCGGGGTGTTGGGCGACGCTGCCGGTGCCTTGCCGTTGGTGCTGGGCCAGGCCCAGGCGCCGGCTGTGGTGGCCGGGCCGCTGTTGGCCCATTACTGGTCGCCCCCGCCGCAATTCGGCCTGGGCCAGGCCCTGCGCGGCAAGGCCACCGCCGCCATGGATATCTCCGACGGCCTGCTGGCTGACTGCGGGCATATTGCCTCGGCCTCCGCCGTGGCGCTGGCGCTGGAGCTCGAGGCCATGCCGCTGTCGGATGCGCTGGTGGCGTTTTGCGGCCGCGAAGGCGCGCAGAACGCGGCGCTCACCGGAGGGGATGACTACGTGCTGGTGTTCAGCCTGCCACCCCGGCACCTTGACAGCCTGCGGGCCGATGGCTGGCCGATTCATGTGGTGGGCCAGGTACGCGCGGGGCAGGGCGTCAGCCTGCTGGACGGCGCCGGCCGTGACATCACCCCGGTTGTGCGGGGCTACCAACATTTTCGGGAGACGCCGTGACACACCCCTCCAACCAGGCCCTGGCAGAGAACGCAGTTCCGTCGGTGTGGCGCAACCCCTGGCATTTCATGGCCTTCGGCTTCGGTTCCGGTACGCTGCCCAGGGCGCCCGGTACCTGGGGGTCATTGGTGGCCATTCCGTTCATGCCCCTGTGGCAGATGCTGCCCGGCTGGGGCTACTGGCTGATGCTGGGCATCACCCTGCTGTTCGGCTTCTGGCTGTGCGGCAAGGTGGCGGACGACCTGGGAGTGCATGACCACGAAGGTATCGTCTGGGACGAAATGGTGGGCATGTGGATAACCCTGTGGCTGGTACCCCAAGGGTGGGAATGGCTGCTGGTGGGTTTTCTGCTGTTCCGTTTTTTCGACATACTCAAGCCCTGGCCGATCAGTTGGGTCGACCGGCATGTGCACGGGGGCTTGGGCATCATGCTTGATGACGTCTTGGCCGGCCTGTTCGCCTGGCTGGCCATGCAGGCGGTAGTCTGGGGGTGGCACTTCGTTTGACAGGGAGCAGGGCGATGGTCAAAAGGATTCTGGTGATGGTGCTGGGCCTGCTGGCGGTAGCCCGCGTGGCCGCTTCCGAGCCGCCACCGGCACAGATAACCGTCGTCAGCGAAGAGTGGAGCGACTACACCAATGCCGACGGCACGGGCCTGGGCTGGGACATACTGCGCAAGGTGTTCGAGCCTGCCGGGGTTCAGATCCACACCCGCAGCGCACCGTATACCCGTTCCATGGGGTTGGTGCAGCGAGGCGAGGCCGATGCCTGGGTCGGCTCTTACCATGACGAGGTCGCCAACACGCTCTACCCCCGTTGGCACTACGACACTGACCATATCTACGCGCTGGGGCTGGCAGACAAGCCAGCGCCTACGCTGAACACCATCGGTCGTTACCGCTTGGCCTGGGTGCGTGGCTACGGTTTCGAACGCTACCTGCCCGCCATTCACCAGTACAACGAAGTGCAGCGCCGCACTGGCATCCTCTCGATGCTGGTTCACGACCGCGCCGACTATTACATCGACGCCTTCACCGAGGCCGACGGTATTCTCAAGGAGGCCGACAATCCGGGGCAGTTCAAGCTCACGCATATCGCGGAGCTGCCATTGTTCGTCGGCTTTGCCGACAGCCCGAGAGGCCGGGCCCTGATGGCGCTGTTCGATCAGCGCATGGACGAGCTGGTGCCCGGTGGTGGGCTGCGGCCAATCTTCGCCCGCTGGAACCAGCCTTATCCCTTTACGCCATAAGCGATCAAACTTCCTGATCTTTAGCCCCAATAATTCAGCCTAAGCGCCGTCCGTAAGCTGCTGTTACAATGCTGCCCTGGGTCAATTTTCACGTCAGATATTTGATAGGAGCACACGGTGCCCGTCGTTTTCGTCGCCGCTTCCAAGCTGCCAACGCCTTTTGCGCAATTCACCATGCACGGTTTCCTCGACGAAGCCACCGGCCGCGAGCACGTTGTGCTGAGCCTGGGCGATGTAGCCGACGGCGAACCCGTGCTGGGTCGTCTGCATTCCGAGTGCCTGACCGGTGATGCCCTGTTCAGCCAGCGTTGCGACTGCGGTTCGCAACTGGAAGCTGCCCTGCAGGCCATCGCGCGCGAAGGCCGTGGCGTGTTGTTGTACTTGCGCCAGGAGGGCCGCGGCATCGGCCTGTTGAACAAGATCCGCGCCTATGAGCTGCAGGATGGCGGCGCTGATACCGTCGAGGCCAACGAGCGCCTGGGCTTCGCCGCCGACCAGCGTGATTACGCCATGTGCCTCCCAATGCTGGAACACCTGGGGGTCAAGTCCCTGCGGCTGATGACCAACAACCCGCGCAAGGTCAAGGCCCTGACCAACATGAACATCGTGGTGGCCGAGCGCGTGCCGCTGCACACTGGCCACAACCCCCACAACAAACACTACCTGGCCACCAAGGCCGGGAAGTTGGGGCACATGATGGGCAACGAACACCAGAGTGAGGTTGGCCAGGCGTGAGCCTGCTACAGGCGGACCGTCAACCAGTGGCAACATCGTGCCGGCACGGCATTCCCCGTCAGCGCGCCTGACGCGCTGGGGGCTGATTTTTTGCCTGTTGTTCTGCACCGTGGCGTCGGCGGCGCAGCGGGTGGTCAGCCTGGCGCCTTCCTTGACGCAAATCGTCGTTGAACTGGGGGCGCAGCAGCGCCTGGTGGGCATGCTCGACGCCGGCCCGCGGCCTGCAGGCCTGGCCCAGGTGGCGTCGGTCGGGCATTACGGCCAACTCAATAGCGAAGCCTTGCTGGCGCTCAAGCCCGACCTGCTGTTGCTGTGGCCGGGCAGCGTCGGGGCGGCCCAGCGCGATCAGCTCCAGCGTCTGGGCATTGCCACGTTGGTGGTAGATCCGCATACCCTCGACGAGCTCGCAGGGCAGATCGAAGTGGTGGGCCAGCATCTGGGGGCGTCCGAGCGCGGGCAGCGCCTTGCCACCGGTATCCGACAACGGCTGGCGGCGCTCAGCGTGCGTTACCGCCGGCAGGTACCGTTGCGGGTGTTCTACCAAGTGTGGGACAAGCCGCTTTTCACGCTGGGTGGCCAGCAGATCATCAGCGATGCGCTGCGGGTGTGTGGTGGGGAAAACATTTTCAATGAACTGCGCGTACCGGCACCGCAGGTGAGCATCGAATCGGTGTTGCAGCGCGACCCCCAGGTGATACTGGTGCCGGACCAGGCCCAGGCTGATGCCTGGCGTGCCTGGCCGAAGGTAGAGGCGGTCAAGGCAGGAAGGGTGTGGACAAGCGATGGTGCGCTGGAGCGCCCCAGTGCCGCGATGATCGATGCCGTTGAATCGCTTTGCCGCAAAATGGCGTCGCACACCTGATGGGAAGGGGTCGCCACGCAACCAGGATTTTCCCGAAAGCCCGCGCCTAGAGCGCTGGCTGCCACGTCAGCCCAATGGTCCAGGCGCGTCCCTGCTCTCGATACTTATGCGCCTGCCCATCAAACTCGTACAGCACCCGGCTGTACTGGCGATCGAACACGTTATCTACCTTCAGGTCGATCTTGACCTGGGGCGTCACCGCCCAGCTGCCGCGTAACCCCATCACCGCGTACCCGCCGATCCTTTGCTGGTTGGAGGCGTCGTTATAACTGCGGCTCACCGCTTGCCAGGTCATGCCGACGCCCAGTGCCCCGAAGCGCCGGTCCAGCTCCCAATTCAACGTGCGTCGGGCCCGGCGGGTCAAGGTATGGCCGCTGTCGCGGTCGCGGGGGTCGATCACCGCTACGCTCAGGGCGCTTTCCCAGCCGAGGACTTGCTGGCGCAAGACGCCCTCGGCACCGTTGATACGCGCGTGGCCAATGTTCTGCGGCAAAAAGTTGCTGTCCAGCACGATGGCGTCGCTAAGGTCGATACGGTACAGCGAGGTCTCCAGGCGCGTGGTATCGCTCAGGCGGCTGCGCCACTGCAGCTCATGGCTCTTCGAATGCTCCGGTGTGAGGTTCGGGTTGCTGTAGCCCGGGTAATAGAGATCGTTGAACGTCGGTGCACGGAAGCCTTCGCTGTAGGACAGCACCAGGTCATTGCTGCGGTTGACGAACCAGGTCAGTGCCGCGCTCCAGGTGTTCTGCCCACCGAACTGCTGATTCACGTCGCGGCGCCAGCCGACCTGGGTCCCGAAGCTGTCGCCGCGATAGCTGTGCTGTACGAACGCCGCGCGGTTCCAACGGCTGTCCTCATCGAAAGCGGTGCTGCTGTTGACCCTGTCCTGGAACATGTCCACACCCGCCAGCAGAGTGTGACGTTCATCCAGGCGCAGGGTGTTCTGCCAGCCAAGCGAGTCGCGGTAGGTATTGAACACGGAATGCTCGTCGCTGAGGGTGTCGCGCGATATTTCCCTGTTCTCGCTATGGCCCAGTTCCACGCGGCTCTTCCACCGCTCGGTGAGGCGGGCGTCGACATAAGTGCCGAAACTGCTCAGCTGAAAGTCGCTGTAGGGTTTTTGCCCGACCGAGGTGAGGCGTGCGGGGTCAAAACGGCCAAAAGGGTTGTCGTACTCGTTCTTGCCCTGGTTATCCAGCAGGTTGAACCCAGCCTCCAGGTCGTCGGTGAAATAATGGCTGGCGGTCAAGCTCAGGGACCGGTTGCGGTAGGCGTCATGGTCCTGGTCGCTGGCAAACGATGCATGGGTTCGGTTGATGCCCGCGCTTTCGTCCAGCCCGGCGCTGAGAGCGAAGCGGCTGTCGTCATCGGCCCCGGATAGCCCGAGGTCGTGCTGCCAGCGCCCTTCACTGCCAGCCGCCACGCGCACGCGGCCCTGCAACCCCGATTGATCGGCGCGGCGGGTAAAGATCTGGATTACCCCTGCCATGGCGTCGGCGCCATGAATTGCCGAACGGGCACCACGCAACACCTCCACCCGTTCGATCTGGTCGACGCCGAGGTGTTGCAGGTTGCTGTCGGCCGACGTGGCCGTGGCCACCCGCACCCCATCCACCAGTACGAGGGTCTGGGAGGATTGCATGCCGCGAACGAAGATCCCCGGCAGGCTGCCGCGACCGCCGCTTTGGGCCACCTGTACCCCAGGCACGCGGTTGAGCAGGTCAACGACGCTGTCGGGCTGCAGGCGATCAATATCGGCTCGTGTGAACACGGTGCTGGCGCTGGTACTGGTGTCGCGGGATTCGCGCTGCCGGTTGGCAGTCACCAGCGTGTCGGCCAGCTTCAACGGCTCATCGTCGGCAAAAGCGTCCGGCGGGCACAGCAGGGCGAGGGGCAGCAGCAGGGCGGGGCGCATGGCGTGTCCTTGCAATGCGCTTCCCGGGGCCCTGTGAGGACGCCCGGGAAGTCTGGCTCAGAGACCGAGCAGTTGCAGGCGCCGGGCCACGGCGGCTTCGATGCCGGCCTCGTCCAGGCCGCATTCGGCCAGCATCTGGGCGGGTTTGGCGTGTTCCACGTACGTATCCGGCAGCCCCAGGTGCAGCACGGGCTTGAGCAGGTTCTCGCGGGCCAGGAACTCGCTGACCGCGGCACCGGCGCCGCCCATGATGCTGTTTTCCTCGACGGTCACCAGCAGTTCATGACGGGCAGCGATGTCGCGCACCATGGCCTCATCCAGTGGCTTGACGAAGCGCATGTCGACCACGGTGGCGTCGAGTTTCTCGGCCACTTTCAGGGCTTCGGCCAATTGCACGCCGAACACCAGCAAGGCCGTCTTGCTGCCTTGGCGGCGAATGATACCCTTGCCGATTTCCAGCGGCTCCAGGCCTGCCTCGATAGGCGCGTTGGGGCCGGTGCCACGGGGGTAGCGCACTGCGGCCGGGCCCGGGAACAGGTGCCCGGTGGTGAGCATCTTGCGCAGTTCGTTCTCGTCGCTCGGGGTCATGATCACCATGCCCGGAATGCAGCGCAGGTACGACAGGTCGAAGCTGCCGGCGTGGGTCGGCCCATCTTCGCCCACCAGGCCGGCGCGGTCGATGGCAAACAGCACGTCGAGGTTCTGCACCGCCACGTCATGCACCAACTGGTCATAGCCGCGCTGCAGGAAGGTGGAATAGATAGCCACCACCGGCTTGGCGCCTTCGCAGGCCATGCCCGCGGCCAGGGTCACCGCGTGCTGCTCGGCGATGGCCACGTCGAAATAGCGCTCGGGGTAGCGTTCGCTGAAGTCGACCAGGTCCGAGCCTTCCTTCATCGCCGGGGTAACGCCCACCAGGCGTTCGTCGGCGGCGGCCATGTCGCACAGCCACTGGCCGAATACCGCGGAGTACTTCGGCCCCGTGGCTTTCTTCGGCGCGGCGGGCGCGTTCAACGGCTCCAGCTTGGTGATGGCGTGGTAGCCGATCGGGTCCACTTCGGCCGGCGCGAAGCCCTTGCCCTTCTTGGTGACCACATGCAGGAACTGCGGGCCCTTGAGGTCTCGCATGTTGCGCAGGGTAGCCACCAGGGTGGGCAGGTCGTGGCCGTCGATGGGGCCGATGTAGTTCCAGCCCAGCTCTTCGAACAGGGTGCCGGGTACCAGCATGCCCTTGGCGTATTCTTCGGTACGGCGGGCAATCTCCCAGGCGCCTGGCAGGCGCGACAGCACTTTCTTGCTGCCTTCGCGCATGCTGGCGTAGGTGCGGCTGGACAGGATCTTCGCCAGGTAGTTGGACAGGCCACCGACGTTGCGCGAGATC
Organism: Pseudomonas silvicola; assembly: GCF_026651855.1. Classification (GTDB taxonomy): domain Bacteria; phylum Pseudomonadota; class Gammaproteobacteria; order Pseudomonadales; family Pseudomonadaceae; genus Aquipseudomonas; species Aquipseudomonas silvicola. The sequence continues at coordinate 1,677,416 of NZ_CP093280.1, forward strand.
GACATGTCGTTGTCGTTGAGGATCACCAGCATGTCGGCGTTGACCTCGGGTGCGTGGTTCAACGCCTCGAAGGCCATGCCGGCAGTCAGTGCGCCATCACCGATCACGGCGATGGATTTGCGCCCGCTGTTCTGCAGGCGCGCGGCGATGGCCATGCCCAGGGCGGCACTGATGGACGTGCTGGAGTGGCCGACGCCGAAGGTGTCGTACTCGCTCTCGCTACGCCGCGGGAAGGCCGCGAGGCCGTCCTTCTGGCGCAGGCTGGCCATGCGCTCGCGACGACCGGTCAGGATCTTGTGCGGGTAGGCCTGATGGCCCACGTCCCACACCAGGCGGTCGTCTGGCGTGTCGAAGACGTAATGCAGCGCAATCGTCAGTTCGATGACGCCCAGGCCGGCACCGAAGTGCCCGCCGGTCTGGCCAACGGTATAGAGCAACTCCTGGCGCAGTTCATCGGCCAGGGTTTCCAGCTCGGCTTCACCCAGGTGGCGCAGCCCGGCCGGCGTGTCGGCACGGTCCAGCAGGGGCGTCAGCGGGCGTTCGCGGGGAATCTCTTGAAACGTCGTGGGCATCAGGCGAATCGTTATAGATATGAAGTGGCGGCAGTTTAACCTATGCAGCGCCGACTGCCCACGCGATGACGCATCGGGTGGTTGGCGCCGGGTTGTTCAACTGCGACGTTCGACAATGTAACGGGCCAGTTCGCGCAGCGGTTCGGCTGCTGCGTCAAAGGGCCGCAGGGCCTCCAGCGCCTGGTCGCGCAGCTGCAGGGCATAGGCCTTGGCCAGGTCCAGGCCCAGCAGCGCCGGGTAGGTCGGCTTGTCGCGGGCGATGTCTGCGCCCTGGCGCTTGCCCAGGGTCTGGGTGTCGCTTTCCACGTCCAGAATATCGTCCTGAACCTGGAACGCCAGGCCGATGGCCTGTGCATAAGTCTTCAGTGCCTCGCGCTGTTCAGGCGTGGCCCGACCGCTGGCCAGCGCACCCAGTTGCACACTGGCCTCGATCAGGGCGCCGGTCTTGTGCCGGTGCATGAACTCGAGGGCGTTCTGGTCGAGCTTCTTGCCCACCGACCCCAGGTCGATGGCCTGGCCGCCGACCATGCCGGCGGGGCCCGCGGCCTTGGCCAGGACCATGGCCATCTGCAAGCGCAGGGCCTCGTTCTGAGGGCTCAGGCGATCATCCAGCAGCGCACCGAAGGCCATGCTTTGCAGCCCGTCACCGGCCAGGATCGCGCAGGCTTCGTCGAAAGCCTTGTGAGTCGTGGGCTGGCCGCGGCGCAGGTCGTCATCGTCCATGGCCGGCAGGTCGTCGTGCACCAGCGAATAGGCATGAATCAATTCCACCGCGCAGGCGGCGCCATTGCCATGCTCGGCCGGCGCGCCCAAGGCTTCGCAGGCCGCATACACCAGCAGAGGGCGCACGCGCTTGCCGCCGTTCATCACGCTGTAGCGCATGGCTTCGTAAAGCCGCGCCAGCTCAGGGGCGGGCGCGGTGAACAGGCTATTCAGGGCGCCATCGACACGTGCCTGGCAGGTGGCCTGGTAAGTGCTGATCATTCGGGCTGTTCCGCGTCAAAGGGCTCTTGGGTCAGCTCCCCGTCGCGTTCGAGCAGCACTTGCACCTTCTGTTCGGCCTGGGCCAGCGCGGCCTGGCAGTCGCGGGTCAGGCCAATGCCTTGTTCAAAGGCGGCCAGGGAATCTTCCAGCGACAATTCGCCGTTTTCCAGACGCTCGACCAGGGTTTGCAGATCGGCCAGCGATTGCTCGAAATCCACGGAAGCTTTCTTACGGGCCATGGCGGCTCTCTCGACAGGGTTCAAACCGCGCGACACTAGCAGAGCAGGGCGCCACGGGCAAATCAGTGGTTGCAAAACACTGTTGCAGGTTGGCGCCGTTGGTCACTTTTTCGCCAGTGCAGCGCAAATTTCTTGAGTGCCCCATGCGCCTGCCTTACTGTATATAAAAACAGTGCCGAGAAAACCCATGCAGCTGATCGAGAAACTCAGCATCCTCGCCGACGCCGCCAAGTATGACGCTTCATGCGCCAGCAGCGCCGCGCCCAAGCGCAGCTCCGAAGGCAAGGCCGGGTTGGGCGCCACCGATGGCATGGGCATCTGCCACAGCTATACGCCGGACGGGCGCTGCGTGTCGCTGCTCAAGATCCTGCTCACCAACTTCTGTTTGTTCGACTGCCAGTACTGCGTCAACCGCCGCTCCAGCGACGTGCCCCGGGCGCGCTTCACGCCGGAGGAAGTCGTCACCCTGACCCTGGATTTCTACCGGCGCAATTGCATCAGCGGACTGTTCCTGAGCTCCGGTATCATCCGCTCCGCCGACTACACCATGGAGCAACTGGTGCGCGTGGCCAGACTGCTACGCGAAGAGCATGAATTTCGCGGCTATATCCACCTCAAGACCATTCCCGAAGCCGACCCGCGCCTGATCGAAGAAGCTGGCCGCTACGCCGACCGCCTCAGCGTCAATATCGAACTGCCCACCGACGCCAGCCTGCAGACGCTGGCGCCGGAAAAGCAGGTCAGCTCCATTCGCCAGGCCATGAGCACCATTCATGTCGGCCGCGAGGCGGTGGTCAACGAGCCCAGGGCGCCGTCCTTCGCCCCGGCCGGGCAGAGCACCCAGATGATCGTGGGTGCCGACGACACCGATGACAGCACCATCCTGCACAGCGCCGAGAGCCTGTACGGCAATTTCAAGCTCAAGCGGGTGTACTACTCGGCGTTCAGCCCGATTCCCAACAGCCCCAAGAGCGTGCCCCTGGCTGCGCCGCCACTGATGCGCGAACACCGTCTGTATCAGGCCGATTTCCTGTTGCGCGGCTATGGCTTCAAGGCCGGTGAGCTTTTTCAGGGCCCCGGCCACCTGGCGCTGGACATCGACCCCAAGCTGGCCTGGGCGCTGGAACACCGCGATGTGTTTCCCCTGGATCTCAACCGTGCCGAACCTGCCTTGATCGCGCGTATCCCCGGCATCGGCATTCGTACCACTCAGCGTCTGGTGGAGCTGCGCCGCCAGCGCCGCATTCGCTACGAAGACCTCACACGTCTGCGCTGCGTGTTGGCCAAGGCCAAGCCATTCCTGATCACCAGTGACTACCATCCACGCCAGGCCGAGAGCAGCAGCCACCTGTTGCGCGAACAATTGCGCGACCGCCCGGCGCCCCAGCAGATGGGGTTATGGGGATGATCTGCCTGGACTGCGACGACCTGTTCGCCACCTGGCGCCAACAGGCACGCTGGTTGCTCAGCCACGGGGTAGACCCCAGCCAGGTCAGTTGGGAAACCGTGGACCTGTTCGCCACCGACCAGGACCTGCCTGCCACCCCCGGGCCGTTCCAGGCGCGAATTCCGCTGGCGCTGGTCGAACAGTTGGAAGCGGCCGCCCGCTACCGTGGCCAGCAGCGCTGGAGCCTGCTGTATGAAGTGCTGTGGCGGGTGAGCCATGGTGATCGCACCGCGATGCTTGCCGGCGACAGCCTGGGCAGCGAGCTGCATCGGCGCTTGAAACAGGTTTCCCGTGAGGCCCATCACCTGCACGCCTTCGTGCGCTTCGTGGCCCTTGCGCCGGCCGAGGGCGCGGCAGGCCAGCCAGAATACGTGGCTTGGCACGAACCGGCCCACGACATCCTGGAAAGTGCCAGCGCGCACTTCATCGGGCGCATGGGTCGTCACCGCTGGCTTATTGCTACACCTCGGGATGGCGTTTACTACGACGGTGAACAACTGCACTACCAGCGCCAGTGCCCCGTGGCATGGCAGCAGATGGCGCAGCAGGCCGAAGACCCTCATGGCGAACTGTGGCTGACCTATTACAGCCACATATTCAACCCGGCGCGGCTCAACACCCGTGCCATGCAGGGGCACCTGCCCAGCCGTTTCTGGAAACACCTGCCGGAAGGGGCATTGATTCCCGGGCTGATCAGCGAAGCCCGCACGGGCAAGCAGCGGGATGGCCAGGCGGGCTCCATTGGCGCCCGCCAGGGCAAGCGCATCGTCACCGGAGGATGAGCACTGCTCGACATTTCCGGCGTGTGGCCGATTGTTAAACATCAGGCAACTGGTTAATCTTCGCCCGCCTTGAAAACGGGCTATAAAGGGTGTCCGGGAATAGACACTCATCATCATGCATTGCAGGAAGCACCCATGCGATTTCTTCTCTGGTTGAGCGCCATCTTCTGGGCATCCAGCGCCCTGGCGGACACCACGGCCACCCTCGACAGCCCCGTGGGTGGCTGGCGTTATTTCGGCCTGCTCGACCGCACCGAGAACCCGCGCGTGGCCTATCCCACGCCGCCCATCGACCGTGGTATCCAGCGCAACCGCAGCATGATCGAGGGCCAGATCAAGGCCACTTCAGCCGTGCGCCAGCCCCACACCCTGGCCGTGAACGGCAACGCCCTGAGTCTGTATACCGACGAACAAGGCCGCTTCGCCCGGCCCTACGCCTTCGGGGCGGGCTCCAACAGCGTCGAGGTGCGCAGCAGCGAAGGCAAGTCGCTCAAGCGCGTGCAATTCTACGAAGCCAACGACCAGCGCACGCCCGCACGCATTCGCATCTTCCTGGCCTGGGATGACCCCAAGGCCGAACTCGACCTGCACATCATCACCCCCGACGGCCAGCACGCCTTCTACGCCAACCCGGTATTGAGCAACGGCGGGGGCCTGGACACCGACAGCGTCGACGGGCCCGGCCCGGAGATGTTCACCATGACCGCGCCGATGCACGGCACTTATCTGGTCTACGTCAACTACTGGGGCAACTACAGTAATGGCGGCTATAACTTCGAGGAGCGCGGCAACCAGAACGAGGTGATCACCTCGCAGATCAACCTGGTGCTCAACGAAAACACCGTCAATGAAAAACGCGAGAGCTTCATCGTGCCCTTGCGCGCCATCGGCGACCTGCTGCTGGTCAAGACCTTCACTTATTGAACCCTGCACCGCATGGATGAATCGGGCTTTGCGAACATGAGCGAAAACACCGCTGTACCGGCCGCCACACCCGCGGCGCCGTCACCTTCCAGCACCGGCAAGCGCCGCAACCTGCTGCTGGCCGCCGGCCTGTGCCTAGTGGCCGCGGTAGCGGGCGGCATGGGCTGGTTCCTGCACAAGCCCGCCTTGCCGGCCGTGGCCCTGGCCATGGACAAGTTCGGCCTCAGCCGCCCTGATGCGCTGCTGGAGACCCGGTCCCTCAGCCAGTTGCCCCGCGACCTGCTGAGCGTGCCGTTCCTGCGCGACACCCTCACCGAGGATTTCGTCTTCTACTACGAAACCCACGGTGACCGCCTGGGCCTGATCGGCAGCTTGCGGCGCATCATCTACGAGCATGACCTGAAGCTGCAGGACAACCTCATCGAAGCGCTGTTCGACCAGCCCGCCGACGTGGCCCTGTGGCGCGGCGCCGATGGCCGCCTCAAGGACTTCCTGCTGGTGATGGACCGTGGCGGCCTGGCCAGACTGCTGGAGCCACTGGCCCATGTCGCGCTGGACGATCAGCAACTGAGCAAGGTCGGTGAGTTGAAAGTGGCAGGGGAGGCTATCCCGCTTTACCGCCTGAGCTACAACGCCACCAGGTCGTTGCTGTTCGCCTCCCGTGGCGACAAGCTGGTGGTGTTGTCCAACCCCGACAAGCTTTACGAACACGCCGATGACAGCGAAGTGGCGCAGGGCGCGGTGTCGACCCAGGCCCTGGCCGCGCTGTTGAGCGGCAACCAGCTGTTCCCCGAGGCATTTGGCCTGAAACCGCGTGACGGCGGAATCAAACAGCGTATTTCCATCGGTTCCAGCGTGCTTGCCATGGGCTACCAGCGCTTCATACCCACCTTCGCCGGTGTGCGCCTGGACATGGACGACAAGGGCTGGCACAGCTACCTCGCGCTGGATGAAACGGCAAGCGGCGCGGACCTGAATTTCGCCCCCGTGTGGCAAGCCATGCCGGTTGGCGCCAGTGCCTGTGTGGCGCTGCCTCTGGCTGCCGAACAGCAACAGCCCTTGCTGGTGAAACTGGGCGCCGACGAACAGGCCGCCAAGGCCCTGACCGGCCACATGACCGGCGCGGCAGGCCTGTGCTGGTACCCGGACTCCAAGCTCTATACGCCATTGCTGGTAGCCGGCCTCGACACTGCGGACGGCGGCAAGCTGGACGCAGACCTGGGCAACCTGTTCGGCTCCATGGTAGGGGCGTGGGAAAGCAAGGTACCTGGCGGCAAGTTCGCGGTCAGCGAGCAGGCGCCAGCCGACGGCCATCAATGGCAACGGCAGGTGAGTTCCAACTTCGGCCAATACCGCAACCGCGAGGCCGAGAAGCCTGACAGCATCACCGGCAAGGGCTTTTTCAAGATCAGCCTGGCGCGCCATGGCTCGACCCTGCTGTTCTCGCTGGACGACAAGCTGGTGGACAAGGCCGTTGCCACCCTGGACAAGCACTTCGCGCCGCTGGCCGATGTAGCGCCCAAGGATGCCCTGATGTCCGTGTACCTGGGGCCTGAATCCCTGGCACAGCTGATGCAACAGGAAACACTCGATAGCCTGCCCCAGGACATGGAGCCGGTGTTTCGCAATGCCGCCCAGACCCACCTGATCCCCAAACTGCAGAAGTTGGCTGGCTATGGCAAATACGCGCTGACCTTGCCCGAGGGCAGTGAGCCGGATGGGCACTGGCAGTGGCTACCCTTGCAATGGCGTGCCCTGTGAAATCATTCGTCCTGGGCATGGCCGCGCTGCTGTTCAGCGTTCGGCTGCTGGCCGCGCCCATACCGGCGCTGGATGCCGAACAGAGTCAGGTGTTCCGCGCCTGGTTCGTGCGTATCGCCCAGGAACAACTGACCCAGGGCCCCAGCCCGCGCTGGTACCAACAGGACTGCGCGGGCCTGGTGCGGTTCGCCGCCAATGAAGCGCTCAAGGTTCACGATGACAAGTGGTTGCGCGCCAACGGCCTGTCCAACCGCTATCTGCCGCCAGAGCTGGCGCTCACGGATGCCCAGCGCAGCCTGGCCCAGCAGTGGCAGCAGGGCGGCGGCCAGGTCGGCCCCTACGTCAATGCCATCAAGCTGGTTCAGTTCAACAGCCGCCTGGTAGGCCGTGACATCAACCAGGCTCGCCCTGGCGACCTGATGTTCTTCGACCAGGGTGACGACCAGCACCTGATGATCTGGATGGGCCGTTACATCGCCTATCACACCGGCACCACCACCCCCACCGACAACGGCATGCGCTCGGCAAGCGTGCAGCAACTCATGACATGGAAGGACACCCGATGGATACCCGACGCAGCCAACCCGAATTTCATCGGTGTGTATCGGCTCAATTTCCTGCGATGAGCCGCGCGCTGGTGGTGCGCCTGTGCCTGTGGCTGCTGTGCCTGCTGGCGCCCGTGGGCCTGGTGCGCGCCGAAGACTCGGTGCCGGCCAGCGACTACGCGCCCCTGGCGGGCGAAAGCTTTTTTCTGCTGGCCGACAGCAGTTTCGCCACCGATGAGCAGGCCATGGTGCGCCTGGAGGCACCGGGGCGTGATTACCGTCGGTTCCGCATGGAGCCCTACGGTGGCGCTGACATTCGCGTCTACCGCATCGACCAGCCGCTGGAATTCCTCAAGCGGCAGAAGAACCTGCATCGGGTGGTCAGCGAAGGCCAGTTCAAGGGTGAGGGGCTGTCCAACACCCTGGCGTACCTGTGGGATAATTGGTACCGCAAGTCCCGGCGCGTGATGCAGCGGGCGTTTTCCTACGAGTCGCGCAAGGAAGTGACTGAACAGGTGCCGGAACTGAAGATGGGCAATACCATCGCCGCACCCACCCAGTACGATGCCCAGCCCCAGTACGCGCCCATTCCCGGCCTGCCGCTGGTGACCCAGTTCCGCTACCCGCTGTGGCAAGCCAAGCCGATCCAACCGCCCAAGGGCGTCGACCTGGCGGGCTCCTCCAGCGAGTTCATCAGTGTCGCCCCTGGCAACGTCTACATTCCCCTGGGCAAGCTGAAGCCCGGCCTGTACCTGGTGGAAGCGCTGATCGGCAAGTACCGCGCCACCACCGTGGTGTTCGTCTCCAATACCGTGGCCGTGAGCAAGATCGCCGGCGACGAACTGCTGGTGTGGGCCGCGCGCAAGCATGAAGGCAGCTCGGTACCCAAGGTGAAAGTGCTCTGGACCGACGGCCTGGGCGTGATGAGCAGTGGCGAGACCGACAACGACGGCTTGCTGCGCCTCAAGCACGTCAGCCCCGAGCGTTCCTTTGTCATTGGCGAAGACGCCGAGGGCGGGGTGTTCGTCTCGGAGAACTTCTACTACGACAGCGAAATCTACGACACCAAGCTCTATGCCTTCACCGACCGGCCGCTGTACCGGCCTGGCGACTGGGTGTCGATGAAAATAGTGGGGCGTGAATTCAAGAACGCCCGCGACTCGGTCAACCCCGCGGCTGGTGCCGTGCACGTCAGCGTCATCGATGCCACGGGTACCACCCTGCAAGGCATGGACCTGAACCTGGACGCCAAGGCCGGTACCCAGGGCCGCTTCCAGTTGCCCGACAATGCCGTGGCCGGGGGGTACGAGTTGCGCTTCACTTACCGCGACCAGACCTACAGCAGTGCCTTCCGGGTAGCCGAATACATCAAGCCGCACTTCGAGATTTCCCTCGACCTCGCCAAGCAGGACTTCCGTACCCATGAACCAGTCAAGGGCAAACTGTTGCTCATGTACCCCGACGGCAAGCCGGTGGCCAACGCCAAGCTCACCCTCAGCCTGCGCGCCCAGCAATTGTCGATGGTGGAAAACGAGCTGCAGTACCTGGGCCAGTTCCCGGTGGAACTCACCAGCACTGAACTGACCACCGATGCCAAGGGCTACGCGAGCATCGAGCTGCCGGCGGCTGAAAAGCCCAGCCGCTACATGCTCACCGTGTTCGCCAGCGACGGCGCCGCGTACCGGGTCAAGACCACCAAGGAAATCCTCATCGAGCGGGGGGCCGCCCAGTATCAGCTCGGTGCCCCCGAGCGCTTCAGCGCCGTGGGTGACAAGGTCGCGTTCAGTTACCAGAGCGAGCAGCCGACTCCGGTCAAACCCGCGGCCTACACCTGGGTACGCCTGGAAGACCAGACCACCGGCGGCGCCAAGCTGGGGGCGGCGGACAAGGGCTTCACCGTTGCCTTCGACCGGCCCGGCACCTACAACCTCAGCCTCGTCGACGAACACCAGCGCATCCTTGGCGCCACCGGCCATTCGGTGACTGGCGACGGCGTCAAGGCAGTGCCGGGTACCGTGGAGATCACCCTCGACAAGGCCGAGTACAAGGCGGGCGACGAAGCCTTGGCGCTGATCACGTTCCCCGAGCCTGTCAGTGATGCCTTGCTGTCGCTCGAGCGTGACAAGGTCGAGGCCACCGCGCTGCTGACCAAGGGCGGCGACTGGCTGAAAATCGATACCCTCAGCCCCACCCAATACCGCGTGCACATCCCGGTGAAGGATACCTTCGCGCCCAACCTGACCTTCTCGGTGCTGTACACCAAAGGCGGCGAATACAGCTTCCAGAACGCTGGCATCAAGGTCATGCAGCCGCAGATCGACATTGCCATCGCGACCGACAAGGACCACTACCAGCCCGGCGAGACCGTTACCGTCGATCTCAGCACCCAGTTCGTCGGAAAGGCCATTCCCGCACACCTGACCGTCAGCGTCGTCGACGAAATGGTCTATGCCTTGCAACCGGAAATCGCCCCTGGCATTGACCAGTTCTTCTATCACCCACGGCGCAACAATGTGCGCACCAGCGCCAGCCTGTCGTTCATCAGCTACGACGTCGCCCTGCCGGGCAGCCCCACGGCACCTGGCAAGGCCAACCGCAGCGAGCGTGGCGTGAAGGTGCTGGAGCGCCCGCGCCGCGAAGACGTCGACACCGCTGCCTGGCAGCCGGAGTTGGTCAGCGACGCCAGCGGCAAGGCGCGCTTCACCTTCCGCATGCCCGACTCCCTGACCCGCTGGCGCATCACCGCACGGGCCATCGCCGATGACGGCCAGGTGGGGCAGAAAAAGCAGTTCATCCGTTCCGAAAAGCCCCTTTACCTGAAATGGAGCGGCCCAACGCGCTTCCGCGCAGGTGACAAGCCTGACCTGGGGGTGTTCGCCTTCAGCCAGGCAGAACAGGTGGTCAAGGCTGAACTGGTTATCCACGACGCCGGCCAAGAACAACGCCTGCCCCTGACCCTCACCCCAGGCATCAATTACATTCCCTTGCCTGGCGAGGCGCTGCAACTGGCCTTGGGAACGACCAACCTGACGGCCGAGATCCAACAGGATGGCAAAACCCAGGACGCCCTGGCCATCGACCTGAAAACCGTCGCCGACGGTTGGCAGACCGTTCACACCCAGGCCCTGGACGTTACTGCTGGCGACATCCCCCTGTCGTTGCCCATCGATGCCAGCAACCTGCGCCTGCGCCTGGACGACAGCCCGCAAGCCCTGTTCCGCGCCAGCCTCGATGACCTGCTCGAGTACCCGTGGGGCGGTGTCGAACAGACGGCCAGCCAACTGTTGCCGTTGACCATCGCTTACCCGGCCATGACCGCCGACCCCGGTGTGCGTGACCGCCTGCGGCTCATTCTGCAGAACAGCCGCCTGCGCCTGGTGCAGATGGCCGGGCCCGAAGCGGCGTTCACCTGGTGGGGCGAAGACCGTGCGCCCGATGCCTTCCTGACCGCATACGCCTATTACGCCGACTGGCATGCCAGCAAGGCCTTGGGTCTGACCCTGCCGCCAGAGCATTGGCAGCGAGTAATGGACGTGTATGCCAAACAGGCGGCCAGCACCCCCTTGCTGCAACGGGCGCTGATCCTGTCGTTTGCCCGCGAGATGCAATTGCCGGTCAACACCCTGCTCAGTGGCCTGATGGCCGACCTCGCCAAGGCTGGCCCGGGGGCCAACGCCAACCTGATGGACGATGGCGAAGACAGCGTGGTCATGGACGCCCCCGAGTCAGCCCTGGGCCTGGCCAGTGCGCGCGTATTGACCGCAGCCCTGGCGCAACAGGCCAAGGTCACCCAACCGCCGGCCTTCGCCAGCGGCCTGGAAGAGGCTCGCCAACGGGTTGCCACCAGTGGCCAGCCGTTCGCCGCGGCCTTGGACCTGTCGTTAAAACCTGCCACTGCCGACCAGGTCCGCGACCTGCTGCAACGCCTGTTGCCGCAGCAGTCGACCCTTGAGCGCGCGCTGGCTCTGACCTGGCTGCAACGCAGCATCGAACAGGCACCCAAGCCCACTACCTTGGCCCCCGCGGCTGACTGGCGGGCGGCACAGGGCGCCACCGGCACTGGCTTCTGGCAGTGGCAGGGCAGTGGCGTACCGGCCGCCCTCAACATCACCGGCACCAGTGAGCGCCCAGTTCGCGCAGTGCTGACCTTCAACAGCAAGCAGACCGCCCCGGATGACCTGCCGGTGGTGGTCAAGCGCCGGCTGCTGCGCCTGGTTCCCGGGGACCAAGCCTTCACCTTCAAGCTCGAAGCAGTGGGCAACAAACCTCTGGCCAGCGACAGCCTTTACCTGGATGAGGTGACGGTCAGCACCAAGGGCCAGCCATTGCGCTATGGCATGCTTGAAGTGCCGCTGCCGCCGGGCGCCGATGTGGAACGCACCACGTGGGGCATCAAGCTGACAGGGCAGGGCGCCACCGACGCCGCACCGCTGGAAAAGGCCCGCTTCGAACCCGGGCAGATGGCCTACGGGATCGCCGTCGACAGCCTCAGCGGCGAGCTACGCTTCCGCCACCTGGTACGCTTCTCGCAGAAAGGCCAGTTCACCTTGCCGCCTGTGCGCTACACCCAGCTCTATGCGCCGCAGCACAAGGCCGAAGAGAAGAAGGCAGCGGTTGGCCAGGTTACGGTCCAGTAACATGAGACGTGCGCTGCTGGGCAGTTTGCTGTGCCTGCTTCCTCTGCTGACCTGGGCAGGGGAGGCGCCTCTGCGCCTGGCCTGGCCCCATGGCGCAAGGTATGAGCTGGTACAGTTCAGTGAAACCCAGGCCATCGGCCGCGCGCCACTGCCGGCCGACTTGACCACGCCTCTGGGCAGCCTGTGGAAACTGTTCGTCTATGCCTGGCTGGTGGACACTGACCAGCACGAACCGGCCTATGACTGCCAGGGCCAGGACCGCGACGAAGTCTATTGCTGTACCCCCGGCGGCACCATTGCCCGTGACGCGGCGCTGGTGCATTCCTGCGGGCTGTATTTCGACCCGCGGCGTTTGCAGATCGATGTGCAGCAGTGGCATGACTACTGGCACGCCCGCCAGGCCCCGGCCTGGCTTGCCGACCTCGGCCAACTCCAGCCCGGCACCCGCGTCCCGGTGGCGCAATTGCTCGACAGCCTGCGTACCTTGCCAGCCCAGGGGCAGGCCCGGCAGTTGTTGCTGGACGTGGTGCTCGACGCTGCCGACGGCCAGGCAGTGGGCAGCCTGGGCGGCCGACTGCGGGTGAAAACCTGGAGCTGGCTGGCCGACAGCGACCCCAAGGCACGCCAGGGCGGTTTTGCGGGCTGGCTGCAGGATGGCACGCCGATCTGGGTTGGCGGGCGCGGTACCAGCCAGATGGTCCTGCGCCATTATGCCGACGTGCTCGGCGCTTTCCTGCCGGCGCCCTGGCCCAGGGACACCGGGCGTTGCGTGGAGGTCGACCTGTTCGCCCGCTACCCGCTCAAAAGCGTGCTGACCCCCTCGGGTACCCCAGCACCCCAGGGCATGCTGCAAGGCCGCTACCGCGCTGTATTCGCCAATGGCAACGATCTGGATATCGACAGCAGCGGCGACCTGTACCTGCAGCAAGGTGCCCATCTGATCGCTCGCCTTGACCGCGAGGAATACGTTGCCCGGGTGCTGCAACGGGAGGCGAAAAGCCAGCCCGCCGAAGCGGCCAAGGCACTGGCCGTGGCGATTCGCACCTACCTGCTGCAGAACGCCGGGCGCAATGGCGATTGCCTGAGCATCGACGATAGCAGCAGCCGCCAGCGCGTCGCCCCGCGTGCCGCCACGGTCGACACCCGGCGCATCGTCGCGTGGACCAGCGACCTGGTGCTGGCCGGCAGCCCGGTCACCTACCACTCCGATACCCCCGGGCCGGACAAGCTGTCCTGGGCCCAGGCCGTGCAGCAAGCCCGTGATGGCCTGCGTTACGATGTCATTCTGCAGCGCGCCTACCCTCGTGCAAGCCTGAGCCGCTGGGACAACCCGGTCGCCTCCTGCGAAGCGCTACCCGCCGCCCAGGAGTGGTTGCAGAGCCAGAAACGCCAGTGGCGACCGGCCCTGGACAACGAAGTGGGCTACAACGAACTCAACACCTTTGCCGTGTGCCGCCTGGCCTACGGCCGCCCCTACGTGGACCGCGAACGCCAGCGTATCTACGTGCGCGGCGTCCTCACCCTGCAAGACCGCCTGGACCTGACCCATGAATACCTGCACCTGGCCTTCGAGGCCCACCCCAATGGCCAGGATGAAACCTACATCGAAGGGCTCGCCCGCCACCTGCTTCTGGACTAGGCCATGACGCCGCGTACCTGTACTACCGCCCTGTTCCTCAGCGCCTTGCTGACGTTGCCGACCGCCCGCGGCGACAACCCCGTCAGCCTTGATACCCCCATCGGCGGCTGGCGCAGCGCTACCCCGGAAGGCGAGCACTTTCGCCAGACCGTCAATTACCCGGCCTCCTCGGTGAACACCCCCGCCGACCAGGCCGACACGGCGCGCATCATGGGGGCCATCAAGGGCATGCCCAAAAGTGCGGACCAGCCTGGCAAAGTCATCGTCAACGGCGTCGCCATGCCGCTGAAACTCGACGGCAACGGCCACTTCGACCGCCCGTTCTCGTTCCCCAGCGGCACCAACAGCGTTGAAATCCGCAGCCCTGACGGCCAGCAGAAACGCCGCGTGCAGTTCCTCAACACCGGCAGCGCCAGCCCCGCCAAACTGCGCATCCTGCTGTCATGGGACAGCGACAACACCGACCTGGACTTGCACGTCATCACCCCTGACGGCGCACACATCTGGTACGGCGACCGCACCGCCCCCAACGGCGCGGCACTGGACGTGGACGTCACCACCGGCTACGGCCCGGAGATCTTCGCCATGCCCGCGCCGCAAAAGGGCCAGTACCTCATCTACGTCAACTACTTCGGGGGCGGTTACCGCAGCGATGGCGACGACAGCGGCGGCCAGGCAAACCCGGTCAAGCCCCTGACCACCGCACAGATCACCCTCATCACCGAGGAGGGAACCCCCAGCGAAAAAATGGAAACCTTCCTGGTCCCCATGCGCGCCCCGGGCGAGCTGACGCTGGTGCACAGGTTCAGTTACCCCTGAGCCCGCTGACCGCCTGTAGCGGTGGGATTGTGGGAGCCCGGCTTGCCAGTGAAAAGGGCGGGGTGGTCCGCCCGGAGCAATGCGGCGCTGCCTGGTCGCGTATGGGAGCCCCCCGGAAACGGGAGCTTGGGCGCTGGTACCGTACAAGTAACCGTACAAGTAACCGTACAAGTAGATCGGTGTACCATTGCGGCTAATGACGCCCCATTCACCTTCAACTGACCTGCCGGAAAGCCCATTGAATCGTTACCAGCCGCCCCTGACCCTCACTACACGCATGCTCGCTCTGGTGGCAGAAATCAGTGAGCAGGTTGGCCGTCTCTCGGAACGCCGTGAAGCCGAACTCACCCCGCAATTGCGGCGCGGCAACCGCATCCGAACGATTCAGGCTTCGCTGGCCATTGAAAACAACACCCTGAGCCTCGAACAGGTCACCGCCGTGCTCGACGGCAAGCGAGTACTCGGGTTGCCCCGCGAAATCCAGGAAGTACGCAACGCGTTCACGACCTATGAGGCCATGCCGACTTTCCGCCCAGACTCTCGAGCGCATTTGCTGCAGGCGCACAGGACGCTGATGTTCGGTCTGCTGGACGACGCAGGTGAGTTCCGTGGTGGCGGTGTAGGCATTTACCGAGGGGATCGCCTTGTACATATGGCGCCTCCTGCCAGCCGTGTCGCTACGCTGGTTGACTCGCTGTTGCAGTGGGCGGGCTCAACCGAGCTGCATCCACTGATCGCGAGTTGCGTGTTCCATTACGAGTTCGAGTTCATCCACCCGTTCGCCGATGGCAATGGCCGAATGGGGCGTCTCTGGCAGACCTTGCTGCTCAGCCAATGGCGCCCCGTGCTCGCTTGGTTGCCAGTAGAGACCGTGATACGCGACCAGCAGGATGCCTACTACGCGGCACTCTCGCGGGCCGATCAGTTGGGTGAGGCAACGCCCTTCGTCGAGTTCATGCTGAGTGCCTTGCAGCAGGCTTTGCTGGATGCAGGTAGCACTGATGACCACAGCACCGAGCCATTGAGCGACCAGGTTGCAAGCCTGTTGCGGTGCTTAAGCCACCGTCAGGCGATGAGAGCTGCGGAGTTGATGGACAGTTTGGGAATTTCCCACCGTGCCACCTTCCGTGAAAACTACCTAAATCCCGCGCTTGCCCAGGGGTTGGTCGAGATGACTCATCCTGATTCACCGCGCAGTCCTGCACAGAAATACCAAATTAGCCAGAAGGGCGCCGATTGGGTCGCCTCGACAGCGGGCTGATCAGGTTGCCCCTCAGTCATACAACCAAGGCTTCAATGCCTGCAGGTTTTTCACCACGATCTGCTGTGCCTCCGGCTTGGGGTTCAGGTTCTTCGGGTCCAGCTGATAGCGCTGCAGCACATATTTCACCAGCGCCCGACGGCTGGGTACCAGCAATTGCCCGTCGACCATGCCGAAGTCCGTCTCGATGATCGCCTTCTGCACCGGTTCCAGGCGCGGGTCCGGTGTGATGACCACATCAATGTCCGTGTTCCAGTCCACGTCGGCAGCGCTGCCGTTGTCCGACAGGCCGAGCAACTCCGGTTCGCCACGCAGTCGGCTCAGCACAAAGTCGCGATACTGGCCGTTCTTCTCGCAGTACGCCCGCACATGCCAGCGCATGCCGGTATACACCAGGGTGTGCGGCGCAATCAGCCGGACCTCGGCTTGCGGCGTGTTCAGTGACACATACTCGGTCTCCAGCCGCAGCCCCTCGCGGCACGCCTTCAACAAAGGCCGCAGTACCTCCGGACGAATCGGCCGGTCAGGTACTTCCAGTACCCGCGTGTGGGCATAGGCCAGCGCGAGCCCTTCGATATGGTCCTGGCGTTCATTGTTCTGATACAGCAGGTGCAGGTAGGCGCTGGCGCTGTTCTCGATGAACCGCGGCGCGAACACGGAGGTAGGCACGTAGCCTTTTATTTGTTTGTCATATGTAAGGTTTTCAGGCGCATGCTCGTTGATGTACGTGTTGATGTCCTTGGAGGCCTGCTGACGGCTGATGCCGAAGCTCTGGATCAAGTGCCCCGTGGTCAGCCGGCCTTCCCACCAGGCGACGGTCTCGATCAAACGATAGCGAAGTGCCAGATCCCAGCGGACCTGTTCGATTTCCTGCAAGCGTTTCATCGGTGCTCCATGTGTGCAAATTGTTTACCTGTATAAGTCTACATTCTAGACCTGTCGTAAAACACTACATATCGTGTGTCTGGCAAAGGCATTCCCGGCCTCCAAAAAGGACACCGAACATGAGTATTTCAGAGCTGGTATCGACAGGCGCCATCGCCCTTATCGCTGCGATCCTGCTGATCCTCCTGATGCAATACCTGCGGCTGCGCGAACTCTGGGAACTGGCGCGCGACTGCCAAAAGGGTGCACGCTGGGCACGCATCCATGCCATGGAAAACCGCGAACTACGCCGCACCCTGCGCGCTGAAAAGGCCCGTATCATTGAACTCAAGCAAGCACTGGCCCGCCTGCAGCACACCGAACTGGCATCGTAAGGAGACCGCCATGAACCGACTCGACCGCATCAAGGGCTGCCTGCTGGGGGGCGCCGTTGGCGACGCCCTGGGTGCCCCCGTGGAGTTCCTCGAGTGGCCGGTGATCGAAGCCCGCTACGGCCGACGCGGCATCATCGACTTCACCCCGGCCTACGGCCGTATCGGCGCCATCACCGACGACACGCAAATGATGCTCTTCACCGCCGAAGGCTTGCTGCGCGCTTACGTACGCGGCAGTTCCCGGGGCATCTGTCACGTGCCCGGCGTCATACACCACGCCCTGCTGCGCTGGCTGGTCACCCAGAACGAACAGCCGGCCACGCACGTGAGCCAGGACGGTTGGCTCATCAGCGAAAGAGCGCTCTGGGCTCGCCGCGCCCCTGGCACTACCTGCATCAGCGCCCTGAAGGCCAGCAAGCGACTGGGCATTCCCGCCCAGAACAACAGCAAAGGCTGCGGCGCGCTGATGCGCTCCGCACCCTGCGCCTTCTTCGCCAACGCCTTCGAGTGGGCCAGCGAAGCCGGTCAACTTACCCACGGCCATCCCAGCGGCTACCTGGCTGCCGGCCTGTTCGCCGACATCCTGCAACGCATGGCCGACCACGGCGCGGGCCTGGAAAGAGCCGTGGTCGACAGCCTGGCCACACATGGCGACAAACCCGGCATGCATGAAGTGCGTGAGCTGCTGGAGCGCGTATTGTTTTTCGTTCGCGAGGGCTACCGGCCCACCCCCGAGCGCATCAGTGAACTGGGCGCCGGCTGGGTCGCCGAAGAGGCGCTGGCCATTGGCGTGTGGTGCGCATTGATGGCTGACAACCTGGAGGACGGCATCATCCTGGCAGTGAACCACAGCGGTGACAGCGACAGCACCGGGCTGGTGGCGGGGCACCTGCTGGGCATCGAGTACGGCGCGGCGGCCATACCGGCACGCTGGTTTCAGCGGCTGGAGCTGCGTGCGGTGATCGAGCGGGTGGCGGAAGACATCGAGCGTGTGCCGCGCGATTACTGCGGGTATGGCGGCGAGGACGATGAGTGGATCGAGTTGGCGTATCCCGGGGGTTGAGCTCGGGCGAGGACGGATACCGCGACATGCGGAATGTAACTACAGGTATTCATTCTATTTTTTTGCTTTCGAGCTTGACGCCAAGCGCGTAAAAACGTCTAATCCCGCCTGCGGCCCAGATAGCTCAGTCGGTAGAGCAGGGGATTGAAAATCCCCGTGTCGGCGGTTCGATTCCGTCTCTGGGCACCACACATTGAAAAACCCCTGAATCGCAAGGTTCAGGGGTTTTTTCGTTTCGGTGCTGATGGCGAATAAGTCTGCGACGCAGGCTCTGTACGAAAATTCTTGTTTCGGGCCACAGAGACCCCTGATACGACAGGCATTAAAAAGCCGGCTTGTGGCCGGCTTCTCGGGGACGGCGTTGGTCTATTTTTGGTAGACCGCCACCGCCTTCAAAAATGTAGAACCAATGACCTTGCGTCACCGGTTAGCCAGGCCGCGATGTACACCGCCCAACTGGGCAAGCCGGCTGCCTGTGCAGCACGCCTTGCGAAAACGTGCGGCAAGAATAGCGGCATTGCCGGCAAATGCCCAGCACAAATGTCATTCCTTCTCATCCGGCCGGCGGGTTTGAAGGGTCGACCACCAGAATACCCAGCCCAGTACTTCTATCGCATCCGTGGCACTGGCCAGTTCATCGCTGAACTGCGACAGGTTGTGCGGGCGCAGGCGCGTGGCGTCGCAGGTCATGGGGTAGAGGGTGCGGATCGCCAGGTCGCCGCCGTGCAATACGGCATAGAGATGGCCGGGCTGATACAGGGTGTGGCTGCGGTCGATGGCCAAGGCGGCGCCAGGCTGGATGCGGGGGGCCTGGCTGGTGTCGGGCATGATCAGGGCGGCGCAGTGGTCGGGGTATATGCACAGGCTGTCGATGGCTTCCCGGGGCAGGCGCAGGTAGCGGTCGTCGACGGCGATGAGCTGTTGGTTAAGGGGCCGATGGAACGGGATGAGGACATCCTCCAGGGTGCTGGCGGCCAGAGCGGTAGGGCTGGGGGCAGGGTGCAGGAGGTTGTCCTGGTCGATGAACTGGTCTTGGGGGTCGAGGGGTGGGGAAGGCGGGGGGAAGCGGTATTTGGGGCCCATGCCGGTGCGCAGCCAGTGGGTATGGACGCACAGCAGGCCGGCGATGTCGTCGAGGCGGGCAATGGGGACGCCGCGGCGGATCCAGTTGTTGACGTGCTGGGGGAGGATGTTGCGGTGCAGGGCCAGGTCGGACGGGGACAGGTGGCATTCCTGCAGCAGGGTTTTGAGGCGGTCGCCGGAGGTGATCATGGGCGCGGGATTCCCGGGCTGGTGGGTTCGCGAGGGAGTGTGGCGGGGGGATTGGCGTGGGGATGTAGGACGTTTCTGAATGACGAGGGGGGCGGGGCGTGAAAACGCGAGCATGAAAAAGCCCTGCGCGAGGGCAGGGCTTTTTCGGGCCGGGTGGCTTAGCCTTTGAAGGCAGCGACCGACTTGGTGATTTCGGCACGGGCGGCGTCTGCGTCGCCCCAACCTTCGATCTTGACCCACTTGCCTTTTTCGAGGTCTTTGTAGTTCTCGAAGAAGTGCTTGATCTGTTCCAGCAGCAGGGCTGGCAGGTCGGTGTATTCCTTCACGTCGACGTACAGTTGCGACAGTTTGTCGTGCGGTACGGCGATGACCTTGGCGTCGCCGCCGCCGTCGTCGGTCATGTGCAGGATGCCGACCGGACGGGCGCGGATCACCGAGCCAGGGGCTACTGGGTACGGGGTGACGACCAGCACGTCCAGGGGATCACCGTCGTCGGCCAGGGTGTTAGGGATGAAGCCATAGTTGGCCGGGTAGAACATTGGGGTGGCCATGAAACGATCAACGAACAGGGTGTCGCTGTCCTTGTCGATTTCGTATTTGATCGGCGCGTGGTTGGCCGGAATCTCGATGGCGACGTAGATGTCGTTCGGCAGGTCTTTGCCAGCCGGAATCTTGCTGTAGCTCATTGGGCGTTGCCCCCGTTGTAGGCCAGTAAAAATGGCCGTCTAGGCCAAAAAGTGGCAGAGATTATTGCATAGTTTGTCGGCGTTGCCACGCCCGGCCGGACCGCCGTCTGCCTCAGCCGTGGTGGGGCTGGCGGTAGTCCGGGTGGCTGGCCTGCAGGGCTTGCAGGCGGGCAAGTGGATCCTGGCGATAGAACGCCTGGAGCTGCGTATAGACACGCGGGTAAGCCTGGTGCAGCAAGTCAGGGGCGCTGAAGAAGTATTCGCTGGTAACCGCAAAGAATTCGGCCGGGTTTTCCGCGGCGTAGGGGTCGATGGCGGTTTCGGCGTCGGGGTTCTTGTCCAGTTGCCGGTTCATGTCGTCGTAGGCGTGCTGCATGGCCGTGGCCCAGTCGCTGACGCGCATGTCACTGTGCAGGGGCGGTAGGCCATTGGCGTCGCCATTGAGCATGTCGAGCTTGTGCGCCAGTTCATGGATGACCAGGTTGTAGCCTTCCCAGCCGCCACTGGCCAGCACCCCAGGCAGCGCCAGGATGATGGGGCCTTGTTGCCAGGCTTCCCCGCTATGTTCGCCGTCCCAGTTGTGTTCCACGCCGCTGGCGTCGCGGTGGCGCTGGGGGCTGAGGAAGTCGTCGGGGTACAGCACGATCTCGTGGAAGTTGCCGTACCAGTTCAGGTCGCCCAGGTGCAGCAGCGGCAGCTGGGCCTGGGCGGCCAGCAGCAGGCGAGTGTAGTCATCCAGTTCCACGCCGGGCAGGCTGGTGAGGTGCTTGTCCAGCAGGAACAGAATGCAGGCGTCCTGCAGCCACTGGTCCTCCTCGACACTGATGCCGTCGAGGATCGCCAGTTGGTGCCGGACCCGCTGCCACAGGCCCGGGTCGATGGGGTGCCGGGCCAGCGCCCGTCGGCGCCGCCAGGCGCGCAATGACCACATGGCCTAGCGCGAGGAGGCCTTGGCGGCTTTGCCGCCCATGCGGCTCTTGACGATGCCGATGACCATGGGCACCAGCGACAGCAGGATGATCGCCAGCACCAGCAACGACAGGTTCTTCTTGATGAACGGCACATTGCCGAAGAAGTAACCCAGGGTCACCAGGCCACCTACCCACACCACGGTACCGACGACGCTGAAGGCCAGGAAGCGCGGGTAGAACATTTTGGCGATGCCGGCCACGAACGGCGCGAAAGTACGCAGGATCGGCAGGAAGCGGGCCAGGGTGACGGTCTTGCCCCCGTGGCGCTCGTAGAAGTCATGAGTTTGCTGCAAGTAGTCGCGGCGGAAGATTTTCGAGTTCGGGTTGCTGAACAGCTTTTCCCCCGCCGTGCGGCCGATGATGTAGTTGGTACTGTCGCCCAGGATGGCCGCGGCCATCAGCAGCGCACCTACCAGCCATGGGTCCATGCCGCCGCCCGCCGCCACGGCGCCGGCGATGAACAGCAAGGAGTCACCCGGCAGGAAGGGGGTCACCACCAGGCCTGTCTCGCAGAAGATGACCAGGAACAGGATCGCGTAGATCCAGGGGCCATAGTTGGTCACCAGCAGGTCGAGGTAAGTATCGAGGTGGAGGATCAGGTCGAGCGGGTTGAAATCCATGTGCAACACCTGTGCAGGGCCCGACGCTACGGGCTTGGGGCTACTTGAGTGGGGCGTGGTCGTACGGTAACAAATCGTACAACTTGGCGAGCCGGGATTATACGACCGCAGAGCGCCAATACCCCATGACTTTGTAGCCAGGCATTACGGATGTCTGTCGCCACGGGCAGTTGCAGGAGCTGGATTGCCAGCCCCCGCCCAGGCGGTGCTACCGGTCAGTCGGCGTTGATGGGCAGCACGTAGTTGAGGAATTCGGTGTCCTTATGGAAACCGATGGACTCGTACGTCTTCTGCGCCACTTCGTTGCTGGCGCTGGTGGACACCCGCAGGCGCACGGCCTGGGTTTCCTTGGCCATTTTCTTGGCGGCGCGGATCAGGTGGTCGGCTACCAGCTGGCGGCGGGCGTCTTCGGCGACATAGATGTCGTTGAGGATCCACACGCGTTTGAGCGATAGCGAGGAGAAACTGGGGTAGAGCTGGCAGAAGCCCAGCAACTTTTTGTCATCATCGTCCGGCAGGGCCAGGTAGATGGTCGATTCCTCGCGTCGAAGACGTTTTTCCAGAAAGGCGCGGGAAGAGTCGGGGTAGGGCAGTTCGCCGTAGAACTCGCGGTACTTCACGAACAGTGGAGCGATCAGGTCCAGATGCTCCAGCGTTGCTTGAACAATTCGCATATCGGGCCTCGCGTGCTGGACAGAGAATGGCAACCAATACCACGGCATGCCGTCGGTCCGATGCTGCCTCAAAACAATTGGAAAGCGCAATCAAACGGACGCTGAAATGAATCAGCCCGGTCATGGGACCATGACCGGGCTGACCTGGTTTCAGCTTAGAAGAAGCCCAGCGGGTTGATGTCGTAGCTCACCAGCAGGTTTTTGGTCTGTTGGTAGTGGTCCAGCATCATTTTGTGGGTTTCACGGCCCACACCCGACTTCTTGTAGCCGCCGAAGGCTGCGTGGGCGGGGTACAGGTGGTAGCAGTTGGTCCACACGCGGCCGGCCTTGATGCCGCGGCCCATGCGGTAGGCGCGGTTGATGTCGCGGGTCCACACACCGGCGCCCAGGCCGAACTCGGTGTCGTTGGCGATGGCCAGGGCCTCGGCTTCGTCCTTGAAGGTAGTGACGCTCACCACCGGGCCGAAGATTTCTTCCTGGAACACCCGCATCTTGTTATTGCCCTTGAGCAGCGTCGGCTGGATGTAATAGCCGGTCGACAGGCTGCCTTCGAGCTTCTGCACCGCGCCGCCGGTGAGCAGCTCCGCACCTTCGCCCTTGGCGATATCCAGGTACGAAAGAATCTTGTCGAACTGCTGCTCGGAGGCCTGGGCGCCGACCATGGTGTCGGTGTCCAGCGGGTCGCCGCGTTTGATCTGCTCGATCTTCTTCATCACTTCTTTCATGAAGGCCGGGTAGATCGACTCCTGCACCAGCGCACGGGAGGGGCAGGTGCACACCTCGCCCTGGTTGAAGAAGGCCAGTACCAGGCCTTCGGCTGCCTTTTCGATGAAGCTCTGCTCGGCTTGCATGATGTCTTCGAAGAAAATGTTCGGCGACTTGCCGCCCAGTTCAACGGTAGACGGAATGATGTTCTCGGCGGCGCACTTCATGATGTGCGAGCCCACCGGGGTGGAGCCAGTGAAGGCGATCTTGGCGATGCGCTTGCTGGTGGCCAGCGCTTCACCTGCTTCCTTGCCGAAACCCTGGACGATGTTGAGCACGCCCGGTGGCAGCAGGTCGCCGATCAGCTCGACCAGCACGGTGATACCCAGCGGCGTCTGCTCGGCCGGCTTGAGCACCACGCAGTTGCCGGCGGCCAGGGCCGGGGCCAGTTTCCAGGCAGCCATCAGGATCGGGAAGTTCCACGGGATGATCTGGCCGACCACGCCCAGCGGCTCGTGGATGTGGTACGCCACGGTATTGCCGTCGATTTCCGCGGCGCTGCCTTCCTGCGCGCGCAGGCAGCCGGCGAAGTAGCGGAAGTGGTCGGCGGCCAGCGGAATGTCGGCGTTCAGGGTTTCACGCACGGCCTTGCCGTTGTCCCAGGTTTCGGTGATGGCCAGGGTTTCCAGGTGTTGCTCGATGCGGTCGGCGATTTTCAGCAAGACCAGCGAACGGGCCTGCACCGAGGTGGTACCCCAGGCGTCGGCAGCGGCATGGGCCGCGTCGAGGGCTTTGTCGATGTCTTCGGCAGTGGAGCGGGGGAATTCGGCGATAGGCTGGCCATTGACCGGGGAAGTGGTGGTGAAGTACTGGCCCTTCACCGGCGCCACGAACTCGCCGCCGATGTAGTTGCCGTAACGGCTCTTGAAGTTGACCAGAGCCCCTTCGGTACCGGGATGTGCGTAACGCATGGTGAGTTTCTCCTTGGTTTTTTTACTTTTGGCTGGAGGACGCGTCTGTGGCGTTCAATAGCGTAGAGCAAGTGTCGGGCCAGCGCCTGACAACCCAGTCAAACCGCGGCTTGCAGCGGTGGGCATGGCCTGCTGTCGCACGCTTTGGTGACAACCACGCGACAGGTGGCGTGACACTTTGTGCCAGCCACGTGACACTACCCACCACGGGGCCGAAGGTGGCATTGCATTGGGGCGATGGCTGGAGGATGCTGGGGGAAACCCACTGGGAGAATAATAAAAAGTGCACAGTGACCATCTCAGCCGTCATGCCCGCCAGGTATTGACCGTCACTCGTGGCCCGGCCCCATTGCGTGGTCCGGCCAGCGACCCTTCCATCGCCCGTTCCTGGCTGCGTTGCCTGGAGGACTACCACCTCGACCCGTCAGTGGCGGTGGCGCCCACCGTATTGGAACACGGGCGTATCCTCGAAAGCCGCGAGCGCATGCAGCAGGTGTTGCAGATCGCCGGCGGGGAAATGGCCAGCCTGCACCAGCAGTTGTCCGGTGCTGGCCACGCGGTGCTGCTCACCGACGCTCGTGGCGTGATCCTCAACTGCGTGACCGCGCCCACCGAGCGCAAGGTGTTCGAGCGCGCCGGCTTGTGGCTGGGCGCTGACTGGAGCGAAGCCCGGGAGGGCACCAACGGGATCGGCACGTGCCTGGTGGAGCGACAGGCGTTGACCATTCACCAGGACGAGCATTTTCGCGGACGCCATACCGGGTTGACCTGTTCCGCCAGCCCGGTGTTCGACCCCAATGGCGAGCTGTTGGCGGTACTGGATGTATCTTCGGCACGGGCGGATGTGTCGCGCCAGAGCCAATTTCACACCATGACCCTGGTCAACCTCTCGGCGAAGATGATCGAAAGCAACTATTTTCTGCACCATTTCGAAGACCAGTGGTTGCTGCGCTTCCACTTGCAGGCCGAGTCCGTGGGCTTTTTCAGCGAGGGCTTGCTGGCGTTCGATGAGCAGGGGCGCATTGCCGCTGTCAACCAGAGTGCCTTGAACCTGCTGGCGCGCGGGCGCAGCACGCTGGTGGGCCAGCCGGTGGACAACTGCTTCGACTGCTCACTGGGTGAACTGCTGGGCCGCGCGACCTTGGAGGCCAGTGCCAGTTGGCCGCTGCGTACCCGTGACGGCCGTTTGCTGTTCGCCAGCCTCAAGGGGCGTCCGCCGGCGCTGGCAGTACCGTTTGCCAAGGCAGCGGTGCCGACGGCGGATATCTGCCTGGGCGACGAGCAGTTGCAGCTGGATTTCCGTCGCGCGCTGAAAGTCTTCGAGCGTGACGTGCCATTGATGGTCCATGGCGAAACCGGGTCGGGCAAGGAGGCCTTCGCCAAGGCTGTGCATCAAGCCAGCCGCCGGGCCGGCAAAGCCTTCGTGGCGCTCAATTGTGCTTCGTTGCCCGAAAGCCTGATCGAGAGCGAGCTGTTCGGCTACCGGGGCGGCAGTTTCACCGGCGCGCGCAAGGAAGGCATGCGCGGCAAACTGCAGCAGGCCGATGGCGGTACCTTGCTGCTGGATGAGATCGGCGACATGCCGCTGGCCTTGCAGACGCGCCTTTTGCGGGTACTGGAAGACCGCATGGTGGTGCCGCTGGGGGGTGAGGCCGTGGCAGTGGACGTGCGCATCATCAGTGCTACCCACCGCGATTTGCTGGAGCGGGTGCGCGATGGCAGCTTTCGCGAAGACCTCTATTACCGTCTCAATGGCCTGGAAATCGACCTGCCCGCCCTGCGTGATCGCACCGACAAGCCCGCCTTGCTGGCCTTCGTCCTGGCCCAGGAGGCGGCCGGTGAGCCGTTGCACCTTGAGGAACGTGCCCGCCAGGCATTGCTCGCGTACTCTTGGCCGGGCAACGTGCGGCAGCTGCGCAATGTGCTGCGCACGCTTGTGGCCCTGAGCGAAGGTGGGCGGGTGGCGTTCAGCGACCTGCCGGCGTATGTGCGTGAGCAGGGCGCGGAGGTACCGCAACCCGAGCAACCACTGGCGCAGGCCGAGCGTACCGCGTTGATCGGCGTGCTGAGCGCCAGCGCTGGCACATGACCCATGTGGCTGAGGAGTTGGGGGTCAGCCGTAATACCTTGTATAGAAAGTTGCGCAAGCATGGTATCAGCCGGCAGATGAATGCCTGAGTCTCGATCAGGCGTGAAGGCGGGCCCGCAGCGATACACCCGGCGGCGTGCAACAATCAACGCGTGAGATTTTTCCTACCGTGGGCTACCCTGCCTCGATGTTTTGCGAGGTCAATCATGCACATTCACATTCTCGGTATCTGCGGCACGTTCATGGGGTCGCTGGCGGTTCTCGCCAAGGAATTGGGCCATCACGTCACCGGCTCCGACGCCAACGTCTACCCGCCCATGAGCACTCAGCTGCAGGCCCAGGGCATTGAGCTGACCCAAGGCTACGACGCAGCCCAACTGGACCCGGCGCCGGACCTGGTGGTCATCGGCAACGCCCTGTCGCGCGGCAACCCGGCGGTGGAATATGTGCTGAACAAAGGCCTGCCTTATGTGTCAGGCCCGCAATGGCTGGCTGACCATGTGCTGCAAGGCCGCTGGGTGCTGGCCGTGGCCGGTACCCATGGCAAGACCACCACCAGCAGCATGCTGGCGTGGGTGCTGGAACACGCCGGCATGGCGCCAGGCTTCCTGATCGGCGGCGTGCCGCAGAATTTCGCGGTGTCGGCGCGCCTGGGGGATACCCCGTTCTTCGTGGTCGAGGCCGACGAGTACGACAGCGCCTTTTTCGACAAGCGCTCGAAGTTCGTCCACTACCGCCCACGTACGGTCATCCTCAATAACCTGGAATTCGACCACGCCGATATCTTCCCGGACCTGGCGGCCATTGAGCGCCAGTTCCACCACCTGGTGCGCACCATTCCCAGCGAAGGCCTGGTGATTCACCCTACCACCGAGCCTGCGCTCAAGCGCGTCATCGACATGGGTTGCTGGACGCCGGTGCAGACTACCGGCCAAGGTGGCCAGTGGCAGGCGCGCCTGCTGAGTGAAGACGGTTCGCGCTTCGAAGTGCTGTTCGAAGGCGAGGTGGAAGGTACGGTGAACTGGCCATTGACGGGCCAGCACAACGTTGCCAATGCCCTGGCCACCTTGGCGGCCGCGCGCCATGTGGGCGTGGTACCGGCCATGGGCATCGAAGCGCTGAGCGCATTCAAGAACGTCAAACGGCGCATGGAGACCGTGGCCCAGGTGCAGGGTGTGACCATCTACGATGACTTCGCCCACCACCCGACCGCCATTGCCACCACTCTGGATGGCCTGCGCAAGCGTATAGGCGATGCACCGCTGATCGCCGTGATCGAGCCGCGCTCCAACTCCATGAAGCTCGGTGCCCACCGTGACGGCTTGCCGGACAGCGTGCGTGATGCCGACCAGGTCATCTGGTACGCGCCGCCGAACCTGGGTTGGGATCTGGCCGCAACCGCCGCGCTGTGCCCGGTTCCCGCCATCGTCGCCGATTCGCTGGAGGCCATCATCGCCCGGGTGCAAAGCCAGGCCCAACCCGGCACCCATGTGGTCATCATGAGCAACGGCGGCTTTGGCGGCCTGCACCTGAAGCTGGCCGAGGCGCTCAAATGAGTGGCCCGGAACGTATCACGCTGGCCATGACCGGCGCCTCGGGCGCCCAATATGGCCTGCGCCTGCTCGATTGCCTGGTGCGCGAAGATCGTGAGGTGCATTTCCTGATATCCAAAGCCGCGCAGTTGGTGATGGCGACGGAGACCGATGTGGTATTGCCGGCCAAACCCCAGGCCATGCAGGCTTTTCTCACCGAGTACACCGGTGCGGCGGCGAACCAGATTCGCGTGTACGGAAAGGAAGACTGGATGTCGCCGGTGGCCTCGGGCTCTGGCGCGCCGGCCGCCATGGTGGTGGTGCCCTGTTCCACCGGGACGTTGTCGGCCATCGCCACCGGCGCCTGCAACAACCTGGTCGAGCGTGCGGCCGATGTCACCCTCAAGGAGCGGCGGCAGTTGATTCTGGTACCTCGCGAGGCGCCGTATTCCAGTATTCACCTGGAGAACATGCTCAAGCTGTCGCAGATGGGCGCGGTGATCCTGCCGGCATCGCCGGGCTTCTATCATCAGCCCCAGACCATTGATGACCTGGTGGACTTCGTGGTGGCGCGGGTGCTCAACCTGCTCGATATCCCGCAAGACATGCTGCCGCGCTGGGGTGAATACCACCTGGGCGGCGATGAATAAACGACTGATCGGCCTGCTGGCGGCGCTTCAATTGACGGGGTGCGCCACTGTCAGCACATTGAACGCCGCCAAGCCAGGCGCCCCGGTGGTGTACTCCGGGGCGCGGCTGGATTGGTACGCGATCGAAGGCGGTTGCTGTGCGATGGATCACTTCGGCGCGCAAGCCCCGGCCTGGCCGCGCGTGGACCTGCCGTTCAGCACCTTGCTCGATACGCTGCTGTTGCCGATATCGGCGTTGACCGCCCTCGGTTTCGGTGTGCAGGCCCACGGCGGGATGTAACCCTGCATGGCAGGCCTGCCTTTCGCACCTCGGTGGGGCAGGGCGGCAGGGTTATTTGCCCAGCCGGCGCAACTCGTCGGACTCGACCACGCGGATGCCGTCCTGTTCCTCCAGTGCCAGGCGCCACAAGGCTCGGGCCAGGTCACACACTTCGATGCCCCGATACTTGCCCGGAATCAGCTTCGACAGCGGCCCTGCCAGCTGTTCGCCCAGACGCGGTTCCAGGCGCTGGCCCAGCAGCAGCGACGGCCGCACGATGGTCAACTGCGGCCAGTTCATGGCCTTGAGGTCGCGTTCGGTCTCGCCCTTCACGCGGTTGTAGAAGATCTTCGACTTGTCATCGGCATCAATCGCGCTGATCACCAGCAGGTGCCGTGCGCCCAGTTCCCGCGCGCGTTTGGCATAAGCCACCACCAGGTCATGGTCGATCTGGCGGAAGGCTTCCTGCGAGCCGGCCTGCTTGATGGTGCTGCCCAGGCAGCAGAAGGCAATATCGACCCGGCCGCTCAGGCCAGGCAACAATTCGTTGAACGCCCCCACCGGGTTTTCCAGGTGCGGGTGCTCGGCAAGGGGGCGACGGGTAGGGGCCAGAACACGGCTCACGGTGGGTTCGCTGAGCAGGCGGTCAAGCAGATGTTCACCGGTCAGTCCGGTGGCTCCAGCAAGCAGGATGTGCTGCGGCGTCAAGTACATGATGTCTCTCCCTTGATACAGGAAGCTTAGTGGCTCCCGGTATTTTTTGCCTCTCCCGTGACACCCAGTGAGGCGCTTTGCAACGCATGCCTGGCTTGCTGCTGACGCAGCCGCTGCCAATGCGCCAGCACGCCTTTGGGCGCCCAGATCTGTGGGTCGGACGCTTCGAAACCGTCCGTCGCTTCACGTTCGGCAACATGCTTGCGGGCAAGTTCGAATGCCTGTTGCAGGTCATCGGTTTCGTTCAGCGCCTGGGCGAACAGGGCATCGCCGAAATACGTGAAGTCCGACTCCTCCGAGCAGCCGAACGACACGCGGTCGGCCCGGGAAGCCGTCATGACCAGCGTGTGGTCATCCTTGATGGCGGGAATGAAACCACCGGAGTAACAGGCGGAAATGACCACGACCTTGTCACGGTTTTTCAACGGTGCCAGCACCGCCGCCAGTTCGTCGGGCGGCAGGTCTGACAGCTGAAGGCGGGGTTGGTCCAGCACCAGCTCGTTTTCGTGGGTGCCGTGGCTGGTGAGGTAGATGAACACCAGGTCATCGGCCTTGCTGCGCTGGGCAATGGTCTGTACTGCGCGGCTCAGGGTTTCGCGGGTCGCCATGGGGCGGTCGTCCAGATGGTCGCGGTGGTTGATCAGGTTGACCTGGCCCACGGCGCCGAATCGGCTGGCCAGCATGTGGTTGACGTAGTCGGCTTCGCGCATGAACACGCTCTGCTTGCCATCCCCTGCCAGGGTGATGGTGTACAACTGCACGTCGTTGCCCGTGGCAGCGGGCACGGCGGCCAAGGCCTTGTCCAGCAACGCGCCCTGGTTCAGCAGGCCCAGTTCAAGGGTGTCGGGCAACAGCTTGCCCTGGGCGTCGCGCACCCGCTGGCCATTGGCCCACAGGCCGCTTTCGACTTCGCCGTCCTTGTGGATCAGCGTGCCTTTGCCGTCGTAGGCATCCTTGTCGAAATTGCCGACGTAGGCGCTGCCATCGGCCAGGGACAGGCTGCCCGGGCCTGTGAAGTGCCAGTCATCGAAGTGGCCCTTGTAGTGGCTGCCGTCGTTGCCGAACATCTCGCCTTCGCCGCTCAGCGCGCCTTCCTTGAACTGGCCGATCCACACGTCGCCCTCGGCGCTCTCGTACCGGCCGCGACCGTGCAGTTGGCTGCGGTGGAAGTCGCCGATGTACTGGTCACCCTCGGAACTGCTGAACGTGCCATGGCCTTCCAGCTCGCCGTTGGCGAAGGTACCGGTGAACTGGTTCCCGCTGGCATCGCTGCGCACCCCTTCACCGTTGGGTTTGCCATGGGCGAACACGCCCTGGTAATCGCTGCCATCGTCGAGTTCGAGGTGGCCGGCCCCCGAATACTGGTCGGCCTTGAACTCGCCGCGGTAAGTCTGGCCAGGCTCCTTGAGGGTACCTTCACCGTCGCGGCGGCCCAGTTTGAAGCTGCCCACGTACGTTGTGCCGTTGGCGCTCAGGTTGCCCTGGCCGTCGAACAGCCCCTGCTGGAAGCCGCCGCGGTAGACCTCGCCATTGCTGCCGTGCCATTCGCCCTGGCCATGCCACTGGCCATTCTGGAAATCGCCGGCGTACCAGCTGCCGTTGGGATAGTCGATCCGGCCCTGGCCCTGCAACAGGCCATTGACCACCTCGCCCCGGTACCGTCCGCCGTCGGGCAGGCGTGCATCAGGTGGGGAAAGGGACTCGCCATCGCCACAGGCGGTGATCAGCAGGGTCAGGGCGAGGGGAACGAGTGGGCGCATGGCGGGATCCGGGCAAGTAAGGCGCCGAGTATGCCGCACAACACCCCCGGTGAAACAGCCACCGGGGTGGTTTGAGCGCTGGCCGGTATTAAACGAAGCAGAGCGACAACGGTTCAGCTATATAGGCCGGTTTTTCCTGACCTTCGATTTCCAGCGTGGCGACTGCCTTGAGCAACCATTGGCCGGGCTTTTTCTCGGTGACTTCGGTCAGTTCCACCTTCAGGCGCACGTTGGAGTCGACCTTCACTGGCTGGATGAAGCGCACGCTGTCCAGGCCATAGTTGACCACCATCTTCAGGCCCTCTGGCACCACCAGCAGGTCTTCCATCAGCTTGGGGATCAGTGACAGGCTGAGAAAGCCATGGGCGATGGTGCCGCCGAACGGGGTCTTGGCGGCCTTTTCCGGGTCCACATGGATGAACTGGAAGTCACCCGTGGCCTCGGCGAACAAGTTGATGCGGGCCTGGTCGATTTTCAGCCATTGGGAATACCCCAGTTCCTTGCCCACGTACTGCTTGAGTTCTGCAACAGGTACAAACGGCATCGAGACTCTCCTTGTTGAGTGGCGCGTTGGCGTGCGCCCGCTTAGATCAGCACGCTGTGCCGGGCCGGTCAAGCCTCCATGGCGTTGGCGAATGCCGGTTTATAGGCATCAACCTTGCGTGCTTATAATGGTGCCGGATGCCGGCGGGGGAGGAAAATATGTTGTTACGTGGTTTGACGTGGCTGATCGTGTTCCAACTGTTGGGCACCGCGCTCAATCACCTGGTATTGCGCATGCTGCCTGGGCCGATCATCGGCCTGCTGCTGTTGCTGGGGTTCCTGATCATTCGGGGTGAAGTGGGCAAGCCGCTGGCCGATGCATCTGCCAGCCTCCTGCGCTACCTGCCATTGCTGCTGGTGCCGCCCGCCGTGGGCGTGATGGCCTACGCCAGCGACATTGCCGCCGACTTCTGGGCCATCGTCGGCACGCTGTTCATCTCGGTGCTGGTGTCCATGGCCCTGGTGGGCAAACTGATGCAGAAAATGCTCGCTCGCCGCGGGGAGCACCCATGAACCTTGACTGGCACGGCGCACTGGAATCGGTCATTCACCACCCGCTGTTCGGCATCGGCATTACCCTGGGTGCCTATCAACTGGTGCTGGCGGGGTACGAGCGTACCCGTTGGGTCTTTCTGCAACCGGTGCTGGTGTCGATGCTGCTGGTGATCGGGGTGTTGCTGCTGACCGGCGTCAGCTATGGCGAATACCGCAAGAGCACCGAGATACTCGGCACTTTGCTGGGGCCGGCCACGGTTGCCTTGGCGGTGCCGCTGTTTCTCAACCTGCGACGCATCCGTCAACTGCTGGCGCCGGTGTTGGCTACGCTGGTGATAGGCGGGGTTTTTGCCACCGGCCTGGGGCTGTTGCTGGCGTGGTGCTTTGGCGCCGAGCGCATGATCCTGATGACCATGGCACCCAAGTCGGTCACCTCGCCCATTGCCATGCTGGTGGCGGAGCAGATCGGCGGTGTAGCCGCCCTGGCGGCGGTGTTCGTGCTGATCACCGGGGTCATCGGGGCGATCTTTGGCCCCGCGCTGTTGTCCATGCTCAAGGTGCACAGCCCCGAGGCCCGTGGCATGGCCCTGGGCATGACCGCCCATGCGGTGGGCACTTCGGTGGCCCTGCAGGAAGGTGAAGAGTGCGGGGCGTTTGCCGCATTGGCCATGAGCCTGATGGGGGTATCGACCGCGGTATTCCTGCCGCTGGCCGTCAGCCTGTTCGTTTAAGGAAACCACTATGACGTTGCCGCTTTTTCCCCTCAATACCGTGCTGTTCCCGGGCTGCATCCTCGATTTGCAGATTTTCGAGGCGCGCTACCTGGACATGATCGGGCGCTGCATGAAGCAGGGCGGGGGCTTTGGCGTGGTCTGCATTCTCGACGGGCAAGAGGTTGGCCCGGCGCCAGTTGGGCACGCGATGGTCGGTTGTGAAGCCGTGATCACCGACTTTCAGAAGCAGGACAATGGCCTGCTGGGTATTCGGGTGAAGGGCACTCGGCGGTTCAAGGTAACGGCTACCGAGCTGCAGCGCGACCAATTGCTGGTGGCGGATGTGGAGTGGCAGGACGAGGCCGCTGACCAGCCGTTGGTGGAAGAGGATGACGATCTGGTAGCGTTGCTGCATGCCCTGGCCGAACACCCCATGGTGGCGGCGCTGGACATGGGCACCGAAGTGCCCGGGCGCCAGTCCCTGGCCTACCAACTGGCCTATCTGCTGCCGTTTCCCGAGCAGGACAAGATCGACCTGCTGACCCTGACTGACCCGGCTGAACGGCTGGCTGGCATTCAGGTGCTGCTGGATGACTTGCAGGGCGAGCTCTTCGCTTAGTCGCTCTACCGCGCAATGCGCGGCGGCCTCGAACGGTCAGTAGGCATACCGCAGCAAAGTATGGGAGAAGTCCCGCGTAGCGAAGAAGCCCAGCAACACCACTATCACTGGCATCACTGTCCACCATACCCGCGGTGCCATCGCTGGCAATGGCTGGCGCCACTGGTTCAAGGTCAGGCTGGCCGCGCAGACGAAGCATGCCAGCAGGGTGCCCGCCAGAATATCCGTGGGCCAGTGCGCCCCCAGGTACACGCGCGACAGGGCAATGCCCGCTGCCGGCAGCCCCGCCAGCACCAGCCAGGCCAGGCGCAGACGCGGTGGTTGGCCGCGCCCGGCCAGCACGCCCAGGGTCAGGAACAGCGCGAACGCCGCCGAACTGTGGCCGCTGGGCATGCTGTAGGTGCCCAGCGGGTGGGTCATCACCTCCGGGCGAATGCGCGCGAACACGTGCTTCATCAAGCCGTTGCCCAGCGCGGTAAATAGCAGCGTGCCCATGGCGAACATCGCGGGGCGCCACTGGCGCTGCACCACCAGCAGTCCGCACACCACGGCCGCCAGGAGGAACTGACTGCGAAAATCACCCATCTTCGTCAAGGCGATGGCGACGTCGTCCATGAACGGGGCGCGGTGCTCCTGAACCAGGGACATGATCCCCTGATCGAACTGCACCAGGTGCGGCCAGCCGAGGAAGACCCCGACCAGCAGCACCAGGCACATGCCCGTGACCAGGCGCGTGCCATGGGGCCGCGAGCGCCAGGCGGCACTGATACTCAAGCCAACGAGCACGGCGAAGCCCGCCGCCAATACCCCGGCCTGCCCCCAGAACCCCTCTGGCAGCGGCAGTCGCATGGCCGCGCCGGTCGCCCAGCCCGGCATCAGGTACACCACCGACCAACCGGCGCCCGCCAGCAGGCTCACCCCCACGAAGCGCAACAATGGCATGTCGAACATGCCCGCCACCATGGGCAGCATGGGCCGCAGCGGGCCGATGAAGCGGCCCACCAGCAAGCTGGCAATGCCATAGCGTTGGAAATACCCCTCGGCGCGGCCGATCCATTCCGGGTGGTGGCGCAGCCCGGGCAAGCGGCGGATGTTCTGGTGGAAATGGCGCCCGGTGAAGTAGGACAAACCGTCACCCAGTAATCCGCCGATGTAGCCCAGCAACAAGGTTTCACCCAGCGACAGCGCACCATTGCCAGCCAGCACGGCAATGGCGAACAGCAGCACGGTGCCGGGCACTATCAGCCCGACAATGGCCAGGCATTCGGTGCACGCCACCAGCACAATCGCCAGCCCCAGCCATTGAGGGTGTGCGGACAACCAGGCGGTCAGCCCGTCGAGCCATGGGCCCATGTTTCAGTTTCCTTGCGCAAGGGTAAAAAAGTCGCGACCTTCGACTTGGCCGCGGCGCAAGGGGTTCCTTGTGCAATGGCGGGCATGCTCGGCGTCCACGAAACGGTACGGCAGATGTTCGTCGCGCCCGTGGGGAATGCCCAGGCGAGTGGTCTGGATAATTTGTTTCGGGATGATGCCAAGGTCATCGACAAATAATTGTTCATGGTCGAATCGCTTGGCGTCCCAGTTCGGTACCTTCAGCCCCATGGCCTTGCACAACAGTGTCTGGCCGGCACAGAGGCGTTCGATCGGGCGTGGGTTGCCGGCGGCGTCGGGGTTGTTCAGTTGCATCTGGGCCAAGGCGTTTTCGTCGGCATGGGCGTCCACCCAGGGGTAGCCGGACTTGATCAGCACTGCGTTGCCAGGGCCCTTGGCGCTGAAGTTCAGCGAATCACCGCCCCGGGCGTAGTACATGTAGATGTGCCCGCCATCCAGGAACAGCGCCTTGCGTTTCTCCGTGTAGCCCAGCGAGGCGTGGCTGCCTTTCTCGGCGCAGTAGTAAGCCTCGGTCTCGATGATGCGGGCCGATAGCCAGTACGGGCCCTGCTTGTGGCGAATCACCTTGCCCAGCAATTCGCAGGCAAGCAGTTGGGCGTCGCGGTCGAAAAACGCGTCGGGCAGGGGGCGTGCGTCTGGCCAGGGCAGGGCATTGAGCAGCATCGGCGATTTACCGCAAGTTACGAAAGAACCTGCAAGGATAATATTCATTCGTGGCTTAATCACGGCTGAATCATTGCTCTGGCGCAGACTGTTTTCGACCATCCGCCTGCCGCCGCTGTCAGTGGCCGGTCGAGACAGCTATAATCAGCCGCTTTCCTCTTTGCCAAGACCACAGAGACCATGACTGAGTCCGTTCTTGACTACATGACCCGTCTGGGTCGCGCCGCCCGCGAAGCCTCCCGCGTGATCGCGCGCGCCAGCACTGCGCAGAAGAACCGCGCCCTGCTGGCTGCTGCCAACGCGTTGGACGCGGCCCGTGGCGAGCTGACTGCCGCCAACGAGCAGGACCTGGCCGCTGGCCGCGCCAATGGCCTGGAACCGGCCATGCTCGAGCGCCTGGCGCTGACCCCGGCACGCATCGACGGGATGATCGTCGGCCTGCGCCAGGTGGCCAGCCTGCCAGACCCCGTGGGTGCCATTCGCGACATGAGCTATCGGCCGTCGGGCATCCAGGTGGGCAAGATGCGCGTGCCCCTGGGGGTAGTCGGGATCATCTATGAGTCGCGCCCGAACGTGACCATCGACGCAGCCAGCCTGTGCCTGAAGTCCGGCAACGCCACCATCCTGCGCGGCGGCTCCGAGGCCATCCACTCCAACCGTGCCATCGCCGCCTGCGTCCAGCGTGGCCTGGCCGAGGCCGGCCTGCCGGCTGCCGTGGTGCAGGTCGTGGAAACCACCGACCGCGAAGCCGTGGGCGCGCTGATCACCATGCCCGAGTACGTGGACATCATCGTGCCCCGTGGCGGCCGTGGCCTGATCGAGCGCGTCAGCCGCGACGCCAAGGTGCCGGTCATCAAGCATCTGGATGGCATCTGCCACGTTTACGTGGCCGCCGACGCCGACCTGGCCAAGGCCGAGCGCATCGCCTTCAACGCCAAGACCTACCGCTACGGTATCTGCGGCGCCATGGAAACCCTGCTGGTGGACGCTGCCGTGGCCGCCGACTTCCTGCCGGCCATGGCTGCCCGGTTCGCCGAGAAAGGTGTCGAGCTGCGTGGCTGCGAGCGCACCCGCGATATCATCCAGGCGCTGCCGGCCACCGAAGAAGACTGGCACACCGAATACCTGGCGGCGATCCTGTCGATTCGCGTGGTCGACGGCCTGGAACAGGCCATCGACCACATCAACCATTACGGTTCGCACCACACCGATTCCATCGCCACCGAGAACTTCGGCGAAGCCCGGCGCTTCACCGCCGAGGTCGACTCCGCCTCGGTGATGATCAACACCCCGACCTGCTTTGCCGATGGCTTCGAGTATGGCCTGGGTGCCGAGATCGGCATTTCCACGGACAAGATACACGCCCGTGGCCCGGTGGGCCTGGAAGGCCTGACCTGCGAGAAATACATCGTGATTGGCGACGGCCAGTTGCGCGGCCAGGAGCCTGCCTGACTTGGGTGACGTCAGCCGCCCAGGCAGCCAGCCCGTCCCGCGCCGTATCGGTGTGCTGGGCGGCACGTTCGACCCGGTGCACATCGGCCACCTGCGCAGCGCGCTGGAAGTGGCCGATGCCCTGGGCCTGGACGAGCTGCGCCTGACGCCCAACGCGCGGCCGCCGCACCGCGACACACCGCAGGTGACGCCCCACGACCGCCTGGCCATGGTGCGCTGCGCCGTGGAGGGCGTGGCGCCGCTGACCGTGGATGCCCGGGAGCTGCAACGGGACAAGCCGTCGTACACCATCGACACGCTGGAACTGATGCGCGCGGAACTCGCCGCCGACGACCAGCTGTTCTTGCTGCTGGGCTGGGATGCCTTTTGTGGCCTGCCTTCCTGGCACCGCTGGGAAGAACTGCTGCAGCATTGCCATATTCTGGTATTGCAGCGGCCTGACGCCGACAGCGAGCCGCCGGATGCCTTGCGCAACCTGCTGGCCGCGCGGTCGGTCAGCGACCCGCTGGCCCTTGAAGGGCCTGGCGGGAATATTACTTTCGTCTGGCAGACACCCCTGGCGGTGTCGGCCACCCAGATCCGTCAACTGCTGGCCAGCGGGAAGTCGGTACGTTTCCTGGTGCCTGACGCGGTACTGGCCTACATCGAGGCGCACGGGCTGTACCGTGCGTCCAATTGAACTGAACGAGTTTTATATGACCAAGCAAAAAATCAGCGTATCCGGCGAAGAGCTGGTTGAACTGGCCAAGGCCGCCCTGGAAGACGTCAAGGCCCAGGACATCCTGGTGATCGACGTGAAAGACAAGCACAGCCTGACCGACTACATGGTGATCGCCACCGGTACCTCGAACCGCCAGATCAACGCCATGCTCGACAAGGTTCGCGAGAACGTCAAAGCCAAGGGCGCGCAGCCACTGGGCGAAGAAGGCAAGGGCGAAAGCGACTGGGTACTGCTGGACCTGGGTGACGTGATCGTGCACATGATGACCGCCGCTGCCCGCCAGTTCTACGACCTGGAACGCCTGTGGCAGGGCGCCGAGCAAAGCCGTGCCGCCAGCGGCGCGCACCACACCCCAGGCAACGAATAAGGCCGGGCCATGCGTCTGCGTCTGATTGCTGTCGGTTCGCGCATGCCCAAGTGGGTGGAGGACGGTTGGCAGGAATACGCCAAGCGTCTGCCGTCCGAACTGGCGCTCGACCTGGTGGAAATTCCGCTCAACACCCGCGGCAAGAACGCCGACGTGGCGCGCTTCATCCGTCAGGAAGGCGAGGCCATGTTGGCCAAGGTTCAGCCGGGTGAGCGTATCGTCACGCTCGAAGTGCACGGCAAGCTGTGGAGCACCGAGCAGTTGGCGGTGGAACTGGACCGCTGGCGGCTGGACTCGCGCACCGTCAACTTCATGGTCGGCGGCCCCGAAGGGCTGGCGCCGGAAGTCTGCGCGCGGGCTGACCAGCGCTGGTCGCTGTCGCCGCTGACACTGCCGCACCCGTTGGTTCGTATCCTCATCGGCGAGCAGCTGTATCGCGCCTGGACCGTGTTGTCCGGGCACCCTTACCACAAATAAGCGTACAAGCCGCCTTTCATGTCCCAGCCGATTCACCTCAAGGATCACGAGAAGGACGCACGCCTGGTGCGTGGCCGCGTCGTGGTCGGTGCAATCGTGGTGATGGTGATGGTGTGCGCGCTGGTGGCGCGGCTGTATTACCTGCAGGTGATCCAGTACGAGTATCACTCCACGCTGTCGGAGAACAATCGGGTGCACGTGCAGCCGATTCCGCCGTCGCGTGGGCTGATCTACGACCGCAACGGCGTGATCATCGCCGACAACCGCCCCAGTTTCAGCCTGAGCATGACCCGCGAGCGCGCGGGGGACTGGGCGCAGGTCCTGGACCTTATCGTCCAGGTGCTGGAGCTGACCCCGGATGACCGGGCCATTTTCGAAAAACGCATGAAGCAGGGGCGCCGGCCATTCGAGCCAGTGCCCATCCTGTTCGAACTCAATGAAGAGCAGATCGCCCGCATCGCGGTGAACCAGTTCCGCCTGCCGGGCGTGGAAGTAGTGGCGCAGCTGGTGCGCCATTACCCCCAGGGCCCGCATTTCGCCCATTCGGTGGGCTACATGGGGCGCATCAACGAGAAAGAACTCAAGGCGCTGGACTCGACCAACTACAGCGGTACCCACCACATCGGCAAAACCGGCGTCGAGCGTTTCTACGAGCCCGAGCTGCACGGCCAGGTGGGTTACGAGGAAGTCGAGACCAACGCCCGCGGCCGCGTGCTGCGGGTACTCAAGCGCACCGACCCGGTACCTGGCAAGGACATCGTCCTGAGCCTGGACATCAACCTGCAGGAAGCGGCCGAAGCGGCCCTGGGCGGGCGCCGCGGCGCCATCGTCGCCCTGGACCCGAAAACCGGCGAGGTGCTGGCCATGGTCAGTCAGCCGAGCTTCGACCCCAACCTGTTCGTCACTGGCATCAGCTTCAAGGCCTACGCCGAGTTGCGTGACTCCATCGACCGCCCTCTGTTCAACCGGGTGCTGCGCGGCTTGTACCCGCCTGGCTCGACCATCAAGCCAGCGGTGGCCATCGCTGGCCTGGACACCGGCGTCGTCACCCCTGCTACCCGGGTGTTCGACCCCGGCTATTACCAGCTGCCGAATTTCGACCACAAGTACCGCAACTGGAACCGCAGTGGCGACGGCTGGGTGGACCTGGACACCGCCATCATGCGGTCCAACGACACCTACTTCTACGACCTGGCGCACAAGATGGGCATCGACCGGCTGTCCAGCTACCTGAACCGCTTCGGCATCGGCCAGAAGGTGTCGCTGGACATGTTCGAAGAATCCCCGGGCCTGATGCCATCGCGGGATTGGAAACGCATCACCCGCCGCCAGGCCTGGTTCCCGGGTGAAACCCTGATTCTGGGGATCGGCCAGGGCTACATGCAGGCCACCCCGTTGCAACTGGCCCAGGCCACCGCGCTGGTGGCCAACAAAGGCAAATGGAACCGGCCGCACCTGGCCCGCACCATCGAAGGCCAGCCTCCGGTGGATGACAACCCCATGGAAGACATCGTGTTGCGCGACGCCAATGACTGGGACCGCGTCAACCACGGCATGCAGCAAGTGATGCACGGCGCCCGGGGGACCGCGCGCAAGGCGGCGGTCGGCGCCCAGTACCGTATCGCTGGCAAGAGCGGTACCGCTCAGGTCGTCGCCATCAAGCAGGGCGAGAAATACGACCGCACCAAGCTTCAGGAACGCCATCGCGACCACGCCCTGTTCGTGGGTTTCGCGCCGGCTGACAATCCCAAAATTGTAGTTGCGGTGATGGTGGAGAACGGCGAGTCCGGTTCCGGCGTCGCGGCGCCCGTCGTGCGTCAGGTGATGGATGCCTGGCTGTTGGGGCCCGACGGCCAGCTCAAGCCCGAATACGCCAGCAACACCGCAATGGAGACAACCGCACGTGAAGAGTAATTTCGATCGCATGCTCTCCAGCGAGGACGTGATGCGCCGCCGCGCCACCTTGCTGCAGCGCATCCATATCGACGGCCCGCTGTTGATCCTGCTCCTGACCCTGGCCGCCGGCAGCCTGTTCGTGCTGTATTCGGCCAGCGGCAAAAGCTGGGACCTGCTGATCAAGCAGGCCACCTCATTCGGCATCGGCCTGGTATCGATGCTGCTGATTGCCCAACTGGAACCGCGCTTCATGGCTCGCTGGGTACCACTGGCCTACGGCCTGGGGGTGATCCTGCTGGTGGCCGTGGATGTCATGGGCCACAACGCCATGGGGGCCACGCGCTGGATCAATATTCCGGGGGTGATTCGCTTCCAGCCGTCGGAATTCATGAAGATCATCATGCCGGCCACC
Source organism: Pseudomonas silvicola (assembly GCF_026651855.1). Taxonomy (GTDB): domain Bacteria; phylum Pseudomonadota; class Gammaproteobacteria; order Pseudomonadales; family Pseudomonadaceae; genus Aquipseudomonas; species Aquipseudomonas silvicola. Next base: position 1,718,001 of record NZ_CP093280.1, read on the forward strand.
ATCGCCTGGTACCTGGCCAAGCGCACCCTGCCGCCCACGCTCAAGCACGTGGGGGCCAGCCTGGTGCTGATCGGCGTGCCGTTCATCCTCATCGTGCGCCAGCCAGACCTGGGTACCTCGCTGCTGATTCTGGCCTCGGGTACCTTCGTGCTGTTCATGGCCGGCCTGCGCTGGCGCTGGATTGTCAGCGTGGTCGCCGCCGCCGTGCCGGTGGCCGTGGGCATGTGGTTCTTCATCATGCACGACTACCAGAAGCAGCGGATCCTGACGTTCCTGGACCCCGAGAGCGATCCCCTGGGCACCGGCTGGAACATCATCCAGTCCAAGGCGGCCATTGGCTCGGGTGGCGTATTCGGCAAGGGCTGGTTGCTGGGTACCCAGTCGCACCTGGACTTCCTGCCCGAAAGCCACACCGACTTCATCATCGCCGTGCTGGGCGAGGAGTTTGGCCTGGTGGGGATCTGCGCCTTGCTGCTGCTGTACCTGGCCCTCATCGGCCGCGGCCTGGTGATCACCGCCCAGGCCCAGACCCTGTTCGGCAAGCTGCTGGCCGGCAGCCTGACCATGACTTTCTTTGTGTACGTGTTCGTCAATATCGGTATGGTCAGTGGCCTGTTGCCCGTCGTAGGCGTGCCGCTGCCCTTCATTAGTTACGGCGGAACTTCGCTGGTGACGCTGATGTCAGCGTTTGGGGTTTTGATGTCGATCCATACCCATCGCAAGTGGATCGCGCAGGTTTGATTAAGGTGAAGAATTTCATGCAAGCAGTCTGCAACTGGGCCACTCGGTGCATTCCCTGGGTGGGCCTGGTCAGCATCCTCGGTTCGTCGCAGCAGGCCACCGCTGGCGACTACGACGGCACGCCGCAGTTGGCGCAGTTCGTCGGTGAAATGACCCGCGACTACGGTTTCGCCGGCGAGCAGGTCATTGGGGTGTTCCAGGAGGTGCAACGCAAGCAAGCCATTCTGGACGCCATTTCCAAACCCGCCGAGCGCGTCAAGCCGTGGAAGGACTACCGCCCGCTGTTCATCACCGATGCGCGCATCGCCCGGGGCGTGGACTTCTGGCGCCAGCATGAGGCAGCCCTCAAGCGTGCCGAACAGGAATACGGTGTACCGGCCCAGATTATTGTGTCTATCATTGGTGTCGAGACGTTTTTCGGTAGAAATACCGGCAACTACCGGGTGATCGATGCACTTTCCACACTGGCCTTCGATTACCCGCCACGGGCCGACTTCTTCCGCAAGGAGCTGCGCGAGTTTCTGCTGCTGTCCCGCGAAGAGCAGGTCGACCCGCTGAGCATCAAGGGCTCGTACGCCGGCGCCATGGGGCTGCCGCAATTCATGCCCAGCAGTTTCCGCGCCTATGCCGTGGACTTCGACGGCGATGGCCACATCAATATCTGGAGTGACCCCGATGATGCCATCGGCAGCGTCGCCAACTACTTCAAGCAGCACGGCTGGGTGATGGGCCAGCCTGTGGTGAGCCGCGCCACGGTGCGCGGCGAGCATGTGGACGAAGGCTTGAGCCCGGGCATTGATCCGGTGAAGAACGTTGGGCAGTTGCGAGCACTGGGCTGGTCGAGTCATGATGCGCTGCGCGACGATATGCCGGTGACTGCTTTCCGCTTCGACGGTGAGTTCGGTCCGGAATATTGGATGGGGTTGGGCAACTTCTACGCCATCACTCGCTATAATCGCAGCGCCATGTATGCCATGGCCGTCTATCAACTGTCGCAAGCACTGGTTCAAGCACGGGGCGTCAAGTAAATGCGGACACTGCAGATTCGCACACCTTTGAAGCTGATGGGCTACGCGGCCCTCGCCATGCTGGTCGTCAGTTGTTCGTCCACCAGCCGTACGCCGCAGAGCGGTGGCTACGTGGTGCGCTCCCAACCGGGGCTGGACATCAACCGGGCCCACAAGGACGGCGCGCCATGGTGGGACGTGGACGTATCACGCATTCCCGACGCCGTGCCCACCCTGCACAGCGGCCCCTACAAGGCCAACCCGTACACGGTACTGGGCAAGACCTACTTCCCGCTGACCGATGCCAGCCATTATGCGGCCACCGGCACGGCGTCCTGGTATGGCACCAAGTTTCACGGCCAGAACACCGCCAATGGCGAAGTGTACGACCTGTACGGCATGAGTGCGGCGCACAAGACCCTGCCGCTGCCCAGCTATGTACGCGTGACCAACCTGGACAACAACCGCAGCGTGATCCTGCGGGTCAACGACCGCGGCCCGTTCTATTCCGACCGTATCATCGACCTGTCCTACGCGGCGGCCAAGAAGCTCGGCTATGCCGAGATCGGCACCGCGCGCGTCAAGGTCGAAGGTATCGACCCGGCCCAGTACTGGGCCCAGCGTGGCCGCCCGGCGCCGCTGATGCTTGATCAGCCGCAAGTGGCTCAGGCGCCGCAGCAGCCAGTCATCACCGCGTCGGCGGGCACCATCGAGCAATGGACGCCGCCGCCGCAACAGCACGCCGCCGCCGTCCTGCCCGCGCAGATCGACGCAAAAAAAAACGCTTCTGTTCCAGCGTCTGGCCAGTTTCTCCAGGTGGGAGCGTTCGCCAACCCGGACGCTGCGGAGCTGCTGAGGTCCAAGTTGAGCTCGATGGTTCGGGCTCCGGTATTCGTCAGCTCGATCGTACGCAACCAGCAGACACTGTATCGAGTGCGGCTGGGGCCGATCGGCACGCCGGGTGAGGTGCAGCAGACCCAGGACAGCGTGCGCCTGGCCAACCTGGGTTCGCCCAGCGTGGTCACCGCCGAATGATTTCCCGGCCTGGTGACAGGCCGGACCCCGGTTGCCACTTGCCCTTGGGGGCGGGCGGCAGCCGCATGAACAACGGCCCGCAGAAAGGCCGCGCAAACAACCAGGGCCACGGCCCACACAAACAGATTTTGCCCGCGAGGGCATGTGCCCATTAGCAATTTCGAGAGACGGATGAACATCACCACCTTTGCCAAACGCCTGTGCCTGCCTGTACTGCTGCTGATCGCCCCAGTTGCCATGTCGGCCGAGCAAATGACGCCTGCAGCCCCGCAACTGGCTGCCAAGGCCTACGTACTGATGGAAGCGTCCAGCGGGCAAGTCCTGGTGGACAGCAACGGCGACCAGCGTCTGCCGCCAGCCAGCCTGACCAAACTGATGAGCGCCTACATCGCCACCCTGGAGATCAAGCGCGGCCAGATCGGCGAGAACGACATGGTCACCGTCAGCGAAAACGCCTGGCGTACCGGCGGTTCGCGGATGTTCATCAAGGTCGGCTCGCAGGTCACCGTCAGCGACCTGCTGCACGGCATCATCATTCAGTCGGGTAACGACGCCACCGTGGCCTTGGCCGAGCACATCGCCGGCAGCGAAGACGCCTTCGCCGACATGATGAACAAGACCGCCGGTGACCTGGGCATGGAGAACAGCCACTTCATGAACCCTACCGGGTTGCCGAACCCGGACCACTACTCCACCCCGCACGACATCGCCAAGCTGGCCCGCGCGATCATCAACATCGACCCGGCCCACTACGCGATCTACTCGCAGAAAGAGTTCTTCTGGAACAACATCAAGCAGCCTAACCGCAACCTCCTGCTGTGGCGCGACAAGACCGTCGACGGTCTGAAAACCGGCCATACCGAGGAAGCGGGTTACTGCATGGCGGCCTCGGCCGTTCGTGATGGCATGCGCCTGATCGCCGTTGTTTTCGGTACCACCAGCGAAGCCGCGCGTGCCGCCGAAACCCAGAAGCTGCTGACCTACGGTTTCCGCTTCTTCGAAACCCAGACCTTCTACCAGAAGGGCACCGAGCTGGCCAAGGCGCCGGTCTGGAAAGGCGCTACCCACGAGATCCGCGCGGGCCTGGCCGATGACCTGACCATGACCCTGCCAAAAGGCCAGCTGAAAAACCTGACCGCCACCATGACCATGAACCCGCAGCTGACCGCGCCCATCGCCAAAGGTGACGTGATCGGTAAAGTGGAAGTCAAAAACGGTGAGCAGGTCGTGCACAGCGCCAACCTGATCGCCCTCGACGCGGTCGAGGAAGGTGGTTTCATTCGCCGCATGTGGGATAGCATTCGTCTATTCTTCTACGGCTTGTTCAACTGATTACGTGAACAGCATGCCCCCGGGACCGCGCCGTGCGGACCGGGGGTTTGTCCGTCTTCACGGCTTGCGAGGCCGTTACTGCTATGACAGACACCGAAGTCAAGGCTCCTAAGATCGAATTCCCCTGCGCCGATTATCCGATCAAAGTGATTGGTGACACCGGGGCGGGCTTCAAAGACCAAGTGATCGCCATCGTTGCCAACCATGCGACCATCGAGCACGACAAAACCGCCGAGCGCCAGAGCAGCAACGGCAAGTACACCACGTTGCAGCTGCACATCCTGGCCACAGGCCAGGACCAGCTCTACAACATCAACAGTGAGCTGCGTGCCACGGGCGTAGTGAAAATGGTGCTCTGATGTCCGCTTGCCTGGGCTTTCGCGAGCTGGGCCTGATGGCCTACGAGCCGGTGTGGCATGCGATGCAGCGCTTCACCGACCAGCGTGGCCCGGCGACGGGCGACGAGGTCTGGCTGGTGCAACACCCCGCGGTGTTCACCCAGGGCCAGGCGGGCAAGGCCGAGCACCTGCTGGTGCCGGGTGATATTCCAGTGGTGCAGGTGGATCGTGGCGGCCAGGTGACCTACCATGGCCCGGGCCAGATGGTGGCCTACCTGCTTCTGGATGTACGGCGCCTGGGTTACGGCGTGCGGGAGCTGGTCACGCGCATCGAGCAGACCATCGTCGCGCTGCTGGCTGAATATGGTGTGCCGGCAGCGGCGAAGGCCGATGCGCCCGGTGTTTACGTCCAGGGGGCGAAAATCGCTTCCCTGGGCTTGCGGATCCGTAACGGGTGTTCCTTTCATGGCCTGGCCCTGAACGTGGACATGGACCTTGCGCCGTTCCGCCGTATCAACCCCTGCGGATATGCCGGGCTGGCGATGACCCAGTTGTGCGATCATGCAGGCCAGATTGAATATGCCGAGGTTGGTGCCCGGCTGCGCGCGCAGCTCGTCAAGCACCTCGACTACGCTGAGCAGACGACCCTGACGGGCGGAATCGATTGATATGACTACCGCGCTAGACACAGCTGAATCCGTGCAAACCATGATCCCCGTGACCAACGTCACGCCGCCGCGGCCCAAGGTCGAAGCCGGTGTGAAGCTGCGTGGCGCCGAGAAAGTCGCACGTATTCCGGTGAAGATCATCCCCACCGAAGAACTGCCGAAGAAGCCCGACTGGATCCGCGTGCGCATCCCGGTTTCGCCGGAAGTCGATCGCATCAAGCAACTGCTGCGCAAGCACAAGCTGCACAGCGTCTGCGAAGAAGCGTCCTGCCCGAACCTGGGCGAGTGCTTCTCCGGTGGCACCGCTACCTTCATGATCATGGGCGATATCTGTACCCGTCGCTGCCCGTTCTGCGACGTCGGCCACGGCCGCCCGAAGGCGCTGGACGCCGATGAACCGATGAACCTGGCGGTCGCCATCGCCGACCTGCGCCTCAAGTACGTGGTCATCACCTCGGTGGACCGCGACGACCTGCGTGACGGCGGTGCCCAGCACTTCGCCGACTGCCTGCGCGAAATTCGCAAGCTGTCGCCGGGCGTGCAACTGGAAACCCTGGTGCCGGACTACCGCGGCCGCATGGACGTTGCCCTGGAAATCACCGCCAAAGAGCCGCCGGATGTCTTCAACCACAACCTGGAAACCGTGCCGCGCCTGTACAAGGCTGCGCGTCCGGGTTCGGACTACCAGTGGTCGCTGACCCTGTTGCAGAAGTTCAAGGAAATGGTGCCGCACGTGCCCACCAAGTCCGGCCTGATGCTGGGGCTGGGCGAGACCGACGAAGAAGTGATCGAAGTGATGCACCGCATGCGCGAGCACAACATCGACATGCTGACCCTGGGCCAGTACCTGCAGCCGTCGCGCAGCCACTTGCCGGTGCAGCGTTTCGTGCACCCGGACACCTTCGCCTGGTTCGCCGAGGAAGGCTACAAGATGGGCTTCAAGAACGTTGCCTCCGGCCCGCTGGTACGTTCTTCGTACCACGCCGACCAGCAGGCGCACGAGGCCAAGATCAAGCTCTGATCCGCGCCTGAGGTACCGATGCCGGCCGCCAGTTCCCGCAACTGCCGCCGGCATCGTTGTTTCCGGGGTTTGTTCATGGGACGCACGGAGTTACGAGGCTATGCTGTTCTGTCATGGGGATCGCTCTACAGTAGGCATCTTCGATCAATGCAAGGAGCCTGACGAATGAAACACACACCCACGCCCGCCGCTTTGCCGCGTCGCGTGCCCACCCAGGCGCAGATCGCCCTGATCGCGCCGGCCGGTCCCAAGGAATTCAGCGTAGAGGCCGCGCAGCGCTGGGTCAGCAGCCGGGGCCATGTGCTGAAGGTCTACCCGGGTGTGCTCGAACACCAGGGCTACCTGGCGGGCAGCGATGCCGTGCGCCTGCGCGACCTGCATGACGCCTTCGCCGACCCGGACATAGACGCCATCATCTGCTTGCGCGGTGGCTACGGCACGCCGCGGCTGCTGGATAAAATCGACTACGACCTGATCGCCCGGCACGCCAAGCCCTTCATCGGCTACAGCGACCTCACTGCCTTGCACCTGGCGTTTGCCCGCTACTGCAACTTCGTCACCTTCCACGGGCCGATGCTCACCTCAGACCTGTTGGCCAACCGTCAGGCGCCCACTGAAGACTCCATGCGCCGCTTGTTGCGCGGGCAACTGCGCAAGGGTGACCTGCTGGCCCACCCCGTGGCGCACCCCTTGACCTGCATCGAGCATGGGGTAGCCAGCGGTCGGTTGACCGGGGGCAACCTGTCGATGATCTGCGCCACCTTGGCCACCGATTATGAAATCGACCTGCAAGGCGCCATCCTGTTTCTGGAGGACGTGGGTGAGCCTCTCTTCAGGGTCGATCGCCTGCTGACGCAGCTGCGCCTTGCCGGACGTTTCAAGGGCCTTCGCGGGGTATTGGTGGGGGATTTCGCCGGGCTGGATGTGCCACGGTTGACGCCATTGCTCAAGGAGATCTTCGAGCCAATGGGCATTCCAGTGCTGGCCGGTTGGCGCAGTGGCCATTGCGACCCGAACCTGACCCTGCCCCTGGGCGCCCAGGTGCGCCTGGACGCGGGGCAGAAGACCTTGATGCTGGAGCAGGATGTGGTCAGGTAATCGGTGTCGCCTGGCCCCACGTGATCGCCTGTGGGGCCGGGCGAAGCTCGGGAAGAGAGCGACCCTGTCTCAAGGCTGGCGCAGGCTATCCAGCAACTTGTGGTTGGCATACCCATCCGCCGGCCAGCCCAGCGACTGCTGAGCCAGGCGAATGGCCTTGCGGGTATTGGCGCCGATGATGCCGTCCGGGTTGCCTGCCTCATAACCCTTGGCCGTCAGCAGCGTTTGCAACTCGATACGCTCGGTACGGCTCAATGGCAGGTCATCGCGCGGCCAGTCACCCATCACGTAGCCACCCCCGTCGAAGCGCTGAGCCAGCAGGCTCACGGCCAGGGCATAGGACGACGAGTTGTTGTACTTGAGAATGGCGCGGAAGTTGTCCAGCACCAGGAACGCAGGGCCACGGTAACCCGCTGGCAGCAGCAGGGCGGCCGAAAGCTGCTCGCTACCGGCAGGCAAGCGCGTGCCAGCCGGCAGCTTCACGCCCATCTGCAGCCATTCGGCTACTGGCTTGCGCAGGGCACCATCGGCCTGGGCGTAATCGAAACCAGGCGCCAATTGCACTTCGAACCCCCAGGGCTGGCCACGCTGCCAGCCCGAACTTTGCAGGTAATGCGCGGTGGAGGCCAGGGCGTCTGGCGCGCTGTTCCAGATATCGCGACGGCCATCGCCGTCGAAGTCCACGGCATGGGAGTTGTAAGTGGTGGGGATGAACTGGGTCTGGCCCATCGCGCCCGACCAGGAGCCCAGCATCGCCTCGGGCTGGATGTCACCGTTCTGCAGAATCTGCAGGGCAGCGATCAACTGGTCCTGGGCGAAGCTCTGGCGGCGGCCTTCGTACGCCAGGGTCGCCAGCGAGCGGATCACCGACTTGTCGCCCTGGAACTGGCCAAAGCTGCTCTCCATCCCCCACACCGCCACCAAGGCCTGGCGGTCTACGCCATAGCGCTGCTCGATGCGCTGCAGGTCATCGCCGTACTGGTTCATCAACGCCTGGCCTTTGCGAACGCGCACGGGCGAGATGGCGCCGTCCAGGTATTCCCACACCGGGCGGGTGAACTCTGGCTGGCTGCGATCGGCCTTGACCACGCTCGGGTCCGGGGTGACGCCGGTGAAGGCGCGGTCGAACACGTCCGGGCGGATACCGGCCTGCAACGCCTGCTGGCGGAAGCCGTCTTCCCACTGGGTGAAGGTTTCGCTGGGCAGCATCACGCCATCGGCATCCACGGGGGCTGCGGTGGTCAGCGGGGCAACCGGCGAGGTCTTTTGCGCAGGGGTGGGCAGGGCATCGGCGGCAACCGTTGGCTTTTCAGCACAGGCGCCCAGCAGAACGAGGGTGGAGGCAGCGAGCAGATGACGCATTTGCACACGCTGGAGACGACGAAGAGACATTCACAGGTCCAGGTATTTCAAGTCAGATGCGGACCATATCATGAGAGCGGGGGGCAAGGGGCAACGCGTAGGAAAGTTCGTGGTAAACGGTGTTTTCAGGCTGCCAGAAAAGGAGAAGCCTCCCAGTTTTTCGACTGGAAGGCTTCGCGTTGGTAGCTGCCCTTGCCCTTGGCGGGTCGTTCCTGGCGGCTGCGGAACAGGGGTTGGGCGACGATGGATTTGGCCTTGTTGGGGCGCTTTTTGCTCATGACGGCACTCCTTGGTTGGAGCGCCGATCATACGCCGATCACGGTCACGCGCAATCTCTGTGGCCTTGGCAGGCCGGGCTATTGGGCAGGAAGTACGTTGCGCTGCCCGGCCATCAACAGCGACAGGCGCGACAGGCTGATCCACACCGAACCCTGGGCCTGGCCCTTGATCTGGGCGTCGATGTGCTGGGCGTCCTGCAGCAGTTCGCCCCAGCGCTTGGCCGAATGGCGTTGCAGGGCTTTGCTCATCAGCGGTTTGCGCTTGTCCCATACCGGCGGCTTGGCGCTGCTGAAGGCTTTGTCCAGCGGCGTGCCCTGGCTGTATTGCAGGGCAATGCTGGCCAGGGTGCGCAACTCACGTGCCAGGGCCCAGAGAATCACCGGTGGCTCCACGCCCTCGCCGCGCAAGCCCTCGAGCATGCGCAAGGCGTGGGCCGCTTCGCCGTTGAGTACCGCGTCAACCAGGCCGAATACGTCGAAGCGTGCACTGTCGGCCACCGCCGACTGCACCGTTTCCAGGGTGACCTGGTTGTTCTCGGCCAGCAGCTTGAGTTTCTCGATTTCCTGGGCGGCCGCCAACAGGTTGCCCTCCACCCGCGCAGCAATCAGCTCAACGGCATCTTGCTGCGCCGCGAGCCCGGCCTGGGACAGGCGCTGGCGAATCCATTGCGGCAGCTGGTTGGCGTCCACCGGCCAGATCTGCACGAACTGCGTCTGCTGGCCGTCGATCAGGGCCTTGCCCCATTTGGTCTTCTGCGCGCTGCCATCAAGCTTGGGCAGGCTGATCAGCAGCAGGGTGTCTTCGGCCGGGCGGTTGCAGTACTCGATCAACGCCGCGGCGCCCTTGTCGCCAGGCTTGCCCGAGGGCAGGCGAAGTTCCAGCAGGCGTCTTTGGGCGAACAGCGACAGGCTGGCACCGGCCTGCAGCAGGGTGCCCCAATCGAAGTTGGCGTCGGCGCTGAAGACCTGGCGTTCATCGAAACCTTGGGCGCGAGCTGCGCTGCGCACGGCATCGGCGGCTTCCTGGCACAGCAACGGGTCGTCGCCGCTGATCACGTAGATCGGCGCCAGGCTGCCTTGCAGGTGTTTGTTGAGTTGGGCGGGGGTCAGTTTCATGGTGATGAAAGAAGGGGCGCCTGAGCGCCCCGTTCCTCTTTTACTTCGAAGGGATCTGGATCGGCGACTGTTGCGGCGTCGCGTCACGGATACGCTGGGCTTCGGCTTCCTGCTCGGCCAGGGCCTTGGCCTTGGCGTCAGCATCGGCCTGGAGCGTGTCCAGCTGCTGCGGGGTGATCTGCTGCAGGCGCAGCATCAGGCGCTGGATAACTTCGCGGCGGATTTCCTCGCGAGTCTCCTGGGCCACCTGGTCGGAACCTGCCAGGTTGTTGCCGTCCTGGGTGTAGGTCTTGTCGACGATGATCTTGTCGCTGAGCAGGTTCAGGTTTTCGTGGCCGACAATGTCGTAGCTCAGGGTAGTGGTCAGCTCGTACTCAGCCGAGCGCGTACCGCTGGAGTAGCTGGCCGAACGCTGCTGCTCGTCCTCTCGGCTCAGCACCAGCTTGTATGGTGCGCCGTCATAGACTTTCACGCCGCTGGCACTGATTTGCTTGCGCAACTGGGTAACGGTGGGGCCGTAGGCATCGCGGGCGGTGACGTTCAGTTCTTTGAGCGCCAGTTGGCTGGTGCCGGTGCCGCGCAACTGGAAACCGCAGGCGCCCAGCAGCACGGCCAGGCCCATAACCAGTAGATTGCGTTTGATCATCTTGATGCTCCCTAGAAACCTTGTGGGCCGACTCTGTAAAGGGCGCCCGGCGAACCGGGCGCGCTGATCCGATCAGCTGGCGACGATATTGACCAGTTTGCCAGGCACGACGATGACCTTGCGGATCGTCAGGCCATCGATGAAGCGCAGCACGTTTTCGTTGACCCGGGCGGCGGCTTCGATTTCTTCGCGGGTGGCGCTGGCAGGCATTTCGATCTGACCGCGCAGCTTGCCGTTGACCTGGATCACCAGGATCAGGCTGTCCTGTACCAGGGCGCTGTCGTCCAGCACCGGCCAGCCGGCGTCGATCACGGCGCCCGTGTGGCCCAGCGCATTCCACAGTTCGTGGCAGATGTGCGGGGTGATCGGGGCCAGCAGCAATGTCACGGTTTCCAGGCCTTCCTGAATCAGGGCGCGGTCCTGTTCGGTGGCTTGCGGAGCCTTTTCCAGCACGTTCATCAGGGTCATCACCTGGGCGATGGCGGTGTTGAACTTGTGGTGTTGGCCGATATCCTGGCTGGCCTGCTTGATGGCCAGGTGGGTGGCGCGGCGAATGACTTTCTGCTCGTCCGACAGGCTGGCGATGTCGAGTACGGCAGGCAGGCCCTGGCCGACATGCGCCTGGGCCAGACGCCAGACGCGGCGCATGAAGCGGTGCGAGCCTTCAACGCCCGAGTCGGACCATTCCAGGCTCATGTCGGGCGGCGAAGCGAACATCATGAACAGGCGGCAGGTGTCGGCCCCGTACTGGTCGATCATCGACTGCGGGTCAACGCCGTTGTTCTTGGACTTGGACATCTTCTCGGTGCCACCGATTTCCACCGGCAGGCCGTCGCTGATCAGCTTGGCGCTGATGACCTTGGCCTTGCTGTCGCGTTCCAGCTCCACGTCGGCCGGGTTGAACCAGGTCTTGCCGCCGTTTTCTTCCAGGCGGTAGTAGGTCTCGGCGACCACCATGCCCTGGGTCAGCAGGTTCTTGAACGGCTCGTTGGAGCTGACCAGGCCTTCGTCGCGCATCAGCTTGTGGAAGAAACGTGCGTACAGCAGGTGCAGGATGGCGTGTTCGATACCACCGATGTACTGGTCCACGGGCAGCCAGTGGTTGGCCGCGGCCGGGTCGACCATGCCGCCTTCGTATTGAGGCGAGGCGTAGCGGGCGTAGTACCACGAGGACTCCACGAAGGTGTCCATGGTGTCGGTTTCACGCTTGGCCGCCGCACCGCATTTCGGGCAGGTGCACTGGAAGAATTCGGGCATGCGTGCCAGCGGCGAACCGGCACCGTCCGGGACTACGTCTTCTGGCAGCTTGACCGGCAGTTGGTCTTCCGGCACCGGCACGTCGCCACAGGTGTCGCAGTGGATGATCGGGATCGGGCAGCCCCAGTAGCGCTGGCGGCTGATGCCCCAGTCGCGCAGGCGGAACTGGGTGCGCGACTTGCCGAGTTCCTTCTTGATCAGTGCCACTTCGATGGCATCGAAGGCACCGGCGAAGTCCAGGCCATCGAATTCACCCGAGTTGATCAGGGTGCCGTGCTCGCCATAGGCCTCCTGCCACGGCGCAGGGTTGCTGTCGCCAGCGCTGGTACGCACCACCGACTTGATCGGCAGGCTGTACTTGGTGGCGAATTCGAAATCACGCTCGTCGTGGGCCGGCACAGCCATGACCGCACCGTCGCCGTAGTGCATCAGCACATAGTTGGCGACCCACACCGGCAGCTTTTCACCGGTCAGCGGGTGCTCGACGAACAGGGGCGTCGGCATGCCTTTCTTTTCCTGGGTGGCGACGTCGGCTTCGGCGACGCTGCCGCTCTTGCATTCATTGATGAATGCCTGCAGCTCAGGGTTGTTCTGCGCCGCCAGGGTGGCCAGCGGGTGCTCGGCGGCCACGGCCACGTAGGTGGCACCCATCAGGGTGTCCGGGCGGGTAGTGAATACTTTCAGGGTACCGGTTTCGCCGATCGACGCCTGGTCGTACGGGAACTGCACTTCCATGCCCCGGGACTTGCCGATCCAGTTGCGCTGCATGGTCTTGACCTGCTCAGGCCAGCCCGGCAGTTCGTCGAGGCTTTCCAGCAGCTCTTCGGCGTACGCGGTGATCTTGAAGTAGTACATCGGGATTTCGCGCTTCTCGATCAGCGCGCCCGAACGCCAGCCACGGCCGTCGATGACCTGCTCGTTGGCCAGCACGGTCTGGTCCACCGGGTCCCAGTTCACCGTGCCGTTCTTGCGGTAGATCACGCCTTTTTCGAACAGGCGGGTGAACAGCCATTGCTCCCAACGGTAGTAGTCGGGCTTGCAGGTGGTGACTTCGCGCGACCAGTCGATCGCCAGGCCCAGGCTCTTGAGCTGGGTCTTCATGTAGGCGATGTTCTCGTAGGTCCACTTGGCCGGCGCGACGTTGTTCTTCATGGCGGCGTTTTCCGCCGGCATGCCGAAGGCGTCCCACCCCATTGGCTGCAGGACATTCTTGCCCTGCATGCGGTGGTAGCGCGAGATCACGTCGCCAATGGTGTAGTTGCGCACGTGCCCCATGTGTAGCTTGCCGCTGGGGTAGGGGAACATCGACAGGCAGTAGAAGGTCTCCTTGCCTGGCTGTTCACTTACTTCAAAGGACTTTTGCTCGTCCCAGAACGACTGGGCGGCGGCTTCGATTTCGCGGGGCTGATAGAGTTCGTGCATGGCTACTTTGCGCTGAGAAATGGGTGACCTTATCCAGGCAGCGTGAAATCCGCTACACCCGGCAATCCGGCGGCGATCTTTAAACGCCGTAGCATACATGACCCCACTCGAAGGTGGGAAACCCTGATTGCATCAATGCATGCGGCCCAGGCCCGCCCGAATGTCAGCAAACGCCCGCAGGCGTTGGCCGTTGGTCGCGGCGGCGGGCCGGTTTCGCCTGCGCCGCTAAGCTCATCAATGGGGAACGTGTTTTATTTTCAATGAGGTGAACGGATGGTTGAGTCACATGTTAAAGGGATGAAGCCGGAGCTGTTTGAACGTTTGATCGATCGCCTCGGCCTGGCCCTGGATGTCGCCAGGACCTCGTTACGTTTGCGCAACGAAGCCCCTGCCGAACTCGAGCTGCGCGGCCTGAGCCGTGCCGAGGTTGAGCTGATCAATGCCTACCTGGACACCATGCCCGTGGGCGTGCATGCCGGTGCGGTGGTTCGCGACCCCCGGGAAGCCGTGCCGCCGGCCAGCAATAATGTAGTGTGGATCAAGGACAAGGCACCGAAACGGCCCGCCAGCAAAGCCCGGTCGATGCAGTTCAAGTAAGTGTCGAGGTGATGCACCTTCCTGCACGCCCCCGGCACATTCATATTGTTGTGTCCCGTTGTTACCCTTAGGCTTCGAGCATCCATGGAGATGCTCGATGCCTTTTCGTTACTTCATCAAACAGTTGCTGTTGCCCCCGGGCATTCTTTTCATCTTCCTTCTGCTGGCCTGGTGGCTGCGGCGTTCACGGCCGCGGCTGGCGTGTGCCTGTTTCGTGGTGGGGCTTGGCGGCCTCTGGTTGATGAGCATGCCCAAGGTGGTGCAACTGGCAGCCCATGCACTGGAGCAGGAGCCCGCGCTGACCGCCGCGCAGTGGCCGCGGTTGGCCCAGCGTGCCGATGCCATCGTGGTTCTGGGCGCAGGGCGCGAGCGTGGTGACCCGGCCTGGGGCGGCGAAGACCAGCCCACGGGCGTCAACCTGGAACGTGTGCGCTATGCCGCCCGGCTCGCCAAGGCTTCCGGGCTGCCGGTGCTGACCTCCGGTGGCCTGCATTATGGTTCGCCGCCCAGCGAGGCCTACATCATGGCCACTTCATTGCAGGATGACTTCGGTGTGGCGACCCGCTGGCAGGAAGGCGCCAGCCGCACCACCTGGGAAAACGCCACCCTGAGTGCCGACATCCTCAAGGCCCAGGGCATTCATCGCGTCGTGGTGGTGACCCAGGCCTGGCACATGCCGCGGGCGCGCTGGAGCTTCGAGCATGCGGGGCTGGAAGTGGTGAGTGCGCCGGTTGGCTTTCTGGGCATCGACAATGCCCGGGCGTTGGGAGGGTGGATGCCGGAAGGCAAGGCCTTCTGGCAAAGTGGGCAGTTGTTGAATGAGGCAGTGGGGTTGGTTGGGTATCGTCTGTTCTATCGGTGATGGGCGTGCCTGTTTTCCGAGCTTCGCCCGGCCCTGCGAGGGACTGTGTAACCGCAGGGCCGGGCGAAGCTCGGAAAGAGAGCGACGCCGATCTAGACTGTCCTCGCAACCCGCCCAGCCAGCAGCGCCCAGCCAAACAGCACCAGGCACAGCATGATCAGCGGCCACGAGCGCCACTGCAGGTACGGTGTGAGCTGATGCATCGGCACCACCTCGCCATACAGAATGCCTTTCTGGAACTGCGGAATCTGCTCGGTGATTTCCCCATAGGGGTTGATCAGCGCCGTGACGCCGTTGTTGGTGGCACGAATCATCCAGCGGCCAGCCTCCAGCGCACGCATCTGCGCCATCTGCAAGTGCTGCAGCGGGCCGATGGAGGTGCCGAACCAGGTGTCGTTGCTGATGGTCAGCAGCAGGTCGCTACGTGCCGCCTCGCCAGCGGCAAACTCCGGGTACACCACTTCATAGCAGATGAAAGGCGCGATTTCGTAGCCCTTCGCCTGCAGCAGCGCCTGGTCGGCGGGGCCGCGGGCGAAGTCCGACATCGGCAGGTCGAAGAAGGCGATCAGGCCGCGCAGGACATCCTGCAGGGGCACGTATTCGCCAAACGGCACCAGTTTCTGCTTCAGGTAGGTGCCGTCGCCCTGGCCCGTCACGGTGATGCCGTTGAAGTACTTCTTCTCGTGACGCACCAGCTGGCGGATCGGCACGCCAGTGATCAGCGCCGAATTCCGGCTGCTGGCGAAGTTGCCCATCATGTCCAGGTAGCCCTGGGCATTGTCCATCAGGATCGGCACCGCGGTTTCCGGCCAGATGATCAGGTCGGTACGCTTGGCGGTGAAGGTCATGTCACGGTATAGCGCCAATTGTGCATCGACCTGGGCTGGGTCCCATTTCATTTCCTGTTCGATGTTGCCCTGTACCGCTGCCACGCTCAGGGGCTGGCCCAAGGGCTCGGTCCAGGCATGGTGCTTGAGGCCCTGGCCGATGATCCAGGGGCCGGCCAGCAGCGCCAGCGCCCCGGCGAGGGCACCCTTGCGCTGGCGCAGGCGGTGGAGGTTGCACAGCAGCGCTGCGCTCAGTGCCAGCACGAACGAGACCAGCCACAGGCCGCCGACCGGCGCCAGCCCGGCCAGTGGCGCGTCGAGCTGGCTGTAACCGGCGTAGAGCCAGGGGAAACCGGTAAGGAACCAGCCGCGGAAGGCCTCCTGGGCCACCCACAGTGCACCGAAGGCCAGGGCATCGGCCAGCGGCGCCTCGTTGCGGCGCAGCCACCGCGCCCACAGCCAGGCAGGCAGGGCGAAGAACAGCGCCACGGCCATGCTGAACAGCAACATGAGGAAGCCGGCCAGCAGTACCGAGGCACCACCGAAGTTGTGGATGCTGACGTAGATCCAGCTGGTGCCGGCGCCGAACAGGCCGAAGCCATAGCACCAGCCGCGCCCGGCTGCCTGACGCGGGCTCAGCCCGCGCAGGCCCAGGTACAGCAGCGCCAGTGACAGCAGCGACAGCGGCCAGATATCGAATGGCGCCAGGGCCAGAGGGGTCAGTGCACCGGCCGCCACGGCCAGCAGGTTACCGGGCCAGCCGGGGCGGGTGATCCAGCGCATTGTGATCCTTAATGCGTTTTCAGCGAGAGATAGGGGTCAGGCGCAGCAAGTGTATCCGGCGGCTGTCGGCGTTGAGAATACGGAACCGGTAAGCACCGATCTCCGTGGTCTCGTTACGCTTGGGCAGGTGGCCGAAGGCGCTCATCACCAGGCCGCCCACGGTATCGAATTCGTCATCGGAGAATTCGCTGTCGAAGAACTCGTTGAAGTTCTCGATCGGCGTCAGCGCCTTGATCAGGAAGTCGCCGCTGGGCAGGGGCTTGATGTAGCTGTCTTCTTCCACATCGTGCTCGTCCTCGATGTCGCCGACGATCTGCTCCAGCACGTCCTCGATGGTCACCAGGCCGGCCACGCCGCCGTATTCGTCGATGACGATGGCCATGTGGTTGTGGTTGGCGCGGAATTCGCGCAGCAGCACGTTCAGGCGCTTGGACTCGGGCACGAAGGTAGCCGGGCGCAGCAGGTCCTTGATGTTGAAGCTGTCGCCGTTTTCCTGAAGGATCAGGGGCAGCAGGTCCTTGGCCAGCAGCACGCCGATCACATCGTCATGGCTGTCGCCGATGACCGGGTAACGGGAGTGGGCGGCGTCGATCACCGCGGGCAGGAATTCGCGAGGTGTCTGGGTCGATTTGATGCTGATCATCTGCGAGCGCGGCACCATGATGTCACGCACTTGCAGGTCGGCAACCTGGATAGCGCCTTCGACGATGGTCAGCGCTTCGCTGTCTAGCAGCTTGTTCTGGTGGGCTTCGCGCAGCAGCTCCAGCAGCTCCTGGCGGTTTTTCGGCTCATGGGCAAAAGCCTGGGTGATTTTACCCAGCCATGACTTTTGCCCGTTGCTCGATCGATCTTCGCTCATGGCCCTTTTCTCGTGATCCTTGCTGTTTCGGTGGTGAATATCAGTGTTCATCGTCGTCTGCATACGGGTCGGGATGACCCAGTTGAGCAAGCAACGTTCGTTCCAGTGCTTCCATTTCCTCGGCTTCCTCGTCCTCTTCATGGTCGAAACCAAGCAGGTGCAGGCAACCGTGGAGGACCAGGTGCGCCCAGTGGGCTTCCAGCGACTTGCCTTGTTCGGCAGCTTCGCGCTCCACCACCGCCACGCAGATCACCAGATCGCCCAGCAGGGGGATGTCGAGCATGTCGTCCGGCACATCGGCAGGAAAGGACAATACGTTGGTGGCGTAATCCTTGTGACGGTAGGTGTGGTTCAGCTCGCGCCCTTCGGGCACGTCCACCAGGCGGATGGTCAGCTCCGAATCGCCTTTGCGCATGCCCAGCGCGGTTTCGCACCACTGCTGGAACAACGTTTCGCTGGGCACCGGGTCATTGGTGGCAACCTGCAGGTCCAGTTCAACCATTGCGGCGGTTGTCCTGTTCCGGGGTGCGGGCATCGAAGCGCTCGTAGGCTTCGACGATGCGCTGTACCAGCGGGTGGCGCACCACATCCTTGGGCTTGAAGTGGGTAAAGCTGATGCCCGGCACGCCGTCCAGCACTTCGATGACATGGGCCAGGCCGGACTTGGTGCCCTTGGGCAGGTCGACCTGGGTGATGTCACCGGTGATCACGGCGGTGGAGCCGAAGCCGATGCGGGTCAGGAACATTTTCATCTGCTCGACGGTGGTGTTCTGGCTTTCGTCGAGGATGATGAAGCTGTTGTTCAGGGTGCGGCCGCGCATATAGGCCAGCGGGGCGATTTCGATCACCTGGCGCTCGATGAGCTTGGCCACGTGTTCGAAGCCGAGCATCTCGTACAGCGCGTCATAGAGCGGGCGCAGGTACGGATCGATCTTCTGGGCCAGGTCACCGGGCAGGAAGCCCAGCTTCTCGCCAGCTTCCACGGCCGGGCGCACCAGCAGGATGCGCCGTACCTGTTCGCGTTCCAGCGCATCCACGGCGCAGGCAACGGCCAGGTAGGTCTTGCCGGTACCGGCCGGGCCGATCCCGAAGTTGATGTCGTTACCCAGGATTTCCTTGACGTAGCGCTGCTGGTTCAGCCCGCGCGGGCGAATCATGCCCTTTCGCGTGCGCAACGACACCGGCACTTCGTTGTTGGCAGGGTTGTCCAGCTCTTCGATGGCCGATTCCTGCAGGTACAGGTGCACCAGGTCCGGAGACAGCTCGGTGGCCTTGGTCTCGCGGTACAGGCGGCGCAGCAGGTGTTCGGCGGAGGTGGTGTGCTTGGGTTCGCCAATCAGCTCGAACTGATTGCCGCGGTTGCGGATCTCGATTTCCAGGCGTTGTTCGATCAGGCGCAGATGCTCGTCGAACTGCCCGCAGAGGTTGGCGAAACGGCGAGCTTCAAAGGGCTCGAGGATGAAACGATGAGGTTCTATGGGTGCGTTCAAGGTCGTTTTTAGCCGCCCGACGGCAATTGAGTTGGATTCAAGGATAACCCCAGTGGGCCACCGGCGAAAGGCCCCAGATGTCCAGTGGTCATCTGACGCTGCGCACACAGCCTTCGGCCTGCTGCACGGTCCGCCGTGGCAGCGGACCTGGTCGCGGCCAGGTCCGCGTGACTTCAGGCACGCCGCATGCACCGCCGGCGTGGCCCTGGCCGCCGTTACAGGAGGCGGTGACGGGTCAGATCAGCGTGCCGCGCAGCGAGTGGGGGCGTGCTTCGCCGATGTGCACGTCGACGAACTGGCCAATCAGCTTGGCGTCGAGGCAGGCGAAGTTGACGATCCGGTTGTTCTCGGTGCGGCCCTGCAGCTCGCCTGGGTCCTTGCGCGAGTAGTCGGTGACCAGAATCCGCTGGGTGGTACCCACCATCTGTCGGCTGATCTCGAAGCCCTGCTGGTTCAGACGGTGCTGCAAGGCCTCCAGGCGTTGCTTCTTCAAGGCCTCCGGGGTGTCGTCGGCAAGGTCCGCGGCCGGGGTGCCCGGGCGCTGGCTGTAGACGAACGAGTAGGAGAAGTCGAAGCCCACGTCGGCCACCAGCTTCATGGTCTGTTCGAAGTCCTTCTCGGTTTCGCCGGGGAAGCCGACGATGAAGTCCGAACTGATGCAGATGCCCGGTACCGCGGCCTTCAGCTTGCGCAGTTTGGACTTGTACTCCAGCACCGTGTGGTTGCGCTTCATGGCCGCCAGCACCCGGTCGGAGCCCGACTGCACCGGCAAGTGCAGGTGTTTCACCAGTTCCGGCACTTCGGCGTGGGCCTGGATCAGGCTGTCGGAGAACTCCAGCGGGTGCGAGGTGGTGTAGCGGATGCGGTCGATGCCTTCGACGGCGGCCACCACGCGGATCAGCTCGGCCAGGTCCGCCAGGCGGCCGTCCTCGGTGAGGCCCCGGTAGCCATTGACGTTCTGGCCCAGCAGGGTCACTTCACGCACGCCGTTCTCGGCCAGGTGGATGACCTCGGCGATGACGTCGTCGAAAGGCCGGCTGACTTCTTCGCCGCGGGTGTAGGGCACCACGCAGAAGGTGCAGTACTTGCTGCAGCCTTCCATCACCGACACGTAGGCGGTGGGGCCATCGATGCGCGGCTCCGGCAGGTGGTCGAATTTCTCGATCTCGGGGAAGGAAATATCCACCTGGGGCAGTTTGGTCACGCGCGCGGCGTCGATCATTTCCGGCAGGCGGTGCAGGGTCTGCGGGCCGAACACCACGTCCACGTAGGGCGCGCGGTCGCGGATGGCCTCGCCTTCCTGGCTGGCCACGCAACCGCCCACGGCGATGACCATCTCCGGGTTGGCCAGTTTCAGCTCGCGCCAGCGGCCCAGTTGCGAGTACACGCGGTCCTGGGCCCGCTCGCGAATCGAGCAGGTGTTGAGCAGGATGACATCGGCGTCCTCCGCCCGTGCGGTGACCTCCAGGGCTTGATGTTCACCCAGCAGGTCGACCATGCGCGAGCTGTCGTACTCGTTCATCTGGCAGCCGTGGGTTTCGATGTAGAGCTTCTTGGCCATGGGAGATCATCTGGTCGTTCAACGAACCCAGCATTATAGGGCCGCAAGCCCGACCTTCCTAGCATTGCCTGCCTTGCGCCTGTGCTATAGTTTTCGCCCTCTTTACCACCCCTGACTGTTGCCCACCCAAGATGACCAAACGCGAAGCTCCGATCTACAAAGTGATTTTCCTCAACCAGGGCCAGGTGTTCGAAATGTACGCCAAGCAAATCTTCCAGAGCGATCTGTGGGGTTTCCTGGAAATCGAGGAATTCGTCTTTGGCGAGCGCACCCAGGTCGTCGTGGACCCCAGTGAGGAAAAACTCAAGGCGCAGTTCGAAGGCGTGGTGCGCAGTTTCGTGCCCATGCACTCTATCGTGCGCATCGACGAAGTGGAGCGCCTGGGCACGCCGAAGATCAGCGAGGCCCGTGGCCCCAGCAACGTCATGCCGTTCCCGATGCCAATGCCGGAGAAGTAAGCGTCCCGGTATTGGCCCCCCCGGTTTCCCCCTCGTCAAGGAGAGTATTGGATGAAACTGATTGGCATGCTGGATTCCCCCTATGTACGCCGCACGGCGATTTCCCTGGACCTGTTCGGCGTCGCGTTCGAACACCAGTCATTGTCGGTGTTCAGCACCTTCGAAGACTTCGCCCGCATCAACCCGGTGGTCAAGGCGCCCAGCCTGGTACTGGATGACGGCACGGTCCTGATGGACTCGACCCTGATCGTCGGCTATTTCGAAGCCCAGGCTGCCGAAAGCCGCCGGCAGTTGCCGCAGCAACCCGCGGCGCTCGGCAAGGCGCTGGAGGTGGTCGGGCTGGCCCTGGCGGCGTGCGAGAAGGCGGTTCAGATCGTTTACGAGCGCAACCTGCGCCCCGAGGAGAAACTGCATCAGCCGTGGGTGGAGCGGGTGACGCGCCAGTTGCTGGCCGCTTGCCATGCGCTTGACCTGCATTACGCCGCGAACACCGAGCACGCGGTGGATCAGGCCGGTATCAGCAGTGCGGTGGCCTGGTCGTTCATTCAGTTGATGGTGGCTGACGTGGTCAAGGCAGACGACTTCCCTGCCTTGCGCGCTCACGCCGAACGTCTCGAACAGAGCGAGCTGTTCAAGCGTTACCCGATGGTCTGAGGCAGGGGGTCAGGGCAGCGGCGAGAAGGGCGAGCGGCCGTCGGCGGTCTGCAGTTCCAGCAGGTACTTGCGGAAGATCTGGCCCAGTACCTGTGTTGCCGTTTCCAACTGGTCGCGCGGCATCTGCGCGGCCACTTCGTCGGCGACGTCCAGGGCATCCTCGGCGCCGTTGACAGCGGCCATCTTCAGCACGATATAAGCCTGGATATTGTTGGCGGCGACGCCTTCGCCGTGGAAGAACATCATGCCCAGGTGGTATTGCGCATCGGCATGGCCTTGCAACGAGGCCTGCTCGAAGTAATTGAGGGCCTGGCCCAGGTCGCGGGGCGTGGCCGTGCCGTCGTAGTAGAACTGACCCAACTCGTATTGTGCCTGCGCATCCCCCGACTTGGCCGCTTGCTGGCAGGCAGCCAGGGCCTGTGGCAGGTCCTGGGGCTGGGTATTGAGGGTGCAGCGACCCACCGCCGGAATCAACAACGAGTTGCCGCCTGCGGTTGCCAGCAGCGGCTGAAGGAGCAACAGGCAGCCCAGGGCAAGGGCGCGGCCGGTGCGGTTCATGGGGATCGACTTACCTCAACAGGAAACGGGCGGACCCGGCCAGGACAATGGACTGGTAGGGCATTATGAAATAAGCCGGGCCGTCCTTACAAAGTCTTTACTCGTTTTTCTGCTCTGCGGGGCTGTGAAGCGGCCTTGCGGCCACTGCTACAGAGTGTGTAGCAGCAGCCACCAGGCCGCGTCCAGCCATTGCGCAGGGTTATTTCAGGGCGGCGAAGGCCCGTTCGGCGGCGTCCAGGGTGATTTTCAGCTCTGCATCGCCGTGGGCGATGGAGGTGAAGCCCGCTTCGAACGCGCTCGGCGCCAGGTACACGCCGCCTTCCAGCATCAGGTGGAAGAAGCGCTTGAAGCGCTCAGCGTCGCTGGCCATCACGTCTTCGAAGGTAACGATGTCGTCGGCACCGCTGAAGTACAGGCCGAACATGCCACCCGCCTGGGTGGTCACGAACGGAATGCCGGCAGCATCGGCGCGCTGTTGCAGGCCATCGAGCAGCCGGGCGGTGTAGTCGCTCAGTTCGTCATGGAAGCCCGGGCGGCTGATCAGGTTCAGGGTGGTCAGGCCAGCGGCCATGGCCAGCGGGTTCCCCGACAGGGTGCCGGCCTGGTACACCGGGCCCAGCGGCGCGATGTGCGACATGATCTCGCGCTTGCCGCCGAAGCAGCCCACTGGCATGCCGCCGCCAATGATCTTGCCGAAGGTGCTCAGGTCCGGGGTCACGCCGTAGTGCGCCTGTGCGCCCCCCAGGGCCACGCGGAAACCGGTCATCACTTCGTCGAAAATCAGCACCACGCCATGCTGGTCGCACAGTTCGCGCAGGCCTTGCAGGTAACCGGGCGCCGGTGGCACGCAGTTCATGTTGCCGGCTACCGGCTCGACGATGATGCACGCGACTTCCTGCCCCACGTCGGCGAGCATCTCGGCGACCGCCGCCAGGTTGTTGAAGGGCAGGGTCAGGGTGTGTTTGGCGAACGCCGCCGGCACGCCCGGCGAGCTTGGCACGCCCAGGGTCAGGGCGCCGGAGCCGGCTTTCACCAGCAGGCTGTCGGAGTGGCCGTGGTAGCAGCCTTCGAACTTGATGATGCTGTCACGGCCGGTAAAGCCACGGGCCAGGCGGATGGCGCTCATGGTGGCCTCGGTGCCCGAGCTGACCATGCGCACCATTTCCATGGACGGTACCAGCGAGCAGACAAGGTCGGCCATCTGGGTTTCCATCTCGGTCGGCGCACCGTATGACAGGCCGTGCTCCAACTGCCTGCGCACCGCCTCCAGCACGTCGGGGTGGCTGTGGCCCAGGATCATCGGGCCCCAGGATCCCACGTAGTCCACGTAGCGCTTGTCATCTTCGTCGGTGACGTAGGCACCGGCCGCGTGCTTGAAGAACAACGGCGTGCCGCCGACACTCTTGAAGGCGCGCACGGGCGAATTGACGCCACCAGGGATGTGTTTCTGAGCGTTGGCGAACAGCGTTTCGGAGCGGGACATAAGGGTAATCTCGTTAATCAGGCAGATTCGAACAGGGCGTTGAAGGCGCGCGCGCGGCGTGTCACGTCCTGGGCGGTCTCGGCGCCGAACAGGGCATTGACCACGGCCAGCAGGTCGGCGCCCTGTTCCAGCAGCAGCGGGGCGTTGTCCAGGGTGATACCGCCAATGGCGCAGATCGGCAGCTTGAACTGGGCGCGGGCCTGGCTGAGGGTGTCCAGGCTCACCAGGCCGGCATCGGGCTTGGTGCTGGAGTCGAAGAAGGCGCCGAAGGCCACGTAGCTGGCCCCCTCACGGGCGGCCTGCGCGGCCAGGGGCAGTTTCCCGTGGCAGGTGGAGCCAATGATGGCATTGCGGCCCAGCAGGGCACGGGCCGGGGTCAACGGGCCGTCGGTCTGGCCCAGGTGCACACCCACGCCCAGCTTGGCAGCCAGTTCCAGGTCATCGTTGATGATCAACTGGGTCTTGTAGGACTCGCACAGTTTGCGCAGGGCTTCGGCCTCGCGCAGGCGTCGGGCCTCGTCACTGGTCTTGTCGCGGTATTGCAGCAACACGACGCCACCGTCCAGGGCAGCCTTGACGTAGTCAAGGAACTTGCCGGCCAACAGTTTGCTGTCGGTAATGGCGTAAAGGCCACGTAGTTTCATCAAGCGCACCTCAAAAATGGCGTGGCGTCAGGAGCAGAAATCCAGCGGTAACCGGCGGGGCACGTATTGGCCCTTGCCCAGTTGTTCGGCGTCACGCAGGGTGCGCCATGTGTAATCGAGCGCCGACTGCACGGCGCTTTCCAGGTGCTCGCCCAAGGCCAGGCGGCCAGCCAGCGCGCTGGCCAGGGTGCAACCGGAACCATGATAGCTGCCGGGCAGGCGCTGGCAGGTGAAGGTCTGGCGCCGACCGTCGCGGCTGTACAGGCGGTTGTGGATTTGCACTTCGTCGCCGTGGCCGCCGGTGATCAGCAAATGGCGCACGTAGGGCAGCAGTTTCTCCGCGCACTCATCGGCGGTGCCTTCCGGCAGTTCGGCGAGGATGCGTGCTTCAGGCAGGTTCGGGGTGGCGATGATCGCCAGGGGCAGCAGGCGTTCGCGCATGGCGTAGCCGACCTCGTCCTTGCCCAGCCGCCCCCCGCCACCGGCACGCAGCACCGGGTCGCAGACCATGGGCAGGTGCGGGTGCGCGCTGAGCAGCTCGACCACGGTGTCGACCATTTCCAGCGAGCCGAGCATGCCCAGCTTGACCGCTGCCACCTCGGAATCGTTGAGCACGGCATTGGCCTGGGCCATTACCCACTCGCGGTCCAGTACACGGAAGTCGGTGACATTGACAGTGTCCTGAACGGTCAGGGCGGTCACTGCGGGAGCAGCGTGACAGCCTTGGGCAATCAGGGCTTCGATATCTGCCTGCAGGCCGGCGCCGCCACTGGGGTCGTGGCCGGAGAGACAGAGGACAACGGGGCGGGAGCTATAGATATTCATGGTGCGCGAGCTTACCACCAAACGCTTTTGCGGGGCGGACAGGTGCAATTGGATTTTTTGTCGTAATGGCCAGCAATAATCGACCGATGGTCGCTGAAAGTGCTGTTATAGAGCCTTCGATACAAATTTTTACCAGCGGTGCGCTAGTGGCCAGAAGCTATGCTAGAGTGCTCCGAAACCGATAACAGGCACTGCCGGACGACGTCGTCTCAAAGGGAATGGGGGCTTCCTGACGCGCTCGTGCAGGCTACGCTGGGGCTGTATGCGCTATTTGCTGATACTACTGGTGGGCTGGCTACCGATGCTTGCCTGCGCGCTCGATTTCGACGAGTCCACGCGCACCCTTCCCCTGGGGCACGTGATGCAGGTGTACGAAGACGTCGATGGCACGGCCAGCATCGAACAGGTGAGCTCCGCGGGCTTCGCCGACAAATTCCATCGCCAGAACGAAGCTGTGCTCAACGCGGGTTACTCACGGTCGGTTTTCTGGCTGCGGGTAGACCTGCGCTTCGTGCCCAGGGAGCCCGACGCCGTGGGCAACTGGCTGCTGGAGTTGGCCTACCCGCCCATGGACAGTATCGAACTGTTCCTGCCCGACAAACGTGGCGTGTACCGCCTGAACGAGCACACCGGCGATGAGCTGCCGTACTCGGTGCGTCAGATCAAGCAGAACAATTACGTCTTCGCCATTCCGTTTCCCGCCAACGAGCAGAAGACCGTGTACCTGCGTATCCACAGCGAAGGCTCGGTGCAGGCACCGCTGAACCTGTGGTCCTACACCGCCTACCTGGAGGACCAGCCCACGCGTCTGTATGTGTTGGGGCTGATCTACGGGGTGCTGCTGGGGATGCTGGTGTACAACCTGTTCATCTACCTGAGCGTGCGCGACCGAAGCTACCTCTACTACATCCTCTATATCGCCTCGTTCGGCCTGTACCAGGTGTCGGTCAACGGCGCCGGGGTGCAGTACTTCTGGCCGGAGAACCCCTGGTGGGCCAATGCGTCCACGCCCCTGCTCATCGGTTCCGCCGCGCTGTTCGGCAGCCAGTTTGCCCGCAGCTTCCTGCAGACCGCCGACCACAGCCGTTGGCTCGACCGCATCCTGATGGTGCTGATGGGCTGGGGCGCGATAACCATGCTCATGTCCCTGGCCTCCACCTATGCCCTGGCCTTGCGCCTGGCCACGGCCCTGGCGCTGGTATTTACCGTGGTGATCTTCAGCGCTGGCCTGATTGCCTGGTGGCATGGCCTGCGCTTGGCGCGCTACTTCATCATTGCCTGGACCGCCTTCCTCGCAGGCGGCGTCATCAATACGCTGATGGTGCTGGGCTACCTGCCCAACGTGTTCATCACCATGTACGCCAGCCAGATAGGCTCGGCACTGGAGGTAGGCCTGTTGTCCCTGGCGCTGGCCGACCGCATCAACTCCATGCGCGAGCAGCAGGCCCGCGTGCTGCTTGAGGCTGGGCAGAAGCTGGAGTTGCTCAATCAGCAACTGGCCAACAGCAACCGCCTGAAGGACGAGTTCCTGGCGACCGTTACCCACGAACTGCGTACGCCCATGAATGGCGTCATCGGTTCGCTGGAACTGATGCAGACGGTGCCCATGGACGCCGAACTTGCCCAGTACCAGCAGACCGCCGCAGGTTCCGCGCGGGACATGATGCGCATGGTCGA
Source organism: Pseudomonas silvicola (assembly GCF_026651855.1). Taxonomy (GTDB): domain Bacteria; phylum Pseudomonadota; class Gammaproteobacteria; order Pseudomonadales; family Pseudomonadaceae; genus Aquipseudomonas; species Aquipseudomonas silvicola. Next base: position 1,744,600 of record NZ_CP093280.1, read on the forward strand.
TGACATCCTTATCCTCACCGAACTGCAGGCCGGCAAGCTCTACCCGCGCCACGAACCGTTCGGCGTGCAGGCGCTGCTGGACAACCTGCAGCTGCAGTTCATCCGCCCGGCCCAGGCCAAGCACCTGGCGTTTTCCGTGGAAACCGACAGTGACCTGCCCGAGCGCCTGCAGGGCGATTCGAAAAAGCTGGCGCTGTGCCTGGGCTGCCTGCTGGACAACGCCATCAAATTCACCCGCCAAGGCGCGGTAGGCTTGCGCGTTCGTGCCGGTACCCGCACCGCTGACAGCCTGGAACTGAGCTTCAGGGTCAGCGATACCGGCATCGGCTTCAGTCAGTTGGCCGATGCGGCGCTGTACCAGCGGTTTTCCCAGGTGGACGGCTCCATGACCCGTGAGTACGGCGGTCTGGGAATAGGCCTGGCGATCTGCAGGCAGCTGGCTAACCTGATGGGGGGTGAACTCAGCCACTACTCCGAGCCTGGCCACGGTAGTTGGTTCGAATTGCGTGTCCCGTTGGGGCTGGTGCACCGCGCAGGCAATGCCCCGTCTGGCCTGCGCCCAGGGCCACAACGCCCGCAACGCCAGCCGCAGGACTGCACGGTATTGCTGGTAGACGACAACAGCATCAACCAGCTGGTGATTCGCGGCATGCTGCTCAAGCTCGGATACCGGGTGCGCACTGCCGACGATGGCATCACCGCCCTTGAACTGTTGCACCGCGAGCGCTTCGATGCGGTGCTGCTGGACTGCCAGACCCCCTTGACCGATGCTTTCGCCACCACCCGGCGCCTGCGTGAACTGCCGGGGTGCGCACGCTTGCCGGTGCTGGCTGTGATCGCGCAGCGCCATGAGCGCCAGCGCTGCCTGGAAGCGGGCATGAGTGACTGCCTCAACCGCCCCGTGCGTTTCGAGGAATTGCAGGCGGCGTTGCATCGCTGGCTATTGGTGCAAGCGCAGGGCGAAAGCGCCGGCAGTTAGGCCGAAATGACACTTTGATGCAAGGCTTCAGCGTGCTTCACTGGGGCAGGAACCCGCCCCCAGGAGCCTGCGATGAACCTGCATCAGTTCGCCGAGACCCACGAAGTCACGAACCAGCCGCCCTCGCTGGACGGCGCCAACCTGTGGCGTATCGACTTGCCGCTGCAGGAGTGGGTGCGCCGTTGCGGCGGTGGCTGGGCCGAGTCGCGCATCGACGCCTACGGCGCGCTGGCGGGCGGGCCGTTGATGGCCGCAGGGTTCCTGGCCAACCAGAACAAACCGGTGTTCCACAGCCACGACCGCTATGGCCACCGCATCGACCTGGTGGAATTCCATCCCGCTTATCACGAGCTGATGCGCACGGCCATCGAGCATGGCCTGCCGTCCCTGCCCTGGGCTCATCCCCAGCCCGGCGCCCATGTGGCCCGTGCCGGCATGACCTACCTGCATAGCCAGGCCGAGGCCGGCAGCGGTTGCCCGTTGACCATGACCTTCGCCAGTGTACCGGCGCTGCGGTTGCAACCGGACCTGGCCGAGCAATGGCTGCCCAAGGTGCTGGCCACCGAATATGACCCGCGCAACGTCGGTATGGCCCACAAGGCCGGGGTTACCCTGGGCATGGCCATGACCGAGAAGCAGGGCGGTACCGATGTGCGCGCCAACACCACTCGGGCGTTCGCCGTGGGTTCGCCGGGCCCAGGCCAGGCTTACGAACTGGTGGGGCACAAGTGGTTCTGCTCGGCGCCCATGTGCGACGCTTTCCTGACCCTGGCGCAGACCGACAAGGGCTTGAGCTGTTTCCTGCTGCCACGCCACCGCCCCGACGATACGCGTAACGAGTTCTACATCCAACGCCTGAAGAACAAGCTGGGCAATTGCTCCAACGCCTCCAGCGAGGTCGAATTCCGGGGTGCCTTGGCCTGGATGATCGGTGAAGAAGGCCGAGGCGTGCCCACCATCATCGAAATGGTGGCCATGACTCGCTTTGATTGCATGGTCGGCTCCAGTGCCCTGATGCGTCAGGCCCTGACCCAGGCTGCGCATCATTGCGCGCATCGCCAGGTAGGCGGGCGCCTGCTGGCCGATCAGCCATTGATGCAGAACGTGTTGGCCGACCTGGCGTTGGAGAGCGAAGCGGCTCTGGCGCTGAGTCTGCGGATGGGCCAGGCACTGGACAACCTGGACGACGGCCAGCAGGCGCGGTTCGCTCGGTTGATGACGGCGGTGGGCAAGTACTGGATCTGCAAACGGGCTCCGGCGATGATCAACGAAGCGGCCGAATGCATGGGCGGTGCCGGTTATGTGGAGGACAGCATCCTGCCGCGGCTTTACCGCGAGGCGCCCGTGAATTCCACGTGGGAAGGTTCCGGCAACGTGCAGTGCCTGGACGTGCTGCGTGCCTTGTCCAAGGAGCCAGGCGTGCTCGACGCATTGTTCGCCGAGCTGGGCGATGGCCATGGCGACCGGCGCCTGGTGGCGCACATCGATCACCTGAAAGACGCGTTCACTGATACCGCTGACATCCAGTACCGCGCCCGGCAACTGACCGAGGACATTGCCCTGGCCGTGCAGGCGAAGCTGTTGCTGGAGGCAGGCAATACCGTGGTCAGCGATGCCTTCATCGCCAGCCGGCTGGGCAGTGGCGGGCGTGCCTACGGCGTGCTGTCGCGCGGCCTGGATGTGCAGGTACTGGTGCAGCGTTCAACGCCGGCAAGCCTGTAATCGCGGCGATCCCTCCCGGCACCGGGCTGATCGTCTGTTATCGGAAGGCGTGCCTTTGCCTGTTGTTACAGGCAAGATGGAGGTCTGCAAGATCAGACAGGAAGCGCACCGTGACTCAAGCCTTTGTTGTTGTCGAAACCGCCGAACAAGCCGTCGATCGTCTGGCTGAACTGCATGAACGGGCCACCCTGGCCCTGAGCCAGGCCCTCAAGCAGTACCTCAAGGACCGCAGCGAGCCCGATGCTGCCCAGCGGTCCCTGTTCCGTTACCCCGAATTGCGCGTCACCTACACCTACGGCGGCGAAGTCCCGCCCATCACCCGTGCCTACGCCAAGGTGCAGTCGCCGGGTACCTATTCGGTCACCGTCACCCAGCCCGCTGCTTTCCGCACTTACCTGCTGGACCAATTGCGACCACTGATGCGCGACTTTTCCGTCACGGTCGAAGTGGGTGTCAGCGAGCAGAACATTCCGTACCCCTACGTGGTGGAGCAAGGCGATGAGCTGGCCGGCAGTGGCGTCACCGCCGCGGCCCTGGCTAGGGTATTTCCCAGCACCGACCTGTCCGCCGCCACTGACGGTGTCGCCGACGGCCTGTATGACTGGGCCACCGCCGACCCGATGCCATTGGCGCTGTTCGACGCCGCCCGCGTGGACTTCTCCCTGCGCCGCCTGATCCACTACACCGGCAGCGACTGGCGCCATGTGCAGCCGTGGATTCTGCTCACCAACTACCACCGCTATGTTGACCAGTTCGTCAGCCACGGCCTGGAGCAACTGCAAAGCGACCCGCGCTTCGTGCGCATGGTCATGCCCGGCAACGTGGTCATCGATAAAAGCATGAACACCGAGCAGGCCCAGGCACTGGTCGACAGCGTGGTCTGGCACCGCTACCAGATGCCGGCCTACCACCTGATCGCCGCCGATGGCGATGGCGTGACCCTGGTCAACATCGGCGTGGGCCCCTCCAACGCCAAGAACATCACTGACCACCTGGCGGTGCTGCGCCCACATTGCTGGTTGATGATCGGCCACTGTGGAGGGCTACGCCAATCCCAGACCATCGGCGACTACGTGCTGGCTCATGCCTACATGCGCCAGGACGGCATCCTCGACCGCGTGCTGCCGCCGAACATCCCGATCCCGGCCCTGGCCGAGGTGCAGATGGCCTTGCAGGAAGCCGCGGCGCAAATCACCGGCGAGCGTGGCGACGAGCTGAAAAAGCGCCTGCGCACCGGTACCGTGCTGACCTACGACGACCGCAACTGGGAACTGCGCTGGGCCCAGGAGCGGCCGCTGATCAACCTGTCCCGCGCCGTGGCCGTGGACATGGAAAGCGGCACCATTGCCGCCCAGGGTTACCGCCTGCGCGTACCGTACGGCACGTTGCTGTGTGTGTCCGACAAGCCGCTGCACAGCGAGATCAAGCTGCCGGGTTCGGCCAACGCCTTCTACAATCGGGCGGTCAGCCAGCACTTGAAAATCGGTATCGCCGCACTGGACCTGCTGCGCACCGAGCTGACCTCACTGCACTCGCGCAAACTGCGCAGCTTCGACGAGCCGCCATTCCGTTGAGGTTTGCCCAAAGCGGCCGGGCCCACTAGCATAGTCGGCCCAGCTGCCTTGATAGCCTTTGCCATGTCCTTGCCACCGCGTTCCAACCCTCGCCGCCCGGGCACCAAACCCTCCACCAAGCCCGGGCAACCACGGCGCGTGGCCAAGGCGCCGCCGGCCGAACCGCGGTTGATCCTGTTCAACAAACCCTTCGACGTGCTGACCCAGTTCAGCGATGGTGAAGGGCGCGCAACGCTCAAGGATTTCATCGACATTCCAGGCATCTACCCGGCGGGGCGCCTGGACCGCGACAGCGAAGGGTTGTTGCTGCTGACCAACGACGGCCAGTTGCAGGCGCGCATCGCCGATCCCAGGCACAAGTTGGCCAAGACCTATTGGGTGCAGGTGGAGGGCGAACCGACCGAGGAGCACTTGCAGCGGTTGCGCCAGGGCGTGGAGCTCAACGACGGCATGACCCTGCCAGCCCAGGCGCGTCTGCTGGAAGAGCCGGACCTATGGCCGCGCGACCCGCCCGTGCGGTTTCGCAAGAGCGTGCCCACCCATTGGCTCGAACTGATCATCAAGGAAGGCCGCAACCGCCAGGTGCGGCGCATGACGGCGGCGGTGGGCCTGCCCACCTTGCGCCTGGTGCGCGTGCGCATTGGGGATTGGGCACTGGACGGCCTGGAACAGGGCAAATACCGCGAAGTACCCGCCAAACTGTAGCCGCGGACCTGGCCGCGTCACGATCGCCGCGCACCCTCAGGCACACCGCCAGCCCTGCTGCCTAGCGAGACTCGATCACCGCGATCACCACGGTCTTGATGATGAACGCCAGCACGCCCAGCCCCAGCACCGCGAACAGGATCAGGGTGCCCAGCCGCCCGGCCCTGGATTTCTTCGCCAGGTCCCAGACGATAAACCCCATGAACCCCACCAGGGCAGTGACGAGAATTCGCAGCATCCAGCCTTCGAATACATCCGGGTCCATGTGGCCGTTCCTCAGGTGCGCAGGTGGGTCAGCGGCAGTTCGGTGCTGGACAGTACCTGGTTCAGCACAAAGCTTGAGCGCACGCTGGTCACGCCTTCGATGCGGGTCAGGTGGCCCAGCAGCAGCTTCTGGTAATGGTCCATGTCCGGCACCACTACCTTGAGCAGGTAGTCCGCTTCCATGCCGGTCACCAGGCTGCACTCCAGCACCTGGGGCAGGGCGCGCACGGCGGCTTCGAAGTTCTCGAAGCGCTCGGGGGTGTGGCGGTCCATGCCGATGTTCACGTAGGCGGTCAGGCTCAGGCTGAGCATCTTGCGGTCCAGCAGGGCGACCTGACGGGTGATGTAGCCGTCATCTTCCAGTTGCTTGACCCGGCGCGAGCAGGGCGAAGGCGACAGGCCGATGCGTTCGGCCAGTTCCTGGTTGGAGATGCGGGCATCGCGCTGCAATTCGGCGAGAATGCTCAGGTCATAACGGTCCAGCTTGCTCATGGATCTGCCCTTGATCTTTAATATTGCTGCAAATTATCCATCTGAAGGCAAAAATTGCGCAAGTGATGTTTTCATCAGCAATCTTCGCAATCCCCTGCCGCCGCCTTCGCCTTATGCTTATACCCAGAATCACTACCCGGACATGAGTCCACTGCGACCCGCCCAAGCAGGCAGGTCGCGGCCACCACCCCCACAGGGGATGCGCTGGCCCCCGGGTTGCACGCGGTCCAGAAGACAGCGTGAGGTGAGCCGGCGCCACAAGCGTCGAGCCGGACGGAAGACACTAAAGGGAGGCCGACGGGCCTCCCTTCTTTCTTTGTGGGCGCTGTAAAAAACCGCGCAACAAAATCATGTCCCCGCCGATACCCTCCTCATACACCCTGATAGACTTGAAGAACCGAAAGGTCGTTTCCAGTCTTGTCTGTACGCCCTAACCCCCGTGAGGAAAAGCATGAAGTCGCGCATCTGGCAGTTGGCAGGTGTTGGTTTGCTCTGTGTGAGTGTCAGCGCTCAAACCCTGGCCGAAGGGCCAAACTCGCAAGAAGAACAGCGGGGCAACCAGCATGGACCGCAAGGGCAGCAAAACCACCCGCAGCCGCAACAGCAGCAGAATCACCCGCAGCCGCAACAGCAGCAGAATCACCCGCAGCCGCAACAACCACCTCAGCAACAACAGCAGCAACAGCGCCCGGTGCAGCAGAGCGGGCAATACCAGTTTCATCAGCAGAACTTCAACCGGGACGAGCCTGCGCGTCAGCAGCAGAATTTCAACCGCCCCGAGCCTCAGCGCCAACCGCAGCAGCCACCCGTGCAGCAGCAACAGCCGCGCCCGCAGCAGCAGAGTGGCCAGTACCAGTTTCACCAGCAGGACTTCCCGCGCGCCCAGGACCCGAACAACCGCAACCAGTTCGACAACCGCCCCGCGCAGAATTTCGAGCAGCCCTCCATTCGGCCCAAGCCCGATGAAGTGCGCCAGACCCAGCCGCCGATTCGCGGCAACTACGCCGACATGCCCAACCGCGACCGTCGCGATGACCGCCGCTGGCCTGGCCGCCCAGATGGCCATGGCAATGGCTGGGGCCCTGGCCCGCAATACCGGCCCGGGCAGTTCGTCGACCGTTTCCCCGGGCAGTCCTACCGCGTGCCATACCGGGGGGGCGACTACTTTTTCTCGGGGGGCTACTGGTACCGGCCTGAAGGCCCGCGCTACATAGTGGTGTCACCGCCTTACGGTATCCGTACCCGTTACCTGCCGGACTATGCCCGGGAAGTATGGGTGGGCGGCGCGCTGTTCTTCCTCGCCGCAGGCAGCTACTACCAGTGGCTGGATTCGAGCCAGGAGTACCAGGTGGTCAACCCGCCCACCGCCCAGCCGGAGCCCGCGCCCAACCCCTATGACGTGAACCTGTACCCGGCCTACGGCCAGAGCCCCGAGCAGATGGCCCAGGACAAGTACGAGTGCTATCGCCAGGCCGTGCAGCAGACCGGCTTCGACCCGGCTACTGCGACCTATGCCCCGGAAGAAGCGGTGGTGTATGCCTACCACAACGCCTTCGGCTCCTGCCTGAGCACCCGTGGCTACAGGGTGTACTGACGCGGGTCGGTACGGCTGGCCTTGACCACTTCCTGCGGGTCGGCGTGCACCAGCACTTCGGCCTGCGGGTAAGCCTGCATGATCGCCGCCTCCACCTGTTCGCACAGGTCGTGGGCAACGGTGAGGGTCAACTGCCCAGGCAGTTCGAGGTGCAGTTGCACGAACCAGTGGTTGCCTGACATGCGCGTGCGCAAGTCGTGGGCGCCCAGCACGCCGGGCACGGCGCAGGCCAAGGCCAGCATCTGTTCACTGACATCGGCCGGCAGCTCCTGATCCATCAGGATCGCCGAGCTTTCCCGGGCGATCTGTACCGCGCTCCAAAGGATATACAGGGAAATACCCAGGCCGAAAAAGGCGTCCATCTGGCCGAGGCCGAACTGCGCCAGCAGCAGCGCTACCAGAATGCTGCCGTTGAGCATCATGTCCGAGCGGTAATGCAAGGAGTCCGCGCGAATGGCCGTGGAGCCGGTTTCGCGGATGACCTTGTACTGGATGGCCAGCAACCCTGCCGTGAGCACCAGCGACAGCACCATCACCGCGATGCCCAGGCCTGCCTGGCCCAGTGGTTGCGGGTTGTGCAGCCGCTCGACCGCCTGGTAGGCGATCAGCACCGCACTGAAACCGATGAACAGCGCCTGGGCCATGCCGGCCATGGCCTCTGCCTTGCCGTGCCCGTACCGGTGGTCGTCATCGGCAGGGCGCAGGGCGTAATGCACCGCCAGCAGGTTGAGAAACGAAGTCGCGCCGTCCAGCACCGAGTCGGTGAGGCCGGCCAGCAAGCTGACCGACCCGCTCAACCACCAGGCCACGGCCTTGGCGATGATCAGAATGGCGGCCACCGTCAGCGAAGCACGGGTGGCCAGGCGCAGCAGTTTGATGTGGCGAGCGGATGGGGTCATGGGGGCCTGTTCTTACGCGGCGGGCTTGAGGCCGAACATTGCCAGCTGTTCGACGCTGCCACGGCTTTCGATCAGGCGCGGGTCGTTCAGGGGCAGGCTGCGGCCCAGTTCGTTCTGCAGGATAGCTTCCAGTTTCGCCCGGTCTACCTTGCCATCGGCGCTGACGGCTTCGTGCAGTTTCTCCGGCGCCACCTGGGCGGTCTTGCCGTGGGGGAAGTAAATGGCGCCGGTGGCGAAGTCCACGCCAAAGGCGATCAGGCCGGGGATGATGTAGAACAGCAGGCCGACGGCGTCAGCCACGACGATCACCGGGTCAACGTGGCCGTCGATCTGGCCGCGACGCTCAGGGTAGAACAGGCTGCCGCAAGCAGTCACCTGGGTCAGCAGGGCGCCCACCAGGACGCCGCCAATCAAACGCGAAGGAATACGCATGGGAATCTCCGTAATGAAGGACACAACGTTACAGGCAAAACGCCGTTACCAGTAGATAAGACCATGATAATAGGGCGCGGGTTCGCCGTTATACTCGTCGGCTTGCTTGGGAGCCACCATGATTTCATTGCCGATTGATGCCGTTCTGCCAGCCCTTCGTGACGCCCTTTCGGCCCGTCACGAAGCGGTCCTCGAAGCCCCGCCCGGTGCTGGTAAAACTACCCGGGTGCCGCTGGCGCTGCTCGATGAACCCTGGCTGGCGGGCCAGACCATTCTCATGCTGGAGCCACGGCGCCTGGCGGCCCGCGCGGCGGCCGAGCGCCTGGCCAGTGAGTTGGGGGAGAAGGTCGGTGAAACTGTCGGTTACCGCATTCGCCTGGAAAGCCGGGTTGGTCCTGGAACCCGTATCGAGGTTGTGACCGAGGGCATTCTTACGCGGCGCCTGCAGGAAGACCCGGCGCTGGAGGGCGTGGGGCTGGTGATCTTTGACGAGTTCCATGAGCGCAGCCTGGACGCCGACCTGGCCCTGGCCCTGAGCCTCAATGGTCGGGAGTTGCTGCGCGATGACCCGCCGCTGAAAATCCTGCTGATGTCGGCCACCCTGGAAGGCGAGCGCTTGTCGTCCATGCTGGACCACGCCCCGGTGGTGCGCAGCGAGGGTCGCATGTTCCCGGTGGATATCCGCTGGGGCCGGCCGTTCCAGGCAGGTGAATACGTGGAGCCGCTAGTGGTCAACACCGTGCTCGAAGCGCTCAACGACGAGACCGGTAGCGTCCTGGTGTTTCTGCCGGGCCAGGCCGAGATTCGCCGCGTGCACCAGCAGTTGGCCGAAGCCTTGGGCGAAGGCGGCAACGTGTTGTTGTGCCCGCTGCACGGTGAACTGGACCTGGCCGCCCAGCGCGCGGCCATCGACCCGGCACCTGCCGGCAAGCGCAAGGTGGTGCTGGCCACCAACATCGCCGAGACCAGCCTCACCATCGACGGCGTGCGCGTGGTCGTCGACGCCGGGCTGGCCCGCGTGCCACGCTTCGACCCAGGCAGCGGCATGACCCGGCTGGACACCCAGCGTATCTCCCGCGCCAGTGCCACCCAGCGCGCTGGCCGGGCAGGGCGGTTGGAGCCGGGCGTGTGCTACCGCCTGTGGTCCGAGGCCCAGCATGAGCAATTGGCGGCGTACGGCGCCGCTGAAATCCTCCAGGCCGACCTGGCAGGGCTGGCCCTGCAACTGGGGCGCTGGGGCGTCACGCCCGGCCAACTGAGCTGGCTCGACCTGCCCCCGGCGGCTGCCTACAACCAGGCCCTGGACCTGTTGGTACGCCTGGGGGCGCTGGCTGACGCGGGCGGGGTCAGCCTCACTGACCATGGCCAGGCCATGGCCCAGTTGCCTGCCCACCCACGCATCGCCCACTTGCTGTTGCGTGGGCATGCCCTGGGGCTGGCAGACCTGGCCTGCGACGTTGCGGCATTGCTGGGTGAGCGCGACATCCTGCGTGGCGCCGGCGCCGACCTGCACAGCCGGCTGGGCCTGGTGTCGGGCGAGCAGCGCGGTGCGCGCGGCAGCCAGGGCGGTGTCCAGCGTGTACGGCAACTGGCTAGGCAATACCGCGGCTACCTCAAGGGCAATGGCCGCCAGCCGGTGGCCGACCCCCAGCACCCGCGTTGGCTGGGCGCGTTGCTGGCGCTCGCCTACCCGGACCGTGTCGCCCAGCAACGCCGGGCCGGTGGCGGCGAATACCGCCTGGCCAACGGCCGCGCTGCCCAATTCGGCGAACCGGACGCGCTGATGAAACACGAGTGGATCGTCATCGCTGACCTGGGCAGCCGCCAGGGCCAGCGCGAAGAACGCATCTACCTGGCCACCGATTTCGACGCGCAGCTGTTGGACGGCGTACTGGCCGAGCAAGTGCGCCAGGTGGATCAATTGGAATGGGACGAGCGCGAAGGCGTGCTGCGCGCCGAACGCCAGCGCAAGGTCGGCGAGCTGGTGCTCAGCCGTGAGCCATTACCCGGGCTGGACGACGCGGCCAGGGCACGCGCCCTGGCTGGCCTGGTGCGGCGCAAAGGCCTGGAACTGCTGCCCTGGACCCCCGAGCTGCGCCAGTGGCAGGCCCGGGTCGGTCTGCTGCGGCAACTGGACCTCGACCAGCAAGGCGCCAGCGACTGGCCGGACGTCAGCGACGCCGCGCTGCTGGCAACGCTGGAAGACTGGCTGGAGCCTTACCTGGGGAAAGTCACCCGCCTGAGCCACTTCGGCAACCTGGACCTGTCCTCCATCCTGCGCAACGCCTTGCCCTGGCCGCTGCCCCAGCGCCTGGACGAATGGGCGCCGCAGCACCTCACCGTGCCATCAGGCAGCAACGTACGGCTGGACTACAGCGAGCTGCCGCCGATCCTGGCGGTGCGCCTGCAAGAACTGTTCGGCCTGGAAGACACCCCGCGCATCGCCAATGGTCGGCTACAGGTCAAGCTGCACCTGCTATCGCCGGCGCGGCGGCCGGTACAGGTCACCCAAGACCTGGCCAACTTCTGGCGTACCACTTATGCCGAAGTGAAGAAAGACCTGAAGGGGCGCTATCCAAAGCACTACTGGCCGGATGATCCGTTGGTGGCGGAGGCCACGGCGCGGGTGAAGCCGAGGGGGAAGTGAGGGTAATTTGGGGGATGCTGGGTGAGCGTCGTTACCTCGCGCTCACATTGAGCAGCTTCCGAGGTCAGTAAAGCTGAAGTTTTGAGAGAAGGCGAGAGTAGGTCTAGTCACTTGTTAATAACGGCCAGCAATTGGCCGAGGTCCAAGAGTTTGCCGAGGCGGCCCCACACTGCGCTGGTCGCTTACATATGGTCGTCGTTCAGAAAAGGGTAGTTGGTTATCTGCGCTATTGTTTTTGGTCGAGAGAGAAAGTGCTACGTGATACATAATGTTTCATAAGTCATGGAGGTGGATCTGTAATGTCGGCTTGAATGGCTCGCTACTAAGTTTGGTAGTTGTGCGGAAGCTTAAGTAATGGTAGTAGTATCGCAGCGCAAGGAGGCTGTCAGATCAAGGCATTTTTGGATTTTTGGGCCTATACTGCGGGTCAGCTGGTTCGGAAGTGTAGACAAATATTCTTACAAAATAACTAAAAAACTGTGTGGATCTCCGAGGTGCGCATGACATGTGAGTGCATGAAGTGGTATGCCCAGACCGATGCTGCATTTGATAAAGCTCGTGGGCTAAGTGATGTTGGGCGTATTCTTGGGCAAGAAGCCGCTGGGGGGCGCTTCCAGCAGGCCATTCTGATCATGAAGTCATCGGTGCCATTTTCGCGCCCCAGTTTCTACCTAATGACTGGGGAAGGCCCGCCGGCGCTCCATCAAGGTGGCGATGGAAGACTCTCTGGGCTTGATCGGGTATTGAGTAGAAGCGTTGCTTCAGCGGATGTAACGGTATGGTCTCAAGCCTTAGCTCTTGAAGATAGCGTTTGTTGTGACGGCCTGGTAAGCGAGCTAGGAGTGCACGGTATCACCTACGCAGCAATGGGTGCTAATAGTACATTGTACTCCATCTCTTACACGCGGAATGGACCGGCAGTGACAGAGGGTGATAGGGGCGCAGTCGCTTGGAAGCTTAGATATCTAAATGACTTGGTCCGGCGATATTGCGAGGCTTTGGATCTTTTTGAGTGTGGTACGCCGGCGCTGACGGAACGAGAGATTGAAATACTCCGATGGACGGCGGATGGGAAGTGCACAAATGGTGTTGCTACGATCCTCGGGATATCTGGTAATACCGTCAACTATCATCTGAAGCAAATATCCAAAAAAATGAACTGTAACACGAAGCTACAAGCGGCTACTTATGCGGCAGCTATCAATATGATATAGGCGATATGCCTCTCCAATGCAGTTTGGCTGTTGACGCGGTTTGCTCTCAGCGGTGATCGTCCTACCGCAAGTATTGGTGGCCGCAGGTCCAATTTTAAGGCTCAGTCTGATGTCTGTCAGAGCTGAGAGGCAGAGCCATGATGGGGGTATGTCGAAATATTGAAAACGTAGCCTCTATAAGGCAAAGTCGCTACTGTGAAGGTGTTATGAAGTTGCGCAGTTTAAGCAGGGTGTAGGGCTGTTTTTAGTTTTGTTGTTTGTGGGTTTAAAATGATAAGAAGAATTTCTAATTGTGGGTGTCTATGGTGGAGTTAGTGCCGCTATTGTTTGCTATGTCGAGATATATAATAATCGATTGTCGGTATTTGTCGTAGCGGTCGTACGCTTGAATTGTCGATTATCGTTACTTCGGACGAAAGAGTCAAATCTTCTAGCCTCAGCGCAGAAACTGAAGGCATGGGTATTGATTCGTTGAAGCTGATCGATATGGTGATGTCGGTAGAGCGCGTGTTCGGCACAGAGCTGTATGATGATGCGCTTGTTCGCGGTCGCGCCGTATGCGAACTGTGGCGCGAAATTGAAAGCGCCAAGGCCTGAGGCATTCATCACTAGTCGTGATTAACGCACGCCGGATCACTCAAGCAGTGTGGGGAGCCACGGGCTCGATTTGAACCCTGGTAATGCCACCATCGAGATGAGTTTGCACATTTTCCGCTCGGAGCTTTTCATAACCCCCGCGACTATACAGTCCTGATTGACCGATACGCCTCGTATCCGTCTACGCGGGCACTGAAGGCGGATACCGATATGCTGCATACCGCCTTTCCTGTTCGTGGTCTGCCTTTAGGGTGCATACCTATGGGAAAACGGCAAGCCGGTGGCTGGATTTTTTTGCACCAGCAATAACAGAGGGGTCGGTGGCTCAGGGTCCGCTATTCACCGTCCGTCAGCATTCCACGGCTGGTAGCGCCAACCCTTCGGTTGCCAGATAATCTGGTGCGTCAAGTCCAAGGCCTGCAGAAAATTACAGTCATGGGCACTCACAATAAGCGCGCCCTTGAATTGTCCGAGCAACTGCTCGACTGCCTCCAGGGCCGCGATGTCGAGATGGTTGTTCACTTCATCGAGCAGCAACAGCTGCGTCTCTTCAAGGCCGCCTGCCAGCCAAGCGAGCGCCGCGCGCAGGCGCTCGCCACCACTGAGTCGACCGAATGGCGTAGCCATCTGCCGAGCGTCGAGCCCGGCGTTGGCGAATACCTGGCGAAAGCGGCCCTCCTCGAAAGTGCCCAGCTCATTGCGCAGCACTTGCTCAATACTCTGGTTGAGGTCGAAGGTATGAGCATGTTGGTCTATCAGGTGAGTACGTAAGACATGCCGGGCGATGCCGCTAGCGGGCGCCAGTTGCCCGGCTATCACCTTCAACAGGGTTGATTTTCCGCAGCCGTTCGGCCCGATCAACGCGACTCGCATCGGGCCGTGCAGGGTGAGATCGATGAAGCGGCTTTCGGGTGGGCCGTAGGGAAGCTCGCAGTGTTCGAGCATGACCACCTGGGTCGCAGTGGCGACCAGACCGGTCGGTGCGAGCAGTTGGCTTGAGCGTACCGGCTCCACGTTCGCACTCGCCTGGTTGACCCGCTCGCGCGCCATCTGGCTCAGGCGCGCATGCTGGATGCGTTGATGGCCGCTATGTTGTTCGGCGCGCTCTGCCTGCGCGTTGGCGACGATGGCTGGGGTACCGGTAGCGCGCGCCACCTTGCGACCATGACTGGCTCTTTGCATCTCGCGCTGGCGGGCCATGGCTATCTGGTGCTCTACGCTGTCACGTGCCGCGCGTGCCCTGATCAGTGTAGTCTGGGCGTTGTCCTGCTCGGCCTTGCGCTGCTCGCGATAGCTGCTGTAGCCGCCGCTGTATTGAACGAGGGCGTCGCTGCGAAGCTCGAGGATACGATCGGCATGTTCCAGCAGCGCTCGATCGTGGGAGATGACAATGCAGGTTTCCTTACCCTCACGCAGCTCTTTACTCAACTGGGCACGGGCCTGACGATCCAGATGATTGGTGGGCTCGTCGAGTATCAGTACCCGCGCTCCGCCAAGGCGCAGACCGGCCAGCATCAGGCGTACAGTCTCGCCTCCGCTCAAGGCCTCGCTCGCGCGATCAAGTGGCAAATGGGCCAGACCCAGGCGCGTCAGACAGGCATGGATATCGCCCGGCAAGTTCCAGCGGTCGTCGATCAGATCGAACAGCGCCGGGTCGTAGGCCCCCGCTTCGAGCTCGGCCAGGGCCTGCAAAGCGCTTTGTACTCCCAACAGGTCGGCAACGGTGCCGCTGATGGGCCCGAGCCATTGCGGCAAATAACCGACATGGCCATCGCACTGAACGCTACCTTCACTCGCAGCCAAGCGCCCCGCCATGATCTGCGCCAACATCGATTTGCCGCTGCCATTGGGCCCCATGATGCCCGTGAACTGTCTGGAGAACGTCGCGTTCAGCCCCGAGAACAATGGCCTACCGTCTGGCAGCCGCAAGGTCACGTCCTTGACGATCAGGGTGGCGTTGTCGCTACTCATCTCGAGCTCTTCCTGAACCCAGAATGACCCAGCTCAGGACCAGCGCACCCACACTCAACGAGGCCAGCAGCAGATTGCCCCAGACGCCGATTACCCCGCCCAGCAATGCTGTGACGGCTGCAGCGCCAGCAGCCAGTGAAGCGGCGATGCCCAGCACCGTGCCACGCAGGCTTGACTGCTCACATGCCAGGGCATGCCCTATCACGGCAGTGTAGGCCACCCCATAAGCGATTGCGGCAAGCGCACCGAAAACCAGGGCAAGCAGGTTGTCGAGAGTGGCTGCTAGCAGTGCGCAGCTTACGACCAGCGCGAGTATGGCAGCGCGTGCGATCCGTGGCGCTGGATACCGGGTTTGCAAGGCTCCTGCCACCCAGATGAAGGCGATGCACATGCCGATCCCGACGACTGTCAGCAGTAGGCTGATGCTGCCTACAGCCTGGCTCTGGCGTGCGAGCATCCAGGGCAGGTACTGGTAGAAGAGGTTCCAGCCAATTTGCAGCCAGAGAAGTGCGAGCAAGGGTCTACGCGTGGCTGGCGAGGTGAAACCGTTCAAGACCTGCCTGATCAGCGATGCGCCCGTTGTTACAGCCTGAGCTGGGGTAGAAGGCAGTAAAAAAGCCATCAATAGGCACAGGATGCTGAGGGCCAGCGCGACCTGCAAAGGCAGGAGCATGCTATCCCCCGGCGCATGACCTGCCAGCAGGATACCTGTGAGCGCGGGACCGGCGAAAAAACCCGCTGTCATGGCAAACATTACCCAGCCAATGCGTTTCATTGCGCTATCGGGGGTTTGGACCAACATGGCCTGCGCCACCGGGACGCTACCGGCAAAGGTGCCTCCCAGCAAGCGCCCGGCAATTAGCAAGCCCACACTGCCCAGGCTTACCGCCCAAGTGCTCAGGGCGTAGCCGGCGACAGACCCTGCCACCGCAAGCAGAAGCGTTGGGCGCCGCCCGATCCGATCTGAAAGTGCACCCAGCAGAGGCGCGCCCACCATCATCGCAAAGGCGTAGCCTGCCAACAGCACGCCGTAGAGCCAAGCGGTCCGAGCGGCGGTAGGTGCGCTGGCGAAAACCACCCCGGCAGGATCGCCCGGGTCGAGCAGCATCGGTAACATCGGCAGTAGCAATGCCGTGCCCAGGCCGTCGATGAAAATGATCATCAGCAGGATCAAGGGTGCCGCCTTGATAGTGGCGTGTGTCTGCGAGACAAGGGTAGTCATGGCTGGCTCCTTGCGAAAAAGGTGCGAGTGGGAATGGTGTCAGGTGCGGCAATCCGAGTCATTCGCCGTAGGTCCTCAGGTAGCGGCCATCGAGAAAGCGTTGGCTCAGCGCCAAGTAATCGGATCGCTCCGACTGCGCCATGGTTTCGAAGAACAACATCTCGCGGGTAATCAGATCCACACCGTGGCGTGACATGCGCGAGAGAGCGACCTCGTGATCCAGGACGCTGCGGGACGCCACTGCGTCTACCACCACCGAAACCTGTTCACCGCGTGCGCGTAGCGCCAGTGCCGATTGCAGGATACACACGTGGGTTTCCACACCCGCGAAAATCCAGTGATTGCCGGGCGTCGCGGTATGGAAGATGTCGATCCCCCGTTCATTGAGCACATTGAAGTGGCATTTGGAGAATGTTGTGCAAACACCCGCTGCCTTGCGTAGTCGTGCTGGCAGCGCGCCCAGCTTGTCGTGACAGACTAGAGCGACGGGCAGCTCGATTTCCTGGGCAAGCTCCGCCAGCCAGCAGCAATGCTCCAGCACGCGGCTAGCGTCTTGGATCATGGGAAGCAGATCGACTTGCATGTTGTTGATGACCAGGGTCGTTTTGCTATGGGCACAGGAAGGGATCGAAGATGTCATGCACGCCTCATTGCAAGTAATGGCGCATCACGCGCGGTGCGAGACGCTCGACGGCGCCCATTTTTTCGGCGATGCGCAGCAGGCGCTGGTCCAGCTGGCGTATCAGTTTCCCGGACGCCGATTCCACGCCCATCAGGTCTTTGACCAGCTCGAACTGGATGCGCGCACTGGCACTGCTGCCTCGGTCCACTGACGCGCCGAAGCGCTGGGCCAGCACCAGACCTGAGGTCAGGGCGCCTTCATGTCCGCCATAGGAGAAGTCAGTTCCGCAGTACCAGACTCGTTCACGGCCCTGGATCTCCCTTATCAGGGAGCGCCGATGCAGGTCGAGTGGTCGCAGCTTGGGCAGCTTCCATTGCTTGCGCAGGATGACCTTGGATGGATCCAGCGCCATCTTCGGGTCGAACGTCACGTAAAGCGGCGTAGATGAGGGCTCGAAGTGGGTGACTACTCGTGTCAGGGTCCCCCAGGCATGTTTTGCCTCGGGCGGTGCGTCTGCAGCTTTAACGAAGACGCAGTAACTGTCGGGCGAGCGGTGGGCGACCGCTGCGCTATCACTGTGCAGGATGGCTTCGACCGGAACATATTCGTATGCCCCGAGCAGGGTTGTCTGTTCGGGCGTGGGCGTCTTGAGCAGGCGAAGCGCCTGATCGGCGTGGTTCGCCAGTACAACCTGGTCGAAATCCTGTGATCCTGCAAACGTGCTGACCTCTACGCCCCGCTCGTGCGGACGGACAGCCGTCACTGGGGTATTGAGGCGCACCTGCGGGCCGAGCACGCGATTCATGATCTTCAGGTATCCATCGATCCCGCCTTTGGCCTTGCGCCAATACGCGGGCGAGAAGAACGACAGTAGGTTCATGTTGAAGGAGACCGCGCAGTACACCAGGCTGTAGTCCAGTGAGGGACCATTGCATCCGGAGTACACGGTCAACAGCGGGAGCAAGGCTTGGTCGACAAAGCTGGAGTCGTAGCCCCGCTCCATGACGAAATCCCCCACCGACCAGCTCTTGTAGCGTTCCTGGTGGAGGCTGACCTCAACCATGTCCTGATGAAACCGATCGAACGCCTGTCGCAGCGCCGGACTCAATGCTTTGCCGGTGTGCTGGTTGCTCCATAGCACGGAGGCGTCGGAGTCCAGGCAACTGAACGACAAGGGCGCGACGAAGGTGCCCACATCGAGCGCCTTGAGATGCGCCATCAAGTTGGGTGCGAGCCGCTCCGTGAAATATTCGACACCCATGTCGGCATCGATTAGCTTGCCCTCATGCATCAGGGTGTGGGTGAAAGCGTGGCCACCCAGTTTCTCGCCCGCCTCGAACAGGGTGATCTGGTGCAGCGCGGCGAGATGCCAGGCAAGCGTCGCGCCTGCCGTCCCGCCACCAATGATGGCGATTCGTTGTGATTTCATCGCGATGCCTCTTTCGATTGGTGATGGTTGTCTATGGCAGCGATAAGGCGTGTTAGTACTTGGCCTGGGCCCGGCTCGATGAAGTCGAGCAGTGAATAACGCTGCCTTAGCACCTGGATTGTTTGCAGCCAGCGCACCGGGCTGGTCAGCTGGAAAACGATTTCTTCGAGCAGATGGGTGTCGGGTACCGGTCCGCCATGGGTGGTGGAAATCAAGGGGCAGGTCCCGGGGCTGAAAGTGAGCCGCTCCACATAGCGACTCAGGGTTACGCGTGCGGTTTCCATGTACCGGGAATGAAACGCCCCGCTGACATTCAGCTGCACCGTGCGCAGGCCGCGTTGTTGGAGATCGTGTGCCGCGCGCTCGATATCCTGGCTCGGACCGCTGAGCACGGTTTGCTCCGGCCCGTTCACGTTGGCAATGTCGAGACTGTCCAGTCCCTGTTCGAGCAGGCAAGCCTCCAGGCCCTGGGCGTCGATGCCCATCACCGCGAGCATCGCCCCGTCTCCGGCAGCCTTCATCAGCTGGCCACGCTCGATCACCAGTTTCAGGGTCTCTGCGAAACCGAGCCGGCCGCTGGCGTGGATGGCGCCAAACAGCCCCAGGCTGTGGCCAAGCATCAGGTCGGCTCGATCGATATCGCGGTCCTGGCGCATTGCCTCGAAGCTCATCGCGCTGACGACGAATACGGCAGGCTGCGTGAAAGCGGTGTCGGCGAGTCTGCCAGCATCTTCGAGCAACTCGCCTAGCCGCAGGCCCAGCAGTGTCTCAGCGATTTCGGTCATCTCGCGGAACCTGGGCAGCAGCTCCAGCCCCATTCCAGGAAATTGCGAGCCTTGGCCAGGAAAGGTGACTGCCAGCGTGCCAGGTCGTTCAAATTTCATGCAGCACCACCTTCGGGTGTGCCGCAGGCTTTTGCCCGCGCGCCACATCGAGGGTTGGATTCAGCGAAACCAGGCCTTGGATACGGAGGACCGGACTCATGTCCTGAGCAAGAAACTCGAAATCGTGGGTCACGCTCCGGGCTGTCTTGTCGCGTCGCTGGCAGCGCACGTAGGCAATCACTGCGTGCGGAGATAGCCGCTCGACCCTCTCGGCCATCCAGGGTACCCAGGCCTGACCTGCCTCCCCGTCGTCAAGCAGTAGCGCGGTCTGCAGACCGGCGTCGATGATTGCGGGCGATAGTGGGAGAGCGAAGCTGCGCGCGGGCAGCACACTCGCCTGCACCTTGTTGTCTCCAACACAGGCCCAGCGCAGCAACCGCAGAGAGTCACCGTAGCGATAGCCCATGCGTGCGAACTTCTGGTAGATCGCTGTGCGTTGCAGGTAGTGGTCCGAGTTCAGCGTCCAAGGCTGCAGCTGGTCGTGGCTGTGCTGCTCCAAGGTAGAGGCGCTGGCGACAGTAGTGTCGGCGATGGTAACTGCAAACCTATCCGCTATCTGCTCCGTGCTGACGCACTCAAACGACTGGGCGCGGGCCTCGAATTGCACATCCACCAGTCCAGCGGTTGAAGTGTCAGCCAGCAGGCGTGCCAAGTAGTAGCCTGCCGGTACTATCGCCTGTCCGTTGATGTTGTGGTCGGCCAGCAGCGTGTCAAGGCTTTCGAAACCCGACTCCCGAGCCTGCACCCAGAGTGGCGTGCCGTCGAAGCAATATTCCGGCAGCTCCAGCGGTTCATCGGCTACGAACAGGGCGTGCCAATCCGGCAGCGCACCACTGAGATAAGCCAGGCGAACGCTGTCCAGGTCCATGTCTTGCTGCTGGCCCGGCATGCGCATCGAGGTCATCGCGTTTGCATCACAACCCGCCACTGCAGTGCTTTTACCGTTACCACGCAGGTCTGCCAACGATAGCGCCAACTGGCGGCGCAGATCCTGCGTCGAGTCGCTGCACACGGCTAGGCGATGGCGTAGGTGATCACGCTGGTGGGCAAGGCTGGAGGCCAGGCGTGGCAGAGGTACATCGTTTTGCTCCAACCATTGCAATAGCGCGATACGAGAGGCATCCAATGCCTGAATACTATGGGCCGATAGCATGATCAGCTGTTTCGCCGATGTCGGATGTCTCGCCGGCCTCGAGGTCTGGATCGCAGAGCTCAGCAGCACGTGTGCGTTGGCACCTCCTGCGCCAAAGGACGACAACGCCGCGCGATAGGGTTGGTTATCGCGTGCAGGCCATGGCCTGGCATGGCGATTGACCATCAGCCCGGTCGCCTGAGGCTCCAGTAATGGATTGGCCGGGTGTGCATGCAGCGACGGGAGCAGTGTGCGATGACGCATCTGCAGCAGGATCTTCACTGCACCCGCCAGTCCGGCTGCCGACTCCAGGTGGCCAATGTGACCCTTTATCGAGCCGATCGGCAGACGCGAAGTCTCTGTGCGTCCCTCGCCAAGCACCGCCGCCAGACTCTTGAACTCGATCGGATCGCCGAGCGCTGTGCCGGTGCCGTGAGCCTCTACGTAGTCCAGTTGCGTCGGAGCCCATCCGGCCTTGTCCAGGGCCTCGCGAATCAGACGGGACTGCGCCTGCGGGTTGGGTGCACTGTAGCCGTTGGATTTGCCTCCGGCATTCAGTGCCGAGGCTTCTATCACCCCGTACAACGGATCCCCATCCGCCAGAGCCCGGTTGAGCGGTTTGAGCAGCATGGCGCATACCCCTTCGCCGTCGACGAAACCGTCGGCGCCCTCGCCGAACGGTCGGCACACGCCTTCTACCGAGAGCATGTGCAAGCGGCACAAGTCGTCGTACTGTCGAGGGTGTGCGATCACGTTCACGCCTCCGACCAGGGCCATGTCGCAGTCGCCCAGGCGCAACCCATTCACCGCAGTGTGCAGAGCGGTCAAGGAGGCAGAGCATGCGGTATCGACCGCCATGCTCGGACCGTGCAGATCAAAGTGGTATGACACCCGATTGGCGATCGACCAATGCAGTGATGTCGGCTTGGGCCCGCCGCTGTCTATCGGTGTCAGGTTGGCATAGCCAGTATTCATCACGCCGACGTAAACCCCGGTTCGGCTGCCCTTGAGTCGCGAGGCCGTATGAGCACCATGCAGGAAGGTTTGATACGCAGTTTCTAGGAACAACCGTTCTTGGGGGTCCATCAGGGTCGCGTCCATTGGCGTGATGTTGAAGAACCCATGGTCGAACCTGTCGACGTCACTGAGAAATGCACCGATACCCGCATAGGTCGACGTTTGCATGTGCTCCCGGGGCCAGCGTGCGGGAGGTACCGGACTGCTTAGAGGCACGTCCTGCAGCAGTCGCTCCCAGAGCTGTGCGGTATCCTCTGCACCAGGGAAACGTCCGCGGTAGCCGATGATAGCGATCGCTTGCGCCTGCGCAGGTTGATCGGTGCGCGGGTCAGCAGGCTGTTGTCGTTGCCCGGTCGTGGCGTGTGCATGACCCGTAGCTGTTGCCTCGGCTTGTGCGCTCGTGGCGTGCTGGCTCAGGTAGCCGGCCAGTTGCGCTATGTTTGGGTATTCGAACAGTGAGGTCGCGGGCAGATAGCCGTAACGAGCCTGCAACGGCTTCATCAACTCAAGGCTGATCAACGAGTCGATGCCGTAGCTGGCGAATGCAGCGTCATCGTCGAGTTCGTCGAGGGACATGTGCATGACATTGGCGATGCTGTCACGCACGAAGTATAGGGTGTCGGACTCCCCACTAGGCTGCGCGGCACGTGCAGCGGGTGCAGGGACGCTGCTGTCCGCAACCTTGAAGGCTTCCGGGTGGTACTGCTCCAGATAGCCGGCTAGGTTGGCGAGGGTGGGGTATTCGAAGAACAGCGTGGCTGGCACGTATCCGACCTTGTCTTTGAACGGCTTCACCAGCTCCAGTGCAATCAGCGAGTCGATCCCATAGTCTTTCAGCGCCCGCGTGGGATCGAGGTCAGAAGGGGCTAGGTGCATGACCGAGGCGATCGCGTCCCGAGCGAACGCCATCGCCGAGCTCAAGCGCGCCTCGTCGATGTTCGCGGCTGCTGCGCCAGAGGTTTGGCTGGCGCTAGCTGCAGGGGCTCTTTCGGCTGGCGCGGCTGCCGTGGCCGATACAGGAACGCGGGCGACGATTAGCCCTTGCGTCTGATTGCCGTGGTGCTCGGTGTGTTCGAATCCGGTTTCGTGCAACAGGCGCTGCCAAGTGGCTGCGTCGAGCAACGGGCTTCCTTCTATACGCTCGGGGCCGGTGTTAAGCCACCATCCCTTGGTCAGGCCGAACGTCAAGGTTGCATAGTGCTGCAGTGCCGTCACCTCGTTGAGCACGATCACGCCGCCTGGACGCAGTGCACGACGAATATTGCGCAGTGATTCGCGGATGTCGCGGGTGGCGTGGATCACGTTGGTCGCCAACACGATGTCGAAGGCGCCAAGCCATTGAGGAGGCTGTTCCACGTTGTAGATGCTGGCCTCGAAGCAGGGCTGGTCAAAGGTTCTTCTGGCCCGGTTGATGAATGACAGCGAGAGGTCGGTGAAGCGGTACTGGCCTAGCCTGTGGCCCACGCGCGCCATCACCTGCTCGGTGGTGCTGCCTGTGCCAGCGCCAATCTCGAGCACGCGAAGCGGCTGTTCAGTGCTGTCGGCCAGGCGCTCGACGATGGTCGCCATCGTCTGGTTGTAGTAGTCGGCCACGGGGTTGTTGCGGTACACCCCTTCGACTCGGTCGAAGCTGCCATGGGGGAACAGCACCTCCAGCGGATCGGTCCGGCCCTGCAGGATCGAGGCGAAGTCGGCCATGCAGGCGTCCAGAAGATCAAGGTGCGCGCGCAGGTGGGCAAAGCGCTGCAACAAGTTGTGTCGATCCATTGCCTGGGGCGCATCCTCTATGGCGCTCAGCGCTTGGGCCAGTGCTTGGTGGTGAGCGGCGATATTGGTGGGAATGTCTATGCGATGAATGGCGCGACGGGCGTATTCATCCAGCGCCATGCTGGCCTGCTCGTTGCGTCTGACCCATTCGGCCTGATCGTCGAATGGGGGAACCAAGCTCTGAAGTTCATCGCCTGGCACGACGCCAGTGCCGTCGGCGGTTTCGAAGCCCATCGCCAATAGGGCTTGTGCGTTGGCCTTCAGAGCCATCACTTGGCGTTGGTCGCTGCCGATCAGGGCTTCAATGGTGGCGATGCCGTCCTCGGCTTCGAGCGAGCCAACCCCGACCTTTTCCATGCGTTCCCGATAGTAAGGCGCGGCCACCGCGCCAACATTGCCCCAGAAACCCCAGTTGACGATCTTCGAAGGGACCTGGAAGGTCTCCTCAAGCAAGGCGGCCATGGCGTCCTTGACCGCGCAGGCGGCCGTGTAGGCGCCTTGGCCAGGATTGGCAAGGTGTGACTGGATAGAGGAAAAGAACAGCACGAAATCTACCGGATGCTGGCGCAGTGCTTGAATCAACCCATAGCTGCCCAGTAGCTTGGGCCGTAGATTGCGTTCAAGCTGGGCAGGCTGCAAGGTGTCTAGGGTCTGGTCATGCAGATCCATCGCAGAATGAATCACCGCATCGAACGGGCCGTGCGCTTCGAAGACCGCCTCCAGCGCGTGAGGCACGCTGATGTCGCAGGGGCTGTAACGCATAAGTTCATGCAGTTCGAAGTCGGGCGCAGACCTCGAGACCAGGTGCACCCGCGCCTGATGGCGCTCAACCAGATAGCTGGCAAGCATCCGTCCGAGGCCGCCCGTGCCACCCAGCACCAGATAGTGGCCGCCTTTGCGCAGGGCTAGGCCCGACACGCTGCTGTTCAGCAATGCCCGTTTGAAGTGGCGGATGGCATAGCCGTCCTGGGTGATGTGCACCGGTGTTGCGGGTGCATGCGTGGGGCGATGGCTGAACGCGCGGTGCAAGGTGGCCGCAGCGAAATCGCACAGGCTGAAGGTATTGATGCTCAGGTGGGAATACTCGCGACTGGCAGTCTGGGCAAGCCCTATGCAGGTCGCATCCAACGGGTAGCGGACATCCTGGCCGGGAGGCCCTGCAAGGGCTCGGCAGGCAACCACATCGATCCGCGCGCGCTGCAGCCGGCTCAGAGTTTTGAGCAGATTCAGCACAGCCACCGTCACCGACGTTTGTGCCCCTTGTGCCCAGGGGCTGCGTACGATGATTGCATAATGATTACCGGGTGGCAGGTCAAGCGGCGCTTCGGTGAAGGTTCGAACCCTCTGCTTACCCAGCAGTCCTGCCATTTCCTCTGCCAGCGACGGCTGCGTTGCTGGCACCAGAATCCAGTCAGGCACCGATTCCGGGGGCGAATGCGTGGCCATGGTGAATTGCCAGTCAGGCTCGAAGAGGCCAAGGCTCGGTGTGTCAGCGTTGCTGTTCATGCGCGTCCCCCAAAAGGTTCCCGGAATAAGGCTTGATACCCAGGTCTATGAATTGCGCGATCACTCGAAAACGGTCATCGCAGAGCAGGATCTGGGTCCTGAAGTCGCTGGTCTTCTCAGTCAAGGCGTAGTAGGTACCGGCCGGGCAGTCCACAGGTCCGCTCCAGACCAGTGCGCCCAGGGTGAATGGCAATACGGGCGTACTGCGGCTCTCCAAGGTCAAGGCCAGCCCCGATTGCAATGCTCCGTCGAGCAACCCCCACTGCTGGATCGCTTCGGTGCCGTGGCAAATCAGGCGCGCGCAGGCGAGCGGCCCTTGCCGATCAACCCAGATGACGCTGCGAAAATCCCCGCCGTAATCGATACCCAAGGCATCGAATGCCTCGTAAAGGGGGGCAGCGTCTATACGTCGCGCATCCGGCAGGCGTCCTTGGATCTCACCTAGGCGCTGCAATGCCTGGCTGATCGGAGCCGGGCACTGCAGGTCGAACGAGAGCATGCCGTTGACCAACGACGTGTCGCCTGACAGCAACCTGAACGTGCCATCGTCTGTAATGGCCAGATCCAGCGCGCTATCGGCGGCGCACTGGCTGAGTGGTACGCGCCAAGTGATGTCCACCAGGCTCCTGTGCAAGGTATCGCGCCGGTCGAGACGTAACCCCCAATATAATGCGCATACGCCGGGTAGCACGCCTTGGCGGTTCACCTGATGGTCTTGGAAGACCGGGTGACGTGCGGTCACCTCCGAGGGGCGATCGTGGCCGGGCTTCAAGCTCTGTAAGGTCGATGGCAGTGGGTAGCGATAGCTGTCGTCGAAGCGATAGGTCGGCAGGCGTACTGGGAATATCGAGGCGTCGAAAATTGACGGCTCAAGCGCGCCCCCCTGCAGGTAGGTGCTTGCTGCCTGTTGCAGTACGAGGTCTTTGTTTGCAGGCAGGGGACGGTCTTCTATGATGCATTCCAGTGCCTGAAGCAGGCTCTGGTGATCGTGCACCGCCACGGCAACGCGCCAGGCCATAGCGGTGCGATGCAATCCTAGCGTCTTGGCAATGGCAGCGAGACTCGCATCCGGGTGTCCCGCCAGCCAGATTTTTAGCGCTTTGGCCTGGCGCTTGAGTGCTGGCGCATCGAATCCTGAGAGCACCGCGAGGCAGGGGGCTTGGTTTTGCATCCGTTCGTGGCTGGCGGGCCGTGAGGGAGCGTTTTGTACCACCGCGTGCGCGCCGGAACCTCCAAAGCCATAACTGCAAACTCCGGCCCGGCGAATATCGCCGGCCTTGGGCCAGTTCTGGTTGCCAGCCTTGGCCAGTGCCGCGCCCTCGAGTTTCACTCGCGGGTTCTCACGGCCTCGCTCCGGGTTTGCCGGCACCACGGCTTCGGCGACGACCTTGACCGCCTTGATCAGGCCGAACAGTCCGGCAGCAGCTTCTAGATGGCCGAAGGCGGCTTTGGACGTGCCGAGGTAGATCGGTGCATCGCCCTGGACATGCATGCTGGTCAGTGCGCGACTGATGCCTTCGGCCTCGATGGGGTCGCCCAGGCGCGTTCCTGTTCCGTGGGTTTCGATGAATCCGACGCCGGAAGTGCCACCTAGGGAGCGATAGACACTCGCGATCATGTCTGCTTGGGCGCTGGCGCTTGGCGCGGTCAAGGACGCCGAGCGTCCGCAATGGCCGTCCTCGACCGCTGCCAGCAGCGCACACGGCCCCAGGCCGGGCACTGGCTCTTCGGCCCGACACAACAGCATGGCAAACACGCCTTCGCCCCTGACATACCCGTTCGCAGCTTCGGCAAAGGGGGAGCAGACACCGTTCGGCGAGAGGAACTGTCCTGCACGCAATGCATCATCCGTGCGTGCATCGATCAGAAGATTCACCGCACCTACGAACGCCATGTCGCAACGGCCCTGTTGCAGATCGGCCGCAGCTCGGGCGAGCACGGTCAGACCGCTGGAGCAGGCCGTGTCGATCGTCACCGATGGCCCCCGCCAGTCGAATTGGTACGACAGCCGGTTGGCCAGGATACTCGCCGAGGTGCCTGTCATGTCGTAGGCATGGGCCGTCTTTTGCCGCGCCGATACGACGGTAGCGTATTCGCAGCCTGTGGCCGCGATATAACAGCCAACGCGCGCGCCGCGATATTCGTCGGGGACCAGACCGGCATCTTCGAAGGTCCGCCAGCACTCTTGCAGTAGCAGACGCTGGCGTGGGTCCATGTGCGCAGCCTCGACGGCCGAAATGCCGAAGAAAGCGGCATCGAAGCTGTCGATGTCATGCAGGTAGCCGCCCGGCAAGATGCTCGGCGGATCGGCCCTGACGCACGGCGCGATGCAATTCCGCTGCTCCAGCATCGCTTGCCACAGTTCATCGATGTCCTGTCCGGCCGGGCCGACGCCTGCCATCCCGAGGATGACCAGCGGCGAAGCCTCCGGCTGGGTCGCTGGTTTGGGGCTGGAAAGTTCGCTGGGCATGTTGGTATGCAACGCGTTGGCGATGGCGGTGAGACTGCTGAGTTCGTAAAAGCGATGCGGCGCAATATCTACTGCGAGCTCGCGGTACAAGCGCTCTGCCAGCAAGTTGAAGCCGATTGAATCCACCCCCGCTGCGACCAGTGACTGATTGGGGTCCTGGACCTGTAAACCCAGTGTTTCGGCAATCAATCTGCGCAGCTCGGTGATGCCCTGTGACTCGCTGTCGCGGCTTGGACCGCTCTCTTGCTCAGGCGCTGAGCGAGCAAGCGTCTGCAATTCGGCATGCATCAGCCTGTGCAAGTCGAGCTTGCCGTTGGGCGTGTGCGGCCACTGGTCCACCACTACATAGCGCGACGGGCAACGCTGCTCGGGCAGCCGAGAGGCGACTTGTGCGCGCAATGTTTCCACGTCGAATGGACGGCCTTGGGCCGGTCGAATGAATGCGCACAGGTGGGCGACAGGCTCCTCGCGCACCACGCAGCAAGGCTCCACATCTGGTGCAAGGCGCCTGATCAGCGCCTCAGCCTCGGACAGCTCCACGCGATGGCCGCGTATCTTGACCTGGGAGTCCAGCCGACCGAGGTACTCGATACGTTGCTCGCCCCAAGCCACAGCTCGGTCACCTGTGCGGTAGGCGCGATTGCTCTGCGCGCTGAATGGCTCGATGAAGTTGTGCTGCGGGGCCGGCGGCAGGTAACCCGCTCCGACCAGCGATCCGCTGATGACCAGTTCGCCAGGAACTCCCAGGGCGAGCGGCTGCAATTGACTGTCCACGACCTGCAGGGCGGTATTGTCCAGCGGATGTCCGATGCTGAGCGGCATACCGCGGGTGACGCGCTGGCAACTGGCCCAGATTGTGGCCTCGGTGGGGCCGTAGACATGAAACAGCGTATGGCCTGCGGCCAAGACCCAGTCTGCCATTTCCTGACTCAGACGCTCGCCACCGCACAGCAGGGTGATAGGGCGTAGCGCCCGCCAGTTGGAGTCTTTCAACAGACGCAGGCTCGAGGGGGTGAGCTGCAGGATCTCGATCCGATCGCGCTCGATACGATCTATCAGTTGTCGGCCGCTGCGTCGCACAGGGTCGTCGACGATCACTATACAGCCGTTGCTGCACAGCGGCAGCAGTGCTTCGAGCAAGGAAATGTCGAAGCTGAGCGGAGTCAACGCGATCCAGCGCGCACCCGGATAGCAAAATGGCATCGCCGCCATGGCCGTCAGGAAGGCTGCCAGATTGTCACGGCCGATCTGGATACCCTTAGGGACGCCAGTACTGCCTGAGGAAAACATCTGGTAGGCAATGGGGTCGATCTCTTGCGAAGACGATGTAGACGTCTGCGCCTCGGACATCACCTGTGTTTCGATGTCCAGGAGTGCCGCCCGGGGAGCCGCATGGGCAAGACGAGCGTGTGTAGAGCGATCGCACATTACGTAGCTGATCTGGGTTCGGTGGATCAGATCGCTCAAGGCTTCGTCGGGCAGGCCGGCCTCAAGTGGGGTGAAGCGAGCGCCGTGCTTGAGCGCTGCCAGCAGTGCGATCGGCAGCCAACGGTTGCGGCCGATGCAGATCCCGACTTGGCTGACCTTTTGTTGCGCCAGGCGTGCAACGGTGGCGTCGATACTGCTGCGCAGTGCGCTGTAGGTCAGCTCACCTTCGTCGTCAATTACCGCAATCTGTTCTGCCTCCGCCTGTTCCAGTGCGCACAGCATCTGCTCCATCGAAAGGGGAGGGATTCGTTGGCCTCGTTCGCCAAGTTCTGGTTGCTCCAGTGGTCCCAGCGCTGCGAAGGGCTGCTGCGTTTCGTTGAGCAAGTCGTGCAGGCTGTGTTGAAACTGTTCGGCGAACTGCGCAAACCAGCGCGGCGTGCTGCGTTCGTGACTGGCCTCCAGGCGCACTTGCAGACATCCCCCGGCCATCGAGCACACGGCGGCCAGATCGTACGGTCCACCTGCGCATGGCAAGGCATGAACCTCGCAGACCTCGCTCAGCGTTGGGGCGGTCGGTGTTAGCAGCCCAGGCGACTCATTGATGACGACATTGCCCGCGTTCCCCGCCGGGAACTGAGCCAGCAGCTCGCTCCACGGTGTGTGCTGGCAGGGACGGATACGTCGACGTGTTTCGCCGATGCGTTGTAACAATACGTGCGCGTCTGAACAGGCATCCACGTCGACAGGCAGAGGAACAAGGTTGCTGCAGGTCCCTGCGTCGGGGCCGCCAGGCACCTGTACCGTATGGCACAGCATTATTTTGGCGCGCTGCTCCCAAGCCCGCAGGTAGCGGCCAAGGGTCAGTGCCATGGCCGCGCAGGTCAGGCGAAACCCGCTGGTTTGTAGGGTGCTGCACTGATCGGGGGTGACCTGGCTGAAGGCCATTGTGGTTGTCCTGACCTGACCTGACCGGGGGCCTGAGGCAGGCGGCATCATCGGCAGGGGTTGCTCCAGGGTGTAACCGGCGAGCAGCTCGCTCCAGAAACCTGCAGGCGTTGGCGTGCGTGGACTGGCTGCGGGGCAGCGCACCGGCCTACGGCCGGCGTAACACTCGCTCAGGGCTGCCAGAAAGCGCTGCACACTCACGCCGTCCATCACCAGGTGGCTGAAGAGGCAGTCCAGGTAGCGCTGCCCGTCCTTAAGTATCTGCAGGACGAAGCGATAGTGCCTTGAGCGGTCCTGCGCCAGGGATTGCAATGGTTGCAGGCAACTACCGTATTCCAGCACCTCAGGGCTCAGGGCCAGGCGCTTGCTGAACAGCGTGCCGTTGTTGAGCAAGAAGGTATTGCGCAGGCTGGCGAAGGGCCCGGCCAGCAATTGATACAGGGCATGGTCCAGAAGCTGAACATCCACCGACGGTGCCAGCGCGAAGCGGTAGCTCAATATCAGTCCCGGATCGCCAGCATGCGTCTGGCTGCGGCGCCAGATCAGCGTTTCTTCTGGTGTGGCATGACGGCAATCGGCAATGAGGGTGTCCATTCAAGCTACCTGCGTGACGTTGGCGGAGGGCTTGCTGACGCGTAGCCAGTCGAGCAACGTTCGGTTGACGAGCGTTGCGTGTGTCAGAGGCGAGAAGTGACCGGCATCGGCAATTTCCAAGAACCGTGCCTTTTCGAGCTGTCGCAGCGGCATGACGCACTGGGCCTGGATCACATTGTCCTGGGCGCCGTGGATGAGTAGCAGCGGCACATTCAGATCTGCCAATGCCTCGCGGATATCGAATGTGCTCAGCGCCTGAATGTAGGCACCCAGGCTCCTGAGGTTCAGGCCCGCGCCGATCCGTGAGGCGACGCGGCCGTTACCCGGTAGAATTTGGTCTAATAGCTCGCCGCACCCCTCTAGTTCACTTTGCGCTTGCAGGGTGTCTTCCAGGATTGTCTCGCCGAACCATGGCGCGGCACTGATCACCGTGATGGGCCCTACGCACGGCGAGTGTTGGAGCGCAGCATGCAGTGCCACGCAGCCTCCAAGCGACCAGCCGATGCACGGGACGGGCTGACCCGCCACGGACAGTTCTTCGCACAACCGCGCCAATTGCGCAGCGATCCTGCCCATATCGATCTCTAAGGTATCGGACTGGACTGCGTCATGCAGCGGCAATTCGACGATGCAAGGACTCCAGCCGTTACGCCGCAGCATGGGCAATTGCTGCACCCAGATCCTGGGTGAGGCATTGAGCGGGCTGACCATTATCACAGGCGGCAGGTTGCTGGTCTGGTCCAGCACCGTCAGGCCGCTGCGGGTCTGGCGCCGGCGCAGGCCCAGTGGCATGTCGGTCGCCGTTGGGTTGGCTACGTGGGCCGACGGCGTCGTACGCTCGATCAGCGTGGCCAGTTCGGCCAGCGTGCTGGCGGCAAAGACCTGTTCGACAGCCATCTTTCTGCTCCGTTTCTGGAAGGGTGCTAGCAGTTGCAGTGCCGTCAGGGAGTCGACCCCAAGGCTGGACAGCGGAGCTTGGCTATCGACCTCTTCGAGTTGGTAGCCGCACAGCTGGGCAAGGCGTTGGCGCAGTTCCTCCAGCACGTTGGCGGATCCGCCAGCGTTGCCTTGGTCTGTCGCTGTGCTTGGCCGGCCAGGCCAGAACGCACGGCGGGCGAAGGGATAGGGGGGCACATGGATGGCCTGGGATACTCCGATGCGGGTAGCCATGCCTTGCAGCCAGCGAGCAGCGACGCCGTCGGGTCGACGAACGCTAACGGGCACCTCTCGGTAGACGCGAGCGACAACCACCCCTGTCGGAGTCGAGTGCCCCCATCGCGCCAGGGCATCGACCACTCGGTCGACCTGCTCTGCGAAGACCACTGCCCGCACGGCCTGAGGCGTCCTGGCCGCGCAACTGGCACACACTTGTGCATAGGACAGTGTGCCTTGGGCGAGAAATCGGGCCAGCGATAGTGCCGTTCTTTGTAGTCCGGCTTCATCGGCGGCGCTGAGGCACAGGCCTTCGATATTGACCTTAGCAGCGCTTGCGCTGCCTGGCTTGTGTAACAACACATGGGCGTTCACACCAGTGAAGCCGAACGCGCTGATGGCGATGCCGGCGCCGGGCGGCAGGGCATGTGCGGTGTGGGGGGATGATACTGGCGTGATGTCGTACCAGTGCGGCGAAGAGGATGGCCTCAGCAACGGCCCAGGTATCTGCTGCCGGTCCAGGGCCAGTAGCGCCTTGAGTACGCTGAGCAGCCCAGAACTGACCAAGGTATGACCGAAGATCGTTTTGTTCGCCCCAAGGTATCGCGGTTCTTGTCCCTCGAGTCGCCCGTAGGTCTGCGCCAACGCCTTGGCTTCGAGCGGATCGCCCACCGGGGTTCCTGTACCATGGGTCTCGATCAGGGCGATGCGCTCAGGTCCTTGCCCACCTTGTCGTCGCGCATCCTCCCAGGCTGCACGGATGACCTCGGCTTGCCCGCTCACACTCGGCGACATCAGGCCATTGCTGCGACCATCGTGGCCAACCGCACTGCCGTCGAGCTGCGCGAGTATTGCCAGCCCCAGGTTCTGGGCCGCCTCCTGGGTGGCCAACAACAGCGCTCCGGCGCCCTCGGCGGGGGCGAAACCGTCGCCGCGTTCGTTGAATGCAAGACAGTGCCCGGAGGCAGAGAGCACTTGGCTTGCCTGTGCCAGGCGAAAAACTTCATCGGTGCAGAAGAGCGTCGCTGCGCAGACGATAGCGGCATCGCACTGGCCACTGCGTAAAGCCATGGCGGCCTGGTGCAGTGCCACCAAGGAGGAGGAGCAGGCGGTGTCGATCGAAAGTACAGGTCCCGGCAGGTCGAAACAGTAGGCGATACGACCGGCCAGGGCGGAGAACGCGTTGCCGGTGAAAGCCGCAGCACTGATTGCTTGCTCGCTATGTGCGCTGAGTACGTGGCGGTAGTCGCCCGGCAGCCCGGTGGCGAATACGCCGCAACGCAGTGTCTTGAGCTCGGCCAGGGTCAGTCCGCTGCACTCAATGGCGTGCCAGGTCTGCTCCAGGGACAGCCGTTGCTGCGGATCGACGCAGACCGACTCGTTGGGCGAGAGATGGAAGAAGCCATTGTCGAAGGCGTCGATGTCCTGCAGAAACCCACCCTTGAAGCTCCCGGTTCGTTTGTGCTCACCCATGATGCCGGTTTGCGGCTTGCCGCTATCAAGCACTTTCCATAGTTCGTCGAGCGATGCTGCCCCTGGGAAACGCCCGGCAGCGCCCACGATCACCGGTGTGCGTCCAGACTCGGAGCGAGGATTTTCGTTTGGAGTTGCCCGTGTTGTGGTCGAAGGCTCGATGCGTACTTGAATCAGTTTCAACAGCTCGCGCAGCGAGGCCGCCTCGAACAGGTCCGCCGTGCGGCAGGGCACTGCAAAGCGTTGGGCAATGGCCTTCGCCAACTGCGCTGCGAGGATCGAATCGACGCCACGTTCGATGTAGGGCTCGTCTGCGTCAAGCAGCTCGACTTCGAGCAGCGCGTCGGCGAATAGTTTCTGCAGGGCCGATAACGACAATGCGTCAGGGTAAGTCATGAGGCCTCCAGGTCTGCGGCGGTTTCGAACCAGTAAGGTTTGCTGTCGAACGCATAGCCAGGTAGCGAAATGCGTCTGCCGGGACCCTTCAGGTAAATGCGTCTGAGCGTGTCGCGGCCCTGCAGGTAAGTGGCCGCAAGCTCGGTGACGACGCTGTCGTCGAGCCCTAGGAGCTGCCCTTCGTCGCCGTGGCTCCTGAGTGCGTGGGGCTCGACGTAGTGCAAGGCCGCGCTGCTCAGTTGCTCGATCAACGAGGGCAGATCCGTTGCGCTGACCGCCAGTCGGTGCTCGAAGCTGTCGCGACCTGTCGCCAAGGTCCGGGCCACGTCTTCCAGGGCCAGGTGCGGATTGCTGCGCAGATGCTCGATCAGTTCTTCGCGCATGCGCTCAAGTGATGCCCGGGTTCTGGCGCAAAGGCCTACCAGGTGCAGTTGCCCAGGCTGTGCCGTGACTTGTGGTGTCGGTGCATTGGCCTGCGTCAGCACCACATGCGCATTGGTGCCGCCAAAGCCGAAGGAACTGATACCTGCGACACGGTCGTCCGACCGCCAGGGCTGTTTTTCGGTGAGCAGTGAAAAAGGTGTATCCCGCAGGTCGATTTCCCGATTTTGCTGACGGAAGTTCAAGTTGGCAGGGAGCCAGCCGGTCTCTATCGCCTTGATGACCTTCACCAGAGCCGGTACGGCTGCTGCGGGTTCCAAGTGGCCAGTGTTGGTCTTGACCGCTCCGACCAGCACGCTTGCCGGTGGCTTTGCGGGGGCTTGCTGGGCGATGAAGGCACTCAGGGCTTGCAACTCTATCGGGTCACCAAGACGCGTCCCGGTGCCATGCGCCTCGATGTAGCCCAGGCGCGCTGCTAACTCTGGCGTGTACGCCGCCAGCAACAGGTCACACTGGGCGTTCGGGTTGGGGGAAGTCAGCGAATTGGCACGCCCCCCGTGATTGACCTGGCTGGCGACAATCCGCGCCCTGATGTTATCGCCATCGCGCACCGCATCGGCGTAGCGCTTGATGAGGAAGGCGCCACACCCTTCACCACGCACATAGCCATCAGCTGCTTCATCGAACGTGGCGCAGCGAGCGCTCGCCGACAACACACCCATGCTGGCGGCCGCGTGCGTTACGACCGGGTCAATCATCAGGCTGACCCCGCCACACAGTACCGTATCGCATTCGTGTTCCTGAAGGGCCTTGATGCCGCGATGCAAGGCGACCAGTGTTGACGAGCAAGCGGTGTCGACCGTTTCGCTGGGGCCACTGAAACCGAATTGGTAGGACACGCGGTTGGAGAGCATCGCATGAGCGTTGCCTGTGGCGGCGAAGGGATGTTTCGAGCGACCCCATAGCTGCAGCAGCACTTGGTAGTCGTTGAACTGCACACCGGCGAAGACACCGGTGCGGGTGATGTCGCTTGGTCGATAGCCCGCGTCGAGGCAAGCGTTATATGCCGTTTGCAGGAATAGTCGATGCTGGGGATCCATCAGCATCGCTTCACGTGCCGAGAGCCCAAAAAAGCGTGCGTCGAAATGCTCGATATTTCGCACCGCACCGCCGTAGAGGTCCTCCTCGGGCCAGCGCGCCATCGGCACGATGGCGCTGCGCCCTTGCAAGAGCGAGTCCCAGAATGCCTCGACAGTATCGCCACCTGGCAACGCGGCGGCCATGCCGATGATGGCATAGCCTGTGAGCGATTCATCGGTATGGCCGGCGTCGGGTGTTGTGCTCCCGCTCACGTCTTGTGTGTCGCACGCTCGTTGGCTGTCGAGATAGCGGACTAACTGACTCGGGGTGTTGTAGCGGAACAGGGCGCTGGCGGCCATCGGCACCGAGAACCGAGCCTGTACGTTTCTTGCCAGTTCTTGTAGGCCGACCGAGTCGAGCCCCATCTCGCCCCAACGCGCCTCAGGATCAATCCTCTGCGCAGGAATGGCGGTGAGCATCTCAAGCAGATCGTCCACTGCCTCACGCAATGCAGCAGGTGAGTTCGACTCGTAAGCCCGGTTGTCTGCGGGATGCTGGCGAGGTGATGCGAGTAACCGCTCGGTTATGCGTCCGGTATCGCCGCTTAGTACCGCCACCGTCCACACATGCGCGGCCAGTGCTGAGGGCAGCCGCAGTACTAGATCCACCCCGTTGTTCGCTTCAATGGGTTCAAGCCCGGTTTCATGTGCCATGAACTGAATCGTCTGGGTATCGACTTGCATGCCAGTGTCTTTCCAGAGCGGCCATGCGACGCTGAGAGTGCGGCCATGGCGCTGCCCGAGCGCCACCGCGCGGCTGCGGTCCTGGGCGAACCCATCGAGCCAGGCGTTGGCGTAGGCGTAGTCGGTCTGACCGGCGTTGCCGAATGCCGCAGCGATCGAAGAGAACAGCATGAACAGGTCCAATTGGGCCGAGCCGATCACTTCGTCCAGCGCCAGGGTGGTCTCTATCTTGCTGCGTACGACTTGTTCGAAGTCTTCGAACGCCTTGCTGGTCAGTGCCCCGTCACGCAGCACACCGCTCGCGATCAGCACACCATTCAGTGGGCCCATTTGGGCGAGCAATGCCTTGGCTGCCCCGACGTCTGCTAGGTCAGCGCTGTAGTAGCGAACCGTCCCGCCCTGCGCGCTCATCTGTTGGCACTCATGCTTGATGTGCGCGCTTTCAGGTCGCCGCCCTACCAGGCTAATCTGGGCACCGAAGTCACTCGCCAGTCGGCGAGCGACGGCTTGGCCGATACCACCGAAACCTCCGGCGATCAGGTAATGTCCGCCCCGACGCCATAGCGTTGGGGGTGCGACTGGCAACGCTATCGGGCGCCATTGCAGGCTTTGGCTTTGCGTGCCCTGCAGACGTTCGTGCACGTGGCCGCTGGCTGGTATGAACGCAAGTCGGGCCAAGGCCTGCTGGAGAACATCGGGTTGCGCCAGCGAGCCGCGGACCTGCAGTGACAAGATCCTCAGCTGTGGTTGTTCCTTGCAAAGACTACTCAGCAAGCCGACGAGACCTGCCTGGGCATCGGGTTTGCTCGGCAGGCAGACCATCAGTGACCTTGGACCCTGCAGATGAGCAATGGCTTGGAACAGTGCCCAGTGCAGTGCGCGTCGGGTAGGCTCCTGCGCAATAGGGGTACTCGATGTGTTGCCCAGGGCAATGACTATGGGATGCTCTGGCGGGATGTCGTCGAGTGCGCGCTTGCAGGCTTGTAGGAGGGTGGTGGTACGGGGAGCGCCGCAGGACGATGTTGGCGCCGGGTCAACTGGATCCAGCACGACGGTCCGATGCCCAAGGCCTCGGAGTTGTCGATCCAGCTCCGGATCGACAATCAAGGTCAAGGGCCTGGTGAACGTGCGCGTTGTCTCGGACGCATTCGACATGAAGTCTGCAACTGCGAGCAGAAGCCGATCATCGTTCTCTGATGGTGAGTTCGAGCTTTGTGGCTCGTGTGATATACGTAGTTCGTTGGCCCACAGCGGTATTTTCTCGAAAGGATAACTCGGCAGATCGAGCATCTTGCCAGGTGGGTTGTGGTGCCGCCAGTCGATGCTTTCCCCTGCCTGAAAGCGGCTGGCCGCCTGCTCGAGCTGTGCGCTGACGGTCGCTTGGCGCGCAGTCGACGATGCCAGTGCGTTGGCCAGGTCATCCAGGTCGGTGACCAGGGCGCAGAACCTGTAGCGCATGGCCGGGCGGGTCACGTTCAACGTGTAGGCAACGTCCGCCAAGCACAGCCCCTGCTGCTTAAGCAGGTAGTCGAGGATGGCGGCCTTGAGGGTATTCAACGACGCTTCGCTCTGCGCGCTCATGGCCACTGCCATGGGTACGGCGTTATGCCGTACCGGTGCATCCATTCGGGGCGGCATGTATTCGCCCACGATCACATGGGCGTTCGCACCACCAGCGCCGAAGCTGCTCAGACCGGCGTAGCGACGCTGGCCGGCGGGTGTGTTCCAAGGCACAAGTTCGGTCTGCGGACGAACTGATCCCTCACCGACGGGTATCCATGGGTTGGCGATGTCGCAACCGATAGTAGGGGCGAGTGAGCGGTGACGAAGTTGCAACACGATCTTGGCCAACCCCGCCAGACCGGCGGCAGGCTCCAGGTGGCCGATATTGCTTTTGATCGATCCTACGGCGCAGTGCCCGTTATCACGTGCCCCGTAGATGCCGTTCAGCGCTTCGATCTCGATCGGATCTCCTAAGCGAGTACCGGTGCCATGCGCCTCTATGTAGGTGATGTCCTGTGCTTGGCGGTCGGCATCGCGTAGTGCGGCTTCGATAACCTTGGCTTGCGCTGCTGCCGAGGGTATCGTGAACCCGCTGCTGCGCCCGCCTGCGTTCACCGCGCTACCATGGATGACCGCATGGATGCGTGCGCCGGCATCGATTGCCTCCTGCAAGGGCTGAAGGACGAAGACCACGTGCCCCTCACCTGGGACATACCCGTCTGCCTGGGCACCGAAGGTATGACAGCGGCCCGTCGGGCTGAGGAATTTGCCCTGGCTGAGCACCCGATATTTATGTGGGCTGACCATGATATTGGCTGCGCCCACGATTGCCTGGCGGCATTCGCCCCGGCGCAGTGCTGCGATAGCAAGGTGCAGGGCCGTCAGCGATCCTGAACACATGGTGTCCAACGTCAGCGATGGCCCATGGAAGTCGAAATGATAGGAAACTCGGTTGGCCTGGGCAGAGAACGAGGTGTCGATAGGCTGGGACGCGTCCAATTGCTGGTAGTGTCCGTACATCGCTGCGATAAAAACCCCTACGTCTGGAGTCGGCGCGGCGAAGAATCCTGAGTTTTCCAGCGCATGGTGAGTCGTCTGCAGCAGTTTGCGCTCGGCAGGGTCCATGCGTTCGGCCGCTTTGAACGTGGTCTGGAAGAACAGCGGGTCGAACATCTCCACATCGTCGATGAAGCCGCCATGACGGGCATAGCTACGGCCGGCGGCGTTGGCATCACTGTCATAGAATGCGCGCCAATCCCAGCGTTGCGATGGAACGGGACGCACTGCCAGTTGTGCTTCCGCCAGCAGCGGCCACAAATCGTCAATGCTGGCAGCACCCGGAAAGCAGCCCGCCATACCGACGATGGCAATATCTTGCGCCCGCCATTGCGGCTCGTCCGGGGTGTGAGCGCGCACCTGTGGGGAGGCGGCGCGCCTAGTGATCTCGGGGGGGGACTGGGAGGGCGCGGCAGGTTCGGGCTGATTTCCAATGATTGCCGTGCGAGTCTCGATATAGGCGGACAGGCTCGTGATGCTCGGGTGCTCGAACAGTATGGAGCGGGGGATTCTAGTGACCATGCCGGCCTCGGCCAGGCGGTGTTCGATATCTGCGGCAATGCTGATCGCCGCGACTGAGTCAGCGCCGTGATCCAGCACGTTTTCAGCATCTGCGAGATTTTCCAAGCCAGTAAACCTGGCAATGGCTTGGCGCACCAGCAGTTGGGTATCTAGCCTTGGTGCGCGACCGGCTGTCGCCACTTGTCGACCGGAGGTTGATTCAGTTAGCAGCCTGCCAGCGTAAACCAGGGCTTCGGAGCAACGGGCGGCAAGTAAATCATCCATCACCGCGAGAGCTTTGTCCGGGGCCATTGGCAAAAGCAGTCCGCGGTCCTGGCCCATCGCCATGCCCCTCACACCCCAGACGCCCCAGCCTATGGTTGACCAGCCCGGATGGCCGTGCAGGCATTGCCGCTCAGCCAGAGCATGCAGGTAGGCGTTGGCCGCTGCGTAGGCCGTCTGTCCGGCGAGACCGACGGTTGCCGATAGCGAGCCAAACATGACCATGCGGCGTATCGCCATTTCATCCTGCAAACGCGCAATGGCGATAGCAGGCGCGATCTTGATCTGCATGACCTTATCCAGCGAGGAAGTCCTCTGCGTTTGGAAAAGGCCATCTTCCAGATGACCGGCGAGATGAAAGATTGTATCCACCTGACCGTAGCGTTCATGGAGTATCGAAAGCGTCTGTCGCAGGCTCTCGGTGTCCGTCGCATCGCCCTGGAAGTAGCCTGAGCAACCCAGCGCTTTCAAACGCGTGCGTCGTTCATCGCTCAAGGACGAGCGGCCCATGACAAAAACCGGTTGCTGGCCAACTACATGTTCCAGCAAGTGTTGGCCGATGCCACCAAGGCCGCCGATGATCAGCACCGGCCCATCCTGGCTTTGGGGTTCGTTCGCGAGCTGCGGTGTTTGTTGATGCAGATAAGCGACCAGGCGCTTGCCATTCACGACTCGCAGGCGCCGAAGTCCTTCCTGTTGCGTGAGCCCGCAAATGGCAAGTGACTGTGCCAGGCACACATCGCTTTCTAGCCATGTGTGAGCCAACTGCTCGGTTTCACAGCGTAGAGATTGTAACAAGCCGTGCGCAGCAGCTGCGTTAGGGTTAGCGATACGACTGAAAAGCAACAGCTTTAGATCGGTGCCCGTCGCCAGCAGCGCGGTAATAATGCGATGAATCGATTCGAACTGGCTTTGCGCCAGCTGCCATCCAGAGATTTCGGCGTCGGCTACAGGCACCAGTACAGTGTCGCCCGCTTCCAGGGCGCTGCCTGCGATCTGGTCCGTATCGATCGGCATGCAGCCGTGGGGGGGATCGCAGTGTTGGCCATTGGCTCGTGCCAGCCACGTTCTACCGGTCGAGCCACTACCGTAAGATTCGGCAGACCATACGATTTTCGCGGTGTGGCAAGTCGAACGCTCGGCGGATTTCATGGCATTGCCTTCTGGCTGCGGGCGGGAACAGGGATGCTAGGGCAGTGGCTAGATGCAAGAAACTACAAAAAATGGTAGGTGACTCATCGCAGCGTTTCTTCGTATACGCGGCGCATGACCTGACCGGGGCTGGGAGACAGGGCGAAAGGCTCTACCCTATTCGCCCAGTCGGCGACCAAGAAAGTTGGTAGATGGGATTGGGAATGCTGGAGTGGTTAGCAACATCATGCGAGAGATTTTCGGCTGCTTGTGACGTAGAAACTCTGGTGTCGATCCTGCACTAGTAGGCCATAGAGTGTGTTCATATGTTGGCCTAGTCTTGCAAGCGCCCACGCCATTCACTCAGGGTAAGTTTCTCATGATGAGTAGCTACCCGCCTAAGTGGCAGGAGTGCTATGACGACCAAGGTTAGGGTGCGATCGATCAGGTCCGAGGCGCCTGGTTCCAGAGCTGGCGCCCAGTCACACAGGGATTGGCGTGTGCCGCGTTCCCTTGTGGGACCGGGCGAAGCTCGGGAAGCGGCCAGCGCATATATGTCAGGAAGACTGCGGTGCCCGGTTCCAGCGCAGGCGCCTATCCCTCAATTAGCCGGCGGCGGCAACAACAGCCGCGCCATCAACGGCAGGTGATCGGCAATTTCCTCAGTGTCCTCCTGGCGCACCCGCGCTTCCATGCGCGTGAGCTTGGGGCTGTGGAACAGGTAATCCAGCGTGCGGTCCGGGCCTGGCACCGCCGGGTCGTTGGGGTAGTAGGTGAACCAGTCGCTTCGGTCCGCGCCGCTGGCTTCCTGGTTATCCGGGATCATGGGGTAACGGTCCCACAGCAAGTGCAAGGGGCTGTCCGCCGGGTAGGTGGCTTGCTGCGCCGGGCTCAGGCGCAGTGTCTGGCCCAGGGGCAAGGCATTGAGGTTGCCGCCCAGCAACCATGGGGTGCCATGGCTTTCCATGCGGTCGATGCGCTTGAGGATGGCTTGCATCTGCTGGCTCTGCAGGTCGCTTCCCGAGGTGGGCTTGTCCAGGTTGGTGTTGAGCACCGCCAGCTGGCCGCCACCCTGTATCGGCAAGTAGCTGGTAAGCAAGGCCCGCTGCGGTGCGAACGGGTTGCTCCAGCGCGGGCGGCCTGGCAGTTGCAGACGCTCGGCCTGGACGATCTGGTAGCGGCTGAGGGTCGCCAGCTTGCGGCCAACGCTGCCCAGGATATGCGGGTCGGGGACGAAATCGGCTTTCCAGTCGAAGGACTCGACGTCGCAGGGGTAGAGGTCGACGATGCGCGCGCGCAACAGCGCCAGTTGGTCCTGGTAATCGCTGGCCTTGGCGCCGTCGTCCAGGTCTTGCAGCAGGAGCAGGTCGGGTGCCTCGTCACGGATGACCCGCGCCACTTCATCGAGGTTGTACGCCAGGTCCTCAGGGGTAGCACGCTCATCCGGGCCGTTGCCACCGGGCAGGTCGTACCAGAACACGTACTGTTTGCCCGCCAGGTGCTGCACATTCCAGGTCATCACCTTGACCGCCTGGCCAGGCACCAGTTGCGGCGCGGCGCCGCGGCACATGCGTGTCAGTTTTTCCCGGGGCTCAGGGTGCCAGGTCAGGGTGTAGACCAGCACCGCCAGCAACAGCGCCAGGGTCACCAGCACCAGCAGGGTATTGCGCAGTAGTCGGGTCATCGGCTCGGCTTATGGCGTGGCAATGCCCTTGAGCATAACCGAGCCGGCGCCCCGGCCCAAGGCCTCACGCCTGGCCGGTCTTGCCCACGCGCAACATGTACAGGCGGTAGGCCACCACGCTGGTGAACAATTGCAGGAAGCCGTTGAGGCTGTCGAGCAGCAACATCTGCCAGTGGCTGGGATCAGGCCAGATGGTATTGCTGGCCAGGTCGATGGCCCACAAGGGCACCAGCGAGCCGAACACGCAGGCGGCAATGGGCAGCAGGTGCCCCTGGGTCAGCTGGAAGCTGTCGCGCATGGCCGCCATGGGCGTGAGCCCGCGCAGCACCAGCAGGTACTCGGCGAACACCAGTCGGATCATCACGTACACCCCGGGCAGTATGAACAGCGACAGGCCCAGCATGATCAACAGCGTGCTGGTAGCCGCCAGCACGGCAAAGAACGGCCACATCTGCAGCGTGGCCGCCAGCAGATTGCGCTTGAGCGGTTGCAGGCCCTGGCTGCGGGCATCGAGGAACAGAATCAGAGCGCCGGTGTACAGCGGGTAGAACAGCAGGCCCACGGCGATGTCATACATAGGCGAGGCATCGGGGCCGATGCTGTGCTGCACCAGCTGCGAGGCCAGGGCTTCGAGCACCAGCAGCGGCAGGCACAGCTGGGCGATGCCGGCCAGGTTGCGGCGGAAGAAATACAGGGAGTCACGCAGTACGTCTAAGGGGTTCATCAGTCGCGATCGCACATGAAAAAGCAGGCCGACACTTTAGCCCATGCGCCCCGAGGCTCCAACCGTGGCGGTCGGGCGGCCGGCTGAAGGAAGTTTCATGCTGCGCCGCCATTGAAACCGTCACCCGGGTGCCCCATTTTGTACGCAGGCCGCCCATATCGGGCCGGGCCGAATTTTTACCGGCAATCTAACGAGGTCGCCATGAACAGCGAAGAGCAAACCCTGATCGATGGACTGTTTACCCGGCTCAAGCAAGCCGAAGCGGGATCAGCCCCACGTGACGCCCAGGCGTACGAACGGATCAAGGAACATGTGGCCGCGCAACCGGCAGTGCCTTATTACATGGCCCAGGCCATCCTGGTACAGGAAGCGGCCCTCAAGCGCATGGACGAGCAGGTCAAGAAACTCCAGGCCGACCTGGCCCAGGCACGTGCCCAGGCAGGCTCGGGCAACCAGCAGCCCGCCAGCGGCGGCTTCCTGTCGAACCTGTTCGGCGGTGGCTCGCGTTCCGAGCCCGCACCGGCCCCGCAGCAATCGGGCGGCTGGCGCGAGCCTGGCAACGGCTACCAGCAGCCTGCGCCGCAGCAACCACAATACGCACCGCCACCCCAGCAGGCGGCTCCGGCAGGTGGCGGCTTCATGCGCGGCGCCCTGCAGACCGCAGCCGGCGTCGCCGGTGGCGTGATGCTGGCCGAAGGCATCAGCAGCCTGTTCCACCACAACAACCAGCCTCAGGAAATCGTCGAGGTGCTGCAAGAGCCTGTGCAGGACCAGGGCGGCTGGGGCGGCAGCGAGCCTGAGCGCTTCGCCAACAACGATTCGTGGGGCAACGATAGCGGTAACCTCACTGACACCGACTTCAGCGATGACAGCGGTGGCAGCTTCTTCGATGACGACGACACCTTCGTCTGAGCCCCTTCGGCAGGCGGCCCGCGGCAGTTGCCCGGGCCGTTTCGCCAGACAATTCCCAGCACGCGCGTCGCAACTGGCATACTGACGGCCTGATCAAGGTCGAGCGCTCCGGCGCCACGAGGATGTGCGGTGAAAAGAATCGCGGTGTTCGCCGATGTACAAAACCTCTATTACACCGTGCGCCAAGCCTATGGCTGCCACTTCAATTATGCCGCCCTGTGGGCTGATATCAGCCAGCGCGGCCAGATCGTGGAAGCCTATGCCTATGCCATCGACCGTGGCGACAGCAAGCAGCAGCAGTTCCAGCAGATCCTGCGCAACCTGGGGTTCACGGTAAAGCTCAAGCCTTACATCCAGCGCAGCGACGGCTCGGCGAAGGGCGACTGGGACGTAGGCATCACCATCGATATCATGGACGTGGCCGACCGCGTCGATGAAGTGGTACTGGCCTCGGGCGATGGCGATTTCGACATGCTGCTCGAACGCATCATCGGCAAGCACGGCGTGCAGGCCGTTGCCTATGGTGTGCCGGGGCTGACGGCGAACTCGCTGATCCGCGCCGCCAGCCGCTACGTGCCCATCGAAGGCGCGTTGTTGCTCAAGAATTGAATACCTGGAGTTGTCTTGGAACGTATTGCCGTCATCGACTTTGAAACCACCGGCATCTCGCCGGGCGCCTACTGCCGTGCCACCGAAATCGCCGTGGTGATGCTCGAACGCGGGCAGATCGTCGATCGCTACCAGAGCCTGATGAA
This sequence comes from Pseudomonas silvicola, assembly GCF_026651855.1. Lineage (GTDB taxonomy): Bacteria > Pseudomonadota > Gammaproteobacteria > Pseudomonadales > Pseudomonadaceae > Aquipseudomonas > Aquipseudomonas silvicola. Next base: position 1,788,479 of record NZ_CP093280.1, read on the forward strand.
TGCGGGGGTGGCCGTGCCCGCGTTCGTCTCCAGCCTGACCGGCATCACCACCGCCATGGTCCGCGGTGCGCCGCCGGCTGCCCAGGTAATGGGTGAAGTGGCCGACTTTGTCGGTGACACGCCGCTGCTGGCCCACAACGCCTCGTTCGACCAGCGGTTCTGGGATTATGAACTGGGCCTGCTGCGCCGCGAACGTCACCAGCGCTTCGCCTGCTCCATGCTGCTGGCCCGGCGCCTGATGCCGGCGGCGCCCAACCACAAGCTCGGCACCCTGACGCAATGGGCCGGCCTGCCGCACACCGGCACTGCCCACCGGGCCATGGCCGACGCCGAGATGGCGGCCAACCTGGTTCAGCACCTGGCCGGCGAGCTGCGTCAGACCCATGGCTTGAGCCAGGTGTCCCATGCATTGTTCTGCACCTTGCAGAAGGTGCCGGCGGCGAAGATCGGCGACGCGCTGCGCAAGCATCGCGGTGCATGACCACCCCGCCAGCGACCGTTCAGAAAAACTCGCTGGCAAGCCCGCCTCCACACGCCCTGACAAGGTAAACTGCGCGCATTGCAGAATTTGACCTGACGGTACCCTCGATGACATTCGCCACCCTTGGCCTGATTGAACCCCTGTTGCGCGCCCTGGAAACCCTTGGCTACCAGACCCCGACGCCGGTACAGGCCCAGGCCATTCCAGCGGTGCTGGCCGGCCGTGACCTGATGGCCGCCGCCCAGACCGGCACCGGTAAGACCGCCGGCTTCGCGCTGCCCATGCTGCAGCGCCTGACCATGGAAGGCCCGAAAGTGGCCAGCAACTGCGTGCGCGCGCTGGTGCTGGTGCCGACCCGGGAACTGGCCGAACAGGTGCACGCCAGCATTCGTGAATACGGTGAGCATGTGCCGCTGAGCACCTATGCGGTGTACGGTGGCGTCAGCATCAACCCGCAGATGATGAAGCTGCGCAAGGGCATCGACCTGCTGGTGGCCACCCCGGGCCGCCTGCTGGACCTTTATCGTCAGAACGCGGTGAAATTCAACCAGCTGGAAACCCTAGTGCTGGACGAGGCCGACCGCATGCTCGACCTCGGTTTCGCCGAAGAACTGCGCGATATCTACGCCGCATTGCCGAAAAAGCGCCAGACGCTGCTGTTTTCGGCCACGTTCTCCGACGACATCCGCCTGCTGGCCGGGCAGATGCTCGACAACCCGTTGAGCATCGAAGTCAGCCCGCGCAACGTAGCGGCTTCCACCGTGAAGCAGTGGATCGTCACGGTGGACAAGAAGCGCAAGCCAGAGCTGTTCATCCACTTGATGAAACGCCTGAAGTGGAAGCAGACCCTGGTCTTCGCCAAGACCCGCAACGGTGTCGACGCGCTGGTCGAGCGCCTGCAGGGCCTGGGCATCAACGCCGACGGCATCCACGGCGACAAGCCCCAGGCCACGCGCCAGCGTGCCCTGGACCGCTTCAAGGCCAATGAAGTGCAGATCCTGGTGGCCACTGACGTGGCCGCCCGCGGCCTGGACATCGACGACCTGCCCACCGTGGTCAACTTCGACCTGCCCATCGTTGCCGAAGACTACGTGCACCGCATCGGCCGCACGGGCCGGGCGGGCCAGACCGGCGAGGCGATTTCGCTGGTGTGCGCCGACGAAGTGCAACTGCTGTCGGCCATCGAAGTGCTGACCCGCCAGACCCTCAAGCGCCAGGAAGAATCGGGTTTCGAACCCGACCATCGCGTTCCGGAAACCAATGCCAGCGGCGACGTGCTGAAAAAACCGAAAAAGCCGAAGAAACCCAAGGTCAGTGGCGGCAAGCGCACCCTGGGCAAATGGATGGACAGCGGCGACACGCCCACCGAAAACATTGCCCCGGCCGCCAAGCCCGTGCGCAAGGTGCCGGCCTTCAACACCGGCCCACGCAAGCGCAAGCCTTAAGGCGCTGTGTAGCAGCGGACCCGGCCGCGTCCGGGCCGCCGCGTGGTTTCATCCACCCCGCGTGACAGCCGGCCCGGCCAGGCCCGCCGCTGACGGTCAGGTGCGCAACCAGTCCAGCGCACCGTGGGCCGCAACCCGCCCGCTGGCGAAGCACGCCGTCAGCAGGTAGCCGCCCGTTGGCGCCTCCCAGTCCAGCATTTCCCCCGCGCAGAACACCCCTGGCGCCGCCGTCAGCATCAGTCCTGCATTCAGCGCGTCAAATCGAACACCGCCCGCTGTACTGATCGCTTCATCCAGCGGCCGTGGCCGCACCACGACGATGGGCAACGCCTTGATCGCCGCCGCCAGCACCTGTGGTTCATCAAAGGCAGCCTTGTCCGACAGCTCGCGCAGCAGCGCCGCTTTCACGCCGTCGATACCCAGCACGCTGTGCAGGTGCTTGGCCATGGAGCGCGAACCCCGAGGCCTGCTCAAGGCGGCTGCCACTTTATCCACAGGCTTGCCCGGCAGCAGGTCGAGGTAGACCGTCGCTTGCCCCTGCGCATTGATCTGCTCGCGAATGCGTGCCGACAGGGCATATACCAGGCTGCCCTCGATACCCGTGGCGGTGACGATCGCTTCACCCAGGCGCGGTGTCTCGCCGGCCAGGTGCATGGCCACGTTCTTCAGCGGCGCGCCGGCGAACCGGTCGCGCAGCAGGTCACTCCAGGCCGCCACCTCGAAACCGCTATTGGCGGGCTGAAGGGGGGCGATGGCTACCTGGCGCTCCGTCAACCAGGGCAGCCAGGCACCGTCGGAGCCCAGGCGCGCCCAACTGGCGCCGCCCAGGGCCAGCACCGTGGCGTCCGGCTTCACCGCCAACTCGCCCCCAGGGTGTTGAATACGCAGGCTGCCGTCGACGTTCCAGCCCTGCCAGCGATGCCGGGTGTGGATAACGACCCCCTGTTCACGCAGGCGCTTGAGCCAGGCGCGCAGCAGGGGCGCGGCCTTCATGCCCGTGGGAAATACCCGCCCGGAGGTGCCGATGAAGGTGTTGATGCCCAGGCCGTGAATCCACTGGCACAGGCGTTCGGCGTCGAACCCGGCCAGCATGGCCGCCACCTCATCACGCCGCTCGGCGTAGCGCGCGACGAACGCAGGGTACGGCTCGGAATGGGTGATGTTCATGCCGCCGACCCCGGCCAGCAGGAACTTGCGGCCCACCGATGGCATGGCATCGAACACTTCAACGCGCACGCCGGCCTGGCTCAGCACTTCAGCGGCCATCAACCCGGCAGGGCCGCCGCCGATGATCGCGACATGATGAGCAGGGGCGGGGAGGGAATCTGACATGGGCAGCCACACGGTACGAAATAAGCCGGCGATTGTAGCTCATCAGCAGTGGATAAAAAACGTACAGCGGCCTGCAGGCCACGCCGTTACTGGCGTGGCAGGGCTTTCCCGCAGGTTATCCACAGGCGGCTCCACAGCCGATGTGGGTAAGTCACAACCCCAGATCTGTCCACACCCGCTGGGCACTGTGGTGCAGCAGCCCGTGGCGGCGGGCCAGGGCCTGGCGGTCCTTGCTGTAACCGCCGCCGATCACGCCCATCACCGGAATGTCCCGGCCCAGGCAATGGCGCAGCACACGCTCATCGCGCGCCGACACGCCGGCATCGGTCAGTTGCAGGTAGCCCAGGGCATCGTCCTTGTGCACATCCACGCCGGCGTCATACAGCACCAGGTCGGGCCGGTACAGGGGCAACAGGTAATCGAGGGTTTCGTCCACCACTTGCAGGTAGGCGTCGTCGCCCATGCCCATGGGCAGGGGGATGTCCCAGTCGCTGTCGGCCTTGCGCGCCGGGAAGTTCTTTTCGCAGTGCAGTGACACGGTGATGGCGCTGGGCGTGTCGGCCAGGATGCGTGCCGTGCCATCGCCCTGGTGCACGTCGCAGTCGAAGATCAGCACGTTGCCCACCCGCCCACTGCCCAGCAGGTAGTGGCTGATCACTGCCAGGTCGTTGAAGATGCAGAAGCCGGCGGGATGGTCATGATGAGCATGGTGGGTGCCGCCGGCCAGGTGGCAGGCCAGCCCGTGCTGCAAGGCCTGCTCCGCCGCCAGCAGCGAGCCACCCACCGCGCGCACGGTGCGCCGCGCCAGCGCTTCGGACCAGGGCAGGCCCAGCCTGCGCTGGTCTTCGCGCGCCAGGCTGCCGCTCATGTAGCGCTCGATGTAATCCCGGTCATGGGCCAGGGCCAGGATGTCTGCCGGGCACAGTTCGGGGCGCAGCAGGTCGGCATCGCGTACCAGGCCGCTGCTCACCAGGTGGTCGCGCAGCAGGCGGAACTTGTCCATGGGGAAGCGATGTTCCGGGGGGAACTCGGGGCTGTAATCGTCGTGGTAGATCAATGGCAGTGGCATGGGCACTTTCGGCGCAGGGGGTTGCCTGAATCTTGCCACCGGCAGAGTAAACTTCAAGGACCGTCAACGGGGAACACAGTGATGAAGCCGATCCTGGAGCTGGAAAGCGCGCGCCTGATCCTGCGCCAATGGCGTGACGAAGACCTGACGGAGTTCGCGGCCCTGTGCGCCGATGAGCAGGTGATGCGCTACTTCCCCGCCTTGCTCACACGCCTGGAAAGCGCCGCGTTGATCGGGCGCATCCGTGGGCATTTCAACGAATACGGCTTCGGGCTGTGGGCGCTGGAGCGCAAGGACACCGGGGCCTTCATCGGTTTCACCGGTTTGGGCCATGTCAGCTTCGAGGCGCCTTTCACCCCTGCCGTGGAAATCGGCTGGCGCCTGGCCAGCCGTCACTGGGGCCTGGGTTTTGCCAGCGAAGCGGCCTGGACCAGCCTGCGGGCCGCCTTCAGTCAGCTGGGGCTGGACGAGGTGGTGTCGTTTACCGCCCAGGCCAACGAGCCGTCGAAGAAGGTCATGCAGGCCATCGGCATGCAGCGCGACCCGTTCGGTGATTTTGACCACCCACGGCTCCCGCCCGGGCATGAACTGGAGCGCCATGTGCTGTACCGCATCAATCGCGACCAGTGGCGCCAGACCCTGCACGGCTAGCCCCTGGTCGGCGGCCGGGGCTTTTGCCTGTATCATTCGCCCTCACTGTCTCGCCTCACGGGCACCGTTACTGTTTTTGGAGAGTTCGAATGAGCCACGTGTTGGACGATCTGGTTGACCTGTTGACCCTCGAGCCCATCGAGGAAAACCTGTTTCGCGGCCGCAGCCAGGACCTGGGTTTTCGCCAGCTGTTCGGCGGCCAGGTACTGGGCCAATCGCTGTCGGCCGCCAGCCAGACCGTCGAGGACGCGCGCCATGTGCACTCCCTGCATGGCTACTTCCTGCGCCCCGGCGATGCCCAGCTACCGGTGGTGTACATGGTCGACAAGGTGCGTGATGGTGGCAGCTTCAGCACGCGCCGCGTGACCGCCGTGCAGAAGGGCCAACAGATTTTCACCTGCAGCGCTTCCTTCCAGTACGACGAAGAGGGCTATGAGCACCAGGCGTCGATGCCCGGCGTGGTCGGCCCGGAAAACCTGCCCACCGAACTGGAACTGACCCAGCGCATCGCCCACACGCTCCCCGAGCAACTGCGCGACAAGCTGCTGTGCCCCAAACCCATTGAAGTGCGCCCGGTAACCGAGCGCGACCCCTACAACCCGGTCCCTGGGGACCCGGTCAAATACGTGTGGTTTCGCGCCGACGGCACGCTGCCGGACATCCCGGCACTGCACAAATACATCATGGCCTATGCCTCTGACTTCGGCCTGCTGACTACCTCGCTGATGCCTCATGGCAAGTCGGTGTGGCAGAAGGACATGCAATTGGCCAGCCTCGACCACGCCCTGTGGTTCCATGGCGAGCTGCGTGCCGATGACTGGCTGCTGTATGCCATGGACAGCCCCTGGGCCGGCAATGCCCGCGGGTTCTGCCGCGGCAGCGTGTACAACCGCGCGGGCCAGTTGGTAGCGTCCGCGGCCCAGGAAGGCCTGATTCGCCACCGCAAGGACTGGGCATGAGCCTGCGCGACATACGCCACTGGGTGTTCGACATGGATGGCACCCTGACCGTGGCCGTGCACGATTTCGCAGCCATTCGCGTGGCCCTGGAGATTCCGCCCGAGGATGACATCCTGACCCACCTGGCGGGCTTGCCCGCGCAGGTGGCGGCTGCCAAGCATGCCTGGTTGCTGGAGCACGAACGCGAACTGGCGGTGGCTTCCCGCGCCGCCGATGGCGCGGTCGAGCTGGTGCGCAGCCTGGCGGCCCGCGGCCACACATTGGGTATCCTGACGCGCAACGCACAAGAGCTGGCGCACATTACTCTGGAGGCCATCGGCATTGCTGACTGCTTTGCTGCCCAGGACGTGCTGGGTCGTGACAATGCGCTGCCCAAGCCCGACCCCGATGGCCTGCTGAAACTGGCCGATGGCTGGGGCGTGTCGCCGTCGCAGATGGTGATGGTGGGCGATTACCGCTTTGACCTGGACTGCGGCCGTGCGGCCGGCACCCACACGGTGCTGGTCAACCTGCCGGAAAACCCGTGGCCCGAGCTTGCCGATTGGCACGCGCCGACCTGCTCCGACCTGCTCGACCTCGCCACCCGCTGAACCCCGCCCTCGCACTGTCTGACCGGACATCGCCTGGCGGGGCTTTCACGCTTGGAAAGCCCCGCTCGACCATCGCATACCTGCATATGAAACTAAACTAACTATTCCGATCATTTTCTTAAATTCCGCAACACAATTTTGTTACCATTGGTCTTAATTCCGCAGGGGTGCGTCATTATGATGCACCCCTCGTACTAGGCTAAACATCCCTGCCGGCCGATACCTCCTCCTGAATCAATCGAAATCGTAGAGAATCATGCTCATCAAATCTTCGCGTCGCATCAAGACTTCAGGCCTGGTGGCCGGCCTGTCGCTGGGCTCCCTGGTGGTTCCGGGCCTGGCCCTGGCCGACGACTCGCTCATGACCGGTAACTGGGGCGGTGAACGTACGCGCCTCGAGAACGAGGGCGTGAAGATCACCAGTGACTACGTGTCCGAAACCTTCGGCACCGTGCACGGCGGCGAGAGCCACGGCGCCCGTTACGCCCAGCAACTGCGCATTGGCGCGCGGTTCGACCTGAGCAAGATTCTGGGCGTGGACAATGGCGGCCTGGTGCAGATCATGGTTACCGACCGCCGCGGCAACAGTGCCTCCAACGACCTGGTGGGCAACCGCCTGCCGGTGCAGGAAATCTACGGCGGCCAGTACACCCGTATCAGTGAATTCAGCTACGAGCGCACCATTTTCACCCCCAACCTGGACATGAAAGTCGGTTTCATGCCCATGGGTAATGATTTCGGTGGCATGAGCATTCTGACCAACTTCGTCAACGCCGGCTTCTGTGCCCACCCGTTGTCGATGTCCGGTGGCAGCGGCTGGACCAACGCCCCGACCGGCCACTGGGGTGGCATGCTGAAGTACAAGATCAACGACGAGTGGGCGATCCAGACCGCCGCGTTCGAGGTCAACCCGATCACCAACAGTGAGTCCAAGTACGCGCTGCGCATGAGCCCGGATCACTACACCGGCACCATCATGCCGATCGAGCTGATCTACACCCACGCCGGCGAATATGACGGCCAGTACAAGTTCGGCTGGTACTACGACACCTCCGATACCGCGCGCATCGACCACAACGGCACCGCTGCCGGCCGTTCCGGTTCCTATGTGCTGGTCGACCAGTCCGTGTGGCACTCGGCCACCGACCCCAAGCGCAACCTGCACGTGTTCGGCCAGGCCACCCAGACCGACGTGGCCACTTCGCCATTCCACCACTGGTACTCGGCGGGCGTGGTGCTGCACAAACCGTTCGACAGCCGTCCTGACGACGCCATCGGCCTGGCCTACGGCCGTGCGGTGCTGAACCCGCACACCCGTGACAACCAGATCGCCGCTGCGTCCACCGCCGCCGCAGCTGATGAAATCAGCAACCTGGACAGCGGCGAGCAGTTGATCGAGCTGAGCTACACCGCCCAGGTCACCAAGTGGCTGACCGTGCGCCCTGACGTGCAGTACATCAAGGAGCCGGGTGCGTTCTACGGCACCAACACCCAGAACGCGCTGATGGCCGGCGTGCAGATCAAAGCGGCGTTCTGATCACAGCGCCTTGGCGCCAAAGGTATCGCACTGGTTCACCTGACCCTGTGCGAAGCCGGCCTTGAACCAGCGCACGCGCTGGGCCGAGGTGCCATGGGTAAAGGAGTCGGGGACCACGCGTCCCTGGCTCTGCTCCTGCAAGCGGTCGTCGCCGATGGCATTGGCGGCATTCAGCGCCGCTTCCACATCCCCCGGTTCCAACCAGTTCAGCCGTTGCTGGGCATGGTAGGCCCACACCCCCGCCAGGCAGTCCGCCTGCAGTTCCTGCCTTACCGACAAGCCACTGGCGCCTTCCATGGGCTGGCCACGCTGGCGTGCGGCCTGGATCTTGGCAGACACCCCCAACAGGTTCTGCACATGGTGGCCCACTTCATGGGCGATCACGTAAGCCTCGGCGAAGTCGCCGGCGGCGTGGAAGCGCTGGGCCATCTCTTTGAAGAAGTCCATGTCCAGGTACACCTGGCGGTCGCCCGGGCAATAGAAGGGGCCCACTGCCGAGGTGGCGAACCCGCAGGCTGAATTCACCTGGCCGCGGAACAGCACCAGCTTGGGGTCCTGGTATTGCTTGCCCGCCTGCTGGAAGACCTGCGTCCAGGTGTCCTCGGTGTCGCCCAGGATGGCGCGCACGAAATCTGCCTGTTGGTCGTTGGCGGGCGGGGCAGGGCGGGTACGTGTGTCTGCCGGTGCGGTTTGCGGCTGGCTCAGTTGCCCGGTCAGTTGTCCGAGAATCTGCATGGGGTCCTGGCCGGTGAGCAAGCCAAAGCCCACGATCAGCACCACGGCGGTCAGGCTCAGGCCCTTGCCACCGATGCGCAGGCCGCCACCGCCGCCGCCTGCGGCAGAATCATCATCGCGGGCGTCGACCACGTTGTCACTGCGACGACCTTTTTTCCACAGCATGGTTTGGACCCTCCAGAACAGCGGTATGGATAACCAATTGGATATGTATGGTGCTGCTATATTCAATTTTCGATACTAAGGATTTCATTGAGACTAGCCCCAAGCCTGTCCGCAGGACCCAATAAATCAAATAATAGGAGAACGGCATGTCTTCCCAAGACACCAGTCGCTTCGTTATCCGTGACCGTAATTGGCACCCCAAAGCCTTGACCCCCGACTACAAGACCTCCGTGCCGCGCTCCCCGCGCCAGGCCCTGGTGAGCATTCCTCAATCGGTGAGCGAATCCACCGGCCCGGATTTCTCGCACCTGAAATTCGGCAAGTACGACAACGACCTGCTGCTGAACTTCAACAACGGTGGCCTGCCGATCGGCGAGCGCATCATCGTTGCCGGCCGCGTGTGCGACCAGTACGGCAAGCCGATTCCGCACACCCTGGTGGAAATCTGGCAGGCCAACGCCGGCGGCCGCTACCGCCACAAGAATGACCGTTACCTGGCGCCGCTGGACCCCAACTTCGGTGGTGTCGGCCGCATGGTCACCGACAGCGAAGGCTACTTCAACTTCCGCACCATCAAGCCGGGCCCGTACCCATGGCGCAACGGCCCGAACGACTGGCGCCCGGCGCATATCCATGTGTCGGTAAGCGGCCCGTCGATCTCTACTCGCCTGATCACCCAGCTGTACTTCGAAGGTGACCCGCTGATCCCGATGTGCCCGATCGTCAAGTCCATCGCCGACCCCGAAGCGGTGCAGAGCCTGATCGCCAAGCTGGACATGAACCACGCCAATCCGATGGATTGCCTGGCGTACCGCTTTGACATCGTGCTGCGCGGCCAGCGCAAGACCCACTTCGAAAACTGCTGAGGAGAGCGCCACCATGCCTATCACACTGCTCAAGGAAACACCTTCGCAGACCGCTGGCCCCTATGTGCACATCGGCCTGGCCCTGTCCGCCGCTGGCAACCCGCCGCGCGACCAGGAAATCTGGAACCAGATGGCCAAGCCAGGCGCCCAGGGCGAGCACATCGTGCTGCTGGGCGACGTCTACGACGGCAATGGCCACAAGGTGCGCGACTCGTTCCTGGAGTTCTGGCAGGCCGATGCCAACGGCCACTACGACACTGACTACAATCTGGAGAAGCCGTTCAACAGCTTCGGCCGTACCGCCACCACTTTCGATGGCGGCGAGTGGGACCTGCACACGGTCAAGCCGGGCGTGGTGAAGAACGCCGCCGGCGTGCCAATGGCGCCGCACATCAACGTCAGCCTGTTTGCCCGTGGTATCAACATCCACCTGCAAACCCGCATCTACTTCAGCGACGAAGCCGAGGCCAACGCCAAGGACCCGGTGCTGAACCTGATCGAGCAGCCAGCGCGCCGCGAGACCCTGATCGCTACCCGCTGTGAAGTGAATGGCAAGACGGCCTACCGTTTCGACATTCGCATCCAGGGCGAAGGCGAGACCGTCTTCTTCGACTTCTAAGCCGAAAAGCCGACACAAAAAAACCGCCTTGATGGGCGGTTTTTTTGTGTCGCATCGCCTGATAAGGGATCAATCCCACTGCGGCGCGAACGGCGGGCTCACCAGGCGTTGGTCCTTGGGCAGGCCGGCGATCAGCGCACGGTCTTCATCATCCAGTTGAACCTGTAGTGAGGCCAGGTTGCTCAACTGGTTGGCCCGGCTCGCCGCTTTCGGAATGGCAGCCACGCCGTCCTGGTCCAGCAGCCACTTGAGCGCGACCTGTGTCGGCAGTACGCCGTGCTTCTTGGCGATGGCCTGCAACTGCGGGTATTCCGACACCCGGTTGCGTACGATCGGGCTGTACGCGGTCAGGGCCATGTCATGCTTGCGGGCCAGTTGCAGCAGCGGGGTCTGGTCCAGGCTGACGTGGTATTCCACTTGCAGCACCGACAGCGGCGCTTTCAGTTCTTCCAGCACCTTGGTCAGCAGTGGCAGCGGGAAGTTGGCCACGCCGATGTTGCGGGCACGGCCGTCTTCCTTGAACGAAACCAGCGTCTCGATGGTGCGCTCCAGGTCCCAGTCCTTGGTGGGCCAGTGGATCATGAACAGGTCGATATAGTCGCTTTGCAAGGCCTTGAGGGTGTTGTCGAACGACTGGCGCATGTCGGCCGGCGCCAGCTTGTCCCACCACACCTTGCTGGTGACGTGGATCTGCTCGCGCGGCACCGAGGTCTGGGCCAGGGCGTTGCCCACGGCGTCTTCATTGTTGTAGCCGGCAGCGGTGTCGATGTGGCGGTAGCCAACATCCAGTGCCTGGACCACAGCGGCGGTGCATTCCTGGCCGACCATGGGCCAGGTACCCAGGCCCAGCTTGGGCATGTTCAGCCCGTGACGGTTGGTGATGCTCTGCATGCTCGATCTCCCTGCATTCGTGGTGGTGTTCATTCGTAGGTCGTTGCGCCTGCCAGGTGGCGGCCGGCGATGTAGCCGAACGTGGTCGCCGGCCCCAGGTTGATGCCGCCGGCGGGGTAGTAGCCGCCCATCATGCTGGCCATGTCGGTGCCTGCCGCGTACAGCCCGGCGATGGGCTGGCCGCAGGCATCCAGTACCTGGGCGTGTTCATTGGTGCGCAGCCCGGCGAAGGTGCCGAAGCTACCCGGTTGAACCTTGACCGCATAGAAAGGCCCCTGTTCGATGGGGGCCACGCAGGGGTTGGGCTGGTGCAGCGCGTCGCCCTGCTTGCGGTTGTAAGGGGTATTGCCGCGGCCGAACTCGGGGTCCTGGCCATTGCGTGCGTGGCGGTTGAAGTCGGTGACCGTCTGCACCAGGCCGGCCGGGTCGATGCCGCAGGCAATCGCCAGTTCTTCGATGGTGTTGCCGGTCTTCAGGTAGCCGTTGGCGACCCATGGCGAGACGGGCAGGGGGAAGGGGCGGGAAATGCCCAGGCCATAGCGACGCTGGAAGGCGTGGCTGCAGATCAGCCATGACGCGACTTCTTCGCCCGGTGCCTCGCGCACCATGGCGTTGGTGTAGTCGTAGTAGCCGTCGGCCTCGTTGACGAAACGCTTGCCGTTGGCCAGCACGCCGATGATGCCCGGCTTGCCGCGTTCGATGATGTGCGGGAAGTGGCCGAAGCTGCCGTCCTTGTAAGGCACCTTCGACACCGGGCACCAGGCCGCCGCGCTCACCAGGTCATCGGCCACCTGGCCGCCTACGCTCTCGCCCAGGCGCAGGCCATCGCCGCTGGCGCCCAGGGGCGGCAGGGCCAGGTGTTCGTGGCCGGTGGGGGTACGGGGGAACAGGGCCTTGCGCCGCTCCACATCATTGGGGAAACCGCCCGCCGCCAACACCACGCCTTTGCGGGCTCGGATGGCAATGTCCCCCTTGGCTGTCTGCACCACGGCGCCGGCCACGCGGCCTTGTTCGTGGATCAGGCTTTTGGCCGGTGCCGACTCCCACAGCAGCACGCCCAGGTCCTCGGCCGACTTGGCCAGGCGCGCTACCAGCGCCACGCCGTTGACCAGGTGCATGGCTCGGCCGTGCACCGCCAGGTCCCACAGGTGGCGGCTGAAGCGCTTGGTCACGTGCAGCAGGGACTTCCAGGAGCGGGTCAGGGTCAGGAACGCGGTCAGATCAGCCCCCGCCATGATCGGCATCCCCATGAACGAGGTTTCGCGCAGGGTCTGGCGCAGGCGTTTGAGCAGCTTCCCCACCTGCCGCGCGTCATAGGGCGCGGCGATCACCGAGCGCCCGCCAGTCCCCGCTCCCGGTGTGTCACCGTGGATATCGGCAATGGCGTTGCCATCACTGAATTGCAAGGACGTGTGCTGTTCGAAGAACGCCACCATGCGCGGTGCCGCTTCCAGGAAAGCGTCGACGATGGCCGGGTTGAAGCGCTCGCCCAGTTCATGTTCCAGGTAGGTGCGCGGCAACGAGACGTCTTCGTCGATGCCCGCGCGCTTGGCCAACGGGTTGCAGGGCGTCCACATCCAGCCGCCGGACCAGGCGGTGGCGCCGCCGAAGACGTTGTCCTTTTCCACCAGGATGACGGTCTGGCCATGCCAGGCGGCGGTCACGGCGGCCGACAACCCGGCCGCGCCAGAGCCGATCACCAATACATCGCAGTCCACGGTGGAATGAAGCAGGGTAGCGGCAGGCATGAACGAGATCTCCTGGCGGCTCGGTGGGATGACGGATTTTGTAGTATTCTGGAACCGCGTTCCACATTCTATGGCGGCCATGTCGTTGCCGCCAAGGGTAAGCGTGGCGAAATTGGGCGAAGATCGGACAGCTTGCGCTTCGGCCCGTCACGTTTAGAATCGCCCCACTTTCACCAGGACCCGTCACCATGGCCGGCAGTCAGATCGAACGTGCTTTCAGCCTTCTGGAAAGCCTCACCAGCGACCCCCGGGGCGTGCCCATGCAGACCCTGGCCGAGCAACTGGACATTCCCAAGAGCGCTACCCACCGCATGCTCGGTGAGCTGATGCGCCTGGGCTACGTGCGCCAGAACCCCGACAATAATCGTTACCACCTGTCCACCAAGCTGGTGGCCATGGGGTTTCGCTACCTGGCCAGCAGCGGCGCCGACATCGTGCAGCCGATCCTGGAGCGCCTGGCCCAGGAAACCGGCGAGCTGGTGCGCCTGGGGGTGATCGACGGCGAGCGCCAGACCTGGATCGCCAAGGCCCAGGGCGCCCGCTCTGGGCTGCGCTACGACCCGGAAATGGGCCAGGACGCGCCGCTGTTCTACACCGCATCCGGCCACGCCTGGCTGGCCAGCCTCAGCGACGCTCAGGCGCTGGCCCTGGTGGAGCGCCAAGGTATCGCCAACCGCGAAGACTTCGGGCCCAATGCGCCGAAGTCCAATACCCAATTGCTCGAACACCTGGAGCAGACCCGCCAGCGTGGCTACTCGCTGGTCATGGAAAGCTCGGCAATCGGCACTTCGGCCATCGCCGCCGTGGTGCGTCGGCCGGTCGATGGCCACGTGGTGGGGGTGGTCAGCGTGGCCGGCCCTACCGCGCGCCTGAGCCAGGCCCGCTTGCAGGAACTGTCGACGCCCCTGCTGGCCGCTGCCGCGGAGCTCTCCCAAGCGTGCCCTGCGTCCGAACTGTTCAGCTGATTGCCGCTCTTCGCAGCTTGTCGTGGCGTGGAAAAACCTCTTGCAGGAAAATGGAACTGAGTTCTAAATATTCGAACCAGAACAACACCAAGAGGATTCCCCTGTGCAACGCATCCTGTCCCTCGCCGCCCTGACGGTGCTTGAATTGTCCCCGCCTGACATGGTCGAAGTCGCCGCCCGCGCCGGCTACAGCCATGTTGGCCTGCGCACGGAACCGGCGACCAGCGAGGAGCACCACTACCCGCTGGTGCGCGATGCCGAGCTGCGCCGCCAGACGGCCGAACGCCTGCGCGACACAGGGATCAAGGTGCTGGACATCGAGATCCTGCGGCTCAAGCCCGATACCCTGGTGGCAGATTTCGCCGCGCACCTGGCCGTCGGCGCCGAGTTCGGTGCCACCGAATTGCTGGTGGCGGGCAATGACCCGGACGAGGCGCGCATGACCGAAAACTTCGCTGCCCTGTGTGACCTGGCCAAGCCCTACGGGATTCGCCCGCACCTGGAGTTCATGCCCTGGACCGACGCCAAGAACCTCGAGCAGGCCATGCGTATCGTCGACGCAGCAGGGCGGGACAATGGGTGTGTGCTGGTTGACGCGTTCCACTTCGACCGATCGGCCTCGCGCCTGGAAGACCTGCGCCAGCTACCGGCTTCACGTACTCATTACGTGCAGCTGTGTGACGTGGCCGGCCCCCGTCCTGATGACATGGCCGAGATCCTGCGCCAGGCGCGCAACGAACGGCGCTTCCCTGGGGATGGTGATTGCGATCTGCTGGGGCTGCTGAGGGCATTGCCGGCGGGCTTGCCGCTGAGCCTGGAAGTCCCGGTGCGCGACGGCGGCAGCGCCCTGGAGCGGGCAAAGAAGGCGCTGGACAAGACCTTGCAGGTCCTGGAACGCCTGTAGCAGCGGACCCGGCCGGGTCCGCTGCTACGGTCGCACTAGTCGACCACCGGCACCTTGCGCGGCGCCATCAGGTACAGCCAGGCCAGTGCGATGAAGTACATGCCCGGGATGATCATGAACAGCACGTGGTAGTTGTTGTGGGTCACGGTCAGGATGTAGCCGACGATCTGGGTCATGAACATGCCACCCACCGCCGCGCACATGCCGCCAAAGCCGAACACCGTGCTCATCATGGGCTTGGGTGTGTAGTCCATCACCACTGCCCAGATGTTCGCTGTCCACGCCTGGTGCGCGGCGATGGCCAGGGAAATCGCCAGTACCGCCACCCACAGGTTGCTGGCGCCCGCTGCGCCGATCACGGCGACGATGCACAGGGCGAACAGCAGCATGGAGGTCAGGCGCGCCTTGACCGGTGACACTCCACGGCCAATCAGGAACGACGACAGGATGCCGCCACCCACGCTGCCGAAGTCGGCGCTGAGGTAGATGATGATCAGCGGGATGCCCATCTGGGTCACGTTGATGCCCAACTGGTATTGCTGGTTCAGGAACGGCGGCAGCCAGTACAGGTAGAACCAGAACACGGGCGCTGTCATCGCATTGGCCAGGGCGTAGGCCCAGGTGCCACGCATGCGCAGAATGCGGTGGAACGGCACGGCCTTTTGCTCAGGCTCGGGTTCGGCCTGGATGTAATCCAGTTCGCTCTGCTTGACCCGTGGGTGGTCTTCGGGGTTGTAGTATTTGAGGGCCCAGCACACGCTCCAGGTCAAGCCCAGGCAGGCCATGCAAATGAACGCCGCCTGCCAGCCCCATACGGCGAGGATCAACGGCAGCATCACCGGGGTAATCATCGCACCCACGTTGGTGCCGGCGTTGAAAATACCGGTGGACACCGCGCGTTCGCCAGCCGGGAACCACAGGCGCGTGGTCTTCACGCAGGCTGGGTAGTTGGCTGCCTCGGTCATGCCCAGGATGAACCGGCACACCATGAAGCCCACGGCCGACGTGGCCAGCCCGTGCAGGCCGGTGGCCACGCTCCACAGCAGCACCGCGCAGAAGAACACGCGCTTGACGCCCACCTTGTCGATCAGCCGGCCTTGCAGCACGTAGCCGATGGCGTAGCCCACCTGGAACCAGAAGTTGATGTTGGCGTAGTCCATCGCCGTCCAGCTCATTTCCTTGGCCAGGATAGGCTGCATGACGCCCAGGGCGGCACGGTCGATGTAATTCAGGGTGGTGGCGAAGAACACCAGGGCGAGCATGCCCCAACGAGTTTTGCCCACGGCCAGGGCGCCGCGGATTTTCTCGCCCATGCTCGCATGGCGAGGCGCAAGTGCATTTACAGCGTGCATGATGGTTACCCGATTTTTGAAATTTTTATGGAGTAGCGCGGTTCTGAAGTACGCTGGGTTGGCGTAGCTCAGTGCTGCGTCTGCTGGCTTTTGACCGGCTGACGGGCTTCAATGAGGGGGGCGATGGTGGCGATTGATCGAAAAACCGTCAATTGAACCGGTGTGTTTTCGGTCGATAATCGCCCACAAAACTAACTGGTTCGTACGCCATAAAAGTGCGGTATAAATTAGCATCCAAGAATTCTTTCAACCCGTCGCAGGTGCGCCTGACACCCTGTAACGGACATCGGCCAGCTGGCCAGATGCGCACCCGTGAAGTGCCCTGGCCGCCAGCCCCATGGAGCTGAAACATGCATCGTTCGATTGCCACCGTCTCCCTGAGCGGTACCCTGCCGGAAAAACTCGAAGCCATTGCCGCCGCGGGTTTCGACGGTGTCGAGATCTTCGAAAACGACCTGTTGTACTACGATGGCAGTCCGCGCGAAATTCGCCAGATGTGTGCCGACCTTGGCATCGCCATCACCCTGTTCCAGCCGTTCCGCGATTTCGAAGGCTGCCGCCGTGACCGCCTGGCCCGCAACATCGAACGCGCCGAGCGCAAATTCGACCTGATGCAGGAACTGGGTACCGACCTGGTGCTGGTGTGCAGCAACGCTTCGGCCGACTCCGTGGGCGACCGCCAGATCCTGGTCGACGACCTGCGCTTGCTGGCCGAGCACGCGGGCAAGCGAAACCTGCGCATTGGTTACGAAGCCCTGGCATGGGGCAAGCACGTGAATACCTACCAGCAGGTCTGGGACATCGTCAAAGCCGCCGACCATCCGAACCTGGGCGTGCTGCTGGACAGCTT
Source organism: Pseudomonas silvicola (assembly GCF_026651855.1). Lineage (GTDB taxonomy): Bacteria > Pseudomonadota > Gammaproteobacteria > Pseudomonadales > Pseudomonadaceae > Aquipseudomonas > Aquipseudomonas silvicola. The sequence goes on from NZ_CP093280.1 coordinate 1,805,638, forward strand.
TCATACCTTGTCGCTCAAGGGCGACCCGGCGGCCATCGCCGACATTCCGGGCGACAAGATCTTCTTCGTGCAGATGGCCGACGCGCCGATCCTGAACATGGACGTGCTGGAGTGGAGTCGCCACTTCCGCTGCTTCCCGGGGCAGGGCGAGTTCGACCTGCCGGGTTTCCTGGCGCCGATCATCAAGTCCGGTTACACCGGCCCGCTGTCGCTGGAAATCTTCAACGATGGCTTCCGCGCCGCGCCGCCGCGCGCCAACGCCGCCGACGGCCTGCGCTCGCTGCTGTACCTTGAAGAGAAAACCCGCAAGCTGCTGGAACAGGAAGCCACTCCTGTGCCGAACCTGGACATTCTGTTCTCGCCACCCCAGGCCGACGCTTACGACGGTATCGAATTCCTCGAGTTCGCCGTGGACGAAGCCCAGGGCGCCAAGCTGACCAATGTGCTGGAGCAACTGGGCTTCGCCAAGGCTGGCCAGCACAAGTCCAAGGCCGTGAGCCTGATGCGTCAGGGTGACATCAACCTGATCCTCAACTCCGAGCCATACTCGTTCGCCCACAACTTCTTCGAGTCCCACGGCCCTTCGCTGTGCGCCACCGCCATTCGGGTGAAAGACAGCGTCAAGGCGCTGGAGCGCGCCGTGGCCTACAAAGGCCAGCCGTTCCGTGGCCTGGTGGGCCCCAACGAGCGTGAACTGGCCGCCGTGCGCGCGCCGGATGGCAGCCTTATCTATCTGGTGGACCAGGACGCCCAGGGCCGCACGATCTACGACACCGACTTCAGCCTCAAGGACGTCAAGCAAAACCCCCTGGGCCTCAAGCGCATCGACCACATGGCCATGGCGCTGCCGCCGGACAACCTCGACAACTGGACCTTGTTCTACAAGAGCCTGCTGGACTTCACCGCCGACGACGAAGTCGTGCTGCCCGACCCGTACGGCCTGGTGAAGAGCCGTGCGGTACGCAGCCGTGACAGCTCCATCCGCCTGCCACTGAACATCTCCGAGAACCGCAACACGGCGATTTCCCATGCGCTGTCCACCTACCGTGGGTCGGGCGTGCACCACATTGCCTTCGACTGCGACGACATGTTCGCCGCCGTCACCAAGGCCAAGGAGGCGGGCCTGGCGCTGCTGGACATCCCGCTCAACTACTACGACGACCTGGCCGCGCGCTTTGACTTCGATGACGAGTTCCTGAGCGAACTGGCCTACTACAACGTGCTCTACGACCGTGACGCCAACGGCGGCGAGCTGTTCCACGTGTACACCGAACCCTTCGAAGACCGTTTCTTCTTCGAAATCATCCAGCGTCGCAATGGTTACGCCGGGTACGGGGCGGCGAACGTCGCGGTGCGTCTGGCGGCCATGGCCAAGGCGCGCAGCAAGGGTGTTCGCCACGCCAAACTGTAACCGTTTGCATGCAATTGCAAGCCTTTGGTTGTAGACCGGGGCTTGCAGGCTTCCTTCGCCGCGCTGGCCGCTCCATAATTGCCGCTGTTTAACGATGGCCGTGAGCCCAGAATGACAACAATGACAGAACGCTCCGTGGAAACTGCTGAACCGGCGCCACGCAAGAGCCGCAAGAACAACCCCGAGAAAACCCGCGAGAACATTCTCCAGGCGGCGATCGCCGAGTTCGTCCTGCAAGGCCTGGCGGGTGCACGGGTAGACGCCATTGCCGAGCGCACGCAAACCTCCAAGCGCATGATCTACTACTACTTCGGCAGCAAGGAGCAGTTGTACGTCGAGGTGCTGGAAAAACTCTACGGCGACATCCGCAGCACCGAGGTGGACCTGCACCTGGGTGAGCTGGAGCCGCGCGATGGTATCCGCCGCCTGGTGGAATTCACCTTCGATCACCATGACGCCAATGTCGATTTCGTGCGCATCGTGTGCAACGAGAACATGCACAAGGGCGAGTACATCAAGCAGTCCACCGCCATCCGCGCCATGAACAAGACCGTGTTGCACGCCCTGGGCGAGGTGTTGGAACGCGGTGCCCGCGAAGGGCTGTTCCGGCAGGGCCTCGATGCCCTGGACGTGCACTTGCTGATCAGTTCGTTCTGCTTCTACCGGGTGTCCAACAAGCACACCTTCGGCGAAATCTTCCAGATCGACTTCAGTGAAGCGCAGAACATGGCACGTCATCGCGAGATGATCGTCGACACGGTGCTGCGTTACCTGAAACCCTGACGGCGTCGGCTGCCAGGCTCAGGCCGGCGAGGTAGCCGAAGGTCATCGCCGGCCCCAGGGTAATGCCGCCGCTGGGGTAATGGCCGCCCATGATACTGGCCATGTCATTACCCACCGCATACAACCCGTCAACCACCAGGCCCTGTGCATCCAGCACCCGTGCCTGGCGGTCGGTGGCCAAGCCCATGAACGTGCCCAGGCTGCCCGGCTCCAGTTTCACCGCATAGAACGGCCCACGCGCCAGCTCGCCCAGCGATGGGTTGGGTCCGTGCGTGGCTTCACCCTGGGCGCGGTTGTAGGCCGAGGCGCCGCGGTGAAAGTCGTCGTCATTCCCCTGGCGCGCCTGCTGATTGAAGCGCTGCACCGTGGAGTGCAGGGCAGCGGCATCGATACCGCAGCGCTCGGCCAGTTGCGCCACGCTCCGGGCCTTGATCAGATACCCCCGGCGACGCAGGCCCCAGGCAGGCAGCGGAAACGGCCGTGCAGCTCCAAGCCCGTAGCGGTGCAGGGCGCGGCGGTCGCAGATCAGCCAGCAATGGGGCTGGCGGTCGGTGGGGTTGGCGGCGAACAGTGCCTGCATGAAGTCATGGTAGGAATCGGCTTCATTGGTAAAGCGGCGGCCGTCGTCGCGCACGGCAATGAAGCCGGGTTTGGCCCTGTCCATCAAATGGGGAAAAGCCTGGGCCGGGCCGGAATGCCTGCCGCCGCGCATCACCCTGGAGACGGGTGCCCAGGCAGCGCCATTGGGCAGGGCAGGCACCACCCCGCCGGCCATTTCACCCAACCGAATCCCGTCCCCCGTATTCTGCGCCGGCGCAGCCGACAGGTGGTTGTCATGCCCGAATACTTCACTCATCCGCTGCCTGTCATGGGCAAACCCACCTGCCGCCAGTACCACGCCACATCGCGCCCGCACTGGGCCCGTGGACAAGCGCGCGCCCACTACCCGATGGCCATCCACCAGCAATGCCAGCGCCGGGCTGTGCGTACGCACCTGCACCTGCAAATCCAGCGCGCTGCGCAACAGGCGGGCCACCAGCGCGTTGCCATTGACCAGGTGCAGCCCGCGCCCATGCAGCAGGCGGTCGCACCAATGGCGCGCCAGCCGCCTGGTCACATGAAACGCCGATTTCACTGACCTCGTGGCATTGAAGAAATGGCCCAGGTCCGTGCCGCCAGCGATGCCCATGCCGCCGAGGCTGATCAGGTCCAGGGGTGGGCGCAACCTGTGCAGCCATGGCCCCAGCCGCCGTCCATCGAATGGTTGCGCGCACAGCGAACGGCCGCCCAGGGCAGCCCCTGGCCCGTCATGCATGTCGGGCATGCGGCTGCCTGAATAAAACTGCACCTGGGTATGCCGCTGGAAGAAGTCGACCATCCTTGGCCCCTGTTCGAGGTAGCCCTGCACGCGGTCATCCAACTGCGCCGTGGCCAGTTGCTGGCGCAGGTACTGCTCTACGGCGCCGGGCGTTTCCAGCTGCCCCTCGGCCACTGCCAGCGGGTTGCCGGGTACCCACAACCAGCCACCCGACCAGGCACTGGTGCCGCCCAGGTGGTAGTGCTTCTCGGCGACGATCACCTTCAGCCCGTGGTGGGCGGCGGTCACGGCGGCGGCCAGGCCGGCGGCCCCCGAGCCGATGACCAGTACGTCGCAGTCGTAGTGCTCAGGAGCGCTCATGGGCCTGGCCTACTTGAGTGGCGAGAATGCAGTGGGACGCATCATCCGCGACTCCAGTTTCATCACGGCGTCCAGTTCCTTGTTCTTGCGACTGAACTCCATCCAGCGGCTGTCGGCCGCCATGGCAGTGCGCCGGGCCATGCGCTCGTCCAGGCTCTCCCAGGCCCAGATATGCACCACCTGGTTCACGTCGCCGATTTCGGTGGTGAAGAAACCCACCAGGCGGCCCAGGTGCTCGGTCTGCACGGCCAGGGCATCGCTCTGGTACAGCGCCAACCAGTCGGCGAGCTTGGTGGGCTTGAGGGTGTAGGTGCGCAATTCATAGAACATGGTCATGCCTCTTGTTGGGTAGGGGTGCTGCGTTGCAGCCGGGTGGCCGCGTGGGTGGCGGCGATGTAGCCGAAGGTCAGGCCTGGGCCCAGGGTGATACCGGGGCCGGGGTAGGTGCCGTCCATGATCGAGTTCATGTCGTTGCCTGCGGCATACAGGCCGGCAATGGGCTGGCCCTGGCGGTCGAGCACGCGCGCAGTGGCATCGGTCACCAGCCCTCGGGCCGAGCCCAGGTCGCCGGTGTGCACGCGAATCGCGTACCAGGGCGCTTTCGTCAGCGGCGCCAGGCAGGGATTGGGGGTGTGATGAGGGTCGCCCAGGGAGCGGTTGTAACTGTTGCCGCCCTTGGCGAATTGGCTGTCGGTGCCGCGCACGGCATCGGCATTGTGCTGGCGCAAGGTGTCGGCCAGGCCGTTGGGGTCGACGCCGATCAAGTGCGCCAGTTGCTCGGCGCTGTCGGCCTGGTAAAGGTAACCCGCGTCCACCAGTGCGCGGTTATCCACGGGCTTGGGTCGTGCCAGGCCCATGCCGTAGCTGTTCAGGGCCTGGGCATCGGCGATCAACCAGCACGGTGAGTTGGCGTTTTCCTGCATGGCCTGCACGAAGCAATGGTAGGAGTCGGACTCGTTGACGAAGCGCTGGCCCCTGCGGTTCACGGCGATGATGCCGGGTTTGGCGCGGTCGGTGACCAGGTGCGGGAAGCGTTCCAGCGACCCATTGGCGTGGCGGCGCAGGGACACCGGGGCCCAGAAGAAATTGGCCGCCAAGCCTTCGCCCAGGTGCCCACCCACCGCCTGGGCCAGGGCCAGGCTGGTGCCGTCATTACTGGCGGGGGACATGGTCAGGTGGTCGCTGCCGGTACCCGGGCGCAGGCCATCGGCATTGCCCGCGGCGGCGAAACCACCGCCGGCGCACACCACGGCGCAGCGTGCCTGAACCCTCAAGCGCTGGCCGTTATAGTCGACTTCCACGCCAGTGACCGCGCCGTGCTCGTGCACCAGCGCCCGCGGTTCGGCCTTCAACCACAGGTCCACCCCCTTGGCGAAAGCCGTGGTGGCCAGCCGTGCGATCAAGGCGTTGCCGACGGTCAGGCGGGTGCCGCGCGGGTGGCGCAAGCGGTCCTTGCCGTAGCGCGCCAGCAGCTTCACACAATGCCACAGCGAGGCGGGCGACCGGCGGAAGCTGAGCAGGTGCTGGATATCCACCCGGTTGACCATCATGCCACCGAACAACAGCATGCCCGGCGGCGGGGTGCGCAGGTGCTGGAACCAGGCGCCCAGCCGGCGGCCATCGTATTCCACCATCTCCAGGGCGCGGCCGCGGTCGGTGCCACCGGGTTCATCGGGGTGATAGTCGGGGGAAAGGGGCCGTAGCGCGTATTTCAGTTCGCTGTGGCTTTCCAGGTAGCGCAGCGCTTCGGCGCCCCGTGCGATGTAGGTGTCTATCAGGTCGGCACGGTAGCCGGGACTGATGGTGGCCTTCAGGTAGCGGCGCACGGCATCGGGGGTGTCTTGCACGCCAGCGGCACGTGCCTGGTCGGTGCCGTGAACCCATACGGCGCCGCCGGAGATCGCCGAGGTGCCACCAAACGTCTCGGCCCTTTCCAGTATCAATACCTTCAGGCCCCGGCAGGCCGCGGTAGTGGCGGCGGCGAACCCGGCGGCGCCGCTGCCCAGCACCACCAGGTCCACATGGTGAGTCCAACCCTGTGCGGGTATGGCTGCGTTCATGGCGGCCTCCTCAGGCGTCTTCGGGTGTCACGCCCATGAAGGCGCCCAGGTTGCCCATCTGCGCGCGGGCCATTTCCGGGCCGGTCTGGATACGGCAGCCCTGGTCGCGGGCCTTGGCAAGCAGAGGGGTAACCGGTGGCGAAGTGACCACATCAGCCACCAGCGTGCTTGGGCGCAGGCCGGCTAGGGCGGTGTCGGGTAGCGGCAAGTGGCCGGTATCCCCCATGCCCACCGGCGTAGCGTTCACCACCAGGTCAAAGGTGCCCAGTTCACTGTAGGCGCTTTGTACTGCCAGCGTCGGGAAGGCGTCGAGCAGCACCTTTTTCAGTGTCTCTACCTGAGTGGTGCGCACATCCACCAGCACCAGCTCGGCCAGGCCCTGCTCGGCCAGCGCGTAGGCAATGGCCGCGCCCACGCCACCGGCGCCCACCACCAGGGCACGCTTGCCCTGCGGCTGGAAGCCGTGAGCCGCCGCGGCCTTGAGAAAACCAATGCCGTCGAGATGGTCGCCTATCAGGCGGCCATCGGCCTCGCGGCGGATCACGTTGGCCATGCCCAAGGCCGCGGCCCGCTCGGTGAGAGCATCGAGCAAGGGCGCCACGGCCTGTTTGTAGGGCACCGTCACCACACAGCCACGCAGGTTCTGCCAGCCCCGCAGCGTGTCGACGAACGCCGGCAACGCCGCGGCCCCCAGGTCGATGGGCAGCATGGCGATATCGCGATCGTTGTCGGCGAACCAGCGGTTGAAGTTGTCGGGGGATTTCACTTGGGCGATAGGCGTGCCGAGTATGGCCACCAATTGGGTCGAGCCGCGAATCATGTCGATCTCCTGGACCGTTTGCTGTTGTTGTGGGCCCATGGTGAGGCTGGCCGGCAAGCGTCACAACGCGGCTGTTGGCGGTTTTGGTTGTTATTCGCGCTACCACTGCGATAATCGCATCGTCGGGCCAATAATCCGGGCGGGGCACCAATGAAACAACCCACTATCCACGAACGAGACCTCATCGCAGGGCTGCAGAAGGGCCTGGCGCTGATGCAGTTGTTCAGCGAAGATCACCCGCGGCTCACGGTGCCCATGGCAGCGCGGCTGTCGGGATTGAGTCAGAGCGCCGCGCGGCGCTTTCTGCTGACCCTGGTGCATGAGCGCTTCGTTGAAACCGATGGGCGCGACTACTGGCTGACTGCCAAGGCCCTGCGTATCGGCCAGGCTTACGTGGATTCCGCCCAGCTACCGCGCATGCTGCGGCCCATCGTCGAGCAGGTGGCGCGCAGTACTCAGGAGCACGTGTCCGTAGGCGTCCGGGATGACGACGACATCATTCACGTGGTGCGCAGTCGTTATAGCCACATATCGTCGCTGTCGATCCGCCCTGGGTCGCGGCTGCCGTTGTATTGCACGGCGAGCGGGCGCATCTGGCTGGCGCAACTGCACCCTGCGGAGTTGCGCAGCTACCTGCAGCGCGTCGAACAACGGCCGCTGACGCCCTACACCAAGGTGACGGTAGCGGCGCTGGAAGAAGAGTTGGAGCGAGTGCGCGAGCAGGGGTTCTGCATCGTCGATCAGGAGTTCGAGGTGGGCATGGCGGTGTTGAGCGTGCCCCTGCGTGACCGCAAGGGCGTGCTCAAGGCGGCGTTATCGATCACCACCCAGGTGGCCCGGCTCAATCCCCAGGCCATGCAGCAGCGCTACCTGCCGGCGCTCTACGAAGCCCAGGCGCTGCTGCGCCCGGTGCTTGATTGAGGCGGCTTCAGCCATTCATGCTGTTGAAATGCGCCGTCATGCGGTCGGCATCCGGCACGATGCCGCTGAACAGCTCAAACGCCTTCACCGCCTGGAACACGGCCATGGTGCCGCCATCCAAGGTGCGCGCGCCCAAGGCGCGGGCGGTGCGCAGCAGCTCGGTTTCCAGTGGGAAGTAGACGATCTCCGCTACCCACAGGTCCTTGCGCAGCAGGTCGGCCGGAACCGGCATGCCTGGCAGCTTGGCCATGCCCATCGGCGTGGTGTTGACCATGCCGTCGGCTTCGTTCATCGCCGCCGCCAGGTCGCTGCCCGCACGGGCGCGGTTGCCGGGGAAGTGCTGGTTGAGGTTGTCGGCCAGGTCCTGGGCACGGCTGGCGTCCACGTCGAAGATGGTCAGCTGTTTCACGCCCTCGATCAGTAGCGCATGGGCAACTGCCGCGCCCGCACCGCCGGCTCCCATCTGCACCACGCGTTCACGGGCGGCGCCGTCCATGCCACGACGAAAGCCTTCGGCAAAGCCCAGGCAGTCGGTGTTGTGGCCTACGCGCTTGCCATCCTTGAGCACCACGGTGTTCACCGCGCCGATACCACGGGCCTCGGGCGACAGGTCATCGAGCAGCGGAATGATGGCCTGTTTGCACGGAAAGGTGATGTTGAGGCCGGTGTAGGCCATGCGCTGGGCCGCGGTGAGCAGCTCTTCCAGGTGGGTGGTGTCGAGCTTCAGCTGGTCCAGGTCGATCAGCCGGTAGAGGTAGCCCAGGCCCTGGGCGGCGCCTTCGCGCTCGTGCAGGGCAGGGGTGCGCGAGGCCTGGATGCCAGCGCCAATCAGGCCGGCCAATACACTGGTTTTATTGTTCTGGGACATTACGAGTTAACCCTTGTTGTTCAACAGGTGGCTGACGTGTTCAAGCGCCAACCTGTAGCCATTGGTGCCGAAGCCGCACAGCACGGCCACGGCGATGCCGGAGACATAGCTGTGGTGGCGGAAGGTTTCACGTGCGTGCACATTGCTGATGTGCACTTCGATCACAGGCAGCTCACTGGCGGTCAGTGCATCGCGGATGGCAATGGAGGTGTGGGTCCAGGCGCCAGGGTTGATGACGATCGCTGCGCAGCGGCCGCGGGCCTGGTGAATCCAGTCGATGGCTTCGCCTTCATGGTTGCTCTGGCGGAACTCGACCGTCAGGTCGTGCTGTTCGGCAGTGCGGGCACACAGGGCAGAGACGTCGGCCAGGGTTTCGCGGCCATAGGTAGCGGGTTCGCGAGTACCCAGCATGTTGAGGTTCGGGCCGTTGAGCACCAGTACGGTACGGCTCATGGAGACTCTCCCTTGTTATTTTTGGTGTGAGACAGTGGAGCGAGGTGTACATAAATTGTACTAACCAGTTAATTTGGTCAAATTAATTTATCGCCACGCTCGTTCGTGGACTGAATCACGGGCGTAAAAAAGCGGGTGGAAGATTGCTCTTCCACCCGCTTCGCTGACGCCGCGCTGCGACCCGAGTTCTCTAGGCCAGGGTCATGACGCCTTTGAATTGTGGGGAACGCTGGGCATTCCGTCAACGCCGCCGGGCGGTCGGTTGTGGATATCTTTGCAGATGGCCCTTACCCCTCGTGTCTCCCCCCAGTAGGACCGGGCGCCAGCCCGGGAAGAGGGCGGTGCGGTGGGCCTGGAAGACCGCGCTGGCGGTTTCCCGAGCTTCGCCCCGTCTACAGAGAAAGTCGCAACCTCAAGCAGAGGGCGCCAACTGCGCCACCATGAAGTCGATGAACGCCCGGGTTTTCTGCGGCACCCGCCGGGCCGAGGGGTAAACCGCATGGATGCCGATCGGCGGTGCCTGCCAGTCGCACATCACCGCCACCAGCCGGCCGGCCGCCAGCGCGTCCTCGACGATGAAGGCCGGCAGCAGGGCGATGCCCATGCCGCCTTCGGCCGCCGTGGCCAGCAGGTCGCCGTTGTTGGCGTGCAGGGGGCCGGTCACGTGCACGCGCTGGGTGTCCTTGCCATTGCTCAACTGCAGGCTGACGCCGCTCTGCAGGTAGCCGTAGTTCAGGCACGCATGCCCCGTCAGGTCGCGGGGCACCTGTGGCGTGCCATGACGCGCCAGGTAGTCGGGGGAGGCCACCAGCACCCTTGGCGCCGGGGCCAGTTGCTTGGCCACCATGCTTGAGTCCGCCAGGCTGGCGATGCGGATGGTCACGTCGAAGCCGCCACGCACCGGGTCTACCTGCTGGTCGCTGAGCACCAACTGCACTTCTATTTGCGGGTGTTGCTCGTGAAACCTGGGGATCAGCGGCCCCAGTTTGCGCAACCCGAATGACATGGGCGCGTTCACCCGCAACACCCCCCGGGCTTCCCCCAGACCGCTGCGCGCCCGCTGTTCGGCTTCGTCCACCGAGGCCAGCACCTCGCGCACGGCTTCGTAATACTCCGCCCCTGCTTCGGTCAGGTGCAGGCTGCGGGTAGTGCGCTGCAGCAACTGCACCCCCAGGTCTTCCTCCAGGGCCTGGATCTGTTTGCTGATTTTCGAGCGTGGCACATCCATGGCTCGGGCGGCCGCGGCAAAGCCGTTTTCATTCACGGTGGTGACAAAGGCGCGCATGGCGTCGATACGGTCCATCAGTGTCCCTGATATGGAATCAATGAGTCTCGATTTTATGGGATTGTTGCGCTGAGTGCACGGACTTACATTATCAACACGCCAGGCGCACACCCCCAAGCGGCCGCGTCCAGCCACCCACAACTTCGAACCTGTTGAAAAGGAATACATCATGTCCAAGCACGAACTGCTGAACCCCGCCAATGCCGCCTTGATCCTCATCGACCACCAGCCTCAAATGGCCTTCGGTGTGCAGTCCATCGACCGTCAGGTGCTGAAAAACAACACCGTGGGTCTGGCCAAGGCTGCGAAGATCTTCAATGTGCCGACGATCTATACCTCGGTGGAAACCGAAAGCTTCAGCGGGTACATCTGGCCTGAACTGTTGGGCGTGAACCCTGGGCAGAAGCCCATCGAGCGTACCTCGATGAACAGCTGGGAAGACGCCAGGTTCGTGGAAGCGGTTAAAGCCACTGGCCGCAAGAAGTTGATCATCGCTGCCCTGTGGACCGAGGTGTGCCTGACCTTCCCGGCGCTGGAAGCCATGGCCGAGGGCTTCGAGGTCTACATCGTCACCGACGCCAGTGGTGGCACCACCCAGGAAGCCCATGACATGTCGGTGCAACGCATGATCCAGGCTGGTGCTATCCCGGTGACCTGGCAGCAGGTTCTGCTCGAATTTCAGCGCGACTGGGCCCACAAGGACACCTACGACGCGGTGATGAACCTGGTGCGCGAACACAGCGGCGCCTACGGCATGGGCGTGGACTACGCCTACACCATGGTCCACAAGGCGCCACAGCGCCAAGCCAACTAAGCTCAGCGCGAAAGGAGTCCACCCACATGAACATCGAAATGTCCGACGGCGTAGTGACCCTGCTGGTGCGTCATCGCATCAGCAGGGGCCAGGAACAGCGCTACGAAGAATGGCTGCGGCGCATCATAGGCACCGCGCGCAGCTACCCCGGCCACCTGGGCATCGATGTCATGCGGGGGCACAGCCAGGGTTTGCAGCTGTTCACCAGCGTGCTGCGCTTCGCCAGCACCGAGCAGTTGCAGGCTTGGCTGGACTCCAGTGACCGCAAGCGGCTGGTGGACGAGGCCAGGCTGATGTTGGCGGACGGCGACCAGACCGAGATCAACAATGATCGCGAATTCTGGTTCACCCCCGTGGACGCTGGCAGCCCGCCGCCGCGCTGGAAGCAGGCGTGCGTGACCTTCATGGTCATTCTGCCGCTGAGTTTTCTGGTGCCGTGGTTGTGGGGGCCGGTGTTCAAACGGGTGCCCTGGCTGGGCAGCTATGCAGCGGCGAACACGCTGATCACCTTGAGCGTGGTGCTGTTGGTGGTCTATGTGTTCATGCCGCGGGCGACCCGTTGGCTGAGCGGTTGGTTGCAAAGCCGCTGACTGCTGATGTGGCTACCGGCGAACCAGCAGCACGCCCGATTCCATGTGGTGGGTATACGGGAATTGGTCAAACAGTGCGCAGCGCTCGATACGGTGCGTATCGTGCAGTTGCGCGATGTTCGCCGCCAGCGTCTCCGGGTTGCAGGAGATATACAGAATGTTGTCGAAACGCCGGGTCAGTTCGCAGGTGTCCGGGTCCATGCCCGCGCGGGGCGGGTCGACGAATACGCTGCCGAACTGGTAGCTCTTCAGGTCGATGCCCTGCAGGCGGCGGAATGGGCGCACTTCGTTCAACGCCTCGGTCAATTCCTCGGCGCTCAGGCGCACCAGGGTCACGTTATCCACAGCGTTGTCAGCAAGGTTGTTCAGCGCCGCGTACACCGAGGTCTTGCTGATCTCGGTCGCCAGCACGTTGCGCACCCGGGTGGCCAGGGGCAGGGTGAAGTTGCCGTTGCCGCAATACAGTTCCAGCAGGTCGTCATCACGCTGGCCCAACGCATCGTACGCCCAGTTGAGCATCTTCTGGTTCACCGTGCCGTTGGGCTGGGTGAAGGCGCCTTCCGGCTGTTGATACTGGTAGGTACGGCCTGCCACTTCCAGCTTTTCCACGGCGAAGTCGCGGCCGATCACCACGCGCTTGCCCTTGGAACGGCCGATCAGGCTGACGCCCAGGTCGGCCGCCAATTGTTCGGCGGCGGCCTGCCAATGTGCGTCCAGAGGGCGGTGGTAGCACAGGGTGACCATGGCGTCGCCGGCCAGGGTGGTCAGGAACTCCACCTGGAACAGCTTGTTGCTCAGGGCTTCGTTGGCCTGCCAGGCCGCCTTGAGCTTGGGCATCAGTTCGTTGATGCGCAGGCTGGCGATCGGGAATTCCTCGATCAGGATGGCCTGGTGCTTCTCGCCCGGGGCAAACATGGCGTAGTGGCGCTGGCCGTCCTGGCGCCACAGGCGAAATTCGGCGCGCAGCCGGTAGTGCTCGCGTGGCGAGTCGAACACCGCCGGTTCCGGGGCATCGAAAGGCGCCAGCAGTTCACGCAGGCGTGCGGTCTTTTCGTCCAGTTGGCGGCTGTAGTCCGCCGGGTCCACTACTGTACTCATGCGTTGAACCAGCCCAGCTTGATGACAAACAGAATCGACAGGATGACCAGCGCCGGGTTCAGGTCGCGGGTGCGGCCCGACAGCAGCTTGATCAGTGTCCAGGAAATGAAGCCGAAGGCGATGCCGTTGGCGATGGAATAAGTGAAGGGCATCGCCAGGGCGGTGACCACCACCGGTGCTGCTTCGGTGATGTCGTCCCAGTTGATTTCAGCCAGGCCCGACATCATCAGCACGGCCACGAACAGCAAGGCCGGAGCGGTGGCGAAGGCAGGCACGCTGCCGGCCAGCGGGGCGAAGAACAGTGCCAGGATGAACAGCACGGCCACCACGATGGCGGTCAGGCCAGTACGGCCACCGGCGCTCACGCCCGCGGCGGATTCGATGTAGCTGGTGGTGGTCGAGGTGCCCAGCAGGGAGCCTGCCATGGCCGCGGTGCTGTCGGCGATCAGGGCACGGCCCATTTTCGGCATGTGGCCGTCCTTGCCCATCAGGCCGGCACGCTTGGCCACGCCGATGAGGGTGCCGGAGTTGTCGAACAGGTCAACGAACAGGAAGGCGAAGATCACGCTGACCAGGCCCACGTTCAGGGCGCCCTTGATGTCCAGTTGCAGGAAGGTCGGGGCCAGGGACGGTGGCATCGAGACGACGCCGCCGAACTCGCTGGCGTGGATCAGGATCGAGACGATGGTCACCGCCAGGATGCCGATCAGCACCGCGCCGCGGACTTTCAGTGCTTCCAGGCCCACGATCAGCACGAAGCCCAGGGTGGCCAGGATGGGTGCAGGCTTTTTCAGGTCGCCCAAGCCGACGAGCGTGGCCTCGTTGCCTACCACGATACCGGCGTTGTGCAGGGCGATCAGCGCGAGGAACAGGCCGATACCGGCGGCGATGGCTGAACGCAGGGGCAGGGGGATGCTATTGACGATCCATTCGCGGATACGAAAGATCGACAGCAGGAAGAACAGCACGGCGGAGATGAACACCGAACCCAGCGCGGTCTGCCAGGTGTAACCCATGTGCAGCACCACGGTGTAGGTGAAGAAGGCGTTCAGGCCCATGCCCGGCGCCAGGGCGATCGGGTAGTTGGCGATCAGGCCCATGACGGTGGAGCCGATGGCGGCGGCCAGGCAGGTGGCGACGAAGACGGCGCCTTTGTCCATGCCGGTCTCGCCGAGGATGCTCGGGTTGACGAACAGGATGTAGGCCATGGCCAGGAAAGTCGTGATGCCCGCCAGTATCTCGGTACGCACGTTGGTGTTATGTGCTTTGAGTTGAAACAGCCTATCCAGCATGCCTGCTCCCCGTGGCGCGCCCCGGCGCCGTGAATGAATTGACCCCTCAAGCAAAGCACATGCTCGCCGAGGGGCCGAAAAAAGCCGCGCATCATAGCAGCATGGTTGGCCGGCGGTGAATGCGCGTGTCGGTTTTAGGCGCGAATGCCTTCTTTAGGCAGGAGCCACCCATCAATCCGCCTGAACGATAGTGCCACCCACCCAGTCGTACGCCTTGACGACGCCGCTCGCAGAAGCTGCGCAAGAATCAGGCCGAACACCGTGAGGTTGCCATGAGCGAAACCACCCATACCCTGGAGCTGACCCTCAATGGCCAGCCCCGCAGCCTGCAAGTGCTACCCTGGACGACCCTGCTGGACCTGCTGCGTGAACAGTTGGACCTGGTGGGCAGCAAGAAAGGCTGCGACCACGGCCAATGCGGCGCCTGCACGGTGCTGCGCGACGGCAAGCGCGTCAATGCCTGCCTGACCCTGGCCATCATGTGCCAGGGCGCCCACCTGACCACCATCGAGGGCCTGGCCGACGACGCCGGGCTGCACCCGATGCAGGCCGCGTTCATCAAGCATGATGCCTTTCAGTGCGGCTACTGCACCCCCGGGCAGATCTGCTCGGCTGTCGGCCTGCTGGAGGAGGGCCGCGCGCGATCACCGGCCCAGGTGCGCGAATTGATGAGTGGCAACCTGTGCCGTTGCGGTGCCTACGGCAACATCATCGACGCCATTGAAGACGTGCGCGCAGGGGGTGGGCAATGAACCCCTTCAGCTACAGCCGCCCGGCGGGCATCGCCGAGGCCATCGGCCAAGTGGGCCCCGGCAGTCGCTTCATCGCCGGTGGCACCAACCTCCTGGACCTGATGAAAGAGAATGTCGAGCAGCCGGCGCGGGTCATCGATATCACTGGCCTGCCCCTGCGTGACGTGGTGCCCACCCCCGATGGCGGTTTGCGCATTGGCGCGCTGGTGAGCAACGCGGACCTGGCCTGGTTGCCGCAAGTGGAATGGCAGTACCCCCTGCTGAGCCAGGCGATACTGGCGGGCGCGTCCCCGCAGTTGCGCAACATGGCCACCACCGGCGGCAACCTGCTGCAACGCACCCGTTGCTACTACTTCTATGATGCCGGGGTGCCCTGCAACAAGCGCAAACCGGGCAGTGGCTGCCCGGCCCGGGAAGGCCTGAACCGCATTCATGCGATTTTCGGCGCCAGCGCCGAATGCGTGGCCACCCACCCTTCGGACATGTGCGTGGCCCTTGCCGCGCTGGAGGCAGTGGTGCACGTGCAGGGGCGCGCTGGCGCACGCACCATCGAGTTCGCCGACTTTCACCGCTTGCCCGCCGACCACCCGGAGCGCGACAACCAGTTGGCGGACGATGAGCTGATTACCGCCATCGAACTGCCCGCCGAAGGCTTCGCGGCCCACAGCCATTACCTCAAGGTGCGCGACCGGGCGTCCTACGCGTTCGCCCTGGTATCGGTGGCCGCAGCCCTGACACTGGACGGCCCCACCATCACCGCCGCGCGCCTCGCGTTGGGTGGCGTAGCTCACAAACCGTGGCGCGACCGTGCCGTGGAAGCGCAACTGGTGGGCCAGCCCGTCAGCCACGAAACCTTCACCGCGGCCGCCGAGGCGCTGGTGCGTGACGCCGAGCCGCTGGCCCATAACGCTTTCAAGGTGCGTCTGGTGCGCCGCGCCGTGGTACGCGCACTGGAGCAGGCGGCACTGGGAGGGCAGCCATCATGAACGGTACCCCCATGGACCGCGTTGACGGTGTATTGAAAGTCACTGGCCAGGCCCGTTACGCCAGTGAGTTTCCCGAAGATGGGCTGCTGTACGGTAGCGTGGTCTCCAGCACCATCGCACGCGGCCGTGTCGTCAATATCCACGACGCCGCCGCCCTGGCGCTGCCGGGTGTGGTGGCAGTGATTGACCACCGCAACCGCCCGGCCATCGCCAGCTACGACAAACCCTACGAAGACGCCGACGCCGCCCCCGGTTCACCCTTCCGGCCGCTGTACAACGACAATGTGCTGTACAGCGGCCAGCCGTTGGCCTTGGTGGTGGCGTGCGACCTGGAGCTGGCGCGTTACGCCGCGACCCTGGTGCACATCGAATACGAAGAAACGGCGCACCAGACCGACCTGCTGGTGGACCTCAAGCACGCCCGCCCTGCACCGGCCGAGCCCCCCAAGCCACGCGGGCACTTCGAGGAAGCCCTGGCGGGAGCGGCGTTGAGCATCGACGCCACCTACGACACCCCCAGCGAATACCACAACCCCATGGAGCCCCACGCCAGCACCGTTTTGTACCAGCAGGACGGCAGCCTGCTGATCCATGACAAGACCCAAGGTCCGCAGAATTGCCAGGCCTACGTGCAGAAGGTATTCGGCCTGCCCAAGGAAAAGGTGCGGATCCTGGCGGCGTTCGTCGGTGGTGCCTTCGGTTCGGGCCTGCGCCCGCAGTATCAACTGCCGCTGGCGGTGATGGCAGCCTTGCTGCTCAAACGTTCGGTGCGCGTTACTCTCACCCGTCAGCAGATGTTTACCTTCGGCTACCGGCCGCGTACCCGTCAGCGTTTGCGCCTGGGCTGCGCGGCCAATGGCCGGCTGACCGCCATTGGGCACCAGGCCATCGGCCAGACCTCACGCTTCGAGAACTTCGCCGAACATGTGGTGGAGTGGAGCGGCATGCTCTACCACTGCGATAACGTCGAGCTTGACTACCAACTGGTGCCGCTGGATGTGTACACGCCGCTGGACATGCGCGCCCCAGGCGCGGCGCTGGGCCTGATAGGCCTGGAGTGCGCCATGGACGAACTGGCGTGCGCCGTGGCCATCGACCCGGTCCAGCTGCGCCTGCTCAACTTTTCCGAGCGCAACCAGAACGAGGACAAGCGTTACTCCAGCAAGGAACTGCGTGCGTGCTACGCCGAGGGTGCCGAGCGCTTCGGTTGGGCGCGCCGCAACCCCGAACCGCGCAGCCAGCGCCAGGGCCACCAACTGGTGGGCTGGGGCATGGCCGGCGGCGTGTGGGAGGCCTTGCAGATGAAGGCCAGTGCCAAGGCGAGGCTGACGGCGGACGGGCAGTTGGTGGTCAGCAGCGCCACTACCGACATCGGCACCGGCACCTACACGGTCATGACGCAGATCGCGGCCCAGGCGTCCGGCGTGGCGGTGGATAACATTCGCTTCGTGCTGGGCGACTCTTCCTTGCCCACGGCGCCGCTCCAGGGAGGTTCCTTCACCGTTTCCTCGGTGGGCAGTGCCGTGCAGCAGGCATGCGCGGCGCTGCAAGGCCGCTTGCTGGACCTGGCTCGCCAAATAGACCCGGCGTTCGCCGCCATCACCCCCGAGCGGGCACGTTTCGAGGATGGCCACCTGCATTTTGGTGGCTACCGCCGAGCCTTGGCCGAGTTGCTGGAAGCGGGCGGCGAAACCTTCCTGGAAGTGCAGGTCGACGCCGAACCCGACAAGAAGCGTGAAGCCTACGCCACGGCGACTCACTCGGCGGTATTCGTCGAGGTGCTGGTGGACGAAGACCTGGGCAGCGTGCGGGTCAGCCGGGTGGTCAGCGCGGTAGCGGCGGGCAAGGTGGTCAACCCGAAAATGGCACGCAGCCAGATCCTGGGCGGCGTGGTGTGGGGCGTGGGCATGGCGTTGCATGAAGAAGCGCTGGTGGACCACGTGCTGGGGCGGCCCATGAACCATAACCTGGCTGAGTACCATATTCCGGTTCAGGCAGATATTGGCGACATTGACGTTATTTTCGTCGAGGAGGAGGACGATATCGTCAACGCTCTGGGTTCCAAGGGCGTCGGCGAGATTGGTGTGGTCGGTGTGGCGGCGGCGGTGGCCAATGCCATTTACCACGCCACCGGCAAGCGCGTACGCGAATTCCCCATCACCCTCGATAAGTTGCTCTGAGCGTGCATTCGCCGGCTCGCCCGGCCTCACAGGTGGTCATCTATGAGGCCGGGCGAAGCTGGGGATCGGCGCGCTAAGGTTTACGGGTATGCATATGATCGCGCTTGGCCAAGGTCGGGAACAGCTTGATCCAGATCCCGGTCACCGCCAACGTACCCACACCGCCCAGCACTACCGCGGGAACAGTACCGAACCAGTGCGCTGTCAGCCCCGACTCGAACTCCCCAAGCTGGTTCGAAGCCCCGATGAACAGGCCGTTCACCGCGCTGACGCGCCCACGCATCTCGTCAGGCGTTTCCAGTTGCACGAACGCCCCGCGGATCACCATGCTGATCATGTCTGCCGCGCCCAGCACCGCCAGGGTACCCAGGGAAAACCAGAACGACGTCGACAGGCCAAAGGCGATGGTCGCCACTCCAAACACCCCGACGCCGGTGAACATGATACGGCCCACGTTGCGCTCGATAGGGAAGCGTGACAGCCAGAAGGACATCAGCAATGCCCCCACCGCTGGCGCCGAACGCAGCAGCCCCAGGCCCCAGGGGCCGGTCAGCAGAATGTCGCGGGCGAACACCGGCAGCAGGGCCGTGGCGCCGCCCAGCAATACCGCGAACAGGTCCAGCGAGATGGCCCCCAGAATGTCCGGGCGGCTGCGGATGAAGTGAATACCCGCCAGCTGCGATTGCAGCGTGGCCTTGCCCTTGTTCAGCGGCGTATGCCGCGCCGGCAGGCTGAGCATCAGCGACAAGGCCAGCACGTACAGCACCACTGTGGGGCCATACACCCAGATGCTGCCGAAGGCATACAGGAAGCCGCCCAGTGCCGGCGCGACGATCGTGGCGGTCTGCATGGCCGACGCCGAGGCCGCCACGGCCCGGGGGAATAGTTCGCTGGGCACGATATTGGGCAGCAGGGCCTGGGTCGTGGGCATCTCGAACGCCCGGGCGCTGCCCAGCAGGAAAGCCAGCACGAAGATCATGTCGCGGCTGACGGTATTCGTGCTGCTGCCGATCACCAGGGCCAGGGCCACCAGCGCCTGGCCGGTCTGGCAGATAGCCGCCACCTTGCGCCGGTCATAGCGGTCGGCTACATGGCCCGTGTGCAGCATGAACAGCACGCGCGGTGTGAACTCCACCAGGCCGACCAAGCCCAGGTCCAGCACGCTGCCGGTCAACTGGTAGAGGTGCCAGCCAATGGCCACGGTCAGCATCTGGAAACCGCTGGCGGTACACACCCGCGCGAACCAGAAGGCCATGAAGGGACGATGATGACGCAGCAGCAGTACAGCGGAACTGGACATGGGGCAGGGCGACCTCGCGAGCGGAAGGCGCGAGATTAACATTTGTTTGTAACCAGAGGTTGCAGAACCGCAGGTTGGCGCCGTTCGCCACCATCCGCTCGCCCGATCAGTGAATTTCGCCGCATACACCCGTCTTTCGCAGGGTGAGGCAACGTGCCGCGTGACAATAGACCACGCAGTTGCCCGCGCCTTTTGGGTCTACTCTTTTAAGGATCATTGACCCAGGTCAAAGCCCATTGCGCCCGCACTGTGTTTGGCCTTCGGTCGCTGACCAACCTGATTACGCAGAACACATGACAAGCGCCGCACTCAGTAACCCTGAGGGCCGTAGGCGCGAGTTCACGGGCTGCCGCCCGTAACGTGCAGATGACACATCTGATAGAGGAAAACTTATGTTCGGTTTAGAGGCTCTAGATCTCGCCCGAATGCAGTTCGCGTTTACCGTATCGTTCCACATCCTGTTCCCTGCCATCACCATCGGTCTGGCCAGTTTCCTGGCTGTGCTCGAAGGCCTGTGGCTCAAGACCAAGGACGATACCTACCGCGACCTGTACCACTTCTGGTCGAAAATTTTTGCCGTCAACTTCGGTATGGGCGTGGTCTCGGGCCTGGTCATGGCGTACGAGTTCGGTACCAACTGGAGCCGTTTCTCGGACTTCGCCGGCGCCGTGAACGGCCCGCTGCTGACGTACGAAGTACTCACGGCATTCTTCCTGGAAGCGGGTTTCCTCGGTGTCATGCTGTTCGGCTGGAACCGTGTGGGCCGTGGCCTGCACTACTTCTCCACCGTGATGGTGGCCGTGGGCACGCTGATCTCGACCTTCTGGATCCTGGCGTCCAACAGCTGGATGCAGACCCCGCAAGGTTACGAGATCGTCGACGGGCGCGTCATTCCGGTGGACTGGCTGGCGGTGATCTTCAACCCGTCGTTCCCCTTCCGCCTGGCGCACATGGCCATCGCCGCCTTCGTCGCCACCGCGTTCTTCGTCGGCGCCTCGGCTGCCTGGCACCTGCTGCGCGGCCGCGACAACCCGGCCATCCGCAAGATGTTCTCCATGGCCATGTGGATGGCGCTGATCGTCGCGCCTATCCAGGCCTTCGTCGGTGACGCCCACGGCCTGAACACCCTGGAGCACCAGCCGGCGAAAATCGCTGCCATCGAGGGCCACTGGGAAAACGTCGGCAACGAGCCGACCCCGTTGATCCTGTTCGGTATCCCGGACATGAAGGAAGAGAAAACCAAGTACGCCATCGAAGTGCCGTACCTGGGCAGCCTCATCCTGACCCACAGCCTGGACAAGCAGATCCCTGCGCTGAAGTCGTTCCCGCCTGAAGACCGTCCGAACTCGCTGATCGTGTTCTGGTCGTTCCGCATCATGGCCGGCCTGGGCATGCTGATGATCGCCGTGGGCCTGTGGAGTGCCTGGTTGCGCTGGCGCGGTGGCTTGTACACCAACCGCCTGTTCCTGACCCTGGCCATGTGCATGGGCCCGTCTGGCCTGATCGCCCTGCTGGCGGGCTGGTTCACCACCGAGATCGGCCGTCAGCCGTGGGTCGTGTATGGCCTGCTGCGCACCTCCGATGCGGTGTCCAACCACAGCGTCACGCAGATGAGCATCACCCTGGTGCTGTTCGTGGTGGTCTACTTCTCGCTGTTCGGTACCGGCTTCGGCTACATGATGCGCCTGGTGCGCAAAGGGCCGAAAACCCACGAAGGCGCAGAAGCTACCCACGGTGGCCCTGGCCAGACACGCACGCCTGCCCGTCCTCTCTCCGCCGCCCACGAAGGCGCCGAAGAAGGTACTGCCGACCTGACCAAGGGGAATTGAGTCATGGGTATCGATCTGCCACTGATCTGGGCCGTGATCATTATCTTCGGCATCATGATGTACGTGATCATGGACGGCTTCGACCTGGGTATCGGGATTCTATTCCCGTTCATCAAGGGCGAGTCCGACCGTGACGTAATGATGAACACCGTCGCCCCCGTGTGGGACGGCAACGAAACCTGGCTGGTGCTGGGCGGTGCCGCGCTGTTCGGCGCCTTCCCGCTGGCCTACTCGGTTGTACTGGAAGCGCTGTACCTGCCACTGATCCTGATGCTCATCGGCCTGATCTTCCGTGGTGTGGCCTTCGAGTTTCGCTTCAAGGCCCGTGCCGACAAGCGCCACATCTGGGACAAGGCGTTCATCGGCGGCTCGTTGCTGGCCACCTTTGCCCAGGGCGTGGCCCTGGGTGCCTACATCGATGGCATTCCGGTGGTCAACCGTGCCTATGCCGGTGGTGGCCTGGACTGGCTGACGCCGTTCAGCGTGTTCTGTGGCCTGGCGCTGATCGTGGCCTATGCCCTGCTGGGGTGCACCTGGCTGATCATGAAGACCGAAGGCAGCCTGCAGGAAGCCATGCACAAGCTGGCCAAGCCGCTGGCGCTGGTGCTGCTGCTGGTAACTGGTATCGTCAGTATCTGGACCCCGTTGACCCACGCCGACATCGCCGGCCGCTGGTTCAGCATGCCTAACCTGCTGTGGTTCATGCCGGTACCGCTGCTGGTGCTGCTGTCGCTGTACGTGCTGCTCAAGGCTGTTTCCCAGCGCGCTCACTACATGCCGTTCATCATGACCCTGGTGCTGATCTTCCTGGGCTACAGTGGCCTGGGCATCAGCCTGTGGCCGAACATCATCCCGCCATCGGTGTCGATCTGGGACGCTGCTTCGCCGCCGCAAAGCCAGGGCTTCATCCTGGTGGGCACGCTGTTCATCATCCCGTTCATCCTGGTGTACACCTTCTGGAGCTACTACGTGTTCCGCGGCAAGGTGACCCATGAAGATGGCTACCACTGATACTGATTGATCAATGCCCCTTGGCGGTGTTCAGCACCGCCAAGGGCTTGCCTGGAGAGTCGTGACATGAGCACCAAGGAACACGAACCCGACCCGGCCGCCAACACCCCCTGGTGGAAGCGTGTTGGCTGGCTGGTGGTGATCTGGGCCGGCAGCATAGTGGCCCTGGGCATCGTCGCAGAGTTGCTGCGCATGTTCATGACCGCCGCGGGCATGAAGTCGCACTGATCCAAACCGTCTCATCCCACCGCTGTTTTGCACAGGCAGCGGCTTTCAGACCCTCTTCGGAGGGTTTTTTTTTGGTTCACTGCAGGGCTCGCGGGTTATTTGCGGGCCTTGAGGATGACGAACTTAGGCGTGGCCGCTACCTGCTCGACCCCGCGGAACAGGCGTGCCAGCTTGCTGTGGTAACCCAGGTGGCGGTTGCCGACGATGTACAACGCGCCGCCCACCACCAGTGCCTCGCGGGCCTGCTGGAACATGCGCCAGGCCAGGAAGTCACCCACCACCTGGGCCTGGTGGAACGGTGGGTTGCACAGCACCACGTCCAGCGACTGCGGTGCCTGGCCCGCCAGGCCATCGTCGGCACGAACGGTCACCTCACGGCTGCCCAGCGCGGCCTGCCAGTTTTCGGCCGCTGATTGCACCGCCATGTAGGACTCATCCACCAGGGTGTAGTGGGCGTCAGGGTTGCCCAGCGCGCTGACGATGCCCAGCACCCCGTTGCCGCAGCCCAGGTCCGCCACCCGGGCACTGCCCAGCCCCGTGGGCAGGTGCGGCAGGAATGCCCGGGTACCGATGTCCAGGCCTTCGCGGCAGAACACGTTGGCATGGTTCAGCAACGCCACGGCGGGTTCGTCCAGGCGGTAGCGGCTGGGGTAGGGCGAGGTGAACGGCCCCCGAGGCTCGGCGCGGGCGATCAGCAAACGCGCCTTCTTCACCGCCAGCGAGGCGCTGACCGGGCCGATGTACTTGTCCAGCAAGTCACCCGCGGCCCGTGGCAAATGCTTGACCATGGCCCCGGCCACCACCTCTGCACCGGGCGCCAGGTGGCCCTGCAGGCGAATCAGTTGCTCTTCCAGCAACGCCAGGGTCTTGGGCACGCGGATCAGTACCCGCTCGAACAACCCGTCCCAGCGATGGCTGGCCGGCAGCACAGTGATGGCATCGAAGGGCCGGCCGTTGCGCACCAGGTTCTTCTCCAGCGCCAGGCTGCCCAGGTATGAATCACCGCTGCTGAGCAGGTCAAACTGGCCTTGCAGACTGATGGCCAGCGCACCGAAGCTGTCATTGAGCACCAGCACCTGGGTACTGGCCGGCAGTTGCTGTTCGGCCAGGTGGTTGAGCAGGTACTCGTCCGCCGCGTCGAACGCCTGCAAAGGCTCGTTGGGCTGATCGGGCTGGCGGATAAGGTCCAGTTGGGCAAACGGCGTGGTCAACACGGGCATGGGGCAGAGACTCGGGGTAGGCAGCTTTATATTACGCAAGTCTCGGCGGCACCAAACTCGCAGCGGGGAGTTGCGCTCTGGCACTCCGGGCCGCGAATTCTACGTCCATTTGCAATTTTATGCAGGCGTGACACCGGATAAGAGCCCCGTCCTGGTCGCATGTATCACGGCCTGGGTCTTGTTTTTCTGCCCGGTCTTGCGCACGGCGCTGGTGATATGGAAGTTTACCGTGCGCTCCGACAGGTTGAGGATCATCGCGGTTTCACCGGCGGTCTTGCCTTCGGCCAGCCAGTGCAGTATTTGCCGTTCACGCATCGACAGTTCCGGCGTGGACCTGCCCAACGCGTGAATGAAATGCTCCCCCTGGCGTTCATGCAGCAGGTTGCACAGCCACAGGCAGCAGCCGCCCTTGGCATAGAACTCGTCCTCGTTCACCGCCAGGGTTCTGCGGGTCAGGGACAGCATGCTCATGTGCCCCCGGGCATCGTGCACCGCCAGGCTGATGCCGTGGCTGACGCCATGGGAGCAGGCATCCCGTTGCAGGGTGGGGGTGGTGGCGAACAGTTCATCGGTCCAGCGTATGGGCGTCACCGAGCGGCGGCAATGTGCCAGCACCGGATCGGTTTTCGCGTATTCCATGACGTTGTAGCGTTCCGTCCACTTGCGGGGCAGGTTGCCCATGCCAGCGAGCCTGGGGTTGGCAGGGCCATTCAGGGCAACACTGAACTGGAAGTAATCGAACCCGAGGTCACGGACCAGGGTGGCGGCGGAGCGCAGGGTTTCGTTTTCGTTGGTCAGCTGCAGTAGCTGACACATCTGTTTCTGTGGCCAATGGTTCATGGCATCGTCCAGGTACAATAACGGGATCCAATCTTGGCAATCTTCCTCAGTTTAGGGTCAATTCCCTGGTTGCCAAGTTTAATTGCGGCCATGTGCAGCATTGGTCAGGTGGCCCTGTACCGTATAAGCCATTACAAAGCGCCGGTGTTTATCCCGCGGTATTTGCGGGAAACTGGCACCCTTGTTTCCGTGGAGAGCACCATGACTGCCAGTGCCGAGAACTTCACTCGCCAGACCTTGCTGCAGGTTCAGCCCTTGACGCCGAGCCTGTTCACCTTGCGTACCACCCGCGACCCGGGGTTCCGTTTTCGCGCGGGGCAGTTCGCCCGGCTGGGGGTGGCCAAGGCTGACGGTTCGGTGGTGTGGCGTGCCTACTCCATGGTGTCCTCGCCCCATGACGAGTTTCTCGAGTTCTTTTCCATCGTGGTGCCCGGTGGTGAATTCACCAGTGAGCTGAGCCGCCTGCGCGAGGGCGACACGCTGCTGGTCGACCGCCAGGCATTTGGCTACCTGGTGCCCGACCGTTTCACTGACGGTCGCGACCTGTGGCTGCTGGCCACCGGCACGGGGGTAGCGCCTTTCCTGTCGATTCTGCAGGACTTCGAGGTGTGGGAGAAATTCGAACGCATCATTCTGGTGTACAGCGCCCGTGAAGGCCGCGAGCTGGCCTACCAGCCGCTGATCGCCGAACTCACTCAACGCGAATACCTGGCCGACCATGGGCACAAGTTCCAGTACATCCCCACGGTGACCCGCGAGCAGTACCCGGGCGCCTTGAACGGCCGAATCACCACCCTGGTAGAGAATGGCGAACTGGAGCGCGTCGCCGGCTGCGCGCTGACCCCTGAACATTCACGGGTAATGATCTGCGGCAACCCGCAGATGATCGATGACACCCGCCACGTGCTCAAGGGCCGCGACATGCGCCTGGCCCTGACCCGCAAGCCGGGCCAGATCGCTGTGGAAAACTACTGGTGACCCAAGGAATGTAGGACCGGGCGAAGCTCGGGAAGACAGCGCCGCCCCAACCACTGAAAATACGCGGCAGCCCGCTCCCGAGCTTCGCCCGGTCCCACCGGGGCCAGCGGTCAGGCGGTCATGCAGGAGGGCCTCAAGGCCGGGTGTTCTGCTCTTTCAGCAAGTCGCGAATTTCCCCCAGCAACAGCTCTTCCTTGGTGGGGCTAGGCGGCAGGGTAGGGGCCTTGGCCTCTTCACGCTTGAGGCGGTTGATGGCCTTCACGCCCATGAAGATCGCGAACGCCACGATCAGGAAGTCGATCACCGTCTGGATGAACTTGCCGTACGCCAGCACCACCGCTGGCGTCGTGCCTTCTGCCGCTTTGAGCTGAATGGCCAGGTCACTGAAATCCACCCCGCCTATCAGCAGGCCCAGCGGAGGCATCACCACGTCGCCCACGAACGACGACACGATCTTGCCGAACGCTGCGCCGATGATGATACCCACGGCCATGTCGACCACGTTGCCTTTGACCGCGAAGGCCTTGAACTCGGCTAGTACGCCCATGTTTGATATCCCCTGTTACAAATGATGGTGGCAGCCAGTGTAAGTTACCCAAGCGCGTCACGCTTGACACCTGGTAACAATGACAGGGGTTACGCCCGATAGTTTTACCGGATTTGCCTGGCGCCTGGGGTATGATAACTGTTTTTCCATACAGGGGTTTTCCACCATGGCCAAGGCCAAGCGCTTGTACGGCTGCACCGAATGCGGCGCCACCTTCCCCAAATGGGCGGGCCAATGCGGCGAGTGCGGCGCCTGGAACACCCTGACCGAAACCATGATCGAAGCCGGCGCCGCGGCGCCCCCCAGCGGCCGCACCGGCTGGGCCGGCCAGCAGGCGCAGATCAAGACCCTGGCCGAGGTCAGCGTCGAGGAAATCCCGCGTTTCACCACCGCCTCGGCCGAGCTGGACCGGGTGCTGGGCGGCGGCCTGGTGGACGGCTCGGTGGTGCTCATCGGCGGCGACCCCGGCATCGGCAAATCCACCATTCTGCTGCAGACCCTGTGCAACATCGCCGCGCGCATGCCGGCGCTGTACGTTACCGGCGAGGAATCCCAACAGCAGGTGGCCATGCGTGCCCGCCGCCTGGGGTTGCCCCAGGACAAGCTGCGGGTGATGACCGAAACCTGCATCGAGACCATCATCGCCACCGCCCGGGTCGAACAGCCCAAGGTGATGGTCATCGACTCCATTCAGACCATCTTCACCGAGGCCCTGCAGTCGGCCCCCGGCGGCGTCTCCCAGGTGCGCGAGAGCGCGGCGCTGCTGGTGCGCTACGCCAAGCAGAGCGGCACGGCCATTTTCCTGGTGGGCCACGTGACCAAGGAAGGCGCGCTGGCCGGCCCGCGGGTGCTTGAGCACATGGTCGACACCGTGCTGTATTTCGAAGGCGAGTCCGACGGCCGCCTGCGCCTTTTGCGCGCGGTGAAGAACCGTTTTGGCGCGGTGAACGAACTGGGCGTGTTCGGCATGACCGACAAGGGGCTGAAGGAAGTTTCCAACCCTTCGGCCATCTTCCTCACCCGTGCCCAGGAAGAGGTACCGGGCAGCGTGGTCATGGCCACGTGGGAGGGCACCCGGCCGATGCTGGTGGAAGTGCAGGCCCTGGTGGACGACAGCCACCTGGCCAACCCGCGCCGGGTAACCTTGGGCCTGGATCAGAACCGTCTGGCCATGTTGCTGGCGGTGCTGCACCGCCATGGCGGCATTCCCACCCACGACCAGGACGTGTTCCTCAACGTGGTGGGCGGCGTGAAAGTACTGGAAACCGCGTCCGACCTGGCACTGCTGGCGGCCATCATGTCCAGCTTGCGCAACCGGCCGCTGCCTCATGATTTGCTGGTGTTCGGCGAGGTGGGCCTGTCCGGCGAGGTACGCCCGGTGCCCAGCGGCCAGGAACGCCTCAAGGAAGCCGCCAAGCACGGCTTCAAGCGCGCCATCGTGCCCAAGGGCAACGCGCCAAAAGAGGCGCCAGCGGGGTTGCAGATCATCGCCGTGACCCGACTCGAACAGGCGCTGGACGCGTTGTTCGAATAGCCTGTCCCCAGCACCCGCAAAGCCTGATAACACGCGCTCGTGACATGGCCAGGTCCGCTACGAGGGCGCGCAAGCCGTTGTAGGACCGGGCGCGAGCTCGGGAAGCAGGCGACGCCGTCGATCTGGCAGCCCCCTTCCCGAGCTTCGCCCGGTTCTACTGGGTTGCCATCGCCTTCTAGCAGCAAGCGTCTTCATGGGAGCTTGGGGAGCCCGCTTCGCTGCCGCTCCTGAAATGGATTCCAGGCCCTTTCATGGCTTGGCAAAAATGTAACGGAAACTACCGTTCGTCGGCTTCACCCCCTACACCTGTAGGGGGTGATACCTCTGCTAGCAAAATTTGGATCCGCCAAGATAGCTACCTCTTGCCCGCATTTAGCCTGCATATGCCTAACGTTGTCTGCAGCATTTCCGTTTGTAAAAGAATGTATCGTGAATTTGACGATCCGGGCGTGGCGCCCTAGTATCGCCGCTCTTTTGCACCCCCCCGACGTTTCAAGGATCGATTTGATGTCTGCTTCCAGCCCTCGGATGACGGCCTGGCTGTTCCTGTCATTCAGCCTTTTCTGTGCGCCTTTGGTGGCCAATGCGGCGCCTGCTCCCCTGCCAACCCAGGGTGACCAGGACCTCATCCGCGACCGCCAGAACCGCCTGCTCGAAGAGCAGCAGCGCCGCCTGGAAGACCTCAAGAACCTGCCCGGCAAGGTGGCCCCCGAGGCGGCCCCGACCAAGCCCGTCGATACCCGTTGCTTCACCATCCAGCACATCGAACTCAAGGGCGCCGACCACCTTTCTGCCACCGAGCGTGAACGCCTTGTGGCGCCGTACCTGGGCCGCTGCCTGGGACTTGCGCAGCTCAACGAGGTGCTCAAGGCCGTGACCGACCATTACCTTGACCGCGGTCTGGTCACCAGCCGCGCCTATCTGCCACCCCAGGACCTGGGCAGTGGCACCCTGCTTATCCAGGTGGTGGAAGGGCGTCTCGAAAGCCTGAAGGACGCGGACGGCAGTGGGCTGAGCGAACGCGAGCTGGCCATGACATTCCCCGGGCGCACGGGCGAGGTGTTGAACCTGCGCGAGGTCGAGCAACTGGTGGACCAGCTCAACCGTCTGCCCTCCAACCAGGCGCGCATGGAGCTGCGCCCCGGCCAGGCCGTGGGCGGCAGCGACGTGCTGGTGACCAATACCCCGCAGAAGCCTTGGCGCGCGTCCTTGGGGCGCAGCAACGATGGCCAGCGCAGCACGGGCGAACAGCAGTGGAACACCGGCCTGGAATGGGACAGCCCCCTGGGCCTGGCCGATGAGCTGGTGCTGCGGGGCGGCCACGATGCGGTCAGCGACTCCAACCACAGCTCGCGTAACGGCCTGCTCAATTACAACCTGCCGTGGGGCTGGTGGAATTTCAATTACAGCTACAGCCAGAGCGGTTACCGCGCCCAGGCCACGCCGCAGGACGGCGGCGGTTCGTTCAGCCAGCGCGGTGACAGTGCCACCCATCAGGTGCGCGCCGAACGGGTGATCTACCGCGACGCCTTGAGCAAAACCTCGGTGAACGCCGGTTTCGCCCGCGTGGCCACCCACAACTACAACGATGGCGTACGGTTGATCGGCGCCAGCAATACCCTCAGTGAATTCAGCTACGGCATCAACCACGGCCGGCGCATCGGCAACGCCTTCCTCAACCTGGACCTGGGTACCCAGCGCGGCATCGGTGCCTTCGGCGCCCAAGGGGACCATGCCAGCGGTGCCACGGCCCGCTATCGCAAGTACACGGCCACCATGAGCTACCTGCAGCCGTTCCAGTGGCTGGGTGAAAGCTTCACCTTCAGCAGCCTCGCCACCGGCCAGCGCACCCCCGACCAGCTTTACAGCTCCCAGCGCATCAGCCTGGGCGGCGAATCCTCGGTGCGCGGTTTCAAGGACCAGTACCTGACTGGCGACAACGGCGGCTACTGGCGTAACGAACTGCGCTGGAGCCGCCCGGTGGACTGGGCCTGGTTGCGCCCGGCAGTCAGCGAATACGGCATGGCCGTGGCCTACGACCAAGGCGTCATCAGCCGCACCCATGGCGCCTACGACCAGCATGGGCGTGTGAGCAGCGATTCGCTGGAGCTGTTCGCCCGCGGCCGTTACCTGGGCGCCAGCGTCACGTTCGCCCACTCGCTGGAACGCCCGGACGCCATCGCCGACCGCGAAGCGCCGATCTATTTCAGCCTGAACCTCTACCTCTAATTTCTGCTGCAACGAGTACCCGACATGGACGCCCGTCACCTTGCCTTCCTGGCCCGCCAGCCCTCGGCCGCCCTCGCACCCCGCGACCGCTTCTGGGGGATGCCCAAGCGCGCCCTGGCCTTCCTGCTGGCCAACGTCATGCTCTGGCAGCCCCTGTGGGCCCAGGCCGATGGCATCGTGGTAAGCGGCCAAGGCACCACGCTGGGTACGGCGGGCAACGGCGTGCCGGTGGTCAACATCGCGGCGCCCAACGCCGCCGGGTTGTCTCATAACCAGTTTCAGGACTACAACGTCGGCAGCCAGGGCGTCATTCTCAATAACGCCACCGGCCGTACCCAGGCCACTCAACTGGGCGGCATCGTGCTGGGGAACGCCAACCTCAACGGCAAGGCCGCCACCACCATCCTCAACGAGGTCACCGGCAACAACCGCAGCCAGTTGAAGGGCTACACCGAGGTGGCGGGGCAGGCCGCACGGGTCATCGTCGCCAACCCCTATGGCATCACCTGCAACGGGTGCGGGTTCATCAACACGCCACGTGCGACCCTGACCACCGGCAAGCCCGTCCTCGACGGCAGCGGCCGGCTGGACCGCTTCCAGGTCGATGGCGGTGACATCGCCATCGAAGGCGCTGGCCTCGACGCCGCCAACATCGACCAGTTTGAACTGATCACCCGCACGGCACAGATCAACGCTCGCCTGTACGCCAAGAACCTCACGGTGGTGGCCGGCCGCAACGACGTCAATGCCGACACCCTGCAGGCCACGGCCCGTGCCGACGATGGCTCGCAGAAGCCGGAACTGGCCATCGACAGCGCCGCCCTGGGCGGCATGTACGTAGGCGCGGTGAAATTGGTGGGTACCGAAAAAGGCGTGGGCGTGCGCCTGGCCGGTGACCTGGCGGCCAGCGCCGGCGACGTGCAGATCGACGCCAACGGCAAACTGACCATGGCCAACGTCAGCGCCAACGGTGCCGTGGTAGCCAAGGCCTCGGGCATCGACGCCCAGGGCGCGGTCTACGCCGGTACCCGCGCCGAATTGCGCAGCAGCGCTGACCTCACCAACGAGCACAGCATCAGCGCCCGCGACAGCGTCACCCTCAGCGCCGACGGCAAGCTGAGCAACAGCGGCGTGATCGAAGCCGGCGTCAACGCCGACAACAGCCGCAACGCCCAGGGCGACGTGACCCTGCAAGCCGCCGACATCAGCAACAGCGCCAGCGTGATCGCCAGCCGCACCCTGGCCGCCACCGGTACCCACACCCTGCGCAACGACAACGGCGTGGTCCAGGGCCACGACGTCACCCTGACCACTGCCCAGCTCACCAACAACGGCAGCGGTGCGCGGCTGCGCGGGGAAAACAGCCTCAACCTCAACACCCCGGCCATTGCCAACCTGGGCGGCCTGATTCGCTTTGGGGGCGGCCAGAATGTCGACCTCAACCTGGCGAGCCTGGACAACCGCGCCGGGCGCCTGGAACTGGTGGGTGGCCAGTTCAAGGTAGTAGCCGCCAACTTCGACAACCGCGATGGTAGCCTGCTGGCCGACACCCTCGACCTGGACACCCCCCAGCTGGATAACCGCCGTGGCGTCCTGATTGCCAGCGTCGGCAGCGCCAGCGTCAAGGTCACCACCCTGCTGGACAACCGCCAAGGCACCCTACAGGCCGCGACTCGCCTGGACGTCAGCGGTGGCGAACAGCGCAACAGCGCCGGCAAGCTGCTGGGGGACGTCATCAGCGTCACCGCCGACAGCTTCGACAACAGCGCTGGCGGCCTGATCAGCGCCGGGCAGGGCGACCTGGCCCTGGCCCTGACCGGCGACTTCAACAACCAGAACGGCAGTGCCCAGGCCCAACAGGCCCTGAGCATCAAAGCCGGGGCCGTGGATAACCGCACCGGTACCCTGAGTGCAGACAGCGTCAATGTCACCGCCGACAGCCTTGACAACAGCGCCGATGGCCTGGTGAGCGCGAGCCAGGGCGCCATCGACCTGAACCTGGCCAGGCAATTCAACAACCAGGCCGGCCGCGCCTTGGCCAAGACCCTGTTCAGCCTGCAAGCCAGCGACCTCGACAACCGCGGCGGCAAGCTGCAAGGCCAGGCGCTGGTGTTCCGCACGCCTGCCGCCACCGTCGACAACCGTGGCGGCAGCCTGCTGTTCGATACCCTGAATATCGCTGCCGGCAAGCTCGACAACCGTGACGCCGGCCTCATTGCCACGGGCATTGGCGGCGCCACCCTGACGCTGACCGGCCTCGACAACAGCGGTGGTCGTATCCAGGGCGATGGCAGCTTGCTGATCAGCGCCGCCACGCTCGACAACCACGCTGGCGCCATCAGTGGCCAAGCCGTCACGCTCACCACTGGTGCCCTGAACAACAGCGCCAAGGGCGCCATCCTCGGCAACGGCGGCACCGTACGCCTGACCATCAATGGCGTGCTGAACAATGCCACCGGCACCATCGATGCCGCCAACCAACGCCTGTTGCTGACCAGCTTCACCCAGCTGGACAACCGCAACGGCAGCCTGGGCGGCAACCGCGTCGACATCAGCGGCACCCAACTGGACAACCGCGAGGGCGGGCAGATTCTGGCCGGCGTCGATGGGCTGCAGATTACCGCCGCTACCGTGCTCAACCAGCAAGGCCTGTTGTACGCCAAGGGCGGCGCCGTGACCCTAGACCTGGCGGACGGCACCTTGCAGAACCAGGGCGGCAGCGTAGTGGCCGACAGCCTGGACGTGACCGCTGGCCACCTCGACAACAGCGCCGACGACAGCCGCGCCGGCATGCTCTCCAGCATCGTGGGGGCGCTCAAGCTCAAGGTCGCGCAACTGACCAACCGCGCCGGCAAGCTGTTCGCCAAGGGCGACCTCAGCCTCGACGGCCAGCAGCTCACCAATGCCAGCGGCGGTGAAATCAGCGGCGCCAGCCTGGCCATCGACCTGGGCGGGCAACTGGGCAACCAAGGCCTGATCGAAGCCCTCGGCGGCCTGAGCATCAACGCCGCCAGCCTCGACAACAGCGGGCGCATCAGTGGCCTGGGCGGCGGCCGCAGCCAGTTCACCATCGGCGGCGCGCTGGTCAACAGTGGCACCCTGAAATTCAACAGTGATGTATTCAGCCTCACGGCCGGTAGCCTCGATGGCAGCCTGGGCAGCATCAGCGGCACCGGCAGTTCCGACTGGCACCTGGGCACGGCGAGCAGCGTAGGCCGCGCCCAGTTCGACGGTACCTTCGCTGTCACCAGCGGCGGCGCCTTGACCGTACTGGCCGGTGACCGCCTGGCCACCACCGACAGCCTCATCCTGAACGTCGGCAGTTTGGACAACCTGGGCGAGCTGGTCAGCAACCTCGACATGACCCTGCTCACGTCCGGTGACCAGGCCAACCGTGGCTTGCTGTCCAGCCAGGGCAACCTGCGCGTGAACGCCCGCGACTTCAGCCAGGTAGGCGGCCGCCTGGCCAGCGCCGGCAATACCATCCTGACCCTGACCGGCGACCTGGCCAACGGCGGGCGCCTGATCGCCGGCAACGACCTGACCATCAGCGCCACCCACATCACCAACGACGGCACTTTGGGCGGCCAGGGCAATGTCAGCCTCAACGCCCGGCAAACCATCAGCAACAACGCCGATACCCTGCTGTTCGCCGGCGGCGACCTGGCACTGCGCGCCGACCGTTTCATCAACACTTATGGCGACCTCTACAACCAGGGCAACCTCAGCTTCGCCGCCTACGACGGCGGGCGTGCCAGTGCGTTCAGCAACCTCTCCGGCAGCGTGCAAAGCCTGGGGCGCATCGACCTCAACGCCGTCAGCATCGAAAACGCCAAGGCCCAGTTCGAACTGGACCAGGCCGTCGTCAGCGGCACCCTGGAATGGAAATGTGGCCAGCACTGCGGCGGCCACGACTCGTTCAAGCGCGGCGTCATCACCATCACCAAGGCGCTCGAGGAAAGCGTGCTGCTGGACTCGCCCATGGCGCGCCTGATCGCCGGCGGCAACATGACCCTCAACGCCAGCGACGTGCAGAACCGCTACAGCCTGCTGGCCGCCAACGGCGACCTGACCCTCAACGCCGACACCCTGCTCAACCAGGGCGCCTCCTCGCGCAGCGGCAGCCAGGTGATCGTCATCGCCACGCCCCAGCGCATCAGCACCGGCTACTGGGACCAGATGCAGTACGTCGACGTGCCCGCGTTCAACGCCGCCGTTGCCGCCGGCCACTTCGACGAAAGCCGCTTCAACGAACTGATCGCCCGCTCCAGCGACAGCCGCTTCCAGCAGCAGAGCGACGTCACCACCTGGACACCTGACAGCACCCATAACTACACCAGCACGATCCAGTCCGGTGGCACTGCCACCCTGAACGTCACCCAGAGCGTGCAGAACGGCACCCTGCTGGAGCAGACCCTGGCCCAACTGACCGGCACCCTGGACAACGAGGCCACCCAGAAGGTGGGCGCCGTGGTGCTGCAACTCAGCCCCGAACGCAGCGCCGACACCCCGGTGGCGGCCAAGGACGTGCAGCGTGTGGAGCGCATCGACACCGACGGCACGGTGCACGTCAGCTTCACCCCGGTGGACTTCACGGGCGTACCTTTCGCCGCCGTCGACCCCACCGCATCCACCAGCTTCCGCCTGCCCCAGGGCGAATACGGCCTGTTCGTCCCCAGCCAGAACCCGCAAAGCCACTACCTGATCGAAACCAACCCGAACCTCACCGACCCCAGCCGGTTCATGAGCTCGGACTACCTGCTCGGCCAGCTGGGCTTCAGCGCCGACGAAGCCGCCCGCCGCCTGGGCGACGGGCGCTACGAAAGTCGCCTGATCAGCGACGCCGTGGTGGCCCAGACCGGCCAGCGCTTCCTGGCCGCCAGCCTGACCAGCGACTACGACCAGTACCGCTACCTGATGGACAACGCCCTGGCCAGCAAGGACGCCCTGAACCTGAGCGTCGGCGTGGGCCTGAGCGCCCAGCAGGTGGCGGCCCTGACCCACGACATCGTGTGGCTGGAAAACCGCGTCATCGACGGCCAGAACGTGCTGGTGCCGGTGCTGTACCTGGCCCAGGCCGACGAGCGCAACCTCAACGGCGGCAGCCTCATCCAGGGCCGCAACCTGAGCCTCATGGCCGGCAGCGACCTGGTCAACGTCGGCACCCTGCGCGCCAGCGAAGACCTCACTGCTACCGCCGGCGGCAGCCTGTACAACGGCGGCGTGGTCGAGGCCAACGAGCGCCTCAGTCTGCTGGCCCGGGACAGCATTCGCAACGCCCTGGCCGGCGACATCCGTGCCAGCCAGGTCAGCCTGCAAACCCTCAAGGGCGACATCGTCAACGATCGCACCGCCATCGCCGTCAACGACGGCGCGGGCATGCGCACCCTCACCGATGCCGGCGCGCGCATCGCGGCGGGCGAGACGTTGAACGTCACGGCCGGGCAGGACATCACCAACCATGGGGCGATGAGTGCTGGCGGTGACGCCAACCTTAGCGCAGCGCGGGACATCAACCTGGTGGCGGTGCAGGACGTCAGTGAGAAGCATGAGTTTCACAATGGGGGGCATGATTCCAGTGTGACCAGCGACGTCAAGAACCTGGCCGGCACCGTTTCAGCGGGAGGTAGCGTCCACCTGAACGCTGGCCAGGACGTCAACGTTATCGCCAGCGACGTGAAGGCTGGAACCGACATCAGCATCGTTGCCGCTCGTGACTTAAACGCCGCTGCCAACGGCGACGTGCACAACGTTGAAAGCCGCAGCAAGGACGGCAAACAACGCATCAAGGAACAAAACGACAGCACCACCCAACGTGCCGCCACCTTCACCGCCGGCAACGACTTCACCAGCGGAGCGGGCCGCGACACCACCCTGGTCGCCAGCAAGATCACCGCCGGCCACGAGGCCTACCTCTACAGCGGCGACCAGACCCAGCTGCTGGCAGCCCAGGACAGCACCCACACCCTGTACGACATGAAGGAAAAGGGCAGCTGGGGCGCCAAGAAAATGCAGCGTGATGAAGTCACGCAGCAGACCAACGTAGGGACTGAAATCAAGACCGGTGGCGACCTGACCATCGAAAGCGGCGGCGACCAGCGCTACCAGGTGGCGAAGCTTGAAAGCGGCAAGGACATCACCCTGGCCAGTGGCGGGGCAATCACCTTCGAGGGGGTGAAGGACCTGCACGATGAGAGCCATACCAAGAGCAAGAGCGACCTGTCGTGGTTCAGCGCCAAGGGCGAGGGGCATACGGATGAAACGCTGCGCCAGAGCGCGCTGGTGGCCCAGGGGCAGTTGGCAATCAAGGCGGTCGATGGGCTGCACATCGACATCAAGCAGATCGACCAGAACACTGTCAGCCAGACCATCGACGCCATGGTCAAGGCTGACCCGCAGCTGGCGTGGCTGAAACAGGCTGAGCAACGCGGCGACGTGAACTGGCAGCAGGTCAAGGAACTGCACGAGTCGTTCAAGTACAACAACTCGGGCATGGGGCAGGGGGCGATGCTGGCGGTCATCATCGTCGTCTCCGCCCTGACCGCGGGGGCTGCAAGTGCGTTGGCGGCTTCGGCGGGATCAACGGTAGGGGCCGGCGCCACGATGGCGGCCGGGTACACCACCGCGGCGGGTGTGGTGGTGCCGGCGGGGTTGGGCAACGTCATCGCCACGGCGGCGCTGACCTCAATGGCGAGCACCGGGGCCGTCAGCCTGATCAACAATAAGGGCAACGTCGGCACGGCGCTCACGGACACCTTCAGCAGCGACGGCGTCAAGCAGGCCGTGATCGCGGGAGCGTCGGCGGGCTTCATCAACTACGCCGGCGGCCACTGGTTTGGCGCCCAGACCGATCCGATCACCAACAAAGTCACGGGCCCAAGCGTGGTGCCGCACCTGACCGACCCCGCCGCCATCGCCCGCTTTGGTGCGATTCAACTGGCGGGCGGTGTGGTTCGGGGAGGGCTGTCCCAGGCCCTGGGGCAGGGCAAGTTCAGCGACGCCATGCTCAGCAGCGTCTTCGACATGCTGCAGGCCACAGTCTTCACCAATGTCGGCGATCTTGGCGACACACTTCAGCTACCCGACAGTGGGCTGGGTAAAACCGCTATTCACGCGTTGGCGGGCGGCTTGCTTGCCGAAGCGATGGGCGGCGACTTCAAAACCGGCGCACTCGCCGCGGGGGCGAACGAGGCACTGATTGAAACGCTGGACAGCCTGCCGTTCCTCCAGGGTGCTGATCAGGCTGAGCATGATCGGCTGGTCAACGCCGCTTCCAAGCTCGTCGGCCTGGTGGCGGCGGCAGGGGCTGGCGGGGACGTCGCCCTCGGCTCCGAAATCGCGGGTAATGCGCAGTCCTACAACCGCAAGCTTCACGCAAAAGAAGAAGAGAAGCTGGCGCAGGCGGCAACCACACTCGACGAGACGGTGGGCAAGAGCCGCACCGGTTTCAGTTGGGACATGCTGCTCACCCTGGTGGCAGGCGGTGACATCGACCAGCGCGACAATGCCCGCCTCACCGCCATCATGGCGCAGTACGGCGACGGCAACCCCGAGGGGGTGGCGTTGGCTGACGACCTGGCCAAAGCACGCTCAGTGGTGCAAGACCTGCAAAACGCCAAGGTCTTGCTGACCTGGGAGGACGGCAAGCCGGTCATCGCCGATGGCGCCGTGGTCTACGAATTCAGCGCCACGCCCGAGCAGTTCAAGGACAGCGCGCTGTTCAACTCGGCCAACACCACCACCTACGACCCGCCCGGCGGCGTAGGGGTTGTTCCGGACAAGTGGGTCGAGCAGTATGGCGAGTCGGTGGCGACCAAAAAGCTTCGCGAGATAGGCGCTATTTCCAACGACGCGGACCTGAATGCAGATCAATGGCAGGCGTTGGAGCGTTACGCCACTGGTGGGGTGGATACCAGCACCGTAGACTTGGATGTGCTGTTGGCGGTCGTGCCCGGGGCCAGCGCGGCGAAGGGCGGGGTGCGGGCTGTTTTGCAGGCGCTCGCGGAGGCTCGGGCGGCTGGGGCGTCTGCGAAGAGCGCGGCTCAAGTTGAGTTGGGTAGTGCAAAGGCGGTAGCGGAGGCTCGGGCGGGTGAGGCGTCTGCGACGGGGACTGCTGGCGAAGTTGCTGGCACGGGAGCTAGAAATCCATTGCTTGATGATGCGATACCTAGAGGCGGTGATCGTCTGGTCGTGAATCAAGGAGCTGTGCCTACTTGCGGTCACAACTCTTGTGGGATGGTTCTGAATACATTGGGTAAAGAAGTTGATGTGGGAACTCTTATCCGAAAACTCCCGCCCTCTGAAAAAGGGATTTTTGCTCAGGATGTTGCTAGCCTGATGAAGTCTGAAGGTGTTCCTGCAAGTGCCTTTGGGAACAGGAATGTTGCTGACTTAGCTAGATACACCTCAAGTGGAACTCCAGTAGTTGTTCGTGTTGTTGATGGTGCGGGAAATTCTGGGTTTTCCCATTTTGTTGTAGTAGATGGGATTACTACTAGGAATGGTATTTCTGTTGTAGCTATTCGCGACCCGCATGGTAAGCAGTATTTCAGTCCTATAACCACCTTTGAAAGAAATTTTTCGGGTGAGGTTGTTGTTCCTCGGAGCGCGTTGAAATGAAATTAAATATCAGGTTTCCCCAAAATATGCATACCGAGAATTTGTTAAGGCAAGCGCGAATTCCTTGCTTGTGCAAAATATCCAGAGAATTTGAGATCTGTTTTTCGGATACTGTTCCAGAATCATCTGGAACTGTGTTCGAATGGGATCGTAACGAGTTGGAGTTAAGAGCTATTGCGAGCGGGGGAGGGCAATATACTCACTATGCGAATAGCCTGATTACTTTAAGGAAAGTTGAGAGCAATGTTTATAAGGTCATTGATCTCGAAATGTTTTACGCAAACTTTGGGTGGTGTGCTGTCTTGAAAGGTGGTGAATATGCGCCGCCAGGAAATTTTTGGGATGAAGAGTGAAGGTTTTTATGGGCTCTGGTAGTAGGTCGGGGAAAAGGGAAGTGGTTTTTAATTCCTCCGCCAACACCCTGCTGGGGTTGAAGCAGTAAAGAGCTATAAGTTAGTTGGTGCAAAAGGCGTAGGTACTGCGCTGGAAGCAACCGATCCCATTGCTGTGAGTGGTAGTCGGGCAATCGACAAGGCGCAGAGTTACGAAAGTGTTGTGCGTGGGATGTATGGGAATACTTCGTCTGCTGAACGTCAATACACGGCGCTTGTCAATGGGCAATGTGTCGGGCAGTACGAGGCAATGGATGGAAAGCTATGCCCATGCAGGAGAAGTAATCCGTGTCCACCCGAAAAGTATTAATGGGCAGCCGGTTGATGCTCAGCACTATCCTCCGACCGGAGCGGAGTTAAAAATTTGGGGGCAGCAATGAGCATGGAAGATATAGTGGCTGACAGACTTAGAAGAGCAATTGCTGATGGATTTGATATTTTTAAAATATCAAAAGAGGCACTTGATATTTACCAAGATCCAAACCTTTCTCTTACAAAAGCTTTAGACATTGCGTTGTTGTCACTAATGGCAATGGTCGAAGGGCCAGAGTTTGAGATGACAGAAAAAGAATTTTATGGTTTTTTATCTGATATTCGCCGGGCGTAGTTTTTCAATATGCTCAGCTTGAGAAAGCGAGATAGGCACTATCTCTAACGACGCGGACCTGAATGCAGATCACTGGCACGCGTTGGAGCGTTACGCCATTGGTGGGGTGGATACCAGCACCGTAGGCTTGGATGTGCTGTTGGCGGTAGTGCCCGGAGCCAGCGCGGCGAAGGGCGGGGTACGGGCTGTTTTGCAGGCGCTCGCGGAGGCTCGGGCAGCTGGGGCGTCTGCGAAGAGCGCAGCTCAGGTTGAGTTGGGTAGTGCAAAGGCGGTAGCGGAGGCTCGGGCGGGTGAGGCGTCTGCGCAGCGCACGGCTCCAGGTGAATTGGGTAGCGCAAACGCGATAGAGGAAGCTCCCAAAGCTACTAGTCTTACCGCTGTAACGGACGAGATGAGCGCTGATGCGTACCATCCGGATTGGCAGCGTTACGTGGGTGGTGAGCCGAGAGCGGTTGGAGCGGATGTTGTTAGTGGAGGTGCAAAAGCTACAGGCGGTGCTGCAGAAAAAGTAGATGATGTTGTAGCTCCATCGTCTAAACCTGAATGGTTGCAGCGCCTTGATGCGGGTAATGAGTTTAATAAGGTACAGTCTAAAAACTACCCGAATAACGAAGTTTATATTCAGCGACCTGACGGGAGTGGCTATTATCGTGTTGATTCGTATAATCCCATAAAAGGCGAAATCGTCTCTCGTAAATTGACACGGCTTTCTGAGGTTTCAGAGGCGACAGCAAAGAGCTACATAAGTGAGGCCATTACGAAATACCCTTCTGGTGGGCTTTGGGTGGCCAAAAATTGCAAGGTACTGTTATTCTGGAGGTTCCTCCACAGAATGGAGTAGTTCCAAAAATCATCTTGGACTCTGCAAATAAAGCAGGAGTTTTAGTTAGAGATACTAATGGGAAGGTGTGTTGATGGGGCTGCCTATTTATTATTGTAAGTCTTGGTTTCGGATGAAAAAGTTTGCGATAGAGCCTATGGATGAATCTCTGGCACATTCTAGGCATCTCTCGGGTGAATCATATACGGCTCTCATTGGGTCGGACTCTGCGCCATCTTGCTTTGTTGAGTTCTCCATAGATAAAGGAATGGTTGGTGTCGGTTTTTTAGATAAAAAATGTCGTGAGTATCTGACCTACCAATTTCAAGTAACAGATACGGATAGCTTATTTTTAACTATGGCGACTCA
The DNA here is from genome assembly GCF_026651855.1 of Pseudomonas silvicola. Classification (GTDB taxonomy): domain Bacteria; phylum Pseudomonadota; class Gammaproteobacteria; order Pseudomonadales; family Pseudomonadaceae; genus Aquipseudomonas; species Aquipseudomonas silvicola. Next base: position 1,846,152 of record NZ_CP093280.1, read on the forward strand.
TCGTGAGTTTGAAGGGGATGGAGACGAGGTCATAGGTGGGGAGTCCTACATTTTCAATGAGGAAGGCGGCCTTGTTATTAGGCGAGAAAAATTTAATCCTCATGAGATTGAAGAGGCTAGATCAAGTTTCGAACCGTCTCGAAATTATGAAAAAATCCCCGAGTTTGGTTGTTACTCTAATGTAACAAAAGCTGATAGATGAAACAGGTAGGTGAGTTTCATTATAAAATTTAAGGGGTCTGAGTTGATCTGGCACCGGCCTTGCGCTGGTGTTTTTGCACCCTATCTGCACCCTTTTCCAGGGTGCCGATCAGGCTGAGCATGATCGGCTGGTCAACGCCGCCTCCAAGCTCGTCGGCTTGGTGGTGGCGGCAGGGGCTGGCGGGGACGTCGCCCTCGGCTCCGAAATCGCGGGTAATGCGCAGTCCTACAACCGCAAGCTTCACGCAAAAGAAGAAGAGAAGCTGGCGCAGGCGGCAACCACACTCGACGAGACGGTGGGCAAGAGCCGCACCGGTTTCAGTTGGGACATGCTGCTCACCCTGGTGGCAGGCGGTGACATCGACCAGCGCGACAATGCCCGCCTCACCGCCATCATGGCGCAGTACGGCGACGGCAACCCCGAGGGGGTGGCGTTGGCTGACGACCTGGCCAAAGCACGCTCAGTGGTGCAAGACCTGCAAAACGCCAAGGTCTTGCTGACCTGGGAGGACGGCAAGCCGGTCATCGCCGATGGCGCCGTGGTCTACGAATTCAGCGCCACGCCCGAGCAGTTCAAGGACAGCGCGCTGTTCAACTCGGCCAACACCACCACCTACGACCCGCCCGGCGGCGTAGGGGTTGTTCCCGACAAGTGGGTCGAGCAGTATGGCGAGTCGGTGGCGACCAAAAAGCTTCGCGAGATAGGCGCTATTTCCAACGACGCGGACCTGAATGCAGATCAATGGCACGCGTTGGAGCGTTACGCCACTGGAGGGGTGGATACCAGCACCGTAGACTTGGATGTGCTGTTGGCGGTAGTGCCCGGGGCTAGCGCGGCGAAGGGCGGGGTGCGAGCTGTTTTGCAGGCGCTCGCGGAGGCTCGGGCGGCTGGGGCGTCTGCGAAGAGCGCGGCTCAGGTTGAGTTGGGTAGTGCAAAGGCGGTAACGGAGGCTCGGGCGGGTGAGGCGTCTGCGCAGAGCGCGGCTCCGGGTGAATTGGGTAGCGCAAAAGCGATAGAGGAAGCTCCCAAAGCTACTAGTCTTACCACTATCACGGACGAGATGAACGCTGATCCTTACCATCCGGATTGGCAGCGTTACGTGGGTGGTGAGCCGAGAGCGGTTGGAGCGGATGTTGTTAGTGGAGGTGCAAAAGGGATTCAGAAGGTTCCTGGTTTTGGAGAGGTAGATGACTTCTTTGCAGCACAGTCGTCTAACCTCAACAAAAAACTGGGAACAAAAATTGGTGAGGGTCGGCTGCCCTATGAAACAAGCAGGGCCGGTGTAGAGCTGGCTAAAGCGACGGTTAAAGAAACCTTAGAGAACGTTACGTCTGTGAGTCCATTGATCCCCAGCTCAACTGTGCGAGGAAATTATGACCTCATTCATGTGTACAGCGTCAAAACTAATAGCACCGTAAGTCTGCGAGTATTGCCAGATGGGAAGTACGAGTTTGATACGCTGATTCCAGAGAAGTCGTCTAAATTTTAATATGGAGGCGAAAAGCTGTGCTGATCAATGAGGTATTGCATGATGTCAGATTTCGCTCATTCTTTATGACTGGAAATTTGGTTTGTGAGTTTTTGGTATTGTTTTTTAATGTTTCTAACTCTGGGTGGGTGTCATTAACAATTAGCGAGGGCGTGTCAAGGTTTTTGAAGTTGGATTCGGATCCGGAATTGCTGGAGTTGTCTGAGATAAATGACGATTTTGCGTACCCGATTAAGTCGTTAAGTGGGTTGGATAAGTATCTAGGGTTGAAAATTTTGTCGGTATATGAGTACAGGATTAGTGATGTCGAAGAAGGTTGTATTGGAGTGTATTTGAATTTTGGAAGCTGCGGGCTTAGTGTGATTGAGTCTGGTGAGTGTCTATCAGTTGTAGATGACATGGTTAGATTTTCTGATAGTAAGATTTTACTTCTTGAAGTGAGAGTTTAGTTGGTGCAAAAGAAATAGGAGCCGCAGGCCAAAAGCTATCATCCGCTTTGGAGAGTTTAGAGAGGAGATGATACTTAATTCCGATGATTGGGAAAACGCGGGCTTAAAGAGGTTTTTAGCTGCAATGGAAGCCTGGATTAGGTCAATGGATAGGTATGTAATAAACTCTGGCGATATTGATGTTGCTAGTCGTGGTTGGAGTACTTTTGCAAAGATATTGTGTGCGTCGAAAATTTATGGGTGGTTATTCTGCATAGGCTTCACTCAGCACCAGTCTCGGTTCTTCGTTCGCCGCTCGAGTGGGTGGTGAGGCGAGAGCGGTTGGAGCGGATGTTGTTAGTGGAGATGCAAACGCTACTGCTACAACGGGAGAAGTTGTAGCTAAGCCACACAAATGCCCAAGCTGCATTGAGAGCGAAACTATCAGGACTACAAAAAGCTCAAGAGACAGCAACGGTCACTAGAACACTGCCTGATGGCCGTATTCATTACTACACACAAGAGGTTCCTGCAAGGACAAAAGGACCTACTCGAGGTGCTTCTTTCGCCACGGAGTTTGATCCTAGAACGGGCAGTACGAGGCAATGGATGGAAAGCTATGACCATGCAGGAGAAGTAATCCGTGTCCACCCGAAAAGTATTAATGGGCAGCCGGTTGATGCTCAGCACTATCCTCCGACCGGAGCGGAGTTAAAGAGTTGGGGGCAGCAATGAGCATGGAAGATATAGTGGCTGACAGACTTAGAAGAGCAGTTGCTGATGGATTTGATATTTTTAAAATATCAAAAGAGGCACTTGATATTTACCAGGATCCAAACCTCTCTCTTACAAAAGCTTTAGACAGTGCGTTGTTGTCACTAATGGCAATGGTCGAAGGGCCAGAGTTTGAGATGACAGAAAAAGAATTTTATGATTTTTTATCTGATATTCGCCAGGCGTAGTTTTTCAATATGCTCAGCTTGAAAAAGCGAGATAGGCACTATCTCTAACGACGCGGACCTGAATGCAGATCAATGGCAGGCGTTGGAGCGTTACGCCACTGGTGGGGTGGATACCAGCACCGTAGACTTGGATGTGCTGTTGGCGGTCGTGCCCGGGGCCAGCGCGGCGAAGGGCGGGGTACGGGCTGTTTTGCAGGCGCTCGCGGAGGCTCGGGCAGCTGGGGCGTCTGCGAAGAGCGCGGCTCAGGTTGAGTTGGGTAGTGCAAAGGCGGTAGCGGAGGCTCGGGCAGCTGAGGCATCTGCGCAGAGCGCGGCTCCGGGTGAATTGGGTAGCGCAAAAGCGATAGAGGAAGCTCCCAAAGCTACTAGTCTTACCACTATCACGGACGAGATGAGGGCTGATCCTTACCATCCGGATTGGCAGCGTTACGTGGGTGGTGTAGTGGTCTAATGAAACCGGACACCCATTTAGGCGAGAATACTCGCCACAGAGAGGTGTCCGATGACCAAGCAACGACGTACCTTTACCCCCGAATTCAAACGTGAAGCCGCCAGCCTGGTGCTCGACCAGGGCTACAGCCACATCGAGGCAGCCCGGTCGCTTGGGCTGGTTGAGTCGGCCTTGCGTCGTTGGGTGAACCAGCTCCAGCAAGAACGTGGCGGTGTCACCCCGACCAGCAAAGCGTTAACACCTGAGCAGCAAAAAATCCAAGAATTGGAAGCCCGAATCAATCGTCTGGAACGGGAGAAATCGATCCTAAAAAAGGCTACCGCGCTCTTGATGGCCGAGGAGCACGAGCGCTCGCGTTAGTCGATCAGCTTCGCTCCGAGGAGCCGGTTGATCTGTTGTGCTCGGTATTTGAAGTCACCCGATCTTGCTACTACGCATACTGTCGAAAACGCCGATCCCCTGATGCCGAACGGGTGATTTTGCGCAGCCGCGTGAACGAACTGTTTACTCAAAGCCGAAGCGCTGCGGGCAGTAGAAGCATCATGCTGATGATGAAAGAGGACGGCATGCAAATCGGGCGATTCAAGGTACGTAAGTTGATGCGCGAGATGAACCTGATCAGCAAACAACCGGGCTCCCATGCCTACAAAAAGGCCACCGTGGAGCGACCTGATATACCGAACGTACTTGATCGAGAGTTCAGCGTGGCATCCCCCAACAAGGTCTGGTGCGGTGACATCACGTACGTTTGGGCCGAAGGTCGATGGCACTATCTGGCAGCGGTGATCGATCTGTATGCGCGCCGGGTCGTAGGCTGGGCGTTCTCAGTCAAGCCTGACGCTGACTTGGTGATCAAGGCATTGGATATGGCCTATGAGCAGCGTGGCCGGCCTCAGGATGTGCTATTTCACAGCGATCAGGGCAGCCAATACGGCAGTCGAAGTTTCCGCCAGAGACTATGGCGATACCGCTTCACACAGAGCATGAGTCGGCGCGGCAACTGCCACGACAACGCGCCGATGGAGCGGCTATTTCGTAGCCTGAAAACTGAATGGATACCGACGGTGGGCTACATGAGCGCCGTGTTGGCTAAACAAGATATTGGACGTTTCCTGATGGAGCGGTACAACTGGCGGCGACCACATCAGTTCAACGACGGCTTGGCGCCTGCCGTTGCCGAGGAAAAACTTAACGCAGTGTCCGGGATCAGTTGACCACTACATGGTGAGCCGAGAGCGGTTGGAGCGGATGTTGTTAGTGGAGGGGCAAAACTTCCGGCAAATGGTAGTGGGCCAGCTAAGGGTTTCTTAGAGGTCAGTGACGCATATTCTTCCTCCAGAGCTGTACAAGGGCTGAGTAACTCCAAACCTATTGACTTTATTTAGGATCCAGCTAGTCAACGATTTATCATGGGACAGAATCGGTTTGGGCATGATGGGATATTAGATGCTGGAAAAATCCCTTCATCCGACGCGATCGTCGGAGGCGGGATTTGGAGGGAGAATGGAGTGCTTCGAACCTATGAGTGGAACGGACATTACGGCATGAACTGGACTCCCGAGCTTCGTGAGCAGTTTAAATCGTTTATGAGAAGCCATGGCGTAAACCTTACTCATACTCCTGGGATATCTAGATGATAGATGAGCTTAAAAAAAAGCTATTGATGGAGCTCGGTAAACTAGAGACTCAGTGGGTAAGTAAAATTGAGTATAACTCTGGAGGAGCTCATTTGAGTTGGCTTCCTGTCGCAACGTTGTGTAGGGGGCGCTTTATTTTGGGGATTACTTCCAAGGGGCTTTGGGCTAGATCGATAGAGTCTGTCGTTCAGACAGTCAATGACGAAACGGAGTGTGTATTTTTTTTACCAGTTTTAGAAGAGCTACCAGAAGTGGTTCGTTGCAAGATGGTTGATGGGCTCAAAGGTTATGGGCTGTCCGAGGAGTTCGTAGATTTATTCCCGTTTGAGAAAGTTGTATTGGCAGGCCTTAGAAGTCGCAGTGAGTATTGGTCTGGCTTGGCATTGAAATGGGCTTTGTTCGTTTCGAGATCTAATAGTTTGGAGGCGGAGCTGGATGCGTTGAGTAAGTCTGGAGAGACTCAAAAAATACGTCACTCGGCCAGAAAAATAGCTAGGCAGATGAAAGTCTTGTGATATAAGCTCGGTTTTGTCGTTGGTGCAAATCCGAGGGGGCGTTAAGTGAAAAATATAAAGTTGATGGCGGATTATCAGTGTCATCCGCTTTGGAATATGTCCCCCGATGGGTATGGGGACATAGCTCCTTGCGAGCTTCCTATTTCTGATGAGCTTCAGCTGCGTCTATCAAAGTGGGCCGCTATATACGATGAAACACTGGATGCTGATTATCCGCCAAACTCTGGGTTCAAGAGTGAGGAGCTAGAGCGCGAATTCAAGCGAGAGGGAGAGCGATTAGCTGAAAGCTTGAGGAATGAACTCGGCGCGGATTTTTCTATGTCCCTTAAAATTTAGTTGGGGAAAAAGGATTAGAAATCGCGCCGGTAAATTTGACCTGCGAGTTCAGCCTGGTGGCTCGGCCGCTGCTAGGCCGCTTATCGAATTCGGCCGTGAATATAATGTCAAAGTGGTTGTTAAAGAATTCAAGGATGAAGCGGTTCAAGTTCGTTTTTGATGTCGAGTCAATCAGTGGTTTGCAGATGCTGGCTCTGGTTGAAGAGCTTTTAAGTAAGTTTTCCTCACCCAAGGTATTTTTTCTGCATGGGTTTAAGGTTGATGTCAAAACGCTTGAAAAGAAAATTTTGAAAAAGAAATCGTGGCCTAGTGGTTTGGTGTCTGGTGGGTTTGAGCTCCGATTCGGGTTGCTTCCGGCACTGGGTTATTGCTTTTTGGTAATAGAAGAATCAGAGGGTCATAGTAATACTAAGTTGGAAGAGGGAATAAAGCCTATTCTCTGTGTTGAAGGTTTTATTCAGGCATGGGTTTCTGATGTCGAATATGATTTTTGGCAGAACGCTACAGATCCTCTAGAGTATGAATGCGTGGGTCGCCCTCTTACAGGGCTTCCAATGAAGTCTAATGGCTTGCCTCCCCCCTTGGATCAAATGGAAATTGATACCTCGGGGAACCCTGGCCGTAACGTGCTCAGGCAAGGATATATTGAGGCGATTGGAAGCACTATGTGGCTAGGTAACCTATTCTGGGAGAGAGCTGGCGTGGATAGAATTGCCAGCATTTCGTTGTTGGAGAGCCAGGGAATTAAAGTTTATGAGTGTGATAGGTTTTTTAAAATTATAACGTCTGATAAGGTTTTTTCTGATGGTTCAGCCGTAGAAAAACAACGTGCTCTCAGGCGGATTTTATTTGGATTGAGTTGACGGTTTTAGATGGTGCAAAATGACTTGGAAAGGATTGCGTTGATATTCTTTCTCCTGAGGCAAAGCAACATATTCTGTACGGTGATAAGTCAGACAGTGGTGGACATATGTGGCCGGGACAGGAAGGGAAGACAGTTTTTTTCTGAAAGTTGGTCAGGAGATAAGATTGTTGATGCGGTCGGCGATATCGCGACATCTCCGAGTACTAAGTGGTACTCGCAAACTGGAGCCGGTGGGACTTATACAGCTAAAGGAGATGATGCTAAATGGGTCGCTTATGAAACTCGTGATGGCGTACGAGTGCGAGTTGTATATCAGCCGGCTACAGGAAAGGTTATTAGTGCATTTCCTGCAGGCGGTGACATCGACCAGCGCGACAATGCCCGCCACACCGCCATCATGGCGCAGTACAGCGACGGCAACCCCGAGGGGGTGGCGTTGGCTGACGACCTGGCCAAAGCACGCTCAGTGGTGCAAGACCTGCAAAGCGCCAAGGTCTTGCTGACCTGGGAGGACGGCAAACCGGTCATCGCCGATGGCGCAGTGGTCTATGAATTCAGCGCCACGCCCGAGCAGTTCAAGCACAGCGCGCTGCTCAACTCGGCCAACACCACCATATACGACCCACCCGGCGGGGTAGGGGTTGTTCCTGACCTGTTAAATAGAGAAGTTTTAGATGTTGTGTCCAAGGTGTGAGCAGGGAGATATTGTCAAGGCTGAAATTATAGCTGACAACACTTGCTTGTTCGTATGTCAAGAGTGCGAGGCCTCATGGTTTTTATACGAAGACATTGGGGTTAGGGACTTTTTCGACTATGGGACTTATATGGAAAGTCTAGGACTAAAACCACTATGGAGTGAGTTGAAAATTACTTCTGAGTAGGTGCAAAAGGCGCAGGCACTGCGCTGGAAACAACCGATCCCATTGCTGTGAGTGGTAGTCGGGCAATCGACAAGGCGCAGAGTTACGAAAGTGTTGTGCGTGGGATGAATGGGAATACTTCGTCTGCTGAGCGTCAATACACGGAGCTTGTCAATGGGCAATGTGTCGGGCAGTACGAGGCAATGGATGGAAAGCTATGACGATGCAGGAGAAGTAATCCGTGTCCACCCGAAAAGTATTAATGGGCAGCCGGTTGATGCTCAGCACTATCCTCCGACCGGAGCGGAGTTAAAGAGTTGGGGGCAGCAATGAGCATGGGAGATATAGTGGCTGACAGACTTAAAAGAGCAGTTGCTGATGGATTTGATATTTTTAAAATATCAAAAGAGGCACTTGATATTTACCAAGATCCAAAACTTTCTCTTACAAAAGCTTTAGACATTGCGTTGTTGTCACTAATGGCAGTGGTCGAAGGGCCAGAGTTTGATATGACAGAAAAAGAATTTTATGATTTTTTATCTGATATTCGCCAAGCGTAGTTTTCAATATGCTCAGCTTGAAAAAGCGAGATAGGCGCTATCTCTAACGACGCGGACCTGAATGCAGATCACTGGCACGAGTTGGAGCGTTACGCCACTGGTTGGGTGGATACCACCACCGTAGACTTGGATGTGCTGTTGGCGGGCGTGCCCGAGGCCAGCGCGGCGAAGGGCGGGGTGCGGGCTGTTTTGCAGGCGCTCGCGGAGGCTCGGGCGGCTGGGGCATCTGCGAAGAGCGCGGCTCGGGGTGAATTGGGTAGCGCAAAAGCGATAGAGGAAGCTCCCAAAGCTACTGTCTTACCACTATTACGGACGAGATGAACGCTGATCCTTACCAATTCGGATTGGCAGCGTTACGTGGGTGGTCAGCCGAGAGCGGTTGGAGCGGATGTTGTTAGTGGAGGTGCAAAAGGTGGAGCTGCTAGCTCCGACGCTGAAAATGCGGCCTTGTACCCAAAGCCGAAGGATCAACTGATACAAGAAAACCTGAGCAATATTGCGGCTCAGGACTCAAGATTAGCTGCGGCTGTGAACGGCAGTGGAACGAAAATCTGAACTTCTCTATAGGTCAAGGTACATCTTTCGAAGCTAATCAGTTGGGTAAAACCTGGGTTGGAGGTTGTGCGACAAAAACAAGTGATGGGCTTGGTTTGGTTGGCGCAGACGGCACTCGTGTATATAGGCCGCCGACACCCAAAGATTAATTTTTTGCAACGACAGGCGTGCAGGCCAATTTCGAAATGTACAACATCAACCCGGTGACAGGTCAGCGCGTAAAAGTAAGTAACGGCCATCTGAATGTGGCTGACTAGGAGGAATGATGCGTGCTGTTATAAAAAGTATTTCTAATGATTTTTTTGATGTCGAGATCTACGTCCCTGAGAATGTATACAATTTTTCTTTAAGTCTTCGTATTCGAATTGGGCTTGACAGTACGCAAGGGGCAGATGATTTTGAACTTTTCATCTGCACTCCAAAGTGGTTGGAAGAGACAATGTGGGAGCCTCATTGGGGGAGAGGTCTATTAATTGTTCGAGAATATGATTTTTCGACTATTAATGGATTGATTCATGAGTATGTGAGTCGCTGCGAGGGGGATAGCTGGGAAACTATCGTGATAAAGCTGGGAAAGATATTTGCCTGGGAGTTTGATGATTACCAATCCTAACCAATAGGATTGTTTATCTAACAGCGGCCATGTGCAGTGTTGCGTTATCTGTAGAGGTCTCGACTTGATCTGACACCCTGACACCGCCGCGTTCCTGCTAGAGCTGGTTCACCCAACGACGCAAGGCCGACTCAACCAGCCCAAGCGATCGGGCTGCTTCGGTATGGCTGTAGCCTTGGTCGAGCACCAGGCACGCAGCCTCGCGCTTGAACTCTGGGGTAAAGGTACGACGCATTAGCGCGCTCCCTCAAACCTCCACCAATGCCCCCAACTCCCGCTCCAACTCCTCCATATCCCCCAGATTCAACTCAATGATTCGCCGCAAATGGCCAATATCCTCCAGCCCAATGTGCAGGCATGCAAACCCCAGATGCCCATGCTCTTCATGACGCAGCTCCGCATCCATGCGCACTTCGATCAGGTCGGTGAGGTGAATCTTGATCAGGAAATGCTTCTCGAGGTCGGCGGCTTCCCAATCCGCAGGGCGGTCGATCAGGGCGCCGCGCAGGGACAGGTCGATCAGTTTCGCCGGCCAGGTACGGTCGCCCTGGCTGATTTCGGTTTTGGCGTCGAAGGCGACGCGCTTGAAACGGCGGCGGTCGTCGTGGCTATCGGTCATGGGTGCGGCCCTCTGCGATTCCACTGACTATAGCCTAGTGTCTCAAAGCCATCTTCGAACCCGTCGACAATACTGACGATAGGCGTCGCCAAAGGTGCGCTCCAGTTGTGCCTCGTCGGGGCGGATGACGGCGCGGTTCATGATGGCGATCAAGGCGGGTAGCAGCAGCCAAGGCCAGACGCTGCTCAGCAACACGCCGATGCCGCAATAGCTCAGGGTGTCGCCCAGGTTCACCGGGTTGCGGGACACCGCGAAGGGGCCGCTTTGCAGCAACTGGTCGGGGGTGTCGAAGTTGCTGGCGGTGGTGTGCTGGCGGCGAAAGCGCAGCATGGCCCAGAACGACAGGCCCTGGCCGAGAATGATCAGGGCCGCCCCTGTGGCCCGGGTCCAGCTGGTGTCCGGGATGGGCAAGGGCAGGGCGTAGCTCAGGGCGATGGCTACGGCGATGAAGGTCAGGTACAGCAGCGGCGGTGGAAACGGAGCCTTGGGCATGGGGCGTTACCTGTGCGGTGGGCTTACTTAGTGCGACCGGCTTTTGGCCGCGGTGTTCACTGGTCTGCTGGTACTTGCCAAGTGCCAGCCAAGGGCGGATAAAAATGACAGTCATCCTGTAAAAGAAGGCTCTAGACCAACGTGGGGGGTGGTCTTTCCCACGAGTGCCGCTAGACTCGCAGGGCTGACTTTCGTATCCACTTGGTTGGAATAAAAAAAATGAACAACAACAATAGTCTGCTGCGCCATCTGCCATGGCTCGTGGTGGCAGCATTAGGAGCGTGCGCCCTCGGCGTCGTGGCACTGCGCCGTGGCGAAGCGGTCAACGCACTGTGGATTGTGGTGGCGGCAGTGGCGATTTACCTCGTTGCCTATCGTTACTACAGCCTTTTCATCGCCAACACCGTGATGCAACTGGACCCGCGCCGCGCTACGCCGGCCGTGCTCAACAACGACGGTCTGGACTATGTGCCGACCAACAAACATATTCTTTTCGGTCACCACTTTGCCGCCATCGCTGGCGCCGGCCCATTGGTGGGCCCGGTACTGGCCGCGCAGATGGGTTACCTGCCGGGTACCCTGTGGCTGATCGCCGGCGTGGTGCTGGCCGGCGCCGTGCAGGACTTCCTGGTGCTGTTCATGTCCACCCGCCGCAACGGTCGTTCGCTGGGCGACATGGTGCGCGAGGAGATGGGCCGCATTCCGGGCACCATCGCCCTGTTCGGCTGCTTCCTGATCATGATCATCATCCTGGCCGTGCTGGCGCTGATCGTGGTCAAGGCCCTTGCCGACAGCCCATGGGGTATGTTCACGGTAATGGCGACCATCCCCATCGCGATGTTCATGGGCGTGTACATGCGCTATATCCGCCCGGGCCGCATTGGTGAGATCTCGATCATCGGCGTGCTGTTGCTGCTGGGCTCCATCTGGCTGGGGGGCCAGATCGCTGCAGACCCGCAGTGGAACAAGGCGTTCAGCTTTACCGGTATCCAGATTACCTGGATGCTGATCGGCTATGGCGCGGTCTCGGCGGTACTGCCGGTATGGCTGGTGCTGGCGCCGCGTGACTACCTGTCGACCTTCCTGAAGATCGGTACCATCATCGCTCTGGCGATCGGCATTCTGATCACCACGCCGCTGCTGAAAATGCCGGCACTGACCCAGTTCATCGACGGCACCGGCCCGGTGTGGAAGGGCGGCCTGTTCCCGTTCCTGTTCATCACCATCGCCTGTGGCGCGGTGTCGGGTTTCCACGCCCTGATTTCCTCGGGCACCACGCCCAAGCTGCTGGATAACGAAGTCAACGCCCGCTACATCGGTTACGGCGGCATGCTGATGGAGTCGTTCGTGGCCATCATGGCCATGGTTGCCGCGTCGGTGATCGAGCCAGGTGTGTACTTCGCCATGAACAGCCCGCCCGCCGTAGTAGGGACTGACGTGGTGGCGGTAGCGACCGCGGTCAGCAACTGGGGCTTTGCCATTACCCCGGATGCCCTGCAGGCCGTGGCCCATGACATTGGTGAGAACACCATTCTGGCCCGCGCCGGTGGTGCGCCGACCCTGGCCGTGGGTATCGCGCAGATCCTGCACCACGTGCTGCCGGGTGAGAACACCATGGCGTTCTGGTACCACTTCGCGATCCTGTTCGAGGCGCTGTTCATCCTCACCGCGGTAGACGCCGGTACCCGTGCCGGGCGTTTCATGCTGCAGGACTTGCTGGGCTCGTTCGTGCCAGCGCTCAAGCGCACTGAATCGTGGACGGCCAACATCATCGGCACGGCGGGTTGCGTGGCGCTGTGGGGCTACCTGCTGTATCAGGGCGTGGTCGACCCGCTGGGCGGCATCAATACCTTGTGGCCGCTGTTCGGTATTTCCAACCAGATGCTGGCCGGCATCGCGCTGATGCTGGGCGTGGTGGTACTGATCAAGATGAAGCGCCAGCGCTACATCTGGGTGCCGTTGATTCCAGCGGTGTGGTTGCTGGTGTGCACCACGACGGCCGGCTTCATCAAGCTGTTCGACGCCAACCCGGCGGTGGGTTTCCTGGCCCTGGCCAAGAAATACAGCGCCGCGCTGGACGCCGGGCAAGTGATTGCCCCGGCCAAGGACATCGACCAGATGCAACACGTGATCTTCAATGCCTACACCAACGCGACACTGACCGGGCTGTTCCTGTTCGTGGTGTTCGCGATCCTGGTGTATGCCATCAAGGTCAGCATCGCCGCGTGGGGCAAGAAGGAGCGTACCGACAAGGAAGCACCTTTCCAGACGGTACCTGGTGCGTGACCAACGAGGTAGGCAGACATGTTCAATGACCTGAGCCGGCTTGGCAAATACCTGGGGCAGGCCGCCCGCCTGATGGTAGGCATGCCCGACTACGACAACTACGTAGAGCACATGCAGACCAAGCACCCGGACAAGCCGGTGATGGACTACGAGGCGTTCTTCCGCGAACGCCAGGAGGCCCGCTACGGCGGCAAGGGCGGGCCGAAGTGTTGTTGAGTTAAGGACTTTACCTGCTGACCCCTCCGGGACCGGGCGAAGCTCGGGAAACAGACGCTGCGATACCCTCTGGTACACCGCGTCGCCTGTTTCCCGAGCTTCGCCCGGTCCTGCATGGGAAGGCTTGAAACCTGGAGAATCGATGTTGTCTTCCCCCATCCCCGTCACCATCCTCAGCGGCTTCCTGGGCGCTGGCAAGACCACCTTGCTGCGCCACCTGCTCAAGGCCGAACACGGCCTGAAGCTCGCGGTCATCGAGAACGAGTTCAGTGACGCTGGCATCGACACCCAACTGCTCGGCGATGCCCCGGTGCAGGTCATGACCCTGGCCAACGGCTGTGTGTGCTGCACCATTCACACCGACCTGACCAAGGCCCTGTACCTGCTGCTGGAGCGCCTGGACAGTGGCGAGATCGCGTTCGACCGCCTGGTGATCGAATGCACCGGCCTGGCGGACCCGGCCCCGGTGGCGCAGACTTTTTTCATCGATGAAGAGCTGCGCGAGCGCTATATCCTGGACGGCATCATCACCCTGGTGGACGCCGCCAACGCCGACGTGCACCTGGCCGAGACCATCGCCCAGGCCCAGGTAGGCTTTGCCGACCGGCTGCTGGTGAGCAAGACCGACCTGGTCACGCCCCAAGCCTTCGAAGCCCTGAGCCAGCGCCTGACCCGCATCAACCGCCGCGCACCGGTACACGTGGTGGAACATGGCCGTATCGACCTGGCCGAGCTGCTGGATGTGCGCGGTTTCAACCTCAATGGCAGCCTGAGCTTGCGGCCGGTGGTAGCAGCAGCCAGCGTCGACCGCATATCCAGCATGGTGTTGCGCACCGACAAGCCGCTGGATATCGACCGCCTCAGCGACTTCATGAACCAGTTGCTGGAGGACCATGGGCGGCAGTTGCTGCGCTACAAGGGCGTGCTGAGCATCGCCGGGGAAGATCGGCGCCTGGTGTTCCAGGGCGTGTTGAAGCTGTATGGCTTTGACTGGGACAGCGAATGGGCCGAGGGCGAGGCGCGTGAGAGCGTGATGGTGTTCATCGCCGATGGCCTGCCTGAGGCCAGGATTCGGGAAGGCTTCGAAGCCCTGACCTGACACCGTTGGCGTGTGGGGGCTGGCTTGCCAGTGAGCCAGCTTCCGCAGGTATTGCCACGTCAGGCGTCCTGCGCGCCAGTGCGCCCATCTTCGACGACGAAGCGCTTGAGCGTCGACACCGTCGCCGCCGGATCCCTACAATCCGACACTACCTGAAAGCGCGTCTCCATCTGCCGTTGGCCCAAGGTCACCGACACATAACCCCGTTGCCGACTGTCGAAGAACCGCACATGCGGGTTCAACGGCAGGATCGCTTTGAACGCCTCGTACGGCGGCCCATCCGACGTCACCGAGGTGCCCACGAACTCCGTGGCCACGGTCTTGTTCGCCACCTGCAGGTCGGTGGTCCAGAACGAATGAATATCGCCGCCAAAAAACACGGGGTTGGGTACCCGGCTTGCATCGATATGGTTGAGCAACCGCGTGCGCGTGGCGCTGTAGCCGTCCCAGCCATCGGTCCAGTGGCCCTGGGCGCCGGTCTGCAGGTCTTTCTGGACCAGCGGCGCCACCAGCAAGTCCTGGGCAATGACGTTCCAGCGCGCCGGTGACTGGCGCAAGCCGTCGCGCAGCCAGGCTTCCTGTTCCCAGCCCAGCATAGTGCGCGTGGGATCATCCAGGTCCGCGCACGTCGCTACATGCCCGCCATGGCGGCCGTCGGGCTGTATGCACGGTTGCTCCGTGCGGTACTGGCGGCCATCCAGCACATGGAAACGCGCCAGCTGGCCGTAGTCCAGGCGGCGGTATACGCGCATGTCAGGACCGCGGGGCAGGCTGGCGCGGCGCAGTGGCATGTGTTCGTAGAAGGCCTGGTAGGCCGCGGCGCGGCGCTTGAGGAACAGCGCCGGGTCGACACCAGGGTCCTGGGACCAGCGGTTGGCATAGTCATTCTGCACCTCATGGTCGTCCCAGGTGGCCACGCTGGGGGCCGCGGCGTGCAAGGCCTGCAGGTCGGGGTCGCGTTTGTACTGGGTGTAGCGGTTGCGGTAGCCGGCCAGGTCGCTGATGTCGGTGAGGGCGTGGGCGCGGATGATCTTGTTCGAGCCTGCCGGGTAGGAGCTGTCGTAGATGTAGTCACCCAGGAAGAACACCAGGTCGGGGCGTTCGTCGGCCAGGTGGCGGTAAGCGCTGAAGTACCCGCGCTCCCAGTGGGAGCAGGAAACAAAGCCCAGCGTGAGGGCCCGGTTGGTGGCCTGGTCCCTGGCAGGGGCCGTGCGGGATTCGCCCAGCGGGCTTTGCTCGCCCAGGGCTTCGAAGCGGTACCAGTAGGGCCGGCCCGGTTCCAGGCCTGTCACTTCTACATGCACGGAATGGGCGAAGTTTGTGTCAGCAAGTTTCTGCCCGCGACGCACCACGCGGGTCATGGCTGGGTCGGTGGCCACGCTCCAGCGCACGACAACCGTGGCCGTCAACTGGCCGGCCATGGGTGCCAGGCGGGTCCATATCACGAAACCGTCAGGCACTGGGTCACCCGATGCCACGCCCAGCGTGAAGGGGTATTCCACCCCGGTGCTGCGGGCGAAGGGGCTCAGGATAGACAGTGCCATGCCGGCGCCGATAGCGGCCACCACACGGCGCCGGGGCAGGTCGATAACGCTTGGGTCTGTCATGGAAGATTCTGTCCCCTCGGTCAAAAAAACATGGATCCTGACGCCTGCGCATTGCGGTTCAGTGAACAGAAAATGAACAATTGAATGGTCATGAAAATGCACTCTGTCCGCCGCGAACCCTTCAAATACGGGTAACCGATCAGTCATTTTCGGCTGCTAGCTTGGCGCCCCTAACTTAAAAGGAGGGGGCACCATGAGAACCTGGGACGAGCCAAAAAAGCGCAAGGCGCACATCGAACTCATACCCATGATCGATGTGATGATGTTCCTGCTGGTGTTTTTCGTACTGGTCAGCCTGAACGTGATCCCGGCCCTGGGCATGAAGACCCAGCTACCCAGCGCGGCCCACGCGCAACCGCTCAAGCCGCAGAACAAGTCGATCCTGACCCTGGGCATCGACGGCCAGTTGCAGCTCGACGGCCAGGCCACCACGATCGACGCCCTGGTGCCGGCGCTCAAGGCGCTGGAGAAGCCGGACACCAAGACCACCATCATCGTCAACAGCGACAAGGGCGTGGAAGTGGCACGCCTGGTGGAGGTAATGGACACCCTGCGCGGCGGTGGTTTCACCTCCGTGTCGATCGCTACCCGCAAATCATGAGCCTGTACGCTTTTTACCGTGCGCGCCAGTGGCTGGGCGGGCTGCCGGCACTGGCGGCGCTGGTGATTATTGTGGTTGGCGTGCGTACCGAACCGTTGAAGATCGAGCCCACCTACGATGAGTCGGCCGTGGAGCTGGCGCTCGTCGAGCCTGAACCCGAGAAGCCCATGGAGCCGGTGGTGGAAACACCGCCGCCACCGCCGGTGGTCGAGGAAGAGGAAGCGGCCCTGCCACCGCCGCCCAAACCCGTGCCCAAACCGGTACCGCCCAAGCCCGTGCCACCCAAACCAACGCCCAAACCGGTGGTGAAGGCCACCCCGGTGGCCAAGCCGCAACCGGCCCCGGCCGCCGCCACCGCGCCAACGCCGGTGGTAGCCCAGGTAAAACCGGCACCGGCGCCCGCGCCACCCAAGGTCGACAGCCAGGCCCTGGAAGGCGGTTACCTGCAAGGTTTGCGCGGTGAGATCGACCGCTTCAAGCAGTACCCCACCAGCCGCCAGGCCGCCCTGGAACGCCCCACGGGAGAGGTGGTGGTGTGGCTGTTGGTAGACCGTGCCGGCAACGTCCTGGACTCCGGCATCCAGACGCAGGCCTCCAGCATGCTGCTCAACCGCGCGGCCAGCACCAGCCTGCGGCGTATCAAGCAAGTCAAGCCGTTCCCAGAGCAAGCCTTCGGCGGGCGCAGCCAACAGCGCTTTACCGCCACTTTCAACTACAGCGTGCAATAAGCACCGACCGCACAGGAAGCAAGCAATGAGGTATAGCAAGTTACACCTGGCCTTGATCGCTGCCGGCATGGCCCACGGGGTGGCCATGGCCGACACCAACGAGTCGGACGTCGGCACCATTGGCGTCGAAGGCAAGGCCACGGTTGGCTCCGGCTACATGGTGCCCGAAGAGGCGGCCAAGTCGCGGTCCACGGTCACCAAGGAGGCACTGGACAAGCAGACCGCCACCGGCAATGCCATCGACAAGCTCAAGTATGTGCCTGGCCTGAACATTTCCAGCGAAGACAGCACCGGCCTGTCGGGCTTCAAGTTCACCATGCGGGGCATGAACTCCGACCAGGTGGGCATGTCGGTGGACGGCATGCCCATCAACGACTCGGGCAACTACGCGTTGTACTCCAACCTGCTGGGCGACCCGGAAAACATCGACCAGATATTCGTCACCCAGGGCGCTTCGGAAGCAGACGGCCCGCACATCGGCTCCAGCGGTGGCAACATCGGTATCGTGGCCATTCGCCCCACCAAGGAAACCGGGGTGTTCGTCAAGCAGACCGTGGGCAGCAACAGCACCTACAAGACCTTCGCCCGGGTCAACACCGGTGAGGTCAACGGCCTGAGCAACTGGTTGTCGATGTCCCACGAGGAAGGCCAGAAATGGCGCGGCGACGGCGCCGTGCGGGCCGACAAGGTGGAGTGGAACAGCTTCTTCGACGCCGGTGACGGCAACACCGCCAACCTGATCCTCAAGTACCACAAGCAGGAAAACAACAGCTACAGCCAGCTGACCAAGTCGCAATTCACCCAGTACGGCCGAGACTACGACCCGTACCCCTCGGTGGCCACCAAAAACAGCAGCGGCAAGATCACCAGCTACTACGGGCTGGCGCTGAACCCGTTCGAAACCTTCACGGCGGTGCTGAACACCAACTTCAAACTGGCCGACAACCTCTCGCTGTCCGTGATCCCGTATTACTACTACGGCAACGGCGGGGGCGTGGGCAGTTCCAGCTATGCGCTCAACAGCAGTTCCAGCACCAGTGGCGTATACGACCTGAGCAACCTGTCCACGGCAGCCCAGTACAACGCTGACGGTACCTCCAACAGCGGCGTGTACTACCGTTCTTCCCTGACGCAGACCTGGCGCCCGGGCATCACCACCAAGCTGAACTGGGACCTGGGCGACCACAGCCTGCAGTTTGGCTACTGGTTCGAAGACGCCCGCCAGCGCCAGACTCAGCCGTTCGTGAGCATCAACTCCGCCGGCAAGCCCGACGACATCTGGGCCGACAGCGACTACGTGGTGGACGCCAATGGCAACAAGGTGCAGGGCCGCAACCGCTTCACCGAAACCCCGGCGCAGAAGGTCTGGGCGCAGGACACCTGGTACCTGACCCCGGACTGGACGCTGATCGGCGGCCTGTCGTTCATGAACGTGGAACGCAAGGGCCACAACCTGGGCAGCATTACCGAGGCCGAGGAAAAGCGCGACCAGAGCTACAACAAGTTCCTGCCCAACGTAGGTATCAAGTACCAGTTGGACGAGGACAACCAGCTGTTCTACAGCTTGTCGCGCAACATGCGCATTCCGCAGAACTACGTGCTGTACGACGCCAACGAGACCTCCATCGACCTCAAGCCCGAGACCAGCTGGAACCACGAGCTGGGCTGGCGCTACCAGCAGCCGAACATGAGCCTGTCGGCGAGCCTGTTCTACATGAAGTTCCAGAACCGCCAGGTGTCGTCCAAGGATGAGAACGGCGACTACGCGGACATCAACGTGGGTGAAGTGGACAACTCCGGCCTGGAACTGGCGTGGAGCGGCCTGCTGCCGCACAACTTCAATTACTACACCTCGTATACCTACACCAAGGCCGAGCAGAAAGACGACATGGTGGCCTACAACAACGGCGTGGCGGTGACCCTGCCCACCTCGGGCAAGCAGTTCGCCAACGTGCCGCGCAACATGCTGGCGGCCAACATCGGCTATGACGACGGCCACTACTACGGCACCTTCGGCGGCAAGTACACCAGCAAGATCTACGGTGACCTGACCAACGACGAAAGCATTCCCGGCCGTACCGTGTTCAACCTCGGTGCCGGTATCTACCTGCCTGTGGACCACCGCTTCTTCAAGGACGCCACCCTGCGCCTGAACGTCGACAACCTGTTCGACAAGAAGTACCTGGACGGCGTGTACACGGTGAAAACCAACTCGGCCACCTACGGCGGCTACCGCGACGGCGACCCTGCCTACATCGTCGGTGTCGAGCGCACCGTGACCGTGGCCCTCGAAGCCAATTTCTGATGGCAAACCACTGGAGCTGAACCCATGAATACCAACCTGATGCACGACGTCACGTTCTATGTGATGTACGGCGCCCTGGCCATTGCCGTGTTCATCATCATCGAGCGTTCACTGTACTTCGCCTACGTGCGCCGCCAGGCCACACGCCTCCTCGGTGCTCTGGCCGACAGCCACGGAGTGCGCGAGCTACCCGCCGAACTGACGGCGCGCAACAGCCTGCCGCTGGCGATGGTCACCGCCGTGCTCAAGCAAAAGGCAGCCATTGGCACCCGCAAGGACCTGGATGACGTGATCGACGGCCAGTACCTGCACACCCGTGCACCGCTGGCGCGCAGCCTGTGGATCATCGAAACCATCACCACGGCGGCACCGCTGCTGGGCCTGCTGGGGACCATCCTGGGCATCATCGACACCTTCAAGGCGCTGGCCAGCGCTGGCGTGTCCGACCCGGGGCAAATCTCGGCCGGTATCGGCACGGCGCTGTATGCCACGGGCCTGGGCATCGCCATCGCGTTGTTCTGCATCATCTTTCACAACCTGTTCCAGGACCGCCTTGAGCGCATCAACGAACAGCTGAAGATGCTGCTGATCCGCGCGGCCATGGGGGCCCGCACCGTCGCCGAAACCGACTTGCTGGAAGCCGACGCGCCCCGCTACCGCACTGCTTGAGTTAAAACGCCGCAGGCCCACGTGCGTCCCACAGGGGGCACGTGGGCCGCATCAGCCTGGAGTCACCATGTTCAACTACTACCTGGGCGCCCTGGCGCTCCTGCTGTCGGTCCCTCAGGCCCACGCCGATTTCAGCATCCCCGGTTTCGAACTGGTGCACACCGTGCCCACCGGCACTGCCCTGGCCACTCCAGACCTGCGCAGCCCCGGGCCGGTGTGGATGCAGCTGTTCGACAACGCCCGCCACAGCATCGACATCGAACAGTTCTATGCCGTTGACCACCCCGGCTCCGTCATGGCGCAAGTGCTCCAGCGCCTGGAAGCTGCCGGCAAACGCGGGGTGAAAATCCGTTTCCTGCTGGAAGACAAGGGCCAGAAACTCTCCGACCCCGGCACCCTCACACGGCTGCGCGCCATTCCCAACCTGACGTTCGCCGTACTGCCGTATGCCAAGCTGACCGGCAACGGCATCATCCACGCCAAGTTCATGGTGGTGGACGGTGCGCGGGCGTTTGTCGGCAGCCAGAACTTTGACTGGCGTTCGCTGGAGCATATCCACGAAACCGGCCTGCTGATCAGCGAACCGCAGATGGCTGCGCAGGTGCAGGCCGTCTTCGACCAGGACTGGCGCGCCGAGCAGACTTTGAGCCAGAACCAGCCGGTGCCACTGCCCGCACCCGCCCAGCCGACACCACGCACCGGCAATTACCTGGTGGCCAGCCCCGCCCGTTACAACCCGCCCGGCGTGGGGGATTCCGAGCAGGAACTGCCGCGCCTGTTGGGCGAAGCGAAGAAAGAGATCCGCGTGCAACTGCTCGACTATGCGCCGCTGGCCTACGGGCCCGACAACACCCGACCGTATTACCCGGTGATCGATAACGCCCTGCGCGCCGCTGCGGCACGCGGTGTGCTGGTGAAACTGATGGTTTCGGACTGGAATACCGCGCCACCGGAGTTGGTGTACCTCAAGAGCCTGGCGGTGTTGCCTAATGTGCAGGTGCGTATCGTGACCCTGCCCGAAGCCTCGGAAGGTTTTATCCCTTATGCTCGGGTGATTCATACCAAAACCCTGGAAGTGGACAGGCAGGTAGCCTGGGTGGGCACCAGCAACTGGCTGGGCGGCTACCTGGACAAGTCGCGCAACCTGGAAGTGGTGATGCGCAACCCGGCCATGGCGGCGCGGATCGAGCAGTTGCATGCGCAACTGTGGGATGGGCCCTATGCCCGTCCACTGGACATCAACCGCGATTACCCCAGGCCCCACCCGGGCACACGGTAAAGGGCACCGCTATTGGTACCGAACAGCTGGAGAACTCAAGGAGAGTGCGATGTACCGAGTGTTTAAAACCGCAGCCCTGACACTGGCGCTGGCCCTCGCTGGCTGTGCATCGGCGCCGCCCAACCCGGTGGCGGTGAACATCGTTGCCATCAACGACCTGCACGGGTACCTGCAGGCCAACGGCTATGCCTACAAGGACGCCAGCGGCAGCGTTCAACGTGTAGAGGCGGGCGGTATCGCCACCCTGGGCGGCATGCTGGACCAGTTGCGCAAGCAAGACCCGCAACTGCTGTTCATCGGCGCCGGCGACCTGATAGGCGCCAGCCCGCCGCTGTCGGACATGTGGGCCGATGAGCCGACCTTGCTGGCCCTGCGCGGCATGGGCCTGAAGTTCAGCACCATCGGCAACCACGAACTGGACAACGGCAAGGCCGAGTTCCTGCGCCAGGCCAACGGTGGCTGCCAGTCTTCGCGGCCTGACAAGGCCTGCCGGTTCCAGGCCGATTTTCCCGGTGGCGGCTTCCCTTATCTGGCGGCCAATCTGATCGATACCGACACCGGCAAGCCGTTGCTGCCGGCTTACCACATAGAGACCGTGCACGGGGTGAAGGTAGCCTTCGTCGGGGCAGTGCTGCATGACGTGGCCAAGGTGGTCAGCGTCAAGGGCATGCAGGGCCTGAAGGCCACTGATGAAGCGGACGCCATCAATGCCGTGGTCCCCCAGCTCAAGGCCCAGGGCGTCAATGCCATCGTCGCCGTGGTGCACCAGGGCGGCGATACGCCGGAACCCTACGACAAGCCGAACTGCAGTCACTTGCAAGGCGATATCGTCGATGTGGCCCAGCGCCTGGACCCGGCAGTGGATGTGTTGATCTCGGCGCACTCGCACCAGGGTTACCTGTGCAAGGTGGGCAACCTGCTGGTAACCCAGGGCAGTTCCTACGGCCACCTGCTGACCCACCTGACCCTTGAGGTTACCCCGGGTACCCACCAGGTCACTGCCATCAAGGCACAGAACCTGCTGGCCGACCCGCGCAAGTATCACCCGGACGCCAGGATGGCTGCCTTGCAGCAAGAGGTGGAGGCGCGCAGCAATACGGTGCTGCTGCGCCCTGTCGGCACGCCAGGTGCCCCTGCCATCAGTGCCGCGGCCGATGCCAACGGCGAGTCACCCCTGGGTGACCTGATCACCGATGCCCAGTTGGCCATGACCCGCGCGTTTGGCGCACAGATCGCCTTCACCAACCAGGGCGGCATCCGCAATCACCTGATCCTGGCACCGGGGCAGACTCAGCTCACGTATGCCCAGGTCGCCAGCGTGCAGCCGTTCAACAATACCCTGGTGTTGATGAACCTGACCGGCGCGCAGTTGCAGCAGGTGCTGAACCAGCAGTGGCAGGGCGACGACTTCACCCCGTTGCAGGTGTCCAGAGGGTTCAGTTATCGCTGGGCGGATAACAGGGTGGTGCCGGGCAGCCTGATGCTGGATGGCAAGCCGGTGCGGCTGGAGCAAACCTACCGGGTGGTGATGAACAGCTTTCTGTCGGGCGGCGGCGACCGGTTTTCGGTGTTCCAGCAGGGGACGCAGCGCGAGGATAGCCGCATGATCGACCTGGATGCGCTGCTGGGGTACCTGGCACAGCAGCCGAACGCGGGGGCTGGTTCGCCGGCGGGGCGCATCATCCGCGTTCGCTGAGAACCGCATCGCTTGCTTCCCGAGCTTCGCCCGGTCCCACAGGTGATCGGGAAGCTGGCACTGCCTATCCCCAGGCATAAAAAAACCCGGCTCACAGAGCCGGGCTTCTCACATCAAGGCTTGGCGATCAGTTGCCGTATACCGGCAGCTTGGCGCACACGGCCTTGACCTTCTCGCGAACGGCGTCGATCACCGCTTCGTTGTTCAGGTCGGCCAGGATGTCGCAGATCCAGCCAGCCAGTTCCTTGCACTCTGCTTCCTTGAAGCCACGAGTGGTGACGGCCGGGGTGCCGAAGCGCAGGCCCGAGGTCACGAACGGCGAACGTGGGTCGTTAGGCACCGAGTTCTTGTTCACGGTGATGAACGCTTTGCCCAGGGCGGCATCGGCGTCTTTACCGGAGATTTCCTGCTTGATCAGCGACAGCAGGAACAGGTGGTTCTGAGTACCGCCCGACACGACGTCGAAGCCGCGCTCGATGAACACGCTGGCCATGGCCTGGGCGTTTTTCACCACTTGTTGCTGGTAGGCCTTGAACTCAGGCTGCAGCGCTTCCTTGAAGCACACGGCCTTGGCGGCGATGACGTGCTCCAGCGGGCCGCCCTGGGCGCCCGGGAACACGGCCGAGTTCAGCTTCTTCTCGATGTCGGCATTGGCGCGCGCCAGGATCAGGCCGCCACGTGGGCCGCGCAGGGTCTTGTGGGTAGTGGTGGTGACCACGTCAGCGAATGGCACCGGGTTCGGGTAGACGCCAGCGGCGACCAGACCGGCCACGTGGGCCATGTCGACGAACAGGTAGGCACCGACCTTGTCGGCGATTTCGCGGAAGCGGGCGAAGTCCAGGACTTGCGAGTAGGCAGAGAAACCGGCCACGACCATCTTCGGCTTGTGCTCGACCGCCAGGCGCTCGACTTCGTCGTAGTCGATCAGGCCGTTGGCGTCGATGCCGTATTGAACGGCGTTGTACAGCTTGCCCGACGAGGAAACGCTGGCGCCGTGGGTCAGGTGGCCGCCGTGGGCCAGGCTCATGCCCAGGATGGTGTCACCGGCTTGCAGCAGGGCCAGGTAGACCGCGGCGTTGGCCTGGGAACCGGCGTGCGGCTGGACGTTGGCGTAGTCGGCGCCGAACAGTTCCTTGGCACGGTCGATGGCCAGTTGCTCGACCACGTCGACGTACTCGCAGCCGCCGTAGTAACGCTTGCCTGGGTAGCCCTCAGCGTACTTGTTGGTCAGCACCGAGCCTTGGGCTTCCATGACGGCTGGGCTGGTGTAGTTCTCCGAGGCGATCAGCTCGATGTGCTCTTCCTGGCGCTGAGCTTCTTGCTCCATGGCGGCAAAGAGATCGGCGTCGTACTTGGCAAGGGTCAAATCACGGCTGAACATGGCGGTCCTCAAGGATCGGGCAGGGAAAAAGGTGATCAGGCGCGCATTCTACCCCATCGGGTTTTATCTGGCATATGAAAGGCAGTCATTGCGTTGACGAGCGGGCCTCATGCAGCGTGTGCAGAAGGGCCCGCGCTCAATCGAACATGAACAAGGCGTCGTTGCTGAACTGCGCTTCGAAGCGGCTGGCCTGCATGGGCCGGCCGAACAGGTAGCCCTGCACTTCGTCGCACCCGTGCTCGCGCAGGAAGTCCAGCTGTTCATGGGTTTCCACGCCCTCGGCGATCACTGCCAGGTTCAGGCTGTGGGCCATGGCGATGATGGCACGGGCGATCTGGGCGTCCTGCTCGCCCTCGGGCAGGCCGTCGACGAAGGTGCGGTCGATCTTCAGCACGTCGATGGGGAACTGCTTGAGGTAGTTGAGCGACGAATAGCCGGTGCCGAAGTCATCCACGGCGATGCTCAGCCCCAGGAATTTCAGGCTGTCGAGGATCTGCATGGCTTCGTTCACTTCGCGCATCAGGATACTTTCGGTCAGCTCGAGCTCCAGGCATGCCGGCGGCAGCCCGGTTTCCTTGAGGATATTGGCGATGCGCGTGCCCAACTGGCCGTCGGAAAATTGCCGTGCCGAGATGTTCACCGACACCTTGGGCACCCGCACCTTGGCCTGGTGCCAGGCGCGCAGTTGGCGGCACGCCTCGGTCAGCACCCAGTCGCCGACGTCCACCACCAGGCCCAGTTCTTCGAGCACCGGGATGAAGTCGCCTGGCGGCACCAGGCCACGGCGCGGGTGGCGCCAGCGCAACAACGCTTCGGCCCCGGTCAGGCGCTTGCCGTCGCCGCTGAACTGCGGCTGGTAGTACAGGATGAACTCTTTCTGCTCCAAGGCGTGGCGCAGGTCGCTTTCCAGTTCCAGGCGCTCCAGGGCGCTGGCGTTCATGTCGGCCTGGTAGAACTGGAAGTTGTTCTTGCCGCGTTCCTTGGCATGGTACATGGCCGTGTCGGCGTTCTTCATCAACTGACTCAGCTCGTTGCCGTCCTGGGGGCTGAGGGCGATACCAATACTGGCGGTGACGAAGAACTCACGGTTTTCCAGGACGAACGGCCGCACCAGGCTCCCCAGGATCTGCTCGGCCACGTGGATCGCACGGTTCAGGGCCGCCTCGCGGGTATTGCGCGGTTGCAGCAGCAACGTGAATTCGTCGCCGCCCATGCGCGCCACGGTGTCTTCGTCGTCGACGCAGGCCAGCAGGCGCGTGGCCATGTCCTTGAGCATGCGGTCGCCGGCGGCATGGCCGAGGGAGTCGTTGATGGGCTTGAAACGGTCCAGGTCCAGGAACATCAGCACCACCCACGACTTTTGCCGCTCGGCGGTCTGCAGCGCGTTGAACAGGCGGTCCTGGAACAGCGTGCGGTTGGGCAGGTGGGTCAGGGCATCGTAATAGGCCAGGCGGTGAATGCGCTGTTCGCTGGCCTTGCGCTCGCTGATGTCGCTGAAGAAGCACACATAGCTGGCCAGGTCGCCTTCATCGTCGAACACGGCGGTAATGCCCACCCACGCAGGGTAATGTTCACCGTTGCGGCGCTTGAGCCACACTTCACCTTCCCAGGTGCCGCGGCTGTGCAGCTGCTTGAGCACATAGCTCAGGTGCGCCTGCTGTTCAGTGTCCACGGTGAGCATGGTGGGCAACTGGTCAAGCACCTCGGCCACCGCGTAGCCACTGACGCGGCTGAAAGCCTCGTTGGCCTGCACGATATAGCCGGCCGGGTCGGTGATCAGGATCGCCGACGTGGAGTGCTCGAATACCGTGGCGGCCATGCGCAGGTCTTTCTCGGCGCGGCGCTGCTGGCTGATGTCGCGGGCCACGCCCAGAATGCCTTCGAAAGTGTTGTTATCGTCCCACACCAGCACCAGGCGCATCTCGATGGGCACCTTGCGGCCGTCACCGCGCAGGCAATCGAATACGTACAGTTGGGTGGGCAATTCGTTGCGCAGTTCGGCCAGCGCCTCGGGGTTGTCCAGCACCTGGCTGACCTGTTCGATCAACTGGTAGATACCGCTCAGTTGCTGGGGGTTGGCGATGGTGGACTGCCAGCCATTGTCGAAGATCCACTTCACATCGTAGCCCAGCACGGCCTGCACCGATGGGCTGACGTAGTTGAGCGCCAGTTGGCTGTCGGTGGAGAAGATCACGTCGCTGATGCTTTCGGCCAGCATGCGGTAGCGCTGCTCACTGTCGCGCAGTGATTCGCTGGCTTCGATCTGGTCGGTGATGTCCTTGGCCACACCGATGATGCGCGTCACCCGGCCTTCGCTGTCGCGGGCCAGGGTCTGCTCGCGAATGTCGAAGCGCAGCCAGTGGCCTTGCTTGTGCTTGAAGCGCAACTGGCATTGCTGCATTTCGAGTTCGGTGTCCTGGCGCCGGGCCAGGCGCATGCGCTGGTAGTCGCCGGCGTCTTCGGGGTGCAGCAGGATCTCCCAGAAGTACTCGCCCATCTGCGCCAGCTCGGCCTTGCTGAAGCCCAGGGTCTGGCCCAGGTGGTGGTTGCTGTAGATCATGCGCTGGCTGAGCACGTCCTGCACGTACAGGTGGTCGGGGACGGTGCGTACCACGTCAGACCAGAAGCCTTCGCGCTCCACCAGCGACAGCTCCACGCTTTTGCGACTGGTGATGTCGTTGATGCTCAGGATCACCGAACCATGGTCGCCGGTGGCCTGGGGCAGGCGCAGGGTCAGCCACAGGTATTGGTCGTGGCCCAGGCGGTCGCTGATGCGCATCTCGGTTTCCAGCTCTTGCTGGTCGTCGAGCAAGGTGTCCAGCAACTGCCGGCCCACACTGTTGCCAGCCAGGTGGTCGCTGCCGAACAAGCGCTGCCAGGCACCCTGGCTGTCGGCGACATTGAGCAGGCCCAGTGCCATCTGGTTCACTTCGGTAATGCGCAGTTGTTGCAGCAAGCGCGTGTGCTCGCCGGGGCAGTTCGCCAGCCAGGCGTCGAGTGCTTCGCGGTTGCCGATGGCGTTTTCGCCCAGCAGGTCCTGCAGGCCGCGCAGGTCGAGCACGCAGAGGGCCACGCCAGTGCCTTCGAAAATATCATGGTAGCGCCGGCGCCCCTCGTGCAGTTGGCGCTGGCGACGGCGCAGGTTGAACAGCGCCAGCATCGGTAGCAACGAGCAGGTGGCCAGCAGCAGGAATTTGCCGATCAGCGCCGGCAACAATTGCAACTGGGCGTCGTGCTGGTCGAACAGGGTACGCAACTGCCAGTCGGTATTGGGCAGTGGCACAGTGGCCACGCTCTGTTGTTGTTCCTGGCTGGTCAGGGCCGGGCCCGTGGCCGCGCAGCGTGGGTCGCGGCGCAGCACCTGGCCCTGGTCACGGCTTTCCAGCAGCCAGC
Source organism: Pseudomonas silvicola (assembly GCF_026651855.1). Taxonomy (GTDB): domain Bacteria; phylum Pseudomonadota; class Gammaproteobacteria; order Pseudomonadales; family Pseudomonadaceae; genus Aquipseudomonas; species Aquipseudomonas silvicola. The sequence continues at coordinate 1,873,996 of NZ_CP093280.1, forward strand.
GGGGTGGGGCGCTGGGGTCGACCCGGTGGGTCAGGCTGGCGTAGACCGAGGTATCCAGGCGCAACAACCAATACCCATCGCTGGACCGTTCGCTGGCGGACAGCAACAGGTACACCTGCTGACCGTCGTCACTCTGGCTGAAATGAAAGACTTCACCCTGGCTGCGCTTGACCAGGGCTGGAAAATCGAAAGCGGCTGGCTGGGGCAGGGTGTCGGCCAGCAGGTTGCCCTGGCTGTCCAGCCGCGCCACGCTTCGCAGCGCCGGCAGGTGGGGCTGCATCAGTGCCACCATGGCCTGGGGTGTCTGGGCATCGCCACGGGTGGCGCGGTACAAGGCCTGCTGGCCCACCAGCGCCATGTTCAGCCCCAGGTGCTCGCCCAGCACGCTGGTGTACTCCACGGTGCGCTGCCGTTGGTCGGCTACGTTGTGTTTGAACTGGTCCAGCAGCTGCCACACCAACAGCGTCAGCAAAAGCAGGGCCAGCAAGGCCAGCGCGCTCTTCAGCGTACCGCGCGTCGGCTCGCCAGCCGAGTTGACCGGGGAGCGCAGGGATGACGGTTGAGTGAGGTTGGTCAAGCTGTGATCCTGCGGTCTGGCTGGCTGTGGCATGTGGCCGGCAGGGGCCGTTGCAGTGGGGTGCAAACGGTGCCCAGGCCGTTAACAGCGCGCACTATAAGCCGGACGCCCGAAGGGCGGCTAGCATGCCTTGTTTTATGGCTATGTGCCAGCACTGCTTGTCGGTTGTTTGCCCTGCTTCGCGCATTCCGGTAGCTTTGGCCTTCTCGCGGATTCTTCATCTGTCTACTGTTACCAGGTTTCTCATGGCCCAATACGTCTACACCATGCATCGGCTGAGCAAAGTTGTTCCGCCGAAGCGGGAAATTCTCAAAAACATTTCCTTGTCGTTTTTCCCCGGCGCCAAGATCGGCGTGCTGGGCCTCAACGGCTCGGGTAAATCCACCCTGCTGAAAATCATGGCCGGCGTCGACAAGGAATTCGACGGCGAAGCGCGTCCGATGCCCGAACTCAACGTGGGTTATCTGCCGCAGGAGCCACAACTTGACCCGGCCAAGACCGTGCGTGAAGTGGTGGAAGAGGCGGTCAGCGTGATCAAGGACGCCCAGGCGCGCCTTGATGAAGTGTATGCCGCCTACGCCGACCCGGATGCCGATTTCGACAAGCTGGCCGCCGAGCAGGCCAAGCTCGAAGCCATCATTCAGGCCAGCGATGGCCACAACCTGGAGCGCCAGCTGGAAGTGGCGGCCGACGCCCTGCGTTTGCCAGCCTGGGACGCCAAGGTGGAACACCTGTCCGGTGGTGAAAAGCGCCGCGTGGCCCTGTGCCGCCTGCTGCTGTCGGCCCCTGACATGCTGTTGCTCGACGAACCCACCAACCACCTGGACGCCGACTCCGTCGCCTGGCTGGAGCACTTCCTGCACGACTTCCCGGGCACCGTGGTCGCGATCACGCACGACCGCTACTTCCTGGACAACGTCGCCGGCTGGATCCTGGAACTGGACCGCGGCGCCGGTATTCCTTACGAGGGCAACTACTCGGGTTGGCTGGAAGCCAAGTCCGACCGTCTGGCCCAGGAGTCCAAGCAGCAGTCGGCCCATGAAAAGGCCATGAAGGAAGAACTGGAGTGGGTGCGCAAAGGCGCCAAGGCCCGCCAGTCCAAATCCAAGGCTCGTCTGCAGCGTTTCGAGGAAATGCAGTCGCAGGAATTCCAGAAGCGTTCGGAAACCAACGAAATCTACATCCCGGCCGGTCCGCGCCTGGGTGACAAGGTCATCGAATTCAAGAACGTCACCAAGGGTTACGGCGACCGTGTGCTGATCGACAACCTGTCGTTCGCCATGCCCAAAGGCGCCATCGTCGGCGTGATCGGTGGTAACGGTGCCGGTAAGTCGACCCTGTTCCGCATGCTGATGGGCAAGGAACAACCGGACTCGGGTACCATCGAGGTCGGTGAAACCGTGCAACTGGCCTGCGTGGACCAGAGCCGTGATGACCTGGACGGCAGCAAGACTGTGTTCCAGCAGATCTCCGACGGTTCGGACAACATCCGCATCGGCAACTACGAGATCCCGTCGCGCACCTACGTGGGCCGTTTCAACTTCAAGGGCGGCGACCAGCAGAAGTTCGTCAAGGACCTGTCCGGTGGTGAAAAGCGCCGCGTGGCCCTGTGCCGCCTGCTGCTGTCGGCCCCTGACATGCTGTTGCTCGACGAACCCACCAACCACCTGGACGCCGACTCCGTCGCCTGGCTGGAGCACTTCCTGCACGACTTCCCGGGCACCGTGGTCGCGATCACGCACGACCGCTACTTCCTGGACAACGTCGCCGGCTGGATCCTGGAACTGGACCGCGGCGCCGGTATTCCTTACGAGGGCAACTACTCGGGTTGGCTGGAAGCCAAGTCCGACCGTCTGGCCCAGGAGTCCAAGCAGCAGTCGGCCCATGAAAAGGCCATGAAGGAAGAACTGGAGTGGGTGCGCAAAGGCGCCAAGGCCCGCCAGTCCAAATCCAAGGCTCGTCTGCAGCGTTTCGAGGAAATGCAGTCGCAGGAATTCCAGAAGCGTTCGGAAACCAACGAAATCTACATCCCGGCCGGTCCGCGCCTGGGTGACAAGGTCATCGAATTCAAGAACGTCACCAAGGGTTACGGCGACCGTGTGCTGATCGACAACCTGTCGTTCGCCATGCCCAAAGGCGCCATCGTCGGCGTGATCGGTGGTAACGGTGCCGGTAAGTCGACCCTGTTCCGCATGCTGATGGGCAAGGAACAACCGGACTCGGGTACCATCGAGGTCGGTGAAACCGTGCAACTGGCCTGCGTGGACCAGAGCCGTGATGACCTGGACGGCAGCAAGACTGTGTTCCAGCAGATCTCCGACGGTTCGGACAACATCCGCATCGGCAACTACGAGATCCCGTCGCGCACCTACGTGGGCCGTTTCAACTTCAAGGGCGGCGACCAGCAGAAGTTCGTCAAGGACCTGTCCGGTGGTGAGCGTGGCCGCCTGCACCTGGCCCTGACCCTGAAGGAGGGTGGCAACGTCCTGCTGCTCGACGAACCGTCCAACGACCTTGACGTTGAAACCCTGCGTTCCCTGGAAGAAGCCCTGCTGGACTTCCCGGGCGCCGCCATTGTGATTTCTCACGATCGGTGGTTCCTGGACCGCGTGGCGACCCACATCCTGGCGTACGAGGATGACTCGCAGGCGGTGTTCTTCGAAGGCAACTACACCGAGTATGAAGCCGACCGCAAAAAGCGCCTCGGCGAAGCAGCGGCCCAGCCGCATCGGGTACGCCACAAGAAACTGGCGTAACAGGACGGGGCCTTCGGGCCCCGTTTTTTTGCGTCCGGTTCGTGGCGCCCTGGGCTCAACCCATGTCGATTTCGACGATCTCGATGGTCATGTCACCCACGGGCCTGCGCCACACCACCTCATCCCCCACGCGCGCTCCAAGCAATGCGCTTCCCAATGGCGAGCCCCAGTTGATCAGCCCCTGGGCCGCATCCGCTTCATCCTCGCCCACCAGGCACACCCGTTGTTCATCACCTTGGTTATCGGCAAAAGTCACCCAACTGCCAATCTGCACTTTGCCGTTATCCGTGGCGTTGACCACCTGGGCGCTCTTCACGCGGAGGGTGAAATAATGCAGGTCGGCCAGGCGTTGGGGATCGTCGCCAGGGCCTTGCAGGTCGCGCAGGCGGGCCTTCAGCAAGGTCAGGCCCTGGGGGGTGACGTAATTGGGCTGGTCACTGACCCGTCGCTCCGCAGCCTGGGCGGGCTGGGCGTGGTCCTCGTTGACGAAAGCTCGGCTCACGGGGTACTCCTTTTGGTTCAGCGTTGCCCCTTTCCCGAACCTTACCCGGTCCCGTATAGGAACACTGTGGGACCGGGCGAAGCTCGGGAAAAGAACGACGCGGTTCAAGGGTGATACGCGCGCCCTTCACCCTGGGTTTTCTGCTGCTGCCAGGCGCGCTCTCGGTCATCACCGTGCTGCACGCTCCAGTCGCTCTGGTTCGGCTGCGCCGCCGCGCTGGCCTGGCATTGGCGGAAGCCGTCATCCCAGCCCGTGGAATACAGCTTCTCATGCAGGTAGCGGGGCACGTTCTTCTCGAACTGGCCGTTCACCCCCGCCGCCTCGCGCCCACTGCCGCAGCCATCCTTGAACCCGTCGGCGTACGCGGGCGGGTAGCCCTGGCTGATCATCTGTTCATGGGTCGACTGGCAACCCACCAACACCACCATCACACTCACCAACGCCCAGCGCCACATGATTCGACTCCCGATCCATGCCCACCGCACCCGTCTGGAAACAGCGACGGTTAAAGGGTGGACCCATGAGTCAAGTCTAGGTTCGATTTAGTCGCGGCCCTGTCAAACCGTTGTGATGGATTTGTCAGTAGTGGTACCACTTCACCTCAAGCATCACTTCGTTACGCGGCCCGGTGAGCTCGCTGAAGTCGCGCTGGGCGCTCAGGCGCAGCCCCAGGTTGCGTGATAGCTCCCACTGCTGGTTGAGGCTCAGTGTGCGGCGTACTTCGCCGTTGAGGAAGTAGTCCCCCTGGGCTTCCAGGCGCAGGTTGCCCAGGCGGTTTTTCCACAATAGACCGCTGTCGAAGCCGGCGGCGGGGGAGATCATGGCCGAGAAGTCGTTGTTGTGTTCCACCCGCACCGTGCCCAGGGCGAATGCCAGGGTATCGTCGCCCAGTTGCCAGGTGCCACCGCCGCCGCCATTGACATGGCTGACCAGGGTTTCGTCGCCGTGCTTGCCCAGCACCCGCTCCAGGCCGCCGGTGACTTGCCATGACCAGGGTTGCAGCAACGCGTTGCGCGGGGTCATGGAGCGGATGGTGGCCAGGTCCAGGCGCTGTACCTGCCAGTGGTTGCCCTCGTACTGGCGCAGCTTCATGTTGAGGATTTCGATCTGCGCGCCCAAGGGGAAGCCCTGGGCGTTGTCGTTGAGGTCATGGTAAGCCATGCGCAGGCCATACTCGCCGAAGGCCTTGCCATCGCGGCTGCCCACGCCCACCTGCCAGGTGCGCGAGTCGTGGCCATCTTCCGGCAGGCCGGGGCGCTCCACGTTCAGTGGGGGCGGCGGGTTCTGGCTGATGGCCCGCAGCAGCTGATAGCTGCGCTGGGTGCGGCCTGCCTCGCGGTCCTGGCCGGTGGCGCGATAGCGCTCCAGGCGGTAGGCAGCGTCCAGGATCAGGGCCCGGCGGTCAGCGGCCAGCGCCTTGAAACCGGGGTTTTGCAGTTGCTCGGTGTCTTCGGCCACCTTGAGCACCCAGTGCTGCTCGTCAGCGCTCAATGGCTTGGCACGGTCGAGCAACTCCCGTTCGCGGGAAGGCCGGTAGTCGATCTCGCCCACCATGCCAGCCTGCTTCACCGCCTTCACGGTATCAGTGGGGATCGCGGTCAGCGGAAACTGTGGCGTGAGGCGCAGGCTGGGGCGCGCCACTTGCAGCAACTCCAGCAAGCGGTACGAGCAGTTTTCGTCGAAGAAGAAATAGTCGAAACGCACCTGCTGCAGTTCCCACACATGTTCGACCATGCGCCCGGTTTCCTCGGGTGTCAGGTTCAGGTGGTATTCCCACAGGTCGCGGTTTTCCAGGCTGCGGTATTCAGCCAGTTTCTGTTGGTAGGGCACCAGCGAGAACATGCCCGGGTAGCCGCCGGCCAGGCCTTTCCAGGCATACAGGATGCTGTTGTCGTTGCCTTCGATGTAGGCCCCGAAGTTGATCGCGTAGCTCAGCAGCGAGGTCTTGTCCTGGCTGGCTTCAGCCTGGTCGATGCGCAGCAGCGTGTGGCCGAACATGGAGGAGGGGCTGTTCAGGTAGGCCGCCGGAAACACCAGCACGGTGTGGTGCGGCGAGATTTCCTTGTACCACTTGTGGAAGTCTGTGCACTCGGCGGCAGGCAAGTCGTTCAAGCCCAGTTGCGCGCGCAGCCAGCGCGTGCGGGCGGGGAACACGCACTGGGCCTGCTGGTCGTCCTTGCTGGCGGGGGCGTACAGCGCCTCGACGGTGGCCGCCAATTCTCGGTCGGGGTGGTGAGCGCCGTCGGGGGCCAGGAAGAAGCGCTGGTCATCCACGTAGCTGCGCCAGCCGCCGAACTTGGCCGGGGTGTAATGGCCCAGCGCAAGCCAATACGGGTCGGCTGCCAGGGTAGCGATTCGGGATGGATCCACGTGAGGTGCGGCATGCAACGGGGCGCACACACAGAGCGCCAGGTAAGCAAGGCGTTTGAGCATCGTTGGCAACTAGGTCAGGTGGACGAAAAGGCGTGCCGCGGTGGCGTGGAAAATCCCGCCCCGAGGGGCGGGCGGTTCGAGCTTAGGCCTCTGCTGCGTACTTGGCCAGGCGTGGGTCGGTCTTGAGCACGTTCATGGTGTTGGCGTGAACATCATCGGCCGTCACGTTGGCGGTCTTGAAGATGTCCTGGAAGTGCTGGTGGGTGACGGATTCAAAGTAGGCGCGGTCCTGGGGCGCGACGCCCAGCACCACCGCGTAGGTGGTCAGCGCTTCGCCTTGGCCCTTGGCCATGTCTTCGGAGAGTTCGTTCATCATGCCGTTCATGGCGATCCACGACTTGCCGCCGTAGGTCAGTGCCGCATTGGTGGAGCAACCGTTGGTGCCCGAGGTCATGCCGAAGGTGGCGTTACCCGAGGTGCCGTTGGTGGTGGACGCAAGGAAGTGAGCCGGTGTGCCGCGCTGGCCCTGGAACAGCATGTTCCCCCAACCGCAGTCCGGGCCGCCAGGGGCCTGGGCCATGGCGTTGAGCGAGACGACGGTGAACAGCGTACCCAGAAGAATCCGTTTCATAGCTTTGTTCTCTTTGTAAGGTGCAAAACCAAGGGTTCAGGATTGCCTGGGACTGCTTCGCTCCAGGACGCAGTTTGGAGTTTAGGCGGGGTTTACTGGTTCCACTGAAAAACTGGCTATTTGCATGAGCTGATTATCCATGGGGCCCCTCCACCGGCAGCGATCAACCCGCAAGCGCTTGCAGCTTGAAGCTTTTCAGCGCCAGAATGCCGTCATCTGCCCCGCCGAAGTAAGGATGCCCGATGCCTGATCCTGTTGCTGCCAGCCTGCGTCTTGCGCCAGAAGCGCTGACCCGTCCGTTTTCCGCTGAACAGTTCAGCTTCTCCACCACCAATGATCTGGAGCCCTTTCGCGGTGTGCTTGGCCAGGAGCGCGCAGTCGAGGCGCTGCAATTCGGCGTGGCCATGCCACGCCCTGGCTACAACGTATTCGTCATGGGCGAGCCGGGCACCGGCCGCTTCTCGTTCGTCAAACGCTACCTCAAGGCCGAGGGCAAGCGCCTGCAGACGCCGCCCGACTGGGTGTACGTCAACAACTTCGACGAGCCTCGCGAGCCGCGCGCGCTGGAGCTGCCACCGGGCACCGCCGCAAACTTCATCGGCGATATCGGCGGGCTGATCGACAACCTGCTCTCGACCTTCCCGGCGGTGTTCGAGCACCCGTCCTACCAGCAGAAAAAGAGCGGTATCGACCGCGCCTTCAACCAGCGCTACGACCGCGCCCTGGACGTCATCGAACGCCTGTCCCTGGAAAAGGACGTGGCGCTGTACCGTGACAGCAGCAACATCGCCTTCACGCCCATGCTCGATGGGAAGGCTTTGGACGAGGCCGAATTCGCGCAGTTGCCCGAAGCCGACCGTGACCGCTTTCACCAGGACATTTCCGACCTGGAAGAACGCCTCAACGAGGAGCTGGCCAGCCTGCCGCAATGGAAGCGCGAGTCCGGCAACCAACTGCGCCAGTTGAACGAAGAAACCATCACCCTGGCCCTGCAACCCCTGCTGGCGCCGCTGTCGGAAAAATACGCCGAGAACGCCGCGGTGTGCGCGTACCTGCAGGCCATGCAGGTGTACCTGCTCAAGACGGTGGTCGAGCAACTGGTAGACGATAGCAAGACCGACGCTCAGGCCCGCAAGCTGCTGGAAGAGCAATACGCCCCCAGCCTGGTAGTGGGCCACCCCAACAGCGGTGGCGCGCCGGTGGTGTTCGAGCCGCACCCGACCTATGACAACTTGTTCGGGCGCATCGAATACAGCACCGACCAGGGCGCGCTGTACACCACCTACCGGCAACTGCGCCCCGGGGCGTTGCACCGCGCCAACGGCGGTTTCCTGATTCTGGAAGCCGAGAAAATGCTCGGCGAGCCTTTCGTGTGGGACGCCCTGAAGCGCGCTTTGCAATCGCGCAAGCTGAAGATGGAGTCGCCATTGGGCGAGTACGGTCGCCTGGCCACCGTCACCCTGACGCCGCAGATGATTCCCTTGCAGGTCAAGGTCGTCATCATCGGTTCGCGCCAGTTGTACTACGCCCTGCAGGACGCCGACCCGGACTTCCAGGAGATGTTCCGGGTGCTGGTGGACTTCGATGAAGACATCCCCATGGTGGACGAGAGCCTGGAGCAGTTCGCCCAGTTGCTCAAGACCCGCACCTCGGAAGAGGGCATGGCACCACTGACTGCTGATGCGGTGGCGCGCCTGGCCACCTACAGCGCGCGCCTGGCCGAGCACCAGGGGCGCTTGTCGGCGCGCATCGGCGACCTGTTCCAGCTGGTCAGCGAGGCGGATTTCATTCGCCACCTGGCCAATGACGAGATGACTGACGCCGGCCACATCGACCGAGCCCTCAAGGCCAAGGCCACGCGCACCGGCCGGGTGTCGGCGCGCATCCTGGACGACATGCTGGCCGGCATCATTCTCATCGACACCGATGGCGCCGCCGTGGGCAAGTGCAATGGCCTGACGGTGCTGGAAGTGGGTGATTCCGCCTTCGGCGTGCCAGCGCGCATTTCGGCCACGGTGTACCCGGGCGGCAGCGGCATCGTCGACATCGAGCGCGAGGTCAACCTGGGCCAGCCCATCCACTCCAAGGGGGTTATGATTCTCACCGGCTACCTGGGTAGCCGTTATGCCCAGGAGTTTCCGCTGGCGATTTCGGCGAGCATCGCCCTGGAACAGTCCTACGGCTATGTGGACGGTGATAGCGCGTCGCTGGGGGAGGCCTGCACACTGATCTCGGCGCTGTCGCGCACCCCGCTCAAGCAGTGCTTCGCCATCACTGGCTCCATCAACCAGTTTGGTGAAGTGCAGGCGGTGGGCGGCGTCAATGAAAAAATCGAAGGCTTCTTCCGCCTCTGCGAAGCGCGCGGCCTGACCGGGGAGCAGGGGGCGATCATTCCCCAGGCCAACGTCGCTACCCTGATGCTGGACGAGAAAGTGTTGCAGGCCGTCCGTGCCGGCCAGTTCCACGTGTACGCGGTGCGCCAGGCCGATGAGGCCCTGAGCTTGCTGGTAGGCGAGGACGCGGGTGCGCCGGACGCCGACGGCCAGTTCCCGGAAGGCAGCGTCAACGCCCGGGTGGTTGAGCGCTTGCGAGAAATCGCCGAGATGATCAGCGAGGAAGATCTCAAGGAAGCCGAGAAGGAACACGCCGAAGCCGAACTGGCTCAGGTCAAGCCAGCCTGAAACGGGGAGGGCGCCGGATGACCATTCGGCGCCTGACCAGGCAGTCGCACATTGCCAGCGGTGGTTTTCTTCTATCCTCAGGGCATGGATAGCCACGGGTCGCAGGATTGAAACAGTCTTCCATCGAAGGCTGAAGCAGTGTTTTATTGAGGAGCGACGTCATGCCGCGCAACCTCAGCCTTACGCGTCAATGCCTGGGTCTGGTGACCCGAATCGAATGCAGCATACGCCCACTGGCCGGCGATACCGGTATGTGGACTCTGCTTTTCGCCGCTGGCATGGCAGGCGAACAACCTTCCGCCATCAAGTCCCAGGGCCCGTTCCCGGGCCCCACCGTCGCCGAATCGGTGATGGACGCCATTGTCGACAGCCTTACCTTGCACGGCTACCAGGTAGCGGGTGACCCGCAGATCTGGTCGCTGCACCTGCAGGCGCAGTTGCGCAAGATCAATGGCGAGCGATGTCAGCGCTGTTCCTCCTGATGCGGATGTGGCGCAGTGTCGCAGGAGGCGGCGTCGCGACCTGGCAGGTATAATCGGCGCCCCGATTCCTACCCGCCAGGTGCTGTTTTCAATGGAACGCTTTATCGAAAGAACCATGTACGCCTCCCGTTGGCTGCTGGCGCCCATTTACGTGGGCTTGTCGCTGGGCCTGCTGGCCCTGGCGCTGAAGTTCTTCCAGGAGGTGTTCCACGTCATTCCCAACGTGTTCTCCCTGGGCGAGGCCGATCTGATCCTGGTGCTGCTGTCGATGATCGACATGGCCCTGGTGGGTGGCCTGCTGGTCATGGTGATGCTGTCGGGCTACGAGAACTTCGTGTCCCAGCTGGACGTTGACGAGGGCCAGGAAAAACTCAGCTGGCTGGGCAAGATGGACTCCAGTTCGCTGAAAATGAAAGTGGCGGCCTCGATTGTCGCGATCTCTTCGATTCACCTGCTGCGCATGTTCATGGACGCGCGCAACATCGAGCCTGAATACCTGAAGTGGTATGTGATCATCCACATGACCTTCGTGGTGTCGGCCTTCGCCATGGGTTACCTGGACAGGCTGACCAAGCACTGACGGCTACCAATCGGACAGGCGGCGCGCCCGCCGCCTTGTGCTTTGCCTGCCGCTGTATGAAGAATGAAGCGTTGAAGTTCATTTGAACGATTCGAGGTGCAGTCATGAATTTTCAGGAACTGACCACCCATGCCAACGCCGGCCTGATCGACGAGCTGAACCTGATTTCGCTGGAAGGCGGTATCTACCTGCTCGAAGCGCGCATGCATGGCAAAGCCCACCCGCTCAAGGACGCTACCGGCCACGCCATGCACCTGCGTTCGGTAGAGCATGCCCGCGACTTGCTGCATCTGTTGCCGGAAATGCCCTTCCACCTGATCCACGGCTCGGTGCATGACGAGATGTGCGGGCTGGGCGCCAGCGCCGAGGAAGATCTGCGCGTGCCTATCTCGTTCCGCTCGCGCCACTGACGCCACAAGCTGAACTGCCGTACTCAGTGTGCTAGTCTGCTTGCCCTTTTGGTTTGGGCCTGGGAAGGCAGGTGGCGTCATGGCTGCCCGCTGACGGGCCCTGCAGCGGAGCACCGAGATGTCCGAAGTAAACCTGTCCACCGACGAAACCCGCGTCAGCTATGGCATTGGCCGCCAACTGGGCGACCAGCTGCGCGACAACCCGCCACCGGGTGTCAGCCTGGACGCCATCCTGGCCGGCCTGACCGATGCCTTCAATGCCCTGCCTAGCCGCGTCAGCCAGGAAGACCTGTCTGCCAGCTTCAAGGTTATCCGTGACATCATGCAGGCCGAAGCGGCTGCCAAGGCCGAAGCGGCCGCTGGCGCTGGCCTGGCGTTCCTGGCTGAAAACGCCAAGCGCGACGGTATCACCACCCTGGCCTCGGGCCTGCAGTTCGAAGTGCTGACCGCCGGCGAAGGTGCCAAGCCATCGCGTGACGACAGCGTGCGCACTCACTACCACGGTACCCTGATCGACGGCACCGTGTTCGACAGCTCCTATGAGCGTGGCCAGCCGGCCGAATTTCCGGTCAGCGGCGTTATCGCAGGCTGGACCGAAGCGCTGCAACTGATGAACGCCGGCAGCAAATGGCGCCTGTACGTGCCAAGCGAACTGGCCTACGGTGCCCAGGGCGTTGGCAGCATCCCGCCGCACAGCGTGCTGGTGTTCGACGTAGAACTGCTGGACGTACTGTAATCATTCCGTAGCCGCTGCCGTCGCGCTGGCCCTGGGTACACTGGAAACCTCCAGCCAGGCGCAGGGCCGGCGCAGCCTGGCGGCAGCGGCTACGGGAGTACGGTTCAATGCAGGCTGCTTACCGGGCGCAAGGCTCGGGCATAGCAGAACAGAAACAGGTTTCGCACCAGCTCCTTGAGCACGATCGGCTCGCTTGAACTCAACCCGGACAGGTCCAGGTCACCCTGGTCGCGCAGTTCATCCAGTGCCTCTTCCTCCAGCACCGCACACACTTCCCCGGTTTCGCGGTGCAGAATGCGCAGGTAGGGTTGAGGGCGGTCCAGCCATGCATCGATCAAATAAGTCATGTCAGTTCTCCTTGAAAGCGTTCAATGAGAATAATTCTTATTCAAGGAATAGCAAGGCTCTATTGGACGATTTTTTCCATTCGGGGAAAGATCAGGGGCCGGAGGCCGCGTCAGCCAGGAAGACCTGTCTGCCAGCTTCAAGGTTATCCGTGACATCATGCAGGCCGAAGCGGCTGCCAAGGCCGAAGCGGCCGCTGGCGCTGGCCTGGCGTTCCTGGCTGAAAACGCCAAGCGCGACGGTATCACCACCCTGGCCTCGGGCCTGCAGTTCGAAGTGCTGACCGCCGGCGAAGGTGCCAAGCCATCGCGTGACGACAGCGTGCGCACTCACTACCACGGTACCCTGATCGACGGCACCGTGTTCGACAGCTCCTATGAGCGTGGCCAGCCGGCCGAATTTCCGGTCAGCGGCGTTATCGCAGGCTGGACCGAAGCGCTGCAACTGATGAACGCCGGCAGCAAATGGCGCCTGTACGTGCCAAGCGAACTGGCCTACGGTGCCCAGGGCGTTGGCAGCATCCCGCCGCACAGCGTGCTGGTGTTCGACGTAGAACTGCTGGACGTACTGTAATCATTCCGTAGCCGCTGCCGTCGCGCTGGCCCTGGGTACACTGGAAACCTCCAGCCAGGCGCAGGGCCGGCGCAGCCTGGCGGCAGCGGCTACGGGAGTACGGTTCAATGCAGGCTGCTTACCGGGCGCAAGGCTCGGGCATAGCAGAACAGAAACAGGTTTCGCACCAGCTCCTTGAGCACGATCGGCTCGCTTGAACTCAACCCGGACAGGTCCAGGTCACCCTGGTCGCGCAGTTCATCCAGTGCCTCTTCCTCCAGCACCGCACACACTTCCCCGGTTTCGCGGTGCAGAATGCGCAGGTAGGGTTGAGGGCGGTCCAGCCATGCATCGATCAAATAAGTCATGTCAGTTCTCCTTGAAAGCGTTCAATGAGAATAATTCTTATTCAAGGAATAGCAAGGCTCTATTGGACGATTTTTTCCATTCGGGGAAAGATCAGGGGCCGGAGGCCGCGTCAGCCAGCCTCGCGACCATTCGTCAGGTCAGACCTTGCGGACGAATTCGGACTTCAGTTTCATCGGGCCGATGCCATCGATCTTGCAGTCGATGTCGTGGTCACCGTCGCACAGGCGGATGTTCTTGACCTTCGTACCGACCTTGACCACCAGGGAGGTGCCCTTGACCTTCAGGTCCTTGATCACGGTGATGGTGTCGCCGTCCTGCAGTACATTGCCTACCGCATCCTTTTTCACCGCGTCATCACTGCCCGTCTCGGCTTCGCCGCTGGCCGACCACTCGTGGGCGCATTCAGGGCAGACCAGCTGGGTGCCGTCTTCGTAGGTGTATTCGGAATTGCAGTTGGGGCAGGCAGGCAGAGTGCTCACGCGGGTTCCTCGGCGGGTGGGCAAAATAAAGGCGCAGATTATATAGGGTTTTTAGGGCAGGCGGGGGAATTGCGGGGAGGCTTGCCCGAGCTTCGCCCGGCCTCACAAGGGAATGCGGACCCCTGTGGGGCCGGACGAAGCTCGGGAAGCAGGCGACTCGGTATCAGTGAGTGCGTGCTACGGCGAATTCGCTCAGCTCAACCAGCGCGTCGCGGTACTCGCTGGCCGGCAGGGCATCGAGGCAGGCGATGGCGCGCTTGACGTAGTCGCGCGCCAGCTGGGCGGTATAGTCCAGGGCGCCGGAGGCTTCCACGGCGATGCGAATGCTTTCCAGGTCTTCGATACCGCCTTTCTGGATAGCCTTGCGTACCAGCGCAGCCTGCTCGGCGGTACCTTCACGCATGGTGTAGATCAGCGGCAGGGTCGGCTTGCCTTCGGCCAGGTCGTCGCCGACGTTCTTGCCCAGGGTCTCGGCGTCGCCCTTGTAGTCCAGCAGGTCGTCGACCAGTTGGAAGGCCACGCCCAGGTGGTCCCCGAAGGTGCGCAGGGCCTCGGCCTGTTCCGGCGTCGCTTCGGCCAGGGCCGCGGCACTGTGGGTGGAGGCTTCGAAGAGCATCGCGGTCTTGCCGCGGATGACTTCCATGTACACTTCTTCGGTGGTGCTGGCGTCGCGCACCTTGGACAGCTGCAGTACTTCGCCTTCGGCGATGACGCGGGTAGCCTGGGAGAGGATGCGCATCACGGGCATGGAGCCCAGTTCCACCATCATCTCGAAGGAGCGCGAGTACAGGAAGTCGCCTACCAGAACGCTGGGGGCGTTGCCCCACATGGCGTTGGCGGTGGAGCGGCCGCGGCGCATGCCCGACATGTCGACCACGTCGTCATGCAGCAGGGTGGCGGTGTGCAGGAATTCGATGGTGGCGGCCAGCAGGCGCAGTTCGTCGCCTTCACGGCCCAGGGCCTTGCCGCACAGCAGCACCAACAGCGGGCGCAGACGCTTGCCCCCGGCTGACGTAATATAGTCACCGATTTTCGACACCAGCGGTACGCGCGAAGTCAGTTGCTTCTTGATGATGACGTCGACGGCGTTGAAATCGTCCGCCACCGCGCGGTAGAAAGCTTGGGGTTGCATCAGCGACAGGTGCTCCAGAAGGGATGCGCGGCATGCTAGGTCGCGGGTCCCGCCCTGTCAAGGCACGATGGACGGCCACTTGCAAGCGGGGCGGGCCTTGCGTACAATCGCGCACCCTGAACTTCCTGGGCAGCACCTGCCTTACGCAATTGCATTTGGGTCGTTCCACCCCATGCAGCCATGCCAGCCGACACTCTACTTATAAAGAGCTGGGTGAGCAGGATTATCGGAGAAATACCATGTCTTACGCAGTAATTGTTACCGGTGGCAAGCAGTACAAAGTCGCCCCGGGTGAATACCTGAAGATCGAGAAACTGGAAGTCGCCACTGGCGAATCCGTTACCTTTGATCGCGTTCTGCTGGTCGCCAATGGCGACGACGTCAACATCGGCGCACCCGTTGTTGCTGGCGCTACCGTTGTGGCTGAAGTGATCTCCCAAGGTCGTCACGACAAGGTTCGTATCATCAAGTTCCGTCGTCGTAAGCACCACATGAAGCGCATGGGCCACCGCCAGTGGTACACCGAGATCAAAATCACCGGTATTCAGGCTTAATTTCAGCCTAATTCCTCACTAGGAGAATTGACTCATGGCACACAAAAAAGCTGGTGGTAGTACCCGTAACGGTCGCGACTCAGAAGCCAAACGCCTTGGCGTGAAGATGTATGGCGGCCAGGCTATCAAGGCAGGCAACATCATCGTGCGTCAGCGCGGCACCCAATTCCACGCTGGCTACGGCGTTGGCATGGGTAAAGATCACACTCTGTTCGCTAAAGTCGAAGGCGTGATCAAGTTCGAAGTAAAAGGCGCCTTCGGTCGTCGTTACGTGAGCGTAGTCGCGGCCTAATCGCGAGTTCGCTGGGAAAGCCCTGTCTTGCGACGGGGCTTTTTCGTTTGTGGGGTGAGTCTCTTGCAAAGCTGTTGCCTGGGCCGCTGGCGCGAGTATCGTTAATGGGGTCCGCCATGCTCATTTTTGCAAGAGCCTTATGTCTTTGCTTTTTTTGGCTCGTCCGTAAGGCGAGAGGCGTTTTTCATGAAATTTGTTGATGAAGTATCCATCCGTGTGAAAGCGGGCGACGGCGGCAATGGCTGCATGAGCTTCCGCCGCGAAAAATTCATCGAGAACGGTGGCCCCAACGGCGGTGATGGTGGTGACGGCGGTTCGATCTACATGGTCGCCGACGAAAACCTCAACACCCTGGTGGACTACCGTTACACCCGCCACTTCGATGCCGAGCGCGGTTCGAACGGCGGCAGCACCGACTGCACCGGCAAGAAGGGTGAAGACCTGGAGTTGCGCGTACCGGTCGGCACCACGGTGATCGACTCCGCTACCCAGGAAGTCATCGGTGACCTGGTCAAGGCTGGCCAGCGCCTGCTGGTTGCCCATGGCGGCTGGCACGGCCTGGGCAACACCCGTTTCAAATCCAGCACCAACCGTGCGCCGCGCCAGACCACGCCGGGCAAGCCGGGCGAGCAGCGCGACCTGAAGCTGGAAATGAAGGTGCTGGCCGACGTCGGCCTGCTGGGCTTGCCGAACGCTGGCAAGAGCACTTTCATTCGTTCGGTATCGGCCGCCAAGCCGAAGGTTGCCGACTACCCGTTCACCACCCTGGTGCCAAACCTGGGTGTGGTCAGTGTCGACCGCTGGAAGAGTTTCGTCATCGCCGACATTCCCGGCCTGATCGAAGGTGCCTCCGATGGCGCTGGCCTGGGTATTCGCTTCCTCAAGCACTTGGCCCGTACCCGTGTGCTGCTGCACCTGGTGGACATGGCGCCGCTGGACGAAACCAGCCCGGCCGATGCGGCTGAAGTCATCGTCAACGAGCTGACCAAGTTCAGCCCGTCGCTGGTGGAGCGTGAGCGCTGGCTGGTACTGAACAAGTGCGACCAGATCCTGGAAGAAGAGCACGAAGAGCGGGTCAAGGAAATCGTCGACCGCCTGGAGTGGGAAGGCCCGGTCTATGTGATCTCGGCCATCGCCAAAGACGGCACCGAGCGCCTGACTCGTGACCTGATGCGCTACCTTGAAGACCGTGCCGACCGCCTGGCCAACGACCCGGCCTACGCGGCCGAGCTGGCCGACCTGGACCAGCGCATCGAAGACGAGGCGCGTGCCCAGTTGCAAGCCCTGGACGATGCCCGCGCCCTGCGCCGCACCGGTGTCAAGAGCGTGCATGACATCGGCGAAGACGACGGCTTCTGGGATGAAGAAGACGCCGAAGACGGCCCAGAGGTCATCTACGTTCGCGATTGACCGGTGGGGCGTTTTCCCAAGCTTCGCTCTGCGGTCTCTTGCGGGCCGGGCGAAGCTCGGGAAGCAGGCGACTCGGTATCAGTGAGTGCGTGCTACGGCGAATTCGCTCAGCTCAACCAGCGCGTCGCGGTACTCGCTGGCCGGCAGGGCATCGAGGCAGGCGATGGCGCGCTTGACGTAGTCGCGCGCCAGCTGGGCGGTATAGTCCAGGGCGCCGGAGGCTTCCACGGCGATGCGAATGCTTTCCAGGTCTTCGATACCGCCTTTCTGGATAGCCTTGCGTACCAGCGCAGCCTGCTCGGCGGTACCTTCACGCATGGTGTAGATCAGCGGCAGGGTCGGCTTGCCTTCGGCCAGGTCGTCGCCGACGTTCTTGCCCAGGGTCTCGGCGTCGCCCTTGTAGTCCAGCAGGTCGTCGACCAGTTGGAAGGCCACGCCCAGGTGGTCCCCGAAGGTGCGCAGGGCCTCGGCCTGTTCCGGCGTCGCTTCGGCCAGGGCCGCGGCACTGTGGGTGGAGGCTTCGAAGAGCATCGCGGTCTTGCCGCGGATGACTTCCATGTACACTTCTTCGGTGGTGCTGGCGTCGCGCACCTTGGACAGCTGCAGTACTTCGCCTTCGGCGATGACGCGGGTAGCCTGGGAGAGGATGCGCATCACGGGCATGGAGCCCAGTTCCACCATCATCTCGAAGGAGCGCGAGTACAGGAAGTCGCCTACCAGAACGCTGGGGGCGTTGCCCCACATGGCGTTGGCGGTGGAGCGGCCGCGGCGCATGCCCGACATGTCGACCACGTCGTCATGCAGCAGGGTGGCGGTGTGCAGGAATTCGATGGTGGCGGCCAGCAGGCGCAGTTCGTCGCCTTCACGGCCCAGGGCCTTGCCGCACAGCAGCACCAACAGCGGGCGCAGACGCTTGCCCCCGGCTGACGTAATATAGTCACCGATTTTCGACACCAGCGGTACGCGCGAAGTCAGTTGCTTCTTGATGATGACGTCGACGGCGTTGAAATCGTCCGCCACCGCGCGGTAGAAAGCTTGGGGTTGCATCAGCGACAGGTGCTCCAGAAGGGATGCGCGGCATGCTAGGTCGCGGGTCCCGCCCTGTCAAGGCACGATGGACGGCCACTTGCAAGCGGGGCGGGCCTTGCGTACAATCGCGCACCCTGAACTTCCTGGGCAGCACCTGCCTTACGCAATTGCATTTGGGTCGTTCCACCCCATGCAGCCATGCCAGCCGACACTCTACTTATAAAGAGCTGGGTGAGCAGGATTATCGGAGAAATACCATGTCTTACGCAGTAATTGTTACCGGTGGCAAGCAGTACAAAGTCGCCCCGGGTGAATACCTGAAGATCGAGAAACTGGAAGTCGCCACTGGCGAATCCGTTACCTTTGATCGCGTTCTGCTGGTCGCCAATGGCGACGACGTCAACATCGGCGCACCCGTTGTTGCTGGCGCTACCGTTGTGGCTGAAGTGATCTCCCAAGGTCGTCACGACAAGGTTCGTATCATCAAGTTCCGTCGTCGTAAGCACCACATGAAGCGCATGGGCCACCGCCAGTGGTACACCGAGATCAAAATCACCGGTATTCAGGCTTAATTTCAGCCTAATTCCTCACTAGGAGAATTGACTCATGGCACACAAAAAAGCTGGTGGTAGTACCCGTAACGGTCGCGACTCAGAAGCCAAACGCCTTGGCGTGAAGATGTATGGCGGCCAGGCTATCAAGGCAGGCAACATCATCGTGCGTCAGCGCGGCACCCAATTCCACGCTGGCTACGGCGTTGGCATGGGTAAAGATCACACTCTGTTCGCTAAAGTCGAAGGCGTGATCAAGTTCGAAGTAAAAGGCGCCTTCGGTCGTCGTTACGTGAGCGTAGTCGCGGCCTAATCGCGAGTTCGCTGGGAAAGCCCTGTCTTGCGACGGGGCTTTTTCGTTTGTGGGGTGAGTCTCTTGCAAAGCTGTTGCCTGGGCCGCTGGCGCGAGTATCGTTAATGGGGTCCGCCATGCTCATTTTTGCAAGAGCCTTATGTCTTTGCTTTTTTTGGCTCGTCCGTAAGGCGAGAGGCGTTTTTCATGAAATTTGTTGATGAAGTATCCATCCGAGTGAAAGCGGGCGACGGCGGCAATGGCTGCATGAGCTTCCGCCGCGAAAAATTCATCGAGAACGGTGGCCCCAACGGCGGTGATGGTGGTGACGGCGGTTCGATCTACATGGTCGCCGACGAAAACCTCAACACCCTGGTGGACTACCGTTACACCCGCCACTTCGATGCCGAGCGCGGTTCGAACGGCGGCAGCACCGACTGCACCGGCAAGAAGGGTGAAGACCTGGAGTTGCGCGTACCCGTCGGCACCACGGTGATCGACTCCGCTACCCAGGAAGTCATCGGTGACCTGGTCAAGGCTGGCCAGCGCCTGCTGGTTGCCCATGGTGGCTGGCACGGCCTGGGCAACACCCGTTTCAAATCCAGCACCAACCGCGCGCCGCGCCAGACCACGCCGGGCAAGCCGGGCGAGCAGCGCGACCTGAAGCTGGAAATGAAGGTGCTGGCCGACGTCGGCCTGCTGGGCTTGCCGAACGCTGGCAAGAGCACTTTCATTCGTTCGGTATCGGCCGCCAAGCCTAAGGTTGCCGACTACCCGTTCACCACCCTGGTGCCAAACCTGGGTGTGGTCAGTGTCGACCGCTGGAAGAGTTTCGTCATCGCCGACATTCCCGGCCTGATCGAAGGTGCCTCCGATGGCGCTGGCCTGGGTATTCGCTTCCTCAAGCACTTGGCCCGTACCCGTGTGCTGCTGCACCTGGTGGACATGGCGCCGCTGGACGAAACCAGCCCGGCCGATGCGGCTGAAGTCATCGTCAACGAGCTGACCAAGTTCAGCCCGTCGCTGGTGGAGCGTGAGCGCTGGCTGGTACTGAACAAGTGCGACCAGATCCTGGAAGAAGAGCACGAAGAGCGGGTCAAGGAAATCGTCGACCGCCTGGAGTGGGAAGGCCCGGTCTATGTGATCTCGGCCATCGCCAAAGACGGCACCGAGCGCCTGACTCGTGACCTGATGCGCTACCTTGAAGACCGTGCCGACCGCCTGGCCAACGACCCGGCCTACGCGGCCGAGCTGGCCGACCTGGACCAGCGCATCGAAGACGAGGCGCGTGCCCAGTTGCAAGCCCTGGACGATGCCCGCGCCCTGCGCCGCACCGGTGTCAAGAGCGTGCATGACATCGGCGAAGACGACGGCTTCTGGGATGAAGAAGACGCCGAAGACGGCCCAGAGGTCATCTACGTTCGCGATTGACCGGTGGGGCGTTTTCCCAAGCTTCGCTCTGCGGTCTCTTGCGGGCCGGGCGAAGCTCGGGAAGCAGGCGCCGCTGATCTGCCCGTAGTAAACTACAGCGCCGCTCCCCAGGGAGCGGCGTTTTGGTTTCTACGAATAATTTCTCCCGGGCATAGGTTGGAAGAACATGCGGAGCAAGGTGACAGGTGCGCAGCGCTGGGTCGTGAAAATCGGCAGCGCGTTGCTGACAGCAGACGGCAAGGGCCTGGACCGTGCCGCCATGGGCGTGTGGGTCGAGCAGATGGTGGCGCTGCACGAGGCGGGCGTTGAGCTGGTGCTGGTGTCCTCGGGCGCCGTGGCGGCCGGTATGAGCCGCCTGGGCTGGGCCAAGCGCCCCAGTGGCATGCACGAACTGCAGGCCGCTGCTGCCATTGGCCAGATGGGTCTGGTACAGGCCTGGGAGTCGAGTTTTGCCGAGCATGGCCGGCATACGGCGCAGATCCTGCTGACCCATGACGACCTGTCCGACCGCAAGCGCTACCTCAATGCGCGCAGCACACTGCGTACCCTGGTGCAGTTGGGCGTGATCCCGGTCATCAACGAAAACGACACCGTGGTCACCGACGAGATTCGTTTCGGCGATAACGACACCCTGGCGGCCCTGGTGGCCAACCTGGTAGAGGCCGACCTGCTGGTGATCCTCACCGACCGTGACGGGATGTTCGATGCTGACCCGCGTAACAATCCGGAAGCGCAGTTGATCTACGAAGCCCGTGCCGATGATCCGGCCCTGGATGCCGTGGCTGGCGGTACCGGTGGCGCCCTGGGCCGTGGCGGCATGCAGACCAAGCTGCGCGCCGCGCGCCTGGCGGCCCGCTCCGGTGCCCACACCATCATCGTCGGCGGTCGCCTGGAGCGCGTGCTGGACCGCCTCAAGGCGGGTGAGCGCCTGGGCACCCTGTTGTCGCCCGAGCGCGGCATGCTGGCTGCGCGCAAGCAGTGGCTGGCTGGCCACCTGCAGACCCGCGGCACCCTGACTCTTGATGCGGGTGCCGTCCAGGCGCTGCTGGAAGGGCACAAGAGCCTGCTGCCGGTGGGTGTGAAGGGCGTGCTGGGCGCGTTCCGTCGTGGTGAAATGGTGGTGTGCGTGGGGCCGGACGGCAAGGAAGTGGCCCGCGGCCTGGCCAACTACAGTGCAGCCGAGGCACAGAAAATCATCGGCCAATCTTCCGAGGCCATCGAGAACCTGCTGGGCTACATTGCCGAGCCGGAACTGGTGCACCGCGACAATCTGATTCTGGTCTGAGGGTTAACCATGCGTGTGATCAAGGGAATGCTGGGCCTGCTGCTTGCCCTGCCGCTGCTGGCTTCGGCCGAAGAGATTGGCCAGGTATCGACGGTGTTCAAATTCGTCGGGCCTAACGACCGTATCGTCGTCGAGGCATTCGACGACCCGAAGGTGCCGGGTGTGACCTGCTACCTGTCCCGCGCCAAGACGGGTGGCATCAAGGGCGGTCTGGGGTTGGCCGAGGACCGCGCCGAGTCGTCGATCGCCTGCCGTCAGGTGGGGCCGATTCACCTGCCCGATGACTTGAAGGATGGCGAGGAGGTGTTCAAGGAGCGCACCTCGTTGGTGTTCAAGACCATGCAGGTGGTGCGATTCTTCGACAAGAAGCGCAATACCCTGGTGTACCTGGTGTATAGCGACCGGGTTATCGAGGGTAGCCCGCAGAACGCGGTCACGGCGATTCCGATTTTGCCTTGGGCGCAGCCATGACCTGGTGCAACTAGGGTTGTATGAAAAACGGCGAGCCTGGCTCGCCGTTTTTTATGCCCGTTATCTCAGCAGGCAGGGTAATGTTTCCTGTTGAAACTTTTATTGAAGTTCTGCGTTTCCTGGAAGTCGCTTCCTTGGGGAAAGTGCAGTTGCGGCGGATAGCGAATTTATATATGTGGGTAGTTGCGTTGAATTAAGTTGGTGCTTTCAGAACAGTGCCTGGATCCTGTGTAAATGCGGGCTGGGCCTGAATTTAGTTGTCTGAGCGGCTGGGTTGCGCCGCCCCTGGCAGGTGAGGTTTTCCCTGGCTTTGGAAAGTGTTTCGGCGGATTGACACGTTTTGCGACCATGCGTACTGTCCCGCCCTGTCGCTAGCCGGCGCGATGGCGGGGGCTCTGGTTTCAGAGCTGCCAGTGAGGTGGATAGCGCTGTCCTCCTCGTGATTGTATATACCGAGTGCAGGAATGTTATGGAAAGCCGGATGTTGAATCGGACGGTCGCTCGCGGCCGCCTGTTGGAAAGTTCATTGTTGGCCGATTTTGCGTTATTGGCAGGGCGTGCGCACCAGCGCGGATGGGAGTTGCGCTTGCGCGCTATTATGAAGCGCATGAGCTACCGTTATTATTCGTTGTCGTTTGGTCCGATAAAGGGTGGTGCGCCCGCGCGACCAGTGAATAACTTTCCGCGAAGTTGGCAGGAATATTATGATGCGCAGCATTATCAAGAGGTGGATCCTATTGTTCGGCATTGTCGGCAGCATTTGAAGCCATTGTTCTGGGAGCGGGCGCAACGAAGGGCGCGTGGGCGCTCTCGAGAGTTCTGGGAGGCGTTCGGGGTTCATGGCATGCGCGGTGGTGTCAGTATTCCGCTGCGTGACAGGGCGTGGGTAGGATCGTTGAGCGTGGCGCATTCGGTCGAGGACGGCGAATTGCCGCTCGGTCGGGCTGACGATGACCTGGGGGTGTTGTTCATGCTGGTGCCCTACCTGATCGAGGGCTTGCAGCGCAGGGTGGCGATCGAGCGTTCGCCTGAGTCATGCCTGACCCACAAGGAGGCTGAGTGCCTGGGGTGGGCGAGCGTGGGCAAGACCAGTTGGGAGATCGGCCGTATCATCGGCTGTGCCGAGCGCACGGTGGATTTTCATATTGCCAACGCGGGCCACAAGCTGGGGTCCACGAACCGGGGGCATGCCATTGGTATCGCGGTGTCCCAGGGGTTGATCTCTTTCTAGGCGCTATCAGCCTTTCCAAAAAGCGCAGGCAACAAAAAACCGACCCTGGGGTCGGTTTTTTGGTACATCAAGCAATCAGCTTAGGCAGCAGCCTGAACCAGTGCTTTGATGTGGCCATTCAGACGGCCTTTATGGCGAGCAGCCTTGTTCTTGTGGATGATGCCTTTATCGGCCATACGGTCGATAACTGGCACGGCCAGAACGTAAGCAGCTTGTGCTTTTTCGGCGTCTTTTGCGTCAATGGCTTTGACTACATTCTTGATGTAGGTGCGGACCATGGAACGCAGGCTGGCGTTGTGGCTGCGACGCTTCTCAGCCTGTTTTGCACGTTTTTTGGCGGAAGGTGAGTTGGCCACCGTCGAGCTCCTCGAAAGACTTTTTTAAATAGCAAACAAAATAGGCCGCGAATCATGCCGATGACTGGATCTGTTGTCAAGGGTGCTTGAGACGTTCCGCTGAGTGGTCATTGCCGAAGTGAGTGATTCCCTTCTGGCGCCTGACCTGTAAACTCGCGAGTTTTGGCTCTGCCTGCTGATGCGGCGCGGAGTATCGCACAGTTGCGCGCAATCTCGCGCTGCTCTTTGTCCAGAAGGCAGAAAAATCTTTCGATGAATCTTCTCAAGTCACTGTTCGCGGTCAGCTCCATCACCATGATCTCGCGGGTGCTGGGCTTCGTGCGCGACACCCTGATCGCCCGTATCTTCGGTGCCGGCATGGCCACCGACGCCTTTTTCATTGCCTTCAAGCTGCCCAACCTGCTGCGGCGCATCTTCGCCGAAGGCGCGTTTTCCCAGGCATTCGTGCCCATCCTGGCCGAATACAAAAGCCAGCAGGGCGAGGAGGCGACGCGCACATTCATCGCTTATGTGGCGGGCATGCTGACGTTGGTCCTGGCGCTGGTGACGGTGGCGGGCATGATCGCCGCGCCATTCGTCATTTGGGTGACCGCGCCGGGTTTCGCCGACACGCCGGAAAAATTTCAGCTCACCGCTGACCTGCTGCGGGTCACGTTCCCCTATATATTGCTGATCTCGCTGTCGTCCTTCGTCGGCGCCATCCTCAATACCTGGAACCGTTTTTCGGTACCGGCCTTCACGCCGACGCTGCTGAACGTCGCCCAGATTCTCTTCGCGCTGTTCCTGACCCCCTATTTCCACCCGCCCATCATGGTGCTGGCCTGGGGTGTGCTGGCCGGCGGCCTGGCGCAACTGCTGTACCAGCTGCCACACCTGAAAAAGATCGGCATGCTGGTGCTGCCGCGCCTGAACTGGCGCGACACCGGCGCCCTGCGCGTGATGAAACAGATGGGGCCGGCCATTCTCGGGGTGTCGGTGAGCCAGATCTCGCTGATCATCAATACCATCTTCGCCTCGTTCCTGGCCGCAGGCTCGGTATCGTGGATGTACTACGCCGACCGCCTGATGGAGCTGCCTTCCGGGGTGTTGGGCGTGGCCCTGGGCACCATTTTGCTGCCGACCCTGGCCAAGACCTATGCCAACAAGGACCGCCACGAGTATTCGCGCATCCTGGACTGGGGCCTGCGCCTGTGTTTCATCCTGGTGTTGCCCTGTGCCGTGGCCCTGGCCCTGCTGTCCGAGCCGCTGACGGTGGCGCTGTTCCAGTACGGCAAGTTCGATGCTTTCGACGCCTCGATGACCCAGCGCGCCCTGATTGCCTACGCGGTGGGCCTGCTGGGCATCATTCTGATCAAGGTGCTTGCCCCGGGCTTTTATGCCCAGCAGAACATTCGCACCCCGGTGAAGATCGCCATGTTCACCCTGGCCGCCACGCAACTGATGAACCTGGCCTTCATCGGCTCCCTGGCCCACGCCGGGCTGGCGCTGGCCATCAGCGGTGGCGCCTGCCTGAACGCCGGCCTGCTGTACTGGCAACTGCGCAAGCAGGACATGTTCCAGCCGCAGCCCGGCTGGCTGGTTTTTTTCACCAAGCTGTTGCTGGCGGTGGTGGCCATGGCGGCCGTGCTGCTGGGCATGATGCAGTTCATGCCGGCCTGGTCCGATGGCCAGATGCTTGCCCGCTTTGTACGCCTGGGCGCCTTGGTATTGACAGGCGTGGTAGTGTATTTCGGTGTGCTGTTCGCTTTCGGCTTCCGGCTGCGGGACTTCGCACGTCGCGGGCTGGCCTGAGCGTCAGTTGTCGGTTTTCCGGTTTAGTCACCCGCACGAGGCAGCGGCGCGTGTCGCCAGCGCCCGTGTGTGGTTATAATCGGCCACTTTATGAGCAAGAAGCGCGTTATGCAGCTGGTTCGAGGCCTCCACAACCTGCGGCCCCAACATCGGGGCTGTGTCGCCACCATTGGCAACTTTGACGGTGTTCACCGTGGCCACCAGGCTATCCTGGCGCGGCTGCGCGAACGTGCGCGGGAGTTGGGCGTGCCCAGCTGCGTGGTGATATTCGAACCGCAGCCGCGCGAGTATTTCGCCCCCGACACCGCCCCGGCTCGCCTGGCGCGCCTGCGCGACAAGCTCGCACTGCTGGCCGAGGAGGGCGTGGACCGGGTGTTGTGCCTGGCGTTCAACCAGCGCCTGTGCAAGCTCAGCGCCGCCGAGTTCGTCGATACCATCCTGGTCGACGGCCTGGGCGTGCAGCACCTGGAAGTGGGCGATGACTTCCGCTTTGGCTGCGACCGCCTGGGCGACTTCGACTTCCTGTTGCAGGCGGGCGTGGTCCAGGGCTTCACCGTGGAAGCGGCGCAAACCGTCGAGCTCAATGGCGTGCGGGTCAGCAGCACGCAAGTGCGCAAGGCCCTGGCTGCCGCCGATTTTTCCCTGGCCGAGCAGCTGCTCGGCCGCCCGTACCGCATTGCCGGGCGGGTGCTGCACGGCCAGAAGCTGGCCCGTCAACTGGGTTGGCCGACCGCCAACGTGCAGCTCAAGCGCCGTCGCGTGCCGTTCACCGGGGTGTACCAGGTGAGCGCCGAGATCGATGGCACAACCTGGCCGGGAGTCGCCAACATAGGCGTGCGGCCAACGGTTGCGGGTGATGGCAGTGCCCACCTGGAAGTACATTTGCTGGACTTTGCCGGTGACCTCTATGGCCGGCGTTTGACGGTGGTGTTCCACCACAAGCTGCGTGATGAGCAGCGTTTCGCCTCCCTTGAGGCGCTGAAGTCGGCGATCGATGCGGACGTCGCCGCCGCCCGAGCCCATGCCCTTGAGCATCGGCCAACTGCTAACCCAAGAGCCTGAAATGACCGACTACAAAGCCACGCTAAACCTTCCGGACACCGCCTTCCCAATGAAGGCCGGCCTGCCCCAGCGCGAGCCGCAAACTCTGCAGCGCTGGGACAGCATTGGCCTGTACCAGAAGCTGCGTGAAATTGGCAAGGACCGTCCCAAGTTCGTGCTGCACGACGGCCCTCCGTACGCCAACGGCAGTATTCACATCGGTCATGCGGTCAACAAGATCCTCAAGGACATGATCATCCGTTCCAAGACCCTGGCCGGCTTCGATGCGCCGTATGTGCCGGGCTGGGACTGCCATGGCCTGCCGATCGAGCACAAGGTGGAAGTCTCCCACGGCAAGAACCTGGGCGCCGACAAGACCCGCGAACTGTGCCGCGCCTACGCCAGCGAGCAGATCGAGGGCCAGAAGGCCGAATTCATCCGCCTGGGCGTGCTGGGTGACTGGGCCAACCCCTACAAGACCATGAACTTCACCAACGAGGCCGGCGAAATCCGTGCCCTGGCGGAAATGGTCAAGAACGGTTTCGTGTTCAAGGGCCTCAAGCCCGTGAACTGGTGCTTTGACTGCGGTTCGGCCCTGGCCGAAGCGGAAGTGGAATACCAGGACAAGAAATCCGACACCATCGACGTGGCCTTCAATGTCGCCGACCAGCAAAGCCTGGCCGACGCCTTTGGCTTGCCGGGCCTGGACAAGACCGCGGCCATCGTGATCTGGACCACCACCGCGTGGACCATCCCGGCCAACCAGGCGCTGAACGTGCACCCGGACTTCACCTATGCCCTGGTGGACGTCGGTGACCGCCTGCTGATCCTGGCCGAAGAGCTGGTCGAAGCCTGCCTGAGCCGTTACGGCCTGACGGGCAACACCATCGCCACCGCCAAGGGCTCGGCCCTGGAAAACATTCACTTCCAGCACCCGTTCTACCACCGTACCTCGCCGGTCTACCTGGCCGAGTACGTGGAGCTGGGCGCTGGTACCGGCGTGGTTCACTCGGCACCTGCCTACGGTGAAGACGACTTCGTGACCTGCAAGAAATACGGCATGGTCAACGACGACATCCTCAACCCGGTGCAGAGCAACGGCGTGTACGTGGATTCGCTGGAGTTCTTCGGTGGCCAGTTCATCTGGAAGGCCAACCCGAACATCATCGCCAAGCTGGCCGAGGTCGGCGCGCTGATGAACACCGAAACCATCAGCCACAGCTACATGCACTGCTGGCGCCACAAGACCCCGCTGATCTACCGCGCCACCGCGCAGTGGTTCGTGGGCATGGACAAGCAACCGACCGAAGGCGCCACCCTGCGCAACCGCGCGGTCAAAGCCATCGAAGAAACCAGGTTCGTGCCGGCCTGGGGCCAGGCGCGCCTGCATTCGATGATCGCCAACCGTCCGGACTGGTGCATCTCGCGTCAGCGCAACTGGGGCGTGCCGATCCCGTTCTTCCTGCACAAGGAAAGCGGTGAGCTGCACCCACGCACCGTCGAACTGATGGAAGAAGTGGCCAAGCGCGTTGAAGTCGAAGGCATCGAAGCCTGGTTCAAGCTCGACGCCACCGAGCTGCTGGGCGCCGAAGCGGCCCAGTACGACAAGATCAGCGACACCCTGGACGTGTGGTTCGACTCCGGCACCACCCACTGGCACGTGCTGCGCGGTTCGCACCCCATGGGCCACGAGACCGGCCCGCGCGCCGACCTGTACCTGGAAGGCTCCGACCAGCACCGCGGCTGGTTCCACTCTTCCTTGCTGACGGGTTGCGCCATCGACAACCACGCGCCGTATCGTGAACTGCTGACCCACGGCTTCACCGTGGATGAGAACGGCCGCAAGATGTCCAAGTCGCTGGGCAACGTCATCGCCCCGCAGAAGGTCAACGACACCCTGGGCGCCGACATCATGCGCCTGTGGGTCTCGGCCACCGACTACTCGGGCGAAATGGCCGTGTCGGACACCATCCTGCAGCGCAGCGCCGACGCCTACCGCCGTATCCGCAACACCGCGCGCTTCCTGCTCTCGAACCTGAGCGGCTTCAACCCGGCCACCGACCTGTTGCCGGCCGACGAGATGATCGCCCTGGACCGCTGGGCCGTTGACCGCGCGCTGCTGCTGCAACGCGAGCTGGAAGAGCACTACAGCGAATACCGCTTCTGGAACGTGTACTCCAAGGTCCACAACTTCTGCGTGCAGGAGCTGGGTGGTTTCTACCTGGACATCATCAAGGACCGCCAGTACACCACCGGCGCCAACAGCACTGCACGCCGCTCGTGCCAGACCGCGCTGTTCCACATCTCCGAAGCGCTGGTGCGCTGGATCGCGCCGATCCTGGCCTTCACCGCCGACGAGCTGTGGCAGTACCTGCCGGGCGAACGCAACGAGTCGGTGATGCTCAACACCTGGTACCAGGGCCTCACCGAATTGCCGGAAGGCTTCGAGCTGGGCCGCGAGTACTGGGAAGGCGTGATGGCGGTGAAGACCGCGGTCAACAAGGAACTGGAGAACCAGCGCGCGGCGAAAGCCATCGGTGGCAACCTGCAGGCCGAAGTGACACTGTATGCCGACGAAGCCGTGAGCACCGACCTTGCCAAGCTGGGCAACGAGCTGCGCTTCGTGCTGATCACTTCCAAGGCCAGCGTCGCGCCGTTCGTCGATGCCCCGGCCGATGCCGTGGTCACTGAAGTAGCGGGCTTGAAGCTGAAAGTGGTCAAGTCCGGCTACACCAAGTGCGCCCGTTGCTGGCACTTCCGCGATGACGTCGGCGTGAACGCCGAGCACCCGGAAATCTGCGGCCGTTGCGTGGACAACATCAGCGGTGCAGGCGAGGTGCGTCACTATGCCTAAGGCCGATGCCGGGCGCTTCGGGCGCCTGGGCTGGCTCTGGTTGAGCGTGCTGGTTCTGGTCCTTGACCAGGCCAGCAAGTTCTACTTCCAGAGCAACCTGAGCCTGTACCAGCAGATGGTGGTCATTCCCGACTACTTCAGCTGGACCCTGGCCTACAACACGGGCGCGGCCTTCAGCTTCCTGGCCGACAGCTCGGGCTGGCAGCGCTGGCTGTTCGCCCTGATCGCCGTGGTGGTCAGCGCGGTGCTGCTAGTGTGGCTCAAGCGCCTGGGCCGCCATGAAAACTGGTTGGCCGTGGCGTTGGTGCTGGTACTGGGCGGCGCGCTGGGCAACCTGTACGACCGCATCGTGCTGGGCCACGTGATCGACTTCGTGCTGGTGCACTGGCAGAACCGCTGGTACTTCCCGGCGTTCAACCTGGCCGACAGCGCCATTACCATTGGCGCGGTGATGCTGGCCCTGGACATGTTCAAGAGCAAGAAAACCGGAGACGCGGTCCATGACTGAGCAGCGTATCGCTCAAAACACCGAAGTGACCCTGCATTTCGCCCTGCACCTGGAAAACGGTGACACCGTCGACAGCACCTTCGACAAGGCCCCGGCCGTGTTCAAGGTGGGTGACGGCAACCTGTTGCCCGGTTTCGAGGCGGCGATCTTCGGTTTCAAGGCCGGTGACAAGCGCACCGTGGTGGTCCCGCCGGAGAACGCCTTTGGTCAGCCCAACCCGCAGAACGTTCAGATCATGCCACGCTCGCAGTTCCAGGACATGGAGCTATCGGAAGGCCTGCTGGTGATCTTCAACGACGCGGCCAACACTGAACTGCCCGGCGTGGTGAAGGCGTTCGACGACGCGCAAGTGACCGTCGACTTCAACCACCCGCTGGCTGGCAAGACCCTGAACTTCGAAGTGGACATCATCGAGGTCAAGGCTCTCTGAGCCTTGCCCCAGCGCGCAAGCACGAGGCACAGCATGCAAATCAAACTCGCCAACCCCCGTGGCTTCTGCGCCGGCGTGGACCGCGCGATCGAAATCGTCAACCGCGCCCTGGAAGTCTTCGGCCCGCCGATCTACGTGCGCCATGAAGTGGTGCACAACAAGTTCGTGGTCGAAGACCTGCGCAACCGTGGCGCCATCTTCGTCGAAGAGCTGGACCAGGTGCCGGACGACGTCATTGTCATCTTCAGTGCCCACGGTGTTTCCCAGGCCGTGCGCAAGGAAGCGGCCGGCCGCGGCCTGAAGGTGTTCGACGCCACATGCCCGCTGGTGACCAAGGTGCACATCGAGGTGGCGCGCTACAGCCGCGACGGCCGCGAGTGCATCCTGATCGGCCACGCCGGCCACCCGGAAGTGGAAGGCACCATGGGCCAGTATGATTCGAGCAATGGTGGCTCGATCTACCTGGTCGAAGACGAGAAGGACGTGGCCACCCTGGCGGTGCGCAACCCCGACAACGTCGCCTTCGTCACGCAGACCACCTTGTCGATGGACGACACCAGCCGCGTCATCGACGCCCTGCGCTCGCGTTTCCCCAACATCGGCGGGCCGCGCAAGGACGACATCTGCTACGCGACGCAAAACCGCCAGGACGCGGTCAAGCAACTGGCCGACGAGTGCGACGTGGTCCTGGTGGTGGGCAGCCCCAACAGCTCCAACTCCAACCGCCTGCGTGAGCTGGCCGAGCGCATGGCCACCCCCGCGTACCTGATCGACGGCGCCGAAGACATGCAGCAAAGCTGGTTCGACGGCGTGCAGCGCATTGGTATCACCGCCGGTGCCTCGGCACCGGAAGTATTGGTGCGCGGTGTGATCGAGCAGTTGCGCGCCTGGGGCGCGGTCGGCGCCGAAGAGCTGGACGGGCGGCCGGAGAACATCACGTTCTCGATGCCCAAGGAACTACGCGTCAAGGCCATCTAAGTCTGCACTGAACAAAGGGCCTGCTGGGCCCTTTTGTTTGTCAGGTGCACGCGGCCGCTCTTGGCCACCACCACCTGGTAATGGCTCTCGCCCGTTTGGCCATCACAGACATGCACCGTGCCGGCCTGAAACGCACCGTTGTCCTGCAACGCCCAACCCTGGCCCGTGAACCGCACTTGTTCGCGTACCGGTGTATTGCCCTTCACCACGACCCGAGACATACCCTGATGTACCCGCAACACCGGGTTGTCCGCGTCATTGGCGCCCTTGCCGCTATGGTCGGCGATGATCCGCCAGCCGTTGGCCCAATCACCCTCCAGGGCATGCATGAGCACATCGCGGTGCCCCAGCACCGCCTCGGTACGTGCCGCCCGCAGGCTGGCCAGCAACTCCTGGGCGATGACCTGGCGTTGATGGCTGGCGACCATCTGCTGATACACGGGCGCGGCCATGTGCAGCAAGACCCCAGCGATGGCGAGGGCCCCCAGCAGTTGTAGCAGTGTGAAACCTTGTTGGTGCATGCCGATGCTCCTTGCGTGGCAACGCGGTGACGAGTTCGTACAGATGAACGCTGATCCCTCTGGAACAACCGTATATCCTGTGCGCTGCTTTAGCGCGGGCACTGCTGGTTTATAGTCCAAGCGCATTCGGGGGAGTGGGGTAAATGGATTCAAGACGTAATGGGTTCACCATGGTGGAGATGGTGGTGACGGTGGCGATTCTGGCCATCATGGCTGCCATCGCGTTGCCGTCGTACACCAAGCTGATCGCCAACAACCGGGCGGATTCGGAAACCAATGACCTTTACCAAGCCCTCAATTACACCCGCATCGAAGCCATCAATCGCGGCCTGAGCGTGCGCATCACGCCTGCTACGGCAGGCGCCTGGACCGGCGTCCTCAATATCGCCCTGAGCTCGGGCGGCACACCGTTGCGGGTCATTCCCGGCATGTCCAGCCAGGCGACGCTGGCGTTCAGCACCACAGCCGCCTACATCGAATTCAACAACCTGGGCGGGCTGACCTTCCCGGCGTCCGCGCTCAACCTGACCTACACCCAGGGCACTGTCACCCGCAGCCTGGGCGTGTGCCTCAATGGTCGTATCGTCTTGAGCGGAACCTGCACATGAGCCTGAAAAACACGCAGCGGGGCTTTTCGTTGATCGAAGTGCTGGTGGCCTTGCTGATTCTGGCCGTCGGCCTGCTGGGCGCGGCGGCCATCCAGGTGAACGCCTTGAAATACACCGACAGCTCGGCCATGCGCACCCAGGCCAGTTTCATCGCCTATGACATGCTCGACCGCATCCGCGCCAACAACGGCGCCAACTACACCCTGGCCTCGGCGCAGGCCGCGACCACCACCACCGCCACCTCCGACCCCCGGGCGTTGGACTGGTCCGACTTCAAGACCAACATCAACAGCGGGCTGGGTGGCAGTAGCAATGCTGACGGCTCCATCGCCATCGCCAACAACGTCATTACCATCACGATCAAATGGGGGGATGCGCGGGCGGGCAACAGCGTGAACGCGATCAACGCCACGACGGCCAATCAGAACACCAATACCCAGACGTTCACGTTGGTGTCCAGGGCGTTCAATGACGGCACGGTGACCCAATGAAAAAGCATTGCGCCGGGTTCGGCCTGATCGAACTGATGGTGGCCATACTGCTGGGCCTGATCATCCTGTTGGGTGTCTTGCAGATATTCATTTCCGCCAAGAACACCTACCTGGCGCAAAATGCCTCGGCGGCCATGCAGGAAGATGCGCGGTATGCGTTGAGCAAGATGGTGCAGGAAATCCGCATGGTGGGGATGTTCGGGTGCGTGAAGACGGTCACGCCGGATGCGACTGCCGCCGATTTCATCGCCGCCCAGGTGAGCCCGATCACCTACGTGACCACCACGGTCGGTACCGTGACCACTGGAACGTTGACCTTGATCACCGGGGATGTGGGCAGCAGTACCACGCCGACCTGGACCATTCTCACCGATTGCGTCACCAGCCCTTCGACCGTTTCGGCTGGCGCCAAGACGGCTACTGGGATGATTGCATTGCCAATCCGCAAGGTGATTTACACCTACAACAGCACCACCCAGCAATTGCTGACCGTGTCCGGCACTACCCAATCGGTGCTGATCAGTAACGTCGCCGCCATGAGCGTGCTGTTTGGCATGGCTGCCGACACCAGCGTTGGCAGCCCGATTACTTCCTACACGGCAACGCCTGCTTCCGCGGCCAACATTCGCAGTGTACGCATCACCCTGACCTTGTCCGATCCCAATGGACGAGTGGCCAACCAGACCTTCAACGTCGTTGCGGCTATTCGCAACCGCTTGCCATGAGGACTGTGCCGATGAAGCGCGGTCGCCCCTTTGCCTCCCCCCCGAGCCAGCGTTCCCAGCAAGGCATGGTCCTGCTGGTGGCGTTGGTGATGTTGCTGCTGATTACCATGATCGGCGTTTCATCCATGCACAACGCCACCTTGCAGGAAAAAATGGCCAGCAGCGTGCAAACCCGAAACACGACCTTCCAGGCGGCCGAGGCAGCTTTGCGCGCGGGTGAGAATGCAGTCGCCACCACAGGTTATACCTTGGCCAAATGCACTACGACCACGACCTGTGCGCCGCCACCTGCCACCGACTACAACCAGGTAACGACCGCTGGGGTCTACGGTACCGCCGGCATTACCTGGGTGGCAGTGGGTACCACGGGCTTCTACGGCGTACAGATGATCGGCACCACCAGCGACCCGGCCAACAGCAGCTCCACCAGCGCTTCGTTGTACCGCATTACCGCTATCGGTTTCACCGCGGCGACGCCGTTGACCAACCCGCGCTCGGTACTGGAGAGTGTGTATGCGAAATAGCAAACGGACTCTGCGGCGCTGCCTGGGCCTGCTGCTGGGCATGTGCCTGGTGTTCTTCGTGGGAATACCGGCGCAGGCCTTCGCCCCATCTACATCACCACTGCTCAGTGCGGCGGCGGTGACGCCCAATGTCATGCTGTTGGTCGACGACTCGGGCAGTATGAACAGCATCATCTGGGCCAGTGGTTTCGACTCGACGGCCACGCCTTCCCAGATCTATATCTGTGCTTCCGACAGCAATTGCCTGTTCGGGCAGGCGCTGGATATGACTGATACCAGTATTTTCATTTCCGACCTCAACCGCGGCGGGTGCTCCAGTGGCTGGTATGGCTTCTACCGCGGGCTGCTGGGGCTAGCGTCTATCTGCCTGAAGCTGCCCGACCCGGTGGGCAGTGGCAACACTCGCTACTCGGCAGCCTACCTGGCTTATCTGGTCAACCTGGCGAATGGTAAAAACACCGACTTCACCACCGGTACCATACCGACCGACTACCGCATCAACGTGGCCCGCACGGTGTCTGCGGCGCTGGTGGCTGCCAACCGCAACCTGCGTTTCGGCCTGGCCACGTTCAACTCGCCCACCAATGCCGACCGCGGGCCGGGTGGTTATATCGCCCGCTCCATCAGTGACTTGCAGGCGGTGAGCGGCAGTACCACGACCGCGCAGGCCACCACCAACTACAATAACCTCGTCAGTTCCATCAACGCCCTGGCGGCGGTGGCCAACACTCCGCTGGCGGAGACCTATTACGAAATCACCCGCTACATGCGGGGTATGGCGCCTTACTACAACTCTTCCCCGACCACCTATACGAGCCCCATTCAGTACCGCTGCCAAAAGAATTTCGGCGTGGTGATCACCGATGGCCTGCCTACCTACGACCGTACGTTCCCTACCAATGACCCGCTGGGCGGCAAGAATCTACCCAACTGGGATGGCATCAACAATGACGGCGCAAACCTGAGTGGTGATAGCGAGGGTGACACGCTCTACCTGGATGACATCGCCAAGTTCGCCTACGACATCGACATGCGCGCGGCGTCCACCACCAGCACCGATGCCGCCGGCAAGAGTTGGGACGCGGCCGATTTCCCCAAGCAGAACATGCTGACCTATACCGTGGGGTTTACCTCTTCGAACCAGATGCTGTCGGATGCAGCGAGCTATGGCCATGGCAAGTACTATCAGGCCAGCGACAGCACCAGCCTCACCGCAGCACTGTCTTCGGCGCTCAGCGATATCACCTCCAAGGCCGGGTCCGGTGGGGCAGGCGCCACCAACTCTTCGACGTTGACCTCCAGCACTGTTTACTACCAGACGCTTTATGACCCAGCCGACTGGCGCGGGGTTATCAATGCCTACGCGATCAGCACGGCGGGCGTGATCAGTTCCACCGCCAGTTGGACGACCAATACCACCATGGCGGTCGGCACCACGGCGCCTACGTTCGAGTCGTATAACACGAGTACCGCGCTGCCTATTACCATGAACTATGCCAACTACTCCAGCGCGCAGCAGGCCGTCTTGACCGCCAGCGTCCCGTCAGGCGTAACAGCTACCAGTCTGGTGAACTGGGCCAAGGGCACTAACGTCACTGGCCTGCGTACACGCACGGTACTGATGGGCGATATCATCAATTCGCCCCTGACGTTGGCGGCGGCCACCGATCAGACCGCGTCGGACTTGACCAACGACTCTACCTATACGAGTTTTCTGGCGATCAAGTCGGCGAACATGACGCCTCGTTTGCTGGTCAATGCCAATGATGGTTTCTTCAACGTACTCAATGCTAATACCGGTGTGCGCGACTATGCCTATATGCCCTCGACGGCATTGCCATCGCTGGAAAAGGTCGCCGATACCACCTATGTCAACGGCACGTCCCATACCTTCCTCAACGACGGCCAGATCGCAGTGTTCGATGCGCAGATCAGTAGCGCCTGGAAAACCATCGCACTGACCGGTACGGGCGGCGGTGGAAAGGCATATACGGCTGTACAGATCTTCGACGCGGCGACTAAAAGCAGTACGCCTAAGGCATTGTGGGAATTGCGTCCGGATACCGCGACCACGTTCGCGAACCTCGGCTATGCCTACTCCAAGCCCGAAGTGGCCCGCTTGCCTGACGGGACCTGGGCAGCGTTCATCGCAAACGGCTATGGCAGCACCAAGGGGGTGGCATCACTCTTCGTGGTAAACCTGGCGACCGGGGCGCTGATCAAGGAGATCGTGGCGGAGAGCAGCAACGGCAGCAATGGATTGTCGTCGGTTAAGCTGAAGGTCAATGCCTCCAACGTCGTTCAGGCCGCGTACGGGGGGGACCTGTTGGGCCACATGTGGAAGTTCGACCTCAGCAGTACGTCCACAGCAAGCTGGGCGGTGGCGTTTTCCGGTAGCCCTTTGTTCACGGCGCCGGGCGGCGCCACCCAGCCGATCACCGCTCAGCCCTTGTTGGTAACCAACAGCACCAGCGGCAAGATGGTGTATTTCGGCACAGGCAAACTGCTGGAAACCACGGACAAGACCACTACCGATAGCGAGGCGTTCTATGCGGTATGGGATGCCGACAATGCCACCGGCAATTACACCGTGTCCAACCTGCAAGCGCAGGCAATAACGGGCACCTATACCTCTGGCACCAGTCAGTATCTGACCACCACCTCGAATGTCACGGACTACACCTCGCAGAAAGGCTGGTACATCCCGCTGGTCTACGGCACCCTACTGACCGGTAATCGGGTTATTTACCAAGCGGCATATACATCTGGCAGGGTGATCTTCACCACCGCCGACATTGACACTACCGACCCGTGTTCCAGCCAGGGCAGCGGTTACATCATCGAGTTGGATGCCCTCAACGGCAGCTTGCTGAGCTACCCGGTGCTGGACACCAATGGCGACGGTTCGGTCAATGCCAGTGACACCAGGGTCAGTGGCCTGTATATCTCCACGGGCATTCCCGATCTGAACGCCATTGTCAGTGTGGCGGCGACGTCCACGACGACAGCGAGCCAGCGCAAGATCGTCAACGATTCCAGCGGTACACTCACGGTGCTGGTGGAGGCCGCAGGCTCGGTGACCACGGCGAGCCGTATCATGTGGCGGCAAATCCAATAGAAGGACTCTGAACATGCAACGAAGCACCCGCGGGTTCACGCTGGTCGAGCTGGTGATTGTGGTCGCGATCGTCGGCATTCTGGCCGCCATTGCCTACCCCAGTTACACCAACTACGTGCGCAAGACTCACCGTGCGGAAATCACCGAGCTGATGTCCGAGACGGCGCAGAACCTGGAGCGCTGGTATTCCAAATACGGTACCTACGGCGACTACAGCAGTACCGTGACGTTCACCAACCCATCGAGCAACGCCTGGTACTCCGTCATACTGGTGCGCACTGCCACCACCTATACCCTGACAGCCACGCCCATTGCCGGTACCCTGATGGCCACCGACACCTGCGGTATGTTCACCCTGGACAACACCGGGCTGCGCAGCAGCTCGGGCACCACGGCCACCGCCACTTGCTGGGGCCGCTGAGTTCACTGAAACTGGATCAAGCATGCCCACACAACAACAAGTGATCATCGTCGGCGGCGGCGTCATCGGTTTGCTGACCGCCCTGAACCTCGCGCCCCATGTGGGCCACGTTACCCTGCTGGACCGCTCCGGCCTGGGCCAGGAATCGTCCTGGGCCGGTGGCGGCATCGTCTCGCCGCTATACCCCTGGCGCTACAGTGCTGCGGTCACGGCATTGGCGCACTGGTCCCAGGATTTCTACCCGCAACTGGGCGCACGGTTGTTCGCCGATACTGGCATCGACCCTGAGGTACACACCACCGGGCTGTACTGGCTGGACTTGCCGGACGAAGACGAGGCCCTGGCCTGGGCCCAGCGCCTGAACCGGCCCCTGAGCAAGGTGGACATTTCGGCGGCGTACGACGGGGTGCCCGTACTGGGTGGCGGTTACCGCAGCGCTGTGTACATGGCCGATGTGGCCAACGTGCGCAACCCGCGGCTGGTGAAGTCGTTGAAGGCCGCCTTGCTGGCGCAGCCGAACGTGACCGTGCGCGAGCATTGCGAGGTACGAGGCTTCCTGCGCGATGGCCAGGCCGTGGTCGGGGTGAATACGGCTGACGGTGAACTGCATGGCGACCAGGTGGTGCTGACCGCTGGTGCCTGGAGCGGCGACTTGCTGGAAAGCCTGGGCGTGCGCCTGCCGGTGGAGCCGGTGAAAGGACAGATGATCCTGTTCAAGTGCGAGGCGGATTTCCTGCCGAGCATGGTGCTGGCCAAGGGGCGCTACGCCATTCCCCGTCGTGATGGGCACATTCTGGTGGGCAGTACGCTGGAGCATGAGGGCTATGACAAAACCCCGACCGTCAGCGCCCTGGAGAGCTTGAAGGCGTCTGCGGTGGAGTTGCTGCCAGCATTGGCCGATGCCCAGCCGGTGAAGCATTGGGCGGGGTTGCGGCCTGGGTCGCCGGAGGGGATTCCGTTCATTGGTGCGCTGGAAGGCTTTGACGGGCTATGGCTGAACTGCGGGCATTACCGCAATGGGCTGGTGCTGGCGCCGGCTTCGTGCCAGTTGTTTGCGGATTTGATGCTGGGGCGCGAGCCGATCATCGATCCGGCGCCGTATGCGCCAGCGGGGCGTTTGGCGGGGGATTAGCGGCGTCGGCTTCCCGAGCTTCGCCCGGTCCCACAACGGCAAATCGCGGCCGCCGGTCTCTACTCCAGCCCCAGTTTTTTCAGGCGGTAGCGCATCGACCTGAACGACAGGCTCAGGCGCTGCGCCGCCGCGGTGCGGTTCCAGCGGGTTTCTTCCAGTGCCTGGAGGATCAGCTTGCGCTCGATGTTCTCCAGGAAGTCTTCCAGGTTGTCCACGTTGGTCAGGTCCGGCACACCGGCCTCGGCCACTGGCGCGGTGTCGCTCAGGCGCAGGTCGCTGGCCTCGATGCGCTCATTTTCGCACAAGGTGTACGCACGTTCGAGCATGTTCTCCAGTTCGCGCACGTTGCCGGGGAAACGGTAGGCCTTGAGGGTTTCCAGCGCCGTGGCGCTGAGTTGCGCGGGCGGCAGGCCGCTGCCGTGGGCCAGGCGCTTGAGCACTTTGTTGGCCAGCAGGGCGATGTCTTCGCGGCGTTCGCGCAGTGATGGCACGCGCAGTTCGATGACGTTGAGCCGATAATACAGGTCCTGCCGGAAGCGCCCGGCCGCGACTTCGGCGGCCAGGTCCTTGTGGGTAGCGCACAGGATGCGCACGTCCACCACTACCTCGCTCTGGCCACCGACGCTGCGAATGGCCTTTTCCTGAATCGCGCGCAGCAGCTTGACCTGCATGGCCAAGGGCAGGTCGGCCACTTCATCGAGGAACAGCGTGCCGCCCTGGGCCGCCTGGAACAGCCCGGGCTTGTCTTCCATGGCGCCGGTGAAGCTGCCTTTGCGGTGGCCGAAGAATTCGCTTTCCATCAGCTCCGAAGGAATGGCGCCACAGTTCACCGGTACGAAAGGCAGTTCGGCGCGTGGGCCCTGTTCGTGGATCAGCCGGGCCACCAGTTCTTTGCCGCTGCCCGATTCGCCGCTGATGTACACCGGCGCCTGGCTGCGCGCCAGGCGCATGATCTGTTTGCGCATGGCCAGCATGGGCGGCGAGTCGCCCAGCAGTCGGTCGTCGATGCTCGGCTGCTCGGCGGCCTGGCCTTGCAGGCGCAGGGCGCTGCCCACCAGTTCACGCAGCCGGGTGAGGTCCACCGGTTTGGTCAGGAAGTCGAAGGCGCCGGCCTTGAGGGCATTGATGGCGGTGTCGAGGCTCCCGTAGGCGGTGATCATGGCCACCGGCACCTGGGGGTAGCGCTGCTGGATATGCTGCACCAGCTCCAGCCCCGTGCCGTCGGGCAGGCGCATGTCGGTCAGGCACAGGTCGAAGGGTTCGCGGGCCAGGCAGTCGCGGGCCTCCTTGACGTTGCGCGCGCTGCGGGTGTCGAGCTTCATCCGGCCCAGGGTGATTTCCAGGAGTTCGCGGATGTCCGGCTCATCGTCGACGATCAGGATCTTCTGCCGTTGGCTCATGTTCAGTTCAGCTTCCGTGCGTGGGCGAAGGTGATTCGCAGGCAACTACCGCCTCGTTCACGTGGTTTGTAGTCTAGGTGCGCCTGGTTGCTTTCGCACAGTTCACGGGAAATGTAGAGGCCCAATCCTGTTCCTTTGGTCTCGGTGGTGAAGAAAGGTTCGAAGATGTGTTGCAGTTGATCGGCCGAAAAGCCGGGACCATCATCCAGCACGTCGAGAATCGGCAGGCCGTTGGTCGGTTCGATGAACAGGTTCAGCCAAACCTGGGCCTGGCCGTGGTTGTGCGCGCTGTAGCGCAGGCCATTGTCCACCAGGTTGGTCAGCACCTGGGTCAGGTGGTGCGGGTCCATGCGGGTCTCGATGGGGCCGTCGGTGACGTACAAATGCAGCGCCTGGTTGGCCGTGGCGGTGGTACGAAAGTCGGCCAGGAACTGCTGCAGGAAATTGCCCAGGTCCAACGGCTGCGGTTCGGCCTGGCGGCGCCTGGACAGCTGCAGCACGTTTTCGATGATCAGGTTCATGCGCTTGGACTGGTCCTTGATGATCTGCGTCAGGCGCAGGTCGGCGGGGTCCAGGGTCTCGGATTCCTGCAGCAACTGGCCAGCGTGGCTGATGGCGCCCAGCGGGTTGCGGATTTCGTGGGCGATACCGGCAGTCAGGCGCCCCAACGCCGCCAGCTTGAGTTGCTGGGCCTGTTGCGCGATCTGCGACAGGTCTTCGAGAAACACCAGCGTCTGTTGCTGTTCGCCGCGGCGCAGGGCGATGAAGCTGGGCTGCACCGACGGCCCGGTGGGGGTGAACTTCAGGCTGCGCAAGCGCAGCGTGGGGTTGGTACGCCACTGCAGCAGGCGTTCAACCAGCTCGGGGGAATAGGCGGTGATCAGTTGGCCGCTCAGGTGGTAGTGGCCGATCAGCTTCAACGCGCCCTCGTTTGCCAGTTGCACACGGTTGACGGTGTCCAGCACCAGGATGCCGGTGCGCATGCGCTGCAGGATCAGGGCGTTGAGCTCTTCCAGGTTGGTGACGTCGCTGGCGCGCTGGGAGGCCAGGTTCTCGCTGACCCGCAGCAGACGCGTCAGGGCCTGCACCATCAATGCCACGGCGAAGCACAGCACGCCGAGGGTGCTGGCCTGCACATAGTTGCTACTGCTGTTGGGGCGCAGGAAGTTCAGGTAGAAGGTCAGGTAGATGATGCCGATACTGCCCAGCGCGGCGATCAACAGGCCGTTGCGTCCGCGCAGCAGCAGGTTGCTCATGGCCACCGAGGCGATCATCAGGTTGCCGATACCGCTGGGGGTCCCGCCGCCGGCGTAGAACAGCCCCGAGAGCATGAGAATGTCGAACAGCGCCAGGGCGAACACGTGCCCCGGTGGGCGCAGTTTTTCCAGCAGGATCACCGCCGCGATATTGATCAGCAGGTAGGCCCAGCTGCCGTTGCGGAACCAGGCGCCATTGGCCAGTTCCAGCAGCTTGTCGTCCATGTCGCTGGAAATCAGCAGGATCAGGGTAATGCCGATGGTGAGGCGGTACAGGTGGTACAGGCGCAGCATCCGCCGCGCCTGGGGGCCACCGGGCTGGAAGGTCTCAGCGGTCACGGGCAGCCGGGCCCTGTTGCAGGTGCGCCGGGCTGCAGTACCACTGCTGGTCGCGGTTCAGGGCGCGGTCTTGGGGCAGGTGCACGCCGCAGTGGGCGCAGCGCACCATCAGCAGCGTCTGGTCGCCGCCCTTCGGGGCCTGTTGCGGGGCGCTGGGCTTGATCTTGCGCCACAGCCACAGGGCGGCAAAGACAATGGCGATCCAGAAAATCAGGCGAATCATGGGCGACGGCTCAAACAGAAGAAGATGCGGCAGTGTAGGAGCGGGCAGGGCGGGGGACAAGCGCGGACGGGTATCGGCGGTGATATCTTTTTGATGGCTTTTGCGCCAGGGCCCTGGGCTCGAACCCGCCGCGATCCCCCTGTGGAACCGGCCGAAGCCCGGGAAAAGGGCGACGCGCTTCTTCAGGGGCTGCGCGGTGTGCGTTTCTCGAGCTTCGCCCGGTGTTACAGGAGCATGCCCAAAGCTTGTATATTTTTTCGCGGATACAAAAAAAGAGGCCCGTGGGCCTCTTTCTCAGTGCGGCGTTGCTCAGTCGAACAGGCCGAAGGTCAGGTAGCTGAAGAAGCCACGCTTTTTCTTCGGCGAATCATCGACCGGCTTGGCAGGCTCGTCGGCGGTGCCGCCCTGGTCAGCAGGCAACAGGTCGTGCGGGATGGCGTCCTTGTCGTCCTGGAACTGTTTGGTCAGTTCCTGGTTGGCACGGGTTTCACCCGGCGGCAGCGGTGCGCTGGTGCCCACCAGGCCCAGGGTGGCCTTGGTCAGCCAGGAGCGGTTGTCGGCTTCCTTCTGCTGGGGCACGAACTTGCCGTCCACCAGTTGCGGGTGGTCCGGGTAGTTCAGCTTCAGGGTTTCCAGGCTGCTGGCAGCCAGCTCGTCCAGGCCCAGGCGCTGGTAGGACTCCACCATCACGGCCAGGCCGTCGCCGACCGATGGGGTTTCCTGGAAGTTTTCCACCACGTAGCGGCCACGGTTGGCGGCAGCGACGTAGGCCTGACGGGTCAGGTAATAGTCAGCCACGTGGATTTCGTAGGCCGCCAGCAGGTTGCGCAGGTAGATCATGCGCTGCTTGGCGTCCGGCGCGTAGCGGCTATTGGGGTAGCGGCTGGTCAGTTGCGCGAACTCGTTGTAGGAGTCGCGGGCAGCGCCCGGGTCACGCTTGGTCATGTCCAGTGGCAGGAAGCGGGCCAGCAGGCCGCGGTCCTGGTCGAACGAGGTCAGGCCTTTGAGGTAGTAGGCGTAGTCGACGTTCGGGTGCTGGGGGTGCAGGCGGATGAAGCGCTCGGCGGCCGACTTGGCAGCTTCGGGCTCCGAGTTCTTGTAGTTGGCGTAGATCAGCTCCAGCTGGGCCTGGTCGGCGTAGCGGCCGAACGGATAGCGGGAATCCAGCGCCTTGAGTTTGGCGGTGGCGCTGGTGAAGCTGTGGTTGTCCAGATCGGCCTGTGCCTGCTGGTACAGCTCGGTTTCGCTCAGGTTTTCGTCGACCACTTCTTTCTTCGACGAACAGGCGGCCGTGAGTCCGAGGATGGCGATCAGCAGCAGGTGTTTCACTTGCATGGCGGCTTGCGTCCCTATGACGGCCGCTGTCTTGGGCGTGACCGTCCTGTTATGATGGGCGCCCCGTGAAGTCCTCGGGGCAAAAGACGCCGTATTTAACCACAAGCGTGCAGCCGAAACCAAAGGCTGTGCCGCCGCCTAGTCCGAGCATGTCCGAGATCATACAACTTAGCG
The DNA here is from genome assembly GCF_026651855.1 of Pseudomonas silvicola. Lineage (GTDB taxonomy): Bacteria > Pseudomonadota > Gammaproteobacteria > Pseudomonadales > Pseudomonadaceae > Aquipseudomonas > Aquipseudomonas silvicola. The sequence continues at coordinate 1,917,372 of NZ_CP093280.1, forward strand.
CAGAGGTGCCGTCCGAATTGGGCGGCCAACGCCTCGATCAAGTCGCCGCACAATTGTTCGCCGAGCACTCGCGCTCGCGCCTATCCGCCTGGATCAAAGAAGGCCGCCTGACCGTGGACGGTGGCGTGCTGCGCCCGCGTGACATCGTCCATGGCGGCGCTATCCTGGCCCTTTCCGCCGAGCAGGAAGCCCAGGGCGAGTGGATCGCCCAGGACATCGAGCTGGACATCGTCTACGAAGACGACGACATCCTGGTCATCAACAAGCCTGCGGGCCTGGTGGTGCACCCGGCTGCCGGCCACGCCGATGGCACCCTGCTCAATGCCTTGCTGCACCACGTGCCGGACATCATCAATGTTCCGCGCGCGGGCATCGTGCACCGCCTGGACAAGGACACCACGGGCCTGATGGTGGTCGCCAAGACCATTCAGGCGCAGACCAAACTGGTCACCCAGCTGCAAAGCCGTACCGTCAGTCGGATTTATGAGTGCATCGTCATCGGCGTGGTAACCGCCGGCGGCAAGATCAACGCACCCATCGGCCGTCACGGCCAGCAGCGCCAGCGCATGGCGGTGATGGAAGGCGGCAAGCCTGCCGTCAGCCACTACCGCGTGCTGGAGCGCTTCCGCTCCCACACTCACGTGCGGGTGAAGCTGGAAACCGGCCGTACCCACCAGATCCGCGTGCACATGTCCCACATCAACTTCCCGTTGGTGGGTGACCCGGCCTACGGCGGTCGCTTCCGCATTCCGCCGGCCGCCAGCGCGACCATGGTCGATGCGCTCAAGACCTTTCCGCGCCAGGCCCTGCATGCCCGCTTCCTGGAGCTGGAACACCCGAGTACGGGTGAGCGCATGAGCTGGGAATCGCCACTGCCCGACGACTTCGTCTGGCTGTTGTCGCTGCTCAAGCAGGACCGCGAGGCGTTCGTCGGGTGAGTGGGTTGGCGCAGGACCTGATATTTCCCGATTGGCCGGCACCGGCCAATGTGAAGGCCTGCGTCACCACGCGAGAGGGCGGTGTCAGCACCGCGCCTTTCGAGCATTTCAACCTGGGGGACCATGTGGGCGACAGCCCTGCCGCGGTTGCCGAGAACCGCCGGCGCCTGACCCAGGCCTTCGGCATTCAGCCGGCGTGGCTCAAGCAGGTGCACGGCGTCAACGTGGCCCATGCCGACCCGTCGGTGATCGCCGAGGCGGACGCCAGCTGGACCTCGACGCCGGGTATCGCCTGCACGGTGATGACCGCCGACTGCCTGCCCGCGTTGTTCTGCGACCGCGCCGGTACCCGCGTGGGCGCGGCTCACGCAGGCTGGCGCGGGCTGGCCGCCGGGGTGCTGGAGGCCACGGCCGAAAGCCTGGGCGTGCCGGCGAACGAAATTCTGGTGTGGTTGGGGCCGGCCATCGGCCCGCGCAACTTTGAAGTGGGCGCTGAAGTACGCGATATCTTCATGGCCAGTCACCCTCAGGCGGGCGAGGCCTTTGTGCCAGGCGCCCAGCCGGGCAAGTTCCTCGCCGACATCTATGCGCTGGCACGGGTGCGCCTGACGGCGATGGGCATCACGGCCGTTTATGGCGGTGGTGAATGCACCATCGAGGATCTACGCTTCTTCTCTTACCGGCGTGCGCCGCAGACGGGGCGCTTTGCCTCGTTGATCTGGCTGGATGAAACGCGATCCCTTGTGAGACCGGGCGAAGCTCGGGAACCAGGCGCTGCCGATTTGATGATCTGGGTCAAGCTCCTGCCGCTTGAATATTGAACAATCCCCCCCATCTATATCGGTATCTCAGGCAGGTTTATCTTCATCAGGTGTGTCCATCGCTCCGGCCTGCCCCTTTAGGAAGGTGACTCATGCGTATAGACCGTTTGACCAGCAAGCTGCAATTAGCCTTATCCGATTCCCAATCCCTGGCCGTTGGCATGGACCACCCGGCCATCGAGCCGCCGCACCTGATGCAGGCGCTGCTCGACCAGCAGGGTGGTTCCATCAAGCCGCTGTTGATGCAGGTCGGCTTTGACGTGAACAGCCTGCGCAAGGAGTTGAGCAAAGAGCTCGACCGCCTGCCGAAAATCCAGAACCCCACCGGCGACGTGAACATGTCCCAGGACCTGGCGCGCCTGCTCAACCAGGCCGACCGCCTGGCTCAGCAGAAAGGTGACCAGTTCATCTCCAGCGAACTGGTGCTGCTGGCCGCCATGGACGAGAACAGCAAGCTGGGCAAGCTGCTGCTCGGCCAGGGCGTGAGCAAGAAAGCGCTGGAAAACGCCATCACCAACCTGCGCGGCGGCGAAGCGGTGAATGACGCCAACGCCGAAGACTCGCGCAAGTCCCTGGAAAAATACACCGTCGACCTGACCAAGCGTGCCGAGGAAGGCAAGCTGGACCCGGTGATCGGCCGTGACGATGAAATTCGCCGGACCATCCAGGTGCTGCAGCGCCGTACCAAGAACAACCCGGTGCTGATCGGTGAGCCGGGCGTGGGCAAGACTGCGATCGCCGAGGGCCTGGCCCAGCGCATCATCAATGGCGAAGTACCCGATGGCCTGCGCGGCAAGCGCCTGCTGTCCCTGGACATGGGCTCGCTGATCGCTGGCGCCAAGTTCCGCGGTGAGTTCGAAGAACGCCTCAAGGGTGTGCTCAACGACCTGTCCAAGCAGGAAGGCCAGATCATCCTGTTCATCGACGAGTTGCACACCATGGTCGGTGCCGGCAAGGGCGAAGGCTCCATGGACGCCGGCAATATGCTCAAGCCGGCCCTGGCCCGCGGTGAACTGCACTGTGTGGGCGCCACCACGCTGAACGAGTATCGCCAGTACATCGAGAAAGACGCGGCCCTGGAGCGGCGCTTCCAGAAAGTGCTGGTGGACGAGCCGAGCGAGGAAGACACCATCGCCATCCTGCGTGGCCTTAAAGAGCGCTACGAGGTGCACCACAAGGTGGCCATCACCGACGGCGCGATCATTGCCGCGGCCAAGCTCAGCCATCGCTACATTACTGACCGGCAGTTGCCTGACAAGGCCATCGACCTGATCGACGAGGCCGCCAGCCGCATTCGCATGGAAATCGACTCCAAGCCTGAAGTGCTCGACCGCCTGGAGCGTCGCCTGATCCAATTGAAGGTGGAATCCCAGGCCCTCAAGAAAGAAGACGATGACGCGGCCATCAAGCGTCTGGAAAAACTGACCGAGGAAATCGCCCGCCTGGAACGCGAATACGCCGACCTGGAAGAGGTGTGGACCTCGGAGAAAGCCGAGGTACAAGGCTCGGCCCAGATCCAGCAGAAGATCGAGCAATCGCGCCAGGAGCTGGAAGCGGCCCGCCGCCGTGGCGACCTCAACCGCATGGCCGAACTGCAGTACGGGGTTATCCCGGACCTGGAGCGCAGCCTGCAGATGGTCGACCAGCACGGTAAAAGCGACAACCAGTTGCTGCGCAGCAAGGTGACCGAGGAAGAAATTGCCGAAGTGGTGTCCAAGTGGACAGGTATTCCCGTGGCGAAGATGCTGGAAGGCGAGCGGGAAAAACTGCTGAAGATGGAAAGCCTGCTGCACCAGCGTGTCATCGGCCAGGACGAAGCCGTGGTGGCCGTCGCGAACGCGGTGCGCCGCTCCCGTGCCGGGTTGTCCGACCCCAACCGCCCAAGCGGCTCGTTCATGTTCCTGGGCCCTACCGGCGTGGGCAAGACCGAGCTGTGCAAGGCGCTGGCCGAATTCCTCTTTGATACCGAAGAGGCCATGGTGCGCATCGACATGTCCGAATTCATGGAGAAACACTCCGTGGCCCGGCTGATCGGTGCACCGCCGGGCTACGTGGGGTATGAAGAGGGCGGCTACCTGACCGAGGCCGTGCGTCGCAAGCCGTACTCGGTGGTGCTGCTGGATGAGGTGGAGAAAGCCCACCCGGATGTGTTCAACGTGCTGCTGCAAGTATTGGATGACGGCCGCCTGACCGACAACCAGGGCCGCACCGTGGACTTCCGCAATACGGTGATCGTGATGACCTCCAACCTGGGCTCGGCGCAGATCCAGGAGTTGACCGGTGACCGCGAAGCCCAGCGTGCGGCGGTGATGGACGCGGTGAGTTCGCACTTCCGGCCGGAGTTCATCAACCGTATCGACGAGGTGGTGGTGTTCGAAGCGCTGGCCCGCGACCAGATCGCCGGCATCACGCAGATCCAGTTGGGCCGCCTGCGCAGCCGCCTGGCCGAGCGTGAGCTGAGCCTGGTGCTGAGCGATGAGGCCTTGGACAAGTTGATCGCCGTGGGGTATGACCCGGTGTATGGCGCTCGGCCGCTCAAGCGCGCCATCCAGCGCTGGATCGAGAACCCGCTGGCGCAACTGATCTTGTCGGGGCAGTTCCTGCCCGGCACCACCGTGACCGCCACGGTAAAAGACGACGAGATCGTTTTTGCCTGACGGGCGAATGCAGCGCCCCTGCAGGACCGAGCCCCGCCCGGTCCTGCAGCCAGGCACGGCATTCGTGAGCTCCTAAAAAAATTGAAGCTAAATGCATGTTTCTATTTGCATTTCCAAAAAACCTTTAGTAAAGTACGCCCCGCAGTAACGGCAACCCACAGATCACCACGCAACACCGGGATCTGAAAATAGTTTGAAATTCAGTAAGTTGAATGAAAATTAGGGGTTGACAAGGGTTTTGAAGGTTGTAGAATAGCGCGCCTCAGAGGCACTAACGTAGCGATACGGAAGCGTCGAAGAGTTCGAAGCGGTAGGAATACAGGTTCGAAGCTTGCTGTAGATGTAACTGAAATTGATAGTTCCGTGATAGCTCAGTCGGTAGAGCAAATGACTGTTAATCATTGGGTCCCAGGTTCGAGTCCTGGTCACGGAGCCAAATTTCATATCGGGGTATAGCGCAGTCCGGTAGCGCGCCTGCTTTGGGAGCAGGATGTCAGGAGTTCGAATCCCCTTACCCCGACCATTTTTGGGTCGTTAGCTCAGTTGGTAGAGCAGTTGGCTTTTAACCAATTGGTCGTAGGTTCGAGTCCCACACGACCCACCATTTTTGACTCCAGTTCGCTGGGTCAGATCTTAAAAGACCTTCAGAGTAACGTCTGGAGGCATCAAAAAAGGCGCCTTCTGGGTGCCTTTTTTGTACCGGGGTATAGCGCAGTCCGGTAGCGCGCCTGCTTTGGGAGCAGGATGTCAGGAGTTCGAATCCCCTTACCCCGACCATATTCAGAAAAAAGGCGTCCCTTGCGGACGCCTTTTTTATGCGTTGGATTTGTGTGTGCCGCTTCCTTACACCTTCACGCGACTACCCAACCGATACCGCGAAGAAGGATGCACCAACCGCACATAAGTCACCGCCCGCTCCGCAGTCCACGTACGCCGCAGCAACACCAGGCAGGCCTCATGGGTGTCCATCTGCAGCAGCCTGGCCTCCTGCTCATTCGGATGCCCGGCTTCGACGATGTGCTCCATCTCATCTGGCCGAACCACCTGCAGCAGGTAGCTCGCCGGTTGCAGCTGCGGGCCAAAGTCCTGTTCCAGCAACTTCGGGACCAGCTCCGGGTTCACATAACGATCCTCCAGTTGCACCGGCACGCCTTCTTCCAAGTGCACGCACAGCAGATGAAACACCGATGTGCCCGTGGCCAGACCCATGGCTGCGGCAATGCTCATGGACGCCAGTTCACGTCCCATGTGCAGCACGCGGCACTCATAACGGTGGCCCCGGGCAGCAATCTCATCGCCGATGTTGCTGATGCGCATCAGGTTGGACTGCGGCTTGTGCTCGGCCACGAAGGTGCCCACGCCATTGACCCGCACCAGCCGGCCTTCCTCGGCCAGCTCGCGCAGGGCGCGGTTGACCGTCATGCGCGACATGCCGAGGGTTTGCACCAACTGGTTTTCCGAGGCGATCAGGTCGCCAGGCTTCCAGTCACCGGCCCGGACCTTGTGCAGCACAAAGTCCTTGGCCTTCTGGTAGAGCGCCTGGGTCATCCCTGGTACAGCTCGCTGAAGGCCAGCCAGCGGCCAAATACACCGTCTTCCACCCAGCCGCGGGCCGCGGCGATATCCGGGGCGAAATAGCGGTCTTCGTCGTAGTGGGCCACGCCTTCGCGGATGAACTGCATCACTTGGGTGAGTTTCGGCGAGGTTTGCAACGGCGCCAGCAGGTCGATGCCTTGGGCGGCACCGAGCAATTCGATAGCCACCACGGCGCTGCTGTTGCCGGCCATGTCCAGCAGTCGGCGGGCGGCGAAGGTGGCCATGGAAACGTGGTCTTCCTGGTTGGCCGAGGTGGGCAGGCTGTCGATGGACGCGGGGTGGGCCAGGGTCTTGTTCTCGGAGGCCAGGGCCGCCGCGGTCACCTGGGCAATCATGAAGCCGGAGTTCAGGCCGCCTTCGCGCACCAGGAAGGCCGGCAGGCCAGACAGTGCCGGGTCCACCAGTTGCGCGGTACGGCGTTCGGACAACGCGCCGATTTCCGAGATGGCCAGGGCCAGCACGTCGGCGGCCATCGCCACGGGCTCGGCGTGGAAGTTGCCCCCCGACAGCACATCACCGTCGGCGCTGAACACCAACGGGTTGTCCGACACGGCGTTGGCCTCGCGCAGGAAAACACCCGCGGCGAAACGCATGTGGTCCAGGCAAGCACCCATCACCTGAGGCTGGCAGCGCAGGGAGTAGGGGTCTTGCACGCGCTTGCAGTCGGCGTGGGACTGGCGGATCTCACTGGTGGCGCCCAGCAGGTCACGGTAATACGCTGCGGCGGCGATCTGGCCCGGCTGGCCACGCACGGCCTGGATGCGCGGGTCGAAAGGCACGGCCGAGCCTTTCAGGGCTTCGACGGTCAAGCTGCCGGCCACCACGGCGGCGCTGAACAGTTTCTCGGCGGCGAACAGGCCGCGCAGGGCCAGGGCGGTGGATACCTGGGTACCATTGATCAGGGCCAGGCCTTCCTTCGGTCCCAGCTCAAGCGGCTTCAACCCGGCGATGGTCAGGCCCTCGACAGCGTCCATTTCGCGACCTTCATGGCGCACACGGCCAACGCCGATCAGTACGGCCGACATGTGCGCCAGGGGCGCCAGGTCGCCCGAAGCACCTACCGAGCCTTGGGAGGGGATGCAGGGGAACACTTTGGCGGAGTACAGGCTACGCAGTGCTTCGATCAGCTCCCAGCGCACCCCGGAGAAACCACGTGCCAGCGATGCCACTTTCAGCGCCATGATCAGGCCGACGCTGGCATCGTCCAGCAACGGGCCGGTGCCGGTGCAGTGGGACAGCAGCAGGTTGCGCTGCAGTTTGGCCAGCTTGTCGGTGGCGATGGACGTGCGGGCGAGCAGGCCAAAGCCGGTATTGATGCCGTACACGGTGCGTTCATTGGCGATGATCTGGCTGACGGTATTGGCACTGGCCGCCACTATGTCCCGGGCCGACGCATCCAGCTCGAACGGAGCTTGCTGTTGATAGATGGCACGCAGTTGGTCGAGGTCGAAATGGCCGGGCAGGATGTGCAGTGGGGCGGGCATGGCGGTGTCCTGATGTCAGGTTGTGATGGGAGCTATATAAGCCTGTATATACAGGTATAGCAAGCGTCACGTCGCCGGTAAAGCGCACCTTGTCGCAAATAGAATGGATAGCCAGTAGCAGCGGACCCGGCCGCGTCACAGCCACCGCGCAGTGTCAGGCCACCGCATATACCGCGGACGCGGCCTTGCGGCCGCTGCTACACGGGGCAGCGGCCGAAGGGTGGGGAGGGGATCAGTGCAGCTTGAGGCGAGGCTCGGTGCCGCGGCCGATGCGGCTGCCCAGCATCAGCATCATGGTCTTGAAGGTGCCGTACAGCGCCATCTGGTGCATGCGGTACAGCGACACGTAGAACATGCGCGCCAACCAGCCCTCCAGCATCACGCTGCCGGTCAGGTTGCCCATCAGGTTACCCACTGCCGAGAACTTCGACAGCGAGATGAGCGAGCCGTAATCCTTGTAGGTATATTCCGGCAATTCCTTGCCTTCGATGCGCAGTTTAAGCGACTTGGCCAGCAGGGACGCCTGCTGGTGGGCGGCCTGGGCACGCGGCGGCACGTTGCGGTCGGTGTCTTTCTGCGGGCAGGCGGCGCAGTCACCAAAAGCGAAGATGTTCTCGTCGCGAGTGGTTTGCAGCGTCGGCAGCACCTGCAGCTGGTTGATGCGGTTGGTTTCCAGGCCGTCGATGTCCTTGAGGAAGGCCGGCGCGCGGATGCCTGCCGCCCATACTTTCAGGCTGGCCGGAATGACTTTGCCGTCGGCAGTCTTCAAGCTGTCAGGGCCTACTTCACTCACTGAGGCGCCGGTCAGCACCGTGACCCCAAGCTTTTCCAGGGTCTTGTGCACCGGGTTGCCGATGCGCTCGGGCAGGGCAGGCAGTACACGCGGGCCGGCTTCGATCAGGGTGATGCGCATGTTCTGCGGCTTGATCTTGTCCAGACCGTAGGCAGCCAGCTCGTGGGCCGCGTGATGCAGCTCGGCAGCCAGCTCGACCCCGGTGGCCCCGGCGCCAACGATGGCAACACTGATCTGGCTGTCCTGGTCCTGATGGGCGTGGGCGCGCAGGTAGTGGTTCAGCAGTTGCTGGTGGAAGCGCTCGGCCTGCTTGCGAGTGTCCAGGAACAGGCAGTTCTGCGCCGCGCCCAGGGTGCCGAAGTCGTTGGTGGTGCTGCCCACCGAAATCACCAGGCTGTCATACCCCAGGGTGCGCGCAGGCACCAGCTCCAGGCCGTTCTCGTCCAGGGTGGCGGCCAGTTGAATCTGCTTGGCGGCACGGTCCAGGCCGCTCATGCGGCCCAGCTGGAATTCGAAATGGTTCCACTTGGCCTGGGCCACGTAGTTCAGTTCGTCTTCCGAAGAGTTCAGCGAGCCCGCGGCCACTTCGTGCAGCAGGGGTTTCCAGATATGCGTCAGGTTGGCGTCGACCAGGGTCACGCTGGCGGTCCCACGCTTGCCCAGGGTTTTACCCAGGCGGGTCGCCAACTCCAGGCCGCCGGCGCCACCGCCGACAATCACGATACGATGTGTCATTCAAAGTACTCATAAGGTTTACGGAATTCTGTAGGTCATGGGTCAAGGCCGCTTCTGGCGGCCGGTTCCGGGCGAGCGCAAGGCAGCTCAAAGCACCAGGTAACTGATCAGACGGCTCAACAGGCCAAGGCCGACGGTGATGGCCACCGTCAGCACCAGGAGCATCCACGGCCGAAAAGGCCGGCGCTCGACTTTGTGCTGGGGCAGTTGCAGGTAATCATCCACGCGTTGCTGATCTTCGGGACTCAAACGGCTGCTCATCGTGACCTCGGAAGGTAGACGCTTCTGACTGTGGGAAAAGTACAGTGTTCCACAATGAAGGCATATAAACCACTGCAGGAGCGGCCTGTGGAAGTGGCGGGTTACAGGCTGATGCCCACATCGAAGACGATGCTGCGCCCCAGGTTGCTGCGCAGGAAATCCGGTGCATCGGGGTGGGCGAACAACACCCGGGCGAAGGTCGGGCCCACCAGCGACAGCGAGCGCCAGCCCTGGCGCAGGTATTCGGTGGGCGGTGGGAAATGGCTGTTGAGGTCCAGTACTTCGCGCTTGAGGCTGGCGAAAGCAATGATGTCCAGCTCACCCAGGTCCAGCCCGCGCTCCTTGTAGTTATGGGACTTCTTGCGCAAGGTCGGCGCCAGCCGCTGTAGCAATTCCGGTGCGCCGATACGCCGGGGCCGGGCTTCGCGCCGCACCAGCTGTGCCAGAGAAAACGCGCTGCGGCGCCGCTGCAACTCTTCGCGCCATTCGTCGTTGAGCCGGCGACCTTCATCCAGCACGAAGAACACCTCGAAACTGGCGTCGCGGAACAGCACGTCCGGTGGCTCCTGCCCGGCGGGGTTGAATTCTTCGGCCCGGTAGGGAATGTTCAAGCCTTGCAACAAGCGCTGGCAGACCCAACGCTCGCGCTCCCATTTGCGGGCATTGGACAGGAACGCATTGGCTTGTTCGGCCTGGATGGTGAGCAGGCGCAGGTAATCTGAGTCATCCATGCACACAAGCTTAGCGTTCAAATGCGCTTTGCAGTGAATGACTTGCACACGCCGTGTCATGGCCTGGGGTGTAGACTGCCAATAAGCCAAATTTCCCTGAGGAACCTGCCGATGAAGTTCTGGACCTGCCTGCTGCTCAGCCTGCTGCCGTGCTGGGCGATGGCCCTGGAAGTGGGCGAACACGTGCCCGCCTGGACCCTGCTCGACCAGTTCGACACTGCCTACACCCTCAACGACGAAGCCCGCGTTCTGCTGGTGGCCCGCGACATGGGGGGCGCCAAGCTGGTCAACGCGGCCCTGCAAGGCCAGCCGAAAGGCTACCTGGAAAGCCGTCACGCGGTGTTCCTGGCCGATATCCAACGCATGCCGCGGCTGATTGCGAAGATGTTCGCCCTGCCGTCCATGCGCTCTTACGACTACCGGGTGGTGCTCGACCGCGAGGGGCGGATCGCGCCTGGTTACAACGTCGCCGACGACTCGGTACTATGGTTGGAACTGGACCACCAGCGCGTGGTGGCCCAGCATGAATTCACCGACGCCGCCGCGTTGAAGACGGCGTTGGAACAGGCGAAAAAATGATCAGCGCGCAGGTGCTGTCCGGCGCGACCCTCGTGATCGGCTGGTGCCTGTATGTCCCGGTCCTGGGCTGGGCGGCGTTGCGCGCACCATGGGTAGAGCTCTTCGCCGATAGCCGCCGTCAGCACCTGCTGTTCGGCACGGTGCTGGCGCTGTTTGTGCTGTGGTTGGTGCGTCGAGACTTCGATACGGGGGTGTCCTACCACTTTCTCGGCCTGACGGCGGTTACCCTGCTGCTGGATTGGCCGCTGGCCTTGCTCGGCGCATTGGTGGCGCAGATGGGCCTGGTGGGGCTGGGGTACCAGGATCTGCAAGCCGCGGGCGTCAACGGGTTGTTGCTGATTGGCTTGCCGGTGCTAGTCACCGAGCTGTGCGCGCTGGGGGTAGAGCGCCTGCAACCGAAAAACCCCTTTATCTACATCTTCTGCTCGGGGTTTTTTCCTGCCGCGTTGGTGGCATTGCTGTGTGTGCTGGCGGGGGTAGGGTTGCTGTGGCTGGACGGACGTTTTGCTTTGCCGGAATGGCTATGGGACTTTATCGGCTACCTGTGGCTGGTGATCTTTCCGGAAGCCTTCATCAACGGTGTCATCGTCACCGCGCTGGTGGTGTTCTGCCCCGAATGGCTGGAGACCTTCAACCGTACCCGCTACCTGGCGGCGCCGTGGAAGGATGACTGATGCCCAGGCCATCGGCGCCTGCCTCTGTGGTGCGGTGAAATCAATGCTCGCTATGGGGCAAATCGCCCGAGAACATTTCATCCTCGGCATCCGGCCCCACTGGAATCTTGTGCTCTTCGGCCGCCCAGGCGCCCAGGTCGATCAGCTTGCAGCGCTCCGAACAGAACGGCCGGGTGGGCGTCGCCGCGCTCCATTCCACCGGCGCGCCGCAGGTAGGGCATTGTACGGTCAGGGGTTGGCTCATCAGTGGCCTCCAGTCAATGTCAGGTAAAAGGCATGCAGCCGCTCGACCTCGGCGCGCAAGGCCGCCAGGTCACGGTCATTGACCAGCACATCGTCAGCATGGCTCAAGCGTTTTTCCCGGGTGGCCTGGGCCTTCAGGATCGCCTGTACCTGCTCAAGGCTGGTGTTGTCCCGACGCAAGGTGCGTTCGACCTGCAACGCCTCCGGCACGTCCACCACCAGCAAGCGCTGGGCCAGCCGGTACTGCCCTGACTCGATCATCAGCGGCGACACGAACACCGCATACGGCGACGTGGCCTTGGCCAGCGCTTCGGCGATCTCGGTGGCGATCAACGGGTGCAGCAGGCCTTCCAGCCAGCGGCGCTCGTCGGCGTTCTCGAAAATCAGCTGCCGCAACGCCGCCCGGTTCAGCGTGCCATCGGCCTGCAACACCCCTTCACCGAAATGCCTGGCGATCTCGGCCAGGGCAGGGCGGCCAGGCTCGACCACCCAGCGCGCCGCCTGATCGGCGTCCACCACGTGCACGCCCAGCTCAGCGAAGCGTTCGGCTGCGGCACTCTTGCCGCTGCCGATGCCACCGGTCAGGCCCAGAATCCAGGGTGCGGGAGAAGCTGTCGTCATCAGAAACCAGCGAACTGCATGTAAGAAGCGGTTATTTGACCACCCCAGAGCAATGCGATCCAGCCCGCGATGGCCAAGTAAGGCCCAAAAGGGATCGGCGTGCTATGCGCCGCGTTGCGCAAGCGCAACAGAATCACCCCCAGAATGGCCCCGACCAGCGACGACAGCAGAATGGTCAGCGGCAACACCTGCCACCCACCCCACGCGCCGAGCATGGCCAGCAACTTGAAGTCGCCATGGCCCATGCCTTCCTTGCCGGTCACCAGTTTGAACAGCCAGAACACGATCCACAGCGCCAGGTAGCCGCCCACCGCGCCCCACAGCGCATCGGGCAAGGTCGCGAACAACCCGAACGCGTTGACGATCAGGCCCAGCCACAAAAGCGGCAACACCAGCGCATCGGGCAGCAACTGGTGGTCCGCGTCGATCAGGCTCATGGCCAACAGCCCCCAGGTCAGCAACATCATCGCCCCAGCGGCCCAGCCAAAGCCGAAATGCCAGGCGATGAACGCGCTGAGCACGCCGCTGGCCAGCTCCACCAGCGGGTAGCGTTTGCTGATGGGGGCTTGGCATTGGCTGCACTTGCCTTTCAGCGCCAGGTAGCTGAACACGGGAATGTTCTCCCAGGCGCGGATCTTGTGGCCGCAGTGGGGGCAGGTGGAGGCGGGGAGCATCAGGTTGTAGCGCGGCCCCTCGGGCTCGGCGGGGAGGCCGAGGATGTCCCGGGCTTGGGCTTTCCAGTCGCGTTCCAGCATCTTGGGGAGGCGGTGGATGATGACGTTCAGGAAGCTGCCTACGACCAGGCCGAGGATCAGGGCGCAGAGGGTGAAGGCCATGGGGGTGGTGGCCAGGTAATCGGATAGGGGCATGGGTTAGACGACTGAGCCGAGTTGGAAGATGGGGAGGTACATGGCGATGACAAGGCCGCCGACAATGATGCCTAAAAACGCCATAATCAGCGGTTCCATGAGCGTTGTCAGGCTATCGACCAAATTGTCGACTTCATCCTCAAAATAGGTGGCTACCTTGTCAAGCATTTCGTCAAGAGCCCCCGACTCCTCGCCAATAGCTGTCATTGATACTGCCATGGTCGGGAAGATTCCAGTGGCACGCATGGAGAAGTTCAACTGCATCCCTGTCGAGACGTCCTGTTTAATTTTGTTTACCGCGTTCTTGAATACTACATTGCCAGTGGCGCCAGATACCGAGTCCAGCGCCTCCACTAGTGGAACTCCAGCTGCGAAGGTCGTGGATAGCGTACGGGCATACCGGGCTACTGCTGATTTATAGAGAATTCCTCCGATGATAGGGATTTTCAGCATCGCGCGATCCAGTAGGTCTCTAAAGCGTTCGCTCTTTTTATAAAAATATTTGAATGAGAATACGGCAGCGACCAGCGCTATCAATACTACCCACCAGTATGCTTGCATAAGCCCCGACAGACCGATGACCATCAATGTGAAAGCGGGGAGCTCGGCGCCGAATCCCTGAAAAACTATTTGAAATTGTGGAACTACTTTTATTAGCAGGATAGCTGATACGATGAAGGCCACGATAACAACCGCAGCTGGGTAAGTCATCGCTTTTTTGATCTTGGCTTTCAGCGCTTCAGTTTTTTCCTTGTAAGTTGCAACCCTATCCAGCAATGTTTCGAGTGCGCCAGCCTGTTCTCCTGCATCAACAAGGTTGCAATAAAGTTCGTCGAAGTATTGCGGTTTCTGCCGCAGTGCAGTAGCGAAGCTGTTGCCTGCAGCCACCTCCTGTTTTAGCTCGTCAACTAATTTGCGCATGTTGGGGTTGTCGAAGCCTTCGCCAATGATGTCAAACGACTGGAGCAAAGGGACGCCTGCGCGCATCATGGTGGCCATTTGGCGGGTAAATAAGGCGATGTCCAACGGCTTTATTTTCTTGCCTTTGTCAAAAAGGGACGTAGTTTTTTTCTTTACCTTGAACGGGTTTATGCCCTGTTTACGCAGTTGTGCGCGGACTAACGCCAAATTTGGTCCAACTAGCTCCCCGGTCAGTTTTGTGCCTTTCCGGTCAGTTCCTTCCCAGCTATAGGTGTTGACTTTTACTGATGCTTTAACCGCCATGGATTAGTCCTTGGTGACCCGATTGACTTCTTCAAGACTAGTAACGCCCTGCATTACTTTTGCTAATCCAGAAGTTCTCAAATCATTGAAGCCATCCTTGCGCATCTGGGCTGCAATGTCGATGGAGTTCCCTGCCTCCATGATCAATCGCTGGAGGGTAGGCGTGTTGCGGACGACTTCATAGATACCTTGTCGCCCTTTGTAGCCGCCGTTGCAATGATCGCATCCAACTGGCTCATAGATTTTGAATGTCCCCACCCTCTCCGTAGGGAATCCCTCTTTTATGAGAGCTTCGCGCGGTATGTCCGCTTCCTTCTTGCAAAGCGCACAGAGCTTCCGTGCCAGTCGCTGAGCAATGATAAGGCTCACTGACGTAGCGATATTGAATCCCGCAACGCCCATGTTCTGCAGTCGAGTCAAGGTCTCAGCAGCGCTATTAGTGTGAAGCGTCGATAGCACCAGATGACCTGTCTGGGCAGCCTTGATGGCAATTTCGGCTGTTTCGAGATCTCGTATTTCCCCGACCATGATTACATCCGGGTCTTGCCTTAAAAATGAGCGTAGTGCCTGTGCAAAGTCGAGGCCTTGTTTGGGGTTCACATTGACTTGGTTGATGCCTTCCATGTTGATTTCAACAGGGTCTTCAGCTGTCGATATGTTGATATCAACAGTGTTTAGAATATTTAGACCTGTGTATAATGATACAGTTTTTCCTGAGCCAGTAGGGCCAGTTACTAGGATCATGCCTTGTGGTTGGCTAAGCGCTTGTAGGTATAGTTCTTTCTGATCTGGCTCATAACCCAATGCGTCGATACCCATCTGGGCACTTGACGGATCAAGGATACGCATAACGATCTTCTCACCCCAAAGCGTGGGAAGCGTGTTGACCCGAAAATCAATGGATTTGGTTTTCGATATGCGCATTTTGATGCGGCCGTCTTGCGGCTTCCGACGTTCAGATATATCAAGATTCGCCATGACCTTCAGCCTTGCAGCTATCCGCCCGGCTAGGTTAATGGGTGGTCGCGCCACTTCGCGCAGCATTCCATCCGTGCGGAGCCTGACCCGATAAATCTTTTCATAAGGCTCAAAGTGTAAATCGGAGGATCCGCCGCGAATAGCGTCCAGCAACATCTTGTTTACGAATCGCACAACGGGCGCGTCATCGGCGTCCTGACCCGCTATAGGTGCGTCTTCATCTCTTACGCTCTGAACATCGACATCATCTAGGTCGACATCGGCCATCTCCTCCAGCCCTGTACTGCCATTGTCAAAAAACTTGTCAATGGCATCCATCAATTTGTCGTCTTCTACAAGAATCGCTTCAGTGGTCAGGCCGGTGCTGAACTGAATGTCAGTAATCGCTTGATGATTAGTAGGGTCGGATACGCCTACAAACAATTTATTACCTCGCCGCCAAAGCGGGAGCGCGCCATGTTGGCGGACCAGCTTCTCACTGACCAGTCCTTTAGGTTGGCTTTCTCTATCCAGCATCGACAAATCAAGAAACGAAACGCCGAATTGCTCCGATGCGACCTCCGCAATTTCACGGCTTTTGACCAGCTTGTTCTGCACCAAAAAGTGGACTAGGGGGCTTCGGCTGCGTTGCGCCTGTAGGAGCGCCTGCTGGGCACTCTTGTCAGTTAGGAGTTCAGCTTGGACCAAATGCTTGGCCAGGCCGGTCAGGGCAATGTCGTTCATGTAGGCACCGGTCAAGTCTAATCGGTGTGTTATAGCGCAGTCGAGCAAGGGTGCCAAATTCGTGCCAGCGAGGTGACAAAAAATGTCACTATTAGGCGCTTTTTGGAGCGGGGCACAGCGCTGCTGATTTCTCGCCCCTTGACGCGGCTGTCGTGAGGCTTGGCATGCCGATTGCTGAGATCATGCGGAGGCAGTTGGGCTTCTACTACTAGCGGGGTCTTTGGCTATGAAAGGACAGAAAGGTTTTACACTTATTGAACTGATGATCGTTGTTGCGATCATTGGTATCTTGGCGGCGATCGCCATTCCGGCATACACTAAGTACCAAGGGAAGGCAAAAGTTGCTGCCGGTCTAGCGGAGATCTCCTCTTTGCAAGTTGGTTTTGAAGATGCAATCAACTCGGGAACGAGCTTCACAGCCGCTACATCGATTGGCGCATCTTCCGCCACGACTAGTAACTGCACCCTCGCTGCCAGTTCCACTACTGGTGTGCTGAGCTGCACACTGCTGAATACTCCAAGCGTCGTAAGTGGTGGTGTGATTACCTTGACCCGCGCTGCCGCTGGCGGCTGGACCTGTACCACCAATGCTTCCATCACGGCAGACTACATTCCTAAAGGTTGCACTGCTGCTTCCGGCTAAGACTTGCGCTGGTAACACAGTTCGAACAGCTCTAGTTGCGGGGCTGTTCGATTAGTGGAGTGAAGAACATTTGAAGAGTGAGCGCGGTTTCACGTTGATAGAAATCATGCTTGTAGTGGTCATTATAGCGGTGTTGGCGAGTATCGCATTGCCAGCATATTCGAAATATCAGAACAAATCAAAAGTGGCTGCTGCGATCGCTGAAAGTAGCGCCTTGAAGACTCCATTTGATATTCTCATGAATCAGGGGGTCGACGTCACCGGAATTAATGACTTGGCGGGTTCTGGTGTTACACAAAATTGCAATTTTTCAGTTGCTGGGGTTGGGTCGGCCGGTGTCGGAACAATCGTTTGTACAATTACAAATGGTAGTTCAGCAGTCAATGGTCAGTCCATTACTTGGACGCGTGGTTCAGATGCGCATTGGAGTTGTTCATCGACAGTCGCGGCGGAGCTATTGCCCATCATGTGTTCAAGCTCTTGAAATGCTAGGTGATATTGCTCTCTCGTTGTGACAGTGTTAGCGTAGCTCTCGACGCCGGTGTAGCTCAGTCGGTAGAGCAGCGCACTCGTAACGCGAAGGTCGTAGGTTCGATTCCTATCCCCGGCACCATCTCCCCCCCTGTCACCCTTCATGCTCCCCCTGAGTGTCGCGAGCTCCGAATATTCGTGGTCATCTTCGAATTGTCGATCAACCAGATCCAGCGGTCATCCACCTTGACGTTGAACGGGTTGCCATAAGCCGCATACTCCACGCACGACGTGCTCCCGATCACCTGCCAACCCCTCTGCCACTACCGTGATGCGCGCGGCCCACCAGGGCGTCGGCGATTCAGTCTCAACGGGAGCTTCGGCCTGAGGCGGCTACGGGCGGCCAGCCACTAGCTCATGGCGATGCTTAGGCCAGCATATAGCTTCGTTTCGTCTATTTCGTTTGTTGTGGTTTTCGTTTATTTCGATTATAAAGTCTTCACCTGCCGTATGAGGCGCCAGGAATTTCAAGTCGCTTTTGGAGATACATCATGACTACCGCCGATCTGGCTCGAAGCGTCCTTCCAGATGAGAGAGCGATCGCCGCGGCTACTGAATCAAGCCGCCAGATTGCTGCTTTCGTTTCGACGAAGCTGGATACTCAGCGCATTGAACTGATTGATGAAGCCCAGCAACGCCAAGCCGTTGAGCTACCAACGTTTGCTCTTAGATTGCTCGGGGAAATATTGAGCGAACTGGCCTTGGGCAACACCGTAAAGGTGGTGCCGATCCACGCAGAACTGACGACTCAAGAAGGCGCCGACATGCTCAACGTCTCACGCCCACATCTTGTCAAGCTGCTGGACGACGGTCAGATTCCACACACGAAGACCGGCAGCCACCGCCGCATCAAGTTCACCGATATCATGGCCTACAAAGCCGACCGTGACAGAGCGAGCCAAGCCGCGATGGAAGAGCTGGCTGCACAAGCCCAAGAGCTTAATATGGGGTATTAATGAGGCATTCACCGTTCACTGTTATCTATGATGCTTGTGTGCTGTATCCAGCTCCTCTGCGTGATCTGCTAATGCATTTGGCCTTGACCGGCGTCTATCGTGCGCGCTGGTCCGGGCAGATCCATGATGAGTGGACGCGAAATGTGCTGAAAAATCGTTCCGACCTGACGAAAGCCCAGCTTCATCGTACTGTCGAGGCCATGAACCGGGCAGTTCCTGATTGTCTTGTGAGCGACTACGAGCCGTTGATGCCAGGGCTTGACCTTCCTGACGAAGATGATCGGCATGTGTTGGCCGCTGCAATCAAATGCGGCGCAACGGTCATCGTCACATACAATCTGAAGGATTTCCCCGCTGAGATCTTGAAGCGCTTTGAGATCGAGGCTTTGCACCCCGATGTCTTTCTTTCTGACGTCTGGGACCTGGATCAAGCAGCCGTACTCGAGGCAGTTCAAAAGCAGCGCGCTTCGTTGAAGAATCCTAGGTACACGGCTCGCGAGCTACTGGATACTCTGCTTACGCAACGGCTCCCAGAAATCGTCAAGCACCTCTCCAGCTACGAGTTGTTCATTTGATCCTGCCTAGGCCAGGATTTACACGGCTTCATACGATCCATGAATCTTTATTCTCGCTATCAAAAGACACGAATCGGAGCACCGCTCCATCCATTGACCTGTCCTTGACGCCCGCCTATTCTGAAAACGTCTCGATTTACACGCTGGGGCTAGTAACGCCGCCGCTTGGTGTCGCCGCGCCGGTTGATGTGCTGGTCCTGAATGCTTCTGAACCCCCTTTTCTATTGGGGGTTTTTCATTTTAAACGCTGGTATTTGTTAGCTCGGCCCAGGGTGACAAGCTCACCGGACAAAATATCTGCCTCCCCGGAGGAGCAATGACCCAAACCTTCTTCCCCCACCCCTTCGAACCCACCGGCTGCGCCCAATGCCGCAACCTGGAAGGCCTGGATTTCCAGTTCACCATGGCGTTCCAGCCCATTCTCGACGTTTCCACCGGCAAGCTCTACGCCTACGAGGCCCTGGTGCGCGGCCCCAACGGTGAGTCCGCGGCCAGCGTGCTGGGCAAGGTCAATGACGGTAACCGCTACCGCTTCGACCAGGCCTGCCGGGTGAAGGCCATCGAGTTGGCGGCCGGTTTGGGGTTGGTGGATATTCCTGACTGCAAGCTGAGCATCAACTTTTTGCCCAACGCGGTTTACCGTGCAGAGACCTGTATTCGCGCGACGCTGGAGGCGGCTGAGGCGTCCAGTTTTCCGCTCGAGCGCTTGATGTTCGAGGTCACCGAGGGTGAGCAGGTGGAAGACCCGGAGCATTTGAAGGCGATCTTCAAGGCGTATGAGCGCCAGGGGTTTACCACGGCAATCGACGATTTTGGCTCGGGGTATTCCGGGTTGAATCTGTTGGCGACCTTCCAGCCTCAGGTGCTGAAGCTGGACATGGCGTTGACGCGTTCCATCGACAGCGACCCGGTGCGTGAGGCCATCGTGGCGGGGATCGTGCTGGTGGCGCAGCGCCTAGGCATTACCCTGCTGGCCGAGGGCGTGGAGACAGCGGGGGAGCGGGATGCGTTGCTGGGGCTGGGGATCCGCCTGATGCAGGGGTATCTGTTCGCGCGCCCTCAAGTGGAGTGTTTGCCGTTGATGCCGTAGCGGGGCTTAACCCTGTGGGGACCGGGCGAAGCTCGGGAAAAGGGCGGCGCGCAGTTTAAGTGGCTGCGCGGTGCCGGCTTACCGAGCTTCGCCCGGTCCCACAGAGGGAAGGGGCTAAATTCGCAAGTCAGCCCTCTTGGCGCCACCGCACGGTGTAATGCGCGGCCACGGTGGTCATCTGCGGCTGGAAGTGGGTGTTGGTGATCAGGTACTTGTCCACCACGCCGCCTTCGCGGTGGTGTTCCAGGGTGTCGCCGGCGCCGGCGTTCAGGGTTACTTCGTAGATCAGCGCCTTGTTGGGTTCTACCTGGGTCTGGAAAGGACCCAGGCGGGTACCGTCGATGCGGATGATGTAGACCGTGTCGGCCCCGGGGTTGAGCGTGTTCGTCACTGCGAGTACTCCAATACCTTCGTTCATCTCGTGGGGTGATGTGTCACAGACTCAGGCGCATCGACAGGTCGATGGCCTTGACGTCCTTGGTCATGGCGCCGATGGAGATGTAGTCCACACCGGTCTGGGCAATGGGCAGCAAGGTGCTTTCGTTGATGCCGCCGCTGGCTTCCAGTTTTGCCTTGCCCGCATTCAGGCGCACGGCTTCACGCATGTCGTCGTGGCTGAGTTCGTCGAGCATGATGATGTCGGCACCGGCGGCCAGGGCTTCCCGGAGTTCTTCCAGGCTTTCCACTTCGATTTCCACCGGCTTGCCGGGGGCAATGCGGTGGGCGGCGCTGATGGCCTGGGCGATACCGCCGCTGGCGGCAATGTGGTTTTCCTTGATCAGGAAGGCGTCGTACAGGCCGATGCGGTGGTTGTGGCAGCCGCCGCAGGTAACCGCGTATTTCTGTGCCAGGCGCAGGCCGGGCAGGGTCTTGCGCGTGTCGAGCAGCTTGACCTGAGTGGCGGCTACCTTGTCGGCCAGGGCTTGGGCCTGGGTGGCGACGGCGGACAGCATCTGCAGGAAGTTCAGCGCGGTACGTTCGCCGCTCAGCAGCGAGCGGGCCGGCCCTTCAAGGTGGAACAGGGCCTGGTTGGCCGTGGCGCGCTGGCCGTCGACGACCTGCCAGTGCACCGCCACGCGCGGGTCGAGCTGGCGGAACACCGCGTCCACCCAGGCGGTGCCGGCGACCACGCAGTCCTGGCGGGTGATGATGGTGGCCTTGGCCAGGCGCTCGGCGGGGATCAGCTGGGCGGTGATGTCGCCGCTGCCAATGTCTTCCAGCAGCGCGCGGCGCACGTTGGCTTCTATCTCGGCAGTCAGGTCGGCGAGGCGTAGATTCGGCATAGCAGGCTCCACAAGCAAAGTGGCCGGATTATAGGGCAGGCGATGCCCGGCGCGAAGCCTTGCGACAGCCATGCGGCCCAGTGGCGAAAAGGTGCGAAAACATCCCGCCCCGGGGAGCTTTTCGCTGGTTTTGTTGTCCACTTCGCATCGCCCCGCAAATATCTGCGGCAGGTGCTCTAGCACAGCGCTACGCTTTTGCAGATAATGAGCGCCTTGTATTTGGCGCCATGGCTTTGACGCCTTGAATCTTTGTTTCCACTGTGCGTGACGGCGCTTACAAAGGCGTTGCGCCAGAGGGCTGTGGGCGGGCGCGGGTAACCTGCATACTAGAGCGAAAGCGTACCCTCATTCTTTCTGGAGAACGGGATGCATAACGATGGGAAAGTCGTGCCGTTGAACAAGGCTGCTGCTGATCACGCCAATCAGACGCCCTTGGCACGCCTGCCCGTCGTCCTGCTGCAGGTTCGCGACAAGGCCGCCCAGCAACTGCGCCAAGGCTTGCAGGCACTGTTCGACAATGCCGACGACACCCTGTTCGAGATGGCCGACAAGGCCCACAACAACGTCGAGCAGAACACCTTCTTCGAAGCCATGCGCGACCTGCGCCTCAAGCGCAAGAGCATCGAACGCGGCTTTCTGGAAAAACTCTATGAGGCGTTCGTGGCCATCGGCCAATACGAGATCGCCGAGCCTGCGGTGGCCCCGCCGGTCAATTACGACAAGCTGGAACTGGTGGCCAATGACGATCTGGAGCGCACCGTCGCCCTGGACGCCATGGTTGGCAAGGTGCTGGCCCGCGATGGCCTGGCCTTGGGGCAGTTGACCGCCCGGCTCAATGCTTTGGTGCTCAAGCGCCTGGACGATGCCAGCAACCCCGTGGGGCCGGCCATGCTCTGTGATTATTTCCTCCAGGCCGGGCGTAACCTGGGCGTGGAGATCAAGGTCAAGCTGATCGTGCTCAAGCTGTTCGAGAAGTACGTGTTGGCCGACACCGACCAGTTGTATGCCGAGGCCAATCAGTTGCTGATCGCCACGGGCGTGCTGCCGGAACTGAAGGCCGCGCCGGCCCGCCGCAGCGCTGACCGCGCGCCGCCGCGGCCCAGCCAGCGTCGCGAGGACGCCGCCGTGGCCGGCCCGCAGACCAGCGCGCAGCTCGATGAAAGCGTGCAGGAAGTGTTTGGCGCCTTGCAGGAGCTGCTTCACCAGCTGCGCGGCAGTGTCGCGCCCAAGCTGGAAAGCAGCCACGAAGCGCAGCCCATTTCCACCAACGACCTGATGCGCCTGCTGTCGCACTTGCAGCAATACGTGCCTTCGTCCCAGGCGGCCCAGGACGATTACGACCTGCGTCACCAGCTGGAGCAATTGCTGACTCGGGTCAGCGTCAAGAGCGGCAGGTTCCGGGTGATCGGCGTGGTCGACGAAGACGTCATCAACCTGGTGACCATGCTGTTCGAGTTCATCCTGGATGACCGCAACCTGCCCGATTCGCTCAAGGCGCTGATCGGCCGCTTGCAGATCCCGATGCTCAAGGTCGCGGTGATGGACAAGAGCTTCTTCAGCCGTGGCAGCCACCCGGCGCGGCGCCTGCTCAACGAGATCGCTTCGGCGGCCATGGGCTGGGGCAACCGCGATGACTACCAGCGTGACAGCCTGTACCTGCGTATTGAACAGATCGTGCAGCGTCTGCTCAACGACTTTGTCGACGACCCGGCGATTTTCTCCGAGCTGCTGGCCGACTTCCTGGCCTTCACCGCCGATGAGCGGCGGCGCAGCGAGTTGCTCGAACAGCGTACCCGTGACGCCGAAGAGGGCCGGGCCAAGGCTGAGCTCGCGCGCCAGCGCGTGCAACAGGAACTCAACCGCCGTTTGCTGGGCAAGGTATTGCCGCTGGTGGTGGTGCGGCTGCTGGAAGAGGCCTGGAGCAAGGTGCTGTTGCTGACCTGCCTGAAACATGGCGACGGCTCGCCCCAATGGGTCGAAGGCCTCGCGACCATGGATGATCTGATCTGGAGCGTGGAGCCCCACGACGAACCCCAGGCCCATGAGCGCTTGCTGGATGTGGTGCCGGGACTGCTCAAGTCCCTGCGTGACGGCCTGACCAGTTCGGCGTTCGACCCTTTTGCCACCAGCGAATTCTTCAGCCAGCTGGAGCTGTTGCATGTGCAGGCGCTCAAGCGCGATGCCCTTCACCCGGCGGCGTGGGTCGAGGGCCAGGAACCCCCGGCGCTGGTGGCGGTGGTCGAGGAAATCGTGCTGGCGGGGCACGGCGATGCCCCCCCTGCCCAGGTACGGCTGCCGGCCGATGACCCCGGCCTGCTGCAGGTCAACGCGTTGCGCACCGGTTGCTGGGTGGAGTTCATCGACGATGAGGGCCACTGTCAGCGTTGCAAGCTGGCGGCGATCATCGAGGCTACTGACCGATATGTGTTCGTCAACCGCACCGGCATGAAGGTGCTGGAAAAGACCCGCACGGGCCTGGCCGTCGAGTTTCGCCAGGGTGCGGCGCGGATTCTGGACGATACCCTGCTGTTCGACCGCGCCCTTGACTCAGTGGTCTCCAACCTGCGGCGGCGGAAAAATATATAGTTGCATGCCCAGCCAGTCAGCGACGCGGGATACTGGGGCGATCGAGCCGCGTCGCCAAGGAGGCCTTATGACCATCGATCCCATCACTGGCTGGTGCCAGCCAGCCACGCACTGCCCATCGCCCAATTTCAATGAGCGCCCGCAGGGTGAAATCTCCCTGCTGGTGATCCACAACATCAGCCTGCCGCCTGGCCAGTTCAAGACCGGCCGCGTGCAGCAGTTCTTCCAGAACCAACTGGATTGCAGCGCCCACCCCTTCTTCGAGACCATCGCCGAACTGAAGGTGTCGGCACACTTCTTGATCGAGCGTGACGGCGGGCTGACCCAGTTCGTCTCTTGTCTGCAGAGGGCCTGGCATGCCGGGGTGTCGAATTTCGAAGGGCGCGAAGCGTGCAATGACTTCTCCATCGGCATCGAGCTGGAGGGGACTGACTTCGAACCGTTCACCGATGCCCAGTACCAGGCACTGGCACACCTGACCCGGCAACTGCAGGCGCAGTACCCGGCCATTACTTCATCGCGCATCTGCGGGCACAGCGACATCGCGCCCGTGCGCAAGACAGATCCAGGGCCGCACTTCGACTGGCCGCGCTACCGCGCCAGCCTGCTGGCCCACGAGGGAGTGCAATGAGTTTTCTGGTGTTGGTGCTGGTGTTGGTGATTGAGAAATTCTCGGCGTTGCGCCACCGGTTGCAAGGCGACCGTGCCTGGTTGGCCGAGTTGGCGCGCCTGGAAGCCAAGCCGCGTCTGGCCAAGGAGCCGGCGCTTATCCTGGCGCTGTGGGTGCTGCTGCCCGCGGTGGTGCTGGGTGCGCTGCTGCTGGCGCTCAAGCCAGTGGCCTATGGCCTGTTTGCCTTGCCCATTCACCTGTTGGTGGTGATCTACAGCTTGGGCCGTGGTGATGTGAAAGCCGGGTTGGGGCCGTTTCGTGACGCCTGGCGGCGGGGCGACGAGCAGGCAGCCGTGCATGTGGCCGAACGTGACCTGGGGCTGAGCGCCGACGACGAATCGGGGCTGCTGGCCAAGGTGCAGGACAACCTGCTGTGGCAGGCGTATCAGAGTTTTTTTGCGGTGATCTTCTGGTATGTGCTGTTGGGCCCTGTGGCGGCGCTGGTCTATCGGTTGCTGGCGCTGGCGGTGCGCAACGCCAGGCACCCGGGCGTGGTGGCTCGCGCGGGCAGCATTCGCCACGCCTTTGACTGGTTGCCGGTGCGGGTGCTGGCCGTGAGCTTTGCCCTTGTGGGTAACTTCGTCGCGGTGGGCAAGGTGATGCTGCATGAGGTATTGCATTGGGGCATCGGTGCGAAGAAGCTGATCGCCGACGTCGGGCGCGTGGCGGGTGAACTGCCGGCCACCGCGGCGGGCGAGGCGGGTGTCGCCAGCCTGGACAGCCTGTGGGAGCTACTGCTGCGCTCGGCGGTGCTGTGGTATGCCGTCATCGCCCTGTGGACAGTGCTGTTCTAACCCCCGGATTGCCGGTGGCAACCCTGCGGGGCAGTGACGTGAGCGGTCAGGCGCCAGGCCAGTTGAACATGTCACAGGCATTCGCGGTACTGGCCGCCGCCAACGCCTGTGCATCAACCCCCATCACCTCGGCCAAGGCCTCGGCAATCTTCGGCAAATGCTCCGGGCTGTTACGTTCTCCGGCGTACATCACCGGGGCCATGTCCGGTGAGTCGGTCTCCAGCACCACGGCTTCCAGGGGCAGGCGGGCCAGAGTCTTGCGCAGCTTCACCGCCTGCGGCCAGGTGCCCGCGCCGCCAAGCCCCAATTTGAAGCCCAGTTTCAGGTATTCCCGCGCTTCTTCATGACTGCCAGCGAAGGCATGGATGACCCCTGCGCGCTTTAGCTTGAAACGCTTGAGCGTGGCGATCACCGCCGCGTGGCTGCGCCGCACGTGCAGCAATACCGGTAATTCGAACTCGGCCGCCAGGGTTAACTGTGCCTCGAACAAGGCTTGCTGGCGTTCGCGGTTCAGGTCTTCGAGGAAGTAGTCCAGGCCGAATTCGCCCACCGCGCATAGCTGGCGATGCCCCGCCAGGCGTTCCAGCCAGCCGTGCAGTTCGGTCAGATGAGCCGGTTGGTGCTCATCCAGGTACACCGGGTGCAGGCCGAAGGCGGCGTACAGTTGCGCATCGCCTTGCACCAGGTTCCACATCCGCTGCCAATTGGCCTGGTGCACGCCCAGTACCACCATCCGTTGCACGCCCAAGGCGCGGGCGTTGGCCAGCACCGCCGGGCGGTCGACGTCGAAGTCTGGGAAGTCCAGGTGGGTGTGGGTGTCGATCAGCCCCATGGCTCACGCCTCGAAAATGCGCTGCTTGAAGGTACGGGCTATGGCGTGCACGCCAGGTTGGTATTCGTTGCGCTCCACCGCGGCCAGTGCCAGCTCCAGGGCTTTGCTGGCGATCAGGTCGTGTTGCTGGCCCATGGCATTGATGGGCAAGGGCAGAAAGTCCAGCAGTTGCGTATCGCCGAAGGTCGCCAGGTGCAGCGAAGGGAATTCCTCCTGATGGCCTTGCAGCACATCGAACACCCCCTGCAGCAATACATAAGAGGTCGTCACCAGGGCCGCGGGCAGATGGCCCAGTTGCTCCACCAGCTCGGCCATTGACTGGCGGCCGCCTTCCCGGCTGAACGATTCGCCTTCGGACACCAGCACCTTGCCGGTGAAACCTTCCACGGCCTGATGGAAGCCGGCGGCGCGGGCCTGGCTGATGCTTAGCTCGGGGCGGGCGCCGATCAGGGCGATGTCCCTGGGGGTCGTGCGCAGGATGCTGCTGGTCAGTTGCAGGGCGGCGTGCTGGTCGTCACTGACCACGGAGCAGAAGTGGTTGCTGTCCATCACCCGGTCAATGGCGATGATCGGCAGGCCTTTGTTCTGCAGCTCCAGGTAACTGGTGTCTTCAGGCGGCAGGCAACTGGCAACGAACAAGGCGTCACAGCGGCGGGCCTTGAACAACTGCTGCAATTGCAGTTCGCTGGCCGGTTCATCGTCGGAGCTGGCGATCAGCAACTGATAGCCGTGCTCGCGCGCACGCTTTTCCAGGCGCTTGGCAATACGGGCATAGCTGGGGTTTTCCAGGTCGGGCAGGATAAAACCCAGCGTACGCGTATGGCGGCTGCGCAGGCCGGCAGCCTGGGGGTTGGGCGTGAAGCCATGTTCCTGCACCACCGCCTGGACACGCTCCACGGTGGTCTTGCTGATGCGCTGCTGTTGCGCCTTGCCATTGATGACGTAACTGGCGGTGGTCACCGACACTCCGGCGAGGCGAGCAATATCACTGAGTTTCAACCGAGTATTCCTTGTTTTACGGCGTGCGACGCCGGGCGTTCAGGCTGCCCGATGCATTTTTCACCATCATTGGCCACTGCGGCAGGCGACCATTGTCGCAATGCCGCCGTCAGGTTGGGCTTCAATGCCTGAAGATTATCGGGTAACGTGCCTGTCATTCTAGGTTAAACGATTCAGCCGGCGTGTTTTCTGCCGAAAAAAATCTGTCGGGGTGGTCAGTAAATTTTCCCGTCGATGGCTGGCTGAGGTTGTCCAACAGCTTGGGGCTGACCCTGCAAGGGTTTCGGTCCTATGCTGCACCCTTAAAACAAGACTTCTGCATCCTGTGGATGCCGTAAAGGAGATTGGCATGCTCGAGCTCACTATAGAGCAGATATCCATGGCCCAGCGTGCCGTGGATAAACCCGCCGCCCTGCAATTGCTCGCTGAAAAGCTGGTTGCCGATGGCCTGGTGGCCGACGGCTACCTGGCGGGCCTGCAAGCGCGCGAGGCCCAGGGTTCTACTTTCCTGGGGCAGGGCATCGCCATCCCCCACGGCACCCCGGAGACCCGTGACCTGGTGTTCGCCACCGGCGTGCGCCTGCTGCAGTTTCCTGAAGGCGTGGACTGGGGTGATGGCCAGATCGTTTACCTGGCCATCGGCATCGCGGCCAAGTCCGACGAGCACCTGCGCCTGCTGCAACTGCTGACCCGCGCCTTGGGCGAGACCGACCTGGGCCAGGCGTTGCGCACGGCCAGCACACCTGAAGCGCTGCTGAAACTGTTGCAGGGCGCGCCTCAGGAACTGGCGCTGGATGCGCAGATGATCAGCCTGAGCGTGGCCGCCGAAGACTTCGAAGAACTGGTATGGCGTGGCGCCCGCCTGCTGCGCCAGGCCGACTGTGTCAGCAATGGCTTCGCCGCCGTGCTGCAGCAAGTGGAAGCCTTGCCCCTGGGCGACGGCCTGTGGTGGTTGCACAGCGAACAGACCGTGAAGAAACCCGGGCTGGCGTTCGTCACCCCGCAACAACCTTTGCGCTACCTGGGCCAGCCCCTGACCGGGCTGTTCTGCCTGGCCAGCCTGGGCGAGGCACACCAGGCTTTGCTGGAGCGGCTGTGTGGTTTGCTGATCGAAGGCCGCGGCCAGGAACTGGGCCGCGCCACCAACCCGCGCGCGGTACTGGAAGCCTTGGGCGGTGACGTGCCCGCCGACTGGCCAAGCGCCCGCATTGGCTTGGCCAACGCCCACGGCCTGCATGCGCGCCCGGCCAAGGTGCTGGCGCAATTGGCCAAGAGCTTCGAGGGTGAGATTCACCTGCGCCTGGTGGACAGTACCGAGCCTGCCGTGTCGGCGAAAAGCCTGAGTAAGCTGTTGAGCCTGGGCGCCCGCCGCGGGCAGGTGCTTGAATTCATCGCCGAGCCGGCCATTGCCAATGATGCGCTGGCCGCATTGCTGGCGGCAGTCGAAGAAGGCCTGGGCGAGGAGGTCGAGCCGCTGCCGGCGGTTGCCGAAGTGACCGTGGTGGTTGAAGAGGCCGCCGTTATCGTACCCAAGGTGCAGGCCCCGGTGGCGGGCCAGCAGATCCAGGGTATCGCTGCCGCGCCGGGCATCGCCATGGGCCCGGCTCATGTGCAGGTGCCGCAGGAGTTCGACTACCCGCTGCGCGGTGAGTCTCACCCGGTGGAACACCAGCGGCTGCAAGACGCTTTGGTGCAGGTGCGTGAAGACATTGAAGGCCTGATCCGCCGCAGCCAGGCCAAAGCCATTCGCGAGATTTTCGTCACCCACCAGGAAATGCTCGACGATCCGGCGCTGACCGATGAGGTCGCCAGCCGCCTGAAGCAGGGCGAAAGCGCCCCTGCGGCGTGGATCAGCGTGATCGAAGCCGCTGCCCGTCAGCAGGAAGCGTTGCAGGATGCCCTGCTGGCCGAGCGCGCCGCCGACCTGCGCGACATTGGTCGTCGTGTGCTGGCGCAACTGTGCGGCGTGGAAAGCGTCGATGAGCCAAGCCAGCCTTATATCCTGGTGATGGACGAGGTGGGCCCGTCCGACGTCGCCCGCCTGGACCCGGCCCGCGTGGCCGGTATCCTTACCGCGCGCGGCGGCGCTACCGCCCACAGTACCATCGTTGCCCGTGCCCTGGGCATCCCGGCTATCGTGGGGGCGGGCGAGGCGGTGCTGCTGCTCAAGTCCGGCTGCCCGTTGATGCTCGATGGCCAGCGCGGCCAATTGGTGGTCGAACCCAGTGAAGAGGTGCGCCAGCGCGCCATCGAAGAGCGCGAAACCCGTGCGCGTCGCCAGGAAGCCGCGAATGCCCTGCGTATGGAAACCGCCGTCACCCGGGACGGCCACGCCGTTGAAGTGTTCGCCAACATCGGTGAAAGCGCCGGCGTCAAAACCGCGGTGGAGCAGGGCGCCGAAGGTGTCGGCCTGTTGCGCACCGAGCTGATTTTCATGGCCCATTCCCAGGCACCCGATGAAGCCATACAGGAAGCTGAATACCGCCGCGTGCTTGACGGCCTGGCCGGCCGGCCACTGGTGGTGCGCACCCTGGACGTGGGCGGTGACAAACCGCTGCCTTATTGGCCGATCGCCAAGGAAGAAAACCCTTTCCTGGGTGTGCGAGGCATCCGCCTGACCCTTCAGCGTCCCGACGTGATGGAAAGCCAGCTGCGCGCGCTGCTGCGTGCCGCGGACAACCGCCCGCTGCGGATCATGTTTCCCATGGTGGGCAGTGTCGAGGAGTGGCGCCAGGCTCGGGACATGACCGAGCGCCTGCGCCTGGAGATTCCGGTCGCTGACCTGCAACTGGGCATCATGATCGAAGTACCGTCCGCCGCCCTGCTGGCGCCGGTGCTGGCCAAGGAAGTGGATTTCTTCAGTGTCGGCACCAACGACCTGACCCAGTACACCCTGGCCATCGACCGTGGCCACCCGACCCTGTCGGCCCAGGCGGATGGCCTGCACCCGGCGGTGCTGCAACTGATCGACATCACCGTGCGGGCTGCCCATGCCCACGGCAAGTGGGTGGGCATCTGTGGCGAACTGGCCGCCGACCCGCTGGCCGTGCCGCTGCTGGTGGGCCTGGGCGTGGATGAATTGAGTGTCTCGGCGCGCAGCATTGCCGAGGTCAAGGCCGGGGTCCGCGAACTGACCCTGGAACACGCAACAAGCCTGGCGCAGACTGCGCTGGGCCTGGGCAGCGCCGCCGACGTGCGCGCCCTGGTGGAGAAACAGTAAATGGCCAAGATTCTGACCCTGACCCTGAACCCGGCGCTGGACCTGACCGTGGAACTCAACAGCCTGCTGGTGGGCGACGTCAACCGTACCACGGCCATGCACAGCCATGCCGCCGGCAAGGGCATCAATGTCGCCCAGGTGCTGGCTGACCTGGGGCATGAACTGACGGTGGCCGGTTTCCTCGGCCAGGACAACGTGCTGCCGTTCGAGGCGTTGTTCGTCGCGCGTGGCTTCACCGATGAGTTCATCCGGGTGCCGGGTGAAACCCGCACCAACATCAAGCTGGCCGAGCGCGGCGGGCGGATCACCGACCTCAATGGTCCTGGCGCTTTCGTCGACGATGAAGCCCAGGCCGCGCTGCTGGCGCGCCTGGAGCAGATCGCCCCCGGCCACGATGCCGTGGTGGTCGCCGGCAGCCTGCCCCGGGGCATCAATGCCCAGTGGTTGCAGGCGCTGTTGGAACGCCTGGTTGCGCTGGGCCTGAAGGTCGCCCTGGACACCAGCGGCGCGGCGTTGCGCGCAGGCCTGGCCACCCAGCCGTGGCTGATCAAACCCAATACCGCGGAATTGGCCGAAGTGCTCGGCGAAGCCGTCGACACGCCAGCCCAGCAGGCCGCCGTGGCCAAGCGTCTGCACGCCCAGGGCATCGAGCATGTGGTGATTTCCCAAGGCGCCCAGGGCGTCAACTGGTTCAGCGGCCAACCGGCGCTGCAGGCCCTGCCGCCCACGGTCGACATCGGCAGCACCGTGGGTGCGGGCGATTCGTTGCTGGCGGGCATGGTTCACGGCCTGCTGAGCGGCGCCACCCCACACCAGACGTTGTGCACCGCCACCGCCATCGCGGCCATGGCGGTCAGCCAGATCGGTTTTGGCATCAATGACCACGCCGAACTGGCGCGGCTCGAAAGCGGCGTCTGCGTGCGCGCGCTTGCAGAACAATAAGAGGGTATGAGATGAAACTTGCCATCGTCACGGCTTGCCCCAGCGGCCGCGTCTCCAGTGTTCTCAGTGCACGCTTGCTCGATGCCGTGGCCCAGCGCCAGGGCTGGAGCACCAGCGTTGAGGTGCATGACCCGCAGCACCCTGAAAACAAATTGTCACCGGCCACCATCGAGGCCGCCGACTGGGTACTGGTGATCAACACCGGCCCCATCGACCTCAGCCGATTTGTCGGCAAGCGCCTGTTCCAGAGCAGCCCGGCCGCGGCCCTGCAGGACGCCGACGCGTTCCTGCGCCAGGCCGCGGAGCAGGCCAGGGTTCACGAAGCGTCCAGCGAGGCCGTTGTTGCGCCGGTAGCCGACCGTGTGCCGCGGCTGGTGGCCATTACTGCGTGCCCGACCGGCGTAGCCCACACGTTCATGGCTGCAGAAGCCTTGCAGACGGCCGCCAAGCAAATGGGCTACGACCTGCAGGTCGAGACACAGGGCTCGGTGGGCGCGCGCAACCCGCTCAGCGCCGCGGCCATCCAGGACGCTGACGTAGTGCTGCTGGCCGCCGACATCGACGTGGCCACCGAACGGTTCGCCGGTAAACGTATCTACCGCTGCGGTACTGGCGTGGCGCTGAAGCAGGCCAAGTCGATCCTCGACAAGGCCCTGGCCGAGGGCAAGCAGGAGTCCGCGGCCAGCACGGGTGCCGCCGCGCCAGCCAAGCAGGAGAAAACCGGGGTCTACAAGCACTTGTTGACCGGTGTGTCGTACATGCTGCCAATGGTGGTGGCGGGTGGCCTGATGATCGCGCTGTCGTTCGTGTTCGGCATCACGGCGTTCAAGGAGCCAGGCACCCTGGCGGCCGCGCTGATGCAGATTGGTGGCGATAGCGCCTTCAAGCTGATGGTGCCGCTGCTGGCCGGCTACATTGCCTACTCCATCGCCGACCGGCCTGGCCTGGCGCCCGGCATGATCGGTGGTTTGCTGGCCAGCACCCTGGGTGCCGGTTTCATTGGTGGCATCGCGGCGGGCTTCATCGCCGGTTACGCCGCCAAGGCCATCAACCGTTACGCGCGTTTGCCGGCAAGTCTCGAGGCGCTCAAGCCGATCCTGATCATTCCGTTGCTGGCCAGTTTGTTCACCGGCCTGGTGATGATCTACGTGGTCGGCAAGCCGGTCGCGGGGATGCTGGAAGCGCTCACCCACTTCCTCGACAGCATGGGCACCACCAACGCCATCCTGCTGGGTGTGCTGCTGGGTGGCATGATGTGCGTCGACCTGGGCGGCCCGATCAACAAGGCGGCTTACGCGTTCTCGGTAGGCCTGCTGGCCTCCCAGAGCTACGCACCGATGGCCGCCACCATGGCTGCGGGCATGGTGCCTCCCATCGGGTTGGGCATCGCCACCTTCCTGGCCCGCCGCAAATTTGCCCAGAGTGAGCGTGAAGCCGGCAAGGCTGCGTTGGTGCTGGGATTGTGCTTCATTTCCGAAGGTGCCATTCCGTTTGCTGCCAAGGACCCCTTGCGGGTCATCCCGGCCAGCATCGCCGGCGGCGCCTTGACCGGTGCGCTGTCCATGTACTTCGGCTGCAAACTCATGGCGCCCCATGGTGGTTTGTTCGTGATGCTGATCCCCAACGCCATCAACCATGCATTGCTGTACCTGCTGGCCATTGCCGCCGGGGCGGCGGTGACGGCGGTCGTGTATGCGGTGATCAAAAAGTCCGAAGCTGTGGAACTGGCGGTGGAACCCGTCAAGGCCTGACGCACCTTGTAGTGTCAGTTCCACCGCGGTGTCAGGTTCCCGAGCTTCGCCCGGTCCCACAGGGTTCGCATGCACACCTCTGTGGGACCGGGCGCCAGCTCGGGAAGGGGGCACCGTGTAAGGTCAGTTACGGCGCGGCGCCTGGTTCCCGAGCTTCGCCCGGTCCCACAGCGTTCTCACGCACACCTCAGTAGGACCGGGCGCCAGCTCGGGAAGGGCGCACCGTGCAGTGTCAGTTACAGCGCGGCGCCTGGTTCCCGAGCTTCGCCCGGTCCCACAGGGTTCGCATGCACACCTCTGTGGGACCGGGCGCCAGCTCGGGAAGGGGGCGCCTTGCGGTATCAGTTACACCGCGGCGCCTGGTTCCCGAGCTTCGCCCGGTCCCACAGGGTTCGCATGCACAACCGCTGTGGGACCGGGCGCCAGCTCGGGAAGGGGGCACCGTGTAAGGTCAGTTACGGCGTGGCGCCTGGTTCCCGAGCTTCGCCCGGTCCCACAGGGTTCGCATGCACAACCGCTGTGGGACCGGGCGCCAGCTCGGGAAGGGGGCACCGTGTAAGGTCAGTTACGGCGTGGCGCCTGGTTCCCGAGCTTCGCCCGGTCCTACAGGGCTCGCATGCACAACCGCTGTGGGACCGGGCGCCAGCTCGGGAAGGGGGCACCGTGTAAGGTCAGTTACGGCGCGGCGCCTGGTTCCCGAGCTTCGCCCGGTCCCACAGCGTTCTCACGCACACCTCAGTAGGACCGGGCGCCAGCTCGGGAAGGGGGCACCGTGTAAGGTCAGTTACGGCGCGGCGCCTGGTTCCCGAGCTTCGCCCGGTCCCACAGCGTTCTCACGCACACCTCAGTAGGACCGGGCGCCAGCTCGGGAAGGGGGCACCGTGTAAGGTCAGTTACGGCGCGGCGCCTGGTTCCCGAGCTTCGCCCGGTCCCACAGCGTTCTCACGCACACCTCAGTAGGACCGGGCGCCAGCTCGGGAAGGGCGCACCGTGCAGTGTCAGTTACAGCGCGGCGCCTGGTTCCCGAGCTTCGCCCGGTCCTACAGGGCTCGCATGCGCCCGTTATCAGTAAACGTCGCGGCGGTAGCGCCCTTGTTCGCTCAGCGATTCCAGGGTATCCGCCCCGAGCACTTCACGCAGCACTTCATCGACACCGCCCGCCATGCCCTGAAGGCTGCCACACACATAGATCAACGCCCCCTCGGCCACCCACTCGCGCACCTGCCGCGCATTTTCGCGCAAGCGGTCCTGCACGTAGATCTTCTTCGCCTGATCGCGAGAAAACGCCAGGTCCAGACGGGCCAGGTGGCCGTCCGCGAGCCAGCTTTGCAGTTCATCCCGGCATAAAAAGTCCTGCGCCTGGTTGCGCTCGCCAAATACCAGCCAGTTGCGCGCATGGCCCTTGGCAATTCGGGCCTTGAGCAAACTGCGCAATCCAGCCAGCCCCGTACCGTTGCCGATCAGTAGCACTGGCGCATCGTCACGCGGTGCATGAAAGCCATGGTTGCGCCGCACATGCAGGCTGATGAGCGCGCCCAGCGGGGCATGCTCGGTGAGCCAGCCCGAGCCCAGGCCCAGGGTGCCGTCAGGGTGGCGTTCCTGGCGTACGATCAATTCCAGCGCGCCGTCCTCGGGTACAGAGGCGATGGAGTACTCCCGAGCCTGGGTCTGCAGGGGGATGTCGCTGGTCAGGCGCGGCATCATTTCGATCAGGTCGCCGGCCTCCCACGGGTGAGGCGCCGGTGGCGTCAGGCGCAGCAGGTATACCGGCGCACCCTGGCTGCCTGGGTTCAGCAGTTGCCGCTCGCTCAGCGTCCAGTCTTCGTACAGGGGCGCCTGCCAGGCCATCGTCGGTTGGGCGCCGGTCAGTTGGCTCAGTTGTTCCTGCCACTGTTGCAGGCGCAGCGGGTCGGCGCTATCTACCTGCACAGGCTCGAAGGCGCTGCGGGCGCCTTGCTGCCCGAGCCAGGCATGCAGGCGCTGGCCAAAGCCGCAGAAGTGCTGATACTGGCGGTCACCCAAGGCCAGCAAGGCGTAGTTCAAGTGCCCGAGCGCCAATGCCTGGCCGAGGAGTTTGCGCTCGAAACCACGGGCGCTGTCGGGTGCTTCGCCGTCGCCGAACGTGCTGACGACGAACAGCGCATGGGCGGCCTGGCGCAGGTCGTGCTCGCCCAGACGCGACAACGGCTCAACCCGCACCGCGAGCCCGGCGGCCTGCAACTGGTTGGCGCTCTGCCAGGCCAGTTGTTCGGCGAAACCGCTCTGGCTGGCAAAGCCGATCAGCCAGCCGCCTTGGGTGTCGGTATTGCCCAGTTGCTGCCGCACGGCGCGCACCTGGCGCTTCTTGCGGCGGCGGTCCAGGTACAACAGCCAGCCGGTGACGAAGAACAGCGGCATGCTCAATGCCGCCAATGTGTTGAGGATGCGCCCGGGGAGACCGAAGTAGCTGCCCACGTGCAGGGCATACACGCTGTCTAGCAATTGGCCGCCCAGAGGCTTGTCGGCAAAGCGTTCATGCCGGCGCACCTGGCCCGAGAGCGGGTCCAGGACCAGGCTGTTGAACGCGCGTTCGTGGGGGGCATCCTGAAGCAGGTAGAACACCGTCAGCGGTTGGCCATTGGGCGCCAGGCGCAGGTTGTAGGCGCGCAGCGCAGGGCCCGCCTGACTGCGGATGCTGTCCCACACCGCGTCGTAGTTGACGTTCACCGGGCCTGTGGGCGGCGTTGGCCGCGGCGTACGACCGCCACGCTGGCCTTCGCGGTGTTCACCCTTGGGCGCGCTGCCCAATAGCGAACTCATGCCTTCTCGCGCCCAGTCGTAGGACCAGAACAGCCCTGTCACGGACAGCAGAAGGTAAAACAGCAGGCACCAGGTACCCGTCACGGCGTGCAGATCCCAGTTGAAACTGCGGCCTTTTCTGGCCCAGTCCAGGGTCAGCCAGGCACGCCAGTTCAGCGCCTGGCGCGGCCAGCGCAGGTACAGGCCGGACAGGCAGAAGAACACCAGAACCAGGGTGCAGGCCCCGGTGATGTTCTTGCCCATTTCACCCATGGCGAGGAAGCGGTGCAGTTGCAAGGTAAAGCCGAAGAACCCCTCGCCACGCACCTTGCCCAGCAGTTCGCCGGTATAGGCGTTGAAATAACGCAGTTCGCCGCGACGCTCGCCGGGCGGCGGCATGTAGAACACCCGTGAGGCCAGGCCGGTATCGGTTTCCACCCACAAGGCGGTAATGGGCTTGCCCTTGGCGGCTTCCAGCCTGGGCACCAGCACCGAGGGCGGCAGCACCTCGCTGTCCTGCACCTGGACGCGCAGGGTGTCAGGGTTCAGGGCGCGCAGCATCTCGTCCTGGAACGACACCAGCGCACCGGTCACGCCCATCAGGGCCAGCACCAGGCCTGCCGTGATGCCGAAAAACCAATGCAGTTGGAACAGTGTTTTCTTCAACACTTTTAATCACCTTGCCGAAAGCTGGCACCGAACGCGGAGGGCATTATGCCGGATCGGTTGCGAATAAATCTCATGCACGAAAAAGCCCCGCTCAACCGGTGAGCGGGGCTTTTCGGACAACGAAGCGTCAGAAGTGGAAGCTGGTGCTGAACAGAGCAGTCCGGCCCGGCGCCACGTGGGCATAGTGGGTCTGGAAGACCTGGTCGTAGTACCGCTTGTCCGTCAGGTTCTGGATATTGAGTTGCAGGTCGACGTTCTTCGTCAGACGGTAGGTCACCATGGCGTCGTAGCGCCAGTAGGACGGTACTTCCACCGAGTTGGCTTCGTTCCCGAAACGCGAATCCACGAAGGATGCACCCGCACCCACGGTCAGCTTCGGCATCAGGTCGTATGTGGACCAGAAGGTAAAGTTGTTACGTGGCGTGCTAGGCATGTGGTTGCCCTCGTCGGCTTCGGACGATGCCTTGATGAGCTCGCTCTCCATGTAGGTATAGCCACCGTACACTTTCCACTTTGGCGTCAGCTTGCCGCTGTAGGTCAGCTCCAGCCCTTGCACCCGCTGCTTGCCGCCCAGCGTCTGGTAGGTGGTGTTGTCCGGGTCGGTGATGCGTGCATTGGTTTTGTCAGTGCGGAACAGTGCGGCGGTCAGCGACAGGTTTTCGTCGAAGAAGTCCCACTTGGTGCCCACTTCGTAGTTGCGGTTGCGTTCCGGTTCCAGGTCGGTGTTGTTCGCCGCCAGTTCCAGGCCGCCGTTGCCGCTGGTTTCGCCCGCCGGGTTGCTCGACGTCGACCATGCCGCGTAGACGCTGCCGTTGGGCAGTGGCTTGTAGACCACGCCGACCTGGTAGTTCCACAAGTGGGCATTGTTCTCGCGCTTGAAGTTGCCGGCCACGGTACCGCGGCCAGCCGTGGCGTAGCCGCTGGATTTGGTCTGGTAGTCGTCGTAGCGCAGGCCCAGGTTCAGGGACCATTGCTCGTTGAATTTCAGCGTGTCGAACACATAGCCGGCACTGGTCTTGGTGTCGGTGTCGGTGTACGCGGCGCTGTCGGTGATGGTGCCGTTCCAGCTGTCTTTCGGCGAGGGGTTGTACAGGCTGGTGCAGTCACCCGAAGCCAGCAGGGCGGCATTGCAGGTGGTGCCAGTGCCCGCGGCGGAGGTAATCACGTACGGACGGTTGTGGGTGTCCTGGTAGGAAAACTCGACGCCGGTGGTGACGCTGTGTTCGATGAAGCCGGTATTGAATTTGCTGGTGAGGTCGGTCTGGTTGACCCAGCCTTTGGACGTCGAGTTGCGGTTCTTGGTCGACCGGTACACGTAACCGTTGGCCACGTTGCCTTTGCTGTCGTCCGGGTTGCTGACGATGTAGTCCAGCGTGGAGCGAGACATGCGGAAGCTGTTGGACAGGGTAACGTTGTCGTTGAGGTCGTGCTCGATACGGAACGTGCCGCTGTCATTGACGCTCTTGCGGTAGTCGCGGTCAGTCAGGCCATAGAAGTTGCTTTCATTGACGTGGGCCGGTTTGTCCACATGGTACTGGCTGCGGTTGGCGCTCAAGGTCAGTGGAATGCCGTAGTCGGGCATGTCATCGGACGTGAGGTGGTAGTAGCCCACGGTCACGCGGGTGTCGGTGCCCAGGCCGAACGCGAACGAGGGGGCGAAGCCCCAGCGGTTGACATCGACGTCGTCGCGCCCGGCCACGTTGGCTTCGTGCTTCATCAGGTTCAGGCGGAAGGCCGAGCTGTCGGTCATCTGCTGGTTGATGTCCAGTACCGAGCGTTTGGTCTGGTCGGAGCCGTAAGTGAAGCCGCCGTTGTAGGCATTGCCCAAGTGGGCGGTCTTGCTCACCAGGTTCAGGCTGCCGCCGGTGGAACCGGCGCCCGTGAAGGCCGAACCAGGGCCCTTGCTGACTTCAACGGACTCGATGTCGAAGATTTCCCGGCTCTGGGACGCCACGTCGCGCATACCGTCGATAAACACGTCGCTTTCGGCGTTGAAGCCGCGAATGATCGGGCGGTCACCGGCAGGGTTGCCGCCTTCGCCAGCGCCAAAGGTGATCCCGGGGGTGGTGCGCAGGGCATCGGTCAGGCTGGTAGCGGCGGTGTCGCGGATCACCTGCTGCGGGATGACGGTCACGCTCTTGGGCGTCTCGCGCAACGGTGCGGTGTATTTCCTGGAGCTGGCGGTATCGCTCTTGTAGCTGTCGTCAACGCGCTCGCCATCGATGCTGGTCGCGTCCAGGTTGATGGCGGCGTTTTTGCCTGCTTCGGCGGCATGAACCAGCGGAATGCCAGACGTTGCGGTCAGGGCCATGCCAATGGCCGAGGCGAGCAAACGTGGTGAACTGACCGGCAGTGGTGCGTGTTGACGTGACATTGTTTTTAGCCTTCCCCAAGGTGTGTCGAGGCGGCGGAATGTAGGGTAAATGAAACTTGGTATCAATTGAGACATGATGCTATTCGCGACAAATTTACGTTCTTTACACTTTTTGATACCGTTTTTACAATTTCGTACGTCAGGCCGTTGTACACAGTCAATAAGAATCAATACCATTGGCATCCCTCCGCCTGCAGGTACCGCCGTCATGCTGTTGCACATCCCCGGAATCTTCTCCCGAGACGAGGTGGCGCGCATTCGTCAGGCGCTGGAGACTGCGGACTGGGCCGACGGCAAGCTCACCGCGGGGCACCAGTCGGCCAAGGCCAAGCACAACCTGCAGTTGCCCGAAGGCCACCCGCTGGCGGTCGAGATCGGCGCCGCGATGCTGGAGCGCTTGTGGCAAAATCCGCTGTTCATGTCGGCGGCGCTGCCGCACAAGGTGTTTCCGCCGTTGCTGAACTGTTACAC
Organism: Pseudomonas silvicola; assembly: GCF_026651855.1. Classification (GTDB taxonomy): domain Bacteria; phylum Pseudomonadota; class Gammaproteobacteria; order Pseudomonadales; family Pseudomonadaceae; genus Aquipseudomonas; species Aquipseudomonas silvicola. Next base: position 1,956,463 of record NZ_CP093280.1, read on the forward strand.
GGCCGGCGGCAATTTCGATTTCCACATCGACAACGCCGTGCGCCAGGCCCGGGGCAACCCGGAGCGGGTGCGTACCGACCTGTCGTCGACGTTGTTCTTCAGCGACCCGGACGAGTACGACGGGGGCGAGCTGGAGATCCAGGACACCTTCGGCACCCAGCGGGTCAAGCTGCCGGCCGGCGACCTGGTGCTGTACCCCGGCACCAGCCTGCACAAGGTCAACGCGGTGACACGCGGCGCTCGCTACGCCTCGTTCTTCTGGACCCAGAGCCTGGTGCGCGAGGACAGCCAGCGGGCGCTGTTGTTCGAGATGGACGGCGCCATCCAGAGCCTGACGCGTGATGTGCCCGACCACCCCTCGCTGATCCGCCTGACGGGCACCTACCACAATTTGTTGCGGCGCTGGGTGGACGTCTGAGATGGGCTTTGAACTGCGCCGCGAAGAAGTGCTCGACGCTGACAGCCTGAGTGCGATGCTGCACGCCAACCCCGCGCGCGCCGCCCAGGCTATCCTCACGGCGGCCCGTGCGGGCATGGCTGACGCACAGGCGCTGCTGGGGCAGATACTGCTGGACGGCCAGGGCATCGAGCGTGACCCGGCGCTGGCGCGTACCTGGTTCGCCATCGCCGCCAACGGCGGCCACCCCATGGCGCGCAACATGCTCGGGCGCTGCCACGAGCACGGTTGGGGTGGCCCGGTGGATGTGCGGCAAGCGGCCGTGCATTACCGCGAAGCCGCGGCCGCCGGGCTTGACTGGGGGTTGTACAACTACGCCAACCTGCTGGGCACCGGCCGTGGTGTGCCCCTGGACCATGAACTGGCGATGGCATGCTACCGCCGTGCCGCCCATTTGGGGCATGCCAAGTCGATGAACCTGCTGGGGCGTTACCTGGAAAACGGCATGGCGGGCGCTGCCGACCCTGCCCAGGCCCATGACTGGTACCGACGCTCGGCCGAAGCCGGGGATTTTCGTGGCCAGTTCAGCCACGCGGCGGTGCTGGCCGAGGCGGGCAGGGTGGAAGACGCGCTGCATTGGCTGCAGCGGGCGCTGGAAGGTGGCAACCTGAATTTCCTGCGTGTCAGCGGGCCGGCGTTGCTGGAGGCCAGCGATGCTCGCATTCGTGCAATGGCGACGTTGTACCAGGCGAAAGCCGATTCCCTGGCGTAGCAGCGGACCCGGCCGCGTCGGCGGTGCATGCGGTGTGCCTGTTGCTACGCGGCGTTCTTGACGCGGCCAGGTCCGCTGCTACGGGCGGTGTGGGGGGCGTAAAAAAACCGGGCGCGAGGCCCGGTTTCGTTGTACAGCGAATGCTTAGATGTAGAACGATTTCAGCGGCGGGAAGCCGTTGAATTCCACGGCGCTGTAACTGGTGGTGTAGGCGCCGGTCGACAGCCAGTACAGGCGGTCACCGATGGCCAGGTTCAGTGGCAGGCCGTACTTGTAGTTCTCGTACATGATGTCGGCGCTGTCGCAGGTCGGGCCGGCGATGACCACTTCTTCCACTTCGCCTTTCTTCTCGGTCCAGATCGGAAACTTGATGGCTTCGTCCATGGTTTCGATCAGACCGCTGAATTTGCCCACGTCGGTGTATACCCAGCGCTCGACGGCGGTGCGCGACTTGCGGGCCACCAGCACTACTTCACTGACCAGGATGCCGGCGTTGGCGATCAGCGAGCGGCCCGGCTCCAGGATGATTTCCGGCAGGTCGTCGCCGAAGTCTTCCTTCAGGAAGCGGATGATCTCTTCCGCGTAGGTTTCCAGGCTGTTGGTACGGGTGATGTAGTTGGCCGGGAAGCCGCCACCCATGTTGATCAGTTTCAGGTGGATGCCGTCTTCTTCCTTCAGGCGTTCGAAGATCACCTTCACCTTGGCGATGGCGGCGTCCCACACGCTGATGTCGCGCTGTTGCGAACCTACGTGGAACGAGATGCCGTAAGGCACCAGGCCCAGGTCGCGGGCCAGGATCAGCAGGTCCATGGCCATGTCGGTCTGGCAGCCGAACTTGCGCGACAGCGGCCAGTCAGCGGTGGTGGAGCCTTCGGTCAGGATACGCACGTAGACTTTCGAGCCCGGGGCGGCCTTGGCGATGTTGCGCAGGTCGGCTTCGGAGTCGGTGGCGAACAGGCGCACGCCCTTCTCGTAGAAGTAGCGAATGTCCTTGGACTTCTTGATGGTGTTGCCGTAGCTGATGCGCTCAGGACCAACGCCCTGGCCCATGACTTTATCCAGCTCGTAGATCGAGGCGATGTCGAAGCTCGAACCCTTGTCGCGCAGCAGGTCGATGATCTCGACCGCAGGGTTGGCCTTGACCGCGTAGTAGACCTTGGCGAATTCGAAACCGGCGCGCAGGTCGTCGTAGGCCTGGCTGATCATCTGGGTGTCGATGAGTACGAAAGGGGTTTCTTGCTTGTCGGCGAACGCCTTCATTTTCTGGAAGGTTTCGCGCGCGAAATAGTCTTCGACCTGGATCGACATGCTGGGACTCCTGCTGGCAAACATTGAAAATATTCATGGGTGAAGGTGGCACCGGATGCACACCTCTCTTGACCGCCCTCCGTATCCCCACTTTGGTTCGCCTACTTCCCAAGGCATGTCGCCGAAAGCAAAAAGGCCACAGGAAGACGTGCTTCCCCATGGCCTGCTGTCTCGTCGTCAGTACTTGAGCCGGATGGATCGTTTCCAGCATGGACGGTCGGCGCGAACTTTAGGACGTGAGGGGCTCAAGATCAACAAAAAATGTCGCGTTTTTACACGCGTTCGTCGCTGAGCCTTGGGTACACCCTTGATAACCGACCTGCATGACAGGCTGATGTTCCCCCCACCTGGGTCGCGCACGACCGACAGGCTCATGCGACGGTGGTCTGCTCGACCAATTCGGCCGGGGAGACGATGTTGGTCTTCATGCCCCGCGAGCGGCCCGAACTCAGGTACGCGGCGATGGACTCCTGGGTCACCTCACCCAGGAACACATTCTCCGCGTCCAGCACCGGCAACCAGGCGCGGTTGAACTCGTACATGCGCGACAGCAGGATGCGCAGGTGTTCGTCGTAGGCGGCGGTAGCGTTGAACGGGCGCAGGAAGTCGTGGCAGGTACCCTGCTGGCGGTGCAGGTCGCGGCGGCGCACGTAGCCCATGGCCTTGTTCTGCGCGTCGGTCATGACCACGTAGCGACGGTCGTGCTCGTCCATCAGCTCCAGGGCATCGGCCACCGGGGTTTCCGGGCTGACGGACGGTGCGTTGTCGGCGGCGTCTTCGGCTTTCACCAGCAACAGGCGCTTGAGGGTACTGTCCTGGCCCACGAAGTTGCTGACGAAATCATCCACCGGGTGCGCCAGCAGGGTGTCGGGGTGGTCGATCTGCAGCAGCTTGCCAGCGCGGAAGATGGCGATCTTGTCACCCAGCTTGATGGCCTCGTCGATGTCGTGGCTGACCATGATCACGGTCTTGTTCAACGCCCGCTGCATCTCGAAGAATTCGTTCTGGATCATCTCGCGGTTGATCGGGTCCACGGCGCCGAACGGTTCGTCCATCAGCAACAAGGGCGCATCGGCCGCCAATGCGCGGATCACGCCGATGCGCTGTTGCTGGCCGCCCGACAGTTCGCGCGGGTAGCGGTGCAGGTACTGCTTGGGTTCGAGCTTGATCATGCTCATCAGCTCGCGGGCGCGTTCGTGGCATTTCTGCTTGTCCCAGCCCAGCAGGCGCGGCACCACGGTGATGTTTTCCTCGATGGTCATGTTGGGGAACAGGCCGATCTGCTGGATCACATAGCCGATGTTGCGGCGCAGGGTCACTTCGTCCAGGTCCGTGGTGTCTTCGCCGTTGATCAGTACCTTGCCCGAGGTGGGCATGATCAGGCGGTTGATCATTTTCAGCGTGGTGCTCTTGCCGCAGCCTGACGGGCCCAGGAACACGCAGATCTCGCCTTCGTTGACGGTCAGGCTCACGGAGTCCACGGCCTTGACGTCTTTGCCGTTGCTGTTGAAAGTCTTGGTCAGGTTCTGAAGTTCGATCATTTGAGTAATCCTTTGGGAGTCAGGGCGCGTTGCAGCCATTGCAGGGCGAGGTCGGCGATGATCGCCAGGACGCTCACCAGCACGGCGCCGACGATGAGCATCGACATGTCGCTGCGGCTGATGGAGGTGAGGATGAGAACGCCCAGGCCACCGGCGCCGATGGTGGCGGCGATGGTCATGACGCCGATGTTCATGACCACGGCGGTGCGTACGCCCGCCAGGATCACCGGTACGGCGATGGGCAATTCGACCATGCGCAGACGCTGGCCGAAGGTCATGCCGATACCGCGGGCGGCTTCACGAATGCCAGGCTCCACGCCGGTCAGCGCCAGGTAGGTGTTGCGCATGATGGGCAGCAACGAGTAGAGGAACACCGCGGTAATGGCAGGCAACGGCCCCAGCCCCTGGCCGAACTTCGAATAGAAGGGCAGCAGCAGGCCGAACAGGGCGATGGACGGAATGGTCAGCAGCACCGTGGCGCTGGCCTGCATGACGCCGGCGGCGGCCGGGAAGCGGGTCATGACGATGCCCAGGGGCACACCCACCAGAATGGCCAGGCTCACGGCCACGCCGACCAGGGCGATGTGCTGGCCGGTCAGGTGCATTACCTGCGACCAGTCCAGCAGGGAGAAGGTATCGAGGAAATTCATGGTTGCTCCTTCGCGGCGGCAGGAACGGGGTGGTCACGCAGGAACTGGTCGGCCACTACCGTGGGGCTCAGGTGGTCCACGTCGACCTTGGCATTGAGCTGGCGCATGGTTTCGTCGTCCAGCAGCTCGGCCAGCGGCTTGAGGTCGGCGGCCAGGTCCGGGTGCTTGTCGAGGAAGTCCTGGCGCACCACGGGGGCGGCCGTGTAGTCGGGGAAGTAATGCTTGTCGTCTTCCAGCAGCTTGAGGTGGAAGGCGTTCAGGCGCCCGTCGGTGGTGTACACCAGGCCCGTGAACACCTGGCCATTGCGCAGCGCGGTATAGACCAGGCCGGCATCCATCTGGCGGATGTCGGGGCGGGTGAATTTCAGGTCATAGGTCTTGGTCAGGCCCACCAGCCCGTCGGAGCGGTTGGCGAACTCGGTGTCCAGGGCCAGCACGTGGCCTTTGTTCGGTTCATCCATCAGCACCTGGTTGAGCTGGGTGATGGTGTTGACCTGCGGGTAGGCCTTGGCGATCTTTTCCGGCAGAGCCAGGGCGTAGGTGTTGCTGAACCTGGACGGGGCGAGCCACACCAGGCCTTTCTTCGCGTCGAGCTCCTTGACCCGCTGGTAGGTGGCGGCGCTGTCGAGTTTCTCGTCGACGTGGTTGTAGGCCACCAGCGACACGCCGGTGTATTCCCACACCATGTCCAGCTGGTTGGTTTCCTGGGCACTGCGCGCCAGGTTGCTGCCCAGGCCACTGGTGACCTGCACGTTGTAGCCTTTGGTGTTGAGGTATTGCGCGGTGATGGCGGCCAGCACCGACTGTTCGGTGAACACCCGCGCGCCGAGGCGGATCACCGGTTTTTCCGCGGCGTTGGCGACGCCCGCGCACAGCAGGGCCAGGCCCAGCAGCATGCTTGATACTTTCATGTAGGTTCCTTCGCTCAGCGAGTCAGACCACGTTCCAGCCACAGGCGGCTGGCCATCGACACCAGGCCGTCGAGCAACAGCGCCAGCAGCGCGGTGCACGCGGCGCCCAGCAGCAGTTGCGGCTGATTGTTCAGGGCGATGCCGGGGAAGATCAGGCTGCCCAGGCTGTTGGCGCCGATCAGGAATGACAGGGGGGCGGTACCGACGTTGATGGCCAGGGCCACGCGCACGCCACCGATGATGATGGGCACCGCGTTGGGCAACTCGACCTGGAACAGCACCTGGCGCGGGGTCATGCCGATGCCGACGGCTGCTTCCTTGAGGGAGCCCTGAACGTTTTTCAGGCCTTCGTAGGTGTTGCGCACGATGGGCAACAGTGACGCGAGGAACAGGGCGAAGATGGCCGGGCCGCTGCCGATGCCAAGTATGCCCAGGGCGATGGCCAGCACGGCCAGGGGAGGGACGGTGTTACCGATGTTGAAGATCTGCATGAAACGTTCGGCGCGGCCAACCATGTTCGGTCGGCTGAGGGCAATGCCCGCGGGAATCCCCACCACCAGTGCCGCCGCCATGGAGGCGACCACCAGTATCAGATGCGCTTGCAGGTAAAACAGTAAATCTTCACGGTACTGCTCGATGGTACTGATGCCGATCCAGTGGACCAGCAGGGCCAGGATGACGACGACTGCCGCGCACCCCATCAGCCCTTTGCCATAGCGAATAGCCACAGGCGGACTCCTTTTTTCAGTCGGCGCACACACCGTCAGTGGCAACCGGCCATTCCTGGCGGTCAACGGTGAGTTCGCGAGAAGCAGCACGTTCGGCGGGCTGTGAAGGCAGGGCCGGTACGTGCCATAAGCGCAGCCTCGTCAGGCAGCTGTTGCGGTGTTTCAGCACCCTGACGAACGGTCATATCAGGGGAGTGGACGCCTCCACGTATTAAAAGGTTCCCATCTGCGGCAGCATTTGGCCACCCTTAATTGACTCAACGGTTTAGCTCGGCGTTGAGTTTGAGCTATAATCTGCGCCCTTTTTTGAATCACCTCGCAGGCGATTTCCCATGACCCAACAGGCCGCCGAAGTCGCGAAACGCCGCACTTTCGCCATCATTTCCCACCCGGACGCCGGTAAAACCACCATCACCGAGAAACTCTTGCTGATGGGCAAGGCCATTGCCGTGGCCGGTACCGTGAAGTCGCGTAAATCCGACCGCCACGCCACGTCCGACTGGATGGAAATGGAGAAGCAGCGCGGCATCTCCATCACCACCTCGGTGATGCAGTTCCCGTATCGCGACCACATGGTCAACCTGCTCGATACCCCCGGTCACGAAGACTTCTCGGAAGACACCTACCGCACCCTGACCGCGGTGGACTCGGCCCTGATGGTGCTCGACGGCGGTAAGGGCGTAGAGCCGCGGACCATTGCCCTGATGGACGTCTGCCGCCTGCGCGACACGCCGATCGTCAGCTTCATCAACAAGCTGGACCGTGACATCCGCGACCCTATCGAGCTGCTCGACGAGATCGAGGCGGTCCTGAAGATCAAGGCTGCGCCGATCACCTGGCCGATCGGCTGCTACCGTGATTTCAAGGGTGTGTACCACCTGGCGGGCGACTACATCATCGTCTACACCCCGGGCCACGGCCACGAGCGTACCGAGGTGAAGATCATCGAGAAGCTGGACTCCGACGAGGCCCGCGCGCACCTGGGTGACGAGTACGAGCGCTTCCTGGAGCAACTGGAACTGGTGCAGGGTGCCTGCCACGAGTTCGACCAGGATGAGTTCATGAACGGCCAGTTGACCCCGGTATTCTTCGGCACCGCGCTGGGCAATTTCGGCGTAGACCACGTGCTCGACGCCGTTGTCGACTGGGCGCCGCGCCCCTTGGCCCGCGTGGCCCACGAACGTACCGTGGAGCCAGTGGAAGAGAAGTTCAGCGGCTTCGTGTTCAAGATCCAGGCGAACATGGACCCCAAGCACCGCGACCGCATCGCGTTCATGCGCATCTGCTCGGGCAAGTACGAGAAGGGCATGAAGATGCGTCACGTGCGCACCGGCAAGGACCTGCGCATCGGTGACGCGCTGACGTTCTTCTCCTCCGAGCGTGAGCAGCTGGAAGAGGCTTTTGCGGGCGACATCATTGGCTTGCACAACCACGGCACCATCCAGATCGGCGACACCTTCACCGAAGGCGAAGTGCTGGGCTTCACCGGCATCCCGCACTTCGCGCCGGAGCTGTTCCGCCGCGTACGCCTGCGTGACCCGCTCAAATCCAAGCAGCTGCGCCAAGGCTTGCAGCAGTTGGCCGAGGAAGGCGCCACCCAGGTGTTCTTCCCCGAACGCAGCAACGACATCATCCTCGGCGCCGTGGGCGTGCTGCAGTTCGACGTGGTCGCCAGCCGCCTGAAGGAAGAGTACAAGGTGGAGTGCTCCTACGAGCCGATCACTGTCTGGTCGGCCCGCTGGATCGAATGCGCCGACAAGAAGAAACTCGAGGAATTCAAGAACAAGGCGGTGGAAAACATCGCAGTGGACGGCGGCGGTCACCTGACCTACCTGGCGCCTACCCGGGTCAACCTGGCGCTGATGGAAGAGCGCTGGCCGGACGTGAAATTCCGCGCTACGCGGGAGCACCACTAAGGATAAAAGAAGGGCAGCTCACGGGCTGCCCTTTTCTTGGGGTATCCGCTCCCAGGCCGCGTCGGCGGTGTAGGCGGTGTGCCTGATGCTGCGCGGTGTTTGTGACGCGGGCTGGTCTCAGGCCTCCAGGGCGCGAACCCGCGGCGGCCGCTGGTCTGCCTTGGGTTTCTCGGTTGGCTGCAAGGTGAAGTCGAAATCAATTTCGGCAAACTTGCCCGTCACGCCGTGCTGCTGCGCGCGCGCCTGGTCTTCACTGAAATGGATTTCAGCAATCAGCCCATCCCGGGTGGCGTGGGCGAAGTCCTCGTACAGGTACGGGTCGCCAGCCAGGTTGATCTGGGTGGTCAGGTGCCGGTGGCCCGGCGCCGAGATGAAGAAGTGGATGTGCGCCGGGCGTTGGCCATGGCGGCCCAGTTCGTCGAGCAGTTGCTGGGTTGGCCCGGTAGGGGGCACGCCATAGCCCGAGGGCACGATGCTGCGGAAGCGATAGCGCCCCTCGCTATCCGTCTCGATGCGACGACGCAGGTTGAACTCCGATTGGGACGGGTCGAAATAGGAGTAGGTACCGCCTGTGTTGGCATGCCAGACGTCGACGATGGCGCCTGCCAGTGGCTTGCCGTCGGTGTCGGTGACCTGGCCCTGCATGAACAGCACGGTGCCCGGGTCGGTGCCGTCGTCCAGGCGCGCCTGGTGTTGGACCAGGGGCGCGCCGGCCACGTAGAGCGGGCCTTCGATGGTGCGCGGGGTGCCGCCCAATTGTCCGGCTGCCTCGTCCTGGGCGTCCAGTTGCAGGTCCATGTAATGTTCCAGACCCAGGCCTGCCATGAGCAGGCCAGCTTCCTGGTGGGTGCCCAGTACGTTGATGTAATTGACCGCCTTCCAGAATTCTTCCGGCGTGACGTCCAACTCTTCGATGATCTTCACCGCGTCGGTGACAATGCGGTGTATCAGGGTTTTGGACCTGGCGTTGCCACCATCGTTGAACGCCCCGGTGGCTTGCTTGAAGAACTGTTGTACTGATTCGGTTTGCGAGATTTTGATATTCATGGGTGTAGCCTCATCTTGTAGTTATTAGGCAATGCGGTTGGTTCAGGTCTTTTCAGCGATCGTCCTGGTGAATCGAGGAAGGATGACGGCACATCGCATCCAGTTCGATCTTCATGTAGGGGTAAAGCGGCAATTGCATCAGCAGGTCGTGCAGCTCCTGGACACTGTCCACGTCGAATACGCTGTAATTGGCGTATAGCCCGGCGATACGCCACAGGTGGCGCCATTTGCCTTCGCGTTGCAGGCGCTGGGCCAGTTCCTTCTCATCGGCCTTCAAGGCAGTGGCCTTGGCCGGGTCCATGTCAGGGGGCAGGTTCACGGTCATCTTCACGTGGAACAGCATGGCGGGCGTCTCCTTAGCTGTGGCTGTAAGCCGTGGTGGTCTTGTCACGACGGAAAAAGGCCACGCGGTCTTCATCCAGTTCCAGCCCAAGGCCGGGGGTGTTGGGAACATGCAGGTGAAAGTCGCGGTAAACCGGCGGGTTGGCGAGGATGTCCTCGGTCAGCAGCAACGGGCCGAACAGCTCGGTGTCCCAGGCCATTTTCGGCAGGGTGACAAAGGCCTGCGCCGAGGCCAGCGTACCGATGCCGCCTTCGAGCATGGTGCCGCCATACAGGCCGATACCCGCCGCGTCGGCGATGGCGGCAGCCCGGAGGGCCGCGCGGGGGCCACCGGTCTTGGCGATTTTCAGGGCGAAAATGGTACCGGCGCCGATGCGGGCCAGGTTGAACGCGTCTTCTACTGATTCAATGGCTTCGTCGGCCATGATCGGAATCGGGCTGCTGGCGCTCAGTCGTGCCATGCCCAAGGCATTGTGGCGGGAGATCGGCTGCTCGACCAGGTCGATGCCGTTGTCACCGAGTATGCGGCAGGCCCGCAGGGCCACTGCTTCGTCCCAGGCCTGGTTGACGTCCACCCGCACGCTGGCGCGCTCGCCCACGGCTTTCTTGATGGCGATCACGTGGGCCAGGTCCTTGTTGACCTCGCCGGCACCGATCTTCAATTTGAAGATGCGGTGGCGGCGCACATCGAGCATTTTTTCCGCTTCGGCGATATCACGCGCGGTGTCGCCGCTGGCCAGGGTCCAGGCTACTGGCAGGCTGTCGCGCAGGCGCCCGCCCAGCAATTCGCTCACGGCCAGTCCGCGGCGTTTGCCCTGGGCGTCCAGCAAGGCGCTTTCGATACCGGATTTGGCGAAGGTGTTGCCGCGCACGCTACGTTCGATGCGCTGCATGGCGGCGTTGACGTTGTCGGCGGGCTGGCCGATGAGCAAAGGTGCGAAATGGGCGTCGATGTTGACCTTGATGCTTTCAGGGCTTTCGTTGCCGTAGCTCAGGCCGCCGATGGTGGTGGACTCGCCAATGCCTTCCACGCCGTCGCTGCAGCGCAGGCGCAGCAACACCAGCGTCTGGTTTTGCATGGTGTGCATGGCCAGTTTGTGCGGGCGAATGGTCGGCAGGTCGACGATGATCGTCTCCAGCGACTCGATGGTGGGATGACTCATTTCGATACCCGTCAGGTTGTGTTCTTGTATAGCCCGATAGTGATCCGCCGCAAGCGTTGAATCCAATATAGAATGAGTCTAGTTTCATACCCGAAGGGTATCGTAAAACGGAGGTGATCATGGAACTCAGGCATCTGCGCTATTTTCAGGTACTGGCCCAGACGTTGAACTTCACCCGCGCCGCCGAGCGCCTGCACATTGCCCAACCACCCCTGAGCCGGCAGATCCAGCAGTTGGAAGACGAGCTGGGGGTCAGTTTGCTGGAGCGTGCCCGCCCGCTGCGTCTGACTGAAGCAGGGCGGTATTTCTTCGAGCACAGCAGTGCTTTGCTGCATCAACTCGACAACCTGTGTGAAAACACGCGGCGCATCGGGCAGGGCAAGAAAACCTGGATGGGCATAGGCTTCGCGCCCTCCACGCTCTATGGCGTTTTGCCCGAGATGATCCGCCGCCTGCGGGGCGACGACGCCGAGATCGAGCTGGAATTGGGCCTGTCGGAGATGACCACGGTGCAGCAGGTCGAGGCGCTGAAAGCCGGGCGCATCGACGTGGGTTTTGGCCGCATCCACATTGATGACCCAGCCATCACGCAAACGGTCCTGCGCGAAGACCGCCTGATCGCGGTGCTGCCTGCCGGGCACCCGTTGCTCGGCCATACGGCCTCCCTCGCGCAACTCGCCCGTGAACCGTTCGTGCTTTACCCCGGCAACCCTCGGCCCAGCTACGCCGACCACGTGCTGGCACTGTTTTCCGCCCACGGCCTGAGCATCAAGGTGGCGCAGTGGACCAACGAACTGCAGACCGCGATTGGCCTGGTGGGAGCGGGGATTGGCATCACGCTGGTGCCGGAGTCTGTGCAGATCCTGCACCGCGATGACATCGGCTATAGCCCGTTGGAGGAGGCCAATGCGACTTCACCGATCATCCTCAGCCGGCGGGTGGGGGACGTGTCGCCAGCGGTAGGGTATTGCCTTGAGGTGATCCATGAACTGCGTGCACCGGTCGTGGAGTAAGCGGGTTTTTACAGGGGATCAATCCTGTGCCGCCTGCTCACCGGCCATTACCCTGTTCCACACCTGCAGCCGCACCTTGTCGATCGCCGCAGGCATCGCCTCCAGCGGGAACAGGCGGCTCATGGTGTCTTCATCCGGGTACACCAGGCTGTTGCCCCGCAACGAAGGCGAGATCAACGCATCGGCCTTTTCGTTGGCGTTGGCGTAGTGCACGTAGTTGCTGATACCCGCCATTACCTTGGGCTCCAGCAGGTAGTTCATGAAGGCATACCCAGCTCTCGCGTCGGGCGCATCGGCGGGCATGGCGACCATGTCGAACCACAGCGGCGCGCCTTCCCTGGGGACCGAGTATGCGATGTTCACACCGTTGTTGGCCTGGCGGGCGTTGGTCTGTGCTTGCAGCACGTCGCCGTTGTAGCCCACCACCACGCAGACCTTGCCCTGGGTGAGGTCATCGATGTATCGCCCAGTGTCGAAGTAAGCCACATAAGGCCGAATCTTCATCAGCAGCGTCTGAGCTTTCAGGTAGTCGTCGGGGTTGGTGCTGTGAGGGGGCAGGCCCAGGTAATTCAAGGTGATGGGTAGCAGCTCCGGCCCGCTGTTGACGAAGGCTACCCCGCAGGCTTTCAGCTTGCTGATGTTTTCCGGCTTGAAGATCAGGTCCCAGGAGTCCACTGGCGCGTTGGGCCCCAGCAACGACTTGACCTTGTCGATGTTGTAGCCGATGCCCGTGCTGCCCCACAGGTAAGGAAAACCGTGGCGGTTGCCCGGGTCGTTCACTTCCAGCACCTTGAGCAGCACCGGGTTCAGGTTGCCCCAATTGGGCAGTTGGCTGCGGTCCAGGTCCATCAGCAGCTTGCCCTGTACCTGATGCGCCATGAAGTGCGTGGACGGAAACACCACGTCATAGCCGGAGTTGCGTGCCACCAGCTTGTCGTTGAGCACCTCGTTGCTGTCGTACAGCGAGTAGCTCGGCACGATGCCGGTCTGGGCCTGGAAGTTCTTCAACGTGTCCGGTGCGATGTATTCCGACCAGTTGTAGATGCGAACCGTGTCCTCGGCTTGGGCGGCGCAGGCGACGAGGGCGAGCAGCAGGGTGGCGGTAATCTTCAGCGGCATCGGGACAAGCCTTGAGAAAGAGGCTGCTGAAGCATACGCCAGCCCGGGAATTGTCGACAGTGCGAATGGAGGCGGCTCGCGGCTCACCGCATCAACCCCTCCATCACATCCGCCAACCGGCTGGCCAGCTGCCGCCGCCAGGGTGCGGCCGCAGGGTTCGCGAGTGTCTGGTCTTCATGGACGAAGCTCTTGATGATGGCGTTGTACCCCAGCCAGCGGCAGGGCTCCGGTTCCCAGGCTTTCAGGTTGGCCAGGCCGCCCGTGCACATTACCCAGGGTTGACGCACCAGTTCGTTGTGTTGCTGCAGGATCAGCGCCGCCAGGGTACGGCCGCCCAGGTTGCTGGCGCCAACGCCTTCGCCGCCGTAGCCACCGGCCAGCGCCAGGCCACTGGCGTGGTCGCAGAGCATGTGCGGGCGAAAGCGCCGGGCCATGCCCAGGTTGCCGCCCCAGGCATGGGTGATGCGTACGTCCTTGAGCTGAGGGAACAGCTCGCCCAACAAGTAGCGGCGCAGGCCTGTTTCCTGGTCGTTGAGGGTGAAGTCGTGGCGCAGTTGGCCGCCGAAACGGTAGCCGCCACGGGCACCGAACACCAGGCGGCCATCGGCGGAGCGTTGCCCATAAGTGACTTGGCGGCTGGCTTCGCCGAATGCCTGGCCGTGTTCGAGGCCGATGCCTTGCCATTGCGCATCGGTCAGCGGCTCGGTGGCCACCAGCAGGCTTTGCACGGGCAGGTGGTAGCGCCCCAAGGGGGGAAGGCTGGCGCTGTAGCCTTCAACGGCCGGCACCACCCAGTGGCTGCGCACGGTAGCCTTCGCAGTGCGAACCTGGCGTGGCTGCCAGTGGGTGACGGGGCTGTTTTCGTATAGCCGCACGCCCATGCGCTGCACCGTGCGCGCCAGGCCACGTGCCAGGCGTGCCGGTTGAATGGTCGCCATGTGCGGCGTGAAGATCGCGCCATAGCAGCGGTCAACGCGCACCTGGTCGGCGACCTGCGCCGGGGTTAGCCAGCGGTAGTCCTGGTCGCCCAGCCCCAGTTTGTGCAGATGTTCGAGGTATTGGCGCTGGCTGGTTTCCTGCTCAGGGTAACGGGCCGCGCAATACAGCGCGCCACCCTTGCGGTAATGACAGTCAATGCCTTCGATAGCTGCCACCTGGCCCACCTCATCGGGGATATCGTGCAGCAGTTCGAACGAGGCCCGTCGCTGTTCGGCAGGCAGTTTGGCCAATAGGCGATCGTCGTTGAGCAGGTTGCCCATCAGCCAGCCGCCGTTGCGGCCGGAGGCGCCGAAGCCGGCGGTCTGGGCTTCGAGGATGGCAATGTTCAGGCCAGGGGCCTGTTGTTTGAGGTAATAGGCCGTCCACAGGCCGGTGTAGCCAGCGCCGATGATCACCACGTCGACATCCAGGTCATGCTCCAGGGCTGGGCGTGGGTTGAGAGGTTCTTCCAGCTGGTCCATCCACAGGCTGATACCGCGCCACGCTGTCATGGGCTTGCTCCATGGGTCGGGGGATGAAGCAAGCCTAGCGGGAAAATCAGCCGGTGCCGAGCGCGCGCGCCTGCAGGCTGTCAAGGAGCCGATCCAGATCCCCACTGCGGTACATTTTCGTCAGGTGCCCCTCGCTGAACCTATCGTTGCGTATGTGGGCGATCAACAGTTGATGCAGTTGCTCCAGCGACAGTGAGGCGAGGTCGTGCGGGTGTGAGGGCGGGCCGGCCGGGTATTCGGTCATCCAATCGAAGGGCACGACGAATCCGCTCTCGTGTGCGGCACGAATGAAAAAACCGATGCCGCTGGGGTCCAGCAGCGAGTGTGCTTTTTCTGAGGGGCGGCTTTGCAGCAGCTCTTCGATGGATTCCAGCGACGGAGGCGGTAGGTGAACCATGATGTGACTCCTACAGGTGTGAGCTCTTTCTGGAGAAACTGTTGCTCAGTGACTCGTCGGAGTCGATGTCACGGTAAAGGCCAGGGGACTGCCGCTCGATGATCGAGAACACCAGGTGGCGAAGGTCATGATCGAAGAGTACTTCCTCTTCGTCCGGAAAAAACGAGATGGCGCTGATGTCCTTGCCCAGGGTGCTACGGATACGCAGGTCATTGCTCGACGGCGGTCGAGTGCGCTTGGTGGTGCTGGTGTAGGCGAGTTCGCGGGCGATCATGCCTTCCTGATAGAGATCCCAGATGCCAGGGAAGTCGGCTACGTTCCGATTGACTCGCTGTTCACTGAGGTAGTTGCGCAACTGGTTGAGCCCTGTGCTGATCGCCTCGATGGATGGCTGGAAATAAGCGTAATCCGAGCCAGCCACCTGGTCCGCTCGCAGCACTCGGTTGATGTAGAAGTAGCTGCTCTGGGAGTACTGATAAATGGCTTCGTATTGTCGTTCCGTCAGGCCAACGTCTATGGGGGCCACGTTGCAGGTATTGCGAACAAACGCCGGCCTATCCTCTTCGGGGCCACTGGGCGGTGCCTCATAGCCGGTTTTTGCAAGCCCGAACACACTGGCCGCGTCGGTGAGGTGGCGGTCGGGGACGACGATGCTGATCTCCGGGCAATTGAGGCGCGCGGACAACGCGGCTGCCGCGAAGAAACACATCCGCAGCATGACCAGGTAGTCCTCACCCGCGCGCGTCGGCACGGCCAGGGAGGCGGTAAAAGGGTGGGCTGCGCCATTGAACGCGCCCATGGCCTGAAAGGGAGCCCACGCCCATTTCGGCGCAGTTGTGCCATCTTCATGATCGAAAACGACCGCGCGCTCAAAGCCCAGGTCGGCTGCGTTGTGGATGGGGCGGGAAATCCAGCAGGGTAGTTCAGGACCGAAATCGCGCTCGCGATCAAGGGTCGTGAGTTCCAGCAGCGCCTTGTACTCATCTGATTCGTCGCGCACGATCAGATAGTTGACAGGTGAGTCGCGGTCATAGGGCTGGGCGGCGTTGTAGAGCGAAACGAACCTGTCACCTGGAGGCAAATGGTCTACTTTGAGCTGGTCGATCAGGTTCATGTCATGGCCCTCTGTGCGACGAAGGCGCTCAGTATCGGCCGCTGATTTGAGGCGCCGCTACTGTCAGATCTTACAGTAGCGGCGGCAGGAGCTGGCGACCCAGCTCCCACCGTGGGGCACCGGGTCAGTTCAGAAACTGCTCGGCATAGTGGCACGCCACCTGACGGGTATCTACCTGGCGCAGCTCGGGCACTTCGCTGGCGCAGCGCTCGGTGGCATGCGGGCAGCGCTTGTGGAAGGCGCAGCCCGACGGAGGATTGAGCGGGTTGGGCAGTTCGCCGACGATCTTGATCTTCGGCTTTGCCGGGTCCGGCCGGATGGTTGGGGTGGCGGACAACAGCGCCTGGGTGTACGGGTGCAGCGGCCGCTTGTAGATGTCTTCCTTGGGGCCCATCTCTGCCGGGCGGCCGAGGTACATCACCAGGACGTCGTCGGCCACGTGACGTACCACCGCCAGGTTGTGGGAGATGAACACGTAGGCGGTGTTGAACTCCTTCTGCAGGTCCATGAACAGGTTCAGCACCTGGGCCTGGATGGAGACGTCCAGTGCCGAGGTCGGTTCGTCGGCCACCAGCACCTTGGGCTGCAGCATCATGGCGCGGGCCAGGGCGATGCGCTGGCGCTGGCCGCCGGAGAACATGTGTGGGTAGCGCTGGTAGTGCTCGGGGCGCAGGCCCACCTGTTGCATCATCGCCTGGACCTTTTCGCGGCGCTCGGCCTTGCTCAGGTCGGTGTTGATCAGCAGCGGTTCACCCAGTTGGTCACCGATCTTCTGCCGTGGGTTGAGCGAGGCATAGGGGCTCTGGAAGACCATCTGCACGTCCTTGCGCAGTTGTTTGCGCTCGGCCTTGGTAGCGCCGTGCACTTCCTGGCCGGCTATTTTCAGCGAGCCGGCAGTGGGCTCTTCGATCAGCGTCAGGGCCCGGGCCAGGGTAGATTTTCCACAGCCGGACTCGCCGACCACGGCCAGTGTCTTGCCGGCTTCGAGTTCGAACGACACGCCGTTGAGGGCGCGCACCAGGGCGTGGCCCTTGAACAGGCCGCGGGAGACTTCATAGTGACGGGTCAGGTCGCGGGCAGTGAGTACGACGGCCATCAAGCCACCTCCTGGTTCAACGGGTAGAAGCAACGGGCAAGGCTGTGGGCCTTGGGGTCCAGGCCGGGGCGCTGGGCGCGGCAGCTGTCTTGCACGTAAGGGCAGCGCGGCGACAGCAGGCAGCCCTGGGGCCGGTCGTAGCGGCCAGGGACGATGCCTGGCAGCGTGGCCAGGCGCTCGGCACCTTCGCTGTGCTCGGGGATCGCCTTGAGCAGCGCTTCGGTGTAGGGGTGGGCGGGAATGTCGAACAGCTGAGGCACCTGGCCGACTTCCACTGCTTGGCCCGCGTACATCACGCACACGCGCTGGGCGGTCTCGGCGACCACGGCCAGGTCGTGGGTGATCAGAATCAGCGCCATGTTCTGCTCGCGTTGCAGGTTGAGCAGCAGTTCCATGATCTGCGCCTGAATGGTCACGTCCAGAGCGGTAGTGGGTTCGTCGGCGATCAGCAGCTTGGGCTCGCCGGCGATGGCCATGGCGATTGCCACGCGCTGGCTCATGCCCCCGGACAACTGGTGCGGGTAGGCGTCCAGGCGGCTTTCGGCGCCGGGAATCTCCACTTTCTTCAGCAGTTCCAGGGCACGCTGGCGCGCGGCCTTGCCGGACAGGCCCAGGTGCTGGCGCAGCACTTCTTCGATCTGGAAGCCCACGGTGTAGCTGGGGTTGAGCGCGGTCATGGGGTCCTGGAAGATCATTGCCAGGTCCTTTCCCACCACTTGACGACGCTGCCGGGCGCTGAGCTTGAGCATGTCTCGGCCGTCGAACGCCAGGGCGTCGGCGGTGATGATGCCAGGGTGATCGATCAGGCCCATCAGCGCCATCATGGTCACGGACTTGCCGGAACCGGATTCGCCGACAATGGCCAGCACTTCACCTTTGTCCACGGACAGGTCCAGGCCGTCGACCACGGGCACCGCCTTGGCGTCGCCAAAGCGCACGTTCAGATTCTTGATTTGCAACAGTGACATGGTCGTTCCCTCAGGCGGCATTCTTGAGTTTCGGGTCCAGCGCATCGCGCAGTCCGTCGCCCATCAGGTTGATTGCCAGCACGCTGAGCAAAATGGTCAGGCCAGGCAGGCTCACCACCCACCAGGCACGTTCGATGTAGTCGCGGGCCGAGGCCAGCATGGTGCCCCACTCAGGGGTGGGCGGCTGCACGCCCAGGCCCAGGAAACCCAGGGCGGCGGCGTCGAGGATGGCCGAGCTGAAGCTCAGGGTGGCCTGCACGATCAGCGGCGCCATGCAGTTGGGCAGCACGGTGACGAACATCAGGCGCGGCAGGCTGGCCCCGGCCAGGCGCGCGGCGGTGACGTAGTCGCGGTTCAGTTCGCCCATGACCGCGGCGCGGGTCAGGCGCACGTAGGACGGCAGCGACACCACGGCGATGGCGATCACGGTGTTGATCAGGCCTGGGCCGAGGATGGCGACGATGGCGACGGCCAGCAGCAGCGAGGGCAGGGCCAGCATCACGTCCATCAGGCGCATGATGCCGGGGCCCATGACACGCGGGAAGAACCCGGCCACCAGGCCCAGGAAGATACCCGGGATCAGCGACATCACCACCGACGACAGGCCGATCAGCAGCGACAGGCGCGAACCGTGGATCAACCGTGACAGCAGGTCGCGGCCCAGCTCGTCGGTACCCAGCAGGTACTGCCATTGGCCGCCCTGCAGCCACACGGGCGGGGTCAGCAGCGCGTCACGAAATTGCTCGCTGGGGTCATGGGGCGCTACCCACGGCGCGAACAGCGCGCAGAAGATGATCAACAGCATGAACGCCAGGCCGGCGACGGCGCCCTTGTTCTTGGCGAACGCTTGCCAGAACTCCTTGTACGGCGAGGGGTACAGCAGGCTTTGGTCGACAACGACCGCGGGGGTTGGGGTAGTCATGTTCGAGCCCTCAGCGCTGATGACGGATGCGTGGGTTGGCCAGGCCGTAGAGGATGTCCACCACGAAGTTGACCAGGATCACCAGGCAGGCGATCAACAGGATGCCGTTCTGCACGACAGGGTAGTCCCGGGCACCAATGGCCTCGATCAGCCATTTGCCGACGCCGGGCCAGGAAAAAATGGTTTCGGTCAGCACGGCACCTGCCAGCAGGGTGCCCACTTGCAGGCCAAACACGGTCAGTACCGGAATCAGCGCGTTGCGCAGGCCGTGCACGAACACCACGCGGGCCGGTGACAGGCCTTTGGCGCGGGCGGTGCGCACGTAGTCTTCACGCAGCACTTCGAGCATCGAGGAGCGAGTCATGCGCGCGATCACCGCCAGCGGGATGGTGCCCAGCACGATGGCCGGCAGGATCAGGTGGCGCAGGGCATCCAGGAATGAGCCCTGTTCGTCGCTGAGCAGGGTGTCGATGAGCATGAAACCGGTCTTGGGCTCGATGTCATACAGCAGGTCGATGCGCCCGGACACCGGTGTCCAGCCCAGGCTGACGGAGAAGAACATGATCAGGATCAGGCCCCACCAGAAGATCGGCATGGAATAGCCCGCCAGGGAGATGCCCATCACCCCGTGGTCGAACAGTGACCCGCGCTTGAGCGCCGCGATCACCCCCGCCAGCAGCCCCAGGGTACCGGCGAAGATCAGCGCGGCGATGGACAGTTCCAGGGTAGCCGGGAACAGCGACAGGAACTCGTGCCACACGCTTTCCCGGGTACGCAGGGATTCGCCCAGGTTGCCGTGGGCCAGGTTGCCGATGTAGTCCAGGTACTGGGCATACAGTGGCTTGTTCAGGCCCAGGCGCTCCATGGCCTGGGCGTGCATTTCAGGGTCGACACGCCGCTCGCCCATCATCACTTCCACCGGGTCGCCGGGAATCAGGCGTATCAACGCGAATGTCAGCAAGGTGATGCCGAAGAAGGTCGGGATCAGCAATCCCACACGGCGGGCTATAAAACTAAACATCTTGATTGGTACCTCATCAGCCGGTTCGGCATTGCCTGCCCACGACCCGATAACGGGTGTGGGCAGGTGTTCTTCTTTTTTACTTCACCAGGGTGGTGGCGAAGTTGTTATTGGTCAGGGGATTGATGTGGTAGCCCTCGACATTTTTGCGCAAAGCAGTGAATAAGCGTGGGTAAGCCAGGCTCAGCCAAGGAATGTCCTGGGCGAAGATGGCCTGGGCTTGCTGGTACGCGTGGGCGCGTTCGGTCGGGTCGCTGCTGGCGCGTGCCTGGGCCAGCAGACTGTCGAACTCCTTGTTGCACCACCGTGCCGCGTTTTCCCCACTGGTGGCTGCGTCGCAGCTCAGGTTGGGGCTGAGGAAATTGTCGGGGTCGCCGTTGTCGCCGGCCCAGCCGTAGAAGGCCATGTCGTGTTCGCCCTGTTTCAGACGCTTGACCATTTCCCCCCACTCGAACACGCGAATATCGAGGTTGAGACCGATCTTGGCAAGGTCTGCCTGCAACAACTGGGCCGCGAGCGTGGGGTTGGGGTTGGTGGGGCCGCCACCGTTACGCACGAATACGGTGAAACGGGTGCCGGTCGGCACCCCGGCTTCCTTGAGCAGGGCCCGTGCCTTGTCCAGGTCATGGGGCGGCTCGACGATGGTCTTGTCGAACCCCAGCAAGGTCGGAGGGTAGGGGCCGGTGCCTTGGGTGGCGCCCCCTTCGCCGAACAGGGTCTTGACCAGGGTGGGCTTGTCCAGGGCCATGGCGATGGCCTGGCGCACGCGCACATCCCCCAGGTATTTGTGCGAGGTATTGATGGCCACGTAGCTGGTCATCAGCGCTTCCATCTCGTCGATGCGCAGGTTCGGGTCGGCCTTGATGCTGGGAATGTCGTCCGGCTTGGGGTACACGGCGACCTGGCATTCATTGGCGCGCAATTTCTGCAGGCGTACGTTGCTGTCGGTGGTGATGGCGAACACCAGCGCTTCGCTGGGCGGCACACCCTTGTAGTAGTCGGGGTTGGCCTTGTAGCGCACCATCGCGTCCTTGTTGTAGCGCACCAGAATGAACGGCCCGGTGCCGATGGGTTTGCTGTTGATATCGCCGGTCTTGCCGGCCTTGAGCAATTGGTCGCCGTATTCGGCGGAGTAGATCGACGCAAAGCCCATGGCCATGTCCCTCAGGAAGGGCGACTCGGGACGCTTGAGGTTGAAACGGACAGTGTAGTCGTCGACCTTGTCGATGCTGTCGATCAGGTCTTTCATGCCCATGGCTTCGAAGTACGGGAAGCCCATGGGGGCCTTGTCGTGCCAGGGGTGCGTGGGGTCGAGCTGGCGCTCGAAGCTCCACAGCACATCATCGGCGTTGAAGTCGCGGCTGGGCTTGAAGTAGTCGGTGGTGTGGAACTTCACGCCCTTGCGCAGGTGAAAGGTGTAGGTCTTGCCATCGGCGCTGATGTCCCAGCTTTCGGCCAGGTCCGGCTCGATGTCGGTGGTGCCGGGCTTGAAGCTGGCCAGGCGGTTGAACAGGGTTTCCGACGACGCGTCGGCGGTGGTAGCCGCCGTGTACTGGACGATGTCGAAACCTTCTGGGCTGGCTTCGGTACAGACCACCAGGGGCTTGGCCGAAATGCCGACGGCAACGCTGAACAAGGCTGCCGCGATGGCGGCACGAAGGGGTAGCGCTTTCATATATGCCCTCTGGGAGCTGCAGGTTTTGAACTTCAAGCTGCAAGCACCGCGAACGGCTTTTGCTTGCAGCTTGCAGCGGTTTACTTAAAGAATGTTGAACGGAATCGTGGTGACGATCCGCAGTTCGTCCAGGCTGCCATCAGCCTGGTTGGCACTGGCGCGGTGGGCGGTGTAGGTCGCCCGCACGCTGGTGTCTTTCAAGGCGCCGCTCTGAATCACGTAGCTGGTGCCTACGCCGTATTCATAGTGGCTCTCGCCGTCCATCTTGCGCACGTCGTACGCGGTGCCGGTGTAATGGGTGCCGTCGATGCCCCAGCCGCGGGCGGTGTAGGCATTGAACTTCAAGCCGGGCACGCCGTACTGGGCCATGTTCAGGCCGTAGGCCACCTGGAAGGACTTCTCGTTCGGGCCGTTGAAGTCCGACAGCAGGGAGTTGGCCAGGAAGATGCCGTTGGTTTCATGCAGATAGTCGAAGTACTCGTTGCCGTTTACCTGCTGGTACGCCAGGGTCAGGCTGTGGGCCTGGTGCGTGGCGGTCAGCGAGAGGCTGCCGGTGTCGTTGTCGATCCTGCCCATCTTGCGGGCGCCGGTATCACGGGTTTTGTAGTAATTCAGGCCGGTGGTCAGGCTCACCACCGCGCTGTCGCCCAGCACGTGTTCGGCACCGAAGTAGTACTGGTTCCAGAAATCATCGGCCTGGGTGGCGAACAGGGTAGTGGTGAGGCTTTCGAACGGCTGGTAGTTGGCGCCGGCGGTGGTGACGCGGTCGGTTTCCACCCCGGTGGCGCCGTATTCCGTACGGAACTTGCTCAGGCTCTGCTCGGTACGTGGCGACACGCGGTCGAATGTGCCGGCCTGAAATGACAGGTTGTTGAATTCCTTGCTGTCGATGGCCACACCTTCAAAGCTTGAAGGCAGGGCACGGTTGCCAATGGTCGCGACCATGGGTGTGTTCATCGCTTGGCGGCCGAGGGTGAGAGTAGTGTTGGATACGCGAGCCTTGATATTGCCCAGGCCCAGCTTGCTCCACTGCCCGACCGTGTCGCCGTCGCTGTCGGCCAGCGTACGGTTATTGGGGCCACCCGTGCGGGCGCTGCCACGCTCGAGGGCCACCACGTTGTACAGCGCCGCCTCGACGCCGAAGCCGACGGTGCCTTGGGTGAACCCTGAGGTGTAGTTCAGGGTGGTGCCCTGCACCCAGTTGGTACGGTTGTTCATGGGTTCCCGTTTGCCGTCCTTGCTATGAGTGAACTGTGGCCCTCGCTTGGACTGTTCGCGTGCATACCAGTTGCGTGTCCAGCCGGACAGGCTCTGGTCCTCCACAAAACCATTGGCCTCGGCCTGGGCGCTGGTGGTCTTCATCGCCGTGGGCGTGAAGGCCTGGCTGGTTTCTTCGGCGAAGGCCAGGGCAGACAGGCTGCCGATGGACAGGGCCAGCATGGTCTTTCTTGTTATGTTCATGGTGAAGCTCCTTGGTTTTCTTTTTTTTATGCCGGGCACTTTCAGGTGCCGGGTCAACGTTGGGTGCAACTTCGTCTGCAAACGTTTGCCATCATTCAAGGTGGCGAGGCTTGCCGTGCGCTGATGGACCCACCCCGGGCAGGGCCATCGGCGCCTGTACGGTCAATCGGTCAGGGACACTCCGTCGAAGGTGTTGCGGCCGAAAGGGCTGACCTTGAAGTCCTGCACTTTGGCGCTGATGGGCTGGTTGACGGTGGAATGGGCGATCGGGGTGATGGGCACCTGTTCTTTCAGGCGTTGCTGGGCCTGGCGATACAGTTCGCTGCGCTGTTCATGGTCGTTGAGGGTCTTGGCTTTTTTCACCAAGGCGTCGAAAGCAGGGTCGCACCACATGGCGGCGTTGTTGCTGCCGATGGCGTCGCAGCTATACAAGGTGCCCAGCCAGTTGTCGGGGTCGCCGTTGTCGCCGGTCCAGCCCATCAGAATCACATCATGCTCGCCGGCTTTGGCGCGCTTGAGGTACTCACCCCACTCATAACTGACGATGCGGGCCTTGAGGCCTACCTTCGCCCAGTCGGCCTGGAGCATCTGCGCCATCAGCTTGGCGTTGGGGTTGTAGGGGCGCTGCACGGGCATCGCCCACAGGGTGAACTCGTGGCCTTCCTTGATACCGGCTTCCTTGAGCAACTGGCGGGCTTTCTCCGGGTTGAACGGGGCGTCCTTGATGCTGGTGTCGTAAGACCATTGGGTGGGTGGCATGGCATTGACCGCCAGTTGCCCGGCCTGCTGGTACACCGATTCCAGGATGGCCTGCTTGTTCACGGCCATGTCCATGGCCTGGCGCACCTTGAGGTTGTCGAATGGCGGGTGCTGCACGTTGTAGCCGATGTAGCCCAGGTTGTAGCCCGGCGCTTGCAGCACCTTGAGCTTGCTGTCAGCCTGCAGCACCGCCAGGTCGGCCGGGCGGGGGTTGAGGGTGACCTGGCATTCGTTCTTGCGCAGCTTCTGGATGCGTACCGACGGGTCGATGTTGATCGAATAGATCAACTGCCCGACCTTGACCTGGCTGGGGTTCCAGTAGTGGTCGTGGGCCTTGTAGCGGATCTGCGAGTCCTTCTGGTAGCGCGCCAGGGCAAAGGGCCCGGTCCCGATAGGCCTGTGGTTGATATCGCTGGCCTTGCCGGCCTTGAGCAACTGGTCGGCGTATTCGGCCGAGAGAATGGCGGCAAAGCTCATGGCGATGTTCTGCACGAACGCGGCGTCGATGCTGCGCAGGGTGAACACCACGGTGTGGGGGCCGGTTTTCTCCACCTTGGCGATGTTCTTGTCCAGGCTCATGGAGCCGAAGTAGGGAAATTCGGTGGGGTAGGCCTGGGTGAACGGGTGGTTGCGGTCGAGCATGCGGTTGAAGCTGAACAGCACATCGTCGGCATTGAAGTCGCGGCTGGGGGTGAAGGCCTTGTTGCTGTGGAATTTCACCCCTTCGCGCAGGTGAAAGGTATACGTCAGCCCGTCCTCGGACACATCCCAGTGCGTGGCCAGCCCCGGGACCACGGCGGTGCCACCGCGCTCGAACTCTGTCAATCGGTTGTACAACGGCTCGGCCGCGTCGTTATCGGTACCGCCGGTGAACTGGGCGATATCGAAGCCGGCGGGGCTGCCTTCAGAGCAGAACACCAGGCTCTTGCCATTGGCGTGGGCGAGCGGAATCTCGGCCAGCAGGCCGACGCTCAATAGGGATGCAACCAGGTGGTGATGACGCATGACGGTCTATTCCTTGTTGTCTGGTTCGAAGTGCCCGGGTGTCGATTGGGCAGAGGTTCGAAACTAGGGGCGTCAGCCGTGACCGTAAATGCGCGAAATCGCCGAGGCTTGTAGGACGTTTCTGAAATGCACGAGGGCCCTGCTTGAAAATGCAGTAATCGAAGTCTGGGGGGAAATGCGCTGTCCCGAGGACGATCCCGGTGGGGGCAGAGCTTGCTCGCGAAGCCGCCAACCCCAGGTAGGGCGGACGTCTTCGCAGGCAAGCCCTGCTCCTGCGGTGGGCGCGGTGCCTGGACCGTTACTTCTTGCTCTCGTCGATACCCACGCCGTAGAACGAGTTCAGGCCGAAGGGGCTGATCTTGAAGTCCACGACGTTGCTGCGCATCGGCTGGTAGACCGTGGAGTTGGCGATCGGCGTGATCGGCACCTGGTCTTTCATGCGGTGCTGGGCCTGCTTGTACAAGTCGATGCGCTTGGCCTGATCGGAGGTGGCCTTGGCCGCCTTGATCAGCTTGTCGAAGTCAGCGTCGCACCATTTGCCGAAGTTGTTGCCGTTGATGGCATCGCAGCCCAGCAGGGTGCCCAGCCAGTTGTCCGGGTCACCGTTATCGCCGCTCCAGCCAATCAGCATGGCGTCGGTCTCGCCGTTGTGGGCGCGCTTGATGTATTCACCCCACTCGTAGCTGACGATGTTGGCCTTGATGCCGATCTTGCCCCAGTCCGACTGCAGCATCTCGGCCATCAACTTGGCATTGGGGTTGTAGGGGCGCTGCACGGGCATGGCCCACAGGTTGATGGTGGTGCCTTCGGGCACGCCGGCTTCCTTGAGCAGCGCCTTGGCCTTCTCGGGGTCGTAGGCCGGGTCCTTGATGGTGGGGTCGTAGGACCATTGCGTAGGCGGCATGGCGTTGACCGCCAACTGGCCGGCCCCCAGGTACACCGACTTGATGATCTGCTGCTTGTTGACCGCCATGTCCAGCGCTTGGCGGAACTTGAGGTTGTCGAACGGCTTGTGGGTAACGTTGTAGGCGATGTACCCCAGGTTGAAGCCGGCCTGCTCAGGCATCTTCAGGTTCGGGTCGGCCTTGAGCGGTTCGATATCGGCCGGGCGCGGGAAGGCGGTGATCTGGCACTCGTTCTTCTTGAGCTTCTGCATGCGCACCGAGGCATCGGTGGTGATGGCGAAGATCAGGTTGTCGACCTTCACGTCAGACGGGTTCCAGTAGTCCTTGTTGCCCTTGAAGCGGATCTGCGCGTCCTTCTGGTACTTGCTGAACACGAACGGGCCGGTACCGATGGGTTTCTGGTTGAGGTCCTGGGGCTTGCCTTCCTTGAGCAACTGCGCGGCGTATTCGGCCGACTGGATAGAGGCGAAGCTCATCGCCATGTCCTGGATGAACGCGGCGTCGACGGTCTTGAGGCTGAACTTGACGGTATGGTCGTCGACTTTCTCGACCTTGGTGATGTTGTCGTTCATGCCCATGTCGGTGAAGTACGGAAACTCCGTGGGGTACGCCTTGCGGAACGGCATGTCCTTGTCGAGCATGCGGTTGAAGGTGAACAGCACGTCGTCGGCATTGAAGTCGCGCGTCGGCTTGAAGTAATCGGTGGTGTGGAACTTGACGCCTTCGCGCAGGTGGAAGGTGTAGGTCAGGCCATCCTGGGACACGTCCCAGCTGGTGGCAAGGCCAGGGACGACGGCGGTGCCGCCCCGCTCGAACTGGCTCAGGCGGTTGAAGATGGTTTCGGCCGAAGCATCGAAGTCAGTGCCGGTGGTGTACTGGCCCGGGTCGAAACCGGCCGGGCTGCCCTCGGAGCAGAACACCAGGCTGGTGGGTGCTGCCAGGGCAAAAGGAGCACTGGCGAGCATGCCGGCGCCGATCAGAAACGGAATGACCGCGTGTTTGAGCATGTTGGCCTCAGTTGTTGTGTTTTTGGTTGAGGGGACCTTGTGGGTCGACCCGCCGATACTTATGCAGGCCGCATACCCAAAGCAATACTTTAGGCGGAGGGAAGGAGGGTTACGTGGAACGGTCGTACTAGAATGTCGCATTCATATAAGAATTGACCGAGTTGAACGTTTGCGTACGTTTTTTTTGGGGCGTGGAGCGCCCAAAATCTGATCATTCGGTCAAGAGTGTGCGCTGTTTTGGTGCGCAAAGTAATGCGTGGTCAATCCTGTGGGCCCGGGCGACGCCCGGGCCCACAGGAAACGCAGCCGCTTACTGTTGCAAGCTGACGCCATAGAACGGCGTCAGGCCGAACGGGCTGATGCGAAAGTCCTGCACTTCCTTGCGCATGGGCTGGAACACCGTGGAGTTGGCGATCGGCGTGATGGGTACCTGGGCCTTGAGAATGTGCTGGGCCTGCTGGTACAGCTTGATGCGCTCGTCACGGTTGGCGCTCAGTTTGGCTTTCTGGATGAGCTTGTCATAGGCGGGGTCGCACCACTTGGCGTAGTTGCTGCCCTTCACCGCGGCGCAGCTGTAGAGCACGCCCAGCCAGTTGTCCGGGTCGCCGTTGTCGCCGGTCCAGCCGTAGATCATCACGTCATGCTCGCCGGCCTTGGCGCGCTTGATGTATTCGCCCCATTCATAGCTGACGATGTTGGCCTTGATGCCGATCTTCGCCCAGTCACTCTGGATCATCTGGGCCGACATGCGTGCATTGGGGTTGGAGGCGCGTTGCACGGTCATGGCCCACAGGTCGATGGTGGTCCCTTCCTTTACCCCGGCTTCCTTGAGCAATTGGCGAGCCTTGTCAGGGTTGTACGGGGCGTCCTTGATGGTCGGGTCATAGGACCATTGGGCCGGGGGCAGGGCGTTCTGGGCCAACTGTCCGGCGCTCTGGTAGACGGCCTTGATGATCGCCGGCTTGTCGATGGCCATGTCCAGGGCCTGGCGCACCTTCAACTGGTCCAGCGGCTTGTGGGTCACGTTGTAGGCCAGAAAGCCCAGGTTGAAGCCCGGTTGGCTGAGCACCCGCAGGTTGGGGTCCTGCTTGGCCACCTCGATGTCCTCGGGGCGCGGGTAGCCGCTGACCTGGCATTCGCCGCGCTTGAGTTTCTGCAGGCGTACCGCGGCGTCCGGGGTGATGGAGAAGATCAGGTTGTCGAGCTTCACGTCCTCCGGCTTCCAGTAGTCCTTGTTGGCCGTGTAACGGATCTGCGCATCCTTCTGGTAGCGCTTGAACACGAATGGCCCGGTGCCGACGGGCTTCTGGTTGATGTCCGCGGCCTTGCCCTGCTTGAGCAACTGGTTGGCGTATTCGGCTGACTGGATCGAGGCGAAGCTCATGGCCATGTTCTGCACGAAGGCGGCGTCGATATGGTTGAGGGTGAACACCACCGTGCTGTCGTCAGCCTTGGTGACCGACTTGATGGTGGTGTTCAGGTCCATGTCGTTGAAGTAGGGCGACTCGGACGGGTAGGCCTGGCGGAACGGTTGCTGGGGGTTCAGCAGGCGGTCGAAGGTGAACAGCACGTCATCGGCGTTGAAGGTGCGGGTAGGGGTGAAATAGTCGGTGGTGTGGAACTTCACCCCCTCGCGAAGATGAAAGGTGTACACAAGGCCATCCTTGGACACCTCCCAGGACGTCGCCAGGCCGGGTTCCACCTCGGTACCGCCGCGCTTGAACTGGGTCAGGCGGTTGAACACGGTTTCGGCGGAGGCGTCGAAGTCGGTGCCGCTGGTGTACTGGCTGGGGTCGAAGCCGGCGGGGCTTGCTTCCGAACAGTAGACCAGCGTACCGGCGGCCTGGGCCAGTGGCGCGGCCAGCAAGGCCGCGGCCAGCAGCAGGGGTTTGAAGGCGGTTTTGTCCATGAAAGCCTCTCTGAATGCAGTGTGGCTCGCAGATTACCCCATCCGGTGGATGACCCGTAGCCGCAGACCCTCAGGGCATCTGCACTTCGATGGTGCCATCGGCATTCATGCTGACCTGGCTGGTACCTGCCTCCACTTCAGGCGTGGGCGCCGAGTCGGCCATGGCCGATTTCATCATCATCGCCGCCCTTGGGAACGGCTGCTGATAGCCGCTGCTGTTGAGGTTCATGCTCACCACTTTGTAGCCCTTGCCGCCCAAGGCCTCGGTAGCCAGCTGGGCGCGCGCCTTGAAGGCAGCCACGGCATCCTTGAGCAGGGCGTCTTCGCTGGCGGTGCGGGTCTTGGGCGAAATGGTGAAGCTCATGCCGCCCATCTTCAGGTCCTGCAGCAATTGGCCGGTCAGGGTGGACAGGGCCGGGAAGTCGGCGCTTTCCAGGCGCAGCTCGGCGCGTTCGCGCCAGCCGGTGATTTTCTGGCCCTTGTCGTCGTAGATGGGGTAGCTGTTGCGGCTACCCTGGCTGATTTTCACTTCCTTCACCGCCCGTGCCTTGCCCAGCGCCTTGTTCATGGCCTCGGTGACCTGGGCCGCCAGCTTGGCCGGGTCGGCGTTTTGTTCTTCGCTGTACAGGGTGACCAGCATCAGGTCGCGGGGCACTTCCTGGCTGACTTCGGCGCGCAGGGAAATCTGGTTGTAGCGGGGCGCTTCGTCGGCCAGGACAGGCAGGCTGGCAAGCAGGCCTGCGCCGAAGACAAAGGCAGCGCTGCGGCTGAGGGTGTGCATGGGTGGACTCCTTGTGGGCAAACCGCTAAGACTGTAGTTGCCCGGGGGCGGTTCATCACGGATGTGTAACCGTTTGTATGGTGGCCTGTGGCGCTTTGCCGCACAATTGTCTGCCTGGCTCCCGAGTTGGTTATACTTGCAACGATCTGCCTGGAGCGCTCATCAGGAGAGCTCATGCTCGCCCCATCTATGCCGTTGTCCGCTACTCGCCAAAACCTCTGGCGCCTGACTTTCATCCGTTTTCTGGTGCTGGCCGCTCAAGCCGGTTCGGTGGGTTTCGCCTACCTTACACACTTGCTGCCGCTGCCGTGGGTGCAGTTGAGCGCTACCCTGGCCGTGTCGTTGCTGCTGTGTACCGTCACCGCACTACGGGTACGCGCCTCGTTGCCGGTCACCGAGCAGGAATACGCCCTGCAACTGACCTGCGACCTGCTGTTGCACAGTGCCCTGTTGTACTACTCGGGCGGCTCCACCAACCCGTTCGTGTCGTACTACCTGGTGCCGTTGACCATCGCGGCGGTGACGCTGCCGTGGCTGTATTCGGTGATTCTGTCGGGCATCGCCCTGGCGTGCTATTCGGTGCTGCTGGTGCGCTTCTACCCGCTGCCAACACTGCCGATCGCCCGGGAAAACCTGCAGAACTATGGCATGTGGCTGAGTTTCGCCCTGGCGGCCGGGGTGATTACCTTCTTCGCCGCCAAGATGGCCGAGGAGCTGCGCCGCCAGGAGCAGATGCGTGCGCAACGGCGCGAAGAAGGGCTGCGTGACCAGCAATTGCTGGCCGTGGCCACCGAAGCCGCCGGCGCCGCCCATGAACTGGGCACGCCGCTGGCGACCATGAGCGTGCTGCTCAAGGAAATGCGCCAGGACCACCCGGACCCGGCCCTGCAGGAAGACCTGGCGGTACTTCAGGACCAGGTCAAGCTGTGCAAGGAAACCCTGCAGCAACTGGTGCGCGCCGCCGAGGCCAACCGGCGCATGGCGGTGATGGACCAGCCCGTGACCGCCTGGCTCGACGAGGCCCTGAACCGCTGGCACCTGATGCGCCCGGAAGCCACCTACCGCTTCCAGCGTCTGGGCCAGGGCGAAGTGCCCGAACTGGCGCCGCCGCCGGACCTTACCCAGGCGTTGCTCAACCTGCTGAACAACGCCGCCGATGCCTGCGCCGAAGGCCTGGAAGTGCACCTGGACTGGAACGCTGAAGATATCTTCATTGTGATTCGCGACCACGGCCCCGGTGTACCCCTGGCAATCGCCGAGCAAATCGGCAAACCTTTCTTTACGACCAAGGGCAAGGGCTTCGGCCTGGGCCTGTTTTTGAGCAAGGCCAGCGTGACACGCGCAGGCGGCTCGGTAAAACTCTATAGTCATGAGCAGGGCGGTACACTCACCGAGTTGCGCCTGCCCCGTGACGCCCGAGGAGACAGACATGAGTGATGAAAACCAGGTCGAAGGCGAAGAGCTGCCGCATCTGTTGCTGGTCGACGACGATTCGACCTTTACCCGCGTCATGGCCCGCGCCATGGCCCGCCGGGGCTTTCGCGTCAGCACCGCCGCCAGCGCCGACGAGGGGCTGAAGCTCGCCCAGGACGACGTACCCGACTACGCCGCCCTGGACTTGAAAATGGAAGGCGACTCGGGCCTGGTGCTGCTGCCCAAGTTGCTGGAGCTGGACCCCGAGATGCGCGTGGTGATCCTGACCGGTTACTCCAGCATCGCCACCGCGGTGGAAGCCATCAAGCGCGGCGCCTGCAACTACCTGTGCAAGCCGGCCGACGCCGATGACGTGCTGGCGGCCCTGCTGTCCGAGCACGCCGACCTGGATACCCTGGTGCCGGAAAACCCCATGTCGGTGGACCGCCTGCAGTGGGAACACATCCAGCGCGTGCTCACCGAGCACGAAGGCAACATCTCCGCCACTGCCCGCGCCCTGGGCATGCATCGGCGAACGCTGCAGCGCAAACTGCAGAAGCGCCCGGTTCGGCGCTGAGCGCCTGCCCCTTGTTGATTTCGCCTCGCCGCGCATCAGGATTGATGCGCGTGCTCGGGCCTTCCATCATCGAGTTCCTACATGAATCAGAACGCTGAACACGCCGCGGTCAACGACGCCGTGCGCGGTCATTTTGCCCGTCGGGTCTGGAAACTGATCACGCCGTACTGGAAAAGCGAAGAAAAGGGCAAGGCCTGGTCGCTGCTGGTGACCATCATCGTGTTGTCGCTGGCCAGCGTGGCCATGTCGGTGTGGTTCAACAGCTGGAACCGCGACATGTACAACTCGCTGCAGGAAAAACACTATGAGCAGTTCATTCAGCTGATCCTGTATTTCTGCGGCATGGCGGCGGTGTACATCGCCATGGGCGTGACGCGTATCTACCTCACGCAGATGCTCACCATCCGCTGGCGTCGGTGGCTCACCGAGAAGCACTTCGACAAGTGGCTGGCCCACAAGAGTTACTACCGCCTGGAACAGCAAGGCGCTACCGATAACCCCGACCAGCGGCTGAGCGAAGACCTGCGCAGTTTCACCAGTGACACCTTGAGCATCGGCCTGGGGCTGATCAGCAATATAGTCAACCTGGTGTCGTTCTCGGTGATCCTGTGGGGCATTTCCGGCACCATCGAGCTGTTCGGTATCAGCATTCCGGGTTACATGTTCTGGGCCGCTTTCCTGTATGCCCTGGCCGGCAGCCTGATCACGCATTTGCTGGGCCGCCGACTGATCGGTTTGAGCAACAACCAGCAACGGTTCGAGGCCGACCTGCGTTTTGGCCTGATCCGCGTACGCGAAAACGCCGAGACCATCGCCCTGCTGGACGGCGAGCACGTTGAGAATCAGCGGCTTGGCGCGCGTTTCAGCAAGGTCTGGCACAACTACTGGGACATCATGCGCGTGCAGAAGCGCATGAACATCTTCACCAACGGTTATGCGCAGATCGCCAATATCTTTCCCATCGTGGTGGCTTCGCCGCGCTATTTCTCCGGGGCTATCGAACTGGGCGTGCTGATGCAGGTGGCGGATGCCTTCGGTAGTGTCCAGGGCAGCCTGAGCTGGTTTATCAACGCCTACACCGACCTGGCCACCTGGCGCGCCACCTGCGACCGTCTCCTCAGCTTCCGCCAGGCCATGGACGACAACGAACAGCGTGCCCCGGGCGTGGAAGTGAAGCGCCATGGCAACCAGTTGCACATCAAGGACCTGGACCTGACGCTGGGCAATGGCCGCCAATTGCTGCAAGGCGCCGGCCTGGAAGTGGCGGCGGGTGACCGCGTGCTGCTCAGTGGTCGCTCCGGCAGTGGCAAGAGCACCTTGCTGCGGGCCATGGGCAACTTGCTGACCCAAGGCCAGGGCCGCATCGACATGCCCGAAGGGCGCACGATGTTCATGCCGCAGAAGCCGTACTTGCCCATTGGCAGCCTGCGTGAAGCCTTGAGTTATCCACAGCCGGGTGATGTGTACCCCCAGGCGCGCTACGAGCATGTGCTGCACCTGTGCCGCCTGCCGCAGCTGATCGAGCGCCTGGACGAGCCTGCCCACTGGCAGAGCCTGCTGTCGCCGGGTGAGCAGCAGCGAGTGGCCTTTGCCCGTGCGCTGCTGTATGCGCCGCAGTGGTTGTACCTGGACGAAGCTACGTCGGCCATGGACGAGGAGGACGAGGCCAGCCTGTACCAGGCACTGATCGACGAACTGCCGGGGCTGACCCTGATCAGCGTTGGCCACCGCAGCAGCCTCAAACGGTTCCACTCCCGGCACATCCGCCTGGAAGGCGGGCACTTGCAGCCGCAGGCGATGGGGGAGACGAGCACGGTGTGAGCTGTGGTCGTACGACTGGAATGCGCTATGATGCGCCTATCAACGTGATTTCGAGATAAGAAGTTCGCCATGGATACCCCAACCGCCCAGCCGCGCGGGCGCCGCAAGCCCCGCAGCCTTGCCCAGGAACTGGTCACCGTGCTGACAGAGCGCATCCTCAAGGGTGAGCTCAAGCGCGGCGACAAGTTGCCGACCGAGTCGGCGATCATGCAGGAGCAGGGCGTCAGCCGCACCGTGGTGCGTGAAGCCATTTCGCGCCTGCAGGCGGCGGGGCAGGTGGAAACCCGCCATGGCATCGGCACGTTCGTGCTCGACACGCCTAGCCCCAGCGGCTTCCGTATCGACCCGGCCACCATTGTCACCCTGCGTGACGTGCTGGCGGTGCTGGAACTGCGCATCAGCCTGGAAGTGGAGTCGGCAGGGCTGGCTGCCCAGCGCCGCTCGCCCGAGCAGCTGGCCGCCATGCGCGCGGCGCTGGACGCCCTGGCGGAGAGCGCGGCCCACGCCAGCGATGCAGTGGCCTCGGACTTCCAGTTCCACCTGCAGATCGCCCTGTCCACCGGCAACCGCTACTTCACCGACATCATGACCCACCTGGGCACCAGCATCATTCCGCGCACCCGGCTCAATTCGGCGCGGCTGGCCCATGACGACCAGCAGCACTACATGAACCGCCTGAGCCGCGAGCATGAAGAGATCTACGAAGCCATTGCCCGTCAGGACTCCGATGCCGCCCGCGCGGCCATGCGCCTGCACCTGACCAACAGTCGCGAGCGGCTGCGCCAGGCTCATGAAGAAGCGCAGGCGACCGCCTAGGTCGGTGGTGCCTGCTTCCCGAGCAAGCTCGGTCCCACACCTTTCGCGGCCGTTGAATCAATAGCCTCCAGCACTCAGCCTTTGGCGGCACTGCAGATAGACCTGCGGTGCCACCGAAGGCTGTGCCTGCTTGCCGAGCTTGATCGGGCAGCGGCCCGCGCAATCCCATGACATTTCGTCGCACACCCTATTGAGCATTCGTTATTTCAGTTGTACGATGACGTACGACATCAGCGAAGGCTGAGCGCACTTTCCATGCAAACCAGGGTGTTCGAATAATGAATCCACAAGAACTGAAGTCCATCCTCTCCGCCGGCCTGCTGTCTTTCCCGGTGACCGATTTCAATGCACAGGGCGACTTCGACCGCTCTGGCTATATCAAGCGCCTGGAGTGGCTGGCCCCCTACGGCGCCAGCGCGCTGTTCGCCGCCGGCGGCACCGGTGAGTTCTTCTCCCTGGCAGCCAGTGAGTACTCGCAAGTCATCAAGACCGCTGTCGACACCTGCGCTACCAGCGTGCCTATCCTCGCGGGCGTCGGCGGTGCCACTCGCCAGGCCATCGAATACGCACAGGAAGCCGAACGCCTGGGTGCCAAGGGCCTGCTGCTGCTGCCACACTACCTGACCGAGGCCAGCCAGGACGGCGTCGCCGCCCACGTCGAGGCCGTGTGCAAATCGGTGAACATCGGCGTCATCGTCTACAACCGCAACGTCTGCCGCCTGAACGCCACCCAGCTGGAACGCCTGGCCGAGCGCTGCCCGAACCTGATCGGCTACAAGGACGGCCTGGGTGACATCGAACTGATGGTTTCCATCCGCCGTCGCCTGGGCGACCGCTTCAGCTACCTGGGCGGCCTGCCTACCGCCGAAGTCTACGCCGCGGCCTACAAGGCGCTGGGCGTGCCGGTGTACTCCTCGGCCGTGTTCAACTTCATCCCGAAAACCGCGATGGACTTCTACCACGCCATCGCCCGCGAGGATCACGCCACGGTTGGCAAGTTGATCGACGACTTCTTCCTGCCGTACCTGGACATCCGCAACCGCAAGGCTGGCTACGCTGTGAGTATCGTCAAGGCAGGCGCCAAGATCGCCGGTTACGACGCAGGCCCGGTACGTACCCCGCTGACCGACCTGACCGGCGAAGAGTACGAAATGCTGGCTGCCCTGATGGACAAGATGGGCCCGCAGTAAGCGAAAAATGCGCCTGCAGCAGAACTGCAGGTGCTGGCTTGCCAGCGCCTGCAGTGTTACACCGTGAATGAAAGACCCGCGTTAAAAAAAATAATCAGTGGGAGTACACCTTCATGCAAGCCGTCAAGCAGACGCACGTCCGCTATTTGATCCTGCTCATGCTGTTCGTCGTGACCACGATCAACTATGCCGACCGTGCGACCATCGCCATTGCCGGTTCCAGCCTGCAAAAAAGCCTGGGCATCGATGCCGTCACCCTGGGTTTCATCTTCTCTGCCTTCGGTTGGGCCTACGTGGCTGGGCAAATCCCCGGTGGCTGGCTGCTGGACCGCTTCGGCTCGAAGAAGGTCTACGCCCTGAGCATTTTCACCTGGTCGCTGTTCACCGTGATGCAAGGCTTCGTCGGTGACTTCGGCCTGTCGACCGCCGTGGTCGCCTTGTTCATGCTGCGTTTTCTGGTGGGGCTGGCCGAAGCGCCATCGTTCCCGGGCAACGCGCGCATCGTCGCCGCCTGGTTTCCCACCGCTGAGCGGGGCACTGCGTCGGCGATCTTCAACTCCGCGCAATACTTCGCCACCGTGCTGTTCGCGCCGCTCATGGGCTGGATCGTCTTCAGCTTCGGGTGGCAGCATGTGTTCATGATCATGGGCGGGATCGGTATCGTCTTCTCCCTGGTCTGGTTGAAGGTTATCCACAGCCCGCGCCAGCACCCGATGATCAACCAGGCCGAACTCGAACACATCGCCAGCAATGGCGGCATGGTCGACATGGACGACAAACCACAAGGCAAGCGCGAAGGCCCGAAATGGGATTACGTGCGCCAACTGCTGACAAACCGCATGATGCTGGGTGTGTACCTGGGGCAGTACTGCATCAACGGTATCACTTATTTCTTCCTGACCTGGTTCCCGGTATACCTGGTGCAGGAGCGTGGCATGACCATCCTCAAGGCGGGCTTCATCGCCTCCTTGCCGGCCATCTGTGGCTTCATCGGCGGTGTGCTGGGCGGCATCATTTCCGACTGGCTGCTGCGCCGTGGGCATTCTCTGACGTTCGCCCGCAAGGCGCCCATCATCGGCGGCCTGCTGCTGTCGACCACCATCGTTGCCTGCAACTACGTGGACATCGAATGGATGGTGGTGGGCTTCATGGCCCTGGCGTTCTTCGGCAAAGGGGTGGGTGCGCTGGGCTGGGCGGTGGTGTCCGACACCTCACCCAAGCAGATCGCCGGCCTGAGCGGTGGTCTGTTCAACATGTTCGGCAACATTGCCTCGATCACCACGCCGATCGTCATCGGCTACATCATCAGCACCACCGGTTCGTTCAAGTGGGCCCTGGTGTTCGTCGGCGCCAACGCGCTGGTGGCGGTGCTCAGCTACCTGGTGATCGTCGGCCAGATCAAGCGGGTGGAACTGACCGACCCGCCGAGCAAAGGCTCGCGCAAACCGGTCGACCAGCTGTCCCCAGCCAAAATTTGAGGAGCGGGTTTCATGCAGTTAATTGAGCACGCTGACTCGCCGCGGGTAATTCGCCTGCACGAGCGCGACAACGTCGTGGTAATCGTCAACGACCAGGGCGTGCCTGCCGGCACCGAGCTGCCCGGCGCGCTGGTTACCCTGGAACATGTGCCGCAGAGCCACAAGGTCAACCTGGTGGACATTCCCCAGGGCGGCGAAGTGATTCGCTACGGCCAGGTCATCGGCTATGCCCTCCGGCCTATCCCGCGCGGCACCTGGGTGCGCGAGGACCTGCTGCGCATGCCCACCGCCCCGGCACTGGACAGCCTGCCGATGTCGGACGCGGTGCCCGAGGCGCTGCCGGCCCTGGAAGGCTTTACCTTCGAGGGCTACCGCAATGCTGACGGCACGGTAGGTACGCGCAACATCCTGGGTATCACCACCACCGTGCAGTGCGTGACCGGGGTGCTGGACCATGCGGTCAAGCGCATCCGTGACGAACTGCTGCCCAAGTACCCGCACGTCGACGACGTGGTGGCCCTGACCCACAGTTATGGGTGCGGCGTGGCCATTACCGCCACGGATGCCTACATTCCAATCCGTACCGTGCGCAACCTGGCGCGCAACCCCAACCTGGGTGGCGAAGCGCTGGTCATCAGCCTGGGCTGCGAAAAACTGCAGGCCGGGCAGGTGATGCACGAGGACGATGCTTCCGTGGACCTCAGCGAGCCCTGGCTGTACCGCTTGCAGGACTCCAGCCACGGCTTCACCGAAATGATCGAGCAGATCATGGAGCTGGCCGAGGTGCGCCTGAAAAAACTCGATGCCCGCCGCCGTGAGACGGTCCCGGCCAGCGAACTGATCCTGGGCATGCAGTGCGGCGGTAGCGATGCGTTTTCCGGCATCACCGCCAACCCGGCGCTGGGGTATGCCAGCGACCTGCTGCTGCGTGCTGGCGCCACGGTGATGTTCTCTGAAGTGACCGAAGTGCGCGACGCCATCTACCTGCTGACCTCCCGGGCCGAAACTCCGGCCGTGGCCGAGGCCCTGGTGCGCGAGATGGACTGGTACGACCGCTATCTGGCCAAGGGCGAGGCCGACCGCAGCGCCAACACCACGCCTGGTAACAAGAAGGGCGGGCTGTCGAACATCGTCGAGAAGTCGCTGGGCTCCATCGTCAAGTCTGGCAACAGCGCTATCAACGCGGTGGTGGGGCCTGGCGAGCGGGTTCAGCGCAAAGGCCTGATCTTCTGCGCCACCCCGGCCAGCGACTTTGTCTGCGGCACGCTGCAACTGGCGGCGGGCATGAACCTGCATGTGTTCACCACCGGGCGCGGCACGCCGTACGGCCTGGCGATGGCACCGGTGGTCAAGGTCTCTACCCGCACCGAGCTGGCGCGGCGCTGGCCGGATTTGATCGACATCGACGCGGGGCGTATCGCTACCGGCCGCGCGACCATCGAGGAACTGGGCTGGGAGTTGTTCCATTACTATCTGGATGTCGCCAGCGGCAAGCAACAGACCTGGGCTGAAAAGCACAAGCTGCATAACGACATCGTGCTGTTCAACCCGGCGCCGGTGACCTGAGTGATGGGGTGATGTCACTGGCCTCATCGCGAGCAAGCTTTGCTCCCACGCAAACCCCTGTGGTAGCAAAGCCTGCTCGCGATGAGGCCGGTAGCTCCAGCAAAAATCTAACAGCGTCCCACCCCCCGGAGGGCTTATCATTGGCCCCCTAAATTCGGGCAATCAGGTTCCCTTGGCATGCTGGCCATTTTCATACAGACGCTGAACATCACCGCACCGGTGTTCGCCATGCTGTTCCTGGGCGTTTTCCTCAAGCGCATCGGCGCTATCAACGACACCTTCATCTACACAGCCTCGGCCCTGGTCTTCAACGTCTGCATGCCGGCGCTGCTGTTCCTGGGCATTTACCACGCCGACCTGCACGCGGCCATGAAGCCCGGCCTGCTGATCTACTTCGTCGTGGTGACCTTCGCCAGTTTCGCCCTCGCCTGGGGCATGGCCCTGTGGCGCAGCCCACCCCAGGACCGTGGCATCTATACCCAGGGCGCGTTCCGTGGCAATAACGGCGTGGTCGGCCTGGCGTTGGCCGGCAGCATGTACGGCGACCAGGGCATTTCCCTGGGGGCCGTTCTCGCCGGGCTGGTGATTGTGCTCTACAACAGCCTGTCCACCGTGGTGCTGGCCATCTATAGCCCCAATATCAAGTCCGACCCATGGAGCATCTTCAAAAGCGTGGTGTGCAACCCGCTGATCATCAGCGTGCTGGCGGCCGCCCCCATGGCCTACTTCCAGGTTGGCCTGCCCAACTGGATTCTGACCAGCGGCGACTACCTGGCGCAGATGAGCCTGCCCCTGGCGCTGATCTGCATCGGCGGCACCCTGTCGCTGGCCGCCCTGCGTGAAAGTGGCGACCTGGCCATCAGCGCCAGCCTGGTGAAGATGGTCTGGCTGCCGCTGCTGGGCACCCTGGTGGCATGGCTGCTGGGTTTCCGCGGTGCCGAGCTGGGTATCCTGTTCCTGTACATCGGCAGCCCGACCGCGGCGGCCAGCTATGTCATGGCCCGTGCGGCCAATGGCAACCATCAATTGGCGGCGGCGATCATCGTGATTACCACCGTCGCCGCCGCTATTACGACGAATATCGGCTTTTTCCTATTGCAGTGGGGCGGCTGGATCTAGATCCTGTGCGCCTTCACCTGCCAGCCAGCAGTCATCCGAGCTCAAGGAAGCTTCAATGGACCAACAATCATCCCCCGAGGGTTTGCATCGGGGCCTGAAGAACCGTCACATCCAGCTGATCGCGCTGGGCGGTGCGATCGGCACCGGGCTGTTCCTGGGTATTGCCCAGACCATCAACATGGCCGGGCCATCGGTGATCCTCGGTTACGCCATCGCAGGCCTCATGGCCTTCTTCATCATGCGCCAACTGGGCGAAATGGTGGTGGACGAGCCGGTCGCCGGTTCCTTCAGCCATTTTGCAAGTCGTTACTGGGGTGGGCTGGCGGGGTTTACCTCGGGCTGGAACTACTGGGTGGTGTACGTGCTGGTGGGCATGGCGGAACTGACCGCCGTGGGCATCTACGTGCAGTACTGGTGGCCAGGCGTGCCGACCTGGGTGTCGGCCCTGGTGTTCTTCGTGCTCATCAACCTGATCAACCTCACCCAGGTGAAGGTGTTCGGCGAGATGGAGTTCTGGTTCTCGCTGGTCAAGGTCGCGGCCATTGTCTGCATGATCGGCTTCGGCGCCTGGCTGCTGGCCAGCGGTAACGGCGGGCCCGAGGCCTCGGTCGCCAACCTGTGGCAGCACGGCGGCTTCTTCCCCAACGGCATCGCCGGCCTGGCCATGGCCATGGCGGTGATCATGTTCTCGTTCGGCGGCCTGGAGCTGGTGGGCATCACCGCGGCCGAAGCGGCCGACCCCCGGCACAGCATTCCGCGCGCCACCAACCAGGTGATCTACCGCATCCTGCTGTTCTACGTGGGCGCCCTGGCGGTGCTGCTGTCGCTGTACCCGTGGCAGAAGGTGGTGACCGGCGGCAGCCCGTTCGTGCTGATCTTCCACGCCCTGGACAGCAACCTGGTTGCCACGCTGCTAAACGCCGTGGTGCTGACGGCGGCGCTGTCGGTGTACAACAGTTGCGTGTACAGCAACAGCCGCATGCTGTTCGGCCTGGCGGTGCAGGGTGATGCGCCCAGGGCACTGCTCAAGGTCAACAAGCGCGGCGTGCCGCTGACCGCCCTGGCGGTGTCGGCGGTTGCCACCGGGGTGTGCGTGCTGATCAATTACCTGATGCCGGGCCAGGCGTTCCCGTTGTTGATGGCCCTGGCCGTGGCGGCTCTGGTGATCAACTGGGTGATCATCAGTATCACCCACCTGAAGTTCCGCAACGCCAAGCGCCAGGCCGGCGAAGACACCTTCTTCAAGAGCTGGGGTTACCCGTTCACCAATTACCTGTGCCTGCTGTTCGTGGCCGGCATCATTCTGGTGATGTACCTCACCCCGGGCATCCGTATCTCGGTGATCCTGATGCCGATCTGGCTGGTCGCGCTGGCGCTGGCGTACGCGCTCAAGCGGCGCGCGCGCGGCTAAGGCTGCTGGTAGCTGTCGATGACTTCCTGGGCCGCCCGGAAGGCATCGATGGCCGCCGGTACGCCGGCGTACACCGCGCAGTGCAGCAACGCCTCGCGAATCTCATCTACCGTGCAGCCATTGTTCAAGGCGCCACGCACGTGGCCCTTGAGCTCTTGCGGGCACTTGAGCGCGGTCAGCGCGGCCAGGGTGATCAGGCTGCGGGTTTTCAGTTCCAGGCCGCCACGGTTCCATACGCCACCCCAGGCGTGTTCGTTGACGAAGTCCTGCAGTGGCTGGGTGAACTCGGTGGCATTGCCCAGGGCGCGGTCGACGAAGGCGTCGCCCATGACCTGGCGGCGCATCTGGACGCCTGATTTGTTGTTGTCGGACATCGGCTTCTCCTCTCTCAATGTTGCCGACGCCAGGCGTGCAGCGTGCTGAGCAGCACGAACAGCGCCAGCACCGGCAGGACGTAAAACAGCATCAGGTGTTCCAGCCGCCCGGCCAGGGCCATGCCGGTGGTGAAGGTGATGACGTGCAGGCCATAGGCGGTAAACAGCCCCAGCAGCACCAGGCCTTCGGCGCGGGTGATGCGGTAGCCGGAGTAGAACAGCGGCAGGCACAGCACGGCGACGCCAAGCATCACCGGCAGGTCAAAAGCCAGGGCATTGGGCGATACCGACAAGGGGGCAGGGGCGACGACGGCGGTCAGGCCCAGCACGCCCAGCAGGTTGAACAGGTTGCTGCCCACCACGTTGCCGACGGCGATTTCCCGTTCGCCACGGATGGCCGCGATCAGTGACGTCGCCAGTTCAGGCAGGGAGGTGCACACGGCGACGATGGTCAGGCCGATGATGCGGTCGGAGAACCCGTAGTCGGTGGCCAGTTCCACCGCCGCGTCGAGAATCAGGTGGCCCGCCCAGATGAGCAGCCCCAGGCCGGCGGCGGCCAGCAGCACGGTACTCAACCAGGGCGCGCGGCCTGGCCGCGGCGCGGCGTGGGCACGCCCATGGGGGCGGCCGTGGTACCGCGACTGGCGCACCAGCAGGTAGCAGTAACCGACCAGGCCGGCCAGCAGAACCGCGCCTTCGAGCCGGCCGATGGTCTGGTTCAGGGCCAGGGCGTAGACCAGGGCGCTGGCGGCGATCATCAGGGGGATGTCCAGGCGTACCAGTTGCCGCGATACGCGCAGGGGGATGATCAGCGCGCACAGGCCCAGGGTCACCAGCACATTGAAGATGTTGCTGCCGAACACGCTGCCCACGGCAATGTCGGGCGCAGCGTTGAAGGCCGCTTGCAGGCTGACCGCCATCTGCGGCGCGCTGCTGCCCAGGGCGACCACGCTCAGGCCGATGATCAACGGCCGCACATGGAAGCTGGCGGCCAGGCGCACGGCGGCGCGCACCATCAGTTCGGCGCCCAGCAGAAGCAGTACCAGGCCTGCGCCCAGTTGCAGCAGGCTGAAGGTGGTGAGGGAATCCAGGTCGAAAATGGGGAAGGCTCCGCAAATAAGGAATCAGTCGCTCAGACTTTGTACCCGCACTCGCGCGCTTCCGCTACCGATCATACCCAACTGCTCTGCCGCTTCATGTGACACGTCGATCAAGCGCCCACGGGTATGGGGCCCGCGGTCATTGATGCGCACCGCTACCTTGCGGCCGTTGCCGAGGTTGGTCACCAGTACGCGAGTGCCGAAGGGGAGTTGGCGGTGGGCGGCGGTCAGGGCATGTTGGTCGAAACGCTCGCCGCTCGCGGTGCGCTTGCCTTGATGCTGGGCGCCGTAGTAGGTGGCCATCCCGGTTTCATCGTAACCGCGCGGGTCGATGATGTGGTTGGCGCAGCCGGCGAGGAGGGTGAGCAACAGCAGGGGGAAGGCCAGGCGCAGCATGCAGCGGTCTCCATGTCGTCCAACGCTGCTCCAGCCTTGCCATCGCCCTGTGGAACCGGGCGAAGCTCGGTCCCGCAGGGGATGGGTGAGGCGCGGAGCCGTGGGGCGGGTCAGCCTTCGAGCTTGCTCTTGAGCAGTTCGTTCACCTGTTGCGGGTTGGCCTTGCCCTTGGAGGCTTTCATGGCCTGGCCCACGAAGAAGCCGAACATCTTGCCGCGCTTGGCTTCGTCGGCGGCGCGGTATTGTTCGACCTGTTCGGCGTTGGCCGCCAGCACTTCGTCCAGTACCTTCTCGATGGCGCCGCTGTCGGTCACCTGCTTCAAGCCGCGGGCTTCGATGATTTCGTCAGCACTGCCTTCGCCATTGGCCATGGCTTCAAAGACCATCTTGGCGATCTTGCCGCTGATGGTATTGTCCTTGATGCGCAGCAGCATGCCGCCCAGTTGCTCGGCGCTGACTGGCGACTGCTCGATTTCAACGCCCAGTTTGTTCAGCAGGCTGCCCAGTTCCACCATGGTCCAGTTGGCGGCGAGTTTGGCGTCGCCGCTGATGCCCACCACTTTCTCGAAATAGTCCGCCTGTTCGCGGCTGGAAGCCAATACGCTGGCGTCGTAGGCCGACAGGCCGAACTGGCTCTGGAAGCGCTCGCGCTTGGCCGGTGGCAGCTCGGGCAGGGTAGCGCGCACGGTGTCCAGGAACGCATCCTCGATCACCACGGGCAGCAGGTCCGGGTCGGGGAAGTAACGGTAGTCGTTGGCTTCCTCCTTGCTGCGCATGGCGCGGGTTTCGTTGGTGTTCGGGTCATACAGGCGGGTCTGCTGGATGACCTTGCCACCGTCCTCGATCAGTTCGATCTGGCGCGCGATTTCGCTGTTGATGGCCTTCTCGATGAAGCGGAACGAGTTGACGTTCTTGATCTCGCAGCGGGTGCCGAACTCGACCTGGCCCTTGGGGCGGATCGACACGTTGCAGTCGCAACGCAGGCTGCCTTCGGCCATGTTGCCGTCGCAGATGCCCAGGTAGCGCACCAGGGCGTGCATGGCCTTGACGTAGGCCACGGCTTCCTTGGCGCTGCGCATGTCCGGCTCGGAGACGATTTCCAGCAACGGCGTGCCGGCCCGGTTCAGGTCAACGCCGGTCAGGCCGTTGAAGTCTTCGTGCAGGCTTTTGCCGGCGTCCTCTTCCAGGTGCGCGCGGGTCACGCCGATGCGCTTGACAGTGCCGTCTTCCAGGGTGATGTCCAGGTGGCCCTTGCCGACGATCGGCAGTTCCATCTGGCTGATCTGGTAACCCTTGGGCAGGTCGGGGTAGAAGTAGTTCTTGCGGGCGAACACATTGTGCTGGCCGATCTCGGCGTCGATGGCCAGGCCGAACTTGACCGCCATGTGCACCGCTTCCTGATTCAGCACCGGCAGCACACCGGGCATGCCCAGGTCTACCAGGCTGGCCTGGGTGTTGGGCTCGGAGCCGAACGTGGTGGAACTGCCGGAGAAAATCTTCGACTGGGTGGTGAGCTGGGTGTGAATCTCCAGCCCGATGACGACTTCCCATTGCATACGGTTTTCTCCTTAGAAGCCTTCGGGCGAACGTGTGTGCCAGTCAGTCGCCTGCTGGTACTGGTGCGCGACGTTGAGCAGGCGGCCTTCCTGGAAATACGGCGCCAGCAGTTGCACGCCCACCGGCAAGCCGTCGACGAAGCCCGCGG
Organism: Pseudomonas silvicola; assembly: GCF_026651855.1. Classification (GTDB taxonomy): domain Bacteria; phylum Pseudomonadota; class Gammaproteobacteria; order Pseudomonadales; family Pseudomonadaceae; genus Aquipseudomonas; species Aquipseudomonas silvicola. Next base: position 2,000,846 of record NZ_CP093280.1, read on the forward strand.
GCATGGACAGCCCTGGCAACCCGGCCAGGTTGGCGGTGATGGTGTAAACGTCTTCCAGGTACTCGGCGACCGGATCGGCGTTCTTGGCGCCGATCTTCCAGGCCGGGTTCGGCGTGGTCGGGCCCAGGATGACGTCGACGTCGTGGAACGCGGCCATGAAGTCGTTCTTGATCAGGCGGCGGATCTTCTGCGCCTGCAGGTAGTAGGCGTCGTAGTAACCGGCCGACAGGGCGTAGGCGCCGACCATGATCCGGCGCTGCACTTCAATGCCGAAGCCTTCGCCGCGAGAGCGCTTGTACAGGTCGGTAAGGTCGGCCGGGTTCTCGCAGCGGTAGCCGAAGCGCACGCCATCGAAACGCGACAGGTTGGAGGACGCTTCGGCCGGGGCGATCACGTAGTACGCCGGGATGGCGTGCTGCATGTTCGGCAGGCTGATTTCCTTGACCGTGGCGCCCAGTTTTTCCAGTTCCTTGACCGCTTGCTGGATCAGGTCGGCGATGCGCGGGTCCAGGCCCGCTCCGAAGTATTCCTTCGGCAGGCCGATGCGCAGGCCTTGCAGCGAGCCATTCAGGCTGGCGCTGTAGTCCGGGACGGGCTCGTCGATGCTGGTGGAATCCTGCGGGTCGAAACCGGCCATGCCTTGCAGCAGCAGGGCGCAGTCTTCAGCCGTGCGGGCGAAGGTACCGGCCTGGTCGAGGCTGGAGGCGTAAGCGATCATGCCCCAGCGCGAAACGCGACCGTACGTCGGTTTCAGGCCGGTCAGGTTGGTAAAAGCTGCCGGTTGTCGGATAGAGCCACCGGTGTCGGTACCTGTCGCAACTGGCAGCAGGCGAGCTGCCACCGCGGCAGCCGAACCACCCGACGAACCACCCGGTACGTGGGCCAGGTTCCACGGGTTCTTCACCGCGCCGTAGAAGCTGCTTTCGTTGCCCGAGCCCATGGCGAACTCGTCCATGTTGGTCTTGCCCAGGCTGACCGCACCGGCCTTGGCCAGGCGCGACACCACGGTGGCGTCGTAGGGGGCGGTGAAGTTGTCGAGCATCCTGGAGGCGCAGCTGGTGCGCACGCCCTGGGTGCAGAACAGGTCCTTGTGGGCCAGCGGCGCGCCCAGCAGGGCACCGGTTTCACCAGCGGCGCGACGGGCGTCGGCGGCCTGGGCCTGGGCGATGGCCAGCTCCGGGGTGACGGTGATGAAGCTGTTGAGCTGCGGGTCCAGCTGGGCGATGCGCGCCAGCAGGGAGCGGGTCAGCTCTTCGGAAGAAAACTTCTTGTCGGCGAGTCCGCGGGCGATCTCGGCCAGAGTCATTTGATGCATGGCAGGCTCTTTTCCCTTTTAGTCGATGACTTTCGGAACCAGGTACAGGCCGTTCTCGACCGCAGGCGCGATGGCCTGGTAGGCCTCGCGGTGGTTGCTTTCGGTGACCTGGTCGGCGCGCAGGCGCTGACTGGCTTCCAGCGGGTGGGCCAGGGGCTCGATGCCGCTGGTGTCGACCGCCTGCATCTGGTCGACCAGACCCAGGATACTGTTGAGTGCATCGGTGGTGCGTGGCAGATCGGCTTCATTCAGGCCCAGGCGGGCCAGATGAGCGATTTTTTCCACGTCGGAGCGATCAAGCGCCATGGGTATCTCCAGTGGAAAACAGCACGGAAACGGATCAACTGCCGGCCCGTGTGTTAGATTGTCGGAACAGAACGCCAATTCTACGGTCATATGGCCGCGATTGAGTGAGGGCCTGCTCGGAAAAACAGCCAATTTAACATATTGGCGCCTTGCCCAAAATCCCCGCCGTTGTTAGAGTTTGCCGCACTTTTTTACCCACGCGTTGCCTAGGGTCACTTTCCCATGTTCAAGAAACTGCGTGGCATGTTTTCCAGCGATCTTTCCATCGACCTGGGCACTGCCAACACCCTTATTTACGTGCGTGAGCGCGGTATCGTCCTGAATGAGCCTTCGGTAGTGGCCATTCGGACCCACGGAAATCAGAAAAGTGTCGTTGCCGTCGGTACCGAGGCAAAGCGCATGCTGGGCCGTACACCGGGCAACATTGCAGCCATTCGTCCGATGAAGGACGGCGTGATCGCCGACTTCAGCGTCTGCGAAAAGATGCTCCAGTACTTCATCAACAAGGTTCACGAAAACAGCTTCCTGCAGCCAAGCCCGCGCGTGCTGATCTGTGTGCCTTGCAAGTCCACCCAGGTGGAACGTCGCGCCATCCGTGAATCGGCCCTGGGCGCCGGTGCACGTGAAGTGTTCCTGATCGAAGAGCCAATGGCCGCTGCCATCGGTGCCGGCCTGCCGGTCGAGGAAGCCCGCGGTTCGATGGTGGTCGACATCGGTGGTGGTACCACCGAGATCGCCCTGATCTCCCTGAACGGCGTGGTGTACGCCGAGTCCGTGCGTGTGGGCGGCGATCGCTTCGACGAAGCCATCGTGACCTACGTGCGCCGCAACTACGGCAGCCTGATCGGCGAGTCCACCGCCGAGCGGATCAAGCAGGAAATCGGCACCGCCTACCCGGGCGGCGAAGTGCGTGAAGTCGACGTCCGCGGCCGTAACCTGGCCGAAGGCGTGCCACGTGCCTTCACCCTGAACTCCAACGAAGTACTGGAGGCTCTGCAGGAGTCGCTGGCGACCATCGTCCAGGCCGTCAAAAGCGCCCTGGAGCAGTCGCCGCCGGAACTGGCTTCCGACATCGCCGAGCGTGGCCTGGTGCTGACCGGTGGTGGCGCCCTGCTGCGTGACCTGGACAAGCTGCTGGCCCAGGAAACCGGCCTGCCGGTGATCGTCGCCGAAGACCCGCTGACCTGCGTGGCTCGCGGTGGCGGCCGTGCCCTGGAAATGATGGACAAGCACACCATGGACCTGCTCTCCAGCGAATAAACTTCGCTGGCGGCAACCACGGGGCCCGGTCTACAGTTTGCGCTGCCGACCTCGGGCCTGCGCCTGTCGTTGGCGCATTTTCTGTCAATCTGCATCCGGGCCGGTTTGAAGCCGTATGAATGAGCCAATGAACATCAGCCTGGGAGGAGCGGCTTATTAAACCGCTTTTCTCCAAGGGTCCCTCGCTGGGCGTGCGCCTGCTGGTGCTGGTCGTGCTGTCGATCTCCCTGATGGTGGTCGATGCGCGGTTCACGCTGCTGCAGCCAGTGCGCAGCCAGATGTCGCTGGTACTCATGCAGTCGTACTGGATCACCGACCTGCCTCAACGCCTGTATCAGGGTGTGGCCAGCCAGTTCGGCAGCCGCACCGAGCTCGTGGCCGAGAACGAAAAACTCAAGACCGAAGCCTTGCTGCTGCAAGGGCGCCTGCAGAAGCTGGCGGCCCTGACCGAGCAGAACGTGCGCCTGCGCGAGTTGCTCAACTCCTCGGCGCTGGTGAACGAGAAGGTGGAAGTGGCCGAACTGATCGGCATGGACCCCAACCCGTTCACCCAGCGCATCCTGATCAACAAGGGTGAGCGCGACGGGGTATTCCTGGGCCAGCCCGTCCTCGATGCCCGCGGCCTGATGGGGCAGGTGGTGGAGTTGATGCCGTACACCTCGCGGGTGTTGCTGCTGACCGACTCCACCCACAGCATTCCGGTGCAGGTGAACCGCAACGGCCTGCGCGCCATCGCCAGCGGCACCGGTAACCCGGAACGCCTGGAGCTGCGCCATGTCGCGGATACCGCCGATATCAAGGAAGGCGACCTGCTGGTCAGCTCTGGCCTGGGGCAGCGTTTCCCGGCGGGTTACCCGGTGGCCACGGTGAAGGAGGTCATCCATGACTCCGGGCAGCCATTCGCCATCGTCCGCGCCGTGCCCACGGCTGCCCTGAACCGCAGCCGCTACCTGTTGCTGGTGTTCTCCGACAGCCGCTCGCCCGAGCAGCGTGCCACCGAAGCCGCGCAAGCCCAGGAAGCCGCCGATCATCAGGGCCAGGTTGCCCCTGGCACGCCGGCCCCGGCCTTACCCCCTGCGGCCGCCACGCCGGCTGGCGCATCGGCCACCCCGGCCGCCCCGGCCAACGGCCATTCGGCCCCCGCCGCCAATAGCCACACGCCCGCCACGCCGACCGCGGCGGCGCCTGCCACCGCACCGGCCAAGCCTGCCCACGGCACCTCGCGGGAGAGACACTGATGGTCAACAGCACGCGGCCGCGCAACGGCTGGTTCGTCTGGTTCACCTTTGTCCTTGGCCTGCTGCTGAGCGTTTCGCCGCTGCCGCAGTTCATGGAAATCCTGCGCCCCCTGTGGCTGGCCTTGCTGGTGACCTTCTGGACCATGGCGCTGCCACACAGGATCGGCATGACCACGGCGTTCGTGCTTGGCCTGGCCGAGGATGTGCTATACGGCACCTACCTGGGCCAGAACGCGATGATCCTGACCTTGATCAGTTTCCTGATCCTGTCTCTCCTGCAGCGCATGCGCACCTTCCATGTGTGGCAGCAGAGCCTGGTCATCCTGGTGGTGTTCGGCCTGGGCCAGTTGGCCCAGCTGTGGCTCAGCGCCCTGACCGGCAACCGCCAGCCAACCCTGGCGCTGCTGCTGCCAGCCTTGATGAGCGCCTTGCTGTGGCCGTGGGTCAGCTTTGCCCTGCGAGGCCTGCGCCGCCGCCTGGGCATCAACTGAGTGGGCCCGGGCACGCGCCCGGTACCCGACAACCGACAGGGAGACGTCTTGATGAATCCGCTTTACCTGGCCTCCGGCTCTCCCCGACGGCGCGAACTGCTCACCCAGATCGGTGTCGCGTTCACGCCCCTCAGCGCCTCCATCGATGAAACCCCGTTGCCCGGTGAGCCGGCGCCAGCCTATGTCGAGCGCCTGGCGCGCGACAAGGCCCTGGCCGGGCTCGCGTTGCTGCGTGCCAGCACCGCGCACCCAAATGGCGTGGTGCTGGGGGCCGACACTGCCGTGGTGCTCGACGGTCGCATCCTTGGCAAACCCGTGGACGAAAGCGACGCCCTGGCCATGCTGGCGGCGCTGTCGGGTCGCGAGCACGAGGTGCTGACGGCCATCGCCGTGGTCGACGAGCAGCGCTGCGAAGTGCGCAGTGTCGCCAGCCGCGTGCGTTTTCGTCCCATCAGCCTCGAACAGGCACACACCTACTGGGCCAGTGGCGAACCCCGGGACAAGGCTGGCGCCTACGCCATCCAGGGCCTGGCAGCGATATTCGTCGAAAGCCTGGCGGGCAGTTATTCTGCGGTAGTAGGGCTGCCCTTGTGCGAAACCGCAGACCTGCTGGGGCATTTCGGCATACCCTGTTGGCAGAACCTGCCGGCGCGCTGAGCCGCGCTGCTCGAAGCAAGAATGGAAACGTCGACATTCACGACGAAATCCATCATTTTCGCTGACTATCCTTGACGAGACCCTGCCATGAGTGAAGAGATCCTGATCAACATCACCCCGATGGAATCACGCGTGGCAGTGGTGGAAAACGGTGTGTTGCAGGAAGTGCACGTAGAGCGCACCCAGCGCCGCGGCATCGTCGGCAATATCTACAAGGGCAAGGTGGTTCGCGTGCTGCCCGGCATGCAGGCGGCGTTCGTCGACATCGGCCTTGAGCGGGCGGCGTTCATCCACGCCTCGGAAATTTCCCTGCGCGAAGGCTCGGCGGTGGAGACCATCAGTGCCCTGGTGCACGAAGGCCAGAGCCTGGTGGTGCAGGTCACCAAGGACCCCATCGGCTCCAAGGGCGCGCGCCTGACCACGCAGTTGTCGATCCCTTCGCGGTACCTTGTGTACATGCCGCGCACCAGCCACGTCGGCATCTCCCTGAAGATCGAAGACGAGGCCGAGCGCGACCGCTTGAAGAAAGTGGTCAGCGACTGCGTGGCCCAGGAAGGCATCAAGGAGGCAGGTGGTTTCATCCTGCGCACCGCCGCCGAGGGCGCGGGCGCTGACGAAATCATGATGGACATCCGTTACCTGCGCCGGTTGTGGGACCAGATCGGCCTGCAGATCAAGACTGTCGGCGCGCCCACCGAGATCTACGAAGACCTGGGCCTGGCCCTGCGTACCCTGCGCGACCTGGTCAGCCCCAAGATCGAGAAGATCCGTATCGACTCCCGGGAAACCTTCCAGAAAACCACCCAGTTCGTTGCCGAGCTGATGCCCGAGATCGCCGACCGCCTGGAGCATTACCCAGGGGAACGGCCAATCTTCGACCTGTATGGCGTGGAAGACGAGATCCAGCGCGCCCTGGACCGCAAGGTGCCGCTCAAGTCCGGCGGTTACCTGGTGGTGGACCCGGCCGAGGCCATGACCACCATCGACGTCAACACCGGCGCTTTCGTCGGCCACCGCAACCTGGAAGAGACCATCTTCAAGACCAACCTGGAAGCGGCCACCGCCATTGCCCGGCAACTGCGCCTGCGCAACATCGGCGGCATCATCATCATCGACTTCATCGACATGGAAGACGAAGAGCACCAGCGCCAGGTGCTGCGCACCCTGGAGAAACAGCTGGAGCGCGACCACGCCAAGACCAACATCATCGGCATCACCGAGCTGGGGCTGGTGCAGATGACCCGCAAGCGTACCCGCGAGAGCCTGGAACAGGTGCTCTGCGAGCCCTGCGTGAGTTGCCAGGGGCGGGGCAAGCTGAAGACGCCGGAGACTATCTGTTACGAGATTTTCCGTGAAATTCTGCGCGAAGCCCGTGCTTACCAGGCCGAAGGCTATAGAGTGTTGGCCAACCAGCGGGTGGTCGACCGCCTTCTGGACGAAGAATCGGGCAATGTGGCCGAACTGGAGGCTTTTATCGGGCGAACCATTCGCTTTCAGGTAGAGTCCATGTACTCCCAGGAACAATACGACGTGGTGCTGCTCTGATTTCGTTCACCCCCCTGTGCCTAGTGGCCACTGACCTCGCTGCCTGTGCCGGGAACCGTTGCCCATGGCGTTCGTGACACGCTGGCTCGGCGCGCTGACGCGCTGGGGCCTGGGGCTGTGCGCGCTGTTGCTGGTGCTGGTGGCGCTGTACGTGAGCCTGGGGCGCCAGTTGGTGCCGCTGGTGGACCAATACCGTGATGAGGTGCAGGACAAGGCCAGCCAGGCCCTGGGCCTGCCCGTGACCATCGGTAGCCTGGAGGGGCGCTGGAGCGGCATGGCGCCGGTGCTGCTGGCCCATGACGTGATGGTGGGCGAGGGCGACAGCGCCCTGCGCCTGGACCAGGTGCGCGTGGTGCCGGCCTTGTTGGCCAGCCTGCGCAGCCGCCAGGTGCGCCTTGCCCACCTGCAGGTCAGCGGGCTGCAATTGACGGCCGAGGAAGATCAGGACGGCAAATGGGCCCTCAAGGGTGTGCCGGCCCAGAACAACGGGCCGATGGACCCTGGGCAGATCCTCGAGCGCTTGCAGCAAGTGGGCAAGGTGTCATTGCTCGACAGCCAGTTGACCCTGGAGCCCTACGACCGCGCCCCCCTGACCTTCACCTACGTGGGCGCCAGCCTGACCACCGGGTACAGTCGCCAGCGCCTCGACCTGCGGCTGACCCTGCCCGATGGCCAGCCGGTGGCCTTGAACCTGCGCACCCGCATCGACGCCGCGCACTGGCAGGATGCCGGGGTACAAGCCTACTTGAGCCTGCCCCAGAGTGATTGGTCGCGCTGGTTGCCGCCCCGACTGCTGCAACAATGGAAGGCCGACCAGCTCAAGGCCGGTGGCGAGTTCTGGCTCGACTGGGACAAGGGCGCGCTGCAAAGCGCCGCCGTGCGCCTGAACGCCCCCACCCTGCAGGGCGCCTACGCCGACCGCAAGGCTACCCGTATCGACAACCTGGCCCTCAATGCCTGGTTCCAGCGCAGCGGCGGCGGGTACGACCTGACGGTCGACTCACTGGCGCTGAACCTGGGCAAGACCCGCTGGGAATCACGTCTGCAACTGCGTGAGGCCGATGCCACCGACAGCACTCAACAGACCTACCACCTGCAGGCCGACCGCCTGGACCTGACCCCGATCACGCCAGTACTCGACAGCCTGGTGCCGGTCCCCGACAAGGTCGCCGCGGTCATCGATGCGCTGAAGGTCACGGGCGGGCTGCGCAACGTATTGCTCGACTATCGCCCGCAGGCCACCGGGGACGATCGCCTGAGTTTTGCCGCCAACCTGGACAATGTCGGTTTCCAGGCCACCCACGGCGCGCCGGCGGCCGGTAGCGTCAGTGGCGCCATCAGTGGCGACCTGGGCCACGGGGAGCTGCGTCTGGCCACCGATAAATTCATGCTGCACCTGTACCCCATTTTCGCCAACCCCTGGTACTACCACCAGGCCAATGCCCGACTGACCTGGACCCTCAACCACGACGGCTTCACCCTGGTGGCGCCGTACCTGAAGGTCAAGGGCGACGAGGGTGACATCGCCGGCGACTTCCTGATACGCCTGCCGTTCTCCCCTGACGTGGAACCCTACATGGACCTGCGCGTGGGCCTCACCCACGGCGACGGCCGCTACACGGCCAAGTACCTGCCGCAGGTGCTGAGCCCGGCGGTGGACCACTGGCTGCGCACCGCGGTTCTGGAAGGCGCCGTGGACCAGGGCTACTTCCAGTATCAGGGCTCGCTCAGCCATGCGGCACCGGACCACGCTCGCAGCATCACCCTTTACTTCAAGGTGCATGACGCGCGCCTGGCGTTCCAGCCTGGCTGGCCGGAAGTGTCCAAGGTAGCCGGTGATGTGTTCATTCAGGACGGTGACGTGCGCATCGAGGCCAGCAAAGGCCAATTGCTGGGCACCCAGGTCAGCGATGTGCAGGTGACCGTGCCCCACGTGCCGGCCGATCAGCATTCGCACCTGTATGTGAAAGGTGATTTCGACGGCACCCTGGGCGACGGTATCAAGATTCTCCAGGACGCGCCAATCGGTACCGGGCCGATCTTCGCTGGCTGGCAGGGCACTGGCCCGCTTGCTGGCAACCTCGACCTCGATATTCCCCTGGTCAAGGGCGACGAGCCGAAGGTGGTGGTCGACTTCAAGACCGAGGGCGCCGACCTCAAGATCAAGGACCCGGCCCTGGACCTGAGCCAGCTCAAAGGTGATTTCCGCTTCGACTTCGCCAAGGGCCTCAGTGGCCAGGGCATCACAGCCCAGGCCTTCGACAGGCCAGTGAGCGCGCAGATCTTCGCCGAAGGCAAGCCGGGCAGCCCGCTGACCCGAATCACCGCCAAGGGCAGTATTGCCCTGCAGCGCCTGACCGATTGGCTGCAAGTCTCGTCCAAATTGCCGGCGTCGGGCGATTTGCCCTACCAGTTGCAGGTCAGCCTGGGCGGCAACAACAGCCAGTTGAGCATCAAGAGTGATCTGAAGGGCCTGGCCATCGACCTGCCGGCGCCCTTCGGGAAGGCCGCCTCGGACAGCCGCGATACCCAATTCCAGATGAACCTGCAGGGCGCCGACCGGCGTATCGACGTCAGTTATGCCGACCTCGCCACCCTGGGCTACCTGGCCCCGGGTGGCAAACTGGCCGAGGGTCGTGGCGAATTGCTGTTGGGCAAGGGCACCCCGCAACTGCCGGCCGACAAGGGCCTGCGCGTGCGCGGCAGCCTGGACACGCTGGATGTCACGCCGTGGAAGGCCCAGGTGGACCGCTACGCCGGTGACGACCCCGGCGGCAGCGCCCGGCAGACACTCAATAGCGTTGACCTGAAAATCAGCAAGGTCACCGGCTTCGGTTTCGACCTGGATCAGGCCCGCGTGTTGCTCAACCGCAGCGCCAGCGCCTGGAACCTGTCGGTGGATAGCCAGCAGCTCAACGGCACCGCCAGCTTGCCCGACGCCAAGGGCGTACCGATTCTGGTGGACATGCAGACCGTGCGCCTGCCCGCCCCGGACCCGAAGGCCGTGACCGACGAAAACGCCCCGGACCCACTGGCCTCCGTGGACCCGCGCAAGATCCCGGCGGTGGACGTGAAGATCCTCAAGTTGTACCAGGGCAATGACCTGATGGGCGCCTGGGCACTGAAGATTCGCCCCAACGGCAAGGGCATTGCGCTGAAGGACCTGGACCTGGGCCTCAAGGGCATCAGCCTGGTAGGGCAGGGCAGTTGGGAAGGCGCACCGGGGGCATCGGCCAGTTGGCTGAAAGGCAACCTCAAGGGCAAGAACCTGGCCGACGTGCTCAAGGCCTGGGGCTACGCGCCCAGCACCACCAGCCAGACCTTCGAATTGAATGTCGACGGCAGCTGGCCGGGCTCGCCTGCATGGGCGGCGCTCAAGCGTTTCTCGGGCAGCCTGGATGCTACCCTCAACCGTGGCCAGTTCGTCGAAGTGGAGGGCGGTGCCCAGGCGCTGCGGGTGTTCGGGTTGCTCAACTTCAACTCCATTGGCCGGCGCCTGCGCCTGGACTTTTCCGACCTGGTGGGCAAAGGGCTGGGCTACGACCGGGTCAAGGGCCTGCTGGTGGCCAGCAACGGCGTGTTCGTCACCCGCGAACCGATCACCATGACCGGGCCGTCGACCAACCTTGAGCTCAACGGCACCCTGGACATGAACCAGGACCGCGTCGATGCCAAGCTGCTGGTCACCCTGCCGGTGACCACCAACCTGCCGATCGCCGCCTTGCTGGTGGGCGCTCCGGCCGTGGGCGGCGCGCTGTTCCTGGTGGACAAGCTGTTGGGCGACCGCGTGGCGCGCTTCGCCAGCGTGCAATACAAGGTCGAAGGGCCGTGGAAAGAGCCTAAGATTACTTTCGACAAGCCTTTCCAGAAAGCAAACTGACAGAAGCAGGAGCCCGTCATGTCCTTGGCAGTGATTCAAATGGTCAGCCAGAGCGATATTCTGGTGAATTTGGCCAGCGCCCGTCGCCTGTTGGAACAGGCCGCCGCCGGCGGCGCGAAACTCGCGGTGCTGCCCGAAAACTTCTGGGGCCTGGGCCGTAGCGACAGTGCCGATATCGGGCGTCAGGAAGCCCTTGGTCAGGGCCCGATACTGCCATGGTTGAAACAGGCGGCCCGCGACCTCAACTTATGGATTGTGGGCGGAACGCTGCCGTTGCCGCCGCAGGGCCAGCCTGACGCCAAGGTTCACGCCTGCTCGCTGCTGCTGGACGACCAGGGGCACGAAGTGGCGCGTTACGACAAACTGCACCTGTTCGATGTGGACGTGGCCGACAGCCGTGGCCGCTACCGCGAGTCGGACTACTATGCTCATGGTCAGAATGTGGTGGTAGCCGATACGCCAGTAGGGCGCGTGGGGCTGACGGTGTGCTATGACCTGCGCTTTCCGGAGCTGTACAGCGAGTTGCGCAAGGCGGGGGCCGAGCTGATCACCGCGCCCTCGGCGTTCACGGCAGTGACCGGTGCGGCGCACTGGGAAGTGCTGATTCGTGCCCGTGCCATCGAAACCCAATGCTACGTCCTGGCGGCGGCCCAGGGCGGAACCCACCCAGGGCCGCGCGAGACCTACGGGCACGCGGCCATCATCGATCCGTGGGGGCGCATCGTCGCCGAACAGGATCAGGGCGAAGCCGTGCTGCTGGCCGAGCGTGACAGCAGCGAACAAGCGTCCATACGGGCGCGGATGCCGGTGGCCAGTCACCGGCGCTTTTTCTCGCAGGGCGCCACGCGGCCTGCGTCTATCGCGGAGTAATTATGAGCGAGATGTTATCCACCGTCAGTGAACACCTGCTGGCACCCGGCGGCTTGACGCTGGACAGCCTGCAGTCGGTGCTGGGCGAACTCGCCGGGCCGGGTATCGACGCTGCCGACCTGTATTTCCAGGGGCAGATTTCCGAATCCTGGTCGCTGGAAGACGGCATCGTCAAGGAAGGCAGTTTCAACCTCGACCAGGGCGTGGGCGTGCGTGCCCAGTCCGGCGAGAAAACCGGTTTCGCCTACAGCAACACCATCAACCAGGACGCACTGGTGCAAGCGGCACGAGCCGCCCGTTCGATTTCCCGCGCAGGCCAGAATGGCCGGGTGCAAGCGTTCAGCAGCCAGGACGTGGCGCAGCTCTATGCCCCGGACAACCCCCTGGACGTGCTGACCCGCGCTGAGAAGGTCGAGTTGCTCAAGCGCGTCGACATCGCCACCCGCGCCCTGGACTCGCGTATCCAGCAGGTCAGCGTGAGCATGGCTGGTGTCTGGGAGCGCATTCTGGTGGCCGCCGCCGACGGCAGCCTGGCCGCCGACGTGCGCCCGCTGGTGCGTTTCAATGTCAGTGTGATCGTCGAGCACAATGGCCGTCGTGAGCGCGGCGGTCACGGTGGCGGCGGACGTACCGATTACCGTTATTTCCTGCAGGACGACCGCGCCATGGGCTACGCCCGTGAGGCGCTGCGCCAGGCGCTGGTGAACCTGGAAGCCATTCCGGCGCCAGCGGGCACCTTGCCGGTGGTGCTGGGCTCGGGCTGGTCCGGTGTGCTGCTGCACGAAGCCGTGGGCCACGGCCTGGAAGGTGACTTCAACCGCAAGGGCAGCTCCAACTACAGCGGCCGCATGGGCGAGATGGTTGCCTCCAAACTGTGCACCATTGTCGATGACGGCACCCTGGCCGGCCGCCGCGGCTCGCTGAGCGTGGACGACGAAGGCACCCAGACCCAATGCACCACGCTGATCGAGAACGGGGTGCTCAAGGGTTACATGCAGGACAAGCTCAACGCCCGGCTGATGGGCATGGCCGCGACCGGCAACGGCCGCCGCGAGTCCTACGCGCACCTGCCGATGCCGCGCATGACCAATACCTACATGCTGGGTGGCGAAAGCGACCCGGCGGAGATCATCGCGTCGGTGAAGCGCGGCATCTACTGCGCCAACCTGGGTGGCGGGCAGGTGGACATCACCAGCGGCAAGTTCGTGTTCTCCACCAGCGAGGCCTATTTGATCGAGGACGGCAAGATCACCGCCCCGGTCAAGGGTGCGACCTTGATCGGCAACGGCCCGGAGGCCATGAGCAAGGTGTCGATGGTGGGTAACGACCTGTCGTTGGACAGCGGCGTGGGTACCTGCGGGAAGGACGGGCAGTCAGTGCCAGTGGGCGTGGGCCAGCCGACACTGAAAATTGACGCGATCACGGTCGGGGGCACAGGCGCCTGACGGCGCCTGCAGTTGCTCAGCGCAGTCCGCGCTGAGTCTCGTCCAGCTCGCGGATGTATTTGAAGATCTTGCGCGTGGCCGCTGGCGGCTTGTTCTGCGCGGTCTCGTGCTGGGCCTGGCGGATCAGCTGGCGCAGGTGCTGGCGATCGGCGTCCGGGTACTCGTTGACGAACTTCTCCAGAACTTCGTCATTGCCAGTCACCAGGCGGTCGCGCCAGCGCTCGAGGTTGTGGAAACGTTCGTTGTACTGGCGAGTGGAGGCATCGAGTTGATCGAGCAGTTGCAGGATCGCAGCCGTGTCCTGGTCGCGCATCAGCCGGCCAATGAACAGGATATGCCGCTTGCGCGCGATGTTCGCCGTGTGCTTCGGCGCTTCGGCCAGGGCACGGCGCAAACCGTCGGTCAACGGCAGCTTGGCCAATACATCGGCCTTGAGTGTGGTCAGGCGCTCACCGAGATCAACCAGCGCGTGCAGCTCGCGTTTGACCTGAGTTTTGCTTTTTCCCTCTTCGAGGGAGTCGTCGTAAGAATCAACCATGGGGGCAGTCCGCTAATAAACGCCGCCATGATAACCAGTCAGGGGCCGCTTGTCCGGCCCGGTCGTAGCTTGACCCCCTGACGAATGCAGAATTTGAGTGGAGAACACCATGAACGCAATTCAAAGCGTCGGTCCCGCGGCGCTGCCGGCCCTGCAGGAACAGGTCGAGCAGATCGTCGCCGAAGCCAAGCGCCAGGGTGCCAGTGCCTGTGAAGTGGCGGTGTCGCTGGAACAGGGGTTGTCGACCTCGGTGCGCCAGCGCGAAGTGGAAACCGTGGAGTTCAATCGTGACCAGGGTTTTGGCATTACCCTGTACGTAGGCCAGCGCAAAGGCTCGGCCAGCACCTCGGCCAGCGGCCCGGACGCTATCCGCGAAACCGTGGCGGCGGCGCTGGCCATCGCCAAGCATACCTCCGAAGACGAGGCTTCCGGCCTGGCCGACGCCAGCCTGATGGCCCGTGACCTGCCGGACTTCGACCTGTACCACGCCTGGGACATCAGCCCCGAACAGGCCATCGAACGGGCCCTGGCCTGCGAGGCAGCCGCGTTCGACGCCGATCCACGCATCAAGAACGCCGATGGCACTACGTTGAGCAGCCATCAAGGCTGCCGCGTCTATGGCAACAGCCATGGCTTCATCGGCGGTTACGCTTCCACCCGTCACAGCCTCAGTTGCGTGATGATCGCCGAAGCTGACGGCCAGATGCAGCGAGATTACTGGTATGACGTCAACCGTCAGGGTGAGTTGCTGGCCGATGCCAGCAGTATCGGCCTGCGCGCCGCGCAACGGGCTGCCAGCCGCCTGGGCGCCCGCCCGGTGCCCACCTGCGAAGTGCCGGTGCTGTTCAGTGCCGAGCTGGCCGGTGGGCTCTTCGGGAGCTTCCTGGGCGCCATCTCCGGCGGCAACCTTTACCGCAAGTCGTCGTTCCTGGAAGGCGCCATGGGCCAGGTACTATTCCCTGAGTGGCTGACCCTGGACGAGCGGCCTCACCTGCAGCGCGCCATGGGCAGCGCCGCCTTTGACGGTGACGGGCTGGCTACCTGTGCCAAGCCGTTCGTCGAAAATGGCCGGTTGGTGTCCTACGTGCTCAGCACCTACTCGGGCCGCAAACTGGGCCTGCCGAGCACCGCCAACGCCGGCGGCGTACACAACCTGTTTGTCACCCACGGCGATCAGGACCAGGCGGCACTGATCAAACAGATGGGCCGTGGCCTGCTGGTCACCGAGCTGATGGGCCAAGGCCTTAACATGGTCACGGGCGACTATTCCCGTGGCGCGGCAGGCTTTTGGGTAGAAAACGGCGAAATCCAGTTCCCGGTGCAGGAAGTGACCATTGCCGGCAACATGAAGGACATGTTCCGCCAGATCGTCGCCATTGGCAGCGACCTGGAGCTGCGCAGCAACGTGCGCACCGGCTCGGTGCTGATCGAAAGGATGACAGTGGCGGGTAGCTGACACCGCGTCGTTCTTTTCCCGAGCTTCGCCTGGCCCCACAGGGGGAACGCCGGGGAGCCGGGCGAAGGCTCCATTCCACAACTGAAGGCGTGTCGCTTGCCCAGCGACACGCCTTTTTTTGTTTGTGCTTGTCATGATTCCCATTATCACTTAATAATAAATATCATTATCGCCATGAGGTCGCGTCGATGAAGTCCGCCGTTCAAGAACAGTCCTACCTGGAAAACTGGCGCTGGTTGAGCCGGCAGATCCGCTGCGCACTGAGCCCGAACGATCCGCGCATCATCGAAGACTACATGGCCGAAGGCCGTTTCCTCATCAGCTGCGGCGCCGCCAGCGCCTGGACCGTGGCCCGCACCGCTTTCCGCCTGCTACTGGACACTGCCACCGACCCGGCGCTGCCTTGGCACTGGCGCTGTCTGTGCCTGGACCAGGCGTACCGCCCTTTGCGCGACATGCGCCTGGCCGCGCGCAACGCCGAGCATCTGCAACTGTGGCACCAGCACGGGCGGCAACTGGCCGTGTGCACGCTGGAGCCATCGATTTCCTTTTCCGATCTGCTGCAAGGACATCCCGATGAGTAATACCCGAATCGAGCGTGACAGCATGGGCGAACTGCAGGTGCCGGAGGCGGCCCTGTACGGTGCCCAGACTCAGCGCGCGGTGGATAACTTCCCGATCAGCCAGCAACGCATGCCCACCCAGTTCATTCGCGCCCTGGTACTGGCCAAGGCTGCCGCGGCCAAGGCCAACGTCGAACTGGAACAGATCAGCGCTGCCCAGGGCGACGCCATCGTCCAGGCCTGCCAGCAACTGCTGCGCGAGGACTTCATGCAGCACTTCCCGGTGGACATCTTCCAGACGGGTTCCGGCACCAGCTCGAACATGAACGCCAATGAAGTGATCGCTACCCTGGCCACTCGTCGCCTGGGTGACACCGTCAACGCCAACGACCACGTCAACTGTGGCCAGAGCAGCAACGACATCATCCCCACCACCATTCACGTCAGCGCGGCCCTGGCCCTGCACGAGCAATTGCTGCCGGCCCTTGAGCACCTGGTGCAGGTGCTGGACCGCAAGGCCGAGCAGGTGCATGCCTACGTCAAGACCGGCCGTACCCATTTGATGGACGCCATGCCGGTGCGCTTGAGCCAGGTACTCAATGGCTGGTCGGCCCAGATCCGCGCCAACATCGGCCACCTGCGTGGCCTGCTGCCAAGCCTGCAGGCGTTGGCCCAGGGCGGTACCGCCGTGGGGACCGGCATCAATGCCCACCCGCAGTTCGCCGGGCGTTTCAGCCATCAGCTGAGCCTGCTGACGGGCGTCGAATTCACCCAGGGCGAGAACCTCTTCGCCCTGATCGGCTCCCAGGACACCGCCGTGGCGGTCTCCGGCCAGCTCAAGGGCGCGGCCGTGTCGCTGATGAAGATCGCCAACGACCTGCGCTGGATGAACTCCGGCCCCCTGGCGGGCCTGGGCGAGATCGAACTGGAAGGCTTGCAGCCTGGCTCCTCGATCATGCCGGGCAAGGTCAACCCGGTGATTCCGGAAGCCACCGCCATGGTCGCCGCCCAGGTCATCGGCAATGACACTACCATCGCCGTGGCGGGGCAGTCGGGCAATTTCGAACTCAACGTGATGCTGCCCATCATTGCCCAGAACCTGCTGTCGAGCATCGAGCTGATGGCCAACGCCAGCCGCCTGCTGGCCGACAAGGCCATCGCCAGCTTCAAGGTCAACGAGGCCAAGCTCAAGGAGGCGCTGTCGCGCAACCCGATCCTGGTCACGGCACTGAACCCCATCATCGGCTACCTCAAGGCCGCCGAAATCGCCAAGACTGCCTACAAGGAAGGCCGCCCGATCATCGACGTGGCCCTGGAGCACACGGATCTGTCGCGAAGCCAGCTGGAAACGCTGCTGGACCCGGAAAAGCTCACCGCCGGCGGTATCTGATCGCCGTTCACCGCTTCGGAGGCACACCATGCAGCACTGGAAACGCACCATCGAAATGGCCAACGCCTGCTTTGCCCGAGGCGAACTGGTCGATGCGCGGGAGTTGTACCTGCAAGCTCTCGCGCTGGCCCAGGTGTTGTTCGAACGCTGGGCGGATGTCGACGAGGCGGTGGCAGCCTGCGTGATTTCCCATCACAACCTGGCAGACCTGCACCTGCGACTGATGCAGCCGGAAGAGAGCGCCGAATACCTGTGCGCCATCCATCAGCGCCTGCTGCAGGCCGCCCAGGACCCACGGCTGACGCCTGCGCTGCGTGAAGCCGCCTTGCGCCACAGCAGCAAGACTTACGCCGAGTTGCTGGCTTTCATCAGCGAGCATGGCGAGTACCCGCGCACCAGCCGGCTGCTGTTTGGCCAGGAGCAACGGGGCCAGACGGCCCCTCACCATGGAGTTCACTGAAATGCCTTATACCTTGCCTGCGCTGCCTTACGCCTATGACGCCCTTGAACCGCACATCGATGCGGCGACCATGGAAATCCACTACACCAAGCACCACCAGACCTACATCAACAACCTCAACGCGGCCGTGACCGGTACCGAATACGCCGAATGGCCGGTTGAAAAGCTGGTCGCCGCAGTGAAGCAGCTACCCGAGAAGCTTCAGGGCGCGGTGATCAACCAGGGCGGCGGCCACGCCAACCATTCCCTGTTCTGGGAGGTCATGGCGCCCCAGGGCGGCGGGCAGCCCCAAGGCTCAGTGGCGCAGGCCATCGACAAGGAGCTGGGTGGCTTTGACGCCTTCAAGGAGGCCTTCACCAAAGCCGCGCTGACCCGCTTCGGCAGTGGCTGGGCCTGGCTGAGCGTCACCCCGCAGAAGACGCTGGTGGTTGAAAGCAGCGGTAACCAGGACAGCCCGTTGATGAACGGCAATACACCTGTCCTGGGCCTGGATGTGTGGGAACACGCCTACTACCTGAAGTACCAGAACCGTCGCCCTGAATACATCAACGCCTTCTACAACGTGGTCAACTGGGCCGAAGTGGAGCGTCGTTACCGGGCTGCCATTGCCTGATGAACCGGCGCCTGGTGTTCACGCGCTTGCGTTTGCTGTTGGGCAGTACGCTGTTGCTGGCAGGCGCGGCGATTATCGTCACCGAAGCGCTGGCACGGTTTGCGCCGTTGTAGAGTCGGCGTTGAACGCCTTCACGGGTCAGCGCTGCACGAAGAAGCCCGGCACTAGGCCGGGCTTTTTGTTGGGCGGGGCAGGGCGGTCACTCGCCTTCGTCGAACTTGTTGTTGATCAGTTCGACAATCGCCGCCATGGCTTCATCCTGCTGCTCGCCTTCGGTATTCACGTACACCTGCGTGCCCTTGCCGGCCGCCAGCATCATCACGGCCATGATGCTCTTGCCGTCGATCAGGTTATCGGGGTTGCGGCCAATGCGTACCTGGCAATCAGGAAACTTACCGGCCACGCCGACGAACTTGGCCGCTGCGCGAGCATGCAGGCCAAGCTTGTTGATGATTTCAATTTCACGAGCGGGCATCGCGGTGGGGGTCCTTTCAACTGAGGTCGCGGTGGCGAACCTGAACGTTCTTGAGCGTCTGCTGCAAAGCCTGGCCCAGGCGTTCGGTAATGTAGACCGAACGATGGTGCCCGCCGGTGCAACCGATGGCAATGGTGACATAGGCGCGGTTGCTGGCGGCGAAGCGCGGCAACCACTTTTGCAGGTAGGTGGCGATGTCCTGGTACATCTCTTCCACATCCGGCTGGGCCGCCAGGTAGTCGATGACCGGTTGTTCCAGCCCCGAATGGTCGCGAAGTTCGGGCTTCCAGTAGGGGTTGGGCAAGCAGCGCACGTCGAACACCAGGTCGGCGTCCACCGGCATGCCCCGCTTGAACCCGAACGACTCTATCAGGAACGCGGTGCCCGGCTCAGGCTTGTTCAGCAGTCGCAGCTTGAGGGAGTCGCGCAGTTGGTAGAGATTCAGATGGGTGGTGTTGATCTTGAGGTCGGCCAGGTCGGCGATCGGGCTGAGCAAGTCGGTTTCCACCCGAATCGCCTCGGCCAGCGAGCGCGAAGTGTTGCTGAGCGGGTGGCGCCGCCGTGTTTCGGAGAATCGCTTGAGCAGGGTTTCCTCGTCGGCGTCCAGGTACAACACATCACATTGGATGTGCTTGTCCCGCGCTTCCTGCAGCAACTGCGGGAAGCGTGACAGGTCGCTAGGCAGGTTGCGGGCGTCGATGGACACGGCAACCAGCGGCTGGGCCAGCTCGGTGCGTATCAACGCGCGCTCGGCCAGTTCCGGCAGCAGCCCGGCCGGCAGGTTATCGATGCAGTAGAAGCCGTTGTCTTCCAGTACATCCAGGGCCGTGCTCTTGCCCGAGCCGGAGCGACCGCTGACGATGATCAGGCGCATGGTCAATCACCTTTCTGTTCGTCCAGAACCACTTGATAAAGTGCTTCGCTGCTCTTGGCCGAACGCAGGCGCTCACGCACGTCGGCGCGGTCGAGCATACCAGCGATCTTGCTGAGCAGCGCCAGGTGTTCGTTGGTGGCTTCCTGGGGCACCAGCAGCACGAAGACCAGGTCCACGGGGGCGCCGTCGATGGCGTCGTAGTCGATCTTGTGTTCCAGGTGCAGCAGGGCACTGACCGGCGATTTCAGGCCGGGCAGGCGACAATGGGGGATAGCGATGCCGTTGCCAAAACCGGTGGAACCGAGTTTTTCACGGGCGATCAGGCTATCGAACACCACCTGCATCTCTAGGCCCGGCACTTCACGAGCAAAGAGGTTGGCGATGGTTTCGATGGCTTTCTTTTTACTGCCGCCCGGCACGTTCACGAGGGAACGGCCGGGGGTCAGGATATGTTGAAGTTGGGTCATGAGTGGGGAGGGTCAGCGGGCAGTCGCGCCTTGCAGCAGACTCTGCTGTTTTTCCTTATGCTTTTTGAGTTGGCGGTCGAGCTTGTCGGTGAGCAGGTCGATGGCCGCGTACATGTCGTCATGCTCCGCGTTGGCCACTACTTCGCCACCGGGTACGCGCAGGGTGGCCTCGATTTTCTGTTTCAGCTTCTCGACCTCCATGATGACCTGCACGTTGGTGATCTTGTCGAAATGGCGCTCCAATCGGTCCAGTTTCTCACCGATGTAAGTGCGCATGGCGTCGGTCACAACCAGTTGATGTCCACTGATGTTGACTTGCATACCGCTTTCTCCTTATTGCCAGTGCATAAAGAGACAGGTCGGATAACCTGCCACTGGAACGCTGTGGCTCATCTGGCGCGCCCACCGGCGGCGCTTGCGCGCCGCCAGGATCACATCAACCGCTTGCGTTCGCTGGACGGCGCGATCCCGAGGGATTCACGGTACTTGGCGACAGTGCGGCGGGCTACCTGGATGCCTTGTGCCTCCAGTAAACCAGCGATCTTGCTGTCACTCAATGGCTTTTTCTGATTTTCGGCGGCGACCAGTTTCTTGATGATCGCCCGAATTGCCGTGGACGAGCATTCACCGCCTTCGGAGGTACTGACGTGGCTGGAGAAAAAGTATTTCAGTTCGTATATGCCACGCGGCGTGTGCATGTATTTCTGCGTGGTCACCCGCGAAATGGTCGACTCGTGCATGCCCACCGCTTCGGCGATATCGTGCAGCACCAGTGGCTTCATGGCCTCGTCGCCATAGTCGAGGAAACCACGCTGGTGCTCGACGATCTGGCTGGCCACCTTCATCAGGGTTTCGTTGCGGCTTTGCAGGCTCTTGATGAACCAGCGCGCTTCCTGCAACTGGTTGCGCATGAAGGTGTTGTCGGCGCTGGTATCGGCGCGGCGCACGAAGCCGGCGTACTGGGGGTTGACCCGCAGGCGTGGCACCGCTTCCTGGTTGAGTTCCACCAGCCAGCGCTCGTTGTCCTTGCGCACGATCACGTCCGGTACCACATATTCGGCTTCGGTGGACTCGATCTGCGAGCCAGGGCGCGGGTTGAGGCTCTGCACCAGTTCGATCACCTGGCGCAGTTCGTCTTCCTTGAGCTTCATGCGCCGCATCAGCTGGCTGTAGTCGCGGCTGCCCAGCAGGTCGATGTAGTCGGCCACCAGGCGCTGGGCCTCAGCCAGCCACGGGGTCTTGGCGGGCATCTGGCGCAATTGCAGCAGCAGGCACTCGCTGAGGTCGCGGGCACCAATGCCGGCGGGCTCGAACTGCTGGATGCGATGCAGCACGGCCTCGACTTCGTCCAGCTCGATGTCGAGCTCCGGGTCGAAGGAGTCGCAGATTTCCTGCAAGGTCTCGTCCAGGTACCCCTGGTTGTTGATGCAATCGATCAGAGTGACGGCGATCAGCCGGTCGGTGTCGGACATGGGCGCCAGGTTCAGTTGCCACAGCAGATGGCTCTGCAGGCTCTCGCCGGCCGACGTGCGGGTGGTGAAGTCCCATTCGTCGTCATCGTTGCTGGGCAGGCTGCTGGCGCTGGTCTGGTAGATGTCTTCCCAGGCGGTATCGACGGGAAGCTCGTTGGGAATGCGTTCGCTCCACTCGCCGTCTTCGAGGTTATCGACGGTGGGGGCGGTGGTTTCCTGGTAGCTGGGCTCCTGGATTTCCGGCGTGACCTGCTGCTCGGCCTTGTCGGCCATCGGGTCGCTGTTGTCGAAATCGTCGCCTTCTTCCTGGCGCTCGAGCATGGGGTTGGATTCCAGGGCCTCCTGGATTTCCTGCTGGAGGTCCAGGGTGGAGAGCTGGAGGAGGCGGATGGCCTGTTGCAACTGCGGTGTCATCGTCAGTTGCTGGCCCATTCTTAGGACGAGCGATGGTTTCATGGCAGGGGCTTAACACCTTATTCGCCGGCGCAAAGCGCCATCCACTACAGGGCGCCGAGGCTCTCGGCTTTTGTCGTAAGCAAATTATATGCCTGAAACCGAAGTGTTTGCCTAGAGCGATGCCGCAATAAAAAGCCCCGCGGGGCAAAAAAATGCGACACGCCCAGGCATCAAGCCAAACACCTCGCCTTTACAGGCGGAACTCGTGACCGAGGTAAACCTCTTTCACCAGTTGGTTTGCCAGGATGGTTTCGGCATCGCCCTCGGCGATCAGCTGGCCATCGTTGACGATGTAAGCGGTTTCGCAGATGTCCAGTGTCTCGCGAACGTTGTGGTCGGTGATCAACACCCCGATACCCTTGTTCTTGAGGTGGTGGATGATCTGCTTGATGTCGCCGACCGAAATCGGGTCGACACCGGCGAACGGTTCGTCCAGCAGGATGAACTTGGGCGCGGTGGCCAGGGCGCGGGCGATTTCCACTCGGCGCCGCTCACCACCAGACAGGCTCATGCCCAGGTTGTCGCGGATGTGGGTGATGTGGAACTCCTGCAGCAGGCTTTCCAGCTCCTTGAGGCGCGCGGGCTTGTCCAGCTCCTTGCGCGTCTCCAGGATCGCCATGATGTTGTCCGATACCGACAGCTTGCGGAAGATCGAGGCTTCCTGTGGCAGGTAGCCGATACCGGAGCGTGCGCGGCCGTGCATCGGCTGGTGGCTGACGTCCAGGTCGTCGATGAGCACGCGACCCTGGTCAGCCTGCACCAGGCCGACGATCATGTAGAAGCAGGTGGTCTTGCCGGCGCCGTTAGGCCCCAGCAAGCCGACGATCTGCCCGCTTTCGATGGACATGCTGACGTCGCGCACCACTTGCCGGCCCTTGTAGGCCTTGGCCAGGTGCTGGGCTTTGAGAGTCGCCATTACTTGCCCTGCTGCTGGTCGGTTTTGCTTTTCGGCTGGATGACCATGTCGATCCGTGGACGCGGCGCCGTGATCTTGGTGCCATTGGCACGGCCAGCGTTGACCACCTGCTTGACGGTGTCGTAGATGATCTTCTCACCTTCGGAGGTATTGCCGTCGTTCACCACCTTGGCCTGGTCGATCAGGGTGATGTGGTTCAGCGCCGACTGGTACTGGATGGTCTTGCCCCAACCCTGCACGATCGGCTTGTCGATGGCCGGCTTCTGCTCGTAGTAGGCCAGGTTGCCCACGGAGGTGAAGGTGTCCACGTCGCCCTGCGCGTTGCGGGTGATGGTCACGGTGTTGCCGGTGATCTTCATGGTGCCTTGGGTAATGATCACGTTGCCCTTGTAGACAGCCACGCCCTGCTTGTCATCCAGTTGCGCGTCATCGGACTGGATGTGGATCGGCTGGTCGCGGTCCGTTGGCAGTGCCCAGGCGCTAACGCTCCCCAGTGCAGAGCCCAGGGAGAGCAATAAAGGGAGGGTTTTAACGAGCCTCATACAATCCTCTTACGTTGGACAGCAAGTTGATCTTGCTGTCTTTCAAATATGCCTTCATGCCCTTGCCCGTAGAGACGCCACCGGCGCCATCGATTCTAACGTCTCGGTCTGTCTGCGCATATTGCTGTTGTGGGAATACCGTCATGCGTGTGCTGGTAATCAGGGTAGGGCGGTCTTTCTGGTCGGTCCGGGCGATGCGCACGTTGTCGATAAGCTCGACCTGGGTGCCGTCCGGGTTCACTTCGCCCTTGTCGCTGGTCACATGCCATGGGAATACGGTGCCACGGTACAGGTTCATGTCCGGGTTCGTCACCTTGGTGATCTGGCTGGCCTGCATGTGCTCGACCTTGTCGGCGGTCATGCGGTATTGCACGCCCCCATCCGGCAGGTACTGCACGCTGTGGGCGTTGATGGCGTAATAGTCGATGGCACTGTCGTCGATGGCCGCTGCGGGCTTTTCGAGGAAAGTGTCCGGGTTGATGTTCCAATAGCCGACCGAGACGAAGATCGCCACGATGACGCAGAACAGCAGTAGGTTGCGCAGTTTTTTGCTCGGCATGGGAAACTCTATAAATAGGCGGCCAAGGCCGCTTCGAGGTTGCCTTGGGCGCGCAGGATCAGCTCGCAGAACTCGCGGGCGGCGCCTTCGCCGCCACGGGCCTGGGTGACGCCGTCGGCATGTTCGCGCACGAATGGCGTGGCGTTGGCCACCGCCATGCCCAGGCCGACGCGGCGAATCGGCGCCAGGTCGGGCAGGTCGTCGCCCAGGTAGGCTACCTGTTCATAGCTTAGGCCCAGTTGCGCCAGAAGCTCGTCCAATACCACCAATTTGTCTTCGCGGCCCTGGAACAGGTGGGCGATGCCCAGGCTCTTGGCCCGGCGCTCGACGATGGGGTTCTTGCGCCCGGTGATGATGGCCGTGGCCACCCCCGAGTTGATCAGCATCTTGATACCCTGGCCATCCAGGGTATTGAAGGTCTTGAGTTCGCTGCCGTCTTCCAGGAAGTACAGGCGACCGTCGGTCAGTACGCCGTCGACGTCGAAAACGGCCAGCTTCACAGCCTGGCCGCGTTGCAGCAGGTTCTGGGTCATTTACATCACTCCCGCACGCAACAGGTCGTGCATGTTCAGGGCGCCCACGGGGCGGTCTTCCTTGTCGACCACCACCAGCGCGCTGATCTTGTGGTCTTCCATGATCTTCAGGGCTTCGGCGGCCAGCATCTCGGCGCGGGCGGTCTTGCCATGCGGTGTCATGACCTGCTCGATGCGCGCGCTGTGCACGTCGATGGCCTTGTCCAGGGTGCGGCGCAGGTCACCGTCGGTGAAGATCCCGGCCAGGCGGCCATCGGCCTCCAGTACCACGGTCATGCCCAGGCCCTTGCGGGTCATTTCCATGAGCGCGTCCTTGAGCAGCGTGCCGCGTTGCACCTGCGGCAGTTCGTCGCCGGCATGCATCACGTTTTCCACCTTGAGCAGCAGGCGGCGGCCCAGGGCACCACCGGGGTGCGAGAAGGCGAAGTCCTCGGCGGTGAAGCCGCGGGCTTCCAGCAGGGCGATGGCCAGGGCGTCGCCCAGCACCAGGGCCGCGGTGGTGGACGAGGTGGGCGCCAGGTTCAGCGGGCAGGCTTCGTGAGCGACGCGGGCGTCCAGGTTGACTTCGGCAGCCTTGGCCAGCGGCGAATCGGGGTTGCCGGTGAGGCTGATCAGTTGAATACCCAGGCGCTTGATCAGCGGCAGCAGGGTGACGATCTCGGCCGTGGAGCCCGAATTGGACAGGGCCAGAATGATGTCGTCGCCGGTGATCATGCCCATGTCGCCATGGCTCGCCTCGGCCGGGTGCACGAAAAACGCCGTGGTGCCGGTGCTTGCCAGGGTGGCGGCGATCTTGTTGCCGATATGCCCGGACTTGCCCATGCCGACCACCACCACGCGGCCCTTGCTGGCCAGAATCAGCTCGCAGGCACGGACGAAATCGGCATTGATATTGGCCAGCAGGCCTTCTACCGCCTCGAGTTCAAGGCGGATAGTGCGTTGTGCCGATTGGATCAGGTCGCTGGATTGGCTCATGTCGAAAACGTATTGCCCGATGAAAAGGCGGCGATTATAGCGGTATTGAGCGAAACCCTCACGTTCGATCGTCAACCTTTAAATGTCTTGTTGCTCAACCACTGGTTCGACGGCCTTGGGGCGGGTGTGTCAGGGGTGATATAGTTCGCCGCCAGTTGGCCCGCCAGAAGCGCGCGTGTCTTCGTGACAGGGGGAAGCGTCCGAGGACAGGCTGCATCGCAAGGAGTTTAGATGAGTGCCGATAATGACTACGCGGTCGAGCTGAAGGGCGTTTCCTTCAAGCGCGGCTCGCGGAGTATCTTCAATAATGTCGATATCCGCATTCCACGCGGCAAGGTCACCGGTATCATGGGACCTTCCGGCTGCGGCAAGACCACGCTGCTGCGCCTGATGGGCGCGCAGCTGCGCCCCAGCGCCGGCCAGGTACTGGTCAACGGCCAGGACCTGCCGACCCTGTCGCGCAGCGCGTTGTTCGATGCGCGCAAGCACATGGGCGTGCTGTTCCAGAGCGGCGCGCTGTTCACCGACCTCGACGTGTTCGAGAACGTGGCGTTCCCGCTGCGGGTGCACACCGACCTGCCCGACGACATGATCCGTGACATCGTGCTGATGAAGTTGCAGGCCGTGGGCTT
Source organism: Pseudomonas silvicola (assembly GCF_026651855.1). Taxonomy (GTDB): domain Bacteria; phylum Pseudomonadota; class Gammaproteobacteria; order Pseudomonadales; family Pseudomonadaceae; genus Aquipseudomonas; species Aquipseudomonas silvicola. Next base: position 2,026,774 of record NZ_CP093280.1, read on the forward strand.
GCGCGGAGCGGTGGAACTGATGCCCGACGAGCTGTCTGGCGGCATGAAGCGCCGCGTGGCACTGGCCCGGGCCATCGCCATGGACCCGCAGATCCTCATGTACGACGAGCCGTTCGTGGGCCAGGACCCCATCGCCATGGGGGTACTGGTGCGCCTGATTCGTCTGCTCAACGACGCGCTGGGCATTACCAGCATCGTGGTGTCCCATGACCTGGCGGAAACCGCCAGCATCGCCGACTACATCTATGTGGTTGGTGATGGCCAGGTGCTGGGTCAGGGCACGCCGCAGGAGCTGATGGCCGCCGACAACCCGCGCATCCGTCAATTCATGAAAGGCGACCCCGATGGGCCGGTTCCTTTCCATTTCCCGGCGCCGGACTACCGCGCCGATCTTCTGGGGACGCGCTGATGCGCAAGAAATCACTGTTGGAACGCATTCGCCTGTTCGGCTGCGCGGCCATCGACATGGTGGCGGTGCTGGGGCGCTCCGGGCTGTTTTTGCTGCATGCGCTGGTCGGCCGCCGGGGCATCGGCGGCGGCTTTCAACTGCTGGTCAAGCAACTGTATTCGGTGGGCGTGATGTCGCTGCTGATCATCGTCGTCTCCGGCATGTTCATCGGCATGGTGCTGGCCCTGCAGGGCTTCAGCATCCTCACCAAATACGGCTCCGAGCAGGCCGTGGGGCAGATGGTCGCGCTGACCCTGCTGCGTGAACTGGGGCCGGTGGTCACCGCGCTGCTGTTCGCCGGGCGCGCCGGCTCGGCGCTGACCGCCGAGATCGGCAACATGAAGTCCACCGAGCAGCTGTCGAGCCTGGAAATGATCGGCGTCGACCCGCTCAAATACATCGCCGCGCCGCGCTTGTGGGCCGGTTTCATTTCCCTGCCGATCCTGGCCATCATCTTCAGCGTGGTCGGTATCTGGGGTGGTTCGTGGGTCGCCATCGACTGGCTGGGCGTGTATGACGGTTCGTTCTGGGCCAACATGCAGAACAGCGTCAGCTTTACCGACGATGTCGTCAACGGCGTGATCAAGAGCATCGTGTTCGCCTTCGTGGTGACGTGGATCGCCGTGTTTCAGGGGTACGACTGCGAGCCCACTTCAGAGGGGATCAGCCGTGCCACCACCAAGACCGTGGTGTACGCCTCGCTGGCCATCCTGGGCCTGGACTTTATTCTGACCGCTTTGATGTTTGGAGATTTCTGATGCAAAACCGCACCCTGGAAATCGGTGTCGGCATGTTTTTGCTGGCCGGGATACTGGCGTTGATTCTGCTGGCCCTGCGTGTCAGCGGCCTGTCCACCAGCGCTGCCAACGACACCTACAAGCTGTATGCGTACTTCGACAACATCGCCGGCCTGACCGTGCGCGCCAAGGTCACCATGGCTGGCGTCACCGTCGGCAAGGTCACGGCCATTGACCTGGACCGCGACAACTTCACTGGCCGCGTCACCATGCAGATCGACAAGAAGGTCAACAACCTGCCGGTCGACTCCACCGCTTCCATCCTGACGGCTGGCCTGCTGGGCGAGAAGTACATCGGCCTGAGCGTGGGGGGCGATGACAAGCTGCTCACCGACGGCGGAACCATTCATGACACCCAGTCGTCCCTTGTACTGGAAGATCTGATCGGCAAATTCCTGCTCAATACCGTTAACAAAGACGCCAAATGAGGAGTTACTCCATGATGTCCATCCTGCGACGTGGCCTGCTCGTACTGCTGGCCTGCATGCCGCTGCTGGCCACTGCTGCCGACCAGTCGGCCCATGACCTTGTGGATCGCACCACCAAGGAACTGCTGGCCGACCTGGCCGCGAACAAAGAGCAGTACAAGACCGATCCAAGCAAGTTCTATGACGCGCTGAACACCATCATTGGCCCTGTGGTCGATGCCGACGGTATTTCCAAGAGCATCATGACCGTCAAGTACTCGCGCAACGCCACCCCCGCGCAGGTCAAGCGCTTCGAGGAGAACTTCAAGAAAGGCCTGATGCAGTTCTATGGCAACGCGCTGTTGGAATACAACAACCAGGGCATCACCGTGGGCCCGGCCAAAGGCGACGAGGGTGACCGCACCAGCGTCGACATGACCGTCAAGGGCACCAATGGCGCGGTCTACCCCGTGCAGTACACCCTGGTGAAACTGAACGGCGAATGGAAAGTGCGTAACGTCATCGTCAACGGCATCAACCTGGGCAAGCTGTTCCGTGACCAGTTCGCCGATGCCATGCAGCGCAATGGCAACAACCTGGACAAGACCATCGACGGCTGGGCCGGCGAAGTGGCCAAGGCCAAGGCCGAGAAGGGCACTGGTGCTGCCCAATGACCGATGCCGCCATCAGCCAGGGCGCCGGCGGCGAGCTGCTGCTGACCGGCGTGCTGGACTACAGCACGGGCACCGCCTTGCGCAAGCAGGGCCAGGCCCTGGTCAAGGCCAGCCCCGGCACCGCCCTGGTGCTGGACTGCGCCGGCGTGGTCAAGTCCAGCAGCGTGGGCCTGTCCCTGCTGCTGTGCCTGCGGCGTGAGGCCATCGCCTGTGGCAAGACCCTGACTTTCAGGGCCCTGCCGCGGGACATGCAGCAGATCGCCGAGGTGTGCCAACTGAGCGGAATTTTATCCGCGGCGTGAGCAATCAGGCACAATGAACAAGCCCCTCCGTCAGAGTCCTGTTAACCAGGGTTCGCAGGCGAGGGGCTTTTTTTGTATGATGGCCGACCCGCGCGCACAGGGCGCCGATCGAGGTTGAGCATGCAGGCCGTAGAAGTTAAGCGTTTTCTTGAAGAAAAACTGGCAAATGTCCAGGTCGAAGTTGAAGGCGAAGGCTGCAACTTCCAATTGAACGTGATCAGCGACGAGCTGGCCGCACTGAGCCCGGTCAAGCGTCAGCAGCAGATCTATGCTCATCTCAATCCCTGGATCGTCGATGGCAGCATTCATGCGGTCACAATGAAATTTTTCAGCAGCGCAGCCTGGGCTGAGCGCACCTGAGCCTGAGGGCGTCGAGATTCTTATGGATAAACTGATTATTACTGGCGGCGTTCGTCTTGATGGCGAAATCCGTATTTCCGGGGCGAAGAACTCTGCCCTGCCGATTCTGGCGGCCACGCTGCTGGCCGATGGCCCGGTGACCGTGGCGAATTTGCCGCACCTGCACGACATCACCACGATGATCGAGCTGTTCGGCCGCATGGGCATCGAGCCTGTGATCGACGAGAAACTGTCGGTCGAGATCGACCCGCGCACCATCAAGACTCTGGTCGCACCGTACGAGCTGGTGAAAACCATGCGTGCCTCGATCCTGGTGCTGGGCCCCATGGTCGCCCGTTTCGGCGAGGCCGAGGTGGCCTTGCCTGGCGGTTGCGCCATTGGTTCGCGCCCGGTAGACCTGCACATCCGTGGCCTTGAAGCCATGGGCGCGGTCATCGACGTGGAAGGCGGCTACATCAAGGCCAAGGCGCCGGAAGGCGGCCTGCGCGGCGCGAACTTCTTCTTCGACACCGTCAGCGTGACCGGTACCGAGAACATCATGATGGCCGCGGCCCTGGCCAATGGCCGCAGCGTGCTGCAGAACGCCGCGCGTGAGCCGGAAGTGGTCGACCTGGCCAACTTCCTGATCGCCATGGGCGCCAAGATCCACGGTGCCGGCACCGACACCATCACCATCGATGGCGTCAAGCGCCTGGACTCGGCCACCTACAAGGTGATGCCCGACCGTATCGAGACCGGCACCTACCTGGTCGCCGCTGCCGCCACCGGTGGCCGTGTGAAGGTCAAGGACACCGATCCGACCATCCTGGAAGCCGTGCTGGAAAAACTCAAGGAAGCGGGCGCCCAGATCACCACCGGTGAAGACTGGATCGAGCTGAACATGCATGGCAAGCGTCCGAAGGCCGTCAATGTGCGCACCGCGCCGTACCCGGCGTTCCCGACCGACATGCAGGCGCAGTTCATCTCCCTGAACGCCATTGCCGAAGGCACTGGCGCGGTCATCGAGACCATCTTCGAGAACCGCTTCATGCACGTGTATGAAATGCACCGCATGGGCGCGCACATCCAGGTGGAAGGCAACACCGCCATCGTCACCGGTACCGAGAAGCTCAAGGGCGCGCCAGTGATGGCTACCGACCTGCGTGCCTCGGCCAGCCTGGTGATCTCGGCCCTGGTGGCCGACGGTGACACCCTGATCGACCGCATCTACCACATCGACCGTGGTTACGAGTGCATCGAGGAAAAACTGCAGATGCTGGGCGCCAAGATCCGTCGCGTACCGGGCTAAGCTGTTTTCGGGCGCAGGGACGCGCCCCATGAATCTGTCCAGCCGGACCCCCAGGGGCCGGCAGTGGCCCGGCGCCGGTTGCGACCGGGCACAATCCTGATTAAGGAAAGACGTTTTCCATGTTGACCATCGCGCTGTCCAAGGGCCGCATTCTCGATGACACCCTGCCGCTGCTGGCAGAGGCGGGCATTGTTCCGACCGAGAATCCGGATAAGAGCCGCAAGCTGATCATCCCCACGACCCAGGACGATGTGCGCCTGCTGATCGTGCGTGCCACCGACGTGCCGACCTACGTCGAGCATGGCGCCGCCGACCTCGGCGTCGCCGGCAAGGACGTGCTGATGGAATACACCGGCCAGGGCCTGTATGAGCCGCTGGACCTGCAGATTGCCCAGTGCAAACTCATGACCGCCGGTGCCATTGGCGCGCCAGAGCCCAAGGGCCGCCTGCGCGTGGCCACCAAATTCGTCAACGTCGCCAAGCGCTACTATGCCGAACAGGGCCGCCAGGTCGACATCATCAAGCTGTACGGGTCCATGGAGCTGGCCCCGCTGGTGGGCCTGGCCGACAAGATCATCGATGTGGTCGACACCGGCAACACCCTGCGTGCCAACGGCCTGGAGCCCCAGGAGCTGATCGCCACCATCAGCTCGCGCCTGGTGGTGAACAAGGCGTCGATGAAGATGCAGCACGCCCGCATCCAGTCACTGATCGATACCCTGCGCAAGGCGGTGGAGTCGCGACACCGCGGCTGACCCACATGCGCGGCCTTGAGTCGCGCCCATCTATCCGTGTCATAGCCAGAATTCTCAGGTGCCCACGCGGATGGCTTGGTAGTCTAGCGGCGCCTGAGATTTGCTATTTTCAGCATTCGCCAACTATTGAGGCCCGCTATGACCACGTCCACAGCAATCCGTCGACTCAACGCCACTGATCCGGACTTCGCGCGCCATCTGGATCATCTGCTGAGCTGGGAAAGCGTGTCCGACGACTCGGTCAACCAGCGCGTGCTCGACATCATCAAGGCGGTGCGCGAGCGCGGCGATGCGGCGCTGGTGGAGTTCACCCAGCGCTTCGATGGCTTGCAGGTGGCCTCCATGGCTGACCTGATCCTGGGCCGAGAGCGCCTGGAGCTGGCCCTGACCCGCATCACCCCCGAGCAGCGCCAGGCCCTGGAAAAAGCCGCCGACCGCGTGCGCAGCTACCACGAGAAACAGAAGCAGGACTCGTGGAGCTACACCGAGGCCGACGGCACCGTGCTGGGCCAGAAAGTCACCCCGCTGGACCGCGCTGGCCTGTATGTGCCAGGCGGCAAGGCATCGTACCCGTCCTCGGTGCTGATGAACGCCATTCCGGCCAAGGTCGCCGGCGTGACCGAAGTGGTCATGGTGGTGCCTACGCCGCGTGGTGAGGTCAACGAACTGGTACTGGCCGCCGCGTGCATCGCCGGTGTCGACCGTGTGTTCACCATCGGTGGCGCCCAGGCCGTGGCCGCGCTGGCCTACGGTACCGAGAGCGTGCCGCAGGTCGACAAGGTGGTGGGCCCCGGCAACATCTACGTGGCCACCGCCAAGCGCCACGTGTTTGGCCAGGTGGGCATCGACATGATCGCCGGCCCGTCCGAGATCCTCGTGGTATGCGACGGCCAGACCGACCCGGACTGGATCGCCATGGACCTGTTTTCCCAGGCCGAGCACGACGAAGATGCCCAGGCCATCCTGGTCAGCCCTGACGCGGCGTTTCTCGACAAGGTGGCCGCGAGCATCGACAAGCTGCTGCCCACCATGGACCGTGCCGAGATCATCAATACGTCGATCAATGGCCGTGGCGCCCTGATCAAGGTAGCGGACATGGAACAGGCCATCGAAGTGGCCAACCGTATCGCCCCCGAGCACCTGGAGCTGTCGGTGGCTGACCCGCAAGCCTGGTTGCCGAAGATCCGCCACGCTGGCGCCATCTTCATGGGCCGCCACACCAGCGAGGCCCTGGGCGACTATTGCGCGGGCCCCAACCACGTGCTGCCGACCTCCGGCACCGCGCGGTTTTCCTCGCCGCTGGGCGTGTATGACTTCCAGAAGCGTTCGTCGATCATCTTCTGTTCGCAACAGGGTGCATCCGAGCTGGGCAAGACCGCTTCGATCCTGGCCCGCGGCGAATCGCTGAGCGCCCACGCTCGCAGCGCCGAATACCGCATTCTCGCCGACGACCAGCAAGGGAACTGAGACATGAGCAAATTCTGGAGCCCCTTCGTCAAGGAACTGGTGCCCTACGTGCCGGGCGAACAGCCCAAGGTCGCCAACCTGGTGAAGCTGAACACCAACGAAAACCCTTATGGCCCGTCGCCCAAGGCCATCGAAGCGATGCGTGCCGAGTTGGGTGACAACCTGCGCCTGTACCCGGACCCCAACAGCGACCTGCTCAAGCAGGCGGTGTGCGAGTTCTACGGCGTTCAGCCCAACCAGGTGTTCCTGGGCAACGGCTCCGACGAAGTGTTGGCGCACATCTTCCACGGTCTGTTCCAGCACGACCTGCCGCTGTTGTTCCCGGACATCAGCTACAGCTTCTACCCGGTGTACTGCGGCCTTTACGGCATTGCCTCGGCGCCGGTGGCGCTGGATGAGCAGTTCCGGATCCGCGTGCAAGACTATGCCCGCCCCAATGGCGGCATCATCTTCCCCAACCCGAATGCGCCGACGGGTTGCGTGCTGGCACTGGACGCTGTGGAGCAACTGGTGAAGAACAGCCCGGATTCGGTGGTGGTGGTCGACGAAGCCTACATCGACTTCGGCGGCGAGACCGCCATCGCCCTGGTCAACCGCTACCCCAACTTGCTGGTCACCCAGACCCTGTCCAAGTCGCGCTCCCTGGCTGGCCTGCGGGTAGGCCTGGCCGTTGGCCACCCGGATCTGATCGAGGCGCTTGAGCGGGTCAAGAACAGCTTCAACTCCTATCCGCTGGACCGCCTGGCGATTGTTGGCGGCGCGGCTTCGTTCAAGGACCGCGAATACTTCGAGCGCACCTGCCAGTTGGTGATCGACAGCCGCGAGAAGCTGGTGGCCGAACTGACCCAACGTGGTTTTGACGTGTTGCCATCGGCCGCGAACTTCATCTTCGCCCGCCATCCGCAGCAGGATGCCGCTGCGATCGCGGCGAAAGTGCGTGAAAAGGGCGTGATCGTGCGCCACTTCAAGCAGCCGCGCATTGCCCAGTTTCTGCGCATCAGCATCGGCACGCCCGAACAGAATCAGGCACTGCTCGACGCGCTGTAACCTCTGCCAGCAAGGCCGGCCTGTTCGCCCCGGCCATGAAAAAGCCCGCTTTCGCGGGCTTTATCGTTACTGCACTTCTTCCGTGGCACTCGGCGCCGGTGGCGGCCGCAGGCCCACTTCGGCGGTCAGCTTCTTCTCCTTGCCATTGCGCATGATCTGGATCTCGATGCGGTCGTTCGGCTTGGTGCGCGCCACCTGGTTCATGGACTTGCGCCCGTCACCGGCTGGCTGGCCGTCGATGCTCAGGATGACGTCGCCCAGTTGCAGGCCGGCTTTCTGCGCCGGGCCGTCGCGGAAGATGCCAGCGACGACGATGCCGGGCCGGTCTTTCAGGCCGAAGGAGTCGGCCAGCTCCTGGGTCAGCGGCTGTACTTCGATGCCCAGCCAGCCGCGGATCACCTGGCCGTGCTCGATGATCGATTTCATCACCTCCAGCGCCAGCTTGATCGGGATGGCGAAGCCGATGCCCTGGGAGCCACCGGACTTGGAGAAGATAGCCGTGTTGATACCGGTCAGGTTGCCGTTGGCGTCCACCAGCGCGCCACCGGAGTTGCCCGGGTTGATGGCGGCGTCAGTCTGGATGAAGTCTTCATAGGTGTTCAGGCCCAATTGGTTGCGGCCCGTGGCGCTGATGATGCCCATTGTCACGGTCTGGCCGACGCCGAACGGATTGCCGATGGCGAGCGCCACGTCCCCGATGCGGATATTGTCGGAGCGGCCGATGGTAATCGAGGGCAGGTTCTGCAGGTCGATCTTGAGCACCGCCAGGTCCGTCTCCGGGTCGCTGCCTATGACCCGGGCCAGGGTTTCACGGCCGTCCTTGAGGGCCACCACGATCTGGTCGGCGTTGGCCACCACGTGGTTGTTGGTCAGCAGGTAGCCTTCGGGGCTCATGATCACGCCCGAACCGAGGCTTGACTCCATACGCCGCTGCTTGGGCAGGTTGTCGCCGAAGAAACGGCGAAATTGCGGGTCTTCGAACAAGGGGTGGCTGGTCTTGTTCGCGACCTTGGTGGTGTACAGGTTGACCACGGCGGGTGCCGCCAGCACCACGGCGTCGGCATAGGTGACGGGGCCCTGGACCACGCTGGAGGAACTCTGGGCCACTTGTTGCAGGTTGACGTCCTGGCTGGGCAAGCCCACCAGTTGCGGGAAACGCTGAATGATCAGCAAGGCGATGAGTAAACCAGTCAGCAGCGGCCAGCCAAAATAACGCAGTGCCTTGAACATTTAACGGATCCTGGGAATTTGCTAAGGAGCGCAAGCCATTCCCCAGGGCGGGGGGGAGGCTCATAATGGGCGCCATTATACGAGGGCTTGCGCCGCTCTGAACTGCCTATTTAGGAGTCTTTTATGGCTGTTGCACTGAGCACACTGGTGGAGGAAGCCGATCGCTACCTCAGCAGCGGAAAAATCCAGGATTATTGCCCCAATGGCCTGCAGGTGGAAGGCCGTCCGCAGGTGATGCGCATCGTCAGTGGCGTGACCGCCAGCCAGGCGCTGCTGGACGCGGCGGTGGAAGCCGGGGCGGACCTGGTGCTGGTGCACCATGGCTATTTCTGGAAGGGCGAAAACCCCTGCGTGGTTGGCATGAAGCAGCGGCGCCTGAAAACCCTGCTCAAGCACGACATCAGCCTGTTGGCCTACCACCTGCCCCTGGACCTGCACCCGGAAGTGGGCAACAACGTACAGTTGGCGCGCCAGCTGGACATCACCGTGGAAGGGCCACTGGACCCGGACAACCCGCGCGTGGTGGGCCTGGTGGGTTCGCTGGTCGAGCCCGTGACCGCCCGCGACTTTGCCCGCCGGGTGCAGGAAGCCCTGGGCCGTGAACCCCTGTTGATCGAGGGACAGGAGATGATCCGACGGGTGGGCTGGTGCACGGGTGGGGGGCAGGGTTACATCGACCAGGCGATCGCCGCGGGTGCCGACCTGTACATCAGCGGGGAGGCCTCGGAGCAGACCTTCCACAGCGCCCGGGAAAACGGCGTCAGCTTCATCGCCGCCGGCCACCATGCCACCGAGCGCTATGGCGTCCAGGCCCTGGGCGACTACCTGGCACGGCGCTTCGCCGTGGAGCACATCTTCATCGATTGCCCCAACCCGATCTGAAGTCGCCAGCCCCACACGGGGCAACGCCCGGCTGAGATGCCAGGCGCCGCCAAACCTGCGGGCATATTCTTATACTGCTTCGTTCTAACCACCCAATTAGATAGAAGAGGCCGCTGTGCTAGAGTGGGCGGCTCGAACACGGCCCGCAGGCCGTCCATAACGAATGTAATTCCGTGAGTAGCCATGGTCGACAAACTGACGCATTTGAAACAGTTGGAGGCAGAGAGCATCCACATCATCCGTGAGGTGGCTGCCGAGTTCGATAACCCGGTGATGCTCTACTCCATCGGTAAAGACTCTGCCGTGATGCTGCACCTGGCACGCAAGGCGTTCTTCCCAGGCAAGCTGCCGTTCCCGGTCATGCACGTGGACACCCAGTGGAAGTTTCAGGAGATGTACAAGTTCCGGGACCGCATGGTCGAAGAACTGGGCCTGGACCTGCTGGTGCACGTCAACCCCGAAGGTGTGGCCCAGGGCATCAACCCGTTCACCCACGGCAGCTCCAAGCACACCGACATCATGAAAACCCAGGGCCTGAAACAGGCGCTGGACAAGTACGGCTTCGACGCCGCCTTCGGTGGCGCGCGCCGCGACGAAGAAAAGTCGCGTGCCAAGGAGCGTGTCTATTCGTTCCGTGACAGCAAGCACCGCTGGGACCCGAAGAACCAGCGCCCCGAGCTGTGGAACGTCTACAACGGCAAGGTCAACAAGGGCGAGTCCATTCGCGTGTTCCCCCTGTCGAACTGGACCGAGCTGGACATCTGGCAGTACATCTACCTGGAAGGCATCCCGATCGTGCCGCTGTACTTCGCTGCCGAGCGTGACGTGATCGAGAAAAACGGCACGCTGATCATGATCGACGACGATCGCATCCTCGAGCACCTCAGCGAGGAAGAAAAGGCACGGATCGTCAAGAAGAAAGTGCGTTTCCGTACCCTTGGCTGCTACCCGTTGACGGGCGCGGTGGAGTCGGAGGCCGAGAGCCTGACCGACATCATTCAGGAAATGCTCCTGACGCGAACTTCCGAGCGCCAGGGCCGGGTCATCGACCACGATGGCGCCGGTTCGATGGAAGACAAGAAACGTCAAGGCTATTTCTAAGTTAGGGTCAGACCATGTCGCACCAATCCGATTTGATCAGCGAGGACATCCTCGCCTACCTGGGCCAGCACGAGCGCAAGGAGCTGCTGCGCTTCCTGACCTGTGGCAACGTCGATGACGGCAAGAGCACCCTGATCGGGCGCCTGCTGCACGACTCCAAGATGATCTACGAAGATCACCTGGAAGCCATTACCCGTGATTCCAAGAAAGTCGGCACCACCGGTGAGGACATCGACCTGGCACTGCTGGTGGACGGCCTGCAGGCCGAGCGCGAGCAAGGCATCACCATCGACGTGGCCTACCGCTACTTCTCGACCGCCAAGCGCAAGTTCATCATCGCCGACACCCCCGGCCACGAGCAGTACACCCGTAACATGGCCACGGGTGCCTCTACCTGTGACCTGGCGATCATTCTGGTCGACGCCCGCTATGGCGTTCAGACCCAGACTCGCCGCCACAGCTACATTGCGTCATTGCTGGGCATCAAGCATATCGTCGTGGCCATCAACAAGATGGACCTCAAGGGTTTCGACGAAGCCGTTTTCGAGGAAATCAAGGCCGATTACCTGAAGTTCGCCGAAGGTATCGCCTTGAAGCCGACCAGCCTGCACTTCGTGCCGATGTCGGCCCTCAAGGGCGACAACGTGGTGAATCACAGCGAACGGTCGCCGTGGTACACCGGCCAGACGCTGATGGAAATCCTCGAAACCGTGGAAGTGGCTGCCGACCGCAACCTCACCGACCTGCGTTTCCCGGTCCAGTACGTCAATCGTCCGAACCTGAACTTCCGCGGCTTTGCCGGCACCCTGGCCAGCGGCATCGTGCACAAGGGCGACGAAGTGGTGGTGTTGCCATCGGGCAAGAGCAGCCGCGTCAAATCCATCGTCACCTTCGAAGGCGAACTGGAGCAGGCCGGTCCTGGCCAGGCCGTGACTTTGACCATGGAAGACGAGATCGATATCTCCCGTGGCGACCTGCTGGTGCACGCCGATAACGTGCCAGCTGTGACCGACAGCTTCGATGCCATGCTGGTGTGGATGGCGGAAGAGCCGATGCTGCCGGGCAAGAAATACGACATCAAGCGCGCCACCAGCTACGTGCCGGGCTCCATCGCCAGCATCGTCCACAAGGTCGACGTCAACACCTTGGCCGAAGGCCCGGGCAGCGCGCTGGCGCTGAATGAGATCGGTCGTGTGAAGGTCGCGCTGGACGCCTCCATCGCCCTGGACGGCTACGACAGCAACCGCACCACCGGTGCGTTCATCGTCATCGACCGCCTGACCAACGGCACCGTCGGCGCTGGCATGATCATCGCACCGCCAGTGGTGCCGCATGGTTCGGCCAGCCACCACGGCAAACTGGCCCATGTGGCCACCGAGGAGCGTGCCCTGCGCTTTGGCCAGCAGCCCGCCACCGTGCTGTTCAGCGGCCTGTCGGGCGCTGGCAAGAGCACCCTGATCGGGCGCCTGCTGCACGACTCCAAGATGATCTACGAAGATCACCTGGAAGCCATTACCCGTGATTCCAAGAAAGTCGGCACCACCGGTGAGGACATCGACCTGGCACTGCTGGTGGACGGCCTGCAGGCCGAGCGCGAGCAAGGCATCACCATCGACGTGGCCTACCGCTACTTCTCGACCGCCAAGCGCAAGTTCATCATCGCCGACACCCCCGGCCACGAGCAGTACACCCGTAACATGGCCACGGGTGCCTCTACCTGTGACCTGGCGATCATTCTGGTCGACGCCCGCTATGGCGTTCAGACCCAGACTCGCCGCCACAGCTACATTGCGTCATTGCTGGGCATCAAGCATATCGTCGTGGCCATCAACAAGATGGACCTCAAGGGTTTCGACGAAGCCGTTTTCGAGGAAATCAAGGCCGATTACCTGAAGTTCGCCGAAGGTATCGCCTTGAAGCCGACCAGCCTGCACTTCGTGCCGATGTCGGCCCTCAAGGGCGACAACGTGGTGAATCACAGCGAACGGTCGCCGTGGTACACCGGCCAGACGCTGATGGAAATCCTCGAAACCGTGGAAGTGGCTGCCGACCGCAACCTCACCGACCTGCGTTTCCCGGTCCAGTACGTCAATCGTCCGAACCTGAACTTCCGCGGCTTTGCCGGCACCCTGGCCAGCGGCATCGTGCACAAGGGCGACGAAGTGGTGGTGTTGCCATCGGGCAAGAGCAGCCGCGTCAAATCCATCGTCACCTTCGAAGGCGAACTGGAGCAGGCCGGTCCTGGCCAGGCCGTGACTTTGACCATGGAAGACGAGATCGATATCTCCCGTGGCGACCTGCTGGTGCACGTCAACCCCGAAGGTGTGGCCCAGGGCATCAACCCGTTCACCCACGGCAGCTCCAAGCACACCGACATCATGAAAACCCAGGGCCTGAAACAGGCGCTGGACAAGTACGGCTTCGACGCCGCCTTCGGTGGCGCGCGCCGCGACGAAGAAAAGTCGCGTGCCAAGGAGCGTGTCTATTCGTTCCGTGACAGCAAGCACCGCTGGGACCCGAAGAACCAGCGCCCCGAGCTGTGGAACGTCTACAACGGCAAGGTCAACAAGGGCGAGTCCATTCGCGTGTTCCCCCTGTCGAACTGGACCGAGCTGGACATCTGGCAGTACATCTACCTGGAAGGCATCCCGATCGTGCCGCTGTACTTCGCTGCCGAGCGTGACGTGATCGAGAAAAACGGCACGCTGATCATGATCGACGACGATCGCATCCTCGAGCACCTCAGCGAGGAAGAAAAGGCACGGATCGTCAAGAAGAAAGTGCGTTTCCGTACCCTTGGCTGCTACCCGTTGACGGGCGCGGTGGAGTCGGAGGCCGAGAGCCTGACCGACATCATTCAGGAAATGCTCCTGACGCGAACTTCCGAGCGCCAGGGCCGGGTCATCGACCACGATGGCGCCGGTTCGATGGAAGACAAGAAACGTCAAGGCTATTTCTAAGTTAGGGTCAGACCATGTCGCACCAATCCGATTTGATCAGCGAGGACATCCTCGCCTACCTGGGCCAGCACGAGCGCAAGGAGCTGCTGCGCTTCCTGACCTGTGGCAACGTCGATGACGGCAAGAGCACCCTGGCCTATGCCGTGGAGCGCAAGCTGTTCGACATGGGCCGCGCGGTGTTCGTGCTGGACGGCCAGAACCTGCGTCACGACCTGAACAAGGGCCTGCCGCAGGACCGTGCCGGCCGTACCGAGAACTGGCGTCGTGCCGCCCACGTGGCGCGTCAGTTCAACGAAGCGGGCCTGCTGACCCTGGCTGCCTTCGTGGCGCCGGACGCCGAAGGCCGTGAACAGGCCAAGGCCCTGATCGGTGCTGACCGCTTGTTGACCGTGTACGTGCAGGCTTCACCGCAGGTATGCGCCGAGCGTGACCCGCAAGGGCTGTACGCCGCCGGCGGGGACAACATCCCCGGCGAGTCCTTCCCCTACGACGTGCCGCTCAATGCCGACCTGGTGGTCGACACCCAGAGCGTGTCGCTGGAAGAAGGCGTCAAGCAGGTACTGGACCTGTTGCGCAAGCGCGGCGCTATCTAAGCACTGCCATGCTCACCCAACCCCGCTTCGGCGGGGTTGGTCGTTTCCAGGGGAAGCAAACCCAGCGGTAGATCGTTACCACCTGGCGGGGCGTTGTTCGCGGTGTGATGCGCGGACCTCATCCAGACAGGACCCCGTTCATGAACGATCTCTACTCCCTCAGTGCCCAGGTCGCACGATTGGCGCCGCTGGCCAGCAGTGTCAGCAAGCACTTCGCCGGGCGCCCGACCTTGCAGGATGCCGCCCGGCAGGTACTGACCATGCAGTTGGCGCTGCTGTACCCCGACTTGGCCATCGACCCCGCGCGCCTGGAACTGCTGGCGCCCATCAAGGACCCTGGCACTGGCCGGTTCGGCGGTTACCACCGCACCCTGATGACCGACGCATTGATGCGCCGCTACCTGGTCGATGAAAACATCCTGCTGATGCCGGGCTATCACTTGCTGACCCATGAAGGTGGGGCTGAGCAGCCCGGCGCACTGGCCGTGGATATCAAGCAGGTGCAGCGCATCGTCAACGAATGGGGCCCGCAACTGTTGAATGTCCATGGGCAGGCCCTGTGTGATTACTGGAACGTAGTCCAGCTTGGCGGCGGCAACCGCTGGAAGTGGCTGGCCGCATGGCTGCAGACCCGGTTGAAGCGGTGCGTGGAGCGCGACCACAAGGCGGGGGCGCTGGACCAGGACCAGGCTGCCACCGCCATGGCGTTGGTCACACTGCCCGACGCCCTGCACCGCAGGCAATACAGTGGCGATGCCCTGCGGGCCTCGCTGATCGGCCTAAAACCTGCCGGTGACGATGCGGCCAGCGTGGCGCAGGTCACCCATGCGCTGGTGATTCAGCGGCACGTCAGCCTTGATGATCGAGACGTCGTCCTGCTGTATACGCCCCTCAAGGGTATCGAGGCCTTCGCCAGCCTGGACGCCTTGGCCGTCAGTGTGGCCAAGCTGTTGCCGCCTCAGTTCTCGCCCTCGGCCATCCGCCTGGCACTCTATGAGCCTGATGAAAGCGTGTTCGAGGTGCAGGCCAAGGCCATCCTCGCCCAGCAACTGGCAGCCGTGCAGGCAGTGGGCGCGCGCTGCCGGGCCGAAGCCAGCACCGTCAGCGAACTGGAGCGGCAAGTGGAGCGCGTGACCTGCCTGTTCGAGGTGGATACCGCCGAGGAGGTGGCCGAACTCAAGTCCGTGGAGGGCGCTGTGCCCCAGTGGTTGCTGGCGGCGAGCAGCGCTGATCGGCGCGCGTACTCCCTGCATCTGGCCGACCTGGCCATACTGCGCCAGCAGCAGGGTGGGCGTGTGTTTACCGATGGTATCGCGTCGATCATGACGTTCGCCCGTCAAGCGTTGAGCGAAGCGATCGCCAAGGCCCATCCACAGGCGCCCGTTACACTGCTCGATGATGTGCAGGTGCATATCCTCACCCTGCCCGATGCGCCGATGAGTATCGTCGACGGCGGGCACAGGACGATGGTCGACCAGACCATCAGCCTGGTCCAACTGGCGGTGATGAACCTGGCAGGTCGCCCCAGGGGCCATTTGATCGTCGAGCCCAGGCAAGGGGCAACCTTGCCGGCCTGGGTCGATAAGGCGGCCATCGAGGCGCTGGTGACCCGGGTGGATGTCGGCGGGGCCTACATCAGCATGCTGCGGGCCAGGCTGCGCGACAATGAGGTCGAAGCAGCGGGGCGCAAAAGCAACTTCACGGCACAATTGGCCATTCAACTGCCGATGCTTGCCCTGGAGAACAAGATCCGCCAGCAGCAGGGTTTCACCGAGCGCGGCCAACGCCTGGTCGCCCAGGTGCTGGCGCATCCACAGGCGGCAAGTGTGGACGGCCATGCCGTATCGATGAAAACCCTTGGCTTCAAGGCGGCGGCGAACCGGTCCCCTGACCGGGTGCAGAACATGTTTGTGATGGGGGCCGTGGACGGTACCGGCACCCAGGTTCTTTACCGGCCATTGTTCACGCCGGCGTTGATGGAGTTCGACAGTGGCGAGGCGTTGCTGGACGCCATTGCCGAGCCCGGTGCGCTGCAGGACAGTGTGTTGGATTGGCTCGAGCCCGCCACACGCAAAGTGTATGCCCAGGGTGGTTTCAAGGAACCGCACGTGGCGCGCTTTGGCCTCGGTTCAGACGCCGCCGTGCTGGAGCCGCCGGCACCCGCTCGCTTGAGCCTGGCGCCGATGGCGGGGCCGTTGCTCGCTGGCCTCTATGAGCAAAGTGTGGAAGCCTTGATCACGGTGGCCAGGCGGCAGTCCCTGTCCAGTGAGCAGAGCCGCTGGATCAATTATCAGGCATTGGCCTGGACGCTCTTCAATGCCTTGTTGCCCGTATTTTCCGGACCTTTGGCCACGGCCGGCTGGATGATTCAGGCCATCACCAGCCTGGGTATCGCCCTGGACGCCCGTGTACAGGGCAAGAATGAGGCCGTCACTGACACCCTTGCCGATCTGTTTTTCAATGTCGCGCTGGTGCTGTTGACTCACGGCGTCAGCCAAGCGCCCTGGATCAAGGCGTATCCCGAAGCGCTGCCTGCCACGGTGGAACCGTTGGTGGCCTCCAGATTCGATCTGCGGCCCGTGGAGGCTAGCCAGGTTGCCAGTGAATTGAGTTTCAGCTGGTCGCGGGCCAACCACCGCTTGACCCGCGAGGACCTTGATCGGCTGATGGGGTTTGAAGTGGCCAAGCCCGCGACGTTGGGCGAACCAGTGCCCCACGGCGCGTTGCAAGGGCTTTACCAGGATGGCCAGCGTTGGCTGGTGAGCCTGGACGGGCATTTCTTTCAGGTCAGCCTTGATGAGGGCCAGGCGCGCATCGTCGACACCGCGCGTCCCGACCATCCCGGCCCTTGGCTGGAGCGCGATGAGGTGCACCGCTGGCGCCTTGACCTGAGCTTGCGCCTGCGCGGTGGTAGCCCGAAGCGCAACATCGAGCAACAGCGTGCGCAGAACCTGGCCCGCAAGCTCGAATGCGGGCGCATCGTCAGCGAGTTCAATGCCACGCGTACCGAGATGAACGTCAAGGTCAACGTGCTGATCCGCAAGATCGGGGTAGCTGCAGCGGCCAACGATCTGGCAGTGGTTCAGCGCTTGCGCGAGCGCCTGTCGGCCGAAACGGAGCCTTATCTGGCATCACTGCGCAAGGTGCTCGCCGCTTGCATCGAACTCAAGGCGCTGGACCCCGGCTTCGATCGGACTCGCGAGCAGGCCGAGTTGCTGGGGTTCCTGCACCTGGTGGGGACCGAGGAGCTGATCAACCTGCGCATGCGCAGCAGAATCATCAACAGCGAAGCCGAGCCACTGGGCATGGAACTGCAAGCGCAGCACGTGGAACCGGCACAGTCCCGGCTGTTCTTCGACTTCGTTCAACGCAGCAGCGACCTCACCGACAAACAGGTGCGGTTGACCAAGGAAGTGAGGGGCTGGAAAAAGCAGCTCGAACGCCTGCCGCTTGAGGGCGACCGGGTGCTTAAAACCCTGACCACGTCCTATGAAATCGACCTGCCCGTCGAGAACTGGATTGGCTTGCTGATTGATGGTCTTGGTCTGTTGTGTGTTCGTCACATCCCGGAACTGCCGGTGGCCAGCCGGCTGGTCGACAGCGTGGTCAGTTCGGCGCGGCTGGCGGCACTGAGCCACGCCGAACTGCAGCAGAGCGCGCATTTCACCCTCAACGACCGGGTGGAGGTACTCGATAGTGTCGAGCAACAGTATGCCGCGGCACTGGACGCGCTGAGCGACTACCGCACGCAGTTGGGGGCGCAGTTGGATCTCACGGCCATGGGCCGCCTGGAGGGCTTCATCGCCGAACTGCGTGCAAGTGCCAAGGAGGAATTGGTGCCGTTGGTCAAAGAGCAGGAAAAAATGACGCGCAAGCAGCGTCGCTCCGAGCGCAACGCCAACCTCTTCGTCACGGCGCGCCGTGGGGTGGTGGTCGGCAAGCGCCGGACGACGAGCGCGGGCGCCACGGCGGAAACATTCGAGATGGTAGACCCCATCGAATCCAAGGTGCTGGCGTCTTTCGAGAAAGACCCCGTGGCCGGCACCTGGACCGAAGTGCAGCCGGACAAGTCCGCTGCGGCCCCGGTGAAATCCCTGAACAGTGTGGTCAATAAAAGCCAGGGCTTGCTCAAGGCCGCAGACAAGGAAGTGTTGTCGGCGTGGCGCCAGGCTGCCAAGCCATATATCCCGTCGGAAGTGGAAGACCAGCTATTGTCCTACGCGCGCCAGCTCAATGACCACGCCGACGCTATCGACCGGCAACTGACGTTGCGCAACGAGACAGACGTGGCCCTGCCTGCCCATCAGTCCGCCGAGGTCAGGGCCAAGGAGCTGCGCGACAAGGCGGCGCAATTGACGGAGGAGGGCCGCTTGATTCGCATCGACATGAGCAAGCGCCAGCCGCCGACCGTGGCCCGCGTCGATTACCTGCTGCGTCAGAAGGCCATCCGGATACGCCGAATCGGCGAGCGCAAGGCGCTGAAGAAAGGGCGTGATTTTCTGCAGGAGTATGAGGTCGCCGACCTGGAGGGCACGCCGCTGTGGTACGCCCATTTTCACTACGCCCAGGCCCGTGGCCTGGCCTCGGCCTATGAGCGGGCGCATTTGAAAACCGCAGCGCAGCGCCTGGATGGGTTGAGCAGGCAGATGGCCCAGGACGCGGCGGGCGAAGAAGTCATCGCCATTCTGCGTAGCCGCATCGAGGCGCCGTTGGACCACCTGTTCCTGGACCTGGAGCCCAAGGGTTGAAGCGGGTGGTCAGAGGGTCTTGCCGACCATCAGGTAGAAAATCGCGATAAAGGCCAGGAACGCCGGCCAGCCCAGGCCAAACCACCAGGCCATGTACCGCCGTGCTTGCAGGGGCATGGCGGTACCCTGTGCCAGCGCCGTTTCCGCCAGGCGATGCACGCGAATCTGCAGCCACACCACGGGCAGCCAGCACAGCCCGGCAAACACGTACAGGCCCAGGCTCCACACCAGCCAGGGGCTCTGCAGCGGCCAGCCGGCCAGGTGCGCCAGCCCCAGGCCGCTGAGGGGCTGGAACACGGCTGCCGTGGCGGTGAACGCCCAGTCGGCGAACACCAGGTGGCGGAAAGTGCTGGCGATGACCGCCACATTGGCGCTGCGCCATGCGCGCAGGGCGTAGTATGCAGAACCGAGGCCAGTGCCAAACAACACGGTCGAGCAGAGGATGTGCAAGGTCTTGAGGATGATGTACAGGCTCACGGGCGTGGCTCCTGCTGATACAGCCACAGTGTGACCACCAGCAGTATCAGGTTCTTCGACACGCCGCCGTAAGGGTCAAGCCAATAGCGGGGCAGAACGACGCTGATGAACAGCGTATAGCCCAGCATCAACAGCAGTTGCGCCAGCAGTGCCTGGCGCCGCCAGCGGCGCACCAGCAACCCCAGCCCCAGTAGCGCATCGCACAGGGCACCGCCCACCACGCTGGCCGTCGCCGGCCAGCCGCTGACCCCGGCCTCGCCCATTATCCGCACGCCCCAGTCAAACCCAGGGCCCAGGCAGACGAGCGCAGTCCATAGCCATACCAGCACCAGCGCGGCCAGCAGGGCGGGGCGCAGCCAGTTGCCATGAGTTGTCATGTCGCAAAATCCTTTTCAGTCGTGCGCCGGCCCTGCCGCGTGGGACCGGGCTGCGCCCGTTCCCACAGGGGATGGTCGTAGGCTCAATTGCACAAAAAAGGAGCCCGAAGGCTCCTTGTTCAACAGGCGGCGCTTACTTGCGCTTGAGCCCGTACTGCTCGTCCAGCATGCCGGGCGAGTTCGGCGCCTTGGGCGCGTAGTCGCGTGGAGGCTCGGCGTCGCGTGGCGGCGTGAGGCGTTCGCGCGGGCCGGCCGGTTCGGCGTGCAGGGCCGCCAGCAGGCGCTGGCGGGTGAGCTCGTCGAGGGCCAGCTGGTTGGCACCCTCGGCCAGGTGTTCCTGCACTTCCTGGTAGCTCTGGGTCATCTTCTTGACCAGCGAAGCCGTTGTGTTGAAGTGGGTGACCACGTCATTCTGATAGCTGTCGAAGCGTTCCTGAATCTCGTCCAGCTGGCGCTGAGTGCTGCTGGGGGCGGCATTGGGCACGAGGCGGGCGACGACCAGGCCAATCACGACACCCACGACGAGGGCGATAGTCGGCAACAACCAAACTAAGAGCGAGTGTTCCACGAGTCCTTCCTCTATAAACGGCTTTGCTTTACGTTAACGGCTCTAACCTGCGCTGTATACCGCGAGCAATCGCAAATATGCCAGACAGAATCCTTCGACTAGACGAGTCGACCCCTATCGAGGTCACGGAGTACCCCCTTGCTGATCCGCGAAACCCCCGTTTTCATCGATGGCCCCCAAGGCCAGCTCGAAGCGCTCTACCTGGATACCGCCGATGCGCGGGGCGTTGCCCTGATCTGCCATCCGAACCCGGTACAGGGGGGCACGATGCTCAACAAGGTCATCTCGACCTTGCAGCGCACCGCCCGTGATGCCGGTTTTGTAACCTTGCGTTTCAATTACCGCGGCGTCGGCCAGAGTGCCGGCAGTCACGACATGGGCAACGGCGAGATAGACGATGCTCAGGCGGCCGCCGCCTGGCTGTGCCGCCAGCACCCGGACCTGCCCCTGACGCTGCTGGGCTTCTCGTTCGGCGGGTTCGTTGCCGCCAGCCTGGGCGGCCGCCTGGAGGCGGCTGGCCAGAGCGTGCAGCGCCTGTTCATGATCGCCCCGGCCGTGATGCGCCTGGGCCCTGAGCATAGCCTGCCCGTGGGCGGGACGCTGACCGTGGTACAACCGGAAACCGACGAAGTGGTGGACCCCGCGCTGGTGTATGCCTGGTCCGAGCAGCTGCAACGCCCCCATGAGCTGCTGAAAGTGGCAGAATGCGGACACTTTTTTCATGGCAAGCTGACCGACCTGAAAGATCGGGTCCTGCCACGCCTTTCGAACTGAATGCAGACCGACAAGAATCAGACCATGACCACTCGTATCCTGACCGGCATCACCACCACTGGCACGCCGCACCTGGGCAACTACGCCGGCGCCATCCGCCCGGCCATTGTCGCCAGCCGCAAGAGCGACGCCGACTCGTTCTATTTCCTGGCCGACTACCACGCGCTGATCAAGTGCGACGACCCGCTGCGCATTCAGCGCTCGCGCCTGGAGATCGCCGCGACCTGGCTGGCCGCCGGCCTGGATACCGACCGTGTGACGTTCTACCGCCAGTCCGATATTCCCGAGATCACCGAGCTGACCTGGCTGCTGACCTGCGTGGCCGGCAAGGGCCTGCTCAACCGCGCCCATGCCTACAAGGCGTCGGTGGACAAGAACGTCGAGGCCGGTGAAGACCCGGACGCGGGCGTCACCATGGGGTTGTTCAGCTACCCGGTGCTGATGGCCGCCGACATCCTGATGTTCAACGCCCACCAGGTGCCTGTCGGCCGTGACCAGATCCAGCACGTGGAAATGGCCCGAGACATCGGCCAGCGCTTCAACCACCTGTTCGGCAACGGCCGCGAGTTCTTCGTGATGCCCGAGGCCCTGATCGAAGAGGGCGTGGCGACCCTGCCGGGCCTGGACGGGCGCAAGATGTCCAAGAGCTACGACAACACCATCCCGTTGTTCACCAGCGCCAAGGACATGAAGGACGCCATCTCGCGCATCGTCACCGACTCGCGCGCGCCGGGCGAGGCGAAAGATCCGGACAACTCGCACCTGTTCACCCTGTTCCAGGCCTTCGCCACCCCGGCCCAGGAAGCCGAGTTCCGCGAAGAGCTGCTGCAGGGCCTGGGGTGGGGCGAGGCCAAGAGCCGCCTGTTCACCTTGCTCGATACCGAACTGGGCGAAGCCCGCGAGAAGTATCACCAGTTCATCGCCCGCCCGGCCGACCTGGAAGACATTCTGCTGGCCGGCGCCGCCAAGGCCCGCGAAGTGGCCACGCCGTTCCTCGGCGAGCTGCGCGAAGCCGTGGGCCTGCGTTCGTTCCGTGAGCAGGCCCAGGCCACCGTTGCGACGAAGAAGAAGGCCGCCAAGACCGCCCGTTTCGTCAGCTTCCGTGACGAAGACGGCAGCTTCCGTTTCCGCTTGCTGGGCGCCGATGGTGAGCAATTGCTGCTGTCGCGCAACTTTGCCGACGGCAAGGCGGCCGGCCAGGCCAGCAAGCAGCTGCAAAGTGGTGCGGCGCTGGACGTGCGTAGCGAAGGCAACGCCTTCACCGTATGGCTGGACGACGCCTGCGTGGGGGAAAGCCCCGCGTTCGCCGACACCGCCACCCGCGATGCCGCGGTAGACGCTCTGCGCCTTGCCTTGCAGCCCCAACAGGATTAATGCGACCAACTGTCGCAAGTCTAATTGCCATAAGCCAGGGCCGTCGTTACAGTGACGGCCCGTTTTTGTTGCCCTGCTAACGAATATGACGCCTCTAGAACGATATCAAGCTGACCTCAAACGCCCCGAGTTCTTCCATGATGCTGCGCAGGAAACGGCAGTGCGTCACCTTCAGCGTCTGTACGACGACCTGATCGCCGCGCACGACAGCAAGCCGGGCCTGTTCGGCAAGCTGTTCGGCAAGAAGGAGCAGGCGCCGGTCAAGGGCCTGTACTTCTGGGGCGGCGTGGGGCGGGGCAAGACCTACCTGGTGGACACTTTCTTCGAGGCGCTGCCGTTCAAGGAAAAAGTGCGTACCCACTTCCACCGCTTCATGAAGCGCGTGCACGAGGAAATGCGCACCCTCAAGGGCGAGAAGAACCCGTTGACCGTGATCGCCAAGCGCTTTTCGGAGGAAGCACGGGTGATTTGCTTCGATGAATTCTTCGTCTCCGACATCACCGATGCCATGATCCTGGGCACCTTGATGGAGGAACTGTTCAAGAATGGCGTGACCCTGGTGGCCACCTCCAACATCGTTCCGGACGGCCTGTACAAGGATGGGCTACAGCGCGCCCGTTTCCTGCCGGCCATTGCCCTGATCAAGCAGAACACCGAGATCGTCAACGTCGACAGCGGCGTGGACTATCGCCTGCGCCACCTGGAGCAGGCCGAACTGTTCCACTACCCGCTCAACGAAGCGGCTGCCGACAGCCTGCGCAAGAGCTTCAAGGCGCTCACCCCCGAATGCACCCAGGCGGTTGAAAACGACAAGCTGATCATCGAGAACCGCGAAATCATCGCGCTGAAGACTTGTGACGACGTGGCCTGGTTCGACTTCCGTGAACTGTGCGACGGCCCGCGCAGCCAGAACGACTACATCGAACTGGGCAAGATCTTCCACGCCGTGCTGCTCAGTGGCGTGGAGCAAATGGGCGTGGCCACCGACGACATCGCCCGGCGCTTCATCAACATGGTGGACGAGTTCTACGACCGCAACGTGAAGCTGATCATCTCGGCCGAGGTGGAGTTGAAAGACCTGTACACCGGTGGTCGCCTGACGTTCGAATTCCAGCGGACCCTGAGCCGGTTGCTGGAAATGCAGTCGCACGAATTCCTGTCGCGCGCGCACAAGCCATAACATCGACGGCGCGCTTTTCCCGAGCTTCGCCCGCTCCCGCAGGCCTCCCGGATAGGGGTAGCCTGCGGGAGCGGGCGCGGCGCAGTATCAAGCTTCTTGCAGGAACTGCTGGCGGTACTGGTTCGGCGACAGCGCTGTGTGCTGGCGGAACAGCCGGGCGAAGAAACTCGCGTCGTCGTAGCCCACCTCATAGCTGATGGTCTTGATGCTTTTGCGCGACCCTGACAGCAAGCCCTTTGCCGTTTCAATGCGCAGCCGTTGCAGGTAATGCAGCGGCTTGTCGCCGGTTGCGTTCTGGAACCGGCGCATGAAGTTGCGGATGCTCATGCCATGTTCGCGCGCCACGTCCTCGAAGCGAAACTTGTCGGCGAAGTGTTCTTCCAGCCATTGCTGGATCTGCAGGATAAGCAGGTCCTGGTGCAGTTTCTGCCCCCCGAAGCCCATGCGCCCGGGGGTGTAGTTGCGCTGCACCTCGTAGAGGATGTCGCGCGATACCGCCTGCGCCACGCTGGCGCCGCAGAAACGCTCGATGAGGTAAATGTACAGGTCGCAGGCCGAGGTGGTGCCGGCCGCGCAGTACAGGTTATCGGCGTCGGTCAGGTGTTTATCCTGGTTGAGGATCACCTTGGGAAAGCGTTCGGCGAACTGGCCGAAGAAGCGCCAGTAGGTGGTTGCCTCCTTGCCGTCCAGCAGGCCGGCTTCCGCCAGCCAGAACACGCCGCTGGCCTCGCCGCACAACACCGCGCCGCGGGCATGTTGTTCGCGCAGCCACGGCAGCACTTGCGGATAACGCAGGCACAGGGCGTCGAAATCATCCCAGAAGGCGGGCAGCACGATCACGTCGGCATCTTCCAGGGTGCCGTCCACCGGCACTTGCACGCCGCTGAAGGTCATCACGGGTTGGCCGTCGGGGCTGATCAGGCGGGTTTCGAACAGTGAAGTCAGGCCCTGGCCCAGTTGCTTGCCGTAACGCAGGCTGGCCAGGTGGAAGAAATCCTTGGCGTGCATCAGCGTCGAGGCAAAGACCTTGTCGATGGCCAGAATGCTCACGCGCCGTAAGGACGGGGTATTCGGGGTAAACATCATGTTGATTATTCTTATAAGAGATAGTGGTCAATCAGCGGCTGGATCGTCTTATTTTTTGGCGGTTGTGTCCAGTGTAGATCCCTGCCGCTGCGCCTAGGCTCTGCTATCTACCACGGATTGCTCAGCCAGAGGTGTCAGATGATTCCCAGGACAGTGTTCAGCTCCGACCATGAACTGTTTCGTGACAGTGTGCGCAAGTTCTTCGAAAAGGAGGCTGCGCCGTTTCATGCCCAGTGGGAAAAGCGCGGCCACGTCGACCGCAGCCTCTGGAACAAGGCGGGGGAGGCCGGGTTGCTCTGCTCGCACATTCCCGAGGAGTACGGTGGCATGGGCGCTGATTTTCTCTACAGCGCGGTTGTCATCGAGGAGATCAGCCGCCAGGGCCTGAGTGGCGTCGGTTTTTCACTGCATTCGGACATCGTCGCCCCTTACATCCTGCATTACGGCAGCGAAAGCCTGAAGCACAAGTACCTGCCTCGCCTGGTCAGTGGCGAGCTGGTGGGCGCCATCGCCATGACCGAGCCGGGTGCCGGCTCGGACTTGCAGGGGGTCAAGACCAATGCCGTGCTGGACGGCGACGAGTACGTGCTCAACGGCTCCAAGACCTTCATCACCAACGGGCTGCTGGCAGACCTGGTGATCGTGGTGGCCAAGACCGACCCCAAAGCCGGGGCCAAAGGCACCAGCCTGTTTCTGGTGGAGGCGGGTACGCCTGGGTTCGACAAGGGCAAGCGTCTGGAAAAGGTTGGCATGAAGGCTCAGGACACCGCCGAGCTGTTCTTCCAGAACGTGCGCGTTCCCAAGGACAACCTGCTGGGGCAGGCCGGGCAGGGTTTCAGTTACCTGATGCAGGAACTCCCCCAGGAACGCCTGACCGTGGCCATTGGCGCGGTAGCCTCGGCCGAAGCGGCCGTGCAGTGGACCCTGGACTACACCCGCGACCGCAAAGCCTTCGGCAAGGCCGTCAGCGACTTCCAGAACACCCGTTTCAAACTGGCGGAAATGGCCACCGAGGTGCAGATTGGCCGAGTATTCATCGACCGCTGCCTGGAACTTCATCTCAAGGGTGAACTGGACGTGCCCACGGCGGCGATGACCAAATACTGGGGCTCGGACCTGCAGTGCAAGGTGCTGGACGAGTGCGTGCAGCTGCATGGTGGGTACGGTTTCATGTGGGAATACCCCGTGGCCCGCGCCTGGGCGGACGCACGGGTGCAGCGCATCTATGCGGGCACCAATGAAATCATGAAGGAAATCATCGCCCGCTCGATCATTTAGGGCAGCTTGCAGCCCTTTTCCCATCAGGGGGCAGGGTTTGGTTGATCCTTGTGGATGGCTTCGATGCCTTCCAGCACTTCATCGGTGAGTTTCAGGCCAAAGCTGGCAATGTTGCTGTCCAGTTGCTCCAGCGAGGTGGCACCGATGATGTTGCTGGTCACGAACGGCTGCTGTGTCACGAACGCCAGGGCCATTTGCGCCGGGTCCAGGCCGTGCTCGCGGGCCAGGGCCACGTAACGGCTGCAGGCGGCCACGCTCTGTGGGTTGGAATAGCGGCTGAAGCGGCTGAACAGGGTCAGGCGCGCGCCGGCAGGCTTGGCGCCGTTCTCGAACTTGCCCGAGAGCATGCCGAACGCCATGGGCGAGTAGGCCAGCAGGCCGCACTGTTCGCGAATGGCGATTTCCGCCAGGCCCACTTCAAAGCTGCGGTTGAGCAGGTTGTAGGGGTTCTGGATCGACACCGCCCGCGGCCAGCCACGGCTTTCGGCCAGTTGCAGGAACTTCATGGTGCCCCACGGCGTTTCGTTGGACAGGCCGATGTGGCGAATCTTTCCGGCCTTGACCTGCTCGTCCAGGGCTTCCAGGGTTTCTTCCAGCGGGGTGATCAGGTCGTCCTGGGTGTGCTGGTAGCCCAGCTTGCCGAAGAAGTTGGTGCTGCGCTCGGGCCAGTGCAGCTGGTACACGTCGATCCAGTCGGTCTGCAGGCGCTTGAGGCTGGCGTCCAGGGCCTGGACGATGTGCGCGCGGTTGTGGCGCAGTTCGCCGTCGCGAATGTGCGCGATGCCGTTGCCGGGGCCGGCGATCTTGCTGGCCAGTACCCAGTCGGCGCGGTCGCCGGTGCGCTTGAAGTAGTTGCCGATGATGCGCTCGGTGCTGGCGTAGGTTTCCGGACGAGGGGGCACGGGGTACATTTCAGCCGTGTCGATGAAGTTGATTCCGGCCTGCTTGGCGCGCTCGATCTGCGCGAAGCCCTCTGCCTCGGTGTTCTGCTCGCCCCAGGTCATGGTGCCCAGGCACAGGGCGCTGACGTTGATGTCGGTGCGTCCCAGTCGGCGGTAATCCATCTGCTTCTCCTCAAGGCAAAAGGAATCATAAAAGCAGGTTGATATTTTTTTCGCAATCTGGATAATTCGCCCCCTCTCTCTGCAGTGGAAGTGATGCGCCGCTCGCCGAAGAATCTTGCCGTGTATTGGACGCGCTGACCCGAGCCCCCGATAGCGTCTGTATCCGGCTGCCTTTGACTTGTCAAAGTACGCACTATTCAGTAAGATCTGCCGTCTATTTTTGCTGGACGGCCTTCGAGGCTATAAAGAATGAAAACTTTTACTGCTAAACCGGAAACAGTAAAACGCGACTGGTTCGTCGTTGATGCTGCTGGTCAGACCCTGGGTCGTCTGGCTACTGAAATCGCGAGCCGTCTGCGTGGCAAGCACAAACCAGAATACACTCCTCACGTTGACACCGGTGACTACATCGTCGTCATCAACGCTGAGCAGGTTCGTGTCACTGGCGCTAAAACCACTGACAAAATGTACTACTTCCACTCCGGTTTCCCGGGCGGCATCAAGTCGATCAACTTCGAGAAGCTGATCGCCAAGGCCCCTGAGCGCGTGATCGAGACCGCGGTAAAAGGCATGCTGCCTAAGAACCCGCTGGGTCGCGACATGTACCGTAAGCTGAAAGTCTATGCGGGCGCTGCACACCCTCATACTGCTCAGCAGCCCCAAGAACTGAAGATTTAACGGAATAGTTCATTATGTCGGCGACTCAAAATTACGGCACTGGCCGTCGCAAGACTGCAACCGCACGCGTTTTCCTGCGTCCGGGCACTGGCAACATCTCCATCAACAACCGTTCCCTGGACACGTTCTTCGGCCGTGAAACTGCCCGCATGGTAGTTCGTCAGCCGCTGGAACTGACCGAGACCACCGAGAAGTTCGACATCTACGTCACCGTTATCGGTGGTGGTGTCAGCGGTCAAGCCGGTGCGATCCGTCACGGTATCACCCGTGCCCTGATGCAGTACGACGAGACCCTGCGTGGCGCCCTGCGTAAAGCTGGCTACGTCACTCGTGACGCTCGTGAAGTTGAACGTAAGAAAGTCGGCCTGCGTAAAGCGCGTAAGCGTCCGCAGTACTCGAAGCGTTAATTTTACGCCTCGCGACTCCGTTCAAGAAAAAGCCCGGTTCCGTTGGAATCGGGCTTTTTTTATGTCGACTAGACTACCAAGTGCTATTGCTTAATGGCGGCTTGTGAAGTCTTCGCGTGGCGGCTTGCCACGCCTGCACAGGTTGCCTGGACAGGGGTGCGGCCGTTTGCCACGGGTTTTCCCTTGTCTGCGTCTGGGCTTGTAACTACCATTCGGCAGATTTTCAGGTGCTGACCTCGCCGGCCGGATGGAACCAACAATGTGAATGCCTGTTGCAACAGGCCACGAAATGCTGATGGGAGAGGACTGAATGAGCAATGACGGCGTGAATGCAGGCCGGCGTCGCTTCCTCGTAGCGGCCACATCCGTGGTTGGCGCAGCAGGAGCGGTAGGGGCTGCGGTCCCGTTCGTCGGGTCTTGGTTCCCCAGCGCCAAGGCCAAGGCGGCGGGGGCGCCAGTCAAGTTCAACATCAGCAAGGTCGAGCCCGGCCAGCAGGTCATCGCCGAATGGCGCGGCCAGCCGGTGTTCGTGGTGCGCCGCACCGACGAGATCCTGGCCAACCTGGGCAAGATCGAAGACCGTCTTTCCGATCCCGAGTCCAGGAACTCCACCCAACCAGCCTACGTCGACCCCAAGCTGCGCTCCATCAAGCCGCAGGTACTGATTGTGATCGGTATCTGCACGCACCTGGGCTGTTCGCCGACCTTCCGCCCCGAGGTGGCCCCGGCCGACTTGGGCAAGGACTGGGTAGGCGGTTATTTCTGCCCTTGTCACGGCTCCCACTACGACCTCGCCGGCCGGGTGTACAAATCCCAGCCTGCGCCGCTGAATCTGGCGGTGCCACCGCATTCGTACGAATCGGACGACGTGATTGTCATCGGCGTTGACCAGGAGAAAGCGTGATGAGCAAATTCATGGCCTGGGTGGATGCCCGTTTCCCTGCCACCAAAATGTGGGAAGAGCACCTCACCAAGTACTACGCGCCGAAAAATTTCAATTTCTTCTACTTCTTTGGCTCCCTGGCGCTGCTGGTGTTGGTCAATCAGATCGTCACCGGTGTGTGGCTGACCATGAGCTTTACCCCCTCTGCCGAAGAAGCGTTCGCGTCGGTCGAGTACATCATGCGCGACGTGTCCTACGGCTGGATCCTGCGTTACCTGCACTCCACGGGGGCGTCAGCGTTCTTCATCGTCGTTTACCTGCACATGTTCCGTGGGCTGCTGTATGGCTCCTACAAGAAGCCCAGGGAGCTGGTGTGGATCTTCGGCATGCTGATCTACCTGGCGTTGATGGCCGAGGCCTTCATGGGTTATCTGTTGCCGTGGGGGCAGATGTCGTACTGGGGCGCGCAGGTGATCATTTCCCTGTTCGGCGCCATTCCGGTCATCGGTAACGACCTGACCCAGTGGATACGCGGCGACTACCTGATTTCCGGTATCACCTTGAACCGTTTCTTTGCCCTGCACGTGATTGCCTTGCCCATCGTCATCCTCGGGTTGGTCGTGCTGCACATCCTGGCGCTGCACGAGGTGGGCTCCAATAACCCCGATGGCATCGAAATCAAGAAGCTCAAGGATGAAAACGGCGTGCCGCTGGACGGCATCGCCTTCCACCCGTACTACACGGTGAAGGATATCGTCGGGGTAGTGGTGTTCCTGTTCGTGTTCTGCTCCATCGTGTTCTTCTTCCCGGAGATGGGCGGCTA
Organism: Pseudomonas silvicola; assembly: GCF_026651855.1. Taxonomy (GTDB): domain Bacteria; phylum Pseudomonadota; class Gammaproteobacteria; order Pseudomonadales; family Pseudomonadaceae; genus Aquipseudomonas; species Aquipseudomonas silvicola. The sequence goes on from NZ_CP093280.1 coordinate 2,056,802, forward strand.
TTTCCTGGAGAAGCCCAACTTCGAACAGGCCAACGCCTTCAAGACACCGGAGCACATCGCCCCGGTGTGGTACTTCACGCCGTTCTACGCGATCTTGCGGGCAGTGCCGGACAAGCTGCTGGGGGTCATGTCCATGGGCGCGGCTATCGCCGTGCTGTTCGTGCTGCCGTGGCTGGACCGCAGCCCGGTCAAGTCCATGCGGTACAAGGGCTGGGTCAGCCGCGTAGCGCTGACGCTGTTCTGCGTGTCGTTCATGACGCTGGGGTACCTGGGTGTGCAACCGCCGACACCCGAGCGAACGCTGGTGTCCCAGGTGTGCACGGTGCTGTATTTCGCCTATTTCATTCTGATGCCGTTCTACACCCGTTTCGAGCGAACCAAACCGGTACCGGAAAGGGTGACTGGCTGATGAAAAAAATAATAGCGTTGCTCGTGCTGGTCTTCTTGCCTGCCGTGGTACTGGCTGCCGAAGGGGGGCCGGCGCTGGAAAAGGTCGACATCGACCTCACTGACAAGGCCGCGCTGCAGGACGGCGCGCGCACCTTCGTCAACTACTGCATGGGGTGCCACAGTGCCAAGTTCCAGCGCTATGAGCGTGTGGCGGATGACCTGGGCATTCCCCATGACATGATGCTGGAAAAGCTGGTGTTCACCGGTGCCAAGATTGGTGACCACATGACCATCGGCATGCAGCCGGCAGACGCCAAGGCGTGGTTTGGCGCGGCGCCGCCGGACCTCACCCTGGTGGCGCGGGTGCGCGGCACTGACTGGCTGTATGGGTACCTGCGTGCCTTCTACGAAGACCCTTCACGGCCCTGGGGCGTGAATAACCTGGTCTTCCCCAATGTGGGCATGCCCAACGTGCTGGCAGGCCTCCAGGGGCGCCAGGTGATGGGGTGCAAGCAGGTACAGGTGGAGACCGACGGCAAGAAACAGTACGACCCGCTCACCGGTGCGCCCTTGACCCACGAAGCCTGTGATCAGCTGACGTTGCTGCCCAAGACCGGCAGCCTCACGCCGGAGCAGTTCGATGACAAGATTCACAACCTGGTGACCTTCCTGGCCTACTCGGCCAACCCCAACAAGCTCGCCAGCGAGCGCATCGGCGCTTACGTGTTGCTGTATCTGGCGATCCTGTTCATTTTTGCTTACCTGCTCAAACGTGAATTTTGGAAGGACGTTCATTGAATATGCGGTAAGATTTGCAGTTAAATGCGCGCGCCCCTCACATTCGCCAAAGGAGTGTTTCAGGGGCGCGCGCGTTTTTGTGATATTCATGTTTTTTCCACGCGAGGAGGACCGCCATGGGCGTGACCAATCGGTTGGCCTGTTACTCCGACCCCGCTGACCACTATTCTCACCGGGTGCGCATCGTGCTGGCCGAGAAGGGTGTCAGCGCCGAAATCATCAGTGTGCCTGCGGGTTCGCAACCGGCGAAATTGATTGAAGTGAATCCCTACGGCAGTCTACCGACGCTGGTAGACCGTGATTTGGCGCTGTACGAATCCACCGTTGTGATGGAGTATCTGGATGAGCGCTACCCACATCCGCCGCTGATGCCGGTGTACCCGGTCGCACGGGCCAACAGCCGCCTGCTGATCCATCGTATCCAGCGCGACTGGTGTGGGCTGGTGGATCTGATCCTTGATCCACGCGCCAAGGAGCCGGCCCGCGTCCAGGCCCGCAAGGAACTGCGCGAGAGCCTGACCGGCGTATCGCCACTGTTTGCCGACAAGCCTTTCTTCCTCAGTGAGGAGCAAAGTCTGGTTGATTGCTGTCTACTGCCCATACTCTGGCGATTGCCGATGTTGGGTATCGAATTGCCGCGGCCTGCAAAGCCGCTGCTGGACTATATGGAGCGTCAGTTTGCCCGTGAGGCCTTCCAGGCTAGCCTCTCGGCCGCTGAACGTGAAATGCGCTAGGTTTGAAGGAGCCGTTGATGAACTCCAGTCGTCCGTATCTTGTGCGTGCACTCTACGAATGGATCGTGGACAACGATTGCACGCCCCACATGCTGGTCAACTCCGAATTCCGTTCCGTGCAGGTCCCCAAGGGCTTCGCCAGTGACGGCCAGATCGTGCTGAACGTATCGCCCAAGGCGGTTCGCCACTTGCACATGGACAACGAAGCGGTCAGCTTCGAGGGCCGCTTCGGCGGCGTTGCCCATACCCTGTACGTGCCCATTGGCGCGATTCTCGGCGTGTACGCGCGCGAGAATGGCCAGGGCATGGTCTTCGACCTCGAGCCATCGATGATGGAAGAGGAAGAAGACAGCGGGTTCGAAGTGCATGCCGTCTCCGACGACGACCTGCCACCCGACGGAGGCCGCCCACAGCGCCCTGCCGGGCGCCCGAGCTTGAAGGTGGTCAAGTAACAAAAAAGGCGATCCGTGTGGATCGCCTTTTTTCAGACATGAAGCTTTTGGCTTGCAGCGCGAATCTGCCTTTAGTCGATGTATTCGAACAGCTTGACGATCTTCTGCACGCCACCCACGCCCTGCACCAGGGCCGCGGCTTGGGCTGCTTCCTTCTGGGTCACCAGGCCCAGCATGTAGACGATACCGTTCTCGGTGATGATCTTGATGCGCGATCCCGGAATACTGGCGTCGGCCAGCATCTGAGTCTTGATTTTCGTGGTCAGCCAGGCGTCGTTGTTCCGCGCCAGGATCGAGGAGGGGGCCATCACCTGCAGTTCGTTATGCACGCGCTTGACGCGCTGCACGCCATTGGCGGCCTGTTCGGCCATGGCCTTGAGGTCGGCGCGTGGGGTCTGGCCGGCGAGCAGCACGATACCGTTGAAACTGCTGACCACGATGTGAGAGTTCTGGTCCAGGTCGGGGCTGGCCTTGGCCACGTTGACCGAGACCTTGGTTTCGATCAGTGAGTCGTCGATCTTGCTGCCAAAGGTGCGGGTGCCGCGATCGTCCTCGATCGGCTTGTCGCGGGTGGCGGTCAGGAACGAGCTGCAGCCGGTCAGGCTCAGGCACAGGGTCAGGGCCATCAGGCCCAGGCGGTTAGGGGTCATTCTTCACTCCCGAACAATTGGCTGTCGATCAGATCGCAGAGGCAGTGGATCGCCAGCAGGTGGACTTCCTGGATACGTGCGGTGACGTTGGCCGGTACGCGGATCTCGACGTCTTCAGGCAGCAGCAGTGAAGCCATGCCGCCACCGTCGCGGCCCGTCAGGGCTACGACAATCATTTCGCGGTCATGTGCGGCCTGGATCGCCTGGATGATGTTGGCCGAGTTGCCGCTGGTGGAAATCGCCAGCAGCACATCACCGGGCTGGCCCAGGGCGCGGATCTGCTTGGAGAAGACTTCGTTGTAGCTGTAGTCGTTGGCGATCGAGGTGATGGTCGAACTGTCGGTAGTCAGCGCGATGGCCGGCAGGCTCGGACGCTCGCGCTCGAAACGGTTGAGCAATTCGGAAGAAAAATGCTGGGCGTCGCCCGCAGAGCCGCCGTTGCCGCACGACAGCATCTTGCCTTCGTTGAGCAAGGCATTGACCATCACTTGGCTGGCTTGCTCGATGTGCGGTGCAAGGACTTCCATCGCCTGTTGCTTGGTATCGATACTGGCCTGGAAAAGCCGGCGAATTCGGGATTGCATGTCCATCAATGTGACCTTAATTAGGGCGGCTGGTCGGGCGCGGTTCAGCGTCCCGGCACATGAATGTGCAGCCCGCAAAGCAAAGAGCAAAAACGTAAGTAAAGGGGTGGTTCAGTCGCGTTCGAGCCGTATTGTTCAACTCTCGAACGCATTGCGTAGCCAATTCAGGCGCATGTCCTTGCTGGCAGTGCCTTCCAGGGCGATCACGTCGAAGCGGCAGGGGTGGTTGGCCCAGCGCGCTTCCTTGTGCAGATACAGATGGGCAGCGTTGACTACCCGGGCCACCTTGCGCGCATCGATACTTTCGAGCGCGCCGCCCCATTGTGCGTGCAGGCGGTAACGAACTTCGACGAATACTACTGTATCGCCATCGAGCATGACCAGATCAAGCTCGCCGCCTTTACACAGCCAGTTGCGCGCAAGCAGTTGCAGGCCCTGCTGCTGCAGGTAGGCAAGCGCTTGCGCTTCGGCCTCCAGGCCTGCCTGGCGCGGTGAGGCGGCAGGCATTACTGGGCGGTGTCCGGCAGGCGCTGGACCTGGCCGCCGTTGAACTGTGCCCATGGCAGTTGGCGCTCGATGCGTTGCCCGGCATTCACGCTCAGGTTGCCCGACAGGCCCTGCATGCGGTTGTCTGGCAGCGCCTTGAGTTGTTCCAGGCGTGGGGCCAGGCCGAAGGCGTCGGCGCCCATGGCGTACAACCGGCCCAGGCTGCCACCGGCCTGGGGCCACTGGCGCACGACCTGCTGGCGCAGTGGGTTGGCGTTGTCCAGCAGCCACGGGGTTTCACAGAAGCGTACGCCGTTCATGTCGTTGTACTGCGAGGTGTCGCCGCTGGCGCTGTATACGTTGGACGTCGCATACACCGGCACGTCACCGGCGTATTGGAAATTCAGCGTCGGCTTGATCTGCTGGGCCAGCTGGGGAGTGGACGCCAGGAAAATGAAGTCGACATCCTGGCGGCGCGAACCGTTGGAGCCGTTGGCGCCCTGGTGGGCCTGCATCAGGTCGCCGATCTGCTGGGCCAGCGCGACTGGCTGGTCGACCCGCTGGGAGCCCAGCAGGCTGCCGCCGTTGGCTTCGAAGTCCTGGCGGAACGCTGCCAGCACGCGGTCGCCCCACTCGCCACGCGGCACCAGGGCCACGGCGCGGTGCAGACCATCAGCACGGGCGCGGCGCGACACTTCGCGGGCTTCGTCTTCGGCGGCCAGGCCGAACTGGAACAGCTGTGGCGGGTTGGCAGCGGTGGTGTCGCTGTAGTTCAGCGCCAGGGTGGTAAGCGGCAGTTGCGGGCGGCCGGCCAGTTGCTTGACCAGCGGCTTCTCCAGCGGGCCCACCACCATTTGCGCGCCAGCGGCCTGGGCCTGGCGGTAGAAGTCGTCCATGGAGGTCACGCGCGAGCTGTCGAACACCTCGACCACAGGCGGCTTCTGGCCTGCCTGCTGGGCCTGGTAGTAGGCGGCCATGAAGCCGTCACGCAGGGCCTTGCCCACCGACGCCAGTTGGCCTTGTTGTGGCAACAGCAGGGCAATCTTGGTCAGCGGCTGGCTGGTCAGTTCCATCAGCTTGGTCAGGGCCGCGGGCAGTTGCTTGGCTGCTGGATGGCCCGGGTGGGTGTTGCGCCAGTCGTTGATGGCGGCTTTCTGCTGGTCCAGGGTGCCGGCGCTTTTCACGGCCAGGGCCAGGTTCCGCCAGCCAGCCAGGTCGTCGGTGCCGGTGGTTTGCAGTTGATCGGCGGGCAGGCTGCTGACCAGTGCCCAGATAGCGTCGCTGTTGGCCGCTGCCGCGTCACCGCTGAGCAGGGGGGCGATGAACACCCGCTCCTGGGCAGCGGGCAAGGTCTGGCCATCGGCCTCCAGGGCGCGGGCGCGGACGGTGTGGGTGCGTACCTGCTGCTCCACCGACGCTTCGCCCAGGCGTTGCAGGCTCGGGTGGTTGAGGGCGTTCAACGCCTCCTTGGGCTGGTTGCGCGCCAAGGCCAGCTCAGCGGCCAGGGTGCTGGCGATGATCTGCTGGCCAGCGTTCAACTGCTCTACCTGGACCTGGGCCAGGATCTGGCCGGCGCGATCATTGGCATGCTGGCGGTAGGCCAGGTCGGCGGCGCTCAGGCGCAACACCGATGCCTCGGCCGGGGTCTTCGCCGAGGCGGCCTGGCCCAGCAGTTGCTCGATGGTAGCATCGGGGGTGCGTGGCAGTTCGCCCAGGTTGCTGGAGGGCGAGCTGGCGCAGGCGGCCAGCAACATGGCAAGGCAAAGGGCTGAGAGCAGCCGCAGGCAAGCTGTCATGTATATCTTCCTGATACTCGATCGGTTAGGCCGGCAATTGTACCCAAGCATGGCGCCTGGTGCGATGTCACAGGCATGAAAGCCGCACCAAAGGTCATTCAGGGTTTTGCCGGGTGGCTTTTTTGGCCGGCGGCTGGCATGGCAGGCTACAATGCCGCTTTTGCCAACGACAGGTGTGTGCTGTGACTGCTGCAGGTGCTTCGAATTCCGCCACGGGAACGCTTTATGTCGTGGCCACGCCCATCGGTAACCTGGATGACATGAGCGCCCGCGCCTTGAAGATTCTAGGCGACGTGGCGCTGATCGCCGCCGAGGACACCCGTCACTCTATCCGCCTGCTGCAACACTTCGGGATCAACACCCCCCTTGCCGCGTGCCACGAGCACAACGAGCGGGATGAGGGCGGGCGGTTTCTCGACAAGCTGCGCGCGGGCGAGAGTGTTGCGCTGATCTCCGACGCCGGCACGCCGTTGATCTCCGACCCCGGTTACCACCTGGTTCGCCAGGTGCGTGCCGCGGGTATCCAGGTGGTGCCGGTCCCTGGCCCCTGCGCATTGATCGCGGCGCTGTCGGCGGCGGGCCTGCCGTCGGACCGGTTCATTTTCGAAGGTTTCCTGCCGGCCAAGGCAGTGGGGCGTCGTTCGCGCCTGGAGCAGGTGCGTGAAGAGCCGCGCACGCTGATCTTTTATGAAGCGCCGCATCGGATCCTGGAGTGCCTGCAGGACATGGAGTCGGTATTCGGGCCTGATCGCCCCGCATTGCTGGCGCGTGAACTGACGAAAACTTTTGAAACATTGAAAGGCCTGCCACTGTCCGAATTACGTGCGTTCGTGGAGGCGGACAGCAATCAGCAGCGAGGTGAGTGCGTGGTGCTGGTGGCGGGCTGGACGGCGCCCGACAGTGATGAGGCGGTCAGCGCCGAGGTGATGCGCGTGCTGGACCTGCTGCTCAAGGAGATGCCACTCAAACGAGCGGCGGCGCTGGCGGCGGAGATCACCGGGGCGCGCAAGAACGTGTTGTATCAGGTGGCGTTGGAGCGGCAGAAAGGCAACTGATAGCCAGGAAGCGCGCTGCGAGCCGCACGCTTAATGCTTGCAGCTTCCCCCGCTATTCCGTAACCTTGTCGGCGGAGAGTCGATTGGACAGTCGCTGCCTGCTTTTGTTCCGCAAAAGCGGGGGGAGGAAAGTCCGGGCTCCATAGGGCGGAGTGCCAGGTAATACCTGGGAGGCGCGAGCCTACGGAAAGTGCCACAGAAAATAACCGCCTAAGCACTTCGGTGCCGGTAAGGGTGAAAAGGTGCGGTAAGAGCGCACCGCACGTCTGGTAACAGTGCGTGGCTAGGCAAACCCCACTCGGAGCAAGACCAAATAGGGTTCCATATGGCGCGGCCCGCGTTGGAACCGGGTAGGTTGCTAAAGGTGTCCAGTGATGGCCATCGTAGAGGAATGACTGTCCTCGACAGAACCCGGCTTACAGATCGACTCTCCACCTCCTTCTTCCTTGGGCTTCAATCAACAGCAGAAGCCGATTCCTAATACCGAAAAAATCTTACTCTTGATAATTCACTTTAACTTTGGCCCGTAGCTCATTGAGTTAACTTGGCTTTATACCCCTTCGCTTCCTTCGAATTAGCCTTTCGCCTTCCTTTTATCTCCTAAATCTCCGATCTGTAAGGGTTTTCCTTACGAGCGTGCCTTGACGGTGGTACGGGCGCATTCCTATAGTGTGCGCAAGTGGCGGAAAGTGGCACAAAGTGGGTTTTTCAGGCACAAAAAACTAAAAAATGGGGAAGCGCCTCTGTGTTTCGCGGAGCAAATGCCATCAGTCTCGATGCCAAAGGCCGGCTAGCCATGCCCAGCCGGTATCGTGACGAGCTGGTTTCGCGCTCCAATGGCCAGCTGATCGTGACCATCGATGCCGTTGACCCCTGCCTTTGTGTGTACCCGCTGGACGAATGGGAATTAATTGAAACAAAGCTGCGCGCACTGCCGTCGCTCCGGGAAGAAAACCGCCGTCTGCAAAGGTTGCTGATTGGCAACGCGGTTGACCTGGAGCTCGACGGCAGTGGGCGTTTTCTGGTTCCGCCACGTTTGCGCGAGTACGCGAAGCTGGACAAGAAAGCCATGCTGGTCGGCCAGCTGAACAAGTTTCAACTGTGGGACGAGGATGCCTGGAACGCTGTTGCTGAAGCGGACCTGGCAGCTATTCAACAACCGGGCGCCATGCCTGATGAACTGCGTGATTTGATTCTGTGACTATAGATAGCGGCTTTAACCACATCACCGTATTGCTTGACGAAGCCGTCGAGGCTCTCGCCATACAGGGCGATGGCTGCTATGTGGACGGTACCTTCGGGCGGGGTGGTCACAGCCGGCTGATCCTCCAGCACCTGGGGCCGCAGGGCCGATTGCTGGGGTTCGACAAAGACCCACAAGCGATTGCCACCGGGCAAGCGCTGGCGGCCGAAGACGGCCGCTTTGTCATTGTGCAGCGCAGCTTTGCGGAAATGGGTAGCGAAATTGCTAGCCAAGGCCTGGCGGGCAAGGTCAACGGCGTGCTGCTGGACCTGGGCGTCTCGTCGCCCCAGCTGGATGACCCCGAGCGCGGCTTCAGCTTCATGAACGACGGCCCGCTGGACATGCGCATGGACCCCACCCGGGGTGTCAGTGCCGCCGAGTTCATCGCCAATGCCCCCGCCGAGGAAATCGCCCGGGTGTTCAAGGAATACGGCGAAGAGCGGTTCGCCAAGCGGATGGCCAACGCCGTGGTAGCACGCCGCGAAGTCAAGCCGTTCGAACGCACCGCCGACCTGGCCGAAGTGCTCAAGGTCGCCAACCCAGCCTGGGAAAAGGGCAAGAACCCCGCTACCCGTGCGTTCCAGGGCCTGCGCATTCACGTCAACAACGAACTGGCCGATCTGGAGGCGGGCCTCGAAGCGGCGCTGGATTCGCTGGAAGTCGGTGGCCGCCTGGTGGTGATCAGCTTCCACTCGCTCGAGGACCGTATCGTCAAACTGTTCATGCGCAAACTGGCCAAGGGCGAGGCTGACAACCTGCCGCGCAACCTGCCGGTGCGCTTCCAGGCGTTCGAGCCGAAGATCAAGGTTCACGGCAAGGCCCAGTTCGCCTCCGAGGCTGAATTGAAGGCCAACCCGCGCTCGCGCAGCGCGGTCATGCGCGTGGCGGAGAAGTTGCGGTGAGCAAGCTTTTTGCCAAGCCTTTGCCAGGCGGAAGCTTCCTGATGCTTCTGCTGTTCATCGGCGTGCTGGTTTCGGCCATCGCCGTGTCCTATAGCGCGCACCTGAACCGTCAGTTGCTCAACAGCCTGTACAACGAACTGAGCGAGCGCGACAAGGCCCAGGCCGAGTGGGGGCGCCTGATCCTGGAGCAAAGCACCTGGACGGCACACAGCCGGATCGAGGCGCTGGCCAGCGGCCAATTGAAAATGCGCATCCCCGATGCCGCCGAAATCAAGATGGTGGCGCCATGATGAAGCTCGATGGAGCCCTGTACCCGTGGCGGTTCCGGGTACTCGTATCGCTGCTGGGCATCATGGTAGGCGCGATTGTCTGGCGCATCGTCGACCTGCAGGTCATCGACCATGACTTCCTCAAAGGGCAGGGCGATGCGCGCAGCGTGCGCCACATTCCGATTCCGGCGCACCGCGGCCTGATCACCGACCGCAATGGCGAACCCCTCGCGGTGAGTACACCGGTCACCACCTTGTGGGCCAACCCCAAGGAAATGCAACTGGACAAGACCAAGTGGCCCGCGCTGGCAGCTGCCCTTGGCCAGGACCCGCGCGAGCTCGCGGCCCGGCTGGAAGCCCAGGCCACCAAGGAGTTCATCTACCTGGTGCGGGGCCTGACGCCCGAACAGGGGCAGACCGTGCTCGACCTCAAGGTTCCTGGTGTCTACGGCATCGAGGAATTTCGTCGTTTCTACCCGGCCGGTGACGTCACCGCGCACATGGTTGGCTTCACCGACCTGGACGACCACGGCCGCGAAGGCGTGGAACTGGCCTACGAAGACTGGCTGGCGGGCGTGCCTGGCAAGCGCCAGGTCATCAAGGACCGTCGTGGCCGCCTGATCAAGGACGTGCAGGTCACCAAGAACGCCAAGGCGGGCAAGACCCTGACCTTGTCCATCGACCTGCGGCTGCAGTACCTGGCCGCGCGCGAGTTGCGCAACGCCATCGTCGAGAACGAAGCCAAGGCCGGCAGCATGGTGATCATGGACGTCAAGACCGGCGAAGTGCTGGCGATGGTCAACCAGCCGACCTACAACCCCAACAATCGCAAGACCATGTTCCCGGCGTCCATGCGTAATCGGGCGATCACCGACGTGTTCGAGCCTGGCTCGACCATGAAGCCGATCTCCATGAGCGCGGCCCTGGAAACCGGGCGTTGGAAGCCTACCGACAAGGTCGAAGTGTACCCCGGTACCCTGCAGATCGGCCGCTACACCATCAAGGACGTGACCAAGACCGAGGGTCCGATCCTCGACCTGACCGGCATTCTGATCAACTCCAGCAACGTGGGCATGAGCAAGGTAGCGTTCGACATCGGCGGTGAAAGCATCTTCCGTGCCATGTCGGCAGTGGGCTTGGGGCAGTACACCGGCCTGGGCTTCCCTGGCGAGCGGGTGGGTAACCTGCCCAACCACCGCGACTGGAAAAAGGCCGAAACCGCCACCCTGTCGTACGGTTATGGCCTTTCCGTGACAGCCCTGCAGCTGGTGCATGCCTATTCGGCCATCGCCAACGACGGCGAGATCGTGCCGCTGAGTATTCTCAAGGTCGACGGTAAGCCGCAGGCCACCCGCGTCATGCCCGAGCAAGTGGCCAAGACCCTGCAGGGCATGCTCCAGCAAGTGATCGAAGACACCCGTGGCGTATACCGCGCGCGGGTGCCGGGCTACCACGTGGCTGGCAAGTCGGGTACCGCCCGAAAGGCCACCATTGGTTCGCGTGGCTACACCGAAAACGCTTACCGCTCGCTGTTCGCCGGGTTCGGCCCGGTGGCCGACCCACGCTACGCCGTGGTGGTGGTGATCGATGAGCCGAGCAAGGCCGGCTATTTCGGTGGCCTGGTGTCGGCACCCGTGTTCAGCAAGGTCATGTCCGGCACCCTGCGCCTGATGAACGTGACCCCCGACAACCTGCCGAACACCCCTCAGGAACAAGCCCAGGCCCAGCCTGCGGCCAGCAAGGGAGGGCGTGGTTGATGAGCATGCCACTGAGCAAGATCTTCGCCCAGGCCGGCCGCGATCCGCTGATCCGCGAACTGGCCCTGGACAGCCGTGACGTACGCCCCGGCGACCTGTTCCTGGCGGTACCGGGGGCCAAGGTCGATGGCCGCGCACACATTGCCGACGCCCTGGGACGCGGCGCCGCGGCGGTGGCCTATGAAGTGGAGGGCGCCACCGTGCTGCCCATCACCGATGTGCCGCTGATTCCGGTCAAGGGCCTGATACGCCAGCTGTCCGACATCGCCGGGCGCTTTTATGGCGACCCGAGCCGCCTGCTGAACCTGGTGGGCGTGACCGGCACCAACGGCAAGACCAGCGTCACGCAATTGGTGGCCCAGGCCCTGGATCTGCTCGGCCAGCGCTGCGGACTGATCGGTACCCTGGGCACCGGCTTCCACGAAGCGCTGCAGAGCGGGCGCCTGACCACCCCGGACCCGATCGCGGTGCAGTCGACCCTGCTGGACCTGAAAAAAGCCGGCGCCAAGGCTGTGGCCATGGAAGTGTCTTCCCACGCTTTGGACCAGGGGCGCGTCGCCGCACTGGCGTTCGACGTGGCTGTGCTGACCAACCTCAGCCGTGACCACCTGGACTACCACGGCAGCATGCAGGCCTATGCCGCGGCCAAGGCCAAGCTGTTCGGCTGGGCCGGCTTGCGTTGCCGGGTGCTGAACCTGGACGATGCTTTCGGCAGCACCCTGGCTGAAGAAGAACATGAATCCCGGCTGATCACTTACAGCCTGCTGGACCCGTCCGCGACCCTGTACTGCCGTGAAGCCGAGTTCGACGACCACGGCGTGCGCGCCACCCTGGTCACCGCCCAGGGCGAGCACCTGTTGCGCAGCCGCCTGTTGGGGCGTTTCAACCTCAGCAACGTGCTGGCGGCGGTGGGTACCTTGCTGGCGCTGGACTACCCGCTGGACGACATTCTCAAGGCCATGCCGCAGCTGGAAGGCCCGCTGGGCCGCATGCAGCGCCTGGGTGGCGGCAAGCAGCCGCTGGTAGTGGTCGATTACGCCCACACCCCGGATGCCCTCGACAAGGTATTGCAAGCCCTGCGCCCGCACGCCAAGGGCGAGTTGCTGTGCCTGTTCGGCTGTGGCGGTGACCGCGACCGCGGCAAGCGCCCACTGATGGCCGAAGTGGCCGAGCGTCTGGCCGACCGTGTGCTGGTCACCGACGACAACCCGCGCAGCGAAGATCCGTTGCAGATATTCAGTGACATCCGCCCCGGCTTCAGCGCTGCTGCCCGGGTCGAATTCGTGTCCGGCCGTGGCCCCGCCATCGCTCAGCTCATCGCTCAGGCCCAGGCCGACGACGTGGTGCTGCTGGCGGGCAAGGGCCATGAGGACTATCAGGAAATCAACGGCCAGCGCCTGGCATTCTCCGACCTGGAAGAGGCTGCCCGTGCCCTGGCCACCTGGGAGGTGGATCATGCTTAAGCCCATGTCCCTGGCGGAATTGCTCAAGCCATTGGCTGCGCGTTTGCATGGCCAGGATGTAGCATTCACCGGTGTCAGCATCGACAGCCGTGCCATCGTGCCAGGCCAGTTGTTCGTGGCGCTCACCGGCCCGCGTTTCGACGGCCACGACTACCTGGCTGACGTTGCAGCCAAGGGCGCCGTCGCGGCCCTGGTGGAACGTGAAGTGGCGGGCACCGACCTGCCGCAACTGGTGGTCGCCGATTGCCGCGTTGCCCTTGGCCAACTGGCTGCGCTGAACCGTTCGCGGTTCAGCCGCCCGGTGGCTGCGGTGACTGGCTCCAGCGGCAAGACCACGGTCAAGGAACTGCTGGCCGGAATCCTGCGCACCCAAGGTGAAGTGCTGGCCACCCGTGGCAACCTCAACAACGACCTGGGCGCGCCGCTGACCCTGCTCGAACTGGCACCGCAGCACACCGCGGCGGTCATCGAGCTGGGCGCCTCGCGCCTGGGCGAAATTGCCTACACCGTGGGGCTGACCCGGCCGCACGTGGCCATTCTCAACAACGCGGGCACTGCTCACGTGGGCGAATTCGGTGGCCCGGACAAGATCGTCCAGGCCAAGGGCGAGATCATCGACGGCCTGGCCGCCGATGGCACCGCCGTGCTGAACCTGGACGACAAGGCCTACGGCATCTGGCACGCCCGCGCCGGCCAGCGTCGGGTGCTCAGTTTCGCCCTGACCAACACCGCGGCCGACTTCCACGCCAGCGACATCAGCGCCGACGAGCGCGGTTGCCCGGCCTTCAACCTGCATGGCCTGCAAGGTACCGCGCGGGTCCAGCTCAACCTGCTGGGCACCCGCAACGTGCAGAATGCTCTGGCCGCCGCCGCCGCGGCCCATGTGTTCGGCCTGGCCATCGACGACATCGTCAACGGCCTGCAAAGCGTGCAACCGGTCAAGGGCCGTACCGTGGCCCAGGTCACTGCCGCCGGCTTGCGGGTAATTGACGATACATACAACGCAAACCCCACCTCAATGTGCGCTGCCGTTGATATACTCGCCGGCTTTTCCGGCCGCACCGTCCTGGTGCTCGGAGACATCGGCGAATTGGGGCAGTGGGCAGAAGAAGGGCACCGGCAGGTGGGCGAGTACGCCCGGGGCAAGGTCGACGCCCTGTATGCCGTGGGCCCGAACATGCTGCACGCGGTAAACGCGTTCGGCGCCAACGCCCGGCATTTCGCCACTCAGTCTGACCTGATCGCAGCGCTTGGCGCCGAACAGGGCAAAAACATCACTATTTTGATCAAGGGTTCGCGCAGCGCTGCGATGGAAAACGTCGTGGCGGCCTTGTGCGGTTCCAGCGGGGAGAAACATTAATGCTGCTGCTGCTGGCGGAGTATCTGCAACAGTTCTACAAAGGCTTCGCGGTCTTCCAGTACCTGACCCTGCGCGGGATCCTGGGTGTGCTGACCGCGCTGTCTCTGGCCCTGTGGCTGGGCCCCTGGATGATTCGTACCCTGCAGATTCGTCAGATCGGCCAGGCCGTGCGTAACGACGGCCCAGAATCGCACCTGAAAAAATCCGGCACCCCGACCATGGGCGGCGCCCTGATCCTGTCGGCCATTGGCGTCAGCACCCTGTTGTGGGCCGACCTGACCAACCGCTACGTGTGGACCGTACTGCTGGTGACCCTGCTGTTCGGCGGCATCGGCTGGGTGGACGACTACCGCAAGGTGATCGAGAAGAACTCGCGTGGGCTGCCAAGCCGCTGGAAGTATTTCTGGCAGTCGGTGTTCGGCCTGGGCGCTGCGATCTTCCTGTACGTCACTGCGCCAAGCGCCGTGGAAACCACCCTGATCATCCCGATGTTCAAGGACGCCAGCATCTACCTGGGCGTGGGCTTCGTGGTGCTGACCTATTTCGTCATCGTCGGCTCCAGCAACGCAGTCAACCTCACTGACGGCCTGGACGGTCTGGCCATCATGCCGACCGTGATGGTAGGCGGCGCCCTGGGCATCTTCTGCTACCTGTCGGGTAACGTGAAGTTCGCCGACTACCTGCTGATCCCGTACGTGCCAGGCGCTGGCGAGCTGATCGTGTTCTGTGGCGCGCTGATCGGCGCCGGCCTGGGCTTTCTGTGGTTCAACACCTATCCGGCGCAAGTGTTCATGGGTGACGTCGGCGCACTGGCGCTGGGCGCGGCCCTGGGCACCATCGCGGTCATCGTTCGCCAGGAAATCGTCTTGTTCATCATGGGCGGCGTGTTCGTGATGGAAACCCTTTCAGTGGTCATTCAGGTGGCTTCTTTCAAACTGACCGGTCGCCGTGTGTTCCGCATGGCGCCCATCCACCACCACTTTGAACTCAAGGGCTGGCCCGAGCCGCGCGTGATCGTCCGTTTCTGGATCATCACCGTGATCCTGGTGCTGTTCGGCCTTGCCACCCTGAAACTGAGGTAGAAACGAGTGTCTCTGATCGCTTCTGACCAATTCCGCATCGTTGTCGGCCTCGGCAAGAGCGGCATGTCCCTGGTGCGCTTCCTGGCGCGCCGGGGCGTTGCCTTTGCCGTGGCCGACACGCGCGCGAATCCGCCGGAGCTGGCGACGCTGCGCCGTGACTACCCGCAGGTGGAAGTACGTTGCGGCGAGCTGGACGTGGAGTTCCTGTGCCGCGCCAGCGAGCTGCTGGTCAGCCCCGGCCTGGCGCTGGCCACGCCGGCGCTGCAGCAGGCGGCCGCCCGTGGCGTGACGCTGTCGGGTGACATCGAACTGTTCGCGCGTAACGCGCAAGCGCCTATCGTCGCCATCAGCGGTTCCAATGCCAAGAGCACCGTCACCACCCTGGTGGGCGACATGGCCGCTGCCGCCGGCAAGCGCGTCGCGGTGGGCGGCAACCTCGGCACCCCGGCCCTCGACCTGCTGGCCGACGACGTCGAACTGTACGTGCTGGAACTGTCGAGCTTCCAGCTGGAAACCACCGACCAGCTCAATGCCGAAGTGGCCACCGTGCTGAACATCAGCGAAGACCACATGGACCGTTACAGCGGCCTGCCGGCGTACCACCTGGCCAAGCACCGGATCTTCCGTGGCGCACGCCAGGTGGTCTACAACCGCCAGGACGCCCTGACCCGCCCCCTGATGGGCGAGGGGCTGCCGTGCTGGACCTTCGGCCTGAACAAGCCCGACTTCAAGGCCTTTGGCCTGCGCGAAGAGAACGGCCAGACATACCTGGCGTTCGAATTCCAGAACCTGATGCCGGTCAGCGAGCTGAAGATCCGCGGTTCGCACAACCAGGCCAACGCCCTGGCTGCCCTGGCCCTGGGCCACGCCGTAGGCCTGCCGTTCGAGCCGATGCTGGCTACGCTGCGTACCTTCGCCGGGCTGGCCCATCGTTGCCAATGGCTGCGCGAGCGTGACGGCGTCAGCTACTACGACGACTCCAAGGCCACCAACGTCGGTGCTGCCGTGGCCGCCATCGAAGGCCTGGGTGCCGACATCGATGGCAAGCTGGTGCTGGTGGCTGGTGGTGATGGCAAGGGTGCCGACTTCTCCGGCCTCCAGGCACCGGTGGCTGCCCATTGCCGCGCCGTGGTGCTGCTGGGCCGCGACGCTGAACTGATTGCCGCCGCCCTGGGCGACCGTGTGCCGCTGGTGCGGGTCAAGACCCTCGACGAAGCCGTCGAACAATGCGCGGCCCTGGCCCAGCCCGGCGATGCCGTGCTGTTGTCGCCAGCCTGCGCGAGCCTGGACATGTTCAAGAACTATGAAGAGCGTGGGCGCCTGTTCGCCCAGGCCGTGGAGGGCTTGTCATGATTTTTGGCGTGATCAAGCCATACCCGTCGCCGCTGATTACCGGCCGTGGCATCGATGTCGACTTCCCGATGCTGGCCGGCTGCCTGGCCCTGCTGGGCCTGGGCCTGGTGATGATCACCTCGGCCTCCTCCGAAGTCGCCGCGGTGCAATCGGGCAACCCGCTGTACATGATGATCCGCCACCTGGTGTACCTGGTGCTGGGCCTGGGGGCTTGCGGCGTCACCATGATGATTCCCATCGCCACCTGGCAGCGCCTGGGCTGGTTGATGCTGCTGGGCGCCTTCGGCCTGTTGGTGCTGGTGCTGGTGCCCGGCATCGGCCGCGAGGTGAACGGCTCCATGCGCTGGATCGGCTTCAGCGCGTTCAACGTGCAGCCTTCCGAAGTGGCCAAGGTGTTCGTGGTGATCTTCCTGTCGGGGTACCTGATCCGGCAACAGAAGGAAGTGCGCGAAACCTGGATGGGTTTCTTCAAGCCGTTCATCGTGCTGCTGCCGATGGCCGTGCTGTTGCTGATGGAGCCTGACTTCGGTGCCACCGTGGTGATGATGGGCGCCGCGGCGGCCATGCTGTTCCTGGGTGGAGTAGGGTTGTTCCGTTTCGCCCTGATGGTGGTGCTGGCCGTGGCCGCGGTGTTCATCCTGGTGCAGGCGCAGCCGTATCGGATGGCGCGTCTGACCACCTTCACCGACCCGTGGGCCGACCAGTTTGGTTCCGGCTACCAGCTGACTCAGGCACTGATCGCGTTCGGGCGTGGCGGCTGGCTGGGCGCCGGCCTGGGCAACAGCGTGCAGAAACAGTTCTACCTGCCCGAAGCGCACACCGACTTCGTGTTCTCGGTGCTGGCCGAAGAGCTGGGCGTGGTCGGTTCGCTGTGCACCGTGGCACTGTTCGTGTTCGTGTGTATTCGCGGCATGTACATCGGTGTCTGGGCCGAGCGTTCCAAGCAGTTCTTTGCCGCCTACATGGCCTACGGTCTGTCGTTCCTGTGGATCGGCCAGTTCCTGATCAACATCGGCGTGAACGTCGGCCTGCTGCCGACCAAGGGCCTGACGCTGCCGTTCCTCAGCTACGGGGGCAGCTCGTTGGTGATCTGCTGTGCCTGCCTGGGTCTGTTGTTGCGTATCGAATGGGAGAGCCGCACGCACCTGGGCAGTGAAGAAACCGAGTTCAACGAGAGCGACTTCGCCGAGGAGCCTGCCCGTGGCCGGTAACGTATTGATCATGGCCGGCGGCACTGGCGGGCACGTGTTCCCGGCGCTGTCGTGTGCCCGGGAATTCCAGGCCCGCGGCTATACCGTGCATTGGCTGGGCACCCCGCGCGGCATCGAGAACGAACTGGTACCGCAGGCGGGCTTGCCGCTGCACCTGATCAATGTCGCCGGCCTGCGTGGCAAGAGCAAGCTGTCGCTGCTCAAGGCCCCGTTCGTGCTGGTGCGCGCGCTGCTGCAGGCGCGCAAGGTGATGCGCCAGCTCAAACCGGTGTGCGTGGTCGGCTTCGGCGGCTACGTGACAGGCCCTGGTGGCCTGGCCGCGCGCCTGAGCGGCGTGCCGGTGATCGTCCACGAGCAGAACGCCGTGGCCGGTACCGCCAATCGCTTGCTGGCCCCCCTGGCGGCCCGTATCTGCGAGGCTTTTCCCAACACCTTCGCAGCGTCCGCCAAGCGCCGCACCACCGGTAACCCGGTGCGCACCGAACTGTTCCTGGAAACCCCGCGCCAGGGCCTGGCCGGGCGCAAGCCGCGGCTCTTGATCACCGGTGGCAGCCTGGGGTCGGAACCCTTGAACAAGTTGATCCCTGCCGCCCTGGCACTGGTGCCCGAGGCCATTCGCCCCGAAGTGTTCCACCAGTCCGGCAAGCAGCACGATGAAGTGACCGCCCAGCGTTATCGCGAGGCCGGTATCGAGGCGCAGGTGGCGCCCTTCATCAAGGACATGGCCCAGGCCTATGGCTGGGCCGACATGGTGGTCTGCCGCGCCGGCGCGCTGACCGTCAGCGAGCTGGCCGCCGCCGGCCTGGCGTCGGTGCTGGTGCCCTTGCCCCATGCCATCGACGACCACCAGACCCGCAATGCCGAATATCTGGCCCGCGAAGGCGCTGCCTTCCTGATGCCACAAGCGACAACCGGCGCAGCCGAGCTGGCTGAGCGCCTGAACGAGGTTTTGATGCAACCGGAAAAACTCAACACCATGGCGAGTACCGCACGCCGCCTGGCCAAGCCCGATGCAACCCGTACCGTTGTCGATGTCTGCCTGGAGGTGGCCCATGGTTGAGAACCAGAAAGCCATGCCGCAGCCGGAAATGCGCCGCATCCGTCGCATCCACTTCGTCGGTATCGGTGGCGTGGGCATGTGCGGCATCGCTGAAGTGCTGCTGAACCTGGGTTACCAGGTGTCGGGCTCCGACCTGAAAGCGTCGCCGGTCACCGAGCGCCTGGAGTCTTTCGGTGCGCACATCTTCATCGGCCACCGCGCCGAGAACGCTGCCAACGCCGACGTGCTGGTGGTGTCGAGCGCCGTGAACACGTCCAACCCGGAAGTGGCCACTGCCCTTGAGCGCCGTATTCCCGTGGTGCCCCGCGCCGAGATGCTCGCCGAGCTGATGCGCTACCGTCATGGCATCGCGGTGGCCGGCACCCATGGCAAGACCACCACCACCAGCCTGATCGCCTCGGTGTTCGCCGCCGGCGGCCTGGACCCGACCTTCGTCATCGGTGGCCGCCTGAACGCCGCCGGTACCAACGCGCAGCTGGGCACCAGCCGCTACCTGATCGCCGAAGCCGATGAAAGCGATGCCAGCTTCCTGCACCTGCAGCCGCTGGTGGCCGTGGTCACCAACATCGACGCCGACCACATGGCAACCTACGGTGGCGACTTCAACAAACTGAAGAAAACCTTCGTCGACTTCCTCCACAACCTGCCGTTCTACGGTTTGGCCGTGGTGTGCCTGGACGACCCGGTGGTGCGCGAGATTCTGCCGCAGATCGCCCGCCCCACCCTGACCTACGGCGTCAGCGAAGAAGCCGACGTGCGCGCCATCAACATCCGCCAGGACGGCATGCTGACCTACTTCACCGTGCTGCGCCGCGACCGTGAGCCGCTGAACGTGTCGGTGAACATGCCTGGCAACCACAACGTGCTCAACGCGCTGGCCACCATCGCCATCGCCACGGATGAAGGTGTCAGTGATGAAGCCATCGTCCAGGGCCTGTCGGGTTTCCAGGGCGTGGGCCGGCGCTTCCAGGTGTACGGCGAGCTGCCGGTGGACGGCGGCAGTGTGATGCTGGTCGACGACTACGGCCACCACCCCCGCGAAGTGGCGGCGGTCATCAGCGCCGTGCGCGGTGGCTGGCCGGAGCGCCGCCTGGTGATGGTCTACCAGCCGCACCGCTACAGCCGTACCCGTGACCTGTACGACGACTTCGTCCAGGTGCTGGCCGACGCCAACGTGCTGCTGCTGATGGAAGTGTACCCGGCCGGCGAAGAGCCGATTCCGGGCGCCGACAGCCGCCAGTTGTGCCACAGCATCCGCCAGCGCGGCCAGCTGGACCCGATCTACATCGAGCGCGGTGTCGAATTGGCACCGCTGGTGAAACCGTTGCTGCGTGCCGGCGACATCCTGCTGTGCCAGGGCGCCGGCGATATCGGCGGGCTCGCCCCGCAATTACTGAAAAGTCCGTTGTTCGCCGCTGATCAAGCCGGCGAGGGGAAATCGAAATGACAGTCTGCACCTCATCCTCCCTGCTATCGACCATTGCCCCGGAGGACTTCGGGCGCGTGGCCGTGCTTTACGGCGGCAAGAGCGCCGAGCGGGAGGTTTCGCTGAAGTCCGGCGCCGCCGTGTTGGAAGCCCTGCAAGGCGCGGGCGTGGACGCGTTCGGCCTGGACGTGGGCGATGACCTGCTGGCGCGCCTGCAAAGCGAGAAGATCGACCGCGCCTTCATCATCCTCCACGGCCGTGGCGGTGAGGACGGCAGCATGCAAGGCCTGCTGGAATGCCTGGACATCCCGTACACGGGCAGTGGCATCCTGGCGTCGGCCCTGGCCATGGACAAGTTGCGCACCAAGCAGGTGTGGCAGAGCCTGGGCCTGCCGACGCCGTCGCACGCGGTATTGGCGAGCGAAACCGATTGTATTTCCGCGGGCGCGGAACTGGGCTTCCCTTTGATCGTCAAACCGGCCCATGAAGGTTCAAGTATCGGTATGGCCAAAGTGACCAGCGTCGAGGAATTGATCGGCGCATGGAAAGCGGCCAGCACCTACGATTCGCAAGTTCTGGTGGAGCAATGGATTCAGGGTCCTGAATTCACCATCGCGACCCTGCGCGGTCAGGTCCTGCCACCGATTGCCCTGGGCACCACCCATTCGTTCTACGACTACGACGCCAAATACGTGGCCAACGATACCCAGTATCGAATCCCGTGCGGCCTCGACGCTACCCGCGAACAAGAGCTGATCGACCTCACGGCCCGTGCCTGTGACGCCATCGGCATCGAAGGCTGGGCCCGCGCCGATGTCATGCAGGACGAGCAGGGGCGTTTCTGGCTGCTTGAAGTCAACACGGCCCCAGGCATGACCGACCACAGCCTGGTCCCCATGGCGGCCCGCGCCGCCGGCATCGATTTCCAGCAACTGGTGCTGGCGATCCTGGCCGACAGCGTAGAGGCTCGAGGGTAAACCCATGAACGGCGCGACGCTTCGTCATCAGCAACCCGTACCCGGCCGCAACAAGCCGGTGCCCCGTGGCGCCAGTCGCATGGTGGCGCAGGAGCCCATGGGCGCGCGGGTGCGCAAGGCCAATTTCAGCTTTCTCAAGAAGCTGTTCTGGCCCGTGCTGCTGGTGGTACTGGGCGTCGGCACTTACGAGGGCTCCATCTACCTGATGCCCTATGCCGATCGGCCGATCACCAAGATCAACGTGCAGGGCGACCTGAGCTACATCAGCCAGCAGGCGGTGCAGCAGCGTATCGCCCCGTACGTGGCGTCGACTTTCTTCACCATCGACCTGACCAGCATGCGCACCGAGCTTGAGCAGATGCCGTGGATCGCCCACGCTGAAGTTCGCCGCGTGTGGCCCGACCAGGTGGTGATCCGGCTGGAAGAGCAACTGCCCGTGGCCCGTTGGGGGGACTCGGCGTTGCTCAACAACCAGGGCGAGGCGTTCGCGCCCCGCGAGCTGGCCAACTATGAGCACCTGCCGCAGTTGTTCGGGCCGCAGCGTGCCCAGCAGCAGGTCATGCAGCAATACCAGGTGCTGAGCCAGATGCTGCGTCCGCTGGGCTTCTCCATTGCCCGCCTGGAATTGCGCGAACGTGGCAGCTGGTTCCTCACCACCGGCGCAGGAAGCGCAGGCCCCGGTATCGAGCTGTTGCTGGGGCGTGACCACCTCGTCGAGAAAATGCGCCGCTTCATTGCCATTTACGACAAAACACTGAAAGACCAGATCACGAATATTGCGCGCATCGACCTGCGCTATGCCAACGGCCTTGCCGTGGGCTGGCGGGAACCGAATGCGCAGCCGGCGGCCCAAGCGGCTGTCGCGAAGAATTAAGAAGAGGCAGGACCATGGCAAACGTGCAAAGCGGGAAAATGATCGTCGGTCTGGACATCGGTACCTCCAAGGTGGTGGCGCTGGTGTGCGAAGTCGCGGATGACGGTTCGCTGGATATCGTCGGGATCGGTACCCACCCTTCGCGTGGCCTGAAGAAGGGCGTGGTGGTGAACATCGAGTCGACCGTGCAGTCGATCCAGCGCGCGGTGGAAGAGGCGCAGCTGATGGCTGGGTGCCGTATCCACTCGGCGTTCGTCGGCATTGCCGGCAACCACATCCGCAGCCTCAACTCCCATGGCATCGTCGCCATCCGCGACCGCGAGGTCAGCAGCGCTGACCTGGAGCGCGTGCTGGACGCCGCGCAGGCCGTGGCCATTCCGGCTGACCAGCGGGTCTTGCACACCCTGCCTCAGGACTACTCCATCGACAACCAGGAGGGCGTGCGCGAGCCGCTGGGCATGTCGGGCGTGCGCCTGGAAGCCAAGGTCCATGTGGTCACCTGTGCGGTCAATGCTGCGCAGAACATCGAAAAATGCGTGCGCCGCTGCGGCCTGGAGATCGACGACATCATCCTCGAGCAACTGGCCTCGGCCTACTCGGTGCTGACTGACGACGAGAAAGAGCTGGGCGTGTGCCTGGTGGACATCGGTGGCGGTACCACCGACATCGCCATCTTCACCGAAGGCGCCATCCGCCACACCGCGGTGATCCCGATCGCTGGCGACCAGGTCACCAACGACATCGCCATGGCGCTGCGTACGCCGACCCAGTACGCCGAAGAGATCAAGATCCGCTACGCCTGCGCCCTGGCCAAGCTGGCCGGTGCCGGCGAGACCATCAAGGTGCCGAGCGTGGGTGACCGCCCACCGCGCGAGCTGTCGCGCCAGGCCCTGGCCGAAGTGGTCGAGCCGCGCTACGACGAGCTGTTCACCCTGATCCAGGCCGAACTGCGCCGCAGCGGCTACGAGGACCTGATCCCCGGTGGCATCGTGCTGACCGGCGGTACCTCGAAGATGGAAGGCGCGGTGGAACTGGCCGAAGAGATTTTCCACATGCCGGTACGCCTGGGCGTGCCGCATTCGGTACGCGGGCTGGCCGACGTGGTTCGCAACCCTATTTATTCCACCGGCGTGGGCTTGCTGATGTACGGGCTGCAAAAGCAGAACGATGGCACCACCCTGACCGGCCTCGGAAACAACAGCAGCAGCTATGGCGATGAACCCAAGGCACCTGTGCTGGAACGCTTCAAACGTTGGGTTCAAGGCAACTTCTAGGTTTCAGGTTTCAAAGGCAGTAGTAGGCGCTAAAACTAGAGAAATGAAAGGAGAGGGCACATGTTCGAACTTGTAGACAACATCCCGCAAAGCCCGGTAATCAAAGTTATCGGTGTCGGTGGCGGCGGCGGCAACGCTGTCAATCACATGGTCAAGAGCAACATCGAAGGCGTCGAGTTCATCTGCGCCAACACCGATGCTCAAGCCCTGAAGAACATTGGTGCGCGCACCATTCTGCAACTGGGCACCGGCGTGACCAAGGGCCTGGGCGCTGGCGCCAACCCCGAAGTGGGCCGCCAGGCCGCCCTGGAAGACCGCGAGCGTATCGCCGAAGTACTGGTCGGTACCAACATGGTCTTCATCACCACCGGCATGGGTGGCGGTACCGGTACCGGTGCGGCGCCGATCATTGCCGAAGTGGCCAAGGAAATGGGCATCCTGACCGTCGCGGTCGTGACCCGTCCGTTCCCGTTCGAAGGTCGCAAGCGCATGCAGATCGCCGATGAAGGCATCCGCGCGCTGTCGGAAAGCGTCGACTCGTTGATCACCATTCCCAACGAGAAGCTGCTGACCATCCTGGGCAAGGACGCCAGCCTGCTGTCGGCGTTCGCCAAGGCAGACGATGTACTGGCCGGTGCCGTTCGCGGTATCTCCGACATCATCAAGCGCCCGGGCATGATCAACGTCGACTTCGCCGACGTTCGCACCGTCATGAGCGAGATGGGCATGGCGATGATGGGCACCGGCTGCGCCAGTGGTCCGAACCGTGCGCGTGAAGCGACCGAAGCGGCCATTCGCAACCCGTTGCTTGAAGACGTCAACCTGCAGGGCGCCCGTGGCATCCTGGTGAACATCACCGCCGGCCCTGACCTGTCCTTGGGTGAGTACTCCGACGTGGGTAGCATCATCGAGGCGTTCGCGTCGGACCACGCCATGGTCAAGGTCGGTACGGTCATCGATCCGGACATGCGCGACGAGCTGCACGTGACCGTCGTGGCCACCGGCCTGGGCGCGAAGATCGAGAAACCTGTGAAGATCATCGATAACACGCTGCAGACAGCTGCCCAGCAGGCGCCGGCCCAGGCCCCCGCCCGTCAGGAACAGCCGTCGGTGAACTACCGCGACCTGGACCGTCCGACCGTCATGCGCAACCAGGCTCACGCCGGCGCCGCACAGGCGGCCAAGCTCAACCCGCAAGACGATCTGGACTACCTGGACATCCCGGCATTCCTGCGTCGTCAGGCTGATTGATGGAATTTATCAGGGCTATGAAGGTGATTGGTGTTCAGCAAAGGCCGGGTCTGCTATTATCGCCAGCCTTTGTTGATACCAGTTCGCAATTTGCGCTGAAGCGGCCAATGCCATGATTAAACAACGCACCCTGAAGAATATTATCCGTGCCACCGGCGTCGGCCTGCACTCTGGGGAGAAGGTATACCTGACCCTCAAGCCGGCACCGGTGGATACAGGCATCGTTTTCTGTCGTGCCGACCTGGATCCAATGGTGCAGATTCCTGCGCGAGCGGAAAATGTCGGCGAGACCACGATGTCGACCACTCTGGTCAACGGCGATACCAAGGTAGACACGGTTGAGCACTTGCTCTCGGCCATGGCTGGCCTGGGCATCGATAACGCCTACGTCGAGCTCTCCGCGTCCGAAGTCCCGATCATGGATGGTAGTGCAGGACCCTTCGTATTCCTGATTCAATCTGCCGGCCTGGAAGAACAGGACGCAGCCAAGAAATTCATCCGCATCCTGCGCGAAGTGACAGTGGAAGATGGCGACAAGCGCGCCACTTTCGTGCCATTCGACGGGTTCAAGGTGAGCTTCGAGATCGATTTCGATCACCCGGTGTTCCGCAACCGCACCCAGAGCGCCAGCGTCGACTTTTCCAGCACGTCCTTCGTGAAGGAAGTCAGCCGCGCCCGCACTTTCGGGTTCATGAGCGATATCGAGTACCTGCGCAAGCACAACCTCGCGCTCGGCGGTAGCGTTGAAAACGCTATCGTGGTGGACAAGGATGGTGTGTTGAACGAAGACGGCCTTCGCTACGAAGACGAATTCGTCAAGCACAAGATCCTCGACGCCATCGGTGACCTCTACCTGCTGGGCAACAGCCTGATTGGTGAGTTCCGTGGTTTCAAGTCCGGCCATGCGCTGAACAACCAGCTCCTTCGCAAGCTCATCGAGCAGAAGGATGCCTGGGAAGTGGTGACCTTCGAAGATGCCAGTACGGCACCGATCTCTTACATGCGTCCCGTGGCGGCAGTGTAAGATCGAACACTCTCTTCTCTAGATGTCATTGAGGCCACCTTCGGGTGGCCTTTTTTATGTGCATGGGTGGCGACTTCTTCCGAGCTTCGCCACTGAACTCAGCTTTTGGATCTGCCCGCGTGCGCCGCCAGGCGCTCCAGCGCCGCGCGCAGGTTCGGGTCGGTGATGCCTTCGGCCGTGGACTGCAAGGTCTCCGCCGCGCTGCTGGGCAGATCGACGTTGCGCTCCGCCGTGCGGTTCTGCACGGTGGGGGGCTGCACCTTGAACAGGATCCGCGTCAGGTTGTCGAATTCTGGCAGGGCCTGCAGGTCACGCTGCAGGCGCTTCTGCTGGTAGCGCAAACGTGTAGCCCAATGGCCATCAGTGACAATCAGTAGCAGGCAACCCTCGCGCCACGACGCCACGTAGCAATGTTCGCGGGCAGCTGGTTGCAGCTGGCTTTCCAGCAGGCGTTGCAGGTGCGAAAGCCGCTGGGCGTGGCTGAATAGCGCCTTGAGCGGCCGGGCCTCGCGCAGCAGGACGGCGGGCGCCCGGGCCGGGAGGGGGCGGTAGGCCATAGTGGGAAACCTGAAGTTACAGAGCGCCCATGGTAGCAGAAACGCCTGATTTCCAGCCGGGCCCACCCGTTTGGTTACATAACTTCTTCACCTGATGGGTTGAAGTTGCGAAAAAAGCCCTTATTGTGAAAAGGCCCCGTCAAAGCGCCGTGCCAGCATCGTGGATACAACGCCACTTTCCTCCTCATCGTTTCCGGGTAGAATGCTCGTTCGCATGCGGCCATGAGGGCTGCACGGGCGACTCACGGGGCCGCCCTCCATCCCTATGTGTGGAAGAACCTGCCGATATGTTTGCGCCTTTGTTAAAGAAACTTTTTGGAAGCAAGAACGAGCGTGAAGTCAAACGCATGCTCAAGACGGTACAGATCGTCAATGCCTTCGAAGAGCAAATGGTGGCCCTCTCGGACGAGCAGCTGCGCGCCAAGACCGAAGAGTTCAAGGCCCGCCTGGCAAAAGGCGAGACCCTCGACAAGCTTCTGCCTGAGGCCTTCGCGGTATGCCGTGAAGCGGGCAAGCGTGTCATGGGCATGCGCCACTTCGACGTCCAGCTCATTGGTGGCATGACCCTGCATGAAGGCATGATCGCCGAAATGCGCACCGGTGAAGGCAAGACCCTGGTGGCCACCCTGGCCGTGTACCTCAACGCGTTGTCCGGCAAGGGCGTGCACGTGGTCACGGTCAACGACTACCTGGCCCGTCGAGATGCCAACTGGATGCGTCCGCTGTACGAATTCCTCGGTCTGACCGTGGGCGTCGTCACGCCTTTCGCGCCGCCAGAGGAAAAACGCGCCGCCTACGCCGCCGATATCACCTACGGTACCAACAACGAGTTCGGTTTCGACTACTTGCGCGACAACATGGCGTTCAGCCTGGATGAGAAATTCCAGCGCGAGCTGAATTTCGCCGTGATCGACGAAGTCGACTCCATCCTCATCGACGAAGCCCGTACCCCGCTGATCATCTCCGGCCAGGCCGAAGACAGCTCCAAGCTGTACACCGAGATCAACCGCCTGATCCCGCGCCTGGAGCAGCACATCGAAGAAGTGGAAGGCCAGGTCACCAAGGCCGGTCACTTCACCATCGACGAGAAGACTCGCCAGGTGGAGATGAACGAAGCCGGCCACCAGTTCGTCGAAGAAGTGCTGGCACAGGTAGGCCTGCTGGCCGAAGGCGAAAGCCTTTACTCGGCCCACAACCTGGGCCTGCTGACTCACGTGTACGCTGCCCTGCGTGCCCACAAGCTGTTCCACCGCAACGTGGAATACATCGTCCAGGACGGCCAGATCCTGCTGGTCGACGAGCACACCGGCCGCACCATGCCGGGCCGCCGCCTGTCCGAAGGCCTGCACCAGGCTATCGAGGCCAAGGAAAACCTGAACATCCAGGCCGAAAGCCAGACCCTGGCCTCGACCACGTTCCAGAACTACTTCCGCCTGTACAACAAGCTGTCCGGCATGACCGGTACCGCGGACACCGAGGCGTTCGAGTTCCACCAGATCTACAACCTGCAGGTCATGGTGATTCCGCCGAACAAGCCGCTGGCGCGCAAGGACTTCAACGACCTGGTCTACCTGACCGCGGACGAGAAGTACGCCGCCATCGTCGCCGACATCAAGGAAAGCATGGCCCAGGGCCGTCCGGTGCTGGTGGGTACCGCCACCATCGAGACCTCCGAGCACATGTCCAACCTGCTGCGCCAGGAAGGCATCGAGCACAAGGTGCTGAACGCCAAGTTCCACGAGAAGGAAGCGGAAATCATCGCCCAGGCCGGTCGCCCGGGTGCGCTGACCATCGCCACCAACATGGCGGGCCGTGGTACCGACATCCTGCTGGGCGGCAACTGGGAAGTGGAAGTCGCTTCCCTGGAAAACCCGACCCCCGAGCAGATCGCCCAGATCAAGGCCGACTGGCAGAAGCGCCACCAGCAAGTGCTGGAGTCCGGCGGCCTGCACGTGATCGCTTCCGAGCGCCACGAGTCGCGCCGTATCGACAACCAGCTGCGTGGCCGTGCCGGCCGTCAGGGTGACAACGGTTCCAGCCGTTTCTACCTGTCGCTGGAAGACAGCCTGATGCGTATTTTCGCCTCTGACCGGGTGAAGAACTTCATGAAGGCCCTGGGCATGCAGGCCGGCGAGGCCATCGAGCACCGCATGGTCACCAATGCCATCGAGAAGGCCCAGCGCAAGGTCGAAGGCCGCAACTTCGATATCCGCAAGCAATTGCTGGAGTTCGACGACGTTGCCAACGAACAGCGTAAAGTGATCTACCACATGCGTAACAGCCTGCTAGCCGCGCAGAACATTGGCGACACCATCGCCGAATTCCGCCAGGAAGTGCTGGACAGCACCGTCAGCGCCCACATCCCGCCACAGTCGCTGCCTGAGCAGTGGGACGTGGCCGGTCTGGAAGCTGCGCTGCTGAACGACTTCGGCGTGAAGCTGCCGATTCAGGCATGGTTGGACGAAGACGATCACCTGTACGAAGAAACCCTGCGTGAGAAGCTGCTGGCCGAGTTGCTGGCTGCCTACAACGACAAGGAAGAGCAGGCCAGCGCCGATGCCCTGCGTACCTTCGAGAAGCAGATTCTGCTGCGCGTGCTCGACGACCTGTGGAAAGATCACCTGCAGACCATGGACCACCTGCGTCACGGTATCCATCTGCGTGGCTACGCCCAGAAGAACCCGAAGCAGGAATACAAGCGCGAGTCGTTCACCCTGTTCCAGGAACTGCTGGACTCGATCAAGCGCGATACCATCCGCGTGCTGTCGCACGTTCAGGTACGCCGCGAAGACCCGGCCGAAGAAGAAGCACGCCTGCGTCAGGAGGCCGAAGAGCTGGCCGCGCGCATGCAGTTCGAACACGCCGAAGCCCCTGGCCTGGACGCACCACAAGTGTTGCTGGAGGAGGGCGAGGATGTCGCCGTCGCCGCAGCCCCTGTGCGCAATGACCAGAAGCTGGGCCGTAACGAACTGTGCTGGTGTGGTTCGGGCAAGAAGTTCAAGCACTGTCACGGCCAGATCAACTGACGATCGGGCGTTGACCTGAAACAACCGCGCCGCGACCGGCTTCCAGCCGTCGCGGCGTTTTTCCATCGTTAACGCCGTGTGTTGGAATACGGCGTCTGTCTTTCCAGGAGTGTTCTCATGGCTGTTGGTCTGGGCCCTTTGCCGACGCTGCACCCGGTTGCAGGTTTCGAACTTGGCATTGCTTCGGCAGGCATCAAGCGCCCCGGGCGCAAGGATGTCGTTGTCATGCGCTGCGCCGAAGGCTCCAGCGTGGCTGGCGTGTTCACCCTCAACGCGTTCTGCGCCGCCCCGGTGATCATTGCCAAGCAGCGCGTGCAGGGGACCGTGCGTTACCTGCTGACCAACACGGGCAACGCCAACGCCGGCACCGGTGAACCCGGCCTGGCCGCCGCCGAGCGTACATGCGCCAGCCTGGCCAAGCTGGCCGGCGTTGATGCCAGCGCCGTGCTGCCGTTTTCCACCGGTGTGATCGGCGAGCCGCTGCCGGTCGAGAAGATCGAAAGCGCCTTGCAGGCTGCCCTGGACGATCTGTCGGTCGACAACTGGGCCGCTGCCGCCACCGGCATCATGACCACCGACACCTTGCCCAAGGGCGCCAGCCGCCAGTTCGTGGTCGATGGCGTGACCGTCACGGTCACCGGCATCAGCAAAGGCGCCGGCATGATCCGCCCGAACATGGCCACCATGCTCGGCTACATCGCCACCGACGCCAAGGTCGCCCCGGCGGTGCTCAAGGACCTGATCCTGGACGGCGCCAACAAGTCGTTCAACCGCATCACCATCGACGGTGACACCTCCACCAACGACTGCTGCATGCTGATCGCCACCGGCCAGGCCAAGCTGCCGGAAGTGACCGAAGCCAGCGGCCCACTGTTCGACGCGCTGAAGAAGGCGGTGTTCGAAGTATGCATGGAAGTGGCCCAGGCCATCGTCCGTGATGGCGAAGGCGCCACCAAGTTCGTCACCGTGCAGGTCAACGGTGGCGGTAACCACCAGGAATGCCTGGACGTCGGTTATGCCGTGGCGCACTCGCCACTGATCAAGACCGCGCTGTTCGCTTCCGACCCCAACTGGGGGCGTATCCTGGCGGCCGTGGGCCGGGCGGGTGTACCGGACCTGGATGTCAGCAAGATCGACGTCTACCTGGGCGAAGTATGCATCGCCAGCCGTGGCGGCCGCTCGGCCACCTACACCGAGGAGCAGGGCTCGGCGGTGATGGCGCGCGAGGAAATCACCATCCGTATCGAACTGGGGCGTGGGGACTGCAGCGAGACCATCTGGACCACTGACCTGTCTCACGAGTACGTGAAGATCAACGCCGAATACCGTACGTAAGGCTTGAGATCCGCGGCGCGGCCTTCCCGAGCTTCGCCCGGTCCCACAGGGGCAGCCCATACCCCCTGTGGGACCGGGCGAAGCTCGGGAAGGCCGCACTGCGATACTGGAGGGAATCGTGAAACGCATTCATGTAGCCGCCGCGGTCATCCGTGGTGCTGACAACCGTATTCTCATCGCCCGCCGCGCCGATACCCAGCACCAGGGCGGCCTCTGGGAGTTTCCCGGTGGCAAGGTGGAAGAGGGCGAGGGCGTGCGCGCGGCGCTGGCCCGGGAGCTGGCTGAAGAGCTGGGTATCCAGGTCACCACCGCACGCCCGTTGATCAAGGTGCAGCATGACTACCCCGACAAGCAGGTGTTGCTGGACGTCTGGGAAGTCACTGCTTTCACCGGCCAGCCCCACGGTGCCGAGGGCCAGCCACTGGCCTGGGTGACTGCCCGGGAGCTGCCCAACTACGAATTTCCGGAAGCCAACCGGCCGATCGTGAAGGCGGCGGGTTTGGCCAGTGAGTACCTGATTACCCCCGACGGCCTGGAAACCCCGCAGCTGCTGCGCGGTATCCAGAAGGCCATTGCCGAGGGCACCCGGTTGGTGCAATTGCGCGCACCCAATGGCTACGATCCCAAGTACCGCGACCTGGCCGTGGACGCCGTGGGGCTGTGTGCCGGCAAGGCGCAACTGATGCTCAAGGGACCCCTGGAGTGGCTGGGCGACTTCCCCTCGGCCGGCTGGCACCTGACGGCTGAGCAACTGCGCAAGTACGCCAGCAAGGGGCGGCCGTTTCCACGTGAGCGGTTGCTGGCCGCCTCTTGCCATGACGCCGAGGAACTGGCTCTGGCCCAGCAGATGGGCGCTGACTTCGTCACCCTGTCGCCGGTACAGCCGACCCAGACCCACCCCGACGCGCAGCCGCTGGGCTGGGACCAGGCCGCCGCGCTGATCGCCGGGTTCAACTACCCGGTGTTCCTGCTGGGCGGCGTGGGGCCTGAAAACAAGCAGCGCGCCTGGGACATTGGCGCCCAAGGTGTGGCCGGCATCCGTGCCTTCTGGCCAGGTGCCTGACCTGTAGCAGCGGCGGCGCTCAGGGGCGCGGCGCTGCCTGCCAGAGGATCTCGGCGATGCCCTGGCGACGGGCGATGAGGCGTGCCGCCACGAACAGCAGGTCCGACAAGCGGTTGATATAGGCCAGCCCCACGCCTTCCAGGGGTTCCACCGCGTTCAGGTGCTGGCAGCGGCGCTCGGCGCTGCGCGCCAGGCTACGGCACACATGGGCCTGGGCAATGAGTGTCGAACCGGCCGGAAGAATGAAATTTTCCAGCGGCCCCAGCTCCTCGTTCCAGTCATCGATCACCTGCTCCAGTCGCTGCACTTCTGCAGCGTTCAGCGCCTGGTAGGCCGGCATCGCCAGTTCGCCTCCCAGGTCGAACAAGCGGTGCTGGCAGGGGGCCAGGGCCTCCACCACTTCACTCAGGCGCCCATCCTCTGCGCAACCGGCCAGCAACAGGCCCAACTGACTGTTGAGGGTGTCAACTTCGCCAATGGCCTCTACCCGCGGATGGTCCTTGCCCACGCGGCGGCCGTCGCCCAGGCCAGTTTCGCCTTTGTCGCCAGTGCGGGTGTAAATTTTCGACAGGCGAAAGCCCATGGTTCAAGTCTCCGAGGTTGCGCTGATGGCGGGCAATGGGCTGGTCACCAGCGGCAGGCGCAAGGTGAAGCAGGTGCCCAGGCCGGGCGTGGACTGCACCTCCATCTGCCCTTTGTGGTTGTTGGTGATGATGAAGTAGGAAACCGAGAGCCCCAGGCCTGTGCCCTGGCCGATTTCCTTGGTGGTGAAAAAAGGCTCGAAGGTGCGCTTGCGCACCTGTTCAGGCATGCCGATGCCGTTGTCTTCCACCTGGATCTCGGCCCACGGTGGGTTCAGGCGCGTGCGCAGGGTGATACGCCCGGGCTCGCCCCCTTCGGGGCGCTGGTGAATGGCCTGGGCAGCGTTCTTGAGCAGGTTGAGCAGCACCTGTTCCAGTTCGTTGGCGGTACCGGGCACGGGGCCCAGGTGAGTGTCGAACTGGCGGATGATGTTCTGGCCCTTGAAGTCGAAGCCGATGGCCAGGTCGAAATCGTTACCGGCGATGTCCACCGCTTGGTCGATCAGTGCCGGCAGGTCGCACGGCGCCAGTTGGCGGTTGCTGCGGCGGCTGAAACTGAGCATGTGGGTGACGATCTTGGCGGCGCGGGCACCGGCCTGCTGGATACCATCGAGCAGTTGCGGGATCTCGCGGGTGTGCAGGTAGCGGTTCACCGTGGCCAGGTCGATACCGGCCTCGCTGGCCGCCTCCAGGTTGCGCGGCAGGTCGGGCGACAGGCGCCGGCGCACGTTCTGCACGTTATGCAGGATGGCCCCCAGCGGGTTGTTGATCTCGTGGGCCATGCCGGCAGCCAGGCCGCCTACCGACAGCATTTTCTCGGACTGCACCATCATCTCTTCCAGGGACAGGCGCTGGCTGATGTCATCGATACGGATCACCACCCCTCGGCCAGCCCCGCCCATCAAGGGGTAGAAGGTCAGGGCGTAGTGGTGGGCCACCTCGTCCTTGACCCAGGTGACGCGCTCGATCTTCGCCACGGTGTGCCGCTCCACGGTGTTCTTCAGTTCCGGGAGGAAGGGTTTGAGGGGCTCGAAAGCCAGGAAAATAGGCTGGTTGAGCGCTTCATCCAAGGGCGTGCCGGAAAGGGCACTGGCCTCCTGGTTCCACTGGGTCACATACAGCTGCTCGTCCAGGGCGATCAGCGCCGAGGGCATGGAGTCGATGATGCTGTTGAGGTAATTCTGGAAACCCGTGAGCTTCTTCTCGATCTTGCTGCGTACCTGCACTTCCAGCTCAAGCTTGCGGTTGGTATGGCGCGTTTCTTCAGCCAGGCCCTGGGCCTGGTCGTAAGCGGCCTGGGAATCGTCGCGGGCACGTTTGAGCTGTTGCTCACGTGCCTCGATGCGCGACAGCATGGTGTTGAACGCCTCGGCCAGGCTGCCGATTTCATCGTGGTTGCCGGGGCCCGCACGCAGCGCGTAGTTCTCCTCGCGGGTCACTTGCCGTGACAGTTCTTCCAACTGATAGATGGGCTGGGTGATCAACCGTTTGATCTGCCGGGCGATGACCAGCCACAACAGCACGCTGAACACCAGGATCCCCAGGCTGGCAGTCAGTGTGCCGGTGTAGAAGGCCATGGGTAGTTCGCTGGTGGCTACCAGCAGCAGGTGGCCGGGCGGCTTGCCGCTGCGAGGCAGGTTGACCAGTTGGGTGCTGCGAAACTCGGTCTGGCGCCATTTCTCCAGGTTCCGATAGCGCTCGGGCAGTTTCAGTTGCTGGCCATGCTGCAGTTCGGCCAGCAACTTGCCGTCGGTGTCATAGACGGCGGCCGCACGCAGGGGCGAGTAGCTGTTGAGTTCGTCCAGCAGCGCCTTGGCGCTTTCCGGGGAGTCCAGGGCTTCGATGGCCAGGGCCGGGCTGGTCACCAGTTTGCCGATGGTCTGCAGGGCTTGAGGCGCCATGCTTTCCTGGGAGATCCAGTAGGCAGCACTGATGAAGGTCAGGTTGGCCACCAGCAGTACAGTGGTCAGCAAGACCAGCAGGGCGGCGAGCAGTTTCTGCCCCACCGGCAGGTTTTCGAGGCGCTGGCGCAAAGGCATCGACGGTTCCGTTTTCCTGGAGAGGGCTCTGAGCCTTGAGTGTATCAAAGCGCGCGGCGGCCTCAGGTACTGGGCAGGCCGAGGGCCTGCAGGTGTTGGACCAGTTGCGTGTGCAGTTGTTGCAGGTGCGGCAGGCTGCGCTGGTGGCGCCGAGCCGCAGCGCAGGCGTAGCCCAGCAGGTAGCTGATCTCGGTTCGTCGGCCCTGCCTCACGTCCTGGTGCATGGAGGAATAGTTGGCGGCGGTGGCGTGGATGACCCGCTGCACTTCATCGTGCAGGTCGACGGCGGCTTCGGGCTGGCCGCAATGTTCCAGCAATTCACCCAGCTCAGCGCACAAGGTTGCCACTTGGGCCGGGTGCTGCTGGAGCTCGCCGTTGCGGCAATCGTGCAGCACGGTCAGGGGGTTGATGGCGCAGTTGAGCGCCAGTTTGCGCCACAACCGGGTGAGGATATCCACGCTCCACTGGTGGGGAATGCCGCTGGCGTTCAAGTCGCCCAGCCAATCGGGCTCGGTGGGCCTCGCGGGGTCGCCCAGCCAGGTGAAACCGTGGCCGGCGAAGGTTACCTGCCAGTCGGCAGAGCGAAACGCCCCTTCGGTGCTGGAGGCGAAGATGCAGCGCGCATGGGGTATTTTCGCGGCCACGGCGTCCTGGCTGCCCAGGCCGTTCTGCAGCAGGATCACCTCGGTGTCCGGCCCCAGGCGCGGTGCGAGGTGGCTCACCACCTGTTCGGCATCGTAGGCCTTGCAGGCCACCAGCAGGCGCTGGATGGGCGCGGTGCCATCGACGGTTTCGGCTGCCAGTGGGTAAAGGCGACTGTGCTCCTGTTCCACTAGGGTCAGGCCCCCGACGGCCCGGTACTGGCGAAGCCGCTCGGCGTCGCGAAGCAGCAGCGTCACGGGCAGCCCGGCGCGGGCCAGGCGGCAAGCCCACAGGGTGCCCAGGCTACCGGCGCCCAGTACATGCCAGGCTATCGGGCTCATCAGCCGCGCACCGGCAGGCGCTTGGCGCTGACCAGGCCGCTGTCGTAGGACTCGGCCAGCAGCGATCGAGCCTCTTCGAACAGCGCCTGGGGGGAGTCTGGCAGGCTGTGACTGTCGGCGCCGATCAGGCTGATGCCAGCCACGACCTCCACCGAGCCACTGGCGGTGATGAAGGCCTTCAGGTTCAGGCCATCGTGCAGGCGCTTGAAGCTGCTGGGCGCGCACTCCTGCAAGTCTGGCGGCAGGGTCAGCAGCACGAAGTGCTGGTCGTCCAGGCGGCCCAGGATATCCAGTGGCCGTACCATTTGTTGCAGGCGCCGGGCCACGCCCTGCAACAGTTCGTCGTAGAAATCGCTGCCGAGTTCGCGCTGCAGGCTGTCCGCGTTTTGCAGGCCGATCAGCAGGTAGCACAGGGCGCCGCCGCGGGCCAGCACCTGGCGCAGGCAGTCGGTGAGTTTCTGGCGCAGGTAGCGGGCGTTGCCAAGGCCGGTCAGCGAGTCCACCAGGTTGCGCTGTTCCAGGCTGGCGATGTTCTGGCGCAGCAGGCTGTTTTCCTGGCGCAGGCGCTGCACGGTGTTGTACAGGCGTTCGGCGGCCAGCAGCCGGGCCGACAATTGATCGGCCAGGGCGTGGGGCGCCAGCACGTCATCGATGCCCAGATCGGCGTTTTCGTCCAGCAACGCGGCCGCGGGCTGGTCGCTGATCAGCAGGATCCAGGTGTAATGTTCACCCATTTCGTCGAACTGCCGCACCCGCGACGCCAGGGCCAGGCCTTCAGGGCCTTCGAGCAGCAGCAGGGCCGCGGGCTGCTTTTCCTGGTGCGCCAGGGCATCGGCGTGGCTGCGGTGGGCTACCTGTTGGCAACCGGCCTGCCGCAGCAGGGCCACCAGTTGTTCGGCCCTGCCGGGATCATCCTGCACCACTGCAACACTCAGATTCGGGTTCGGCATGTGCGGCTCACTGGGGGAGGGCGACGAGTTGCCCGCTCGTGCGGCAAAGTTGGGGCACGAAGGGGCGCTGTGCAATGCTGGCAACCGTTATAATGATCCGGCATTTTAACCGTCAAGCCAGGCGTGCTCCATCTGTATCGAGCTGCGCCGTTTTTTTTTGGAGAATTTACATGCCCTCGTTCGACGTAGTGTCCGAGCTGGACAAACACGAAGTCACCAACGCCGTTGAGAACGCGGTCAAGGAGCTGGACCGCCGTTACGACCTCAAAGGCAAAGGCACCATCGAGTTCAAGGAACTGACGGTTACCCTGACCGCCGAGGCCGAGTTCCAGCTGGAAGCGATGGTCGAGATCCTGAAGCTGGCCCTGGTCAAGCGCAAGCTCGACGTCAAGTGCCTGGAAGTCAAGGACGCCTATGCCTCGGGCAAGGTAATGAAGCAGGAAGCCACCCTGCGCGAAGGGATCGACAAGGAACTGGCGAAGAAAATCGTCGCCCACATCAAGGACGCCAAGCTCAAGGTTCAGGCCGCCATCCAGGGCGAGCAGGTCCGTGTCACCGGCAAGAAACGCGATGATCTGCAGGAAGCCATCGCCGCCCTGCGGGCCAAGGAATTCGACATGCCGTTGCAGTTCAACAACTTCCGCGACTGATGCGCCCGGGGACGTCGAGGGGAACCTGGAGGGGCTTGCGGCGTCCCACACCCGTGGCGCGGGTGAAACGGTTGCGCCAACCGGCATTAGGAGAGCCTTATGGATGTGAACGCTGAAGTGGACCAACTCGTCCAGAAATCCCAGACCTGGATTCCCATGATCATGCAGTACAGCAGCCGCGTGCTGCTGGCGGTGGTTACCCTGGCCATTGGCTGGTGGTTGATCAACCAGCTGACGCTGCGCGTGGGCAAATTGCTGGCCTTGCGCCACGCCGACCTGGCGCTGCAAGGCTTCATCAGCAGCCTGGCCAACATTGCCCTGAAGGTGATGCTGATTGTCAGCGTGGCGTCGATGATCGGCATCGAGACCACCTCATTCGTCGCCGCCATCGGTGCCGCTGGCCTGGCGGTGGGCCTGGCGTTGCAAGGCAGCCTGGCGAACTTCGCCGGCGGGGTCCTGATCCTGCTGTTCCGCCCTTTCCGCATTGGCGACTGGATCGAAGCCCAGGGCGTGCAGGGTACCGTGGACAACATCATGATCTTCCACACCGTGCTGCGCACCGGTGACAACAAGACCGTGATCATGCCCAACGGCCCGCTGTCCAATGGCATCATCACCAACACCAACCGCCAGCCCACCCGCAAGCTTACCTACGACATCGGTGTGGACTACGAGGCCGACCTGCAGAAAGCTCGGGAAATTCTCCTGGACCTGGCCAGGGACCCGCGGGTGCTGGAGTCGCCGGCGCCAGAAGCGGTCGTGTCGAACCTGGGTGACAGCGCGATCACGGTATCGCTGCGCCTGTGGGTGAATACGTCGGACCTGGGGGGTGTGACCAACATGATCAATGCCGAGATTCGTGACCGGCTGCGTGCGGCGGGGATCGATATTCCGTTTCCTCAGCGTGTGGTGCGGGTCGTGGCGGAAAGCGCCTAGCCAACAATCAGCGCCGTTCGGGGGCTTTTTTCCAACCATTGTTCCGGCCCCGCGATCGGCGATCTTGCTCGCGCCCTCGCGGAGCTTCGAATTGTCGCAAGCACCTTCATCGCAAGTATCGACAAAGGTCGAGGTTCACATGACCCTGCTCATCGTATTGGCCCAGGATCAAGAGCAGCTTGCCATCTGACTGCAGCTGTATATTGCTGATGTCTGTGCCTCTGGGAAAAATCAGTTGGCCGTTGTTACCGTAGAAATTCGCCGGCTGGCCATCCCTCGTGTACCTCGCGAGCCCTTGCTGTGCGTTAAAGGTGGGCTTGACCAGCACCGTCGTCTCCTCTGTGGTGCTGACCACACCGGTGGCATATCCCTCCCCGGTCGTCAGGTTGAACCTGACTGTACCTCCGGCAAACGCTGAAAGCGGAGCGCCATCGGGCTCCAACCCCACCAGCAATGCTTGCTGAATGGGAGGGGAACGGTCCCACGACGCGCCCACCCCGAAGGTTCGGTTGTTGTTGTCATTGGTCAGCCAGTCGATCTGGGCCCCGTAAAACGCATGGTCCACCACGGTCCAACCATTGGTGCCATAGCTGGGGGAGGGCACTCCCTTTGCGTCAAGCCCACAGACAATCGCATCCCCCTTGATGTCGCCTGGGTCCAGGTCGCCGCCACCGACGATGATCTGTGAAGTGTTTGCGTTGTAGGTGATCGCAGAGAAGTAAGTGGGTCTGCCGTCATGAGTCAGGAAGGTATAGCCCCGGGAGGCAAAATCGGTTTTCAACCGGCCAAACTCATCGAGGCAAATCACCAGGCCGGCATCATAGGCATTGGACGTATACCGAGTGCTGAAGGTAAGAAGCAGGTCCACTTCGCGGGCGACAGCCTGAAAGGCCGGGGGTAAGCGAAGGGTGCGGCTGGATGTCGATGTGTGCTTCAGGTGCATCGCAGGAACCCTGCGCGGGGCCGATCTGCTGACGGCGAGGAAGTCCTGTACCGGCATGCGGGGAAGTTTCAGCGCAGCCCTTGAGTCAATCCAGGTTTTGTTTTTTTGCGGCGGCGGTTCGATATCGGCTATTTCGAAGTGCACGATGCCATTGCGGCTCGGGCCGAAGCTGGTATCCAGAAAGCCATCTTCCCTCAGGCAGAACACGACGGGGTTGGAACTGTCTTCCACGAACGAGGTGATGTACATCGTGCCGATAACGTAAATCTTCTGGCTGTTGCCCGTGATGATCTGCGTGGGGACGAACTGCGAAAGGCGGGGCTCCGCCGCGGGGGTCACATCAACGTCTACATGAGGTTGCCCACTGGAGAAGTTGATGGGCTGGCCTTTGTTATCGAACAGGACAAGGCGAACCCTGTTCTGGTCAATGCCGTAGCAGACAATGATGGTTCCCCCTGCGTCGATGCGCTGCCCCACCAGGGCATCCGAGGGGCCTGGGGGGAGGTGTACTACGCCAAGGTCGCCGAAGAGTGTATCCAGCTGATCTGAGCGCGGGGTTTTCGACTGGGTCATGGCAGTGCCTCTGCACGGGTGGGGTGATCGCCATCGTTCCCCGCCCGTTCAAAAGCGTCTACTGTCAAATCTGACAGTCAGCCGCTCCCTGTTTGTCTCACCCCTTGGGTAAATGCTTGCTATATCAGGGAGTTTCGCTCACTTGCTGTTCGTCTGAAGGCTCCATGCGCTTGCCTCGCCCTTCCTGATGCCAGTGCAAGGCAATCAGGAACAGCGTCGGCACGCCCAGCACCGCGGTGATCAGGAAGAAGTTGTGGTAACCGAATTTCTCCACCATTACCCCCGAATACCCGCCGATCAGGCGCGGCAGCAACAGCATGATCGAGCTGAGCAGCGCGTACTGGGTGGCCGAGAACTTCAGGTTGGTCAGGCTCGACAGGTACGCCACGAAGGCCGATGTGGCCATGCCCGAACTGAAGTTGTCCAGCGAGATGGTAACGATCAGCATGTTCAGGTTCGGGCCCATGTCGGCCAGCATCAGGAACAGCAGGTTGGTGGCCGCCGAAGCAACGCCGCCGATGAACAGAATCGGCAGGATGCCGAATCGCACGATCAGCAGGCCACCGACACCGGCGCCCAGCAGGGTCATGACCAGGCCGAAGATCTTGCTGACGCTGGCGATCTGGTCCTTGGTGAAGCCCTGGTCGATGTAGAACACGTTGGCCATCACGCCCATCACCGTGTCCGACATGCGGTAGGTGGCGATCAGCCCCAGCAGCAGCAGCGCCTGCCAGCGGTAGCGCACCACGAAGTCGCTGACCGGGGTCAGCACCGGTGCCAGGCCACGACGGCCCATGGACGACAGGCACAGGGCGGTCAGGGTGATGTAGAGAATGGCACGCAGGAAGGCGCGGTCTGTCAGCAGCAGGTCCAGCAGGCTTTCACCGTGGAACAGCACGCTGGCGAAATCGGTGTTGTAGAGCTGGGTGAACATGGCTGGCACGGAGATCAGCAAGATGATCAGCACGAACACCGACATCAACTGGTGGCCGAATTTGTAGCGCCCGGCAGACAACTGGGTGCGCAGTGGCACGTCGGGCTCGCGCATCACCAGCGTGGTGATCAGCGCCGGGACCATCAGCACGCCGAAGAGCATGTAGGTGCCGGCCCAGGCCTTGTGCATGTAGGCGTAGCCCGTGGAACCGAATGCCTCGGCGAAGAACAGCGCGCCCGCCGTGGCCAGCAGCGCGGCAATGCGGTAACCGGCCATGTAGCTGGCGGCCAGGGCGGCCTGGGTGTTGTCTTCTGCGATTTCCAGGCGGTAGGCGTCCACCGCGATGTCCTGGGTGGCCGAAGCAAAGGCTACCATCACGGCGATCGCGATCAGCCATGACAGGTGTTTTTGCGGGTCGCAGAAACTCATGCCGATCAGGCCGATGATCACCAGCGACTGCGCCAGCACCAGCCAGGAACGACGACGCCCCATGCGGGCGAGCACAGGCAGGCGCCATTGGTCCAGCAGTGGCGACCATACCCACTTGAACGCATAGGCCAGGCCGATCAGGCTGGCGTAGCCAATGGTTTCCCGGGCCACGCCGGCTTCACGCAGCCAGACGGAAAGGGTGGAGAACACCAGCATGTACGGCAGGCCGGCGGCGAAACCGAGCAACAACAGCACAAGGGTCGAAGGGCTGGCATAAGCGGCGAGCGCGGCGCGCCAGGTTTTACGGGGCATGGGCTGGAATCTGCCTCAGTTTACGAAAACAAAGCGCGCACTCTAACCGCTAGGGTCCATGGGGCGCCAGCCATGGCGACGTATATCCACGCGATTATTCATGAAAATAATCCCTTCGGCTCTCAAGCGCGCGCGTTGCTCCTCTCCGCCAGGTGTTCCAGAGGCCAGGCTTATCCGACCACCGGCACCTATCACCCGGTGCCATGGCAACTGGCTGCCCTCGGGCAGTTGACTCAAAGTGCGCCCCACCCACCGTGCGGCCCTGCCCAACCCTGCCATGTCGGCGAGTTGACCGTACGTGACGACCTTGCCCTGGGGTATTTGCGCAAGGGCGACATACAGGGCCATGCGGCGCTCGGCGGCCGGATCCGCGGGGGAAATGTCACCAAATTGTTGCAATTGATTACTGAACTCATCGGTCATTTGTCGGTCAGTCCTTGCGCGAGGGCTCTCCATCCGGATGATGCCCGATTTCCTCCGAAAACCTGAGCCCGAATCTGCTTATGCTGTCCAGAACCCTGATGTGCCTCGCCATCGCCAGTGCCTCAACCACCGCCCTTGCCGACACCGTCTGGATGAAGAACGGCGACCGTCTCACCGGCAAGATCACGGTGTTCGATGGCGGCAAACTCATGCTCGACACGCCTTACGGCGGCTCCGTGGCCCTTGACTGGAAACAGGTCAAGACCCTGGAGAGTGACCAGGAACTGCTGGTCAAGCAAGACGCCTACACTGGCCAGAAAGCCAAGTCGCTGAAGGCGTCTGACGACGGCAAGGTGATCATGCAGAACGGCGAGGCGCCCAAGACCGTGGAGCTGGCCAGCATTCAGCAGATCATCAAGCCCAAGCCCGTGGTGGGTGATCTGGTGTGGAAGGGCAACATCGATGCGGCCGTGGACTTCCAGCGCGCGGACAGCGACACCGACGATTACAACCTGGCCTTCAAGACCTCGGCGCGCAGCGGCCGCTGGCGGCACACGGCCGATGCCGAATACAACCGCGAAACCACCGACGAGGTGGTCGGCACCAACAACTGGAATGCCGAATACGCACTGGACCGTTTCATCACGGACAAGTGGTATTGGCAAGGCCGGGTCAACGTCAAGCGTGACTTCGTCGAAGACCTGTCCAAGCAGCGCACCGTCGGTACCGGCCCGGGTTACCAGTTCTGGGATGACGAACTGGGGGCGTTCTCCCTGGGCTCGCTGCTCAACCACAGCACCTACGAATACGCCGATGGCGACAAATCCGATTTCTACTCGGTGGGCGTGAAGTGGGCCTACAACCGCTTCCTGATCGGCAAGACCGTCGAGTTCTTCACCAACGGCGAAGTGGGCAAGCCGCTCAGTGGCGTGGCGGACTACAGCCTGGACTCCGAAGTGGGCCTGCGCTACAAGGTCACCCAGTGGGCTTCGCTGAACCTCAAGTACGAGAAAGACATGGTCACCGGCTCCAGCAACGCCGACCTCAACACCAGCCGCTACACCGCCGGTTTCGGCGTGGCCTGGTAAAAAGCATGGCCACAGGCTGCAAACGGTCGCGTACGGCTTGCAGCTTGCGGCTTGCCGTTCAAAGCTTGTAACTTGAAGCTCCTTTAATATAGAAGGAGCCTCAGGTGACCGCCCAAGCTCAGCGTCAGGCCCGTGAACTGCTGCTCAAGGAATACCGCGGCGTTCTGTCCACCCATTCCAGGTCCATGCCCGGTTTCCCCTTTGGCTCGGTAGTGCCCTACTGCCTCGATGCCCAGGGCAACCCGCTGATCCTCATCAGCCGTATTGCCCAGCACACCCACAACCTGCAGAAAGACCCCAAGTGTTCCTTGCTGGTGGGGGAGCGTGAAGCCCAGGACGTGCAAGCCGTGGGGCGTCTGACCGTGCTGGCCGAGGCCCGCAGGCTGGACGACGAGGCGCAGATCGAAGCGGCGGCCCTGCGCTATTACCGTTACTTCCCGGATTCGGCCAACTACCACAGCGCTCACGACTTCGACTTCTGGGTACTGGAGCCCGTGCGCCACCGTTATATCGGGGGGTTCGGCGCCATCCACTGGCTGGATCACGTGACCCTGGCCAACCCGTTTGCCGGCACGGCCGAGACCGGCATGGTCGAGCACATGAATGCCGACCACGCCAAGGCCATCGCCCACTACGTGGCATTGGCAGGCCTGCCTGCTCAGGTACCCGCGCAATTGGTGGGTATCGACGGCGAAGGCATGCACCTGCGCATTGGCCAGGCGATCTACTGGCTGCCCTTTGAAAAACCTTGCAACACTCCCGTGGAAGTCCGCCAGGCACTGGTTTCACTGGCCCACGCCCAAGCCTGGCCAACCGTTGGACAGGTCGAGGCTTGAATTCACGAAATGTCGACGTCATCTAGGGTTTACTGGAAGTCGTTCTTCCGCAGAGGAAACCCTTGATGCGTGCTTTTCTATTTCTGCTCCTGCTCTTCCCGGTGCTCGAGCTGTTTGTCTTTTTCCAGGTCAGCGTGGCGATCGGGTTCTTCCCCGCGCTGGCGCTGATCATCGCCGGCTCCGCGATCGGCGTGCTGGTGGTGCGCGTGGCGGGACTGGCCACGGCACTCAGTGCCCGGCAGAGCCTGCAACGCGGTGAGTTGCCGGCCGATACAGTCTTTCAAGGGCTGATGCTGGCCATTGGCGGTGGCCTGTTGCTGTTGCCCGGGTTCATCAGTGACGTGCTGGGCCTGCTGTGCCTGCTGCCGTTCACCCGCAAGCTGATTGGCAACAAGCTCAGCGCCAAGGCCCGTGAGCAAGCGTCGCGCCAGCGCTCTTTCGCCGAAGACCTGCACCGCGGCCAGACCTATGAAGGTCACGCCCGCCCCGCGGCCAACCATGCGGTGGGCCGTGAGCCCACGGTCATCGAAGGCGAGTTCGAAAAACGCGACTCCTGAGCGGGTCGCTGTGGGAGCTGGCTTGCCAGCGAGTTTTTTGGTCCCCCCAAAAGCTCGCTGGCAAGCCAGCTCCCACTTTTTTTGCCCGGCCGAAAGTGAAAATTTTTTTGGCCAGCACTTGTAATCGTTCAACGCGACCTCATGTATGGGTCACCGCAAGGTTTCTGGCTTTGCCAGACAATATTCCGCGTCTCGCGCAGCGAGCCGCGACCGGCTCCGCCGGATGAACCACAACGCCGGTACAGACACCGGCCGCTGAAAACCATAATTAGGAGAGATCGACAATGAAGCTTCGTCCTCTGCATGACCGCGTCGTTATCCGTCGCAGCGAAGAAGAAAAGAAAACCGCTGGCGGTATCGTTCTGCCAGGTTCGGCTGCCGAGAAAGCCAACAATGGTGAAGTCATCGCGGTCGGTACCGGCCGAGTGCTGGACAACGGTGAAGTACGTGCTCTGGCCGTGAAGGTGGGCGACAAGGTCGTGTTCGGCCCTTACTCCGGCAGCAACACCGTGAAGGTTGACGGCGAAGACCTGCTGGTGATGAGCGAGAACGAAATTCTCGCCGTCATCGAAGGCTGATAAAACCGCTGCTCTCCCGTTACTACCCAGTATTCAAGGAAAACGATCATGGCTGCTAAAGAAGTTAAATTCGGCGACTCCGCCCGCAAGAAAATGCTGACTGGCGTTAACGTTCTGGCTGACGCGGTAAAAGCGACCCTGGGCCCGAAAGGCCGTAACGTGATCATCGAGAAGAGCTTCGGCGCTCCGACCATCACCAAGGACGGCGTTTCCGTCGCCAAGGAAATCGAGCTCAAGGACCGCTTCGAAAACATGGGCGCGCAGCTGGTCAAGGACGTTGCCTCCCGTGCCAACGATGACGCTGGCGACGGCACCACCACCGCCACCGTTCTGGCTCAGTCGATCGTCAACGAAGGCCTGAAAGCCGTCGCTGCCGGCATGAACCCGATGGACCTGAAGCGCGGCATCGACAAGGCGACCATCGCCATTGTCAAAGAGCTGAAAGCCATGTCCAAGCCATGCGCTGACTCCAAAGCCATCGCTCAGGTCGGTACCATTTCGGCGAACTCCGACTCCTCGATCGGTGACATCATTGCCGAAGCCATGGAAAAAGTC
The DNA here is from genome assembly GCF_026651855.1 of Pseudomonas silvicola. Classification (GTDB taxonomy): domain Bacteria; phylum Pseudomonadota; class Gammaproteobacteria; order Pseudomonadales; family Pseudomonadaceae; genus Aquipseudomonas; species Aquipseudomonas silvicola. Next base: position 2,101,621 of record NZ_CP093280.1, read on the forward strand.
GGTAAAGAAGGCGTCATCACCGTTGAAGAAGGCTCGGGCCTGGAAAACGAACTGTCGGTTGTTGAAGGCATGCAGTTCGACCGCGGCTACCTGTCCCCTTACTTCGTCAACAAGCCAGACACCATGGTCGCCGAGCTTGACGGCCCGCTGATCCTGCTGGTTGACAAGAAGATCTCCAACATCCGCGAAATGCTGCCAGTGCTGGAAGCCGTTGCCAAAGCCGGCCGCCCACTGCTGATCGTGGCTGAAGACGTTGAAGGTGAAGCGCTGGCGACCCTGGTCGTGAACAACATGCGCGGCATCGTCAAGGTTGCTGCCGTCAAGGCGCCAGGCTTCGGCGACCGCCGCAAGGCCATGCTGCAGGACATCGCTGTTCTGACCGGCGGTACCGTTATCTCCGAAGAGATCGGCCTGAGCCTGGAAAGCACGACCCTGGAGCACCTGGGTAACGCCAAGCGCGTCGTTCTGTCGAAAGAAAACACCACCATCATCGACGGTGCTGGCGTCGAGGCTGACATCCAGGCTCGCGTTACCCAGATCCGTCAGCAAGTGGCCGACACTTCGTCCGACTACGACCGTGAAAAACTGCAAGAGCGCCTGGCCAAGCTGTCCGGCGGCGTTGCAGTGATCAAGGTTGGCGCTGGTTCCGAAGTTGAAATGAAAGAGAAGAAAGCCCGCGTTGAAGACGCCCTGCACGCTACCCGTGCTGCGGTCGAAGAAGGCGTGGTGCCTGGCGGTGGCGTGGCCCTGGTTCGTGCACTGCTGGCCATCTCCGCGCTGGAAGGCGACAACGCCGACCAGAACGTAGGTATCGCTCTGCTGCGTCGCGCTGTTGAAGCGCCACTGCGCCAGATCGTCGCCAACTCCGGTGACGAGCCAAGCGTGGTTGTCGACAAGGTCAAGCAAGGCCGTGGCAACTACGGCTACAACGCTGCTACCGGCGAATACGGCGACATGATCGAAATGGGTATCCTGGACCCAGCCAAAGTGACCCGTTCGGCACTGCAGGCTGCTTCCTCGATCGCCAGCCTGATGATCACCACCGAAGCCATGATCGCCGAGATCAAGGATGATGCTCCTGCGGCTGGCGGCATGCCAGACATGGGCGGCATGGGTGGCATGGGCGGCATGATGTAAGCCAGCCTGACCCCTCGCTTCACAAGAAACCCCGCCTCGTGCGGGGTTTTTTCATGCAGGTGGGAAACTGGCTCGCCAGTGCGCTTCCTGGCCTCCACGTCGCGATGGCGTGCCAGCTCCCGCAGTGACAAGCGTCAGCCGTCACTGGCCCTTGGGGCCCGAACGCCGTAAGCTGCCTGCGCCCAAGGGCAAACACACTGGACGGAGAACCTGCCCATGCGAATTCTATTGGTTGAAGACAACCGCGATATCCTCGCCAACCTGGCCGATTACCTGGGCTTGAAGGGCTATACGGTCGACTGCGCCCAGGATGGCCTGTCCGGTCTGCACCTGGCGGCCACCGAGCACTATGACCTGATCGTGCTGGACATCATGCTGCCCGGCATTGACGGCTATACCCTGTGCAAGCGGCTGCGCGAAGACGCCCGGCGCGAGACTCCGGTGATCATGCTAACCGCCCGCGACCAGTTGGACGACCGCCTGCAGGGTTTCCGCTCGGGTGCCGATGATTACCTGATCAAACCGTTCGCCCTCTCGGAACTGGCCGCGCGCATCGAAGCCGTACTGCGCCGCGCACAGGGTGGCGGGCGCCGCAGCCTGCAGGTCGGTGACCTGAGCTACGACCTCGACACCCTGGAGGTGAGCCGCCAGGGGCGTGCCCTCAAGCTCAACCCGGTGGGCCTGAAACTGCTCGCCGTGCTGATGCAGAAGAGCCCGCATGTCCTGCGGCGCGAGGTACTGGAGGAAGCCCTATGGGGTGATGACTGCCCTGACAGCGACAGCCTGCGCAGCCACGTTCACCAATTGCGCCAGGTCATCGACAAGCCGTTCGACAAACCATTGCTGCAAACGGTGCATGGCGTGGGGTATCGCCTGGCCGAGGGCAAAGATGGAGTTTAAGCAAAGCCTGGCACAACGCATCATCATTGCCTTTGCCTTGATGAGTGCCTTGGTGGCTGGCGCGTTTGCCGTGGGTATTGTCGCCACGGTGCACCTGGTTGAAGAAAAACTGATCTCGGCGGGGTTGGGGGGCGACCTGCAGCGCTTGCTGCTGATGGACAATGTCAGCGACTGGAACCACCGCCCTGAGCCGGACCAGCTGTTCTACTACAGTGGCGGGCGCGGCGATTACGCCCTGCCCAAAGACTTGCGGCACCTGGCACCGGGCTTTCACGAAGTGTTCCGCGGCGACCTGTCCTACCACGCCATGGTGGAGATCGTCGACGACCGCCGCTACGTGCTGCTGCAGGACCAAAGTGATTTCGAGGAGCGCGAGCGCGTATTGTTCGCCGTGGTGCTGGTTGGGTTCGTCCTCAGCCTGGCGCTGGCGGTGTTCCTTGGCTGGGTGCTGGCCCGCCGGGTGATGGCACCGGTGGTGCGCCTGGCGCGCCAGGTACGTCACCGCGACCAGTTGCTGGGCCTGGCGCCGCCACTGGCGCCGGACTACGCCGCTGATGAAGTGGGCGAGTTGGCGGTGGCGTTCGATGCCACCCTGGGGCGCCTGCGCGATGCATTGAGCCGGGAGCGTTTGTTCACCAGTGATGTCAGCCATGAGCTGCGTACCCCCCTGATGGTACTGGCCACCTCCTGTGAGCTGTTGCTGGAGAACCCGGCCCTGGATGCCCGCGCCCGCGCCCAGGTGGAGCGTATTGCCCGCGCCTGCGTGGAAATGCGTGAGCTGGTGCAGACCTTCCTGATGCTGGCGCGAGCCCAGCGCAACGAAAGCGAGATGAGCGCGCAGCTAAGCCTGGACCAGGTGGCCGATAACCTGATCAACCTGTGGCGCGGGCCTATCGAGCAAAAAGGTCTGGCATTGGAAGTGGTGCGCGGTGAACTGCCCGCTACCCGCTACAACGCGACCTTCCTGTTGGCCGTGATGGGCAACTTGCTGCGCAACGCGCTGCATTACACCGACACCGGTTTTATCCGCCTGACGCTTGAACCCACGGGCTTCAGGGTCGAGGACACCGGCATCGGCATCCCCGAGGAGAAACGCCTGGCCGTGTTCCAGCCTTTCGTGCGTGCCACCGAGCGTCGTGGAGAAGGGTTGGGATTGGGGTTATCGCTGGTGCAACGTATTTGCGATGACCAGGGTTGGCAGGTCGAATTGACGGCGCGTGACCCCAACGGTTGCTGCTTTCGAGTGACGCTGGCGACAAGCGGCTGATGCAACATAGAATCATTTGGTGATACATGGCCCTTGGCCATCACCAGGCTTCTGTAAAACCTTGCTCCTATTTCTGAGCTTTCCTACATTTTTTTCACATTGGTATTACACGACGATGACGCGCGGCTGGCTAAGTTTGCCGTCGTTCCGGGCCCTTGCCTGCCGCCATCGTGTAGCCATTTTTCCCGAGGAGTACCGAATGGCAATCGACTACGCTACTGAAAACACGGCGGGGTCCGAAACGCGCTTCGATTATTTCTGGCGTCAGCGGGGTGAGTGGGTTGAGGAACCCAATGTCCGGCGCGGAGGGGAAAGTGGGGTGCAGCGGGTTTACGCCGATAATGGCCAACTGCTATATATCAAGCGTCAGACCGGGCACATTTACCGCAGCGTGCTGCACCCCTTCGGCCGGCCAACCGTGCTGCGCGAGCGTGATGCGTTGCAAGGCTTGTATGCACTGAATGTCAATGTTCCGAAGATGGTGTTCTGTGGTGCCCAGCGCGACCCGAACCACCAGTGGCGAGCATTGCTGGTGACCGAGTCTCTGGATGGATTCGACGAGATTGAAAAATGGTACGCAGCGGGTGGGCGTGAGCAGTATGGCGAGGCGGTCCATGATGCGATGCTGCAGCAGTTGGCGGAAAACCTGGCGCGCATGCACCGAGGGCGTTGGCAGCACAGCTGCCTGTATATCAAGCACGTGTTTGTGCGTGTGGTAGGCGAGGGCGCGGCGGCCAGGCCCGAGGTGGCGTTGCTGGACCTGGAGAAGTGCCGACGCCGCTGGACCGCTTACGGCGCCGCCCAACATGACATGAAACAACTGCGTCGCCACTCGTCGTTCAGCGACGCAGACTGGAAAAAACTGCTCTACTTTTATAAGACGGCGTTTGGCAGCGTAATCAAAGGTTTAGAGTGATGAAACTAGAAATTGCTCGAGGTTTGTTTCTGGTAGGTGCGCTGGCGGTTACCACGGCTGCCATGGCCGCCTGGGATCAACCACGGCCTGGCGTGCTGACCGCCGCGCAACAGTGCCCGTTGCCCCATACACCCAAGGTGCACGCTGATGCCAAGCCTGACCATGACCTGCTGCTGTTCATGTTCGGCATGACCCAGGGTGTACGCTCCCGCGGCTGACCAAGTCGCCTGCTTTTCGAGGGGCAGGCGTTGCGTCGCGGCTGGGACGCGGCCAGGTCCGCTGCTACGCCGCTCGGTCGGGTCTGGCCACCAGCGTATACACGCACGGCAGCACGAACAGGGTGAACAGCGTGCCCACCGACATCCCCGTAGCGATCACTAACCCAATGTCGAAGCGGCTTACCGCGCCGGCACCTGTGGCCAGTATCAGTGGCACCATGCCAAAGACCATCGCCGCGGTGGTCATCAGCACTGGCCGCAAACGAATCGCCGCGGCTTCTTCAACGGCTTCCCGAACGCCAAGCCCCTTGTCCCGCCGCAACTGGTTGGCGAATTCCACGATCAGGATACCGTGCTTGCTGATCAGCCCGATCAAGGTCACCAACCCGACCTGGGTGTAGATGTTCAAACTCGACCAGCCCAGAAACAGCGGGATCAGCGCACCGCAGATCGACAGGGGCACGGTGACCAGAATCACCAGCGGGTCGCGGAAACTTTCGAACTGCGCGGCCAGCACCAAAAAGATGATCGCCAGCGCCAGGCCGAACGTTACCCATAGCGCATTACCCTCCTGCACATACTGGCGGGCGCTGCTGCCGTAGTCGAAGGCGAAGCCGGCAGGTGCTTCCTGGCTGGCGATATCGCGCACGGTCTGCACGGCATCGCCCATGCTGACAATGGGGTAGCCCTGGATGATCGCCGAGTTCAGTTGCTGGAACTGGTTGAGCTGGCGCGGCCGGGCACGGTCGCTGACGGTGATCAGCGCGTTTTCCATTTGCGGGTACTGGCGAATGGGCAGCTTGTTCCATGCCTGGAAGCCGAGCAGAACGATCAGCAGGCTGATGACGCTGGCCAGCACTGGCCGGCGGATGAACGGGTCGGTAAAGGCCATGGCCGTTCTCCGGGATCAGTGGTTGGGCTGGGTCTGGTCGGGGCTGATGCTGACGGCCGCGCCGCTGGTGAGTTTCAGTTGGCCCCCGGTGACCACTTGCTCGCCGGCCTTGAGCCCCTTGCTGATGATGACCACCCCATCGCGACGTTCGCCGGTATCGACGAAACGGCGTTCGGCGATCAGCACCGGTCTGCCCTGGGCATCCGTGCTCGGCTTGCCATCGGCTTCATGTTTCTCTGCGATCACATACAACGAGTTGCCGTACAGGGTGTAGGCCACTGCGCTTTCGGGCACCACGACCTCGTTTCTGGGTTGTGGCAGCACGATCTGCAGGTTGGCGAACATGCCTGGCAACAGTTTGCCCTGGGGGTTGGCCAGGGTGGCGCGGATGAGAATGTTGCGCGTGCTGTCCTCGACCTTGGGGTTCAAGGCGCTGATCCGGCCCTCGAACGTTTGCCCGGGCCAGGCGGCGACCGTTACCAGAACCGTCTGGTCCAGATGCACCTGGGGAATGACCTGCTCGGCCACGTAGAAGTCCACGTACAAACTGCTCAGGTCCTGCAGGGTCGCGATCACCGTACCGCTGGCCAGGTAGTCCCCCACGTCGACCCGGCGAATGCCGATGGTCCCCGTGAAGGGCGCGACGATGTTCTTCTTCGCCAGGCTGGCCTTGAGCTGCGCCACGGTGGCCTTGTTCTTGAGCAGCACGGCGTTGAGGCGGTCGAACTCGCCTCGGGAGATAGCGTGGCTGTCCACCAGTTGCGCCCCGCGGCCGTAGTCCACCTGGGCCAGGCCAAGGTCTGCCTGGGCGGTGCCCAGCAGGGCTGTCTCCACGTCGCTGTCCAATTGCAGCAATGGTTGGCCGGCCTTCACCTGCTGGCCGGAATCGAACTGGATGCTGCGCACCGTGCCAGCCACTTCCAGGCTGAGGTTGACGCCCTGCAGCGCCTTAAGGCTGCCCACGGCCGGCAACCGCGACTGCCAGGCGCGCTGGCTGGCGGTGGCCACGGCAACGGCCACCGGTGGTTTGGGCGCGGTGAACTGCCCGCTACCCGCTACAACGCGACCTTCCTGTTGGCCGTGATGGGCAACTTGCTGCGCAACGCGCTGCATTACACCGACACCGGTTTTATCCGCCTGACGCTTGAACCCACGGGCTTCAGGGTCGAGGACACCGGCATCGGCATCCCCGAGGAGAAACGCCTGGCCGTGTTCCAGCCTTTCGTGCGTGCCACCGAGCGTCGTGGAGAAGGGTTGGGATTGGGGTTATCGCTGGTGCAACGTATTTGCGATGACCAGGGTTGGCAGGTCGAATTGACGGCGCGTGACCCCAACGGTTGCTGCTTTCGAGTGACGCTGGCGACAAGCGGCTGATGCAACATAGAATCATTTGGTGATACATGGCCCTTGGCCATCACCAGGCTTCTGTAAAACCTTGCTCCTATTTCTGAGCTTTCCTACATTTTTTTCACATTGGTATTACACGACGATGACGCGCGGCTGGCTAAGTTTGCCGTCGTTCCGGGCCCTTGCCTGCCGCCATCGTGTAGCCATTTTTCCCGAGGAGTACCGAATGGCAATCGACTACGCTACTGAAAACACGGCGGGGTCCGAAACGCGCTTCGATTATTTCTGGCGTCAGCGGGGTGAGTGGGTTGAGGAACCCAATGTCCGGCGCGGAGGGGAAAGTGGGGTGCAGCGGGTTTACGCCGATAATGGCCAACTGCTATATATCAAGCGTCAGACCGGGCACATTTACCGCAGCGTGCTGCACCCCTTCGGCCGGCCAACCGTGCTGCGCGAGCGTGATGCGTTGCAAGGCTTGTATGCACTGAATGTCAATGTTCCGAAGATGGTGTTCTGTGGTGCCCAGCGCGACCCGAACCACCAGTGGCGAGCATTGCTGGTGACCGAGTCTCTGGATGGATTCGACGAGATTGAAAAATGGTACGCAGCGGGTGGGCGTGAGCAGTATGGCGAGGCGGTCCATGATGCGATGCTGCAGCAGTTGGCGGAAAACCTGGCGCGCATGCACCGAGGGCGTTGGCAGCACAGCTGCCTGTATATCAAGCACGTGTTTGTGCGTGTGGTAGGCGAGGGCGCGGCGGCCAGGCCCGAGGTGGCGTTGCTGGACCTGGAGAAGTGCCGACGCCGCTGGACCGCTTACGGCGCCGCCCAACATGACATGAAACAACTGCGTCGCCACTCGTCGTTCAGCGACGCAGACTGGAAAAAACTGCTCTACTTTTATAAGACGGCGTTTGGCAGCGTAATCAAAGGTTTAGAGTGATGAAACTAGAAATTGCTCGAGGTTTGTTTCTGGTAGGTGCGCTGGCGGTTACCACGGCTGCCATGGCCGCCTGGGATCAACCACGGCCTGGCGTGCTGACCGCCGCGCAACAGTGCCCGTTGCCCCATACACCCAAGGTGCACGCTGATGCCAAGCCTGACCATGACCTGCTGCTGTTCATGTTCGGCATGACCCAGGGTGTACGCTCCCGCGGCTGACCAAGTCGCCTGCTTTTCGAGGGGCAGGCGTTGCGTCGCGGCTGGGACGCGGCCAGGTCCGCTGCTACGCCGCTCGGTCGGGTCTGGCCACCAGCGTATACACGCACGGCAGCACGAACAGGGTGAACAGCGTGCCCACCGACATCCCCGTAGCGATCACTAACCCAATGTCGAAGCGGCTTACCGCGCCGGCACCTGTGGCCAGTATCAGTGGCACCATGCCAAAGACCATCGCCGCGGTGGTCATCAGCACTGGCCGCAAACGAATCGCCGCGGCTTCTTCAACGGCTTCCCGAACGCCAAGCCCCTTGTCCCGCCGCAACTGGTTGGCGAATTCCACGATCAGGATACCGTGCTTGCTGATCAGCCCGATCAAGGTCACCAACCCGACCTGGGTGTAGATGTTCAAACTCGACCAGCCCAGAAACAGCGGGATCAGCGCACCGCAGATCGACAGGGGCACGGTGACCAGAATCACCAGCGGGTCGCGGAAACTTTCGAACTGCGCGGCCAGCACCAAAAAGATGATCGCCAGCGCCAGGCCGAACGTTACCCATAGCGCATTACCCTCCTGCACATACTGGCGGGCGCTGCTGCCGTAGTCGAAGGCGAAGCCGGCAGGTGCTTCCTGGCTGGCGATATCGCGCACGGTCTGCACGGCATCGCCCATGCTGACAATGGGGTAGCCCTGGATGATCGCCGAGTTCAGTTGCTGGAACTGGTTGAGCTGGCGCGGCCGGGCACGGTCGCTGACGGTGATCAGCGTCGACAGGGGCAGCAACTCGTTCTTGTTGTTGCGCACGTAATACTGGTTGAGCCAGCCAGGGTTGTCGCGGTAGGCGCGCTCCACCTGGGCAATGACCTTGTAGCTGCGCCCGTCGAGGGTGAAGCGGTTTATCTCCGACTCGCCCAGCAGGGTGGCCAGGGTGCCACCCAGCTCTTGCATGGACACACCCATCTGTGCCGCCTTGGCCCGGTCGATATCCACCACCACCTCGGGCTTGTCGAAGGCCAGGTCAATGTCCAGGAAGGCGAACTTGCCGCTGGCTTCGGCGCGATCCTTGACCCGCTGGGCCACGTCCAGCAGCGACTCGTAGTCGTTCGCGGTGTTGATCACGAACTCGAAGGGCAGGCCCTCACCGGTGCCCGGCAGGGCGGGAAGGTTGAAGCCGAATATCTGCAGCCCCGGAATTTGTGCCAGGCGCGCTTGCACCTCGGGCAGCAGCTGCATCTGGGTACGGCTGCGTTCATTCCAGGGTTTGAGCAGGAAGCCGCCGATACCCGACTGCACGCCGTTGAAACCGTTGATCTGGAACGAGGAGTAGTACTCTGGAAAGTCCTTGAAGATGGTCAGGAACTGGTCGGTATAGGTGTTCAGGTAATCCAGGTTGGTGGGCTGCGGCGCCGTGGCCATCATGAAAATGATGCCCTGGTCTTCGTTGGGCGCCAGTTCCGACTGGGTGAATTTGAGGAACACGGGAATCAGGCCCAGCACGATGAAGGCGAACACCACCACCACCGGGCGGGTCTGCAGGGTGGCGTGAAGCATGCGCTGGTAACGTTGCTTGAGCCGTTCGAACACCTGGTCCAGGCGGTGGGCCAGGCCCCTGGGGTTGGTGTTGGCACGCAGGAGCAGGGCGCACATCATGGGCGATAGCGTGAGCGCGACCACACCGGAAATCACCACCGCGCCCGCCAGGGTCAGGGCGAACTCCTTGAACAATGCACCCGTCAGCCCCTCCAGGAACCCGATGGGGGCGTACACGGCGGCCAGGGTGATGGTCATGGACACCACCGGCATGGCGATTTCCCGGGCACCTTGCAGTGCCGCGTCGAAGGGTGAGCGGCCTTCCTCGATATGGCGGTGAATGTTCTCCACCACCACGATCGCATCGTCCACCACCAGGCCGATGGCCAATACCATGGCCAGCAAGGTTAGCAAGTTGATGGAGTAGCCCATCAGTTGCATGAAGAACAGCACGCCGATCATCGACAGCGGAATGGTCACCACCGGGATTATCACCGAGCGCAGAGCGCCAAGAAACAGGAATACCACGACGACCACGATCAGCACGGCCTCGAACAGGGTCTTCACGACCTCGTCGATGGACGCCTGGATGAACAGCGTGGCGTCGTAGGCGATGGAAGCCTTGAGGTTGGGCGGCAGCTGCGCCTCGAGCTCAGGCATCAGCTTGCGCACCTCGCGGATCACATCCAGCGGGTTGGCGCCGGGGGTGGCCTTGATCCCGATGTACACCGAGGGGGTGCCGTTGAACGAACTGACGGTGTCGTAGTTCTCCGCGCCCATTTGCACCCGCGCCACATCGCCCAGCAGCACCCGGCTGTCGCCGTCGGTCTTGAGCGGAATGGCGGCGAAGCCTTCGGTGGACTTGAGGTCGGTGGCCGCGTTGATGCTGGTGACGATGTATTCGCCTTTCACTTCACCGGCTGCCGACAGGAAGTTGTAACGGCGCACCGCATCAGTGACATCGTTGGCGCTGAGGCCGTAGCCGGCCAGTTTCACCGGGTCCAGCCACAGCCGCATGGCGAACACCTGGTTGCCGAGGATTTCGGCCTGGGCCATGCCCGGCAGCGTCGCCAGTTTGGGCTGGATCACGTGACCCTGGCCAACCCGTTTGCCGGCACGGCCGAGACCGGCATGGTCGAGCACATGAATGCCGACCACGCCAAGGCCATCGCCCACTACGTGGCATTGGCAGGCCTGCCTGCTCAGGTACCCGCGCAATTGGTGGGTATCGACGGCGAAGGCATGCACCTGCGCATTGGCCAGGCGATCTACTGGCTGCCCTTTGAAAAACCTTGCAACACTCCCGTGGAAGTCCGCCAGGCACTGGTTTCACTGGCCCACGCCCAAGCCTGGCCAACCGTTGGACAGGTCGAGGCTTGAATTCACGAAATGTCGACGTCATCTAGGGTTTACTGGAAGTCGTTCTTCCGCAGAGGAAACCCTTGATGCGTGCTTTTCTATTTCTGCTCCTGCTCTTCCCGGTGCTCGAGCTGTTTGTCTTTTTCCAGGTCAGCGTGGCGATCGGGTTCTTCCCCGCGCTGGCGCTGATCATCGCCGGCTCCGCGATCGGCGTGCTGGTGGTGCGCGTGGCGGGACTGGCCACGGCACTCAGTGCCCGGCAGAGCCTGCAACGCGGTGAGTTGCCGGCCGATACAGTCTTTCAAGGGCTGATGCTGGCCATTGGCGGTGGCCTGTTGCTGTTGCCCGGGTTCATCAGTGACGTGCTGGGCCTGCTGTGCCTGCTGCCGTTCACCCGCAAGCTGATTGGCAACAAGCTCAGCGCCAAGGCCCGTGAGCAAGCGTCGCGCCAGCGCTCTTTCGCCGAAGACCTGCACCGCGGCCAGACCTATGAAGGTCACGCCCGCCCCGCGGCCAACCATGCGGTGGGCCGTGAGCCCACGGTCATCGAAGGCGAGTTCGAAAAACGCGACTCCTGAGCGGGTCGCTGTGGGAGCTGGCTTGCCAGCGAGAGCCCCGGGCTGGCTCTCCTGCACAGGAAAGCTTTTTACAACGCACGCTGCAGGTGGTTATCCCAATAGCCGGCGGGCAGTTTCAGCACGCGGACCACGGGCGCAGGGCCGCGGCAATCGAACAGGCGGGCGCGGCCCTGGCCGGAGGTGACCACGAAGCCATCCGCTACCATCGCGACGCCCCCGCAGTCGGGCATCGAGACTTCCAGGCGCTCGGCACCGGTGTCCAGGTCCCAGGCGAAGAACCGGTTGGCGCGCGGTGCGGTCAGCGCCACCAGGCGCAAGCCGTCATGCACGGCGACGCTGGCGGTGTAATGGGCCATCAGCCGCAGTTGCCGCTCGCTGACCGGAAACGGTTGCAATGGCTGCCCCGGACGTTTGATCGCCAGCAGGGGCGCGCAGTGTTCGGCCTCGCCCATGTATTGCTGGCAAGCCAGCACGGTGCCGTCGCCGGCAACGGCCAGGTGTCGCACGCTGTTCATCGGCTGTGCCAGGGTTTCCTGACTCAGCAGGGTGCCGTCGCGGCGCATCAGTACCAGGCTGGGCGCCATGGCATCGAGGTTCATCTCTACCCGGCTCTCGGCTTCGGTGCGAATGCCGCCGTTGGCCACCACCAGGGTTTCGCCGTCGGGCAGCCAGGCGAGTTCGTGGGGGCCGATGCCGTGGCTGGACAGTTCGCTGTGACGGGCCAGTTGCTGGCCGTCGATACGGTAGACACCGATGACACCTCGGCCAGGTTCGCGGGTGTCGTTTTCCGTGGTGTACAACCATTCGCCGGCAGCGTGGACCACGGCATGCCCTTGAAAGTGCCGGTTCGGCGGGGCGGTCAGGATCTGCAGCAGGCGGCCGTCGCGCAGGTCCAGCAGGTAGCATTCGGTACCGGGCCGTCGGGCCACGCACAGTGCCAGGGGGCGCGTCGGGTGCTGGACGATGGCGTGGCACCGCTGGCTGACGCGGGTGGCGAACACCTGGCGCCCGTCCAGGCGGTAGCCCACCGCATGGTGACGGCCGTCGCCATCGTCGCGCGCCGACAGCAACAGGTTGCTGCCCTGGGGGGCGAGCAGGGTCTTGAACCAATGCGCCAGGCCCATGCTCAGTCCCCGTCGTTGGCGTTGAAGCCCAGGGCGATGCCCAGCGCTTTGGCCAATTCACCCTCGTGCAGCCGGTGCAGGGTGTTGAGGCGGTCGTAAAGGATGTCCAATTGCTGACGACCCAGCGGGTCGGCCAGCAGTTCAGCCAAGGGCCGCGGGTTGTCGGCGAGCAGCGCATGCGCGGCGGCGTACGCGGCATCCAGGCGCCCGGCCAGGTCTTTCTGGTCCTTGCCCAGCAGGCCGCGCAGGCCTTTGCCGTCCACGCCTTCCCATACCGCCTGGGCCGCATCCAGGCTGGCAGCCAGGCTCGCCAGCGAAGCCTGGCTGCGCCACGCTTCGGCCTGCAGCGGTTGGGCAATGCCCTTGCTCTGCCTGCCCATGGGGGTACCGAGTTTTTTCTTTAGGGTATCCAGGGCGGTGACCTGGGCGCGCAGCAGGTCGGCGATGGCTTCGTGGGCGTCGGCGTAGCGCGGGTTGGGGAAGTGGCTCAGCTCCCAGAGCATGCCCTCAGGGGTGTTCCACTGCGACAGGATGGTTTCGGCAAGGGTTTTCTGATGCTCGCCGATGGCGACCAGCAATGGGCAGTAGCGGGCTTTCTGACTGGCATCGGCGAGGTCAAGGCGAGCATCGAACAGGATGTATTCGTACGCGGACAGGCCCTGTACCACCACACTGGCGTTCGCCAGGTGGCTGGCATCCACGGGCGTGGCGGCGTTGACCAGTTGGTCCACCTGGCGCCCGACGAGGTTTTTCTTGTCGGGCCAGAACTGCACCTGCCATGCCCGGTTGCCTTCGGCCAGAGGGCCGATCAGCAGTGGCTGCAATTGCGCCCAGGCTCGTTGTGCATGGAGGAAGTCCGCGCGGGCGGTACCCAGGCTGGCGGTGCCCTGGCAGTAGGCCAGGGCGCTGACCGCCAGTTGCCGGTCGGCATCGGCCCAGCGGTTGTAGGTGGGCAGTATCACCTGCCGGGCAATGGCGGCGCTGGTGACGGCCTGTTGGTCCTGGGGGCTACAGGCCCCCAGCACCAGAGCGGCGAGGCTGGTGAACAACAGCGTGGGACGAAACATGCGGGGCTCCCGGCAGGCTTACAGTGAATTCAGAAACGCCAGCAACGCCGCGCGCTGCCCGGCATTGAACGACAGCACATGGCGGCGTGACGCTGCGGCTTCGCCGTCATGCCAGAGAATGGCTTCCATGGCATCGCGGGCGCGGCCGTCATGCAGGTATTGGGTGTGGCCGCTGACTGTCTCGCTCAGGCCCATGCCCCACAAGGCCGGCGTGCGCCAGTGCTGGCCGCTGGCTGCGAACTCGCTGCGCTGGTCGGCCAGGCCCGGGCCCATGTCGTGCAGCAGCAGGTCGGTGTAGGGGCGGATAGGCTGGTTGGCCAGTTCCGGTTCCGCGGCGTCCGCCGCCGTCGTGTAGTTCGGAACATGGCAGGTCTGGCAACCCGCCTGGTGAAACAGCAACTTGCCGGCCAGTACCTGGGGCGTACTGACGTCGCGCCGGGCGGGGACTGCCAGGTGGCGGGTATAGAACAGCACCAGGCGCTCGATGTTTTCACTGACCTCCGGTGCCCCACCGTTGGCGGCCGCCAGGCAATCGAGCTGCGCGGTTGTGCACGTGGCGTTGGGCAGTTGGCGGGACGTCAGACCGAGGTCATTGGCGAAGGCATGGGCATTCTGCTGAGCCAGCGACGGCTGGCTGGCTTTCCAGCCGAAGCGGCCGATCACGATTTTGCCCTGGGCGTCGTCCCAGACCCGGTTTGGCCGGCCCTCGACGCCATCGGGTATGGCCGCTTGCGCCTGGGCGTTGGCCAGTATTGCTTCCTCGGGGATGGCCTCCAGCAACCCCAGGCCGACCATGGGCGGCGCGACCCGCGCGGAAAAGCGGGTCTGGGGGTGCAGCGGCCCGTAGCCAAGCTGGCTGAGCACCAGGCGTGGCTTGCGCAGTTCGGTGCGGGTGCCGTCGTCGAAGGTCATGGTCACCGGGTCGTACTCGACCCGCACCTTGGCCTCTGGCGCTACCCCGGGAATCGCCATGTCCTGCAATTGGGTGCCGTATACCGGCTCGGGGTTGACGCCCAGGCGCTGGATGACTTGGGCCTGGGCCGCCGTGTCGGGAATGGAGACGCGCACCAGCATCGACACCGCGCTGCTGGCATCGGTTTCGGGGGGGTGGCCGCGGCCGTCCTTGATGTGGCAGTTCTGGCAGGCGTTGGTGTTGAACAGTGGCCCCAGGCCGTCGCGGGCGGTGGTGGTGGCGGGCGCGATGACCCACGGGCTGCGGAAGAAGCTGTTGCCGGCGCTGAAGTCCACCCGGCGTTCAGGCGACAGGTTCGCCGACGGCTGGGCGAAGGCGTTCAAGTCACTGCGCCATACGGTGGCGGCCCCACCTGACAGCGCTTCGCCGCGTTCCGTTTCGCCCAGGCGCACGGCATCCCCGCAGCCACTCAGGCACAGAGTCAGTAGCGCGGTACTGAGGCGAGGGGCGGGTGATGGCATCGGCAATCCGTGGCAGAAGGGCTGGGGCGGGCAAGCTTAGCAGGGGCGGGGCGGGCAAAATGGCAGGGTCAACCTTTGAAACAAAATACTGGCTGGGGTGCTGCGATGGTCATGCAGGGCCGAGCATCGCCCGGCCCTGCACGTTCCGCCCAAGGGCTAGAAGTTATGGTCAGCTGTTTCCGGGTTCAGGTCGTTGATGCCCAGCGTGCCCGCTGCCTTTTCAATGGAGCCGGTCTGCTTGACCAGCGCGCCGATGGCATCGCGCACCCGTTGCTGGCCCGCCTCATTGCCCGCGGCGATCAACTGATCGTAATGCTCGCCCTGCCTGGCCCGGTCGACGATGGCCTGCAGTCGCGCCTGGGTGGCGTCCAGGTCGGTGCGAAGCACTGCGTCATGGGCCGGGTCGACCTTGGCCACCAGTGCGGACAGGCTCGGGCCGCTCACGCGGGTGCCATCCAGACGGGTGTATTCGCCCAGGTACACGTTACGGATGCCCAGCGCGTCGTAATAGTGAGAGTAGTGGGTGTTGTCGCTGAAGCAGTCGTGCTCGTCTTCCGGCGAGTTGGCCTCCAGCGATACCTTCATGCGCTCACCGGCCAGCTCGCCCAGGGACAGGCTGCCCATGCCGAACAGCATCTTGCGCAGGCCGTTGCGGGCAGGCTCGGCTTCCAGGCTGGCGCGGTAGTTGTCGGCGACCCCGGCTTTCCACTGGCCGGCCATTTCCTCCAGGTCGGAAACCAGCAGGTGGGTCACGGCGCTCAGGTAGGCGCGACGGCGGTCGTTGTGGCCGCCGGTGGCATCCGCTCCCTGCAGGTAGTCGGAAGCGGGGCGGTCGCCGGCACCAGGGCCGGTGCCGTTCAGATCCTGGCCCCACAGGAGAAACTCGATGGCGTGGTAACCGGTGGCCACGTTGGCCTCCGAACCGCCCAGCTCGTTGAGACTGGCCAGCGCTTCGGGGGTGATTTCGGTGATGTCGACCTTGTCTTCGCCGATCTGGATATGTTCATTGGCAATGATGTTGGCCTTGGCCGCCGGGTTGCCCAGGGCCGACTCATAGTTGGCGTCGACATAGTCGATCAGCCCTTCGTCCAGCGGCCAGGCATTAACCTGCCCTTCCCAGTCGTCGACGATGGGGTTGCCAAAGCGGAACACTTCACTTTGCAGGTACGGCACGCGGGCGGCTACCCAGGCGTGGCGGGCGGCCTTGAGCGTGCTGTCATCAGGCTTGGCGAGGAAGGCGTTGACCTTGTCCTGCAGGTACCGGGCGCTGCGGTGGGCGTCCGTGTAGATGAACCAGGCCATGTCGGCGTAATGCTTCACCACCGCCTGTGCCGCGGCTTCGTCAACCTCGCCCATGCCCATGGCGGCGCCACTGCTGGTGGCTGCCTGGGCGGCGGGAGCCTGGTCTGGCTTGCTCTCGCCGCAACCGGCGAGCGAGACGGCGATGGCCAGCAGACCGGCGGTGGCCAGGGGCATGTGAGTCATGGCGATATCCTGCGTCGAGAGAGGAGGCGGGCCGACGGCCACGCAAAATCGGCGCAATCATGCGAAGGATATGCATTCTCTGTAAACAATGAAGATGTAAGCAAATTCATCAGGCCCGTGGGTGGCCTTCAGAGGCTGACTGCCTGGCTACGCTGAGCCTGTTTGAGAAAGGCCGTGAGTTCGCGGGCCGGCAGGGGCTTGCTGTACAGGTAGCCCTGGCCCTCGTGGCAGCCTTCGGAAATGATGTATCGCTCCTGCTCCAGCGTCTCGACGCCCTCGGCTATCACCTGCATGCCCAGGCTTTTGCCCAATTGGATGATGGCGCGCACGATGGTGGCGTCATCGTCGTCCTCCAGCAGGTCCTGGACGAAGCTTTTGTCGATCTTGATCTTGTCCAGCGGCAGCGATTTCAGGTAACTGAGCGAGGAATACCCGGTGCCGAAATCATCGATGGCAATCAGCGCGCCCGAGCGGCGCAGGCTCAACAAGTGCTGTGCGGCGGTGCTGATATCTTCCATCAGGCCGGTTTCGGTGACTTCCAGTTCCAGGCTGCGCGGCGGCAGGCGGTAGATCTGCAGGAAATTGCTGACCACCCGGGGCAGTTCGGCGTGGTGCAGCTGCACGGTAGAGAGGTTGACCGCCATGCGCAGGTCGTTGAACCCCTGGTCCAGCCACTCGCGCAGTTGCCGGCAGGCCTGGTCCATGACCCATTCGCCGATGGCGATGATGCTGCCGTTCTGCTCGGCCAACGGGATGAACTGGTCGGGCGGCACCAGGCCATGCTCGGGGTGCTGCCAGCGCAGCAAGGCTTCGACCCCGACCACCCGGTGGTCGCGGTAACTGATCTGGGGCTGATAGGCGAGAAACAGCTGGCCCCGTGCTATGGCTTCGCGCAGGTCCTTCTCCAGCTCGCGGCGCCGGCGCATTTCGCTGTCCACGCTGGCGATGTAGAACTGGTAGCGGTTGCGTGAGCGCGACTTGGCCAGGGTCATGGTTTGCTCGGCTTTCTGCAGCAGCTTTTCAGTGCTGTCGCCGTCTTCCGGGAACAGGGTGATGCCGATGGTGGCGCGTAGGCGAATCTCCTGCAGGTCGGGCCCGAATGGCGCCTCCAGGTCATCGAGGATGCTCTGCGCCAGTTCCGCGGCCTGGTAGGGCTGGTCGATGTCGGCCTGCACCAGGGCGAACTGGTCGCCCCCCAGGCGCGCCAGCGCGCCGAGGCGCCCACTGTGGGCGCGCAGGCGGTCGGCCAGGGCCAGCAGCAGTTGGTCGCCGGTCTGGTAGGTGAACTGTTCGTTGATGCTCTTGAAATCGTCCAGGCCCACGCACAGCACGGCAACCCGGCGTTGAAGGCGGCCGGCGTCGATCAGGATCTTGTCCAGCTGCGATTGCAGTTGCTGGCGGTTTGGCAGCCCGGTGAGGAAGTCGTACTGAGCCATGCGCAGCAGGGTGTTTTCGGCTTCATGGCGCAGGTGGGTGTTGCGTTCAATGGATTCGAGCAACTGGTTGGCCGTGTTGATCCACATGCCCAATTCGTTCTTCTCGTGGCCCTTGAGGGCCGGCAGCTTGTGCTCGCTGGGGCGGTCGGGGTTGATCTGGGTCAGGTGTTCGATGATCTGTTTCAGTGGCCGTGTCAGCAGCCAGTGGTAGACCAGGTACAGGGCCAGGCCCAGGGCCATGGCCCGCAGCACGCCGGAAATGAAAATGATCACCGAGCTCATGATGAAGCCCTGGCCGTAGGGCGCGGTGTCCAGGGTGATGCTCAAGTCGCCGTAGTATTCACTGTAGGGCCCGCGGCCGACCAGTTGCGTGGTGAAGGTGCGTTCCTGGCCCAGGATCGGGTCGGTGAGCCAGCGGGTGGCGGTCTGCAGCGGCGGGCGGGTCTTGTCGGCCAGCATGGGTTCGTTGGGGTGGCCGATGGACGCGATGCGCACGGCGGTGTCCTGGAACAGGCCTTCGATGACCTGCATGCCCATTTCCCGGTCAAGGCTGTATACGGCCTGCGTGGAAGGGTCGCGGAACATATCGAGGATACGCGCGGCGTCGTTTGCCACGGCCTGACGGGTCTTGTAGGCATCGAACACGATTTGGGCGCAACTGAGCACTACCCCTACGATCAGCGCAGAGAGCAGCACAACGCGTAGCAACTTCACCGACAAGCTGTTCTTGAGTTCCAGCTTCAAAGGGCCATTCCTTGTTGCATGCAGGTGGCATCAATATGCCATTATCAGTGGCAATCCCGGTGGGCAGTCAAGGGGGTGAGCCTTTGTAGATCTTAGCTGTATCGCAGATCGAGGCAAGGGGTTTGCGTTGCACGCTGCGAGGCGTGAGGAAGCGCCCTGTAGTGGGGCACCCAAAGTTGCTCGCCAATGCTTGGGGCAGCACCTGATTCGCCTTGTTGGTTCACTGCAGATCTGTGTGGGTGCCAGCAAGGCTGGCCAAGGTGATCCCACAGACGAAATTGGCCCGAAACAGATGTGGGACCGGGTTTACCCGGGAAGCGCCGCGCGGGCGGCGCTCGATCTTGAGAACGGCCCAACACCATCGCCTGGCACCTGGTGGCCTTGATGCAATCCCTCGCGAGGAATATTCAAGAGCCCCTCATTGGCCTGTCTAGCAACCGGGTTGGGGCTGAAAGGCGCATGGCTGGGGTTTTGTGGCGCCCTTGAGAGCGAGCGCCGCCCGTGCGGCGCTTCCCGGGCAAGCCCGGTCCCACATCTGTTTCGGGCCAGTTATGCCTGTGGCATCACCTGGTCCGCTTTGTAGGTCCACGGCAGTGCCGCGACTTTCCCGTCAATCCGTGAAGAACCATAAAAAAAACCCGGCCGAGGCCGGGTTTTTCAGCAAGCTGGCAGCTTAGGCAGTGAAGGCTTTACCTTCGAACTGCTCGGCCACGAACTTCCAGTTGACCAGGTTCCAGAACGCCTCTACGTATTTCGGGCGTACGTTACGGTAGTCGATGTAGTAAGCGTGTTCCCAGACGTCGCAGGTCAGCAGCGGGGTGTCGCCGCTGGTCAGCGGGTTGCCGGCGCCGATGGTGCTGGCCAGGGCCAGGGAGCCGTCAGCTTTCTTCACCAGCCAGCCCCAGCCGGAGCCGAAGGTGCCGATGGAGGTCTTGCTGAACTCTTCCTTGAACTTGTCGAAGGAGCCGAATGCAGCGTTGATGGCGTCAGCCAGGGCGCCAGTAGGCTGGCCGCCGGCGTTTGGCGCCAGGCAGTTCCAGTAGAAGGTGTGGTTCCAGACCTGGGCGGCGTTGTTGAAGATGCCACCGGAGGAAGACTTGACGATTTCTTCCAGGGTCTTGCCTTCGAACTCGGTGCCTGGCACCAGGTTGTTCAGGTTCACGACGTAGGTGTTGTGGTGCTTGTCGTGGTGGTATTCCAGAGTCTCTTTGGAGATGTGCGGCTGCAGCGCATCGTGGGCGTAGGGCAGCGGCGGCAATTCAAAAGCCATGGTGATTCTCCTAATCAGGTCTGTTGCGGTGAGCGCAAGGCCGATCACGGGCGGCCAGAGATACGCCGGCGAGTTTTTACTCTTTGCGGCGCAAGCTTGGGATCATAGCACCGGGACTGCGGCATAACCACGCAACAACTGTGTGGGATAGAGGTTCCAGAGCGGCTGCGGCCCGCGGACCAGCGGCTCAGGCAAAAATCAGCTGCGCCGCCACGGCGAACATCATCACCGCCACCATCAGGTCCAGCACCCGCCAGGTGGCGGGGCGCGCGAGCCAGGGCGCCAGCCAGGCCGCGCCCAGGGCCAGGGTGAAGAACCAGAGCAACGAGGCACTGGCGGCGCCGGCCACGTAGGCGCCGGGCTCGGCCTGCTGGGCGCCCAGGGAGCCAATCAGCAGCACGGTGTCCAGGTAAACGTGGGGGTTGAGCAAGGTCACCGCCAGGGCACTGAGCAATACGGCCCGGCGCGAGCGCTGGCCGCTGTGCCGACCTTGTTGCAGGTTCTGCCGGGAGCAGGCGCGGCGCATTGCCTGGGCGCCGTACCAGAGCAGGAACAACGCGCCGCCCCAGCGCGCGACGTTCAGCAGCAAGGGGCTGTGGACCAGCACATTGGCCAGGCCGAACACGCCCAGGGTCACCAGTACCGCGTCGCAGAGCACGCACAGGGCGGCGACCGGCAAGTGATGCTCCCGGCGCAGGCTCTGGGCCAGAACAAAGGCGTTCTGAGTGCCGATTGCCATGATCAGGCCTGCCGCTACCATCAGACCGTTTACGTAACTGTGCCACATGCCTGCCATTCTCCTGTTCAAGTGGTGGGAGTCTGGGGGGCTTTGGTGTATAAGAAAAACAAATAACGCTCATCGCTCATTAGGAAAAGTGATGTTTGATTACAAGTTGCTTTCCGCGCTGGCCGCCGTTACCGAGCAGGCCGGTTTCGAGCGCGCCGCGCAGGTGCTGGGGCTGTCCCAGTCAGCGGTGTCCCAGCGCATCAAGTTGCTGGAGGCACGTGTGGGCCAACCGGTGCTGGTGCGGGCTACCCCCCCAGTGCCCACGGAGATCGGGCGGCGCCTGCTGAACCATGTTCAGCAAGTGCGCTTGCTTGAACGTGACCTGCAAGGGCAGGTGCCCGCGCTGGACGAGGAGGGCATGCCGCAACGCTTGCGTATTGCCCTCAACGCCGACAGCCTGGCGACCTGGTGGGCCGCGGCGGTTGGCGATTTCTGCACCGCACGTGGCGTGCTGCTGGATTTGGTAGTCGAAGATCAGGACGTGGGCCTCAAGCGCATGCGCGCCGGTGAAGTCGCGGCCTGTGTCTGTGCAAGCGAGCGGCCGGTGGCAGGCGCGCGCAGTTTGCCCCTGGGTGCGATGCGCTACCTGGCGTTGGCCAGCCCCGGGTTTGTCGCCAGGCATTTCCCCGACGGCTTCGTTGCGGGACAATTGGCCCACACCCCGGCGCTGGTCTACGGCCCGGATGACTTGCTGCAGCACCGCTACCTGGCCGAACTGGGCATCGACGGTGGTTTTCTCCACCACCTGTGCCCTTCTTCGGAAGGCTTCCTGCGCATGGCCGAATTCGGCCTGGGCT
Source organism: Pseudomonas silvicola (assembly GCF_026651855.1). Taxonomy (GTDB): domain Bacteria; phylum Pseudomonadota; class Gammaproteobacteria; order Pseudomonadales; family Pseudomonadaceae; genus Aquipseudomonas; species Aquipseudomonas silvicola. Next base: position 2,123,068 of record NZ_CP093280.1, read on the forward strand.
GGGGGCTGGTGCCTGAGTTGCAGGCGCAAGGGCAGTTGGCCAGCGGGGCGCTGGTGCAGTTGTTGCCCGAGCGCTGGATCGATGTACCGCTGTATTGGCACCACTGGCGTCATGGCGGGCAATTGCTCAGCGACCTTACGGACCACCTGGCACGTCAGGCAGCCCGCTGGTTGGTGGCATGAGCCTGTCCGAGCCCTTATTCAAGCTGAACCCGATGCGGAGCGTTTCATGAAAATTCTGGTGACCGGCGCAAGCGGTTTCATTGGCGGCCGTTTTGCCCGCCACGCGCTGGAACAGGGCCTGGAGGTGCGCGTCAGCGGCCGCCGGGCCGAAGGGGTGGAGCACCTGGTGCGCCGCGGTGCGCAGTTCGTGCAGGGCGACCTGACCGACCCGGACCTGGTACGCCGCCTGTGCATCGGTGTCGAGGCCGTGGTGCACTGTGCGGGCGCGGTGGGCAATTGGGGGCGCTACCAGGACTTTCACCGTGGCAACGTCGAGGTCACCGAGAACGTCGTCGAGTCATGCCTCAAGGAGCAGGTACGCCGCCTGGTGCACCTCTCGTCGCCGTCCATCTATTTCGATGGCCGCTCGCACCTGGCCCTGCGTGAAGAACAGGTGCCCCGGCGGTTCCATGACCACTATGGCAAGACCAAATACCTGGCGGAGCAGAAAGTCTTCGGCGCGGCGGAGTTCGGCCTCGAAGTGCTGGCCCTGCGCCCGCGCTTCGTTACCGGCGCCGGTGATGTCAGTATTTTCCCGCGGTTGCTGCAGATGCAGAAGAAAAACCGCCTGAAGATCATTGGCAACGGCTTGAACAAGGTCGACTTCACCAGCGTGCAGAACCTCAATGAGGCGCTGATGAGCGCGCTGCTGGCCGACGATTCGGCGCTCGGCAAGGCCTATAACATCAGCAACGGCGCGCCGGTGCCGATCTGGGACGTGGTCAATTATGTGATGCGCCAGATGAACCTGCCCCAGGCCACCCGTTACCGCTCCTACGGCCTGGCCTACGCGGCCGCCGCGCTCAACGAGGGCGCGTGCCTGCTGTGGCCGGGGCGGCCACAACCGACGCTGTCGCGCCTGGGCATGCAGGTCATGCATAAGGATTTCACCCTGGATATCAGCCGCGCCAGGCATTATCTGAAGTACGAGCCCCAGGTCAGCCTGTGGGCAGCGCTGGACGAGTTCTGCGGCTGGTGGAGAGCCCAGGACCGAACCGGCAGCCGCTGAACCGGTATACTCGCAGCCATTTCAGGCCATCACTGTGCTTTTGCAGAAGGTTTTTCCATGCGTAACGACGCCCGTGACGACGATTTCGACAATGTCCCTCGCCTGAGCGCCAAGGAGGGGGATGACGACGATTTTGCCCCGGCTACCCCGGCCGACCGCGGGCGCACCACGGTGTATTCGCGCACCACGCCGGTGGTCAAGGTGAAGGGCGCCAGTACCGGCCCGCTATGGGCGCTGGTCGGTGCCCTGGGCATCGCCCTGGTGGGGCTGGGCTGGTGGAGCTTTCAGCAGATTTCGCTGATGGAACAGCAACTGGTGGCCACCCAGGAAAGCTTCGCGCGCATCAGTGAAGAAGCGGCGGGCCGGCTGCGGGATATCAGCGGCAAGGTCGTGGCTACCGAGTCCAGCGCCACCAGCGGCAGCGAGCAATTGAAACTGGAAATCAAGCAACTGCAGGCGCAGTTGCTGGACCAGGGCCGTGCGCAGCAGGGCGTGGCTGGCCAGCAGGGCGATTTGGGCAAGCGTATCGATCAGGCGCTGGCGGTGGCCACCGCACAGCAGGCTGCCAATGATCAGGTACAGGCCCAGCTCAAGAGCCTGAGCGCAGACGTGGCGACCCTCAAGGGCGGCCAGGCTGATGCCGGCAAGCTGGATGCGCAGATCAAGGCCGTGGCGGCGGACGTCGCCGCGCTGAAGAAGCAAGGCAATGTGACCGGCCGGCTGGACAGCGTCGAGCAGGACCTGGTGGTGCTCAAAAGCGAAGTGGAGAACCGCCCGGCCCCGGCGGCCGCAACCAACACTGCCGAATTCGACTCGTTCCGTGGCCAGACCACGCGCAATATCACCACGTTGCAGAGCCAGATTCAGAACCTGCAGCAGCAGATCAATACCCGGCAGTGATGCGCACCAACCCGTTGTCTTACCGCTGCAGGACCGGGCAAAGCTCGGCGATGGCACACCGCGCAGTGTCGGTGTGACGGCGCAGAGGCCTTCCCGGGCTTCGCCCGGTCCTGCGGGGGGTGGACAGTCGGTTTACAGCGTTGGGTAGTCCAGGTAACCCTCGGCACCCTTGGCGTAGAACAGTTCCGGCCGGGCCTCGTTCAACGGTGCATCCGCCGCCAGGCGCGCCACCAGGTCGGGGTTGGCGATGAACGGCACGCCAAAGGCCACGGCATCGGCGGTACCGGCCGCCAGTGCGGCATTGGCGGTGGCCTTGGTGAAGCGCTCGTTGGCAATGTACGGGCCACCGAACGCGTCTTTCAGGGCAGCACCGATGCTGTCGTCGGCCTCCTTCTCGCGGGCGCAGATGAACGCCACACCGCGCTTGCCCAGTTCACGGGCCACGTAGCTGAAGGTTTCCAGGCGGTTGGCGTCGCCCATGTCATGGGAGTCGGCACGCGGTGCCAGGTGCACGCCCACCCGGCCTGCGCCCCAGATCTCGATGCAGGCATCGGTGACTTCCAACAGCAGGCGGGCACGGTTCTCCAGCGAGCCGCCGTACTGGTCGGTGCGCTGGTTGGTGCTGCTCTGCAGGAACTGATCGAGCAGGTAGCCGTTGGCACCGTGCACTTCCACGCCGTCGAAACCGGCGGCCTTGGCGTTTTCCGCGCCTTGGCGGTAGGCCTCGACAACGTCGGCGATTTCTGCGGTTTCCAGCGCGCGCGGGGTGGAGAATTCGGTGATCGGCCGTACCAGGCTGACGTGCCCGGCCGGTTTGACGGCGCTTGGGGCCACCGGTGTTTCGCCGTTCAGGTAGCTTTCATGGGAGATGCGCCCCACGTGCCACAGCTGCAGGAAGATGCGCCCACCGGCGCCATGCACGGCCTTGGTGATGTTGGTCCAACCACGCACCTGGTCGTTGGACCAGATACCGGGGGTGTCCGGGTAGCCCACGCCCATTGGCGTTACCGAGGTGGCCTCGGTGAGGATCAGGCCGGCGCTGGCGCGCTGCACGTAGTACTCGGACATCATCGCGTTCGGCACGCGGCCCTCGTCGGCGCGGCAGCGGGTCAGCGGTGCCATGATGATGCGGTTCGGCAGCTCGAGGTCACCCAGCTTGATCGGGTCGAAAATAGTGGTCATGGAACATGCCTCACAGGGGGTTGAAAAGGGCTCAGAGCTCGTGGCTCATCTGCTTGAGGAAGGCCTGAATGGTTTCCTCATTGCGTTGGAAAAAGTGCCATTGGCCGACCTTGCGGCTGCTCACCAGCCCGGCGCGTTGCAGGGTCGCCAGGTGCGCCGAAACCGTGGACTGCGACAAGCCGCAACGCTGGTCGATCTGCCCGGCGCACACGCCCAGGTCGGTGCTGTGGTGCACCTGGTCGGGAAACTCCGTTTCAGGGTTTTTCAGCCAGTTGAGGATCTCTCGTCGAACCGGGTGGGCCAGGGCTTTGATGATTTCGTCGAGGTCGAGTGGCATGGCGGCAGGGCTCGTCGGGTGCAGTGCTATATCGCGATAAACCGAAATATATATCTGTAAATCGCGATATACAAATATGATCGCGTGCTAAGCAGATGATCTTCCGCTATATCGGGTTATAACGATACGGCCGTGGAGGTGGTACGCTCCAACCATGAACTATCTCGCACACCTGCACCTGGGCGGCCAGGAACCTGAACAACTGCTGGGCAGCCTGTACGGCGATTTCGTCAAGGGCAGCCTGCAAGGGCGCTATTCGCCTGCGCTGGTGCAGGCTATCCAATTGCACCGCCGCATTGACGCTTTTACCGATAGCCACCCCATCGTGCTCGGTGCCTTGGCGCGGTTCCCAGCGCAGCGGCGGCGGTACGCGGGCATTATCGTCGACGTGTTTTTCGACCATTGCCTTGCGTTGCATTGGCACGACTACAGCGATGTGCCGCTCAAGGACTACACCAGGAGCGTCTACCGGGTATTGGCGGCTGAGCCCGAGTTGCCGGGGCGGCTGGCGCGGATGGCGCCCTTCATGATCGCGGATGACTGGCTGGGTTCCTACCGGGAGTTCGCGGCGGTGGGAAAGGTGCTGCAAGGAATTTCGCGGCGCTTGTCGAAGCCGGAGGGGTTGTTGGGGGCGATGGAGGAGGTTCGGGAGTTGTACGAGCCACTGACTCAGGACTTCAGGGATTTCTACCCCATTCTTCAAGGGTTCGCGGCGCAATAATCGCGTCTTCGATACCTGGCGAGGCTCGGGACCCAGACACCGTCCAGCCCTCAGGCCGCCGCGGATTCAGGCACCGACTCCGCCACCCCGAACAATGCCCTGCGCACCGCTTCCTGCGCCTGGAACGCCAAGGCTGCCCGCTCCATCCCGGCACTCGGGATAGGCGTGAGCAAGTGAATCTCCACTTCCCCCACGTCATGACTGAACAGCCGCATCAGGTGCGACAGCAGGTCGTCCTCGCCAATGAACGGCGCCAGCGGATCGATCTCGCCGTTACGCAGGTAACGGATGGCCACCGGCTGCAAGGGTATTTCGGTCTCCACGGCACTGGCCAGCAAGCGGCCGTGGAAAGTGCGCAGGCCACGTCCATCCGTGGTGGTGCCTTCGGGGAAGATCATCAGGGAGCTGTTGCCGCGCAGGTGCTGGGTCATTTGCCGGCGAATCAACTGGCTGTCGCCCGAGCCCCGGCGGATGAACAGGGTGCCGGCCTTCAGCGCCAGCCAGCCGGCGATGGGCCAGGTGCGCACCTCGGCCTTGGACAGGAACGACAACGGCGCCAATTGGCCCAGCAGGGCGATGTCGGTCCAGGACACATGGTTGCTGACCCACAGCGTCGGTTGAGTAGGCAGGGTGCCGTGCACCGTGACCCGAAAGGGCAGGGCATTGCTCAGGCGTTGCATGAAAAAACGCGACCAGCGCTGGCGCCTGACCATCGAGTGGCGAATGCGCAGGCGCTCGTACAAGGTGAAGATCGCCGCCATGCTCAGGCCCAAAGCCACCACCAGCAGCACCCGGGCGACGCGCGCGTAGACGCGCCCGCGCGCCATCACACGGCCGCCTTGAAGTGGCGGGCGTAGCGTGGGCAGAGATTCTCGCGCTTGAGCAGGATGAACACATCGGCCACCTGGAATTCTTCGTCCCAGCACGGTTCGCCGCACACCTTGGCGCCCAGGCGCATATAGGCCTTGAGCAGCGGCGGCATCTCGGCGATCACGTTGGCCGGCACGTCCAGCTCCGGCAACGGTTTTTTCGGCTCGGCGCGCAGGTGTTCAGTGCACAGGTAGCGTTCGCGCAGGCGTTGCATGATCGCCCGCGCCTGCACGCCGCCGTCCAGCATGGGGATGCTGGCGCAGCCCATCAGGTAGCTGTAGCCACCTTCATTGAGCACTTCGGCCAGCTCGCCCCAGAGCACGGCGATGGTACCGCCATTGCGGTAATCGGGTGCCACGCAGGTACGGCCTATCTCCAGGATGGGGCCTTGCAGGCCGCCCAGCCCGTGCAGACTGAATTCTTCCTCGCTGTAAAAGCGCCCCAGGCCATGGGCGGCCTTGTGGTCGAGCAGGCGGGTGGTGGCCACCAGCGCCCCGGTGCTCAGGTCGCGCACACCGATGTGGCGGCAGTGGGCGTCATAGTCGTCCATGTCCAACCCCAGCTCGGCGCCTTTGAGCTTGGCATTGAACTCGCCACTGAAGACATTGAAGCGCAGGCTCTGGGCTTCGCGCAGGGCGTCTGCACCCGTCAGGCGTTCGGCTTGCAGGCGACGTTCGGTGCGTGTAACGCCAGATAGAGCGATCTGAGTCATTGCGAGTCTCCAAAAGCCAGCCATGGGGTTGCGGCCGGTCGACTTTGTTGTGCAAGCTCAGCCTAGGTAGGCCCAGTGTCATCACCGTTAAGCTTTGGTGATGCTTGTATGACAGCCCCAAGGAGCGCCCATGTCCTGGCTCAAGTTGCTTACAGCGCGTGAACGGTTGCCTTCGCTGGCCACCCTGACTGATACCTATGCAGCGCTGCTGGAGCGCCTGGGCCCGGTGTCGCCGTTCGATCTGGCGGTGCTGGGGGGCCAGGCGCTGCCCAGTCCCGGCCTGGCCTTCCTGGTGGGCTACCAGGCGGCGCTTCGGGTGCTGTGGCCCAGTGCGCCGCCCAGCCTGGGCGCCATCTGCGCCACCGAACAGCACAGCTTGCGCCCGGCTGACCTGCAGACCCGCCTGACCGACTTGCGGCTCAATGGCCGCAAAGACTTCGTTACCGCCGGCGACGCCGCTGACTGGCTGCTGGTAGCCGCGCGCAACGAGCCGCACGGGCAGGCACCACGTCTGAGCCTGGTGGTGGTCTACCCGGGGGAACCGGGGGTTCGCCTTGAAGCGCTGCCAGCCTTGCCGTTCATGCCGGAGATCAGCCACAGCCGCCTTCACTTGGACAACGCCCTGTGCGAGCGCCTGGCCGGGGACGGATGGGATGCCTACGTCAAGCCGTTCCGCAGCCTGGAAGATCTGTATGTGCTCAGCGCCATGCTGGGGTGGTTGTATGGCTGCGGGCAAGACCACGACTGGCCGCAAGCATTGCAGTTGCGGCTGATTGGCCTGTTGGGCAGTTGCGCCGAAGCCACGCGTCAGAGCCCGGTGGCCGCCACCAGCCATGTGTTGCTGGCGGGGGTGTTCGAGCAGTTCGCGGCGTTGACGCCGCAGTTGGATGAAGCCTTCGCCGGCAGCCCCGCGGCGCTGGCCGAGGTGTGGATGCGTGATCGGGGGCTGCTGACCCTGGCAAGTGGGGCGCGGCAGAAACGGTTGGAAAAGGCCATCGAGACGTTGGGGTTGTAAGCCAGCATCACAGAGAACGCTGGATTGCGCTGCGGGACCGGCGAAGCTCGGGAAGCAGCCAGCGCCGATCAACTGTCATGAACCTTGATTAACCTCACGGCTGCCCACCCCAAGGCCTGGCCATGATCAAACGCTGCCTCCTGCTGCTGCTTTGCTGGACCACCACCGCCCTGGCCGAAGACTGGCCCACCCGGCAATGGCTTGAAGACTTGCAGCCGCCCGGCCCGGCGGTGCAAGCCCTGACCGACTACGCCTTTGCACCCAGAAACGATGACACACGCCAAGGCATCCGTACTGATGCCCTGGTGGTGATCCGCGACGGCCGCCTGGTGTACGAACACTACGCCCCTCCCTTCGCCGCCGACTCACTGCACACCACCTGGTCGGTCAGCAAAAGCCTGATGGCGTGTGTGCTGGGTGTTGCATTCGGCGAGGGCCGTTTTCGCCTGGAAGATTCGGCGGCGCAGTACTACTCGCCCTTGGCTCGCCATCCCGATATTCGCCTGGTGGACCTGCTGCACTGGGCTTCCGGGCTGGCCTGGCAGGAGGACTACGAATACGCGCCGCTCAACTCCTCCGTGGTCGCCATGCTCTATACCCGCGGGCGCGATGACATGGCTGCCTTTACCGCCAGCCTGGGCAGCTTCGCCGCGCCCGGGCAGGTGTTTCGCTACTCCAGTGGCGACAGCAACCTGCTGTCGGCAGCACTGGAGCAGATGGTCGGTGCCCACGACTACCAGGGCTACCCCTGGCGCGCTCTGTTCCAGCCTCTGGGCATTGAGCAGGCGGTATGGGAGACCGACGCCCACGGCACCTTCGTCGCCTCTTCCTACGCCTACCTGCGCGCCCGCGACCTGGCGCGCGTCGGCCTGTTGATGCTGCGCGACGGTCGCTGGCGAGATCGTCAATTGCTGCCCGCTGCGTGGGTAGCCTTTAACCGCCGGCCTTTCGAACACGCCGTGGCCGAACCTGGCGAAGCCACTGGTGGCGGCCAGTGGTGGCTCAACCAAGCGGTGGGCGGTGGCCCGCGGCCATGGCCTGACGCCCCGGCCCAGACCTTCGCGGCCCTCGGGCACTGGGGGCAGGCCCTGTATGTGCTGCCGGAGCAGAAGCTGGTGATCGTGCGCTACGGTGACGACCGTGATGCCAGCTACCAGCACAACGAACTCCTCAAACGCGCCTTGGCGGCCTTTGCTCCAGGGAGCGCACCATGAAGCGTGGCGTTGCGCTGATCATCGTGCTGGCGCTGGGCCTTGCGGTATGGCACGAGCGTGTTGCGCTCGCGGCGTTTCCCGGCATTCTCAGCGCGTACAGCGCCAAGGAATACTGTTCGTGCCGCTACGTGATGGGGCTGACGGCGTCGTACTGTCAAGGCTATGTGAAACAGTACCTGCCCTTGAGTGGGTTGGAGGATGACCCTGTGCATGCCCAGGTTTCGGCGCGCGGGTTGGGGCAGGGCGCCACGGCCCGATGGACCGGCGCGCGGCAGGGGTGCCGGTTGGTGCGGTGATGGGGCAGCAAGGCTGCCAACGCCGATCTCCCCGCTTTCCGCGCTCGACGCCAGGCTGGCAGAGGTGCTGCATTTGCCACACCGCCCATTCCCCAGCTAAGGTTGCGAGGTAATGTAACGGGAGTTTTCATGTACCTCATGGCGCGCTCTACGCGAACCCTTTCCGCCCTGTCGGTGCGTTGAAGTGGCCGGCCCGATTTTCCCTTGGCGCCCCGACAACCACTTCGAGTTGCTGGTCGACGGCCCGGTATTCTTTCCGCGCATGCTCGCCGCCATCGCCGGCGCGCAGGAGCATATCGACCTCGAACTCTATCTCGTGGAGTCCGGGCGCTGCGCCGAGGTGGTCATCCAGGCGCTGGCCGAGGCCGCACAGCGCGGGGTGATGGTGCGCTGCCTGTTCGACCATTACGGCTCCCTGGCCCTGGGCCCCGAGCATAGGCAGCGCCTGATCGATGCCGGGGTGGTGCTGCGCTGGTACAACCCCATGAGCCTGCGCCGGGGGACCCGCAACCTGTTTCGCGACCATCGCAAACTGTTGATCGTCGACCAGCAGTGGGCCGCCGTGGGCGGCACGGGCCTTACTGACCAGTTCTGGCGCCCCGACCAGGACAGCAGTGAGTGGCACGAGGTGATGGTACAGATGGAAGGGCCACTGGTGGCCGACTGGCAGATGCTGTTTGACCGCCAATGGCGCGCCAACCTGCGCCGCACGGCGTGGCGGCCGGCCATGCACTTCGGTTTGCCGCGCCTGCCCAGGGTGCCGGCCACCGGGGACGGCCTGGGCCGGGTCGCCTATGCCGATGCCCGCCAGCACCGCGACATCCTGCGGGCCCTGGTGCGGGCCATCAACAGTGGCCAGCGGCGCATCTGGTTGGCCACACCCTATTTCCTACCGACGTGGAAAGTGCGCCGCTCGTTGCGGCGCGCGGCTCAGCGTGGGGTCGATGTGCGCCTGCTGCTGACCGGGCCGCGTACCGACCACCCCTCGGTGCGCTATGCCGGGCACAATTATTACCCGCGGCTGCTCAAGGCCGGCGTGACGATCTTCGAATACCAGCCATGTTTCTCGCACCTGAAAATGGTGCTGGTGGACGACTGGGTCAGCATCGGTTCATGCAACTTCGATCACTGGAACCTGCGCTTCAACCTGGAAGCCAATGTCGAAGTGCTGGACCCTTCGATGACCCTGGCCGTGGAACGCAGCTTCGAGCGTGATTTCGCCGCCAGCCTGGAGATCGACATTGCCCGCTGGCGCCGCAGGCCATTGTGGGGGCGGGTGCAGCAGCGCCTGTTTGGCTGGCTGGACCGGCTGACCATCGCCGTGTTCGGGCGCCGGCAATAAGCTATCCGATGAGTAGTAACCGCGTATTACCCGCGGCAGTGCCCAGAGGACTACCTTGGTAGGAGAAAGGTAATTCACCTTGTTCAGAGGAGTACTGCAGCATGGCCGCGAAAAAGATTCTGATGCTGGTGGGCGACTACGTCGAAGACTACGAAGTGATGGTGCCGTTCCAGGCCTTGCAGATGGTCGGCCATGTGGTGCATGCCGTGTGCCCCGACAAGAAAGCCGGGCAAAGCGTGCGCACCGCCATTCACGATTTCGAGGGCGACCAGACCTACAGTGAAAAGCCAGGCCACAACTTTGCCTTGAACTTCGACTTTGCCCAGGTGCAGGCCGCTGACTACGATGCCTTGGTGATTCCAGGTGGGCGGGCGCCGGAATACCTGCGCCTGAATGCGAAAGTGCTGGAACTGGTGCAAGCCTTCGACCAGAGCGGCAAACCTATCGCGGCAGTGTGCCACGGTGCGCAACTGCTGGCTGCCGCTGGCGTGCTGGAAGGCCGCGAGTGCAGCGCCTACCCCGCCTGTGCCCCGGAGGTGAAACTGGCCGGTGGCCGCTACATAGACATTGAAGTCAACCAGGCCCACGTGCAGGGCAACCTTGCCAGCGCCCCGGCCTGGCCAGCGCACCCGGCCTGGCTGGCTGGCTTTCTGGGGTTGCTGGGCACCCAGATCATTCTGTGAGGAATTGAACATGTGCGAGCTCTACGTCAAGGCCGATCCCATTCTCTACGAGTCCCGCTCGCGCTCGCTGCGCATCCGCGGGGTGGTCACTACCCTGCGCCTGGAGAACCAGTTCTGGGACGTACTCAGCGAAATCGCCGAGGCAGATGGCATGAGCACCAACCAGCTGATCACCAAGCTGTATGAAGAGGTGATGGATTACCGGGGGGAGGTGGTCAATTTCGCCTCGTTCTTGCGGGTCAGCTGCATGCGCTACCTGAGCCTGGGGCGCCCGGCCGCGGTGGCGCGGGAGGCTGGAAGGGGCGGCGTGGTGGCGTTGGCGGCTCGGCATTCCGCTTCGCTCTGACGGTGGGGCTGCGTCGGGGCATTCCCCCTGGCCTTCCAGACATTGACCTCTTCCTGGATCTGCAACTAAAATCAGTTGCAGAAACAGTGGGGGCTCGATGTCTAAACAAGAGAAGCTTCTGGCCAAACTGCTCAATAAGCAGGGTAGTTTTACCTGGCAGGAGCTTGTCACGCTCCTGCGAGGGCTAGGGTACGATCAGGTGGAGGGGGTGGGCAGTCGCGTGAAGTTTGATAACGGCAATCCCATGGCCATGATCAACCTGCATAAGCCGCACCCTGGCAATGAGTTGAAGGCTTACCTCTAGCGGCAGGTTATCGAACATCTGAAGGCAGGAGGGGTCATTTGATGAGCAAACTGCTTCAACATCGTGGTTACTTCGGTTCCATCGAGGCAAGTCCTGAAGACAATTGTCTATTCGGCAAGCTCCAGTTCATTCGGGCGCTGGTCAGTTATGAAGGGGAGACAGTTGCAGAGCTCAGCCAGGCTTTCCGTGACGCTGTTGATGATTATCTTGCGACCTGTGACTCCCTGAATCAAAACCCTGAAATTCCCTGCAAGGGATCCTTCAATGTCCGGGTGGGCCACGATCTTCACTTGGCGGCTACTGTAGCGGCGCTCAAGCAGAGCATCTCCTTGAACGACCTGACCCGTCAGGCCTTGAGGGAGTACTTGGGCAACCATGCTTGACCGCTGTGCGGCAAGACCTGCGAGTATCGGGCCGCATCCAGGCACCGCTCGCACGGAGCTTTCCGAACTACAGCGAATCCCACCTCCGTTTCTGCCGGTCATGACTATGCCGCCAAGTGGTACGCGCTGGTTTTTCGCTCAAGTTCGTTGTTCCCCCACAAAAAAGCCCGGCACACAGGCCGGGCTTTCTCATCGCAAGGTCACCGACCTTACTTCACTTCCACCGCCAGGCTCTCGCTGATCTTCTTCTGCCAGATCGCAGGCCCGGTGATGTGTACCGACTCACCTTTGCTATCTACCGCGACGGTGACCGGCATGTCCTTGACGTCGAACTCGTAGATCGCTTCCATGCCCAGCTCTTCGAAGGCCACCACGCGCGACTTCTTGATGGCTTGCGCCACCAGGTAGGCGGCGCCGCCGACGGCCATCAGGTACACCGCCTTGTAGTCCTTGATAGCCTCGATGGCCACCGGGCCACGTTCGGACTTGCCAATCATGCCCAGCAGGCCGGTCTGGTCGAGGATCTGGCGGGTGAACTTGTCCATGCGGGTGGCGGTGGTCGGGCCGGCTGGGCCTACCACTTCTTCACGCACCGGGTCCACCGGGCCCACGTAGTAGATGAACCGGCCTTTCAGATCAACCGGCAGGGTTTCGCCACGGTTGAGCATTTCCACCATGCGCTTGTGCGCGGCGTCGCGGCCAGTGAGCATCTTGCCGTTGAGCAGGATGGTCTCGCCCGGCTGCCAGCTCTGCACTTCTTCCGGCGTCAGGGTGTCGAGGTTCACGCGGCGCGCCGATGGGCCGGCTTCCCAGACGATTTCCGGGTAGGCGTCCAGGTCCGGCGCTTCCAGCTCGGCGGGGCCAGAGCCGTCCAGCACGAAGTGGGCGTGACGGGTGGCGGCGCAGTTGGGGATCATGCACACCGGCAGCGAGGCGGCGTGGGTCGGGTAGTCCATGATCTTCACGTCGAGCACGGTGGTCAGGCCACCCAGGCCCTGGGCGCCGATGCCCAGCTGGTTGACCTTCTCGAACAGCTCCAGGCGAATCTCTTCCAGGCGGTTCTGCGGGCCTCGGGCCTTGAGCTCGTGGATGTCGATGGACTCCATCAATACTTCCTTGGCCATCACCGCGGCTTTCTCGGCGGTACCGCCGATGCCGATGCCCAGCATGCCCGGTGGGCACCAGCCGGCGCCCATGGTCGGCACGGTTTTCAGTACCCAGTCGACGATCGAGTCGGACGGGTTGAGCATGGCCATCTTCGACTTGTTCTCGGAGCCGCCGCCCTTGGCCGCCACGTCCACCTCCACGGTGTTGCCCGGGACGATGGAGTAGTGGATGACCGCCGGGGTGTTGTCCTTGGTGTTCTTGCGTGCACCTGCCGGGTCGGCCAGGATCGAGGCGCGCAGCACGTTCTCGGGCAGGTTGTAGGCGCGGCGCACGCCCTCGTTGATCATGTCGTCCAGGCTCAGGGTGGCGCCATCCCAGCGCACGTCCATGCCGACGCGCACGAACACCGTGACGATGCCGGTGTCCTGGCAGATCGGGCGGTGGCCAGTGGCGCACATGCGCGAGTTGATCAGGATCTGGGCGATGGAGTCACGGGCCGCCGGCGACTCTTCGCGCAGGTAGGCTTCGTGCATGGCCTGAATGAAATCTACCGGGTGGTAGTAGGAAATGAACTGTAGGGCGTCAGCGACGCTCTGAATCAGGTCGTCTTGCTTGATCACGGTCATGCGGCGCGCTCCTCTTAAAGACGGGAACATTCGTTAAGGTATTTCGACGCGTCGGGCGACCATCGAAACGACCTTTCAAGGCGCGCCGGCGAGCTGCTGCCGACGCAAAAAAGGCGCGGCAGTATACCGCACCTGCAGGCCGCCGACACACGCCGATAGTCAAAGGTGGGGCGGTAATCGACAGGGTCATGGGCTCAAAAGCTGTACAGAAGTGTTGTACAGCTGTAGCAAAATTGATTAGTTATTTTTGACGCGTAGCACTAAAGTGGCATCTGGCCATAGCGCCTTTCGGTGCCAGGACGGGAAGGAATCCCATTGAGCACGGTGAGTCAACGAGTGACCGACAAACTCTTACAGAAACTGCTGATCAAGCGCTTTCTTCTGGCGGCCAGCACCTACGTGCTGGTGCTGCTCCTGACCTGGGTGGTAACACTCAGCGACTACTTTCGCGCGCCGATTGCTACCGTGGTGGCCACCACCTTGCTGGTCGTCACCAGCCAGGCGGTGCTGGCGCTGGTGTTTTTCAAGGGCTGGAACCAGCGGCTGCGCGACCCCAGCCTTACCGAGTTGCAAATACTGCTGGCGCTGGTCTGGCAAACCTGGCTGATGGCCAACCTGGACGGTGCCCGTGGCACGTTTCTGGTGGTGTACCCGTTATTGCTGCTGTTTGGCCTGTTCCACCTCAGCCGTCGGGTGTTCGTGCGCTGTGCGGTGCTGGTGTTCTTCAGCTTCGCCGGGCTGAACCTGTACGAAGGCTACCAGATGAAGTTGGCCGAGCCAGGGCTGGCGGCCGTGCAGGTGTGTGTGCTGTTCGTGGTGCTGGTGTGGCTGTGCCTGTACGCCAGTTACGTGCAGGCCTCGCGCCAACGCATGCGCCAGCGCCGTTACGCTCTGCAGGCGCACCAGGACACCTTGCGCGGCATGATGCGCCAGCTCGAAGACCTGGTCGCCACCGACGAACTCACCGGGCTGTATAACCGTCGGCACTTTCTCAGCCTGGCGGGCCGCGAGCTGCTGGCCATGACCGAAGGCAGTGTGCATGGCCTGGCGCTGATCGACCTCGACCATTTCAAGCGTATCAACGACATGCATGGCCATGCCGCGGGTGACCAGGTGCTGCAGGTGTTCGCCCAGGTGGCGGCGGCATGCCTGCGCGACGGTGATGTGCTGGCCCGCTACGGCGGCGAGGAATTCGTGTTGCTGTTGCCCGACTCCAATACCGAGCGCCTTCAGGTGTGTTGTGAACGCCTGCGCCTGGCGTTTGCCGCCGCCGAGCCGCAAGGCCTGGCGTTGCACGAGCTGAGCCTGTCGGTGGGCATGACCCTGCTGCTGGAAGGCGATGACCTGGATGATGCCCTGCATCGTGCCGACCAGGCGCTGTACCGGGCCAAGCGCAATGGCCGCAACCAGTGCGCCGCGGCGTGGGAAATGGCCGATGCCTGATATCACCGTGGGCCAGCGGCGTTGGCCGGTGGCCATGGGCACCAACCTGCTGGACGCCCTCAACGCCCAGGGCTTGAACGTGCCTTACAGTTGCCGGGCGGGCAGCTGCCATGCCTGCCTGGTGCATTGCCTGCGCGGTGAACCCCGTGACAACCAGCCGGAGGCACTGGAGGCCGGCAAGCGCGCCGAAGGCTGGCGGCTGGCGTGCCAGTGCCAGGTGGTCGATGACCTTTGCGTGGCGGTGTTCGACCCCGCGACCGACGGCTTGCCCGCGCACGTCGAGGCCTGCGATTGGCTCAGCCCCGATGTCCTCAGGCTGCGCTTGCAACCCAGCCGCCCCCTGCGCTATCACGCTGGCCAACACATGGTGCTGTGGACCGAATCAGGCGTGGCGCGCCCCTATTCGCTGGCTAGCCTGCCCCAGGAAGATCGGTTTCTGGAGTTTCATATTGATTGCCGTCAACCCGGAGCCTTCGTCGATATCGCCAAGGGCTTGAAGGCAGGGGCTGCTTTGCGCCTTGGTGAGCTGCGAGGCGGTGCGTTGCGCTATGACCCCGGCTGGCAGGACTCGGCCCTTTGGCTACTGGCGGCGGGAACCGGGTTGGCACCGCTTTACGGCATTTTGCGCGAGGCATTGCGGCAGGGGCACAGCGGCGAGATTCGCCTCGTGCACTTGGCGCGCGAGCAAGCGCAGCACTATCTGGCGAGTGAACTGAAAGCGCTGGCGGTCCATCATCCGTCAGTGCGGATTGAGCTGGTATTGCCTGAGGCATTTTCGCACGCGCTGGCGGCATTGCGCCCCAGTTCCCGGCAGGTGCATGCGCTGGTGTGCGGCAGCCCAACCAGCGTCGAGGCGTACAGCAAGCGCCTGTTCCTGGCCGGGGTACCGCGTAATCAGGTATTGGCCGATGTGTTCACCGGCCGTGAGACCGGTGTGTTTCACTCCTGAGCGGCGTCACTTTATGCCGATGACCCGCTGGTGGGACTGAGCGGCGCGCGCAGGCAGGCCATCTACTGAAAAATGCCGCAGCCAGGGGTATTCATCCGGGAAACCATCGAATTCGTCGTTGACGTATCCGCCCACCACAATGCCGGGGTAGGAAGTAAGGTCGATCGCCAGGTACTCGGAGCGTCGATCGGCAATGTGATATCCCGAGCCATCACCGAAACCACCATCAAGCTCACCCTCGTGAGTCAGGCGGATCAGTGCGCCCCGGGGTTGGCCATCGATGTCGGCGGTGGCCGCCACCAGAATCGTGTGTTCCTGGCCCTGCGGCTGAAGAACGGTAGCGTTGACGGTGCAAACCGGGAACGGCAACTCCACGGATAGCGCCGCGCCCTCGTTGAAGGTTGGGTCGGCATAGCCATCCGCCAGCAGGCGGGCGACGAACAGGCGCGGTGACGCGGTTGGCTCGCCAGGTTCCTCGAAGGTGCCCGATACGATAATTCGATCTTGGTCGTCGTAGGCAAAGCTGCCAATGGTCGTGATATAGCGGTCGTCGTCGCCTATCGCGATAAAGCCAGTGCCATTGAAGCTTTGGTCCACCGTCCCATTGCGGTTGTACCGGGCAATGACCGCCAGCGACGTTTCATTACCCCTGGACTGGGTGGTACCAAAGGCCAGGGTTTTATCCCCTTGCGCCAACAGCCCTTTGGGGGTGAGATCACGGCCATAGTAGTGCACCGGCGCAATGCCCGTGCCGTTGAAGCTTGGGTCCAGGGCCCCTTGGGGGGTAAGCCTGACCAGTATGGCGCGGCCGTCCAGGTCATCGGCGGTAATCTCCAGAAAGAAAAATACCATGCTGCCGTCCGGCAACAATGAGGGCGGCGCAGCCGGCAGATGCGTTGCCGTATGAATCACACCACCACGCGAAACCGGCGCTTTCCGCTGATTGGGCAGGTCGACGATCAGCCGACCGTGGTAGGCGAAGGTGTCATCAATCAGGCCGTTCAGGTGGTATCGCGCAATGGCGATATGGTCGGAGAAATCCCCGAAGTCGAAGTACAAGCCGAAAACCCACAGTTTATTGTCGGCCATCATCATGTGATGAATGGCCTCGAAGCCGGTTGCCCCTGGGTTGAATGAGTCCCGGAAGTGGGCTTCACCGGGTATGGGGCCAAATTGTGGGGCCAGCGTGAGGTCGGTATTTACGCGGCCCAGGCCGATGGTTGTCCAGGCGTCCAGGCCAAAAAACCAGTGGTCGTGGCCAGGGCCGGGAATGACCGACTTGATATGGCCCCCCAACGGGAGGATTAGGTCGAACGGTGCGTTTGCGATGGTTTCGTTTTTCTTCAGAATGTTCATGCCGCATCACCTCGGGTTGGTAAGTGGCTTGATTACATACCGGGGTGATAGTCGCCGATACTGTCAGAATTGACAGGTGGGCATGCACCGCAGTGGTCGTCCCGATGCACGCCAGGGTGGTCGAACCGTCTGAACCAGGCGTAGTAGCCTTGTTGGTAGAGGTAACCCGCCACGACGATGGCGCCGTCGCTTTCAATCGCCAGCGCCAGGTATTCGGATTCATGTTCCGCCATGAGGTATCCCGCGCCGGCGGCAAACCCCGTGTCTGGGGTACCGTCGCTGCGCAAGCAGATCAGCGTGCCCCGGCTGCTCTGGAGTGCGCTGGTGGCGGCCAGCAACACGCACTCGCCCCAGGCCACCAGCGCCTTGACCGCACTGACCTCGAACGGCAGCGCCGCCAGCAGCGGCATGCCTTCATTGAAGTGCGGGGCAGGGCTGCCGTCTCGTTGACGGCGGGTCATCAACACGTTGCTGCCGAAGGTACCCACGGCAAGGAACTCGCCGCCCTCAAGCACCTGCACCTGGCTGATAACCGCTGCCGTACCGGGGTCGCCGATGACCACGAAACCACTGCCGTTGAAGGCCGTGTCACGATGCCCCTGGGCGCTGAAGCGGGCGACAAGACCCAGGCGGGTGCCGTCTTCGTCGGCGCAGGTGGCGCCGAACACCAGCAGGTCGCTGCCTTGGCGGGCCACCCCGTGCGGCACTATATCCCGCCCTTCGAACTGCACCCGGGCAAAGCCCTGCTGGTTGAAGTCCGGCTGAAGCTGGCCATGGGCGTCCAGGCATACCAGGAAGGCGCGGCTGCCTGGGTGGCGGGTATCGGTTTCCTGGAAAAACACTACGATGCTACCGTCGGCCATCACCATGGGTACTTGCGCGGTGAAGATCGTCGAGTTCAGCGCCCCACGACGCTGCTGGCGCGGCAAGCGCTGGGAGTGGGGCAGCTCGACGATCTGTTTTCCAGTGCCATTGAACGAGCGGTCCGGGCGGCCATCGGCGTGGTAGCGCGCCAGGGCGATACGGTCCACATCCAGGTCGCAGGTGGCGCCAATCACCAATACCTTGCCGTCTACCCAGGCAACCTGGTGCACGGCGGTGAGGTGGAAACCGGCAGTGTCGAAGTAGTCGTATACCAGCCCGTCCTGGCGAGCCCCGAAGGTCTCATCCACGCTGAGGTCGGCGTTCAGGCGCGTCAGGCAAAAGCCGTAGCCGGAGTCGATGGCCACCATCCACTGGCTGGATCCGGGCACCTGGGCGATGGCCTTGATGTCACCGTCGATATCCAGCACCTGGTCTTCCAGGGCCTGGGCGAGGACGGGGGAAATGGTTATTGGCGATTCACGGTGGGGCATGGGGCTTGAGTGCATGGGCACCTCCCTGTCAGGCTGAATAGAGTCGAGCGGACCATTTCAACCCAGACCGGGCACGGGCGAACCTGCGGGTTTCCACAGGCAGGGAACCGCTTCGCAGGCACAAAAAAGCCCCGGCGCTATCACGCCGGGGCTCTTGTTGAAACGCTCGCCTGAATCAGACCAGCGGATCACCGACATGCAGGATCTTCATGCCGTTGGTACCACCGATGGTGTGGTAGCTGTCGCCTTTGGTCAGAATGACCCAGTCGCCCTGCTCGACCACGCCCAGTTTCAGCAGCTCGTCCACCGCAGCCTGGCTGACCTTGTCGGCCGGCAGCGAAGCCGGGTCGAAGGCAACCGGTACCACGCCACGGAACATCGCGGCGCGGGCCTGGGTTTCGCGGTGCGGGGAGAACGCGAAGATCGGCACCGAGGAACGCAGGCGCGACATGATCAGCGGGGTGTAGCCGCTTTCAGTCAGGGCGATGATCGCCTTCACGCCTGGGAAGTGGTTGGCGGTGTACATCGCGGCCAACGCGATGCTTTCGTCGCAACGCTCGAACTGGGTGTGCAGGCGGTGGCTGGACTTCATGCTCATCGGGTGCTTTTCGGCGCCCTTGCAGATGCGGTCCATGGCCTGCACGGCCTCGATCGGGTAGGCGCCGGCGGCGCTCTCGGCCGACAGCATCACCGCGTCGGTGTAGTCCAGCACGGCGTTCGCCACGTCGGATACTTCGGCACGGGTAGGCATCGGGTTCTGGATCATCGACTCCATCATCTGGGTCGCCACGATCACCGCCTTGTTGTTGCGGCGGGCGTGCTGGATGATCTTCTTCTGGATGGCGATCAGCTCGGCGTCGCCGATTTCCACGCCCAGGTCACCACGGGCGACCATGACGGCGTCGCTGGCGCGGATCAGACCGTCCAGGGTCTCGTCGTCGGCTACCGCTTCGGCGCGTTCGATCTTGGCCACCAGCCAGGCAGTGCCGCCCGACTCGTCACGCAGGCGACGGGCGTATTCCATGTCCGACGCATCGCGAGGGAAGGAGACGGCCAGGTAGTCCAGGTCCATTTCCGCGGCCAGCTTGATGTCGGCCTTGTCTTTCTCGGTCAGGGCCGGGGCGGTCAGGCCGCCACCGCGACGGTTGATACCCTTGTGGTCCGAGAGCGGGCCACCGATCAGCACCGAGCAGTGCAGCGAGTCCGCCGTGGCGGTTTCCACGCGCATGACCACGCGGCCGTCGTCGAGCAGCAGCTCGTCGCCGACGCCACAGTCCTTGACCAGGTCGGGGTAGTCGATGCCGACGATTTCCTGGTTGCCTTCGGTCAGCGGGTGGCTGGTGGAGAAGGTGAAGGCGTCACCGACTTTCAGTTCGATTCGCTTGTTGGCGAATTTGGCGATACGGATCTTGGGACCTTGCAGGTCGCCCAACAGCGCGACATGGCGGCCTAGCTTGGCAGCGATCTCGCGAATCAGGCGGGCGCGAGCCTTGTGCTCGTCCGGTGTGCCGTGGGAGAAGTTCAGGCGGGCAACATCCAGGCCGGCCTTGATCAATTGTTCGATCACTTCCGGCGAGTTGCTGGCAGGGCCCAGGGTAGCAACGATTTTGGTACGGCGAACGGTCATGCATTGACTCCTTTATTGAAGCGCAGCGAAAGGCTACTCCTCTAACGGGCTGTAGTCATTGTTCCTCTGCACTACCTTGAGGGGTTGGCGCTGGGCGATACTCAAGTGTGGACGTGCGTCGGTTGCCACTGAAGAATTCTGACGCCTGGTCGATAACCCGCTCAGGACAGGAGATACCCATGCGAATCCTCATCGTTTTAGCCTTGGCGGCCAGTGTCGTCGGTTGTACCCGCTGGTCCATGGACCATCATTTGAACGAAGCCTACCGCCAATATAACTACGGCAACTGTGACAAGGTGATGCTGGAGTTGTCCCAGGTCGATCGCACCAGCCGCACGCGCCAGTATGTGCAGCCTGAGGTGTCGATGTTGCGTGCCCAGTGCCTGGAGCGCCAGAACCTGTTCCTGGATGCCGGCCAGACCTACGAATTCATCATCACCCAGTACCCCTACAGCGAATACGCCTACCGCGCCCGCGCGCGGCTGGACACCTTGCAGCAACTGGGTCATTACCGCAGCAGCGCCGCTGCCCAGCCAATCCCTGCCTCCCGGTAGGGTGTGGGCGGCCTGGTGGGGCTGGGCCGCTATTCGTCGGCTGCCCTCACGGTTGGTCGTTCTTCACTTTGAGCTGCGCCGCGTGGGTGCGACCATGGGCGATGGTCTATCAATCGCGAAGGGAACATGTTTACCGAACGCCGCATCGAGCGTCACCAACTGCCGTGCTATCTGAAAGTCTTCAACCGTTATACGGGTCAGCCCATCGGATTCCTGGGTAATGTCGACGAAGAAGGAATGATGCTGATCAGCAACCTGCCATTGCTGGTCGGCCCGGATTTCGAGCTGCAGATCAAACTGCCCGACCAGGTCATCAACCTGAGCGCCGCGTGCCTGTGGTGCCACGAAGACGTGACGCCGGGCCACTACGATTCCGGTTTTCAGCTGCTGCATGCCAATGCCGAATACGAGCAGTTGGTGGTCGCGCTGCGGGACTACTTCAGCTTCCCGATGAACGAATCTGCCTGACCCGAGCCCTCCTTGGCGCGGCGCACCTGAGGGGCAAGGTCTTGCTGCCACTGCTGCAAGGTTCGCGTTCGTTCAAAGTGTTCCCGCTTTTTTCCAGCTCAGGTAGCGGGTCACCAGTTGCGCGCCCAACTCCCCCGGCCGTGCGTCGAGCACGGGTACGCCATGGGCGCTCAAGCGTTCGTGCAGTTGCGCGCGGGCGTTGAGGTAGTCGATGGTACCGCAGTAGCTCAGGGCCTGCTGCCAGGTTTGCACCGGGCTTTGGCGCAGTTCATCCAGCACTTCTTCGCGCAGGCTGGCGATCAGCACCCGGTGGCGACGGCTGATGCGTTTGATCGCCCCCAGCAGTTGGTCGTCATCCTCATCCCGCAGGTTGGTGACCAGCACCACCAAAGCACGGCGGTTCTGGCGTGCCAACAGGTGCTCGGCCGCCGCCGCGTAGTCGGCCGGGCGTTGGCTGCTTTCCAGGTCGTAGACCGCATTGAGCAGAACGTTCAGTTGGGCCGGGCCTTTCACCGGGGGCAGGTAGCGCGCCTGGTTGCTGGCGAAGGTGGCCAGCCCCACCGCGTCACCTTGGCGCAACGCTACGTAGCTCAGCAGCAGGCAGGCGTTGAGCGCATGGTCCAGGTGCGCCAGGTCGCCATCCTGGCTGCGCATGCTGCGGCCACAGTCGAGCAGAAAGATGATCTGCTGGTCGCGTTCTTCCTGGTATTCCCGGGTAATGGGCATGCGCTGGCGGGCCGTGGCTTTCCAGTCGATCTGGCGCAAGCTGTCGCCCTCGCGAAACTCGCGCAACTGGTTGAATTCCAGCCCCTGGCCCCGGCGGGGGCGCTGGCGCACACCCATCTGGCTCAGCCAGCTATCCACCGCCAACAGCCGCGCGCCATATAGCCGGGCGAAGTCCGGGTATACCCGGGCGCTGTCCTCCAGTTCACTGAAGCGGCGCTGGCGCCATAACCCCATGGGGCTGGGTACCAGCCATTCCAACCGCTGCCATTGGAAGAGGCCCCGGCGAAGCGGGCGCAGGCGGTACCCCAGCTGGCTGTCGTGGCCCGGTTGCAGCGCGATGCTTTGCGGCAGGTCGTCAAACCCCAGGCCGTCTGGCACATGGTCGAACAGCTGCAGGTCGAGGGGGCGAGGGTAGCGGTGGCTGATGTCCAGGCGCACCTCACTCCAGCGCCCCAGCGGCAGGCTGCCGGGCACCCGGCGGCGCACGTGCGGGGACGGCAGGCGGTAGACGCGCCAGGCGTCGAGCATGCCCAGCAGTACCAATGCCAGCAGCATGCCCCAGGCGATGGCATGCAGGGCCGGCGGCAGGGCGATGCCCAAGGCATCGGCGCTGCCCAGCATCAGGTCGCTGGCCAACAGCACGCCAAGCCAGCCCAGCATCAACCGCGACGGTTTGATCACAGCCGCGGCGCCGGGACCTGGTCGAGTACCTGACGCAACACCTGGTCCACGGACAGCCCTTCGATATCCAGCTCCGGCGCCAGGCGCACGCGGTGGCGCAGCACGGCCAGCGCGCAGCCCTTGATGTCATCGGGAATCACGAACTCGCCGCCCCGCAGCAATGCCCGGGCCCGACCACCGCGCACCAGGGCGATGGATGCCCGTGGCCCGGCGCCCACCGACAGCCCCGGCCAGGTGCGGGTCGCGCGGGCCAGGCGCACGGCGTAGTCCAGCACCTGGTCGTCGGCGGGCAGCTCACCGGCAATGCGCTGCAGGGCGACCACGTCCTTGGCTTGCAAGAGGGTGCGAAGCGGTTGCACGTCGAGCATGTCGGCGCGCACCGAACGGCTCACCTGGCGCACCATCTCCAGTTCGTGTTCGGCCTCGGGGTAGTCCAGGCGCAGCTTGAGCATGAAGCGGTCCAGCTCGGCCTCGGGCAGCGGGTAGGTACCTTCCTGTTCCAGCGGGTTCTGGGTGGCCAGCACCATGAACGGTTGTCCGATGGGCAGGGCACGGCCTTCCAGGGTGACCTGGCGTTCCTGCATGGCTTCCAGCAGTGCGGCCTGGGTCTTGGCCGGGGCGCGGTTGATCTCGTCGGCCAGCAGCAGGTGGGTGAACAGCGGGCCCTTGCGCAGCTTGAACTGCTCGGTCTGCATGTCATACACGGCATGGCCGGTGACGTCGCTGGGCATCAGGTCGGGGGTAAACTGGATGCGTGTGAAGTCGCCCCCGAAGCAGCGCGCCAGGGCGCGCACCAACAGGGTCTTGCCCAGCCCGGGCACGCCCTCTAGCAGCACATGGCCACCGGCGATGAGCGCGGTGAGCACGTCCTCGATCACCGCCGCCTGGCCGATCACAGCCTTGCCCAGTTCGTTGCGCAGGGCCTGGGCCAGGAGGCTGGCGCGGTGTCGCTGCTGCGCCAGGTGTTCCGGGCTCGGGCTGGCCGCTGGCGCGGCAGCTGCGCCGGGTTCGTCGGGCACTTCGTGGGTCGGGTCGCTCATAGGGCATTCCTGAGAGTTTGCAGGTGGGCCACCTGGCGGCTGAATTCGGCCGCGCCGAGGCGTTGTTTCAGCGGCGGGCGCAAGGCCTGGCCGATAGCAGCGGTGGGCTGGCGGGTCAGGCGCGACAGCACCTGCCACTGTTCAGCCACGGCCAGGCGTTCGAAACCGGGATGGCGCCGGCGGGCGCGGCGCAGGATGTCCTGTTGCAGGCCGCGAAGCAGGGTAGCCTGGCCGGCGTTGCGCAGCAGGAACGCGGCGGTGGCGCGCAGGTGCTCGCGCAACTGCCGGCGGGCCAGCGAAGGCGGCGCTTGCAGCGGCCCGTGGCGGACTGCCAGGTGCCACACACCAAGGGCCAGTAGCAGGGCCAGGCAGACCAGGGCCTGCGGATAATGGCGCCACAGCAAAGTGGCCAGGCTGTCGCGGTCTTGGCGGAACACCAGGCTGACGTCGGTGCCCTGGTTCAGGTACCACAGCAGCCAGGCATTGTCGTAGCGGCGGATGGCTGCGTTGGTCCACAGGTCGGCATCGGTGACCACGGTGATCAGGCCGGCGCCGTACTTGAGCTGCATCAGGTGCGTGGCATTGCTGCTGTTGGCCCAGGACTGGACCTTGTTGGCCGGGTCTTCGAGGTGGAAGTCCGGGGCAAAGCTGAAATAGGCCGGCGCTGCCTCGTTTTCCAGGTAGAGCTTGGTCAATTGCGGGTACTTGTCAGGCTGGTTCTCGGGCAGCGGTGGCAGGTCCTTGGCCAGAAACTGGTGCAATTGCAGGCGGTCGAGCAGGAGGTCTCCGCTCATGGCCTTGTCCTCGTTCCACAAGGCCTGGGCCACGAACAGCAAGCGCCCGCCGGCACGTACCCATGCCAGCAACTCTTCGGTCTGGCGCGCCCCCATTGTCTGACGGTCGCCCAGCAGCAAAAGACTGTGCCCCTGCGGCGGCAGCTGCGCGAGGCTGTCCAGGCTGCTGAGGGTGCCGACCTTCAGGCCGCGGTGGCGCAGGAAGATCTCGGCCGCCAGCCATGGGTTGCCGCGGGCTTCGGGCGACGGGCCATGCTCGATCACTTCGTCATAGGGGTGCAGATGGCGCGCAACATAAAAGCCACCGGTACCCAACAGGAGCACCAGCACGATGCCGATCAGCCAGTAACCGCTACGGTTCATGGCCGGCTCCCCGATGCGCCGAACAACGTGCGCCAGTCATTGCACAATTGCATGGCCAGCGCCTGAGCCGGTAGTTGGTGGCCGTAGGCAAGGGCCTGCCAGTGGCGGGTCAACACCTGGCTAAAGGCTTCCAGTGCCGGATCGTGCAGCGCCGCGACCTTGGCCAGTACCTGGCCTTCGGTGTCCGATTCCTGAAGGGGCAGGCGGTAGTCGTTCAGCAAACGGCTGAGCAGGCCGCGGTAGAGCAGCCCCAACGCCTCGCGCGGGTTGTCGGCCCAGAGCTGCTGGGCGTGGCTGGCGATATCATCGGGCAGGCTGTGGGCGCTGACCGCCAGGCCCCAGAGCTGCTCCGGCGCCTCGGGGCGGTAAGCGGAGGGCCGGGCGCGGCGGTTGACGAAGGTGCGCAGCCAACTGCGGTAGCGCCAGATGACCAGGGCGACCAACGCCAGTACCGCGCCCCATAGCAGCGCCTCCATGCCACGGGCCAGGGCCTTGAGCCAGGGTTGTTCCAGAAGGGCCGAGAGGTTGGCGGGCTTGGCGGGTTTGTCCTCGGGCTGGTCAAGGCGCCAGCGGTGCAGGGTTTCCTTGTTGCTGAAGGGCGGCTGTTCGAGGATGGCCTTGATGTCCTGGCGTGATGCCTGGCTGGTCAGCGGCTGGTGGACCAGCCGCGCGCCGTCGAATGGTGCGGCGGTCTCGGCGGCCTTGCTGTCCGGCGCCAGGCCTGTCAGCCCGATCGCCACGACCAGTAAAAGCGGTGCGGCGCCGCTCAGGCGCTGGCGCAGGCTGCGCAGCACCAGTTCCAGGTCCCAGGCTTCCAGCTCGGTACGGCGGTTCAGGTACAGGGTGAAGCCGCAGGCCACATAGAGGGGTTCCCAGAACACCAGCACCAGGGCGTAGAAGGCGTTGGTCAGGTGCTCAACCCATAGCCACTGGCCGTTGGCCGCTTCAATCAGTCGACGCCAGCTCCAGTCCACTTCCAGTTGGTGCGGCACCATCAGGTAGAACAGGGTCGTGGCACCTATCCACAGCGCGCCCTCCAGGTGCACGCCCGCCAGGGTCAGCCAGCGCGCCGTGGTGCCGCTGCCCTGGCGCAGCATGGCCAGGCGGCGCTGGCGGTCGGGGCCGGCCAGGCCTTCCAACTGTTGCACGGGCAGGTTGAAGCTGCGGCTCAGGCTCAACCGGCGCCACAGCAGGCTGGGCAGCAGTTGCACCCGCAGCAGCCGGGGCCATTGGCGCAGGGCCTGGCCAAGGCTGGGGGGCTCGTCGAACACAGCCTGGGAGAGAATGTACAGGGGCAGCCGCTCGAACGCCGGCTTCAGCCACCAGAACAGGAACATCGCCAGGGGCGGCGAGTGCCAGCATAGCCAGGTCAGCAGGGCGAACACCGGCAGGGTCAGCGCTGCCCAACTGAGCATCAACAGGCGCTGGTGCCGGCGTGCCAGCAAGACGCCCAGGTCCAGGGCCTCCCAGGGCGAACGCGGGCGGATGGCAATGCTGGCGTCAGTCAGGCGCATGCTGGCGTCCGGCAAGAATCAGGTAGGCCGCCACCAATGCCCACAGTGCGCCGCCCACCAGGTACTTGGCCTGGGGGCTGAATGCTGTCTTGGACGACCAGTAGGCTTCGATGAAGGCGGCGATCAACAGCATGGCGATGACCCCGTAGACCAGTTGGATGGCAATGTTCGCCGCTTCGCGCAGCGCCTGGCCACGGCGTTGCCTACCGGGTGCGACCAAGGCCCAACCAAGCTTCAGGCCGGCGGCGCCAGACAAGGCAATGGCCGTCAGCTCGAACGCCCCATGGCCGATGACGAAGGGCCAGAAGGTCTGCACATAGCCGATCTGGGTCAGATGGCCGGCCACGGCACCGATCATGACGCCGTTGAACAGCAGGAAGAACAGGCTGCCCACGCCCAGCAGCAGGCCGCTGGCGAAGGTCTGGAAGGCAATGCCGATGTTGTTCATGATGTAGTAGCCGAACATCATCCAGTCCTGGCTTGCCAGGCGTTCACCGCCGGGCCCCAGGCGGCTCTGGTCGGGGTCGTACATGGCCTCTGTCTGCGCGACCTGATGGGGGGCCATGATGCTGTAGACAAGGTCCGGGAAGCCGTATACCAGCAAGCCGGTCAGCAGCAGGCTGCCAAACAGCAGCAGGCCGGCCAGGGCGACGAACCGCCACTGCTGGCGCACCAGCCGGGGAAAACCGGCGAGCACGAACACCAGGATGCTGGCGCCCACCGGCTGGCGGCGCCGGTACAGTTGCTGGTGGCCGCGCAAAGCCAGCTGCTGGAGGCTGTCCACCAGGTGGCTGCTGTAGCCGCGCGCCTGGGCCAGGGCCAGGTGCTGGCAGAGCCGACGGTAGTCATGGGCGAAGGTTTCACTGGCCTCGGGGCGCGACTTGCCGTTCTCCAGAAGTACCACCAGGTGCTCGAACGACAGCCACTGGGGTTGATGCAGGCGCTCGAACTGACTCTGTTTCATGCAGGCCCCAGCAGCCCGCGGGCTATACCATTGATGCGCGCCATGGCCATGCCCCGGGTTACCCCCAGTGCTGGGGCGGCGATGCCGGCCAGCTCGGTCAGGCGTTCGGCGGACAGTTCGTCCTGGCGTTCGGCCAGGCTCAGCAGGGCGCGCTGTTCCACCAGGGTCAGGGCAAAGGGCGGCTCGATGGGCTCGGCCGCTGGCAGCCGTGGGCGTTGGTGCGGCAAGTCTCGGTAAACCACCAGGGTTCCGGCCGCCAGGTCACCCAGGCGTTTGAACGCCGGGTGTTGCAGGCAACTGATGGCGCCCATGCAGTAGCCGAAGGGCAGCATGTCGGCGAACCGCAGCAGGTTGCGCAGCAGGGAGGACGACCAGCCTACCGGTGTGCCGTCGTCGGCCACCACGCGCAGGCCCATGGCCTGTTTACCCGGCGAGCGCCCCTGGTTGAGTACCTCGAACAGCACCATGTACCACCAGTTCACCAGGAACAGCAGGATCGCGGCCAGGCCCATGCCCAGGCGGCCTAGCCACACCAGCAGCATGAACAGGCCGCCCAGCAGCAACCCGCGCAGGCCAAGATCGATAGCGAAGGCCAGGCTGCGCACCACCAGGCCTGCGGGGCGCAGGTTCAGGTCGATGCCTTCGGGGGTTTCGATCTGGTAGCGGGTGTCCACTGGCGGGACCAGCACTGCATTCCGTCGCGTCGCTGAGGTCTGGGGCATGGATGCCTTGGTGGGGGCTGAAAGATAAAAGCGGTCTGGCGATCCTAGCCACCCCAGAAGCTTGAAGCAACCTGACATTAATCTGCAGTTCCGCAACGGCGCCCATGGCTGGTCGTGGAAGCATACAACGCCTAGACTTTGCCGACTTTGTACACAGGACCACCCCGTGACTTCCAGCATCTTCTGGTACGACTACGAAACCACCGGCATCAACCCGCGCAATGACCGGGCCTTGCAGGTCGCCGGTATTCGCACCGATGCCAACCTCAATGAAATCGAAGAACCCATCAACCTGTATTGCCAGCCCAGCGACGATATCCTGCCGCACCCGGCAGCGTGCGTGATCACTGGTATAACCCCCCAGCGCCTGGCGGAACGTGGCCTGTGCGAGGCCGAATTCATGACGCGGGTAAACGCCCAGATGGCGCGTCCCGAAACATGCAGCGCCGGGTATAACACCCTGCGCTTTGACGACGAAGTCACGCGCTACAGCCTGTATCGCAACTTTTTCGACCCCTATGCCCGGGAATGGCAGGGTGGCAACAGCCGCTGGGACCTGATCGACGTGGTCCGTGCCGCCTATGCCCTGCGCCCTGATGGCATTGTCTGGCCGCACGTGGATGGCCGGGTCAGCATGAAGCTTGAGTTGTTGACGGCGGCCAACGGCATTGATCACGGCCAGGCCCACGATGCACTGTCTGATGTGCGTGCCACCATTGCCCTTGCACGGCTGATTCGTGAACGCCAGCCCAAACTGTATAACTGGTTATACCAGGCACGCAGCAAGCAAAAAGTAATGGATCAGATCCGCTTATTGCAGCCGCTGGTGCATATCTCCGGGCGCTTTTCTGCCGAACGCAATTACCTGGGTGTGGTATTGCCATTGGCCTGGCACCCGCGTAATCGAAACGCACTGATTGTGTGCGACCTGCATGGCGACCCTCAGCCCCTGCTGGACGAAAATGCAGAAGTGTTGCGTCAGCGTTTGTATTGCCGTCGTGATGAGTTGCCCGATGGGCAATTACCGGTGCCATTGAAGCTGATTCACGTCAACCGCTGTCCGGTGCTCGCACCGCTTGGCGTAGTCCGTGATGAGGATCGCGAACGTTTACAGTTGGACATGAATCTTTATCGGCAGCGGGCGGAGCAGCTGAGCCAGGCGCAGCATGTATGGCAGGATAAATTGCCTTTGCTCTACGCTGAGGAGGCCTTTGCCGAGGTGAGTGACCCTGAACAACAGTTATACGGCGGCTTTATCGGCGACCGTGATCGTCGGTTGTGTGAGCAGGTTCGCACTCTGGACCCACAACAGTTGGCCACGCAGACGTGGATGTTCGATGACGAGCGTTTGCCTGAGTTATTGTTTCGCTATCGCGCACGTAACTTTCCGGATACGTTGAACGCTGAGGAGCGCGCAGCCTGGCTGCACTTCTGCCAGCAACGCCTGACGGACGAGGCGTGGGGGGCGCCGAATACACTGGCCGGTTTCGCCGAGGCATTGTTGCCCTGGCAGGCCAACGCGACGCCTGCGCAGCTGCAAGTACTGGCACAGTGGCAGGCCCATGTGGAGCAACTGCGCCAGCGGTTGGGTATATAACCTTTCCCGCGCGCATAAAAAACGCCGGCATCACGCCGGCGTTTTTCTTGATGGGTCGACAGGGCCGGGGCCGAATCAATTAGCCCAGCAGAGTTGCCCAACCTTCAACCACATCGCCGCCCCACTTGGCTTTCCACTCTTTCAGGGTCTTGTGGTTGCCGCCTTTGGTTTCGATGACTTCACCGTTGTGCGGGTTTTTGTACTGCTTAACTTTACGAGCACGCTTGGTGCCGGTGGTTTTTACAGCGCCACCGCGTGGGGCTTTGTTCAGCTTGGCTTCAGGATCCAGCAGGGCGATGATGTCGCGCAGGGATTTCTGGTATTCACCCATCAGGGCACGCAGTTTGCCTTCGAATTCCAGCTCGGTTTGCAGTTTGTCGTCTTGCGACAGGTTCTTCAAACGGGCTTGCAGTTCTTTGATGGCTTCTTCTGTAGCGCGGTATTCGTTGATCAGGGACATGTGCAGGACCTTATGAATGCGGTGTGTCAGGGATACAGTTGGCTCAATAATAGTCATAGCGCTTGTTCAAGTAAACATTAAACCGCCGCACGCTGTGTAAATGACGTTAATTTAATCACGAGGTCCGGCCGTGCAGTTAAGTTTGAACGGCGGCGCAGTTGCCCGGTCGGGGATAATGGCACCGCTGCACAGAGTAGCCATGAGCCATTACCCCTGATCGCGGTAGGGGATTAAAACGTGGGGCCCGCGCAGCGCGCAAGGAATACTGCAGTTTTGCTGAACAAACGCTAGAATAGCCGCCTTTGCGAAGTCTTGGAGTTTCCCCACATGCGCACTTTTCGGCTGGTTATCGCTTGCCCGGACCGCGTTGGCATTGTCGCCAAAGTCAGTAATTTCCTGGCTTCCCATAACGGCTGGATCAATGAGGCCAGTCACCACTCCGATGACCAGAGTGGCTGGTTCTTCATGCGCCATGAAATCCGCGCCGACACCCTGCCATTTGGTATCGAAGCATTTCGCGAGGCCTTCGCGCCCATCGCCGAAGAGTTTTCCATGGTGTGGCGCATTACCGACACGGAACAGAAGAAACGCGTGGTGCTGATGGCCAGCCGCGAGTCTCATTGCCTGGCTGACCTGTTGCACCGCTGGCACAGCGACGAGCTGGACTGCGAGATCGCCTGCGTGATCTCCAACCATGATGACCTGCGCAGCATGGTCGAGTGGCATGGCATTCCCTATTTCCATGTGCCCGTTGACCCGAAGGACAAGCAGCCGGCGTTCGCCGAAGTGTCGCGCCTGGTCGACCAGCATCAGGCTGACGTGGTGGTGCTGGCGCGCTACATGCAGATCCTGCCGCCGCAGATCTGCCAGGCTTACGCGGGCAAGGTCATCAACATTCACCACAGCTTCCTGCCTTCGTTCGTGGGGGCCAAGCCGTACCACCAGGCGTCCATGCGCGGCGTGAAGCTCATCGGCGCCACGTGTCACTACGTGACCGAAGAACTCGATGCCGGGCCTATCATCGAACAGGACGTGGTGCGCGTGAGCCACAGCGACAGCATCGAAGACATGGTGCGCTTCGGCCGCGACGTGGAAAAAATGGTGCTGGCCCGCGGGTTGCGCTACCACCTGGAAGACCGCGTGCTGGTGCACGGCAACAAGACTGTCGTGTTCAACTGACCCATGGAGCGGCGGGTGATGAGCGATCCACGCGACAAAGCCGCCGCCACCCCGCCGCCCACGGTGGGCGAGGGCTGCCTGAGTCGGTATGACCCGGATGCGCTCAGCGACGAGGATGGGACGGATTTTCCCGGGGCTGAGCAGTTGTGGGAAGAAACCCACCCGCAGGATCCGCAGGCTTGATCCACGCAGCGCCCTTCCCGAGCTTCGCCCGGCCCCTCGCGTCGGCGAAGGCCATCGCTGGACCGGGCGACGCTTGGGAACGGCGTCCTACAGCGCACCCTTGAGCTTGTGCAACAGAGGCCGGCCCAGCATCAGCACGAATACCGGGCCCCCCGCCACCAGGTAGAAATAGTACGTCACTACCCGCCAGATCAGAATCGCCGCGGCCGCCGTCGATTTGCCCACCATGGGCGCCAGCAGCGCCGCAGAGGTCAATTCCGCCGCGCCGGCGCCGCCAGGCAACAGGCTGAACTGCCCTGCACTGAGCGACAGCATCTGGATCAGAAACGTCCATGCCCAGTCCACTTGCGCGCCCAGCCCGAGCAACGCCAGGTACAGCACGCTGTAACGCACGGCCCAGTGCAGGCACGTCAGGGCGAATACCTTGACCAGCGTCGGCCGGGGCAGCTTGAATGTGTCGCTGAAGGCTTCGAGAAAATGCAGCAGCTTGCGCGCCCAGCGTCGCCGCTTGCCCGCACTGACCCCCACAAGCCGCAGTAACCGGCCATTGAAGCGCAACACCTGCCGGTGCCAACGCACCACTGCCACCCCCAGGGCGAGGCCCCCGAACATCAGCAGGGCGCTGAGGGTCAGCAGCCATTGCAGGCTGTGGTTGAGGTGGTGAAAGAGTGCGTAGAAGAATATCGCGCCCAAGGCACAGAGAAAAAACGCCAGGTCGCTCAACTGGTCCATGGCAAACACCGCGCTGGCCTGTGCCGGCCTGAGCCCATGGCGGCCCAGCAGTGCCAGTAGCGTCAGTGGCCCACCGCTGCCGCCCGGCGTGGCGCAGATAGCGAACTCGGTGGCCATCACGGTACCCAGGCAGCGTCGGCCTGTCAGCCGGCCGGCCAGGGCGCCCAGCAACAGGCGCAGGCGCAAGGCGTTGATGCACCAGCACAGGCCAATCATGGCCAGCATCACTGGCCACAAGGGAGCGGGGAAGCGTTGCAGGCGAGCCAGCATCTCGGGGCCCCCCAGCCACAGCGGGATCAGCACCGCCAACAGCAGCGCTGCCGCCAGCCACAGCCAGCGCTTCATGCAGCCCGGCGCTGTTGAGCCTGATGCTGCAGCCAGGCGAACTTGGTCATGGGCACGCGCCCTTGTTCCAACAGGCTGACGAGGGTCTGCAACCAGTAATCGCGGGAGTAGCCATGGCGCATGTCCACCGGGTGCAACCCCAGGCGAATGCACGGGGCCTGCTGCCATTGTTGCTGGCGCCAGTCGCTGATGACTTTGGACAGGCCTCGGCGCCACGCGCTGCGGGCGCTCCAGACCAGGCCCGGGGCCGATACCTGGGCAAAGTCCGGTAGCCGGTACAGGTGCTGAGGGTCGCTGGTGTAGGCCAGGGGCAAGCGTTTCAAAGCCTGGCGAGTGCCTTCGCTCATCAGCCAGGCAGGGGCCACGAACCCGTGCACCGGCCAGTCGTTGCGGGCGAACACATCAAGGCCTGCTTCCAGGCGGGTCTGCGCGTCAGCTTCCGACAAACCGTAGAATTCGCCTTCCCAGGTGTACACCCGGCGCATGAAGTAGTCCCGCGGGGTGTGGGGCATCGGGCCGTCGTCGGCGTGGTAAAAACCATGCAGCGCCAGTTCGTCGCCGCGCGCCAGGCGCAGGTCCATCATGCGCCGGAAGGCCGGGAAGTTGTGCACATGGTTGTGGTGGTGGAAGTCCGGTACCACCAATAACGTCATGCGCACATCGCCCAGTGCGTCCACGGCATCGACGAAGGGTTTGTAGTCTTCCCAGCTCTGTGGGGAAACATCATGCAGTACCAGCATCACTTCAGCCATGGCGGGCCACCTTGTGGGCGCTGGTGCCAAGCACTGCACGGTAGTGTTCCAGCAAACCCGTGACCACGGTGTCCCAGGCGTAATGCTGCTCAGCGTGCAAGCGGGCGCGAGCGCCAAGGTCGGCGGGGGCCTGGGTGAACAGTTCGCGCACCGCATCGGCCATGGCCACGGGGTCGTTGGGGCGGCACAGCAGGCCGCAGTCCGGGTGCACGATTTCGCTGAAAGCCCCGGCGTTGACGGCCACCACCGGGATACCGCTGGCCATGGCTTCCAGGATCACCAGGCCGAAGGTTTCCTGGTCGCCGGCATGCACCAGGGCATCGGCGCTGGCCAGCAGCCTAGCCAGCTCGTGAGCCGGGCGGAACTGCTCGTAGACGCTGACGTTGCGCGGCACATTGGCCGGCATGTGCGAACCCACCAGCAGCAAATGGTATTTGGGCCCCAGGCGCTTCATGCACTGCAACAGCACCGGCAGGTTTTTCTCCTTGGAGCCACGACCAGCGAAGATCAGTAGCCGGGTTTCCTCGGCGATGCCCAGCTCAGCCTTGAGCCTGGCGTCCCGCAGGCTGGGGTTGAAAGTCGCCAGGTCCACGCCCAACCGCTGAACGTGCACATTACCCACGCCCAGGCTGCACAGTTTGTCGGCCATGACCTGACTGGGGGCCAACACCCGGTCGAAATTGCCATAGAGCTTGCTCACATAGGCTTCGACATTGGGGGTAAACCAGTTGCCCATGCGGTTGCTGACCAGCAGCGGCAGGTCGGAGTGGTAAAAACCAATCACCGGTACATCCAGCTGCCGGCGCGCATCCAGTGCGGCCCAGGCGGTGAGGTAGGGGTCGCCCACTTCGATCAGGTCGGGCTGCAGGTCCTTGAGCACGTTGCGCCAGGGAGCCAGGCGCAGCGGGAAGCGGTAACCGTTGCCAAAGGGCAGGGCCGGGGCTGGAACCTGGTAGACGCCGTTGTCTTCGTTCAGCGCCGGCCCGGGAATCAAGAGGCTGTGGCGTACACCGGGCGTCAGCTTCAGGCGCCGGTGTTTGGCATCAAGATAGGTTCTCACGCCACCGCTGGCGGGGGCGTAGAACATGGTGATGTCAGCGATATGCACGATCGGTATCCCTGCGCAGTGTCATTCCCTAAGGTTGACCGCTGGCAGGGACAGTTGTTCGATCCAATCGCGCCCGGTGGGCAAGGGCGCGGTTGCCGAGGGTCAGATGCGGAAGCTGCCTACCAGTTGCTTGAGGCGCGCGGCCTGCTGTTCCAGGTCGGAGCAGGCCCGCAGGGTGGACTGCAGGTTCTCGATACCTTCCTGGTTCAGGGTGTTGATCTCGTTGATGTCCATGTTGATCGATTCGACCACGGCAGTCTGCTCCTCGGTGGCGGTGGCCACCGACTGGTTCATGCCGTCGATTTCGCCAATGCGCACGGTGACGCTGCCCAGGCGCTCGCCGGCCTGGTTGGCGATCGAAACGCTGTCCTGGCTGTGGCGCTGGCTTTCACCCATGGTACTGACCGACGCACGGGCGCCTACCTGCAATTCCTCGATCATGTTCTGCACTTGCTGTGCCGACTCCTGGGTCCGGTGGGCCAGGTTGCGCACTTCGTCAGCCACCACCGCAAAGCCGCGGCCGGCTTCGCCGGCGCGGGCTGCTTCAATGGCCGCGTTCAGCGCCAGCAGGTTGGTCTGCTGGGAAATGCTGGTGATCACCTCGAGAATCTGACCAATGTTCACGGTCTTGTTGTTGAGGGTCTCGATATGTCCGCTGGAGGTGCTGATCAGGTCCGACAGGCGGTTCATGGCCTGGATGCTGTTATCCACCACTTGCTGGCCTTCCTCGGCCAGGCGCCGGGCGCTGGTGGCCTGTTGCGAAGCCTGCGCCGCGTTGTGGGCAATTTCCTGGGCGGCGGCGCCCAGCTGGTTGATGGCCGCGGCCACGCTGTTGGTGCGGTTGGCCTGTTCGTCGGAGTTGAGCATCGATGAATTGGAGGCTGCTACCACGCGCAAGGCCACTTCATTGACCTGCTCGGTGGCCGAAGACACTTCGCGGATCGAACCGTGGACACGCTCCACGAAACGGTTGAAGGCGCGGCCCAGCAGGCCGAACTCGTCGTGGCTGTGGACCTGCAGGCGGCGGGTCAGGTCGCCTTCACCTTCGGCGATATTTTCCATGGCCCGGATCATGGTGTTCAGCGGGCCCATCAGCACGCGCATCAGCATGCCCAGCAAGGCGATGATGATGACCACGGCTACGACAGTGGCAATGAGGGCAGAAGCGCGGAATTGGCTGAGGGCAGCGTAGGCTTTTTCCCGGTCCACGGAGAGCCCGATGTACCAGTTCACCGAAGGCAGGCCTTTGACCTGGGCGAATGTGACAATGCGGGTCTTGCCGCCGATCTGCACTTCATGCAGCTTGTCATCGATCACCAGGTTGGCGTCGGGTGCCATGTCCTTGAGGGTTTTCATGACCAGGTCGCGGTCAGGATGGACCAGGATCTTGCCGTCTGCGCTGACCAGGAAGGCGTGGCCCATGCCGCCGAAGTCTAGCGAGCGGATGATCTTGTCCATGGTGTCCAGGCTCAGGTCGCCCCCCACCACGCCCAGGTTGGTGTTGCCTTTGTTGGCCGCCTGCACGATGGAAATCACCAGCTTGCCGGTGCTCATGTCGATGTAGGGCTCGGTCAGGAAGGCACCGTTGGTCGCCAGGCCACTCTTGTACCAGGGGCGCACGCGTGGGTCATAACCTGCCGGCATGGTGGTCACCGGCTTGTTGTAGAAGTGCCCTTCGGGGTCGCCCAGGTAGATATTCAGGAAGTTGTTGAGCAGTGTCGGCTGTTCCAGCACATGGTAGACATTGGCGGGGTCCGGGTTGAGCTGGATGTTTTCAACGACGTTCTGCACCAGCAGGATACGCCCGCCCAGCCACGTACTGATGTTGGTCGACGTCACGTCGCCCATTTCGTGGAGGTAACTCTCCAGGTTCTGGCGAATGGCATTGCGCTGAAGGTAATCGTTGTACAGGGTGAACAGCGCAAAAGCGGCCATCACGATCAGGGAGGCCGCGATGAGAATCTTGTGGCTGAATCTCAGGTTTTTAGTCATGAGGCATACGATCCGCTAAGGTCTAAATCAGGGCAGGGAGAGTTGAGCAAAGCCTTCATCCCTTAAAGGCGGGGGCGAGCTGTTTTTCGATTTGTTGGGACTTGCCTACACGCTATCGACCGGGGCTGGGTAAAACTTGAGCGGGGTGATGAAGTGGCGGAGATCGCGCAATTTCTTGTCGGAGCTGACCTGACGGGGTTGCCCGTGGGCCAGCAACTGCGCCTGGCCAACCGTCACGGGCTGATCGCCGGCGCCACCGGTACCGGCAAGACGGTCACTTTGCAGCGCCTGGCCGAGGCGTTCAGCGATGCCGGCGTGGCAGTGTTTGCCGCTGATATCAAGGGTGACCTGTGTGGCCTGGGCGCTGCGGGTGCCCCCAGTGGCAAGGTGGCCGAGCGTATCGCCGGCATGCCCTGGCTGGGCCACCGCCCACAGGCCTTCCCGGTGACGTTGTGGGATGTGCAGGGGCACAGTGGCCACCCTTTGCGCACCACGCTCAGCGAAATGGGCCCGTTGTTGCTTGGCAGCCTGCTTGAGTTGACCGATAGCCAGCAAGCGGCCCTTTACGCCGCGTTCAAGGTGGCTGACCGCGAAGGGTTGCTGCTGCTTGACCTCAAAGACCTCAAGGCGTTGCTGGGCTACTTGCGTGACAACCCCGCCGTGCTGGGTGACGACAGCGCGCTGATGACCACCGGTTCCACCCAGGCGCTCCTGCGGCGCCTGGCCACCCTGGAGCAACAGGGCGCCGATGCCTTGTTCGGGGAGCCCGCGTTGCAGTTGGCTGACCTGCTGGCGCCGGCCGCGGATGGGCGCGGCCGCATCCACTTGCTCGACGCCAGCCGCCTGGTGCATGAGGCACCCAAGGTCTATGCCACCTTTCTGTTGTGGTTGCTGGCCGAACTGTTCGAGCAGTTGCCCGAGCGTGGCGATGCCGACAAGCCGTTGCTGGCATTGTTCTTCGACGAAGCGCACCTGTTGTTCGCCGGTACGCCCAAAGCCCTGCAAGAGCGCCTTGAACAGGTGGTGCGGCTGATTCGATCCAAGGGCGTTGGGGTGTATTTCGTCACGCAGTCGCCCACGGACCTGCCGGACAACGTGCTGGCGCAACTGGGGTTGCGGGTGCAGCACGGCCTGCGGGCGTTCACCGCCAAAGAGCAGAAAGCCTTGAAGGCGGTGGCCGAGGGTTTCCGGGCCAACCCGGCTTTCGACACCCTGGCGGTATTGACCGAGCTGGGCATTGGCGAAGCACTGGTGGGGACCTTGCAGGACAAGGGTACCCCGGCCA
This sequence comes from Pseudomonas silvicola, assembly GCF_026651855.1. Lineage (GTDB taxonomy): Bacteria > Pseudomonadota > Gammaproteobacteria > Pseudomonadales > Pseudomonadaceae > Aquipseudomonas > Aquipseudomonas silvicola. Next base: position 2,160,525 of record NZ_CP093280.1, read on the forward strand.
TGGTCCAGCGGGTATTGGTGGCGCCACCGCAATCGCGGATCGGCCCGCTGAGCGAGGCCGAGCGCCAGGCCATCATCGCCGCCTCGCCGCTGGCCGGGCGCTATGACCAGCCCATCGACCGGGAGTCGGCCTACGAAATACTGCTGGCCCGCAAAGCACCGCCCGCCGAGGAAAACACCGAGCCCGCGCCGGCCGGCAGCAGCCTGGCCGACAGGGCCGGCGAACTGCTGGGTGGGGTAGCGGGGCAGGCCATCAAATCGGCCATGCGCCAGGCGGCGAACCAGCTGGGGCGCGAGTTGGTGCGCGGCTTGATGGGGTCGTTGCTGGGGGGCAAGAAGCGGCGTTAGGCCTGGACAGCTTGCGGGGCGCTTTTGGGCTGGAGGTAGGGATAGGCATGAAAAAGGCGCCCGCAGGCGCCTTTTTCATTGCGGCGGGTATTAACCCACCACTTTCGAGGACAACCAGAACAGCCCGGCCGCCAGCGCCATCGATGCAGGCAGGGTCAGTACCCAGGCCAGCATGATGGTCTTGATGGTGCCGCCCTGCAGGCCGCTCTTGTTCGCGACCATGGTGCCGGCCACGCCCGACGATAGCACGTGCGTGGTCGAAACCGGCAGGCTGAAGACGTTGGCCAGGCCGATGGACAGGGCCGCGGTGATCTGCGCCGACATGCCCTGGGCATAGGTCATGCCCTGCTTGCCGATCTTCTCGCCGATGGTCAGTACCACGCGCTTCCAGCCGATCATGGTGCCCAGGCCCAACGCCAGCGCCACTGCCACCACGACCCAGAAAGGCGCGTACTCGGTGGTAACGGTCAGGTCCTTGCGCAGTTTCTCCAGGTCCGACTTTTCACGCGAATCCAGCGCTGGCAGCTTGCCCACCTGACGCGCGGTATCGTCCAGGCACAGCAAGTAGCGGCGTACTTCAATGCGCTTTTCCGGTGCCAGCGAGTGGTAATCCGACACGCCTTGCAGGGTACCCTGCAGGGCGGCGATGGTCGGCTCGGTCTGTTGCGGCTCGCAACGGAACTGGTCTGGCAGGTCACCGCTCTTGGCCTTGCCCAGGGCCAGGTATTCACCCAGGCTGGCTTCGTTGCGCTGGTAGAACTGGCTCAGGTGCAGGGTGGCGTCACGGGTACGCTCGATCTGGTAGGTGGTGCTGCTCAGGTCCAGTACGAACTGCGCCGGGACGATGCCGATCAGCACCAGCATGATCAGGCCGATACCCTTCTGACCGTCGTTGGAACCGTGCACGAAGCTCACGGCCATGGCCGAGACCACCAGTACCAGGCGGTTCCAGAACGGCGGGTGCTTCTTGGAATCGGTTTTTTTCCGCTGTTCAGGGGTCTTGTGCATGTTGGACAGCGGCCGCCACCACTTCAGGCCCACGAGGATGAGGCCCGCCAACACGAAACCGACGATGGGGGAGACCACCAGCGACGCGCCGATATCGATCGCTTTCTGCCAGTTGATGCCGTTCGCCAGGGGAATGTGGTTGAGCAGGGCGTTGGCCAGGCCCACGCCCAGGATCGAACCGATCAGGGTGTGCGAGCTGGACGACGGAATGCCGAAGTACCAGGTGCCCAGGTTCCACGCGATGGCCGCGGCCAGCAGCGAGAACACCATGGCCAGGCCCTTGCCCGTGTTGACGTTGATCAGCAGCTCGACCGGCAGCAGGTGAACGATGGCGTAAGCGACGCCCACACCGCCAAACAGCACGCCCAGGAAGTTGAAGGCACCGGAGAAGAACACGGCCAGGTGAGGCGGCATGGCTTTGGTATAAATGACTGTGGCGACCGCGTTGGCGGTGTCATGAAAGCCATTGATGAACTCGAAAGCCAGGACGAAAGCGAGCGCCAGGAAAAGGCTCACCAGTACCCAGGCGTCGACTCCGTGGAATAAATCAATCATGAAGGTTTTCTGACCCGGTCATAAGGGGGCGCGATTATGCCAGAAAACCCCGGAAATCGATGCCCCGGCAGCCGATCGGTAACAATTTTCAACTATTTGGTCAGGTCGGTCAGGTACTGCCCGCCTGGTGGTTCAGGCGGGTGAAAGCCGCAGAATATCGGGCTTTGGCAGCAAAAACGAGGGTAAGGTAGCCGGTTTTCATCCCCTCAAACGGGCGTATGAAATTTTCCGTCACACCGCTGTCATCAGTCGGCAATGATCGGTTTGACCCTCGGCCACGCCATCAGAGTGCCTTCAGCCCCTAAGGTTCCTCGCTGTGGAGATCCTTTTCGATTTTCTGCAGTTCCTGGGCAAATGCCTGGTCAAGGAGGCTGGCGCGTTTGCGCCAAGGTTTGCGTTCAGGTTCCGGTTGGGCGGCGTAAGTGGTGACTTCTCCGCCGTAAACTTCCTTGTAACGTTGTTCCTGGCGCTCAAGTTCCACGCGCAGTTCATCTTTCGTCACATTGTTACCTAATGGTTCTTGATCAGTCCGGTGTTGCGCACTGCCACGCTGGCAGGCGGCCACGTCACCGGAACAGGGGCTGTCGTAGCAACAGTCTGGTTATTGTTCAGCAGGGGCCGGGGCTCGAACGCCCGGCGGGCCGTGCGGCGCAAAACAGGTTGGCCGTGACGGAGTCATGCTCGCCAGTGAACTAAACTGTCACAAGCGTCACGGCTTTTATTATAGCAACCCGTGCGGATAACACTATTGATGCGCCGGGCTGTCCGGGCAACTTTAAGTGTGCATTTTGTTACTGGCCGCGAGCCGTTGCCCGCCGGCGGAAAATCAAAACGGCCTCACCCCGGGGCAAGGCCGTGCCTGAGACTTCTTTGGTGGGTACCTGACCAGTCTCTCCAAGAAGCCACATTGGTGGCAGTGGAAAGGTATAAGCAACCTGCCAAATGGTCAATTGCGATTATCGGTCGATGGTTCGATAATCGCCCTTGAGGAAAGCCTCGTCGTACAGATTGACCATGCAAAGGACCCGGAATGAACGATCAACTGCGCAATTCATTCACCTCGTTGGCCCCGCCGATCGTGGCGTCACCGGCCAAGCGAATCCAGGCGTTCGCCGGCGATCCCGATTTCATGACCTCGCTGGCCCGCGGGCTTGCCGTGGTGCAGGCGTTTCAGGAGCGCAAGCGCCACCTGACCATCGCCCAGATCAGCCACCGTACCGAAATCCCCCGCGCTGCCGTGCGTCGCTGCCTGCACACCCTGATCAAGTTGGGTTATGCCACCACCGATGGCCGTACGTACTCGCTGTTGCCCAAGGTGCTGACCCTGGGGCACGCGTACTTGTCGTCCACGCCGCTGGCCGTGACGGCCCAGCCGTACCTGGACCGCATGAGCGAGCAACTGCACGAGGCCTGCAACATGGCCACCCTGGAAGGCGACGACATTCTCTACATCGCGCGCTCAGCGACCACCCAGCGTCTGATCTCCGTGGACCTGGCCGTGGGCGGGCGGTTGCCGGCCTATTGCACGTCCATGGGCCGTATCCTGCTGGCTGCGCTGGACGATGTGTCGCTCAAGGATTACCTGGAGCATGTCGAACTGCAGCCCAAGACCAGCCGTACGCTGACCACTACCGAAGCGCTGCTCGAGTGCCTGCAACTGGTTCGCCAGCAGGGTTGGTGCATTGTCGATCAAGAGCTGGAGCAGGGGCTGCGGTCCATCGCGGTGCCGGTCTACGACGCCTCGGGCCAAGTACTTGCCGCCTTGAACGTCAGCACCCATGCGGGGCGCGCCAGCCGCACCGAGCTTGAACAGCGCATCCTGCCGATCATGCTCAACGCCAGCCGCGACCTCAGTGCGCAATTGTTCTCCTGACCAGCCAGCTGTCGCTGTTCGATAAACGCACAGATATGCGTTTGTCGAATTGCGCCGGTTCGCGGCGCTGATTAATGTCGCCGGCACAGGCCGAACCCCGTTCGGCCTTTTCCAATAATAAAGTGCGAGAGGTTAACCTCATGACCCCCTACCGTCCCGCGTGCTGCCCGCACGTCTGCCCGCAGCGAAACCGCGGAGCCTGACCCCCGTTCCACCGCTATTTTGTTGAGTATGCAGGTCCAGAACCGGCATACGTGCTCCTGCGCGTCTTTTGCGGAATAAGAATAATGAATCGTCCACAAGCTGCTGTAGGGAACTGCCTCGATGTGCAGTCCTTCATCAACGCCCAACCCCTGTCCCGTTACCAGTGGCGGGTGGTGATCCTGTGTTTCCTGATTGTCTTCCTGGACGGCCTGGACACGGCCGCCATGGGCTTCATTGCCCCGGCACTGTCCCAGGATTGGGGCATCGACCGCGCCAGCCTGGGCCCCGTGATGAGCGCCGCGCTGATAGGCATGGTGTTCGGTGCCCTGGGGTCCGGGCCTCTGGCCGACCGGTTTGGGCGCAAAGTTGTGCTGGTGGGCGCGGTGCTGTTGTTCGGTGCCTTCAGCCTGGCCTCGGCGTACAGCGGCAACGTCGACCAACTGCTGGTACTGCGGTTCCTGACTGGGCTGGGCCTGGGTGCGGGCATGCCCAATGCCACCACGCTGTTGTCCGAGTACACCCCGGAGCGTTTCCGTTCGCTGTTGGTCACCAGCATGTTCTGCGGTTTCAACCTGGGCATGGCCGGTGGTGGTTTCATTTCCGCCAAGCTGATCCCGGCTTATGGCTGGCATAGCCTGTTGCTGGTGGGCGGCCTGCTGCCGATCGTGCTGGGCGTGGTGCTGCTGGTGTGGCTGCCGGAATCGGCGCGCTTCCTGGTGGTGCGCAACCGGGGCACTGACCGTATTCGCCGGACCCTGGCGCCCATTGCCCCGGCGGTGGTGGCCGAAGCGGGCAGTTTCAGCGTGCCGGAACAGAAGACCGTCAAGGGCCGCAACGTGCTGGCGGTGATTTTCTCGGGTACCTACAGCGTTGGCACCCTGTTGCTGTGGCTGACCTATTTCATGGGCCTGGTGATCGTCTACCTGCTGACCAGCTGGTTGCCTACGCTGATGCGTGACAGCGGCGCGAGCATGGAACAGGCCGCCTTCATCGGCGCGCTGTTCCAGTTCGGCGGTGTATTGAGCGCGGTGGGCGTGGGCTGGGCCATGGACCGGTTCAACCCGCACAAGGTGATTGGCACGTTCTACCTGCTGGCGGGCGTCTTTGCCTATGCGGTGGGCCAGAGCCTGGGTCATATCACGGTGCTGGCGACCCTGGTACTGGTGGCCGGCATGTGCGTGAACGGCGCGCAATCGGCGATGCCGTCCCTGGCCGCGCGTTTCTACCCCACCCAGGGCCGCGCCACCGGCGTATCGTGGATGCTGGGCATCGGTCGCTTCGGGGCTATTCTGGGTGCCTGGATGGGCGCGACCCTGCTGGGCCTGGGCTGGAACTTCGAGCAAGTGCTGACGGCGTTGGTGATTCCGGCGGCGCTGGCTACCGCGGCGGTCATCATCAAAGGCATGGTCAGCCACGCTGACGCTACGTAAAGATTGCCTGCGGGACAGGGGAAAGCTCGAGAAAAGGGCGCCGCGCCAGGATCGCTGGAGCGCGGCGTTCGCTTCCCGGGCTGCGCTCGGCCCCACAGCGGAAAAGGGATGCATAGCAGGGTAAGGATTGGTTCGCTGATCGCACAAAAGGTCGATTATCGGATTGTTTAGCGAAATTCGGGGGCTTAATCTGCTACCCATTCTGGCGTGCCCCTCGCGCCTTTTTTATTTTGAGCTGTCACCGCTCACGGCCAGATACCAGGAGAAGCTTGATGCGTGAAGTATTCATCTGCGACGCGATTCGCACCCCCATTGGCCGTTTCGGTGGCGGCTTGTCCACTGTCCGTGCGGACGACCTGGCGGCAGCGCCCATCAAGGCGCTGATCGAACGCAACCCGCAAGTCGACTGGAGCGCCGTGGACGAAGTATTCCTGGGCTGCGCCAACCAGGCCGGTGAAGACAACCGTAACGTTGCCCGCATGGCCCTGCTGCTGGCCGGCCTGCCGGAGACTATCCCCGGCGTGACCCTCAACCGCCTGTGCGCCTCGGGCATGGACGCCATCGGGACTGCGTTCCGCGCCATCGCCAGTGGCGAAATGGAGTTGGCCATCGCCGGTGGCGTGGAGTCCATGTCCCGCGCCCCGTTCGTGATGGGCAAGGCCGACGCTGCGTTCTCGCGCAACATGAAGCTGGAAGACACCACCATCGGCTGGCGCTTCATCAACCCGCTGATGAAGGCCCAGTATGGCGTCGACGCCATGCCACAGACCGCCGATAACGTCGCCGACGACTACAAGGTCTCCCGCGCCGACCAGGACGCGTTCGCCGTGCGCAGCCAGCAGCGCACCGCCGCCGCCCAGGCCGCCGGTTACTTCGCCGAAGAAATCGTGCCGGTGCGCGTCGCCCACAAAAAGGGTGAAACCATCGTCGATACCGACGAGCACCCCCGCGCCGATACCACTATCGAAACCCTGGCGAAGCTCAAGCCGGTCAATGGCCCTGACAAGACCGTCACCGCCGGCAATGCTTCGGGCGTCAACGACGGCGCGGCAGCGCTGATCCTGGCGTCGGCCGAGGCCGTCAAGAAACATGGCCTCAAGCCGCGTGCCCGGGTACTGGGCATGGCCAGCGCCGGCGTCGCCCCACGTGTCATGGGTATTGGCCCGGTGCCGGCGGTGCGCAAGTTGACCGAGCGCCTGGGCGTTGCCGTCAGTGATTTCGACGTTATTGAACTCAACGAAGCCTTCGCCAGCCAGGGTCTTGCCGTGCTGCGCGAACTGGGCATCGCCGACGACGCCCCGCAGGTCAACCCCAACGGCGGCGCGATTGCCCTGGGCCACCCGCTGGGCATGAGCGGCGCGCGTATCGTGCTGACCGCTTTGCACCAGCTGGAAAAAACCGGCGGCAAGAAAGGCCTGGCAACCATGTGCGTGGGTGTCGGCCAAGGCCTGGCACTGGCCATCGAACGCGTCTGATACAGAGCAGTCCGGTTACCCGAAATGCCCAGGAGCCTCCACGCAAGGCCCTTGGGCTTTCGGGTAATTGTTTTGTTGCAGGGGGTTGTTACGGTATATGTCTAGGCTGTACCAACCTTAACGAGTGATAAGAAGATGACAACAACTCACTACACCGGCGAAGAGCGGAGCAAACGCATCTTTGCAATCGTCGGCGCTTCCTCGGGCAACCTGGTCGAATGGTTCGACTTCTATGTGTATGCCTTCTGCGCGATCTACTTCGCGCCGCATTTCTTCCCGTCCGCCGATGCCACCGTGCAATTGCTCAACACGGCTGGTGTGTTCGCGGCCGGTTTTCTGATGCGCCCCATCGGCGGCTGGATCTTCGGCCGCGTGGCCGACCGCCACGGCCGCAAGAACTCCATGATGATCTCGGTGCTGATGATGTGCGCCGGCTCGCTGGTGATCGCCTGCCTGCCGGGCTATGAAAGCATTGGCCTGTGGGCCCCGGCCTTGCTGTTGCTGGCCCGGCTGTTCCAGGGCCTGTCGGTGGGCGGCGAGTACGGCACCACCGCCACCTACATGAGTGAAGTGGCCCTGCGCGGCCAGCGTGGTTTCTTCGCTTCCTTTCAGTACGTGACCCTGATCGGCGGCCAGTTGCTGGCCGTGCTGGTAGTGGTGATCCTGCAACAGGTGCTCAGCGAGGACGAATTGCGCGCCTGGGGCTGGCGCATCCCGTTCGTGGTCGGCGCCATTGCCGCGGTGATCTCCCTGCTGCTGCGTCGCTCGCTGAAGGAAACCACCAGCGCCGAGACCCGCCAGGACAAGGACGCCGGTAGCATCGTCGGGCTGTTCAAAAACCATACCCCGGCGTTCATCACCGTGCTGGGCTACACCGCCGGCGGCTCGCTGATTTTCTACACCTTCACCACCTACATGCAGAAGTACCTGGTGAACACCGCGGGCATGACCGCCAAGACCTCCAGCTTCATCATGACCGGCGCGTTGTTCCTGTACATGTGCATGCAGCCGCTGTTCGGCATGCTGGCCGACAAGATCGGCCGTCGCGCCTCCATGCTGTGGTTTGGCGCCCTGGGCACGCTGTTTACCCTGCCGATCCTGCTGGTACTGAAAACCGTGACCAGTCCGTTCCTGGCGTTTGTGCTGATTACCCTGGCCCTGGCCATCGTCAGCTTCTACACCTCGATCAGCGGCCTGGTGAAAGCCGAGATGTTCCCGCCGCAGGTGCGCGCCCTGGGTGTGGGCCTGGCCTATGCCGTGGCCAACGCCATTTTCGGTGGCTCGGCGGAGTTCGTGGCCCTGAGCTTCAAGAGCGGGGGTAACGAGAATGCGTTCTACTGGTACGTGACCATCATGATGGCCATCGCGTTCCTGTTCAGCCTGCGCCTGCCCAAGCAGCCGTCTTACCTGCATCACGATCACTGATCCAGATAGCGCGCCCCTGCTTGCGGGCGCGCCCTTAAGGAAGGTTTATGAGCGAGAGACCGAGCAACCAATTGTTCGATGCCTACTTCAGCGCCGATGCCATGCGCGACATCTTCTGCGACCGCGGACGGGTGCAGGGCATGCTCGACTTCGAGGCGGGCCTGGCCCGTGCCGAAGCCAGGGCAGGGGTGATCCCCGCCGAAGCGGTGGCCCCGATCGAAGCGGCCTGCCAGGCCTCTCGCTACGATTACCAGGCGCTGGGCCAGGCCATCTGCAGCGCCGGCAACTCGGCGATCCCGCTGGTGAAAATGCTGGGCAAGCAGATCGCCAGCCAGGCGCCGGAAGCCGAGCGCTACGTGCACCTTGGCGCCACCAGCCAGGACGTGATGGACACTGGCCTGGTGCTGCAGTTGCGCGATGCCGTGCACCTGCTGGAGGAGCGCCTGGCGAACCTGGGCGATTCGCTGGCCCGCCAGGCCGAGCGCTACAAGGCAACGCCCCTGGCCGGCCGTACGTGGTTGCAACACGCCACGCCCGTGACCCTGGGCATGAAGATCGCCGGTTGGCTGGGGGCCGTGACCCGCAGCCGCCAGCGTCTGCAGGAACTCAAGCCGCGCTTGCTGGTGCTGCAGTTCGGTGGCGCTTCTGGCTCCCTGGCCGCCCTGGGGGACAACGCCATGCCAGTGGCCGAAGCGCTGGCGCAAGAGCTGCAACTGACCCTGCCTGAACAACCCTGGCACACCCACCGCGACCGTCTGGTGGAGTTCGGCTCGGTGCTGGGCCTGATCGCTGGCAGCCTGGGCAAGCTGGGCCGCGACGTCAGCTTGCTGATGCAGACCGAAGCCGCCGAGGTGTTCGAGCCGTCGGCCCCGGGCAAGGGCGGTTCCTCGACCATGCCGCACAAGCGCAACCCGGTAGGCGCTGCCGTATTGATCGGCGCCGCTACCCGTGTGCCGGGCCTGGTGTCGACCCTGTTCGCCGCCATGCCCCAGGAACACGAGCGAAGCCTGGGCCTGTGGCATGCCGAGTGGGACACCCTGCCGGAAATCTGCTGCCTGGTGGCCGGTGCCCTGGAGCAAGCGCAACTGTTCGCCGACGGCCTGGAAGTGGACGCGGCGCGCATGCTCAAGAACCTGGACCTGACCCAGGGCCTGGTGCTGGCCGAAGCGGTCAGCATTGTCCTGGCCCAGCGCCTGGGCCGCGACACCGCCCACCATTTGCTGGAACAGTGCTGCAAGCGCGCCGTGGCCGAAAAGCGCCACCTGCGGGCGGTGCTCGGCGACGAGCCGAAGGTGACCGCCGAACTGTCCGCGGACGAGCTTGATCGTCTGCTCGACCCCGCGCACTACCTGGGCCAGGCGACTGCCTGGGTCGAGCGTGCCGTGGCCGAACATTCCCGTTTTAGTGCCTGAGGAGAAACCGTTGTGGGCAAGATCCAACTCGCTGATGGTGAACTGAACTACCAACTTGATGGCCCGGCTGACGCGCCGGTGCTGGTGATGTCCAACTCCCTGGGCACCTCGCTGGGCATGTGGGACACCCAGATCGCCGGCCTGACCCAGCACTTTCGCGTGCTGCGTTACGACACCCGTGGCCATGGCCAATCGCTGGTCACCGAAGGCCCGTACAGCATCGAGCAACTGGGCGGTGACGTGATCGCCCTGCTGGACGCCTTGCACATCGAGCGCGCGCACTTCTGCGGCTTGTCCATGGGTGGCCTGATCGGCCAATGGCTGGGCATCAACGCGAGCGAGCGCCTGAACCGGCTGATCGTCTGCAACACCGCGGCGAAAATCGGCAATCCTGATGTGTGGAACCCACGCATCGAGACCGTGCTGCGCGACGGCCAGGCTGCCATGGTGGCGCTGCGCGATGCCTCCATCGCCCGCTGGTTCACCCCTGACTACGCCGAGGCGAACCCGGCTGAAGCCAAGCGCATCACCGACATGCTGGCCGCTACGTCGCCCCAGGGTTATGCCGCCAACTGCGCCGCCGTGCGCGACGCCGACTACCGCGAGCAACTGGGCAGCATCAAGGTGCCGACCCTGGTCATCGCCGGTACTGGTGACGCGGTCACCACGCCGGCGGACGGGCGCTTCCTGCAAGAACATATCAAGGGTGCCGAGTACGCCGAGTTCTACGCGGCGCACCTGTCCAACGTGCAGGTAGGCGAAGCCTTCACCCAGCGCGTGCTGGATTTCCTGCTGGCCAAACACTGATTTCGAGGAGCCGTCCGTGGACGAGAAAGAACGCTACAACGAAGGCATGAAAGTTCGCCGCGCCGTGCTGGGCGATGCCCACGTGGATCGCAGCCTGACCAACATCACCGAGTTCAACGGTGAGTTCCAGGAAATGATCACCCGTCACGCCTGGGGCGACATCTGGACCCGCCCAGGCCTGCCGCGACACACCCGCAGCCTGATCACCATTGCCATGCTGATCGGCATGAACCGCAACGACGAGCTCAAGTTGCACCTGCGCGCCGCCGCCAACAATGGCGTCACCCGTGCCGAGATCAAGGAAGTGCTGATGCAGAGCGCCATCTATTGCGGCATTCCGGCCGCCAACGCCACCTTCCACCTGGCCGAGTCAGTGTGGGACGAATTGGGCGTCGAGTCCCGCGAGTAATCGCAAAGGCTGAAAGGCAAAAAGGGCGATGAGGAATCATCGCCCTTTTTGCGTTTTGTGCCAGCCGTATTCCGAGCTTCGGCTGGTCCCTGCCGGAATCAGAGGATGCTGATCGGGTACGAAACGATCACGCGGTTCTCGTTGAACTGGCTGGTGCCGTAGTCACGGCGCATGCTCGAGTTGCGCCACCGCAGGTTCAGGTCCTTGAGGGTGCCGTCCTGGAAGGTGTAGGCAATTTCCGATTCGCGACCCCACTCACTGCCACCGTCGATGGTCGCGGTGTGGATGTTGTCACCGTGGATGTAGCGGTTCATCAGGGTCAGGCCGGGAATGCCCACGGCGGCGAAGTTGTAGTCATGACGCAGCTGCCAGGAGCGTTCTTGCGCGTTGTCGTAGCTGGAGTTGTAGCTGTCGTTGGCCAGGGTGCCGCCGCTGGTGCCGTTGACGCGCATCCAGTTGCTGTCGCCGGTCAGCTTCTGCAAGCCCACGTAGAACGTGCTGCCGCCATACTTGGCCGAGAGCAGGGCCGAGTAGGTGTTGTTGTCCAGCTTACCGTCCAGCGCGCTGCCGTCGTCGCTGCCGTGGAAGTAACCCAGGTTGGCACCCAGTACCCAGGCGCCGACCGGTTGCGAATGCACCAGTTGCACATATTGCTGGTGGTAGATGTCTTCGAGTTGCGCGTACCACACGCCGACCAGGGTGCGCTTGTCGTTGAAGGTGTACTCGGCGCCGGCGAAGTTGAAGCGGTCCGACTCGTGGCTGGTGTTGCCGGTCAACTGCATGGGGTTCATGCTGCCGTCGTTGCGCGGGCTGTTGTCGCGGAACTGGCCGCCGTACAGGGTCAGGTTGGTGATTTCCTTGGACGTGAGCTGCGCACCGCGGAAGGTCTGCGGCAGCGAACGGCCGTCGTCCGAACGCAGGATAGGCAGCACCGGCATCCACTCGCCGATTTTCAGTTCGGTGTTGGACACCTTGGCTTTCAGGGCGACTCCAAGGCGGCCGAAGTTGTCAGCCGGCTTGCCATCGCTGTCCAGGGGCAGCAGCTGGGTACCGCCGGTGCCGCCACCACCGTCGAGTTTCTGCGAGTACAGGCCCAGCACGTCGACACCGAAGCCCACCACGCCTTGGGTGAAGCCCGACTTGGCATCGAGGATGAAGTTCTGCGTCCATTCGGCCTGGGTGCCTTGTGGCGCCTGGCTGTCGGTGAAGTTGCGGCCGAAGTAGAAGTTGCGCAGGGTCAGGTTGACCTTGGCGTCTTCCAGGAAGCCATGGGCGTCGTCTGCCAGCACGGGCAGGGAAGAGCCAGCGATGGCCAGGGCGATGAGACTGCGGGTGTAGGACGAGCGAGTGATGGCTTTCATTATTGTTGTGGTCTCTCTAATTATTGGCAACAGGATGCCGTCGCGACGATTGTTCAGTTCGTCGTGATTCATGCAGCGTTCGCGAATGCGGGGTGGATCAGAGGCGTAGCGGGGCTTGGATGAGCATGGTGGCGTTTCCTGTTGTTATTGTCTTTGTGTGTACGGGATCGGGTGAATCCTTCACTGTCCTGTTGAGCGGATGGTGCTTGCTCGCAGGGGGTGAATCAATCTGTCGCACCGCAAACAGGGCGATAAACGAACACTAACTAACTTGTTAGTTTCAATCAAGACGTTTCAATATGTTAACAGGTGTGTTTATAGCATCGTTTCTGACAGAAATGTCATAAATTCATCAGTTGTCGTACCTCCTTTTTGGGGGTTTGGTTTGAGTTTCCATCAAGCCGTGCACCTTGCAGCCCCCCCGGAAGCGAACCCAAAAAAAACCCGCCAACAAAGGCGGGCTTTTCTTCACACAGCTGAATCAGCCCTTCGGCGTCTGCGCCTGTGCCTGTTCTTGCTGAGCTTGCGCCTGCCCGGTCTGGGTCTGCTGGTGCCAGCCACCGCCCAGCGCCTTGTACAGGTTGACCTCGCTGGTCAACTGCGAAAGGCGGTCGCTGATGGCCGACTGCTGGGCGCTGAACAGCGAGCGCTGGGCGTCCAGGAAGGTCAGGTTACTGTCGACACCGATGCGGTAGCGACGCTCGGCCAGGCGGTAGTAGTCCTGGTTGGCTTGTACCAGGTCTTTCTGCGCCTGCAACTGCTCTTTGTAGGTCTTGCGTGCCGCCAGGCCGTCGGAGACTTCCTGGAAAGCCGTCTGGATGGCTTTCTCGTAGTTGGCGACGTTGATGTCCTTCTGGATCTTCGCGTAGTCCAGGCTGGCTCGCAGGCTGCCGGCGTTGAAGATCGGCAGGTTGATGGCCGGTGCGAAGGTCCACGCGCCCTGGCCCCCCTTGAACAGGTTGCCCAGGTCGGAGCTGGCGCTGCCCGCCGAAGCGGTCAGGGTGATGCTCGGGAAGAACGCTGCCCGCGCCGCGCCGATGTTGGCGTTGGCCGCCTTGAGGGCGTGTTCGGCTTCAAGGATATCCGGACGACGCTGCAGCAGGTCCGACGGCAGGCCGGCCGGTACTTCGGTCAGCAGGTTGCCATCGAGCGGCTGCGGCTTGGCGAGGTTGGCCGGCAGCGGGCCGCCGAGCAACAGCACCAGGGCGTTTTCGTCCTGGGCTACCTGGCGCTGGTATTTGGACAGGCTGACGCGCGCGGTTTCCACCGACGTGCGAGCCTGGGCCAGGTCCAACGCCGAAGACACGCCGACTTCGCTGCTGCGCGCTGTCAGACGGTAGCTTTCTTCGAACGCCTTGAGGGTGTCTTCGGTCAGCTTCAGCAGGCTCTGGTCGGCCTGCCAGGTGTAATAGGCATTGGCAACGCTGGCCACCAGGCTGATCTGCGTGGAGCGCCGGGCTTCCTCGCTCGACAGGTAGGTTTCCAGGGCTTGCTGGCTGAGGCTGCGCACACGGCCCCACAGGTCCAGCTCGTAGGAGCTGATACCCAGGTTGGCGGTGTACTCGCCACCCACCGCCGTCTTGCCGGTGGAGCTCAGGTCGGCAGGGGTACGGGCGCGAGTGGCAGTGGCGTTGGCGCTGACGGCCGGGAACAGGTCCGCACGCTGGATGCGGTACTGCGCCTGGTAGGCCTGCACGTTGAGGATCGCCACTTTCAGGTCGCGGTTGTTCACCAGCGACGCCTGGATCAGTTGCTGCAACGCCTGGTCATGGAAGAACTGCTGCCAGCCTTGTTCGGCGGCGGCCATGCTCGCCGCCTGGGCCGGCGAATACGCCGGGCCTTGCGGGTACTGCGCCGCCACCGGGGCGGCGGGCTGCTTGTAATCCGGGATCAGCGAGCAGCCACTGAGGATGGCCGCGGCGACCGCGATAGACACTAGGGACTTGCTCATTGCCCAGCCTCGTTACGTGGAGTTTCAGTCGACCCGATCGCTTCATGCGATGCGTGTTCGTCCTTCTTGCGCTTGTCACCGAACAGCGTCGAGACCGAGACGAAGAACAGCGGTACCCAGAACAGTGCCAGGGACGTGGCTGTCAGCATACCGCCGATCACACCGGTACCGATGGCATGTTGGCTACCAGAGCCGGCGCCATGGGAGATGGCCAGCGGCACTACGCCCAGAATGAACGCCAGGGAGGTCATGATGATCGGACGCAGACGCATCCGGCAAGCCTCGATAGCCGCCTCGGTGTAGGTGCGGCCTTGCTCGTGCAACTCCTTGGCGAACTCGACGATCAGAATGGCGTTCTTCGCCGCCAGGCCCACCGTCGTCAACAGACCCACCTGGAAGTACACGTCGTTGGACAGGCCGCGCAGGCTGGTGGCCAGCAGCGCACCAATGATACCCAGCGGTACCACCAGGATGACCGCGATCGGGATCGACCAGCTTTCATACAAGGCAGCCAGGCAGAGGAACACCATCAACATCGAAATGGCGTACAGCGCGGGCGCCTGGGAGCCTGACAGGCGTTCTTCATAGCTCAGGCCTGTCCAGGCCAGGCCAACACCCTTGGGTAGTTTGGCGGCAATACGCTCCACTTCAGCCATGGCTTCACCGGAACTGTAGCCTGGGGCAGGGGCGCCGAGAATCTCGACACCTTCCACACCGTTGTAGCGGGCCAGTTTGGGCGAGCCGTAGATCCACTTGCCGCTGGCGAAGGCCGAGAACGGAACCATGGTGCCGGCGCTGTTGCGCACATACCACTTGTTCAGGTCTTCAGGGTTCATGCGCGAATTGGCCTGGCCCTGCACATACACCTTCTTCACCCGACCGCGGTCGATGAAGTCGTTGACGTAGCTGCCGCCCAACGCCACCGACAGGGTGGTGTTGATGTCGGCGATGGTCACGCCCTGGGCGCTGGCACGCTCGTCGTCGATTTCCAGCTGGAACTGCGGTTCGTCATTCAGGCCGTTCGGACGGGTCTGGGTGAGGATCTTGCTTTGCGCAGCCATGCCCAGGAACTGGTTGCGCGCTTCCATCAGCTTTTCGTGACCGATACCGGCGCGGTCCTGCAGGTAGATGTCGAAACCGGTGGCGTTACCCAGTTCCAGTACCGCAGGTGGCACGAAGGCGAACACCATGGCGTCGCGCAGGCTGAAGAAGTGCTGTTGCGCACGCGCGGCCAGGGCGGCGGCGGTATTGTCGGCGTTACGCTCATCCCAGGGTTTGAGCATGATGAAGGCCATGCCGGAGCTCTGGCCGCGCCCGGCGAAGTTGAAGCCGTTCACGGTGAACACCGAGCTGACCGCACCTTTCTCGTCATCGAGCAGGTATTTGCGCATGTCGTCGATAACGGTCTGGGTACGCTGGGCGGTAGAGCCTGGCGGAGTTTGTACCTGGGCGAAAATGACCCCTTGGTCTTCCTCGGGCAGGAACGAGGTAGGGATGCGTGTGAACAGCCACGCCATGCCCACCACGATCAGCACATAGGCCAGCAGGTAGGGAATCTTGCGACGCAGTACGTGCCCCACGCCCGCTTCATATTTCTGCACGCCGCTGTCGAAGGTGCGGTTGAACCAGTTGAAGAAACGGCCGTGTTTGTGGTGGTCTTCGCCTTTCTTGATCGGCGCCAGCATGGTGGAACACAACGCTGGGGTGAAGATCAGGGCGACCAGTACCGACAAGGCCATGGCCGAGACGATCGTGATCGAGAACTGGCGGTAGATCACACCGGTGGAACCACCGAAAAACGCCATTGGCAACAGCACGGCCGACAGCACCATGGCGATACCTACCAGCGCGCCCTGGATCTGACCCATGGACTTCTTGGTGGCTTCCTTGGGCGACAGGCCCTCTTCGGCCATTACCCGTTCGACGTTCTCTACCACGACGATGGCATCGTCCACCAATAGACCGATGGCCAGCACCATGCCGAACATGGTCAGGGTGTTGATGGTGAAGCCTGCGGCCGCCAGGATACCGAAGGTACCCAGCAACACTACCGGCACGGTCATGGTGGTGATGATGGTGGCGCGGAAGTTCTGCAGGAACAGGTACATCACCAGGAACACCAGGACGATCGCCTCGACCAGGGTTTCCACCACGTTATGGATCGAGGTGGTGACCACTGGCGTGGTGTCATACGGGAACACGGCCTTCACGCCAGGCGGGAAGAACGGCTCCAGGTCGGCGATGGTCTGGCGGATCGCCTTGGCGGTGTCCAGGGCGTTGGCGCCGGTGGCCAGCTTGATCGCCAGGCCCGATGCCGGCGCACCGTTGAACTGTGCGTCGATACTGTAGTTTTCGCCGCCCAGACCGACCTCGGCGACGTCGCCCACGCGCACCTGGGAGCCATCGGTGTTGACCTTGAGGAAGATGTTGCGGAACTGCTCGGCGGTCTGCAGACGCGTCTTGCCAATGATCGTGGCGTTCAGTTCCTGGCCCGCAACGGCTGGCAAACCGCCGAGCTGACCGGACGACACCTGGACGTTCTGCGCCGAAATGGCGGTGGAAACGTCACCCGGCGTCAGCTGGTACTTGTTGAGCTTGGCCGGATCCAGCCAGATACGCATGGCGTACTGGGCACCGAACACCTGGAAGTCACCCACACCGGAGGTGCGGGAGATCGGGTCCTGCATGTTGGACACGATGTAGTTGCTCAGGTCGTCCTTGCCCATGCTGCCATCGGTGGACACCAGGCCCACCACCATCAGGAAGTTCTTCACCGCCTTGGTCACACGGATACCCTGTTGCTGCACTTCTTGGGGCAGCAGCGGGGTCGCCAGGTTCAGCTTGTTCTGCACCTGTACCTGGGCGATGTCAGGGTTGGTACCCTGGTTGAAGGTGGCGGTAATGGTCATGCTGCCGTCGGAGTTACTTTCCGAGGCCACATAGCGCAGGTTGTCGATACCGTTGAGCTGTTGCTCGATCACCTGGACCACGGTGTCCTGCACGGTCTGTGCGGACGCGCCCGGGTAGGTCACCTGGATGGCGATGGCAGGTGGCGCGATCGCCGGGTACTGGTTGATCGGCAGTTTGAGAACCGACAAGGCACCGACCAGCATGATCACCAGGGCAATCACCCAGGCGAAAATCGGACGGTCGATAAAGAATTTCGACATGGTTTACTCCCCTTTGCCGCCGGTGGACGCTTGGTTGGCGGCGGCAGGGTCAGCAGGTTTGACGTTGGTCGCTTCGGTTGCCTTGACCTCATCGCCGGGCTTGACGTACTGCAGGCCTTCGGTGATCAGGCGGTCGCCGGCCTTCAGGCCATCTTCCACAAGCCACTGAGTACCGACGGTGTGGCTGGCCTTGAGCTCGCGCAGTTCCACTTTGTTCTGGGCATTGACAACCAGAGCGGTCGGGACGCCCTTGAGGTCACGTGTCACGCCCTGTTGCGGGGCCAGGATAGCCTGGGCGGCGACGCCGGCTTCCAGCTTCGCATGTACGAACATGCCAGGCAGCAGGGTGTGGTCCGGGTTCGGGAACACCGCGCGCAAGGTCACGGAACCGGTCGTCTCATCAACCGAAACTTCCGAAAACTCCAGCTTGCCTTCGACGCCGTAATCGCTGCCGTCCTCAAGCTTGAGCTGCACCTTGGCGGCATTGTCGCCGGCTTTCTTCAGGGCACCGCTGGCCAGTTCACGACGCAGCTTGAGGATTTCCGCCGAGGACTGGGTCACGTCGACATAGATCGGGTCCAGTTGCTGGATGGTTGCCATGGCGTCGGTCTGGCCGCTGGTCACCAGGGCGCCTTCGGTCACGCCGGAACGGCCGATGCGGCCGGTGATCGGCGCCAGCACCTTGGTGTAGCGCATGTTGATCTGCGCAGTCATCAGCGTAGCTTCGTTCTGCAGCTGGGTGGAACGGGCGTTGTCGTATTCCTGACGGCTGACGGCCTGTTCATTGATCAACTGCTTGTAGCGGTCGGCCAGGGCCTTGGACGACTGCACGCTGGCCTGGGCGCTGGCCAGGGTGGCCTCGTACACCGACGGGTCGATCTGGTACAGCTGCTGGCCGGCCTTGACGTCCGTGCCTTCGGTGAACATGCGCTTGAGGATGATGCCGTTGACCTGAGGGCGGACTTCAGCCACACGGAAAGCAGTGGTGCGGCCCGGCAGTTCGTTGGTCAGTGTGTAGGCTTGTGGTTGCAGGGTCACGACGCCGACCTGAGGAGTCTGCGGGGCAGGGGCCGCTTCTTCCTTTTTACAGCCGCTGAGCAAGGAGGCCAGGGCGACGGCGGAAACCAGAGCGGTAACAGCTGGCTTGAATTGCATGAAGATCCTCGGGTCAGGAGCGCAGGGAGCGCTCAAGCATAGTGGAAAGACAAAAAATCGTTGCGACTAGATAAGTAGCTTACTAACGAATATACTTACATTCATGGTTGTTTGTAAACACCCGAAACATCCGCAAACGGATCGCCGGGCCACGATTAGCTAGCGCGGGAGCAGGCATTACAAGCGCCGCCCCGACTCGACCCCGTCTGCCTACCCGCAGCGCGGCCCCAGAAAGAGGTTTTTACTGCCATGGTCCGTCGTACCAAAGAGGAAGCCCAGGAGACCCGTAACCAGATTCTCGAAGCTGCCCAGAAGGCGTTTTACGAGCGTGGCGTTTCGCGCACCACCCTGGCGGACATCGCCGCGCTGGCGGGCGTGACCCGCGGGGCTATCTATTGGCACTTCAGCAACAAGGCTGACCTGGTGCAGGCGATGCTCGATTCGCTTCACGAGCCGTTGGACGAGTTGGCGCGGGCCAGCGAAAGCGAGCAGGAGGTTGATCCATTGGGCTGCCTTCGCGCGTTGCTGGTGCATTTGTTCCAGCAGGTGGCGCTGGACCCGACGACTCGGCGCATCAACGAAATCATGTTTCATAAGTGCGAGTTCACCGACGAAATGTGTGACATTCGGCGCCAGCGGCAAGCCGCCAGCCTGGACTGCAACGTTCGCATCGAGCTGTCCCTGCGCAACGCCGTCAACCGTGGCCAGTTGCCCGAAAACCTGGATACCGCCCGCGGCGCGGTGGTCTTGCATGCGTATATTGATGGCATGCTGGGGCAATGGTTGCTGGTGCCCGAGAGTTTCGAGCTGCACCAGCAGGCCGAAAAGTGGGTTGACGCATGTTTCGACATGCTGCGCTTGAGCCCAGCGCTGCGCAAATGAAAGTGTGATTCGAGTTGTATCAACGTATAAGCTGATAGCACAATTACTGGATAGGGGCTGTGTGCCATTATCCACGGGCCGACGCCATTTGAATAGTTAGCGGGCTATGTATTTTCCCGCCGTTGCCGCCGAGCGTGTGAATGACGTCGCAGAACAGCCTGCTCACTGGAAACGACCAGCCCCTCAAAGGCATTGGCTTGATCTGCCTGGCGGTGCTGTTGTTCGCCAGCCACGATGCCTTGTCCAAGTTCCTGTCCGGCATTTACCCCATTGTCCTGGTGGTGTGGGCGCGCTATGTCGTGCATACCCTGTTGATGCTGGTGGTGTTCGTGCCCCGCAGCGGGTTTTCCAGCATCGTGCGTACCCGGCGCCCGGGCCTTCAACTGTTGCGGGCGGTCTGCCTGATCGGCACCAGCCTGCTGTTTACTACCGGCCTGCGCTATATCCCGCTGGCCGAGGCGACTTCGGTCAACTTCCTGGCGCCCTTGCTGGTAACGGCGTTATCCGTGGTGGTACTGGGCGAGAAGGTCACCCGCAGCCAGTGGCTGGCGGTACTGGGTGGGTTTGTCGGGGTGTTGATCGTGGTGCGCCCCGGTGGTGACCTGTTTACCCCGGCGATTCTGTTTCCCCTGGGGTCGGCGTTGTGCTTCGGCATTTACCAGCTGATCACCCGCAAGCTCAGCGACATCGACAGCCCCACCACCAGCAACTTCCTTGCCGGCATATTCAACAGCCTGATCATGACGGCGTTGTTACCGTTTTTCTGGGTGACCCCGGATTGGTTGCATGCCTTGTTCATGATCGGCCTCGGTACCTGCGGCATGCTGGGCCACCTCTTGCTGACCAAGGCCTTCCTGCATGCCGCGCCCGCCATGCTGGCACCGTTCAGTTATGGGCAGATCCTGTTTGCCGGGATGTACGGCTACCTGATCTTCGATCACACCCCGGATGCCTGGGCGCTGACTGGGATCGGGGTGATTTGCCTGAGTGGGTTGGCCGTGGCGTGGGGCCAACGGCGACGGTGATGCCGCAGGCCTCGCTGCCCCGCGCGCCTGCGGAAGCGGCGCTCAACGCCCCCGCAACACCCGATTCGGCATCGCCACCGCCGCCGCCAACCCCAGCAGCGACACCGCCGCGCTGGCCAGCAACAGGTGCCGGAAGGTGGCCAGCAGTTCCCCGCGCAGTGCGTTTTGCGCCGCACCGCTGGCCGCATTGAGGCTGGACAGCAAGGCATTGCCCGTTGCCCCTTCCGGCCCCAGTTCCAGGCCATGCAACAGCCCCAGCAGCAACGCCGACATGCAGGCCACACCCACGGCCCCACCCAGCGAGCGGAACAGGTTGGTAGTGCTGGTGCCCACGCCGATGTCCTGCTGTTGCACCGCGTTCTGCGCGCCTACCAGTGAGGTGGGGAATTGCAAGCCAGCGGCGAAGCCGGTCAGCAGCATGAACGCTCCACTCAGCCACAGCCACTGGGGCGGGGTGAAGGCCAGGCCGAGGATGCCCAGGGGCATCAGCACGGCGCCGGTCAGGATCACCGGTTTGTAATGCCCGGTACTCGCCGTCCTGCGCCCGCCCAGGAAAGCGCCGATGGGCAGGCCGATGGCCAGCGGCAACACGTCCAGGGCGGCGCTGTCGGCGCCCGCGCCGGTCACGGTCTGAAAGCGCAGGGGAATCAGCACCGACAGGGAGATGGCCTGGAAGGCGGTGAAAAATACCGTGCACCAGCACAACACGGCCGGGCGGATGCTGAACAGGTGCATCGGCAGCAACGGCTCCGGAGCGCGGCGTTCATGGACCACGAACAGGCTCAAGGCCGCCAGTGCCACCAGCAGTGGCCCCCACACGGGCGAAGCACTGAAGGTGCGCCCCTGGCCAAGTTCGGTGATGCCCAGCAGCAAGGCCGTCAGGCCAATGATCATCAGCGCGGTGCCCAGGTAATCGATGATCGGCTGGCGGCGCTTTACCGCCAGGCCCACCAGGGTGTGCCGTGCATACAGCCATGCGCCCAGGCCCAGCGGCAGGTTGAGCAGGAAGATCCAGCGCCATGACAGGTATTCGGTCATGTAGCCGCCCATTACTGGGCCGGCGACGCTTGCCGCGGCATACATGCTGCTGAAATAGCCCTGGTAGCGCCCGCGTTCACGGGGCGGCACGAAGTCGCCGATGATTGCCTGGCTGACCGAGACCATGCCCCCGGCACCGATGCCCTGGACAATGCGCGCCAGCACCAGTTGCTCCATGCTCTGGGCCATGGCGCAGAACAGCGAGGCCAGGGTGAAAAGCGCCAGGCCGGTGAGGATCATCAACCGGCGGCCATACAGGTCACCGAACTTGCCATAGATAGGCACGGCCACGGTCATGGCTACCATATAGCCGGAGATCACCCAGGCCAGCAGGTTGACGTCGTTGAACTGCGCGGAAATCGCCGGCATCGAGACGGCGACGATGGTCTGGTCCAGGGCGCCGAGAAAGATCGACAGCATCAGCGCAGTCAGTACGCTGCGCAAGGCCGGTTGCGGGTGGTTGAGGTTGGTCACGGGGGCAGGCCTGCAAGGCAGAGAAACCCCCGGCGGTACCGAGGGGAAGTCCCCTCAGTCTACTAGATAGCTAGCTATGTTTTCTATTCGATTGTTTCATAGGGCAAACCGACGTAATTCTCGGCGATGGTCTTGCGCCCGGCTTCGGAGCCCACGTAGTAGTCCAGTTCGGTTTGCTGGATGCGCTGGCTGAAGTCATCGGTATCGGGGAATTTGTGCAGCACCGACGTCATCCACCACGAGAATCGCTCGGCTTTCCACACCCGCCGCAGGCACACTTCGGAATAGCGGGCGAGCAGGTCGGTGCGGCCTTCCCCGTAGACCTTGCAGAAAATATCGAACAACGTGCTGACATCGCTGGCCGCCAGGTTCAGGCCCTTGGCGCCGGTGGGGGGCACGATATGCGCGGCATCGCCCACCAGGAACAGGCGGCCGTACTGCATGGGCTCGACCACGAAGCTGCGCAACGGCGCGATGCTTTTCTCGATGGACGGGCCGGTCACCAGGCGCTGTGCAAGGTCTTCGGGCAGGCGGGCCTTGAGCTCATTCCAGAAGCGGTCATCGGACCAGTCCTCGACCTTTTCCTCGGCGCTGACCTGCACGTAATAACGGGTGCGGGTTTCCGAGCGCATGCTGCACAGGGCAAAGCCGCGTTCATGGTTGGCGTACACCAGCTCTTCGTTGACCGGTGGGGTGTCGGCGAGAATGCCCAGCCAGCCGAAGGGGTACACACGCTCGAAGGTTTTGATCGAGTCGGCCGGGATCGACTGGCGCGCCACGCCGTGGAAGCCATCGCAACCGGCGATGTAGTCGCAGTCCAGGCGGTGGGTCTGGCCGTCTTTTTCGAAGGTCAGGTAAGGTTGTTCGCCTTTCATGTCGTGGGGGCGCACGTTGGCGGCTTCATAGATCGTCTGAGCGCCACAGGCGTCACGGGCGGCCATCAGGTCCCGGGTCACTTCGGTCTGGCCGTAGATCATCACCGTCTTGCCGCCGGTCAGGGTCTTGAGATCGATGTGCGCGCGGCGGCCATTGAACGCCAGTTCGAAGCCGGTGTGCACCAGGCCTTCGGCGTCCATGCGGGCACTGACGCCGGCTTTGCGCAACAGGTCGACCATGCCTTGCTCCAGCACGCCAGCACGGATGCGGCTGAGCACATAGTCGGGGGTTTGGCGTTCGAGGATGACGTTATCGATACCGGCCTTGTGCAGCAGTTGGCCGAGCAGGAGACCGGACGGACCGGCACCGATGATGGCGACTTGAGTCTTCATGGTTGTTATCCCAGGCAAGTTCCGCAGGGGCTGTGGGCACACGGCGGATAATTTTTATGATTGGAGTGCCTGCATTTTTCGCTTGAAAAGAGGGTGTCGGAAGGTGAAAAAGAGCACTTTTTTTGTACTTTTCGCTAATTGGTGCGATTATCGAGCGATATTGTGCTTGCTGAGTGCGTCATGATGTCACGCCATGGTTCCAGTCCTGTTCCGGTGTTCAAGCTGTATGGCGAAGGTCAGGAATGGCTGACCCCCGACCTGCTGCACTGCGAAACCATCCCCAAGCGCAGCCGCGTGTACCACTGGGAAATCCAGCCGCACCGCCATGCAGATCTTTCCCAGTTGCTGTACGTGCATGCCGGCCAGGCCGAGATCGAGGTGGAAGGCCAACGGCGGTTGTTCAGCGAGGCGATGGTGCAGGTGGTGCCGCCTTTATATGTGCACGGTTTCCGCTTTTCGGAAGATATCGAGGGGTATGTGATCACCCTCGCGGCCCCCCTGGTCAGTGAGTTGAAGGCGCTATTGGGCCCCGCGGGCGAGGTGTTGGCGGTGCCTGCCAATTTTCTCGCTGGCGCCGACCGCGCGTACCTGAATAGCCTGGTGTCGGCGTTGCAGCGCGAGTACAACGCCGACCAACCCGCGCGCGACCTGGCCCTGCATTCGTTGATCAACCTGCTGGTGGTGTGGGTCAGCCGCCAGATGATCCAGCGCCACAGCGCTGGCCAAAGCCAGGAGCGTGGGCGTGAATACCTCAACGACTTCACGCGCCTGGTCGAGGCACGGTTCCGCCAACAGCCCAGTGTCGAGGTGCTGGCCCATGCCACGGGCATTTCGGTGGCGCACCTGAACAACGTCTGCCGTGACCTGGCCGGGCAGACGGCGCTGCAGATCCTCCACCAGCGTTTATTGCTGGAGGCCAAGCGAGCTCTCATCTACACCAGCATGACGGTCAGCCAGGTGTCGGACAGCCTCGGCTTTACCGACCCTGCCTATTTCTCGCGTTTCTTTCGGCGCATGACCGGCGGTTCGCCCCGGGCATTCCGCCAGGCTGGCAGCCTGCACCCGGCACTCAACGAAGGGCGTTGAACGTACCCGAGTGGGGAATGCACAGGGTGGTGCTGCAACTGATGCCAGTGCTCGGCTGGTTGCGCGCCTGTTCGACGCGCCAGGCGGCGGTAGCGTAGAGGGCTGCTACGCTGATGATCAGGAAGGTCATCAGGTATTTTCTTGTTGTGATGATCATGATGCTCACCTTGAGCCAGGCAGAAGTTTCTCTGACCAGTCTAGATCAGGCCTGGCGAGGCGGCGCCACGTAGCGGGATGTAGTGGGCATATTTCTCATTTGATACGAAATGTTTCATGCTCAATCGCTACGTTTATACTTCGAAATGGAATTTAGATTTAGAAATTACTTAAAAATCAGCCAGTTGAATGGTTAGTTTGCTAACGCTTCAGCAGGTTACTTTAATTTGACGCCGGTGGCCTTTCTCTGGAACTATCCACTCATGGCTATGGGCCTTCTCCACTGGCCATTCGCGTCTCCCTTGATCTTGCTTGCCTGCGTCAAACCTCGATTCCAGAGCGCTTATGTGCGGTAGCTTTGGCTTCAGGCCCCCAGCGTCCCAGGCGTCTGTCGTTGTAACCGACCCACCCCTTTCAAACACTACGTTTGCTCCGGCCTAGCTGCCGGCTCGGCGGCGTTCGTTCCTTTTCCAAGAAGAGCTTTGAAGCTCGGACAGATGCATGTGCGCGCCATGCGCCGCCCCATGCAGGGAGTGATTTATGTACGGAAAATTTCTCGAGACCTCCACGGGTTGCGTGATTGGTGGCGCCGGGCCCGCCGGCATGGGGCTGCTCTTCAATGCCTTGCGCACCGGTGCCATCGCGGAGTTGGCGCAGTATGGGCTGATCATCGTGGATGCCAGTGTTTCGCCCGGCGTGGGGCGGCTGGGTGAATACCAGATCACCGCCAACTCGGTCGGTGACGTGTTCCTTGATTGCCTGCGAGACCCGGCCATGGCCGACGTCTTCGCGCCGTTACAGCAAGCGCCGGCGTATTGGCGCATTGTCCATCAGGCCCAACAGGCACCTTTGCTGTCCGAGGTCGGCGAGCTGTTGCTGCTGGCCTCGCAGTTGGTGCTGGACCACATCGTCGCCCATTACAACGTGCAGTTATGGAGCGAAACGCTGATCACCGAGGTGATTCGCGACAACGACGAATACCATGTGTGGGTGGAGCATCGTGGCCAGGTGCAGCGTATTCGCACCGGTTCGCTGGTGCTTAACATGGGCGGGCGGCAAGACCCCCGCTGCCTGATCGACGGTCTCAGGGCACAAGGGCTGCAAGCCCCGGCGTTGGCGGCCGTGCGCAGTGCCGACAGCTTGTTGCGCATGCCCGCGGCGGCGTTGCGCGAGTGCTTCGCCCCGGTGGTGGCACGGGGCGGCCAGTTCGTGGTGGTGGGCGGCTCGCACAGTGCCTTCTCGATGCTGGAAAACATCTGCGTGGCGTTGGCACCAGCGGGGTTGCAATCCATCACCCTGGTTCACCGGTCGCCCATTCGCCTGTTCTATGAAAGCGTCGAGCAGGCCCATGCCAACGGTTATGAATTTGACCCTGTGGCCGATGTCTGCCCGATCTCAGGGCGGGTCAACCGCTCTGGCGGCTTGCGTTACCGAGCGCTCGAGGTCGGGCGTCAAGTGCTGGAGCGGGGCCATGTAGGCGCTACGTCGGTACGGGCGCGGCTACTGCTGACCGATGGCAGCGACCCGGTGCAAACGCGCGCCGCGAGTGAGGTGTTGAGCACGGCTGCGGTGGTGATGCAGTGCACGGGCTATCAACCGTTGCTGCCGGTACTGCGCGGTGGCGATGGCACCATGATTACCTTGAAGCAGGTGACCGGTGGCCTGGACTCGGACGCCAGTGGCTGCCCTTGTGACGAACAGGGCCGGCGCCTCCATGGCCTGCATCTGTTCGGGCTCGGGTCTGGGCTGGGCGTGGACCCACTGCTGGGTAGCGAGCCATCGTTCAGCGGGCGTATCTACGGGGTGTGGCAGTTCCACCACGACGCCAGTCGGGTGGTGATCGATGCGGTGCTGCAGCGTCTGGCCGACCTGGCCAGCCCACGGCCGGCCATCGTGCACATGGAGGTGGGCATGACCCACGGGTGGCCGCAGGAACTGCCAGACCCGGCGTGGGGCAAGGCAGTCATACGGTGAAGTGAATAAGGCGAGCCTCGTGGGTTCGCCTTTTTTTTGCTTCGTGGCGGGTGCAGGCGCTGTCTTGCCAGCGAGCTTTTGAGGCCTGGAACAACTTGCCGGCAAGGATTTTTTACCGCTGCCTTGCCTCATGCGCCATCCAATCGATGAACGCTGCCGTGCCTTCGCTGGCGGTGGTGCGGGGCGGTTGCACCAGGTAATACGCTAGCCCCGTGCGCACCTTGAGCTCAAACGGCATCGCCAGCCTGTGCTGCGCCAGGTCATCGGCAATCAGCGCCCAGTCACCAATGGCAACCCCCGTGCCCTGGGTGGCCACGGACATGGCCAGGTCCAGGGTTTCAAAATGCTGACCCTGGCCCAGGTTCGGCAGGCTTGCACCCGCGGCTGCCAGCCAGGTTTCCCAGTCCTGTTCGTCGCGCGTGGGGTGCAGCAGCATGTGCTCGCGCAGGTCGTCGGCAGTCTGCAGGGGTTTTGGCCCCTGGATCAGGGCAGGGGCGCACACCGGGGTCAGTTGCTCGTCGAACAGGTGGCGCGGCCGTTGGCCGGCGGCAGGCTCGGGGCCGTAGACGATGGCCGCGTCGAAGGCTTCGTGGCGGAAGTCCACGCCGTGCTGCACGGTCGTGGTCAGTTCCACGGGAATGTCCGGCCGTTCTGCCTGCCAGCGCATCAGCCGCGGCCACAGCCAGCGCATCACGCAGGTCGGCGCCTTGAGTTGCAGGGCCTGGCGCTGGCCGCCCGCCACCTGCACCGCTTCCTCGATCAGGCCGAACACCTGCTGGATCCGCGGGAACAGCTCGCGGCCTTGCTGTGTCAGGCTCAGGCCACGCGCCTGGCGCATGAACAGGGCAAACCCGAGGTGGCTTTCCAGCCCGGCGATCTGCCGGCTCACGGCCCCTTGGGTAACGTGCAATTGCTCGGCGGCACGGGTGAAGTTGCAGCATTGGGCGACCACCAGGAAGGTGTGCAGGGCCGGCAGCGGGGGGAGGCGTTTCATCGGTATTAAGCCATGAGCTGAAGACATGGCTAGTATGACTTTATTTACCTTGTGCCGACCAGCGCCGAACCGGTGAAATGGTCCCTGTTTACAGAATATCGAGCAGGCGGTAGGGCAATGGCGACGTGTGGCGAAGTGTTGGTCAAACTCCTTGAAGGTTATGGGGTGGAACAGGTGTTTGGCATTCCCGGTGTGCATACCGTGGAGCTGTATCGCGGCCTGGCCGATTCCCCTTTGCGCCACGTGACCCCGCGGCATGAGCAGGGGGCGGGGTTCATGGCCGACGGCTATGCGCGTACCCGCGGCAAGCCTGGGGTGTGTTTCATCATCACCGGGCCGGGCATGACCAACATCACCACCGCCATGGGGCAGGCCTACGCCGACTCTATTCCCATGCTGGTGATTTCCAGCGTGCAATCGCGCAACCAACTGGGGGGCGGGCGCGGCAAGCTGCACGAGCTGCCGAACCAGAGTGCCCTGGTAGCGGGGGTGTGTGCGTTTTCCCATACCTTGATGAGCGCCGCCGACTTACCGGCCGTGCTGGCGCGCGCCTTCGCCGTGTTCGACGGTGCCCGGCCACGGCCGGTACACATCGAAATTCCCCTGGACGTGCTGGTAGAAGACGCTGATGCCTTGCTGGGCAGCGCGCCGGTGCGTGTCCAGCGCGCTGGTGCCGCGCCGGCGGCGGTGGCACAGATGGCCGAACGGTTGCGGGCCGCGCGCCGGCCTTTGATCCTTGCGGGTGGTGGTGCCATCGGCGCTGCCGCGGCCTTGGCCCGCCTGGCCGAGCATTTGCAGGCCCCCGTGGCCTTGACCATCAATGCCAAAGGACTGTTGCCGGCGGCGCACCCGCTTTTGATCGGTTCCACCCAGGCCCTGGACGCCACCCGTGCGCTTATCGAGGACGCGGACGTGGTGCTGGCGATCGGCACCGAGTTGGCGGAAACCGACTACGACATCACCTTCAAGGGCCACTTGCGCATTCCCGGCAGCCTGCTGCGGGTCGACATCGACCCCGACCAGACCGTGCGCAATTTCCTCCCCGCCGTCGCCCTGGTAGCCGACGCTGATAGCGCCGCGCAGGCATTGCTGGCCGCGCTTGAGCAGCAAGTGACCCCGGCGCGCGATGTGCAGTGGGGCGCCGCGCGGGTCAGCCTGTTGCGCCGCCAACTCGAGACCGAATGGGACGCCCCCACCCGCGCCCAGACGCTGATGCTGGATACGTTGCGCCAGGCGCTGCCCGGCGTCGTGCTGGTGGGCGATTCGACCCAGCCGGTGTACACCGGCAACCTGACCCTGGACATGGACCAACCGCGCCGCTGGTTCAACGCCAGCACTGGCTACGGCACCCTGGGTTATGCGTTGCCCGCGGCCATGGGCGCCTGGCTGGGTGGCGGCGCGGCCGCCAGTGAACGGCCACCGGTGGTGTGCCTGATTGGCGATGGTGGCCTGCAATTCACCCTGCCGGAACTGGCCAGCGCAGTGGAGGCAGGCATTCCGGTGATCGTGCTGCTGTGGAATAACCAGGGCTACGAGGAGATCAAGAAGTACATGGTCAACCGTGCCATTACCCCCGTGGGGGTCGATATCCACACCCCGGACTTCATCGCCATTGCCCGGGCCATGGGCTGCCACGCCGAAGCCGCCAACACCGTCGGGCGCCTGCGCGAGGCCGCGCAGGCGGCGGCGCTGCGTGCGCTGCCCACCCTGATCGAAATCGACCAAGCCACCTGGATGAGCGAGTGCCACCCATGCTGAAGTTTCCCCACACCCTGCCCGGGCTCTACATCGATGGCCAATGGCACCACGGTTCTGAAGCGCTGACAGTGATCAACCCGGCGAGCGAGCAGGTACTGGCGCACGTGGACGGCGCCGACGGTGGTGCCGTTGACCTGGCGGTGGCCGCTGCCCAGCGCGCCTTCGCCGGCTGGTCGCGGACACCGTCCCGCGCGCGTGCGACCTGCCTGCGTGCCATCGCTGATGGCGTCGAGGCCCGTCGCGAGCGCCTGATGCAGTTGCAGGCGAGCAACAATGGCAAGCCGCTGTTCGAAGCGGGCATTGATGTCGATGACGTGATTGCTACGTTCAACTATTACGCCAGCCTGGCAGATGAGCTGGACGCCAACCGCGACCTTGATGTGCCACTGCCCACGGATGAGTTCACCGCTCGCGTACGCCGGGAACCCTGTGGCGTGGTAGGGCTGATCGTGCCGTGGAATTTCCCCATGGTGACCACCGCCTGGAAGCTGGCCCCGGCGTTGGCAGCCGGTTGCTGCGTAGTGCTCAAACCCTCGGAAGTGACGCCGCTGGCCGAGCTTGAGCTGGCCGCTATCGTCGCCGAAAGCGGCCTGCCAGCCGGGGTGTTCAACCTGGTATGTGGCACCGGCCTGGCAGTGGGCGCGCCCATGGCCGCTCACCGCGCCATCGCCAAGCTCTCCTTCACTGGCAGCAATGCCGTGGGCGTTCAGGTGATGCAGCGCGCCGCCGAAACCGTCAAGGGCGTGAGCCTGGAGCTGGGCGGCAAGTCGGCGCTGCTGGTGCTGGAAGACGCCGATCTCGACCTGGCGGTGGAACTGGCCAGCGGCGGAGGGTATTTCAATGCCGGCCAGATGTGCTCGGCCACCAGCAGGGTATTGGTAGCCGATGCGCTGTACGTACCGTTCCTGCAACGCCTGAAGGCGCGTGCCGAAGCCATCGTTCAAGGTGACCCGTTCGAGCCGGGTACCGAAATGGGCGCGTTGGTCAACCGCACGCAGTACCAGCGGGTGCTGGGGCATATTCAGGCTGGCATCCAGGCGGGTGCGACACTGGTGACCGGTGGCGGCCGGCCGGCGGCATTGCCGGTCGGCTTTTTCGTGCAGCCCACGGTGTTCACCGATGTGCCTCTGGAAAGTGCTCTGTGGAACGAGGAAATTTTCGGGCCGGTGCTCTGTGTGCGCCGCTTCCATGATGAGGCCGAGGCCATCGAGCGGGCCAACGACAGTGATTTCGGCCTGGTGGCCAGTGTGGTCAGTGCCGACGTGGCGCGTGCCGAACAGGTGGCCAACGCTTTGCAGGCCGGGCTGGTCTGGATCAATGCGCCGCAAGTGATTTTCCCGCAGGCCGCGTGGGGTGGTTACAAACAGAGCAGCCTGGGGCGTGAGCTGGGGCCGTGGGGCTTGCAGGCGTTCCAGGAGATCAAGCATGTGGTGAGGGGCGCCTAGGGTCTGTATGAAAGGTATTCCAGCGAGGCCAGGCAAGGCGAAAACAGGCGAGGAAGCGGAGTTTAGGTGTTGCAAATGAGCATTCCGAGCCTGTTTTCAACGCAGCATGGCCGAGTTGGGATGCATTTCGTACAGAGCCTGGCCCCCACGGCCCCTCAGGGCGTCACACACTCAGGCGCAAGCGCTGCAAGTCTCGCCCGGGCGGCTCGCCGAACAGCCGGCTGTACTCGCGGCTGAACTGCGAAGCGCTTTCATACCCCACCCGGTACCCAGCGGCGCAAGCGTCCAGGCCATCGCTGAGCATCAGCCGTCGGGCTTCCTGCAGGCGCAACTGCTTCTGGTACTGCAAGGGGCTCATGGACGTCATGGCCTTGAAGCGGTGGTGCAGGGTCGACACGCTGAGGTTGACCTCACGCGCCAGGTCTTCCATGCGCAAGGGGTGGTCGAAATGGCCATTGAGCCATTCGATGGCCTGGCTGACCCGGTGCATCTGGCTGTTGCCCACGGCGATCTCGTACAGCCGATGTCCCTGGGGGCTGCGCAGCAGGCGGTAGAGAATTTCCCGGCGTACCAGGGGCGCCAGCATGGCAATGTCCTTGGGCGTGTCCAGCAAACGCACCAGGCGCACCACGGCGTCCAGCAGCGACGGGTCCAGTTGCTCCACGTACACGCCGCGCTCGGTGGGGCGCGCCGGCACGCCCAGAGGCCCAGCGGCGGCGATCAGGGCGTTGATCTCCGCGGGGTCGATGTCCAGCCGCAGCGACAGGCACGGGCTGGCGGGGCTGGCTTCGAGGATGGCGCCGCTCAGCGGCATGGCCACCGACACCACCATGTAGTTCAGTGGGTCGTACAGGTAGTCCTCGTCGCCCAGGCGGATGCGCTTGCTGCCGTTGGCCAGGATGCACAGGGCCGGACGCACCATGGTGGGGAACGACTGGCTGCACTGGTCATGGTTGCTGAGAAACAGCGCGGGCACCTTGGATTCGAACGTGCCATTGCCACCGGTATGGCGGCTGATCAGTTCGGCCAGGGTCGCCCGCTGGCTTTCCATGAAGGGGTCCAGCTGGGCGTGAAGACGCTCGAAATCGGTCATGGGAAGGCCTCGGGGGGCAAGTGCGCTGAGAATAGTTTTGTGCAAGGGAATGGGCCAGTCCAATCCTGTCGAATGCTTGCCTGATCCTGCATGGTTGTCCGGACGGTCCCTTGCTCGCCGGGGAATCATGTTGCTGCTTGTCTCTGCTGGGAGTCGCCAGCGTGGAGGCACCGGGCACACCCTGCTGCAGGATCGGGCAAGTCGGGCGCAGGAATCGACTACCTCTCGGTTGTTGTCACCCCGTACTCTCTGTTGCCGTACCACCCGTTTCAGTCGACTACGGAGAAGCATCCATGTCTTTATCCACCACGGTCAGCCACAGTGCTTTCATTCGCGCCCGGGCCGGGCACTCCGCGCAATTGGGCCAGCGCCTCGAACGCTTGCTGGAGACTTCCCGGCACACGCCGGGTTGCCTGCATTTTGCCTTGCAGCATTCCCAGTGTGACGAAGACCTGTGGCTGGTCAGCGGCTTCTGGGCCAGCCAGCAGGCCATGGCCGCCTGGTTCAACTCACCGGTGATGCAGGTGTTCGATGCCCTGGTCAACGACCTGCTCGTCACCAGCCTGGAGTTCCACACGTTCAGCGACGTGCAACCGCGCCGCTGTTCTTTGCACAAGCTGGCCAGTTGAAAGGCTAGAATGCCCGGCTTTGATCAACCGCTTGGGGCAAGTGACGATGGCACGCAGGGAATTCGAACATTTCGAGGCCGTTTCGGCCGCGGTACCGGGTGAAGGCAGCTACCGTGCGGCCATCGCCGTCAAGGCACTGGGCGCCGCGGGCGCGCCGCGCTTTCACAAGGTGTTGCCTGACACCACGTTCAAGACCGCGCTCAGCGCCGACGAAGCCGCCTGCCACGAGCTTGCCCGGCTGGTAGCGGTAGACGGCGACGGTGAGCTGGTCTGGTGAGCCGCTACCGGGGGCGGAACATCTTGAACAGGGCCTCGGGGCCGATTTCGAAATAGTCGGCCGGGCCGCCGCCGCGCAGGATCGGCTGGGCGGCAGCGGTATCGTATATGCCGTCCTTGAGCAGGCCCTTGGCGATGTGCACGGCCACCACCTCGCCCAGTATCAGCCAGCTGGGCACCACTTGCTTATCAGCCCTTTGCAGCTGGATGATCTGTGTGACCTTGCATTCGAAGGACACCGGGCTTTCCTGTACCCGTGGCACGGCGATCACCCGCGAAGCCGCGGGGGTCAGGCCGCTGAGGGCGAACTCATCGACGTCGGGCGCTACGGCGGCGCAGCTCTGGTTCATTTGCTCGGCCAGCGGGCGGGTGGCCAGGTTCCAGGCGAACTCCCCGGTCTTCTCGATGTTGTTGAGGCTGTCCTTGCGGCCCACGCTGGAGAACCCGATGATCGGCGGGACGTAGTTGAAGGCGTTGAAGAAGCTGTAGGGCGCGAGGTTCAGGCGGCCTTGTTCATCGTGGGAGGAGATCCAGCCAATAGGGCGGGGGCCGACGATGGCGTTGAAAGGGTCATGGGGCAGGCCATGGCCCTGGGACGGTTCGTAGAAATGGATGTCATCGGGCATTGCACGATCCTGGCGGTGGAAAGCAGAGTCCTCAGTGTGCAGCGCTGAAAACCCTGCTGGCAAGGCCGCGTCCTGCCTGGTGCGCCGCCCGGACGGCTCAGTCAGTCTCGATGCGCGAGTGCTTGCGGGTGTCCTTCATGAACACGTACACCAGCAGCGAGCAGGCGATACAGGCCGTCACGTACCAGTAGTAGCCGCTCTCCATGCCAATGCTCTTGAACCACAGCGCGATGAACTCGGCGGTGCCACCGAAGATCGATACGGTCAGCGCATAGGGCAGGCCGACGCCCAGGGCGCGGATCTCGGTGGGAAACAGTTCGGCCTTCACTACCGCGTTGATCGAGGTGTAGCCACTGACGATGATCAGCGCCGCCATGATCAGGAAGAACGCGCCCCACCAGGTTTCAATGGTGTGCAGGGTCGTCAGGATCGGTACCGTGAACAGCGTCCCCAGAACGCCGAAGGCGATCAGGATGGGCCGCCGGCCGATCTTGTCCGACAAGGCGCCGATCACCGGTTGCAGGCACATGAACAGGAACAGCGTGGCTGCCGAGATCATGGTCGAGTCAGCCTTGCTCATGCCTACGGTATTGACCAGGTATTTCTGCATGTAGGTGGTGTAGGTGTAGAACGCCAGCGTACCGCCCATGGTCAGGCCAACCACGGTCAGCAGTTCCTTGGGATGGCGCATCAGGGTGCGCATCAGGCTTTCCTGGGGCTTGTCCTTCTTCTGGGTGAACGAGGCGGTTTCCTCCATGCCCCGGCGCAGCCACAGGGCCACTACCGCGCACAGGGCACCGATCACGAACGGCACGCGCCAGCCCCAGGCCAGCAGTTGTTCCTCGGTGAGGGTCTGCTGCAGCACGATCAGCACGGCCAGGGCGATGAGTTGCCCGGAGATCAGCGTCACGTACTGGAAACTGGAAAAGAAACCGCGGCGTTCCCTGGTGGCCATCTCGCTCAGATAGGTGGCCGAGGTGCCATATTCGCCGCCTACCGACAGGCCCTGCATCAGCCGTGCGATCACCAGCAGAATGGGCGCGCCGACGCCGATGGTTTCATAGCTGGGGGTAAGGGCAATGACCAGCGAGCCGAAGCACATCAGCAGCACCGAGGCCATCAGCGCCGCCTTGCGGCCCTTGCGGTCGGCGTACAGCCCCATCAGCCAGCCGCCGATGGGGCGCATCAGAAAGCCCACGGCAAAGATGGCCGCGGTGTTGAGCAATTGCGCAGTGAGGTCGTCCTTGGGAAAGAACACCTGGGCGAAGTACAGGGAGAACGCGGCGTACACGTACCAGTCGTACCATTCCACCATGTTGCCTACCGAGCCACTGAAGATCGACTTGAGGCGGTTGGCGGTGGTTTTCGGGGCGGCCGTGGTTTCGGCCCCCGGGAGGGTTGGGGAGGCTTGCATAGTGAGTCCTTCTGGTTCTTGTTGTGCGGCAGCGAACAGCGTGCCTTGGGAAGGGGTATTGCAGGGCGCGTGCCAAGGCAGTTGAGCCCGGAACAGAAGGGTTGCGCGTTTACGGTGAGCGGGTTTCCGCCTATTAGGCCGTCGGCCGTAAGCGGAATTTTGCCGCTACAGGTCGGGGAGGAAGGCGTCACGCAGCAGGCCGTGGCGCTGCATTTTTTCGTTGAGCGTGCGGCGCGGCAGTTGCAGGTCGGCCATGACTGCCTTGATATCGCCCTTGTGCCGGCGCAGGGCCGCCCGCAGGCACTGGGCTTCGAATGCTTCCTGCTGGGCCGCCAGGGAGCCGCTCAGGCTATCGGCGGGTTCAAGGGCCGGCGCTTCCAGGCCCAGGGCATGGCGCTCGGCGGCGTTGGCCAGTTCGCGCACGTTACCCGGCCAGTCGTGGCTCAATAGCTGGCCCAGGCGGGCGGCGCTGAGCGGTAGGGGTTCACGGCCCGCGCGCCGGGCGCTGTGCTGGGCGAAATGCTCGAACAGCTGGGGAATGTCTTCGCGACGCTCGCGCAGGGGCGCCAGTTTCAACTCGGCGACATTGAGGCGGTACGCCAGGTCTTCACGAAAGCGCCCGGCGCGCGCCTCTTCCAGCAGGTCCGGCTTGGTGGCCGCGATGATGCGCACATCAATGGCAATGCTCTGGTTGGAACCCAGGCGCTCCAGCGTCTGCTCCTGGATGACCCGTAACAGCTTGGCCTGCTGGGCCAGGGGCAGGCTTTCCACCTCGTCGAGAAACAGCGTGCCGCCGTTGGCATATTCCAGCTTGCCGACGCGCCTGCCCTGGGCGCCGGTGAAGGCCCCGCTTTCGTGGCCGAACAATTCTGCCTCGAACAAAGCCTCGGGTATGGCGGCGCAGTTGAGGGCGACGAAGGGCTTGTCGGCCCGTGGCCCGCAGTCGTGCAGGCAGCGCGCTACACGCTCTTTGCCGCTGCCGGTGTCACCGCGTACCAGTACGTTCACCGGTAGCCCGGCCAGGTCGAGGATTTGCCGGCGCAGTTGCCGCATTCCGGGGGAGGTCCCCAGAAGGTCAGCCTGCAAGCGGTCCTGGTGGCTGGCGCGGGCCTGTAACCGGCGGTTTTCCAGGACCAGGGCGCGTTTATCCAGGGCGCGGCGCAGGCTGCTCAGCAGCGCTTCAGGGCTGAAGGGCTTCTCCAGAAAGTCATAAGCGCCGCCGTGCATGGCCTCCACCGCCATGGGCACGTCACCGTGGCCGGTCAGCAGGATCAGCGGCAGCTGGTGGTCGCGGGCCTGTATCTGCGCCAGCAATTGCAGGCCATCGATGCCAGGCATGCGCACGTCGCTCAGCAGCACGCCCGGAAAATCCGCGGCCAGGTTCGCAAGGCAATCTTCGGCCCGGCCAAAGGCCGTCACCTGAAACCCTGACAGGCTCAGCCATTGGCACATGGCGTCACGGATGCTGGCTTCATCATCGATGATGACCACCTGCTCCACGGCTGGGTTCAGCATGGCAGTGGCGCCTCGGCGGGCAGTACCACGGTCAGGATCGCGCCGTTGCCCTGGTTCGCGGCAGTCAGTTGGCCACCGCTTTCGTGGATGATCGCACAGGACACCGCCAACCCCAGCCCCAGGCCTTCACCCACTGGTTTGGTGGTGAAGAACGGGTCGAACACGGCGTTCAGGTGTTCCGGGGCAATGCCGCCGCCGGTGTCTGCCACTGACAGGCGCCAGCCGCCAGGGTCGCGGTCCAGGCGTACGTCCAGCTCGCGCAAAGGTTTGTTGCACATGGCATCCAGGGCATTGCGCAGCAGGTTGATCAAGACCTGCTCCAGGCGAATCGCGTCGCCGCGCACGCAGGCCGGCCGGGTCAGGTGCAGGGTGGTGCAGACCCGCTCCTGGCGTATGCGCGGCTCAAGCAACTGCAGTGCCTGGTCGACCACGTCGGCCAGGTCCAGCGGTTCGCGCAGGCCTGCCGGGCTTTTGCGCGCGAACGTCTTCAGGTGCCCGGTGAGCGCTGCCATGCGCGTGAGCATCTGCTCCAGCGGCGCCAGGGCCTGGTAGGCGTCGTCGACGCGGCCGTGGTCCAGCAGCAGGCGCAGGGTGGCCAGTTGCATGCGCTGGGCGGTCAGCGGTTGGTTGATTTCATGGGCCAGGGCCGCCGACATCTGCCCCAGTGCTGCCAGTTTGGCTGCCTGTACCAGGCCATCCTGGGCGGTGCGCAGGTCGCGGGTGCGCACGTGCACCAGGGCTTCGAGCTCTTCGCGGCTGCGCTGGCGCATGCGCCCAAGGCGCCAGCGCTGGTACAGAAACAGGCCCAGGAACACCAGGCTCAGCCAGGCGCCCGCGGCGGCCAGTGCGGCGTTGCGGGCGTCTTCGCTGGCCAGCAGCGGGCGGCGCAGCAGGTGCAGGGTCCAGCCTTCGCTGGCCAGTGGCAGCGACTGCCACAGGTACTCGGCCGAGCCGCCAGGGCCGTCCACCAGGGCCAACTGGCTGTTGTCATCGAACTGTTCCAGGGCCTGCGCCGCCAGGGGTGTCAGGGGTTGGCGGTCATACTGGCGGGTGCTGCCCAGTTCACTGCGGTCCGCGTCGCTCAAGGCCCTGAGCTGACGGTAGCGCCACCCGGGCTGGTTGGCGATGAACACGATACCGCGGGCATCGCTGACCAGCAGGGTGTCATCGCCCTGGCGCCATTCGCGCTCCAGTTCGGGGAATTCCAGCTTCACTACCATGGCGCCGAGAAAGTTACCCTTCTCGTCCCTGACTGCGCTGGACAGGAAGTAGCCAGGCACGCCACTGGTCACGCCCACGGCGTAGAAGCGGCCGCTGCCTTGGCGCCGGGTTTGCAGGAAGTAGGGGCGGAACCCGTAATTCTGGCCCACGTAACTGGTGGGCAGTTGCCAGTTGCTGGCGGCGACGGCCAGACCGTCGCGGTCCAGCAGTTCGAGGGTGGAGGACTGGGCGGCGGTGTTGATCTGCTGCAGCTTTCGATTGAGGGTGTCGCGGGTGGTCGCATTGACGGGCCCCTTGAGGGCATCGATCAATTGCGGGTCCAGGGCCAGCACCACGGGCAGGCTGCGGTAGCGTTCGATCAGGGTGTGCAGCGAGTTGGCGTACAGGCCCAGCTGCTGATGGGCGCGTGCGGCCTCATCGAGCAGGGCCACGCGTTGCGCATGGCGTACTGCCCACGCGGCCGAGGCCAGGGTGCCAGCCGTGATCAGCAGGGTAATCAAGGGCAGGCGCAGGGCGCGGATTGAAAGGCGCATGGGCATCGGCGGTTGGCTGCGGGGGGCAGAACCATAGCATGGCGGATGCTTGGCAGGCCGGCTTGCACATCTTTGGTAATAACGTTTTTCGAGGGCACCGGCTCTTCCCTCCGAGGGCAGAAGCTCGCCTACCGGACCTGCGCCGTAGTGACTGCCTTGTTGTGGGAGCTGGCAAGCCAGCTCCCACATCGGTTGCTGCGGCCTCATGGGTTCATGCAGCCTAGAGCAGGGTAAAACTCTGCTGTTTGACGTTCTGCGAATCCAGGCCGATCTGTACCTGAAACTCACCCGGCTCGGCGGCATACTTGAGCTGCGGGTTGTAGAACTTGAGGTCATCTTCGCTGAGGCTGAATTTCACGACTTTCGCTTCACCCGGCTGCAGCGTGACCTTCTCGAAGTTTTTCAACTCCTTGACCGGCCGCGCCATCGACGCCACCACATCGTGCACGTACAACTGCACCACGGTCGCCCCGGCGACCTTGCCGGTGTTCTTCACGGTCACGCTGGCTTCCACGGTACCGCCCCGTTTCAGGGTGGCGCTGGAAAGGCTGACGTCCGACAGGCTGAAATCGGTATAGCTCAAGCCGTAACCGAAGTTGTACAGCGGGCCGGTCTCCTCATCGAAATACTGCGAGGTGTAGTTGCCTGGCTGCCCGGGGGTGAACGGCCGGCCAATGGTCAGGTGGTTGTAGTACACCGGGATCTGCCCCACCGAGCGCGGGAAGCTCACCGGCAATTTGCCCGATGGGTTGTAGTCGCCAAATAGCACGTCGGCGATGGCGTTGCCGCCCTCGGTGCCGGCGAACCAGGTTTCCAGCATGGCGTCGGCCTGTTGCTGTTCCTGCACCAGCGACAATGGCCGCCCGTTCATCAATACCAGCACCAGGGGCTTGCCGGTAGCCTTGAGGGCCTTGATCAGCGCCTTCTGGGTTTCCGGCAGCGCCAATGTGGTACGGCTGGCGGACTCATGGGACATGCCCCGTGCCTCGCCCACCGCGGCAATCACCACGTCGGCTTGCTCGGCGGCCTTCACCGCCTCGGCGATCATCTGCTCGGGTGGCCGCTGATCGATGTGCACTTCCTCGCGGTCGAAGATAATGCGGTTGAGGAACTCGATGGCGTCCTTGTTGTTGGTGACGTTGGCGCCCTTGGCATAGAGCACCTTGGCCTGGTCGCCCACGGCATTCTTCAGCCCTTGCAGCAGGGTGATGGATTGCTCGGGGCGGCCGGCCGCCGACCAACTGCCCATCATGTCGATGGGTGCGTCGGCCAGGGGGCCGACCAGGGCGATGGTGCCGTGCTTTTTCAGTGGCAAGGTCTGGTTGCGGTTTTCCAGCAGGACCATGCTGGTGCGGGCGACCTCGCGGGCGGCCTGGCGGTGCAGGCGGCTGTCGGCATAAGTGTCGGCCGGGTCATCGACGGCCTTGCCAATCCTGCGGTAGGGGTCCTGGAACAGGCCCAGGTCGTACTTGGTGCCGAGCACCTCGCGCACGGCGTTGTCGATGTCGGCCTGGGAAACTTCCCCGGACTTGAGCAGCCCCGGCAGTTCCTTGCCATACACCTGGTCGTTCATGCTCATGTCGATGCCGGCCTTGATCGCCAGCCTGGCGGCGTCGCGGTCATCGCGGGCCACGCCGTGCTTGATCAATTCATGAATGGCGCCGTGGTCGCTGATGGTCACGCCCTTGAAGCCCCAGTCCTTGCGCAGCAGATCCTGCATCAGCCAAGTGTTGGAGGTGGCGGGCACGCCATTGATGGAGTTCAGCGCCACCATCACGCCCCCCGCACCGGCATCGATCGCGGCGCGGTAGGGCGGCAGGTAATCCTGGTACATGCGCGTGGGGCTCATGTCCACGGTGTTGTAGTCCCGGCCGCCCTCCACACCGCCGTACAGGGCGAAATGCTTGACCGCGGCCATCAGGCTGTCCGGGGCGGCGACATTGGCACCCTGGTAGCCCTTGACCATTACCTTGGCGATGCGCGACACCAGGTAGGTATCTTCACCGAAGCCTTCGCTGGTGCGGCCCCAGCGAGGGTCGCGGGCGATGTCCACCATCGGGCCATAGGTCATGTCGATGCCGTCGGCCGCGGCCTCGGCTGCCGCGGTGCGCGCCGACAAGGCGATCGCGTTCATGTCCCAGCTGGAGGCCAGGGCCAGGCTGATGGGGAATATGGTGCGGTGGCCATGGATCACGTCATAGGCGAAGAACATCGGGATCTTCAGCCGGCTGCGCTGCATGGCGGCGTCCTGCATGGGCCGGTTCTCGGCACGCGTCACCGAGTTGAACGTGCCGCCGATGTGCCCGGCGGCGATCTCGTCGCGGATCTGCTCGTGGGTCATTTCCGGGCCGATGGAGATCAGCCGCAGTTGGCCGATCTTCTCGTCCAGCGTCATCTGCTTCATCAGGTGGTCGATGAAGGCTTCCTTGGTTTTGAGCGGGGCGGGCGCAGTAGCGGCCATCGCCGGTTGAAAGGCCAGGCTTGCAAACAGGCCCAGCAAACACAGCTTCTTCATGAATTGCTCTCGTATGGCGTGCAACGGTTCGCGGGGGAACAGGCCTGCCTAAGTAAGGTGGAACGAATATTTTTGTAATGTGCGCGCCTCTTTTAGCCCATCGGGCAGCGGCAATCCACCATTGTTTTTCCTGGCGAGGGCTTTGGGGCGGTGCTGCCAGTCCTGTGCAACGGCAGAATCACCGTAGGAAACGTTTGATGTTACTGCTTATTAAAGTGCGAATTAACTTACCGTCCTACAGTTGAAAGAGTAGGAAGTTGTGGGTGGTTTCTTACGTTGCTGTAAGCGTGTTCCTGTATTTTTGTTAGTCAATAGCCGTTTTCTCCTCGGCCGGTTTTCAATTGTTTCCAATGGTTGTTTTTCGCAGTGTGCTTATTTACCGTGTGGGCTCGTCGTGGTGCCTGCACCCCGGCGCACACGCACTGTCGCGCAGGTACGAGACCATGCATTTGACCCCCCGAGAGAAGGAGGTACTGGACCTCTTGCTATCTGGCCGCACCAATAAGGAGATTGCCGAGTTGATGTGTATCAGTACTTTCACCGTACGTGACCATGTATCGACTTTATTGCGCAAGGGCCGCGCCCGGAATCGGATGGAGTTGTCTTCTTCACGCCTGTTGCCCGCCTGGGTGGACATGACCCTGATGGAAGACGCGATGGCGTCGCCTCGCTGTGACGCGTGGCCAGCTCGATAACCTGAAATAACCCTGTGCCCTGGCGGCCCAAGCCCCGTAAAATGCGCGCACTTCCTTCTTTCCTGGCGTGCGCGTGCATGCCCGAGGCTTTTGTTCCATGTCTGCCACTGCCGCCACCCGTGGGTCCGACCCACGCGCCACCTTCCTTGAACTGCTGGGTACCAGCCTGGCGCAGAACGCCCTGGTCAAACTGGTGCTGGCCCGCTACGTTGGTGAAGAACCGCAACTGCAGCGGGTGATCATCAAGCCGGTGGTGGTCAAGGAACAGCCATGCCTGAGCTTCGTGTACCGCTACCAGACCCGTGACATCACCAAGAACCTGCCGCTGGCCGAAGCTCAGGCAGCCATCGCCGACCTGCTGCCCGAAAGCTTCAAGAACGCGCACCTGCTGACCCTCACCGAC
Source organism: Pseudomonas silvicola (assembly GCF_026651855.1). Classification (GTDB taxonomy): domain Bacteria; phylum Pseudomonadota; class Gammaproteobacteria; order Pseudomonadales; family Pseudomonadaceae; genus Aquipseudomonas; species Aquipseudomonas silvicola. The sequence continues at coordinate 2,202,127 of NZ_CP093280.1, forward strand.
GAGGTGCAGCTGGAGTTCAGCAAGAAGAACAAGGCCATGCTGCACCGCAACGCCGCACAGCAGCCGCGCCAGGCCGCCTCGGCTGAACATGACCGCGAGAAGAAGCGCTACCTGGAGTTGACCCGGCCGTTCCTGGTGGACCTGGGCGTGACCAACAAGCAGCACGAGCTGATCCCGGCCATGTCGCGCAAGTGGAAGCAGATCAACAAATTCATCGAGGTGTTTTCCCACGCTTTCGGTGGTGCCCCCATTGCCGCAGGTCAGGCCGTGCGTGTGGCCGACTTCGGTTCGGGCAAAGGCTATCTGACCTTCGCCATCCACGATTACCTGCGCAATACCCTGGCCCGTGAGGCGCAGGTCACCGGCGTGGAGTTGCGCGAAGACATGGTTACCTTGTGCAACACCGCGGCCGCGCGCCTGGAGCACCCGGGGCTGGTGTTCGAACAGGGCGATGTGCGCACCGTGGTGCCCAGCGCCATTGACGTGATGATTGCCCTGCACGCCTGCGATATCGCCACCGATTACGCCATTCATACCGGTATTCGCACCGGCGCGGCGATCATCATGTGCTCCCCGTGCTGCCATAAGCAGATCCGTTTGCAAATCCAGAGCCCGGGGCTGCTCAAGCCGATGCTGCAGTATGGGCTGCACCTGGGCCAGCAGGCCGAGATGGTGACCGACAGCTTGCGCGCGCTGTACCTGGAAGCCTGTGGCTACGACACCAAGGTATTCGAGTTCATTTCCCTGGAGCACACGAACAAAAACAAGATGATTCTGGCGGTCAAGCGCGCCGAGCCTCAGGACCCGCGAGCGCTGCTGGAAAAGATCGAGGCGCTCAAGGCGTTCTATGCCATCCAGGAACACTGCCTGGAAACCCTGCTCAAGGCCGACGGGCTGATCTGAATCAGATGATTCCGACAGCCTGGTAGGACGGGTCTATTTTGCCGTCCTCGTCCAGGCGTGCCGGTCGGCCAGGGGTCTAGCGCTTGCGCTTTACCAACGGCTTGGGCACGGGCACGTTGAAGTTCGGCGCGCCCAGCGGATGGCTGGTGGCATCGAAGAACTGCAGCTCAAGCCCCGGGAACAGGCGGGTGAAGTACTGCTTCTGGCTGGCCACCCAGGCGTCGCTGAGCGGGAAGACCGACACGGCCAGTTGCGTGACACCGGCCTGCGCGATGGCGTCCAGCAGGTAGCGGTCCTGTTCGCCCAGGCTGTGGCCGAACAGGCAGAGCGGGCCCTGGTGGCTGGCCAGTTGGCCGTGGCACCAGCTGAGGTAATCGGACTGGCGAATGGCGCGCAACTTGTCCTCGCGGCGGCCCTCGTTGACGAACAGTGGTACTTCGCCTGGCTGGTTGATGGCGAAGCCATCGAGCAGGGCACTGCCCACGGCATTGCGCTTGCGCGTCGTGCCATCGGCCTGGCGAATCAAGTGCAGGCCGCCGTGCAGGTGCAGTACCCGGGTGGCGGTGCTGCGAGTGCGGCGTACATCGAAGCCGTGGTCCACGTCGAACAGGTCGTCGAAGCCATCGGGCGACTGCTCCATGGCCCAACTGAGCAACAGGTCGTAATTGCTCGAATACACCGTGGCGTACTGGCGCAGGTGGTCGGCGATGCTCTGGGAAGTGGCGGCCGGCAACAGGCGAAACGGTATATGCGCACTGCGCATGGCGTGAATCAGCGCTTCCTTTATCGCGTAGTAGCGGTTCAGCGGCGCCGAAGCACTGATGGCCAGCGCGGCGTTGACCCGCGTGGTGGTGTTGAGGGCACTGAGCACCTGCTCGAAGTTCTCGGTGGCCATGGACCTGAACAACGCCAGGTCGGTCTGGCCCAAAGGTTTGTTGCGCACTTTCTGCGCTCGCTCGAACAGCGAGTCATAGGCGAAGTTGCGCCACACGGCCCGGCTGGCGCCGTTGCCCAGCAGCAGGCCGGTGCAGTGAAAGGGCAGCTGTGGCCACTGGCCCAGGCTGGCGTCGAATGCGTCGAGTTCCATGAAAGGCGTCTTGCTCGGGGTTGGTTACAGGGCGCGACTGTACCACGGGAAACCGTCCTGTCATCTTCATGACCGACTATGCTGGTCTTTCGTTCGAACGCCCCCCGGGGGCTGCAAGGAGCAACCATGCTGGCACGTTCCCTCATCGCTGCGCTGCTGTGCAGTTGCATCGGCCTGGCCCACGCCAAGGGCGCCGAGGGCCAGACCTTGGCCAAGGCCGCCGATATCCCCTGGCCCGCGGTGATCGCCCACCGCGGCGCTTCGTTCGATGCACCGGAATCGACCCGGGCTTCCTACCTGCTGGCCAGGGATCTGGGCGCCGACTATCTGGAAATGGACCTGCAGCGCACCCGTGACGGGCAATTGATCGCCCTGCACGACACTAACCTGGGGCGTACCACCAACATTGCCAGCCAGTTCCCGCAGCAGAAGGACCAGCCAGTCAGCCAGTTCACCTTGGCGCAACTTAAAACCCTCGACGCAGGCAGTTGGTACAACCAGGCCAACCCTGAGCGGGCCCGGGCCACCTACGCAGGCCTGAAGATTCTGACCCTGGACGACATCATCGACATCGCCGACCAGGACCCGGCTCATCGCCCGGGGTTGTACATCGAGACAAAGGCGCCGCTGCTGTTTCCCGGCATCGAGCAGGACCTCAAGGCCAAGCTGGTGCAGCGCGGCTGGCTGACGGCGGACGGCCAAGTGGCACCGGGTCATCGCGTGGTGTTGCAGACCTTCGAGAAGGGCAGCCTGACGCTGCTCAACCAGTTCATGCCCAAGGTGCCGAAGGTCTTGCTGCTCTGGGTGGGGGAGGGCAGCATCGAGCCGAAGGTCAAGGGCGCCTACGACCCCGCCAGCGGTGAGACCAAGGCGGCGTACTACGCCCGTCAGCAACCCCGGGACCGTGCCGAATTCGAGCGCTGGATGGATTTCGCCAAAGCCAACGGTGCAGTAGGCACAGGCCCCTCGGCGGCGCTCACCCAGGGCGGCGATCAAAGCTACATGGACCTGGTGCAGCCCTGGATGAACCAGATGGCCCATGCCAAGGGCCTTCTGGTGCATGTGTACACCGTGGATGATCCGGTGGATTTCCGCACGGTGATGAGCGCCGGCGTCGACGGTATCTTCACCAACCGTAGCAGCGAACTGCTGAAGTTCTACCAGCGCCCGGCCAGCCGCACCGTTGAACAGATCCTCGAGGCCAACGGCTTTTGACCTTAGGCCGCCGCGTTACAGGTCAGACCTGTCCTTGCGCAGTTCGTTGATACCGCGGTTGATGAAGTCGGCATTGCGATCGAGCGTCTCCAAGGCGCTCCGAACATTTTCAGCAATGTCCTCGGCGTCCCAGCGAACCTCCACCCACAAGGCGAGCTCTTCGACGGCGGCGGCGATTGCCAATTGATTCTCGTACAGTTTTTCCAGAAGCACCGGTTGCACAGGCAACTCCTTCATCGCGCGACTCCTGTCATGATGGCAATTAGGTCATTGTTGCTAATGACCCGTGGCGCTGCCAGATCGTTCGACGATATTTCCGTTGCTGCGAAAAAAACAATGCCAAGGGGGCGTGCAACCTTTGCATCCGTGCCGGTGTCGCCTATAACGGCTATCGGGCTGTGTGTTTGAGGCCCATGAGCACCCGGAGCCCAGATGAACTCGATCAGCCAGCCTTTGCCCTCCGAGCAGCCGCCTACCGCCGATCCCATCCGGCGTCGCGCCTTGGTCGCCGCCTGCACCGCCCACGCCGTTCATGATGGCCTCACCGACCTGATCTACGTGTTGTTGCCGCTATGGCAGGCCCAGTTTGCATTGAGCCTGGCCCAGGTGGGGCTGTTGCGCGGTGCCTACTCCGGCACCATGGCCGCCATCCAGCTGCTTGCCAGCCGTGCAGCGCGCCGGTGGGGCCGTGAACGCCTGCTGATTGGCGGCACCGTGCTGGCAGGCTTCGCCTACCTGCTGGCAGGCCAGGCCGATGGCTTGGTCATGTTGCTGCTGGCGCTGATGCTTGGCGGCCTTGGTGCCAGCACCCAGCACCCGCTGGCATCCTCGCTGGTGACTGACACCCATGAGGCCGGTGGCGGCGTCAAGCAAGCCTTGTCGCACTACAACTTCTCCGGTGACATCGGCAAGACCCTCATTCCCGGGCTGGTGGGGCTGTTGCTGACCGTGGTCAGCTGGCGCGCCAGCGCTACCCTCATCGGCCTGCTGGCGCTGGGCTGCGCCGCGCTGCTGTGGTGGCTGGTCCCAGCCCGAGCCAGCGCCCAGGTGCGCCCTGCCAAGGGTGCGGCCCGCGGCCCCGGTTCGGTACGGGGCCTGCGTGCGCTGCTCTGCACCGGCACCCTGGACAGTGCCGCGCGCATGGGCTTTCTGACCTTCCTGCCGTTCATTCTGCAGAGCAAAGGCGCCGGCACCGCCGGCATCGGCCTGGCCCTGATGCTGCTGTTCATCGGCGGCGCCTTCGGCAAGCTGTTGTGCGGGTACCTGGGGGCGCGCATCGGCATGATGAAGACCGTGTGGCTGACCGAGTCCACCACATCGATATTGATCGTGCTGGCGATCTTCCTGCCTCAAGCCGGGTTGATGGCCATGCTGCCGCTGCTGGGGCTCGCGCTCAACGGCACCTCTTCGGTGCTGTACGGTGCCGTGCCGGAACTGGCGGGGCCCGACAAGCGCGAACACGCATTCGCGCTGTTCTACACCGCCACCATTGGGTCCGGGGCGTTGGCGCCGGTGGTGTTCGGACGCCTGGGGGACGCCACCGGTATCGCCGCGGCGATGGGGGTGCTGGCGGCGGTGTTGCTGCTGACATTGCCGTTGGCATGGGTGGTGGAGCGGGAGTCGCAGCGCGTGCTTGCCGAGGGCTGAGGGCCTGTCACCGGGATGTGCGGGTTCAACGGCGTTGTGCTGGGCAAGGCCTGGCGATGACGTGTAGCAAGCGGACCTGGCCGCGTCGGCGCCACACATGGTATGCCTGAACGCTACAGGCCATCTGCGATGAAAGGCTTGGGGGTGGCCGAGCTGAAAAAGAGGAGGAAATATTTGTTTTCAGTGGCGCGTGGAAGTCGATTGACTGCCAGGGAAGCGGAGTGGAGCGGGTGAAGGGAATCGAACCATTAATCCGGTCGATTTACTTAATGTTGTGTAGGTGTGTAAATCACTAGAGGGATAACTACTTATATAAATCAATGGGTTAAATAAAATAACCATATTTTTCGTCGACTTCTGAACGCGTACCTCGGTGCAGCTTGGCCAGTCCATTTTTTGCCCTTAGATAGGGTTGGTCGCCGCTCCAAGAAATGAGTCACCCAATCACTGTTGCCAGCGTTGATGCCCGACGATTTGAGGTGAGCCATGACAAGTTTTTTGTCTGGCGCAGCATCTGAAGTGACGTCACATCTCATAAGAAAAGGCATCCGGAGGTGGGCTCTATGCGAGATAATGCACCTCCCTGATTTGCTGCCGGAAGTGTGTCCATGTCCCCCAAAATGCTCAGGCTCCCTACGAACACACATGGCCGAGATTTCGTCGTTGGGGACATTCATTTCAAAACAATCGAGCTTCAAAAAGCTTTGAGAGCGCTCAATTTCGACGCAACGGTTGATCGAGTGATTGCAGTCGGCGACCTAATCGATCGAGGGCCAGGCGTACTTGACGGTCTGAAGCTGCTGGGTGAACCGTGGTTCTTCTGTGTAAGGGGCAATCATGAACAGATGCTCATCGATGCTCACGAACAAACTCCACAGACACCCTATTCCGCTCACGGTGCACGGTGGTGGCTGACCATCGCCGATGAGTCGAAATCGATGATCGTCCAACGGCTCGCGAGCCTGCCCATCGCAATTGAAATCGAAGCAACCCAAGGCCTCGTGGGTGTTGTGCACGCCGATATACCCCATGGAGTCTCTTGGCAGTCCTTCATCGATGGCGTGGAGAACCGGCAGTTTGTGGACATTGCTCTGTGGGGGCGTGAACGGGTCAAAAAGCACGTCCGTGACGGAGTTGAAGGGGCTTGGCGAGTTTGCACTGGGCATACCTGGATACCTTCAGCGTTGCGCTTGGGCAACGTGCTGGCACTGGACATTACGGGCGGTGGGAAAGGGCCGCTGGCCGTTTTCTGTGTCCAAGATGACACGATCTATGTGGAAGGGAAGCCGGTCTCCTTGGATCAGGCGGAGCGGCTCACTGAGGACTTGGCCGGCCTGGAGCAGAAGCTTGGTGAGCTCAAAACACTGGTCAATAGCAACAAGCTCATCGAGTCACAGCGGCTCAGCCGGGAGGTCGAGGCCTTGGGTAAACAGATCAACTCCGCTTGGCTGACGATTCAAGATGAGATCGCAGAATCACAAAGACTGATCAATGCGCTGCACGGTCTGAGCCTGCTGAGAAACGATGGGCGATCTGTGAAGCTCAAAGAGCTCAAGGGGTGTTATGCCGGCACTCAGATCGAATAGATGCTTCAACGGCTCTTAGGATGAGGTCGTCCAGGAACACGCCTGAAGTGCCTTCTGCACGACGCTCGAAACTAGCCGCGATTCAGAGCTACAGCTCCTGCGGGGCTTGCAGGCGTCCGCTCAACTTTCCCGAGTACGCATAACGACAAGCCAGTCAGGGGCGGCAGGCTGGTATGTGCATTGAGTGCTCCTGAACGCTCAGTCGTCTAAATCCGTTCGACCGAGTCTCCGCAGTACGAAGCCCAGCTGTAGTAATCGCTTCCTTTAGCCTCCAGCGTGCGATGTCAATGCAGTTGACATAATCGGAATTTTGCACAAAAATGTCGGTTGACAGTCATCCATATCTGCACGCTTTTAGGAGTGCTATGCATGCCCCAAACCCAACATCCAAGTGATTTCGAGCCTAAGTTGACCCCCGAATACCTGGGGATCGTATGCCATAACGTACTGGAAGCGGCTTATCTCGCCCTAGCAGCGGCATCAACGGAAGACGACACGAACTGGACGGTTGGGACATTGCTTTACGGGCGTGTGCATGGTCGTTTTAAAACCATGCATCGTGATAAGTCGATGCAATGGTTTCAGCTCGCCAACAGCACGATGGATTACACCCCGAGCGTCAATGGTGTGCTGATGCAGGTCGTTATGGACGATCCTAATGTGCGCAAGAAAGCTCACCGCATGGTGGCTAGTCGAGTCGAGCTGTATCAAGCGGGTCTGCTGGGCCCCTCAAACGATAGCAATCTGACTTGGCGCCTGTACGTCGACAGCGACGGCAATATGGAAGACCCAAAGCTGACGGTGACGGTGCTCGGACTTGATACCAATCTGAATGTTGTTTGCCAGTGGATGCATGACTACACACCCCTTCAGTCCGTTCGTACGATCGATTTGCCCGAGGAAGTGGATATCCCGGAACAATTCCCTATTCGCAGGGACAAAGATGCCGACCGGAATGTACCGATAGACGCTGACCAGATCGATGAATGATAGAAATGGCTTTATGCCGCTTGGGGATGAGTTTTCCCCGGACAAACTTCGGCTCGCGCGATGCGCTGCGGGCCGTTCACTGGCTGACATCGGCGACCTGCTCGCTGTCACCCGGCAATACGCTCACAAGCTGGAAATCAACGCGATTCCTTCCTCCACTCAGCTTAAGCAGCTAAGCGATCTGCTGGGTGTTGATGAGAGATTCTTTTTCACTCCACGCAGGGGGTCAGTAGACCTTGAACAGTGCCATTTTCGTAGCGTGCGTTCCTCATCGCAAACGCTGAAGAAGACCGTTGCCGCTCAGGTGGAAATGTTTGAGCTGATGGTCGATGAGCTTGAGAAGGAGGTTGCTTTCCCGCCGGTAAGTTTCAAGCCTTACGACGGGCCGACGCCTGCGGCAGATGAGATTGAGAGAATCGCTGAGAAATTTCGCCGCGACCATGGCTTGGGCCTAGGGCCTATATCCAGCATGACCAAGCTGGCGGAAAAAGTGGGAGTCCTCGTCGTTAACCTCGCCGATGTCGACGAGCGCGTGGATGCGTTTTCACTGTTCAACAAACGGCCCTTGATCGTTCGTAGCACTGCCAAAAGCAGCCCAGGCCGCCAGCGCTTCGATCTGGCTCATGAGCTCGGTCATTTGGTGATGCATCAAGGCATCGAGACCGGCTGCCGGCACACAGAAGACCAGGCGAACCAGTTCGCAAGCGCGCTCTTGATGCCGCGAGCAAGCTTTGCTTCTGAGTTCCCTGCCATGCGAGGTCGGTACCTTAACTGGCATGCTTTGAAGGAACTCAAGTTGCGCTGGAAGGTGAGTTTCAAGGCGCTGATTTATCGGGGTAGGGCGCTTGATCTGCTCACTGCCGAGCAGGCGAAATCGGGGTTTACCCACCTCAGTCGCAAGGGATTCACCAAGTTTGAGGAATACGACGACCTTCTACCATTGGAGGCCCCCATGCTCGTCCAGCGGGCTTTGGACTTGCTCGACTACACCAGTTGGAAGAAGGTGCTTGTTGCATCAGGACTGACGCCTGAATGGGTCAGTGGACGGTATCTGCTAAACATACCGGTTTCCCCGCTTCGACTTGTCAGAACTCATTCCGGATAGGGGAAAGAGCTGCAGGAACTGTCACGCACCGGTGTAGTCGCGGCGCGCTCCAGATCCTGCTTAGGTCATCCAGCATTCGCATCCTGGATGACCCGGATCCCCCCAATGGACTCTTCCCAAGTCAGTCAGGCCTGCTCTCTGCGTTTGCTGCGCAGACGCGCCACACGCGCCTTCGCGATGATCGATGAGTAGGCCACGCAGAGATAAATTCCGTTAGGAAGTTCAGAAAGGTCTAACAGGTGCTGGCCTATGACCGTTGGATCAAATGTCTTGATCGCCTCATTGGTCAGTGCATCCAGGTCGGGCGGGGCGGTGCTCTCTTGTGGCTGTCCACTGTAATGGTGACTGCCAGGCTCAAGATATTCCGTCTCGCGCGGAGCGACGTACTCAGCATGCGCCGTGGGTTGTACCGATTCTACGGGCTGTATCGACTCTAAAGGAGGAGCACTCAGCTCGGGCGATACATGATGACGTTCAATAGGCGCTTCAACGGCTGGTTGTTTCTCACTGACCGTAGTTGGCTCATCAAACATATCGACTGTATTACTCACCGGACGCGATGCCTTCCGAGTGTCGACTACAGCCTCTTCATTACCTGATAGTGCAGGGCGATAGCGAATGAGTAATGTCTGCCCCCAAGCACCCTTAAACCATTGCCACACTGCCGATTTTTGTTTGCCGGAGAAGACTCGGCCAGACGGGGTAACCTTACCCAAGCCCAGGAGTTCAAAGCCTGCTGGCGTGACTTCCAGCGAATCAACTACAGCCCTAGGAGCTTGCCAGTAGAGCATATCTGGGTAGGTAAAGCTCTCAGCACGTCCACCTTGACTGATAGCGTACAGGCGCTTTGCTTCTTGGCGCAGGTAGGTTTCATCTTGGATTTCACCCAAGCATCTGACGTCTGGGTGTGCTGCGCCTATCAATGCACCCGCCATGGTCGCGATAGTATCAGTATCGCTGTTGAGCAAGTTTACGACCTGCTCAATGATCTCCTGGGAGCCCACTCGCTGGCCCAGAAGTGCTGCGACGTTTGCGAAGAGGGCACACTTGAGTCCTGAGCCTCTTTCTTCGGCGCTCAAACCCTTGTCGCCGGTCACTATCTCAACATAAAGCTCAGCAGGTGATGCCGATTTGTTGGCTAGGCAACTAACCGCGTTACCAACAGAAGCTTCCCATTCAGCCGCAACCTGATCCACAGCAATCTGAAGCGACGTGTTACTAGCCTTTTCCCACGTGGGCGCCCAAAACGTTGCGAGCTCCGAATCGCTTCTGATCAGAGAAGGGATACTCCGGATATCGGATGTAAATTGGAACCACTCCGTTTCACTGGGCACACGCCCGTGTTGGAATACGTGGGCTAGAGAAACTGCATGCACAACAGCCCCCGCGATACCTCGCATGTGGCCATGAGTACAAACGGCGTTGCGAATCACATCGACTAGATAGGAAGGCTTGTTTGTAACGTCTGCAGCGGCCCATACGTGAGGTTGGACGCGCATCGCTGCACCGTTGCCGCCACCATTCACATACCCGTTAAAGAAGTTGCTGAACCAGTTTGTGCTCCGATTGCAGAGTGAGCTCGCTGCTGACTTGCTTCCTCGTCCGGCTCCCAACGCATAGACCTGCCAAATAGGCAGTTCTATTTTGGCAAATGCCTCCACATCAAAATATCCTTGACCAGAGATCGCGCGACTGGTCGAGAGACGCAGTTGAGTGTCGTCTGAGTAGCTTCCTGCGGGGAGGACGACCTGAGCGCCAAATCTTCCGCCAATAATCCTCTGCCATTGCTCCGTTCTGGTTGAGCGTGGCTGACCGAGTCGTTCCCTGACAAGGTTTTCGGAAGCAAGCTCCGTCGGGAATCCCATGGCGTCGCCGTAGGCTGCCCATAGCGCCGAGGAAATTGTGCGTTGCAGCCTATTTTCTGACATTGCTCTACTCACCTGATCCCTTCAAACAGCTCTGGCCTAACCACTACGTTCACGGGGAAATGCCCCGTTGCAGCCATCTGACCCGCTAGCTCGTCACTGTCATTGTCGCAACGCACGTAGATACGTTGCAAATGGTCTGTCGACAGCTCCTGGGGGTACAGGATTTCGGCCTGGTTGCACGTCGGGAGATTTTTCGGATGATTGGCGGGGCGATGTGAGTAATTTGCTTGGTACTGATGGATTGGGGTCTGGAATATGGCTTCCAACCCTTCAGGGCCCTTTGCACGCTCGACGTTGGTGTAGATGTTGTTCGTCGTCGTGAACCAGACATCATCATGAAGCAGTATTTCAGGCGTGAAATCCAGAATGCACCAGAAAAAATCCTTCTCCCTGTGCCAGCTTCCGGAGCACGTTCTGAAGAATGCGGTATTGATTTGGCTGACGGAAAGGTTGGCATAATCCAGCCAGGCCCGATCCTTGTCTCGGTAGCGCGCATTAGGTTGGAAGATGTGCTTGAGCTGTTGATCTGCGTTAAGGCGCTGGCGAGATTTAAGCGCCTTTGATGCGAAGAGCCCAAGGGAGCCGCGATTGGTGGTGAAGTGGAGGATGGACTCGATTCCGCGCTCCGCACTCAGCTGCTGAATAGTCATACGTCCCGGCCCTCATAAAGATCATCATCTACAAAATGCATAATGTCCGGCGCATCCGATGGCTTGAATCCAATCAGAACGCTTTCCCTGGCCCTTCCCACACCCATTGCGACCAGGCGGCGCAGCCGCGCTGAGGGTTCGTGTTCTGCCACATCGATTTGATCCTCATCATCAGGCATGTCTACCTGAAGAACAGAACCGTCCAGGCCTATCATGATGACGTGATCGAACTCCAAGCCTTTGCTGGAGTGCAGCGTACACAGTGCAATGTTCTCAGGCCCCTCTGGCCATACAGGAGAGCCGGTCAGATTGACGAAGGGCAGGCCCGCACGATTCAGTGCGGGTATCAGATCCCGAAACCAGCCTTTGTAGTGCAAAAACGCTACAGATTGTTGGGTGAGATCAATGTCGCGGAGGAACTCTATCGCTCCGCGTACCTGATTCGGGTACGAGCCTTTCAAGACGATCGGTTTCGGCCCATCAGCCCTTGCGGTGGCGTAATTTGGCATCGTCCCATTGTCGTCGATCGGAAGCCCTGTGAGCATGGCACTCGCGAACTGAGCAATCTGACGGGTGTTCCGGTAGTTTGTCTGCAGGGTATGGCTCTTTTCCGGGCGCAGGTTTACCCCTACCTCAACCCACGTGAAGTTGCGTGAGTAGATGCGCTGAGCACTATCGAGCACGAAGGTCACTGAGGCATCTGCCGAGCGCTGATTGAGCACCGCTCGCACCTCATTTGCCGAGAAATCCTGGGTCTCGTCCACCACGATAACGTCGTATTGCTCAAGCTGGGTGTTGCTTAGGTCGCACGCCAGATCCCCCCAATCTACCCGTTCATGCTCTGCTTTAAATTCAAGGTAGGGGCGGATGACGAGCTCAAGCAGCTGCTGCCTGGCCGGACGTTCCATCCGAGGCGTCACGCCTCGTCCATCTCGACGTGCGGACAAGTAGTCGTCCAATTCATCTATGTGGAAACGACCAAGAACGTACTGAGCTTCCTCAACAACGAATTCAGACTCAAGCCCGGCGGCAGCAGCGAGACGTCGCAGATGGGCTGATGCAACCTCCAAATCGAGGATGTTCCGAGCGCCGGTCAAGCGCTGGGCCCACTTGTTGAAGGTGGCAATTTCCAGAGAAATGAGAGGCTCTTGACCCAGTTGCCGTTCGGTGAGTTCGTTGATATAGCCCCGAAGCGTTCTGTTGAATGTCAGAACCAGGACTTTGACAGGTCGAGGTTCGACTTGCCGGCGCGCGCGATTTAGATAGAACGCCACGCTAGTGCGCAGCTTGAGGAGGGCTGTAGTCGTCTTCCCACTTCCCGCAGCCCCTCGAATCACGTCAACACCAGAGGTAACTCGGGAGAACAGCGCAAGCTGCTCAGCCGTGGGTATAACGTCGATCAGCGCCTTCATCTTTGTATTCCATCCTTGGGAAAGCTCGAATCCTAGCACCAAATGGTGGCGTTACACTGGCACATCGCAATATTTTGTGAAATCGAAGGGTGCAGTCGGTAACGCCCGAATCGCCGCTGGCCGTAGATGCGGATCTGCGCTAAGAAATTTGGTTTTAGGCGTACAAGCGGATAAGGGCGGAGGCGGCATCAATGCCAAACTCCTTCGAAGCCCCGTACACCATCGCCAAGCGTGCCCCGCACATGGACGAGCTCGTAATGGCACCGGGCTCCGCAATTGAGCCGGCCTGGATGTCGGGCTAGCCCTTAAGCCAGTACTTATCAACGGTAGAGCGGCTGACCCCCAGTTGACGTACGACCACCATCTTCGCATGTCCTTCAGCCTGCAGCTTCCTGACAGCCTCCATGGTTTCATCCGCGCGTTTTCCGCGTACACCCCTCACTGCCGATTCCTGAGGCGAGCTCCTGAGCCCACCAGAGCCAATGAGGCGATCAACGTGGACATCCCAAGATGCCTTGTAAGCACTCAGGTCAATGCCGCGCAGCCGAGCCTCCACAGCCAAGAGCACTTGGCTGGTCGGAATCCCAAGCAGCTCACAGAGGGAATGCAGCTTGATCGCCGTTATGGCTTGTTGGCCCTGTTCAACCTTGGCCAGATGAGGCCTGCTCAATACCTCGGCGCATGCTTCGCGGGTCAGGCCTGCCGCGACACGAAGCTCGCGCAACACCTGGCCTAATATTGGCTGGAATCCCATCTCTTGGATGTGCTCACAAAAGAAGAGAATGAAGCCACGCTTTGACGCCCAGCATCGTCAACGTATACCATTCATTAAATATGCGTTCCCAACATTCAATAAACGGTAAATCGACTTATGCGGCTGCTAGCGATGTCAGATCTGCACGTCGAGTTTGAGCCCGTTGAGCTGCCCGATCCATCTATGTATGACGTCGCGGTTCTCGCAGGGGACATCAACATTAAGGGGCGAAGCTCAGATTGGGCTGGCGAGCATTTTTCGAAAACGACGATTTTGGTGGCCGGCAATCATGAATTCTATAAGTCGAGCTGGGATAAAACGCTTGGTCGCTTGAACTCATCCAGCGCCCCGCACGTGCATTTTCTGGAGCAGCGCACACTGGTTTTGCAGGGTGTGCGATTTATAGGCTGTACAGGCTGGGCCGATTTTGAAGGCACGGGGAACGCGCCATTGGCGATGATGGAAGCCCGAGCACTGATGAATGATTACAAAGTCATCCGGGTCGAGCCGCAGTATCGAACCTTGGTTCCTCAGCAGACCCGGCGAGTTGCCCAGCAGTCGCGTGAGTGGCTACGTAGTGAGCTGGAGCAACCGTTTGACGGCAAGACGGTGGTGGTCACGCATTTCCCACCGCTGATGCATTTCGTTCCTGACTACGGCAAGCATCCGCATTTGCGCGCCGCTTATGGCAACAATTGGCAAGAGTTCCTGGAAATGAAAATCGATCTCTGGGTGTTCGGGCACACACACATGCCAGTGGACGAAATCATTAACGGGATCAGGTTTCTGTCCAACCCCAGAGGGTATCCGGGGGAAGGGGTGGATTTCGACGACCGGTGCGTAATCACGTTATGAACAGCTGGCGATGGCCGGCAGAGGATTTTCAATTGTATTTTCCACCCCAGCTGATTGAGGCCACAAAGATCGCCTTTGATGAGCCGATCAGTGGCTATTTGCTTGATGCTCGCCCAGCAGGCGCAGGCCTTAAGGCGGCCATGTTCTTCGACATCCACGCACGATCCGGCAATGGCGACACCGTCATCATGGACGACATAGCGAAGATGGAAGAACAGCAGGGCTACACCATTGCGGTTACCGTTCGGGGCGAGTGGTACGTAATCGTGAGCTTCCTGTTGTTTTTGGTCGAGGAAGTCGATGGAGCGGAGCAGACAGTGGTGCTTTCTATGACGCGGAACGCTGACAGCTCGAACTCGTAGCCACTGCCCTCACAATCATATTGTCACCACTTTTGGAAAAGGGATATCCATGTCGGACTTCGATGTACAGGACATGATCGGCCCGAGCGTCGTGATGTCAGGAAGCGACGTTGGGCTTGAAGAGGCCATTCGGGTCACTCGGGAGAGATTTCCCGATTCCAGTTTTTGCGTGGTCAGGGAGTGGGTTTGGCTCGACCTGGATGCGCCTGATCTTGTCGTTGAAGAACTGGTTTTAGAGCGTAAACAGCCAGTGATGCTGTTGGTTTTCGATGTGCTATTCGATAGCTCTACGACCTCCAATACTCACTGGTTTCGCTCGACGCCTTTGATCGAGTTTAGCGATGGCATGTTCTTCCATACGGCGAACAAGCTCTATGTCCTGCTGGGTCATGGCCGACGCAAATCCATGGCGCTCTCAGCTGTCGTGAGATTGTTTTGAGCCAGGTTATTTATACCCAAGAGGCTCGCGCCTTATGATCAATGCAGTCGTGTTCGACGCGTTCGGCACCACCGTGCGGATCGGACAGCGCACGAACCCTTATCGCGAGCTGATGCGTGAGGGGCGCCGTCGAGGCATTCCACTCACACCGGAAAGTGCAAATATTGCGATGACGACGACTCTCTCATTCGATGACCTGGCTTCATCGTTGGGCATCTCGCTGACGCCGTCCAAGCGCGAGGAATTGCATCGAAGGCTGGAGATAGAGCTCTCTTCGATTGAGCCGTATCCGGACGCAGTTGAGGCGATATCACGGTTGAACGAGGCAAACATCAAAACCGGACTTTGCTCAAATCTTGCCAGCCCTTATGGGCCGAAAGTCCGGGAAATCTTTTCGCATATGGATGGCTACGCCTTCAGCTACGAGGTGGGGGTTCCGAAACCCGATGCGCGTATTTACCGGTCAATCTGCGGCGAGATGGACGTCGAGCCTGGTCATTATTTCGATGATGCACTGGGCCGCGTGCTGATGATCGGAGATTCGCAACGGTGCGACCGTGATGGGCCACGCGGTGTTGGAATCTCCGGGTTTTATCTGGATCGTACAGGTCGTGGGCAAATCCATGACCTTGTCCAGTTCGCCCGGATGGTAATCGGCAGCAACCGCCCCAAGCCTTGAGCGCAAGCAACCGCTTGCTGCCCATTACTTTGCAACCGGGCTCGCTGAGGGGACGTCGAAGTCGTCCCCAGTCATCTCAGAATGCAGGCGGTGATTCAGAAGCACTTGGATGATCGTTCTGACCGACTCTGGCGATGGGACGATTTTGCCGTTGGCGTCAAAGTCGATTTTCCAATTTCGCGTCAGATTGACGGCCTGCAATTTAGCCATGAAGTTGGCATCGCTGTAGTAGGCTCGCTGTTGAACAACTGCCATGCGTCGCAGGTGCATGGTGTTGGTGCCAACGTGTTCGATCAGCAGCGCCATGTCCGAGAAAACACCTTGGAAGGTGGCGTCCGCCTGCAGCTGTGTGAACGAGCTAATGTAGGTCTGCTTATACTCCAGAAGGGATTCGAAGTTTGTGGCCGGTTGGCCACCAGAATGTCCCCATTCAGCACAAAAAAGTTGAAGGTCTTGGTGATGGCAAACGTCTCGTCATCAGCGAGGTCGAGACGATTTTCACGCAAGACCAAGTTGATGCGCTGTTTTCGCTTCTTGACCTGCCAATCGCCCGGAAGCTTGCAGACGCAATACAACACGTCATCGCCATGAGCAAAGCGTGCGAGGTACCGACGCTGTGGTTCATTATCTACCTGCAGATTGGCGGCCTCCGCACTTTCCCATCCTTCCCCGACGCGTCGCTTAATGAGCAAGGGGATGGATGATCTGCATCGCCATCCTGATCATCCCCAGCGTGAGGCCTCTTCCAGCCCCTCAAGGTATCGCTTGAGGTAGGTGTCGCTGCCACAGGCAAACCCCGCTGCGAGTAACGGCGAGCTGAACTCCTCCAAGGAGTACTCATGCATGAAGCGATTGGCCAACTGCGAGTGCCAGGAAAGACGGCCCATACTGATCTGCCGAAACCTGCTATTCAAGATCGCCTCATTGAGCCCGGCCTCATCAATGCCTCGCGCTTGGACAAAGTACAGATGGCTCAAAAATTCGAAGCGTTCGTAAATCAGTTGGGCATCTTGGACACCTGCGAATGTCGGGCCCCATTTTGCGGCATGTACACTGAAAAGTCGGTTGCAGAGAGGCGTCTTGGTAGTCTTCTCGCCTTCCATTGTTTGCCAGTGCTGATGCAGGCCAGTGGCGGACTCTACGTAGGTCGGGGCCAGCTCTATACCCATCGGCATTGGCAATTCACGCCGGTTGATGAGGGCGGAGTCGAAAAGGCGGTGCAGTTCGCTCAAACGGTTTGCACGTGTAAGCCCCACCCCGTATCCATAGAGAACCAGGGCTGCTGGATAACACTTTAAACTGAGCCAGTGGACGTACCCGGACGGCTGCTTCTGGGATTCGGCATACAAACCCTTGACGGTATCCAGTACCATCTGAAACTCGCCACCTGTACCCCAGCGGCCAAGCGCCGTAAACAGATGAGCCAACGGCTCGATCGTGTCCCGGGAAGTGGTGTAACTGAACCAACCGAAGGCGCCCTGTGGGCGAAAGAGGATGGTCATCGTGGTTCTTGGCTAACGTTGAGTTTGCGAAGACCTAACGAGCACCAGGAAAACCACGATGACCAAGCCCACTATCGCACTGACCGAGTTGCTTGAGAAAGGGGCAGACGCTGATCTGCTCAAGCAAATGATCCAGTTCGTTGCCCAGCGCATGATGGAGTTCGACGTCGAAGGCCTGTGCGGTGCCGGCTTCGATGTCAAAAGCGCTGACCGGGTAAACAGCCGCAACGGCTACCGCGATCGCCTTTGGCAAACGCGCGCTGGCGATGTCGACCTGAAGATTCCCAAACTGCGTCAAGGCAGCTATTTCCCAGGCTTTCTCGAGCCCCGCCGTACTGCCGAGAAGGCCATGGCGGCGGTGATTCAGGAAGCCTACATCCAAGGCGTATCGACCCGCTCGGTGGACGAACTGGTCAAGGCCATGGGTATGTCCGGCATTTCCAAGAGCCAAGTTTCTCGGCTTGCTGGCGAGATCGATGAACGCGTACATGCGTTCTTGGATCGCCCACTCGAGGGTGACTGGCCCTATCTCTGGATCGACGCCACCTACGTAAAAGTGCGGGAGGCCGGCCGTATCGTGTCGGTGGCCGTCATAATCGCCGTGGCCGTGAACACCAACGGTGGGCGCGAGGTGCTGGGCATGCGGGTCGGCCCTTCTGAGGCCGAACCATTCTGGACGGACTTCCTGCGAAGCCTGATGCGGCGTGGGCTGCGAGGCGTGAAGCTGGTGATCTCGGATGCCCATGAAGGTCTCAAGGCCGCAGTCTCCAAGGTCTTCCACGCGACGTGGCAGCGCTGCCGCGTTCACTTCATGCGCAATGCCATGGCACATGTCGGCAAAGGCCAACGCACCATGGTGGCAGCGTTGCTGCGAACGGTATTTGCCCAGGACAACCGCCAGGAATGTCATCAGCAATGGCGCCTGGTGGCAGACCAGTTGCGCGAAAAGTACCCAAAGATCGCAGCACTTATGGACGGCTGCGAGGATGAAGTGCTGGCGCACATGGCCTTCCCGAAAGCTCACCGCCAGCAACTGCACAGTACTAACCCGCTGGAACGGCTGAACGCCGAGATCAAGCGGCGCACTGATGTCGTGGGCATCTTTCCTAACGATCCGGCGATCACCAGGCTGGTCGGTGCGATGTTGCTGGAGCAGAACGACGAATGGTGCCTGCAACGGCGTTACATGCAGTTGGAGGCCTTTGAAGCAGTCAGCGATAATCCACAGGCCAAGCTGTCGGCCGTGATCAACTAAACGGCAAGCTCAGTGGCCAAGGCCTCGATGAGTTACACCACTTCCCGGGACACGATCAACGGCTCCACGGTAGCCTCGAAGCGTAGTACCCACTCTTCGAATGTCTTGCTCGCCACTGCGCTCTGATCTTCAAAAATTGAAGAAAATTCAGAGATCGTCTGCCGTGCTTGGGTCGTCACCAGATCATCAAGTTGAATGCGATGTTCCGGTCGGGCCATGAACCGCTTGGCCATGGCTATGGTCAGTTCGATGCCCGAAGGGTTGTATTGGCGGGACTCCTGAATGGTCTCAAGCTTCAGATTCAACGCGCTGAAGAAGGTGTCTGCATCGCTCCCGCTCACGACGGTGGCGCGACGGCTTAAGGCCAGTTCCTGCGCGCGTTCTGACAAAGTGCCCCGCGAGAGCCAATAAGTAGGGTAGCGTCGAGAAGGCGCCCTCAGAAATGCCGCTCGCAGGGCATGATCCCATTCCCCAGACCACCCCGCGATGATCAGGCCAAACTCATCGATGATGCGGTCTAACAGAACCTTGTACTCGGCGGGGTAATCGCCCAGCTCAACATCCGTATTGAGGATTCGGGCATCTTTATAGTCGCCGTGAATCTTGAGGATGTAGCAGTGCGCGTGGGTTAGAGGCTCAGCACCTGCCAGGGTGTCGACGGAGCTCACGATCGTAGGCTCGATGCCGACCTCCCGCAGAGCATTTTCCATCAACCTATCAAAGTTCGTGGTGACGATAACGCGGACGTAGCCAGCTTTGACCATCGCAGCGATAGCATGATGCGCGCGAGTAGGTACCTTGAGCCCATCCTCCAGCTCTTGAGCGGTCGGCTCAAGAAAGCCCTGAACGATCGCCCTGCGTTCACTCTGGGTGCCGGCCAGGGTTTCCAGCAACGTGGAATAATTAGGCTGTTTTCCGCCCGATTGAGCCACATACCAGGCGTGCCAATCTTCCTGTTCCCCCGCCCCTGAGGCGATGCCAGCGCGTTTGACAAGCTCCATGGTGATTTCCCAGCCGGTCGGAATGCCTGCTGCGCGAGACACGCCGGAGCCGAGAAGCACTGCATACACGCCCTTGTTCTCGTACATCGAAAAAGCGAGCTGTGTGGTGGGGTCGCTGGCGGCGCTGATCATTCCTTCATCCTCGGATTCCTTGACTACGCTGGACGCCAAGACGCCCAGCAATATTTTCCTTTGCAATCTACATTGTTCCCAGCGCAGCCGGTGCGCGAAGGGCTGTCTATTCGATCATTTGGCGCCTGGCAGGGTATCTTTCGGCCATGGTAGAAACAGATGAATTGCGATCTGGCAGATCAGGGCCCTGGCCATTGGGAAGGGGGTATTTGTGGCAAGCAACGACGTTTTTTGGTTCAAGCTTGGCGAAAATATAGTCGCCAGATTCGATGAAGCCAATCTCGTAGACTTCAACTGGGATGACTACGTGAAATATGACCAGGGTCTTGAGCTCAAACTCAAAGCCAGGAATGTTTCCTACGAAAGGGGTGAAGAACGCGATTTCAAGGAATACTCCGAGATTCCTGTCCGGTTAGTCCACTCGAAAGGCGACGCAATCGCCCTCTCGCCGGGGGGCTGGCGCCCACTGGCCTTCATTCCTAACGGTGCAGTCGTGCTGTTCGATAAAAATGCCCTTGGAACGCTCAACAATCACATTGGTAAGGATGGAAACGCTCAACCACATGCCATCAGTGTGGTGGTCGATTTTTTCCAAAACAGGGAAATAACAATCGACCCCAAACCCATCCTGCTTGAGGGCAATAACCGGTTCAACAGGCGACTTCCAACACTTGAAGAGATGCGTACGGAGCTGGCTCACTTCATCACCAAGATGCAGAAACGGACTCCTAACCTGAAAATCAAGGCGACGGACGACTCGCTTCCTCGGTTGCAACAGGCCAGCGCTGTGTTCTTCCAGGGCCTGGAGGAAATCCTTAAGTTCATCGATGCGGTTTACAAAAAGTACGAGTCTGGCCACAAATTTCCTCAGAACCTGGAAGGTTTCAAGGAGGTTTTCGGCTTGGCCAAGGCAGTGGGCGTACAAGGGGTTCATCTGATCTTCGCGGCCATCGTCTTCAAAGCGGTCACGGGCGACAAGAACAACGCCATTCTAAAGTTGTTGAAGTTCAACAAGCCGAAGTTCATCGAAGACGGCCTGGCATTCAATGGTGCTCTGGATATCTATTCACTCGTGCTTTTTCTGAGCGAGATCCGCAACCATGGTGGCAATATTTTTTTTGTGACTGCCGATAAAGACCTGATTTATCTGTGGAACGACATGCATGCCTTCATGGTGGTGAATGACGAACCGGGGGTTCTTCATTTCGACATGATGTATTTCCTCCCCGGACTCAAGGAAGAGGAAGCGGACGAGCTTAAGGAGCTAATGGGGGGATGAGGGCGAATGCCGACGAGTTTCAAGACGTTGCTCGCGTGCCATTTGGATGCTGCGATCTCAGGGAAGGTTGATGCCCCCAGTGGAGCCTCAGTAAATGTGGGCATCAGGCGATGGGGCTCGCCCTAACGCTTTGTTACGCGGCGTCACCTCTGCTTTCTGGCGGGGGTGCGACCACCCACAATGCCTCTCAGAGTTATTTCTTCACGTATCTGACCAACAAGATTGGCGATGGAGCGGCTCGACGCCACCTCGACCCGAGTGATCCCTGCAATTGTTAGCAGCAGTTCGTTGGAGCTGTGCTCGTAGATTTGCACGCTGATTGAGCCGTATGGGAGCAGGCTCCAGACACACCTATCTGGCAAAAATGCCGTTTCGAGTAAGTGTTTCATTTCCAAGTCTGAAAGCACTGCCGTCCTCTCCCGGTGGTGAGGTTGTGAGAATCTAGGCCACCGGGGCCAGTATCGGCTTCTACTTTTTTGTAGAAAGCCGAAAAGTTGCAAAAAAACTAGCCGCTTTATTGCAGGCCACCCGGATGAAGATTCTTTTGGAAATATCAGGGACTTCTCGATGGGCCAGTACATCGGGTACGGCCTCGGGGCGAGCGGGCCCTTCCTTGCCGGTTGGCTTCACGTGATCTGGGGTAACTGGGATGCACCTTTGCTGGTGCTGGTGCTGGTCGCGGCGGCATGCCTGCAGGTGATCTTCGCTATCCTTGCAGGTCGCGATCGATTGGCCGACTAGCGCACCAGCGTCGCATGATGGCGAGATGCCGTGATAATGTCGCGGCATCTCTTGAAAAAAAGGATTGTTTCAATGGCGGGTAAAAGAACGCCTTCTACTGAAGTTGTCGCCCCAAAGCTTGAGCTGACCCCCTCTCAGATCGAACGTGGCATCCAACGACTTGATAAAAGGCTCGCTGACCTGGAGGCGTTCAACGTCAACGCTCTGGTCAAAGGCCGAAGCCCTGAATTGACAACCTTGGAGTCGGCTATCACCGAAACGCTTATTCGCTGTTTTGGAGAGAGCACCTCAGCTTACAAACGCTACGCCAGGGCTGCCAAGATTCGTCACATCTCCATGGCTATTGGTTACGGCGGGGAGGTGGATTATCGGACACCTACCAAGCAAAACGTGGGCGACTCCGTTGCGTTGCTAAAAGAGGCGAAGAGAGCTCTGAGCGAGGATCTGGTCGATCATCAGCACTCTATCGCTAATGTCTCTCAGGTCGATGATACGCAAGCAGCGCCATCGAATCGCGTTTTCGTTGTACATGGGCACGATGAGTCTGCTCTTCAGGGCCTCGCTCGCTTCCTCGAAAAGCTCGGGTTGGAAGCCATTATTCTTCGCGAACAGGTTGATCAGGGCCGAACGATTATTGAGAAATTCGAAGATAACGCAGGCGATGTTGGCTTCGCTGTCGTCCTGTTGACCCCGGACGATGTCGGCAGCGCGGTCGCTGCGAAAGAGCCGAATGCCCGTGCCCGGCAGAACGTCATTTTTGAGCTTGGCTACTTTTCCGGAAAGCTGGGGAGAGGCAAGGTGTGCCTGCTGCGCAAGGGGAGTGTTGAGATCCCTTCTGATCTTTTCGGTGTCATATACACAGACATGGATCCGGCAGAGGGATGGCAGACGAAGCTCGTCAGAGAGCTCAAGGCGGCAGGGCTCAAATTCGACGCGAACCGCTTGTGGGAATGATTGCTGGACGGCCCATCAGGACTGATGGGCTATCTGAGACTTCGGGCTTTTGCCTGCCGCCTATTCGGCTGGCTGCAGGCTTGGCCCATCCGCCTTTGGTCATTGATCCCTCAAACCAGTCTCAAGGGGGACTCGGGTGCTTTAAGCAGGAAGCGGGCTTCGACCATCTCCCGGGTAAGCCCACAGGCCTTTAGCGTCTTTCTCCAACTGGCGTGATCCAGTAAGTCCAGCGCGCGCTGCACGAGGCGAGGTGACTCCATCTCGATCTGATCATCAAGATCTTCCCGACGCGTGAAGCCCTTACGATTCAAATAGGTAAAACCTGACTTGGCCTGTTCCTGGCTGATGAGATCCAGAGACTGGGCGCGATAGATCAATGCCTTGAAGCTCACCTTCCACCTCAGTTTCAGCTCACCCAAGGCATGCCAGTTGAGATACCTGCCTCGCATGGCTGGAAACTCTCCGGCGAAGCTGGCCCTGGGCATCAACAGGGCACTTGCGAATTGGTTGGCCTGATCTTCTGTGTGCCGGCAGCCCGTTTCCACCCCTTGGTGCATCACTAGATGGCCGAGCTCGTGGGCAATATCGAAACGTTGCCTGCATGGGTTCTGCTTTGCGGTGTTGCGCACAATCAGTGGCCGCTTGTTGTACAGGGAAAAGGCATCGACGCGGTCATCGGCATCAGCGATGTTGACGACCAGAACTCCAATCTTTTCCACAAGTCGGGTCACGTTGGAAAGCGGGCCAAGCCCCAGCTCCTGTTCTCTGCGGAAACGCTCGGCAATCTGCTCAATGGTGTCAACGCTGGAAACCGGCTCATCATGAGTCCGGAAGCTGACCTCCGGAAACGCGATCTCTTTATCCAGCTCATCAACCAGCAATTCAAACAGCTCAACTTGCGCTGCAATCGATTTTTTTACCGTCAAGGTTGAGGTACGCACGCTTCGGAAATGGCATTGCTCTAGCTCGACGGAACTACGCCTAGGGGCGAAGAAAAACTCCTGAGTTACGCCCAAGGCCTCGCTCAACACTTCTAGTTGGGCGGGAGAGGGAAGGCCATTCACTTCCAACTTGTGAGCGTACTGCCGGGTCACCCCGAGCAGATCGCCAATGTCTGCAAGCGACCTTCCGGAGGCGCAGCGCGCCAGGCGCAGCTTGTCCGGAGAAAATTCGTCGCCTAACGCAAGCTGCTGTGTTCTATCGTCCATCTACGCTGCCAGGTTCGTCGGGTTTCTTCGTGTCGGCGTCTTTGTTTCTGCGAACCATCAGAGGTTCCTCGATCTCGACTTGAGCAGGCAAATCACTGGTTCTGACAGGCACACTCGCCTTGTACTCGTGCGTCCAGTAGCAGAGGATATTTTTATTGATGTCAAAACCTACGATTGTGGCCTTGAACTCAGGGAATTCAAGATCATCGTTCCCATCCACGAACAACCGCCAGGTCGAAACATCAGGGCTGGCTTCAAAGAGACTCAGCTGATGCAGTTCAACTAGGTTGGCTTTCAGTCGATGCAGCTTTTTAGGAGCATCGGGATCGTCGGTGACAATCTGGAGCAACACGCCATTGACGCTGATGGTGAAGTCCATGGTGCCATTTCGTAGCTCAAGCCAAGGCAGGGTCAGATCTGCGCCCAGTGTTTTGCACAGGCCCTGCAGACGCCCGTAGAGCAGGGTTGCTCGCGTGTAAGCCGTATCGTGAGGTGTAGATGCATCAGCCAGCGCCTGATACGCAACTGAGATCACTTCCTGGCAGACCAGATCCAGGTATTCGGGTAGTAATTCGGGTGCGAAATGACTTGGATGCTGGGTTTCGTGCATCGGTACGACCTCGAAATTTGTGCAAATAAGAGATACTGTCAACCGGCATTTTTGTGCAGAAACTCTGGTTTGTCAACTCATCGGTTATGCGTTTTCGGGGGCGCGGAGGGTGATAGTCTTGATGTGGACTTAAGGTTGCGGGCATTGACCATACGCTTGCACTCGACCTGACCAGTGTGCATTCATTCTGACCAGCGAATGCGTCGGATTTGACCAGCATGGTCGTAAGCATTGCCAGCAGAGAACGGCCAGGTGCAGTCACTGAGTACACAGGCAGCTGAAACCGGAGCAACACCAGTTGCTCTGCGAATCTTGGCATAGACCAGAGGACACCCAAGATGGGTTGCTGCTGGATCTAGATGGCGCACACTTCAAGGACGGTTAGCCACGCTAACAACCCCCCTGCTTTGACCCGGCATCTGTTTTGATCCGGTGCCAAAGTAGGGCTGGTCATGAAAGCTTTTTGCAAGGCGGTCGGTTTCGAAACGCTATTGGACTGTTGACTCTTTTTCGTCATCCACCGGTTTGTCTGAGCTAACAAGTCGGGCAACGTAGAGGGCTGTGTGCAGACTAGCGGAGTGGCCCATCTCACGCCTTAGGGCTTCAAGGTCGATCTCGGGCACGGGGAAAGTTCGCAGTCTTGGTTCCGATTTCTTCTTGCTCATTTCTATCACCTTTCTGGTATTCGTTTATGACGGCTGGAGTGTCAGGAAAACTATGATGCAGGTCGCTCTTTGAAACGGTGGCTTAGGTCTTGCCAGGTATGGAGTGGTTAGGTTTGACTAGGCGGGGGATGATGTTCATCATAGTTTGGCGCTCGATTGGGAGCGTTTTTGGTAGTGTTATGGTCAGGTTTTTTATTCCATAGATGACTCCTATTTTCATGTTTGAGCGATGGTCGGCCAGCTGCATGTAATGGTCGTATTGACCGTTCTTAGGGACAATGATGATGGACTTATCAATGGCTGCGCTCTTGAACTGGGCAGCAGAGAGAAAGTAGCAAGGGCTCGGGTTGCTACTAAGGAAAACCTCTACGGTGATGGGTAGGTAGGTTTCGTTGATTTTCAGAATTACAGTGGTTTCGTGTATCGAGAGAATAAGACCTATCGGGTTTCTTTCGAACTCTAGCGGCCCCCGTGGCGCAAGAAATATGATCCGGTCACCGGGGAAGAACGCCAGTCCGATAGTTTTGATCGATGGCCCCGTAGTACGTTTTCGTCTTGTATGTAGCAGCTTGCTCAGCTTGAGTGCCTGGCGTGTTGACGGCACGAGCGCAACGGCTTTTATTCTGAGCAGCAGCCTGAAAAGGTGGGACAGGTCGATATCGAAGTACACCCTTGTCGACCGCTTCTTTCCCTCCACATTGAAATGATTGATGAAGCCGGGCTCATTATGTTCACCGCGCTCACCGCGCTCACCGTGGGTAAACGGCATGTTGTTGGCTGGAGAGCCGTCCTTGCTTCTAAGAGAAGCTGTGTGGAGGGTGATGAACGGATAGGCGTGCGAAATCAGGTATTGGGTTTTACTGACAAAGTCTGGAAGCCCTGAATAAGAAGTAGCATGGATCAGCAACCGGTGACGGGTGGTCATGCCACGCAACAACGTCAAGAATTCATGCTTGGAGTACGTGTCGGCATCGAGTGCGATAATGACCGTGTCACTTAGACTGAAACGGGAGCTCTCTAGATGTGCCAGTGCGACAACTGCTCCATACGGTGTCGCGAACTGCTCGATACTCGATGCCACAGGCGCGACGATGATAGGGCGTGAGTCGAACAGCTGCTGGGAAGTCAATGACAGTAGTGGTAGCAGGTTGTGGAGCATTGTGACCGGGCTTGTGTACACGGTGCTTATTCGGTTGTTCAGGCACTGACGAATGATTTCAGAGATTGACGAGTTCGGCGACTCTTTCCTCTCAAGCGATACCCGTTCGAGGCAGTCATCGATCTCGTAACCATAGAACTGCGGGGGCCACGCAAAGGACTCGACATGGGTCAGCGCATCGTGCAATGAGGATTCCAAGTAGTACTCATTGGATAACATGACGTCGGAGTCGATCAGCCTGACTGATGTATTCGCCTCCAGTCGCGCTAACGCATGGTTTACGCAGTCAGCGGTGCTCCTCAGAGTCGTGATCAGCTGCTGTCGATCTACTAGGCTCACACCGTGGCTGCGGGCATAGGTCAGCCAGAGAAGGAGCTTGGTCTCAGTGCGGAAGAAGTCCTCTTGGGAGGCGAGCACTTTGGTTTGGATGTCGAGAACCAGGCGTTGGTGAGTGATGGGGCCCGTTAATGGCAGTTGTACGCAGCACAGGATCGGGGCGAGCCGGGTGGGGAGGTTTAGTGATAAAAGATGCTGCGCTGCAGCTTCCAATGCTTTCCTGGCGTGCCAGGCCTGATGGAGCTTGAGGGCAGAGTACTGGTCGAAGTAGTTCTCCAGCATCGCAGGGGTAGGAGCATCGAGGAGCCTGGCGAGGAGCATCGGATGTCCGCCAATCCTGAGTAGCGCTTTGGTAAGCCCCTGGTGGTCGATGGGGAGCGGCAAGCGCTCTACAATGCTCGGGATCGCTAATGAGTAATTGCGCTTGGGCAGTGGGGCCGCCTCCAACCATGTGACCGCTGGAGGGGGGCCGCCCGAGAAGCTGAGTCGAGCGGAGAAGCAAAGGCCTACGCTGATCAAGTGCCCGCTGCACAGCTTGAGGGAGGCGGTGGCCACCTTGGGACTCAGCTTTGTCATCTCCTGTGAAACCCTCGTCGTGGGCTGATCTGGCTCCGATGCAGCTTGAGCTGGAGCAATTGCCTCTGCCCGAATCCGTATGTACGTGAGCCGATGGTGCCCGTGGGACGTGGCCTCAACGCCGATGATTAGAATCAGCGTCAACATAGCGGTAGTGAAATTATCTTGCCGCTTAGCAGGCAATCTTCTATCGAAGACAGCCTCATTAGGTCTGCTCGCAGGTTCGAGTTCTCAGCGGCTAGCGTCTGGAATTCAGATTTGTACCGAGACCTGGCTTTTTTTGGCTTGGTGGCACTGGGGCGCCTCGGCGGGTTGAGTTGAGCGAGGTGTAAATTTGCCCAGGTGACCAGGCCTGCAAGCTCTTCATTTCCTCGGCCCGGATAAAAAAGTTGGCGATCGCATTGGAGGACACGGCAAAGCGCAGACAAGTTGATTTTTCCAGCCATCAGCTCTATCGCGAAATCATCATGGGTGGCGAGTATCAGAAGTTCGCGCAGCCTTTCCCCCAAAGAGGTCTGGCATTTCAGATCAAAGAGATACTGAACGTATTCACTTCTTTCCATTTTTCCACTTCGCATAGGCTTTCATGTGAATGCAGTCGACCACGATCATGATTGAGCCGTCCTCGCTGCCGCTGTCGACAATTGAATATTCATGGTTCGTAGAGATTCCCAGAGGTTCGAGATGGCTAAGCAGGGCGTGTATTGCCCGACAAACCTCTTCATACTCCTTTAGGTAACTTTTTGGCGATGTAGTAGAACCGCTTGCATTGGCAGGCTGCACTTCGCCCATTTTGCTCAAGATCTTGGTGAGCTTGTCGACCTTTGCCTTTGAATTAGACAGTTCCAGCTCTTTGATATCGATGGCTTGGGTGAGCTTAGCGATTTCCAGCTTGTCATCTTCGAGCAGGCCGTTGGCATGCTTGATGTCATGATATTTGGATAAAATCATCTTGCGGTAATGGCTCCCTGAGCGCATCAGGGCCGAGCGTGAGATGTGGACATGTGATGCGACGTAGTCAAAGAACTCGGTTGACGTCGGTGGGATTTCCCACTTCGGGATTTTTTTATCCAACACTTGGCGTATCAATTCCTTAGTACGCTTGAGCTTGGCCTGCTGCCAAGGCTTGCAGTTGCTATCCATGCCCTATACCTACCAAGGCGTTGGGATAATGGAGGAGGAAATTGCGAGACAAGTCTTCAAGTGTCCAGCCAAGCAGTCGTAGTTGGGAGGCGATCTGCCCAAGGTAAACCTTCGGGCTTACGACTTCAGTCTCTTCGATGTCGTCAAACCCCTTGAGCTTCAACACCCGCGCTGCACGCTTGAGGCCAGCCATGTAGTTTTCTTTGGCAAATGATGGGTAGTGGCTTGAATCCAGAAGATTGCTTACGATTTTTTGGATGGGGTCGGTTGCCGTCAAAGCAATAGGATGCTTGCTGAGAATCTCGGGATCACGGATCAGGTATCGTTTTGGACTGTGTCTGGCATCGGCTAACGCAGCATTCATGAGATTCACGACCTGCTCATAACCAGAGCACTCGACCGTGGAGAGGCCCTTGTCCTCGCGGTAGCTGCGTATCATGATCTCTGTCTCGCCAGCAGCCTCTAGCTGCGAAATCTTGGTTTCAACCGATTTGATATGCCGTTGAAGTTGACGCATCCGGGCATTAATGCCCTCTAAATGATCGAGTGCATAAACCGCGAACGGGCACATCCCACAACGCCTTGGCCCCTTGATGATCGCCAACACTGCAGCAGTGCAACGACCGTTCAAAACGCAGATGCAGGTGTCAAAAAAACCCAGGTCTTCAATCAAGACCACTTTGATCAGTTCGTAACCAGTTTCTTTGGTCTCGATAAGCCCATCGGAGAGGCTGATCATGCGCTGCGCTTCCATGGCTTGCTTCCTGTCTGTGAGCAGGGAGCTTCGTAGCGCCGAATCGGGGGCGGACGCCTTGACGGGTTTGGCCCCCACCAGATCACTAAACAGTTCATGATCAAACGCTTCAATGCGCTGATCGGCAATCTCCATGGAATAGTCCGTTCCAGGCCGTGGGCCACTTGCATAGTGGTAGGTCTGAAGGATGTTCCTGTGCCCTACCTGCTTCATCACTTCACTTGGTTCCGCTAAGCCACGCTCTAGCATCCACGTGATATATGTGTTTCTGAGGGAGTGCGGGGTGTGCGGAGTCGTGTATTCAGGTGCGCCGCTTCTGGGATATGCGAGGGTCTGCTCTACTTTGGTGACAAAGTTGTAGTGGATTTCTTCTGGTGCGAGGGAGTTCCAAACTTCTTGAACGCCTCGGAGGATGAGAATCCAATACCTACTGTAGGCAGTGTCAGAAAATGGGCTGTCGGTGTTCCCAAAGGGACTTCGAAATAGCCACCTCGTTTCTGGAAAGCCAGAGTGCTCATCGTTCTCGAACCAGCAGGCCTCAGGAGCGTGAGAACATGTTATTGTTTGAAAATCTGCCTCATCATCGAGCCAATCCATGATGTAGCGCTGTAGTCTACAAGTCCGATGTGGATAGATTTTGTCCACCATCATAAATAAGGCGGTGTAATATGAGTTGCCCTCTATGTGCTGGCATTTGTAATTATCGAGCCCTAGCCATTGAGAGCTTTGTATTCGTTGTCCGGCAAATAATCCGACAGCTATCATACGAAGCATTGATAGCCATGGTACGCCAGTGTAAATTTGTTCTTGGCTTTCTGGCGTGGAGTGATAGTTGTCCCAGAACCAAGTGTAACAGTTTGGAATTTCATTAATCTGTATTTCTACAGTTTTTCCAGCTTCAAGCGGTGAATTAGTGGTGAGAGTATATTCTAGGCCGAGATCAGCCAGATTGATCCATTCAGATTGTGAGATTTCACGGATTTTCTTGCTTGTTATTTTTTGGCTTAGGCATAGATCCCGTAGATTTCTGCCGATGCTATCTAGAGCTGATACATAATGCCTGACAACGCCCACGCTAAATGGGGGAAGTACTTTTTTGTCGGTTCCGGGACTCCTTGGGCCGCTACCTTGGGAATCCCTCATGTTGATGGGATTTGCAAAGTCTTCATCGAGAGCGTACAGCCCCGCATCCCGTAAGCGGGTGTGATTATCGATACAGTACTGAAAAAAATCGTAGATTGCACTGACGAATGACTTAGATGCTGGACTGTCACGCTGAAGCTTCATCGCTTCTAATAAAGGTAATGGCAGTCGCCCGAATGACTGAAATCGGGGGTCGTCAGCGGGCAGCATCCGTTTCCAGAAGAACACTGCTGAAAAATCGTCTACGCGAACAGGGATAGGGACGCTGCTATGAGGGTTTTCGTCCCGCCACTTAGGAAGGTATCCGAAGAGGTAATCGCATAGTTTATAGATGGGTGAAAGTAACGTCTTTCGGTAATGCTTTTTTATTTTTCGCCCTAGCAAAAACTCGTAGTAGGAATTCAGAAATGGAAGCCAGTCAGCACTAAGGAGAGTTGTTTCTTCGACGGGGATGCCAACGTAGCCTTCTTTGTGAAGCCACTGGAAGCCGGCTCTTTTTTTTACTGTAATATTTGCAAAATAAATTTCAGACGGGCTGTTCCCCTCAAGTCTAATCGTTTTTTGTTTTTCTCGTGTGCGGGCGATGTAAGCGCCCACCTGGATGCTCTTTTTCTCATTGTGAGATTTGGCGTAATATTCCGCAAACTGTTCAGGCGTGTCAAATTTGTAGTTGCCGAACTGGCTTGGCCCGATAGTCTGTGTATAGGCTTGAATAAGCTTCACCTGATCGGCTGATAGCACGCTGGGATGCTGCCAGTGAAGCTGTTCTAGCCAGGATGTCAGTCGAAAATATCTGAATGGATTGTACCTGTAGTTTTCAGGTGGGGCTGTTTTGCGCCCTTTCGATATCTCGGATACAGCGGCCCATGCCTCCGAAAAGTCAACTTTTTCAATGGTATGCCAATTGAGAGTAAACAGCGTGTATTTAAGGCATGTCTTGAGATTGGTGTTGTTACCTCGCATGGTAACTTCGGAAAAGAAGTTTTCAAGGTGTGCATTCAGGCCGGGAACGATCAGGCTTACAGAACCTTGTTGGAATGATATGGGCAGAAGCAAATACTCGTGCCGCCAGAGGCAGAGCATTAGGCCGCGAAGTGGGGTTTTAAATCCTCGGATTGTACGGATGCTTGCGTTCTCGATCCCTGTCGCTTGCGTAAAAAGATTTCGTTCGAGGTTTTCATTGGATGTGCCAAGTATCGACAGATCGAAGGCAGCCTGAACCTGTTCTTGGGTGAGACCGCACCCTTGAACGCTGTCCAGCCATTCGAGAGGTGCGTATTTCTCCAGCACGGTTTTGTTGGTCTCCTCCCAGAATGATTGCGGAGTAAGACCTCTTTCGTGCCGAAGCTCACTGTAAATGAGCTCAATCGATGCGATGGTTGCGGAGCGCGGCTGGTTCTCAGAGATGAATTTGACCTGGTCTAGTGAGGTGTTGATCATTGCGCTTCCCACTCCTCGTGATGCTGCTTGATATTGGCGCGAGGCGTGTGCGTCCAGCCGATATTGTCGGTGGCAGCGCTGCCGGAGATAAGGGACTTTCCGTACTC
Source organism: Pseudomonas silvicola (assembly GCF_026651855.1). Taxonomy (GTDB): domain Bacteria; phylum Pseudomonadota; class Gammaproteobacteria; order Pseudomonadales; family Pseudomonadaceae; genus Aquipseudomonas; species Aquipseudomonas silvicola. Next base: position 2,233,744 of record NZ_CP093280.1, read on the forward strand.
AATCAGCGCTGAGCCGTAGTAGGCGTTGAGATCTATCTCGTCGAATTGGCCTGCCATAGAGAGGTCGGCTACCTCCATGATCATGTCGACAATGATCTGATCGTCATGGCAATAGCGCATCGTCGTACTAAGCTGTTTGTGGCCCATCAATCGCTGGATCCGATACACATCCAACCCGACCTTGTTACTTCCTTTCGCCCTCGTGCAGTTCTTCAACCACGTGGCGTAGAAATGACGCAGGCTGTGTAGAGTGTAGAAATGCTGCTTCACCTCTCCTTCGATCTGAGCTTTCTTGAAGGCCCGGTTGCACGTTCCATTGAGCGTCTTGAATGGGGTAGAGGTGCACATGGGCAGGCCATACTTTTCTTTTGTCGAGTGCAGGAAAAGGTAGTCTTCATGCACCACCTGGGGACGTTCCTTTAGGTAGGTTTCCAGGGCCTCGAATAGCATGTCCTTCAGTGGTTCTAAAATGTAGATTCTGGCGGTTCTTCGCCCTTTGTTCGGCAGCTGCTTCTCTTCTTTAGTGACTGGATCGCGGGCGCCTTCAGGATCGTGCACCCTCATTGATCTGTTCTTCACATCAATGTCGCTACGACGCATCTGAATGGCTTCACTGAAACGAAGACCTGTAGCTGCCAGCAAAACCCAAAGAAGCTGGTCTCGGCTGTTGTTTGCGCGCTCGATTGCTCGGATCAAGCGACTGCGAGGAAAGTCTTTCCCAGCGAATGTCTGTTCATGCACTTTGGTTGAAAGCCGAGGCCGTCGTTTGGTCGCTTTAAGCTTTGCACCCCTGATGCAACTGGCAATGATGCTGTTCTGTTGCAGGCGGAGGATCTCAAAGTGAGATCGGGCTTGTTGCTGGAGTTGGAAGTGAGGGAGGGGAGCAGTTCTGTTGTTTCCCACTATGCGATCTACTGCATGCTCCTGTATCGCGACCTGTGCGCTGAACTCGCTGAAATTGTTGATAGCCGCGCAATGCTTGCCGCATGACGTCTTCGAGATAGGCGTTTTTCCGAGGGTCTCGGCTACCCGCGCTAGCTGTGGGTCGTCGATCAAGGTGGCGTCTTCTAAGAAGCGCGGATAGAGGGTCAGGGCCCGCTGGGCATTGGTTGGCGAGGGAGGGTTATCCAGATCCAGCATCCCCAATTCGCACATGTAGTCGAGCATGTGAGCAACATGCTCTGCATAATCATCTCGGGCGCTTTCTGAAAGCCCCTGGGTGTCCTTCATGTCGACGACGAACCGGTTAAACAGGTCGACTGGCATGCCGTCAGCATCAAACAGCCTCCGGTACCTCCCGACCTGCACCAGCATGAAATTCTTCATTCCAGTCGTCGTGCTCATCACCTTGCCCCTGAAGCTCTTTGCCGGTTGGCTCGCGCTGTTCCATCTGTCATCCCTAAGCGCTCAGCAAAAGTCGCTTTAGATAATAATTGACAGGCCCTATTTTCTGATGTATACATACTATTGGCGAACAGCTAGGTTCGTCAACATCTACACTTATAACTTATAGTTATATAGATGCTCGATTTAGTTATATTTGCGGCTTTGCCTGGCTTGTGGAGTTGATTGTCCCTGGCTTATGGCTTAGGTGTCGTCGGCTTTGAGTCCATCGGCTTGTGGGGCTTGGTCTTGTGCTTAGTGATGAGCATCGCCGGCGGGCATTGCTGAGCTAGTTGCGGTGGGTTTCACTGGGCGTGGGCTAATTAGGCCTCTAGGTACGCGGCTGAGGTCTGGTTGAGGTTTGGGTATGGAGCCCTTGCTGCGGATGTGGCTGGAGCGTGCTCAAAAGCGCTCTTGCTTCGTGTGACGGCTTTCAGTGAGTAACCTTTGATCGTGTATCCATGAGTGTCCTGCGGATGCTCAGTCTGTTATCTCTCCTTTTGCTGTTTATTGTCGCTCACCATAGGTGCATTCGCTGGCCTTGATTGGCATTCGATGATCTAGATTCGTGCTCGTTGACCCGGATTGGTATTCGCCGATTTGGAGAGCGAGAGTGTGCGTTTGGTTCTAGTCGACAAAGGTTGGTGGGGCTGAGGGAAGAAATTGGTTTCAAGCTGCACCGTGGTGCGGATTGGTGGCTGATCAGACTGCCAATGCGTACTTGGGATTCAAGGCTGAAAGCGTGGGCTTTGAGGGTGTTTCTAGGGGAGGGAGGTGCGCTGCCCACTCGGGGTCAAGAATCCCTGAGATGAGGCTAACAGCTTGATAATAAAGGAGAAAATATGGAGCGGGTAGAGGGAATCGAACCCTCGTCGGAAGCTTGGGAAGCTACTGTTCTACCATTAAACTATACCCGCTTTGGTATTAACCAATGCGTACCGCGTGTGATGCCGAGTAAGAACCCTCGTTATCAGCTTGGGAAGCTGGAGTAATGCCATTATACGACACCCGCTGAACGCGGTTCACTTTTTACCAGAAGTCGGCGCCCAATTGAAGCCTTAATTGCAGACCGTACGGTTTTGCCGGCCGGCCGCTGGGGTTGTGCACCTTGTCTGCCCTTTGTCTGGGGTGGATGCGCAAGCACAGCGGTCGGCTGGCGGGTGGTCAGATGGCCAGCGCATGGTGGCCATCGTAGGGGCGATAGCGGCTGCGGCTGGCCTGCACATTGGGCTTGAGAAAATCCATCAGGGCAAGACGGGTATCGCGGCAGGCGGCCTTGTGCTCCATGTCCAGAAAGTGCCCGGTGCTCTTGATGGTGGAGAACTCGGTGTGTGCCACGTGGTTGGCAAAATGCCGGGCTTCATGGGCAGTGGTGTATTCGTCCCATTCGCCGTTCATGAACAGCACGGGTACGTTGATCCGCGAGGCAGCGTGCAGGGCGTTGCCCAGGTCATGCTGGAGCACTTCGCTGATGTGGAAGTGCATCTGCGCGTATTCGTGGTCGTCCAGGCTGCTGACGTGGCGGTAGTTGAAACGTTTGAACAGGGACGGCAGGTGCTTGCCGATGGTGTCGTTGACCAGGTGCCCGACCTTGTGGCGGTCACAGCGGCCCAGGTAGTGGGCACCGCGTTCCAGGTAGTCGCGCATGGGGTCGTTGAGCACCGGCGAGAACGAACTGATCACAGCCCTCTCGATACGCTTGGGCTGGTGGGCCAGCGCCAGCAGGGCGCAGGCGCCGCCCCAGGAGAACGACATGACGTGTTCGGCATTGAAGTGGTCGATCAACTCCACCAGGATCAGGCCTTCCTCTTCCTTGGTCAGCGAGCGCTGGTGCAGGTTGTGGGGTTTGGACTTGCCGGCGTAGGGCTGGTCGTACAGCACTACGTTGAATTGAGGATGCAGATTGCGCACTGTCTGGGCGAAAGACGCAGTGGTAGCCAACGACCCGTTAACCAGAATGATGGTTTTTTCGGCGCCGTCTGCGCGATAGAACTCCGTGTAAACCCGATACTGACCCTGTATATCCAGCACAGCGATTTCTGGCCTCATGTCGTAAGACTCCTGGCAAAAAAAACGGGTACTCGCGCAATCAACTCTGCACGTTGTTTGTGACAGGTAGGCAAACGCCTGGGAATTTTTTGCCCGTGTCGGTCCTTGCAATCTGGCCGACGGGTATTGTTGTTCTGGGGGGCGATTTGCCGGTCCTGACCCGTGTGGAGGCGCCAGTGGCAGGCAAAAAGGTTTCTTAGAATGTGGTGGTGACTGTCGAGTCACATGTGGACCGACGATTGGATTCAAGCAGGCATGTGAGGTCTGCGCAAGTACCGTCGGGAGATTGTCAGACAGCTTTCTGCCCAGCGGTCGCGGGCCTAGATCTGCTGAATCTCTTCAGCGGTCAGCGCTCGGTAGTGGCCTGGCGGCAGCTCTGGATCAAGGGTCAGTGGACCCATTTGCTCACGATGCAGCCGTAACACCTTGTTTTGGAAGTGACCGAACATTCGCTTGACCTGGTGGTAGCGGCCTTCGACGATCGTCAGTCGTGCGCTGCGTTGGCCCAATACGATCAATTCGGCAGGCTGGGTGGTCAGATCTTCGAAAGAAAAATAAATGCCGCGGGCAAAGGTTTCGACGTAGCGCTGGTCGATGACTTGCTCGGTTTCCACATAGTAGACCTTTCCCAGCTTGGTCTGTGGCTGTGTGAGACGCCGTGACCATTGGCCGTCGTTGGTGATGAGCATCAGCCCGGAGGTGTTGTAGTCCAGGCGGCCGGCCAGGTGCAGGTCGTCCTTGTCCGGCTCGTGCAGCAGGTCCAGGACGGTGGGGTGCTGCGGGTCGACGGTAGCGCTGACGCAGCCCATGGGCTTGTGCAGCATGAAATAGCGCGCTGGCCGCCCTGCTTGCAGCACCTGGTCATCGAGCAGCACCTGGCTGAACTCACGCACTTCATGATGCGGGTCGCTGACCACCTGGCCGTCTACGCGCACACGCCGGTCCACCAGCAACAGGCGTACCTGCTTGCGGTTGAGCTGGGGCAGGTTGCTCAGGAATCGGTCGAGGCGCATGCGGGTTCGACAGGCGGCAGTTGGTCCAGCACCTGGGCGCAGCGCGGGCACAGGTACGCCTTGTCACGCAGGTGCGCGGGCAGGGCGGCCAGAACGCTGGGGTCGATGCTGACGGCGTAGCACCAGCAGGGCTGGGTGGCGGTGCGCGGGTCTGCCAGGCTGCAGGTATTGGCGGCGCCGCAGGCCGGGCACAGGCTGACATCATTCATGGCGGGATTGGGGCAACTCGCTGCGCACGCAATTGCGTCCGCTCTGTTTGGCGCGATACAGCGCATGGTCGGCGCGGTTGAGCAGGCTGTGCAGGGTGTCGTCCACCTGCAGGCCCGTCATGCCGACGCTGGTGGTGATTTTCAGCGATTTGCCGTTGTAGGGGAAGGCCATTTCTTCCGCGCGCCGACGAATCTTCTCGGCAATGTGCAGGGCATCGCCTCCGTTGGTGGCGCGCAGCAGAACAATGAATTCTTCGCCGCCCCAGCGGCAGAGAATATCGGACTGGCGCAGGCTGTCCCGCAGTACCTGGGCAAAGCCCTTGAGCACCTCGTCTCCGGCCAGGTGGCCGTGGGTGTCGTTCAACTGCTTGAAGTGGTCCAGGTCCAGCAACAGGGCTGCCAGGGGCTGGGTGTCACGCTCGGCTTCGCTGATGGCCTGGCTGGCCAGCAGGTCGAAGCCGCGGCGGTTGGGCAGGTCGGTGAGCGAGTCACGGGTGGCCAGGCGCTCCAGGCGTTGCTGGTAGTGGTTGATCACGCGCTTGAGCAGTGACATGACCAGCGCGGTCACCAGCAGGCAGATCATCAGGTTCAGGTACAGCGACTGGCGCAGGTCGCCCATGGCGCTGTCTTCGCGCTTGTCCACGAACAGGTACCAATCCAGTTCAGGGATGAAACGCACGTTGAGAAAATGCTGGGCGCCCTGGGCTGTGTACTCGTAGCTGCCCGTGGCGGGCACCGGCATCTTCGCCAGCAGTGCTTGCAGCCCGGAAAGGCTCTTGAGGTCCTGGCCGCTGCGAGCGCCCAGTGGGCCGCCCTGGGAACCGGTGAGCACTACCCGGCCCCGGTGATCGACGAAATACACCCGGCGCTGATAGCGCTGCTCGTAGTCCTCGATGAGCTTGACCACGGCATTCACCGTCAGGCCGACACCGGCGGCGCCGATGAAGCGGTCCTGGTAATCGAACACCTTGTAGTTGATGAAGATGGTCAGGGCGTCGCGGTTGGCCATGTCCACGTCGACGTTGATCTCGTAGGGGGCTTTCATGTCCCGTACGCGAAAGTACCAGGCATCGCGCGGTTCACCTGCGCTCACGCGCTTGAGCACGCCCTTGGCCTGGTAGTAGGTCAGCGTCTTGTCGGAAACAAAGAAGGCGGTGTAGGCACCGTAGTGGCTCATGACCTCCTGCAGGTAGCGGGTCATCTGCTGCGGGTCGCGTTCCCCCGCCATCACCCAGTCGCGCATGAAGGTGTCGCGGGACATCATCGAAGAGATGAGCACTGGCCGCACCAGGTCTTTCTGGATTTCCGAGTACACCGTGTCGCTGGTCAGCGGTAGCTCGGTATTGACGATGCTGTCGCGGATGGAGCTGCGTGACGCGTAGTAACTCAGGAGCGAAGTCAGCACGAAACCGCTGGCCAGCAGTACCACGAGGGTCAGAAGCAGTGAGCGCTGTGACAGCGACGTGAAGCGGGGCGGCATAGCAAGTCCATTGGCTGTTGACCGGTGGACCATTCTAGGGGAGCGCAGGTGCCATGGCGTGGGTGGCCTGCAAATAAATAAAGTCCTTGATGAATGGAAATGTTTCTAAGTTGTAGCAATTTATTTCAGTGGTGGCACTGAGTCGGGTTATCGTGGTCTCAATCTATGCCGATCGCTATATTTTGCTCGGCGCCGACCAGCGTCGCTGGTTCGAGCTGTCCAGCGGTCCGGGAGGCCGCCATGAAACGACGACTTTTGCTGATAGTGTTGCTGGGTCTGTTGACTACTGCTTGCGCACCTTACGAGGGTGGCACTTACTACCGATCCGATGTGTATACCGTTGACCGTTACCCGTACGGCTATGGGCCGGGTTACTACCCCTATGGTTCGGGTTACTACAATTCCGGGTACTACATTCGCTCGCCGCGCTATTACGCCCCGCCGCCTCATTACTATCGTCCGCCGCCTGGGCCGGGTGGCTGGGGCGGTGGCTGGGGTGGTCATCGTCCGCCGCCACCGCCAGGTCGCGGACCCGGGCCGGGCCGTGGCTGGCAGGGGCATGGCGATAACCATGGGCCAGGGGGGCATGGTCCAGGTGGTCCAGGTGGTCCCGGTGGTCCGGGTGGGCACGGGTTCGGCGGTGGGCGCCGCTGACCTGGCTGTGCGCTGAACCCTGTCGACTGCTTCCCGAGGTTCGCCCGGTCCCACAGTGGAGGCTTAGGGTTCCCTGTGGGAATGGGCGAAATCCTCAATAGTCCGACAAATCCGCCAGCGGATGCCGCCCTTCCCAGGCCTTGCTGAAATGTGCCTCCACCACGGCGGGGGGCACGCTGGCGATGTCGGGCCAGTGCCAGCGTGGTTTCTGGTCCTTGTCGATCAGCCGGGCGCGCACCCCTTCGCTGAATTCCGGGTGGCGGCAGCAGTTCAGGCTCAAGGTGTATTCCATCTGGAACACCTGGGCCAATGACAAGTGCCGCGCGCGGGAGATCTGCTCCCAGACCAGGTGCGCCGTCAACGGGCAGCCTTCGGTCAGGGTGTGTGCGGCCTTCGCGAGCAGCACGTCGTCGCCGTGGCGCAGGTGAGCCAGGGCGCGCCAGGCGGCAGCGACGTCGCTGACGTCCAGCAAAGCATCGATCTGGCGGCGGCGCGGCAGCCATTGGGGTTCCGGCAGATGGCCGCAGGCCTCGTGTTCCAGTGCCTTGAGCAGGCTGTTGAGTTGCACCGCCGTCTGTTCCTGCCAGTTGAGTTGCAGCAGGCCTTCGATCAGCGCCTCCTGCTGATCGTCGCGCAGGAAACGGTCGGCCAGGCCCAGGTCCAGTGCGTCGCGACCGTTGATGTGCGAGCCGGTCAGGCCCAGGAACAACCCCAACTTGCCCGGTAGCCGTGCCAGAAACCAGCTGGCGCCGACATCGGGGTACAGGCCAATGCTGATTTCCGGCATGGCCAGGCGGCTGCTGGGCGTGACGATGCGAATATTGGCCCCCTGCAGCAATCCCAGGCCGCCGCCCAGTACATAGCCGTGGCCCCAGCACAGCAACGGTTTGGGGAAGGTGTGCAGGCGGTAGTCGAGACGGTATTCGCCAGCGAAGAAGTGCGCCGCCAACGGTGGCACCTCGCCCGGGTGAGCGCGGCAGGCCTGCACCAGGGTGCGCACGTCGCCGCCGGCGCAGAAGGCCTTCTCGCCTGTGCCCCGCAGCAGCACGCACACTACCTGCGCGTCCTGGGCCCAGCGTTCCAGTTGGTCGTTGAGGGCCTCGACCATGGGCAGCGACAACGCGTTGAGGGATTTTTCGGCGTCCAGCGTGGCCACCCCGATGCGGGCGCCATCGACGCCGACCAGCTCTTCGAATTGCAGATTCATCCTGACCTCTTGGGTGAAACGAATTGGGCAGTAGGTGATCAAGCAGTATGGCCCGCTGTCGGCATCACGTCAGTCTTCGGTTACATCGATTGACAATCCGGGCCGGCTTTCCTAGTGTCCGCCCCATTGTTTTCCAGGCAACGCCCATGACCACCGACGACCGTATCAAGCTCGAACCCAGCTGGAAGCAGGCCCTGCGCGCCGAGTTCGACCAGCCCTACATGACCCGACTGCGCGAGTTTCTGCGCCAGGAACACGCGGCCGGCAAAGAGATTTACCCGCCTGGCCCGCTGATCTTCAATGCCTTGAACCTGACGCCGCTGGAGCAGGTGAAGGTGGTGATCCTCGGCCAGGACCCGTATCACGGCCCCGGCCAGGCCCATGGCCTGTGCTTTTCGGTGCAGCCGGGCATCCCGGCGCCGCCGTCGCTGGTCAATATCTACAAAGAGCTCAAGCGCGACCTGAACATCGACATCGCGCCCCATGGCTGCCTGCAGCATTGGGCCGAGCAGGGCGTGCTGTTGCTCAACACCACCATGACCGTGGAGCGGGCCAATGCCGGGTCCCATGCCAAAAAGGGCTGGGAGTCGTTCACTGACCGGATTATCCAGACAGTCAGCGAACAGCAGCCCAGCGTGGTGTTTCTGTTGTGGGGGGCGCACGCCCAGAGCAAGCAGAAGTTGATCGACAGCACCAGGCACCTGGTGCTGACGTCGGTGCATCCTTCGCCGCTGTCGGCCTACCGGGGGTTCATTGGCAACGGGCATTTCAGCCGTGCCAACAAATTCCTCGAGCAACGCGGCCTGGCACCGATCGACTGGCAGTTGCCGCCGCTCTGAACCAGGCCTGATACAGGCTCAGGCTGCTGCCAGCGCCCGGCGCGCCTTGTTGCGTTTGCGCCACAGGCGCAGCAGCGGCACGGTCAGCATGACCGCAGTCAGTACCCAGACCCCGAAGGTGATCGGACTGGACCAGAGTATGTCCAGCGCACCATTGGAAATCGATAGCGCCCGGCGCAGGTTCTGCTCCATCAGCCCACCCAGGATGAACCCCAGGAGAACCGGCGATAGCGGGAAGTCCAGCTTGCGCAGGATGTAGCCGAAGATGCCGATGCCGACCATCAGGAACAGGTCGAAGGTGGTGGCGTGCACCGCGTATACGCCAATGCCGGTAATGATCGCGATCACCGGTACCAGCGCCCAGTTCGGCACCGCCAGGATGCGGGTGAACACGCGGATCATCGGGATGTTGAGGATCACCAGCATCACGTTGGCGATGAACAGCGAGGCGATCAACCCCCAGACGATGTCGGGTTGCTGCTGGAACAGCAGCGGCCCTGGGGTGATGTTGTACAACGACAGCGCGCCGATCATCACCGCCGTGGTGCCCGAGCCTGGCACGCCCAGGGTCAGCATCGGCACCAGGGCGCCGCAGGCCGATGCACCAATGGCGGTTTCCGGGGCGGCAAGGCCGCGCTTGTCACCCTGGCCGAAGGTGCCCGTGGCACCGGCCATGCGCTTCTCGGTCATGTAGGCCACGGCGCTGGCCAAGGTCGCGCCGGCACCCGGCAACACACCCATGATGAAGCCCAGCAGCCCGCAGCGGATATTCACCACGAACACCGAGGCGGCTTCCTTGACGTTGAACATCATGCGCCCGGTGGCTTTCACGGCTTCCTGGCCGCGGTGGGTTTTCTCCAGCAACAGCAGAATCTCGCTGATGGAGAACAGTCCCAGCACCAGCACCACGAACTGAATACCGTCGGCCAGGTGCACGTTGTCGCCTGTGAAACGGTAAACACCGCTGTTGGCGTCGATACCGACGCTGGACAGGAACAGGCCGATCAGCGCGGCGATGAAGGTCTTCAGCGGCCGGTCGCCGGCCATGCCGCCCAGGCAGACGATGGCGAACACCATCAGCACGAAGTATTCGGCGGGGCCAAACGCGATAGCCCATTTCGCCAGCAGCGGGGCAAACAGCACCATGCCGCAGGTGGCAATCAGCGCGCCGATGAACGAACTCCACGCCGACAACGACAGCGCCACACCCGCCAGCCCCTGGCGGGCCATGGGGTAGCCGTCCAGGGTGGTCATCACGGTAGAGGCTTCACCGGGAATATTGAGCAGGATGGAGCTGATGCGCCCGCCGTACTCGCACCCCAGGTACACCGCCGCCAGCAGGATCAGCGCCGATTCGGGAGGCAAGCCCAGGGCAAAGGCGATGGGTATCAGCAGCGCCACGCCATTGATCGGGCCCAGCCCGGGCAACAGGCCCACCACGGTGCCAATCAGCGTGCCGCACAATGCCGTCACCAGGTTGTAAGGGCTCAGGGCCACGCCAAAGCCTTGCCCCAGGTAGCTGAAAGTATCCATGTCAGTTCTCCAATACGTCGAGCAGGCCCAGGGGCAGTGGCACGTCCATGGCCTTGTCGAACAGCAGGTACAGACCCACGCTCATCAGGCTCACCACCACTGCGCTGGGCAGCCAGCGGCCGCCGTACAGGCGTGCCATGGGAATGCCCGCCAGCATGCTGGCCGGGATGAACCCGAGGGGTTCGAAGGTGCCGGCGAACACCAGCAGCAACACCACGCAGGCACCAATCTTGAGCAGCGTGGCGCGGTCCATTGGCGGTTCTTCGTCGCTGTGGACAATGGCGGCGGGGCGTACGGCCAGGTACGACAAGCCCGCGCCCATGAGGCCGAGCATCAGCAAGGGGTAGGCCCGCGGGCCCACCGGTTCGTAGGAAAAGGCGGCCTGGTAAGGCCAGGCCATCACTGCCAGCGCGGCACAGGCCAGCAGCAGGGCGACGGCGAAAAGACGTTGAAGGGCCATGGTCACGACTCCCGGGCGAGGAATGAGGGGCTATTGGATCAGGCCGAATTCCTGGGCCAGGGTCTTGTATTGGGCGACTTGCTGTTTTACATAGGTGTCCAGTTCCGGGCCGGTCATGGCGAAGGGAAAGAGCTCCCGCTGGTCGCGCAGCGTGTCGAAGTCCTGGGACGCCAGCAGTTTGTCGAAGGCCGCTTTCCACCAGGTGTAGTCCTCGTCACTGACCTTCGGCCCCAGGTAGAAGCCGCGCACTACCGGCCAGACGATGTCATAGCCCTGCTCGCGCGCGGTGGGAATGCCCTTCATTTCCGGCTCGTCGATGCGCTGCTCGGCGAACACCGCCAGCAGGCGCATGTCACCGCTGAGAATGTGCGGCATGGAGTCGGAGATATCGGTGCTGCCCACCTGGATATGCCCGCCCAGCAGCGCGGTGGCGATCTCGCCGCCACCTTCGAGCGCCACGTAGCGCAACTCGCGTGGGTTGATGCCAGCGGCCTTGGCGATCAGCGCGGTTTGCATCCAGTCCTGACTGCCCACGGTGCCGCCTGAGCCGATGACCACCTTGCTGGGGTCTTTCTTCAGGGCCTGCACCAGGTCGTCCAGGTTTTTGTAGGGTGAATCCTTCTTCACCGCAATGGCGCCGTAGCTGGTGCCAACCGCGGCCAGCCAGCGCACCGCGCCTTCGTCGAAGCGGCCGAACTTGCCCTGGGCCAGGTTGAGCAGCGAACCGCTGGACCATGCCACCAGCGTGCCGGCATCGGCGGGGCGCTGGGCAACCACGGCGTTGTAGGCCACCGCACCCACGCCACCGGGCATGTAGGTGACGCGCATGGGTTTGCTGAGGATCTTCTCGTTCACCAGTGCGCTTTGCACCAGCTTGCAGGTCAGGTCGAAACCGCCGCCGGGGGAGGCCGGGGCAATGCATTCGGGGCGTTTGGGTTCGGCGGCCAGGGCGGCGCTGCCAAGCAGCAGGCAACTGGCGGCCAGGGCCATGCGGCGCAGGGTAGGGCTCATGGGATGTCTCCGTTATTGTTTTTGTTGTAGCGAAAACGCGTCAGGGCGTTTTCGGCGATGGTAGGGGGCGAAGCTTTCACTAACCTTTCAGGTGCGGCGCGCGTGGGACGCATCTGTTAGCCTCGGTGCCGTTTCATGCCATGTCCAATAAGAAGAGATTTCCATGCGCATCCTGCTCGCCGAAGACCATGTGTCGCTGGCCGAAAGCGTCGCCCAGGCCCTCAGGCATCTCGACCTGACCGTCGATGTGCTGCACGACGGCATCGCCGCCGACCTTGCCCTGAACAGCGAAGACTATGCCCTGGCCGTGCTGGACGTGGGGCTGCCGCGCCTGGATGGTTTTGAGCTGCTGGCCCGTCTGCGCGCCCGTGGCAAACACTTGCCGGTGCTGATGCTGACTGCACGCAGCGACGTGAAGGACCGGGTTCATGGCCTGAACCTGGGCGCCGACGACTACCTGGCCAAGCCCTTCGAACTCAGCGAACTGGAGGCCCGGGTCAAGGCCCTGCTGCGCCGCAGTGTGCTGGGTGGCGAACGTCAGCAGCGCTGCGGTCCACTGGTGTACGACCTGGAGACCCGGCGCTTTACCCTGGGCGATGGCTGCCTGACCCTGACCTCCCGCGAGCAAGCCGTGCTGCAAGCCCTGATCGCCCGGCCAGGGCGGGTCATGAGCAAGGAACAACTGGCGGCCCAGGTGTTTGGCCTGGACGAAGAGGCGAGCGCCGATGCCATCGAAATCTACGTGCACCGCTTGCGCAAGAAGCTCGACGGGCAGGCCGTGGCCATCGTGACTTTCCGTGGCCTGGGCTACCTGCTCGAGGCCCGTGATGCGTAGCGTGGGCAGCCTGCGCGGGCGGCTGCTGTGGAACCTGGCGCTGTTGCTGGTGGTGCTCCTGGTGGCCAGCGGCCTGAGCGCTTACTGGAATGGTCGCGAGGCGGCCGACACCGCCTACGATCGTACCTTGCTGGCCTCGGCGCGCACCATCGCGGCGGGGCTCTCCCAGCGCGACGGCAGTCTTAGCGCGGACGTGCCCTATGTGGCGCTGGACACCTTTGCCTATGACAGTGCCGGGCGAATCTACTACCAGGTCAACGACATTCACCAGCAGTTGATTTCCGGCTACGACAATTTGCCCGCGCCGCCCGACGGCACCCCGCGCACCGATGATTACCCCGCCCTCGCGCGGTTCTACAACGCCCGCTATCTCGGCCAGGAGGTGCGGGTGGTCAGCCTCCTCAAGGCGGTCAGCGAGCCGAACATGAATGGCATGGCCGAGATCCGCGTGGCCGAGACTGAAGAGGCGCGTGAGCGCATGGCCCGCAGCCTGATGGCCGACACCCTGGTGCGGGTCGGGATGCTCGGCCTTGGCGCACTGTTACTGGTATGGTTTGCCGTCAGCGCCGCCCTGCGCCCGCTGGAGCGCTTGCGCGGCGAGGTGGAAGCGCGCCAGCCCGATGACTTGCGGCCTCTGCCCGTGGTCAGTGTGCAGCGCGAACTGGTACCGCTGGTATCGTCGCTCAACCATTTCACCGAGCGCTTGCGTGGCCAGTTCGAACGCCAGGCGCAGTTCATCGCCGATGCCGCCCACGAATTGCGCACGCCCCTGGCCGCGCTCAAGGCGCGCATCACCCTGGGCCAGCGCGCCGGGCAGGGCGAGGTGTGGCGGCATACCCTGGACGCGGCGGCCCAGGACACGGACCGCCTGACTCACCTGGCCAACCAGTTGCTCTGCCTGGCGCGGGTGGAGAACGGCGCCCGCGCCATCGCCGAGGGCGGGGCGCAACGTGTGGACCTTACCCAGTTGGCGCGAGAATTGGGCATGGCGCTCGCGCCGTTGGCCCACGCCCGTGGCGTGGCCCTGGCGTTGGAGGCCGATGGGCCCGTATGGCTGCGTGGCGAGCCGACCCTGCTCAACGAGTTGCTCAGCAACCTGGTGGACAACGCCCTGGCGCATACCCCCGCGGGCGGCAACGTGGTCCTGCGGGTACGCGCCCCGGCCGTGCTGGAAGTCGAGGACGACGGCCCGGGCATTCCCCCGGCCGAGCGCGAGCGGGTGTTCGAGCGCTTCTACCGCCGCCGCGCCGAGGGCGCCGGTCTGGGGCTGGCGATCGTCGGCGAGATCTGCAAGGCACACCTGGCGCAGATCACCTTGCACGACGGTGCCCCCAGGGGGCTGAAAGTGCAGGTCAGCTTCATCGCCGATTAGCGGAACATCGCTAGCGCGTTGGCCAGGTCCGGGCCCGACAGCGGCACCTCGTCGCCCAGCTTCAGGTGCTGGCAGGCCGGCAGGTCGGGCAGCCGATGGCAATCGTTCTGGCGCACCAGGCGAGCGATCTGCACCACATCGGCGTAGTCGATGTGCGCGGTCTGGCGGTTCAGGTCCAGGTACTGGCCGGGTACCAGAGCCAGTTGGTGGGGGAATTCCCAGGCACGCAGGATCTTGTCGCCCAGCAGCGGGTGAATGCGTTCGATCACGTGGTTCAGGCACACCGGGTCCGAGAGCAACTCGTTGTGGTCCTGGGCATAGGTCAGGATCGGCAGGATGCCGATCTGGTGCACCAGGCCGGCGAGGGCCGCCTGGTCGGACTTCAATGGGGTGTAGCGGCGGCAGAGCTCATAGCTGATACCCGCCACTTCCAGGCTCTGGCTCCATACTTCAAGCATTTTGGCTTGTACCACGGGGGAGCGGGCGTGAAAAATCTGCTCGATCACCAGGCCGATGGCCAGGTTGCTGCCGTAATTGATGCCCAGCCGGCTGATGGCCGCGTTCAGGTCGGTGACTTCCTGGCTGGCGCGCAACATGGGGCTGTTGACGACCTTGATCAGGCGCGCCGCCAACGCCGGGTCACGGCTGATGACCTTGCCCAGGGCTGCGATGCTGATGTCCTGGTCTTCGGCTGCCTCGCGGATGCGCAAAGCGACTTCCGGCAAGGTAGGCAATACCAGGTCATCATTTTCGATGGCCGCCAGCAAATGCTCTTGAACCTGTTCGGCCAATTGGCTCATCTCGACTTCCTGAGGCGCTAACGCGGTGGGCGCCCATCAAGCCATCGACGGGCGGGCAGTATATGCCTAGCGTTGGATCTCGCGGTCGCGGTCCAGTTCATACGGCAGGTCGAGCAACTGCAGGCGCGGGCCATCCAGGCTGCCCAGGTGGATGTTGCCATCCTCCACGGCCTCGGCCTGCAGCACCGCGAGCAGCTCGCTGCCCTGTTCGGCGTGAGCGGCCAGCGCCACCTCGCCGATGGAACTGCCGTGCGTGGGCGCGAACAGGGGGGTGCCAGGCGCTGGAAGGTCCGTGCCGCCCAGCGACAGGCGGTACAGGCGACGTTTCAGTTTGCCCAGGTACTGCATGCGCGCCACGATTTCCTGGCCGGTGTAGCAGCCTTTCTTGAAGCTGACACCGCCCACGGCTTGCAGGTTGAGCATCTGCGGAATGAAAGCTTCACGGGTTTCGGGCATCACCTGTGCAATGCCTGCGCGAACCTGGCCCAGCAGCCAGGCATCGAGCTCGCCCGGCGTCAGCAGCGCGGCCAATTGCTGCTTGACGCTGTCGGCCTGCTCGGCCGGCACCCACACTTCGGCGCGGTCGGGGGACACGCGCACGGCGATAAGCGCCTCGTGGCGGGCTGCCACGTTGTTCTCTTCGCCCAGTTCCAGGCCCAGGGCCTGCAAGGCCGCCTGGCCGCCGACGAGGCCGAAGCGTACCCACGCATCGCTTTCGTCGGTGAGCTTGGATTTGGAGAATACTGCGTACTTCTTCAGGTCTGCCAGTTGGGGCTCGACCAGCTCGCGCGCCATGGCCAGCAGCACGCCATCACCTTGCAGGACGATGCGGAAGCTCGACTGCATGCGGCCCTTCTGGGTGCAGCGGGCGCCGAGGCTGGCGTAATGCTCGTTGAGGTAATTGATGTTGCAGGTCAATTGACCCTGCAAGAACTTGCCGGCATCGGAGCCGCGGACGGCGAGAACGCCTTCGTGGGACAGCACGCAGAAAAAAGCAGAATCGGCCATGGGACATCGCAAGGGCAAAAAGACTGAAACACATGATAGAGCAAGGTACAAGCTACAAGCTACAAGCTACATCGATAGCTTGCAGCTTAAAGCTACATAGGTCCAAGTGCCCGACGGCGCCTGCCGCTGTATACTGCCCGCCTATTTGAGGAGCGCTCCATGGTCGAAGATATTGAACTCAACCGGCTCTACTGGCATAGCCGCCGCGGCATGCTGGAGCTGGACGTCTTGCTGGTGCCTTTCGTCAAGGAGGTGTACCCAAGCCTCGATGACACGGACCGCGAATGCTACCGCCGCCTGCTGGAATGCGAAGACCAGGACATGTTTGGCTGGTTCATGGAGCGCACCGAGTCCCAGGACCCAGAGTTGCAGCGCATGGTTCGCATGATTCTGGACCGTGTCCAGCCCAAGTAAGGTCTTTCAGTGCCGCTGGCAGCCGTCCCGACGGTTGTTGGCGGCCTACCTCACCGCGCAGGGGCTGGCCCTGGTCAGCCTGCTGTTGCTCGACGTGCCTTTTGCATGGCGTGCGCTGGGTGTGCTGGCGTGCATCGCCCACGGCGTCTGGCACCTGCCGCGCGTCATTCTGCTCGACCACCCCCTTGCCTGGCGCGGTTTGCGCCGGGACACGGGTGGCTGGTCGCTGTGGCGCCGTGCCGATGGCTGGCAGGTGGTGCAACTGCTGCCCGACAGCATGGCGCTGCCGGGGTTGGTGGTGCTGCGCTTTCGCGCCAAGGGCCAGTGGTGGCCGCGCAGCCTGTGCCTGCCGGCCGACACGCTGAGCGCCGATGAACACCGGCGCTTGCGGGTGCGGCTCAAGTTCAGTCGTCGAAGGTGGGCGGCACCAGGATAGTGTCCCGCGCCTCGGGCAGCATCTCGGGGTAGTCCAGCGTGTAGTGCAAGCCGCGGCTTTCCTTGCGCTGCATGGCCGAACGGATCATCAGTTCGGCGACCTGCGCCAGGTTGCGCAGTTCGATCAGGTCGCGGCTGACCTTGTAGTTGCTGTAGAACTCGTCGATCTCGTCCAGCAGCAGCCGTACCCGGTGCTCTGCCCGCTGCAGGCGCTTGGTGGTGCGCACGATGCCCACGTAGTCCCACATGAAGCGGCGCAGTTCATCCCAGTTGTGGGCGATGATCACGTCTTCGTCCGAATCGGTCACCTGGCTGGCATCCCAGTGGGGCAACGCCTCGGGCATGGCAATGTGCGGCAGCAGCCCGACGATGTGCGCGGCGGCCGAACGGCCATACACGAAACATTCCAGCAGCGAGTTGCTGGCCATGCGGTTGGCGCCGTGAAGCCCGGTGAAGGTGGTTTCGCCAATGGCGTACAGGCCCGGCACGTCGGTACGGCCCTGTTCGTCCACCATTACCCCGCCGCAGGTGTAGTGCGCCGCCGGTACCACCGGAATGGACTGGCGGGTGATGTCGATGCCGAAGGCCAGGCAACGCTCGTACACCGTTGGGAAGTGCGTGGTGATGAATTCGGCGGGTTTGTGGCTGATGTCCAGATACACGCAGTCAATGCCCAGGCGTTTCATTTCATGGTCGATGGCCCGGGCCACGATGTCCCGTGGCGCCAGCTCGGCGCGCGGGTCGAAGCGTGGCATGAAGCGCTCGCCGTTGGGCAGCTTGAGCACCGCGCCTTCGCCGCGCAGGGCTTCGGTCACCAGGAAACTCTTGGCCTGGGGGTGGTACAGGCAGGTGGGGTGGAACTGGTTGAATTCCAGGTTCGCGACCCGGCACCCGGCCCGCCAGGCCATGGCGATGCCGTCACCGCAGGCGCCGTCGGGGTTGCTGGTATAGAGGTAGACCTTGGCGGCGCCGCCCGTGGCCAGGACGGTGAAGCGGGCGCCGAACGTGTCGACTTCACCCGTATTGCGGTTCAGCACATAGGCGCCCAGGCAGCGGTCACCGGTCAGCCCCAGGCGGCGCTCGGTGATCAGGTCCACGGCCACTCGCTGTTCCAGCAGCTCGATATTGGGGCGCAGGCGCGCCTGGGCCAGCAATGTCTTGAAGATAGCCGCGCCCGTGGCATCGGCGGCGTGAATGATGCGCCGGTGACTGTGGCCGCCCTCGCGGGTCAAGTGGAACTCGAAACTGCCTTCTTCGTGGTCGGGGTCGTCGTCACGGGTAAAAGGCACACCCTGGTCGATCAGCCACTGGATGGCTTCGCGGCTGTGCTCCACGGTGAAGCGCACCGCGTCCTCATGGCACAGGCCGCCGCCGGCATTGAGGGTGTCCTCTACATGAGACTGCACCGTGTCGGCATCGTCCAGCACCGCGGCCACACCACCCTGGGCCCAGAATGTGGAGCCGTTGGCCAGGTCGCCCTTGCTCAAGACTGCGATACGCAGATGGCCCGGCAAGGTCAGCGCCAGGCTCAGGCCGGCTGCACCGCTGCCAATCACTAGAACGTCGTGTTGATACTGCTGGCTCATGTCTGGGGTTCCGCTGCAAAGGCGACTATTGTTTTGCGCGCAGTCTCGTTCATGCGGGGTGGGGAGTGCAATGCTCTGATGGTAGGGGCTGCGGCGATCGCAGTTCGGGCTTGCTCGTCATGCGGGCACGGTATGGTGGCAAGTTGCTGGGCGCGCCGCTTCAGGCACCACTAGTATATAAATGGGGCGAGCGGCACAATAGCCAAACCTTCATGGCGTTGTGGAACTATACCGTTGGTCGGGTTATCAGATGTATGGACCTGCGCAAGCGAGGATTACGCCCGACCGCCGGTCTTGAGCGCTGTTACACGGCTGAAACACCGACGGTCAGTGCTTGATCATGCAACGTCCGTGGGCGATCCCTGCAAATACCGGGAACTTTATGCAACATGCCGGTATCCATAGACGGTCGCCCATGAGAAGGGAAGGGGCGTCGGCTTTATGTGGGGCTGAAGTCGCTGGCCACTGCAAGCGGATTCGACGACAAGATTATTGACGCAGCCGGCCATGACCGCGCTGCGGTTTTCGTGCAGGCCAAATTATGGTTCGCAGGAAACTTGCTTGGAGGGGAGAACTTTTGCGAAAAGCCCGAGTCTATGTTTGCAAGCCTGAACGTTGGCTTAAGCAATGCTCCTCCCGGCTCAACGAGGAGTGTTCATGCTAACCCAGGAAGAGGATCAGCAACTGGTCGAGCGTGTTCAACGCGGCGACCGGCGAGCTTTCGATCTGTTGGTGCTGAAATACCAGCACAAGATTCTCGGGTTGATCGTGCGTTTCGTGCACGACACCCATGAAGCCCAGGACGTGGCGCAAGAGGCCTTCATCAAGGCGTATCGAGCGCTTGGAAATTTTCGCGGTGACAGTGCGTTTTATACGTGGCTGTACCGTATCGCCATCAACACGGCGAAAAACTATCTGGTTTCCCGCGGTCGCAGGCCGCCAGATAGCGATGTGAGTTCCGAGGATGCCGAGTTCTACGACGGCGATCATGGCCTCAAGGATCTGGAGTCTCCGGAGCGCTCCCTGTTACGCGATGAGATCGAGGGCACCGTCCACCGGACCATCCAGCAACTGCCAGAAGATTTGCGTACGGCGTTAACTTTACGTGAATTCGACGGTCTGAGTTACGAGGACATTGCAAGCGTCATGCAATGCCCGGTGGGTACCGTGCGATCTCGGATTTTCCGCGCTCGGGAGGCCATAGATAAAGCCCTGCAGCCTTTGTTGCAGGAAACCTGAGACAGCGGCGACAGCCAAGAGAGGAACCGCCATGAGTCGTGAAGCTTTGCAGGAATCGCTGTCCGCGGTGATGGATAACGAAGCGGACGAACTGGAATTGCGCCGGGTCATCAACGCGCTTGAAGACCCGGAAACACGAGCGACCTGGAATCGTTACCAGATCGCTCGTGCTGTAATGCACAAGGACTTGCTTGACCCGCGCCTGGACCTGGCTACTGCCGTGTCCGTGGCCATTGCCGACGAAGTCGCGCCCGTCAAGACCACCCGTGGCCCTTGGCGCAGCATCGGTCGCCTGGCTGTGGCTGCCTCGGTCACCGTGGCCGTGCTGGCTGGTGTTCGCCTGTACAACCAGGACGAGATCACCGGCAACCAGCTGGCCCAGCAGCAGCCCGCTACTCAGCAGGCGCCGTCCGTGCCGCAGGTTCAAGGTCCTGCCGTGCTGGCTGGTTACACCGAAAGCGCCGACCAGAGCACCGGCCCGATGGCCAATGGTGTACTGCAAGGCCAGCCGGGTGCGCATGACCAGCGTCTGCCAGGCTACCTGCGTCAGCATGCTCAGGAAGCCGCGCTGAAAGGCACCGAAAGCGCGTTGCCGTACGCACGTGCTGCGAGCCTTGAAAACCGCTAGGGAGCTTCATGCGCGCCATACCGCTATTACCGCTATTGCTCGGTTCTTGCCTGAGCGTCCCGGCCTTCGCGGCCAACGACGCTTCACAATGGCTTAACCGCCTGGCCCAGGCCGAGCAGCAGCAGAGTTTCCAGGGCACTTTCGTCTACGAACGCAACGGCAGCTTCTCCACCCACGATATCTGGCATCGCGCCCAGAATGGCAAGGTCACCGAGCGGCTTCTGCAGCTCGATGGCTCGGCCCAGGAAGTCGTGCGCGTGGATGGCCGCACCCAGTGCGTGAGCGGCACGCTGGTGTCTGGCGTGAGCCAGGCCCCCAGTGCGTCGGCACGGGAGCTGGACCCGCTGAAGTTGATGTCCTGGTATGACCTGGCGGTAGCAGGGCAGTCCCGGGTGGCGGGGCGTGACGCCACCATCGTCACCCTGACGCCCAAGGACCAGCATCGCTACGGTTTCGAATTGCATCTGGACACCCAGACTGGCCTGCCGCTCAAATCGTTGTTGCTTGACGACAAGGGGCGCCTGCTCGAACGCTTTCAGTTCACCCGCCTTGACCCCAATGCGCCCACCGACGCCGACCTGGCCGCCAGTGACAATTGCAAGCCCCTGGGGCCTGCCGTCGCTGCCCAGCCCTCGGTATCGGGTACTGGCCATTGGCGTTCGGATTGGCTGCCGCCCGGCTTCGAGCTGGCCAACAGTTCCGTGCGCAAGGATCCGGATAGCAAGACCACTGTCACCAGCCTGATGTACGACGATGGGCTGGCCCGTTTCTCGGTGTTCCTGGAACCGCTCAACGGCACCTCGGGCATGGACACTCGAACGCAGTTGGGGCCGACCTCGGCGGTCTCCCGGCGCCTGACGACGCCCAAGGGCGACGTCATGGTCACGGTAGTGGGCGAGATCCCTATCGGCACCGCCGAGCGAATTGCCTTGTCGATGCGCGCCCAAGACACCCAGGCGAAGAATTGAGGCGCCAGTGCTGAGCAGAATCAGGCGCGCAGGGAGCGCGTCACGGCATCCGTTACAAAGGATGACGAAATGAAACTTCTGTCAGTCAGGTTGCAAAATCCCCTGAATTTTTCTATAGGTCAGACCCTCAAGGGTCTGGCCTTGTGTGCTGTTCAAAGGATCGCCACTGCCGACAACCCGGACCCGGACCTTGCCTAGGGCAGCGTCCGGGTTTCGTGCGTCTGGCGTTCCCCATTGCTAAACCTTGCTCGTTACTGACGGGAGCCGTATGTCGATACTACGCTTGAAATCCTACCTGACCGTGTGCGCCGCCGTGCTGATGCTCGGCCAGGCTGTCACTGCACAGGCCGAGGCGCTGCCTGACTTCACCAACCTGGTGGAGCAGGCGTCCCCCGCCGTGGTCAACATCAGTACCACCCAGAAGCTGCCTGACCGCAGCGCCGCCAGCGGGGACATGCCCGACCTGGACGACCTGCCGCCAGCGTTCCGCGACTTTTTCCGCAACATGCCGCGCTCGCCTCGCAGCCCCAAGGGCGACCGCCAGCGTGAAGCCCAGTCGCTGGGTTCGGGCTTCATCATTTCCGATGACGGCTATGTGCTGACCAATAACCACGTGGTGGCCGACGCCGATGAAATCATCGTGCGCCTGTCCGACCGCAGCGAGCTGAAAGCCAAGTTGGTGGGCACCGACGCCCGTACCGACGTGGCACTGCTGAAAATCGAAGGCAAGAACCTGCCAACCGTGAAACTGGGTGACTCCGACAAGCTCAAGGTGGGCGAGTGGGTACTGGCCATCGGCTCGCCGTTCGGCTTTGACCATTCGGTGACCAAAGGCATCGTCAGCGCCAAGGGCCGTACCCTGCCCAATGACGCGTATGTGCCGTTCATCCAGACCGACGTGGCCATCAATCCGGGCAACTCCGGCGGCCCGCTGTTCAACATGAACGGTGAGGTCGTGGGCATCAACTCGCAGATCTTCACCCGCTCCGGCGGCTTCATGGGCCTGTCGTTCGCCATCCCGATCGACGTGGCCATGGACGTGGCCAACCAGTTGAAGAAGGACGGCAAGGTCAGCCGCGGCTGGCTGGGCGTGGTCATTCAGGAAGTGAACAAGGACCTGGCTGAGTCGTTCGGCCTGGACAAACCGGCCGGCGCCCTGGTGGCCCAGTTGGTGGAAGACGGCCCCGCGGCCAAGTCCGGCCTGCAGGTAGGTGACGTGATCCTGAGCATGAACGGCCAGCCGATCGTCATGTCGGCCGACCTGCCGCACCTGGTCGGGGGCCTGAAGGCGGGCGCCAAGGCCAGCCTGGAAGTGATTCGCGAAGGCAAGCGCAAGACCATCGACGTCACCGTCGGCGCCATGCCAGCCAATGACGACGACATCATGGCCGGCGACGCTGCCAAGCCCCAGGGCGAAAGCAACAGCAACCGCCTGGGCGTGTCCGTGGCCGACCTGACCGCCGATCAGAAAAAGACCCTGGACCTCAAGAGTGGCGTGGTCATCAAGGACGTCCAGGACGGCCCCGCGGCCATGATCGGGTTGCAGCCGGGTGACGTCATCACCCACCTGAACAACCAGGCCATCGGTTCGGCGAAGGAATTCACCGACATCGCCAAGGGCCTGCCGAAGAACCGTTCGGTGTCCATGCGTGTACTGCGCCAGGGCCGCGCGAGCTTCATCACCTTCAAGCTGAGCGAGTAAAGTCGCAGGCCTGAACAGGGAAGGGCAGCCACCGCGCTGCCCTTTTTTGTGGCTGGACGTGTCGTGAATGCCTGCGCAAGCTGGCGTGTCAGCGAGCCTTCAGTGGGCTTTGACGCAAAAAGCTCGCTGGCAAGCCGGTGCCCACAGGATCTTCATGATCAACCCGCTCCCACACAACCCCGTTATTCAGGTACAATTCCCGGCTATTTTTCGTTGGGCGTCCAGCCCGCAGCCTTTTCGAGTGTTGATCCGTGAGTGATTTGAGTCATATCCGCAATTTCTCCATCATCGCCCACATTGACCATGGCAAGTCGACGCTGGCCGATCGGTTCATCCAGATGTGCGGCGGCCTTGCCGATCGCGAGATGGAAGCGCAGGTACTGGACTCCATGGACCTGGAGCGCGAGCGTGGGATCACCATCAAGGCCCACAGCGTCACGCTGCACTACAAGGCTCAGGACGGTAAAACCTACCAGCTGAACTTCATCGACACCCCCGGCCACGTCGACTTCACCTATGAAGTCAGCCGCTCGCTGGCCGCTTGCGAAGGCGCGCTGCTGGTGGTAGATGCCGGCCAGGGCGTGGAAGCGCAGTCGGTCGCCAACTGCTACACCGCCATCGAGCAGGGCCTGGAAGTCATGCCGGTGCTGAACAAGATGGACCTGCCCCAGGCCGACCCCGACCGGGTCAAGGACGAGATCGAGAAGGTCATCGGCATCGACGCCACCGACGCCGTGGCGTGCAGCGCCAAGAGCGGCATGGGCGTGATCGACGTGCTCGAGCGCCTGGTGCACACCATTCCAGCCCCTACCGGCAACATCGAAGATCCGCTGCAAGCGTTGATCATCGACTCCTGGTTCGACAATTACCTGGGCGTCGTGTCCCTGGTACGCGTGCGCCATGGCCGGGTGAAGAAGGGCGACAAGATCCTGGTCAAGTCCACCGGCAAGGTGCACCTGGTCGACAGCGTCGGCGTGTTCACCCCCAAGCACACCGCCACCGCGGACCTGAAAGCCGGCGAAGTAGGCTTCATCATCGCCAGCATCAAGGACATTCACGGTGCGCCGGTCGGTGACACCCTGACCCTGAACAGCACCCCCGATGTGCCGGTGCTGCCAGGCTTCAAGCGCATTCAGCCACAGGTGTACGCCGGCCTGTTCCCGGTCAGCTCCGATGACTTCGAAGACTTCCGCGACGCCCTGTCCAAGCTGACCCTCAACGATTCGTCGTTGCAGTACCTGCCGGAAAGCTCCGACGCCTTGGGCTTTGGCTTCCGCTGCGGTTTCCTGGGCATGCTGCACATGGAGATCATCCAGGAGCGCCTGGAGCGCGAGTACGACCTGGACCTGATCACCACCGCCCCGAGCGTGATCTTCGAGGTCGTGCTCAAGACCGGTGAAACCATTTACGTCGACAACCCGTCGAAACTGCCGGATGTCTCGTCGGTCGAGGATTTCCGTGAGCCGATCGTGTCGGCCACCATTCTTGTGCCTCAGGAGCACCTGGGCAACGTCATTACCCTGTGCGTCGAGAAGCGTGGCGTTCAGCGCGACATGCAGTTCCTCGGCAGCCAGGTGCAGGTGCGTTACGACCTGCCGATGAACGAAGTGGTGCTGGATTTCTTCGATCGCCTGAAATCCACCAGCCGCGGCTATGCTTCCCTGGACTACCATTTCGATCGCTACCAGTCGGCCAACCTGGTCAAGCTGGATGTGCTGATCAACGGAGACAAGGTTGATGCCCTGGCCCTGATCGTTCACCGCGACAACGCCCACTACAAGGGCCGCGCGTTGACCGAGAAGATGAAAGAACTGATTCCTCGGCAGATGTTCGACGTTGCGATCCAGGCCGCCATCGGCGGGCAGATCGTGGCGCGGACCACTGTCAAGGCGCTCAGAAAGAACGTACTGGCCAAATGCTACGGTGGTGACGTGAGCCGTAAGCGCAAGCTGCTGGAGAAGCAGAAGGCCGGTAAGAAACGCATGAAACAGGTCGGCAACGTGGAAATTCCACAAGAAGCCTTCCTCGCCGTGCTCAGGTTGGATAGTTAGGTCCTATGTCGCTAAATTTCCCGCTGTTGTTGGTCATCGCTGTCGCCGTCTGCGGTTTGCTGGCCCTGTTCGACCTGGTCTTCCTGGCTTCGCGCCGCAAGACCGCGGTCGCTACCTACCAGGGCAGTGTCAGCGAGCCGGACCCGGTGGTGCTCGAGCAGTTGAACAAGGAACCGACGCTGGTCGAATACGGCAAGTCGTTCTTTCCGGTGCTGTTCATCGTGCTGGTGTTGCGCTCATTCCTGGTCGAACCCTTCCAGATCCCGTCGGGGTCCATGAAGCCGACGCTGGAAGTGGGCGATTTCATCCTGGTGAACAAGTTCTCCTATGGCATCCGCCTGCCGGTGATCGACAAGAAAGTCATCGAGATCGGTGACCCGCAGCGTGGCGATGTCATGGTGTTCCGCTACCCCAGCGACCCGAACGTCAACTACATCAAGCGCGTGATCGGCTTGCCGGGTGACAAGATCCGGTACACCAACGACAAGCGCCTGTACGTGAACGACCAACTGGTGGCCGAGACCCTGCTGGGCACAGAGCCTGGCACCCTGGGTACCGCCGAGCTGTACCAGGAAAAACTCGGTGACGTGGAGCACCTGATCCGCAAGGAAATGGGCCGTTACCACATGCCGCCGGACAACCAGTGGACGGTGCCCGCCGGGCACTACTTCATGATGGGCGACAACCGCGACAACTCCAACGACAGCCGTTACTGGGATGACCCGCGCATTCCCAAGGAACTGCTGGGCATGGTCCCGGACCGCAATATCGTCGGCAAGGCTTTCGCGGTCTGGATGAGCTGGCCGGAGCCGAAGATGAGCCATCTGCCGAATTTCTCGCGGGTCGGGCTGATCAAGTAACACCAGGCGGCGCTGTCCATTGGGCAGCGCCGAATGCTTTTCAGGCGTCAGCAAGGAAGGGAGCTTGAGATGAACAAGGCCGCTTCGCAGAAAGGCGTTTCGCTACTGGGCGGGTTGGTGATTCTGGCAGTGCTGGGGTTTGTGGCCAGCACGGCCTTCAAAGTGCTGCCACACTACTTCGACTACTGGTCGATGAAGAAGATCATCGAGTCGGTGTCGACCGACAAGGCGCAGCAGATCGACAGCGTGCAGGCGTTCTATACCCATGTGCGCAACGGGATGCAGGTCAACAACATCAATGACCTGGACCTGGAAAAGGCTTTGACCGTGACACTGGACGACGACATGTTCGCCGCCCATTTGCAATACGAACAGCGTGAGCCACTGGTCGGCAACCTCGACCTGGTGGTGAAATTTGACCACGAATTCAGCGTGCGTAAACCGTGAGTGTTTCCTTGAGCCGTCTCGAGCGTCAGCTCGGCTATACCTTTAAAAACCAGGACCTGATGGTGCTGGCCTTGACACACCGCAGCTTCGCGGGGCGCAACAACGAACGCCTCGAGTTCCTCGGTGATGCCATCCTCAATTTCGTGGCGGGCGAATCGTTGTTCGAACGGTTCCCCCAGGCCCGCGAAGGCCAGCTGTCGCGCCTGCGCGCCCGGCTGGTGAAAGGCGAGACCCTGGCCGTGCTGGCCCGTGGTTTCGACCTGGGCGAATACCTGCGCCTGGGCAGCGGTGAATTGAAGAGCGGCGGCTTCCGCCGCGAGTCGATCCTGGCCGATGCCCTGGAAGCACTGATTGGTGCCATCTATCTGGATTCGGGCATGGAAGTGGCCCGCGAGCGCGTGTTGTCCTGGCTGACCAGCGAGTTCGACAGCCTGACGCTCGTAGACACCAACAAGGACCCCAAGACCCGCCTGCAGGAACACCTGCAGTCGCGGGGCTGCGACCTGCCGCGTTACGAAGTGGTGGATATCCAGGGCGAACCGCATTGCCGGACGTTTTTCGTCGAATGTGAAGTGGTCCTTTTGAACGAAAAAAGCCGGGGTCAGGGCGTGAGCCGTCGCATTGCCGAACAGGTAGCGGCCGCATCAGCACTGATAGCCCTGGGCGTGGAGAATGGCAATGACTGATACAACCCAAACCCGCTGTGGCTATGTCGCGATCGTCGGCCGCCCGAACGTGGGCAAGTCCACGCTGCTCAACCACATCCTGGGCCAGAAGCTGGCGATCACCTCGCGCAAGCCGCAGACCACCCGCCACAACATGCTCGGCATCAAGACCGAGGGTGACGTGCAGGCCATCTACGTCGACACCCCCGGCATGCACAAGAGCAACGAAAAGGCGCTCAACCGCTACATGAACAAGACCGCTTCGGCGGCCTTGAAAGACGTGGATGTGGTGATCTTCGTGGTCGACCGCACCAAGTGGACCGATGAAGACCAGCTGGTCCTCGAGCGCGTGCAGTACGTGCAGGGCCCGGTGATCCTGGCCATCAACAAGACCGACCGCATCGAGGACAAGGCCGAGCTGATGCCGCACCTGGCCTGGTTGCAGGAACAGCTGCCCAACGCCGAGATCGTCCCGGTGTCGGCCCAGCACGGCCACAACCTCGACGCCCTGGAAGGTTTGATCGCCAAACACCTGCCGGAAAACGATCACTTCTTCCCCGAAGACCAGATCACCGACCGCAGCAGCCGTTTCCTGGCTGCCGAGCTGGTACGCGAGAAGATCATGCGCCAGCTGGGTGCCGAGCTGCCGTACCAGATCACCGTCGAAATCGAAGAATTCAAGCAGCAGGGCAAGACCCTGCACATTCATGCCCTGATCCTGGTGGAGCGTGATGGTCAGAAGAAGATCATCATTGGCGACAAGGGCGAGCGTATCAAGCGCATCGGCATGGAAGCGCGCAAGGACATGGAGCTGCTGTTCGACTCCAAGGTCATGCTCAACCTGTGGGTGAAGGTCAAGGGCGGCTGGTCCGACGACGAACGCGCCCTGCGCTCGCTGGGTTACGGCGACGTCTGACCCCTGTGGCAAGGCTTGCTTGCAAGGGGTTCTTCAGGGCCTCTCGCGAGCAAGCTTTGCTCCCACAGTGTTCACGTCACATCCGAGGTGTAGTGCTGTGGAGCAAGGCGTGGTGGCGATGAGGCCATTCGCGTCGCAGCAAGCCTGAAGGCATTCGAGCCATGTCCAACCCACCCATCCTGCAACCCGCTTACGTACTGCACTCGCGCCCCTACCGCGAGAACAGCGCCCTTGTCGATTTCCTGACCCCTGGCGGTCGCCTGCGCGCGGTGCTGCGCAGTGCCCGCAGCAAGGCGGGCACCCAGGCGCGGCCGTTCGTGCCGCTGGAGGCGGAGTTCCGCGGCAAAGGTGAGCTGAAGAACGTCGGACGCATGGAAACGGTGGGGGTGGCGGCCTGGATGGTCGGCGATGCGTTGTTCAGCGGCCTGTACCTCAACGAATTGCTGATCCGCCTGCTGCCCGCCGAAGACCCGAATCAAGTCATCTACGACGCCTACGCGGCGACCCTTCAGGCCCTGGCCGCCGGGCGGCCGCTGGAGCCGCTGCTGCGTGCCTTCGAGTGGCGCCTGCTGGACGAACTGGGCTACGGCTTCGCCCTGGACACCGACGTCAACGGCGATGCGGTGGAAGCGGACGGAATGTACCGCTTGCAAGTAGATGCCGGGCTTGAGCGAGTGTGGCTGGTACAGCCCGGCCTGTTCAGCGGCAGCGCGCTGCTGGCCATGGCCGAAGCCGACTGGACTACCCCCGGGGCGTTGAACGCGGCCAAGCGCCTCATGCGCCAGGCGCTGGCCGTGCACCTGGGCGGTCGTCCGCTGGTGAGCCGCGAACTGTTTCGCAAGCCGTAAGCAAGACGTATCCTAGGCGCTCAATTCCAAGGAGCGCTCCCGTGACCACCAGCAATCGCATTCTTCTCGGCGTCAACATCGACCACGTGGCAACCCTGCGTCAGGCTCGCGGCACCCGCTACCCCGACCCGGTCAAGGCTGCGCTGGACGCCGAAGAAGCGGGCGCCGACGGCATCACCGTGCACCTGCGCGAAGACCGCCGGCATATTCAGGAGCGCGACGTGCTGCTGCTCAAGGACGTGCTGCAGACGCGCATGAACTTCGAGATGGGCGTCACCGAGGAAATGCTCGCCTTCGCTGAACGCATCCGCCCGGCCCACGTATGCCTGGTACCGGAAACCCGCCAGGAACTGACCACCGAGGGTGGCCTCGACGTGGCCGGCCAGGAAGCACGCATCCAGGCAGCGGTGGAGCGCCTGGCCAAAATCGGTTGTGAAGTATCGTTGTTCATCGACGCCGACGAGCGCCAGATCGCCGCGTCCAAGCGCGTGGGTGCGCCCGCGATCGAATTGCACACCGGCCGTTATGCCGATGCACAAACGCCGGCTGAAGTGGCCGAAGAGCTCAAACGCATCGCCGACGGCGTGGCTTTTGGCGTCGCCCAGGGCCTGATCGTCAATGCCGGGCATGGCTTGCATTATCACAACGTAGAGGCCGTGGCGGCCATCAAGGGCATCAACGAGCTGAACATAGGTCACGCGCTGGTGGCCCATGCCCTGTTCGTCGGCTTCAAGGCCGCGGTGGCGGAAATGAAGCAACTGATCGTGGCCGCCGCTCGCTGATCGTCTTGCCTGCTTTCCGAGCTTCGCCCGGTCTACAGAGCAGCAATGCCCATCTGTAGGACCGGGCGAAGCTCGGGAAAAGGGCGGCGCCAATCTCACCCCTTGAGGTAACCCTCCACCAACCCTACCCAGCACGCCGCGCCCAGCGGGATCACCGCGTCGTCGAAGTCATAGTGGTCGTTGTGCACCGAGCACCCGGTGAACTCACCGGTGCCATTGCCCAGGATGAAGTAGCACCCAGGCTTCTCGTCCAGCATCCAGGCGAAGTCCTCGCTGCCCATGATCCGCACCGGCATTTTCTGCAACACGTTGTCGGTGCCCAGCACATCGCGCGCCACTGCCAGCATGCGCTCGGTCTCCGCCGGGCTGTTGACCAGGACCGGGGCCAGCAGTTGGTAGTCGATCTCGGCCTTTACCCCAAAACTCGCCGCCTGGCCTTCGACGATCTCGCGGATGCGCTTTTCCACCCGTGCACGCACGGCCGGGTCGGCGGTGCGCACGCTGAGCATGACCTTGGCCGTCTCGGGAATGATGTTGTACGCCGTGCCCGCCTGCACCATGCCCACGCTCAGTACCGCCGCGTCATCGGTGGACAGGTTGCGCGAGATCACCGTCTGCAGGGCGGTGATGATGCCAGCCAGGGCCGGTACCGGGTCGACGGCGCGCTCGGGCATGGCGCCGTGGCCACCGCGGCCGGTCAGGGTGATGGTCACCCGCTCGGACGAGGCCATGAAGCCGCCAGCCTGCACCACCGCCTGGCCCACCGGCAGGCCGGGCATGTTGTGGTAGGCGTACACCGCATCGCAGGGGAAGCGGGTGAACAGGCCGTCATCGATCATTTGCTTGGCGCCGGCCAGGCCTTCTTCATCCGGCTGGAAGATCAGGTTCAAGGTGCCGTCGAACTCGGCATGCAACGCCAGTTGCTCGGCGGCGGCCAGCAGGGTGGCGGTGTGCCCGTCGTGGCCGCAGGCGTGCATGCGCCCCTGGTACTGGCTGGCCCAGGGCAGGCCGTTCTTTTCCAGAATCGGCAGGGCGTCCATGTCGGCACGGATGCCCAGGGTGCGTGTACCGGTGCCGCGCTTGAGCACGCCGACCACCCCGCAGCCGCCTACGCCGGTGTGCACCTCGTAGCCCCAGGCGCCAAGCATTTCCGCGACCAGGCTAGCGGTGCGTGGCACGTCGCCGCCCAGCTCCGGGAAGCTGTGGATGTCACGGCGAATGACCGCGAAATGCTCGGCACTGGCTTGCAGTTTCTGGTTGATGATCAGGTTGCTCATGGTTGCTTCCTTTTCTGGCAGTAAAGGGGGGGCTCAGGCGCGGCCTGGGTGTTCCGGGAACAGGCGCAGGGCGATCAGGCTCAGCACCAGGGTGGCGATCAGGTACAGGGCAGGGGTCAGGGGGTTGCCGGTCAGGCCGATCAGCCAGGTCACCAGCAGCGGCGAGAAACCCCCGAACAAGGTCACGCCGAAGCTGTAGATCACCGACAGCCCGGTGACGCGCTGCTCGCGGGGGAAGGCCTCCATCAGCATGGCGAAACTGGCACCGACGCCGACCGCCATGGGCATGATCAGCAAGGCGATGGCCAGCATGCACAGCCAGGTGCTTTGCAGGCCCAGGAGCAGAAACGAAGGGTAGGCGAACACCAGCGCCAGCCCGGCCACCCAGTACAGCAGTGGCTTGCGCCGGGTAAACCGGTCGGCATAACGCGCGGCGATCGGCGGGATCACCGCCAGCAGCGCGCTGGCCAGGCCCACCAGGGCGAAGGAGAAACTGCCCGGGTAGTGCAGGGTCTGCACCAGGTAGGTGGGCATGTAGAACACCACCATGTACATGCTAACCGTGGAGGCGGCCATCCACATGATGCCCAGCAGCAGGGTGCCTTTGTGATCGCGCAGCAATTGCGCCAGCGAGGGGGTGTCGGCGGTATCGGTATGGGTTTCATCCAGGTGCTGGCGAATGAACCAGCCTACCGGGCCGATCATCAGGCCGATGATGAAGGGTACCCGCCAGCCCCAGCTCTGCAGCGCTTCGGGGCTCAGGTTACTGCTCAGCAGCAGGCCGGTGAGGGCGCCCAGCAGTGCCGCCGCCCCTTGGCTGGCGCCCTGCCAGCTGACCATGAAACAGCGGTTGGCGGTGCTGCCCGATTCCATCAGGAACGCCGAGGCACTGCCCACTTCGCCGCCTGCCGACAGGCCTTGCAGCAGTCGGCCGAACACCAGCAGCAGGGTAGCGGTGATGCCGATGCTGGCATAGGTCGGGGTGAAGGCGATGATGCCGGTGCCTACGGTCATCAGGGCGATGGTCAGCGACAACGCCGCCTTGCGCCCGCGACGGTCGGCCACCCGGCCGATCAGCACCGCGCCCAGGGGGCGCATCAAAAAGCCCACGGCAAAGGTGGCCAGCGACATCAGCAACGATGCCAGGGCCGATTCGCCAGGAAAAAACAGTTTGCCGATGATCACGGCGAAGAAGCTGTACACCGTGAAATCGTAGATTTCCAAGCCATTGCCCAAGGACGAGGCGATGACCACGCGGCGCATCTTGCGTGCGTGCAGCGAGGCCGTGGCCGGGCTGGGATGGAGGGGCAAATCACTGGCGGGGGTGCTCTTCATGGCGCTGTTCCTGTACCCGGGGTCGTGGTGAGCGGGAGTGTTGAACAGTGCCGCGTAAACTGCACATCCCTTTTATGCAAGGCCCCAACCGTTGGTGCGGATGAGCATTGGCCAGGGAAAGGGCTGGCGATGGTTGTGGGCATTTTCGACTCGCGGTGCGCGAAATTGGTGCTGATGAGTTGGGGAGATGGGTAACGGTGGGGGCTGGCGGAAGGTCAGCCTGGCGAGCGGGGTGGCGAAAGCGCCTGTTACGGCGGCGATGCGGGGGCATCCAGCCTGGCGGTAAACCCCTTGCGCAATGCTCCAGCAATCCGGCGTGGGGCCGGGCGAAGCTCAGGAAAATATCGGCGCGGTGAAACAGTGATCACGCGGCGCTCCCTTCCCGAGCCTAGCCCGGCCTCACGGGTAAGGGCGCGCTAGATGGGCAGGGGTTTGCCTGCCAATTGCTCGTGCAGATGGGCGAACAACTGCCCCGCGGTCTTGGTCAGGTAGCTGCGGTTCAGGCACACCAGGTTCACCGAATACTCGGGCACCGGCTCCTGGATGTCGATTTTCTGCAGGTGCTTGGACATGTCGCTCAACCCTACCAGGTCATGGCCCAGGGCCGGCTGGCTCATGATCATCACCGCGTCACTGTCGATCAGCATCTTGATCGCGAGGTTCATGGCCGTGCATTCGAATACCTTGCGCGGGCGGCCAAGGGCGCTGCCTTCGAACAGCTGGTTGAACTGTGACTGGTTGTCGGTGAGGGGATCGACGCTGATCCAGTTGGCTTGCTGCAGCAGGCGCAGGGAGCGCACGTTGCGCAGGGGGTGGTCCTTGCGCACGACCACCACGCCGGGAATACGGCACAGCGGCTGCCAGTCCAGGCCCACGGCGTTGACGGGCACCTGGGAGGTCAGGGCGAAGTCCAGCAGGCCATCGCGCAAGTGCTGCAACAGCTGCGCAGGCCGCATCTCCAGCACTTTAAGGGTGGCGTTGGGGTAGCTTTGCTGAAAGCTCAGCAGGGTGTGTTTGAGCGATTGCAGCAGGGCGGTGACCGGGGTGACGCCAATGGTGATCTCGCTCACCACCAACCCCTTCATGTCTTCGATTTCCTGGCGCGCCCGGCGCACGCTTTCCAGCGCCTGGCGAGCGTGGCCGAGCATCCGCTGGCCATATTCGGTGAGGGTCATGCCCTTGTTGGAGCGTACCAGCAGGGTGATGCCCAGTTCGTTCTCGAGTTCCTTGATGGCCCGGCTCAGGGCCGACTGGGTCAGGTGCAGTACCTGGGAGGCATCTTGCAGGCTGCCGGTTTCATGGATGGATACAAGCGCACGGAGTTGATGCAGTTTCATTGTTATTCCTGACAACGGCCACAGGCCTGTAAGGTTGCCCTGCACGGGCGTCTGGGTGAAGTGTGCCAGAAGGTCGCGGGTGCAGGGCAGCCCTTGCCGTGTATCAGCGCCCGTAAACCGGGAAAGCCTTGCTCAGCGCGGCCACCTGCGCGGCCACTTCGGCTTCCACGTCGGCGTCGCCCAGGTGGTCGAGCACATCACAGATCCAGCCCGCCAGGCGCGTGCATTCGGCTTCGCCAAAGCCGCGGGTGGTGACGGCGGGCGTGCCGATGCGCAGGCCCGAGGTCACGAAAGGCGACTGCGGGTCGTTGGGCACGGCGTTCTTGTTGACGGTGATGTGCACGCGGCCCAGCGCGGCGTCGGCGTCCTTGCCGGTAATGCCGCGGCGGATCAGGCTGACCAGGAACAGGTGGTTATCGGTACCGGCGGACACCACGTCATAGCCGCGCGCCACAAACACCCCGGCCATGGCACGGGCGTTATCGATGACCTGCCGCTGATACACCTTGAACGCCGGGGCCAGGGCCTCTTTGAAGCACACCGCCTTGGCGGCGATGACGTGCATCAGCGGGCCACCTTGGCCGCCGGGAAAGACCGCCGAGTCCAGCTTCTTCTCCACGGTAGGGTTGCTGCGCGCCAGGATCAGGCCACCGCGCGGCCCACGCAGGGTCTTGTGGGTCGTGGTAGTGACCACGTCCGCGTAAGGCACCGGGTTGGGGTAGAGCCCGGCGGCGACCAGGCCGGCGACGTGGGCCATGTCCACGAACAACCAGGCGCCCACCTTGTCGGCGATGGCTCGGAAGCGTGCGAAATCCAGGGTGCGCGAATAGGCCGAGAAGCCGGCGATCAGCATCTTGGGTTGATGCTGCACAGCCAGGCGTTCCACCTCGTCATAGTCGATCAGCCCCTGGTCATCGATGCCGTACTGCACCGCGTTATACAGCCGGCCGGAAAAACTGACCTTGGCGCCATGGGTCAGATGTCCGCCGTGGGCCAGGCTCATGCCCAGCACGGTGTCACCCGGTTGCAGCAGGGCCAGGAATACCGCAGCGTTGGCCTGGCTGCCAGAGTGCGGTTGAACGTTGGCGTAGTCGGCGCCGAACAATTGCTTGGCCCGGTCGATGGCCAGTTGCTCGACCACGTCCACGTGTTCACAGCCGCCGTAGTAGCGCTTGCCCGGGTAACCCTCGGCGTATTTGTTCGTCAGCACACTGCCTTGGGCCTGCATCACGGCGGGGCTGGTGTAGTTCTCGGAGGCGATCAGTTCGATGTGTTGCTCCTGGCGGCGGGCTTCCAGGGCAATGGCATCGTTCAGGGCGGGGTCGAAGTCGGCGAGGGTGAGGCTTTTGGAGAACATGGGGCGGGTCCTTGTGTCCGGTATTGAGATGGAGTGGACAGAGCAAGGCTGATGCCAATTCGTTTATACTTTTAAAATCAATAGGTTGCAGAATTGTTGATTAGAGCGCTGCAATGATTTCATTCCGGTTGGCCCGCGTAGGGACGGGAAATTACCAGCATTCAAGGATGGATGGTCAAGGTTGTAGCGGTTCCGTTACAACGGAATGATATCGATACAATGAAGGCAGGAGCTGCCAAGGCAGTTCCTGCATCCGGTCCCATCAACCTGCGGGCTTCACGGTGCGAACGGCAGCTCACGCTTGTGCTGGCTGTTGTCGTAAGTGCGCACGATGATGGCATAGGCCTCATCGCTGACCTTTTCGCCATGCAGGAAGGCGTCAATCTGGGCGTAGGTCACGCCGTGGGCTTCCTCGTCAGGCTTGCCTGGGCGCAGTTCTTCCAGGTCGGCGGTGGGCACTTTTTCCACCAGGTTTTCCGGGGCACCCAGGTGGCGCGCAATGGCCCGTACCTGGTTCTTGACCAGGCCGCTGAGCGGGGCCAGGTCGCAGGCGCCGTCGCCGAACTTGGTGAAGAAGCCCATCACGGCCTCGGCGGCGTGGTCGGTACCGATCACCAGGCCGTTGTTGGCGTTGGCGATGGTGTACTGGGCCACCATGCGGATACGTGCCTTGGCGTTGCCGATGACGAAGTCGCGGCGGGCGTCGGTGAGGCCGTGCAAATGCGCGACCTGCTCGGACAGCCCCAGCACGGCGCCGGCGATATTGACGGTGTCTTCCACGTCCGCGCGGATGAATTGCATCGAGGCGGCGGCGTCGTGTTCGTCGTGCTGAATGTTGTAGGGCAAGCGCACGGCGATGAATTTATAGCCGTCGTCGCCGGTTTCGGCGCGCAGTTCTTCCACCGACAACTGCGCCAGGCGGCCTGCTGTGAGCGAGTCGACACCGCCGCTGATGCCCAGCACCAGCACTTTCACGTGGGCGTTGCGCAGGCACTGCTTGATGAATGCCTTGCGCCGTTCCACTTCGGCCACCAGGGCGGCAGTGTCGGCGAAGCGCGGTACCACGTTGAGGGCCGCGGCGATTTCGATTTGACGGTTGCTCATGTCGAACTCCTGAGGGTGCGATTCAGACGCGAAATACATGTTTGAGGTAGGTGACGAAGTTCTCGTCCAGGCATTGGGTCTTGCCGGGCGTATCGGAGATTTTCGCCACCGGATGGCCGTTGCAGGCGGTCATCTTGATCACGATGTTCATGGGCTCGACCCCGGGTATGTCGCAGGTCAGGTTGGTGCCGATGCCAAAGCTTACATTGATCCGGCCGTGCAGCGCTCTATACAGTTCCAGCGCCTTGGGCAGGGTCAGGCCGTCGGAGAAGATCAGCGTCTTGCTCAATGGGTCGATGCCCAGGCTTTCATAGTGGCGTATGGCTTTTTGCGCCCAGGCCAGCGGGTCGCCGGAATCATGGCGCAGGCCGTCGAAGAGCTTGGCGAAGTACAGGTCGAAGTCGTTGAGGAACGCGTCCATGGTGATGCAGTCGGTCAGCGCTATACCCAGCAGGCCGCGGTATTCGCGCACCCAGCAGTCCAGGGCGGCGATCTGGCTGTCGATCAGCCGCGGGCCCAGTTGCTGGTGGGCCATGAACCACTCGTGGGCCATGGTGCCGATGGGTTTCACCTCCAGCTCGCGGGCCAGGTGCACATTGCTGGTGCCAACGAACCGGCCGGGGAAGTCGCGCTTGAGAATGTGCACCACTTCTTCCTGCACCCGGTAGGAAAAGCGCCGGCGGGTGCCGAAGTCGGCCAACTGGAAACCGCTCAGTTCGTTGGGGCTGGCCTCGGCCTTGAGCCAGTCCAGCTTCTTGTACAACTGCTCGGTGGCCTGCTCCAGTACCACATCGCGGTAGCGGTAGCGGTTGCGCACTTCGCTGATGATCGCCAGCAACGGGATCTCGTAGAGGATCACGTGCAGCCACGGGCCGCGCAGGCGGATGCACAGTTGGCCGTCTTCGACGCTGGTGTGCACGTACCGCAGGTTGAAGCGGAACAGGCTCAGGAAGCGGATGAAATCCGGTTTCATGAACGGGATGCGTTCCAGGAACGCCAGCTGGTCGTGGGTGATGGAAATCTCGGCCAGGCGCTCGATCTGGTAGCGGATCTCCGCGAGGTAAGGCGTCAGGTCTTCGGCGTTGCGGCAGCGGAACTCCCATTCCACCTCGGCATTGGGGTAGTTGTGCAGCACCGCCTGCATCATGGTCAACTTGTAGAAGTCGGTGTCCAGCAGGTTCTGCACGATACGGTCGGCGAAAATACTCTCGGCCATGGTCAGGCTTCCTTGTTCAGGGCGGCGGCCAGTTCGGCGGCGCTGGCGTACAGTTCGATGCCTTCGGCCTGCATCTGTTCGCAGGCCGCATGGGCGGTGGCCTGGGCGATGGCGCGGCAGGCGGGCAAGTAAACGCCTACCCGAAAGCCGGCGCGGCGCAATTGCAGGGCGGTGGTCTTGACGCAGTAGTCCAGCGCCAGGCCGCCCACCAGCACGCAGCCCACGCCCTGCTGGCGCAGAAACTCGATGGCGCCGGTGCTGCGGGTGTCGGCCAGGTCGTGGTAGCAAGCCCCGTAGGGGTGCAGGTCCGGCTCGATGCCTTTCCACACGAAGAAGTCATACTCCAGCGGCGTGGGCAGCTCATCCAGCAGCTCGAAACCAGGCGTGCCGGGCACGCAGTGGCTGACCCAGGTGATGTCGGCGTTGGGCAGGCTCAGGGGTTGCAGCATCTCGGCGTGGCTGGGCACCACCCACGCGGCATGTGGCGTGTGGGCATCCTTGCTGCCCAGGCGCAGGTCGGCGTAGTGGGCCAGGTGGTTGAGCGCCGCGCCGATCAGGTGGCCTTCGGGCACCGGCAGCTCGGCCGGGCAGAGGGGGGTGAAGCCCTTTTGGGCGTCGATGTCGAAACTGGCGATCTTCATGGCGGCAACTCCTTGCTTCGCTGTGCGTGACTACATATTCCACCTGATGTAATATGTGGTCAAGCAAAATTATGCTGTGCAAGAGGGAGGCACCATGAGCAACGCCCAGATCCTGGCCAGTGTCGACATCGTCGCGCTGCGCCTCAACGAGCAACAGCGCCTGGAACTGCTGCTGATTCGCCGTGCTCGCGAGCCTTTCAGCGACCAGTGGGCGTTGCCTGGTGTGCTGGTCAACGGCCGCTGCGCCGACCCCAGCCTGGACGCCGCCGCCAGCCGCGCGCTGGAGGAAAAGGCGCGGGTGGCCCCCCGGTACCTCGAACAGGTCGCCACGGTAGGCAGCGCCAGCCGTGACCCGCGTGGCTGGTCCATGAGCACCATCTACCTGGCGCTGCTGTGCCCCACCACACGGCTGGAAGGCGAAGACCTGCGCTTCTTCGCCCTGGATGATGTTCTGCAAGGCCGCCAGGCGTTGCCGTTCGACCACACCGAGCTGGTGGCCCAGGCCCACGCGCGGCTCGCCGCCAAAGCGGTGTACACGGCGCTGCCACTGCACCTGTTGCAGCCGCGGTTCACGGTCACCGAGGCCTTGGCGGCATTCGAAGCCTGCCTGGGCCAGGCGGTGCAGCACACTACCCTGCGGGGGCGTCTGGAGCGCATGAAGGACAAGGGCTGGATCATCGATACGGGGGAGAAGAACCGGCCACCCATGGGCCGGCCGCAGACGCTGCTGGAGCACCGGCCCGAAGCGGGACGGGTGTTCGTGTTCGACCGCAGCGTGCTGGTGTGACGGGCGTGCCTGAGGCAAGTTTCACGTTAGTGGGAATCATTGCCCGTTAAAATCGGCGCGTTTTTTTACCTGCCGAGGTTTCCGATGCGTCGCCGTGCAACCCGCTTCCCCCGCGCCACAGGCTGGTTCGCCGCCGTGGCATTCAGCCTGTTCAGCCCGTTGCTGCTGGCCCAGACGGTGACGGATATCGCCGGGCGCACGGTGCAGGTGCCCGACAACCCTCAGCATGTGCTGCTGGGCGAAGGGCGGATGATCTATGCCTTGGCTCTGCTGGAAGGCCAGCAGCCCTTCAAGCGCGTGGTCGGTTGGCAGGGTGAGCTGAGTTCGGTGGACAAGCCCGGTTATGACGCCTTCAAGGCTATTTACCCGGCGATCGGCGAGGTGCCGACCATCGGCACCACCTCCGAAGCCAGCGTCAGCCCCGAGAAAGTACTGGCCCTGAACCCCGATGTGGCCATCTTCGGCGTCGCCGGCCACGGCCCGGGCCTGGACAACCCCATCGTCAAGCAGTTGCAGGACGCCGGTGTGCCGGTGGTTTTCATCGACTTCCGCCAGCACCCCCTGCAGAACACCGTGCCCAGCATGCGTCTGCTGGGCAAGGTGCTGCACCGCGAGCCCCAGGCCCAGGCCTACATCGATTTCTACCAACGCCACCTCAAGCGCGTACAGGACGTGGTCAACGCCGTACCGCGCGACCAGCGCCCCAGCGTGTTCATCGAGATGCTGGCCGGTGTCGGCAAGGGCGGGGTGCCCTGCTGCCACACCGCCGGCAATGGCAACATGGGCGACTTCATCGAGGCAGCCGGCGGCAATAATATCGCTGCTGGCCTGCTGCCAGGCGTGATCGGCGACATCAACCTGGAGAAACTCATCGCCGCTGACCCTCGTTTCTACCTGGTCA
The DNA here is from genome assembly GCF_026651855.1 of Pseudomonas silvicola. GTDB lineage: Bacteria > Pseudomonadota > Gammaproteobacteria > Pseudomonadales > Pseudomonadaceae > Aquipseudomonas > Aquipseudomonas silvicola. The sequence goes on from NZ_CP093280.1 coordinate 2,273,093, forward strand.
GTGGTACCCGCGACAACACCGCCACCGATGCCGGCTACAAGGCCGGCGGCGGCGTAACCGTCGCCAACGCCCGGGCCAGCCTGCAGACGCTGGTGGCTCGCGAGGGCATCAACAGCCTGACCGCCGTGCGTGAAGGCCGGGTGCATGGCCTGTGGCACAACTTCTACAACTCGCCGTTGAACATTCTGGCGGTGGAAGCCATGGCGAAGTGGTTCTACCCGCGGCAGTTCGCCGACCTGGACCCGCAGCAGAGCAAGGCCGAACTGCAGAAGTTGCTGCCCGAGGACATCAGCGGCGCCTACTGGGCTGATCTCAAGGCCACCCCATGAATGCGCCGAGCGAGGCGACGGTCATCATGGATGACTACCAGCGCGTGCTGCGTCGCCGTGTACTGCTGCTGGGGCTGTTCCTGGCAGCCATCATTGCTTCCCTGGTGCTGGACTTTACCCTGGGCCCCTCCGGCCTGACCCTGCCCGACCTGTGGCAGACGCTGCTGCACAAGGCCTCGGTCAACCCCGGCCAGCAGGTGATCGTCTGGAGTATTCGCCTGCCCCAGGCGCTGATGGCTGTGCTGGTGGGCGCAGCCCTGGGCCTGGCCGGCGCGGAGATGCAGACCATCCTCAACAACCCGCTGGCCAGCCCCTTCACCCTGGGGGTATCCCATGCGGCGGCGTTTGGCGCGGCGCTGGCCATTGTGCTGAACCTGGGCATACCCGGGGTGCCGGATGAATGGCTGGTGGCGATCAATGCCTTCATCTTCGCCCTGATCGCCACGTTGCTGCTGGACCTGCTGGCACGCTGGCGCAAGGCCGATACCAGCGTGGTGGTGCTGTTCGGTATTGCGCTGGGGTTTACCTTCGGCGCGCTGGTCTCGCTGATCCAGTTCGTGGCCACGGAAGACTCGTTGCAAGCCCTGGTGTTCTGGACCCTGGGCAGCCTGGCCCGGGCCAGTTGGCTGAAAGTGGGACTGCTGGCGCTGGCCGTGGCCTGTGCCTTGCCCATGGCCCTGCGTCGTGCCTGGCAACTGACGGCCTTGCGCCTGGGCGAGGACCGGGCCGCCAGCTTCGGTATCGATGTGAAACGCTTGCGCCTGGGGACGTTGCTGCGGGTCAGTGTGCTCTCGGCACTGGCGGTGGCCTTCGTCGGCACTATCGGTTTCATTGGCCTGGTGGGCCCGCATATCGCCCGCCTGCTGTTTGGCGAAGACCACCGTTTCTATCTGCCGGGCAGTGCCCTGGCCGGGGCGCTGATTCTGTCGCTGGCGTCGGTGGCGTCCAAGAACATCATTCCCGGGGTGCTGATTCCGGTGGGCATCGTCACCTCGCTGGTGGGCATTCCGTTTTTCCTGTCCATCGTGCTGCGTCGCAACGGAGGCCACTGATGAGCGCCCATCAACTGCGTATCGAGCAACTGGATGTCAGCTATGGCAAGCGACGCATCATTGAACAGCTATCGCTGACGGGCGTGTGCCACGGTGAAGTGACGGCGTTGCTGGGGCCCAATGGCAGCGGCAAGTCGACCTTGCTCAAGGCCATCGCCGGCCTCACCCCGGCCCGTGGCCAGGTGCTGCTGGACGGCGCCGACCTGCTCACCGCCAGCTACGCCAGCCGGGCCGAGCGGGTGGTGTACCTGCCGCAAAGCCTGCCAGCCAGCGTGCACCTGCGCGTGTTCGAGTCGCTGCTGGTGGCCCGCCGTGCCAGTGGCAATACCTCGCGCCAGCAAGACATCGATGAGGCGCGGGCGTTACTGGAGCGCCTGGGTATCGCACATCTGGCCATGAGTTTCCTGGACCAGCTGTCCGGCGGCCAGAAGCAACTGGTGGGACTGGCCCAGGCGTTGATCCGCAAGCCGGTGCTGCTGTTGCTCGATGAACCGCTGAGTGCGCTGGACCTGAATTACCAGTACCACGTGATGGACGTGATCGGCCAGGAAACCCGCGAGCGCAACATGGTGACGTTGATCGTGTTGCACGACATCAACATCAGCCTGCGCCAGACCGACCGGGTGCTGATGCTCAAGGGCGGCCAATTGATTGCCCATGGCGCGCCGGACCAGGTGATCGACCCGGCAAGTCTGGCCCGGGTCTACGGTGTGCGCGGTCGCGTGGAGCGCTGCTCGCAAGGCAGCGCCCAGGTGATGATCGACGGCCTGGTGTGAACCTCGCAGCCGCTGCCGCCAGGCTGCAGGCTACTTGCGAGCCTTGATCACGGCGCGCATCGGCGCTGGCAGGCCTTCGATGGTGCGGCTGTGGTCATTGGGGTCGAGGAAGTCGCCCAGTGACTGGTACTTCATCCATTCGGTGCTGCGCTGTTCCTGCACCGTGGTGATGCTCACGTCCACGCACTCGATGTCGCGGAACCCGGCGCGGCGCAGCCACAGTTCCAGGGCTGCCACCGAGGGCAGGAACCACACGTTGCGCATCTGCGCGTAGCGGTCTTCCGGTACCAGCACCTGGTGCTTGTCGCCGGGCACTACCAGGGTTTCCAGCACCAGTTCGCCGCCCTTGACCAGGCAGTCCTTCAGCGCCAGCAGGTGTTCGATGGGCGAACGGCGATGGTAGAACACGCCCATGGAAAATACCGTGTCAAAGCCTTCCAGGTTCGCCGGCAGGTCTTCAAGGGCGAAGGGCAGATGCCAGGCAGGCAGGTCGGGCAGGTAGCGCTGCACGGCCTGGAACTGGCAGAAGAACAGCCAGTTGGGGTCCACGCCGATGACGCTGTCGGCACCAGCGCCGAGCATGCGCCACTGGTAGTAGCCGTTGCCGCAGCCCACGTCGAGCACGCGCTTGCCCTTGAGGTCCAGGTGCGGGGCTACCCGGGTCCATTTCCAGTCCGATCGCCACTCGGTGTCCACGTGCACGCCGAACAGGTTGAACGGGCCTTTGCGCCAGGGCGACAGCCCCATCAGGGCGTCGTGCAGCTGCTGGCGGGTGGCGTCGTCGCAGGGGCAGTCCAGCGTCAGGCTCTGGGCCAGCTCGATGTCACTGGGGTGTAGCGCCGGCAGGGCATCGAGTGCCGCCTGCCAGCGCTCCAGGTCACCGTGGCCTTTCTGCATCTTGGCGTCGAGCTGGGCCTGCAGGCCCTCGCTCCACGTGGCCAGGGGCGTGCCCGCCATGCGGCGGACCAGGGGGGCTAGATCAATCATGGCAGGGCAATCAACGAGGCAAAGTTAAGGCATTGGAACCATGGCACCACCTTGGAGAAACCAGCCGCCAGCAAGCGCTCGCGGTGTTCTTCCAGGCTGTCGGGCTTCATCACGTTTTCGATGGCGCTGCGCTTCTGGGCTATTTCCAGTTCGCTGTAGCCATTGGCGCGCTTGAAGGCGATGTGCAGGTCGGTGAGCAGGTCGTGTTCCTGGCTGTCGGCAAAGCGCAGCTTTTCCGAAAGAATCAGCGCGCCACCCGGCACCAGGGCCTGGCGGATGCGTTGCAGCAGGCCCAGGCGCTGGTCGCGGGTGATGAATTGCAGGGTGAAGTTCAGGGCGATGACCGACGCCGGCTGGAAGCCCAGGCTAAGAATGTCGCCGTCGATGACCTGCACCGGCAGCAATTCCTGGAACATCGAGTCCTGGGCGTTGAGGTATTCACGGCAGCGCTCGACCATGGCGCTGGAGTTGTCCACCGCGATCACCCGGCAGTCGTCGGTGCGCACGTGCCGGCGCAGCGACTGGGTGACCGCGCCCAGTGAGCTCCCCAGGTCGTACAGCGCGGTGTGCGGCTGGGCGAACTGGGCGGCAAGCACGCCGAGGTTCTCGACGATGGTCGGGTAGCCGGGCACCGAACGCTTGATCATGTCCGGGAATACCCGCACCACGTCCTCGTTGAAAACGAAGTCGGGCACCTGGGCCAGGGGCTGGGCGAAAATGCGGTCGGGTTCTTTGCTCACGGCGGTTCCGGCGGGTCGGGAAAATCGAGGGGCGGCATTTTACCGGGAATGGCGGTTTATTGCAGGTATGCCTGATGAATCACGTCGTCTGTTTCCCGAGCTACGTCCGGCCCCACATTGGCAGGCGTTCTCATGTGGGACCGGGCGTAGCTCGGGAAGCAGGCGATGCTGATCTCACTTGACGGTGATGGCGCAGTCGAACACCTGCACCGGCTTCACCTCAGGCGCCCACGGCTGCTGCAACACCAGCAGCAACTGCCCCTGCCCGGCGGCCTTGGCCTGGAAGCGCCACGTCGATTGCCCGGCGGCGCCGACCAGCCCGGCGTCCTCGGGGTTGCTGTACACCTCCGGGCTCAGTACCCGCAGCACGGCGGGCGCGGGGTTCTGCACCAGCCAGCGATAGCCGGTGGTGGGGTTGCTGGGCAGGGTGAGGGTGAGGGTTTGGCCATTGACCAGTTTCAGCGGGCATTCGCTCTGTCTGGCCAGCTCGACGTTGTGCGCCGGTTGCTGGGCGCAGGCGGCCAGCAGGGCAATGCTGGCGGGCAGGAGAAGGCGGGCGGCGGTCATGGGCGGCTCCATGGAGGTCAAGGATGGCCGCCAGCATAACCGAAAAAAATGGGGCTTCAACCCTGTGGGACCGAGCTTCGCCCGGTCCCACAACTAGTCAGAACAACACCTTCGCCACATCGGCAAAACGCTTGGCAAAGTGCACTGTCAGGCCTTGCTTGAGGTAGTCCGGCAGCTCTTCGAAATGCCCGCGGTTGGCTTCCGGCAAGATCAGTTCATTGATCTTCTGCCGCCGCGCCGCGATCACCTTCTCGCGCACACCGCCAATCGGCAGCACGTGCCCGGTCAGCGTCAACTCACCGGTCATGGCCACGCCTTTCTTCGGTGCCTGATCACGGGCCAGGGACAGCAAGGCGCTGGCCATGGTCACGCCGGCGCTCGGGCCGTCCTTGGGCGTGGCGCCCTCGGGTACGTGCAGGTGCACGAACGCCTCGTCGAAGAAGCTCGGGTCGGCGCCGTACTGCTGCAGGTTGGAGCTGATGTAACTGTGGGCGATTTCCGCCGACTCCTTCATCACCTCACCCAGTTGCCCGGTCAGCTTGAAGCCGCGGTTGTGGGTGTGAATGCGCGTGGCTTCGATGGGCAGGGTAGCGCCGCCCATGCTGGTCCAGGCCAGGCCCGTGATCACGCCCTTGCCCGACAGCACCTGTTCGCTGCGGAACACCGGCATGCCCAGCGAAGCTTCCAGATCCTTGGGGCCGATCTTGATGACACTGTCCGGCGCATCCAGCAGGCGCACCACGGCCTTGCGCACCAGTTTGCCCAGCTGTTTCTCCAGCTGCCGGACGCCGGCTTCGCGGGCATAGCCTTCGATCACCGCGCGCAGTGCAGTGTCGCTGATGCTCAGCTTGCTCTTGTCGACGCCGGCCTTCTCCAGTTGCTTGGGCCACAGGTGGCGCTTGGCGATGGCCAGTTTCTCTTCGGTGATGTAGCCGGACAGGCGAATCACTTCCATGCGGTCAAGCAGGGGCCCGGGGATCGAGTCCAGGGTGTTGGCGGTGCACACGAACAACACCTTGGACAGGTCCAGGCGCAGGTCCAGGTAGTGGTCGAGGAAATCGACGTTCTGTTCCGGGTCGAGGGTCTCCAGCAGCGCCGAAGCCGGATCGCCCTGGTAGCTCTGGCCCATCTTGTCGATCTCGTCGAGCATGATCACCGGGTTCATCACTTCGACGTCTTTGAGCGCCTGCACCAGCTTGCCCGGCTGGGCGCCGATGTAGGTGCGGCGGTGGCCCTTGATCTCGGCCTCGTCACGCATGCCGCCCACGCTGAAACGGTAGAAAGGCCGGCCCAGGGACTCGGCGATGGACTTGCCGACACTGGTCTTGCCCACGCCAGGCGGGCCCACCAGCAGCACGATTGAGCCGCTGATCTCGCCTTTGTAGGCGCCCACGGCGAGAAATTCCAGGATTCGGCTCTTGATGTCATCCAGGCCGGCGTGGTGCTGGTCCATGACCTTGCGGGCGAACTTGAGGTCCAGCTTGTCTTTGCCGTACACGCCCCAAGGCAGGGCGGTGGCCCATTCCAGGTAGTTGCGGGTCACCGCGTATTCCGGCGAGCCGGTTTCCAGGATCGCCAATTTGCCCATTTCCTCGTCCACGCGCTTTTGCGCCTGGGGTGGCAGGGTCTTGCCTTCCAGGCGCTGCTGGAACTGCTCGAGGTCGGCGCTGCGGTCGTCCTTGGTCAGGCCCAGCTCCTGCTGGATGACCTTGAGCTGTTCCTTGAGGAAGAACTCACGCTGGTGCTCGCCGATCTGGCGGTTCACCTCGGCGGAAATCTCCTTCTGCAGGCGCGCTACCTCGACCTCCTTGCGCAGCATGGGCAGCACTTTCTCCATGCGCTTGAGCATGGGCACGCAGTCCAGCACCTGCTGCAGCTCGGCGCCGGTGGCGGAAGTCAGGGCCGCGGCGAAATCGGTGAGCGGCGAGGGGTCGTTGGGGCTGAAGCGGTTGAGGTAATTCTTCAGCTCTTCGCTGTACAGCGGGTTGAGCGGCAGCAACTCCTTGATGGCGTTGATCAGCGCCATGCCGTAGGCCTTCACCTCGTCGGTGGGCTCGGCAGGTTGATGCGGGTATTCCACTTCCACCAGGTAGGGCGGGCGGTGGTGCTTGAGCCAGTTGCGGATGCGCACGCGGGACAGGCCCTGGGCCACGAACTGCAGCTTGCCGTTTTCGCGGCTGGCGTGGTGGATCTTCACCAGGGTGCCGTACAGCGGCAGGTTGGCGGTGTCCAGGTGGCGGGTGTCCTGGGGTGTTTCCATGAAGAACAGCGCTAGCGAGTGATGTGGCTCCTTGGCCACCAGGTCCAGGGTCTCGGCCCACGGCTCTTCGTTGACGATCACCGGCAGCACTTGCGCGGGGAAGAACGGGCGGTTGTGGATCGGGATGATGTAGACCTTGTCCGGCAGGTTCTGGCCGGGCAATGCCAGCTCGGTGCTGGAGTGGGTCGAATGTTCGATGTGGTCGTGGTCCAGGGAGGCAGTGGGGTGTTCCGGGAAATCCTGCTGGTCGCTCATGGGGCACCTGCGCAAATGACTATGCCGGTTTAGATGGGGCAGGCGGGCAGTGGTTTCAATGGCGGCACTCCAGCTTTACCAAAACCTGACGATAACCTTCATACAGAGCGGCCCCGCGGCCGCGAGACTGCGTTGCCGGCACGAAGTGCTACGCTCCTGATTGGGTTCGCCCCCTTTCGTCGGGAATTCAGGGATGATGGCAATAAGCCATAATCATGGCGTGATCTCTGGAGCCAGGGTGTTTATTCTGGCTCGGCTGAAACTGCCAGGGCTGGCGATATGTGTTTTCCGACTTTGGGTGCCACCATGGCAAAAACCTGTGTGCGATTTGCTGTATTGATGCTGGGCCTGTGGGCATCGGCCTTCTCGGCTGCCGCCCCGCTCAAGGCGCTGATACTGGACGCCCAGGGCAAGCCGTTGGCTGATGCGGTGCTGACCCTGGCCGGCGACAGTGCGGCGGGGAATGCCACGCCTACCGCCAGCATGGACCAGGTCAAGCAGGAGTTCGTGCCTCACGTGCTGGCCGTGCACACCGGCACACGGATTCGCTTCCCCAACAGCGACAACATTCGTCACCAGGTGTACTCGTTCTCGCCGGCCAAGCGCTTTGAACTGCGCCTGTACGAAGGCACCCCGACCGACCCGCTGCTGTTCGACAAACCCGGCGTGGTGGTGTTGGGTTGCAATATTCATGACTGGATGCTGGGTTACATCTACGTGACCGATGACCCCTGGTTCGCGGTCAGCGGGGCCGACGGCACATTGAGCCTCGATGTGCCCCCCGGCCGCTATCAGGCCACCCTGTGGCACCCGCAGTTGCCCGACCAGCGCGTGAGCCCTGGAGGCACCATCGACGTTGCCGCCATTGGCCTGCAGCGCTCCTGGAACCTCACGGTAGAGCCGCTGGCGGCTGATACCCCTCATGCTCCTGAAACGAGTGGCTTCGGCGATGCGTTCAATAAAGCTGTCCGTGAAACTGAGAAGTAGTTTCCAGGCACGCATAGCCTGCGTCCTGACGCTCTTGCTGCTGGTGGTGATCGCGGCCTTGACCCTGTCGGTCAAACTGGCCACCACCGATGCGGTACGGGTTCAGGCCAGCGAGCAGTTGCAGGTGGGCTCGCGGGTGTTCGAGCGCCTGCTGGACGTGCGCGGCAAGCGCCTGAAGGATGCCGCGCAACTGCTGGCCGCCGACTTCGGTTTTCGCGACGCCGTGGCCAGCGGCGATTCGGCTACCATCCGCTCAGCCCTCGCCAACCATGGCGCGCGCATCGGCGCCAGTGACATGATTCTGCTGAGCATGGACGGCAAGGTCATGGCCAGCACCGTCGCCGAGCTCGAGGACGGCAGCCGTTTTCGCTATGACCAGGCCCTGCGCGACGCACGACGGCAGAACCAGGCCATGCTCATCGTGCCGCTGCGTGGTGAGCCACACCTGCTGGTGGAAGCACCGGTGATGGCGCCGTTGCCGATTGGCCGCGTGGTGATCGGCTTCGTCATGGACGATGCCCTGGCCCAGGAACTGCACAACCTCACCAACCTGGAGGTGTCGTTCCTGTCGCGCGACGATGGCCAGCTGGGCAAATTGGTCAGTACCCAGCCCGCCGGCTTGCAGCCGGCCATCACCAACTGGATGCTGGAGCACGCCAACAGCAACCATGTGTCCCAGGCCACCCATGATGACCGCACGTACCTCAGCCAGCCGTTGATGCTCGACAACAACGATGGCGGCCAGGTCATTGCCCTGTTGCAGAGCCCGCTGGACGAGGCGTTGCAGGCATTTTCGGCGCTCGACAACACCATCCTGTTCATTGCCATCGCTGCCCTGGCGGCATCGCTGATCGGTGCCCTGCTGCTGGCGCGCAGTGTCTCGCAACCCGTGCAGATGCTGGCGCAGGCCGCGCAGCGCATCGGTACCGGTGACTACCAGACCCCCGTGGACCTGGAGCGCCGGGACGAATTGGGCGTGCTGGCCAACGCCTTCAACCACATGCGCGTGGGCATCGCCGAACGCGAGCAGCAATTGGCCCACAATGCCCTGCACGATAGCCTCACCGGGCTACCCAACCGTACCCTGGCCATGGAGCGCTTGAGCAGCGCCATCGCCGCCCAGCGGCCGGTTGCGCTGGTCTACCTGGGTATCGATAACCTGAGGGCCCTCAGCGACGGCGCCGGGTCGGTGTTCATCGACGGCCTGCTGCACCTGGTGGGGCAGCGCCTGCAGGCCACCCTGACGCCGGGCGACACCCTGGCCCACCTGATCGCCGACGAATTCCTGCTGCTGCTCGAACATACTGACAGTGACAGCGCGGTGGCTCGCGCGGACAAGATTCAGCAACTGCTGCTCAAGCCGCACCGTTTCAAGGGGCATGACGTGGCCATCGATTGCCGTATCGGCATCGCGGCCTACCCGGCCGATGGCGACCACGCCGAAGCGCTGATCAGCCGCGCCGCGGTGGCCCTCAAGGACGCCGCGATGATGCCCGGGCGCCTGCAGGTCTACGAACAGGGCCGCGACCTGGCCCACCAGCGCCAGATCCGCCTGATCCGCGACCTGCGCCGCGCCGCCGACAATGGCGAGCTGTTGCTCAATTACCAGCCCAAACTGGACATCCGCGACGGCAAGGTACGCAAGGCGGAGGCCCTGCTGCGCTGGCACCACCCGCAACTGGGGATTGTTTCGCCGGGGGAATTCATCGAGCTGGCCGAACGCACCGGCAGCATTCAGTTGCTGACCCGCTGGGTGATCGAGGAGGGGATTCGGCAGGTGGGTGAGTGGAACCTTCGCGGCTTGCGGGTGCAGTTGTCATTGAACATTTCGGCCGATGACCTGCTGGGCCAGGACCTGGCCGATCGGGTCAACACCCTGTTGGCGCTGTACAGCGTGCCGGCCAGCCAATTGATCTTCGAGATCACCGAAAGCGCGATCATGCGCGAGCCGGAGTCAGCCCTCAAAGTGCTCAACCGCTTGCGCGAATGCGGCATCAGCCTGTCGGTGGACGATTTCGGCACTGGGTATTCATCGTTGGCGCACCTCAAACGCCTGCCGGTGCAGGAACTGAAGATTGACCAGTCCTTCGTCCGCAACCTGGACGAAACCAGCGAAGACGCGGTGATCGTGCGCTCCACCATCGAAATGAGCCACAACCTGGGCCTCAAGGTGGTGGCCGAGGGCGTCGAGTACGAACACAGCCTGCGCCTGCTGGAGCGCTGGCACTGCGATACCGCCCAGGGTTACCTCATCAGTCGGCCGCTCACGGCGTCGGCGTTCGAGGCCTGGATGAAGCTACCCCTGCCTACCCTGCCTGCGATGGTGCACTGAAGATGACGCGTCGATTGTCCCTGTTGCTGTGTTCCCTGTGCCTGTCCTCGGTGGCGATGGCCGACCAGGGCCGCCTGCTGGCCACCGGCGGCGCCTCCAGCCTGGACGGCCCCGCGGGCGGTGGCATCAACCCCTGGGCGGTGCTGGCCGGCTACGGCGAGCAGGGCGAGTGGGGCGCAACGGCTTTCGGCACCCACGTAGACCTGCCGGACTACAACCTGGACGTGGTGGGCCTGGCCGCCAGTTACGACAACCGCGTGGAGGTGTCTTACGCTCACCAGCGGTTTGACCTGGGCAGCCTGGTGCACAAGTTCGGTTTGCCGCAGGACAGCCTGGGGCAAGACATTTTCGGCGTGAAAGTGCGGCTGTTCGGCGACCTGATCTACGACCAGTTGCCCCAGGTGTCCCTGGGCCTGGAGTACAAGCACGACAACAACTTCGAGATTCCACGGTTGGTGGGCGCCCAGCGCGACTCCGACGTGGAGGGCTACCTGGCTGCCAGCCGGCTGCTCCTCGGGGGGGCCTTCGGTTACGACGTGCTGCTCAACGGCAACCTGCGCTACAGCCGCGCCAACGAACTGGGCGTGCTGGGTTTTGGTGGCGACCGCCGCGACACCCGCAGCGTGCTGAAGGAAGCATCGGCGGCGGTGCTGTTCAACCCACGCTGGGCGCTGGGCGTTGAGTACAAGGAGAAGCCCGACAACCTGTCGTTCTCCGGTGAGAGCGACTGGGCCGACGTATTCGTGGGCTGGTTCCCCAACAAGCACATCGCGGTGGTGCTGGCGTACGCCCGCCTGGGCGAAATCGCCACGCTGGACAACCAGAATGGCACGTACCTGTCGATTCAGGGGAGTTACTGATGATCCGCCGCGTGTTGCTTGCCTCTGTGTTGCTGTTGGGCGCCTGCGCCGCCAACACCCAACCGCCCACGGATGATAGCCTGTACCGCGACCTGGGCGCCAAGCCCGGAATTACTGCGATCGTCGAAGGCATGCTGCTGCACATCGCCCACGACGACCGCATCGTCGAGCATTTTCGCAACGTCAACATCTCGCGCCTGCGGGACAAATTGGTGGAGCAGTTCTGCGTGGAGGCGGGTGGGCCTTGCACCTACACCGGCGATACCATGGCTGAGTCGCACAAGGGGCAGAACCTGACGCGCAGTGATTTCAATGCCCTGGTGGAGGACCTGATCAAGGCCATGGAGGACAGGCATGTGCCGGTGCCGGCGCAGAACCGGTTGTTGGCGAGGTTGGCGCCGATGCGGGGGGAGGTTATTGGGAGGTAGGGGGGCAGATCGGGGTGTGCAAGGCTTGAATGCTCCGGCGTTCTCAAGATCGAGCGCCGTCCGCACGGCGCTTCGCGAGCAAGCTCTGCTCCAACGTCTGTTTCGGGCCGGTCATGCCTGAAAGATCACCTCGACCGCCTTGTCGGCACCATTACAGATCCGCAGTGCGCAGACCAATTCCTACCCAAAAAAAACGGCCCCCGAAGGAGCCGTTTTTTACCGCATCACATCACACCATCACTTGGACAGCTTGTAGGCAATGATGTAATCGCCCATCTTGGTGCCCAGCGAGCCATGGCCGCCGACAACCGACAGCACATACTGCTCGCCGTCCTTGCCGGTGTAGGTCATTGGCGTCGACTGACCGCCAGCCGGCAGGCGGCTTTCCCACAGCTTCTTGCCGTTTTTCACGTCATAAGCGCGGATGTACTGGTCCAGGGTGCCGCTCAGGAAGCCAACGCCACCCGCGGTGACCATCGAACCACCCATGCTAGGCACGCCCAGCGTCAGGTTCAGCGGGATCGGCGAGCTGTCGCGGCTGGTGCCATTCTTGTGCTTCCAGATCACCTTGGCGGTGGTCAGGTCGACACCGGCCACGTAACCCCAGGCCGGAGCCTGGCACGGTACGCCGAACGGCGACATCAACGGGTGCATGATCACCGCGTAAGGCGCGCCGGTGTTTGGCTGCACGCCGCTGGTTTCGCTTTCACGCTTGCTGCTGGCGTCCACTTTGGCGCGAGGCACCAGCTGGGAGACGAATGCCATGTAGTTCGGGCTGGTGAACAGCATCTGGCGAACCGGGTCCACCGATACCGCGCCCCAGTTGAACACACCGACGTTGCCTGGGTAGATGATGCTGCCCTGGACCGACGGCGGGGTGTACTGGCCTTCATAACGCAGCGATTTGAACTGGATGCGGCACAGCAGTTGGTCGAACGGGGTGACGCCCCACATGGCCTTTTCATTCAGCTCAGGTGGCAGCAGGTTCAGCTCCGAACGCGCCTGGGTTGGCGAAGAATGGTCGCCCTCGACCGCGCCTTTCGGTGCGTCCACTTCCTGGATCGGCACGATCGGCTGGCCGGTCGTGCGGTCCAGCACGTACAGGCTGCCTTGCTTGGTCGGCTGCACCAGGGCGTGTTTCACGCCTTCGGCTGTCTTGATGTCAACCAGGGTAGGCTGGCTCGGTACGTCCATGTCCCACAGGTCGTGGTGAGTGAACTGGTAGTTCCACTTCAGCTTGCCCGTGTCGATGTCCAGGGCCACGGTGCCGGCGCTGAATTTCTCCGACTCAGGGGTACGGTTGCCGCCCCACTGGTCAGGCATCTGGTTGCCCAGTGGCAGGTAGACCATGCCCAGCTTCTCGTCGACGCTGGCCAGCGACCACATGTTCGGCGAGTTGCGGGTGTAGAACTTGCCTTCGGCGATCGGTGCGGTGTCGTCCGGGTTGCCGGCGTCCCAGTTCCAGACCAGGTGGCCGTCGTGCACGTCGAATGCACGGATCACGCCCGAAGGCTCGTCGGTGGATTCGTTGTCGGTCACGTGGCCGCCGATGATCACCAGGTTACGGGTGATGGCGGCAGGAGAGGTGGCGTAGTAGCCGCCAGGGGTGAACTTGCCGATGTTGGCGCGCAGGTTCACCACGCCTTTGTCACCGAAGTCTTCACAGACTTTACCGGTGTCGGCGTTCAGGGCGATCAGGCGGGCGTCCGCGGTCGGCAGGAACAGGCGGCGCGGGCAACTGGTGGCCACGGCCTGGCCAGCGGTCGACAGTGCGGCCGGAACGCTTGGCACGTCAGACTTGCTGTAGGCAGCTTCGTCGTAGTACGACACACCACGGCAGGTCATGTGCGCCCAGCCACGGAAATCGTTGCCATTGGGACCCTGGATCTGTGGGTCATAGCGCCAGATTTCCTTGCCGGTGTCCGGGTCCAGGGCCAGTACCTTGCTGTGGGCGGTACAGGCATACAGCATGCCGTTGACCTTCAGCGGGGTGTTCTGGTTGGTCAGCTCTACCGGGTCTTTGTCGGTCGGCATGTCGCCGGTGCGGATGCGCCAGGCTTCGGTCAGCTTGCCGACGTTGTCCGGGGTGATCTGCTTGAGCGGCGAATAACGTTCACCGAACTCGGTGCGGCCGTACGACTGCCACTCGCCGTCAGGCTGGGCCGGGGCGGCGCTGGCCATGTCGGTGCCGTCACGGCCCAGGTCACCACTGATGTCACCGTAGCTGGTGAATTGGGCGGCCACGGCGCAGGCGCCAGCCAGGACAACGGCAACGCCCAGGACAGACGTGCCCTTGGGAGCGGCTTCACGCAGTACCAGCGGCTTGCGGAACCAGGGCAGCCACAGCAGCAGGCCCAGCACGAACCACAGCGACAGGCGTGGCACCAGTTGCCACCAGTCAAGGCCGGTTTCAGCCAGCGCCCAGACGGTGCTGCCCAGCAGGAACACGGCGTAGATGCCCAGGGCGATGGAACGCCCCATCAGCACCAGCACACCGGTCACCACAAGGAAAAGTCCGGCAATGACGTAGTACAGCGAGCCGCCCAGGGTGGCGAGTTTGACACCCCCGACCAGAAGGCCGAGGCCCATTAGCAGCATCACCAGGCCGAGCAAGCTCGGAGCCAGGCGAGACCGACCGAAAGCACTGTCAGTGCTCATAGTGTGGTTTCTCCGTTACGTTTGAGTATTCGAGCATAGTTCAGAAACGTCCTACGCTCGCAGTCTGGGTAACTTCTTCCGTAAAGTTGAATTGTTGTTAGAAAGAGCTTTGGATCTTGATACCGGCGACCAGCGCGTTATCGACTTCGTCGACACCGCCCGGGTGCTTGATGTATTGCAGGTTCGGGCGCACGGTCAGCCAGTTGGTGACGTGCACGCCGTAGTTCAGTTCGGCGCTGCTTTCGGTGCGCTGGATCGGCATGTAGGCCGGATCGTTGTAGTCCGTCACGCCGTTGGCTTCGTTGGTGGCTTCTTCGTTCTTGCGGTACGCCGGGTTGACGTGGATACGCGCCAGGGCGATACCGATGTCATCCTTTGGACGGGCATCGAACAGGCCCTTGTAGACGACGCCAGCCTGGACATAGTTGTCGACCATGTTGGTCTTCTTGTCGTGCACGGTGACGTTGCCGAACACGCTGAGGCCGCGGGCGTTGTCGCTGGCCTGGGAAGTCAGTTGCTGGTTGAACGTCAGCCAGTAGCCATGCTTGCTGGAGCTGGAGCGGTAGTCGTCGCCGCTCAGGGCCGCTGGCTGGCCATGGTTGTCCTTGTAGACATCCTTGGCGTTGGCGGTGCTGTAGTAGTAACCCACGCGGTATTCGCCCGGCAGGCCGTTGACGTGTGGGGCCCACACCAGCTCGACCGGCAGCACGGCGCCTTCGTTGCCGGCGTTGTTCAATTTGAAACCGTTACCATTTTCCAGGTTGCTCGGGTTCAGCGCATAGGCGCCGACCTGGGCATAGATTTCGTCGTTCAGGTGGTACTTGACCCGGGCTGCCCACTGGCTGACGGGCCAGTTGTACCAGATACCGGTGGCCCAGTTACCCACCTGCGAACCGCAGAACGCCAGGTTCTGGAAGTCGCACTGGAAGCTGTTGAAGTCTTCGCCTTCACCGAAACGGCCCACCTTGATGTCCAGCTTCTGGTCGAAGAACTTCTGCTGGTAGTACATCTGCGTGATCCGCACGATGCTGCCGCGGCCATAGACTTCCTGGGAGGAACTGATGCCGCCGGTGCGCGGGTCGGCCACGCGGTCGTTGGTGATGTTGTCACCGTTACGGTCGGTCAGCGTCAACTGGAACTCGGCGTCGTGCCAGCCCAGGATCTTCTGCAGGTCCATGTGCATGCCCAGGGCGAACTGGTCGCTGTAGCGGGTAGCGTGGTCATGGTTGTAGCCACCGTGCAGGTTCGAACCTGTTTCACCGACGTACTCCAGCTTGAAGTCGTAGCCCAGGTCATGCAGCTCGGTACGCTTGCCGCCCCAGTCGCCGGACATGTAAGGCGAATCGGCGTCGAAGGCCGGTGCGGCCTGGGCGCAGGAGGCAATACCGATGGCGGTCAGGCCGCCCAGCAGGCGCAGGGCTGGCGATACGGTGAAGCGGCCGGCGGCACGAGCACGGCGAAGTTCGAATTTTGGCATTTATAAGGATCTTTAATTATTAACCAAACGGTACATTTTAGAATGCTGTTTAGAAGTCACTGCAAAATGTAGGTTTTATTACGCAAAAAAATCGTTTCACTTGCGGGGGGCGGAGGATATAGAGGTTTTTTTATTATTAAAAGATGCAAGCACAACATGCATAGTTACGGGTGGCGTAACAATGGCCAGACCAACCCGTGGCCCCGGAACATGGCCCTAAACGGCCTGAAAGATTTCTTCAGCGTCAGGGTTCCAACGTTTGGTCGAACCTGACGTTTAACGGGGAGGGGGTTGCGGGGTGGTAGATTTAGGAAGAATCCTACAACGCGCGCCGATTAGGCCGATCAGCGACATCACGCCAGGGCGGTAAGCTCTTCCCGCTGTCGCAAGGCTCGGCTATGGTGCGCACCCCCCTCACTCGCCTGGAGCCTGGCATGACCCAGACCACTCAAAACCCGCTGCACGGTGTCACGCTCGAGCAGATCCTCAATGCCCTGGTTATTCATTACACCTGGGAAGGGCTGGCCGAGCGCATTGATATCCGTTGCTTCAAGAGCGACCCCAGCATCAAGTCGAGCCTGACCTTTCTGCGCAAGACGCCCTGGGCGCGAGAGAAAGTGGAGCGCCTGTACGTGAAGCTGGCCCGCACCAAACGACCTGTCGAGGACTGACCTTATATGCCCCCATCGCTACCTTCGCGCCCCTTGCACCTGCTTGTCACCACCGCGGCCTGGGTGGCATGGCTGGCCCTGACGGTGCAGTTGCTGCTTATCCTGCAGGCGCGGCTGGCCGACCAGGCCAGCCTGGTGGGTGGGGTGCTGCATTTCTTCGGCTATTTCACCATCCTGACCAACACCCTGGTGGCCGCCGTGCTCACGGCCGCGGCCCGCCATGAAGGTGAAGGCGCGCCATCGTTCTGGTTGCGGCCGTGGGTGAGTTCTGGGGTGACGGCCAGCATCATTCTGGTAGGCCTGGCGTACAGTCTGCTGCTGCGCAATACCTGGAATCCCCAGGGGGTGCAGTGGGTGGTCAATGAACTGCTGCACGACATAATGCCGCCAGTGTTCGTGGTGTTCTGGTGGTGGTGCGTGCCCAAGGGCACCTTGCAGGTGCGGCACGTGGTGGCGTGGTCGCTGTACCCGGTTGCCTATTTCGGCTATTGCCTGCTGCGTGGCAACGCGATCGGGGTGTACCCGTACCCGTTCATTGATGTGGGCACGCTGGGCTACGGCCGCGTGCTGGTCAACGCCCTGGCGATTCTGCTGGGCTTCGTGATCATTTCCCTGCTGCTGGTGGGCCTGGACCGCTGGCGTGGCAAGCGCCAGCGGCAGGTCACCGGATAAGGGCCGTCAGCCCTCGTCGTTCTCGTCCAGGCGCCAGTAGCCCACGGCCTTGACCTCGGCGGTGTCGCCCAGGTGGTGGTCATCCAGCAGTACCTTGCGCACTCGGCGCGAGAGTGCTGCTTCGGTGGCCACCCAGGCGTATAGCTGGCCTTGGGGTATGGTCAAACCGGCAACCGTGGCCACGAGCGCATCCTCACGGCTGTGGCGCTCTACCCAGATCACCTCCACCTGAGCGGCGCTGTTCAGCACTTGCTGCTCACGGGCATCCTCGATCTCGATCACGACCAGCGCCTTGCGGTTGGCCGGCAGTTCTTCCAGGCGGCGGGCGATGGCGGGGATAGCGGTTTCATCGCCGATCAGCAGGTAGCTGTCGAAGATATCCGGCACGATGGTAGAGCTGCGTGGGCCGCCGATGTACAGGTGCTGGCCGGGCGCGGCCTGTTCAGCCCAGGTAGACGCGGGGCCGTCGCCGTGGATCACGAAGTCGATGTCCAGTTCGCCCTTGGCCAGGTCGATGCGCCGCGGGGTGTAGTCGCGCATGGCCGGTTTCGGCCCGCCGTCGCTGGGGCCGCCCAGTTTCAGGGTTTGCAGGGCGGCCTGCTCTTCGGCGTTGCGGGCGAACATCAATTTGATGTGGTCGTCGGCGCCCAGGCTCAGGAAACCCTCCAGCTCCGGGCCGCCCACGGTGATACGGCGCATGCGCGGGGTCAGCTCGGCAACGCGCAGCACATCCAGGCGGCGGCGCTTGATTTCATGCATGACGCGGTGCACGCCCTGGGTATTCTCTGGCTTCATACGGACTTCTCCTGAGGGTGTTGAGTGGTGGCGGGGCCATCGACGATGGCCTTGGCGGTACTGTTGAGCAGGTCACGGACCCGCGCGATCTCATCAGGGCTCCAGCGTCCATGGTGCAATTGCAGAGCATGGCGCAGGTTATGGACGGCTTCGTGGATCTCGGCCGGGCGGTCATGGCCGCGCAATGAACGCTTGCTGACGTCGATGCGCGTGCGCACGCCGTCCAGGGCGATGGTCTGTTCGGCCAGCGAGGCACGGCCAGCGTCGGTCACGGTGTAGAGTTTCTTGCCGCCCTGGGCATCGCCCTGGATCAGTTCGCTTTCTTCCAGGAATGTCAGGGTGGGGTAGATGACGCCGGGGCTGGGGCTGTAGGCGCCGTCGAACATGCCTTCGATCTGGCGGATCAGGTCGTAGCCGTGGCAGGGCTGCTCGGCGACCAGGGCCAGCAACAGCAATTTCAGGTCGCCGGGGGCGAACACACGAGGGCCGCGGCCGCCGCGTTCGCGCCCGGGGCGGCGTTCCAGGCCGTCGTGGCCGTCGCCCAATTCTCTGCGGGGGTGATGGTGGTCTCTCATCGTCTTCTTCTCTTCGCTTGGTTTCTTAAGATATAGCTTAAGATATATCTTTGTGTTTGCGCAAGTGGAAAAGACGAATGGTTCTCATCTGGCAAGACGTGGGCCGCGGGGTTTTTCGTGGGAGCGAGCCTCGCCCGATCCCACAGGGGGATATCAGCGGGCCGCGGTCGTCTGGGCGGGGGCCTTGCATTGGGTTTCACCGCCCGGTTGCAGGTACGGCGTCAGCATCGGCGCCATGCCCTTGAGCACCTGCACTGGCAAAGCCGAGGTGAAACGGAAGCCTTCGGCAGCGCGCCCAGGGACGAAGGCGGTGAGCGTGCCGAAGTGGTTCTCGCCTATGTAGAACACGAACGTGGCAGTACGGTTGATGGCTTTGGAGCCCAGTATTCGCCCGCGTGCGCCGAAACTCTCGATGCGGTTGTCGCCGGTACCGGTCTTGCCCCCCATCACGAGTGCGGTGCCGTCGGCGGTCTTGAAACTGCCGGATACGCGCCGTGCGGTGCCGGCGTCCACCACCTGTGACAACGCTTCGCGCATGGCCTGGGCGATTTCCGGCTTGAGCACCTGGCGAGCCTTGTCAGGGGCCGCGATGACTTCGGTTTCGTACGGCGTGCCTGCGGCAAAATGCAGGCTGTCGATGCGCAGGACCGGCAGGCGCACGCCGTCGTTCTGGATAATGCCGATGAGTTCGGCCAGGGCGGCCGGGCGGTCACCCGAGCTGCCGATGGCGGTGGCCAGCGACGGCACCAGGTGGTCGAACGGGTAGCCCAGGCGCGCCCAGCGCCGGTGGATGTCGAGGAAGGCTTCGATCTCCAGCATGGTGCGGATGCGGCTGTCGCGGGCGCTCTTGTGGCGGCTTTTGAACAGCCAGCCATAGACTTCCTGGCGTTCGAAATGGCTGGCGGTCACCGCTTCGCTGAACTTGGCGTCCGGGTGCTGCATCAGGTAGCCCACCAGCCACAGGTCCAGCGGGTGCACCCGGGCGATGTAGCCCTGGTCGGGCAAGTCCCAGTGGCCCGGGCCGTAGCTGTCGTAGTATTCGCCCAGGCGCTTGGGCGTGACGGTTTCGCCCTTGCCCAGGTGCGAGCGCACGAAACTTTCGAAGGTCGCCTCGCTGGCAGTGGGGTACAGGTAGCGGTGCACGGCGGCCAGGTGCGAGGCGGTAGGGTGCAGGCCGTCGAGGAAGGTGTCCAGGCGCTCGGCCGTTGTCTTGCCCTGGTAGCGCTTGTAGAAGCGCAGCAGGAAGTCACTGCCTTCCTTGTCGGCGAAGCGCGCCAGGTATTCCTGACGGCGCGGGTCGCCGTCGTCCTTGAGCAGTTCGGCACTGTTGTTCGGGCCGTTGTAGGTGGTGTAACGCACGATATCGCGCATCAGGCGAATGAAGGGCAGGTTGATGGACTCGCGCAGGGCTTCCTTGAGTGTGGGAATGCGGCCGTTGTCTTCGTTGCGGAAGTTCTTGAAGGTATGGGCTCCGCCACCGGTGAAGAAGCTCTCACCCGGGCTGGCCGAATACTTGCGCTCCAGGGCGGCGTCGAGCATGGGTTTGAGGCTCTGGTCCTTGGCCTGGGCCAGGTAGTCCACGGCCCAGCGGCTGAGGCGGTCCTGCTCATTGATATCGACTTTTTTCAGCGCCACCGGCGACTGGCCGGCGAAGCGGTCGTGCAGTTCGCTGATGATCTCCAGGTAGCTGGTCAGCACGCGCATCTTGGCGGTGGAGCCCAGTTCCAGTTTGCTGCCTTCGTTGATGTCGAAGGGCTGGTCGGTGTTGTCGGTCTGCACCCGCACCCGCGAGCCATCGGCGGTGCGCTCCATCAGGGTGAAACTGTATTTGACTTCCGGGGTACTGGCGGCTGTCAGCAGGTGTTCGCCGATCAGTCCCAGTTGCTGGGCAAAGGCGGGGTCGGCGAGGTGCTTGAGGTACTCGGTGACCTGGGTTTGCAGGTCGTTCTGCAAGGTGGTGGTGGCTGACAGGTCAAGGCGGTCAAGGTCGTAAAGTGGCCGGTTGAGCAGCATCGACAGGCGGCTGCGGGCCACGCTGATGCCCTTGTTGCTCTCCACTGGCTGGATCGTCGGTTGCTGCACCCAGTCGCGATAACTGACCTTGCTGGCCAGGGCGGCATCAGCCAAGGGGCGGTCGATGACATTGTTGGCGGCCAGCAGGCGGATATGGCTATTGGTCAGCTCCGCCAGCTCATCGTGGCCCCTGTTGAGGAAGTGCGAAGGGCGGCGCTGGGCAATCATCAGCGACAGCACTTCACGCAGTGCCAGGCCACGTTCGGCCAAGGCCTTGGGGCTGCTGTCGGTCGAGCGCAGCACCTGGTTCACCCGTTGGAAATCCGAGCCGTACCATACGCGCAGGCCCTCGGCCATGCCGTGCACTTCGCCGTGGCCGGGCACTGCCGACAGCGGCACGCTGTTAAGGTAGTCGCGCACGATACGCTGGCGCGCTTCCAGGGTTTGCGGGCCGTCCTGGTAGGCGCGCACGCTGGCGGAGACCATCTGGCGAATCTTTTCGCCACCTGACACGGTCAGGCCGTCGGGGGAGTGCCGGTACTTCTCCAGTTGCGTGGCCAAGGTGCTGCCGCCGGCCGATTGCCCTGGCAGGGAGAACACCTTCGCCACCTGGGTATAGGCGGCCTTGCCGAACCGCGGCCAGTCCACCGCCGGGTTGAGCAGCGGTTCGCGTGGGTCCAGCAGGCTGCGGTTTTCCACGAACAGCAGGCTGTTGACCACCACCGGTGGAATGTCCTGGAACTGGGCGTACAGTTGCTGCGGGTAGTGAAACTCGTAGAGCACGTCGGCACGGCAGTCGGTGATGGACAGGCCGGCCTGGATCTTTTCCTCGTAGGGAATGAACAGGCCGCGGTCGTAGTAGGCCATGAGCGACGGCGAGAAGCGGGTCTGTTCCTTGACCACGTATTCGCGCTTGATCAGGCGGGGCAGGAACTGGCCCAGGTCGCTATAGCCCAGGCGCTTGTCGAAGGGGCCTTCGCCGGGGTAGGCAATGGAGTCGCTGGGGCCGGGGGCCAGGGTGTAGGTCAGGTCCTTGGCGTAACGGCTGAATTCGCGCGACTGCAACTTGGAGGTACGCATTTCGGCACGCATGGCAAAGGCCAGCGCCACCAGGGCGACCACTACCAGCAGCCAGAACAGGCGGCGCCACAAGCGGCGCTGGCGTGGGCTTTTCGGCGGTGTGGGGTTAGCCGGGCTGTCGGTGGGGACCGCAGTCCTGGTGGGTTCTGTCTGCCACAAAGCGCCCATAGTCGTCAGCCCGGTCAGGTAAATTCATCGTACCTGCCTGAAGCTTAGACGCTGGCCGCCAATGGTGAAAAAATTGTCGAACGTGCAACGAAAAAAACCGTTGGCGCGGCTAACTCCTTCCGGGGCGGGAAAAAAGTATAGCCCAATCCACGCCGCGCGTTGTGCAGCACAACACCCCACGCCAGCACGGTGGAACCGGCATTCCCTAGCCGCGCATCATCTCCTTGACCATGCGCTCCTGCTCCGCCAGGTCCTTCTGCCGCGCATCGATGCGCGAGGCCAGCTGGAAGTTGTTGGCCGCCCGGCGCTTGGCGAAGTCCAGCTGCTGCTGGGCCTGGCGGAAATCGCCTTCCAGGGCGAAGTATTCGGCGCGGGCCTGGTGCAGGCCGATGATGTTGCCATTGGCGCCACGGGTGTCGGCCACCTGGTTCCAGACGTCCGGGTCATTGGGCCGCGACTTGAGCAGGTCTTCCAGCGCCTTTTCCGCATCGGCGGTGCGGCTCTGCTTGATCAGCAGGTCGACGCGCACCTGGTTGAGCGGAAAGTTGCCGGGGTACAGGCCGAGCAGGCGGTCCACCCGCGACTGCGCGTCGGCCAGGTGGTTGCTGGCCATGTCCAGGTCTACCTCGGCCAGGTTGTAGACGATCTCGTTGGGCGCCTTGGCCAGCAGCGGCTTGAGGTTTTCCCGCGCATCGTTGAACTGGCTGCTTTTTATCTGGGCAATGGCCAGGCCGTAGCGGGCCGGGTCCGACTTGGGGTTTTCGTCCAGCAGGGCGCGGAAGCGTTTGGCGGCCATGCCAGGGGTGTCCTCGTAGAACAGCTCCACGCGTTTCTTGATCAACTGGTAGCGCAGGCTGTCTTCGACGCCCCCGTGCGGAAATTGCTCGGCGCGGTTGCGGGTATCGGCGATCCGCGCCTCGGTGACCGGGTGGGTCAGCAGAAATTCCGGTGGCTTGGCATCGAAGCGGTATTGGCGCGCCAGCTTCTCGAACATGTCAGGCATGTTGCGTGGGTCGTACCCGGCCCTTTGCAGGGTGACCAGGCCCACGCGGTCGGCCTCGGCCTCGTTCTCCCGGGAAAACGCCCGTTGGGACTGAATGGCGGCTGCCTGGCTGCCCATGATGGTCGCCATGCCGGCTTCCCCGCCCCCCGTTGCAGCCAGCACGATGCCGGCCAGCAACGCTGCCATCACCGGTAGCTGCATGCGCTGCTGTTCTTCCACGCCACGGGCGAAGTGGCGTTGCGCCAAGTGAGACAGTTCGTGGGCCATCACGCCGGCATACTGGCCTTCGGTGTCGGCATTGAGGAACAGCCCGCCATTGACCCCGACGATACCGCCAGGCGCCGCGAAGGCATTGAGTTCCTTGCTGTCGATGAGGATGAACTCCAGGCGGTGGTCTTGCAGCTGGCTACTCTCGGCCAGGCGGTACACCGTGGTTTCGACATAATCCTTGAGCTGCGGGTCGGACAACTGGCCGACCTGGCTACGCAACATGCCCAGCCAGGCGCGGCCCAGGTCATGTTCCTGCTGGGGGGAGACAATGGCCGAACTGGCGTCGCCAAGTGACGGCAAGTCGTCGGCATGCCCCGGCAGGGCCAGCAGGCAGGCAAGCGTCAGCAGGGTAGGGCGCAATAGAGACATGCACGGGGCTCTTGGTCGAGAAAGACCTTACTGTAGCCGTGTCATCCGCCGAGGACCAGAGGTGCGCGTGCTTGGGGTATCCTAGGCGGCCTGCCTGCCCGCGTTGCCTTGCCCTGGAGAAAAAAGCCCATGACCGACGCTGTACAGTGTGACGCCGAGCTTGATGCCAGCGGTCTCAATTGCCCATTGCCATTGCTCAAGGCCAAGATGGAGCTAAATCGGCTCCAGGCCGGGGCGGTGCTGAAGGTGATTGCCACCGATGCCGGTTCCCAGCGCGATTTTCAGACTTTCGCCCGGTTGGCAGGTCATGCGCTGTTACAGGAAACTGTACAGGGTGGGGTCTACACCTACTGGCTCAGGAAAGCCTGAGTGCCCTGCGTGCTGCGTGCCATAACAAGGAAAACTGATGTTCAAAGTGCTTCGCGACTGGATACAGCGTTACTTCTCGGATGAACAGGCGGTAGTACTCACGGTCCTGCTGGTACTGGCATTCACCGCCGTGCTGACCCTGGGCGGCATGCTGGCACCTGTGCTGGCGGGCATGGTCCTGGCGTTCCTGATGCAAGGCCTGGTCACGGGGCTGGAGCGTCTGCGGGTGCCCTCGGGCCTCGCCGTGGGGCTGGTGTTCGCACTGTTCATGGGCGCTCTGGCGGTGTTCATGCTGGTGCTGGTGCCGTTGCTGTGGCACCAGTTCATCACTCTGTTCAACGAGCTGCCCGGCATGCTGGGCAAGTGGCAGTCGCTGCTGTTGCTGTTGCCCGAGCGTTATCCGCACCTGGTGTCCGATGAGCAGGTACTGCAAGCCATCGAGGCGGCACGCGGCGAGATCGGCAAGTTCGGCCAGTGGGCCCTGACTTTTTCGCTGTCCAGCCTGCCGTTGCTGGTCAACATCATGATCTATTTCGTGCTGGTGCCCATCCTGGTGTTCTTCTTCCTCAAGGACCGGGTCATGATCGCGCAATGGGTCAAGGGCTACCTGCCCCGCGAGCGTGCGTTGATCACCCGGGTGGGCCAGGAAATGAACCGCCAGATCGCCAACTACATTCGCGGCAAGGTGATCGAGATCATCATCTGCGGCGTGGCCACCTACATCGCCTTCGTGGCCCTGGGGCTCAACTATGCGGCGTTGCTGGCATTGCTGGTGGGTTTGTCGGTGGTAGTGCCCTATGTGGGCGCGGTGGTCGTGACGGTGCCGGTCACCTTGATTGCCCTGTTCCAGTGGGGGTGGGGTGACCAGTTCATCTACCTGATGGTGGTGTACGGCATCATCCAGACCCTGGACGGCAACGTGCTGGTGCCCTTGCTGTTCGCTGGCGCGGTCAACCTGCACCCGGTGGCGATCATCTGCGCGGTGCTGCTGTTCGGCGGGTTGTGGGGCTTCTGGGGGATCTTCTTCGCGATCCCGTTGGCGACGCTGTTCAAGGCCGTGCTGGATGCGTGGCCGCGGAATGAACCGCAGGTGGCGCCGATTCTGTAGGGGAGGACTGCCATGGGCATGGCCTGGGCCCTTGGTCGTCCCGAAGATCGAACGCCGTGCGCACGGCGCTCGATCTCCCGAACGCCGCAGAACTAGTTCCTGGCCAATGCCTGTGCCGCCGCCAGCACCGCATCCACATGCCCCGGGACCTTCACGCCACGCCATTCCTGGCGCAGTACACCGTCCTTGTCGATCAGGAACGTGCTGCGGTCCACGCCCAGGTATTCCTTGCCATACAGCTTCTTGAGCTTGATCACGTCGAACAGTTGGCACAGGGCCTCGTCCTTGTCGCTGATCAGGTCGAAGGTGAAGGCCTGTTTGCCCTTGAAGTTCTCATGGGACTTGAGGCTGTCACGCGACACGCCGAACACCTCGGTGTTGGCGGCCTTGAAGGCGTCGTGCTGGTCACGGAAGCCCTGGCCCTGGGTGGTGCAGCCCGGGGTGCTGTCCTTGGGGTAGAAGTAGATCACCACCTGGCGGCCCTTCAGGGCGCTCAGGCGGATGGACTGCTCGCCGGTGGCCGGCGCTTCGAAGTCCGCGACCGGCTGGCCAATTTCAACTGCCATGGGGGTTGTCCTTTTCTTACATGGGGTTCTGTGGGCGCCACGGCTCGATCAACGCGTCCAGGTTCAGGGCGTCGGCGAAGTCCAGGAACTGGTCGCGCAGCCAGCTGATCTGCACACCGGCCGGCAAGGTCACGGTGAAGGTGGCGTTGAGCATGGTGCCGCCGGTCTGCGGGGCCTGGTAGGTGTCGCAGGTCAGGTTCTCCAGTTCCACGTTGTGGTCGATGAAGAACTGGCACAGCTCGTTGATGATGTCCGAACGGTACACCGAGCTGACATACGCCACGTAGGGCAGCGACATCGGGCGGCTTTCCAGCGTGGCGCTGCGCACCAGGTTGACAGTGAAACCGTGCTTCTTGGCCAGCGAGCCGAGGCTGGTTTCCAGGCGCGCCAGGGCGTCCCAGTTGCCCGACACCTGCAGCACCAGGGCGCTGTACTCGCCGTGGCGGGTCAGGCGCGAGGTCACCACGGAGCAACGGCTGTCGTGGCTGGCACGGCACAGCACGTTGGTCAGCTCCATGGGGTTAGGGCCAAGGGCACTGATGACAAGGAATTGTTCGCGAACTGTGGGGGTGGACATGCAGCATTCCTAAAGCGATGAGCGGTCGGTACGTAAAGCAGACATGGTGGCTGGGCCTGATGACCCCGTGGCGCCCGGGCACTATGCCGGCAACGGTACGAAAACGCCCGTTGGCAGGGGATCGGCGGCTCAGGAACAAGGGTTTGCGGCGCTTCTGGCACGTAGCAAACCGGACAAACACACCCACCGGTACCGATCAAAGTCTGAAGGGTAGCGAAAAGCAGCGCCAAGGGGAATGCTCGCATCGTGGTACTTCGCTTGTGCAAGGCACATGGCCCCAGTACCATTACCGCTCTCTTTTTCCGGCAGGAGCGGTTGCATGATTGCGGGCAGTATGGTGGCACTGGTCACACCCATGGACGCAGAAGGTCGTCTCGACTGGGACAGCCTCAGCAAACTCGTGGACTTCCACCTGAAGGAAGGCACTGACGCCATCGTCGCCGTGGGCACCACCGGCGAGTCCGCGACCCTGGACTACAAGGAACACATCGATGTGATCCATCGTGTGGTCGAGCAGGTCGCGGGGCGCATTCCGGTCATCGCCGGCACCGGTGCCAACTCCACCCGCGAGGCGGTCGAACTGACCCGCAACGCCAAGGAAGCCGGCGCCGACGCCTGCCTGCTGGTAACCCCGTACTACAACAAGCCGACCCAGGAAGGCCTGTACCAGCACTTCAAGCACGTCGCCGAAGCCGTGGACATCCCGCAGATCCTCTACAACGTGCCAGGCCGCACCGCCTGCGACATGAAGGCCGAGACCGTCATTCGCCTGTCCACCGTGCGCAACATCATCGGCATCAAGGAAGCCACTGGCGACCTGCAGCGCGCCAAGGACATCCTGGCCGGCGTCTCCAGCGACTTCCTGCTGCTGTCCGGTGATGACCCTACCGCCGTCGAACTGATCCTGCTGGGTGGCAAGGGCAACATTTCGGTCACCGCCAACGTCGCGCCGCGCGCCATGCACGAGCTGTGCGCCGCTGCCCTGCGTGGCGAAGCTGCCGAAGCCCGCGCCATCAACGAACAACTCATGCCGTTGCACAAGAACCTGTTCCTGGAAGCCAACCCGATTCCCGTGAAATGGGCATTGCACGAAATGGGCCTGATGCCTGAAGGCATTCGCCTGCCGCTCACCTGGTTGAGCGCCCCTTATCACGAAACGCTGCGTCAGGCCCTGCGCCAGACCGGCGTCCTGGTCTAATTTGAGGAAGTACAACGCATGAAGCGATTGGTCGGTCTTTCCGCCCTTGCCGTGGTGATTTCGAGCACCAGCGGTTGCAGTTGGCTGTGGGGCGAAAATGGTTACTTCCGTGACCGTGGCAGTGATTACCTGGAAGCCCGTCAGACGGCGCCCATGCAGACCCCGCCCGACGTGCAGGTAGCCAAGCGCCTTGATCCGCTGCTACCGATCCCGCGCAACGTCGCCGACGAAGCCCAGCGCAGCGGCGAGTACGAAGTTCCGCGCCCGCTGCCGTTGCAGGCTAGTCAGGAAGCTACCGACTACACCTTGCAGAAGAATGGCGAGTCGCGCTGGATTCTGTCCGCGCACCCGCCAGCCGAAACCTGGCCGGTGGCCCACCAGTTCTTTGAAGACAACGGCTTCCGTATCGCCGACGAGCGCCCGCAGACCGGTGAATTCACCACCAGCTGGCAGCGTTTCGATGAATTGTCCGCTGCCATGGCCAAGCGCTTGCAAGGCGCGGCCAGCAACGGTGATGGCGAAGCCCGTGTGCGCGTGCGCATCGAGCCTGGCGTGCAGCGCAACACCAGTGAAGTCTACGTGACCACCGTGTCGCGCCCCGCCGGCAGCAGCACCGAAGTCGACTTCCCGAAAATGCCAGGCAACAGCGGCACCGACCTGGCTCTGGTCGACGAAGTGCTCGCCAGCATGACCCGCAGCGCCCAGAAGGGTGGTTCGGTGTCGCTGCTCGCAGCCCGTGATTTCGATGCCCCTAGCCGCGTCGCGCTGAGCGAAGACGGCAGTGGCAACCCGGTGCTCAACGTCGGCTCCGACCTGGACCGCGCCTGGTCCAGCGTGGGTCGCGCCCTGGACCACGGCCAGTGGAAGGTCGAAGACATCAACCGCAGCCTGGGCCTGTACTACATCAACCTGGCGGAGAAACCCGTCAAGAAGGATGACCAGCCTGGCTTCTTCAGCCGCCTGTTCGGCAGCGAGCCGAGCAAGGAAGAGATCGAAGCCCGTGCCGAGCGCTATCAGGTTCGCCTGAGCAAGGTGGGCGAGAACGTCCAGGTCACCGTGGAGAAGAACATCAACACCGTGGCCCCGGCTGACGTCGCCCGCCGTGTGTTGAGCGTGATCCAGGACAACCTGGGTTAAGTGCGCTTCGCCATTCTCGGTAGCGGTAGCCAAGGGAATGGCACGCTGGTCCAATACCAAGGCACCCACGTGCTGGTCGACTGTGGTTTCTCCTTGCGGGAAACCGAGCGTCGGCTGGCGCGGCTGGGCGTCAACCCCGAACAATTGAGCGCCATCCTGGTGACCCACGAACATGCCGACCACGTGCATGGCGTGGGTTTGCTGTCTCGGCGCTACAATATCCCGGTGTACCTCAGCCGCGGCACCCTGCGTGCGCTGCGCAAGCCGCTGGAGCCCACGGGTTTCGTGGCCTGCGGTGACGTACTGGAAATCGGCGCCCTGGCCATCAACGTGGTGGGCGTGGCGCACGATGCGCTGGAGCCGACCCAGTACGTGTTCAGCAACGGCCAGCGGCGCCTGGGCGTGCTGACCGACCTGGGGTCGTATTGCGGGCGTGTCATGGACAGTTATCAGGACCTCGACGCCTTGGTGATCGAGTCCAACCATTGCCGCGACCTGCTCGCCAGGGGGCATTACCCCCAGTTTCTCAAGTTGCGGGTGGGCGGCGCCTTTGGGCATTTGAACAACCACCAGGCGGCAAACCTGGTGTCGGAGCTGGGCTGGCAGAACCTGCAACACCTGGTGCTGGCCCACCTCAGCAGCAAGAACAACCTGCCGCAGCTGGCCCGGCAATGTTTCGTCGACACCTTGGGGTGCGACCCGGACTGGCTGCAACTGGCCGATCAAGATTCAGGGCTCGACTGGCGCGAAATCGCCTAGCCCACCTACCTGCAAGCGGAGCCCATCATGGAAAAACGTGAAGAACTCTACCGTGGCAAAGCCAAGTCGGTTTACAAGACCGACGACGCCGACCGCCTGATCCTGCTGTTTCGCAACGACACCTCGGCGTTCGACGGCAAGCGCATCGAACAGCTGGACCGCAAGGGCATGGTGAACAACAAGTTCAACGCCTTCATCATGCAGAAGCTGGAAGAAGCGGGTATTCCTACCCAGTTCGACAAGCTGCTGGGCGACAATGAGTGCCTGGTCAAGAAGCTGGACATGATCCCGGTCGAGTGCGTGGTGCGCAACTACGCCGCTGGCAGCCTGGTCAAGCGCCTGGGCGTGGAAGAAGGCCTGAAGCTGAACCCCTACACCTTCGAGCTGTTCCTGAAGGACGACGCCAAGGGTGACCCGTTCATCAACGAATCCCACGTGGTGGCGTTCGGCTGGGGCACCGCCGAGCAACTGGCGAAAATGAAAGAGCTGTCGCTGAAGGTCAACGACGTGCTGAACAAGCTCTTCGATGACGCTGGCCTGCTGCTGGTGGACTTCAAACTGGAATTCGGCCTGTTCCACGGTCAGATCGTCCTGGGCGACGAGTTCAGCCCTGACGGCTGCCGCCTGTGGGACAAGGACACCAAGAAAAAGATGGACAAGGACCGCTTCCGCCAGGGTCTGGGCGACGTGATCGAAGCCTACGAAGAAGTCGCCAAGCGCCTGGGCGTGCCGCTGTAACCGCGGCCGCGCACGCAAGCGCCTGATACCACGCGAATTTTTTTCACAAAAGGCTTCGCCTTTTCGAAAAGTGCTGGTATCATGCGCGCCACTGGAGAGATGCCGGAGTGGCCGAACGGGACGGATTCGAAATCCGTTGTACTGGCGACAGTACCTAGGGTTCAAATCCCTATCTCTCCGCCATATTACGTGAAGCCCCGCAGATTAAGGTCTGTGGGGCTTTTTCGTTTTCGGATTGTACGTAACCTTCCTTGATCCGAAAGCGGTATCTTCAGGGCTACGATGCTCTGCTTGCCCTCTCCTCGTCTTGCCTTAGGCTCTAGTCCAAGATCGTTTAGTGATGGTAATGTGCCAGTCTGTGTTCTCTCAGATGCGTCCAGCGAGGCTACATGACCTTTTCCGAAACGGTGCTCGTTACCTTCTCCTCTTTGCAAGAGGCTGTGCTCGCCTGTTTTTCCGGGATAGACAAGTTTGGTGGTGCGTCCACTAACTATGGATCTCTCGTTGCAGCACTGATTGCAGCGGCGTTGCTTTTCATTGTTCGAGAGTTTTTCATTAAGGCGGCTAACTACTCGGGGGCCTTTTATATTAAGACCACTGTGGAGGAGACTGCTAGGAATCCCTATCGAGGAATGGAGGTATTCTACACCTTGGTTGTATATTCGGATGGGCATATAGTTGCAGGTACGTCTGAGAAGACTGGAGAGATTTGCGTCGCTCACTCTATGGAATATGAAGGCAAGAATAAGAGGCGTGGCGTCGTCAGTGGGGTTGTCGAGAGAAACTATTTTCGCTCTAGTGTTATGAATATTCATATCATAGAGCAAGGTCAGGAGCGTGAGTATACGACTTACATGTCTATCAAGGTGCGGCGTTATCGATCGGCGAATGGGGTGTACTCCGGCACGTTCTACTCAACCGCTGCAAATTCAAAAGGAAGTGTTCTTTGTGGAAGAGCCGTATTCAGCGAGCATCCTACAGGTTATCTACAATCCCAGTCTACCTTGGGATCGCCATCGTAAAACTTGTAGCCTATCAATCTGTACTTAAGGATTATCAAAAGTGTTGTTCCGTTGTAGATGGGCTTCGGGGGCGAGAAGAGCGCGATATCACCAGCTCTTTGATTAACACGCTCATCGTGGCTGAAGACCACCGGAATGCCTTGCACTATGGGGTTGATCCTTTAGCGATCTTGCGTTCGATAAAGGTCCGGCTTCTTCAGGGGCGGAGGCAGGGGGCGAGCACTGTAGAGCAGCAGCTGGTTCGAACAATTACTCGACGTTATGAAAAGACTCCTCGGCGTAAGCTTCGAGAGCAGGTTTTAGCGGTAATGCTAAATTCTAAGTTTGATAAGCCAGAGTTGGCGTCGTGTTATCTTAAGGTGGCTTACTATGGTAGGTCGCTTGATGGTTTCAAGGGGATTAAGAGTATCAAGGCGGGGATCTCGAGTGGTGCGGATGCGATAATAGTGGCCTATCTAAAGTATCCTCGCACTTCCAGTTATGATGGCTTGATGGCGAGGAAGCATATGATGCGAGTTCGGCATATCAGTAAATTGCTGAGTGGAGCCAATGATAGTTCTATGTCGACCGATGGTCCTTCGGTTTTGTAACTACCAATGTTCTCTTTCTGCGTATGCCGTAAGATTGTGCGGGCGTGAGGTGCCATGCTTCTTGGTGTGGCTGGGGCCTTCCCATCTGCGGTTGCCGTGTAGTGCCTCTGGAGCAATCGTGGTATAGCGATTCCTTTATCCCTAGGCTCTGTACGAAATCCCGAGAAACCCAATCGGTGTCCCCCGGAAGCTGAAATTTTTTAGAGTTTCCAGCCATCTACGGAAAGGAATCCTGTGATGGCAAAGCGTTACGAATTCTCGGATGAGGCCTGGACTGTGGTTGCCGATCTCTTCACTGAAACCCGTGGCCGGGGGCGGCCCCGCCTGATGCTTGATGGCGTGCTCCGGGTGCTCTGCTCGGGTGCTGCGTGGCGAGATATGCCGGAACGCTTCGGCCCGTGGTCAACGGTTTACCAGCGGTTTCGGGGCTGGCGAAACCAGGGGACATTCGATCAGATGCTCAAACGCTTGCACCTGAGATTGAATGAGCAAGGCTTGATCGATGTGCAAACCTGGATGATCGACTCAACCGCAGTACGCGCAACCCGAGCCTCTTCTGGCGCCGGGAAAAAAGGGGGCCTGACGAGCCTGCCGATCACGCTCTAGGCCGCAGCCGCGGTGGCCTGACAACCAAAATCCACATGCTCTGCGACGCCAACGGGACACCGTTGCGCTTCCTTCTCTCTGGCGGTCAAGCCAGTGACATCAGCCACGCTCAACCCCTGCTGGACGAGGTCAGCATTCCATCGCGCCAACTTGGCCGCCCGCGTAAGCGCTGTAAGTGGTTGCTTGCCGACAAGGGTTACGACGCCGAAGCGCTACGCCGCTACTGCGATCAATATCGAATGCAACCCGTCATCCCGCTGCGCTCGATGAAGCGCAAACCCAAGCCTGGCTTACCCAGACTGTTCGATCGGCCAAAGTACCGACAGCGCAACATCATCGAGCGCATGTTTGGATGGCTGAAAGAAAACCGCCGGATCGTGACGCGCTTCGACAAGCTCGCGAAAAGCTATGCCGCTATGGTCTCGCTGGCTTGTTCCACGCGGTGTTTGCGACATTTCTTTTCGTACAAAGCCTAAGGAGGCGTATTTCGCCGTAGCAAAAAGCGTGCATGTACTTAGACGTAGGTGTACAGTGTACACCTATAAGATAAGGGTAGAATTGTGAGCCACGCCATTGAATTCATCGAAACCTCGATGTTTACTCGCCAGATCAAAGTGCTGGCGACTGATGAAGAACTCAGGGAGCTACAGGCGACGCTGATTGACTCTCCGGACAAAGGCGATCTGATCAAGAACACCGGTGGGCTACGCAAAATCAGGATGGCCACCGGCAACCAGGGCAAGAGTGGTAGCGCTAGAGTCATCTATTTTCTCGCCACCGTTGAGGTGATCTATCTGGTCATGGCCTATCCCAAAAGCACCAAGGACAGCCTGACGGACGCGGAAAAAGCTGAACTGAAAGTGCTCACTCAACGACTGAAAAATGAGGTGTGATATGAGTTTTTTTGACGAGCTGAAGGCTTCTCTTGAGGAGGCGGTGGACATCAAAAATGGTCATCGTCCACCGTCCCGCCAGAGCAGTTTTAACGTGGCTGATGTGAAGGCCATCCGGACTCAACTGAACGTCTCGCAGAGCGATATGGCCAAGGCTCTAGGCACCAGCCTGGATACGATCAAGAGCTGGGAAAGCGGCCGCCGTCACCCGACTGGTCTTGCCGCCAAAGTATTGGAGGTCGTCAAGGCTAAGCCCGAGTTTTTTCACGAACTGGCCGTGCACTAATCGGTCGCTGCTTGCGGTGCGTTCCCTGCGCTACGCTGCGAAACGGGCGTTCGTGCTGTGCGTCGAGCCAGGCCATGCAACCGGCCTGTCTCGCCCCTTCGGGCCTCAATTCCCGCCGCCAAGTCGGCTTTGACGCCTACGGTCTGTCGACCTGCGCGTTCCGCTTGCTGTTGCTGGATTTGTCGCATCAGGTGTACATCAAGCCCCTCAGCCCAGCCATCGAATTGCGAGCTTCCCCCACAGGGACCGCAATATCCGCCGGTACCCAGTATGGCGACCTTGCTTTTATCGGGGCTCACGTGCGGCGACTCCACGGAGTTTCATGCTCAGGTCAAAGGCGGTCGTGGGGGTTGGGTAGTTGCCGGTGCGTACGTCGATGACCACAGTGCCGGCGCACCCCAGCGCGTATTTGAACGTCGGGACCAACTGCTCTGCATCCGTAACGGTCAGGCCTGTGGCCCCCAGCGCCTTTGCGAAGCCCGCCCAGTCGTGAAGGGGTAGTTCATGCAGTTTGCCCAGCGCCGGGTTGACCGCGTCAGCGCGCAGCTTCGGGTTGCCCAGGGCGGCATTGTTCATCACCACGCACATCAGCGGCAGGCCATGACGGGCCGCCGTCTGGATCTCGATGCCATGCATCAGCATGCAGCCGTCTCCAGTCACGACCACACAGGGTTCGCCTGGGCAGGCGAACGCGGCACCAATAGCCGCCGGGATCGCCCAGCCCATCGCCCCCATGTACTTGATGGAAGTGAAGAAGCGCCGCGGCCGCAGGCTTTTCCAGTAGTGCCCGACGAAAAATGCATGGGCACCGCTGTCGGAGAACAGCAGCGTGTCGGCCCCTATTACCTGCTGCAGGTCGTGCACTACGCGTGCGGGATGAATTGGCAGTAGGGTCGTGACGGTATTGCTCATGGCTTCATGGCGTGGATGGCCACGAGTCAGTGCTTCGAGCCAGCGTTTACGGTCTGCCAGGCTAGCTAGCAAGGGCCTGCCATCCTCTTTGCTGCACTTGTTGAGGGTGGTCAGGAAGGCAGCGGTGTCACCGTTGATGCTCAAGTCGACCCGGTAAGCGCTGCATAAAGCGTCAGCATTGATATCGTTTACGATGAGGGCGTGCGCCGGCTGCAACCCTGGAGCCCAGCCCAGACTGCTCAACATGTTGAGGCGTGAGCCGAGTACCACCAGTGTATCGAGCACGTTTCCCGTGAGCGCCTGGATGGCTGGGCCATTGCCGAACCAGCCGAGCACGCCAAGGCTTAACGGGTGGTTTTCGGGAAACACGCCTTTGGCCCCCAAGGTCGTGGCCACCGGAATGTGGAACCGTTCGGCGAACCGGAGCAGCTCTTCGCTGGCGCCGGACTGGACGCATCCGGAGCCTGCCAGGATGGCGATGCGAGGGCGGGGGCCTACGGTCCGCCAAAAGCGCTGGCATCCCGTCTCGTCCAATGGCCGGGGATGGAAGTCGCTTGCATTGAGCGGTGTCCAGGTCTCGTGAACCAAGGCCTTCTGCAGGTCCATGGGGATAGTGAGTTGTACCGGTCCTCGAGAGGCTGGGGCGAGCATTCGCTGCAGCAACGTGCGCAGGTAGCGGAGTGTTTGTTCGGGGGCCTCCAGGGTCAAGCTTGCCGCGGTGACGGGCGCGACCACCGTTGAGGCGCAAGTGTCGATACAGGCTAAATCCTGCAAGGCCCCAAGGTGCCTGTTCTGACGGTGGGTGTCCCCGGTCACTACCAGTAGAGGCGAGCGATCTGCAAGCGCCGTGGCCAGCGCCGTGATGGTATTGGTAATACCGGGGCCACCGATGCAAAGGCAGGCGCCAAAGCGACCGCCCGCACGGCTGTAACCATCAGCCATGTACGCGGCACCCGATTCGTGGGCGGCGACAATTGGAATAATGTTGCCCCCGGAAGTTGCACTTTCAAGCAGCGCATCGATGGGCTGTCCCGGTACGCAGAATAGATGGCTTACTGCCTCCTTGCTCAATACGTTGAATAGCGCGTCGGCGACATTCATGGGCGGTTACCCGTGGTGACGGATGATTTCCATGGCGTTGTAAGTTCGCGGTACGCCAATGTAGATACTGAGCAGGATGATACACTCGGTAATGTCGGTGATAGTCAGCCCGCGAAGGGGAGCGGTATGCAAGTGCTGGCGTATCTCGCGCTCGCTGTCACCCTGGGTTACCAGCGCCGCGATTGCCACCAACTCCTTCTCCCGGGCGCTTAGGCAGGGGCGTTGCCAGAGGCTACCCAGGCCGAACTCCTGAATGATATCGAAATAGTCAGGGCAAAATGATTGAAGTCGTTTCAAGGCGGCGACATCATCGGGGTGATAGGCCTTGTTGAGTTCTTGTTCGCCAATTGACGGCGGCGCAGCGGGTTTGTCGGTCATGCGAGTGGCCCCGGGCACATGGATGAAATAATAATTTCATGAATCCGTTGTTGTGGGATTTCTGTCGTGAAATGTTCGCGAATCAACTATGATGTTAGTTGAAGTTGCAAGAAGCTTTATGTTGTTTCGCGCTTGCGGTTATGCAGGGGCTATAGAAGTGCGGTTGTTATTTTATTTATCAGGATTGGTTTGTTGAATAACGTTTTCCAGCGTTTCGCTCTGTCCTGCGGGGGAATCTGCCAGCCGTGCGATTTT
Organism: Pseudomonas silvicola; assembly: GCF_026651855.1. Lineage (GTDB taxonomy): Bacteria > Pseudomonadota > Gammaproteobacteria > Pseudomonadales > Pseudomonadaceae > Aquipseudomonas > Aquipseudomonas silvicola. The sequence goes on from NZ_CP093280.1 coordinate 2,308,912, forward strand.
CTGTTTTGGTGAACCTGGTCCTTGGCTTGTGTAGTGGTCTCTGAGCTGGGCCCAGCGGTGCCTGCTTCGAGAGCAAGCTCTGCTCCAACATGGGAGCATGGCTTGCCAGCGAAAGAGCGACGCGCAGTCGGTGTCGTACTTCGTCTTCCGCCAGCCGCCGGTTTTTCGCCTACCTTTTCTCCATGGCGGTAATCGAACGGTTATGCGCATTGGTGGCAAAATAATGGCATTTGCAGTGTGACCTGTGCGGGTTACCGTAGGTCCCACACCCGGGTGAAAAGGCGCGGTATTCATGGGGCGACACCTCTAGAAAATCCGCCCCATGCCGATAGCCCACGTATTGGAAAGCCCCCACAGGCTTATATTCATTCCCCCAACGGGATCGCGCATGCTGGCGTACAACCAAAAATCGTTTCTCATCGTCGACGACTTCTCCGATTTCCGCAGCTCGGTGCGCTCCATGCTGCGCGAGTTGGGCGTGAAGGATGTGGACACGGCCGACACCGGTGAACAGGCCCTGAAGGCTTGCGCGCAGAAGCGCTACGATTTCGTGCTGCACGACTTCAACCTGGGCGACGGCAAGAAGAATGGCCAGCAGGTGCTTGAAGACCTGATGCTGGACAAGTTGCTCAGCCACGAAAGCGTGTTCATCATGGTCACCGCCGAGAACAGCCAGGCCATGGTGATGAGCGCCCTGGAATGGGAGCCCGATGCCTATCTGACCAAGCCGTTCAACCGCGCGGGCCTGGCCCAGCGCCTGGAAAAGCTGGTGCAGCGCAAGACCCTGCTCAAGCCGATTCTGCAGGCGCTGGACAAGGGCCTGCCGATGGAAGTGCTGGCCGCGTGCACGCGCCTGACCCAGGAAGACGCCCGTTACGCGCCGCTGTGCCATCGCTACAAGGCAGAGGCGTTGCGTGACCTCAACCAGCACGAGCCGCTGGAGGCGTTTCTCAAGACCATTCTGGCCGACCGCCCCACGCCGTGGGCCTTCGGTGCCTTGGGCAACCTGCTGTTCAAGCGCAAGAACCTGGCCGAAGCCCAGGACGTGTACGAGCGCGCGCTGAAGACGTTCCCGATGCTGCCCGCACTGTACGACGGCCTGGCCGACGTGCTGGTGGCCCGCAACGACGGCAAGCGCGCCCAGCAGGTGCTGGAAGACGCGGTGAAGCTGTCGCCCCTGGCCGTGCGCCGGCAGAGCCTGCTGGGCAAGCTGGCCATGGAAAACCAGGATTTCGATAGCGCGTCCCGGGCGTTCCGCCAAGCGGTGAACCAGGGTCAGTATTCCCGTTTCAAGAACCCCGAGACCAACCTGGGTTTTGCCCAGGCGCTGATCAGCAAGGGGGGCGACGCGGGCCTGGATGCGCGCAGTCGCGTGGAGCTGAACCAGACCCTCACCGACGTCGCCAAGGACAACAATGACGACCAGGGCATCCAGGTGCGCACCCGGCTGATCAAGGCCACCAGCCTGCAGCGCTCCAACCCTGAAGAGGCCGCCAAGCTGGCCGAAGAGGCCGTCAGCCGTCTGCAGAGCATGGACCAGTTCCTCAGCGCCGAGGCCGCCCTGTCGGTGGCCGCGCAGTTACAGAACCTGGGTCAGGACGAAGCGGGCGTCGGCGTGCTCAAGAGCTGTGCGGAAATCTATGGCGACGACCCGCAGGTGATGCAGAACATCGCCAAGCAGACCGACGACCCGGCTATCCTCGGTTCCAACAAGATTGCCATCGACTACAACCAGCAGGGCGTGCGTGCCTATCGCGAAGGGCGTTTCGTCGAGGCTCAGGCGCTGTTTCGTCAAGCCCTGGCGCTGCAACCGAAGAACATCAGTATCGCCCTCAACCTGGCCCAGGGCCTGCTGCACGCCAAGGGCGTGCCGATCACCGGCGCGGGCCTGGAAGAGTGCAGGGCGTGCCTGCGTACCGTGGGCCACATGCCCGAAAGCGATGCTCGCTTCGAGCGTTACCAGAAACTGCGGAACAGGGCGTTTGGCGCATGAGTGAAAACAACACTGGGCTGGACTTTTCCATGGTCATCGCCTCCATCGTGCATGACATGAAAAACTCGTTGTCGTCGGTCATGACCGCCCATGGCAAGTGGTCACAGGGCCTGCCCGAAGAGCAGCGCAGTACGGCGGAGCGCGGGGTCATCGACTACGAGTTCGCCAACCTCAACGGCATGATGGTGCAACTGCTGGGGCTGTATAAGCTGGGCGTCAACCAGTTACCCCTGAGGCCTGAATACCATGAGATGGACGATTTCATCGAGGCGCAGTTGGCCTGGCACCAGGAAGTACTGGACAGCCGGGGTATCAGCGCCAGCCATGACGTGGACGTGTTGTGCCCGCTGGGGTTCTTCGACCGCGAACTGGTGGGCTCGGTGGTGGCCAACGTGATCATCAACGCCATCCGCTTTGCCCGTGGTGCCATTCATATCAGTGCGTGGGAAGAAGACGGGCAACTGGTGCTGGGCATCAATGACGATGGCCCCGGCTACCCGTCGGCGCTGATCGAGTCGCAGTCGGCCTATGTGCAGGGCATCAACCCGGTCAGCGGCAGCACGGGCCTGGGCCTGTATTTCGCGGCGCGCATCGCCGAGCGCCATCAACGCAACGGTGTCGTCGGCCGGGTGGAACTGGCCAACGGTGGCAGCCTGGGCGGCGGTTATTTCAAGCTCTACCTGCCCTGATCAGGGCCGCTCGTAGAGCCGCGCTTCGGTGTCACCGACCACGGTCTGGTCCACCTTGCGCCACTGGGCCGGGATCGAGGCGAAGTCGTCGGTGTCGCCTGTGCCGCTGATCAACCATACCCGCTGGTGGTCCTGGGGCAGATCCTTCAAGGTATCCACGTAAATGCGCTCGGCGCCCTCATCCACCAGGTTGCCGAAGCCGTAGTCGGTCGGTCGGCCGGTGCTGCCGTCCGGCTTGGGCGGGGTGTACAGCAGCGGTTCGGCGCCAGTGGTGTTGTAGTACAAATAGCCGAAATACCAGAACAGATCGCTGACTACGATGCGATCGCCCGGCTGGTAGCGCTGGTTGACGAAGTTCACCATCTTGTCGAACTGGTCATCGTCCACGTCATAGTTGCGCTGCAGGCCCACTGCCTGCACGGCGACGAACGCAAGTACCGCCGCCACCGCCAGTGGTTGGGAACGACGGGCCAAGCGGTCGGCGGCAATGCCCAGTACCAGCGGCAGCCCCAGGGCCGAGAACATCATGTAGCGGTCTACCAGCAACGGTGTCTTGAACGAAATCAGAAAGATCACCAGCAGCGGCAGCACGCTGTAGATCACCAGCAGTGATGGCAGGCGCAGGGGATGCCGGTCGCTGTAAAGCACCCACCCCACGATAGCCCCAAGTACCAGGGGCAGGCCGACGAACAGCAGCACCGGTAGGTCGAAGCCATCGCTGAGAATCAGGTATTGCCAGACCATCGACGGCAGCGAGCCGACCGTCACGTCACTGATCCAGCCCACGTCATTGCCGGCAGCCAGTTCCGGCAGGTGTTGCACCAGGTCCACCAGGCTGGGCACCCACGGCAGGTACAGCGCCACGATGGCGACGTTGGCCAGCCACCAGGCAGGGCGTTGCACCAGTCGGTTACCGCCACCACGCAACAGCGCCAGGTACGCCCAATGAGCCAGCACGCACAGGCTGGTGAAGTAATGGGTGTAGAAACTGGCGCTCATCAGCAGCACGTACGCCACCAGAAAACCGTTGCGGCGCGGGTGTTTCACCCAGTACACCAGCGCCAGGGTGGCGGCCATCAGCCACATGCCCATCAGCGGGTACATGCGGATTTCCTGGCTGTAGTGCACGGCGATCGGCAACAGTGCCAGCATCAGCCCGCCCAGCACCGCTGCGCGCCGCCCGGCTGCCAGCTGCGCCAGCCACACGCCCAGGCCCACACTGACGATGCCGGGCAGGGCGCTGATCACCCGAATGGAAAACAGCCCGTTGCCGAACAGTGCCATCCAGCCGTGCAGCACCAGGTAATACAGCGGGGGGTGTACATCATGGCCGGCGTGGGCCCAGATCTGTGCGGGGGAGTAGGCGCTGATCACCAGGCTGGAGCCTTCGTCGCACCAGATGGCGGAGGCCGTCAGCTGGTACAGGCGCGCCATGATGGCCAGCAGCATGATAGGCCAGAACCACAGGCCTGCCGGTGCCTGGCCCAGCAGCCGCAGCCAGGCCTGGCGCGGCAGGCGCTGCAGTTCGATCAGGGGCGGCTCTTTCTGGGCGTTCATCTTTCCTCCGTCCGGGAGACTACAAAGATAGCGCCGGCTTTGTTCTTCTGATGGTCGATATCCTAGCAGCCGGCGCGGGTTGTGTAAGTGTCCGGAAGAGGCCGAACGGGCAGTCATCAGCGCGGGGCGTGCCTTATCGGGCAAAACGTGCTTGGATACGCTTCATGAACATGGAAAAGATTATTGAAAGGCTCCAACAGCGTTTGCCAGCGTTGCAGGCTATCTAAACGCTCGGAGTGCACTGGCGCTGATTGCACAAGCCGGTTGGGTAGATGAAACGCTTTCCTCCAACCTCAAGAACATGGTTGGTTTCCGCAACATCGCCGTGCATGAGTACCAGACCCTCCAGTTGCCCATCCTTGTATCGATCATCACCAAGCACATGGACGATTTCCTGATTTTCACCTGTGAGGTACTTCAGAAGGATGCCTCCCGCTCCTGAACGGCAGGGCAGGCCGCCTGTTGGCCTGCCGCCGGGTCTACTACCAAAGCAGCCCCTCGATCCCCCCAAAGCACCATTCTGCCCCCACCCCCGCGCGCCTAGCATTGATCCAGCAACGAGCTCGCCTGATGAACCGCAACCTCGGCCCGGCCCTGGGCCAACCACAATAAAAGAGGATCAATCATGAGCAGCACTTTCTTCATTCCCTCCGTGAACATGATGGGTATCGGCAGCCTCGATGAGGCGGTGGTAGCCATTCGCAAGTATGGTTTTCGCAAGGCACTGATCGTCACCGATGCTGGCCTGGCCAAGGCCGGGGTGGCCGACAAGGTGGCGGGCCTGCTGGCCGAGCAGGACATCAATGCCACCATCTTCGACGGCGCCAAGCCCAACCCTACCGTAAGCAATGTCGAGAACGGCCTGGCCGCGCTGAAGCAGTCGGGCAGCGATTTCATCATTTCCCTGGGCGGTGGTTCGCCCCACGACTGCGCCAAGGGCATCGCCCTGTGCGCCACCAACGGCGGCCACATCAGCGAATACGAAGGTGTCGACCAGTCGGCCAAGCCGCAACTGCCGCTGATTGCCATCAATACCACGGCCGGCACGGCCAGCGAGATGACCCGGTTCTGCATCATCACCGATGAAACCCGCCACGTGAAAATGGCCATCGTCGACCGCAACGTCACGCCGCTGCTGTCGGTGAACGACCCGGCGCTGATGGCCAAGATGCCCAAGGGGCTCACCGCCGCCACCGGCATGGACGCCCTGACCCATGCCGTTGAGGCCTATGTATCCACGGCTGCGACGCCCATCACCGACGCCTGTGCACTCAAGGCGGTACAGCTGATTTCCGCCAACCTGCGCACGGCCGTCGCCCAGGGCGACGACATGACGGCACGGGAAAACATGGCCTATGCGCAGTTCCTGGCAGGCATGGCGTTCAACAACGCATCCCTGGGCTACGTGCATGCCATGGCGCACCAGCTGGGTGGTTTCTATGACCTGCCCCATGGCGTGTGCAACGCGGTGCTGCTGCCCCATGTGGAAAGCTTCAACGCCAGCGTCTGCCCGGCGCGCCTGAAGGATGTGGCCACTGCAATGGGCGTAGACACCCAGGGGCTGGACGATGAAAAGGGCGCCGCCGCCGCGATCGCCGCCATTCGCGCGCTGTCCGCCGACATCGGTATTCCCGGTGGGCTGGCCGAGTTGGGCGCCAAGGCTGATGACATTCCTACCTTGGCCGCGAATGCGATGAAGGATGCGTGCGGCTTCACCAACCCGCGCACCGCCACCCAGGGCGAGATCGAGCAGATTTTCCACATCGCAATGTAACGTCGCGTCGTAGGGGCCCAGTAAGAAAAAGCCCGCAATGAAGTCATCGCGGGCCTTTCGTCGAGGGGGGCGGGCTTGTCCACCCCATCACCTACTGATCAAACCCCGTCCCAGCCCCGCGGGTGCCCGGGTATTCCAGTTGCTGCACGATGCGGTCCTTGGCCAGCAAACGTTTCTCCTTGAGCTTCTTCACCTCGTCGTCCGGCGCGGCGGCGGATTCGGCCTTGAGCACATCTGCGTCAATGGCGTCGTAGTCGTTCAGCAGCTTGCTGAGCCTGTCATCGCTTTTCCTGCGGGTGTCGACCTCTTCGCGAGTGAGTTTCAAATCCTCGTACAGATTGTGTTTGACCGGCATTCTCGTCACCTCTGCTGGGTTTGTGGGCCTAGGTTGAGACTATTGAGAATAGCCTTGATTCCCTTGAGAGGCCTGTTGAAACCTGCCGACTGCCACGATGAAGGGGCACTGGATGAAAATATTCCGGTGCTTGCTGACGTTTTTTTCACATTGGATTGACCCGTATTTAACTCCTGTGCCGCTAAGGTAACCCTTCACCCTGGCCCTGCGAGCGCTCGCCATTCATGTCGTTGCCACCTTCCCACCGCGGTTCCGGTCAACTGTACGCTGCTGCGCCGTCACATTCGGGCCTGGGCGGGCGCCTGCAACAGTGGCGTGAAGCACAGCTGGCGCGCCAGTGCCTGGGCGCTGCCGGCGAGCCCGGTCTGGTGCTGGACTTGCCCTGTGGCAGTGGGCGTTTCTGGCCGGTGCTGGCAGAACACGCCAACCGCGTGATTCTGGCCGCCGACCCTGACCCCGACCAGCTCAGCCTGGCCATGAGCGGTTCACCCGCCGCGCTGTCGGCGCGCGTAGCACCGCTCAAGGCCAGCGCCGAGGCCATCAGCCTGGGCAACAATGCCGTTGATTGCATCTTCTGCATGCGCTGGTTTCACCATGTCCCCAGCAGCGAGCAGCGCTTGAGCGTGCTGCGCGAATTCCACCGGGTCAGCCGCGACACGGTGATCATTTCCCTGTGGGTGGACGGCAATTTCCGCGCCTGGCGCCGTCGCCGCCTGGAGCAGCGGCGCCTCGTTGTCGAGGGCGGTGGGCATCACAACCGCTTCGTGGTACCCCGCGCGCAGATCGAAAGCGAATTCCGTCAGGCGGGGTTCGCGATCGTCGACCATCATGATCTTGTTCCCGGGTACGCCATGTGGCGTACCTACGTGCTGCGCAAGGCTTGATCCGCATCGCCTTTGTCGATGGAATGCCCAGTAACCGTCGGGGTCGATATATACTGCGCGCCATTGTTCGAGGGAGAGCCTTGTGGCCATCGATATTCACTGGATTCGCGACGACGAAAGCCTGGCCCGGCAGTGTGCCGAATGGCAGCGTCTGCCGTACGTTGCACTCGACACCGAGTTCATGCGGGTCGACACCTTTTACCCCATAGCCGGCTTGATCCAGATCGGCGATGGCGCCGCCGCCTGGCTGATCGACCCGCTGACCATCCAACAGTGGCAACCACTGGCGCAATTGCTGGAAAACACCGCCGTCATCAAGGTGGTGCATGCCTGCAGCGAAGACCTGGAAGTCCTGTTGCGCCTGACCGGTAGCCTGCCGGCGCCGCTGTTCGACACTCAGCTGGCCGCTGCCTACCTGAACCTGGGTTTCTCGATGGGCTATTCGCGCCTGGTGCAGGCGGTGCTCGACATCGAACTGCCCAAGGGTGAGACCCGTTCCGACTGGCTGCAACGCCCCTTGTCGGACACCCAGGTGAGCTACGCCGCCGAAGACGCGGTGCACCTGGCCGAAGTCTATGAAAAGCTGCGCCCGCAATTGTCCGACGACAAATACGCCTGGGTGCTGGAAGACGGCAGTGAGCTGGTGGCGCAACTGCGCCGCGAGGTGGACCCGTACGAAATCTACCGCGAAGCCAAACTGGCCTGGAAGCTGTCACGCCAGCAACTGGCGGTGCTGCGCGAGCTGTGCGCCTGGCGCGAACGCGAGGCACGCGCCCGCGACTTGCCGCGTAACCGCATCGTGCGCGAGCATTCGCTGTGGCCCCTGGCCCGTACCCAGCCGGACAACCTGGGCGCCCTGGCCAAGATCGAAGACATGCATCCGCGTACCGTGCGCCAGGACGGCGAGTTCCTGCTCAAGCTGATCAAGGACGCCGGAAGCGTCCCCCCCGAACAGTGGCCGCCCGCTCTGCCAGAGCCATTGCCGATCGAAGCGGCGGGCGTGCTCAAGCAGCTGCGCGCCATCGGCCAGGCCGAAGGCGAGCGCCTGGGCATCGCCCCGGAAGTGATGCTGCGCAAAAAGACCCTCGAAGCCCTGCTCAAGAGCGGCTACCCCGACGGCCCCTATCAATTGCCTGACACACTGCGTGGCTGGCGCCGCGAGCTCATGGGCCAAGCCCTGCTCCAGGCGCTGGCGGGCGCAGGAGAGACACCATGAAACGCATCTGCTCCATTTACAAAAGCCCGCGCAAGAACGAGATGTACCTGTATGTGCTCAAGAGCGATGCCCTGGCGCGCGTACCCGATGGCCTGCTGACCGTGTTCGGCAAACCGGTGCACGCCTTCGACATGGTGCTGACCCCTGAACGCACGCTGGCCCGCGAGGACATCACCCAGGTGCTGGCCAACCTGGACAGCCAGGGTTACCACCTGCAGATGCCGCCGCCCGAAGAAGAATACATCGAGCACCTGCCCGAAGAGCTGTTGCGTCGCAACGATCCGGTCTGACCGTCACACCCGGCAGTCGTCCGTGAGGCGGGCAGGGTTTTCAAGGGTTTCTCAAGCATGCGGGTTCTGATCGCAGAACAGGATTACGCCCTTTACGCGCAGTTGCTGCGTGAAGCGGCGCCGGACGTTGACGTTCTCACCAGCGGGGATTCGGCCGAGCTCTCGAAGCTGGCTGCCGACTGCCCTGTGTGGCTGGGCCAGCCAGACTTGCTGGGCACGCTGCTGCGCCAGGGCCACCAGCCCCAGTGGCTGCAGTCCACCTGGGCGGGCATCACGCCGTTGTTGCTGCCCGGCCTGCCACGCCACTACCGGTTGACCCGGGCGGTGGGCATTTTCGGCCAGGTGATGGCCGAGTACCTGCTGACCTATATGCTGGGCCATGAGCGGGAGGTCCTGGCCCGCCTGGTGGCCCAGGTCGAGCGCAAGTGGGACAACCGCCCCGGCCGCAGCCTGGAAGGGCGCCGCGTGCTGATCGTGGGTACCGGCGACATCGGCCAGCGGGTGGCGGAATGTCTGCTGCCGTTTGGCGTGGCCCTGTGCGGCATCGCCAGCAGCCCGCGCAAGCAGGCGCCGTTCGTCGAGGTGCTGGGGCTGGACGCCCTGGGCGACAAGGTGGGGCAGGTGGATTACGTGATCAACCTGCTGCCGGACACGCCGGCTACCCAGGACATCTACAACGCCGCGCTGTTTGCCCGCTTCAATCCGGACGCGTTGTTCATCAACGCCGGGCGTGGCGTGGCGGTGGTCGATGCGGACCTGGTGGAGGCGTTGAAGCTGGGTCACCTGGCCGGTGCGGTGATCGATGTCTGCCGCCAGGAGCCTCTGCCCCAGCGTCATCCGTTCTGGACGGCCTGGGGGCTGCTGCTGACCGGGCACAGCTCGGCGCCGACCTCGCCGCAGGCGATGGTGCGCCTGTTCGTGGAAAACCTGCGCAACTACAGCGCGGGTCAACCATTGCGCGGCGAAGTGGATTTCATGCGGGGCTACTGAACGCCTTCAGGGAGCTGCAAGCTGCAAGCAGGTTGCACTCCGCTTGCAGCTCCATCCCTTTGGGATGACCTACAGGGTGAAATCACCTTCGGCAGCCAGTTCGCTCAGCGGGCGGCGTGGGCTAGGCAGTTCGCGGGCTTGCAGGTGTTCGGCCAGGCTGGCCTTGTCGCCCAGTTTGCCGATGGCGATGGCCGCGTGCAGCTCATAACCTTCCGGTACCTTCAGCTCCTTGCGGGTCAATTCCTTGTCGAAACCGGCCATGCCATGGGTGTGCCAGCCGCTCAGGCTCGCTTGCAGCGCCAGGTGGCCCCAGGCGGAACCGGTGTCGAACGTGTGCCACAGGGCTGGGGTTTCTTCCGTGGCGCCCGGCGCGGTGAAGGTGGTCTTGGAGAGGATGATCACCAGCGCCGAAGCGTGTTGCGCCCAGCTGCGGTTGAACTCGTTCAGCAGGCCCAGGTAACGCTCCCAGTTCGGCGTGCCGCGGCGGGCGTAGAGGAAACGCCATGGCTGCGAGTTGTAGGCCGAAGGCGCCCAACGGGCAGCTTCCAGGAAGCTCAAGAGGGTTTCTTCCGAGATATTTTCGTCACTGAAGGCGCGTGGCGACCAGCGGTTGATGAACTGCTCGTGAATACCGAGCTCGGCGATACGCGGGTTGACGCTCATGGACGCTTCCTACGAAGTTGAGGGAAAACACCGAAATTACTGCGCCAAGGCCACCGCTGACAAGTGAAGTGTTTGACCGGATGTCGCCGGCGCTTGGCCCCAGGCCCGTGCGGCACTAGACTGGCGGCCTTTTCAGCCGGCTACCGGCGAACTGCATCTCGATACAGGACACCAGCAACATGGCCACGCACGTCGACCCCTTCTGGCGCACCAAGACCCTCGACCAGCTCACCCCGGTGGAGTGGGAGTCGCTGTGCGACGGGTGCGGGCTGTGCTGCCTGCAGAAACTGGAAGATGAAGACGACCACAGCGTCTATTACACCCGGATCGCCTGCCAGTTGCTGGACCTGAAGACCTGCCAGTGCACCGACTACCCCAACCGCAAGGCCAAGGTGCCTGACTGCATCCAGCTCACCCCAGGGCAAGCCGACCAGTTCAAATGGCTGCCGCCGACCTGCGGCTACCGCCTGGTCAGCGAGCGCAAGGACCTCCCCAGCTGGCACCACCTGGTGTGTGGGGACCGCAAGCGGGTGCACAAGAAGCACATTTCCCAGTCGGGGCGCATGCTCAGTGAGAAGGATGTGAACGAGGACGACTGGGAAGACTACCTGATCTTCCGCGCCGGTTGATCAGCGGCTGCCCGTAGCAGCGGACTTGGCCGCGTCCCAGGCGCCGCAGAGTATCAAGCAGGATCAAGCCTTGGGCGAAGCCAGCTCGTCGTTGCCGGTCACGGTAGCGGTCTTGGTGGCCTTTACCGCGCTTTCCTGCAACTTGCTCAACTCTTCCCCCGCGCGTTCGATCTTGGCACGTACGCCATCGAATTCCTGACGGCTTTGTTCGATCAGGGCCTTGGTGGCGCTATGGCCTGTCAGGCCGCGGGCCAAGGCCACGCCGCCGATGGCGATCTGCACCAGGCCGAACAGGCCGCCCCGGCGCAGGCCCTTGCCCACCAGGACAATGCCGGTGGCCACCGAGCCTGCGCGTTCCCAGCCCTGCACATTGTGCTCGGTAGGGGAGGTCGCGCGGCCAATGGTGTCGAAGACTTCCAGGTGTTGGTTGTCGCTCATGATCATACTCCTGATGGGAATTGTTCTATCAGTAGCTGACTGCCAAACCCGGCAGCTGTTCCATCGGCCTATTTGAATTTCGGCCCGGAGCGGGTATTCAAGCCCTTGGCCATGCGGTCATACAGCACCACGTTGACCGTCGCCGCCAAATTCATGCAGCCGTCGGTGGGGATATAGATGGTGTCTTCGCACCAGTCGCGCACGCTCTGGTCCAGCGAGCCGTCTTCGGGCCCGAAGATATAGATGGCCCGGTCCGGGTGGGTGTACTCGGGCAACGGGCGCGCACCTTCTACCAGCTCCACGGCCACCGGGGTGCAGCCCAGGGGGATGATCTTCTGCAGGTCGTCGATGCCGATCAGCGGGATGTCATAGTGGATGCGCTTGGTGTCGGTGACGAAGTCCCGTGCTCGCTCGTAGCGCTTGCCGGTGTAGAACACCGAGTTCACGCCATAGCAGCCGGCGGCTCGCATGACCGAGCCGACGTTTTCAGGGGATTTGGGATTGAACAGACCGATGCAGCTGTAACGCTTGTTGGCCACGCCGGGTCAGTCCTTTTTCATCAGGCCGGCCAGGGCCGCGAAGGGGTTGTGGGTGGCCTTGGCGATGGTCGGGCTGCTCAGGGAGCCTTCGCCGAAGTACTGCTGGTCAGTGTAACGAGCGTGCTCGTTGTCGTGGCAGTACAGGCACAGCAGCTCCCAGTTGGAGCCGTCCTGCGGGTTGTTGTCGTGGTTGTGGTCGCGGTGGTGCACGGTCAGTTCGCTCAGGCGCTTGCCGGAGAACTCACGGGCGCAGCGGCCGCACACGTGCGGGTACATCTTCAGTGCCTTGTCGCGATAGCCGCTTTCGCGCTCGCGCTGGGTCTCGGCCAGGATGCGGTCGAGCTTGGCGGTATGGGGGGTGGACGAACTCATGGGTTCACCTCAAGGGATAATGACGGTCAACCTGCATTCTAGCGTGAAACCAGGCCGTGCGGCCCTTCTTCTCCTGTGTCCCACAGGGGAAGGAGCGCCGTTCAGGGGTTAGCCCTTGAGCTTTTCGCAGATCCAGATGGTGTGCCGGGTACCCTTGTTGCCATGGGCATAGACCTGCACTTCTTCGGCCTTGAAGCCGGCCTTGCGCAGGCGATCGTTGAACTGGCGGTCGGCGCTGGCCGACCACACCGCCAGTATGCCCTTGGGCCGCAAGGCACGACCGCATGCCGCCAGGCCGCCGCTGGAATAGAGCCAGGAGTTGGCTTTCTGGGTGAGGCCTTCGGGGCCGTTGTCGACGTCGAGCATGATCGCGTCAAAGCCCATGGGCTCTGCCTGGAGCACGTTGGCCACGTCGTCCTGGACGATGGTGGTGCGCGGGTCCAACACCGGCATGCCGGCCTTTTCTCCGAGCGGGCCGTGGTTCCACTGCACCACGCCAGGCACCAGCTCGGCCACCACCACCTCGGCGCTCTTGCCCAGGTGTTTGAGCGCCGAGGCCAGGGTAAAGCCCATGCCCAGGCCGCCGATCAGTACCCGCGAATTCGGCCGCCCAGCCACTTTGCGGCAGGGGATTTCGGCCAGCGCGTCCTCGGAGCCGTGCATGCGCGTGTTCATCAGTTGGCCGCCGTCGCCGCCCTGGATCTTGATGACGAAATCCTCGCCGTATTCGAACAGGCACAGGGCACCGCCGTTGTCGGGGATGGGCGTGGTGTCCAGCAGTACAAAGCGTTTCATGGGGATCTCGCAGGGGGAGGGGACAGCGGACGCGGCAAAGAGTAGCCTTGGGTGCAGAACAAGTACCCGGCAGCGGAGCCGTCGATGAAGTTGCTTATTGTATCGGGCATTGTCGCCCTTGGGCTTGGTATTGGTGCGGCGCAGGCGGTGGAAGTGCAGGCAAATGTGGTCACGCCCAGCAGTGGCGCACCCGGCACGCCCACGCCCACGCCGTACCCGCAGGTCTCCACCCCCATTCTACCCAAGGCCGGGCCGGCTGGCAGTGCGCCGTTGCTGCCACCGATCAAGGTGCCGGGGCCGCCCAAGGATGATGCCTTGCCGGAACTCGAAGCCTCGCCGAACAAACCCCCGCCCGGCTGAGTGGATTGCGCGCAGGAGCGCCTGGGCTATCAGGGGTGTTGGGAGAGCAGTTGGCCATCCACCATGCGCAAGCGCTTGGACATGGACACCGCCAGGGCGCGGATGATCTTCGCGGCGATTTTCGGCGCGTCGTTGAGCATCTTGTCCAACGAGTCCTTGCCCAGGTTGAGCAACTGACAGTCACTGGCCGCCACGCAGGTGGCCGAACGTCGTTCGCCATCCAGCACCGCCATCTCGCCGAACGCTCGGCCCTTGCGCAGGCTGGCGACGTCCACCGGTTGCTCGTCGTTGCCGGTCTTGCGCACGGTCACGGTGCCGCGGTGAATGATGCACATGAACGTACCGGCATCGCCCTCGTGGAAAATTTCTTCGCCCTGGGCAATGCTGGTGATGATGAAATAGCCTGACGCGGCAGCGAAGTCCGCTGGCAGCAATTGGTTGAACAGCCCGCAGTCCATGAGCATGTCGCGGATTTCGTTATTCAGGTAGGTCGGATCTGGCATGGCATCACGGTCTTGTTATACGCACGGTTCCCGCCCCGAAGTGTAGGCGGCGGGCACCGGCAGGTGTGTGAAAAACAGTGTCAATCAGACATCAGGTCGTCGCGAAGTTCCCTCAGGCCAGGCCCAGTACCTTGAACACGAAACCGTATTCCAGCGCGACGTCGCGCAGGCCCTGGTAGCGGCCGCTCATGCCGCCATGGCCGGCGCCCAGTTCGGTCTTGAGCAGCAGCAGGTTGCTGTCGGTTTTGGTGTCGCGCAGGCGTGCCACCCATTTGGCCGCTTCCCAGTACTGCACGCGGCTGTCGTTGTAACCGGCCACCACCAGGAGGGCGGGGTAGGCCTGGGCGCTCACGTTTTCGTAGGGCGCGTAACCCTTGATGCGCTCGTACACGTCGGGCTCTTCAGGGTTCCCCCACTCGTCGTACTCGGTGACGGTCAGCGGCAGGTCCGGGTCGAGCATGGTGTTGAGCACGTCGACGAACGGCACCTCGGCGATGGCCGCCTTGAACAGATCGGGGCGCTGGTTGAGCACCGCGCCGATCAGCAGTCCACCGGCGCTGCCGCCGCTGATGGCCAGCTGGTCGCTGGTCGTCAGGCCCTGGTCGATCAGGTGTTCGGCGCAGGCGATGAAGTCACTGAAAGTATTGGCCTTGTGCTCCTGTTTGCCCGCCCGATACCAGGCTTCGCCCAGCTCGCCGCCGCCGCGCACGTGGGCGATGGCGAAGGCCACGCCGCGTTCCAGCAGGCTCAGGCGGGCGTGGGAGAACCACGGGTCGAGGCTTTCGCCGTAGGCGCCGTAACCGTACAGGTACAGCGGCGTCGGTTGCCCCAGGGCGCTGCGCTTCACCACCAGGCTGATGGGGATGCGCGTGCCGTCGGCCGCCGTGGCCCACAAGCGTTGGCTGACGTAGTCGTCGGCGTTGAACGCTCCCAGCACCGGGGTCTCCTTCAGTACCTTCTGCTCGCCATCGGCCAGGGTCAGTTGACGGACCTGGGCAGGCCGGTTCAGGGCCTCATAGCGCAGGCGAATGCGCGTGCTGACGAACTCCAGGCTATCGGAGACGTGCAAGCTGTAGGCGGCGTCCGGCAGTTGCACGCGATAACTGGCCAGGCCCTGGGGGTGCACCTCGATGATCGGCAGGCCGCCTTCGCGAAGGCTCAGGGTGAAAGCCTGGGCGTTCAGGGTCACGCCTTCGAGCATCACATCGTCGCGGTGGCCGATCAACGGCTGCCAGCGCTCGCGCGTCGGCGCCTGACCGTCGTCCGGGGCTTGGAACAGCGCGAAGTTGATGCCGTCCTGGTTGCTGCGAATGAACCAGGTCCAGGCACCGTCGAGCTGACCGTGGTCGGGGTAGTACTCGTGGTCTTCGACCCTTGGCGCCAGGCACTGGAAGGCCTGCTCCGGATGGGCGGCGTCCAGTACCCAGGCCTCGCTGGTGGTCTTGCTGTTGAGCAGCAGGATCAACTGGCGTTCGGAACTGGAACGGTAGCAATGCAGGAAGAACCGGCCGTCGGTCTCCTCGAACACCAGGGCCGCGTCGCTGCTGCCCAGGTGGTGACGGTACAGCTTGTGGGGGCGGTGGGTATCATCCAGTTCGCCGAAGAACAGGGTCTGGCTGTCGTTGGCCCAGGTCATGCTGCCGTCGCAATCCTGGAACGGCAGCTCGGTGACGGTGCCGGTGGCCAGGTCCTTCACGTACAGGCGGTAGATTTCGTCACCGCTGGTGTCCAGGCTGTAGGCCAGCAAGCGGTGGTCGGGGCTGATGTTGAAGGCGCCCAGGGACAGGAAACCGCCCGCGGCCAGGGCGTTGGGGTCCAGCAACAGTTCCTCGTGGGCTTCGTCCACGGTCGGGCTGTCATCGGCCGGGCGCGGGCAGCGGTAGTGGCGGGCGTACTCATCACCGGCCGTGGTGCGGGTGTAGTACAGGTACGGGCCCCAGGGCGAGGCCAGGGACAGGTCGGTCTCGCGGATGCGACCCTTGATCTCTTCGAACAGTTGTTCGCGCAGTTCGGCCTGGTCGGCCAGTTGCGCTTCCTGGTAAGCGTTTTCAGCCTTCAGGTAATCAAGCACCTCGGCGCTGTCGCGTTCCTGCAGCCAGGCGTAGGGGTCGGTGCCGTCGGCCTTGCGGGCGATGGGGGCACGTGGGGCGGTGGCTGATGGGGGCATGGGCGGTTCACTCGCAAAGGGGGATTTGGCGGCACCCGGCGGGCCTTTTGGCATAGGGGGCGCCTGCACGGCGAAAAGTCGTTATCATAAGCGCCTATTCGCCTGCCTTGCCACGGACACCATGACCGAGAACGACTATTTCCTCGCCTGGGGTATCTATGCCTTCGCCGCCTTTGGTTGCCTGATGGTATGGCTGCGCCTGACCACCTGGATCTGGCGCTGGCTGCGCCAGCCGCTGCGCCTGGTGATGGCGGTGGTGCTGTTTACCCCCACCATCGTCGACCCGGGCAAGGACATGTTCGCCCCCGCGGTGGCCATGACCGCCCTGGACATCCTGTTCAAGGACGCTGGCCATGCCTTGCCCGCCATGTCGGACCTGGCCATGTACAGCCTGGTCGCCCTGGTGCTGTACGTGATCTACGCCCTGATTCGCTGGCCGATCGAACGCAGCAGCCGCGCCCGCCGTGAAGAACAGGCCGCCCGTGACGAAGCCCTGGCCAAGGCCGAGGCCGACCAGCGGCGCCGTGACGAACCCGACGAGCCCTTTGGCAGCGCGGACCGTTTCGGTCGCACGCCGCCCCAGCCGACACCGCCCAGCCCTGCCGGGCGGATGCGCGTCGAGCCGCGCCTGTAACGCCGCCGGGGAGCTGCCATGTGTGAACTGCTGGGCATGAGCGCCAACGTGCCGACCGACATCGTTTTCAGCTTCACCGGGCTGATGCAGCGTGGCGGCCGCACCGGCCCGCACCGCGACGGCTGGGGCATCGCTTTCTACGAAGGTCGTGGCCTGCGCCTGTTCCAGGACCCGGCCGCGAGCAGCGAGTCGCAGGTGGCCGAACTGGTGCAGCGTTACCCGATCAAGAGCGAGGTGGTCATTGGTCACATTCGCCAGGCCAACGTGGGCAAGGTGTGCCTGTCCAACACCCACCCGTTCGTGCGCGAACTGTGGGGGCGCAACTGGTGTTTCGCCCACAACGGCCAACTGGCTGACTTCAACCCCTTTGCCACGTTCTACCGGCCGGTAGGTGATACCGACAGCGAAGCGGCGTTCTGCGACTTGCTCAACCGGGTACGCGAAGCATTCCCCGAGCCAGTGGAAATCGAGCAGGTACTGCCGGTCCTCATAGAAGCGTGCGCTCACTACCGGGCCAAGGGCGTTTTCAACTGCCTGTTCAGTGACGGCGACTGGCTGTTCTGCTTCTGCTCGACCAAACTGGCCCACATCACCCGTCGCGCGCCGTTCGGCCCGGCGCGGCTCAAGGACGTGGACGTGATCGTCGATTTCCAGGCCGAGACCACTCCCAATGACGTGGTCACGGTGATTGCCACCGAACCTCTGACCGAAAACGAAACCTGGCAGCGCTACGAGCCCGGCCAATGGGCGCTGTGGCGCCGCGGCGAATGCGTGCTGCAGGGCACCACTGACTAGGAAGGCCCAATGCTGCGAAGTTACTTGCGACTGGTGCTGTTTGCCGTGGGGTTGTTGCTGGGCGTTCAAGTGCCCGGCCTGATCAACGATTACGTGCACCGGGTGGAAGCCCACCTGATGGAAGCGCAGCAAAGCCTGCGCGGCTTCCAGGACACTGCGGACAAGTTCTTCAACGGTGACTTGCAGGCGTTGGTGGCCCATTACCACGACAGCAGCGACCCCGTGTTCCAAAGCGATGGCCAGAGCGTGGGCACCCTGATCGAGCGGCACAAGGCGCTGGACGCCGAGTGGCTGGCGCTGCAGGGGCCGTGGTGGTGGCGCGACTGGCACGTGATCACGGCAGCCGACCCGAAGATCAGCCAGGAAACCCTGAACGGGTATACCTACCAGGTGTTACTGGTGCCGGAGGCCATTGGCTGGGGAGTGGCGGTGGCGTTCATTCTGGCGCTGGTGCTGGAGTGCCTGGTGATGTTGCCGGCGTGGACCCTGTATGGCGTGCGTCGCTACAAGGGTGAAGTGCCGGAACACTGGCGCTAGGCCCCCCGGCTCCGCCCGGCTCAATGGCCGGGCGACAGTCGGGAAGCGGCCCGCGCCGATCTCACTTGGACAGGAACCGCATCCCTTCCTCAAGCCCGCGTAAAGTCAGCGGGTACATCTGGTCTTCGATCAGTTCGCGTACGATGTTGGTCGACGCTGTGTAACCCCAGGTGTCCTTGGGGTAGGGGTTGATCCAGATGAGCTTCTTGTACTTCTCCATGAACCGCTGCATCCACACGTAGCCGGCTTCTTCGTTCCAGTGCTCCACGCTCCCCCCCGGTTGGGTGATTTCGTAGGGCGCCATGGCTGCGTCACCGACG
Organism: Pseudomonas silvicola; assembly: GCF_026651855.1. GTDB lineage: Bacteria > Pseudomonadota > Gammaproteobacteria > Pseudomonadales > Pseudomonadaceae > Aquipseudomonas > Aquipseudomonas silvicola. The sequence continues at coordinate 2,327,412 of NZ_CP093280.1, forward strand.
AAAATCACCTTCCAGTCTGGCCCGTACTTGTGCAGCAGGTCCTGGGTGGCGGTGCGCTCAGAGGTGCGGCGCAGGTTGTTCTTCCACACCGACTCGTACACGAAGTTGTGGAAATAGAAGTACTCCAGGTGCTTGAACTCGGTCTTGCAGGCCGAGAACAGTTCCTCGCAGATCTTCACGTGGGCGTCCATCGAACCGCCGATGTCGAACAACAGCAGCAACTTGACGGTGTTGCGCCGCTCGGGGCGCATCTGGATGTTCAGCAGGCCGGCATCACGGGCGGTGTGGTCGATGGTGCCGTCGATGTCCAGTTCCTCGGCGGCGCCCTGGCGGGCGAACTTGCGCAGGCGGCGCAGGGCCACCTTGATGTTGCGGGTGCCCAGTTCCACCTGATCGTCGAGGTTCTTGTACTCGCGCTGGTCCCATACCTTCACGGCCTTGCCCTGGCGCTTGCCGGCGTCGCCCACGCGGATGCCTTCGGGGTTGAAGCCACCGGAGCCGAACGGGCTGGTGCCGCCCGTGCCGATCCACTTGTTGCCGCCGGCGTGGCGTTCCTTCTGTTCTTCCAGGCGCTGCTTGAATGCTTCGATGAGTTTGTCCAGGCCCCCCAGGGACTGGATCTGCGCGCGCTCCTCGTCGGTCAGCGAGCGCTCGAACTCCTTGCGCAGCCACTCTTCGGGAATCAGCGCCTGCAAGTGGTCGTCGAGTTTTTCCAAACCATTGAAGTAGGCGGCGAAGGCACGGTCGAACTTGTCGAAGTGTCGTTCATCCTTCACCAGGATGGCGCGGGACAGGTAGTAGAACTCGTCCATATCGGCGAACGTGACCCGCGCCTGCAAGGCGTTGATCAAGTCCAGCAGTTCGCGCACCGAGACCGGCACCTTGGCGGCGCGCATCTCGTTGAAGAGGTTGAGCAGCATGCCAGCCCCCTCAGCGGTTGCCGCGCCGGCTCATGAACGCCAGGCGTTCGAGCAACTGCACATCTTGCTCGTTTTTCACCAGGGCACCGGCCAGCGGCGGGATGGCCTTGGTGGGGTCGCGTTCGCGCAGCACCGCTTCACCGATGTTGTCGGCCATCAGCAGTTTCAGCCAGTCCACCAGTTCGGAGGTAGAGGGCTTTTTCTTCAGGCCGGGCACCTTGCGCACGTCGAAGAACACGTCCAGCGCTTCGCTCACCAGCTCTTTCTTGATGTCGGGGTAATGCACATCGACGATTTTTTGCAGGGTAGGGCGGTCGGGGAAGGCGATGTAGTGGAAGAAGCAGCGGCGCAGGAACGCGTCTGGCAGCTCTTTCTCGTTGTTGGAGGTGATGATGATGATCGGGCGCTGTTTGGCCTTGATGGTCTCGTCGATCTCGTAGACGTAGAACTCCATCTTGTCGAGTTCCTGCAACAGGTCGTTGGGGAATTCGATGTCGGCCTTGTCGATTTCGTCGATCAGCAGAATGACCCGCTCCTCGGATTCGAAAGCCTCCCACAACTTGCCCTTCTTCAGGTAGTTGCGCACATCGTGGACCTTGTCCACGCCCAGTTGCGAGTCACGCAGGCGGCTGACCGCGTCGTACTCGTACAGGCCCTGGTGGGCCTTGGTGGTGGACTTGATGTGCCAGGTGATCAGGCGGGCGCCGAAGGACTCGGCCAGTTGCTCGGCCAGCATGGTCTTGCCGGTGCCAGGCTCGCCCTTGACCAGCAGGGGGCGTTGCAGGGTGATGGCCGCGTTCACCGCCAGTTTCAGGTCGTCTGTGGCGACGTACGCCGCGGTGCCTTCGAACTTCATGTCTGCTTGCCCTCAGTCTGAACAGTTTGTCATGGCGCGACTATAACGCGGGGTCTGGTCGAATGTGAACGCAGCGCCGCTATTCAGTCGCTGAATGAACACGGGCCAGCGCGATCAATCACCTTCCCTGGGTGGCGACTGTTCGTACTTGGCGTTGAAGGCCTGCACGAAGCCGTTGCGCAGGATCTCCCAGAACGCCTCCAGGGCACTGATGTCCTGGCGGTGCACACTGCCGCTGAGGTCCACGCGGGTGGCGAACTGGTTCTTGTTGTGGTTCTTCAGCACTGCCTGGGTACCGCCGACAATGGCTTCCCACACCGAGCGGAAGAAGCCTTTGTCCTTGTTCTCCACGTCCTGCTGCCAGTTGAACACCTCGACGTTGTGCAGCAACGGCTTGATGTAGCCCGTGAGCTGGCCCTTGGTGGCCTGGGCCTCCACCACCACGTCACCGGTGCCGGCATTGAAGTCGAACTTGCCATAGGCGCTGGAGAAATCGTTGACCTTGCGCAGTTGCACACCGGTAGTGCGCAGGCGGAACTGGAAGTCCTCGAAGTTGCTGAACGGGTCGAACGTGGCGATTGCCTCCAGCGGTGCCTGGCCGAACAGCTGCGCATGGCCTTCGAAGCGGGCGTCGCGCTTGCCCTGCTTGTCCTCCACGTTGGTGAGGTTATACAGGCTGGCGTTGACGTGGTTGGCCGACAGGTTCACCGGCGGCTTGGAATTGAAGTTGCGGAAGGTGATGGTGCCATCATTGACCCGCACTTCATCCAGGGTGAACGGCACCAGCTTGTTCAACTGCGCCCGCCAGTCGGTACCGGCACCGGTCTGGGAGGCCTGTTTGTTGGTACCGCCGTCGACGAAGTTCAGTTCCGGGTTGGCAAACTCCACCTTGGCCACCACCGCATGGTCGTACCACAGCGAGTGCCAACTCACCGCCAGGTCGATCAACGGTGCGGTCAGCAGGGGCACCGGTACCTTGCCGTCGACCTTGACGATCTCCAGGCCGTTGATCTTGTAGGCGCCGCGCCACAGCGCCAAGTCCACATCGGCCACGTGGCCGCGGTAGGCGCCCATGTCGGCGAGCTTGTCGTTGAGGTAGTTGCGCACCACGTAGGGCAACGCGATGTGCAGCACGATCAGCAACAGTACGATGACTGCCACGGTCCACAGGGGCCAACTGTAGCGACGTTTCATGATGCCGGTGTCCTGGACGTTATAAGACATTGACCGGTGCGCGCGGCATCCGTTCGCCATGACTGGACTCCCCCGGCCACCAGGCTTACCCTTGGATTTTTACGCTGGTGCATAAGGACCTCCTGCCATGAGCCGCATTTTCGCTGACAACGCGCATTCCATCGGCAACACGCCGCTGGTGCAGATCAACCGCATCGCCCCGCGCGGTGTAACCGTGCTGGCCAAGATCGAAGGCCGCAACCCCGGTTACTCGGTCAAGTGCCGCATCGGCGCCAACATGATCTGGGACGCCGAAAGCAGCGGCAAGCTCAAGCCGGGCATGACCATCATCGAGCCTACCTCTGGTAACACCGGCATTGGCCTGGCCTTTGTCGCCGCCGCCCGTGGCTACAAACTGGTGCTGACCATGCCGGCCTCCATGAGCATCGAACGTCGCAAGGTGCTGAAAGCCCTGGGCGCCGAGCTGGTACTCACCGAGCCTGCCAAGGGCATGAAAGGCGCCATCGAGAAGGCCGAAGAACTGGCCAACGCCAACCCCGACACCTATTTCATGCCCCAGCAGTTCAGCAACCCCGCCAACCCGGCCATCCACGAGAAAACCACCGGGCCGGAGATCTGGAACGATACCGATGGCGCCGTCGATGTGCTGGTGGCCGGCGTGGGCACGGGCGGCACCATCACCGGCGTGTCGCGCTACATCAAGAAAACCCAGGGCAAGTCCATCCTGTCGGTGGCCGTGGAGCCGATCACCTCGCCAGTGATCACCCAGGCGCTGGCCGGTGAAGAGATCAAGCCCAGCCCGCACAAGATCCAGGGCATCGGCGCGGGCTTCGTGCCTGGCAATCTGGACCTGGCGCTCGTGGACCGGGTGGAATTGGTCAGCGACGACGAAGCCAAGGCGATGGCCCTGCGCCTGATGCAGGAAGAAGGCATCCTGTGCGGTATTTCCTGTGGCGCCGCCATGGCGGCAGCCGTGCGCCTGGCCGAGAAGCCGGAAATGCAGGGCAAGACCATCGTCGTCATCCTGCCGGACTCGGGTGAGCGTTACCTGTCGAGCATGCTGTTCAGCGACCTGTTCACCGAGGCCGAAACCCAGCAGTAAGCCTGTACCGCCAACGCGGCCTTACGGCGACGGCTACCGGTGTTGACTTGCCTCAAGGAAGAGGCCGGCGGCCCGCGCAATAATGAATGTCGTCCGGAATGGCTGCCCAGGCAGCCTTCCAGGGTTTATCATGGCGGACTGCCCATTCAAGGAGTTGTTGCATGACCCTTTCACTCGCCGTCAAGGTTGCTGTGCTGATGCTGTTCGTCTGCAGCATCCTCTACGTGCATCTGCGCGGCAAGGCGCGCCTGCCGGTGCTGCGCCAGTTCGTCAACCACTCCGCGTTCTTCGCGCCGTACAACGCGCTGATGTACCTGTTTTCCGCCGTGCCGTCCAAGCCTTACCTGGACCGCAGCAAGTTTCCCGAACTCGACCTGTTGAAGAACAACTGGGAAACCATCCGCGAAGAGGCCATGCACCTGTTCGACGAGGGCTACATTCGCGCCGCCGAAAAGAACAACGACGCCGGTTTCGGTTCGTTCTTCAAGAAAGGCTGGAAACGCTTCTACCTCAAGTGGTACGACCAGCCATTGCCGTCGGCCGTGGCCCTGTGCCCCAAGACGGTGGAACTGGTGAGCAGCATCCCCAACGTCAAGGGCGCCATGTTTGCCCTGCTGCCGGGCGGCAGCCACCTGAACCCGCACCGCGACCCGTTCGCTGGTTCGCTGCGCTACCACCTGGGCCTGTCGACCCCCAATTCCGATGCCTGCCGCATCTTCGTGGATGGCCAGGAATACGCCTGGCGCGACGGTGAGGACGTGATGTTCGACGAGACCTACGTGCACTGGGTCAAGAACGAGACCGACTTCACCCGCGTGATCCTGTTCTGCGACATCGAGCGCCCATTGAGCAACCGCCTGATGGGCCGCATCAACCGTAGCGTCAGCGCCTTCCTGGGCCGTGCCACGGCGCCGCAGAACGTCGATGAAGAGCGCGTGGGCGGTATCAACCAGGCCTATGCCTGGAGCAAGCGTTTCAGCGACGGCATTTCCGGCAAGATGAAGAAGTTCAAGCGGGCCAACCCCAAGGCCTACCGCGTACTGCGGCCGGTGCTGGCGGTGGTGGTGCTGACTGCGCTGGGTTACTGGCTGTTCGGCTGAAACCCGTGCCCCGGCCATTCGGCCGGGGCTTCTCGTTTGCTGTTGCCCTAGCCCAGCACCGCCACGCCGGCCCGGGCGATCTGCGCATCGAACTCCGACTGGACCCCTGAAACGCCAACGGCGCCAATCACCTGGCCGTCGTGGATGATCGGTACCGCGCCTTCCAGGCAGGTCATGATGTCCACCGACAGGAACGAGGTGCGGCCCGTGGTGTTGACCAGGTCTTCGTAATATTTCGATTCACGACCGCTGATGGCCGAAGTGCGGGCCTTTTCCGGCGCCAGGTAGGCGGTGCTGGAGGCCGCGCCGTCCAGGCGTTCCAGGGCCAGCAGGTGGCCGCCGTCGTCAACGATGGCGATGGTCACCGCCCAATTGTTCTGCTGTGCTTCAGCGCGGGCGGCGGCCAGGATACGGGTGGTTTCGGTGTGGCCCAGTACGGCTTTGGTACGCATCATTCAGTCCTTTCGATGGGTGGGGCAGGGGGCTTATCTTCACACGGCGGGGGCTGCCATGCGACCCCTTCCCGAGCTTCGCCGGTCCCACAGGCGTTCACGCAGCCTCTTGTGAGACTGGGCGAAGCTCGGGAACGGAACAACGCGAAAATCGCGTCAGGCACCATTGTCAAAACCGCTGAGCGATGGTTATAGTCAGCCCTCAACCGAATTCGAGGCTGCCATGCCCGCCATCCGTCCTCACGCCAGCCACACCCGCGCAGCGTTCGCTGTCGGCGTGCCGTGCGCGGACCAGCAGCCGGCCCAGCTCAGCCACTATCCCCCTCCTGTCGTTCAGACGCCCGTGTGTGCAGTTGTTGCACCGCCCTGCGGCGTCGTTGCTGCGGTCTGAAGCACCGCACCCCAACACACTGAACCCGGCTGTTTAGCCGCTCTGGCCTCATCTGGCCCGAATGACAGGTGCCTCACATGTTTACCTTCTCGAAAGACTCCGTGGCCTCGGTGGCCTCCACCGTGCTGTTCGTCCTGCTATGGAGCAGTGGCGCGATCTTCTCCAAATGGGGCCTGGCGCATGCCTCGGCCTTCGCCTTCCTGCTGTGCCGTTTCGCCATCGCGCTGGTGGCGCTGCTGTTGCTGGTGCCGTTGCTCAAGCTGCGCCTGCCCACTACCCGTCAGGGCCTGGGCTATGCCATCGCCACTGGCGTGGTGCTGCTGGGCGCCTACCAGATCTTCTACATCCTGGCCCTGAGCCTGAAAGTCACCCCCGGCGTGATGGCCACGGTCATGGGCGTGCAACCCATCCTCACGGCGGTGCTGGTGGAGCGGCGCCATTCGCTCACCCGCCTGTTCGGCCTGTGCCTGGGGCTCGCCGGGCTGGTGCTGGTGGTGTTCCAGAGCATCGGCATCGCTGGCATGTCATGGGCAGGCATGGCGTTCGCCTTGCTGGCGATGCTGAGCATGACCCTGGGCTCCATCATGCAGAAGCGCATCACCACCGATCCGCTTGGCACCCTGCCGGTGCAATACGCGGCCGGCCTGCTGCTGTGCGCGGTGTTCGTGCCCAGCCAGGCGTTCCACATCGAGCACAGCCTGTCGTTCTACGTGCCGGTGCTGTACATGGGCCTGGTGGTCTCGGTGCTGGCGACCTTGCTGCTTTATCGACTGATTGCCCGTGGCAACCTGGTCAACGTCACCAGCCTGTTCTACCTGGTGCCGGCTGTCACGGCGGTGATGGACTGGCTGATTTTCGGTAATCGCCTGGCGCTGCTGAGCGTGGCCGGGATGGGGCTGATCGTGCTGGGGCTGATATTTGTGTTTCGCAAGGTTTAGCTGCGGTTGCGCAGGTGTCGGGTTTCAGGTCCTGCGCTTCAGCGTCTCGCTGGGCAGTTCATCGAACAATGCCCGGTAACTGCTGGAAAACCGCCCCAGGTGCCAGAACGACCAATGCATCGCCACCTCGGCCACCGTGGTGGCACTGCCTTGGGCGCGCAGCAGTTCGCGGTGCGCGTTGTTCAGGCGCTTGAGCCGCAGCCATTGGGCCGGCGCCATGCCGGTGTAAGCCTTGAACGCTTGCTGCAACTGGCGCAGTGAAACGCCCGCGACGCTGGCCAGCGCCACCAGGTTGAGGGTTTCATCGGGCACGTCGGCAGCCCACTCGAACACCCGTTTCATGATCCGCCGCTCTGCCCCCCGGCGTTGCAAGGCACCGGTATCCAAGCCCACCGAGGCGTTGTCGAGGATGAACAGGCAATCGTCCAGCAGTTGCGTGGTCAGGCTGTCACGGTCGGGGCCGTCGGCGCTATGGGCCAGGCGGGTGAGGGTGCTGCCCAGCCAGCGGGTGAACAGTTGATTTTGCCCGCAGCGCAGCGGCGCCATGAACAACCCTTCCAGGCGCGCCACGTCCAGGCCATGCTCGCGCACGAATTGCGGGCCGAACACCACGGCGGTCTCGCGGTAGTGCTCCGGGGTGATCCAGATATTGCGGCTTTCACCATTGAGCAAGTACAGCGACTGCTCGCTCTGGTCGAAACAGAACGCCAGTGAGCCTTGGGGGGCGCTGAAGTGCTGCTCTACCCGGGTGTTCATGCCTTCTTCGTAAATTTCCACGCCGTGCAGGTCCAGGTAACGGATCTGCCCGCGGAAATGCCCCGGTGACATCTGCTGATAGTCCTGCACCCAGCCCGGTGTGGCCTGGATCTGCTCGGTGAAACTGCCGGTCTGATACGCGTGGACAGTAAGCGGGTAGGGCTCTTTCATACGATGACCTGATCGCACCACGATGGTGCATTAAGGCGTGCGTAAAATGGATAGATGGTTATAAGCTGCTTGCGCAAGATATAAGGGAACGCGCCCGAGGGGAAGATCGGCCCCACGCTTCGTCCATTTGAAGCAAAAACCAGGCACTATCGGCGCCAACAAAAATCGAGATGAGGTCTTTATGAATGCCCCCTTCGACCAACTGTCCAGTTGGCTGAAAGATCACAAGATTACCGAGGTTGAATGCGTGGTCAGCGACCTGACCGGCATTGCCCGCGGCAAGATAGCACCCACCAACAAATTCCTGCATGAGCGAGGCATGCGCCTGCCGGAAAGTGTGCTGTTGCAAACGGTAACCGGGGATTTTGTCGACGACGACATCTACTACGACCTGCTGGACCCCGCCGACATCGACATGATCTGCCGCCCGGACCCTTCGTCGATCTACGTGATCCCCTGGGCCATCGAGCCGACGGCCATCGTCATCCACGACACCTTCGACAAACAGGGCAACCCCGTTGAGCTGTCGCCGCGCAACGTGCTGAAGAAAGTGCTCAAGCTGTACGCCGACAAAGGCTGGCAGCCCATCGTCGCGCCGGAAATGGAGTTCTACCTCACCCAGCGCTGCGAAGACCCGGACCTGCCTCTGCGTGCGCCCCTGGGCCGTTCGGGCCGCGCTGAAAGCGGCCGGCAGTCGTTCTCCATCGATGCGGCCAACGAATTCGACCCGCTGTTCGAAGACGTTTACGACTGGTGCGAAGCCCAGGGCCTGGACCTGGACACGCTGATCCATGAAGACGGTCCGGCGCAGATGGAGATCAACTTCCGCCACGGCGATGCCCTGGACCTGGCCGACCAGATCACCATCTTCAAACGCACCATGCGTGAAGCCGCGCTCAAGCACAACGTCACGGCCACGTTCATGGCCAAACCGGTGGGCGACGAGCCTGGCAGCGCCATGCACCTGCACCAGAGCGTGATCGACATCGCCACCGGCAAGCCGATCTTCGTCGACGACAACGGCGCTAAAAGCCAGCTGTTCCTGCACCACATTGGCGGCTTGCAGAAATACATTCCCAAACTGCTGCCCATGTTCGCCCCCAACGTCAACTCGTTCCGCCGCTTCCTGCCGGACACATCGGCACCGGTGAACGTGGAGTGGGGTGAGGAGAACCGCACCGTGGGCCTGCGTGTACCAGATGCCAGCCCCGAAGCCATGCGCGTGGAAAACCGCTTGCCTGGCGCTGACGCCAACCCTTACCTGGCCATCGCCGCGAGCCTGTTGTGCGGCTACCTGGGCATGGTGGAGGGCATCGAGCCGAGCGCGCCGGTGGAAGGCCGCGCCTATGAGCGCCGCAACCTGCGCCTGCCGATCACCATCGAAGACGCCTTGGCGCATATGGAAGAGTGCGACACCGTCATCAAGTACCTGGGCGAGAAGTTCGTGCGCGGCTACGTGGCGGTGAAACGCGCCGAGCATGAAAATTTCAAGCGGGTCATCAGTTCATGGGAACGCGAGTTCCTGCTGTTGAGCGTTTGAGGCAGCTTCACGCTGCAAGCTTCACGCTTGCAGCTCCAACCTTTCCAAAGGAGTGAGTCGAATGCATGTTCTGAAAACCCTGTTACCTGCAGCGCTTGCGCTGACCATGGCCACTGGGGCCCAGGCCGAAGGGTCGGTGAGTGTCTACAACTGGACCGACTACATCGGCGAAACAACCCTGGCGGATTTTACCGCCAAGACCGGCATCAAAGTGGTGTACGACGTATTCGACTCCAATGAAACCCTGGAGGGCAAGCTGCTGGCTGGCCACACCGGCTATGACGTGGTGGTGCCTTCCAACCACTTCCTGGGCCGTCAGGTGAAGGCGGGGGCGTTCCTGAAACTGGATCGCTCGCAGCTGCCGAACTGGAAAAACCTGGACCCCAAACTCATGGCGCTGCTGGAAAAGAATGATCCCGGCAACGCCCACTCGGTGCCCTACCTGTGGGGGACCAACGGCATTGGCTACAACGTGGACAAGGTCAAGGAAGTACTGGGCGTCGACCACATCGATTCCTGGGCGGTGCTGTTCGAGCCCGAGAACATGAAGAAGCTCACCAAATGTGGCGTCTCTTTCATGGACTCGGCTGACGAAGTGTTGCCAGCCACCCTCAAATACATGGGGCTGGACCCCAACAGCGCCAATGCCGATGACTACGCCAAGGCCAAGGCCAAGCTGAAGGCCGTGCGCCCCTACGTGACCTATTTTCACTCGTCCAAGTACGTGTCGGACCTCGCCAACGGCAATATCTGCGTGGCCTTCGGCTATTCGGGTGACGTGTTCCAGGCCGCCAACCGTGCCAAGGAAGCCAAGAACGGCATCCATATCGCCTATGCCATTCCCAAGGAAGGCGCCAACCTGTGGTTCGACCTGCTGGCCATTCCCGCAGATGCTGGCGACGTTAAAGAGGCCCACGCCTTCATCAACAACCTGCTCGACCCGCAGGTCATCGCCAAGGTCAGCGCGACGGTCGGCTACGCCAATCCGAACCTCGAGGCCAAGCAGTACATGGACAAGGACCTGCTGACCAACCCTGAGGTATACCCCTCTCAGGAAGTACTCGACCAGCTCTACATTTCCACCGCTCCGAAACCGGCCATCATGCGTTTGATGACGCGTGACTGGGTGGACATCAAGTCGAACCGCTAAGTGAGAAATGTGATGGTGGTGCATTCAGAACATGCCCGGTCGTATTACGCGGCAACCGCAGGCCAGATGCTGGAGTACCCCTGCCTGGGGGAAGACCTGGTCGCGGATGTGTGCGTGATCGGCGGTGGCTTCACTGGCGTCAACACGGCCCTGGAACTGGCCGCGCGTGGCTTGTCGGTGGTGCTCCTGGAAGGGCGGCGAATCGGCTGGGGCGCCAGTGGTCGCAATGGCGGCCAGCTGATCCGCGGCATTGGCCACGCAGTGGACGGGTTCGCCCGCTACGTGGGCAATGACGGCGTACGCTACCTGGAGCAGGCGGGTATCGAGTCGGTGGCGTTGGTGCGCGAACGCATCGAGGCCAGCGGCATCGATTGCGACCTGCGCTGGGGCTTCTGCGAACTGGCCAACACCCCGGCCCAGTTCGCGGCGTTTGCCGAAGAGCAGCGTTGGCTGGGAGAAATGGGCTACGCCCACGAGACCCGCATTGTCGGCCCCGCGCACATCAGGCAGGTGGTGAACAGCGACCAGTACGCCGGCGGTTTGGTGGACATGGGCTCGGGGCACCTGCACCCCTTGCGCCTGGTGCTGGGCGAAGCGCGCCTGGCCCAGGCCCAAGGTGTGCGGATCTTCGAAAATAGCCCGGCGCTGGAGATCATCCATGGCAGTACCGTGCAGGTGCGCTGCGCCGGTGGCACCGTGCGCGCCGGCCACCTGGTCCTGGGCTGCAACGCCCACCTGGATGACCTGGAACCGCGCCTGAGCGGCAAGGTACTGCCCGCGGGCAGCTACATTGTCACCACCGAGCCGCTGGGCGCCGAACTGGCTGCCAGCCTGATTCCGCAGAACCTGGCGCTGTGCGATCAAAAGGTGGGCCTGGACTACTACCGCCTGACAGCCGACAACCGTCTGTTGTTCGGTGGCGCCTGCCACTATTCAGGACGTGACCCGGCGGACATCGGCGCCTACATGCGGCCGAAGATGCTCAAGGTTTTCCCGCAACTGGCCAACGTGCGGCTGGACTACCAATGGGGCGGGATGATCGGCATTACCGCCAACCGCTTCCCCCAGGTAGGGCGCCTGAGCCAGTCCCCCAACGTGTATTACGCACAGGGTTACAGTGGCCACGGCGTCAACGTCACCCACTGGACGGCGAAACTGCTGGCCGAGGTCATTCACGCGGGCCACAGTCACGGCTTCGACGTGTTCAGCAAAGTGCCGCACATGACCTTCCCGGGCGGCAAGGCCCTGCGCTCGCCGCTGTTGGCGCTGGGCATGGCGTGGTACCGGCTCAAGGAGATACTGGGCTGATGCCACACCTGCAGGACCGGACGCCAGCTCGGGAACAGGCACTGCGATGGTCTTGACATTGCACGTCGCTTCCCTCCCGAGCGTCGCCCGGTGCAGCAGGGCCGCCATCTGCCTGACAACCTGGTGATGGTATGCGGTCAGGTCCGTGACACGTTCGCACCAGCACTTATTTCGCAGGTCTCAAGACCAGGTACAACGCCACCCCGATCAATACCCCGCCATACAAGTGCGCCCACGACAGGGGCTCACCCAGCAGCAACGCTCCCCACAGCACCCCGAACGCCGGAATCATGAAGGTCACGGTGCTGGATTTCACCGGCCCGATGTCGCTCAGCAAGCGGAAATACAGGATGTAGGCGAACGCCGTGCACACCAGGCCCAGGCCCAGCAACGAGCCCCACACTTCCCAGCCACCCCAGCTCGTCGGGGGCGCGATGGTGACGCTGGCGGCGAACAAGGGCAGTAGCAGTAACGTTGCCCCCAGCATGCTACCCAGCGCCGACAGGCGCGGGTCGAGGCCGCCTTGCTGGTCCAGCCAGCGCCGCGCGAGGAAGCCGGCGAAACCGTAACAGGTGGTAGCCAGCAGGCAGGCTCCGGCGCCCATGGCCAGTTGCGCGTCGAAGGCCACGGGGCCGGCACGGGTGAGGATGCCCACGCCGAACAAGCCGACAAATACGCCCAGCAGCTTGATAGGGGTCAGGCGTTCATGGAAGAACAGCCCGCCGATCAGCACGCCCATCAGCGGGGTGGTGGCGTTGAAGATGGCCGAGTAGCCCGCTGGCAGCACCTGGGCGGCGACGGCGTACAGGGTGGCCGGCATGCCCGAGTTGATCATGCCCAGCAGCAGGCAGGTCTTGAGCTTGCCATTGAAGGCCCATTTCACCCGCATCAGCGCCAGCATGACCAGCAACCCGGTGGCCGCGATGGCCACGCGGAAAAAAGCAGTGGGGAGCGCACCCAGTTCCGGGGCGATGACACGCATGAACAGAAAGCTCGCACCCCAGACGGCGGCCAGCAGCAACATGTTCATGAGGGAGGCGGGTTTCACGGGGATCTCCTGATCCGGTTGGCAGGGCGCAAGTGTCCTTGAGCGGTTGGGCCTGCGCAAGGGTTGGCGCGGCACCGCAGCCAACCCTGTAGGACCGGGCGCCAGCTCGGGAAGCAGGCGCTGCGGTCTTCAGGTACTACGCGGCGGCCCCTTCCCGAGCTTCGCCCGGTCCTACAAGGAACCTCTAACCACCGCCGCCAACCCGGTGGGACCGGGCGCCAGCTCGGGAAGCAGGCGCCGCGGTCTTCAGGTACTACGCGGTGGCTCTTTCCCGAGCTTCGCCCGGTCCTACAAGGAACCTCTAACCACCGCCGCCAACCCGGTGGGACCGGGCGCTAGCTCGGGAAGCAGGCGCCGCGGTCTTCAGGTACTACGCGGTGGCTCTTTCCCGAGCTTCGCCCGGTCCTGCAAGGAACCTCTAACCACCGCCGCCAACCCGGTGGGACCGGGCGCTAGCTCGGGAAGCAGGCGCCGCGGTCTTCAGGTACTACGCGGTGGCCCCTTCCCGAGCTTCGCCCGGTCCTACAAGGAACCTCTAACCACCGCCGCCAACCCGGTGGGGCCGGGCGCCAGCTCGGGAAGCAGGCGCCACGGTCTTCAGGTAGTGCGCGGTGGCCCCTTCCCGAGCTTCGCCCGGTCCCACAGGTCGCGGCGGCCACTCGCTGCTACGCTTGGGTTTCCTGTACGCCTTTGCAGAGGCCCGTGACCCATGGCGCAACAATGGCCGGCGGCCGAGATCGCCCGTACCATCCTCGATGGCTTCGATGACTACCGCGAACAGTTTCGCCTGATCACCGACGGCGCGCGCGGGCGCTTCGAGCAGGCCCAGTGGCAGGAAATCCAGGAGGCCTCGGCAGCCCGCATCAGCCTGTACGAAGAGAAAGTCGGCCAGACCGTGGCTCGCCTGCGCCACGGTTTTACCACTGAGGTGTTCACCGATGTGGATCAGTGGCCGCTGGTCAAGAGCGCTTACATTCGCCTGATCGATCTGCGCTTTGACGATGAGCTGGCGGAAACCTGGTACAACTCCATCTTCTGTGGCCTGTTCAGCCATGACCTGATCAGCGACGGCTGCATGTTCATCCACACCACGCGACCCTCCTTGCGCGGCGAGCGGGCACCGCAGACTCGTCTTTATGCGCCCAATGGCCAGCTGGCGGGCATGTTGGCCCAGGTGTTCGCCGATTACCGTTTCGATGTGGCCTACGCAGACCTGGGCGGCGATATGCAGCGCCTGGAAGGCCAGCTGCGTGAGCACCTGCCCGACTGGGTGTGCAAGGACGGTGAACTGCGCCTGGAGCTGTTTTCTTCGGTGCTGTACCGCAACAAAGGCGCCTACCTGGTGGGACGCCTGTTCACCCACGACGAGCAGTGGCCCGTGGCAATCGCATTTCTGCACCGTGAAGGGCAGGGCGTGCGCATTGATGCGCTGATCACGGACGAGGCGGAGGTGTCGATCATCTTTTCCTTCACCCGCTCGTACTTCATGGTGGATGTGCCCGTGCCCGCCGAATTCATCGGCTTTCTCAAACGCATCCTGCCGGGCAAGCACATTGCCGAGCTCTACACCTCCATCGGGTTCTACAAACACGGCAAGTCCGAATTCTACCGCGCGCTGATTCACCACCTGGCTGACACCGATGACCGCTTCATCATGGCCCCCGGGGTGCGCGGCATGGTCATGTCGGTGTTCACCCTGCCCGGCTTCAACACGGTGTTCAAGATCATCAAGGACCGCTTTTCACCGTCCAAGAATGTCGACCGCAACACGGTGATCGAGAAATACCGCCTGGTGAAAAGCGTCGACCGCGTTGGGCGCATGGCCGACACTCAGGAGTTCGCCGACTTCCGTTTCCCGCGCAGCAAGTTCGAGCCTGAGTGCCTGGCCGAATTGCTGGAAGTGGCGCCGTCCACTGTGCAGGTGGAAGGCGAAACCGTGCTGGTTCGGCATTGCTGGACCGAGCGGCGCATGACCCCGCTGAACCTGTACCTGGAAAGCGCCAACGAACCCCAGGTGCGCGAGGCGCTGGAAGACTACGGCCTGGCGATCAAGCAACTGGCGGCCGCCAATATCTTTCCCGGTGACATGCTGTTGAAGAACTTTGGTGTCACCCGTCATGGCCGGGTGGTGTTTTACGATTACGACGAGATCAGCTACCTGACCGAGGTGAATTTTCGCCAGATCCCGCCGCCGCGCTTTCCAGAAGACGAGATGGCGTCGGAACCCTGGTATTCCATCGGCCCCCACGACGTGTTTCCCGAGGAATTTCCGCCTTTCCTGTTCGCCGATGCGGGCCAGCGGCGCTTGTTCAGCCAGTTGCATGGCGAGTTGTACGACGCGGACTATTGGAAAGGCCTGCAGGGGGCGATCATGGATGGCAAGGTGATCGACGTGTTTCCGTACCGTCGTCAGCAACGCGACAACGAATAGGGGTCAGAACAGCGCGCGTTGAGCCTGGATGACCACCGTGCTGTCGCACCAGCTGTTCTGCCCGGAATAGGCCACGCATTCGGGCCCGCGCAGGCTAGAGTCGCTGTAGATGAAGTTCAGGTCCACCCCCATGAATGCCCGCGACAGTTGCACGGACCAGTCGTTGAAACCGCGCACCTCGGTGTCGTCGCCGATGGTGTAGGGGGTGTCCAGCTGATGGCTGCCCACTTTCATGCGCACGCCGAAGTCCAGTAGCGGCACGGTGCCGAAGTCGGCGAACAGGGTGCTGTCGCGACGGCCCGGGTCATCGCTGAAGGCCGCGCCGAAGCGGTTGCCCAACAGCGTCAGGCCGGCGTATACCTCGTGGCTGTCATTGGTGGCAAGGTCGGGAAAGCTGTAATGGATCACGCCGACTTCGTAGCCCAGGTTGCCGGTGAGGGAGCGCTTGAAACCGGTGTAGGTATCGATTTCCAGGTTGGTGGAGGCGGTCAGGCCCATGCTGGGTGCCCACTGGCCGAAATACCAACCGCTGTCGCTGCTCAGGTCCACGCCGCCGTGCACGCTCTCGGTGCTGGCCGGCTTCACCAGGCCTTGCGCCATGGAGCGGGCGGGGCTGGTGCCGAACTGCAGGTTGTAGTCGCCCAGGTCCCGCTGCAACAACTGCGCGCTGACGTTCTGGCTGGCCAACAACGTGGCAATCATGAGTAGGCTGGGCTTGAGCATCATGCTCCCCCGGGCTGGAAGGCCTGATCTAGAGGGGCCAAGCATACCGGTGAAAACAACGAGGTTCATGCCATTCGTCGGTTTTCGTGGCGCCGGTCGGCTGAAAGACATCGAGGGGGAACTGCGCAGGCAGTGGGCCGACAGGCCCACATGCCCGGGGAGGTCGCTTGGGTTATTTCTTGCCCAGGCTGATGTGGCGCGATGGCGTGAAGGTCTGGCCGCTGACGCCTTTGGCGATCTGCTGGATTTCACCACCACCCTTGAGGAATGCAGCGATCTGGTCGTTGATCGATTCGCTGGTTTCCACTGCTGGAGCGGGCTTGGCTTTGCTGTTGGAGGCTTTTACACGCATGGCTGCCATTCACCTGTGCAATTACAATACGGCCAGTGATTATACCGGACAGGGCATTTAATTGCTGACTTAATATTGACTCAAAGCGTGGCAAATAATTGTTTGTCAATCGCTTGTTTCAATTTTCATGTGAGCCTGTAACTTCCTGTTTTAATGGGAAAGTTTGATGAAACACCGGCTCACGGTGCGCTACCGGCCCATGCCCGGCGACCAGTGGCCTGACGAACGGCCGCCAAGCCCTTGAAAATCAAGGCCACGCGCGCCACAGCAGCAGCGGACGGCGATCTCGGGTAGAATGCGCGCACGAAACGAGGGTTTTTTCAGATGGCTTTAGTCGGGCGCTACAACAGTTTGCAAGTGGTTAAACATACGGATTTCGGTCTGTATCTGGATGGCGGCGCCGACGGCGAGATACTGCTGCCCAACCGCTATGTTCCCAAGGATATTCCCAGCGAAGATGAAGATTGGCTGAATGTCTTCGTCTACCTGGACAGTGAAGATAAATTGCTGGCCACCACGGAAAAACCGAAAGTGCAGGTAGGCGAGTTCGCCAGCCTCAAGGTGGTGGAAATCAACAGCATTGGCGTGTTCCTGGACTGGGGCCTGCCCAAGGACCTGTTGCTGCCTTACTCGGAAGAGAAGCGTGAGCTCAAGCAGGGTGACTACTGCGTGGTGCATGTCTACCTGGACAAGCGCACCAAGCGCATCACTGCCACCGCACGCCTGGACCGCTACCTGGACAAGCTGCCCGCCAACTACAGCGTGGGCCAGGAAGTCGACCTGCTGGTGGCCGAGGAAACCGACATGGGTTTCAAGGCCATCATCAACAACAAGCACTGGGGCCTCATCCACAAGAACGAGGTGTTCAAGTTCCTGCGCTCGGGCAAACAGGAAAAGGGCTTCATCAAGGAGCTGCGCAGCGACGGCAAGATCGCCCTCAGCTTGCAGCCAGTGGGCGAGCAACTGGTCAGCAGCCTGCATAACCAGATCCTTGCCAAGCTGCGCGACAACAACGGCGTGCTGGCGGTCAGCGACAAGAGTGACCCGGCCGTCATCAGCGGCCTGTTCGGGGTGAGCAAGGGCAACTTCAAGAAGGCCATCGGCGCCCTCTACAAGGAAGGCAAGCTGGTCATTCATGCCGACCGCATCGAATTGGCCTGAAGCCTTGAGCCAGACACCCCGGTGAACTTTTCGCACCGGGGTCGGGCCTACACTGTACGAACCCCATTCGAGGCAGTGTACCGATGAAAAAAGCCCTGATCGCCTACGTCAGCACCCTTCTTGTGGTCCTTGTCCTGGACGCGCTCTGGCTGGGCGTGCTCATGGGCCCTACCTACAAACAGATGCTCGGCTCGCTGATGCGCGACAAGCCACTGCTCGGCCCCGCGGCAGGGTTCTACCTGCTATATGCCCTAGGCGTGGTGGTACTGGCCGTGTGGCCGGGCGTGACGGCAGGCAGCGTGTGGCGCGGCCTGGGTTATGGCGCGATGCTGGGGCTGATTGCCTACGGCACGTATGACTTGAGCAACTGGGCAACCCTGGTTGGCTGGCCGCCGCTGCTGGTGTTCATCGACATTTTCTGGGGTGTGGTGCTGACGGCGCTGGCGGCAGCGGTGGGCGTGTGGGCCGCTGACCGCTGAATCCCGGTGCAGGCAGGAGCTGGCAAACCAGCTCCTGCACAGCGGGCGGTGTTCAGTTCTGCAGAAACTGCGCGAAGCTGACGCCGGTGCCGGCAGGCCGCACGTCCTTGAGGAATGAGTCTTTGTCAGCACTCAGTTCCAGGCTGACAGTAGACTTGCGCTTGCCCTGGTTGCGCACTACCAGTCCTTCCATTTTTTCGCGCAGGAACGCCGTCGGCACCTTCAGGTGCAGCAGTTGGTCGGTGCTGGGCGTGTGCATGAGCATGTGAATCCAGTCGTACTGCCCGATCGCCAGGCGGCCCACTGGAATATCGAACCAGAAGATATTTCGACGAGCGTCGTGCAGGGTGAAATGGCAGTTGTTGACACCGAGCACCGCGCCGCCGAGTTCTTTGTTGCGGCGCGCGATGGCCTGGGGTTTGTCGAGTTTCATAGAAGTCCTACGCAAATGAAGCGTCGGCGCTGTGGCCGAATACGCGGTGCATTCTCGGGGTAAAACGCGCAAACATAAAGCCAAACCTGACCAAGCTCGCGCAACACGGCTGTAGCAGTGGTCGCAAGGCCGCCTCCCAGGCACCGCCTGATGGCGTATGCCTGGGTGAAACTGACGCGGCCTGACGGCTGCTACAAGGCCGTGGCGTGTGGCATCAGCGCGGCAGGGCCTTGCTCAGTTCCGACGTGGCGCCGTCCGGGCTGGTGGCGGTAACGGTGAACGAACGGTTGGGCTCTTTCACGTCCAGCGGGAAGCTGAAGTTGGCTACGCCACGGCCGTTGGTGGACACGTACACCTCGCCCAGGAAGTTGGCCGCCTCGGTTTCAGTGGGCTTGGCATTGCCGAACACTTCCACGCGATAACGGCTGTTGGGTTCGCCGCTGACTTCGCCATGCAGGCGCCCGGCCGCGATGGCACGCAACTTCGGGGCCGGCTGGTTGTGGTTGGGCTGTTGCTGGCAGTCGGCGGTGGCCGCGCCCTTGGCCGCGCACACGGTGGCCTTGCCGGGCTCGACACCACCGCCGCGGGAACCGACGAAGGTGACGTTGTCCGGGCCGGGTACGCCGAACACGATGGCGCCGGTGCGCTGGCCAGGGATGCACGCGCCGCCGCTCTGGCAACGGCGAATGTCCTGGCTGTTGTCCCAGATGCGGTTGGCGGTCAGCCGGTTGTTGTGGCTGACGGCCTCTGGGCGCAGGGCGATACCGATGCGGTTGCCGTGGATCAGGTTGCCGTCCAGCAGGTTGTCGCTACCGGTGACGCTGATACCGATGGAGTTGCCGCTGAGCACGTTGCCGCCCAGGTAGTTGCGGTCACCGGCATTGATCTGCACGCCGTCAGAGTAGTTCTCGAAGCGGTTGTGGGTCAGGGTGTTGTCGCTGGCCTGCATGATCTCCACGCCCTGAGAGGCCTCAGGGGTGGCCTTAGTGGCACGCACGAGGTTGTCGGCCACCAGGTTGAACGCCGCGCCGCGGGTCAGTTCCAGGCCGTCACCATTGTCGATGAGTTGGTTGCGCACGATGCGGTTGTTGTTCGTGGTGTTCGCCGTGGCGTTGCCCTGGCCGTCATCGCCGGTCAGCAGGATACCGGCGCCGCCCTTGTTGGCGACGATGCGGTTGTCATGCAGGTTGTTGCCGCCGGCACGGTTGAGCAACACGCCGATGCAGAAGTTGCGCACCTCCAGGCCGCTGATGTCCACGCCCTGGGTGTCCCGCAGTACCAGGCCGGGGTTGCTCAGGGTGCGGACATTGGCGCCGTACTGGCCGGCCACCGCGCCCGGGCACGCCTTGGCGGCGTCGCCCTGCACATAGGCCGAGCCATCGATGGCGATGAAGTCGCCGGTGTGTTTCCACGCGGTGCCCTGGATGGCCACCGGGCCCTTGATTTCCGGCAGCGGGGTGGCCGGCTTGATGACGAAGGGGGCGTTGCCCACCGCCTGTATTTCAATGCGGTAGTGGCCGGGGTTCTGGTTGTTCTGCTCGATGGCCCAGCGCAGGGTGCCATCCTTGCCGTCGTCGGCATAGCTGTTGACCACCAGGGTCTGCGGCGCATCCGGGGTCGGGGTGGGCTCGTCCGCGTGGGCAGTCAACGCGGGCAAGGCCAGCAGCAGGGCTGCCAGTACTGGGGAAACACGCATGGGTATCGATTCCGGGAAAAACGCTGTTGTTTTTTCGCGTTCGCCGGCTCGGTGGCGAACGCGCGGCATGATTCTAGTAGATGCAGAACGCGGTGGGTGGAGGGTGCGGGTGGCTGCGGTCGATATTCGCCCAGTGCTGTTCATCGGGTAAAGGTATTTGCCGATAAAAAATTGAAACTCTGGCGCAAAGCGGTCGGTCAACCTTATGTCGACTTTAGACACCCGTACTTTCCGGAAAGGAGAAATACCATGAGTGGCACTAAAGACAAAGTGAAAGGCAAGGCTAACGAAGCTCTGGGTAGCGTCAAAGAAGGCGCTGGCAAGCTGGTGGGCAGTGACAAACTGCGTGCCGAAGGCGCCGCCGACAAGGCCAAGGGCAAAGTCCAGCAAACTGTCGGTGAAGCGAAGGACAAGCTGAGCAAGCACTAACTGGCTTGCCTGCGGTCTGAACGGTACAGCGGTCATCCTCGGATGGCCGCTGTGCTGTCTGGACATCGCCGGTAACCGTTCCAGTTTCGTGTTCTACGCTGTTTGAGGTAAAACCTGCGGCCCGTGTACGCGCCCCAGGTCCCGGCGTTTCACTTGTTTTACCCCCCTCAATGGCGGCGAAAGGAGACGCTATGATTTTCCCGGAATTGCGTGAACTGTCTTTAAAGAAGGTGCTGGTTCGTACGGTGAAGGAATTTCTCGACGATGAGATGTCCACCTACGCTTCGGCGCTGGCTTACCAGATGCTGTTCTCGCTGTTTCCCTTCATCCTGTTCCTGATCGCCCTGATCGGCTTCCTGCACCTGCCGGACTTTTTCTCCTGGCTGCGCCTGCAAGCGGGCCTGGTGTTGCCCCCACAGGCCCTGGACTCGGTCAACCCGGTGATCGACCAGCTACAGCAATCCAAGGGTGGGCTGCTGTCGTTCGGTATCGTGATTGCCCTGTGGACGGCCTCCGCCGGCGTGCGGTTGATGATGAGCGCCATGAATGCCGCCTACGATGTGGTGGAAGAGCGCCCGGTGTGGAAGCGCATTCCCCTGTCCATTTTCTACACGGTGGGCATCGCCGGCATGTTGCTGGCTGCGGCCGCGCTGATGGTACTGGGCCCGCAGGTGATGGGCTGGCTGGCCGGGCAGATTGGCCTGGAAGATTTCATCGTGACCCTGTGGACCGTGGCGCGCTGGCCGGTCATCGTCATTCTGATGATGGTGGCGGTGGCGGTGATCTATTACGTGATGCCCGACGTCAAGCAGAAATTCCGCTTCATCACCCCAGGCTCCGTGCTGGCCGTGGTGGTCTGGATCATCGCCTCGTTGGGTTTTGCGTTCTATGTCCAGCGGTTCGCCAATTACAACGCCATGTATGGCAGCATCGGGGCGATCATCGTGCTGCTGCTGTATTTCTACATTTCCTCGGCAGTGCTGCTGCTGGGGGCGGAAATGAATGCGGTGATCGAGCACATGTCCGAAGAGGGCAAGGAACCGGGCCACAAGGAATTTCCCGAAGACGAGCCCGAAGGTGATAAAAAGCATGTTTCGGGGCTGGGACGCGATCACTCGATCAAGCCGGACCCCGAGCAGGCCTGATCGGGGAAGTGCCCAATGATTCGTGACATTCTGAAAATGGGCGATGAGCGCTTGTTGCGCGTCGCCCAGCCTGTGCCGGCCGAATTGTTCGGCACCGATGAGCTGGAACAGCTGATAGCCGATATGTTCCAGACCATGGAGCATGTGGGCGGTGTGGGGCTGGCGGCACCGCAGATCGGTGTCGACCTGCAACTGGTGATCTTCGGTTTCGAGCGCAGCGAGCGCTACCCCGACGCCGAACCGGTGCCGCAAACCATCCTGATCAACCCCCTGATCACGCCCTTGAGCCCTGCCACGGAAGAAGGATGGGAGGGTTGCTTGTCGGTGCCGGGGCTGCGTGGGGTGGTTGACCGTTATGCGTCCATTCGCTACGAGGGGTTTGACCCCAAGGGGCAGGCGATCCAGCGCGTTGCGCATGGGTTTCATGCGCGGGTGGTGCAGCATGAGTGTGATCACTTGATCGGCCGGCTTTACCCCTCGCGGGTCACGGACTTCACCCGCTTCGGATTCACCGAAGTGCTGTTCCCCGAGCTGGATCCTGCTTCGGACGATTGACCTCTGATGTGGGAGCTGGGGGGCGTCGAGCCCTTTCCAGCTCCCGTAGGGGGTCACTCCCTGGCCACGGCCACTGGCTTGATGAACCGCAATGTCATGCGGTCCGATTCACCGATCGCCTTGTACCTGGCCTTGTCCTTATCCCCCAGTTTGTAGGTCGGTGGCAGCGTCCATACGCCTTCGGGGTAGTTCTTGGTGTCCTTGGCATTGGCGTTGACTTCGCTTTGCCCGGCCAGGGTGAACCCTGCGTCCGTGGCCAACTTGATCACGTAGTCGGTGGGCAGGTAGCCGCTGCTCTTGATCTGTTCAACCGTCTCGCCGGGCTTTCCGCGGTGGTCCACCACGCCCAGGGTGCCACCTGGCTTGAGCACCTGGTAGAAGCCCTGGAACATCGCCTTGGCGTTGTCGGCCATGACCCAGTTGTGCACGTTGCGGAAGGTCAGCACGGCGTCAGCGGAGTCATCCGGGCCGAATTTCGGCTGCTTGGGATCGAAAGTCACCAGGCTGGCCTTGCTGTACTGGGCTGGCGTGCCAGCAAACTTCTGTTTGAGGGTGTCGGCGCTGCCGGGGGATTGCACGGCGGCGATGTATTGGCCGTGGTCCCTGAGCAGCGGCGCCAGCAGTTCGCTGTACCAGCCGGTGCCGGGGGTGATCTCGATGACCGCCTGGTCCTGGCGCAGGCCGAAGAACTGCAGGGTCTGGCGAGGGTGGCGGTAGCGATCCCTGGCACTGTTGGCCGCGTCACGCCAGGAACCCTTGAGTACGCTGTTGAACGTCTGCTCACTGATGTTGGACGGCGGTGCAGCGGCGGCCAGGGTCAGGGCAAAAGCGGGGGCCGCACAGGCCAGGGCGAGTACCGCCAGGGTCAGACGTTTCATGACAATCCTTATATGTCGGGGGATAGCTTGAGGCTAGCATGCGTGCGGCAACACCCGCCCACACATTTGCGGCGGGCAACCTGCCTGGCGGTTATAAGCGTGCCATGGCGATCAATGCCTTGTTGCGCTGGTAGCGAACCAGTCGTTCGTTCAGCACCTGAGGCAGGTCGTAGTGCTCGACGAACCCCGAGCGCTGGTAGAAGCCGGCAAGGGCCGGGTCGCAGAACAGCCACACCGGGCCGTTGACGCTGGTCACCGCCTGGTCGATCAATTCGCCAGCGACTCCCTGGCCGCGCCAGGCCTGGGCCACCAGCAAGCCCGTCAGCCAATGCCCATCGGCCACCGGCGTGAGGTTCAGTGCGGCAATGATCTCGCCCCGGCGCGTTACCCAGGCGCGCGCGTTCTTGTCGCCGCGCATGGGGGAGCGCTGGTCGCGGTAAAACTTGTTCAGCAGGGGCCACAGGTCTGCGGGCAGAGGGGCAGGTGACACGAAAGGCGTTCCGAAGTCAGTCAATGATGGCCAAGCGTACGGGGCCGCGAGCCCTACGGCAAATGCGCCTTCCCATGGATTATTACAAAGACAGCAACAGTGCATGTCGGCACTTGATATTTATTCATCCTGAGGAAGTTGTATTCTATATATGTCCCCGCTGAAACAAACTCGCAGCCAGGACAGGTACTTCGTGTTACGCACTCCGTGTGCTCCGCGTAACAACTTCTTCCCGCCCCAACACGGCAAATGAAGTCAATCAGCGTGATTGCTTTAAAGGCCATATATCATGAAACGTCTTATCGTTGCTGCACTTGTCGCTTTCTCGACCGTTGCCGGTGCTGCCAGCTTGCCTGCGGCTCAGAACAACAGTGTCCAGGAATATACCTACGGCACTCACCTGGATATCGCCAAGGTGGTGAGCATGACCCAGATCCCGGATGTGTGCGAAGTGGTGCCGGCCAAAATGACTTACCTGGACCACCAGGGTGAGCGCCACACCATTGAATACCGGGTGATGGGCAACGGTTGCCAGAACAACTGAGGCCTGCGGCCTGCCCCCTGTCCGGGGGCGCGGCAGCCGGGGCCGCGACGCGGGCGCCCCGGCTGTAGTAAGGTACACGGCAATTATGACCCGCGGAGTGTTCGCTTGAAATCGTCCCCCCTGAAATACTTGTATGTGGCCGGCTTGGCCATCCCGTTCTGGATGGCGCTGGGCCTGCTGATTGTCGGCAGTATGTACCCCGGTTACAGCCACTTTGAACAGTCCATGAGTGTATTGGGGGCGGTGGACGCACCGACGCATTCCCTTTATCCACTGTTCAATAACTTTCCGCTTGGCGTGTTATTCATTTTGTTCGGGGTAGGGGTTTACAAGACATTCCCGCAAACGGCACTGGGGCGGCTCAGTGGTGTATTGATCATGTTGCACGGACTGGCCAGTTTTGTAACTGGAGATTTCTCATGTGACGCGGGTTGCAACATGGACGCCCCTTCCACCGCCCAGGTAGTGCATCATTTCGGCGAACTGGTATTGCCCTGGAGCCTGGTGTTGGCGGGGGCGGTATGGGTGTGGTTGGGCCTGCGGCTTGAAGGGTTTCGCGGGTTGGCGTTTTTCTCCATGGTACTGACCCTGCTGGCGCTGATCACCATTCCGATGATGGTTATTTCGGCGAAAAATGGCATCGGGTTTGGGCTGTATCAGCGCGTCAACTACTTCACCTCGGCTATCTGGATAGCGGTATTCGCCGTGATCCTGCTGCGTCGCAAGGTCTGAGGCTGGCTAAACCTGCGCCTCTGTTGGACTGGGTGAAGCTCTGCAAGAGCGCTCGCGTATTGAACCAAAACACGCGGTCTCCTCTTCCCGAGCTTCGCCCGGTCCCACAGGAGGTGTGTCAGGCAATCGCTGCCAGTGCCTGGCGGATATCGCGCTCCAGGTCTTCCACGTCCTCGATTCCCACGCTCAAGCGCACCAATCCCTCTGTCACCCCATATTGCTCGCGTATGTCCCTGGCCACTGCACTGTGGGTGGTGGACGCCGGGTGGCAGGCCAGTGAGTCGGTGTCGCCCAGTGAAACGGCCTGGGTCACCAGTTCCAGGCGGTCAAGAAAGGTGCGTGCAGCGCTCTTGCCGCCTTTGAGCTCAAAGGACATCAATGCGCCGAAGCGGCTCATCTGGCGCCGCGCCACTTCATGGCCCGGGTGGCTGGGCAGGCCGGGGTAGAACACCCTGGCCACCGCCGGGTGTTCATCCAGCAGCCGGGCAATGCGTTCAGCGCTCAATGAAGCGGCTTCCACGCGCAAGGGCAGCGTCTTCAGCCCGCGAATCAGCAACGATGCTTCGAACGGGCTCAGGCAACCACCGAATTGCTTCAGGCCCACGGTGCGAATCTTGTCCACCAGGGCGCGGTTGGCCACCACCACACCGCCGGTGCTGTCACCATGGCCGCCGATGAATTTGGTGGCCGAATGCACCACCACGTCAATGCCCAAGGCCAGTGGGCGTGTCAGGCAAGGGGTGGCGAAGGTGTTGTCAGCCACGGTCAGCACGCCATGGGCACGGGCGATGCGCGCGGTTTCGTGCAGGTCGACCACGCCCAGCATCGGGTTGTCCGGGGTCTCGGCGAAGATCACCCGGGTCTTGGGGGTGATGGCCGCTTCCAGCTCGCCCACCTCGGCCACGTGAACCGAGCGCACGCCGAAGCGCGGAAGCAGGTTGCGCATCACCCCTTCGGTGCCGCCGTACAGGGTGCCGACATGGATCAGTTCATCTCCGTTAGACACCAGCGCCATGACCGTGGCGCAGATGGCCGACATGCCGCTGGCGAAGGCCACGGCGCTGTCGCCCCCCTCGAGCGCCGCCATCTTGCCCTCCAGGGCCGCGACGGTGGGGTTGGCGAAGCGGCTATACAGGTAACCCGGGCTTTCACCGCTGAAGCGTTGTTCACCCGTGTCGAAATCTCCGTAGGAATAGGCCGATGCCGTGCTGATGGGGGTGGCAATGGCGCCGGTGCTGGGGTCCGGGTGCTGCCCGGCGTGTACAGCGAGGGTGCGTACACCCAGAGTGTGCGCGGTGTCCTTGGCCATGTCTGGCTCCTTCAAGACGTTGTCCTGTCAGAGAGTAGACCGCGCCGCGTGGTATTCCTCCTTGAGTTTCTCCACCAGTTCAGCCGCGGGCAGGCTGCGTGCCCGCGCGGCCTGGGTACCGGCCCAGTGGGCGGCGAATTCCGCCGAGCCGGCCTTGCTGGCGGCTGCGATCAGTTCCTTGCCCGCGTGGTAGGCGATGCCGAAGCCCGGCACGCGGGGATGACCTGGCGCGCCCACCTCGTTCATGAACCGGTTGACGATGCCCCGGGCCGGGCGCCCGGAAATCACCGTGGTCAATGCGGTGGTGCGGGCCCGCTCACTGCCGAGCATCTGCCGGTAGGCCGCATTGGCCGCCGACTCCGGGCACAGGATGAAGGCGGTACCGAGCTGTGCAGCCACGGCGCCCAAGCTCAGCACGTCGGCCACATCGGCACCGTCCATCAGGCCGCCGGCGGCGATGATCGGTATGTTCAGCTGTTGGTGCAGCACGCGTACCAGGTCACGTGTGTTCAGATGCTGGTCCGGGCCGTGCTCGTCGAATACACCACGGTGGCCACCGGCTTCCGTCCCCTGGGCGACCACGGCGTCAATGCCTGCGGCCTGCACGAGACGGCCCTCCTCCAGCGACGTGGCACTGGCCAGCAGCACGATCCCCGCTTCTTTCAGCGCATCGATGCGCGCCTGGGGCGGCAAGCCCAAGTGCAGGCTGACGATAGGCGGACGCTCTTCCAGCAGCATGTGCAACAGCGCTTCATCGTTGTAGAAGCTGGTGTAGATATCATGCAGGCTCGCCGGCACGGCGGCGCCGAATGCCTCGAAATACGGCTGCAGGTGTGCCAGCCAGGCGGCCTCTGTGGCCGCATCCGGGCGCGAAGGCCGGTTGCAGAACACATTGATGTTGAACGGCCGTGAGGTCAGTTCCCGCAGCTCGCGGATCATGTCGCGCCCGGCGGCGGCATCCACCGCCGCGATGGAGATGGACCCCAGCGCCCCGGCGTTGCTGACCTCGGCCGCGAGCCTGGGCGTGGCCGTGCCAGCCATGGGGGCCTGGATGATGGGCAACTCGATGCCCAGCAGGGTACGTGCATCAGTCATGGTATAGCCCTGTGGTGGGTTCGCATGGCTGCATCGTAGAAGGCCGGCGGTTATTAATACACAGGGCTCGTGCAATAACTGACATGAGTGGCATTCATGTCGTGCAGATATTACTGACTTTGCAGGGCGCAATTTCTTCCAATACAACCCTCCGCGCCTTCAGGCCCAATAGGGCTGACCAGCCACGATTCGGACACACCCCATGCAATTCTCCAGCGGTTTCCTCCTCAGTCTCTCCCTGTGCCTGGACATTGGCGTGGCCAATATCGCCATGATCACCCTGGCCATGCAGCGCGGTTACCTGCAGGGGTTCTGGCTGGGGCTGGGCACCTGTTTCGGTGACCTGGTGTACGCCATTCTGGCGCTGGTCGGCATGACGGTGCTGTTGCAGTACAGCTGGGTACGCTGGGGGTTGTGGGTGGGAGGCTCGGTGTTGCTGGTGTATTTCACCGTGAAGATGCTGGTCAGCGCGTGGCGCCATGACAGTAGCCTGCAGACGGGTGGCGCGGCGCAGGCGGCGTCTGGGCTCAAGGAGTTTGCGCGCGGTATTTTCCTGGCCATGTCGTCGCCCAGCGCCATCCTGTGGTTCGCGGCGGTAGGCGGTACGCTTATCTCGCGTTCAGGTGGCGGTGGCTTGCTGGGGGCCGGGCAGTTTCTGGCGGGCTTCTTCTGCGCCGGCGTGGCTTGGTGCGTGGCGATCTGCACGGCCGCCAGCCAGGGCGGGAAGCTTCTGGGGGCCCGCCTGTTGCGCTACGCCTATCTGGCGTCGGCAGGTATTTTCGCCTGGTTCGCGGTGTACGTGATCGGCTCTGGCTACCAGGAGTTCATCCTTGGCCAGGGGCCGGCCATGGCGGGCCGGTAAATAGTCAGGCGCGCGGCTTGGCAGGTGTTATACCTAATAGACCATCCACCCAACCACGGGAGTGCGCAGCATGAAAGGCATGGACTCGAAAAAGGCCGCCAAGAAGAAACCCACCAAGACCGCCGACGAGAAGCGCGCGGAAAAACGCGCGAAGAAGTCGAATATTTTCGGCCATTGAGGCCTTGGCCCGCCGTAACAGAAGCCCGCGCTCAGCGGGCTTTTGTCTTGAAGGCCAGGGCGTAGGCACGCGGGGTCACGCCCATGACCTTGCGAAACGCGTTGATGAAGTGGCTCTGGTCGTAGAACCCCAATTGGCTGACGATTTCCAGTGAGTGCTGCTGGGCGCGCAGGCGTTTGCGCGCTTCCAGCAGACGCAGTTGCATCTGGTACTGCAGAGGGCCCAGCCCGGTGTGTTTCTTGAAGCACCGCACGAAGTGGTACTTGCTCAGCCCCGCCACGGCCGCCAGGGCATCGAGATCGATTCTCTCCCCAAGGCAGTCCCGCAGGTATTGCAGGCTGCGTTCAACGCTGGCGTGCTGCTCGCCGGCCTTGCCTGGCCCTGGCTGCATCCACTGGCACAGCAACTGGATGAAGGCTTCCTCGTGTTCGGCGCGGTGGGCGGCCGGGGTACGGGCGAAGTCGAGGATGGCCGCAGCCAACCCGGGGTGCTGGAACACACCCTGTTCGAAGGTGCTGCCGGGCAGGTTGTTATCGTCGACCACTTGCTGGATGGCCTGGGGCGCCAGGTGCAGGCTGATGTATTCGACCCCGCTGGGGCTGAATTGCGAGGCCTGCACGGCCTGGGGGTTGTACAAGGTGACGGTGCCGGCGGGTGCTTCCAGTTCGTGGCCGTCGAGCCAGATGCGTTCGACCCCGACGAGGTTGGTGCCCAATACGTATTCATCATGGGTGTGGCGCGGGAAACTCGCGGCGTCGGCGCGTACCCACGAGGCTTCGACCACGGCGCCGGCATGCCAGTCTTCGGTAATCAGGTGCATGCCGACTTTTCCGGGCAACGGGAGGTCTGAACGGTAACGCAGGCATGAAATACCTGCAACCCGGGCACCCGTAGCAGACCTGGCCGCGTCCCGGGCGCCGCATGCCGTCTGGTACACCGCGTGTAGCCGCGACGCGGCCAGGTCCGCTGCTACAGTAGTGGTCGGACCTTCAATCTGGAAGAGAGGCAACCATGTCAGGTATCGAACCCACCGCCATCGAACCGCTGCGCTACGAAGAAGGCGCGGCACTGGTCATCGCCGGGCTATCGGACCGCTTCACCCAGGACACCACCAGTGGCATCGAAGCGCTGTGGCGTGATTTCGTGCCGTTTCTGGGCAAGGTGCCCGGGCAGGTCGGCCATGAGAGCTACGGGGTGTGCTGCAACCCGGATGGGTTAGGCGGCTTCGAGTATATCGCCGGGGTACAAGTGGAGACCGAAGAGGGCCTGCCCCAGGATTTTCGCTGGATCAAACTGGCGCCCCGTCGCTACGCGGTATTCGAGCACCAGGGCCATATTTCGGGCCTGGGGCAGACGTTCCAGGCCATCTGGCAGGTGTGGCTGCCCAACTCCGGCCTGGAAGCCGCCGATGCGCCCGAGTTCGAGCGCTACAGCGATGACTACGACCCCAGTACCAGCAGTGGCCGGCTGGAAATCTGGCTGCCGATCAAGGGCTGACTGGCAGCGCGGTTCATTGGCTGGCCGTCAGCGCACGGCGGCAGTCATGGAACATGTCCAGCCCGGACTGGTACACACCGGTCTGGACCTGGAACAGCCCCAGTACCGAGTGGAAGATATTGTCGTGGCTGAGGTCGCCCTCGTCCTGCTTGGCTTTCAGGCAGGCGCGGTCGATACCTTCCTGGGCCAGAGTGTCCTGGCCGAACCACATCACCATGGGCACATGGGTCTGCGCGTCAGGGGCAATGGCGTAAGGTGCGGCGTGCAGGTACATGCCGTTTTCACCCAGTGACTCGCCGTGGTCCGACACGTAGATCATCGAGGTGTCGTACTTGTCCTGATTCTTCTTCAGCAACTCCACCACCTTGGATAGGAAGAAGTCGGTGTACAGGATGGTGTTGTCGTACACATTGACCAACTCGTCGTGGCTGCAACTGCCCAACTGGTTGGTATGGCACACCGGCTGGAATTGTTCCTTGTCCTTGGGGTAGCGGTCGTAATATTCCGGGCCGTGGCTGCCGTCCGCATGCAGGACGATGATGGCGTTGTCTTTCAGGCCGTCGATGTAGTCTTGCAGGCCCACCAGCAGGGACTCGTCCAGGCAGTTGGTGCCGTCGCAGAACGGGCTCTTCTGGTCTTTGGGAATGTCCTGGTGGGGAATGCGCAGGCAGGTGCCCTTGCAGTCGCTGTTGTTGTCCAGCCACACGGTCTGCACGCCAGCGCGCTGCAGAATATCCAGCAGGCCCTCGTACGTTTTGCCTTTCTTGTCGCTGTAGTCGCTACGCGGGAACATGGAGAACATGCACGGCACCGACACTGCCGTGGACGTGCCGCAGGAGCTCACCCGGCTGAAGTTGAGGATGTCCAGTTTGCGCAGTTCCGGGTTGGTTTCGCGTGGGTAGCCGTTAAGCGAGAAATGGTCGGCCCGGGCGGTCTCGCCCACCACGAAAATCATCAGGTTCTTCTTCGGCTGTGCCTTGGCTTGGGCGCTCAGTACCGCGTCGGTGCCAATCGGCTGCACCACCACGTTCTGTTTCACCGAATAGCGCGACTTGGCCAGTTTGGTCACCGCGTAGATATAGTTGGTGGGGTTGATGAAGTGGGTGAGTTTGTCTTCCTGGCGGAAGATAGGGGCGTAGGTGGAATAGAAGGCGCCGACTGAAGCTGCCACCACCAGCAGGGCGGCAACGATGACCAGCACCTTGTTCACCAGGCCCGGGAAGAAGCGCCGGTACTGCACCGGCAACCACCACACCAGTGCCGAGGGCAGCACACCCAGCACCAGCAGGTAACCGAACAGTTTCGGGCTCAACAGCGCCTTGGCTTCACCGGGGTTGGTTTCCACCACGTTCTGGATCATCACCGTGTCGATGGCGATGCCGTAGTTGTTCATGAAATACGCCGCCGCCGCCGAACACAGCGCCACGACGGTAATGACCGGTTTGAGCAGCGGGCGGAATGACACCAACGTCAGGAACACAGTAAAGGCGGCCCACAGGAACAGGCCGAAGGACAGGTAGAACCCCGCCCGTTTGGCCCCCTCAAGGGTCACCAGGTTGGCCAGGGCCTCCCAGGTTGCCAGGTTGTACAGCACCACCAATGCCAATGAACACAGCAACACCAGCCGTGTTGAACTGAGCTGAAACCGTCTGCCCTGACTTGCCACCATCATTACTGCTCCTCGCCTCAAACCTGCTACCGGGATCGTGTGCCCATGCGGGCTGAAAAATCTAGCCGCCACACCGTCAAAAAAGCGTGAACCTGTAACATAGCTCAGGGCGAAAACGGCGTCGTTTTTATTGACGCAGGCCAGCGGGTATCGGGCTGGTGCTTAGCAGCGGCAGGCTTATTGCCATTCGCGCTTTCAGTTGTGCGAGGGTTTGCCGCCATAGTGGGGCGTTGCGCCGTGCCAGGGCGCCCTGGAAGGAGAACAACAACATGAGCCTTCACCCCCTCGTCACGCCACCTGGTGACTTCGAGCTGTCCATTACCCGCCTGATCGATGCGCCAGTCCGCGAAGTGTTTCGCTGCTGGGTCGACCCGCAGTTGCTGTGCCAATGGTGGGGCCCCCATGGCATGACCACCCCGGAATGCGAAATGCAGCTATGGGTGGGTGGATTGTTCCGCACGTTGATGCGCGCGCCCGATGGCAGTGAATACCCAAGCCAGGGGGTGTTTCTGGATATTCAGGCACCGCATCGCATCGTCTTCACCGATGCCTTCGGCCCGGGCTGGGTGCCCTCGGCGCGGGCCTTCATGACCGCCGTCATCACCTTTGAGGATATCGACGGCAAGACCCGCTACACCGCCCGTGCCTTGCACTGGAACGCTGCCGACCGCCAGGCCCATGAAGACATGGGCTTTCATGAGGGCTGGGGGCAGAGCCTGGACCGCCTGATCGCTGTGGTTCAGGCTCAGTCGGCTGGCTGAAGCGGCAGGCGCAAGGTAAACAGTGTGCCGGCGTCGTGGCTGGACAGCACTTCCATATGCCCGCCGTGCGCCAGGGCGATCTGGTTGGCGATATACAGGCCCAGGCCCAGCCCGCTCTGTGGCGAGTCGATGCCCCGGCGGGAGAACGGTTGGAACAGCTGCGCCTGCACGGCGGCTTCGATGGGGTTGCCCTGGTTGTGCACCCCCAGCACGAACACGCCGTCCTGGATATCGGCGCTGACCTCCACCGAGCCTTCCACGGCGCCGTGATGGATAGCGTTGGCCACCAGGTTGGACAGCAGTTGGGCGATGCGCTCCGGGTCGCAACTGATGCCCTGCACATTGCCGATGCGCACATGAATGCGCCGCGAGGGGTGGGCCCCGTGTATTTCACTGACCACATGGGTCAGGGTCTCGCTCAGGTCCGACACTGTTTGCAGGTTCAGCGTGATGCCGCTGCCCAGCCGGCCACGCGCGAAGTCCAGCACATCGTCCACCAGTTGCGCGGCGCGGCGGCCGGCGGTGAGGATGTGCTGGATGATGCCGCGGCTCTTGTCGTCCGGGGCCTTGCGCAACAGCAGCTCGGCACCGGCGCTGATGGCGAACAGCGGGTTGCGCAGGTCATGGCCGAGCACGGCGATGAACTGCTCGCGCAGCTCGGCGATGGCCCGCTCCTGGGTCAGGGCGGCTTCGGTGCGCTGGTGTTTTTCCTCGGCTTCGAGCTGGATGGCCAATACCCGGGCAAAGGATTCCATCATCGCCTGGATGGGGCTTTGCTTGAGCTTGGCGGGGTTGGGGTCGAGGGCGCAGATAGTGCCGAAAAAGCTGCCGTCGGTACGAAATACCGGCACCGAGATATAACTTTCGAACTGGTACATGCGCGGGGTGTGGTGGTCGTGGTACAGCGCATCCTCGCTGGCCTTGTCGATGACGATAGTCCGGTGGTTGTCGCGGATTTCATCGCACAGGGTGCTGGTCAGGTCGAGTTCGCCGCCTACGCCCAGCCCGAACCCCAGGTTGTCCAGCACGGCGCACGCTGTCCAGCTGCTTTCAGTGACCCTGGCCACCGCGGCGAAGCGCATGCCGGTGGTCTCGCAGATCACCTGCAGGATGGCGGGTACGGCGTTGATGCGACCGATAGTGGCGATATCGGTGGCAATGGTAGTCCCCATGGTGGTCCTGTTGCTGGCGTGGCAGAGTGGGCAAGAGCGGAATTTCCCAAAGTCTAGCGGCCAAGTCGAGCAGTAAATGAAAAAACTTGCCGGTGGTACCCGGTAAGGCCGTCAAGGCAGGACCAGCGCCGGCGCTGGGAGGGGGGCGCCCAGCAGGCGGGTCAGGGCATGGCGGTCGATGGGCGGGCTCATGAAGAAACCTTGCACCTCGTGGCAGTGGTCGCGGCTCAGGGTGCGCAGTTGTTCGGCGGTCTCCACCCCTTCGGCGGTCACGGTCAGGCCCATGGCGTTGCCCAGGCTGATGATGGCCTGTACCACGGCGCGGTCACTGTCGGTGCTTTCCAGGGCGGCAATGAAGCGCTTGTCTATCTTCAGGCTGTCGAAGGGGTAGGCGCGCAGGTAGCCCAGCGATGAATAGCCGGTGCCGAAGTCATCCATGTTCAATTTGACCCCCAGCTCCTTGAGCGCCGTCAGCGTGCCCAGTGCGTGCTCGATGTCGTTGAGCATCACGTTTTCAGTGACCTCCAGTTCCAGGCGTTGGGCCGGCAGCCGGGTTTGCACCAGCACATCACGCACGTCGCGCACTACGTCGCTGCCGGCGAACTGCGCCGGTGACAGGTTGACCGACACCACCAGCGCCGTCGGCCACTGAAACGCCGCTTCACAGGCCTCGCGCAGCACCCAGCGGCCCAGGGGCACGATCAGGCCGGTCTGCTCGGCCAACGGGATGAAGGTATCCGGGCCGAGCAGCCCGTGAATAGGGTGCTGCCAGCGTACCAGCGCTTCCACCGAGACAATTTCCATCCCGTCCACGCGGTAGCGGGGCTGGTAATGCAGCACGAACTCCTGCTGCTTGATGGCAAGGCGCAGGTCCTGCTCCAATTGCAGCCGCTGTTGCACCTGTTCATGCATCTGGGCGCTGAAATAACGCCATGTGTTCTTGCCGGCTGCCTTGGCCTGGTACAGGGCGATGTCAGCGCAGCGCAGCAACTCACCCGGGTCCAGGCCCTGGTGGGCTGACTGCGCAATGCCCAGGCTGGCCCCCACGTGCAGCGCCTGGCCCAGATAGGCAATGGGCTGGTGCAGGTGCTCGATCAGCCGTGCGCAGAAGCGGTCTGTTTCCTGCTGGCTGGCCAGGCCGCACAAGACCAGGGCGAACTCGTCGCTGCCCAGGCGGGCCACCAGGTCCTTGCCGCGCGTGGACGCGCGCAGGCGCTCGGCGATTTCCAGCAGCACGGCGTCACCCGCGGGTTGGCCCAAGGCATCGTTGATGGGTTTGAAGCTGTCCAGGTCCAGCACGATCACGGTGAT
This sequence comes from Pseudomonas silvicola, assembly GCF_026651855.1. Lineage (GTDB taxonomy): Bacteria > Pseudomonadota > Gammaproteobacteria > Pseudomonadales > Pseudomonadaceae > Aquipseudomonas > Aquipseudomonas silvicola. The sequence goes on from NZ_CP093280.1 coordinate 2,362,240, forward strand.
CACGGGTGGCTTGGCCTGTTGGCGCAACGGCTCGAAGAAATGCAGCAGTTGGTTGCGGTTGGCCAGGCCGGTGAGTGGGTCGTGCAGCGACAGGTGCTGGATCTGCGCGTACGCTGCTACTTCGTCTGTCACGTCGCTGGCGGTGCCGCGGTAGCCCGCCACCTTGTCGTCGCTGATGATCGGCCGCGCCGACACCCGGCAGTAACGCAACTGCCCGCCCTGGTCGCGATACGCGCAGCGCAGGCTGGTAGCCGAGGCATGGTGGCTGAGGCTTTGCAGCCAGCCCTGCAAGGGCATGGTTTCGCATTGCAGCAACTGGTCGATGCAACAATGCATCCAGTCCTGGCTGGTGTACCCGGTGACCACGGCGAAACGCCCCGACAGGTAATTAAGCCGGCAATGCGCATCCGTTTCCCAGATCCAGTCCGAGGCCGCCTCGGCCACCGCCCGAAAGCGCTCCTCGCTGGCTTCCAGGGCGCGGTTGCTCTGGTGCAGTTTGCGGTAGCTGTCATCGATCTGCCGTGCGGTGCGCAGGGTGAAGCGGAAAAACCAGGCCATCAGCATGCCCAGCACCACGAACGCCAGCCCCAGGGTCGGCAGTACCCGCCACAGTAACTGGTTGCCCGGCCGCGAGGGTGTCCAGGTCAGGTCGTAGCCGGTGTCCCCCAACGCCAGGCGTGGCTGGTCGGCTGCTCCGGTGGTCCGGCTCTGGATGGTCAGGTTCTGAAGGTCATAGGCCAGGCCCATGGCTTGCAACTTGGCGGGTGTCAGCGCGTCAATGAACAGCAACACCGACGTGTCGGCGGGGGCGGGCTGGGCGCTGTCGTCATCGGGCAGGATCGGCGACGCGCTGGCCAGTGCCGGCCAGCCATTGAACAGCACCACGCTGCTGACCGGCTGCGCGCCGGCCATGGCCATCTGGGCAGCCTGGATCAGCGGCCGCAACGGGGTGGCGATGAAGTCGCCGACATCGGCGTTGCTCAACTGGCCCAGGTACAGGCTGTACTTGGTGCCATGGCTGTCCACCACGAACACCCCTTCGTAGCCGCCCTGGCCGTAAAGGGCAGGGCCCAGGTTGCGCTGGGTATACAGCCATTGCCGGTCGATGGCGCCGTTGAGGTGCTGGAAGGCCGTGTTCCAGACCCCGTAGCTGCTGACCTGGCTGGCAGAAGCCGCCTGGCGGCTGTCCAGTGCCCGCTGCGCGTACACCATCGTCTTGTGCTGCTGATCGGCATTGAGGTCGTCGGCGATGCGTACCAGCATCACCATGGCGCCCACCAGCGTCAGGGCGAACAGCGCTGCCAGCACGCCAAGCAGCTTGCGGGTGAACATGGGGTGGCGCGGCACAGCGACGGTGAGATCCATTTGATCAGGCGCTTCCTTGAGGCACATGCCATGGGCGGAAGGGCGCACAGCACGAAGACGTCCTGATCTATAGAAGCAGCTGGATCCAGAATTGTTCTAACCGGCCGTCCGAAACTTTTTTCAGGTGAGCAACAGGTTATCGGCCACGCAGACACTGACCCGGTTGCGCCCGGTGTTCTTGGCCACATACAAGGCCTTGTCCGCCTCTTCGAGCCAGGCGGCGGAGTCGTCCAGCTCAAGCCGGCAGGCGGCCAGGCCAATACTCAGGCTTACCCGCAATGCGTGTGCCTGCGGGTGGTGGTAGTTGCCGAATATCAGGCGCACGCGCTCCATCACGTCGCAAGCCTGGGACATGGACAAGCCCGGCAGGATCACGCAGAACTCGTCGCCGCCATAACGTCCGGCCAAGTCGCTGTCACGCAGGTTTCGGCCCAGCTGAACGCTCAAATGGCGCAGCACCTCATCACCGATCAGGTGCCCGAAAGTGTCGTTGATTTCCTTGAAATGGTCGATATCGATCAAGGCCAGCACCGCCTGGCTGTGTTCGTGCTGACAGGTGCGAAACTTGCGGTTCAGGGCATCTTTCCAGGCCCCGTGGTTGAGCAGCCCGGTGAGGCTGTCGGTACGGCTCAGGGCGCTGAGGGTGCGCTTGTGCTCCGAGAGCTGAATGGCTAGCCGGTAGCACACCCAGCCCACGGCCAGGGGGTAGAGGGTGAGCATCGGCAGGCACGCCACTACCTGCGCGGGCGTGGACTGCGGTGCCCAGCCGAGGCCGAACAGGGTGATGGCCGTGAGCATGCCCAGCAACTGCGCCGCCAGGCCATGGCGCAGCAGGCGCCAGCCACCACCGGCGACGTTGTTCATGGTGACCATGGACAGCAACGTGACCGTGGGCAAAGGGTTGAAATGCAGAACCGCGACCCAAAATCCACAGAACAGCGAGTCGCACAACAGGTTGCGGCGCTCGGCCTGGAAGGGCTCTTTGGCGCGGCGTGCCAGTTGATAAGCAATGTGGGGCCACACCAGCCCGTTGACTGCCAGCAGCCCCAGCAACCCACCGGGTGGCGCCAAGGGGTAAACCCCTGCCAGCACGCTGATCAGGCACAGGGCCGTGCCCAGTACCCGGGGGCCATAAATACGTTTGGCAAATGACAACCCTTTGCCCGTGCGGTTTTCCATAATGTCGAATTACCAGGCCGTCAGCAGCCGTATTCTTGTACAAGGGTGGTGATTTGTAGAGAGCCCGCGGTTTATCGCATAAATAGTGTGGAGATTGGCAGTGGCCTTGCAAGCCATTTCAGCGGTTATTCGGCCCGCAGCGCGTGGGAGACATGCCTTGTCATACCTAGGGGCTTTCCTCATGCAGGTGTAGGGGTATTCTCTAGTGGCTGCGGACAACTGAAAGGGACGGTTCGACGACCGTCCATTTTCCGGGAGTACAGGTCATCATGGGTCAAACGTCATTGAATAGCAGCGAAATAGTGGCACCACCGCAACTCCCAGGTTCTCGGCAGGTTGATGGGCAGTTTCGCAATTGCACTGTGCTGCCCCGCGACGGCTTTCTGAAAAAGCTGCGCATCGGCGTCAAATACCTGTTGCTGCGCAAGCCGGCGGGCACCCGGCCGCGGCAGGAAATACCTGTACAGAACCTGGACCGTGAACAGCTCCTGGCGGCCCCCGACGACAGCCTCTGGCGCCTGGGGCACTCAACCTTGCTGCTGAAATTGCGCGGGCGTTTCTTCCTTACCGACCCGGTGTTTTCCGAACGCGCCTCGCCGGTGCAGTGGGCCGGGCCCCGGCGCTTCCACCCAGCGCCGTTGAGCATCGAGCAGTTGCCGCCGATCACCGCGGTCATCCTCTCCCATGACCACTACGACCACCTGGACGAAAGCGCCATTCGCCAGTTGGCCGAGAAGACCGAGTGCTTCCTGACCACGCTGGGGGTGGGCGAGCGGTTGATCGGTTGGGGCATTCCCGCCGCCAAGGTGCGGCAACTGGACTGGTGGCAGGAAACCGAGGTGGCCGGCACGCGGTTCGTCGCTACCCCGGCGCAGCACTTTTCGGGGCGCAGCCTGATGGATAGCAACAGCACCCTGTGGGCGTCCTGGGTGATCATCGAGCCGCACCTGCGGGTGTTTTTCAGTGGCGACTCGGGCTATTTCGATGGTTTCGCGCACATTGGCGAACGCTATGGGCCGTTCGACCTGACGCTGATGGAAACAGGCGCCTACAACGTGCGCTGGCCCAGCGTGCACATGCAGCCAGAAGAAAGCCTGCAGGCGCACCTGGACGTCAAAGGCCGCTGGTTACTGCCTATCCATAACGGCACCTTCGACCTGTCCTCACACCATTGGGAAGAACCCTTCCAGCGCATCGTTGCGCTGGCTCACGCGCGTGGGGTGCCGGTCAGTACGCCGCAGATGGGCGAGCGGGTCAACCTGCGTGCCCCGCAAACCGGCGCCCCGTGGTGGGAAGAGGGCGCCGTGAGCGAGCAGGTCAGCCCCGTGGCACCGGGTGGCTAGGCTTTTTTCTGCGCATCGGGTGGCGGGGTGCCGCTGTCGCTGCGGATCTGCGCGTGGCTGATCAGGGCGAAGATGAAACTGCCGCCAATGATATTGCCGGCCAGCGTCGGCCCCGCGAAGGTCACCAGGAAGTCTTTCCAGCCCAGCTCGCCGGCCCACACCAGGTAGGACACTTCCGCCGAGCCGACGACGATATGGGTGAAATCCCCTAGGGCCATCAGGTAAGTGATCAGGATGATGATCCACATCTTGGCGTTTTCCTGGGAGGGGATCATCCACACCATGGTGGCGATCATCCACCCCGAGACGATGCCTTTGGCGAACATTTGCGAGGCATCATTCTCCATGACCTTGCGGCCGATCTCGAGAAAGGCGGCATCGGTCTTGGGGTCGAAGATGGGCAAGTGCAGCATCACGTAGGACACCAGCAGCACCCCCACCAGGTTGCCCGCCAGCACGACCGCCCATAAGCGCAGCAAGCGGCCGGCATTGGCCAGGGTGGGGTGGCTCATCAGTGGTAGCACGGCGGTCAGGGTGTTCTCGGTGAACAGTTGCTGGCGCGCCAGGATCACGGCCAGGAACCCTGCCGAATAGCCCAGGCTGGCGATCACCTTGCTGGCTTCGGTGTCGGGCAGGCGCGAGTTGAACAGCCCCATGGCCATCAGCGACAGGCCCATGGTCAGGCCGGCCGCCAACGCCGACCACCACAGGGCGGCGACGTTGCGCTCCAGCTCGTGATCGCCCTGGGCGCGGATGATTTCGTGCAGCACCGCAGCGCGTGGTGGCTGGTTTTTCTGGACTTCCTGTTCCTCGTCGGCCGACAGGCCTGGGGTCTTGCCTTGCTGGTTGTCCATCGTGCTCCCGGAGGCTTCAAGGTAACGGCAAATGCCTATACCCACTGACCCCGCGCCCCTGGGTTAGTTGCTTTAACCAGCGCCCTGCGTGGCGTTCAGGCCGAACAACTGGTGCAGGGCGCGAGCATAGTCGGCGCTGCCCAGGGTCATGCTGTTCAGGTGGGTGCCACCGGGTACCAGCAGCAGTTGCTTGGGGCTGTTGGCGGCGTCGTACAACGCCTGGCTGAAGCGCGATGGCACGTAGCGGTCGTCGGTGCCATGGACGATCAGCACCGGCATGCCGATGGCACCGATCTTGTCGATGGAGTCGTATTTTTCCGACATGATCCAGCGCACCGGCAGCGAGGTGTGAATGACCGCGGCGGCGGCATCGCCCAGGTCCGTGAAGGTGGATTCGATGATCAGGCCAGCGGCGGCCGGTTCATCGTTTTTGGCGATACGCTGGGCCAGGTCCACGGCGATGGCACCGCCCAGGGAATGGCCGTAGATAAAGCGCTTCTGCGCCACGGGTTGCAACTGCACCAGGCGCTGCCAGGCCACCTGGGCATCCTGATAAACGCTGTTTTCCGAGGGCAGGTCGCCCGGGCTGTCACCGAAGCCTCGGTAGTCGATGGCCAGCACCGAGAAGCCCATGTTGCGCAGCTCGGTGATGCGCCGCACCTGGGCGGTAAGGTTCCAGCGCGTGCCGTGCAGGTACAGCAAGGTAGGGGCGTCCTTCCTTGCCGCGGGCCACCACCAGGCATGCAGGAACTGCGAGCCCTCCAGGGGAATGTTCATTTGCTGAACGCCGGCCGGCAGGCCGCCGTACCAGCTGGCGATGCCTGGCTGGATGCTGTACAGCAATTCGCGCTCTTTGTAGGCCAGCCGCGAGCAGCCATAGGGCAGGGCGGCGATTATCAGTACCAGCAGGGCAAGGGAGCGCCAGCGGCGACGGATCAACTCGGGCATACAAGCTCCTGGGTAAAGAGGGCGGTGTACTCACGGGAAGTAATTCCCGGTAATGTCGCCGTATGTTCAATCATTGCGAGGCACTTCCATGTTGTACGACGCGCGGGGCAATCGTTATGTGGTGTGTTCGCCCGAGTTGCTCCGCAGCCTGGGCATCGGCATTGCCGGCGAGGCGGCACAGGCCGGCCGGGAGCGGGCAACCTGGGCCGACGCCGCCATTGCGGCGCTGTGCCACTGGCCGGCGGGGGCGCAACCGGTGGGGGCCAAGGCTCACCGCAGCGATGGCCTGCTGGTGGGGCCATTCCAGGACAGCGCACCGTTCGACCTGCTGATCGTCAACACTGACGGCAGCTTGGCCGAACGCAGCGGCAATGGGCTGACCATTTTCGCACAATCACTGGTCTATCAGGGGCGGGTGAAGGGGGAGCAAGGTTTCACCCTTAACGTGCACCATGACAAAACCGACGCCGTCTCGCCAGTACCGGTCAGCGTCGAGCCTGCCTCGGCCGATGGGGTGCAGGGTTTCTGGCTCGACCTGGGTGCCCCGGCCTTCGGTCCGGCGGCGGTGGCTGCCGAGGGCGCTGAAGCCAGCCGCTTCAATGCCCGCGACACGTGGCGGGTACCCAGCCTGGCGGCCGTGAACGGTGATTGGCAGCACAGCGTGTTCGTGCGCATCGGTAACCCCCACTGCGTGACGTGGTTGGACAACCCCGAAGCGCTACCCAGCATGGCGCAGTTGCGTGCCCCCACGCTTGAACGGCCGCTCACGGCTATCGCCTATGCCCAGGGCGACCAGGGCCTGGGGCTGCCGTGCGTGGCGGGTATCAACCTGCAATGGGCTGCGCGCCTGGGCCCACAGCAACTGGCGGCGCGGGTGTTCGAACGGGGTGAGGGCCCGACCGAGTCATCGGGCACCAGTGCCACCGCGGTGGCCTGCGCAGCCTGGCAGGTGGGCCTGGTTGCGGCCGGGCAGGTCAGCGTGCAGATGCCCGGTGGCACCGCGCCGCTGAAACTGCTGGAACAGGACGGGCGCCTGACCGGCGTACGGCTATTCGGCACCGCGCGGCTTGCGCCATAATCAGCGATCCGTCTTGCAAGGAAACGCTCCATGACTCATGGATGGCTACGCCCCGGTGTGTTGCTGTTGAGCCTGTTGGCCACGGCTGTTCACGCCGATGTGTACACCGGCACGCTCGGCTCGATGCCGATCGTGGTCGACCTGGACCTGACCAACCCCGAGCAGGTCAGCGGCCGTTATTTCTACGAGAAATACCACCGCGACCTGGCGCTGTCCGGCACCCTGGCCGATGACCAGTTGACCCTGAACGAAGGGCTGGACGACAACAGCGACACCCCACGCCCGCAACTGCGGCTCAAGGCGCGTGATGGCGGTTGGCAGGGCCAGTGGCAGAAGCCCGACGGCAAGCCCCTGAAGGTCGACCTCAAGCCCGCCCAGGTGCCCGACACACCGGCTGGCGCCGACCCGGTCTGGGTGCAATTGCACGACAACGCCCCCTATGACTTCCTGCGCTTGCTGCAATTGCCGTTGGTGAATGGCAAGCACGACAGTTTCATGGGGTACCCGCTGCAATGGCACGGTGAACCCGAATCCAGGATCCAGCTGTTCGAAGTCGAGTCCGGCTACCCGGAGCCGCAACTGTCCCGGGTCAACCAGGCGTTGCGCTCGCGGTTGTGGAGCGAAGTAGTGAGTTACCACGAGTGCATGCTGGGCAGCACCCGTTTCGGCGAGGGTGAGTACGACCAGACCGTCACCCCCACGTTCCTGTCGCCAGCGGTGGTCAGCGTCAGCGTCTATACCAGTTACTACTGCGGTGGCGCTCACCCGGATTTCGGCGACGCGCCGATCAACTTCGACGTCGACCACGGCAAGCCGTTGTCGCTGGAAGACGTGCTGTGGGTGGGCGAGGGGGCGGCGTTCCACTATGACGACCGCGAGGGCGCACAGCAGTCGGAGGAAGCCGACGTGGACTTCGACAAGTTTTCGACCTACCGTGACAAGGTCTTTGCGCCGTGGCTGGTGCAGCAGTTCCAGCGGCTGTATCCCGATGAGATGAAAAAGCCCGCGGACGAAAACGACTGCGACTACAGCGACCCGCAAGTGTGGAACTTCCCCACCTGGCACTTCACCGCCAAGGGCATCGCCTTCGGCCCCAGCTTCGCCCGCGCGGTGCGCATGTGCGAGGGGACGGAGTGGTCGGTGCTGCCTTACAGCGTCATCGCCCAGCACCCGGGCGGGGTGAAGCTGGCGTTGCCGCAGGGCGGTTGAGCCGTCAAAGGATCCCGCCCACAGCAGCAATCTCCAGGCAGGCGACCGCGTAGCATCGTTCGCCAGCAGGCTGTGCTCCAACGGGATCATTTCGGCTGTGGCCGCCCCGGGCCCGGCCTTCAGCCGGGTTACAGCGAAAACCGCGCCAACATGCCATCCAGCTCCGAGGCCAAACGCCCCAGTTCCTGGCTGGCGGTGCTGGTCTGCGCCGCACCGCTGGCGGTCTGCATCGACAGGTCACGAATGCGCACCAGGTTGCGGTCCACTTCGCGCGCCACCTGCGCCTGCTGTTCGGCGGCAGTGGCGATCACCTGGTTGCGCTCATCAATGCCCGCCACCGACCGGGAGATATTACCCAGCACATCCTTGGTGACCTGCGCGCGCTCGCGGGTTCGGCCCGCCTGCGCTGCGCTTTCGGCCAAGGCCTGAACGGTCTGCCCGGTACCCTGGTGAATGCCGGCCATCATCTGTTCGATTTCCCGGGTCGACGCGCCGGTGCGGTGCGCCAGGCCCCTTACCTCATCGGCCACCACCGCGAAGCCCCGGCCCGCTTCCCCGGCCCGGGCCGCTTCGATGGCAGCATTGAGCGCCAGCAGGTTGGTCTGGTCGGCAACGTTGCGGATCACTTCCAGCACCTTGCTGATGCCCAGGGTTTCAGTGGCCAACGCCTGGGCCCGCAGGCTGGCCTGTTCCACCTGGTCGGCCAGGGCGCTGATATCGGTTATGGTCTCGTCCAGTTGCTGCTGGCCTTCGCGCACCGCCGTGCTGGACGACCGGGACTCGCTGGAGGTTTCCACGGCGTTGCCCGCCACTTCCTCCACCGCCTGGCTCATCTGGGTCACGGCAGTGGCCGCCTGTTCGATTTCGTTGTACTGCTGCTGCAGACCTTCAGCGCTGTCATGCATGATCGCGCCCATTTCCTGGGTAGCCGAATTCAGCCGCCCCACCGCGCCGCCAATTTGCTGGATCACCGCGTGCAACTGGTCGCGCATGTGCCCGAGCATTTGCAGCAGTTGCGCCACTTCGTCCTGGCCATGGGCGACCACCGGTTGGCTGAGGTCGCCAGCTGCCACGGTCTTGGCTACCTGCAGCGCCTGACGCAAGGGGCGGGTAATGCTCACGCTCAGGCGCCAGGCCTGCAACAGCATCAAGGCCAGGGCCACGCCCAGGGCGACGGGCAGCACCAGGCGTACCTGGGCGAACGTGCTGGCGGTATTTTCCAGGGCCTGGGCGCTGGTCTGTTTGTTCAGTTCACGCAGCAACTGCACCTGCATGTCCATCAAACCGCCCTGGTTGGCCAGGTCGTTGTTCGCCAGGTCGGTGGCCTCGCTGAGTTGCTTGTGCTCCACCAGGTCGATGGCTTGCTTGAACAGGCTGGCATATTGCTGGGACGCGTCCTGCAGCAATTTGATGGAGTCGTGCTCGGTGCCCTCCGGCACCTTGGCCAGGTACTGGGTGAAGCCCTGGTCCACTTCGCTGCTCAATTGCTGCAGGTTGATCCTGCGGTTCACCAGTTCGGCCGGGTCATTGGCGAACACCAGCAGCAGGGCTGCTTCGGTGCGCATCTTGGCCAGGTCCAGGGCGATGGCATCGGCCTGCGCGATGCTCGATAGTGGCCCTTGCTCGATCAGTTCGCCCTGATGGCGAATGTGCTGCATCACCCCCAGGCACAGGCCGCCCAGGGCGATCATCAGCACAGCACACAGGCCAAAGCTGGCCAGCAGGCGCTTGCCGATGCTCACGCGGCGCAGCAAGGCAGGGCGGGTGGAGGGTTTGCGCAAGTGGGGGAAACGAAGGTTCACGGCGGCGGGCTCTGAATGAGAACTACGCGGACCTTGTACCAATGTTCCATGATGGCTTTATGACACTTCAGCGATTCGGTGAAATAAAAATCCGCATTCTCGCGAGCTTGCCGCCTTCAGCCGTCATAATGCCCACCCTGATTGCGCCCATGGTCCTACATGGCGCGACAAATCGACTTACACTGTCAATTATCTCCCCACGGCCTTACTCCATGACTACTCCAAGCGCAGCCCCCCTGACCGACGCCCAATGGGATTTCCTCGAGTCAACGCTCGAGCAATACAAAAGCGATACTTCGGTGTGGAACACCTCGGAACTGGACGGCTACCTCACCGCCCTGGTGTCGGGGCCCAAGGTCATTGCGTTCGAAGAATGGTTCGAGGCGCTGTGGGGCGGCATGGAATTCATGCCGGCCTGGGACGAGCAGCAGTCGGATCGCTTCATCAGCCTGGTCATCCAGCACATGAACGAAATCGCCGGCAAGCTCATCGAGAACGCCGAAGAGTTCTCGCCCATCTTCATGGAAGACGAGCACGAAGACGGCCACTTCACCCTTAGCGTCGAAGACTGGTGCTTTGGCTACGAGCGCGGTGTGGTCATGGGTGATGGTTGGGAGGGCCTGCCGGAAGAGGAGCAGGAACTGCTGGCCGGCATTCTGGTGCACACCTACGACGACGAGACCGAAGCAGAAGCGATCGATCCGGAAGAGGCCGCGGACATGGTCTGCATCGGTGCCTTGACCTTGCATGCCTACTGGTTGGCGCAGCGCACGCCAGGCGAGCCTGTTCGCGGGGGTGACAAGGTGGGCCGCAATGACCCGTGCCCATGCGGCAGCGGGAAGAAATTCAAGCAGTGCTGCCTGCAGTGAGGGGGCAGAGCGTTGGGCGCGAGGAAGTGCGGTAGCCTATTTGCCCGCCGCGATTCTCTTCACCACCGCATCATGCCCCTTCTGATCATCCGCACGTGAAATCACCTGCACGATGGTCATGCTGTTCCCCGAACCGGCGATAAAGGTTGCCTGCAGGGTAGGGCCGCCGCCCTGAGTGGCGGTGCTATCGATTTCGCGCACGCCCAGGCCCTTCAGGGTGAACTCGCGCTCGCCGGTTTTCTTGAAGTCCGGCAAGCCAGCGCTCTGCTCTTTCACGAAGCCTTGCACCGCTGCATCGAGGAAGGCGGCGTCATAGTCGGTTACCGCTGCCTGGTTCGGCGTTGGCCCTTCGCTGGTCAGCACCACGCGTTTTTCCTTGGGGCTCTGGTACATCGTGCCTTTGGCGCCGCCGGTGCCTTTCTGGTCGTCGCCAGCATCCATGCTGCTGGCGCTGTAGCCGGCTGGCAAGGTGAAGCCGAGCTTGCCGCCCAGCAAGGCAACCTTCGGCCCCTCGACCGCCGGCTTCTTCGCGGCAGCAGGGTGTTTGGTGGCGTGGCTGTGGGTTTGCGCCAGGGCCGGGGTGGCCAGCGCCAGGGCCGCGGCGATCAGCGCGGCGTGGGAAAACGTGCGAAACATCTGAAACTCCTGGCCAGCCGCGCCTGAAGGCCGGGCGCGGCGCAAATGGGGCGCCAGCGTGCGACAAGTGTCGCGGCCGCGCAAGTGCATCGCGTCAGGGGCAGAGGTTTTCCTTGGCACAGTCAGCGGCCTTGCGCACCGCGGCGCACCAGTCGTTGTCATTCTGCTGGCCGGCCGGCATGGCCGCGCACTTGGCGCGCGCCTCCTGCACCTTGGCAACGTCCAGTTGGTGATCGGCGCTGAGCAGCGTGCGGTAATCCACCTTGGGAGCGTCGGGGGCGGGCGAGCAGGCGCATAGCGCCAATAGGGTGGAGCAGAGGGCAAATCGTGCCTTTGCAGTGTTCACGAGCGGGGTCCCTGTTTCATCATTCCGAGCCCACAGTGTAGCCGTGCACCGAAGCTGGGCACATTTTTGCGTACGTGTGTGTTGACAGCCACCGCCAAATCCGTAGAATGCCGCCCCACAGCAGGCACGTAGCTCAGTTGGTTAGAGCACCACCTTGACATGGTGGGGGTCGTTGGTTCGAGTCCAATCGCGCCTACCAAACAAAATCCGCTCTGCTGGGCGGTGAGAAAAGGGCGATCCGAAAGGGTCGCCCTTTTTTATTGGCTACCGTTTCACCCTGATACCCTTGAACGCGCTACCCCTACAGGACACCCGCCATGGCCTACACCATCAGCAACGACCCCTTGACCCCCGAGCAGTTTGATTTCATCCAGGCTCAACTGGATGCCTTCGCGGTAGAGTCCGGCGTGCGCACGGTGTCGGAAATGGATGGTTTCTTCACCGCCGTGGTGTCCTACAAGGACGTGATCCCGTTCGACGCCTGGTACCTGTCGTTCTGGGGCGGCGGTGACCTGCCCAAGTGGAAGAGTGAAACCAACTATCAGCGCTTCTTCGATGCGCTCATCCAGCACCTGAACCAGGTGTCCATGCTGCTGGTAGACCACCCCGAGAACTACCACCCCATCTTCAACCAGAGCGAAGACGGCCAGGGGCTGGACTGCCTGGACTGGTGCGTGGGTTACCTGCGCGGCGCCACCACCCTGGTCAGCGGTTGGAGCCAGATGCCGGAAGCGCCCACCGCCGCGCTGAACTTCATCTTCAGCCAGCTGGATGCTGACCAGGACGCGAGCAAGGTCCCTGCCGACCTGCCGGAAGCCCTGGCCAGCGCCGCCCGCGAACTGCACGCCTACTGGGCCGAGCAGCGCACCGACGACGAGCCGGAGTCGCAGACCATCCGTATCGAACAGAAAGTGGGCCGTAACGACCCTTGCCCGTGCGGCAGCGGCAAGAAGCACAAACAGTGCTGCGGCCGCGGATAGCCAAAGGCTTACACGCCGTGCCTGCGATCTCCTCTGTTGCTGCCCTGGTCGGCGCCGTAATCTAGCTACACAGGTGAAGCGCAGGAAGTGCTTCAGTCACGGAAGACAGGCCAGCACGGATGCGCTCCGACAGGATGTTGGAAGGCCACAAAGAACCCGCTTCGGCGGGTTTTTTATTGCCTGTCGCAAATGCCAGGCCGCCGCCGATGGCATGTTTACGTTTCCGATAGCCAAAGGCTTACACGTCGTGCCTGCGATCTCCTCTGTTGCTGCCCAGGTCGGCGACGTAATCTAGCTACACAGGTGAAGCGCAGGAAGTGCTTCAGTCACGGAAGACAGGCCAGCACGGATGCGCTCCGACAGGATGTTGGAAGGCCACAAAAGAACCCGCTTCGGCGGGTTTTTTATTGCCTGGCGAAAACCTGGCTGGCAGGGCCGGTACTACCCTGTGGGACCGGGCGAAGCTCGGGAAGCCGACCCCGCCAAGGTAGCTGATGCTATGCGGCGTCTATCTCCCGACCTTCGCCAAGTTCGACAAGCTTTAAGCGCCCTTGGGCCCTGTCAGTCAATCCGCCCAGGCGGCGTGGCCGGTACCTGCTGCCAAGGTACGGTGCAGGTCCGCACGTTGGGGTAATACGCCTGGCTGGTGCGGCAGTAGTACCAGTCCGAACTGGCCTGGGCTGGCGGCGGTGGCGCGGCCGAAGTCTGTACCGGCGCGGCCTGGTACACCGGGGCGGGTGGGGGCGCGTAGTAGTTGTACGCCGGGTAGTAATACGTGGTCGCCGGGTACGCCGGGTAGTAATAGGTGGTGCGGGGGTAGTAATAGGAGTCCGATACCACGGCCGCGGTATAACCCAGCCCGAGCCCCAGCCCCAGGCCCCACCAGCCGGCGCCGCCACCCCAGCCGCCGTGCCAGCCACCGCCACCGTGCCATCCACCACCTCCGCCATGCCAGCCGCCATGTGGGCCAGCGGCAAACGCTGGCGACGCCAGCCCGGCAGCGGCGGCGAGCACACCGATCAGCACACTGCGTTTAAAGCCTTTGATGTTCATGATGCCTGCCAGATGTTGAGTCCTACGGCGGTTGTTCGCGTGGCCGGTTGTGTATCGCTCCGCGTGGGAGTGGATAACCTTTACCCAGGGTTTCCGGTCGCCGTGGTGGCCGGAAAACACCCGCGCATCCCACTTGAGTATAGCCCAAGGCAGATGCGCAAGCCGGCAGGGGCTCTCCCCCAGGGCCCTGGCACGCGAGCGAGGGCCTGTCTCAACAATACGCCTGTGAACCTGTCGGCAACATGAAAACGTGTAGCGTCGTCTTTACGTTCACAGGTGTGCTGTATGCATGGGCGCGACTTGGGAAAGGTCGTACACATGAACCGGAAACGGACGGTATTTCCTCTTCGATGATTGCTTTTACATGGGCAGCCCATCCGGATGAGTGATAACAACAAGGAAACTGCCCATGTCCACCGATTCCCTGCCAAGCGCCTTGCCGATCCACCCCCGCCAGGTCATCTGGTTGCTGCTGGCCGTCGCTGGCCTGAGTTTTATCACCGGTCTGTGCCTGTCCCATGGCCTGGTCCTCGACACCCATTGGCCCACCTATGCCGACATGCTCGCTAACCTTGACCGGCCAAGTGCGTGGCTGCGCTGGGTCATGGGCGACATCAGCGAATTCGCCTTCTACAAGCACGAGTTCGCCAGCCTGGGCCTGCTGGCGGGCGCCGGCCTGGCCTGGTGGGCCAATGGCACCGGCAAGCGCTGGCAGGGTTTCGCCATCGCCTATGGCACCGGCCTGTGGCCCTGGCTGGTGACCAGCTCGCTCATCAGCCTGCTGTTGAGCAACCTCCTGTGGGGTTGGACCCTGGACGCCGACGGTTGGCAACCCACCTTCGTTGCCTTCGTGTCGCTGCCCGCCGCGCTGGTGCTGGTATTCGGCCCCGGCTGGAAAGTAACCCTCAACGGTGCGGTGCTGGGCGCTCTGCTCGTCACACCTGCCAGCTTGCTGCTGGTCAATTTCGTCTGCCTGCCGTGGAACATTCCTGCGGTGGTGGGCGCCGTTTCCGGCATGGCCATGGCCAGTATCGTGGCCTTCGTGCTGTGCAAATGGTTCCCCATCCTGGTCACGCCCCGGCAGGCCGCCGAGGTTCCCCAGCCTCAGGCAACTCAGGTCAGATACGGGCTGGCATGGGGCCTGCGCCGGGTACTTGCCGACTTCTCGGAAGCGCCATTCTTCGGCAACGAATGGGCCAGCCTCGGGTTGCTGGCGGGCGTGCTGTTGGCCTGGTGGCTGAACCCGGACAGCCCGGTGTATGGCACCGGCCTGTTGCTGCCCATCATCGCCGGCCAGGCCCTGAGCTCGGCGCTGGGTATCTACCTGTGGCGCGGCCACTGGATGACCAAAGGCTGGTACCCCACCTACATCCCGATCGTGTCGGTAGTACCCGCGGCGGTCCTCACCCATGGCGGCAGCCCGCTGGTCGTGGCCCTGAGCGCAGTACTCGGCGCGCTGTTAGCGGCGCCGCTGGCCGATGGGCTGGCGCAGAAACTGCCAGCGTGGGTGCACCCGTTCGTGGCCAATGTGGTGTCGATGGCGGTGAGTACGCTGTTGATCGTGCCTTTCATCGGGTTGCTGATCGTGGCGAGTGCGTGCACCACGGGGTACCTGTAACGCAATAGCAAAACCATTGGCAAACATTGGCCCGTGCAGCCAGGCCAATGTTTGCAGCGTGCATGCTGTTACACGATCAACGGGGGCCTTGCTGATCCTGTTTCTGCGCCAGGCCAGCCCGCTGTCGCAACATCATGAAGAACTTCCCCTTTTGCCTTTCCTGCCATGACAGCCTTACAAAGGCCAGTGTTCCCTGGTAGGGGAAGTAACTGTTGCCTTCAATCGACAAGGAGTGTCGAGACCATGACCATTGGAAGTTCATACGATTATCCAGCCAGAGCCACCCGCTCTTCGGCACCTGCCGCTTCCCGCTGGGCTGGGCGATTCCCCGGCCCACCGGATCTGTGCTTCGACTATCGCAAGTTGCTCGAACAGAAACAGGGGATAGCGACAGCCACCCGTACGGATCATAGCATCTGCATCATCGGTGCTGGTGTCACCGGGCTTACCGCCGCCCGTGAACTGCTTCGCTGCGGCTTCACCGATATTACCCTCATCGAGCAGTCCACCCGGGTGGGTGGGCGGCATCTGACGGTCAACACTCAGCCCGCCGGCAGCATCGCCTCGACGCCGTTCGAAATGGGCGCCATGCGCATGCCTTTCTTCAACCATACTGGCGAGCCGCCAAAAAGCGGGCGCTCACTCATGGCTTATTACGCCGAGCTTTTTGATCTGAAAATATCCGACTTCCCAAACCCGGGCACACCTTGGGTTGCCTCTACCGGTATCTACCTGCGTGAAGGCCAATTGGACGGTGAGGGTGCGCCGCGATTGCTGATATGGGACAACCCCCGAGGCGGCACGCCACCTCCGACCGAGCTTCTTCAACGCGTCTATGACAAATGGCACAGCTTCGCCAAACGCATGACAGATCAGGTGGCTGTCGAGTACGGCACCCCAGGCTGGGAAACCTTCTGGCAAGCGATAGTCACTCGCTACCACAGCATGTCCTTTCGTGAACTGGTGAGTGAGCCCGCCATCGAGCAATGGTCGGCAGGTGCTCCTGGAGACTTCGGCGGGCTGGGCATGTCGGCGGACGAGTCCTCTGTGTTCTATTCAATTGGCATTGGCGACGGCAGTTGGGGCGCCTTCTATGACGTCTGCTGCCTTTATCCCTTGCGCACGGCCATCTTCGGCTTTAGCAGCCATCTCCAACTGGTGCATGGCCGTGTAGACGAGCAAGGGCAGCCGCTGCCCGCGCCCTATCTGGAGGCATCGAGCGTGTACGATGCTGCCGGTGTGAAGTTCCAGCGCCCGGGTTATCTCGGGCTCGCCGCGCTTGATGAATGCCTGTTGTTCATGGGCATTGGGGTTGACTCGCTGTCGTTCTACGATCACAGTCTTCAACGCGGTGCCGGTTTCCTGACCGACAGCCGCGTGACCGCGCTGACCAAACTTGCCAATGGCCAAACCCGGGTGGATTACACATGGCAGGCCAGCCGTTCGGAATCATCCCAAGGGCGCACGGGCGATTTCGATTCGGTCATCGTCACGTTGCCTTCGTGGATCATCGAAACACGCGTCCAGCTCAATGGTTTCACCGCGCAGATGTTGCCCCACTCGGTCATTACCGCCTACAAGACTGCGCACTGGGAGACCAGTTGCAAGGTCTATGTCCCTCTCAAGAAGAGCTTCCTTTCTCGCAATACGACCATCCCGCAAATCCTGGTAACCGACAGCTTTGTTCACGACGTTTATGCCTACCGCTATAACGATACCTACGCGTACGACTGCATTTTGCTCAGCTACACCTGGGAGGACGACGCCACGAAACTGGCTTCTTTCAGTGATGCGCAGTTGATACGCAAATGCGCCGCGGAGTTAGACCGAATCCTGATGCGCTGCAGCAATATCCAGATGGCCATTTCACCGTATCTGGACTTGGACCATGGCAAGGTACAACGGTGGGTGACTGACTCGAACGCCCTGGGGTGCGCGAAGCTATACCGGGCAGGCACTTATCATGAAGCTGTCAGCCTGATGGCTTATAACCGGCTTCACGGTGCAGCCTCCGGCGTCTATTTTTCCGGTGAGTCCTTTTCGGTGGATGCGGGCTGGACCGAGCCGGCCTTGCGCGGGGCTATCGACGCGGTCATCCATATCTGTGACAAAACCGGCGCCACGTTCAATGGCGGCTTTACCCTGGCGAATTACCCCCACTATCACTATCAGCAATGAAGGTTGGGCCCTCCAGTTGTGATGTCGGAGGGCAATACCTTCATGTCAGAGGTTTCGCACTGTATTGTCGGAATGCGCCGACTTGGCTATTTAAAGGAATGCTTTTTAATGGGTGGGCAACTCATTCGAGTGATAACAATAAGGACCAAGCCCATGCCTACCGAAGCCACCCCCATCAGCCCCGCCCGTATCGCCGTGATCCAATGCGACCCCCAGGCCGGCCTGGCCAACCGGGCCGCCAACCTGCGCAACGCGCTGCAGCAAGCCGACGAGGCGGTTTGCCATGGCGCCACGCTGATCGTGCTACCCGAACTGGTGACCACCGGCTATGCCTTTGCCAGCCGCAGCGAAGCCTTCGCCCACGGCGAGGCACTGAACGACAGCCCAAGCCTTGAGGCCTTGCTGGACTTCGCCCGACGCCGCGGCATTTACCTGGCGGCGGGCCTGGCCGAGCGCGAAGGCATGAGGCTTTACGATACCGCCGTGCTCATCGGCCCAGAGGGCTTGATCGGCAAATACCGTAAAGCCCACCTGTGGAACCAGGAAAAACTCTGGTTCACCGCGGGCGACCTGGGCTTTCCGGTGTTCGATACGCCGATTGGCCGCATCGGCCTGTTGATCTGCTGGGACATCTGGTTTCCCGAAGCGCCACGCCTGCTGGCTCAGCAGGGCGCCGATATCATCTGCAGCCTCAATAACTGGGTATGGACGCCACCGCCACTGTTCGACGCCAGTGGCAAATGCATGGCCAGTTACCTGACCATGACCGCCGCCCACGTGAACAACGTATTCATCGCCGCGGCCAACCGCGTGGGTACCGACCGAGGTGAGCGTTTTCTCGGGTGCTCGCTGATCGCCGGCACCAATGGCTGGCCCATCGGTGAAGTCGCCTGTGCCGAAAGCCCGGCGATCGTCTACGCCGATGTTGACCTGGTGGCGGCCCGTAGCGCGCCCATCTGGAACAGCCTCAACGACCTGCACCGTGACCGCCGCAGCGACCTGTATGACAGTATGCTGGGTTACCGCCAGCACGCGGCCTTGCCACGCTAAACCGCCAATGGCACCCCAGCGCCTGCAGGAAGCCCGTGGCACCTTATTGCAAATGGAGCACACCCATGACCTTGCCCCTGATCGCCATCGGTGCCCTGGGCGGCACCCTCAGCATGAAGGCCAGCCACCCCGACGCCGGCGTTACCCCGGCCGTCGACGCCCACGCCATGCTCCAGGCCGTGCCACCGCTGGCCCAACTCGCCCAGGTGCACGCCGAAACCCTGCACCTGATACCCAGCGCTTCGCTGACCTTCAAGCAACTGCTCGATGTACTCGCCTGGGCCGACACCCAAGTGCAGGCAGGCGCCCAGGGTGTGGTCATCACCCAAGGCACCGACACCCTGGAAGAGAGCGCCTGGTTCCTTGAACTGCTATGGCCCCACGACGCGCCGCTGGTCTTCACCGGCGCCATGCGCGCGGCCTCCCATGTCAGTGCGGACGGCCCGGGCAACCTGCTCAATGCTGCCATCGTCGCCTTGTCGCCCGACAGTCGTGGCCGCGGCGTCCTGGTGGTGATGAACGACGATATCCATGGCGCCCGTTGGGTACGCAAGACCCACGCCCTGGCCCTCGATGCCTTCACTTCGCCAGGCCACGGCCCGCTAGGCGTCATCGTCGAAGGACGGCCGCACTTTCATCACCCCGCGTCGCCAAGAACGCCCTTGTCGGTGCCGCACCATACCGACCACCGCGTGGCCTTGCTGGAAGCCACCCTGGATGGCGACACCCTGCTTCTCGATCAGATCGTGCCATTGGGGTATGCCGCCCTGGTGGTCAACGGCTTTGGCGCAGGCCATGTGGCCGAATCCTGGGCCCAGCGGCTGGGGGACATTGCCCAGCACATGCCGGTATGGGTCGCCACGCGCACGGGGGCGGGCTGCACCGCACAGGCTTCCTATGGCTTCGCCGGCAGTGAAATGGACCTGCAGCGGCGCGGTGTCGTGATGGCGGGGGCACTGGATGCCCGGAAGGCGCGGATTCTGTTGTGGGTGCTGGCCGGGCGTTCATCCTCACGGCAGTGATTCCGGGGCGGCAACGCCCGCTCTGAATCAAGTCTTTCCCTCTAGCCAACCTGCTTGGCCAGGCCTACGGTCCATGCTCGACTTTCGCCATTACAAGGACCGTAACCATGAAAGAGTACATCATCCTGCGCCGCGAACTCCCGGCCACCAGCCATGGCCTGGCCGGGGTAAGGGCCGTTGAGGCCGACCCCTCCCTGAGCGTCGAACGCATTCCTGCCCACGCCTTGGCCGAGCTCATCGCCGAGCCCGAGGTAGCCTTGGTAGCACCGAAAATGCCCACCCGCCTGATCAAGCCCATGGCCGCCAAAACCGATCCCCAGGCCGAGCCCTGGGGTGTTGAAACGGTCGCCGGCCGCAGCCGTTACACCGGTGCCGGTGTCACCGTGGCCGTGCTCGACACTGGCATCGACGCCGAGCACCCGGCCTTTGCCGGTGTCGAACTTATCGAAAAAGACTTCAGCGGCTCGGGCAATGGCGACGCACTGGGTCATGGCACCCATTGCGCCGGCGTCATCTTCGGCCGCGGGCTGGCCACGCGCATCGGCGTTGCACCGGGCATCAGCCGTGCGCTGATCGGCAAGGTGCTCGACAACAAAGGCAGCGGCAGTTCGGAAATGATCTTCGAAGGCATGCTTTGGGCCCTGGACCAGCGTGCGGACATCATCTCCATGTCGCTGGGCTTCGACTTCCCCGGCATGGTCAAGGGCCGCACTGGCCAAGGCTGGCCCGTGCAGTTGGCCACCTCCGAAGCCCTGGAAGCCTACCGCGGCAACCTGCGCATGTTCGACGCCATCATGGCCATGACCAAAGCCCGCGCGGCCTTCGGCACCAGCGCCCTGGTCATCGCCGCTGCCGGTAACGAAAGCCGCCGTCAGAACGACCCCGACTACCGGCTTGCGGCCTCGTTGCCGGCCGCGGCGGACGACGTCATCTCTGTTGCTGCCCTTGGCCGCACAAGCGCGGGCCTCTTCAAAGTGGCTGACTTCTCCAACACGCTGGCCACCTTGTCGGCACCGGGCGTAGGCATCACCTCGGCGCGCACGGGTGGCGGTCTCAAAACCATGAGTGGCAGCAGCATGGCCTGCCCGCACGTGGCCGGGGTGGCGGCGTTATGGTGGGAAGCGATCGCGGCGTCGGGTAAAAAGGCCAACGCCCGAAACGTGCGTGCGCAGCTGATTGCCACGGCCAGGAGCGAGGGGTTTGAGCAGTGGGATGAAGTGGATGTGGGGCAGGGGGTGGTGGTAGCGCCCTGAAAGGGCTGCAACGCCAACCTCAGGTGCTGGCGCTTCAGCAACCCTGGCCGCTTCGGCATCCAGCCCTGTATACCTGCCATGTCCGCGGCGCCTGGGACGCGGGTAGGTCTGCTTGCTACAGGATCCGAGCAGAACAAGTCCTGTGAGCCCGTGTAGGACCGGGCGACGCTCGGGAAGCAGACGCCGCAGACCTCCTGATCCACTACGCTATCTGCCTCCCGAGCTAGCGCGCCGTTCCGCCATGCATGGGCGCGATTTGAATAGTCAATGAGGCCGTCCGCAGGGCACACCAAACCTCGTTCGCGAAAGAAGTTTCATTGAAAGTTCCTTCGTTGCAGAAAGATGCCGGGCCCGTCGCCATTATGATGTTTGACACTATTCCAGCAGATAACCAGGAGGCACGACAATAACGGCCAGGAAGAACAAAGCGGTGCCTGCCCCCCTTGGCAACGGTGGAACGCCTCAGCACAAGCAGCAACGCGATGACAACGGCAAAACCGCGGGCCTCGGCTTGTCTGCGGTTTGACGTACAGCGCCCGCCCCATGCGGACGGGGTAGCCGGGCCGGACATGGCCTTTCAGATCACCGTCGGTGAAGCCCTGCTGCAGTAGCCAGACGCGTGCGAGCCGTTCGTCAGGAATGTCCTGAACAAGTCTTCGGAGTTTATGAACGGGACGTTTTCCCTGGTTCGGAGCCGAGCTTTTGGCCATATCGGTAAACTTGGGAAGTAGCGCCAAACAGGTGGCCCGCCGCACCAGGGTAAACCCCGCGATAGGATTTCCTAGATTTTCCAAGAAAGTTGGCGAGGGCGTTCACTTGGGTTTCATAATGCCAAGAACGAAACGCCAGCCTTTACCTTGCCGGGGCACCGGAACGGGTCTGCCCATGTCGGGATGCGCCATTATCTCAGGCACGTCTCGTAGCCGTATCCAAGGCTCGTTCTGCCACTGCAGCATGCTCAGAGATACCTTTGCCCAGCGCAGCAGGCTCAGGGTCGGGGTGTGAGTAACGGTAGGGGCGTGCTCATCCCGCACCACCGAAATCACATCGTTGGTCAGCCAGCGGCGCAGGGTTCGGTTTTCGGGATTGAAGTAGTGGACGAGGATCATGTACACGGCTGACTCATTGATCATCAGCGTGGGTTCGCAGGTGCCGTTGTACGGGAAGGTGAGCGTGCGGCTCTGGTCGGGGTCGAGCCTGCGCAAGGCGTGTGAGTCGAGGTGGCGGCCCATGAGCCGGCCGAGGTCGCGGGCGGAGAACCAGACTTGGGATTCTAGCCAGAGGGTGTGTAGGGGGCGGTTGTGGCGGGTGAAGACAAATGGCTGAAGCTGAAGGTGCTGATAAAAGGAGGGTTTCGCCATGGGTTAGGTCTCTACGATTGTTTAACGAATATTTCAACGTAGAGCTAAAAAGCGCCAACCGGCCTCCAACATGTGCTAGCCAGGCTAGTTCTGTTAGATGTCTACGTTGGGCGTTTCTTAGGCACCGCCGGTGATTTTGTAGTTTGTAGTGGTCAACTGATCCCGGACACTGCGTTAAGTTTTTCCTCGGCAACGGCAGGCGCCAAGCCGTCGTTGAACTGATGTGGTCGCCGCCAGTTGTACCGCTCCATCAGGAAACGACTGATATCTTGTTTGGCCACCGCAGCGCTCATGTAGCCCACCGTCGGTATCCATTCAGTTTTCAGGCTGCGAAATAGCCGCTCCATCGGCGCGTTGTCGTGGCAGTTGCCGCGCCGACTCATGCTCTGCGTGAAGCGGTATCTCCATAGTCTCTGGCGGAAACTCCGGCTGCCGTATTGGCTGCCCTGATCGCTGTGAAATAGCACATTCTGAGGCCGGCCACGCTGCTCATAGGCCATATCCAATGCCTTGATCACCAGCTCAGCGTCAGGCTTGACTGAGAACGCCCAGCCTACGACCCGGCGCGCATAAAGATCGATCACCGCTGCCAGATAGTGCCATCGACCTTCGGCCCAAACGTACGTGATGTCACCGCACCAGACCTTGTTGGGGGATGCCACGCTGAACTCTCGATCAAGTACGTTCGGTATATCAGGTCGCTCCACGGTGGCCTTTTTGTAGGCATGGGAGCCCGGTTGTTTGCTGATCAGGTTCATCTCGCGCATCAACTTACGTACCTTGAATCGCCCGATTTGCATGCCGTCCTCTTTCATCATCAGCATGATGCTTCTACTGCCCGCAGCGCTTCGGCTTTGAGTAAACAGTTCGTTCACGCGGCTGCGCAAAATCACCCGTTCGGCATCAGGGGATCGGCGTTTTCGACAGTATGCGTAGTAGCAAGATCGGGTGACTTCAAATACCGAGCACAACAGATCAACCGGCTCCTCGGAGCGAAGCTGATCGACTAACGCGAGCGCTCGTGCTCCTCGGCCATCAAGAGCGCGGTAGCCTTTTTTAGGATCGATTTCTCCCGTTCCAGACGATTGATTCGGGCTTCCAATTCTTGGATTTTTTGCTGCTCAGGTGTTAACGCCTTGCTGGTCGGCGTGACGCCGCCACGTTCTTGCTGGAGCTGGTTCACCCAACGACGCAAGGCCGACTCAACCAGCCCAAGCGACCGGGCTGCCTCGATGTGGCTGTAGCCCTGGTCGAGCACCAGGCTGGCGGCTTCACGTTTGAATTCGGGGGTAAAGGTACGTCGTTGCTTGGTCATCGGACACCTCTCTGTGGCGAGTATTCTCGCCTAAATGGGTGTCCGGTTTCATTAGACCACTACAGGCTCTAAATAGGGAAGGCCAATCTTTGACTTAAATGGGGCCGGAAGCTCACAGCTTTCGCATATCCCCTTCGAACGCGCCAGCACGTAGCGTTTAACGTCCTTGCTCCGGGAGTAAATGGTGCGTAACTCCTTTGTCTTTAATGCTGTGCTAAGATCTATTGCTTCGATCGCATTATTTCGCAGTTTAATTAGATCTAAAGATTGAGCCTCATCAAAAAGAGGTTCGTCAGCCAATTCGTATTTTAGCGTGGTTTCTACGGGTTTTAATATAAAAATAATCGTTTCTCTGTGAGCACCATGGCTATCAGAGCTTTTGCCGGGTTGGAAGCCGGCGCAAACATACTCCCCTAAATACTCCTGGCCTTTCCGCTTTCCAAGTGATCTAAATAAATGAAGTGCTTTTCCAAGTTTTGCATGGTCTCGGATAGCGATGTTTCCAGATGTCCATTCCATTTTTCCTTTCTGTCCTTCGCCGGTGTAATACCATGTGCCGTCTTCGTCGGCTATATCATGATAGCCATGTTGCTCTCCGGCTAAGCCTGAAAAAAGAAAAATGGCTGCTGATTTTCTGGATAAGGAAATTCCACTTTGTCGGTTCCCGCCAAAGAAATCATTTATTTCCGTTATGCGATCATAGACTTCGTGTTTAATAAATTCTGGTTTGGTCGGAGTGTGCAGGCACTGTAAATCGAAGCCTGCTGAGCGTAGGAAGCCGTTTGTCGAGTTACTTTTTGTGAGTTTTTGCTGACTGTTGGGCGCGGCTAGCGATAAAATTTTCTTAGCCGGATACCGCTGGCCGTCGTGGATAATGGCGAATCTATATTGTTCGTCCGCTTCCCACTGGTACCAAGCAGAAGTGCGCCTGAGCTCATTGTCAAATTGTAGAAGCGCTTGAGTGATCGAAGCCTTCTGTACTGGGGAGGGTGCCAAAGGACGTCATCCTTGATGTAGGAAAATTCTCCCTCCACTGTACGAATTTGTGTCATTTTTGGCTAGCTTGAAAAACTATTAGAGCTAGCAGAGTAGGTGTTTGATCAAAAAAAAGGCTGCCCGAGGGCAGCCTATTCGCATAGCGTGAGATTTAGTCCCAGCTCAACGCCCCACCAGTCTGATACTCAATAACCCGAGTCTCAAAGAAGTTCTTCTCCTTCTTCAAGTCCATGATCTCGCTCATCCAAGGGAACGGGTTGGTAGTCCCTGGGTACTCTTCCTTCAGACCAATCTGCGACAGGCGACGGTTTGCGATGAACTTGAGGTAGTCCTCCATCATCGCCGCGTTCATGCCCAGCACGCCACGAGGCATGGTGTCCCGAGCGTATTCGATCTCCAGCTGAGTGCCCTGCAGAATCATCTGCGAAGCCTCTTCCTTCAGTTCAGCATCCCACAAGTGCGGGTTTTCGATCTTGATCTGGTTGATCACGTCGATACCGAAGTTCAGGTGCATGGACTCGTCGCGCAGGATGTACTGGAACTGCTCGGCAACGCCGGTCATCTTGTTGCGGCGGCCCATGGAGAGGATCTGGGTGAAGCCGCAGTAGAAGAAGATGCCTTCCAGTACGCAGTAGTAGGCGATCAGGTTGCGCAGCAGTTCTTTGTCGGTTTCCGGGGTGCCGGTGTTGAATTCCGGGTCGGAGATGGCGCGGGTGTATTTCAGGCCCCAGGCTGCCTTTTTGGCGACCGATGGGATTTCGTGGTACATGTTGAAGATTTCACCCTCGTCCATGCCCAGCGATTCGATGCAGTACTGGTAGGCGTGGGTGTGGATCGCCTCTTCGAAGGCCTGGCGCAAGATGTACTGGCGGCACTCCGGGTTGGTGATCAGGCGGTAGACGGCCAGGGCCAGGTTGTTGGCGACCAGGGAGTCGGCGGTGCTGAAGAAGCCGAGGTTGCGCATGACGATGCGGCGCTCGTCGTCAGTCAGGCCTTCCGGGTTACGCCAGGTGGCGATGTCGGCGGTCATGTTGACTTCTTGCGGCATCCAGTGGTTTGCGCAGCCGTCCAGGTACTTTTGCCAGGCCCAGTCGTACTTGAAAGGCACGAGTTGGTTGAGGTCGGCGCGGCAGTTGATCATGCGCTTTTCGTCAACGGCAACGCGGGCAGCGGAGCCTTCGAGCTCGGCCAGGCCTTCGGCGACGTCGAGTTTGTCGAGGGCGGCCTTGGCGCGGGCTACGGCGGCGGAGTCGTTGGAGCTCACGGCGCGGGCTTCCTTGGCAGCACCGGCACCGGCGCTGTCGAGTTTGTCCATGGCGGCTTCAGCGGCGTGGCCGGCGTTGGCGCCTTTGGCGGGTTGCTCGCCTTCTTCTTTGTCGAATTCGTCCCAGCTCAGCATGGTGATGAGGCTCCTGCTCGAGGGTCGCCTGCGGGCGACCGGATGGATTTTAAGATGAGGTTGCCATTGGCCGCTTAGCGCAAGAAGGCTGGACGGACGGCATTTGTAATGTATTCGGATTGCCCGGTTGCTACGTTTCGTGGCGACCGCTGCGGATGATCGAAATCAGCAGTGACGCTTGCGGTGAATGGCGGGGTTGAGGCCGAAATCAGGTACGCAAGTCATCATGGTATTTGCCCTGTGTTGGGGGACGCGATTATACGGAATATTGCGGCGTCCGTGTTCATCGTAGCGCAATCAATTCGCTATTTAGGGTAGGGCTTTTCGTGAGCCCTTGGTTTGCAAGCGGTTCAGGCTAAATACCGTAAAAATCGCGTATGTGGTGCTTGTCTCCGTCTTATGGCACTAAATATAGTGTTTTAGCAGCGGGTGTGCAAGGCGCTTTGTGGGAGGTTTTTGACGGTGCGGCGATAGGGCGCGGCGGGCTTCCAGTGGAGAGGTGGCCGCTTCCCCAGCTTCGCCCGGTCCCACAAGATTGACATGTCTGTGGAGGCTTGACGCAGCCTGGCGACGACCGCTTTGGGGTTTACTGTGCAAGGGGGAGCGGCGGGCCAATGCACCGGGAAAAGATGGTCGCAAGCCCTGAGTAATCACAATGGACCGCGGCAATGTTGGCCTGGCGCCACTCGACTGAATCGACTTCCCACCAATTGATCTCGTAGCCAGCGTTTACGATGAGATGTTCGAAGAATATGCGCTGTGTTCTCCCGTTCCCCTCGCGGAATGGGTGAACCATGTTCAGGTCTCCGAAAGCCTCGGCGCATGCGTTTATAAATGCCGGTAGAGGAAGGCCTTCAGCCCATTGGGCTAGTGTCGCGGGGGCGAGCAGTTTTTTACTTTCGGGCACAATCCTGTCAGCCCTGCAAAACCGGGTAGTGTCCTTTGATATGTCGACATGCCGGATTTCACCCGCCCAGTCGTAGAGGTCCTGGAACAACCGGCTATGGATTTCTTTCAAATAAGCAAAGTCATAAGGCGGCAGGCAGAGCTCGATCTGGCTCGCGGCAATATCAGATAGCTCGCGCTCAGCCAGATCCAGCTCAGTCTCACACCGGATGTTCAGCTTATTGCGCAGAATAGAGGTACCGGGATAGCAGTACGGGTCTTGCCCTACGCCGTACTTATCAATCATCAGTCGGCTTTCTTGCGGTATCGGCTGATGACCGATTCGCGTGTGGGCAGGGGGCGTTCGGCATCTTCAGGCGTTACTTCAAAACCTTCCAAACGAAGGCTGGCCGTGTAGTTGGATCGGCGAACCTTGGCGTAATAGGCTTTTTTGACTTGAAACGATGGAGATTCCATAGCGCCTCCTTAAGCATAGATAGGGTTATTGTAGCGGAAACGGGTTGGCGAGGTGTGACAACGGCGCTGGGGAGGGGATGGCCGCCGAGTGGCGGGACCCGGCCTGGTGGCTGGTGCTACAGGGAAGCATTTTGTAAGGCATAAAAAACCAACCACCACCGCAAGGTGAGGTTGGTTTTTTCAAGGCTGGCGGGCTGCCTGGTGTCAGGCAGCTCGCTCAAACCTTATTGGCAAGCTTCGCAATCCGGCTCGTCAATGGCGCAAGCCTTCGGCACTGGCGCTGGGCCGGCCGCCTGCACCGGGGCGCTGTCGCCACCGCTCGACACGGCGTTGAGTTTGCCGGTGTTGATGGTCGACTTCTCGGTGCTGGTCGCGGCCAGGGCACGGAGGTAGTAGGTGGTTTTCAGGCCACGGTACCAGGCCATGCGGTAGGTCACGTCCAGTTTCTTGCCCGAGGCGCCGGCGATGTACAGGTTCAGCGACTGAGCCTGGTCGATCCATTTCTGGCGACGGCTGGCGGCGTCGACGATCCACTTGGTTTCCACTTCGAAGGCGGTCGCGTAGAGGTCTTTGAGCTCTTGCGGGATGCGCTCGATCTGCTGCACGGAACCGTCGTAGTACTTCAGGTCGTTGATCATGACCGCGTCCCACAGGCCACGGGCCTTCAGGTCGCGTACCAGGTACGGGTTGATCACGGTGAATTCGCCCGACAGGTTCGATTTCACGTACAGGTTCTGGTAGGTCGGTTCGATCGACTGCGACACGCCCGTGATGTTGGCGATGGTGGCGGTCGGTGCGATGGCCATGATGTTCGAGTTGCGGATGCCTTTCTGAACGCGGGCACGGACCGGGGCCCAGTCCAGGGTTTCGTTCAGGTCGACGTCGATGTACTTCTGGCCACGGGCTTCGATCAGGATCTGTTGCGAGTCCAGTGGCAGGATGCCTTTGGACCACAGCGAACCCTGGAACGTCTCGTAGGCGCCGCGCTCGTCGGCCAGGTCGCAAGAGGCCTGGATGGCGAAGTAGCTGACCGCTTCCATCGACTTGTCGGCGAACTCGACGGCAGCGTCGGAACCGTAAGGGATGTGCTGCAGGTACAGCGCGTCCTGGAAGCCCATGATACCCAGGCCGACCGGACGGTGGCGGAAGTTGGAGTTCTTGGCCTGTGGCACCGAGTAGTAGTTGATGTCGATCACGTTGTCGAGCATGCGTACGGCGGTGTTGACAGTGCGCTCCAGCTTGGCGGTGTCCAGCTTGCCACCCACGATGTGGTTCGGCAGGTTGATCGAGCCCAGGTTGCAGACGGCGATCTCGTCCTTGTTGGTGTTCAAGGTGATCTCGGTGCACAGGTTCGAGCTGTGGACCACGCCTACGTGCTGCTGTGGCGAACGCAGGTTGCACGGGTCTTTGAAGGTCAACCACGGGTGGCCGGTTTCGAACAGCATCGACAGCATCTTGCGCCACAGGTCTTTGGCCTGGATGGTCTTGAATACCTTGATCTTGTTGTATTCGGTCAGGGCTTCGTAGTACTCGTAGCGCTCTTCGAAGGCCTTGCCGGTCAGGTCGTGCAGGTCTGGCACTTCGTTTGGCGAGAACAGGGTCCATTTGCCGTCATCGAAGACGCGCTTCATGAACAGGTCAGGGATCCAGTTGGCGGTGTTCATGTCGTGGGTACGACGACGGTCATCACCGGTGTTCTTGCGCAGTTCGATGAACTCTTCGATGTCCAGGTGCCAGGTTTCCAGGTAAGCACACACAGCGCCCTTGCGCTTGCCACCCTGGTTCACGGCCACGGCGGTGTCGTTGACCACTTTCAGGAACGGCACGACGCCCTGGGACTTGCCGTTGGTGCCCTTGATGTACGAACCCAGCGCACGAACCGGGGTCCAGTCGTTGCCCAGGCCGCCTGCGAATTTGGACAGCATGGCGTTGTCGTGGATGGCGTGGTAGATGCCCGACAGGTCATCCGGCACGGTGGTCAGGTAGCAGCTGGACAGTTGCGGGCGCAGGGTGCCGGCGTTGAACAGGGTCGGAGTCGAGGCCATGTAGTCGAAGGACGACAGCAGGTTGTAGAACTCGATCGCGCGCTCTTCACGGTTTTTCTCTTCGATGGCCAGGCCCATGGCCACGCGCATGAAGAAGATCTGCGGCAGTTCGAAACGCACGCCATCCTTGTGGATGAAGTAGCGGTCATACAGGGTTTGCAGGCCCAGGTAGGTGAACTGCTGGTCGCGCTCGTGGTTGATCGCCTTGCCCAGTTTTTCCAGGTCGAATTCGGCCAGAACCGGGTTCAGCAGTTCGAATTCGATACCTTTGGCCACGTAGGCCGGCAGCGCTTTGGCATACAGGTCGGCCATTTCGTGGTGGGTGGCGCTATCGGCCACTTCCAGGAAGCCCAGGCCTTCGGCGCGCAGGGTGTCCATCAGCAGGCGGGCCGTCACGAACGAGTAGTTCGGCTCGCGCTCTACCAGGGTACGGGCGGTCATCACCAGCGCGGTGTTGACGTCTTTCAGGGCCACGCCGTCGTACAGGTTCTTCAGGGTTTCACGTTGGATCAGGTCGCCGTCGACTTCTTCCAGGCCTTCGCAGGCTTCGGTGATGATGGTGTTCAGGCGGCCCATGTCCAGCGGCGCCAGGTTGCCGTCGGCCAGGGTGATGCGGATGCTTGGGTGGGCATCGACCGGTGCTTCGGCGGTGGTGCGCACGGCGCGTTCCTTGGAACGGGCGTCGCGGTAGATGACGTAGTCGCGGGCCACTTTCTGCTCGCCGGCACGCATCAGGGCCAGTTCTACCTGGTCCTGGATTTCTTCGATGTGGATGGTGCCGCCCGAAGGCATGCGACGCTTGAAGGTCGCGGTGACCTGTTCGGTCAGGCGTGCCACGGTGTCGTGGATGCGCGACGAAGCGGCAGCGGTGCCGCCTTCAACTGCGAGGAACGCTTTGGTGATGGCGACGGTGATTTTGTCGTCGGTGTAAGGCACGACGGTTCCGTTGCGCTTGATCACGCGCAGCTGGCCTGGCGCGGTGGCGTTCAGATCCTGGCTGGATGCTGGGGCCTGGGGCGCCTGGCCTTGCGGGTTCTCGCGAGTTGTGTCGGTCTGCATCAGTTTCTCCATGAGGGAAAGTCGTCACTCGCAAACGGAAAAATCCAGCAATCGACCGTGGGCCGTGCTGGATCCGTTCGGGAGTGTTAAAGAGCAAAAATGTTCGGGTTTCGGCAAAAAAAAAGTGGCAAAACAGGCTTGAGATTAGCGTAATAAATGTGGTTGGCAAGAACGTCAAAACCCAACATGTAGTGGTTCAACGCGCCGGCGATACAAGATAAGGCCCCTTTGGCAAGTTTGCAACACGATGTGCTGTGGATAACTTGTGAGTAATTTGTGTGAGAAACGGCGCAGGCCATGTAGGCCGTGTCCCACACGCCTGAGACCATTTGTCTGGCACTTTCCTACAGCAAAAAATGCTCGCCAGTTTTTTGCGGGCGCGCACACTATCACAAAAAAACAGCGTCACCGAGGCGTTTTTGGCATGCTGTGGCGAGTGTGTACGAAGCAGGCTTTGACCGGGAGAAACCGATGAATCACGAGTGGGCTACCGGGCCGTGCGCAGGGATGTTGCAAGGCCTGCTGCCAATGACCGACCCGCGCCCCGCCATCCCCCTGGACCAGGCCCTGGCCACCGCCCACCTGGACGCTGCCCTGTTGCGCGTCTACGGCCCCGAGCTGTTTGCCGCGCAGAAGCCGGTGCTGGTCTCGCAATGGTCCAAGTATTTCTTCATGCACTGGCTGCCGGCGGTGCTGGTTACCCAACTGGCCTATGGCTGGTACCTGCCGCTGCAATTGGACCAGTTGGGCCTGGTGCTCGATGAGCGCGGTTTGCCGCTGGGCGTGAAGCTGCTGGAGGAGGGTGAGCCGGGCGATGCCGACGAATCCCTTGAGCCGGTGGTGCAGGCCAGCCTGCGGCCCTTCGTTGAGCGCCTCAGTGCCTATGGCGAGGTGCCCACCGCGGTGTTGTGGGGCAATGCCGGGGATTACCTGGAGCATGCCGTGGTGCGGCTGCAGGCGCTGGGTGTGGCGGTGGGGCCGGCGTTGGCGTTGCTGCAGGCGCGCAAGGCGGCGGATGGGCGGGGCAACCCTTTATATGAGCCGGTGCGGTATTTGCCCGACGGCAAGCGGCAGCGGCGCAGTTGCTGCCTGGCGTACAAGGTGGAGTGGGTGGGGCCGTGTGAGCATTGCCCGTTGGTGGCCTGAGACAAAACTCGAGAAGCAGGCTCAGCAGGGAATAGCGATCAAGCTCAGCAGTTGATCACCCTGTACCACGAATTGCCCTTCCAGTTCACGGCCGTTGCACCACTGCGCCGACAGGTCTGTCAGCAGGCGCAGGCGGACCGTGCCCCGTGCATCCCACTCCAGCACCTCGGCATGCTCGAAATAGAAGCGCTTGCCGACGATGGGGTACAGCGCCTTGAACAGGCTTTCCTTGATGGAGAACGTCAGGGTCACGGCCAGGGACACCTGGGCCGGGTCCATGCGGGCCAGTTCATCGGCGGTGAGAATTTCCGCCGCCAGCCGCGTGGCGCGGTCGTCGCCCAACAGGTTCTCCATGTCCAGGCCCAGGCCTTGCCACTCGTTGGCTCGGGCAACGATGGCGCCAGCCCAGCCAGTGCCATGGGTGATGGAGCCGCTGATGCCGGCTGGCCAGACAGGTGCACGGTCTTCACCGATGTCGGGTACATGGTCCAGGTTGGCCAACTGGTAGAGGGCAGTGCGGGCGCACAGGCGGCCCGCCAGGAACTCGGCCTGGCGCTTGGCTACCGAACGCTGGATGCTGGCGGGCGGTGCGATGCCGGCGCGGGCGAAATCGTCGGGGGCCAGGGCCTTGGGGTCGAACTGGCTGCTGACCAGCACGGCGCCGGGCAGCGCGAAGGGCAGTGGCCAGTGGCGGTGGGGGGCGGTGCAGCAAAGGGGAAGTAAGCGGGTCATGGCGCTAGTTTGCCATAACCGAGGCGCCTGTTTCCCGAGCTTCGCCCGGTCCCACAGAGAAAACCCATCAGCGGGTGCCAACCCTGTGGGACCGCGTTGCCTGGTTCCAGGGAGAAACCCTTGATCCTAACCAAACACCTTCTTCAAAAACGCCTGCATGTCCGCCCAGGACTTTTCATCCGCTTCCTTGTTGTAGCCAATGTCCGGCCCGCCATGGTCGCCATGGGCCAACCGGTCGGCGTCGGGGTTGGTGAAGCCGTGCTTGGCACCAGGCTGCACCACGAACTGGTAGTTCACCCCGGCGGTGGACATTTCGGTCTTGAAGTCGGCTACGTCCTTGGGTGTACTCATGCTGTCCAGTTCACCATGTTCCACCAGGATCGGCGTTTTCACGCTGCCTTTGGTGGCGCGGGTCTTGGCGGCCAGGCCGCCGTGGAAGCTGACCACGCCCGCCAGGCTGGCACCGTGGCGGGCGGCGTTGAGCACCACGGTGCCGCCGAAGCAATAGCCAATGGCGGCGATTTTCGCCGGGTTGGTCTGGGGTTGCTGTTTGAGCAGTTGCACGCCAGCGTCAAAGCGCGCGCTGGACACCGCGGCATTGGCCGAGGCCTCCTGCATGAACGCCATGGCGTCCTTGGGGTGCTCGGTGTGCTTGCCTTCGCCGTACATGTCGATGGCCAACGCGCTGTAGCCCAGGGCCGCGAGCGCACGAGCGCGGCCCTTGGCGTAGTCGTTCAGGCCCCACCACTCATGGACCACCACCACGCCCGGCCGCGGGCCCTGGATGGCGTCGTCGTAGGCGAAGTAACCCACCAGCGGCGTGCCGTTGAGGTCCTTGTAATGCAACTCCTGGGTCTTGATTTCGGCCTGGGCCAGGGTGCTGGCCAAAAGCAGCAGACACATCAGCAATACGCGCATGTTCGAGGCTCCGTGTGTGGGCAGTCAGCTCAGCCTAGTCCATCCGGTTCAGTTGGGGTTCAGCGCTGCATGACTAACATTGTTACAGGTACACTCTTGGTGCCGGGCAGCGCATGGGTGCGCGCCCGGTGCTGCAAATAGTCGAGGGAACACGGCGGCCCGCACGCAAGGGCACCGGTCGGGGAGCACTATGAAACTGCTGGTGGTAGAAGACGAGGCGCTGTTGCGGCACCACTTGTACACCCGTTTGACCGAAAGCGGCCATGTGGTCGAGGCCGTCGCCAATGCCGAGGAGGCGTTGTACCAGGCCTCCCAGTACAACCATGACCTGGCCGTGGTCGACCTGGGCCTGCCGGGCATGGGTGGCCTGGAACTGATCCGCCGCCTGCGCGCCGACGGCAAGGCGTTCCCCGTGCTGATCCTCACCGCCCGTGGCAACTGGCAGGACAAAGTCGAAGGCCTGGCCACCGGTGCCGATGACTATGTGGTAAAACCCTTCCAGTTCGAAGAGCTGGAAGCGCGCCTCAACGCCTTGCTGCGCCGCTCCAGTGGTTTCATCCAGTCGACCATCGTCGCCGGCCCGCTGCTGCTGGACCTCAACCGCAAGCAGGCGAGCCTGGACGAACAGCCGCTGGCCCTGACCGCCTACGAATACCGCATTCTTGAATACCTGATGCGCCATCACCAGCAGGTGGTGGCCAAGGACCGCCTGATGGAACAGCTGTACCCGGACGACGACGAGCGCGACCCGAACGTCATTGAAGTGCTGGTAGGCCGCCTGCGCCGCAAGCTGGAAGGCACCAACGGCTTCAAGCCCATCGAGACCGTGCGCGGCCTGGGCTACCTGTTCACCGAGCGGTGTAAATGATTCGATCGCTGCGCGTACGGCTGATGGCGGCCGCCTTCATTCTGGCGGTGCTGTTCATGATCGGCCTGCTGCCAGCGCTGCAAAGCACCTTCAGCCTGGCGCTGCGCGAGTCCATCGAGCAGCGCCTGGCGTCGGACGCCACCACCCTGATCTCCGCGGCGCGGGTCGAGAACGGCCAGTTGCAGATGCCTGACCTGCTGCCCGACGAGCGCTTCAACCTGCCCGACAGCCGCCTGCTGGGGTACATCTACAACCGTGAGGGCGACCTGGTGTGGCGCTCCCGGGCCACCACCGAGCAAAGCATCAACTACAAGCCACGTTACGACGGGATGGGCGCGCAGTTCGCGCATATTCGCGAGCCCAACGGCGAGGAGTATTTCGTCTACGACGTGGAGGTAAAACTGCTGGGCGGCAAGAGCGCGGCCTACAGCATCGTCGCCCTGCAACCGGTGCGCGAGTACAAGCTGATTCTCTCTGGGCTGCGCGAAAAGCTCTCCCTGGGTTTCGGCGCGGCCTTGCTGGCCCTGCTGGTGCTGTTGTGGGCCGGCCTGACCTGGGGCTTGCGTGCCCTGCGCCAGTTGAGCTCGGAGCTGGACGAGATCGAATCGGGCAAGCGTGACAGCCTCAGTGAAACCCACCCCCGCGAACTGCTGCGCCTGACCGGCTCGCTGAACCGCCTGCTCAGCAGTGAGCGTGAGCAGCGCGGCCGTTATCGTGATTCCCTGGGCGACCTGGCCCACAGCCTGAAAACGCCGCTGGCAGTGTTGCAGGGCGTTAGCGAGACCATCGCCCAACGCCCGGAAAACATCGAGCAGGCGCGCATTCTGCAAAGCCAGATCGAGCGCATGAGCCAGCAGATCGGTTACCAGCTGCAACGTGCCAGCCTGCGCAAAAGCGGCCTGGTGCGCCACCAGGTGCCGCTCAAACCCGTGCTGGATAGCCTGTGCAGTACCCTGGAAAAGGTCTACCGCGACAAGCCGGTGCAGGTGACCTACGCCATTCCCGAAAATGCCCAGGTACCCATGGAGCAGGGCGCCTTGCTGGAGATGCTCGGCAACCTGCTGGAAAACGCCTATCGGCTGTGCCTGAGCGAAGTGAAGATCAGCCTGGGGTACAGCGGCGAAGCACTTGAGCTGAGCGTGGAAGACGACGGCCTGGGCGTGCCCCCGGACCAGCGTGCGCGCATCCTGCAACGGGGTGAGCGCCTGGACCGGCAGAACCCAGGGCAGGGCATTGGCCTGGCGGTGGTCAAGGACATCATCGAAAGCTACGACGCCTTGCTGATCCTTGACGACTCGCCCTTGGGCGGCGCGGCGTTCCGGGTGCGCTTCAAGCCGCTCTGAAGTGCGCTATACCTTCTTGTGACGAGTCGAGGCGGGCGGGAATCCGCCATGTGGCGGTACTCGCCCGGGCGGATTGGCGGAATTCCGCCAGGCAATTTCTCACATGGTGGCTATCATGATGGCACCGACCCCCGCAATCATTGACCCTTAACCCAAACCTGTAACCTGGCACGCCCCTTGCGATATACAGGCAAGGTCTGCCCCGAGCAGCTCGACAATAAATCCCTCCAGTTCAGGGGGGTTCGTGCTTAGGTGTCGTGTGCATCACAGGAATGGATGTCAGGCGATGCACTTGAGGAATTTGTAATGACGACTCGTCAGCCACTGTACAAATCGCTGTATTTCCAGGTGATCGTCGCGATCATCATCGGCATTGCGTTGGGGCATTTCTACCCTGACACCGCCGTTACTCTGAAACCGCTGGGTGACGGCTTCATCAAACTGATCAAAATGGTCATCGCCCCCATCATCTTCTGCACCGTGGTCAGCGGTATCGCTGGCATGGAGAACATGAAGGCCGTGGGCAAGACCGGTGGCTATGCGCTGCTGTACTTTGAAATCGTCTCTACCATCGCGCTGCTGATCGGCCTGGTGGTGGTGAACGTGATCGGCCCTGGCAACGGCATGCACATCGACCCGGCCACCCTGGATGCTTCCAAGGTCGCCACCTACGTGGCCGCCGGTAAAGACCAGAGCGTGATCGCGTTCTTCCTCAACATCATCCCCAACACCATCGTCGGTGCCTTCGCCAACGGCGATATCCTGCAGGTGCTGATGTTCGCCGTGCTGTTCGGTTTTGCCCTGCACCGCCTGGGCGCCTACGGCAAGCCGTTGCTGGACCTGATCGATCGCTTTGCCCACGTGATGTTCAACATCATCAGCATGATCATGAAGCTGGCGCCCATCGGCGCGCTGGGTGCCATGGCGTTCACCATCGGTGCCTACGGCGTCAGCTCGCTGGTGCAACTGGGCCAGTTGATGATCTGCTTCTACATCACCTGCATCCTGTTCGTGCTGCTGGTGCTGGGCTCCATCGCCCGCTTCCACGGTTTCAGCATCCTCAAGCTGGTGCGCTACATCCGTGAAGAACTGCTGATCGTACTGGGCACGTCTTCGTCGGAATCGGCCCTGCCACGCATGCTGGTGAAGATGGAGCGCCTGGGCGCGCAGAAGTCGGTGGTTGGCCTGGTGATCCCGACCGGCTACTCGTTCAACCTGGACGGTACCGCCATCTACCTGACCATGGCCGCGGTGTTCATCGCCCAGGCCACTGACACCCACATGGACCTGTTCCACCAGCTGACCCTGTTGGCCGTGCTGCTGATTTCCTCCAAGGGTGCCGCAGGCGTCACCGGCAGCGGCTTCATCGTGCTGGCCGCTACTCTGTCGGCTGTTGGCCACCTGCCGGTAGCCGGCCTGGCGCTGATTCTGGGCATCGACCGCTTCATGTCCGAAGCGCGTGCGCTGACCAACCTGGTGGGCAACGCCGTGGCGACCCTGGTGGTTGCCAAGTGGGTAGGCGAGCTGGACGAGGACACCATGAAGACGCAGCTGGCCGCAGGCCCGACTGCCATCGAAGTGGCTGAAGCCCATGAGGCTGTGGTCGTCGATACGCCACGCTAAGTACTGACGCTGCACGAAAAAACCCATCTTCGGATGGGTTTTTTCATGGTGCTCCGAGCTCCCCGGATCATTCCACCCGGGTTTCCCCGGTGAACACCAGGGTATGGCGGCAGCGCCGGCACAGGTAACGGCGCCCCTGGTGGACCAGTTTGTGGCGCTGGGCCGAGAAGGGGAAGTCGCTGTCGGCACACGGGCATTTGTAGATGTAGCGCGTGACCCGCCGGCGTTTCACTTCATAGGTGTGGCAGCGGTTGGGCGGCAGCTCGTACACGCCGCGCATGATCAACTGCCATTCTTCGCCATGGGGCGCGATACGGTCGCCGAACAACTGGTGCGCCACCAGGTGGGCAACCTCGTGGGGCACGGTCTGGCGCAGGAAATCTTCACTGTTTTCGCGATACAGCTGCGGGTTGAAGCGCAGCAGGTTTTCATGCAGATGCGCGACACCGGCCTTCTGCCCCCTCAGCTTGAAGCTGACCTGGGGGCGGGCGAAGGGTCGTTTGAAAAAGGCTTCGGCTTGCTGGAAACAGGATTCGACGCGGGAATTGAGTAACTCGGGCATGCTAGACAACACTCCATATGCGCCGATTATGCCGCAACCCTGGAGGCCTGCCGAGCCGCCTGTCAGTTGGTGTAGACCGGGCCGACGCCCAAGCCCCAGATGATCACCGTGAACGCCATGATCGCCACCAGCACCACCAGGCCTACGGCCAGCACCGAGCTGGCGAACAGAAAGCCTTCGTCTGCGTGGATATTCATGAAGGTCGGCAACCCCACGTACAGCAGGTACACCGTGTAGCAGATGGCTGCGGTGCCCACCATCATCCCCAGCCACAGGTGCGGGTACAGGGCCGCCAGGCCGCCGATGAACAGCGGGGTAGCGGTGTAGGTGGCGAAGGCCACGCAGCGGGCGAGGCTGGGGCTGGCGTCGTAGGTGCGGGCCATCCAGTGAATGAAGGCGCCCATCACCGCCACCCCGGCCAGCATGGCCACGTAGGACATCAGCGTCATCCACACCGCACTGTCCACGGTCAGCATCACCGGGGCGCGGTTGCCTATGACCCAGCCCACGCGGGTGGTGCCGATAAACGCGGAAACGGCAGGTATCGCCGCCAATATCAAGGTATGGGTGAGGTACATGTGGCCGATGCTTTCGTCTTCGCCACGAATCTGCCGCCATTCCTGATCGGGATGGGTGAATAACCCGACGACGTGATGGATCATGCCCTTCACTCCTCTGGTGATTACCGCTCAAGCGCAGTATAGGGCGAAGATGCCAGCACTTTTAGAGCAAATCGCGCTCTGTGGGGGCGCTGTAAGCACTTTGCAGTATTTGCGTGCGTTCGTTAAAGGCGAGTTGACCAGATACCGTACCCGCGCGCCGGCTTTACAGGTAAAATGCCCGGCTTTTCGTCTCACCACGCGGATTCCAAGCGCCATGGGCACCCTTTCGGTCAACCAGAACAAACTGCAGAAACGCCTTCGTCGGCTGGCCGGTGAAGCCGTCGCCGACTACAACATGATCGAGGACGGTGACAAGGTCATGGTCTGCCTGTCGGGCGGCAAGGACAGTTACACCATGCTCGACGTGCTGATGCACCTGCAGAAGGTCGCGCCGATCAAGTTCGATATCGTCGCCGTGAACATGGACCAGAAACAGCCAGGTTTCCCGGAGCACGTGCTGCCGGCCTACCTCAAGGAACTGGGGGTGGAATACCACATCGTCGAGAAGGACACCTATTCGGTGGTCAAGGAATTGATCCCGGAAGGCAAGACCACCTGCTCGCTGTGCTCGCGCCTGCGCCGTGGCACCCTGTACACCTTCGCCGACGAAATCGGCGCCACCAAGATGGCGCTGGGGCACCACCGCGACGACATCGTCGAGACGTTCTTCCTGAACATGTTCTTCAACGGCAGCATGAAGGCCATGCCGCCCAAGCTGCGTGCCGACGACGGCCGCAACGTGGTGATCCGCCCGCTGGCGTACTGCAACGAGAAGGACATCCAGGCCTATTCGGACCTCAAGGGCTTCCCGATCATCCCGTGCAACCTGTGCGGCTCGCAGGAAAACCTGCAGCGCCAGGTGGTCAAGGACATGCTGGTGGAGTGGGAGCGCAAGCACCCGGGGCGTACCGAGAGCATCTTCCGTGGCTTGCAGAATGTGGTGCCGTCGCAGTTGGCTGACCGCAACCTGTTTGACTTCGTGAACCTGGCGATCGACGAGTCGGCGCCTTCGCGGGTATTGAATGTGTTGAACCTGTAGAACCGAGTCGCCTGGTTCCCGAGCTTCGCCCGGTCCTACAATGAAGCGTGTTTTTTGGTAGGACCGGGCGAAGCTCGGGAAGGGGCCGGCAGCGTTATTCCGCTCTGAGCTCGATTACCCGATTACGGCCTCCTTCGGCCAGCAGGTAGGTATTGTCCCCTGTAGGCAACAACTCCTGCGGCGCCCGCAGGTGCGACAGGATCACCTGCAACTTGCCATCCGGCGTGCGCAGCCACAGCCGCGCCAGGTGCGTCTGGTCTTCTACTATCCATAGCCCGCGCTTGTCGCACAGGATGAAGGTGGGGTTGGTAATGCCGTCCACGTACACCGGGTCCTTGCCCGATTCGTCGAACTGGCGGACCACGCCTTCCTTCTTCACGGTGTACAGCAGCTTGCCGCCGGGGCAGATCTCCACCGACTCGGTCTGCGCCAGCTTGTCGCGCAGCACGGTCAGCGTGCCGTCGGCGGCGTCGTAGCGCATCAACCGGCCGTCGTCGTGGCGGTCCTCAATGGCATACAGCGTGTCGCCGTCGCTCTTCAGGCCCTGCACGTCGCGGCCCATGAACAGCTGGGTGACCGTGCCGTCCTTGAGCAACTGCACTGGCTTGTTGTCGAATTCCTGGCTGAAGGCGTGGCCACCCAGGAACGGCGCCAGGCCGTCGGGCTTGGTCAGGCCGTCGACAATGACCGTGCGGGTGCCATCCGGGGCGATGCTGCTCAGGCGGCCCTTGTCGTCACGCAGTTCCTCGGTGACCAGCACGTTGGCGCCGTCCAGGCCCAGACCTGCGGCCTTCTCGACCTTGTCGTAGACCAGGCGCGTGCTCCAGCCGGCGGCAGCCTGCACCGGCCAGTAATGCTGCCAGCCCAGGAAACCCAGTGCCCCGACAACAGGGATGGCGGCCAGCCACAACAGCGGTTTGAGTTTCATCAGCGGTCCATGCAATTAGTGGTTGACGGTGTAGGCCAGCATCGCCGAGAGCTGGCACAGGGGCCGCCCACTTTCGGCCTGCCACTGGTTGAACACTTCCTGGACCTTGGCCTGGTCGCGTTTGCTGCTGGGCACCCTGTCGACGATGCCTTGGGCGTTGAGCGCCGCCACCACATCGCCGCTGGGAATGAAGGTGTCCTTGCCGACCATGCGCAGGAAGCGCGGGGCCGACAGGCCGCCCATCTGGTTGCCGTGCTTGGCCAAATACTGCCACAGGCCGACGATGTCATTCACCGGCCAATCGGCGATGAAGGCGCCAAAGCTTTTGTGCTCGTGCTCGATGTCCAGGATCAGCTGGGCGTTGCGTGGCACGCTCTTGAGCTTGCCCAGGTGGCGGATGATGCGCGTGTCCTGCATCAGCCGCTCCAGGTGCTCGGCGCCCATCAGTACAACCTTTTCCGGGTCGAAGCCGAAGAACACCTGCTCGAACGCGGGCCACTTGGAATCCACCAGGCTGTGCTTGAGGCCGGCGCGGAAGACCCGCAGGGCCATGGTCGACAGGTACCGGTCAGCGGGGATCTTGCGCAATTGTGCCGCGGTTTTCGGCTCGGGCAGCTGTGCCTCCAGGGCCTTGGCCGAGCCAAAGCGGTTGAGGCAGTATTCGTTGAGCCATTTGTAATCCTGCATTCACGCCAGGCCCTCTCCGGCCAGTTTCCGATTCAGTTGAAAGCGCCAGCGCACGTATAGCAGTGCGCTGGCGAACAGCGCCAGGCT
Organism: Pseudomonas silvicola; assembly: GCF_026651855.1. Taxonomy (GTDB): domain Bacteria; phylum Pseudomonadota; class Gammaproteobacteria; order Pseudomonadales; family Pseudomonadaceae; genus Aquipseudomonas; species Aquipseudomonas silvicola. Next base: position 2,403,155 of record NZ_CP093280.1, read on the forward strand.
GGCGGCCATTTCCAGCAGGCCGAACAGATGGCGGTGGGGGTCGTAGGCGGCCAGCGCGCCCTTGATGAAGTACAGGTTGACCGCAAAGCAGGTCCAGGCGTGCCCGCGCGGGCTGCCCAGGAGCATGCCGGGGGTGAGCAGCAGCAAGGGCACCAGCTCGATCAACAGGATGACCCAGGGCCGCGCGCCATGCAGGTCGGCCACCAGCAGGTAGTAACCGCACAGCAGGGCCATGAAGCCGAAGAAGCACGCCAGGCTCAGCCAGCGTGCCATTCGCACACGGGGTCGCAGCCATTGGACACTGGGCAGCACCTTGGCGCGTTTAGCCACGCGGTGTTTCCAGTTTCTGCGCGATGTTGCCCAGGCGCTGCCCCAGGGCACGGCACAGGGCGATCTCGTGTTCGTCCAGGGCGCGCTTGCTGTCGGCGCCGGCATGGTGGCTGGCACCGTACGGGGTACCGCCGCCGCGGGTCTCCAGCAAGGCCGACTCGCTGTAGGGGATGCCGCTGATCAGCATGCCGTGGTGCAGCAACGGCATCATCATCGACAGCAGCGTGGTTTCCTGGCCGCCGTGCAGGCTGGCGGTGGAGGTGAACACCGAGGCCGGCTTGCCCACCAGGGCGCCGCTGAGCCACAGGCTGCTGGTGCCGTCGAGGAAATACTTGAGCGGCGCGGCCATGTTGCCGTAACGAGTGGGGCTGCCCATGGCCAGGCCGGCGCAGTTCTTCAGGTCATCGATGCTGGCGTAGGGGGCGCCGTGCTCGGGGATGCTCGGGCCTGTGGCCTCGTGGTCGGCGGACACCGCTGGCACGGTGCGCAGGCGCGCTTCCAGGCCGCTGAGCTCGACGCCGCGGGCGATGTGCTTGGCCATCTGCGCGGTGGCGCCGCCGCGGCTGTAGAACAGCACCAGGATGTACGGTTGGCTCACGGCAGGATCTCCAGCACTTTCTCGGGTGGGCGGCCAATGGCTGCCTTGTCGCCGGCGATCAGGATCGGCCGTTCGATCAGTTTCGGGTGCTGGACCATGGCGTCGATCAACTGGTCTTCGGCCAAGGCCGCGTCGGCCAGGTTCAGCGCCTTGTATTCGTCTTCGCCGGTGCGCAGCAGGGCACGGGCATGCAGGCCCAGCTTGGCCAGCACGGCCTTGAGGGCGGCGGCGTCGGGCGGTGTGTCCAGGTAACGCACCACGGTGGGCTCCAGGCCACGGGCCTGCAGCAGTTCCAACGCGGCACGGGATTTGGAGCAGCGCGGGTTGTGATAAAGCGTCAGGTCGGTCATAGGGGGTCGCACCTTGGGTGAAGAGGGGGCTATTCTAACCCTCTGGCGGGCACATAGAGGAAGGTCGCAATCATGGCATGGCGCGTGGTGATATGTCTGGTCCTGGTGGTACTGGCAGGGTGTGGCGCCGATTACGGGGTGGACCAGAACGGCAAGGTGGTCAAGGCAGGCCAGTTGGACGATCAGTGGCTGGTGGTCAACTACTGGGCCGATTGGTGCGGGCCATGTCGTAGCGAAGTGCCGCAGCTCAATGCCCTGGCCGAGCAGCTGAAGGGCAAGGGCGTGGCAGTGGTGGGCGTGAACTTCGACGGGTTGCACGGTGACGACCTGAAGAAGGCCGCCCAGGAACTGGGCATCGGTTTCACCGTGCTGGCGGACGACCCGGCGCCGCGCTTCAACCTGCCCCAGAGCGAGGCGTTGCCCATTACCTACATCATCGACGCCAAGGGCAAGGTGCGCGAGCAGTTGGTGGGCGAGCAGACCGCCGCGGGCATCCGCGAGAAGCTGGCCAAACTGAAAAGCTCCTGAGCAGCCCTGCCCAAGCGCGTAGCAGCGGACCTGGCCGCGTCACTGGCGCCGCGAAACACGCGGCCAGGTCCGCTGCTACGGCCGATCAGCTCTCGTCAGGCCACAGGCGCAACGGCTTGCCTTCTTCGGGCCACAGGCGGATCTGGCCTTCCTTGGAAACGCTCCAGCGCTGCACGCCACCGAGGGCCTGCAGGAAGCGCTGTTCCTGTTCCATGGTGGCCGGGTCGCACAGGCGGCGGGTGCTGCCTACCGGGCCGAAATTCAGGTGGTGGTGCTGCAGGGTATACGGCGCGAACCAGTGGTTGCAGCCAGCGTTGCCATAGGCCCGGCCGTCTTCACCCAGGGTCAGGCTGATGTGGCTGTAGTCCATCAGCGGGCGGTCGCCGATCCACTCCAGGGTGTACGCCTGGTCCTGTTGCAGCTTGGGCCCGGTTGCGCAGCCCGTCAGGGTGGCGGCCAGTGCCGCCAGCAGCAGGGCTTGTCTCACGGGCGCGGCTCCTGGCAGTGGCGGCACAGGTGTTTGTCGCCCACGGTGGTCCAGCCCAGCTCGGCGATGCGCGCGGTGGCAGCCGGCTTCTGCGCCTTGGTGCCCAGCTTGGCGTCCACGGCGAACTCGAACTCCAGGTCCGCTGCGCATTTGTCGCACTGTACGTGCCACTGGTGGATGGCCAATTCGCCAAACACCGGGCCACGGGCCACGGCGACCCACTGGCCTGGCGGGTTGATCAGGTGGCGGACTTTCTCGATGGTCAGGCGCATGGACAAGGTCTTGCTGCCCTTGAGGGTCACCAGCAGGACGTCGTCATTGTGAATCGAACCACCGTTGCCGGTGACCTGATAACGACCCGGCGCCAAGGCACGGCATTCGATCAGGGTGTGGTGCGGGTTGAGCAGGCTGTAGCGAAAATCGTGTTCGACCATGGGTCCTCCAAATCTGCGCGACATGCTAGCACGGCCGCCTGCCTAAGCCTCGACCAGATTCTGCGGCGAACCTCGCCCCCAGTCGGAAATATTCGCCAGGGTAGTGCTGGCGATGGCGGCCAGGGCCTCGCGGGTGAGGAAGGCCTGGTGCGCGGTGATGATCACGTTGGGAAACGTCAGCAGCCGGGCCAGCACATCGTCCTGCAGGGGCAGGTCGGAACGGTCTTCGAAAAACAGCTGCGCTTCTTCCTCGTATACGTCCAGGCCCAGGTAGCCCAGCTGACCGCTTTTGAGTGCGTCGATCAGCGCCGGGGTGTCCACCAAGGCGCCACGGCCGGTGTTGATCAGCATGGCTCCCGGTTGCAGGCGGGCCAGGCTGGCGGCGTTGATCAGGTGGTGGCTGGTGGGGGTGAGCGGGCAATGCAGGCTGATGATCTGTGCCTGGCTCAGTACGTCGTCTAGTGGCAGGTAACGAGCGCCAAGGGCCAGCACGGCCTCGTTGGGATAAGGGTCATGTGCCACCAGTGTACAGCCGAAGCCGTGCATGATGCGTGCGAAGGCAGCGCCGATCTGGCCGGTGCCGATCACGCCCACGGTCTTGCCCACCAGGTCGAAGCCGGTCAGGCCGTGCAGGGTGAAGTCGCCATCACGGGTGCGGTTGCTGGCGCGGTGCAGGTGGCGGTTGAGGGCCATGATCAGCGCCACCGCATGTTCGGCCACGGCATGGGGCGAATAGGCGGGCACCCGCACCACGGCCAGGCCCAGGCGTTGGGCCGCGGGCAGGTCGACGTGGTTGTAGCCGGCCGAGCGCAAGGCGATCAGGCGGGTGCCGCCGGCGGCCAGTTGGGCCAGTACCTCGGCGCTCAGGTCGTCATTGATGAAGGCGCATACCACCTCATGGCCGGCGGCCAGGGGCGCGGTTTCGGCGGTCAGGCGCGCGGGCTGGAAATGCAGGTCGATGGCGGCGTCGCGCGGGGCGGCCAGGAAGCTGTCGCGGTCGTAGGGCTGGGCGCCGAACAGAAGGGTGCGCATGGGCGAGGGTTCCTTGGGCAACGGGCTCGGGCCATGAGTGTAGCGGGTTGGGGGGGGCGGGGTTATTGCTTGGGGTCAGTGTTGTCTGCGCGAACTGGCCTGTACCGAACCCGCTCCCACCGGGTTCGGTACAGGCTCCACGGACGAGTCAGGCGCTGGAGCGGGCGTGTTCGGCCAGGCGAAGAATGGCCGCGTCCAGGTCGTCCAGGGCTGCCGTGGCAGCACTGTCGTCCTGCTTGAGCAGGGTCTCGCTGCGCTGGCACGCCGCGCGCAGCTGCGGTACCCCGCAATAGCGGGTGGCCCCGTGCAGGCGGTGCACCCGTTCGATGGTCAGGGTGTGGTCCTGGGCATCGCGGGCCGCCTTGATGGCGCGGCGTTCGTCTTCCAACGAGGCCAGCAGCATGGCCAGCATGTCGGCGGCCAGGTCTTCCTTGCCCGCGGCCAGGCGCAAGCCTTCCTCGGGGTCGAGCACATGCAGCACATCGTCTTCGGCTACCCATTCGGCACGCTCGGTGGTGCGGGTGCGCAGTACCAGGCCTGTCCACTTGAGCACCACCTGGGCCAGTTGCCGGTCGCTGATGGGCTTGGTCAGGTAATCGTCCATGCCACTTTGCAGCAATGCACGCTTTTCGTTGGCCATGGCATGGGCCGTCAGGGCCACGATAGGCAACGCCGGCCCCGTCTGGGTGGCCTCCCACAGGCGAATCTTTTCAGTGGTTTCGCGGCCGTCCATGCCGGGCATCTGCACGTCCATCAGCACCAGGTCGAAGCGTGAATCCTGCACCGCCCGGATAGCGCTGTAGCCGCTGTCCACGGCCAGCACCTCGGCCCCCAGGTCTTCGAGCAGGGTCTGTACCAACAGCAGGTTGGCCGGGTTGTCGTCCACGCATAGCACCCGTGGCGCGCGGTTGCCCAGCGGCTGGGCAGTGTCCACGCGCAGGCGCTTGGGGTTGATCAGGTCGCTCAGGCCGCGGCGCAATTTTCGTGTACAGGCCGGTTTGGGTTGCAGTTGGCTGTCGGGGTTGGGCATGGCCGAATGGAACAGCGTCTGCTCGGTAGTGGGGCACAGCACCAGGGCGTGGCAGCCCAGTTTTTCGATATCACGCACCTGAGGGGCCAGGCGGTCAGGGCCGATGTCATAGCTGGTCAGGCCCAGCACGGCCAGGTCGATGGGCTGCCCGGCCAGGTGCGCGGCACTGATGCCGCCCACCAGTTTTTCCACCGACGCAAAGGTGCTGACCTCCATGCCCAGGTCTTCGAGTTGATGGTGCAACGCCTGGCGGGCCAGGTCGTGGTGCTCGACCATGGCGATGCGCCGGCCTTTGAGCGGCTCACCGGGCTGGTCTTCGGCGTCGTCGCGGGCCTTGGGCAGGCGCAGGCTGATCCAGAACTCCGAGCCCTCGCCCGGGGCGCTTTCCACTCCGATCTCGCCGCCCATCTGCTCGATCAGGCGCTTGGAGATCACCAGCCCCAGGCCGGTGCCGCCGGGCTGACGGGACAGCGAGTTGTCAGCCTGGCTGAAGGCCTGGAACAAGGTGCGCACATCCTGGCTGGACAGGCCGATGCCGGTGTCCTGCACGCTGATGCGCAATTGCACGCCGTCATCGTTTTCATCTTCGAGCATCGCCCGGGCGACGATGGTGCCTTCGCGGGTGAACTTGATGGCGTTGCTCACCAGGTTGGTAAGGATCTGCTTGAGCCGCAGGGGGTCGCCGATCAGCGACAGCGGGGTGTCGCGGTACACCAGGCTTACCAGTTCAAGCTGCTTGGCGTGGGCGGCCGGGGCCAGGATGGTGAGGGTGTCCTGCAGCAGGTCACGCAGGTTGAACGGAATGCTGTCGAGCACCAGCTTGCCAGCTTCGATTTTCGAGAAGTCGAGGATCTCGTTGATGATCCCCAGCAGGCTGTCGGCGGACTTTTCGATGGTGCCCAGGTAGTCGAGCTGGCGCGGGGTGAGCTCGCTTTTCTGCAGCAAGTGGGTGAACCCCAGGATGCCGTTGAGCGGCGTGCGGATTTCATGGCTCATGTTGGCCAGGAATTCGGATTTGATTCGGCTGGCCTCCAGGGCCTCCTTGCGCGCCAGGTCCAGTTCGATGTTCTGGATTTCAATGGTTTCCAGGTTCTGGCGCACGTCTTCGGTGGCCTGGTCGACGCTGTGCTGCAGTTCTTCCTGGGCACCTTGCAGGGTCTCGGCCATGCGGTTGATACCAGCGGCCAGTTCGTCCAGTTCGTGGCTGCCCAGGGCGGGCAAGCGGCTTTCCAGGTTGCCGTCCTTGAGCTGGATCACGGTCTGCTTGATCTGGCTGATGGGGCCGTTGATGCCGCGGCTCATGCGTACGGCCAGCAGGGCGGTGGCCAGCAGGCCGCCAGCGATCAGCATGAGGCTGGCGAACAGACCGCGGTAGACGCGCAACAGGGTGCCGTCGTGGGACAGTTCCAGTTCTACCCAGCCCAGCAGGCGGTCATCCTCACCCGGCACCACGTCGCCGGCCAGGTCGCGGTGGCGGCCGAACACCGGCAGCAGGTAGCGGGTGGCGTCGTTGCCGCTGCGCAGCAGCAAATGGGTGCTGCTGCCGATGGGCACCGGGTTGAGCATGCTGGGGCCGGCGTGGGCCAGGGGCGAGCGGTCGGGGGCCAGGAACGACACGGCCCGCACGTCGGCCTGTTCCAGCGCCTGGGCGGCGATGCGTTCCAGCAGCGGCTTGTCGGTCCTGGCCATGCCATGGGCGACCAGCGGCGCCAGTTGCTCGGCGATCATTTGCCCGCGGCGCAGCAACTGGGCCTGCAGTTCGGCCTGCTGCACATAGCTGAAATAGCCGCCCAGCAACACGGCCATCAAGGTCGCCGGCAACAGTGCCAACAGGAGCACGCGGCTCTTGATCCCCAGTCTTTTCAGCACGCCTGTCTCCCTGCTTTGGCTACCCGAAATGGACGCGAACTGTCGCGCGCCCCTGGCAAAATACCTTGCCGGGGGCGTGCATGCATCCTTTTAGCGCTTTATCGCCGGTTTCACCGTGCCTGGGTTGCAGCCCCCGTCCCTTCGGCATGCGGCTGCGCCCGATACCAGCCCAGCGTGTCGGCCAGCGTTTGCGCCACGGGCCGAAAGCTGCAGCCCAGTTCGTGGCGGCTTTTGACGTGGCTGAAGTGGGTGCGGCCGCGCTCCTGGGCCATCAGCCGTACGGTGGCGGGGCTGATCAATACCGGCTTGCCGCTGAGCCGGTGGTACAGCTCATACCCTGCGGCGATCACGCGCAGCAGGGCCAGTGGTACCTGCCGCTGCGGGGCCGGTACGCCGCTGACCTCGGCCAGCACCTTGAACAGGCTGGCCATGTCCATGTGTACGCCGGCCGCCAGGTAGCGTTCGCCACTGCGCCCACGTTCGGCGGCGGCCAGCAGGTGCAGGGCCACGTCCCGGGCATCCACCACCGAGAACGTGCCCGGCAGCACGCCCGGCAGCTTGCCGGCCACGTAGTCCATCAAGAACTGGCCGGACGCCGTGGGGCCGATGTCGCCTGGCCCGAACATCCAGCCGGGTAGCACCATGGCTACCTTCATGTCCGGATGATGGCGCAGGAAACGCTGCACCACCTGCTCGGCCAGGATCTTGCTGCGGTAGTAGTCGTCGGCACCCTGTTCGGGGCGTGACATGGTTTCATCGATCACCTGGCCAGGGCGGCCGTGCAGCACTGCAATGGACGACACGTGCACGGCGCGGCCTATACCGGCGGCGTAGGCGGCGCTCAACAGGCGCTCGGTAGCGGTGACATTGGTATCGTACAGGGCCTGCCAGTGCCGGCCACCCTTGTAGCTGTCGCGAAAGTAGGCCGCGGTGTGGATCAGGGTGTCGCAGCCTTGCAAGTGTTGGCTGAAGGCTTCGGTGCGCGCCAGGTCCCCTTGTACCCATTCCACGGGCAGCCCTGCGAATTGCCTGCGGGCTTTTTCCTGGGACCGCACCAGGGCCTTGACCCGAATGCCCCGGTGCAACAGGGCGCGTACGGTGTTGCTGCCTAACAGGCCGGTAGCACCGGTGACAAATACACATTCCATTGGATGATCTTCCTGCAGAGCCAGGCGGACGATGAGGTGCTGTGCGTGGCATGAGGTCGATTAAATACCAATCGGTATCTGGATATCAATCGGTATTTAATCGCTGCTGCGCTGTACCTTGCCAGCTGCGTTACCATGATGGGTTAGCGCGTGGGGAGAACGAGCGTTGATCAAAACCAGAATGGGCCGTGAAGCGAAGCAGCAGCACACCCGTGAAAAACTGTTCCAGGCGGCCACCGACTTGATGGTCAGCAAGGGCTACCACGGCGCCAGCGTCAGTGATATTGCCGAGGCCGCGGGGTTTTCCAAGGGGGCTTTCTTTTCCAATTTCGCCAGCAAGGCCGAGCTGCTCCTGGCGCTGACCCAGCGTTTCAAAGGGGTGGAAATCGAGCGGTTGAGCAGTGTGCTGAACGCCGATGCTTCGCCCGCCGAACTGAGCCAGGGCCTGGTGCAGTACATCGACAACCTCAAGCACAACAAGGCCTGTGTGGTTCTGGACGTTGAACTGCAATTGATGGCTTCCCGCGACCCGGCTTTCGCCCCCCACTACCACGCGCTGCACCAGCAGAACAGCGAAGCCCTGGGGCGCCTGATCGAGGTCATTTTCAACAACCGTGGCAAGCAGTCGCCGATGCCACGCCCAGCCTTGGCCATGCTGTTCACGGCGCTGTCCGAAAGCTTGATGCTGCAAGGCTTGCCCGACCCGGCGCCGCCTATTCGCCAGGTGCTAGAAGCGATGATTGATAGCGCTTTGCCCCTGTAAGCCGCTGGACAAAGGGTGGTTGCTTGCTAGCACTGGGATCACTGATAATCACTGATTGATAATCACTCCCAGATGCCAATGAATCCTGCAACCCACTGTGCTGGCCACATTCTTGCCATTGAGGACGACCCCGTGCTGGGTGCCTATGTGCACGAGCAATTGGGGCGCAGCGGCTTTCAGGTCACCTGGTGCCAGAATGGCCAGGACGGGCTGGCCCTGGCCCGGGGCGAGGGCTTCGACGTGGTCCTGATGGACATTCTGCTGCCCGGCATGAACGGCCTGGACGTGCTGCAGCACCTGCGCGAGCACTCGTCCACGCCGGTGATACTGATGTCGGCGCTGGGGGCGGAGGCCGATCGTATCAGTGGGTTTCGCCGCGGGGCCGATGATTATTTGCCCAAGCCGTTCAGCGTCGATGAACTGCAGGTGCGGGTCGAGGCCATCCTGCGGCGCGTGGCCCTGGAGCGCCGGCGCAGCCAGGGCCCGGTGCGCTCGGAAAGTGATGACTTGCAGTTCGATGACCTGCATTTCGACGTGACTTTCGCCGGCCGCGCCGCGGGCCTGACCCGCAGCGAATTTCGCCTGCTGGACACCCTCAACCGCCACGCCGACGAAGTGCTGAGCAAAGCCTTTCTGTACCAGCACGCCTTGCAGCGCGGCTACGCCCAGCATGACCGCAGCCTGGACATGCACGTCAGCCAGATCCGCCGCAAACTCAAGGCTGCCGGCTACCAGGCCAGGCAGGTGCGAACCGTGTGGGGCAAGGGTTACGTGCTCAGCCCCGGCGAGGATGCCTGACATGCCAGGCCGTCATTCATTGTTCTGGAAACTGGTGGTGCTGCTGGTCGCCTTCTGCCTGCTGATGATCTGGTTGAGCTGGTCGTGGGGGCGGTACATGGAAACCCAGAACGCCTTCCTGTCGTCCGAGGCCCGCCAGGCGCTCAAGGGTTATGCCGCGCAAGCCGAACAAGCCTGGCAAGACGCAGGCACGGAGGGCGTCGACCGCTGGCTGGCCGTCATGCGCCAGCGTGAAAATGGTTGGGTGGCAGTCATCGGTCCAGACCTGCAACCCTTGGGCAGCACCCCCTGGACGGCCGCTCAGAGCCAGCGTCTGACCTTTCTGCGAGGGTTGGAGTGGCCCGTCAGCCGACGCTCGCAACTGCTGCCGTGGATGCGCGTACCGTTCCCCCACGACGCTGGCGCGGGCAGCCTGGTGATCGAGCTGCCGGAGCGTTTCATGCCGGGCCGTTACGCCTTGCTGTGGCACCTGACCATCACCGGCATCATCCCCGGGGTGTTCACCTTCCTGTTGTGCGTGGGGCTCTACCGTTTATTGATCGCGCCACTGAACCGCCTGCGCGAGCAGGCCAATGCCTGGCGCGCCGACCCCTTGCAGGGCCGCCTGACGGCCCAGGCCACCGGCCGCGGCGACGAACTGGGCGAGCTGGGGCGGGCTTTCGACCACATGGCCGAGCGCCTGCAAAGCACCGTGGCCCTGCAGCGCCAATTGCTGCGCGACCTTTCCCATGAGCTGCGCACGCCCCTGAGCCGGCTGCGGGTGGCCAGTGACAGTGAGCAGGACTGCGCGCGCTTGCGCGACCGGGTACAGCGCGAAGTGCAGGGCATGCAACGGCTGGTGGACGACACCTTGCAGCTGGCCTGGCTCGACACCGAGCGCACTGCGCCCGCCCTGGAACCCATCCAGGTGCAGGCGCTGTGGGACATGCTGGCGGAAAACGCCTGCTACGAAAGTGGCTGGCCCAGCAGCCAGCTGCAGTGCCGGGTCAGTGCCGATTGCTGGGTGCAGGGCAACCTCAACGCCCTGGCCCAGGCGCTGGAAAACATCCTGCGCAACGCCATCCGTCATTCGCCCCCGGGTGGGGTGATCAGCCTGGCCGGCCGTCGTGAAGGCGACCAGTGGCTGGTGTGGCTGGAAGACCAGGGCGGCGGCGTGGCCGAGCGTGACCTGGAGCGTATTTTTCACCCTTTCATCCGCCTGGATGGCTCGCGCCCGGGCGACGGCGGGTTCGGCCTTGGCCTGAGCATCGCGCGCAACGCCCTGGCCCGCCAGGGCGGCGCCTTGTGGGCGCAGAACAGTGGCGCCGGGCTGCGACTGAACCTGCGCATTCCAGCCGCTTATAGCTCAATGGAATGAGCCGCGCACTTTGCGTGATATGGCCTGAAGGCGTTTGCCGGTATGATAGGCGGCCCCGCAGTCCGGATTGCGAATTCGCCATGACCCTGCAGTACCCAACCATCGCCGATTGCGTCGGCAACACGCCGCTGGTGCGCTTGCAGCGCCTGGCCGGTGAGACCAGCAATACCCTTCTGCTCAAGCTCGAAGGCAACAACCCGGCCGGTTCCGTGAAGGATCGCCCGGCGCTGTCGATGATTACCCGTGCCGAAGCGCGCGGGCAGATCCAGCCCGGCGATACCCTGATCGAAGCGACCTCCGGCAACACCGGTATCGCCCTGGCCATGGCGGCGGCGATCAAGGGCTACAAGATGGTCCTGATCATGCCCGACAACTCCACTGCCGAGCGCAAGGCGGCCATGACTGCCTACGGCGCCGAGCTGATCCTCGTCACCAAGGAGGAGGGCATGGAAGGCGCCCGCGACCTGGCCGAGCGCATGCAGGCCGAAGGCCGTGGCAAGGTGCTGGACCAGTTCGCCAACGGCGACAACCCCCAGGCCCATTACGTGAGCACAGGCCCCGAGATCTGGCGTCAGACCCAGGGCACCATCACCCATTTCGTCAGCTCCATGGGGACCACCGGTACCATCATGGGCGTGTCGCGCTACCTCAAAGAGCAGAACCCGGCGGTGCAGATCGTCGGCCTGCAACCCATGGAAGGTTCGGCCATTCCCGGCATCCGCCGCTGGCCCCATGAATACCTGCCCAAGATCTACCAGGCCGACCGCGTCGACCGCATCGTCGACATGGCCCAGGCCGAAGCCGAAGACGTCACACGCCGCCTGGCGCGTGAAGAAGGCATCTTCTGTGGCGTGTCCTCGGGCGGTGCCGTGGCGGCCATGCTGCGGTTGTCCCAGGAGCTGGAAAACGCGACCCTCGTCGCGATCATTTGCGACCGCGGTGACCGCTACCTGTCCAGCGGCATTTTCGATGCGGCGCACTGATGGCTAAGAAGAACGTCGGCCTGCGCTTTCAGCCTGCGGGCGGTCAGCGGGCCGTGCAAGTGCCCACCGGCAAGAAACAACGCCTGGACATCGAGCGCCTGAGCAACGATGGCCGTGGCATTGCCTTTCTGGAAGGGCGCACCTGGTTCGTGCTGGGCGCCCTGGCGGGTGAGCAGGTGGAAGCACGGGTGCTCAATGCCCATGGCAAGGTGGTGGAAGCACGCACCGAAAAGGTGCTCAAGGCCAGCGCCATGCGCCGCTCGGCACCGTGTGCCCACGTCGACCGCTGCGGCGGTTGCAGCGTGCAGCACGTACCCCGCGAAGAACAGTTGGCACTGAAACAGCGCATGCTCGCCGAGCACCTGCAGCGTGCTGGCAATCTTGTGCCCGAACAATGGGAAGCCCCGCTGACGGGCCCCGAATTCGGCTACCGGCGCCGCGCCCGGGTGGCCGTGCGCTGGGATCAGAAAGCCCGCAGGCTGGACGTTGGCTTCCGTGCCGCCGCCAGCCAGGACATCGTCGCCATCGCCGATTGCCCGGTGCTGGTACAGCCCTTGCAACCGATCATGAGCGGCTTGCCCGCGGTGCTCGGCAGCCTGGGCAAACCCCAGGCCATTGGCCACGTGGAATTGTTCGCCGGTACTGACCTGTGCGTGCTGGTACGCCACACCGCAGCCCTGGCGGACGCCGACCTGCAAGCGCTGCAAGCGTTCTGCACCGGCCATGGCGCGCAGCTGTGGCTGCAAGGCGAAGGCCAGCCGCAACCGGCCGATGGCAGCAATGCCCTGGGGTTTACCCTGGGCCCCTGGCAGCTGACGCTGGCGTACCGCCCCGGTGACTTCGTACAGGTCAACGAGGCGGTCAACACGGCAATGATCGAGCAGGCCCTGGCATGGCTCGACCCGCAACCCCAGGAGCGCGTTCTGGATCTATTCTGTGGTTTGGGCAACTTCGCCCTGCCACTGGCCACCCGGGTGAAGGACGTGGTGGCGGTCGAGGGCGTGCAGGTGATGGTGGACCGGGCGGCAGCCAATGCGCTCAGCAACAATCTGCATAACGTGAAGGTTTTTCAGGCCGATTTGTCCCAGCCGTTGGCGGGGGCACAGTGGGCCGCCGGAGGCTTTTCTGCGGTACTCTTGGACCCACCGCGCGACGGTGCGTACGAGGTGGTCAGGAACCTGCCGGCCTTGGGTGCCAAGCGATTGGTGTATGTGTCCTGCAACCCGGCAACTTTGGCCCGCGACGCGGTCGAATTGATCAAGCAGGGCTACCGGTTAAAACGTGCCGCAATCCTCGACATGTTCCCCCAGACAGCGCATGTCGAGGCGATGGCGTTATTTGAAGCGGACCAGGAAGGTCCGTCTAATCCGACTGGTGCTTGAAAGCATGCCCTTTGCCGGCCCCGCGAAGGGCAAAGCCAGCGATCTGTTGATGCGTTAGCAACGCGTCATAGGGAAGGTAAACAAGATGGTACAGGTGAGAGCACACCAGCCGATCAACACTGACGGCAGTATCAATCTCGATGCGTGGCTGGACCACATCGTCAGTGTCGACCTGGCGCTGGACCGTGCGGCCCTGAAACAAGCCTGCGAGTTCGCCTTGCAGGCCGAGCAACAAGGCAACATGGCCAAGCACTCCTGGGCCGACGGTACGTCGTGTTTCCAGGCGGGCCTGGAAATCGCCGAAATTCTCGCCGACCTCAAGCTTGACCAGGACACCCTGGTGGCGGCCGTCATCTACCGCGCCGTGCGCGAAGACCGGGTCACGGTAGCCGACGTCAGCGAGCGCTTCGGCGCGGTGGTGGCCAAATTGATCGACGGCGTGCTGCGCATGGCCGCCATCAGCGCCAGCCTCAGCCCTCGCCAGTCGCTGGTGCTGGGCAGCCAGGGGCAGGTGGAAAACCTGCGCAAGATGCTGGTGGCCATGGTCGACGACGTGCGCGTGGCGCTGATCAAGCTGGCGGAACGCACCTGCGCCATCCGTGCGGTGAAGAACGCCGACGAAGAAAAGCGCAACCGCGTGGCCCGCGAGGTGTTCGACATCTACGCGCCACTGGCCCACCGCCTGGGCATCGGCCATATAAAGTGGGAGCTGGAGGACTTGTCCTTCCGCTACCTGGAGCCCGACCAGTACAAGCAGATCGCCAAGCTGCTGCACGAGCGCCGGCTGGACCGCGAGCGTTTCATCAGCGACGTGATGACCCAGTTGCAGAACGAGCTGCTGGCCACCGGCGTGAAGGCCGACATCAGCGGCCGTGCCAAGCACATCTATTCCATCTGGCGCAAAATGCAGCGCAAGGGCCTGGAATTCAGCCAGATCTATGACGTGCGCGCGGTGCGCGTGCTGGTGCCCGAAATGCGCGACTGCTACACCGCGCTGGGCATCGTCCACACCTTGTGGCGGCACATTCCCAAGGAGTTCGACGACTACATCGCCAACCCCAAGGAGAACGGCTACCGGTCGCTGCACACCGCGGTCATCGGCCCCGAGGGCAAGGTGCTGGAAGTGCAGATCCGCACCCACGCCATGCATGAGGAAGCGGAACTGGGCGTATGTGCCCACTGGCGTTACAAGGGCACCGACGTCAAGTCCGGGTCCAACCACTACGAAGAGAAGATCTCGTGGCTGCGCCAGGTACTGGAGTGGCACGAAGAGCTGGGCGACATCGGCGGCCTGGCCGAACAACTGCGCGTGGACATCGAGCCCGACCGGGTGTACGTGTTTACCCCCGACGGCCACGCCATCGACCTGCCCAAGGGCGCCACGCCACTGGACTTCGCCTACCGCGTACACACCGAGATCGGTCACAATTGCCGCGGCGCCAAGATCAACGGCCGCATCGTGCCGCTCAACTACAGCCTCAACACCGGCGAGCAGGTGGAAATCATCACCAGCAAGCACGGTACGCCGAGCCGCGACTGGTTGAACTCGAACCTGGGCTACGTGACCACCTCGCGGGCGCGGGCCAAGATCGTCCACTGGTTCAAGCTGCAGGCCCGCGACCAGAACGTGGCCGCCGGCAAGACCCTGCTGGAGCGCGAACTCAGCCGCCTGGGCCTGCCTCAGGTGGACTTCGAGCAACTGGCCGAAAAAGCCAACCACAAGACAGCCGACGACATGTTCGCGGCCCTTGGCGCGGGCGATCTGCGCCTGGCGCACTTGGTCAACTCGGCCCAGCAACTGGTCGAGCCGGAGCGCGGCAACGAACAACTGGAACTGATACCGCGCAAGTCCAGCACCGGTTACAAGCCGGGCAAGCGCGGCGACATCCAGATCCAGGGCGTGGGCAACCTGATGACGCAGATGGCCGGTTGCTGCCAGCCGCTGCCGGGCGACGCCATCGTCGGCTACATCACCCAGGGCCGCGGCGTCAGCATTCACCGCCAGGACTGTGCCTCGGTGCTGCAACTGGGTGGCCGCGAACCGGAGCGCATCATTCAGGTCAGCTGGGGCCCGGTGCCGGTGCTCACCTACCCGGTGGACATCATGATCCGTGCCTACGACCGTTCCGGCCTGCTGCGCGACGTCTCCCAGGTGCTGCTCAACGAGCGCATCAACGTACTGGCGGTCAACACCCGCTCGAACAAGGAAGACAACACCGCGCTGATGTCGCTGACCATCGAGATCCCCGGGCTCGATGCCCTGGGGCGCTTGCTGGGGCGTATCTCGCAGCTGCCGAACATCATCGAGACCCGGCGTAACCGCACGCCTTAATTCACCCCTCGGCCCGCCTTGTCCTCTGCAGGGCCGGGCGGGAAGCTCCAAGAGATTTGCAGATGTATTCACTTGAAGACCTGCTCAGCCTGATGGCCCGCCTGCGTGATCCGCAGTACGGCTGCCCCTGGGACATCAAGCAGACCTACGCCAGCATTGTTCCCTATACCCTGGAAGAGGCCTACGAGGTCGCAGACGCCATCGAGCGCAGCGACTTCGAGCACCTGCAAGGCGAACTGGGGGACCTGCTGTTCCAGGTGGTGTATTACAGCCAGCTGGCCCGCGAAGAAGGCCGCTTCGAGTTTGACGGCGTGGTCGATGGCATCACCCGCAAGCTGATCCGCCGTCACCCCCATGTTTTCCCCACCGGCGAGCTCTACGCGCCGCTGGACACCCCACGCCTGAGCGAAGAGCAGGTCAAGCTGCGCTGGGACGAGATCAAGGCTCAGGAGCGCGCCGAGAAGGCCTTGGCCCCTGAGCAGTTGTCATTGCTCGACGACGTGCCGCAGGCCTTGCCGGCCCTTGCGCGTTCCGCCAAGCTGCAAAAGCGTGCCGCAGGCGTCGGTTTCGACTGGCCGGCGGCGCTGCCGGTGCTGGACAAGGTGCGCGAAGAGCTGGACGAAGTGCTGGAGGCCATGGCCGGTGATGACCATGCGGCGGTGAGCGAGGAGGTCGGTGACCTGCTGTTCACGGTGGTCAACCTGGCCCGGCACCTCAAGGTCGACCCGGAAAACGCCTTGCGCGCCGCCAACGGCAAGTTCGAGCGGCGCTTTCGTTTTATCGAACAGGCATTGCGCGACACCCACCGCCCCATTGAAGATTGCACCCTCGACGAATTGGACGCCCTGTGGGGCGACGCCAAACGCCAGGAAAAAAACCTGCCCAGCTGTGGCTGAGCCCGTTGCATAAGTGAGCACGTACCATGAGCCTTTCCCTTCGTGACCAATTGCTGAAAGCCGGTCTGGTCAACCAGAAGCAGGTCAAGCAAGTCAGCAAGAACCAGCAGAAACAGAAGCGCCTGGAGCAAAAAGGCCAGGTGGAAGTCGATGACACCCAGCAGCGCCTGGCCCAGGAGGCGATGGCCGAAAAGGTCAAGCGTGACCAGGAGCTGAACCGCCAGCAGCAAGAGAAGGCCGAGCAGAAAGCCCGCGCCGCCCAGGTCAAGCAATTGATCGAAGTGTCGCGCTTGCCCAAGCTGACCACCGAAGACTATTACAACTTCGTCGATGACAAGAAGGTCAAGCGCCTGTCGGTCAACGCCTTGATGCGCGCCAAACTGAGTTCCGGTTCGCTGGCCATCGTGCATCACGGTGGTGGCTACGAGGTGATTCCCCGCGAGGCCGCGCTGAAGATCCAGGAGCGCGCGCCAGAGCGAATCGTGTTGCTGAACGTGGTGACCGAGGAACCGGACGCCGATGACCCGTACGCGGCCTACGTGATCCCTGACGACCTGATGTGGTAAACCCGAACAAAGAAAAACCCCGCCTGCGCGGGGTTTTTTACTGAAGGCAGTAGTGACGATATAAAAATGACTTATTGCTGGGAGCGCTGCGCTTCCAGGTTTTCCAGCTCGGCTTTATAGCTCTGAGCGTCGTTCTCGTTGTGGAACATGCCAACCAACAGGTCCTGTTGGTAAACGTCCCAGATACGGATGCCAGCGGCCACGCCTTCGTGAGACATGTGTGAATCGTCGCGTTCGGTTACTTTTACAGTCATTTGAAAGCTCCAATTTCTCAAGTTCTGCAGCAAGGCTCTGCAGGACTCCTTTATAGAATTTGTTAGCTTCCTAAGTAAACAGGCGGTTTCTGCAACGATGACTTGCGCAAATCGCACGAATGGCTGAAAGCCCCGCGCTTGGCGGCCTGCGGCGGTTTGTCACACCCTACTTTGGTTACATGAAAGTATCTTCATATTGCCGTGGGGAACCGTCCGGGCACAAAAAAGCCCTGCGGGCAGGGCTTTCAGGGTGTGCAGCTCGGAGCCTGGGGCGAGCTTACTCGTCCTCGCCCATGCCCGACTGCAGGTAGTTCTCCAGGCTGACCTTGTCGATCAGGCCCAGCTGGGTTTCCAGCCAGTCGATGTGCTCTTCCTGGTCTTCCAGGATGTCTTCCAGCAAGTCGCGGCTGCCGAAGTCGCCGGTGGTTTCGCAGTGGGCGATGGCGGCCTTGATATCGGTGTGGGCCTTGCGTTCGATCTTCAGGTCACACTCGATCATTTCGCGGGTGTGTTCGCCGATGAGGATCTTGCCCAGCTCCTGCAGGTTGGGAATGCCTTCCAGGAACAGGATGCGCTTGATCAGTTTGTCAGCGTCCTTCATGGCCTGGATGGATTCCTTGTACTCGAACTTGCCCAGCTTGTTCAGGCCCCAGTCTTCATACATGCGTGCGTGCAGGAAGTATTGGTTGATGGCGATGAGCTCGTTACCGAGGATCTTGTTGAGATGCTGGATGACGCTGATATCGCCTTTCATGGTGGGGTCCTGTCCTGGGTAATGGGTGCCAATGACGGAAGTTTGAGCCCCGCAACTTCCGCTGTCAAACCTAAGTTATTGAATAATATATGAAAATTAATCGGAATAAGAATGTTTGAGTTCCGCATCCGGAACGTAACTACTTGAATTTCAGGCATAAAAAAACCGGACACACGGTCCGGTTCTTCAGTATTCGGGATTTCAGGCGGCGGTAAATTCTACCGGGTAGGGCAGGGCGGCCTGGGTAGCTTGCAGTTCGGTGAGGGTTTCGCGCACCACTTGCTTGGCAAGGCAGGCGCATTTACCGCATTGAGAGGCCACACCCAAGGTCTGGCGGACGTCCTTGTAGCTGCAGCATCCTTCATAGATCGCGTCACGGATCTGACCGTCGGTCACACCTTGGCAGAGGCAAACATACATAGGGGGCACACCGTCGCTGTGTCGTCTTGATGCGGTGAGACTAATCGTAATGAGAATGCTTGTCAAAACAACTTCGCAACGCATTGAGTCAGAGCGATAGGTGGTCATGCGCGGGGGATGAGAGGGTGCAGGGCCGGGCGTGCCAGCGAGCCTCCGGGGGGGCTCGAACGGCTTGCTGGCAAGCCAGCTCCTGCAGGGATCACGGGGTGATCAGGCGGGGCGTATCAACGGTCGAAGTCTTCCCAGCCGCCCATTTCCTTCCAGCGGTTGACGATGCCGCAGAACAGCTCGGCGGTCTTCTCGGTGTCATAGCGGGCCGAGTGGGCCTCACGGCCGTCAAAGTCGATGTCGGCTGCCTGGCACGCCTTGGCCAGCACGGTCTGGCCGTAGGCCAGGCCCGCCAGCGTGGCGGTGTCGAAGCTGGAAAAGGGGTGGAACGGGTTGCGCTTGAGGTCGTTGCGCGCCACGGCGGCATTGAGGAAGCCCAGGTCGAAGCTGGCATTGTGGCCCACCAGCACCGCGCGCTTGCAGCCATTGGCCTTCAGCGATTTGCGGATACTGCGGAAGATGTCGGTCAGTGCCGATTCCTCACTGACGGCCATGCGCAAGGGGTGGTCCAGCTTGATGCCGGTGAACTCCAGCGCCGCCGGCTCGATGTTGGCGCCCTCGAACGGCTCTACCCGGAAGAACAGCGTGTGCTCGGGGTACAGGAAGCCCATCTCGTCCATGCCGATGATGGTCGCGGCGATTTCCAGCAGCGCGTCGGTGGCGCTGTTGAAGCCGCCGGTCTCGACATCGACCACTACCGGCAGGTAACCGCGAAACCGCGCTGCCATGGGGTGGCGTGAGCCGCCACCGCCGTTGTCCTGGTCTTCGTCGAAGTGGTCTTCACTCACGCGGTTTTCTCCAGCAGGCGCCAGCGCAGTTTTTCACCGGCGCGCAGCGGGATGACGGACAGCTCGCCGAACGGCAGGCTGGCCGGGGCCGTCCACTCTTCGCGGACCAGGGTAATGGTGTCGGTGTTCACCGGTAGGCCGTAGAAGGCCGGGCCATGCAGGCTGGCGAAGCCTTCGAGCTTGTCCAGCGCGTTGCGCTGCTCGAATGCCTCGGCGTACAGCTCGATGGCCGCGTAGGCGGTGTAGCAGCCGGCGCAACCGCAGGCCGCTTCCTTGGCATGCTGGGCATGAGGTGCCGAGTCGGTGCCCAGGAAGAACTTGGGGCTGCCACTGGTGGCTGCGTCCAGCAACGCCACCTGGTGGGTGTTGCGCTTGAGGATCGGCAGGCAGTAGAAGTGCGGACGAATGCCGCCCACCAGCATGTGGTTGCGGTTGTACAGCAGGTGATGCGCGGTGATGGTCGCCGCCACGTTGGCCGAAGCCTCGTTGACGAACTGCACGGCGTCACCGGTGGTGATGTGCTCGAACACCACTTTCAACGTCGGGAAGCGTTCCACCACGCGGCGCATGTGCTCGTCGATGAACAGCTTCTCACGGTCGAACACGTCCACTTCGCCGCGGGTTACTTCACCGTGCACCAGCAACAGCATGCCCACTTCGGCCATGGCTTCGAGCACCGGGAAGATCTTGTCGACGCTGGTCACGCCCGAATCGGAATTGGTGGTGGCCCCGGCCGGGTACAGCTTGGCCGCGTGGACAAACCCGCTGGCCTTGGCCGCGCGGATATCGGCAGGGGTGGTCAGGTCGGTGAGGTAAAGCACCATCAGCGGCT
Organism: Pseudomonas silvicola; assembly: GCF_026651855.1. GTDB lineage: Bacteria > Pseudomonadota > Gammaproteobacteria > Pseudomonadales > Pseudomonadaceae > Aquipseudomonas > Aquipseudomonas silvicola. Next base: position 2,423,194 of record NZ_CP093280.1, read on the forward strand.
CGAAGCGGCTGCCGGCCGGGCGTGCGGCCAGGATGCGCTGGCGGTAGGCGTCGGCTTCCTCGGCGTTGCGAACAGGCGGTACCAGGTTGGGCATGATGATTGCGCGGCCAAAAGTGCGCGCAACGTCGCCGACGGTGTGGGGCAGCACGGCGCCATCGCGAAGATGGATGTGCCAGTCATCGGGACGCAGGAGGGTCAGGCGGTCGGACATGGGGGTTTCCAGGCGGTTCGAACTCGGGGGAATGCTACCGCAAATGGGCGATGCAGGCACTCGCTATCAAGTTTTCCGCGGCCCGACCGATAGCCCGGAGGTATGCCGTACACATTTGTGGAGCCTCCCGTGCGCCAGCGTTATCTTGCCCTGCTCAGTATGTTTGCCAGCCTGCCTGCGATGGCAATCACTTTCCAGACCCGTCTGGAGAATGTCGAGTGGAAGGTCGAAGGCGATCAATTCGAATGTCGGCTGGTTCAGCCGATCACCGATTTCGGTACCGGTGAATTCGTTCAGCGCGCGGGGGAGGGGGCGGTGTTCAGCCTCAAGTCCAACAGCCGCCTGTTGGGCCGTGGCTCGGCGACCTTGCTGGCGGCGGCCGCGCCGTGGCAGCCAGGGCGCGGCGACATCAGCCTGGGTTCGGTGCGCATGGGCGGCGGTGACACGCTGTTCAGCAGTTCCCAGGGGCAGGCCAGCCGCTTGATCGGCGGCCTCATCGAAGGGCGCAGCACGGTCATCCGCACGTTTTCCGGGGAAACCGGGCGCCCGACGGAAGTACGGGTGCTGCCAGTGAAGTTCAGCCAGGGTTACACCGACTTCCAGGCTTGCACCAGCAAACTGCTGGCGATGAACTTCGACCAGGTCAGCCGTACCCAGGTGGGCTTTCCAGGCGGTGGCAACGACCTGGACGCCGCCGCCAAGCGCCGCCTGGACACCATTCTGGCGTACATGAAAGCCGACCCCAGCGTGAACCATGTCGAGCTCGACGGGCACTCGGACAACAGCGGCAACCGCCTGACCAACCGCGACATGTCGCGCCGTCGCGCCCTGGCCGTGATGGATTATCTGAAGGCGGGGGGCGTGCCCGAAGCTGATATCGTCATGCGCTTTCATGGCGAGCAGTACCCCATCGCGCCGAACACCAACGCGACCAACCGGGCGCTTAACCGCCGGGTGAACATCCAGTTGTCGCGGGTGCCCGTGGCCGAGCAACCTGCGGTACCGCCTGAAGCGGTGCAACAGGCACCCGTGCCGGCGTCCCGGCAGGCGCCTGCTCAGCCCGGTCCTGCGCAGGCCAAGCCGCCCGCGCAGCTATAAAGGCTGCCCAAAGGGGTCGCCCGCGCGAAAGTTATTGTCGCTTCATCGTCATTTGCTGTCGCGCCTCTGTAAATCTGCGGGTTTGAACGGTAGACTAATCGGCTTTCCGTACAACCCCGTGGAGTGATGGCATGGCGGACGTAAACAAGGTCGTTCTGGCGTATTCCGGCGGCCTGGACACTTCGGTGATCCTCAAGTGGCTGCAGGACACTTATAACTGCGAAGTGGTGACCTTCACCGCTGACCTGGGCCAGGGCGAAGAAGTAGAACCGGCACGCGCCAAGGCCCAGGCCATGGGCGTCAAAGAAATCTACATCGACGACCTGCGCGAAGAATTCGTGCGCGATTTCGTGTTCCCGATGTTCCGCGCCAACACCGTCTATGAAGGCGAGTACCTGCTGGGTACTTCCATCGCCCGCCCACTGATCGCCAAGCGCCTGATCGAGATCGCCAACGAAACCGGCGCCGACGCCATTTCCCATGGTGCCACCGGCAAGGGCAATGACCAGGTGCGTTTCGAGCTGGGCGCCTATGCCCTCAAGCCAGGTGTGAAAGTCATCGCCCCATGGCGTGAGTGGGACCTGCTCTCGCGCGAGAAGCTGATGGACTATGCCGAGAAGCACGGTATTCCGATCGAGCGCCACGGCAAGAAGAAGTCCCCGTACTCGATGGACGCCAACCTGCTGCACATCTCCTATGAAGGCGGCGTGCTGGAAGATACCTGGACCGAGCACGAAGAAGACATGTGGCGCTGGACCGTCTCCCCGGAGAAGGCTCCCGACACCCCACAGTACCTGGAACTGACCTACCGCAACGGTGACATCGTTGCCCTGGACGGCGTCGAGATGTCCCCGGCTACCGTGCTGGCGACCTTGAACAAGATCGGCGGCGCCCACGGCATCGGCCGTCTGGACATCGTCGAGAACCGTTACGTGGGCATGAAGTCCCGTGGCTGCTACGAAACCCCTGGCGGCACCATCATGCTGCGCGCCCACCGTGCCATCGAGTCCATCACCCTGGACCGCGAAGTCGCGCACCTGAAAGACGAGCTGATGGCCAAGTACGCCAGCCTGATCTACACCGGCTACTGGTGGAGCCCTGAGCGTCTGATGCTGCAACAGATGATCGATGCTTCCCAGGTCAACGTGAACGGCGTCGTGCGCCTGAAGCTCTACAAGGGCAACGTCATCGTCACCGGCCGCAAGTCCGACGACTCGCTGTTCGACGCCAACATCGCCACCTTCGAAGAAGACGGCGGTGCTTACAACCAGGCCGACGCGGCGGGCTTCATCAAGCTCAACGCACTGCGCATGCGCATTGCTGCCAACAAGGGCCGCAAGCTGTTCTGATCGCCCCCTGTCTGCCACACGAAGCCCCGGCCTGCCCGGGGCTTTTTGCTTTGCGGGTCACGCAGGCCCCGCGCTATCGAGTGGCCCGTTGGCTTGGCGGCTCAAGGTGACGAGCGCAGCGGTGCCCATGTCGTACGCGCTCACGGTGCAATCGCTGCCATGCTCGAAGGTTCTGGCGAGCGCCTGCGCCAGCAACTCGTTGACGCCACCGCCCCCCTCCCTGGGCTGGTAGAGCAGTATCAGGTGCTGCCCGTTTGCATGGGGCGCCTTCAGGAGCGTGTCGATCGCTGTATTCAGGTGGTCGGCGGTTTCGAAATGCCTGCAGTCCAGAATGTACAAGGCTCTTGGCCGCGCCGCGCTGCCTGGTGCGGCGGGAGGGTCGGGCGCCGGTGGCGGGTGGTTGACGGCCGATACCGGGGGCGTGGTGATCCCCGGGGTCGGTTCGGGTGCGGTGGGCGTTACCGCTGCCGGTGGGCCGTTGGCTATTTGCATGAAGTCGCGTTGGTTATTGAAGTCTGAAGGCGAGTACAGCACTTTGTAATTGAAATTAAGGGTTACAAAGAATAACAGTGTCAGGAACGGTGGAAAGCCAACCAGAAACCACGTGTATAGGTCCTGGCTGTCCTCTTTGAGAAAAGGCAGTGAAGCCAAAGCCGATGCTTCTACAATTGCGGCAAAGATTGCAATGATCGTCAACGGGTTCTTGGTCTGCGCGGGGGGACTGGACATGGTAGCTCCTTGCCATGGCTTGTATTCAGCCGACATCAGTCAGCGACATCGTAGAGTTTCAATGGCAGGGCCAGGTTAATGCATAGTTATTTTTGTTTGTGTTTATGACGAGGCCCATCCTGTCGCCAGGGTGCACCTTCCCTGATTGAAGGGGTGGGCGCCCCCGCTGGCAAAGGCCTTTGCAGGATCTGCGAGGTGAAAAACCATTTACAACTGGATATAAAGAGAAGGGCAGGCACCGGGTGAATGATTGCGCGGGGTGTGCCGCGGTGGTACCGAAAACGGAAGGCTGCAGTTGGACACAGGTTGAATGTCTTGTAAGTAAATACTCAATTGCTGCCGATAAATCAATGTGCAATGCTCATTGTCGTCAGGTATTTATCAATGTAGGGCTACCAATTGTCGGAAAAATCTGGAGAGAACTTCAGTGGACGAGGTTTTCTGTAGGAAAAGTCTTTGTTGGCTGGAGGTTTTGTCTTTGCTGCTAGGTGGATGGTGGCGATGCAATGCAAAGAGCCAGACGACTAGGCTATTGTGCGGGCTCTAAAAATTCGAACAGCGATAATTGGATTTTCCCATGAATAAAGTGCTGATCGTGGATGATCACCCTGTCATTCGCCTAGCGGTGCGCATGCTGATGGAGCGCCACTGCTACGAGGTGGTAGGGGAGACGGACAATGGCGTGGACGCCCTGCAACTGGCACGGGAGCATGAACCGGACATCGTCATACTCGATATCGCCATACCCAAGCTCGATGGCCTGGAGGTCATCGCAAGGCTGACGGCCGAAAAGCGGACGGCCAAGGTGCTGGTGCTCACTTCCCAGGCGCCCGGGCATTTCTCCATGCGCTGCATGCAGACGGGCGCGGCGGGTTACGTGTGCAAGCAGCAGGACCTGACGGAACTGCTCAGTGCCATCAAGGCGGTGCTGTCAGGCTACAGTTATTTCCCCAATCAGGCGTTGCACTCGGTGCGCTCAAGCCTTGGCAATGCGTCCGAGGCGCAGATGATCGAGCGCTTGTCAGGGCGCGAAATGATGGTGTTGCAGCAACTGGCGCGGGGCAAGAGCAACAAGGAAATCGCCGATGGCATGTTCCTGAGCAACAAGACCGTGAGTACCTACAAGACCCGGTTGCTGCTCAAGCTCAATGCACGGTCCCTGGTGGACCTGATTGAATTGGCCCAGCGCAACGGCCTGGCTTGAAGGAAAATGTGCGGCTGGGTTGCTGGTGAACTGTCGAGCCAGGCTGAAAGGCTCGCTGGCCCGCGCAATGCCGCCCGCCGGCGCCCAGCCGGAGGGGTCAGAGGTCGAAATCGTAATCGGCCAACTGCTTTTGCAGGCGGCGTTCTTCCAGGAGGTTGTCGATGGTGCGTCGTTTGCTGAGATTGGTTTTTGCCGTCTCCACAGGGGCATCGTCATCGCTGTCGACGGGGGCGAACTCGTCTTCCACATCCAGTTCTTCTTTACCGGTGCTCATATAGTCAACTCCAGGCTTGGAATGCCATTGGCGCACCTTATATCGGTAAAAACGCAACAGGTAAAAAAGATTTTTTCAATCGCCCGATCAGCTTTTTCAATAAGGCGTCAATCGTCGGAGGTTTTGTGCTTGTAATCGCACAAGTCCTCGATCCGGCAACTGCCGCACCGTGGTTTGCGCGCCTGGCATACGTAACGGCCGTGCAGGATCAACCAGTGGTGTGAATCGAGCAGGTAGTCCTTGGGTACGAACTTGAGCAGGTTCCTTTCCACCTCCAGCACATTCTTGCCTGGGGCGATGCCAGTGCGGTTGCTGACGCGGAAAATATGGGTGTCCACTGCCATGGTGGGCTGGCGGAAGGCGGTGTTGAGGACCACGTTGGCAGTCTTGCGGCCTACGCCTGGCAGCGCCTCCAGGGCTTCGCGGGTTTGCGGTACCTCGCCCCCATGCAGTTCCACCAGCATGCGGCACGCTTCGATCACGTTGCGCGCCTTGCTGTTGTACAGGCCGATGGTCTTGATGTATTCGGACAGGCCCTCGATGCCCAGGGCATGGATGGCCGCGGGCGTGTTGGCGACCGGAAACAGTCTGGCGGTGGCCTTGTTCACGCCCGCGTCGGTGGACTGGGCCGACAGGATGACGGCGATCAGCAGTTCGAACGCCGAGGTGTAGGCCAGTTCGGTCTTGGGTTCGGGGTTGTCTTCGTGGAGCCGGCGGAAAATTTCCCGGCGTTTGGCGGCATTCATCGGTCACGGTGTCCTGAGGTCATGGCTGGCCGAGGGCGTCCAGCGCTTGTTGGGCCAAGGTGACCGCCTGGCGAGCGTTCTCCAGGGCCACGGCGTCGGTGGTGTCGGTGCGCTCCAGCTTGCCCAGCTCCGCACGGCGCATGGCCAATTGTATCTTCGCGCGCTTGAGCTCGGCGCCTGGGGCTGGCGGGGTAGCGGGCTGCGCCTGACCCTGCAGGCTGGCCAAGTGGGCTTCGGCATCGCTGGCTTCTTCGTCCAGGGCCTGCAAGCGCTGGAAGTGCTCCAGGGTCGGAGGTGTCGGGTATACGCGCAGTGTCTTGGTCCACTGTGCACGGGTCATGGCCGCGGCGACCTTGGCTTGCTTGAGGGGGGCGTCGTCGCCGGCCTTCTGGGCCTGTACGCGGGCCAGCGCGGCCTGTACCGGGTCGCTGGTGGTGGCAGGCGAGGCCAGGCGGGCCTGGCGCAGGCTCTCGCGGCGTGCCTGGTCGCGGGCCAGGCGCGCGTTGTGGTGTTCGAAGCGGCGGCGGGCGCGGTCACGTTTGTGGGCACGCGCCTGGCGCTCGCTGTCGTCATGGGCCAGGCCACCGACGATGGGCACGCCTTGGCTGGCAGGCAGTGGGCGCAACTCGATGCAGTCCACCGGGCACGGAGCGACGCACAGGTCGCAGCCGGTGCATTCATCGATGATCACGGTATGCATGAGCTTGGCGGCGCCGACGATGGCGTCTACCGGGCAAGCCTGAATGCATTTGGTGCAGCCGATGCATTCGGCCTCGCGGATATACGCTACCTGCGCCGGTGCACTGCCGCGGCTGGTGTCCAGGGCGATGACCGGCACCTGCAGCAGGTCTGCCAGCGCGCGGATGGTCTCCATACCGCCGGGTGGGCACTTGTTGATCGCTTCGCCGGCGGCCAGGCCCTGGGCGTAGGGCAGGCAGCCGCCATGCCCGCATTTGCCGCATTGGGTCTGGGGCAGGAGGGCGTCGATGCGTTGAATGAGGCTCATGTCGGGTGTCCGAAATAAACGCAGGAGCTGGCGTGCCAGCGAGCGTCCGGTGGCCCGGAACGGCTCGCTGGCAAGCCAGCTCCTGCATGACCGCCAGGGCGGGTGTTACTTGATGCGCTGGCCTGGCTTGGCGCCGCTGTCGGGGCTCAGCAGGTAGATCTCTTCGCCGCCAGGGCCGGCAGCCATGACCATGCCTTCGGACATACCGAAGCGCATTTTGCGCGGCTTGAGGTTGGCGATCATCATGGTCAGGCGACCTTCCAGCTCGGCCGGGTTCGGGTAGGCACTCTTGATGCCCGAGAACACGTTGCGTTGCTGGTCACCGATATCCAGGGTCAGGCGCAGCAGTTTGTCCGCGCCCTCGACATGCTCGGCCTTGACGATCAGGGCCACGCGCAGGTCGACCGCGGCGAAAGCGTCGAACTCGATTTCCGGTGACAGCGGGTCTTTGCTCAGCTCGCCGTTGCCGGCAGGCGCGGCTGGGGCCTGGCTGGCTTCCAGGTCCTCCCTGGAGGCGTCCACCATGGCCTGCACCTTCACCGGGTCGATACGGCTCATCAGCGCCTGGAACGGGTTCAGCGTGTGGTTGGCCAACAGGGTCTTGTGGTCGTCCCAGGTCAGCGGCGCGACGTTGAGGAACGCCTCGGCATCGGCGGCCAGCTTCGGCAGCACCGGTTTGAGGAAGATCACCAACTGGCGGAACAGGTTAACGCCCAGGGCACACACGGCCTGCACTTCGTCCTGCTTGCCTTCCTGCTTGGCCAGGGCCCACGGTGCCTTGTCGGCGATGAAGGCGTTGGCGCGGTCGGCCAGGGCCATGATTTCGCGCATGGCACGGGCGAAATCACGGGCCTCGTAGGCTTCGGCGATGCTTGGGGCCGCGGCGAGGAACGCATCGGTCAGCTCAGGGGCGGCGTTCTCGGCCACCAGCACGCCGGCGTTGCCTTTGTGGATGAAGCCGGCGCAGCGGCTGGCGATGTTGACGACCTTGCCCACCAGGTCGGAGTTGACCTTCTGCACGAAGTCATCGAGGTTCAGGTCCATGTCGTCCACGCCGCGGCCCAGCTTGGAGGCGTAGTAGTAGCGCAGGTATTCCGGCGACAGGTGGTCCAGGTAGGTGCGGGCCTTGACGAAGGTGCCGCGCGACTTGGACATCTTCTGACCGTTGACGGTCAGGTAGCCGTGTACGTTCACCGCGGTCGGCTTGCGGTAGCCGGCGCCTTCGAGCATGGCGGGCCAGAACAGCGCGTGGAAGTTGATGATGTCCTTGCCGATGAAGTGGTACAGCTCGGCGGTGGAGTCCTTGCTCCAGTACGCGTCGAAGTCCAGCTCCGGGCGGCGTGCGCACAGGTTCTTGAAGCTGGCCATGTAGCCGATCGGCGCGTCCAGCCACACGTAGAAATATTTGCCGGGCTCGCCTGGAATCTCGAAGCCGAAATACGGTGCGTCGCGGGAGATGTCCCACTCCTGCAGGCCGCTGTCCAGCCATTCGGCCAGCTTGTTGGCGACGGCGTCCTGCAGCGTGCCGCTGCGGGTCCAGGCCTTGAGCATGTCCTGGAAGTCGGGCAGCTTGAAGAAGAAGTGCTGGGAGTCACGCAGTACCGGGGTGGCACCGGAGATCGCCGACTTGGGGTTCTTCAGCTCGGTGGGCGCGTAGGTGGCGCCGCATTTTTCGCAGTTGTCGCCGTACTGGTCTTCGGCCGCGCACTTGGGGCAAGTGCCCTTGATGAAGCGGTCGGCCAGGAACATCTGCTTGTCGGGGTCGAAGTACTGGGTGACCGAACGCTGGGAGATGTGCCCGGCGTCGCGCAGCTTCAGGTAGATCTGCGACGACAGCTCGCGGTTCTCTTGCGAGTGGGTAGAGTGGAAGTTGTCGAATTCCACCAGGAAGTCGGCGAAGTCGGTACTGTGTTCGACCTGCACGTTGGCGATCAGCTGTTCGGGGGTGATGCCTTCCTTTTCCGCGCGCAGCATGATGGCCGAACCGTGGGCGTCGTCGGCGCAGACATAGGTGCACTGGTTGCCACGGTGCTTCTGGAAACGCACCCACATGTCGGTCTGGATGTACTCGACCATGTGGCCAAGGTGGATCGAACCGTTGGCGTAGGGCAGGGCGCTGGTGACGAGAATCTTGCGGGGCTCGGACATGGGGCTCGGCTACTTAGAAGTCAAACGAAGATCGGCCACTATAAAGGCCCGGCGGATTTTTTTCACCCTCCCAGGCTTCCTCTGCCCCGCAGGGTAGCGCGGGTGGCGTCGAGATTTTCCCTACCTTGCCGCGGACGCGCTAGGATAGCCGCCTGTCTTGCTCAGTCTTTATATAACGGGAGAACCCATGGGCGCCGTCAACCGCGCAGCCGTCGAGGCCGTGCTTCGCCAGTACACAGACCCCTACCTGAACCAGGACCCGGTCAGCGCCGGGTGCGTGCGGGCCATCGATATCAATGGCGAGCAGGTCAGCGTCACGCTGGAACTGGGCTACGCCGCCGGCCTGTTCAAGAACGGTTTCGCGCAGATGCTGCAACTGGGCATCGAGGGCCTGGAGGGCGTCGCCCGCGCCAAGGTGCAGATCAACTGCGTGATCGCCGCGCACAAGGCTCAGGCCCAGGTGCCAGGCATGGCCAACGTCAAGAACATCGTCGCCGTGGCTTCGGGCAAGGGCGGGGTGGGCAAGTCCACCACCGCCGCCAACCTCGCCTTGGCACTGGCCCGTGAAGGTGCGCGAGTGGGCATGCTCGATGCCGATATCTATGGCCCCAGCCAAGGGGTGATGTTCGGTATTGCCGAAGGCACCCGGCCGCTGGTCAAGGACCAGAAGTGGTTCGTGCCCCTCAAGGCACATGGCGTGGAGGTGATGTCCATGGCCTTCCTGACCGATGACAATACCCCCATGGTGTGGCGCGGGCCCATGGTGTCTGGCGCGTTGCTGCAGTTGATCACGCAGACCGCCTGGGACGATCTGGACTACCTGGTCATCGACATGCCGCCAGGCACCGGCGACATCCAGCTGACCCTGGCGCAGAAAGTGCCGGTGGCCGGTTCGGTGATCGTGACCACGCCCCAGGACCTGGCACTGCTGGACGCCAGGAAGGGCGTGGAGATGTTCCGCAAGGTCAACATCCCGGTATTGGGTGTGGTGGAGAACATGGCGGTGCACATCTGCTCCAACTGCGGCCATGCCGAGCACCTGTTCGGCGAGGGCGGTGGCGAGAAGCTGGCGGCGCAGTACGGCGTGGAGCTGCTGGCATCATTGCCGTTGTCGATGCTGATCCGCGAGCAGGCCGACAGCGGCACGCCCACGGCCATCGCCGAACCGGAAAGTCAGATCGCCATGGTTTACCAGGAGTTGGCTCGCCACGTCGGCGCGCGGATCGTGTTGCAGGAAGCCGCGGCGCCCGCGATGCCGAACATCACCGTCAGCGACGATTGAGATCGGCGTCATTTGTTCCCCGAGCTTCGCCCGGACCGGGCGAGCTCGGGGAACAGGCATCGCAAATTACAGGCATAAAAAAACCCCGCTCGAGAGCGGGGTTCTTTTGAACTGTTCAGTACAAGTTAGATAACTTGAACTTCTTCAGCTTGCATGCCTTTCTGGCCGCGGGTAGCGACGAAAGAAACTTGCTGGCCTTCTTTCAGGCTTTTGAAGCCGTCAGCCTGGATAGCTTTGAAGTGTACGAACAGGTCGTCACCGGATTGTGGAGTGATGAAGCCGAAGCCTTTTTCATCGTTGAACCACTTAACGGTACCGGTTTGGCGATTGGACATGGTGAGTCTCCTTGGACAAAGTTAACTGCGGCTAGGAACGCCCTGGCCGAGACTGAGTGCAAAGAGCAGGAAAATTCATGAAGATGTAAAACATCGGGTAGAGATTCTCAGTGACACAAGCAACACAGTGACGCCACCATAACCCTTTTTCCGGGGCCTGCCAATGCCCTTCGCAACGAATATCCCAAATCATGACTGACGGTGCGGGCAAGTGACGAAAAGTCGCAGGTTTCGCGGGCTTCCAGCCCGCTAATTGACCACTGCACTTTGAGCCGTGGCCCGTGGTCCGGTAAGATGCCGGCATCATTTTCACACCTCGCTATTCAGGACACCCGCCATGAGCATCAAATCGGACAAGTGGATTCGCCGCATGGCGCAAGAGCACGGCATGATCGAGCCTTTCGTCGAGCGCCAGATGCGTGGCGAAGGCGCCGACCGGCTGATCTCCTTCGGCGTGTCCAGCTACGGCTACGACGTGCGCTGCGCCGATGAATTCAAGGTGTTCACCAACATCAACTCGGCCACGGTCGACCCGAAGAACTTCGATGAGAAGAGCTTCGTCGACGTCAAGAGCGACGTGTGCATCATCCCGCCGAACTCCTTCGCGCTGGCCCGCACCGTGGAGTACTTCCGTATCCCGCGCAATGTGCTGACCATCTGCCTGGGCAAGAGCACCTACGCGCGCTGCGGCATCATCGTCAACGTCACGCCGCTGGAACCGGAGTGGGAAGGCCACGTGACCCTGGAGTTCTCCAACACCACCACGTTGCCGGCCAAGATCTACGCCAACGAAGGCGTGGCACAGATGCTCTTCCTGGAGTCCGACGAAGAGTGCGAAGTGTCCTATAAGGACCGCGGCGGCAAGTACCAGGGCCAGCGTGGCGTGACCCTGCCGCGTACTTAATCCGACCGGCGCAAGGAATTAGTCGGGAAAAAGGCACTCTATCGAGGTGAACTGTTCTGTTTCGCGTTAAGCGAAGCGGACCTTTGCCCAGGGAGTGCCTATGAAAATCGACCCGACCATCAGCGCCGAACTGGCCAGGCTGCAACCCAACCAGATTGGCGTGCTTGCCTGGACCTTGCTGGCCAACCCCATGGCCCAACAGGCAGGCGGCCTACCGGGCCAACCGGACCCCGATCCCAATCCCGACTACCCTCAGCCCGAAGAGCCCGGCGAACCCACCATTCCCGACCAGCCGCCCCCCGCGCCTGTAGCGTGACGGTGAGTTGAGCAACGGCACGGGGGCCGGAACACGGCCCCTGTGCCGGTGACAAACGCCTACCTTCCCACTGGCCATACGTGCCCATCGCCGACCACGTAGACGTTTTCGTCCGCGCTTGGGCGCACGGCATAGCCGCCTGTGAACGCTCCGAAGGCCGGTAGCAGGCTCACTTGCGTCCCCAGCACGAAGCAGGGCAGGCGCAGGCTCTGGCGGCCCCGTCCTTGTAGCCGATACACCGGGTGCACATGCCCGGCCAGGACGGGCAGCTGTGGATGCGGCAGGGGTTCGTGCTGAAGCGCAAGAGGCCCGACCACCCACGGCTCGCTGACCACCTGGAAGTCCAGCGTCGCGGGGGGATCGCCCGCGCGCTTGTCGTGGTTGCCGCGGATCAGGGTGACCGCCAGGCTGGCATGACGCTCGCGCCAGGCCGTCAACGCGGCAAGCGTTGCAGAGCCCTGAGAGCCGGGTGCGTGCAGGAAGTCCCCCAGGAAGATCAATTGCTCGCACTCATGCTGCGCCAACAGGCTATTCAGCACGCCCAGGTTGCTGGCGGTGGTGCCGTGGGGTACCGGTTGGCCCAGGCGCCGGTAGGCAGCGGCCTTGCCGAAATGGGCATCGGCGATCAACAAGGCGCGCCGGGCCGGCCAGTAAATGGCTTTCTCGGGCAGCAACCAGAGGCGCGCGCCGTTCAGGTCCACGGGGTGATGCCCATTCATTGGTCGGCCGCCCGTTCGAGCTCACCGACCATGCGCGCGATTCGGTCGGCGAGTTTTTCGGAGCTCAGGCTTTCCCGAAAGCGCTCTACCAGCAGTGGAAACGCCAGCGGGGTCGCCCGCTTGAGTGCGTGCAGGTCCAAGCGCAGGCCCTGGATGCGGGTGAGTGTCTGGGCCAGGCGCTGCACATCCAGCTCCTGGCGCAGCACCTCTTCCTGAGCCTGAGTCAACAGCAGGTTGCCGGCGTCGTATTGCTTGAAGACCTCGAAGAACAGGCTGCTGGACGCCTGTACCTGTCGGGTGCTTTTCTGCGAACCAGGGTAACCGCCGAAGACCAGGCCGGAAATGCGCGCGATCTCCCGAAAACGTCGTTGCGCCAGTTCACCGGCGTTGAGGCTGGCCACCACGTCTGCCAGCAAGTGGTCCGGGCTGAGCAGGGCGCCATCGAGCCACTGCGACCAATCAACGGCCGTGGCGCTGAGCAGTTCGAAGCCGTAGTCATTGACCGCCATGGAGAAGGTCAGCGGCTGCTGGCGGCTCATGCGTGAGGCCAGCAGGCTGGCCAGGCCAAGGTGCACCTGGCGCCCGGCGAAGGGGTAGAGGAACAGGTGCCAGCCTTCCCGCGACTTCAGGGTTTCAGCCAGCAAGGTGGCGGGGGTCGGCAATGCAGACCAGTGTTGCTGCACTTCCAGCAGCGGGCGCACGGCCCGCATGGGCGCGCTGTGGTACTCGCCCTGGGCAGCGAGGCCCAGTTGCACCACCAGGGCATCGGCCAGTTCGCTGGACAGGGGCATGCGCCCGCCATTCCAGCGCGGCACGGCGGCTTTTTTCGCGGTGCTGCGCTTGACGTAGGCGGTCATGTTTTCTACCCGCACCAACTCCAGTTGCCGGCCGGCGAACAGGAAGCCGTCGCCGGGGCGCAGGCGGGCGATGAAGCCTTCTTCGACACTGCCCAGGGAGCGGCCGCCTCCGCCCTTGCTCCAGAACTTGAGTTGCAGGCTGGCGTCGCTGACGATGGTGCCGATACTCATGCGGTGGCGGCGCGCCAGCCGGGCGTCGGGCGCCCGCCACACGCCGTGTTCGTCAGGCTCCACGCGGCGGTAGTCAGGGTAGGCGGTCAGCGAGTGGCCGCCATGGCGGACGAACGCCAGGGCCCAGTGCCACTCGTCATCGGTCAGGTCGCGGTAGGCCCAGGCGCTGCGTACCTCGGCCAGCAGTTGCTCAGGCAAGAAGCCGCCCCCCAGGGCCATGGTCACCAGGTGCTGTACCAGCACGTCCAGCGGTTTGTAGGGTGATTCACGCGGTTCGATCTGACGGTCGGCCACGGCCTGCTCGGCGGCGGCCGCTTCCACCAGTTCCAGGCTGTGCGTGGGCACCAAGGTGACCCGCGAGGCGCGACCGGGCGCGTGGCCCGAGCGGCCGGCGCGCTGCATCAGCCGCGCCACGCCCTTGGCCGAGCCGATCTGCAGCACGCGCTCCACCGGCAGAAAGTCCACGCCCAGGTCGAGGCTGGAGGTGCAGACCACGGCCTTGAGTTCGCCTTGCTTGAGTGCCCGCTCAACCCAGTCGCGGGTTTCGCGCGCCAGCGAACTATGGTGCAAGGCGATGATGCCGGCCCAATCGGGGCGGGCGTCCAGAATCGACTGAAACCAGATTTCCGCCTGGGCGCGGGTGTTGGTGAACACCAGGCAACTGCTGCTGGCGTCAATTTCGGCCACCACCTGGTCGAGCATGCGCAGGCCCATGTGGCCACCCCAGGGGAAGCGCTCGATGGCGCCGGGCAACAAGGTGTCGACCTCGATGCGCTTGGCGTCGGCGCCCTGCACGCTGATACCTTCGCCCGGGCCCAACAGGACTTCCTGGGCGTGGGCCTGGTTGCCAAGGGTGGCGGAAATACCCCACACGATCAGGCCAGGTTGCCAGCGGCGCAGACGCGCCAGGGCCAGTTGCAGTTGCACGCCGCGCTTGTTGCCGATCAGTTCGTGCCACTCGTCCACCACCACCATGCGCAGGCTGGCGAATTCGGTACGGGCCTGCTCACGGGCCAGCAGCAGGGTCAGGCTTTCCGGGGTGGTGATCAGCGTGGTCGGCAGGCGCCGGCCCTGTCGCGCGCGTTCGGCGCTGCTGGTATCGCCGGTGCGAAGGCCCAGGCTCCAGGGCAGTTGCAGGTCGTCCAGGGGCGTTTGCAGGGCGCGTTGGGTGTCGGCCGCCAGTGCGCGCATGGGCGTGATCCACAGCACCGTCAGTGGTGCGGTGCGGCTGCCGGCCTTGGCGAACCGCTGCAAGGCCGCGAACCACAGTGCGTAAGTCTTGCCGGCGCCGGTACTGGCATGCAGCAGGCCGGACTGTCCCGCTTTCACCGCTGTCCAGACCTGTTTCTGGAAAGCGAAGGGTTTCCAGTGTCGGTCGGCGAACCAGTGGCGGGCGTGATCGGGCATGGGCGCTGTCCGTGGGGGTTAAACCAAAGACAGCGGCGCCCGGCAGATAGTTTTGTTTTAAAAGCGCAGTGGGTGTTACTTCAGGTTGCCACTGAGGAACTGGCGCAACCGCTCGCTGGTAGGGTTGCCCAGCACGTCCGCCGGTGCACCCTGTTCTTCCACCAGGCCCTTGTGCAGGAACATGACCTGGTTGGATACCTGCCGCGCGAAGCTCATTTCGTGGGTGACCATGATCATGGTGCGGCCTTCCTCGGCCAGGCCCTGAATCACCTTCAGTACTTCCCCCACCAGCTCCGGGTCCAGCGCCGAGGTGGGTTCGTCGAACAGCATCACCTCCGGTTCCATGGCCAGCGCGCGGGCGATGGCCACGCGCTGCTGCTGGCCACCGGAAAGGAACGCCGGGTATTGGTCGGCCACCCGCGCCGGCAGGCCTACCTTGTCCAGGTAGCGGCGCGCCCGCTCTTCGGCTTCCTGCTTGCTCACGCCCAGCACCCGGCGCGGAGCCATGGTGACGTTTTCCAGCACGCTCATGTGGCTCCACAGGTTGAAGTGCTGGAACACCATGGCCAGGCGCGTGCGAATACGCTGCAGTTCGGCCGGGTCGGCCACGCGCATGCCATGGCTGTCCTGCACCATGCGGATCTGCTTGCCGTCCAGGCTCATGGCGCCGTCGTTCGGGGTTTCCAGGAAGTTGATGCAGCGCAGGAACGTGCTCTTGCCCGAGCCGCTGGCGCCGATCAGGCTGATGACGTCGCCAGTGTTGGCCTTGAGCGATACGCCCTTGAGCACTTCGTTGTCGCCGTAGCGTTTGTGCAGGCCTTCGATGGTCAGTTTGTACATGGGCAAGTGGGTCTCAAGGCGAAAGGAGGTAGCCGCTGCGGTAGGCGTCACGGCCGGCGACATGGGCAATGACCATGCCGGCGGTGGCCATGCGGCGCAGCGAACGGGCGTAGAGCAAGCCAGGTTGGGCACACCGCACCGGGGTGACGGTGTCGGTGATCGGGTCGATGACCTCGGCGATCAGTTGGTCGGTCGTCATCAAGGTGCCCGGCAGCACATGAAACACCAGCAGGCCGCCCACGGGCGTGACCACCGGTTCCACGGCTGCCAGTGGCGTGGCCGGTTGCAGCAACGCAGGCAAAGGCGCCGGGGTTGCGTTGATGGCGCCGAAGTGGGTCAGGTAATCGAGGATGCCCTGGCAGTCACTGAGGGCGGTGGGGTGGTCCACGTCGCCTTGGCCGCGCAGTTCCACGGTCACCGAAAAACTGCCCTGGGGAATCTCGAAGCGGTGGTTGAAGCGCTGCTGCAACTCCCACCACACCAGGGTAAAGCACTCGTCGAACGACTGGCCGCCCGAATCGGTGGCCAGAAGGCTGGCCTGGGCGCCCAGGTAGCGCGACAGCGGCTCGACCTTGGGCCAGGCCTCGGGCGTTGTGTACAGGTGTTGCACGGCTTCGAAGTCACAGTGCAGGTCCAGCACCATCAGGGCATCGCAGGCCAGGCGCTGCAACACCAGGCGCTGGGATTGCAACTGGGTGGTCGGCACCTGCGCTTGCAGGGCTTTGCGCAGGCTGGCGCGGATCAGGCTGGCGTTGTGCTGCGGGTCGTCGCTGAGGTGGGGTTCCACCTCGGTCCCCACTTCATCACTAAGGTCGACGAACAGGCGGTTGAAGTTTTGCCCGCTCTCCAGTTCATAGCGGCCCAGGGGCACGTCCATCAGCACTTGTTCGAGGCCCACCGGGTTGGCCACCGGCACCAGCACGATTTCATGGGTCAGGCGCCCGGCCTGTTCCAGCTCGCTCAGGCGCTGCTTGAGGTGCCAGGCCACCAGCATGCCGGGCAGTTCGTCGGCGTGCAGCGAAGCCTGGATGTAGATCTTGCCGGCGCCGTCCGTGGGGCCATAGTGAAAGCTGTGGATCTGCCGGGTGGTGCCAGGCACCGGGCTGATCAGGTCATGGGTATGGTGTCGCATGATCGTGTCCTAGTGCGCGGGGCCGAGGAAGGCCAGCCAGCGGCGTTCAGCCAGGCGGAACAGCCCCACCAGCGTAAAGGTGATGGTCAGGTAGATCAGCGCGGCGATGCCGAACGACTGGAAGGTGAGGAAGGTCGCCGAGTTGGCGTCCCGGGCCACCTTGAGGATATCGGGCACGGTGGCGGTGAAGGCCACGGTGGTGGAGTGCAGCATCAGGATCACTTCGTTGCTGTAGAACGGCAGCGAGCGGCGCAGGGCCGAGGGCATGATCACGTAGGTGTACAGCTTCCAGCCCGTGAGGCCGTAAGCCTTGGCTGCCTCGACTTCACCGTGGTTCATGCTGCGGATGGCGCCGGCGAAGATTTCGGTGGTGTAGGCGCACGTGTTCAGGGCGAAGGCCAGGATGGTGCAGTTCATGGCATCGCGGAAGAACGCGTCCAGCACCGGTTGCTCGCGCACCGCGGCAATGCTGTAGATACCGGTGTAGCAGATCAGCAACTGGATGTAGAGCGGCGTGCCGCGAAACAGGTAGGTGTAGAACTGCACCGGCCAGCGCAGCCAGAAGTGGCTGGACACGCGGGCGATGGACAGCGGAATCGACACCACGAAGCCGATGGCGATGGAGGCGCTGAGCAGCCACATGGTCATGGCCAGGCCGGTGATGTGCTGACCGTCCGAGTACAGGAACGGGCGCCAGTACTGTTGCAACAATTCGATCATCGCACCGCCTCCCGGCTGCCTGCGCTGTAACGCCGTTCAGCCCAGCGCAACACGATGTTGGATGCACTGGTGATCAGCAGGTAGATGACGGCCGCCAGGACCAGGAAGTAGAACAGCTGGTAAGTACTCTTGCCGGCGTCCTGCGCGGCCTTGACCACGTCCGCCAGGCCGATGATCGACACCAGCGCGGTGGCCTTGAGCATCACCATCCAGTTATTGCCGATGCCCGGCAGGGCAAAGCGCATCATTTGCGGGAACACCACGTAGCGAAAGCGCTGGCCGCGCTTGAGGCCGTAGGCGGTAGCCGCTTCCACCTGGCCGCGCGGCACGGCGAGGATGGCGCCACGGAAGGTTTCGGTGAAATAGGCGCCATAGATGAAACCCAGGGTGATCACCCCCGAGACGAAAGGGTCGATCTCGATGTAGTCCCAGTCCATGGCGTCGGTGAAATTGGTCAGCCAGGTCTGCAGGCTGTAGAAGATCAGCAGCATCAGCACCAGGTCGGGCACGCCGCGGATCAGGGTGGTGTAGAGCTGGGCAGGCACGCGCAGCAGCTTGACGCTGGACAGCTTGGCGGTAGCGCCCAGCAGCCCCAGGCAAACGCTCACCAGCAGCGAGAGCACGGCAAGCTTGATGGTCATCCAGGTGCCTTCCAGCAGGATGGGGCCGAAGCCCTTCAAGCTGAATGCCGAAAGCCCCAGGTTTTGTAATAGGTCATCGAACATGGATCAGGCCTGTGCAGGTAGAAAAAACGCCTTCCCCCGGAGAGAGGAAGGCGTCGTTACCAAATGTTACTTACCGCTGTACAGGTTCAGATCACCGAAGTGTTTCTTCTGAATGGCGTCGTAGGTGCCATCTTTGTGTAACGCTTCGATACCTTTATCCAGCAGGGCCTTGAGGTCTTTGTTACCTTTCTTGATACCGACGGCGGTCTTGGCCGGCAGCAGCGGGTCGTCCACTGGCTTGCTGACTTCGTAGGCGGCGCCCTGCGGGGACTTCAGGAAGCCCAGCTCGGCCTGCAGCATGTCCTGGATGGAAGCGTCCAGGCGGCCATTGGTCAAGTCAGCGTAGACCTGGTCCTGGTTGGCGTAAGGCTGGATCTTCACCCCGGCCGGCTCCAGTTTGGCCTTGGCGTAGGCTTCCTGGATGGTGCCCTGCTCATAGCCCACGGTCTTGCCTTTGAGCGACTCTGGCGTGCTGTAGGCCGCACCCTTTTTGAACACCAGCGCGGTTGGGCCGGAGAACAGTTCGCTGGAGAAATCGATGACCTTTTCCCGCGCTTCGGTCACGGTCATGGACGAAATCACGCCGTCGAACTTGCCGGCGTTCAGGCCCGGCACCATGCCGTCGAAGTCGTTCTCGACCCACTTGCACTGCACTTTCAGTTCTTTGCAGATGGCGTTGCCCAGGTCGATGTCAAAGCCCACCAGGCTGCCGTCGGCGGCCTTGGATTCAAACGGAGCGTAGGACGGGTCCACGCCGAAACGCAGTACCTTGTAATCCTTGGCCATCGCGGCGCCAGCAGACAAACATAAGGCCAGTGCAGAAAGGGTCAGCAATGCTTTTTTCATTGTGCAGTCCTTAGAACCTGAGAAGAGCGTACAGGGGTACGCGACATTCGTTACCGGCAAATGCCAGACATCATTGTGATAGCAATTTCCGCACCATAGTCCACGAACGGGCGTTTAAATGGAGGACTCGCAAAGGCTCTGGCACGCCGTGATGCCCAAAATCGGGCGGTCGCAAAACGGCGCACCAAAAGCGTGCAGTCAGCTCAGCAAGTCCTGTAGCGTAGCCAGACTATCGGCTTCTTCCACCGGTTTGTCCTGCCGCCACCTCAACATGCGCGGAAAACGTACGGCAATGCCGCTTTTGTGACGTTTTGACAGGGCGATGCCCTCGAAGCCCAGTTCGAACACCAGGGTAGGGCGAACGCTGCGCACCGGGCCGAACTTCTCCACGGTGGTCTTGCGCACGATGGCATCCACCTGGCGCATTTCCTCGTCGGTCAGCCCCGAGTAGGCCTTGGCGAACGGTACCAGGGTGCGTTCGCTGGCCTCGGCGGGGCCATCCCAGACGGCGAAAGTGTAGTCCGTGTAGAGGCTGGCGCGGCGGCCGTGGCCGGCCTGAGCGTAGATCAGCACAGCGTCGACGCTGAAGGGGTCGACCTTCCATTTCCACCACACCCCCATGTCCTTGGTGCGGCCCACGCCATACAGTGCCTCGCGGGCCTTGAGCATCATGCCTTCCACGCCCAGGCGCCGGGAGTGCTCGCGCTGCTCGGCCAGGGCCTGCCAGGTATCCCCTTGCACCAGGGGCGACAGGCGTAGTACCGGCAGATCGGCACCGGCCACCACTTGCTCCAGTTGACGGCGGCGTTGGTGTTGGGGTTCGTTGCGCCAGTCGTGGCCTTGCCATTCCAGCAGGTCGTAGGCCAGCACGGCCACGGGAACCTCGGTCAGCATCTTCTTGCTCAGGGTCTTGCGGCCGATGCGCTGCTGCAACAGGGCGAAGGGCTGTACGCCTTCGTTCCACACCACGATCTCGCCGTCGATGACGGTGCCATCGGGCAAGGCATCGATGAGTGCCTGCAACTCGGGGAAACGGTCGGACACCAGCTCCTCGCCGCGTGACCACACCCATAGCTGGCCATCGCGCTTGACCAGTTGCGCGCGTATGCCGTCCCACTTCCACTCCACCTGCCAGTCGCTGACGGGCCCGATCAGTGTGTCGAATTGGTCCACCGGTTGCTGCAGCGCATGGGCGAGAAAGAAGGGGTAGGGCTGGCCGCCGCGCTGGGCGTGTTCATCAGCCGATTCGGCGGCGATCAGCCGGCGGTAACTGTCGGCGGTGGGGCGGTGGGACAAGTCGGTATAGCCCACCAGGCGCTGGGCCACGCGCTTGCTGTCGATGCCGGCCAGTTGCGCGAGGGCACGGGTGACCAGCAATTTCGATACGCCCACCCGGAAGCTGCCGGTGATCAGCTTCAGGCATAGCATCAGGCTTTGCCGGTCCAGTTGCGCCCACAGCGCCGGCAAGCGCTCGGCGAGGGTTTCCGGTGGCAGCCCGCGCAAGGGCAGCAGGGCTTGTTCCACCCACCAGGCCAGGCCCTGGTCACTGCTGTGATCGGACTCGGGCAACAGCAGGGAGAAGGTTTCCGCCAGGTCGCCGACAGCCTGGTAGCTTTCCTCGAACAACCAGTCCGGGATGCCGCTGGTGGTCACGGCTATCTCGCGCAGCACTCGGCTGGGCACCAGTTGTCGGGGGCGGCCACCGGACAGGAAGTACACCGCCCATGCCGCGTCGGCGGCGTCGGCGTGGCTGAAGTAGTCTTCAAGCGCCTGGCGCTTGGCGTTGGTGGAGGTGGTTTCATCCAGGCGGGCATAGAGTTGGGCAAAGGCTTTCATGCGCTGGCCGCCTTGTCGTCGTCTTCGTCGCCGTATTCGGTGGTAAAGCCCTGGGCGTCCAGCCCCAGGTCGCGCAGGTAGCGCACCAGCACCGCCACCGAGCCATGGGTAACCATCACCCGTTCGGCGCCGGTCTGTTCGATGGCCCACAGCAGGCCGGGCCAGTCGGCGTGGTCGGAAAGCACGAAGCCACGGTCCACGCCGCGCCGCCGGCGGGTACCGCGCAGGCGCATCCAGCCACTGGCGAAGGCGTCGCTGTAATCACCAAAGCGGCGCATCCAGGTGCTGCCACCGGCCGAGGGCGGCGCCAGGATCAGCGCCTGACGCAGGGCCGGGTCGGTTTTTTTGAAGTCGCCGGCGTAGTGGGTATCCGGAATGCGGATGCCGCCTTCGCGGTATACCCGGTTCAGCGGCTCTACCGCGCCGTGCACCAGAATCGGCCCGATGCTGGCATCGATCCCATGCAGAATGCGCTGAGCCTTGCCGAAGGCATAGGCGAACAAGACGCTGGCCTTGCCCGCCTGGGCGTTCGCGCGCCACCAGCTGTCGATCTCGCTGAAGATTTCCTGTTGTGGCTGCCAGCGGTAGATGGGCAGGCCGAACGTGGATTCGGTGATGAACGTATGGCAGCGTACCGGTTCGAACGGTGCGCAGGTGCCGTCGGCTTCCACCTTGTAGTCGCCGGATGCCACCCAGACTTCACCCTGGTATTCCAGCCGCACTTGAGCGGAGCCGAGCACGTGGCCGGCTGGGTGGAAGCTGAGCGTTACCCCGTGGTGTACCAGGCGTTCACCGTAGTCCAGGGTTTGCAGGTTGATGTCGGCACCCAGCCGCGCGCGAAGGATGCCGGCGCCGGGGCTGGCGGCCAGGTAGTGGCTGTTGCCGGTACGGGCATGGTCGCCATGGCCGTGGGTAATCACCGAACGCGACACGGGGCGCCAGGGGTCGATGTAGAAATCGCCGGGCGGGCAGTAGAGGCCTTCGGGGCGGGCGATGACAAGGTCCATGGGCGAGCCTTTTGCTGGGGGCTTAAAGGCTCAGAGGCGGGCGGCGTGTTATAAGTTTCAATGGGGCAGGCGTTGGCGTTTCAAGCCTTGAAGCGCGCGCTGGCAAGCCAGCGCCTGCACTGACGATGACTGTTGATGAGGAGCATACCCATGGCCTTGCGCTGGTTGGCACTACCGCTTCTGCTCGTGACCGGTTCGGCTTTCGCCGCCGGTTGCCCCGAACTGTTGCAAGGCCAGATGCCGGCATTGCGGGGTGGCACGCCCATCGACCTGTGTCAGCGCTTTGCTGGCAAGCCGCTGGTGGTGGTCAATACCGCCAGCTACTGTGGCTTTGCCCCGCAGTTCAGTGGCCTGGAAGGTCTGTATGGCCGCTATAAGGATCAGGGCCTGGAGATGATTGGCGTGCCCTCCAATGACTTCAAGCAGGAAGCCCAGGACACCGCCGAGACCGCCAAGGTGTGTTACGCCAACTACGGCGTCACCTTCACCATGACCCGTCCCACTGCTGTGCGCGGGGCGGATGCCACCCATCTGTTCAAGGTGCTGGCCGAGCAGAGCAGTACGCCGAAGTGGAATTTCTACAAATACGTGGTGGATCGCCAGGGCAATGTGGTGGCCAGTTTCTCCAGCATCACCAAGCCTGATGACCCGGACCTCATCGCCGCAGTGGAAAAGGCAATCGCCTCCAAGCCTTGATGCGGCCGTCAATGTAACGCCCCGGTAAATGAAAAAACCCGCCGAAGCGGGTTTTTTTGCTGCAAGCATGGAATCAGAAGCGGTAGGTCAGCGAGGTGCCGAAACCGCTGGCGCTGTTCTTGTACTTGGAGCTGTAGGCCAGCGCGGTACCCGCACCTTCGTTGATCTTCACGCTCTCTTCCCACAGGTAGGAGTAGGCGAAGTCCAGGGTGATGTTGCTGACCGGGGTCCAGCCCACACCGAAGCTGACAGCCTGGCGGTCGCCCGTCGGGATGCGCGGCGAGCGGTCGACGTTGTTGGTCGGTGACTGGTCGACCGAGTAGCCGGCGCGCAGTACCACTTCCTTGTTCAACTGGTACGCGGCACCAATGGCGTGGGCCCAGGTGTCATGCCAGTTCTGTTCTTCGGTAATGGTGCTCAGCGAGCCCGAGAGCAGAGCAGGCACGCCCTTGTTTTCCACGGTAATGTCCTGCAGGCGGCTCCAGCGGGTCCAGGTGCTGCCGGCATACACGGTCCAGTCATCGCCCAGTTTCTGGGTGATGGAGAAGTCGACGGATTCCGGCGTGTCCAGGTCCAGCGAGGCGTCGTAGCTGTGGCCACTCAGGCCCAGCAGGCTAAACGTGCCGCCAGTGACCTTGGTGTCGCCGTCCAGGTGGTAATCCACCTTGGAATGGTAGGTCAGGCCCAGGCTGGTGGTGGGCGTGGCCTGCACCAGGATGCCAGCGTTGAAGCCGATGGCTGTGTCGTTGCCGTTGATTTTCACCTTGCCGTCATTGGTGCCCGGCGTGAAGGCGTTCGGCACCATGGAGCTCAACTCGCCGTCGATGCGGTTGATGGTGGGGCCGAAACCGATCGACACTACGTCATTGAATGCGTAGCTGACGGTCGGTTGAAAGGTGATGACCGAAACCTTGCTCTTGTTGGCGTGGTAACGGCCAGCGAAGTCGCTGTGGTAGTCGGTGATCAGGCCGAACGGCACGTAGAAGCCGACACCGAAGGCCCAGTGGTCATCAATGGGCTGCACGTAGTAACCCATTGGCACGGTGGTCATCGGCACCATGTCACCGCCTTCTTTGCCCCCCAGGGCGGCGCGGCTTTGGCTGATGTCGGTCTTGGCGTCGATGACAGCGGCGCCCACGGTGGCTTGTGCGCTCTTGAGGCGCGACATGCCCGCAGGGTTTCCGTAGATAGTGCTGGCATCATCGGCAGATGAAGAGCGGCCGGCGAACCCGGTGCCCATCCCGCTGATGCTGGTTTCGTTGATGGCAAAGCCACTGGCGAATAGCTGGGTGGAAGCGAGCGTTACGGCGATGCTGAGTGTGGTCTTGAGCATTACTTTTTTCATTATTAGAACTCCATGTGATCACCGAAGCGAAAACTACCAACATTTTCGCGGCGGCGCTATAGCCCGTATCGCTTGAGATAGAGCGGTTTTGTAGGACAATCCGACCAGATTGGAGGTTTATAAGCTGGCGTTATGCCACAACCTTCAGCTGGCTAATCTGTCAGGTGTCGTGATGCAGCGGGCCCAGGCGGCGGTGAAGTCCCTGATGCGTCCTTGGGGTTGGAAGGTCTGACGCCATATTCTGGCCATGCCGATGAGGTCATCGGCCTGTGGCAGAGGCGTTTTCTGCTGTTCTATCAGTAGCCAGGCGATGGCGGTGGCGTATCTCAGGTTGACGGTCAATTCCAGATGCGGGCCACTCAGAAAAGCGTGTTGGCTGGCCAGCCCTCGTACCAGGCTGGCCAACTCGGGATCCAGGGCCAGGTAGCGGTCCCAGAGCGCCTGGTGGCGCAGGGCGCCGATGCGATAGAGGCCGTGGCCACGCCGGCCATGCAGCTCGTTACCCAGGGCTGACTGGCTGGCGGCGACGCCCAGCAGCAATGCTTCAGCGTTGGCGCAATGACGGCCCAGGTACAGCAACGTCGGGCGAATCACGTACTGGCTCAATTCCCGTGCGGCGATCCCCATAAAGCCCAGTGACCTCTCCTGTATGGCCGGCGGGGCAGGGGTGCTTGGCAGCAGTGAATCGGATAGCCCCGCCGGAAGCGGCGTGAACCGCTTGAATTGAAGTGTAGTGTCATATGTATGCTGTAAAGGGCTGTTTTTAAATTATTTGCCAGCCCCCAACGGTCATGAATATGCCTCAGGGAAATAAGAAGGGAGCCGCAAGTTACGCGCGCGAGGCGATGCCTTGGGGCTTGCAGATGGCCGCCAAGCGGGCATAAAAAAGCCCCGCGTCAGAGCGGGGCCTCGGGGTATTGCGATTGCCTCAGGCAACCAGTGCCTGGCGCGTACGGTCGATAACGGCCTGCAGCGGCTCGGCGCTGGAGTATTGCTCCGGGTACAGGCGTTCGCTGTGGCGGGCAATACCGTGCTCGTTGACGATCGTGAAACTGAAGCAGCCTTTGCGAGCGGCCATGATCAGGCAGTTCATCGGTGCGAAGGCGTGGGTCAGGGTGCGAATGGCATCTTGAGTGTGGATAGTGTTCATAGTTATTGGATGTTCCTGCAAAAGACACGGATTAAGATCCGTGCGCACTAAAAACGTTCCAGTAACGCGGGCCACCTTTGGCCGAACGAAGAACCTGACTGGAACAAAAGCAGCCAGTGTGAAGCGCAATTCATATGTGGCGCTTGGGCTGACCGGTAGGTACTTAGGAGGACAGGCAACACACCGGGGCAAAGGTTCACAGCCCGTGGGTGAAGATCCTGATCAATCAGCAGGTTGGTTAGGTCAGAGTAAAGAGGCTTGGCAGCGATGCTCGTCTACGTGCGAGGATCGTGAAGTGTTTACCTGGAAACCATCGAGTAGGTCGGTCCGCTGTTTCAGCAGGTGTTCGCTTGCTGCGAATAACGTGCTTGAGGACTGTATCGACCGTAAATTGACTTTCAGCTTGGTACTAACATTTTCAAGGCTACATCAAAGCCTGCTGCCTTGGCAACTGTTTTTTATGTCTCTGCGGCAGTGGCTCGCCAGGGAGCTTATCGCGGCTAGCAATTGCTCGCCGTGTCTACCCAGTAGCGCAGCAGGCCAGCTTGCACCTTTAGTCGTGCGTTGGGAACCCCCCTGCGGGGCGTTTTCTTCGGTAATGCTTGACACCGAGACCGAATATGGTGCGGCCCATTGCCTCCAATCGGGGCGGTTGTGCACATTGCTCACCTCCCCTGCGATTTCCTTGCAAAGCCCTTGCCCATCCTACCCCTATGCTCGACTGAAAATTTAAGTCAATGAAAAAAAACGCTTTTTTGAGCTGGTGAAAAAATCGTCAGTTTGACTGAAAGCCCCATTCCATCGGGGTTTGCGGGCATTGGGAGGCGGTTGTCCACTGAGTTATCCACAGCTTCTGTGGATTGTCCCGAGCGCTTGCTCTAGCACGGGCGTGCTCGGTAATTTCATGTATCTGGTCGAGTCTTCATCTGATTATGTCAATGCTTCGATGAGAATATTTTGCATCGCGCAGGTGTCGATATTTTTTTCCAGATGCTGTTCAAAAATGTGCGGCTATCGCCCGACCGGAGGCCAGGCGGATCATCAGTTTGCCGCCGGTCGTCGCTTCGCTCAGACTGTGCCTTTGTTTGAACGCGGTGGGAATTGAAATGGCATTGGACATCACCAGCCTGTTGCTTGGCCTGTTGCTAGCGGGGGTGCCAAGCCTGGCGCTGGCGTTTCAGTTGCAGCGGCGCCTGAGCCGCGTGGACGCCGACACAGCACTGCTGAACGAGCGCCTGGCAACCGCGCAGTTGGCGCAAAGCGGTCTCAACGCGCAGCTGGATGCCTGCCGTGACGAAATCAGCGACCTGGCCCAGGCCAATGGTGTCAAGCAGGCCGAACTGGCCGCTCAGGGGCGTGAACTCGACCTGTTGCAGATAGAGCGCGACAACGCCCGTGATGCCGCCCATGCGTGGAACCTTGAGCGTAACGGCAAGGAAGGTGAGTTGCGCCGGCTGGCTGCCGAATGCGCGGGCCTGCAGGCCGAGTTGCGCGAACAGCAGGACAGCCACCAACAGCGGTTGACCGACCTGCAGGGGTCGCGTGACGAGTTGCGTGCGCAGTTCGCCGAACTGGCCGGCAAGATCTTCGATGAACGCGAACAGCGTTTCGCCGAGACCAGCCAGCAGCGCCTGGGGCAGTTGCTCGACCCGCTCAAGGAGCGCATCCAGTCATTCGAAAAGCGCGTGGAGGAAAGCTACCAGCAGGAAGCCCGTGAGCGATTCTCCCTGGGCAAGGAACTGGAGCGCCTGCAACAGTTGAACCAGCGCCTGAGCGACGAAGCCACCAACCTGACCCAGGCCCTGAAGGGTCAGAAAACCCAGGGCAACTGGGGCGAGCTGATTCTGGAGCGGGTACTGGAGCACGCGGGCCTGGAGAAGGGCCGCGAGTACCAGACCCAGGTCAGCCTGAAAGGCCCGGACGGGGAGCGTTTCCAGCCCGATGTGTTGATCATGCTCCCTGGCGACAAACAGGTCGTGGTCGACTCCAAGGTCAGCCTCACCGCCTACCAGCAGTACATCGGTGCCGATGACCCGGCGGTGTCCCAGGCGGCCCTGAAGCAGCACGTGCTGTCGCTGCGCAATCACGTGAAGGGGCTGTCGGGCAAGGACTACAAACGCCTGGAAGGCCTGCACAGCCTGGATTTCGTCCTGCTGTTCGTGCCTATCGAGGCGGCTTTCTCGGCGGCCCTGCAAGCGGAACCGAACCTGTTCCAGGAGGCCTTCGACCGGCAGATCGTGATTGTCAGCCCCACCACCTTGCTGGCCACCTTGCGGGTCATCGACAGCTTGTGGAAACAGGAAAGACAAAGCCAGAACGCCCGGGAAATCGCCGAGCGGGCGGGGTGGCTGTACGACAAGTTCGTGTTGTTCATCCAGGACCTGGACGAGGTGGGCAACCGCCTGCAGCAGTTGGACAAGGCCTACAGCGCTGCGCGCAACAAGCTCACCGACGGCCGTGGCAACCTGGTGAGCCGAACCGAGCAGCTCAAGCTGCTGGGCGCGCGGGCCAGCAAGAGCCTGCCCGCGGACCTGCTGGAACGCGCCATGACCGACGCCGAAGGCGCCTCACTGCCGGCTGAGGTGCCGATTGAGTAACGCCCGCAGCGCCGCCGGCTTCACGGGCTTGGCGAGGTAGTCCAGGCCCGCGGCATGCACTTGGTCCAGCACCTCGGGGCGGCCATCGGCGCTGATGACCATGCCCGGTATCGGTGCGTTGAGTTGGGTACGCAGCCAGGCCATCAGTTGCGGCCCGGTGTCGCCCTCATCCAGGTGGAAGTCCACCAGCGCCAGGTGTGGGCGCATGCCGTTGTCCAGCAGGTGGCGGCACTGCCGGCGGTCACGGGCGGTGAACACCTGGCAGCCCCAGCGGCTGAGCAAGCTGTTCATGCCCACCAGGATGCTGTCTTCGTTGTCCACGCACAGCACGTGCAGCCCGCTGAGGTCATGGCCCTTGCTGGCGACCGGCGCAGGCGCTGGCGCGGCCACACTGGCCACCGGCACGGTCACGCTGAACACGCTGCCCTTGCCGGACCAGGACCGCACTTGCAGGCGATGGCCCAGCACCCGGCACAGGCCGTCGGCAATGGCCAGGCCCAGGCCCAGGCCTTTTTCGGCGCGGGTCTGGTGGCTGTCCAGGCGTTTGAATTCCTCGAAGATCACCTGCAGCTTGTCGTCGGGAATGCCCGGGCCACGGTCCCACACCTCCAGGCTCAGCGCCCCGGGCTTGCGGCGCACGCCCAGCAGAATCGGGCCTTTGCCATAACGGAAGGCGTTGGTCAGAAAATTCTGCAAGATGCGCCGTAGCAACTTGATGTCGCTGTTGATCCGCAGGTCCGAGGATCGCACGTGGAACGCCAGGCCCTGTTCCTGGGCCAGGGCCTTGAACTCGGCGCCCAGGGTGTCGTACAGGTCGCTCAGGGCGAAAGGTTTGCTGTCCGGGGTGATCTTGCCGTTTTCCAGGCGCGAGATGTCCAGCAGGTCGCTGATCAAATCTTCGGCCGAGCGCAGCGAGCTGTCCATGTGCTGCACCAGTTGCTGAGCGTCGGCTGACAGGCCGTCGCCCTGGTGCGACAGCGCGGCGGAGAACAGCCGCGCGGCGTTCAGTGGCTGCATCAGGTCGTGGCTCACGGCAGCCAGGAAACGGGTTTTCGATTGGTTGGCGGCCTCGGCGGTGCTCTTGGCCTGGGTGAGGGCCATGTTGAGCTGGGAAAGCTCATGGGTGCGTTCAGCCACCCGCTGTTCCAGGCTTTCATTGGCGGCGGTGAGCGCCTGTTCGGCCTCGCGGAATGCGGTGATGTCGGTGAAGCTCATGACAAAGCCGCCCCCGGGCATGGGGTTGCCGATCAGCTCGATCACCCGGCCGTTGGGAAACAGCCGCTCGGAGGTGTGCGCGCGGCCTTGGCGCATCCAATGCAGGCGTCGGGCGACATGCACTTCGGCTTCCCCTGGGCCGCACAGGCCGCGTTCGGCGTTGTAGCGGATGATATCGGCGATGGGCCGGCCGACGGTGATCAGGCCGTCGGGGTAATTGAACAGCTCCAGGTAACGGCGGTTCCAGGCCACCAGGTGCAGCGACTGGTCAACCACACTCACGCCCTGGCTGATGTTCTCGATGGCGCCCTGCAGCAAAGCACGATTGAACTGGAGTACTTCGCTGGCTTCGTCGGCGATTTTCACCACATCTTCCAGCTGCATGTCGCGGCCTTCGATGGCTGCGCGCACCACGGCGCGGGTGGATGAGCTGCCCAGCACGCCTGCCAGCAGGCGTTCGGTGTGGGCGATCCACTCGTTGTCGGCGCGCTGGCTGGGGTTGAAGCCGATGCCTTGGCGGTAGGCGAAACGGATGAAGCTCTGCCGCGCCCGGTCTTCACCGACAAAGCGTGAGGCCAGGGTCAGCAGGTCCTCGATCTGCACCGACAGGGGCAGGCGGCCGCCCGGCCGGGCGCTGGTTTCCTGGCCAATGAAGCGCCCGGCCTGCCAGTGCTCCGACACCCGCGTGCGCGATAGCGCGGACACCCAGGCGAACAAGGTGAAGTTGCCGGCCAGCGACAGCACCACGCCTTGGGTCAGTGGCGTGATAGGCAGCCCCAGTGGGTTGCTGTGCAACCAGGTCAGCCCCGGAAACAGGTGCAAGGGCAGGCCCAGGCTATGGGCCGACATGGGCAGGATCAGGGTGTAGAACCACAGGAAGGTGCCGGTCGCCAGGCCGGCGAATACGCCGCGGCGGTTGGCCTTCTTCCAGTACAGGGCGCCCAGCATGGCGGGGGTCAGTTGGGTCACGGCGGCGAAGGCGATCTGGCCGATGGTGGCCAGGCTGGCAGTGCTGCCCAACAGTCGGTAGCTGACATACGCCAGCAACAGGATGACCACGATGCTGATACGCCGCACCGAGAGCATCCAATGGCGAAATACTTCGAACGGCCGCTCGGCACTCTGGCGCCGTAGCAGCCAGGGCAGCAGCATGTCGTTGGAGACCATGGTCGACAGGGCCACGCTGGCGACAATGACCATGCCGGTGGCCGCGCTGGCGCCGCCGATGAAAGCCAGCAAGGCCAGGGCAGGGTGGGCCTCGGCCAGGGGCAGGCTGATGACGAACGAATCAGGGATGACCCAGCTCGGCAGGCGCATCTGCCCGGCCAGGGCGATGGGCACCACGAACAGCGCGGCGAGGATCAGGTAGGCGGGAAACACCCAGCGGGCCAGGCGCAGGTCCTGGGGTTCGATGTTTTCGACCACCGTCACGTGGAACTGGCGGGGCAGGCAGATGATCGCCATCATCGCCACGCCGGTCTGCACCACCATGGACGGCCAGTTGATGGTCTCCTGCCAATAGGTCTCCAGGCGCGGCGCCAGGGATGCCTGGTTCAGCAGGTCGCCGAAGCCGTCGTATAGGCCATAGGTGACGAACGCCCCGACGCCGAGGAAGGCGAACAGCTTCACCAGCGCCTCGAAGGCAATGGCCAGGACCATGCCGCGGTGGTGTTCGGTGACGTCCAGGCTGCGGGTGCCGAAGACGATGGTGAACAGCGCCAGCACCAGCGACACCACCAGCGCGGTGTCCTGCACACGCGTGCCGGTGGCGTCGGCACCGGCGCCTATGAGCAGGTTCACGCCCAGCACGATACCTTTGAGCTGTAGCGCGATATAGGGCAGCACGCCCACCAGGCAGATCAGTGCCACTACGACTGCCAGGGACTGCGACTTGCCGTAGCGGGCAGCGATGAAGTCGGCGATGGACGTGATGTTTTCCTGCTTGCTGATCAGGATCATCTTTTGCTGCACCCAAGGCGCGAACACCATCAGCAGCACCGGGCCCAGGTAAATGGGCAGGAACGCCCACAATTGCTCGGCCGCCTGGCCGACGGCGCCGAAGAAGGTCCAGCTGGTGCAATACACCGCCAGGGAAAGGCTGTACACCCAGGCGCGCAGGCGCGGTGACAGCGGCGTGCTGCGGCGGTCGCCATAGAAAGCGATGGCGAACATCACGGCCATGTAGGCCAGGGCGACCGCGGCGATCAGCCCGCTGGACAGCGACATCAATAGCTCCGATGCAAAGGGGGTGCGGATGGCTACCAGTCTCGCACGGCCAAGCCCGGCGCGTCAGCGCCGACCAAGGTCGCACTGCGGCCTAACGCCTCAGGCTGAGGTCCACCAGTTCATGCATGTGCTCAAGCGAGGGCGCCGATTCGGCGAACAGGATGCGGTACACCACCGGTGCAACGATCAGGTTCAGCAAATGGTCGGCATCCGGCGCCGGTTCACCGCGCTTCACCGCGCGCGCGAGTATCGTCTGCAATTGCCCGCGCAGCACCGTGGCGCATTGGCTGGAACAGCCGCTGGCGATGAAGTCGCGCATCATGTTGCGCCCCGGTTCCGAGTTCATCTCGTCAAGGTACTGCTCGGCCCAGGCCAGCAGGTCGTTGCGCAAGGTGCCGGTGTCCGCAGGCGCGCTGTCCGGGCGCAGGCGCGCCAGGCTGACGTCGGCCAGCAGGGCGGCCAGCTCACCCCAGCGGCGGTAGATGGTGGAGGGCGTAACGCCCGCGCGGCTGGCGATAAGCGGCACGGTCAAGCTGTCGCGCTCTTGTTCCTGGAGCAGGGCGCGCACGGCCGCGTGGACTGACTCTTGTACACGGGCACTGCGGCCGCCCGTGCGAATACCTTCTTTGATAGCCATTGAACGACCTTAACACAAAGCGTTTGCTTTAAGCGCAGAGCGGGTGCAGACTCTGCTAATGCAATGAATTAGCTTTTGCGGAGGCTACCATGTCCCACGTGTTGTCAGCCAGAAGCAGCCTGGCCTACCTGTCGGTGGTGCTGCTGACATTCTTGGCGGCGTCCAGCGCGCCCACCCCCTTGTATCACCTGTACCAGGAGGCCTGGCAGTTCTCGCCGGGCATGCTGACCATGGTGTTCGGGGTGTACGCGCTAAGCCTGCTGGCGGCGTTGCTGACTGTGGGTTCGCTGTCGGATTATATCGGCCGGCGCCCGGTGTTGCGGGTGGCCCTGTTGCTGAACATGCTGTCGATGCTGGCGTTCATCTATGCCCGCGACGTCAGCTGGTTGCTCGCCGCCCGGGTTGTGCAGGGGTTCGCCACGGGCATGGCTACCAGTTCCCTGGGCGCTGCCCTGCTGGATAACGACCGCAACAAGGGGCCGCTGCTGAACAGCCTGGCGCCGTTGCTGGGCATGGCGCTGGGCGGTTTGGGCAGTGGGCTGCTGGTGCAATACGCGCCGTGGCCCACTGGCCTGGTGTACGCGGTGCTGCTCGGTGTGCTGGTGGTTCAGGCGGTGCTGCTGGTGTGGTTGCCGGAAAGTGTCAGCGCGCAGCCGGGCGCCCTGGCCTCGCTGCGCCCGCGCCTGAGCGTGCCGCCGCAGGCCAGGGCGGCCGTGTGGCGCATGCTGCCGGTGAACACGGCAGTGTGGATGACTGGCGGCTTCTTTCTGTCGCTGGCGCCTTCGCTGGTGCGGGCAGCGACGGGCGCTACCTCCAACCTGATCGGCGGGGCGCTGGTGGCAACGCTGACGCTCAGTGGCGCGGGCGCCATCTACGCGCTGCGCACGGTCGCGGCCGAGAAGGTGCTGCGCCTGGGCACGGTGCTGTTGGCCGTCGGCATTGGCCTGGTTCTGCTGGCGGCCAATCAGCAGGCGCTGACGCTGTTCTTCGTCGGCGCGGTCATCGCCGGCGCCGGTTTCGGCAGTGGCTTTCTGGGCTCCGCGCGCAGCGTGCTGCCACTGGCCCATGCCCACGAGCGGGCTGGGTTGATGTCGACGTTCTATGTGCTCAGCTACCTGGCGTTCTGCGCGCCGGCGATCCTGGCGGGTTTCCTGGTGCGCAGCATTGGGTTGGTGGCCACCAGCGACGGTTACGGCTTGCTGCAGATCGCCCTCTGTGTCGTGGCGCTGGTCGGCATGTGGCTGCGACGCGGCGTCCGCGCCATATCGGTATAATCGATGACCTATAGCTAAACTACCCGTTTAGCAGATAAGTCAAAGACGGCTAGCATGGTTTCACCTCACACGAGGACAGGAGAAACCCATGCACCGCCCCGTTCCGTTGGCCCGCCGGCCCTTCAGCGCTTTGCAGCACCCCCGCGAAGTGATTCGTCAATTCACCCCCAACTGGTTTGCGGTGGTCATGGGCACCGGTGTGCTTGCTTTGGCCATGGCGCAGTTGCCGGCCAACGGGCCATGGCTGCCGGCACTGGCGCAGGCTTTGTGGGGTGTGGCACTGGTGTTGTTTGCGCTGTTCGCGGTGCTCTATGGCGCGCGCTGGGTGCTGTTCTTCGATGAGGCGCGGCGCATTTTCGGCCACTCGACCGTGTCGATGTTCATTGGCACCATTCCCATGGCCCTGGCGACGTTGCTCAACGGCTTC
Source organism: Pseudomonas silvicola (assembly GCF_026651855.1). Classification (GTDB taxonomy): domain Bacteria; phylum Pseudomonadota; class Gammaproteobacteria; order Pseudomonadales; family Pseudomonadaceae; genus Aquipseudomonas; species Aquipseudomonas silvicola. The sequence goes on from NZ_CP093280.1 coordinate 2,456,623, forward strand.
ATTCTCTTCGCCCTCCCAGGGGTGGGTGATGCCGCACTGCCCTGGCTGCAAGCGCTGTGGTGGCTGGATGTGGGCCTGTCGCTGGCGTGTGGCGTGGGTATTCCGTTCCTGATGTTCACCCGACAACAGCACAGCATCGATCAAATGACGGCGGTCTGGCTGTTGCCCGTGGTGGCGGCCGAGGTCGCCGCTGCCAGCGGTGGCCTGCTGGCGCCGCACCTGCTGGCCCCGGCGGCGCAGTTCAGCATGCTGGTCACCAGCTACGTACTGTGGGCCTTCTCGGTGCCCGTGGCCTTCGCCATTCTGACCATCCTGATGCTGCGCATGGCGCTGCACAAACTGCCCCATGAAAACATGGCGGCGTCCAGTTGGCTGGCGCTGGGCCCTATCGGCACTGGGGCCCTGGGGATGTTGCTGCTGGGGGGCGATGCACCAGGCATCCTTGCCGCCGCCGGGGTGTTGCCGGGCGTGGGCGACATGCTCGATGGCCTGGGGGTCATCAGCGCGGTCATCCTGTGGGGCATGGGGCTGTGGTGGATGCTGCTGGCGGTGTTGATCACGCTGCGCTACTTGCGCGCGGGCATGCCGTTCAACCTCGGGTGGTGGGCGTTCATCTTCCCGCTGGGGGTATACACCCTGGCCACCCTGCGCTTGGGGCATGTGTTGCATCTGGCTTTCTTCAGCTTGTGCGGGCAGGGGTTGGTGGTGTGCCTGGGGATGCTGTGGGCGGTGGTGATGACCCGGACTCTGCGCGGGGCGTGGCGGGGTGAATTATTTGTGTCGCCGTGCATTGCAGCAGCACGGGGGCAATGAACAGTGACACAGATTCGCTAATCTAGGACGGCAGATGTGGCCTGGAGGGTAGTCGGCTGCATCCAATGGCAAAAGCCTACGCCGTTAGCGGCGCCACCAAGGTGCAAGGACGATGAGTCACCCCTCGCAATTCAGTCTGTTGGGCAAGCGGCGTTTCCTGCCGTTTTTTCTTACCCAGTCCCTGGGTGCTTTCAACGACAACGTGTTCAAGCAGTCGCTGATCCTGGCGATTCTCTACAAGTTGAGCATCAGCGGTGACCGCACCCTCTGGGTCAACCTGTGTGCGCTGTTGTTCATTCTGCCGTTCTTTCTCTTTTCGGCGTTGGCCGGGCAGTTTGGCGAGAAATTCAACAAGGATGCGCTTATCCGGGTGATCAAGGTCGGCGAGATCGTGATCATGGCCGTGGGCGCCACGGGCTTTGTCTTTGACCACTTGTGGATGATGCTGGCGGCGCTGTTCGCCATGGGCACCCACTCGGCGCTGTTCGGGCCGGTGAAATATTCGATCATGCCTCAGGCGTTGCGCGAGGAAGAACTGGTAGGTGGCAACGGCCTGGTGGAGATGGGCACGTTCCTGGCGATTCTGGCCGGCACCATCAGCGCCGGGGTGATGATGTCCCAGGCTCACTACGCGCCTGTCGTCAGTACGGCGATTGTCGGGGTGGCAGTGCTGGGGTACCTGGCCAGCCGCGCTATTCCACGCGCCGCCGCCGATACGCCGGGGCTGAAACTGGACTGGAACATTTTCAGCCAGTCGTGGGCCACCCTGAAGCTGGGCCTCAGGCAAACCCCGGCAGTGTCCCGCTCGGTGGTGGGCAACTCGTGGTTCTGGTTTGTTGGCGCGATCTACCTGACCCAGATCCCGGCCTACGCCAAAGACTGGCTCAACGGCGATGAAACCGTGGTTACCCTGATTCTCACGGTGTTTTCCGTGGGCATCGCCTTGGGTTCGGTGCTGTGCGAGAAGCTCTCGGGGCGCAAGGTAGAGATTGGCCTGGTACCTTTCGGCTCGTTTGGTCTGACGTTGTTTGGTCTGTTGCTATGGTGGCACTCGGGTGACTTCGCCCAAGGCCCGGTGGCCAATGACTGGTTGACTGTGCTGGGCATCGGCCAGGCCTGGTGGGTATTGCTGGATATCCTGGGCCTCGGCGTGTTCGGCGGCTTCTATATCGTGCCGCTGTACGCGCTGATTCAATCGCGCACCGCTGAAAATGAGCGAGCCCGGGTCATTGCGGCCAACAACATCCTCAATGCCTTGTTCATGGTGGTGTCGGCCATTGTCTCGATCCTGCTGTTGAGCTTCGCCAAGCTGTCGATCCCGCAGTTGTTCCTGGTGGTGTCGGTGATGAACATCGCGGTGAACGCCTACATCTTCAAGATCGTGCCCGAGTTCACCATGCGCTTCATGATCTGGCTGCTCAGCCATTCCATGTACCGGGTGGAGCACCGCGACCTGGAACGCATTCCCGACGAGGGTGCGGCGTTGCTGGTGTGCAACCACGTGTCCTTTGTGGACGCGCTGCTGATTACCGGCGCGGTACGGCGGCCGATTCGCTTCGTGATGTATTACAAGATCTTCCAGCTGCCGGTGCTCAACTTCATTTTCCGCACCGCCGGGGCTATTCCCATTGCCGGGCGCGGGGAAGACCTGCTGATCTATGACCAGGCGTTCAAGCGCATCGCAGCCAGTCTGGCGGAAGGTGAGCTGGTGTGCATTTTCCCTGAGGGCAAATTGACCGGTGATGGTGAGATCAGCGAGTTCAAGAGTGGCGTGACCACGATATTGGAACAGACTCCGGTGCCGGTGATTCCCTTGGCCTTGCAGGGGCTGTGGGGCAGTTTCTTCAGCCGTGACCCGGCCAAGGGGTTCTTCCGTCGGTTGTGGTCGCGTGTGACGCTGATTGCGGGGCAGCCGGTGCTGGCCGAGGACGCGAAACCTTCGCAGTTGCGAGCGCGCGTCAGCGAGTTGCGCGGTGAAGGCCGCTGAACCTGGCTGCCTTGCAGGCGCTGGCTCAGTCAGGTGCTGGCCTTGAGGCCGGCAAGGCCCAGCACGATCAGCAGCACGCTGACGATGCGCATCGGCGCCATGGATTCGCCAAACAGCATGATGCCAGCGATCACCGTGCCCACCGCCCCCACGCCTGTCCAGATGGCGTAGGCGGTGCCCAGCGGCAGTTCACGCACGGCCAGGCCTAGCAGGCCAAGGCTGGCCGCCATGGCGGCTACGGTGAGCAGGGTAGGCAAGGGGCGCGTGAAACCGTCGGTGTATTTCAGGCCAATGGCCCAACCGACTTCGAACAGGCCCGCAAAGAAAAGGATCAGCCAGGACATGGCAACCTCCATCAATTGATTCAAGTGATGGGGCCGTCCCCGAACGAAAAAGTGCGCATCGACAGGTCGTCCCGTCGATGCGCACTATAGTGCCCAACTTCGCCGGTCCCGGCAAGGTGCCCCTAGGGGCGGTCGTCCATCTTGCGGAAGAAGGTTGCCAGCAATGCGCCGGAGATGTTGTGCCACACGCTGAACAGCGCGCTAGGCACTGCCGCCAGCGGCGAGAAGTGTGCGCTGGCCAGCGCCGCGCCCAGCCCCGAGTTCTGCATGCCCACTTCCAGCGCCAGTGACTTGCGCTGGGCCAGCGGCAGTTTGAACACGCGCCCGGTAACGTAGCCCAGCACAAAGCCGAAGCTGTTGTGCAGCACCACCACCGCCATGATCAGCAGGCCGGACTCGGCTATTTTTGCCTGGCTGGCCGCAACCACGGCGCAGACGATCATGACGATGCTGACCACTGACACCAGCGGCAACACTTCCACGGCATAGCGCACCCGCTCACCCAGCAGGCGCTGGGCGATCACGCCCAGCACGATGGGCAGCATCACCAATTGCAGGATCGACCAGAACATCTCCATGAACGAAACCGGCAGCCAGGCCGATGCCAGCAGCCAGATCAGCGCAGGGGTCAGCAGTGGCGCGAGCAGGGTGGTGACGGCGGCGATGGCCACCGACAGCGCCAGGTCGCCCTTGGCCAGCCAGGTCATCACGTTGGAAGCGGTGCCACTGGGGCAGCAACCCACCAGAATCACGCCCACGGCGATCTCGGCCGGCAGATGGAACAGCTGGCACAACAGCCAGGCCATGCCCGGCATGATCACGAAGTGCGCTACCACGCCCAGGCACACCCGCCACGGGTGGCGGCTGAGTTCGGCGAAGTCATCGAGCTTGAGGGTAAGGCCCATGCCGAACATCACCAGGCCCAGCAGCGGCACGATCAGCACTTTCAAGGCGACGAACCATTGCGGGAACAGGAACGCCAGGACGGCGAACAGCAAGACCCAGTAAGCGAAGGTGTTGCCGACAAAGCGGCTGAGGGCGGCCAGGGCGCGCATGGTGTTTCCTTCTTATGGATGCAGAGATGTGGGACCGGGCGTAGCTCGGGAAAAGCACGGCGCAGGGTGCCTGATACACCGCGTCGTTCTTTTCCCGAGCTGCGCCCGGTCCCACAGGGTGCAGCATGGCTTCTAGCTTATAGCGTTCAGCTTCAAATCCCCTGAGGCAGTTCTTCGCCGCCCAGGGCTTCGAACAGCGCTGGCAGGAAGTCGCCAAACGTCAGCATCATCAGGGTAAAGCTGGCGTCCAGTTGGCCCAAGGCCTCGTCGCCGCCGTCTTCTTCGGCCTGGTCCTGCAACAGTTCCTCGAACTTCAGGCGCTTGACCACCATCTTGTCGTCCAGTACGAACGACAGCTTGTCCTGCCAGGCCAGCGACAGTTGGGTCACCAGTTTGCCGGTGCTCAGGTGCAGCTGGATCTCGTCAGCGGTCAGGTCCTGGCGCTTGCAGCGCACGATGCCGCCGTCCTCTTCCACGTCGCGCAGTTCGCACTCGTCCAGTACGTAGAAGTCCGGGGCCGCTTGCTGGGTCTTGACCCACTCGGTCATCACGGCCGTTGGCGCGGTTTTGACGGTCAGCGGGCGAACCGGCAGCGTACCCAGCACTTCACGCAGGGTGGACAGCAGGTCTTCGGCGCGCTTGGGGCTGGCCGAGTTGACCAGGATCAGGCCTTGCTTGGGCGCGATGGCGGCGAAGGTGGCCGAGCGACGGATAAAGGCGCGCGGCAGGAAGGCCTGGATGATCTCGTCCTTGATCTGGTCACGCTCTTTCTTGTAGACCTTGCGCATCTGTTCGGCTTCGATCTCTTCGACCTTTTCCTTGACGGCATCGCGCACGACGCTGCCCGGCAGGATGCGCTCTTCCTTGCGGGCCGAAATCAGCAGGAAATCGCCGCTGACGTGGACGAGGGGGGCGTCTTCACCCTTGCCGAAGGGCGCGACGAAACCATAAGTGGTCAGCTCCTGGCTTGCACAGGGGCGCGCGGGCTTGGTGGCCAGTGCGGTTTCCAGGGCCTCGGCGTCGAAGGGGATATCTTGGGTCAGGCGGTAGACAAGCAGGTTTTTGAACCACATGGGGTGAATCACTCCTCAACACATAAGGGGCGCATTATTGTCCCGTGTGAGGGCGCAGGCCAACCCTGCGCTAAGTGTTTGGAAGGCTTCGAAAAATTAATTTAAAAAGTGCTTGCCAGGCCATAGGTGCGTCCGTAGAATGCGCGCCACACCGAGAGACAAAGGGTGATTAGCTCAGCTGGGAGAGCATCTGCCTTACAAGCAGAGGGTCGGCGGTTCGATCCCGTCATCACCCACCATTCTCTCTACGTGTTTCGCGCAGCGGTAGTTCAGTCGGTTAGAATACCGGCCTGTCACGCCGGGGGTCGCGGGTTCGAGTCCCGTCCGCTGCGCCATATTAGGAACCAGGAACACTGAACGCCTGGTACCAGAAAGAAACCTGCCTCGTGCAGGTTTTTTTTCGTCTGCAGGAAATGACGTTGATCATGCTCGGTTCGTGCAATTTTGTGTTGCCATGTTGAGGAACCGTCCGTACAATGCGCGCCACACCGAGAGACGAAGGGTGATTAGCTCAGCTGGGAGAGCATCTGCCTTACAAGCAGAGGGTCGGCGGTTCGATCCCGTCATCACCCACCATTTTCTCTACGTGTGTCGCGCAGCGGTAGTTCAGTCGGTTAGAATACCGGCCTGTCACGCCGGGGGTCGCGGGTTCGAGTCCCGTCCGCTGCGCCATATCAGGTACCAGGAACACTGAACGTCTGGTACCAAAAAGAAGCCTGCCTTGTGCAGGCTTTTTTTCGTCTGCGGATTTTCTTCTCCACCGCAAATACCCTGGGTAGGGACGCGTATGCGTCAAAAGCTAATACCAAAATGGCGCGTTCAGGGGTGCAATCGGTATAACGCTCCAAACCTGTCTGCCTTAAAGTGCCCAGCATTCCAAACGGCCAGGGAGGCATCCATGCCCTCGAGTTCTATCCATATCGGTCTCATTCTTTTCCCAAATGTCACCCAGCTTGACTTGACGGGTCCTTCCGAGGTTTTCAGCAGGCTCCCGGGGGCCCATGTGCACCTGCTCTGGAAGGATCTCGATCCAGTGGTGACTGAGCGCGGCATGCGTATCTTGCCGACCACGCGCTACGACGAGTGTCCGCCGCTGACCGTCATCTGCGTTCCAGGCGGCTCCGGCCAGATCGAACTCATGAGTGACCAGCAGACACTGAACTTCCTGCGTAAGGTAGCAGCTGGTTGCCAGTTGATAACCTCGGTTTGCACGGGGTCGCTCATCCTTGGCGCGGCGGGGTTGTTAACGGGGTATAGGGCTACGAGCCATTGGTCTTCCATCGACCAATTGGGGTTGCTGGGGGCTGAGCCTGTCCATGCGCGAGTGGTGCGTGACCGAGATCGATTGACCGGTGCTGGTGTCACGTCGGGTATCGACTTTGCGTTGAGCGTGGTTGCGTTACTGGCAGGGGAGGAGGTTGCCCAAAGTATCCAGTTGCAAATGGAATACGATCCTGAACCGCCCTTTCAAGCGGGCTCACCGCGAGTCGCGCCACCAGAGTTGGTGGCGCGGACCAAAGAAAACATGAGCGCTTTTATCGAGCGCCGAAGGATCGCAACGGTGCAGGCTGCCAATAGAGTGTAGCGGGCCGCGTCCCTGGTGGCGCATGTGCCAGGGATACAGTGCGGGCTACCGACGCGGTCAAGTCCGCTGGCCGAAAGCCCGCCACCATTTGCTACTTGCCGGGCACCAGCGACAGCCGCTTGCTGCCATAGGTCTTGTCGAAGTTTTGCGGCTGCATCGGGAACGACACGTACTGCCCCTTCAGCCAGGCATCGATGCTGTCGGCATAGTGCGGGCTGGCCGGGTTGCCCGACTGGCCGGTGCTGTTGAGGCCGATCATCGGTTCGGCCAGCGAGAAGTCGACGATCACGCGCATGGCCGGGATCAACCGGGCATCGAAGTTCTCGCCCCAGCTGTAGGCCGAGGTGTTGAGGGTGGTGTGGTCGCCGCCCGCCTGGCGCGGTGCCAGCGCAGTGCCCTGGGCGGCCCAGGTGTAGCGGTGCAGGTTACCCCATTGCCAGGCCTTGTGGTCGCTGCCCAGTTGCTTGTCGCCTTCGGTGACGGCGGCGGCCAGGCTGCGGGCCAGAATGGTGGGTTTGTCCTCTTTCTGCGGTGTGCGGATGTCGTCCCAGAACGGGCTGTCCTCACGCGCCAGCAAGTGGTCGGCCTGGGCCGAGTACGACAGGTTGCCGGCCGCGACGAAGGCTTTCCACGATGGGCTGTCCTCCGGGCCCAGCTCGTCGAGGAATATCTGCTTGCTGCTTTCCTGCAGGAATAATTCATACAGGGCCGCATCCGCCGACTGTGGTGCCAGGCTGCCAATAGAGTGTAGCGGGCCGCGTCCCTGGTGGCGCATGTGCCAGGGATACAGTGCGGGCTACCGACGCGGTCAAGTCCGCTGGCCGAAAGCCCGCCACCATTTGCTACTTGCCGGGCACCAGCGACAGCCGCTTGCTGCCATAGGTCTTGTCGAAGTTTTGCGGCTGCATCGGGAACGACACGTACTGCCCCTTCAGCCAGGCATCGATGCTGTCGGCATAGTGCGGGCTGGCCGGGTTGCCCGACTGGCCGGTGCTGTTGAGGCCGATCATCGGTTCGGCCAGCGAGAAGTCGACGATCACGCGCATGGCCGGGATCAACCGGGCATCGAAGTTCTCGCCCCAGCTGTAGGCCGAGGTGTTGAGGGTGGTGTGGTCGCCGCCTGCCTGGCGCGGTGCCAGCGCAGTGCCCTGGGCGGCCCAGGTGTAGCGGTGCAGGTTACCCCATTGCCAGGCCTTGTGGTCGCTGCCCAGTTGCTTGTCGCCTGCGGTGACGGCGGCGGCCAGGCTGCGGGCGAGAATGGTGGGTTTGTCCTCTTTCTGCGGTGTGCGGATGTCGTCCCAGAACGGGCTGTCCTCACGCGCCAGCAAGTGGTCGGCCTGGGCCGAGTACGACAGGTTGCCGGCCGCGACGAAGGCTTTCCACGATGGGCTGTCCTCCGGGCCCAGCTCGTCGAGGAATATCTGCTTGCTGCTTTCCTGCAGGAATAATTCATACAGGGCCGCATCCGCCGACTGTGGCGCCAGGCTGCCATTGAACGCCAGCAGGCGCGTCAGCGCTTCCTGGGCTTTGGCGCGGTCGGCGGCCGGTAGGGCGTCGATGGCCTGCTTCAGCGGTTGGGCCATGCCAGGGGCCTGCAACATGGCCTTGAGCTTGGGCGCGAAGGTGGTGGTCTGGTCGTATTGCATGGCGATCATGCTGCGCGTGTCCTGCTTGCCGGCACCGGCCAGTTGTGCCAGGCGCTCGCTACGCTCCGGGTAGTACCAGGAATTGGACAGTTGCATGCCGTAGCCGTGGGGCACGGTGCGTTGGTTGGCCGTGCCCAGCCAGCCTTGCGGCGGGTCCTGGTCATAGGGGTGCAGCATGGCGTCGGCGAAACCGTCCCAGTCGTAGCGCCCGTCCCAGCCGGGCGACGGCAGCAGGCCACGGCCTTCGCGGCGGTTGGGGAAGCGGCCGGTCACCTGCCAGCCGATGTGCTGGGCGTCGGCGAAGATCATGTTGACGGCCAGGGCGCGGATTTCCCGACTGGCATCGGAGGCGGCTTCCACCGACTGCGCCCGGGACAGGTCGAACAGTGCGTCCAGGCTCTTGTCGTCCTTCAAGTCCGGGGTTTGCAGGGCCAGGCCCAGGCCGGTGTTCAGCGCCACAGGTTGCAACGGGTTGCTGCGCTCGCCCAGCACGCTGTTGAGCAGCGGGCCGTGGCGGGTTTCGTAAATGGCCTCGCGCACCGGGCGCTGGCCCTTGATGATGAAAGTTTCCTGGCGTACCGCCGCTGGCCGCCATTTACCGTCGGCCAGGTATTGCAGCTGGCTGCCCTGGCGCTGGATTTTTTCCAGGAACACATCCTGATTGTCGCCCATGGTCATGGTCATGCCCCAGGCGACCTTGCCGTTGAAGCCGGTCAGCACGCCGGGAATGCCGGCCAGCGATACGCCCGCGGCCTGGTACTTCGGCGCTCGAATCTGCACGTAGTTCCACAGCGACGGAATGGCGATGGGCAGGTGGCTGTCGTTGGCGAACAGGCTTCGCCCGTTGCGTGCGTGGTCCGGGCTGATGGCCCAGTTGTTCGATGCGGCAAGGCCCAGCCCGTTGATCGTTGCCAGTGCGCCGGCCACCTTGTTCAGGTCAGCCAGGCCAGGCACCTGGCCGCTCAGGTTCAAGCCTTTGAGCTTGTCGGCTTCGTCGAACGGCAGGGGTTCATCGGGGTAGGTGGGCAGCAGCCAGGCCAGCTTGTCGGCACCGACTTTCTGCGCCAGGACCAGCGAGGCGATTTCTTCCTGCAGGTTCACCGACTGGCCGAAGTTGAACAGGGCGAAGATCAGCGCCGAGTCTTCCGGTTTCCAGTATTCAGGCACGTAGCCAGCTTCGGCCAGGTCCTGGGGCAGTTTGTCGCGGTAGCGGAACAGGTAGGCGTTGACGCCGCGCGCGTACACCTCGAAGAAGCGTTTGAGGCGCGGTGACGCGGCGGCGTACAACGCATCGGCGCTTTTCTTCAGGTTCACGGTACGCATGAAGCGGTCGCCATCCAGCGCCTGGGGACCTTGCAGCTCGGCCAGGCGGCCCTGGGCCAGCAAGCGCAGGGTGACCATCTGGCTGATGCGGTCGCTGGCATTGATGTAGCCCTGGGCGAACAGCGCGTCATGGAAGGTGCTGCTTTCGATCAGCGGCATGCCATAGGCGTTGCGGCGCACCGAGACGTTCTGGGCCAGCCCCTTGAGCGGCTGTACGCCACTGTCCGGTGGCACGCTGTCGGTGTAACGGCTTTCGAGCCAGGACTGGCAACCGGTCAGGCTGATCAGCCCGGCCAGGGTCGCGGCGGCGCCGAACCGGGGAATGAAATGTGTGAAGGCTGGCGAGGCCATGGTGAGGCTCCTGCGGGGCTGGCGTGTAAAAGGCGCTACGTTAGTGAGCGCCCGCACGCCACGCAAGCGGGTGGCCGTCTTTATTTGCAGCACGGGACGGCCGGCGCCTCGGGGCCGCCTGGAAAATCAGGCGTTTGGCGGGTTGATCCTGTCGACCCAGGCGTAGGCCCTTTCCGTGGCCGGACGCGCCTTGATGGCCAGGAACCAGCGCTTGAGGTGGGGGAAATCATCGAGGTTCTGGCTCTGCCGCTCGTAAGGTACCACCCACGGGTAGATGGCCATGTCGGCGATGCTGTAGTCGTCGCCGGCAACGAAGGCGCGGTCGGCCAGGCGTTTGTCGAGCACGCCATACAGGCGCGCGGTTTCGTCGATGTAGCGCTTGATCGCGTAGGGGATCTTTTGCGGGGCAAACACATTGAAATGGTGGTTTTGCCCTGCCATTGGCCCCAGGCCGCCCATCTGCCAGAACAGCCATTGCAGCACTTGTTCTCGGCCGCGCAGGTCCGTGGGCAGGAATTGCCCGGTTTTTTCGGCCAGGTACAACAGGATGGCGCCGGATTCGAACAGCGAAATCGGCTCGCCGCCATCGGCCGGCTGGTTGTCGACAATGGCCGGAATGCGGTTGTTGGGGGAAATCTTCAGGAAGGCCGGCGCGAACTGTTCATTCTTGCCGATATTGACCGGGTGAACCTGGTACTCGAGCCCGGCTTCTTCCAGAAACAGGGTGATCTTGTGGCCGTTGGGGGTGGTCCAGTAATGCAGATCGATCATGAAACGCTCCAGAGTCCAAGGGGCTTTCTTCTGATCGACTGTTTTACTCCGTCGCGGTTTTGTTGCAAAGCGTTCAACGTTGCCCGCAGCCGACGCCGGGTGGCGTGGCTGCGGTGAATTCGATCAGGCGCCGTGGCACTTCTTGAACTTCTTGCCGTTGCCGCAGGGGCACGGGTCGTTGCGGCCGACGTCTTTCAAGGTATTGCGCACGGGCTCCTGGGGGGCGTGGTTGCAGTGTGGGCCGTGTACATGGCCATGGTCATGATGGTGACCATGATCGTGCTCGTGGTCATGGTTGCAGTCTGGGCCATGGACATGGGGTTGCTGAGTCATCTGGGCGTCTCCGAAATAGATCGGGCGATTATCTCACTGGCGCCGGGGGTGTTGATAGGGGGGAGGGAGGGCGAAAAGGCGTCAGGCCGCCAGGCGCAGGTTGTTGACGATCAGCGGCCGTGCCCATTTGGTGTCGTAGGCGAACGCCTTGTCCTGCTCGGCCAGCGTCTGCTCGTCGTAGGGCACGTGCTTGTCGGCCAGGTCCCACTCGAACTCGGCGATCGGCAGGAACAGCGACTTGGGCGTCGGCGCAGGTCCTGGCTCGGGCTGCGGCTGGTTGGCGTTCATCACGACGGGGCGTACCCAGCCGTTGTCGAAGTCCAGCTGCTTTTGCTGGTCGACGATTTCTTCCGGCGGGTAGGGCGGCGCGGGTTTGTCCAGCAGTTCGGTCTCGAACTCGGCCTTGGGCAGGAATAGCGGCTCGGGTGGCCGTACTTCGGTGTCCTGTACGTCGCACAGGCGCTGGGAGAGAATCTGGGCCAATACATCACCCCCACCGGCCGGCTCGACCTCAGGGTCTTGCGCCTCGGCAGGCAGCGTCAGGTTACCCTCGGACTGGTCGCCGACCTGCTCGGCCATGGCCTGGGCGAAGAAGTCCGACCACAGGTGGCTGATGCCACCCAGTGCCTGGGTATTCTGGCGGCTGAAGTCGCCGTGGGGCGAAATGTAGCCGATCGATGTGGTCTGAAGGTTGCTCATGGCACGTAAGGGCACTGGCTCTGGCAAAATACCGGACATATTCGTTATCGGCCGCTTGGGCCGATCTTTAACTTTTTTGAGTAGTGGATTCCATGGCACAGCAGCAAGCGGCGGTTCGTATCCGCGTCGAGGCCCAGAACGGCGCCCTTCAACCGGTGGCACAGCAGTGGGCGGAGCGCCTGGCCCTGCCCCTGGCCATTGACGACGCTGAATTTGCCCTGCAGGCCACCGAGGCCGGCTTGCAATTGCAACAGCTGGGCGACGATGCCCCAGGGCCGGTGCGGGTGGACTTTGTCGAGGGCGCGGTGGCCCACCGGCGCCTGTTCGGCGGTGGCAGCGGGCAGATGATCGCCAAGGCCGTGGGCGTTCAGCAGGGGGTGCGCCCACGCGTGCTGGACGCCACCGCAGGCCTGGGCAAGGACGCCTTCGTGCTGGCCAGCCTGGGCTGCGCCATGAGCCTGATCGAACGCCAGCCCATTATCGGCGCGTTGCTGGAAGACGGCCTTGCCCGCGCGGCGGGGGACCTGGAGGTGGGTGCGATCGTCGCCCGCATGCAGTTGCTCAAGGGCAATTCCATTGACCTGATTCGCGCGTGGGAAGGCGAGCCGCCACAGGTCATCTACCTGGACCCCATGTTCCCTCATCGTGAGAAGAGCGCCCTGGTGAAAAAGGAAATGCGCCTGTTCCGCCCGCTGGTAGGCGACGACATGGACGCCCCGGCGCTGCTGGCCGCCGCATTGGCACTGGCCAGCCACCGGGTGGTGGTGAAGCGCCCGCGCAAGGCCCCGTGCATCGAAGGGCCGAAGCCGAGCCACAGCCTGGAAGGCAAGTCGAGCCGCTATGATATCTACCCCAAGAAAGCCCTCAAGGCCTGAGCGACGCTGCAAGGTTGGTAGTCCTACAGACGTCTAGTAGGACCCTTCCTGATTTTCTCGGCGCCGGTTTTTTCGCGTTTCAGGCCCATAAACTTCCCCCTCGATTTTGGGGAGGAACTGTTTCATGGCACATCAAAAACAAGGGGCTGCAAGGCCGGTTACCGGCCTGGCGTTGATGTCGTGCTCCTGGCTGGCACTCGCCGAAGGCGCGCCGCTGGAGCTTGAATCGCTGCGGGTAGAGGCCGAACGCGAGCGCCAGCGCGCCTACAAGACCGAGCGCTCGGCCTCGGCCAAGCTCAGCGAGCCGCTGCTGGAGGTGCCGCAGACGATCACGGTGGTGGGCGAGCAGATCATGCGTGAGCAGAATGCCCTGAGCCTGCGCCAGGTGCTGTCCAACGTTTCCGGCATCACCTTCGCCGCGGGCGAAGGCGGCGGCGGCTCCGGCGACCTGATCAACATTCGTGGTTTCAATGCCTCCAGCAACGTGCTGCTCGATGGCCTGCGCGACAGTGCCCAGACCACCCGCAGCGACAGCTTCAACCTGCAGGCCGTCGAGGTGATCAAGGGCCCCAACTCGGTGTTCGGTGGCGCCGGCACCACGGGCGGCAGCGTCAACCTGGTGAGCAAGACACCCCAGCCCGAGGCGTTCACCGAGTTGGGCGCGGGCTTGGGCACCGATCAGTACCGCCGCCTGACCCTGGACACCAACCAGCCGCTGCCGGGCGTGGGGAGCGGCAGTGCCGTGCGTCTCAACCTCATGGCCCACCGCAATGATGTGCCGGGGCGCAAGCAGATCGATCGCGAGCGCTGGGGGCTGGCGCCCTCGGTACTGCTGGGGCTGGGGGAAGATACCCGTCTGACCCTCAGCTACTACCACCAGCAGGATGACAACCTGCCGGACTATGGTCTGCCGACGTTGCGGGGCAAGGTGCTGGACGGGGTCTCCCGTGACAGCTACTTCGGCTGGCGCAACCTGGACAAGGACCACATCACCACGGACCGGCTCAGTGCTGTGTTCGAGCACGATTTCGACGACGGCCTGTCGCTGCAGAACACCCTGCGCTACGCCCGGGTCGATCGTAGCGGCGTGGTGTCGGCGTCGCATGTCAACCAGGCGGGGCTGCCACCGGGCAAGTACCGGCCTGCTGGCCCTCAGGGCTACGGTCGCGACACCGTGACCGACCAGTGGCTCAACAGCACGAGCCTCACCAGCCGGTTCGACACATTCGGTGTCGGCCATGCCCTGGTGACGGGGCTGGATGTCTCGTATGAGCGCTACCGGCGTGACACCAACGGTTACGCCAAGGTGGGCCTGAAGGACGGCCCCGTCCATGACCTGGCCAACCCGCCAGGTTACTGGCACGGGCCGCTGGACCGCACCCGCGGTGCCTCGGTTCGCAACCGCCTGCAGACCACCGGGCTGTATGTGTTCGACACCCTGAGCTTCACCCCCGAGTGGGACCTGGTACTGGGCCTGCGCCATGACTGGATCGACGGCAGCAGCCTGGAGCGCAAGCCAGGTGGTGCGGTGGGGGAGCATGAAACCCGGGACACCTTCCTCAGCCACCGCGCCGGGCTGGTGTACAAACCGGCGCCCAATGGTCGCGTGTACCTGGCCTATGGCAACTCGTTCAACCCTAGCGCTGAAAACCTGGTGACCGGGGGCTATGGCGTGACCCGGCAGACGCGCAAGGTGGCGCCGGAGACCAGCCGAACCTGGGAACTGGGCACCAAATGGGAGATGTTCGAGGGCGGTTTGCAACTGGACGCGGCGCTGTTTCGCATGCAGAAGGACAACGTGCGCGAGAAGCTTGAAACCGGCGAGTCGCTGCTCGCGGGCCTGCAGCGGGTGCAAGGGGTGGAGCTGGCTGCAACCGGCCGTTTGAGCAAGCAGTGGCAGGTGTTCGCCAACTACAGCTTCCTGCATAGCGAAACCCTGAAGTCGCGCACCCATCCGCAGGCCGTGGGGCAGGCACTGGCCAACACGCCGCCACGCTCATTCAGCCTGTGGACGGCCTATCAGCTGTCTGATGACTGGCGCGTGGGGTACGGCGCGCGTCATGTCAGCGAGCGCAACCTTCGAAACGACGAAAGCTACAAGCTGGATGGTTACTGGGTGCACCAGGCCATGGTCGGCTACCGCGTCAGCCCGGAACTGGACCTCCAGCTTAACCTCGACAACCTGCTGGACACCCGGTACATCGAGCGGGTGCGGTCGGTGACAGGTAGCAATACGCGGTCTTCGGCAGTGGAGTATGGGGATGGGCGTTCGGCGGTATTGGCGGCGGTTTATCGGTTCTGATGCAGGTGATCAGGCGTTATCTCAACAATCTTGAAAATTGAGAGATGATCGTTTGTCTGCTGTATTGCTGTCTCAATAAACATGAATATTGAGACAGTATCCGTGAATCCGCCACTTTGCCCTGACAAACCTGGCAGTAATTCAGCCACCTCCCCAGATGCGGCAGCGGCCATCAGGCCGCGTCACGGCCGCTGCGCAGCATCAGGTGCACGCATCAGAGTGCGCTGAACACCTTCTTCGCCAAGCTGGTCGCCGCCTGCGCCGGGTTTTTGCGGATGCTGGCTTCCTGGTTGGCGATTTCCTTGAACAGGCCGTTCAGCGCCTGTTCGGTCACATAGCCTTCAAGGTTAGAGTCCTTGGCATCGATCACGCCCAGGCTGGCGGCCTGGCCGGCGAAGCTGTTGAACTTCTGCGCCAGGCCGACCTTGTCGGTGGCCTGTTTGACGATGGGCAGAAACTTGGCGCGGATCTGTTCCCGGCTGGTCTTGCTCAGGTACTGGGTGGCCGAGTCGTTACCACCGGTCAGGATGCCCTTGGCATCGGTCACGGTCATCTTCTTCACGGCGTCTACCAGCAGTGCCTGGGCTTGCGGCATGGCGGCTTCGGCCGCCTGGTTCATGCTGGTTTCCAGGGCGTCAACCTGGCCGCCCATGCCGAATTTCTTCATGGTCTTGGCAGCCTTGCCCAGTTTGCCGGGCAGTTCGATGCGCACGTCCGGGTTGTTGCTGAAGCCACCGGGGGTGCCCAGTTGCTTGACCGCCACCTGGGCACCCTGGGTCAGGGCGTCCTTGAGGCCGCCGCTGGCGTCACCCTGTGACAGGCTGGAGAGATCCAGGGCGAAGGCGTTGGCGCAGAGCAGCAGACCGGCCATCAGGCCGGTGGCAGTGAGGGAGCGACGAAGCATGGCAGCGTCCTTATGGGGCGGTGGTGGGTTGACTGACGGGGTTCAGGCGAATGCGCAGCGGCTGCGCGTCCTTGCCATCCAGTTGCACGGTGTGCTGCTCGGTGCTGATGAACAACAGCTGACCCTGGGATTCGATGCGGGCGCTGACCGCATAGCGATGGCCGGGCTGCACCTGCCGCGGGTCATATCTGAGCTGGAAGGGCAGGGGCACCTGGCCCTTGATCGGGCCGTTCTGGCTGGCCAGTACCTGGGCTGGAGCGTCGGCCAGTGACACGTCCTGCAGGCTGACGCTGAGGGTGGCCGACGGGGGCAGTGCGATGCGCTGCAGGTAGAACACCTCACCGTCCAGGCTGGCCTGGGGGGCGCCATCGAACGAGCTGCACGCGCCCAGCAGGGCGCTGAGCAGTACCAGAGTGAGTTGTTTCATGGGCGGATCTCCGTATCGGGTGCAGCGAAAGAGTGCACAGGATACGGATAATCGCCGCTGACTTCAGCTTCCCTGAAAGGCTTCATCGCTGCGGTGCAGTGCCACCTGGCGAATCGATAGGCGCAGGTCGGCCGGCAGTACCCGCTTGGCGGCCCCTTCAGCCAGTTCCCCCAGCCCCTCCAGGTAACCCAGTTTGCCGTCTGTGTCGCGGCTCAGCACGCCTTGGTCGAGCAGGGTCTGAATGAAGTGGCGGAACAGGCTCTTGTCGAAGAATTCCGGCGCATTCAGGCCATGCAGAATGGACAGGCGCTGGGCCATGATGGTGCACAGGTCTTCCAGGGCTTCGGCAGTGAGGGTGTTCTGGCCGCTGTTGAGCAGCAGGGCGATGGCCATGTAGAAGCGTTGCAGGGTCTGGTTGATGCTGCGCGACAGCAGCGTCAGCAGCACGAATTTGCGCGAGCTGGGTGCGGACCGTTGGTAGATGTCGTTCTCGACCCGCAGCAGGCCCTGTTCCACAAAGGCGCCCAGCCACTGGTCGATGACGCCTTCGAGCTCGTCCACCGACCAGCGAATGAACAGCTCCGACTGCAGGTACGGGTACAGGGCCCGGGTGTATCGCAGCAACTGGTCACGGCTCATGCGTGCGCTGCTTTGGAAGAAGCTGGCCAGTAGCGCGGGCAGGGCGAAGATGTGCAACACGTTGTTGCGGTAGTAGGTCATCAATACTGCGTTCTGCTCGCCCAGGTAGAGAATCTTGCCCAGGGCGTCACTTTGTTCGGACAGCAGGTCCATGGCCTTGACGTGGTCGATCAGCGCACGGCCATCGCCTTCGGGCAGGGTGGTGTGGGGCGAATAAGGCACCTTGCGCAGCAGCGCCAGGTACAGGTCCAGCACCCGTGCCATGGCGGCATCGTCCAGGGCCAGGCGTGTAGTGGACAACAGCGCCAGCGCCACCAGGTTCACCGGGTTGATGGCCGCGGCTTCGTTGAGGTGGCGGGCCACCTGGGCGCCCAGGCGATGGGTGGTTTCATGCAACCACTGGGGCTTGAACTGCGGGCCGTGGTCCTGTTCGCGCCAACCGGGTTGCTCGGCGTCGAGAAACTCGGCGAGGCGGATCGGTTCGCCGAAGTTCACCGCCACCTGGCCGAAACGCTGCTTGAGCGCACCGATGACCTTGAAAATGTCGAAGATCGACTCCTTCTTCTTGCTGGCCCCACGCAGCTCGCCCAGGTACGTACGACCTTCCAGTACCCGCTCGTAGCCGATGTACACCGGCACGAAGACGATGGGCATGCGCGAGGAGCGCAGGAAGCTGCGCAGGGTGATGGCCAGCATGCCAGTCTTGGGTTGCAACATGCGCCCGGTGCGCGAGCGGCCGCCCTCGACGAAATACTCCACCGGGAAGCCCTTGGTGAACAAGGTGTGCAGGTATTCGTTGAACACCGCCGTGTACAGCGGGTTGCCCTTGAAGGTACGACGCATGAAGAACGCGCCACCGCGGCGCAGCAGGCCACCGATGACCGGCATGTTCAGGTTGATGCCCGCGGCAATGTGGGGGGGCGTCAGGCCGTTGCGAAACAGCAGGTAGGACAGCAGCAGGTAATCGATGTGGCTGCGATGGCAGGGTACATAGATGAGCTCGTGCCCAGGGGCAATCGCCTGCACGCCCTCGAGGTGGTTGACCTTGATGCCGTCGTAGATCTTGTTCCAGAACCAGCTGAGCACTACTTCCAGGAAACGGATGGCGGTGTAGGTGTAATCCGAGGCGATTTCGTTGCCATAGCGCAGCGCCTGCGCTTCGGCCTTGGCCAGCGGGATGTTCTGCCGCTCGGCTTCTTCACTGATGGCCTGCCGCACCTGGCTGTCGTGGATCAGGCCCTTGACCAGGTTGCGGCGGTGGGAAATATCCGGACCGATGACCGCGGCCTTGAGGTTACGAAAATGCACCCTCAAGAGGCGTTGGGCCAGGCGCAGGGTGCGCTCGTGGCCCTTGTTCTGGGCAACCAGTTCGCGCAAATGGATAGGTGCGGAGAATTGCACGCGGGTCTTGCGGCCCAGGATCAGGATGCTGATCAGCCGGCGCAGACGGCCTGTGACCGCCCAGCTGTCGGCGAACAGCAGCTTCCAGGGGCTGGACTCGCTGGCGGGCGATTGACCCCAGAACACGCTGACGGGAATGATTTGTGCATCTTCTTCGGCATTCTGGCTGATGGCGGCTATCAACCGCTCCAGCGTCGGCGGTGCGCCACGCTTGTCCTGGCGCCCCAGCCAGTCGGGTTCCGGGGTGAGGTAGAAGAAGGCGGCAGGCTCGATCCGGTCGCCCACGGCTACCGGCAACACTGGGCGCGGTAGCCCGGCCTTGGTGCATTCGGTGTCCAGCACCGCCAGGTCACTGGCCGACGGCGACTGCAACACATAGAACACCGGCCGGCTGCGGTCCAGGTTCAGGGTGAAAGACGACTGGTTGATGGTCTCGGAACGAACCCACAGGTACAGCAGTCGGCGCAGGGTGCCAAAGGCAAAGCGGCGGAACGGGAAACGGGTCATAAGGCCTGTGCTTGCTTGAAACGGATGATCGGCACTGTACAGGGTCGATCGTCTGGCAAAAAGCGCCGCCGTCATAATAATTGTGACAGGCGCGGCCTACACTCGGCTGCGCCTGGCAAAGGAGCGCCGGCCCTTGAGGGGCGGGCAACAGCGGGTCCATAAATAGAAATGAACGGAGTAGTGCCGATGTCGTCTCGTGAGACAGGAAGCGTCAAGTGGTTCAACGATGCCAAGGGCTATGGCTTTATCCAGCGTGAGGGTGGGGCGGATGTGTTCGTGCATTTCCGCGCCATCCGCGGCGAGGGGCATCGCTCGCTGGTAGAAGGGCAGCAGGTGGAATACGCCCTCGTCGATGGCCCCAAGGGCCCGCAGGCCGAGGACGTGCAGGGTCTCTGAGGACTGCGCTGCACTTCTGCAGGACCAGGCGAAGCTGGGGAAAAGGAAGGCCCGTTTGATCGGGTTACCCGCTTCCCGCGCTTCGCTCGGTCCTGCAGGGGGATTGCCTGGGAATTCAGCTGGTACGCCAGGTGATCTGCTCTTCGCCGTCTTCGCTGATGCGAATCCAGGTGTCGGCGCTTTCCTCGCCTTCCTCTTCCACCCACGTGCCCGGGGCGCAGCGCACTTCAACCTTCAAGGCGGCAAATGCGGCGCGGGCGCAGGCGATGTCGTCATCCCAAGGGGTCTGGTCGCTTTCCAGGTACAGGCTGTTCCATTTGCCCACGGCCTTGGGCAGCCAGGTCACGGGCACGCTGCCGGCGGTGCATTTCCACGTCTGGCCTTTCTGCACCCAGTCGCTGCACGGGCCCAGGGCCTCGCCCAGCCAGGTGGCAATGGCCTTGTGGTCGACGTCGGCGTCTTTGAGGTAGATCTCGATATCAGGTTGGCGCATGGACGTACTCACTCGGAATCAGGGTTGCAGCACAAAATAATCGTAACGCATGGACACGGTCACCACGAAGGGGCGTGGTTGCTCGATGACCTGGGCGCGACGCTCGGCACTGGCACGCCAGCCGTGGGGCGTCATGGCCAGCAGGTTGGCGCGCGACGGGCCGTCGATCAGCTTGATCTTGAACTTCAGGGTTTCGCTGTGGGCCAGCTCCATGCCCTCCGGCACCTGCAGCAGGTGCTTGTCATCGACGTACTCGCGTACTTCGTCATAGAGCTGTTCGCGCAGTTCCATCAGGTGCTCGCGGGTGGGCCCCACGCGCATCAGGCCGCCACCGGGCGCCAGCAGGCGTTTGGCTTCCTGCCAGTCCAGCGGGCTGAACACGCTGGCCAGGAACTGGCAGCTGGCATCGGGCAGCGGGATGCGCGCCATGCTCGCCACTAGCCAGGTCACCGCGGGGTTGCGCTTGCAGGCGCGCTTCACGGCCTCGCGGGAAATGTCCAGGGCGTAGCCGTCGGCCCGGGGCAAGGCTTCGGCGATCTGCGCGGTGTAATAGCCTTCGCCGCAGCCGATGTCCAGCCAGCGCCCAGGCCGGCGTTCGGCGGCCAGTTCGGCCAGGCGCTGGGCCACGGGGGCGTAGTGGCCGGCGTTGAGGAAGTCGCGGCGGGCCTCGACCATGGCCTGGTTGTCGCCCGGGTCACGGCTGTTCTTGTGCTGCACCGGCAACAGGTTCAGGTAACCCTGGCGGGCGCGGTCAAAACTGTGCCCCGCGGGGCACACCACGCCATTGGCGGCCTGGGCGAGGCCGGCAGTGCAAATGGGGCAGGTGAGCATCATGCGAGCAGCTTCACCAGGGTCTGGTAGTAGATCTCGGTCAGTACGTCGAGGTCGCTGGCCAGCACGCGCTCGTTGACCTGGTGGATGGTGGCGTTGACCGGGCCCAGCTCGACTACCTGAGTACCCAGGGTGGCGATGAAGCGGCCATCGGACGTACCGCCGCTGGTGGAGGCTTGGGTGTCACGGCCGGTGACGGCCTTGATGCTGGCGGACACGGCGTCCAGCAGGGCGCCGGGCTCGGTCAGGAACGGCAGGCCCGACAGCGCCCAGTCCACGTGCCAGTCCAGCTCGTGCTTGTCGAGAATGGCCGCGACCCGAGCCTTGAGACCTTCCACCGTGGACTCGGTGGAGAAGCGGAAGTTGAACACCGCGGTCAGTTCGCCGGGGATCACGTTGGTGGCGCCAGTGCCCGCATTCAGGTTCGAGACCTGGAAGCTGGTGGGCGGGAAGAAGGCATTGCCGTCGTCCCAGTGCTCGGCCGCCAGTTCCGCCAGGGCCGGGGCCGCCAGGTGAATGGGGTTGCGGGCCAGGTGCGGGTAGGCCACGTGCCCTTGCTTGCCGCGCACGGTCAGGGTCGCACCCAGGGAGCCACGACGGCCGTTCTTCACCACATCGCCCACCAGGCTGGTGCTCGAGGGTTCGCCGACGATACACCAGTCCAGGCGCTCGTTGCGCGCGGCCAGGCGCTCGACCACGGCCTTGGTGCCGTGGTGGGCAGGACCTTCTTCGTCACTGGTGATCAGGAAGGTGACGCTGCCACGATGGTCGGGGTAGTCGCTGACGAAACGTTCGGCCGCCACCAGCATGGCCGCCAGGCTGCCTTTCATGTCGGCGGCGCCGCGGCCGCACAGCATGCCGTCGGCATCGATCAGGGCGTCGAACGGGTCATTCTGCCAGGCCGCGACCGGGCCGGTGGGCACCACGTCGGTGTGGCCGGCGAAGCACAGCACCGGGCCTTCCTGGGTACCGTGGCTGGCCCAGAAATTGTCGACGTCCTCGATGCGCATGGGTTCGAGCTTGAAGCCGGCATCCCCCAGACGCTGCATCATCAGCTTCTGGCAATCGGCGTCCACGGGGGTCACCGAAGGGCGGCGGATCAGGTCGCAAGCAAGTTGCAGCGTGGGCGAAAGGTCGGCGTGGGCCGTCATGAAAGACTCCGGATACAGAACGGGCAATGAAGGGCCGTAATGGTAAAGCAAATTGCCCCCAGTGTACGGCCCTTTCGCCATTCGGCCCTTGCGTGCGCGTTACTCGGCCAGTTGCAGGGTTAGGCTGCCCTGCAGCAGGGTTTCGTCGGCCCGGCGCAGTTCCCCGAGGGGAAGCGCGGGTGTCACCTGCAGGCTCATGGTCCACTCACTGCCGGCCAGTGCCTGGCCGGCGCTGACAGGCACTATCCGTTGCCCGGGCCGCACGTCCAGTTCTCGCAGGCCGGTGCCCCCCTGATCAACGTTGGCCAGGTCCACCGCCCTGCCATCCACCATGGCTTCCAGCAGGCGCAGGTTCAACTGCCCGGCATCGGCGAAGCGCGCCAGCCCGCCCTCACTGGCACCGAGCAGGTCGATGGCCAGCGGTGACGGTTGCGGGCAACTTACCTGCACCCGCACCTTGCGTGTCGCCAGGCTGTGAGCCTGGCTGAAGCGGTCCAGGGTAGTGCCGGCGGGCAATTGCAGTTGGCCGTAGTCCAGCTGGGCGTGGTCCAGCTGGAGGTGGCAGGGTTCGGCCGCCTGGCTGCCCAGGGCGGCGAACGCCAGCCCCAGGCCCAGCGGAAGACAAAGTCGTTTCATCATGCAAGCCTCAGGTTGATGGGCAGTGGGCGTCGAGTTGTTCGTAGGGGCTGTCCAGGTCGGGCTGGTGGGGCAACTCGAACGCCAGGTCGCACAGCCGCTGGCCGCGGCGCGACACAGTCAGGCCCTGGGCGTCGGCGTTCTCCAGGAACACCTGGCCGCCGTCGAGCACCGCCGTGACGAACTGACCCTGGGCATTGACCACGCTGTCCCCTTTGTTCAGCCGTGCTCGGCTGGCAGTATCCAAGGTCAACAGCACGCGGCGGTTATGGACCACGGAAAATGTCAGGTGGTGCACCGAACCACGCCCGGCGGTCACCGATTGATGGCCGTTCACCACGTCCACCGACCTGGGCAGGCTGCGCGTGGCGACTTCGACCTGGCCGGGTTGGTAGGCGGGCAGGTGCGCCACCACGGCCTGCCCGGACCGGTCGGTCCAGACCGGCCCGCTGGGGGTTTGCAATTTGATCCCGGCCACATCGCCGACCCGGGCGATGGCGAAGGTGTCGCCAATGGCGTACGGCGAGAAGGTCACGCCGTCACCGTGCAGCGCCACGGCGCCACTGGCCTGGGCACTGACGCCACGCCTGCCTTCGTTGCCCTGGGTGAGCGACAGTTGCGTGCGGGCACTGTCGGTCAGCAGATTGACGCCCGCGCTCAGTGAACGACGCGCCTCCAGGTCTTCGTACTCGGCACTCAGGCTGGTTTGCACGCGGTCGCTGAGCTGGCTGTTGAGGGTGCTACCGATCGTTTGCCGCTCACCGCGCCGTCCCGCGTAGCTGCGCAGCCGATTCCCGGTGCCCAGTGGCAAGCTGGCCGTGAGGTACACCGCCGACTGTTCCTGCTGATCGAAGCGGTCGCGCTCGTCGCGGTAACGGCGCAGTTGGCGTGTGTTGTGCTCCAGCCGCACGCCCAGGTTGACCTTGCCGACGGTGCGGTTCCAGCTGCCGGTCAGGTAGTCGCTGCGTTGCCCGTCGAACTGCACGGCACTGGCGTAGGTGGCGGAAAACGCGCCGAAGGTCGGGTCGTTCCAGCTCAGGGACACGCCGTACTGGTCACGGCTGCTGCGGTAGTAGTGGCGGTCATCGTAGCGCCGGGGCAGGGTATCGGAAAGGTCTCGATAACCCGGGGTTTCGCGGCTCACGTTGAGGGCGGTAGAAAGCCGATAAGGCCATTTGACCGAGAGTTGCCCGTTGAACTGGGCGCCGCGGGTGCCCTGGGGGCCGCCATGGGATGCGAGGGTGCCCATCGCTACGGCGATGTCCGGTGTGATAGTGGTTTCAAAGGTCAGGCCGCCGGCCTGGTAGTCGTGGTCACTGACCGTGCCACCCAAGGCAAAGCGGTGGCGGTCGCCCAGCAGCCAGCCATTGGAGGCCGTGGCCACCAGCGGCGCGTTGAGGTCATTGGAGTGGAAGGTTCGCACCTTGCCCACGGCAAACGACAGCCCGCCAGCCACACGGGTGGCGGTACCCAGGTTGATGGCCGGAACGGTGAAGCGCTGCTCGCGGCCGCTGGTCTCGAGCACTCGTACTTCCAGGTCGCTGCTGCCGTTGAGCAGTGTCAGGTCGCGCAGCTCGAAGGGCCCGGCGGGTACCAGCTGGTCGTGGATCAACGCACCGGCCTGGCGGACTTCCACGCGGGCGCTGTCCTGGGCAAAGCCCTGAACCTGCACGCCACTTTGCCCACGGCGTTGCAGGGCGGCTTCCGGCACCAGCTGCAGGCCGGTGATCGGGGTGCCGGGCAGTACCGAATGGTTGATATTGATCTCGCCCAGTTGCATTAGCATGCCCTGCGCCACCAGCGTTTTCTGCGCATAGGTATACAGGTTCTCGGTGCGGGCACCGTCGTCGAATGCGCTGTAGCTATGGCGGCTGCGCACAAGCCAGTCGCCCAGGTTGAAGCCCAGCTCGGCATTGGCTGCCTTGTAGTGGCTGGAGTGGCCCTGGTACTGGTTGGTGGCGCCGTAAATCTCATAGTTGAGGGCAGCGGCACTGCCGCCGCCCTGGAAGGGTGCTGTGCGGGTGGGCGCCCGCTGCAGGCTGTCGTCACTGGCGAGCAAGTCGATCTGCTGGCGCTCGGGGCGCAATTTGATCTCGGTGCGCGGGTACGCGGCGAGGTAGTCGTGACAGCGTGCCTGCGCATCGGCGCCGGGTGGTACGCGCAGGCCGCCCTTGGCCAACAGGTCGGCACTGAAACAGGGTTGGCCCTGGTCATCGAAGGTTGTATCAACGGCCCCCATGGGCTGGCCATTGACTGTCAGATTTACCCGTCGAGTACCGGGCGCAAAACGCGGCGCCTGGGAAAAATACTGGCTCAGATTGGGGTCGATGCCACGCTGCCTCAGGGTCTGGGCATCAAAGCCGCCGGGCGCTGCCAGTAGCCCCTCGGCAGGCAAGGCTATGGCGCAGGTGCCCAGGGCGCAATAGAGCGGCCAGCGCCGCAAGGGGCCGAGTGTGCTCATTGGGCACAGCCTTGGACATCGGGCGAGCACGCTAGCGGCGCCTCATAGGGCTTGCCCTGGAAGCCATACTGGCTGGCCGGGTGCAGGCGCACGCTGCGCACCTTGCCGGGGCTCAGGGGCGTCGGTAACGGCAGGGTCAGCGCTCTGCGCGGTAATACGTAGGTGTGAGGCAGGGCCAGCATGACATTGTCGGGCAATATCGTGACGCGTTGACCGAGCCGCACGATGTAGGGGCTGTCATTATTGAGGGCGATACCTGCGCTTGTCTGACGCCATTCCAGGTGTTTCCAGGGTTGCGGGTCTTCGGCCAGGCCCTCGGGGTGCAGGATTACCGGTATGTTCTGGCGCACCGTGACGTTCAGGTCGCCAGGGCTGCCTGGCTTGCGCTCGGGTATGCCTTCAAAGATCACGCGTAGCATCTGTTGGTTGGCAATCGTTTGCCCAGGTTTGAGAAGGAAACGTACCAATTGCTTTTCCCCTGCTTCCACGCGCGTGACGGGAGGGCTGATCAGCAGGTACGGTTGCGGTTTTTGCTCAAGGTCAGTGGCCGTGGTGTAGAGCAGCGCGGCCACCTGGTCGGTGTTGGTGACATTGAGGCTGGCTTCGCCGTCGGCGACGTTCACGCGCAGTACGGTAGTCTCGGGTACCATCCCGGCGGCCATGCTCTGGGTGGTCAAGCCGAGGGCGAGCGTGGGCACTACCAGCCACTGGAAAGTGTTGGGCAGGTTCATCGGAAGCTCTGATGGGAAAATGGGGGCTGCGAGGGTAAAGCGGGCGCCATGCGGGGTCATGGCGCCCAGAGGTCGGTTACATCAGGTAAACGACTTCCATGGTCAGGCTGCTGTCAATTTCCAGCGCGCCAGACATGTCCAGTTGCTCGGATGGCCGGATGGTCGGCTTGAGTTGCAGGGTACCGGTGTAGGTGGTGAACGCTTTCGGCGTGGTTTCGCCCTCGGCGGCGAAGGACGTGAAGTGTTGCTTGCTGATCTGGCCATAGCCGTTTTTCGCCCAGTTAGTCTTGTCGGTGCTGTGGATCACGTCCACCGGCTGGCCGTCGCCCAGGGCCTTGCTTTGTGGATGTTGCACCCAAAGGCGTCCGATGGCTTCTCCGTTGACGTCTTTGCCGAAGCCGAAATAGTTGATGTGAGCAGCGTTATCGTTGTGCTCAGGTTTGTTGTCGACCCACCGGGTGGCTACAGGGGTGGCGCTGGTGCAGTTGATGCTGAAATTCAGGTTTTTCGACGCAACGGTTGTGGAGGCGGTCGGGTCGGCGTTCAGGTCGGCGTGTGACAGTTGGTATTCGACCTTCCCGGCGTTCTGGAAGCTCGGTTCACAAGCCGTAGGAACGACCGAGCCGGTGACGGTCAGTTCGGCGGTGGTGCCAGCCATGGCGGCGGAGCTGGCGGCCAGCAGGCAAATGGCGATGAGGCTTTTTGGAGTGCGAATCATGGACGTATTCCTTTCTCTTGGTTAAGTGTTGACTGAAGCCCCCTGGGTGTTCCCGGGGTGACTTCAACGAGAGAAAGTTTAAGGATGTGACTTGGTCGGCCCTATCAGACGGTTCTGTTTGATTTTGTGATTTGTCCTAGGAATTTTCGTGTCCGGGACCGGGTGTGGGGTGGGTACCCGGCGGCGCGATTTTTCCGTCGGTCATCGGGCAGGTTTGGCTGGAAGAGGACAAAAGCACCGGCAGCGTCAGCAGCCAGGGTGCGGGCGCCAACGGTGCGGGTGCAATGACCATTGCCACGGACCACGCGAGCGTGGTGAGGGTCAGCAGCAATGCGATGCCAATGATGATCCACGGCAGCCAGCCGACCAGAAAGTGGGAGCGTTGAGCGAGACTCAATCTTCCCGCCTGAAAAAACACACCCCGGTGGTGTTTGAGAATTTGGATGGCGCCGTAGGCCCAACGAAAGCATTGTTTCTGGAAGTCTTCAAACGTGTGGAGAATAAGTCTCCGGCCATAGCTTTCGGTACAGTAAGCGCTGGCATGGCCATGGCTGAGAATGTTCAGGCCTAGTTCCGCATCTTCGCATATGCACCAGGGCGCCCACTTCAGTGCGTCCGGGATATAGCGCCCGCAGTTGGGTGAAGCGGCTCAGGATGACCGCGCAAGCGTCTCGGGCCTCGATGTGCTCCCCCACGATGACGCGCACGACACTGAGGTTACTTGTCGCCAGTGCAATGCCGGCCGCCAGCTCAATTTCGTTCTGGTCCAGGTCTTCGCCGATCCAGATGCCCAGTGTCACTTTGATGCCCAGCGACTCTGCGACTGTACAGATGGCTTCATTGGCTCCAGTGCTGGCATAACATCTTATGTGGTCGGTCCATTGACCGAGCAGGGTCAAATCGCGACGTATGCTATCGACGGGAGATGTTTTCAAGTTGTCCGGTGTTTGTCTGGCTCGAAACGGAGCGTAGGAGAAGCCTGATACTTTCAAGGGCCAGGAAGGGGGCAGGGACTTTGTATCTTTCCAGTAGCTCGGGAAGCGTGGGTTGATATTCAACGAGGGCTCGCCGGCGTTTGCCAGAGTATTGCGAGGGGCGGAGTTCATCTTGTTATGGCCTCCTGTGCAAGTTGTGTTTTAAACCTCGATGGTTTTGATTGCAACAGGCGTATGTAATGATTCAAATGGGCGGAATTTGTTATCTCGTTTGCATCTTTTGCGCGCGAAAAAAAGCCCGCTGGCGCGGGCTTCATCATTACTGAGCAGTGGCCGGCTCCGGCGCCGGTGAAGGTTTGGGCAGTGACGACAGGAACGCCATGATCAGCGAGGCCAGGTAAGGTAGCGACTGCACCAGCAGCATGGTCACCCACAGGCGCATGTCATTGCTGGGCAGGCCCTGCACCAGGCAGATACCCGAGGCGGCGCCCCACAGCAGCAGCATGATGAACAGTTCTTCCCGGGCTTCGGAAATGGCTACCAGCAAACCGTGGCTGTCGGCGTTTTTCGGTGTACGGAAGAACGGGATGCTGGTGGTGAAGAACCCGTACAGCACGGCCTTGGCAATGGTGTGCGACAGCGCCAGACCCGCCAGCGCGGCGGCAAAGGCGTCCTTGAGGTTCACACCCACCGCGCGGCGGTACAGGAACACGATCTTGCCCACCTTGAACACGAACAGCGCCAGCGGCGGAATCGCGAAAATCAGCAGCGGCGGGTCGACCCGCTGCGGCACGATGATCATTGCCGCCGACCACAGCAGGGCACCGACGGTAAAGAAGATGTTCATGCCATCGGCTACCCACGGCAGCCAGCCCGCCAGGAAGTGGTAGCGCTGGCCGCGGGTCAGCTCGGTGTCCTTGCCACGCAGCAGGCTGGCGGTGTGGCGCTTGATGATCTGGATGGCACCGTAGGCCCAGCGGAAGCGCTGCTTCTTGAAGTCGATGAACGTGTCGGGCATCAGGCCCTTGCCGTAGCTGTTGTGGTAGTACGCAGCCGAGTAGCCTTTCTCGAACACGCGCAGGCCCAGTTCAGCGTCTTCACAAATGCACCAGTCCGCCCAGCCCAGCTCTTCGAGTACCGAGCGGCGCGTCATGGTCATGGTGCCGTGCTGAATGATCGCGTCACGGTCGTTGCGGGTCACCATGCCAATGTGGAAAAAGCCCTTGTATTCCGAATAGCAGAGCTTCTTGAACGTGCTTTCGTTCTGGTCGCGGTAGTCCTGGGGCGACTGCACCACGGCGATCTTCGGGTCGGCGAAGTGCGGCACCATGTGCTTGAGCCAGTTCTTGTCCACGCAGTAGTCGGAGTCGATCACGGCGATCACTTCGGCGTCCGGCGCGGTGTGCGGGATCAGGTAGTTCAGCGCACCGCCCTTGAAACCGGCCAGCGGTGCGACGTGGAAGAACTTGAACCGCGGACCCAGGGTCTGGCAGTAAGCCTGTACCGGTTCCCACACCGCCGGGTCCTTGGTGTTGTTGTCGATGATCAGGACTTCGTAGTCCGGGTAGTCCAGTGCCGCCAGGGCGTCCAGGGTCTGTTTGACCATGTCCGGTGGCTCGTTGTAGCACGGCACGTGGATGGATACTTTCGGCCGGTAGGTGGAGTCGCCTTCCACCGGCAGGAATTCGCGCCGGCGCTTGTGAGTCCATACGGCTTCGGCCAGTTCATGGGCTTCGGTGAGCAGTACGATGAACACGCCCAGCGCACCCAGGGCAAGGAGCAAGCCCACGGTCAGGCTGAACCACGTGCTGTATTGCTGGCTGTAGTCGTAGCCGATCCACACCAGCACGGAGCCGCACAGGAAGGCAATGAAGGTCAGGAAGGTACGGCCACGCTGGCGCAGGGCAGAGCCATCGATCAGCAGCAGCGCCAGCGAGAGCATGGCCAACACCACCGACCCCACGGCCAGTACCCGCCATTGGGGAATGGCCACTACCGGGCCTTCGAAGTTGAATTTCTGCTGGCGCTGGGCGTTGTACACGCCCCAGTACGCACCCACCGAGCCTTCGTCACTGGCCTTCCACGGCTGGTCGTAGGCTTCGATCACGAAGTAGTTGTAGCCCTGGCGGTTGAGCTTGTTCACCAGCGTGCGCAAGTAAATGGCCTGGTCTGCCTGAGTGGCGTCGGCGCCACCGCGCATGCGGCCGTTGCTTGGCCAGCCCACCTCAGACAGCAGCAGCGGCTTTTTGGGGAACAGGTGCTTGAGTTCGCGCGCACGGTCGAGGACGAACTGCTCGGCCTTGTCCACCGGGATGAATTCCCAGTAGGGCAGGATGTGCGCGGCGATGAGGTCCACGTGCTTGGCCAGCGATGGGTTGTGCTCCCAGATATGCCATTGCTCGGACGTGGTCACCGGCACCTTCACGGCCCCGCGCACGCGGTCCAGGTAGGCTTCCAGGTCCTTGACCGTGACTTCCTTGCGAAACAGCGCCTCGTTGCCCACCACCACGCGCACGACGCTGCGGGTAGTGTTGGCCAGCTCGATGGCCTTGGCGATTTCCCGTTCGTTACGCTCCAGGTCCGGGCTGATCCACACGCCCACCGTGACCCGCAGGCCGAATTCCTCGGCGATCTTGGGAATGTCGGCCTGGGTGCCGTCTACCGAGTAGATACGGATGCTGTCGGTGAGCTTGCTCAGTTGCTCCAGGTCCTGGCGAATTTCATCGTCAGTGGGGTATTGCTCCTTCTGCGGGCTTTGGCCCAGGCGGAAAGGCGAATAGGAGAAGCCGGAGATCTGTTCAGGCCAATCGGGGGCGCTGACCGGGCGGTTGATCAGCGCCCAGAAACCTGTGAAAAGTGCCGCGATCGCGACGACTATCACCAGGTTGAGACCAAATTTACGCGATGACATAGGAGGTTCTGGTTCCGAGGCGGGGGAACGGGGGAGTGCCGGCGACAGGCACCGAATCGGCGCGCATCCTACTCTGCACGTTACAAGTGTGTATAGGAATTGTCCGAAAACATACGGTTAGAGTGGAAATGTGAGTTTAAGTTTCTTCCCCTTAATGTGTAGTCCATTTCTCTCGTCACGCCGCAAAAAGACAGACGAAGGTGAACTCAGCGGTCGACAGGCCTATAATGCGCGCCGGTTTTCGAGGTCCAGGTTGATGAGCACAGACGATCCGCGTTTCGAAGGTATTGCCCGGCTGTACGGCCGTGAGGGGATGCAGCGCCTGCGCGCCGCCCATGTGGCCATTGTTGGCATCGGCGGCGTGGGTTCCTGGGCGGCCGAGGCGATGGCGCGCAGCGGCGTGGGTGAGATCTCGCTGTTTGACCTGGACGATGTGTGCGTGAGCAACACCAACCGGCAGTTGCATGCGCTGGATGGTAATGTCGGCAAGCCAAAGGTCGAGGTCATGGCCGAGCGCCTGCAGGCCATCAACCCAGCGTGTACCGTGCACGCGGTGCCCGACTTCGTCACCCGTGACACCATGGCCGAGTACATCACCGCCGACCTGGATTACGTTATCGACTGCATCGACAGCGTCAACGCCAAGGCGGCGCTGATCGCCTGGTGCAAGCGACGCAAGATCGGCATCATCACCACCGGCGGCGCGGGTGGCCAGGTGGATCCCACGCAGATCCAGGTGGTGGACCTGAACCGCACCTACAATGACCCGCTGGCCGCCAATGTGCGGTCCACCCTGCGCCGCGACTATGGTTTTTCACGCAATACGTCGCGCCATTACAGCGTGCCGTGCGTGTATTCCACCGAACAGCTGCGCTACCCCAAGGCCGATGGCGGGGTGTGCCTGTCGAAGGCGTTCGTGGGCGAGGGGGTCAAGCTGGACTGCGCCGGTGGCTTTGGCGCGGTGATGATGGTCACGGCCACCTTCGGCATGGTGGCCGCCGCGCGCGCGGTGGACAAGCTGGTGGCGGGCACCCGCCGGCCATCGGAGCGCGGCTGACTCACCCCCGGGCTTGGCCCGCGAGCTCAGCCATGCGCTTGAGCACCGCGTTCAACCCATTGCTGCGCGACGGCGACAGTTGCCGCCCCAGGCCCAGCTGGTTGAACCATGCCGGCAGGTCGATAGCCTTCAGCTCATCGGCACCCAGGCCTTCGACACGCACCAGCAGCAATGCCAGCAACCCGCGGATCATCCGCGCATCGCTGGTGGCGCGAAACTGCCAGTGGCCGTCTGCCTGGCTGGCGATCAACCACACCTGACTTTCGCAGCCGTGCACCAGGTGCTCGGGGCTCTTTTCGGCGTCATTCAGCGGGGGCAGTTGCTCACCCCACTGCATCAGCAGCCGCGCCCGTTGCTCCCAGCCGGCTGCCTGTTCGAACGCCTGCAATGCTTCAGTGGCGTGTAGTGAAAGGCTCATCGCAACATCTCCAGTGCCTTGTCCAGCGCCTCGAAGAAGCGCAGCAGGTCGTCGCTGTCGTTGTACAGCCCCAGCGACACGCGGATGGCCCCCGCCAGCCCCAAGCCCTTGAGCAAGGGCATGGCGCAGTGATGGCCGGCGCGCACGGCGATGCCCTGCTCGGTCAACAGGTGCGCAAGGTCGGCGTTGTGCACACCCTCGACCACGAAGCTGGCCAGGGCCAGTTGCGGCGTGCCCAGCAGGCGCACGCCGTCGCGGTCGTTGAGGCCGCGCAGCAGCAAGCCGTGCAGGGCATTTTCATGGGCAGTGACCGCCGCCGGGTCCAGGCTGGCCAGGTAGTCCAGGGTGGCCCCAAGGCCGATCACCCCGGCCACTGGCGGTGTTCCCGCTTCAAAGCCCAGGGGGGCCGGATGGAAGCTGGCACTGTGGTAGTCGGCGACGTGCACCATTTCCCCGCCAAACTGCCAGTGGGCCAGTTTGCCCAAGGCCTCGCTGCGTCCGTACAGCACGCCGACGCCATCCGGGCCATACAGCTTATGGCTGGAGAACACGTAGAAGTCGCAGCCCAGTTGCCGCACGTCGTGGCGGCCATGGACCACGCCCTGGGCGCCGTCGACCACGGTCAGGGCGCCTTGGGCCTTCGCCAGGGCCAGTAGCGGTTCCAGCGGCTGCCAGGCGCCCAGCACGTTGGACAGTTGGCTGACCGCCAACAGGCGAGTGCGGGGGCCGATCAGTTGGGCGGCGGCTTCCAGGTCGATGAGGCCGGCGGCGGTCAGGGGCAATACCACCAGTTCGAGGCCTGCGCGCAGCGCCAGTTGTTGCCAGGGCAGCAGGTTGGCGTGGTGCTCCAAGGCGCTGATGACCAGTTCATCGCCCGCCTGGAACTGCCGCTCGAGGCCATAGGCCAGGAGATTGAGGGCGCTGGTGGCGCCATGGGTGAAGATCACCTGGCTGGGGCTGGCGGCGTTGAGCCATTGCGCGACTTTTTCGCGGCTGGCTTCGAAAGCCTGGGTGGCCAGTGCGCCGGGCAGGTGCTGGGCACGGTGCACATTGGCGGCGCCGTGTTGGTAATAGTGGGCCAGTGCGTCAAGCAAGGCCTGGGGTTTCTGGGTGGTTGCCGCATTGTCCAGATAAGTCTGGTGCTGGCGTTGCAGAGCGGCGATGGCCGGAAAATCGGCGCGCCAAGGGGAGGGCTGGAACATGATAGGGGGCTCTGGGCAGGCAGGCCCGGCATGCCGCCGGGCGTGCTCGGTGCCGCTTAGTTGTGAGCGTGCAGCGCTTCGTTCAGCTCGATGGCCGACTTGTGGGTCTTGCATTCCACCGCGCCGGTTTCCGAATTGCGACGGAACAGCAGGTCGGTCTGGCCAGCCAGGTCACGGGCTTTCACAACCTTGACCAGTTGGTTTTTCTCGTCCAGCAGCGCCACTTTGGTGCCAGCGGTGATGTACAGGCCGGCTTCCACGGTGTTGCGGTCGCCCAGGGGAATGCCGATACCCGCGTTGGCACCGATCAGGCAGCCTTCACCGACCTTGATGATGATGTTGCCGCCGCCCGACAGGGTGCCCATGGTGGAGCAGCCGCCGCCCAGGTCAGAGCCCTTGCCCACGAACACGCCAGCCGAGACGCGGCCTTCGATCATGCCCGGGCCTTCGGTGCCAGCGTTAAAGTTGACGAAGCCTTCGTGCATGATGGTAGTGCCTTCGCCGATGTAGGCACCCAGGCGCACACGGGCAGCGTCGGCGATCCGCACGCCAGCGGGCACCACGTAGTCGGTCATTTTCGGGAACTTGTCCACCGAGAACACTTCCAGCAGTTCGCCCTTGAGGCGCGCTTCCAGTTGCAGCTCGGCCAGTTCGGCGAGGTCGACGGCACCCTGGCTGGTCCAGGCTACGTTCGGCAGCAGCGGGAAGATACCCGCCAGGCTGACGCCGTGGGGTTTTACCAGGCGGTGCGACAGCAGGTGCAGCTTCAGGTAGGCCTCCGGCGTGGACGTCAGGGCGGCGTCTTCGGCCAGCAGGGTGGCGACCAGTGGCTTGTGGCTTTCAGCCAGGCGGGTCAGCAGCGCGGCCTGGGCAGCGTCGATGCCCTTGACCGCTTCGGCCAGTTGCGAGGCCTGGGCGGTGGTAAAGGTGATGGCCTGGTTGCCACCGGTGTAACCCAGCACAGGGATGACGGCAGCGATCAGTTCGGCAGAAGGGGAAACCAGCGGTTGTGCGTAGAACACTTCCAGCCAGGCGCCGTTACGATTCTGGGTGCCGACGCCGAAGGCCAGGCTGAACAGAGTAGTGGACATGCAGTTACCTCTTTGCAAATGAATGGGGCCCTGTTGCCAGCATTATTGCTGGACGGCCGCCGCATAGATATCGGGCTTGAAGCCCACGAGGGTCCGGTCGCCAAGGTCCAGCACCGGGCGCTTGATCATGGAGGGCTGGGCGAGCATCAGTTCGATGGCCTTTGCCTGGTCCAGGTTGGCCTTCTGCTCGTCAGCGAGCTTGCGGAAGGTGGTGCCAGCGCGGTTGAGCACGACTTCCCAGCCGTGTTCGTCGCACCATTTTTCCAGGTGCTCACGGTCGATGCCCTGGGTCTTGTAATCATGGAAGTCGTAGCCGGCGCCGTGCTCGTCGAGCCAGGTGCGGGCCTTCTTCATGGTGTCGCAGGCCTTGATGCCGAAAAGTGTATAAGCCATGGTTTCAAAGGGAGCGGCCCGGATGAACGGGGCCTGGCTCAGCGGTCTCCTGGAAACGAATCGACGAATTATGCGGCATCGATTCTTTCGGCGCCATGACTGTTGCTTCCCAGTGGGCGACAGAAGATGTCCGATGTGAGGGACCTGGCGTGCCAGCCAGTTGTCTCAAAGGCCCAGGCTCGCTGCCACGCCAGCCGCCTGCGGGGCAGCGCCGAGGCCTGCGACCAATGTGCAGGCGCGGTCTTGGCGCCGGGCCGGTAACATGTATCTATCCATGAAGGAGAAGACTGCTTTATGCAAACCGCTTATACCGTGCTGATTCTCTTGATGCTGGTAGGCATCTCGAGGCTGGTGGCGCGGGTGATACCGATTCCGTTGCCGTTGGTGCAGATCGTCGCCGGGGCCGTTCTGGCGTGGCCGAGCCTGGGGCTGCACGTGGCACTGGACCCGGAACTGTTTCTGTTTCTGTTCCTGCCGCCGTTGCTGTTCGCTGACGGCTGGCGCATGCCCAAGCGTGACCTGTGGCGCCTGAGGGGCCCGATCCTGATGCTGGCGGTGGGCCTGGTGCTGTTCACGGTGGTGGGCGCCGGTTATTTCATCCATTGGCTGTTGCCCAGCATTGCGCTGCCAGTGGCCTTTGCCCTGGCGGCCGTGCTGTCGCCCACCGATGCCGTGGCTGTGTCGGCCATCGCTCAGGACAAACTGCCCACCCCGCTGATGCGCATTCTGCAGGGGGAGGCGCTGATGAACGATGCGTCTGGCCTGGTGACGTTCAAATTCGCCTTGGCCGCAGCGGTCACGGGGTACTTCTCCCTGGCCCAGGCCAGCCTGACCTTTGTGCTGGTGGCCGTCGGCGGCCTGGCCCTGGGCGTTGTCCTGAGCTGGCTGGTGGGGCGCTTGCGCCTGTGGATGATCGCCCGCGGCTGGGATGACCCGGCCACCCATGTGGTGTTCATGTTGCTGCTGCCGTTCGCCGCCTATGTGCTGGCCGAGCGCCTGGGGGCGTCGGGCATTCTTTCGGCGGTGGCCGCGGGGATGATGCAGAGCTGGCTCGACCTGCTGCCGCGCCAGACCAGCACGCGCCTGCTGAACCGCAGTGTCTGGTCGCTGCTGGAATTTGCCTTCAATGGCCTGATCTTCCTGCTGCTGGGCCTGCAGTTGCCGGACATCATCAAGGCGGTGACCAGCCATGAGGCCTCGTTGTGGCCGACCCTGGGGTACCGTCTGTTCGATGTCGTCGGGATTTTTCTGGTGCTGGTGGTATTGCGGTTTGTGTGGGTGCAGAGCACTTGGCGCTTCATCGGCATGCTGCGCCGCTGGCGGGGCAAAGACACCATTACTTTGGTGCCGACCGCGCGTTCCTGCTGGCTGTTGACGGTGGGGGGCGTGCGCGGGGCAGTGACGTTGGCCGGCGTGATGTCGGTGCCACTGCTGCTGGGGGCGGGGCAGGATTTTCCCGAGCGGGACCTGCTGATTTTCATTGCCGCGGGGGTCATTCTGCTGTCGTTGCTGGCGGCCTGCATTGCCTTGCCGCTGTTGCTGCGGGGGGTAGAGAGGAGTTCTGACGAGGCGTTGCGCAAGGAAGTGCGCGAAACCTGGCGGCGCACGGCGGAGGCTGCGATTCGTGCCCTGGAAGAGGAGGACCCGGCGGACAAGCCGGCCACCCCCGATGCGGCTCAGGCGGCATTGGCCACCGAGCTCAAGGCCGGCTTGATGTCTGAATACCGGCACCACCTGGAGGTGTTCAACGACTCCGCCGAAGCCCAGGCCCAGGCACGGCTGATGGATGAGCTGGAGCGGCGGTTGCGCCTGCGAGCCTTGCGTGCGCAGCGCCTGGAGCTCTACAACCTGCGCCGGCAGCGCCAGATCGGCGATGACGTGGTGCGCGAGATCCTTGGCGAACTGGACCTCAGTGAAGCCAACCTTGGGCCGGCGCGCTAGGCGCGCGCCGCCAGCGCCGGGCGCTGGCGGTTCAAGTCATTCAGCGGTTGCCGGGTAAGCCTGGCGGATGAAGGCTTTATCGCCGTCGCTGAGCACGAAATTCGAGGGCCGCTCCCAGTCCCCCACCGTGAACTGGTTCTCCACGGCGTAATGCATGACGGAGTCGGGGTCGTACGGCCCGTAGGCAGCGAGAGTTGCGTCAAAGCGGGTCAGAAAGTTCTCGTCGACGGTTTGTTTGTCCCAGCCGTACGCCAGCAGCCCTTCATACAGTTTCGGTTCGTCCCAGGGAATGTTGGCGTCGGGGTGCTGGTGCTCATGCTCCAGGCCCAGCACATGCCCGAACTCATGGAGTACAGCGGCTTCGAAATTCTCGTCACCTGGCCATTCGGGCATGGTCAAGGTGGGCATGTCGGCGGCGATGGTCAGGGCATCGGTGCCCACCTCCGCGCTGGGGCCGACGCTGCCACTGGGTTTCATCATCACCCTCACTTCGGCCTGTGCCGTGTCCGTGATGAGCTCCAGCGTCAGGTTCGCATGCTCCAGCCATTGGTCGCACACCGCGACGACCGCTTCCTGAACCTCAGGGGCCACCTCGCCGAAAAAAGCCATGTGCAGGGTTCTTCCTGGTTTCCAGAGTTTGGAGTGCGGCGCGAAACCGCGCTTTTTGCGCCCGCCGGAGGGGCCCGAGTTGGCGTTCAGCGGGTTTTCATCAAGGGCGGCGGCGCGCGATTGTTCAGTGTCGGCGCAACGTGTGGCCTTGCAGTAGCAGATTCCATTCATGAGATGACACTCCTGTTTCCTGTTTGAGGAGCGCTCATGGTGGCAAGTGTGACGTGCAAGGTGGGGTACATGATTAATACCCGCCCGCATCAGCGCAGCAATGGCTCGATGGCACTGACAGCCAGTTCCGCGCCGCGGGCGTTGAGGTGGTTGTAGTCCATGTAATAAGAGCGGCTGTCGCCGATCAGGCAGGTCGCCTGACGGCAGAACAGCGTGTCCAGTGACAGCAGCGTGGCATTGCCGTTGCTGCTGTCGGCCTCGATCAGGTGGCGGTTGAATGCTTGCAATTGCTGGTGCTTGCTCATCGGCACCGACAGCTCATTCACCCAGGCCAGGGTCTTCGCTTCGTCGGCCTGGGTGCCGCGCGCCAGGCGGTAGTAAAGGTTCTTGGGGTCGACCTGTTGCTGTGGCACCTGCTCGATGATGATCAATTGAGTGCCCAGCGCATGGTAGGCCGCCACGGTCTGCGCCAACCCCTGCTCGAACACCTGCCGCGAGGTGGCATTGGCCAGCCGCTGCTGGTGGTCGGAAATCAGGAAGTAGTTGCTCTTGCGGGGCTTCTCGTAGTCGCCTTCGGTGTACAAGGTCCATCGCGCCGCCAGGATGACTTTCTTGATGCCATTGGCTTTCACGTAGTCATATTCGCGCTGGGCCAGCGCGGTGCATACGCCCGGCTCGTAGTTGCCACGTGCCACGTCGACCCCCAGCAGCGGTGGGCAGCCAGCCAGGCCGATGTGCACCACCGTCTTGCTCAGCGCCTTGGCACTGGCATCGAAGGCCGGTAGCAGGACTTCGGCGTGGCTATCGCCAAATACCGCGATATCCGGGGTGACGTCCTGGCGGGCCGCGCCGAAGCGGCAGAAGTCGATGCTCCAGCCGTCGCCGTTGTAGTTTTTGTCACAGGGCACGCGGATCTGGGTGTAGGCGAACGATTCCATTGCATCGGCCGTCACGTCGAAGCGGCCGGCAAAACCGTTGTTGGTGTAGCCCACCAGCCCCAGGGCCATGAACAGCAGCGAGCCGAACGCGCCGGCGGCGAATACCTGGCGGCGGCTGACGGCGCGTTTGTCACGGAAAAACCGCTCGACGAAGCGCCAGCTCAGCCAGGCCAGTATCAGCGATAGCCCGGCCAGCGCCAGCATGAAAACGGGGCCAGGTTCCACCAGGTTGCCGTCACGGGCAAAGGCAAACACCGGCTGATGCCACAGGTAGGCGCTATAGCTGATCAGGCCTGTCAGTACAAACGGCCGGGTACTCAGCAGTTTGCCTGCCAGGGTCTTGGGGTTTGCGAACAGAATGATCAAGGCTGCGCCCAGGGTGGGTACCAGTGCATGCACGCCAGGGAAGGGCGTGGTGCTGTCGAAGGCGAAAACCCCGTAGCCGATCAAGGCCATGCCTAGCAGGGATGCCCCTTGGTCCAGCGCCTCGCCGTGCATGCGGCGGGGGTGGCGGGTAAAGTAGAAGGCGATGAACGAACCCACCAGCAGCTCCCAGGCCCGTGCGCTGAGCAGGTAGAACGCCGCGGAAGACTGATCGTTGGCGCCTCGTTCCGCCAATGCCAGGCTGGCGGCGGCAATGACCGCCAGCAACACCAGCAGCCAGCGTCGCCCCAACCGCCAGCCGGCCATTAGCAGCAGCGGAAAGAACAGGTAGTACTGCTCCTCCACGGCCAGGGTCCAGGTGTGCAATAGCGGTTTGAGCTCCGAGACCACATCGAAATAACCGCTTTCGCGCCAGAACAGGATGTTCGACGAAAAGGTCGGTACGGCGATCAGGCTCTTGGCGAAGAACTTGAAATCCAGGGGGTTCAGCCATAGCCAGGCCAGGGGCAGGCAGGTCAACATGACCACGAACAGTGGCGGCAGGATTCGCCTGGCGCGGCGTTCGTAGAAAGTGGCCAGTGAGAAGGTGCCCGCTTGCATCTCGTTGACGATGATTGAGGTGATCAGGTAGCCCGAAATCACGAAGAACACATCCACACCGATGAAGCCGCCGGAAAAGGCCTGGAAGCCGGCGTGGAAGAGAATGACGGGTAGCACCGCAAGGGTGCGCAGGCCATCGATTTCCGGGCGATAGCCCAGCGCCGGGTTATGGTGAGTGCTCATGGCGGGGTGCTCGTTGAAATAGGGCCAGGGGGGAAGGCAGGCGCAGGAAACGCCACGGCTACCGCCGCGCGTGAACGCTGAAAAAAGAGGGAGGCGCGCGCAAGGCGCGTATTTCATTGTTTAGAACAGCTGGCGCGAGTTGTCCAACTGCCAGGACCGACGGTTTGCCTGATCGGTTGAAGTGGGAGGCGGGGTAGCAGTGTTCTCTTCCCGAGCTTCGCCTGGCCCTACCAGAGCAGGGCCAGGCAATGCGTTGCTGCGGGGGGTTATTCCGCCACGGCGAACGCTGGGTAGGCCAGGCGGGCCCAGGCTTTGTCGCCTTCACTCAAGCTCGTGCCGCCAGTATCGCCGAGGTCTTGTTCGCTGAGCTCCCTTGAAATGGCGTAGTGCATAATCGATTGCCGGTCGTAGGGGGTGATCAGCATTCCCGGGCCCTTCGGGATGACTGCGAGAAAATTGTCCGCGATAGCTGAGTCGGACCAGCCAATACCGCGCAGGCTTTTTTCATTCCAGGTGATGCCGGCATCGGGGTGCTGGTGCTCATGCTG
Source organism: Pseudomonas silvicola (assembly GCF_026651855.1). Classification (GTDB taxonomy): domain Bacteria; phylum Pseudomonadota; class Gammaproteobacteria; order Pseudomonadales; family Pseudomonadaceae; genus Aquipseudomonas; species Aquipseudomonas silvicola. Next base: position 2,496,456 of record NZ_CP093280.1, read on the forward strand.
CATCCCCAGTGCATGTCCGAACTCGTGAAGCACACGTTGTTTCAGGTCCGGGGTATCGTGCCGCACATTCAGTCCCATTGTGGCTTCGTTATTGTTCAGTAACGCATCGGTGCCGACGCAGGACCACTCATAGGGCTGTACGCCGGACTCAATCTTGATGTCGGCCTCGCGCCAGTTATCGACGAGTTCGAATTTCAGGTTGGCGTATTCAAGCCACTCGCTGGCGGCGCCGAGTATCGCCTGCTGGGTTTCGGTATCCACGTGAGTGATGAAATAAATACACAGCGTCCGCCCTGGGCTCCAAAGGTAGCTATGATCGCCGGCACCGCGTTTTTTGCGCGTCGCAGAGCCTGAACCTGAGTTGGGATCGTTGAGAGGGTTTTCAGCAACGGCGGCCTCGAATGACTGCTGCCTGTCGGGCGCGCGCGATACAGCGCAAAACGGGAAATCGCTCATGGGGTGGCTCCTTGGTGATTGAGCCTCGAATGTGAGCGATAGTCATGCGCCGAAGGTGCTAACTATTCCAGCCCTGCCCCGGAGAGTGACCAGCAAGGCGGCGGGCCGCCTTGCCTGGGGTGGTCAGGATTCCTTGAGGAAGTCGCGGATACGCTCGGCGGCTTCCACGCATTCGGCCAGTGGGGCGACCAGGGCCATGCGCACGCGACCGGCACCTGGGTTCACGCCCTCCACGTCACGGGACAGGTACGAGCCTGGCACCACGGTCACGTGCTGCTGTTCGAACAGCTGCTGGCAGAACTGTGCATCGTCCATCGGCACTTTTGGCCACAGGTAGAAGCTGCCGTCCGGGCGCTGTACGTCCAATACCGGTGCGAGGATCGCCAGCACCGCATCAAACTTCTCGCGATACAGGGCGCGGTTGGCGCGCACGTGCACTTCGTCGTTCCAGGCCGCGATGCTGGCCAGTTGGGTTTGCACCGGCATGGCACAACCGTGGTAGGTGCGATACAGCAGGAACGCCTTGAGGATCTCGGCATCACCGGCCACGAAGCCTGAACGCAGGCCCGGCAGGTTGGAGCGCTTGGACAGGCTGTGGAACACCACGCAACGCTTGAAGTCGCTGCGGCCCAGCTCCGCACAGGCGCTCAGCAGGCCTGGGGGCGGGCTTTGTTCGTCGAAGTACAGTTCGCTGTAGCACTCGTCGGCCGCGATGACGAAGTCATGCTCGTCGGCCAGCGCGATCAGCTTCTTCAGGGTTTCCATCGGCACCAGCGCGCCGGTGGGGTTGCCTGGCGAGCACAGGAACAGGATCTGGCAGCGCTTCCAGGTGTCGGCGGACACGGCGTCGAAGTCCGGGTTGAAACCGTTGCTGTCCAGGCATGGCAGGTAGTGCGGGGTAGCCCCGGCCAGCAGCGCCGCGCCCTCGTAGATCTGGTAGAACGGGTTGGGGCTGATCACCAGGCCGTCATCGCTGCGCTCCACCACGGTCTGGGTGAAAGCGAACAATGCCTCGCGCGTGCCGTTGACCGGCAGCACGTGGCGCGCGGGGTCGATCCAGCCGGCCGGCACGTTGAAGCGCCGTTCGCACCATGCGCCGATGGCTTCGCGCAGCGCCGGGATACCCAGGGTGGTGGGGTACACGGCCATCTGGTCGAGGTTGGCGCTCAGGGCTTCGGCAACGAAGCTGGGCGAGCGGTGCTTGGGCTCGCCGATCGACAGGGCGATGGGGCGCTTGTCGGCTGCCGGGGTCACTGCGCCCAGCAGCTTGCGCAGTTTCTCGAACGGGTAGGGCTGAAGCTGGTTCAAAGCGTTGTTCACGAAGGTTCCTCTAGATGCTCAGGCGCGACAGCTCGACGCCCTGCGCCTGGCTGACACTCAGTTGGTCGACGATGGCATCCTGCAGGCGGCTGCACAGTTGCGGGTCGGAAAGCGGGTGGTTATCGGCGTCGGTAATGAAGAATACGTCTTCTACCCGCTCGCCCAGGGTGGCGATCTTGGCATTTTGCAGCGACAGGTCGAACTCCAGGAAAATCTTGCCGATGCGTGCCAGCAGGCCCGGGCGGTCCGGGGCGCTCAGCTCAAGGATGGTCACCGGGCGCTGGGCGTCGTTGTGAATGGTGACCTGGGGCGCGAAGGCGAAGTGCTTGAGCTGGCGCGGCACCCGGCGCTGGATGATCGTGGGGTAGTCATCGGGGTTGCGCAGGGCCTCGGTCAGGCCTTCGCGGATCGCCTTGACCCGCACTGGGTTGTCGCCAATCGAGCCGCCGTCGTTGTCCAGCACGATGTAGGTGTCGAGGGTGAACTGGCTGCTGGAGGTAATGATGCGTGCGTCATGGATGTTGAGGTTGAGCTGGTCCATGGCGGCCACGGTCACGGCGAAGAAGTCGTGCTGGTCGGGCGCGTAGATGAAGATCTGGGTCCCGCCCTCGAACTCGCGCTGGGTCGTTTCCTTGATCAGCACCAGCGGCCCGCCGTCCACCGGCTGCTGCAGGATGGCGTCGCTGTGCCAGGCCACGTCGCCTGCGGTGTGGCGCAGGAAATAGTCATCGCCCAGTTGTGACCACAGTTGCTCGACGTCGTCGGGGTCGGTGCCGGCGCGCACCAGAATGTCCAGGGCCGCGCTCTGGGTCTGGCGGATCTGCTCTTCGCGGTCCAGCGGGTTCTCCAGGCCGCGGCGCAGGGCGCGCTTGGTCTCGGTGAACAGTTGGCGCAGCAGGCTGGCGCGCCAGCTGTTCCACAGGCTGGGGTTGGTGGCATTGATATCGGCCACGGTCAACACATAGAGGTAGTCCAGGTGCGTCTGGTCGCCCACCAGTTGGGCGAAGTCGTGGATGACCTGTGGGTCGGACAAGTCCTTGCGCTGGGCGGTGGTGGACATCACCAGGTGGTTCTGCACCAGCCAGACGATCAGACGGCTGTCCCACAGGGGCAGCTGGTGGCGTTGGCAGAAAGCCTCGGCGTCGATGGCACCCAGGTCCGAGTGGTCGCCGTGGCGGCCCTTGCCAATGTCGTGATACAGGCCGGCCAGGTAGATCAGCTCCGGCTTGGGTAACTGGCCCATGAGCTTGCTGGCCAGCGGGAATTTCTCCGACACCGGCGTGTACTGCAACTTGCGCAGGTGCTTGATCAGGTTCAGCGTGTGGGCGTCCACGGTATAGATATGGAACAGGTCGTGCTGCATCTGCCCCACGATATGGCCGAATTCGGGCAGGTAGCGCCCCAGAATGCCATAGCGGTTCATGCGCCGCAGGTTGCGGTGAATGCCGATCTCGCACTTGAACAGCTCGATGAACAGGCTGGTATTGCGAATGTCATTGCGAAAATCATCGTCGATCAGGTGACGATGTTCGCGCAGCAGGCGAATGGTGTCCGCGCGCACACCCTTGATCTCGGGGTTCTGCGCCATCAGCACGAAAATTTCCAGCATGGCGAACGGCGTGCGTTTGAACACGTTGGCATGGGTGGCTTCGATGTAGCCGTCGTGCAACTGGAAGCGCGAGTTGATCGGCAGGGTAACGCTGCCCACGTCATCGGCCAGGATCACTTCCTCGAAATGCTGAATGATGAGGTCACTGAGCTCGGCGATGCTCATCACCACACGGTAGTACTTCTGCATGAAGCGTTCGATGGCCAGCTTCGCGTCGCTGTCCTTGAAGCCCAGCAGCCCGGCGATGCTGCGCTGGTGGTCGAACAGCAAACGGTCTTCGGCGCGCCCGGCCAGCATGTGCAGGGCGTAGCGCACCTTCCACAGGAACTCCTGGGAGCTGGCCAGCAGGTTGTTCTCGCTTTCCAGCAGGAAACCCTCGCCGGCCAGCGCGTGCAGGTTCAGGGTGCCATATTGGCGCCGCGCCACCCAGAGGATGGTCTGAATGTCACGCAACCCGCCGGGTGAGCCCTTGACGTTGGGTTCCAGGTTGTATTCGGTGTCGTTGTACTTGTGGTGCCGGGCTTTCTGCTCGGCGCGCTTGGCCAGAAAGAATTCCTTGCTGGGCCACATGTTCGCGGTGCTGGTGACTTCCAGCATGCGCTTGCGCAGGCGCTCGGGGCCGGCCACGGTGCGGCTTTCCATCAGGTTGGTGATGATGGTCAGGTCACCGCGGGCCTGCTCGGCGCACTCTTCGATGGAGCGCACGCTCTGGCCCACTTCCAGGCCGATGTCCCACAGCAGGGTGAGAAAGCGCTCGATGGAATCGCGGAACGTCTCATGGTCCGAGCTTTCCAGCAGGATCAGCAGGTCGATGTCGGAGTAGGGGTGCAGTTCGCCACGCCCGTAGCCGCCCACCGCCACCAGGGCGATATCGGCCTCTTCGCTCCAGTCGAACTGGTTCCAGGCCTGCTGCAGGATATTATCGACGAACCAGGCGCGGTCCTCGATCAGCCGCCGAATGTCCCGGCCGCTGCGAAACCGCCCGTCCAGTACCTCGCGGGCCTGGCGAATGGCTTTCTTGAAGGCGGCGATGGGGCTCGCCTTGAGGGCCAGTTCCGCCTGGAACTGACCGCGATCGAACAACTCCGGATCCACCTGGGGCATCGAATAGGCCTTCCTGAACTGTGTTGGGGGTGAGGCTGTTCTTGGCTGTGGCTTTGTGGTGAGGCCTTCCCGGGCAAACCCGGTCCCACACCTTTCGGACCTTGGGTGTCAATCATGCAAAGCTCTTGGCCCTTGGTAGCCCGCAGGTCTTACCCTGGTGCGCCCAGAGGCTAAGTGCTTTGCCTTCCTGGCACCACTGCCGCGAAGGGTATGGGACCGAGCTTGCTCGGGAAAGTCCCACCACCTCGATCAAGCCCTACGCCGAAACGCGTGGGATGGTATCGTCCGCCCGCAAGGTGAAGATCTCATAGCCAGTAGCAGTGACCACCAGGGTGTGTTCCCACTGGGCCGACAGCTTGCGGTCCTTGGTGATGGCCGTCCAGCCGTCGCCCAGCACCTTGGTGTCGGCCTTGCCCTGGTTGATCATCGGCTCGATGGTGAAGGTCATGCCTTCCTTCAACTCCATCCCGGTGCCGGCGCGCACCAGAATGTCCAGGGCCGCGCTCTGGGTCTGGCGGATCTGCTCTTCGCGGTCCAGCGGGTTCTCCAGGCCGCGGCGCAGGGCGCGCTTGGTCTCGGTGAACAGTTGGCGCAGCAGGCTGGCGCGCCAGCTGTTCCACAGGCTGGGGTTGGTGGCATTGATATCGGCCACGGTCAACACGTAGAGGTAGTCCAGGTGCGTCTGGTCGCCCACCAGTTGGGCGAAGTCATGGATGACCTGTGGGTCGGACAAGTCCTTGCGCTGGGCGGTGGTGGACATCACCAGGTGGTTCTGCACCAGCCAGACGATCAGGCGGCTGTCCCACAGGGGCAACTGGTGGCGTTGGCAGAAAGCCTCGGCGTCGATGGCACCCAGGTCCGAGTGGTCGCCGTGGCGGCCCTTGCCAATGTCGTGATACAGGCCGGCCAGGTAGATCAGCTCCGGCTTGGGTAACTGGCCCATGAGCTTGCTGGCCAGCGGGAATTTCTCCGACACCGGCGTGTACTGCAACTTGCGCAGGTGCTTGATCAGGTTCAGCGTGTGGGCGTCCACGGTATAGATATGGAACAGGTCGTGCTGCATCTGCCCCACGATATGGCCGAATTCGGGCAGGTAGCGCCCCAGAATGCCATAGCGGTTCATGCGCCGCAGGTTGCGGTGAATGCCGATCTCGCACTTGAACAGCTCGATGAACAGGCTGGTATTGCGAATGTCATTGCGAAAATCATCGTCGATCAGGTGACGATGTTCGCGCAGCAGGCGAATGGTGTCCGCGCGCACACCCTTGATCTCGGGGTTCTGCGCCATCAGCACGAAAATTTCCAGCATGGCGAACGGCGTGCGTTTGAACACGTTGGCATGGGTGGCTTCGATGTAGCCGTCGTGCAACTGGAAGCGCGAGTTGATCGGCAGGGTAACGCTGCCCACGTCATCGGCCAGGATCACTTCCTCGAAATGCTGAATGATGAGGTCACTGAGCTCGGCGATGCTCATCACCACACGGTAGTACTTCTGCATGAAGCGTTCGATGGCCAGCTTCGCGTCGCTGTCCTTGAAGCCCAGCAGCCCGGCGATGCTGCGCTGGTGGTCGAACAGCAAACGGTCTTCGGCGCGCCCGGCCAGCATGTGCAGGGCGTAGCGCACCTTCCACAGGAACTCCTGGGAGCTGGCCAGCAGGTTGTTCTCGCTTTCCAGCAGGAAACCCTCGCCGGCCAGCGCGTGCAGGTTCAGGGTGCCATATTGGCGCCGCGCCACCCAGAGGATGGTCTGAATGTCACGCAACCCGCCGGGTGAGCCCTTGACGTTGGGTTCCAGGTTGTATTCGGTGTCGTTGTACTTGTGGTGCCGGGCTTTCTGCTCGGCGCGCTTGGCCAGAAAGAATTCCTTGCTGGGCCACATGTTCGCGGTGCTGGTGACTTCCAGCATGCGCTTGCGCAGGCGCTCGGGGCCGGCCACGGTGCGGCTTTCCATCAGGTTGGTGATGATGGTCAGGTCACCGCGGGCCTGCTCGGCGCACTCTTCGATGGAGCGCACGCTCTGGCCCACTTCCAGGCCGATGTCCCACAGCAGGGTGAGAAAGCGCTCGATGGAATCGCGGAACGTCTCATGGTCCGAGCTTTCCAGCAGGATCAGCAGGTCGATGTCGGAGTAGGGGTGCAGTTCGCCACGCCCGTAGCCGCCCACCGCCACCAGGGCGATATCGGCCTCTTCGCTCCAGTCGAACTGGTTCCAGGCCTGCTGCAGGATATTATCGACGAACCAGGCGCGGTCCTCGATCAGCCGCCGAATGTCCCGGCCGCTGCGAAACCGCCCGTCCAGTACCTCGCGGGCCTGGCGAATGGCTTTCTTGAAGGCGGCGATGGGGCTCGCCTTGAGGGCCAGTTCCGCCTGGAACTGACCGCGATCGAACAACTCCGGATCCACCTGGGGCATCGAATAGGCCTTCCTGAACTGTGTTGGGGGTGAGGCTGTTCTTGGCTGTGGCTTTGTGGTGAGGCCTTCCCGGGCAAACCCGGTCCCACACCTTTCGGGCCTTGGGTGTCAATCATGCAAAGCTCTTGGCCCTTGGTAGCCCGCAGGTCTTACCCTGGTGCGCCCAGAGGCTAAGTGCTTTGCCTTCCTGGCACCACTGCCGCGAAGGGTATGGGACCGAGCTTGCTCGGGAAAGTCCCACCACCTCAATCAAGCCCTACGCCGAAACGCGTGGGATGGTATCGTCCGCCCGCAGGGTGAAGATCTCATAGCCAGTAGCAGTGACCACCAGGGTGTGTTCCCACTGGGCCGACAGCTTGCGGTCCTTGGTGATGGCCGTCCAGCCGTCGCCCAGCACCTTGGTGTCGGCCTTGCCCTGGTTGATCATCGGCTCGATGGTGAAGGTCATGCCTTCCTTCAACTCCATCCCGGTGCCGGCGCGGCCGTAGTGCAGGATCTGTGGCTCTTCGTGGAAGACCTTGCCGATGCCGTGGCCGCAGAATTCGCGCACCACCGAGAAACCATTCTTTTCCGCGTGCTTCTGGATGACTTCGCCGATGTCGCCCAGGCGGCAGCCCGGCTTCACCAGTTCAATGGCCTTGTACAGGCATTCCTGGGTCACCTTGGACAGGCGCTCGGCCCAGGCCGGCACGGTGCCCACGTGGAACATGCGGCTGGTGTCGCCGTGGTAGCCATCCTTGATGACCGTGACGTCGATGTTCAGGGTGTCGCCGTCCTTCAGAACCTTGTCGCCGGGAATGCCGTGGCACACCACGTGATTGATGGAGGTGCAGATCGACTTGGGGAAACCCTTGTAGTTCAGCGGCGCGGGGATGGCCTTCTGTTCATTGACGATGAAGTCATGGCACAGACGGTCCAGTTCCTCGGTGGTCACGCCGGGCTTGACGTGCGGTTCGATCATTTCCAGCACTTGCGCGGCCAGGCGGCCGGCAACGCGCATGTGCTCGATGTCCTCGGGGGTTTTGATGGTGACGGTCATACAGGCTCTCTCGGCGCTTCACGGCGCAGGCAAACACGAAATGAAACGATTCTACCAGACGACCGGCAGCCGGAACTGTCGCCAGGCATCGCTTCTCTATATAGAGTTGATAGGGCCATTGTTGCGCGAATCAAGCCCGCACGCAAAAGTCGTTGATCGACAACGTGAATTCGGGTTTCGCTGGCAAAGGTTCTGTGGTATAAAATGCGCCGCTTTCCGGGGATAGCCCCGAAAGCACCAAACCCACACACGTATCGGCACGATGACCTGGGTGCCTTCAGCTCAAGCTGCTGGTTGGTCATTGGGGTACGTGGAGGCCTAACCCGACTTATCAAGGAACTATCATGTCCCAAGTCAATATGCGCGATATGCTGAAGGCCGGTGTGCACTTCGGCCACCAGACCCGTTACTGGAACCCGAAAATGGGCAAGTACATTTTCGGCGCGCGCAACAAGATTCACATCATCAACCTGGAAAAAACCCTGCCAATGTTCAACGACGCTCTGACGTTCGTAGAGCGCCTGGCTCAGGGCAAGAACAAGATCCTGTTCGTCGGCACCAAGCGTTCGGCTGGCAAGATCGTTGCTGAAGAAGCAGCACGTTGCGGTTCGCCGTACGTCGACCACCGCTGGTTGGGCGGCATGCTGACCAACTTCAAAACCATCCGTGCTTCGATCAAGCGTCTGCGCGACCTGGAAACCCAGGCCGAAGATGGCACCTTCGCCAAGCTGACCAAGAAAGAAGCCCTGATGCGCACCCGTGATCTGGAAAAACTGGATCGCTCCCTGGGTGGTATCAAGGACATGGGCGGTCTGCCTGACGCACTGTTCGTCATCGACGTTGATCACGAGCGCATCGCGATCACCGAAGCCAACAAGCTGGGTATCCCGGTCATCGGCGTAGTCGATACCAACTCCAGCCCAGAAGGCGTTGACTACATCATCCCAGGCAACGATGACGCCATCCGCGCTATCCAGCTGTACATGGGTTCGATGGCTGATGCCGTTATCCGTGGCCGCAACCACGTTGCTGGCGGTACCGAAGAGTACGTCCAGGACGCACCTGCTGCAGCGGTAGAAGGCTGAGTCTAGACGCCCAGCGTTTACTCGGTACGCAAAAAGGGGGCTAGGCCCCCTTTTTGCCACCTTGAGAACCTTGCCGGTGTAGTCATTGCATTTTTTCAACGCAGTAGCTGGCAAGCTTCACGAATTGAGCGCCCGTGCCAATCGGGTGGAATGGTTGAAAACCTATCCAAGAGGATTTTGAAATGGCAGAAATTACTGCAGCGTTGGTCAAAGAACTGCGCGAGCGTACCGGCGAAGGCATGATGGACTGCAAGAAAGCCTTGACCAAGGCTGGCGGCGACATCGAAAAAGCAATCGACGACATGCGTGCTTCGGGCGCCATCAAGGCCGCCAAGAAAGCTGGCAACATTGCCGCCGAAGGCGCTATCGCTGTCAAGGTCGCTGCTGACAACAAGTCCGCCGTTATCCTGGAAGTGAACTCGCAGACCGACTTCCTGGCCCTGCAGGGTGACTTCAAGGACTTCGTGGCCGCCAGCGTTGAAAAAGCCCTGGAAGACAAACTGACCGACGCAGCTCCGCTGATCGCCGCTCAGGAAACCGCTCGCGAAGCCCTGGTTGCCAAAGTTGGCGAAAACGTCAACATTCGCCGTCTGGTACGTGTTGAAGGTGACGTGGTCGACGCTTACCTGCACGGTAACAAGATCGGCGTCGTGGTTGCCCTGAAAGGCGGCAACCCAGAGCTGGCCAAAGACATCGCCATGCACGTGGCTGCCAGCAACCCTGAGTTCCTGCTGCCATCGGAAGTCTCGGCTGAAGCCATCGAGCGCGAAAAGGCCGTCTTCCTGCAACTGAACGAAGACAAGATCAAAGGCAAGCCTGAGAACATCGTTGCCAACATGATCGACGGCCGCATCAAGAAGTTCCTGGCTGAAGCCTCCCTGGTCGAGCAGGCGTTCGTCAAGAACCCTGAAGTCAAGGTTGGCGAACTGGCCAAGAAAGCGGGTGCTGAAATCGTTTCGTTCACCTACTTCAAAGTCGGTGAAGGCATCGAGAAGCCAGTCGACAACTTCGCTGAAGAAGTTGCCGCCCAGCTGGCTGCTGCCAAGCAGTAAGACGGTCTTACCACTGTCGCCCCAAAGAGGCTGCCCGCTCACGCGCGCAGCCTCTTTGTCAAAATGAAAGACGGAATCCTGGCTTACAAGGCCGCTTCCGATGGCGCCGCAGCGGTGCCAAGCTAGAGTTAGCGCAGGCTGCAAACAGCCCGCCCAGAATTTTTTAACGCCGCAGGAGAGATTCGCAATGGCTCAGCAGGTGAGTGGTCGTCAACCTCGCTATAAACGCATTTTGCTCAAACTTAGCGGCGAGGCCCTGATGGGCTCGGAAGACTTCGGTATCGACCCGAAGGTGCTGGATCGCATGGCCCTGGAAGTTGGCCAGTTGGTGGGTATCGGTGTTCAGGTAGGCCTGGTCATCGGCGGTGGCAACCTGTTCCGAGGCGCCGCCCTGAGCGAAGCCGGCATGGATCGCGTCACCGGCGACCACATGGGTATGCTGGCGACCGTGATGAACGCCCTGGCAATGCGTGACGCCCTGGAGCGTTCCAACATCCCGGCCATCGTCATGTCTGCGATCACCATGGTTGGCGTGACCGACCACTACGACCGCCGCAAGGCCGACCGCCTGCTCAAGTCCGGCGACGTGGTGATTTTCGCTGCCGGTACTGGCAACCCGTTCTTCACCACCGACTCCGCCGCGTGCCTGCGTGCCATCGAGATCGGTGCCGACGTGGTGCTGAAGGCAACGAAGGTCGATGGTGTGTACACTGCCGATCCATTCAAGGATCCGCATGCTGAGAAATTTGACCGCCTGACGTACGATGAAGTGCTGGACCGCAAGCTGGGTGTGATGGACCTGACCGCCATCTGCCTGTGCCGCGACCACAACATGCCGTTGCGGGTGTTTAACATGAACAAGCCTGGCGCTCTGCTGAATATCGTAGTGGGCGGCGCTGAAGGAACTCTGATCGAGGAAGGCGAAGAATGATCAACGAAATCAAGAAAGACGCGCAAGAGCGCATGCAGAAATCCCTGGAGTCGCTGGCCCACGCGTTCAGCCGCATCCGTACCGGTCAGGCCCACCCCAGCATCCTGGGCGGCGTGATGGTGCCGTACTACGGCGCCGACACCCCCCTGAACCAGGTCGCCAACGTGACCGTGAAGGACTCGCGTACCCTGCAGGTCGTCGCCTTCGAGCGCAACATGCTGGCGGCCGTCGACAAGGCCATCCAGAGCTCGGGCCTGGGTTTCAACCCGACCAACCTGGGCGAACTGCTGCTGATCTCCATGCCAGCGCTGACCGAGGAAACCCGCAAGGGCTTCACCAAGCAGGCGCGTGAAGCCGCTGAAGACGGCCGCGTTGCCGTGCGCAATATCCGTCGCGATGCCCTGGGCCAGCTGAAAGACCTGGTCAAGGAAAAGGAAATCAGCGAAGACGAAGAGCGCCGCGCCGCTGACGACATCCAGAAGCTGACGGACAAGTTCGTGGCCGAAATCGAAGTGGCCGTGAAGCAGAAAGAAGCCGATTTGATGGCTGTATAAGAAGGATCCGCGCGTTTCCATGGAAAAGACCAAGCTGACTGTGCCGACCTCGGTACCGCGACACGTTGCGATCATCATGGATGGGAATAATCGCTGGGCGAAAAAACGCCTGTTGCCTGGTATCGCCGGGCACAAGGCTGGCGTTGACGCCGTTCGTGCGGTCATTGAGGTGTGTGCTGAGGCCAAGGTCGAGGTCCTGACGCTCTTCGCCTTCTCCAGTGAAAACTGGCAGCGGCCTGCCGAAGAGGTCGGGGCCCTCATGGAGCTGTTCCTCACGGCGCTGCGCCGTGAGGCTCGGCGCCTGAATGAAAACCGCATCAGCCTGCGCATCATCGGCGATCGCTCGCGCTTTCATCCTGAACTGCAGGCTTCCATGCGCGAAGCCGAAGCACTGACTGCCGGCAGCGACCGTTTCGTGCTGCAGATCGCCGCCAATTATGGCGGCCAGTGGGACATCGCCCAGGCCGCCCAGCGGCTGGCGCGCGAAGTCCAGGCCGGGCACCTGCGCCCGGACGATATTACCCCCGGGTTGTTGCAGACCTGCCTGTCCACGGGCGACCTGCCGTTGCCCGACCTGTGCATCCGCACGGGAGGCGAGCGGCGTATCAGCAACTTCCTGCTCTGGCAGCTGGCTTACGCCGAGCTGTACTTCTCCGACCTGTTCTGGCCGGACTTCAAACACGACGCCATGCGCACCGCGCTGGCCGATTTCGCTTCGCGCCAGCGCCGCTTCGGTAAGACCAGCGAGCAGGTGGAAGCCGGAGCCCGTGCTTAATGCTTAAACAACGCATCATGACAGCGCTGATCTTGTTGCCGATCGCCCTGTGCGGTTTCTTCCTGCTCGACGGCGGCGCGTTTGCCCTGTTCATCGGCCTGGTGGTGACCCTGGGTGGTTGGGAGTGGGCCCGTCTGGCCGGTTTTGAAGCCCAGTCTGCACGCATGGCCTTCGCCGTCGTGGTGGCGGCGGCCTTGTTCTTCCTGTATCTGTCGCCTGCCCTGGCGCCTTTCGTGCTGGCGGCAGCGCTGATCTGGTGGGGGGTAGCCACGTACCTGGTGCTGACGTTCCCCGGTACCAGCGAGCACTGGTCCAGTGTGGCCTGCAAGCTGTTGATCGGTTTGCTCATCTTGCTGCCCGCGTGGCAGGGCCTGGTGCTCATCAAGGCGCAGGGCCAGGGCAATTGGCTGATTCTGGCGGTGATGGTGCTGGTCTGGGCCGCCGACATTGGCGCCTACTTCTCCGGCAGGGCCTTCGGCAAGCGCAAGCTGGCCCCGCAGGTCAGCCCGGGCAAGAGCTGGGCCGGCTTCTACGGCGGCATGGCCGTGAGCCTGGTCATTACCCTGGTGGTCGGCCAGGTGCGCCACTGGGGGTTTGGCGAAACCCTGCTGTGCCTGATCGGCGCTGCCATCGTGGTGGCGCTGTCGGTGGTGGGTGACCTGACCGAAAGCATGTTCAAGCGCCGCGCCGGGATCAAGGACAGCAGCAACCTGCTGCCTGGCCATGGCGGTATCCTCGACCGTATCGACAGCCTTACCGCGGCCATTCCGGTGTTCGCGGTGCTGCTGTGGGCGGCCAATTGGAGCGCGCTGTGAGCAAGCCTCAACTGATCACCGTGCTGGGAGCCACCGGTTCCATTGGCTTGAGCACGCTGGATGTGGTTGCACGCCACCCTGAGCGCTACCAGGTGTTTGCCCTCAGCGGGTTCTCGCGCCTGGACGAGTTGCTGGCCTTGTGTGTCAAGCACCGGCCCCGGTGCGTGGTGGTACCTGACGCCGCTGGCGCCCAGCGTATGCAGGCCGGCCTGCGGGTCGCGGGCCTGGCTGCCGAAGTGCTGGTGGGCGAGGAGGGGCTGTGCCAGGTGGCGGCCGACCCAAGCGTTGACGCCGTGATGGCGGCAATCGTCGGCGCGGCGGGCCTGCGCCCGACCCTGGCGGCTGTGGAAGCCGGCAAGAAAGTCTTGCTGGCCAACAAGGAAGCGCTGGTGATGTCCGGTGCCCTGTTCATGGACGCCGTGCGCCGCAGCGGCGCGGTGCTGCTGCCCATCGACAGCGAGCACAACGCGATCTTTCAGTGCCTGCCTCGGGACTTCTCCTCGGGTCTGGGGCGGGTAGGGGTGCGCCGCATCCTGCTGACGGCCAGTGGTGGGCCGTTCCGCGAAACGCCGTTGGCCCAGTTGGAGCAAGTGACGCCGGAGCAGGCGTGCGCCCACCCCAACTGGTCCATGGGCCGCAAGATCTCGGTCGACTCGGCCACCATGATGAACAAGGGCCTGGAGCTGATCGAGGCGTGCTGGCTGTTCGACGCGCGCCCCCAGCAGGTCGAGGTGGTGGTGCATCGCCAAAGTGTGATTCACTCCATGGTCGACTATGTCGACGGTTCGGTGCTGGCCCAGATGGGCAACCCGGACATGCGCACCCCCATCGCCCATGCCCTGTCATGGCCTGAGCGTATCGATTCCGGGGTCGCGCCGCTGGACCTGTTCGCGGTCGGACGCCTGGATTTCGAAGCGCCGGACGAACTGCGCTTCCCGTGCCTGCGCCTGGCGCGTCAGGCCGCGGAAGCCGGGAACAGCGCGCCGACAATGCTCAATGCTGCCAACGAAGTGGCAGTGGCGGCATTTCTCGAGCGGCGCATCCGTTATCCGGAGATCGCGCGTATGATCGAGGATGTCGTGAGCCTGGAGCCTGTCGTTGCGCTGGACGCGCTGGACGCGGTGTTCGCCGCCGACACACGGGCAAGGGAGCTGGCCGGGCAATGGTTGAATCGCCACGGGCGCTGATCGCGCGGTGTGCCTGCGCACCGCTTGATCCGCGCCGCGACGCTATTCGGAGAGAGTTATGAGTGCGCTCTACATGATTGTCGGTACCCTGGTGGCATTGGGTGTACTGGTCACTTTTCACGAATTCGGCCATTTCTGGGTCGCGCGGCGCTGTGGCGTGAAGGTGCTGCGGTTTTCCGTGGGCTTTGGCATGCCGCTGCTGCGCTGGCATGACCGCCAGGGCACCGAGTACGTGGTGGCGGCCATCCCGTTGGGCGGCTACGTGAAGATGCTCGACGAGCGTGAGGGCGACGTGCCGGTCGAGCAACTGGACCAGGCCTTCAACCGCAAGCGCGTGGGGCAACGCATTGCCATCGTGGCCGCGGGCCCGGTGGCCAATTTCCTGCTGGCCCTGTTTTTCTTCTGGGTGCTGGCCATGCTGGGCAGCCAGCAGGTGCGCCCTGTCATCGGTAGCGTCGAGGCGGGCAGCATCGCGGCGACGGCGGGGTTGCCAGCCAACGCTGAAATCGTCTCCGTGGACGGCGAAGCCACCAGCGGCTGGTCCCAGGTAAACCTGCAGTTGGTGCGTCGCCTGGGCGAAAGTGGCTCGTTGCAGATCAATGTGCGCCCACAGGGTTCTTCGGCGGATGAACCGCACACCCTGGCGCTGGACCACTGGCTGCAAGGTACCGATGAGCCAGACCCCATTCGTTCCCTGGGTATCCGGCCATGGCGCCCGGCGCTGGAACCGGTGCTGGCCGAGCTCGATCCGAAGGGGCCGGCCCAGGCCGCCGGTCTGAAAACCGGCGACCGTCTGCTGGCGCTCGACGGCAAGGCGCTGGGTGACTGGCAGCAGGTAGTAGACCAGGTTCGCGAGCGCCCGGACGCCAAGGTCACCCTGCGCGTGCAGCGTGACGACCAGCAACTGGACGTGCCAGTGACCTTGGCCTCGCGCGGCGAAGGCAAGGAGGCCGCGGGTTACCTGGGCGCGGGCGTGAAGGCCGTGCAATGGCCGGCCGAGATGACCCGCGAGGTCCGCTATGGCCCGCTCGCCGCGATCGGCGAGGGCGCCAGCCGCACCTGGACCATGAGCGTGCTGACCCTTGATTCGCTGAAGAAAATGCTGTTCGGCGAGCTCTCGGTAAAAAACTTGAGTGGACCGATAACCATTGCTAAAGTGGCGGGCGCTTCAGCCCAGTCGGGCGTTGGGGATTTCCTGAATTTCCTCGCCTACCTGAGCATTAGCCTGGGGGTTCTGAATTTGCTGCCCATCCCCGTGTTGGATGGGGGGCACTTGTTGTTCTACCTGATCGAATGGGTGCGTGGTCGCCCGGTGTCGGATCGGGTACAGGGTTGGGGGATCCAGATCGGTATCAGTTTGGTAGTCGGGGTGATGTTGCTTGCCCTGATCAACGATTTGGGTCGACTGTAAAGCTTCGCTCAATTGCGAACCTGCCGCCTTTGCGGCAGTTTGCTTATTGCCAGTTGGAATAAGAAAGGACTTCATGAAACGTCTGCTGCTTACTGCGGTTCTTGCCGCATTGATGGTCACCGAAGTTCACGCCGAGTCCTTCAAAATCTCTGATATTCGTGTCAACGGCTTGCAGCGGGTATCCGCCGGCAGCGTGTTTGGTGCCTTGCCATTGAACGTGGGCGACGAAGCGGATGATCGACGCCTGGTGGATTCCACTCGCGCGCTGTTCAAGACCGGTTTCTTTCAAGATATCCAGCTGGGCCGCGACGGCAACGTCCTGGTTATCAGTGTAGTCGAGCGCCCGTCGGTCTCCAGTATCGAGATCGAAGGCAACAAGGCCATCAGCACCGAAGACCTGATGAAAGGGCTCAAGCAGTCCGGTCTTGCCGAGGGCGAGATCTTCCAGCGCGCTACCCTTGAAGGTGTGCGTAACGAGTTGCAGCGCCAGTACGTGGCCCAGGGCCGTTATTCGGCTACCGTGGACGCCGACGTGGTGCCGCAGCCGCGCAACCGCGTGAGCCTGAAGATCAAGATCAACGAAGGTACCGTCGCCGCCATCCAGCACATCAACGTGGTGGGCAACACGGTATTCTCCGAAGAAGACCTGACCGATCAATTCCAGCTCAAGACCACCAACTGGTTGTCGTTCTTCAAGAACGACGACAAGTACGCCCGTGAAAAACTGTCGGGTGACCTTGAGCGCCTGCGTTCCTACTACCTGGACCGCGGCTACATCAACATGGACATCACCTCCACCCAGGTGTCCATTACCCCGGACAAGAAAAGCGTCTACATCACGGTCAACATCAACGAAGGCCAGAAGTACAACGTTCGTGACGTCAAGCTGTCCGGTGACCTGAAGGTGCCGGAAGACCAGGTCAAGGCCCTGCTGCTGGTGCAGAAAGGCCAGGTGTTCTCGCGCAAGCTGATGACCACTACCTCGGAGCTGATCACTCGCCGCCTGGGTAACGACGGCTACACCTTCGCCAACGTCAACGGTGTGCCTACCCCCCATGACGATGACCACACCGTGGACATCACCTTCGTGGTCGACCCGGGCAAGCGCGCCTATGTGAACCGCATCAACTACCGCGGCAACACCAAGACCGATGACAAGGTACTGCGCCGCGAAATGCGCCAGATGGAAGGTGGCTGGGCGTCGACCTACCTGATCGACCAGTCCAAGACCCGCCTGGAGCGCCTGGGCTACTTCAAGGAAGTCAACGTCGAGACCCCAGCCGTTCCGGGCGTGGATGACCAGGTCGACGTGAACTACTCCGTGGAAGAGCAAGCCTCCGGTTCGATCACCGCCAGCGTCGGTTTCGCCCAGAGCGCCGGCCTGATCCTGGGTGGTTCGATCAGCCAGAGCAACTTCCTGGGTACCGGTAACAAGGTGTCCATCGGCCTGACCAAGTCCGAGTACCAGACCCGCTACAACTTCAGCTACGTCGACCCGTACTTCACGCCGGACGGTGTCAGCCTGGGTTACAACGCGTTCTACCGCAAGACCGACTACAGCGACCTCGACGTCGATATCTCCAGCTACTCGGTGGACAGCTACGGCGCTGGTGTGACGTTCGGCTACCCGATCAGCGAAACGTCGCGCATGACCTATGGTTTGACGCTGCAGCGCGACCAGATCAGCACGGGTGACTATACGGTTGAAGAGATCTTTGACTTCATCGAGAAAGAAGGTAGTAGCTTCACCAACCTGAAGGCATCGGTAGGCTGGTCTGATTCGACCCTTAACAAAGGCACGCTACCTACTCGTGGTCACTCGCAAAGCTTGACGTTCGAGACAACCACGCCGGGCAGTGACCTGTCGTTCTACAAGATCGACTACCGTGGCCAACTGTTCGCCCCAATTACTGATACCTATACCCTTCGCCTGCACTCCGAGCTGGGCTACGGTGACGGCTTCGGCGATACCCATGGACTGCCATTCTACGAGAACTATTACGCTGGTGGTTTCAACTCGGTTCGTGGTTTCAAGGACAGTACCCTGGGCCCACGTAGTACGCCGAGCAAGCTCGATCCAGTGCGCGGCACCTTGGAAGATCCGGACCAGGATCCTGAAGCGTTTGGTGGCAACGTCCTGATCACCGGTGGCGCAGAAGTTCTGTTCCCGATGCCGTTCGTCAAGGATCAGCGTTCTTTGCGTACATCGCTCTTCCTGGATATGGGTAGCACCTTCGATACCAATTGCTCCAAGACCTCGCAGGCTTGCTCCAGCGTCGACTTCTCGCAAATGGCCGCCTCCGTCGGTCTGGGCGTGACCTGGGTCACCGCGCTGGGTCCTCTGAGCTTCAGCCTGGCGACGCCGATCAAGAAGCCGGACTATTCCGAAACCCAGATCTTCCAATTCTCCCTGGGCCAGACCTTCTGAGGTCTGCCCGACCGACAACAGTTTCTGTAGGAGTGCATCGTGCGTAAGTTGACTCAAATGGTTCTTCTGGCTGCCACCCTGGCCGCTACCGCTACCCCCGCGTTCGCTGACATGAAAATTGCCGTGCTGAACTATCAGATGGCCCTGCTGGAGTCTGACGCGGCCAAGCAATACGCCGTGGACGCCGAGAAAAAATTCGGCCCGCAACTGACCAAGCTCAAGGCGCTGGAAAGCAGTGCCAAGGGCATCCAGGACCGCCTGGTCAGCGGCGGCGACAAGCTGCCACAAGGCGACCGCGAGAAGCTGGAACTGGACTTCAAGCAGAAGGCCCGCGACTTCCAGTTCCAGTCCAAGGAACTGAACGAAGCCAAGGCCAATGCTGACCGCGACATGCTGAAACAACTGAAACCGAAGCTGGACGGTGCCGTTGAAGAAGTCATCAAGAATGGCGGCTTTGACCTGGTGCTCGAGCGCGGCGCAGTGATCGATGTCAAACCGCAATATGACATCACTCGCCAAGTCATCGAGCGCATGAACAAAGCGCGCTGATCATGACTGCAACCCTGAAACTCGGCCAATTGGCCGAGTTCCTCGGTGCCACCCTGCGGGGCAGCGAGGACACCGACATCACTGGGCTGGCGACTCTTCAAGAGGCCGGCCCAGGTCAGTTGAGCTTCCTGGCAAACCCCCAGTACCGCAAATTCTTGCCTGACTGCAAGGCGGCCGCCGTGCTGCTCAAGGCCGCGGACGCGGAAGGCTATGAAGGCGCGGCATTGGTTGTGCCGGACCCGTACCTGGCCTACGCCCGGGTTTCCCACCTGTTCGACCCCAAGCCCAAGGCAGCGGCCGGCATTCATGCCAGCGCTGTGGTGGCATCTGATGCGGTGGTGCACCCAAGCGCCAGCATCGGTGCCTTCGCAGTCATCGAGAGCGGCGCGCAGATCGGTGCCGACACGGCTATCGGTGCCCACTGCTTCATTGGTGCCCGTTGCGTGATCGGCGAAGGTGGCTGGCTGGCCCCGCGCGTGACCCTGTACCACGATGTCCGCATCGGCAAGCGTGTGGTCATCCAGTCCGGCGCGGTGCTGGGCGGTGAAGGCTTCGGCTTCGCCAACCAGAAAGGCGTGTGGAACAAGATCGCTCAGATCGGCGGCGTCAGCATCGGCGATGACGTGGAAATCGGCGTCAATACGGCCGTGGACCGCGGTGCCCTGGCCGATACCGTCATCGGCAATGGCGTCAAGCTCGACAACCAGATCCAGATTGCCCACAACGTGCAGATCGGCGATAACACCGCCATGGCCGCGTGCGTCGGTATTTCCGGCAGCACCCGGATCGGCAAGAACTGCATGCTGGCAGGCGGCGTTGGCCTGGTAGGCCACATCGACATCTGTGACGGAGTGTTCATTACCGGCATGACCATGGTGACCCATTCCATCACCGAACCCGGGGCGTATTCCTCGGGCACGGCGATGCAGCCAGCGGGTGAGTGGCGCAAGAGCGCGGCCCGCCTGCGACAGATCGACGACATGTTCCGTCGCTTGAAACAGGTAGAAAAGCGTGTCCAGTCCGTGACCCCGGACGACAAAGCATCATCTGATGGCTGATACCATTTCCATATCAAGTGTGCACAGCCGCTAAACTGCCTCCTTGATTTGCAATAGGAGTGCTGCGCGTCAGTCGCGCGCTCCCTATCTTTTATACAGGCTTCCCCCCGAAATGATGGACATCAACGAGATTCGCGAATACCTGCCTCACCGTTACCCGTTCCTGCTGGTGGACCGGGTAGTGGAGCTGGACGTCGAGGCACAGCGCATTCGCGCCTACAAGAATGTCAGCATCAACGAGCCATTCTTCAACGGCCACTTCCCAGCGCACCCGATCATGCCGGGCGTGCTGATCATCGAGGCAATGGCCCAGGCAGCTGGTATTCTTGGTTTCAAGATGCTGGACGTGAAGCCGGCTGACGGCACCCTGTACTACTTCGTGGGTTCGGACAAGCTGCGTTTCCGCCAGCCGGTGCTGCCGGGTGACCAACTGATCCTGGAAGCCAAGTTCATCAGCTGCAAGCGTCAGATCTGGAAATTCGAGTGCCAGGCCTCGGTGGACGGCAAGCCGGTGTGCTCGGCTGAAATCATCTGTGCGGAACGTAAACTATGAGTTTGATTGACCCTCGCGCCATCATCGACCCTTCGGCCATCTTGGCTGACGGCGTCGAGGTCGGCCCTTGGTCGATCATCGGCGCTGGCGTGGAAATCGGCGAGGGGACGGTCATCGGCCCCCACGTGATTCTCAAGGGGCCGACCAAAATCGGTAAGCACAACCGCATCTACCAGTTTTCCTCGGTAGGCGAAGACACCCCTGACCTCAAGTACAAGGGTGAGGACACGCGCCTGGTCATCGGTGACCACAACGTCATTCGCGAAGGCGTGACCATTCACCGCGGCACCATTCAGGACCGCGCTGAAACCACCCTGGGTGACCATAATCTGATCATGGCCTATGCCCACATCGGCCACGACAGCGTCATCGGCAACCACTGCATCCTGGTCAACAACACCGCGCTGGCTGGCCACGTGCACGTGGACGACTGGGCGATTCTGTCCGGTTTCACCCTGGTGCATCAGTACTGCCATATCGGCACCCACAGCTTTTCCGGCATGGGTACCGCCATCGGCAAGGACGTGCCCGCGTACGTCACCGTGTTCGGCAACCCGGCCGAAGCCCGTAGCATGAACTTCGAAGGCATGCGCCGCCGTGGTTTCAGTGACGAGGTCATTCATGCGCTGCGTAGGGCCTACAAGGTGGTATACCGCCAGGGCCTGACCGTGGAGCAGGCCATCGCCGAGCTGGCCGAGCCGGCTGCCCAATACCCGGAAGTGGACGTGTTCCTGCGCTCCATCCAGACCTCGACGCGCGGCATTACCCGCTGATGGCGTTGCCAGGCAAACTGCGCGTCGCCCTGGTGGCGGGCGAGGCCAGTGGTGACATCCTGGGCGCCGGCCTGATGCAGGCACTCAAGGCCCGGCACCCGGACATCGAGTTCATGGGCGTGGGCGGGCCACTGATGGAAGCCCAGGGGCTGGTCTCCGAGTTTCCCATGGAGCGCCTGGCCGTGATGGGTTTGGTGGAAGTGCTGGGGCGCCTGCGTGAGTTGCTGGGGCGCCGCAAGCAACTGATCCAGACCCTGATCGAGCGCAAGCCCGACGTCTTCATCGGTATCGACGCACCGGACTTCAACCTGACCCTGGAACTGAAATTGCGCCAGGCCGGGATCAAGACCGTGCACTACGTCAGCCCCTCCGTGTGGGCCTGGCGGCAGAAGCGCGTGCTGAAGATCCGCGAGGGCTGCGACCTGATGCTCACGCTGTTGCCTTTCGAGGCGCGGTTCTATGAAGAGAAGGGCGTGCCGGTGCGGTTTGTCGGTCACCCCCTGGCCGACACCATCCCGTTGCAGGCCGACAAGGCCCAGGCCCGCGCCGAACTGGCCCTGCCAGGCACTGGCCCGGTGGTGGCGCTGATGCCCGGCAGCCGTGGCGGTGAGGTCGGGCGACTGGGCGAGCTGTTCCTGGACGCTGCCCAGCGCCTGCTGGCCCTGCGCCCCGATGTGCGCTTCGTGGTGCCGTGCGCCAACGCCACGCGGCGCGCCCAGCTGGAGGCGATGCTAATCGGCCGTGACCTGCCCCTGACCTTGCTGGACGGCCAGTCCCATCGCGCCCTGGCGGCCTGCGACGCGGTCTTGATCGCCTCTGGCACCGCCACCCTGGAAGCGCTGCTGTACAAGCGCCCCATGGTGGTCGCCTATCGCCTGGCAGGCCTGACTTACTGGATCCTCAAGCGGCTGGTGAAAAGCCCTTACGTGTCGCTGCCCAACCTGTTGGCCCAGCGCATGCTGGTGCCCGAGTTGCTGCAAGACGCCGCTACTCCCCAGGCCCTGGTCGATCATTTGCTACCCTTGCTGGAAGGGGGGGAAGCGCAGACCCAGGGCTTCGATGACATTCACCGCACCTTGCGTCGCGATGCCTCCAACCAGGCCGCCGACGGGGTGCTGGCACTGCTGGCGAAACAATGAGCAACCAATTGCAAATGGGCCTGGACTACACCTTGGTCGAAGAGCTGGTGGCCGGCGTCGACGAAGTCGGCCGCGGCCCACTGTGTGGCGCGGTGGTCACCGCGGCGGTGATCCTCGACCCGAACCGGCCCATCCTTGGCCTCAATGACTCCAAGAAGCTCACCGAGGCCAAGCGCGAGAAGCTCTACGACGAGATCTGCGAAAAGGCCCTGAGCTGGTGCATCGCGCGCGCCGAGGTCGACGAAATCGACGAGCTGAACATCCTGCACGCCACCATGCTGGCCATGCAGCGCGCGGTGGAGGGCCTGCACGTGACGCCGAAACTGGCGTTGATCGACGGCAACCGCTGCCCGAAACTGGCGGTGCCCAGCGCTCCCGTGGTGCAGGGCGATGCCAAGGTGCCGGCCATCGCGGCGGCGTCGATCCTGGCCAAGGTGAGCCGTGACCGGGAGATGGCGGCGTTTGAGCTGATCTATCCCGGCTACGGCATGGGCGGGCACAAAGGGTATCCGACGCCCGCTCATCTGGAAGCGTTGGCGCGTCTGGGGCCTACGCCGATTCATCGGCGCTCGTTTGCGCCTGTTCGTCAGGCTTATGAGGCGCGGGCGATGCTGGATGCTGACCTGGCGGATAGCTGACAGCCGCAGCCGTTGCCTCTGTTGCGTGTCAGGCCATGCACAGCCACCCCACCGCACATCCTCAAACCAACCCCATTACGCTACAATCCCGCTTTTGTTGTTTTGTGCACCCATAGGATCACCATGTCGGTTTCTTTCGTTCATCTTCGCCTGCACACCGAATATTCCCTGGTCGATGGCCTGGTGCGCATCAAGCCCCTGATCAAGGCCCTGACCGGTATGAACATGCCGGCGGTGGCGGTCACCGACCAGAACAACATGTGCTCGCTGGTCAAGTTCTACAAGACGGCCATGGGCGGCGGCATCAAGCCGATCTGCGGTGCCGACCTGTGGCTGGCCAACAAGGATGCCGACGGCCCGCTGAGCCGCATCAGCCTCTTGGCCATGAACGCCCAGGGCTACCGCAATATCACCGAGCTGATCTCCCGCGGTTTCATCGATGGCCAGCGCAATGGCCAGGTGATCATCGAGCGCGAGTGGGTGGCCGAGGCCAGCGAGGGCGTCATCTGCCTGTCCGCGGCCAAGGAAGGTGAGATCGGCCTGTCGCTACTGGGCGGCAACCCCCAGGACGCCGAGGCGCTGCTGCAGGAATGGATGTCGGTGTTCCCCGGCCGCTTCTACGTGGAAATCCAGCGTACCAACCGCACCAACGACGAAGAATACCTGCACGCCGCCGTGGCCCTGGCCGACAAGTGCGGCGCACCGCTGGTGGCCACCAACGACGTGCGCTTCATCCGCCAGGAAGACTTCGAGGCCCACGAGACCCGCGTGTGCATCGGTGAAGGCCGGGCGCTGGACGACCCGCGCCGCAACAAGAACTACAGCGACCAGCAGTACCTGAAAAGCGCCGAGGAAATGCACGCGCTGTTCAGCGACCTGCCCGAGGCGCTGGAAAACACCGTCGAGATCGCCAAGCGCTGCAACATCGACGTCAAGCTGGGCAAGCACTTCCTGCCCGACTACCCGATTCCCGATGGCATGACCATCGACGAGTACTTCCGCAAGGTCTCGTTCGACGGCCTGGAGGAGCGTCTGTCGGTGCTGCTGCCACGCGATACCACCGAAGACTACGAAGCCAAGCGCCAGGTCTACGTGGACCGGTTGAATTTCGAGCTGGATATCATCATCCAGATGGGCTTCCCCGGTTACTTCCTGATCGTGATGGAC
The DNA here is from genome assembly GCF_026651855.1 of Pseudomonas silvicola. GTDB lineage: Bacteria > Pseudomonadota > Gammaproteobacteria > Pseudomonadales > Pseudomonadaceae > Aquipseudomonas > Aquipseudomonas silvicola. The sequence goes on from NZ_CP093280.1 coordinate 2,520,512, forward strand.
TTCATCCAGTGGGCCAAGAACAACGGTGTGCCGGTAGGTCCGGGCCGGGGTTCGGGTGCTGGCTCGCTGGTGGCCTACGTGCAGAAGATCACCGACCTCGACCCGCTGGAATACGACCTGCTGTTCGAACGTTTCCTCAACCCGGAACGGGTTTCCATGCCCGACTTCGACGTCGACTTCTGCATGGACGGCCGCGACCGGGTCATTGATTACGTGGCCGAGAAATACGGCCGCAACGCCGTGAGCCAGATCATCACCTTCGGTTCCATGGCCGCCAAGGCGGTGGTGCGTGACGTGGCGCGGGTGCAGGGCAAGTCCTACGGACTGGCCGACCGCCTGTCGAAGATGATCCCGTTCGAAGTGGGCATGACCCTGGAAAAGGCCTACGAGCAGGAAGAAATCCTGCGCGATTTCCTCAAGACCGACGAGGAAGCGGCCGAGATCTGGGAAATGGCCCGCAAGCTCGAGGGCATCACCCGTAACGTCGGCAAGCACGCCGGTGGCGTGGTGATCGCGCCCACCAAGCTGACCGACTTCTCGCCCATTTATTGCGACGAGGAAGGTGACGGCCTGGTGACCCAGTTCGACAAGGACGATGTGGAGGCGGCCGGCCTGGTGAAGTTCGACTTCCTCGGCCTGCGTACCCTGACCATCATCGACTGGGCCCTGAAGACCATCAACCGCGACCGCGCCAAGGTGGGCGAGGAGCCGTTGGACATCGCCTTCATTCCGCTGGACGACAAGCCGACCTACAGCCTGCTGCAAAAGGCCGAGACCACGGCGGTGTTCCAGCTTGAATCGCGGGGCATGAAGGAGCTGATCAAAAAGCTCAAGCCTGACTGCCTGGAAGACCTGATCGCACTGGTGGCGCTGTTCCGCCCAGGCCCGCTGCAATCGGGCATGGTGGACGACTTCATCAACCGCAAGCACGGTCGTGCCGAACTGGCCTACCCGCACCCGGACTACCAGTACGAAGGCCTCAAGCCAGTACTGGCACCCACCTACGGCATCATCCTGTACCAGGAACAGGTGATGCAGATTGCCCAGGTGATGGCGGGTTACACCCTGGGCGGCGCGGACATGCTGCGCCGGGCCATGGGCAAGAAAAAGCCCGAGGAAATGGCCAAGCAGCGCGGCGGCTTCATCGAAGGGTGCGCCAACAATAACATTGACGCCGACCTGGCCGGCAACATCTTCGACCTGGTGGAAAAGTTCGCCGGCTACGGCTTCAACAAATCCCACTCCGCCGCCTACGGCCTGGTGTCGTACCAGACCGCCTGGCTGAAGGCTCACTACCCGGCGCCGTTCATGGCCGCGGTACTGTCGGCCGACATGCACAACACCGACAAGGTCGTGACCTTGATCGAGGAAGTGCGCATCATGAAGCTGCGCCTCGACGCGCCGGATGTGAACGCCTCCGAATTCAAGTTCACGGTGAACGACGAAGGCCGCATCATCTATGGCCTGGGTGCGATCAAGGGCGTCGGCGAGGGCCCGGTGGAAGCCATCACCGAGGCTCGCCAGGCTGGCCCCTTCAAGGACCTGTTCGACTTCTGCGAACGCATCGACCTCAAGCGCGTGAACAAGCGCACCCTGGACGGCTTGATCCGTAGCGGTGCCCTGGATCGCCTGGGGCCATATTTCCATGATGAGTCCAAGGCCTACCTGGCCAACATCGACCGCAACCGAGCGGTGTTGCTGGCGGCCATGGAAGAAGCCATCAAGGCCGCCGAGCAGACCGCACGCACCCATGACAGCGGCCACTCGGACCTGTTCGGCGGGTTGTTCGTGGAAGCGGATGCCGACGTCTACGCCAGCCACCGCAAGGCCAAGGAACTGACCCTCAAGGAACGCCTGCGCGGCGAAAAGGAAACCCTGGGCCTGTACCTGACCGGGCACCCGATCGACGAATACGAAGGCGAGATCCGCCGCTTCGCCCGCCAGCGCATCATCGACCTCAAGCCGGCGCGCGGTGCGCAGACGGTGGCGGGCATGGTCATCAACCTGCGGGTGATGAAGAACAAGAAGGGTGACAAGATGGGCTTCATCACCCTCGACGACCGCTCGGCGCGTATCGAGGCGTCGCTGTTCGCCGATGCCTTCATGGCCGCTCAGTCGCTGCTGCAGACCGACGCCATGGTGGTGGTGGAAGGGGAGGTCAGCAACGACGACTTCTCCGGTGGCCTGCGCCTGCGCGTCAACCGCGTGATGACCATGGAAGACGCGCGCACCAACCTGGCCGAGAGCCTGCGCCTGAAGGTGCACGCGGACGCGCTGAAGGGCGACCGCCTGAGCTGGCTGGGTGACCTGTGCAAGCGCCACCGCGGCGCCTGCCCGATCACCATGGAGTACACCGGCCCTGACGCCAAGGCCTTGCTGCAGTTTGGCGAGGACTACCGCATCGACCCGGGTGATGGTTTGATTCAAGCCCTGCGTGACCAGTTCGGGCGTGAGAACGTCTTCCTGCAATATCGTTGAGCCAGTCAAAGGTGACTAGACTCGACCCAGATCGTTAAACTCGACCTCAATGCGCCCTTTCCCGTAGGGTAGGGCGCCTAAACGGATCAACCGGCCGGCCGCTTGGCCGTCGACCCAAGACGGATGCCTATGAACCCGAATTTTCTTGATTTCGAACAGCCGATCGCTGACCTGCAAGCCAAGATCGAAGAACTGCGCCTGGTCGGCAACGACAACTCGCTGAACATCAGCGACGAGATCTCGCGCCTGCAAGACAAGAGCAGCACCCTGACCGAGAGCATTTTCGGCAACCTGACCAGCTGGCAGATCGCGCGCATGGCGCGTCACCCGCGCCGCCCGTATACCCTGGACTACATCCAGCACATCTTCACCGAGTTCGATGAGCTGCACGGCGACCGTCACTTCTCCGACGACGCCGCCATCGTCGGCGGTATCGCGCGCCTGGACGACCAGCCCGTGATGGTCATCGGCCATCAGAAAGGCCGGGAAGTGCGTGAAAAGGTTCGCCGCAACTTCGGCATGCCGCGCCCGGAAGGCTACCGCAAGGCGTGCCGCCTGATGGAAATGGCCGAACGCTTCAAGATGCCGATCCTGACCTTTATCGATACCCCGGGCGCGTACCCTGGCATCGATGCCGAAGAGCGCAACCAGAGCGAAGCCATCGCCTGGAACCTGCGTGTCATGGCGCGCCTGAAAACCCCGATCATCGCCACCGTGATCGGTGAAGGTGGGTCGGGCGGCGCCCTGGCCATCGGCGTGTGCGACCAGCTGAACATGCTGCAGTACTCCACCTACGCGGTGATCTCGCCCGAAGGTTGCGCTTCCATCCTGTGGAAGACCGCCGACAAGGCCCCGGACGCTGCCGAGGCCATGGGCATCACTGCCGAGCGCCTCAAAGGCCTGGGCATCGTCGACAAGGTCATCCAGGAGCCACTGGGCGGCGCCCACCGCGACCCGGCGGCTGCTTCGGCACTGATCCGCAAGGAACTGGCCTCGCAACTGGCCATGCTCAAGGAGCTGGACATGGACGCGCTGCTCAAGCGCCGTTATGACCGCCTGATGAGCTACGGCCTGTAAGCCACCCGCGCCCCGTAGCAGCGGACTTGGCCGCGTCAGTCTTTATGCGATGTGCCTGGCACTCCGCGGGGCCAGGACGCGGCCAGGTCCGCTGCTACGGGGCCGCGTCAGGGTCACCACAAGAGGGGGAGCCTGAAATGACCCACGCCCTGCTCCATCGCCTCGCGCCATGGCGCACCGCTCCTCGCTGGCACATCGCGCTCTCCGGCGGCCTCGACTCCACCGTCCTGCTGCACCAGCTGGCCACTCTGGCCCGTACCGAAGTCCTTCCCCCGCTGCACGCCATTCACGTCCACCACGGCCTTCAGGCCGCCGCCGACGCCTGGCCGCTGCATTGCCAGCGCCTGTGTGACGCCCTGGGCGTGCCGCTGACCGTGATGCCTGTCAAGGTCGTTCCGGGCGCTAGCCTGGAAGCCGCTGCCCGCAGCGCGCGCTACCAGGCATTCGAGCAAGCGCTCGCCGCAGGGGACGTGCTGTTCACCGGCCAGCACCGTGATGACCAGGCCGAAACCCTGCTGTTTCGCCTGCTCCGCGGCGCCGGTGTGCGGGGCCTGGCGGCCATGGCTGGCGAGCGGACTCTGAGCCAGGGCCGGCTGGTGCGGCCGTTGTTGCAAACGTCCCGTGCCGAATTGGAGGCCTACGCCCAGGTGCACCAGCTCGACTGGGTTGACGATCCCTCCAATACCGATACCCGCTTCGCCCGCAATTACCTGCGCCACGAGGTCATGCCGGTGATTACCCGGCGCTGGCCCAAGGCCGCGCAGACCTTCGCCCGTGCCGCCAGCCATCTGGCCGAGGCGCAAGGGTTGCTGTCGGAGCTGGCGGCGGATGATTTGCGTGCCGCTGCCACGCCGAGCGCGTTCCCCTGGTTGCCCGTGCCGTCGCTGGCGCTGGCGCCGCTGCTTGCACTGTCCGAGCCCCGCCAGCGCAATGCCCTGCAGCACTGGTTGGCAGGCTTCACCCGCTTGCCGGATACCCAGCACTGGGCTGGCTGGGCCAGCCTGCGCGACGCCGTGCCGTCGGCTACGCCGGTGTGGGTTCTGGGGGACGGCCGCCTGTTGCGTGCCGGTGGTCGGTTGTGGTGGCTGAATGAGGTGTGGCGGGCAGAGCCTCAGGGCGTGGTCGACTGGCCGCTGGTTGGCGAGCCCCTGGAGTTGCCCGGCAACGGCCAGGTGCGCCTGTGCGGCCTGGCGCCGCAGGGCAGGGTGCAGGTGCGCTACCGCCAGGGCGGGGAAGTACTGCAGGCAGCCGGCCGCGGCCACCGCGACCTCAAGCGCCTGCTCAACGAAACCGGGCTGCCGCCCTTCGTGCGCGGGCGCCTGCCACTGTTGTTCGTAGATGGCCAATTGACTGCCGTGGCGAACCTGCCAGCCATTGGCGGCAACGGCGTGGATTTGCATTGGCTGCCACCGACGAACGCACAACGTTTGAGATGAAAGCCTGTTTCCGGTAGACTACGCTCCCTTCTTGATACAACTTCTGTGCTTGCCCAGCAAACACGGCGGTTGCCGATTGCCAAACCGTTTTTGGCCGTCGGGGGCTTCGGCCTTCCTTCGCTTTCCCCGGCGGCTCTGACCGCTTTAACGCAGACTTCTAGGGTTTTTCATGACGCGCTACATCTTCGTCACGGGCGGTGTTGTTTCTTCATTGGGGAAAGGCATTGCTTCGGCATCTTTGGCGGCCATCCTGGAGGCGCGGGGGCTTAAGGTCACCATGCTGAAGCTGGATCCGTACATCAACGTCGATCCGGGCACCATGAGCCCCTTCCAGCACGGTGAAGTGTTCGTCACGCACGACGGTGCCGAGACCGACCTGGACCTTGGCCACTACGAGCGGTTCATCCGCACGACCATGACCCAGAACAACAACTTCACCACCGGCCGCGTGTACGAGCACGTGCTGCGCAAGGAGCGCCGTGGTGACTACCTGGGTGCGACCATCCAGGTGATCCCGCACATCACCGACGAAATCAAGCGCCGCATCATCAAGGGCGCCGGCGATGCCGACGTGGCCATGGTCGAGATCGGTGGCACCGTGGGTGACATCGAGTCGCAACCGTTCCTGGAAGCCATCCGCCAGCTGCGTGTGGAGATCGGTTCCAAGCGCGCGATGCTGATGCACCTGACCCTGGTTCCGTACATCGCCACCGCTGGCGAGACCAAGACCAAGCCTACCCAGCACTCGGTCAAGGAATTGCGTTCCATCGGCCTGCAGCCTGACGTGCTGATCTGCCGTTCCGACCACCACGTGGATGTGTCGTCGCGCCGCAAGATCGCGTTGTTCACCAACGTCGAAGAGCGCGCGGTCATCTCCCTGGAAGACGCCGACACCATTTACAAGATCCCGGGCATGCTGCACGCCCAGGGCCTGGATGACTTCGTCGTCGAGCGCTTTGGCCTGCAGTGTGGCGGTGCCGACCTGTCCGAGTGGGACAAGGTCGTTGACGCCAAGCTCAACCCCGAGCACGAAGTGACCATCGCCATGGTCGGCAAGTACATGGAGCTGCTGGACGCGTACAAGTCGCTGATCGAGGCCATGAGCCATGCCGGCATCAGCAACCGTACCAAGGTCAACCTGCGCTACATCGATTCCGAAGACATCGAGAACCAGGGTACCGGCCTGCTGGAAGGCGCCGATGCCATCCTGGTGCCGGGCGGCTTCGGTCTGCGTGGCGTGGAAGGCAAGATCACTGCCGTGCAGTACGCTCGCGAGAACAAGGTGCCTTACCTGGGCATCTGCCTGGGCATGCAAGTGGCGGTCATCGAGTTCGCTCGTAACGTCATGGGCTGGAAAGACGCCAACTCCACCGAGTTCGACCGCACCAGCGGCCACCCGGTCGTGGGCCTGATCACCGAGTGGGAAGACGCCACCGGCGCCGTCGAAACCCGTACCGAAGCCTCCGACCTGGGTGGCACCATGCGCCTGGGCGCCCAGGAGTGCCAGCTGCAGAGCGGCTCCAAGGTCTATGACTGCTACGCCAAGGACGTGATCGTCGAGCGTCACCGTCACCGCTACGAGGTCAACAACAACCTGCTGCCGCAGCTGATCGACGCTGGCCTGGTGGTGTCCGGCCGCTCCGGTGACGGCGCCCTGGTGGAAGTGGTCGAAGCGAAGGACCACCCATGGTTCGTGGCCTGCCAGTTCCACCCCGAGTTCACCTCGACCCCGCGTGACGGCCACCCGCTGTTCAGCGGCTTCGTCAAGGCGGCCTTGGCTCAACATCAGAAGAAAGCCTGATCAGGGAACGAAACAGCATGGCGCAGAAAATCATCCGTGTAGGTAACATCGAGATCGCCAACGACAAGCCTTTCGTCTTGTTCGGCGGCATGAACGTGCTCGAGTCGCGCGACATGGCGATGCAGGTCTGCGAAGAATACGTGCGGGTGACCGAGAAGCTTGGTATCCCTTACGTGTTCAAGGCCAGTTTCGACAAGGCCAACCGCTCTTCCGTGACCTCTTTCCGTGGCCCTGGCCTGGAAGAGGGCATGCGTATTTTCGAAGACGTGAAGAAGGCGTTTGGCGTGCCGCTGATCACCGACGTCCACGAACCGGCCCAGGCCGCCGTGGTCGCCGAGGTCTGCGACATCATCCAGTTGCCGGCTTTCCTGTCGCGCCAGACTGACCTGGTGGTGGCCATGGCCAAGACAGGCGCGGTCATCAACATCAAGAAAGCGCAATTTCTCGCGCCTCAGGAAATGAAGCACATCCTGAACAAGTGCGAGGAAGCGGGTAACGACCAGTTGATCCTGTGCGAGCGTGGTTCGAGCTTCGGCTACAACAACCTCGTGGTGGACATGCTCGGCTTCGGCATCATGAAGGCGTTCGAATACCCTGTGTTCTTCGACGTGACCCACGCCCTGCAGATGCCTGGCGGGCGTTCCGACTCGGCCGGTGGCCGCCGTGCGCAGGTCACCGACCTGGCCAAGGCCGGCCTTAGCCAGGGCCTGGCGGGCCTGTTCCTGGAAGCCCACCCGGACCCGGACAACGCCAAGTGCGATGGCCCATGCGCCCTGCGCCTGAACAAGCTGGAACCGTTCCTGACCCAGCTCAAGGCCCTGGACGATCTGGTTAAAAGTTTTCCGACGGTAGAAACCGCGTAACAACTTTTTTCCGGTAAAGTACCTCTCGATTCACTCTGGCCCGCTCGGGCCAGAGCCTTGTCGACCGAAGGCCTGCCTGCCGTATCGAGCCTTCGGCCACAACAGATTTCCCTCAGCAGTGTCGTTTTGGTCAAATTTGGAGTGCTTATAACAATGGCAAAAATCGTCGACATCAAAGGTCGTGAAGTTCTCGACTCCCGTGGCAATCCCACTGTGGAAGCCGATGTGCTTCTCGACAACGGCATCATCGGCAGCGCCTGCGCGCCGTCCGGTGCTTCCACCGGTTCGCGTGAAGCACTCGAACTGCGTGATGGCGACAAGAGCCGTTACATGGGCAAGGGCGTGCTGAAGGCCGTTGGCAACATCAACGGCCCTATCCGTGACCTGCTGCTGGGCAAGGACCCTTCCGACCAGAAGGCCCTGGACCACGCCATGATCAAGCTGGACGGCACCGAGAACAAGGCTTCGCTGGGCGCCAACGCCATCCTGGCCGTGTCCCTGGCCGCCGCCAAGGCCGCCGCCCAGGACCAGGACATTCCGCTGTACGCGCATATCGCCAACCTGAACGGCACCCCGGGTGTCTACTCCATGCCGGTGCCGATGATGAACATCATCAACGGCGGCGAGCATGCCGACAACAACGTCGACATCCAGGAATTCATGGTTCAGCCGGTGGGCGCCAAGACCTTCTCCGAAGGCCTGCGCATGGGCACCGAGATTTTTCACCACCTCAAGGCTGTGCTGAAGGCCCGTGGCCTGAACACTGCCGTGGGTGACGAGGGCGGTTTCGCGCCAAACCTGACGTCCAACGAAGACGCGCTGTCGGCCATCGCCGAAGCCGTGGCCAACGCCGGTTACAAGCTGGGCACCGACGTGACCCTGGCCCTGGACTGCGCGGCCAGCGAATTCTACGAAGACGGCGTCTACAACCTGGCGGGCGAAGGTCACACCTTCAACGCCGAAGGGTTTGCCGACTATCTGAAAGGGCTGACCGAGCGCTACCCGATCATCTCCATCGAAGATGGTCTGGACGAGTCCGACTGGGCTGGCTGGAAAGTCCTGACCGAGAAGCTGGGTGACAAGGTGCAACTGGTCGGTGACGACCTGTTCGTGACCAACACCAAGATCCTCAAGGAAGGTATCGACAAGCACATCGCCAACTCGATCCTGATCAAGTTCAACCAGATCGGCACCCTGACCGAAACCTTGGAAGCCATCCAGATGGCCAAGGCAGCCGGTTACACCGCGGTCATTTCGCACCGTTCAGGCGAAACCGAAGACTCCACCATCGCCGACCTGGCCGTGGGCACCGCTGCTGGCCAGATCAAGACCGGCTCGCTGTGCCGCTCTGACCGCGTGTCGAAGTACAACCAATTGCTGCGTATTGAAGAACAATTGGGCGCCAAGGCAGTCTATCGTGGCCGTGCCGAGTTTCGCGGCTAAGCTTTAGATGGTACAAAGCAAGCGCTGTACAGCACAAAGCCTGGCCTAGCCAGGCTTCGTGCCATCAGTACGGCCGTTTATTTCCACTGGATACCTTGATGCGCAGTCCTTATTGGTTGTTCCTTGTCCTGCTCTTGCTGCTGGGTGGCTTGCAATACCGCCTTTGGGTCGGTAATGGCAGCCTGGCCCAGGTCACGAGCCTGGAGCAGCAGATCGCCGACCAGCACGCCGAGAACGAGCGTTTGCTGGAGCGCAACCGTGTGCTGGATGCGGAAGTGGCCGAGCTGAAAAAGGGCATGGAGACCGTTGAAGAACGGGCTCGCCATGAACTGGGCATGGTCAAGGACGGTGAAACCCTTTATCAGTTGGCCCAATGACCTATTCTTCTCCTGCCTTCTGGGCAGTGATTCCTGCCGCGGGCGTTGGCGCCCGGATGGCAGCCGACCGGCCCAAGCAGTACCTGCACCTGGGCGGGCGAACCATTCTCGAACACAGCCTTGACTGCTTTCTCGACCACCCTGGCCTCAAGGGGCTGGTGGTGAGCCTGGCTGAAGACGACCCCTATTGGCCGGAGCTGGCCAGCGCCCGTGACCCGCGCATTCAACGTGCCCCGGGTGGGCGCGAACGGGCTGACTCGGTACTCAACGCCTTGCTGCACCTTCACGCCAACGGCGCTGAGGACGACGACTGGGTGCTGGTGCACGATGCGGCCCGGCCGAACCTGGCGCGGGCCGACCTGGACAGGTTGCTGGGTGAGCTGGCCCATGACCCGGTGGGTGGCCTGCTGGCGGTACCGGCCAAGGACACCCTCAAGCGCGCTGATGCCCATGGCCGGGTGGCCGAGACCGTCGACCGCACCACCATCTGGCAAGCCTACACGCCGCAGATGTTTCGCCTGGGGGCCTTGCACCGGGCGCTGGCTGACAGCCTGGTGGCCGACGTGGCAGTCACCGACGAGGCCAGTGCCATGGAGTGGGCCGGCCAGGCGCCGCGCCTGATCGAAGGGCGCTCGGACAACCTCAAGGTTACCCGCCCCGAAGACCTCGAGTGGCTGCGCCAGCGCTGGGCGCAACGATCGCGGTGACTGCTTCCCGCGCTTCGCCGGTCCCACGGGGCGCAATCATCCCCTGCAGGGGTGGGCAGCGCTAGATTCAGGCACCCTGATACTCTGGCCTTGACGCCAACCCTGCCTTCAGGAAGTCCACCAGTTTTCTCACCTTCGGCGACAAATGCCGTTGCTGCGGGTACAACGCCCACACCGCGGTATTCGGCGGTTGGTGCGCCTCCAGCAGCGACACCAGCGCGCCCGTTTTCAGATGCTCCAGCACGTAATAATCAGGTAGCTGGCATAAGCCCATCCCTTGCAGCGCGGCATCCAGCACGGCCTGGCCGCTGTTGCAGCGCCAGTTGCCTTGTACCCGCTGGGTCAGCTCTCGGCCGTCATTCTGCAATGGCCACTGGTCTGTGCTGCCGATCAGGCAGTTGTGCCGCGCCAGCTCCGACAGGCTGTGGGGGCGGCCATAGCGCTCAAGGTAGGTCGGGGAGGCGCACAGGTACATGCGCCGTGGCGCCAGCCGCGAGGCTACCTGCCGCGAATCTTGCAGGCGCCCCAGGCGAATGGCCAAGTCCAGGCCCTCGTGCACCAGGTCCAGGGTGCGGTTGCTCAGTTCGATGTCCACCCGCAATTGCGGGTACTGGCTCATGAAGCGGGTCACCAGCGGCACGATGAACCGTTCGCCATAGGCGACCGCGCAGGTCATGCGCAGCAGCCCCTTGGGCTCGCTGTTGAGGTCGCCCATGGCGCGCAGGGCTTCCTCGCGGCCGTCCTGCAGGCGCTGGCAGTGCTGCAGGAAGGTCTGCCCGGCTTCGGTCAGGGTCACCCGCCGGGTGCTGCGGTACAGCAGCCGCGTCTGCAGGCGTTCTTCCAGCCGGGCGATCTGCCGGCTGATGTGCGAGGAGGAAATGCCCAGGCGCTCGGCGGCGGCGGTGAAATGGCTGCATTCGGCCACGGCAACGAATTCGTCGATGCCATCCCAGCGGTTTTCGCTCATTGATTGTCCCTGTACAGCAATAATGTTTTGCCTTTGCTCGGATTATTCATCATCCATGCATGAATTACACTGGAGGTCTTATTCAACACGTCAGGAGCAGGTTGCGATGATCAAGTCCCGTGCCGCGGTAGCATTCGAGGCCAAGAAGCCGCTGGAAATCGTCGAAGTGGACGTGGCCATGCCCAAGGCGGGCGAGGTGCTGGTGCGGGTAGTCGCTTCGGGTGTCTGCCACACCGACGCGTACACCTTGTCCGGTGCCGACCCGGAAGGCATCTTCCCGTCGATTCTGGGCCACGAAGGTGGCGGTATTGTCGAAGCGATCGGCGAAGGCGTGACCTCGGTGGCCGTGGGCGACCACGTTATCCCGCTGTATACCGCCGAGTGCCGGCAGTGCAAATTCTGCCTGAGCGGCAAGACCAACCTGTGCCAGGCGGTGCGCGCCACCCAGGGCAAGGGCCTGATGCCCGATGGCACCTCGCGTTTCTCCTACAACGGCAAGCCACTGTTCCACTACATGGGTACCTCGACCTTCTCGGAATACACCGTGCTGCCGGAAATCTCCGTGGCCAAGATCCAGAAAGAAGCACCGCTGGAGAAAGTCTGCCTGCTGGGTTGCGGCGTCACCACGGGTATCGGTGCCGTGCTGAATACCGCCAAGGTCAAGCCCGGTGACACCGTGGCCATCTTCGGCCTGGGCGGCATCGGCCTGTCGGCCGTGATCGGCGCGGTCAAGGCCAAGGCCAGCCGCATCATCGCCATCGACATCAACCCGGCCAAGTTCGAAATCGCGCGCCAGCTGGGCGCCACCGACTGCGTCAACCCGAAAGACTTCGACCGCCCGATCCAGGAAGTCATCGTCGACATGACCGACGGCGGCGTGGACTTTTCCTTCGAGTGCATCGGCAACGTGCAACTGATGCGCGCCGCACTGGAATGCTGCCACAAGGGCTGGGGCGAATCCGTCATCATCGGCGTGGCCGGTGCGGGCCAGGAAATCTCCACCCGTCCGTTCCAACTGGTCACCGGGCGCGTGTGGCGCGGTTCGGCTTTCGGCGGCGTGCGTGGCCGTACCGAGCTGCCGAGCTACGTCGAAATGGCCGAGAAGGGCGAGATCCCCCTGGACACCTTCATCACCCACACCATGGGCCTGGAAGACATCAACAAGGCGTTCGACCTGATGCATGAAGGCAAGAGCATCCGTTCGGTCATCCACTTCTGAGGAGCAGCGGCAAGCTGCAAGCTGCAAGGGGGATGCGTGCCTTGCGGCTTGAGGCCTGAAGCCTGACGCTGGAGAAAATCTATGACGCTGGACAATATTTCCTGCCAGAAAAGCGCAGGTGGCTGGCACAAGCGTTACCGCCATCGCTCCGAGGTGCTGGGGTGTGACATGGTGTTCGCGGTGTACTTGCCGCCCCAGGCGGAGCAGGGCGGCAAATTGCCGGTGCTGTATTGGCTCTCGGGACTGACCTGTACCGACGAGAATTTCATGCAGAAGGCCGGCGCCCACAAGCTGGCGGCCGAGCTGGGGCTGATCATCGTGGCGCCCGACACCAGCCCGCGCGGCGCGGACGTGCCGGGTGACCCGGACGGCGCCTGGGACTTCGGCCTGGGGGCGGGGTTCTACCTCAATGCCACCCAGCAGCCCTGGGCTCAGCATTACCGCATGCACGATTACGTGGTCAGCGAGCTGCCAGCGCTGGTGGAGGCGCATTTTCCCGCCTCGGACCGTCGCGCGATCAGCGGCCATTCCATGGGTGGGCACGGGGCACTGGTGTGTGCCCTGCGCAACCCGGGGCGCTACACCTCGGTCTCGGCGTTTTCGCCCATCAGCAACCCCATGGATTGCCCCTGGGGCCAGAAAGCCTTCTCCCGCTACCTGGGTGAAGAGCGTTCACGCTGGCGCGAGTGGGATGCCTCGGTGCTGCTGAGCGAGGCCAAGGCGCCGTTGGCGCTGCTGGTGGACCAGGGCGACCGCGACGACTTCCTGGAAAACCAGCTCAAGCCCGAAGCCCTGGTGCAGGCGGCGAAGGCGGCGGGGCACGACCTGGAGCTGCGCATGCAGCCGGGCTATGACCACAGCTATTACTTCATCGCCAGTTTCATCGACGACCACCTGCGCCATCACGCCAAGGCGCTGGCGTAACGGTGTTTCCCATGGCAACGGGCGAGCCCCCGAGGCTGCAGGGTGATGTCGTTTTGCCGCTGATCGGCGGCATTCTGGCGCCGCTTTTTGCAGCCCCGTTGTTACGTAAAGCAGGTAGAATCACGCCCTGTCTCATTCAGGGCGTTCCTTTTTATGCGTATTGGCCACGGCTACGATGTGCACCGTTTCGCTGACGGCGATTTCATTACCCTGGGCGGCGTTCGCATCGCTCACACATTCGGCCTGCTCGCCCATTCCGACGGCGACGTGCTGCTGCATGCCTTGAGCGATGCCTTGCTCGGCGCCGCGGCACTGGGTGACATCGGCAAGCACTTCCCCGACACGGATCCGCAGTTCAAGGGCGCTGACAGCCGTGTGCTGTTGCGTCATGTGGTGGGTATCGTCCAGGCCAAGGGTTGGAAGGTCGGCAATGTCGACGCCACCATCGTGGCCCAGGCGCCCAAGATGGCCCCGCACATCGACACCATGCGCAGCCTCATCGCCGAAGACCTTCAGGTCGAACTGGACCAGGTCAACGTCAAGGCCACCACCACCGAAAAGCTGGGTTTCACCGGCCGTGAGGAAGGGATCGCGGTTCACGCCGTGGCCTTGTTGCTCACAGCATGACTGAGTTCGAATTGCTGGGCCCCTGCGCCGCCGGGCCTGCACTGGGCCGTGCCGTACTGAAAGCCACCGCCGACGACTTTCAGGTCGACGAGGTGCTGGATATTCCCCTGGCGGGCGAGGGCGAGCACCTCTGGCTGTGGGTGGAAAAACGCAATCTCAACACCGAGGAAGCGGCCCGTCGCCTGGCCAAGGCCGCTGGCGTGCCGCTGCGCACCGTCAGCTATGCCGGGTTGAAGGACCGTCAGGCGCTGACCCGCCAGTGGTTCAGCCTGCACCTGCCGGGCAAGGCCGATCCTGACCTGCGTGCTGCCGAAAACGAAACCCTGAGCATCCTCAAGGTGGCCCGGCACAAGCGCAAGCTGCAGCGCGGCGCTCACTCGGCCAACGGCTTTACCTTGCGCCTGACCGGGCTGCAGGCCGACCGCGAGGCGCTGGACGCCAGGCTGAAGCAATTGAGCCAGACTGGCGTACCGAATTACTTCGGTACCCAGCGCTTCGGTTTTCAAGGTGGCAACGTCCATGATGCTCGTCAGTGGGCCGAGCGCCAGGCCCTGCCCGAGCAGCGCAACGTGCGCTCGCGGTTGCTGTCGACGGCGCGCAGCTATCTGTTCAATCAGGTACTGGCGGCAAGGGTGGCCGACGGTACCTGGAACCAGGCCCAGGTCGGCGACCTGCTGGCGTTCACCGACAGCCGCAGCTTCTTCCCGGCCGGTGAGGCCGAGTGCAGCGACCCACGCCTGGCCATTCTCGACCTGCACCCCACCGGCCCGTTGTGGGGCGAAGGTGACTCGCCGGCTACTGGCGCCATCCATGCATTGGAACAGAATGTCGGTGCGGCTCTGGCGCCGCTTGGTCAATGGCTGGCAAAAGCGGGCATGGCGCACGAACGACGCATCCTGCGGCTGCCCATCGGCGGTTTGACGTGGCATTATCCAGAGCCTGACATTCTGCAATTGGAATTCGTCCTGCCGGCCGGATGCTTCGCCACCGTCGTGGTGCGCGAGCTCGTCGATCTGCTGCCTGCAGGGCACACGGACAGCCCATGCGTATTCTGATTTCTAACGATGACGGGGTCGCCGCCCCCGGCCTGGCCGCGCTTTACGAAGCGCTGGCCGACTATGCCGAATGCACGGTGATCGCCCCGGACCAGGACCGCAGTGGTGCCAGCAGTTCGCTGACGCTGGACCGGCCGCTGCACCCGCAGTGGTTGGCCAACGGCTTCATCAGCGTCAACGGCACCCCTACCGACTGCGTGCACCTGGGGCTCAATGGCTTGCTGGCGGACCCGGCCGATCTGGTCGTGTCCGGTATAAACCTGGGTGCCAACCTGGGGGATGACGTGCTGTATTCGGGCACGGTCGCTGCCGCGCTGGAAGGCCGCTTCCTGGGGCGTACCGCCTTTGCCTTTTCGTTCCTGTCACGTGAGCCTGAGAACCTGGCCACGGCGGCCTGGTATGCCCGGCACCTGGTGCAGGCGCACGAACAGCTCGACCTGCCGCCGCGCACCGTGCTGAACGTGAACATTCCCAACTTGCCGCTGGACCGCATTCGTGGCATTCAGCTGACCCGCCTGGGCCACCGTGCCCGCGCGGCGGCGCCGGTGCGGGTGGTCGACCCCCGTGGCCGGGAAGGCTACTGGATCGCCGCGGCGGGCGATGCCGAAGACGGCGGCCCCGGCACCGATTTCCATGCGGTCATGCAAGGGTATGTATCGGTCACGCCATTGCAGCTGGACCGTACTTTCAGCCCGGCTTTCGCCAGCCTCGAAGGCTGGTTGGAGGAGCTGCGCTGATGCGTGAACAAGACGACCTGACCCGGCGCGGCATCGGTTTCACCTCCCAGCGCACCCGTGAGCGGCTGATCCAGCGCCTGTACGAGGAAGGGGTGAGCAACACCCGCGTGCTGGACGTGATTCGCCGTACTCCCCGTCATCTGTTCGTCGACGAGGCCCTGGCGCACCGTGCCTACGAAGACACGGCGTTGCCCATCGGCCATAACCAGACCATCTCGCAGCCCTACATGGTGGCACGCATGAGCGAGCTGTTGCTGGAAGCCGGGCCATTGGACAAGGTGCTGGAGATCGGCACCGGCTCGGGCTACCAGACTGCCGTGCTGTCGCAACTGGTTGAACGTGTATTTTCGGTGGAGCGTATCAAGGTGCTGCAGGACCGGGCCAAGGAACGCCTGGTGGAGCTGAACCTGCGCAACGTGGTGTTTCGCTGGGGGGATGGCTGGGAAGGCTGGCCGGCGCTGGCGCCCTACAACGGCATCATCGTCACCGCGGTGGCCACCGACGTGCCCCAGGCCCTGCTCGACCAACTGGCGCCGGGGGGGCGCCTGGTGATTCCGGTGGGCGCCGGTGAAGTCCAGCAGTTGATGCTGATCGTGCGCGAGGAGCATGGCTTCTCTCGGCATGTGCTGGGGGCGGTGCGCTTCGTGCCGCTGCTCAATGGCCCCTTGGCCTGAGCGCATTTCTCGCGCCGGGTGAATTCTTCCGCAGGGTGTGTGTCTGACAGCGCAGCCTTTACAGGTTGTAACGCGAATGGGTCAGTAAAGTCCGAGTGGATGGTTATAATTGCGACACAACAGTCTATTTTTCTATCAGCCACCATTTTCAAGGGAGCGGCGGGTGAGTCCCACAGTCAATCGGCAGCATGCAGGACTATCGAGCTACAAGCTTCTGGTGATTGGCCTCGCCCTTGCAACCACGTTGGCCGGTTGTTCCAGCAGCCCTTCGGGTGGCGTACGGGTGGTGGACCGCAGCAACGGCGGTTCGGCCAGCGCACCCGCGGCGCCGGAGCGCCAGCCGGTCACCACGGGCCAATACCGGGTCAAGCGCGGCGATACCCTGTTCTCCATCGCCTTTCGTTACGGCTGGGACTACAAGGCCTTGGCGGCGCGCAACAGCATCCCCGAGCCCTATACCATTCATCCGGGTCAGACCATTCGCTTCGGTGATGGGCGTGCGCCAACTGTAGTGGCTTCCACTACAAAAACTGAAACCTCCACTTCGCCCGGCGGCTCCTTCACGGTCACTCGTCGGCCCATCATCTTCACCCCGGTGCCGGGCGACAAGAACCAGAAAGCGCCGGCGCAGAGCGCTCCAGCCACGGTTCCCGAGCCTGTGCCCGTGCCCGCTGGCGAGAAGATCGCCGGGGGTTGGACCTGGCCAGCCAATGGTGTCCTGATTGGAAAATTTGCTTCAAACGGTAGTTTGAATAAAGGCGTTGATATCGCCGGGGAATTGGGACAGCCTGTTTTTGCTGCGTCTGATGGTTCAGTGGTGTACGCCGGGAGTGGCTTGCGGGGCTACGGCGAGTTGATCATCATCAAGCACAGCGATACCTACGTCAGTGCCTACGGTCACAACCGCAGGCTCTTGGTTCGGGAGGGGCAGCAGGTCAAGGCCGGGCAGACAATTGCCGAGATGGGTTCGACGGGTACCGACCGGGTGAAGCTTCATTTTGAAATTCGCCGCCAGGGCAAACCTGTGGACCCGCTGCAATTCCTGCCGCGCCGCTGACGTGTTGCCAAGCCTGTTCCGTGATGTAGCGGGGACAGGCTTCAGCGCTGCCAAGGATATGCGCGGCGCTAGAGCTTGAGGTCGAACTCAACAAAGGGACTATAAAAAATGGCTCTCAACAAAGAAGCGCCGGAGTTTGACATCGACGATGAGGTGCTCCTTATGGAAACCGGCATCGTCCTGGACGCGGAGGCGGATGAAGAACCGGCGGTTCCCTCTGTTCGTGCCAAGGCCAAACCATCCACAACGCTCAAGCAACACAAGTACATCGATTACACCCGTGCGCTGGATGCCACGCAGCTGTATTTGAATGAAATCGGCTTTTCCCCCCTGCTGTCTCCGGAAGAAGAAGTGCATTTTGCGCGGTTGTCGCAAAAAGGCGATCCGGCTGGCCGCAAGCGCATGATCGAAAGCAACCTGCGCCTGGTGGTGAAAATCGCTCGTCGCTACGTGAACCGTGGGCTGTCCCTGCTCGACCTGATCGAGGAAGGCAACCTGGGCCTGATTCGCGCCGTGGAGAAATTCGACCCCGAGCGCGGCTTCCGTTTTTCCACCTACGCCACGTGGTGGATTCGCCAGACCATCGAACGCGCCATCATGAACCAGACCCGGACCATCCGGCTGCCGATTCATGTCGTGAAGGAACTCAATGTCTACTTGAGGGCGGCGCGTGAACTGACCCAGAAGCTCGACCATGAACCGTCACCGGAGGAAATCGCCAGCTTGCTGGAGAAACCGGTGGGCGAGGTCAAGCGCATGCTGGGGCTCAACGAGCGAGTCAGTTCGGTGGACGTGTCCCTTGGGCCGGATTCGGACAAGACCCTGTTGGACACCCTCACGGATGACCGTCCTACCGATCCCTGTGAACTGCTCCAGGATGACGACCTGTCCCAGAGCATCGACCAATGGTTGTCGGAACTCACCGACAAGCAGCGCGAAGTGGTGGTACGTCGCTTCGGCCTGCGGGGCCATGAAAGCAGTACCCTTGAAGACGTAGGTCTGGAAATCGGCCTGACCCGGGAGCGGGTACGGCAGATCCAGGTCGAGGGCCTGAAAAGGCTGCGCGAGATCCTCGAAAAGAACGGCCTGTCCAGCGAGTCACTGTTTCAGTAACCGCCTGGCCACGCAAACGCCCCGACTGGTTCGGGGCGTTTTCATTTGTGCTGCTGGCGCGCGTGTGCGTGATCGCGTACAGGTTCTGTAAGCGATTGTGGGGCCTTGCTGTCAATGGTTCTCCGACGTTGCCCGTATCTTGTTGTTTTCCCGGCTTAATCTCAGATATTTCCGCTAAGTAACGACTTTTTCTGAAAAGTTTGCCGACTTGAATCGATCGCTCAATCCATTAATATCGAACCCGTGCCAAGGATTCGGCACAGGCTTTCAAGGACGAAGGCCAGGACATCGCAAGAAGCGATTCATCAGGACGATGACAGGGAATACAGGGAACAGGGACAAAAGGCGGGGCGGGTCAAACCGCCCCTTTTTTTGCCTGGAATTCGATCGGGGCTTTCTGCTGACAAGCGACCACAAAAAAGGCCCCACGAGGGGGCCTTTCAACAGCCTGCGAACGCCTCAGCGTTCCAGATGCTCGATCTTGCCGGTCTTGCCGTCCCACTCCGCCGCGTCCGGCAGTGGGTCCTTGCGCTCGGTGACGTTTGGCCAGACTTCTGCCAGTTCGGCGTTCAGCTCGATGAAGTTCTCCATCCCCGCAGGGATCTCGTCTTCAGAGAAGATCGCGACGGCAGGGCATTCAGGCTCGCAAAGCGCGCAATCGATGCACTCATCCGGGTGAATAACCAGGAAGTTCGGGCCTTCGTAAAAGCAGTCCACCGGACAGACTTCTACGCAGTCGGTGTACTTGCACTTGATGCAGTTGTCGGTGACGACGAAGGTCATTTCAAAATATCTCCTCAAGGCGGCAGCGAAGCCCCTTTGCAAGGGCCGCTCGGTTTGGGCTGGTCAGCCGGCGGACCAGGCTAAGAGCCCGTGGCATTCCCAAACCGCGCGGGATTCTATCAGCTTGCACGCTGCTGCGTTAGATCCGTGTCTTAAGTGTATAGAGTAATTCAATTGCTTGACGTGGCGTCAGGCCATCAACGTCGGTCTTGCTGAGTTGTTCCAGCACCGGGTGCGGCAAGCTGGCGAACAGATCGCTCTGGTGCGGTACCTGGGGTTGGCCCGGGGCGCTGGCGAGAGGTTCGTGTGGCAGGCTCGCTGTTTCCAGGCGGCCCAGGTGTTCTTTGGCGCGGGCGATGACCGCGTTCGGCACGCCAGCCAGCTGCGCCACGGCCAGGCCATAGCTCTGGCTGGCAGGCCCTGGCAGCACGTGGTGCAGGAACACGATACGTTCCTTGTGTTCGGTGGCGCTCAAGTGCACGTTGGCGACCAGTGGTTCGCTTTCCGGCAGTACCGTCAATTCGAAATAGTGGGTGGCAAACAGCGTGTAGGCGCGCAGTTGCGCCAGGCGCTCGGCCGCGGCCCAGGCCAGCGACAGGCCGTCGAAGGTGCTGGTGCCACGTCCCACTTCATCCATCAGCACCAGGCTCTTGTCCGTGGCGTTGTGCAGGATGTTGGCAGTTTCGCTCATTTCCACCATGAAGGTCGAGCGCCCGCCGGCCAGGTCGTCGCTGGAGCCGATCCGGGTAAAGATGCGGTCCACCGGTGACAGCTCGCAACTGGCGGCCGGCACGAAGCTGCCGATATGGGCCATCAGCACGATCAGCGCGGTCTGGCGCATGTAGGTGGATTTACCGCCCATGTTCGGGCCGGTGATCACCAGCATGCGCGTGTTGTTGTCCAGGTCCAGGTCGTTGGCGACAAATGGTGTGGTCAGTACCTGCTCGACCACCGGGTGGCGACCCTGGTTGATGCGCATGCAGGGTTCGTCGACGAACACCGGGCAATTGAGGTCCAGGGTGAGTGCGCGCTCGGCCAGGTTGCTCAGCACGTCCAACTCGGCCAGCGCCGCGGCGGTGTCCTGCAGGGGCGGCAGGTGGCTGATCAGGTTTTCCAGCAGCGCGTCATACAGCATCTTTTCCCGGGCCAGGGCGCGGCTCTTCGCCGACAGGGCCTTGTCTTCGAACGCCTTGAGTTCCGGGGTGATGAAGCGCTCGGCACCCTTGAGGGTCTGGCGACGGATGTAGTCGGCGGGCGCCTGCTCGGCCTGCTTGCTCGGCAGTTCGATGAAATAGCCGTGCACGCGGTTGTAGCCCACCTTCAGGTTGGCCAGGCCGGTGCGCGCCTTCTCCCGTGCTTCCAGGTCGATCAGGAACTGGCCGGCGTTCTCGCTCAGGGCCAGCAACTCGTCCAGCTCGCTGTCATAGCCGGTCTTGAGCACGCCGCCGTCGCGGATAACCGCTGGCGGGTTGTCGATGATGGCCTTGCTCAGCAGGTCGGCCAGTTCCGGGTAGGTGCCGGCGATGGTGGCCAGCAACGCCAGGTGCGGCGCTTCCAGGTCGGACATGGCCACTTGCAGGTCCGGCAGTGCCGCCAGGGCGTCGCGCAGGCGCGCCAGGTCGCGTGGGCGGGCGTTGCGCAGGCCGATACGGGCGAGGATGCGCTCGATGTCGCCGATTTCCTTGAGCTGCGGCTGCAAGCTTTCGAAGCGGTAGCCTTCCAGCAGGCAGCGAATCGAGCTCTGGCGTGCCTGCAGGACCTTCAGGTCTCGCAGCGGGCGGTTCAGCCAGCGGGTCAGCAGGCGGCTGCCCATGGCGGTCTGGCAGCGGTCGATCACCGATTGCAGGGTGTTGTCCCGGCCGCCGGCCAGGTTCACGTCCAGTTCCAGGTTGCGGCGGCTGGCGCCGTCCAGCACCACGGTGTCATCCAGGCGCTCATGGCGCAGGCTGCGCAGGTGGGGCAGGGCGGTGCGCTGGGTTTCCTTGGCGTAGCCCAACAGGCATCCGGCGGCACCGATGGCCAGGGTCAGGTTCTCGCAGCCAAAACCCTTGAGGTCCTGGGTCGAGAACTGCTGGCACAGGCTCTTGTGCGCGCTGTCGCGCTCGAAGTCCCAGGGGGCACGACGGCGCGAGCCGCGGCGCTTCTCGGCTGGCAGGCCCTGAGGCCAGTCATCGGGGATCAGCAGCTCCACCGGGTTGATGCGCTCCAGCTCCGCCAGCAGGTTCTCCCAGCCCTTGATCTCCAGCACGCTGAAGTTGCCGCTGGTGATGTCCAGTACCGCCAGGCCGAACAGGCGCTCATCACCCAGTACCGCGGCGATCAGGTTGTCGCGGCGCTCGTCCAGCAGCGCCTCGTCGCTCACCGTGCCTGGGGTGATGATGCGCACCACCTGGCGTTCCACCGGGCCCTTGCTGGTGGCCGGGTCGCCGACCTGTTCGCAGATCACCACCGACTCGCCCAGCTTCACCAGCTTGGCCAGGTAGCCCTCGGCGGCGTGGTAGGGAATACCGCACATGGGAATCGACTGCCCCGCCGACTGGCCGCGAGCGGTCAGGGTGATATCCAGCAACTTGGCCGCTTTCTTCGCGTCTTCGTAGAAGATCTCGTAGAAATCGCCCATGCGGTAGAACATCAACTGATCTGGGTGCTGGTTCTTCAGCTTCCAGTACTGCTGCATCATGGGGGTGTGGCTGGAAAGATCACTCATGCAGAAACTTGGCTCGCGGTGGCGGGTGTGTCAAAAGGCAAGCGGCGAATACTACAGGGATTTTTTCGGCGGTGCCGCCCCCGAATGGGCTGAAACGGCCTTATAGATAAGAAAAATGCACTGAAGCATTTGCAAAGCGCGATGTTGCCGAGCAATATGCACGCCATGCAAACACGCAACGTAGCCCACGTCCTCAAAGAACTGCTCGCGCGCGACGGCCTCTCCGCCACGGAGTTGCACCGCCGCACTGGCGTGCCCCAGTCGACCCTGTCGCGCATTCTGAGCGGCAAGATCGTCGACCCCGCCGACAAGCACATCGCCAAGCTGGCCGAGTATTTTCGGGTCAGTACTGACCAATTGCGCGGGCGCGCGAGCCTGCCAGCAGGTGGTCATGCCGAACTGCGTGACATCAGCCTGTGGGACGACGACACGCCGGTGGAGGATGATGAGGTCTCCATTCCTTTCCTGCGTGAGGTTGAACTGGCTGCCGGTTCCGGGCGTTTTGTCATCGAAGAAAGCGAGCGCGCCAGTCTACGGTTCGGCAAGCGAAGCCTGCGCCACAATGGTGTGCAGTTCGACCAGGCCAAGTGCGTGACCGTGCGCGGCAACAGCATGCTGCCGGTACTGCGCGATGGCGCCACCGTGGGCGTGAATGCCGGCAAGCGGGGGATTGGCGACATTGTCGACGGCGACCTGTATGCGATCAATCACAACGGTCAACTGCGGGTGAAGCAATTGTACCGACTGCCCACTGGCATACGGCTGCGCAGCTTCAACCGGGACGAACACCCGGACGAGGACTATACCTTCGCGCAGATGCAGGATGAGCAGATTGCCATTTTGGGGCATGTGTTCTGGTGGGGGATGTATGCGCGGTGATGAGTGGGGGCTGAGCGCATGGCCGGATATTTCTGGGCCCTGAAGATACCAAGCCTTGCAGTTGCTACTCCATCCATCAAATACATGCAAAAACGCATTGTAAAAATATGCATCAGTGCATAATCTCTCTTCTGACGGTCTAGCCAGGAGGGACAAGACATGCAACTGAACCAGGCTTTTCTTCAGGAAGTCCCTGTGTGGTTGGTGCTGATGCTAGCGCTGCTCGGCGGGGTGACAGGTGAAATGTGGCGCGCGGACAAGGAAGGTGCGCAGGGCTGGCACCTGCTGCGCCGTGTGCTGATGCGTTCGGGAGCATGCATGGCCTGCGGTCTCGCCGGCACCATGCTGCTCTACGGCGCCGGGCTTTCGCTGTGGTCGGCCAGCGCGCTGGGTTGCATGACCGCCATGGCGGGTGCGGACCTGGCCGTGGGGATCTACGAACGCTGGTTGGTCAAGCGCCTGGGCCTGGCGAGCGGCACACGCCGCAAGCGCCTGCCCGAGCGTGGCGACTGAGGGTGTCGGGCGTGAGGGCAGTGGTGTACGGTAACGGCATATCCTCCCCCTGTCGCCATGGAGCACCCCGATGGACCCGATCACTCAACTGTCGCAATCGCTGGGTGAAGGCCTCAAGGGCCTGCACCAGCAGGTCACCACCGCCGAGTCCTGCACCGGCGGCGGTATTGGTGAGGCGATCACCCGCATCGCGGGCAGCTCCGCCTGGTTCGAAGCCGGTTACATCACCTATTCCAACGCGCAGAAAACCGCGCAGCTGGGCGTGGCGCCGGAACTGTTCGCCCGTGTCGGCGCGGTGAGCCGCGAGGTGGTCGAGGCCATGGCGCTGGGCGCGGCCGAGCGCAGTGGGGCGCGTTTCGCAGTGGCCGTCAGTGGCATCGCCGGGCCTGAGGGCGGCACGCCCGGCAAACCGGTGGGCACCGTGTGGCTGGCCTGGGCCGACGGCGGCCAGGTGGTTTCCCAGCGCCAGCAGTTCGCCGGGGACCGTGACGAGGTCCGCCGACAAACGGTAAAGGCCGCGCTAGAGGGGCTGATACGTCTTGTAGCAGGAGAAATCTCAACACAGGGGTAGGCGTGCAACGTTCCCTGTGGAATAATACTGGCTACTTATACAGTTATTCGGCCATCAGGCCTAATTGATTTCTAGAGAGGACTTTAATGGACGACAACAAGAAGAAAGCCTTGGCTGCGGCCTTGGGTCAGATCGAACGTCAATTCGGCAAGGGTGCCGTGATGCGTATGGGTGACCACGACCGCCAGGCTATTCCTGCTATCTCCACCGGCTCCCTGGGCCTGGACATCGCGTTGGGCATCGGCGGTCTGCCGAAAGGCCGTATCGTCGAGATTTACGGCCCGGAATCGTCGGGTAAGACGACCCTGACCCTGTCGGTGATCGCCCAGGCCCAGAAGATGGGCGCCACCTGTGCGTTCGTCGACGCCGAGCACGCCCTGGACCCTGAGTACGCCGGCAAGCTGGGCGTGAACGTCGACGACTTGCTGGTCTCCCAGCCGGACACTGGCGAACAGGCCCTGGAAATCACCGACATGCTGGTGCGTTCCAACGCCGTCGACGTGATCATCGTCGACTCCGTGGCGGCTCTGGTACCGAAGGCCGAGATCGAAGGCGAAATGGGTGACATGCACGTGGGCCTGCAGGCTCGCCTGATGTCCCAGGCGCTGCGCAAGATCACCGGTAACATCAAGAACGCCAACTGCCTGGTCATCTTCATCAACCAGATCCGCATGAAGATCGGCGTCATGTTCGGCAGCCCGGAAACCACCACGGGTGGTAACGCGCTGAAGTTCTACGCTTCGGTCCGTCTGGACATCCGCCGTACCGGCGCGGTGAAGGACGGCGACGAAGTGGTCGGCAGCGAAACTCGCGTCAAGATCGTCAAGAACAAGGTGGCGCCACCTTTCCGTCAGGCTGAATTCCAGATCCTCTACGGCAAGGGTATCTACCTCAACGGCGAGATCATCGACCTGGGGGTTGCCCACGGTCTGTTGGAGAAAGCCGGTGCCTGGTACAGCTACCAAGGCAGCAAGATCGGTCAGGGCAAGGCCAACTCGGCCAAGTTCCTGGCGGACAACCCGGAAATCGGTGCGGCGCTCGAGAAGCAGATCCGTGACAAGCTGCTGACTGGCGGTGTCGATGCCAAGAAAGCCGCTGTCGTTGAAGCCGATGCCGAAGACGAAGTGGTAGACGCAGACGTCGACTTCTAAGTACGTCATGTCCGTCATACTGGATACACCCGTCGCTGTGCGACGGAGCGCCATGGACCTGCTCGCGCGACGCGAGCACGGTCGGGTCGAGCTGACGCGCAAGCTGCGTCAGCGCGGCGCCACCCCTGAAATGATCGACCAGGAACTCGACCGTCTGACGGAAGAAGGCCTGCTGTCCGAATCCCGCTACCTCGAAAGCTTCATCAATTACCGTGCCCGCTCCGGGTATGGCCCTGTGCGCATCCGCGAAGAGCTGGGCCAACGTGGCCTGCAACGCGCGGACATCGAGCAGGCATTGCGTGAAAGCGCTTTCGACTGGCCTGCGCAGTTGGCGGACGTCTGGCGGCGCAAGTTTGCCGGCCAATTGCCAACCGACCCACGCAGCCGTGCCCAGCAGACTCGCTTCCTGAGTTACAGAGGCTATCCACTGGACATGATCGGCCGCCTGCTGAGTGGCCGAAGCTTCGACGACTGATCAGGTCGCCTTCATGGGTTCCCGGGGGCGTGTGCTGGCATTGGCCAACACACCGGTCGCGGGGGCTGCGGCCCAGTTTTCAGGCTGGTTCAGGTAGTCAACCAATTCACGCAAACGGCCGTTGTCCCGCCCATTGAAGGTAAAGGCCAGGCGAGTGAGGTGGCTGAACTGCGGCTCCTCATGAGTTTCGCCGTCGTACGCATGCTGGTGAAAGGTGTCGCTCAGGCACAAGTCTGCGAATTGCTGCCGTACCCCGATCAGCGCGTCTTCGCTCAGCGCATGTTTCAGCCGCACCACGAACAGGTTCTTGAGCCAGCGGCTGGAATGGAAGTTGGCGTAGAACCGGTTGATCTCGTCCACGGCTTCTTCAGCGCTGTATACCAGGCGCATCAGTTTCAGGTCCGTGGGCAGGATGTAGTGGTTGTCGCGCAATTGTTTGCCGATGAAGTCCAGGCAGTCCTGCCAGAAACGGCCGCCGGGTGCGTCCAGCAGCACCACTGGCACCAGCGGGCTCTTGCCGGTTTGAATCAGGGTCAGCACTTCCAATGCCTCGTCCAGGGTGCCGAAGCCGCCCGGGCAGAGCACCAACGCGTCGGCCTCCTTGACGAAAAACAGTTTGCGAATGAAGAAGAAGTGGAAGGGCAGCAACTGGTCGCTGCCCTCCATGGTGGCGTTGGCGTGCTGCTCGAAGGGCAGGGTGATATTGAAGCCCAGGCTATGAGCCAGGCCTGCGCCCTCGTGGGCGGCCGCCATGATGCCGCCACCCGCACCGGTGATCACCATGAGGTCCGAGCGTGACAGGGCGGCGCCCAGTTCGCGGGCCAGCGCATACAACGGGTGTTCCAGTGGCGTTCGCGCTGAACCGAACACGGTTACCTTGCGCCGGCCCTTGAATTGTTCCAGCACGCGAAAGGCGTGTTCCAGTTCGCGCAGTGCCTGCAGGGTGATCTTGGCATTCCAGCGGTTGCGGTCGTCCTGGGCCATGCGCAGTACGGTCAGCATCATGTCACGGTAGAGCGCCAGGTTGGGGCTGTTGGGGGCGATGAGGCTCAGTTGGGTTTCGACTTGCCGGGTAAGGTCCAGGCCATTGCTGCTGAAGTGGGTGGACAGGAAGTCATTGGGTTCGTAAGGCATTCAAACGTCTCCTTCTGCATATGAGCCTTTGGCCGGTACCGAGCGAAATCGGTTGGCCGCGACACTGCTTGTGTCGCTGGCTGTCCAGGCTAATGGCCGGACATTGCAGTAAGCCCGCGAGGGGCGGTCGAGGCAGTGGTCTTTGAGCGTAACGCCGGCTGGGGTGGCCTCTTCGAGCCCAGCGGCGCAGGGGTATGGGTGTAACTCTAGACCCTGCCGGTGGTGTGTGCGTTGGCTCGATCATGGGCCCACGGACTCGCGACGGGCAAGTAATGGGTTGATGAAAAATATTGCACACAAACCGTTCGTCTGAATGGATCCATCGTTGCGCAAGGTCTGATTTACTGATGAGACAGGGATGGCGAAATAATGTCGCCCAGAGGCGGGGCGCAGGGAGGCAGGGATGAAGCGAATCAGCCTGGAACTGGACAACGAACTGCTGGGCTTGTTGAGCCGTTCGGCCCAAGCCAATCATGTGACGCTGGAGGAAGAATGCCTGCGCCGCCTTGAAGGCGCTCAGCGCCGCTCCAGCTACATGCAGGCGCTGGTGGCCGAATTGCGCGCCGATGATGCACAGCGGCGCGAACGAACCGGGTGATTACTTCTTCTTGGCGGCCTTGCCGTTCAGCAGGGCACAGTGCTCCGCGGTATAGCGCTGGGTGGTGACTGCCAGGTTGGTATGGTTCTCAGTGAACTCATAGCGCATCGCCGCGCCTTTGTTCATCAGGTCGCGGTAGCCTTTGTTGCTGCACACGCTGCGGCCAAGCTGCACACGCACGGCCTCGGGGTTGGCGCGCATTTTCTCGGCTTCACCCTGCTGCACGCTGAGGTGGTCGACCAGCTCGCTGCCTTCCACGGTGTAGCCCTGGTCAAGAATGTTCTCGTTGACCTCACGCGGCGTGCCCAGGTTGCTCTGTTCGGCAACCTGCTGAAGCAGTTTGCCCAGCTCGAACTCTTGCAGCGATGCGGCCTGAGCTGCTACCGGCAGGGCCAGCACGAGGGTGAGGGGGGCGATAAAGCGCAGCATGAAACTCTCCTGATTCGGTGACTGGCTGTTGGACCAGCGACCGGCCCGTGCGTTCATAAAGCCGCTGATTATAGGGGTAAAGCTGCCGGTTCGGCAGTGCAAGCTCTGATAAACTCTTGGTCTTTCAGGCTGGCGGCCATGCCGGTCATGCCCATGCGAGCCCCTTGTCACCATGCCCCATGCTGTTTCCCGCCTGCGTTCCGCGCGCCTGGCCCAGTGCCTCAAACCCTTTGTCTCACGTGGTTCCCGGGCGCCAAGATGCCCAGGTTGCCGGGTCATTTTCGAGTATTGCCTGTGCCGGTACCGCCCCACCGTGGCGGCGCGGTCAGGCGTGTGCCTGGTGATGCATGACGTCGAGCCGCTGAAACCGTCCAATACCGGCTGGCTGATCGCCGATGTGCTGGCCGACACCCACGCTTTCGCCTGGTCGCGCACCACGGTGGACGAGCAACTGCTGGCATTGCTGGATGACCCGCGGTGGCAGCCGTACATTGTTTTCCCGGGCGAGTTCGTGGCGCCCGAGCGGGTGGTGACCGAGGTCAGCCATGACGAGGGCAAACGGCCGCTGTTCATCCTGCTGGACGCCACCTGGACCGAAGCCCGCAAGATGTTTCGCAAAAGCCCGTACCTGGAGCGCTTTCCGGTATTGAGCCTGGCCAGCGACCAGCTCTCGCGCTACAAGCTGCGACGGTCCAAGCGTGACGACCACTTCTGCACCGCTGAGGTGGCCGCGCTGTGCCTGGAGCTGGCCGGTGACCAGCAGGCATCCGCGGTGCTCGATACCTGGCTGGACGTTTTCACAGGTCACTACCTGGCGGCGAAGTTTCAGTTGCCTCTCAGCGGGCTGGATGAAGTCCATGCCCGGCTTGAGGCCTTGGCGCCCTAAGCGGTCGCGGTGGCGGGCGCGCGCTGGGGCCACAACTGTGCGATCAGCATGCCCGCCAGCATCAATGCGCAACCCAGGTAGCCGCGCGGTTGCAGCGCTTCACCCAGCAGCCAGGCACCCGCGATGGCGGCGAATACCGCTTCCAGTGACAGGATGATTGCCGCGTGGGAGGCAATGGCGTCTTTCTGGGCCACCACCTGCAGGGTGTAGCCGATGCCCACGGCGACGATGCCGCCATACAGCAGGGCGGGGCCCGCTGCGATGATCGACTCCAGGTCGACAGGCTCCATCACCAGTGCCAGCACCAGGCTGACCACGGCGCAGGTGGCGAATTGCAGGAAGGCCAGGCGAATTGGATCGTGGCGGCTGGCGAACAGGCCGACCAGCACTACATGTCCGCCCCACACGAATGCGCCGGCCAGTTGCAGCCAGTCGCCTGACGACACCTGAAAGTTGTCGCCCACGCTCAGCAGGAACATGCCCACCACCGCCAGCGCAGCCCCCAGCCAGGTACCGGTGCCGGTCTTGTGGCCCAGCAGCAGGCCCAGCAGCGGTACCACGATCACGTATAGCCCGGTGATGAAACCGGAGTTGGTCACGCTGGTGAACAGCAAGCCCACCTGCTGCAGGTTGATGCCCAGCGCCAGGGCCAGCCCCATCAGCACGCCGCCCAGCCACAGGCCTCGGGTCATGAAAGGTTCGTGGCGGGTTTCGCTGCCCCCACCCCCCAGCACCAGCGGCAGCAGGCACAGCGAGCCCAGGGCAAAACGCAGGCCGGAATAAAGGAAGGGGCCGATGTGGTGCATCCCCGCGGTCTGGGCAACAAAGCCCGAGCCCCAGATCATGGCGGTCAACAACATCAGCAGGTCTGCACGCAAGGCTTGGCGACGCATGGGGGTTCTCTTGTAATGGGCAAGCGTGGTCCGGCCAAGGCGGTAAACCGATGGCCAGACGAGAAGTGGAACGAGGGGTGCGACTTTAGCCGTAAAGCATCGAACTTGACCACCCTGTCAGGCCTCGGCATCCTTGGCGCCGATTCGGGCACCCCATACGTTACAACCGCCAATCTTTCCGTGAGTTGGCGTTAAAATAAGCCCGATTGCCTCGGCAGGCGCCGACTCCTGCGCGCCTGCACAGAACAGGATCATTAGATCGATGGCCACATACGACATCCTGATAGCCGATGACCACCCTCTTTTCCGCGGCGCGCTGCGCCAGGCCGTGACCCTGGGGCTGGGGACCGACACCCGCCTGGTGGAAGTGGCGACCATCGCCGAACTCGAAGCTCAACTGGCGGCCAAGGCTGACTGGGACCTGGTGCTGCTGGACCTGAACATGCCGGGGGCTTATGGCTTCTCCGGCCTGGTGCTGTTGCGCGGCCAATACCCGCAAGTCCCCGTGGTCATGGTGTCTGCCCAGGAAGAAGCCTCGGTGGTAGTGCGCGCGCGTGAATTCGGCGCCAGCGGCTTCATCCCCAAGTCCAGCCCCCTGGAAGTCATTCAGCAGGCGGTCCGCAATGTATTGGAAGGGGAGGTCTGGTGGCCGCCGCAGGCCTTTGAAGCGGTCAGCGTATCGGCTGAGGCCAAGGCCGCCAGCGAGGGCCTTGCCAGCCTTACGCCCCAGCAGTTCCGGGTGCTGACCATGGTCTGCGAAGGTCTGCTGAACAAGCAGATCGCCTACGAGTTGAGCGTCTCGGAGGCCACGATCAAGGCCCACGTCACTGCCATATTCCGCAAGCTCAATGTGCGCACCCGTACCCAGGCGGCGTTGCTGCTGCAACAACTTGAGTCAATTTCGTCGACTTGAGGCATAGTGCCTTCACGCTTTTTTGACTCTTGCTGCATTAGCGTCCCTTTTTTACCCTGTGACAGTTGACCCTACATGTCCCCATATAAAGGCCAGACCGGCCTGAAACGCATCTTCAACGCCACGGGCTATTCGCTCGACGGCTTGCGCGCGGCCTTCATCGGCGAAGCCGCGTTCCGCCAATTGGTGCTGCTCAACGTGGTACTGGTGCCCATCGCTTTCATGGTGCACGTCAGCCGTGCGGAGCGCGCCATCCTGATCGCCGTGTGCCTGCTGGCGCTGATCGTGGAGCTGTTCAATTCGGCGGTGGAAGCGGCCATCGACCGTATCTCCCTGGACCGCCACCCCTTGTCCAAGAATGCCAAGGACATGGGCAGCGCCGCGCAGTTCGTGGTGTTGTGCATGATCGCCGTGGTGTGGGGCGTGATTCTGATCTGATCAGGGTATGGCAGGCAGCACGATCTCGTCGCTGCGCTGCACGCCGGCCGTGAAGGCACGGCACAGTTCCAGGAATTCGCGCATGGCCTGGGTCTGGTATTTCTGTTTGTGCCAGATGAAGAAGAATTCCCGGGTCAGGTCCAGGTCCGGGGTTTCCACCGCCACCAGGCTACCCCGGCGAAAGGCATCGCGCAGCGCCAGCCGTGAGATGCAGCCGATGCCCAGGCCGGATTCCACCGCACGCTTGATGGCTTCGGTGTGTTCCAGTTCAAGCCTTACATTCAGCGATGATCGATGGTGGCGCATGGCCTGGTCGAAGGTCAGGCGTGTGCCCGAACCCTGCTCGCGCAGAATCCATGCTTCGCGTGTCAACTCGTCGAGGGTAGCCCGGCCGCGGCTGGCCAACGGGTGACGCGGGGCACAGAACACCACCAGTTCGTCGGCCACCCAAGGCTGCACTTCAATGTCGGGGTGGCTGCAATCGCCTTCGATCAACCCCAGGTCTATTTCGTAGTGGGCGACCTGGTGCACGATATTGGCGGTGTTCTGCACGTGCAGCTTCACCTGGCTTTCGGGGTGCACCTGCATGAAGCTGCCGATCAGCAACGTCGCCAGGTAATTGCCGATGGTCAGCGTGGCGCCCACGGCCAGCGAACCAAAGCCGGACTTGCCGTTGAGCAGGTCTTCGATTTCCTTGGCCTGGTCCAGCAGCGCCACCGCCTGGGGCAGTAACTGATGGCCCAGTGCGTTGAGGCTCAGGCGCTTGCCGGCCCGGTCGAACAGCTGGCAGCTGGACTGGCGCTCCAGTTCGGTGATGGAGGTACTGGCGGCCGACTGCGACAGCGCCAGCAGGCTGGCGGCGCGGGAGACACTCTCCTGCTGGGCCACGGCGACGAAGACCTGGAGCTGACGTAGAGTAAATCGCATATCGATATAACCGATAACCCATATCTTGATAATTCAATTAACAGATATTGTGTCTCCCGCTAGAATATTGCGCAATCGCGCTCTCGTTCGGCGCACGCGTTTTCTGAGGAGCCCCCGTACATGAGCAACATGAACCACGAACGTGTACTCAGTGTCCATCACTGGAATGACACCCTGTTCAGCTTCAAGTGCACCCGTGATCCGGGCCTGCGCTTCGAGAACGGTCAGTTCGTGATGATCGGCCTGCAGCAACCCAACGGCCGCCCGCTGATGCGCGCTTACTCCATCGCCAGCCCGAACTGGGAAGAGCATCTGGAATTCTTCAGCATCAAGGTGCCTGATGGCCCGCTGACTTCCCAGTTGCAGCACCTGAAGGAAGGCGACGAGATCATCATCAGCAAAAAGCCTACCGGTACCCTGGTGCTTGATGACCTCAAGCCCGGCAAGCACCTGTACTTGCTGAGCACCGGCACTGGCCTGGCGCCGTTCATGAGCGTCATCCAGGACCCGGAAACCTACGAGCGTTTCGAAAAGGTCATCCTGTGCCACGGCGTTCGCTATGTGAACGAAGTCGCCTACCGCGAGTTCATTACCGAACACCTGCCACAGAACGAATTCTTCGGTGAAGCGCTGCGGGACAAACTGATCTACTACCCCACCGTCACCCGCGAGCCATTCGAAAACGAAGGCCGTCTGACCGACCTGATGCGCAGCGGCAAGCTGTTCAGCGACATCGGCCTGCCGCCGATCAACCCGCAGGACGACCGCGCCATGCTGTGCGGTAGCCCGAGCATGCTCGACGAGACCAGCGAAGTGCTCAACAGCTTCGGCCTGACCGTGTCGCCACGCATGCGTGAGCCCGGTGACTACCTGATCGAGCGCGCCTTCGTCGAGAAGTAAGCGCCGTTTCATAAAAAAACCGCCCTCGTGGCGGTTTTTTTATATCAGTACGGTGACGACCCCTACACGCCAGTGGCAACCACCTCCAGCACGCAGATGGTGCCCGGCCGCGGATAGTGCCAGCGCACGTCCACATCCCAGAACCGCACCCCATATTCACGCTCAGGCGTGGGCACCTGGTACGCGGGGCGTGGGTCTTGGGCCAGGCACTGTTCGATCAACGCCACCAGAGGCTCTGCCAGGCGCGTGGCATGGCTATGGGCCTGCACCAGGGCAGTGTCAGCCCATTCGACGGCAATCGCCTCAGGCGCACCGCTGGCCATGTCGTTGCGGGCGTGCGGCAGGCTATCGGCGTAGGGCACGTAGGGTTTGATGTCCAGCACCGGGGTGCCGTCCAGCAGGTCTATGCCCGACAACCACAGCTTCCCGGCCTCGACCTTCTCCAAGCGCACCACTGACTGGCCAATACCATTGGGCCTGTGGGTGGCGCGGGTGGCGAACACCCCCATGGTCTTGTTGCCGCCCAGGCGTGGCGGGCGCACTTTCAAGCGTGGCTTGTCTTCCAGTGCCTGGTGGAACAGGAACAGCAGCCACACATGGCTGACCTGCTCCAGGCCCTGAACCGCGTCGCCCTGGTCAAATGGCGCCACCAGCTCCAGCACCCCCCGGGCGGCGGGTGCCAGTTGCGGCTGGCGGGGGATGGCGAATTTTTCCTTGAAGCAGGAACGGACAAAGCCGATGGGCGCAACGCTATAGGTCATGAGTCAGTATCAGCGGCAACCGGCATTGTCATAGGGGCCCGACATGCGCTGCCAGCCGGCGCCGGGATTGGTTTGCGAGCAGACCATGGCGCCGTTCTGGGTGATGCTCTGCCATTTGTACCAGGGGGCTGGGCCGGCAGCAGCAATCAGCGGGAACGCCACTGCAACGATAAGCAATAGACGCTTGAACATGTCGAACTCCGAAACACGGCAAAGGGGGGATGGCCACGCCCTTTGTGGGGCCGGGCATGGGATACCTTCAATGATTCAGCCGCGCACGCGCAGGGTCAAGCCCTTCAGGAAGTTGCGCAGCAACTGGTCGCCGCACGGGCGGTAGTTGTTGTGGCCGACCTTGCGGAACAACGCGCTCAGCTCGGGCTTGGAGACCGGGAACTCGGCCGCCTTGAGCACGGCGTGCATGTCGTCTTCCTTGAGTTCGAACGCCACGCGAAGCTTCTTCAGGATGATGTTGTTGGTCACCGGGGTTTCGATCGGCTGGGCCGGGCGGCTGTCGTCCTTGCCGCGTTTGAAGAACACCAGGCCGTCGAGAAAGTGTGCCATGACCAGGTCAGGGCAGTGCTCGAAACCTTCTTCCTCGTCTTTCTTCAGGTAATTGATGACATCGGCCTTGCTGACCTCCAGGCCCGAGAGCTTGATGATGTCGACCACTTTGGCGTCGCTGATATCGAGCATGTAGCGCACGCTGCGCAGTACATCGTTGTGAATCATGGTGTAAATCCCGAGTGTTGCGTAAATAAGAGGGTCAGAACTTTTCGTTGCTGGCCTGGTAGCGCCACTGGCCCGCCGGGACCTTGCCCAGGGACACACCGCCAATGCGGATGCGGCGCATGCCCACCACGGTGAGGCCGACACTGGTGCACAGCAGCGCGATGATGCCCGGCTGCGGGTTCTTCATGGCGATGCGCAGGCGCGTTTCGTTCTGCCAGCTGGCCTTGACCGCCGGCAGCGGTTTGCCTTTGTAGGTGGCGCCGTGGGCCAGGCGGTTGAGGCCGTGTTCGGACATTTGCCCGCTGACTTCAACCACGTATTCCTGTTCGATCTTGGCGGCGTCGGCGGTCAGCTTGCGCAGTATTTTCCAGTCCTGGGTGAACACCTGCAGGCCACTGGCACCGGCTTGCAGCTCGGCGCCGCAGGTCAGGCGCAGGAAGTGGCCCTTGAGCGGGCGTTTGCTGTAGCTGTGTTCCGGCGACAGGTTGGCAGCCACCAGGCTGGCGTGGGCCTGTTCCAGCGACTGCCCGGCGTCCTGGTGCAGCAGCAGGGTCACCGGCTCTGGCTGTTCGGCCTTGGCGTCGGGGCTCAAGGCAACCACCTGGGTATCAACCTTGAACTGCGGCTCGTCGACGACTTCACCGTCTACCGTCACCCAGCCCCCTTCGATAAACAGTTCGGCCTCGCGGCGGGAGCAGCCCACCAGTTCGATGAGGCGTTTGGACAGGCGAATGGGATCAGACATGACAGGGGCCGTGACAAAAGAAGGGCGCTAGTGTAACCGCCCTGCGCCGGTTAAGCCCGTGCAGATTGTCGCTGGGCGCGGCGCAGGTGCAGCAGCGGGTAGGGTTGGCCCATGCCGTCGACCTCGGAGCGGCCTACCACTTCAAAGCCTTGCTTGAGGTAAAAGCCGAAGGCCTGTTCATTCTGTTCGTTGACGTCCAGCTGGTCCGCGTTGAGGTGGTCGAAGGCAAAGTCCAGCAGGCGCGTGCCAATGCCCTGGCCGCGGAAGTCGGGGTGGATGAACAGCATCTCGACCTTGCCTGCCGCCACGCCGGCGAAACCGGTGATGCGCTGGCGCTCGTCCTTGCAGCAGATCAGCATGACCGCGTCCAGGTAGTGTTTCTCTACCAGGCCGCGCAGCAGGGTGATGTAGCTGTCGGGGAGGAAATGGTGCGTGGCGCGCACCGAGGCTTCCCAGAGCCGCGTCAGTTCCGGGTAGTCGTTCGCGCGGGGGGTATGCACCAGCAGATGTTTGCCCATGTCGGTCGCTCCTTGATCCTCCCCCTAACTGTAGCAGTGGCCGTCAGGCCGCGTCAGCAGGCAGCACGGTGTAGGCGCCGGGCGCGGCCGACGGGCAACGTGCAGGCATGAAAAAAACCTGCCGCGGGGGCAGGTTTTTCAGTGAAGCAGGGCGCTTAGAGGCGCTCGGCCCACAGGTCGTACTCGTCGGCATCCACCACGCGGCACATGACCTTGTCGCCA
The DNA here is from genome assembly GCF_026651855.1 of Pseudomonas silvicola. GTDB lineage: Bacteria > Pseudomonadota > Gammaproteobacteria > Pseudomonadales > Pseudomonadaceae > Aquipseudomonas > Aquipseudomonas silvicola. The sequence continues at coordinate 2,556,239 of NZ_CP093280.1, forward strand.
GCGTTCAGGCCTTCGGCGCCTTCGATGAACACGCTGCCATCGATTTCCGGTGCGTCGAAGAAGCAGCGGCCCACAGCGCCCTGTTCGTCCACCTCATCGATCAGCACTTCAATCTCTTTACCGATCTTCATCTGCAGGCGAGCGGCGCTGATGGCCTGCTGGTGAGCCATGAAGCGGTCCCAGCGGTCCTGCTTGACATCATCGGGTACCACTTCGGCGTCCAGGTCGTTGGCTGGGGCGCCTTCGACCGGCGAGTACTGGAAGCAGCCGACACGGTCCAGCTGGGCTTCGGTGAGCCAGTCCAGCAAGTACTGGAAGTCTTCCTCGGTTTCGCCCGGGAAGCCGACGATGAAGGTGGAGCGGATGATCAGGTCCGGGCACTGTTCGCGCCATTTCTTGATGCGCGCCAGAGTCTTGTCTTCGAAGGCCGGGCGTTTCATCAGCTTCAGCACTTTGGGGCTTGCGTGCTGGAACGGGATGTCCAGGTACGGCAACAGTTTGCCAGCGGCCATCAGCGGGATGATGTCGTCGACATTCGGGTACGGGTACACGTAATGCAGGCGTACCCACACGCCCAGGCTGCTCAAGGCCTCGCACAGTTCCAGCATGCGGGTCTTGACCGGGCGGCCGTTCCAGAAGTCGGTCTTGTACTTGACGTCCACGCCGTAGGCACTGGTGTCCTGGGAAATCACCAGGAGCTCTTTCACGCCGGCCTTGACCAGGCGCTCGGCCTCGCTCAGCACGTCGCCCACCGGGCGGCTGACCAGCTTGCCGCGCATGGACGGAATGATGCAGAAGCTGCAACTGTGGTTGCAGCCTTCGGAAATCTTCAGGTAGGCGTAATGGCGCGGGGTCAGCTTGATGCCCTGTGGCGGCACCAGGTCGATGAGCGGGTTGTGGTCCTGGCGCGGCGGTACCACTTCGTGCACGGCGGTCACGACCTGCTCGTACTGCTGCGGGCCGGTCACTGCCAGCACGCTGGGGTGCACGTTGCGGATCGCGCTTTCTTCCACGCCCATGCAGCCGGTGACGATGACCTTGCCGTTTTCGGCCAGGGCTTCGCCGATCACTTCCAGGGACTCGGCCTTGGCGGTGTCGATGAAGCCGCAGGTATTGACGACCACGACGTCGGCGTCCTGGTAGGTCGGTACGACTTCATAGCCTTCCATGCGCAGCTGGGTGAGGATGCGTTCGGAATCGACTAGGGCCTTGGGGCACCCGAGTGACACAAATCCTACCTTTGGGGCGGACGGCGCGGGAGTGGTGGACATGACTAACCTCGGTGTTAATTAGAGCTGCCAGTAGCAACCCTGACGGGCACTTTACGCGCCTCTGATCAAAAAGTGCGCAATTCTAGCGGTGAGAAAGCCACTTGACCAGCTTTATGGAGGGAAATACGACGAGTGCTGCGCTATGCTTCGCCGCGTTGAGTCTCGCAGCATTTTGAAACACCCAAAGTCCAAGGTTGTAGGAGTGGTTGATGGTTCAGGCAAGTAGTCAGGCAGGCACGGGGCATTCGGCGGCCAAGCCGATCGCGATGCTGGTGGCGGCCGTCGGGGTAGTCTACGGCGATATCGGTACCAGCCCGTTGTATACCCTCAAGGAGGTGTTCTCCGGTGGCTATGGGATTCCCAGCAATCACGACGGCGTCCTGGGCATTCTGTCCCTGATTTTCTGGTCGCTGATCTGGGTGGTGTCGATCAAGTACATGCTGTTCGTGCTGCGCGCCGACAACCAGGGGGAGGGCGGCATCATGGCGCTCACTGCGCTGGCACGGCGAGCAGCGGCGCCTTACCCCAGGTTCACGGCCATGCTGGTGGTGTGCGGGCTGATTGGCACGGCGCTGTTTTACGGCGATAGCATGATTACCCCGGCGGTGTCGGTGCTGTCGGCCGTGGAGGGCCTGGAACTGGCGTTCGATGGCCTGGAGCACTGGGTGGTGCCGCTGGCCTTGATCGTGCTGGTAGGGCTGTTTCTGATTCAGCGCCACGGTACCGCGCGCATCGGCAAGCTGTTCGGGCCGGTGATGGTGTTGTGGTTCGTGGTGCTGGGCGTGCTCGGTGCCATTGGCATCTCCCACCAGCCTGAGGTGCTACAGGCCTTGAACCCCCTGTGGGGGGTGCGCTTTTTCATCAGTCACGCTGGTATTGCCTTCGCGGTGCTCGGCGCCGTGGTGCTGGCCCTCACCGGTGCCGAGGCGCTGTACGCAGACATGGGGCACTTTGGCCGGCGGCCCATTGCCCGGGCCTGGTTCATTCTGGTGCTGCCCGCGCTGGTGTTGAACTACTTCGGCCAGGGGGCGTTGATTCTTGCCGACCCGGAGGCAGCGCGGAACCCGTTCTACCTGCTGGCGCCGAACTGGGCGCTGCTGCCGTTGATCGTGCTGTCCACCGTGGCCACGGTTATCGCTTCACAAGCGGTGATCTCCGGTGCCTTCTCGCTGACCCAGCAGGCTATCCAGTTGGGTTACATCCCGCGCATGCACATCCAGCATACGTCCAGTGACGAGCAGGGCCAGATCTATATTGGCGCGGTGAACTGGACGCTGATGTGCGGCGTGATCCTGCTGGTGCTTGGCTTCGAGTCTTCCGGTGCCCTGGCTTCCGCTTACGGCGTGGCGGTAACGGGGACCATGCTGATGACCACTATTCTGGTCTCGGCAGTGATGTTGCTGATGTGGAAATGGCCACCGATCTTCGCCGTCCCGTTGCTGCTCATCTGCTTGCTGGTGGACGGTATGTTCTTTGCGGCCAACGTGCCCAAGATCATTCAAGGAGGGGCATTCCCGGTACTGGCCGGTACTGTGCTGTTCATCTTGATGACCACCTGGAAGCGCGGCAAGCAACTGCTGGTGGACCGCATCGACGAGGGCGCGTTGCCGTTGCCGATCTTCATCAGCAGTATCCGCGTGCAACCGCCGCACCGGGTGCAGGGCACCGCGGTGTTCCTCACTGCACGCTCCGACGCTGTCCCCCATGCCTTGCTGCACAACATGCTGCATAACCAGGTGCTGCATGAGCAGGTGGTGTTGCTGACCGTGGTCAACGAAGACGACCCGCGGGTGCCGGCCAACCGGCGTTTCGAGGTGGAGTCCTACGGTGAGGGCTTCTTCCGGGTCATCCTGCACTACGGTTTCATGGATGAACCGGACGTGCCGGCAGCGCTGAAGCTGTGCCACCTGGACGACCTGGATTTCAGCCCCATGCGCACCACTTACTTCCTCAGCCGCGAGACGGTCATTCCGTCCAAGCTGGTAGGCATGGCGCGCTGGCGCGAAGGGCTGTTCGCCTTCATGCTCAAGAACGCCAACGGCAACCTGCGGTTCTTCAAGCTGCCGGTGAACCGCGTGATCGAGCTGGGTACGCAGGTGGAGATGTAAGGCATGGCTTGGGGGCGGCGGGGTGTCGTTCCCGGGCTTCGCCCGGTCCCACAGTAGGCTGCGTCCTGAGCCGTGGGGCCGGGCGGCGCTTGGGAAACGGGCCACGCAGATCCCGGCAGGCACAAAAAAGCCCCCGCACCTTCACCGGTACGGGGGCTTTTCATTGGCCAGGCTGAACTCAGTTGGCCTTGGCCACCGCTGGCTTGCCCTGCAGCTTCTCAATGGCATCGATGAGCTTCTTGGCCAGTGCCGGGTAGTCCTCATCGAAGTGATGGCCCCCCGGCAGCTTCAGGGTTTCGCCGGTGTAGGTCTTGGCGTCGGTGCAACCGGTTTCGTCGGCCTCTTCCACACCATACACGCACAGAATCTTGTTCTGCGGCATCTTGGCGATCTCGGGGCCGGTAGGCGCTTCCTTGCCAGCGTTGCCCAGCCAGCCTTCCACTTCGATTTCGAAGCTGCCACTGCGGGCGAAGGCCAGCAGGAGGACGCCGTCGATGCGCTTCTGGTCGTCGGCCGGCAGGCGGTTGTAGGTCGCCGGCAGTACGTCGGCGCCAAAGGAGTAGCCAGCCAGGATGAAGCGCTTGGTACCCCACTTCTGGCGATAGTGCAGCATCAGGGCCGACAGGTCTTCGGCGCTCTGCTCCGGGGTCTTGTGCTGCCAGTAGTAGCGCAGCATGTCGATGCCCACCACCGGGTAGCCCATCTTCGCCATCTCGCCCGCCACATCGCGGTCCAGGTCGCGCCAACCGCCGTCACCCGACAGGAACAGGGTCACGGTATCGGTGGCCTGGCCAGCCGGCACTTCCACCACGGGCATGCTCAGGGCGTCCTTGGTGTCACCTACCAGCAGTTTGGTCAGCTCATTCTTCAGCACCTGGGGCAGGTGGATGTCGTAGTCGCTGATGCTGGTCTCGGCATTGGGGGTGTCGCGCACGAACGACGCGCTGGCGTCATCCGGGTTATCGTTCCAGGCGACGATCCAGTGGCCGTGCTCGGCCTTCTTCGGCAGCGGGGTAGCGCAGCCCGGCTGTTCCAGGCTGAAGCCTACCGACACGGCCGTGGCTTTGTCGTCGGTCTGCTTGGCCAGCCAGGCCCAGGCCTCGGCGGCACCGGAGCCAATGCCGCTGAAGACGGTGACGGGGCCGTCCAGATGCTGCGCGGCGGCCTTGATGTCGTTTTCCTGCTCGTCGCAGTCGGACTTGGCCAGCAGTACCTGTACCAGTTGCGCCGAGCCGTCCTTGCTGAGGTCGGTCAGCTGCTTGTCGGTCAACGCCTGTTCGGCAGGCACCGAGAGCACCACGCGAGCCTTGATGCGAGTACCGGGGGTCACCAGGGTGGCGGTATTGCCATCATCCAGTTTCACTTGTTCCAGAAGGGGCGCGGGGGCGGGGCGGTTCATGTACCAGTAGACCGCCGCGGCGCCAGCGACCACTACCACCACGGCCGCCAGCCATTTACGCCAGTTGCGTCGAATCATCAGCGTTTCACCAATCCTGTCAGGCCGCCCGCGATCAGGGCGGCAGTATCAGCCAATGCCACCAGCGGATCGAGTCCGGCTGGCACGGCCATGTAACGGGGTTCCCAGTCGGGCTGGAATTTGTCCTTGAAGCGCCTCAACCCCTGGAAGTTGTAAAGCTGCTCGCCGCGGCGGAACACCATTGAACCCAGGCGCTGGGTCAGCGGTGCGCCCTTGCGTGGCTGCAGGCCCGACAACGGCACCATGCCCAGGCTGAAGCGTGCGTAACCATGACTCTTATAGTGTTGTATCAAGCCGACCATCATGAATTCCATGGTCAGCTTGGGTGCCTCGGGGTGCGCGCGCATCAGGTCGAGACTGGCCAGTTCGTGGCTGTGGGTCTCGAGCAGGTTGGCGAACGCCACGGGGCGTCCCTCGAAATGAATGATTGCAATACGAAAATGCTGCAGGTACTCCGGGCTGAAACGGCCCAGGGAGAAGCCTTTTTCCCGCACGTTCTTGCCGGTCAGCCAGGCATCGGAAATCACCTTCAGCTCGTCCAGCGGCGCTTGCCCGGCTTCGTAGATCTCCAGCGACAGACCATCGCGGCTCCCTCGGTTCCAGGTGTAGCGCAGGTCTTTCATCTCCTTGCCCTTGGCTTCCAGGTCGAACCTGACCAGGTCGACACGGGCTTCCTCACCCAGCTTGATCGCTGTCAGCCCGATGTCCATATAGAACGGCAGGTTCTCCGCCCGCACCTGGTAGAACACCGGGCGTGCGTGGTGGAAGTCGCACAGGTCACGGAACTGCCAGATCATTTCCGCGCGCTGCTGGGTCGAGCCAATGGGGTCGTACAGCGCCACCAGGCTCCGCCCGCGGCGGGCGTACATCATGAAGGCGTTGTCGTTGGGATGGAAGAGCAGGGCCTTGTCACCCGTCAGCGCCAGGCCACCGTCCGGCTGGTCGGAGGTCATCAGAATCTTCGCCGCCTTGCTCAGCTCTTCGCTGTCGGGCAAGTGAATGACCGGGCGTGCGGTGCGCAGCAGCCAGGTCAGCGCAACGATCACCAGCAGCACGGCGCTGCCCAGGGCCGAACGCAGGCCTCGTGGAGCGTCGGCATCGAGGGTGAACTGCCACCACAGTTGATGCTTGTAGGGAATATCCTGGTAGGCGAACAGCAGCAACCAGATGGAGGCGCCGACCACGCAGGCGCTGGCCATCAGGTAGAACGGTGAAAAGGGCAGCTCCAGCAAGCGGCTGGGGCGGTAGAACGAGCGGCGAAAGATCGCCAGCAGCGCGGCGGTGAGGATCAGCAGGCTGGCCTCTTCCCAGTCAAAGCCCTTGAGCAGCGATAGCAGCGCGCCCACCAGCAGCAGGGTGGTGGTCAGCATCCAGGCGGCCGACAACCGGCGGCGCAGGCCCTGGGCCAGCAGCAGGCACAACACACCGATCAGGCTGGCACCAAAGTGCGACGCATCGATCAGGCGGTGGGGAATCAGGAAGCCAAGGTGCTCCAGGCGGGTGTCGATTTCAGGGGTGGCGCCGGAGAACAGCAGTACCACACCCGACAGGAACACCAGCAGCGCCAGAATCGGTGCGGCCATGCCTGAAGCCACGCGAATGGCCTGCTGGGCAAAGAAGAAGCGCTTGGCTTCAGTCGCCAGCAACACGATGCAGGCCAGCAGCAGTGGCAGCATCACGTAGATCAGCCGGTACAGCAGCAGTGCGGCCGCCAGGGGCGCCGCGCCCAGTTCATTGGCGAACGCCGCCAGCAGGATGGCCTCGAACACGCCGACGCCGCCGGGTACATGGCTCAGTACCCCGGCCGCCAGGGCCAGCAGGTACACCAGTACGAACGCACCGAACGGTGGTGCCTCTGGCAGCAGCAGGTACAGCACGGTAGCCGCAGCCAGCACGTCCAGTGCAGTGATCACCAGTTGCAGCAGGGTCAGGCGCACGCCCGGCAGGCGCAGGGTACGGCGGCCAACCTTGACCAGCAGGTTGTCGGCGATAGGCTGTTCGCCCAGGCGACGTCGGTAGATGCCGGCGGCCAGCAGCACGGTGAGCGCGATGACCACGCCGGCGATGGAGCCCAGCAGCCCCGGCGCCATGTGCAGGGCGGTGGATGCGGCAGGCAGGTTGCTGAGGGTGGCCAGGGCGGCAAGCGGCGGTAGGGCGCAGCCTAGTGACAGGCTGGCGAACAGAGTCATGCGGGCCACTTCCGCGGCACCCACGCCGTGGCGGGCATACAGGCGGTAGCGTACCGAGCCGCCGGACAGCAACGACAGGCCGATGGCATTGCCAATGGCAAACGCCGTGAAGCCGCCCAGTATCAGCGTCCTGCGGGGCAGGTCGACCGCGGCATAGCGGCTGGCCGACCATTCGTAGCCCAGCAATATGACGAAACCGGCCGCGGCCGCCGCGAGGGCGCCCAGCAGCGAGCCTGTCGGAGTGCTCATGACCGAGTCATGCAGCGCGTAGATGTCCAGTTCGCTGAGCAAGTGGCGGCACGCGATCAGGGCGATGCCGAACAGCAACAGGGTCACGACCAGGCCGATGGGTTGGCGGTACTTGCTCAGCAGTTCCAGCCAGCGCATTTTGGTGGTGTTCAACGGATGTGGGGCAGTCACGGTATCAGGCATTTCTGGCGAGTCGGGGCGCATCAATCACCTCGTGGATTGTGCGCAACAGGATGAAGGTATCCAGTCAAGTTACCAATCCCTATACAAAAAATAATTCGGAATATATTAACCCGTTTGACCATTTATCGGGCTCGGGCGCTTTATCTATAGGGGAAGTTTCATGTTTCTTCCACCTGGCCACGCAAGGGTGGACCACGATACGGCAGCTTTGTGCCCGAATTATTTCTGCGGCCAAACGAAAAAAGGCCACTCTTGCGAGTGGCCTCTTTCGTATATGGTTGCGGGAGCCGGATTTGAACCGACGACCTTCGGGTTATGAGCCCGACGAGCTACCAGACTGCTCCATCCCGCGTCTGTGTGGGCGGATTCTACAGCAGATCACGAGTGTGTCAACACTTGATTTCCCGCCGTGGCGACTTGTCGCAGTGCACGCAAGCCCTTGAACCTTCTGGATATTTCTTTCCGTGCCGAAGTGCCGGGAGTAGGGCGCCAGGGTGAAAACATGCAGAAACAAAAAAGGCCAATCTTTCGATTGGCCTTTTCTGGTGTTTGGTTGCGGGAGCCGGATTTGAACCGACGACCTTCGGGTTATGAGCCCGACGAGCTACCAGACTGCTCCATCCCGCGTCTGTGGGGGCGGATCCTACAGCAAGCAGCTAAGGTGTCAACTGTTATCTGCGTTGATACGTGTCTGGTCTCATGGCGGGTGGCTTTCTGGCCACAGCCGCTGCCGGGAGAGACCCGTGCAAAAATCAGGCGCAAACAAAAAAGGCCAATCTTTCGATTGGCCTTTTCTGGTGTTTGGTTGCGGGAGCCGGATTTGAACCGACGACCTTCGGGTTATGAGCCCGACGAGCTACCAGACTGCTCCATCCCGCGTCTGTGGGGGCGGATCCTACAGCAAGCAGCGAAGGTGTCAACTGTTATCTGCGTTGATACGTGTCTGGTCTCATGGCGGGTGGCTTTCTGGCCACAGCCGCTGCCGGGAGAGACCCGTGCAAAAATCAGGCGCAAACAAAAAAGGCCAATCTTTCGATTGACCTTTTCTGGTGTTTGGTTGCGGGAGCCGGATTTGAACCGACGACCTTCGGGTTATGAGCCCGACGAGCTACCAGACTGCTCCATCCCGCGTCTGTGGAGTTGATTCTACAGATTTCCCCAGGCCTGTCAAACGTGCAAGCAGGGAAAAGTCTTTTCGTTCAATTGCTTAGGGTGCTCTCAAAGTGCCTGAAAGCCAGGCTGGCTGGGCCTTTCGGAGCTATCGAAGGGGGCTTTTTGATTGAAAAAATAAATGTGGCTGGCGCGCTGGGCGTGCCTTCTCTGCCAGGCGGGTGAGATACTGGGTACGCTTTGCAGCAAAGCGCTTCCTTATATAGACAGAACGCCGGGCCATGACACAGCGCAAAATCATCCACATTGACTGTGACTGCTTCTACGCCGCCATCGAGATGCGTGACGACCCCAATCTCGCCGGCAAGCCGTTGGCGGTGGGCGGCTCGGCAGAGCGCCGTGGCGTGATAGCCACCTGCAATTACGAAGCGCGTGCCTATGGCGTGCGCTCAGCCATGTCCTCGCGCCATGCCTTGAAGCTGTGCCCGGACCTGACCATCGTCAAGCCCCGGATGGACGCCTATAAAGAAGCGTCGCGGGAAATTCACAACATCTTCCGTGAATACACCGACCTGATCGAACCGTTGTCATTGGACGAAGCCTACCTGGACGTCTCCGAGTGCCCGCATTTTTCCGGTAGCGCCACGCGCATTGCCGAAGACATTCGCCGCAAGGTGTCGCGGCGGTTGCACATCACCGTGTCGGCGGGGGTCGCGCCCAACAAGTTCCTGGCCAAGATCGCCAGTGACTGGCGCAAGCCCAATGGGTTGTTCGTGGTGACCCCGCCCCAGGTCGAGGAGTTTGTCGCGGCCTTGCCGGTTAGCAAGCTGCACGGGGTGGGGAAGGTCACGGCCGACAAGTTGGGGCGCTTGGGTATCAGCACCTGCCTGGAGCTGCGTGACTGGAGCAAGCTGGCGCTGGTGCGCGAATTCGGCAGTTTCGGCGAGCGGCTGTGGAGCCTGGCGCGCGGCATCGACGAGCGGGCTGTGCACAACGACAGCCGTCGCCAGTCCATCAGCGTGGAAAATACTTATGATACCGACCTGCCCGACATTGCCGCCTGCCTGGCGAAACTGCCGGAGTTGATGGAGACCCTGGCCACGCGCATGGCGCGTATCGACAGCAGTTACAAGGCGGGCAAGCCCTTCGTCAAGGTCAAGTTTCATGACTTCAGCCAGACCACACTGGAGCAGGCTGGGGCCGGCAGGGATCTGGAAAGCTATAAGCAGTTGCTGAGCCAGGCGGTGGCGCGGGGTGGCAAACCGGTACGCTTGCTGGGAATAGGGGTGCGGTTGCAAGATGTGCGCGGGGCGCATGAACAGCTCGAGCTTTTCAGTACCACGTAGCGTGCTCACTCGAGGGGTGGCACACAAGCCTAAAGGGCCGGGCGCCAACTCGGAAAAGGGCGCCGCGGGGTTCAGGCGCTGCGCGGTGAAGCGTTCCCGCGCTTCGCCCGGTTCCACAAGGGGAGGGCGCTGAACCCTGGGTCAAATGCCAGGGTCAGCCACCAGGCGGCCGGCGTCGCGGGTCAGCGAGCGCAGGAATTGCTGTTGCAGCTCCGGATCGTTGCGGGTCAGCTCGATCAGGCTTTGCTCCAGCTCGCTGGCTTCCTCTTCCATGCCCAGGTCTGACAAGCGCTTGACCCGGTGCACCCATTGGCCAACGTCTTCGCCTTCAAGATCGTCGTAGATCAGGGCCCGCGCTTCGACCAGCTTGCCGCGCAGGTCGCTGCTCAGCCCCAGGGTGGTGTCAGCGCGAACGTTGTCGTCGGCATCCTCCACACGGATCTTCAACTGGTTGACGTTTTTCAGGTCCTGGTCGGCAAACGGGCTGTCCAGCAGGTTGACCTTGAGCACACCGTTCTTGTCGGTGGTCAGCTCATAGGTCTGCTTGCCGGATTGCACGTCCACTGGCCGTTCGCTCCAGGGCAGGCTCGTGGTTTCCACGCGCTTGTCCTTCTGCACCTGGTCCACGCCTGCCAGGTTCTGCTGGGCGCGACCGTTGGACTGCACATTCATGAACGGGTTGAGGCCGGCGAAGCCGTAACTGATCCAGTCCTTGGTGACGCTGTCGGGCAGTTGCCCGAACATGAACACGTTCAGCACATTGGCGCCGACGCCGGCCACCACCGCCACCGCGCCCAGCGGGATCTCGTAGACCTCCCGCCAGGGTTGGTAGGGCGTGAAGCGGTCGTAACGGCGGGTAACCTCGAACTCGGTGACCTCGAAGGTCTTCTGTTCGTGAATGCGCACACGCCGCTGGGGCAGTTCCAGCGATGCCGGAGTGCCCGCGTCGATCTGCAGGCTGTGGTCGAGCAATTTGCGCTCGACCCGCTCGTCATGTTCGCTGCGCTGGGACATGTGGTTGGCACAACCACCCAGCAACAGGGCGCCGCATAACACGGTGCCCTTCAGTTTAACGCTACTTCGCTTGGCCATGGTTTCTCGCGTCTGATCAGCGACGCACGCGTGCCTGGATGAACGACAGCACGTCGGCGACGGCGATGGCCTGGGCCTCACCTTCGGTCCGGCTCTTGTATTCCAGGTTGCCTTCGGCCAGGCCGCGGTCGCTGACCACGATGCGATGCGGAATGCCGATCAGTTCCATGTCGGCGAACTTGATGCCCGGGCTGGTTTTCTTGTCGCGATCGTCCAGCAGCACTTCATAACCGGCGGCGGTCAGTTCTGCGTAGAGCTTGTCGGTCGCTTCGCGCACCTGCTCGGTTTCATAGCGCAGCGGTACCAGGGCGATCTGGAAGGGGGCCAGGGTGTCATTCCAGATGATACCGCCAGCATCGTTGTTCTGCTCGATGGCCGCGGCCACCACGCGTGAAACGCCAATGCCGTAGCAACCCATGGTCAGGGTCACTGGCTTGCCGTTCTCGCCCAGTACCTGGCACTTCATCGCTTCGCTGTACTTGGTGCCCAGCTGGAAGATATGCCCCACTTCGATCCCGCGCTTGATCACCAGGGTGCCCTGGCCGTCGGGGCTTGGGTCGCCTTCGACGACATTGCGCAGGTCAGCGACTTCCGGTACTGGCAGGTCGCGCTCCCAGTTCACGCCGAAATAGTGCTTGTCATCAATGTTCGCGCCCACGCCGAAGTCGCTCATCAGCTCCACCGAGCGGTCGATGATGCAGGGGAGCGGCAGGTTCAGCGGGCCCAGGGAGCCAGCACCGGCGCCAATGGCGTCGCGCAGTTCGGCATCGCTGGCCATGACCAGAGGGCTGGCCACCAGCGGGTGGTTGCTGGCCTTGATTTCGTTCAGTTCATGGTCGCCACGGATCACCAGGGCAATCAGCTTGCCTTCCTCGGCCGCGTGCACGATCAGAGTCTTGACGGTCTTTTCGATGGCAAGACCGAAATTTTCCACCAGCTCGGCAATGGTCTTGGCGTTCGGCGTGTCCACCAGGCGAAGTTCCTCGGTGGCGGCGCCACGGGCTTTCTCGCGCGGGATGGCCTCGGCCTTCTCGATGTTGGCGGCGTAATCGGAGGTGTCGCTGAAAACGATGTCGTCTTCACCGGACTTGGCCAGCACGTGGAACTCGTGGGAGCCGGCGCCGCCGATCGAGCCGTTGTCGGCTTCCACGGGGCGGAATTTCAAGCCCAGGCGGGTGAACACGTTGCAATAGGCCTGGTGCATGCGGTCGTAGGTCTGCTGCAGCGACGCCTGGTCGGCGTGGAAGGAGTAGGCGTCCTTCATGATGAATTCACGGCCGCGCATCAAGCCGAAGCGTGGGCGGATTTCATCGCGGAATTTGGTCTGGATCTGGTACAGGTTGATGGGCAGCTGTTTGTAGCTGTTCAACTCGTTGCGGGCCAGGTCCGTGATCACTTCTTCGTGGGTAGGGCCGGCGCAGAAGTCGCGGTTGTGGCGGTCCTTCAGGCGCAGCAGCTCGGGGCCGTACTGTTCCCAGCGGCCGGACTCCTGCCACAGCTCGGCAGGCTGGATGCCAGGCATCAGCACTTCCAGGGCGCCAGCGGCATTCATTTCCTCGCGCACGATGTTTTCCACCTTGCGCATCACGCGCAGGCCCATCGGGAGCCAGGTGTACAGGCCCGAGGCAAGCTTGCGGATCATGCCGGCGCGCAGCATCAGCTGATGGCTGATGACGACCGCGTCGTTGGGGACTTCTTTCTGGGTGGCGAGCAAATATTGACTGGTGCGCATGATAGGCCGTGTCTGTTGCTGAATTTTATAGAGGCTGGGCATTGTACGGTGCACGCCTTGCGACGTACAGGGCATGTCGGCGTGGTGCTTGCCCCTGAAACGAGGAAGCCCGGCATGGGCCGGGCTTCCTTGTATACCGCTGAGACCCTGGGGTTACAGGATCGACAGTGGGTAGTCGACGATCAGGCGGAACTCGTCGATGTTGCCTTCGGCCTGGTCGGCGTTGCCACGGTGCCATGCTTGGCGAATACGGAAGGACAGGTCTTTGGCTGGGCCTTCCTGTACTACGTATTTGGCTTCGACGTTGGTTTCGTGGTGTTTGCCGTCTTCGCCATAACCGTAAGCGCGGTATGGGCTGTCGGCGGCCATTTTGGTGCCGTCGATGTCGTCACCGTGGATGTAACGGGCCATGAAGCTCAGGCCAGGTACGCCGAAGGTGGCCATGTTCAGGTCGTAACGAGCCTGGAACGATTTCTCGCCTGGGCCGTTGAAGTCAGAGTACTGAACGGAGTTGGCGAGGAAGATCGAGTCGCCACCGCTGTTCTTGTCGCCAAAACCGATGTAGTCGAACGGGGTGTCGCCGTTGACTTTCTGGAAGCCCAGGGTAACGGTGTGTGCCGACAGGAACGAGTAGGCGGCGGACAGCGAGAACGTGTTGTTGTCGATGCTGCCAGCGTTCGAGCTACCGGTATCGGTGGTGCGGTAGTAGTTGAAGTCGAACGTCACTGCCTGGGTATCAGTCAGTGGCAGTACGTAGTTCAGGTTGGTGTAGTACTGGTTCCAGATATCTTCCAGCTTCGCGCCGTACAGCGAAGCGGTGAAGTTATCGTTGATCGCGTACTTGCCACCGGCGTAATCAGCGGATTTCGCGGCAACACCGGCGTAGGTGGCCCACAGTTCGCCGTCGCGGTTGGTGGTGTTCGGGCTGGTGGCCGAGTAGAAGTGGCCGCCTTCCAGGTCAAGACCTTTGATTTCGCTGCTCATCAACGAGAAACCGCTGGTGGTCTGCGGGTCCAGGCGCGAGCCGCCGGCGGCGAATACCGGGGCAGTGGATGGCTGCTGGTCGCCGATTTTCAGCATGGTCTTGGAAACGCGGAACTTGATGGCCGCGCCAGCCTTGGCGTAGCTGTCATGGTTCTTGCCGTTCACGGTCTGGCCTTCGTCGTTGACGTAGGTGTCGTAGGTCAGGTTGCCCGAGCCGGAGGTGCCGGCACCGCCGTCAAGCTTCAGGCCGAGGTAACCGAAGGCATCGATACCCACGCCGATGGTGCCTTGGGTGAAGCCGGAAGTGAACACGCCCTGAATGCCTTGGGACCAGTCACGCAGGTCATGGGCGCCGTCGCGCTTGTTGCGGTTGAAGTAGTAGTTGCGAAGCAGCAGGTTCAGGGTGCTGTCTTCGACAAAGCCCTTGGAGTCCGCCTGATCGCTAACGAATGCTGCGGCGCTGGCCAGCTGCGTGCTAGCCGCGGTAACTGCCAGTGCGATTGCGCTCCACTTAATCACTTTCATCGTGATTTGCTCCTTTGGTTTTTAGGAAGAGTACTGCCGTCCCACCTGAATTATTATCTGGGCGGCTCTTTCTTTTTGTGTCGGCGCAACTTATATCACGCTGACGCTTTATGGCGATACTTCTCAGCTCAATCTTGCAGTTTCTTTACGAGCCTGTCGCAAAAACTTCCATCCCTGTCGCAAACCACAGCTTTGGTGTAACAAGCTGCACAACTACAGCGCTGTTTTCAAGGTCGCGGCATAGAGGAAAAAGTTCTAGCCTCCTGCTTGAAAACACCTCCGGGGCATCCGTGCAGCTGCTGTTATATGTCGCCGGTCAACCCGTCTCGGGCTGCCTGCTGACTTGGGTGGGTACGAATGCAACAAGCGTGCACAAACGTGCCAGGCGATGACAAAACTTTCACTTTTTTTTCGCAAGGGCCACCGCGCCTAATGAAAACGGGGCCGTGACAGGGAACTTGACGGCGCAAAAATGATCGCGTTCGTTTCCGAACCTGTGCTGAAACGTTACCGATGGCGCCGGCGAGTGGGAACTTGGCGGATGAATGGCGCACTGGCATTACTCACTCTGGGCCGTTTTGGTGCGAAAAGTAGCGGTTGCTCCTCGCAGCCTAGTAGAGAGTTCTACTTTGGCAAACCCGACCACAGGCGTGGGGAATCTCCCCTTTGAACGATTGCGTGGCAGGCCTTGCGGGCGGTTGTCCACAGGGCTTGGACGCACCAACGTCGGCGGCTGATTTTGGTGCGTGGCGCGCCGTGTTGGTGCGCCCTGGTGCCTCTTCGCAGGCCGCCTGTCGCGCCGTGCTGGCGTTAGTCCGTGAAGCTGCGGGCAATCGCGGGTATCCTGTATCGGCATGCGGCCTCCTGGCTCGTCGTGCTAAAAAAATGTTCACCTTGCCGGAGATCTCACGGTGTTTTCTTTAGATTCGCGCTTGCACCAGGACACCCATGTCATCGGGGATTTTCCCCTGAGCCGGCTGCTGCTGAGCAATGACGCCAACTATCCCTGGTTTATTCTGGTGCCTCGTCGGGAGGCTATCAGCGAGCTGTTTCAGCTCAGTGACACCGACCAGTTTCAGTTGTGGCAGGAAACCACTTTCCTGGCGCAAGTTCTGAAGGACGCCTACGCGGCTGACAAGATGAATGTGGCGACGTTGGGTAATGTTGTCGCCCAGTTGCACATGCATGTAATAGTGCGCCACACGGATGATGCCGCCTGGCCGGCACCGGTATGGGGTAAAGTTGCCGGGAAGCCCTACAGTGCCGAACAAGTTGCGCAGGTGCGTGCGCGGTTACGTGACGTGCTTACCAGCGATTTTGTATTTCTGGAGGCTGACCATGACGCTTGAAGCCCGGGTCATGGAGCTGGAAAGCCGCCTGGCTTTCCAGGATGACACTATCCAGGCGCTTAATGATGAGCTGGTGCAACAGCAGCGTCAGGTCGAGCGCCTGCAGTTGCAGATGGCTGCCTTGCTCAAGCGCCAGGAAGAAATGGTCGGCCAGTTCGGCATGAGCGAGCAGGAAGCACCGCCGCCTCATTATTGAGAAACCACGGGCCCAAAAAAACCCGCGTTCGGCTTCGGCCGAGCGCGGGTTTTTTCATGGCCGGGTCAGCGCCGCGGGGAGGCGGCGATCACGTCTTCGGCCTGCAGACCTTTGTCGCGGTTCATCACCGAGAACTCCACGCGTTGGCCTTCGACCAGTACGCGATGGCCTTCGCCACGGATGGCGCGAAAATGCACGAAGATATCGTCGCCCGAGTCGCGGGAAATGAAGCCGAAACCCTTGGAGGTATTGAACCACTTCACG
Source organism: Pseudomonas silvicola (assembly GCF_026651855.1). Classification (GTDB taxonomy): domain Bacteria; phylum Pseudomonadota; class Gammaproteobacteria; order Pseudomonadales; family Pseudomonadaceae; genus Aquipseudomonas; species Aquipseudomonas silvicola. The sequence continues at coordinate 2,572,314 of NZ_CP093280.1, forward strand.
GTGCCGGTATCCCGGTTGCTCATGTCGTAGGAAGGGGCGGCAGCAGCAGGGCTGGCCGTATAGAAGCTGGTCGCCAGGTGCAGCAGCACAGCCACTACGGCGCAGGCCAGGCTGGGCAGGATAGCGGCGAAACCACCGATATTGCCCAGGGGCGCCAGCAAGGTAACGGTTTGCAGGACCACGGCCAGAACCAGCAGGATGCTGACCAGGTTTTGCAGTTGATGGCGTGGGCCCTTGTTCCAGTAGGGGATCACCGGGGCAAGGATCAGGTTGAGCAAGCCGAAGAATGCCAGGTAGATGGCATCGGGTTGTTGCAGGTAAGGCACCGCTTCGGCCCGCAGGCTGGGTATGACGGACAGCAGCAAAGCTGCGGCGCCCGTCAGGAGGTGGACAATTTTCAACATTTTATTTAACTCACGTTCAGACGGATCACGAGGAAGAGCTGGCGCGCCACGGTGCGCATCGGAACAAAATGAGACGCAGTTCACGGGGCAGGCACAGCCTGCACGGGCACACGTAATAAAGGTGTGTACAGCGCAGGGCTTCTATTTAACAGCAAAGCGTGGACCTACTCAAATCAGCGGCCCGGACGGTCATGGCGTGTCTCCGGTCCAAACGTTTGCGCTGCGCAGGGCAAGTGCAGGGAGCGGCAATGGTGGGTAGAGGGGGGTATTACCCGGTCATGTGCAATGCAAGAACACCGTCATGCGGGTCAATGCCCCGTGCTGCCCGGCTCCAGGCAGTTGGCCGGGTTACCCCGGTAAACTATTACTTGGCCATGGTGATGAGTTCCTACACAGGGAAGTGTCGGTTCCGCTAGTTGTGGGTATTTAGTTAGGGCTTCATAGGCGCAGGGAAATGATGAACTGCAGGTGTTCTTTCAAATGCACTTTTACACAAGGATGTGGTGCTGATCATGACTAGGGAAATGACTCGAAGTGTTCGACTGCCGTCGGCGGCCGGCAAGATCAATGACGATCCATTCGTCGCCGATTTCAACATGGGGCTCGCGCAGCCGCTCTCGCGTTCCGTGCGGCTCAATGGTTTCGCCACCTGCCTTCGGCTCGAGCAGGTGTACTGGAAGATTCTGGACCGCATCGCCTCGGCCAATGGCTGCTCGGTCAATGCCATACTTTCCCATGTGGACCGTGAGGTCCACCTGCGCCACGGTGGGGTCAAGAACTTCAGTGGGCTGATTCGCGTGGTCTGTGTCGTGCACTTGCTGCAGCGCGAGGATACCGCCCATTGAGCGGGGCGGGGCGGCGCGCGACATTCGGGGTGTCGCCACGGCTGCAAGTCGCGCGGTATAAGGATATAATCCCGCGCTTTGCCGCGTGGCGCGGCCGTGCCGTGTACTTGTTTGCCGAGACATTCCCATGCCCATGTACGACTATCAATGTGCTTCCTGCGGTCACCAGATGGAAGTCATCCAGAAAATCAGTGCGTCGCCACTGACCGACTGCCCGGCCTGTGAGGCCCCCGAGCTGAAGAAGATGCTCTCCATGCCCGGCTTTCGCCTGAGCGGGACCGGCTGGTACGAGACCGACTTCAAGACCGGCAGCAAAAAGAATCTGGCGGGCGGCGACAAGGCTGATTGAGTTGAACTGCACCCGCAGGGTCTTGCACTATTAGCCCAGCCAAGGCTTGCAAGCCTTTTTCCGAATACCGAATACGAGAAGCGAAACCACCATCATGATGCGCAGCCATTATTGCGGCCAACTGAACGAGACCCTGGACGGTCAGGAAATCACCCTTTGCGGCTGGGTCCACCGCCGTCGCGACCATGGCGGGGTGATTTTCCTCGATATCCGTGATCGTGAAGGTCTGGCCCAGGTGGTCTTCGACCCGGATCGCGCCGACACCTTCGCCGCTGCCGACCGCGTGCGCAGCGAATACGTGGTCAAGGTCACCGGCAAGGTGCGCCTGCGTCCGGCCGGTGCCGTCAACCCGAACATGGCCTCTGGCCAGATCGAAGTGCTGGGTTACGAGCTGGAAGTGCTGAACGAAGCGGAAACCCCGCCGTTCCCGCTGAACGAATTCTCCGACGTGGGTGAAGAAACCCGCCTGCGCTATCGTTTCATCGACCTGCGCCGCCCTGAAATGGCCGAGAAGCTGCGCCTGCGTTCGCGCATGACCACCAGCATCCGTCGGTTCCTGGACGAAAACGGCTTCCTTGACGTCGAGACGCCGATCCTGACCCGCGCCACCCCTGAAGGTGCCCGCGACTACCTGGTGCCGAGCCGCACCCACGCCGGCAGCTTCTTCGCGCTGCCGCAGTCGCCGCAATTGTTCAAGCAACTGCTGATGGTGGCCGGCTTCGACCGTTACTACCAGATCGCCAAGTGCTTCCGCGACGAAGACCTGCGTGCCGATCGTCAGCCTGAGTTCACTCAGATCGACATCGAAACCAGCTTCCTCAACGAGGAAGACATCATGGGCCTGACCGAAGGCATGATCCGCAACCTGTTCAAGGAAGTGCTGGACCTGGAATTCGGCGAGTTCCCGCACATGACCTTCGAAGAAGCCATGCGCCGCTACGGTTCCGACAAGCCGGACCTGCGTAACCCGCTGGAACTGGTTGACGTTGCCGACCAGCTCAAGGACGTGGAATTCAAGGTGTTCAGCGGCCCGGCCAACGACCCGAAATGCCGCGTCGCCGCCCTGCGCGTGCCTGGCGGTGCCAGCATGCCGCGCAGCAAGATCGACGACTACACCAAGTTCGTCGGCATCTACGGTGCCAAGGGCCTGGCGTACATCAAGGTCAACGAGCGCGCCAAGGGCGTCGAAGGCCTGCAGTCGCCTATCGTCAAGAACATCCCGGAAGCCGCGTTGAACACTATTCTGGACCGCGTGGGCGCCGTTGATGGCGACATCGTGTTCTTCGGTGCCGACAAGGCCAAGATCGTCAGCGAGGCCCTGGGCGCCAACATGAGCCGCGACATCATCGACCGCGCGGTGGCCCGTGGTACGGGCGCGGCCGCCACCGATGACATGGTCGAGCTCACCTACGAAGGCTACGGCCCGGGCGGCGTGGCGGTAATGGTCGAGTGCATGACCGACAACCGCAACCGTACCGCCGCGGCCGTGCGCCACGCGTTCAGCAAGTCCGGTGGCAACCTGGGCACCGACGGTTCGGTGGCCTACCTGTTCGAGCGCAAGGGGCAGATTTCCTTTGCCGCCGGCACGGACGAAGACGCGCTGATGGAGGCGGCCATGGAAGCCGACGCCGATGACGTCACCACCCATGAAGACGGCTCAATGGACGTGTTTACTTCGTTCGCCAGCTTCTACGCGGTGCGCAACGCCCTGGAAGCCTCGGGCTTGAAGTCCACCGACGCGGAAATCGTCATGGTGCCGAGCACCAGCGCCGAGCTGGACCTGGAAGGGGCCGAGAAAGTCATCCGCCTGATCGATATGCTCGAAGACCTGGACGATGTGCAGAACGTCTACTCCAACGCGCAGATCCCGGACGAAGTGATGGAAAAGCTCGGCTGATCCCGCGCCACGTTCTACTCTTGAGGCCGGAGCAGCAGAATCGCGCGAGTGAGCGCGGCTTTGTCGCTCCGGTTTCTGCTTTTTCGGCCTTTCGAGCTGCAGGCTTTATGACGTTAATTCTTGGTATCGACCCCGGTTCGCGCGTCACCGGCTATGGTGTGGTGCGCGATACGGGCCGTGGCTGCGAATATGTGGCTTCGGGTTGCATCCGCACCGGTGGTGGTGAACTGCAGGCGCGCTTGCAGATCATCTTTCGTGGCGTGCGCGAAGTGATCCAGACCTATGGCCCTGTCACCATGGGCATTGAAAAGGTATTCATGGCGCGCAATGCCGACTCGGCCCTGAAACTGGGGCAGGCCCGTGGGGCCGCCATCGTCGCCGCCATGGAGGAGGGCCTGGAAGTGGCTGAGTACTCCGCCACCCAGATCAAGCAGGCCGTGGCCGGTACCGGTGGTGCCAGCAAGGAGCAGGTGCAGATGATGGTCATGCACCTGCTCAAGCTGGTGGCCAAGCCGCAGATGGACGCCTCCGATGCCCTGGCCATCGCCCTGACCCACGCTCATACCCGTTCAAGCCTGATTCCCCATGGCCTGAGCACGGCGCGCAGCCGTGGCGGGCGCCTGCGGTTGTGACTGGCATCATCTGCTGAACATTTTTGACTTGCATGGCCGGTGGGGCCTGCAATGATGGCGGGCATTGCCTGCCGGTATCGCAACTATAGGATTGGACAGTGATTGGACGTTTGCGCGGCACCTTGGCGGAAAAGCAGCCGCCGCACCTGATTCTCGACGTCAACGGCCTGGGCTACGAGCTGGAAGTGCCAATGACCACTCTGTACCGCTTGCCGCCGGTCGGTCAGGCGGTGACTTTGCATACCCATCTGGTGGTGCGCGAGGATGCTCAGTTACTCTACGGTTTCTTTGAAAAACGCGAGCGCGAACTGTTCCGCGAGCTTATTCGCCTCAATGGCGTGGGCCCCAAGCTGGCGCTGGCGCTGATGTCGAGCCTGGACGTCGATGAACTGGTGCGTTGCGTGCAGGCCCAGGATGCCTCGGCCCTGACGAAGGTGCCGGGGGTGGGCAAGAAAACCGCCGAGCGTTTGCTGGTCGAGCTCAAGGACCGTTTCAAGGCCTGGGAGACCGCCCCGGCGATGTTCGAACTGATGCCTACCGGTCCCAATACCGCGCCGCCGGTGGCCACCGCCGAGGCCGACGCTGTCAGCGCCTTGATTTCCCTGGGCTACAAACCCCAGGAAGCCAGCAAGGCCGTGTCGGCCATCAAGACCAAAGGCCTGAGCAGCGAAGAGCTGATCCGCCACGCCCTGAAGGGAATGATTTAAGTGATCGAAGCCGACCGCCTGATCGCCGCCACCAGCGGCCGTGACCGGGAAGAACAGCAGGACCGGGCCATTCGCCCCCTGAGCCTGGCCGACTACATCGGCCAGCCCACCGTTCGCGAGCAGATGGAGCTGTTCATCCAGGCTGCGCGCGGGCGCAACGAATCCCTGGACCACACCCTCATCTTCGGCCCGCCCGGGCTGGGCAAGACGACCCTGGCCAATATCATCGCCCAGGAAATGGGGGTGTCGATCAAAAGTACCTCGGGGCCGGTGCTGGAGCGCCCGGGTGATCTGGCCGCCCTGCTCACCAACCTCGAACCTCACGATGTGCTGTTCATCGACGAAATCCACCGGCTGTCGCCCATCGTCGAGGAAGTGCTGTACCCGGCCATGGAAGACTTTCAGCTGGACATCATGATCGGTGAAGGCCCGGCGGCCCGCTCCATCAAGCTCGACCTGCCGCCTTTCACCCTGGTGGGGGCCACGACCCGCGCGGGCATGCTGACCAACCCGTTGCGCGACCGCTTCGGTATTGTCCAGCGCCTGGAGTTCTACAGCACCGCGGACCTGGCCACCATCGTCAGCCGCTCGGGCGGCATTCTCGGCCTGCCGGTGGAAGACGAAGGCGCCTACGAGATCGCCCGCCGTGCTCGCGGTACCCCGCGTATCGCCAACCGGCTGTTGCGCCGGGTGCGTGATTTCGCCGAAGTGCGCGGCAAGGGCCACATCACCAAGCCCATCGCCGACCTGGCGCTGAACCTGCTCGACGTCGACGAGCGCGGCTTCGACCATCAGGACCGGCGCCTGCTGTTGACCATGATCGAGAAATTCGACGGTGGGCCGGTCGGTGTCGACAGCCTGGCCGCGGCCATCAGCGAAGAGCGCCACACCATCGAGGATGTGCTGGAGCCGTACCTGATCCAGCAGGGCTATATCATGCGAACCCCGCGGGGCAGGGTGGTCACACGCCACGCCTACCTGCATTTCGGCCTCAACGTGCCAGGCCGCCTGGGCGAGTTGCCGGTGGTGGAACAGTTCGTCGATCCAGAAGACGAATAAGCCGATGGTGGCGATTTAATTGAGGTTTTTGCGGTCCTAGGGTGCAGACGAGGTTTTGCACCACCTGAACGGCGTGAAAACGAAGAAAAAACAGTTGCCTGGCCGGATTGGCAACCTGAGGAGTAAGCACTAGAGTATGCGCGCGCAAAATGGGGTTGGGTCGTTCGCACATCGCTGTCGCGTCTATTACGAAGACACCGATGCGGGCGGCGTCGTTTATTACGTCAACTATCTCAAGTTCATGGAGCGGGCACGCACCGAAAGGCTGCGTGGCCTGGGTTTCGTGCAGTCGGTTCTGGCACGCGAGAACCTGCTGTTCGTGGTGCACTCCAGTGAAGCGAGTTACCGGGTGCCAGCGCGTCTGGACGACGAACTGCTGGTGACCGCGCAAGTAATTGAATTGAACCGTGCCAGCCTGCGCTTCAAGCAGCAGGTGTGGCGCGAAGCGGATATGACGCTGCTCTGCGAAGGGCAGTTTTTGGTGGCCTGTGTGCGCGCCGATACTTTCAAACCCCGGGCCATTCCCGAAGCTCTGCGTGCGGCCTTCGCTGCCGCAGACGGCCCGGGTACACACTCAATAGCAGGAGATTAAGCGTGGAAGCTAACGTCGTCGACCATACCTCCATGTGGAGCTTGGTCAGCAATGCCAGCGTGGTTGTGCAGCTGGTGATGCTGATGACAGGCGCCCAGTCGATCCGCGAAGTGATCGCCTTCCCGAAAACCCAGAGCGCCGCCTGTGTCATGACCCAGGCCCCGGGCCTGGTGGACGCCAAGGCACTGCGCGAGCTGCACATTCGCCTGCGCGAACAGCCCAAGGCTGAGTAAGAGCTGAACCAGAGCGCATCTTCGGATGCGCTTTTCACATGGCAGACAGGTTTATTTCCCTGGGGAACGCTGTTTTTGTGGGAGCTGGCTTGCCAGCGAGTTGTTGGAGGCTTGAACACCTCGCTGGCAAGCCCGCTCCCACAGAAACATCTGCAATTGTTTTAGAGAAGAATTACGGAGTTGTTATGGCTGGCCATTCCAAGTGGGCGAACATCAAGCACCGCAAAGAGCGTCAGGATGCCAAGAGAGGCAAGATCTTCACCAAGTGGATTCGCGAACTGACCGTCGCCGCCCGCCAGGGTGGCGGTGACCCGGGTTCCAACCCGCGCCTGCGCCTGGCCCTGGACAAGGCCCTGGGCGCCAACATGAGCCGCGACATCATCGACCGCGCGGTGGCCCGTGGTACGGGCGCGGCCGCCACCGATGACATGGTCGAGCTCAAGGACCGTTTCAAGGCCTGGGAGGCCACCCCGGCGATGTTCGAACTGATGCCTACCGGTCCCAATACCGCGCCGCCGGTGGCCACCGCCGAGGCCGACGCTGTCAGCGCCTTGATTTCCCTGGGCTACAAACCCCAGGAAGCCAGCAAGGCCGTGTCGGCCATCAAGACCAAAGGCCTGAGCAGCGAAGAGCTGATCCGCCACGCCCTGAAGGGAATGATTTAAGTGATCGAAGCCGACCGCCTGATCGCCGCCACCAGCGGCCGTGACCGGGAAGAACAGCAGGACCGGGCCATTCGCCCCCTGAGCCTGGCCGACTACATCGGCCAGCCCACCGTTCGCGAGCAGATGGAGCTGTTCATCCAGGCTGCGCGCGGGCGCAACGAATCCCTGGACCACACCCTCATCTTCGGCCCGCCCGGGCTGGGCAAGACGACCCTGGCCAATATCATCGCCCAGGAAATGGGGGTGTCGATCAAAAGTACCTCGGGGCCGGTGCTGGAGCGCCCGGGTGATCTGGCCGCCCTGCTCACCAACCTCGAACCTCACGATGTGCTGTTCATCGACGAAATCCACCGGCTGTCGCCCATCGTCGAGGAAGTGCTGTACCCGGCCATGGAAGACTTTCAGCTGGACATCATGATCGGTGAAGGCCCGGCGGCCCGCTCCATCAAGCTCGACCTGCCGCCTTTCACCCTGGTGGGGGCCACGACCCGCGCGGGCATGCTGACCAACCCGTTGCGCGACCGCTTCGGTATTGTCCAGCGCCTGGAGTTCTACAGCACCGCGGACCTGGCCACCATCGTCAGCCGCTCGGGCGGCATTCTCGGCCTGCCGGTGGAAGACGAAGGCGCCTACGAGATCGCCCGCCGTGCTCGCGGTACCCCGCGTATCGCCAACCGGCTGTTGCGCCGGGTGCGTGATTTCGCCGAAGTGCGCGGCAAGGGCCACATCACCAAGCCCATCGCCGACCTGGCGCTGAACCTGCTCGACGTCGACGAGCGCGGCTTCGACCATCAGGACCGGCGCCTGCTGTTGACCATGATCGAGAAATTCGACGGTGGGCCGGTCGGTGTCGACAGCCTGGCCGCGGCCATCAGCGAAGAGCGCCACACCATCGAGGATGTGCTGGAGCCGTACCTGATCCAGCAGGGCTATATCATGCGAACCCCGCGGGGCAGGGTGGTCACACGCCACGCCTACCTGCATTTCGGCCTCAACGTGCCAGGCCGCCTGGGCGAGTTGCCGGTGGTGGAACAGTTCGTCGATCCAGAAGACGAATAAGCCGATGGTGGCGATTTAATTGAGGTTTTTGCGGTCCTAGGGTGCAGACGAGGTTTTGCACCACCTGAACGGCGTGAAAACGAAGAAAAAACAGTTGCCTGGCCGGATTGGCAACCTGAGGAGTAAGCACTAGAGTATGCGCGCGCAAAATGGGGTTGGGTCGTTCGCACATCGCTGTCGCGTCTATTACGAAGACACCGATGCGGGCGGCGTCGTTTATTACGTCAACTATCTCAAGTTCATGGAGCGGGCACGCACCGAAAGGCTGCGTGAACTGGGTTTCGTGCAGTCGGTTCTGGCACGCGAGAACCTGCTGTTCGTGGTGCACTCCAGTGAAGCGAGTTACCGGGTGCCAGCGCGTCTGGACGACGAACTGCTGGTGACCGCGCAAGTAATTGAATTGAACCGTGCCAGCCTGCGCTTCAAGCAGCAGGTGTGGCGCGAAGCGGATATGACGCTGCTCTGCGAAGGGCAGTTTTTGGTGGCCTGTGTGCGCGCCGATACTTTCAAACCCCGGGCCATTCCCGAAGCTCTGCGTGCGGCCTTCGCTGCCGCAGACGGCCCGGGTACACACTCAATAGCAGGAGATTAAGCGTGGAAGCTAACGTCGTCGACCATACCTCCATGTGGAGCTTGGTCAGCAATGCCAGCGTGGTTGTGCAGCTGGTGATGCTGATTCTGGTGGCCGCCTCGGTCACTTCATGGGTCATGATTTTTCAGCGCAGCGCACTGATCCGTGCCGGCCGCCGTGCACTGGACACTTTCGAGGAGCGTTTCTGGTCGGGTATCGACCTGTCCAAGCTCTACCGCCAGGCCGGCAGCAACCCTGACCCGGATTCGGGCGTGGAGCAGGTCTTCCGCGCCGGCTTCAAGGAATTCTCGCGCCTGCGCCAACAGCCGGGTGTGGACCCTGACGCGGTCATGGACGGCGTTGGCCGTGCCATGCGCGTGGCCATCTCCCGTGAGGAAGAAAAACTGGAGCAGACTCTGCCGTTCCTGGCGACCGTCGGCTCGGTGAGCCCGTACATCGGTCTGTTCGGTACCGTGTGGGGCATCATGAACTCCTTCCGCGGCCTGGCCGGCGCCCAGCAGGCGACCCTGGCCACCGTTGCCCCGGGTATTTCCGAAGCCCTGGTGGCCACCGCCATCGGCCTGTTCGCGGCCATCCCGGCGGTCATCGCCTACAACCGCTTTGCCGCCCGCAGCGAAACCTTGATCAGCCGCTACTACACGTTCGCTGACGAGTTCCAGGCCATCCTGCACCGTAAAGTGCACACCAGCGAAGAGTGAGCAGGTAATTACCCATGGCCCGAGTTCGCCAGAAACGCAAGCCGGTCGCCGAGATGAACGTGGTGCCCTACATCGACGTGATGTTGGTACTGCTGGTTATCTTCATGGTCACCGCACCGATGCTCAACCAGGGCGTGAAGGTTGACTTGCCCAAGGTTTCCAGCGAAGCCTTGCCGCAGGACAACAACACCCAGGTCCTGACCATTTCGATCAAGGCCGACAAGACCTACTACTGGAACCTTGGCAGCGAAGTCGACGCCGACAAGGTCCAGGACAAGGCTATGACCCTGCCTGCCATGACCGACGCCGTCACCAAGATCATCCGCGCCGGCAACGAAGGCGGCAAACGTACCCAGGTATTCATTCGTGGCGACAAGTCCGTGGACTACGGCGCCGTGATGGGCGCCATGGGCGGGTTGCAGAAGGCGGGTGTCGGTAACGTTGGCCTGATTACCGAGGCGCCCTGATGCGACAACGAGAGCCCTCCGCCTCGGAAAGCTATTTCTGGCCCAGTGTCTGGGCCGTTGCCCTGCATATCCTGATTTTTGGCATGCTGTTCGTCAGCTTCGCCATGACCCCGGATCTGCCCCCTGCAAAGCCGATCGTCCAGGCTACGCTGTACCAGCTGAAGTCGAAGAGCCAGGCCACCACCCAGACCAATCAGAAGATTGCCGGGGAGGCCAAGAAGTCGGCTGCCAAGCAGACCGAAGTCGAGCAGTTGGAACAGAAGAAGGTCGAGCAGGAGAAGCAGGAGCAAGCTGAGAAGGCCGCGGAACAAAAGCAGGAAGAAGCCGCTCAAAAGGCCCAGGAAGCCAAGAAGGCCGATGACGCGAAGAAGGCTGCCGCCGACCAGGCCAAGGCCGCCGCGGCCGACGCCGCGAAGAAAGCCGACGACGCCAAGAAGGCTGCTGAAGCCAAGAAAGCCGAGCAGGCCGATATCGCCAAGAAGAAAGCCGAGGAAGACGCCAAGGAAAAAGCCGAGGAGGACGCCAAGAAAGCGGCCGATGCGGCGAAGAAGGCAGCCGAAGACGCGAAGAAGAAAGCCGCGGACGACGCTAAGAAGGCAGCCGAAGCTGCCCAGGAGGCGAAGAAGAAAGCCGCCGAAGACGCGAAGAAGGCCGCGGCCGACGACGCCAAGAAAAAGGCACAGGCAGCAGCCCGCAAGGCCGCTGAAGACAAGAAGGCGCAGGCATTGGCCGATCTGCTCTCCGACACACCGCAGCGCCAGCAGGCACTGGCGGACGAGCAGGGCGACCAGACCGCCGGCAACTTCGACGACCTGATCCGTTCCCGTGCTGCAGAGGGTTGGGCCCGCCCACCGTCCGCGCGCAAGAACATGACAGTGGTACTGCAGATCAACATGTTGCCTGACGGCACCATCACCAACGTTGCCGTGGCCAAATCCAGTGGCGATGGCCCGTTCGATGCGTCGGCAGTGGCTGCGGTCAAGAACATCGGTCGCCTGGTCGAGATGCAGGGCCTGAAACCGAGTGATTTCAACCCTTACCGCAATTTCAAGATGACATTCACCCCTGAGGACCTTGCCTTGTGATTAACCTTCTTCGAGGACTGCTGGTTGCACTGTGCTGCGTTGCAGCCGTTGCCCAGGCAGATGAAAAGAACATTATGGTGACCAGCGGCAGCGATCGGGCCACCCCGATCGCCGTCGTGCCTTTCGGTTTCCAGGGCGGCTCCGTGCTGCCCGAGGACATGGCACTGATCATCGGCAATGACCTGCGCAACTCGGGTTACTACTCGCCGATCGACAAGCAGAACATGATCAGCACCCCGTCGCAGCCAGGTGAAGTGGTATGGCGCGACTGGCAGGCCCTGGGTGCCCAGTACATCATGGTCGGCAGCATCGTCCCGTCGGGCGGCCGCCTGCAGGTGTCGTACGCACTGCTCAACGTCAACACCCAGCAGCAGGTCCTGACCGGCAGCGTTTCGGGTAGCGTTGATCAACTGCGCGACATGGCGCACTACATCTCGGACCAGTCGTTCGAAAAACTGACCGGCATCAAGGGCGCGTTCTCCACTCGCCTCCTTTATGTAACGGCCGAGCGCTTCAGCACCAACAGCACTCGCTACACCTTGCAGCGTTCGGACTATGACGGTGCCCGCGCCGTGACCCTGCTGCAATCGCGCGAGCCGATCCTGTCGCCACGCTATGCCCCGGATGCCAAGCGCATCGCCTACGTTTCGTTCGAGCAGAAGCGCCCGCGCATCTTCGTTCAGAACGTCGACACCGGTGCCCGTCAGCAGATCACCAACTTCGAAGGCCTCAATGGCGCTCCGGCGTTCTCGCCTGACGGCAGCAAGCTGGCGTTCGTGCTGTCCAAGGACGGCAACCCGGAGATCTACGTGATGGACCTGGCGTCCCGTGGCCTGACCCGCCTGACCAATGATCCGTCCATTGATACCGAACCGTTCTGGGGTAAAGATGGTCGTACCATCTACTTCACCTCCGACCGCGGTGGCAAGCCACAGATCTATAAACAGTCGTTGGGCGGTGGCGGTGCCACTCGCGTTACCTTTATCGGTAACTACAACGCCAACCCCAAACTTTCCGCCGATGAAAAGACCCTGGTCATGATCCATCGCCAGGACGGTTTCACCAACTTCAAGGTCGCTTCGCAAGATCTTGAGCGTGGAAGTGTAAAAATCCTCACAGATTCAAGTCTTGATGAGTCGCCTACTGTTGCGCCCAACGGCACCATGGTAATCTACGCCACCCGCCAGCAGGGCCGGGGAGTCTTGATGCTCGTGTCGCTAAACGGCCGCGTGAGGCTCCCGCTTCCTACCGCTCAAGGCGAAGTCAGAGAACCGTCCTGGTCCCCTTACCTGAACTGACGCGGCGCTTTACGTTTTACTTAACACATTGGGGTTCATTAGGAGTTTCACGATGGAAATGCTGAAGTTTGGTAAATTTGCTGCGCTGGCTCTGGCCATGGCCGTAGCTGTAGGTTGCTCTTCGAAAGGCGGCGACAACGCTGGTCAAGCAGCTGTTGACCCTAACGCTGGTTACGGCGCAAACACCGGTGCTGTTGATGGCTCCCTGAGCGAAGAAGCTGCTCTGCGCGCAATCACCACCTTCTACTTCGAATACGACAGCTCGGACCTGAAACCAGAAGCCATGCGCGCTCTGGACGTCCACGCTAAAGACCTGAAAGCCAATGGCGCTCACGTCGTACTGGAAGGTAACACTGACGAACGCGGTACCCGCGAGTACAACATGGCTCTGGGCGAGCGTCGTGCGAAAGCCGTTCAACGCTACCTGGTTCTGCAAGGCGTTTCGCCAGCTCAGCTGGAAATCGTTTCCTACGGTGAAGAGCGTCCAGTTGCCACCGGCAACGACGAGCAGTCGTGGGCTCAGAACCGTCGCGTCGAACTGCGTAAGTAATTCGATATGCGAACGTGCCGCCGTGCTGTAACTATTCTGGCTCTCGCCCTGCCACTCGTGGCATGGGCCGAGGTTCCTGTGGTCGATGGTGATGGTTCCAGCAATGGCGCCAGCAGTTATCCACCTTCGGGTTATGGCACGAGCGGCGCCTACGCTGATTCCGGGGCGCAAGCCCCGGTTTCCGCGCAGGGTCAGCTGTTCATGCAACTGCAGCAAATGCAGGAAGACATCGCGCGTCTGCGCGGACAGGTCGAAGTCCAGCAAAACGATATCCAGCAGCTTAAACAGCAGAGTCTGGAGCGTTACCAGGATCTCGATCGTCGCATTGGAACCGGCACTGCACCTGCAGCCGCCGCGCCTTCCGAGAATTCTCCTGCCGGTGGCGATGTAAATGCCGCCGGTACGCCGGTGCCTCCGTCAGCAGCCGCCCAGGCGCCTGCGGCCAGCACCGAGCCGGGTGACCCGGCGAAGGAAAAATTGTACTACGACGCGGCCTTCGACCTGATCAAGGCGAAGGACTTCGACAAGGCCAGCCTGGCGTTCGCCGCCTTTCTGCGCAAGTACCCCAACAGCCAGTACGCCGGCAACGCGCAGTACTGGTTGGGCGAAGTGAACCTGGCGAAGGGCGACCTGCAAGGCGCCGGCCAGGCCTTTGCCAAGGTCAGCCAGCTGTACCCGAAGCACGCCAAGGTACCTGATTCGCTGTACAAGCTGGCTGATGTGGAGCGCCGCCTGGGTCATACCGACCGGGTCAAGGGCATCCTGCAGCAGGTAGTGAGCCAGTACCCGGGCACCTCCGCTGCGCAGTTGGCCCAGCGTGACCTGCAAAAAATGTGATTCGGCGCTGCCGATTTGAAGAAACCCGCGCTTGCCGCGGGTTTTTTCGTTAGAATTGATGCCCTTTTATTTCAATACCCTTCCCTGAACTGCGCGTTGGCGGGTTCATCGAAGTGCCCAACGGAGGCGGTCAGCCTGTTTAGCTGTCATGCCCGTGGACCCTATGCAAGACACATTACGCATTACCGAAGTCTTCTACTCGTTGCAGGGGGAGACTCGTACCGCGGGCCTGCCCACGGTTTTCGTGCGCCTGACCGGCTGCCCGCTGCGCTGCCAGTACTGCGACAGTGCCTACGCCTTTTCCGGTGGCACCCTTCGCACCCTTGATTCGCTCATGGAGCAAGTGGCACAGTTCAAGCCGCGCTACGTGTGTGTCACAGGCGGCGAGCCGCTGGCCCAGCCCAATGCCATTCCGCTGATCGCACGCCTGTGTGATGCAGGCTACGAGGTATCGGTGGAAACCAGTGGCGCACTGGACATCTCCAAGGTCGATACCCGCGCCAGCCGTGTGCTCGACCTCAAGACCCCGGCGTCCGAGGAATGCCATCGCAACCGCTACGAGAACATCGAGCTGCTGACCCCCAACGACCAGGTCAAGTTCGTGATTTGCTCGCGGGACGACTATGACTGGTCGGTTTCCAAGCTCATCCAGTACGGGCTCGACCGTCGTGTCAGTGATGTCCTGTTCTCGCCGAGCAAAGGCCAACTCAACGCCACCGACCTGGCCGACTGGATCGTTGCCGACAACCTGCCCGTACGCTTCCAGGTGCAGTTGCATAAACTGCTATGGAACGACGAACCCGGCCGCTGATCGCTTCGATCCCACATTCCTGAAGGACACCAGACATGACTGACAAAAAAGCGGTAATTCTGCTCTCCGGCGGCCTGGACTCGGCGACTGTCGTGGCCATGGCCAAAGCCGAAGGCTACACCTGCTACACCATGAGCTTCGACTACGGCCAGCGCCACCGCGCCGAACTGGACGCCGCCGCACGCGTTGCCCGTGACCTGGGCGTGGTGGAACACAAAGTCATCGGCCTGAACCTGAACGGCATCGGTGGCTCGGCGCTCACCGATAGCAGCATTGACGTGCCTGAAGCCCCTACCGAAGGTATCCCGGTCACCTACGTGCCAGCACGCAACACCGTATTCCTGTCCCTCGCCTTGGGCTGGGCCGAAGTACTGGGCGCCCGCGACATCTTCATCGGCGTCAACGCCGTCGACTACTCCGGCTACCCCGACTGCCGCCCCGAGTTCGTCGAAGCCTTCGAGCGCATGGCCAACCTGGCCACCAAGGCCGGTGTGGAAGGGCAGGGCTTCAGTATCAAGGCGCCATTGCAGAACCTTAGCAAAGCCGACATCGTCAAGGCAGGCATCGCCCGGGGCGTGGACTACAGCCTCACCGTTTCCTGCTATCAGGCCGATGACCAGGGCCGTGCCTGCCGCAAGTGCGACAGCTGCCGCCTGCGCGCCGAAGGGTTCGCAGCCGCGGGTGTGAGCGACCCAACGCGATATTTTTGAAATTTTTTCAAAATAGGTGTTGAATAATCCTTAGAAATCAGTATTATACGCACCACAACGCGGCGACACAGACACACAGTCGCAAGCGATGCAACACAGCGGGTCGTTAGCTCAGTTGGTAGAGCAGTTGGCTTTTAACCAATTGGTCGTAGGTTCGAGTCCCACACGACCCACCATATGCAAGAAGAAAAGAGCCGGAAAGTGCACAGCACTCTCCGGCTTTTTTTGTGTCTGCGTTTTTTGGTTGGCCATTCTCTTGACTCCCGAACGTCTCCCGCCTCTCGAAGCAGCTGTCGTAGCGACCTTGATCAGTCGCCGTTTTTTCGCATTGCTAACTGTTTGCGATTGAATGCCCGCGTGTGAATATATTACAACTTGTGTAATTAAACGATATTTCTGTACATGTTGGCAGGTATTTGTAGGGAAAGTCTGAGCGTTAATGCGAAATTTCCCAAGCTAACGTTGAGGGGTAGAACTCTCCTACTTGTTGGTTTAATGTCCTGTCCAGTATGGCGCGACCGCCTTGGTCAGGTCTCTATTCATGGAGCTTGGCGCGGCGATCGCTGCTGGACCAATAGCGCATTATGCGCTTCGTTCACCTGTGTTCAATATGCACAGCGCAGATTGCTCGCCAAGGGAGTGCACATGGCTTCGAATAGCTTTCAAAATGAAGTACCCAAAGCACGTGTCAATATAAAGCTGGACTTGCATACCGGCGGGACACACAAGAAAGTCGAGTTGCCACTTAAGCTGATGGTCCTGGGTGACTACAGCAATGGCCGGGAGCAGCGGCCTTTATCCGGGCGCGGCAAGGTCAGCATCAACAAGCACAATTTCGATAGCGTAATGGCCGAATTTGCCCCGGCGTTGGCCTTGGGCGTCGAAAACACGCTCGCCAACGACGGCAGCGAAACGGTCGCCGAACTGCAGTTCGCTGCCATGAAAGACTTCGAGCCCGAACAGGTGGCCAGGCAGCTCCCGCAGCTACGCGCTTTGCTGGCCATGCGCAATTTGTTACGCGATTTGAAATCCAATTTATTGGATAACGCAATGTTTCGTCAGGAGCTGGAACACATACTCAAGGATGAAACGCTGAGTCACACATTGCGCGGTGAATTGTTGGCACTGACCTGCCAGGAAACGCGCTAGCGTTATCAAGCTTCGCTTATAGGAACTCGGCCATGTCTACCCAACCCAACGCGCAAACTGTGTGCGGCGCTGAAGTATTGCCTGAAGAAAGTCAGAGCATCTATAGCGCCTTGTTCGCCAGAGTTAATCTCAGCCCCGTGGAAGTGCTGAGCAGCATTGAACCGTTTCAATATCCTGAAACATTATCCGAAGCGTCCATCGATGAGCGTTTAACAGCCGCCATCAGTGTATTCCTGGAATTGCTGCACGCCTCGTCGCGCACGATCGAACGGCTGGACAGGGCACTGCTGGACGAACATATCGCTACCCTGGATGCCCAGATCAGTCGGCAGTTGGATGCCGTGATGCATCACCCTGACTTTCAACGGGTGGAATCCACATGGCGTGGGGTCAAGTCGCTCGTCGACCAGACCGATTTTCGTCAGAACGTGCGCATCGAACTCCTGGACGTCAGCAAGGAGAATCTGGTCCAGGACTTCGAAGACGCGCCGGAAATTGCCCAGAGCGGGCTGTACCTCCATACCTACACGCTGGAGTACGACACACCCGGCGGCGAGCCCATCGCCGCAGCCATCTCCAATTACGAGTTCGATCGCGGGGCACAGGACATTGCCCTGTTGCGTAACATCGCCAAGGTGGCGGCTTCCGCACACATGCCCTTCATCGGCTCTGTGGGCCCGGCGTTCTTCGGCAAGCAGAGCATGGAAGAAGTCTCGGCGATCAAGGACATCGGCAACTACTTCGATCGCGCCGAATACATCAAGTGGAAGGCCTTTCGCGACAGTGACGACGCGCGCTACATCGGCCTGGCCATGCCTCGTGTACTGGGGCGCTTGCCTTACGGCCCCGACACCGTGCCGGTGCGCAGCTTCAACTATATCGAAAACGTCAAGGGCCCTGACCACGACAAGTACCTGTGGACCAATGCGTCGTTCGCCTTCGCCGCCAACATGGTCAAAAGCTTCATCGCCAACGGTTGGTGCGTGCAGATCCGCGGGCCGCAATCGGGGGGCGCGGTCACCGACTTGCCGATTCATCTGTATGACCTGGGCACGGGCAACCAGGTGAAGATCCCTTCCGAAGTCATGATCCCCGAAACCCGCGAGTTCGAGTTCGCCAATCTCGGCTTCATCCCCTTGTCCTACTACAAGAATCGCGACTACGCCTGCTTCTTCTCGGCGAACTCGGCCCAGAAACCGGCCCCTTACGACACGGCCGTTGCCACCGCCAACAGCCGGATCAACGCACGCCTGCCCTACGTCTTCCTGCTCTCGCGGATCGCCCACTACCTGAAAATGATCCAGCGCGAAAACATCGGTACCACCAAGGACAGGCGCCTGCTGGAGCTGGAGCTCAACCGATGGGTCAGCGGCCTGGTCACCGAGATGACCGACCCCGGCGATGCCCTCCAGGCGTCCCACCCGCTGCGCGAGGCGAGGGTCACGGTCGAGGACATCGATGACAACCCAGGTTTCTTCCGGGTCAAGTTGTATGCCGTGCCGCACTTCCAGGTGGAAGGCATGGACGTCAATTTGTCGCTGGTTTCGCAGATGCCCAAGGCCAAGGCCTGACTTGCCGAGGAAACCATGCCATGAAAATCGCTCGCCCCCTCTGGGCCTCCGGGGTTTTGCTGTCCCCGCAACAATTCCAGCAACAGGCCCGATGGGAAGCCTGGACCAATGAATGCCTGGCCCATCTGGCGGTGGCACACCCTTGGGGCGTGGAAGCGGTCGAATTCGATTTGCAGGCGTTGCGCCTGGGCAAGCTTCAGCCTTCAAGGCTGCGCGTACGCCTGGGTGACGGCACGCTGATCGATACCGAGGCGGCGGACGCCATGCCGGGGGCGATCGAACCCGACCAGCTCCTGCCGGCAGAAACCCACGACGCCATCGTGTTGCTCGCCTTGCCCCTGGAGCAGGCCAACGGCGACAACTGCCTGTTCGAGGGCGCCAGGGGGGACCACCCCCAGCGTTACCGGCAAGTGTGGCGACCGGTCCAGGACGCCTATGGTGACGATATCCAGCCGATAGGGGTGCTAGAACACATGCTCAGTCTACGGCTGGGTAGCAGTGGCCACGCCGGTTACGTCACCTGCCCGGTCGCGCGGGTGGTCAGGGACGGCCAACGGGGGTGGTTGCTGGACCCTTCGTTCGTGCCGCCACTGATGAGCTTCGCCGGGCATCCTGGGCTGGTGGTGCAACTGAACAACCTGCTGACGCAGTTATCGGCCAAGCGCCAGCGGCTGATGGGCATGCGCCGAGAAAGCAACCAGCGCATGGCTGATTTCGCCGTGGCCGATGTATCGCTGTTCTGGCTGCTCACTGCCTTGAACACCTACCAGCCCGTTCTCGCCGATATCAGCGCTTGCCCGGCTCGGCACCCCGAGCAGGTCTACCTGGAGCTGGTGAAGCTGGCCGGTGCATTGCTCACCTTTTCCCTGGAACACGACGTTACCCAGATTCCGCCTTATCACCATCACGCCTTGAGCGAGGTGTTACCGCCATTGATGGGGCTGATCTCGGTATTGCTCGAGGCCAGTCTGCCATCGCGGGTTCTTGCCCTGGAGCTTGAGGAAAAAGGGGCGTGCCGCTGGCAGGTGACGCTCAAAGACCCCCGCCTGCGCGAGCCCGGCTGCGCCGACTTCTACCTGTCGGTCCGTTGTCGGCTACCGGTGGCGCAGGTGCAGAACCAGTTCCCGCGGTTGTGCAAGGTGGGTACGCCCGATGACGTCGATCATTTGGTCAACGCTGCGCTTGATGGTGTGCCACTGCAGCCACTCAGCCATGTCCCGGCTGCCATTCCCCTGCGGCTGGAGAACCAGTACTTCGCCCTCGACTTCACCCACGCCAGGGGAGTGGCGGTGCTTGCCGAGGGCGTTTGCGCCTTCTATGTGCCCACCACGCTCACCGAGGTGAAACTCGAACTCTATGCGGTATTGCGCTCATGACCTTACCCATCAGAAACCACCCCCGCCCCCCGGCGCCAGATGTAGATGAGTTGCTTCAGGACACCTACTTGTTGGTGATCGAGTTGCAGCAGGGCGCCGCGTTGCTTGAAACCGATCAGTTGCGCCAACGGTGCGTGACGCAAATCCAGCACGCCCGCGATCAGCTCGCGGCCGGTGGGATGAGCCAAGCCAGCATAGACGCCATCAGCCACGCCCAGTGTGCGTTGCTGGACGAAACCATCCTCAGTCGGGCCAAGGGCGATGTCCATGGTGTGTGGGCGCGCGAGCCCTTGCAGGCGCAATTCTTCAACCGCCATCAGGCGGGGGAGTTCCTGTACGAAGAGCTGCGCGAACTGCTGGCCAGGCCAGTGGCCGACCCGCAAGTACTGACGGCTTACCAGCGCGTGTTGATGCTGGGTTTTCGGGGCCGCTATGTCGATGCCCAAGCCCCGGAGCGCGAGCGACTGGTGGCTGCGTTGAACGAGCGGGTCGCCCCCTTGGCCGTACACCACGCGATGCCGACCCAAGTGCGTTGCAGCGCCGGGCGCTGGCGACATCGTGCCGTCTCACCACTGGCTTGCTGGCTCGCCCCGGCGCTGCTGCTAGGGGCCATCTGGTGGGGGTTGGACCGCTACTTGGAGCACCTGGTGGCAACGCTTCTGGCGGGCCAGGCATGAGGGGCGGGCAATGACGCTCAAGTTCACGCGCGCCTTGTGGGCGTGGGCTGGGGTGCTGGCGCTGACCCTGCTGGTTGTGGTGCCGCTTGGCCCCGTGCTGCGTGCTGTTCTGACGCTAGGCGTGCTGGTGACCGTCGCCACGGCGTGGGTGGTGTCCGGCCGCAGTGCCGCGCGCCTGGCAGCCGCCGTGGGGTTGGCCAGCGAAATGGTACTTCCGCCGCCGGGCTACCGTCTTCCCGTGGTGCTGGTGTGTGGCGATGGGCAACGCGGGCTGTTCAGTGGGGCATCAGCGGACCGGCCCGCGCCGCACATCACGGCCCAGGCCTGTTACATCCAGGTGGTCGAAATCGAACAGCTGCCGTTGATGGTAACGGGGGTGCTCGCCTTGCGCCCCGACTGGGCCGCGCAACTGTGTGTGATGTTCGTCGTCAATCTGGGCGAGCATGGCGATGCGCTGGGCCTGGCGGTGCGGGTGCGCAGTTTCTTCGATCAAATCACGGCGGCCCGTCGGCGCGGCGTGGATCTGCCCTTGCTGCAGATCAGCTATGTGCCCGCCGCCCGCGGCGCGGGCCCATGGTTCAGTTGGGAGGAGGGGGGGAGCGCCCCTCGGGTGCGCGAAGGTGCAACCAACTGTTCGTTGGCCGATTGGCAGCGCGAGCCATCCAGCACGGCTGAACAAGCGATCCGCCTGCAGGCCAGCGTGCAGGTCAACAGTGCCGGGGCCTGGCTGCAGCAGCACTACCGGACGGTCGGCGCGCACGTTCAATCTGGGCGCCAAGCGCCGGGGTTGGCAGTGGCGCATGCCGTGACCCTGATCCCCCCTTCCTCCGAGCACTCGCCCGGAAACCTGTGGCAGCAGTGGCTACGTGATCGGGCTGGGCTGCTCGGTGGGCACATGCCTGCGGCTGACGGGCTCGGGCCGTTGCCGTTTCCCGATGCATTGGTGCCGCTGCTGCCCATCAATCCCCGGCACACCCAACGCTTGCGCGCGACGGCCATCGCCGGTTGGTTATTGGCGCTGGCAGTGCTCGTTGCCCTGCTCAGTTCAGCCTGGCAGAACACCCTGTTGGTACGCCAGGTCACCGATGACCTGCGTCGTTACGACGTCGCCACCCGACCCTCTGTCCATCGCCAGCCCGAATTCGCGCAGCAGGCGCAGGCATTGCAGACGTTGCAAGACGACGCCACGCGCCTGCATCACCACTATCGTCATGGTGTCCCCTGGGCATTGGGGCTGGGGCTGTACCGTGGCGAGCCACTGCGCCTGCGGGTGCAGGCGTTGCTCGACCATCAGCCGGCGCTCCCCATGGCACCGGCCAGTCCCGCACTAGTGCGACTGGACAGCCTGGCGTTGTTTGGTAGCGGCAGTGCGCAACTCAAGCCAGGGTCCACCAAGGTGCTGGTGAACGCCCTCGTAGGCATCAAGGCCCAGTCGGGCTGGTTGATTCTGATCAGCGGGCATACCGATGCCACCGGTACCCCCGAGCACAACCTGCCGCTGTCCCGCGCGCGCGCCGCAGCCGTGCGTGACTGGATGCAGCGCATGGGGGATATCCCCGCCAGCTGTTTCGCGGTGCAGGGCTTTGGGGCCGATCAGCCGGTCGCCAGCAATGACACCGAGGGCGGGCGCGCAGCAAACCGACGCGTCGATATCCGCCTGGTACCGGAGGCGGGCGCTTGCGCGCTGTTTGCCGCGGAACCGGGCAGGCAACCCCAGTCGCATTCCGCGACGTCAAATCTCTAGAAGGAGCATTACATGGCTATTCCCGTTTACCTCTGGCTGAAAGATGACGGCGACGCTGACATCAAGGGTTCGGTTGATGTGCAAAACCGCGAGGGCAGCGTCGAGGTGGTCGCCCAGGACCACAAGCTGTACATCCCCACCGACAACAGCACCGGCAAGCTGACCGGTGCGCGCATCCACACGCCGTTCATGTTCACCAAGGAAATCGACGCCAGCACGCCGTACCTCTACAAGGCCGTCAGCACCGGCCAGACCCTCAAGAGCGCCGAGTTCAAGTGGTATCGCATCAACGATGCGGGGCAGGAAGTGGAGTATTTCAATACCACCCTGGAGAACGTGAAAGTGGTGAAAGTCGCGCCCAAGATGCATGACGTCAAAGACCCCGCCAAGGAAAAGCATAATCACCTGGAGGAGATCGAACTGCGCTACGAGAAGATCACCTGGACCTACAAGGACGGCAACATCATCCATTCCGACGCCTGGAGCGAACGCCAGAGCGCCTGACCTGAAGCTGCCTGGCCGGGCGTCCTCTCGCGGGTGTTCGGCCAGGCGCAGCAGGCTTTCGCACGTGCCGCTCCGCTGAACCTTCGAACAAGGACGTAGCCATGGTCCCTACCGCCAGCCGTTTGCTTCGCCGCGCCAACCTCCACTGCGTCCAGGCACGGAGCGCGGGCGCCCCGCTGTGCCCGGGCCGCGCCTGCGCCTACCTGGGCACCCTGATGAAAACGCCTGGGTTCTTGGCCTGCCAGGTCACCGAGTCCGCAGGAAGTGAGGCATGAACCTGCGTGATCAGCTATCAGTCTTCTTCGACCACAGCCGCCACCGCCTGGACATCACCGGCCTCCAGGCCCCTGTGAGTGTCCTGGCCTTCGAAGGCGAAGAACGCCTGAGCCAGTGCTTCACCTACCGCATCGAATTCACCAGCCCCGAACAGGATATCGACGTGGGCACCCTGTTCGGCCGCAAGGCGCGCTTTCATCTCTACCCCGCGCCTCAGAAGCCGCTTTACCGCGGCCAGGTCATCCCCGAGCCCCAGCCGCTGCGCACTTTCCACGGCGTGCTTACCCAGTTCCGCCGCCTGTCCGGCTCGCGCGACGAAGCCCGCTACGAAGTCACCCTGCAGCCGCGCCTGGCCCTGGCGGGCCGCGGCAAGCAGTGCCGCATCTACCAGCACCTGTCGGTGCCGGAAATCGTCAAGCGCATCCTCAAGACCCGCCACGCCTTCGAAGACTACGAGTTCCATTTCCGCCTGGTACGCACCTACCCCCAGCGCGAACAGGTCATGCAGTACGACGAAAGTGACCTGGCCTTCATCGAGCGCCTGCTGGCCGAGGTCGGCATCTGGTACTGCTTCGTCAACCACGAAAAGGCCCCCCTGACCGTGGTGGAGTTCCACGATCACGTGGTCGGCTACGCATTCGACGTCGCGCTGCCGTACTACCCGCAGGCGGGGTTGGCCAAGGACGGCGAGGACAGCGTGTGGAACCTGCAGACCCACCACCAGGTGGTCGAGCAGCACGTCAGCGTGCGCACCTACCGCTACCGAGACGCCAAGGCCTGGCTCGACACCGAGATGGACCAGACCCGCGGCGCCACCACCACCTACGGCGAGGCCTACCACTTCGGCGACGGCTACGCCGCCCTGGGCGACCGCCACGCCTACCGCGACGACCTGGCGCCGGAAACCGGCGTCTTCTACGCGCGCATCCGCCACGAACGCTACCTCAACGACCAGTTGCGCCTGAGCGGCACCACCAGCAGCCCGACCCTGGCGCCACGTCAGGTGGTGACCATCAGCGGCGGCGCGCCCAAGGCCTTCGCGCCGCGCGTGGTCATCACCCAACTGAGCACCTGCGCCGCCCGCGACCGCAGCTTCATCGCCCGCTTCAGCGGCATCCCGTTCAACGACGACGTGTGCTTTCGCCCGCCGCACCTGGCCAAGCCGATCATGGCCGGCACCGTGCCGGCGCGCATCACCAGCCACACCGTCAACGACCCCTACAGCCACATCGACCTGGAAGGCCGCTACCGCGTCAGCTTCCTGTTCGACCGCGACACCTGGCAAGCCGGCCGTGAAAGCCTGTGGCTGCGCCTGGCCCGCCCCTACGCCGGCACCACCCACGGCCTGCACCTGCCCTTGCTGGCGGGCACCGAAGTGGCGGTGGCGTTCGAACAGGGCGACCCCGATCGGCCCTACATCGCCCACGCCCTGCACGACAACCTGCGCCCCGACCCGGTGACGTTGCGCAACTACAAACGCAACGTACTGCGCACGCCGGCCAACAACAAATTGCGCATGGACGACACGCGCGGCGAAGAGCACGTCAAGCTCAGCACCGATTTTGGCGGCAAGAGCCAGTTGAACCTGGGGCACCTGGTGGATGCGCAGAAGCGCAAGCGAGGGGAGGGGTTTGAACTGCGCACGGATCACTGGGGGGCGATTCGGGCGGGCAAGGGGGTGTTCATCAGTGCCGATGGGCAGGCCAAGGCAAGTGCTGATACGTTGGCCATGGAGCCGGCAAACGCCTCGGTCGAAGGTGCCTTGGCGCAGTTGAACCAGTGGCAGGGGATTGCAGAGGCTCATCACAGCCGCCCGCCCGCCCGCCGCGGTTTGCAGAAGCTGCAAGCCGATTTAAAACAGCTTCACGCTCCGGCCATTCTCCTCAGCGCCCCTCAAGGAATTGGTGCCGTCACGCCAGCAGGTCTGTTGCTCAAAAGTGGCGACGCGCTTCACATGCAAACGGATGACGATCTCCACCTGGCAGCGTCGCAACGCTTATTTGCGCACGCTAACGAAGGTATTTCCCTGCTGGCCCAGCAGGAAGGGGTGCGTCTGGTTTCGGGCAAGGGCCCCCTGGAAATCGAATCTCACGGAGATGTGCTCAACCTGGTTGCGCAGCAAGACATCACCGTTCAATCAGTGCAAGGCCATCTGCAACTGACGGCCAAGAATGGAATCACGCTGGGATGTGGCGGGGCTTTCATTCGGATTACTCCGCAAGGCGAGATTCAGA
Organism: Pseudomonas silvicola; assembly: GCF_026651855.1. Taxonomy (GTDB): domain Bacteria; phylum Pseudomonadota; class Gammaproteobacteria; order Pseudomonadales; family Pseudomonadaceae; genus Aquipseudomonas; species Aquipseudomonas silvicola. Next base: position 2,597,335 of record NZ_CP093280.1, read on the forward strand.
TTCATGGCCCCGGTCTCATCAGTATAAAGGGGCAGCACCGCTTCGATGGCCCCGACAGCCAAGCGTTTCCATTACCAGAGCTGCCAGGTTCCGTGTGCAGAGAGTGCCTCAAACGGGCGCGCGCCACCGCGCAGGCTTTGACGTTCAGGGAGGAACAGGCATGACCGGCGCCCAGGTGAAAGACTGGCTGGAATTATTGGAATACGGCTGCACACAGGCGTCCACCACGTGCCTCGACGTCATCATCGACCAAGCCGGCCGCGACGAGCCCATTCTGCCCGGTGTACTGAGCGTGGAACCTCCGCTGCCTTGGCAGTCGCTGTTCGACGGTTTACCGGAAGAGGGCGCTGTAGAGGTAGCGCCGCTGATGGTCCGTGTCGACTTCTCTCAACCGCTGCAACGCCAGTGGCTAGTGGGGCTGACGCATGAGCTGCAGGGACAGGACCAGTTACTGGTGCTGGCATCATTATGGCCCTTCCAGGCCTTGGCCGAACACCTTGGCCAGTGCCTGGAGGCACGCCATGGCCGTCGCACCGGATTGCTGAGATTTTATGATCCCAGGGTTTTTCCGTTGTTGTTCAGCCGCGTCCTAACGGCGGACCAACAAGCGCCGCTCTTGCTGCCCGCCGTGTTTTGGAGTTGGCAGGATCGCGATGGCAAGGCTCAGTGCTTGCCGGGTGTTGCCGGCTTACCTCTAGATGACGTGCGGTCGCTGCCGTTATTGCTGAGCGACGACCAGATTCAGGCGTTGAGTTGCTGTAGTGAAGCCACTCTTGCAATCGCCACTGCAGAGGAGGCGTTGTTTGGTGGCTGCAGCCCTGAGCAGCGCTTTCAGGCTTGCTACGGCGTGTTGCTGGAAGCTTGTCAGGCAGGCTTGCTGCTTGCTACTGAGCGGACTGCCTACCTCCTTGACAGGGCGGGCAGCGCATGATCTCGAGCAGATTTTGCCAAACAGCGCAGTCCGACATGCTTGTCGGAGGAACGGACATGCCCGTTCTGAACTGCTCTCCCGTTCCAACATGGAAGCTGCTCATCAACCATTCGATGCATTGGTTGGGCATGTCCGGACGATCTTCAGTTGTAACGCCTCTGTTCCGTCCGGCTCAAGCAGGCAGCGTAATGCGCGCCAGTGGGTACGCATTGTTAGCGGCGGTCGTTAGTCTGGATGCCGGGGCCAGTGCCATTTATGGCATCAACCACACGGATCTAGCGATCACCCGATTTAGCGTCAATGGACGCTCAGGGATCGACACTATTGGTCCCCATCAGGGCGGCGGAGGTGGGTGCTGCTATGTTGCGCCCAAGCATTGGATGCCGGGGATGACCGTTGAAGTTGATTGGCAGACCGGGGCTAGTGCCGCAAGCAAGCTCGCTGATGAGTTTCCAGGATTCTCAGACGAAGTAAAGTACGACGAATGGCTTGATAAGTTGGAGGCGCAGAGGCGAAAACATTCTCGGCAGGTGTTGGTTCCCGATTACACCGATCAAAAAGTATGCGGCATCACCGTCCATTTTTTGCCTTGCGATGAAATACAGGTCACCACTTCCTGTTTCGCCTTTCGCAGCCCCGAATATCCAATCAAGACGCCATTGCTCCCGCAGGCGCCGGAGGTATGCCCGAAATGAAACATGCACCTGTCTGGTATCCGCCAGCGTTCCCAATTGAGGGGCGTCTGCCGCAGAGCGTCAATCAGGTGCAGGAGAATATCCTGCGCCAATGCGAACTGGAGCGGGGCTATCACGACGCCCTGTGTCTAGCCGCAGGCTATCGCGTGACTCCTCCCTGCTGCAAAACCCTGCACATCAGCCTTTTCTTCGACGGAACCGGCAATAATCTCCATAACGACCTAATAACAGCCACTACTCCACACCCCACGAATATAGCGCGGCTATTCCGTGCCACCATCGGCGACGGTATTGCAGGCGGTACTGGCCACCTTGGACCGCGGGGAGTAGGTTTGACTGATGCGGAAGGCACAGGTCATGGGCAGTATTTCAAGTATTACATGCCAGGGGTCGGCACGCCCTTTGCCGAAGTAGGTGACCTTGACTACACCACGCTGGGCCTGGCGGGAGGCAGGCTGGGTGAGGAGCGTATCAACTGGGCCTTGCTGATGATCATCGATGCATTGCGACGCACCCTCGGCCAGCCAGGGTTGGATAACGAGGCGCTGCGAGTCGCGGTCAAGGCGATGGGGACTTGGGTCGGCATGGGAGCAATTACGGGACGAGCCAACCGTGCTACCCAGTTCGCGAAGCAGATCAAGGCTTTTGAAAAGCCACTGCGCAGTGCGCTGGTGCAACCACAGCCTGGGCAGTCGAAATTATTGGGTATCAAGTTGTATGTGTATGGGTTTTCCCGCGGGGCTGCTGCAGCACGGGCTTTTGTCAGCTGGCTGAATGAGCTGCTGCGAGGGAGGTCGATTTTCATGGTGGGCGACCTCGAAATTCCTGTCAGTGTCGAGTATTTGGGTGTGCTGGATACCGTTGCCTCTGTAGGCATAGCTGATCTCTTGCCAGGGGCCAGCGGTCATATGGGATGGGCAGACGGTAATCAGGAGTTGCCGAGCAGTAGGCTGGTTAAACGTTGTTTGCACTTGGTAGCCAGCCACGAGCAGCGTCTCTGTTTTCCGTTGGAGTCAATTCGACGTCAAAGTGGAGATTATCCAAGCAACTCCCAAGAGGTGATCTATCCGGGAATGCATTCGGACATTGGGGGGGGATATCCTCCTGCCGACCAAGGTAAGGCGACAGCTAGAGATGATCGGTTACTGTTGTCGCAGGTGATTTTAAATGATCTTTATGCCGATGCATTGTGTCATGGGGCGCCGCTGAAAGTCCTTAAAAGTAATTTGCCGCTTAGTTTGCGTGGCGAGTTCTGGAGGGTGATGGACCCTGACGTCTTCGCATACTTTACAATTTCTCCCGAGCTGATTGCTCGTTTCAATGCCTGGCGCCAGATTACCTTGGCAGTTTCTTCTAACTCGGAATTTGAGGTCGCCGAACAATCGGCTCAATACCTCCCAGTTCCTGCGGACACACACCTGGAACGAGCCATCCGCGCCCAAATGGGCTGGCTCACCGCCTGGCGAATCGACCGCTATGCCTTCGCCAGTCTGCACGACCGTCCCTTTTATAGACAGGCCACCGATACTCATACAGACCCTATGGAGCGAAAGCGCGCGGAGAAAAGCCGCAATGATCAACAGTCGAGAATAGAGACAAAGCGTAAAGAACAACTTGCATTGGAACGCGACAGCAATGGGCTAAGGATTCCACTTGAGCCCGGCATCCCGGACTTTGATCCTGATATTGCAAAAACTCAACTTCGCGAAGCGTCTGAAGAATTCGCCGCCGCATACCGCGATCCAAAACGACTGGTGTCGTCGTTGCGCCAATTGGCCCCTGCCAAGAGCGCTCCTGCGTACGTCATGCGTGTCATTACTGCGGATGCGCGCATGGAAGGCCAACAGATGAAAGCGGATGGCCAAGCAAAGGTCAGCCTACTGTTCCCGCCACTTTCCGGCTACCGCAGCCATCTTGATGAAAACACCCGTGGTTTTGTCGATGAGCTGCGCAACGCAACGCTGGCGGAGGGTTTGTTGCGTTCTCTGTTCGATGATCAGGTGCACGACTCCCGCGCGTGGTTTCTGTACTCATTGGGGCGCGAGCCGCTAGGCAGCTATTTCCGTGAACGCATGGTTTTCTTCGGCGAAGCCAGCCGCCGGGAGGTGGCAATGCATACCGAGAGTGATGCCACGTGCGTGGCGGGCATGGAAAAGGGCATGGACCCGGAGCACATCGCTCAAGCGCAGCAGGCCATAAAAAATCGCTGGGAGGCTTACCATGCGGCAGCCAAGGAGGTGACTGATGGCTTGGCTTGACTCGATTCGGCCTACCGTGAAGCGGGACGTACAAGTGCATCCAAGATCAGGGTTCTGCTTTAGCCTCGGTTCAGTGCGGGAACCTCAGTCACGCCCGGCACCCGATCAGATTCATTCGAAGGGGCGCCGCACATGAGGCCTTTCATTCGCCAAGGCGACGCATTGCGAGAGTACGGCGGCAAAGTGCTGCGGGGGCGCTATGTATCAGAGGACAAGCCCATCGCCTGTCAAGGCGATGCGGTGCAATGTGCGCGGCATGGGTTGAACCATATCGCCGAAGGCAGTGACCTGATGACGTTCGATGGCAAGCCGGTGGCGCTGGAGGGGCATGCGTGTGCGTGCGGTTGCACGCTTGTTAGTTCGATGCCTGACTCTTTGGTGGCTTCATGAAATCGGCACCGGAGTTCGGCGCCTACCCGCTGGCGCCGCCGCCTGCCTACTCCAGATGGTTGGCCAGTGGATTTGCCCTGCTGGCCTTGGCCGGTGTTAGCAGCAGGGTGCTGCGCTCCTTCCTCCAACAGGACTTGGTGGGCCCCGTAGTGCTGATGGTGGCGGGGGTGTGGGGATCGGCTTTTTTACTGCGCGTGTTGCGTTATCGGCTGAATCGCCATAACGCCTCGGTTTATGCCCAAACCGCCCAGCACATTGAGCGGGCCTGGTGGACGCAACATCGGCAACAGGTAGCGCTGCTGGAGAGCGTCTTGCTCGGGCCGCAATGCAGTGAGCCCGCGCACCGAAGTCGGTTTTTCGGTTCCTATCACCCTATGCCGGTAGCAGGGCAACTCGGTGGGGGCGAAGTCCTGCGCCTACCTCAAGTGTTTGGTTCTGATGCCGCTGGCCGCGAATCTCAGTTGGCGAGGTTGCTTGCCGTGCAGTGGCAAAAGCAGACGCCGGATCCTGCCAGCTTAACCATTCAAGATTGTTATTGGCACGGGTCCGCCGAGACTTGGCAAGCCTTCTCCGAACAGATGTCGACCAGTTGTCCGCACGTCAACCTACCCCCTTTACCCGTGGTCTGGAACGGTATTGGCACGCTTGATTCAGTCATCGACAAAATTCAAAACGCGCCTGCTGACACTCGCATTCTCTGCGCTGGGTGTGAGGCGGCCGTGCCGGTACCAGGCGCGGCTCTCCCGGCTGGCGAAGCAGCAGTACTGTGGGTATTGGCCGCCGAAGGCCACATTCGATTTTTTCGAGGTGAGTGGGCCGGCGCGGGCACTGATGCTCTCGATGCAGCAGCCCGGCGTGCATTGCAGCAGGCCGAAATAGAGGGCGCGGTACCGGCATGCCTCGCCACATCTGCGTCGGCAATATTCGATATGGGGAATATGGGCTGGAGCAGTGAGCGATATCCGATAGAACGGCGTTTTGGTGCATTGCCCGCGCTCGGAGGCATGGTTGTCCAAACACTCGCTGCCTGGCGCGCCGAGATGCACGGCGAACCATGCGCCTGGTTAGCCAATGACTCTCATCACACTCTGGCCCTGGGAATTGTGGAAGCTCATGACTCAACTACTTGAAACCCCGAAAATCGGTGTTTGGCCTACTTTACTGTTGATGGCGCTGGTGATCGCTATATTGGTCAGCGTTGGTGCCGCGGCTTGGTGGTTTTGGGCGGCCCCCCAGATATTTAGCCAAGCCTTTTTGACGGATCTTGTACTCAAGGCGGTGGCATGCTGGGCGCTGTTGTTCAGCATGGCAGTGGTCGTCTGGCACATCATGCAGCGGGGAATTGGCACGCTGGTGAGACGTCCACATCAACCGTCGTTACCGCCTCCATCTGAAACAATTGATGCAACACTCGTTGGGAACTTGCGCCACCACCTGCGCCTGCACTACGGCCTGTTCTGGCGCCACAAAGTCCGCTTCCTGCTCCTGGTAGGCGACCCCGCCCAGGTCGATGCCATCGCCCCCGGCCTCACCGAGCACCACTGGCTGGAAGGCAATGGCACCGTGCTGCTCTGGGGTGGCAACCTCGCCGATACCGCGCCGACGGACCAGGCCAAGTGGCTGAAGCAAGGCCGCGCCGGGCGCCCCATCGACGCTATCATCTGGGCCCTGACCGAACCCCAAGGCGAAGACGCCCAGGCCATGAACACCGGCGCCCGCTACCTGCGCGACCTGTCCCGTGCCCTGGGCTGGGAGGCGCCGTTGTACCTGTGGCAGGTGTGCCATTACCGCTTCGCCATGCCCACCTCCACAGCCCAGCCCGTCGGTTGCCTGCTGCCGCCCAAGGCCACGACGGCGGAGCTCACTGCGCGACTGCAGGCCTTGGTCGAGCCGTTGCGGGCCCAGGGCATCGCCCAGATGCAGAGTGGTAACACCGCGCATTTTTTCCTGTTGCGCCTGGCCCGTGACCTGCCCTCCACCGGCATCGCTCATTGGGCCCGCGTCCTGGCGCCTCTGCTCGCCGAGTTCGCCCGCGGCACGCCGTTACGCGGTGTGCAGTTCAGCCTGGCGCGCCAGGAGGGCCCGGTGCAGGGGGCCGACCACCTGCTGCAGTTGGATGGCGCCTGGGACGCGGTGCTGGCGGATCGGGACGCGTGCGGGCGGCGTCTGGGCTGGCATCCCAGGCGGGTGCTGTACGTAGTCTCGCTGGCCAGCCTCGGGGTGTGTGCTGCTGGCCTGCTGCTGTCTTTCATCGGCAACCGCGCGCTGGTGGCCGAAGTCGCGCACCTGGCCGAGCAGCCGCTGTCCAGTGTGAAGGCACTCACCACCCTGACCTATGAACTGGACCGTCTTGAATACCGCCGCGAACACGGCGAACCCTGGTACCTGCGCTTCGGCCTGAGCCAGAACCAGGCGTTGATCGATTGGCTGTGGCCCCGTTACGAGCAGACCAGCGCCTTGCTGATGCGCGACGTGGCGGCAGCCAGCCTGGAGCAGACACTGCAGGCCCTGGTGGCGCAGCCGCCGGACAGCAAAGATCGAAGCGCAGCCTACGCCCCGCTCAAGGCCTACCTGATGCTCGGGAACCCGGAAAAGACCGACCCTGCGTTTCTGGCCCGTGAACTCGAAGCCCGGGTACCAGCGATGCCGGTGCTGTGGCGCTTCTACGCCGAGCAGTTGCCCGCGCACCCGCAGTGGCGCATCCAGGCTGACCCGGCGCTGATCGCCCAGGCTCGCCAGGTACTGCTGGCCGAACTCGGCCAGCGCAATGGCGAAGCCAACCTGTACCAGCAGTTGCTGGTACGCGTGGGCCAGCACTACCCGGCCCTGCACCTGGCGCAAATGGTCGGTGACACCCACGCCGCTGCCCTGTTCAGCAACCACGATGCCGTGCCCGGCGTATTCACCCGCCAGGCGTGGGAAGGGCAGGTACGCACTGCGATCGACGAGATCGCCGAGGCGCGCCGCGAACAGATCGACTGGGTACTCAGCGACCAGCCAGGCAGCGTGGCCGGGGCGCTATCACCGCAGGCCCTCAAGGCCCGCCTCGGCGAGCGCTATTTTCGTGACTTCGGCAACGCCTGGCTAGGCTTTCTCAATGGCCTGCGCTGGCGTCAGGCCGATAGCCTGCCCGACGTCATCGACCAGCTGACGTTGATGAGCGACGTGCGCCAGTCACCGCTGGTGGCGCTGCTCAACACCGTGGCCTATCAAGGCCAGACCGGCGTCCAGGCGGCGGCCCTGGCAGATTCGCTGATGAAGTCGGCGCCGCAGATGCTCGGCAAGCCGCCGCTGCCGGCGCTCGTTCAGCCCGCGCCAATGGACGACACCTTCGGCCCGCTGGTACAGCTGCTGACCCAGGGCGACAGCCAACCCGGCTTGCACGCCTACCTGACGCGCATCACCCGCGTACGCCTGACGCTGCAACAACTGCTCACCGCCCCCGACCCCCAGGCCATGACCCAGGCCCTGGCGCAATCGGTGTTCCAGGGCCACCGCGTCGACCTCACCGACACCCGCGACTACGGCAACCTGATCGCCGCCGGCCTCGGTGCCCAGTGGGGCGGCCTGGGCCGTAGCCTGTTCGTGCAACCGGTGCAGCAAGCCTGGGAACAGGTGCTGCAGCCCTCGGCCGCCGGTCTCAACCGCCAGTGGCAACAGAGCATCGTCGAGCACTGGAACAGTGCCTTCGTCGGCCGTTACCCCTTCGTCGCCACCGGCAGCGACATCTCCCTGCCGATGCTGGGGCAGATGATCCGCACCGACACCGGGCGCATCGAGCAGTTTCTGCGCCAGCAACTGGGCGGTGTGCTGCGCAAGGATGGTAGCCGCTGGGTCGCCGACCCGCGCCACGCCCAGGGCCTGCGGCTCAACCCGGCGTTCCTGGCGGCGGTGAACCAGCTCGGCCACTTGGCCGACGTGCTGTACACCGACGGCGGCATGGGCCTGGGGTTCGAACTGCAGGCCAAACCGGTGCGCGACGTGGTGCAGACCACCTTCATCCTCAATGGCGAGCGTCAGCATTACTTCAACCAGAAAGAATACTGGCAGCGTTTCAACTGGCCGGGGCGCAGTGACCACCCGGGCGCCAGCCTGAGCTGGACCAGCGTGCACACCGGTGAACGGCTGTTTGGCGACTACCCCGGTACCTGGGGGTTGATCCGGCTGCTGGAAGAGGCGCAGGTCACGGCGCTGGACGACAGCGACACACATTTTCGCATCGTGCTGAAGGCGCCGGACAGCTTGCCGCTGACCTGGCACCTGCGCACCGAACTGGGCAAGGGGCCGCTGGCGCTGTTGAGCCTGCGGGATTTCAAGCTGCCATCGCGGATATTCCTGGCCGAAGGTGAACGGGCCGACGCCTACGCGATGAATGAGGTAACCGAATGAGCCTGAATATGTTGCTGACAACCTGCCTGGGCGACCGTGACGCGGTGGCGCTGGGGCGCGAGCAGGCGGCGCGCTGGTCAGATTGGTTGCTACCCATCAGCGCGCAGGCCCCGGCAGGAAAAGACCCGGGGTATGACGACGACTTCCAGCGCTTGCGCGAAGAAGTGAACAAGCTCTCGGGGGCCGATACCGAGCTGGTCGCGCGGGTGGGGCAGAAACTGCTGGTGCATAGCTGCAAAGACCTGCGCGTCGCTACCTATTACCTGTGGGCACGCTTGCAGCACGATGGCGAAGCCGGGTTCGCCGATGGTTTGAGCCTGTTGGCGGCGTTGGTGGAGTGCTTCGGCGCCCACGTACTACCGGAGCGCGCCAATAGCCGGCGGATGGCACTGGAGTGGCTGGCAGGTGACAAGGTGTTGGGGAGCTTGTCGTTGTACCCCGAGGTGGTGCGCACGGAGGCGGAACGTACCGTGGCCGCGCTGGCCTGGTTGGACCACGGCCTGCAGGCATGGCCACCGGAACATCGTCCGGAGCTGGGCACCCTGTACGCGGCGCTGTCGGCGCGGCTGGCGCAGTCTGGCGGTGTCGATGCGGTAGTGCCGCAGCACAGCGCCAGCTTTGAGCCAAGCGCCGTCGCGGCGCCCATGGCCACCATCAGGTCCGGGCGAGACCTGCTCGACAATGGCAAGGCGCTGGCCTCGTACCTGCGCGACCAGCCGCAGGGCTGGCTAGCGGCCCACCGGCTGATGAAAAGCCTGCGTTGGGACACCGTGCATCAGGTACCCCCTCAGGACGCCAGCGGCAATACCCGCCTGGCAGCACCACGCGGTGAATACCGGGCCCAGCTCAAACGCCTGTACCTGCAACAACGTTGGGGCGAATTGGTCGACCAGGTGGAGCGGGTCTTTGCCGAGGGTGTCAACCATTTCTGGCTGGACCTGCAGTGGTACCTGTGCCAGGCCCTCGGCCAGCAACCAGCGCCTCAGGACGGCTGGGCAGGCATCGTCGAGCGTGACCTGGGGATGTTGCTGGAGCGCCTGCCAGGAGTGGAAAGCCTGTACTGGAATGACGGCAGTGCCTTTGCCGATGAAACCACGCGTGACTGGATCACCCAGCAAGTCAGCGGCAATCACCCTGCGCAGTGGTTGCCTACGACTCGGCCAGCGGGGCCACCGGGCGAGGATGGGGTCTTCGACCTTGAGAACGAAGCCCTGGCCCAGGCCGAAAGCCACGGGGTGGAAGCCGCACTGGCCTGGCTGAACGAGCGGCCTGGTGTGCGCAGCGGCTATCAGCATTGGCGGCTGCGCCTGCTGATGGCTCGTGTGGCCGAGCAGTTCGGCAAGCCTGACCTGGCGCTGCACCTGCTGGGCGAACTGGACGCCGCAGGGCAGCGTCACGGCCTGGACGACTGGGAGCCGGAACTCGACTTCGAGGTCAAGGCGCGATTGCTCAAGCTGCTTCGCCACAAGGCCCAGCGCAACGACGCCGACAAACCTGCCCTGGCGCGGCGCACCGAGTCGTTGCTGGCCGCGCTGGTGGCCATCGACCCCGTCCGCGCCGCCGTGTTGTGCGGCTGAACTTTCACCCAAGGAGGCTAGCCGTGAGCAAGGATAATTTGACCCTGCAGTATTTCGAGGCCGAGATGCGTTACCTGCGCGAGGCAGGCCACGAGTTCGCCCAGGCCTACCCTGACCGCGCCGCGCAGCTGAACCTGGACAAACCCGGCGCCCACGACCCCTACGTGGAGCGCCTGTTCGAAGGCTTTGCGTTCCTGATGGGGCGCCTGAGGGAGAAGCTCGACGATGACCTGCCGGAGTTGACCGAAGGCTTGGTCAGCCTGCTGTGGCCTCACTATCTGCGTACCATTCCCTCGTTGTCGGTGGTGGAACTGGCGCCAGACGTCGCCACGCTCAGCCGCAGCGAGCGTATCGAGCAGGGCTTTGAAGTGTTGTCACAGCCCATCGGTCCCCAGCGCACCCGATGCCGGTACACCACCACCCAAGCAATGACCCTGCGCCCGCTGACGGTGGACAAACTTCACCTCGGCCATGACGCACAGGGCCGCTCACGGCTGCGGATACGCTTTTCCCGCGGCCCGACAGCTGCCTGGCGTGACATGGACCTGGCCAACCTGGTGCTGTACCTCAACGGCGATGCCCCCCTGGCAAACGCCCTGCACCATGCCTTGACGTTGAACGCCCAGGCGGTTTACCTGCACGTGCCAGAGGCTGCGCAGCCCCTGGCAGTGGACGCTTATTTCGCGCCCAAGGGCTTTGCCGACGAGGACCGTCTCTGGCCCAAAGGCGATAGCGCATTCAGCGGCTACCAGTTGCTGCTGGAATACTTCACGTTTCGCGAGAAGTTCATGTTCGTGACCCTGCGGGGGCTGGAGCATCTGCAGTTGCCGCCCGACGCGCTGTGGTTCGAAGTGGACGTACTGCTCAAGCAAGCCTGGCCCCAGGACTTGACGGTGAGCCGCGAGCACCTCTGCTTGCACGCGGTGCCGGTCATCAACCTGTTCGTGCTGGAGGCCGACCCCCTGGTGCTTGATCCCCTGCAGACCGACTACCTGCTACGCTCGATGCGCTTGCAGGACGGCCACACGGAAATCTATTCCGTGGACCACGTCACCGGCACCCGTGATGGCAAGCGGTATGACTACGTACCCTTCGCCAGTTTCCGCCACAAAGGCGGCATGCTGCGCGACGAGGCGCCCGAGCGCTATTTCCATGCACGGCTGAAAAAGGGCGTGAACGGCTTGCACGACACCTGGCTGGTACTGGGAGGAGAGGGTTTCGACAAAGACCGGTTGGTCGGCAACGAATGCCTGTCATTGACCCTCACCGGCACCCACGGGCAATTGCCTCGCAAAGCCCTGCAGAGCAGCCTGATCGACGCCGTGGTGGAGGCGGCCCAGGCTGGCCTGAGAGTACGCAACCTGTGCCCGCCGACGTTACCGTGCTACCCGCCCAGCCGCGACCGTTTTCACTGGCGGGTGCTGAGCCACCTGGGGTCCAATTTTCTGCCGATGCTCGATAGCGCGCAGGTGCTGCGCGGTACCCTGGCGCTCTACGACTGGACGGCGAGCGAGCTCAACCGGCGACGTCTGGACGCGATCGTCGAGGTGCGCCACCTGATCATCAAGCGGTTTGAAAAGGGTTTCATGCTTCGTGGCGTAGACATCGAAATCACGCTGGACGCCAGCGGCTTTTGCGGCGAAGGCGACATCCACCTGTTCGGCGAAATGCTCAACCGTTTCTTCGCCCTGTATGCCGACATTCATCTTTTCAACCAGCTCACACTGATCCTGCAACCCACCGGCAACTGCCTGCGATGGAGCGAAAACCACAGCCAGAGGATTCCCGGATGAGCGTGCAAAACCTGCTGGCGGTACTGCAGCATCGGGTATCCCACAGCTCGGTGTTGCGCTTCTGCCAGTTACTGGAGTACGCGTCACCTGACCGCCCGCCGCTTGGCAGCACCTCGCACCCCGCCGATGACCCGGTACGGTTTCGTCCCGATCCCGGCATGGGCTTTCCCGCCAGTGAACTCAAAGGGTTCGAAATCTGCGCCGAACATCCACACCGGCCGCCTACCGTGCGTACGCGCCTGCTGGGCCTGTATGGCGTTGACTCGCCGTTGCCAACCGCCTACCTCGATGATATCGCCCAGCGGCGCGAGGGGCATGAAGCGCTGGAAGCCTTTCTGGATATTTTCAATCACCGCATTTTTACCCAGTTCTACCGCATCTGGCGCAAGTATTCCTACCCCGCGACCTTCGAAGCCGGTGGTACCGACGCCACTTCCCAAAGCTTGCTAGGGCTGGTGGGCCTGGGCATTCCCGGCACCGCCCAGCACATTGCCACGCCGGTATCGCGGTTCCTGGCATTGTTGGGCGTGATGCGCTTGCCCACGCGCAACGCCGAGGGCATCACCGCCTTGGTGAAGTTGCTGGCGCCGCGTACCCGGGTGCAGGTAACACCCCACTGGCCGCAGTGCATTGCATTGGCCCGGCCTGCCGGTTTGTGCCCTCGACACCCGGTAAGCCTTGCCCAGGGCACACCGCTGGGCAACGTCGGGCGGGACGCCAACAGCCAGTTGCTGATGACATTGCTCACCGAAGACCCCGGCGAAGCGGTTGGCTGGTTGCCAGGCGGATCCTTGCACAGCGACCTGTTGGTGCTGCTGCGTGTCTACCTGGGCTGGCGCTGCACGGCCAGGCTGCGATTGTCCCTGGCGCCTCACCTGCTGCCCCCACCCTCGCTGGGGCGCGCCGACCTATCGCTGGGCATGACCGGCGTGTTGGGCAAAGTCGGCGACGCGCTCGTCACCATCGATCTAGGCCGTTACCAAGGCCTGCCGGAAAATCCGCAATTGAGGAAGACAGCACATGTCGCGTACCGTTTTTAAGGCAATGATGATCGCCGCTTTCAGCGCTCTGCTCGGCGGCTGCGGGGTGAGCCAGGCCGTGAGTGACGGCACTGCGTCCACCGCGCGGGGACTGTTTCAAAAACGCGTGGACACCTTGCGCCTGGACTTCGATGGGCGTGCGGCGCTGAACACGGCGGGTGCCGACATGGGGGCGTTGTCGGTCACAACCCTGGTGCGAGTCTACCAACTGCGTGACGCCATGGGGGTGGAGCACGCCAGCTATGACCGCATCATTTCCGACAGTGGGCCACTGCTGGCCGCCGACTTGCTGAATGAACACGCCGTGGTGGTCAAACCCGGCCAAGGCGCGGTACTGAGTGTGCCACTGGCCAAGGAAACCCGGTTCGTCACAGTGGTAGCGCTGTTTCGCCAACCGGATACGCAGTTGAACACCTGGCGCCTGACGCTGCGCCGCGACCAGTTGGACGCCGACCAGCCCCGGCGCCTCGAGTTGGCCGGCAACCGCCTGACGCTGCAGCCCATGGCCAAGGACTGAGTCATGGACGAACCCTCGCTCTATGAGCGTCTTTTGCGCAATTTCACCGGCGAACTGCCCGTGCAGGCCGTCGGCGAAGCGGACCACGCCATCCTTTCAGTGCTCGACAACCTGCAGCGCATCCTCGATAGCCGCGCCGGTACGCTGGCCCACCTGCCGGACTATGGCTTGCCTGACATGGGCTTGATCCTGCAGGGCCTGCCTGCGTGCGCCCATGACCTGTCCAGAGCCATGGGCAATACCTTGCTCAGGTACGAGCCACGGCTGGCGAAGCTGCAGATCGAGCTGCTACCCCAGCGCGAGCCTGGCCAGTTGGAGTATGCCTTGAACGTTCAACTCACATGCGGCGCCAAGGTTGCGTTCGGTACTACGTTGGCGCCCGGGGGCAGGGTAGTGGTGCGACACCTGACCCGCCAGCATTACCTGAGCTGAATACACCCTTGGCGCAGACCCCAGCGGTTTTGATGAGCGCCGACGGCTGTGCGAGGGACTGGGTGAGCTGCACCACCCGGCTTGTCCGGACATCGACTGGACCACCGTGTGTAGCGCTCAGCCTTTGCAAGCCCCTGATAACTTCCGCGCATGAGAATACGGTGCAGTTGTATCCTGTTTAATAACAATTGATAATGGTTTGCATTAACCCGTCACGGTTCTGAACCATGTCTTCGACACCCGCCCTCCACGGCCCTGCATTACGCCGCCATGTGCTGCACTGCCTGTTCGGTGACCACCATGGCTGGTTGTTGCAGCGCTTGCACGCCCGTCTGGGCTGCCAGCACGATGCCGCCGACATGGCGGCCGAGACCTTCATGCAGGTGGTGGCCTTGCCGGCCCCCGAAGGCATTCGGGAACCGCGTGCCTTGTTGACTACCATTGCCAAGCGCTTGATGTACGACACCTGGCGGCGCCGCGATCTGGAACGGGCCTACCTGCAGGCCCTGGCGTTGCAGCCCGAGGCGGTGGAACCCTCGGCCGAAGAGCGTGCCCTGACCATGGAAACCTTGCTGGCCATCGACGCCTTGCTCGATGGCTTGTCACCCCGTGCGCGCACGGCGTTCCTGTGCAGCCAACTGGATGGCATGAAGTACGCCGATATCGCCGCCATGCTCGGCGTATCGACCATTCGCGTGCGCCAGTACGTGGCCAAGGGCCTGAAGCTGTGCTGCCGGGAGTTGCTGGAGTCATGAACCTGCCCCGTGCGGCCGTGGAACAGGCCATCGAATGGACCGCGGTGCTTCGCGATGAACCGTTGCCCGCCAGCGAGCGCCGCGCCTTTGAACGCTGGCTCGGTGCCGATCCGGCCCACTCGGAAGCCTGGGCGCGGGTGCAGCAGCATCTGCATCGCTCGCTGGGGCCGCTTTCGGCCCGTGACGCACCGGTGCGCCAGGCGTTGCAGGCACCGCGGCCCAGCCGTCGTCATCTGTTGCGCGGCGCATTGGTGTTGGCCGGCGTCGGCATTACCGGCATTACCCTGACACGTCGGGGCATGCCGTTGGCGGATGTTGCTGCCGACCTGCGCACCGGTACCGGCGAACGGTTATCCCGTGACCTGGCCGATGGCAGCCACCTGCAACTGGATGCCCGCAGTGCGGTGGACCTGGCGTTCGACGCCCATGAGCGGCGCGTGGTGCTGCGCACGGGCAAGTTGATCATCGACGCCCATGCCGACCCTCGCCCCCTGCGGGTGGTGACCGCTTTTGGCTGTGTGCAGACGTTCGATGGACGCTGCATGGTCGCCACCTACGAAGACCGCGCCCATGTCTGGGTGATGCGCTCCAGTGTCACCGTTGAGCTGGGCCGGGGCGGGCAGACGCAGGTGGTACGGGCCGATCACGGTGTGAGCCTGGGCCGCACCCTGCAGCCACTCACGGCCGAGCGCAACGGTGAAAGCACCTGGGGCGATGGCTTTCTCAACGTTGTCGACTGGCCGCTGGGGGATGTGATTGCGGCCCTTCAACCCTACCGCCATGGTGTATTGCGCATCAGCCCCAAGGCGTCGGCCTTGCGGGTTTCCGGGCTGTTTTCCCTGGATAACAGCGACCGGGCACTGGCCTCGCTGGAACAGACCATGCCGGTGCGCGTGCGGCGCTATTTCGATTGGTGGGTCAGCGTCGATACCGTGTGAATTTTTTTCGAGTGCCTATATCGCTTTTTCGATCTCGCGGGACATAGCTCAAGAACCGCACTGATATGCGGACACACCTGGAGCCCTTTCATGTCCCGCCGTAGTCCTCGCTTCGCCGTTTCGCCTTTGTGTCTTGCCCTGCTGCTGGCTGGCGCGCCGCTGTTCACCAGTTCCGTCAGCGTTGCCGCCGAAACCCAGGCCACCTATGGCTTCAACCTGCCAGCGGCCCCCTTGGCCACGACCCTGGGGCGCATCGCCCAGTTGAGCGGCCGCGAGATCGTCTACGCGCCCGACCTGGTCAGCGGCCGGCAGGCTCCGGCGGTTCAAGGTGAGTTGAGCACCGAGGTGGCGCTGGCGCGGGCACTGGAAGGCTCCGGGCTGGCATTGCAGAGCACCGATGGCGGCGTGTTGACCCTCAAGCCATTGCCGGCTGGGGCGCTGAACCTGGGCGATGTGAACATCAACGGCCGTTCCCAGACCGATGCCGGTGACAGTAACCAGACCTACGTGGCCAAGCGCAGCCGCGGTGCAACCAAGACAGATACCCCGCTGGTGGAGGTGCCGCAGTCGATCTCGGTGGTGACCCGCAAGCAGATGGACGACCAGGCGGTGCAGGGCGTCAGTGAAGCGATCCGCTACACCCCGGGTGTGTACGGTGAATTCACCGGCGCCAACAATACGCGCGAACAGTTTCGTATCCGCGGCTTCTCGCCGTACGTGTTTCAGGACGGCCTGATGCTACCTTACGGCGAAAGTGGCCAGGGCAGCGTAGCTGAGCCTTATGGGCTGCAAAGCATCGAAGTAGTGCGTGGTCCCAGTTCCATGCTGTATGGCCAGAGCCGTCCCGGCGGCCTCATCAACCTGACCAGCAAGATGCCCACCGACACGCCGCTGCATCAGGTACAAGTCCAGGGTGGCAGCCATGACCTCAAGCAACTGGGCTTCGATTTCGGCGGCCCGCTGGATGCGCAGAACACCCTCAGCTACCGCCTGACTGGCCTGGTGAAGGACAGTGGTACCCAGGTCGACCACGTCGACAACAACCGGCAGTTCATTGCCCCGGCCCTGACCTGGCGCCCCGACGACGACACCACGCTGACGGTGCTGGCCCAGTACCAGCGCGACTGGGGCGGCACCACCGAACAATATTACCCGGCCAGCGGCACGCTTCATGCCTCGCCCTGGGGGCATATCAGCAGCCACACGCTGCTGGGCGACCCGGATTTCGACAAATTGCGGCGTGAGACCTTCCAGCTCGGCTATCTGTTCGAGCATCGCCTCAACGACACCTGGACGCTGCGCCAGAACCTGCGCTGGAGCAAAGTCAACGTCGAGAACCGCTCGGCCTATGGCAATGGTTACGTCAGCGCTACCAGCCCGTTGCTGGCCCGCGCCACCTCGGACATCAAACGTAACCTGCAAATTTTCAACGTCGACAACCAGGCCCAGGCCAACTTCAACACCGGCGCCCTTGAGCACACCTTGTTGATGGGTATCGATTATCGCCGGACCGGCTTGCTGAATACGGCGGTGAACGGCACGTTCACTTCCATGAACCCTTACACGGGTGCAGGTACCGATGGTACCCAGGGTACTACTCGCGTGGGCCGTGACCTTTATCAGACGCTCAAACAGACCGGCATCTATTTTCAGGACCAGATCAAACTGGACCACTGGATCGTCACCTTGGGCGGGCGCTACGACCGCGCCGATGCCGATAGCCATTTCCGTCCTGACGGCAGCAACCCCACCGACCGCTACATTCCCCAGGATGATGACAAAGGCACCTGGCGCGGTGGCCTGGGGTACCTGTTCGATAACGGTCTGATGCCGTACTTCAGCTACTCGCAGTCCTTCGACCCGATGCTCAACACCAGCGTCAGCGCCACTACGCCCATCTTCAAGCCAACCGAGGGCGAGCAGTACGAGGCGGGGATCAAGTATCAGCCACCTGGCCAGGACAGCTTTATCACCGCGTCGGTTTATGACCTGAAACAGAAGAACCTGACCACTCCCGACCCCCTCAACATCAACAACACCGTGCAGATCGGCGAAGCTCGCAGCCGTGGGCTGGAGCTTGAAGGCAAGGCGGTGCTCAATGACAACCTCAGCTGGCTGGCGTCCTACACGTACACCGATAGTGAGGTGACCAAGTCGGGTTACCTGACCTCGCTGTATCGCGACAAGGGCAACGAACTGCCGTTCACGCCGCGCCATCAAGCGTCGACCTGGTTCGACTACACCGTGCATGACGGTGTATTGGATGGCTTTGGCCTGGGGTTGGGCGCGCGCTACACCGGCACCTTGTGGGGCAGCAGCGTCAGTTCGACCAGCGCCACTGTCAACCGCATCAAGACCGGTAACATCACGGTGTTCGATGGCGCCCTGCACTACGACCTTGGCAAACTCAGCCAAGGCCTGCGCGGTACCCGGGTGGCCGTCAACGCCAGCAACCTGTTCGACAAGGACTACGTGACAGCCTGCACCAACGCCAGTGCCTGCTACTTCGGCCCGCGTCGCAATGTGATCGCCACGCTGACATACGACTGGTAACCGGCCCGTGGCTGCCGTCTGACACACCCGGCATCAGGCCAGGCCCGCTGAGTGGGCCTGGCTAGGGGCGCGATGCCAGCAGGCGCCACAAACCGCGCACGGTCTTCCTGTTCCAGTGGCGCAGAGGGATATCGCGCAAGGTGCTGCGGGCCAGCGGCTTGTCGCGGCTGGCATACTTGAGGAACATCGAGTTGCGAAAGCGCATGCACACCTGTTCGTACTGGGGGTGCTCGCGGAACAGGGCGTAGGTCTTGAGTACGTTCTCCACCATGAAACGGCCATTCTTGAAGGTGTTGGTGGGGTGGTCCCGGTACTGCGCCAACACCTCGCCCAGCACGTCGATGTAATAGCCAGCGCGCAGGATCGACAGGGTGATGTAGATATCTTCCAGGCGAATGTCGGGGTCGAAACCGCCGACCTTCTCCAGCGCTTCGCGGCGGAACATCAGGGTGGCTGCCATGGGGCCCGGCTTGCGGTCCAGAAACAGGTCGTCGAAGTTCAGGCGACGAAACGGCAGGTCGCGGTTGCGCTGCTCGCGGGCTCCCATGACCAGGCCATGGTGGTCGATCGTCTCGATGTTGGCCGAGCAGACCCCCACCTCAGGCTTGCCTCGCAGGTAATCGACCTGGGTGGCGATGCGATGAGGCAGCATGATGTCGTCGGAACCGAAGGGGACGATGAGCGTACCTTTGGCACGGGCAATGGCGGCATTGAGGGTACGCGACAGCCCCTGGTTGGCCTGCAGGCGCAGATCGAAACCGTGCAGGGCCTGAAGCTGCTTGAGCAGCCTTGGGCTGTTGTCACGTGAACCATCATCGATCACCAGTAATTCAATACGAGGGTAAGTCTGGCGGAGCACGCTACTGATACTGGCCTCGATGTAAGCCTCGTGGTTATAAGAGGCAATGATAACCGTGACCAATGGCTGATCGTGTACAACATCGGGCATGGCACTACCTTCGGAAAAAGCCACTGAGTAGCGGCGCGATGACGGCGAGGCGATCGTGGGCTCGGGGCCGGCAGAGCGCAGGTGGGCTATTCAACGCAATTGAATCAGGGGCGGAAATGCTGCCATGCTTGGGCGTTCAATGCACGATCTTTATGAATGTATTAGTAAGTAACTATGTATGTTTCAGTTGAAGTGTAAGAGTGGGTAAAGTTTGGTTTGTTTAAGAAAGAAGTTGTTGAAGTTGCTGCGGGGTATTCAAGGCGTTTCACTGAAAGCGGGCCGTTACCGAGCCCGCAGGTGAGGCTGGCCGCCCGCGCCCGCGATGGGAAAGTTGCGTTGTTCGCGCGGTCGACCGCGCCGTCGACCTCAGGCCCCGGGGGGGTCATAGCGCCCCAGGCAGGCGCGCGCCAGCACTGCCAGCACCGCCAGGTTACCGCGCACACTACTGATCTTGGTCGGCACTTCGCCCTTGGGATAACGCCGCACGGTAGGCAGTTCAACGCAGTGGTAGCCCAGGCGAGGTGCACGGTATGACAGGTATGCCAGCAGTTCATAGGTCATGAACACATCGCGAAAGATCGCCACCTGAGGGTCCAGCAGTAGCCGTCGACTGTAGGCGCGGTAGCCCTGGGTGGTGTCACTCCAGCGATACCCCGAGGCCCAGCTGAGCAGCGGGGCGTGGATGTAGCGGATGGCGAAGTCGCGCGAGGGCGGTGTGTTTTCCGCCACGCCGCCCTCGATGAACCGCGACGCCTGCACGAAATCCACGCCGCGGCGCAGGGCCTGGATGAAATCGGGAATGGCCCGCGGGTCGTCCTTGTCGTTGCCGTCGATAGTCACCACGCCTTCATAGCCCTGGTCCAGGGCGAAGGCGTAGGCGCAGCGCAATTGGGCACTGAGCTTGCCCGGCCCGGTCTTGACCAGCAGGGCCCGTACCCGGGTCTTGCTCAGCAGTGCGCTATTGAGGGAGTCATCCTGGCTGCCGCCATCGACGATGATGATATCGGCCAGGTGGTCCAGGGCCATGATCGCCATGCGCTCAAGCAGATGGCGGATGCGCTCGCCTTCGTTGATGACCGGGATGACCACGCACCAGTTGCGCTGGCGCCCCAGCCACAGGGGCAGGTCGTAGGTGGGAACCTGGCGTGCGGCCAGTTGGCCGGGTAGAAATTGGGCGGATGTCATGGGCAATACCTCAGGCAACCCGGGCGGTGATCAACGCCACCCCGGCAATAACCAGAAAGACCCCGGCGCCGGTGGTCCAGTGAAAGGGTTCACGCAGCAACAGCACTGATGACAGCGCCACCGTGGCCACCGCGCCGGCGGTCAGCACCGGGTGGGCGACATTGAGAGGTAAGCGTGCCAACGCCGCGGCGTACAGCAGGAAGGCGGCGCCGTACAAGGCCAGGCCAAGCCAGAAAGGCCAGTTCGCCAGGGCCGCCAGGGGGGCGGCCAGGGAGGGGAAGCGCCGGGGAGGCATCATCGCCATTTTCACCAGCACGCTGGCCGAGGCGTTGGACAGAATGCCCAGGATCAGGATCGCCCATTTCATGCACGTACTCCGCTTTCATGGTGTCGGTAATGGCGGGTCGCGGCGTGCAGGGCACGTTCGATCACCGGGACTGAGGGCTGGTCGGGTTGCTTTACCATTTCGATGGTCACCACCTGTTCGGGCAGGTAGCCACGCAGGGCAGTCAGCATGCGGTCATGGTCGGTGCCGCCCTCGCCCAGGGGCACCAGGTGCGGCTCGCTGGCGTGTACATGGCCGATCAGGTCGGCGTGCTCATGCAGCACCCGGGCCGGGTCTTCGCCGTTGAGGGTCAGGGCGCCGGTGTCCAGTTGCATGCGTATCGCGCCATGGGCCACCTGGCGTACCACTTGGGCGGTTTCATTGCTATCGAGCATGAAATTGGCGCCGTAGCAGGCCGGGTTCGGCTCCAGGCAAATCACCACCCCGTGGTCGTGGGCGATGTCGCCCAGGCGGCGGAAAAAGTTCAGGGCGATCTCCAGGCTGTGCTGGTCATCCAGGCCGGCCCGGTCACGGTTTTTCGGCGAGCCGAACACCAGGCGCCGGGCCCCCAGCCCGGCAGCAATGCGGCACACGGCAGCCAGGTGGTCGAGCATGCTTGCCTGGCTGTCGGCACCGGCGAACAGGTTCAGACCTTGGGTGCCAAACAGCAGCGCCTGCATGCCGTAGATTTCGATGCCCCGCGAGCGCCACCACCGACGTACCTGGCTTATCTGCGCCTCGGTAGCCTTTGCCGGGTTGGGAAAGTATTTGCCGGGGGCCACGTCGATCGCATCGATCTGCAGTTGTTGCAGCAGCCTGCTCACGGCCATGTCCTCGTCTCGGTCCCAGGCAATGTTGGAAATGGCCAGCCTCATGCGTGTGCCTCCAGAGGCAGGGCAATGCCCTGCGGTTCAGACTGGGCATAGGCGCGTACCGCCAGCAGGGTATCGCGCGCGCTGTAGGGGTAACGGCCGGGCGCGCCATACAGGTTGGCGAAGCGGCTGTGCAGGTCGTAGCGGGAGGGGCTGGCGCTCAGATGCTGCTCCATTATCCGGCCGAAACCTTCGCGGGCCAGGCGTGCGACGCTGATGGGTTCAGCACACAGGTGAACCAGCGAGAGGCCGGCCTGCAGCGCGATCTGGATGTCATGCCAGAGGTTGACCATGGGGTAGAACTGGAACACGCCACGGCTGTCGACAGCGGCCAGGTTGTTGTTGTGCAGCAGGTCGAACACCACGTTTTTGCGTAGCCCCGGGCCTACCAGGCCAGGCAGGCGCACGATCAGGTGGCACGGGAAGTGTTCGGCGACGAACTTTTCCAGGCGCCTGCGGTGCAGGCCGTAGGGCTGCAGCCCGGTTTCATCCACGGTGCTGTATTCGTCTACCCCCACGGGGTGGGCAAACACGTCCACCGTACTGATCAGCACGAATACCTTGCAGCGCACGGTGCGCAGGTGTTCGATCAGCGAATCGATGGCATGCAGGTCGGCTTCCGGCTCGCGGTTGGCGAGCCACTTCTGGGCCGGGGCGCCGGCGCATACCAATGTGTCGAACGGCAGGTGATCGATCTCGCCAATGGTGGTGGACCGGTAGTGGGCGGCAAAGGTGGTCTGGCGCAACAGGGTCGAGCCAACGAAACCGGTGTAGCCGATCAGTGCATCGCGGGTCGTGGTCATAGGGGGCCTCGGCAGTTGAGGTGCAACAATTCGGCGTCCGTCACGCTCAGTTCCGAGGTGTAGGCGCAGCGGTACTTGTCCAAGGCGGCTTGCATCAGGTTGCCCACGCCGGTTTCTCCCGGTTGCAGGTCCAGGTGTGACGTCAGGAAGTACACCGAATCACTGGGCCGCTGGGCGAGCAGTTGGTCGATGTCGTTGGCCATGGTGGCCATTTCCTGATTCGGGTCGCGGCGCCGGGTGGTGTCGTCCAGCCGGGTGAAAAAGCGCTGGCGGGCCAGTCCGGGGTCCAGCAACTGGTAATACTCCAGCGACGGCTGGGCATTGGGGTGCACCAGTATATCGCTGGGCGGCATGGCTGAGAGGTACTGGTACAGGGCGTTATTATCGGTGTACTGGAAGTTGTCGCCGTCCAGGTTGTTGTGCACGGCCTTGCCGGCTTGCAGCGCCAACAGCGCCAACAGCACCCAGCCCAGCACCTTGAGGCTTTTGCTCATGCCTTGGGTAAACGTGAGAATGGCGAAGGTGTCGATGACCAGGCTCAGGGGCACCATCCAGATCACGTGGCGGGGGTAGGTGGCGGGGTACACGCCTGCGACCTTGCCTGCCAGTACCAGCAGCACCAACACGCAGAAGAACTGGTTGACCCGGTGAACGAAGGTACGCGGTGGGTACACCAGCAGCATCAGGCTCGACACCACCGAAACCGCCATCAGCACCTTGCCATAAGCGCCCAGCAGCGCATGCAATACGCTTTCCAGCGCGTCCAGCGGGCCAGAGCTGGCATAGGTGTTGTAGTTGCTGATCTGGTAGGTGGTCAGGTACTTCATGCACAAGTACGACAGCGCCACGCAAGCGGCGGAGACAACGAAGCCGCCGATTTTGTACAGCCGTTGGCTGCCGTCATCACGGCTCACGAACCACCAGCACGCGTACGCCAGCAGGCCGCCAGCGATGATCAGGGTGGAAAACCCCAGCAGGCTGATCAGCGCCGCCACCAGCAGGGTCCAGTAGATGTCGTCGTGGTCTTCGGCTTCGCGGATGGCCAGAACGGCCATGAAGCTGCCGCTCATTTCCAGGAAGTAGAACTTGAGTTCGGTGAAGTGGAAACCGGTCGAGAACGAGTTGCCAATCACCGCCACCAGGAACACGAACACGCCCCAGCGATAGGGGCGGAACAGCAAGGCAACCGGTATGGCCAACAGCAGCGACACCGCCAGTACCGACAGGCGCAATGGCCGAATGTCGTAATGAAACACGGCCATCACGAGCTTGAAGAACACCGATGCCAGTACTGGCTCGGCCTGGTCGTAGTAGGGCAGGGGAGCTGCGAAGTCGGCGGGGTTGCTGATGGCGATGATGTTCTTGAGCAGCATCGCCTCATCCATCCACACCGAGCGCGTCGACAGTGTGACGAAGATACTGGCCAGTACCAGCAGGGCTACCAGGGTGCAGAGTTTCGACAGTTCAAAGTGCTTCATCATCGAGTTTCTCCAGCACGTCGTAGAGGTTGTCGATTTTGCCGCCCAGTACCGAAAAGCACCCGGGTAGCGTGGCGTGGCGTTCGAAGAGAATCGGCCGGCCGTCGTCGTCTTCGTTGCGCTGCAGCACGGTTTTCACTTCGTACAACGAGTCCACATGCCGGGCATCGGCCACCGCGGGAATGTAGCGGGCCACGTCGCGCACCATCCGCTCGACCCGGCTGACCCGCTCGTAGTCGCGCAATTTGCGATAGGGGTCCAGGCCGGGCCTGTCCTGCCAGTTCAAGTGGGGGGTGAAGCGCACATGGGACAAGGTATGCAGGCCCCGGGCGGGGAATGGCATCAGGGAAAAGAACGGCCCGTCCATCACCGTGATGCCCAGGCCTGACAAGGCGGGCGGCATGGCCATCAGTGCCATTTCGGTGATTTCCTGCTTGAGGGGGCTGGTCACTCCGGGAAAGTCACCGCCCAGCTGGTTGGTGCCGCTGTAGCTGCAATTGAACACATAGCGGCTCTCGACGTGGGTCTTTTCGCCACGCTCGTTTTCCAGGTGCACCCGTAGCCCGTCCGGTACCTTGTCGATCGCCAGGGCGCAGGTTCGGTAGTGCACCTGGACCGCGAAACGGTCCAGTTCGCGCAGGGCCCACTCGGCCAGGCGGGTACTGTCGAAAGCGTATTCCTGCACGGCGAACACGTCTTCGATCAGCCGGGTCTGAAAAAACTCGCGCACATTCGCCGGCGCCTGCTGCACCGGGGCGCCGATGTCGCGGCAGAAACGCTCGAATTGGCGGGCGGTCAGCTTGGAGTTGTGCCGCGCGATGGCGTAGAGCTTGGTGAAGTCTTGCCGCACTGCCTGCGGCCAGTCGCGCACGAACCGTGGCAGGTTCACCCGGCTGCGATAGGCCGTGGTGTAGCTGCGCGGGTAGTGGTAGCCATTGTGCACGCGGGCCTGGTTGTTGTAGGAGGCGCGCAGCATCAGCGCCGGTTCGCGCTCCACCAGCAGCATGTGCCTGAACCCACGCTGGGCGGCCAGGTAGACGGCAATGGCCGCGCCGTAGAAACCGCCGCCGATGATCACCGCGTCATGGCGTGGCGCATGGGCGGCCATCAGGAGAACCGTCCAGTGACCACGACCGCCGAGTCGATGGCGGGCGCGGCTGCTTCTTCGATGTTCAGCCGTTCGCGCCGGGTCATGCGCGCGCTGGTGAACTCCTGGGCCACGTGATAACCAGGGCCTTGCTGGGTGGCGCTGGCCATGTTCATGAGGTATTCGCCCAGCACCATCAGTACTAGCGAGATCAGGAAAAACATCCCCGATTGTTGCAGCGACAGGCTGATCCAGCCGGGTGCCACATCAGCCTTGAAGAAGCCGATGGCCACCACGTAGACGCAGTACACCAGGTTCATGACCGCACCGAACAGCGACAGGGCCGTGACCAGGCGCATGGGCCCGCGAGTGGTGGACAGCAGCAGGCCGACCCCGCGGTCGATGTTGTCGCGCAGACGCTTGCGCGGCTGGGGCCGGGGTGGTTCGCTGTAGCGCAAGTTGGCGCGAGCGAAGCCGCCGGTCGCCGGCAAGTGGCGGTAGCCGATCACCGGCTTGGGATGCTGCAGGATGAAGTTGATCACTTCCCGCGACATCAACCGGTAGGGCGGTGCTTCCTTCGCCAGGTTGATGCCGTTGAAACGGTGATAGCACCAGTGGAACACCCGGAACGCCAGGCGGTAGAGCGGCCCCTGGCGCGGCCGTTGTTCGTTGCACACGAACACCACGTCCGCCCCTTGGCGTGCTTGCTCCAGCAGGTTGGGCAGGTAGCGAATGTCATCGGTCATGGGGTCGATCACGGCCACATGGTCACCCAGGGCGTTTTCAAGCCCAACCCACGATGCGGTGTCGATGTCCACTTCCTTGGTCAAGGCGTAGACCTGCAAGTTGGCAATGCCTGTCTCGCTGCTCAGGTGCTTGAGCACGGCGATGCTGTTGTCCGCGGAGGCGTTGTCGACCACGATCAGTTCGTAGTCGCGCACCATGGCACTGACCACCTCGGTGGCGTCCAGCAGCAGGGCTTCAAGAAAGTCGGCATGGTTGCGAACGACAAACACCACCGACAGGAAACTCGGGACGTGGGCCATGGGGGCGGTTCTCTATTCGACGGGGGCGAGGTACCGGGCAGGCGCAAGGCGGCCGTACGGCATTGGCAATCACGTTGAGGGTGGGCAGTGCGAAGGGGCATGCGGAACAGCGGGTAGGCTACCGCCAGGCAACGCAACGGTTGCCGCGGGCCTTTCAAGGCTGGGCGTCAGGTTTCTGTATATGTGTCCTGACTTTAAACGTCCTGTTACAAGCGAGGCTAGCGCAGCGCCACGATCTTGGCTACCGCTGGATAATTAAAAGCGCCGAATGGCCCACGGCTATCGGGTTGGAGATTGAATGTTCTGTCAGCCAATGGTCGGCTGCGCGACGGCCGGATCCATCGGGTACCCGTTGCGGGTCGGGGGGGTGGGCCTCTCGGGCTCAGCGCGCTCCATTGCCGGCCTCCACAAAAAAATCTTTGGAAATCATTCCGATGGCTGTAGCCTTCCTCGGCCTGGCGGTCTGTACCACCAGGGAAACAACACCCAGGCTCGCGTAAGCCGGGTGGTATACTCGACTTTCGCGCACAAGCGCCTGCAGGTCTTGCCAACATGACGCAGATTTCCGAACGCCTTCTGGTCCAGGCCCACCTCGACGCCAAGCAGCCCAAACCGCTGACCGTCGAGCAGGAAGCCGACTACCGCGCTGCCATTGCCGCCGAGCTCAAGGCTCAGGATGCCGTGCTGGTGGCGCATTTCTATTGCGACCCGGTGATCCAGGCCCTGGCCGAGGAAACCGGTGGCTGCGTGTCCGACTCCCTGGAAATGGCCCGCTTCGGCAAGAACCACCCGGCCAGGACCGTGGTGGTGGCCGGTGTGCGGTTCATGGGCGAGACGGCCAAGATCCTCACCCCCGAAAAGCGCATTCTGATGCCGACCCTGGAGGCCACCTGCTCGCTGGACCTGGGCTGCCCGGTGGAAGAGTTCTCGGCGTTCTGCGACCAGCACCCCGAACGCACGGTGGTGGTTTATGCCAACACCTCGGCGGCAGTGAAGGCGCGGGCCGACTGGGTGGTGACGTCCAGTTGCGCACTGGAAATCGTCGAAAGCCTGATGGACAACGGCGAGACCATCATCTGGGGGCCGGACAAGCACCTGGGCCGCTACATTCAGAAGCAGACCGGCGCCGACATGCTGCTGTGGGACGGTGCCTGCATCGTCCACGAAGAGTTCAAGTGGCGCCAGTTGGCAGACATGAAGGCGTTGTACCCGGACGCTGCGATTCTGGTGCACCCCGAGTCGCCGGAGTCGGTCATCGAATTGGCTGATGCCGTGGGTTCCACCAGCCAGTTGATCGCCGCCGCTCAGCGCCTGCCGAACAAAACCTTCATCGTGGCCACCGACCGCGGCATCTTTTACAAGATGCAGCAGTTGTGCCCGGACAAGATCTTCGTCGAGGCCCCCACCGCCGGCAACGGCGCGGCATGCCGCAGTTGCGCGCATTGCCCGTGGATGGCCATGAACACCCTGGAGCGCACCCTCACGGCCTTGCGCGAAGGCCGCAACGAGATCTTCGTCGACCCGGCGCTGATCCCCAATGCCGTGCGCCCCCTCAAGCGCATGCTTGACTTCACCCACGCCGCGCGCATGAAGGCGGCAGGCAACGCCTGAGGCCTAAGCGTTGCTGACCACGCCCGTTGCCGTTGCCGTTGGCGATGGGCTGGTCAAGCGCTTGTTCCACTCCAGCCACTGGGCCAGGCCAAGCATCAGGCCCAGGCCGGCCAAGGCTGTGGCGATCTGCATGGGCAGGCGGTCATCGCCCAGGGCGTTGGCCATGTCGGCCAAGGGCGCCAACACCACGCTCAAACAGAAAATTTCCAGCGAATAGCGGCCCATCATCGCCACTTTCTGCACCAGCCAGTGCTGCACCCACGGCCCGGTAGGGATCAGCTTGGCCACGCAATACGCCAATGCCAGGAAGTGCACCAGGCGCACCGGCGCCAGGTTGGTCTTGCTGATGGGGTACAGCTGTTCGCTGACCCACTGGGGCATGAAAGCGTCATGCAGCGCCGGCCACTTCCAGCTCAGGGCAATGGGCACGCTGAGCGCTGCGATGCTGGCGCAGGCCATGAACAGTGGCTGGCGATGCAGCGGGCGCGGGTCCGCGGCGTGGGGTTGCTGGCTGTGCAGGGCCGCCGCGCCCCCGAGCACGAACAGTGCTTGCCACGCATAAGGGTTGAAGTACCACAGGCCATTGCCATGGGCGGGAATGTTCCAGCCAAACCACTGGGTCAGGCCGTAGACCGCCAGCGACAGCCCCACGGCATGGCCGGTGTGCTTGACCAGCAGGGCCCGTACCCGGGTCTTGCTCAGCAGTGCGCTATTGAGGGAGTCATCCTGGCTGCCGCCATCGACGATGATGATATCGGCCAGGTGGTCCAGGGCCATGATCGCCATGCGCTCAAGCAGATGGCGGATGCGCTCGCCTTCGTTGATGACCGGGATGACCACGCACCAGTTGCGCTGGCGCCCCAGCCACAGGGGCAGGTCGTAGGTGGGAACCTGGCGTGCGGCCAGTTGGCCGGGTAGAAATTGGGCGGATGTCATGGGCAATACCTCAGGCAACCCGGGCGGTGATCAACGCCACCCCGGCAATAACCAGAAAGACCCCGGCGCCGGTGGTCCAGTGAAAGGGTTCACGCAGCAACAGCACTGATGACAGCGCCACCGTGGCCACCGCGCCGGCGGTCAGCACCGGGTGGGCGACATTGAGAGGTAAGCGTGCCAACGCCGCGGCGTACAGCAGGAAGGCGGCGCCGTACAAGGCCAGGCCAAGCCAGAAAGGCCAGTTCGCCAGGGCCGCCAGGGGGGCGGCCAGGGAGGGGAAGCGCCGGGGAGGCATCATCGCCATTTTCACCAGCACGCTGGCCGAGGCGTTGGACAGAATGCCCAGGATCAGGATCGCCCATTTCATGCACGTACTCCGCTTTCATGGTGTCGGTAATGGCGGGTCGCGGCGTGCAGGGCACGTTCGATCACCGGGACTGAGGGCTGGTCGGGTTGCTTTACCATTTCGATGGTCACCACCTGTTCGGGCAGGTAGCCACGCAGGGCAGTCAGCATGCGGTCATGGTCGGTGCCGCCCTCGCCCAGGGGCACCAGGTGCGGCTCGCTGGCGTGTACATGGCCGATCAGGTCGGCGTGCTCATGCAGCACCCGGGCCGGGTCTTCGCCGTTGAGGGTCAGGGCGCCGGTGTCCAATTGCATGCGGATCGCGCCATGGGCCACCTGGCGTACCACTTGGGCGGTTTCATCGCTATCGAGCATGAAATTGGCGCCGTAGCAGGCCGGGTTCGGCTCCAGGCAAATCACTACCCCGTGGTCGTGGGCGATGTCGCCCAGGCGGCGGAAAAAGTTCAGGGCGATCTCCCGGCTGCGCTGGTCATCCAGGCCGGCCCGGTCACGGTTTTTCGGCGAGCCGAACACCAGGCGCCGGGCCCCCAGCCCGGCAGCAATGCGGCACACGGCAGCCAGGTGGTCGAGCATGCTTGCCTGGCTGTCGGCACCGGCGAACAGGTTCAGACCTTGGGTGCCAAACAGCAGCGCCTGCATGCCGTAGATTTCGATGCCCCGCGAGCGCCACCACCGACGTACCTGGCTTATCTGCGCCTCGGTAGCCTTTGCCGGGTTGGGAAAGTATTTGCCGGGGGCCACGTCGATCGCATCGATCTGCAGTTGTTGCAGCAGCCTGCTCACGGCTATGTCCTCGTCTCGGTCCCAGGCAATGTTGGAAATGGCCAGCCTCATGCGTGTGCCTCCAGAGGCAGGGCAATGCCCTGCGGTTCAGACTGGGCATAGGCGCGTACCGCCAGCAGGGTATCGCGCGCGCTGTAGGGGTAACGGCCGGGCGCGCCATACAGGTTGGCGAAGCGGCTGTGCAGGTCGTAGCGGGAGGGGCTGGCGCTCAGATGCTGCTCCATTATCCGGCCGAAACCTTCGCGGGCCAGGCGTGCGACGCTGATGGGTTCAGCACACAGGTGAACCAGCGAGAGGCCGGCCTGCAGCGCGATCTGGATGTCATGCCAGAGGTTGACCATGGGGTAGAACTGGAACACGCCACGGCTGTCGACAGCGGCCAGGTTGTTGTTGTGCAGCAGGTCGAACACCACGTTTTTGCGTAGCCCCGGGCCTACCAGGCCAGGCAGGCGCACGATCAGGTGGCACGGGAAGTGTTCGGCGACGAACTTTTCCAGGCGCCTGCGGTGCAGGCCGTAGGGCTGCAGCCCGGTTTCATCCACGGTGCTGTATTCGTCTACCCCCACGGGGTGGGCAAACACGTCCACCGTACTGATCAGCACGAATACCTTGCAGCGCACGGTGCGCAGGTGTTCGATCAGCGAATCGATGGCATGCAGGTCGGCTTCCGGCTCGCGGTTGGCGAGCCACTTCTGGGCCGGGGCGCCGCGCCCCGAGCACGAACAGTGCTTGCCACGCATAAGGGTTGAAGTACCACAGGCCATTGCCATGGGCGGGAATGTTCCAGCCAAACCACTGGGTCAGGCCGTAGACCGCCAGCGACAGCCCCACGGCATGGCCGGTGTGCTTGACCAGCAGGGGCAATACCAGCGGCAGGCCCGCCAGCAGCACGATGTACAGCGGCAAGGGGTCCATGAGGTTGGGCTTGAAGCGCAGCAGCAGTTCATCCACCAGGGCCTGTTGCGGGTCGAGGAGGAAATAGTTGAGGTTCATTTCCTGGATCATGTCGCGGGTTTCGACATGGCTGTTGGCAACGAAGATGATACCCATCAGCAGCACCAGCAGGAAAATATGCACCACGTACAGCACCCACGCTCGGCGCAGAATCCGCACCCCGGCGATGAGGTAGCCACTGCGCTCGGCAATCCGGCCATACGCCAGCACGGCTGCGTAGCCCGCCAGGAACACGAAGATCTCCGCCGCGTCGCTGAAGCCGAAATTGCGCAGGGTGAAGTTGGCGAGGGGATTTTGCGGTATGTGATCCCAGAAAATGAAGATCAACGCCAAGCCTCGATAGAAGTCGATGCGGTGGTCGCGGCGGGTGATCATGACGATTGGCCTTGAGCGAAAGGTGGTTGAATAAGGATAGGTGCGCGGCAGGGCTGGTTCCGCCAGAACGCAGGCTGCCGATCAGCGGCGGGGAGGTTGGCGCTTTTTGGAGGGGAATGCAAAAGAGGGTTATTACCGGATGTCACAGCGCCCCTGATGACCCGCATCCCCCCTGAGGGACCGGAACGGGGCGCCGCGCACTACCTTTATACCGGAGGTGCCTGCTTCCCGAGCTTGCGCCCGGTCCCACAGGGGCGCGCCGCCTTGGCCTGACGCGCCCTGGTTGTCACCGCTCCCCCTTTTGGGACCGGGCGTGAAGACAGATGGCTAAGGTGCGGTTCCAAACCCTGCATTGCGCGCATGCCGGTATTCGCTCACCGCCTCGTACACCGCTTTGCGCAACCGGTTGATACCGCCAATCGGCCGGTGGGCTTCGATACCGTGCCAGGGGTTGAACGACAGGTTGTCGCACATCAGGTTCTGCGCCGGTGTGTCGAAGTCCTGCGGCCCAACGCGAATAGCGGCGACTGTCTGGAACGGCGCGTCGCTTTCCTTCCACTGCACGCTGGTGTCCTCGATGGGCATGTATTTGCTCGGGTCCTGGCGCTGCACCTGCAGCATGAAGCACGCCGGTTGCTGGTCGGTGGTCAATTGCTGGTGCAGGGCGGTACGCAGGAAGTTGGGCAGGTCCTCGTTCTGCTTGGCCACTGTGTACGCCGGGCAACTGGCCGGGTCGGGCACCACGCGGAACTTGACGTTGGCGCTGCCGAACTTGTACGGCGACACCGAGTAATAGGTGGCTAGCGTCGGGCTTAGCGGGGCGTTGGCCAAGGTGGCCTTGGCGATCAGCAGGTGGCGCAATTGCCAGCTGCGTGGGTCCAGGCTGGGGAAGAAGGCCAGCGCCTGCTTGCCATCCGCCTGGGCGCCGATGTTCTGCCGGTATTCAGCCACGTCGCTGACAAAGAAGTTCGGGTGGTTGAACATCACGAAATCCTGCTCGTGACGCTCGGCCTGGTCAGCCATCAACTGCTTGCCTGGCACGTCCAGCAACTTGATCGCCATGCCGCGTGCGTCCTGCAACTGGTCGAACTGAGGGTAGGCATTGCCGTTGGACAGACGAATCCATGCCTGCCACGTCTTGCCCGGTTCGGCGAACACGCCCTGACGCAGGTCGGGTGCCAGGTTCTGCGGCACGCTGACCTGGGCCGTGACGCAGCCGTGGGCCTTGGCGTGGGCATCGCGCAGGTAACGGGTGGGTTCACGGTGCTGATCGACGATGCGGATGGCCGTCTGGATGATGTCCTGGGTCATGGCCGCTTCCCCGGGTGGAACCTGTTCTTCAGCGGCCACCGGCCCGGAAAATTTCCAGGCGTAGTAGCCATAGCCAGCGGCGAAAGCCAGCGCGGCGATGGCCAGCAGCCATAGGGCCAGCTTGAGCAAGGCGCGGGCAAGGCGGCAAAAGAATCCCGGACGGCGGGTTGTGTCAGTGAACATCATGGCAATTTCTCCTCGAGCGGGCCGCCCAGCACTTTCAGGTATTCGATCAGGGCGCGGCGCTCTTCGGGCGCCAGGTAGCGGCCGATCACGCCGCGGCCACGGGGGCCGTCGCGGAATTCATGGCCGCTGTTGTGGTTGCCGGTGATAGCGGTGTCGTACAGGAACGCGCCGTCGAAGCGTTCGGTGCGGTAACCCAGGTTCCGCGGGTCGTATTCCAGGCTGCCCCGGTAGAACGTGCGGGGGCGTTCGTCCTGGGGCGAGAGCAGCAGGTAGACGCTGGGTACCGAACCGTTGTGCAGGAACGGCGGGGTGGCCCATACGCCATCCAGTGGCCGTGCCTTGTAGGCTTTCACTTCCAGCACGCCGATGCCCAGGCCGAAGCCGTCGTAGCGCGCCCGCTCCGCGCCCTCGATACCGGCCGCGCGGTAGGCGTGGTCTTCGACGAACGCGGTGACATAGGCCAGGCCCTGGGCCACGGATACCTGGGTGAGGTCCAGCGTGCCCGGGTCGGGATGCACGGTCACGCCCAACTTGCCCAATTCGTCGGGGTTCCACTTCAGGCTGCTGACGTCATAGCGGTAGGTGGCGATGTTCTCGGCCACGGCAGGGTCGGTGCCGATTTCGTCGACCGGCTTGAGCACCATGGTGCGCACCGGCCGGCCCCCTTCCTGCTTCACCGGGGGCACGTGGCACATGGCGCAGTTGGCATCGAACAGCGCTCGGCCAGCGGCCGCCTTGGCCAGGTCGACCTTGCCCAGAATGTCTTCCGGCCAGGCTGGGGGCTTGAGGTGCTGCAGGGTTTCCTCGATACGGTACAGGTCATGTATCCGCACGCTGGAGGGGTAGCGAGCGTCACCGGTCAGCGGCTGGCCATGGTCGTCGAAGAACTGCAGCGTGGTGCCCACCCCCAGCGACTCGCCCACGTTGCGGGCCATGGGCTGCTGGGCCGAACCGGTCCATTGCACCCAGTCGAACGTCCAGATGTCCCACAACTGCGGGTAGTCCACCGGGGCGTTGGCCACCCGGTAGTTGGCAGGCGAGATAGCGTCACCGAACGTGGCGTTGGCGATACGCCCGAAGGCGTCGGTACGGCCCGGGCCTTCCTGGGTCGGGTACAGGCCGCGATGCCAGTCATTCCAGGCCGTGTGGGCGAAGGTGTCCAGCGAAGCCTTGAATTGCTTGCGCAGGGTGTCCTTGTCACGGTCGTAGTGGTCGCCTAGTACCCGGTGAGCAAAGCGGCTCCACTTCCAGGGCAGGTAATAGGTGGCCGCCAGGCTCGACACCAGCGCCTGGCCGAAGCTGCCACCGCGCAGCGTGGGCACGCTGGAGGGCAGCACGTGCTGGGCCGTGCCGCCGTCAATGCGCACCGCCTGGCCATTGAAGCGCAACTCGCCGGTGTGGCAGGCGGCGCAGGTGATGTCCAGGTACTCGGCGGGGTCGCCGTCGTTGCGGTGGCGCGCGAAGCCTACCGGCAGGTTGCCAGGGTTGGCGGCGCTGGCCTGCTGGTTGGGCTCGGTCAGGAAGCCGAAGCGGGCCATGTACTGCGGCGCGGCGAAACGGTCTTCGGAGAAGGGCAGTTCCAGCTGGGTGAACCAGTCGTAATGCAGGCCCTTGACCTGGGTACCCTGGGGCGTGAAGTAGTAGAGCTCGCGGTCGGCGGCGCTCCATTGGTCGAGGTAGCGCAGGTTCTGCACGGGCTCGTAACGCGGCAGGTTGGGCCGGGCGGTGTAATAGAGCACCACCGCCAGGGCGATGATGACGAGAGCGAGCAGCACCAGCAGGCTGCGACGGATCAGGCGCACGGTAAACATCCATGTAGGGGAAAGATCGCCTGTTATGCCTGATTATATATACAGTGGCAAGTGGCTATTTCCCTACTTTTTGTAGTTTTTTCGACAAATGTTGAGAGAACATTCCTACTCGGCCGAACCGCCTGCACGGCTCGCTGGCAAGGCGGCGCTCACCTACGTAACATCAGGACATGAATCTCGACACCCGTATAAAATTTCGCCACCTGCTGTGCTTTCTCGAAATTGCCCGCCAAGGCAGTTTCGCCAAGGCCGCCGACGCGGTTGCCATCAGCCAGCCCGCCATCTCCAAGACCCTCAAGGAACTTGAGGATTTGTTGCAGACTCGCCTCTTCGACCGCGACAAGAGCGGCGTGGAACTCACCCCCGCCGGCGTGCGCTTCATGCGCTATGCCGCGCCCTGCGTGCAGGCCCTGCGCGATGGTGTCAGCACCCTGCGCAGCGAGGAACATGAGCCGCCCCAGGTTCGGGTCGGCGTACTGTCCACCGTTGAAAGCCTGCTGATGCCCGAGGTGCTGTGCCGCCTCAACGAACGCCACGCGGCCCTGGTGGTCAGCGTGGCCACCGGCCCGGGCGCACACTTGCTGGCGCAATTGCACGTCGGCGAGCTGGACCTGGTGATCGGGCGCATGACCGACAGCCCGCAGATCCAGGGCCTGATGTTCGAACACCTGTACAGCGAAGCCATGACCCTGGTGGTGCGCCCCGGCCACCCACTGCTGGGCCAGGCCCCCATTGACCGCGCCAGCGTCAACCGGTATCCGCTGGTGCTGCCACTGGCTGGCACCACCATTCGCAAGCATGCCGACAGCCTGTTCGTGCAATGCGCCATCGAGCCCGCCGCCCAGCGGCTGGAAACCCTGTCACCGACCCTGAGCCGCCGCTACGTGCTCAGCAGCGACGCTATCTGGGTGGCGCCTCGTGACGCTGTATTGCTGGACATCCGCCAGCAGGAGCTGTTCGAACTGGACTTGGGGGTACGCGAACCGGGCGGGTCGGTGGGTATCTGCAGCAATGCGTCATTGGCGCTGCCGTTGCCAGCGCAATGGTTGTGCGATGTGGTACGGGAGGTGGCGGCCAGTTATCGTGAAGGCTGAATTCGGTGTTTTCATGTTCCCGAGCTCCGCCCGGTCCTACAGGCAATCTGGACACGCTGTAGGGCATCGCGAAGCCTGGGGACAGGACAACACCGATTCAACTGTAAGGTTTCGGTAAGGTTCGCCCTCATTTCGATGAAACCCTTTAAACCCCTGAACTTATCGTCATTTCCTGGCTCTCATGCCGGTAGCCATTGGTCGTGGCCGCCTGATAAGCTCGCGGCTTTACTCGATTGCCCATTTGGCGCATGAACAAGGAAATAGCATGAAACAGCATCGGTTGGCGGCGGCGGTTGCCTTGGTCACTCTGGTACTCGCAGGTTGCGACAATCATTCCAGCGTGGAACTGAAAACCCCGGCGCAGAAGGCTTCCTACGGTATCGGCCTGAACATGGGCAAGAGCCTGGCTCAGGAAGGCATGGATGATCTGGACTCCAAGGCCGTCGCCCAAGGCATCGAAGATGCTGTCGGCAAGAAACCTCAGAAGCTCAAGGACGATGAACTGGTCGAAGCCTTTGCCGCGCTGCAGAAGCGTGCCGAAGAGCGCATGACCAAGATGAACGCCGAAGCCGAGGCTTCGGG
The DNA here is from genome assembly GCF_026651855.1 of Pseudomonas silvicola. GTDB lineage: Bacteria > Pseudomonadota > Gammaproteobacteria > Pseudomonadales > Pseudomonadaceae > Aquipseudomonas > Aquipseudomonas silvicola. The sequence goes on from NZ_CP093280.1 coordinate 2,633,357, forward strand.
CAAGAAATTCCTGGAAGAGAACGGCAAGAAGGAAGGCGTGGTCACCACCGCTTCCGGCCTGCAGTACCAGGTCATCAAGAAAGCCGACGGCCCACAGCCGAAGCCGACTGATGTCGTGACTGTTCACTACGAAGGCAAGCTGACCGATGGCACTGTCTTCGACAGCTCCATCGAACGTGGCAGCCCGATCGACCTGCCGGTCAGCGGCGTGATTCCAGGTTGGGTCGAAGGCCTGCAACTGATGCACGTTGGCGAGAAGGTCAAGCTGTTCATCCCGGCTGACCTGGCCTATGGCGCGCAAAGCCCAAGCCCGAAAATCCCGGCCAATTCGGTGCTGGTGTTCGACCTGGAACTGCTGGCTATCAAGGACCCGGCCAAGGCCGACCAGGAGCCTGCCGCGGCTGACGCCGACAAGGCTGAAGCTGCCGACAAGGCCGACAAGGCCGCTTCGAAGTAATTCGTCGCCTTGTGCAAAAAACGCCCCGCCTCGCGTGGCGTTTTTTTTGCGCGGGCAGGTCTTGAGACCGGGCGTGAAACTGTCAGGGTGCAAGCGGGTCTCAATAACAGCCCTGTACAGGGGCCCGCAAACGTTCACGCCGCACTGGCCTGGGCGATGTCAAAGTGTGTAAAAAACGCCCGATCCAACCCGGACCCTTGCATAGCGTGGCTTTCAGCCATTAAAACGACCGCTGTTCACAAGGTTATCCACAAAAACTGTGGATAACCTGGCCAGCCAGTTTCCCTGCGGAGGGCTAATGAAAGCACCCTGGAATTTCGCCCGTTTCGTGCCATTGGCCGAACGGTTGCTCAGCCGCGGCCGGCTGCCGGCCCTGATCTTCGCGGTGGTGCGCAAGAGCAAGGGCCAAGCCAGCCGTTTCAGCCAGTTGAAAACCAATGCCAAGCTGCTGCAGGACTTGTGCGTCGCTTACTGGCGCGGCGAATACCGGCAGGTCAACCCGCGCGCGCTGGTGATCATCGTCGCGGGCCTGATGTACTTCGTCAGCCCCATCGATGCCATTCCCGACTGGATTCCGGGCATCGGCTTCCTGGATGACATTGCGGTGCTGGCCTGGGTAGTGCGCAGCCTGGAAAACGAAGTCAATGCCTTCAAAACCTGGCGCGAGAGCCTGCGCCCGGAGAACCTGCGCAAGGTCGAACGCCTGCCCGCCAGCCCCCAAGCCCTGCAACTTGAACACAACAGCGGCGAAAAGCGCGGTTTGTAAGCAAGTTGAAATAGGAAATCCCGTTCCGGGCCGCCTACTGTTACTATATTCGGCATAAGGATTATGCCTACAGATTACATATGGTGATCCTACAGGGGGTTGTAATGGGTGTTCAGGTCATCAGTCGCGATGGCAAGCCGGAATATGCCGTGCTGCCGTGGGAGCAATACCAGGCGTTGCTGGCTGCCGCCGGGCAGCCGGTCGCCCAGCCGACAGCCGCCGCGGTACAGGCGCCGCCCGCCAACGAGGCGTTGCCGGCCTTGTCGCGCCTGGCCCAGTTGCGCGAGGCCAAGGGCCTGGCACGGGACCAGCTGGCGCGAACCGTGGGCATCAGCCCCTCGTACCTGGCCATGATCGAGTCCGGTGAGCGTGTGCCTGACGCGGCCATCCGACGAAGCCTGGCGTGGGAGCTGGGGGTTCCCGGCTGGGGAGAGGTGTCGTGAGCGTGCGCATCAGCCGTCAGCAGTGGGATGGCCTGCTGAGTGAGCTGGACATTGCCCGCCGCCAACGCCACTTGCTGACTTACCGCGCCCTGCTCGAACGCCTGCAATTGCCCACCCCGGCCATGCAGACGCTCACCGCGGCCCTCGAATACCTGGCCGTCATCGATGCTCGGGCCGAGCAGCCCCTGCGCAGCTCGCTGGTGATCAGCCAAGGCGCCAGCCGCCTGCCGCGCACCGGCTTTTTCGAATGCGTGGAACGCCTGGGGCGCTTTTCGGGGCCGTCCGATGGTGTCGCTGCCGCGTCGTGGCATGCCTCGGAAGTGGTGCGGGTGTTCGAGTTCAGCTACCCGGAAGAATGCATATCGTGAGACCGGGGCTGTGGCTGTTCCGTGTCAGGATCAGCTATTGGCTGGCGCGTCGCTGCTTCCATTGGCCCTGGCTGGTGCGTCAGCCCTGGGGCTGGCGCTGGCTGGAACGCCAATTTTCGCGCATGGCCACGCTGGGCAACGTCGATGCCATGGGCTTCTATGGCCATATTCTATTGCTGCGCGGCACCGGCCTTGCCGCTCGTGATGAAGGTCTGCGCCTGCTGCGCCTGGCCGCCGAACGTGGTAATGCCAAGGCGGCTTATCAGATGGGCGCCATCAGCCTGGCGGGTAGCTTGCGCAGTGCTCCCGACGCCGTCGCGGCGCTGCACTGGTGGGAGACCGCCCTGGCCGCTGGCCACCCGGTTGCGGCGTTCAAGCTGGCGCAACTGTACCGCCAAGGTGGCCCGGGCCTTGCCCCAGACCTGGCGAAGGCGGCGCACTACGCAGCTGTTCAAGGGTAAGCGGGTCAAGCACATGGATGCTGTAGCCGGGCACGATCTTGGCTTGATGCTTGGCCTGGGAGGCCAGCTCGGCCAGCAGGCTGGCATCCAGGGCTCCGCAGTCCTGGGCCGGCAGGTGCACCACCCCGATCGATAGCGACAGCAGGGCGAACGCTTGCCGCTGCCCCTGGCGGTTATGGGCCACGAAACAACCCTCTTCCAGGTGCTCGGGGCGGTAGAAGCGTCGGCATTGCGACTGGAAATCCTCCAGCAGGTCGGTCAAGCGCTTGCGCCAGTCGGCCGAACCCAGCACCAGCATGAAATCATCACCGCCAATATGGCCGACGAAATCGCGCGTCGGGTCCACCCGCTCATTGAGGCATTGCGCCAGGCACAGCAGCACTTCATCGCCCCGGCCGTAGCCGTAGATATCGTTGAACGGTTTGAAACTGTCCACATCCACGTAGCAGATCGCCGCCTCGCGTCCCTGTTGCAGCACCCGGGTCAGGCATTGCTGGATGGGTACGTTGCCGGGCAGCAGGGTCAGCGGGTTGGCATAACGGGCTTGCTGGATCTTCATTTCGGTAATCAGCTTGAGCACGTCGATCACCCGGCCCAGGCCCAGGTAGCGGCCTTCAAGGGTGATGATGAAGTCTTCTTCCATGCGCTGGCGCGCGCGGCTGGTCAGCAGGCGGCTGACCTGTTGCAGTGACTGGCTCATTTCCACGGCCAGAAAATCGTCGCTCATCAGGCGGCTGATGGGCTTGCGGGCAAACAGGTCCGTGGCGAAGGGTTTGAGCAGTGCCTCGGACAGGGAATGGCGGTGGACGATGCCGCACGGTTGCTGCTGTTCATCCAGCACAGCCAGGGAGTTGAGGTTGGCCTGGCTGCGGAACGCCTCCAGCACGGCGGCGGTCGCCAGGTCGTGGCGCACGGCCACCTGTTCGATCAGCAGGGCGCTGAGGTCGCTGCCGTCTTCACCCAGCGCAAGGTTGCCGGGGTCCAGCTTGGGCAGCAGGTTGCGAGCATCATGGGGTGGTTGTTCCTGGGGGCGGCACAATAAGTAGCCCTGGACCAGGTCCACGCCCATTTCCGCCAGCACCACCAGCTCTTCCTGCAACTCGATGCCTTCGGCGATCACCTGGGCGCGGGAGGCTTTGGCGATCTGCAGAATAGACCCAACGAACTCGCGCTTGAGGGCGTCCTGGTGGATGCCGTCGATGAAGTGCCGGTCGATTTTCACGTAGTCCGGGCGCAGTTCCGACCACAGGCGCAAGCTGGAATAGCCGGCACCCAGGTCGTCCAGGGCAATCGAAAAGCCCATGGCGCGGTAGTGGTGCAAGGCGTTGTACAGCAGTTGGAAGTCGTCGGTGGGGGTTTGCTCGGTGAGTTCGATGACCACGTCACTGGGGGCAATGCCATGGGCCTTGAGCACCTTGAGCGTCATGCCTGGCGGATGGTTGGCCTCCAGCAGGGACTCGGGGGATACGTTGAGGAAAATCTTGCCCGGCAGCTTCTGCTCGCTGAAGCGTCGGCAGGCGGTGTCGCGGCAGGCGATTTCCAGTTCACTCAGGCGCCCGGCCTGGCGTGCCACGGTGAACAGGTTGATGGGCGAATGCAGCGCACTATTGGATGGCCCGCGGCTCAAGGCCTCGTACCCCAGTATGCGCCGCTCCGACAGCGAGACGATGGGCTGGAACAGGGTGTGCAGGCTGCCCTGGGCCAGAATGCTGGCCAAAGCGCCTAGCTGTTCGGTGATGGTCATGGAGATCGCAACCTCAGGTGGACTCGGGCCGACCCTGGGAACGGCGGAGGGCGATGGAACAAAGTCATAAAAAAGGCCGGGCACTTATACCAGTGCCCGGCCTTGTATTTCACGACAGTTGCATGACCATTTGATGACAAATGGCCATCATTTTGTCAATGCTTGGCGACGGTCGAGTTCAGCTTCAGGTAGTCCAGCAGGATGCGGCCTGTTTCGGCCAGGTAGGCGTCGTCTTCCGGTTTGGTCTTGTCCGGCTCGGCCGCCAGGGCGTCCTCGTCTTCCTTTTTCATTTCCTTGAGCGGTGCTTCACCCTTGGCCTTGCGGCGGGCGTTTTCCAACGCCAGCTGCTTGGCTTCGATGTCGGCGTGCTGGGCACGGCGCTCGGCTTCGTTGAGGCTGACGGTCTTCTCGTTCATCAGCTTCTCGGCCAGGGCCAGGCGGTCACGGATGTAGATGAACTCGGCATCCTTGTCGGTGCGCGCGTCATGGTCAGCCTTGAGCTGGGCAATGAACGGCTTGAACGGGTCGGTGGTCGGCTTGATGGACGGCTTGATGGTGTCCCACGGCATTGCTTCGGGCAGCGCGCTCTCGCCGATTTCCTTGGTATCGATGATCGACGGGAACGCCACGTCAGGCAACACGCCCTGGTGCTGCGTGCTCTGGCCGGAAACGCGGTAGAACTTGGCCAGTGTCAGCTTCAGTTCGCCATGGTTCAGCGGCTGGATGGTCTGCACGGTCCCTTTGCCGAAGGTCTGGCCGCCGATGATCAGCGCACGGTGGTAGTCCTGCATGGCGCCGGCGAAAATCTCCGACGCCGAGGCCGACAGGCGGTTCACCAGCAGGGCCATCGGGCCCTTGTAGAACGCGCCGGGGTTTTCATCTTCCAGCACGTCCACGCGGCCATCGGCATTGCGCACCAGCACGGTGGGGCCTTTTTCGATGAACAGGCTGGTCAGCTCGGTGGCTTCCTGCAGGGAACCGCCGCCGTTGTTGCGCAGGTCGATGACCACGCCGTCGACTTTCTCGGCTTGCAGTTCAGTCAGCAGTTTTTTCACGTCACGGGTGGTGGACTTGTAGTCCGGGTCACCGGCACGGAAGGCCTTGAAGTCCAGGTAGAAGGCCGGGATGTCGATGACGCCCAGCTTGTAGTCCTTGCCATTCTCGGTCAGGTGCAGGATGGATTTCTTCGCCGCCTGCTCTTCCAGTTTCACCGCTTCACGGGTGATGGAGACGATTTTGCTGGTCTGGTCGTTCGGCGCATTGGTGTGCGGGATCACTTCCAGGCGGACCACGGAGCCTTTGGCGCCACGGATCAGCTTGACCACTTCGTCCAGGCGCCAGCCCACCACGTCGACCATTTCCTTGTCGCCCTGGGCGACACCGATGATCTTGTCGGACGGGGCGATCTGCTTGGTCTTGTCGGCAGGGCCGGCCGGTACCAAGCGTACCACCTTGACCTGGTCGTTGTCGCTTTGCAGCACGGCGCCGATACCTTCGAGCGACAGGCTCATGTTGATATCGAAGTTTTCCGCACTGTCGGGCGACAGGTAGTTGGTGTGCGGGTCATACGACTGCGCGAAGGTGTTGATGTACGCCTGGAAGATGTCTTCGCTGCGGGTCTGGTCCAGGCGCGCCAGCTGGTTCTTGTAGCGCTTGGTCAGGGTGTCCTGGATCTGCTTGTTGTCCTTGCCGGCGATTTTCATGCGCAGGACTTCGTCCATCACGCGCTTGCGCCACAGGTTGTCCAAGTCGGCTTCGGTGGTGATCCACGGGGCGTCCTTGCGGTCGACCAGCAGGGTCTCGTGGCCAGTGAAGTCCATCTTGTCGACACCTTTGGCCAGTTCGGCCAGGGCGAAATCAAGACGCGCCTTCACGCGGTCCAGGTAGCGTTTGTAGATGGTGAAGCCGGGGTCCAGGTCACCGCTCTTGAGGAAGTCGTCGAACTGCGTCTTCCACTTGTCGAATTCGGTGATGTCGCTGGCCAGGAAGTAACTGCGCGACGGATCCAGCAGCTTCAGGTAGCTGTCGTAGATAATGACCGAGCGTTTGTCATCCAGCGGCGGCTTGCTGTAGTGATGGCGCTTGAGCAGCTCGACGATGTTGAGGCTGGCGATCACCTCGTCACGGTCAGGCTGAAGTTTATCCCAGCTGTTGGCTGCGAATGTAGTGGCGGACATCGACAGCGCGCCGAGGCCGATGCACAGTGCAAGGGCGGAGCTTGGGAGTAGATGCTTCATGCTGATTCGACGAGGGGACAATTGATCACGCATATTAGGCCGTCTTTGAAGTCGCCGGTTCCATGGGAACCGGACGCATAATGCAAAAAGCCCGTTGCCTAAAGCATCGGGCTCAGTCTTGAGTCAACTATGGAGGCACTGTGAAGGCATTGCAAGGCGTTGAAGGACATGTGGAGTGGGTAGACCATCCGAGCGTGGTTTGTGACGTGGGTCAAGTGAAAATTCGGACAGCTGCCGCGGGGCTCAATCGAGCCGACCTGTTGCAGCGCGCCGGGTTATACCCGCCGCCGCCAGGTGCCAGTTCGGTGCTGGGGCTGGAATGCTCTGGCGTCATCAGTGAAGTCGGGCCGGGTTCTGCGTGGCAGGTAGGCGACCGAGTGTGCACCCTGCTGGCAGGCGGCGGCATGGCCGAGGAAGTGGTGGTCGATGGCCGCCACGTGCTGCCGGTGCCCGCCGGGCTGTCGCTGGTGGAAGCCGCGGCCATCCCCGAGGTGTATGCCACGGTGTGGTTGAACCTGTTCCAGTTGGCGGCCCTCAAGCCGGGTGAGAAAGTGCTGCTGCATGCCGGCGCGAGTGGCATCGGCTCGGCGGCTCTGCAGTTGTGCAAGGCCTTCGGCAACCCTGCGTGGGTCAGCGTCGGTTCGGCCGAGCGCCTGGCCTACTGCGAAAGCCTGGGTGCCCAGGGCGGGGTGGTGCGCGGTGATGGCCTGGAGGCCTTGAGCGATTTCGGCCCGTTCGACGTGATCCTCGACCCGGTTGGCGCCAACTATGTGGACGTCAACCTGAAGGTGGCAGCCGTAGATGCGCGTTGGGTGCTGATCGGCCTGATGGGCGGTACCAAGACCGATATCGACCTGGCCAAGGTGCTGGGCAAGCGCGTGCATTTGCTCGGTTCGACCCTGCGCAGCCGCAGCGACCAGTTCAAGGCCGACCTGCTCAGCGACCTCGGCCAGCACGTATGGCCGTTGTTCGAGGAAGGCCGGTTGAAGCCGCAAGTGGCGCGCACGTTCCCGGTGAAGGATGCTGAAGCGGCGTTCGCCGAGCTCGCCACCAACCAGGTGTCGGGAAAGGTCGTGCTGGTGATTGATCCGACTCTGGTCTGAAGTGACGATCGGCGGCGCCTGATTCCCGAGCTTCGCCCGGTCCCACACGGGTTAAGCTCGGGAACGGCGCGGCGCGGTCAGCGTTCGCGCATGGCCTCGGTGCGTGCCTTGAGCACCGGCTTGAGCAGGTAGTCCAGCACGCTTTTCTCACCCGTGATGATGTCCACCGTGGCGGTCATCCCCGGAATGATCACCAGCGGCTTGGCATCGCCACCCAGGTGGTTCTTGTCGGTGCGTACCTGGATCAGGTAGAAGCTGTTGCCCTTGTCATCGGTGATGGTGTCGGCGCTGATCAGCTCCAGCTTGGCCTTCAAGCCACCGTAGATGGTGTAGTCATAGGCACTGAACTTGACCATGGCCGGCTGGCCGGGGTGCAGGAAGGCCACGTCCTGGGGGCGGACCTTGGCTTCGATCAGCAGGTTGTCCTCCAGCGGCACCACCTCCACCATGTCGCTGCCCGGCTGCACCACGCCGCCAATGGTGTTCACTTTCAGGGTCTTGATGATGCCGTGCACCGGCGACACCACAGTGGTGCGGCTGACCCTGTCATCGATGGCGATGCTGGTGGCGGTGATCTTCGACAGGTCGGTCCGCTTGGCGTTGAGGTCTTTGGCGGCGTCAGAGCGGAACTGCTGGTTCGACTCATTCATCTTGCTCTTGATCTCGTTGATCGCCGCTTCCGCCCGCGGGATCGCCAGCGTCGTGGCGTCCATCTGCCCGCGTGCCTCCACGGCACTGCGCTTGAGGCGCAGAATCTCCACCGGCGAGATCGCCCCGGTGCCCACCAGGGGCGTGGACATGTTCAGTTCTTGCTGCAACAGCGCCAGGCTGGACCGGTACTGGTCCTGTTTGGAGCGAAACTCAGCCAGTTCCTGGGTTTTCTGCCGCAGTTGTTCGTTGAGGGTCTGCTGTTCGCTGGCCAGGCGCCGCTGACGCGAGGTGTACAGCGACATCTCGTCCTCGGCCACTTGCGGCGCCTTGCTGCGCACGGCGTCCGACACCGTGAACGGCTTGCCGTCGGTTTCAGCCTGCAGGCGTTCCACCTGGGCCATCAACGCATAGCGGTCAGCCTCGCTTTCGCCCTTGTTGGACAGAAAGCGCGTGTCATCCAGGCGCAGCAGGGTGTCGCCCTTGTTCACCACTTGGCCTTCACGCACGTAGATCTCGGTGACGATACCGCCCTCCAGGTTCTGAATGACCTGAACCTTGCTGGAGGGAATGGCCTTGCCTTCGCCCATGGTGACTTCCTGCAGCACCGCGAACCTGGCCCAGACCAGCGCCGCCACGATCAGGCCGGCGCACAGCCACACGGTGATGCGCGTCAGGCGCGGTGAATCCTGAAGCGCGGCGCTGGCCAGTTCAGGCATGAACTCGCTTTCGCCGGTCTTGCCGAAGCTGCTGAAATAACCGCGCAGGCCTTGGGAAGCTGACATCGATACCACTCCTAAACAGGTGTCTGGCCGACGCGGCCTTTGCGCAGGGCTTCAATCACCGCTTCCTTGGGACCGTCGGCCACGATACGGCCGTTGTCCAGCACCAGCAGGCGGTCGACCAGGCTGAGCATGGAGGTGCGGTGCGTGACCAGCAGCACGGTCTTGCCCACCACCCAGTCGTGCAGGCGCAGGCGCAGGGCGTCCTCGCTGGCGTTGTCCATGTGGCTGGTAGGTTCGTCCAGCACCATGATCGGTGGGTCGAGCAGCAGCGAGCGGGCCAGCAACACGGCCTGGCGCTGGCCACCGCTGAGCAGTTGACCACGCTCGCCCACCGGGCGGTCGAACCCTTGCGGGTGCTGGCGGGCCAGCTCGGTGACGCCGGTCATTTCCGCCACTTCCAGCATGCGCGCGTCGCTCACGTAGCGGGCGCCCATGGTCAGGTTATCGCGCAGGCTACCGGCCAGCAGTGGCAGGTCATGGGCCACGTAGCCGATCTGCTGGCGCAGGTCGGCCACATCCAGTTGCCGCAAGTCCAGGTTGTCCAGCAATACCTGGCCTTCCTCGGGCTCATAGAAACCCATCACCAGGCGCGCCAGGGTGCTTTTGCCTGAACCGCTGCGCCCGATGATGCCGATACGTTCGCCCGCCTGCATGCTGAAGCTGATGTTGCCCAGCGCCGGGGCATTCTGCCCGGTGTAGCGAAAGGTCACCTGGCTCACGGCCAGGGCGCCCTGCAGCTGCGTGCGTTCCAACGGCCGTTGGCGTGGGTCACGTTCCTGGGGCAGGGCCATCAGGGCGTCGGTGCTGACCATGGTCAATTGCGCCTGTTGGTAGCGCGTGATCAGCCCGGCGATCTGCCCCAGGGGCGCCAGTACACGACTGCTCAGCATGTAGCTGGCCACCAGGGCACCGACGCTGAGGTTGCCAGCGATAATGGTGTAGACCCCAGCGACGATCACCGCCATGCCGGCGAATTGCTGGATGAACAGCGTGCCGTTGGTGGCCAGCGCGGACAGGTTGCGGGCATGGCTGTCCAGGCGGGTCAGCGCGCCATGGGTTGACTCCCACATGTACTGGCGTTCGCTTTCAGCGCTGCACGCCTTGATGCTTTCCAGGCCGCTGAGGGTCTCGATCAGCAAGGCCTGGCGCTCGGCGCCCAGGGCCAGGCTTTTTTGCACGGTATCGCGCAGGCGCACCTGGATCAGCAGGGCGAAAACGATGGTCAGGGGGAAGGCGACAATGGGCACCAGCACCAGCCAGCCGCCCAGCAGGCCGATCACGGCCAGCATCAGCACGGCGAACGGCAGGTCGATGATACTGGTCAGGGTCACGGCGGTGAGAAACTCGCGCAGGCCCTGGAAGTCATGGATGCTCTGGGCGAAACCGCCGATGGTCGCCGGCTTGGCCTTCATGGCCATGCCGGTGATGCGTTCGAACAGGGTGGCGGAAAGAATCAGGTCAGTCTTCTTGCCAGCGGTGTCCAGCAGGTGTGCGCGCAGTACCCGCAGCACCAGCTCGAACAGGGTGCCCACCAGCAAGCCGATGGCCAGCACCCACAGGGTCGAAGTGGCCTGGTTGGGCACCACGCGGTCGTAGGTCTGCATCACGAACAGGGGCACCATCAGGCCCAGCAGGTTGATCATCAGGCTGGCCAGGATGGCGTCGCTGTACAGCCAGCGCGACAGTTTCAGGGTGTCGCGAAACCAGGCATGCACCCGTGGCATCAACGGCTGGCGCAGGTCTTCGAGCTCATGGCGGGGGCGGGCGAACAACGCCTGGCCACTGTATTCGGCGGCCAGTTCCTCGCGGGTTACCCACTGTTCGCCACCGTCGGCCTCGCTAGGCAGGATCAACGCGCGGTCGTCCTCGCCCCAGCGTCGCAGCACGGCGCAGCGGCCGTCGCGAAGCAGCAGTAATACTGGCAGGTTCAGGCCGGATATCGCGCCCAGTTCGCGGCGCAACAGGCGTGCCGACAGGCTGGCGCGGGCGGCCGCGCGCGGCAGCAGTTCCTGGCTCATGCGCTGTTGGGCCAGCGGCAGCCCCGCGCTAAGGCTGGCGCGGCTGACGGTACAGCCGTGCAGCTTGCACAGGATCAGCAAGCCATCCAACAGCGGGTCATCGAAACTCAGGCGCGGGTCCGTTGCCGGCCCCGCAGGTTGCATGCTGGTCACGTGCGGTACTCCAGACGCCAAGAGGCGATCACTTCATTTCCGGAAGGCGGGCTTCGTTCTTCACTTCCGACTGGGCGATGGCCTCGTTGGGCAGTACCACGCGTTCCTTCTCCAGCAGCACGCCCATGTTGGCGAGCACGCGGTACATGGAGAACTCTTCTGTGTAGCGCACTTCTGTGTAGCGGCTGTTGGCGGTGTACAGCTCGTTTTCGCTGTCCAGCAGGTCGAGGAGGGTACGCTGGCCCAGGCCGAACTGGTCCTGGTAGGCCGCGCGCACTTTGGTGGTGGTCTCGGCGTATTCGCGGGCGTACGGGGTCTGGGTGTGGGCGTTGTTCATGGCGTTCCAGGCCAGCGACAGGTTCTCGTTGAGCATGCGCAGGGCGTTGTTGCGAATGTCCATGGCCTGGTTGATCTTGTGCGCGTCGGACTGCAGGCGAGCCTTGTCGCTGCCGCCCTTGAACAGGTTGTAGTTCATCACCACGCCGGCGCGCCATTCGTTGTCGCGGCCCTGTTCGCCGGAAATGTTGTTGTTGGCGTCCACCGCCAACTCGGCGTCGAAGCGCGGGTAGAAGGGCGACTTGGCCACTTCGTATTGGCTTTCGGCGGCCTGCACGTCGGCCTGGGCCGACTTGAGGTAAGGGTTGTTGGTGAGCATCGCCTGGCGCGCGGCGATCAGGTCGGTGGGTACCTCGCCGCGGATGCTGGGCGGCGCTTCCAGCTCGTCGGGCATGCGCCCCACGGTGCTGAAGAAGTTCGCCTCGGCATCGGAGAGGTTGACCTGGGCAGTGTTCAGGTTGTTTTCCGCCAACGCGCGACGGGCGCGGGACTGGTCGACGTCCGCGGTGCTGCCCACCCCGCGTTCGCTGCGCAGGCCGATCTGATCGTTGACGCGCAGGTGTGCCCGCAGGTTGTTCTTGGCAAGGTCCACCAACTCGCGAGCCTTGAGTACGTTCAGGTACACCTCGATGGCTCGCAACGCCTGGGTCTCAGCCGTGCCGCGCAGGTAGTACGCCCGCGAGTTGACCACTTGCTGGGTACGCGCCACCTCGTTGGGGGTGTTGAACCCATCGAACAGCATTTGCCGCAGGCGCAACTCCGACTGGGTGTAGTTCAGGGTCTCGGCGTTGTTGCCTTCGATGGCCCGTGTGGTGGGGTTGTCCGTGCGGGCGCGGCCGTAGGCGGCTACCAGGTCGACAGTGGGGTAGTACCCACCGCGCGCGACTTTCTCATCCTCATCTGCCGACAGGCGATTGTTCAGATTCGACTGCACCTCGGGGTGGTAGTTGATGGTGCTCTGAATCGCATCTGTCAGCGTCATGCCGTGGGCCTGGGCGCAGGCCAATGCCATCAGGACAGCGCTGCAGATGGGGGTGCGAGTGCGCATTGTGGTTCTCCCTGGAGTCTCTAAGTGCCGCAGTAATCGCCAAAAAAATGGCGAAAAAAGAACTTAAACCGTTTCAGGCTTGTAACATGAGAGCTAAGAACATCCTTAGCAAAATCTAAGAACTTTTTTGCATAACTTCTATTCCAATAAAAACTTATGCAGCGTGTCGAAATCGAGACATTGTTCACCCCAGGCAGCTCGTACAAGCCAGATAAACCAACGTTTTTCGGGCGTCAAAGAAAAGTTCAACAAACTTTTGCAGCATAGGGCAAGGAAGTAGCGAAGGGAGGAAAACAGAGGGAGTTTGGCGACAAAAAAATGTCACTTGCAGTGCCTGAACCCCTCCTGTTGCCTCACTGGTACGTCGTCATTCCGGATGTTCCTGATTTTCTTCAGGTTTTGGTGGGTGGGTTGGCGCTGTTCCAGGGGTAGGCAGGGCGAGAACGCTTGCGTCGACGCAGTGTCCGCAGCGCCAACCGCCCCGCCGCTAAGCGAAGCCGACCGCACTTTCCTGCAAAACCCCATGCCCCAGCGGCAGATGAGGAGTGCACATGGCAACGTTGATTGGTGTAGTCAGTCAGGTAATCGGACAGGTTTTCGCGATTGGCACCGACGGCAGCCGCCGCCAAGTGCACCAGGGGGACCGGTTGTTCGCGGGTGAACAACTGGACACCGGTGCCGATGGCGCGGTGGCGGTGCATTTGCAGAACGGCAAGGAACTGACCCTGGGGCGCGGCAGTGAAGTCACCCTCAACCAGAACATGCTCGGTGACATGGCGCCCCATGTGGCAACCCATGAAGTGGCGGCGCCCAGCCAGGCCGAGCTCACCGATGTGCAGAAAATCCAGCAAGCCATCGCCGCCGGCGCCGACCCTACCCAGGCCGCCGAAGCGACTGCGGCAGGGCCTGCCGCCGCAGGCACCCCTGCCCAGGGTGGCGAGGCGGGCGGTAGCCACAGCTTCGTGCTGCTGACCGAAACCGGTGGTGCGGTCGACCCTGTGGTGGGCTTCCCCACCGCCGGGTTCAACGGTGTGCCCGAGTTCACCGTGCCTGAGGTGGCGGCACTGACCAACACCAACGCCGCCACGGTACTGGTCGATAACCCGGTGACCCTGTCCGGCCTGACCGGTGATGGCGCGGGGGTGAGCGTCAACGAGGCCAACCTGACCGATGGCTCCAACCCGCAGCCGGGTGCCCTGACCCAGGCCAACAGCTTCACGGTGTCGGCGCCTGACGGCCTCGCCAGCCTGAGCGTGGGCGGCATCACCGTGGTCAACAACGGCGTGGTAGTAGGCGTGGGCCAGTCCGTCACCACCGGCCTGGGCAATACGCTGACCATCACCGGCTACAACCCTGCCACCGGCCAGGTCAGCTACAGCTACACCCTCACCGGCCCGGATACCCAGCCCAGCGGCGGTGGCGCCAACACCATCACCGAAAACCTGCCGGTTACCGCCACGGACAGCAATGGCTCCAGCAGCAGCGGCTCGGTAGTGGTCAGCGTGGTCGACGATGTGCCCCAGGCCATCAATGACAACCCCACCACGCCTGCCACCGAGCAGAACCTTGTGCTGACCGGCAACGTCTTGACCAATGACATCCAGGGCGCCGACCGCATCCCGATCACCGCCACCAGCGGCCCGATCACGGCCGGTACCTACACCGGTACCTATGGCACCCTGGTGCTGGCGCCCGACGGCAGTTATACCTATACCCTCAACGCGGCCGGCCAGGCGTTCCATGATCTGCACGGTGGCGGTACCGGCACCGACAGTTTCACCTACACCCTCAACGATGCCGACGGCGACACCAGCACCGCGGTGCTGACGCTCAACATCGCCAACATCAACGACCAGGTCACCATCACCGCGCCTGAAGCGGGCGGGCTGTCGACCAGCGTCAATGAAGCCAATCTGGCCGAAGGCAGCAGCCCCAACGCGGCCGCCCTGGTGCAGACCGGGCAGTTCACCGTCAGCGCCCCCGACGGCCTGCAGACCCTGACCGTGGGCGGCGTCGCCGTGGTCACCAATGGCGTGGGCATCAGCTCGCCGGTCAGCGTCGTTACCCAATTGGGCACCCTGACCATCAACAGCTACAACCCCACCACGGGCGTCGTCAGCTACAGCTATACCTTGACCCACACCGACACCCATCCCGACGTGCAGGGCCCCAATACCCTCAGCGAGACGTTCGCGGTGGTGGCCACTGACACCGACGGCAGTACCGCCAGTACCCAGCTCACCGCGACCATCGTCGACGACGTGCCCCAAGCCATCAACGACAGCCCCACAACACCGGCCACCGAGCAGAACCTGGTGCTGACCGGCAACGTCCTGACGAATGATATCCAGGGTGCCGACCGCATCCCTGTCACGGCCACCAGCGGCCCGATCACGGCCGGTACCTACACCGGCACCTATGGCACCCTGGTGCTGGCGGCCGACGGTACCTACACCTACACCCTCAACGCCGCCGGCCAGGCCTTCCATGACCTGCACGGTGGCGGCAGCGGCATCGAGACGTTCACCTACACCCTCAACGATGCCGACGGTGACACCAGCACCGCGGTGCTGACGCTCAACATCGCCAATATCAACGACCAGGTCACCATCACCGCGCCTGAAGCAGGCGGGTTGTCGACCACCGTCAATGAAGCCAACCTGGCCGATGGCAGCAGCCCCAACGCGGCCGCGCTGGTGCAGGCCGGGCAGTTCACCGTCAGCGCCCCCGACGGCCTGCAGACCCTGACCGTGGGCGGCGTCGCCGTGGTCACCAATGGCGTGGGCATCAGCTCGCCGGTCAGCGTCGTTACCCAATTGGGCACCCTGACCATCAACAGCTACAACCCCACCACGGGCGTCGTCAGCTACAGCTATACCTTGACCCACACCGACACCCATCCCGACGTGCAGGGCCCCAATACCCTCAGCGAGACGTTCGCGGTGGTGGCCACTGACACCGACGGCAGTACCGCCAGTACCCAGCTCACCGCGACCATCGTCGACGACGTGCCCCAAGCCATCAACGACAGCCCCACAACACCGGCCACCGAGCAGAACCTGGTGCTGAGCGGCAACGTCCTGACGAATGATATCCAGGGTGCCGACCGCATCCCTGTCACCGCTACCAGCGGCCCGATCACGGCCGGCACCTACACCGGCACCTACGGCACCCTGGTGCTGGCGGCCGACGGTACCTACACCTACACCCTCAACGCCGCCGGCCAGGCCTTCCATGACCTGCACGGTGGCGGCAGCGGCATCGAGACGTTCACCTACACCCTCAACGATGCCGACGGTGACACCAGCACCGCGGTGCTGACGCTCAACATCGCCAACATCAATGACCAGGTCACCATCACCGCACCTGAAGCAGGCGGGTTGTCGACCATCGTCAATGAAGCCAACCTGGCCGATGGCAGCAGCCCCAACGCGGCCGCGCTGGTGCAGGCCGGGCAGTTCACCGTCAGCGCCCCCGACGGCCTGCAGACCCTGACCGTGGGCGGCATCGCCGTGGTCACCAATGGCGTGGGCATCAGCTCACCAGTCAGCGTCGTCACCCAGTTGGGCACCCTGACCATCAACAGCTACAACCCCGCCACGGGCGTCGTCAGCTACAGCTATACCTTGACCCACGCTGACACCCATCCCGACGTGCAGGGCCCCAATACCCTCAGCGAGACGTTCGCGGTAGTGGCCACGGACACCGATGGCAGCACCGCCAGCAGCCAGCTCACTGCAACCATCGTCGACGATGTGCCCAAGGCGGTCGCCGATACCGCCTCGCTCACCGAAGGTCAGACGCTGCTGACCGGTAACGTGCTGACCAATGACGCCTCGGGTGCCGATGGCTTCGGTGGTGTGGTTGGCGTCAAGGCCGGTGGCGAAATCTCTACCCCTGTCAGCACCGGCGTTGGGGTGGCTATCGCCGGTACCTATGGCGTGCTCACCATCGCCGCCGATGGCAGCACCACCTACCATGCCAACCCCAACGTCGCCAACAACGGCAATGTCACCGATACCTTCACCTACTCGGTGGCGGACAAGGACGGTGACATCAGCACCACCACGCTGACCATTACCATTACCGACGCGGGCCTCAAGGCCACCGACGTCAATGACGTCACCGTGTTCGAAGCGGCGCTGCCCACCGGTAGCCATCCCGACTCGCCCCTGGAGGCCGGCAGCGGCACCGTGGTGGGCTATGTCACCGGAGGGGTCGGCGCGCTGACCTACAGCCTGGCGGGCGCCGACACCAACGGCAACGTCAGCAGCCAGTACGGCACCTTGCACCTCAACGCCGACGGCACCTATACCTACACCCTCACCAGCGCCCCGCAAGTGCCCGGGCTGGGGACCCTGGACACCTTCACCCTGGTGACCACCGACAGCGTCGGCAACCAGGTGGAAAGCCAGGTCACCATCAAGATCGTCGACGATGTGCCCACCGCGGTGCCTGACGCGGTCACAATCGTGGAAGGCCAATACGCCACGGGCAATGTCCTGGCCAACGATGTTTCTGGCGCGGACGGCTTTGCCGCAGTGGTCGGGGTCAAGGCTGGCAGCGACACCTCCGCGCCGGTGAGCGGTGGTGTGGGTAGCGTGATCGAAGGCACCTACGGCAGCCTGCTCATCAAACCCGATGGCACCAGCGTCTACTACGCCAAGCCCAACGTGGCCAACGATGGCACCGTGACCGATACGTTCACTTACTCGGTGGCCGACAAGGACGGAGACATCAGCACCACCACGGTCACCGTCACCATCGACGGGGCTGGCCTGAAGGCCACCAACGTCGATGGCGTCACCGTATTCGAAGCGGCACTGGACAAGAACCAGGACGGCAAGGACCTGGCGCCTGGCAACACCACTGGCAGCCACCCGGACTGGACGTCGGAAACCGCCAGCGGCACCGTGGCCGGTTCTGTCAGTGGCGGGGTAGGGGCGTTGACCTACAGCGTCTACGGCTCCGACACCAACGGCGATACCGTGGGCAAGTACGGCATCATTCACCTGAACGCCGACGGCACCTACACCTACACCCTGACCAGCGCCCCACAGGTCGTCGGCCTGGGCACCACCGAAACCTTCACCCTGGTGACCACCGACAGCGCCGGCAACCACGTCGCCAGCCAGCTCACCATCAAGATCGTCGACGACCAGCCCGTGGCCGTGCCGGACTTCGCCAAACTTGCCGAAGGCCAGACCGCCCAGGGTAATGTCCTGGCCAACGATGTCTCGGGCGCGGATGGTTTCTTCGGCGTGATCGGCGTCAAGGCGGGTGCGGATATCACCAAGGCCGTGACCACGGGCGTGGGCACGGTCATCCAGGGCCTGTACGGCGAACTGGTGATTGGTGCTGACGGCACCAGCGTGTACCACGCCAACGCCAACTCGGTCGGCGCCAAGGGCGGCCTCGACATTTTCACCTACTCGGTGATGGACAAGGACGGTGACATCAGCACCACCACCTTGACCATCAAGGTCGACGACTCGCACCTGAAGGCCACCAACGTCGATGGCGTCACCGTATTCGAAGCGGCACTGGACAAGAACCAGGACGGCAAGGACCTGGCGCCTGGCAACACCACCGGCAGCCACCCGGACTGGACGTCGGAAACCGCCAGCGGCACCGTGGCCGGTTCTGTCAGTGGCGGGGTGGGGGCGTTGACCTACAGCGTCTACGGCTCCGACACCAACGGCGATACCGTGGGCAAGTACGGCATCATTCACCTGAACGCCGACGGCACCTACACCTACACCCTGACCAGCGCCCCACAGGTCGTCGGCCTGGGCACCACCGAAACCTTCACCCTGGTGACCACCGATAGCGCCGGCAACCACGTCGCCAGCCAGCTCACCATCAAGATCGTCGACGACCAGCCCGTGGCCGTGCCGGACTTCGCCAAACTCGCCGAAGGCCAGACCGCCCAGGGTAATGTCCTGGCCAACGATGTCTCGGGCGCGGATGGTTTCTTCGGCGTGATCGGCGTCAAGGCGGGTGCGGATATCACCAAGGCCGTGACCACGGGCGTGGGCACGGTCATCCAGGGCCTTTACGGCGAACTGGTGATTGGTGCTGACGGCACCAGCGTGTACCACGCCAACGCCAACTCGGTCGGCGCCAAGGGCGGCCTCGACATTTTCACCTACTCGGTTATGGACAAGGACGGTGACGTCAGCACCACCACCTTGACCATCAAGGTCGACGACTCGCACCTGAAGGCCACCAACGTCGATGGCGTCACCGTATTCGAAGCGGCACTGGACAAGAACCAGGACGGCAAGGACCTGGCACCTGGCAACACCACGGGCAGCCACCCGGACTGGACGTCGGAAACCGCCAGCGGCACCGTGGCCGGTTCCGTCAGTGGCGGGGTAGCGGCGCTGAACTACAGCCTGTACGGCTCCGACAGCAGCGGGGACATGTCCGGCAAGTATGGCGTCATTCACATGAACGCCGATGGCAGCTACACCTACACCCTGACCAGCGCGCCGACCGTGTACGGCCTGGGTACCACCGAAACGTTCGCCGTGGTGACCACCGATAGCGTCGGCAACCACGTCGCCAGCACCTTGACCATCAAGATCGTCGACGACCAGCCCCACGCCTACGCCGATGGCGCGTCCATCATCGAGGGCCAGACCGTGCGCGGCAACGTGCTGGCCAACGATGTCTCCGGCGCCGATGGCTTCTTTGGCGTGGTAGGGGTGAAGGCCGGCGGCGACACGTCTGCCCCGGTCATCGGCGGCACCAATACCGTCGTGCAAGGCCTGTATGGTTTCCTGGTGATCACCGCCGATGGCAGCAGCCTGTACCATGCCAATGCCAACGCGGCGGCCCAGGGCGCTGTCACCGACACCTTCACCTACTCGGTGGCGGACAAGGATGGTGACATCAGCACCACCACCGTCACCATCGACATCGGCAGCAGTGGCCTGCACCTGGAGCCTGGCAATGGCCCGGCACTGACCGTGGCCGAAGCCGCGCTGGACCTGAACCAGGACGGCAAGGATCTGGCCCCCGGCACCGTGGTGGGCAGCGACCCCGACTCCACCGCCGAAACCGCGAGCGGCTCTTTGGTGGGCTCTGTCTCGGGCGGTGTCGGTACCATTACCTACAGCATCGACGGCGCTCAGGGCGGGCTGGTTCACACCCAGCACGGGGTTATCCAGCTGAACGCGGATGGCAGCTATACCTACACCCTGACCTCAGCGCCCAAGACCGACCCTGCGGCCAACAACGGTAATGACTACACCACTGACAGCGTCACGTACCGCGCCACCGACAGCCAGGGCAACACCATCACCAACCAGTTGGTGATCGCCATCACCGACGATGTGCCTCAGGCGGGGGCCATCGATCGGGTAGCGATCGCGCCCGAGGTCAACTCCAACGTGCTGCTGGTGATCGACGTCTCAGGCAGCATGGATGACCCGTCCGGGGTCGGCAACCTGTCGCGCCTGGACCTGGCCAAGCAGGCCATTGGCAAGCTGCTGGACCAGTACGACGGCATGGGGGATGTGAAGGTACAGATCGTCACGTTCAGCAATGGCGTGACCATCCCCAGCAACGTCTGGGTCGACGTGGCCACGGCCAAAGCCTACGTCGCCACCTTGCACGCCAATGGCGGCACCAACTATGACTACGCGCTGGGCGGTGCCGAGACTGCGTTCACGGCCAACGGCAAACTGGTGGGGGGCCAGAACGTGGCCTACTTCTTCTCTGACGGCAACCCGACGTTGTCCAGCACCCATCCGACCTCCGGCGGCGCGCAGTCGGGGAACGAGACCAACCCCAACCTGGGCGATGGCATCGACACCACCGAGGAGAAAGCCTGGACCGACTTCCTCAGCGCCAATGATATCAAGGCCTATGCCATTGGCCTGGGCAACGGCGTCGACAGCCAGTACCTGAACCCCATTGCCTATGACGGCACCACCGGCACCAACACCAATGCCACCGTGGTCACCGACCTCAACAACCTCAGTAGCGTGCTCAGCAGCACCGTGCACAGCGTGGCGCTGACCGGAAGCCTGTTGACCAACGGCACCTTCGGCGCCGATGGCGGCTTCATCAAGTCGATCACCGTGGACGGCGTGACCTATACCTACGATCCCAAGGCCAATAGCGGCGAAGGCGGCATGACCGTGGCCGGCACGGCCAGCCATGGCACGTTCGACACCGCCACCAACAGCATCAGCGTGGCCACCAACCACGGCGCCACGGTGGTGGTTGACATGGACACCGGTGCTTACACCTACACGTCCGCTTCCAGCGGTGGTACCACCACCTTCACCGACAAGGTGACCTTCGTGCTGGCCGACAACGATGGCGACCTGTCCAGCCCGGCCGACCTGAGCGTGACCGTGACGCCGAACTCGCCACCGGTGGCGGTGGCCGACCATGTGATCACCAACATTCTGTCCTCCACCATCATCGTGCCCAGCGAGGCACTGACGGCCAACGACACCGATGCCAATGGCGACCCGCTGACCGTGGCCAACACCGGCTTTGATACCGGCTGGGCGCCCAAGGGAGCGGACTTCACGGCCACCTCGGTGCAGACCATTCAGTTCAATGGCACCAGCAACACCAGCAGCAACCAGGTCAAGACCATCGACCGCAGTGACTTCAACATCAGCACGGGCAACATGACGGCCCTGCTGGTGGTCAGCGGTTTCCTCGGCACCCTGGGCTTCAACAACAGTGCCAACGCCAGTGACACCCTGACCGTGCACTTGAAGGCCGGCGAGAGCCTGAACCTGGCCGATACCAGCAACAGCCACCTGAACATGACCTGGCAACTGGGCAATGGCGCCACTACCACCTTGGGTGACGCCGGCGTGCTCACGGCCACCACCGACGGTGACTACACCATCCACATCAGCCACGCCACCAACCATACCGGGGAGACGGCCTATACCCTGGCCATGAACATCAACTACGCCGGGGCGGCCAACTACACACCGGACCTGCCGGCCACCTACACCGTCAGCGACACCCACGGCGGCAGCGATACCGCGGCGGCCACCATCACCTACCAGGACGGCCATACCCTGACCGGCACCGCAGGTGATGACATCCTGATCAGCAACGACAGCGGCAGCACCTTGCTGGGCCTGGCGGGCAATGACTTCATGATCGGCGGCAAGGGCAATGACACCTTTGACGGCGGCACAGGCGTCAACACCGTCAGCTACCACGCGGCCAAGGGCCCGGTCACCGTGGACCTGAGCATCACCACGGCCCAGGACACCGTCAGTGCTGGCCATGACACCTTGAACAACATCCAGAACCTGATCGGCTCCGATTATGGCGACCACCTGACCGGCAACGCCCAGGCCAACGTCATCACCGGTGGCGTGGGCAATGACGTGATCAATGGTGGGGGCGGCAACGACACCCTCATCGGTGGGCTGGGCAACAACACCCTGACCGGCGGCGACGGTGCCGATACCTTCAAGTACCTGGCAGGCAACAGCGGGCACGACACCATCACCGACTTCACCGTGGGCACCGACAAGCTCGACCTGTCGCAACTGCTGCAAGGTGACGGCGCCACGGCTTCGACCCTGGATGACTACCTGCACTTCAAGGTCACTGGCAGCGGTTCGGGGCTGGTCTCCAGCATCGACGTCAGCACCACCGCCGGCGGCGCGGCGAGCCAGACCATCGACTTGCAAGGGGTGAACCTGGCCAGCCATTACGGGGTAACCCCAGGCAGTGGCGGCACGGTGTCGACCCATGACACGGCGACGATCATCAGCGGGATGCTGGGGGACCATTCATTGAAGGTGGATGTGGCGTGATCGAGGCAGCAAGCTGAAAAAATCCCGCCTTCTGCTGAGGCGGGATTTTTTTCGGCCCCCTGGTGCGGCGGGCCCGAGCTGGCGCCGTGTCCCACAGGGGGGGCGCGGTGGCGGGGTTCACCCTGTGGGACCGGGCGAAGCTCGGGAAGGCCGCGCCGCGGTCTAGCGGGTACACCGCGCCACCCCCGAGCCAGACCCTGTGGGGGGGAGGCCGAGGGTCCTACGGACGTTCTCTCAAACCTGCGCGGCGGGCGCGCCGATCAAGCGGCCCATCGCGCCATGCAGTCCCAGTTCCTTGAGCACCTCCAGTTCACCCGCCGTTTCCACCATCTCGGCAATCAGCGGCATGTCGATGCTGTTGGTGGCGCGGTAGATGGCTTCGATGAACAAGCGCTTGTCACCCTGCTGATCGATGGCGCGAATGTAGCTGCCGTCGATCTTCAGGTACGCCAGGCCCAGGTGCGTGAGGTTGCCGATCTGGCTGAACCGCCCGCCGAAGTGCTGCAGGCCGAGACGGTAACCGGTGTCACGGATGGCCTGGCTCAGCGCCTGCAGTTGTTCAGGCGGCGGCAGGTGATGCTCGTCGGCTTCCAGCGTCAGCAGGTGCGCCTGGCCGGGGTTGGCCTTGAGCAGGTCCAGAATCGGGGTCAGGTACTCCTCGCGCCGCAAGGTCGTGCCGGACAGGCTCAAGGCCAGGGGGTGAGGGTGTTCCTGCAAATAGTCCAGGGTGTGTTCGAGCATGGCCAGGTCAAACCGCGCCGACCAGCCCAGCCGTTCGATCCAGGGCAGGAAATGCCCGGCGGCCACGGCCTGCCCTTCGGTGTCCAGCAGCCGTGCCAGGACCTTGTGGTGCAGGATCTGTCCGGGTTCGGCACACGGCACCACGGGCTGGAAGTACAGCTTGAGCTTGCGCTGCTGCAAGGCTTCGTCGATCCAGGCTCGCCACTGGTTGGGGTTCTGGATCGGAGCGCCATTGAAGTGCGCCAGCACCGACCAGGCCTGCGGCTGGTTCTGGGCCTCGGTAAGCGCCTGGTCCAGGTGCATGTATACCGTGTTCGGCGCTTCGCCCGGTTTGTAGGCCACGGCCCCGATGTGCGCCACCGGGGTGCAGTCGCTGGCCCCCGTGAGGTAGAAATTCTGCAACTGGCGGCTGAGGTCGTCGGCCAGGCCCCGCGCGTCGTCGGCGGTGATTCCCGGTGCCAGCAGGCTGAACTCGCCGCCGCGGTTGCGCGCCGCCGTCCAGCGGCTGCGTCGGGGTTCTTGCAGCAGTTGCTTGAGGACTTCGCCCACCTCGGTGATCAGCCCATCGGTACGCTGGCCGCCCAGGCGCTGGTTGAGGCCGGCCAGGTCGTTGACCCGTATCATCAGCACAAAACCTTCGCTGTTCTGTTCGGTGACGATCAGGTGGTTGGTCAACTGGGTGTCGAACAGCCGGCGGTTGGCCAGCCCCGTGAGGCTGTCCTGATAAGACTCTTCACGCAGCTTCTCGCTGCGCGCCGCTTCCTCGGCGAACAGCGCCTTGAGCTTTTCCACCATCTGATTCATTGCCAGCACCACCCGGCGCAGCTCCGGCGTGCGCGGTATGCGTGGCAGGGTCAGGAACTCGCGGTGGCTGATGGCGTTGGCCTGGTTCACCATGTTGTCCAGGGGGCGCAATTGCTGGCGTAGCAGCCAGCCACCGAAAATGGCGCTCAGCAGGCCGCACAACGCCAGCCAGGCCAGGCTGCCGATGGCGGTCTCCCACAGCTTGGCGAGGGCGAACTGCGGGTTGCTCTGTACCTCCACGCGCGCCGCTTGCTCCCAGCCGCGCATCACCAGGGCGTCTCCACCCTGAGGGCGCAGGTTCACCAGGTCCACGAACCAGCCGGGTACCTCGCCTGTGCCCGGCTCGGCGGCACGCTCTACCAGGGTGCTGTTGTCGGCCAGGTTGACCACCCGAATGCGCGAGAAGTAGCCGCTATCGAAGATCGACGACACCATCAGTTCGACCATCGCCGGGTCGTCCACGTGGGGCGCCAGGGACAGCCCCAAGGCAGTTGCCGCATCCTGGGCGTGGGAGCGCAATTGGCTCACCAACTGCTCGCGCGAGTTTTCCAGCCCCACGAAAAAACTGCCGCTGAACGCCACGACCAGGAACAGGCAGATGGCCAGGAACAGTTGCTTGAGTAAAGACATCGGGCACTCCTATCCGTCGCCAATGGCAAAGCCTTCGGCTCTCATTTTCTGCAGCACATCCTGCCAGCGGGACAGCTTCTTGCTGTCACTGGTTCGGGCATTGGCCGAGGCGCCTGGCATGTACACGCCCTCGGCGTTGAAGGCATACACCGGCAGCAGGTCCTTGCGCTGGGACGCAGGCCTGATATCGGGTTTCAGATTGTCCAGCACCAGGGGATCGGAACGGTCCGTGGCGTAATACGTCAGTACCATGTGCGCCTGGTTCAGCTCCAGCGCCTTGACGTAGGTGATGCGCAGCTTGTCGGCTGACACACCCAGGCGGCGCAGGCTGAAATACTTGGCGATGGCATAGTCTTCACAGTCCCCGGCGCCTTTCCACAAGGCTTCCAGGGGCGTTGCCCAATAATCTTCGACGTGCCACACGGTCATGTCGTCCTTGAACGCCATCTGGCGGTTGAAGAAGCTGTTGACCAGCGCCAGTTTCTCCAGCTCGGGCTTGTCGCCGCTGGTCTGCAGCAGCGTGGCCCAGGCCTCCATGCGTTCGCGCGCCGAACCCAGCCCGCCATAGCGCTGCTCGGCCTTGCTGATGATCTGCGCAAAGTCCCAGTCCGCCCAGTTCTGCCCGGCCACGCTCAACGACAGGCAAAGGGCTACCCAGCCGAGCAGGCGCCATAGCCTGGGCGAAGGCCATCCTTGTCGACGCGGGCGAAGGGGCATGCGGGGGACTCTGTGTTCAGTGGACAGAGTTTAGGAGATGGCGAACGGACAGCACAGCGGCGGGGGGAATATATTTTTGCTCGGGCAGGTAGCGGGTGCATGAGCGCGTACTTCCCGGCCCCCCAGGGGAGGGGGCCGGGGATCGGCTCTGGGGCCGAAAACGATCAGTGGTGGCGCGGCTTGAGAATCGCCGGTTTCTCGTCCGGGGCATTGCACAGCAGGTACAGGGCGGTCAGCGCTTCCGGGATCTGCACGATCATGTCGTCCTGCAGGTTGGCGTCGGCGGCGATGTCGGCGAATTCGGGCTGTTCGTCGAACAGCCCCGAGCCCACCATGATCGGCAGCAGCATTTCGCTGACTTCATCCTCGGCGGTCTCGAACCAGGCGGCTTCGCGCATGAACACGCCTTCCATGAAACCGATGCACCAGCCGCGCAGCTCGGAATCGTCCGGCTCTTCGGTCAGGTCCAGGTCGCAGGGCAGCTCGAACTCCTCGTCGCTGGCCAGCTGGCGGGCGATATGGGCCTTGAGGGCCACCAGGGTGCCTTCGATCTCTTCACGCTGGGCGGCGTCAGTGTAATGCGGCTCTTCGGCGAACAGGGCGTCGATCCACTCGCGCTCCGGAACTTCCTCGGAACAGACCGACAGCGCTGTCAGATAGCCGTGAGCGGCCACGTAGTCCAGCGCTTCATCGTGCAGGTCATCGGCATCGAGAAAGGCTTGCAGGCGGTTCAGTTGCTCAGCGAAGGACATTAAAAGGCTACCTTGAAGAATTTACGATAGTGAATTCTAGGCCTTGTTAGGCCTGCTGCGCCACCCAAGCCTGTAAAACATGGCCTTATCAGCGGCGCCCTGCACAGGCGGGTGCTCGGGTATAATGCGCCGCTTTGGCCGTTTCACGCCCTGAAAGGTTGCCCTGGCAACGGGCGCTTACGCATTTTCGCGTGAAACGCGCGCGTTTTTCATCCAGCCTTGGGCCCGGATGGTTCTGCGATATTTGGAGTGCATATGCTCGAACAGGCTCAACGCGTCCTTAAGGACATCTTCGGCTACGACAGTTTTCGGGGTCGCCAGGGTGCCATTATCGAACGCGTGGCCAGCGGCGGCGATGCCCTGGTGCTGATGCCCACCGGCGGCGGCAAGTCCTTGTGCTTCCAGGTGCCCGCGCTGCTGCGCCCGGGCCTGGCGGTAGTGGTCTCGCCGTTGATCGCGCTGATGGACGACCAGGTCGCCACCCTGGAGGAACTGGGCGTGGCCGCGGCCTCGCTGAACTCCACCCTCAGCGCCGAGCAGCAGCGCGACCTGGCCGCGCGCATTCGCCGTGGTGAAGTGAAGATGCTCTACCTGGCCCCCGAGCGCCTGGTGCAGCCACGCATGCTCGACTTCCTGCGCAACCTGGACATTGCCCTGTTCGCCATCGACGAAGCCCACTGCGTGTCCCAGTGGGGCCACGACTTCCGCCCCGAATACCTGCAACTGGGGCAGTTGGCCGAACAGTTTCCCCATGTTCCGCGCATCGCCCTGACGGCCACCGCCGACAAGCGCACCCGCGAGGAAATCGTCACCCGCCTGCACTTGCAGGACGCCGAACGTTTTCTGTCCAGCTTCGACCGGCCAAACATTTTCTACCGCATCGTGCCCAAGGAAAACCCGCGCAAGCAGTTGATGACGTTCCTGGCCGAGCGGCGCAGCGACGCTGGCATCGTCTATTGCCTGTCGCGCAAGAAAGTCGATGAAACCGCTGCCTTCCTGTGCGAACAGGGCTTCCCGGCCCTGTCCTACCATGCGGGCCTGCCGGCCGACGTACGAGCCCAGAACCAGAAGCGCTTCCTCAACGAGGAAGGCCTGATCATGGTCGCCACCATTGCCTTCGGCATGGGCATCGACAAGCCCAACGTGCGTTTCGTGGCCCACATGGACCTGCCCAAGTCGCTGGAAGCCTATTATCAGGAGACCGGGCGCGGTGGTCGTGACGGCCTGCCGGCCGACGCCTGGATGGCCTACGGCCTGCAAGACGTGCTGATGCTCAAGCAGATGCTGCAGAACTCCGAGGGTGACGAGCGGCACAAACGCGTGGAGCAGCACAAGCTCGACGCCATGCTGGCCTTGTGCGAGGAAACCCGCTGCCGCCGCCAGGCGCTGCTGGCGTACTTCGATGAAGACATGCCCAACCCCTGCGGGCATTGTGATAACTGCATGGACGGCGTGCAAACCTGGGACGCCACCGAACCGGCGCGCCAGGCGCTGTCAGCGATCTTCCGTACTGGCCAGCGCTATGGCGTCGGGCACCTGGTGGACGTGCTGCTGGGCAAGGACACCGAAAAGGTGCGCAATTTCGGCCACGAGAAACTCTCGGTGTTCGGCGTGGGCAAGGCCCGTGGCGAGCACGAGTGGCGTTCGCTGTTTCGCCAATTGGTGGCCCGCGGCCTGGCTGACGTCGACCTTGATGGCTACGGCGGCCTGCGCCTGAGCGACACCTGCCGGCCGCTGCTGCGCGGTGAAGTGACCTTGCTGCTGCGCCTGGAGCCCAAACCGCAGAAAGGGGCGAGCACCAAAGGTGCAGGGTCCGGCAGCCCTGCCAGCCAGCTGGTGCGGGCCGAGGAACGCGACCAGTGGGAAGCGCTGCGCACCCTGCGGCGCAAGCTCGCCGAAGAGCACAGCGTGCCGCCGTACGTCATTTTCCCCGATTCCACCTTGCTGGAAATGCTGCGCAGCCAGCCAGGCAGCATGGCCGAGATGGCCCAGGTCAGCGGCGTGGGTGCGCGCAAGCTGGAGCGCTATGGCGAAGCGTTCCTGGCCGTGCTCAACGGCGGGGCAGAGGAGGCGCCTCGGGCCGTGGCCGACATTCGCCACGAACTGATCAGCCTGGCGCGCGCCGGCATGACCCCGGCGCAGATCGCCGGCCAGTTGCAATGCACCGAGAAGAATGTCTACACCTTGCTGGCCGAGGCCATTGGCCAACAGCAATTGTCGCTTGAACAGGCGCTCGATTTGCCCGAGGACCTGATGGGCGAAGTGCAGGATGCTTTCCTGGACGGTGAGGGCGAGTTGCCACCGGTCAGTGACGTGGCGCCGCTGTTTGCCGGCAGGGTACCGGAAGGCGTCCTGTATTGCGTGAGGGCGGCGTTGCAGTCCGAATTTGAAATGTAAGGTGTTTCACCGATGCTTTTGTATATATAGGAATACAAAAACGTTCAGGCATGAGTCTTGCCTCTTGATCAAGGCCATGATTAGCTCACTAATAGTTAGTTTTGTCCTTTTACCATGAGTCGCTTATGCCGTTGACTGACCAACACCGTTTCGGAATGCAGCTAGCCCAGATGTCCAGGGGCTGGCGCGCGGAGCTGGACCGCCGCCTGGCTGGCCTGGGCCTGTCCCAGGCGCGCTGGCTGGTGCTGCTGCACCTGGCCCGCTTCCAGGAAACCCCTACCCAGCGCGAGCTGGCGCAAAGCGTGGGGGTCGAAGGTCCGACACTGGCGCGCTTGCTCGACAGCCTGGAAACCCAGGGTCTGGTCCAGCGCCAGGCCGTGCTGGAGGACCGTCGGGCGAAAAAGATCGTGCTGTGCGAGCCGGCCCGGCCGTTGATCGAGCAGATCGAAACCATTGCCAACGCCTTGCGGGCTGAGCTGTTCGTGGGCGTGGACGAGGCCGAAATGCGCGTGTGCATGCGCGTGCACCAGCAGATTCTGGACAACCTCGAGAAAAAATCCTGAGCACCCGGGTAACAGAGGCTTTGAGAAAGGGCGGTTCGCCGTCTATAACCAGAATGACAGGAAGCCGGTTCCTAAAAGGGATTCTCATGCTAGAGCGTTCGTGGCCCATGTGTTTCGGGCCGTTCTCCAGACCGATCACCGCTGCCCTTTTGGCGGCCGTTTTGGCCGGCACCGCTTCCCAGGCACAAGCGCTGGGCCTGGGTGACATCACCCTGCACTCGTCGCTGGGGCAACCGCTGAACGCCGACATCGCCCTGGTTGATGCCAAGGGGTTGGATGATGCAGACCTGTCGGTGGCCCTGGCCACGGCGGAGGACTTCGCCCGTGCGGGCGTCGACCGAGCGTTTTTCCTCAA
Source organism: Pseudomonas silvicola (assembly GCF_026651855.1). Lineage (GTDB taxonomy): Bacteria > Pseudomonadota > Gammaproteobacteria > Pseudomonadales > Pseudomonadaceae > Aquipseudomonas > Aquipseudomonas silvicola. The sequence goes on from NZ_CP093280.1 coordinate 2,662,695, forward strand.
CGACCTGCGCTTTCAGCCGGTGCTGCGCGGTGATCGCACCTTCATTCACGTCAGCAGCACCAAGGCGGTTACCGAGCCCTACCTGAATTTCCTGGTTCAGTTGAACCGGCCCAGCGGCCAGTTGCTACGCGAGTTCACCGTGTTGCTCGACCCCCCCGGCACCGTGAACCTACCGCCGGCGCCGAAGTTGGATGACATCCCCGTCAGCAGCATCGCCAGCGCCGCCAGCGTGCCGGCACGTGCCAGTGCGCCGAAAGTGGCGGCGCCACTGCCACCCGCCGCCCAGGGCAAACGCCTGGATGTGCAACGCGGGGACAGCTTCTGGAGCATCGCCAAGCGCTTGCAGGCGGCAGGTACGCCAACGCCGGGCAATACCCTGGTGCGCGACCTGCGGGCACTGAACCCGGGCCAACTCAAGGCCGGGCAGAGCCTGCTGTTGCCCGATGTCGCCATTTTACCTGGCGCTGCCCCTGCGGTGCCCGCCGCTCCGGTTGCCGCGCCGGTACCCACCCCCGCGCCTGCGCCAGCCCAAGCGGTACCGGCCCCTGTGCCCGCGGCGGCGGACAGCACGGCCGAGCCGGCCCCGGTCGCACCCGTGGCCGATCCCGGTGCGCAGCCCCAGGTTCTGCAAAAAGACATAGATGAGCTCAACGCCAAGCTGCAGGCCCTGCAGGCACAGGTGAGCGCCAAGGACCAGCAAGTACAGCAATTGCAGAACCAGCTGGCCCAGGCCCGTGCTGCCCGCGCGCCTGCCCCCGCCTTGCCGGTGGTGGATGACAGCGGCGATATCCCTTGGCTGCCGATTCTGGGCGTGGTCCTGATCCTGCTGCTGTTGGCCGGGATGGTCTACAACCGCCGCCGCCAGAAAACCGTGTTGCTGGCCCCGGCCGTGGTATTCGACAGGCCTGACCCTGACGTGCTCATCAAGCCGGCCCAGGAAGACGTGGTTCCCGCGTGGGAACTGACCGAAGACGAGCCGTCGCCTGCCCCTCGGCGCGAAAGCGGTCCCGCGACGGACGCCCTGGACGGTGCCAGCATCTACATTGCCTACGGCCGCTTCAACGAAGCCACGGCCATCCTGCGCGAAGGCCTGCAAAAGGAGCCTCACCGCACGGACTTGCGCCTGCGTTTGCTGGAGGTGCTGGGCCAGCAAGGTGACGTCGCCGGTTTCGCCGAAGAAGAAAAGGCCTTGCTGGCGCAGGATTTCAGCGCCGAGAAAATCGACGCCATTCGCGAGCATTACCCCAAGTTGCAGCCTGCACCGCAGCCGGTGGCAGCGCCGTCGCTGGCGGCCGTTGCCGCCGTGGCTCCGGCCATCGCGCAAGCGCCCGTGGAGCCGGCGGCAGCAGCCCCGTTGGAAGATTTTCAGCTCAACCTGGATGATCTGTCCATGGACGCCGACTGGGACCTGGTGAGCCCATTCGATCCAGCCCCTGCACGCAAACCGGGCGATGCACTGCCGGACGCTGCTGAACCGGTTACCCAGGAGTTCGCCAGCAACCTGAAGGAATTCCCGGACGTGTACGAGTTGCCTGACGAACAGTTTCTCAGCGACTTCGCCGAAGAGCCGCAGGCTGAAGAAGACAAGCCGGCTGATGGCCTGGATGACGCCTTCCTCGACAACTTCGTGGCCGGTGCCGACCTGCCGGAGCTGGACGCCCTGACCGTCGACTTCGACGCGCTGGACACGCCGCAGGCGTCCGCGCAGAAGCTGGAGCAGGCCCAACACTGCATCGACCAGGGTGACATGCGCAGCGCCGCAGACCTCTTGCACGAAGTACTGCGCGAAGGGGACGATGTCTACAAGCAGGTAGCACGTCAGTTGCTATCGAAAATTGCCTGAGGTCGTCATGAACCAGCATCGCCCCCACATCGTCATCACCTATTGCACCCAATGCCAATGGCTGTTGCGCGCCGCCTGGCTGGCCCAGGAACTGCTCAGTACCTTTGCCGACGACCTGGGCCGTGTGGCCCTGGAGCCTGGCACTGGCGGCGTGTTTCGCATCACCTGCGACGACGTGCAAATCTGGGAGCGCAAGGCCGACGGCGGCTTTCCCGAAGCCAAGGTGCTCAAGCAGCGCGTGCGCGACCGCATCGACCCACAGCGGGATTTGGGGCATAACGACCGGTAAACCGCACAGGGGGCCTGCAGGACCGGGCGAAGCTCGGGAAGAGGGCAACCCCAGGCTACAGCCATACCGCATCCCACAGCACATAGTCCCCGACCCTGGTCACCAACCCCGCCCTGATTGGGTTGGCAATCACATACCTTGCCAGGTGCTTGAGGTTTTCATCACGCCTCAGAGCATGATCATGAAACCCTTTCTGCCACAGGCTGCCTGTGCGTCCTGTAGCGGCGTTCACCGCCAACGCTGATCGCGCCTTGACCCTACACACCATCTGCGACAGATCACCGGAAACCAACTCCACCAACCAATGCAGATGGTCTGGCATCAGTACCCAGGCAATGCTGCGCACGGTTCCCCGTTTTTCCTCTGCGACAATTTCCCGAACTACCAGCCTGCCGGTTGGCCAATGGGCAAAAACGCGTTCGCGGGCCTTGGTAGCGGTAGTAATGAGATAAATTCGCCCCGGTTCGGAAAAACGTCCGGTGCGTAAGCTGTGCAGGTGGTAGATGGGCATGTCCGTTGCCTCGTAATCATGGGGAACGGTTACCTTATCGGAAGGACGCGGCGGACGCTGCCTCGTTGGTTTTCGGGGTGTTTCCAGGAGTTCCGCGGCGTTCTTTTCCCGAGCTTCGCCCGGTCCTACACGGACTGTGGGTGTGTTGTAGGACCGGGCGAAGCTCGGGAAGCAGGCGCCGCTTATCTACCGGTAATGGTGAATTCCATCAATCGCCGCAACCACCAGGGGCTTGGCCAATTCCACCAGATGGAACAGCGACATGGCCTGCTTGCTGGCGAGGCAATCGAGCAGGTGGGAGGCATGCATCAGTGCCTCCTCGGCAGGCAGGCCGGGGCGCACAGTGAAGAGGGTGAGATTGGCGCCGGTCAAGGGGCCGAAGGCTGTTTCGGTGGTGAAGGGGGTGGGGTCTTTAGGTGGGGCGGGGACTAGGTCTGACATTTTGGCGGCTCCAGAGGGATTTGAAGACTGCCAACTACCGCTCTCACACGAATAGGTGGCAGCCACGTACGGGGTGAGAGAGCCGATCAAAGCCGCCCAAATCAGCCAGGCATACGCCTCCCGTACATGGCTACCGTAAGCATTGTGAAGGCAAATAAATTGCCGGCAAAGGACTTTATGGCACCGCGCAGGGGGCTTTGATTAGCGGACTCTCACATCCGGTCATTGATGTGCAATGACCCGGGTAACGTATCCCTATGGGGTTCTGGGGACAATCTTGAGGTTGTTTCAAAAGCTGTCCGATTTTGGGGGTGTGATGGCTGCCAGGGGCAGGGCAGGAAGCATCAAGCCATGCCCTGGCTAGCCCAAATCCCCCCTACCTCTGCCCCACCAACGTATCCACCGCCGGCACCCGTGTCTCACTTTCCATCTGCGCATCATGCTCCAACTGATGACTGAACCGCTCCAACGACCCATGGGCCGGTTGCGCGTCGCTGGCAAACACCGGCGGGCTGAGCATGTACGCAGTCAATATCCGGCTCAGCGCCTGCAAGCTGTCGATGTGCGTGCGTTCATACCCGTGGGTGGCATCACACCCGAATGCCAGCAACGCGGTACGAATATCATGCCCCGCGGTGACCGCCGAGTGCGCGTCGCTGAAGTAATACCGGAACAGGTCGCGCCGCACCGGCAGGTCGTGTTCCTGGGCCAGGCTGAGCAAGTGGCGTGACAGGTGGTAGTCATAAGGGCCGCTGGAGTCCTGCATGGCCACGCTCACCGCATGCTCGCTGGAATGCTGCCCCGGGGCCACCGGCGCGATGTCGATGCCGACGAATTCGCTGACGTCCCACGGCAGGGCGCCTGCGGCGCCGGAGCCGGTTTCTTCGGTGATGGTGAACAGCGGGTGGCAGTCGATGGGGGGCTGCTGGCCGCTTTCCACGATGGCCTTGAGGCTGGCCAGCAGCGCGGCAACGCCCGCCTTGTCGTCCAGGTGGCGGGCGCTGATGTGGCCGCTGTCAGTGAATTCGGGCAACGGGTCGAAGGCCACGAAGTCGCCGATGTTCACGCCCAGCGATTCACAGTCGGCACGGGTGCCGCAGTAGGCATCAAGACGCAGCTCCACGTGGTCCCAACTGACCGGCAGTTGGTCGACCGCGGTGTTGAAGGCGTGCCCGGACGCCATCAGCGGCAGCACGCTGCCACGGATCACGCCCGTGTCGGTGAACACGCTGACGCGGCTGCCTTCGGCGAAGCGGCTGGACCAGCAACCCACCGGCGCCAGCGACAGGCGGCCGTTGTCCTGAACGGCGCGAACGCTGGCGCCGATGGTGTCCAGGTGGGCGGAAACCGCGCGGTCGGGGGAATTCTTCTGGCCCTGCAGGGTAGCGCGGATAGTGCCGCGCCGGGTCAGCTCGAAGGGGATGCCCAGTTCTTCCAGGCGTTCGGCGACATAGCGCACGATGGTGTCGGTGAAACCGGTGGGGCTGGGGATGGCCAGCATTTCCAGCAGCACCTTTTGCAGGTACTGAGTGTCCGGTTCGGGGATGCGGGTGGTCATGAGGACCTCCTGAAGGTAGGGAATGGCAGTGGGGCCCTGCACAGAGACCCCACCACCCTTGTTGAAGGCGTCAGCTCAATACCTGGCAGTGGGGAAACAGCAGGTCCACGAACTTCTGCGCCGTGGGCCGCGGTTCGTGGTTCGCCAGGCCGACGCGTTCGTTGGCTTCGATGAACACGTACTCCGGTTGGTCAGCCGCCGGCACCATCAGGTCCAGGCCCACCACCGGTATGTTCAAGGCGCGGGCCGCGCGCACCGCAGCGTCTGCCAGGGCAGGGTGGAGGATGTCGGTGACGTCCTCCAGGTGGCCACCAGTGTGCAGGTTGGCGGTGCGGCGCACGGCCAGTTCCTGGCCTGCCGGCAGCACGGTGTCGTAGTCCACGCCAGCGGCGTGCAGGGTGCGCTGGGTTTCGTGGTCCAGCGGAATACGGCTTTCGCCACTGGTGGCGGCCTGGCGACGCCGGCTCTGGGCTTCGATCAGCGCGCCGATGGCGTGCTGGCCGTCGCCGATGATCTGCGCCGGGCGGCGGATGGCCGCCGCCACGACTTCAAAGCCGATGACCACGATGCGCAGGTCGCAGCCTTCGTGGAAGCTTTCCAGCAGCACGCGGCTGTCGAAACGGTGCGCATGCTCGATGGCTTGCTGCACCTCGTCCAGCGTGCTCAGGTCCACGGCCACACCCTGGCCCTGCTCACCGTCCACCGGCTTGACCACGACGCGCCCATGTTCCTGCAGGAAGTCGTCGTTGTCGTCGGCGCTGCCGGCCAATTGCTGGGCGGGCATGCTCAGCCCGGCAGCGCTCAGCACCTTGTGGGTCAGGTGCTTGTCCTGGCACAGGTTCATGCTGATGGCGCTGGTGAGGTCGCACAGCGACTCGCGGCAGCGAATGCTGCGGCCACGGTGGCTGAGGGTGAACAGGCCGGCATCGGCGTCGTCGATCTGCACGTCGATACCGCGGCGCAGGGCCTCGTCGACGATGATGCGCGCATAGGGGTTCAGCTCGGCGCCGGGGCCGGGGCCCAGGAACAGCGACTGGTTGATGCCGTTCTTGCGCTTGATGGCGAAGGTGGGCAGGGCGCGGAAATCCAGCTTGGCGTAGAGGTTCTTGGCCAGGCGGTTATCGTGCAGCACGGAGAGGTCCAGGTAGCTCAGGCCCCGGCTCATGAAGTGTTCGATCAGGTGGCGCACCAGCACTTCACCAACGCCTGGGCGGGTGCAGCGCGGGTCCACGGCCAGGCACCACAGGCTGCTGCCGTGCTCGGGGTCGTGGAAGGCCTTCTGGTGGTTCAAGCCCATGACACTGCCGATTACCTGGCCGTTGTCTTCGTCTTCGGCCAGCCAGTACACCGGGCCGCCCTGGTGGCGTGGTGTCAGGCGGGTGGGGTCGATGGGCAGCATGCGGCGCTTGAGGTAGAGCTGGTTGATAGCCTCCCAGTCGGCGTCGCTTTGCGCCCGACGAATACGGAAGCCGCGAAACACCCGCTGCGCCGGGCGGTAATCGCTGAACCACAGGCGTAGCGTGTCGGAAGGGTCGAGGAACAGATGCTGCGGGGCTTGGGCCAGTACCTGCTGGGGAGCGGCGACGTACAGGGCGATGTCGCGCTCGCCCTGGTGTTCGTTGCCCAGTTCGGCCGCCAGGCTTGCGGGGTCTGGGAAGGTATGGCCGATCAGCAGCCGGCCCCAACCGCAATGCACCGCGTGGGGCTGGCCGTCTGGCACGCTGCCGTCCTCGGCAAAGCGCGCCTGCAGGCGCTCATAGGTGGGCGACTGGCCCCGCAGCAGGCGCTGGTTATAGGCAGTGGCATGGGCTTTCATCGGTCAGATTCCTTGTTCGCTGAGCCACAGGTTCAGGGCTGCCAGTTGCCACAGTTTCGAACCGCGCAAAGGGGTCAGTTGCCCCTGGGGGTTGCTCAGCAACTGGTCAAGCATGGCCGGCTTGAACAGGCCGCGGTCCTGGCTTGGGTCCAGCAGCAGGTCGCGTACCCAGTTCAGGGTGTTGCCTTCCAGATGCTTGAGGCCTGGCACCGGGAAATAGCCTTTCTTGCGGTCGATGACTTCACTGGGGATGACCAGGCGCGCTGCTTCCTTGAGTACCTGTTTGCCGCCGTCCGGCAGCTTGAAACGCGCCGGTACGCGGGCCGACAGTTCCACCAGGCGGTAGTCCAGGAACGGTGTGCGTGCTTCGAGGCCCCAGGCCATGGTCATGTTGTCGACACGCTTGACCGGGTCGTCCACCAGCATCACGGTACTGTCCAGGCGCAGGGCCTTGTCCACGGCGGCGTCGGCGCCGGGCTGGGCGAAATGTTCGCGCACGAAGTCGCCCGCTGCGTCGTTGCGGGTCAGCCACGCCGGTTGCACGGTGGCAGCGTAGTCGGCATAGCTGCGGTCGAAGAAGGCCTCGCGGTAGGCCGCGTAAGGGTCGCTGGCGCCGTCCACCTGAGGGTACCAGTGGTAACCGGCAAACAGTTCGTCGGCGCCCTGGCCGCTTTGCACCACCTTGCAATGCTTGGCCACCTCACGCGACAGCAGGTAAAAGGCAATGCAGTCGTGGCTGACCATCGGCTCGCTCATGGCGCGGAAGGCCGCAGGCAGTTGCTCGATGATCTCGGCTTCGTCGATGCGCAACTGGTGGTGCTGGGTACCGTAGTGCTTGGCGATCAGGTCGGAATACTGGAACTCGTCGCCGCGTTCGCCGCCAGCGTCCTGGAAGCCGATGGAGAAGGTGGACAGGTTGTCGACGCCCACTTCGCGCAGCAGGCCTACCAGCAGGCTGGAGTCGACGCCGCCGGACAGCAGCACGCCCACGTCCACGGCCGCGCGCTGGCGAATGGCGACGGCCTCGCGGGTGCTTTCCAGCACGCGGTCACGCCAGTCTTCCAGGGTCAGGTTGGCCTCGTCGGCGTGGGGTCCGTACGGCAGCGTCCACCAGGTTTTCTGCTCGGTATTGCCGTTGGCGTCGATGCGTAGCCAAGTGGCGGGCGGCAGCTTTTCAATACCGGCCAGCAGGGTGCGTGGCGCCGGTACCACGGCGTGGAAGTTCAGGTAGTGGTTCAGGGCGACGGGGTCCAGCACGGGGCTGATATCACCCCCCTTGAGCAGCGCTGGCAGCGCCGAGGCGAAGCGCAGTCGCTGGCCGGTACGCGACAGGTACAGGGGCTTTACCCCCAGGCGGTCGCGGGCGATGAACAGGCGCTGGCTGTCGCGCTCCCAGATAGCGAAGGCAAACATGCCATTGAGCTTGGGCAGCAGCGCCTCGCCCCAGGCGTGGTAGCCCTTGAGCAGCACTTCGGTATCGCCGCCAGAGTAGAACGAGTAGCCCAGCGCTTCCAGTTCGGTACGCAGTTCCGGGAAGTTGTAGATGGCGCCATTGAAGGCCAGCGACAGGCCCAGGTGCTGGTCGACCATGGGCTGCGCCGAACCGTCGGACAGGTCCATGATTTTCAGCCGCCGATGGCCGAGTGCAATGGGGCCCTGGCTATGAAAGCCCCAGGCGTCCGGCCCACGGGGAGCCAGGTGGTGGGTAATGCGTTCAATGGCCGCTAGGTCGGCCGGTTGCTGATCGAAACGTAATTCACCTGCTAATCCGCACATAATTCCTTACCGGTTTTCCGTTGGGGAGGGCGCCTTGGATCGGGCGCGCTTATGGAACTGACCGGCAGGCGCCGCAGGAGTTTCATAACAATCGGTAATAACCAAGCGGCTACTGCCTGCGGATAAATGGACGCTGCAAAAGTTCAATCTGTTAATTGATTCCATACGACGACTTCAAGTAATTACTCTAATCGAACGTCTGTTTTTTCTGGAGTTTTTGCCAGCGAGGGCCAATCGCGATTAGTTATTTGCAGCGAATGTTTGGCTGGACTAAATTCGTCTGTGGTATCGGGATCCAAAAAAAACCAACACAGACAGGTCCTATCATGCAGTGGATAGCGCAAGCGCTGGAACGCTTTTCCCCCGCCCAAGATGAGGGAGAAATCTTTGACGCGTTGGTTTGGGGTGCGAGACAGCTGGGTTTTGAATACTGTGAAGTCGTGGTGCTGGTTGAACGTCCGGGCGGTAGATCGACGTATTTTCAACACCACAATTATCCCGCTGCCTTTAATCAGTTGTATCGTGATAATTCCCGTGCATTGATCGAGCCCTTGTTGGAAAAAGTACAGCACACCCAACTTCCCTTCGTATGGAGTGAAGCGTTGTTCAGCGCCAACCCTGATGTCTGGCAACACTGCCAGGCCCATGGCGTGCGCCATGGTGTGACACGGATGGTTCAAGGGCTGCATGGCGTTAATACATTGATCAGCCTGTGCCGTGGTGAGGGGGATGTCGCGGGGGCAGAGTTCTACGACAACGTGGCTGACTTCATGTGGTTGACGAACCTGGTGCATGAGGCACTGGTCTATCGTTGCGAACATGCCTCACGGCAAGCCGAACTCCACGCTGTCATCCAGCCTCACTTGTCCAGCCGGGAATTGGAAGTGTTGAAATGTGCCTCGATGGGGATGACCTCGGAGTTGGTCGCCATTGCGCTGGCGGTCAGCCAGAGAACGGTCAACTTCCATATTGCACGCTGCATCGAGAAGCTCGGCGCCTGCAATAAATTGTCCGCGGTGGTCAAGGCCACCCAGTATGGACTGATATAAGGGGTCAATACCCCGTCATTTCCAGGTAACCCTGGCCGGCATGGCTGCCGGACATCCGCACCGGGCCCTCCCAGTAAGGCGGGGTAACGTTCATCCAGGCCCCGTTGTTCAGCGCATCGAGGCGCACATCCAGCCCATGCGCGGGAATGGTGACTTGCCATTGCGTCGGTGCGCGGTGCTGTTCAAGCGTGGCATGGGTGGCCAAGGGGCGAAGTTGCACCTGGTTGCTGGCTAGCGGCTCACTGTGGCCATCGGCATCGGTCCAACTGCCACTGACAAAATCGGCACCACCCTGCTGACGCAGGCGGAACAGCATCACCTGGGCGCCATTGTCCAGGTGCAGGGAGAACCAGTCCCACCCCTGTTGGTTCGCCGCCAGCGGCTGGCTGCTCCACTCGTGGTCCAGCCACGCCTGGCCGTTCACCTGCCAGTGACCGTCCGGTGTACGGACCTGGCCACTGACCTGGTAAAACGGCTGGCTGTAATACCAGGAGGCCTGGCCCTGCTGCGATTTTCGGCTGTAGCCCTGCAAGCCTTGCAGCACCAGGGGGCGATCGGTGTGCAGGTCCAATTCGTAACTGAAGTCGGCACCGCGGGCGGTGACCCGCAGCGTGCCCAGGGTGGCAGTTGAGGGCGCAAGGCTGTCCAGGCGCCAGTCGTCTATCCAGGCGGCAAACGGCTGCGCTTGTACCCCCGCTTGGCCGATACCGCCGCGGGCCAGGGTCTGGGCGCTGTGCTGCCAGTGTTCGCCGGTCAGGGCGGCGTGGCCGAGCCACAGGGTTTTGTGGCTCCAGCCAGGGGCTTCGGCGCCGGGCGCCAGGGCACTGCGAAACAGGGTCCACTGGGCGCCGAACGAACGACCATCGCCTGCGGTGAGGTTGGCCGTCACGTACCACCATTCGATGCGGTAGTCGGGGTGGGCACCATGGTCGCGGGGAAAGATCAGCGGGGCGCCCGGCGTCACTGGGGCAAACCCCTCCACCTGGCTTCCCAGCCCGGCGAAGCCTGTGGGGGGTGGCGGGGCGTCGCAGGCGGTCAGTAGCAGGCACGACAGTGCAAGGCACGAACCCTGTTTTCTAACGTTCATCGGCAAACACTCTCAACAGGTCCGTCGGTTGGCTGCGCAGCAAACGCACCATGGGCCAGACCGACGCCAATACCGTGGCCAGCATCGCCCAACCCAGCAGTTGCGCCAGTTGGGCGGGGAACACCTGGAGCGGCAGCCGCCAACCGAATGCCTGTACATTCACTACTGCTACCAGGCACCAGGCCAGCAGCACGCCCAACGGCAGCGCCAGCAGCAGCGTCAACAGGCTCAGCAGCCAGGTCTGGGCCAGGTTGAGCATGATCAGGTGGCGGCGGCGCATGCCCAGCGCCCATAGGGGAGCCAACTGGGCGAGGCGGTTGTCGCTCTGGGTCAGCAGGCTGATGAACAGCGCCACGGCAGCCACCGCCAGGGTCAGCGTGTCCAGGGCATTGGTGGCGCTGAAGGTGCGGTCAAATACCTGCCGCGCCCATTGCTTGAGTTGGCCCTGGTCGACCAGGCGCTCATCGCCCAGGGCGAATGCTGCCTGCAGGTCACGCTTCAAGGCAGGTACCGCCGTGGGCGGCAGGCGCAGTGCCAGCCGCGTCGGTGGCTGGGCCGGCCACAGCCGTTGCCAGCGGGCCGCGTCAAGCAGCACATGACCCTTGGGGTTGCCGTAGTCGGCGTAAATGCCCACCACGGTCAACGGACCTGCTTCGGGCAGTTCCACGGTGTAGCCGATGCCGACTTTCAGCCGCCGAGCCAGTTGTTCGCTGAGCATCAGGCTGTCGCTGTGGAATAACCGGTCCCATGGGTTGCCTGTGGCTTGCTCCAGCAAGGGCCAGTGCTCGCGGTAGAGCGCATTGTCGATAATGCCATGCACCTGCACGGGCCAGCCTTTGAGCGCAACGTCCTGCTCGCGCTCGGGCAGCACGGCCTGCACATCGGGCCGCTGTCGCAGCCAGGCCTGGACCTGGGCTGTTTGCGCGGCGTCGGCGGGGCGCACATAGAGCTCGGCGACCAGGCGTTGTTCAAGCCAGTGGTTGAAGGTCTGGCGAAAGCCTTGGGTCATGCTCGAAGCACCGATGTTGGTGGCCATGGCCAACAGCAGCGCCATCAGCGCCAGGCTCAGTGCAGGCAGTTGCTGACGGCAGTCGGCCAGAAACCACTGGCCGACGGCGCTGCCCGATGGCAAGCGGGCCAGGCCGGCCAGCAGGCCCTCGAGCAGCACCGGCAGCGCCAGCGCGGCGGCCAGCAACAGGCAGGCCAGCAGGGCGAAGCCCGCGGCAAGGCTGTCTCCCCCGCTTGCCAAGGCCAGGGCCAGTATGCCCAGTAACCCAGCCGCCGCACCCTGTCGCCGCAAGCCTTGGCGGTGAGCCCCTTGCCAGGCCTGATGACTGGCCAATGCCAGCAGTGGCAGGCGCGCCGCTCGCCACAAGGTATGCCCGCAGGCCAGCAGCGCACCGGTCAGGCTCAACGCAACGGCCCCCAGCCACCACTGCGGGCTCAGGCTGAGCTGGTTGCCGACCTCGGCGCCATACAGGCCACGCAGGCTGGCCGCGACGTCGGGCAGCAACGCACTTGCCAGGCCGTAGCCACTGGCCACCCCGGCCATCGCGCCCAGCAGGGCCAGAACGGTCAGTTCCAGAAGCAGGGCGACGACCAACAGGCGCACGCCCACACCACAGGCGCGCAAAGTGCGCATCAAGGCCCGGCGTTGTTCCAAGGCCAGCCCGATGGCCGCTTGGGCAATGAACAGACCGACCACGAACGCCAGCAGGCCCAGCGCCGCCAGGTTCAAATGCAGGGCTTCGGTCAGGCGGTTCATGTCCTGCCCGGGGTCACTGTGCTGGCGGCGCAACTGCCCGGCCAGGTCGTCCGGCACTGGGCGCTGGAAGTCCTCGGGCAGCAGCAGGCGTGACAGACGCTCGGGCGCACCGAGCACGGCCTGGGCATGGCTGATGTCCATCATCAGTACCCCGGGGGCCATGTCGTCGCGACCCTGCAGGGGCGGTAGCCGTGCATCGGCGCTGTCACCGTCGCCAAGCCCCAGGCTGTGCAGGGTCTGACGTGCCACCCAGGTCACGCCTGGGGCGCCGATGAAGCGGTAGAGGTCTGACTCAGTGGGTACCTGGCCGCCCAGCGAGGTGTTCGTCGGCAGGGTCAGCGGGTCGATGCCGGTCACGGTCAGGCGTTGGCCGTTGAGGTCCAGGCGCCCTTGCAGCAGGGGTGACACTGGCCAGCCGCGGCGCCGCAGGTCGACGAACAGCGACTGCGGCAGGTATTCGCCTTTTTCCGGGGCGAGGCTGGTCTGGGGGCGGCCACCGATCAGCTCACTGGCCAGGGCATAGCTATGGCGGGCCTGGCCGTTGAGGGCCTGCACGCCGATCAGCAAGGTAGTGGCCAGCCACAGGCCCGCCAGCACGCTGGCCAGTTGCAGGGGGTGCCTGCGCCAGTGGCTGAGCAGGGCGGTGAGGGTCCACCACAAGCTGGCCACCTCAGTCGGCCCTCACGCGGCCGGCCTGCAGCACCACCTTGCGCTGCAGGCGGGCGGCGATGGCCGGGCTGTGGGTGACCATCAGCAGGCTGCATCCACTGTCGGCCTGTAATTGCAGCAACAGGTCCAGCACCTGGGTGCTGGTGCGTTCGTCCAGGTTGCCGGTGGGTTCGTCGGCCAGCAACAGCGGCGGCCGTGGCGCCAGCGCGCGCCCCAGTGCCACGCGTTGCTGTTGGCCGCCGGACAGTTGTTCGGGGTAGCGTGCCAGCAGTGCAGTCAGGCCCAGGCGCTCGGCCAGTTCGGCATGCCAGGCCGGGTCATGGCGCCCGGCCAGGCGGGCCTGAAAGGCCAGGTTATCGGCTACGTTCAGGCTGCTGATGAGGTTGAATTGTTGAAAGATCAAGCCGACGCCATGGCGCCGCCAGGCGGCCAGTTGGCCCTCGTTCAAGTGTTCCAGCGCCTGGCCGTTGACCTCGATGCGGCCGCTGTCGGCCCGGTCCAGCCCGGCCACCAGGTGCAGCAGGGTGCTCTTGCCACTGCCCGACTCGCCCATCAGCGCCAGGCTCTGGCCCTGGGCAAGCTGCAGGTCTACCCCGGCCAGAACCGGGAGTGGGCCTTGGGGGGTGGGGTAGGATTTTCGCAGGTGGGTGATGGTCAGCATGAGGGTATTGTTTTGTCCGAGCGCGGGCGAAGGCAAATTACTGCATGCCAAATAATTGTGTGAAGGCCACCAGGTGCCTGGCATGGGGGTGTGGCGCTCGATCTCGAGAGCAGCAAAATCCCAACGCCCTGTACCTGACGGCCCTACCCCTTGTTCTTCACCAACCCCCTCACCCAGAACCGATTCGGGTGGCAGGCTTCCGCCACCGCACGCGGCAAGGGCAACGCCTCGCCGTCCAGCCAGGCCGCCACCAGTTCCCCGCTCAACGGCGCAGTGATCAACCCCCGCGAGCCATGCCCGCTGTTCACGTATAATCCCTCAAGCCAAGGGCACGCCACGTCCGGTACTTGGCGGGCGTCGCGGCTGAGTATGGCGTAGGCCTGCAGAAACGCCTCGCGCTCGGCCACCGGCCCGACGATGGGCAGGTAGTCCGGGCTGGTGCAACGGAACGCGGCGCGACCCTGCAGGTGTTCCGCCGGCAGGCCATGGGTGCCCAGGCGCTCAGCCAGGTCGGTGGAGATTTCATCGAGCATGGCCAGGTTGCCCTGGTGCTCGGCCACGGTCGGGGTAAGGTCGTCGCTGTGGAAATCGAAACTGGCACCCAGGGTGTGTTCGCCCAGGCGGGCGGGGGCTACGTCGCCTTCGGCGCATACCACGGTGGCCAGGGCGGCGCTGCGGTCGGTGCAGGGCAGGGTAGTGATCTGCCCGCGGATACGCTTGAGCGGCAAGCTGGCCGTTTCGCCAAAGTCGCGCACGTGCGCCGCCGTGCACAGTACGGCCACGGGGGCGCTGGCCAGCAGGCGTTCGCCATCCCAGGCCTGCCACTGGCCTTGCACACGGCGCAGTTCCAGGACGTGCTGGTGGGGCTGCACGTGCACGCCGCGCTGCCCAGCCTGCCATTGGCACAAGGCGGGCGGGTGTACCCAGCCGCCTTCCGGGAAGTACAGCCCGCCGCTGGGCAAGGCCACTCCGGCCACGGCCTGGGCAGCGTCACGGTCCAGCACCTTGAGCAGTTGCGGGTCGAAGGCGTCGGCCAGTTGCGCCTGGCGCTGGCCTTCCTTGTCGTCGAAGGCCAGTTGCAGGACGCCGCAGGCGTCCCAGTCGCGGCCACGCTGCAACTGTTCCAGCAGCCGGCGGGTGTGGCCAAAACCGCTGAGGATCAGCTGCGACAGCGCCGTCCCATGGGCCGAAAGTTTCAGGTAAAGCACGCCCTGGGGGTTGCCGGACGCTTCCCGGGCCACGGCGTCGTGGCGCTCCAGCAGGCTGACGCGCCAGCCCCGGGCCGCCAGGCTGGCGGCGGTGGCGCAACCGGCCAGGCCGGCGCCGATCACCAGGGCATGGCGCTCGCCCTCGGGGCGAGGGGGGCGGGCGAACCAGGGCTTGGCCACGGCGGATGCCGACACCTGCCCCTCGAACACACCGCGCAGCACTTCCCACTTCTTGCCGATACCGGGGATGCGCTTCATCTTGTACCCCACCGCGATCAACCCGCGGCGCACCCAGCCGGTGCTGGTGAAGGTGCCCAGGGTGGAACCCGGCGCGGCCAGGCGGGCCAGTTCGGCGAACAGTTCAGGGGTCCACATTTCGGGGTTCTTGGCCGGGGCGAAGCCATCCAGGAACCAGGCGTCCACCTGGGCGTCCAGTTGTGGCAACTGCTCCAGCACATCGCCGATCAGCAGTGTCAGGGTGACCCGGCCGCCGTCGAACACCAGGCGCTGGAAACCCTGGTGAATACCCACGTATTGGGCCAGCAGTGGCTGAGTGTAAGGCGCCAGCGCTGGCCACAGGGCCAGGGCGCGGCTGAGGTCGGCGTGGCTCAGGGGGTACTTTTCCACGCTGATGAACTGCAGGCGCGCGCCCGGTGTGGCGTGTTCGGCGAACAACTGCCAGGCGCAGAAGAAATTCAGCCCGGTACCGAAGCCGGTCTCGCCGATGACCAGCCGCTGCCCGTCGGCCAAGGCGCCGAAGCGCGCCGCCAGGTCGTTCTGGTCGATGAACACATGGCGGGTTTCTTCCAGCCCCGAGGCGGCGAAGTACACGTCGCCATAGTGGCGCGACGTCGGGCGGCCCAGGTCGTCCCAGTCGATCTGGGCGTGCAGCGGTTCGGTACTCATGTTCGGCTCGATGACAGACAAGGGTTCATGATAGCGAGGCTGATGCGCTAGGCTCTAGAGCTTATTGGTCAAGGAGTACTGCCCATGTTCGAGTCCGCCGAGATCGGCCACGCTATCGACAAGGAGACCTACGACGCCGAAGTGCCGGCGCTGCGCGAGGCGCTGCTGGAAGCCCAGAACGAACTCAAGGCCCAGGCGCGCTTCCCGGTCATCATCCTCATCAATGGTATCGAGGGGGCGGGCAAGGGCGAGACCGTCAAACTGCTCAACGAATGGATGGACCCGCGCCTGATCGAGGTGCGCTCCTTCGACCAGCAGACCGATGAAGAACTGGCCAGGCCCGCGGCCTGGCGTTACTGGCGGCAATTGCCGGCCAAGGGCAAGATCGGCGTGTTCTTCGGCAATTGGTACAGCCAGATGATCCAGGGGCGGGTGCACCGCGAGTTCAAGGACGCGCAGCTGGACCAGGCCATCAACGGCGCCGAGCGCCTGGAGCAGATGCTGTGCGACGAGGGCGCATTGATTTTCAAGTTCTGGTTCCACCTGTCCAAGAAACAGATGAAAGCGCGGCTCAAGGCCCTCCAGGACGACCCACTGCACAGCTGGCGTATCAGCCCGCTGGACTGGCAGCAATCGGAAACCTACGACCGTTTCGTGCGCTTCGGCGAGCGCGTGCTGCGCCGCACCAGCCGTGACTACGCGCCTTGGCATGTGATCGAAGGTGTCGACCCTCATTACCGCAGCCTCACCGTAGGCAAGCTGCTGCTGGAAGGCTTGCAGGCGGCCCTCAAGGCGCCCACCGAACCGCTGCACCAGAGCGTCGCGCCGTTGGGGCACAGCCTGGACGGCAAGGGCTTGCTCGATAGCCTGGACCTGAGCCAGCAGCTGGACAAGGACGACTACAACGAACAGCTGGTGGCCGAACAGGCGCGGCTGGCCGGGCTGCTGCGCCACAAGCACATGCGCCGCCACGCCCTGGTGGCAGCCTTCGAAGGCAACGATGCGGCGGGCAAGGGCGAGACCGTCAAACTGCTCAACGAATGGATGGACCCGCGCCTGATCGAGGTGCGCTCCTTCGACCAGCAGACCGATGAAGAACTGGCCAGGCCCGCGGCCTGGCGTTACTGGCGGCAATTGCCGGCCAAGGGCAAGATCGGCGTGTTCTTCGGCAATTGGTACAGCCAGATGATCCAGGGGCGGGTGCACCGCGAGTTCAAGGACGCGCAGCTGGACCAGGCCATCAACGGCGCCGAGCGCCTGGAGCAGATGCTGTGCGACGAGGGCGCATTGATTTTCAAGTTCTGGTTCCACCTGTCCAAGAAACAGATGAAAGCGCGGCTCAAGGCCCTCCAGGACGACCCACTGCACAGCTGGCGTATCAGCCCGCTGGACTGGCAGCAATCGGAAACCTACGACCGTTTCGTGCGCTTCGGCGAGCGCGTGCTGCGCCGCACCAGCCGTGACTACGCGCCTTGGCATGTGATCGAAGGTGTCGACCCTCATTACCGCAGCCTCACCGTAGGCAAGCTGCTGCTGGAAGGCTTGCAGGCGGCCCTCAAGGCGCCCACCGAACCGCTGCACCAGAGCGTCGCGCCGTTGGGGCACAGCCTGGACGGCAAGGGCTTGCTCGATAGCCTGGACCTGAGCCAGCAGCTGGACAAGGACGACTACAACGAACAGCTGGTGGCCGAACAGGCGCGGCTGGCCGGGCTGCTGCGCCACAAGCACATGCGCCGCCATGCCCTGGTGGCAGCCTTCGAAGGCAACGATGCGGCGGGCAAGGGCGGTGCCATTCGCCGGGTGGCCGCGGCGCTGGACCCGCGCCAGTACAACATCGTGCCGATCGCCGCGCCCACCCAGGATGAACTGGCGCAGCCGTACCTGTGGCGCTTCTGGCGGCAGATTCCGGCGCGTGGCAAGTTCACCATCTTTGACCGCTCCTGGTATGGCCGGGTATTGGTGGAGCGGGTGGAAGGCCTGTGCAGCACCAGTGACTGGATGCGTGCCTATGGCGAAATCAACGACTTCGAAGAGCAGTTGGCCAATGCTGGCGTGGTGGTGGTCAAGTTCTGGCTGGCCATTGACAAGGACACTCAGTTGCAGCGCTTCGAAGCGCGGGAAAAAGTGCCCTTCAAGCGGTTCAAGATCACCGATGACGACTGGCGCAACCGCAAGAAGTGGGATCAGTACCGCGAAGCGGTGGAAGACATGGTCGACCGCACCAGCACGGAAATCGCCCCGTGGACGCTGATCGAGGCCAATGACAAGCGCTGGGCCCGGGTCAAGGTACTGCGCACCATCAACGAGGCGCTGGAGAAAGCCTTCAAAAAGGACAAGTGAGCGTACCGGGCCGGGCGCCTGATCTTTCATGGTGTTGCATCAAGCGCTTCAATGATGGTGGCTTGGGCGCAAGCTGCGAGCTACAAACTACTGGCTACGAGCGAAAGGCAGCACGTTGTTGCCTTCGCTTTCAGCTTGCAGCTCAACGCCGAAGGAGGTGCCCCATGCGTGAAGTGGTGATCGTCGACAGTGTCAGGACCGGCCTGGCCAAGTCTTTCCGTGGCAAGTTCAACCAGACCCGCCCCGATGACATGGCGGCCCATTGCGTGAACGCCCTGCTGGCCCGCAACGGCATCGACCCGGCCAGCGTCGAGGACTGCATCGTTGGCGCGGCTTCAAACGAAGGCGCTCAGGGGTTCAACATCGGCCGCAACGTAGCGGTGCTGTCGAAGCTGGGTACCGGCACGGCGGGCATGACCCTCAACCGTTTCTGTTCTTCAGGCCTGCAGGCCATCGCCATTGCTGCCAACCAGATTGCCTCGGGCTTCAGTGATGTCATCGTTGCTGGCGGCGTGGAGTCCATCAGCCTGACCCTGCGCAGTGTCAACCAGGACCGGCTGCTCAACCCCACCCTGCAGGAAAGCTCGCCGGGTATCTACATGCCCATGGGCCTGACGGCGGAGGTAGTGGCCAAGCGTTACCAGGTCAGCCGAGAGGCCCAGGACCAATACGCCCTGCAAAGCCAGCAGCGCACGGCCCAGGCCCAGGCCGATGGCCGTTTCGATGATGAAATCGTGGCCATGAACACTCGCTACCTGGTGGAAGACAAGGCTACTGGCGAGCAGAAATGGCTGGACGGCGTGGTCGACCGCGATGACTGCAATCGCCCGGACACTACCTTGGAAAGCCTGGCCAGCTTGAAGCCGGCATTCAGTGAGGACGGTTCGGTGACCGCCGGCAACGCGTCGCAGTTGTCCGATGGCGCCTCCATGACCCTGGTGATGAGCCTGGAGCGGGCGCAGGCGCTGGGTCTCAAGCCCCGGGCAGTATTCCGTGGGTTCACCGTGGCCGGCTGTGAGCCGGATGAAATGGGCATCGGCCCAGTGTTCGCCGTACCGAAACTGCTCAACGCCGCTGGCGTCAGCCTGCAGGACGTGGACTTGTGGGAGCTCAATGAAGCCTTTGCTTCCCAGTGCCTGTATTGCCGCGACCGTCTGGAAATCGACAACGCCACGTACAACGTCAACGGCGGTTCGATCGCCATCGGCCACCCGTTCGGCATGACCGGTTCACGGCAAGTGGGGCATATCGTGCGCGAATTGCAGCGCCAGCAACTGCGTTATGGGGTGGTGACCATGTGCGTGGGCGGCGGCATGGGCGCGGCGGGCCTGTTCGAGGCGTTCTGAACATTCCTGTGGGACCGGGCGCAGCTCGGGAAAAGACCACCGCGCAGTGGCTGAAATGGCGCGGCGGTCGGTTCCCGAGCTGCACCTGGCCCCACAGGGATCGAGGCGTCGCGTCAAGCGCGGCCTTGCATGCGGGCGATATAGGCCTCGGTTTCCCGGGCGGCGATTTCCTTGGAAGGGTAGGGGCCTTCCTGGGTGTTTTCGCGGGTGGTGAAGAAAAATTCACCGTTGACCATGATCACCCGGTCACTGCGGTAGTGCACGGTGTCGGCCGGGTCTTGTGCGCGCTTGCCATACATGGAAGGTCTCCCAGGTTGCGGGTGTTTCATCTTATCGAGTTCCGAGCGGCGCGGTGTCTACCGCCGGTCAGCCATTCTTGCCTGATTCGAGCATGTTCTCCGGGCGTACCCATTGGTCGAACTCGGCGTCGGTCAAGTAGCCCAGGTCCAGCGCCGCCTGGCGCAGGGTCAGGTTCTCGGCGTAGGCCTTCTTGGCGATCTGCGCGGACTTGTCGTAACCGATGTGCGGGTTCAGCGCCGTCACCAGCATCAGGCCACGCTCCAGGTGGTCGGCCATCTGGACAGGGTCCGGTTCCAGCCCCGCGATGCAATGGGCCTGGAAGTTGCTGCAGCCATCGGCCAGCAATCGGATCGATTGCAGCAGGTTATGAATGATCACGGGCTTGTAGACGTTCAACTGCAAGTGGCCCTGGCTCGCCGCGAAGCCGATGGCCACATCGTTGCCCAGCACCTGGCAGGCCAGCATCGATAGCGCTTCGCACTGGGTGGGGTTGACCTTGCCCGGCATGATCGAGCTGCCCGGCTCGTTGGCGGGCAATTTCACTTCGGCCAGCCCGGCGCGGGGGCCCGAGCCCAGCAGACGCAGGTCGTTGGCCAGTTTCATCAGGGCCACGGCCAGGGTTTTCAGTGCCCCCGCCAGCGTCGTGAGCGGCTCATGCCCGGCCAGGGCGGCGAATTTGTTCGGTGCGGTGATGAAGGGCAGGCCCGACAACGCAGCCAATTCCGCGGCAATGGCTTCGGAGAAGCCATGGGGCGCGTTCAGCCCGGTACCGACCGCCGTGCCGCCCTGGGCCAGCTCGCACACTGCCGGCAAGGCCGCGCGAATGGCGCGCTGGGCGTAATCCAGCTGGGCGACGTAGGCCGAGAGTTCCTGGCCGAAGGTAATGGGCGTGGCGTCCATCATGTGGGTGCGGCCGGTTTTCACCAGTGTCATGTGCCGCGCCGACAATTCAGCCAGGCCCGCCGACAGTTCGGCGATGGCCGGCAGCAATTGCTGGTTGACCGCCTGGGCAGCGGCGATGCTCATGGCGGTGGGGAAGCAGTCGTTGGAGCTCTGGGAACGGTTGACGTGGTCGTTGGGGTGCACCGGCGCCTTGCCGCCGCGGCCCTTGCCGGCCAGTTCATTGGCGCGCCCGGCGATCACCTCGTTGACGTTCATGTTGCTCTGGGTACCGCTGCCGGTTTGCCACACCACCAGCGGGAACTGGTCGTCATGTTCGCCGTCCAGCACCTCATCGGCGGCTTGTTCGATGAGCCGGGCGATGTCGGCGGGCAGGTCGCCGTTGCGGTCATTGACCCGCGCCGCCGCCTTCTTGATCAGTGCCAGGGCATGCAACACCGCCAAGGGCATGCGCTGGTCGCCGATGGCGAAGTTGATCAGCGAGCGCTGGGTCTGCGCACCCCAGTACGCCTCTTCGGGAACTTCGATAGGTCCCAGGCTGTCAGTTTCTGTTCGGCTCATGCGATGGTCCTCCTGAACGGGCTTGATTCGCAGTTTAGGCTGTGCAACGGCCTGGCGGTTCCATCAGGTTTCATGTGCCGGGGCCTGTGCCGGGGTTGAGTGATAGGCTCGCTTGGGCGCAGAATGTTTGATTCCGGGGGAATTACCTCGCCTGCTAACTTAAGGAAACTCGATGACCCGTCTTCGTGCCATCTGTACCGCGGTTGCTCTGGTCTGCGCCAGCGGCCAGGTTTTCGCCGACACCGCCAGCCACAACGCCAGTGCTGAATCGTTCCTGATGATGGCGCACGCCGACAAGCTCGGGACTCCGGTCTACATGCAGGTACAGCAGATGTTTGCCCAGCGCTTCGAGCAGACCAAGGCGCCGGAAGCCAAGCGCGCGGTGCTGGAAACCTACCAGGCCAAGGCCAACGCTGCCCTGGACCAGGCCATTGGCTGGCCGAAACTGAAGCCGGACATGATCAAGCTGTACACCGACACCTTCACCGAGCAGGAGCTCAAGGACCTGGTCAAGTTCTACCAGTCGCCTCTGGGCAAGAAAGTGCTGGAAAAAATGCCCGCGGTCACTCAGCAGTCGGCCCAGATCACCCAACAGAAGCTGGAAAGCGCCGTGCCGGTGGTCAACAAGCTGCTGTCTGACATGACCAATGAGCTGGCGCCGCCAAAAGCCGCGGCCCCAGCCGCCGCACCGGCCAAGAAGCCGTAAGCGGGGCCAGCCATGTCCATGCAGCAACGCATTGAGCAGGCGCTCGGCGCCCTGAACCCGGTTCATGTGCAGGTGCTCGACGAGAGCCACATGCACAGCCGAGGCCAGGAAACCCATTACAAGGTGGTACTGGTGTGCGAGCAATTCGTGGGCCTGAGCCGCGTGAAGCGCCAGCAGATGGTCTATGCCACCCTGGGTGAGCTGATGGGTCAATTCCATGCCCTGGCCCAGCACACCTACACCCCCGAGGAATGGGCGGCCGTCGGCGCAGCGCCGGCATCGCCTACGTGCGCGGGCGGGCATTGATCCAGAGCAATACTTGCAGGGCCGCTTTTTTGATAGAATCGCGGCCTTAGGTTCCCCTGTAGGAGCACTCCGCCCCCCCATTCGTGGGGAGGGTGGGGCGCTCCTACAGTCGTTTCAACTCACGTGTTTTTCGACCCGGTCCTTCCTTTGCGAGGATGACCACCTGGAGTTTTTACCCATGACACAAGCCATTGTCGTGGCGGCACTGTACAAGTTCGTCACCCTGGAAGATTACGTTGACCTGCGCGAGCCTCTGCTCAACGCCATGGTCGACAACGGCATCAAAGGCACCCTGCTGATCGCCGAGGAAGGCATCAACGGTACCGTGTCCGGCACCCGCGAAGGCATCGACGGCCTGATGGCCTGGCTGCGCAACGACCCGCGGCTGGTGGACATCGACCACAAGGAGTCGTACTGCGACGAGCAGCCGTTCTACCGCACCAAGGTCAAGCTCAAGAAGGAAATCGTGACCCTGGGCGTGCCCGGCGTGGACCCTAACCGCAGCGTCGGCACCTACGTCGACCCCAAGGACTGGAACGCCCTGATCAGCGACCCCGAAGTGCTGCTGATCGACACCCGTAACGACTACGAAGTGGCCATTGGCACCTTCGAGGGCGCCATTGACCCCAAGACCACCTCGTTCCGCGAATTTCCGGACTACATCAAGGCCAACTTCAACCCCGCGGTGCACAAGAAGGTCGCCATGTTCTGCACCGGTGGCATCCGCTGCGAGAAGGCTTCCAGCTATATGCTGGGTGAGGGCTTCGGCGAGGTGTTTCACCTCAAGGGCGGGATTCTCAAGTACCTGGAAGAGGTGCCTCAGGAAGAAACCAAATGGCAGGGTGACTGCTTCGTGTTCGACAACCGCGTCACCGTGCGCCACGACCTGACCGAAGGCGACTACGACCAGTGCCACGCCTGCCGCACCCCCATCAGTGCGCAGGACCGTGCCAGCGAGCACTATTCGCCGGGTATCAGTTGCCCTCATTGCTGGGACAGCCTCAGCGAAAAGACCCGCAAGAGCGCCATCGACCGCCAGAAACAAATTGAATTGGCAAAGGCGCGCAATCTTCCTCACCCGATAGGCCATAATTACCGCAAAGCCGCCCAGGACTGACGCCATGCAAACCCGCCTGCTGTACGTGATGGACCCCATGTGTTCCTGGTGCTGGGGTTTTGCCCCGGTGGCCGAAGCACTGATCCAGCAGGCGAAGGCCGCCGGCGTGGGCGTGCACCTGGTCATGGGGGGGTTGCGCACAGGGGGCGGGGCTGCCCTGGAACCGTCCCTGCGCAGCAGCATCCTGCACCACTGGCACGCCGTGCATGACGCCACCGGCCAGCCCTTCAAGTTCGAGGGGGCAATGCCCGAGGGCTTCGTTTATGACACCGAGCCTGCGTGCCGTGCCGTGGTGGCGGTGCGTAGCCTCGACGAGGGCGCGGCCTGGGACATGGCCAAGCTGATCCAGCACGCGTTCTACGCCCAGGGGCGCGACGTGACCCAGGTGGCGGTGCTGGTGGAGTTGGCTGAAGCGGCCGGCATTCCGCGTATCGAATTCGCCGCGGCCTTCGACAGCGCCGAGTTGCTCAGCGCCACCGCGGACGATTTCAGCTGGGTGCGCGACCTCAACATCGCCGGTTTCCCCACCATGCTCGCCCAGCGTGGCGGGCAGATGGCGTTGTTGACCAATGGCTACCAGCCGCTGGACGAACTGGCTCCGCTGTTTGCCCGCTGGCTGGAAAGGGCCGCCCATGCTTGAACTGCCCGGGCCGACCGAATTGCCCCTGCGGCCCGAGCCGGTCAGCCCTGACCGGCTCAGTTGGGCGAATATCCGGCAATTGGCCCTGAGGCACCGTAAAGCCCTGTGGATCGCCAATGGCGTGGCCGTGCTGGCCACCCTGTGCAGCGTACCGATTCCGCTGTTGCTGCCGTTGCTGGTGGACGAAGTGTTACTGGGCCATGGCGACGCGGCCCTCAAGGTCATGGACCATGCGTTGCCTTCGGCCTGGCAGCAGGCGGCCGGCTACATTGGCCTGATGTTGCTGGTGACCTTCTGTCTGCGCTGCCTGGCGCTGGTGTTCAACGTGGTGCAGGCCAAGCTCTTCGCCGGGCTGGCCAAGGACGTCGTCTACCGCCTGCGCATCCGCCTGATCGAGCGCCTCAAGCGTATTTCCCTGAGTGAATACGAAAGCCTGGGCGGTGGCACCGTCGCCACGCACCTGGTCACTGACCTGGACACCCTGGACAAATTCGTTGGCGAGACGCTCAGCCGCTTTCTGGTCGCCATGCTTACCCTGGTCGGCACCGCGGCCATCCTGATGTGGATGAACTGGAAGCTGGCGCTGCTGATTCTGCTGTTCAACCCGTTGGTGATCTTTGCCACCGTGCAATTGGGCAAGCGGGTCAAGTCCCTGAAGAAGCTGGAAAACGACAGCACGGCGCGGTTCACTCAAGCACTCACCGAAACCCTGGACGCCATTCAGGAAGTGCGTGCCGGCAACCGTCAGGGCTTTTTTCTCGGGCGCCTTGGCCAGCGTGCACGCGAGGTGCGTGACTACGCCGTGGCGTCGCAGTGGAAGAGTGACGCGTCGGCCCGGGCGAGCGGCTTGCTGTTCCAGTTCGGCATCGACATCTTCCGTGCCGTGGCCATGCTCACCGTGCTGTTTTCCGACCTGTCCATCGGCCAGATGCTGGCGGTGTTCAGTTACCTGTGGTTCATGATCGGGCCGGTGGAGCAACTGCTCAACCTGCAATATGCCTACTACGCCGCCGATGGTGCCTTGACGCGGATCAACGAGTTGCTGGCCCGTGCCGACGAGCCTCAATACCCTGGCGGCATCAACCCGTTCCGTAACCGCGAGACGGTGGGAATCGAGGTGCGCGACCTGAGTTTCGGGTATGGCGAGGAAAAAGTGCTGGACCAGTTGAACCTGTCCATCGGCCCTGGCGAGAAAGTCGCCATCGTCGGCGCCAGTGGCGGTGGCAAGAGCACCCTGGTGCAACTGCTGCTGGGGCTATACACGCCCCAGAGCGGCGTGATCCGTTTTGGCGGCTGCACCCAGCAGGAAATCGGCCTGGCGACCTTGCGCGAACATGTGGCGGTGGTCCTGCAGCACCCCGCTTTGTTCAACGACACCGTGCGCGCCAACCTCACCCTGGGCCGTGAGCGCAGTGACGACGCCTGCTGGCAGGCGCTGGAAACGGCCCAGCTGGACACTACTATCCGTGCGTTGCCTCAGGGCCTGGACAGCATCGTCGGCCGTTCCGGGGTGCGCCTGTCCGGCGGCCAGCGCCAGCGCCTGGCTATCGCGCGGATGATCCTGGCCAATCCGCAGGTGGTCATCCTCGACGAAGCCACATCGGCGCTGGATGCCGCCACCGAGTACAACCTGCACCAGGCCATGGCGCGCTTTCTGGGCGGGCGTACCACGTTGATCATCGCCCACCGTCTTTCGGCGGTGAAGCAGGCCGACCGGGTGCTGGTGTTCGACGGCGGCCGCATCGCCGAGGACGGCGATCACCAGCAGCTGATTGCGGAGGGCGGACTTTACGCGCGCTTGTACGGCCACCTGCAACAGGTCTAGTGCGGGCGTTACCGGTACATTTGTACCAAAGACAACGCTAGCCATTCATTTGGATAGGCCTGTAAAGTGCCGCGTTGAACGAAACAAGATGCCTGACCGCCAGAAATCCCCTGTTCGCGCAGTTTTCGCCTAGGCTGTGCTGATGGAACTGGAGTTTTCCCTGGTGGTTGTCTGGCGCTGCTGATGCAAGGGACCTCATGAAGCAAAATCGGACTCTCGAAACGCCGAGATTATTGGGCATCGTCTGGCCATTTATCGCAGTCGTGCTGTTCCAGGCACTATTGGGTTGCATCAGCCTGTACGCGTTGTCGGCCGTACGAGGCTATGTGGCGGGTGAGAGCCTGTGGTCCAAGGGCCAGAAAGACGCCATCTATTATCTGAATCTCTACGCCGACAGCCGCGACGAGCGCATTTTCAGCAAATACCAGGCCGCCATCGCCGTGCCACAGGGCAGCCATGACCTGCGCGTGGCCCTGGACCGGCCGGCCCCCGACCTGGTGGCGGCGCGCCAAGGTATTCTCCAGGGCGGCAACCATCCCGACGATGTGTCCAGCCTCATCTGGCTCTACCTCAATTTCCGCCACTTCAGTTATCTGGAACGCGCCATCGAGCGCTGGACCGTGGGCGACAGTTACCTGGTGCAACTGGACAACGTGGCCCAGCAGATGCATGCCGGCATCAGCCGGGGCAGTGCCACCGAAGAAGACATCATGCGCTGGAAGGATCAGATCCTGGCCATCAACGACGGCGTCACGCCCGCGGCCAAGGCCTTCAGCGATGCCCTGGGCGAGGGGTCGCGGTTCTTGTGGCGCCTGCTGATGGTGGTGAACCTGGGCACGGCGGTGCTGCTTATCGCCCTGGCGCTATGGCGCGTGCACCGCCTGTTGGGCCAGCGCCATGCCTTTGCCAATGCTTTGGAGCTGGAAAAGGAGCGGGCCCAGGTGACCCTGGCCTCCATCGGCGACGGGGTGATCGCCACCGACTTCGACGGTTGCATCGCCTACATGAACCCGGCGGCGGAGCAACTGACCCACTGGAACGCCGAGCAGGCCAATGGCTTGCCGCTGGCTTCGTTGTTCAACCTGCTGGACGAGAATGCCGAGAAAGACAGCTTTACCCTCATCGAACATATTCTGGCGGGGCAGTTGTCCGGGGGCAGCGAGCACGCCAAGCTGATCCAGCGCCTGGACGGCAGTACCGTGTCGGTGACGCTGGTAGGGGCGCCCATTCGCACCGATGGGCGCATCAGCGGCACCGTGCTGGTGCTGCATGACATGACCCAGGAACGCCAGTACATCGCCAACCTGTCGTGGCAGGCGACCCATGATGCCCTGACCGGTCTGGCCAACCGTCGCGAATTCGAATTCCGCCTCGAGCAGGCGCTGGGCAAGCTCAACCGCGCCCAGAGCCGCCACTCACTGATGTTTCTGGACCTGGACCAGTTCAAGCTGGTCAATGACACCTGCGGCCATGCCGCGGGTGACGAGTTGCTGCGGCACATCTGCACCTTGCTGCAATCGGGCCTGCGCGAAGGCGATACGCTGGCACGGCTGGGCGGCGACGAATTCGGCATTCTGCTGGAAAACTGCCCGGGCGACATGGCTGAACGCATTGCCGAAAACCTGCGTCAGACCGTGCAGAACCTGCATTTCGTCTGGAAGGGGCGGCCGTTCGTCACCACGGTCAGTATCGGCCTGGTGCACATCGCGCAGGCGCCTTCCACGCTGGAAGCCTCACTGCGCGCCGCCGACATGGCGTGCTACATGGCCAAGGAAAAAGGTCGAAACCGAGTCCAGGTCTACCATGCCGACGACACCGAATTGTCCATGCGCTTCGGTGAGATGGCGTGGGTGCAGCGGCTGCACATGGCCCTGGAGGAGAATCGTTTCGTCCTCTATGCCCAGGAAATCGCCTCGCTGGGGCGTACCGATAATTCCGGTGGCCATGTGGAAATCCTCCTGCGCCTGCACGATGAAGGCGGGCGGGTGATCATGCCGGAGAACTTCATTCCCGCCGCCGAGCGTTATGGCTTGATGACGGCCCTGGACCGCTGGGTAGTGCAAAATGTGTTCAAGGTCATTCAGCAGTGCCTGACCGAAGGCGCCTCCCAGCCCTTGGCTATCTGCGCTATCAACCTGTCCGGCACCAGCATCGGTGATGACGCCTTCCTGGCCTACCTGCGTGAGCAATTCCAGCGGTTTTCCATACCGCCGGAGCTGATCTGCTTTGAAATCACCGAGACGGCCGCCATCTCCAACCTGGGCAGCGCCATCCGCTTCATCAACGAACTCAAAGGCCTGGGATGCCGGTTCTCGCTCGACGATTTCTGCGCCGGCATGTCGTCGTTCGCCTACCTCAAGCACTTGCCGGTGGACTTCCTGAAGATCGACGGCAGTTTCGTCAAGGACATGCTCGATGACCCCGTGAACCGCGCCATGGTTGAGGTCATCAACCATATTGGCCATGTGATGGGCAAGCAAACCATCGCCGAGTTCGTCGAAACTCCCCTGATAGAGCAGGCGCTGTTGGAAATCGGGGTAGATTATGCCCAGGGTTATCTGATAGAACGTCCACAGGTATTCACCTGCGAAAGTCTGCAGCGACGCGAGATCCGCCCCCGCCCTTTGTTGTTCACGGCGCCGGGGACGTTTCGCTGACGCTGGCAGCCGTGACCATCACTCCATAAAGAAGGAATCTGAAAAGTGATCGAGGCGTTCGTCCGTACTGGCCCCCTCATGGAAGCCACCAGTTACCCGCTCTGGGCTCAGCAACTGATCCGCGATTGCAGCGAAAGCAAGCGCCGGGTGGTCGAGCATGAGCTGTACCGCCATATGCGCGATGCAACGCTCAGCGCCAAGACCATGCGCCAGTACCTGATCGGTGGGTGGCCGGTCGTCGAGCAGTTCTCCCTGTACATGGCCAACAGCCTGACCAAGACGCGCTTCGGCCGCCACCCCGGCGAAGACATGGCGCGGCGCTGGTTGATGCGCAACATTCGCGTGGAGCTCAACCATGCCGATTATTGGGTGCATTGGTGCAACGCCCACGGCGTCACGCTGGAAGATCTGCAGGCTCAGGAAGTGCCTGCCGAACTGCTGTCCCTGAGCCACTGGTGCTGGCAGAGCACCACGGCCGACTCGCTGATCATCGCCATGGCGGCGACCAATTACGCCATCGAAGGGGCTACTGGTGAATGGTCCGCCGTTGTGTGCGAGAACGATACCTATGCCAACGCCTTCCCTGAGGAAGGCCGCAAGCGCGCCATGAAATGGCTGAAGATGCATGCTCAGTATGATGATGCGCACCCGTGGGAGGCGCTGGAGATCATCTGCACGCTGGCCGGGCACAACCCCAGCCGCGCCTTGCAGGCAGAGCTGCGCCGCGCCATCTGCATGAGCTACGACTACATGTTCAATTTCCTGGAGCGCTGCATGGCCCTGGAGCTGGAGCAGCGCACCGTGCGCCGTGAGCGCGTGGTGGCCATCGCCCAGCACTGACGCTTTACTGGGCGTTGAACGCCTGGCCGTTCACGCCCTTGCTGTCCGGGCCCATCAAGTACAGGTACACCGGCATGATGGCCTCGGGCAGCGGGTTTTTCTCCGGGGCTTCGGCAGGGTAAGCCTGGGCCCGCATGCTGGTGCGGGTGGCGCCCGGGTTGATGCTGTTGGCGCGCAAGGCGCCCATGGTATCGAGTTCGTCTGCCAGGGTCTGCATCAGCCCTTCGGTGGCGAACTTCGACACCCCATACGCTCCCCAGTACGCCCGGCCCTTGCGCCCGACGCTGCTGGAAGTGAACACCACCGACCCGTCCGCGGACAGCTTGAGCAACGGCAGCAGCGTGCTGGTGAGCATGAACATGGCGTTGACGTTGATGTGCATCACGCGCATGAAGTGCTCGCCGCTGAGCTGGTCCACCGGCGTGCGCGGGCCGATGATCGAAGCGTTGTGCAGCAGGCCGTCGAGGCGGCCGAATTCGTTCTCGATCATCACCGCCAGTTCGTCGTACTGGTGGGGCAGCGCGGTTTCCAGATTGAAGGGGATGACCACGGGCTGGGGGTGGCCGGCGGCCTGGATCTGGTCGTAGACCTGGTCCAGGTTGGCTTCGGTCTTGCCGAGCAACAGCACGGTAGCGCCGTGGGCGGCATAGGCCAGGGCTGCGGCGGCACCAATGCCGCGGCCGGCACCGGTGACCAGGATGACGCGGCCGTTGAGCAGGCCGGGTGGGGCGGTGTAATCGAACATGGGTTGTCCTTTGGGTTTGCATCGGCGCCCGGTCCCACATCGCGGCAGGTGACGCCGGTTGTCAGGTCAGCAGCCGCACAGCGCCTGGTCAAGCACCTTGCGCAGGTCCAGCGGCCGGTCCACTACCACATCCGCGCCCCAGTGGCTGGGGTTGTCGTGGGGGTGGATGTAGCCATAGCGGACCGCGGCCGTGCGAGTGCCCGCGTCCCTGCCTGATTCGATGTCGCGCAGGTCATCGCCCACGAACAGCACGCTGGCGGGGTCCAGGTCCAGCATCTTGCACGCCAGGGTCAGGGGCTCCGGGTCGGGTTTGCTGTGGGTCACGTGGTCCGGGCAGATCAGCAGTGCCGAGCGCTCGGCCAGGCCCAGTTGCTGCATGATCGGCTCGGCAAAGCGCACGGGCTTGTTGGTGACCACGCCCCAGCGCAGGCCTGCCTTTTCGATGTCGTCCAGCAGCTCGGCCATGCCTTCGTACAGGTGGCTGTGCACGGCGCAACCCACTTGGTAGCGCTCTAGGAACTCAAGGCGCAAGGCCTCGAATTCCGGTGCCTGGGGTGACAGGGCAAAGGTGGCCGAGACCATGGCCTTGGCGCCGCCGGAGACCACGTCACGGATCAATTGGTCATCGATGGCCGGCAGGTTGCGTTCGGCGAGCATGGCCTGGCAGATGGCGATGAAGTCCGGCGCCGTGTCCAGCAGGGTACCGTCCATGTCGAAGAGAACCGCTCTCAAGCGCATCGATCACTCCTCCCGCAGGGTCTGGACCATGTAGTTGACGTCGACGTCGGCGGCCAGCTTGTAATGCTTGGTCAGCGGGTTGTAGGTCAGGCCGATGATGTCCTTGACCGCCAGGCCTGCCGTGCGGGCCCAGGCGCCCAGTTCGGAGGGGCGGATGAATTTCTTGAAGTCGTGGGTGCCGCGGGGCATCAGCTTGAGGATGTACTCGGCACCGATGATGGCGAACAGGTAAGACTTGGGGTTGCGGTTGATGGTGGAGAAAAACACCTGGCCGCCGGGTTTGACCATCTTGAAGCAGGCGCGAATGACCGAGGACGGGTCCGGCACGTGCTCCAGCATTTCCAGGCAGGTGACCACGTCGAACTGAGCGGGCATTTCCTCGGCCAGGGCTTCGGCGGTGATCTGCCGGTATTGCACCTGCACGCCGGACTCCAGCTGGTGCAACTGGGCGACGGCCAGCGGCGCTTCGCCCATGTCGATACCGGTCACGGTCGCGCCGCGCAGGGCCATGGCCTCGCTGAGAATGCCGCCGCCGCAGCCTACGTCCAGCACCTTCTTGCCGGCCAGCTTGGTGCGTTCGTCGATCCAGTTGACCCGCATCGGGTTGATGTCGTGCAGTGGCTTGAACTCGCTTTCGCGGTCCCACCAGCGGTGCGCCAAGGCTTCGAACTTGGCGATTTCGGCGTGGTCGACGTTACTCATGGGGGTGTCCTCTGAAAACTTGCTTGAAATCGGTGTGTTGCCGGCGGCCTGGGGGCCGCCGTGACGGTTATTCGTGCCGGGCGCCAATGCGCTGGCCCCAGCGTTGGGCTGTGTCGACCAGCCCCTGTTCGTCCAGGCGCGTGAGGCGTCGGTCTTCGAGCAGGGTCTTGCCGGCCACCCAGACGTGCTTCACGCACTCGCGCCCCGTGGCGTAGATCAATTGCGACACCGGGTCGTAGATCGGTTGTTGCGCCAGCCCCGACAGGTCGAAGGCGGTGATGTCCGCGGCCTTGCCTATTTCCAGCGAGCCGATGGACGCCTGCAGTCCCAATGCGCGGGCACCGTTCAGGGTGGCCATGCGCAGCGCCCGGTGGGCATCCAGGGCCGTGGCACTGCCTGCTACAGCCTTGGCCAGCAGCGCGGCGGTACGGGTTTCGCCCAGCAGGTCCAGGTCATTGTTGCTGGCGGCGCCGTCGGTGCCTACTGCCACATTGACGCCGGCCTGCCACAGGCGTTCCACCGGGCAGAAGCCACTGGCCAGTTTCAGGTTGGACTCGGGGCAGTGCACCACGCTGGTATTGCTTTCCACCAGCAGGGCCAGGTCGTCTTCATTGATCTGGGTCATGTGCACCGCTTGCAATCGCGGGCCGAGCAGGCCCAGCCGCGCCAGGCGTGCCAGCGGGCGCTCGCCGGTGGCGGCCACGGCCTGCTCCACTTCGAAGGCGGTTTCATGGATGTGCATCTGGATGGGGGCGTCCAGTTCGTCGGCCAGCACGCGGATTTTCTCCAGGCTGGCGTCCCCCACGGTATAAGGGGCGTGGGGGCCGAATGCAACGCAAAGGCGTGGGTGGTGCCGGAGGTCGCTGAACAGCTCCATGCCCAGGTGCAGGGCCTCGTCGGCGTCGCGCGCACCGGGAATGGGGAAGTCCAGCACCGGGATGCTGATCTGCGCGCGCATGCCGCTGTGGTGCACCCTTTCGCTGGCGGTGCGCGGGTAGAAATACATGTCCGAAAAGCAGGTTATCCCGCCTTTCAGTTGCTCGGCGATGGCGAGGTCGGTGCCGTCGCGCACGAAATCCTCGTCCACCCAGCGGGCTTCGGCTGGCCAGATGTGGTTTTCCAGCCAGGTCATCAGCGGCAGGTCGTCGGCCAGTCCGCGGAACAGGGTCATGGCGGCGTGGCCATGGGCATTGACGAGGCCAGGGGTCAGCAGCATGCCGGGCAACTCCCGCACCTCTGCCGCCGGGTGCTTCAAGGCTTCCGCGCGCGGGCCGATGAATACTATATTGCCATCGCGGATGCCCAGGCCGTGGTCCTTGAGCACAACGCCGGCCGGTTCCACGGGCACCAGCCACGTGGGCAGGAGCAGCAGGTCGAGTGGCGAGGTGGCATTGGGCATGGGAAATATCCGGTGCTTTCAATCGATGATGGCGAAGTATACCCGAGCGTCTTCCCCGGGGGATCGCTATAATCGACCGCTTTTGATGTCGGCTTTCAGATCAGGGGTAGGCAATGCGCGAACGTCTATTGGCAGCAGAGAAAGTCAGGGCCATTGATTGGCGTGACGGTACCCTGCATTTGCTTGACCAGCGTGCCCTGCCTGTGGAGCAGAACTGGCTGGCCTACACCGACGCTGCCGGGGTCGCCGAGGCCATCCGTGCCATGGTGGTGCGCGGTGCGCCGGCCATTGGTATCAGTGCCGCCTACGGCCTGGTGCTGGCAGCTCGCCAGCGTCAGGCGCAGGGCGGGGATTGGGTGTCGGCGCTGGACGCCGATTTCCGCACCCTGGCCGCCGCCCGGCCGACCGCGGCCAATCTGTCCTGGGCGCTGAACCGCATGCGTGAGCGGCTCACGCGTGTTCGTCAGTACCCGGATGCTCTGGCGTTGCTGGAAGCCGAGGCCATTGCCATCCACGAAAGTGACCGCGAAGCCAACCTGACCATGGCACAGCTGGGGGTAGACCTCATTCGCCGCCATCAGGGCAACATGCAGGCCCTGCTAACCCATTGCAATACCGGTGCGCTGGCCACCGGCGGCTTTGGTACCGCCCTGGGGGTCATTCGCGGGGCGTTCATCGAGGGAATGGTCGAGCGGGTGTTTGTCGACGAAACGCGCCCTTGGCTGCAAGGCTCGCGCCTCACGGCCTGGGAGTTGGCCAATGAAAGCATTCCGGTCACCGTCAACGCCGACTCCGCGGCGGCCCACCTGATGAAAACCAAGGGCATCACCTGGGTCGTGGTGGGGGCCGACAGCATCGCTGCCAACGGCGACGTGGCCAACAAGATCGGCACCTACCAGTTGGCGGTCACCGCCATGCATCACGGCGTGCGTTTCATGGTGGTGGCGCCCAGTTCGACCATCGACATGAGCCTGGCCAGCGGCGACGACATTCACCTGGAGGAGCGCGCCGCCAGTGAGCTGCTGGAGGTCGGGGGGCAGCGCGTGGGCGCTGATGTCGAGGTTTTCAACCCGGTATTCGATGTAACGCCGGCCGACCTGATCGACGCGATCGTGACTGAGAAGGGCGTCGTGGAGCGGCCGGATGCAGCGAAGATGGCGCAGTTGATGTGCCGCAAGCGGTTGCATTGATGGGGGTGCACCGCTTCCCGGGCAAGCCCGGTCCCACACCCAACGGTTAATGGCTTTGCCTCCATGGTGCTACTGCCGCGAAAGGTGTGGGACCAGGCTTGCCTGGGAAGCAGGCGCCACCCATCCGGCCCCTTGTCACCTGGCGAGTCAAATCCAGGCGGCATCCCAGAGGGGATAATCCCCAATTCTTTCTACCAGGCCTGCCCGCAAGGGGTTGGCAATGACATAGCGGGCGGTAGCCTTCAGGTCTTCTTCTCGACGTAATGCGCGATCATGAAAACCTTTCTGCCAAATCCCACCGCTTTGATGGGTAGCGGCATTCAGGCTTCGTGTGGAAAGCGATTTGACCCGCCGGACCATGGCCGACAAATTGCCGCATTTGAGTTCCACCAGCCAGTGAAGATGGTCGGGCATCAGAACCCAAGCGAAGCTGAAAGCGTTGCCTTCCATTTGTTCTCGCATGAGTTCCCTGACCACGAGTCGTCCGATTCGCCAGTCCTGGAAGTAGGGGTTTCGGTTGGTGGTGCATGTTGTGATCAGATAAACGCGACCGACTTCTGAAATACGGCCAACGCGCAGGCGTTTTTCATTATGAAGAGGCATGTCCTTTGCCCTTTATTTGGTGAGGTCTGTAAACCTTAGGTGGATTCTGCAAGGGCTGAAGGGCGGGGTGGTTTCGAGATGTTTGGGTGTTATGCGGCTATTCCCGGGCAAGCCCGGTCCCACACCCGTATGCTTGCCATGCCTCCAAGGCTAAGTGCTTTGCCTCCCTGGCACTGCTGCTGCGAAAGGTGTGGGACCAGGCTTGCCTGGGAAGCAGGCGCCACCCAACCCGCCCAGAGTCGCCCAAAAAACCACCCAAAAATACCCACCATCCCCCCGAAAGCCCCTCAGACCCACCTTCAAGCTCGTTTGCCCATGAATTAATGGGTTTGCAAGCCTTGAGGGGGATAGGTGCCTGACGGCGATTGTGGTAACATCCGACGGTTTCCAGGGTCGCCTATAGGCGCGGCCCCCACTGCGCAGATCCTGAGCATAACTCGTTGATTTGTCGTAAGTCGCCTCGCGGCACTGGCCGTCGGCGGCGAGCTTCGCACGTCCCGGTGGATGTCGCGGAGTTTCACCAGAAAAAGGAATCAGGCTTCTCATGGGCGAACTGGCCAAAGAAATCCTCCCGGTCAATATCGAAGACGAACTGAGACAGTCCTACCTCGACTACGCGATGAGCGTCATCGTCGGGCGTGCACTGCCTGATGCGCGTGATGGCTTGAAGCCCGTGCATCGCCGCGTTCTGTTTGCGATGAGCGAGCTGGGTAACGACTGGAACAAACCGTACAAGAAATCCGCCCGTGTGGTCGGTGACGTGATCGGTAAGTACCACCCCCACGGTGACACCGCGGTCTACGACACCATCGTTCGCATGGCCCAGCCTTTCTCCCTGCGCTACCTGCTGGTGGACGGCCAGGGCAACTTCGGTTCGGTGGACGGCGACAACGCCGCGGCCATGCGATACACCGAAGTACGCATGACCAAGCTGGCGCACGAACTGCTGGCTGACCTGCACAAGGAAACCGTGGACTGGGTGCCCAACTACGACGGCACCGAACAGATTCCGGCGGTGATGCCAACGCGCATCCCCAACCTGCTGGTCAACGGTTCCAGCGGCATCGCCGTGGGCATGGCCACCAACATTCCGCCGCACAACCTGGGCGAAGTCATCGACGGCTGCCTGGCGCTGATCGACAACGCCGACATCACCATCGATGAACTGATGCAGTTCATTCCTGGCCCCGACTTCCCGACCGCCGCCATCATCAACGGCCGCGCCGGCATCATCGAAGCCTACCGCACCGGTCGTGGCCGCATTTACATGCGCGCCCGCTCCACGGTGGAAGACATCGACAAGGTCGGTGGCCGCCAGCAGATCGTCGTCACCGAGCTGCCGTACCAGCTGAACAAGGCTCGCCTGATCGAGAAGATCGCCGAGCTGGTGAAAGAGAAGAAACTGGAAGGTATCACCGAGCTGCGCGACGAGTCCGACAAGGACGGTATGCGTATCGTCATCGAGCTGCGCCGTGGCGAAGTGCCTGAGGTCATCCTCAACAACCTGTACGCCCAGACCCAGATGCAGGCCGTGTTCGGCATCAACGTCGTCGCGCTGATCGATGGCCGTCCACGTGTGCTGAACCTCAAGGACCTGCTCGAGGCATTCGTGCGTCACCGCCGCGAAGTGGTGACCCGCCGTACCGTCTTCGAACTGCGCAAGGCCCGCGAGCGTGGCCATATCCTGGAAGGCCAGGCCGTGGCGTTGTCGAACATCGACCCGGTCATCGCCCTGATCAAGGCCTCGCCAACGCCTTCCGAGGCCAAGGAAGCCCTGGTCAGCACCGCCTGGGAATCCAGCGCCGTGGTGGCCATGGTGGAAGCGGCCGGCGCCGAGTCCTCGCGCCCCGAGAATCTGGACCCGCAATATGGCCTGCGTGATGGCAAGTACTGGCTGTCGCCGGAACAGGCCCAGGCCATCCTCGACCTGCGCCTGCACCGCCTGACCGGCCTGGAGCACGAGAAGCTGCTGGCCGAGTACCAGGAAATCCTCAACCAGATCGGCGAGCTGATCCGCATCCTCAACAGCGCCGCGCGCCTGATGGAAGTGATCCGCGAAGAGCTGGAAGTGATCCGCGCCGAATACGGCGATGTGCGCCGCACCGAGATTCTCGATGCGCGCCTGGACCTGACCCTGGGTGACATGATCCCGGAAGAAGAGCGCGTGGTGACCATTTCCCACGGCGGCTACGCCAAGACCCAGCCACTGGCTGCCTACCAGGCCCAGCGCCGCGGCGGCAAGGGCAAGTCGGCCACCGGCGTGAAGGATGAAGACTACATCGCTCACCTGCTGGTAGCGAACAGCCATACCACCCTGCTGCTGTTCTCCAGCAAAGGCAAGGTCTACTGGCTCAAGACCTACGAGATCCCGGAGGCCTCCCGTGCCGCCCGTGGTCGCCCGCTGGTCAACCTGCTGCCGCTGGACGATGGCGAGTACATCACCACCATGCTGCCGGTCGAGGAATACACCGAAGGCCACTTCATCTTCATGGCCACCGCCAACGGCACCGTGAAGAAGACCCCGCTGGAGTCCTTCAGCCGTCAGCGCAGCGTCGGTCTGATTGCCCTGGAACTGGACGAGGGCGACGTACTGATCTCCGCCGCCATCACCGACGGCGAACGTGAAGTGATGCTGTTCTCCGACGGCGGCAAGGTTACCCGCTTCAAGGAGTCCGACGTACGGGCCATGGGCCGTATCGCCCGCGGCGTGCGCGGCATGCGCCTGCCGGAAGGCCAGAAGCTGATTTCCATGCTGATCCCGGAAGAAGGCAGCCAGATCCTCACTGCTTCCGAGCGTGGTTATGGTAAGCGTACCGCCATCAGCGAGTTCCCCGAGTACAAGCGTGGCGGCCAGGGCGTGATCGCCATGGTCAGCAACGAGCGCAACGGCCGCCTGGTCGGGGCTGTACAGGTACTGGACGGTGAGGAGATCATGCTGATCTCCGACCAGGGTACCCTGGTGCGGACCCGTGTCGGTGAAGTCTCCAGCCTGGGCCGTAACACCCAGGGCGTCACCTTGATCAAGCTGGCCAGCGACGAAACGCTGGTAGGCCTGGAGCGGGTGCAGGAGCCATCGGAAGTCGAGGGCGAGGAATTGCTCGAAGGCGAAGAAGGCTTCGAAGCGCCGGTGGACGGTGTCGATGCACCGGAAGACGTCGCGGGTGACGATGAGTTGCCGCAGGAATAAACAACAGTCGTGCGTGTAAGGCTTGGGGGCGGTGGCGTCTGTTTCCCCCAGCTTCGCCCGGTCCCGCAGAGGTTCTCTGTGGGGGCGGACGAAGCTGGGGAAGCAGGCACCACCGCCCTCGGCCAATGCAAATAGACATCAAGCAGAGCGAGAGTGGATGTGAGCAACCGAGCCTTTAACTTCTGCGCAGGTCCTGCTGCGCTTCCTGAAGCTGTTCTGCAGCGCGCCCAGGCCGAGATGCTGAACTGGCGCGGCAAGGGCCTCTCCGTGATGGAGATGAGCCACCGCAGCGACGACTACGTGTCCATTGCCGAAAAGGCCGAGCAGGACCTGCGTGACCTGCTGTCCATTCCCTCGAACTACAAGGTGCTGTTCCTGCAGGGCGGCGCCAGCCAGCAGTTCGCCGAGATCCCCCTGAACCTGTTGCCTGAAGGCGGCACCGCCGACTACATCGAGACCGGTATCTGGTCGAAGAAGGCCATCGAGGAAGCGCGTCGCTACGGCAACATCAATGTCGCCGCCAGCGCCAAGCCTTACGACTACCTGGCCATTCCTGGCCAGAACGAGTGGAACCTGACCCCGGGTGCCGCCTACGTCCACTATGCGTCCAACGAAACCATCGGCGGCCTGGAGTTCGACTGGGTGCCGCAGACCGGTGATGTGCCGCTGGTGGTTGACATGTCCTCCGACATTCTGTCGCGCCCTATCGATGTGTCGCAGTTCGGCATGATCTACGCCGGCGCGCAGAAGAACATCGGCCCCAGCGGCCTGGTGGTGGTGATCGTTCGCGAAGACCTGCTGGGCCGTGCCCGCAGTGCCTGTCCGACCATGCTCGACTACAAGATCGCAGCCGATAACGGTTCGATGTACAACACCCCGGCCACCTATTCCTGGTACCTGTCGGGCCTGGTGTTCGAGTGGCTGAAAGAGCAGGGTGGCGTGGCCGCGATGGAAGTGCGCAACCGCGCCAAGAAGGACCGCCTGTACGGTTTCATCGACAGCAGCGAGTTCTACACCAACCCTATCTCTCACAATGCCCGCTCGTGGATGAACGTACCGTTCCGTTTGGCGGACGAGCGCCTGGACAAGGCCTTCCTGGCCGGTGCCGACGCCCGTGGCCTGCTGAACCTGAAAGGTCACCGCTCGGTCGGTGGCATGCGTGCCTCTATCTACAACGCCCTCGGCCTGGATGCCGTCGAGGCTCTGGTCACTTACATGACCGAATTCGAAAAGGAAAACGCCTGATGTCTGAACAGGAACTCAAGGCCCTGCGGGTCCGCATCGATACATTGGACGAGAAAATTCTCGAACTGATCAGCGATCGCGCTCGCTGCGCGGAAGAAGTCGCCCGGGTGAAGATGGCATCCCTGGCCGAAGGCGAGAAGCCGGTGTTCTACCGGCCCGAGCGCGAAGCCCAGGTGCTCAAGCGCGTCATGGAGCGCAACAAGGGCCCGCTGAGCAACGAAGAGATGGCGCGGTTGTTCCGCGAGGTCATGTCTTCCTGTCTGGCCCTTGAGAACCCGTTGCACGTCGCGTACCTGGGGCCGGAAGGCACCTTCACCCAGGCGGCGGCCATGAAGCATTTCGGCCACGCCGTGGTCAGCAAGCCAATGGCCGCCATCGACGAAGTGTTTCGCGAAGTGGTCGCGGGTGCGGTCAATTTCGGCGTAGTGCCGGTGGAAAATTCCACCGAGGGTGCGGTCAACCACACCCTGGACAGCTTCCTGGAACACGACATGGTCATTTGCGGGGAGGTGGAGTTGCGTATCCACCACCACCTGCTGATCGGCGAGAACACCAAGACCGATGCCATCACCCGCATCTACTCCCACGCCCAGTCGCTGGCCCAGTGCCGCAAATGGCTGGACGCCCATTACCCCAACGTCGAGCGCATCGCGGTGTCCAGCAATGCCGAGGCGGCCAAGCGGGTCAAGGGTGAATGGAATTCCGCCGCCATCGCCGGTGACATGGCTGCCAGCCTGTACGGCCTGCAGCGCCTGGCCGAGAAGATCGAGGACCGCCCGGACAACGCCACCCGGTTCCTGATCATCGGCAACCAGGAAGTGCCGCCAACGGGTGACGACAAGACATCGATCATCGTGTCCATGAGCAACCGCCCGGGCGCGCTGCACGAACTGCTGGTGCCGTTCCATGACAACGGCATCGACCTGACCCGCATCGAGACTCGTCCGTCGCGCAGCGGTAAATGGACTTACGTGTTCTTCATCGATTTCGTTGGCCACCACCGTGACCCGCTGATCAAGGGCGTGCTGGAAAAAATCAGCCAGGAAGCCGTCGCACTGAAGGTGCTGGGTTCCTACCCGAAAGCTGTACTTTGAGGTTTTAGCGCCGAGGTCTAGCCATGAGTGATTTTCTCGCCCTTGCACAGTCGGGCGTACAAAAGCTGTCGCCGTACGTGCCCGGCAAGCCGGTGGATGAACTGGCGCGCGAGTTGAACCTGGATCCGGCCAGCATCGTCAAGCTGGCCAGTAACGAAAACCCGCTGGGCGCCAGCCCCAAGGTGCGTGAAGCCATCGCCAACGAGCTGGCCGAACTGACCCGTTACCCGGACGGCAATGGGTTCGAGCTGAAATCCCGCCTGGCCGAGCGCTGCCGCGTGCAGGCCAGTCAGGTGACCCTGGGAAATGGCTCCAACGATATTCTCGAACTGGTGGCCCGTGCTTACCTGGCGCCCGGCCAGAATGCCGTGTTCAGCGAGCATGCCTTTGCCGTGTACCCGATCGTCACCCAGGCGGTAGGCGCGGAATCGCGCGTGGTGCCGGCGAAAGCGTGGGGGCATGACCTGCCGGCCATGCTGGCCGCTATCGATGCCAATACGCGTATTGTCTTCGTTGCCAACCCCAACAACCCCACCGGCACCTGGTTCAACGCCCAGGCACTGCATGCGTTCCTGCGTGACGTACCGTCGGACGTGCTGGTGGTGCTGGACGAGGCCTACATCGAGTACGCCACCGGTGGCGACCTGCCGGACGGCCTCGACTACCTGGGTGAATTCCCCAACCTGCTGGTATCACGGACCTTCTCCAAGGCCTATGGGCTGGCGGCGTTGCGCGTGGGTTACGCGTTGTCATCGCCGGTGATCGCCGATGTGCTCAACCGCGTGCGCCAGCCGTTCAACGTCAACAGCCTGGCCCTGGCCGCCGCTTGCGCGGCGCTGGCCGACAGCGACTACCTGGCCAAGAGCCGCGAGCTCAACGAGTTCGGCATGCAGCAGTTGGAGAACGGCTGCCGCGAACTGGGGCTGGGCTGGATCCCGTCCAAGGGCAACTTCCTTTGCATCGACCTGGGCCGCGTGGCCGCGCCGGTGTTCCAGGGCTTGTTGCAGGAAGGTGTGATCGTGCGCCCCGTCGCCAACTACGGCATGCCCGATCACCTGCGGGTGACCATTGGCCTGCCCACCGAAAACGCCCGTTTCCTGGAAGCGCTGAGCAAGGTTCTGGCTCGTGCCTGATTTTTCATTTGTTGCAAAACCTGCGCCGTTGATCGGCCGTCTGGTAGTCGTCGGCCTTGGGCTGATTGGTGGTTCGTTTGCCAAGGGTGTGCGTGAAAGCGGCCTGTGTGGCGAGGTGGTCGGGCTGGACCTGGACCCGCAGTCGCGCAAGCTGGCGGTGGAGCTGGGGGTGGTAGACCGCTGCGAAGAGGACCTGGCTGCCGCGTGCCAGGGCGCCGACGTGATTCAGTTGGCGGTGCCAATCCTGGCCATGGAGAAACTCCTGGCCCGGCTGGCGGTGCTTGACCTGGGTGGCGCGATACTCACCGATGTGGGCAGCGCCAAAGGCAACGTCGTGCGTGCGGCCCGCGAGGTGCTGGCGCCCGCGCAGTTGCTCAATTTCGTCCCTGGCCATCCTATCGCCGGTTCCGAGCAGAGCGGGGTGGAAGCCTCCAACGCCGAGCTGTTCCGTCGCCACAAGGTTATCCTCACGCCGCTGGAAGAGACCGCGCCGCGTGCGCTGTCGGTCGTGGACGCGTTGTGGCGCGCCTTGGGCGCCGATGTGGAGCACATGGCCATCGAGCGCCATGACGAAGTGCTGGCCGCCACCAGCCATCTGCCGCACCTGCTGGCTTTCGGCCTGGTGGATTCGCTGGCCAAGCGCAATGAAAACCTGGAAATCTTCCGCTATGCCGCGGGCGGCTTTCGAGACTTTACCCGCATCGCCGGCAGCGACCCGGTAATGTGGCACGACATCTTCCTGGCCAACCGCGAGGCCGTGCTGCGCACCCTGGACACGTTCCGCAGTGACCTGGATGCCCTGCGCGATGCCGTGGATGCCGGTGATGGGCACCACATGCTTGGGGTGTTCACCCGTGCCCGGGTCGCCCGCGAACATTTCGGCAAGATCCTCGCGCGCCGTGCCTACGTGGACAAGCGCCCGGCCAAGGGCCTGAATTTCATCGCGCAGCCGGGCGGCCGCGTGTCGGGCAGCGTGCGCCTGCCGGGCGACAAGTCCATTTCCCACCGTTCGATCATGCTCGGTTCACTGGCGGACGGTACCACCGAAGTGGAAGGGTTCCTGGAGGGGGAAGATGCCCTGGCAACCTTGCAGGCCTTCCGGGACATGGGCGTCGTCATCGAAGGCCCGCACCACGGTCGTTTGACGATCCATGGGGTTGGCCTGCATGGCCTGCAGCCACCACCGGGGCCGATCTACGTCGGCAATTCGGGTACGTCCATGCGCCTGCTGGCCGGCCTGCTCGCGGCCCAGCGCTTTGACACTGTGCTCACCGGCGACGCGTCGTTGTCCAGGCGGCCAATGAGCCGCGTGGCCGCGCCGCTACGGGAAATGGGCGCGCAGATCGACACCGGCCTCAATGGCCTGCCGCCGCTGACCATCAAGGGTGGCCGGCGCCTCACGGCGATTGATTACACCTTGCCCATCGCCAGTGCCCAGGTTAAGTCCAGCCTGCTGTTGGCGGGCTTGTACGCCCAAGGTGAAACCCGTGTGACGGAGCCTGCGCCGACCCGCGACCACACCGAGCGCATGCTGCGCGGCTTCGGCTACCCGGTGTCCATCCAGGGTAGCGCTGTGTCGCTGGCATCCGGCCATGGCCTGACAGCCACGCGCATTGAAGTGCCGGGTGATATTTCCTCGGCCGCGTTCTTCCTGGTGGCCGCGTCGATCGCCGACGGCTCTGACCTGGTGCTGGAGCACGTGGGCGTCAACCCGACCCGCACGGGTGTCATCGACATCCTGAAACTGATGGGTGCCGACATTTGCCTGGAAAACCTGCGGCAGGTGGGCGGCGAGCCCGTGGCCGACCTGCATGTGCGCTCGGCCGCACTGCAGGGTGTCGAGATTCCCGAGGCGCTTGTGCCTCTGGCCATCGATGAATTTCCTGTGCTGTTCATTGCCGCCGCCTGCGCCCAGGGGCGTACGGTGCTGCGCGGCGCCCAGGAGCTGCGGGTCAAGGAGTCGGACCGCATCCAGGCAATGGCCGATGGCCTCAGTGCCTTGGGTGTAACCTGTCAGCCAACCGAAGATGGCATAATCATCGACGGTGGCGCGCTGCGCGGCGGCGAAGTCCAGGGCCACGGCGATCATCGCGTCGCCATGGCCTTCAGTGTGGCGGCGCTGCGGGCCAGCGGGCCGGTGCGCATCCTCGATTGCGCCAATGTCGCCACCTCCTTTCCCAACTTCCTGGCGCTGTGTGGCCAGGTCGGGATCCGTGTAACCGAAGAGGGCAAGTCGTGATTTCCCACGCGCCAGTAATTACCATCGACGGCCCTAGTGGCTCGGGCAAGGGCACCGTGGCCGGCATCCTGGCCAAGCGCCT
The DNA here is from genome assembly GCF_026651855.1 of Pseudomonas silvicola. Taxonomy (GTDB): domain Bacteria; phylum Pseudomonadota; class Gammaproteobacteria; order Pseudomonadales; family Pseudomonadaceae; genus Aquipseudomonas; species Aquipseudomonas silvicola. Next base: position 2,706,169 of record NZ_CP093280.1, read on the forward strand.
GGGCTGGAACCTGCTTGACTCCGGCGCCTTGTACCGCCTGCTGGCCTTCAATGCCGGCAACCATGGGGTGGCCCTGGACAATGAAGTGCTGCTGGCTCAGCTGGCCGCTCATCTGGATGTTCAGTTCATCGCCGCGACCGAAGGTCAGTTGCAGCGCATCATTCTGGAAGGCGATGAAGTCAGCACCGTCATTCGCACCGAAACCGCCGGCGCCGGCGCTTCGAAGGTCGCGGCCCTGCCGGCCGTGCGCGAAGCCTTGCTGCAGCGCCAGCGCGCCTTTCGCGAGGCCCCGGGGCTGATCGCCGACGGCCGTGACATGGGCACCGTGGTGTTCCCTGATGCGCCACTGAAGGTCTTCCTGACCGCCAGTGCCGAGGAACGTGCGCGTCGACGTTACTTGCAGTTGAAGGGCAAAGGCGAAGATGTTAGTCTGTCGAGTCTGCTAGATGAGATACGTGCGCGTGACGAACGCGACACCCAGCGAGCGGTGGCCCCGCTCAAACCGGCGGCCGACGCCATTCAGCTGGATTCCACGGAATTGTCCATCGAGCAGGTGCTGGAACGCATCATGAGCGAAATCGCAATCCGCGATATCGCCGGGTGACCAGAAAGCTCACGGGAAACCAGTCCCTAGCCCGTGCGCTTTCTTTACTATGAACGAACCCGCATTGTCTGGAGTGCGGCTGATGGGCGTTTTCTCCGCCCAAATCTACAGGAATTAAAATGAGCGAAAGCTTTGCAGAACTCTTTGAAGAAAGCCTGAAAACCCTCAACCTTCAACCAGGTGCGATCATCACCGGTATCGTTGTCGATATCGACGGTGACTGGGTTACTGTCCACGCTGGTCTGAAGTCCGAGGGCGTCATCCCGCTCGAGCAGTTCTACAACGAAGCTGGCGAGCTGACCATCAAGGTCGGTGACGAAGTTCACGTTGCGCTGGACGCGGTCGAAGACGGCTTTGGCGAAACCAAGCTGTCCCGTGAAAAAGCCAAGCGCGCCGAGTGCTGGATTGTTCTGGAAGCAGCTTTCGCCGCCGAAGAAGTGGTCAAGGGCGTTATCAACGGTAAGGTTAAAGGCGGCTTCACTGTCGACGTTAACGGCATCCGTGCGTTCCTGCCTGGTTCCCTGGTTGATGTCCGTCCGGTTCGTGATACCACGCACCTGGAAGGCAAAGAGCTGGAATTCAAGGTCATCAAGCTGGACCAGAAGCGCAACAACGTTGTCGTTTCCCGTCGCAGCGTCCTGGAAGCAGAGAACTCGGCCGAGCGCGAAGCTCTGCTGGAATCCCTGCAGGAAGGCCAGCAAGTCAAAGGTATCGTCAAGAACCTCACCGACTACGGCGCCTTCGTGGACCTGGGCGGCGTGGACGGCCTGCTGCACATCACCGACATGGCCTGGAAGCGCATCAAGCACCCTTCCGAAGTGGTCAACGTTGGCGACGAGATCGACGTCAAGGTTCTGAAGTACGATCGCGAGCGCAACCGCGTTTCCCTGGGCTTCAAGCAACTGGGTGAAGACCCATGGGTTGCTATCAAGGCTCGTTACCCAGAGAACACCCGCGTCATGGCGCGCGTGACCAACCTGACCGACTACGGCTGCTTCGCTGAGCTGGAAGAAGGCGTTGAAGGTCTGGTACACGTTTCCGAAATGGACTGGACCAACAAGAACATCCACCCTTCGAAAGTCGTACAAGTCGGCGACGAAGTGGAAGTCATGGTTCTGGACATCGACGAAGAGCGTCGTCGTATCTCCCTGGGCATCAAGCAGTGCAAGTCGAACCCATGGGAAGACTTCTCTGGCCAGTTCAACAAGGGCGACGAAATCTCCGGCACCATCAAGTCGATCACCGATTTCGGTATCTTCATTGGTCTGGACGGCGGCATCGACGGTCTGGTTCACCTGTCCGACATCTCCTGGAACGAAGCTGGCGAAGAAGCAGTACGCCGCTACAAGAAAGGCGATGAGCTGAACACCGTGATCCTGTCGGTTGATCCAGAGCGTGAGCGTATCTCCCTGGGCATCAAGCAACTGGAAAGCGATCCGTTCTCCAACTACGTTGCTGTCAACGACAAAGGCGCTATCGTTCGCGGTATCGTTAAAGAAGTTGACGCCAAAGGCGCCATCATCACCCTGGCCGACGACATCGAAGCCACTCTGAAAGCTTCCGAAATCAGCCGTGACCGCGTTGAAGACGCGCGTAACGTTCTGAAGGAAGGCGAAGAAGTCGAAGCCAAGATCATCAGCGTTGACCGCAAGTCGCGCGTGATCAACTTGTCCATCAAGTCGAAAGACGTTGAAGACGAGAAAGAAGCAATCCAGAGCCTGCGCGACAAGCCAGCTGCTTCGGACATCGCAACCGGTCCAACCACCTTGGGTGACCTGCTGCGTGCTCAAATGGAAAAGCAGAACTGAGTTCTGACTGACCATTAAGAAAAAGGGCGACTTCGGTCGCCCTTTTTCATGCCTGCGATTTGCTGTTCCTTCCACACTGTTACCTCCTTTCCTACACCCTCCATCTCCGCATATCACGCCCTCCGTCACCGCCTCCCACACCGTCCATTTTTGAAACAATCCCTTCGTTGATCCTCTGCACACCCTCGCGCACTATCTCCTGTACCTGTCCGGATCCACTCATGTTCGCGCAGGATGCACGCAGATTCCTGCAATCTGCATATCTGGTTTTTCAAGGAGATCGTTCCATGCCGACAGGCACCGTCAAGTGGTTCAACAACGACAAGGGGTTCGGCTTTATCTCATCCGAGAGCGGAAAGGACCTGTTCGTCCATTACAAGGCCATCAAGGCGCCTGGCTTCAAGAGCCTTGCCGAGGGCCAGAAAGTCACCTTCAACGTCGAGCGCACCCCCAAGGGCGAACAGGCCATCGACGTGGAAATCGAGTAGGTCGCCATGGAAGCGCACGCGGATGGACCGCTCGATTCTTCCAGGGCGGGTATCGGGTACATCACCAATGACGCCGATGGCCGTGAAGTCTTTTTCAGGGTCAAATCCAGCGTGGAAGGTGGTCCCACTTTTATCCCAGGGCAGGCCGTCACCTACGAGGTCCAGGAGGGCCCGGACGGCAGGCTTTACGCAATCAATATCGAGGTCGCGGAGTAAGCCGTTGGCTTGCCCGACACCTCCAAGGAACAGCATATGGCTACCGGTAAAGTTAAATGGTTCAACAATGAAAAGGGCTTCGGTTTCATCACGGTCGATGGTGGTGGGCCGGACGTGTTTGTGCATTTCAAGGAAATCAAGGTCGATGGTTTCAAGTCGCTGGTTGAGAACCAGGCCGTCACGTTTGATATCGACGCCAATGGGCCGAAGGGTCCTCAGGCCAAAAGTGTGACGCCGGTCTGACTGGCCGTGCCAAGGCGCCTCCATGGGGTGCCTTGGCTGTTACAGGCGTCCTCCTGGCCTGCGATGAGCGAAACTTCTCAGCGTGGCTACATTAAACGGTCATCGCGGGGCGTCACCCTAGCCGTCTGCAAGAAATCCTTTTGCAGAAAGAATCTCCAGTGAAATCAGTTGTCTACCTAAAACAGGGCGTGCGGACACCACAGCCAGTGAGTGGTGCGCGTTTTGGGGGCGACACAAGGAACCGGGAATGAAAGGAACGTTGCTGATGACTGCGCTCATGGTGTTGTCGGGGTGCGCCGCCACGATGTCATCCCATGAAGTGAAAGGGGTGGCCACGCTGCATATCAATTGCTCAGGCATCACCTCTTCGTGGGATAAGTGCTATGAGAAGGCGGAGCAGGCGTGCGGTGCGCGCGGCTATAGCGTACTGGCCAAGAGCACCGATTTGACGGATGACACGCCGGACTATCCCTTTGGTATCAATCCTGCAGGGGTATCGAGTCGCAGCCTGGTGGTGAAATGCAAGCAGTCATGAGGCTCGGAGTGTCGTCGGCGCGGGTGCATCTACCGTAAAGGTTTGCAACAAGTCAATATGCGGGCTGTTCAAATCCCTCCAGCCATGCTAAAACCTTTGAAGCGATTGTCTAGCTTCTTGATAAAGAAGGGAAAAATATGACGAAGTCTGAACTGATTGACCGTATTGTCACCCATCAAGGCTTGCTCTCATCCAAGGATGTGGAACTGGCCATCAAGACCATGCTTGAACAGATGTCCCAGTGCCTGGCAACCGGGGATCGGATTGAGATCCGCGGCTTTGGCAGCTTTTCGTTGCACTACCGCGCGCCGCGGGTGGGGCGTAACCCGAAGACCGGGCAGTCGGTCAGCCTGGATGGAAAGTTTGTGCCTCATTTCAAGCCGGGGAAAGAGCTGCGAGATCGCGTGAATGAGGAAGAAGAACAGGTGCGTGCCTGACAAGCTTGGAGCGAATGGTGCATAAATTGAAAAAACTGGTGCTGGCACTGCTGGTGCTGGCGGTGGTAGCAATCTTCCTGATTTTTACGCTCGAGAACCAATCGCCGGTTTCTCTGGTTTTCCTTGGCTACAACCTCCCCAATATTCCGGTTTCGGTATTGATGGTGGCTGCGCTTCTGATCGGAGCCCTCATCGGCCCAGTCCTTGCTGTTGTCCTTCTCTGGCGCGGCAGGTATCGCCAAAAGCGTAGTTAGCATTCGCTGCAGCGGTCTATGCCGCTTCATGGGCAGCGACCAGAAGAAGGTTGGCTATTGATTCCGACGGTGTGAAACGTTTTCGCCGAACGAGCGTCCAACCCGCGGGTGTTCAGCCTCTTGCGAGGGCGCGATCGAAATATTCAGTCCATATTTACCTGTCGAAGCGGTCAGGGCGTTCTATAGAATAAGCGCGTCAGGAACGGCTTCCAGGCCGATGACGGTAGTATTTCCAGCCACCTGCGGGCAAGCGTCACCCGATACCGACCGATGTCTCTCTCGCCAAAGACCCCGCTGTCGCCCCTGTTCCCCGAGTTTTTTTTAGGTCTTGATGGTTACATGACAAATTCGATTCCCGGTAGTGGGTTTGTTCGTGACTTGGCTAGCGCTCATACGGCGGCCAGTCATGGTCGGTAGGGAGCAGGGCGCTCTCAAATCCAATGACGGGCCGGCAATCGCCGTGTTATTGGCCGCGCATAACGGGTATCCCTGGATCGAAGCTCAGGTGGCCTCCATCCAGGCCCAGGCTCACGTGGATGTCAGTATCTTCGTGAGCGTGGACAGTTCCACAGATGAAACTTTCGAGTGGTGTCGTGTGTATGCGCAACATCACGCGAATCTCATCCTGTTGCCGGCTGTTTCACTCGGCAGCGCCTCGCAGAACTTTTTCAGGCTCTTCCGGGACGTAGCGCTCGATGGCTTTGATTACGTTGCGCTCTCTGACCAGGATGATATCTGGGACGATCTCAAGCTGCATCGCGCGGTTCAAGCGCTGGGTAGCAAGGGCGTTCAGGCGTACTCCAGTAACGTGACGGCCTTCTGGGCTGATGGGCGAGAGGCACTCATCGATAAGGCGCAGCCTCAAGTCAAGTGGGACCATTATTTTGAAGCCGCAGGGCCAGGCTGTACTTATGTATTAAGCAAAGGCCTTGCGACGGCCTTCAGGGATTTGCTGCTGGCCCATGAAGACGACGTGCAGCAGGTGTCGCTGCATGACTGGTGTCTCTACGCATTTGCCCGGAGCAGAGGGTTTGCCTGGTACATCGACCCTGTTACCTCCATGCGCTATCGGCAGCATGCTGAAAACGTGGTGGGCGCCAATGTCGGACTGGCTTCTTTATATGCCCGGTTTCGAAAAATCAGCGCTGGCTGGTGGTTTGCTCAGGTATTTCTGATGATTCGCCTCTTCGGTCAGCAGGAGATGGGCCTGCTGAAGAAACAAGCGACGCCCGGTTTTCGTGAGTATCTTTTTATTGCGTTGAATTTCACTCGTTGCAGGCGGCGTATGCGAGACAAATTATTTCTTCTGCTTGTTTGCATCTATTGCGCCTTCACTCGGAGGCCGCGATGAGCGTTCGAAAGGTGTTGGTCACTGGTGCAACGGGGCTGGTAGGCGGTCATGTGCTATCCCGGCTGGCGGTGCAGGGCGGCTTGGAGCCGATTGCAGCGGTGAGATCCCCGCAGCAATGGAACGGCGGGCTCGAGGCTCGGGCGTTCGTGCTGGCGGAGGCGGAGCACCTGCCGCGGATGGACGACATCGATACCGTGGTGCATTGCGCGGCTCGTGTACACGTGATGCGCCAGCACGAAGGTGATCAGGCCGAGTTTTCACGCCTTAATGTAGACGGCACGCTATTGCTGGCAAGGGCCGCTGCAGCGAGCGGAGTCAGGCAGTTCATTTACCTGAGTTCGGTGAAAGTGCACGGGGAATCGACTCCCCTGGGTAAGCCTTTCGATGCGCAGGCCCCCTATGCGCCGAAGGACGCGTACGCTCAATCCAAGGTGGATGCGGAAGTTCAGTTGAAAGAACTTTCCAGAACCACGGATATGGTCATCACGATCATCCGGCCTCCATTGGTTTATGGGGCGGGCGTGCGCGCGAATTTCCAGCGAATGATGCACGCTGTGTCGCTGCGAGTGCCCATGCCGGTTGCCGCTATCAAGAATAAAAGAAGCCTGGTGTTCGTCGAAAATCTGGCCGATCTCGTTGTGACGTGCCTGGGCAACCCCAACGCTGAAAATGAAGCTTTTCTGGTGAGCGACGGCGAGGATCTGTCTACCGTCGAACTCTTGAGTGCGCTGGCCAAAGCGTTCAATGTTCGGCTATTTGCGTTCCCTGTGCCGTCCTTCGTCCTGAATGTCATGGCCGGCAGATTTTCGTCCCTTGCAAGATTGACAGGGTCGCTGCAGGTGGATGTACAGAAGAACGCAGAGCGGTTGGGCTGGGCGCCTCCCTATCGCTATGAGTTCGGTCTTTACACCACAGTCCAGGCTTTTAAGGAACAGGCTAAATGATTGTTTCAGGTTGGGCCGTGCTGGTGATGGTCTTGTCGTACTGCATCGCGCGTTGGGTCCGCTTCAATGCCTCTGTTTTAAAGTTGGTGGACATACCGAACAACCGCTCGTCGCACGCCTTGCCAACCCCGCGGGGAGGGGGCCTTTCATTCTTTTTGATATTTTTGCTTCTGGTGCCCGTGTGTTGCTTCCATGGCCTGTTGACGCTTGATCAAGCTATTGGCTACCTCGGGGCAGGAGGTTTGGTCGGGGTCGTCGGATTCGCTGACGATCGTGGCCACGTGCCCGCCAAGTGGCGAATGTTGAGCCATCTGATCGCCGCTGGTTGGGCGGTATACTGGGGCTTTCATATTCCAGTCGTCGACATCCTTGGGCTGACGGTCGAAGCGACCTGGTTGGCAGGCATCGTCACCACGCTTTACCTTGCCTGGATGCTCAACCTGTACAATTTCATGGACGGTATCGATGGGCTGGCAAGCGCCGAGGCCATCTGTATATGTCTCGGGGCGGCTGTTATCTACATGGGGTCCGGCCACCCCGAACTGGCCGTCATGCCTGTCATGCTGACGGCGGCTGTGATGGGCTTTGCCGTGCTGAATTTTCCGCCGGCAAAGATTTTCATGGGTGACGTTGGTAGCGGGTTCCTCGGGCTCGTTATCGGGCTTTTTTCATTGCAAGCTGCTGCGGTCAATACACTCTACTTCTTTTGCTGGCTCATCCTCGCCGGTGTGTTCATCGTTGATTCGGGGTGGACCCTGGTGGCGAGGGTTTTGCGCGGCAAGCGCGTGTATGAGGCACACCGAAGCCATTGCTATCAAATCGCATCCAGGCGGTTTCGAAGTCATAAAGCAGTGACGGTGGCCTATGCGAGTATCACAATTTTCTGGTTGTTTCCACTCGCTCTGTGGGTGGGGGTAGGCGGGGCGAATGGCGCAGCGGTTCTGGCCTTGGCTTATACGCCATTATTCGTGGGTGCTTACTGGTTTGGTGCCGGAGACGAGACCAAATAGTTTCATTGACGAATAAAGGGTCTTGAGTGAGGGTTTATGCAAACAGTTGCGATACTGATGTGTACATACAATGGGGCCAGGTACTTGTCTGCCCAGCTGGATTCGATCGGTGAGCAAACTCACAAGGATTGGGTCATCTATGCCTCCGACGATGGTTCCGATGACGCGACCCTGGCGGTACTGCATCATTACCGGGACAAGTTCGAGGGGCGTCTCGAGATTATCTCGGGTCCGCGTCAAGGGTTTACCAGGAACTTTCTTCACGTATTGAATCATGCCTGTGGCAAGGCTGATTTTTACGCCTTCTGTGACCAGGATGATTTCTGGTACCCGCAAAAAATTGCCCGGGGCATGGCTTTTTTCGAGGGTGGCGACGCCAGCATCCCCCAGTTGTATTGTGGCCGCACCACCATCGCCGATGAGGCAGGGCATCCTGTGGGGTTATCGCCGAGGTTCTCGAAGGCGCCGTCTTTCAGGAATGCCCTGGTACAGAATATCGCGGCGGGCAATACGATGATCATCAACCAGGCAGCCTGCAAACTGCTGGCCTCTACGCCCCGCCAGTTACGGCTGGCCGCCCATGACTGGTGGTCCTACCTGCTGGTGACCAGCGTAGGGGGGAGGGTTCACTATGATGACGTCCCCATGATTTTCTACCGGCAGCACGGGGCGAATGCCATTGGGGCCAATGTATCGATCGCCAGCCGGTTCGAGCGGCTGGCAAGGCTGTTCAAAGGGGTTCTGAAAGAGTGGAGTGACGATAACATCACGGGGCTGGGCCTTTATCGGCAGCGGTTGACCCAAGAGAACCTTGTATTGCTTGATGGCTTCGTGAAGGCCAGGCAATCAGGCTTGGCAAAGCGATGCTACCTGTTTTGCCGATTGGGTATTTATAGGCAGACTTTTTTCGGTACGCTCGGACTGGGCCTGGCTATTTTCCTGAACAAAATATGAATCAGACACTGGGCGCTTTGGGGAAGAAATCAGGACATCATGCCCAGGAAATTATAGAATGCACGGTGATGGACGAGGCGTCGGTAGGCGCATGGATTTCTGGATAACTGGATTATAAGATGATTGCAATATTACGATCGTTTAGCCGGCACCGCCAATTGATTCTTGGCATGGTTAAGCGGGAGATTCAAGTCAAGTACAAAGAGTCCTTCATTGGCCTGGGGTGGGCGTTCTTCACGCCCTTGTTCATGTTGGGAGTCTATACATTTGTATTCTCGGAAGTGTTCAAGTCCAGGTGGAACAACGTTGTTCCTACCAACAAGGCCGACTTCGCCATTATGTTGTTTGCTGGGCTGATGGTGTATACGTTCTTTGCGGAGTGCCTGCTCAGAGGGCCGCAAATAATCGTATCAAACGCCAACTACGTGAAGAAAATCGTATTCCCGCTCGAAATTCTGCCATTTGTGGCTATCGGTGTGTCGCTCTTTCAACTTTTTATCAGTTCGATCGTCTTGCTGTTGGCACAACTTTTTTTCAAGGAAGTTCTCCCTTACACGGCCATTCTGTTCCCGATCGTCCTCATCCCGTTGTTGCTCTCCACTGCGGGTATTCTCTGGTTGCTGGCTGCCGCCGGTGTGTACCTCCGGGATATCGGACAGTTGATCGGTGTCCTGACTAGTGTGCTGATGTTTCTCAGCCCAATCTTTTACCCCGTCAGCGCGTTGCCTGAGCAGTTTCAGCCATGGTTACGCCTCAATCCACTGACCAATATCATCGAGCAGGCACGCGCGGTGCTGGTCGACGGCAAGCTGTTTGACGTGGCGGATTATGGTGTTTCCATCGTTGCCAGTATCGTCATTTTCTGGATCGGATATTCCGTTTTTCAAAAGGCGCGGAAGGGGTTTGCAGATGTCCTCTAATACTCAAGATGTCGCTCCTACGCCATCCATCATTGTTGACGAAGTTTCCAAGAATTATCACGTCTATGCAAAACCCGAAGACAGGTTGAAACAATTTGTCTATCGTCGTTTCTTCAAGAGCAAGAAAAAGTTCTACCGTGATTTCTGGGCGTTGAACCCCCTCAGTTTTCAGGTCAACAAAGGTGACTCCGTTGGTATCATCGGTCGAAATGGATCCGGTAAATCGACACTGCTTCAGATGATTTGCGGCACGCTTTCACCGTCTACAGGTTCCATTGCCTGCAACGGTCGCGTGGCGGCACTCCTGGAACTGGGCGCGGGATTCAACCCCGAGTTCACCGGGCGGGAAAACATCTACCTGAACGGTTCGATCCTTGGCCTGAGCAGACGTGAAATCGACGAAAGAATACCGGCGATCATCGATTTCTCGGAAATCGAGGAATACATTGATCAGCAGGTGAAAACCTACTCCAGCGGCATGTTCATACGGCTCGCATTTTCGGTAGCCATCCACAGTGCGCCGGAAATTCTGATCATCGATGAGGCATTGGCTGTCGGCGATGTGTTTTTTCAGCAAAAATGCTTCGAGCGCCTCAAGAAGTTGAAAGAGGACGGCGTGACCTTGCTGTTCGTCTCTCACGATGTTACCTCAGTGAAGTTGCTGTGTGATAAAGCATTGCTGTTGCATAAAGGCCAACTGCTGAAGATAGGCGACCCAAAAGTCGTGGTAAACGAATACATTCGAATCAATGCCCATGATGAGAGTGAAACTGAAAGTGTCAACCAGGTCATCGAGCATCAGGACGAGGAAAACCATCACCTCGTCGATGAACTCAATCATGAGGTCGAGCGCCAGCAAGAGCATGAGGCCGAATACCGTTATGGCAACCAGCAGGCGCTGATTACGCAATTCGGGCTTTATGACAGCGCCGGGGAAAAACTCGACGGCGCGATTCAGAACGATGAGGCGGTCGAAATCAGAGTCAGGTTGGAGTTCGCTCAAGCGGTTGAAAATCCAGTCGTCGGGTTTTACATAAAAGATCGGCGAGGCATCGAGCTCTACAGTGGCAATAGCTATTATTTAAACAGCCCTATTGGCCGACAATCGAGTGGCTCGGTCGTTACGGCGACCTTCAGGCAGACGTTCCGTCTCGCCCCAGGCGAGTATTCGCTGTCACTGGGGCTTTCCAATTTCGTAGACGGTGTCAGTACCCCGCTCGACAGGCGCTATGAGGCAGCGAAGCTGACGATTCTGGCGGATAAAACAATAATCGGGTTGTTCGACCTGAACTCAACCGTGGAATTTGAGTATCTAACATGAAAATCGCTCAAGTAGGTACATTTGATCTTGATAATCTGGGTGACTTGCTGTTTCCCTGGGTGACGAGCCGTCTTTTTGCGTCGGTTCATGGCGCGGAAAATCAGCTTGAATATCATTGTTTCAGCCCTACTGAAGGTGCCTATTTTTACAGTGATCAGTGTCAGTACAAAAATATTGACGCGCTGGATGCCGAGGATGCCGTCGCGCCTTTTGATTGGGTGCTGATAGGGGGCGGCGACCTGCTGCGCGATGATGATTATTCGTTGTACGCTATCTATGGCGAACAAACGCCAGCATTGACCTTCACCTCGATTCTTTCACCGACGGTCGGCGGTACCAGGCGCTTGGCGGTATTGGCTGCGGGGCTGCCCTACGAGGTGGAAGGGGACTTTCGCGAGTTTTTGACCAACAGCTTTTCGCGCCTGAAGGCGATCGCGCTGCGAGATTCCAGAAGCGCGGCTTATCTGCAGCCCTGCGTTGATGTCCCTATCTCGATAGTGCCGGATTTCGTGCATGCCATTCCGTCATTCTTGCCGCAAGCCAAGTGTGACGATCTGGTGCGTGCGATGCTGCCTGAATTCGAACAGGGTTATCTCTGCTTTCAGGGGCATGGTGATGTCTGTGAGCCGGTCGACATCGCTGCGCAAACGCTGAAGGACATTGAGCAGCGCGTGGGCAAGCCGTTCGTGCTGATCGAGATAGGGGGTTGTCTGGGAGACACGGATTATCTTGAAAAGCTCTCCGACATTACCGGCTATCCATTGGTCAGCAGGGGCAAGTTTCCTGAGATCACGCTGGAGCAGAAAGTTGCGGTTATTGCCGCCAGCCACGGTTTTATCGGTTCAAGTTTGCACGGAAATATTATTTCCAACGCCTACGGGGTCAAGAACTTTTCTTACGTGGGTAAATACTCTCACAAGATCACCGAATACTTTTCGAATGAGGGGCACGGCATTCTATTCAGTGACTTTTCACTATTGAGAGGTAATGTCGAACGTGTGGTCGCTGTTTTCGAGGCGGACGGCGGACGCAAGCAACCGCTGACGGCGCTGAAGACTAAACTGATCCTGGATTTCATTACCGACCTGATCCGTTCGTCCCCCGGGGCGGCGTCCGCCTTTTCTCCAGCCGTTGACAGCATCTACAAGCGGGCCCACGCAAAGTCATCCTTTCGGGAGTCCATCGTCCGCAGCCAGCTCGCCGATCTGGGGTGCAGGCTCGCCGCTGAGAAGCAGAATGCGGTGGAGCAAGTGGAATACCGAGACAGGCTGATCGAAGAGCTGCGGGGACTGCATGAGGCCGAGAAGGAAAACTCCTTCGCGCAGATAACCTACCGAGACAAATTAATCGAGGTTTTGGAAGCCCAAATCACTGCCCTCAAGGAAAAAAGTGGTTGAATTGCGTCGTAATTGGTACCATTGGGAGTCTTTAGGTGGATTATTATGACTCAATTCAAAGCTTCGGTTATCATACCGACTAAAAACCCAGGTGCGGTTTTCAAGGCTGTTTTGAACTCCGTGCTGTCTCAGAGTACGCCCTGGCCGTTTGAGATCGTTGTCATAGATTCGGGCTCAACGGATGGCACCCTGGAGTTTGTGAGAAGCAAGCCTCCTGTAAAGCTTATTGAAATCCTGCCCTCGGATTTCGGCCATGGGAAGTCTCGCAATTACGCAATTGAACAATCATCCGGTGAGTTCGTTGCCGTCATCACGCATGATGCTCAGCCCGTCAAGGACAACTGGCTCAAGTCGCTAGTTGAGACGGCCGAGCAAGATGAACGCATTGCTGGCGTATTTGGACGGCATGTCGCCTATGATCATGCCTCTATCTTTACCAAGCGAGAGCTTGAGTTGCACTTCTCCGGCTTCCGGGATGCACCGTTGGTATTTCTCGAAGACAGCGCCCGTTACGAAGCCGATCTGGGTTACAAGCAGTTCCTCCATTTCTTCTCCGATAACAATGCGCTGCTTCGCCGGTCGGTGTGGGAAAAGATACCCTACCCGGATGTGGATTTTGCTGAAGATCAGTCTTGGGCCAAATCGATCATCGAGGCTGGTTTTCTCAAGGCGTATTCGGAAGAAGCGGTTGTCTACCACTCTCACGACTACGGCCTGTTTGAGCGGTTCCAGAGAAGCTTTGATGAAAGTTACGCATTCAAACGGTTCTTCGGCTATATCCTTTCACCTGGTTTGAAGCCGATGGTAGAGTCGTTCATGGCGCTCAGCCGCCGTGATATCTCCTACTCGCGCAGCATCGGGCTGTTACGACGCAAACCATTCGTGGTGGCCTTTGCGGTGCTTGATAACTTCATGCGGGTTTTCGGTCATTACCTTGGCGCACGCGGCGAAAGAATTCCGAGCTACGTCAGGTCGAAGATCTCTAGGGACAAAAAATTGTTTGCGCAGTCGCAGTGAAGGAACATGTTATGAATTTTCAGATGCTTTCTTACAAGTGGCGCCAAGCGGTATCCTACTATAAAGCGCATGGGCTGCTGTCTTTGACAAGAAAGGTCAGCTCCACTGTTAATACATCGTCTGTAGCGATCTTCAGAAAAACCGATGTACTGGGTTTTTACGATTTCGTGCTCGACAAGCCGTTTGGCAAGCCGCCTGCGAAGGCAACGTCGCCACGAACCCTCAACTGGTTCATCCCGCCCTACGGGCGTGGGTCGGGCGGACACCTGAATATTTTTCGATTCATGTTTTTGCTCGAAAAACTCGGGTTTGAATGCCGTGTGATCATTGTCGGCGGGCACTCGCCGTATAACGTCGCCGAGGCCAAAGCACAGATTTCCGAATGGTTCTTCCCGCTCAAGGCCGATGTGTATGATGGCATCGAAGGGATCCCGGACGCGGAGTACTCCTTCGCCACCTCCTGGCAGACCGCCTATTATGTGAAGAATTTTCAAGGCACTCGGCACAAGTGTTATTTCGTCCAGGATTTTGAACCTTACTTCTATGCCGTGGGTTCCGAGTCAGCCATGGCGGAAGCTACCTATTCGTTTGGCTTTACTGCGATCACGGCCGGTACCTGGTTGTCCGATAAGTTGTCGCAAGAGTACGGTGCTGAAACGTTCCCCGTCAGTTTCTCCTACGAGCGTGAGCTGTATCGCCTGATGCCGCGCCGGGAGCCTGAGATCAAGCGCGTCTTTTTCTATGCCAGGCCGCCTACCCAGCGACGGGCTTTCGAACTCGGCTTGCTGACCCTGCACGAAGTTGTGAAGCGCCTGCCAAACGTGAAGGTGATCTTCGCGGGGTGGGATGTTTCAAACTACGAAATCCCATTCGAGCATCTGAATGCCGGCACCTTGAACGTCGCAGAGTTGCCTGATCTCTATAATCAGTGCGACGTCGCGTTGGTCTTGTCCTTTACCAACCTGTCGCTGTTGCCTTTGGAGCTGATGGCCTGTGGTGTGCCGGTGGTCAGTAACAAGCATCCGTGCACGGAGTGGCTGTTGAATGAAAGTAACGCCGTTCTGAAGCGTCCTATCGTGGAAGACCTAGCTGACGGTATCTGTGAGTTGCTCACGAACCCGAAACTGCACTCGGCGATTCGCGAGGAAGGCATCAAGGTCGCCAACCATTCCAGTTGGGAAGCGGAAGCTCAGAAACTGAGTGATGCGCTATTGCATATCAGCACCTCGTCGTTGAGGTTGGAGCAAGCTCATGCCTCTCAATAAGCGCTGTATCATCCTGGGGGCCAGTGGCTTTATCGGTTCCCGGTTGTGCGAGGTGCTGGGTTCGAAGATGCCGAACCTGAAAGCGTTTGGCAGAAATCCTCTTTATCCGGAGGCATTCAAACAGTGCCGCTGGATTGAAGGTGATTTTTCGGATGTCAATCAGGTCTCCAACGCCATTGCCGACTGTGACACGGTCATCCATCTGGTCAACGCAACCACGCCGGCCAGTGCGAACGTGAACAGGGTCGCGGACCTCGAGGCCAACGTTGTATCAACGTTGAACTTGCTTGATGCCTGCGTCAACTCAGGAGTGAAGAAAGTCATCTTCATTTCGTCGGGGGGGACCGTCTACGGGGTACCGTCCGTGGTGCCGACACCTGAAAGTGCACCTAATGACCCCATCACCGCCTATGGCGTCAGCAAGCTCACGATAGAAAAATATCTGTCGCTGTACCACCATCTTTATGGTCTTGATTATTGTGTGCTAAGGGTGGCGAATCCTTACGGTCCTTATCAGACCAACAAGAAAAACCAGGGCGTGATCGCTGCGTTCTTCCGTCACATCATTCATGATGAGCCTATCGATGTCTGGGGGGATGGCTCGGTTGTCAGGGACTACGTTTACATTGATGACGTGGTTAATGCGATCGAGTTGGCACTGTTCAATTCCTACAAGGAAAAGATCTTCAATATTGGTTCCGGTCGCGGCGTCAGTATCAAGGAAATCATCGCTTCGTTGGAGGCGGTCGTCGGCTCGAGTATCGATGTCAACTACCTTCCTGGAAGGAATATGGACGTTCCGGTGAGCGTACTGGACGTCAGCCGGGCTTCCAGGGATTTAGGCTGGGCGCCGAAAATCTCGTTTGATGAAGGTATCAGGAATACCTTTGATTGGATCAAGGCGTCTGGGCTCTGAGTCATTGAGCCGTCAGTGCGTCAGCGCGGCGGGATTTATATAGAGGTTCGATGTACAGGGATTGTTGATTTTTTTCTTGTTGGCTACTTCCTTGTCTGAAAGCACCCAAAACGCACCCCGCCTCGGTGGAGCAGAGCGGCAAAGGTAAACTACCCACCTGCCGCTTTGCGATACTCCTTCCATAGACAATAAAACATTGCGCGCTCGGGTGAACCGCGCAATGTCTTATTCTTCACGTCATGCCTTTCTGAACGTCCAGACCGAATTCGCAGCATAGCTGTAGCCGAGTGAAAGAGCTGACGTCAATACTTGGCTAGCCAGGTAGTTGAGCGACAGCCAATGCACGAAGGCGTACATGCACGCTGTATTCAATAGGATTGCGCCTGTAGCGATCACACCATATTTGCTTGCGGTCTCACTGTGTTTCTTATCGCTGGCGAACACGTAGTGGTAGGCGAGCAGGTAATTGATGATCGCGCCTGCGATTGCCCCGGTGAGTGACCCCGTTACCGGCCCAGCCCCTGCGATCTGGACCAGCGAGATCAGGGTGATGTAGTGGACCCCCGTCCCGATCAGGCCCGCTCCTGCGAATTTCAAAAACAAAAGTCCAAACATGTCTCACCCGTCAGTGCGTATCAGTTTTTCTCGGTGACGATTTTGGGATCTTCCCACAGTACCGATCTTCCGGGTTCTGCACTTTCCAGGGTGACGGTCACCTGACCACTACCGGCGGGAAGCGGAATAAATACCGTTCCGTCCGCGGTTGTTACTTGCTGCTTGATCGTGTTGCCGTCCAGGGTGGCAGTGACGATACCCGAGGTCCCGGCGCCTGGCTCTGGATAGATTTTCGCCTCTACGTACTGAGCGCTTTCACGCTCAAGCTTGAAGACGCCTTGCCCACTGTTTGTCGCAATGACGAGGACAGTGTGGCCGTCGGCGTAGGTGCGGGTACCCGCCGTGACATGGGCGTGGTCAGTGTTCAGCGTGTACACGTTGTCGAACAACCGCTTGATGGTAGTGGGAGCGTTTTTCAACTCCAGCACTTCCAGGTGGCTATAACCCTCGATGATCGTGATGGGGGTGTAGTTCGACATTACGTAGTCGGACAAGTCATGGAGAATTGGAGACAGGAACGACACTTGGTCCAGATCGCGGAAAACCAGCTTGGGGCGGGACGCCTTCAGATCGGCGATGGCGCCGCGCACATCATCGGGTGTGGTCTGGGGGGCGAACTCGACGAAACGTGTCCCGTGTTTCGGTACCAGCGCGTAATACTCAGTCCTGATCGGGTAACTGAAGATATTGTCGGCCTTCTCGCGGCGGATGATTGCCTGGACTTCGTCGACTTCCTTTTTCCGCTCCAAAGGCACTTGGGTGCCAAGGACCACGCTCGACGGGGTCGCCTTGAATGTTCCGATGGTGCCCCTGACATTATCGACGGAGTAGGGCAGTGTCAGCACCACCACCGCCGCTGTGCCGAGCGCTGTCGCGAACAGGCCTGTCAAGGGGGGCGGCGACCCGCCGGGAGCCGTGAAGACTGCCAGCACTCGGTCGGAATAGCTGTAGGCGATCAGCAGGAAAGGGATTGCCAGCAATGCACTGGATTTACCGTTGATGCCAACCAGGAAGATCAGCCCGAGCAGCAGGGCGCTGACAATGCCTTGCACCAGCGCCTTGGTGGACAGGGGCTGTCCCTTGGTGAGAAGCAGGCCGAGGGTAATCGGAATGAGGACAAACAGCTCTGATATTGAAAACAGCAAATGGAGAAAGTCAGAGCGGCCCAGCATCGAGATCATTCTGAGGCCAATATAGCTGAACACTACGATGGCGACGGGGTTGGCGAGCTGCTTCTTGATCGCGAACACGAAGGCGCAGGCGATGTAGACCCAGATCCAGGCATAAAATATCAGGGTGTCAGCGTGCAAGTCCGGGAATGGGCTGTCCATTCCCTTGGGCTGAATGAAGAACGCATAATACAAGGTGTTGTAAAAGAACTCTTGCAGGCTTACGCCTTCGGCGTAGAAGTAGAAGAGTACCGGCAGCAGTGTTGCGGCGATGCCGACGGCCAGCGCTGCGATGCGTTCCAGGTACAGCTTGACGGTTTTTTCACGATGGAACGAAATCTCCGCCGCGCCAATGGAGATGATCAGAAACAGCGAGACTTCCTGGCCGAACCAGAATGACAGACCGAGCAGTGCCCCGGTCACGACCAGGTACGTAGGGCTTTTCCGGGGAGCCAGCAGGTAATACACATAGGTAGCCAGTGCCAGTGCCGGGATCGCGGTCCTTAATTGATAAATGGCAGGCAGGGCCAGGAACAATGCACCGATGCAGAAGGCCAGCGGCAGTGAGCTGCGCTTCCAGAATGCTTTCGAGACGGCAAGTGCCATGACGAACGAGGCGATGACCTGGCCAATATGGGCTTCGGAGAGCAGCGCCATGCTGGTGGAAAGTTGGGTTTCCCCAAAGAGGTGTTGCACCAGTGCGTAGTAATAGTAAGGGCCGGGGGTTCTGAAGTGAATGAAATCCCTGGTGAACACCTCACCCTGGTTGATCCAGTGCCCAAAGGCGTGGAACAGGGCATGGTCTCCATTGCCAAATGAAAAAGGTGCCTTGTGCATCACAATGAGGGCGCCGATCAGCACCAGAACACCTAGTGCGACCAGCGTTTTCAGTGTGTCTGAAAAGGCGTATCCCGAGTTTTCCTTTATTAACTCGTGCGGATGCCCGGCATCCGCGTTTTCACGATTCATCAATGTACATGCCCTGGTGTTGGTTCTGGTTTTAGTGTTCTTTTGTGGAGTAGGTGTTGCGGATCAGGTAGATCGGTCGCTTTTTCGACTCTATGTACGTACGGCCCACGTATTCGCCCAGCATGCCGATGCTCATCAATTGCAGGCTGCCTACAAAGAGAACGGCCACCAGAATGGAGGCGTAGCCCGGCAGGTCGACGCCGTGGATCAGGGTTCGCAGAACGATATAGGCGGCGTAGATCAGCGAAAGCGTCGCGCCGATACCGCCTATGTAGGTCCACAGCTTCAACGGTGCGGAGCTGAAGCTGGTGATGCCTTCGAGCGCAAAGTTCCACAGCTTCCAGCCGGAAAACTTCGAGTCACCTGCGGTTCGGGCGTTTCGTACGTAATCCAGGGTAGTGGTTTTGTACCCGACCCACGCGAAGATGCCTTTCATGAATCGCTGCTGTTCGGGCAGCAGCTTGACCGCCTCCACCACCTGCCTGTCCATCAGCCGGAAGTCACCGACGTTTTCTGGAATCTTGACGTGGGACAGCTGGTTGTGGAACTTGTAGAAGAGTTCAGCTGTCTTTCGCTTCAAGTAAGAGTCGGAGGAGCGGTCGACACGCCTTGCCAACACTACTTCGTAGCCTTTTACCCATTCGGCCAGCATCGGGCCGATCAGCTCGGGTGGATCCTGCAGGTCGGCATCGATGGGGATCACGGCGTCCCCGCGCGCGTGGTCGATGCCTGCGGTCAAGGCCGCTTCCTTGCCATAGTTGCGAGAAAGTTCCAGTACCTTGTATCGGCTGTCTACAGCAGCGATGCTGACCAGATGCTCCAGTGTGTTATCGCGGCTGCCGTCGTCGATGCACACTATCTCGAATTCAAAGTCAGACAGTTTTTCCAGAACACTGCTTATTGAAGTGTGGAAGGTTTTAACGTTTTCCCCTTCATTGAAGAATGGAACGACAATCGAAACCAGCTTTCTTGCGTGCATGTTTTGCGTAGGCATTGGTAGAGTTCTTCAGGGCAGCGGACGCGGTGGCCCCGAGTGTAGCATTCTGACATCTGATTTCGTACAGCCCAAAGCGACTTCTCCTACACGCGGGATACAATCGGTCAGCTGGCTTCGGGGCCATGCAATGCCTCTGCGCCCGGTGTCTCGGGGGCGAGGGGGGTGTCTTGCACATTTTCGTAAGCCAGGGTGGATAAAACGCTACCCCCGCATTTGGATATTTCTGCATAATCAAGGCTTCAACGCTGGATCTTGGAGTACCGGGCCATTGGGTCAATTTTATGGATAAGCTAAGGACGTTCCTGTTGGCGTTGCCCAGGCGGCATAAGCGCTTGATACAGGTGGGGGCCGATGTCGGCCTGGTGTGGGGTTCCCTGTGGTTGGCCTTCATGGTTCGCCTGGGAATCGAGGATATGTACAACCCCATCAAAGTCCACTTCTGGCTGTTTATCTGTGCGCCCCTCATTGCCATTCCACTGTTCATACGGTTTGGCATGTACCGGGCGGTGATGCGGTACTTCGGGAACGATGCGCTGGTGGCGATCGTCAAGGCCGTCAGTCTGTCGTCGCTTATTCTTGCGGTCGTGGTCTACTGGTACAGTAATCATAATGCCGTGGTGCCCAGGTCCATCATCTTCAACTACTGGTGGTTGAGCCTCGTCATCATTGGTGGCTTGCGTTTGGCCATGCGGCAGTATTTCATGGGCGATTGGTTTACCTCCGTCAACTATGTTCCTTTTCGCAATAACAACAGCCGCGACGAAGGGCTGACCAAAGTCGCGATCTACGGAGCCGGTGTCGCCGGTAACCAACTGGTGGCTGCGTTGCGAATGGGGCGCTCGATGCGCCCCGTGGCGTTCATCGACGATGATGCTGATATTGCCGATCGTGTTATTTCCGGCCTCCAGGTGTTCAAACCCAAACATATCCAGCAGATGATCGATGTCACCGGTGCCCAGGAGTTGCTGCTTGCGCTGCCCTCCACGACACGCGCCCGCCGCCGGGAGATTCTCAGCTTTCTGGAAAGTTTTCCGTTGCACGTGCGCAGTGTGCCCAACTTCACCGACCTGGCAAGTGGCAGGGTCAAGGTCGATGATATCCAGGAGGTCGATATCGCCGATCTTCTGGGGCGTGACGCCGTTCCGGCTCAAGCCGACCTGCTGGCGCACTGCATCAGCCATCAGGCGGTGATGGTCACGGGCGCCGGCGGGTCGATCGGCTCCGAACTATGCCGCCAGATCATTTCGCTCAGGCCCACTGTGCTGGTCTTGTTCGAGCACAGCGAGTTCAACCTCTACAGCATCGTCACTGAACTGGAACAGCGGCTGGAACGCGAGTCGCTTAGCGTCAAGCTGCTACCCATACTGGGCTCGGTACGCCACCCCCACAAACTGCTGGACGTGATGAAGACCTGGGGCATCAGTACGGTCTACCACGCCGCGGCCTACAAGCACGTGCCCATGGTGGAGCACAACATTGCCGAAGGGGTGCTCAACAATGTCATTGGTACGCTGAATACAGCCCAGGCGGCATTACAGGCAGGGGTAGCGAATTTCGTTCTGATTTCGACCGACAAGGCGGTGCGCCCCACCAACGTGATGGGCAGCACCAAGCGTTTGGCGGAGATGACGCTCCAGGCCCTGAGCCGGGAGGTTGCTCCTGTTCTCTATGGCGACCCGAGCAATGTGGCGCGGGTCAACAAGACGCGTTTCACCATGGTGCGCTTCGGCAACGTGCTGGGGTCTTCGGGATCGGTTATTCCGTTGTTTCACAAGCAGATCAAGTCCGGTGGGCCGCTGACGGTGACCCACCCCAAGATCACCCGCTACTTCATGACCATCCCCGAAGCGGCGCAACTGGTGATCCAGGCCGGCTCGATGGGGCAAGGCGGGGATGTATTCGTCCTCGACATGGGGGAGCCAGTGCGTATCGCGGAACTGGCCGAGAAGATGATTCACCTGTCGGGCCTGAGCATCCGTTCGGAAAAAAATCCTCAGGGCGATATTGCCATTCAGTTCACTGGCCTGCGGCCGGGAGAAAAGCTTTACGAGGAATTGCTGATCGGGGACAACGTATCGATGACTCGACACCCCATGATCATGAGCGCAAACGAAGACTTCCTGCATTGGGACCTGCTCAAGGAGCGCTTCGTGGCCCTGCTGGCGGCCGTTGAGGGCGATGATTACGGCACTGTGCGCCAGTTGCTGCGCGACACTGTCAGTGGCTACACCCCGGAAGGGGAGATCGTCGACTGGATCTACCAGCAGCAACGCTCGGAGTCGTGATACACATCTGCTCACTCAACCCCATTGGACAATGTTCCCCCGGCAGCTAGGTTGAAGAGGCGGCTCAGGAAAGCCGCCCTTGAACCCTTTGATGTCATGGAGCTTCCCAATGCGTATACCGTCTCTCGCGTCCCTGCTGTTCGTCATCCTCGCCAGTGCCTCCATCGCCGCCAACGCGGCCCCGCCAGCCACCGCTCAGCCCGCCGCGCCTGTGGTGATGGTGCAGGGTGACAAGGTCAACCTGAACAAGGCCGACGCCGAAACCCTGCAGCGCGAACTCGCCGGCATCGGCCTGGCCAAGGCCCAGGCCATCGTTGCCCACCGCGAAGCCAACGGCCCATTCAACTCGGTCGATGAATTGCTGGAGGTGAAGGGGATCGGCAAGTCACTGCTGGACAAGAACCACGAGCGCCTGTCGCTGGAGTAAGCAAGCGGGTCAGGGGCCGACTTCATGAGTCGGCCTTTTCAATCGATCACCTCAATGCTGCCATCTCGACGCTACCGCACCACCGCGAATGGCAGTACGGCTGCATCAAGCATCCCGTTCCTCTACTCCTTATCCCTGTCGGTTCGCCGCCCCAACCACGGCAGCCGTGGTGTGCCCGTGCATCTCGATGCAGTCCCGATAGGCAAGCGCGTAGGCGGCGGTCATCTTCTCCACTGAAAAGTGCGTAAGGGCGCGGGCGCGGGCATTGCGGCCGAAGGTCGCGCACAGTTGCTGGTCATCCCAGAGCGTTCGCATGGCCTCCACGAGGGCTTGGGGGTCCGCAGGGCGTACCACCAAGCCTGTTTCGCCGTGCAGGTTGATGTAGCTGGTGCCCGTGCCTATTTCGCACGAGATCAACGGTTTGCCCGCCATGGCGGCTTCCAGCAAGGAAATGCCGAAAGCCTCGGACCGCAGGTGTGACGGAAAAACCAGGGCGGTACAAGCGCGCAGCAGTTCAGCTTTGTGTGCTTCGCTGATGCGGCCTGCAAACACCACGTTGCTCAGGTTCAGACGAGCCGCCTGTTTGCGCAGCGCCGCCTGGCAAGGGCCATCGCCTGCGATGACGATGGGGTAGGGGGCTCTCGCGGCGGCTTCCAGCAGGTAGTTCAAGCCCTTGTAGTAACGCAGCACGCCCACGAAGAGGAAGAACCGGTTGCCCAGGCTGTCGGTCAAGAGGGCGCCGTGCTGCGGCGGCGCACTGGGCAGTGTCGCTTCGCTGAGCCCGAAGGGGATCACGCGCACCTTGCCCTTCAGGTTTTGCAGCACCGGGCTGCTGGCGACATAGTTGGGTGATGAGGCCACGATCACGTTGGTCTGGGCGAAAAAACGCTTCATCAACGGGCGGTACAGGCGCTCCAGCAGGCTTTGCCTGACGATGTCCGAGTGGTAGGTGATCAGCATCGGCTTGTTCACCCGTGTGGCGAAATGCACCACGTCCATGTAGGGCCAGGGGAAATGGTAGTGGATCACATCCACGTCGGCGGCCAGCTGTCTGAACAGGCGCAAGGCCGAGACAGAAAGGCCGGTGGAGGCGATGTCCAGGTCTTTTCTGGCGCGGTGGCTGCGGTGATGGCCCATGGTTTCGTTCAGCGCGTCACCGCGCTTGCTCAGGTACAGCACTTGCGACTCTATACCGTGCGCCCGGCCGCCTTCGGCCAGCTGGAAAATCACCTGTTCGGCGCCGCCGAGGCTGTCGGGGTAGTAGGTTTTGTAGAAGTGCAGGACCTTGATCATCGAATGTCCATATAACCCTGTGTCGCTCTGCGCAGGCAGCGGGCACCGGCCAGTGGCGCCGCGTGTACTGTAATGGTTGTTGAAGCGCTTCGCCGCATAATTTGCCATCACGGCGCCATGAGCGAAGCAGGGTCCATTGAATTCTTTTGATGATGGTCTTAATATAACGACATTGGATTATGGTTGTAATCTTAATCTTTTCCTTCCCTCACACGCAGATTCCCTATGAATAACCGAAGAATTGTCATCACCGGCATGGGCCTGGTTTCCCCCCTTGGTACCGGCGTGGAAGCTGTGTGGCGCCGCCTGCTGGACGGTCAGTCCGGCCTGCGCCAGCTGCCGGAGGCCGTGATCGCCGATTTGCCCGCGCGCATCGGCGGCAGGGTGCTTACGCTGGCTGAAGACCCGGAGGCGGGCTTCGATCCGGATACCGCCGCGCCACCCAAGGAACAGAAGAAGATGGACCGCTTCATCCTGTTCGCCCTGGGCGCTGCCCGTGAAGCCTTGGCCCAGGCCGGGTGGGCACCGACGGAGGAAGCGGAGCGTGAGCGCACCGCCACCGTGATTGGTTCCGGCATCGGCGGCTTTGGCACCATCGTCGATGCGGTGCGTACTACCGACAGCCGGGGCCCGCGCAAATTGTCGCCGTTCACCATTCCCGCGTTCCTGGTGAACCTGGCGGCCGGGCATGTCTCGATCCAGCACGGCTTCAAGGGGCCATTGGGCGCACCGGTCACGGCCTGTGCCGCTGGGGTGCAGGCCATTGGTGACGCGGCGCGGCTGATTCGCGCCGGGGAAGCGGACATCGCGGTATGCGGTGGGGCCGAAGCGGCGATCGACCGGGTGAGCCTGGGCGGTTTTGCCGCCGCGCGCGCCCTGTCCACCGGGTTCAACGACACCCCGAGCCGGGCGTCTCGCCCCTTCGACCGTGACCGGGACGGTTTTGTCATGGGTGAAGGTGCTGGTGTACTGGTGATCGAGGCCCTGGACCACGCCTTGGCACGGGGCGCCACCCCGTTGGCAGAACTGGTGGGCTATGGCACCAGCGCCGATGCCTATCATCTGACCGCGGGGCCCGAGGACGGCAGCGGCGCTCGCCGGGCCATGACCCAGGCGTTGGCCCAGGCTGGCGTGGAGCCGGCGCAGGTGCAGCACCTCAATGCCCACGCCACATCGACGCCGGTGGGTGACAAGGGTGAATTGGCGGCTATCCGCTCATTGTTCGGCACCGGGCAGGGGCCGGCCATCACTTCGACCAAATCGGCCACCGGCCACTTGCTGGGTGCGGCGGGCGGCATCGAGGCGATCTTCACCTTGCTGGCCCTGCGCGATCAGATCGCTCCAGCCACCTTGAACCTGGAACACCCGGACGAGCTCGCCGAAGGCCTGGACATCGTCAGCGGCCCGTCGCGCAAGATGGACATCGAGTACGCCCTGTCCAACGGCTTCGGCTTTGGTGGGGTGAACGCCAGCGTGCTGTTCAAGCGCTGGACGTGAAGACGCTCAGCAGGCTTCGTCCGCCTGTCGCTTGAGTGCCTGGCGTGCGGTGTCGAGGATGCGCAGCGACAGCTGTGGGTCTTCGACACTGCGCGACAGCATCAGCGCACCGACCAGCGTCGACAGCATGACCACGCTTTGCTCATCGGCGTCGGCGGCGTTCAGCGTCGCGGCAATGCGCGCGAGGCGGTCTTGCACCCCGCGGTCGGTGACCGCGCTGGCCTGGCCCCGTTGCCCCAGTTCCGCTGCCATGGTCGGCAGCGGGCAGCCACGCTCGGGGGCGTCGCGGTGGGCGGGGCTCAGGTAGGTGTCGATGAAGCTGTGCAGGGGGTTGTGCCTGGCGAAGGCCTTCTCGCACACCTCGGTCAATTCGTCGGTTGCCGCCTGCAGCGCGGTCTCCACCAACTCATCCTTGGACTTGAAGTGCGCATAGAAGCCGCCATGGGTCAGGCCCAGTGCTTTCATCAGGGGCTGCAGGCCGGTGGCAGCGATGCCATCACGGCGAAAGCGCGCAGCGGCTTCCTTGACGATACGGTCGTGGGTCTGGGCTTTATGGTCTGCGGAGTAACGCACGAGCGATACCCTCCCTCATGGTTCATGGAATGGTGGGTATAATTCTAACAGGTTACGCAGCGACCAGACCCATGTCGCTGTTCACCGCAGGACCGGCGCGCCGTTCATCAGCGGTTTTGCGCATCCCGGGCATCTGCCTCGGCATTGCGCTGCGCCACTTTGCGCCGCTGTTCATCGGTAAGCTCCACCTTGTCGGCGCTGTCACGCAACATCATCAGGCCGCCGACGATCGAGCCGATCGCGACCACCAGAATCAACCAGGCATACCACGGCATGGCCACTTCTCCTTGAGCGCCGAGCTCGCCGCCAGGCTGGCGGCGAAAGACGGGGCTTGTACTCCGTTGGAGCCCAAGCGCTCGGCAGTGGTTCCATTATAGGGCCCACACTACAGGCCCGTGAGCATGGCGTCCGCCGGGGCGCTGGCGCGGGCCGCGCCGGTCATCAGGAAGTACAGGAAGCCCACGACCATGAAGGCCAGGAAAATCAGTCCGATCAACGCGTTGAACCAGGCCATGGCGACCAGGCAGACCACCGCCAGCACCAGGGCGATGCCCGGCACGATGGGGTAGCCGGGGGCGCGAAAGCTGCGTTCCAGGCCAGGTTCGCTGCGGCGCAGCTTGAACAGGCTGAGCATGCTCATGATGTACATGACGATGGCGCCGAACACGGCCATGGTGATCATCGCCGCGGTCAGGCTCATGCCGCCCAGGTTGATCAGGCCGTCGCTGTAGATGGCGGCGATGCCGACCACCCCGCCGGCGATGATGGCCCGGTGCGGGGTCTGGAAGCGCGACAGCTTGGCCAGGCCACGAGGCAGGTAGCCCGCGCGGGCAAGGGCAAAGCATTGGCGCGAATAACCAAGGATGATGCCGTGGAAACTGGCGACCAGGCCGAACAGGCCAATCCACACCAGCATGTGCAGCCAACCCGAGCCTTCGCCCACCACGATTTTCATCGCCTGGGGCAGCGGGTCGTTGATGTTGGCCAGGGCCCGCCAGTCACCCACGCCGCCAGCGAAGAACATCACGCCCACGGCCAACAGCACCAGGGTGAGGATGCCGCTGATGTAGGCCTTGGGAATGGTGCGTCTGGGGTCCTTGGCTTCCTCGGCCGCCATGGCGGCGCCTTCGATGGCCAGGAAGAACCAGATGGCGAAAGGGATGGCGGCGAACATGCCGCTGACTGCGCCCAGGCTGAAGGTGTTCTCGCCGGCCCAGCCGTTGGCCACGAAGTTGCTGACGCTGAAGCCGGGGGCGACCACGCCCATGAACACCAGCAGCTCGATCACCGCCAGAACGCACACCACCAGTTCGAAGGTGGCCGCCAGTTGCACGCCGAGTATGTTCAAGGCCATGAACACGATGTAGGCGCCCAGCGCCGCGTGGTGCGGGTCCAGGGCTGGCCACTGCACGTTGAGGTAGGCACCGATGGCCAGCGCGATGGCGGGTGGGGCGAAGACAAACTCGATCAGGGTCGCGAGCCCGGCGATGAGGCCGCCCTTTTCACCGAATGCCCGGCGGCTATAGGCGAACGGTCCGCCCGCGTGTGGAATGGCGGTGGTCAACTCGGTGAAACTGAAGATGAAGCAGGTGTACAGGGTAGCAACCATCAATGAGGTCACCAGAAAACCCAGGGTGCCCGCCACGCCCCAGCCGTAGCTCCAGCCGAAGTACTCCCCGGAAATCACCAGCCCCACCGCGATACCCCACAGGTGCAGCGTGCCCAGGGTGGGTTTGAGTTGCGTAGTCATGACGGCTCCCTCGTGTGATTGGAACGTTCGTGCCGGTTTCCCTGCAGTGGCCGTGCCACCTGCAGGAAAAGGGTCGCAATGGCCCCGAATGGGTCGCGGATGGGGATGTGGGAAGGCGGTGGTGCGTTTTTCCCGCGCCTGGCCTGGCCGCACAAGGTTCACAAGTGTGCCGTGGGCCCGGGCGAAGCGCGGGAAGGGGGCACCACCGATCCCCCTCGCTGCCCCGTAGGCCATGAAAATCCGCTACAATGCGCGCCGATTTCGACTTGCCCCTTTGAGAGCCCGCCCATGTCCGCTTGCCAGACTCCCATCATCGTCGCCCTGGATTTCCCTACCCGTGACGCCGCCCTGAAACTGGCCGACCAGTTGGACCCCAAGCTGTGCCGCGTGAAGGTCGGCAAGGAACTGTTCACCAGCAGCGCCTCGGGTATCGTCGAGACCTTGAACGACAAGGGCTTCGAAGTGTTCCTGGACCTGAAATTCCATGACATCCCCAATACCACTGCCATGGCGGTGAAGGCGGCGGCCGAGATGGGCGTGTGGATGGTCAACGTGCATTGCTCGGGCGGCCTGCGCATGATGGCGGCGTGCCGCGAAGTGCTGGACCAGCGTACCGGCGCCAAGCCGTTGCTGATTGGTGTGACCGTGCTGACCAGCATGGAGCGTGAAGACCTGGCTGGCATTGGCCTGGACATCGAGCCGCAGGAGCAGGTGCTGCGCCTGGCGGCCCTGGCTGCCAAGGCCGGCATGGACGGCCTGGTGTGCTCGGCCCTGGAAGCCCAGGCCCTGAAGGCTGCGCACCCGTCGCTGCAACTGGTGACCCCGGGTATTCGCCCGGCCGGCAGCGCCCAGGACGACCAGCGCCGCATCCTCACCCCGCGCCAGGCCCTGGAAGCCGGCTCCGACTACCTGGTGATCGGCCGTCCGATCAGCCAGGCCAAAGACCCGGCGCAGGCCCTGGCTGACGTAGTGGCCCAGCTCAACGCCTGATCCGCCGGCGTCGCTCCGTTCCCGGGCTTCGCCTGGTTCTGCAGGTACCCCCTGCAGCACCGGGAGAAGCCCGGGGAAAAGCCGCCGCCAGTATCAGACCTTCAGCACCAGCTTGCCGAAATTCTCCCCGCTGAACAGCTTCTGCAACGTCTCGGGGAACGTTTCCAGCCCCTCTACCACATGCTCCTTGCTCTTGAGTTGCCCCTTGGCCAGCCAGCCGGCGATTTCCTGCCCGGCCGCGGCGAATTTGGCTGCGTGGTCCATCACCACGAACCCTTCCATGCGCGCCCGGTTCACCAGTAACGACAGGTAGTTGGCCGGCCCCTTGACCCCGGTCTGACTGTTGTACTGGCTGATGGCACCACAGATCACCACCCGCGCATGGGGCGCCAGGCGGCTGAGGACTGCATCCAGGATGTCGCCGCCGACGTTGTCGAAATACACGTCCACGCCTTTGGGGCATTCGCGCTTGAGGCCGGCTGCCACGTCCTCGCTCTTGTAGTCGATGACCCCGTCAAAACCCAGCTCGTCGATCAACGATTGGCATTTTTCCTTGCCACCGGCAATGCCGATCACCCGGCAGCCCTTGATCTTGGCGATCTGCCCGGCAACGCTGCCCACCGCCCCGGCGGCGCCGGAGATCACCACCGTGTCACCTGCCTTCGGCGCCCCGGTTTCCAGCAGCGCGAAGTAGGCGGTCATGCCGGTCATGCCCAGGGCTGACAGGTACAGCGGTAGGGGCGCGAGTTTCGGGTCGATCGGGTAGAAGCCCTTGGGCTCGCCCTGGAAATAATCCTGCACGCCCAAGGCGCCGTTGACGTAGTCACCGACCTTGAAGGCCGGGTGCTTCGAGGCGGTCACCTGGCCCACGCCCAGCGCTCGCATCACATCGCCGAGGCCGACGGGGGCGATGTAGGACTTGCCCTCGTTCATCCAGCCACGCATGGCGGGGTCCAGGGAAAGGTACTCGTTCTTTACTCGAATCTGGCCTTCGCCAAGGTCGGCCAATGGCACGGTCTGGAAGGTGAAGTCGTCGCGGCTGGCCGCGCCCACAGGGCGGCGGGCCAGTAGAAATTGGCGGTTTGTTTCGGTCATGGCAGTTACTCTCGTAGGCAGGGGTGCCCTGTTGATAAGGGCGCAAGCGCCGGTCTGCAAGTGTAACCGCTGCGCCGAATAGGCCCTGATACAGCCGGCCAATAGTAATGCGCAGCGCGACAGGGGCTTGGCTAGACTCGCCTGA
The DNA here is from genome assembly GCF_026651855.1 of Pseudomonas silvicola. Taxonomy (GTDB): domain Bacteria; phylum Pseudomonadota; class Gammaproteobacteria; order Pseudomonadales; family Pseudomonadaceae; genus Aquipseudomonas; species Aquipseudomonas silvicola. The sequence goes on from NZ_CP093280.1 coordinate 2,735,654, forward strand.
ACCCCATTTTCACAGGAGTCGCCCCATGGGCATGGCATTTTCCGGGCAAGTGGCACTGGTGACAGGCGCGGCGGCAGGCATCGGCCGCGCCACGGCGCAGGCTTTTGCTGCCGAGGGCCTGAGCGTGGTCGTGGTCGACCTGGATAGCCAGGGTGGCGAGGCCACTGTGGCGCTCATCCGCGAAGCGGGCGGCGAAGCCCGTTTCCTGCGCTGCGACGTTACCGTGGAAGCCCAGGTACGGGCAATGATGGACCAGGCCGTCGCGCAGTACGGCCGTGTCGACTATGCCTTCAACAACGCGGGCATCGAGATCGAGAACAGCCGCCTGGCCGAAGGTACCGAGGCACAGTTCGACGCCATCATGGGGGTGAACGTCAAGGGCGTCTGGCTGTGCATGAAATACCAGTTGCCGGTGATGCTGGCCCAGGGCGGTGGTGCCATCGTCAATACCGCTTCGGTGGCGGGCGTGGGCGCGGCGCCAAAGATGAGCATCTACGCCGCTTCCAAGCACGCGGTCATTGGCCTGACCCAGTCGGCGGCCATCGAATACGCCAAGAAGCATATTCGCGTGAATGCGGTGTGCCCGGCGGTGATCGACACCGACATGTACCGCCGCGCGTACGAGGCCGATCCGCGCAAGGCCGAGTTCGCCGCTGCCATGCACCCGGTCGGGCGCGTGGGCAAGGTGCAGGAGGTGGCCAGCGCGGTGCTGTACTTGTGCAGCGATGGGGCGGCGTTTACCACCGGCCATTCGTTGCTGGTGGATGGTGGCGCTACCGCCATCTGAGCCCACCCATGTCGAAAACGCCGCTGACGTTGCTGGTAGCGACACGGTTATAGCTTTTTGCCATTATTCCGACGCCAGGATCTTGTGCCACCGCCCTTGCCATTGCCACTCTGCGCCCATTGATTCTGGGGGGAGCGCGCAATGACATCGGCCGGCAGTGGACGTTTTGCCAACCTGGGCATGGCTAAGAAGATGGGCCTGGGCTTTGCCCTGGTGCTGTTGCTGACGGCGCTGGTGGCGGCTATCGGGGTCTGGTCGCTGGCCGCCATCAGCCACCGTTTCGACGGCCTCAAGCAGATGTCGGCGCTCAACAGCCGCCTGTTGCGCGTGCGCCTGCTGGAGCAGGACTTTGCCCTGCACGCCGACCCCAAGACCGCCGAGGCGCTGCGCAAGGCCGTCGACACGCTGGCCCTCGATGCCGCGGGTGTCGAGGGCGTTCCCGCGGCGCTGGCGGCCCAGTCCGCCGACGACAAGGTGGGCAGTGGCCAGCAGGTGGTGCGCCAGAGCATGCAGCGTATCGAGCAACTGGCCGGCGCCGCCGACTCGGCCAGCCACAGTATCGAAAGCCTGAGCAACGAGATTCAGAGCATTGGCAGCGTGGTAGCGGTGATCAAGAGCGTCGCTGAGCAGACCAACCTGGAGGTCAGCAGCCAGCAGCAGGAAACCGAGCAGGTGGCCACGGCCATGAACCAGATGACCGCCACCGTGCATGACGTGGCGCGCAACGCGGAACAGGCGGCGCTGGCGGCCCAGTCCGCCGACGACAAGGTGGGCAGTGGCCAGCAGGTGGTGCGCCAGAGCATGCAGCGTATCGAGCAACTGGCCGGCGCCGCCGACTCGGCCAGCCACAGTATCGAAAGCCTGAGCAACGAGATTCAGAGCATTGGCAGCGTGGTAGCGGTGATCAAGAGCGTCGCTGAGCAGACCAACCTGCTGGCGCTCAACGCCGCCATCGAGGCGGCGCGGGCCGGCGAACAGGGGCGCGGTTTCGCCGTGGTGGCCGACGAGGTACGGGCGCTGGCCAAGCGCACCCAGCAATCCACTGCCGAGATCGAGCGCCTGGTCAGCACCCTGCGCGCCAGCGCCGAGTCGTCGGTGGCGCAGATCCAGAACAGTGGCGAGCTGGTGAAGCTGGCCGTCACCGACGCCCTGCAGACCGAGAGCGCATTGGGCAGTATCGCCAGCGCGGTGTCACGGATTCAGCAGATGAACCAGCAGATCGCCGCGGCGGCCGAGCAGCAGAGTTCGGTGGCCGAGGAGATCAACCGCAGTGTCACCAGCATTCGTGCCAGCGCCGACCAGTCGGCGGTGGCCATGCGTGGGAATGCGGCATCGAGTATCGAGCTGGCGCAGTTGGGTACCGAGTTGCGTGGAATGGTGGGGCATTTCAGGCTCTGAACCGTGCCGGCCTTTTTCCGGTCCTGCAGGGGTGGGTGTGTACCCTGTGGGACCGGGCGAAGCTCGGGAACCGAGCACCCGAGACTTAGGCCTTGCGCCAGTTCAGAATCATCAGCGTCAACACACCCGCCACAATCCCCCAGAACGCCGACCCTACCGAGAACAGGGTGAAGCCCGACGCCGTGACCATGAAGGTGATCAGCGCCGCCTCGCGTTCCTTCGGTTCATTCATGGCAATGCTCAAGCCATTGATGATCGAGCCGAACAGCGCCAGGGCCGCGATCGACAGCACCAGCTCTTTGGGCAATGCGGCGAACAGCGCGGCCAGCGTGGCGCCGAACACCCCGGCGATGCCGTAGAAAATCCCGCACCAGACCGCTGCGGTGTAGCGCTTGCTCGGGTCTTCGTGGGCATGGGGGCCGGTGCAGATCGCGGCGCTGATCGCCGCCAGGTTGATGCCGTGGGAACCGAACGGGGCCAGCACCAGGGACGCCAGGCCGGTCGCCGAGATCAGCGGCGAGGCAGGTACCTGGTAGCCATCGGCACGGAGCACGGCGATGCCAGGCATGTTTTGCGAGGTCATGGCCACCACGAACAGCGGGATGCCGATGCTGATGGTCGCCGCCAGGGAGAACGACGGCGTGGTCCACACGGGCGTTGCCACTTCCAGGTGGAACTGGCTGAAGTCCAGCAGCCCCATCAGCCCTGACAGCAAGGTACCCAGCACCAATGCAGAAAGCACCGCATAGCGCGGTGATACCCGCTTGACCAGCAGGTAAGTGAAGAACATGCCCAGCACCAGCAGCGTACGGTGCTGCGCGGCGACGAAAATCTCGCTGCCGATCTTGAAGAGAATACCCGCCAGCAGCGCGGCGGCCAGGGAGGAGGGCAGGCGCTTGACCAGTTTTTCGAAGCTGCCGGTCAGGCCGCAGATCACCACCAGCACGGCGCACGTGATGTAGGCGCCGATGGCTTCGCTGTAATTCACATGGCCGAGGCTGGTGATCAGCAGCGCCGCGCCCGGTGTCGACCAGGCCACGGTGATGGGGGTGCGGTAGCGCAGTGACAGGCCGATGCTGCACACCGCCATGCCGATGGACAGCGCCCATATCCACGAGGAAATCTGCGCGCTGGTCAGCCCGGCGGCCTGGCCCGCCTGGAACATCAGCACCAGGGAGCTGGTGTAGCCGGTCATCATGGCGATGAAGCCGGCCACCACGGCGGAAGGGGACGTGTCGGCCAGCGGGCGCAGGTGCGCGGGGGAGGCGTCGGTCATTGCTGCGAGTCCTTGAGCAGGTGAGGGCAGGGTGAAAGCCTAAACCCGCGGCTGGAAAAGCCAGCGATACAGCCACGGCAACATTTGCCCATACAGTGCCATTGGGGCACAGTTTGCTGGCGAAGCACACGGCGCGGGGGCTTTTCGCTAGCAAGCCACGCACGTGGGCTCAAGCGCCTGCTACAGGGAATGCCCCAGCGCGGTATTGACCGCCAGCCAACCCTGCACGGCCTCAGGCCCAGCCTCGGCGAACACCCGCTGCAACAACTTCACCTGCTCCTTGCGCAACGCCTCTTCGAACCGCGCGCCCTCGGCCGTCAGGCCCAGCAGGCGCTTGCGCTTGTCACTGGCCGGCGCGGTGCTGGTCACCAGCTGCATCTCGATCAACTGGCGCAGGGGCATGTTCAGCGCCTGCTTGCTGACCCCCAGTTTTTCCAGCAGCTCACTGACGCCGATGGCCGGGTAGCGTGCCACGAAAAACACGATGCGCTGGTGCACGCGGCTCAGGCCGCGGCGGGCAAGCATCTCGTCGGCCTTGGCGGTGAAGGCCTGGTAGCCGTAGAAGAAGGCTTCCATGGCCAGTTGTTGGGTCGCGGTATTTTTAAGGTCAAGCATATTGACGTATCCACGGCTGGCGTCGTAAGTTCAGTCAAGCAGTTTGACCTATCTAACGATGCCTTTGCCAGCGGTGGTCCCATGGCTTTCTCAGAACGTGTCACACGCCTCAAGAGTTCGTTGATCCGCGAGATCCTCGCCGCGGCCCAGCGCCCTGAAGTCATGTCGTTCGCCGGCGGCTTGCCAGCGGAAGCGATGCTGCCTGAAATCGAGTGGGCCGGCATGCCCGCTGGCATGGGGCAATACGGCCCCAGTGAGGGCGAGCCACAGCTGCGCGAGCTACTGGCAGCCGAGGCCCGGGCCCAGGGCATCGCTTGCCAGGCCAGCCAGGTGCTGGTGCTCAGCGGGTCCCAGCAGGCGCTGGATCTGGCCGCCAAGCTGTACATCGACAAAGGCACCGAAGTGGTGCTGGAAGGCCCTACTTACCTCGCCGCATTGCAGACCTTCCAGCTGTTCGGCGCCCAGTGCCTCAGCGTGCCTGTAACGCGCGATGGGCCGGATCTGGCTGCCCTGCGGCGCCAGTTCGAGCAACACGCTCCGGCGTTCGCGTACCTGATTCCCACCTTCCAGAACCCGTCAGGCGTGCGTTACAGCGAAGCAGTGCGTGGCCAGGTGGCGGCGTTGCTGGATGAGTTCGCCGTGACCCTGATCGAAGACGAACCGTATCGCGAGCTGACCTATGACGGCGTCATGGCGGCGCCCATTGCCGGACGCTTGCGCAAGGCCAGCTGGATTTACACCGGCACTGTGTCCAAGACGCTGCTGCCTGGCCTGCGCGTTGGCTACCTGATCGCCAGCCCTGACCTGTTCCCGCCTTTGCTGCGGCTCAAGCAGGCGGCTGACTTGCACACCAACCGCCTGGGGCAATGGCAGGCCATGCAGTGGCTGGGTACGCAGCAGTACGGTGAGCACCTGGCGCGATTGCGCGATTTCTACCGCGAGCGCCGCGATGCCATGCAGCAGGCGCTGCTGCAACACTTCACTGACCTGGCCGATTGGCACGTGCCCCAGGGCGGCCTATTCTTCTGGCTGACCTTGAAACAGCCGATCGACACCCGCACCTTGTTGGCTGCGGCCATGGCCCAGGATGTCGCGTTCATGCCCGGGGAGCCGTTTTTCGCCGACCCGGCCGCCAATCCGGGTTGCCTGCGGTTGAATTTCAGTCACGTCGCCCCGCACCGCCTGCATGAAGGGCTGTCGCGGTTGGCACAGGTTATCCGTCAGGCTCAGGCTGCCCAGGCGGCCGCTTAAGGAGGGTTTATGTACAAGGTTTATGGCGATTACCGCTCGGGTAACTGCTACAAGGTCAAGCTGATGCTGCATCTGTTGGGGTTGCCCCATGAATGGGTGGACATCGATATTCTAGGGGGGGATACCCAGACCCCGGAATTCCTGGCCAAAAACCCCAATGGCAAGATCCCGGTGCTGGAGCTGGAAGACGGCACCTGCCTGTGGGAATCCAACGCCATCCTCAATTTCCTCGCCGACGGCACGCCGTACTTGCCCAGCGAGCCGCGGTTGCGCACCCAGGTGCTGCAGTGGCAGTTCTTCGAGCAATACAGCCATGAACCCTACATCGCCGTGGCGCGGTTCATTCAGTTGTACCTGAACATGCCCCAGGACCGCCTCAAGGAATACGAAGATTGCCAGGTGCGTGGCAAGAAGGCACTGCGGGTGATGGAGCGGCAGCTGCAACTGACGCCGTTCCTGGTGGGCGAGCACTATTCGATTGCCGACATTGCGCTGTATGCCTACACCCATGTGGCCCATGAGGGTGGGTTCGATCTGTCGGCGTACCCGGGCATCGAGGCGTGGCTCAAGCGGGTTCAGGCACAGCCTGGGCATGTGACCATGCTGTAGGGCCGGGCTGCCCGCGCTTCGCCCGGCCCCACGCCTGCGGGGCCGGGCGAAGCGCGGGAAGGCAACGACGCGACCTAGGCAGCGAACCGCTTGTTGAGGTACTCGATGATCACCTTGGACTCATACATCCAGGTGGTCATGCCGTTCTCTTCGATGCGCAGGCACGGCACCTTGATACGGCCACCCTCATTGAGCAGCGCCTGGCGGTGCTGTTCATCGTTCTTGGCGTCGCGCAACGCCACGGGCACATTGAGCTTGTGCAGCGTGCGACGGGTTTTCACGCAGAACGGGCAGGCGTGGAACTGGTAGAGGCTCAGGCCACGGGCCTGCTGCTCCACGTCCGCCTGTGCCTGGGGGCTGCGCTTGAGCTTGCCGCCACGGGTCAGCAGGTCACCGACCACGATCAATTGGCCAAGGCCCACGCGCAAGGCTTTCATCAACATGCCAGAGTCCTTCCGATCACTTGATCAGGCTGAGGAATTCGCTGCGGGTAGCGGCGTTTTCACGGAATTCGCCGAGCATCACCGACGTGATCATGGACGAGTTCTGCTTCTCCACGCCGCGCATCATCATGCACATGTGCTTGGCCTCGATGACCACCGCGACGCCCAGCGCCCCAGTGACTTGCTGGACCGCTTCGGCGATCTGGCGGCTGAGGTTCTCCTGGATCTGCAGGCGACGGGCGTACATGTCGACGATACGCGCCACCTTGGACAGGCCCAGCACCTTGCCGCTGGGAATGTAGGCCACGTGGGCCTTGCCGATGAACGGCAGCAGGTGGTGCTCGCACAGCGAGTACAACTCGATGTCCTTGACCAGCACCATCTCGCTGTTGTCGGAGCTGAAGAGAGCACCATTGGTGACTTCTTCCAGGGTTTGTTCATAACCGCGGCAGAGGTACTGCATGGCTTTGGCGGCACGCTTTGGCGTGTCGAGCAGGCCTTCGCGGGATACGTCCTCGCCGAGTTTGCCGAGAATCGCGGTGTAGTGCTGTTCCAGGGACATGGATCTACCTGTGGGAATTTTCGCAAACGCGAAGGGTACGGCGCCGGCCGCGTGGCTGCAAGCGCAAGCTTTACTCGTCACGCCCTTCGAGCATGGTGCGCTTGAGCATCACATACACCGCGCCGGCGCCTCCGTGGCGGGCCTGGCACGAGGTGAAGCCCAGTACTTGGGCATGTTGTCGCAGCCAGGTGTTGACGTGGCTTTTGATCATCGGCCGCTTGCCGTCCAGGCGCACGGCCTTGCCGTGGGTGACGCGCACGCAGCGGATTTCGAATCGGGCGGCCTCTGCCAGGAAGGCCCAGAGGGTCTCGCGGGCTTTTTCCACGGTCATGCCGTGCAGGTCCAGGCTGCCTTCGAATGGGATCTGGCCGCTCTTGAGCTTGCGCATCTGGCTTTCCTGGACGCCGTCGCGGGCCCAGTGCAGGTCGTCTTCGGGGCCCACGTCAATCACGAATTGGTCGGACAGGCCGTCGACGGTGGTGGCGTCCTGGCGCACGGTCGCCGCCTGGCGGGCGGCAGCCAGGTGCTTGCGGTCGGGCTTGGGTTTGCCTGTCTCGGCGCGGTCATGCTTGATCGGCTTGACGCCGCGCATCTCGCTACTGAACAGGGAAAAATCGTCGTCTTGCATGTCAGCCTCCACTACGGAGGCCTAGTTTACGCGAGTCAATCGTGCTTTTTCATCAGGTGCGGCGCCAGGTTCAGCGCGCGGTTGTGCTGGCGACGGCGACGGCAGCGGCGCCACAGGCCCACGCCCAGGTACAGCACCACCAGCCCGAACACCACCAGCAGGCTGGCGCCGGTCTTGCTGGCGTTCAGGTCGCCAAGGGCCGGCGGGTGCCCGAACAGGCTGGCCGCGCCGGCCAAGGCCAACAGCACGCCCAGGGCGGCCAGCACGGCGGCGAAGGCCTGGCCCAGGCGGGTGCCCCAGTTGCGGGGGCCGCGTGGGCGCAGGCGGCGAGCATCAAAACCATCGGATAACTTCATTCCGATTTCCTCAGTGAATATCCGGCCTTCGACCCACCAGCGGCGTCGGGGTTCCGACGTGCAGCGCAATTAGAGGAAATGAATACGTTTATCGGATAGGCGGCCGCAGGCACGGCCGCCGGGTCACCAGGCTGCGGTCAGACCAGATCGTTGGTCTGGGCCACGCACGCGAAATTGTCGTTCATGGTGGCCATGCCCACCTGCTTCACGGTAGCCGCAGGCACCACGCCGTCCTTGAAGGGCAGGTCGCGGGTGGCGCAGGCATCTTCCACCAGGGTGCTGCGGTAGCCGTAGTCCTTCGCCGCGCGCACGGTGGTGCTGATGCTCGAATGGGTCATGAACCCGCAGACGATCAGGTCGATCGGGCCCTTTTCCTGCAGGGTCTGGTGCAGGGCGGTGTTGTTGAATGCGTTCGGCATGTTCTTTTCAATGATCGGCTCGTCACCCAGCGGCTCCAGGCCGGGGATGAACTTGCCACGGTCGCCCTGCGGGTCGAACAGACCGCCCACGGTACCCAGGTGGCGTACGTGCACGATGGGGCGATGGGCGGCGCGCGCGGCCTTGAGCAGCCGGGCGATGTTGGCCACCGCTTCGTCGATACCCACCAGGGCCAGGGGGCCTTTGAGGTATTCACGCTGGGCGTCGATGATCACCAGGCTGGCACGGCTGAGATCGGCAGGGGGATGGCCGCGGCCAGTCAGTTGGAACATCGTCTTTGTATCGGACATCGGGGGCTCCTTTGGATAGGGCTTTTGCCACATTCTCCACTGCTGGAGCCGTTCTGTGAATCGCTACGCACATGCGCGGCGCAGAATCGGGGCGATTGCCGGGTGGCCGGCCGCGGCGAAACGCCAGCAAGCCGCCCATTCGCCGGGCTTCGCTGTTAGAATGCGCGGCTGTATCCAAAGGAGTCTGCCGTGATCACTTCCCGCCTGCGCACCCTGCGCGACCACATTCGTTGGGCTGTCAGCCGTTTCCATGGGGAAGAGCTGTATTTCGGCCACGGCACCGACAACGCCTGGGACGAAGCTCGCCTGCTGGTGCTGGGTGCGGTGCACCTGCCGTTCCAGATCGCCGATAGCTACCTGGACTGCCGGTTGGAAGAAGACGAGATCGCGCATATCCAGGCGCTGCTCAAACGCCGCATCGAAGACCGTGTGCCGGTGCCGTACCTGCTCAATGAAGCCTGGTTCTGCGGCATGTCGTTCATCGTCGACGAGCGCGTGCTGATCCCGCGTTCACCCATCGGCGAACTGATCGAAGACGGCTTCTCGCCGTGGCTGGCCCAGCCGCCGGCGCGCATCCTGGACCTGTGCACCGGTTCGGGCTGCATCGGCATCGCCTGCGCCGACGTGTTCCAGGACGCGGAAGTGGCCTTGGCCGACCTGTCGTTCGAAGCGTTGGAAGTGGCCAACCAGAACATCGAGCGCCATGGCCTGGAAGAGCGTGTGTACACCGTGCAGGGCGATGGTTTCGACGGCCTGCCGGGCCAGCGTTTCGACCTGATCGTGTCGAACCCGCCCTACGTGGACGCCGAAGACTTCGCCGACATGCCGGACGAATACCAGCACGAACCGGAGCTGGGCCTGGCCTGTGGTGATGACGGTCTGAACCTGGTGCGGCGCATGCTCGCCGAAGCGGCTGACCACCTGACCGAAAAGGGCCTGCTGATTGTTGAAGTGGGCAACAGCCAGGTGCACGTCGAGGCGCTGTACCCTGAGGTAGACTTCCACTGGCTGGAATTCCAGCGCGGCGGCCACGGCGTGTTCATGCTCAGCGCCGCCCAGTGCCGAGAACACCAGGCGCTGTTCGCTTCGCGTATCTGACCATCCACTCGGCGCCTGGCCCATAGGGTTGGCGGCGGGGGCGGGATGTTGCCCTGTGGGACCGGGCGAAGCTCGGGAACGGCTCACCGCGTAATGCCTGACACCCCGCGCCTTCTGCTTCCCAAGCGGGCACCAGGTTGCGCAGGGGGCAGGGCTAGCGGTGGGTCGCAATCCAGATCAGCAAGCCGGCCTGGAACACTGCGAACGCTACCAGGCAACTGATGGTAAAGCGTAGTCCGCTGTCTTCGCGCTTGAGCTTGCTGACCCGCTCTTCCTGCTGGCGCAGTTTCACTTCCTGTTCCTGCAGGTTCTGCTCGGCCAGTACCAACATGTTGGCAGCATCCAGAATCTCCACCACCTGCACCTTGTCACCGTTCCAGGTGGCGATCAGTTCACCCACCTGTACGTCCGCATAGCTGCCCTTGAGGTGCTGGGCGTCGGTGTAGGTGACCGTCAAACCCTGGCTCTTGAGCGCATGGTCGCGGCGCAGGCGGGTGTCTTCGTTGAGGCCGTCCTTGCTGGCCAGCGCGGCACCCTCGACCCGGTAGTGCGCCCATTTGCGCTGGGCCCAGATCACCCCCTGGGCCATGAGGAAGCGGCCCAGGCCGCGGTTCAGCGGCTCCATCTGCAAACCGCCTTCGGGGCCGAAGGTGACGGTGCGGGTCTGGTGGTTGGCCCACACTTCCAGGCGGTTCTGGTCTTTGCGTACCTTCTGCGCCGGCAGCTGGATATCCATGCGCAGCAGGCTGTAGTCCTTGCCATGGCGCTCGGCGCGGCCGAACTGCACGAAGCGCAAGGGCCGCGCACCGGTGGCACGGTCCACCGTCAAAGGCACCAGGCGCAGCATCTTGAAGTGCTCAGGCACCACGTCCGCCCACGGCAATTCCACTGGCGCGGGGGCCTGTTCAGGTTCAACGGCCACTTCGGGTGACTCTGGGGTTTGCGTTTCGGTCATCACGGCGATCCTCTTTCGCGCAGCGCTGCGGGTATCAAAGTGGATACCTGCATCGGCGTATCGGCAGGGTTTGCCGATACTTGCGCGGTTTTTGCCGTGATCAGTGAATCTTGCCGATGAAACCCGTCAGTGCGCCGCCCAGTGCGTCGGCCAGGGGCAGGTTGGGGTTGTTGTAGGAGGCGACCTGGGCCTTGAGGTCGTCGGCGACGATACGCATCACGTGGTTCATGCCGTCTACCAGCACCAATTGCGCGTCAGGCTTGGCCGCCTTGAGCGCGCGGGCGTCGGCCACGCTCACCTGAATGTCGTTGCGGCCTTGAATGATCAGCGCCGGAACCTTCAGGCGGCCGAAGGCGGCGGCAGGGTCCTGACGCAGCAAGGACACCAGGTAGGGCTGCACGCTGGGGCGAAAGATCACCTGCAAGGGGGCGGGCACATCGCTGTCGTATTGGCCGGCCTTCAGGCGCTGGAGCAGCTGCAGGCTGCGCTGTTCGAGGTCCGGTGGCAGGCGGCCCTTGAGTTGCTCGCCGATGACCTGGTCCAGCGGCCGGCCGCTGCCGGCCACGGAGATCACGGCCGCGGCGCCGGCGTCGGGGGCGGCCAGGCTGGCGATCAGCGCGCCTTCGCTGTGGCCCAGCAGGATCAGCGGGCCGTAGTGCGGGTCGGCTTTGAGCAGGCGTGCCCAGGCCTCGGCGTCAGCCACGTAGCCTTCCACGCTCAGGGTGCGCTCGTCCGGGGCCAGCGGCAGGCCGGTGGCCACGCCGCGCTTGTCATAGCGCACACTGGCGATGCCGTGCCGGGCCAGCAGCATGGCCAATTTGCGCAAATCATCATTGCGCCCGCCCTGGGGGTTGTTGCCGTCGCGGTCGGTGGGGCCGGAGCCGGAAATGATCAGGACCACGGGTACCGGTTTGTCCGACACCGGCCGCAGCAGGGAGCCCTGCAACACGCCGGTGCCGGTGTCCAGGTCGATGGGGCGCTGGGAGACCACGGGGGCCGCCTGCAGCAAGGGGCTTACGAGCAGAACAAGGAGGGCAGCAAAACGTAGCATCATCAAGCCAGTATGGGGAGGATGGGCCTTGGACTTATACCATGGGCGAAGGTTCGCACATCCAGGGATGAATCAGGCGCCCAGCGTGCGTATACTCCAGGTCCGATCTGATTTGGCTGAATTCGCGGAGCGTCCTGCATGTCCGGCAATACCTACGGCAAGCTGTTCACTGTCACCACCGCTGGCGAGAGCCATGGCCCGGCACTGGTCGCCATCGTCGACGGCTGCCCGCCCGGCCTGGAGCTGTCCCTGCAAGACCTGCAGCGCGACCTCGACCGCCGCAAGCCCGGCACCAGCCGCCACACCACCCAGCGCCAGGAGCCCGACGAGGTCGAGATCCTCTCGGGTGTTTTCGAGGGGCGCACCACGGGTTGCTCCATTGGCCTGCTGATCCGCAACACCGACCAGAAGTCCAAGGACTACTCGGCGATCAAGGATCTGTTCCGTCCGGCCCACGCCGATTACACGCTGCACCACAAGTTCGGTGAGCGCGACTACCGTGGCGGTGGCCGCAGTTCTGCCCGCGAAACCGCCATGCGCGTGGCCGCTGGCGCCATCGCCAAGAAGTACCTGGCCAGCCAGGGCATCACCATCCGCGGCTACATGAGCCAACTGGGCCCTATCGAAATCCCGTTCAAGAGCTGGGACTCGGTGGAGGAGAATGCGTTCTTCAGCCCTGACCCGGACAAGGTGCCGGAGCTGGAAGCCTACATGGACCAGCTGCGCCGCGACCAGGATTCGGTGGGCGCGAAGATCACCGTGGTGGCCGAAGGGGTCAAGCCGGGCCTGGGTGAGCCGATCTTCGACCGTCTGGACGCCGAACTGGCCCACGCGCTGATGAGCATCAACGCGGTCAAGGGCGTGGAAATCGGTGCCGGGTTCGCGTGCGTGTCCCAGCGTGGCACCGAGCACCGTGATGAAATGACCCCGGAAGGCTTTCTCAGCAACAACGCCGGCGGCATCCTGGGCGGCATTTCCTCGGGCCAGCCGATCGTGGCGCACCTGGCGCTGAAGCCGACCTCGAGCATCACCACCCCGGGGCGTTCCATCGACATTCACGGCAACCCGGTGGACGTCATCACCAAAGGCCGGCATGACCCGTGCGTGGGTATCCGCGCCACGCCGATCGCCGAGGCCATGATGGCCATCGTGCTGATGGACCACCTGCTGCGCCACCGCGGCCAGAATGCCGACGTGCGCGTCACCACCCCGGTACTGGGCCAGCTGTAATGGCCCCGGCCTCCGGGGCTGCCGGGGTTCCCTACTGGCGGCTCTCGGGGTTTTACCTGTTCTACTTCGCCCTGCTGGGCGCCACGGCGCCCTTCCTGGCGATGTACTTCGACCACTTGGGGTTCGCCAGCGCCCGTATTGGCGAACTGGTCGCCATCCCCATGCTCATGCGCTGCGTGGCCCCCAACCTGTGGGGCTGGCTGGGCGACCGTTCCGGCAAGCGCCTGGCCATCGTGCGGTTCGGCGCGGTGTGTACCCTGGCCTGCTTTTCGCTGATTTTCATCCGCAAGGACTATGCCTGGCTCGCCATGGTCATGGCCTTGCATGCGTTTTTCTGGCACGCGGTGCTGCCCCAGTTCGAGACCATTACCCTGGCCCACCTGCACGGTCAGCCGGCACGTTATAGTCAGGTGCGGTTGTGGGGCTCCATCGGGTTCATTCTCACGGTGGTGGTGATGGGCCGGTTGTACGAGTGGTGGAGCCTGGACGTCTACCCCTACGCCCTGGTGACGATCATGGCCGGTATTGTGGTCAGCAGTTTCTGGGTGCCGAACGTTCAGCCGCGGGTCGATGCCAGGCGGTTGGCCGGTGACGGGTTCCTCAAGCAGTTGCTGGCCCCCGGGGTGCTGCCGTTCTATGCCTGCGTGGCATTGATGCAGGTCAGCCACGGGCCGTACTACACCTTCCTGAGCCTGCACCTGGAACACCTGGGCTACAGCCGCGCGGTCATCGGCTTGCTGTGGGCGGTGGGGGTAGTGGCCGAGGTGCTGATGTTCCTGGCCATGAGCCGCGTCCTGGGCCGCTTTTCGGTACGCCGGGTCCTGGCCGCCAGCTTCCTGCTGGCCGCGCTGCGCTGGTGGCTGCTGGGCAGTTTCGCCGAGCACTTGTGGTTGCTGATAGTCGCCCAGGTGCTGCACGCCGCCACGTTCGGCAGCTTTCACGCTTCATGCATTCACTTCGTGCAGCGCACGTTCGGTGCTCGCCAGCAAGGTCAGGGCCAGGCACTCTATGCGGCGCTGGCCGGTACCGGTGGTGCGTTGGGCGCGCTGTACTCGGGTTACAGTTGGAACACCCTGGGCCCCGCCTGGACTTTTGCCCTGGCCAGCCTTGCTGCGCTGGCCGCGGCTGTCATCATCGCCACCCGGCTTGCAGAGGAAACGCCGCCATGAGCATCCTGTCCGTCTATTCGGTGTCCACCCCGGACATTCCCAGCAAGGTCCTCACCCATTTCGAGGACATCGCCGCGACGTTGGCAGAGCAAGGGGTTCGCTTCGAACGCAGGCCGGTGGAGATAGCCGTTCAGGCTGGCGCGAGCCAGGAGGACGTGTTGCAGGCCCATGGCGAAACCCTCGACCGCCTGATGAACGAGTGGGGCACGCCGCATGTCGACGTCATCAGTCTGGACCGCGACCATCCGCACCGCCAGCAATGGCGTGAGCGGTTTCTCGACGAGCACAGTCACGACGGCAGGGAAGTACGCTACTTCGTGGCGGGGCGGGGCTTGTTGAGCGTGCACATCGGCGGCTACGTCTACGCCATGCAGTGCGAGAAGGAAGACCTGGTCGTGTTGCCAGCGGGCATCGCGCGCTGGTTCGACATGGGGGAGGCGCCGCGGTTGGTGGCTATTCGCTTGTTCGAAACACCTCAAGCCCAGGCAGCCCACTACACCGGTACGGAACTTGCCCGCTGTTTCCCGGGTCTGGATACCTGAGGCAAATCGGGCTCGCCGCTAGCGTGTGGGATTCCGGGCGAAGCTCGGGAACGGCAACCGTGCAATCACTGATACTGCGCGGCGTTCCATTCCCGAGCTTCGCCCGGGCTCACAGCCCTGGGTATGAAGCCCGTGTCACTCACGCGGAGTGGTAGGTAGGCAGCGCGAAACGGTTCTGGCTCTGCAGCATGTTGATAGCCGGCAGTTCGCTGGCTTGGCCGGCCAGGTCGCGGCGGATGGCGCTGATGACCCAGGTCAGCTGTTCGCCCGTGTGCAGTTGCTGGTAGGAAATCGAGCGGCGGGTCACTTTTCCTTCGCTGTCACGCAGGGTCAACAGTACAGCACCGTCCGGACGCGGTTGGGTGGTGACGTCGTAGCCGGCGAATACGGAAGCGAATTTTTCTTGAATAAAGTTCATGTCAGCTCCTGGCTCTTTGGTTGGCAAACCTGTGAGTAAGGAGTGCAGCGCCCGTGCCAGTTTTGCCATCACGGTTTGGCCCAGTAAAACCGGGGGGTTGAGCGAAAAGGTAATTTTTTCTTTCGTGCAAAATGCATGAATGGTCATTTGTTGCACGGCATTTTGCGCGACAGGTTCAGGACGAACCGGGGAGGAGGGCAGGGAGACTTTTCCTGAGTCCCTATGGTCTATGACAACGAATTGCCAATAAATTCCATTGGCGCCGTCCATAGGCAGGTTCTGTTGACCCGCTGTCGGCGTCACCGGACACTGCTCGTCACTAGCCAAGGAGATAGCCCATGACCGACACCCGTGAAGCCCGCCAGATGACCGCCGATGAAGCCGCCGAGTTTGCCGCGCAGGTATTCGACGTGGCGCGCAAGGGCGACGCCGACATGCTCGGCCGCCTGCTGGCCAACGGCTTGCCGGTGAACCTGCGCAACCACAAGGGTGACACCCTGCTGATGCTGGCCGCGTACCACGGCCACCAGGATGCCGTGCGAGTGCTGCTGGCCCACCAGGCCGACCCCGAACTGCGCAACGACAACAACCAGAGCCCCATCGCTGGCGCGGCCTTCAAGGGCGACCTGGCCACGGTCAAACTGCTGGTGGAAGGTGGCGCCAGCGTCGAAGGCGCGGGTGGCGATGGCCGCACGGCGTTGATGATGGCAGCGATGTTCAACCGTACCGCCATCGTCGACTACCTGCTGAGCCAGGGTGCCGATCCACATGCCAAGGACGCCAACGGCGCCACCGCGCTGGCCGCGGCTCAGACCATGGGGGCTCAGGATACCGCCGCCCAGCTGGCCAAGCTGACGGCCTGATACCCTCGGGGCGCGAATGCGGCTATCCTTTGCGCCCTTTTTTACCGTCACAGGCCGCCTCCATGAAAGACCAACTGATTGAACTCATCACCAAGATCAGCTCGGGCTGCCTGGCCGAAGCGGACATCGCCCGCATCGCCGACGAGGCCGCCCAGGCCTACGCGGACCCTGCGGCATTCCTGGCCGCCAACCCGGACATCAACTACGACGACAGTTTTCCCATCGCCCTGGGGGAATGGGTGGTGGTCGGCAGCCTGCCTGACACCGTGCTGTTCCAGGCTGACACGTACCAGGACCTGTTCCAGCAGATCACCGACTCGTTCGGCGCTGGCGTGACCTTCAACTTCAAGGCCAAGCAGTTGGCCAAGGTCGAGCCGCTGACGGCGCTGAACCGCATCCAGGTACAGATGAGCAGCTTGGCCAAGGAAGACGGCGGTTACACCCTGGTCAACTTCAGCCAGCCGCTGGATGATGAGCTGCAATGCGTGCTGGTATTCGGCAAGGACGTGGAGCGGGTCCTGGAGCTGTGCGCAGGCCTGAACATTGCCGCCGCGCCGTCGCTGGAAGCCCTGAAAGTCGCCGTTCACGTCTGACGATGGGCAGGAGCTGGCAAGCCAGCTCCTGCCCCGCCTGTGTTCGCCATACGCAGCTACGCTGAAGGGGGAATCCCTTTCCCGGAGCGTCTGCCATGGGTTCCACGTTCAACGGCCTGATTGGCCTGATCATCCTCGCGCTCGATATCTGGGCCATCATCAATGTGCTCAAGAGCAGTGCCGAAGTGGGCATGAAAGTGCTGTGGGTGCTGTTGATCCTGCTGTTGCCCGTGCTGGGCCTGATCATCTGGGCCATCGCCGGGCCCCGGGGTAATGTGCGCCTTTAATTGTTACCTGGTGCTACCTCACGCCACCTGAAGGTGGGGCCTGTATCGCCCGCTTCCCGAGCTTCGCCCGGGCTCACAGCCCTGGGTATGAAGCCCGTGTCACTCACGCGGAGTGGTAGGTAGGCAGCGCGAAACGGTTCTGGCTCTGCAGCATGTTGATAGCCGGCAGTTCGCTGGCTTGGCCGGCCAGGTCGCGGCGGATGGCGCTGATGACCCAGGTCAGCTGTTCGCCCGTGTGCAGTTGCTGGTAGGAAATCGAGCGGCGGGTCACTTTTCCTTCGCTGTCACGCAGGGTCAACAGTACAGCACCGTCCGGACGCGGTTGGGTGGTGACGTCGTAGCCGGCGAATACGGAAGCGAATTTTTCTTGAATAAAGTTCATGTCAGCTCCTGGCTCTTTGGTTGGCAAACCTGTGAGTAAGGAGTGCAGCGCCCGTGCCAGTTTTGCCATCACGGTTTGGCCCAGTAAAACCGGGGGGTTGAGCGAAAAGGTAATTTTTTCTTTCGTGCAAAATGCATGAATGGTCATTTGTTGCACGGCATTTTGCGCGACAGGTTCAGGACGAACCGGGGAGGAGGGCAGGGAGACTTTTCCTGAGTCCCTATGGTCTATGACAACGAATTGCCAATAAATTCCATTGGCGCCGTCCATAGGCAGGTTCTGTTGACCCGCTGTCGGCGTCACCGGACACTGCTCGTCACTAGCCAAGGAGATAGCCCATGACCGACACCCGTGAAGCCCGCCAGATGACCGCCGATGAAGCCGCCGAGGCCTACGCGGACCCTGCGGCATTCCTGGCCGCCAACCCGGACATCAACTACGACGACAGTTTTCCCATCGCCCTGGGGGAATGGGTGGTGGTCGGCAGCCTGCCTGACACCGTGCTGTTCCAGGCTGACACGTACCAGGACCTGTTCCAGCAGATCACCGACTCGTTCGGCGCTGGCGTGACCTTCAACTTCAAGGCCAAGCAGTTGGCCAAGGTCGAGCCGCTGACGGCGCTGAACCGCATCCAGGTACAGATGAGCAGCTTGGCCAAGGAAGACGGCGGTTACACCCTGGTCAACTTCAGCCAGCCGCTGGATGATGAGCTGCAATGCGTGCTGGTATTCGGCAAGGACGTGGAGCGGGTCCTGGAGCTGTGCGCAGGCCTGAACATTGCCGCCGCGCCGTCGCTGGAAGCCCTGAAAGTCGCCGTTCACGTCTGACGATGGGCAGGAGCTGGCAAGCCAGCTCCTGCCCCGCCTGTGTTCGCCATACGCAGCTACGCTGAAGGGGGAATCCCTTTCCCGGAGCGTCTGCCATGGGTTCCACGTTCAACGGCCTGATTGGCCTGATCATCCTCGCGCTCGATATCTGGGCCATCATCAATGTGCTCAAGAGCAGTGCCGAAGTGGGCATGAAAGTGCTGTGGGTGCTGTTGATCCTGCTGTTGCCCGTGCTGGGCCTGATCATCTGGGCCATCGCCGGGCCCCGGGGTAATGTGCGCCTTTAATTGTTACCTGGTGCTACCTCACGCCACCTGAAGGTGGGGCCTGTATCGCCCGCTTCCCGAGCTTCGCCCGGTCCCACAGGGTTATGCGAGCCGCCCTGTGGGCCGGGCGAAGCTCGGGGAGTGGGCGACACTGTCTAAAAATTGCAGTGCATCACTTGCCATCTTGATGCACCATTTGCCGCCTCGTGTTTCACGATTCCAATAAACCCATCCACGGATTTTCAATCGACATGGCCATCACGGACGCCTTGGAACCGGCGCAGGCGTATAAACGCCGGCAGCCGACCGTCAAATCTCACCTTGCCTACACCTTGCTCAGCGGCCTGGCCATCATGGTCCTGCTCAGCCTGCTGCGCCTGGCATTGCTGATCTACAACCGTGAAATGATCCTCGATACCCCGGCTTCCACCTTTGTCGAAGCATTCGGCAATGGCCTGCGCTTCGACGTGCGCCTGGTGGTCTACACGCTTATTCCGCTGGTGATCGCCACCCTGGTGCCCTGGCTGATGGCGCGTCGCGGCCTGTGGCGCTTCTGGCTGACCATCACCTCCAGCATCATGATGTTCCTGGGCCTGATGGAACTGGATTTCTTCCGTGAATTCCACCAGCGCCTCAACGGCCTGGTGTTCCAGTACGTGAAGGAAGACCCCAAGACCGTGCTGAGCATGCTCTGGTACGGCTACCCCGTGGTGCGTTACCTGGTGGCCTGGGCGATTGTCACCTGGCTGCTGAGCCTGGTGTTCAAGGGTATCGACCGCATGACCCGCCCGCGTATCGACTACGTCGCCAGCGGCCGCCGCCCGGTGGCGCCGTGGTATGGCCGCGTCGCCGTGTTCGTGGTGCTGCTGGCCGTGGCCGTGGTCGCCGCCCGTGGCACCCTGCGCCAGGGGCCGCCGCTGCGCTGGGGTGATGCCTACACCACGGATTCGAACTTCGCCAACCAACTGGGCCTCAACGGTACCCTGAGCCTGATCGGCGCGGCCAAGAGCAGCTTCTCCGACGAGCGCGACAACATCTGGAAAGCCACCATCCCCGAGGATGACGCCCAACAGACCGTGCGCAACATGCTGCTGACCGCCAACGATAAACTCGTGGACGCCGACACCGCCGCCGTGCGCCGCGACTTCACACCGCCGGCGCAGAACGTGATGGGCTACAAGAACGTCGTGGTGATCCTGATGGAAAGCTTCGCCGGTCACTCGGTGGGCGCGCTGGGCGCACCTGGCAATATCACCCCGTACTTCGACAAGTTGGCCAAGCAGGGCGTGCTGTTCGACCACTTCTTCTCCAACGGCACCCATACCCACCAGGGCATGTTCGCCACCATGGGCTGCTTCCCCAACCTGCCGGGCTTCGAATACCTGATGCAGACCCCCGAAGGCGCCCACAAGCTGTCGGGCCTGCCGGAGCTGCTCAGCGCGCGCAACTACGATGACGTGTACGTGTACAACGGTGATTTCGCCTGGGACAACCAGTCGGGCTTCTTCGCCAACCAGGGCATGACCACCTTCATCGGCCGCAATGACTTCGTCAACCCTGTTTTCTCCGACCCCACCTGGGGCGTGTCCGACCAGGACATGTTCGACCGGGGCGCCGAGGAACTGGCCAAGCGCGACAAGGCCGGCAAGCCGTTCTATGCCTTGCTGCAAACCCTGTCCAACCACACCCCGTATGCCATCCCGTCGCCGCTGCCGGTGCCTCAGGTCACTGACCGTGGCCCGTTGAACCAGCACCTGACGGCCATGCGCTACTCGGATTGGGCCCTGGGCCAGTTCTTCGAGAAGGCCAAGAAAGAGCCGTACTTCAAGGACACGCTGTTCATCGTCGTCGGCGACCACGGTTTCGGCAACGAGCAGCAGATCACCGAAATGGACCTGGGCCGCTTCAACGTGCCCATGCTCATGATCGGTGAAGGCCTGCAGGAAAAATTCGGTGCGGTGAACCACACCGTGGGCACCCAGATCGACATCGTGCCGACCATCATGGGCCGTGTCGGTGGCGAAACCCGCAACCAGTGCTGGGGCCGTGACCTGCTGAACCTGCCGGAAGGCGACAAGGGTTTTGGCGTGATCAAGCCGTCGGGCAATGAGCAGACCGTGGCCATCATCACAGGTGATCGGATACTGGTGCAGCCCAAGGACATGCCACCGCGCATGTTCCGCTTCCAACTGGGCAGCGACCCGAAAGCCGAGTCGATCGCCGATCAGCCTGACCAGGCCGACCTGCTGCACAAGCTCGACTCGTTCATCCAGACGGCCACCAAGAGCCTGCTGGACAACACCGCGGGTGTCGCTGACTCGAAGCGGTAGGGTGTTCTGATTCGATGCCGGCTTCTGTGGGAGCTGGCTTGGCGGTGAGCTTTCAACCTCGAAATCTCGCTGGCAAGCCAGCTCCCACGGTCGTTTCAGTGCCAGCGGTGCCATTTGGCATTCCCTTGGAACGATGCCCCTGTCCCTCGGTCAAGTTAAGTGAGGCGGTTGCCTCAGTCTGCCGAGGAGATCCTGATGAAAAAGTGGCAAATCGCTTTTATCGATGAGCACGGTCAGCAACTGAACCTGCAAATCGATGCCGATCAGCGTCCCGACAAGGATGAAGCGGCCCGGCATGTGCGCGCGTACTACCGGCCCGTGCTGGCCAAGGCCGACCTGAACGACTTCGACAACCGCGCCCCGGACCCGGCGGCGAAGGCACTCAAGGAGATGAATGCCATGGAAATCGTTTCTGTGACGCAAGTCGACTGATCCATACCCTGTGCGCCTGACCCTCTGGCACAGGCGCTGCCTTCGCGCTACTCTGCAACCGAGGACGGCCCACCGTTGGCCGTGACCTTGTCTTGTCAGCTTCATGCTTGTTTCCGGGTGGTCCCTGAGGGGCCGCGTATTCCCTTTGCAGTCATCTGTCAACGGAGGTCCTGGAAGTACTGAAAGTCTATCCATCAATGATGAGGAGGACGATCCATGAGCACAGCCTATCAAGAAGACATCAGCACCCATGTGCTGCGCCGCATGAAAGAAGGCGGATTTGATTTCGCCAGCATCCACCCCATCGAGTTTTATGCCGTGTTCCCGGACGAGAAGCGTGCGCGTACGGCGGCGGGAAAGTTTCAGGGTGAATCACTCAACGCGCAGGTCAGTGAACGGGACGATGGCGCCTGGTACCTGGAGCTCAGCAAGGTGATGTACGCCACCTACGGCGGCATCGGCGAGTTCGAGCAAGACTTCGAGGCCGTCATCGAGCCGCTGGGCGGCGAGATCGAAGGCTGGGGCGTCAAGCATCAGGTCCAACGGCTTCAAGCATAAAACCCGGTGAAAGGTTCAAGCCTCACGCTGACAATGTGGGGCTTGCGGCTATCCTTAGGACGCTTCGCAATGAAGCGTCCATAAGCCGGTTGTGGTGGAACACGCACAGGAATGGTGCGTCGTTCGCCGCGGTTTTAGCCAACCGATTGTTTTATAAGCGTTTATGCCGCTGGCACGGGCCTTGCGATGGCCTTGGTGTCCGGGTGACAAGGAGTACGGCATGATCCGCACCTTTTATGATGAGATGTACGATGCCGGCGGCGTTGTCCGCCCGCATTACCGGGAGTTCGCGCGATGGCTGGCCGACACCCCCGAAGAGCTCCTGGCCCAGCGGCGCCGGGAAGCCGATCTGCTGTTCCACCGGGCGGGTATCACCTTCACGCTCTATGGCGATGAGCAGGGTACCGAGCGGCTGATTCCTTTCGATACCATTCCTCGCAGCATTCCCGCCAGCGAATGGCGCGTGGTGGAGCGCGGCTGTATCCAGAGGGTCAAGGCGCTGAACATGTTCCTTGCCGACCTCTACCATGACCAGCGCATCATCAAGGCAGGGATCGTTCCCGCCGAACAGGTGCTGGCCAACGAACAGTATCAACTGGCGATGCAGGGCCTGAACCTGCACCGTGACATCTATTCGCACATTTCCGGGGTAGACCTGGTGCGTGACGGCGATGGCAGCTATTACGTGCTGGAAGACAACCTGCGCACCCCCAGCGGCGTGAGCTACATGCTCGAAGACCGCAAGATGATGATGCGGCTGTTCCCCGAGCTGTTCGCCGCGCAACGCATCGCCCCCATCGACCACTACCCCAGCCTGTTGCTCGACACCCTGAAGAGCTCCAGCCCCATCGATAACCCTAGCGTGGTGGTGCTGACGCCTGGGCGCTTCAACAGTGCGTTCTTCGAACATGCCTTCCTGGCACGGGAGATGGGCGTGGAGCTGGTGGAAGGCGCGGACCTGTTCGTGCGTGACGACCGGGTGTTCATGCGCACCACGGACGGCCCCAAGGCCGTTGATGTGATCTACCGCCGCCTGGACGATGCCTACCTCGACCCACTGGCCTTCAACCCTGAATCGATGCTCGGTGTGCCGGGGTTGCTGGCCGCGTACCGTTCGGGCAACGTGATTCTGGCCAATGCCATCGGCACCGGGGTGGCCGACGACAAGTCGGTCTACCCCTACGTGACTGACATGATTCGTTTCTACCTGGACGAAGAGCCGATTCTCAAGAACGTGCCGACCTGGCAGTGTCGCAAGCCTGAAGAGCTGTCCCACGTTCTGGCGCACCTGCCGGAACTCGTGGTCAAGGAGACCCAGGGCTCCGGCGGTTACGGCATGCTGGTGGGGCCTGCCGCCAGCGCGGCCGAGATCGAGAACTTCCGTGCCCGGCTCAAGGCCCGGCCTCATGCCTACATCGCGCAACCGACGCTGTCGCTGTCGACCTGCCCGACCTTCGTCGAAAACGGCATTGCCCCGCGCCATATCGACCTGCGCCCGTTCGTCCTGGCCGGCCGCGAAACCCGTGTGGTGCCCGGCGGCCTGACCCGCGTGGCGCTGCGCGAGGGCTCGCTGGTGGTCAACTCGTCCCAGGGTGGCGGAACCAAGGACACCTGGGTGGTCGAGGATTAAGGATGCCTGCCAATGCTGAGTAGAACTGCCTCTGACTTGTACTGGATGTCGCGCTACCTGGAGCGGGCCGAAAACCTCGCACGGATGCTCGACGTCAGCTATTCCCTGTCGCTGATGCCACAGGACGGCCGCGGCGATGGCCTGGACGAAATGGCCATGCCGCTGCTGATCACCGGCACCCTGGACGATTACCTGGAGCGTCACGGCAAGTTGCACGCCGAACGGCTGCTGCATTTCTTCGCCCTGGACGCCAGCAACCCGGCCAGTATCTACAGCTGCCTGGGCGCGGCCCGTGCCAGCGCCCATGCGGTACGTGGGCGCATTACCGCCGACATGTGGGAAAACATCAACTCCACCTGGCTTGAAATTCGCGGCATCGCCGAGCAGGGGTTGGGGCGCTATGGCCTCAGCCGCTTCTGTGAATGGATCAAGGAGCGCTCGCACCTGTTCCGTGGCGCCAGCTACGGCACCATCATGCGCAACGACGCGTTTCGCTTCATTCGCCTGGGCACGTTCATCGAGCGCGCAGACAACACCCTGCGCCTGGTGGATGCACGCTATGAAATGCTCGGCGATGAAGCCGAACTGGTGGATGAGAACTCGGCGCGCAGCTACTACCAATGGAGCGCGCTGCTGCGTGCATTGTCGTCATTCGAGGCGTACACCGAGATCTACCGTGACGCGCCATCGGCCCACAACGTGGCCGAACTGTTGCTGTTGCGCGCCGACGTACCGCGTTCGCTGCGCGCCTGCACCGAGGAGATCGACCAGATCCTGGCCTCCTTGCCGGGCCTAAACGGCCGTCCGGCCCAGCGCCTGGCCGCCGAGCTGGACGCGCGCCTGCGCTACACCGGCATCGGCGAAATCCTCGACGAAGGCCTGCACGCCTGGCTCACTGAATTCATTCCCAAGGTCGCCGAATTGGGCAACGCCATTCACAGTTCCTACCTGGAGGCTGTATGAGACTCTCCATTAGCCACGAGACCGCCTACCACTATGAGGACGAGGTGCGCGCCAGCATCCAGTACCTGCGCCTGACCCCGCACGACAGCGAGCGCCAGCACGTGCTCAGCTGGCAACTGGACCTGCCGCGCCATGTGCGTGCGCAACTGGACCCGTTCGGCAATATCCTGCATGTACTGACCCTGGACGAACCGCATCACGACATCATCATCGGCGCCCGTGGCCAGGTGGACATCGACGAAACCCGCGAGGCCGAGCATGAGTCGCAATCACCGCTGCCGTTCCGGCGTTTCACCCGCCTGACCGAGGCCGATGAGGCCCTGCGTGCTTTCGCTGACCAACAGTGCAAGCAGCGCAATGACCGCAGCGCCCTGATCGACCTGATGCACGCCTTGAACCAGCACATGACCTACACCCCCGGCGCAACGGAGGTGCATACCAGCGCGGCCCAGGCGTTCGCTGCCCGTGCCGGGGTCTGTCAGGACCACACCCATGCGTTTCTGGCCTGCGCCCGCAGTCTGGGGGTGCCAGCGCGCTATGTGTCAGGTTACCTGTTCAGTGGGGACAGCGAGCACCTGGCCAGCCATGCCTGGGCTGAGGCGTGGCTCGATGACGCCTGGTACAGCTTTGATGTGACCAACGAGTTGGCCAAGCCGGAGCGGCACCTGAAGCTGGCGGTAGGGCTGGATTACCTGGACGCCTGCCCGGTGCGCGGCATGCGCCGTGGCGGTGGCTTCGAGCAGATGCACGCCAAGGTGGTGGTCACCCCGACGACACAGGTGCAGATACAGGTTCAATGACGGGCAGGTGCTGGCCTGATCGCGAGCTTTGCAGTTCTGCAAGCTCGCGGCCGTCCCGGCACCGGCAGGTTCGCGCGACTCAGCAGTAGAAGTTGTCCTTCTGGCACAGCCGGAACAACGCCGAGTTCAAGTCCATGTAGTTGCCACCGTTGACGATGCTCAGGAAGCCCGCCTTCTTCAGCGCGGCTTCGGCCTTGTCGGCATTCGCATCGGTGTCGCTGTACATCACCACCACCTGACTCTTGTTCTGGATCACCTTCGCCAATTGGTACGCCAGCCCGCGGGCATCGGTGTCGCTGGAGGACAGGGGTCGAAGCGCAATGTCCACCTGCAGCGCATTGTTGATATGGCCTGCGGCAAACTGGTCATAGTTGCGCACATCGAGAATGACGACGCCGTTGCCAATCTGGTCTACCGCTTCATCAATGTCCACGTAGGCGTTGGCGTGGGCGCTCATCAATAATACGAGGGGGGCAATCCATCTGCGCATGGGCCAATCTCCAGGGGTTCAGGCTGGAAGATTGGCACAGATGCACGGGCCTCGAAAGCGAGTGGGGAAATTTTTATCTGGCGCGTTGCCCTGTGAGCTCACCCGAACAGCCGCGAGAGGTTGGGGAGTATCAGCAACAACGTGGTGATGACAACGATAATGCCGGCCTGACGTACTTTGTCGTGTTTGAACATGGTTGGCTGCCTTCTTGTTATTCTTCCTTTGCGCCGACTGCGGGCCTTGTTGGCCAGGCGAAGACGTGCACCTGATGTAGCGATCGCCTGCTCGATATCCATTGACGCTGAATCGAGCCACCCAAGGCGATATTTGTAACAGTAGGGCCCCCGCGGGCTGTGCCTTAGAACGCTTTCATCTGTTCCTATCGCGACATCATCGCCAATCTGTCTATTATTCACTGGAACAACAAAGTGATTCCCATGCTAGAGAGGCTGGTTGCCCGTAGCCCCGCATTGCCGGTGAATGACCATTCGTCAGGCGCCGCTGAACGGTAGGGTCGGTTGTCTCCCTGCACCGGTGGACTTGCCAGCGGGCGTCGTTTCGCGCAGTCTCAGCGCCGTGCACTGTTGCCTCTTACTGTGTCGGGTACTTTTTCTATGTCGTTACGTATCTGCATCCTGGAAACCGATGTCCTGCGGCCGGAGCTGGTCGAGCAATACCAGGGCTACGGCCGGATGTTCGAGCAGTTGTTCGCGCGCCAACCCATCGCGGCGCAATTCGTCATTCATAACGTGCTGAACGGTGATTACCCGGCTGACGATGAGGTGTTCGACGCCTACCTGGTCACGGGCAGCAAGGCCGACTCGTTCGGTACCGACCCTTGGATTCAAACCCTCAAGACGTACCTGCAGGAGCGCTACAAGCGGGGCGACAAGCTGTTGGGCGTGTGCTTCGGCCACCAGTTGCTGGCCTTGCTGCTGGGCGGGCGTGCCGAGCGTGCGAGCCAGGGCTGGGGCGTGGGCGTGCATGACTACAAGGTCGACACCCAGGCCGAATGGATGAACCCGCCCGCCGGCGAGCTGGCGCTGTTGATCAGCCACCAGGACCAGGTCACGGCGCTGCCGGAAGGCGCCACGGTGGTCGCCTCCAGCGCGTTCTGCCCGAACGCCGCTTACCACATTGGCAACCAGGTGCTGTGCTTCCAGGGGCACCCGGAATTCCAGCACGACTATTCCCGCGCGTTGCTCGACCTGCGTGCCCAGAGCCTGGGCCAAGCCGTTCACAGCGCCGCTGTGGCCAGCCTGGCGCGTGACCACCAGGGCACGGTGGTCGGTGAGTGGATGTTGCGTTTCGTGGCGCAGAAGTAACCGGTGGGGGCTGGCTTGGCCAGCCCCCACATTACAGCCAGCCTGAACGCCTGAAGCTGATGTATAGCGCGCTGCACCCCACCGCAATGCCCCCCAGCACCGCGAAATACCCGTACTGCCAATGCAGCTCCGGCATGTTCTGGAAGTTCATGCCGTAGATGCCGGCCACCGCCGTGGGAAACGCCAGGATTGCCGCCCAGGCCGCGAACTTGCGCTGCACGATGCTCTGGCGAGACGACTCCAGCAGCATGCCCACTTCGATGGTCTGGCTGGCGATATCGCGCATGGTGCCCAGGTCTTCCATCTGCCGGGTGACATGAATTTCCACGTCGCGGAAATACGGGCGCATGTTCTTGTCGATGAAGGGGAACGACAGGCGCTGCAACTCTTCGCTGATCTCCACCATAGGCGCCACGTAGCGGCGCAGGCGCAGCAGTTCTCGTCGCAGGCTGTGCAAGCGCTGCACATCGGCTTCGCGCAGGCAGTCGGCCAGCACATTGGCCTCGATCTGCTCGATCTCGGCATGAATGGCTTCGCTGACCGGCTGGTAATTTTCCGTGACGAAATCCAGCAAAGCGTACAGCACGAAGTCCTCACCGTGCTCCAGTAGCAATGGCCGTGCTTCGCACCGCTGGCGTACCAGCGAGTACGACGCGGAATGGCCATTGCGGGCGGTGATCACATAGCCTTTGCCAGCGAAGATATGGGTTTCGATGAACTCCAGCTTGCCTTCGTGGCGCACCGGTGAATAGGTGACGATGAACAGCGCATCACCAAAGGTTTCCAGCTTGGGGCGGCTGTGCTTCTCCAGCGCATCTTCAATGGCCAGCTCGTGCAGCCCGAATTGGCGTTGCAGCGTGGCCAGCTCGGCGGCGTTGGGTTGCTCCAGGCCGATCCAGACGAAATGGCCAGGCTTCTTCGCCCATGCCGCGCCTTCGTCCAGGCTGATGTCCACGACTTTCTTTCCGGCGCTGTATACCGCCGCGGCAACCACTCTACCCATGGTTTGGCTTCTTGTACTGGTGGCAGTCAATGCAGCTTGGTCTCAGTGTTGAGAGTCGGCAAGCCGCGCAGGGTTCAAGCGTGGTGCAACTCGCGCTCCAGCTCATCGATACACGCTTGCATTTGCTCTCGGCACTGGCGCATCAACACCGGAATGTCCTTGCTGGTCAGGCCTTGGGTGGGAATCGCCGGTAGCGAGCGTACTGCCACGCGCCCGGCACGCCAGCGGTTCCAGCGCACACTGCGGGCATAGCGGCTGACACACAGCGGCACGATAGGGACGCCAGCATCGATGGCCATCTGAAACGCACCTTTCTTGAAGGCCAGCAATTCGCTGCCCTGGTTGCGCGTGCCCTCCGGAAACACCCAGATGGATGTATCGCGCTTCAACGTGCGAGTGGTGGTCTGCAGGGCACGCCGGGCCTGGTAGGCGTTGCCGCGGTTGATCAGCACATTGCCGCCCAGCCAGAACAGCTGGCCGAAGAACGGCACCCACTTGAGGCTCTTCTTGCCGATGCACACCGTGCGGCGCGGTACCACCTGGCCCAGCACGAACAGGTCGTAGTTCGATTGGTGGTTGGCGATGATCACGCAGCCGGGCGGCTGTTCGAACAGCGGGCGTACCTGCGCATCCAGTGTCAGCCCCAGAATCCTGATGGCGGGGCGTGAATAGAGGCGGGCGAACACCCGGCTGTTGTCGGGGTGAAATGGCCGGCACAGGCCTATCACCAGGCCCACGCCACCCACGGCAAGAAAATGCAGGCCCATCAGAAACATGCGAACGATAAAAAGCATCCAGCGACTCACCTTTGGCAGAGCGCTGGAGTGTAAGGTCCCCTGCGGGATTGGATCAATTAACTAAATGGACCACACCTGCACAACCGCGAGTCTCGGCGTGGGGGCTCGAGGCCGTGTCAGAGCGGATGCTCCTGGTCACGAATGATCGCGTCGTCCAGCAGTTCCAGCAGCGCCTTGCGCACCTTGAGCTTGGTCTTGCGGTGGGCGCTCATGTTGATCTTCTTCAATTGCTGCGCCGCGGCCAGGGCGGTGTCGCGCAGTTGCTCGGCGCCCACCACCACATCCAGGAAGCCGGCATCCACCGCGGTACGCGGGTTGAACATTTCGCCATTGATCACCGAGCGGTGGAACGCAGCCTTGCCCAGCCGGTCGCGCGCCAGCTCGATACCCGCATGGTGCATGGTCATGCCGATCTGCACTTCGTTCAGGCCAATGCTGAACGGCCCTTCGACGCCGATGCGGTAGTCCACCGACAACAACAGGAAAGCGCCCTTGGCCACCGCGTGGCCGGGGCAGGCGACGATGACGGGGAAGGGGTGCGACAGCAGTCGGCGTGCGAGGGTAGAGCCAGCGGTCACCAGGCCGATTGCCTGTTGCGGGCCCGCGGTCATGACCTTGAGGTCATAGCCCCCGGACAGAATGCCGGGCTGCCCGGTGATGATCACCACGGCGCGGTCCTGCTCGGCGCGATCCAGCGCCGCGTTGAAAGCGGCGATCACGTCGGGGGAAATGGCGTTGACCTTGCCGTTGCTCAGGGTCAGCGTGGCGACGCCATCGTCCAGTTGGTAATCGATCAACTCGCTCATGACGGGTATTCCTTTATTAGGTTTTGCCGCAGACGTTACTCAGCCCGCCCGCCCAGGTAAAGCGCCGTGACTGACTGCCCGGTCACGCCCCACGGCCTGGGCCCCGTGCCTGCGCGTGTACAGCGCCGCGGTGGCCGGTTTGCCGTGAATACAGGCGTTTTTACCCGAAAGGGCATAACCGCATGAAAAATCTGAAAAAAATGTTTGCCATCGGAAAAGCTTTCGACTACATTAGCGCGCCTCGACAGACAGAACATGTTTGAAGAGAAACGGTGAAGTGTCCGAGTGGCTGAAGGAGCACGCCTGGAAAGTGTGTATACAGGAAACTGTATCAAGGGTTCGAATCCCTTCTTCACCGCCACATTTGAACGAAAGAGCCCTGATTATTCAGGGCTTTTTCGTTTTTGCGTTTCTGAAAAATATCACGGCCCATCCTTGGGGGAGGCTTTACCGGCAGGCCGGTATCAAGCAGGGATCGTCGCTCAGTGGCAGGGGGTTGTGATGGAAGTCAAAGTGCAGCAATGGGGTAATAGCGCGGCGATTCGCCTGCCAGCAACAGTGCTGAAGCTGATGAATCTGGCCAGTGGCGATGTGCTGAAACTCGATGTGTCCGCCGAGGTTATGACCCTCAAACCCGCGAAGGCCAAGCCGCATTATTCGTTGGCCGAGCTGATGGCGCAGTGCGATCTGAGCGCGGCGGCGCCTGCCGACATGGCTGCGTGGAATGCCATGTCAGCGGTCGGGCGTGAAGCGTGAAGCGGGCCACATTCAACCGTGGTGATATTGTGCGCTTGAACCTGAATCCCACCGCTGGCCGTCAGCAGCAAGGCGATTTTCGTCCGGCGCTGATCATTTCGCCTGTGGCCTTCAACGTGTCGGGCTTGGTTCTGGTTGCGCCCATCACTCAAGGCGGGGATTTTGCCCGCTATGCCGGTTTTGCCGTCCCGCTGAGCGGTTCTGGCACCGAGTCGCAGGGCGTGGTGTTGTGTAATCAACTCCGCACCGTTGACCTTGAGGCCCGTGGGGGCAAGCGCGTAGAGGCGGTCCCTGAGGCGGTGATGGACGATGTATTGGCCCGCATTCAAGTACTGATTGAGTGAGGCAAACGACGAATGAGTAAACGAAATCGTCCCGCCAGTAATCACAGAAGGCGACAATGGACACCGAAACGCCTTTCGCCGCGTTCTGGGTTGGCCGTCCCGAGCTGATGGACCGCAACAAGCGTGAAGCATCAAATATTTTGGCAATCGCCCTTGCAGCGTTGCGCTTCAATGCCGGACAAAAAAGCCAGACCGGAACCAGGTTGTCTCCGTTGAAGAAACCGGTTTGTTACACACCACAATACCGCCGATCACCAACGCCCCTCCCATCGCGGTATAAACGCTGATGTGCTCATCGAGCAGCCCCCACCGATTTTAGTGGCCGTGGCAGCGCGCCGCGGATTCACCTTGGCCGCCGCCGACCTGAAGGTCGCGAGTTCCGCGCGGCTTATCCGGGCATCGAGGTTCACATAGACGAGGGGCCGGATCGCCAGGTTGTCCAATGGCTATTGGAGCATCGAGTCGATGTGGGCTTCGTTACCTTGCCTGAGGGGCAGTTTGATACCTGCCCGCTGATTGAAGACCAGATGGTCGCCGTGCTGCCGCTCGATCATGGCCTGGCGGCCCAAGCCTCGGTAAGCCTGAGCGACCTGTGTGCCGACCCCTTCGTTCTGACCGAAGCCGGCTCCTCTGAGTTGGTCACGCAGTTGTTCTCGGCGGCGCGGCTACAACCCCGCGTGCGCTACCGAACCTCACAGCTGATGAGCACCCTGGCTGCGGTGGAGCGCGGCGATGCCGTGACGGTGGTGGCGCAATCCTCGTTGCCCCAGCGCGCGTCCGCCGAGTACCTGACGCGGCCTTTGAATCCTGCGGTCCGGCGGGTGGTCGGGCTGGCCGTGCTGGACAAGGCACAGTCCTCCACGGCAACCCAAGCTTTCATTGCCGACCCAAAGCGGTCACTCAAGCCGTCGCCCATGACTCCTGAATGCTGTAGATGCCGTCTTTAGCGGAAACCTGCCAGCCCACAACCGGTTACTCGTCTAGCGTGAGTACAGCCGCGACATGCTCGATCCATTTTTACGCTTGGTCTAACTCTACATTGAAAATCGGTAGGGATAACAATCATACTCCATGATGGTTTAAAAATATCACCTAATCAAAAGTCATTGTTTCTGATGCAAAAATTGCTAATGCGCTTAGACTTCGCTCGCCGCTAGCCGAAGGATATCGATCTCCAGTTAGATTTTACAATTAGCTAGCCTGCTAATTATGAGTCTGCTATATGTCGTGTCTTCTAAGACTAAAGGCTAGGTTTTGCGTCGTGAATTTCATCTATTTTTCACAACCCTTCTGACATCGTAGTGGCCATGTGATGTCACGCTGCGAAAGCGCATAACAACAAGAGGGGAATAGTCATGGGCCTTAGAAGTCTGCGGTTGAAGTCCAGGGCGATGCTGGCATTCGGATTGATCTGCTCATTGCTGATCATTTTGGGTGTCAGCGCGCTTTACCAGATGCAAGGGATCGCGAGATCTGTCGATGCGCTACGTGGCAACTGGCTCCCCAGCGTACGTCAAGCAGGAAAAATCGAGACGGCAGGCTTGCTGTATCGCCTGGATGCCCGCCGTTTCGTCATGGATGATGATCGCCTGAGTCACGAGTCGCTTGGCAAACTTGAACAGATGAAGTCGAACTTGCAAGCAGAAACAGACGCTTATGAGCGGTTGGTTTCAAGTCCACAGGAACGTGAAATTTTTAATGAGGTGCGCCGGGCAGTACGAGAATACGAACTCGTTACTGATCAACTGGTTGAGTACAGCAAGACTCACTCGATCAGTGAGTTGAGCCACTTCATTCGGGATGTCACAAAGCCTGGCGCGCTGATCATGCAGGACGCCATCGAGTCACTGATCAAAGTGAACGAGGGCGGCGCTGATGTTTCAAGTGCCATGGCTCAAAACGATTTCCGTCTGGGGCAGTACATCGTGATTGTTCTCGCCGTCGCAGCAATTATCCTGACAATTGTTGTTGCGCTGTTGTTTACACGCAGCATCGTCGTCCCTGTCCGCGCACTGTTAGGTTCAACGCAGGATATCGCACAGGGCAATCTCAAGTCGGAAGTCGAGGTCAACGGAGCGGATGAATTAACGGAACTTCAAAACGCCGCGGCGAAGATGAGAGCCAGTTTGCGAGAGACGATCGAACATATTGCACACTCCTCCGGGCAGTTGGCATCCGCGGCAGAAGAGATGAGCTCGATTACACAAGAAAGTACACAAGGCGCCCGGCAGCAGAGCGTCGAAACTGAAATGGCCGCCACCGCGGTAAATCAGATGACTGCCGCCGTCGAGGAAGTGGCTCGCAACGCGTCATCGGCTTCGCAATCGACCCAGATGTCGGAGCGTTCAGCGATGACCGGTCAAGCCCGAGTCGGGCACACCATCACGTCGATCGAAAAACTCAGTGCCAGCGTCAAGCAGACCTGTGTGGAGGTTGAGGGCTTTGCAGGCAAGACCCAGGACATCGCCAAGGTGCTCGACGTTATCGGATCGATTGCAGAACAAACCAACCTGCTTGCGCTCAATGCTGCGATTGAAGCCGCTCGCGCCGGGGAGCAAGGGCGTGGCTTTGCGGTCGTCGCTGACGAAGTTCGTGCCCTGGCCCATCGCACGCAGACGTCTACGCAGGAAATCGAGAAAATGATCCAGGACATACAGAAGGATTCCGGTAACGCGGTTCATTCGATGCGGCGCAGTAATGACGAAGCACAAGCCACGCTGTCCACGGCCCAGGATGCGGGTGTGGCAATCAGTGAAATCACGGCGGCTATCTCGGACATCAACGAGCGAAATCTGTTGATTGCTGCCGCGTCCGAAGAGCAGGCGCAGGTGGCTCGCTCAGTGGACGAAAACCTCGTCAGCATTCGGGATCTGTCCGCACAAAGTGCATCGGCGGCGCATCAGACGGCCACCGCCAGTCATGAGCTATCCCAACTGGCGGTGTGTCTGAATCGTCTCGTCAGTCGCTTCGCGGTCTGACCCATGATCCGCCACTGGCCGTCGGCCTGAGGCCATGGCGTGCAGAGGCAGTGACACAACATGCCGTGAGGTACGCTTTGCCAACGTATATCCGGCGGGTTTCGAGCTGTTGGACACGCTCGGGGCTCAATGCTGGTCTAACCTGTTTTGGGCAAGGGACCGCATAGGGAAAGCATGATGCTCCATCAACCTATCATTCTGCTGGTCGATGACCAGGTCAGCGATCTTCGCGTGCTCGGGCAGGCGTTAGAAGGCATTGGCGATGTTTACATCGCCACAGATGGCACCACGGCGCTACAGCTTGCCCGCAAGTACCGGCCGGAAGTGATCCTGCTGGACATTGAAATGCCGCTCATGGACGGTTATTTGGTCTGCGAGCAGATCAAGGCTGACCCTAAGCTGGCCCATGCGGCAGTCATATTCGTCACCTCGCACCAGCAGACCGAAAACGAGCTGCGGGGCTTGAAACTGGGCGGAGCCGATTTCCTCCACAAGCCCATCAATCTGCCGGTTGCAAGGGCTAGGGTTGAAGCCAACATCAAGCACGGTCGTTCGGTTCGGCAGCTCGCTTACTACGACTCGCTGACAAACCTGCCCAACCGCACATTGCTCGTGGACAGAGTCAGCCAGGCACTGGATAACGCCCGGCAGCGCCCGGGTCGTATCGGACTCCTGTCGCTGGACCTGGATAATTTCAAGCCCCTCAACGACTCAGAAGGTCATGCGGTCGGCGACGCGTTGCTCCAGGAAGTGGCCAGACGCCTGATGGGGTGCTGTGCCGCGGCAGACACGGCGGCACGCGCCGGCGGACAGCGATTCATGATGTTGGCGCTGTCTTGCCAGACCATTGATGAACTCGGACAGTGTGCGCAGCGGCTGCTGGACGCCATTACGGCGCCCATCATGGTTGCCAATACGCGTTATGACCTGATTGGTAACGTCGGCATCAGCGTGTTTCCCGACGACAGTCAGGATGCCGAGACGTTGCATGAGCATGCCGGCGCAGCGCTCTACCAGGCCAGACAGGCAGGCCGCGGGGAATACCGGTTCTTCAATGCATCGATCAACGACAGTGTTCGTGCCCGGCATCAGATGGAGCGCGACCTGCGTGACGCCCTCGATACCGGGCGACTTGAGGTTTTTTACCAAGCCAAGGTCGATGCAGCTTTACGCTGTGTGGTTGGGGTCGAAGCGTTGGTGCGCTGGCCGCAGCCCGACGGGAGCATGATCACGCCCGACCGCTTCATTCCACTGGCCGAGGCCAGTGGACTGATCGTGCCAATAGGCGAGTATGTCCTTAATGAAGCGTGTCAGGCGGCCAACCAGTGGCGTGAGCAGGGTCAGGCCATCACTGTCAGCGTCAACATTTCACCCGCCCAGTTTCATGACCGTCGTTTCGAGGACGTGATCCAGCAGGCAATCTTGCGCAACCACTTGATGCCGGGCCAGCTGGAACTGGAAATCACCGAAGGCGTGCTGGCGGGGGATGTCGATGAAATCTGTCGAGTGCTGGAGCGTTTGCGCGCTCGGGGCGTGCGCATCTCCGTCGATGATTTCGGTACGGGTTATTCGAGCCTGGCGTACCTGAAACGCTTTCCGCTGGATGTGTTGAAGATCGACCAGAGCTTCGTGCGGCAAATGCTCGATCACCCCCGCGATGCCGCCATCGTCGAAACAATCATCCAATTGGCTCATGCACTGGACCTGCATCTGATCGCCGAGGGCGTCGAAACCCAGCAGCACGCGCAGGCCCTTCAGCGGCTGGGTTGTGACGTGATGCAAGGCTTCCTATATTGCCGACCGCTGCCACGCACGCAGATGACGGAATACTTGCAGTGGCCGCCGTCGAGAGTCACGGGTGCTTAGCGGACTGCGTCATCAACCCTTACAGAGGCAGCTCCTAGTGCGCCTGATCAAGCACGTTCGTGAAGTGGCGGTTTGTGTGGCCGTCATCGTGGCTGTCGGTCTTACGGTGACGGTGCTGATTTACCAGAGGGTCAGCAAAGCCAATGAGCATGAACTCGACATCGCGGTGGACAAGGCGATGCAAGAGGCCAGCGGGTATGTTCTGAAGCGCATGGCCGATTATCAATATGGATTACGGGGTGTGCGCGGGGCGGCTGCCATCGCGATGAACGACGCGCATAGCTTCGACCAGAGGCTCTTCGTCCGCTACCTTCAGGAGGAGGGTGCCGAGGCCGAGTTTGACGGCGCCCGCGGGTTTGGCTTTATCCGTAGAGTGCCAGAGGACCAGCTACAGGCGTTTCTAAGCAGCATGCGCGAGCAGTCGGGAGCAGCTATCACGCTTCAACAATTCGAACCGCGTGCCGGCGAACGCTACATCATTCAGTACATCGTACCTGCCCCCAGGAATAGCAGCGGGCTGGGGCTCGATATCGGCTCCGAGCCGAATCGACGTATGGCGGCTGAACGGGCAATGCGAAGCGGCGAGCCGCAACTGACGGCGCCCATTATTTTCCGTCTGACCGGTGCACAGGCAACGCCATCCATGCTGCTGTTGATGCCCGTTTACAACTCGGTAACCGACCCGACCACCATGCCAGAGCGTGAACGACTGCTGTTGGGGTGGTCTTTTACCGGATTGATCATGGCCGACGCATTAGGAGGGATCGAATTGCCGCCCAATGTGTGCCTGCACGTTCAGGACGTTTCCGAAGACGATCAAACACCCGCATTCTTCTCCAAGGGCCAAGACTGTGGCGAATCCAGCCTGCTGATGTCTCGAGACGAGCACAAAGTCGTATACGGGCGGTCGTGGCGACTTCGGATCGGCGTCGGGCCTGATTTTCCGCAAAGTTTGCACCTGGTTTCACCGACCTCGGTGCTTGTCGCGGGCAGCCTGTTTACGCTGATACTGGCCGTGTGTGGCGTGGCGTTCGTCCTGAGCTCGACCCGTCGTAATCGCCTGATGCGCGAACAGAGCCGCCTTGCGGCCATCGTGGAGAGTTCCACCGACGGCATCATCAGTAAAACCCTGGAAGGCGTCGTCACCAGCTGGAACGGTGGTGCGCAAACCATCTTTGGCTATCGGGCCGAGGAAGCCATCGGCCGGCGGTTGGAGGACCTAGTGGTTCCCAAGGGCCGTGAGGGCGAGGAACGTGACATTCTGGAACGAATCGCCAAAGGCATTCCGATATTGAATTTCGATACCGTACGGCACCGCAAGGATGGGTCGTTCGTCGATGTATCGGTCAATATCTCGCCTCTGATCGATGCTAAGGGTGAAGTGATCGGGGCTTCAAAAACCGTGCGCGACATTTCCGTGCAGAAACAGGCGGAGGCCCGGATTCTTGAGCTGAACGCGGGCCTTGAAGACCAGATCGCCGAGAGGACCGCGCAACTTCGCAGCACGAATCTGATGCTCTCAAGCGTGTTGAGGTCGGCTACTGAAGTGGCGATTATCGCGACCGGATGCGACGGCATGATTCAGATTTTCAACGCCGGCGCCGAACGAATGCTCGGATACCCCGAGCAAGAAGTGGTCGGTAAGGCAACACCCAATGTGTTTCATCTGGCGGAACAACTGGAGCAGCGATCGGCATCAATCCAGAGTGCGGCCGAAGCGGTCACCGATGAGTTCGAAACGCTGGTCAGCCAATGTCGGACGGACGGTGCAAGCACCCAGGAGTGGACGTTCGTCCGCAAGGACGGTAGCCAATTCCCGGTCACCCTGATGGTCACCGAAATCAGGGATGAGCTCGGCGAGTTGACCGGCTTTCTGGGTATTGCGGTCGATATCACCCGGCGCGAAGCGGTTCAGAAGGAGTTGACCGCCGCCCGCGACCAGTTGTTAATGGCCGCGGAGGTCGCTCAGTTGGGCATCTGGTCATGGAACATCGAGCAGGATGATCTGCAGTGGAATGACCGGATGTTCGAGTTTTATTTTCAACCATTGGCGTTGCGCGAGTCGGGACTGCGCTTCGCGCATTGGCTTGAGCGCATTCACCCCGAGGATCGAGAAAGGATCGACAGGCGATTCAAGGACATCTCGGCAGGTGAACGTGTCGATGACCAGACCTTCAGGGTTGTCGGGCCCGAGGGGCAGATCCGGGTGATTCAGTCGGGCGCCCACCTGGAGCGTGACAGCGCCGGTCGACCCATGCGGGTCACGGGAATCAACCTCGACATCACGGCACAGTGTGAACTTCAGGCGCGACTGCTGGATGCAAAAGAGCGGGCGGACGCTGCCAGCGACGCTAAATCAACGTTCCTGGCCAACATGAGTCATGAGATTCGCACGCCGCTCAATGCGGTTCTGGGCATGCTGCAACTACTCACGAATGCGGGGCTGGACAGCCGGCAGGCAGGATACGTGATCAATGCCCGGACGGCGGCGAGCTCACTCCTGAGCCTGCTGAACGACATCCTTGATTACTCGAAGATAGAAGCCAACAAACTGCAACTGGACATACACCCCTTCGACCTCGATCAACTGCTGCGCGACCTGGCGGTGATTCTGGTGGGGAACCAGTCCAGCGCCACCGTTGAAGTCCTATTTGAAATTGACCCAACGCTGCCATTTCATCTCATGGGTGACAGCCTGCGTTTGCAACAGGTGTTGATCAATCTTGCGGGTAATGCGTTGAAGTTTACGCCGCAGGGTCAGGTGGTCGTCCGCTTCAAGTGCGTGAGTTCGGGCAAAAGACTAGGTATCAGAGTCGAGGTCGAAGACAGCGGTATTGGCATTCAGGACGAACATTTGGGCCATATATTCGAAGGCTTCAGTCAAGCGCAGGCGTCCACCACGCGTCGATATGGCGGTACAGGTCTGGGGTTGGCCATCTGCAAGCGACTCGTCGCCATGATGGGGGGTGAGTTGTGCATCCGCAGCGAAGTGGGTGTGGGAAGTTGTTTCTGGTTCGATATCGAGCTTGACCGGGACCCGGCGTATGAACATGCAGGTCGTGAGAAAACACGCGACACCGGTTTACGGCTGCTGGTGGTGGACGACAACGCCGTGGCCTGTCAGATCCTGTCGAAGATGGTCGACGGGCTGGGATGGGAGGTCGATACGGCGCACAGTGCTGCGTCGGCCCTTCAGCGGATTCATGATCAAAGCGCCGCACGTCCTTACGACGTCATTTTGATGGACTGGGACATGCCAGTCATGGACGGATTGACGGCGGCACGACAACTTGCAAAGGAGACAAACGCCAACCCTCCACCTGCAGTGGTGATGATCACTGCGCATTCTCAGGATATGCTCCATCGGCTGGGCCCCAACGAGCGCCCCTTCCAGGCGATGCTCAGCAAGCCGGTGACCCCTGCCCAATTGGCCGAAGCAGTACAGGCAGCCATAGCCCCAGACGCATCCAGCCTCAAGAACGTCGAACCCTTCGCCGCCCACAGCGACTCGCTGTCGGGCGTCAGGTTGCTGGTGATCGAGGACAATCCGATGAACCGGTTGGTGGCGAAGGAACTGCTTGAGCAGGAGGGCGCGCTCGTCGAGTTGGCTGAGGGTGGACTGACCGGGATCGCGAGACTGAATGAGTGTGAGGTCGCTTTTGACGCCGTGCTGATGGACATACAGATGCCCGATATCGATGGGTATGAGGCCACTCGGCGCATACGCAACGATGCCCGGTTTCGCGACCTGCCTATCATTGCGATGACGGCGAATGCGTCCGACGATGACCGTAAAGCCACGCTGGCAGCTGGAATGACGGCTCACCTAGCCAAGCCCATTGATTTGCCTCGGGTGGTCGCGACGCTGCAGCGTTGCGTGCCATCGGTGGCCGATCCGGTACCGGTGCCTTCACCTAAGGACTACGCCGCATTCGATGTCGAACCGATTGATTCGATCATGGCGAGATTCGGCGGCAATCATGCTTTATTGGCCAAGCTTTCACGGCAGTTTTCTACCGACACAAGTGCGATCCTATCGGCCTTGCAGAAGGCTGCGGCCTGTGATGATTACAGGGAGGCGAAGCGCGTGTTGCATACCCTGAAAGGGACTGCGGGCAACCTGGGCGCGCGCTCACTCAGCGCAATGGCTGGCAAACTGGAGGGTGAACTTCAAAACGAGACGGGGTCGCCACTGAGCGTGTTACTGACCCCGGAACGCCTGACAGAGCTCGAACGTCTGGCCGCAGGCAACGTGCAGCAATTAGTGGCCATGAGCGGCTCTGTCGCCCGTGTCGTCGAACAGAACACCTTGACCTACGAAGCGTTTCGCGAACACCTGGAGGCGATCATGCCTTTGCTGGAAAGTCATAATTTGCGAGGTGTCACGATGGTCGAAGCCCTGGCTGACTATCAATTGCCCTGTTCCGCGCAGACGTGGGAGCAGCTGAATCAAAGCCTTCAGACACTGGACTTCAAAGCAGCCTCATCATTGCTGCACAGGATGCTTCGGGCGGGCGATGGCAGGCGCTGAAGCCCTCCGCACGTCAGTAGTAAGTGAAACCACGAAGAACTGTCTTGAGGTCTTGAAGCGTCAATCAAATTGAGTCGATCGAAAGTACCCTTCCTAACAGGCAGCTATCGACCGATCGTGTTGAAAAAGTCGGGTTGGAGTTCCACGCGAGAAAAGTACGCGTCTAAGATCGAAATATGAATTATGGGCGGACGTTTCAGGCCTTGTATTTCACGTGGCAGCATGAAAAACAGGTGTTGCCATCCATTCGTGTTCGAGCGTTCTGAGAGAACCGCCTTTTTCAACAGAATCGGCCGGCGGCGGTCGCTGGTGAACGTCTGGTAATGGCCGCTAGTGGCCGTTCTCGGAAGACTGCTTTGGGTTGATACGAGTGGATGCGAGCATGCTACCTTTTGCGTTTCGGCCGCCCCATGGCAACCTAGCAACATTACACTTTGATCATCCCCCCATGCCCGACTATGTTCTTCAATTCTTCAAGGGCCTTTCCCCAGCAGGTCATGGTTCATGGCTCGGGCTGCTGGTGGTATTTCTCCTGATCGACCGATTCACCGCTAGCCCAGATATGACCGACAGGCCGCTCGCCCACAGTGAAGGCCGTATCGTCTGGGTGGGGGTGCCTAAAGGCGGTTACGATGTGGAACTGCAACCCGACGAGTCCGTCAGGCAGTATGAGAAAGTACTTATCAGAGGCGAGCGCAGCACAGTGGTTGATCGGAGCTTGCTTGAGGCTGGCCGTATGATCAGGGTTGATCGCTACGGCGATTTGGTCAACAGCTGCTGGGTAGGCGACAAGCAGGTTTGTGTATCTAGGTGCACGAGCGATCTGCACTGCAAGCAAATGCAGGCAGCTTTCGACAGCCTATTGCTGCCTTGGGAGATTGGCCTGACGATATTCGGCTATTTGTTCACTCTGGCCTGGGTCGCCTGCGGTGGGCAGATTGGCCTCACGCCAAGAAAACCCAGGGACGACCTTAAGGACTGACGAGGGAAGGGCCTGCGCATTTTGGGCTTCTGAATATCGTGCTGGGGGCTAGCTGGCGTTTCTATGCCATTGGTCAAGGTACCTCCCAAGCAGCCTCCCAGTTGGACGCATCGCCTGGTATACCTCCGTCCCACCTCCAGGAAATACATCAGGAAACCCGCCGCTCATTCAACGTCCCATTAAGCTTGGAAAACGTACGACTATCGGCCACCGCCGTCAGCTTGCGCCCGTCCTTCAAGGTCGCGATGAACGTCACCTGCTCTTCCTTGCCCCCCAGCCACAACCCCGCTACCAGGCCGACCGGCCCCAGCACCAGGGCGCCGGCCATGCCCCAGCCCAGCGCGCCGCCGAGGCTGCGGTTGATCTCATGGTTGGCGACCGTGATGTTCTTGATGCGGCTGACGGGAATGCGTTCGCCAGGCGAGGGGTGGGTGGCAGTCTTGAGCGTGAGCGATCCATTGCTGTATTCGCCTTCGCACTGCAAGAAATCTCCAGCTTTTATTGTGAGCTTCATGAGGGATTTCCAGGTTGAATGCATTGATATTCAACCCTTCGGAATAGCTTAACGCTGGGGCAAGTCAATGTCGGGCGACGAAGTGTGCGGTCGCACGTTGCCAGCTGTTTCACGGGTAAGCCAGATCCCCATGGCCACCAGGCTGATGACCACGCCAGCGCCGACGATGCCCATCCACCCCAGCCGCTCATACAGTTGCGCACCGAGGGTCGAGCCCAGGGCGCCGCCGATGAAATAGCAGGTGATGTAACCCGCGTTGAGGCGGTTGCGGGCTTCCGGGCGCAGGGCGTAAACCGCGTTCTGGTTGCTGACGTGCAACAACTGCACCGCCAGGTCGAGCACCAGCACGCCTGCCAGCAGCGCTGCGAGCGAGTGGTCTGCAAAGGCGAGTATGAGCCAGGCGGCCAGCTGCGCGATGAGCCCGCCTAGGGTGGCCAGGTGTCCCTTGCCACGGTCGGCCAGGCGGCCGGCGGCATTGGCGGCCAGGGCGCCGGCGGCACCCGCCAGGCCGAACAGGCCGATCACTGCGTCGGAATAACCGTAGGGTGGTGCGGCCAGCAGGAAGGCCAAGGGCGTCCAGAACAGGCCGAACAGGCAGAACGATAGCAAACCAAGCGCCGCACGCAAGCGCAGCACGGGCTCTTCGACGAACAGCGTCAGCACTGAGCCCAGTAGTTGCGGGTAGGTGAGCCCGGCCGACTGCTGGCGGCGCGGCAATGAGCAGCGCAGCGCGATGGCGCACACCGTGAGCAGCGCGGCGGCCAGCAGGTAGATGGCGCGCCAGTCGGCCAGCGACGACACCAGCCCGGCCACGGTGCGGGCCAGCAGGATGCCCAGCAGCAGGCCGCTCATCAATATGCCGACCACGCGCCCGCGGCGCTCCGGGTTAGCCAGGCTGGCAGCCATGGGAACCAGCACCTGGGCGACCACCGAGAACAGCCCGGTCATGGCCGTGCCCAGCAGCAACACCGGCAGGCTCGGGGCGAAGGCGCTGATCAGCAGGCCGACGGCGCTGAGCAGGGTCATGCCGACGATCAGCCTGCGCTGTTCCAGCAGGTCGCCCAGCGGCACCAGCAGGAACAGCCCGGCGCCATAGCTCAGTTGGGCGGTGATGACGATGGTGCCGGCCGTCGCCGTACTGAGCCCAAGGTGCTGGGCGATGGTGTGCAGCAATGGCTGGGCGTAATAGTTGCTCGCTACTGTAAGGCCGGTGGCGATGGCCATCAGCAGGATCAGGGCGCTGCTCAATGGGGTTTCACGGGAGGCAGGCATGCGGGTATTCCAAGGCAGTGGAAGATGGCGCGAGTATCGGTAGTGTGGATCCATGACACAAATGTATTGTTGTCATCGAAACGATCGTAAAACGAGATAGCCGTGATGAACCTCAAGCAGATCGAATACGCCCTGGCCGTGGCCGAAGAGGGTAGTTTTACGCGTGCGGCGGAGCGCTGCCACACCGTGCAGTCGGCCCTGAGCCACCAGATCGCCCGGCTTGAGCGGCAACTGGGCGCGCAGTTGTTCGAGCGCACCTCTCGGCGTGTGGCACTGACCCCGGCGGGGGAGGCGTTCGTTCACAGTGCGCGGGAGGCCATGGAAGCGACGCGGCGCATTGGCGACGAGGTGGCTGCGGCCTGCGGGCAAGTGCGCGGGCGGCTGAGC
This sequence comes from Pseudomonas silvicola, assembly GCF_026651855.1. GTDB lineage: Bacteria > Pseudomonadota > Gammaproteobacteria > Pseudomonadales > Pseudomonadaceae > Aquipseudomonas > Aquipseudomonas silvicola. The sequence goes on from NZ_CP093280.1 coordinate 2,778,752, forward strand.
CTGGGGATGATTTCGTCGCTGACCGGCTTGGACCTGGTCGCATTGATCGCTGCCTTTCATCAGCAGTACGCCGATGTGCGCATCCACCTCAATGTGGGGCGCAGCGAATGGATGGTGGACGAGGTGCGCGCCCGGCGCATGGATGTCGCGCTGATTGGCGTATGGCCTGGCGCGGCGGTGCAAGGCGTGGCGACGCGAGCCCTGGGCGACGAGGAGTTGATGGCGGTGGTGCACCCGGACCACCCGCTGGCGCGGTTGCCCCACTTGGCGCTGGCGCAATTGGCGGACCAGCCCTTGGTGGACTTTGCCGCGGGTACGGGGGCCCGCCGCCAGACCGACGAGGCGTTCGCCGCCGCCCAGGTGGCCCACCAGGTGCAGTTCGAGATCACCGACATGCGCCTGGTGGAGCAGTTCGTGCAACGCGGCCTGGCGGTGGGGCTGGTGCCGGCCGGCGTGGCGCTGGGCTTCCAGGGGGTGGTGGCAGTGCCCATCAGTGACGCGCCGGTGCGCCGGGTCTATGCGGTGTGGTCGAACACCCCGAGCCCGGCGGCAGCGGCATTTGTCGCCATGCTCGAACGGACGCTTGCCGATCAGGCGCCGAAACCACCGTCGATGGTCAGGCTGGCGCCGGTGATATAGCCCGCCTCGGCGCTGGCCAGGTAACTGACAAAACCGGCAATCTCGTCCACATGGCCATACCGGTTGACCGCCATGAAGCCCATCAGGCTGTCGGCGAAGTCGCTGTCGGCCGGGTTCATGTCGGTGTCCACAGGGCCCGGTTGCACGTTGTTGATGGTGATGCCGCGAGGGCCCAGGTCGCGGGCCAGGCCCTTGACCAGGCCCACCAGTGCCGATTTGCTCATGGCATAGGCGCCGCCGCCCGCGAAGGGCATGCGGTCGGCATTGGTGCTGCCGATATTGATGATGCGCCCGCCCTCGGTCATGTGCCGGGCTGCCGCCTGGCTGGCGATGAACACGCTGCGCACGTTGATGGCGTAGGTTCGGTCGAAGTCTTCCAGGCTGAACTCGTCCAGCGGGCCGATGGCCAGCACGCCCGCATTGTTGACCAGAATGTCCAGGCGGCCGAACGCATCGACGGTGCGGGCCACTGCGTCGCGAATGGCCTCGGCGTCGGCGCTGTCGGCCTTGATGGCCAGGGCCTTGCCGCCTTGGGCGGTGATGCCATCGGCCAGGGCCTGGGCCGGGCCCTGGGAACTGACATAGGTGAACGCCACCGCGGCGCCCTCGGCGGCCAGGCGTTTGACGATGGCGGCGCCGATGCCGCGCGACCCGCCCTGTACGAGGGCGACTTTACCGGTGAAGGGTTGGGTGTTCGACATGGGGGTTCTCCAGGTACTCACGGGCGTGAAGGAAGGCTTTCACTGTAGACCAGGTCGGGGCCAGCCATCGGTCCGTGCGGGTTGCTGGACGCCTAACGCACGTGTGTCACCGTGAATGTCTGCTGCATGCCCGCCACCACAATCGCCACGTCGTCATCCTCGAACTTGCCCAGCAGTGCCTGGCCCAATGGCGAGCGCGGGGTGATCACCGTGACCAGGCGCTCGCCCAATCGCACCTTCAGCCCAGCCGCTTCCGGCCCCAGGAACAGCCACTGCGAGGTGCCATCCATTGCTTCCAGCGTCACCAGCGCGCCCACCTGAATGCCACGTGCCGGGTCGTGGTCGCGAAGGGTCATCTGTTGGTACAGGCCCAGTGCCTGGCGGATTTCTTCCATGCGCCGCGCCTGGCCGGTCGCCAGGTACGAGGCTTCAAGCCCCAGGGTGTCGTACTTGTTCTCGGCCACGTTTTCTTCGTGGGTGGCCGTTTCGTAGGCGGTTTGGGCGGCACGCTGCAGCACGTCGAAATCTTCCGCCAAGCGTTCCACGATCAGTTGGCGCAGGGTGTGCTTGTCCATGTCAATTGCAGAACTTGAGTACATTGGTACGGCTCTTGTCAGTCGGCGCGGTACGGTCCTGTTGCAGCCAGAACTGGCACTTGGGGTCCTGGTCATGGTTCTGCGCATCGCCTCGGCTCTGTTCCTGGCGGCGCAGGTTGTTCCGGTATTGCTCGAACATCGGGGATTCGCCCTCGGGGGTGTTCATGGCCGGGGGCGGTGGCGCTGGGGTGGTGATGGGCAAAGGTGCATTGAAGAACAGCTTGTAGCCCAGCCACGTGGTCAGCGCGATGGCCAGAAAGCCCAGCCAGAGGCCCAGGGCAATGCAGCCCACCAGTTGCGCGGGGTTGAGGGTGACCAGCAATTGACGATGATTGGGACGGTAGGGCATGGCAGCCTCCTGGCGGGGTGGGCAAGGTCATGATTGTCGCATGAGTGTGGCCGCTGGCGGCGACTTTGCCTCTACAATGGCCCATTTGCCTGGAGGGCGGTGATGAAAGCGGGCGTGAAAACCTCCTGGGATATTTTCTGCGTAGTGGTCGACAACTACGGCGACATCGGCGTCACGTGGCGCCTGGCGCGCCAACTGGCGGCCGAACACGGGCTGGCGGTACGCCTCTGGGTAGACGACCTGAAGTCCTTCGAGCGGCTGTGGCCCAGTGTTGAGCCGCACAGGGCGCGCCAGTGGCAGGAGGGCGTGGAAATCTGCCAATGGCCCCAGCAATGGCCTGCGGTCAGCGCTGCCGACGTAGTGGTTGAAGCCTTCGGGTGCAAGTTGCCACCTGAGTACCGTCAGGCCATGGCCGCGCGCCCGACGCCGGCCTTGTGGTTCAACCTGGAATACCTGAGCGCCGAGACCTGGGTATCGGGCTGTCATGGCTTGCCGTCACCGCAGCCCGACCGCCTGCAGAAGTATTTCTTCTTTCCCGGCTTCGAGGCCAAGACCGGCGGGTTGCTGCGTGAGGCTGGCCTGCTGGATCAGCGGCGCCTGTTCCAGGCTGACGGCCCGGCGCGCCAGGCCTTCCTCGCCAGCCTTGGTGTGAGCGTGGCGCCCGGGGCGCGACTGATGTCCTTGTTCGCCTACGAGAATGCCAGCCTTGGCGACTGGCTTGATGCGCTGGCGGCAGCTGAAACGCCCACGCATGTGCTGGTACCCCAGGGGCGTGTTCTGGGCGATGTGCAAGCCTGGCTGGCGGAGGACGAGCTGGTGCCGGGCGCCGCCCATCGGCGCGGCAGCCTGACCGTGCAAGTGGTGCCATTCGTCCGGCAGGATCAGTACGACCGCCTGCTGTGGTGCTGCGATTTCAACGCCGTGCGGGGCGAGGACTCCTTTGTGCGAGCCCAGTGGGCGGGCCGGCCTCTGCTGTGGCACATCTATGAGCAGGAGGAGTATGCCCATTGGGAAAAACTGGAAGCCTTCCTATCGCTCTACGTCGAGGCTTTGAGCCCGGATGCCGGGCAGGCCCTGACCCTGTTGTGGCGTGCCTGGAACCAGGGGCTGAGCATGGCCGAGCCATGGCGGCAGGTGCTGGCGCACTGGGATGAGTTGCAGGCGAATGCGCAGAAATGGTGCGAAACACAAGCCGCTCAGCCTGATCTTGCATCGGCGCTGGTGAACTTTTACCGAAATTGGAAGTAATGCCGTGGGAGCCCCAGTCTATAAGGGGTTGAGGGGATCGTCTACCATCATCAAAGCGTTTGTGACAGTCGTTGTGACAGCATTTGTGACAACCCAAGGCCCCAAAAGCCTACACTTACGGGCTTGGGTGCGAACAACTTCGGAAATCGGCGGGGCGCGTCGCTTCATGCGGTCGCTGAGCTTGAAACGCCTGTTCAACCTTCTGCAATGTTCGCCGGCCCGTTGAGGGACCTCCGTTATGGTCCCCTATAGAAACCTTGAGTTAGGCCATCAGAGGTCGCCCGCTTTGAGCTTCATGGCCCGCTGAACGGTTGCCGTACTGACCCCTGTAGCCCTTGAGGTCTCCCGCAGGCCCATGCCCTTGTTCAGACAGTCAAGAATGCGCTGGTGCTTGTCCTGATCAATCCCACGGCCCTTGTAGGCACCTTGTCCCTGGGCCTTCTTAATGCCATCCATCTGACGACGGCGGCGGTCCTCGTAGTCCTTACGTGCGACCGCTGCGAGCATGTCCAAGAGCATGTCATTGATGGCTCCAAGCATCCGAGAGGTGAAGGTGTCCAATGCTCCACTTCCCTGCGCCATGAACTGGTGAGAGGTAGGCAAATCAAGCGAGACCACACGGACCTCCTTCTCCTTGATGATTCCTCTGAGCTTCTGCCAGTCAGCGTCTGTGAGGCGCGAGAGCCGGTCTACCTGTTCGACTAAAAGGACATCACCGGGATGAGCGTCAGACAGCAGCCGGAACAGCTCAGGACGCTTGAGGGTGGCTCCGCTCTCGTTCTCGATGTAGTAGGTGGCTACTCGCTGCCCATGATCCTCTGCGAAGGTCGTAAGCTGGTCCTTAGCCCGGTGGGCGTCTTGGTCAGTGGTAGAAGCTCGGAGGTAAGCACGGATGAACATCGAGAAGGTGTACCATAGTCGTTAAGGTGTGGTCACTATATGTGTAGTCGTTATGGTGGTCAATGCCTACTAAACAACCACACTCTCTCAGGCATCTTGCCGTAGTCGCTGAGGTGTACCCCAAGAACCACGGACGATAAGACTCTTCGAGCCGCCTGTTTACAGGAGGAGAACCACTGCGAACGACCGTCGAACTGTGACCGGCCCGTACGCTTTTCAAGAACCCATCCGGTGGCGCGCATGGGCACGCGATAAGGACTCCATGCGGGCGCGATAAGGCTCACGCGAGGGTGGGCAAGGGGGGATGCGCGGGCGCACGCCTATTGAGGTGGTCATTCAGATTTTTGCCCCAGATTCTCAAGGGAAGCAAAATGGGAACTCTGCGCATCCGGCTTTCACCCGATCATAGAGGGCCTGCTCGTCCTTAAGCTCAGAATGATTTCCCAGGCTTAAATAGTATTTCTGCCCGTTCCATTCCTGATAAATGATCCATTCACCAGTGAGCTTTTGGGAATCCCCACGGGTTACATAGCCATCGACGACCTGCCGGGCTATCTTCCCTGCAACCTTCCAAGCCTCCTCTAAAGATTTGTATGAGCGCGCAGTGTTGTTGAATTGCTCAGTCAGCTTGTCCTTCTCCCTCCGATTGTCTTTCGAGTTCCAATGTAGAAGGATGTTTTCGCGCATGAAACCAGTCGTCGTGTAGTGAAATTTGTAGAGTTTTCCCAGAATGGGTCCGCGGAACTGAGACGCTGGCTTCGTCCTCGCGGGCCGACTGAAAGGTATCTGTTCCATTTGGTCGAGCGCCTCAAGGACAGATCTAAAGGTCCCAGCGTCCGAGTGGGTCAACATGTCGAATAGGTAGCGGCTGATCCTTGCGACGTAAGGTTTCTGATTGAGCAATTCTGCTTTAACAGGAATCAAGTAGCTTTCGTCTTCCATGGTGTGGTCCTGTGAAATCGTTGCGGAGCAGTATAGCCAGCAGTGCAGCGAGGTCACTCAGCACAGCCACCAAGTAGAACACTGACGACATTCCCAAAGGCTTCGCCCAGAGAGCCACCTTGGCTATGTAGTGGTCTAATGAAACCGGACACCCATTTAGGCGAGAATACTCGCCACAGAGAGGTGTCCGATGACCAAGCAACGACGTACCTTTACCCCCGAATTCAAACGTGAAGCCGCCAGCCTGGTGCTCGACCAGGGCTACAGCCACATCGAGGCAGCCCGGTCGCTTGGGCTGGTTGAGTCGGCCTTGCGTCGTTGGGTGAACCAGCTCCAGCAAGAACGTGGCGGCGTCACGCCGACCAGCAAGGCGTTAACACCTGAGCAGCAAAAAATCCAAGAATTGGAAGCCCGAATCAATCGTCTGGAACGGGAGAAATCGATCCTAAAAAAGGCTACCGCGCTCTTGATGGCCGAGGAGCACGAGCGCTCGCGTTAGTCGATCAGCTTCGCTCCGAGGAGCCGGTTGATCTGTTGTGCTCGGTATTTGAAGTCACCCGATCTTGCTACTACGCATACTGTCGAAAACGCCGATCCCCTGATGCCGAACGGGTGATTTTGCGCAGCCGCGTGAACGAACTGTTTACTCAAAGCCGAAGCGCTGCGGGCAGTAGAAGCATCATGCTGATGATGAAAGAGGACGGCATGCAAATCGGGCGATTCAAGGTACGTAAGTTGATGCGCGAGATGAACCTGATCAGCAAACAACCGGGCTCCCATGCCTACAAAAAGGCCACCGTGGAGCGACCTGATATACCGAACGTACTTGATCGAGAGTTCAGCGTGGCATCCCCCAACAAGGTCTGGTGCGGTGACATCACGTACGTTTGGGCCGAAGGTCGATGGCACTATCTGGCAGCGGTGATCGATCTTTATGCGCGCCGGGTCGTAGGCTGGGCGTTCTCAGTCAAGCCTGACGCTGAGCTGGTGATCAAGGCATTGGATATGGCCTATGAGCAGCGTGGCCGGCCTCAGAATGTGCTATTTCACAGCGATCAGGGCAGCCAATACGGCAGCCGGAGTTTCCGCCAGAGACTATGGAGATACCGCTTCACGCAGAGCATGAGTCGGCGCGGCAACTGCCACGACAACGCGCCGATGGAGCGGCTATTTCGCAGCCTGAAAACTGAATGGATACCGACGGTGGGCTACATGAGCGCTGCGGTGGCCAAACAAGATATCAGTCGTTTCCTGATGGAGCGGTACAACTGGCGGCGACCACATCAGTTCAACGACGGCTTGGCGCCTGCCGTTGCCGAGGAAAAACTTAACGCAGTGTCCGGGATCAGTTGACCACTACAGTCTTGGTCAACTGAGCGACCTCACCTACCCGAGCGCCGGTAATGGCCAAGATGGACAGGCTCCAACGTTCCCACGAGTCCACAGGCATCGAGTTGCAGTGCTGCATGAACGTAACCACTTGGTCCCGTGTGAACGCCTCACGTTCGCTCTCAGTCCCCTTAGTCAACTTGAGCTTCGCTGTGTATGCCTTAGCGATATGGTCATTATTCACAGCCCAATCAAACACCGTAGACATCTGTGTGATGAGGTTGTTGACCGTTGAGGGCTTGCGCGAGGTGAGCAACTCAGTGCGGAGGGCAATCATGTCGGCCGTTGTCGTGGTCGTCATGTCGGTGATGTCGATAGCCTCAAAGGCTGCGCCGATGACCCTGTAGTTACCTTGGAGACTGGACAGCGTGCTTGGCTTCACGTTGCCTCCGTGTTCCTTCAGGTAGAGCGCTGCCATAGCGTCCCACGTTAAGGGAGTCTTCGAGGGCCTTACAGATAGGGACACGGGCTCGGACGCTTCGGGAGCTTCAAGGCTCCGCAAGATGCCAAGTAGGGGCTGTGCGTCCCCTCTGAGGCGTTCCTGAGCTTTGTCCATGGTGTCCTTGGCTATCACGGTGCCTCTTTGCTGGTCCACGTTGAGAGGGACCATAGCGGAAGCCATCGAGAGAGCCTGCGAGATTTCCCCGTAGACCACTGAGTAGGCGTAGAGCGAGTCATCGTCATGGGCCACCGTTATGCACTCCTCAGCGACCACATACAGGCGCTCCTTGATGGCAGGCCAAGGCAGCTCAGGGTTGTCGAGATGGAACACCTTGAGGGCCTTCATGATGTCTTGTGTGGTCAGCATTGCAGCGAGTCGATCCTTGGTCCGTAGGGATAGCGTGAAGTGGCCTGTGAGGGCCCTGCGAGGCCGTAGGCGCAGATAGTAGCGTCCATTGCGGGTGTACAGCCAAGGCTTAGCCAGGACGGTTTGTAACAGCCCTTGTGACACCCGTTGTGACAATGGAGTCCGTGTGGTGGTGGTCATGGCCCGAGAATCCTCAATGATTACTGGACTCACGGCAGTGGCGTAGTTTTACCGAAATTGGATATGATACGCGGCCTAGATTTTTGTAAATCCATCCAAATTCGGATATCCGCAATGAAAACTGGTAAAGAGCTTAAACCCGGTACCGTGATCCGTATCGACAACGACCCTTGGCTGGTTCAGAAAGCTGAATTCACCAAGTCGGGCCGTAACAGCGCGATCATGAAGACCAAGCTGAAGAACCTGCTGACCGGCTACAAGACTGAAACCGTGTACAGCGCCGACGACAAGCTGGACGACGTGATCCTGGATCGCAAGGAAGCCACCCTGTCTTTCATCAGCGGTGATTCCTACACGTTCATGGACACCACTGACTACACCATGTACGAACTGAACGCCGAAGACATCGAATCGGTTCTGCCGTTCGTTGAAGAAGGCATGACCGACGTCTGCGAAGCCGTGTTCTTCGAAGGCCGCCTGGTTTCGGTAGAGCTGCCGACCACTATCGTGCGTCAGGTCGACTACACCGAAGGTTCGGCGCGTGGCGACACTTCCGGCAAGGTCATGAAGCCTGCCAAACTGAAGAACGGCACCGAGCTGAGCGTTGCCGACTTCATCGAGATCGGCGACATGATCGAGATCGATACCCGCGAAGGCGGTTCCTACAAAGGCCGCGCCAAGTAATTCTGGCCCAGCCCTTGTAACGAGAAAGCCCGACCTTGAGTCGGGCTTTTTTGTGGGCGCTGTCTTGTCAGACGCTGACGTGCAGGCGCACATCGACGTTGCCCCGTGTGGCGTTGGAGTACGGGCACACCAGGTGGGCGGCGTCCACCAGTGCCTGGGCGTCGGCTTGTTCCAGCCCCGGCAGGCTGATGCGCAGGTCGATGTCCAGGCCGAAGCCGCCGGGGATCTGGCCAATGCCGACTTCGGCAGTGATTTGGGTGTCAGCCGGCAAGGCGCGCTTGGACTGGCCAGCAACGAATTTCAGGGCGCCGATGAAGCACGCCGAATAGCCGGCGGCGAACAGTTGTTCCGGGTTGGTGGCTTCGCCGCCGGCGCCGCCCAGGGCCTTGGGGGTGGCCAGCTTGACGTCCAGGATGTTGTCGCTGGATACAGCACGGCCGTCGCGGCCACCGGTAGCGGTTACGGTTGCGGTGTAGAGAGTTTGCATGATGACACCTCGTTCTGCTTGATAGGGGTGGCGCTGGAGGGCGCGTTTGTCTGGGTACGAAATTAGATTAGTGCGTTAATAGTTTGCGCGCAAGATAATAATTCGATGCTCAGGACGAACGGTATGCCTGCGAGGTGTATTGGCCCGGCAGGCGCCGGCTTTTCAGCGAGCTTATAGCGCAAAGCCAGCGGCTACGACGAGGGCCGCATCAAAGGCTGTCGTGCAGGTTGCCGCGCAGTTCCAGCAACTCGCCTTGCAACTGGCGCAAGCGTTCTACCGAGCCGCCCGTGGCCGCCAGAATGCACCCCGGAATGCTCTTGGCCTTCTCGCGCAGCGCGCGGCCCTGGTCGGTCAGTTCGACGATCACCACGCGCTCGTCCTCGCGGCTACGGGTCCGGCTGAGCAGGCCCTCGGCTTCCAGGCGCTTGAGCAGCGGGGTCAACGATCCTGGGTCGGTCAGTAGCCGCGTGCTGATTTCACCCACTGTCAGGCCGTCCTTTTCCCATAGCACCATCATGGTCAGGTACTGCGGGTACGTCAGGTCCAGGGCCTGCAGCAACGGCTTGTAGACCTTGGTCATGAGCAGCGAGGTGGAATAGAGGGCAAAGCACAATTGGCTGTCGAGCAGCAGATCGTCGCAGTGGCCTTCGGCAGCGCTGGAAGTGGGGCGGTCGGCGTTCATGCTGATCCTTGATTCAATTGGTGGCGGCGAATTTAGCGTCAAGGTGTTTAATGCGCCAGCTAATCCGCCTTAGCCTTTCAATGGCGTGTTGAAAGGTTTGAGCGGTGAACATCGCCGAGAGTTCGTTAAATGATCAGCGCTTGAAACCATCGGCGATATGGTCAGCCAGGCATTCGGTAATGTCGCTGCGGCTGCTGTCGTTGCGCAGCAGCACGATGCTGGCCATGGGCAGCAGCGGCAGACCCTCGGCCTCGCCCAGAATGCGCATGTCGGCGGTGATCAGGCTTTGCAACTGGGCGGTTACCGCCAGGCCGGCGCTGACCACCGCCATGATCGCGGCCAGGCTGGGACTGGTGTACGCCACGCGGTAAGGTTTTTGCTGGGCGTCCAGGGCATGGCAAGCCCAGGCACGGCAGAAACAGTCGCTGTTGAACATCGCCAGCGGCACCGGGCTCTGTTCATGGGGCGTGAAGCCCTGGGCCTGGGCCCAGACGAAGCGCTCCTGGCGCAGCAATTGGCCGATTTCCGTGCCCGGCTCGCGGGTGACGATGGTCAGGTCCAGGTCTTGGCGAGCCATCAACTGCTTCGAGCTTTCGCAGTGCACCTCCACCTGCACCAGCGGGTAGGCCTGGGCGAACTGCGAAAGAATGCCAGGCAGAAAACGCATGGCGTAGTCGTCCGGGGTGCCGATGCGCACCGTACCCACCATGTGCGGTTGGCGCAGGGTGGTGAACACCTCGCTGTGCAGTTTGAGAATGCGCCGCGCGTACCCCAGCAGAATCTGGCCCTCGGCGGTGAGGCGCACCTGGCGGCCGTCGCGCTCGAAGAGCTGGCGCTGGAGGATGTCTTCTTCCAGGCGTTTCATCTGCATGCTGACCGCCGACTGAGTGCGGTTCACGCGCTCGCCGGCCCGGGTGAAGCCTCCTTCGTCGGCGATGGCGACGAAGGTGCGCAGCACTTCCGAGTCGATACTTTGATAATGGGACATTCATCAAACTCCAAGATGGGATCCATAAGAAACATTCGTTGGATTGATCTTAAGCCCGGCGCGACACTCAGTCATCCCCAACTGGAGGGTCGGATGATGAAAGGTCAAAAAGGGTATGTACTGGTGGTGCGGGTTCCGTTCAGCGGCGGCTCTATCACGGGTGCGTGGCAGCGCCTGACAGGCAGGGTGCGGCGCTGGCGGCAACTGGCGTGGGAACGTCAACAACTGGCGGCGATGAGCGACGACATGCTCAAGGATATCGGCATGAGCCGTGCCGATGTTGCTCAGGAAACCGAACGGCGGTTCTGGGACGACCCGCTGAAGAAGTAACCTTGGCAAGCGGCGAAGGGCGGGGCTACTGTAGGGCGAGCCCACAAGGAGTCGTGCATGCCCCAGCCCCTGACCCTGTCGATTGCCCAGGCCCGGCGCCTGGCCCTGGCCGCCCAGGGTTTCGCCCTGCGCCCACGGCAATCAGCGCTGGCGCCGACCCACTTGCTGCAGACGGTGCAGCGCCTGGGCGTGGTGCAGATCGATTCGGTGAACGCCCTGGTGCGTTCCCATTACCTGCCGCTCTTTTCCCGCCTTGGCGATTACCCCCAGGCCCTGTTCGACGAACTGGCCTGGGGGCGTGGGCGCCAGCGCAAGTTGTTCGAATACTGGGGACATGAGGCATCGCTGATGCCCTTGGCGCTGTACCCGGCCATGGCCTGGCGCATGGCAAGGGCGGCGCAGGGCAATGGCATCTATAAAGAACTGGCGCGCTTTGGTGTCGAGCAGAAAACCGTGGTGGCGCGGGTGCTGGACACGGTGCGCGAACGAGGCGCGTTGGGCGCGGGCAGCCTGTCCACCCGGCAAGAGCGCGCCGGCCCCTGGTGGGATTGGAGCGCCGAGAAACATGCGCTGGAATGGTTGTTCGCCGCCGGCCTGGTCACCGTGGCCGGCCGCCGTGGCTTCGAGCGCCTGTATGACCTGCCCGAGCGTGTGCTGCCCAGTGCCGTGCTGAAGCGGCCGGCGCTGGAAGTCGGTGAAGCCCACCGCCAGTTGTTGCTGCACGCGGCCACGGCCTTGGGGGTGGCGACCGAACGGGACCTGCGCGATTACTTTCGCCTGGACCCCGGCGATGCGCGGCGGCACCTGGCCGAGCTGGTGGAAACCCGGCAGGTGCAACGCTGCGAGGTACAAGGGTGGCGGCAACCGGCCTATTGCGTGCGCCAGGTGCGTATTCCCCGGCAGGTAAGCGCCAGCGCATTGTTGTCACCCTTCGATTCGTTGGTATGGGAGCGGGACCGCACCGAGCGCCTGTTCGATTTTCGCTATCGGCTGGAAATCTACACCCCGGCGCCCAAGCGGGTGTACGGCTACTACGTGCTGCCATTCCTGCACGGTGAGCGCATCGTGGCGCGGGTGGATGTGCGGGCGGCGCGGGCCGCGGGGGAGTTGCGCGTGCTGGCGGTGCACGAGGAAGCTGGGGGGCTGGATGAAGCCGCCCTGCAGGGGTTGGCGTTGCAATTGAAGGCGATGGCGGGGTGGCTGGGATTGGAGAGGGTGCGGGTTGAGTGCCAGCGCGGACATGGGTTGCAGGGGCTGGTCAATTGAATCGGTGTCGCGCTTTTCCCGAGCTTCGCCCGGCCCCACGGGGCCAGGCGAAATCCGGGAAGGCCGCGACGCGGCTCTAGCGCCGAACCTGCTTGAGCGTCTCGGCAATCATGAACGCCAGTTCCAGCGACTGGTCGGCGTTCATGCGCGGGTCGCAATGGGTGTGGTACCGGTCCGACAGGCCATCCTCGGTGATCGGCCGCGCACCGCCGATGCACTCGGTCACGTTCTGCCCCGTCATTTCGATATGAATACCGCCGGCATAGCTGCCTTCGGCCTGGTGCACCTGGAAGAACTGCTTCACTTCACTGAGGATCTGCGCGAAGTCGCGGGTCTTGTAGCCGCTGCTGGCCTTGATGGTGTTGCCGTGCATGGGGTCGCTGCTCCAAAGCACCTGGCGGCCTTCGGCCTGCACGGCGCGAATCAGGGGCGGCAAATGGTCGCCCACCTTGCCTGCGCCCATGCGGGCGATCAGGTTCAGGCGGCCAGGGTCGTTGTCGGGGTTGAGGGTGTCGATCAGCCGGATCAGGTCCTCTGGTTTCATGCTGGGGCCCACTTTGACGCCGATGGGGTTGTGCACGCCCCGCAGGAACTCCACATGGGCGCCGTCGAGCTGGCGGGTGCGGTCGCCGATCCACAGCATGTGCGCCGAGCAGTCGTAATAGTCGTTGGTCAGGCTGTCACGGCGCACGAAGGCTTGCTCATAGTTGAGCAGCAGCGCTTCATGGGCGGTGAAGAAGCTGGTTTCGCGCAGTTGCGGGGCGCTGTCCAGGCCACAGGCACGCATGAAGGCCAGGGTTTCGTCGATGCGGTCGGCCAGTTGGTGGTATTTCTCGGCCAGCGCCGAATTGGCGATGAAGTCCAGGTTCCACTTGTGCACCTGATGAAGGTCGGCAAAACCGCCCTGGGCGAAGGCGCGCAGCAGGTTCAGGGAGGCGGTGGCCTGGTGGTAAGCCTGCTGCAGGCGCTCGGGGTCCGGGGTGCGGCTTTTTTCGTCGAAGCCGATGCCATTGACGATGTCACCGCGGTAGGCCGGCAGCGTCACACCGTCGATGGTTTCGTCGTTGGCCGAGCGCGGCTTGGCGAACTGTCCGGCCATGCGCCCCACCTTGACCACCGGGCAGCCTGCGGCGAAGGTCATGACAATGGCCATTTGCAGCAGCACCTTGAAGGTGTCGCGGATCTTGGCCGCGGAGAATTCGGCGAAGCTCTCCGCGCAGTCACCGCCTTGCAGCAGAAAGGCGCGGCCCTGGGTGACTTCAGCGAACTGGCGGCGCAGTTCCCGGGCCTCCCCGGCGAACACCAGGGGCGGGTAGCTGGCCAGGGTCTGTTCGACCTGCGCCAGGCGGGCGGCGTCGGGATAATGGGGTTGTTGCTGGATCGGCAGGGCGCGCCAGCTCTCGGGGGTCCAGGGTTGGCTCATCATGGGCTCTTCTTGTTCAGGGAGTGGGAACTGCAAGCTCGCAGCTTGCAGCTTTCCCCCCAGATGCGACAATCGGTTTTTTCCAGTTTGATGAGCGCCCGTGGTGCAAGACAACGAACCCGAAGTACCCCGCGAGCGCGTCGAGCGTGTGCTGGCTGAAGTGCATGACCCATTTGGCATGATTCGCGTGCTGGAAGTGGAGGATTACCGCTTCCTGGAATTTGGCGATGCCATCGAGCAGAGCTGTGTGTTCACTGCCGACCCCAGCTGGCTGGAGTATGACTACACCCGCGCCATGCTGATCGGCGCGCTGTGCCATGAACAACCTGAAAGCGCGCTGTTCCTGGGCCTGGGTGCTGGCACCCTGACCCAGGCTTGCCTGAAGTTCCTGCCCCTGGAAGACGTCGAGGCCATCGAGCTGCGTCCGGACGTGCCACGCCTGGCCATCGAGTTTCTGGGCCTGGATGACGACCCGCGCCTTTATATCCGCACCGGTGACGCGCTGGAGCTGCTGCCCACGGCAGAACCGGCGGACCTGATCTTCGTCGACCTGTACACCGACCACGGCCCCGGTGTCGGCCACCTGGCCTGGCGCTTTCTGGAAGACTGCCAGAAACGCCTGAACCCGGGCGGCTGGCTGATCATCAACCAATGGGCCGGTGATGACGGCAAGCCACTGGGTGCGGCGCTGTTGCGCGGGTTGTACCACCGCCACTACTGGGAGCTGCCGGTGACCGAGGGCAACGTCATACTGATCATTCCGGCCGAGCTGGATCAGGAGTTGGACCTGGAGGCCCTGAAGACCCGCGCCGATGCGCTGATGCCGCGCTTGGGTTATTCGTTGCAGGGGCTGATCGCTCAGTTGCGCCCGGCGTCCTGATTCGGGGCTTGCGGACGGGCGGTAGGTGAAACGATTAAGTCGGGGCGCCGTTCTCTGCGGGGCGGCGGCGCGCGAAGCCTGTGACCACCGTGGCTTCAGCCGTCTGCCGCTGATAAAAAACTCTCACGTGCACGGCGTTTTCAGGTATAGTGCGCGCCGGTCTTTAATCAGGCCGCGTTCAGGTAGCGCAATCCCCCGAAGACAACTTCGACTGCACGTCCGTTTCACGGACTCTCCCTGACGATTCTTTTTTTCATTCAATCGTTTTCGCAAATCCCCGCCGACAAAGCTGCCAGGGTGACTCTCGAGTCTTACAAGGCATGCGCAGCTTTGGAGCATGGGTCTTTGCGGATGCACTTAGAGGCAGACCCATGACCCAGGAAACCGGCGGCTTCGCCGCTCTCGGACTTAACCCGAATATTGTTGCAGCCGTCATCGCGACCGGCTACGAAGAGCCGTCGGCTATTCAGCAGCAATCGATCCCAATCATCCTGGAAGGTCATGACATGATCGGCCAGGCGCAGACAGGTACCGGCAAGACCGCTGCCTTCGCACTGCCGATTCTGAATCGCATCGACCCGAGCAAGCGCGAGCCGCAAGCCCTGATCCTGGCGCCAACCCGTGAGTTGGCGCTGCAAGTAGCCACTGCATTCGAAACCTACTCCAAGCAGATGCCTGGCGTAACCGTAGTGGCCGTGTATGGCGGTGCCCCGATGGGCCCGCAATTGAAAGCTATCCGTAACGGCGCGCAAATCGTCGTGGCTACCCCTGGCCGTCTCTGCGACCACCTGCGTCGTGACGAGAAGGTCCTGGCCACCGTGAACCACCTGGTTCTCGACGAAGCCGACGAAATGCTCAAGCTGGGCTTCATGGATGATCTGGAAGTCATCTTCAAGGCCATGCCTGAAAGCCGTCAGACCGTACTGTTCTCGGCTACCCTGCCGCAGTCCATCCGTGCGATCGCCGAGCGTCACCTGAAAGACCCGAAACACGTCAAGATCCAGAGCAAGACCCAGACCGTCACCGCGATCGAGCAGGCTCACCTGCTGGTTCACGCCGACCAGAAGACTTCCGCCGTCCTGCGCCTGCTGGAAGTGGAAGAATTCGATGCGCTGATCGCCTTCGTGCGTACCAAGCAAGCGACCCTGGACCTGGCCAGCGCCCTGGAAGCCAAAGGCTACAAGGCCGCCGCCCTGAACGGCGACATTGCCCAGAACCAGCGTGAGCGCGTCATCGACTCGCTGAAGGATGGCCGCCTGGACATCGTCGTCGCTACCGACGTCGCTGCCCGTGGTCTGGACGTACCGCGCATCACTCACGTGTTCAACGTTGACATGCCGTACGACCCGGAATCCTACGTTCACCGTATCGGCCGTACTGGCCGTGCCGGTCGCGAAGGCCGCGCACTGCTGCTGGTCACCCCGCGTGAACGCCGCATGCTGCAGGTCATCGAGCGTGTAACCGGTCAGAAGGTTGCCGAAGTTCGCCTGCCGAACGCCCAGGCCGTACTGGATGCCCGCATCAAGAAGCTGACCAACGGCCTGGCGCCACTGGTCGGTGATGCGGAAGCTACCCACGGCGACCTGCTGGACCGCCTGACGGCCGACATCGGTTGCTCGCCGCGTGCCCTGGCCGCTGCGCTGCTGCGCAAGGCCACCAATGGCCAGGCGCTGACCCTGGAAGCCGTGGAGCGCGAGCAGCCGCTGGTGCCAACCAGCGCGCCACGCGAGCGCACCACCGGTGACCGTCCTGAGCGTGGTGACCGCGAACGTCGCGCGCCAATGCCGCTGGGCGAAGGCCGTGCCCGTTGCCGCACCGCCCTGGGTGCACGCGACGGTATCGCCGCGAAAAACCTGCTGGGTGCCATCCTCAACGAGGGCGGCCTGGCCCGCGAAGCGATCGGCCGTATCCAGGTACGCGACAGCTTCAGCCTGGTCGAGCTGCCTGAGGAAGGCCTGGAGAAGCTGCTGGCCAAGCTCAAGGACACTCGCGTTGCTGGCAAGCAGCTGAAGCTGCGTCGCTATCGCGAAGACTGATCCTGCCTTGCGGCTGATCTGAAATGAAAAATCCCCGGCCTGGTGCCGGGGATTTTTTTTGTCCAGCTACAGGTGCTGGCTTGCCCTCAATCGAACCGGTAGATGTCCATCCCCAGTGCCCCCAGCGTCCAGCCGGCATGGGCTAGGCTGAACCGGTCACCCGCCCCGCGCGCAAAGTACAGCGGCAGCAAGTGTTCATCGCTCGGGTGGTTTCGCGCCGCATGGGGCGCCCGCTGGCGGTAGTCGAGCAACGCAGCTTCATCGTCTGCCTCGAGCTTCTCCAGCATCCAGTCCCGGAACGCCTTGGCCCAGGGCGTGGCGTGTTCAGGGCCGGCGTGCCAGTCAAGCTCGCGCAGGTTATGGGTGATGCTGCCAGAACCGATCAGCAGCACGCCCTCACTGCGCAACCCGGCCAGGGCCTGGCCAACCAGCAGCTGCAATTGTGGCCCCAGGCGGCTGGGCAGTGAGACCTGTACCACCGGAATGTCGGCTGCCGGGTACATCAGCGACAGCGGTACCCAGGCGCCGTGATCGAAAGGCCGCTTGGGGTCCAGGCGCGCGGGCAGGCGCACGTCAGTCAGGCGCTGGGCGATGCGTGCCGCCAGCGCGGGCTCACCCGGCGCCGGGTATTGCACGGCGAACAGTTCGGGCGGGAAGCCGCCGAAGTCGTGCCAGGTTTCCGGATGGGGGCTGCCGGTAACCAGCAGCTCATGGCTTTCCCAGTGCGCCGATACCACCACGATGGCCGTGGGCCGTGGCAGTTCGGCGGCCAGCCTGGCCAGTGCCGGGCCACTGGCACCAGGCTCCAGGGCAAGCATGGGCGAACCGTGGGAGATGAACAGGCTGGGAAGCATGATGGAAGTCCTGAGCGTTAAGATGGGATTATCTTCGGCCACTGAATGATCTAAATCTAATATAAGTTTTAGTGCCATTTGATCGATTTTTTCAGGAGCAAGCATGCAGGCGGATTTTTGGCAGGAGCGCTGGCATCACAACCAGATTGGTTTTCACCAGGCGGCGGTCAACCCCTATCTTCAGGCTCATTGGCCTGGCTTGGGTTTGGCATCGGGTGTTGGGGTGCTGGTGCCCCTGTGTGGCAAGAGTCTGGACCTGGCCTGGCTGGCGGGGCAGGGGATGCGCGTAGTCGGCGTGGAGTTGGCGCAGAAGGCCGTGGAGGCGTTCTTCTCTGAGCACGGGCTTGAGCCCGAGGTTCAGACCCGCGGGGCCTTCAGGTGCTATCAGGCCGGCGATGTACAGCTGTGGTGTGGTGATTTCTTTGCGCTGACGGCTGCCGACGTGGCCAGTTGCACGGCGCTTTACGACCGTGCGGCGCTGATCGCCTTGCCGCCGTCCATGCGTGAGCGTTATGTGCGCCACCTTGCCGACATCCTGCCGCACGCCCGCGCGGGGCTGCTCGTGACGCTGGAATATGACCAGTCGTTGCTGCCCGGGCCGCCATTCGCAGTGGCGGAGGAGGAAGCGCGGGCGTTGTATGGCAGGGATTGGACGGTACAACAGGTGGAGTGCCGGGATGTGCTGGCCGAGAGCCCCAAGCAGCGCAATGCAGGCGCGGATTACCTCAATGAGCGGGTGTATCAGTTGTCCAGGTAGCCCAGGCGCTTGTGGATCTCCCCCGGTGCCACACGGGGGAGGGTAGGGCTTCAACCGCGGCGGCGCAGTGCCTCGATGCGGTCTTCCAGTGGCGGGTGGCTCATCAGCAGCCCGGCCAGGCCGTGCTTCAGGCCACCGTTGATGCCGAAGGCGGTCAGGGTGTCAGGCATGTGCACCGGCACGCCCTGTTCCGAGCGCAGGCGCTGCAGCGCGCTGATCATGGCCCCGGTGCCGGCCAGGCGGGCACCGGCGTCGTCGGCGCGGAATTCGCGTTTGCGCGAGAACCACATGACGATGATGCTGGCCAGGATGCCCAGCACGATTTCGGCGAAGATGGTTGCGATGAAGTAGGCCATGCCCTGGCCTTCTTCATTCTTGAAGATGACCTTGTCGACGAAATTGCCGATGATGCGGGCGAAGAACATCACGAAGGTGTTCACCACGCCCTGCACCAGCGCCAGGGTGACCATGTCGCCGTTGGCCACGTGGCCGATCTCGTGGGCCAGCACCGCTTTCACTTCTTCGGGCGAGAAACGCTCCAGCAAGCCCTGGCTGACCGCCACCAGTGCGTCGTTCTTGTTCCAGCCGGTGGCGAAGGCGTTGGCCTCGTAGGCCGGGAAGATGCCCACCTCGGGCATCTTGATGCCCGCTTCGCGGGACAGTTGCTCCACGGTCGCCAGCAGCCATTGTTCATGGCGGGTACGCGGCTGGCTGATGATCTGCGTGCTGGTGCTCATCTTCGCCATCCATTTGGAGATGAACAGCGAGAAGAGCGAGCCGGCGAAGCCGAACACGGCGCAGAAGACCAGCAATTGGTTGAGGTTCAGATCCACGCCGTTGGCCGCCATGAACCCGTTGAAGCCGAAAAGGCTCAGGGTAATGCTGGCAATCAGCACGACCGCAAGGTTGGTGGCAAGAAACAGCAAGATGCGCATCATGGTTGTTACGTACTCCTGACGGAAGAAATTGTCGCGTTGTCCGGTATATAAGGGGCGGGGGCCGGTGATTCAACAAGGCGACTATTTCAAACTGTGTCACAACCTGGATTCTAGACAGCGGAGCGCTACCGCCGTGGGGTGGCGGGATCAACGGTTGTGAGGAGATGTGTTACCGGATGCGTAGCAGCCCCTTCCAGCGGCTGCGTCCGTGAGAGCTGGCAAGCCAGCCCCCACAGGAGGCAGGGAAAAGTGTTTCTACGACTCGGTTACTGGCGGTAGTTCTTCAGGAAGCCGCCGATACGCCCGATGGCCTGCTCCAGGTCATCGACCCGCGGCAGGGTGACGACGCGGAAGTGGTCCGGCCACGGCCAGTTGAACGCCGTACCCTGCACCACCAGCAGCTTTTCCGACAGCAGCAGGTCGAGCACGAACTTCTCGTCGTTGTGAATCGGGCACACCTTGGGGTCGATGCGCGGGAACGCGTACAGCGCGCCCATGGGCTTGACGCAGCTCACGCCGGGAATGTCGTTGAGCAGTTCCCAGGTACGGTTGCGCTGCTCCAGCAGCCGGCCATTGGGCAGCACCAGGTCATTGATGCTCTGGTAGCCGCCCAGCGCCGTCTGGATCGCATGCTGGCTCGGCACGTTGGCGCACAGGCGCATGTTGGCCAGGATGTCGATGCCTTCGATGTAGCTCTGGGCGTTGTGCTTGGGCCCGGAGATGGCGATCCAGCCGGAACGGAAACCCGCCACGCGGTACGACTTGGACAGGCCGTTGAAGGTCAGGCACAGCAGGTCCGGCGCCAGGGACGCGGTGCAGATGTGGACGGCGTCGTCGTACAGGATCTTGTCGTAGATCTCGTCGGAAAACACCACCAGGTTGTGCTGGCGGGCGATTTCCAGCATGCCTTGCAGCACTTCCTTCGAATACACCGCGCCGGTCGGGTTGTTCGGGTTGATGATCACCATGGCCTTGGTGTTGGGGGTGATCTTGGCCTTGATGTCGTCCAGGTCAGGCCACCAGTTGGCCTGCTCGTCGCACAGGTAGTGCACGGCATGGCCGCCGGCCAGGGCCACCGAGGCGGTCCACAGCGGGTAGTCGGGTGCCGGTACCAGCACCTCGTCGCCGTTGTTGAGCAGGGCCTGCAGGGCCATCACGATCAACTCGGAAACACCGTTGCCCAGGTAGATGTCCTCGATGCCGATGCCTTCCACCTGCTTCTGCTGGTAGTACTGCATCACGGCCTTGCGGGCGCTGAACAGGCCCTTGGAGTCGCTGTAGCCCTGCGCGGTCGGCAGGTTGCGGATCACGTCCTGGAGGATTTCCTCCGGCGCTTCGAAGCCAAAGGGGGCCGGGTTGCCGATGTTCAGCTTGAGGATGCGGTGGCCTTCCTCTTCCAGGCGTTTGGCGTGCTTGAGCACTGGCCCGCGAATGTCATAGCAGACGTTGGCGAGCTTGTTCGATTTGCTGACCTGCATGATGGAGTCCCAAGGAAAAAAGTGCCGCGAAGTGGCGCCATGAAAATGAAATTGAATGCGCCTGGCGTGGGTGACAGACTGGGGTCTGAACAAGGCGCAATCATACGTGCCACCCGATCCCCGGAAAAGGGACAGATCGGGGTTTTTCCGCTGCCGAGGTAACCCGATGACCACGTTCAACAAGACCGAAGAAGAATGGAAGGCGATGCTCGACCCCGAGCAATACAACGTCTGCCGGCTAAAGGCCACCGAACGACCTTTCACCGGCAAGTACAACAGCACCAAGACCGACGGTGTGTACCACTGTGTCTGCTGTAACGCCGCGCTGTTCGATTCCACCACCAAGTTCGACTCCGGTTGCGGCTGGCCGAGCTTCTATGCGCCGATCGAAGACAGCGCCATGGTCGAGATCCGCGACACCAGCCACGGCATGATCCGTACCGAAGTGACCTGCGCCGCCTGCGCCGCCCACTTGGGCCACGTGTTTCCCGATGGCCCGCCGCCCACCGGGCTGCGCTACTGCATCAACTCGGTGTGCCTGGACCTGGTGCCTCGTACCGTCGAGTAACCCCCGACTCGCAGGGGCTGGCTTGCCAGCCAGCTCCTGCAGGAGGCGAATCGCAGCAAATAGATTGTGTGCAATTGAATTGCACGCTATGGTCGTGTTCTCAACCCGAGGGCACCTGCCATGAGCGACGCGCTGCTGAATATTCCCTGCACCACCATCACCGGTGAGCAGAAAACCCTGGCCGACTTCCACGGCAAGGCCATCCTGGTGGTCAATACGGCCAGCAAGTGTGGCTTCACGCCGCAATACAAGGGCCTGGAGCAGTTGTGGAAAGACTACAAAGACCAAGGCCTGGTGGTGCTGGGCTTTCCCTGCAACCAATTCGGCAAGCAGGAGCCGGGCAACGAAGGGGAGATATCGCAGTTCTGCGAGCTGAACTTCGGTGTCAGTTTCCCGCTGTTCAAGAAAATCGACGTCAATGGTGCAGACGCCCATCCCCTGTTCGTGCAGTTGAAACAGCGGGCCCCCGGGCTGCTGGGCTCGAAGGGCATCAAGTGGAATTTCACCAAGTTCCTGATTGGCAAGGACGGTAAGCTGGTCAAGCGGTTCGGCCCCACCACCAAGCCTCAGGAGCTGGATAGCGAGATCCAAGCCTTGCTCAAATGAACGGTCTGCTGCTGGATGACCAGTTGTGCTTCAAGTTGTACGCCGCTTCCCGGGCGGTGACCCGTGGCTACAAGCCCATGCTCGATGCCCTGGGCCTGACGTACCCGCAGTACCTGGCCCTGCTCGTGCTGTGGGAATGGCATGAGAGCCAGCCCGAGCAGCCAACGGTCAAGGCGCTGGGGGAGCGTCTGATGCTGGACTCCGGCACCCTCACGCCGTTGCTCAAGCGTATTGAACAGATGGGCCTGGTGAGGCGTCGTCGTGCGGCCCGGGATGAGCGCGAGGTGCACCTGAGCCTCAGCGCCGAGGGCCTGGCCCTGAGCCGCAAGGCAAGCGAGTTGCGCCAGCAGTTGATTTGCGCCAGCGGCCTGGACCTCAACGAACTGCAGCCCCTGCAAGCGGGGTTGGAGCAACTGTTGGCCAGGCTCATGGTGCTGGGGCGATCGGCACCCAGTGGTCGATCAGGGTGACCAGTTCCTCACGTCGGAACGGTTTGGCCAGGTAGTCGCTCATGCCCGCGGCTCGGCAGCGCTCGCGCTCCTCTGGCATGGCGTTGGCGGTCAGGGCGACGATGGGCATTTGCGGCCAGCGGCCGCTCTGGCGTATGCGGCGGCTGGCCTCATAGCCGTCCATCACCGGCATGTTGCAATCCATCAGCACCAGGTCGTACTCGCGGTCTTCCAGTGCTGCCAGCGCCTCGCCGCCATGGGCCGCCACCGTGACCTCGCACCCCAGTTTGCTGAGCATGCCCTTGGCCACCAGCTGGTTGACGGGGTTGTCTTCCACCAACAGGATGCGCGCCCGCCGCTGGGCGGCTTCGCCGCGCTCCAGCGCTTGCTGCTGGGTCGGCTCGTCGCCCAGCAGGGTGCGTTTGAGCGTCTGGTACAGGGCGTTGCGCGCCAGCGGGCGGGCTTGCTGTTGCAGGGGGCTCAGGGCGGTAGCCTGCTCGGTGGGCAGGAAGTTGCCGTAGGCGGTCACCAGCAATATCGGCGCGTCGATGGCGGGGCGCAGGCCGAACAGGCAGTCCAGGCAGTCGGTGATCAGCAGGTCGGGCTTCAAGCCTTCCAGGGGGGCGTCGGTCCCCAGGCGCTGGTACTCCAGCCCCCAACCGGGCAGCAGGTTTTCCAGCAGTTCGGCCAGGCCGCTGCTGGCCGGGCTGATGGCCAGTACCTTGCCCTTCAGGGGCGGCGGGGCGATGGCCGGGGTGTGGGTCAGCAAGGGCAGGTCGGCGCTGAAGCGGCTGCCAAAACCCGCTTCGGAACTGATGCTCAGGCGGCCCTGCATGGCTTCGCAGAGGTTGTTGGTCAGCGCCAGCCCCAGGCCGGTACCGCCGAACTGGCGGGTGATGCCGGCGCCTGCCTGGGTGAAGGGTTGGAAGATCTTCACCTGGGCTTCCTGGGCAATCCCGATGCCGGTGTCGCACACCTCGATGCTGACCCCCCCGGGGTAGGTGCTCAGGCGCACATCGACACGGCCAAAGCGGGTGAACTTCAGGGCGTTGGACAACAGGTTGCTGACGATCTGCCGCACGCGTGTGGGGTCGCCCAGCACCATGGAGGGGAAGGTGGGGGCGATCAGGCACGTCAACTCCACACTGGGCGCAGCGTTCTGTGACAACAGGTTGGCGGTGTCTTCCACCAGCGCGCCAAGGTCGAACGGAATGCGTTCGAGCTCCAATTGGCCCGCGTCGAATTTCGACAGGTCGAGAATGTCGTTGAGCAGTTCCACCAGCACTTTGCCCGAGTCATGGGCGATGGACAGCTGCTGGCGCTGTTCGGCGGTCAGCGGGCTGTCCAGGGACAGGGCGATCATGCCCAGCAGGCCGTTGAGCGGAGTACGGATCTCATGGCTCATGTTGGCCAGGAACGCGGCACGGGCCTGTGCCATGTCCAGGGCCGTGCGCCGGGCGTTTTCCAGTTCCTCGTTGGACAGGCTCAGGCGGATGTTGCTGGCCTTGAGCTCAGTGGTGCGCGCCGAGACAATGTTTTCCAGCTCGGCCAGGTACTCGGTCAGGCGGTTTTCGGCGGTGCGCCGTTGCTGGATCTCGGTGCTCATGCTGACGAACTGCTGGTTCGCCGCGCGCACCAGCACGCCGATTTCGTCGTGCTCGTGGCCGGGTGGGTAGTCCAGCTTGGTGGGCTTGGCTGCGTGCGGGTTGGAGTTGCTCAGCGCGCTGATCACCCGCACCAGTGGTTTGGTCAGCATGGTATAGAACAGGCCCAGCATGATGCCTGCCAGCAGCAGGCTGCGCAGGAAGCCGGAAAACAGGGTGATTTCGGCGCGGCGCAGAAAGCGCAGCCCGAACGCGAAGGTGTCCACGTCCAGGTGTAGGGTACCCAGGCGTTCACTGGGCATATGGCTCAGAAACAGGGGGTCATCGTACGTGCGGCGCTCGCCGAAGAGGAAGTCGCTGATCATCCGGTAGCGGCTTTCCGTGCGCGGGCGGCTGACGTTGGCCAGCACGGTATTGTTGTTGTCGGACAGGCGTGCGCCGACGATGGACTCGGAGTGCAACAGGCCGGCGGTCAGTTCCTTGGCCAGTTCGGCGTCGATGTTGTAGGCGATGCGCGAGGCGGGGTTGTGGCTGATCTCCAGCAACGACACCATCTCGCGGTTGATGGCCAGATCGACGTTGGCATAATCGATGCCGATCTGCACAATGCTCAACAATGTCCCGATGATGAAGCCGACCACTACCGTCAGTCGAGCCTGCTTGTACGACAGCCGATGGGTAAACTTTATATCCATATGGTCCGGGCCAGTGTTTCGTTCCGTGCGCGCTGGGCAAGCAT
Organism: Pseudomonas silvicola; assembly: GCF_026651855.1. GTDB lineage: Bacteria > Pseudomonadota > Gammaproteobacteria > Pseudomonadales > Pseudomonadaceae > Aquipseudomonas > Aquipseudomonas silvicola. The sequence continues at coordinate 2,803,273 of NZ_CP093280.1, forward strand.
AGCTGAAGTCCTGTTCGTTTCGGCGCTGTGAGTGGAGTATATCGACAGCGCACGGACGCCTTTTACTGTGATTGTGAAAAAAGGAGAAGCCATGGACGCGCGTTTGAGTGCATTTCTGGAGCGCGCCGAGTCAGTGCTCGCACGGCTTGAACCGTTGTTGCCGGCCGTGCGCCCGGAAATCGACTGGTCCCGGTGCCTGGCCGCGCGTTGGCAGCGTGATGGCCGGTCGGGCTACCTGATGCCACTGCAGGTGAGCCTCGACACCCGCCTCACGGACTTGATCGGCGTGGACCGCCAGCGTGATCAGCTCGGCGCCAACACCCGGCAGTTCCTTCAGGGGTTGCCGGCCAACCACGCCCTGCTGTGGGGGTCGCGTGGTACCGGAAAGTCATCGCTGGTGCGCGCCTTGCTGGCCGAGCACGCGGCGCAAGGGCTGCGCCTGATCGAGATCGAGCGCGACCACCTGGCCGACCTTCCGCGGGTGGTGGAGCAACTGGTGCACCTGCCCCAGCGCTTTGTGCTGTTCTGCGACGATTTGTCATTCGAGTCAGGGGAGGGTGATTACCGTATCCTCAAGAGCGTGCTGGATGGCTCACTGGAATCGGCACCGGAGAACGTGCTGTTGTACGCCACCTCCAACCGCCGGCACCTGGTGCCGGAAAAAGAGAGCGACAACGCCCACTGGCAAAACGTGGATGGCGAAATCCACCCCAGCGAGGCGGTGGAAGACAAGATCGCGCTGTCCGACCGTTTCGGCCTGTGGCTGTCGTTCTACCCGTTCAATCAGGAACATTTTCTCGACGTGGTCGAGCACTGGGTGGGCCAGTTCGCCAGCCAGGCCGGCCTTGTCTGGCAACGCACCGAGGAGCTGGATATCCTCGCGGCACGCTGGGCCACTGGCCGCGGCAACCGCAACGGCCGCTGCGCCTACCAATTCGCCCGTTACTGGGTGGGCCTCAAATTACTGGAGCAACCGCAATGATTGATTTGAACAGCACCGGCCAGGGCCTCGAAGGCTACGCGATGCTGACCGCGCAACTGGAATCGCTGCTCGCCGACGAGCGTGACTTCATTGCCAACGCCTCGCAGTTTTCAGCATTCCTCTACCACTCCGTGGATGACCTGAACTGGGCGGGTTTCTACCTGAACCGCAACGAGGAACTGGTACTGGGCCCGTTCCAGGGCCAGGTAGCCTGTGTGCGCATTCCGTTCGCCAAGGGCGTGTGCGGCGCCGCGGCGGCCACCCGCCAGACCCAGCGCGTGGAAGACGTGCACGCCTTCCCCGGCCACATTGCCTGTGACAGCGCATCGAACAGTGAGCTGGTGATTCCGTTGATCAAGGAAGGGCGCCTGATTGGCGTACTGGACCTGGACAGCCCGAAGCTGGCACGCTTCGCCGAAGCGGATCAAGCCGGCATCGAAAAACTGGTGGACGTGTTCCTGCGCCTGACCGACTGCTGAGCAGGAATCTGTAGCAGCGGACCCGGCCGCGTCGGCATCGCACGCGGTTTACCTGGACCAAGCGGCCAGGTCCTCTATATAGCGCAGTCAGTCGTAGATGACCTTCTTCTTCCATTCCGGCTCCACTTCCTTGAGCCCGTCAGTCAGTTCGTTATGGTCATCTTCGCTGGGCGCCGTCTTGTCCAGCACCATGGCATTGGCGCGCCCCAGCAACTTCTCCATGTAGTGCAACTGTTCCTGGTAAACCGCCGGTTCCGGTTGCTTGCGCAAGTACTGCACGCCACGTTCGAATGCCAGCCGCGCCTGCCCAGGCTGCTCGGCCTGCAACGCCGCCTGCCCCAGGTTGTTGAAGAACTCGATATGCAACAGCACCAGGATGTGGCGGATCTCGCGGATCCAGTGCTTGGCTTCATTGGCCGGCAGAAAACCGTCCTGTGCCGCGCGGGTCACCTGGCTGTGCAGCGCTTCAAGCAGAAAACGCACGTCCTTGGCCTTGGCTTCGGTCTGGATCGGCGTGGGCGGGTTGTTCACTGAAATGCCTTCACCCTTGGCGATTTCCGCTTCCAGTTCACCCAGGCGGGCGCGAACGCCTGCGTTGCCCTTGTCCTGGGCCAGGATGCGTTGGTTGAGGTTCAGTTCCAGACGCGTCAGCAATAGCTTCAGCGCCGGGGTCATCAACTGCCCCGGAAAGGTCTCGGTGATTTCGCCGCAGCGGCGCAAGCGGTCATGAAGCTCGAGCTTGAGCTTCTTCTTTTCCAGCTTGTTGTTCTCCACCACATTGTTCAGGTAGCCGATGGCAATCAATATAACGATCCCCGCTACTATAAGCAGGGTGATCATGAGTGGTGTCACCGTGTAAGCCTCGTCAGGTTATCGTCCATTTGAGTGTAGTGGCTTCGCCCCCACCCGGATAGTGGCGTTTGCCCCGGGAGCCTGCCGGGCAGGGCGCCCGGTGCCGTTCCCAATCAGGTTATCGGCCGGGAAGTCATTGATTTAAATAAATTTATCACAGGGGGTTGACGACTCTTCAAACCACCCCTAGAATGCGCGCCACTTGCAGCGTAAAGCACACAGCGAAGCGCGGCAGGGAGTGAATGTTGTAGTGTGTCCCCTTCGTCTAGTGGCCTAGGACACCGCCCTTTCACGGCGGTAACAGGGGTTCGAGTCCCCTAGGGGACGCCAATGCGGGAATAGCTCAGTTGGTAGAGCACGACCTTGCCAAGGTCGGGGTCGCGAGTTCGAGTCTCGTTTCCCGCTCCAATTTTAAACGGTCTTGCTTTCGGGCGGGGCTGAGTGAAACCAGAACCAAGTCTTCGGATGCGGGGCTGGGCACTGGAACACACACCATGTGTTCCGGGCAGCGTGTCCCCTTCGTCTAGTGGCCTAGGACACCGCCCTTTCACGGCGGTAACAGGGGTTCGAGTCCCCTAGGGGACGCCAATGCGGGAATAGCTCAGTTGGTAGAGCACGACCTTGCCAAGGTCGGGGTCGCGAGTTCGAGTCTCGTTTCCCGCTCCAATTTTAAACGGTCTTGCTTTCGGGCGGGGCTGAGTGAAACCAGAACCAAGTCTTCGGATGCGGGGCTGGGCACTGGAACACACACCATGTGTTCCGGGCAGCGTGTCCCCTTCGTCTAGTGGCCTAGGACACCGCCCTTTCACGGCGGTAACAGGGGTTCGAGTCCCCTAGGGGACGCCATTTGCGGGAATAGCTCAGTTGGTAGAGCACGACCTTGCCAAGGTCGGGGTCGCGAGTTCGAGTCTCGTTTCCCGCTCCATATTCATCAAGAACGCCGCTCACTGAGCGGTGTTTTTGTTTGCGCGCGATTTGCCCTCGGTCGGCATTCGCCGCGAAGGGAAGGGCGCGCCCGAATAGCGCTAAATGCATGAATTTGAAAAATATTTTCAAAAAGGGCTTGCCAAACAATCCAAATGGATTCAAAATCTGCCCCATCGAAACGTTGATGAAACATCAACGATTTCAACAAGATAGCTGCTTAGTAAGTTGTCTTTTGCGGGAATAGCTCAGTTGGTAGAGCACGACCTTGCCAAGGTCGGGGTCGCGAGTTCGAGTCTCGTTTCCCGCTCCATATTCATCAAGAACGCCGCTCACTGAGCGGTGTTTTTGTTTGCGCGCGATTTGCCCTCGGTCGGCATTCGCCGCGAAGGGAAGGGCGCGCCCGAATAGCGCTAAATGCATGAATTTGAAAAATATTTTCAAAAAGGGCTTGCCAAACAATCCAAATGGATTCAAAATCTGCCCCATCGAAACGTTGATGAAACATCAACGATTTCAACAAGATAGCTGCTTAGTAAGTTGTCTTTTGCGGGAATAGCTCAGTTGGTAGAGCACGACCTTGCCAAGGTCGGGGTCGCGAGTTCGAGTCTCGTTTCCCGCTCCAAATTAATCAAGAACGCCGCTCATTGAGCGGCGTTTTTGTTTGTGCTTGAAAAAGCAGATACAGGGCTAAAGAAAAAGCCGCTCGATGAGCGGCTTTTCTGCACCTGCGAAAGCATCAGTGCTTGTTGCTGTCCTGCAGCGACATCGCCATCAACTGCTTTTCCTGATTCCAGTCGAACGGTTCGTCGTTCTCCTCGGCTTCAAAGCGGCGTTCTTCCAGTGCCTGGTAGAGATCGATTTCTTCATCAGGCATGTAGTGCAGGCAGTCGCCGCCGAAGAACCACAACAGATCCCGCGGGATCAGGTGGGCGATCTGCGGGTAGCGCTGGATGATCTGGCACATCAGGTCCTGGCCCAGGTAGGCACTGCTGACCGGGTCGATGGGCAACTCCAGGCGCAATTCGTCGTAGCGTTCCAGAAACAGGGCATGGCTCTCGTCGGGCACCTGTTCGGCTTCACCCAGGGCGACCAGGATGCCGCGCAGGTGGTCGAGCAGGACAAGCTGGTGGTCGATGTAAGGGGTGGCCATGTTGAGGGTCCTCATGAGCAAAACGGGCGCGGGAGTATACGGCGCCCGTTGCGTTGTGTCTCATGCCGATTGCCCGATGGGCGCTACGGCGTGTGCAGCGCCCGTCAGCGAGTGCGGCCTTCGGTGGGTTTGAGGGCTTCCTTGTCGAAGTCGTCCACGTCGATCACCTTGCGCCGCGCCGCTTCGGCCTGACGCAGGGTCTCGGCTTCGCCCGCTTGCAATACACCGGCTTCCAGGGCCGCGTCGATCAGGGTTTGCTCCGGCGCTGGGGTAAACTGGCCAGCCTTGTAAGCGGTGTGCAGCTTTTTCTGCAGCGGGTGGCTGGCCGCGAGCAGGTCGCTGGCCACCTGCAGGGCCCCCACCGGATCATCCTCGCCCTGCGGCCGATAGCAGCCGGCAAGCAGTTCTTCCAGCGCAGGGTCGCCTTTGGCGCGGCCGATCACGGCAGCGACTTCGGCGTCCAGGCGGTCGGAGGGGCCCGTGTGGCGGCGGCCAAACGGGAACACCAGTGCGCGCAGCACGCAGCCCAGCACGCGGCTGGGGAAATTTTTCAGCAACTCGTCCAGGGCTCGCTCCGCCTGGCCCAGGCTTTCTTCCAGGGCCCAGCGCACCAGCGGTTCCAGGTAATCGGGCGAGTTCAGGTCGTGGTAGCGCTTGAGCGCCGCCGAGCCCAGGTACAGGTTGCTGAGCACATCGCCCAGGCGCGCCGACAGGCGTTCACGACGTTTCAGCTCGCCCCCCAGCAACATCATGCTCAGGTCGGCCAGCAGCGCGAAAGCGGCGGCCTGGCGGTTGAGGGCGCGGAAGTAGCCTTGGCTGAGGCTGTCGCCGGGCGCGTGTTCGAAGTGGCCCAGGCCCAGGTTGAGCACGAAGGTACTGGCGGCATTGCTGATGGCGAAACCGATGTGCTTGAGCAGCAGGGCGTCGAATTCCACCAGCGCCTGGGCCTTGTCCTCGCGGCTGGCCAAGGCCATTTCCTTGAGCACGAAGGGGTGGCAGCGGATAGCGCCCTGGCCGAAGATCATCAGGTTGCGCGAAAGGATATTGGCGCCTTCCACGGTGATGAAGATCGGCGCGCCTTGCCAGCTGCGCCCCAGGTAGTTATTGGGGCCCATGATGATGCCCTTGCCACCGTGCACGTCCATGGCGTGGCTGATGCACTCGCGGCCGCGCTCGGTCAGGTGGTACTTGAGGATGGCCGACAGCACCGAAGGCTTCTCGCCCAGGTCCACGGCGTTGGCGGTGAGCATGCGCGCGGCGTCCATCAGCCAGGCGTTGCCGCCGATGCGCGCCATGGCGGCCTGGATGCCCTCGAATGCCGACAGTGGTACGTTGAACTGCTCGCGCACCTGGGTGTACTGGCCGGTGACCAGGCTGGTGTACTTGGCGGCGCCAGTGCCTACCGCGGGCAGGGAGATGGAGCGGCCTACCGACAGGCAGTTCATTAGCATCATCCAGCCTTTGCCGAGCATGGCCTGGCCGCCGATCAGGTAATCCAGCGGAATGAACACGTCCTTGCCGGCGTTGGGGCCGTTCATGAAAGCGGCGCCCAGCGGCAAGTGGCGGCGCCCGATCGTCACGCCGGGGGTGTCGGTGGGGATCAGCGCCAGGGTAATGCCCAGGTCTTCCTCTTCGCCCAACAGGTGGTCAGGGTCGTGGGCCTTGAAGGCCAGGCCCAGCAGCGTGGCGACGGGCCCCAGGGTGATATAGCGTTTTTCCCAGTTCAGGCGCAGGCCGATCACTTCCTCGCCCTGCCACTGGCCCTTGCAGATGACACCGGTGTCAGGCATGGCGCCGGCGTCCGAGCCTGCCAGCGGCCCGGTCAGTGCGAAGCAGGGAATATCGTCGCCGCGCGCCAGGCGTGGCAGGTAGTGATTACGCTGTTCATCGGTGCCGTAGTGCAGCAGCAGTTCGGCCGGGCCCAGGGAGTTGGGCACCATGACGGTGGAGGCCAGGTCGCCGCTGCGGGTGGCCAATTTCATCGCCACTTGAGAGTGGGCGTAGGCGGAGAAGCCCTTGCCACCATACTCCTTGGGGATGATCAGGGCGAAGAAGCCGTGCTCCTTTATATGCGCCCAGGCTTCGGGCGGCAGGTCCATGTCCTGGCCGATCTGCCAGTCGCTGACCAGGGCACACAGTTCTTCGGTGGGGCCGTCGATGAAGGCCTGTTCTTCTGCCGTCAGTTGCACCTTGGGGTAGGCCAGGAGGGTGTTCCAGTCGGGGCGGCCGCTGAACAGCTGGCCATCCCACCACACGGTGCCGGCGTCGATGGCTTCGCGTTCGGTCTGGGACATGGGCGGCAGGGTGCGCTGGAACCAGTTGAACAGCGGGGCAGTGAACAGCTTGCGGCGCAGGTCCGGCAGCAGCAGGGGAAGGGTGCCGGCGATCAGCAGCACCCAGAAAATGGCCAGCAGCCAGCCCGGTGCATGGCTGAAGATGCCCATGGCCAAGAGGTACACGGCGATAATGCCCAAGGCGGGCAGGGGCGCTACGCGACGATGGGCCAGCCAGGCACTGCCGACGACCAGAACCACGATCCACAACAACAGCATATTCAGTCCTCCATGATGATGGGGCGATGCAGCTTCAGATTAGTGACCCCGCGCGAGCAGGCGAGTTCGGGTGCTAGCCCCAGGCTGATAAGCAATATCGATACGGACCACTGTACATGTGCGCTTCTTGCTAGCACCATTAGTCAAAACCACCGCACTTCGGAAGTACGCGTGGTGTCTTTATTAAAGCTTCTATCCCCTTTCTTTCTTATTTCGGTGCATGGTTTATCTATGAGTTCTGCTCTGTCCATTCGGCAGCTGACCAAGACCTACGGCAACGGTTTCCAGGCCCTCAAGGGCATTGATCTGGACGTGGCCGAAGGCGATTTCTTCGCCCTGCTGGGCCCCAACGGGGCCGGCAAGTCCACCACCATCGGTATCCTCTCCACCCTGGTGAACAAGTCCGGGGGCACGGTGAATGTCTTCGGCCACGACCTGGACCGCGACCCGGCGGCGCTCAAGCGCTGCATCGGCGTAGTGCCCCAGGAGTTCAACTTCAACCAGTTCGAGAAGACCTTCGATATCGTCGTCACCCAGGCCGGGTACTACGGTATCCCCCCGCGCATCGCCAAGGAGCGTGCCGAGCAGTACCTGACCCAGTTGGGGCTGTGGGACAAGCGCGATGTGCCTTCGCGCTCCCTGTCAGGTGGCATGAAGCGTCGGCTGATGATCGCCCGTGCGTTGATTCATGAGCCGCGGCTGCTGATCCTCGATGAGCCGACCGCAGGCGTGGACATCGAGCTGCGCCGTTCGATGTGGACCTTTCTGACCGAGCTCAACCAGAAAGGCATCACCATCATTCTCACCACCCATTACCTAGAAGAAGCCGAGCAACTGTGCCGCAACATCGGCATCATCGACCACGGCACCATCGTCGAGAACACCAGCATGCGCAAGCTGCTGGGCACTTTGCATGTGGAAACCTTCCTGCTGGACCTCAAGGCGGACCTGGCCGAGGCACCTGTTCTGCACGGCTACCCCTGCCGGCTGGTCGACGGCCACACCCTGGAAGTGCAGGTGGACAAGGAGGTGGGCATCACCGCACTGTTCGGCCAGTTGGCCCTGCAGAACATCGAGGTGCTGAGCCTGCGCAACAAAACCAACCGTCTTGAGGAACTGTTCGTGTCCCTGGTGGAAAAAAACCTGGCGAAGGTGGCCCAATGAGTTTCGAAGTGAAAGCCAACTGGGTCGCCCTCAACACCATCGTCTACCGCGAAGTGCGGCGCTTCATGCGCATCTGGCCGCAGACGCTGCTGCCCCCGGCCATTACCATGGTCCTGTATTTCGTGATCTTCGGTAACCTGATCGGCCGACAGATCGGTGACATGGGTGGCTTTACCTACATGGAATACATCGTGCCCGGGCTGATCATGATGTCAGTGATCACCAATGCCTACGGCAACGTCGTGTCGAGCTTCTTCGGTAGCAAGTTCCAGCGTTCCATCGAAGAGTTGATGGTGTCACCGGTGTCGCCCCACATCATCCTCACTGGCTACGTGGTGGGTGGCGTGCTGCGTGGCCTGGCAGTGGGCGTCATCGTGACCCTGCTGTCGTTGTTCTTCACCCATCTGCAGGTGCACCACCTGGGCATCACCCTGCTGGTGGTAATCCTGACGGCAACCATCTTCTCGCTGCTGGGCTTCATCAACGCGGTATTCGCGCGCAACTTCGATGACATTTCAATCATCCCCACCTTCGTGCTGACGCCATTGACCTACCTGGGGGGGGTGTTCTACTCCATCACCTTGCTGCCGCCGTTCTGGCAGGCGGTGTCGCTCGCCAACCCGGTGCTGCACATGGTCAATGCCTTTCGCTACGGTATCCTCGGCGTGTCGGATATTCGCATCAGCGTAGCCGTGGCGTTCATGCTGGTCGCCACCGTGGTGCTGTACGTGGGCTGCGCCCGGCTGCTGGTCAGCGGCCGCGGCATGCGCAGCTGACCCGCCAGTTCCCACAGGTGTAGCAGCGGTCCAGGCCGCGTCGGCAGTACCCGCGGTGTGCTTGATGCCGCGGGGTGTTCGTGATGCGGCTGCTACAGCTGCGAGGGCGGCTTGCAGCCGCGAGCCTTGCGGCTGCGCCACCGGCGCATCACCCACCAGCGCCAATAGACCTGGGTCGCCACATAGCCGAGTACGCCCATCACCAGCCCCGTCACCACCGAGCCCAGCAGGAAGGGCTGCCACAGCGTGGCAAACTGCCCGCTCAGCCATTCCCACGTCAGGTCGTCAGGCAAGCCACGCGGCGGGGTGCCCATCAGCCATGCCCCCACCTGGTATGTGACGAAAAACACAGGGGCCATGGTCAGCGGATTGGTCAGCCAGACCAGGCTGACGGCGATGGGCAGGTTGCCGCGAACCAGCGTGGCCAGTGCGGCCGCCACCAGCATCTGCAAAGGGATAGGCAGGAATGCCGCGAACAGCCCCACCGCCATGGCTCGTGACACCCCGTGGCGGTTCAGGTGCCAGAGGTAGGGGTCCTGCAGCAGGCGGCCAAGAACGCGTAACGACGTGTGCCGGCGCAGGCGCTCAGGGTCGGGCATGTAGCGTTGGAAAAAGCGGCGCGGCATGCAGGTTTCTCGCAGGCAAGCCAGAAGAGGATGGCCGCAGTATGCCCGGATTGCCTGACAATCAGTTTCAGACTTTGTGACAAATATTTAGCGGCGCCCCTGGGGTTTTGCCCTGATGCTGCGTGCAGGAAAACTCAAGGATGAGTGTATGCGCACTGCGTTGCTAGCGCTGGCCATTGGCCTGGTCGCCCTGCGGTTCTTGCCTCTGTTGCCCCCGTGGCCATGGCTCGCGGGTCTGTTTGCCTTGGCGGTCGGGCTTCAGTTCTGGCGTCGTGCCCGAAGGCCTGGGCTGGTGCTGCTCGGGTTGGCGTGGGGCTGCTTGCAGGGGCAATGGGCGCTGGATGACCGCCTGTCGCCTGACCTTGATGGCCGCACGGTGTGGCTGGAGGGGCGGGTGGGCGGGTTGCCCGACAGCCAGGGTCAATCGGTGCGCTTCGAGCTCACTGATATCGAGGGCACGCGCCATGCGCTACCCCGCACCGTGCGTCTTTCGTGGTTCAACGGCCCGGCCGTCAGCCGCGGTGAGCGCTGGCGCATGGCCGTGACCCTCAAACGCCCCAGAGGGGTAGTGAACCCCGCCGGCATGGACACCGAGGCGTGGATGCTGGCCCGTGGCATTGGTGCCACCGGCAGCGTAAAGGACGGTCAATTGCTGCGCACGGCCCCGGGCAGTTGGCGCGACACCCTGCGCCAGCGGTTGCTGGCGGTGGATGCCCAGGGTTATCAGGGCGTGCTGGTGGCGTTGGTGCTGGGCGACGGCTCGGCTATCAGCCGTGAACAGTGGGCGGTGCTGCAAGCCACCGGTACCGTGCATCTGCTGGTGATTTCCGGTACCCACATCGGCCTGTTGGCGGGCCTTGTTTACGGGCTGGTGGCGGGGCTGGCGCGCCTGGGGCTGTGGCCGGCACGTTTGCCGTGGTTGCCCTGGGCGTGTGCACTGGCGTTCGGCGCCGCCCTTGGGTATGGCGGCCTGGCCGGCTTCGGCGTGCCAGTGCAACGGGCGTGCATCATGCTGGGGTTGGTGCTGTTGTGGCGTCTGCGCTTTCGTCATCTTGGGGTGGGGTTGCCCTGGCTGGTGGCGTTGAATGCGGTGCTGCTGGCCAACCCGTTGGTCAGCCTGCTGCCGGGTTTCTGGCTATCGTTCGCGGCCGTCGGGGTATTGATGCTGGTGTTCTCCGGGCGGCTGGGGGCGTGGCGGTGGTGGCGGGCCTGGACGCGGGCCCAGTGGCTGATGGCGGTGGGGCTGTTGCCCGCCTTGCTGGCCCTGGGTTTGCCGGTGAGCCTCAGCGGCCCGCTGGCCAATCTGCTGGCGGTGCCGTGGGTGAGCATCGCCGTGTTGCCAGCGGCCTTGCTCGGGGCGGTTCTGTTACCGGCCCCTTGGCTGGGGGAGTCGCTGTTATGGCTGGTGGGCGGCCTGCTGGCGCTGTTGTTCGAAGGGCTGGCCTGGTTATCGCAACAGGCGCCTGCGTGGGTGCCGGCGCGCTTGTCGCTCTGGCTATGGGTGCTGGTGCTGGTGGGTGCCCTGTTGTTGCTGTTGCCCGCCGGGTTGCCGATGCGCCCGCTGGGGTGGCCGTTGGTGCTGCTGGCCGCCTGGCCGCCGCTGTCACCCGTGCCCCATGGGCAGGCTGAAGTCACCCAGCTGGATGTCGGTCAAGGTCTGGCGGTGGTTGTACGAACACGGCACCACACCGTGTTGTACGACGCGGGCCCACGCACCCCTGGGCACGATGCCGGTGAGCGGGTGGTGCTGCCCAACTTGCTGGCCATGGGCGTGCGCCGCCTGGACTTGATGCTGATCAGCCATGCCCACCAGGACCATGCAGGCGGCGCGGCGGCGGTGCAACGGGGGCTGCCGGTCGCCGCCGTCTGGGGGGGCGAGGCCGACCAGTTGGCGCCCGGCCTGCAGGCGCTGCCGTGTGAGTCCGGTCGGCAGTGGCAGTGGGATGGCGTGAGGTTTACCGTGTGGCGCTGGGCCGAGGCCCGTGACAGCAACCCGTCGTCGTGCGTGTTGCTGGTGGAAGCCCAGGGCGAACGCCTGTTGCTGGGGGGTGATATCGACGCCGCCGCCGAGCGTGCATTGGTCGCCAGTGGCCTGGACCTGCGCGGGCACTGGTTGCAATCGCCTCACCATGGCAGCCGCACCTCTTCGTCCCAGCGCCTGCTCGACGCCATGGCCCCGCGCGGGGCGCTGATTTCCCGTGGCCATGGCAACACCTTCGGCCACCCGCATCCCCAGGTGGTGCAGCGTTACCGAGCCAATGGCATGGAGGTGCATGACAATGCCTTGCACGGCGCCTTGCACCTGCGCCTGGGGCGTTTCGACGGTGTGCGCGGCGAGCGTCAGCAGCGCCGCTTCTGGCGTGATCCGACATGACGGTCTACGACCCGTTGCCCCCCTATGTTAGAGTGGCGGACTTTTTCGAGGGGGTCGTTACTGTGTGGGAATTGGTCAAATCCGGCGGCTGGATGATGTTGCCGATCATTCTGAGTTCCATCGCTGCCCTGGGCATCACCGCCGAGCGCCTGTGGACTTTGCGTGCCAACCGTGTGACCCCGCCGCACCTGCTGGGCCAGGTGTGGGTCTGGATTCGTGACAAGCAATTGAACAAGGAAAAGCTCAAGGAACTGCGCGCCGATTCCCCCTTGGGCGAGATCCTCGCCGCTGGCCTGGCCAACTCGCGCCACGGCCGTGAAATCATGAAGGAATGCATCGAAGAGGCTGCTGCCCGCGTCATCCACGAAATGGAGCGCTACATCAGCACCCTCGGCACCATCGCTGCGATGGCACCGCTGCTGGGCCTGCTGGGCACGGTGCTGGGCATGATCGAGATCTTCAGCTCGTTCATGGGCGCCAACATGGCCACCAACCCTGCCGTGCTGGCCGGCGGTATCTCCAAGGCCCTGGTCACCACGGCATCGGGCTTGATCGTCGGCATTCCCTCGGTGTTCTTCCACCGTTTCCTGCAGCGCCGCATCGATGAGTTGGTGGTGGGCATGGAGCAGGAAGCCATCAAGCTGGTGGAAATGGTACAAGGCGACCGTGAAGTCGATCTGGCCGAGGACAAAGCGTGAAGTTCCGCCGCAAGCAGCGAGAGCAGATCGACATCAACCTGGTGTCGCTGATCGACGTGGTCTTCGTGTTGCTGCTGTTCTTCGTGGTCACCACCACGTTCACCAAACAGACCCAGCTGCGCGTCGACCTGCCGGAAGCCGTCAGTGGCAGCCCCGAGCAGGATGCGGGCAAGACCGTCGACATCGCCATCAGCGCCGATGGCGTGTATTCGGTGAACAACAAGCTGCTGCCCAAGAGTGACCTGAGCACGCTGATGGATGCCGTGCAGGCCGAGTCGGGCGGCGACAGCAAGTTGCCGCTGTCCATCAGCGCCGACGGCAAGACCCCGCACCAGGCTGTCATCACCGCCATGGACGCCGCGGGCAAGCTGGGCTTCAGCCACCTGAGCATGACCACCGTCGAGGCGCAGGGCGCAAACTGATGGCTTTCTCCGATCGCTTGCTGGCCGCCTGGTACACCGGCCACCCGGCCCTGGCGCTGCTGCGCCCGCTGGAGTGCCTGTACCGCCGTGTGGTGCAGAACAAGCGTCAGCGCTTTGTGCAGGGTCAGGGCGCTGTCTACCGTTCCCCGGTGCCACTGGTGGTGGTGGGCAACATCACCGTCGGCGGCACCGGCAAGACCCCGCTCATCCTGTGGCTGGTCGAGCATTGTCGGCGCCAGGGCCTCAAGGTTGGCGTGGTCAGCCGTGGCTACGGCGCCAAGCCGCCGCAGTTGCCGTGGCGGGTGCTGGCGGACCAGGACGCCAGCGTGGCGGGCGACGAGCCGCTGCTGATCGTACAGCGTACAGGTGTGCCGCTGATGATCGATCCTGACCGCAGCCGCGCGGTACAGGCCCTGACCGCCGCTGAACCGCTGGACCTGATTTTTTCCGACGACGGCTTGCAACATTACCGCCTGGCGCGGGACCTTGAATTGGTGCTCATCGATGCCGCCCGTGGCCTGGGCAACCGCCGTTGCCTGCCGGCGGGGCCGTTGCGCGAGCCTGTCGAGCGCCTGGCGTCCGTGGACGCGGTGCTGTTCAACGGCGCTGCCGGTGACCGGGACGATGGCTTCTCGTTTGCCCTGCGGCCCACGGCCCTGGTCAACGTGCGCACGGGCGAGCGCCGCGGCCTCGACCTCTTTCCCGAAGGGCAGGCCATGCATGCGGTGGCCGGTATCGGCAACCCCCAACGTTTCTTCAGCACCCTCCAGGCGCTACACTGGCGGCCACAGGCCCACGCGTTCGCCGACCATGCCCACTACAGTTTGGCGGCGCTGACATTCACACCGTCGCTGCCGCTGGTCATGACCGAGAAAGACGCCGTCAAATGCCGGGCTTTCGCCCGTGACGACTGGTGGTACCTGGCGGTCGACGCGCAGCCTTCGCCAGCCTTCGTCGACTGGTTCGACGCACGCTTGCCGAGCCTGCTGGCGCGCACCTGACCCTATTGCCTTCACGCTGCACCTTTTGCCAAGGATCTATCATGGACACCAAACTGCTCGACATCCTCGCCTGCCCGATCTGCAAAGGCCCGTTGAAACTCAGTGCGGACAAGACCGAGCTGATCAGCAAGGGCGCCGGCCTGGCCTACCCGATCCGCGACGGCATCCCGGTGATGCTGGAAAGCGAAGCGCGCACCCTGACCGACGAGGAGCGTCTGGATAAATGAGCCAGGCCTTCACGGTTGTCATCCCGGCGCGTTTTTCCTCCACGCGCTTGCCCGGCAAGCCCCTGCAGATGATTGCCGGCAAGCCCATGGTTCAGCACGTATGGGAGCAGGCGCGCAAGAGCAGCGCCCAGCGCGTGGTGGTGGCCACTGACGATGCACGCATCGTCGAGGCTTGCCAGGCATTTGGCGCCGAGGTGCTGTTGACCCGTGCCGATCACGAGTCGGGCACCGACCGCCTGGCGGAAGTCGCCCAGGCCCTGGGCCTGGCCGCCGATGCCATCGTGGTGAACGTGCAGGGTGACGAGCCGCTGATTCCCCCGGTGGTCATTGACCAGGTCGCGGCTAACCTCGCGGCCCACGCCGAAGCGGGCATGGCTACCCTGGCCGAGCCCATCGAGGATGTCGTTTCCCTGTTCAACCCGAACGTGGTCAAGGTCGTCAGCGACATCAACGGCCTGGCCCTGACTTTCAGCCGTGCCACGCTGCCATGGGCTCGCGATCAGTTCGCCGCCGACCGTGACGCGCTGCCAGCGGGTGTGCCGTTCCGGCGCCATATCGGCATCTATGCCTACCGTGCCGGCTTCCTCCAGGACTTCGTGGCCTGGGGCCCATGCTGGTTGGAAGAGACCGAGCGCCTGGAGCAGTTGCGGGCGTTGTGGCATGGCGTACGCATTCATGTCGCCGACGCGGTCCAGGCCCCGCCTGCCGGTGTCGACACCCCTGATGACCTGGAGCGCGTTCGGCGCCTGCTGGAGGCCTGATGCGGGTCCTGTTCGTGTGCCTGGGCAATATCTGCCGCTCGCCCACCGCCGAAGGCGTACTGCGCCATCAATTGCTCAAGGCCGGCCTTGCCGAGCGCATTGAAGTAGCCTCGGCCGGTACCGGCGACTGGCACGTGGGCAAGCCGCCGGACGGCCGTACCCGCCGTGCGGCACTGGCGCGCGGGTATGACCTGTCGGCCCAGCGTGCCCAGCAGGTCAGCGCCGCCGACTTCAGCCGCTATGACCTGATCCTCGCCATGGACCACAGCAACCTGGGCAACCTCAAGCGCCTTCAGCCTGCCCACGGCCGTGCTGAACTGGACTTGTTCCTGCGCCGCTACCACAGCCCGGTCGATGAGGTGCCCGACCCGTACTACGGCGGCGAGCAGGGTTTCGAACACGTACTGGACCTGATCGAGCAAGCCTGTGAAGGCCTGGTCAACGAATTGAAGGGGCGGCTATGAGCCTGCACATCCGTGAGCAGGTATCGCTCAAGCCGTTCAACACCTTTGGCATTGATGTCCAGGCACGCTGGTTCGTCGAGGTCGAGAGTGACGAGCAGGTACGGCAGGCGCTGGCCTGGGCCCACGAACATCAGGTCGCGCTGTTGCCCATCGGTGGTGGCAGCAACCTGCTGCTGACCGGTGACCTGGATGCCCTGGTCATGCGCATGGCCAGCCACGGCGTGCAGGTATTGAGCGATGATGGCCTGCAGGTGGTGGTCGAGGCGCAAGCGGGGGAGCCCTGGCACCCCTTCGTTCAGCAGACATTGGCCATGGGGCTGGCGGGGCTGGAAAACCTCAGCCTGATCCCTGGCACGGTCGGTGCCGCGCCCATGCAGAACATTGGCGCGTATGGCGTTGAAATCAAGGACGTGTTCGCCGGCCTGACTGCGCTGGACCGCCAGAGCGGTGAGCTGTGCGACTTCAACTTGGCGCAGTGTGGGTTCGGCTACCGCGACAGCCTGTTCAAGCGCGAACCGGGCCGCTGGTTGATCCTGCGGGTGCGTTTCAGGCTTGCCCGGGCAGTTCAATTGCACCTGGATTACGGCCCGGTGCGCCAACGCCTGGCCGAGCAGGGTATCAGCGAGCCTACCCCCAGCGACGTCAGTGCCGCCATTTGCAGCATCCGTCGGGAAAAACTGCCGGACCCGGCCGAACTGGGCAATGCCGGCAGTTTTTTCAAGAACCCGGTGGTGCCGGCTGCGTTGGCCGAGCAGATCAAGGCCGACCACGCCGACCTGGTGGCTTACCCGCAGGCCGACGGGCAGGTGAAACTAGCCGCTGGCTGGCTGATCGAGCGGGCGGGCTGGAAGGGTTTTCGTGAAGGTGATGCCGGGGTGCATCGCCTGCAGTCACTGGTGCTGGTCAACTATGGCAGCGCCACCGGTCAGCAGTTGCAGGATCTGGCGACACGGATTCAGGCTGAT
Organism: Pseudomonas silvicola; assembly: GCF_026651855.1. Taxonomy (GTDB): domain Bacteria; phylum Pseudomonadota; class Gammaproteobacteria; order Pseudomonadales; family Pseudomonadaceae; genus Aquipseudomonas; species Aquipseudomonas silvicola. The sequence continues at coordinate 2,819,693 of NZ_CP093280.1, forward strand.
ATCTTCGCGCGCTTCGGCGTGCAGTTGGAGATGGAGCCCAATCTCTACTAGGGGGTGGCATGCAACCGTGCGTGGTGGTGCTGGCAGCAGGGCTGGGTGCGCGGTTTCAGGCGCAGGCAGGGGCGGGGCAGCAGAAGTTGCTGGCGCCCTGCGCAGGGCTTGAGGGTGTCGAGCGGCCGGTGCTCGAGCACACATTGCGCAACCTCGAAGGCCTGTCAGCGCATCGGCTGCTGGTCACCCGTCCTGAGCGCCATGAAATTATCGCGTTGGCCCGTCAGTATGGTTTCACCGTTGTCCTGGCCCGGTCCCCTGGCCTGGGCGATAGCCTGGCGGCGGGCGTGGCATTCATGCCCGAAGCGGCAGGTTGGCTGGTGGTGTTGGGCGACATGCCCTTCATACGGCCGCAGACGTGTGGGGCGGTGCTGTCTCTTCTCAATGATGAGTGTATTTGCGTGCCGGTGACGGGCCAGGGCTACGGCCACCCCGTCGCCTTCGGGCGCGCCTTCGCCGCGCCTTTGATGGCGCTGACCGGTGACCAGGGTGCCCGGCGCCTCTTCGCCGGCGCGCACGTCATCGAAGTGCCCGTGGACGACCCCGGCATCTACCGCGACATCGACCTGCCCCAGGACCTGTAGCAGCGGACCCGGCCGCGTCCGGGGCCCTGTGGAGCGCCAGGCGCACCGCGCAATGGCTGACGCGGCCAGGTCCGCTGCTACGAGGTCATAAGCGAAGCAAAAAAAAGCCCCCGCTGCATCGCTGCAGCGGGGGCTTTTCATTGCTTCAAGATCAGACGAACGGCTTGTGCTCGTGCTGTTCTTCTACGGCGTGCGGCTTGTGCTCGACCGCGGCTTCGGCTTCGGCGGCAGCGGCAGCCGCAGCAGCCGCAGCGGCTTCAGCTTCACGCTTGCGGCGACGCACTTCGCGCGGGTCGTTCGGTGCGCGACCGTTGCTGGTCAATGCGACCGCAGGGGCTTCGGCAACCGGGGCTGGCGCTTCTTCAGGCTTGGCTTCGACAACCGGCTGGGCTTGCACCACGGACTCGGCGGCCGGTGCTTCGGCCACGGGGGCGGCTTCAACAACGGCGGCTGGGGCGGCTGGGGCGGTTTCGACGTTTTCGGCCTTGACCGGCTCAGGCAGTGGCTGCGGCTGGATGTCGACCACCGGGGCGGCGACTTCCTCGACGGTTTTCGGCGCAGGCGCTTCAAACACCGGGGCAGGCTGCTCGACCACTGGTGCGGCGAACACTTCAGGCTCTGGTTGGGCTTCAACTACCGGGGCTGCTTCAACCAATGGCTCGATCACGGGTTCGGCGACCTGTGCGGCCTCGACAACCGGGGTCACTTCGACCGGGGCTTCGGCGGCCGGGGTTTCGAACACCGGGGTCACGACCACTGGCGCGTCGGCGACGACTTCGGCGTGAACGGCTGGCGCGGCTTCTTGCGCAGGAGCAGGTGCGGCTTCGGCAACCGGGGCTTCTGCTGCTTCAGGTGCGGCTTCGGCAGCCGGAGCGTCCACTGCTTCAGGAGCAGCAGGGGCGACGTCCTGAGCGCTGGCGTTGGCGCGTTCAGCCTGGGCAGCGGCCTGGGCTTCAGCCGGCGCGCTGATCACGGTGCTGGCGACAGCGGCGGTGACGGCCAGGCCGGCAGCCAGTTCGGTGGTCGATGGCTCGGCGCCTTCTTCCTGACCTTCTTCGTTGCCTTCCACGACGTCGCCGTTGGCATCACGCTGACGCTCACGACGGTTGCTGCGACGACGCTGGCCGCGGGAGCGACGACGAGGGCGCTCGCCTTCGGCGCCTTCGTGGTTCTCGTCCTGCAGCAGCTCTTCATTTGGCAACGCTTCGTCGGCAGCCGCGGCTACTTCAGTCGCTTCGTTCTCTACTTCCGGGCGCAGGGTGCGTTCGCGTGGAGCACGTTCCTCACGTGGGGCACGTTCTTCGCGTGGAGCGCGTTCCTCACGAGGCGCACGTTCTTCACGAGGGGCGCGTTCCTCGCGGGGGGCGCGTTCTTCACGAGGGGCACGTTCTTCGCGTGGAGCGCGGTCTTCACGAGGGGCACGTTCCTCGCGTGGTGCGCGTTCTTCGCGCGGTGCGCGTTCCTCACGTGGCGCGCGCTCAGGGCGTTCTTCACGTACGGCCGGGGCCACGGCGTCCAGTGGCTCGCGCAGTTCGCGAACCGGGCGGTCTTCACGGCTGCGACGCTCTTCACGAGGGGCGCGTGGCTCGCGTGGTGGGCGCGGGGCGCGTTCCTCGCGGGCGGCCGGTGCTTCCTCGCGTGCTTCGCGTGGTGCGCGCTCTTCACGTGGCGCACGCTCTTCGCGCGGCTTGCGTTCTTCGTCGCGACGGCCGTTGCGGCTGCGGCTCTGCTGGCGGCCGTTGCGGCGTTCCTCGTTGCGCTGTGGGCGCTCGGGGGTGGCTGGCTTCTCGACCACGGCAGGCGCTACAGGCTCTTCCTTGGTGGCGAACAGGCTGACCAGCGACTTCACCAGGCCTTTGAACAGGCTTGGCTCGGGCACGACCGGGGCAGGCGCAGGCGCGGCAACCGGGGCGGCGGGTACCTCCACCGGGACCGGGGCGTTGGCGCGGGCCGGGGCCGTCTTCACGGCTGCTTCCTGGCGAACCAGGGTGCGAGTGGCGGCCACTGGCTGAGCTTCCTCGGCTTCGGCCGCGGCGATCTCGTAGCTCGACTGGTTGGTCTGGGCTTCAGGGCTGTCGTCGCGCAGGCGCTGCACTTCGAAGTGCGGCGTTTCCAGGTGGTCGTTCGGCAGGATGACGATGCGAGCACGGGTGCGCAGTTCGATCTTGGTGATCGAGTTACGCTTCTCGTTCAGCAGGAAGGCGGCGACCGGGATCGGCACCTGGGCGCGGACTTCGGCGGTGCGGTCCTTCAGGGCTTCTTCTTCGATCAGGCGCAGGATGGCCAGCGACAGCGATTCCACGTCGCGGATGATGCCGGTGCCGCTGCAGCGTGGGCAGACGATGCCGCTGCTTTCACCCAGCGATGGGCGCAGGCGCTGACGGGACATTTCCAGCAGGCCGAAGCGCGAGATGCGGCCGATCTGCACGCGGGCACGGTCGGCTTCCAGGCATTCGCGGACTTTCTCTTCCACGGCGCGCTGGTTCTTGGCGGGGGTCATGTCGATGAAGTCGATCACGATCAGGCCGCCGATGTCACGCAGGCGCAGCTGGCGGGCGATTTCCTCGGCCGCTTCCAGGTTGGTCTGCAGGGCGGTTTCCTCGATGTCGCTGCCTTTGGTGGCGCGCGCCGAGTTGATGTCGATGGACACCAGGGCTTCAGTCGGGTCGATCACGATCGAGCCGCCGGACGGCAGTTCGACCACGCGCTGGAAGGCGGTCTCGATCTGGCTTTCGATCTGGAAACGGTTGAACAGCGGCACGCTGTCTTCGTACAGCTTGATCTTGCTGGCGTACTGCGGCATGACCTGGCGGATGAAGGTCAGGGCTTCTTCCTGGGCCTCGATGCTGTCGATCAGCACTTCGCCGATGTCCTGGCGCAGGTAGTCGCGGATGGCGCGGATGATCACGTTGCTTTCCTGGTAGATCAGGAAAGGCGCGGAACGGTCCAGGGAGGCTTCCTTGATCGCGGTCCACAGTTGCAGGAGGTAGTCCAGGTCCCACTGCATTTCTTCGCTGCTGCGGCCCAGGCCGGCGGTGCGAACGATCAGGCCCATGTCGGCCGGGGCCACCAGGCCATTCAGCGCTTCACGCAGTTCGTTGCGCTCTTCGCCTTCGATGCGGCGCGAGATGCCGCCGGCACGCGGGTTGTTGGGCATCAGCACCAGGTAACGGCCGGCCAGGCTGATGAAGGTGGTCAGGGCCGCGCCCTTGTTGCCACGTTCTTCTTTCTCGACCTGGACGATGACTTCCTGGCCTTCGCTCAGGACGTCCTTGATGTTGACGCGGCCTTCGGGGGATTTCTTGAAGTATTCGCGGGAGATTTCTTTGAGTGGCAGGAAGCCATGGCGTTCGGAGCCGAAGTCGACGAACGCGGCTTCCAGGCTCGGCTCGATGCGAGTGATGCGGCCTTTGTAGATATTGGCCTTCTTCTGCTCGCGTGCACCGGACTCGATGTCCAGGTCGTAGAGGCGCTGGCCGTCTACCAGGGCAACACGCAACTCTTCGGGTTGAGTTGCGTTAATCAGCATTCTTTTCATGTAGTACCGTCGGTTTCCGGGCTGCCGGAAACGGCGTTCGGCACACACGACTTCTCACGGTCGGTGTCAGGTGCGTCAGCGGTGGCGGGGCCACTGCAGTGTCCAGCGAGGTTCATCCAACGGGGATGAAGTCGCGACGACGCTTCCTGCTTGCTGTGGTGTCAAAAGCACTCAGTCAGGAGGAGGAATCAATTGTCCTGCGTGGACGCCCGTAAGCGTCTTGATCAAGCCCTTGTCGTGTCGTGAGGCGCCTGTGGCAGTTCTCGACATGACGCGGTGCTACACGGTCCGACGATTGTGCATCTCCACCCTACACGTATCCCTGATAATTCGGGTGCTGCCGCGCGCTGAATCCGCAACGGGTTGGCATTTATCGCAAGTGCCGACAGGGCGCTTGCGCATTTATGGCTAAGGCTTTGTGTTTCCGAAGCATTCGCCGGTACCGAGTGACAACGACCGCGATGGATGGGAGTGGCATCGAAAAAAAACTGAAAATGAGTGCAGAAACACCGCTCTTTTTGGCTTTCTCTCGGTCTTCTCACATCTGCGCCGGTTACGTTGCATACCACCCCGTAATCAAGCGAAAACCCCGTCGGACGGCCTCGCGTCCTCATGAATTGCGTAGGCAAGGGCCGGTCTACTACCGCATATCCGCTTGCCCGCCACTTTTGGCGGCGTTCGCGACTATAGCAGCAATCATTAAGTGCTTCAAATCCATAAAAAATTGTTATCATGGGGAAATGACGACTACAACCCCTCCAACCTCCGGCGTCCAGCTGCTCGAGGTTGCGCCGGAATATGCCGGCCAACGCATCGACAATTTCCTCATCACCGCGCTCAAGGGTGTGCCCAAAACCTTGGTCTACCGCATTCTTCGCAAGGGCGAAGTGCGGGTGAACAAGGGGCGGATCAAGCCCGAATACAAGCTGCAGGCCGGGGACATCGTCCGTATTCCACCCGTGCGCCTGCCCGAGCGCGATGAGCCCGTGCCGCTGGCTCAGGGGCTGTTGCAGCGCCTGGAGGCCTCGATTGTCTTCGAAGACAAAGCGCTGATCGTGATCAACAAGCCCGCCGGTATCGCCGTGCATGGTGGCAGCGGCCTCAACTACGGGGTCATCGAGGCCTTTCGTCAGCTGCGCCCCGATGCCAAGGAGCTGGAGCTGGTGCACCGGCTTGACCGCGACACCTCTGGCCTGCTGATGATCGCCAAGAAGCGCAGCATGTTGCGCCACCTGCACGCTGCCCTGCGCGGCGACGGCGTGGACAAGCGCTACATGGCGCTGGTGCGCGGCCATTGGGCCACGGCGCGCAAGCAGGTCAACGCCCCGTTGCAGAAGAGCAACCTGCGTTCGGGCGAGCGCATGGTCGAGATCGACGAAGAAGGCAAGGAGGCCCTGACCCTGTTCAAGGTGCTGCGCCGCTTCGGCGACCTCGCCACCATGGTCGAGGCGCGGCCGATCACCGGTCGTACCCATCAGATCCGCGTGCACGCCCTGCATGCCGGGCACAGCATCGCCGGCGACAGCAAGTACGGCGATGAGGATTTCAGCCGCGAGATTCGCGAGCTGGGCGGCAAGCGCCTGTTCCTGCACGCTTATCAGTTGACCGTGCCGCTGCCCGACGGCGGCGCGCTGAAGCTCGAGGCGCCCGTGGACGACATGTGGGCCAAGACCGTGGAGCGCCTCGCCAGTGCGCCCTGACTATGACCTGCTGATCTTCGACTGGGACGGCACTCTGGCCGATTCCATCGGTCGGATTGTCGAGGCCATGAAAGTGGCGGCACGCTCCGCCGATTATGTGGAGCGTGATGACGAGGCCATCAAGGGCATCATTGGCCTGGCGTTGCCGGAAGCCATCCTGACCCTGTACCCGCAGCTCAGCGATGCGCAGGTGGTGGAGTTCCGCCAGCACTACGCTGACTGCTACATGGCCATGGACAGCGAGCCTTCGCCGCTGTTTCCGGGCGTGGCAGAGTCGTTGGCCGCGTTCCGGGCAGCCGGTTACCGCCTGGCGGTAGCCACGGGCAAGGCGCGTCGTGGCTTGGATCGGGTGCTAAAGGCTCATGGGTGGGAGGCGTATTTCGACATCACCCGTGCCGCTGACGAAACCCGCAGCAAGCCGCACCCGCTGATGCTCGAGGAGATCCTTGCTCATTGCCAGGTGCCGCGCGAGCGCGCGCTGATGGTGGGTGATGCCTCGTTCGACCTGCTGATGGCGCGCAACGCCGGCATCGACGCGGTGGCCGTGGGCTATGGCGCCATGCCGCTGGATGCTCTGCTGGTGCACGAGCCGGTGCTGGCCATCGAGCGCTTCACTGAACTGCATGCCTGGCTGACAGGCGCGACGACCTGACTTTTCCAAGGGAGCTGAACGATGTCTGATGAATGGAAAGCGCCCGACGCCGAAAAGCGCAGCGATGATAAAAGCTGGCAGTTGCTGGAGCGCACGCTCCAGGCCAATGTGATCGAGCACCGGCGCACCCGGCGCTGGGGCATTTTCTTCAAGCTGCTGACCTTCATTTACCTGTTCTTCGCCCTGGCCATGTTCACGCCCCTGATGGACATGGAAAAGAGCGCGACCCGCGGTGACCACTACACGGCGCTGATCGAAGTGCGTGGCATGATCGCCGACCAGGAGGCCGCCAGCGCCGACAACATCATTGGCAGCCTGCGCGCGGCCTTCAAGGACCCCAAGGTCAAGGCCGTGGTGCTGCGCATCAACAGCCCGGGCGGTAGCCCCGTGCAGGCTGGCTACGTGGTCGACGAGATTCGTCGCCTGCGCAAGGAGCATCCTGATACCAAGCTGTATGCGGTGATCAGTGACCTGGGTGCGTCGGGTGCCTACTACATCGCCAGCGCCGCTGATCAGATCTACGCCGACAAGGCCAGCCTGGTGGGCTCCATCGGGGTCACGGCGGCCGGGTACGGGTTCGTGGGCACCATGGACAAGTTGGGCGTGGAGCGTCGTGCGTATACGTCGGGTGAGCACAAGTCGTTCCTTGATCCCTTCCAGCCCGCCAAGCCGGATGAAACGAAGTTCTGGCAGGGGGTGCTGGACACCACTCACAACCAGTTCATCAGTGTGGTCAAGCAGGGGCGTGGTGACCGCTTGAAGGATAAGGAGCATCCGGAGCTGTTCTCGGGCTTGATCTGGTCCGGTGAGCAGGCGCTGCCGCTGGGCCTGATCGATGGGCTGGGCAACGCCAGTTCGGTGGCGCGTGACGTGGTCGGTGAGAAAGAACTGGTCGACTTCACTGTCGAAGACTCGGCCCTTGATCGCTTCTCCAAGAAGCTGGGGGCCAGCGTGGCCGAGAAGCTGGCGATCTACATGGGCTTCAGCGGCCCGTCCTTGCGCTGATCGAATGGTCTTGGGTGTTGCTTGCGTGGGGCCGAGCTTCGCCCGGTCCCGCAGGGGTGAGTTCCTGCATTTGCTGGGGTGTCAGGGCACCTGCACCCCTTCCTGCAACAGCATGTCCACCAGGCGAATCAACGGCAGCCCCACCAGGCTCGTCGCGTCCGGCCCGTGAGTGCTTTGAAACAGGCTCACGCCCAGCCCCTCTGCCTTGAAGCTGCCTGCACAGTCGTAAGGCTGCTCGGCCGTCAGGTAGCGCTGGATGGTCGCCAGGTCCAGCTCGCGCATGTGTACGGTAAAAGGGATGCAGTCGACCTGGCACTGCCCTGTGGCGCTGTTGAGCAGGGCCAGCCCGGTAAGGAAGGTCACGCTGGTGCCGCTGGCTTCCAGCAGTTGCGTGCAGGCGTTGTCGAAAGTGTGCGGCTTGCCCAGGATCTGTTCGCCCAATACGGCCACCTGGTCGGAGCCTATGATGAGGTGGCCCGGGTGGCTGGAGGCCAGCGCTTGGGCTTTCTGCTCGGCCAGGCGCTTGACCAGGGTTTCGGCGGGCTCGTCCGGCAAGCGGCTTTCGTCGATATCGGGCGAGGCGCAAATGAACGGCAGGTGCAGGCGGGCCAGCAATTCCCGGCGGTACGGCGAGCTTGAGGCAAGTAGCAAGGGCTGCATGGCGGTCTCCTGAAGATGAACGGTCATTCTATCATTGCCTTGAGACCTAATTTCCTTTGACAGGGGAGGGGGTCGTCCCTAGAATGCTGCGCCTATGTTGAATGACCCGATTCCACCTCACGTTGACCCGCGCAAATTGGCCGATCGTGGCGTAACCCTAGAAGGTTCGCTGCCATTATCCGATTTGGAGAGACTCTGCGACCCGCTTTCCGATAACGTCGGTACGGTGCAGGCTAAATTCGTTTTCGAACGAGACGAGCGAAAGGCAGTGGTTATACACAGCCATCTCGACGTCGAAGTCAAGATGGTTTGCCAGCGTTGTCTTGAGCTGGTGACCCTGCCGATCCACAGCGAATGCAGTTACGCTGTGGTGAAGGAGGGTGCGAACACCCAGTCGTTACCGAAAGGTTATGACGTGCTGGAACTGGGCGAAGATCCTTTGGATCTGCAGGCATTGATCGAGGAGGAGCTTCTGCTCGCCTTGCCCATTGTGCCTGCTCATCATCCGGAAGAATGCCAGCAGCCGGCGGGCACAGATGAGCCCGAGCCGAGCGAGGACGAGGTAACGCGGTCCAACCCGTTCAGTGTATTGGCGCAGTTAAAGCGTGACCCAAACGTTTAGGAGTTAATCAATTATGGCTGTTCAGCAGAACAAAAAATCCCGCTCTGCCCGTGACATGCGCCGTTCGCACGACGCCCTGTCGGCTAGCACCCTGTCGGTCGAAAAGACCACCGGTGAAGTACACCTGCGTCACCACGTATCGCCAGAAGGCGTATACCGTGGCCGTAAAGTGATCGACAAGGGCGCTGACGAGTAATCCTTGTCCGCTCAAGTCATCGCGATTGACGCAATGGGCGGGGACTTCGGTCCCCGCAGCATTGTCCAGGCCAGCCTCGCCTGCCTGTCTGCTACCCCCTCGTTGTACCTGACCCTTGTCGGTCACCCACTCCTTCTAGAAGAACTGATTGCCAGCCAGCCCGGTGTGGATCGCTCGCGCCTGCAGATTGTCGCGGCCAGCGAAGTCATCGGCATGGATGAGCGGCCTTCCCAGGCGTTGCGCGGCAAGCCGGATTCCTCCATGCGTGTGGCGCTGGAACTGTTGCGTGATGGCAAGGTTCAGGCCTGTGTCAGTGCCGGCAACACCGGTGCGCTGATGGCGTTGTCGCGCCATGTGCTCAAGACGCTGCCAGGTATTGATCGGCCGGCCATGGTGGCGGCCATCCCCACCCAGGTGGGCACGTGCCAGTTGCTGGATCTGGGCGCCAACGTCGATTGCAGTGCCGACAACCTGTTCCAGTTCGCGGTGATGGGCTCGGTGGCGGCCCAGGCGCTGGGCGTCGTGCGCCCCCGGGTGGCGCTGTTGAACGTGGGTACCGAGGACATCAAGGGCAACCAGCAGGTCAAGCTGGCGGCCAGCCTGCTTCAAGGCGCCAAGGGCTTGAACTACATCGGCTTCATCGAAGGCGACGGCTTGTACCGCGGCGAAGCGGATGTGGTGGTGTGCGACGGTTTTGTCGGCAATATCCTGCTCAAGTCCAGCGAAGGGCTGGCTACCATGATCAGTGGGCGCATCGAGGCGTTGTTCAAGAACAACCTCATGTCCCGTGCCGTGGGGGCGCTGGCGCTGCCGCTGCTCAAACGTCTGCAGGCTGACCTGGCACCTGCCCGGCACAACGGCGCAAGCTTTCTGGGTTTGCAGGGTATCGTCGTGAAAAGCCATGGATCTGCCGGGGTTCAGGGCTTTCAGAGCGCCATTTCCCGCGCGTTGGTCGAGATTCAGGAAAACCTTCCGCAGCGCTTGCATGGGCGGCTGGAGGAGCTGTTGCTTTAGGCAGATCCGCCAAGGAGTGCTTAAATGTGACCACCCGGTTCTATCTGTCATCCAACTGTCAGTTTCTTGCGTTCAACTTCGGTTGCACGTCAATTCTCCGACGACAAGATCATTAAGGGCTTGTTAAATGTCTGCATCCCTCGCATTTGTCTTTCCAGGGCAAGGTTCCCAGTCCCTGGGCATGCTCGCCGAGCTGGGCGCCCAGTACCCGCTTGTGCTGGAAACGTTCAAGGAAGCTTCCGACGCGCTGGGTTACGACCTGTGGGCGTTGATCCAGGAAGGTCCGGTCGAAAGCCTCAATCAGACTGACAAGACCCAGCCTGCCATCCTGGCCGCCTCGGTGGCCCTGTGGCGCCTGTGGCTGGCCGAGGGCGGCGAAAAGCCGGCCTTCGTCGCCGGTCACAGCCTGGGCGAGTACAGCGCGTTGGTGGCTGCTGGCTGCCTGTCGCTGGGCGACGCGGTCAAGCTGGTGGAGCGCCGCGGTCAACTGATGCAGGAGGCCGTTCCGGCCGGCCAGGGCGCCATGGCGGCGATCCTGGGCCTGGACGATGCCGTGGTGGTCAATGCCTGCGCCGAAGCGGCCCAGGGCGAAGTGGTCAGCGCGGTGAACTTCAACTCCCCTGGCCAGGTGGTGATCGCCGGCGCGAAAGCGGCCGTGGAACGCGCCATCGAGCTGTGCAAGGCCGCTGGTGCCAAGCGCGCCATGCCGTTGCCGGTCAGCGTGCCGTCGCACTGCGCGCTGATGAAGCCCGCCGCCGAGCGGTTCGCCGAATCCATCAACGCCATCGACTGGCAAGTGCCGCAGATCCCGGTGGTGCAGAACGTCAGCGCCGCCGTGCCGGCCGACCTCGACACCCTCAAGCGCGACCTGCTGGAACAGCTGTACAAGCCGGTTCGCTGGGTCGAGTCGGTGCAGTTCCTGGCCGCCCAGGGTGCGCCACGCCTGGTCGAATGCGGCCCGGGCAAGGTCCTGGCTGGCCTGAACAAGCGCTGCGCCGAGGGCGTGAGCACTGAAAACCTGAATACCCCAGACGCCTTCGCCGCCGCCCGCGCGGCGCAGGCCTGATACAGATAGGAGAAGCCTGCATGAGCCTGCAAGGTAAAGTCGCACTGGTTACCGGCGCAAGCCGTGGCATTGGCCAGGCCATCGCCCTGGAACTGGGCCGCATGGGCGCTACCGTCATCGGTACCGCCACCTCGGCTTCCGGTGCCGAGCGCATTGCCGCCACCCTCAAGGAAAATGGCGTGCAGGGCACCGGCCTCGAGCTGAATGTGACCAGCGACGAATCCGTCGCCGCAGTCCTGGCTGCCATCACCGAACAGTTCGGCGCCCCTGCCATTCTGGTCAACAACGCCGGCATCACCCGCGACAATCTGATGCTGCGCATGAAGGACGACGAATGGCATGATGTCATCGACACCAACCTCAACAGCCTGTACCGGCTGTCCAAGGGCGTGCTGCGCGGCATGACCAAGGCGCGCTGGGGTCGTATCATCAGCATTGGTTCGGTCGTCGGTGCCATGGGCAACGTCGGCCAGGTCAACTACGCTGCCGCCAAGGCGGGCCTGGAGGGCTTCAGCCGCGCGCTGGCCCGTGAAGTCGGCTCGCGTGCGATCACGGTCAACTCGGTGGCCCCTGGCTTCATCGACACCGACATGACCCGTGAACTGCCCGAAGCGCAGCGTGAAGCCTTGCAGACCCAGATTCCCCTGGGTCGCCTGGGCCAGGCCGAAGAAATCGCGAAAGTGGTGGCTTTCCTGGCCTCGGAAGGTGCAGCCTATGTCACCGGTGCTACTATCCCGGTGAACGGCGGCATGTACATGTAAGTGAAATGTGACGGATTGCTTCAAAAAAATGTCATACGTGCTGTCTAAAATCCGTTATAAAGCTGCAACCAAATTCTAGACAGCGGGCAGGTGTGATCGGGTGGTGACGCTTTCAGCTTGAAATGCCGAAGCCTTCCTATAAACTTACACACCGGCCAGCTGCCTGACTTATGTCCATTTAGGAGTGAAAACAAGGTATGAGCACCATCGAAGAACGCGTCAAGAAAATCGTCGCCGAGCAACTGGGCGTTAAAGAAGAAGAAGTCGTGAACACTGCTTCCTTCGTTGAAGATCTGGGTGCCGATTCCCTTGACACCGTTGAGCTGGTGATGGCTCTGGAAGAGGAATTCGAGACTGAAATCCCTGACGAAGAAGCTGAAAAAATCACTACTGTTCAAGCCGCTATCGATTACGTCACCAGCCACCAGGCTTAAGACTGTGTAATCGCAGTTTCTTGCATGGAAAAACCGCACTGCCATTGCTGGCGTGCGGTTTTTTCTTTAGATGAGACGTAAAGAGTTGTTCCTAGAATAAGGAGAGCGCTGTGTCGCGTAGACGCGTCGTGGTCACCGGTATGGGTATGCTGTCGCCACTGGGCACGGACGTGCCGAGCAGTTGGCAGGGCATTCTGGCTGGCCGCAGTGGCATTGGTCTGATCGAGCATACCGACCTTTCTGCCTACTCCACCCGTTTTGGCGGCTCGGTCAAAGGCTTCAACGTCGAGGAGTACCTGTCGGTCAAGGAAGCCCGCAAGCTCGACCTGTTCATTCAGTACGGCCTGGCGGCCGGTTTTCAAGCCGTGCGTAACGCCGGCCTGGAAGTGACCGATGCCAACCGTGAGCGCATTGGCGTGGCCATGGGCTCGGGTATCGGCGGGCTGACCAACATCGAGGAAACCTGCAAGATCCTGCACGCCTCCGGGCCCCGTCGGATTTCGCCGTTCTTCGTGCCGGGTTCGATCATCAACATGATTTCCGGTTTCCTGTCCATCCACCTGGGTGTGCAGGGGCCTAACTATGCCATCGCCACGGCGTGCACCACCGGCACCCACTGCATTGGCATGGCTGCGCGCAACATCGCTTACGGCGAAGCCGACGTGATGATCGCCGGCGGCGCCGAGATGGCGGCCTGTGGCCTGGGCATGGGCGGCTTCGGTGCCTCGCGCGCGCTGTCCACCCGCAATGACGAGCCTACCCGGGCCAGCCGCCCGTGGGACAAGGGCCGTGATGGCTTCGTATTGTCCGACGGCGCCGGCGCGCTGGTGCTCGAAGAGCTGGAGCATGCCAAGGCCCGTGGCGCGACCATCCACGCCGAGCTGATCGGTTTTGGCATGAGCGGCGACGCCTACCACATGACCTCGCCGCCCGAAGATGGCGCCGGCGCGGCGCGCTGCATGGCCAACGCCCTGCGCGACGCCGGTGTCAATGGCAGCGACGTGCAGTACATCAATGCCCACGGCACCTCTACTTCCGCCGGCGACCTGGCGGAAGCGTCGGCGATCAAGTCGGTGTTCGGCGACCATGCCTACCAGCTGGCGGTCAGTTCGACCAAATCGATGACCGGTCACCTGCTGGGTGCCGCGGGCGCGGTGGAAGCGATCTTCAGTGTCCTGGCCATCAACAGCCAGGTCGCGCCGCCCACCATCAACCTGGACGAGCCCGACGAAGGCTGCGACCTGGACTTCGTTCCGCATCAGGCGCGCAACATGCCCATCGATGTGGTGCTGTCCAACTCGTTCGGCTTTGGTGGTACCAACGGCTCGCTGGTGTTCCGCCGGTTCAACGGTTGATGTTCAGCTGGGTCGATGGCCAGCCGGCCGACACCCTCGCGGTGAAGAACCGGGGGCTGGCCTACGGCGATGGGTTGTTCGAAACCATCGCTGTCACGTCGGGCAAGCCGGTTCTGCTGGCGCGTCACCTGCACCGCCTGGCGGAAGGTGGTGCGCGCCTTGCGATTGCCCTGGATGTCGGCCTGGTGGAGGGCGAACTGCTGGCCGCGGCCGCGCAGCTGGGTGAGGGCGTGCTCAAGCTCGTCGTCACCCGCGGCGATAGCCAGCGGGGTTACGCCGCCGATCCCCTGGCGCCACCCCGGCGCCTGGTGCTGGGCAACCCGCCCGTTGCCTACCCTGTTTCCTACGCCGAGCAGGGCGTTCGCCTGTTCGACTGCCAGACACGTCTGGCCGAGCAGCCGTTGCTCGCCGGCCTCAAGCACCTCAACCGTCTGGAGCAGGTGCTGGCTCGCGGCGAATGGAACAGCCCGGATTTTGCCGAAGGCCTGATGCGCGATACCTCCGGTCGGTTGATCGAAGGTGTTTTCAGCAACCTGTTCCTGGTGCACGACGGCCACCTGCTGACCGCCGACCTGAGCCGCTGTGGCGTGGCGGGCGTCATGCGTGCCGAACTGCTGGCCCAGGCCGAGCGCCTGGGCATCAGCGTGCAGGTGCGCGACCTGTGGCCGGCCGACCTCGAGCGCGCCGACGAGGTCTTTGTCTGCAATAGCGTGTACGGGATCTGGCCTGTGTATGCTTTTGTTTCCCTGAACTGGTCTGCCGGGCCGCTCACCCGTAAACTGCAGAGCCTTGCCCGCGCAGTATTGGATGTGTGATTCGTGAGACGTAAATTCTTGGTGCTGCTGGAAACCCTGGTGATTCTGGCAGGCCTTACCCTGGGTGTCGCTGCCTGGAAAGTGCACAGCGCACTCGAGCAAACCCTGAACGTCAGCCAGGAAGAGCTGCTGGATGTGCCCGCCGGCTCCACCCCGACCGGTACCTTCAACCGCATGCAGGCCAAGGGCACGTTGCGTGATGCTCTGTGGCTGCGCCTCTATTGGCGTTTCAACCTGGCCGGCCAACCGTTGCACAGCGGCGAGTACCGCCTGACGCCCGGCATGACCCTGCAGGACCTGCTGGGCGTATGGAAGCGCGGTGAGGTGGTGCAGTACAACCTGACCCTGGTGGAAGGCTGGAACTTCCGCCAGGTGCGCGCCGCTTTGGACAAGCAGGAAAAGCTCAAGCACACCCTGGCCGGCCTCAGCGACGCCGAAGTCATGACCCGCCTGGGCCACGAAGGCGTGTTCCCCGAGGGGCGTTTCTTCCCTGATACCTACAAGTACGTGCGCGGCGTGACCGACGCCGACTTGCTGGGCCAGGCCTACAGCCGCCTGGACGAAGTGCTGGCCAAGGAGTGGACCGACCGCGCTCCCGAGGCCCCGTACACCGACCCCTACCAGGCGCTGATCATGGCATCCCTGGTGGAAAAGGAAACCGGTGTGCCCCAGGAACGCGCCGAGATCGCCGGTGTGTTCGTGCGCCGCCTGCAGACCGGGATGCTGTTGCAGACCGACCCCACCGTGATCTACGGCATGGGCGAACGCTACACCGGCAAGCTGACCCGCGCCGACCTTCACCAGGCCACGCCCTACAACACCTACACCAACGCCGGCCTGCCGCCGACGCCGATCGCCATGGTCGGTCGCGAGGCGCTGCACGCGGCCCTGAACCCGGCCAGCGGCACCAGCCTGTATTTCGTCGCCCGTGGCGACGGCAGTCATGTGTTTTCCGATGACCTTGAAGCCCATAACAACGCCGTGCGCGAATTTCAGCTCAAACGCCGCGCCGACTACCGCTCCAGCCCCGCGCCCGTGCCGCTGCCGGCACCGCAGCCGGGCCAGGAGCAGGGCCAGGAGCAGGGCACTCAGCCCCCGGCCAGCCCTGACACGGCCACGGACAACGGCGCCGATGCGCCCCATGATTCTCAGAAGGACAGCCAGTGACCGGTTTATTCATCACCCTAGAAGGGCCCGAAGGCGCGGGCAAGAGCACCAACCGCGAGTACCTGGCCGAATGCCTGCGCGCTGCCGGGCTGGACGTGGTGCTGACCCGTGAACCCGGCGGCACGCCGCTGGCCGAGCGCATTCGCGAATTGCTGCTGGCCCCCAGCGACGAAGCCATGCACGCCGACACCGAGCTGCTGCTGGTGTTCGCCGCCCGCGCCCAGCACCTGAGCGAAGTGATTCGCCCGGCGCTGGCGCGCGGCGCGGTGGTGTTGTGCGACCGTTTCACGGACGCCACCTACGCTTACCAGGGCGGCGGCCGCGGCCTCAGCCAGGCGCGCATCGCCAGCCTCGAAGATTTCGTTCAGGGCAGCCTGCGCCCCGACCTGACCCTGGTGTTCGACCTGCCGGTGGAAGTCGGCCTGGCTCGCGCCACCGCCCGCGGCCGCCTGGACCGTTTCGAACAGGAAGGGCGCGCCTTCTTCGAGGCTGTGCGCAACACCTACCTGGCCCGTGCCCAGGCTGCGCCAGAGCGCTACACCCTGGTCAACGCGGCGCTGACCCTGGCCGAAGTACAGCAGCAACTGGACGGCCTGCTGCCGGCCATCGAGGCACGCTGCCGTGGCTGAGGCCTACCCGTGGCAAGACAGCCTCTGGCAGCACCTGGCCGGCCGTGGCCAGCACGCCCACGCCTATTTGCTGCATGGCCCCCAGGGTATCGGCAAGCGCGCCCTGGCCGAGCGCCTGATGGCGTTGCTGCTGTGCCAGCACCCGGTGGGTCTGGCGGCCTGTGGCCAGTGCAAATCCTGTCACCTGCTGGCCGCGGGCAGCCATCCGGACAATTACATTCTGGAGCCGGAAGAGGCCGACAAGGCCATCAAGGTCGACCAGGTGCGCGACCTGGTCGGTTTCGTGGTGCAGACCGCGCAGTTGGGCGGGCGCAAGGTGGTACTGATCGAGCCGGTGGAGGCGATGAACATCAACGCTGCCAACGCCTTGCTCAAAAGCCTCGAAGAGCCGTCTGGCAATACCGTGCTGCTGCTGGTCAGCCATCAGCCCAGCCGTTTGCTGCCGACCATCAAGAGCCGCTGCGTGCAGCAGGCCTGTCCGCTGCCCAGCCACGCCATGAGCCTGGCGTGGCTGGACACGGCACTGCCGGACAGCAGTGACGAACAGCGCGAGGAGCTGCTGACCCTGGCCGCGGGGTCGCCCCTGGTGGCGGTCAGCTTGCAGGCCCAGGGCGTGGTCGAACAGCGGGCACTGGTGGTCGAGGGCGTGAAGAAACTGCTCAAGCAGCAGGCCTCGCCCACCCAGTTGGCCGAAAGCTGGAACACCATCCCGTTGTTGCTGCTGTTCGACTGGTTCTGCGACTGGTCCAACCTGATCCTGCGTTACCAGTTGACGCAGGATGAGGAGGGGTTAGGCTTGCAGGACATGCGCAAGGTGGTGCAGTACCTGGCGCAGAAGAGTGGGCAGGGCAAGGTGCTGGCGGTGCAGGACTGGATTCTCGCTCAGCGCCAGAAGGTGCTGTCCAAGGCCAACCTCAACCGTGTGCTGTTGCTCGAAGCGTTGCTGGTGTCTTGGGCGGGTCTGCCCGGCCAGGCATGAAAAAGCGTGGCGGGGCGCGCCCAGGCGGGCCCTCGCAACCAGGCGCAATCAAGGAGTACTCATGAATCAGCCAGTCAGTCCCGGCCCGCGCAACGGCATCCTGTCCCTGACCATCAAGGACAAGTCGGTGCTCTACGCAGCGTACATGCCCTTCATCAAGAACGGCGGGCTGTTCATTCCCACCACCAAGAGCTACAAGCTGGGTGATGAGTTGTTCATGCTGCTGAACCTGATGGATGAGCCGGAAAAAATCCCGGTGGCCGGCCGCGTGGCCTGGATCACCCCCAAGGGCGCCCAGGGCAACCGTGCCGCGGGCGTCGGCGTGCAGTTCAACGATGGTGACAACACCGCGCGCAACAAGATCGAAACCTACCTGGCGGGCGCCATCAAGTCCGACCGCCCCACCCATACGATGTAAGTTGCCCAATGCCCATGCTTGTCGATTCCCACTGCCACCTCGATCGTCTGGACCTGGCCCAGCACGACGGTTCCCTTGATGCCGCCCTGCAGGCAGCCCGTGACCGCGGGGTAGGGCACTTCCTGTGCATCGGCGTCAGCGCCGACAACGCCGGCGCCGTCAAGGCCCTGGCCGAGCGCTACAGCGACGTGGACTGCTCGGTCGGTATCCACCCCCTGGACCTCAAACCCGGTGAAGCACCGGCGCTGCAGTGGCTGCTGGACGAACTGGACCACCCCCGCGTGGTGGCCATCGGCGAAACCGGCCTGGACTACCACTACGAGCCGGAAGCGGCCGAGCTGCAGCAGGCGTCGTTCCGCCTGCATCTGCAAGCGGCCAAGGCCACCGGCAAGCCGGTGATCATCCACACCCGCGGCGCTCGCGCCGACACCCTCGAGCTGTTGCGCGAGGCGCAACTGCCCCAGGCCGGCGTGCTGCACTGTTTCACTGAAGACTGGGACATGGCCAAGGCGGCCCTGGACATGGGCTATTACATTTCCCTGTCCGGCATTGTCACCTTCCGCAACGCCGACGCCCTGCGCGACGTGGCGCGCCAAGTGCCCGCCGATCGTCTGCTGGTGGAAACCGACTCGCCCTACCTGGCGCCTATCCCGCACCGCGGCAAGCCCAACCTGCCGCAGTACGTGCGCGAAGTCGCCGAATTCCTGGCGCTGGTGCGTGGCGAGCGCTATGAGCAACTGGCCGAACAGACCACCGCCAACTTCAAGCGTCTGTTTCCCCTGGCCCACCTGTAGGGACAGGGCTCGCCGGAATCACAGGCAAAAAAAACCCGGGTTCTGGGGGGTGAATCCGGGTTAAGACCATTAGGAGTAAAACAAAGGCGTGCGTTCCCTTGACACCTTTATCGGCGTGTCACTTGGGGGGTATGAGCGCGCCGACACTTCAAGTATTGGCTACCTTTCACACTATTCCACCTGTGATTGATTATTTTTTAAACAGATTTGGAATACGTCGCCGTTCATTGAGTCCGCTTGGCGAGGAGAGCCGACAATGCGTCAAAAACTTGATGGTCCAGCCTGCCGCGCTTTGGCCAATCCTCAGTAAACGGGTTGGAACTTGCGTGCAATTTGCTGCGATTTAGGCATAATACCGGGCTTCGATTTCGATCCAGTTCATCTTATGCAGAAAGAACCTCGCAAGGTCCGTGAATTTCGTCGCCGAGAGCAGGAAATCCTCGACACCGCGCTCAAGCTGTTCCTCGACCAGGGTGAAGACAGTGTCACCGTCGAGATGATCGCGGACGCCGTGGGTATCGGCAAAGGCACGATCTACAAGCACTTCAAGTCCAAGGCGGAGATCTATCTGCGCCTGATGCTCGACTACGAGCGTGATTTGAACGAACTGCTGCACTCGGCCGACGTTGACCGCGACAAGGAAGCGCTGTCGCGCGCGTACTTCGAATTCCGCATGCGCGACCCCCAGCGTTACCGGCTGTTCGACCGCCTGGAAGAGAAGGTGGTCAAGGGCAACCAGGTGCCGGAAATGGTCGAGGAGTTGCACAAGATCCGCGCCTCGAACTTCGAACGCCTGACCCTGCTCATCAAGGGCCGCATCAGCGAGGGCAAGCTCGAAGACGTACCGCCGTACTTCCATTACTGCGCCTCCTGGGCTTTGGTACACGGCGCCGTGGCGCTGTACCACTCGCCGTTCTGGAGCAACGTGCTGGAAGACCAGGAAGGCTTCTTCCAATTCCTGATGGACATCGGCGTGCGCATGGGCAACAAGCGCAAACGCGACAGCGAGCCGACCGGCGGTTGAGCCTCCGGGGTTGTCACGGGCGAGTCCCCTGCGGCTGGCCTGTGATTCACCTTTGTGTTTCCTCATTCTGGCGCAAAAGCTGCATCACGCGCCTATTCGCCGGTTTTCCGTCACCGGCCTCTGGAGGAAAGATGCGTAGCCTGGTCCTGCTGCTCGCCCTGTTGGCGCTGAGCGGCTGCATGAGTGTCAGCGACATGGGTGAAGCCACCCGCGAACAATTGAGCGACGCCGGTGTGCTGAACCACAGCAACACCCGGCGCCTTAACAATTTCCGCCTGCAGCCCGATTCGTTCATCTACATCGGCCAGGGTGCCTTCGCCCCGCCGGGCAGCGCTTACCCGAAGCCCAATGTCGTGGCTGAAGCTGCCTTCGACGGTTTCATCCAGTACTTCCCCATGGTCCGTCGCGCCCGTGCCCCGCTGGGCCTGGAGCAAGCACTGGGTGAAGCCCGCAGCGCCGGTGCCAGCTACCTGCTGTACACCCGCTTCGCCGCTGCTGACGACCGCATCGGCAACTTCGATGAATGGTCCGACCAGGAAGCAGTCGACCGCCTGGGCGTGGACAACGGCATCATCCAGGTCATGCTGATCGAAACCAACACCCGCTACCTGATCGACAGCGCCACCATCCGGATGCGCGGCGGTCTGTTCTCCATCCACAACCAGAAGCCGGAAGATTTGCTCCAGCCACCCTTGGAGGATTACGCTCGTATCCTCCTGGGCATGAGCCGCCCCTAACGTCGTACAGGAGCACCCCATGAGTGGCACAGGCAAGGCCAATGATCTGCTGGCCCAGATCCCCAAAAGCGAAAGGGGTCTGCCGCCCGTGCACCTGTGGAACCCCGACTTCTGCGGCCACATCGACATGCGCATCGCTCGGGACGGTACCTGGTACTACCTGGGCACGCCCATTGGCCGCAAACCCATGGTGCGGCTGTTCTCTACCATCCTGCGGCGTGATGGCGATGACTACGTGTTGGTGACCCCGGTGGAAAAAGTCGGCATCACCGTCGACGACGCGCCATTCGTAGCAGTGACCCTGGATGTGCATGGGCAGGGCGAGGCTCAGGTTTTGCGCTTTGTCACCAATGTCGAAGACAGCGTGACAGCTGATGCCGACCACCCTCTGCGGGTCGAGATCGACCCCGACACCCAGGAGCCTGCCCCGTACGTATTGGTGCGCAGCAACCTGGAAGCGCTGGTGCACCGCAACGTCTTCTACCAGTTGGTTGAGCTGGCCGTGGTGCGTGAACGGCAAGGGCAGCGCTGGCTAGGTGTGTGGAGCAGCGGCCAGTTCTTCCCCATCGGCCCATGCCCCGCCGATTGAGGGTTCGCTGCCATGCACTCAGCCACAATGGCTACCTGTTCTTCCGCTTCATTGGCTCTTTGCCCTCGGTGCAATTGGGCCTAACTTCAACCTCATTCTCCAGTCGAGGTTCCGAAGATGAAAGCCATCACCGCGCTCACCCTTGCCATCCTGTGCGCCAGCCCCCTGGCCGGCGCCCATGAAGCGGGCCATGACAACGTTGAGGTTCTGCAGCAGCAGGCCCTGCCCAACGCCCCTGGCAAGCAGGCCATGATGTTGACGGTGACCTACGCCCCGGGCCAAGCCTCCGCCGCCCATAGCCACCCCGGTTCGGTCATGGCATACGTGCTCGAAGGCAGTGTGGTGTCGCAGCTGCAAGGGCAGCCGCCGGTTACCTACAAGGCCGGGCAATACTGGTACGAACCCGCTGGCACCGTGCATCTGGTGTCGCGCAATGCCAGCGCCAGCCAGCCGGCCAAGTTGTTGGTGTGGGTGCTGAAGGATGCGGGGCAGGCGGTGCTGGAGCCTTACGCACCCAGATGACAGATGGGCTCAGGCCAAGGTGGGGCCATGCCCCAGAAACGACAAAGCCCCTCTGAAAGAGGGGCTTCGTGATGTTTGGCTCCGCGACCAGGACTCGAACCTGGGACCCAATGATTAACAGTCATTTGCTCTACCGACTGAGCTATCGCGGAATCTGCTGCCTATGTTACTGATTCAAAAGGGGAAGTCAACCTTTCAGTGACCTCCCGCAAAAAAATCGGATCACAGGACAGCAACAATCGCCTTGATCACTCGGTCGATGTTGCTCTGGTTCAGTGCGGCCACGCAGATGCGGCCGGTGTCCAGGGCGTAGATGCCGAAGTCGCTGCGCAGGCGCTGGGCCTGTTCGGCGGTCAGGCCCGAGTAGGAGAACATGCCACGCTGCAGGCCCACGAAACCGAAGTCACGGTTGGCGCCGGCGGCAGCCAGGCCTTCGACCATCTGGTTGCGCATGCCGCGAATGCGCAGGCGCATTTCGGCCAGTTCGGCTTCCCATTGGGCGCGCAGTTCCGGGCTGTTGAGCACGGTAGCGACGATCATGGCGCCGTGGGTCGGCGGGTTGGAGTAGTTGGTGCGGATCACGCGCTTGACCTGGGAGAGGACGCGGGTGCTTTCTTCCTTCGATTCGGTGACGATCGACAGGGCGCCAACGCGCTCGCCGTACAGCGAGAACGACTTGGAGAACGAGCTGGAGACGAAGAAGGTCAGGCCCGATTCGGCGAACAGGCGCACGGCGGCGGCGTCTTCGTCGATGCCATCACCAAAGCCCTGGTAGGCCATGTCCAGGAAGGGCACGTGGCCCTTGGCCTTGACTGTTTCCAGGACCTGTTTCCA
The DNA here is from genome assembly GCF_026651855.1 of Pseudomonas silvicola. Lineage (GTDB taxonomy): Bacteria > Pseudomonadota > Gammaproteobacteria > Pseudomonadales > Pseudomonadaceae > Aquipseudomonas > Aquipseudomonas silvicola. The sequence continues at coordinate 2,841,839 of NZ_CP093280.1, forward strand.
GTCTTGCGGGGTCAGGTCCACGCCGGTCGGGTTGTGGCAGCAGGCATGCAGCACCACGATGGAACCGTTGGGCAGGGCGTTCAGGTCTTCGAACAGGCCGGTACGGTTCACGCCGTTGGTGGCGGCATCGTAGTAGCGGTAGTTCTGCACTGGGAAACCGGCCGTTTCGAACAGCGCGCGGTGGTTTTCCCAGCTCGGGTCGCTGATGGCCACGGTGGCGTCGGGCGAGAGCTGCTTGAGGAAGTCGGCACCGATTTTCAGTGCGCCAGTGCCACCAACGGCCTGCACGGTGACTACGCGGCCTTCGGCCAGCAGGGGCGACTGGGCGCCGAACAGCAGTTTCTGCACGGCCTGGTCGTACGCCGCGATGCCGTCGATCGGCAGGTAGCCACGGGCTGCGTGCTGGGCAACGCGGGCGGTCTCGGCTTCGACGACGGCGCGCAGCAGGGGAATTCGCCCCTCTTCGTTGCTGTAAACGCCTACGCCCAGGTTGATCTTGTCGGTACGGGTGTCAGCGTTGAAGGCTTCGTTGAGGCCCAGGATAGGATCGCGGGGTGCCAATTCGACAGCGGAAAACAGGCTCATTTTTACCGTAGCTCTGATTGGAGAGTGAGGGGGGTGCACAGCTCCAGACATGCACTAGAGCGGTGCACAAACGGGGAGTCAGTATAGAGATCCTTTCTGGGGCCTGCGACAGGTTGCTGCAGGTTTTCCCTGGCAAATGAGGTTTTTTTTCCGACCGTTAGTCATTTTCAAGTAGGCGCGGTCCAATAACCTTGTAGGCATCGTCTTGAAACCGGCGCAGCAAGGCCCTACTTCAGGTATAAGTACTGTCTATAAATACAGGCGTGATTTCGTCCTGTGATCGTTTACGTCCGCAGGCTTCATCTGGCGGATGACCAAGAGGTTCGTCATGTCCGAGTTCCAGCTCGTCACCCGTTTCCAGCCCGCCGGCGACCAGCCGGAAGCCATTCGCCAGATGGTCGAAGGTATCGAGGCCGGCCTCGCGCACCAGACTCTGCTGGGCGTGACTGGCTCGGGCAAGACCTTCAGCATCGCCAACGTGATCAGCCAGGTGCAGCGCCCGACGCTGGTGCTGGCACCGAACAAGACGTTGGCCGCGCAGCTGTATGGCGAGTTCAAGGCGTTCTTTCCCAATAACGCCGTGGAATACTTCGTTTCCTACTACGACTACTACCAGCCCGAGGCTTACGTGCCGTCGTCGGACACCTTCATCGAGAAGGATGCATCCATCAACGACCACATCGAGCAGATGCGGCTGTCGGCGACCAAGGCGTTGCTGGAGCGCAAGGACGCCATCATCGTCACCACCGTGTCGTGCATCTACGGCCTGGGCAGTCCAGAGACTTACCTGAAAATGGTCCTGCACGTCGACCGGGGCGACAAGCTTGACCAGCGCGCGCTGCTGCGCCGCCTGGCCGATCTGCAGTACACCCGCAACGAGATGGATTTCGCCCGTGCGACGTTCCGTGTGCGCGGTGACGTGATCGATGTGTACCCGGCCGAATCGGACCTGGAAGCCATCCGCATCGAGCTGTTCGACGATGAAGTGGAGAGCCTGTCGGCCTTCGACCCGTTGACCGGCGAAGTCATCCGCAAGCTGCCGCGTTTTACCTTTTACCCCAAGAGCCACTACGTGACGCCCCGGGAAACCCTGCTGGACGCCATCGAGGGCATCAAGGTGGAGTTGCAGGAGCGCCTGGAGTACCTGCGTGGCAAGGACAAGCTGGTAGAGGCCCAGCGCCTGGAGCAGCGCACCCGCTTCGACCTGGAGATGATCCTGGAGCTGGGTTACTGCAACGGTATCGAAAACTACTCCCGCTACCTGTCGGGCCGCCCAGCGGGTGCACCGCCGCCGACGCTGTACGATTACCTGCCGCCCGACGCGCTGCTGGTGATCGATGAATCCCACGTCAGCGTTCCCCAGGTCGGCGCCATGTACAAAGGCGACCGCTCGCGCAAGGAGACCCTGGTGGAATACGGCTTCCGGCTGCCTTCGGCGCTGGATAACCGGCCCATGCGCTTCGACGAATGGGAAAGTGTCAGCCCGCAGACCATCTTCGTGTCGGCCACGCCCGGCCCGTACGAAGAAGAGCACGCGGGCCGGGTGATCGAGCAGGTCGTGCGACCTACCGGCCTGGTGGACCCACAGGTGGAAGTGCGCCCGGCCCTGACCCAGGTGGACGACCTGCTGTCGGAGATCCGCAAGCAGGTGGCCAAGGAGGAGCGGGTACTGGTCACGGTGCTGACCAAGCGCATGGCCGAAGACTTGACCGACTACCTGGCCGACCACGACGTCAAGGTACGCTACCTGCATTCGGACATCGATACCGTGGAGCGCGTGGAGATCATCCGCGACCTGCGCCTGGGCACCTTCGACGTACTCGTAGGTATCAACCTGCTGCGTGAGGGCCTGGACATGCCCGAAGTGTCGCTGGTGACCATTCTGGATGCCGATAAGGAAGGCTTCCTGCGTTCCGAGCGCTCGCTGATCCAGACCATTGGCCGGGCTGCGCGCAACCTGAATGGCCGGGCGATTCTGTATGCCGACCGCATGACCGGTTCCATGGAGCGGGCCATCGGTGAGACCGAGCGGCGCCGCGAGAAACAGGTGGCGTTCAACGAGGCCAACGGCATTACCCCGCAGGGGGTGTTCAAGGACGTCGCCGACATCATGGAAGGCGCCACCGTGCCGGGTTCGCGCAGCAAGAAGCGCAAGGGCATGGCCAAGGCCGCCGAGGAAAACGCCAAGTACGAAAACGAACTGCGGTCGCCGAGCGAGATCACCAAGCGTATTCGCCAGTTGGAAGAGAAGATGTACCAGTTGGCCCGCGACCTGGAGTTCGAGGCAGCGGCGCAGATGCGCGACGAAATCGCCAAGTTGCGTGAGCGGTTGCTGAGCGTCTGACGAACCGCAGCGCCCGGTCCCACACGGTTGATGCCGCGTGCGGGTTTCGCGGTAGGACCGGGCGAAGCCCGGGAAGGCCACGCCGCGTTCTCCCTGACGCACCGCGGCGCCCGTTTCCCGAGCTGTCGCCCGGTCCCACAGGGTGGCGGCGGTTGGAATTACCTTGTGGGACCGGGCGAAGCTCGGGAAGGCCACGCCGCGTTCTCCCTGACGCACCGCGGCGCCCGCTTCCCGAGCTGTCGCCCGGTCCCACAGAGGATGGCGGCGGTGGTGGGAATTACCTTGTGGGACCGGGCGAAGCTCGGGAAGGCCACGCCGCGTTCCGCCTGACGCACCGCGGCGCCCGGTTCCCGAGCTGTCGCCCGGTCCTACCGAGGATGGCGGCGGTGGTGGAAATTATCTTGTGGGACCGGGCGAAGCTCGGGAAGGCCGCGCCGCGTTCTCCCTGACGCACCGCGGCGCCCGCTTCCCGAGCTGTCGCCCGGTCCTACCGAGGATGGCGGCGGTGGTGGGAATTATCTTGTGGGACCGGGCGAAGCTCGGGAAGGCCACGCCGCGTTCTCCCTGACGCACCGCGGCGCCCGCTTCCCGAGCTGTCGCCCGGTCCTACCGAGGATGGCGGCGGCGGTTGGAATTACCTTGTGGGACCGGGCGAAGCTCGGGAAGGCCGCGCCGCGTTCTCCCTGACGCACCGCGGCGCCCGCTTCCCGAGCTGTCGCCCGGTCCTACCGAGGATGGCGGCGGTGGTGGGAATTACCTTGTGGGACCGGGCGAAGCTCGGGAAGGCCGCGCCGCGTTCTCCCTGACGCACCGCGGCGCCCGCTTCCCGAGCTGTCGCCCGGTCCTACCGAGGATGGCGGCGGCGGTTGGAATTACCTTGTGGGACCGGGCGAAGCCCGGGAAGGCCGCGCCGCGTTCCACCTGACGCACCACAGCGCCCGGTCCTCACGGTACAGCGACTCAGCCGCCAGGCGTGATATCGCGCTCCAGCGGCGCCGGGCTGGGGTCGAAGCCTTGCGGGTACTTTCCCTTCAGGTTCCACGCAAACGCGATGATCTCGGCAATGGTGCGGTACAGCGCCTCCGGAATGCTGTCGCCCAGCTCCAGCCGAGCCAGCAGTTTCACCAGCTCGGCATTTTCATAGATAGGCACTTCGTGTTCACGGGCCATGGCCAGGATGGCTTCGGCCAGTTCGTCATCGCCCTTGGCGCTCAACGTCGGGGCCTGCTGGCCGTCGTAGGTCAGGGCGATGGCTTGGCGGGGGGCTTTGTCGGTCATGCGGTTTCATCCACCCAGCGTTGCTCCAACTGCGTGCGTGGCCCCTGGGGCGGCGTGCCTTGCTTGCATTGCAGGTCGGTGACCTCCAGGCCCTGGGCCAGCAGGCGCTGGCGCAGGCTGTCGAGCTGGCTGTCGATCAGCCGCGCGGTGTGCGGCCATTCGGCCCACAACTGGCCGCTGAGGCTGCCGCGCAGCAGTTGTGCCTGAATTTGCAGCGGCCCCAGCGGGTCGAGGTCGAATGCCAGTTCCACCCGCCAGAGTGGGTCCCGTTGCTCCGGGGTTGGCGGATTCTGTTCCTTGGGTTCGTCTTCGCGCTGCACCCTTACCTGCAAGGGCACGATGTCCTGCTGGTTGCGCATGGGAATTTCCAGCTGCCAGGTGGTGAGGAGCTTGCCGTCCTCACTCATGCCGCTCTGTTCCAGGCTCGACAATTGGTGGCTCTGCAGGCGCGATACCGCCGCCGACGCCAGGCGCAGCAGTTGCTGCAAGTCGTTGTCGCCGTCCAGGCCGCCCAGCAGCCGCGAGGGCAGCGGAAAGTTGCTGGGGGCCGGCTTCTCACCCACCTGGCCCAAGGTGCCCAGGGCGCTGCGCACGTAACCTGGCAGGGCGCTGGCCAGGGCCTTGGCGGCCTCGGCAGGGTTGAAGGGGGCGCTGCCAGGCAGGTTTGGCAGAATTTGCGCCACCAGGCGCAACAGGCTGCTTTTCAAATCATCGGGCAGCGCGCCGGCCTGGGGCGTCAACAGTTGGGCCTCCATGAACAGGCCGCTGGCATTCAGCGCCTGGGCCACGCCGCGCGCGTCGGTCAGTTGGCGTATGTCCGGCAGGCTGGCCAGCAGGCGGTTGGCACTGGCGCGCAAGTCATCACCCACGTCGCTGCTGTCTCCCAGGTTCTGCAGGGCCGCCAGCAAGCCTTCCAGGGAACCCTGGCGGCTTTGCTGGCTCTGCAACTGCTGGTTCACGGCCAACTGTTCCAGGCGGCCACTCAAGGGTACGAAGTTCAGGCTCTGGGCGCCCTGGACCTGGGCGCTGAGCAGGCTGCCGACCCTTAACGGGCCCGGGCTGTCGATTTCCAGGGTGCTGCCAGCCATGGCGGTGTTCAGCAGGGTCACCAGCGAACGGTAGCTGGCGCCCTGGTTCACCAGCTCACTGCTCAGCACCTTGCCTTGTACCAACGTGCCCACGGGCAATTGGCGCGTATCCAGTTGAGTGAGGGTGGCCACGGCGTTGGCTTTGGCCTGTTGCACCGCGACACCGACGGTGCCCGAAGGCAGTTGCGTGAGCGTCACCTGGGTGCCCTGGGGCAGGGCCAGTTTGCTGCTGGCCACCACCGTGGCCTGTTCGCCGCTGGCGGTGGTCAGGGCCAGCACCACCTGGAAGGGCTGCCCTGGCCCGCCGGCCTTGCTCGACAGCACGTGCCCCGAGGCGCTGTCCCCCACGTTCAGCAGACCTTCCAGCGAGGTCAGCAGCTTGAGCGTATCCGCGCCGCTGGCCGCGGGGCGCAGCGCGGCCGGCGTGGGCTGCAGGGTAGAGACGCTGGTGATGTCAGGGGTCATGAACGGGCCTGTGGAAATTGCCATGATGGCAACGGGAGTCGGTATGTATAATGCCGCACCAACTTTATCAAAACTCGTATACAGAGTGGGCAGGCCTGCAACCGCTGCAAGACGTACGCCATTGCCAGCATAACGGCAAACCGCGCGTCGACTTGAGCCGTCGTCGCTACCCTTCATCCGAATGATTAAGGCCTTCGATTGACTCCTCATCTCCAAGCCCAGGCGCTGGCGTGCGAGCGTGACTGGCGGATGCTGTTCGAGCAGCTCGACGTGAGTGTGCGCCCTGGCGACATGCTGCAGGTCAGTGGCCCCAATGGCAGTGGCAAGACCAGCCTGCTGCGCTTGCTGGCCGGGCTGATGCAGCCTACCGTCGGCCAGGTGCTGCTGGGCGGCCAGCCGCTGGCGGGGCAGGGCACGGCGCTGGCGCGCATGCTCCTGTGGATCGGCCACGCGGCGGGTATCAAGGATGTGCTCACCGCCGAGGAAAATCTCACCTGGCTGTGCGCCTTGCACCAGCCGGCTTCGCGGGAGGCGATCTGGCAGGCACTGGCGGCAGTCGGCCTGCACGGTTTCGAAGACGTCCCTTGCCATACCTTGTCGGCCGGCCAGCAGCGTCGGGTGGCCCTGGCGCGGCTGTACCTGCCGGCGCCCCCCTTGTGGGTTCTCGACGAACCGTTCACCGCGCTGGACAAGCATGGCGTGGCGCAACTGGAAAGCCACCTGGCGGCCCATTGCGAAAACGGCGGCATGGTAGTGCTCACGACCCACCATGCACTGACCACGATGCCTTCCGGCTACCGTGAACTGGACCTGGCGCGGTGGGCGGCATGAGCGGCGTTTTCACCACCCTGATCAAGCGCGAAGCGCGATTGCTGGTACGCCGCCCCGCCGAGCTGGCCAATCCACTGGTATTCTTTGCCATCGTCATCGCCCTTTTCCCCCTGGCGGTCGGCCCCGAGGCGCAATTGCTGCGGACCTTGTCGCCGGGGCTGGTGTGGGTGGCGGCGCTGTTGTCGGTGCTGCTGTCCCTGGACGGCCTGTTTCGCAGCGATTTCGAAGACGGCTCCCTGGAACAGTGGGTGCTGTCCCCGCACCCGTTGCCCTTGCTGGTGCTGGCCAAGGTACTGGCGCACTGGTCGTTTTCCGGCCTGTCGCTGGTGCTGCTATCGCCCTTGCTGGCGCTGATGCTGGGCTTGCCCGTGGGGTGCCTGCCGGTGCTGCTGGCGTCGCTGTTGCTGGGCACGCCGGTGCTCAGCCTGTTGGGCGCGGTGGGCGCGGCCCTGACCGTGGGGCTCAAGCGCGGCGGCCTGTTGCTGGCGCTGGTGATACTGCCGTTGTACATACCGGTGTTGATTCTCGGCAGCGGCGCCCTGCAGGCCGCCCTGCAAGGCATGCCGACCGCCGGCTACCTGTTGTGGCTGGGTAGCCTGACCGCGCTTGCGGTCACCCTGACACCCTTTGCGATAGCCGCTGGCCTGAAGATCAGTGTCGGCGAATAATGAGGCCAGCCCCCATGAGGGCTGGCGATGATTCAGGATGTACCGTGATGAATAGCAACGTGATCAGTTGGACGTGGTTTCACAAGCTCGGCTCACCGAAGTGGTTCTATGGCATCAGCGGCCGCCTGCTGCCCTGGCTTGGCATCGCCGCTGCGCTGTTGCTGACCGTGGGCGTGGTCTGGGGCCTGGCGTTCGCACCGCCGGACTACCAGCAGGGCAATAGCTTCCGCATCATCTATATCCATGTACCGGCGGCCATGCTGGCCCAGTCATGCTACGTGATGATCGCCGTCGCCGGCCTGGTAGGCCTGGTGTGGAAAATGAAGATCGCCGACATCGCCTTGCAGTGCGGCGCGCGCATCGGGGCGTGGATGACCGCCCTGGCGCTGCTCACCGGCTCCATCTGGGGCAAACCGACCTGGGGCACGTTCTGGGTGTGGGACGCTCGCCTGACCTCGATGCTGATTCTGCTGTTCCTCTACGTAGGCCTGATTGCCCTGGGCCATGCCATCACCAACCGTGACAGCGCCGCCAAGGCCTGCGCAGTGCTGGCGCTGGTGGGCGTGGTGAACATCCCGATCATCAAGTACTCGGTGCAGTGGTGGAGCACCCTGCACCAGGGCGCTACCTTCAGCCTCACGGAAAAACCGGCCATGCCGGCCGAAATGTGGCTGCCGCTGGTGTTCACCGCTTTGGGTTTCTACTGTTTCTTCGGCACCGTGCTGCTGATGCGCATGCGCCTGGAAGTGCTCAAGCGTGAAGCCCGCAGCAGTTGGGCCAAGGCCGAAGTGGCCCAGGCGCTGGGCCGGGAGGCTGGCGCATGAATTTCGCTTCATTCGGTGATTTCATCGCCATGGGCCATCATGGCGCTTACGTCTGGTCGGCCTACGGCATCTGCCTGGTGGTGCTGGTGAACAATATCGCCGCGCCGCTGCTGGCCCGTCGACGCTATCTGCAGGAAGAGGCGCGCCGTCTGCGCCGGGAGAAAGGCAAGTGAATCCGCTGCGCAAGAAACGTCTGTTGATCATCGTCGGCCTGCTGGCCGGCCTGGGCGTGGCCGTCGGCCTGGCGCTGAGCGCGCTTCAGGAAAACATCAACCTGTTCTACACCCCCACCCAGATCGCCAACGGCGAAGCCCCGCCCGGCACCCGCATCCGCGCTGGCGGCATGGTGGAGAAGGGCTCGCTGGTGCGCTCGGCCGACTCGCTGGACGTACGCTTCGTGGTCACCGACTTCAACAAGAACGTGACCATCACTTACCGCGGCATTCTTCCGGACCTGTTCCGCGAGGGCCAGGGCATCGTCGCCCTCGGCAAGCTCAATGCCGATGGCGTGGTGGTGGCTGACCAGATCCTGGCCAAGCACGACGAGAAATACATGCCGCCCGAGGTCACCAAGGCCCTCAAGGACAGCGGCCAGTCCGCGTCCGGTACCGGGCCCGCGCCCCTCAAGGAAGGTTGAAGCAATGATTCCCGAACTCGGCCACCTGGCCATGATCCTGGCCCTGTGCTTTGCCCTGGTACAGGCCACCGTCCCGCTGTTTGGCGCCTGGCGCGGCGACCGGCAGTGGATGGGCCTGGCCCAGCCCGCGGCCTGGGGGCAATTCGCCTTCCTGCTGTTCGCGTTTGGCAGCCTGACCTACAGCTTCATGACTGACGACTTTTCCGTCGGCTACGTGGCGAACAACTCCAACAGCGCCTTGCCCTGGTACTACAAATTCAGCGCGGTATGGGGCGCCCACGAAGGTTCACTGCTGTTGTGGGCACTGATCCTGGGGGGCTGGACCTTCGCGGTGTCGGTGTTTTCCCGGCAACTGCCGCAAGTGATGCTGGCCCGCGTGCTGGCGGTGATGGGCATGATCAGCACCGGCTTTTTGCTGTTCCTGATCCTGACGTCCAACCCCTTCGCACGCATACTGCCGCAAGTGCCGGCCAACGGCGCTGACCTCAACCCATTGCTGCAGGACCCGGGCCTGATCATTCACCCGCCCATGCTGTACATGGGCTACGTGGGTTTCTCGGTGGCCTTTGCCTTCGCCATCGCTGCCTTGCTGGGTGGCCGGCTGGACGCGGCCTGGGCGCGCTGGTCGCGGCCCTGGACCATCGTTGCCTGGAGCTTCCTGGGTTTCGGTATCACCCTGGGGTCGTGGTGGGCTTACTACGAACTGGGCTGGGGTGGCTGGTGGTTCTGGGACCCGGTGGAGAACGCGTCGTTCATGCCGTGGCTGGTGGGCACCGCGCTGATTCATTCCCTGGCCGTCACCGAAAAACGTGGCGTGTTCAAGAGCTGGACCGTGTTGCTGGCCATCGCTGCTTTCTCCCTGAGCCTGCTGGGTACCTTCCTGGTGCGCTCCGGGGTGCTGACCTCGGTACACGCCTTCGCCTCCGACCCGGCGCGCGGGGTGTTCATCCTGATCTTCCTGCTGTGCGTGGTGGGCGGCTCGCTGACCCTGTTCGCCGTGCGCGCCCCCGTGGTCAAGAGCCACGTGGGCTTCGGGCTGTGGTCGCGCGAAACCCTGCTGCTGGGCAATAACCTGGTGCTGGTGGTGGCCGCCTCGATGATTCTGCTGGGTACCCTGTACCCACTGGTGCTGGACGCCATCAGCGGCGCCAAGCTATCGGTGGGCCCGCCGTACTTCAATGCGCTGTTCGTGCCCCTGATGGGCATCCTCATGGTGGTCATGGCGGTAGGCGTGCTGGTGCGCTGGAAAGACACGCCGCTGCAGTGGTTGCGCGGCATGCTCACTCCGGTGCTGATCGGTGCCGTGGTGCTGGCGCCCATTGGCGGGCTGCTGGTGGCCAATTTCGACTGGGCCATTCTCACGGTGTTCGCCCTCGCGGCCTGGGTGCTGCTGGCCGGCGTGCGCGACCTGTTCGACAAGACCCGCCACAAAGGCCTGGTCAAGGGGGCACGAGGCCTCACCCGCAGCTACTGGGGCATGCACGTGGCCCACCTGGGCATCGCGGTGTGCGCCCTGGGCGTGGTGCTATCCAGCAGCCACAGTGCCCAGCGCGACCTGCGCATGGCGCCGGGCGAGTCCATGGACCTGGCCGGTTACCACTTCATTTTCGACGGTGCGCAGCACTACCGCGGCCCGAACTTCACCTCCGACCGCGGCACCATTCGTGTCAGCAAGGACGGCCGTGACGTGACCGTGCTGTACCCGGAAAAACGCCTGTATACCGTGCAGCAGTCGATGATGACGGAAGCGGGCATCGACGCCGGTTTCACCCGCGACCTGTATGTCGCGCTGGGTGAGCCGCTGGAAAACGGTGCCTGGGCGGTTCGCGTGCACGTCAAACCGTTCGTGCGCTGGATCTGGTTCGGCGGCCTGTTGACCGCCTTGGGCGGCGCATTGGCGGCGACCGACCGGCGCTATCGGGTCAAGGTGCGCGCCAAGGTGCGTGATGTGTTGGGTCTGGATGGAGCAGCGGCATGAAGCGCTGGATGTTGTTGGTGCCCCTGGCACTGTTTCTGGTAGTGGCGGTGTTCCTCTACCGTGGCTTGTACCTGGACCCGTCCGAGCTGCCCTCGGCGATGATCGGCAAGCCCTTCCCGGCGTTCTCGCTGCCCTCGGTCCAGGATGGCAAGCCCCTGACCGAGGCCGACCTCAAGGGCAAGCCGGCGTTGGTCAACGTATGGGGCACATGGTGCATTTCCTGCCGCGTCGAGCACCCGGTGCTGACCCGTCTGGCCCAGCAAGGCGTGGTGATCTACGGGGTCAACTACAAGGATGACAACGGTGCCGCGCTGAAGTGGCTGCAGGACTTCCACAACCCCTACCAGATCAACATCAATGACGAGCAGGGTGGCCTGGGCCTGAACCTGGGCGTGTACGGCGCGCCGGAAACCTTCCTGATCGATGCCAAGGGTGTGATCCGCTACAAGCATGTGGGCGTGATCGACGACACGGTGTGGCGCGAGCAGCTGGCCAGCGAGTACCAGGGCCTGGTCGACGAGGCCCGGCCATGAAGCGCTGGCTGGCAGCCGCCGGCTTGGTCCTGGGCCTGGCCGGCGTGGCCCAGGCGGCCATCGACACCTACCAGTTCGCCAACGACGCTGAGCGTGACCGTTACCGCGAACTGACCCAGGAACTGCGGTGCCCCAAGTGCCAGAACCAGGACATCGCCGATTCCAATGCGCCGATTGCCGCCGACCTGCGCCGGGAAATTTTCCGCATGCTGGGTGAAGGCAAGACCAACCCGCAGATCGTCGAGTTCATGGTCGACCGTTATGGGGAGTTCGTGCGCTACAAGCCCGCGCTGACCGCCCGTACCTGGTTGCTGTGGTTCGGCCCCGGCGTATTGCTGGTGGGCGGTGTGGGCGTGATCTTGCTGATCGTGCGCCGCCGCAAGCACACCGGCCTTGCCGCTGAACCTGACCTGTCCCCCGACGAGCGCGCGCGCCTCGCTACCCTGCTGGATAAAGACCACCCATGATTGATTTCTGGCTCGCCGTAGGGCTTCTTTTGCTCGTTGCCCTGGGCTTTTTGCTGATACCCGTGGTGCGCGGCCGTCGTGCTCAACAGGAAGAAGACCGTACCGCCCTGAACGTGGCCCTGTACCAGGAACGCATCGCCGAACTGGCGGCGCAACGGGAAGAGGGCGTGCTCAGCGCCGAACAACTGGAGGCGGGCCGCGCCGAGGCCGGCCGGGAATTGCTGGCCGATACCGAAGGTGCCGACCAGGGCCGGGTGTCACGCCTGGGCCGGCCACTGCCGTTGCTGGCGGCCGTGCTGGTGCCCGTGGCGGCCCTGGGCCTGTACCTGCATTTCGGTGACAGCGACAAGGTCGAGCTGACCCGCGAATTCGCCACGCCGCCCGCTTCCATGGCCGAGATGACCAGCCGCCTGGAGCGCGCCGTGGCTGCCCAGCCAGACTCCGCCGAAGGCCTGTTCTTCCTCGGCCGTACCTACATGTCGCAGAACCGCCCGGCCGACGCCGCGCGCATTTTCCAGCGTACCCTGGCCGTGGCCGGGCGCCAGCCGGAACTGCTGGGGCAACTGGCCCAGGCCGAGTATTTCGCCAGCGACAGGCAGTGGTCGCCCGAGATCCAGGCCCTCACCGATGAAGCCCTCAAGGCCGACCCCAAGGAAGTGACCAGCCTGGGCTTGCGCGGCATTGCCGCGTTCGAGGGCCAACGCTACCAGGAAGCGGTGGACTACTGGCAACGCCTGCTGGCCTTGCTGCCGGCCGACGACCCGTCCCGCGCGGCCCTGCAAGGTGGCATCCAGCGCGCGGCCGAGCGCATCACCGCCAGCGGTGGCAGTCTTGCCGCTGCCCCTGCGGTGAAAGGCGCGGCGCTGCTCAAGGTCAACGTCGAGCTGGGTGCTGGCCTCAAGGCCAAGGTGCAGCCGGGTGACAGCGTGTTCGTGTTTGCCCGCGCGTCGTCCGGGCCGCCCATGCCCCTGGCGGTCAAGCGCCTGACCGTGGCTGACCTGCCCGCCAGTGTCGAGCTCAGTGACAGCGATGCGATGATGCCGCAGCTGAAACTGTCCAACTTCCCCGAGGTCCAACTGGTGGCGCGCGTGTCCCGTGCCGGCCAGCCGACCAAGGGCGAATGGGTCGGCCGCAGCCAGCCCCTGGCCAGCAGCACCCGCGCGCCGCAAAACCTGACCATCGACAGCCCGGATCTCTGATCATGCACGCCATTGCCCGTGTTTCCCTGTTAAGCCTGGTGCTGGGCCTCAGTGCCTGCGCGGTGCACCACCCGCAGCCGCAGCCCACGGCGCCGACCATCCCGTCGCTGCCCCAGACCGCACCGCCAAGCCCCGGCAAGCCGTTACCGGTGAACCCGGGTGCTCCGGCGAGCAAACCCATGCCGCGCACCTCGGCCAGCTTCGCCCCGCCGCCGGGCGGTGCCAGCCACTGGGACCCGAAACTGGGGGTGTATGTGCTGGAAGGGCAGGCGGACACCTACTACCGTCAGCGCACCTACTATCGCTGGGACGGCAACTGGACCTGGGCCACCAGCCTGAGCGGGCCGTGGCAGAGCACCGACACCGGTGGCGTGCCGCCGGGGTTGGGGCGCTTGCATAGCCAGTGATTGTGCGGCGCCCTAGGCGCGGCCAGGTCCGCTGCTACAGCCTTTGGCAGCGGGCCTGGCCGGGTTTCAGGCGCCCCGGTCTTTCACCCGCGAACGCCAATTTTCCATAAAGAATCAAACACTTCAGCCGATACGCCAGCACGCCCCTGGACATTTCGGCTGGTACCCATGAAGCAATTCTTCAACAAACCCTACCTGTTACCCACGCTGATTTCCCTGGTGCTGCTGGGGGTGGTCAGCGCTTGGCTGAGCCCTGCGTTCGACCTTTTCGCCCTGGCCCATGACCTGCGCTGGTTGGCCGTGGCAGCGCTGTTCCTGTATTGCCTGTTCTGCTGGCTGTGCATTTCCCTGGGCCGCTGGGGCGAGGTGGCGTGGAAGCGCGCCGACTACCTGTGGCTGGGCTGCGTGGCACTGGCGCTGGTGGTGCAGGCGGCGGGGGAGAGTAGCCTGCGCTGGGTGGCCACTGCCTTGTTGCTGGTGTTGGCCTTGTCGCTGCGGGCGGCCAAGGTCAAGGCCGAGATCCTGCTCAAGACCCCGCGCCGCCAAGCCCTGTGGCTGATCTTCAACCAGCGCCTGGAAGTGCCCAGCGAGGGCCGCCTGGACATGAAGGCCCAACGCGCCAAAGTGCGGCTCACCCAACTGCTGCGCGACTGGCGCGTAGGGCAGTTGCCTTTGGCCCATGTGCGAGTCGGTAGCGGCCAATCCAGTGCGCAGCCGAGCGCGGTCATCGAGGTGAAGCCTCGCTTCAGCGAGCCGGAATTCACCCACGACTTCCAGGACTCGCTGGAAGCCACCGCCTTGGGCCGCTGGGTGCTGGAGCAGCCGGTGGACACCCTGTACCTGTTCGGCGAGATCAACTCGCTGTTGCTGGCGCAACTGCTGCGCTGGGGTACGGACCACGGCCTGGAAGTGATCGTTGACGGCGGTGTCACCCTGTTGAATGAAGAACGCGAGGCCGCCTGACCCTTCTCGATGAATGAGTGGTACAGTCGGGATAGATCGCTAGCTAACTATCCGCACGCTGGCCCGCTCATCAAAGGAGTGTTCGTGATGCCAATGAAACGCCTGTTCTGCGCTTCCACCCTTGCCCTGGCGGTGTTTGCCAGTGCCGGGCTGCAGGCCGCCGATGCCCCGCCCTCGGGCGTGCGCGGCGCCATCACCGCGGTCAACGGTGACGACCTGCAGGTCAAGACCAACCGTGGCGAAGACGTGGTGGTACACCTCACCGCTGACACCCAGGTGCGTGGTGTGACGTTGGCCAATATCGCTGACATCAAGCCCGGCAGTTACGTAGGTTCCGCGGCCGTGCCCCAGGCCGACGGCACCCTCAAGGCCCTGGAAGTGCATGTGTTCCCGCCGTCCATGGCCGGCACTGGTGATGGCCACCGCGCCTTCGACCTGGCGAGCAACAGCAGCATGACCAACGGCAGCGTCGGCGACCTGGTGGTGGCGAACGGGCGAACCATCACGGTGAAGTACAAGGGCGGCGAGCAGAAGATCCTGGTGCCGGATGACGTACCGGTGGTGAACCTGGTGCCGGCTGATCGCAGCTTGCTGAAGCCTGGGGTGAAGGTCGTGCTGTTTGCGCAGAAAGCGGCGGATGGCAGCTACACGGCCAAGGCTATTTCGGCGGGCGAGAATGGCTTGAAGCCGCCGATGTAGGCCTCGCGTCGCGCCGTTCCCCCAGGGTTCGTTTACCCTGTGGGACCGGGCGAAGCGCGGGAAAAGCGCGACACGACTCTCACGTCAGGTTATTGCTGGCTATAGATCTGATCAAACACCCCACCATCGGCAAAGTGGGTTTTCTGCACGGTGCGCCAGTCGCCAAAGGTCTTTTCCACCGACAGGAAGTCGACCTTGGGGAAGCGGTCCTGGTATTTGGCCAGCACCGCCGGGTCACGCGGGCGCAGGTAGTTCTGTGCGGCAATGTCCTGGCCTTCCGGCGACCACAGGTAGTTCAGGTATGCCTCGGCCAGGGCCCGGCTGCCTTTCTTGTCCACCACCTTGTCGACCACCGCCACGGGCGGTTCGGCTTCGGCGGAGACGCTGGGGTAGATCACCTCGAACTTGTCACGGCCAAATTCGCGGGCAATCATTTCCGCTTCGTTCTCGAAGGTCACCAGCACGTCGCCGATCTGGTTGGTCATGAAGGTGGTGGTGGCGCCACGGCCACCGGTGTCCAGCACCGGCACGTGCTTGAACAGCTGGCCGACGAACGCCTTGGCCTTGTTCTCGTCACCGCCGTTCTTCAGCGCGTAGCCCCAGGCCGACGGCACCCTCAAGGCCCTGGAAGTGCATGTGTTCCCGCCGTCCATGGCCGGCACTGGTGATGGCCACCGCGCCTTCGACCTGGCGAGCAACAGCAGCATGACCAACGGCAGCGTCGGCGACCTGGTGGTGGCGAACGGGCGAACCATCACGGTGAAGTACAAGGGCGGCGAGCAGAAGATCCTGGTGCCGGATGACGTACCGGTGGTGAACCTGGTGCCGGCTGATCGCAGCTTGCTGAAGCCTGGGGTGAAGGTCGTGCTGTTTGCGCAGAAAGCGGCGGATGGCAGCTACACGGCCAAGGCTATTTCGGCGGGCGAGAATGGCCTGAAGCCGCCGATGTAGCAGCCGTGTCGCGCCGTTCCCGCAGGGTTCGTTTACCCTGTGGGACCCCGCGAAGCGCGGGAAAAGCGCGACACGAATCTCAAGCCAGGTTATTGCGGGCTGTAGATCTGATCAAACACCCCGCCATCGGCAAAGTGGGTTTTCTGCACGGTGCGCCAGTCGCCAAAGGTCTTTTCCACCGACAGGAAGTCGACCTTGGGGAAGCGGTCCTGGTATTTGGCCAACACCGCCGGGTCACGCGGGCGCAAGTAGTTCTGCGCGGCAATGTCCTGGCCTTCCGGCGACCACAGGTACTTCAGGTAAGCCTCGGCCAGGGCCTGGCTGCCTTTCTTCTCCACCACCTTGTCGACCACGGCCACGGGCGGTTCGGCTTCGGCGGAGACGCTAGGGTAGATCACCTCGAACTTGTCACGGCCAAATTCGCGGGCAATCATTTCCGCTTCGTTCTCGAAGGTCACCAGCACGTCGCCGATCTGGTTGGTCATGAAGGTGGTGGTGGCGCCACGGCCACCGGTGTCCAGCACCGGCACGTGCTTGAACAGCTGGCCGACGAACGCCTTGGCCTTGTTCTCGTCACCGCCGTTCTTCAGCGCGTAGCCCCAGGCCGACAGGTAGGTGTAGCGGCCGTTGCCGCTGGTCTTGGGGTTGGGCACGATCACCTGCACGCCGTCCTTGACCAGGTCGTTCCAGTCCTTCAGACCCTTGGGGTTGCCCTTGCGCACGATGAATACCGTGGCAGAGGTAAAGGGCGCGCTGTTATTGGGCAGGCGTGTCACCCAGTTGTCGGGTACCAGCTTGCCATTATCGGCCAGGGCATTGATGTCGGTGGCCATGTTCATGGTGATGACGTCAGCAGGCAGGCCATCGATCACCGCGCGCGCCTGTTTGCTGGAACCACCGAAGGACATCTGCACGGTGACCTTGTCGTCGGCGTGCTCGGCCTGCCAGTGTTTCTGGAACGCAGCGTTGTAGTCCTTGTAGAAGTCGCGCATCACGTCGTAGGAAACGTTCAGCAGCGGCGGCGCCGCCTGGGCCAGGCCGGCCAGCCCCAGGCCGGCGGCGAGCAACGAAGCGCTCAAGAGTTTATGCATGGCAGATGTCCTGTTGTTGTCGTTGAAAGCATTTGGCCAGCAACTATAGCCGGGCCACCAAGCGCCCCGAAAGATCTAAAAGTGGGGTGCTTATTCTCTTTTCCGGAACAAGGCGTTACCGCAGCGCGAGCAGAATGCTGCCTCGCTGTCATGGTCGGCCTTGGCGCACACCGGGCAGGGGCGCTGCTGGCGCTCGCCCCGCATGGCATTGGCCAGTTCAGCGGTGAAGATGCCGGTGGGCACGGCGATGATCGAGTAACCGGTGATCATCACCAGCGCGGAAATGATCTGCCCCACCGGGGTCTTGGGCACGATGTCGCCGAAGCCCACGGTGGTCAGGGTAACGATGGCCCAGTAGATGCCCATGGGAATGCTGGTGAACCCGTTTTCCGGGCCTTCGATCACGTACATCAGCGTGCCGAACACCGTCACCAGGGTGGACACGGTGAGCAGGAACACGATGATTTTCTGCCGGCTGCCGCGCAGCGCCGACAACAGGTAATTGGCCTGGCTCAGGTAGGGCCGCAGCTTGAGCACCCGGAAGATGCGCAGCATGCGGATCACCCGCACGATCATCAGGTACTGGGCGTCGCTGTAGTAGATGGCGAGGATGCCCGGCACGATGGCCAGCAGGTCCACCAGGCCATAGAAGCTGAACGCGTAGCGCACCGGCTTGGGGGAGCAGTACAGGCGCAGCAGGTACTCCACGGCGAATATCGTGGTCAGACCCCATTCGATGTAGGCGAACAGGTCGGCGTATTGGCGGTGGACGCTCTCGATGCTGTCGACCACCACCAGCACCAGGCTGGCGAGGATGATCAGCAGAACGGTGGTGTCGAAGCGTCGGCCGGCGCGGGTGTCGCTTTCGAAGATGACGGTGTAGAGCTTTTCGCGCAGGGTACGTGGGTTTTCCATAAGGGCTCGGGTCCAGAAGATGGACAGAGCCTAGGGGGTTTGCCTTTGCCTGTGCAAGGCCGGTTCGCCGTGCAGCAAGCGCGCGCTGGCCTTTACCAGCCAGCAGGCGAGGATGAAGGGGGCGGTCAGGGCGGGTAACGGCAGGCTGGCGAAGCCCGGTTGCAGCAGTAATGCCAGCACCAGGGCGGTGGCGGCGCGCAAGGGCTGGGCGCTGAAAGCCAGGGCAGCGAGGGCGACGTTGAAGCCGTAAAGACCCGGCAGGGGTGGTTCGCCTTGCAGCCAGGCAAACGCCAGCCCCGTGGCGGAACCCGCCAGGGCCCACAGGGCCGCGCGGCGGTTCGCCAGCCACAGGCCCAGCAGCACCAGAGCGCCCGCCATGGGGCTGGCGAGTAAAAAAACCTGGCCTAGCCCTGTGAGTGCATCGCTGAGTGCGAAGGACTGTGGCGTACTCCCACCCGGTGTCACGGCCCACCCCAGTGCCCAGCCAGCCCAGCCAGTGAGCACGAACGGTGCGGTATAGGCGGGCAGGCAGGTAGGCCGCGCGCAGACCGCCAGCCAGCGTGCTACCAGCAGGCTGCTCAGGCCGCTGGCGGCCATGATCAGCAAAGGCAGGGTCAGGTTCAATGGCAGCCAGTGGCTGAACAGCAGGCCAATGAGCACACCGTTGTAGCTGAACAAGCCTGCCTCGCGGTGTTCGCGCGGGTAGCCGCAGCGTTGGGCCGTGAGCAGGCCGATGGCGGCGCCCAGCAGCGCGCCACCGAGTGATTGGGGGGCGCACAGCAGGATGGCCAGCAGGCAACACAGGCCGCAGAGCGGGTGCCGTTGCAGCAGCACCTGGCTGAAGCCGTTGAGCAGGGCGGTGGCCCAGTCGGGGCAGAAGGGCTTGGGCACGGTCGTTGTTATCGTTGTTGTGTTATACGTGCCGCCGGCTTGTAGCACGCGGCCCGGGCACGCCGCGTGTACCGAGGACGCGGCCAGGTCCGCTGCTACAAGGACGGTGGTGAAGGGGTAATCAGTTATCGCGAATGCTGAAGTTGGCCATGTGTTCCAGGCCCTTGATCAGCGCCGAATGGTCCCAGCCGCTGCCGCCCAGGGCCGCGCAGGTGCTGAATACCTGTTGGGCGTTGGCGGTGTTGGGCAGGTTCACGCCCAGTTCGCGGGCGCCCTGCATGGCCAGGTTGAGGTCCTTCTGGTGCAGGCTGATGCGGAAGCCCGGGTCGAAGGTGCCCTTGATCATACGCTCGCCGTGCACTTCCAGAATCTTCGACGAAGCAAACCCTCCCATCAGCGCTTCGCGCACCTTGGCCGGGTCGGCGCCGTTTTTCGCCGCGAACAGCAACGCTTCGGCCACTGCCTGAATGTTCAGGGCGACGATGATCTGGTTGGCGACCTTGGCGGTCTGGCCGTCGCCGTTGCCGCCTACCCGGGTGATGTTCTTGCCCATGCTCTGGAACAGCGGCAGGGCGCGGTCGAAGGCGTCCTGGTCACCGCCGACCATGATGCTCAGCGTCGCCGCCCTGGCGCCCACCTCACCCCCCGATACCGGTGCGTCCAGGTACTGGGCGCCACGCTCGTTCACTTTGGCGGCGAAGGCCTTGGTGGCCGACGGCGAGATGGAGCTCATGTCGATGACCACCTTGCCCTTGCTCAGCCCTTTGGCGATGCCCTGGTCACGGAACAGCACGTCCTCGACCTGGGGGGTGTCGGGCACCATGATGATGATGAACTCGGCTTCCTGCGCCACTTCGCGCGGGTTGGCCAGGGCCAGCGCGCCGGCAGCCACGAGGTCGGCAGGGGGAGCGTCGTGGTGGGCGGACAGGAACAACTGGTGGCCGGCTTTCTGCAGGTTCTGCGCCATGGGATGGCCCATGATGCCAGTGCCGATGAATCCGATTTTTGCCATGGTGGTGGTCCCTTATTGTTGGATGATGAATGTCCGCGGGGCCGGGGAAGCGCGGGGACAGCCGCTGCCTGGTGTCCAGGCATGCGCGGCATGGTCTTCCCGAGCGTCGCCCGGTCCTGCGGTGGGTTAGATGGCGTTGTGGGTCTTTAGCCAGCCCAGGCCGGCCTCGGTGGTGGTCAGCGGTTTGTATTCACAGCCCACCCAGCCCTGGTAGCCAAGGGTGTCCAGGTGCTCGAACAGGAACCGGTAATTGATCTCGCCCGTGCCCGGCTCGTGGCGCCCGGGGTTGTCGGCCAGTTGCACGTGGTTGATCTTGCCCAGGTGCGCCGACAGCGTGGGGGCCAGGTCACCCTCCATGATCTGCATGTGGTAGATGTCGTACTGCAACGCCAGGTTGTCGCTGCCTACCTTGGCCTGAATGTCCAGTGCCTGGTCGGTGGTGGTCAGGTAGAAACCAGGGATGTCGCGGGTGTTGATCATCTCCATCACCAGGCGGATGCCGGCCGCTTGCAGTCTGTCGGCGGCGTAGCGCAGGTTGCTGACGAAGGTGGTTTCCACCGTGGCGCAGGCCACGCCCTGGGGGCGAATGCCGGCCAGGCAGTTGACCTGGGTGTTGCCCAGCACCTGGGCGTAGGCGATGGCCAGGTCGACCCCGGCGCGGAATTCTTCGACCCGGTCGGGGTGGCAGGCGATACCGCGCTCGCCCTTGGCCCAGTCACCGGCCGGCAGGTTGAACAGCACCTGGGTCAGCCCATGGGCCTGCAACTGTGCTTTGAGCTCGGCAGAGGTGAATTCGTACGGGAACAGGTACTCGACCCCCTCGAAGCCGGCGTCGGCAGCGGCCTTGAAGCGGGCGAGGAAGTCCTGCTCGGTGAACAGCATCGACAGGTTGGCGGCGAAACGTGGCATACAAGCCTCCTTGAAGGGTCAGTCGAGCAGGGCGATGGCGGTAGGGGCGTCGTTGCCCACCAGGGCCAGGTCTTCGAATTCGTTGATGGCGTTGATCTCGGTGCCCATGGAAATATTGGTCACCCGCTCCAGAATCACCTCCACCACCACCGGCACCTTGAATTCCTCGATCAGTGCCTGGGCCTTGCGCAAGGCCGGTTGGATCTGCGCCGGTTCGAACACCCGCAGCGCCTTGCAACCCAGGCCTTCGGCCACGGCCACGTGGTCCACGCCGTAGCCGTTGAGCTCGGGGGCATTGAGGTTCTCGAAGGCCAACTGCACGCAGTAGTCCATGTCGAAGCCGCGCTGGGCCTGGCGGATCAGCCCCAGGTAGGAGTTGTTCACCACCACGTGGATGTAGGGCAGGTGGAACTGTGCGCCCACGGCCAGTTCTTCGATCATGAACTGGAAGTCGTAGTCGCCCGACAGGGCCACCACCTTGCGCGACGGGTCGGCCTTGACCACGCCGAGCGCCGCGGGAATGGTCCAGCCCAGGGGGCCCGCCTGGCCGCAGTTGATCCAGTGGCGCGGTTTGTACACGTGCAGAAATTGCGCCCCGGCGATCTGGGACAGGCCGATGGTGCTGACGTAGCAGGTGTCCTGCCCGAACACCTGGTTCATTTCTTCATACACGCGCTGGGGCTTGACCGGCACATTGTCGAAGTGGGTCTTGCGCTGCAGGCTGGCCTTGCGCTGCTGGCAGTCGGCGAGCCAGGCGCTGCGGTCCTTGAGGCGGCCGCTGGCTTTCCATTCCCGGGCCACTTCCAGGAAGCGGTCCAGGGCACTGCCGGCGTCGGAGACGATGCCCAGGTCGGGCGTGAACACGCGGCCGATCTGGGTAGGTTCGATATCCACATGAATAAAGCGCCGGCCCTCGGTGTACACCTCCACCGAACCAGTGTGGCGGTTGGCCCAGCGGTTGCCGATGCCCAGTACCAGGTCGGACTTGAGCAGGGTGGCGTTGCCGTAGCGGTGCGAGGTTTGCAGGCCGACCATGCCGACCATCTGCGGGTGGTCGTCGGGGATGGTGCCCCAGCCCATCAGCGTGGGGATGACCGGGATGCCGGTCAGCTCGGCGAACTCCACCAGCTTGGCGCTGGCGTCGGCGTTGATCACACCGCCACCGCTCACCAGCAGTGGGCGCTCGGCCTGGTCGAGCATGGCTAGGGCTTTTTCGATCTGGGTGCGGCTGGCGGCCGGGCGGTGCACCGGCAAAGGTTCGTAGGCATCGATATCGAATTCGATCTCGGCCATCTGCACGTCGAACGGCAGGTCGATCAGCACGGGGCCCGGGCGCCCGGAGCGCATTTCGAAGAAGGCTTTCTGGAAGGCGTAGGGCACCTGGCCCGGCTCCAGCACGGTGGTCGCCCACTTGGTGACCGGCTTGACGATGCTGGTGATGTCCACGGCCTGGAAGTCTTCCTTGTGCAACCGGGCGCGGGGTGCCTGGCCGGTGATGCACAGAATGGGGATGGAGTCGGCCGAGGCGCTGTACAGGCCGGTGACCATGTCGGTGCCCGCCGGGCCCGACGTGCCGATGCACACACCGATGTTACCGGCGCGGGTACGGGTGTAGCCCTCGGCCATATGCGAAGCGCCTTCCACGTGGCGCGCCAGTACATGGTCAATACCGCCGACTTTCTTGAGGGCCGAATACAGCGGGTTGATGGCAGCGCCGGGAATGCCGAAAGCGGTTTCCACACCTTCGCGGCGCATCACCAGAACGGCTGCATCGATTGCTCTCATTTTGCTCATGGTTTTGTGCCTCTTTGTGTTTTGTAATTGTATACAAGTGGCTTTTCGTTCGAGTGTATTCACGGCAGTGGCGTTAGGTCAAACCCTTTTCGCGTTTGCCGAAGAACGGCGTTTACAGGTTTAATTTTATAGATTGTATACAATTATATTTTTATTTGTGTTCTATTTGTCGAGTCGATTTTTCACTGAAGAGGATCTGCCGATGTCTACCCTTACCTTGGCCGCTGCCAACCGCCTCGCCGAACACGCCCTGGCCACGGGCCATGAACTCGATGCTGCACCGCTCACCGTGGCGGTGCTGGACAGTGGTGGTCATTTGATCAGCCTGCAACGCCAGGACGGTGCCAGCCTGCTGCGGCCACACGTGGCCATCGGCAAGGCCTGGGGCGCCATTGCCCTGGGCAAGGGCTCGCGATTGCTGGCCACGGACGCGCAGCAGCGCCCGGCGTTTTTCGCTGCGTTGAACGGATTGGGGCAGGGTGGGGTAGTGCCGGCGCCGGGGGGCGTGCTGATTCGTGATCAGCAGGGCGTGGTGGTGGGAGCGGTGGGCATCAGCGGCGATGCATCGGATGTGGATGAGCGGTGTGCGGTGAGCGCCATCGAAGCGTCGGGGTGG
This sequence comes from Pseudomonas silvicola, assembly GCF_026651855.1. Taxonomy (GTDB): domain Bacteria; phylum Pseudomonadota; class Gammaproteobacteria; order Pseudomonadales; family Pseudomonadaceae; genus Aquipseudomonas; species Aquipseudomonas silvicola. The sequence continues at coordinate 2,864,984 of NZ_CP093280.1, forward strand.
GTGGCGGACCCGGGGGTTTGAGCGAGCTTCGTTCGTGTAAGGTCGGACGAAGCTCTGGAAGCAGGCGGCACGGTCTTCAGCCTGGCGCGCACCCTTTGAGCACCATGCGAATGATCGTCTGTGCGGCCGCTTCGTAGTCGCTTTCGTCCAACCGCGCCTTGCCGGTGACCCCGGCGATCTGCCAGTCGAAGTCGGCGTAGGTCTGGGTCGCGGCCCAGATGCTGAACATCAGGTGGTGGGCATCGACATGGGCGATCTGGCCGCGGTCGATCCAGGTCTGGATGCACTCGATGTTGTGCTTGGCCTGGGCATTGAGCTGCTGCACCTGGTCGGGGCTCAGGTGCGGGGCGCCATGCATGATTTCGCTGGCGAAGACTTTCGACGCCGCTGGCACGTCCCGGGAAATGCGGATCTTGGAACGGATGTAACCGCTGAGCACCTCACTGGGGTCGCCGTCCGGGTTGAACGGCGTGGAGGCCGCCAGAATCGGCTCGATGATGCTTTCCAGCACCTCGCGGTAGAGGTTTTCCTTGGACTTGAAGTAGTAGTACACATTGGGCTTGGGCAGCCCGGCCTTGGCCGCGATATCGCTGGTCTTGGTGGCGGCGAAGCCCTTGTCGGCGAACTCTTCGCTGGCCGCGCGCAGGATCAGTTCTTTGTTGCGCTCGCGAATGGTGCTCATAAACCCGATGGTTCCTTGCCTGCTGGGGCGGTGGGGCATGGTAGCACCGTGCTTGCGCGCCGCTCAATGCAAGGCGAGCTGTCCGCTGCCTGAATGAAATCGGGGTTGGCCGGGTGTGTGCAAGGGGCACTGCTAGAATTTTTTGAGCGGAACAGGCTAGTGGCCATTACTCGCGGCCTGTGTTCAACGAGGTGTACTCCGGTGCCCAAGCGCAGACGTGGTCTGGTGATAGCCGTGGTCATTGCCCTGGTGTGGGTGGCCGGTGCCGTGGCCTGGCACCTGCTGGGCCATCGCGCCCCGCCCAAGCCGCCGCCTACGGGTGAGCCGGTGGCGGTGGTGGCGGTGAAACAGCAGGACGTGCCGGTGTACATCGATGCCCTGGGCACCGTGATCCCCACCCGCAGCGTCACGGTAGTGACCCAGGTGGCGGGGCTGCTGACCGACGTACCCTTCAAGGAAGGCCAGCACGTCAGCAAAGGCCAAGTGGTGGCGCGCATCGATGACCGCGCGCTGAAGGCACAACTGGCCCAGGCCCGCGGCGTGCTGTTGCATGACCAGGCGTTGCTGGCCAACGACCAGCGCGACCTGGTGCGTTTCGGCCAGTTGATCAAGGTCGGCTCGGTGAGCCAACAGACCCTCGACACCCAGCGTTCGCTGGTCCAGCAACAGCAGGGTACCGTGGCGGCTGACCAGGGCAGCGTGCAGAACCTGGAAGTGCAGGTCAGTTACTGCACCCTCTTCTCGCCGGTGGATGGCGTGGTTGGCCTGCGCCTGGTGGACCCCGGCAACTACGTGAACCCCCAGACCAGTACCGGCATTGCCGTGATCACCCAATTGCAGCCAGCCACCGTGGTGTTCGCCGTGCCCGAGGACGACCTGGGTGCCATCGACCGGGCCATGGCGAAAGGGCCGGTGGCGGTACTGGCCTATGACCGCAACAAGCATGACTTGCTGGCCACCGGGGCGTTGCTCGCGTTGGACAACCAGGTGGACACCAGCACCGGCACCGTCAAGGTCAAGGCGCAGTTCACGGCCCCCGGCACCCATCTGTTCCCCAACCAGTTCGTCAACGCCCGCCTGCAGGCCGACCTGCTCAGGCAGGTCGCGGTGGTGCCCACCCAGGCCATCCAGCACGGCAGCCAGGGCGACTTCGTCTTCGTGGTCAACGGCACCAAGGTGGCGTTGCGGGTGATCAGGCTAGGCCCCGCCATGGGCGATGTCACCGCAGTGCTCGACCAGGGCGTCAAGCCCGGCGAGCAGGTGGTCACCGAGGGCGCCGACAAACTCGACAATGGCTCGACGGTGAAGGTCGCCACGCCATGAACATTTCGCGGCCGTTCATCGAGCGGCCGGTAGCCACCGCACTGATCATGGTCGCGGTGCTGCTGGTGGGGCTGCTGGGCTACCACCTGTTGTCCGTATCGGCCTTGCCCGAGGTCGACTACCCCACCATCCAGGCCTTCACCCAGTACCCCGGCGCCAGCCCCGAGGTCATCAGCTCGTCCATCACCGCGCCCCTGGAACGCCAGTTCGGCGAGATGCCGGGGCTCAAGTCGATGAACTCCACCAGTTCCGACGGGGCTTCGGTGATCACCCTGCAATTCGACCTGGCGCTGTCACTGGACGTGGCCGAGCAGGAAGTGCAGGCCGCCATCAATGCCGCCGGTACCTTCCTGCCGGCCAACCTGCCGTACCCACCGGTGTACAGCAAGGTCAACCCGGCCGATGCGCCGGTGCTGACCCTGTCACTGACCTCCGACGTACTGCCCCTGACCCGCATCCAGGACCTGGCCGACACCCGGCTGGCGCAGAAAATCTCCCAGATCACCGGTGTCGGCCTGGTCACCCTCAGCGGCGGCCAGCGCCCCGCCGTGCGGGTACAGGCCAATACCTCGGCGCTGAATGCGCTGGGCCTGTCCCTGGACGACCTGCGCACCGCCCTGGGCAATGCCAACGTCAACCAGGCCAAGGGCAACATCGACGGCACTTTTCAGGCGTACTCGATCGGTGCCAACGACCAGTTGCAATCGGCCGACCAGTACCGCGACCTGGTGATTGCCTACAAGAACGGCGCGCCCATTCGCCTGGCGCAGATCGCCGCATCCATCCAGGGCCCGGAGAACCCGCGCCAGGCCGCGTGGACCAACAGCACCCCGTCCATCGTGGTGAACATCCAGCGCCAGCCCGGTGCCAACGTGATCCAGGTGGTGGACCGCGTGCAGCGTTTGTTGCCTTCCTTGCGTGCCAGCCTGCCGGCGACCCTCAAGGTGGACGTGCTCACCGACCGCACCCAGACCATCCGGGCCTCGGTCACGGATGTGCAGTTGGAACTGGGCGTGGCCATTGTGCTGGTGGTGATCGTCATCTACGTGTTCCTGCGGGACCTGGCCGCCACCCTGATCCCGGCGCTCACTGTACCGCTGTCCCTGATCGGCACCCTGGCGGTGGCCTATGCCCTGGGCTTTTCCCTGAATAACCTGACCCTCATGGCCTTGACCATCGCCATCGGGTTCGTGGTGGACGACGCCATCGTCATGATCGAGAACATCACTCGCTACATCGAGGACGGCGAGGCGCCCTTGCAGGCGGCGTTGAAGGGGGCGGCGCAAATCGGTTTCACCATCATCTCGCTGTCGGTGGCGCTGATCGCGGTAATGATCCCGTTGCTGTTCATGGGCGACGTGGTGGGGCGGCTGTTCCGCGAATTTGCCACCACGGTGGCGGTGACCATCGTCATCTCGGCGCTGATTACCCTGACCCTCACCCCCATGCTCTGCGCGCGTTTGCTGAAGAGCCGGCACCAGGCCCGTCGCGAGGACTTTTTCGATCGCATCAATCACTGGTACGTGCGCGGCCTGGACTGGGTGCTGCTGCATCAGGCGCTGACGCTGATCTCGGTGGTCATCACCGCGCTGCTGACGCTGTGGCTGATCCTGGGCATCCCCAAGGGGTTTTTCCCCGACCAGGACACCGGGTTGATCCAGGGTATTTCCCAGGCAGCGCCCAGCGTTTCCTTTGACCGCATGCAGGCCGAGCAGCAACGCCTGGCCGCGCGCATTCTCAAGGATCCGGCGGTGGCCAGCCTGTCGTCCTTCGTGGGGATAGACCAGACCAACCCCACTCTCAACCAGGGCAACCTGCTGATCAACCTCAAACCCCGTGGCGAGCGCGATAGCAGCATGGCGGTGATCCGCCGCCTGGCCGACGCCAACGACGACGACGCCGGCATGCGCCTGTACCTGCATGGTGTGCAGGACCTGACCCTGGATTCCACCGTGTCCACCACCCGCTACCGCCTGGGTCTGCAGGCCATCGACACCGGCGTGCTGGAGCAGTGGACCACTACCTTGATCGCCGCCATGCGCAAGGACCCGCTGTTTGCCGACGTGCAAAGCCAGGCCTTGCAGTTCGGCAACCAGGTACAGCTGACCTTCGACCGCGCCACGGCTTCGCGCCTAGGTGTCACGCCCCAGGCCATCGATGATGTGCTGTACGATGCCTTCGGCCAGCGCCAGGTGTCGACCATCTATACCCAGCTCAACCAGTACCACGTGGTGCTGGCCAGTGACCGCCAGCCCGGCAACCTCGCCGACCTGCTCACGGGCCTGTACGTGAACACCGCCAGCGGCGGGGTGGCGCCGTTGTCGAGCATGGCCACGCAACAGGTGGTGCGCGTGCCCGTCACCCTCAACCGCCAGGGCCAGTTCCCCTACGCGGATGTGTCATTCAACCTGGCGCCAGGGCAGACCCTGGGCGCGGCGGTCACGCGCTTGGCGCAGATCGAACGGCAGGTCGGCCTGCCCGCCACGGTGCAGGCACAACTGGAAGGCGCGGCGGCGACCTTTCAGTCGTCCCTGGGCAACCAGCTGTTCCTGGTGCTGGCCGCCATCGTCGTGGTGTACCTGATGCTGGGTATCCTGTACGAAAGCTTCGTGCACCCGGTGACCATTCTATCCACCCTGCTGTCGGCGGCGCTGGGGGCCTTGCTGGCGCTGTGGCTGACCGGCACTCAGTTTGACATCATCGGTTTGATCGGCATCGTGCTGCTGATCGGTATCGTCATGAAGAACGGCATCATGATGGTCGACTTCGCGCTGGAACTGCAGCGCAATGAAGGGCTGGACGCCACCGCCGCCATTCGCCAGGCGGCGCAGTTGCGCTTCCGGCCTATTCTGATGACCAGCATGGCCTCGCTGTTTGGCGCGGTGCCACTGGCCCTGGGTACGGGCATTGGTTCGGAGCTGCGCCACCCGCTGGGCATCGCCATCATCGGCGGGCTGCTGCTGAGCCAATTACTGACGCTGTTTTCCACCCCGGTGATCTTCCTGGCCATGAACAGCCTGGAGCGGCGTCTGGGCGGTGGTCGGGCGAGCCCTGAAGCGCCAGTGCCATGAATCTCTCGGCGCCGTTCATCCAGCGCCCCATCGCCACCGTCCTGTTGGCCATGGGCCTGGCGCTGTTCGGCCTGCTGGCGTTCAACCTGCTGCCGGTGGCGCCGTTGCCCGAGGTGGATTTTCCCACCATCAGCGTGCGCGCCAGCCTGCCGGGCGCCGACCCCAGCACCGTCGCCACTTCGGTGGCTACGCCGTTGGAACGCCAGTTCGGGCAGATTTCCGGCATCACCCAGATGACCTCGTCCAGCACCTTGGGCGCCACCCGCATCAACCTGCAGTTCGACCTGAACCGTGACATCGATGGCGCCGCCCGCGACGTGCAGGCGGCCATCAATGCGGCGCGGACCAACCTGCCCAGCGATCTGTCCGGCAACCCCACCTACCGCAAGGTCAACCCGGCCGATTCGCCCATTCTGATCATCAGCATGACCTCGGCCACCGCCACGCCCGGGCAAATGTACGACGTGGCCTCCACCGTGCTGCAACAGCGCCTGTTGCAGACCGCTGGCGTGGGCGACGTGATCGTCGGTGGCGGTGCCTTGCCCGCAGTGCGTGTTGAGCTCAATCCCGACCGCCTCAGCCATTACGGGGTGGGCCTGGAGCAAGTGCGCGGGGTGATCGCCGACGCCAACACCAACCTGCCGAAGGGCACCGTCGCCAGTGGCGGCAACCACTACACCCTGGGTGCCAATGACATGCTCTACCAGGCGGCGGACTACGCCACCCTGGTGGTCAAGCAGAGCAACGGCGACGTGGTGCACGTGGCGGACCTTGGCTATGTGCGTGAGGACGTCGAGGACCTGCGCAATTTCGGCCTGTCCAACGGCAAGCCGGCGGTGTTGCTGGTGGTGTTCAAGCAACCGGGTGCCAACGTGCTCGACACGGTGGACGGGGTGAAGGCTTCGCTGCCGTTTCTGCAAGGCTCGTTGACCAACGGCATCAAGCTCAACCTGTTCATGGACCGCACTACCACCATCCGCTCCTCGCTGCACGATGTGGAAGTGAGCCTGGTGATCTCGGTGCTGCTGGTCACCCTGGTGACCTTCTGCTTTTTCCGCGACTGGCGCAGCACCCTGGTGCCAGCCATCGCCGTGCCGCTGTCACTGCTGGGCACCTTTGGTGCCATGTACTTTCTGGGCTACAGCCTGAACAACCTGTCGCTGATGGCGCTGACCATTTCCACCGGTTTCGTGGTGGACGACGCCATCGTGGTGGTGGAAAACATCATGCGCCACCTGGAACAGGGCGCCAGCCGCCTGCAAGCGGCGCTGGAGGGCGCCAGTGAAGTGGGCTTCACCGTGCTGACCATCAGCGTGTCGCTGGTGGCGGTGTTCATTCCGTTGCTGTTGATGGGCGGCATCGTCGGCCGGCTGTTTCGCGAGTTCTCCATCACCCTGTCGGTGGCCATCGTCATTTCCATGGTGGTGTCGCTCACCGTCACTCCCAGCCTGTGCGCGGTGCTGCTGCGTGCGCCCAAGGAGCCGGGGCAGGCAGGCGACCACCCGGACTCGCGTTTCCACCGCTTCTATGGGCGCACACTGGGGTGGGTCATCGACCATTCGCTGCTGGCCGGGCTGGTGACCTTGCTGGTGGTAGCGCTGGCAGCCGTGCTCTATGTGCTGATTCCCAAGGGCTTCTTTCCCCAGGAAGACACCGGGCGCCTGCAAGGCTCGATCCTCGCCGCCCAGAGCGTGTCCTACAGTGCCATGAAGCAGAGTTTCGACCGTATCAACAGCACGGTGATGCGCAACCCCAACATCGAGAACGTCGGCGGTTTCGTGGGTGGCAGCGGCGGGGGCAGTGGGGCGATCAACAGCGCGCAATTGTTCATCACCCTCAAGCCGCTGAACCAGCGCACCGCGGGCGCCGACGAGGTGATCGGGCAGATCCGCCGAGCCCTGGGCACCATGCCCGGCACGCGCCTGTACTTGCAGTCGGCCCAGGACATCACCGTGGGCGGCCGCCAGAGCGGTGCCCAGTACCAGTACACCCTGACCGCCGATGACCAGGCCGACCTGGACACCTGGGTGCCAAAGGTCATGGCGGTATTGAAACCTTTGGGGCAGTTGACGGACCTCAACACCGACCAGCAGGACAATAGCCTGCTCGCCAACCTCCACGTGGACCGCGACAGCGCCGCGCGGCTGGGGGTGAGCGTGGCGGCTGTGGACCAGACGTTGTACGACGCTTTCGGCCAACGCCAGGTCTCCACCATTTACCGCGCGGCCAACCAGTACCATGTGGTGATGGAGTTGGCCCCGCCCTATTGGCGCGACCCGCTGGCGCTGAAATCCATCTACGTGCCCGTCGGCGCGGTGAGCGCCACCGCGCGTGGAACGGCGCCGAGCATCGCCAGTTCGGCACTGGTGCCCTTGTCGGCGATGGCCAACTACAGCATCGAGCGCACGGCCATCTCCATCAGCCACCAGGGTACTTTTCCGGCGGTGACGCTGTCGTTCAACCTGGCGCCCGGGGTGTCCATCGGCCAGGCCACGGTGCTGGTGGACAACGCCGTGGCGCAATTGCGCATGCCGGCCAGCGTCACCGGCCAGTTCGCCGGTACTGCCCAGGTGTTCCAGGCCTCGGTGGCCAGCGAGCCGCTGCTGATCGTCGCCGCACTGGTGTCGGTGTACATCGTGCTGGGTATTCTGTACGAGAACCTGGTACACCCGCTGACCATCCTGTCGACCCTGCCGTCAGCCGGGGTAGGGGCATTGATCGCACTGCTGGTGACCGGCACCGAGCTGTCGATCATCGCCCTGGTAGGGGTGATTCTGCTGATCGGCATCGTCAAGAAGAACGCCATCATCATGATCGACTTCGCCATCACCGAGCGCCGTGACCAGGGGCTGGCGGTCGACGAGGCCATTCGCCGCGCGTGCCTGATCCGCTTCCGGCCGATCATGATGACCACCCTGGCGGCCATTCTCGGCGCCTTGCCGCTGGTGCTTGGCCATGGCTATGGCTCGGAACTGCGCCGGCCGCTGGGCATTTCGATCATCGGCGGCCTGGTGTTCAGCCAGGTGCTGACGCTGTACACCACGCCGGTCATCTACCTGTGGCTCGACCGGGCCTCGGCGCGCCTGCGCCGGCCCGGCAAGGAGGCTTGAATGCGTACCCTGACCGCCATGGCGTTGCTGCTGGTACTGGCCGGCTGCACGGTGGGGCCCGATTACCACCGGCCCGAACAGCCCTTGCCTCAGGGCTTCAAGGAGGGCGCGGCGTTCGAGCGGGCCGCGGCCAACCCCCAGGGGGCCCTGGGCAGCCAGTGGTGGCGCGATTACCATGACGCCACCCTCGACCGCTTGATTGCGCAGGCGACCACGGCCAACCAATCGATCATCGCCGCCGAGGCGGCCTATCGTCTGGCCACGGCGCAGGTGGCCGCCAGCCGCGCCAGCCTGTGGCCGACCCTTGGTGTCGGCGTGTCCGGCACGCGCGGGGAGGGCGATACCGGTTCTTCCGGCGGCCAGGCGGCGGTGGCGGGCGGCGTCAACCAATCGGTCAGCGCCACCCTCACGGCCAGTTGGGAGCCGGACCTGTGGGGCCAGGTGCGCCGCGGCATCGAGTCCAGCAATGCCCTGGCGCAATCGTCCGATGCCTTGCTGGCCGGGGTCCGGCTGTCCATCGCCGCCAACGTGGCCACCGACTATTTCGCGGTGCGCCAACTGGACCTGGATATTCGCCTGTTGCAGCAACAGCAGGCCATCGACCAGCAGTTGCAGACCATGACCCAGGCCGAGTTCACCCAGGGCACCGCCACCAATGACCAATTGCTGGTGGCGCAGGACCAGTTGACCACGGTGGTCGCCGACCTGCAGGGCTCCCAGCGTTCGCGTGAACAATACGAGCACGCCCTGGCGGTATTGGTGGGGCAAGCGCCGGCACAGTTCACCCTGGCACCTCAGGCCGACTATACCTTCGCCGTGTTGCGCCCACCGCTGACGCTGCCGTCGGGCCTGCTGCAACGGCGCCCCGATGTGGTGTCCGCCGAACGGACCGCGGCGGCGGCCAACGCGCGTATCGGCGTGGCCGAGGCGGCGTTTTACCCCAACCTGACCTTGACCGCCGAGGGCGGCTACCGGGGCAGCGCACTGGGTGGCCTGTTTTCGCTGCCCAACCGTGTGTGGCTGCTGGGCCCGGCGTTGGCCGAGACCATTTTCGATGGTGGCGCCCGGCGCGCGGCGGTCACTGAAGCCCAGGCCACGTACGATCAGGATGCGGCCAATTATCGCGGCGCGGTGCTCACGGCGCTGCAGAACGTGGAGGACAACCTTTCGGCCCTCAACCACCTGCGAAGCCAGGCCCAGGCCTATGAGCAGATCTTTCTGCGCAACCAGCAACTGTTCGGCAGCCAGCAGGCCCAGCAGCAGGCAGGTACGGTGAGCACTCAGAACGTACTGACCCAGCAATTGGTGCTGTTGCAGGCCGAGCAGAACCTGCGCGATACCCAGGGCCAGCTCAGCCAGGGCAGCGTGGCCTTGATCCAGAGCCTGGGCGGTGGCTGGCAGAGCGGTGGGCAGTAACACGCTGACACGGTATGCTCGCACCCATTGAACATGAACGATGGGAACGATTCTTATGGCAGGAAGCAGTCTGCTGGTGTTGCTGGACGACATCGCCGCGGTGCTCGACGACGTCTCGGTAATGACCAAGGTCGCCGCCAAACAGACCACCGGGGTGCTGGGCGACGACCTGGCGCTCAACGCCCAGCAGGTTTCCGGTGTGCGCGCCGAGCGGGAACTGCCGGTGGTATGGGCGGTGGCCAAGGGCTCGTTGCGCAACAAGGTGATCCTGGTGCCAGCCGCCCTCGCCATCAGCGCCTTCGCCCCGTGGGCGGTGACCCCCTTGCTGATGGTAGGCGGTGCGTACCTGTGCTTTGAAGGCTTCGAGAAGCTGGCGCATTCCTTTTTGCACCGCAAGCAGGAAGGTGATGCCGAGCACGCGGCCCTGAGCGCGGCGGCGGCTGACCCCGCCGTGGACCTGGTGGCCTACGAGAAGGACAAGATCAAGGGCGCGGTGCGCACTGACTTCATCCTCTCGGCGGAAATCATTGCCATCACCCTGGGTATCGTCGCTGATTCGCCGCTGATTCAGCAGGTGGTGGTGATGAGCATCATTGCCTTGGTGATGACCGTGGGTGTTTACGGGCTGGTGGGCGGCATCGTCAAGCTCGATGACCTGGGCCTGTGGATGACCCAGCGCAAAGGTGGCCTGACCCGCGCCGTGGGTGGCGGCATCCTGCGGGCGGCGCCCTACATGATGAAGACCCTGTCGGTGGTTGGCACGGCGGCGATGTTCCTGGTGGGCGGCGGCATCCTGGTGCACGGCATCGCACCGCTTCATCACTGGGTAGAAAGCGTCGGCGGCAGTGTGGTCATGGCCCTGCTCAACGGCGTGCTGGGCGTCGCGGCGGGTGCCGTGGTGCTGGCGGTGGTGTCGGTGGCCGGCAAACTCTGGAGCCGCTTGCGCGGCTGATCAGTGCCGCCAAGGCCTTGTGGTCGCAACTGACCTGTGTGGGCGCTCATCCTGCGGTGCGCGCCTTACTGCGCGGCGGCTGTGACGCGCGCGATCAGGCACACCTGCGTTCAGAGGGTCAATTCCGACCCCAGTACCATCCCCAATGCATTGCGTGCATCATCCAGCTGCACCAGGGTGGCCTGGCGCGCCGCCAGGGCGTCGCGGTTTTCGATGGCCGTGAGGATCGCCTTGTGCCGGGGCATCGCCAGCTCATGGAGGTTCGGCCGCTGGTTGGAATGTTTCAGTGCCTCGCGCAGGGCCAGCGCCAGCATGTTGCACAGGTGGGCCAGCAGGTCGTTGTGGGTGGCCTCGGCAATGCGGCTGTGGAAGTCCAGGTCAGGCTGCAGCAGTGCTTCGGGTGTCGGCGCGGCCTCCATGCGCTCATAGGCTTCACCGATGGCCTGGAGGTCCTCGACCGTCGCATGCTGCGCCGCCAGCGCCGCGGCTGCGGGCTCGATGATCGCCCTGACACTGGTCAGCAGCGCGAAAAACTCGTTCTGCGGGCTGCTCTGCATCAGCCAGTGCAACACGTCCGGGTCCAGCAGGTGCCAGTCGCGGCGGCCCTTGACCACCGTGCCTACCCGCGGCTTGGAATACACCAGCCCCTTGGCCACCAGCACCCGTGTCGCCTCGCGCAGCACTGGCCGGCTCACCGCGTACTCCTCGCACAGCAGTGCCTCGGCGGGCAGCTTGTCATCGGGCTTCAGACGCCCGGAAACGATCTGCATGCCGATTTCCTGGACGATGCGCGCATGCATGCTTTTGCGGTCGGAGGGTTTGCGATAGTCCATGGGGCGGGAGCGAGTCCTGAACGATAATGACGGCGATCATAGCATTGCTTGGCAATGTCTCCCCACACGGGTGTGGCTTGCTTCAACCCGCAAGGCCCGGGCCGATGGCAACGGCCATCAGGGCGTGGCGGCCTGGGTGTACCGGCGCACCAGGTCATCGATCTCGCCGGACATCTTCATGCGCAGCAGGGTGCGCAAGATGCGTTGTACCGGTACCGCCGGGTCGTTGCGCACATAGCACCCCAACCCTTGTTCTTCGACAAAGGCCACCGGGCGCAGTCGCTGGTCCGCGGGCAGCAGGTGGTTGAACCAGTCCAGTGACAGTTTGTTGGCCACGGCATAGCGATAGCGCCCCGCTTGCAGTTTATGCAGTACCTGGTCCTGGCCGCGGGCATCGTCGCGGCTCAGTTGGCCGCTGGCGAACCGCGCCTGCAGGGCGTCATAGGTGTAGCCCAGCACGGTGCCTATGGGTTGCGGGGCCAGGCCGGCAAGGTCCACGCTGGCATCGTCCCCAGGCCGGGCCACCAGGTAGTCGCGCTGGGTGATCAGCGGCAGGCTCCAGATATAGTCACCGCTGAGGCCTGGCAGCCACGACTGGGCGGCGTAGCAGCGCACGTCGACGTCGCCGTGTTCCATGGCGGCCTGCAGACGCAGGCGGGCGATGACATGAAATTCGGCAGGTGAGCCCACCTGGCGGGCAAGGCTGCGCATCAGGTCGTAGAGAATGCCCTGGACCGGCTGGTTATCCTCCACCTTGACCAGTGGCATGGTCCAGCTCTCGGCGATGGAAAAACGCAAGGGGGCTTGGGCCCCCAGGCATTGGCCGGCCACCAGGACCAGCGCGGTCAGGGTCAGGCGCATCGGCTGCTCCGTGCCATGAATGGACATGCACGCCAAAGCGTAGCCACTATCTGCCGGCCCAAGATGAAAATGCCAGGATTACCGGACACTTCCTGCCCTCTGGTGGGAATAGTCTGATGGTTTGGGTTGCCTGTGCTCTTTATAGTCGTTGGTCTCACTGCCTGGACGCGGACGGTTCCCATGTTTGACTTGAGCGAATACCTGCATGATTTCACCCTGCCAGCCTGGCGACCCTGGGCGGGCATGAGCCCCTGGGCGCTGGTGGCCGACGCCCCTGGCGTGGTGGCCGCATGGCTGGCCAGGGTTTCACCCGACCAATACCGCATCGCCGATGGCCAGGCCATTCACCGCTCGGCCACGGTCGAGGCCGGCGCGTTGCTGAAGGGGCCGCTGGTGGTCGGGCCGGGATGTTTCATTGCCGCGGGCGCCTTGTTGCGCGGTGGCTGCTGGCTGGGCGAGGGTTGCATCATCGGGCCCGGGGCGGAACTGAAGACGTCCTTCCTCTTCGCCGGCAGCAAGCTGGCGCATTTCAATTTCGTCGGTGACTCGGTGCTGGGCCGCGACGTGAACCTGGAGGCGGGCAGTATCGTCTGCAACTACCGCAACGAGCGGGCCGACAAGCAGGTGCGGGTGAGGTTGGGCGGGGTGCTGACCGCCACCGGCAGTGACAAGTTCGGCGCGCTGATCGGCGACGGTTCACGCCTGGGCGCCAACGCGGTATTGGCCCCGGGGGCCCTGCTGGCGCCTGGAACCGTGATCGGCCGGGCAGCGCTGTATGATACCGAGGCGCTGTAACACAAGTTAGGCAAGCCATTGGATGCTTTTTTGCCCCTGCTCCGCTACGATTAGCGGTCTTTGGCATTCTAGTTGCGACGGTTTTCGATGAGTTATCAGGTTCTTGCACGTAAATGGCGTCCGCGCTCCTTCCGCGAAATGGTTGGCCAGACCCATGTGCTCAAGGCTCTGATCAACGCGCTGGATAACCAGCGGTTGCACCATGCCTACCTGTTTACCGGTACCCGCGGGGTAGGCAAGACCACCATCGCCCGTATCATCGCCAAGTGCGTGAACTGCGAGACCGGCATTACCTCCACCCCGTGCGGCGAGTGCTCGGTGTGCCGGGAGATCGACGAGGGGCGCTTCGTCGACCTGATCGAGATCGACGCCGCCAGCCGCACCAAGGTCGAGGACACCCGCGAACTGCTCGACAACGTGCAGTACGCACCGAGCCGCGGACGCTTCAAGGTCTACCTGATCGACGAAGTGCACATGCTCTCCAGCCACTCGTTCAACGCCCTGCTCAAGACGCTGGAAGAGCCGCCGCCCTACGTCAAGTTCATCCTGGCGACCACCGACCCGCAGAAGCTGCCGGCCACCATTCTGTCGCGTTGCCTGCAGTTCTCGTTGAAGAACATGACCCCCGAGCGCGTGGTGGAGCACCTGAGCCATGTGCTGGGTGCAGAGAACGTGCCGTACGAAGACGACGCCCTGTGGTTGCTGGGGCGCGCCGCCGATGGCTCCATGCGCGATGCCATGAGCCTCACCGACCAGGCCATCGCTTTCGGTGAAGGCAAGGTCCTGGCCGCTGACGTGCGTGCCATGCTTGGCACCCTGGACCACGGCCAGGTGTACGGCGTGCTGCAGGCGTTGCTCGAAGGTGACGCCCGTGCCCTCCTGGAAGCCGTGCGCCACTTGGCCGAACAGGGCCCGGACTGGAACGGCGTGCTGTCGGAAATGCTCAATGTGCTGCACCGCGTGGCGGTGGCCCAGGCCCTGCCGGACGCCGTCGACAACGGCCATGGCGACCGCGACCGCGTGCTGGCGGTCGCCCAGGCGCTACCCGCCGAAGACGTGCAGTTCTATTACCAGATGGGCCTGATCGGCCGCCGCGACCTGCCACTGGCACCGGACCCGCGCAGCGGTTTCGAGATGGTGCTGCTGCGCATGCTGGCGTTCCGCCCAGCGGATACCGGCGATGCACCAAGGCCGGTGTTAAAGCCGGTGGGGACCAGCCAAGCCACGGCTGAGTCCCCGCAAGCCCCGGCTACCGCTACTGCCCCGGTGGCCATTGCCGCACCTGCGCCGGTACCGGTCGTTGCGCCAGCACCTGCACCTGCACCTGCGCCGAAGCCGCCCGAGGCGGTGCCTGCGCCAGCCCCTGAGCCAACGCCGGTGGTCGAAGAGGTCGACCTGCCCTGGAACGAGCCCAAGGCGATCGAGCCGTCGCCGGCGCCGGCCGTCGAGCCCGATCCGCTGCCCGTGCCGACGGAAGAACCGGTGCTGGACGTGGTGGCTGAACAGCCGGCCCTGACGCCGATGCCGACACCGGTGCCGGCCAGCGTGGTACCGGCGGCGCCGGAGGTCGATTTGCCGCCTGTGGAGTATGTGCCTGCCGGCATGGACCGCGACGACGAGCCGCCGCTGGATGAAGATTATTACGAGCCGGACATCGACAGCGCCTCCTACAGCTACCTGGACGACCTGGCCAGCGAAAGCGTGCCGGAGCCGACGCCGGAACCCGAGCCGCTGCCGGCCTCGATGCCGGCCACGGGCCTGGCCCTGCAATGGCTGGAACTGTTCTCGAAACTGCCGATTTCCGGCATGACCGGCAGCATTGCCGCCAACTGCAGCCTGATCGCCGTGGACGGCGACCACTGGTTGCTGCACCTGGACCCGGCGCACAGCGCGCTGTTCAACAGCACCCAGCAGCGGCGCCTGAATGACGCGCTGAACCAGTACCACGGGCGCACCCTGACGCTGACCATCGAGCTGATCCGCCCGGAACAGGAAACCCCGGCCCAGGCCGCCGCCCGTCGGCGTGCCGAGCGCCAGGGTGAGGCGGAGGCGTCGATCCACGGCGATCCGTTCATCCAGCAGATGATTCGGCAGTTCGGCGCGGTGGTGCGTGAGGATACTATTGAACCTGTCGAGGCGTTGGTCAGCCAAAGCCAGTAACCCGTTAACCACGTGCGGTACGTTGCCTCGGCGCGTACGGCACGGCAAACCAAACAACCGATGAGGTGATCCCCATGATGAAAGGTGGCATGGCCGGCCTGATGAAGCAGGCCCAGCAGATGCAGGAAAAAATGGCCAAGATGCAGGAAGAACTGGCCAACGCCGAAGTGACCGGCCAATCCGGTGCTGGCCTGGTGAGCGTGGTGATGACCGGTCGCCACGACGTCAAGCGCATCAGCCTGGATGACAGCCTGATGCAGGAAGACAAGGAAGTGCTGGAAGACCTGATCGCCGCCGCCGTCAACGACGCCGTGCGCAAGATCGAAGCTGCCAGCCAGGACAAGATGGGCGGCATGACCGCCGGCATGCAACTGCCGCCGGGCTTCAAGATGCCGTTCTAAGGCACGTTGCGCTGCACCCCGATGCCAGGCTCATGCCTGGCATCGTCGTTTCTGCCCTTGCTCTTGACCAGGCATGCCCATGTGGCTCGGCCGCAAAAGGTTGAACGCCTTCAACCCTGCCGCGGTCTGGTCTAGAGTGTTGTCCTTACCAAGGAGCCCCCATGTCCCAGGACCTGATCCTCAACCAGCGCTTCGTGCTGGCCTCGCGCCCCAAGGGCGCGCCTACCCCCGAGAACTTCCGCCTGGAGCGCCAGGCCCTGCCTGAGCTGGAAGACGGCCAGGTGCTGCTGCGCACGCTGTACCTGTCCCTGGACCCCTACATGCGTGGGCGCATGAGCGATGCAGCGTCCTACGCCGCCCCCGTGCAGATTGGCGAAGTGATGACCGGCGGCGCGGTCAGTGTGGTCGAGCAGTCGCGCCATCCCAGATTCCAACCCGGCGACCAGGTGGTCGGCAGCACTGGCTGGCAGACCCACAGCATCGCCAAGGGCGATGACCTGGTGGTACTGCCTGCCGGCATTCCTTCGCCGTCACTGGCGTTGGGCGTGTTGGGCATGCCCGGCATGACCGCCTACATGGGCCTGATGCACATTGGCCAACCACAGGCTGGCGAAACCTTGGTGGTGGCGGCGGCGTCCGGCGCCGTGGGCTCGGTGGTCGGCCAGGTGGCCAAGCTCAAGGGCCTGAAAGTGGTGGGCGTGGCCGGCGGTGCCGACAAGTGCCGCTATGTAGTGGAAGAGTTGGGCTTCGATGCCTGCGTTGACCACAAGTCGCCGACCTTTGCCCAGGACCTGGCCGCGGCCTGTGACCAGGGTATCGACGTGTATTTCGAAAACGTCGGCGGTGCGGTGTTCGAAGCGGTGATGCCACTGCTCAACCCCCGCGCGCGCATTCCGGTGTGTGGCCTGATCGCTGCCTACAACGCCACCGAATTGCCCGATGGGCCGGACCGCCTGTCGCTGTTGCCACGCTTGTTGCTGACCAAGCGTATCCGCATGCAAGGCTTCATCGTGTTCGACGATTTCGGCGACCGGCATGCCGAATTCCTCGCCGCCATGGTGCCATGGGTACGCGACGGCAAGGTGCGCTACCGCGAGCACGTGGTGGATGGGCTGGAGGCGGCGCCCGAAGCGTTCATCGGCCTGCTGCAGGGGCACAATTTCGGCAAGCTGGTGGTCAAGGTTTCAGACGCGTGAGCATTTGACGCCACCTTGGGGCGCGGGTATAAACCGCGTCTCGTTGTTTTTTGCCAGGCATTGACCCCATGAGTTTCAGCCCTTTGATCCGCCAACTGATCGACGCCCTGCGCATTTTGCCAGGCGTGGGTCAGAAAACCGCCCAGCGCATGGCGCTGCAATTGCTGGAGCGCGATCGCAGTGGCGGCACCCGGCTGGCCCAGGCCCTGAGCCAGGCCATGGAGGGTGTGGGCCACTGTCGCCAGTGCCGCACCTTGACCGAAGAAGAGCTGTGCCCGCAATGTGCCGACCATCGCCGTGACGACAGCCTGCTGTGCGTGGTGGAAGGGCCGATGGACGTTTACGCGGTGGAGCAGACCGGTTATCGCGGCCGTTACTTCGTGCTCAAGGGCCACCTGTCGCCTTTGGACGGGCTGGGGCCAGAGGCCATCGGCATTCCGCAATTGATGGCGCGTATCGAAGAGCAGGGCAGCTTCACTGAAGTGATCCTGGCCACCAACCCCACCGTGGAAGGCGAGGCAACGGCCCATTACATCGCGCAGTTGCTGACCAGCAAGGGCTTGACCGCCTCGCGTATTGCCCACGGCGTGCCGTTGGGCGGCGAACTGGAAATGGTCGATGGCGGCACCCTGGCGCATTCCTTCGCAGGCCGCAAGCCCATCTCCCTTTAATCGCGCAAACGTGACCTTGCAGCCGCGGCCTTGCGGCCGCCGCTGCGGGCGCATCGCCCTTCAGGGCTACATGTCGGTCAGGGCGAAGTTGGTCAGGCAGAAGGTCGCGATGCCCATGTCTTCCAGGCGCTGGGAACCCAGTAGCTCCGGCAGGTCGATGATGGCGCTGGCTTCGTGCACCCGCGCACCCATGCGGCGCACCAGGTTGGCGGCGGCGATCAGGGTGCCGCCGGTGGCGATCAGGTCATCGAAAAGAATCACCGAGTCGCCTTCGCACAGGCTGTCGGCGTGCACTTCCAGGAACGCCTCGCCGTATTCGGTCTTGTAACCTTCGGCCAACACGTCGGCCGGCAGCTTGCCTTGCTTGCGGAACAGAATGAGCGGCTTGTTCAGTTCATGGGCCACGATGGAGCCGATCAGGAAGCCGCGCGCGTCCATGGCGCCGATGTGGCTGAAGTCGGCGTCGATGTAACGGTGCACGAAGCTGTCGATCACCATGCGCAGGGCCTTGGGCGACTGGAACAGCGGGGTGATGTCACGGAAGATGACACCCGGTTTGGGGAAGTCCACGACGGGGCGGATCAGGGATTTGAAGCTGAAGGTGTCGATAACCATCGTGGCGAGGTCCTGGCAGGCAAAATATGCCCGCCAGTATACCTGTTCGATCGGTCAGGTCGTAGTCAGGCTTCCAGCGTGCCACCGGCCAGGGCGCACAGTTGGATAGGGTCCAGGATATGGATCTCCTTGCCTTCGGCGGCCAGCAGTTCGCTTTGCTGGAACCGGGTGAACACCCGCGACACCGTCTCCACCGCCAGCCCCAGGTAGTTGCCGATCTCGTTGCGCGACATGCTCAGGCGGAACTGGTTGGCCGAGAAACCCCGGGCACGGAAACGCGCCGACAGGTTGACCAGGAAGGTGGCGATCCGTTCGTCGGCTGACTTCTTCGACAGCAACAGCATCATCTGCTGGTCATCACGAATTTCCCGGCTCATCACCCGCATGAGCTGGCGGCGCAGCTGCGGCAATTGCACACTCAACTCGTCCAGGCGCTCGAACGGAATCTCGCACACCGAGGTGGTTTCCTGGGCCTGGGCCGAGACCGGGTAGGCCTCGGCGTCCATGCCCGACAGGCCCACCAGCTCGCTGGGCAGGTGGAAGCCGGTGATCTGTTCTTCGCCACCGTCGCTGAGGCTGAAGGTTTTCAGCGCGCCAGAGCGCACGGCGTAGACGGAGCCGAAGCGGTCCCCCTGGCGGAACAGGAACTCGCCTTTTTTCAGCGGGCGGCCGCGCTTGACGATTTCGTCCAGCGCGTCCATGTCTTCGAGGTTCAACGACAGGGGCAGGCACAGGGGTGCCAGGCTGCAATCCTTGCAGTGGGCCTGAGTGACAGTGCGCAGTTTGACTGGCTCGGACATCGGTACAAATCCTTTGGTGAAACACACAATGACTGTAAGGGTACCCCTTTGATACGGATCAAACCAGCCGCGCTTTAGTCGCACCCAAAGGCTCAAGTAATTTATTTCAATGTCGATACAAATTGCACCAGGCCCTCTGCACGGAGCACCGCGATGCTGACTTTCGACCCCCTTGGCACCCGTACGAGTGCTCAATGGCAGATTCATGACAATACGACGGAGCCCGCGTCCAGCAATGATGGCACGGAGCCTGTAGCCAGTGCAGCCGTTCACGTGACCCTGTCTGGGGCCGGGCTGACCAGGGCGGCGGCGGAAAGTAACAATCAGGACATAGAAGACAGCGGCCTGCCGGACGGTGTTCAGCAGGCGCTGAAGATGATCCGCGCGCTGAAGAAGCAACTGGAAGAGAAGCGCGCCGAGTTGCAGGCGGTGATGAACGACCAGCACCTGGACCCCCAGCAACGCCAGGCCCGCGTGGCTGCGTTGCAGAACGCCATTGCCGGCTTGAATGCCGCGCTGGTCAGTGCCAACGTCAGCCTGGCCAAGGCCATGAAAGACCTCGACCTGTCACCTGAACAGGTGCTCAAGGCCGGTACCCTGGCGGCCAGGTAATACTCAGATCACGCGGGAGAAGCGCTGGCGGTTCTGCTCGCCCAGGTGCACATCAAACAGCATGCAAACCCCGCGTACCAGTAGCCTGCCCACCGGCAGCACGCGCAGGCCGTGGGCGTCCAGGCTGATCAGGCCGTCATCGGCCATGGCCTGCAACGGCGGCCAGACCTGCGCGAAGTAACCGGCAAAATCGATATTGAAGCGCTGCTCGATAGTGGCGAAGTCCAACTCGAAATGGCAGATCAGCTGCTGGATCACTGCCCGCCGCACGCGGTCATCGGCGTCGCACACCAGGCCTCGCGCCGTGGCCAGTTGCGCGTCCGCCAAGGCGTTCTGATACTCGTTGAGGTCACTGCTGTTCTGGCAGTACAGGTCGCCTACCTGGCTGATCGCGGACACCCCCAGGCCAATCAGGTCGCAATGCCCGTGGGTGGTATACCCCTGAAAGTTGCGCTGCAGTTCACCCTCTTCCTGGGCGATGGCCAGTTCGTCATCGGGCAGGGCGAAGTGGTCCATGCCGATGTAGCGGTAACCGGCGCGGGTCAGTTGCTCGATCGTGGTCTTGAGCATCTGCAGCTTCACCCCTGGCGGCGGCAGTTGCACGTGGTCGATGCGCCGCTGGGGCAAGAAACGTTCGGGCAGGTGGGCGTAGTTGAACACGGACAGGCGATCGGGCTGCAACTGGATAACCTCGTCCACCGTGCGCGCGAAGCTGTCGACGCTCTGGCGAGGCAGCCCGTAGATCAGGTCCAGGTTCACCGAGCGAAATTGCAGGGTGCGTGCGGCCTCGATGATGGCACGGGTTTCTTCCAGGCTTTGCAGGCGGTTGATGGCCCGCTGCACCTGGGGGTCGAAATCCTGCACGCCGATGCTCACCCGGTTGAAGCCCAGCTCGCGCAACAGCCCCATGGTCGACCAGTCGGCCTCGCGTGGGTCGATCTCGATACCGTAGTCACCACTGTCGTCCAGGCGCAGGTTGAAATGGCTGCGCAGGCTGGCCATCAATTGGCGCAGTTCGACATGGCTGAGGAAGGTGGGCGTGCCGCCCCCCAGGTGCAGTTGCTCGACGCTCTGGCGTGGGTCCAGATGGCAGGCGAGCAACTGGATTTCCTGCTCCAGGCGCTGCAGGTACACCTGGCTGCGGCCGCGGTCCTTGGTGATGACCTTGTTGCAGGCGCAGTAGTAACAGATGTTGGCGCAGAACGGCACGTGCACGTACAGCGACAGGGGGCGCATGGCTTTGCGGCTGTCACGCAGAGCGTGCAGCAGGTCGAAGGAACCTACCTGGTTGTTGAACTGCATAGCGGTTGGGTAGGACGTATAGCGCGGGCCGGACTGATCGTGGCGGCGGATCAGGTCATCGTCCCAGGCAAGGGTATCGAGCATGCGGGTTTCCCCCGGTTGGCGTGCGTGTTTGCCAGTCTAGGGACGCGCGTGCCAAGGGGTATTGATGTGCATCAACGGTGCTTTCAGTGGCCCATCAGCCAGTGCTGGTGGGGGCCGGGCAGGGTCCACAGGCCGAACAGCACAACCAGCATGCCGCCCGCCGCGCGCACGCCGCGGCGCCGTAACAGCTGCCGCATGCGCTCCGCCGCCAGGCCCGTGGCCAGCAGTACCGGCCAAGTGCCCAGGCCGAAGGCCAGCATCAGCAGTGCGCTATGGGCTGCGTTGCCCTGGCTGGCCGCCCACAGCAAGGTACTGTAGACCAGGCCGCAGGGCAGCCAGCCCCAGAGCGCGCCCAGCAGTATCGCGCGAGGCACGCTGCGCACCGGCAACAGGCGGTTGGCCAGCGGTTGCACCCGGCGCCACAGGCCGCGGCCGGCGCGTTCAATGTAGGTGAGGCCGCTCCACCAGCCGCCCAGGTAAAGGCCCATGGCGATCAGCAGCAACGCCGCCACCACGCGCAAGGCGGTGACCGCCGGGCTGTTGGCCAGTGCCCAGCCAGCCACGCCCAGCAGCAGGCCGGCGACGGCGTAGCTGAGGATGCGGCCCAGGTTGTAACCGAGCAGCAGGCGCAGGCGGCGGCCGCGCTGCTCGGCGGGAATGGCCAGGGTCAAGGCCCCCATCAGCCCGCCGCACATGCCCAGGCAGTGGCCGCCACCCAGCAGGCCCAGCACCAGCGCCGACGCCAGTTGCGGGAGCAGTTCAAGCATCGGGCGGGGCCTTGTTCGCGGTGGGGGGCGGTTTCACGGCGGCCTGGTGCATAGGGTCCTGATCATCGAACAGGATGCTGTGGGCCGGGCTGTCGAGGTCATCGTACTGGCCACTGTCCACGGCCCAGAAGAACACGTAGACGGCGATGGCGACGATGACCAGGGCGGCGGGGATCATGATATAGAGCGCGGGCATGCTGGCTCCGGTTCGACGGCGGCAAGGGAGAGGGGCGCCAGGCGCTGCCTGGGGGTTGCCCGGGCCAGGCGCAGGGCATTGAGCACCACGGTCAGGGAGCTGACCGACATGCCCACCGCAGCCCACACCGGGGTCACCCAGCCAGCGGCGGCAAAGGGCAGCATCAGGCCATTGTACAACGCCGCCCAGGCCAGGTTCTGCACGATCACGCGGCGAGTGCGGCGAGCCAGCGCCATGGCCTGAACCAGGGTGCCCAGGTGGTTGTTCAACAGCACCGCGTCGGCGCTGGTCTTGGCAAGGTCGGTGGCGCTGCCCATGGCCACGCTGATGTCGGCGGCGGCGAGCAAAGGCACGTCGTTGACGCCATCGCCCACAACAAGCACCGTGCGGCCTTCATGACGCAGGCGTTGCAGTTCAGCCAGCTTGGCCTCGGGTGCCAGGCTGCCGCGGGCGTGGTCGATGCCCAACTCGTCAGCCACTTGCTGAACCATGGGCGAGCTGTCTCCGGACAGCAGCAAGGTCTGCCAGCCCTGCACCCGGCAGGCCTCCAGCAAAGCCCAGGCGTCGTCGCGCAGGCGGTCGTCCAAGCCGAACCAGGCCAGCGCCTGGTGTGGATCGGCGAGCAGCAGCCATTGGCCGCGCGGGTCGGGTACCGGTGGCAGCGATATACCTGCCAGCGCGCACGCCCACGCCGGGTTGCCGATGCGCAGGCGCTGGCCGTCGACCATGCCTTCCAGGCCTTGGCCTGGATGGCTGATGACCTGTTCGGCCGTGTACTGGGCAATACCGAAGGCGCATGCGATAGGGTGTTCAGAGTGGCTTTCCAGCGCGGTCGCCAGGGCCAGGCAGTGATCACCGTCGCGATGGGCCAAGGGGTGAACGCTGTGCAGCTGCAGGCGACCTTCGGTCAGCGTGCCGGTCTTGTCGAAGATCACCGTGTCGACCTGGTTCAGTCCTTCCAGCACATGGCCGCGGGTCAGCAGCAGGCCCAGGCGGTGCAGGCTCCCGGTGGCCGTGGCCAGTGCGGTGGGCGTGGCCAGCGACAGGGCGCAGGGGCAGTTGGCGACCAGCATGGCCAGCACCACCCAAAAGGCTCGGTCCGGGGCCAAGTGCCACCACCACAGGCCGACCAGCACCGCGCAGGCCAGGGAAAACAGCAGGAACCACTGGGCGGCACGGTCGGCCAATTGCGCCAAGCGCGGCTTTTCGGCCTGGGCCCGTTCCAGCAGGCGCACGATGGTGGACAGGCGCGTGTCCTGGCCCAGGGCGCTGACCCGCACGGTCAGGCTGCTGTCGACGTTGAGGGTGCCGGCGGTGACGTGCTGGCCCGCCTGGCGTGGCTGAGGCAAGTATTCGCCTGTCAGCAGTGACTCGTCGACACTGGATTGCCCCTGCACGATCAGGCCGTCGGCAGGCACCACGGCGCCGGGCAATACCTGTACCTGGTCGCCCAATGCCAGCTCGCTGAGCAGGATGCGCTCGCCGATACCCCGGGCGTTCAGCCGCAGGCAGGAGGGGGGCAACAGGTTGACCAATTGCGCGGTGGCGGCGGCGGTGCGTTCACGGGCGCGGCGCTCCAGGTAGCGGCCGGCCAGCAGGAACAGGGCGAACATGCCCACGGCGTCGAAATACAGGTCGCCGTTGCCGCTGATGGCGGTCCAGATACCGGCGGCGTAGGCGCCACCGATCGCCAGTGAGACCGAGACGTCCATGGTCAGGTGGCGGGTACGCAGGTCGCGGGCGGCGCCACGAAAGAACGGCGCGCAGCTGTAGAAGACGATGGGTGTGGTCAGGAACATCGCCACCCAGCGCAGAATGATGTGCAGTTCCGGGCTGAGGTCGAGGTTGAAGGTAGGCCAGGTGGCCATGGTCGCCATCATTGCCTGGAACCATAGCAGCCCGGCCACGCCCAGCTGGCGTAGTGCCCGGCGGTTGTCGGCGGCCAGCTGTTCGGCAGCGCGGTCGGTCTGCCAGGGGTGCGCGGCATACCCGATATGGCGCAGTTCGCCGAGCAGCGCGCTGAGGGCACACTGGCCGGGGTGCCATTGCACGAACAGGCGGTGGTTGGACAGGTTCAGGCGAGCCTCGACTACCCCGGGCAGGGCGCGCAGGTGCTTTTCGATCAACCAGCCGCAGGCGGCACAGGTGATGCCTTCGACCATCAGGGTCGCGTCGCGCAGTTCGCCCTGGCCACGCACGAAGCGTTGCTGGACATCGTCGCGGTCGTACAGCGCCAGTTCGTCGGGCAGTTGCCGGGGCAAGGCCTGGGGGTTGGCCGACGCCTGGTCACGGTGCTGGTAATAACCTTGCAGGCCGCCAGCGACAATGGCTTCGGCCACGGCCTGGCAGCCCGGGCAGCAGAACGCGCGGGGCTGGCCGAGCACCGTGGCGGTAAAGCGCTGGCTCGCGGGAACGGGCAGGGCGCAGTGGTAACAGGTGGCAGGTGGGTTCATAGGGTTCACAGGGGGACGCCGCTTGGCTTGCATCTCAGCGACGCAGGTCTTCGGCGCCTTGCAGCGGTTCATCGCCGAGCACCAGGGGTTTGTCGGGCGCCACCTGCTCTTCCTCGAACAAGCGCCAGGTCTGGCCATCCTGCACGCCCAGCAGTTCCACGAAACGTCGGCCCTGGACGTTGTCTACCACATGGCCTACATAACGGCCGCCACCGGCGGTGTTGAGGTCGATGCGCCGGTCTTTCTCGGGCTGGGTGGGGGAGATCAGGTTCAGGGTCAGTTGCGCCGGCTGGCTGCGCCCGCTCAGGCGCACGTCGACCTCGCCGGTGAGGCTGTCCAGGCTGACTTCAGCGCGCTGCTGCAGGTCCTGGGCCAGGCGTTCGCGGTCAAGGGAACGGTTGATGCCCTTGCCGGCCTCGTAGTAGTTGTCATTCACCAGGTTGTCGGGGTGGCGCACGGCGATGGTCACCATCGACAGGGTCAGGGCCACCGAGCACAGCAGCATGCCGATCAGAATCCAGGGCCAGAGGTGTTTGTACCAAGGGGTAGCGGCGTTGGCCGTGGCGTTGAACATGGGGGTTCCTTAGCGTACTTGGGGGCCGATGAAACGGCTTTTGGCTTGCACGTGCACATCCCCATCGTCGGCATCCCTGAGGCTGAACTGCACCTCGTTGGTGCTCGAGGGCAGGTGTTCCGGCGCCACTGACAACTCGGCCGGCACGCTGACGATATCGCCAGCCGCCACCTGCACCTCGTTCCTGCCTTGCAGGCGCAGATCAGGCAGGCCGCTGGCCTCGATCAGGTAGGTGTGCGCGCGCTGGTCCTTGTTCATGATCTTCAGGCTATAGACGTTCTCGACGCGGCCCTCGGCATTCTCCCGGTACAGCACGCGGTCCTTGCTGACGTCGAAACCCACCAGGGTGCGGGTCATGAACGCTGCGGCCAGCACGCCGATCATCACCAGCAGCACCACGGCGTAGGCGATCAGGCGTGGGCGCAGGGGGTGAGTCTGCTGGCCGTTGAGGTTGTGCTCGGTGGTGTAGCTGATCAGCCCGCGGGGGTAATCCATCTTGTCCATGATGCTGTCGCAGGCATCGATGCACGCCGCACAGCCGATGCACTCGATCTGCAGGCCGTCGCGGATGTCGATGCCCGTAGGGCACACTTGCACGCACATCGTGCAATCGATGCAGTCGCCCAGGCCCATCGCCTGGTAGTCAGCGTCTTTCTTGCGTGGCCCGCGTTTTTCGCCCCGGCGCGGGTCGTAGGACACGATGAGGGTGTCCTTGTCGAACATCACGCTCTGGAAGCGTGCGTAAGGGCACATGTAGATGCATACCTGCTCGCGCAGCCAGCCGGCGTTGCCGTAGGTGGCCAGGGTGAAAAAACCGACCCAGAAATACGCCCAGCCGTCGGCATGGCCGGTGAAGAACTGGGTCGCCAGTTCGCGAATGGGCGAGAAGTAGCCGACGAACGTCATGCCCGTGACGAAGCCGATCAGCAGCCACAAGCTGTGCTTGGCCAGCTTGCGCAGGCATTTGCTGGCGCCCATGGGCGCCTTGTCCAGCTTGATGCGCTGGTTGCGGTCGCCTTCGGTGACCTTTTCACACCACATGAAAATCCATGTCCATACGCTTTGCGGGCAGGTGTAGCCGCACCACACCCTGCCTGCGAACACGGTGATGAAGAACAGCCCGAAGGCGCTGACGATGAGAATACCCGACAGCAGGATGAAATCCTGGGGCCAGAACGTGGCCCCGAAAATGTAGAACTTGCGCTCCGGCAGGTTCCACCACACCGCCTGGTGGCCACCCCAGTCCAGCCACACCACGCCGAAGTACAACGCAAACAGAAACGCCCCGCCCACCCGTCGCAGGTTGCGGAATACCCCGGTGAAGGCCCGGGTGTAGATCTTCTCCCGCGAAGCGTACAGGTCGACGCCCTCGCCCTTGGGGGGCGGTGGGGTGACGTCGTGCAGCGGAATCTGCTTGCTCATCAGTGAGCCTCACGGTGGGACGGTGTGCCGCTTCGGTACCTGCCGAAGCGGTCATTGTCGATCGGGTGCTGCGACTCGGTTGTGCTAGTCCGCTGTTTTATCTTCTCCATGCGACAGGCTATACACATACGCCGCCAGCAAGTGCACCTTGTCCTTGCCCTGCAACAGTTCCTGCGCCGGCATCTGGCCCTGACGGCCGTAGCGGATGGTCTGTTGCAACTGGGCGAAGCTTGAGCCGTAGATGAACGCCTGCGGGTGGGTGAGGTTGGGCGCGCCCATGGCCGGGGTGCCTTTGCCTTCGGGGCCGTGGCACGCCACGCAATTGGCGGCGAAGATTTTCTGGCCGTTGGCGGCGTCGGCCTTGGCGCCTTCGGGCAGGGGGCGGCCGTCCAGTTGGGCAATGATGAAGGCCGCCACGTCGGCCACACCCTGTTCACCGATCACCTCGGCCCAGGCCGGCATCACCGCATGGCGACCGCCCAGGATGGTGGTCTCGATGGTCTGCGGGTCGCCGCCCCAGCGCCAGTCCTGGTCGGTGAGGTTGGGGAAGCCGTAGGCGCCCTTGGCATCAGAGCCGTGGCACACCGAGCAGTTGCTGGCAAACAACCGGCCCCCCATTTTCAGGGCCTGGGGATCCTTGGCCACGTCTTCGATGGGCATGGCCGCGAACTTGGCGTAGATGGGGCCGAAGCGCGCATCGGCACGGGCCATTTCCTTTTCCCATTCGTGCACGCCGGTCCACCCGGCCTTGCCGTCGGAAAACTGCTTCCGGGTGTCGTTGTCCAGGTACTGGTAGCCCGGCAGCAGCCCGGTCCAGCTGCCCAGGCCGGGGTACAGGCTCAGGTAGCCGAGGGCGAAGACGATGGTGCCCACGAACAGCAGGAACCACCATTTGGGCAGCGGGTTGTCGTATTCCTCGATGCCATCGAAGGAGTGGCCCACCGTTTCCTCGGTGGCCTCGCTGCGCTGGCCGCGGCGGGTCGAGAACAGCAGCCAGGTCAGGGCCACGATAGTGCCCAGGGTCAGGACGGTTACGTACAGGCTCCAAAACGTTGTCATTGCTTGTCACTCCTGGACGCGCGCGCTTGCGCCTGGGCTTGTTCTACCTTGGCGATGGCGTCGGGGTCGTCGGCGAACGGCAGCAAGGTGGCTTCGTCGAAGTCCTTCTTGCGCCGGCTGCTGAACACCCACAACGCCAGGCCGATGAAGGCCACCATCACCACGACGGTGCCCAGGCCTCGGATGGTTCCGATATCCATGTGCGTCACCGTTTGCTTTTGATGAGGGTGCCAAGGCCTTGCAGGTAGGCCACCAGTGCGTCCATTTCGGTCTTGCCCTTGACGGCCGCTTCGGCGCCGGCGATATCGGCGTCGGTATAGGGCACGCCCAGCTCGCGCATCACTTGCATCTTGCGCGCTGTCAGCTTGCCGTCCAGGCGGTTTTCCACCAGGAACGGGTAGGCCGGCATCACCGACTCGGGCACCACGTTGCGCGGGTTGTACAGGTGCGCGCGGTGCCAGTCATCGGAGTAGCGGCCACCCACCCGGGCCAGGTCCGGGCCTGTGCGTTTGGAACCCCACAGGAAGGGGTGGTCCCATACGCTTTCACCGGCCACCGAGTAGTGGCCGTAGCGCTCGGTCTCGGCGCGGAACGGGCGGATCATCTGCGAATGGCAGCCTACGCAGCCGTTGGCGATGAACACGTCGCGGCCTTCCAGCTCCAGGGCCGGGCGTGGCTTCATGCCTTCGATGGGCTTGTTGGTCACGTCCTGGAAAAACAGCGGGACGATCTGGGTCAGGCCGCCGATGCTCACGGCAATGACCATGAAGAAGGCCAGCAGGCCGATGTTCTTCTCCAGCGTTTCATGTTTCATCAGTGCGCCCCCACGACAGCGATGCGGGTGGCCGCCTCGGCTTCTTCAGGGGTGGCGGCACGCACGGTGCGCCACACGTTCCAGGCCATCAGCAACATGCCGCTGGCGAAGAACGAACCGCCCAGCGCGCGTACGATGTAGCCCGGTTTGCTGGCCTGCAGGGCCTCGACGAAGGAATAGGTGAGGGTGCCGTCATCATTGATGGCACGCCACATCAGGCCCTGGGTGATGCCGTTCACCCACATGGAGGCGATGTAGAGCACGGTGCCGATGGTGGCCAGCCAGAAATGCGCGTTGATCAGGCCGATGCTGTGCATCTGCGGGCGGCCGAACAGTTTCGGGATCATGTGGTACACGGCGCCGATGGAAATCATCGCCACCCAGCCCAGTGCCCCGGCGTGCACGTGGCCGATGGTCCAGTCGGTGTAGTGGGACAGCGAGTTCACCGTCTTGATGGCCATCATCGGGCCTTCGAACGTGGACATGCCATAGAAGGCCAGTGACACCACCAGGAAACGCAGGATCGGGTCGGTGCGCAATTTATGCCAGGCCCCCGACAGGGTCATCATGCCGTTGATCATGCCGCCCCAGCTGGGCGCCAGCAGGATGATCGACATCACCATGCCCAGCGATTGTGCCCAGTCGGGCAGGGCGGTGTAGTGCAGGTGGTGCGGGCCGGCCCAGATGTACAGGGTGATCAATGCCCAGAAGTGCACGATGGACAGTCGGTAGGAGTAGATCGGCCGCTCCGCCTGCTTGGGCACGAAGTAATACATCATGCCCAGGAAACCGGTGGTGAGGAAAAAGCCCACGGCGTTGTGGCCGTACCACCACTGGATCATCGCGTCCGTGGCGCCGGCGTAGGCCGAGTAGGATTTGAACAGGCTCACAGGCAGCGAGATGTGATTGACGATGTGCAGCATCGCGGTGACCAGGATGAACGCGCCGTAGAACCAGTTGCCCACGTAGATATGCTTGGTCTTGCGCTTGACGATGGTGCCGAAGAACGTGATGGCGTAGCACACCCAGACAATCGCCAGCAGGATGGCGATCGGCCATTCCAGCTCCGCGTATTCCTTGGTGGTGGTGTAACCCAGCGGCAGGGTGATGATGGCGCTGACGATGACAGCCTGCCAGCCCCAGAAGGTGAACGCCGCCAGGCCGTCCGAGATCAGCCGCGTCTGACAGGTCCGCTGTACCACGTAGTAGGACGTGCCGAACAGTGCGCAACCGCCGAAGGCGAAGATCACCAGGTTGGTGTGCAAGGGTCGGAGGCGACCGAAGGTGGTCCAGGGCAGGTCGAAGTTCAGTTGCGGCCAGATGAGCTGCGAGGCGATGAACACCCCCACGCCCATGCCGACAATTCCCCAGACCACCGTCATGATGGCGAACTGGCGCACCACCTTGTAGTTGTACGCAGTCGGAGCGAGTGCTGTGCTCATTGCTGGTTGTCCACGGTTCAGGTGTTGTTATTAGGGTTGTAAACCGGCGGCAGTATGGAGAATGCGTGGGGGCGATGCAATAGTTGCTAGCAATCATGGCTAGCAATTATTGCGAGCGCTCCGAGGTCCACCTGGCGGGCCCTCCAGCGAACCGGGAGCCTTGCCGGAGTCGACGGCGCCGGTGTTTCCCAACATGCGGAAACACATTCGCCGAGCCCACTTTTTCATCCGTTTGAGCTTAGTCGCTGGCGGGCGAGTTGTCCCTTGGCCCACAAGGCGCTGGCCACTCGTTATGATGGCGGATGATTCTTTTTGAGTGGGCAAAGCATGAAACACGCACATCGTTGCCACATTGACGCAGATCAGCTGGCCGCACTGGCGCAGGACCAGGGCTGGCTATGGACGCCGCCGCGGGGCCAGGCCGTGGCCTGCCTGATTCTGGCTCATGGTGCCGGGGCACCCATGGACAGCGGCTTCATGAACCTGATGGCCGGTAAGCTGGCCGCCCGTGGGGTAGGGGTGGTGCGTTTCGAATTCCCCTACATGGCCCAGCGCCGAATCGATGGCAGCAAGCGGCCGCCCAACCCCAAACCCAAACTGCTGGAGTGCTGGCGCCAGGTGTATGAGCAGGTTGAACCCCTGGTGCAGGGCACCCTGGCGATTGGCGGCAAGTCCATGGGCGGGCGCATGGCCAGCCTGTTGGCCGATGAACTGGGCGCCAGCGCGTTGGTGTGCCTGGGGTACCCGTTCTATGCCGCCGGCAAGCCGGAGAAACCACGTACCGAGCACTTGGCGGACTTGCGCACGCCGACGCTGATTGTCCAGGGCGAGCGGGACGCCCTGGGCAATCGGTTGGCGGTCGAGGGGTATGCATTATCCCGGCACATCGAATTGTGCTGGCTGGTGGCGGGAGACCATGACCTGAAGCCGTTGAAGGCCTCAGGGTTCAGCCATGAGCAGCACCTGGAGGCGGCGGCGGAGGCGGTGGCGGGGTTTCTGCAGTCCGACGTCAGCAGCGGGCCTGGCGGCGCGCACGGCGTACCGGCTGCACCGCGGCGCCTGTGACGCGGTCGGGTCCGCCGCCATGCGGCGGCGGTGACCCGGCAGCGTGGGTCAGCGGTTGAAGCGCTCCACCAGCGAATACTGGCTGTGGGCAGTGCGCGTCAGTTCCTCGCTCAGCAGCGCCGAGCTCTGCGCTTGCTCGCTGGTCTGGTCGGCCAGGTTGGCGATGGTGCTGATGTTGCGGCTGATCTCTTCGGCCACGGCGGTCTGCTCTTCGGTGGCGGCGGCGATCTGGGTGGTCATGTCGGTGATGTTGGCCACCGCTTCGCTGATGCCCACCAGTGCCTGGTCGGCTTCCAGGACCCGCGCCACGCCTTCCTCGGCCTGGCGGTGGCCGGCGTCCATGGTTTGCACGGCGTTGCTGGCGGTCTGTTGCAGCTTGGCGATCAGGGCGTGGATCTGCCCGGTGGATTCGCTGGTGCGCTGGGCCAGTTGCCGCACTTCATCGGCTACCACGGCGAAACCACGGCCCATCTCGCCGGCGCGAGCGGCCTCGATGGCGGCGTTCAGCGCCAGCAGGTTGGTCTGGTCGGCAATGCCTTTGATCACGTCGACCACACCGCCGATTTCATCGCTGTCCTTGGCCAGTTGGGTCACCGTCTGGCCGGTTTCGCCCACCACCACCGACAGGCGCTGGATGGCTTCGCGGGTTTCCCCCGCGATGCTGCGGCCCTGGCTGGTCAACAGATTGGCCTGTTGGGTGGCGTCGGCGGTCCGTTGAACGTGGCTGGCCACTTCCTGGGTAGTCGCGGCCATCTGGTTGACAGCGGTGGCCACCTGTTCGGTTTCCACGCGCTGACGCTCCAGGCCTTCGGAGCTCTTGTGGGCCAGGCTATCGGACTGGGTAGCCTGGTCGTTGAGGTGCTCGGCAGTGTCCTGCAGGCGGGTCAGGCAGGTTTTCAGGCGCGCGTCCTGGCTCAGAATGGACATTTCCAGGCGGGCCTGGGCGCCGCGGCTGTCGGTGTACATCTGCGCGATCAATGGGTCGGACGTGGTCTGTTCTGCCAGGCGCAGCAGGCGCTTGATGCCACGTTGTTGCCAGCTCAGGCCCACCAGGCCCAGCGGTACCGAGAGCACCGCGGCCACGGCGAAGCCCCAGGAGGTGCCCAGCCAGCTGCCAATGCCGAAGCCGACCTGGCTGACCAGGATGAACGGCAGCCAGTCCTGGACCACGGGCAGCCACTGGTCACGACGCGGCACGGCGGGTTTGCCCTGGTTCAGGCGCTCGTAAAGGCTTTGGGCCCGGCGGATCATTTCGGCGGTGGGCTTGACCCGCACCGACTCGTAGCCCACGACCTGGTTGTTCTCGAAAATAGGCGTGACGTAAGCGTTCACCCAGTAGAAGTCGCCATTCTTGCAACGGTTCTTGACGATACCCATCCACGGTTGACCTTGGCGTAGGGTAGCCCACATGTGCTCGAACACGGCCTGCGGCACATCGGGGTGGCGCACCGTGTTGTGGGGTGCACGAATCAACTCCTCACGGGAAAACCCACTGATATCGACGAAAGCATCGTTGCAATAGGTGATCACGCCTTTGGCGTCGGTGGTGGAGATCAGGCGCTGTTGGGCTGGGAAGGTCCGTTCGCGCTGGGTGACTGGCTGGTTGTTACGCATGGCAAGTGGATTCCGCAAGGCTTTCACAGGTTGTCGGCCGTTCGGAGGTGAAATTGAATCTATATTTTTTTGCGGGTGGCGATGAGCGGGAGGGGAAGTGCCTGGCTTGAGGGATCGCTGGGCCTGGTAGGGCATGGCGTTGGGTGTTCGGCGGTCTTGAGCCCCGCCATGCACCTGCAAGCCACACCCCTGACCAGGGCTGTTACCCAGCGATCAACTGCCGCAACACATAATGCAGGATCCCTCCGGCCTTGAAGTACTCCACCTCATTGAGCGTGTCGATGCGGCATAGCACCGTGACTTTCTCGGTTTCACCACCTTCGCGGGTGATACGCAATTCAAGGTCCATGCGCGGTTTCAATGGCAGCCCTTCGAGCCCGGTGATATCCAGCGTTTCGCGGCCCGTCAGGCCCAGGGACTTGCGGCTCTGGCCATTCTTGAACTGCAGGGGCAATACGCCCATGCCCACCAGGTTGGAGCGGTGAATACGTTCGAAGCTTTCAGCGATCACCGCTTTCACCCCCAGCAGGTTGGTGCCCTTGGCCGCCCAGTCGCGGCTGGAACCGGTGCCGTATTCCTGGCCGGCGATCACCACCAGCGGCGTACCGTCAGCCTGGTATTTCATGGCGGCGTCGTAGATGGCCAGCTTTTCATCGGTGGGAATGTACAGGGTGTTGCCGCCTTCTTCGCCGCCGAGCATTTCGTTGCGGATGCGGATGTTGGCGAAGGTACCGCGCATCATCACTTCATGGTTGCCCCGGCGTGAGCCATAGGAGTTGAAGTCCCTCGGTTGCACGCCTTTTTCCTGCAGGTAGCGGCCAGCAGGGCTGTTGGCCTTGATGTTGCCGGCGGGGGAGATGTGGTCGGTGGTCACCGAATCACCCAGCAGCGCCAGGATGCGCGCGCCGTGCACGTCGGTGATGTCCTTCAGCGGCGCGGTGATGTCGTCGAAGAAAGGTGGATGCTGGATGTAGGTGGAGTCGTCCTGCCACACATAGGTCGCGGCCTGGGGCACTTCGATGGCTTGCCATTGGGCGTCGCCCGCGAAGACCTCGGCGTATTCCTTGTGGAACATGGCGGTATCGACGCTGCGCACGGCCTCGGCGATTTCCTGCTGGCTGGGCCAGATATGCCGCAGGTACACCGGTTGCCCGTCGCTGCCGGTGCCCAGGGGCTCGCGGCTGAGGTCAATGGTCACGCTGCCGGCCAGGGCATAGGCCACCACCAGGGGCGGGGACGCCAACCAGTTGGTTTTCACCAGCGGGTGCACGCGCCCTTCGAAGTTGCGGTTGCCAGACAATACCGAGGCCACGGTCAGGTCCGCCTGCTGGATGGCCTTTTCAATGGGTTCATCCAGCGGGCCGGAGTTGCCGATGCAGGTGGTACAGCCATAGCCCACCAGGTCGAAGCCCAGTTTGTCCAGGTACGGGGTCAGGCCAGCGGCCTTGTAGTAGTCGGTCACCACCTTCGAACCAGGCGCCAATGACGTCTTGACCCACGGCTTGCAGCCGAGGCCCTTTTCGACTGCCTTTTTCGCTACCAGCCCGGCGGCCATCATCACGCTGGGGTTGGAGGTATTGGTGCAGGAAGTAATCGCCGCGATCACCACGGCACCGTCCTTGAGCCGGTGGTTCTGGCCTTGCCAGCTGTACTGCGCTTCACCCGCCTGGGCCGCATTGCCCACGGCCACGCCACCGCCACCTTCACTCTCCAGGCGGCCTTCCTCCTTGTTGGAGGGTTTCATCTGCAGGCCGACGAAATCCTGGAAGGCTTGCGGTACCTTGGCCAGGGGGACCCGGTCCTGTGGGCGTTTGGGGCCGGCGAGGCTGGCTTCCACTTCACCCATGTCCAGCGCCAGGCTGTCGGTGAATTGCGGTTCCTGGCCGGGCAGGCGCCAAAGGCCCTGGGCCTTGCAGTACGCCTCCACCAGTTTCACCGTGGCGGCCGGGCGCCCGGACAGGCGCAGGTAGTCCAGGGTCACGTCGTCTACCGGGAAAAAACCGCAGGTGGCGCCGTATTCGGGGGCCATGTTGGCGATGGTGGCGCGGTCGGCCAACGGCAGGTCAGCCAGCCCGTCGCCATGGAATTCGACGAATTTGCCCACCACGCCTTTCTTGCGCAGCATCTGGGTGACGGTCAGCACCAGGTCAGTGGCGGTGATGCCTTCGCGCAGCTTGCCGGTGAGCTTGAAGCCGATGACCTCCGGAATCAGCATCGACACCGGCTGGCCGAGCATGGCCGCCTCCGCCTCGATGCCCCCCACGCCCCAGCCCAGCACGCCCAGGCCGTTGATCATGGTGGTATGCGAATCGGTGCCTACCAGGGTGTCGGGGAAGGCATAAGTGCGGCCGTCTTCTTCCTTGGTCCACACGGTACGGCCCAGATACTCCAGGTTCACCTGGTGGCAGATGCCGGTGCCGGGTGGCACCACGCTGAAGTTGTCGAACGCGTTCTGGCCCCAGCGCAGGAAGGCATAGCGCTCGCCGTTGCGCTGCATTTCGATATCGACGTTTTCGCCGAAGGCCTGGTCGGTGCCGTATTTGTCGACCATTACCGAGTGGTCGATCACCAGGTCCACGGGTGACAGTGGGTTGATGCGCTGCGGGTCGCTGCCGGCCTTGGCCACGGCAGCACGCATGGCCGCCAGGTCGACCACGGCGGGTACCCCGGTGAAGTCCTGCATCAACACGCGGGCTGGGCGATACTGGATCTCCCGGTCGCTGCGTTTGTCGCGCAGCCAGCCGGCCAGTGCCTTGAGGTCGTCACCGGTGACAGTGGTGCCGTCTTCCCAGCGCAGCAGGTTTTCCAGCAACACTTTCAACGACATGGGCAAGGCATGCAGGTCGCCCAGGCTCTTGGCGGCTTCGGGCAGGCTGAAATAGTGGTACTCAAGGTCATCGATCTGCAGCGCCTTGAGGGTCTTCAGGCTATCAAGCGAGGGCATGAAATCACTCCTTGGCAGGTGCCGCGCAAGCCGCTTGGCGCAGCTCACGCCGCCTCTGTGAATGTCCGCACGGTCACGGACCTGGGCAAAAAGCATAGCTAACTATCAATACACTGGACTGCCACAGCGTGTCGCTGGTTCCGAACTTCCTTTATCATGCGCTGTTTTGCGCGGCACGCCAGTGGCATGCCCGCCATGGCGGTGGCCCAGTGTCGGGCGGCCGTTCCAGGAGTGCTGAATGAATACCCTGTTTATGCATTGTCGCCCGGGCTTCGAAAACGAAGTCTGTGCTGAAATTTCCGAGCTCGCCGCCTACCTCGACGTGCCCGGTTACGCCAAGGCCAAGCCTGCCAGCGCCTGCGCCGAGTTCATCTGCCATGAACCCGACGCCCTGGCGCGGCTGATGGACGAGGTGAACTTCAGTGACCTGATCTTCCTGCGCCAGTGGGCGCGGGGCTCCTTCGTGGAGTTGCCCGAAACCGACCGTATCAGCGTGCTGCTGGACGCCCTGGGTGCTTATCCGACCTGCGGCAGCCTGTGGCTGGAAGTGCTGGACACCAATGACGGCAAGGAACTGTCGACCTTCTGTCGCAAATTCGAAGGACCACTGCGCAAGGCGCTGCTCAAGGCCGGCAAGCTGGTGGATGACGCGGCGCTGCCACGACTGTTGCTGACCTTCAAGAGTGGCCGGGAAGTATTCCTGGGCCTGGCCGACGCCGACAACTCGGCGATGTGGCCCATGGGCATCCCGCGCCTGAAATTCCCCCGCGAAGCCCCCAGCCGCTCGACCTTGAAGCTGGAAGAGGCCTGGCACCACTTCATTCCGCGGGATGAGTGGGACGAGCGCCTGAACGGCGACATGACCGGTGTCGACCTGGGCGCCGCGCCGGGCGGCTGGACCTACCAGCTGGTACGCCGCGGCATGCTGGTGACCGCCATCGACAACGGCCCCATGGCCCAGAGCCTGATGGACACGGGGTTGGTCACCCACTTGATGGCCGATGGTTTCACCTACAAGCCGCGCCCGCCTGTGGATTGGATGGTCTGCGACATCGTCGAAAAGCCTGCGCGCAGCGCATTCCTGCTGGAAACCTGGTTGGGCGAAGGCCTGTGCCGTGAAGCGGTGGTGAACCTGAAACTGCCGATGAAACAGCGTTATGCCGAGGTGCGGCGCCTGCTGGAACGCATCGCCGACGGTTTCAAGGCCCGTGGCATCGAGGTGGAGATCGGTTGCAAGCAGTTGTACCACGACCGCGAGGAAGTGACCTGCCACCTGCGCCGCCTGGCCACGCCCGCCAAGAAGCCTGCGCGCAAGGGGTGACCCGCGCGGGGGCTTTGGGCGACAATGCCCGTCAGATTCTGGAGTCTTTTATGTCTGAAACTACTGAAATGGCCGTGGACGGCGTGCTTGACGCCACCGGCCTGAATTGCCCTGAACCGGTGATGATGCTGCACCAGCACGTGCGCGACCTGCCGGCGGGGGGGCTGTTGAAAGTGATTGCTACCGACCCCTCGACCCAGCGCGATATTCCCAAGTTCTGCGTGTTTTTGGGTCATGAGCTGGTAGAGCAGCAGGAAAGCGCAGGGCACTACCTGTACTGGATTCGCAAGAAAGCCTGAAGATCACCCGGTGGGGCTGTGAGCATCACAGGCGGTAGAAATCCCGCGCATTGCCCCACAGCACCATCTGCGCGCCATCTTCTCCCAGTTCATCGTTGATCATCGCCAGGTCATCGGCCCGAAACGGCCGCGGCGCGCGCGTGGACGGCAGGTCGGTACCAAACATCAGCGCATGGGGGTTGGCCGCGTAGAGCGCCTGCAACGCCGGCCCTACCGGAAAATCCACGCGCCCGAACCCGCACGCCTTCACCCGCACCCCGCGCTCGGCCAGGCGCAGCAGCGTGGGCAAGCCATCGCGGCTCAGGCCCAGGTGGTCGATACTGACTTCCGGCAGGCGCAGCAAGCGCGCCTCCAGCGCGTGCAGGTCACGAGAGTCGACGTACAGCTCGGCATGCCACCCCAGCAGTTCATGCACGCGCTTGGCAAAGGGTTCCAGCTTGTCCAGTTGTTCGGAACCACCGCGCTTGAGGTTGAAGCGCAGCGCGCGCACGCCATGGCGGTCCAGGTGCTGCAACTCGTCATCGGTCACCGAGGCGGGTAGCTGGGTGACGCCGACGAAGCCGGGCCCCAGGCGAGCCAGGGCGTCGAGCAGGTAGCCCTGGTCGAACACCTGGAAGGACCCGGACACCACCGCGCCGCTGCTTACGCCCAGCGGCGTGGCCTGGGCCAGGTAATCATCCACCGTATAGGTGGGCGGCAAGTAGCCGTCATTGGCGACCAGCGGGAAACGCGGGTCGATGATGTGGCAGTGAGCGTCGAATACCTGGCCGGTCATGGGTGCGCTCCTGTTCAGGAATCAGCGGGCGATATGGCTGACGTAGGTGCCGGTGCCGTCGAGGATGTTGCGAAGGGTTTCTTCGACTTCCGGCAGGTCTACCTCGCTGCTGTCATAGTTGATCACCAGTTCCACGTCACCGTTCAATACGTCGGCATCGTCGGCGGCCAGTTCGAACGTCAGGGTCTTGTCGTCCAGGGTCACCTTGAAGTCGCGCACGTAGCAGGGCTCTTCATCGCCCAGGGTGAATTCCACGTCCTTGTCGTCGGCCAGGCGGGTAATCAGGATCATGCCGCCCTTTTCGTCATGGCAGCACACCAGGGCCATGTTGTCTTCTTCGTCGTCGCACGGGTTGACCATCAACTGGCTGGCTTGAAATTGCATGATTATTACCAAGGTAGGAGGGCAGGTAGCGATTCTGACACTGTTTGCCCAGAATCAGAAACTGGCGTGTGCAACGCCCTGTGTAGCTCGTACGACAACTCCCCGTTGACCGAATATGTCGCAGCCTCGCAAGTATCCAACAGGTGGCACTGGGTAAGCTGGGCAGTTGAGGGGGTGTTCCATTTTGGTGCAACGTCCAATGCGCCTTGCAGGCCACCCCCTGTTCCGGCCCCCGGCCGGAATTTCCTCCCCTGTTGCAACGGGTTGGCTATGGTTGATCCCAGCAGGGGAATACACGCGACGCTTCATTCAAAAACAAGCCCAAGCGGAGTACCACAGATGGCGTTCTTCACCGCGGCCAGCAAAGCCGACTTCCAGCAACAACTGAAAGCGGCCCTGGCGCAGCACATCGGCGAGCAGGCACTGCCACAAGTAGCGCTGTTCGCTGATCAGTTCTTCGGCATCATCTCAATGGACGAACTCACCCAGCGCCGCCTCAGCGACCTGGCCGGCTGTACCCTCTCGGCCTGGCGCCTGCTGGAGCGGTTCAACCACGCCCAGCCCCAGGTGCGGGTGTACAACCCCGATTACGAACGCCATGGCTGGCAGTCGACCCACACTGCCGTGGAGGTCCTGCACCACGACCTGCCGTTCCTGGTGGATTCGGTACGCACCGAACTCAACCGCCGCGGCTACAGCATTCATACCCTGCAGACCACCGTGCTGAGCGTGCGCCGCGGCGCCGACGGCACCCTGCTGGAGGTGCTGGCGAAGGGCACCCAGGGCGAAGGCGTGCTGCAGGAATCGCTGATGTACCTGGAGATCGACCGCTGCGCCAATGCCGCCGAGCTGAATCTGTTGGCCAAGGAACTGGAGCAGGTGCTGGTGGAGGTGCGGGTTGCCGTCGCTGATTTCGAGCCGATGAAGGCCAAGGTCCGCGAAGTGCTGGCGCTGGTGGACCAGAGTGCCTATGCCGTGGACGAGGGCGAAAAGGCTGAGGTCAAGACCTTTCTGGAATGGCTGGTGGGCAACCATTTCACCTTCCTGGGCTATGAAGAATTCGTGGTGACCGACGAGGCCGACGGCGGCCACCTGGTGTACGACGAGAACAGCTTCCTGGGCCTGACCCGCCTGTTGCGCGCTGGCCTCACCGCCGAAGAGCTGCGCATCGAAGATTACGCCGTCAACTACCTCAATGAACCCCTGCTGCTGTCCTTCGCCAAGGCCGCGCACCCCAGCCGCGTGCACCGCCCGGCCTACCCCGAC
Source organism: Pseudomonas silvicola (assembly GCF_026651855.1). GTDB lineage: Bacteria > Pseudomonadota > Gammaproteobacteria > Pseudomonadales > Pseudomonadaceae > Aquipseudomonas > Aquipseudomonas silvicola. The sequence goes on from NZ_CP093280.1 coordinate 2,904,263, forward strand.
TACGTGTCGGTGCGCCAGTTGGACGCCAGCGGCAAGGTCATCAAGGAATGCCGCTTCATGGGCCTGTACACTTCGTCGGTGTATGGCGAAAGCGTGCGGCAGATCCCGTACATTCGCCGCAAGGTCGCCGAAATCGAGCACCGCTCCGGCTTCGACCCCAAGGCGCACCTGGGCAAGGAACTGGCCCAGGTAGTGGAAGTGCTGCCCCGCGACGACCTGTTCCAGACCCCGGTGGACGAACTGTTCAGCACGGTGATGTCCATCGTGCAGATCCAGGAACGCAACAAGATCCGCGTGTTCCTGCGCAAGGACCCCTACGGGCGTTTCTGCTACTGCCTGGCCTATGTGCCCCGCGACGTCTACTCCACCGAAGTGCGGCAGAAGATCCAGCAGGTATTGATGGAGCGCCTCAAGGCCAGCGACTGCGAATTCTGGACCTTCTTCTCCGAGTCGGTGCTGGCGCGGGTGCAGTTGATTCTGCGCGTCGACCCGAAAAATCGCATCGACATCGACCCCCTGCAACTGGAAAACGAAGTGGTGCAGGCCTGCCGTTCGTGGCAGGACGACTACGCCGCGCTCACCGTGGAGGCTTTTGGCGAAGCCCAGGGCACCAACGTGCTGGCTGACTTCCCCAAGGGTTTTCCCGCCGGCTACCGCGAGCGCTTCGCCGCTCACTCGGCGGTGGTCGACATGCAGCACCTGCAGACCCTCTCGGAAAAGCGCCCGCTGGTGATGAGTTTCTACCAGCCGCTGGCGCAGACCGGCAAACAGCAGTTGCACTGCAAGCTCTACCACGCCGACACGCCGCTGGCGTTGTCCGACGTGCTGCCTATCCTGGAAAACCTCGGCCTGCGGGTGCTGGGCGAATTCCCGTATCGCCTGCGCCATACCAATGGCCGCGAGTTCTGGATTCACGACTTCGCCTTCACCGCTGCCGAAGGCCTGAACCTGGATATCCAGCAGCTCAACGACACCCTGCAGGATGCCTTCGTGCACATCGTGCAGGGCGACGCCGAGAACGACGCGTTCAACCGCCTGGTGCTGACCGCCGGCCTGCCGTGGCGCGATGTGGCGCTGCTGCGTGCCTATGCCCGCTACCTCAAGCAGATCCGCCTGGGCTTTGACCTGGGCTACATCGCCAGCACCCTGAACAACCACACCGACATCGCCCGCGAGCTGACCCGGCTGTTCAAGACCCGTTTCTACCTGGCCCGCAAGCTGACCGCCGAAGACCTGGACGACAAGCAGCAGCGCCTGGAGCAGGCGATCGTCACCGCCCTGGACGATGTGCAGGTGCTCAACGAAGACCGCATCCTGCGTCGGTACCTGGACCTGATCAAGGCCACCCTGCGCACCAACTTCTACCAGCCGGATGCCAAGGGCCACGCCAAGTCGTATTTCAGCTTCAAGTTCAACCCCAGGCTGATTCCCGAACTGCCCAAGCCCGTGCCCAAGTTCGAGATATTCGTCTACTGCCCGCGGGTGGAAGGCGTGCACCTGCGCTTCGGCAATGTTGCCCGTGGTGGCCTGCGCTGGTCGGACCGTGAGGAAGACTTCCGCACTGAAGTGCTGGGCCTGGTGAAAGCCCAGCAGGTGAAGAACTCGGTGATCGTGCCGGTGGGCGCCAAGGGCGGTTTCGTACCGCGTCGCTTGCCCCTGGGCGGCAGCCGTGACGATATCCAGAACGAGGCCATCGCCTGCTACCGCCTGTTCATTTCCGGGTTGCTGGACATTACCGACAACCTCAAGGAGGGCGGCGTGGTACCGCCGGCCAACGTAGTGCGTCATGACGATGACGACCCCTACCTGGTGGTCGCCGCGGACAAGGGCACCGCGACGTTCTCCGACATCGCCAACGGCATCGCCATCGACTATGGCTTCTGGTTGGGCGATGCTTTTGCTTCGGGTGGTTCGGCCGGTTACGACCACAAGAAGATGGGTATCACCGCCAAGGGTGCCTGGGTGGGGGTGCAACGCCACTTCCGCGAGCGCGGTATCAATGTGCAGCAGGACAGCATCAGCGTGATCGGCGTCGGCGACATGGCGGGCGACGTGTTCGGCAACGGCCTGCTGATGAGCGACAAGCTGCAACTGGTGGCGGCGTTCAACCACCTGCACATCTTCATCGACCCCAACCCGGACCCGGCCACCAGCTTCGCTGAACGCCAGCGCCTGTTCGACCTGCCGCGCTCGGCCTGGAGCGACTACGACACGTCCATCATGTCCGAAGGCGGCGGTATCTTCCCGCGCAGTGCCAAGAGCATTGCCATCAGCCCGCAGATGAAAGCACGCTTCGATATCCAGGCCGACAAATTGACGCCTACCGAGCTGCTGCATGCGCTGCTGAAGGCGCCGGTGGACCTGCTGTGGAACGGCGGCATTGGCACCTACGTCAAGTCCAGCAAGGAAAGCCACGCCGATGTGGGCGACAAGGCCAACGACGCCTTGCGCGTCGATGGCAATGAGCTGCGTTGCAAGGTGGTGGGCGAGGGCGGCAACCTGGGCATGACCCAGTTGGGCCGAGTGGAGTTCGGCCTGCTGGGCGGCGCCACCAACACCGACTTCATCGACAACGCTGGCGGCGTGGACTGCTCCGACCATGAGGTCAACATCAAGATCCTGCTCAACGAAGTGGTGCAGGCTGGCGACATGACCGAGAAGCAGCGCAACGTGCTGCTGGGCAGCATGACCGATGAAGTCGGCCACCTGGTGCTGGGCAACAACTACAAGCAGACCCAGGCCCTGTCCCTGGCGGCGCGCCGTGCCTACGAGCGCATCGCCGAGTACAAGCGCCTGATGGCCGACCTCGAAAGCCGCGGCAAGCTTGACCGCGCCATCGAGTTCCTGCCCACCGAGGAGCAGTTGCTGGAGCGGGCGGCGGCCAACCAGGGCCTGACCCGCGCTGAACTGTCGGTGCTGATCTCCTACAGCAAGATCGACCTCAAGGAAGCGTTGCTCAAGTCCCAGGTACCGGACGATGCCTACCTGACCCGCGACATGGAAACGGCGTTCCCGCCCAGCCTGGTCAACCAGTACGCCGAGTCCATGCGTCGCCACCGCCTCAAGCGCGAGATCGTCAGCACCCAGATCGCCAACGACCTGGTCAACAACATGGGCATCACCTTCGTGCAGCGCCTGAAGGAGTCCACTGGCATGAGCCCGGCCAACGTGGCCGGGGCTTACGTGATCGTGCGTGACATCTTCCACCTGCCGCACTGGTTCCGCCAGATCGAGGCGCTGGACTACCAGGTGTCCGCCGACGTGCAGCTGGCGTTGATGGATGAGCTGATGCGCCTGGGCCGCCGCGCCACGCGCTGGTTCCTGCGCAGCCGCCGCAACGAGCAGGACGCTGGCCGCGACGTGGCCCACTTCGGGCCACATATCGCCGCGCTGGGCCTCAAGCTCGATGAGCTGCTGGAAGGGCCGACCCGCGAGCATTGGCAGACCCGCTACCAGGGCTACGTCGAAGCCGGTGTGCCGGAGTTGCTGGCCCGCATGGTGGCGGGCACCAGCCATCTGTACACCCTGCTGCCGATCATCGAGGCCTCGGACGTCACCGGTCACAATGCCGCCGAAGTGGCCAAGGCGTTCTTCGCCGTGGGCAGCTCGCTGGACTTGAACTGGTACCTGCAGCAGATCAGCAGCCTGCCGGTGGAAAACAACTGGCAGGCTCTGGCCCGCGAGGCGTTCCGTGACGATATCGACTTCCAGCAGCGGGCGATCACCATTTCCGTGCTGCAGATGGCCAATGCCCCCGCGGACATGGACGAGCGCATGGTGTTGTGGCTTGAGCAGCATACGGCCATGGCGGAACGCTGGCGGGCCATGCTCGACGAGCTCAAGGCCGCAACCGGCACCGATTACGCCATGTATGCGGTGGCGAACCGGGAGTTGATGGACTTGGCCCTGAGCGGCGCTACCGTGGCTGCCTGACGCTACTCTGCCGCCGTCGCGCAGCCCGTTGCGCGACGGCATTCATGTCTGAAGGAGCTGGCAAGCAGCTCCCGCCAGTGAGCACTGCCCCCGCTGTCCACTTTCAGTGGGGCTGTTTCACTCTGTCTTTCACGTTGCCCCGGGCCTACCTTCCCCGTTACACCGAATGCACGGTGGCCAACGACGGGAACGAGATCATGGAAGATATCAAGGGCAGATCTTTTATCGGCAAACTTTTTTGCACCTCGCCGCCTTATAAAGGCGAGGTGGGGTGGTCCGATTCGATACTGCACACCGAGACGGGCTGGTTGGTCGTGGGTGAAACCGCAGAGCCGCTGCAGTTGCGTTTTCACTATATCGAATCGCCGACAGCTGATCGTCTTCATTACGAGATTCATGCCCACAACAATGAATATTTCCCTGGCGCCAAACTGGGTCTTAGCCTGAATCATTATCTAGGGCTATACACAGTTGCTGACGTCAGAGACCACTGGAAACTCGAACCGCTGGGTGAGTGGGTCATAGGCGAGAATATTCATTTTAACCTGCGTGACAATCTCGGGCAGCGGGTGGGTATTTACCGAGACACCTACCTGAATGTCCGGGCGCCTGAAGCGGCCCAATTCAAGGCGCAAGTCATTCAGTTGCTGTAGGTAGTTATTGATGGTCCTGAAGATTTCAGGGGTGCTAGATTGAATATGTCTCTGCATATTTGAGAGGCCGGTACAGGAAATAACGTCAGAACGTCATATGACCAGGAGGTCGACATGAATCAATTGGAAGGGAAATCTTTTGTTGCCAGTGTATCCATTGCAACGCCGATGTTCGCGGGACCTGTTGTAGTGTCGGAGTACGACAATTTATTGGGGAGTGGCTGGTTGATGGCAGGGGAAAAGGGCGCGCTTCCCGTTTCTCTGCAGTTCGATTACCAGCAGCATGGCGAAGACCGCATCATGTATCGCATCAAGGCAGGGCCGGATGCCGGAAAACGCGCGGGTGATACATTGGGGCTCAGCCGTAATGACTACCTGGGGCTTTATCGCGAGGCAGAGGTGACGGAAGGCTGGAAAATGGAGCTGATCGACTATAACGAGGCCGCCGGGCAGTTGAGGTTCTTCCTGCGCGATCATGAGGGGCATCGCGTCGCGGTCCCCTTGCGAGTCTGTACGCCGTATCCGAAATTCGATTCGCCGGTTCAATGCCGTCAGGAGCGCTTTCTCATCGCGGGGAAGCGGGAAGGCACCGTGCTTGAGTTTACTGCCACGATAGAAAACTTCCTGTGACGGAAAGGGCCGCCGTGGATATTCCACGCGGTCCGCCATCCACGGGTACAAGGAGGTCGTCATGGAGCAACTCAAAGGACTGTCGTTCACCGCGAACGTGTATTGCGAGACACCGGGCTACGAAGGGGTGCTGGGTTATACTTCGTCCAGGGAACCAGGGCAGAGTGGCTGGCTGGTCAGGCGTGATGGCAGTGCGGGAACACTGTTACTGCGCTTCGATTACCTCGAGCACACGCTTGATCGAATTCACTACAACATCACAGCGGCACCGGGCGGCGACTACGGTGATGCCAGGCTCGGCATCAATGCACGAGGCTATCTGGGCTTTTATTACCTGGCCTCGGTCGCGCCATTCTGGGAAGCAGAAATACTTGAGTACGACGAGCAAGAGCGGGTGTTTTCCTTCACCTGGCGCGACAACCTTGGGCAATGCGTCTCGATCACTCAAGAAGGCCTGCCCCTCAAGCCAGCCTACCCGGGTGCCAGGCCTGCTGTCGCACAGTACCTGTGCGTGAACCGGGAGGGCGCGTGGCCGTTGAGGTTCCGCGCACAGATCGTGCAGCAACTGTGGCCGGTGGAACGCCCCACCATCAATATTCGATAATGCTGCGGGGCGTGACCCCAGTCTCGCAGCTCCCTGTGTGCACTGCAGCTGAAGGAAAACCCCACTCATTGATGAATGGGGTTTTCCATTGATCGACAGTGGGTTTTCAAATGAATGTGATGTTCCGTGCGCGGAAGGTGAGCGGCACGGCATCGTCATGATTCAAGCAGAGGAACTGGGCATCATGGTGACGACCTTCCGCATCGGGCAGGTAACCACCCAGCGGGTAATACCTGCGCATCGACACCACCTGTCCCAAATTATCTCTCCATCGAAAATTCAACGCCTGGCCTGGTTCCCATTCGCTGTTCAGAGGCTCCATTTTCCAAAAGGCCGAGACCGCGGCGATCTTGTAGAGCCCTATATAGGAGTTGGTGCTGATACCGACCCGGCTGCCCTCGAAGGTACCGCGGGCCATGCTGATGTTGTAATGAAGTCGGTTTTCGGTGCGCTCGATATACTCGAAGTTAAACATGAGGCCGCCACTTTGGTTGGCGTCGGTGACCAGCCAGCCTTGGGTCTCATGGGTCAGTCCATAGAATTGATCATCGGTGAAGCAGTCGATGACTGCGCTGAATGAGCGGTCTGGAATATTCTTCATGGTTGCCTCCTGGCAAAAGTACTTAGCGGTGGGATCTGCATGAGGCGATTGATGCCTCAGGTGTGGCATTGCCATGGAAGATAGATCTGCTGGTTCTTTTGGTTCAGGAGGAATTGTCTCCTTGGCTTTCTATGTTGTAGTGCGATGGCAGGTCATGGCGGCTGGCAGTCGTTGCTGTGTTTTCATGTTGTTTGCCAGCAGCCATGCTTGCCGTCACCTGATCTTCCATCCAGCACCTGATGCGGACTGCTCAAGCAGCGCGCAAAAAAAAACCGCCCACGCATGTGGACGGTTTTTTCAGTACCGGTCGGGCTTAGGCCTGAACCACCGGAATGTTCGCGTTGGCAGCTGCCTCGCGGAATTCGGCGATCTGGTCGAAGCTCAGGTAGCGGTAAACGTCGGCAGCCATGCTGTCGATGTTCTTCGCGTACTCCATGTACTCCTCGACGGTTGGCAGCTTGCCCAGGATCGAGGCAACGGCGGCCAGTTCGGCGGAGGCCAGGAACACGTTGGCACCATCGCCCAGACGGTTCGGGAAGTTACGGGTGGAGGTCGAGACCACGGTGCTGTTCGGCTCCACGCGTGCCTGGTTGCCCATGCACAGCGAGCAGCCTGGCATTTCCATGCGCGCGCCAGCCTTGCCGTAGATGCCGTAGTAGCCTTCCTCGGTCAGCTGGTGAGCGTCCATCTTGGTCGGCGGCGACAGCCACAGGCGGGTTGGCAGTTGGCCTTTGACCTGGTCCAGCAGTTTGCCGGCGGCGCGGAAGTGACCGATGTTGGTCATGCACGAACCGATGAACACTTCGTCGATCTTCTGGCCTTGAACGGTGGACAGCAGGCGCGCGTCGTCCGGGTCGTTCGGGGCGCAGAGGACGGGCTCCTTGACGTCGGCCAGGTCGATTTCGATGACCTCGGCGTATTCGGCATCGGCGTCGGCCGACAGCAGCTCAGGGTTGGCCAGCCAGGCTTCCATGGCCTGTGCGCGACGTTCCATGGTGCGGGCATCGCCGTAGCCTTCGCTGATCATCCAGCGCAGCAGGGTGATGTTCGACTTCAGGTACTCGGCGATGGCCTTTTCCGGCAGCTTGATGGTGCAACCGGCGGCGGAACGCTCGGCCGAGGCGTCGGACAGTTCGAATGCCTGTTCAACGGTGAGCTCGTCCAGGCCTTCGATTTCCAGGATACGACCCGAGAAGGCGTTGATCTTGCCTTTCTTCTCGACGGTCAGCAGGCCTTTCTGGATGCCGTAGTAAGGGATGGCATGTACCAGGTCACGCAGGGTGATGCCCGGTTGCAGTTTGCCCTTGAAGCGCACCAGTACCGACTCCGGCATGTCCAGCGGCATGACGCCGGTGGCAGCGGCGAAGGCGACCAGGCCGGAACCGGCCGGGAACGAGATGCCGATCGGGAAGCGGGTGTGCGAGTCGCCGCCGGTGCCGACGGTGTCAGGCAGCAGCATGCGGTTCAGCCAGCTGTGGATGATGCCGTCGCCTGGGCGCAGGGACACGCCGCCACGGGTGCGGATGAAGTCCGGCAGGGTGTGGTGGGTGACCACGTCGATCGGCTTCGGATAGGCGGCGGTGTGGCAGAACGACTGCATGACCAGGTCGGCGGAGAAGCCCAGGCAGGCCAGGTCTTTCAGCTCGTCGCGGGTCATCGGGCCGGTGGTGTCCTGGGAACCCACGGTGGTCATCTTCGGTTCGCAGTAGGTGCCAGGGCGCACGCCCTTGCCTTCCGGCAGGCCGCAGGCCTTGCCGACCATCTTCTGCGCCAGGGTGAAACCCTTGCCGGTGTCGACCGGGGCTTCCGGCAGCTTGAACAGGTCAGTCGGGCCCAGGCCCAGCTCTGCGCGGGCTTTTTCGGTCAGGCCACGGCCGACGATCAGCGGAATACGGCCGCCAGCGCGGACTTCGTCCAGCAGCACGGGGGTTTTCAGTTCGAAGGTGGTGATGACTTCGTCGCTGTCATGCTTGCAGACCTTGCCAGCGTGCGGGTACAGGTCGATCACGTCGCCCATGTTGATGTTCGAGACATCGAATTCGATCGGCAGGGCGCCGGCGTCTTCCATGGTGTTGTAGAAGATCGGGGCGATCTTTGAGCCGAAGCAGAAACCACCGGCGCGCTTGTTCGGCACGTAAGGGATATCGTCGCCGAAGAACCACAGCACCGAGTTGGTCGCCGATTTACGCGACGAACCGGTACCGACCACGTCACCGACGTAGGCGATCGGGAAGCCTTGGCCACGCATTTCTTCGATCTGCTTCATCGGGCCGATGGAGCCTTGCACGTCCGGCACGATACCGTCGCGGGCCATTTTCAGCATGGCCAGGGCGTGCAGCGGGATGTCCGGGCGCGACCAGGCGTCAGGCGCCGGGGACAGGTCGTCGGTGTTGGTTTCGCCGGTCACCTTGAACACGCGCAGGCTGATCTTGTCGGCCAGGGTAGGGCGCTTCTTGAACCACTCGCCGTCAGCCCAGGACTCGATCACGGCCTTGGCGTGGGTGTTGCCGTTCTTGGCTTTTTCGGCCACGTCGTGGAAGGCGTCGAACATCAACAGGGTGTGCTTGAGCTGCTCGGCCGCGACCGGGGCCAGCTCGGCGCTGTCCAGCAGCTCGACCATGGTGGCGATGTTGTAGCCGCCCTGCATGGTGCCCAGCAGCTCAACGGCGCGCTTCTTGTCGATCAGCGGGGAGGTGGCTTCGCCTTTGGCGATGGCGGAAAGGAAACCGGCCTTCACGTAGGCTGCTTCGTCCACGCCTGGCGGCACGCGGTTGGTGATCAGGTCGACGAGGAAGGCTTCTTCGCCAGCGGGAGGATTCTTCAGCAGCTCGACCAGGCCGGCTGTCTGTTCGGCGTTAAGCGGCTGGGGCACGATACCCTGGGCGGCACGCTCTTCGATGTGTTTGCGGTAGGCTTCAAGCACAGTTATTACCCTCATCAGTGGTCCCTGTCCGGGACGCTCATCCAGTCATTCCCGCGCCCATGCGCTGCACGGCTTTCCCGCCGTCGAGGCCGGGGCTGCAGGAATTCCTTGTAGAAGCTGCTTTCAAAGTTTTACGCCTCCAGAACGGGGAGCTGATGAGGGCTGGCGCCAGGTATCTTTGCCTGAAAATACCTGCGCCAACGCCGTTCTGTCGGATAACTGTGCTCGTGACGCTTTGAAAACAGCTTCTAGCGGACATTGGTGCCTAAAAAGGCAGCGTGATTCTACGGCAAAAAAACAAGAAAGGTAAGTTAAGCCCTACCACTTCAGGGGTGATCATCCTTAGACAAAGGGCTAACATGGCCGCCTGTCTTACTTTTCAAAGCGTTGCCAAGCCATGTCCAACCAGTCCATCAAGACCCCCTGTGTAGGCCTCTGTTCCACGGTTTACGGGGACCTTGTGTGCCGCGGCTGCAAGCGCTTCCACCACGAGGTCATCCACTGGAACGGTTACGACGACGAGGCCAAGCGCGCGGTGTGGCTGCGCCTGGAACAGTTGCTGGTGCAGGTGATGGTGGCCAAGCTGGAAGTCTTCGACAAGGACAAGCTGCGCCAACAGCTGGAACAACGCAAGATCCGTTTCGTGGCGCACCAGTCCGAATACTGCTGGGCCTACCAGTTGATCGCCCGTGGCGCGCGGGTCATCAACCAGCTGGAGGCGTATGGCATGGCTTTGCTGCCGGAATTCCGCGACTGGGAGCTACCGGAATTGCGCGACGCCATTGATCGGGAATTTTTCCTGCTGTCCGAGGCGCATTACGAGCGCTACATCGCACCGGGGTTTCTCCAGGATACGTTTGCTGGCTGAATCCTGCAGGATGGCTACTGGCCTCATCGCGAGCAAGCTGTGCTCCCACCGTGTTCACCTTGATTAAGTGTGAACGCTGTGGGAGCACAGCTTGCTCGCGACGAGGCCGGTAGATACACCGCCTCACCCCCGCGCCAACTCCTCAAGGTGCGCGATGATCTCGTCGGTCTTGAGCACCAGCACGTCACTCTCCAGCGTGTCGAGCACTACTTCGGCGGTGTTGCCGATCAGCGCGCCCGCCACCCCGGTGCGCGCCACCGTGCCGATCACCGTCACGGCGGCCTTGAGTTTCTGCGCGGTAAATGGAATCAGCACATCCGCCGGCCCCTCGGCGATGTGCAGGTGCGCATGGTCGATATCGAATTCGGTCTGGAACGCCAGGCATTGTTCCCGATAACGCGCTTCGATGGTTTCGGAACGCTGAAATGTGGGGTCTGGCGCCGACAGCATGGGGGAGGGGTGGGCGGCGATCACATGCAGGTCGCCCTTGGCCAGGCGGGCGATGTCGAAACCGTGCTCGATAATCGACGCATGCAGGTGCCGGTGCTCGCCGTCAGCATTGCCCACGTCCACCGCCGCCAGGATCACCCCGTGGCTCCAGGGCCGCTCGCTCTTGACCATCAGTACCGCGCACGGGCATTGGCGCAGCAGCTTCCAGTCGGTGGGGGTCAGCAGAAAGCGTTTCAGCGCGCTTTCGTGAACGTGCTGCTTGATCACCAGGCCGCAGCCTTCGGCTTGCTGCACCTTGATGATGGTCTTTTCCAGGCTGCCTTCCCAGGCCTGCTCGGCGCTGGCACTGAAGCCGTTGTCGTGAAGCTGGGTCTTGAGCAGGCTCAGCAGGGCGCTATGGTCCTGGTGGTGGTCGCACATCAACAGGTGCAGGTGGGCCTGGGTCACACCGGCAATCAACTTCGCGCGGGTCAGCGCCTGGCTGTGGGCGTGCCCGGGGTCCAGCACCACCAGAAGGCTGCGGATCGCTTGCATGACGGGTCTCCTGCGAGGTAGGCATGCCACTACTATAGACAGCCGTCAGTCCGCCGCCCTGTCCTGTATCAAGCATAGCGGCTGGCGCTTGGCCGTGGCGTCCGTATAATCGCCGGCTTTTGCGCCCCTTGAGGAGTCGAGCATGCTGTCTGAAATCCATGAGTTCCTCGGTTGCAGGACGCCGCAGGCCTGGGTCGACGCGGCCCTGGCCGACCAGGAAACCATGCTCGTGGACCACAAGAACTGCGAGTTCAAGGCCGCCAGCACGGCATTGAGCCTGATCGCCAAATACTGCACGCACGCCGATCTGATCAACATGATGTCGCGTCTGGCCCGCGAGGAGCTGGTGCACCACGAGCAGGTCATCCGCTTGATGAAAAAGCGCAAGATCGAGCTGCGTCCACTGTCGGCTGGCCGCTATGCGTCGGGCCTGCGCAAAGTGGTGCGCAACCATGAGCCGGTGAAGCTGGTGGACACCCTGGTGGTGGGCGCCTTCATCGAAGCGCGCAGTTGCGAACGTTTCGAGGCCCTGGTGCCGCACCTGGACGAAGAACTGGGGGCGTTCTACCACGGGCTGCTCAAGAGCGAGGCGCGGCACTACCAGGGTTACCTGAAGCTGGCGCATCAATATGGCGAGGCCGAGGATATTGCCCGCACCGTGGAGAAGGTGCGGGCGGTGGAAGCCGACCTGATCCTCAGCCCTGACGCGGAATTCCGCTTTCACAGCGGCGTGCCCGCCGCCTGATACCCCCCCCGAACCCTGTGGGACCGGGCGAAGCTCGGGAAGGCCGCACCACAGGGTCACTGAATTTCCCCCGCCCCTGAACGTCTGAATAATAAGCAAGCTAACAATTTAATTTGACATTAGCTGCCTAGGCAGTAACATCTTGTATAAATTACTGCCTAGGCAGGCTTTTGCACGATGAAACATTTCACCCCGGAAAACTTTCGCACTTGCACCATCGGCTTGCTGCTGGGCCGTGCGTCGTCCGTCAAGGACCGCATCCTGGATACGCACCTGGTCCCCGAAGGGGTCACTGCCGCGCAGTTCAAGGTGTTGATCATCATCGAGCAGTTCGATGTCGACCGGCCGGCCGAGTTGTGCCGCTACCTGTCGCTGGACAGCGGCTCGATGACGCGCATGCTCGACCGACTGGAACAAAAAGGCTTCATCAGCCGTCGACCTTGTGCCGATGATCGCCGTCAGGTACGGGTCACCCTCACACCGGCCGGCCTGGCACTGGCGGGCAAGTTGCCGGTGGTGGGCGCCGCGGCCATGAACGAGCTGGTAGGCGTGCTCGCCCCGGATGAACTGGAAAGCCTGGAACGAATCTTAACCAAAGTATTGCTGGCGGCAGGGGACACCCTCACCGCCTTGCGGGTAGGTGCTAAATGAGCGGCAAGTCCTTACGCAACCGGTTCAGCCTGGTGTTCCTGGCCATGAGCCTGGCCGGCTGCGCCAACTTCCATGGCCTGACCACCTCAGGTGTGGCCACTGATGCAAAAAACCTTCATGCCGACGCCACGCTCAAGGGCGTGACCCTGTCGCCGGCTGCCTGGCCCAGGGCCGATTGGTGGAAGAGCCTGGGCGATGACCAGCTCGACGGCCTGATCCGCGAAGCGCTGCGCGACAGCCCCGACATGCAGGTGGCCGCGGCCCGTGCTCACCAGGCCGATGCCGCCGCTTACGCCGCCGATGCGGCGCGCATGCCCACCCTGGATGCCCAGGCCGGTGTGACCCGCGAGCGCCTGCCCAAAGTGCAGGACCCGCAAGGCATCGGCGGCCTGTATGCCACCGTGCGCCAGGCTGACCTGTCGTTCAACTACAACTTCGACCTGTGGGGCGGTCAGCGTGACGCCTGGGAAGCGGCCCTGGGCCAGGCCCGTGCCGCCGAAGTGGACCGCCAGGCGGCGGCCCTGACCCTGGCCGCCGATGTCGCCCGTGCCTACAGCAACCTGGGCCAGGCGTACATCATGTACGACCTGGCCCAGGACGACCTCAAGCGCACCCAGCAGATGCTCGAACTGGGCCAGCGACGCCTGACGGCGGGTATCGACAGCGACTATCAGTTCCAGCAAACCGAAAGCCTGGCCGCCAGCTCCCAGGCGTCGGCCGAAGACGCCGGCAAGCGCTTGCAGAGCGCCAAGATCGCCCTGGCCGTGCTGTTGGGCAAAGGCCCGGATCGTGCCAACGAAATTGCCCGGCCCAAGGTGTTGCAACCGGCCGCGGTGGCGTTGCCTTCCGTGCTGCCCGCCGAACTGCTGGGCCGGCGCCCCGACCTGGTGGCTGCCCGCTGGCGCGTGGAGGCCGCGAGCAAGGACGTTGCCGCGAGCAAGACGCGCTTCTACCCCAACCTCAACCTGAGCGCCGCCGCCGGCACCCAGTCGCTGTTGGGTGATGCCCTGTTCGGCAGCGCCAGCAAGTTCTTCAACATCGCCCCCACCGTGTCGCTGCCGATCTTCGACGGTGGCCGCCTGCGCGCCAGCCTCGACGCCACGGACGCCGATTACGACCTGGCCGTGGCGCAGTACAACAAGAGCCTGGTGAAGGCCCTTGGCGATGTCAGCGACGCGGTCAACCAGTTGCACGCCATCGACCTGCAGATCAAGGCCCAGGCGCGCGCGGCCAGCATTGCCAAGCAGTCCTTCGACACCGGCACCCTGCGTTACGGCTCGGGTATCGGCAACTACCTGGACGTGCTGACCATCGAGCAGCAATTGCTGCAGGCACAACGACAACTGGCCAGCCTCAACGCCGAACAGATCGACCTGTCGATCCAGTTGATGCAAGCCCTGGGCGGCGGTTATCAGGGCGAAGACGTCGCCCAGGCCGCCACCACTCCCGCACACGCAACACAGACTGAATAAGCTAGGTATCTGTCATGGCTACTGCCTCCGCTACAAATACACCGGACAAGGCTCCGCAATCGGACACCCCCAACGCCGGCAACCCGCGCAAGCGCAAAATACTGCTGTTCCTTCTGTTGCTGCTGGTGATCCTGGGTGGCCTCGGCGTATGGGGCTGGTACGAAATGTACGGCCGCTGGAATGAAAGCACCGATGACGCCTATGTGAACGGCAACGTGGTGGAAATCACTCCGCTGGTCACGGGTACCGTCACCAGCATCGGCGCCGACGACGGCGACCTGGTACACGCCGGGCAAGTGCTGCTGGAGTTCGACCCGGCCGACGCCAAGGTCAACCTGCAAAGTGCCCAGGCCAACCTGGCCAAGGCCGTGCGCCAGGTGCGCGGCCTGTACAGCAACGTCGACGGCGCCAAGGCGCAGTTGCTGTCGCGCCAGACCGACCTGAAGAAGGCCCAGGACAACTACGACCGTCGTCGTACCCTGGCTGCCGGTGGGGCGATTTCCCAGGAAGAGCTGTCCCACGCCCGTGACGACCTGAACGCCGCCCAGGCGGCGGTCGCCAACGCGCAGCAGGGTTTGAAGAGCAATACCGCGCTGGTGGATGACACCACCGTGGCCACCCACCCGGAAGTGATGGCTGCCGCGGCGCAACTGCGCCAGGCCTACCTGGCCAATGCCCGTACCACGCTGATCGCGCCGGTGACCGGCTACGTGGCCAAGCGTACCGTGCAACTGGGCCAGCGTATCCAGCCGGGTACCGCGACCATGGCGGTCATTCCCCTGGACCAGGTGTGGGTAGACGCCAACTTCAAGGAAACCCAGCTGAGCAAGATGCGCATCGGCCAGCCGGTGGACATCACCGCCGACCTGTACGGCAGCGACGTCAAGTTCAGCGGCACCGTGGACAGCCTCGGCGCCGGCACCGGCAGCGCCTTTGCGTTGCTGCCTGCGCAGAACGCCACCGGTAACTGGATCAAGATCGTTCAGCGGGTACCCGTACGTATCCATCTGAACCCGGATGAGCTGAGCAAGCACCCGCTGCGTATCGGCCTGTCCACCGTGGTCGACGTCAACCTGCACGACCAGAGCGGCCCGGTACTGGCCCAGCAGCCGCCGCAAAAAGCGTCGTTCAGCACCCAGGTCTACGACCGCCAACTGGGTGAAGCCGACGACATGATCAACCGCCTGATCCACGACAACAGCGTTGGCGCCGGCAACACTGCCCAACGTTGATTCGCCAATCCGCAGGCCCGGTGCGCACGCGCCGGGCCTGATCGACTTCTTTTCCGGGGATTTGCGATGAGCAACGCTTCCTTCAAGCCGCCCAGCCTGCTGCTCAGCACCATCGGCCTGTCGCTGGCGACTTTCATGCAGGTGCTCGACACCACCATCGCCAACGTGGCATTGCCGACCATTTCCGGCAACCTGGGGGTCAGCTCCGAGCAGGGCACCTGGGTCATCACCTCGTTCGCGGTGAGTAACGCCATCGCCTTGCCGCTGACCGGCTGGCTGAGCCGACGGTTCGGCGAGGTGAAGCTGTTCCTGTGGGCCACCATCCTGTTCGTGCTGGCGTCATTCCTGTGCGGTATTTCCACCTCGATGCCCGAGCTGGTCGGCTTCCGCGTGCTCCAGGGCGTGGTGGCAGGTCCCCTGTACCCCATGACCCAGACGCTGCTGATCGCGGTCTACCCCCCGGCGAAAAGGGGGATGGCACTGGCACTGCTGGCCATGGTGACGGTGGTGGCGCCCATCGCCGGGCCGATCCTGGGAGGCTGGATCACGGACAGTTACAGCTGGCCGTGGATCTTCTTCATCAACGTGCCCATCGGTATCTTCGCCTGCCTGGTGGTGCGCCAGCAGTTGGCGGCGCGGCCGGTGGTCACCAGTCGCCAGCCCATGGACTACGTGGGCCTGATTGCCTTGATCATCGGGGTCGGGGCCTTGCAGATCGTGCTCGACAAGGGCAACGACGCTGACTGGTTCGAGTCCAACTTCATTATTATCGGCGCAGTGATATCGGCCATTGCCCTGGCGTTCTTCGTGATCTGGGAGCTGACCGACGAGCACCCGGTGGTGAACCTGAAGCTGTTCAAGTACCGCAACTTCCGTTTCGGCACCATTGTGCTGATATTGGGTTATTCCGGGTTCTTCGGCATCAACCTGATCCTGCCCCAGTGGTTGCAGACGCAGTTGGGCTACACCGCCACCTGGGCGGGCCTGGCGGTGGCGCCGCTGGGCATATTGCCGGTGCTGATGTCGCCGTTCGTGGGCAAATACGCCACCCGGTTCGACCTGCGGATTCTGGCGGGGCTGGCGTTCCTGGCCATCGGCACCAGTTGTTTCATGCGGGCGGGCTTTACCAATGAGGTGGACTTCAACCATGTGGCGCTGGTGCAGATGTTCATGGGTATCGGGGTGGCGCTGTTCTTCATGCCGACCTTGACCATCCTGCTCTCGGACCTGCCGCCCGCGCAGATCGCTGACGGCTCGGGCCTGGCGACCTTCCTGCGGACCCTGGGCGGCAGCTTCGCCGCCTCGCTGACCACCTGGATCTGGATTCGCCGGGCGGACCAGCACCATGCCTACCTGACGGAAAGCATCACGCCGTACGACCCGGCGACCCAGCATGCGATTCAGCAGATGGGCGGGGCGGGGCTCAAGACCTATCAGCAGTTGGATGGGATTGTCGAGGCGCAGGCCTACATGCTTTCCACCGTGGATTACTTCACGCTGCTGGGCTGGATGTTCATGGGGTTGATTCTGATCGTCTGGCTGGCCAAACCGCCGTTCAGCGCCAAGGCCGGGCCGGAGGCCGCGGGCCACTGATCGTTGGGGCGGCGCTCCCGCGCTTCGCCCGGTCCCACACGGCTCTTGCTGACCGGGTGAGACCGAGCGAAGCGCGGGAAAAAGGCGGCGCGGTCTAGAACGGGAACGCCGCCAGCGACATCCCTTGCTCATCCACCTGCAACGCCCACCCATCCTTGTCCCAATCCCCCAGTACAATCCGCCGCGCCGGCGCATCGCCTGCGTGCAGCTTGTGGATGGCGGGCCGGTGGGTGTGGCCGTGGATCAAGGTGGTGACCTTGTGCTCGGCCATCACCCGCGGCACTTCCTCGGGCGTGACGTCGACGATGTCGTTGGCCTTCATGCGGGTTTGCGCGCGGCTTTCACTGCGCAGCTTGCGTGCCAGCCTGTGGCGGGTGCGCAAGGGCAGGTGGCGCAGGAGGAACAGCGTCAGCGGGTTGCGCAGGATGCGGCGCATGCGCATGTAGCCTTCGTCGCGGGTGCACAGGCTGTCGCCGTGCATCAACAGTACTGGCTCGCCGTAGAAGTCCACCACGCTGGGGTCGCGCAGCAGCGTCGCGCCCGCCAGCTTGCAGAAGCGCCGGCCAAGCAGGAAGTCGCGGTTACCGTGCATCAGAAAGATCTTCGTGCCGCTGTCGCTCAGGGCGCGCAGGGCCTCGCCGATCGAAAGCTGGTAGGGGGTCATGCCATCGTCGCCGATCCAGGCTTCGAAAAAGTCCCCCAGAATATAAAGAGCGCTCGCCGAGCGAGCGCGCCCGGCGAGAAACTCCAGGAACGCCCGGGTAATGTCCGGACGTTCTTCCTGCAAGTGCAGATCAGAGATCAGCAGAATCACTCAATGATCTCGGCTTTCTCGATGACCACGTCTTCTACCGGTACGTCCTGGTGGCCCGACTTGGAGCCAGTGGCCACGCCCTTGATCTTGTCGACCACGTCGTTGCCTTCGACCACTTCACCGAACACGGCATAGCCCCAGCCCTGAACGGTCGGTGCGCTGTGGTTCAGGAAGGTGTTGTCGGCGACGTTGATGAAGAACTGCGCCGAAGCCGAATGCGGCTCCATGGTACGGGCCATGGCAACGGTGTACTTGGCGTTGGAGAGGCCGTTGTTGGCTTCGTTCTGGATGCTTGGGCGCTTGTCTTTCTTTTCCTTCATGCCAGGCTCGAAACCGCCGCCCTGGATCATGAAGTTGCTGATGACGCGGTGGAACACGGTGTTGGCGTAGTGGCCAGCGTTGACGTATTCGATGAAGTTGGCCACGGTTTTCGGAGCCTTGTCAGCGTTCAGCTGCAGCACGATGTCGCCGAAGTTGGTAGTCAGTTTTACTTTGGACATTTCAGGATTCGCTCTTCTTTAGAGAATGTGGCGGGTCATTTATAACCCTGACGCGCAGTTTACAGGTCGCGATACGCATTTCGAGGCTGTTTTTTCGCAGACGGCCGGCGAAACCCGGCAGACTGGCCTGTCAGCGACTTGACAGCTTCGGCTATGATAAGCGCTTTGATTTAGTCGGCCTACCCATGGCCACAGGTACGTTTTCAAGGATCCTATGAGCAAGCCCACCGCCGATCACGCTCCCAATGCCGCAAACGCCAAAGGCGCGCCGGTAGTCCCGACCAATTTCCTGCGGCCGATCCTGCAGGCCGACCTGGACTCGGGCAAGCACGCCAGCATCGTCACCCGCTTCCCGCCGGAGCCCAACGGCTACCTGCACATCGGCCACGCCAAGTCGATCTGCGTGAACTTCGGCCTGGCCAAGGAGCTGGGCGGCGTGTGCCACCTGCGCTTCGACGACACCAACCCGGCCAAGGAAGACCAGGAGTACATCGACGCCATCGAGCGTGATGTCAAATGGCTGGGCTTCGAATGGGCCGGCGAAGTGCGCTATGCCTCGCAGTATTTCGACCAGTTGCACGACTGGGCCGTGGACCTGATCAAGGCCGGCAAGGCCTACGTCTGCGACCTGACCCCGGAACAGGCCCGCGAATACCGTGGCAGCCTGACCGAGCCTGGCAAGAACAGCCCGTTCCGCGAGCGTTCGGTGGAAGAGAACCTGGACCTGTTCGCCCGCATGAAAGCTGGCGAGTTCCAGGACGGCGAGCGCGTGCTGCGCGCCAGGATCGACATGGCCTCGCCGAACATGAATTTGCGCGACCCGATCCTGTATCGCATCCGCCATGCCCACCACCACCAGACCGGTGACACGTGGTGCATCTACCCCAACTACGACTTCACCCACGGCCAGTCCGACGCCATCGAAGGCATCACCCACTCCATCTGCACCCTGGAGTTCGAAGGCCATCGGCCGCTGTACGACTGGTTCCTGGACAACCTGCCGGTGCCCAGCCACCCGCGCCAGTACGAGTTCAGCCGCCTGAACCTGAGCTACACCGTGACCAGCAAGCGCAAGCTCAAGCAACTGGTCGACGAGCAGCACGTGCAGGGTTGGGACGACCCGCGCATGTCCACCCTGTCGGGTTTCCGGCGTCGTGGCTATACCGCCGCGTCCATTCGCAATTTCTGCGAAATGATCGGCACCAACCGTTCCGACGGCGTGGTGGACATGAACATGCTGGAATTCAGCATCCGTGACGACCTGGACCGCAACGCCCCGCGTGCCATGTGCGTGCTGCGCCCGCTGAAGGTCACCATCACCAACTACCCCGAAGGCCAGGAAGAAACCCTGGAACTGCCACGCCACCCCAAAGAAGACATGGGCGTGCGCGTGCTGCCGTTCGCCCGTGAGATCTACATCGACCGCGACGACTTCATGGAGGAGCCGCCCAAGGGCTACAAGCGCCTGGAACCGGCCGGTGAAGTGCGCCTGCGCGGCAGCTATGTGATCCGTGCCGACGAGGCCATCAAGGATGCCGACGGCAACATCGTCGAGCTGCTGTGCAGCTACGACCCCGACACCCTGGGCAAGAACCCCGAGGGCCGCAAGGTCAAGGGCGTGATCCACTGGGTGCCGGCCGCCGCCAGCGTCGAGTGCGAGGTGCGTCTGTATGACCGCCTGTTCCGCTCCCCGAGCCCGGAAAAGGCCGAGGAAGGCGCCACCTTCCTGGACAACATCAACCCTGATTCGCTGCAAGTGCTGACCGGTTGTCGCGCCGAGCCTTCGTTGGGCAACGCACAGCCGGAAGACCGCTTCCAGTTCGAGCGCGAAGGCTACTTCTGCGCCGACCTGAAAGACACCCAGCCTGGTCGTCCGGTATTCAACCGTACCGTCACCCTGCGCGACTCGTGGGGCAGCTAAGGAATCATCGTGCTAACGATCTACAACACGCTCACCAAGAGCAAGGAAGTCTTCAAGCCGCTGGACGGCAACAAGGTGCGGATGTACGTGTGCGGCATGACCGTGTACGACTTCTGCCACATTGGCCATGGTCGCAGCATGATCGCCTTCGACCTGGTGACCCGCTGGCTGCGCCATAGCGGCTACGACCTGACCTATGTGCGCAACATCACCGACATCGACGACAAGATCATCAACCGCGCGCGGGACAACGGCGAAAGCTTCGATGCCCTGACCGCGCGCATGATCGACGCGATGCACGAGGATGAAGCGCGCCTGAACATCCTCAAGCCGGACCTGGAGCCACGTGCCACCGACCACATCGCCGGCATGCATGCGATGATCCAGACCCTGATCGACAAGGGTTTCGCCTACGCCCCTGGCAACGGCGACGTGTACTACCGCGTTGGCAAGTTCCAGGGTTACGGCAAGCTGTCGCGCAAGAAGATCGAAGACCTGCGCATCGGTGCCCGCATCGAAGTGGACGAGGCCAAGCAGGACCCGCTCGACTTCGTGCTGTGGAAGGGCGTGAAGCCCGGCGAGCCGAGCTGGGAATCGCCATGGGGCCCGGGCCGGCCGGGCTGGCACATCGAGTGCTCGGTGATGTCGACCTGCTGCCTGGGCGACACCTTCGACATCCACGGCGGTGGCAACGACCTGGAGTTCCCGCACCACGAGAACGAGATCGCCCAGAGCGAAGCCGCCACTGGCCAGCAGTACGCCAATGCCTGGATGCACTGCGGCATGATCCGCATCAATGGTGAGAAGATGTCCAAGTCCCTGGGCAACTACTTCACCATTCGCGACGTGCTGGCCAAGTATCACCCGGAGGTGGTGCGCTACCTGCTGGTGTCCAGCCACTACCGCAGTTCCATCAACTACTCCGAGGACAGCCTGCGCGAGTCCAAGGGCGCGCTGGAGCGGTTCTACCATGCGCTCAAGGGCCTGCCGGCGGTGGCTGCCGCCGGTGGCGAGGATTACGTTCAGCGTTTCACCGACGCCATGAACGACGACTTCGCCACCCCGGAAGCCTGCGCCGTGCTGTTCGACCTGGTGCGCGAGATCAACCGCCTGCGTGACAGCGATGTCGACGCGGCGGCGGGCCTGGCGGCGCGCCTGCGTGAACTGGGCGGGTTGCTGGGTGTGCTGCAACTGGAAGCCGATGACTTCCTGCGTGCAGGTGCCGAAGGCAAGGTTGACGCGGCTGAAGTGGAAGCCCTGATTGCCGCGCGGCTGGCGGCGCGGGCCAACAAGGACTGGGCCGAGTCGGACCGCATCCGTGACCAGATCACCGCCATGGGCGTGGTGCTGGAAGACGGCAAGGGTGCCACCACCTGGCGCCTGGCGGACTGACCACCGCAGGTTGAAAAAGGGGGGGTGCCGTTGGCACCGCCCCTTTTTTCTGCCTGGGTGCACAGCCCCGTGGCAGTGGTCGCCAGGCCGCGTCCCGGGTACCGCCAGGCCATCAGGCGTAGCGCCGGCCCTCCAGCGTCGTCAGTTCCATCAATAATCGCCGTTCGTTGCTGCGCCATTGGGTTTCCAACTGCTTGAACTGGTCACCCAACTGCTCGATCGACTCCCCAGGCGAGTCCTCGGTCAACTTCAGCACTCGCGATTCGTACTCTGCTTTCAACGCTGCAAAACGCTCGGGATAAGTATCACGCAGGTAGGCCTCCCAGAAATCCCGGTCTGCCGCATATGACAGGAACGGTTCACCCTGTTCCCCCTGTTGTACATGGCGGCGCGCCTCTTGCAGTTCGCCCGGACGCAGATCAGCGGTCCCTTCATACAGCATGCGCCCAGGTGGCAGCGGCAGGTTCAACTCCTCAGCCAGGCGCAGGCGGTACGCCAGGCGTACCTCCGCCTGATCGCGCGCGCCGGCCTGTTGGATGGCAAAACGGTCCAGTTCATGGGAGCGATACAACTGGCGTACCAGACCATCAAGTGCCCGACCTCGCTGTGCGTCTTCAATACCTGCCAGCGACTGGCGGGTGAACACCTGGATTTCCATCTGGTTGAAGGCCAGCCTGATGCCGTCGGGGCAAGTGGCCTGGTTCAAGAGTTGCTGCAGAGGTTCTTCGGCCATGCCGTTGAGCAATAGTCGCAGTTCGGGGTCATCGGCGCATGCCTGCAGCACCGTCCAGACCCGTCGGGTCAGCTCGACACGGGTGGTGGGCTGGCGAAAATCGGCGGTCTGGCGCAGGCGGTCGATCATGTTCAGCAACTGACTGGCATCGTTATCGGCGGCTATCCGTTCCCAGGCCTGACGTCGAGCGGGCTCGGCCTCGACATCGCCGTGCAGCCATGGCTCGGCGGTAGCAACCTGGGCATCGGCTTCAGCGTGCAAACCCGGGCTGTGCGCGGAGTGCGTGCTGCTATCTGAGTCCGAACTGTGCGTGTCACTTTGCGACAACTCCAGGATGTCCGCGGGCAAATCCATGTCGAAGGCGTAGGGCCGGTAGTAGGATTCCGAGATGTGCGCCCTGCGCATGGTTTCGTGGGTGAGCGGGTTGTTGCGCAGTTCAATGACCGTGTGGCCGGTGTCGGAGCGTCGGTTGGCCAGGATGTGCTCCGGCAGTTCGGTCAACTGGTTGCGTTCCAGCCCGAGGCGTTCCAGATGGTTGGGGATCAGGTCGCCCAACCATTCCGGCCACTGGCTGATACCGGTATTGTCCAGGCTCAACCACGCCATGTTGCGGCTGGCAAGCTGACGCGCATTGGTGATGGTGCCCAAGGTGTTGCTGTTCAGCACCAGCGATTCAAGCGAGGGCAGCCGAGCGAGGGCGTCCAGAGCCGCCTGGTCTATGGTCAGTCCTTGGTCCACCAGGCTCAGGGCCTGCAGGTCGGTCATGCGCTCCAGGGCGGCTGGCAGTTCGGTCATGGCACGTACGTGCTCGGTCATGATGAGGTTTCGCAGGCGGGGGAAGCGCTGCAGCACGCTATTGATCTGTGCTGCGGTGGCATCGGTTCCGGTGATGGTCAGGTGGTGCACGTTCTCGTGGAACCGTTCTGGCAGGGTACCCGGGAAGTCAGCGAGCGCGGCGCCTTCCAGTTCCAGGAAGGGGCGCGCGCCTTCGACACTGTAGATGCGCCAATACTCGTTGATCGCTTGCGCGGTGCGTTGGCGCACCGCCTGGCGTTGCGCGTCGAGGTGGCTGGAAGATGAGGAGGTTGCCATCCAGTCGTCCAGGGCCTGTTGCAGTTCTCGCCTGTCGCGCAGCAGCACCTGCAGCTCTTCTTCGGGCAGGTCCGTGTCGAAAATGAAACGGCTGCCCGCCTGTTCGCCCATTCGCGCGGTGATCATGGTGTCCCGTGGCAGAGGATTGTCACGCACGATCACGCGTGTCTGGTGCGCGCTGCCCACTGGGTTTTCGAGGAGCGCGGCGGGCAGTTCCCTGATCTGATTGCCGCGCACCGAGAGTTGCGCGGTGCGATCCAGTACACCGGGGCTGAACCAGTCGGGTCGCAGCACACTCCATTGGTCTGCCGTGCGGTCCAGCCCCAGGAAGTCCAACTGCAGGCCTTCAAGGTTCAGCTGGGTGTAAAACGGGTTGCCGCTCAAATCCAGGTGGCGTAGCCGTGGCAGGCGGCGTATCGAGGCCAGGGTTGATTCCTGCACGGCCAGGCGCAGGTCCGTCAGCCGTAGTTCGGTCAGGCCGGGGTATTGGTCTGCAATCAGAGCGGGCCAGTCGCGGAACCAGGCGAATCCCGGCGCCACGGTGCCTTCTACCGACAGCGCGGTCACGGCCGGGAAGCGCTGCAATAGCTGCTGCACGGCGGTGCGTTCGGCCTGGATCGCCGCTTCCAGTTCATTGGTCAGCAGGTTGGCAAAGTCCGGGGGGGCCTCGGTGTTCATGCGCAGGCCCCGCAGGCTGAGGCGCTCGACACGCTCGGCAAGGAACGTGGGTAGCCGAGCTGGAAAGTCGCTCAAGTACACGTATTCAAGGCGAAGCTCGCTGGCCCCGCGGCCGGTTTCGCGCAGCGCACTGCTCCGCCAGAAATGCCACAGGGCATCGCCAATGCGTTGTCGACTGCTGGCCCGCACTGGGTCCAGCGAGGGAAGGGCGGCAGACTCCATCACCCATTCGTCGAGCGTGGCCCGCAGCTGTTGCTGCTCATCGAGCAGGCGGTTCAGGTGGGCGTCGATGGTCTCGCGGTCAAGCCCTGCGTGGTAAAGCTCTTCCAGCAAGGTTCGGGCGTGGGCGTTGAAGGCCGCTTCAAGTTCCAGAATGCGGATTTTATCCAGCAGGCTGTCTTCGGTGATGATTCGTCCAGGCCGAGCCGGTCCTTGCAGGGGCATGCCCGCCCTGCCTTCCGCCAATCCCATCGGTGACCTGGTGCCCGGCTTTTCGGGGGCCATGTGCAATAGCTCACGGGCTGTGTGGCGGGGCAGCAGCGGTGCATCGCGCACCGTTTGTTGCAGTGCGTGTTGCTGGTTGGCGCCGGGGAAGCCGAGTTCCGCCCGCTGGGCGTCCGGCAAGGCGTGCAGCACGGCGCCATATACATCGTCCCGACCATGCAGGTGGCGATTGTCACTGTCGCGGGTTTCGTACTGGCCGGCGTCCTTGATCAACACCTTGTCGATGGCCGCTGTGTCGGTACCTACCTGGTCCAGAACATCGCCGTGGAAAGATCCATCGCGCACGCGAATCCGTACCTCTGGGGACCAGCCCGGCAATGCTTCGATGCTGTGCAGTTTGATGATCTCGGCGTCCGCGTTGGGGCCCGTGTCCAGGTAAAGGCCTTCGTAGGCCCGCGTCAGGCGAAGCGTCTCCCGGTAGAAGCGGGCTTCGGCGACCACGCGTTCGGGCAGTGTGCCCTGGGTCTGCAGCACGTGGCGCTCCTGCGCGGTGAGATGGGCCGCCAACTCATCGGTGACCGAGCGGGGCAGGTCGTGGAATTGCTGCTGGATCCGCAGGGCCATGGCATCGTCGCTGGCTTGCATGGCCTGGTAACGCTGTTCGAACAGGCGGCCCCTGTTCTGTCGTGCGCGGCTGGCCAACTGTCGGCGAAGCTCGCGGGCACGGGCCGTGGTGCTCAGCCTGCCAGCACCGAAGTCTTCGCGCAGCAGCGCCTTGATTTCGGCTTCGCCAAGTTGGTCAAGTACCGAGCGGAGGGGGTCACTGCCGTCCACCACTCGAATGCTGTGACCGCTGCCTAACCGGGCACCAAACGTCCGCAGCGTGTTTCCCTGAGTGTCTACCCATTCCAGCTGACGCCCCGCTGGCCACCCGGGTGTCTCACTCAACAGCTGCAACTGCAGGGGGCCGTCGCTCACGGTCATGCCCGATTCGAGCTGGTCGATGAAACTTTCCAATTCCTGGTTCAGGCGAAAGCGCTGCAAGGAATCGTCGAGAAGCGCCGGTGGTCGCTCCCCTTCGGAAAGTGAGCGGCGCAGCACGGCCTCATGAGTGTCGCTGACTCGCAGGATACGCTGACCGGCTTCGTCGCTGAGGCCGTCGGTCATCGGGCCCAGGCGTCGGAACAGTTCACTACCTTCCCAGTCCTGAGGGCGGTCGAGCTCATGCAGCCAGGCGCCTTTGCCATTGTGACGCAGAGGGGGCCCGTACGCGTCCGAGCGCTCGGGGTGCGCCAGGCGATAAGGGGTCGGCTTGACCCGGTAGGTACGGCCGTCCTTGGGCAGCCATAGTCTGCCACCATATTCATACAGGCCCAGCTCATTGGGTTTCAACGCCGCGGGCAGCACCACGTCGTGGTGGAAGGGCGCAAGGTCCGGCTTCCACAACCGCCTGGTGCCGTCGGGCAGGGTGACGGGGCGCATGGCCTTCACCGGCTCGGGCACGCTCACCCCGGGCAGGTCGGCGGCCAGCCCGGCACCGCCCGCAGCCATCAGGGTGATCATCGCCAGGTTGTCCACCACGCCCATCAGGTAGCCGAAGGCGCTGTCCTGATCGCCCTTGACCAGTGCGTCGAAACCTTCATAGGTGCTGTAGCACAACTGCGCGGCGGTCACCGCGAGCATGATCTCACCCACGCCCGGTACCACGAACGCCGCGACGTTCAGGGCGTCGAAAAACTTGTCTTCGAAATACTGCAGTCTGGCGTCGCGGGTTTTCTGGTCTTCGTCGGCGGTGGGGACCAGGTGAAAACGGGCATCGTCCTTGAGCGTGGCAACCTTGCGGTCGTGCAGCGCTTCCAGCCAATAGGTGTCGAAGGGCGTCGTGCTCAGGTGGATGGCGGCGTTCTTGTTCAGCCTGGTCTCGTACCAGCCTTGGGCACTGTTCCACACTTTGGGGTATAGGGTTTGCTGCAGCCGAGCGAACACTCGGTTGCGCTCACGCGCCGGAACCAGGGTGGCGAAAAACCGTTGGTATGCCGGTTCGATCAGGCGGTCACGCAGCGCCTGCATGAGGGCCAGGCGGGAAGGGTAACGCTTGAGCGGGGCCACAGGGTCGTCGGGGATGTAAGCGACGATGGGTTCAAGGCCGTCTGAACGCCGTGTGTCGTGGATCAGCATCACCCCTGTCAATGGCGTGTCGAAGAGGCTGAGGTGGCTGAACGAAGTATATGGCGAGCTGGCCGTCAGGCCGGTCAACCGTCGATGCAGGTCGACATCGATATCGCCCTTGAGCAAGGCCACGTGGGCGTGCACGTGCAGCGTTGCACGCTCCAGCAGTTTGACTCGCGCGGCCACCTCAGCGCGGCCTGTACCCGGGGCGTCACCCGGGCGCTGCAGCCACTGCAATAGCAGGTCGATGTGGTCCTGGTACTGTTGGCCCAGGTCCAGGTCGCGGCACAGGCTGGCAAATTCATGCGGCTCGATGCTCAGGCGTTTGCCACGGATGGCCAGCACTTCCAGGGGGTAGTCTTCATACAGCCCGGCGCGGATGGCGCCGTCGTCCATGCCGCCGACTGCGGCGTCCATGGCTTCGAAATTCTGCATCGCGGCTTGCAAAAGCGTACTGGTCGCGGCTTTGCGGGCGTTCTGCAACTGCACCATCGGGTCTTTGGAGGCACCGGCGAATGAGTTGTCGACCACGGCGTGGCGGGCGTGGAACAGGTACGTGCCGGTGACATCGAGTTTCACGCCGAAGCGTTTTTCGAGTTCGGCTTCGAGTTTGGAGCGGGCGAAGCCTTCGGGGGATGGCAGCAGGTCGAAGATTTCGTTGACCTCGCGCAGGCTGACCCGATAGTCGGTGTAGCTGACGGCGAGTTGTTCGATCACCTCGGGCATGTCCTTGCGGCCTTTCACGTACCAGGCGGGGCTCGAAGCCCCCGCTGTCCGCATCCGGGCATGGATGTCGTTACCGGCGTGGAGCAGCCAGGTGGGAACCGCATTTTTCACGATGTCGTAATGGGCGGCAGTGGGGTTGGCCGTGGGGGCAGGTGGTGGCGCGGTCATGACAAGGTCCTTTTGTCCGTTGAGGGGCGCTCAGTTTAAGAGGGCGGTCGCAGGGAAACGGTATCAATGTCTATGTACATGCGCGCAGGCTCAGCGGTCTGTCTTGCAGGCGCGCAGGCGCTTGTACAGGGTGTTGCGACTGACCCCCAGCCGGCGCGCCAGCGGCGAAATGTTGCCGTCGTTGTCACGCAGCAACTCTCCCGGGTCGGGCCGGGACGAGGGCGCTATCAGGGCGGCGGGGAGCGCCTGCGGTTTTTCGAGAAAGCGCGGCTGGGCTGAGGTGTCGACGTGGCTCCCCGGGGGGGGGCTGCAATTGCGTGCGAGCAGGATACCCACCAGCAGGCCACCCAGGATACTGCCCACCACACTGCCGCGGGTCTGTTCGCTGGCCCCGCTGATTGGCTCGGGCATTGACTGAGGCGTGTGCGCCGCCGCCGGGGTGTTGACCATTCTGCCCGGCATGCTGGTGATCTGGTTTGTTCGCAACCAGGTCGCCCAGCCCGTGTGCAATGGACACCTACCGGCACCCACGTGCCTGACTACCCGCGCCTGGCCCAGCTGTGGTGGGGCCAGCCGGGCGCGCCGAAACCGAAGTTGGCCAACGAGAAGCCTCAGGGTGAAACCGTGAGCTATGCCCAGTGGCTCACGTCCTGGGAGGCGGCGCGCAAGTAACCGATGGCGCACATGAAAACGCCGCGGCCCCGGGTTCAGGGCTGCGGCGTTTTTTCGGGCCGGGGTGTCACTCAGGCATGCAGCGTTTCGCAGGCATACAGGGTGTTTTCCAGCAGGCAGGCGCGGGTCATGGGGCCGACGCCACCCGGTACCGGGGTAATCCAGCCGGCGCGGGGCAGGGCGGTGTCGTACACCACGTCGCCCACCAGCTTGCCATCGGCCTGGCGGTTGATGCCCACGTCGATGACGATGGCGCCTTCCTTGATCCACTCACCCTTGACCAGCCCGGGCTTGCCGGCGGCCACCACCACCAGGTCGGCGCGGCCGACGTGGCCGGCCAGGTCCTGGGTGAAACGGTGAGTCACCGTCACGGTGCAGCCGGCCAGCAGCAGTTCCATGGCCATCGGGCGGCCGACGATGTTGGAGGCGCCCACCACCACGGCGTTCATGCCGTAGAGGTCCTGTCCGGTGCTTTCCAGCAAGGTCATGATGCCTTTCGGGGTGCAGGGGCGCAGCAGCGGAATCCGTTGTGCCAGGCGGCCGACGTTATAAGGGTGGAAACCGTCCACATCCTTGTCCGGGCGGATGCGTTCGAGCAGCCTGGAGGCGTCCAGGTGCTCCGGCAGGGGCAGTTGCAGCAGGATGCCGTCGATGTTCGAATCATCGTTCAGACGGTCGATCAGGCTTTCCAGCTCGTGCTGGGTGGTCTGGGCAGGAAGGTCGAAGGCTTGGGACAGAAAGCCTACCTCTTCACAGTCTTTACGCTTGTGCGAGACATAAACCTGGGAGGCAGGATCGCTGCCGACCAGGATCACGGCGAGGCCGGGGGTGCGAAGGCCTTGCTGGCGGCGCTCGGTGACCCGTTGGGCGATCTGCTGGCGCAGGCTAGCGGCGATCGCCTTGCCGTCGATTAGTTGTGCAGTCATGACGCGTGATTAACCATCGAGAGGGAAGAAAAGGTGCGGGTATTCTCGCATGCTATAGAAGCAGGGCAAAGGCGCTTGGTCCGACGATTCCGCTAACCCCTTAAAAAAAATGAATTTTTTCAAGAAAACAGTTGACGCCCCTCCAGGGCGTCTATAACATTCGTCGCACTTGTCGGGCAGAGCCTAGCACTGGTGAAAAAGGTCAGGCAGAGTTAGTGGTTTAACTCAGCAGGACTGAAGCTTAAAATTTGTAGTCGTCCCCGAGTGCAAATTAAATAAGCGCCCGTAGCTCAGCTGGATAGAGCATCCGCCTTCTAAGCGGATGGTCGCAGGTTCGAGTCCTGCCGGGTGCGCCATTAGGCAGCTTTGGCACAAGTAGCGCAATATGGTGGGCGTAGCTCAGTTGGTAGAGCACAGGATTGTGACTCCTGTTGTCGTGGGTTCGATCCCCATCGTCCACCCCATATTTCGAAAGGCGCCTGATGAAAGTCTGGCGCCTTTGCTTTAAAAGCTTCAAAAGCGGACGTGGTGAAATTGGTAGACACACTGGATTTAGGTTCCAGCGGCGCAAGCTGTAAGAGTTCGAGTCTCTTCGTCCGCACCATTCAAGCTGTATCGCCTCGTTTGCTGTTGGGGCACTGGTAACACCCGCGTTATGGTGGGCGTAGCTCAGTTGGTAGAGCACAGGATTGTGACTCCTGTTGTCGTGGGTTCGATCCCCATCGTCCACCCCATATCTCATGAAAAAGGCGCCTGATGCGAGTCAGGCGCCTTTTTTGTTTTCTGGGTTTGGGTTCGGGGTGTTTTCGAGGCCGAGCGCCGCGCGGGCGGCCCTCGGCCTCAAGGGCGCCAGAGATCCCAAGCCATGCACCCAGTCCGCCCATCACCCACAAAAAAGCCCGCCTCTCACAAGGCGGGCTTCTTCATTTCCATCATCGACTCAGCGATACCATCCGTGGTGATAACCCCCGCCACCATGCCCATGGTCAGGGAAGATAATGCACCCGGAGGTGCTCAGGATGGCCAGGGCGGCCACGGCAGCCACAGTCAGTTTGGTCAGTTTGTTGATCACGGTTGTCTCCTGGTGTCGGGGGTAATGCACCCGTACTGATGAATCAGACACCGAAAATTTGTAACTGTTTGTCTACGAACGTAAATATTTCGAAAAGATACGTCAGTCAATGTCAATCGGCTGAACCTTGCGCCTGTGCCGCCCGTCGCGGGCGAAAAGGCCCGTCGGCGACCCTGCAAGCCTCTGCCAAGCCCTTTGTGGCCGGGCTTTGGCGGTGGTTTCGCAACTCCTTTTTCCAAGCTGTCTTGCACAGGGTGACTTCTTGTGTTCGACCCTCTAGAATGCATGCCCTTGATTGGGGTCGGAAATGGCCGGCTAACGTCTGTGCAACGAGGAAAATCCATGCAAGTTTCTGTTGAAAACACTTCCGCTCTCGAGCGCCGCATGACCATCGGCGTGCCTGCCGAGCGCATCGAGACCGAAGTCAACAAGCGTCTGCAACAGACTGCCCGTCGCGCTAAGGTTCCAGGCTTCCGTCCTGGCAAAGTGCCGATGAGCGTGATTCGTCAGCGCTACGAAGATTCCGCACGTCAGGAAGCCCTGGGCGACCTGATTCAGGCGACTTTCTACGAAGCCGTGGTTGAGCAGAAGCTGAATCCAGCCGGTGCCCCGGCTGTCGAGCCTAAAGTGTTCGAAAAGGGCAAGGACCTGGAATACATCGCGACTTTCGAAGTATTCCCGGAGTTCGCCGTCGCAGGTTTCGAGTCCATCAACGTCGAGCGCCTGAGCGCCGAAGTGGCTGATGCCGACCTGGACAACATGCTGGAAGTGCTGCGCAAGCAGAACGTGCGTTTCGAAGCTGCCGACCGCGCCGCTGCGAACGAAGACCAGCTGAACATCGATTTCGTCGGCAAGGTCGACGGTGAAGTCTTCGCCGGTGGTTCGGCCCAGGGCACCCAGCTGGTGCTGGGTTCCGGCCGCATGATCCCGGGCTTCGAAGATGGCCTGGTTGGCGCCAAGGCCGGTGAAGAGCGCGTGCTGAACGTGACCTTCCCAGAGGACTACCAGAACCTGGACCTGGCCGGCAAGGCCGCCGAGTTCACCGTCAAGGTCAACAGCGTTTCCGCGCCGACCCTGCCTGAGCTGAACGAAGCGTTCTTCAACCAGTTCGGTATCAAGGAAACCGGTCTGGAAGGTTTCCGCGCCGAAGTTCGCAAGAACATGGAGCGCGAGCTGCGCCAGGCCATCAAGACCAAGGTGAAGAACCAGGTCATGGACGGTCTGCTGGCTGCCAACCCGATCGAAGTGCCAAAGGCTCTGCTGGAAAACGAAGTGAACCGCCTGCGCGTTCAAGCCGTTCAACAGTTCGGTGGCAACATCAAGCCAGACCAACTGCCGGCCGAGCTGTTCGAAGAACAAGCCAAGCGCCGCGTTGTCCTGGGCCTGATCGTCGCCGAAGTGGTCAAGGCCAACGAGCTGAAGCCGGACGAAGCCCGCGTACGTGAGCTGATCCAGGAAATGGCCTCGGCCTACCAGGAGCCAGAGCAGGTCGTGGCGTGGTACTACAAGAACGACCAGCAACTGAACGAAGTGCGTTCGGTTGTGCTTGAAGAGCAAGTTGTGGATACTGTTCTGCAGAAAGCTAGTGTGACCGACAAAGCGGTCTCCTACGAAGAAGCGGTAAAGCCGGCTGAAGCTCCACAAGCCGACTGATCCCCTTCCAGCGTTGGAACACCACCATAAGCCAGCCTTCGCGCTGGCTTATGCGTATTCAAGACATGACTATTTGGGAGTGAGTGCGAGACATGTCCCGCAATTCTTATATTCAGCAGAGTTCTGACATCCAGGCCGCAGGCGGCCTGGTCCCGATGGTTGTCGAGCAATCGGCTCGTGGCGAACGCGCCTACGACATCTACTCGCGCCTTCTGAAGGAGCGGGTGATTTTCCTGATTGGCCCTGTGGAAGATTACATGGCCAACCTGGTATGCGCGCAGTTGCTGTTCCTTGAAGCGGAAAACCCGGACAAGGATATCCATCTCTACATCAACTCCCCAGGCGGTTCGGTGACAGCTGGCATGTCGATCTACGACACCATGCAGTTCATCAAGCCGGACGTGTCCACCACCTGCATCGGCCAAGCCTGCAGCATGGGTGCGTTCCTGCTTGCCGGTGGCGCCAAGGGCAAGCGTTTCTGCCTGCCGAACTCGCGGGTGATGATTCACCAGCCGTTGGGCGGTTTCCAGGGGCAGGCGTCGGATATCGACATTCATGCCCGTGAAATCCTGTCGATCCGCCAGCGCCTGAACGAACTGCTGGCCTTCCACACCGGCCAGACGCTGGAGCAGATCGAGCAGGACACCAACCGCGACAACTTCATGAGCGCCGAGCGTGCGGCCGAATACGGCCTGGTCGATTCGGTGATCAACAAGCGTCAGATGCCCGCGTAAGCAAGGCAAATGCCAGGTGGTTGGCACAACCGGCCACCTGTGGACTTGAAAAACCCCGCGATTGCCTTCATCTTGTGTGGCAAGCCTATCGGATTTGGATCGATCGAATGACTGACACCCGCAACGGCGAGGACAACGGCAAATTGCTCTATTGCTCCTTCTGTGGCAAAAGCCAGCATGAAGTGCGCAAATTGATTGCCGGCCCCTCGGTCTTTATCTGCGACGAGTGCGTCGACCTGTGCAACGACATCATCCGCGAGGAGGTGCAGGAAGCCCAGGCAGAAAGCAACGCGCATAAATTGCCTTCGCCTAGAGAAATCAGCGGCATCCTGGATCAGTACGTCATTGGTCAGGAACGCGCGAAAAAGGTTCTGGCGGTAGCGGTGTACAACCACTACAAGCGCCTCAATCAACGTGACAAGAAGAACGACGACGTCGAGCTGGGCAAGAGCAACATCCTGCTCATCGGCCCGACCGGTTCGGGCAAGACGCTGCTGGCCGAGACACTGGCCCGCTTGCTCAACGTGCCGTTCACCATCGCTGACGCCACCACGCTTACCGAAGCGGGTTATGTCGGCGAGGACGTTGAAAACATTATTCAAAAGCTGTTGCAGAAGTGCGACTACGATGTCGAGAAGGCCCAGATGGGCATCGTCTACATCGACGAGATCGACAAGATCTCGCGCAAGTCCGACAACCCGTCCATCACTCGTGATGTCTCGGGCGAGGGCGTGCAGCAGGCATTGCTGAAGCTGATCGAGGGCACCGTGGCCTCGGTACCGCCGCAGGGCGGTCGCAAGCATCCTCAGCAGGAGTTCCTGCAGGTCGATACCCGTAACATCCTGTTCATCTGCGGTGGTGCGTTCTCGGGCCTCGAAAAGGTCATTCAGAACCGCTCCACGGCCGGCGGCATCGGTTTCAACGCCGAAGTGCGCAGCAAGCAGGAAGGCAAGAAAGTGGGCGAGTCCCTGCGTGAAGTCGAGCCTGACGACCTGGTCAAGTTCGGTCTGATCCCGGAATTCGTCGGCCGTCTGCCGGTGCTGGCAACCCTCGACGAGCTGGACGAAGCTGCGCTGATGCAGATTCTGACCGAGCCGAAGAACGCCCTCACCAAGCAATACGCCAAGCTGTTCGAAATGGAAGGCGTGGACCTGGAGTTCCGCACCGATGCGCTGAAGTCCGTGGCCCATCGCGCGCTGGAACGCAAGACCGGTGCCCGTGGCCTGCGTTCGATCCTCGAAGGTGTGTTGCTGGATACCATGTACGATATCCCTTCGCAGACTGACGTCAGTAAAGTGGTGATCGACGAAAGCGTTATCGAAGGCAAGTCCAAGCCACTGTTAATCTACGAAAACAGTGAGACACCGGCAAAGGCTGCGCCAGACGCATAAGTCGTACTGCGGCTAGAAACAGGAAGGGGCCTTCGGGCCCCTTTGCTTTTCCTGCGCCGCAGCGCTTGTTTTTTTTCGGGGCTGCCCCCACATTGACTACAAGCTCAATTCCATCTGTCTACGGCCCCAGGGCCGCTGTAGAGGCGAAATCATGAAGACAACCATCGAATTGCCTCTCCTGCCATTGCGTGATGTCGTTGTGTATCCGCACATGGTGATCCCGCTGTTCGTGGGGCGCGAGAAATCCATCGAAGCCCTCGAGGCCGCGATGACGGGCGAAAAGCAGATCCTGCTGCTGGCCCAGAAGAACCCAGCCGACGATGACCCAGGCGAAGACGCCCTGTACCGCGTCGGTACCGTCGCCACCGTGCTGCAACTGCTCAAGCTGCCCGATGGCACCGTGAAGGTGCTGGTCGAGGGAGAGCAGCGCGGCACCGTCGAGCGTTTCATGGAAGTCGACGGCCATTGCCGCGCTGAAGTGCAGCTGATCGACGAAGTCGACGCCCCGGACCGCGAGTCCGAAGTATTCGTGCGCAGCCTGCTGGCCCAATTTGAACAGTACGTTCAACTGGGCAAGAAAGTGCCTGCCGAAGTGCTGTCCTCCCTCAACAGCATCGATGAGCCCGGCCGCCTGGTGGACACCATGGCCGCGCACATGGCGCTGAAGATCGAGCAGAAGCAGGAAATCCTCGAAATCATCGACCTGTCTGCCCGGGTCGAACACGTATTGGCGCTGCTGGATGCCGAGATCGACTTGCTGCAGGTCGAGAAGCGCATCCGTGGCCGCGTGAAAAAGCAAATGGAGCGCAGTCAGCGTGAGTACTACCTGAATGAGCAGATGAAGGCCATTCAGAAAGAACTCGGTGACAGCGACGAAGGCCACAACGAAGTCGAAGAGCTGAAAAAGCGCATCGAAGCCGCTGGCCTGCCCAAGGATGCCTACACCAAGGCCCAGGCCGAACTGAACAAGCTCAAGCAGATGTCGCCGATGTCGGCCGAAGCCACCGTGGTGCGCTCTTACATCGACTGGCTGGTTCAGGTGCCGTGGAAGGCTCAGAGCAAGGTCCGGCTGGACCTGGCTCGTGCCGAGGATATCCTCGATGCCGACCATTACGGCCTGGAAGAGGTCAAGGAACGTATCCTCGAATACCTCGCCGTGCAAAAGCGTGTGAAGAAGATCCGCGGGCCGGTACTGTGCCTGGTAGGCCCGCCTGGCGTGGGTAAAACCTCGCTGGCCGAATCCATCGCCCACGCCACGAACCGCAAGTTCGTGCGCATGGCCCTGGGTGGCGTGCGTGACGAAGCCGAGATTCGTGGCCACCGCCGTACCTACATCGGCTCCATGCCGGGTCGCCTGATTCAGAAGATGACCAAGGTCGGCGTGCGCAACCCGCTGTTCCTGCTTGATGAGATCGACAAGATGGGCAGCGACATGCGCGGTGACCCCGCCTCGGCGCTGCTGGAAGTGCTCGACCCCGAGCAGAACCACAACTTCAACGACCACTACCTGGAAGTCGACTACGACCTCTCGGACGTGATGTTCCTCTGCACCTCCAACTCCATGAATATCCCGCCAGCCTTGCTGGACCGCATGGAAGTGATCCGCCTGCCGGGTTACACCGAGGACGAGAAGATCAACATCGCCACCAAGTACCTCACGCCCAAGCAGATCGCTGCCAACGGCCTGAAGAAAGGTGAGCTGGAAGTGGGCGTGGACGCCATCCGCGACATCATCCGCTACTACACCCGTGAAGCCGGTGTGCGGGGCCTGGAGCGCCAGATCGCCAAGGTCTGCCGCAAGGTGGTGAAAGAGCATGCCCGCGAGAAGCACTTCTCGGTGAAGGTGACCTCCGATTCGCTCGAGCACCTGTTGGGCGTGCGCAAGTTCCGCTACGGCCTGGCCGAGCAGCAGGACCAGATCGGCCAGGTGACCGGCCTCGCGTGGACCCAGGTGGGCGGCGAACTGCTGACCATCGAGGCCGCCGTGGTTCCGGGCAAGGGCCAGTTGATCAAGACCGGTTCGCTGGGCGACGTCATGGTCGAGTCCATCACCGCGGCCCTGACCGTGGTGCGCAGCCGTGCCAAGAGCCTGGGCATTCCCCTGGACTTCCACGAGAAGCGCGACACCCACATCCACATGCCCGAGGGTGCCACACCCAAGGACGGCCCGAGTGCCGGCGTCGGCATGTGCACCGCCCTGGTATCGGCCTTGACGCAGATTCCGGTGCGAGCCGATGTGGCCATGACGGGCGAGATCACCCTGCGGGGGCAGGTGCTGGCCATTGGCGGTCTGAAGGAGAAATTGCTGGCTGCGCACCGTGGTGGAATCAAGACAGTGATCATCCCGGAAGAGAACGTGCGTGATTTGAAGGAAATTCCTGACAATATCAAGCAGGATCTTCAGATTAAACCGGTTAAATGGATTGACGAAGTGCTGCAGATTGCGCTGCAATACGCCCCGGAGCCCTTGCCCGATGTGGCTCCGGAGATAGTCGCCAAGGACGAGAAGCGCGATTCGGATTCCAAGGAAAGAATCAGCACGCACTAGTACGTATTTTCAGCCGGGGGGCTTCCTTGACAGCTTTTTCAAGCCCTTGTTATAAAGCGGCACTTCATGTGTCAGTCGCCTCCCGGCACAGTTTCAGCTTTCACCACATACTTAGAAACAAACTCATATAGATATAAGGGGACTTAGAGTGAACAAGTCGGAACTGATTGATGCTATCGCCGCATCTGCTGATATCCCGAAAGCTGTAGCCGGCCGCGCGCTGGACGCAGTGATCGACTCCGTCACTGGCGCTCTGAAGGCTGGCGACTCCGTGGTACTGGTTGGTTTTGGTACTTTCTCTGTGACCGATCGCCCAGCTCGCGTTGGCCGTAACCCACAGACTGGCAAGACCCTGGAAATCGCTGCTGCCAAGAAGCCTGGCTTCAAGGCCGGCAAAGCATTGAAAGAAGCGGTAAACTAAGTTCTTTCACGCCTTTGCCCGACCGGGGCGGGAAAAACTTCCGACCTGGAAGCGGAGCAGCCATGAGCTGGCCTCAAGCCGACGCACGGCGCCGGTGATTGCTCCGCCAGTTACGAGAAGGCGCATCCTCGGATGCGCCTTTCTTCTATCCGGATTCTACCCACTCTCCGCGGTTGCTTAATCAGTACAACCGTTTCTGGGGGACGCATGCTGCAGAATATCAGGGACAATTCACAAGGCTGGATTGCCAAGACCATCATCGGTGTCATCGTTGCCTTGATGGCACTGACCGGCTTCGATGCCATTTTCAAAGCCACCAACCACAGCGCCGACGCGGCCAAGGTCAATGGCGATGCCATCACCCAGAGCGAGCTGGCCCAAGCGGTAGAAATGCAGCGCCGCCAGCTGATGCAACAGCTGGGCAAGGATTTCGACGCTTCGATGCTCGACGAGAAAATGCTGCGTGAAGCGGCCCTCAAGGGCCTGATCGATCGCAAGCTGCTGATCCAGGGTGCTACCGATGCCAAGTTCAGCTTCTCTGAAGCCGAGCTGGACCAGTTGATCCTGCAAACCCCTGAATTCCAGGTGGACGGCAAGTTCAGTGCCGACCGTTTCGATGGCGTTATCCGCCAGATGGGGTACTCGCGCCTGCAATTCCGCCAGATGATGGCCCAGGAAATGCTGGTTGGCCAACTGCGTGCCGGTGTCGCCGGCAGTAGCTTCGTCACCGACGCCCAGGTGCAGGCGTTTGCCCGTCTTGAGAAACAGACCCGTGATTTCGCCACCCTGACCTTCAAGGCCGACCCGGCCGCGGTCAAGGTCAGCGACGATGAAATCAAGGCGCATTATGACGAGCACGCCAAGGAATTCATGAGCCCGGACCAGGTGGTCGTCGACTACGTGGAACTGAAGAAGTCGTCGTTCTTCGACAAGGTCACCGTCAAGGACGAAGACCTGCAGGCTGCCTACAAGGCCCAGACCGCTGCCCTGTCGGAGCAGCGTCGTGCTGCTCACATCCTCATCGAAGTGAACGCCAAGACCACCGATGCCCAGGCCAAGGCCAAGATCGAAGAGATTCAGGCGCGCCTGGCCAAGGGTGAAGACTTCGCCAAGCTGGCCAAGGAGTTCTCCCAGGACCCTGGTTCTGCCAGCAACGGCGGTGACCTGGGCTACGCGGGCAAAGGCGTTTATGACCCGGCGTTCGAAGCGTCGCTGTACTCGCTGAACAAGGACCAGGTGTCGGCACCGGTTCGCTCCCAGTTCGGCTGGCACCTGATCAAGCTGCTAGGCGTGGAAGCACCCAACGTGCCGACCTTCGCCAGCCTGAAGGACAAGCTGACCCGGGACGCGAAAACCGCCCAGGTCGAGCAGATGTACGTGGACGCGGCCAAGAAGTTGGAAGACTCGGCCTTCGAAGCGTCGGACCTGGTACAGCCCGCCTCTGATCTGGGCCTGAAGGTACAGACCTCGGCACCGTTTGGCCGTGAAGGCGGCAGCGAAGGCGTGACCGCCAACCGTGCCGTGATCCAGGCAGCGTTCAGCCCTGAAGTGATGGACGAAGGCGCCAACAGTTCGGCCATCGAGCTGGACCCGGAAACCACCGTGGTGGTTCACGTCAAGGAACACCGCAAGCCGGCACAACTGCCGCTTGAGGCCGTTGCCGATGCCATTCGCAAGCACCTGGCGCAGGTCAAGGCCAGCGCCGCGGTGAAAGCCAAGGCCGATGCACTGGTGACTGGCCTGCGTGGCGGCACCGTGCCGTTGGCAGCGAGCCAGGATGGTCAGGCTTGGAAAGTCCAGGAAGCCGCTACCCGCAACCAGGAGGGCGTTGACCCAGCCGTGTTGCAGGACGTGTTCCGCATGACCAAGCCTCAGGGCAAGGACAAGCCGGTCTTCGACAGCGTCAGCCTGTCGGATGGCAGCTACGTGGTGGTGCGCCTGAATGGTGTCAACGAAGCGGCCGCCGCTTCCGATGCCGAGAAAGCCCAGTACCGTCGCTTCCTCGCTTCCCGTGCGGGGCAGCAGGACTTCGCGGCGTACCGCAAGGCGCTGGAAACCAAGGCGGACATCACGCGCTACTAAGCCTGTGACAGCCCCATGAAAAAAGGCCGCGCAAGCGGCCTTTTTTCATGGTTCGGGTTTGTCCTCTTCCCGAGTTGCGCCCGTTCCCGCGCAGGAATGAGGGGATGCTGTCAGGAAGGGTGGCGCAGCAGGTAACTGTCCATGATCCACCCATGCCGCACGCGGGCTTCTTCCCGGACCCGAACGATCTCGTCGGCCACTTCATCCAGCGGCCCGGCAACCAGCAACTCATCCGCCGACCCTACGTAAGCCCCCCACCAGATGTGCAGCCCTTGGCCGCGCAAGCGGTTGAACGCCTGGTGTGCGTCCAGCATCACCACCTGGCTGTCTCCGGCCTCGATGCGTGCCGGCAACTGGCGCCCAGGGCTGATCTGCACCGAGCCGCCGATTTCATTCAGCGGCACCTTGTGGCTGGCCGTCAGCGCTTGCACCGAGGTGATACCAGGGATCACTTCGTAATCGAATACCTGGCGCCCCTCCGCCAGGATCGCCTGCAGGATGCGCAGCGTGCTGTCGTACAGCGCCGGGTCGCCCCACACCAGAACGCCGGCGCATTCACCGTCGTCCATGTGCTGGGCAATCATGTCCTCGAACACCTGCTGCTTGTCGGCGTTGAGTTGCCGGACAGCCCCGGTGTAGCTGTTGCCATCGGGGCCACGCTCCGGGTTGGCAGCCTCCACGAAGCGCCACGGCCGTTCGGTGGCCAGGCGTGCGCACAGCTCGCGGCGCACATCGCCCAGGCCTTGCTTGGCCGGCCCCTTGTCGAAGAGAAAGAATACGTCGGCGCGGTTCAGCGCCTTCACCGCTTGCAGGGTCAGGTGGTCGGGGTGACCGGCGCCAATGCCGATGACCAGAATGGTTTTCATCAAACGTGCCTCAGGGCAGATATTGGATATGCGGGCGACCGTGGTGCGCGGATAAGCTTACCTCGGCACGCACGCCGTACACGCGGGCGATCAGCGGTGCCGTCAGGACTTGCTCAGGGCTGCCGTCGGCGACCACTCGGCCCTGGTGCAGCATCACTAGGCGGTCACAGTACATCGCCGCCAGGTTCAAGTCGTGCAAGGCCATCACGCAGGTGACCGGCAGCGTGTTGATCAATTGCAGCAGTTGCAACTGGTGTTGGATGTCCAGGTGGTTGGTGGGCTCGTCCAGCAGCAGCTCGCTCGGGCACTGGGCCAGGGCCCGGGCGATCTGCGTGCGCTGGCGTTCGCCACCCGACAGGCTGTGCCAGAACCTATCGCGCAAGGGCGCAAGGCCGGTTTGCGCCAGCACCTGGTCGACGATGCGCTGGTCCTCGGTGGTCCAGGGGGTAAGCGCGCCGCGGTGCGGGGTGCGGCCCAGGCGCACGATGTCCTGTACCCGTACCTCGACCTCGGTGCCGGCATGCTGCTCGACCATCGCCACGCGCCGGGCAATGGCCTTGCGCGGCCATTGGCGCAGTGGGCGGCTGTCCAGGCTGACGCTGCCATGGGCAGGCGGGCGCAAGCCGGCCAGCAAACGCAGCAGGGTTGATTTGCCCGAGCCGTTGGGCCCGATCAGGCCCAGTGTGCCGCGCTCGGGCACCGTCAGGCTGATATCGCCAATGATCATCTGGCCTGCGGCGCTCCAGCCGACTTGGTCGGCCCGCAGGCTCATGCTGACCGCCTGTTGCGGTAAAGCAGGGCTGCGAATACAGGCGCTCCCACCAGCGCGGTGACCACCCCGATGGGCAGCACCTGGCCCGGCACGATGAGGCGCGAGACGATATCGGCCAGCACCATGAAGTTGGCGCCTAGCAGCACGCAGGCCAACAGCAGCCGCACATGGCGCGGCCCTACCAGCAAGCGCGCCATGTGCGGCACCACCAGGCCCACGAAGCCCACGGCGCCAACAATGCTGACCAGGCAGGCAGTAACGAGCGCCGTGATGGCGAACAGCACCAGGCGTACCCGTGCCACCGGCACGCCAAGGCTGGCGGCGGCGTCGTCACCGAAGACGAAAGCGTCCAGGGTGCGGGCACAGCACAGGCACACCACCAGGCCGCCGGTGACCACTGCGGCGGCAAGGCCCACGTCGGTCCAGCGCACTCCGCTGAGGCTGCCCAGCAGCCAGAACATCACGCTGCGGGCCTGCTCGGCGTTGGCCGACGTAGACACTACCCAGGCGGTCAATGCGTTGAACAGTTGCGCACCCGCTACCCCGGCCAGAATCACCTGGGCCGGGCCGCCCTGAATACCGGTAGCCAGCAGCAATACCAGGGTGAAGGCCAGGGTGGCGCCCATGAACGCGCCCAGGGAGATACCGATCAGCCCACCGCCCAGGCCCAGCAGCATGACCAGCACGGCGCCGGTGGAGGCACCTGCGCTGATGCCCAATACATAAGGTTCGGCCAGCACGTTGCGCAATAGCGCTTGCAGCACGGCGCCGCACAGCGAAAGGCCGGCACCGCAGCACGCGGCCACCAGGGCGCGGCTGAGGCGGTACTCCCAGATGATGCCTTGCTGGATGCGGGGTATGTCGTAGTGGCCCATGCCCATGCCGTTGAGCAGGGCCTTGAAGGTCACCGCCAGGGGAATGTTCAGTTCACCCAACGACACGGCCAGGGTGACCGACAGCGTCAGGCTGGCCAGCGCCAGCAAGGCCAGCAGCCAGCGCGTCAAGCGCGCGTTGTCGGCTGTCAGGCGGTGGATCACTGGGTCGGCCCTGCCTTGGCCAGGCCCTGGGCAATGTGTTCGATGGCGTCGACCACGGCCATGGACGGGTTCAGGCTGTTGGCGTCGACCACGATCAGGCGGCCGTCGCGCACGGCCTTGAGTTCACGGGTCACGGGGTCGCTGCGCAGGAAGGCCAGTTTCTTGTCCACATCGTCAGCGGGGTACAGGCGGCGCTGCATGCGCGCCACCACGATCACGTCAGGGTCCTTGGCGGCGATGCTTTCCCAGCTCACGCCCGGCCATTCTTCGTCGCTGTCGACGATGTTGCGCAGCCCCAGTACTTTGGAAATGTAGCCCGGCGCGCCGTTCCTGCCCGCCACCCACGGGTCGCCTTCAAGGCGCGTGCTGGAGAACCAGTACAGCACTGACAGCGGTGGGTGCGGCGTGGCATTGGCCAGCTTTACCGCGGCGGTCACACGCTCATGCAGGCGCCCGCTCAGTGCCCGGCCGGCGGCCTGCACGTCGAAGATGGACGCCAGCTCGCTGATTTCCTTGTCCACCAGGTCCAGCGAATACAGCTGGCTGCGGCTACCGTCGGCGTTGGACGTGGCTGTCACGCCCTTGCCGTCGCAATCGCTGGGCGAGACATAAGAGGGAATACCCAGCTTGAGCAACTGTTCCGGGCTGGCGACCTCGCCCTGAGGGCCGACGTGATAGGTGTACTGAGCGACGACAATGTCCGGCATCGCCTTGGCCACCGACTCGACGCTGGGGGCGTTGTCAGCCAGGCGCGGCACCTTTGCCCCAGCGGCGGCCAGGGGGGCCGGCAGCGGGCCGAACCACACCCCGGTACCGACCATGCGCGGGCCCAGGCCCATGGACAACAACAGCTCGGTGCTGGCCTGGCCCAGGCTCACCGCCCGCTGTGGCGCGGCATCGATGCGCACGCTGTGGCCGCAGTTCTGCAGCGTCAGCGGGTAGTGGGTGTGGGCACTATCGGCCAGGGCGTGGCTGGCAGCGGCCAGTGACAGGCAGGCAAGGGCAAGGCGGCGTAATGGCATGAACAACAGCTCCCGGGATGGCGCGTCCGTTGGGCAAAAGAAAGGCTGGCAACAAGGTCTGGCTTTCGGGGTTGCCCGAACACAGTGGCGCGACCGCGCCGGATTCGAACCGGCTTCCTATTGCAAGC
Organism: Pseudomonas silvicola; assembly: GCF_026651855.1. Classification (GTDB taxonomy): domain Bacteria; phylum Pseudomonadota; class Gammaproteobacteria; order Pseudomonadales; family Pseudomonadaceae; genus Aquipseudomonas; species Aquipseudomonas silvicola. Next base: position 2,947,113 of record NZ_CP093280.1, read on the forward strand.
GCGAAAAAACCGGGGAAGGGTAGGCTGCATTGCGGCGCAGGGCAAGCGCCGCCGGGTCAGCCAAACACCAGCGCCTTCAGCCCACCCTCTGCCTCGGCATCGGGAAACTCCGGCGGGTTGTCCAGGCGGCACTGGAACGCCAGCCCTGGCGCCTCCTCGGCCATGCTCCGGATCAGGAAGTCCGACCCCACGGCCGGGTCGTTGACGCAGGCCAGCACCACGCCGCCTTTGGTCAGCAGTTCCGGCAGTTTGCGCAGCACCTTGCGGTAGTCCTGGGTAAGCACGAAGCTACCTTTCTGGAACGATGGCGGGTCGATGATGACCAGGTCGTAGGGGCCACCGCGCTTGACCTTGCCCCAGGACTTGAACAGTTCGTGGCCCAGGAAGCTGACACGGTCCAGGTCGTGGCCGTTATGGCGATGGTTGTCGCGGCCGCGGCTCAGGGCAGCGCGCGCCATGTCCAGGTTCACCACGTGCTCGGCGCCGCCGGCGATGGCGGCCAGGCTGAAGCCGCAGGTGTAGGCGAACAGGTTGAGCACCCGTTTGCCCGCGGCGTGTTCGCGCACCCACTGACGGCCGTAGCGCATGTCCAGGAACAGACCGATGTTCTGCTTGCGGCCCAGGTCCAGCTGGTAACGCAGGCCGTCTTCGTCGATCAGCCAGCTGTCCACCGGGTCGCCCAAAAGCCATTCGGCGCTGCTGTCGGGCAGGTAGCGGTGCTGCACGATCAGGCTATGGGCGTGGGGAGTGGCCTGGGCCAGTTGCAGCAGCATGGGCTTGAGTGCCGCCAGTTCCTCGGCGGCCGGCTCGCGAAACAGCGACACCAGCAGCACGCCCTGCAGCCAGTCCACGGTGATCTGCTCCAGGCCCGGCCAGCAGCGCCCGCGGCCGTGGAACAGGCGGCGGGTCTCGGCAAGTGGGTTTTGCAGGGCGCTGGACAAGTGGTGGTGCAACAGAGTGATGGCGTCGGTGTTCATCGAAGGCTTTTGGCAGGCGGAAACCGCCCATGGTAAACCCCGTGCACGGCCGTGGGAACCGACGGCCGTGCCCTCGCTGGGTTTACTGATGCTTGGCTTGCAGTTCCTTGGCCATTTTCAGGTGTTCCTGAAGCTTGGGCAGGGTGTCTTTGGCAAAGGCCTTGAGCTCGGCCTTGTCGGAGGAGTCGGCCTCTTTCTGGAACAGTTCGATGGTGTCCTCGTGGGCTTTCACCTGGTTCTCGGCATAGGCTTTGTCGAACGACTCGTCACGCATCTCCAGCATTTTCTTTTTCGCCTGGTCCACCAGCGTGGCATCGTCCGGCACGACCAGGTCGAGTTTGTGCGCCACGGCCGCCAGTTTCTGGTTGGCGGCGCCGTGATCCTTGATCATCTGCTGGGCGAAGGCTTTCACGTCCGCCGAGGTGCTTTTCTGCAGGGCCAGCTTGCTGGCCTCCACTTCGGTGATGCCACCGGCGGTGGCGTCAGAGACGAAATCACTGGTGGTGGCAGCCATTGCCGCGCCTGCGAAGGCGCCACCCAGGGTCAGTGCCAGTGCCAGCGTGCCTGCTTTGAATGCGTCCATCGGGTTCTCTCCGTCAATTGTTGTTATTGCGATGCATGCACCGCTCAGACGGTAGAGCACAGCCGGGGCGCAATGGTTTGACTGCAAGACGGTCACGGCCGACGAGTGGGCGTTCGACGATGGTCTGGCATCAATGATGCGTATTCATGCGTTAAGCTGATCAGCTAACAAAAGTCGGCATGAGTAACCAGGATGAGCATCAATTTCGACCTGAACGACTTGCAGGCCTTTCGTGCCGTGGTGGAGCAGGGCAGTTTCCGCAAGGCGGCCGAGGCTATCAGCATTTCCCAGCCGGCCCTGAGCCGACGTATCGAGAAGCTGGAAGGCGCGCTGAATGTGCGCCTGTTCGACCGCACTACCCGTCGTGTCAGCCTGACCATGGTCGGCCGCGCTTTCGCCCCCAGTGCCGAGCGCCTGCTCAATGACCTGGACATCGCCTTGCTGGGTATCAGCGAAGTGGCGTCCACGCGGCTGGGCAATGTCACCGTGGCGTGTGTTCCTTCGGCGGCGTACTACTTCATGCCCACCGTGGTGGCCCGCTACCACAAGCTTTACCCGCGTATCCGCGTGAAGGTGCTGGACGCCAGCGCCAACACCGTGCAGGAAGCGGTGCTCAGCGGCGAGGCCGACCTGGGCCTGAGCTTCACGGGCAACCTGCCACCGGAGCTGGAGTTCGAGCTGCTGATTCAGGAGCACTACGTGGCTGCCTGCCGCCGCGACCATCCGTTGGCCGCCCGTAAACAGCTGACCTGGGCCGAATACTTCGACCAGGACTACATCTCGGTGGACAAGACTTCAGGCAACCGTTTCGTGCTGGACCAGGCGCTGCTGCACGTGCGCCCGGCCAGGCCGAGCATTTGCGAGACGCGCCATGTGACCACCATGCTGGGCTTGGTGGAGGCGGGGTTGGGAATCGCCGCGGTGCCGTCCATGGCCCTGCCGCTGGGCGAGCACCAGTGGATGACCAGCATCCCCCTGGTGGAGCCTGCCGTGCAGCGCAGCGTGGGGCTGATCCGCCGCCGGGGCAGGGCACTGACCCCGGCCGCGCTTGAGCTGGAACAGCTGATTCGCGAGCTGCGCAAACCTCTGGCCGATCAGTGAGGCACCGAGTCCAATCCGGTACCGGTGACCACTGACTGCGCCTGGGGCGACGCCAGGTAGTCGAGCAACGCCTTGGCCTCCCGCGGGTGCGGGGCACCCACGGGAATGCCGGCCGCGAAGCGGGTGACCGACTGAACGGCTTCAGGGATCTTGCCCACGTAGCTCACACCGGCGATCGGCAGCAACTCGCTGACCTGTTGCAGGCCTACCTGGGGCTCGCCTTTGGCGACTTCACCGGCCACGGGAATGCGTTCGATCATCTTTGCCTTGGGCTTGAGCTGCGCTTCGATACCCAGGCGCTTGAACAGTTGGTCCTGTACATACACGCCGCTGGCACTGTCGGAATACCCCACCGAGCGAGCATTGAGCAGGGTCTGTCTGAAGGTGTCGACGCTACTGATGTCCGGCTTGGGCTCGCCGGCTTTCACCACCAAGCCGATGCGCGAATCGGCCAGTTCCACCCGCGAAGCGGGCAACACCTTGCCTTGCTTGATCAGGTCGTCCAGCGCGTAGCCGACCATGATCACCACGTCGGCTTGCTCGCCCCGCGCCAGGCGGTTCGGGATGGCCTCGGCCGCCTTGCCCATGGACGGCCCCAGAATGGTTTCCAGGGTGTCGCCATGCTGGGCGGCGAACTGCGGCCCCAGCACTTTATAAGCAGCGGTAAAGCCGCCCGACGTCATGACTTTCAGGTCGGCCGCCTGGGCCAGGTTGCAGGCGGCCAGGGTCATGGCCGCCAGGGTCGTGAGCAATCGTTTCATGTCGCGCCCCTTATACGGCTGCGCGCAGCTGGGCGCTGCCGCGACGGTACAGGTACAAGGTGGCGCACAGGGCGCACAGGGCGGCGAAGCTCATCCAGTAGCCTGGGGCGGCCTTGTCGCCACTGCTGTGGATCAGCGCCGTGGAGATGGCCGGGGTAAAGCCGCCGAACACCGCCGTCGCCAGGCTGTAGGCCAGGGAGAAGCCGGCCACGCGCACTTCCACGGGCATGATCTCGGTCAACGCCGGAATCATCGCGCCGTTGTACATGCCGTACATGAACGACAGCCACAGCAGGGTTTCCAGCATGTGCGCAAAGCTCGGCGCCTGGGCCAGGAATGACAGCGCCGGGTACGAGGTGGCGATGGCCAGCACGGTCATCGCCAGCAGCATCGGCTTGCGGCCGATGCGGTCGGAGAGGGCGCCGCCGATGGGCAGCCAGATGAAGTTGGAGACACCCACCAGCAGGGTCACAATCAGGGCATCGGCGGTGCTCAGGTTCAGCACGTTCTTGCCGAAGGTGGGTGCGTAGACAGTGATCAGGTAGAAAGCAGTGGTGGTCATCGCCACCATCAGCATGCCGGCGACCACGATGGTCCAGTTCGCCACCAGGGTGTTGTACACCTCGCGCATCGCCGGGCGATGACGACGGGCGCTGAACTCCTGGGTTTCTTCCAGCTTGCGACGCAGCAGGAAAATGAAGGGCACGATCATGCAGCCCACGGCGAACGGAATGCGCCAGCCCCAGGCGGCGATGTCATCCCCACTCATCCACTGGTTCAGGGCATAGCCCAGCGCCGCGGCGACGACAATGGCCACCTGCTGGCTGGCCGACTGCCAACTGGTGTAGAAGCCTTTCTTGCCAGGGCTGGCCATTTCCGCCAGGTACACCGACACGCCCCCCAGCTCGGCACCTGCGGAGAAACCCTGCAACAGCCGGCCCAGCAACACCAGGGCGGGGGCCAGCAAGCCGATGGTGTCGTAACCGGGTACCAGGACGATGAGGATGGTGCCGCTGGCCATGATCGACAGCGTCACGATCAGGCCTTTGCGCCGGCCCACATCGTCGATGTAGGCGCCGAGAATCACCGCCCCCAGCGGACGCATCAGAAAGCCCGCGCCGAACACGGCGAAGGTCATCATCAACGAGGCAAATTCACTGCTGGCGGGAAAGAATGCGGCGGCGATATGGGTGGCGTAAAACCCGAACAGAAAGAAATCGAACTGTTCCAGGAAGTTGCCAGAGGTAACACGGAATACCGCGCCGGCTTTGGCGCGAGCGGACGCGGTCGCGCCTTGGGGTAAGGACTGCATGTGCATCTCCCATCATTTTTATGACACGTGCAACGGGGCACATGGTTTTTTGTAGGGGGACGATGGTCGCGGAAATATTTTGAAATGATAACTGCATATTTCTCATGGATTGATGCATGGCTGCTATCGGTCAGCGCATCAAACGGCCCCGGCGCAGCCGGATTGGCCCGCTGCCGATGCGGTCGGGGGCCAGGGTGGCCTCGCCCTGAGTGATGCGCAAAACGTCAGCCTGGGCCAGGCACGACGCCACGCGGCGGATGTCCGGCATCAGGCTGCGCCACAGCGCTTCGTCGGCCGCCAATACTCGGGCCACATCGCTGGGGCAGATCGAGTCTTCAGGCGCGCGCTGGGAAAGCAGGGCGAAAATGGCCCGGGTGATCAGGCTGTCGTCGATGGTCATGGCAGTACTGGGCAGTCGCAAAATGCCTTTGTAACAGAGCTGGGGCGCTGCGTCAGGTTTTCGTGCGCAGGCCATGCGCACCACGGGCCAGCCATACGGCGCCGACCATGACCAGCACAACGGCGATACGCACGGTCCAGGTCTCGGCGCCCAGCAGCAGGAACAGCCCGGTGGCCATGCCGCAGCCAAGTCCCGCCAGCATGCGGCGGCGGTTATCGGGTAGGCGGCCGCGGCGCACCCGGTGCCAGTACACCCACCAGAGCGTGGTCACCCCCACCACCGCGCCGAGGATGAACAGCGTCAGGCGGGCCGCCCCTGGCGGGTCGTAATACATGGGCACGGTCAACATGCTGCCGACGAACAGGGAGCCGACGAATACACCCAGGCCAGCACCGGCGCTGGCAAGCAGCAACAGCACCAGGGCGCACACGTGAAACGGCCAGCGCAGCGGGGCGGGGCGGTGGGGGATCGAGTCCATGATCAGCAATGCTCACTAAACGAGGGCGTGGCCGCGCAGTGTACGCTATCAGCGCTGCACTTCGAGGGGGCTGGCCTGAGGCGCGCGGGCCGGCCGGGCGAAGGCCACGAAGTAGGCGAGGCCCACGAACACCGCGCCGCCCACCGCATTACCCAGGAACACGGCCACCATGTTGTCGGCGAATACACCCCAGTTCAGCGCCCCGGCGAAAATCGCGGCGGGAATTACGAACATGTTCGCCACTACGTGCTGGAAACCAATGGCCACGAAACCCATGGCCGGGAACCACATGCCCAGGATCTTGCCCGTCACTTCCTTGCTCGCATACGATAGCCACACCGCCAGGCACACCATCCAGTTGCAGCCGATACCGGAGACGAATGCGTGGGTGAAGTCGGCGCTGGCCTTGGCGGTGGCGATCGCCAGGGTCTTGGCCAGGAATGGCCCTTCGGTCAGGCCCAGCAGGTGGCCGAAGCAGTACGCCACGAACAGCGCGCCGGCCAGGTTGGCCAGGGTCACCAGCAGCCAGTTGCGCAGCAGCGCCGCCAATGAGATCTTGCCGCTGAACAAGGCCATCGGCAGGGTCATCATGTTGCCGGTGAGCAGCTCGCCACCGCCCAGGATCACCAGGATCAGGCCCAGCGGAAACACGGCCGCGCCCAGCAGGTTGCCCAGCGACGACCATGGGCCCGGGATCATGGTGCTGACATGAATGTCGAGCAGAAAGCCCAGGGCGATGAAGGCGCCGGCCAGAAAGCCCAGCACCAGGATGGCAGGCAAGGGCGCCTGGGCTTTGCGGGTACCAGTGTCGATGGCCATTTCGGCGATCTGTTGCGGGGTATTCAAGGACATGGGAGCAGACTCGTGAACCGGGTGGAGGGGATGCGCGTTTTCCGCTTTTCGCCTTCCTGGCCCTGCGACGTTTTGCGACATTGATTGCCGCGAAAGCTAATGGCTGAAGGCCTGCACGTCTAATTGCTTGTTTCGATAGCGCCATTGAGCGGGTCGATGGCAGCCCCGAAACGTTCGCCGGCACGTCCACTGCGGCCGGGGGGGCAGTGTGCTGCAGCCCGGGCAGGGGTAAGATAAACTTCGGCAATGGTGGGGTATGGGGCCCAAACGGGTATAGAATCCCTTATTCTTCAAGAGATTAAACGCTCCGTACGCGGGGCGGGCTATCTCGGCGATTATTTACAAAGGCAGGCCGGAACTTGGAACAGCTAAAACGCCTTGAAAGCGGTATTGAAGGGCTCGACCTTCTGTTGAAGGGCGGCCTGGTCGCGGGCTCGTCCTACATCGTCCAGGGGCGACCGGGTTCAGGCAAGACCATCCTGGCCAACCAGCTGGGCTTCAACCACGTGCGCAATGGCGGGCGGGTATTGGTGGCGACGTTGCTGGCCGAGTCCCACGAGCGGCTCTTCCAGTATTTGTCGACCCTGAGCTTCTTCGATGCCAGCCGCATCGGCAACGAGATCCAGTTCGTCAGCGCTTTCGATACCCTCGAGAACGAAGGGCTGGACGAAGTGGTTAAATTGCTGCGGCGCGAGATCAGCCGGCAGAAGGCGACCGTGCTGATCGTCGACGGGCTGCTCAATGCGCGCTCCAAGGCCGAGTCGCAGATAGACACGAAAAAATTCATCTCGGAATTGCAAGGCCACGCCGCTTTCGCCGGCTGCACCGTGCTGTTTCTGACCAGTTCCCGGCTCGACGATGGCAGCCCGGAACACACCATGGTCGATGGCGTCATCGAAATGGGTGAAGAGCTGTTCGGCACTCGTTCGGTACGCCGCATCCAGTTGCGCAAGACCCGCGGAAGCGGTGCCCTGTCTGGCCTGCACGAATGCGAGATCACCGACGATGGCCTGGTGGTGTACCCGCGCCTGGAAAGCCTCTATAGCCACCCGTCGCGCCCCGACAGTGCCGACCTGACCCGTCTGCCCAGCGGCGTGCCGGCACTGGACAAGCTGATCGGCGGTGGCCTGCCACGGTCCTCGGTGACCCTGGCCATGGGCCCCTCGGGCATCGGCAAGACCTCGCTGGGTATTCACTTCCTGGGCGCCGGCACCACCGCCGAGCCGGCGCTGCATTTCGGCTTTTACGAGTCGCCCCAGCGGCTGGCCATCAAGGCTCAGGCGCTGGGCTACGACTTCAAGGCGATGCAGGACGCGGGCGCGCTGTTCGTGTCCTGGCAGCCCACCACGGAGGGCCTGGTCGATGGCCTGGGTGCGCGGTTGCTCAAGCAGATCGACGAGTACAACATCAAGCGCGTGCTCATCGACAGCCTGGGCGGCATGACCCGCTGCGCCACCAGCAGCGCACGCCTGACGGAATTCTTCAGCGCCCTGATGGGCGAATTGCGCGCCCGTGGCGTGACCGTTTTCGTCACGTGGGAAATCCGTGGCCTGTTCGGCCCCGAGATCACTTCGCCCACGCCGGACCTTTCGAGCATTGTCGACAACATCCTGCTGCTGCGCTTCGTGGAATATGAAGCTGAACTTAAACGCCTGCTGTCCATTCTCAAAGTAAGGGACAGTGTTTATGACCCTTCGCTTCTGGAGCTGGTCATCGACGAGCGTGGTATCGATCTTAAAAAGGCCTTCAAGCATGCAGAGGCAGTGTTATCCGGCAGCGCCTCGGCGGTCAGCAAGCCTTGAAGACGCCCGGATCGAGTTGACATGAGCACCATCCTGATCGTCGATGACGAATTCATGATTGCCAACATTCTCGAACTGGCGTTCGAGGATGAGGGCTATGAGGTCGTCAAGGCTGCGAACGGGCGCAAAGGCTTGGAAGTACTTGAGCGCGAGCGCCCGGCGCTGGTCATCACGGATTTCATGATGCCGGTAATGGACGGTCTGGAAATGGCCCGCAAGATCCGCGAGCATCCGCTGCACAAGCATTTGCCGATCCTTTTGATGAGTGGTGCGCAGGGCAGCATCGGGCGCGCCACGCCCGAGCTGTTCGCCGCTGTGTTCGACAAGCCGTTCGAGATCCTCAAGGTCATCGCCAAGGTTCGGGAACTGATCGGGCCACCGGACAACTCACCCCACTGATTGCAGCACGGCCAGCAGACGCTCGACGATAGCCATCCGATCCTCATTACCCAACGTCAACGGCGGCAGCAGCCGAATGGTCCGGCCGCGGGCCACGTTGATCAACAGCCCGTGCTCAAGGGCCGCCAGCTTGGCCAGGTGGGCCGCGGGATGTTGCAGCTCGATGCCGATCATCAGGCCGTGGCCACGCACTGCCACCACCCCCGGATGGCCCTTCAAGGCGCCCCGCAAGGCCTCCAGCAGCAACCTGCCCTGATGCTCGGCGTTGGCGACCAGGTTTTCCTGCTCCATGATGTCCAGCACCGTGCACGCCACCCGGCAGGCCAACGGGTTGCCGCCGAATGTACTGCCATGGCTGCCAGGGCTGAACAGGCTGGCCGCCGTACCCGTGGCCAGGCAGGCGCCGATGGGCACACCATTGCCCAGGGCCTTGGCCAGGGTCATCACGTCCGGCACCACGCCTTCGTGCTGGCCGGCGAACCAGCGGCCTGTGCGGCCCAGCCCGGTCTGGATCTCGTCGAGCATCAACAGCCACTGCTGAGCGTCGCAGAGCTCGCGCAAGGCCTTCAGGTAGCCCCCCGGAGCCACCTGCACGCCGCTTTCACCTTGCACCGGTTCCACCATCACGGCCGCAATGCGTTGCCCGTACCGTTGGGCCACGGCTTCCAAGGCCAGCACGTCACCGAACGGTACGCTGATGAAACCCTCCACCAGGGGCGCGAAACCGGCCTGGCAAGCAGGGCTGTCGCTGGCTGAAAGGGTGGCGAAGGTACGGCCGTGAAAGCTGTTTTCCATCACCACCACCAGCGGCTGGCTGATGCCTTTCGCCGTGGCGTGCAGGCGTGCCAGTTTCAGGGCCGCTTCGTTGGCCTCGGCGCCGGAATTGCAGAAGAACGCCCGGTCCATTGCAGCCAGCGTGGTCAGGCGCGTTGCCAGGCGCGCCTGCCAATCGATGCGGTAAAGGTTGGAGCAGTGCAGCAGCAACCCGGCCTGCTCGCGGATGGCCTCGACGATACGCGGGTGGCTGTGGCCCACGGAAGTCACGGCGACACCGGCCAGGGCGTCCAGGTATTCGCGGCCTTCGTTGTCCCACAGGCGGCAACCGGCGCCCCGTTCGAAGCTGATCGGCAGTGGCTGGTAATTGTTCATCAGGGCGGTCATGGGCGTCGTGTCCTTGCAGGGTGTGGAGCGTCAGTATGTTTATCCAGCAAAGCGGGATAAACGGCTCTAGACTGAGAGGACTTTAAAGTAGGAGTGGACAATGGACCTGTTCCAGGCCATGGGCGTTTTCGTCCAGGTGGTGGAGGGCGGCAGCATGACCGCCGCCGCCGATGCATGTGGCATGTCCACCACCATGGTGGGCAACCACCTGCGGGCGCTGGAGCAGCGCCTGGGCGTGAGCCTGTTGCGCCGCACCACTCGGCGCCAGTGCCTGACCGAGTTCGGCAGCGCTTACTACCAGCGTTGCCTGGATATCCTGGGGCAGGTCAGCGCCGCCGAGCAATTGGCCGAAGAGGTACAAGCCGTGCCCCACGGTACGCTGCGCATCACCGCGCCGCCGACGTTTGGGGCCGAGTGCCTGATGCCGTGCCTGGCCGATTACCTGAATGAAAACCCGGCGGTGAAGCTCGACGTGGTACTGACCGACCGCCTGGTCGACCTGGTGGAGGAGGGGTTCGATGCGGCCATCCGGCTGGGCACCCTGGAAAACTCCAGCCTGATTGCCCGGCCGCTGCAGGACTATGGCCTGACGCTGTGCGCGGCGCCGGCTTACCTGGCACGTCGGGGCGTGCCTCTCGATGTGCACGCGTTGGCCGGCCACGATTGCCTGGCCTTCGCTTACCCTGCGGGTACCGAGTGGCGGTGGACGCAAAAGCACTGGCGCCTGAACGGCCCTGAGGGTGAGGTGAGCGTGGATGTCAGTGGCCGCATCGCCGTCAACAGCGCCCCGGCGCTCAAGCGCGCGGCGATATCGGGGTTGGGCATCGCGATGTTGCCCGATGCGTTGGTGCGTGAGGAACTGGCCAGCGGGCGGCTGGTACCGCTGCTGCCCGACTGGCATTTGCCGGTGCGCCCGATGCACCTGGTCTACCCCCAGGAGCGTTACCGTTCGCCGAAGCTGCGCAGCTTCGTGGAGTTCGTGGTCGGGGCAATGGCAAAGGACATGTAGTTGGGGACCTGGCCGCGTCCTGGGCGCTGCGGTGTTTCCAGCACACCGCTTGACCCCGACACGGCAGTCCGGCTACCGCTCAGACCTCCAGGCGTTTGACTTCGCCCAGCAGCAACAGATAGGCCAAGGCACCTGCCAGGGCCACCGCGCCGATGAACCACAGCGCGCCGGTGAACGAACCACTGCTCGACACGATGAAACCGATCACCAGCGGCGTGATGATGCCGGCCAGGCCGGTCACCAGGTTGAACACGCCGGCGGTCAGGCCGATCAGTTTTTTCGGGGCGATGTCGGAGATCACCGTCCAGCCCAGGCCAACCATGCCCTGGCCGAAGAAGGCGATGGACAGAATGGCGATCACTGCCTGGTCGCTCTCCACGAAGTTCGCCGCCACGATGCAGCTGGCCATCAGCAGGCCGGCGATGATCGGTAGCTTGCGGCCCAGGCTGGCGTTGCCGGTGCGCTGGATCAGCCGGTCGGAGAACCAGCCACCCAGCATCACCCCGCAGCCCGCCGCGATGAATGGCAGCACAGCGAAGATTCCCATCTTCATCCAGCCCATGTGGCGCTCTGTGGACAGGTAGGTGGGGAACCAGGTCAGGAAGAATACCAGGGTGGAGTTACCGGCGAACTGGCCCAGGCAGGCGCCCCAGATCTGCCGGAAGCCCAGCAGTTGGCGCAGGCTTTTCCAGGAAAACGGGGTTTTCTTCTCGTCCTTGGGCGCCAGGCCGCCACCGGCTTCGATGTACGCCAACTCAGCGGCATTGACGCTGGTGCACTCGTGGGGTTCGCGGTAGCGAAGCTTCCATACCACCGCGAACACCAGGCCGATCACGCCCACCAGCACGAACAGCGAACGCCAGCCATAATGGGCCAGCAGCATGAACAGCAGCGGGCTGAGGAAGGCCAGGCCGATGTACTCGCCCACGGTGTAGATACTGGTGGCCCGGGCACGTTCCTGCTGAGGGAACCAGGTGGCGACCACGCGGCTGTTGGTGGGGAAGCAGGTGGCTTCGCTGACGCCGAGCAACAGGCGCAGGCCAATCAGCGATGTGAAACCGGAGACCAGGCCGTGCAGCAAGGTCGTCAGCGACCAGGCACTGGCGGCGACGAAATAGGTCTTGCCGCTGCCAAAGCGGTCGAGCAGGGCGCCGCCGGGTACCTGGGCCAGCACGTAACTCCAGGCGAAGGCAGAGAACATCACACCCATCAGCGCCGGGTCGATGCCCAGTTCGGTGGTCATGGTGGGCGCGGCGATGCCGAGGATGCTGCGGTCCAGGTAGTTGATGATGGTACCCAACGCCAGCAGCGTCAGAATGACGAAGCGGGCACGGCTGGGACGCACGGCAGAGGCAGCAGCGGAACGAGGCACGGTGGGGATCGTCACTGCGCCCGAATGATTGTCAGGCATGGGGTGATTCTCGTCTTTGTAGTTGTTGCCCGCAGGCTATTGAAGCGTCGACGCAGGGTCAAGGCAAAATGTACGAACTAGTTCGATGATCGGCCGCTAAACCCTCTGCGACGGGCTGCCGCACGTGCTACCGGCAAAGGTTAAGAATTTTTCATCCTGCTGGCCACCCGGCGAAGTGCTAGTGGCGGTAAGACGCATGGCTGGTTACCCTGTGGGCTTTTCCCCAACCGCCCCGCCCCGCCATGGCCCTTGCCGCCCCACCCGACCTCACCAACCTCGACATTCCCGTCCAGCCGCTGGCGCGCGCCTACCCGCGTGGGCTGTTCGTGGAGCCCCACCAGCATGCCTGGGGCCAGTTGCTGTACGCGACCAGCGGGGTGATGTGGGTGGAAACCCCGGCGGAGGCCCTGATGGTGCCGCCCCAGCGCGCCGTGTGGCTTCCCCCGGACGTGCCCCACGGGATTCGCGTGGTCACCGACCTGCAAATGCGCAACATCTACTTGCGCCCGGCCATCGCCGCCACCCTGGACCGCCGCGTGCAGGTGCTTGAAGTGGGTGGCCTGCTGCGCGAACTGATTCTCAACCTGGTCGACCATGGGCGCGAAAGCCGCGGTGAGTACTACCAGGCGCTGGCGCAATTGGCGGTGCTGGAGCTGCACAAGGCGCGTCGCAGTGCCTTGCGGGTGCCTTTGCCCGCCGCAGCGGACCGGCGCCTGATGAACCTGTGCCAGGCGGTCATGGCACACCCGTCGCTGGCGGTTTCGTTCGAACAGCACGCGGCCATGGCGGGCGCGAGCGTGCGTACCCTGGCGCGGCTGTTCCAGGCGAATCTGGGCATGGGGTTCGCCGAATGGCGGCGTCAGGTGCAATTGGCCACGGCGGTGGCCGAGTTGATCCAGGGCGTGCCGGTCAGCACCATCGCCCGGGCCATGGGCTACTCCCCCAGCAGTTTCAGCGATATGTTCAAGCGCGCCCTGGGCATCGCGCCGTCGCACTTTTCATCGCCACCGCCTTCACCCTCGGTTGGCCGATAAACCGAAGCACTTGGCCGGTACCCCTGGCAGGCCGGTCATACACTGCCGGCGCATCCACTGAAGGGGTACACCCATGAAAGCACTGCAGTTCAAGCAAACCGGCGACCTCGCCCATCTTGAAGTCGCCGACCTGCCAACACCGGTGGCGGCCGAAAGCCACGTGCTGGTTCAGGTTCGGGCTGCCGGCCTGAACCCCAGCGACGTGAAAAATGTGCTGGGCCGCTTTCCATACACCACCGTGCCCAGAGTGCCAGGCCGCGACTTCGCCGGTGTGGTGGTCGAAGGCCCGGAGCGTTTGCTGGGCCAGGAAGTGTGGGGCACGGGCAGCGACCTGGGCTTCAAGCATGATGGTAGCCACGCCCAGTACCTGACCGTGCCCGCCGACGGCGTGGCGCTGAAGCCGCGGCAGTTGAGCTTTACGCAGGCGGCCAGCCTGGGGGTGCCGTATACCACGGCCTGGGACGCGGTGGACCGCAGCCAGGTCGGCCAAGGGACGCGGTTTCTGGTGTTGGGCGCCAACGGCGCGGTGGGTTCGGCGGCACTGGCCCTGGCGCGCATCCGCGGTGCCGAGGTACTGGCCGCGGTGCGCCGCCCGGAACAGGCCGCGGCCCTGCGAGCGCAAGGTTACCCGGTGATTCTGCTGGAGCACGCCGACACCCTGGCAGCGCAAGTGAACGAAGTATTCACGGGGGGCGCCGAGGTTATCTTCGACACCACCGGCTTCTGGCTGCCGGCCGCGGTAGGGGCGCTGGCGACCTTCGGCCGCATCGCCATCATCGCCGCGCCGGTCAACGGCCTGGTGGAGTTCTCGGCCTTGGGCCTGTACCGCAAGGGTGGCTCGGTGGTGGGCGTCAACAGCCTGCTTTACAACTGCGCCGCCTGCGCGCGCATGCTGGAGCAATTTGGCGGGTATTTCGACAACGGCCAACTGCCGTTGCCCACTGACCTGCTGGAAGTACCGCTCACCGAAGGCCTGGCGGCCTATGCGGCGGTCAATGGCGGTAGCAGCCAGAAGGTCATCCTACTGCCCTGACAGGCTAGGGCTTGCGGGAATTGAACAGGAACGCCACCAGCCCCACCAGCGGAATGGCGCTGCCGACCTTCATCACCAGCGCCCAGCCACCCGCTTCATACAAGCTGCTGGCAATCGCCGAACCCACCGCGCCGCCGACGAAGATGCTGGTCACGTACAGGGCGTTCAAGCGTGCGCGGCTGTTGGCATCCAGGCCGTAGATGATGCGCTGGCCCAGCACCATGTTCATCTGCACGGCGAAATCCAGCAGTACCCCGGTCAACGCCAGCGCCACCACGCTATAGGCCGGGTGAACCAGCGCCGTGGTGAAACTCACGGGTGCCAGCACCATGGCCAGCAGCGAGGCCCGGCGGGTATGGCCGGCATCGGCCAGGCGCCCGGCGATTGGCGCGGCGATGGCGCCGATGGCGCCCACCAGGGCGAACACCGCGATCTGGCTCTGGCTCAGGCCGTGCTGGCGGGACAGCTCCAGGGGCACGGCGGTCCAGAACAGGCTGAAGGTGGCGAACATCAGTGCCTGGTAGAACGAACGCTGGCGCAATGGGCCATGGCGACGCACCAGGGTGCCCAGGGACGCCAGCAGTTGCCCGTAGGTGGCGCTGTGGTCCGGTTGGCGGTGGGGAATGGTGCGGGCCATGATCAGGGTAATGGCCACCATCACCGCGGCAGCCACGTAGAACACCGCGCGCCAGCCGAAGTGGTCGGCGATCACGCTCGCCAGTGGCCGTGCGAGCAGGATACCCACCAGCAAGCCACCCATGATACTGCCCACCACACTGCCGCGGGTCTGTTCGCTGGCCATGTGCGCGGCCAGCGGAATCAGCATCTGCACCGACACCGAACTGAAGCCGATCAACAGTGACACGATCAGAAAGACGCTGGGCTGGGTGCTCAGCGCCGCGCCGATCAGGCTGACAGTGGCCAGCAGCGTGGTGCCGAGCATCAGTTTGCGGTTTTCCAGCAAGTCGGCCAGGGGCACCAGGAAGAAAATCCCCAAGGCATAGCCGATCTGGGTCAGGGACACGATCAGGCTGGCGCCGTGGGCCGACAGTCGGATGTCCGGGGCGATGAGTTCGATGATCGGCTGGGCGTAGTAGATATTGGCGACGATGGCCCCGCAGCAGAAAGCGAACAGCGCCACCATGGCGCGGCTCATGGTCGGGTGTTTCAGGTGGGTGGGGTCGGTCAGGCTGGTCATGGTGTGCTCTTCATGGCAGGGATCGGTGGCTCGGGAAGGGCGGGCCACTGATTCAAATTCTGCCGCAAGGCTAAGCCCCCGCAACGCCCCGCGCCAGAGCGTTCACGTTAATAATGACCATCGGCTTCAGGCATGATGGCCATGGCTTGACGGGGGCGATAAACAAAAACGACCCCTCCTTAACCATTACACAGAAGACGTTGCACCGCCCCTGCGCTAGCCTGACTCATCAAAAGAATTCTTTCAGCGAGCAGAGGTTTTCATGGCGCGCATCATTGGCGGTCTCGCCGTTTCCCACACGCCTACCATCGGCTTTGCCGTGGACCACAACAAGCAGGAAGAAGCGGCCTGGGCGCCGATCTTCAAGGACTTCGAACCAATCAAGGCGTGGCTCGACGAGCACAAGCCCGATGTGCTGTTCTACATCTTCAACGACCATGTGACCTCGTTTTTCTTCGACCACTATTCGGCGTTTTGCCTGGGCGTCGACGAGCGCTACGAAGTGGCCGACGAAGGCGGCGGCGTGCGCGCGTTGCCGGCCATCGGTGGCCACGCTGAACTGTCCCGCCACATCGGCCGCAGCCTGATGGCCGACGAGTTCGACATGGCGTTCTTCCGCGACAAGCCCATCGACCATGGCCTGTTCTCGCCGATGTCAGCGCTGCTGCCGTTCGATACTGAATGGCCGGTGCAGGTAGTGCCGCTGCACGTGGGCGTGCTGCAGTTCCCGATTCCCAGCGCGGCCCGTTGCTACAAGCTGGGCCAGGCGCTTCGCCGGGCCATCGAAAGCTTCCCCGAAGACCTCAAGGTCGCCGTGGTGGCCACCGGTGGCGTGTCGCACCAGGTACACGGCGAGCGCTGCGGCTTCAACAACCCGGAGTGGGACGCGCAGTTCCTCGACCTGCTGGTCAATGACCCGCAACGCCTGACCGAGATCACCCTGGCCGAATACGCCGAACTGGGTGGCATGGAAGGCTCGGAAGTGATCACCTGGCTGATCATGCGTGGCGCACTGTCGGCCAACGTGATCAAGCGTCATGAGGGGTATTACCTGCCTTCGATGACCGGCATCGCCACCCTGGTCCTGGAAAACCAGGCCCGCGACGTTCCGGTTGACCTGCTGGCGCGCCACCGCGAGCACATCGACCATCAGCTCAAGGGTGTGGAGAAGCTGCCGGGCACCTACCCCTTCACGCTGGAGCGCAGCCACAAGGGTTACCGTCTCAACCGCTTCCTGCATCAGATGATCGTGCCCACCTGGCGTGAGCGCTTCCTGGCCGACCCGGAGGCGCTGTTCGAAGAGGCGCGACTGAGCGAGCAGGAGCGCGACCTGGTCCGCCGTCGCGACTGGCTGGGGTTGTTGCAGTACGGGGTGATCTTCTTCCTGCTGGAGAAACTGGGTGCGGTCACCGGCGTCTCGAACCTGCACATCTACGCGGCCTTCCGTGGCCTGTCGCTGGAAGATTTCCAGAAAACCCGCAACCAGCAGGTGCTCTACTCGGTGGCCGGCAAGCGCTGAGCCACCGCCGCGCGAATCTGCTCCATCAACGCCTGGGCCGCGGGCGCATGCAGCCCGGCGCTGCGGTAGGTCAGGCCGATGGGGCGTTCGGTGAGGGGGAGTTGCAGTGTCAGGGGTTGCAGCTCGCCGCTGTCGATCTCGTGGCCCAGCTGGTGGGCCGATACGGCGGCGATCATGTCCGAGCCCAGCAGCAACCCGCGAATGATCGCCAGGTCAGCGCTCTCCACCACCGGCAGGGGCGGGTCGATGCCCCAGGCGGCGAACTGACCGTTCAACAGGCCACGGGCCGGGCTGCCCGCGCGGGGCAGTACCCAGCGCATGTTCTGCAGCTCGTCGGGTTGCAGGGCATGCCCTTGCAAGGGGTGATCGCGTCGGGCAAGCAGCACCATCGCCTCGGTCAGCAGCGCCTCGCCGTGCAGGTCACTGGCGAAGTCGGCCGGGCGCAGGGCGCCGAAGACGAAATCCACATCACCGGCACGCAGCTCCGAGGCCAGCAGCTCGAACGGGCTCTCGTTGGTCGCCACCCGCACCCCTGGGTGGGCCGCGGTCAGGGCAACGATAGCGGCGGGCAACAGGCGGCTGCGGCCCAGGGGCAGGGCGCCGACGTTGACGGTGCCTTGCAGGGAGCCACGCAGGGCCGCCAGGTCGGCGTCGATGTGGCGCAATTCGTTGAGGGCGCGACGCAGCGGCGTGAGGATTTCGCTGGCCGCGCGGGTGGGTTGCAGGCCCCGGGACGAGCGCTCGAACAGCAGGCAGCCGCTGCCACCTTCCAGCACCTTCAGCGCCGCGCTGACGGCCGGCTGGGTCAGCCCGTACAGGCTGGCCACGGTCTGCATGTGACGGGTCTGGCACAGGGCGATGAACAGCTCCAGGCGCCGGGCATTGAGCAAATACAAGGGCTCGGCGGCGTGCCCCGCGACATTGCCCAGCAGCGCCGGCACGCTCTCCAGCTCGTCCAGCGTTCGGCGGGCCCGGGCCAGTACGCGCTTGCCCTGGTCGGTCAGCAACATGCCACTGGCATGGCGCTCGAACAGCGGTACGTCCAGGCGTGTTTCCAGGTCGCGGATGGCCCGGGTCACCACCGACTGGGCGCGGTACATCAGGGTCGAGGCCCGCGAGATGCTGCCATGCTCGGCCACTCGCACGAAGGCGCGAACCTGGAGCAGGTTGGGCAGTTCGTCGACCATGGCAGTCACCCCCGATAAATAAAAAGTATACCTAGCCTAACTGAATGCATTATTCCCCGCCAAGGCCGCGTGACAGGATGAAGTCATTCCAACCCGCAGGAGTCCACCATGTCTGCCACCCCTAACAAGACCGCCCTGGTGGTCAGTGCCCACTCCGCCGACTTCGTCTGGCGTGCCGGTGGCGCCATCGCCCTGCATGCCCGTCAAGGCTATGACGTGCACATTGTCTGCCTGTCGTTCGGTGAGCGTGGCGAGTCGGCGAAAATGTGGCGCAAGGGCCCGGGCATGACCGAAGAAATCGTCAAGGCCGGCCGTCGTCAGGAAGCCGAGGCCGCCGCCGAAGTGCTGGGCGCCACCGTCGAATTCTTTGATATCGGCGACTACCCGATGCGCGCCGACACCGAGACCCTGTTCCGCCTGGCCGATGTATTCCGCCGCGTGCAGCCTGAATTCGTACTCAGCCACTCGCTGAAAGACCCCTACAACTACGACCACCCCCTGGCCACCCACCTGGCCCAGGAAGCGCGCATCATTGCCCAGGCCGAGGGTTACAAGCCCGGCGAAAAAATCGTCGGTGCGCCGCCGGTGTACAGCTTCGAACCGCACCAGCCCGAACAGTGCGAGTGGAAACCCGACGTGCTGCTGGACATCACCGAGGTCTGGGACAAGAAGTACGCCGCCATCCAGTGCATGGCTGGCCAGGAACACCTGTGGGAATACTACACCCGCGTGGCCTTGCAGCGTGGCGTGCAGGCCAAGCGCAACATTGGTATCACCTCGAAGAAAGACATCGTGTATGCCGAGGGTTACCAGAGCATCTTCCCCCGCGTTACGGAGAATCTGGGATGAGCCTTGTCGGAAAAACCGGTGTCGTGGTGCGCAACATCCAGCGTGCCGACAGCGCCCTGATCGACGAACTGCGCCAGTACGGCGTGGCCACCGTGCACGAAGCCCAGGGCCGCAAGGGCCTGCTGGCACCGTTCATGCGCCCCATTCAGCAAGGCGTGGCCATCAGCGGCTCGGCCATCACCGTGCTGGTGGCGCCTGGCGATAACTGGATGTTCCATGTGGCGGTCGAGCAGGCCCAGGCCGGCGATATTCTGGTGGTTGCCCCCAGCTCGCCCTGCACCGACGGCTACTTCGGCGACCTGCTGGCCACCTCGCTGCAGGCCCGTGGTGTGCGCGGCCTGATCCTGGAAGCGGGTGTGCGCGACACCCATACCCTGCGGGAAATGGGCTTCCACGTGTGGTCCAAGGCGGTTCACGCCCAGGGCACCATCAAGGAAACCCTGGGCTCGGTGAACATTCCGGTGATCTGCGCCGGGCAACTGGTGAACCCCGGTGACGTGGTGCTGGCCGACGACGATGGCGTGGTGGTAGTGCGCCGCGACGAACTGCACAGCGTGGTGGAGGCCGCCCGCAAGCGTGCCGACCTCGAAGAAAGCAAGCGTCTGCGTCTGGCCAGTGGCGAGCTGGGCCTGGATATCTACAACATGCGCCCACGCCTGGCCGAGAAAGGCCTGCGCTACGTGGATGACATCAGCGAACTGGAGGACTGAGGTCGTGGCCCAGCGTCGAATTCCTTGCCTGATGATCCGCGGCGGTACTTCCAAAGGTGCCTATTTCCTGGCTGACGACTTGCCTGCCGAGGCCGAGGCTCGCGACCGCGTGTTGCTGGCGGCCATGGGCTCGCCCGATGCGCGGCAGATCGACGGCATTGGCGGCGGTGACTCGCTGACCAGCAAGGTGGCGATCATCAAGCGTTCGGCGCGCCCGGGCGTGGACGTCGACTACCTGTTTGCCCAGGTGGTGGTCGATGAGCCGCGCGTGGACTACGGCCAGAACTGCGGCAACATCCTCGCCGGCGTCGGCCCCTTCGCCCTGGAGCGTGGGTTGGTGCAGGCCAGCGGTGACGTGACCGCGGTGCGCATCTTCATGGAAAACACCGGCCAGACCGCCACCGCTCAGGTGCAGACCCCAGGCGGTGAGGTGGCCTACGCCGGTGATACGCGGATCGACGGCGTGCCGGGCAGCGCGGCGGCGGTGGTCATCGAGTTCGATGACATCGCCGGCTCCAGTTGCGGTTCACTGTTCCCCACCGGCAACGTGGTCGACATGTTCGACGGCGTGGCCGTGACCTGCATCGACAACGGCATGCCGGTGGTGCTGATCCGCGCCAGCGACCTGGGCCGCACGGGCTATGAAAGTCGGGCGGACCTGGACGCTGACGTGGCGCTCAAGGCACGCCTGGAAGCCATCCGCCTGCAAGCCGGCCCGGCCATGAACCTGGGTGATGTCAGTGCCCGCACCGTGCCCAAGATGTGCCTGGTGGCCGCGCCGCAGCAGGGCGGGGCGATCAGCAGCCGCAGTTTCATCCCCCACAAGTGCCATGCCTCCATCGGCGTGTTCGGCGCGGTCAGCGTCGCCACGGCATGCCTGTACCCGGGTTCGGTGGCCAGTGACCTCAGCGAAGTCCCTGCCGGCGACCACAAACGCCTGGCGGTGGAACATCCCACGGGCGAATTCACCGTGGCGGTGCACACCGACAACGGCAAAGTGGTCAGTTGTGGCCTGGTGCGCACCGCGCGGTTGCTGTTCGATGGCAAGGTGTGCATTGGCTGAAGTGACGCAGATCCCCGGGTAACAGCGGACCTGGCCGCGTCCCGGGCGCCGCGTAGCGCCAGGCACTGCCCGCACACGCTTGACGCGGTCCACCCTGCGAACTGGCGCAACGCGCCGCAGTCAGATTTACTGGTACCCTCATAGGGTTTACGTTTTTCTGATGCCCGCAGGTGCCAATGGACCGCTACGCCCCCCACCAATGGTTGCCCCATGAGAAGCCGAGCCTGCCCGGCTCGCCATCCACGCCATTGCACTCCACGCCCAAGCGCCTGGCCTTCGCTGCCGTTGGCCTGCTGGTGGCTATCACGGGCGGCCTGGGCAATGCCCTGGTCACGGCCAACCTGCAATTTCTGCAGGGTGCGCTGGGGGCCACCCAGGCGGAAATGGCCTGGCTGCCCGCGGCCTACGTCATGACCAACATTTCCATGAACCTGGTGCTGGTCAAGTTCCGCCAGCAGTTTGGTCTGCGCGCGTTCACCGAAGTGTTCCTGGTGCTCTACGCCCTGGTCACCTTCGCCCATCTGTTCGTCAACGACCTGAACTCGGCCATCGCCGTGCGTGCTGCCCACGGCATGACTGGCGCGGCGCTCAGTTCCCTGGGCCTGTACTACATGATCCAGGCCTTCCCCGCCAAGTGGCGGCTCAAGGCCCTGGTGCTGGGCTTGGGTGCCTCGCAACTGGCCTTGCCCCTGGCCCGGGTGTTTTCCGAAGACTTGCTGCAGATCGCCGAATGGCGTGGCCTGTACCTGTTCGAACTGGGCCTGGCGCTGACCGCCCTGGGGTGCGTGTTCATGCTCAAGCTGCCGCCGGGAGACCGCTTTCGCACCTTCGAACCGCTGGACTTCCTCACGTTCGCCATCCTTGCCACGGGCTTCGCCCTGCTGTGCGCGGTGCTGTCGCTGGGGCGTATCGACTGGTGGCTGGAAGCGCCCTGGATCGGCTGGGCGTCGGCTGGCTGTATCGTACTGGTCTTCACGGGCCTGGCCATCGAGCATAACCGCAGCAACCCCATGCTCATGACCCGCTGGCTGGGGAGCGGCGTGGCCATCCGTCTCGCCCTGGGGGTGATCCTCATCCGCATGGTGGCCTCGGAGCAGTCGACAGGCGCGGTGGGCTTTCTGCAGGCCTTGAACATGAGCCAGGAGCAGATGCGCAGCCTGTATTTCGTGATGCTGGTGGGCGCGGTCGCCGGGTTGGCTGTCAGCGCCTGGACCATTCGCCCGGAACACCTGTTCATGCCCTTGATCGTGTCGCTGGCGCTGATGGCCACCGGGTCGTACATGGACTCGTTTTCCAACAACCTCACGCGGCCCTGGAACATGTACCTCAGCCAGTTCCTGCTGGCTTTCGGCAGCACCTTCTTCGTGGGGCCGACCATGGCCCTGGGCACGCGCAACGTGGTCACCAACCCGCGGAACCTGATCAGCTTCTCGGTGCTGTTCGGCATCTGCAACAACCTGGGCGGCCTGATCGGCTCGGCGTTGCTGGGCACTTACCAGATCGTGCGGGAAAAATTCCATTCCAGCATCATCGTCGAGCAGCTTACGCTGCTTGACCCCAGGGTCCTGGCCCGCGTGCAGAGCAGTGCGTCGAGCTATGCCTCGGTAGTGGCCGACACGTCCTCGCGGACCAATCTGGGCTACCGCGCGTTGTCCACCGCCGCGACCCGAGAGGCCAACGTGCTGGCCTACAACGACGTCTTCATGTTCATCGGCGTGGTCGCGGTGCTGACCATGCTATGGATCTTCATCCGCAGCCTGTGGCTGCTGACCACCACAACCACCCAGGCGCCCCCTGCGGCGTCGCCTTCCGAACCTGCCAGCGGCGCCTCTTCTTCATGACCGAACCGACGACGACCACCACCAACGCCATCGCTTCCACCCCCGAAGGGGTTGCTCCGACTGCCACTGCGCCTCGCTCCCTGAGGGTGCGGGTCATCTCCACGCTGGTATTCGCCAGCATCGCGATCGTTGGCGTATTGATCGTGCTCTATGCCTGGGAGCTACCGCCGTTCAGCAGCAAGATCGAGAGCACCGAGAACGCCCTGGTGCGTGGCCAGACTACGATCATCGGCCCGCAACTGGCCGGCTACGTGTTTGAAGTGCCGGTGCAGGACTTCCAGTTCGTCAAGGCCGGTGACCTGCTGGTGCGCCTCGACGACCGAATCTATAAACAGAAAGTGGACCAGTCCCTGGCCCAGTTGGAGCAGGCCAAGGCCAACCTTGCCAACAACCTGCAGCAGCGTCGAAGCGCCGAGGCCACCATCGCCCAGCGCCAGGCCGCCATCGGTGATAGCGACGCCCAGGCGCAGAAAAGCGCCGCGGCCCTGCGCCGCAACGAAGCCCTGGTCAGCGACGGCTCCGTGTCCAAAAGCGAGCTGGACGTTGCCCGTGCGGCCAACGCCGCCGCCATCGCCGCCCTGGCCCAGGCCAAGGCCGCACTGGAAATTTCCCGTCAGGACCTGCAGACGGTCATCGTCAACCGCGCATCCCTGGAAGCGGCCGTCAGCAGCGCCGAAGCCGCGGTGGAACTGGCGCGCATCGACCTGTCCAACACCCGCATCACCGCCCCGCGTGACGGCCAGCTGGGCCAGATCGGCGTACGCCTGGGCGCCTACGTCAACATTGGTGCGCAGCTCATGGCCCTGGTGCCCGACACCCTCTGGGTCATCGCCAACATGAAGGAAACCCAGATGGCCGACGTGCGCGTCGGCCAGCCCGCCACGTTTACCGTCGACGCCCTCAACCACCTGCGCCTGCGCGGCCACGTGCAACGCATCTCGCCGGCCACCGGCTCGGAGTTCAGCCTGCTGCAGGCGGACAACGCCACGGGCAACTTCGTCAAGATTGCCCAGCGTATTCCGGTGAGGATCACCGTGGACAGTAACCAGCCGGAGGCGCAACGCCTGCGGCCGGGGATGTCGGTGGTGGTGAGTATCGATACCGGGTATGTGGTGGAGGATGAGCGTGGGGTGCCGGCGCACGGGGAGGAGGATTGAGGCGTCGTCGAACCTGCCCCGGCTGGATCGGGTCAGGGGCGAGGGGCGGGGGCCTGCTGGAGTGAGAAATGCAGGTTCTTGAGTCCGTCGGTGGTGTTGACCAACGCATCGCTTCGGTACTGAAGGACGCGGCCCTTCACTTCCAGAGTCATAGCGCCTTGGTTTCTGCTGACGTTGACCTCATCGTCGTCTGACACCAGGAACGCCTGTGCGTGTGCCAGTTTTTCCAACACGCTGGCGTCGTCGCCGCTCTCTTGCGTGATGTAGTAGCGGTAGCTGAACGACGTCGTGGCGCCGCCGCTATTGTCACGAGCTCCGTAGAAGAAGAGGTTGTCCTGTAGAGGAACCTTGACGACCACTTTATCCAGCTCGGGAACGGCTTCGCTATCCAGCCAGTACCAGGCGTTGGCCAGCAAGGAAACGACCAGCAGCGCGTTGGCGAAGAGCTGGAAGCGGGCTCTAGTAGTGCTTCCACTTTGCATATGCCACTCCTTTGCTGATCCATTCCTGGTCTTGAAAATGATCACCGTAGGGTGCATCGCTCTGGCGTTGAGCGAGCTGAAGGTTAGCGTCTATGGAGACACTGCGAGAGTGGGGTGGGACACGCATGGATCATCCTGAAAAGCGCGGAAAAGCGAATAATACATGTCGCATGAAGCGGGTTCTTGCGAAACACCAAAAATCAGTTGTTCCCTACAAGGATGTCGGAACGCGTTCGATGGCCGCGATGGTGTGGATCCCCCCTATGGGACCGGGCGAAGCTCGGGAAGGCCGCGCCGCGGTCTGCCAGATGCACCGCAGCGCCTGCTTCCCGAGCTGACGCCCGGTCCCACAGGGGATGGCCGCGATGGCGAGGTACCCCTCCTGTGGGACCGGGCGAAGCTCGGGAAGGCCTCGGCGCGGTGTGTCTGATGCACCGCAGCGCCTGCTTCCCGAGCTGGCGCCCGGTCCCACAGGGTGAACTGACCGCGATGGTGAGGAGCACCCCTGTGGGACCGGGCGAAGCTCGGGAAGGTGACGACGCGGTCTACCTGCGGGGCCTGCTTCGCGAATTGGCTCCCCAAGCAGGTCAACGCACCAGGCAAGGCTTCTTGTTATCGAACTTCCACCCCGGCACCAGGAACTGCATGGCAACGCTGTCGTCACGCGCGCCCAGGCCCATGCCTTTGTACAGTTCGTGGGCCTTGGCCACGGCATCCATGTCGATGTCCACGCCCAGCCCCGGCTTGGCCGGTACCTTGACGAAGCCGCCTTCGATCTTCAGCGGTTCCCGGGTCAGGCGCTGGCCGTCCTGCCAGATCCAGTGGGTGTCGATGGCCGTGATGTCCCCCGGGGCGGCAGCGGCCACCTGGGTGAACATGGCCAGGGAAATGTCGAAGTGGTTGTTGGAGTGCGAGCCCCAGGTCAAGCCCCAGTCGTTGCACATCTGCGCGACACGCACCGAGCCCTGCAGGGTCCAGAAGTGCGGGTCGGCGAGGGGGATGTCCACCGATTGCAACTGAATGGCGTGGCCCATCTCGCGCCAGTCGGTGGCGATCATGTTGGTGGCGGTGGGCAGGCCAGTGGCACGGCGGAATTCGGCCATCACTTCGCGGCCCGAATAGCCATTTTCCGCGCCGCAGGGGTCTTCGGCATAGGCCAGCACCTTGTGCTGGTCGCGGCACAGGGCGATGGCTTCTTTCAATGACCAGGCACCGTTGGGGTCCAGGGTGATGCGCGCATCCGGGAAGCGTTCGGCCAGGGCCGTGACTGCTTCCATTTCCTCGGCGCCGCGCAACACGCCACCCTTGAGCTTGAAGTCATTGAAGCCGTATTTGGCCTTGGCGGCTTCCGCTAGGCGTACCACGGCTTCCGGGGTCAGGGCCTTTTCGTGGCGCAGGCGGCTCCAGTCGTCGCTGGCATCCGGCTCGCTGCGGTAGGCCAGGTCGGTGGCGCCACGGTCGCCCACATAGAACAGGTAGCCAAGCATTTTCACCGCGTCGCGCTGCTGGCCTTCACCCAGCAAGGCGGCCACCGGTACTTCAAGGAACTGCCCGAGCAGGTCCAGGAGGGCGGCTTCCATGGCCGTCACCGCGTGAATGGTGATGCGCAGGTCGAAGGTCTGCAGGCCACGCCCGGCGGCATCGCGGGCGGCGAAGGTGCTGCGCATCTGGTTGAGCACACGCTGGTATTGGCCGATGGGCTGGCCGATCACCAGGCTGCGAGCGTCTTCCAGGGTCTCGCGGATGCGCTCGCCCCCGGGCACTTCGCCAACCCCGGTGTTGCCGGCGCTGTCGGTGAGGATAACGATGTTGCGGGTGAAGAACGGGCCATGGGCGCCGCTGAGGTTGAGCAGCATGCTGTCGTGGCCGGCTACGGGAATGACCTGCAGGGCGGTGACCACGGGGGTGTTGCTGTGTGCTGGGTGGCTCATGTCGGTTTTCCTGTTCGCGCTAAAAGGGTCAGATGGTTTTGCTCAGCGTCGCGCCATGAGGGGCGGCAGGAGCGATAGGGGCAGGCCCCTTGGGCTGGGTGCGGGCGAAGAACACCAGCACCGCGGCCAGAATCGACGTGGCCGTGAGGCCGTACAGCCCGCCCTGGATGGAGCCTGTGCTCTGCTCCAGCAGGCCGAACGTGGCGGGGGCGACGAAACCGCCCAGGTTGCCCAGGGAATTGATCAAGGCGATGACGGCCGCGGCGATGCGCGCGTCCAGGTAACCCTGGGGGATGGGCCAGAACAGCGACGACGCCGATTTGAACCCGATGGCGGCGAAGCACACGGCCACGAACGCGAAGATGGGCCCGCCGGTGGTCGACAGAAACATGCCCGCCGCCGCGATCAGCAGCGCCGTGGCGACCCAGGCCTGCTGGAAGCGGAACTTGCCCGACAGGGCCGCGAACCCGTACATGGCGATGATGGAAATCAGCCACGGGATGGAGTTGAAGAAGCCCACCTGCACGTCACTGAGGTCGCCCATTTTCTTGATGATGCTGGGCAGCCAGAAGGTGGCGGCGTAGATAGTCAGTTGAATGCAGAAGTACAGCACGCAAAAGATCAGGATCTGACCATCCTTGAGCAGCTTGCCCAAACTTGGCTTCACGGTCTGCAGGGCGTCGCGGTCCTTCTGTTCCTGGTCGATGACGCCCACCAGCGCATCCTGTTCCGCGCGGCTCAGCCACTTGGCGTCGTGGGGGTTGGAGTCCAGCCAGAACCACACGAAGAAGCCCAGCAGCACCGAAACCAGGCCCTCGATGGCGAACATCCACTGCCAGCCCTTCAGGCCCAGGCCGTTGAGTTGCAGCAGCGCGCCGGACAGCGGCCCGGAAATCAGCGACGCCACGGCTGAGCCGCTGAGGAAGATGGCGATGGCCTTGCCGCGTTCCACCCCTGGCAGCCAGCGGGTGAAGTAGTAGATGACCCCCGGAAAGAAGCCGGCTTCGGCTACGCCCAGCAGTACCCGCAGGATGTAGAACTGGGTTTCATTCTGGACAAAGGCCATGAGCGTGGCGACCAGGCCCCAGGTGAACATGATGCGGGTCAGCCAGATGCGTGCGCCGACTTTCTGCAAGAGGATGTTGGAGGGGACTTCGAACAGCGCGTAGCCGATGAAGAACAGCCCGGCGCCCAGCCCATAGGCCGCTGCGCCGATGCCCAGGTCGTGCTCCATGTGCGTGCGCACGAAGCCGATGTTGACCCGGTCGATGTAGTTGACGATGAACATCAGGACGAACAGCGGCAACACATGCCGCTTCACTTTGGCGACAGCGCGGGCCAGCAGCGGATCGCTGTCGGCGGCGGCAGGCGATGGTTTTGAATTGCTCACGATTCGACGCTCCCACTGATTGTTTTTATGCGGGTAGGTGTGCATGGCGAACCATGTCGACAGTCATCGTACAAGTTGTGTTTTGAGGATGCAATGGGTTTATAAACCGGACATCTGTATTTAGAAAGCTCGGTGGAGGTGGGTGGTATGCTTGTCATACAAGAGTGGATGAGGGCTTGCGCTAATGACGGCGCAAGCCGATCTGGTAAGCTGGCTCATGATCTTCTGTGGCGGAACCTGCCTGCATGCACGACCAACCCAACGTACCGGTGCGCAAGCGCGCCACCAGCCTGGCCCATGACCTTGTCGAGGTGTTGAGCCAGCAGATCCTGCTGGGGCAGTTCCGCCCTGGCGACAAGCTGCCTTCCGAACCCACCATTGTTCGTGAGCACGGTGTCAGCCGAACGGTGGTGCGCGAAGCCATCTCGCGCCTGCAGGCCTCGGGGCTGGTGGAAACCCGCCATGGCATCGGTACCTTCGTGCTGGAGCGCGAATCGCAACTGGGCCTGCGCCTGACCGTGGACACCGCTGCCAGTGTGCGCGGCATCCTCGAACTGCGCCTGGGCCTGGAAGTGCAAGCCGTGGCCCTGGCCGCGCAGCGACGCAGCGACGACCAGTTGCGGCGCATGCGCCAGGCACTGGACGACTACCAGGCGCAATTGGCCAACAACGACAGTTGCGTGGAAGAGGACAAACGCTTCCACCAATTGATCGCCGAAGCGACGGGCAACACCTATTTCACCGAGATCATGCAGCACCTGGGTGACTCGATGATCCCGCGTACCCGGGTGAGGGCCGAAGAGCGCGGCGATGCGGACTTCGAGCGGCTGGGGTACCTGGCCAGCCTGGAACATGAGGCCATCTTCCATGCCATCCGCAAGCAGGACCCCGATGCGGCGCGGGCGGCCATGGTGTTGCACCTGACCAATAGCCGGGACAGGTTTTCCGGCGCCTGAATCGGTGTTGCCTGGTTCTATTGCCAGCCGAACCGGCGGATATAGAAACGCTTCATGGCCTGGGTCAGTGCCACGTAGGCGGCCAGAATCACCGGCAGGAACACGAAGTACAGCGGCGGCAATGCCTGCAGCTTGAAGTAGTGCGCCAGCGGGCCCATGGGCAGGAAAATGCCGATGGCCATGATCATCCCGGTCATCACCATCAGCGGCATGGCCGCGCGGCTTTGCAGGAAGGGCACTTTCGGGGTGCGGATCATGTGCACCACCAGGGTCTGGGTCAGCAGGCCGACAATGAACCAGCCGGATTGGAACAGCGTCTGGTGTTCCGGGCTGTTGGCGCCAAACACGTACCACATCAAGGCAAAGGTGGTGATGTCGAACACCGAGCTGATGGGCCCGAAGAACAGCATGAAGCGGCCTACTTCCGCCGGCTGCCAGCGCTGCGGGCGCATCAGCATTTCGTCATCGACGTTGTCGAACGGCACGGCGATCTGCGAAATGTCGTACAGCAGGTTCTGCACCAGCAGGTGCATCGGCAGCATGGGCAGGAACGGAATGAACGCGCTGGCCACCAGCACCGAGAAGACGTTGCCGAAGTTGGAGCTGGCGGTCATCTTGATGTATTTGAGCATGTTGGCAAACGTGCGGCGGCCCTCCAGCACGCCTTCTTCCAGCACCATCAGGCTCTTCTCCAGCAGGATGATGTCGGCCGCTTCCTTGGCGATGTCCACGGCACTGTCCACCGAAATACCGATGTCGGCGGTGCGCAGGGCTGGCGCGTCGTTGATGCCGTCGCCCATGAAGCCGACCACATGGCCGTTGGCCTTGAGCAGGCGCACGATGCGTTCCTTGTGGGCCGGGGTCAGCTTGGCGAAGACGTTGGTGGTTTCCACCGCCACGGCCAGCTCGGCATCCGTCATGTCCTCGAGGTCGTTGCCCATCAGCAGGCCTTGCTGGGCCAGGCCCACTTCACGGCAGATCTTGGCGGTCACCCGTTCGTTGTCGCCGGTCAGCACTTTCACGGCCACGCCATGCTCGGCCAGGGCCTTGAGCGCGGGCGCGGTGCTTTCCTTGGGAGGGTCGAGGAAGGCGACGTAGCCGATCAGGGTCAGCTCGCGCTCGTCGCCGAGGCCGTAGGTGTCCTGGGTGGGCGGGCGCTCGCTGGCGGCCACGGCCACCACGCGCAGGCCCTCCGCATTCAGCTCGGCGGTCACCTGACGGATGCGGGCCAGCAGCGTTGCGTCCAGGGGTTCCACCTGGTCGCCGTGGCGCACCTGGTGGCACACCGAAAGGATCTCTTCCACGGCGCCCTTGCAGATCAGCACGTGGTGCTGGTCATGCTCGGCGACCACCACCGACATGCGCCGGCGGTTGAAGTCGAAGGGTATTTCGTCCACTTTGCGGTAGGCGGTGGTTACCTGCAGGTCGCGCTGCACGTCCACGTGTTCGAGCACGGCCACGTCCAGCAGGTTTTTCAGGCCAGTCTGGTAGTAGCTGTTGAGGTAGGCCATTTCCAGCACTTCGTCCGACTCCTGGCCCCAGACATCCACGTGGCGGGCGAGGAAGATCTTGTCCTGGGTCAGGGTGCCGGTCTTGTCGGTGCATAGCACGTCCATGGCGCCGAAGTTCTGGATGGCGTCCAGGCGCTTGACGATGACCTTCTTGCGTGACAGGAACACCGCGCCTTTGGCCAAGGTCGAGGTCACGATCATCGGCAGCATTTCCGGGGTCAGGCCCACGGCGATGGACAAGGCGAACAGCACCGCCTGCATCCAGTCGCCCTTGGTGAAACCGTTGATGAACAGCACCAGCGGGGCCATGACCAGCATGAAGCGTATCAGCAGCCAGCTGATCTTGTTGACGCCGCTCTGGAATGCAGTGGGCGCCCGGTCAGTGGCGCTGACGCGCTGGGCCAGGGCGCCGAAATAGGTGCCGTTGCCGGTGGCGATCACCACGGCGCTGGCGGCGCCGGACACCACGTTGGTGCCCATGAACAGGATGTTGTCCAGCTCCAGGGGGTTGCGGGTGGACGGGTCGCGCAGGTGCACGAACTTCTCCACCGGCATGGATTCACCGGTCATGGCGGCTTGGCTGACGAACAGGTCCTTGGCGGTGAGCAGACGGCAGTCGGCGGGGATCATGTCGCCGGCGCTGAAAATCACCACGTCGCCAGGCACCAGTTGCTTGATCGGCAACTCTGCGCGCAGGTGCCCTTCGGCGTTGCGGCGGCGTACCGTGGCGGTGTTGCTGACCATCGCCTTGAGGGCATCGGCCGCCTTGTTGGAGCGCGCCTCCTGCCAGAATCGCAGCAGGGTGGACAGCACCACCATGGAGCCGATCACCAGGGTGGCCTTCATGTCCTCGGTGACGAACGACACGACCGCCAGCAGGGTCAGCAGCAGGTTGAAGGGGTTCTTGTAGCAATGCCACAGGTGCACATACCAGGGCAGCGGCTGTTCATGCTCCACCTCATTGAGGCCGACCTGGGCGCAGATGTCCTGGGCCTGGGCTTCGCGCAAACCATCCACATGGCTGCCCAGGCGGTCGAGCAATGCCTGGCTGTCACCACCGGCGGCGCTGACCAGCGTCTGGGCCAGGGTGGGCGGTATTTCCCGGCTGACAGGGCTGTCGGCCAGGCTTTCGAACAGCGCCAGGCGGCGGAAATGGCGGGCGATGTGACGGGTGCGCAGGAAACCCGCGAAAAATTCTTTGAGCAGGGTGAAGTTCATGGCGCTGCTTTCCCCAGGTGGCAGTGGGGAGACCATCGCGCAGGCACGGGCGCTGTCCTGGCTGCAGCGATGCAGGCCGGGGCAGGTGAGTCATCAGAGAAGGGGAAGGTTCGCCATCTCTCGCGTCGGGGCGAGAGCACGGCAGGAAAGCTGCGCGTTATCTCGCCGAGAATATGCCGGTATCGATGACCGGCCGACTACTGTCGCTCGAACAAGTGCCCACGTGGGGTCTCCGCGGTGATTGAAAACGCGCGCAGCATACGCGTGGGGTTTGCGCGGAACAATAGGTGCTCGGGGGGATGACTGAAGTTTCATGTTGGCGCCTTCCCGAGCTTCGCCCGGTCCCTCAGGCGGAGCGCCCAGCTCTGTGGAACCGGGCGAAGCTCGGGCAGCAGGCGACGCGGTCTATCAGGCATCCAGCTCCAGGGCAAACAGCTCGGCCAGGGTCTGGCGACGACGAATCACCTTCACCTGCTGGCCATCGAGCAGCACCTCGGGGATCAACGGCCGGCTGTTGTAGTTCGACGACATCGAGGCACCATAGGCGCCGGTGGTATGAATCACCAGCAGGTCGCCCACTTCGGCGCGCGGCAAGGGGCGCGGGGCGACCAGGCCGCCTTCGTGCTGGGTGAAGACGTCACCGGACTCGCACAACGGCCCGGCCACGACGCTCGGTCGCAGCTCGCCGCCTCGCGGCTGGCCATCGCGGTCCAGCAGGGTGAAGCCGTGATAGCTGCCGTACATGGACGGGCGCATCAGGTCGTTGAAGCCAGCGTCCACCAGCACGAAATGCTGGCTGCCCATGTCTTTCACCGCGCGCACTTCAGTGACCAGCGTGCCGGCCTCGGCGACCAGGAAACGCCCCGGTTCGATCTCCAGGCGCACCGGGTGGCCCAGGTGTGCTTGCACACGCTCGCGCGCCGCGTTCCAGATGGCCGCGTAGCGCTCGGTGTCCACCGGTTGCTGGTCCGCCTTGTAGGGCACCGACAAACCGCCACCCGCGGAGATCGCCTCCAGGTCATGGCCCATGTCGATCACCGCGTCGGCCATGGCCGTGCATACTTCTTCAAGGTGCGCGTAGTCCACGCCCGAGCCGATGTGCATGTGCAGGCCCACCAGTTGCAGGTCGTACTGGCGCACTACCGCCAGGGCTTCGCCCAATTGGCTGTGCCAGATGCCATGCTTGCTGTTTTCACCGCCCGTGTTGGTTTTCTGGCTGTGGCCGTGGCCGAAGCCCGGGTTCAGGCGAATCCATACGCGGTGGCCGGGGTGCTGCTGGCCCAATTGGCGCAGCATGTCGATGGAGCCGCAGTTGACCTCAACGTCCAGCTCGATGATGCGCGCCAGGGTAGGGCGGTCCAGCAGGTCGCAGGTGAACACCACGCCAGCGGGCTCGCCTTGCGGGCTGAAACCGGCCAGCAATGCCCGTTCGATCTCGCCCAGCGACACTGCGTCCACCTGCACGCCCTGCTCGCGCATCAGTGTGAGGATGTGCACGTTGGAGCATGCCTTCTGGGCGAAGCGAATCACATCAAAGCCCTGGAGCTGGCTGATGCGCTGGCGGATCATCGCAGCGTCGTAAGTCCAGAACGGTGTGGCGAGTTGCTCAACGAGAGGCAGGTAGCGATCGAACATGGTCGTGGGCCGTGAAGGGGACAGGGGCCCATCATGGCGATTTCGTAGCATTCAGGAAAATATCTGTTTTTTCTCCTGCTATTCAGTTCTGATATGGGTGTTCGGTTGAATAGAGGTTTGTCATGGACATTTCCCTGCGCCACATCGAGGTGTTCCGCGCCGTCATGAACGCCGGCAGCGTCACCGGTGCGGCGCAACTGCTGTTCAGTTCCCAGCCGACGGTGAGCCGCGAGCTGGCGCGCCTGGAAAGCCTGCTGGGCATGGCCCTGTTCGTGCGTGAGCGTGGGCGCCTGACGCCCACGGCCCAGGGGCTGATGCTATTCGAGGAAGTGCAGCGTGCCTACGTTGGGCTGGAGCAGATCGCCAGCGTCGCCGAATCGATCCGTCGCTTCGATCAAGGCCAGTTGAACATCACCTGCCTGCCCATGTTCGCCCAGGTCCTTCTGCCCGCGGCCTGCCAGGCCTTCAGCCGCGACTACCCGGGCGTGGCCGTGAGCATCACTGCCCAGGAATCGCCAGCGCTGGAAGAGTCACTGAGCGGCCAGCGTTTCGACCTGGGCCTGATTGAGAGCCGTCACCCGCCACGGGGCACGCGCGGGTTCGAGCTGTTCTGCGCCGACATGGTGGCAGTGCTGCCCACGGCGCATCCGCTGGCGGCCAAGGCTCGGCTGGAGCTGAGCGATTTCGACGGCCAGGCGTTCATTCATCTGTCGGGCCTGGACCTGTACCGCAAGATGCTCGACGAACAGTTTCGCCGCGCCGGGGTGCAGCGCCATGGGGTGGTCGAGACCAGCACCGCGGCCTCGGTGTGCGCCATGGTCCGCCAGGGGCTGGGGGTAGCCATCGTCAACCCGCTCACCGCCCTGGATGAATCGGCCCGCGGGCTGGTGCTGCGGCCGCTGGCCGTTGCCGCGCCGTTCAGCGTCAGCCTGATCCAGCCGCAGTACCGCCCAGCTTCAGTGCTGGTGGAGGCCTTCACCGAGCGGTTGAAGGGTGAAGCGCAAAGGTTGCGGCAGGTGTTGAGCGTGGGCACAGAGGGCCACTGACCCGTGGCTGGCCACTGCCGGGCGTTACAGATCCGCCAGGGCTTCGCGCAGGTTGATGTCCGGCGCACTCTGCTCGGTCAGGTCCAACTGGCTTTCCAGGTCCACCAGGTGGTGGAACATGGCCTGCACGGCATGCTCGCTATCGCCGGTGTGCAGGGCGTCGAGGATGGCCTGGTGGTCGTCGCAGCGGCAGGATGGGGTGTCCAGGCGCTGGTACAGGGAAACGATCAGCGAACTGCGCACGATCAGATTGCCGAGAATTTCACGCAGCAAACGATTGCCACACAGGTCAGCCAGCATCAGGTGGAATTCGCTGCGCACCCGCACGGTTTCACGCCGGTCGCCGCTGGCCGAGGCCTGGCGTTCGGCGGCCATCTGCTCGGCCAGGCTGTCGGCGTGGGCGACCAGGGCGTCGGGGGTGATGGCTTCGACCACGGCTCGCTCGATGGCGCGCCGGGCGGCGAACACTTCGCGGGCCTCCTGGGCCGTGGGCTGCGAGACAATGGCGCCGCGGTTGGTCTCGATGGTGATGATGTGCTGCATGGCCAGGCGTTGCAGGGCGACCTGCACATGGTTGCGGTTGGCCTGCAGGGTTTCGACGATCTGTGCTTCTACCAGCCGCGTGCCAGGGCGCAGGCGCTGCTGGGCGATGGCGCGCGACAGGACGTCGACGATGCGGTTGACTTCCAGCTGTTTGGCGGTGACGGTGACGGAGCCCATATTTCCTCGAACGGTGTGCCCATGCAGATCCGGAGTGTGGATGCAGTGGGGGCGCATTATCCGTCAGTGGGGCGGCCTTTGAAAAGGTCGCCGGCGCCCCGCCGTCAGGGAAGTGGACCGATTAAACCATTGCAAGATGCTGCTTGCGCCGAGGGGGCGGGCAGGCCTGGTCTATCCGTTGGAGGTCGTCGCTATCCAGTCGCAGGGCTGCGGCGGCTGCATTCAGGCGCACATGCAGGGGGTCGACGGCCTTGGGGATGGCAATCACGCCGTCCTGGCGCACCGCCCAGGCCAGGCATACCTGGGCGGGCGTCACCTCGTGCTTGTCGGCAATCGAGCGCAGGTTCGGGTGGCCCAGCAATTTGCCGCCCTGGGCGATGGGGCAGTAGGCCATGGTCGGCAGCCCGTGGTCGCGGCTCCAGGGCAGCAGGTCGAACTCGATGCCCCGCGCCTGCGGGTTGTACAGCACCTGGTTGGTGGCGCAGCGAGGGTCGTCCAGTTCTTCGAGGTCGTCGACATCGAAGTTGGACACGCCCCAGCGGCCGATCTTGCCTTGTTCGCGCAGCCGCTCGAAGGCGTCCACCGTTTCGGCCAGCGGGTACTGGCCGCGCCAGTGCAGCAGGTACAAATCGATGTGGTCGGTGCCCATGCGCTTGAGGCTGCGTTCACAGGCCGCGGCCACGCCACGGCGGCTGGCGTTGTGGGGGTACACCTTGCTGACCAGGAACACCTGATCGCGGCGCCCTGTCAGCGCTTCGCCCACGACTTCCTCGGCGCCGCCCTCACCGTACATTTCGGCGGTGTCGACCAGGTTCATGCCCAGTTCGATACCCAACTGCAGGGCGGCGACTTCCTGGTGCCTGGCGTGGCGGTCTTCGCCCATGCGCCAGGTGCCCTGGCCGATGAGGGAAACGGATGCTTCTGCAAGTGGATGATGGCGCATAGCTACTCCATTGAAAGGGGATGGCTTATAGTCTGGCCAGCGCATGGGGCGCATCGTTCAATTTCAGGAGAAGGCATGGGCCGACACCTCGTGGTATGCCTGGACGGCACCAACAACCGCTTCAGCCTTCAACCCACGAATATTATCCGCCTGGTGCGCTGCGTGTCTGCCGACCCGGCGCAGGTCATGTCTTACTACGACCAGGGCGTGGGCACCTTCGGGGTACGCGAAACCCTGTTCGAATGGCAGAAACTGCCCTCGCGCTTGTGCGGGCTGGCTTTTGGCTGGGGCCTGAAGCGCACGGTAGAGGGGGCCTACCGCTTTCTGGCCGAGCATTGGCAGGAGGGCGACCGTATTTCGCTGTTCGGCTTTTCCCGTGGGGCCTACGCGGTCCGGGCCCTGGCGGCCTTGGTCGATGCCGTGGGCCTGGTGGCCGGGCACGAGGCGCATCTGTTCGACTATGCCTGGGCCATGCTGCAGGCGCGCAACGGCAACGGTCAGCCTGCGTTCAAGCTGCAGGACGAGTTCAAGGAGACCTTCGGTCGCCCGGTGCGGATTCATCTGCTGGGGTTGTTCGACACGGTCAAGTCCGTGGGCTGGATCTACGATCCGCTGGTGCTGCCCTATACGGCCAGCAATGCCGTGGTCGACCATGTGCGCCATGCCCTGTCGATCGATGAGCGCCGCTGCTTCTTTCGGCCCAATTTATGGCAGAAGCGCGACAACCAGGCGACGGATGTACGCCAGGTGTGGTTCGCCGGGGTACACAGCGACGTCGGCGGTGGCTACCCACCGGACCAGGCCGGCCCCGCCTTGCTCGCCTTGCGCTGGATGCTGGGGGAGGCGCGGGCCCTGGGCCTGCCCTTGGATGAGGACGGCTGCGCCCGCGAGTTGCAACTGCTGGAAGCCGGCGGGCCGGGGCAGTTGCACGACTCCATGACCTGGCGCTGGAAACTGGCCGAATGGCTGCCGCGCCGGGCGTGGAGTTTCAGCCTGCACAAGCGGGTGTTCGCCATCGGTAGCATGCCGCCGTTTGGCCAGCCGCAGCCGCGCTACATTGCCGAGAAGGCCTTGGTGCACCGCTCGGTGGTGCAGCGGGTCGACAGCGGTGACTACCACCCGGTGAACCTGCCGCGCGTGTTCGAGGTGGTCGACGACCAGACCTTGCAGCAGCCCAGTGCTGCGGCGGCAGTTGGCTTGCCAGCGAGCGTGTGAAGCGCTGATTTGATGCCAATCACCCACTGCAGGACGCGACCAGCACCTCCTGAAGCGCCTGCGCCGCGGCGGACAATTTATGGTCCGCCAGGCGCATCAGGCCGATGCGCCGCTCCACCCGCGGCTCATCCAGGGCCACGCAGCAGGCCCCCAGTTCCTGCATCTGGGCGATGCACAACGACGGCACCGCGCTGACCCCCAGGCCACTGGCGACCATGCGCCCGACGGTGCTCAACTGGTGGCTTTCAAACGCCACGGACAATTTGCCATGGGCCGCGGCCAGGTCCTGCTCTAGCATCAAGCGCACGGCGGACGGCCGTTGCAGGGTGACGAAGTCTTCGCGCAACAGCTCTTTCCAGGTGATCTGCTGGCGCTGGGCCAGGGGCGAGTCCGCCGGTACCACGGCGACGAAGCGGTCCAGGTAGAACGGCGTGAATACCAGCCCCTGAGTGGAAGCCGGCTCGAAACCGATGCCCAGCTCGACCCGTCGATGGCGGACCATTTCCAGCACCTGCTCGTTGATCACGTCATGCACTGCCACGTTGACTCTGGGGTGGCGGTCTCGAAAGCGTCTCAGCGCAGGCGGTAGCCGGTTGCCGGCGAACGAGGGCATGGCGGCGATGGCGACCTTGCCGGTCTGCAGGGTGAAGTGCTGGCGCAGCAGCTCTTCGGCATTGTCCCAGTCGGCCAGCAGTTGCCGGGCCAGGGGCAATAACGTTTCGCCCTCGGGGGTCAGGGCCACGCTACGCGTCGTGCGCGTCAGCAGTGGGCCGCCCAGGTCTTCCTCCAGTGCCTTGATGGTCAGGCTCAAGGCCGGTTGCGACAAGTGCAGGCGCTCGCCGGCCTGGGCGAAGCTGAGGGTCTGGGCCACGGCCAGGAAGGCACGCAGGTGTTTGATGTTCATTGTTTTGCAAACCCAATCAATCCATCAGAAAAACAAAATTAACAAATTACTGCCATGGCGAGAAGATGAACCCTGCACGCGTTGGCAGCTAAGCTGCCTAGGGGCTGTGTGAAATGTATTCCAGCGAAGGCCAGGCAAGGCGAAAACAGGCGAGGAAGCGGAGTTTACGTGTTGTAAATGAGCATTCCGAGCCTGTTTTCAACGCAGCATGGGCGAGTTGGGATGCATTTCGTACAGAGCCTGAAGCCCTACAACGACAAGAAAGGCGGATTGACATGGCTGGACTCGACAAGCGAGTGGCAACCTACGAAGAGGCCCTGGCAGGCCTGACCGACAACATGACGGTGCTATCCGGCGGCTTTGGGCTGTGCGGTATCCCGGAAAACCTCATTGCTCACATCAAGCGCATGGGCGTGCGCGGCCTGACCGTGGTGTCCAACAACTGCGGGGTCGATGGCTTTGGCCTGGGCGTGCTGCTGGAAGACCGGCAGATCCGCAAGATGATCGCCTCGTACGTGGGTGAGAACGCCCTGTTCGAACGCCAACTGCTGGACGGCGAACTGGAAGTGGACCTCACCCCCCAAGGCACCCTGGCCGAGAAGATGCGTGCCGGTGGCGCCGGCATCCCGGCCTTCTACACGGCCACCGGCTACGGCACGCCAGTGGCCGAAGGCAAGGAAGTGCGCGAGTTCAACGGCCGCAAGTACATCCTCGAAGAAGCCATCACCGGCGACTTCGCCATCGTCAAGGGCTGGAAGGCCGACCATTTCGGCAACGTCATCTACCGCCACACGGCGCAGAACTTCAACCCGCTGGCCGCCGCGGCCGGCAAAATCACCGTGGTGGAGGTGGAAGAGATCGTCGAGCCGGGCCAATTGCCCCCCAGCCAGATCCACACGCCCGGTATCTACGTGGACCGGGTAATCCTGGGCACTTTCGAGAAACGCATCGAAAAACGCACCGTCAAGGCCTGACGCCTGGCCCCACAGAACAACAAGAGGTCTTGTACATGGCACTTACCCGCGAACAGATGGCCCAGCGCGTGGCCCGCGAACTCAAGGATGGCTACTACGTGAACCTGGGCATCGGCATCCCGACCCTGGTGGCCAACTATGTACCCGAAGGCATCGACGTGATGCTGCAATCGGAAAACGGCCTGCTGGGCATGGGCGAGTTTCCCACCGAGCAGACCCTTGACGCCGACATGATCAACGCCGGCAAACAGACGGTGACCGCCCGCGCCGGGGCGTCGATTTTCGATTCTGCGCAGTCGTTCGCCATGATCCGCGGTGGCCATGTGGACCTCACGGTGCTGGGCGCTTTCGAGGTGGACGTGCAGGGCAATATCGCTTCGTGGATGATCCCCGGCAAGCTGGTCAAGGGCATGGGCGGTGCCATGGACCTGGTGGCCGGTGCCGACAATATCATCGTCACCATGACCCACGCCTCCAAGGACGGCGAGTCCAAGCTGCTCCCTCAGTGCAGCCTGCCGCTGACCGGTGCGGGGTGCATTCGCAAGGTGCTGACCGACCTTGCGTACCTGGAGATCGAGGACGGTGCCTTCATCCTGCGTGAGCGGGCGCCGGGCATCAGCGTGGAAGAAATCATCGCCAAGACGGCGGGCAAGCTGATCGTGCCGGATGATGTGATCGAAATGCAGTTCTGATCGCCGGGCCTACCCGGTCCCTCAGGGCAAGACGCCGATAACAATAAAAATTGGGAAATACCATGGCTGTAGACATTGAAGAGAGCCGCTATGCGCGCTTTGCCCTGCGTTGCTCCACCTGGGCCGAACGCTGGTTCCCCGACGCCTGGGTGTTCGCCGCCGTGGCGGTGGTGGCGGTGGCCCTGGCGGCCTTGGCCATCGGCGCCAAGCCCACCGACACTGCTACCGCCTTCGGCGATGGCTTCTGGAGCCTGATCCCGTTCACCATGCAGATGGCCTTCGTGGTCATCGGCGGCTATGTGGTCGCCAGTTCACCACCGGCCGTGAAACTCATCGACCGCCTGGCGCGCCTGCCGGGCAACGGCCGCTCGGCGGTAGCCTGGGTGGCGCTGATCTCGATGCTGGCGTCGCTGCTCAACTGGGGCCTGTCCCTGGTGTTCGGTGGTTTGCTGGTGCGCGCGCTGGCCCGACGCACCGACCTGAAGATGGACTATCGCGCCGCCGGTGCCGCAGCCTACCTGGGCCTGGGCGCGGTATGGGCGCTGGGGCTGTCGTCGTCCGCGGCGCAATTGCAGGCCAACCCTGGCAGCCTGCCGCCCTCCATCCTGGCGATTACCGGCATCATCCCGTTTACCCAGACTATTTTCCTCTGGCAGTCCGGGGTGCTGTTGGCCGCCCTGGTACTGGTGTCGCTGGTGATCGCCTACGCCACCGCGCCCGGCCCGGGCAGCGCCCGCGATGCCCAGGCGTGCGGCGTCGACCCCAGCTTCAGCGTGCCGCTCCCTGCCAGCCGCAGCCGCCCCGGCGAATGGCTGGAACACAACCCGTTGCTGACCGTGCTGCTGGTGCTGCTGGCTGCCGGCTGGCTGTACCATGAATTCGCGACCAAGCCGGTGCTCACCGCTATTTCCGGGCTCAACACCTACAATTTCCTGTTCATCATGCTCGGCGCCTTGTTGCACTGGCGGCCGCGCAGCTTCCTCGATGCCGTGGCCCGCGCAGTGCCGACCACCACCGGGGTGCTGATCCAGTTCCCGTTGTACGGTTCCATCGCGGCGATCCTGACAACGGTCAAGGGCAGTGATGGCCAGGCCTTGGCCCACCATATCTCGACCTTTTTCGTGCAGATCGCCTCCCACGACACCTACGCGCTGCTGATGGGCGTGTACTCCGCCGTGCTGGGCTTTTTCATCCCATCGGGGGGCGGCAAGTGGATCATCGAAGCGCCGTACGTGATGCAGGTGGCCAACGACCTCAAGTACCACCTGGGCTGGGCCGTGCAGATCTACAACGCCGCCGAGGCGCTGCCCAACCTGATCAACCCGTTCTACATGCTGCCGCTGCTGGGCGTGCTGGGGCTCAAGGCCCGGGACCTGATCGGCTTCAGCTTCGTGCAGTTGCTGGTGCATGTGCCCCTGGTGTTGGTGCTGTTGTGGGCGCTGGGCACCACGTTGCAGTACGTGCCGCCACTCGTGCCGTGATCAGGCCGGGGCAGTGAAACCATAGGCCCGCTGTACCTGGGCTACGCGGGTGATGCACTGCCGGTACCATTGCCCTCGTCCCCTGGCGCGGGCATCGGTGTGCTCGGCATGGTGTTTCCAGGCCAGGATCGCCGCCTCGCTGGCCCAGTACGACACGGTGATGCCCAGGCCGTCCTCGCCACGGGCCGACTCCACGCCCAGGAACCCGGGTTGCTCGGCCGCCAGGCCGACCATGCGCTCGGCCACCTCGCCGTAGCCGTCGTCGATCTCGGTGCGGGTCGAGGTAAAGATCACGGCGAAGTAAGGCGGCTGCGGCGTCTTCGCGACCATCCTCAAACCCTCCGCTGTGCAGCGTGCAACAGCGCGGTCAACACAGGCGGCACGCGGCCTTCCAGCGCCGCGCGCTCGGGTTGGAACAGGGTGGCGACGAAGAACGGGTGGCCCTCCAGTTGCACGGCGCGCACTTCGCCGTTTGCGTCGTGGGCACAGGGGCGTAGCGGCCCGGCCAGCAGCGATTCGGCGAAGGCGGGGTTGAGCCCGTAGTTGCAGTGGTAGCCTTCCTCGATGACCAATCCCTCATAGGCCTGGGCGATCAGCGTGCCCGGTTGCAGGTGCAGGGTGCCGCGTACCTCTACCAGTGAACAGCTCAGCGGGCTGATAAT
The DNA here is from genome assembly GCF_026651855.1 of Pseudomonas silvicola. Taxonomy (GTDB): domain Bacteria; phylum Pseudomonadota; class Gammaproteobacteria; order Pseudomonadales; family Pseudomonadaceae; genus Aquipseudomonas; species Aquipseudomonas silvicola. The sequence goes on from NZ_CP093280.1 coordinate 2,988,710, forward strand.
CGCCCGCGCCGCCTGCGGGGTGCTTTCGCCGTGCTCGGCGTCGGCCCAGCCTAGCGCGTTGCGGGCGTACTCCAGCAACGCGTGCTGGAAGCCCGCGCAGGTACCCAGAAATGGAATGCGCTGCTCTCGGGCATGGCGGATGGCGGCCAGTGCGCCCTCCAGGCTGCGATAAGGGCTGCCTGGCATGCACCAGAAGGCATCGAACGGCTGCGCCAGGGTAGCGGCGCTGATCTGGTCAGTCGCCAGGCAACGGGCCTCCACACTCAGCCCCTGGGCCCTGGCCGCCAAGGGCAGGGCAGCCTGAATCGCACGGTGGGCGGTGATGGACGCATCGAAATCGCCGACCAGGGCGATGTGCAGCGGGCGCGTGGGTGACATGGGCTGTGTTCCTTCAGTGAGCCTTGCCGGGTGGCTGGGGGCTACTATAGGCTGGCGCCAGCGCAATCAATATTGGCATTTCAGCAAAGTATCCGTGCATTCATGCAATATCGAATCAATCATCACGACCTGACATTGATCCTGGCGCTGGTACGGGCGCGCGCCCTCGCGCGGGCGGCTGAATTGCTGAAGGTGGACGTGTCCACGGTGTTTCGCTCTATTCGACGCCTGGAGTCCGCCCTGGGGCAGGCCTTGTTCGAAAAGAGCCGTGCCGGTTACCTGCCCACGGCCCTGGCAGTGAGCCTGGCTGCCCAGGCGGAACAGGCTGAACAGGCGTTGCAGGTGGCCCAGGTGAGCGTCGAGCAGGGCGGCGAAGTGGTGAGCGGCACTGTGCGCCTGACCTGTACCGACGCCGTGCTGCAGCACTTGCTGCTACCGGCGCTGGCGACGTTCATGCCGCGCTACCCGGCACTGGCGCTGGAATTGACCACCAGCAACGATTTTGCCAACCTGACCCGGCGGGACGCCGACCTGGCCCTGCGCCTGACCCAGGCGCCGCCCGAGCACCTGGTGGGCTGCCGGCTGGGGCCGGTGCCTTATCGGGTGTGTGCCAGCCAGGGGTATCTTGATTCCTGCGGCACGGCTGACCTGGCGCAGATGAGCTGGATCGCGGCGGATGACTTCATACCCGACCACCCGGGGGTGGCCTGGCGGCGCGAGCACTTGCCGGGGGTGACGCCGATGTACCGGGCCAGCTCGATGCTGGCCGTGGCGCAACTGGTGCGCGCGGGCCTGGGCGTGGCGGTGTTGCCGCCGTTCCTGATGCAGGGGCTTGCGCCGTTGGGCGAGCCGCTGGCGGGGCACGACAGCGCACTGTGGCTGCTGACCCGCCCGGATTGCCGGGCGCTGCGCTCGGTGGTGACGTTGTTCAACGAACTGCGTTCGGCCATATCCCTGGCAGGCCATGGACGATGACCTGCCTGTTGCGGGAGCTGCGTTTAGCGCCTGGCACCCGGCTTCATGGCATGCCATTGGCCCCATACAGCACAAAGCCCTCACGGCCCTGAAGCCGCTGATAGTAGGCTTCCACGGCTGGTAACCGGGCATGTTCGATGGGCGTCATCTTCCAGCGGTTCACCGAGAGCCCCAGTACCACATCGGCCAAGGTGAACGCGGCGCCGGTGACATACGCCCCAGTGTGCGCCAGCTGGCCCTCCAGAATGCCCATCATGCGGTTCCACTGCGCCGTACCGGCCGCCAGCTTCGCTGCCTCCTGGTAAGCCGGGTCCTGACGTATCAGCGCGGTGAACGGGTAGCGCCACGCCGGGTTGAGTTCCGTGGCCTGCCAGTCCATCCACTGCTCCACCAGCGCGCGGGCGCGGGCATCACTGGGCAGCAGGCCCTGGTCGCCGTGCTTGGCGGCCAGGTAGCGGCAAATGGTATTGGACTCCCACAGTGGCCCGCCCTCGTCCACCAGTACGGGCACCTGGCCGTTGGGGTTCAGGCGCAGGTAGTCATCAGTGTGGGTCGAGGCGAAGCCGTTGCCGTAGTCTTCGCGAATGAACCCGACACCCAGTTCGTGCAGCGTCCACAAGACCTTGCGCACGTTGATCGAAGTGTCGCGCCCCAGTAGGCGAACGGGCATGTCCATGGTGCAATCCTGTGCGGGCCGATAGGAACTGCTGAATCTACCCTGCCGGCCCGGGGTTCGTCACGGTTTGCTGGTGGTGCTCGAAGGGCTGTCGGGCTTGGTGTTGCTGTTGCCCATGGAGCTGCCTTCGGGGTTGCCGCCTTGCACGGGCTTGATCGGCTGGCTGCCCGCGGGCATGTCCGGGCCGGCGGAGCCGTCGGTATTGCCATTCTGCATGCGCGTGCCGGTGCCGCTGGGCACGCCGACTTCCGCAGGCGTGGTGCCGATGGCGCCATTGGGGTTGGCGGGGTTGGTGGGCCCGGTGCTGTCATCGGCGAAGGCGCCGGCGCTGAGCAGGGTAGTCAGGGCCAGGGCGGCCCAACGGGAAGTATTCATGAACAGTCTCCTTTCCATGATCGTTACAGGCGTTGGGCTGCGCGAAGGATGGCAAGGTGCCCGCACGCCGACAGGCGGTTGACGGCGCGGTGCGGGCGGGGGTATGTTTCCCCCATGAACCTATCCCTGTCGCTGCCCGCCATGAGCATTATTATTACCGCCATTCCTCATTTGGCGGGCTAGCTGGCAGCTGCACCGAACCCGCCCTCGTGGCGGGTTTTTCTTTGAAACGTCACCAGGGCTCCGACCAGAACGGAGACCGCACCGTGAGTGACACCGCCACCGCCCAGCTTGCCTGGTATGCCCGCAAGACCCTGGAAGCCAAGGTGTACGACCTGGCCATCGAAACACCCCTGCAAGCAGCACCGGCATTGTCCGCGCGCCTGGGCAACCAGATCCTGCTCAAGCGCGAAGACCTGCAGCCCACTTACTCGTTCAAGATTCGCGGTGCCTGCAACAAGCTGGCGCACCTGACGGCCGCCGAGCGCGCGGCCGGGGTGGTGACCGCCTCGGCGGGTAACCATGCCCAGGGTGTGGCACTGGCGGCGCGCGAGCTGGGCATCAAGGCCGTCATCGTGATGCCTGAGACGACCCCGCAGTTGAAGGTGGACGGTGTGCTGTCCCGCGGTGGCCAGGCGGTGCTGCACGGCCCGGCGTTTCCCCAGGCCCTGGCCCACGCGCTGGAGCTGGCCAAGCAAGGCATGACCTTCGTGCCACCCTTCGACGACCCGGACGTGATCGCCGGCCAAGGCACCGTGGCCATGGAAATCCTGCGGCAACAGCCTGATGGCCTGGACGCCATCTTCGTGCCGGTGGGCGGTGGTGGCTTGATCGCCGGCATCGCCGCCTACGTCAAATACCTGCGCCCGCACATCCGCGTCATCGGTGTCGAGTCCGAGGGCTCCAACTGCCTGCAGGCGGCGCTGGCGGCGGGGGAGAGGGTGGTGCTGGGCCAGGTCGATACCTTTGCCGACGGCGTGGCGGTGGCGCAGATCGGCGCGCACTGCTTCGACATCTGCCGCGTGTGGGTAGATGAGGTGATCACCGTGAGCAACGACGAGCTGGGGGCGGCGATCAAGGATATCTACGACGACACGCGCTCCATCACCGAGCCGTCGGGGGCATTGGCGGTGGCGGGCATCAAGCGTTACGTGGCGACACGGGGGGTGCGCGGGCAGACGCTGGTGGCCATCGATTCGGGGGCCAACGTCAATTTCGATCGTCTGGGGGACTTCGCCGAGCGGGCGGGGCGGTGCGGCAGGCAGGAAGCGGTGTGTTGAAGGTTCCCGCGTATCGCCCGGTCTTGCAGCACCGGGCGATACGCGGATATCAAGCGGCTGGGTTGATCAGACGACCACCGACAGCAGCATGATAAAGACCAGCGCCACCACGGAGAGGATGGTCTCCATCATGCTCCAGGTCTTGAAGGTCTCGGCCACGGTCATGTTGAAGTACTGCTTCACCAGCCAGAAACCGGCGTCGTTGACGTGGGACAGGATCACCGAACCTGCACCGGCGGCCAATACCAGCAGTTCGCGGTTGACGCCCGGGATCAGGTCGACCACCGGGGCGACGATGCCGGCGCCGGTGATGGTGGCCACGGTCGCGGAACCAGTGGCGATACGAATCACCGCGGCCACCAGCCAGGCCAGCAGAATAGGCGAGACGTGGGCCTGTACAGCCATTTGACCAATCACGTTGCCCACGCCGGTGTCCACCAGCATCTGCTTGAAGCCGCCACCGGCGCCTACGATCAGGATGATGGCGGCGGTCGGCGCCAGGCTCTGGTCCAGCAGCTTCATGATCTTGGCGCGGTCAAAGCCCCGGGCATAGCCGAAGGTGTAGAAGGCCAGCAGCAGGGCGGCCAGCAGCGCGGTGATCGGGTGGCCGATGAGGTCCATCCACTGGCGGAAGATGTGCTCGGCTGGCAGGAATACGTCGGCGAAGGTCTTGAGCAGCATCAGGAACACCGGCAGCAGCACGGTGATCAGGGTCACGCTGAAGCTGGGCAGGTTCTCGTGCTGCGATTCCTTGGCGATCTGGTCCATCAGTTCGGTGGACGGGTTGCCCGGCACGTACTTGGAAATGAAGCTGCCGAACAGCGGGCCGGCGATGACGGCGGTCGGCAGGCCAACGATCAGGCCGTAGAAAATGGTCTTGCCGATGTCAGCCTTGAAGATGCCGATGGCCAGCAGCGGGCCCGGGTGCGGTGGCACCAGGCCGTGCACTACCGACAGGCCGGCCAGCAGCGGAATACCGATCTTGACCAGCGACACGCCAGAGCGGCGGGCCACGATGAACACCAAGGGAATCAGCAGCACGAAGCCGATTTCGAAGAACAGCGGAATGCCCACCAGGAAGGCCGAGCACATCATGGCCCAGTGCACTTTCTGTTTGCCGAAGGCACGGATCAGGGTCTGCGCGATCTGGTCGGCACCACCGGAGTCAGCCATCAGCTTGCCGAGCATGGTGCCCAGGGCCAGCACGATACCGACGAAGCCCAGCACGCCGCCGAAGCCGTCCTGGAACGATTTCATCACCTTGGCCACGGGCATGCCCGAGGTCAGCCCGAGGAAGCCTGCGGCGATGGTCAGCGCCACGAACGGGTGAACCTTGAGCTTGGTGATCAGCAGCACGAGCCCGACGATGGTGATCAAGGCGTCGAGCAAAAGGAAGGTGTCAGTCGGTAGACCCAGCATCAGGGTATGCCTCTTCTTGTTGTGGTCGGAGCAATAATAGTTGAGGTAGCGCTGTCTTGTTCGGGGTCATGAAATCACGCCGAATGAGGCAACGAAGCGCCGTCCCGATTGTGCAGCCACGCATCCACCGTCTCGGCCAGTTCGGCGATCGGTTGGCTCGCGTCCAAAGGCAGGGTCAGCGGCTCGCCGACGGGGGATTCGAGGGTCGCGAACTGGCTATCGATCAGGCTGGCAGGCATGAAATGATCGGGGCGATGGTTGACGCGGTCGGCGGCTTCCTCGCGAGACAGTTGCAGGAACACGAAGCCCAGGCCCGGCACGGCGGCACGCAGTTTGTCGCGGTAGGCGCGCTTGAGGGCCGAGCAGGTCAGGATGGCGCGTTCGCCACTGGCCACGCAGGCACTCATTTCCTCGCCCAGGCGGGTCAGCCAGCCGGCGCGGTCTTCGTCGTCGAGGGGGATTCCGGCGGACATTTTCTTGATGTTGGCGGCAGGGTGGAACACGTCGCCTTCAATGAGGCGACCTCCGCTACGCTGGCTGATAGCATTGCCGACGCTGCTCTTGCCGCAGCCCGCAACACCCATCACCACGATCGCGGAAAGAGGGAAAACCATCGGTATCTCCTGCAGGAACAGCGCGTGCAGAGGATCCTTGGAAAGGCTACCCCAGCGGCGACTGCGCCCTGATCTTATTGATATGTTTTGAGCAGCCTTTGCCCGGGGAGTTGCACTTGGTGAAATAATTCCACCATTGCCCTGTGCTAAAGACAGCGCTACCTTAGCCGCCACCCCTATTAATGGCAAGTCGAAAACAATAAGACCCATGACCCGAACCGGCTCTCGCACGACCGGACGCCCGACGCTTTCCGAGGTCGCGCGGCTCTCCGGCGTATCCCCCATTACCGCTTCCCGTGCCCTGCGCGGCGTGGCCACCGTGGCCCCGGCCCTGGCGTTGAAGGTGCATGAGGCTGCCCAGCAGCTGGGCTATGTGGCCAACCCGGCCGCCCGTGCGCTGGCCTCCGCGCAGAGCCAGTCCATCGTGGTACTGGTGCCGTCGCTGTCCAACCAGCTGTTCATCGATACCCTGGAAGCCATCCATGACGTGATGCGCCCCAGGGGCCTGGAAGTGCTGATCGGCAACTCCCACTATGACATCCATGAGGAAGAAAACCTGATCCGCAACTACCTGGCGTATCAGCCCAGGGGCCTGCTGCTGACCGGTTTCGAGCGTACCGAGGCGTCGCGGCGGCTGTTGGCCGCCAGCGGCGTGCCGTGTGTGCACATGATGGAACTGGACGCTACCCCAGGCGTGGCCTCGGTGGGTTTTTCCCAGGAACAGGCCGGGGCCGTGGCCGCCCGGCACTTGTTGGCCCGCGGGCGCAAACGCCTGGCCTACATTGCCGCGCAACTCGACCCGCGGGTGCTGCAACGCGGTGATGGCTTTCGCCAGACCCTGCAGGCCGCCGGTTGTTTCGACCCGGCGCTGCAATTGATGGCACCCACGCCGTCGTCCATTGGCCTGGGTGGCGAACTGTTCAACGACTTGCTGCGCCGCCACCCGGACGTGGACGGCATCTTTTTCTGCAATGACGACCTGGCCCAGGGCGCTATCCTGGAAGCCTCGCGCCAGGGCCTCAAGATACCCGAGCAGGTCGCCATGGTCGGGTTCAACGACCTGCCGGCCTCGGCGCACCTGGTGCCGCGCCTGACCTCCATCCGGACCCCGCGTGCCGCCATTGGCCGCCAGGCGGCGCAATTGCTGCTGGGCCTGCTGGACGGCAAGCCCGCCGCGCACCCCACCCAGGACCTGGGCTTCGAATTGGTCGTGCGCGAAAGCTGATTCCCGTGCCGCGCTGCACTGCATCTGCACCTGCAGCAGTGGCCGTCAGGCCGCGCCTGGCATCACTGGGGCGCGGGCCGGGTACGCGGGCGGGTGGTCCCGGCTACTGGCGTTCTGCTTGCAGGCGCTTGGGGGCTGGCTATGCTCAGCGCTTGAGCCATCAGGAGTTGTCCGAATTAGGGAAGAAAGCACAAGGAATGTTGCGCCAGGGTTGGTTCTTGCCCTCATTCCTCCACCGTCGGTTTCTGCCAGCACTGGATGCTTGAGGTCTTCGAACCATGTTTGATTCCCATCGCAAAGCCGATGCAGCGCTTATCGCCCGCCTTTCCGCCGACCTGGCCTTCGCCAACGCCCGCCTGGCGGCCATCAGCCGGTCGATGGCCTTGATCGAGTTCACGCCCGAAGGGCTGATTCTGGAGGCCAACGCCAATTTCTGCACAACCATGGGTTATACCGCCGACGAGATTCGTGGCAAGCATCACCGGCTGTTCTGCGAGGACGGTTTCCACAAGAGCGAGGAGTACTCGCGCATGTGGCAGCAGTTGCAGCGTGGTGAACCCCTGAGCGGCACCTTCCTGCGGTTGGACAAGAGCGGCCGCGAGGTCTGGCTGGAGGCCAGCTACATGCCGGTGCTGGGCGAGAACCGGGAGGTGAAAAGTGTCATCAAGGTCGCCGCCGACATCTCCCAGCACGTGCATGAAGAGCATGAAAGCGAAAGCAAGCTCAAGGCCATTGGCCGCTCCATGGCCGTGGTGGAGTTCAGCCCCGATGGCCGGGTCATGAGCGCCAATGACAATTTCCTCCAGGCCATGCACTACACGCTGAACGAAGTCGTTGGCAAACACCACAGCCTGTTCTGCACCCGGGCCGAAGCCGAGTCGCCTGCCTACAAAGCCTTCTGGGCCTCGCTGAACCGCGGCGAATACCATTCCCACCGCTTCGAACGGGTGGACAAACATGGCCGGGCGGTCTTTCTGGAAGCCTCTTACAACCCGATCTTCGACACCAAGGGGCGCCTGTACAAAGTGGTGAAATACGCCAGCGACATCACCGCGCAGATCAACACCCAGCAATCCGCTGCCGAGGCCGCCCATGCCACCTCGGTGCAGAACGATGTATGCGCGCAGAAAGGGTCGAATGTGGTGCGCCAGACCGTGGACGTGATCAAGGACATCTCCAACGACCTCAACGAAGCGGCGCGCAGCATCGATGCGGTGAACAAACAGTCGGAGATCATCGGCAAGATCGTACAGACCATCCGCGGTATCGCCGACCAGACCAACCTGTTGGCCCTGAACGCGGCCATCGAGGCTGCGCGCGCTGGCGAGCACGGCCGGGGGTTCGCCGTGGTCGCCGACGAGGTCCGCACCCTGGCGGCGCGTACCAGCCAGGCCACGGTGGAAATTGTCGACGGGTACGGCAGAACAACGACCTGTCCGCCAGCGCCGTGGCCAGCATGCAGTCGAGCCTCAGCCGCACCGGGCTGGGGGTGGAACTGGCGAATGACGCGGGGGAGGTGATCCTGGAAACTCAGGAAGGGTCACGGCATGTGGTGGATGCGATCAGCCAGATCAATTCGACGTTGCAGTTGCCTTGACCATAAGCCGGATGGGGTTGCCCTGAACGTCAGTACGGCGGCCCCACAGGCAATGTGCGAGGCCTCACTCGGGCACCTGCCTAGTGAGGGCCTCGCGGCCACTGCGGCATTTCCCCCCGTACCCCTTCGTACCATTTCCCCATCTGCAGCAACCACTCATCGGCAAACCGTGGGCCTACCAGTTGCAGGCCTACCGGCAGGCCGTCGTCGGTGAACCCGCAGTTGATCGACAAGGCCGGCTGCTCGCCCATGTTCCAGGGCAGGGTAAAGGCAATATGTTCGAACGGTTTCTGTGGGTCGTTGCCCGGCGACGGCCAGTCGGCGGGGAAGGTATCGACCTGGTTGGTGGGGCACAGCAGCAGGTCCACCTGGTCGAAGACCTGGGCGGCGCGGCGGCGCATTTCGAAGGTCTGGTTGAAGCCCTGCACCGCCTGCACCGCGGTGTATTCGGCGGCGGGTGCGGCCCACTCGCGAACGTAGGGCAGTACTTTCTCGAATTGGGCGCTACCCATGGCGCTGAGCTCGGCCCATTGGCGGGCGCGCCAGAAACGGTCCATGCCATCGAGCAGCGCGCGGTCCATCAGTGGCGCCACGGCCTGCAACCGCGCGCCGTGGGCCTGGAACAGCTTGGCCGCGGCCTCCACCAGGGCGCAGGTGCGTGCCGAAGGCGTGAACCCCACGCCGGGGTCCAGCAGCAGACCTACCCGCAGGCCGCGCAGGGATGGCGGCGCCAGTTTCCAGTCCAGGGCCTGGGGTGCCAGGCTGGTGGCGTCGCGGCTGTCGGGCAGGGACAGGTAGCGCATCAGCAGGGCGCAGTCGTCCAGGTTGCGGGTCAGGGGCCCGGCGCAGCGGCCGGTGTAATACGGGTCGATGGGCACGCGCCCCAGGGTTGGCTTGAAGCCCACCAGGCCACACCAGCCGGCAGGCAGGCGGATGGAGCCGCCAATGTCGGTACCCACGTGCAAGGGGCCATAACCTGCGGCGGCGCGGCGGCGCATTTCGAAGGTCTGGTTGAAGCCCTGCACCGCCTGCACCGCGGTGTATTCGGCGGCGGGTGCGGCCCACTCGCGAACGTAGGGCAGTACTTTCTCGAATTGGGCGCTACCCATGGCGCTGAGCTCGGCCCATTGGCGGGCGCGCCAGAAACGGTCCATGCCATCGAGCAGCGCGCGGTCCATCAGTGGCGCCACGGCCTGCAACCGCGCGCCGTGGGCCTGGAACAGCTTGGCCGCGGCCTCCACCAGGGCGCAGGTGCGTGCCGAAGGCGTGAACCCCACGCCGGGGTCCAGCAGCAGACCTACCCGCAGGCCGCGCAGGGATGGCGGCGCCAGTTTCCAGTCCAGGGCCTGGGGTGCCAGGCTGGTGGCGTCGCGGCTGTCGGGCAGGGACAGGTAGCGCATCAGCAGGGCGCAGTCGTCCAGGTTGCGGGTCAGGGGCCCGGCGCAGCGGCCGGTGTAATACGGGTCGATGGGCACGCGCCCCAGGGTTGGCTTGAAGCCCACCAGGCCACACCAGCCGGCAGGCAGGCGGATGGAGCCGCCAATGTCGGTACCCACGTGCAAGGGGCCATAACCTGCGGCGGCCGCGGCGGCGGCCCCGGAGCTGGAGCCTCCGGTGTTGTGGGCGGGGTTCCAGGGGTTGCGGGTGATGCCGTGGAAACTGGACACACCGGAGGACAGCATGCCGAAATCCGGTACCGTGGTCTTGCCCAGCAAGATGGCCCCGGCCTCGCGCAGGCGCGCGGCGGGTGGTGCATGATGGGCGGCGGGTTGCAGCACGGTGGCGGCGCTGCCCAGGGGTACCGGGCTGCCCTGGGTGGCGATCAGTTCCTTAAGGGTGACGGGCACACCGTCCAGCGGCCCGCGCGGCAAGCCCCGTGCCCAGCGCTCTGTGGCCCCCCGGGCCTGCTCCATGACGCCTTGCGGGTCAAAGTTCCACAGGGCATTGATATGCGGTTCCCAGCGGCTGATGTGGTCCACCAGGTGCTGATAGTACTCCAATGGCGACAGCGTCTTGCTGGCGAACATGGTCAGTAGCTGCGCGGCTGGCAGGTCTTGCAGATCGGACATCACCCTCACTCCCTTCAGGGGCAGCTGTAAGCTGCAAGCCGCACGTTGAAAGCTAGAAGCTTAGACCATGATCCGCACGGGGCGGTCCTCGGCTGGAGGCGTGCGGCTCCCACGTCAGTGGGCGATATGCTCCAGCGCCAGGTTGCGGGTCTTCGGCCCGAAACCGCCGATGGTCAGGGTAACGATGAGCATGCTGGCGACGATGAACGCCAGTACGCCCGGCGTACCGAAATGCGCCAGGAAGAAGCCGATCATCAGGCTGCTGAATACCGTGGACAGGCGGCTGAACGAATAACAGAAGCCCACGGCGCGGGCGCGGATAGGGGTGGGGAACATTTCACTCTGGTAGGCGTGGTAACTGAAGGTCAGCCAGGCGTTGCAGAAGGTGATCATCACCCCGCACACAATCAGCCCCACCGCGCTGTTCTGGAAGGCGAACAAGGTGCCGAACAGCATGGTGCCCAACGCTGAGCCGACGATCTGCCACTTGTTCTCGAAACGGTTGGCGATGCGCATGAACAGCAGCGGGCCCAGTGGGTAGGCCAAGGTGATGACGAAGGCATAGCCCAGGCTGTGGGTAATGCTCACGCCCTGGCCCGACAGCAGCGCCGGCAGCCAGTTGCCAAAGCCGAAGAAACCGATGGCCTGGAACACGTTGAACACGATCAGCATCAGCGCCCGACGCCGATAGGGGGGCTGCCAGATGTCCCGAAAGTGCCCTTTGGCTTCCACGGGCACGGCTTCGAGCTGCGGTGCGGGCAACGTCTGTTTGAAGTCGTGCGCGCACCGGGCCTCGATCGCGGCCAGGATGGCGTCGGCTTCCTCGAAGCGCCCCTGCTGGGCCAGCCAGCGCGGCGACTCGGGCAGGCGCGAACGCAGCCACCAGATGAACAGCGCAAACACCGCGCTGGCCAACACCACCCAGCGCCAGCCGGAGACGCCCAATGGCGCCAGTGGCACCAGCCACCAGGACATCAGCGCCACCGCCGGTACCGACAGGAACTGCACGAAAAAGGCAAAGGCGAACGCTGAGCTGCGCATGCGTTTGGGCACCAGTTCCGACAGATAGGCGTCGATGGTCACCAGCTCGATGCCCAGGCCAATGCCAACGAGGAAACGACAGGCGATCAGCCCCAGCGCCGTGCTTTGCAGGCCCATGATCACGGTGGCGAGGGTGTACCACACCAGGGCGAAGGTGAAGATGGCTCGCCGCCCGAAACGGTCGGCGATGGGGCTCAGCACGCTGGCGCCGACGAACAGGCCCAGGAAAGTCGCCGCGGCGAACGCGGCCTGGTCGGAGAGGCCGAACACCCCTTGGTTACCGGCCGCGAAAATGCCGTCCCGGATCAGCCCGGGGCTGATGTAGGCGGTCTGGAACAGGTCATACAGTTCGAAGAACCCGCCGATCGATAGCAGGGCGACCAGCTTCCACAACGTCGCCACGGCGGGCAGGCGATCGATGCGTGCCGAAATCAGCGCGGCGCGGTCGGGGGAAGCGGGAGTGGACATGGCAGTCACCCAGTATGAATGGAGCGAAGATGATACTGGGTGTTACTGAAAATGTGCTCGCTATTTCAGTGATCGATACCAATTTATTGGTGTTTTATTGTTGTTATTCTGTTTTTTCGGCAATTTTTATCCTTGCTTGGGCCCTGGGGCAGGACAGCTCAGGCTGATCAGTGCGCCACGGCCGTCGTCCGCGCTGCCGATGTGCAACTGGTAGCCATGCAACCGTACGATGGCGGCCACCAACGACAGGCCCAGGCCATGCCCTGGCTGGGTATCGGCCGCCGGCGCGCGGTACAGGCGGCGTAGCACCTGAGGGCGCTCGGCCAGTGGTATGCCCGGGCCAGTGTCGGCCACCTCCAGGGTCACGTGACTGGCCGTGGCCCGGCCACGCAAGCGAATGGCACCGCCGGCCGGGGTGAACTTGATGGCATTGTCCAGCAGGTTGACCAGCGCCTCGAACAGCAGTGCCACGTCGCCCATCAGCGCCGGCAACGGCCCCTGGATGTCCAGCGTCAACGTCTGTTGGTGTTCCAGGGCCAGCGGTTCGTAAAACTCATGGACCTGCATCAGCAACTCTGCCGGCAGGTAGGCTTGAAACGCGCTGCGGCGGCGCGTGTCTTCCAGCTCGGCAACGCGCAGCAGGCCCTGGAAACGCACCATGATCGACTCGCTTTCCGCCAGCGCCTGGTCCAGGGTACCGCGCTGGTCGGCGGCCAGGGGCATCTGGTCCAACTGGTGCAAGCGTGCGCGCAGGCGGGTCAGCGGCGTGCGCAGGTCGTGGGCGATGCCATCGCACACGCCCTTGACCTCCAGCATCAACTGTTCGATGTGGTCGAGCATGGTGTTGACTGCGCTGGCCAGCATGTCCAGTTCATCGTGCCGCGACGACAAGGGCAGGCGGTCGGCGAGGTTGCCCGACACCACGCTCTCGGTGCTGCGCTGCAGGCGTTGCACGCGCTTGAGCGGGCGGCGGCGCAGCAGGCGCCAACCGATCAGCCCGGGTATCAGGGTCAGGGACAGGCCCCAGGCCAGAGCCTGCTGGATAATGCCGCCCACGGCCGACACCGAGCCACCATCACGGGCCAGTACCAGCATGCGGCCATCACCGCGGTGCACCAGCAGGGCATAGCTGCTGCGCGGTTCCTCGCTGGCCTGGGCCACGCTCAGGCCCCGTTGCAGGTAGTGCACCTGGCCGTCATCGGGCAGGCTGGCACGCAACTTCAGCAGGTCGCCGGCCAGGTGCCGGCCCTGGGCGTCGAACAGGCCATAGGCGTCGATATTGGGGGTGGAATACGCCTCGCTGGCGGCCAGTTCGCCTACCAGGTTGGCGTCGTCGACCTTGGCGTAGTAGTGGGCGCGCTGCATCAGCGTGCGCTGCGCGACATTGCCCAGGTAATTGGAGATCTGCCAGTACAGCACGCCGGTGAACAGCGCGCCCCAGGCCACGAAGAACAGGGCGTAGAAGCCAATCAGGCGGCTGCTGGACGAGCGCCAGGGCTCAACCGCGGGGGGCGAGGACATAGCCGGTGCCTCTGACGGTCTGGATCAGAGGGGACTGCTCGCTGCCCTCGATTTTCTTGCGCAGGCGGCCCAGGTGCACGTCGATGATGTTGGTGCCGGGGTCGAAGTGGTAGCCCCACACTTCCTGAAACAGCATGGTGCGGGTCACCAGTTGCCCGGCATTGCGCATCAGGTAGTTGAGAATCTTGAACTCGGTGGGCAGCAGGGCGATCTGTTCCTGGCCGCGGCTCAGGTTGTGCTGTACCAGGTCCAGGCACAGGTCGCCCACCCGCAGTTGCGGGTGGCTGGCGGCGGTGGCGGGGCGGCGCAGCAATACCTCCAGGCGGGCGACCATTTCCACCGGGGAAAAAGGCTTGGTCAGATAGTCATCGCCCCCCGAGCGCAGACCGCGGACGCGCTCGTCCACGTCCGAGAGCGCGCTGATCATCAGCACGGGGGTATGAATATCCAGGCTGCGCAAGGTGCTGACAATGGTCAGGCCATCGAAGTCGGGCAGCATGCGGTCCAGGGTGATGGCGTCGAAACCACCGGCGATCGCCTTGGCAAGGCCCTCGCGACCATTGGCGCACCAGTCCACGGTAAAGCCATGCAGGCTCAGTTCACTCATGATGACGTGGGCGGTCACCTCGTCGTCCTCGATGACCAGGGCACTGCTCATGGTTTACTCCTCTGTGGTGCGCCGGGGAAAGGGGCGTCATTGTATAGGCCCGGCTACCCTAGGGAGCCAGCGCCCGGGGCTCTATTAAATTTTTATTTAAGCGACTTAATTCAGTGCCTTGGGCGCACCTCGGTTAAATAGGCTACCCCGTGCTGCCGAGGTTGGCCCCTTCGTGAACCGTCGCAATTTTCTCGGCCTGATCAGTGCCGTGTCCTTGCTGTCCCCTTCCTGGTTGATGGCCGCGCCGTTGCCGGGTGTCAGCCATTGCACGCTGCGCCACCAGGGCGAACTGACCAGCCTGGTGCTGGACCTGGCTGGCCCCGTGCAGTATCAGGTGTTCACGCTGGCCGGGCCCGACCGGGTAGTGATCGACTTGCACGGTGTGGCCGCGCACCTGCCGCCCGGGGCGCTCGATTTCGCTGGCACGCCGGTGCTGGGGCTGCGCAGCGGGCCGACCAGGACCGGCATGCGCCTGGTGCTGGACATGCACCAGCCGGCGAAGGCCCAGGCGCGCCTGGTGTCCATGGGGGGCGGCCGTCAGCGTCTGTTGGTGGACCTGCCAGTGGGCCACGCCGCCGCGCTGATGGCCCACCAGGCACCGGCCCACCGGCCCAGGCAGCGCCCGGCGGTCATCGCCATCGACGCCGGGCACGGCGGCAAGGATCCGGGGGCGGTCAGCGGCACCCGGCATTATGAAAAAACCGTGGTGCTGGGGATCGCCACGGCCTTGCATCAACAACTGAGCCGCGACCCGCGCTTCCACCCGACCATGAGCCGCGACAGCGACTTTTTCGTGCCATTGCACCAGCGGGTGCTATTGGCCCACCAGCGCCGGGCCGACATGCTGGTGTCGATCCACGCCGATGCCGCGCCATCGCGCTCGGCCCGCGGTGCTTCGGTGTACGTGCTGTCGCCTCACGGTGCCACATCGGCCATGGCCCGTTATATCGCCGAGAGCGAAAACAGCTCCGATGCCTACGCCGGGGTGTTCGACAGCACCCTGAGCAACGACGACCCCATGGTTTCCAAGGTGCTGGTGGACATGTCCATGAACGCCACCATCGCCTCAAGCCTTGACCTGGGGCGCATGGTGCTCGGGCATTTCAAGCAGGTCACCAACCTTCACCAGCAGCGGGTGGAGCAGGCCGGTTTCGCGGTGCTCAAGTCGCCGGACATTCCGTCGATCCTGGTGGAGCACGGGTTCATGAGCAACCCTTACGACTGCGGGCGGTTGATCAGCCATCGTCACCAGGTGGAACTGGCCCAGGCGCTGCACACCTCCATTGGTGACTATTTCCACAAGTACCCGGTACACGTCGCCTAGATGTGCAGCCAGGCCAGCCCGCCCAGCACCACGCTCAGGGCCGCGGCGCCCATGGAGAGCTTTTCCAGCCATTCCTTGCGGGTCAGCAGGGTCATGGCCGCCAGGGAAATGGCGATCTGGATCGCCATCATCGCCTGGGCCCAGCGATGGTGCTGGTGCAGGATGGTTTCGGACTTCACGTCCCACTCGGCGGCTTCCTTCTCCAGCGCCTCGGCCTTCTGCCGGGCGTCTTCCTTCTGCACCTTGTAGCGTTCCACCTCGGCTTGGTAATGGGCCGCGTCCATGCCAGGAATGTGGCTGGCCAGGTCGGCCAGGTTCTGCCGGCTGGACTTGGCCTGGTAGTAGTTCCACTGGTTGGAGGCTTCGGTTTTCTTGATGGCGGCGTTGTTCTTGTTCATCGCCGCCTCGCTCTCGGTGGAGCCAGCCTGGTAGCTGAGCAAGGCACCGATGGTGGCCATGACCGCCGTCATCACCGCGATCTTGTTGGCGAAGCCGTCACCGCTGTGGTGGGCGTGCTCGACGTGGTGTTCGTGGGGTGAAGGGACTTCATAGGATTCGGACATGGTGCGTGTGCTGCCTTGGGGTATTGAAAACGAGCGGGCGGCCGGTGGCCGTCGCGGGCGCGAATATAGGTCAAAACCCTGGGGGCGCCTAGCGGGGCGGGGGTGTCAGGCGTGAAGTTTCATCTGCTGAGCGGTGAGGGTGGGGAGCTGGCTTGCCAGCTCCCCAGTGCCTGGGCAAGCGCGGAACTAGTCTTCCGGCCGCTCGGGTCCGTTGCTGTCGGACTGGAACAGGGTCTCCAGTTCGCTGCGCGCCTCCTGGGCTGTCTGCATCACCTTCGCGGCGTCGTCGCGTACCAGGTACTGGGCGGCCAGCACCTGTTCATCGTGCTGCTTGAAGCGCTGGATGCGCCAATGGGCCTGCTCTTCGCTCAAGCCCAGGCCTACCAGGGTGCGGCGGCTCATCTCCAGGCTGGAGTAAAAGGTTTCGCGCACGGCCTGCGCACCGGCGTCCACCAGGCGGTGCACATGCTGGCGGTTGCGGGCACGGGCGATGATCTTGATGTGCGGGTACAGCCGGTGCACCAGCTCCGCCGTCTTGATGTTGGTCTCGGGGTCGTCGGTGGCGATGACAAAGTACTCGGCCTCGCCGACCTTGGCCGCACTGAGGATCTCGGGCCGCAGCGGGTCCCCGTAGAACACCGGCACGTTGCCGAAACTGCGGGTCAATTCGATGGTATCCACCGAGGTGTCCAGGGCCACGAAGGAGACGTTCTGGGCGCGCAGGATCCGCGAGATGATCTGGCCCATGCGGCCCATGCCGGCGATCACCACCCGCGGCGCATCGGTATCGATGGTGGTGTACTGCTCGGGTACCGGTACCACCGGTTTTGGCCGCGACTTGATCCAGCGTGCGCAGGCCAGCAACAGCAGGGGTGTCACGGCCATGGACAGGGTGATGGTCAGTAGCAGGGTGTCATACAGGTGCTGGTCGAAGAGGTTCTGGTCGCGGCCGATCTTGAACACCACGAAGGCGAATTCGCCACCCGCGGCCAGCACCACCCCCAAACGCACCGCGCCGATTCTGGTCAGGCCCCCGGCCAGGCGGCCGATGAACAACAGCACCGGCAATTTGATCCCGATCAACAGCAGCATCAGTCCCAGTACCGTGGCAGGGGATTCCAGCAGCAGTTGCAGGTTGGCGCCCATGCCCACGCTGATGAAGAACAGCCCCAGCAGCAGGCCCTTGAAGGGCTCGATCTGCGACTCCAGTTCATGGCGATATTCCGAGTCGGCCAGCAGCAAACCGGCCAGAAATGCCCCCAGCGCCATGGACACGCCGGCCAGGTCCATCAGCCACGCAGTACCGATCACCACCAGCAGCGCCGTGGCGGTGGACACCTCGGGCAGCCCGGTGCGGGCCACGGTGCGAAACACCGGGCGCAGCAGGTAACGGCCACCCACCACTACCACGGCGATACTGCCCAGTACGCGCAGGCCATGGTTGAGGCTGTCGCCGGGCACGGCGTCATGGCCGCTATCGGCCAGCAGGGGCACCAGGGCAATCAACGGGATGGCAGCGATGTCCTGAAACAGCAGAATGGCAAACGCCAGCCGCCCGTGCGGGCTGTTGAGCTGCTTGCTCTCGGCCAGGCTCTGCAAGCCAAAGGCGGTGGACGACAACGCCAGCCCCAGGCCCAGCACCACGGCGGTCGGCAAGGGCTGGTGAAAGCCCAGCAGCGCCACGGCACCGATGACCACACCGGTCAGCAGCACCTGGGCCAGGCCCACGCCAAACACCGACTTGCGCATGACCCACAGGCGCCGGGGTGACAATTCAAGGCCGATGATGAACAGCAGCAACACCACGCCCAGTTCCGAGATATGCGAAACGCTTTGCGGGTTGCCGATCAACCCCAACACCTGCGGCCCGATGATCACTCCTGCGAACAGGTAACCGAGCACGGCGCCCAGTTGCAGGCGCTTGGCCAGGGGCACGGTGATGACGGCCGCGAACAGAAACACGACGGCGGCTTGTAGCAGGCTCCCTTCATGGGGCATGGGGGTCACTCCTTGGTAGTGGGGACAGACCTCGGTCCAGGGGGTTCAGGTGGCAGGGCGTGACGGGGTGCGCAGCTAGCGGACCGTCGCCCCGCCAGGCCCGATCAGCGGCCGCCCAGCGTCTGCAAAAAGGCCTCGAACGAGGCTCGATGCCTGCGCCCTGGCCGCGGCAGGCCCTTGGGCCAGTGCGGGGTGATTGCCAGTTCGGCCTTGTCCAGCGCCTTGATACCTTTGCTCCAGAACACCGGTGCGCAGCTTTGCTGGTAGCGATCGCCGCCCATCTGATAACCATATAGCAGGTGCCGCGCCGGGCGCTGCAATGCCTCGGGCAGGGTGGCGGTACGCAGTTTGACCAGGCCGCGGCGCAACGGTGAGGGGCGAGGGCGCTCGCGCGGGAATTCGCGGCTGGCCGCCACCAGTGCCTGGCTGAAGGTGCTGCCATGGTGGGCGAAGAAACTCGCCGCCATGGCGTGGAAAAATTCCTTCTCGGCATAGTAATGCACGATATGCGGCCGGCCTTCAGTGACCTGCAACCCATCCAGGCTGAACGACAGGGCGACTTGCTCAAGGGTGTGGAGGCCCTTGACCTGAGCGCTCCAGTGGTCGATACGGGCGATCACTTCGTCCATCAGCCCGGCATCGTCGCGGTGCAGGCCGCACAGGCCGCTGTTGTACAGGCGCAGGGAGGACGCCGCGCTGGTCTGGCCATGTTCCTCGGCATGCCTTGCAAGCGCGCTGAATTCCTCGCGCTGACGAGCCTCCTGCCAGTCGAACTCGAACTCGTCGACCACGAACGCACCCGGTGCGATCGCCTCGAACAGTGCGCTGGGCGAAGCCTTGAACAAGGTGTCGGTGTCGATGAACAAGGTTCGCTCGCCCAACCGCGCACCCGCGGCAATGGCGCAGGCCTTGATCCGATGGGTATAGCCGTGGGTGCCGCGCCATTGAGCCAGGGTGTCACTGGTCAGCGCAATGACGTGCACCGGCCACCCGGCAAACACATCAGGTTGGTCGGTCATGACGTGAATGCTGAAGTCGTCATCGGCGTTGCGCCAGGCAAGGGCCGAGAGCACGCTCAGCCGGGCTTCGCGGTGGTAGGTCGGGTTCTGGCCGTACACCAGGTACAAAAGATGGTTCGACACGATGCGGCAGTATCCTTGCAGCGGCACTTGGCCCAGGCGGCCCGGCTGTGGAGTGTGGGTAGTCGGTGGTGGGGTAGGCAGGATCGCAGGGGTAGCGCTTGAAGCAGGGCATGGCCCCCGGGATTGCGTTGTCGCCACGGCATAAATCGGCGCCGATGATACAGCGCCTGACACCGATGTCGACATTTTCACCCACATGGGGCTGCCCATGGGGTGCCCGGCTTGCCTGCGAACGCGGCCTTCGCACGCCCCGTCGGCAGGTGTTTGTATCGTGTTTGTTTCAAAGTCGCGCGAGCAAACGCTGCAATCTCCGGTCACAACCGTAAGGGCGGCTTCACCGTCCACATCTGGGAGAACTGCACATGCACAAGTACTTTGCGAAGCTGACGATCGTCGCGGTGTTGATGTCGACGTTGGGAGGTTGCTGGATCTTTGACCCACACCACGGTGGCCACGGCGGTGGCGGGGGTGACCGCGGCGGTATGCAAGGCGGCCCTGGTGGTGGTCCAGGTGGCGGCGGCCCAGGCGGTGGCGGTGGCCCAGGCGGCAATGGCGGCGGGGGTGGCTCGCGCTGAGGCAGGCCTTTTCAACAGGCAAAAGAAAGCCCGCAACGAGGCGGGCCAAATGAATCATCACAAAGGAGTAGGGGTACTGTGCGCCTTCGTTTGTGAAGGCGGTGTGAAAAGCCGCCAAGGTGAAAATACTTTCATCGCGGCGGCACAGTCCCCCTGGCTCACGCGGCCGGGTCAGGCGCTATTCGAACTGCGGCTGGAATTTCTTCACGGCCGCCAGCGCGCAGCCTTCATCCTTGTCGCCACCCGGCGCGCCGGACACACCCAGGCCACCCAGTACCTGGCGGTCTGCCTTGCGCAGGGTGACCCCACCTGGAATGAAGATCACCTCGGGTACCGTGTTCAACGCACCATTGGCCGGGCCGTCGTAGTGGCCGGCCAGCAACTCGCTGATGGTGTCCTTGTCGAATGCCTGGCCGTAGGAGAAGGCGGTGTAGGCCTTGCGGTACGACACCGACAACGATTGCAGCGGCACGGTGTCACCTTTGATCACGGCCTGGGCATGGCCGGAGGGGTCCACTACCGTGGCGGTGACCGACCACCCCTTGGCCGCGCAGGTCTGCACGGCTTCGGCGGCCAATTGCTGGGCCACCTGCCAAGGCAGTTTCTGGCTGCTGATCAGGTGGCTGGGGGCGGCGCTGGCACTCACGGCCGCGAGGCTCAGGGCCAGGGCGGCGACAGTGCTGGACAGCGGGTGCAGGGGCATGGCAGTTTCCTTTTCGAGGGTTGATGAAGATCCTTTCATCCGCGAAGGCGGAACGCTTTCTATACTGGATCCAGCGTCATGGCCTGTGTGCCCGACGCTCCGATCAGGCCCGATGCAATTGCTCGGGTTTTTTTCAGCATCGGCCTGAAACCGGTTTCAGTCAAATCCGGAGATGTAGTAGTGAGAAAATCCGCAAGCCTGTTGCTAACCGCTGGTCTGTTGTTGGGCAGCGTTCTGCCCGCCCTGGCCGAAACCGAAGACCGCAGTGCCATCCCGATCGGCTCGCTCGACGAAGTCGCCGCCTTCACGGGACCGGGCCCGTCCGGCATCGTGGTGACGCCTTCGGGCCGCGTCTTCGTGGGCTTCCCGCGCCACGCCATCAACCACAGCGGCATGACCCTGGGCGAACTGGTCAAGGGCAAGCTCGTGCCGTACCCCGACGCCGACACCAGCCAGCCGTCGTCGCGCGGCGATGCGCAGAAACTGATTTCGGTGCATGGCATGACCACTGACACCCAGGGCCGCCTGTGGGTGATCGATGACGGCAAGCGCGCCGGTATCGACGGCATCGTTGCCGGGGCTGCCAAGGTGGTGGGCATCGACCCGCAGACCAACAAGGTCTTCGCCTCCTGGGTGCTCAAGGACGCCCTGCGCCAGGACAGCCACATGAATGACCTGCGCGTGGACCTGACCCACGGCGCCAAAGGCACGGCCTATGTCGCCGACTCTTCGTTCGGTGAAGACCCTGCCCTGGTGGTGGTCGACCTGGCCACCGGCAAGCAGCGGCGGGTACTGAGCAAGGACCCTTCGGTGCTGCCGCAGAAAGACTTTGTCACGCAGCTGGATGGCGTGCCCATGCGCTACCAGGGCAAGGCCAGCGCCTTCCCCCATGGCGGCGTCGACAGCATCACCCTGAGCGCCGACAGCTCGCGCCTGTATTACTCGCCGCTGACCAGCCGCCACCTGTGGAGCATCCCCACCGCCGCCTTGGCTGACTTCTCCAACGATGACCGCAAGCTCGCCGCGCAGATTCGTGACGAGGGCGAGAAGGTCATGACCGACGGCATTGCCACGGATGCCCAGGACCGCATTTACCTGACGGACGCCGAGCACCACCAGATCCTGCGTCGCTGGCCCGATGGCCACCTTGACGTGGTGCTGCGCGACCCACGGCTGGTGTGGCCGGACGGCATCTTCGTGGCCGGCAACCAGGTCTACGTGACGCTGGGCCAATGGGACCGCCTGGGCCAGCATGCCGATACCCGCAAGCCGCCTTACCTGCTGATCCGCACACCCACTGACGGCACGCCGATTTTCGACGCTCAGCCTCAATGAAGTCCTTACACGGAGTAACCCCCTCATGAACGCGATGAAATGGACCCTGGCCGCCGCCGTCCTCGGCGCTTTGGGCACGGCGCAGGCCGCTACCTCCGGCGATGGCGAGCTGGTGGCCGCGCTGAACAACACTGAAGCCAGTGGCATCGTCGTCACGCCCACCGGGCGCACGTTCCTGACCTTGCCACGGGCGGGCAGCAACCATAAGTTCCCCTCCGTGGTGGAACTGGTGCACGGCAAGCAAGTGGCGTTTCCGGACTTGGCCACCACCACTGACACCGGCAAGCCGCTGACCGATTGGCTGGTGTCGCCCCTGGGGCTGACCCTGGCAGGCAATACCCTGTGGGTGCTGGACGAAGGCAAACGCCCTGGCATCGACGGTATCCCCGATGGCTCGGCGAAGCTGGTAGGTATCGACATCAACTCACGCAAGATCATCAGGACCATCGTCTTCCACAAGCCATTCATGCGCGACAGCCTGCAACTCAATGACCTGCGCATCGACCCCGATCACGGTGCCGAGGGCACCGTGTACATTTCCAACAACGGCTACTCCAGCCCATCGGACTGTTCGCTGATCGTCGTTGACCTGGCCACCGGCAAGATGCGCGAGCTGTTCCACAACCTGCCGCAGACCTCGCCGGCACCGGGCTTCATGACCTACGTGGAAGGCCAGCCCCATGCCTACAGCCTGGACAAGCCGACCATGCCCCAGGGCGGGGTCAATGGCATCGAGCTGTCGCCCGACCACAAGAAACTGTATTGGACCATTCCCACCAACCCGAACTACTACAGCATCGACACGGCGAACCTGAGTGACTTCAACCGGCCGGAGGATGCCCTGGTCAAGGACATTCACTTCGAAGGCCAGGTGGCTTCCAACGGTGGCATCACGGTGGACGACAAGGGCAATCTGTACTTCGGCGATGCCTCGCGCTATTCGGTGATCAGCCGTGACGGTGCCGGGCAGTTCCACCTGGTGGGGCGTGACTCGCGGCTGATCTGGCCTGATGGCCTCTACTGGCAGGGCGGTTACCTGTATGTGACGGTGGGGCAGTGGCAGCGGGTGCCGGGATTGCACGGTGGCCAGGACCAGCGCAAGGCGCCTTATGACATCCTGAGGTTCAAGACCTCCAGGTAAAGCCAGGTAACAGGGGTGTTACCCTCTGGTTACGCGCTTCCCGGGCGCTGGGCTGGACAGTGGGAAAGCTCAGGCTTAAGGTGCCAGGCATGCCGTATTGGCCAGGCATGCCGCACAAGGAGTCGAAGGTGAGCTTGCACACAGAACCTGCCCGTGGGGCGCTGTCCCTTATCAACCGCCAACCCGATGCCCGGCCCGTGGCTACCCTGCTGGTCAGCGAGTGGGTACAGGCGTTGCGCCAGGGCCAGCCATTGTCATTGATGGTGGTATCGGTCGACCATTTACGCCTGTTCGTGCGTCAGCACGGGGAAGCCAAGGCTCAACTGCAAGTGGACGCGATCACCGCCGCACTGGACCTCACGGCCAGGCGTGCGCGGGACGTGGTGGGGCGCTGTTCGGCGGATGCCTTCATGGTTCTGCTGCCCGGCACCCCGGCCGATGGCGCCAAGGCAGTGGCCGAGCGTTGCCTGCAGAACGTGCGGGCGGCGCTGGCCGAGCAGTTGCTCAGTGTCAGCCTGGGCGTGGGGACGGTGATCCCGCGCAGCGAAGCGGGCCATTCGACCTTCTTCAATGCCGTCGCGCAGTTGTGTGACGAGGCGTCGAGCAAGGGCGGCGACCGCTGGGTAGCCCGGCATTTCGGCCATTCGCGCACTGGCATCCTTTAGGTCTCAAGGGGGGGGGGGCTGGTGTGGCGTGCCTGGTGTGACGCGGCCAGGTCCGCTGCTACGGATGTGCGGGGGGAAGCGTGAGATTGTTGTCGGAAATGTCAACTCACCGGCCTTAATGTAAAGAATCGGCAAAGCCCGTTCGTCAGCCTTGTGACCCTCGTCAAGCCAAGGCTAAATGCCCCCATGAACTTATTTCCCCGGTACGGCTCGAACCCTGCGGCCCTGGTCGTCGCCCCGCGAAAATGCAGGCCTTTGTGCATAGTTCCTGCACATTTGCTGGCTATGCTGACCAGTGATTTGCCCAGCATATCGTCCATGCCTGATCCACTCCTTGTCCCTTGCCCACGCAGAAGTTTTCAATGACCCAGATCCCGGCAGCCCGCTCACGCAAGCGCCTTGTGCTTGTGCTCCTGATAGCCGCAGCCATTGGCGCTGCCTTCGTCTACGTTCGGCACACGCCTGCCACCAGCCAGCCTGCCGAGGCCGGCGCGGCGCGGCCGTCAGGGCCCGGTGGCCGGCATGGCGGCCCGGGCATGGACGCCAATGCCACGGTCAGCGTCGCCGTCGGCACGGCCGGCGTGGCGGATGTGCCGGTGATCCAGCAGGCCCTGGGCACGGTCATCCCCAACTATTCGGTGACGGTCACCAGCCGCGTCGATGGCGAGTTGCAGGCGGTGTACTTCACCGAAGGGCAATACGTGAAGAAGGGCCAGTTGCTGGCGCAGATCGACCCGCGGGCCTACCAGGCCACCCTCGACCAGTACCAGGGGGACCTGGCGCAGAACCAGGCGCTGCTCAAAAGCGCGCAGTTGACCGCCGAGCGCTACAAGCGCCTGTTCGCCAAGGACTCCCTGGCCAAGCAGGACCTGGACACCCAGGTCGCCACTGTCGGCCAGTATGCCGGCGCGGTGAAAGCCGACCTGGCGCAGATCGACGCTGCCAAGCTCAACCTGATCTACGCGAAAATCGTCTCGCCCATCGACGGCTACGTGGGCCTGCGCCTGGTGGACCCTGGCAACATCGTGACATCGGGCAGTACCACGGGCATCGTCACCGTGACCCAGACCAACCCCATCGCCGTGACCTTCAGCGTGCCCCAGGCGCAGCTTGCCACGTTGTTGCCCAAGGTGCGCAAGGGTGAAGCCCTGGCCGTGCAGGCCCTGGACCAGATGGGCAATGCGCCGTTGGCCAACGGCACGCTGAAGTTCATCAGCAACGAGATCGACACCAGCACCGGCAGCATCAAGCTCAAGGCGCTGTTCGACAACCCGGACGAGAAGCTCTACCCCAACCAGTTCGTCAACGTGAAGCTGACCACCGACACCTTGCACAACGCTGTGGTGGTGCCTTCGGCCGCCGTGCAGTTGAGCAGCGACGGCGAGTTCCTCTACGTGGTCAAGGACGGCAAGGTGCAACGTCGCACCATCAAGGTCGGCCCCGCGCTGGGCGAGCAGACCGTTATCACCCAGGGTGTGGCTCAGGGTGAGCAGGTGGTGACCCGTGGTATCGACCATCTGCGTGAAGGCAGCAAGGTGGAGGTGGAAAAACCCGCCAGCCCTGACAACACCGCGCAGAACAACGCCAAGCCTGCTGCCGGCGACAAGACCGAATGAACCCGTCACGGTTGTTTATCCAGCGCCCGGTCGCCACCGTCCTGCTGATGCTGGCGGTGATGCTGGCGGGCATCTTCGCCTATAGGCTGCTGTCCACCTCGGCGTTGCCGGAAGTCGACTACCCCACCATCCAGGTCACCACCCTGTACCCGGGCGCCAGTTCCAACGTGCTGGCCTCGGCGGTCACCGCGCCGCTGGAGCGCCAGTTGGGGCAGATGTCCGGCCTGTCGCAGATGTACTCCACCAGCTCGGCCGGGGCATCGGTCATCACCCTGAAATTCTCCCTGGACCTGTCCCTGGACGTCGCCGAACAGGAAGTGCAGGCCGCCATCAACGCCGCCGACAGCCTGCTGCCCAGCGACTTGCCTAACCCGCCCACCTACAAGAAGGTCAACCCGGCCGATACCGCGGTGCTGACCTTGGCGGCCACGTCCGACAGCCTGCCGCTGACCCGCGTGCAGGACCTGATCAACACCCGCGTGGCCCTCAAGCTCTCGCAGATTTCCGGCGTGGGCATGGTGACCCTGGCCGGCGGCCAGCAGCCGGCGGTGAAAATCGAGGTCAACCCCACCAGCCTGGCCGCCCATGGCCTGACCCTGGAGGACGTGTACGACAAGGTCAACGCCGCTAACGTCAACGGTTCCAAAGGCGGTTTCGACGGCCCCTCGCACTCCATCACCATCGACGCCAACGACCAGTTGCGCGACGCGGTGGAATACGGCGAGCTGGTACTGGCTTACGAAAACGGTTCGGCCCTGCGCCTCAAGGACGTCGCCACCACCGCCGAGGCGCCCCAGGACCAATACCTGGCCGCCACCGCCAACGGCAAGCCGGCCATCGTCGTTGCCGTGCAGCGCCAGCCCGGCGCCAACGTCATCGAAGTGGTCGACAGCATCAAGAAAAAGCTGCCGACCCTGCAGTCCGCGCTGCCTGATTCGGTGCAACTGAGCGTCATCAGTGACCGCACCCAGACGATCCGCGCGTCCATCAAGGACGTGCAGATCGAACTGCTGTTGTCCATCGGCCTGGTGGTGCTGGTGACCTTCGCCTTCCTGGGCAACTTCACCGCCACCCTGATCCCCAGCCTGGCGGTGCCGCTGTCGCTGGTGGGCACGTTCGGGGTCATGTACCTGGCCGGCTTCAGCATCAACAACCTGACGCTGATGGCCCTGACCATCGCCACCGGCTTCGTCATCGACGACGCCATCGTGGTGGTGGAAAACATTTCCCGCCACCTGGAGGAGGGCGAAGAGCCCATGGCCGCCGCCTTCAAGGGCTCACAGGAAATCGGCTTCACCATCATTTCCCTGACATTCTCGCTGATCGCCGTGCTGATCCCGCTGCTGTTCATGGGCGACGTGGTGGGCCGACTGTTCCGCGAGTTCGCCATCACCCTGGCGGTCGCGATCCTGGTCTCCATGATCGTTTCTCTGACCCTGACGCCCATGCTTTGCGGCCACCTGCTGCGCCATGTGCCCGAGGGAGGGCAGAACCGCTTCGCCGCCTGGGGTGATCGCCAGTACCAGAAAGTGCTGAACGGTTACGACCGCGGCCTGGTGTGGGTACTGGACCACCAGCGCCTGACCCTGTTGATCGCCTTGGGCACCGTTGCCCTGACCGGCTTGCTCTACCTGGTGGTGCCCAAGGGCTTTTTCCCCACCCAGGACACCGGCTTGATCCAGGGCTTTACCCGCGCCTCGCAGGACGTGTCCTTCAGCGAGATGGCCCGCCGCCAACAGGCGATGGTCGACGTGGTGCGCCAGGACCCGGCCGTGGCATCGGTGTCGTCCACCATCGGCGTGGATGGCACCAACAACTCGCTGAACAACGGCCGCCTGCAGATCGAGCTCAAACCGTTCGAAGACCGTGACGACACCGCCACCCAGGTGATCAGCCGTCTTGAACAGTCGGCCAAGGCCGTGGCCGGGTTGCAGTTGAACATGGTCTCGTCCCAGGACCTGACCGTGGATGACCAGCTCACCCCCAGCCAGTACCAGTTCACCCTCGACGACTCGGAAAGCGCCAACCTGTCGACGTTGGTCCCCAAGCTGATGGAGAAACTTCAGCACCGCCCGGAAATGCGCGATGTCATCGACAACCTGCAGGACCAGGGCCTGGTGGCCTACGTCGAACTGGACCGCGCGGCCGCCATGCGCTACGGCATCACCGCCTCCGATGTCGACACGGCGCTGTACAACGCCTTCGGCCAGCGCCTGATTTCCACCATCTTCACCCAGTCCAACCAGTACCGTGTGGTATTACAGGTGCCGGGCAAGTTCCAGCAGTCGCTGGCAGCTTTCGACAATATCTACCTGGCCGCGGCCACCAGCAGCACGACCGGAAGCAATAGCAGCACGACCACGACCACCACGGGTACCAGCACTGGCAGCAGTACCTCATCGAGCAGCACGTCGAGTTCGTCCAGTACCACCGGCACCGCTGCCCAGATGGTGCGCCTGACCGACATCGCCAAGGTCGGCCAACGCACCGGTTCGCTGTCGCTCAGCCGCCTGGACCAGTTTCCGGCCGTGACCCTGTCCTTCAACCTGGCCGACGGCTATTCGCTGGAGCAGGCGCAGCAGGCCATCAGCCAGGTCATGACCGAGCTGGATGCCCCCAGCAGTATCACCCTGCGCTATCAGGGTGCCGCCGATGCTTTCCAGACCGCGACCGGTAATACCCTGTGGCTGATCCTGGCCGCGCTGGTGACCATGTACATCGTGCTGGGCATGCTTTACGAGAGCTTCATCCACCCGGTGACCATCCTCTCGACCTTGCCGTCGGCGGCCATCGGCGCCTTGCTGGCGCTGTTGCTGACCGGCACCGAGTTCAGCCTGATTGCCCTGATCGGGGTGATATTGCTGATCGGCATCGTCAAGAAGAACGCCATCATGATGATCGACTTCGCCCTGGAAGGTCGCGAGCACCAGCACCTCAACGCACGCGATGCCATTCACCGGGCGGCGCTGCTGCGGTTGCGGCCGATCCTGATGACCACCTTGGCCGCGTTGTTCGGCGCCTTGCCACTGATGCTCGCCACCGGCGCCGGCGCCGAACTGCGCCGGCCGCTGGGCTTGGTGATCGTCGGCGGCTTGCTGTTGAGCCAGGTGCTGACGCTGTTCACCACGCCGGTGATCTACCTGATGTTTGACCGCCTCAGCGAGCGCGCCAAGGCGCGGCTGAACCGAGGCAGGGCGCGCGCATGAACCTGTCGCGGCTGTTTATCCGCAAGCCGGTCGCTACCTTGCTGCTGAGCTTGAGCATCACCCTGGCCGGCATCCTGGGTTACAAGCTGCTGCCGGTGGCGCCGCTGCCCCAGGTGGACTACCCCACCATCATGGTCAGCGCCTCGCTGGCCGGTGCCAGCCCCGAGACCATGGCTGCCACCGTGGCCACGCCCTTGGAGCGCAGCCTGGGGCAGATCGCCGGCATCACCGAAATGACGTCCACCAGCAGCCAGGGCTCGACCACGCTGATTCTGCAGTTCGACCTGGACCGCGACATCAACGGCGCCGCCCGCGACGTGCAGGCGGCCATCAACGCCTCGCGCAGCCTGCTGCCCAGTTCCATGCCGTCGCTGCCCACCTACCGCAAGGCCAACCCCTCGGAAGCGCCGGTGCTGATGCTGGCGTTGACCTCGTCCACCCGCAGCCCGGGCGAGCTCTACGACCTGGCCTACAGCAAGCTTCAACAGAAAATCGCCCAGGTGAACGGCGTGGGCGAGGTCTCGGTGCGCGGCGGTGCGCTGCCGGCAGTGCGCATCGATATACAGCCCAACCTGCTGGTGCACGCCGGCATCTCCCTGGAGACCGTGCGTGAAGCCGTGAGCAACGCCACCAAGGCCAAGCCCAAGGGCATCCTGCAAGGCAATGGCCAAAGCTGGGTAATCGACGGCAACGACCAGATCGACAAGGCCAGCGATTACCAGCAACTGGTGATCACCTACCAGAACGGTACCGCGGTACGCTTGAGTGACGTGGCCAACGTCTACGATTCGGTGGAAGACACCTTCGTCGGCGGTTACTACAACGGCCAGCCCTCGGTGACCCTGGGGGTTACCCGCCAGGCGGGCGCCAACATGCTGCAGACCATCGACAGCATCAAGGCCTTGCTACCCGAGTTGCAGCGCGAGGTTCCCGGTGACGTGCAACTGATTCCCGTGATCGACCGTGGCCCCACGGTGCGCTCGTCGCTGCATGACACCGAGGAAACCCTGCTGATCGCCACCTTGCTGGTGATCGCCGTGGTCTTCGTGTTCCTGCGCAACCTGCGCGCCACGCTGATTCCGGCAGTGGTGTTGCCGGTGTCGCTGATCGGCACCTGCGCCGTCATGTACCTGCTGGGCTACAGCCTGGACAACCTGTCGTTGATGGCACTGATCATCTGCACCGGGTTCGTGGTGGACGACGCCATCGTGGTGCTGGAGAACATCGCGCGGTACCAGGAGCAGGGCATGCGCCCGCTGCGGGCGGCGTTGATGGGCACGCGCGAGGTGGGTTTCACGGTGCTGTCCATGACCTTGTCGCTGATCGCCGTGTTCATTCCCATCCTGTTGATGGGCGATATCGTCGGGCGGCTGTTCCGCGAGTTCGCCGTCACCCTCAGCGTCGCGCTGGCCCTGTCGATGGTAGTGTCCCTGAGCCTGACGCCGGTGCTGTGCGTGCTGCTGTTGCGTCAACCGGCGCATGACGCCAGGGAACCACGCCTTTACCAGTGGATCGAGGCCGGCCTGGCACGCTTGCAGGCTGCGTACCTGACGGCACTGGCCTGGGTCATGCGCCACCGCCTGCTGACCCTGTTCAGCCTGCTGCTGACCGTGGCGTTCAACGTCTACCTGTACGCCACGGTGCAGAAGGGCTTCTTCCCGGCCCAGGACACCGGGGTGCTGATGGGCGCGGTGCGCGCCGACCAGAACATTTCGTTCCAGGCCCTCAAGCCGCACCTGATGCAGATCGCCCACGACCTGGCCGCCGACCCCGACGTGGAAGCGGTGATGTCGTCCACCGGCAGCGGCCGTGCCGGTTCGCGCAACACCGGTGACTTCTTCATTCGCCTCAAGGACTACAAGCAGCGCACCAGCAGTGCCGCGGTGATCGCCAACCGCCTGACCAAGCAGAACAACCAGGTGGCCGGCATTCAGGTGTTCCTGATGCCTGCCGAGGACATCCGCGTGGGAGGGCGCAGCGCCAACGCCACGTACCAGTTCAGCCTGCAGGCTGATGACCTGGACCTGCTGCGCGTGTGGGAGCCCAAGGTCGAGGCCGCTTTGCGCGCCTTGCCGGAGCTGACCGGCATCGACTCCGACTCCCAGACCGGTGGCCAGGAACTCAAGCTGCACATCGACCGCGCTGCCGCCAGCCGCCTGGGCGTGAGCGTGAGCGACATCGACAACCTGCTGAATAACGCCTACAGCCAGCGCCAGGTGGCGACCCTCTACAAGACCCTCAACCAGTACCACGTGGTGATGGGCCTGGACCCGGTGTACACCAGCGACTCGACCATGCTGGACCGCATGTACGTGATCAACAGTGACAACCAGCAAGTGCCGCTGACTGCATTCGCTACCTTCAGCCCCGACAACGCACCGCTGGCGGTGGCGCACCAGGGCCAGTCAGCCACCAGCACCATTGCGTTCAACCTGCAGGACGGCGTGTCGCTGGAGCGGGCCACGGCGGCCATCAATGCTGCCGTCGACAAGGTGGGGCTGCCGCGTGATATCCAGTCCGGTTTCGCCGGTACCGCCCAGGCCTATGCGGCGCTGGCGGCGAGCATGCCCTGGCTGATCGCCGCGGCTTTGCTGGCGGTGTATATCGTGCTGGGGGTGCTGTATGAAAGCTACATCCACCCGCTGACCATTCTGTCGACCTTGCCGTCCGCCGGCGTGGGTGCGCTCTTGCTGCTCAAGGCGGTGAACATGCAACTGACGGTGATCGCCCTGATCGGCATTCTGCTGTTGATCGGCATCGTCAAGAAGAACGCGATCATGATGATCGACTTCGCCCTGGTGGCCGAGCGTGACCGCAAGCTTGCGCCCGAACAGGCCATCATCGAGGCCTGCCGCATGCGCTTCCGGCCGATCATGATGACCACCCTGGCGGCCTTCTTCGGGGCCTTGCCGCTGGCCCTGGGCAGTGGCGGTGACGCTGACTTGCGCAAGCCGCTGGGCGTGGCCATCGCCGGTGGCCTGGCCCTGAGCCAACTGCTGACACTGTTCACCACGCCGGTGGTGTACCTCTATCTCGACCGCCTGAGCCGTGCTACCCGGCACCTCTGGCACACGCGTATCCGCCGCACCCACGTGCGCGCGGCCGACTGACAAGGGTTAACCCATGAATGCTCTACTGCCTTCCCGCCTCTGTGTTGCCGTGCTGCTGGCCAGCAGCCTGCTGGGCGGTTGCATGGTCGGCCCGGACTACCACAAGCCCGCCGCGCCGGTTTCCGCTACCTTCAAGGAAGCCCAGGGCTGGAAAGCCGCCAGCCCCCAGGATGAACTGCCCAAGGGGCCATGGTGGGAGCTGTACCAAGACCCGCAACTCAATGCGTTGACCGCGCAGGTGCAACTCAACAACCAGAACGTCGCGGTGTATGCCGCCCAGTACCGCCAGGCCCTGGCGCTGGTGCGCGAATCCCGTGCCGACCTGTTCCCGACGCTTAGCGGCACGGCGTCCAGTACCCGCAGTGAAACGGGCACCGGGTCGTCGTCCGGCAGCACGTCATCCAGCGGCGGTGTCAGCAAGGAACATTCGGCCAGCCTCAGCCTGAGCTGGGAAGCCGACATCTGGGGCAAGTTGCGCCGCACCGTGGAAGAAGACCGCGCCAGCGCCCAGGCCAGCGCCGCCGACCTGGCCAACGCGACCCTCAGCGCCCAGTCGTCGCTGGCCCAGGACTATTTCCAGTTGCGCATCCTTGACCAGCGCATCGCCCTGTACCGCGAGACCATCACCGGCTACGAGCGCTACCTGCAGATCATCCAGAACAAGTACGACGAGCAGATCTCCTCGCGCGCCGACCTGGCCACGGGCAAGACCCAACTGCAGAGCGCCCAGGCGTCCATGCTGGACCTGCAATGGCAGCGCGCCCAGTACGAGCACGCCATTGCCTTGCTGATCGGCAAGGCCCCGGCGGACTTCGCCCTGGCGGCCGACCCAGGCTGGCAATACCACGTGCCAAGCATTCCACTGGGCGTGCCCAGCCGCCTGCTGGAGCGTCGGCCGGACATCGCCGCCGCAGAGCGCGACATGGCGGCGGCCAACGCCGCCGTCGGCGTGGCCACCGCGGCTTATTACCCGGACCTGACGTTGAGTGCCAGTGGTGGATACCAGAGCTCGACCCTCAGCAACCTGTTCTCGGTGCCCAACCGCTTCTGGTCCATTGGTCCGAGCCTGACGGGTACTCTCCTGGACTTTGGCGCGACCAAGGCGGCCGTCGAACAGGCACGGCATGCGTACGACGCCAAGGTCGCCACCTACCGCCAGACCGTGTTGACCGGGTTGGGTGAAGTAGAGGATTACCTGGTGGAACTGCGCACCTTGGAGCCGGAGCTGGAGGCTCGCCGCAACTCGGCCCAATCGGCCGAAGAGTCGGCCTCGGTCAGTCGTGACCAGTACGAAGCGGGCGTGATCGACTACCTGGACGTCGCCACTACCCAGGCTACCAGCCTCAGTGAGCGTCAGACCTTGCTCAGCCTCGTTGCCACGCAGCTGGTCACCAGCGTGCAGCTGCAGGCCGCGTTGGGTGGGTCCTGGACGGGTGAGTGACCGCCTATGTGAAGCATCGCGGTCTGCCTGACGCATGGCGGCGCCCTGGGCCAGGGCGCCGCCGCGGCTTTATTGCCCGGCCTGCCAACCGCCTCCCAATGCCACCATCAACCCGACACTGGCTTGCAACCGGCGCGTCTGCACGTCCTGCAAGCGCCGCTGGGCATCCAGCGCAGCGGTTTGCGCGGTGACTACGTCGAGGTAGTTCACCGCTCCCGCTTCGTAGCTGTTCATGGCCAGGGTCTGCGACTGGGTCGCGGCATCCACTGCCGCTTGCTGGTCCGCCGCCTCCTGTTTCAGGTCGCGCAGTAGCGAGAGGTTGTCTTCCACTTCGCGCAACGCTTTCAGCACGCTGCCACGGTAGTGGGCGCTGGCTTCGGCGAATTCGGCCTTGGCCTGTTTCTCGGCACCGGTCAGGCGCCCGCCGGTGAAGATCGGCAGGTTGACCACCGGGCCGATGGCCCAGAAGCGGTTGGTGGCGCTCAGCACATTGCCCACGCCCATGTCCTGGCCACCGAAGTAGCCACTCAGGCTGAAGTCCGGGTAGAACGCCGCCTTGGCCACGCCGATGTTGGCGTTGGCGGCAAACACCCGGCGTTCGGCGGCGGCGATGTCAGGGCGACGTTGCAGCAGGGTGCTCGGCAGTTGCGCCGGCACCTCGGGCAGTGCCGGGAACGTGCCGATGGCCGCGAGTCTGAAGGTGGTCGCCGGCTCGCCCACCAGCTCGCCAATGGCGTGCTCGGTGAGGTTGCGCTGGTTGATCACGTCATCCAGTTGCGCCTGTGCCTGGGCCAGCTCGCTCTGGGCACGGGTCATGTCCAGTTCGCTGGCGATCTTGCCTTCGTAGCGGTCACGCGTCAGGGTCAGGGCCTGGGTGTAGTCATCCAGCGAGGCCTTGAGGATGGCCTGTTGCGCGTCCAGCCCGGCCAGTTGCAGGTACAGGTTGCTCAGCTGGCGCTGCAGGCTTTGGCGGGCCACTTCCAGGTCGTCGGCGGACGCCTGGGCCTGGGCGTCGCCAGCGGCCACGCGGTTGCGTACCTTACCCCAGAAATCCAGGTCCCAACCCAGGGTGAACGCCGCGGTGTTGGTGTTGTACACGTTAGGCTGATCGCTGCCGCGCAGCGGTTTGTTTTCCGACTGGCGCTGGCGCACGGACGAGCCGGTGGCACCGATTTGCGGGAACAGGCCGCCGTGCAACTGGCTGGCGTAGGCCTGGGCGGCATCGAAATGCGCCAACGCCGCGGCCAGGTCAGGGTTGGCCTTGACCAGCTTGCCCTGCAGGTCGTTGAGTCGCGGGTCCTGATACAGCGACCACCAGTGTTGCGGGACGTTGTCGGCAGGCTTCGCGGCCTGCCACGGGCCGCTGTAATGCAGCGGTATCGGGGCGTCGGGAACCGTGTAGGTCGGCGCCAGCGAGCAGCCCTGGAGCACCAGGGCCATCGCCGCTACCAGGCGGTCAAGCTTTAGGCGCATGGGTATCTCCTGCGTCGGCCAGTTTCACCGGGTCGTTCTCGCGCAGCGAGTCCGGCGGGTTGTCGATCACCTGGTCGGTCGGGGCCAGGCCCTGGTCGATGAACAGGGTGGCGCCCAGGTCCATACCGATGTGCACGTTGCGCAGGTGCACGTGCTTCTGCGCGTCCACCACCGCCACCTGGGTGCCTTGGGCGCGGAAGATCAGGGCGCTGCCGGGAATGCTGACGCCCTGGCTGCCCGCCGGCACGTTGAGGGTGACTTCGGTGTAGTCACCGGCCAGCAATACGCCCTTGGGGTTGTCGGCGACGAACTGCGCCAGCAAGGTGCCGGACTTCATGTCGACGGCATTGGAGTTGCCCACCAGTTGCGCATCGAATTGCTCGCCCGGGTGCTCCGGCACGGTCAGGGTGACGTGCATGCCAGGGCGTACAGCGGCGGCGTAGTTCTGTGGAACCGGCACGTACAACCGCAAGCGGTGGGTATCAGCCACTTCGAACAGGTCCGGGCCGGCGTCGGCGTCGGCCTTGATCAACTGGCCGACGTCGGTATTACGCGCCGTGACGGTGCCATCGAACGGCGCGCGCAGGGTCTTGTAATTGGACAGGTCGGTGAGCCGCGCGTAGTCGGCGCGCGCCGCTTCGACGTTGGCCTTGGCGGCCGCGGCGTTGGCCAGTTTCTCGTCCACTTCTTGCTGCGAGACCGAGTGGGTGCTCAACAGGTGCTGCCAGCGCGCGGCGCTGGTTTGCGCCAGTTTCTCGTCCGCCTGTTGTTGCAGCAGGTGCGCATGGGCCTGGGCCAGTTGCTGGTCCAGGTCTGGGCTATCGATTTCAGCCAGTACCTGGCCGGCCTTCACTGGCGTGCCGATGTCGGCTTTCCAGTCTTTCAGGTAGCCGCTGACCCGCGCATGGATCATGGCCTGGCTCCAGGCCTCCAGGTGGGCCGGCAGTACCAGGGTATCGCCGGTGGTGTTGTGGGTCGGCTGGAACACGCTGACGATCGGCACTGACTGGCTTTCGGTCCAGGTGGCCACCGCGTCGTCATGACGGGTGCGCGCGGCCAGGCCGTTGGCCACCAGTACCGCGGCCAGCGTCAGCCCGCCCACGCCCAACAACATCAGGCGCTTGCGCGACGGCTTCTTTTGCGTGGTCGGAAGGGTTTCAGACGACATGGGATGTTTCTCCAACGGATGCAGTGGCGGTGCGGCGTCCATGCACAAGGCTGAACACCACCGGAACGAAGAGCAGGGTGGCCGTGGTGGCCAGAATCAGGCCGCCGATCACGGCGCGGCCCAGCGGTGCGTTCTGCTCCTGGGAGATGGCCAGCGGCAGCATGCCGATGATCATCGCCAGGGCGGTCATGCACACCGGGCGGAAACGGGTGT
Organism: Pseudomonas silvicola; assembly: GCF_026651855.1. Lineage (GTDB taxonomy): Bacteria > Pseudomonadota > Gammaproteobacteria > Pseudomonadales > Pseudomonadaceae > Aquipseudomonas > Aquipseudomonas silvicola. Next base: position 3,024,679 of record NZ_CP093280.1, read on the forward strand.
AGCCGGCTTCCATGGCGGCGCGCAGGGCATCGCCGTGCTCGGCCAGGCGCTCCCGGCAGAAGCTGACCACCAGGATGGAGTTGGCCGTGGCCACACCCATGCACAGAATGGCCCCCGTCAGCGCCGGCACCGACAGCGAGGTGCCGGACAGGAACAGCATCCACACGATGCCGGCCAGGGCGGCGGGCAGGGCTGTGATGATCACGAACGGGTCGAGCCAGGACTGGAAGTTCACCACGATCAGCAGGTAGATCAGCACCACCGCGCCGAGCAGGCCCAGTGACAGGCCGCTGAAGGCTTCATGCAGGGCGTCGATCTGGCCATGCAGGGTGATGGTGGCGCCTTTCGGCCGGTGCGGTGCGGCCAGGTCGATGGCTTTCTGGATGTCGCTGGCCACCCCGCCCAGGTCGCGGCCTTGCACGTTGGCGTAGATGTCCAGGGTCGGCTGGATGTTGTAGTGGGTGACCACCGCGGCGGTGTCGACGCGGTGGATGGTGGCCAGGCCGCCGAGAATCTGCGATTGGCCATTGGCGCCGGTCACCGGCAGGGCTTCGAGCTCTGGCATGCTGCTGAGGCGGTACTGCGGCGTGGCGGCAACGATGGAGTAGCTGATGCCGTTTTTCGGGTTCAGCCAGTACAGCGGCGACACCTGGGAGCTGCCGGCCAGCGAGGCGACCATGGAGTTGGTGACGTCACGCTCGGTGATACCCAGGCCGTTGGCGCGTTCGCGGTTCACGTCCACTTGCAGGGTCGGGTAGCCGTTGGACTGCTGGATACGCAGGTCGGCGATACCGCGGATGTGTTTCAGGGCGCGCTGCAGTTCCAGGGCGTAGGCGTGGTTGGCGTCGTTGTCGGGGCCGGAGATTTTCACGTCCAGCGGCGCCGGGGCACCGAAGTTGAGGATCTCGCTACTGATGTCCGCTGGCAGGAACGAGAAGGTGCTGCCCGGGAAACTGTGGGGCAGGACTTCACGCAGTTGCTTGACGTAATCGGCGGTCGGCTTGTGGCCTTCCTTCAGGCTGACGGAAATGTCGCCATCCTGGGGGCCGGTGGTGCCGCTGGCGCTGTAGGCCATGTCGATACCACTGAGCGGGATACCGATGTTGTCGATCACGGTGTCCAGTTCACTGGCCGGAATCACTTCACGAATGCGCGCTTCGATGCGGTCGAAGGCGGCGGCGCTTTCTTCGATGCGGGTGCCCACCGGCAGGCTGACGTGCAGCGAAATGGCGCCGGCGTCGGTGGCGGGGAAGAAGTCCTCGCCCAGGGTTGGCAGCAGTGCGAAGGACGCCAGCACGCAGATCATGAAGCCGACCAGGAAGCGCTTGCGGTTTTCCAGGGCCAGGGCCAGCACGCCGTGATAGCTGTCGCGGATGTTGCCGAAGCGCTTCTCGAAGCCCACCTGGAAGCTCAGCAGGCCGCGCACGAACGCGCCGTGCTGCTTTTTGTGCTGGTCGCCTTCGTGGTGGTTGATGAATGGCTCGTCGGGATGGCGCCCTTCACCGTCTTCCACTACATGGGGCTTGAGCAGGAACATGGCCAGGGTCGGTACCAGGGTACGCGACAGAATGAACGAGGAGGCCATGGCAAAGATCACCGCCAGGGCCATGGGCCGGAACAGGTAGCCGGCGATGCCTTGCAGCATGAACATCGGCACGAACACGATGCAGATACACAGCAGGGACACGAAGGCCGGGCCGACGATTTGCGCCGCACCGTCGAGGATCGCCTGCTTCACCTGCTTGCCTTGCTCAAGGTGCCAGTTGATGTTTTCGATGGTGACAGTGGCATCGTCCACGAGGATACCGACGGCCAGCGCCAGCCCCCCGAGTGTCATGACGTTGAGGGTCTGGCCGCTCACGGCCAGCAGGGCGATGGCCGACAGCACCGCCAGGGGAATGGAGGCGGCAATGATGATGGTCGAGCGCCAGCTGCCCAGGAACAGCAGGATCATGGCACTGGTCAGCAGCGCGGCGATGATGCCTTCACGGGCTACGCTGCCGACCGACTCTTTCACGAACACCGAGGCGTCGCCCAGCATCGAGGTTTTCAGCGACGGCGGCAGTGTCTCGTTGATCAGCGGGAACATGTTGCGAATGTCCTGGATGATCGACAGCGTCGAGATGTTGCCGTTCTTCAGGGCCGGCATCAGCACGGCGCGGCGGCCGTCTACCCGCACGATGTTGGTCTGCGGTGGCGAGCCGTCACGGACGTGGGCCACCTGGCCGACGGTGATGACCGCGCCGTCCACCGTCTTGATCGGCAGGTCGTTGAGCTGTTCGATGGCATCCGGGCTGTTGTTCAGCAGCACCGTGTACTCATCGCTGCCCAGCTTGGCGGTACCCACCGGCACAATCTGGTTCTGCGCGGCCAGGGCATTGCTCACGTCCTGGGCGGACAGGCCCTTGGCGGCCAGTGCCTGAGGGTCCAGGTCGAGGGTGATCTGGCGTTGCTTGCCGCCCATGGGCGTCGGCATGGCCAGGCCCGGCACGGCAGAGAGCGGCAGGCGGATGGAGTTCTGCACCAGGTCGCGAATATGCGCTTCCGACAGGGTAGGGCTGGAGAACGCCATCTGCAGGATCGGCACCGTCGAGGCGCTGTAGTTGAGGATCAGCGGTGGGGTGATGCCCGGTGGCATCTGCTTGAGCACGGTCTGGGAAACGGCCGTGACCTGGGCGTTGGCGGTACGAATGTCCACCCCGGGCTGGAAGAAGATCTTGACGATGCCCATGCCCGGCAGCGACTGCGACTCGATGTGTTCGATGTCGTTGACGGTGGTGCTGAGCGAGCGTTCATAGGTGTAGATCACCCGGCCGGCCATGGCGTCCGGCGACAAGCCGGTGTAGGACCAGACCACGGCGATCACGGGGATGCCGATATCGGGGAAGACGTCGGTAGGGGTCCGCATCGCGGACAGGGGCCCGATGATACAGATGAATATCGCCAACACGATAAACGTGTATGGCTTGAGCAATGCGGTCTTTACCAGCCCTAGCATGCCGGGAACCTCCAAAGGGTTTGCGTATGCTGGCAAGTCTTGCTGGAACCACCTAACACAAGCCTTTCACCAAGGTGAAAGATGTTTTATGGCACGCCTGAAATTCGTTTCACGGGGATTCATTGGTGTTGAAAGAGGGGGCGGCCCAAGCTTGGCATCGATTGAAAAAGACCTGCCGGCGCAGGCCTCTTCCCCCTGATATCCGAGGAATACCCATGAACGCGAAAACGCTGATGCTGGTGCCCATGATGGGCCTGGTCGCCTTGCTCTCCGCCTGTGCAGGCCCCATGCCCAAGCCCAACCCGAACGATGCCTGGGTGGGCCTGAAGGAAGAAACCCAGGACTCGATGCTGGCTGAACAACTGGATGGCAAGAACCTGAAGGATGGCCGTTACTTCCAGGTCAAGCCGGGTGAGCACAAGCTGGAAGTGTTGCTGTATGAGGAGAGCACGGCCCAGCAGGACGACCAGACCTGCCGCGCGACCATTGATTACAAAGGCTTCAAGCAGGGCAAGCACTACACGCTGGTGGAGAGCAGCCTGGGCGAGACCAACCTGCGCGCTGACCTGAAGAATGACCAGGGCAAGACCGTGGCTTCTACGGACAGCTTTGATTGCATGTCGGGTTGAGGAGTGCGCGGCAAGGCTTGGGCTTTGCGGGGGTATTGAGATCGAGCGCCGTCCACACGGCGCTCGATCCTGAGCGCGCCGGAAAAGCCAAGCCTGGCCCCTGAAGGCCCTGACCCACCTCAATCCGTACGCACATGCACCGTCTCACGCAAGCTATACCCAAACCCCCGCAACGTCTGCAGCGCATTCGGCGCATCCAGGCGCGCCAGTTTGCGCCGCAGGTTGCAGATGTGCCGCTCGATCAGCGCGCTGCGCGAATCATGGGTGGCACCCCACAGCTGTTCTTCGATCAGTTCGCGGCTGACCGCGCCCGGGCGCTTGGCCAGGATGGCCAGCAAGCGCTGCTCGCTGACGGTCAGCGGTTGCTGATGAGGCCCGCGGCCCAGCAGCAGGCGCGTGGTGGACAACCACAGGCCGGCTTCGGCGTCGACCGCAGGGCTGAGGTGGTCGCGCAGCAACGCCTGCATGCGCGCCTGCAGTTCGATGAACACCACCGGCTTGGTCAGGCACAGCTCGGCGCCGGTGCGCAATGCAGCGACCCGCGCCGCGGCGTTGTCTTCGCCCAGCAGCATCAGTACCCGTGATTTGCGCTTGCGCGCCAGGCAACGCTCCAGCAGCTCCGGCTGAGCGGTCTGCACGTCCAGCAGGATAAAGCCATAGTTGCTGTCGGCCAGGGCCCAGTCAGCTTCCGCCGGGCGCGCTTCGACCACACGCTGGCCGCTGTCGGCGAAGCCGCGCAGCAGTTGTTCGTCTCGGGTGTCGGCGATATAGAGCAGATTCATGGGGATCACACTCGCGCTTTGCTTTGACGGCAATGCAGTGCCAGGCTGGCACCGCCCTGTTGGCTATTGCCCACTTCAAGAGTGAAACCGTGCAGGTTGACGATGGCCGCGACAATCGACAGGCCCAGGCCGAAGCCCGGCTGGGTGTTGTCGTCGTCGCAGCGGTAGAACCGCTGGAACACGGCCTGGCGCTCGTCCTTGGGAATGCCGGGGCCCGAGTCCTGGACTTCGATGCAGGTGCTGTCCAGCTCGTTGTGCGCCCGCAGCACCACCACGCCACCGGGTGGGGTGAACTTGATGGAGTTGCTCAGCAGGTTGCCGATGGCCTCGAACAGCAAGGCGCGGTCGCCATTGAGGCTGGGCAGCACATCGGGCGCCTCCAGCTCCAGGCGCAGCTCGCCTTCTTCAGCCAGGGGCAGGTAGAAGTCATGCAGCTCGTGCAACAGCGGCAATGGGTCGAATTCCACGAAGCCGGAACGACGCTGGTGGTCTTCGAGCTCGGAAATGCGCAGCAGCCCGCGGAAACGCGCCATCAGGGTGTCGGTCTCGGCAATCACGCCGTCCAGTTGCAGGGCGTGGGCCGAGTCCATGCCCGCCTGCTGCTGAATGCGATAAAGCTGGGCACGCAAGCGGGTCAGGGGCGTACGCAGGTCGTGGGCAATGTTGTCGCACACGCCCTTGACCTCCATCATCAGCCGCTCGATACGGTCGAGCATGGCGTTGACGATGGCCGCCAGCATGTCCAGTTCATCCCGCCGGTTGGACAGGGGCAGGCGCCGGGTCAGGTCGCCGGCGACGATGGCGTCGGCGCTGTCCTGAATGGCGCGGATACGCCGTATGGGCCGCCTGCGCAGCAAGTGCCAGCCCGCCGCCCCGGGAATGATGGTCAGCGAGATACCCCACAGCAAGGCGTGGAGAATGATGCGGGTCACCGCGAACAGCGAACCGTTGTCGCGCACCAGTACCAGCCAGCGGCCGTCCTGGGTGGCCATGGCCACGGCGTCGCAGCCCTGCTGGGGCAGTTTGGGGTCGTCGGAGTCGATGCAGTCATCCAGTTCATAGATGTTGCCGTCCAGCGCGACGCCCTTGGGAATTTCCTTGATGTCGCCACCCAGCGGGCGCAACTGTGCATCGAACAGCCCATAGGCGTCGTAGGCACGGTTGTCGAAGGTCTCGCTGGCCGACAGGGCGTCGTCAAGGGCCTGGCCGCTGAACCGCGAGAACAGGTGCTGGCGCTGCATCAGTGAATGACGCGCCAGGCTGTTGAGGTAGTCCGATACTTCGTAATAGAGCACACCCATCAGGATGCAACTCCAGGCCACGAAGAGAAAACTGTAGAGGGCCAGCAGCCGGCTGCTGGACGAGCGCCAGCCCTTAGAGGGGTTCGGCAATGACATAGCCCGAGCCCCGAACGGTCTTGATCAGCGCGGTGGCGCCTGGCGGGTCGATCTTCTTGCGCAGGCGGCCGATGTGCACGTCGATCAGGTTGGTGCCCGGGTCGAAATGGTAACCCCAGACTTCCTCGAAGATCATCATGCGGGTCAGGATCTGCCCGGCATTGCGCATCAGGAATTCCAGCAGTTTGTATTCGGTGGGCAACAGGTTCAGGGCCTGTTCGCCACGGCGGGCTTCACGGGTGATCAGGTCCAGCTCCAGGTCGGCGACCTTGAGGGTGGTGTCCACGTCGGCCACGGTGCTCTTGCGGCGCAGCAGCACTTCGACGCGGGCGGCCATTTCATCGGAAGCGAAGGGCTTGGTCAGGTAATCGTCGCCACCGGCGCGCAGGCCGCGCACACGCTCGTCCACGTCGGACAGGGCGCTGATCATCAGGATGGGCGTGGAAACGCCAATGGTGCGCAAGGTGGTGACGATGGCCAGGCCGTCCAGCTCGGGGAGCATGCGGTCCAGGGTGATGACGTCGTAGTTGCCGCTCACGGCCTTGACCAGGCCCTCGCGACCGTTATCGACCCAATCCACTTCAAGGCCGTGGCTGCTCAGCTCGGCCACGATTTCCTTGGCTGTCACGGCATCGTCTTCGATGGTCAAAACGCGTGTCATGGTGTTGTACCTGGGATTTCGGCTGTTGAGGGCATATTGTGCCGAGTTTTACCTGTCGCCTTGCTGAAGATTATTTCATCTGCGTGGCGCGGGGCTGAAAGGCTCTGGAACAAGGGTTTCAGCCGTCCGCTGGTTTGTATCGCTGGCGTATCCCAGGTGTTACACGATATTTCTAAAGCTGGGCCCTGGCCAGTCGATGACCCATGAACCATCTTCCATCAAAGGAGTTTCTGTCATGTCGACCATCAGTAACATCTCCTCTGGTCTGCAAATCGCGACCACCAGCACCACCAAATCGACGGCAGCGGCCACTGCCAGCACTGACGATACCACCTCGACCTCCACCAGCGCCGACGGCACCTCCACCACGTCCAGTACTTCCAGCACCACGGCCAATTCGGCTGGCGGCGCCGCGGGTGCCGGTGGTGGCGGCAGCAGCGACAGCGATAGCAGTTCGTCGTCGTCCTCCGACACCGTGACCGAGCTGCAGAAGCAGATCGCTGAGCTGCAAAAAGAGTTGCAAGCCCAGCAGCAGGCTGTGCAGAAGGCCCAGGCCATGAAGGACGAGGACGCCAAGACCGCCGCCCTGGCCACCGCGGAGGCCCAGGTGGCTTCCACCACGGCCGAGATTTCTTCCCTGACCGCCGAGCTGTCCACGGCGCTGACGGAAGAAGGCAGCAGCACCACCGGTTCGACCATCAACACCACGGCGTAATGTTTTGGGGCCAGTCTTCGTTAGCGCGTCGAGATGGGCTAGGCTTAGCGCAACGAGCAGAGTCAGGACCACGGAGTATTTCGATGCTGGCCCCAGCCAAACCCGCTAATGAACCTGAGCGCGTAAGTACCCTGCGCTCCATGAACATCCTCGATACAGCCCCGGAAGAGCGCTTCGACCGCTTGACCCGGCTGGCGCGCCGGCTGTTCGATGTGCCGATCGCCCTGGTCAGCCTGGTGGACTCCAACCGGCAGTGGTTCAAGTCATGCCAGGGCCTGTGCGTGCCGGAAACGTCTCGGGATATCTCGTTCTGCGGCCATGCCATCCTGGGTGAACAGGTGCTGATGATCCCGGACGCTACCAACGACGAGCGTTTCCACGACAACCCGCTGGTGACGGGCGACCCGAACATCCGTTTCTACGCCGGCTGCCCGCTACGGGTGGGCAACGGGGTGAAGATCGGTACGCTGTGCCTGATCGATGTGCGCCCGCGCATCCTGGACGCCGAGGAACGTGACCTGTTGCGCGACCTGGCGAGCATGGCCGAGCAGGAGATAGAAGCGTTTCAACTGGCGACCATCGACGAACTGACCCAGGTGTCCAACCGCCGCGGCTTCGAGGCGCTGGCCGAGCACGCGCTGAGTATCTGCAAGCGCATGAATACCCCGGCTTCGCTGCTGTTCTTCGACCTCAATGGTTTCAAGCATATCAACGACACCTGGGGCCATGCCGAAGGCGACCGGGCGCTGGTGACGTTCGCCGAGACCTTGCGTGACGTGCTTCGGGAAATGGACCTGGTGGGGCGCCTGGGCGGGGATGAATTCGTGGCGCTGCTGATGGGCTCCAATGCCCAGGATGGCGACCTGGTCGCCGGCCGCCTGAAGGAGGCGCTGGCGCGCCGCAATGCCGAGGCCCAGCGCGGTTACGATATTCGCTACAGCATTGGCCGCATCGAGTACGACCCCGCCCAGCACGGTACCATCAAGGTGCTGCTGGCCGAGGCAGACACGGCCATGTACCGGGACAAGCAGGCGGGCCGTCGGCACTGACCACGCCGTGGCGTGACCAGGGCCGCGGGGGTCAGTCTACCTGGCGGCCGTGCTTGTCGGCCTTGTAGCGCAGGGCCACGGCGGGCGCTGCGGTGCTGCGGCCGGTCTCCACCCAATTGCGCAGGCGCGTGGCGTCGGCGAAGTGGGTGTACTTGCCGAAGGCATCCAGGATCACCATGGCCACCGGGCGGTTGCCCATGGTGGTCAGCAGTACCAGGCAGTGGCCGGCTTCGTTGGTGAACCCGGTCTTGGTCAGGCGGATGTCCCAGTTGTTCTTGTTGATCAGGTGGTCGGTGTTATGGAAACCCAGGCTGTAGTTGGGCTTCTTGAAGAACACGGTCTTCTCGGGCGTGGTGCTCAGCTCGCGCAGCAGGGGGTAGTGCTGCGCGGCAATCAGCAATTTGCTGAGGTCGCGGGCAGTGGACACGTTGCTGGTGGACAGGCCCGTGGGCTCCACATAGTGGGTATGGGTCATGCCCAGGCTGCGCGCCTTGGCGTTCATGGCAGTGATGAAAGCGTTGTAGCCTCCCGGGTAATGGTGGGCGAGGGTGGCCGCGGCACGGTTCTCCGAAGACATGAGGGCAATCAGCATCATGTCATGGCGGTTCAGCTCGCTACCCAGTTTGACGCGCGAGAACACACCTTTCATTTCCTTGGTGTGGCTGATGTCGACATCGATCATCTCGTTCATGTCCTGCTTGGCGTCCAGCACGACCATGGCGGTCATCAGCTTGGACACCGAGGCGATGGGCAGAACGGTGTCGGCACGGTTCTCGTAGATGACCTTGTTGGTCTGCAGGTCGATCAGCAGGGCACTGCCCGAGGCCAGGTGAAGCTGTGAAGGGTCTCGTTGGGCAGGTGGGGGTGGGGCGGCAACAGCGTTCGACGTGACGGCGGCAGTACCTGCAAGGACAAGCAACAGGCTCAGGATCGAAAGGGAGGTTTTCACGTGTAGCGCTCGCTAAAAAGTAGATATGCCGTTTACAACGGGTTGTTCTTGAAAAAGCGTTGTAGTTTATGAGTATGGCTCAGGCACTGTCGATTGGCTGGCGGGCTTAAACCCCTGTAATAAAAAAATAAAAGTGGTTTTTCATGTTCGCGGGCCGTCCAACGCCGGTTCAGCGGTTTTTTCCCCTTCATCACGTTTGAAAACGACTCGGGAGTCGCGCAATGTTCAAGGGTTTCATGAGCAAGGATTACAGCGCCCTGCTGCTGTGGGGCAGCGTTATCGCGGTGGTCCTGCTGGTGTGCGCATTCATTCAGAAGCCGCTGGATGCCCTGGCTTGGATCCAGGCCGTGGCGGTGGTCATCGCCCTGATGCTGGCGGTATTCGTGCCGGCCATCCAGCGCAAGCAAGAAGGCCTGGCGCAACACAAGCGCTGGCGCGAAGAGCAGGTGGGCCTTGCGCGGCGCCTGCAGTACCTGGTGCTGGAGTTCCAGGAGTTGCTGAACCAGACCGGCCTGGGGCTGGCGCACTGGCGCGCCACCGACCGCCACCGCATGCAGGCGGTGCTGCAGGATTACCTGCATCGGTTGTTCGAGTCGCACAAGCAGGACAACAATGACGACCGTATCGTCATCGCCCACGAGTTGCGCCAAGTGGTGAATGCATTGATCGACGAACTGGAAAGCGGGCGTTCCGACCGCGCTGTGTTGCAGGGGCTGGAAAAGCGCCTGCAGAAGCTGGCCCAGCGGGGCCAGGCCAATGTGCTCATGGCTGAGCGCGGCTGAATCGCGCCACGTGTAGCAGCGGACCTGGCCGCGTCGCGGTGCATGCGGTGTGCCGGATGCTGCGCGGTGCCTGGGACGCGGCCAGGTTCGCTGCTAGCGGGCGGGCATGCCGTGAATAAAAAGCCCCGCGACAATGGCGGGGCAAAGGGTGTGCGAGAGCAACGCACCTTACGGAATTCGGGGGTCAGTGCTGCACGGGTGCACTGGCCGTTTCCTGCAGAGTCCTGAACAGCGCCTGCGCCTGGTCGCGTGACATCAGCGGGCCGGTGAGCGGCTCGCCATCGCGCACCACGTACCAGCAGGCCAGCAACCCCAGGTCGCGAAGGTTGGCGGGTACTGCGCTGCCGATGACTGACATGATGCTGACGGTGTTCATGGTGGGCTCCTCTGAAACATGGGCCCAGCATAAGGCGACTGGGCCGCCGGTAGAAATCACCGCTTTCAATAGTCACCATTGACGCAACGCATCAGCTCACCGCAGCCGCGGACGGCTGCCGGTGAGCCGCGGCGCTTACCAGCCCGGACGGCCGTAGTACTCGCGAGGCGGGCCGTAGTAGCGTGGTGGCGGTGGCGGTGCATAGACCGGTTGCGCATACACCACAGGCTGCGGCGCGTAGTAGACCGGTGGCGGCGGGGCCACGTAGACCGGTGGTGGTGGCGCGGCATAGACCGGCTGTTGAACCACGACCTCGCGTGGTGCCAGGGCAGAGGTCACCACGGCACCGACCACGGCGCCACCTAATACGGCACCCAACACACCTGGACCACCACCGCCATGGGCGGACGCCTGGCCTGCCACGGCGAGAGCGCCGACCAGCAAGGCAATCTTGGGAAGCTGACGAATCATGACTTGTTCCTCATATTACGATTCCAGTACCCGGGGCCGGTTAGGTGGCCCAAGGACTGTCGCACTACTATGACAGCGGTTTTGTAAGAATCTGCGACGGGGTTTGGTAAATTTTGTGTAAGGTCATGAACCATAGTGTCCTTACAACTCAGTTACATACCAGTGATGGAGCCTTGCAATGCCCTTGATTCCCACCCGCGACACCGTTCTCTGCATGTCCCTGGCCGGGCGCCCGGGCAGTTTCGGCGTGCGCTTTCATAACCATCTGTATGAACAGCTGGGTCTCGATTTCTACTACAAGGCATTCAGCACCAGTGATCTGCCGGCAGCGGTTGCGGGTATCCGTGCCCTGGGTATCCGGGGCTGCGGCGTGTCGATGCCGTTCAAGGAGGCGTGCATCGAACTGGTCGACGAGATGGATGCGTCGGCGGCAGCCATTCAGTCGATCAATACCGTCGTCAATGATAACGGCCATTTGAAGGCTTACAACACTGATTATCTGGCCATTCGTCAATTGATCGAACAGCACGGCCTGGCCCCGGACACTTCATTCGCCTTGCGCGGCAGCGGTGGCATGGCCAAGGCGGTGGCCTCGGCATTTCGCGATGCGGGCTTCACCGAGGGTACCCTGATCGCCCGCAACCCCGAGAGCGGCCCGGCGCTGGCGCGGCACCTGGGATATGAGTGGCGGGCGGAGCTGGGTGATGCGCGCCCGCGAATGCTGGTCAACGTCACCCCCATCGGCATGAGCGGCGGCCCGGAGGCTGATCAGCTGGCGTTTCCCGAGGATGCCGTACGGGCGGCTGACATCATCTTCGACGTGGTGGCGCTGCCTGCCTTGACGCCCCTGGTGCTGCTGGGGCAGTCGCTGGGCAAGCAGGTGGTCACCGGCCTTGAAGTCATTGCCTTGCAGGCGTTGGAACAGTTCGTGCTGTACACCGGTGTGCGGCCGACGGCCGAGCAGGTGCGCCTGGCCACTGATTACGCCCGCAGTTGATCACTCCAGGCGCGCCAGCCGTTCCTCAAGGGCGGCGACACGCGCTTCCAGCTCATCGATGCGGTCGGCGGACACTGGGCTGGCGCTGCTGCGCTCGGCGCCGCCGGCGCCGCGGGCGGCGAGAATCGCCTCCATGTCGGCCGGGTCGCCCAGCGCGTGGTGGTAGCGGTCTTCACGCTGCCCCGCCTGACGGGGCAGGTGCAGGGCGAAGCCGCGGGCGATCAGGCGTTCGAGTTGGTGAAGGACCTGCTCGGTGTCATCGAAATCATGCATGCGGCCGCTGCGGGTCAGCAGTTCGTTGAGCGTCTGCGGCCCGCGCAGAAACATCAGGCCCATGAGCACCAACTGCGCTGGCACCAGCTCCAGGGCCTTGTCCAGGCGATGCTCCCAGCGATCGGCGCGGCTGCCCATCACCAGCCGTGTCATGTCGCGGCCTTCCAGGGCACGCAGGCTTTGCCCGACCTGGCCCTGGGTGAGGTTCATCACGGGCTCGCGGCTGGTTTTCTGGTTGCAGGCCAGCACCAGCGCATTGAGGGTCAGGGGGTAGGTTTCCGGGTTGGTGGCCTGTTTTTCGATCAGTGCGCCCAGAATGCGCACGTCAGTGGCACTGAGGCTCGGGGCCTCTTGAGGGGTATCGTGTTCGGCGGACATGGTGCGCTCCCGGGGCAAGGCTCGATAAAAGGCGTCAGTATGCAATAAAACACCGGACGCCGCGCCGGGGCGGGGCTATCATTGGCGGCTCACTGCCCTTACCACGACCAGGATCTCATCATGAGCATTTCCCTGTACGCTGCCTCCGTTCCCGTGTTCAAGCAATTGCTGACTGCCCTGGGCGACGTGCTCAAAAAGGCTGAAGACCACGCCGCGGCGAAAAACATCGAACCGACCGTGCTGCTGCAGTCGCGCCTGTACCCTGACATGTTCCCGCTGGTCAAGCAGGTACAGATCGCCGTCGACTTCGCCAAGGGCGTTTCAGCGCGCCTGGCCGGTGTCGAGGTGCCTTCCTACCCGGACGCTGAAGCCACTTTCGCTGACCTGCAGGCCTTGCTTGCCAAGGTGCTGGGCTTCGTCGACGGCCTGGCCGCCGCACAGATCGACGGCCTGGCCGCCGCACAGATCGACGGCCTGGCCGCCGCACAGATCGACGGCCTGGCCGCCGCACAGATCGACGGCCAGGAAGACCGCGAAATCGTGCTGCGCGCCGGCACCCCGAAAGAGAAGAAACTGAACGGCCAGACCTACCTGCTGCACTACGGCCTGCCGCAGTTCTTCTTCCACGTCACCACGGCCTACGACATCCTGCGCCACAACGGCGTGGAAGTGGGCAAGCGTGATTACATGGGCGCCTATTGAAGCGGTTGTCACCGTAGCCCGCTGATTTTCCCCGCGGGGCCGGGCAAAGCTCGGGAAGCGGACACTGCGGGCTATCAGCAAGATTGCCGGCGTCTGGTTCCCGAGCTGCGCCCGGTCCCGCAGGGGGCGGCGCGCTTGGGTCTTGTCTGATTCTGGAGTTTCAATGCTGTTCCCCATTCTGCTGTTGTCGGCCGCAGGCTTTACCGTGCTGACCACAGAGTTCGTCATCGTCGGCCTGTTGCCCGCCATCGCTCGCGACCTTGGCGTCACCGTGTCCCAGGCCGGCCTGCTGGTCACGCTGTTTGCCTTCACCGTCGCTGCCCTGGGCCCGTTCCTGACCGCCTATTGCGCGCGGTTCGAGCGCAAGCGTCTGTTTGTCACCATTCTGCTGCTGTTCGCCGTGGCCAATGTCATCGCCGCACTGGCGCCCAACATTGTGGTCATGGGCATCGCCCGGCTGATTCCCGCCCTGGAGCTGCCGGTGTTCTGGGCCCTGGCCAGTGAAACCGCCGTGGACATCGTCGGCCCCGACCATGCCGGCCGGGCCATCGCCAAGATCGGCTTTGGCATCGTCTGCGCCACGGTGTTCGGCATTCCAGTGGGCACGCTCATCGGCGACGCCCTCGGCTGGCGCGCCGCGTTCTGGATCATCGCCGCGGTGGCGCTGGCCAAGGCGTTGTTGCTGACCCTGTTCCTGCCCGCCAGCCCGGCACGGGGTGAGGAACGTACCTTGCGCTCGCAGTTCGCGATCCTGCGCAACCCGTTGATGCAGGGGCATGTGCTGCTGTCGATCATCGTGTTCTGCGGCATGTTCACCGCTTATACCTACCTGGCCGACATCCTCGAACGCCTGGCTGGCTTCGACGGCGCGCTGGTGGGTTGGTGCCTGATGGCGTTCGGCGCCGTTGGCCTGCTTGGCAACTCCCTGGGCGGGCGCCTGGTGGACCATCACCCGCTGATCGCATCGATGCTTTTCTCGGCGTTCATGGTCGGTGGCCTGGTGGCGGTGGTGCCGAGCATCCATTCCACCTTTGGCCTGGCGCTGGCGCTGGCGGTGTGGGGCGTGACCCAGGCGGCCATGTTCCTGGTCAGTCAGGTGCGCCTGATCAAGGCGGCGCCACAAGCGCCGGCGTTCGCCGCGTCGCTGAACATCGCCGGTGCCAACCTGGGCATCGGCCTGGGCGCGATCGTCGGTGGGCGGGTCATCGATACCCTGGGGCTGGGGCAGTTGGGCTTTGCCGCGGCCGGTTTCATGCTGTTGGGTATCGCCTTGGCGTGGCTGATGATGCGCCCGCGCCTGGCCGTCCACGCTTAAGTGAACAGCTCCCGGCGCGCCCCTTCCGTGATGGCGACGATGCCGGGGTGGCTGACCTTGCGCTCCACTGAAATGGCGTAGAACGATTCACGCACGGCCTCGGTCTGGCCGATCAGGCGCACGTCATGCTGCGCCTGCACTTCCTCGGCGATGGCGCTGGGGCCGATGAACAGGCCGCTGCCGGATTGGCCGAAGGCCTGCATCAAGGCACTGTCGTCAAACTCGCCGACGATCCTGGGTTGAATCAGTTGTTCGCCGAACCAGCGCAGTAGCCGGCTGCGCACCATGGTTTCCTGCCCGGGTATCAGCAGCGGTGCGCCGGTCAGGCTGGCCGGGAAGCCGGGGCCGTACTGGTCGGCCAGTGCCTGGGTGGCGAAGAAGCTGATGCCGCATTCCCCCAGCTTGTGGCTGTAGCCTTTTATGTCCAGGTGCGCGGGCATGGGGCTGTCGGAAATCACCAGGTCCAGGCGCTGCACGGCCAGGTCTGCCAGCAGGCGTTCGAGTTTGTCTTCGCGGCAGGTGATATGCACGGGGTCGGCCAACTGCATGCTCGGCGCGATCAGCCGGTACACGATGGACTTGGGCACCACGTCGGCCACACCCACGCGCAACGCCAGGGGTTGCTGGCCGGGTTGGGCACTCAGCAGGGTCTGCAATTCATTACCCAGCTGAAACATCTGTTCGGCATACGGCAATGCCTGGCGTCCGCTTTCAGTCAGCTCGAGCTGGCGCCCGACGCGCTGGAACAATGCGATGCCGAAGGTCTGTTCCAGCAGGGTGATCTGACCACTGATGGTCTGTGGGGTGAGGTTCAATTGTTCGGCGGCGCGGGTGATGCTGCCGGTCCTGGCCACCACCCAGAAATAGTGCAATTGGCGGTAGTTGAGCATGGAAAATACCGTTTCGTGAAAACCGAAGTATAACGGTTGAAAATACGAATTTTCCCGCACTATCGGTTTGCCTACACTCTTTCCCATGTTCTCTGAATGATGAGCGGCGCCCCCATGGACTATCTGTTGCAACTCGCTTCAAGCCCTACCGCCTGGATCGCCCTGGCCACCCTGGTGGTCATGGAGATCGTGCTGGGTATCGACAACCTGATCTTCATCTCCATCCTCACCAACAAGCTGCCGAAGCAATTCCAGGCGCGCGCCCGGCGGATCGGCATCGGCATGGCGTTGGTCTTGCGCCTTGGCTTGCTCAGCACCGTTGCCTACATTGTGCAGCTCACGGAGCCGGTGGTGGAATTGTTCGGCCAGGCTTTCTCGTGGAAGGACATGATCCTGATCGCCGGCGGCTTGTTCCTGGTGTGGAAAGCGACGAAAGAGATTCACCACAGCGTCGACCCCCGCGAACAGCAGGAAGCCAGTGTCGGAAGTAAGGTGGCGGCCAGTTTCGCTGGCGCCATCTGTCAGATCCTGATGCTGGACCTGGTGTTCTCCATCGACAGTATCATCACGGCGGTAGGCATGACCGAGCACCTGCCGATCATGGTCATCGCGGTGATCTGTGCAGTACTGGTGATGTTGCTGGCCGCCGAGCCGCTGGCCAGGTTCATCAACGACAACCCCACGATCGTGATGCTGGCGCTGGGCTTCCTGATCATGATCGGCATGACGCTGATCGCCGAAGGCTTCGGCGCCCATGTGCCCAAAGGGTACGTGTACACCGCCATGGCGTTCTCGGCGCTGGTGGAAGGGTTGAACATGCTGTCGCGCCGGGCGCGGCGCAAGCGTGAAGGCGCCTAGGTCAGGCCGAGGGTGAGGAAGCGGGGCGGTTGTCGGGCTTGCTGAGCGGTTTGGGCTGGACGGCGGGTGGCACGGGGTGATGATGACGGCGCGCGATGCGCATCACGCCCCACAGCATGGCGGCGGCCACCAGCAACCAGGCGCCGATCATCATGACGATGGCCACGGTCAGGCTCATACGTGCCTCCTCAGGCAATCAACGGTGTTTACAGCTGACAGTCTAGCCGGTGGCGTGTTTCAGGCTATTGACCGAAGGTCGCACGGCTTGGGCTATTTGGCTCTATCTCTTGTAGGAAACTACCGGCAAAGGCTATACCCCGGTGCACGCCGGGCCTATCATCAGGGCCCCGGCCGCCGGATGGGCGGCGTTTGACCCCAGAGTGAGGCTATTTTGCAGGGACGTTCCCGTTTACAGACCCCTTTGCTCACGTTGTTCGCGCCGGTGCTGGTGGTGCTCGCCGTCGCCGGTTGCGCGGGCCACAAACCGCCAGCCCCGCCGATCAAGGGGTTGCCGGACCGGGTGGAGCTCAACAGCGTGCCGTTCTTTCGCGGCGACACCGAGCAGGGTGCTTCCATGGCCTTGGCCAGCGCGCTGTCGCAACAGGGCGTGATCATCACACCGGGTTTGCTGGACAAGTCCCTGCACCTGCCGGGAGGTGAGGACCGCCTGCAGGCCTCGCTGGCCGCCACGGCCCAGGCGTATGGCATGGTGGTGTACCCGCTGCAGGACGACCTGCCCGCGCTGTTCACCCAGGTGGCCGCCGGCTACCCGGTGCTGCTGCGCTATACGCAAGGTTCGATCTGGACCAGCCCGCGCTATGCCTTGCTGGTGGGGTATGACCGCTACAAGCAGCACGTGCTGCTGCGCTCGGGCAACGAGCGGCGCAAGTTGATGGATTTCGCCAGTTTCAGTTCGGCCTGGAAGGATGCCGGGCACTGGGCGGTGCTGGTGCAGAAACCCGGGCAACTGCCGGCCAATGTCGACCGCCAGCGCTGGCTGAAGGCTGCCAATGACCTGGGCCAGGCTGGCCAGGAACAGGCGGCGTCGCAGGCCACCCAGGCCTTGAGCGGCCAGTAACGCGAAAACGGCACCCTGGGGTGCCGTTTTCGCGGTCTCAGAAGCCCAGGCGGTCGCGCAGGCTGTAGTACCAGGCGCCCAGCGCGGTCAATGGGGTACGCAGTAACTGGCCGCCGGGGAACGGGTAGTGCGGCAGCTCGGCGAAGGCGTCGAAGCGCTCGGCCTGGCCGCGCAGGGCCTCGGCCAGCACTTTGCCTGCCAGGTGGGTGTAGGTCACGCCGTGGCCGCTGCAGCCTTGGGAGTAATAGATGTTGTCGCCCAGGCGGCCAACCTGGGGCAGGCGCGACAGGGTCAGCAGGAAGTTGCCGGTCCACGCGTAGTCGATCTTCACGTCCTTGAGCTGCGGGAAGGCCTTGAGCATTTTCGGGCGGATGATCGCCTCGATGTTGGCCGGGTCGCGGGCGCCGTAGACCACGCCGCCGCCGAAAATCAGGCGCTTGTCGGCGGACAGTCGGTAGTAGTCCAGCAGGTAGTTGCAGTCCTCCACGCAGTAATCCTGCGGCAGCAGGGTCTTGGCCAATTCGTCGCTCAGGGGTTCGGTGGTGATCACCTGGGTGCCGCAGGGCATGGATTTGGACGCCAGTTCTGGCACCAGGTTGCCCAGGTAGGCGTTGCCCGCGACAATCACGAACTTGGCGCGGACCCGACCGTGGGGCGTGTGCACCACGGGGTTGGCGCCGCGTTCGATGCGCACGGCCGGTGACTGTTCATACAGGGTGCCACCCAGCGACTCCACGGCCGCGGCCTCGCCCAGGGCCAGGTTCAGCGGGTGAATATGGCCGCCGCTCATGTCGAGCATGCCGCCCACGTATTGGTCGCACGCCACCACTTCACGAATGCGCCGTTGGTCCATCAATTCCAGTTGGGTGTGGCCGTAGCGCTCCCACAGGCGTTTCTGGGACTCAAGGTGGCCCATCTGCTTGCTGGTGATGGCGGCGAACACACCCCCGTCCTTCAGGTCGCACTGAATGTTGTACTTGGCCACGCGCTCACGGATGATGCGCCCACCTTCGAAGGCCATCTTGCCCAGCAGTTGCGCCTGCTTGGGCCCTACGGTGCGTTCGATGACGTCGATGTCGCGGCTGTAGCTATTGACGATCTGGCCGCCGTTGCGCCCAGAGGCGCCAAAACCGACCTTGGCGGCTTCGAGCACGGTAACTTTGAAGCCGTTCTCTAAAAGAAACAGTGCGCTAGAAAGGCCAGTGTAGCCAGCGCCGATAATGCACACGTCAGTTTGCACCTCATCCTGCAAGGAAGGGCGTGAAGGCGCGGCATTGGCTGATGCGGCGTAGTAGGACTGTGGGTAGGGGGTGTTCGCCATTGCTGCAACCTCTGTTTTATATTTTTGACGTGTGGGCAGATCGTACCTGAGATGAAATCCGTATTCCAGCGCTAACTTGAAACCCTCTGTTTTGGAAAAAATTCGGATATTTCAGTAGGTTAGGCTAAAAAGACGTTGACACACCCGCGCAGATCCGTAGAATACCGCCCTACAGCAGGCACGTAGCTCAGTTGGTTAGAGCACCACCTTGACATGGTGGGGGTCGTTGGTTCGAGTCCAATCGCGCCTACCAAACAAAATCCGCTCTGCTGGGCGGTGTGAAAAAGGCGACCTTCAGAGGTCGCCTTTTTTGTTTGCCTGAAGAAAACCCGGCGCGGCAAACCCTGCGCGCAGGTGATAGAGTCCGCCCCTGACCAAACATGAGGGAACACTATGCGTAAGCTGTTGAGTGCCGTGCTGCTGGTTTCGCTGGGCGGCTGCATGTCGGCAAACATGGACCAGGCGCGCAGTCAGGGCGCCTACCGTACCTTTACCTCGCAAAAGCCGGCCAAGGATGTTGCCCAGTGCATCGAATACTCCTGGCAGGACGAAGTGCTGTCAGGCGCCGCTGCCGACTCCCACACCGAGCCCGGCAAGGACGGTGGCCTGACCGTCATGGTGGACTCGAAGAATTTTGCCGACGTACGCCAGGCCGGTGCCGGCAGCTCGGTGGCCTACTTTGCTGAACAGGGCGTACCGTTGTCGAACCGCCGGTTGGCGGCTCTGAGTACCTGCTTGTAGTGTGCGCGAACTGAGGGGCGGGAGAAGCCTGTCAGGTGATCATGATCGCGATGTCCAGTTCAAGTGTGGTCGCGGCCGTGTTGTTGGGTATCACCACCTGCTCGGCCTCCACCGACGAGCTGGGTGTGCGCAAAGGCCAGAAGTTCGACATCCTCCTGGGGGCGTTGGCCAGGGCGTGGGCCTCGGTCACGTCGGCCTGCTCGAGTGTCGCACTGCCGCTTCAGGCATCGGCGCGCCGGCGGGCCAGTGAGTGAGGCTGGCAGGCCCGGCCTAGACGCCTTGTGAACAGGGGTTGCAGGGGGCTATAGTCAGGCCGGGTCTGGCAGGGAACGCCGCGGCAAATCCTGTGGTGCTGCTAGAATGAAGGGTGCAGTCCCCTCGTGGAGGTCTCATCGTGCGCACGCTTTCTCTGATGATGGTTGCCCTGGCGCTAGCCGGTTGTGGCGACAGCGCAGTACAGAACGCCCACAAGGCCGTGGCCTACCAGTTGCAGGACCCGGGGTCAGCTCAGTTTCGTGCCGACCGGGAGTTGGCCGATGGCAGTGTTTGTGGCGAGGTCAACGGCAAGAACAGTTACGGTGCCTATTCAGGCTTCGGCCATTACCTGGCGCGCAAGCAGGCAGATGGTTTCGAGGTGACATTGGACCCCCAGGCCAACAATGCCAGCGCTGCAAGTACATGCGGCTACCCGTTGGTTGCCGCCGCGGCGCCTGCACCCGTGCCGCAAACCACGGCCCCCGCGGCAACCAGCGCCAAGGGCGTCGGCGACATCGCCGGCGTGAAGTGGTCGGTGCAACTGGTCTCGACCAGTGCGGGCTCGGCACGCCTGTTGAGCCAGAAGCTCAAGGGGTACGGTTACACCGCGTATATCACCCGCGAGGATACGGTAAGTCGCGTTTATGTAGGGCCCTTCGACTCGCGCTCGCAAGCTACCCAGAAGCTGGACCAACTGCGCCGTGACCACAAGATGCGCGGTGTGATCGTGCGTTATCGCGGGGTGGGCGACCTGCCCGCTGCTTCGGTGGCCCACGGTTAATCGATGCCGTTCACGCCATCGTCGATGATGATTTCCGGCTCGTCGGCCAACACCTCTTCGGTGTCCAGGTTGGCTTCGCCTTCGTCTGCGTCGTTGAGCGGTGCTTCGTCACCGTGATCGAAATCGGGGTCCGGGTTCATGCGCTGTTACTCCCAAGGGGCCGTTACTGTGTTCGAGCGGCCCCGGGGGAGAGGGTTCAAGCCATCGGTCAGCCCAGGCTCACAGCTCGATGTCATTGAAGCTGCAATATTCCTCCCAGCTCATGCCCAGGGTCTCGGCAACTTCCTGATGCACTTCGAGCCGCATGGCCTTGAGTTCCTCCGGGGAGGTAGCGACCAGCTCCAGGGTCAGCTCCCAGGGCTCTATACCCTGCTCTTCGGCCTGGTCATCGAAGGCCCATTGAATCTGCTGTTCTTGTTCCTTGGCGCTCAAGTCTTTGATTTCGTCGAGCAACTGCGGCTGGCTGGCGGCGAATTTTTCCAGGGCGAGCTGGCTGCGGGTTTCTTTGGGAATCATGGTGGTCTCTGATCAGGCGGTGAAAAGCCTGGCCATTATCGACCAGAGGCGCGGTGGCGGGAAGTGCGCGCGGCCGCTACCTGCATGGCGAACAGTGGTAAAATCGGCGGATCATTTTCGGGAGGTCGGCGCGTGCGTAAATTGATGGCTGTGGGTGCGGTATTGATGTTGGCGGGCTGTGGCAGTGCGGTCGAGGAATCGGCGAAAGCGGTGCTGTTGCATCTGGACAACCCCAAGACCGCGCGTTTCACCAACGTTCGCACCACGCCAAAGGGGGATGTCTGTGGCCAGGTGCGGCAGAAGGACGCCTCGGGCAAATTCGAAGGCTACCGCAATTACGCCGCCATCAAGACCGAGGACGGCTTCACCGCGGTGATCGACGAAGACGGCAACAACCCCAAGGTGCGCCAGGTGTGCGGCGAAGGCCAGGAGGTGGCCCAGGCAACCGATACGCCGGCTGCCGTCGAATCGGCCAGCGGCTGGGAAGTGCAGATTGTCGCCGGTGCCAACATGGGGGCGCTCAGTGACATGACCTCGCGCCTGATCGAGAACGGTTTCATTGCCAGCGTGGCCGATCGCGATGGCAAGCAGACGGTCTTCCTGGGGCCTTTCAAGACCCGTGACGAGGCCGAGCAGAAGCGTGCGCAATTGCTGGCGGCCCAGGGCATCAAGTCGGTGGTGGCGCCGCACCAGGCCAACTGACTGGTCACGCGGGGCGCGGTTCGCCTACACTCGGGCTCCACTGCACAAGGAGTAGCAGCCCATGACTGGCCCCGCCGACGAGATCCGCATTGAACCCGCGACCCCTTTGCACGCCCAAGGGCTGGCCGAGCTTTATGGCCACCCGGCCGTAACGCGCCAGGTGCTGCAGATGCCCTGGGCAAGCGCGGAGGTATGGAGCAAGCGCCTGGCGACGGGCGCCGACAGCGAGCGGCGGGTAGCGCTGGTGGCGACGGAACAGGGGCTCGTAGTGGGGCACTGTTCGCTCTGGCAGAGCGAGCGCGTACGCTTGGCCCACAGTGGCTCCATAGGGATGGGCGTGGCGCCGCGCTGGCAGGGCAAGGGCGTGGGAACGCGCCTGATGAGTGCCGTGCTGGATGTGGCGGACAACTGGATGGGGCTGCGTCGGGTGGAGCTGACGGTGTACACCGACAACGAGCCTGCGCTGGCCCTGTACGGCAAGTTCGGTTTCGAGGTGGAGGGTGAACTGCGCGATTACGC
Organism: Pseudomonas silvicola; assembly: GCF_026651855.1. Classification (GTDB taxonomy): domain Bacteria; phylum Pseudomonadota; class Gammaproteobacteria; order Pseudomonadales; family Pseudomonadaceae; genus Aquipseudomonas; species Aquipseudomonas silvicola. The sequence goes on from NZ_CP093280.1 coordinate 3,046,814, forward strand.
CCTGCGTGACGGCCGGCTGACCAATGTCTACAGCATGGCGCGGCTGCGCAGCTCACACCCCTGACCCTTAGCGACGTGCGCGTTCGTGGCGCACGCAGCCTTCATGGTAGGTCTTGCCCACGGCGGCCGGTCGCATGCGCGAGCGGCTGTGGTAGGTCTGTTCGGTAATGCCCATGGCCATGCTGCGCATCCATGGCTGGCTGAAGCGCTGGTGCGCCAGCTTGCGCCGAGCACTGTACAGCGTCACGCCCGACAGTTTCTCCTGCTGGGCATGGCGGGCCACGTCGGCGCCCCATTTGCACATTTGCACTTCGTGCCGGTCCAGATTCCTGGCCATGGCCGAATTGGCGGTGGCCGCCAGCAGCAGGGTTGCCAGGGTCAAGCCTAAGCGTCGCATAGGTCCTCTCATTTCACTTGTTGAATTTCAGCCTGCTGCCAGCCCCACGAGGGGCTGGCAGCTCGTTGGGTGTGCTGAAGCGACTGTCAGCGGCAATTACCGGCTATGTGGTAATGCGCCGCGAGCGCGGCTGCTTCGCTGTCGAATTCCACTCGGTTCTTCGCTGCGATGGTGTTGTACGACGGGCAGTCCGGGCGGTGGTAGGTCTGGGAGGTGCGGTTACCCCGCACCGGCCCACTGGCGGCTTGGGTGCCGGCGGCGCTGGCGACCTGTGGTTTGCTGGCCGGTACGCTGGTGGCCGCGAATGGGGTCGCCTTGCCGCTGGCCTTGCCGCCCATGACGGCGTCCAGGAAGATCGGCGCATGGTCGGAGACGCTGGAGCGCCCCTTGGCGTTGCTCATTTTCAGATAGCCGGGGTAATCGAACACCTGCACGCTCTTGACCTTGATGGTGCTCTCGTTGGCCACGAAGATGTTGTCGTAGAGGTTGGAGAATTGGCCATCGGTGGTGGACAGAGTGCTGGCGCCTTGCAGCATCAGTGGCCGCGCGCTGGTGCGCAGGCCGGCCCAGGCAGTAGAGGTGGGCGGAGTGTTGAAGTCGCCCATCAGCATGATGTTGGTGTTGCCGTCATACACGTTCTTGAGCCAGTCCCAGTAATCCCCCAGCACGGCGATTTCCTTGGTGCGGTCGGCCACGGTCTTGCCGTAGTGAATGTGCACGGTGGCGGCGACGAAGGCGGTGTTGTCTTTCAGGTTACGGAAACGCGCCGAATAGGGTTCGCGCTCGAAGTGGTCGCCCTTGTCCAGGTAGGTCACGGCGCCATCCTCATAGGCCACTGCATCGTCACGCCAGACGAAACCATACATCTCCTTGTAGGAACTGCGCCCGGTAGCGTGGGAGGCCATCGCCGACCACTTGGTACCGGTGGCCTGTTCCAGGGCTTTTTGCAGGGCGGCCAGGCCGTCCTCGTTCATCAGTTCCTGCACGGCGAGAAAATCGACGTGCTGTGCCACCTTGGCGATGCTGGCGAAGTCCTTGCCGGGGCGCACGCTGAGGTGCTCCAGGTTCCAGGTGCCAATGCGTACATCGGCAAACGCCTGGCCGCAGACAAGCATCAGCGCCAGCAGCGCCGTGGTTAGTGTTCTGAACATGCATGCTTCCAATCAAAAAACGAGGGGAGGGCGCGTGCCTGGCAGGCGCGCACCGGTGAGCAGTGGGGCGGTCGGGTTCAGTCTTCCTTGGGCACGACCCAGAAAATCTGTACACCGCCGTCATCCCGCCAGGCGAGGGTAACGTTGTCGTTCTCGCCGATCTCCTCCAGCAACTGCGCCCAGTCCTCGGGCGATTCGTGCTCCAGCTTGAAGATCAGCGCCGACTTGGCTTTCTGGGCCGTGGGCGCGTTGATGATCTTCGAGATACGCACGCCGAGCTGTTGGTAACTGTCGAGCGGGGAGGGGGAGGTGGTGGCCACGAAGCGTTCCTTATTTTGCTGTATGCGCATACAGTATTTTACTGTAGGCATTTTCGCAACTGGTCGACTGAAGAAGAGCGCTTGTGACAGTGGAAAAGGGGATTTGCTGCGCGGGAGGAAGGTTTTTTTTGCAAAGTGCCTTGGCGGTGTGCGCTCAAGTCGTTGCGGTTGCGGAAATCGGGCGGCGCTCGACTCCGAGAGCGCTGCAAAACCCGAGTGCCCCGTTGACAAATAACCCCAACCCTACTCATAGTCTGATAACGCAAACGTTTGCGCTGAATTCTCCTGCTTTAACCTTTCAGCTCGACGCTGCGCACCTCAGCTTGCACAAAAATAATCATAAGCTTGGAGTGTCCCCATGAAATTGCCAGTCGCTGGACGTTTTCTCGCCGCATCCCTGTTGGCCGCCGCCTGTGCGGTCGCGCCCCTGTCTCAAGCCGTTGCCGACACCGCCAAGCCAAAAGTGGCGCTGGTGATGAAGTCGCTCGCCAATGAATTCTTCCTCACCATGGAAGACGGCGCCAAGGACTACCAGAAAAGCCATCCAGCCGATTTTGACCTGATTTCCAACGGAATCAAGGACGAATCCGACACCGCCAACCAGATTCGCATCGTCGAGCAGATGATCGTCTCCAAGGTCGACGCCCTGGTCATCGCGCCTGCCGACTCCAAGGCGCTGGTGCCGGTGATCAAGAAGGCCATGGATGCTGGTATCACGGTCATCAACATCGACAACCAGCTGGACCCGGCCGTGCTCAAAAGCAAGGACATCAGTGTGCCGTTCGTGGGCCCCGACAACCGCAAGGGCGCGCGCCTGGTAGGCGAGTACCTGGCCAAGCAACTGAAAGCTGGCGACCAGGTGGGCATCATCGAAGGGGTGCCAACCACCACCAATGCCCAGCAGCGCACCGCGGGCTTCAAGGATGCGATGGACGCCGCGGGCATGAAGATCGTTTCCACCCAATCGGGTAACTGGGAAATCGACAAGGGCAATGCCGTCGCCTCGGCAATGCTCAATGAATACCCTGACCTGAAGGCGCTGCTGGCGGGTAATGACAGCATGGCCCTGGGCGCCGTGTCCGCCGTGCGCGCCGCCGGCAAGGCGGGCAAGGTGCAAGTGGTGGGCTACGACAATATCAATGCCATCAAACCGATGCTCAAGGACGGTCGCGTGCTGGCCACGGCCGATCAGTTCGCCGCCAAGCAGGCGGTGTTCGGTATCCAGGCAGCGCTGAAGATGCTCAAGCACGAACCGGTCGATGGCGCCGCCAATGGCGTGATCGAAACCCCGGTGGAACTGGTCACCAAGCCCTGAGCCTTCCTTGCACTGCCGCGCCTGCCCGTTCCGGGCGGGCGCCTGGAGAATCGCTATGTCAGCTGCTGCCCCGAACGTCGTACTCTCGGTCAGTGGTATCGGTAAGACCTACGCCCAGCCGGTGCTGTCGGGCATCGACCTGAGCCTGGTGCGCGGGGAGGTGCTGGCCCTGACCGGGGAAAATGGCGCCGGCAAGAGCACCTTGTCCAAGATCATCGGGGGCCTGGAAACCGCTACCACGGGTGAAATGCAGTATCAGGGCCAGGCATACCGCCCCGGCAGTCGCGCAGCGGCTGAAACGTTGGGCGTGCGCATGGTCATGCAGGAACTCAATCTGCTGCCGACCCTGTCGGTGGCGGAAAACCTGTTCCTCGACAACCTGCCCAGCCGCGCCGGCTGGATCGACCGCAAGCGCTTGCGCGAAGCGGCCGTGGAGGCCATGGCACAGGTAGGCCTGGAGGCCATCGACCCGGATACCCTGGTGGGTGAGCTGGGTATTGGCCATCAGCAGATGGTGGAAATCGCCCGCAACCTGATTGGCGATTGCCACGTGCTGATCCTTGACGAACCTACCGCCATGCTGACCTCGCGGGAGGTGGAAATGCTCTTCGAGCAGATCGCCCGCCTGCAGGCCCGTGGCGTGGCCATCGTCTACATCTCCCACCGCCTGGAAGAGCTGGCGCGGGTGGCCCAGCGCATCGCCGTGCTACGCGACGGCCAGTTGGTGTGCGTCGACGACATGAGTCGCTATGACAGCGAGCAACTGGTCAACCTCATGGTCGGCCGCGAGCTGGGCGAGCACATCGACCTGGGCGTGCGGCAAATCGGCGGCCCTGTGCTTGCGGTGAAAAACCTCAGCCGCGCGGGCAAGGTTCATGACGTGTCCTTCGAGGTGCGCAAAGGCGAGATCTTCGGTATTTCCGGGCTGATCGGCGCCGGGCGCACCGAGTTGCTGCGCCTGATCTTCGGCGCCGACACGGCCGACAGCGGGCAGGTGGAGGTAGGCGAGCCGCTGCGCAAGGCGGCCATCCGTTCGCCTGCCGACGCCGTGGCCCATGGCATTGCCCTGATCACCGAAGACCGCAAGGGCGAAGGCCTGCTGCTGTCACAGTCCATCAGCGCCAACATTGCCCTGGGCAACATGCCGGCCATCTCGGCGGCGGGGGTGGTGCACAGTGGTTCTGAGCGCCAGTTGGCCCAACGGCAGATCCAGGCCATGCACATCCGCAGTTCCAGCCCGGACCAGTTGGTGTCGCAATTGTCCGGCGGCAACCAGCAGAAGGTGGTCATCGGCCGCTGGCTGGAGCGCGACTGCTCGGTGTTGCTGTTCGACGAGCCCACGCGAGGCATCGATGTGGGCGCCAAGTTCGACATCTATGCCTTGCTGGGTGAGTTGACGCGCCAGGGCAAGGCCCTGGTGGTGGTGTCCAGCGACCTGCGCGAACTGATGCTGATCTGTGACCGCATTGGTGTGCTCTCGGCGGGGCGCCTGATCGATACCTTCGAGCGTGACCACTGGACCCAAGACCAACTGCTGGCAGCCGCCTTTGCCGGTTATCAAAAACGAGATGCGCTGGTCAGCGATACAGCGCCCAGGAACCCTGCATGAAAACTTCCGTATTACCTGATGCGAAGCCCGCGGCCAGGCGCAGCGGCACCTACTTCGGCCTGGGCACCTACCTGGGCCTGGCCGGTGCCTTGCTGGCGATGATCATCCTGTTCTCGCTGCTCAGCGACCATTTTCTGTCCTACAACACCTTCAGTACCCTGGCCAACCAGATCCCTGACCTGATGGTGCTGGCGGTGGGCATGACCTTCGTGCTGATCATCGGTGGCATCGACCTGTCGGTTGGCTCGGTGCTGGCCCTGGCGGCCTCGGCGGTCAGCGTGGCGATCCTTGGCTGGGGCTGGAGCGTTTTGCCGGCCGCGCTGCTGGGCATGGGCTGCGCGGCGCTGGCCGGCACCGTCACCGGTTCCATCACCGTGGCGTGGCGCATCCCATCATTCATCGTGTCGCTGGGGGTGCTGGAAATGGCCAGGGGCGTGGCCTACCAGATGACCGATTCGCGCACAGCGTACATCGGCGATGCCTTTGCCTGGTTGTCCGACCCCATTGCCGTCGGCATCTCGCCGTCGTTCATCATTGCCCTGGTGGTGATCATCGTGGCTCAGGCAGTGTTGACCCGCACGGTGTTCGGCCGCTACCTGATCGGCATCGGCACCAACGAAGAGGCGGTACGGTTGGCGGGGATCAACCCCAAGCCCTACAAGATCCTGGTATTTTCGCTGATGGGGCTGCTGGCCGGCCTGGCGGCGCTGTTCCAGATTTCCCGCCTGGAAGCCGCCGACCCCAATGCCGGCTCTGGCCTGGAGTTGCAAGTAATCGCCGCTGTGGTCATCGGCGGTACCAGCCTCATGGGCGGGCGCGGTTCGGTGATCAGCACCTTCTTCGGCGTGTTGATCATATCGGTGCTGGCGGCGGGGTTGGCGCAGATCGGCGCTACCGAGCCGACCAAGCGCATCATTACCGGCGCCGTGATCGTGGTCGCGGTGGTGCTCGACACCTACCGTAGCCATCGCGCGCGCAAGCGGAGCTGAGCCATGGCGACGATCAAAGATGTTGCCGCGTTGGCAGGCATTTCCTACACCACGGTGTCCCATGTGTTGAACAAGACGCGGCCCGTGAGCGAGCCGGTGCGCCTCAAGGTCGAGGCGGCCATCGCCACGCTCGATTACGTGCCCAGTGCCGTGGCGCGCTCGCTGAAAGCGCGCAGCACGGCCACCATTGGCCTGCTGGTACCCAATAGCATCAACCCGTATTTCGCGGAGCTTGCCCGAGGCATCGAAGACTGCTGCGAGCGCAATGGTTACTGCGTGATTCTGTGCAACTCCGATGATGACCCGCGAAAACAGCGCAGCTACCTGCGCGTGTTGCTGGAGAAGCGCGTCGATGGCCTGATCGTGGCCTCGGTGGGCAAGGACGGCGACTTGCTCAGTAGCCTGGCGGCCGTGCGCACGCCCATGGTGATCGTCGACCGCAGCCTTGAAGGGGTGGAGGCTGACCTGGTGCGCATCGACCATGAGTTGGGCGGTTACCTGGCGACCCGTCACCTGCTGGAGCTGGGGCATCGCGACATCGCCTGCATCAACGGTCCGGCCGACACCAGTGTCGCGCAGATGCGCCAAGCCGGCTACCAGCGGGCATTGGCCGAATTCAATGTGGAGCCGGGCCCTGGCCGCCTGGTCGAGACCGATTTCACTGGCCCCGGCGGCTACCAAGCGGTCGGCCCCTTGCTCGATAGCGCCGAGCGGCCCACGGCAATATTCGCCGCCAACGACATGATTGGCATGGGGGTGTTGCGGGCCGCTGCCGAGCGCGGGATTCGCGTGCCGGGAGAGTTGTCGGTGATCGGTTTCGACGACATCCAATTGTGCCGCTATGTGTACCCGGCGTTGACCACGGTCGGTCAGTCCATCCGTCAACTCGGGGAGCAGGCGGCGGAACGGCTGCTGGCGCGCATTGCGGGCAGTGTGGGCGAGGGCGTGGCTCAGCAGATCGTCGCTCCCAGTATCGTGTTGCGCGAGTCCACAGCGCCGCGCACAGACCTTTTCAATGAATACCGCTGAATCAGGGTGCAGGCACATGCAAGCGAAAGTCGTGGTTGTAGGCAGTTTGAACATGGACCTGGTGGCCCGCGCGGCGCGCTTGCCGCAGCCCGGCGAGACCGTGGTGGGGACGTCGTTCGCCACCGTGCCGGGTGGCAAGGGCGCCAATCAGGCGGTGGCCGCTGCACGGCAGGGCGCGCCGACGGCGATGATCGGCTGCGTGGGCGATGACGCCTATGGCGAGCAATTGCGCGGCGCGCTGCTGGCCGAGGGCATCGACTGCCAGGCCGTGGCCACGGTGGCTGGGGTCAGCAGCGGGGTGGCGCTGATCGTGGTGGACGATGCCAGCCAGAACAACATCGTGATCGTCGCCGGGGGGAACGGCGAAGTCACGGCTCAGCGGGTGGAAGCCGCCGACGCAGTGCTGCGCCAGGCCGACGTTCTGGTCTGTCAGCTCGAAGTGCCCATGGAAACCGTGGGGTTCGCCCTCGCGCGTGGCCGCGCATTGGGCAAGACCGTGATCCTCAACCCGGCGCCCGTCAGTGCGCCGCTGCCCGTGCAGTGGTACCCGGCGGTTGACTACCTGATCCCCAACGAAAGCGAAGCCTTTGCCCTGACCGGGGTGCGCGTCGACTCGGTGGCCAGCGCCGAGCAGGCAGCGGCTCAACTGCGGGCCGCTGGCGCAGGCAAGGTCATCATTACCCTGGGTGCGCTGGGCTTGCTGTTCGCCGATGGCAGTGGTTTTCAGCACTTCGCGGCACCGAAGGTCCGGGCAGTGGACACCACGGCGGCGGGCGATACGTTCGTCGGCGCGTTCGCCGCCGCGCTGGCCCGCGGGGAAGGGGAGCACGAGGCTATCGCGGTCGGCCAGGTAGCGGCTGCGCTATCGGTCACCCGTGCCGGCGCACAGCCGTCGATTCCATCGCTGGCTGAGGTCAGGGGGTTCGAACCGTCATGAAGAAGACACCGTTGCTCAACATTGCCCTCTCGCGGCTCATCGCATCCTTGGGGCACGGCGACCTGGTCGTGATTGGTGACGCAGGGCTGCCTGTGCCGCCCGGGGTGGAATTGATCGACCTGGCACTGACCCCCGGGGTTCCGGATTTCATCGGCACCCTGAGTGTGGTGCTCAGTGAAATGCAGGTGGAACGCCATGTGCTGGCCGAGGAGATCTTCGCCAAGGCGCCGCCGGCGTTGGCGGGCCTGGAGCGTTTGAACAAAGAGAGGGCTTTGGGTACGCGCGAGGCCATCGCACACGAGGACTTCAAGCAACTGACCCGCCAGGCGCGAGCCGTGGTGCGAACTGGCGAATGTCAGCCCTACAGCAATATCATTCTGGTAGCAGGCGTGACTTTCTGACTTTGCACACCTTGCAGTAGCGGCGGCGCATGGGGTGCGCCAGACCCTGCGTGGCGCGTTCCACGCAGGTCACCGGTATCAACCCGGCAGGGCGGATGGCTCTGTCTCCGCGGGCCTGGGCGGAGCGGTGTAATGGCCGTGCTCGCCGGCATACTTTCCGAACACCTGCTCGATAAACGACAGCGCGCCCGGGGTGCCCAGCTCCTTGACCAGCAGGTCAATGGCAATGATCGCCAGTTCTTCAGGGTTGCCCGGGCTATAGGAACACTGGCCCTGGGGCCACTTGGCTTTGATGTCGGCGTCTACGGTTACGTTGGCCATGGTGCAGAAGCTACCTGAGCAGAAGAAGTGGCATGAGTGCGGTCAGTAAACCATCTGCCGCGGTTTTTGGCACTCCTACTTAGGCATGAAGCCGTGATCGTGCCAAACTGGCGCTTATTTGCCTGGCCGGAACCACCCTGTGCGCATTGATCTGAATGACCCGAATGATTTTACCCTCGACGCTGTGCGACGACTGATCGCCGCGGGCGACAACGACGTGCACAACCAGTTGCGGGTCAGCAAGGCCGGGCTTGCCTGGCTGTCCACGACGGTTGGCGGCACGGGCATCGAGGGGCTGAGCTTTCGCCTGGAGACCTGGGCCAAGGGTTCTGGCTGCGTAGGGCCGGTCGCCGCGTGCGATGACGTATGGGTGTGCCAGATATTCAATGCCCTGAAGCAGAACTGGCCCAATCCGCCGCTGGATTACATCGACGTTTATTAACATTTGGACACGATTGCGCCGCGCCGCCATGGCCGGGGTGGGGCAGACTTGTCGTTTCATGCAACCTGGCGGTCATCGAGTTGTCGCACAGGGGCAGATCTTATTTCTCACAAGGAGGCTTCATGTCCTGCATGCGTGCATCATGGGTGACCCTGCTGGCGGCACTGGCCCTGGCGGGTTGTGCGTCGAATGGCGGTGGTTCGGGTAACACGGAGTCGGCTGCGGCCGGTGCGCCAGCGGCGGTGTCGGATGGGCGTTGCCACGCCGAAGGTGCGCAATTTGCCGTAGGCAAGCCTGCCACGCCGCAATTGCTGGAGCAGGCGCGTGGCCGTTCGGGCTCCCAGGTGGCTCGAATCCTCAAGCCCAACGATGTCATGACCCTGGAGTACCGTTCTGACCGGCTGAACCTCAATGCCGATGGCACTGGCAATGTCACCCGCGTCAACTGCGGCTGATGCCCCGGGCGCTCAAACGCCAGGCACAAAAAAACCCGTCATGAAGACGGGTTTTTTTTAGCTCGGGAGATTACTCGCCGCGAACTTGAGCAGCTTGCATGCCCTTTTGGCCTTTCTCAGCCACGAACGAAACGGTCTGGCCTTCTTTCAGGCTTTTGAAACCGTCGGATTCGATAGCTTTGAAGTGTACGAACAGGTCGTCACCGCCACCTTGAGGAGTGATGAAGCCGAAGCCTTTCTCATCGTTGAACCACTTTACGGTGCCGGTTTGGCGATTAGACATGGTGTATCTCCAAGAAACATATTAAGTAGTGCTGTGCTGCTCAGGCCAACTGGGCACACGGAGGTATCATAGTCTAATTGTTCGACTGAATAGCTCTTTAGATGCGCATTTGTCTCAGCTATTTTTTCGCTCTCGCGCCCCGTAAGCCGTCAGACCCTTGATTTTATTGGGTTTGGCGAAAAAAGCAGGGGTGAAAAAAAGCCGAAAAAAAACACAGAATTTCACCCGTCACGACCTGTTTTCAGGTCGCGAGGGGGTGCCAGGCGCACGCAGGGCACGAAAACGGGTCAGTTTTTGGTCCGGCAGCTGGCGGCTGCGTCCATCATTTTCTGCTGCAAAGCAGCCGGCACACCCTTGCTGGAGTCGGCCACCTGCTTGAGCTCGGCGGTGCTCAGCTTGGCGGTGATGGCCTTGTCGCTGCACTCGCAGGCGGCTTTGGCCTTGTCGGCAGTGGCGTGTTCGCCGGCCGATTTCTCGCATTGGGACAGGAACTGGCTTTGCGCACCCGCTGGCCACTCGCCCGCGCTGGCCAGTGGGGGCAGGGTGATCGCGGCGCAGGCGGCCAGGGACAGGAAAAGCGATTGAAGACGCATACCGTAATGCTCCTTGTTCAGGCTGATTCGACATGTAGCTTGCTTTTCATCAGAGTGAAGGTCAGCTGGCAAGTTCCTGCAAGCTCTGCGCAACCGACCACTCATCGGTCATTATCTATGCTATTGTGGGCGCCCTCGACAGGTGTGGTTGCTCCTTTGGCAACCGCGGTGGCGAGGGACCTTTTCATTACTATTCCAGTCACTCTGGTTCGGTCCTGGTTGGCCTAGCGGCTCCTGCCACTGTGAGGCAGGCATACCGCCGAATCTTGTACTGGCTCATCCCAACCCACGTGACCTTTGGTAGGGGTCACCACTAGGAGAGGAGGCGCCATGCCCATCATTACTCTTCCCGACGGCAGTCAACGTTCCTTCGACCACGCGGTATCGGTCGCCGAAGTCGCCGCATCCATCGGCGCTGGTCTGGCCAAGGCCACCGTGGCCGGCAAGGTCGACGGCAACCTGGTCGACGCCAGCGACCTGATCGAAAACGACGCCACCCTGCAGATCATCACCCCCAAGGACGAAGAGGGGCTGGAAATCATCCGTCACTCTTGCGCCCACCTGGTCGGCCACGCGGTCAAGCAGTTGTACCCCACCGCGAAGATGGTCATCGGGCCGGTCATCGACGAAGGCTTCTATTACGACATCGCCTACGAGCGTCCTTTCACCCCGGACGACATGGCTGCCATCGAACAGCGCATGCAGCAGCTGATCGAGACCGAATACGACGTGATCAAGAAAGTCACGCCGCGCGCCGAAGTCATCGAGGTGTTCAGCGCCCGTGGCGAGGACTACAAGCTGCGCCTGGTGGAGGACATGCCTGACACCCAGAGCATGGGCCTGTACTACCACGAAGAATATGTCGACATGTGCCGCGGCCCGCACGTGCCGAACACCCGTTTCCTCAAGTCGTTCAAACTGACCAAGCTGTCGGGCGCCTACTGGCGTGGCGATGCCAAGAACGAGCAACTGCAGCGCGTGTACGGCACCGCCTGGGCTGACAAGAAGCAGCTGGCCGCCTACATCCAGCGCATCGAGGAAGCGGAAAAGCGCGACCACCGCAAGATCGGCAAGCGCCTGAACCTGTTCCACCTCCAGGAAGAAGCACCGGGCATGGTGTTCTGGCACCCGAACGGCTGGACCCTGTACCAGGTACTCGAGCAGTACATGCGCAAGGTGCAGCGCGACAACGGCTACCTGGAGATCAAGACGCCTCAGGTCGTTGACCGCAGCCTGTGGGAAAAGTCTGGCCACTGGGCCAACTACGCCGAAAACATGTTCACCACCGAGTCGGAAAACCGCGACTACGCCATCAAGCCGATGAACTGCCCCTGCCATGTGCAGGTGTTCAACCAGGGCCTGAAGAGCTACCGCGAGCTGCCGATGCGCCTGGCCGAGTTCGGCGCGTGCCACCGCAACGAGCCCTCGGGCGCGCTGCACGGCATCATGCGCGTGCGTGGTTTCGTCCAGGATGACGCCCATATCTTCTGCACCGAAGAGCAGATGCAATCCGAGTCCGCTGCGTTCATCAAGCTGACCATGGACGTGTATTCGGACTTCGGCTTCAAGGATATTCAGCTGAAACTGTCCACTCGTCCTGAAAAGCGTGTAGGCAGCGACGAATTGTGGGATCGTGCCGAGTCCGCTCTGGCCGCCGCGCTGGACGCCGCGGGCCTGCCGTATGATCTGCAGCCGGGCGAGGGTGCTTTCTACGGTCCGAAAATCGAGTTTTCCCTGAAGGATTGCCTGGGTCGCGTCTGGCAGTGCGGTACGCTGCAACTGGACTTCAACCTGCCAATCCGCCTGGGCGCCGAGTACGTCTCCGAGGACAACAGCCGCAAGCATCCCGTGATGCTGCACCGTGCCATCCTGGGGTCGTTCGAGCGTTTCGTCGGTATCCTGATCGAGCACTATGAAGGTGCGTTCCCGGCCTGGTTGGCACCCACCCAGGCGGTGATCATGAACATCACTGATAAACAAGCTGATTTTGTCCATCAGGTGGAAAAAAATCTGACGGAAAGCGGGTTTCGTGCCAAGTCCGACTTGAGAAATGAAAAGATCGGCTTTAAAATCCGCGAGCATACCTTGCTCAAGGTTCCTTATCTCCTGGTCATCGGGGACAAGGAAGTCGAGACGCAAACTGTCGCTGTGCGTACCCGTGAAGGTGCAGACCTGGGCTCCATGCCCGTCGCCCAGTTCACCGAGTTCCTCGCACAAGCGGTTTCCCGGCGTGGTCGCCAAGATTCGGAGTAATAATTATTAAGCGTGAAATGAGACAAGATAAACGAGCTGCACCGAAAGCCCCGATCAACGAGAATATCTCGGCGCGCGAGGTTCGGTTAATTGGCGCTGACGGCGAGCAGGTTGGCATCGTCTCGATTGATGAAGCGCTTCGTATCGCTGAAGAAGCGAAGCTGGATCTGGTAGAAATTTCTGCCGACGCAGTCCCTCCGGTTTGCCGAGTCATGGACTACGGCAAGTCGATCTTCGAGAAGAAGAAGCAGATTGCTGCGGCGAAGAAGAACCAGAAGCAGATCCAGGTAAAAGAAATCAAGTTTCGTCCAGGGACGGAGGAAGGGGATTACCAGGTAAAACTACGCAACCTGGTACGTTTCCTTAGTGATGGGGACAGGGCCAAGATTTCCTTGAGATTTCGCGGCCGTGAGATGGCGCATCAGGAGCTGGGTATGGAGCTGCTCAAGCGGGTCGAACAAGACCTGCTGGAGTACGGTTCCGTCGAACAGCATCCTAAGATGGAAGGACGCCAGCTGATCATGGTCATCGCCCCCAAGAAAAAGAAGTAACCACCAGGGCACGGCAGGCCTTGCGGTTATGTTTATCAACTGAATGCGGAGTATCCGAACATGCCAAAGATGAAAACCAAGAGTGGTGCAGCTAAGCGGTTCCTGAAAACCGCTAACGGCATCAAGCACAAGCACGCTTTCAAGAGCCACATCCTGACCAAAATGTCGACCAAGCGTAAGCGTCAACTGCGCGGTAGCAGCTTGCTGCATCCGTCGGACGTTGCAAAAGTCGAGCGCATGCTGCGCCTTCGTTAATTTCGGTCAAAGATAGAGGAAGTTACTCATGGCTCGTGTAAAGCGTGGCGTCATTGCCCGTAAGCGTCACAAAAAGATTCTGAAACTGGCTAAAGGCTACTACGGCGCGCGTTCGCGCGTATTCCGTGTAGCCAAGCAAGCGGTCATCAAGGCAGGCCAATACGCCTACCGCGACCGTCGCCAGAAGAAGCGTCAGTTCCGCGCTCTGTGGATCGCCCGTATCAACGCTGGTGCTCGTGTAAACGGTCTGTCCTACAGCCGTTTCATCGCTGGCCTGAAGAAAGCGTCCATCGAGATCGACCGTAAGGTTCTGGCTGATCTGGCAGTGAACGAAAAAGCGGCGTTTGCTGCGATTGTCGAGAAAGCTAAAGCCACTCTGGCCTAAGTACCCACGACAATCACCCGGGGCCGTTCCACGGCCTCTGGTGTTAAACGTCATAAACAGGGGAAGAGCCTTCAAGCTCTTCCCCTGTTTCGTATCTGGAGTCTGTACATGGAAAACCTGGATGCGCTGGTCTCTCAAGCTCTGGAGGCCGTGCAACACGCTGAAGACATCAATGCCCTGGAGCAGATCCGGGTTCACTTCCTTGGCAAGAAGGGCGAGCTGACTCAGGTGATGAAGACCCTGGGCAACCTGCCGGCCGATGAGCGCCCCAAAGTCGGCGCGCTGATCAACGAAGCCAAGGAGCGTGTCACAGAAGTCCTCAATGCACGCAAGGCGGCTTTCGAAGAAGCCGAACTGAGTGCCAAGCTCGCTGCCGAACAGATCGACGTGACCCTGCCGGGTCGTGGTCAGGAATCGGGCGGCCTGCACCCGATCACTCGCACCCTGGAGCGGATCGAGCAGTTCTTCACCCACATCGGCTACGGCATCGCCGAAGGCCCCGAGGTCGAAGACGACTACCACAACTTCGAGGCGCTCAACATCCCAGGCCACCACCCGGCCCGGTCGATGCACGACACCTTCTATTTCAATGCGAACATGCTGCTGCGCACCCACACCTCGCCGGTGCAGGTCCGTAGCATGGAATCTTCGCAACCACCGATTCGCATCGTCTGCCCTGGCCGGGTATACCGCAGCGACTCGGATATCACCCACTCGCCGATGTTCCATCAGGTCGAGGGGCTGCTGATCGACCGCGACATCAACTTCGCGGACCTGAAAGGCACCATCGAGGAATTCCTGCGGGTGTTCTTCGAGAAAGAGCTGGCGGTGCGTTTCCGTCCGTCCTACTTCCCCTTCACCGAGCCTTCGGCTGAAGTCGACATCCAGTGCGTGATGTGCAGTGGCAAGGGCTGCCGCGTGTGCAAGCAGACCGGCTGGCTGGAAGTCATGGGCTGCGGCATGGTCCACCCCAACGTGTTGCGCATGTCGGGCATCGACCCTGAAGAGTTCCAGGGCTTTGCCTTCGGCATGGGCGCCGAGCGCCTGGCGATGCTGCGTTACGGCGTCAATGACTTGCGCCTGTTCTTCGACAACGACTTGCGCTTCCTCGCGCAATTTCGCTAAACGAATTATTAGGAGAGCAGGATGAAATTCAGTGAAAATTGGCTGCGTGGCTGGGTAAGCCCGCAGGTCGAACGTGATGAGCTGGTGGCCCGCCTGTCGATGGCAGGGCTTGAAGTGGACAGCGTCACCCCCGCGGCCGGCGCCTTCACCGGCGTGATCGTTGGCGAAGTGCTGAGCACCGAGCAACACCCCGATGCCGACAAACTGCGTGTCTGCCAGGTCAGCAATGGCAGCGAGACCTTCCAGGTGGTGTGTGGCGCGCCGAACGTGCGCCCCGGCCTGAAGGTCCCGTTCGCTACCCTGGGCGCCCAGTTGCCCGGCGATTTCAAGATCAAGAAAGCCAAGCTGCGGGGCGTGGAGTCCAACGGCATGCTGTGCTCCCAGTCCGAGCTGCAGATCGGCGAAGGTAACGACGGCTTGATGGAGCTGCCGGCTGACGCGCCGGTGGGCGAAGACTTGCGCGTGTACCTGAGCCTGGACGACGCCAGCATCGAGGTCGACCTGACCCCGAACCGCGGCGACTGCCTGTCCCTGGCTGGCCTGGCCCGTGAAGTGGGCGCGCTGTACGCGGCCCCCGTCACTCGCCCTGTAGTGCCTGCCGTGGCCGCGGTGAACGACGAAGTCCGTCCGGTCGACGTGCTGGCGCCGGCCGCTTGCCCGCGTTACCTGGGCCGTGTCATTCGCAACGTCGACCTGTCCCGGCCGACACCGCTGTGGATGGTGGAGCGTCTGCGTCGCAGCGACGTGCGCAGCATCGATGCCGCCGTCGACATCACCAACTACGTGATGATCGAACTGGGTCAGCCGCTGCACGCCTTCGACCTGGCTGAAATCAACGGCGGCATTCGCGTGCGCATGGCCGAGGAGGGCGAGAAGCTCGTACTGCTCGACGGCCAGGAAGTGTCCCTGCGCAGCGACACCCTGGTCATCGCCGACCACACCCGTGCCCTGGCCATTGCCGGCGTCATGGGCGGCGAGCACAGCGGCGTCACCGCCAAGACCCGCGACATCTTCCTGGAAAGCGCGTTCTTCGACCAGATCGCCGTCGCTGGCAAGGCCCGTTCCTACGGCCTGCACACCGATGCTTCGCACCGCTACGAGCGTGGCGTGGACTTCAACCTGGCCCGCGAAGCCATGGAGCGCGCCACCGGCCTGCTGCTGGAAATCACCGGCGGTGAACCGGGCCCGATCATCGAGACCGTCAGCCAGGAACACCTGCCGAACGTCGCGCCGATCACCCTGCGCGCCGACCGTGTCAGCCAGATGCTGGGCATGGACATGCCGGCCGAGCAGATCGAAAGCCTGATCGCCGCCCTGGGCCTCGGTATTACCGCCGAAGGCCAAGGCCAATGGCGCGTTGAAGTACCGAGCCACCGCTTCGATATCAGTCTGGAAGTCGACCTGATCGAAGAGCTGGCGCGCCTGTATGGCTACAACCACCTGCCGGTCCGCTACCCGCAAGCTCGCCTGGCCCCTCAGGCCAAGGCCGAAGCCCGTTGCGAACTGCCGGAGCTGCGTCGCCTGCTGGTTGCCCGCGGCTACCAGGAAGCGATCACCTACAGCTTCATCGATCCGAAATGGTTCGAGCTGTTCAACCCAGGCGTCGAGCCGCTGCTGTTGGCCAACCCGATCTCCAACGACATGGCTGCCATGCGCACCTCGTTGTGGCCAGGCCTGGTCAAGGCGCTGCAACACAACCTCAACCGCCAGCAGACCCGCGTGCGCCTGTTCGAAAGCGGCTTGCGCTTCGTCGGCCAGCTGGACGGCCTGAAGCAAGAGCCCATGCTGGCGGGTGTCGTCTGCGGTTCGCGGCTGCCGGAAGGTTGGGCGCAAGGCCGTGAAACCGTCGACTTCTTCGATGCCAAGGCCGACGTGGAAGCCGTGCTCGGCTTCGCCGGTGCCCTGGAACAGTTCAGCTTCGAGGCCGGCAAACACCCGGCGCTGCACCCTGGCCAGACGGCGAAAATCGTTCGCGATGGCCGCGAAGTCGGTTACCTGGGCGCACTGCATCCCGAACTGGTCAAGGCCTTGGGCCTGGACCGCGCCGTGTTCGTGTTCGAACTGGTCCTGGCGGAAGTCGCCGAAGGCCGCCTGCCGAAATTCCAGGAACTGTCCAGGTTCCCGGAAGTGCGTCGTGACCTGGCCTTGGTGGCGGATCGTGATGTGGCGTCTAGCGCTGTACTCCAGGTAATCCGTGAAAATGCAGGCGAGTGGCTCACAGACCTCAGCCTTTTTGACGTCTACCAGGGTAAAGGCATTGATCCCAATAGAAAAAGCCTTGCAGTTGGCTTGACCTGGCAGCATCCATCGCGCACTCTTAATGATGATGAGGTGAATGCCACGACCCAAGCTATCCTCACCTCGCTCGAACAAAGGTTGAACGCCACGTTAAGGAAGTAGCGCATGGGGGCTCTGACGAAAGCTGAGATGGCCGAGCGTCTTTACGAAGAGCTGGGCCTGAACAAACGCGAGGCCAAGGAATTGGTCGAGCTGTTTTTCGAGGAAATCAGGCACGCTCTGGAAGACAACGAGCAGGTCAAGCTGTCCGGTTTCGGCAACTTCGACCTGCGCGACAAACGCCAGCGTCCAGGCCGTAACCCGAAAACGGGTGAAGAAATCCCGATCACGGCTCGCCGTGTGGTCACCTTTCGTCCAGGGCAGAAGTTGAAGGCCCGAGTTGAGGCATATGCTGGAACCAAGTCATAACGACGAGCTTCCGCCGATTCCTGGCAAACGCTACTTCACCATTGGTGAAGTCAGTGAACTTTGCGCTGTCAAACCCCACGTGCTTCGGTACTGGGAGCAGGAATTCCCCCAGCTCAACCCGGTCAAGCGCCGCGGAAACCGCCGGTATTATCAGCGCCAGGACGTGCTGATGATCCGGCAGATCCGCGCCTTGCTGTACGACCAGGGCTTCACCATTGGCGGCGCGCGGTTGCGCTTGTCCAGCGATGAGGCCAAGGATGACACCACCCAGTACAAGCAACTGATTCGTCAGATGATCTCGGAACTGGAAGACGTCCTGGTGGTACTCAAAAAGTAGCAAATCAGCTGAAGAAAATACTTCCACTTTTCAAAAGCTTGCGGTATATTCTTAATCGTTCCCTTCAACAAGGAACAGGTTTTACGCAACAAGATTCACGCCTAGTCGGGGCGTAGCGCAGTCCGGTAGCGCACTAGCATGGGGTGCTAGGGGTCGAGTGTTCGAATCACTCCGTCCCGACCATACATTTCTGAGTAAAATCAGGCATTTGAGCCGCTTTAGAAAGCGGCTTTTTTGTGCTCGGAATTTTTCTTCGAGAGTAGGGCACATATAGGGCACATGGCCCAAGGGCACAATTACGGCGAGGGCGACTACACCCGTTAGGTGAAGTGAGTCAGAGATAAGCCGATAAGCTCCTTCCCATGTCGTGGAGAGGCTTCCGCTATGGGGTCGCGCAGCGGCAAATCGGACGTCGGAAGCTGCTTGAGTTCACGTGCCTCTTGCTTCAAGTTTTCCAGTTTGCCCCACCGGAACACCTTAGAAACTCTGCCAGAGTTCCTGCAGAAACTCCGCTCGATACCTCGCGGGGAGGGGGGCTCCGTTAGCCATGCCTCATAAATCTCATTGGTCAGCTCGATGACGATCAGCCCCCCCCTGACTGCGGCATTGCTAAATTGATGGAGTGGCTCGACGATTCAATAAGGTAAGTTATGAAGCAACTCAACCCCGCTTCAGCGCTGCCAACTCCGACGCCTGCCCCCAATCAGTATTTCAACCAAAAAAGGCTCTATTGGGCCTATCGCAGCAAGTGTTTGACGCATTTTCCTCTGGTTGAGTAATGAGTGCATGTGGGCGGTATCTCACGGAGTAATGAGTCCTCTTCAGCCGAATTTCACCGACTCCAGCGATCTGGTGTGAGATACGCTTCGATCACGTCCAACTGGTGTTGAGTGAGGTCGGGGAAGGCGCGAAGTCCCTCAACCAGCTCCAGTGCGTGGTCGCGATTTGTGATGAGGTCGAGTGCCGTAGACGAAACGTAGAGCATTCGTCTGGATAGTCGATCACATGAGAGCTCCATTGTCCTTCTCGATACCGAGCCCTCCATAACGCGCAGTAGTTGGGATGGATCATGCAATATTGGTTCATACCGCTCGCGTACCGATTGCCCGCCGACGATCTCAACCAGCGTCTGGATGAGCAGCTGGTGGTTATCGTAATGTACCTGTGAGCTAAATCAAAAATGGACACATGAAAACTATTAAAATCATTAGCATGAAATTTTTTGTCCATTGTCCATTTTTTCCTAGATCGATGGACAGCCCTCCACGTTACAGTCCCCTAGCCCCATCTCTTCGTCCAACCCGGGGAGTCACACCTTCCTCTCAGGCAGCCACAGGAATGCCTTACAGCCATAGCCTGGCGGATCTCATGCTTGAACGGTACCCGGAGACTGTGCGTGCAACGCTTGGTGGAGAGATTGAGGTCAGCCCCCGTCTTATCAATTTGATGATCAAAAACGACGAGAGTGATCTGCTGATTTTTGAAGCGAAGATGAGTCTTAAACCTGCTTGATTCAGGTTAATGGCAGGGCCTGGAGGTTGATCGGGATAGGCTGCCGTGAGCAACCAAACTTTCCTCCAAAGCCTAATTCACCCAGAGATGCCCGCAACCGCTCTAACCGGAAACTCTGAGATAGGGCATGCTGAGAATAAGTCCATCGTGAGGAGCTTCGCGATAAGGTTCGGGCTTGGGGAGTTGACGTCTAGCCCGGCACTAATTGAACTGGCCGCCTATTCGCTGACGGCGTCACAGATGTTCGTTAGGCGAGACGTTGTGAAACTCGCTCCACAGCTTGTAACGGATACGCTCAGCGTGGACGCCGACGGCGTTCAGGATAGCCGTTTTTTCTCCTAGGTCATCATTCGGCAGGGTGGCGACTGTCCACGACACCTGCCTGTGCTCTAACGCTTTTACTACGGCTGAGAGATACGGGGCATCCACCGGGCTGAGCGAGTGCCCAAGCACCACCACCTGATTGATCTCTGAAAGACCCGCAAAAAAATTAGTATTGCGCTCGATGATGTCATTGGAAGGCTTGAAGGTGATTGAGAAATAATCGTCCAAGGACTGCATGGCTTCGATGAGGCGGTGATCAGAGTCCTCAGGATTCACTGCATCGAACAGCGATGTCCGTTCTTCAGGGCCCCAGCCGTGCCCAAGTACTAGCTCGGAATCAGCGTCTGTCGATTCGCCGTGAATGTGCAGAATATTTTCGGTGGGTACCTGGTACACGCGAGTGAGAGTGCTGGTGTAATTGAAGGTCAGATAGGTGGCGGTGATGTCCAGCCTAATAAGTCGGTTTAGAGCATTCTGGGCGTCAGGGATCTGAATGGTGTTCACCCATTCTGCGAAAAGCGTTTGAAGCGTTCCTCCCAGTCCGCTTGCCACCCGATCAACCTCGTACTGAAAATCGTGATGACCAGAATCGCTCCAATTATCGTCAGAGTAAGATCCCATGAAGTGTTCAAGACTGCTGACGATGTGGTCGGTGTCGAGTTCGGCAAAGGCCATCTCCAGATCCGCCCAGCTTTCGCCCGCAGGCAGATACTCTTCCACCCAGTCGTAGACATCACGATCATGGTCTCTGACGTGGGCCTTGAAATGCCCGTAGCCGGTCGGCAACCCGTGGTTCAAATCAAAGCCGTTACCGATGATGTAAAGGGTCTTGGTGAGCATAGGTATGACCGCAGCAGGGATAGGCTCCAGTGTTGCTCAAGGACTGGGGCCTGGCCAGCCCGGTCGCTGATAACTGCCCGATCTCGACATCGATGTCGTCCTGGAATCCAAGTTGCTGTCGAGGCCTATCACCAAACTCAAACCTTGAGCAACGCAACAGCCGACCTTTGACAAATGTAACGTCTAGCAGGTGTTGTGTTCATGATCACTCCCTAACCAGGACTCTGATAGCCAGGTGGGTGGTAACACGTTTAGGATTGAGATCCCCGATCAGGAGGGTGGGTATGGCAATCAATCTCAATGCCTTGGGTTCAAAGCTATCTCGCTACCGCGACCAGCTCGCGATGAGCCAAGAAGAAGTGAGTGCAGCCGCCCTGATTCCACTTGAACGGTTACGATCAATTGAGTCGGAATCACTGAGCCCTCGGGTGATGAGATACTCATCCTGGCTGATCTTTACCGCTGTGATTTCAAGTTTTTCATTTCAAATGAATCGCTAGCTCCGTTTGAACAGACTGACATCCTGTATCGCAAACATGGTGATGAATTCACGAAGGACGACCGCAGGGCCATTCAGGAATTTCTGTACCTCTGCGAAACAGAAGACTTCCTGATGAAAGAGCTGAACATCAGGCATCGGGCATTCGATCCATCCTCTGCGTCTGGCCACTTCAAGACTGATGGGATTCAGGAAGCTAAAGCCTTTAGACGCTTCAACCAACATGGCAGTAATGCAGTACCCCGAGATGTTTACCAGGAAATCAGGCAAACCGGCGTGCACGTATTCCGGCGACAGCTCGGAAATTCTGGCATCTCTGGGTTGTTTTTGGATCACCCCACCGCCGGACAGTGCATTCTTGTCAACTACAGCGAGGACATCTACCGGCAACGATTTAGTGCGGCACATGAGTTTGCTCACGCACTAATCGATGCTTCAGGTGGCCCAAGCATCACGTACTCCCGCACTCCCAAAGGGGATTATTTGGAGCTGCGGGCCAACACGTTTGCATCGCATTATCTAATGCCGCCAGAAGTCCTCCGTCAGCTTCCCAATCCTGAGGGCTGGACGTCGATGGAAATAGAGCATTGGGCTCAAGAGCTGAGAGTCAGCTGTTTTGCGTTGGCCGTGGGCCTCAAGTCTGAGGGGCTGGTTGGCGACAGCGCATTCGAGCGCATCAAGTCCCACCGCGTGCAACGGGATTTAAAGATCGATCCCGAACTGCCAGCACAGCTAACGCCGCATCAACGCGACCGTAAGTCCAGGCTGCTGGCGAAAGGGCTATCCGATAGTTACGTCATCCTCTGCATGGAGGCTGCGAGCCAAGGGCTGATCACCCACGGTCGTCTTGCTGAAGCACTGCTTTGTGATTCGGATGAACTCCACGATCTGCTCAGCCTTTACGGAAAATCTCGCAATGGCCATTGACCCGTCTCGTTTTCATCTCATCAATGTCACTGATACCTGTGCTGTATGGAATGTGCTGTCTTCCCCAACCTTGTATCGGGCAGCACTCGCTGCACAATGCCATTTCTGCGTCACTGGTTTTGTGCAATACGAAGCCCTTGTGAAACCGAGGACGGCGCCCACCGATGAGAGCCGTGAACTTCAACGTCGGTTGATTGATGCTCAAAAGAGCGGTCACTTCCCTGTGAGCGAATGCAGCCTGGACGATCTACAGGCAATCAGCCAATTGCAAGATCGCAGGCGTCTCGGAAAAGGTGAGCTATCGACGATCGCTTTTGCTATGAGCCGAGGTCTTGCTGTCCTTACCGACGACCAAGGCGCTCGGAAACTCTCTGTGTCAGGGGGGAGCCATCCCACCCAGACAACCCCACATCTCCATAGCTGGCTGATCTTTAAAAGACTACTCGACGATGCCGACCATACCGACGTACTCAGTCAGCATGGCGAGATGAAAGGCAATCTCGCACGCCATCTTGAGGACGCCTATTTCTTGGCTTTGCAATGCATACGGAACGCACTGTCAGGTGGTGGCCAGTGTTGAACGCTTTCGCAGATATCGAAGCCGTCTATGCAGTAGCACATGCTTGGCGGATCAAATATTCGGGCTAGGGGCGGCCCATTCGTTGACGCTGATTGAAAACTGACCCAAGGTAGATTGCCGATTTGTCATCAGCAATTGTGGATTAGCGTAGCAGTCCTGTTCGACCTCTAAAGATCGAAGCCCCACCACATGATGCGCGTGACAGGGCACCTTCCGGGCAAGATCAAAATGGCTCATCGTCCTCAGCGACATCATCTCCCTTACGCTTTCGTTCACGTGTCTTGATCTTTGTCTGGTCAGCCAAGGTGCTGTGTTGTACACGGTAGGAGTCATTGCCCGTTTCGACAATGTGGCAGTGGTGCGTCAGTCGAGGCATGAGGCAGGGCAGGCCACCGTGATCCCTGTTATCCTGAGAGCCTGTGACTGGCATCACGCGCCGTTTGGCAAACTGATGGGGACACCCCAGGGCGGTAAGCCGGTGACCCAATGGCCCGATCGAGACCAAGCATTCCTGCAGGTCGCGAAGGAGGTTCGTAAAGTAGCTGAGAGGTTGCGCAGTGCCAAGTCGACTCCGCCGCCCCAGAATGCCCTGGTCAATCGGATGTCTGGTGACTTGGCTGCGCCTGTTGGCATCGCAGGACACTAAGTCTGCGGGGTGGGGCTCGGACTACTCTCAAACCTGCCGCTGCCACCTCGTTGCGCAAGCCTGGATTTAGAGTGAAGGTTGAGCAGGAGGGGAGATAGCCTTGGCCTCGCAGTCTTCGCTTGCGCGATGGTCATGACAACTCCTGTTCTATATCTAGAAACACGGTTTCAAGCTCCGGATGCTTTTCTGACACCCGCAACTGCCTCACCAGATCAACGAAGGCAGTACTTTGAGCATGAGTCATCGCGATGTCGCAGAAGGCCATGTCTTCGTCATTCCAACGCCTGATCCCTGTGCGCTGTTTGACTGGCCTGTTTTCGAGATCGAGCTCGTCCACAATGCCTGCCGGGATCGAATCTACTTCCTCGACCGTCGCAGATCGGAGATAACCTTTGCCCATCAGAACGTAAATAGTGTCTTCGGTCTCGAAAATGCCACGCCTGTCAAACGCAATGGCATAACCCGACCTCACTGAATCCCCTTTTTGAAAACGGTTGGCGCTATGAAATTCCACGTAGTGCGAATACAGCATAAGCGATGACGATGTACTGAAGTCACTGGGCAGGGCATCGTCGTACCTGCGAACTCTAGAGTCCTCGTCGCCAGCTCTCGGCAGGCATCCGGCGTTCAGCACGTCTATCACGATCCAGCTATAAACCGCGCAGTGCGGTTTACGCGTTCTCCGGCCTATCGCCTCAAGCGTAGGAGCATCAGACATTGACGCGCCTGATAGGATTTCGCCGTCCAAACTCTGCAAATCCAGAAAACGTGGGATGGGCATGGTTGTTCCCTTGTATCGACAGTCCTGAGTCCGGCCCGCAATCGAGCTCGATCAAGTCCAGAAGTGCATGCACTGGACGGATCGTGCACCGGTTAGGTAACGCACCCTTGAGATGGTCTATTATGATCTATATATTAATACTTATAAATCATTTTTGGCGACCTTTTCATCTCGGCTAACCCTCTTGTTCGTCGTAGGTCAGCCAGAGGGCATGACACCGCCAGCGTATTGGTATGCCGACAGCAGCCGCCAGTACCACTAGGAACACGCGACGCTTATGAAACTACAGGTCTACTCAGATCTTCATGTCGAATTCGAAGAATTCGCGCCACCGCGTACCGACGCAGATCTCGTCATCCTAGGGGGAGACATTCACAAAAAAGGACGTGGCGTGAAATGGGCGAGCGCTGCGTTCACAGCGCCCGTGGTGTACGTGAACGGCAATCACGAATACTACGATGGGCACATCGATAGAACGCTACAGAAGATGAAGCTGGCGGCTCCGGATCACATACATGTCTTGGAAAATGAGGTGTTTGTTTTGGGACACACCCGTTTCCTGTGTTGCACCGGCTGGACTGATTTTTCATCAACCGGGAATGCACCAGCGGCAGCTCGTGTCGCCTGGGATCGGATTAATGATTTCGTTGCGATCAGGGCTGACCAGGGCTACCGCCGGCTACGCCCTATTGACGTGATTGAGCGCAACAGGGCGTCGTATGAGTTTCTCCGTAAGGAGCTTTCAAAAAGCTTTGAGGGCAAGACTGTCGTTGTGACGCATCATTGCCCCGTCGAAGAGGTATCTGGTTCAAAGCATGAAGGGCATTTGAACGCGGCGTATTTCAACAGATGGCATGATTTGGTAGCCCAGGCGGATCTTTGGATTTTTGGGCACACCCACCATGCCGTTGATGTGATGCTGGGCGGGTGCAGGGTGCTCTCCAATCCTAAAGGATACCCGGGCGAGACAGTGGGATTCATCACCGACCTAGTCATCGAAATTTAAGGTCAAGCTGTGTTGACGCGCGTTTGATATGGCTTCACTGGGGGGGGGGGAGGGCGATATCGGCGGTGCGCATTCAACTCCAGTGCCTGGCAACCGTAGAGCGCGCGATACCCAGCTCACGCACGACGTCTGTCTGGCGAAGGCCCTTTGCTTTCAGTGCCTGGACATGCTGGCGAGTTCTTAGAGACTTGGTCGTCACCGGGTGATCAGAAGGTTCCTCGCGCTGAACCAGTTCATCCAGCAGTCCGAGGGACTCCAGCTCCTCTTCGGCCAGTCTCAATATTTCGCGAGGTGACAAATTATCGCGGGCAGCGAATGTCACGATCACGAGCGACGCAGGGTGGACAGCTAGAGCTTCGGCGATCTTCTGCGAGGCTTCAAGCGTCGGCGACGTCTTACCAGCTTCAAGCTGGCTGATATGTGACTGTGAAACAGTCGAGGACAACTGTTGCTGCAGCAGATTTTGCCTTCCCCGCAGGCGCTTAAGCGCTGCAGCAAACGCATGGCGTATCGACATTGGATCTTGGCTCAAACTGTACGATATGCCGAATTTGCTTTGCATCATACAAATCTATATATTAAAAAAAATAGGATGTATCTGTGTAATCATGCCCCGCTTCGCCATCGGGACAGCTTGTGCCTGCGAGAGACGACGTGTTTCGACATTGTGTGCAATATATTGCCAAAGCGTCGTTGGAGTCGTCAGCCAAGTGAATGCTCTGGGGCAAGAGCGGCGGGTAGGTACTTATTGAAAAACCGGGACTCGGCTTGTGAGGACATTTGAGGGTGGTTTGCCGTGAGCAGGAAATTACATGAAACGAGCTGATGCACGGACTCAGACATCCCGCGTGATGGCTCCGATTCCTGAGGCCGTCGTGCGTGCGCGCGAGCTTAATTGGGGTGTTTTCGTGGACGCGTTCATTGATGGTGCTGCGCGCGTCGGAGACCGCTTTACAGGGCATGTCTACTTTGACGGGTCTGGTGCGTCGAACGACGGTATGGTCGTCGTGACACCGCCTGTGGATATCGTGAAATCGCTAGATGGCTTTAAGCTGCTTAGAAGCCAGGGGGCGGAGGACTACTACGTGCTATGCAGCCTGATGGAAGCCTGAAAGTACTGTTTTCATCCTAGGTTCGGTGGATCCGGAGGGACATTCATTTAGCGACGGGGAACCGCAGATATGCCTTGCAACGCGGTGATATTCGACGTGTTTGGAACGTTGCTGAAAATTCAGCATGGGACGCATCCCTTCCGGCAGCTTTTCCGAGAAGGGCTTCGTCAGGGGCGTCGTCCGAAACCCAGTGATATTCACGAATTGATGACCAAGTCGTTGGGCATCGAGGAGGCTGCTGAATTCTTTGGAATCAGCCTGTCGTCGACACGGATTTCCGAGCTCAAGATGCTGTTGGAGAGCGAAGTCGATGGCATCGAACCTTTTCCAGACGCTCATGACGCGATCGCCTTGCTTATGGACAATGACATCAGGGTCGGCGTTTGTAGCAACTTGGCCGCTCCTTACGGTCGAGCAGTGAAGCAGATTTTTCCGAATCTCGATGGGTACGCTTTCAGCTTCGAACTCGGCTTTATCAAGCCGAACCCGCAAATTTATCAAGCTGTCTGCAGCATGTTGGGTGTTTTACCTGGGGATGTTGATGACGCTGCACAGCGCGTGTTCATGATCGGTGATTCGCTCAGTTGCGACTGCCTCGGGCCAAGAGCTGTCGGGATTTCAGGCATTCACCTTGATAGAGGAGGTAAAGGTGGGCTAAGAAATTTGATCGAGTTCGCCATAAGTGCAGTTCAGCAGTGACAGTGCGTTCTGGTGGTTACAAGTCGCGATCAGGGAGTAGATGGTGTTCATAGTAGAGTTCCCAGATAGCGAGTTTCGGCGTGAGCTCAACTCTTTTCAGCGACTGTTACTCGCGCGGGCAGCGCAGACGATATGGCCGATTCGAGTCAAAGCTTATCTGACTGATGTCAGGGTGCATGGGCAGATTTTACTTGGGGTCAACTGGGGTAATCATGCTGCTAAATCCGCCAATGGGCACTTCGCCAATGGGCATCTGATCCACACGTCTAACGTGATGGGCGCTAATCGAGTCGGCAAGCACTGGTTTATTCAAACGCTCAATAGTTACTACGTAGTCGTCCATTTCGCGAAAGGCGGAAGGGCTGAATTTGCAGAGCGCAGAAAGTCGTTTGTTAAACAGCGCATTACGAATCCACTCGCTACCCACTAAGCTCGCTTTGGCACTCCGCTCGGCCCTGCGGCGGTTGCAGCGTATGCGTTCGGTGAACACACCTACTGAACACCAGTATTACGGGCGATGGTGTTCGCGTATTTTGGTAAGCCGTGTTGGCCCAGCAAGTCGTCCATGCGGATGAAACACCGGCGCAGATGCTGGCTCCGGGCGAAAAGAAAACCCATCGAGCGTATGTCTGGGCCTACTGCCCCACGCCGTTCTCCGCGCTGAAAGCGGTGGTTTACGACTTCAGCGCCAGCCGTACCGGCGAACATGCGCGCAACTTTCTGGGCACCTGGGCCGGCAAGCTGGTGTGCGATGACTCCGCCGGCCACAAAGCTGGCTTCGAGCAGGGCATCACCGAAATCGGCTGCATGGCCCACGCCCGGCGTAAGTTCTTCGACCGGCATGTAGCGAACAAAAGCCAGTTGGCAGAGCAAGCGCCGCACTCCATCGGCGGCTTGTACAAAGTCGAACGGCAAGGCAAGGACATGAGCGATGAAGAGCGCTGGCGATTACGCCAGGAAGTTGCGGTGCCCATCGTTGAAAAGTTGCACAAGTGGATGATTGCTCAACGCGCGCTTGTGCCCGAGGGCTCGGCCACAGCCAAGGCACTGGATTACAGCTTGAGACGCTGGGTAGCGCTGACGCGCTACTTGGATGATGGTGCTGTGCCCACCAATAACAATGCGGTCGAGAACCAGATCAGGCCGTGGGCGCTCGGTAGGTCGAACTGGCTCTTCGCTGGATCATTGCGCAGCGGTAAACGGGCCGCCGCGATCATGAGCCTGATCCAGTCGGCACGCACGAACGGGTATGATCCGTACGCGTATCTCAACGATGTGTTGATGCTGTTGCCGACGCAGAAGGCGAGTCAGATCGAGCAGCTAATGCCGCATCAGTGGATGGCGGCCTGACTTCGCCAGAAGAATGTATTTACCTCACCAACCACTGACTGGTCATTCGCACTCGGTTTGCCCATCTCATCCAATAGGATTTGCCCAGCGCTCAGGATGTACTTGGCGGGTAAAAGTCAGCTCATTGCGGCCGTTGAGAACTGCAATAATCTCGGTGCAGCTTAGTGCGTTTAGCAAGCCTTTCTATGCTAAACACTTCGCTGCGCCGATTATCAGCACCCTCCTGGGTCTGGATCTACGAGACATTACGTCGTTGAAACCGCTCCCCTACAAATTGATAGTCGGTATAGCCAGCCGCATCGCCGCCGTAAAACGTATCTCGGTCATAGGCATTCAGCGGGAGGTCATCATGCAGGCGCCTCGCGAGGTCAGGATTGGCGATGAACGCGCGTCCAAAGGCGACCATGTCGGCACTACCTTCGCTCACAAGTGCCTCCGCGTTTTCACGTTGAAATCCACCAGCCGCGATAATCGGCCCGTTGAAAAGCTGGCGCAGGTATTGGACTGCAACCGGTTCTGCATCTTCATCGATGGTTTCATTACCTTTGATTCTTGGCTCAACGACGTGCAGATAAGCGAGCCCCATGGTGTCTAGCTGCCGAGCTACATAACCAAAAGTTGCCTTTGGGTCACTGTCGTGCATCGAGCCATAGCTGCTGGAAGGGCTTAAGCGGACGCCGACGCGGCCTTGCCCCCAAACCGAAATCGCTGCCTGGGTAATTTCCAGCAGGAACCTGGCGCGGTGTTCGATGGGGCCGCCGTAAGCGTCGGTGCGCACGTTGGTTCCGTCCTGCAAAAACTGGTCAGGTAGATACCCGTTGGCGCCGTGAATTTCAACACCATCAAAACCGGCCTCCTTGGCCAGTTCGGCGCCTCGGCGAAACGATTCGATAATGTCCGGTATTTCGGCAAGCGCCAAGGCGCGAGGCATGGCGAAGGCCACCGGCCCTGTTTTCGCGTACGCATCCCCATCAGCCTTAATCGCCGATGGCGCGACGGGGTCAATATTGCGCGGTTGCAGCAGTGGGTGGGATTGACGGCCCACGTGCCACAGTTGCAAAAAGATCAGCCCACCTTTTTCATGCACGGCGTCAACGACTGTGCGCCATCCGTCAACCTGCGCTTGGGTAAAGATGCCTGGTGAGCCCGCGTAGCCAAAGCCATAGGGTGAAACCGGCGTGGCTTCGGCGATGATCAGCCCACCTCGCGTCGCCCGCTGGGCGTAGTATTCGGCCATCAATTCGTTGGGGACATTGCCCTCGCTTGAGCGCATTCGGGTCAAGGGCGCCATGACAACACGGTGCTCCAGTGTGAAAGGGCCTATCTGGGTTGGAGTGAACAGTGGCTGAGTACTCATGATTTGAAGTCCTTTCTCAGGCGTGGGGAATGAGGGCGTTGGTACGTTGGATACCGCGCAGCACGGCTGGCCGCTGGCTAACCGCGTGAAACCAGCGTTCCACGTGCGGGCTTTCGGCGAAGTCGACCCCGCAAACTCTTTGCGCCAGAGCCAGCCGAAGTGTGCGATATCGGCGATTGAAAACTCATCCCCAGCGACGTAGGCGTTGCTTGCCAGTACGCCATCCAGCACGGCGAGCGTGCGTTTGGCTTCGCCATGGAATCGGGCAATCGCCGCCGGATTTGGCTCGCTCGCCAATTTCTGGAAATAGCCAGACTGCCCAAAGGCCGGGCTCAGCCCACTGGCATGGAAGAACAGTTGCTCGAAGGCTCTGGCGCGTGTCACGCCCTCGGAAGGCAGCAGCCGACCATATCGCTCTGCCAGGTAGACAAGGATGGCGGCAGATTCGGTCAGCACCATGGGCTGGCCGTTATCACCCAGCGGATCGATCAGCACCGGCACTTTGGCATTGGCGTTCAGGGCGCTAAACGCCTCGTGTTTTTGCTCTCCCTGGCGAATGTTCACGCCCAGTAACTGATAGTCGAGGCCCAGCTCTTCGAGGGCTATAGGGACTTTGACGCTATTGGGGGTGGCAAACGCATGAACAATTAACATGGGGCAGTTCCTCAATCGACAATAGACTTGGGCGTTGCGTGGTCAGTAACACAACGCTTCGTGCCAAGTGGCTACGATGGAGGCCAGTCTGCGTGGAACGGTTAGAGTGGAGCAGACCGCTCGCAGCGATATGATTCATTCCTGCGCGGAATAAACATCCAAGGTTGCACGCGTCGAGTGAGGGGCATTCCTGCTGAGCATATTTCCTATGCGGGTCAGCGCTCTACTGAGGGCGCTTCCACACCGCGATCATGAGCCTCTACACATCAACCACCGAGGAAATACTCATGACACTTCAAGCCAAGCTGGATGCATTCAAGGCCGACTTCGTTGCCGGTAAGCCGCCCTACAATGCCCCGGCACCCGTACATGCGGTGATGCACCGCGCAACAGCTGAACTGATCGCCAGCGGTCAAGCCGAGCGAGCGCTGAAGGCCGGCGACCTGGCCCCGGTATTCAGCCTTCCAGACGCGGAGGGGAACTTAGTGTCTTCAGCCGAGTTGCTGTCGCACGGCCCACTGGTGATCAGCTTCTATCGTGGGGTGTGGTGCCCTTACTGCAACATGGAGTTGCAAGCCTTGGAAGAAGCACTGCCGGTCTTTAAGGCGCGAGGTGCGAGTCTGGTTGCGATCTCGCCACAGAGCCAAGCCAACAGCCGCAAGTCGCAGCGCCAGAATGGCCTGGGGTTCCCCATCCTGAGTGACAGTGGTAATGAAGTGGCGGCTGCATTCGGCCTGCGTTTCAAACTGCCAGACTATCTGGCTGAACTCTATCTGAGCCTGGGCAACAACCTGCCGGTCATCAACGGTGACCAGAGCTGGACGCTGCCGATGCCAGGTCGTTTTGTCATCGGCCAGGACGGCATCATTCTGTACGCGGAGGTCAATCCCGACTACACGCTGCGCCCTGAACCCACCGAGTTGCTACCTGCATTGCGTGGTTGATTGTCCCTCTTTCAAGGCCGCCTTAGGGCGGCCTTGCTTATTGCCGGCTCATCAAGCCTTCGACGAAATCGACAAACGCCCGCGCCTTCGCGCTCGCCAGGCGCCCTGTAGGAAATACCGCCCAGAGATCCAGCGGCGGCAGTTGCCAGTCTTCCAGCAGTGGCACCACGTCGCCCTTGGCGAGTTCATCCGCGAACATCCACTGGGACGTCAACGCCACACCCAGATGCCCGAGTACTGCCGCGCGCACACCCTCAGCGGCACTGACCCGCACCCGCCCGCTCACTGTCACCGACTGCACTGTACTGCCCTGCTTGAAGGCCCAATGCTCACCGCCACCCGCCAGGGCGTAGATAACCGCTTGGTGCTGTGCCAGGTCAGTCGGCACTGAGGGCTCGCCATGGGTCTGCACGTAAGCAGGCGTGGCCAACACCAGCCGCTGACACTCCCCGATCTTGCGTGCGATCAGGTTGGAGTCCGCCAAAGCTCCCATGCGCAGGGCGACATCGATGCCTTCCTCGACGAGATTGACGGTGCGGTCGTCCAGGACGATATCGATGTTCAGTTCGGGGTGTGCTTCGAGGAAAGCCCCCAGGTGCGGCAGCACATGCAAACGCGCGAAGGTCACTGCCGCGCAGACCCGCAAGGTACCGTGCAGCCCACTGCCTGCACCACGCGCGGCGAGGTCGGCTTCGTGGGCTTCCTCAATGGCACGTTTGGCGCGGTCGTAGTAGGCCGTGCCGGCCTCAGTCGGCGTGAGTCCGCGAGTGGAGCGCAGTAGCAGGCGAACGCCAAGGCGCTCTTCCAGTTGTGCAATGGTTTTCGACACGGCGGGCTGGCCAAGGTTGAGACGCCGCGCGGCGGCAGAAAACGACCCTGCTTCGAGCACACTGACGAAGGTTTCCATTGCAGCCAATCGATCCATCGTTGTTTCACCTGAAACGGTTAAAAAAGGCATGGCAAAAAAACGAGCGAAGCATAGGCTTCGCTCGTAGCGGAAGGGTTATCTCAACGCGGAGGGTACAAAGCAAGCCTTTCTAGAACGCAGCCTTGCCGATTGAAGCACCGCCATCGACGAACAATGTCTGGCCAGTCATGAAACCACTGCTCTCTGACAGCAGGAAGGTGATGGCCGCTGCAATCTCTTGCGGCTGGCCAAAGCGGCCCATCGGAACGCCCGAAAGGTAGCGGGCCTCGCCCTCGCTGCCAGGCGGGTTGTTCGCGCGGAACAAAGCTGTTTCGGTCGGCCCGGGGGCTACAGCATTGACGGTGATACCGGTCGTAGCCAGTTCCAGTGCCCACGACCGGGTAAAACTGATCAGCGCAGCCTTGGCAGCAGCATAGGCCGTACGATGGGTGATTCCGAGCACAGTCAGGCTGGAGATGTTGATGATTCGGCCCCACTGCCGCTCGCGCATGCCCGGTAAAACGGCTTGAGTGGCCAGAATCGCCGAATGCAGATTCACGCGCATCACCGCATCGAATTCGTTCAGATCCACCTCGCCCAGCAACTGCGGGCGAACCAGCCCAACATTATTCACCAGGCCGTCAAATGCGTATTGCTCGTTAAGCGTTGCCAGGGCTTTCTCGGTCGCTGCGCGATTCTCCAGATCAACCGAGACCAAGGTGCCGGGGAAATCGATGTTCTCCACTTGGCGAGCAATGCCCACAACGCGATGGCCGGCGCCCGCCAGCGCCTGAGCTAGCGCAAGACCGATGCCTTTGCTCGCGCCGGTGATCAAAAAAGTTCGCGTGGTCATGAGTGCTCCTGGTGCCAGCCCATGTCAGGGCTGGCTGAGTGATGGTCGGCAGTGTCTTTTAGACCGGCTTAGTCCATTCGTTACCTTTCATGAACGGATCGAGCTGAGTGTGCACCAGGTGATTGGTGTAGTTGCTCATGACCTTGGTGGCGACGCCCAGAACTACCTCCAGCACGTTGCGGCGGGTAAAGCCGGCTGCCAGGAACGCGTCGATACCTGCGTCGCTGACGAAGCCGCGATCACGCACCACCGCTGCTGTGAACACATGCAAGGCTTCCAGGCGAGCATCCGGAATGACACCTCCAGCACGCAATGCAGCAATCACCTCAGGCGCCATTTCGATCATCTTGGCCAGCGTGGTATGCCCGGCCATGCAGTAGTGGCAATTGTTTTCGAAGTTGGAGGTGAGGTACACAACCTGCTGTTCGTGCGGGGTCAGCGTGCTCTTGCCAAACAGATCCCAGAGTTGGCTGTAACCGGCGAGCAGCTCTG
Source organism: Pseudomonas silvicola (assembly GCF_026651855.1). Lineage (GTDB taxonomy): Bacteria > Pseudomonadota > Gammaproteobacteria > Pseudomonadales > Pseudomonadaceae > Aquipseudomonas > Aquipseudomonas silvicola. Next base: position 3,080,151 of record NZ_CP093280.1, read on the forward strand.
GCGATTCAGCCATGTTGCCTTGCAGGTTGGGTACGAAGCTGAAGGCTTTCTGCACCGCCTCCAGAACAGGCTGGGAGGCAGCAGGGGCGGTGTCGAGGGTGTAACGAGTGAAAGTGGTCATCGCAGTTTTCCTTGAGTGGGTCAGCAAGAGTGCTGGAGCTATCTTGCTGTTCTCGCCAGGGCTGCGGAACGCAGGGAGTGGACATAAGACTCATGCTTCACAGGAATAAAGCAGATCTCGGAGCCAACTGGTGCGTACGCGGCTCTCGTCGAAGAAATGACGACGGGAGGTCTTATCTTATTACGTTGCGTGACGGGGGCTGAAAGGCTGCACAGGCTCGACTTCTACCGGTCAAGGTGCTGCCGGTGCAGGGGGCATAACCGATACGAACGTGTGGTCATGTCGAATACAGCCAGTTCGTCAAGCCCATGCAATCCGCCCCTTGGGCTAGGTGGGTTCGCTGCACGCTTACATCGAAAGCGTGCCGACAGCGCGCATAGCAATGCCGAATCAGCATTGGATCAGCGGTGGCGGCGCCAGCACGCTTGGGTGGTTTAGGATTGGGCAGGCGTGCCACCCGTAATTTCTGAGCAGTTCAATGCTGAGCATTCTGGGTAGGTGGGTATCTTAAATTCCAAGTTTCTGCTGGCTCCAAGCAGTGCATCACCAGCTAATGCTCAATATGCCTTCTCCTTCTGTCGAGTGCCGCGCGCCAATCCTGTTAGCGGTAGTTGATTTTGCGTTCAAAGCCATAAAGCACTTCGTCTAACCAAGCGCTAAACGTCGTGTTATTTGCCGGCATGAGAAATCCATGTGCACTCACGGCGTTCACATTTGACATGGGGGCAGAGACGGAGGAGACATAGCCCACAGGTGGCTCTGCAAATTGGGTATTGCCAATGCCATCAAGCGCGATCTGGTACCACCCAGGTCTGCCTTTGCCTAGCAACTGATAAGCCGCGTACGCGGCTGTGCGCACCCGATCGGGCGACACAAACATAAAAGCCAGCCCGTTCCCTTTTTGTTGTATGCCAAGCCTGATCCACTCAAGGCCGTCATCCTGCTTGCGCCAGCGAAGATTAGGGGTGTGGCGCGCAGGAGCATCCAAGCCGATTGTGGACGCGGTATCGTGTTTGGAAAAACCCTCTGCCAGCTCGCATAAGCCCGCCTGACACATTTCTACGTACAGAGCGTCTCTCTGCTTATCCTGAGCCCTTAAGGCTCCACGGACGACAGGATGCGGGTAAAACGCGAATTCGAGAGTCGCCCCCTGCCCACCGAAACCAGATTCCCTCTCTCGGCCCCCAAGACGATCAACAAAATCCTGTTCAGGAGGAGTCGACTGTTGTTGTTTTAGCTGGTGGAGCGCTTTGATGATGGCGTCGTATAGCTCGCCTTCATAGGAAAAGGTCTCTCTGAATAGCCCATTCAGGTAGTCGGATACCTCTTGACGAAACGCCTTTTGCTTTCCTGACGCTTCGACATTCTCAAGGAATGCGAGCACGGGCTTATTCAGTGTTCGCGCACGGCGGTACTCTTGCTGAGTGACTGACTCACCGGAGGGTGTCTCAAAACCGTAATCGGCTCCAAGAATCAGCACAACAACGTCAGCCTCCTGTACCTCAGCCATACAGGCTATTTCGGAAGAGTAGGGCTGGGCACCGAAGGACTCGCACATCCTGGGTGTGTACTGCAGCAGTTCCACCGCTTTCTTGGCTGCAGCACGATAATTCTCATAACCGCGTACAACTGAGCTTATGAATATTTTCACTCTACATCCCCCAATGTCGCTGCTTGGTAAAACGATGATTCGCAAGGCAGTGGTGGCCGTGCAGTCAGCTAGTTTCTTCAGTACTCAGACCGCATCGGCGGAAAGGTGTTGCGCGCCACGATGCATGTCGGGCTCTCGGGATTGTTGAACATGCCCTGCGCGATGAGGGTGCCAAAAGCATCGAAGAGCACGAACTTTACGGACATCTGAGCACCCGCAGCGGCGGCTCCTGTAGATGGATCGTGAGTTGTATCAGGAACAAAACCCATGCTCCAACCGCATGATTAGTGTTAGAGCTACGTCAGTGTGGACATTGATCGGGCTCTCGTCCCCCAGTGCCCGCAACGGCTTGGAGAGCCATCCGATTGCGAGCTCTTTGTCGCCAAACAGCTTAGTGGCGGCCTCCAGCAATTCGGGATTAATAACTGGCATCGGCTCACCGCCTGAGGGCATTGCGCTCATAGAGTCTTTGATCGCAGTGGACAGCGTTAACAAGGCTTCTGAAAGACGAGCGTCCTCTCGAAAGTCGCCTGAATTTGGCTGGTGATCCACGCAGTGTCGCAGCAACGATTCAGCGTCATTTCTGTTCAATTCGAGTTCAATCAGCATGTTGACCCTCCCCAGCCCTAGTGATGTGGAAACCACTTGGGATCAATCGATTGGTCATCATTGTGCCCGTTCAGGCCGAATCTGGATATTTGATTCTTTTTTGAGGCGCTAAAACCGCTAGAGCCCAACAAAACCGGGGCTTCGGCTGGCACTAGCAGCGATGAGCTGGCGTTGCCAAAAAGTCAACAAAGCCACCGTTCGTCTGAGATCGAGAAAATAGTCGACCCCCACCCCCTTGAAATTTTTAAACGACGACGGAGTTTTATATTTGAAGGCAAAGAAAAAGCAGCGGTGACCCAAGCACCGTTTCAAGCAGAGGATCTCATCGGTTTTTGGTTCTGAAATCTGAGCTTCTTGCTTTGATGCTTTTGAGGGATTTCAAGGAAGCTTAAGTCTTGAATGATGCAAGGCAAGCCGCCAGGCTGGGGAGAAGTCGCCTTTTTTAGCAGCCGGTAGGCTGCTGCTTAAGCTTTGATTACAAAAAACATCCTTTTTTTTGAAAAAAATCTATATATTGTGTTTTCTGTAAGGATTATATCATTTTTACACTATATATTGTGTTTTGGTTGGGGTGGATAGCCGGTCACGACAATTGAGTCGGGGCACTTGCAGCCAGTCAGTCCAGTCGGCGCTGCGTGAGACAATAACGCCAGTGCTCTACTCAGGCGTAAAAATGAGTAAGGTAGAGCTAGCGCTGGGCTCATAAAAATCAACTTGTTTGGTTGATTGTTTTAACCAGTTAGCGAATTGCCAGAGTGGCAATATTTTTGCCGTTTGTCGGAGATATTTTGCACTGTTGTGTTTTCTTCAGAGTAGATGTTGTGCCCGGCATGGCTTACTGGCACACTGAGAGTGAAAACTTGGTTTACACAGAATTAGAGAGAGCGTGCGGCATGTTAGTGAAAGCATTCAAGATAGGTACCGAAATTATTGTGATTCCGGCTGAGGAGATTATGTTCGGTGGTAAGATCAAGGATTGCTATGAAGTAAAAAAGACTTCGAAGGCTATCGGGTAAGAATTGATTATATTTCAGTTCCACATCGCTCTACACGAGCACAGATTGCAAATTATATTCAGTCAGGAAACCTGTCTATAGGCTGAAGCTCTTTAGTTGTATTCGCAATTTGGGTGTCGGTATCGCATGTGGACAGGGCGTGTTTAGCCGCAGCCCCGACGACATCACTGTTCTGTAGAGTCTCGCTTCTGTAACTGCCCATCTGACTTTCTAGATATTCAAGATCTCGCAAGCCGAAACATTCGGCGATAGTTGTGGTCCTGCATTGCTCAACGAATTTCAAGTCGCTGGCAGCTTAAGAACTTGAGGTCGAAAGCTAGCGCGGTGGCTGTTGTAACATCGGCAACTTTCACAAGGCGCGAAAAGTCATAGCATGGGTTAACCATCGCTGAAGCTTCGTTATGCGTGCTCAGGGCAAGGTGTGCCTGTGGCTTCCAAATTCCCGTAGTATTGACCTACGGCGCCAGAAAGATTGGCGAACGTGGCTTCGACGTCTTTGAGCATGTTGACGGTTGCTTGTAATTTGACTAGGCCAACTAAGGTGGGTTGGCCATTAGACTAAGCGGTGTCGCATCAAATTACGTCTTTTTGGTGCGGGCGGCGTAATGAGAATGTCCTGGCTAGTCAGGTGCTGGCAGTGTGCATTGAAGAGGCGTCTGTCGTGTTGCTAACCGGCAGAACAATGATTGAGGAAAGTTTTTGATTGTAGATGTCCAGCCCAGGCCAGTAATTATCGTACTGAGACCAGTCCTCGGTTATAAAATCTGCTTTCTGCTCGGTACTCAAAGAGCTCCAAATCATGTGGAACCTGTTAGGCCAGCTGTATTCTAAAATAAGAGCGTGTATGAGGAGGGTCGGAAGTTTCAGTCGTTCAAGCAATTCTAAGGCTGTCGTATGATTTGCATCGTCTCCGTATACAGCATCCATAGCGTTTATAATCACATACGCCTGCTGGACGGTGTTGAAATAATTTTCCATGCAGGAGCTTTCTGCGTAATTGTACTCTGAAGCGACGTGGTTGGCGTGCTCTTCACTGTTAATAGCGTGGTTCTGATTTGATCGGCACGTTTTAGAAATAGAGTTTTTTTGCTCTGTTTGCGAGTCAGGTACTGTTTGGTAGAGGCTTCCAATGATGGATTCAGGCGTCCCGGAGGAAAGCTGAATATGAGGAAGTAGCGCGCGATTATAAATATCCCAGTGTGGCCAATAGTTGTCGCTAGTTTCGTAGTTCAGCCAAAATGCCACAGATTTTTCATAGTCGCTGAGATGGTCCCAAACAGTTTCAAATACATGCTTGAGTGATGATGAGGGTGAGATAATCGTCTCGGCAGAAGCTGAATCAAAATGTTCGATATCGATTAAATAATTGATTACTTGTTTCTGCTCGCCACATGATGGAGCATCGGAGGTGTATCCGTTGATGATCGAGCGTCTTAAGCATCCTATTCTTTGAAATTTAGATAGCTTAACAGTGTCGGACATTGGTTGTTCGAAAGGGGATCTACTCTGGATCTCCGGGTTTTGGTGGCTGGCGCTGCCTGAATAAGAGTCTTGCACGAAAATACTCCTCAAGTGAGTTATTATTGTTCTCCTGCTCCAAAAGGGAGTCAAGATAAAAGTGTTTATTTTTTTTGTTTTGTTGTTGACCGCTTGCAGCGTCCTGAATTACTATCAATGTTGGATTGGCTTTTGGCTGCGTTGTACGACACTGCCCCGGAAATCTTCCTTTCTATTAAGTTTTTAAGACGTGAGAGGGCCGCTGATAACTGCGCTAACGTTTTTCTGATCCGATGGCCCGGTGCTCACCAGTATTCAAAAAATAGCTTCGCTGCTTAACTAACTATCAATCGATGGGGCCTGAGTTATCGTCTAAGGTGTTGTTATGCCCGAGGGGCGGCGCACATTGCAAAAAACGGCATGCCTGATAACTTACGATATCGTTAAAATACAACACGGCACCTCGCTCATTCCGGCAGGATTTGAATGGCTTAGAGCCATGCTCATAATAAAAGATGCGCCATGAGCAGGCTCTTTGGCTTGATACATGGCGTCGGTCAACCGCTACCCCGTTCAACGATGCAAAACCCCATATCAACTGCGCCTCCTTCAAGATTCTTCCCTTCCACCCTAGCCATTATCTGCGATGCGACCAGTCGGCCGATTTCCACACCCTCAACCCTGACGGTGGTCAATGCAGGGTTGGCTGCAACTGCAAAGTCCGAGTCGCCAAAACCGATGATCGCGAGCTGCTCAGGTACCGAGATTCCTTGAGCATTGGCCTCGGCCAGCGCACCTAACGCCACGACATCGGTGGCGCAGAACACGCAGTCCAGATCCGGATGTTGTGTCAGCAATTCACGCAAGCCTTCGCGGCCATGGATCATCTTTGAGGGCGATATGAATCCGTGGGTCGGCACGTTCATCGAGGGTGTACCCATGCCCAAGGCGCTGGCCGCATCGATGAATCCTTGCCCCCTGGCAATGGCGCGTGGGTCGTTGGACGAAGTGATGACAGCAGGACGCTTGCGCCCTTTGTCGTGCAGGTAGCGGGCTACTGCGGCTCCCGCGTCGATATGCGAGAAGCCCACCAGCATGTCGATTGGCGAATCGCTCATGTCCCAGGTCTCAACGATGGGAATCCCGCTGGCGCGCAGGCGATGGCGACCTGCTTCGGATTCCAGCACCCCCATCAACACGATGCCTTCGGGCCGCCGGGCGATCACCGCGTCGATCAAACGGTCTTCCCTGGCCTGATCGAAGCTGCGTTGCCCAATGATGACCTGGTACCCGGCTTCGGCGAACGCTTCGGTCATGGCCTGAATGGCGACAATGAAAATGGAGCCTGCTGTGAGGGCAGGGGACAGGCAAGCGATCAAGCGGCTGCGATTGGATTTGAGACCGCCAGCGAGCAGGTTGGGGACGTAGCCTGCGCTCAATGCCGCTGCCTTGACCCGCTCCTGCGTTTCGACGGAAACCATTTTGGGGTTGTTCAGCGCCCGTGACGCGGTGATGGTCGAAACGCCTGCAAGCCTGGCGACATCCGCCAGCGTCACCGTTCCGGGCCGTTTTGTCGTTGTTTTAAGGTCGTTCAATCCTGCCTCTCTTCACGCGATTTGCCAGGTGAGAATCCACGGCAATGGCGTGGAGTTTAGCACTGCCAATCGTCGGTAAAGATGTTGACAGGTAAAAATGATATCGATATCGTCCGACCTGACATCGATGTCATCAAACAAAAACAACAGCTGTTCGACGTATGGCTTTTTGAGCAAACACGCCCTTGGCACTGCTCACCAACGGAGAAATCGCATGACACGAAAAACAATATTGGCGACCCAGCCACTGGACGCCTACGCCACCGCGGCGTTCACCGACGTCGGTGAACTGATCATTGCCACCGACCTCAGCGAGGCGGGCTTGATCAAGGCTGTCAAAGGTATCGACGCCCTGGTTGTCAGGGGCGCAGTGCCCATCACCGAAGCCATCATTGAACACGCTCGTCCCACGCTGAAGGTCATTGGCCGTACCGGGGTCGGTTACGACACTATCGATGTCGCGGCCGCCACGCGCGCAGGTATTGCCGTAATCAACACGCCGGGCGTGGGTTCTCGCGCAGTGGCAGAGGCGGCCATGGCCAACATGCTGGCGTTGTGCAAACTGATCACTCATTGGGACCACGAACTCAAGAGCGGCAATTGGAATGCTCGCTACGGCCTGCAGAATCGCGACCTCGATGAGAAGACCCTGGGCATCGTCGGCTTGGGCCAGATAGGCCAATTGCTGGCCGAGATGGCACGTCCGTTTAACATGACGATCGTCGCCCATGATCCAGGTCTTACGCCTGAGCGCGGTCGTGAGTTGGGGGTTGAGCTGGTCAGCCTGGAGGATTTGCTGGGGCGTTCGGATTTCGTCTCCCTGCATTGCCCGCTGATTCCACAGACCCGTGGCCTGATCAACCGCGAGCGGATGGCCCTGATGAAGCCGGGCGCTTACTTGATCAACCTGGCGCGTGGGGCGGTGATCGAGAGCCTTGACGTGCTTCACGAAGGCTTGCAGAGCGGTCAACTGGGCGGGGTGGCGCTCGACGTCTTCGACCCTGCGCCACCAGACATCAACCACCCGATCTTCACCTTCAAGAATTGCCTGACCTCACCGCATTCGATGGCCACGTCGGAATGCGCTATGAACCGCATCTTCCGTTCGATGACCCGCGACATGCTGGCGGTGCTCAATGGTGAGCCCCCGCAGTTCGTCGTTAACCCCACCAGCTTGCAGTGAGGCGCGGAAATGCTCAAAGCCAATAGTTTCAAAGCTGGCCTCGCTCGTGATGAACATCAGTTCGGATTGTGGTGCTCGCTGGCCAGCAACATCACCACCGAAATCCTCGCCGGTGCCGGGTATGACTGGTTGACTGTGGACATGGAACATTCGCCTTTCGACCTGTTCAGCGTGCTGGGTCAGCTGCAAGCCATTGCCGCCTATGACGTGGAGGCTTTGGTTCGCCTGCCCAGCGCCGACGCGACGCTGATCAAGCAGTTGCTGGACCTAGGCGCGCGGTCGCTGGTCTTCCCGAATATCGAAAGTGCGCAACAGGCTGTGGACATCGTTTCGGCGACGCGTTACCCGCCTCACGGTATACGAGGCATGGCGGCGATCCAGCGTGCCAACCGTTATGGGCGGGTGCCGGGCTACGTGCAGAACGCCGTGAACGACCTGTGCTTGTTGATGCAGGTCGAGTCCGCCGAAGGGGTCGCCCAGGCGGCAGACATCGCCGGTGTCGACGGGGTCGACGGTATCTTCATTGGCCCGAACGACCTGGCGGCCAGCCTGGGCTTCATTGGTCGTGCCGATGAGCCTGTGGTGCAGGACGCCATTGCGCAGACTATCGCCGCCACCCGCAGGCAAGGCAAGGCCGTGGGCATTCTCGCACCCAACGAAACGGTGGCCCGGCGTTACCTGGACATGGGCTGCTCGATGGTGGGCGTGGGCAGTGACCAAGGCCTGCTCATTCGCGCCGCGGATGATCTGATCGCCAAATTTCGCTCCGCCTAGACGGCTCGGCGGCCCTTAGCCGCCACTCAACAAGAACAACTGGAGAACCAGCGCATGACAGAGCAACTCAACCTCGGTTTCATCGGCCTCGGCATCATGGGCACGCCCATGGCCGAGCATTTGATTGCAGCGGGTCATCGGCTGTACGTCCAGACCCTGGGGCCTATGCCGCAAAGCGTCGTGGACGCAGGCGCGACCGTCTGCGCGAATGGGGCGGAGGTGGCGCGCAATGCCGACATTATTTTCATCATGGTGCCGGATACGCCCCACGTCGAAAGCGTGCTGTTCGACCCGCAGGGCGTGGCTGAAGGATTGGCCGACGGGCGTGGCAAGGTGGTGGTCGACATGAGTTCGATTTCTCCGCTGGCCACCAAAGGCTTTGCCGAGCGCATCCGCCAATTGGGCGTCGACTACCTCGATGCACCGGTGTCCGGTGGTGAAGTCGGTGCGCGTAATGCAACGCTGACCATTATGGTCGGAGGTGACGAAGCGGTGTTTGGGCGGGTTCGTCCACTGTTCGAACTGATGGGCAAGAACATTACTCTGGTCGGTGGCAATGGCGATGGTCAGACGTGCAAAGTGGCGAATCAGATCATCGTCGCGCTGAATATTCAGGCGGTGTCCGAAGCCCTGTTGTTTGCTTCAAAGGCCGGGGCCGACCCGGTGCGCGTGCGGTCCGCGCTGATGGGGGGCTTTGCCTCGTCGAAGATTCTGGAAGTGCATGCCGAGCGTATGCTCAAGCGCACCTTTGCGCCTGGTTTCCGCATTGACCTGCACCAGAAAGACCTCAATCTGGCCTTGCAGTCGGCCAAGGCGATGAAGCTGTCGTTGCCCAACACTTCAACGGTGCAGGAGCTGTTCAACGCCTGCAGCGCCCACGGCTTGGGTGATCTGGACCATTCAGCGCTGTGCCAGGCGGTCGAAATGCTGGCGGCGCACCCGATCGCTCAATAACCACGAGCCAAGGCGCGTTCGCGCGAGCGCGTTGCTGTTCTTTTATAGCGATATAAAGGGCTGGCAACGCTGCTTTCACCGGAACGATTCACTGGAGGTGCCCTTGAAACCTGAAATCACCTGCCTCGTGCGTGCAGCAGACATGCTCGGCGAGGTGCCACTGTGGTGTGACCGTACCCGCAAGTTGTGGTGGGTCGATGTGATGCGCCCGGCGCTGCAATCCTACGACCCCGCAACTGGCGAGCACACCGCGCAGTTCCTCGGCAACGGCTTGCAGCTGGGGGCTATCGCGTTGCGTGAACAGGGCGGCTTTCTGTTGGCGACCAACCACGGTTTTTATCTGTTCGACCCCGAGCAAGGCGGCGTGCTGGAATTGATCGGCAACCCTGAGGCCGACAAACCGGGTAATCGCATGAACGATGGCCGCTGCGACCGGGCCGGGCGCTTTTGGGTTGGCTCCATGCACGACATTCGTCGCGAGCCACTGGGCACGCTGTATCGCCTCGATGTCGACACCGGCTGTCAGGCGATGCTAGGCAATATTGTGGTGCCCAACGCGCTGGCGTGGAGCCCCGACGACAAGACGATGTATTTCGCAGACACGCATTTGCTGGTGATCTGGGCGTTCGATTACGACATCGATGATGGCGTCATTTCCAACCAGCGGGTGTTCAAGGACTGGAGCCATCAGGCGGGACGCCCAGACGGCACAGCTGTAGACGCCGAAGGTTATCTCTGGAATTGCATGGTGGGCACTGGCCAACTGGTGCGCATGGCGCCGGACGGCTGTGTTGATCGGGTGATCCAGACACCCGTGCGTAATCCGACCTGTCCGGCATTTGGCGGTGATGATTTGAGTACGCTGTTCTTCACCAGTCACACGTTGCGCATGACGCCTCAGGACAGCGTTCAGGAACCTCTTGCCGGGGGGCTGTTCGCGTTGACACCTGGCGTGAGCGGCTTGCCGGAACCTAGATTTCGCGGGTGAAGGCAGGGTTGAACGTACCGAACGATTGAAAGAACCAAAACCGGGACGCCGCCCGAGAATCGGCATGACTTAATTTGATATCGATGTCACAACCGATCTGACAATAACAACAATCAGGTGACGAACATGTCCAGCAGCATCGAAAACGAAGCGGCCTACGCCTCTGCGTTAAACCGCACATCCAATCCCGACAGCAGCGCCAGCACTAACCCTGGCAGTCACAGCTCCAGCAGCGAGCAGGCCAGTGAGATGGCCGGCGACCACATCAGCCCGATGGGTCGTCGGGTTCTGATCTTTGTGCTGCTGGCGTGGATTCTCGACGCCGCCGACAGCACCATCTATTCACTCACACTGCCCATGATCAAAGACGAGTTCGGCTTGACGCTCGGCCAGATGGGAGCCATCGGTTCGGTGTTTCTGTTCGGCAGCGTGTTTGGGGCTTTCCTTCTGCCCATGCTGGCGGAGAAGAAAGGCCGCCGTGTCGGTATGGCGGTCTGCATTGGCATCTTTTCTGTGTTCACCGGTTTGATCGGTCTGGCCAACAGCGTGGTGATGCTGGTGGTCTGTCGCTTCTTTACCGGTGCGGGAGCAGGTGCCGAGTGGCCGATAGGTGCCGCGTACCTCTCCGAAATGGTGCCTGCTAAAAAACGCGGTTTCGCCATGGGCATCATGCAGGCGGGTTATCCCATCGGCTACTTCGTGGCCGGAGGCATCTTCGCCTTGGTGGGCTGGCTGGAAATGGGCTGGCGTGCCTGCTACGTCATCCTGTTGGTGCCGGGCTTGTTGTGCTTCCCGGTGCTGACCTGGCTCAAGGAAAGCTCCACCTGGCTGAAGAATCGGGGTCAAGGCGCGGCGCTGTTACAGCGTAAACCGCTGAACCTGCGGCAATTGTTCGTGGGTAAATACCGTCGTAACACCTTTATCGCGACCGGTTTGCATGTGTTCGGCGCCATTTATTCCTATGGCCTGGTGGTCTGGGTGCCCAGCGCCATCATGATCGACTTTCACATGACCAAGGTGCAGGCCGCCCAGTTCGTGATGTTGTCCTGGGGCATCGGCGCGTTTGGTTATTTTGCCTCCGGCCCGTTGTCCGATCGCTTCGGGCGCAAGCCGATACTGGCGCTGTACACACTGATCGGGCTGGTTGGGGTGCTGTACCTCAATTACTTGAAAACCCAGACGGGCGTCGTTCTGACCGACCTGTTCGTCCCTGGCGTGCTGATCGGCATCAGCCTGGGCGTTGCCGCGATCTACATTACCTACACCAGCGAAATTTACCCTTCGCATCTGCGCACGGTCGGGCTGGGGATGTCCGTCAGCGTCGGCAAGATGACCGCCGTTCTCGTGCCGGTGTTGTTGGGTCTGGTGGCCGAGCACTCATCGGTCAGCACCGCGCTGCTGTTTTCGACAGGGCTGGGTTTTCTGATGCTGCCCATCATCATGGCGGGGCCGGAAACCGCCCGCCGTCACCTTGAAGACATCGTTCAGTAACCGCTAAGAGCGCAAACAGCGCCCGCGTTCCCGATCCGTGAAAGGAGAGCATTCATGAGTAATCTTTTGGCCGGTAACTTTCCCATTCCGCCGTTCGGTATTTCACCTGACGACCTTGACCCGCAGGAAACCGCCGAGTGGCTGGACGCCCTCGACTCGCTGGTACGTGAGGCGGGTGGCGAACGTGCTCAGTACCTCTTTGACAAGCTGGCAGACTTCGCCCGTTCACGGGGCATCAAGTCTGCCCGTACCCGCATCACGCCATATTGCAACACGGTGCCGGTTGCCGAGCAGCCGCCGTATCCGGGCAACGAGGCGCTGGAAGAGAAGATCAGCGCCGCGGTGCGCTGGAATGCCCTGGCCATGGTGGTGCGTGCCAACCGTGCCTACGGCGAACTGGGCGGCCATATCGCCAGCTACGCGTCGGCGGCCGATCTTTTCGAGGTGGGCTTCAATCACTTTTTCCGCGCGGCGGACGACACCCACGACGGTGATCTGGTGTATTTCCAGCCTCATTCCTCTCCGGGTGTCTACGGGCGTGCCTTTCTTGAAGGCTATTTGAGCGAAGAACAGCTCAAGCACTACCGCCAGGAGATCACCGGTAAGGGCCTGTGTTCTTATCCTCACCCGTGGCTGATGCCGGACTTCTGGCAGTTCCCCACCGGCTCGATGGGGATCGGCCCGATCAACTCTATTTTCCAGGCGCGTTTCATGCGCTATCTGCAGAACCGCAAGCTACTGGACACCGATGCACGCACCGTATGGGGCTTCTTCGGCGACGGCGAAATGGACGAACCCGAATCCGTCGGCGCGCTGTCGCTGGCTGCCCGGGAAAACCTCGACAACCTGGTGTTCGTCATCAACTGCAACCTGCAACGCCTGGACGGGCCGGTGCGGGGCAACGGCCGGATCATTGACGAGCTCGAAGCGCTGTTCGACGGCGCAGGCTGGAACGTTATCAAAGTGGTGTGGGGTTCCGACTGGGATGAGTTGTTCGGTCGGGACAAGACCAACGCCTTGCTCAAAGCTTTTTCGCAGACCGTGGATGGGCAGTTCCAGACATTCTCGGCCAATGACGGTCAGTACAACCGTGAGCGTTTCTTCGCGCAAAACCCTGAACTCGCCGCGCTGGTGGCGCACCTCAGCGACAGCGACATCGACGGCCTCAAACGCGCAGGCCATGACGTACGCAAATTGCACGCGGCATACCGTCAGGCGCGTCAGCATAAAGGCCAGCCCACGGTGATTCTGGCCAAGACCATGAAGGGCTATGGCATGGGCGACTCCGGTCAGGGGCGCATGACCACGCACCAGCAAAAGAAGCTTGAGCTGGACGATCTCAAGGCCTTTCGCGACCGCTTTGGCTTGCCCCTCAGTGATGATGATGTCGAGGCCCTGAGGTTTTACCGGCCCGCCGAAGACAGCCCGGAAATGCAATACATGCATGCCCGGCGCAAGGCGCTTGGGGGCTATCTGCCGCGTCGGCGCCAGCAAGCCAGCCAGGCATTGACCATTCCGGCGTTCGATACGTGGGGTAAATTCACCCTGGAAAGCGTCGGGCGTGAAATGTCCACCACCATGGCCATCGTGCGGATGTTCGGTAACCTGCTTAAAGACAAGGAACTGGGCCCACGGCTGGTGCCGATCGTGGCTGACGAAGCACGCACTTTTGGCATGGCCAACATGTTCCGTCAGGTAGGTATCTACTCGCCGCTGGGTCAGAACTATGAACCTGAAGACATGGGGTCGATGCTGTATTACCGCGAAGAGGTCGACGGGCAGATTCTGGAGGAGGGCATCTCCGAAGCCAGTGCGCTGTCATCGTGGATCGCCGCCGCCACGTCGTACAGTGTGCACAACCTGCCCATGCTGCCGTTCTATATCTACTACTCGATGTTCGGTTTTCAGCGGGTTGGCGACATCATTTGGGCTGCGGCCGACCAACGCGCCAGAGGCTTTCTCATCGGCGCAACGTCGGGCAAGACCACGCTGGGAGGCGAGGGCTTGCAACACCAGGACGGCACCAGTCACCTGGCTGCATCAACCATCCCCAACTGCCGCGCCTACGACCCGGCGCAGGCGTATGAAGTGGCGGTGCTGCTCAATGAGGGCATGCGCGAAATGGGTGAGCGTCAGCAGGACGTGTTCTATTACATGACCGTGATGAACGAAAACAACCTGCAACTGGAGCGCCCTGCGCACCTGGATGACGCGAGGCTGCGCGACGGCATCATCAAGGGCATCTACCCGATGCAGGACGGCGCAGCGGCGGTCGAGCTGTTTGGCTCCGGCGCGATTCTGGCCGAAGTGCTGGCCGCGCAAGCATTGCTGCGTGACGACTGGGGTGTTCAGGCGCGGACCTGGAGCGTGACCAGTTACGTCGAACTGCACCGCGACGGCATCGATGTCGAGCGCCGTGGCCGCCTGGGTGAGGAGGTCGCGGACAGTTTCCTGACCCGACAGTTGGGAGGGTCGCGAGCACCGGTGATTGCTGCCAGTGATTACGCCAGGGCATTGCCGGAGCTGATTCGTGCGCAGATTCCGGGGCGTTACGTGACCTTGGGCACCGACGGCTTTGGCCGCAGCGACACCCGTTCGGCCTTGCGTGAGTTCTTTGAAGTGGACCGCCAGTCCATTGTCATCGCTGCGCTCAAGGCATTGGTGGACGACGGCTCTCTGGATGTCGCGGTCTGGCGTGAGGCCCTGGCGCGCTATCAGCTTGGCGCGATGGGGCCAGCGTCCTGGCAGCGCTGAACCTCTGAGCCTCTGAAGCACTGAGCCGCTACCCACAGGGGTAGCGGATTCCCGGTTAATACAAAAAGGGCGCCTTTGGGCGTCACGGGCGAACTTATGTCTTTGATTGAAGTGACGGTGCCGGATATCGGCGATTTCAAGAACCTGCCGGTGATCGAGTTACTGGTGGCGGCGGGCGACCGGATTGAAAAGGACCAGACGCTGGCGTCGCTGGAGTCGGATAAGGCGGTCATCGATATTCCGGCACCTGAGAGTGGCGTGGTTGAAAGTGTCAAAGTGGTGCTGGGCGATCAGGTCTCCAAAGGTACGTTGTTGATGACGCTGACGAAGCTTCTGGGCGCGGAGCAGGCGCAGACATCGCCTGCCTCCATTGCTGAACAGACCGCGGCCCCGGCCGAGGCTGCGCCGCCCGTTGCAGAGGCCCCCGCGCCTGCGCAACCCAGTGCTCCGGCACACTCGCCAGCCTCGGCCTCGATAGGTGAAACCGCACAGGCGAACGCGGTCGTGCACGCGGGACCTGCCGCACGCCGGTTGGCACGTGAACTGGGTGTGGACATGGCTGCGGTGGCAGGCAGCGGCCGTCGCGGTCGCGTCAGCCGGGATGATGTGAAGCACTACGTCAAAGCCACGTTGGCAAAGCCGTCCGGCCTGGCAAACGGCGACGGCGGGCTCGGTCTGATGGCCTGGCCGCAGGTCGACTTCAGCAAGTTCGGGCCGGTCGAACGCAAACCGCTGTCGCGGATCAAGGCGATCTCGGGGGCGGCCCTGCATCGCAATTGGGTACGCATTCCGCATGTCACCAACCATGATGAGGCGGACATTACCGAGCTGGAAAACTTGCGCCTTCAATCGGCCGATAACCTGGCCAAAACCGGCGCAAAAGTGACGCTGCTGGCGTTCTTGATCAAGGCGTGCAGCGTGGCGTTGCGCAAGTTCCCTCAGTTCAACGCATCGCTGGAGGGCAATGACCTGGTGCTTAAGCAGTATTGCCATATCGGCTTTGCCGCCGACACGCCCAATGGCTTGATGGTGCCAGTTATTCGCGATGTCGATCGCCTGGGCGTGGTCGAGATCGCTGCGCAGATCCGTGAGCTGGCGGGCGCTGCCCGGGATGGCAAACTCAAGCCGGAACAGATGCAAGGCGGCTGTTTTTCCGTCTCGTCGCTAGGCGGCATTGGTGGCGCGCACTTCACGCCCATCATCAATGCGCCGGAAGTGGCGATTCTGGGCATCGGGCGTGCGGTGCTCAAACCTTCGTGGGTGGGCGACGCCGACAGCGGCCGCTGCGTTCCGCGTCTGCAATTGCCGCTGTCGTTGTCGTGGGACCACCGTGCGGTCGATGGCAGTGAAGCGGGCCAGTTTCTCACCTGGCTCAAAGGGGCGCTGGAAGACTTCCGACGCATTTCGCTCTAACGCCGCCACGCCTTTCACACACAAGGATAAGAACAGTGAACAGCCCACACGTGAACAGCCCGGACCCACAGCTCAATCGTACCCGCATTCGTTATCTGATTCTGGTGATGATCTTCATCGTCACGGTCTTCAACTACGTCGACCGTGCCACCTTGTCGATTGCCGCGCCCAGCATGCGTGCCCAGTTGGGGTTCGATGCCGTGACGATGGGCATTGCGTTTTCGGCGTTCGGTTGGGCCTACACGATGATGCAAATTCCCGGCGGCATCGTCCTGGACCGCTACGGCTCGCGAAAGGTGCTGGGGGCCAGCCTGATCATCTGGTCGGCGCTGACGTTCCTGCAGGGCTACGTTGACCTGTTCAGCTCGGCCATTGTGGTGCTGTTCATCCTGCGTTTTTTGATGGGGGTGGCCGAGTCGCCCGCGTTTCCAGCGAACAACCGCCTGACCGTGATGTGGTTTCCGCGTCATGAGCGCGGGCTGGCGACAGCAGTGTTTCAATCCGCCCAGTATTTTGCACTGGCGGCGTTCACACCGCTGATGGTCGTGCTGCTCAATCAGTTTGGATGGCAGCACGTGTTTTTCTGGACGGGCGGGGCGGGGATCCTGATTGGTCTGGTGTGGTTCAAAACGGTTCATGAGCCGCGCCAGGACCGGCGCGTCAACCAGGCCGAGCTCGATTACATCGAGGCAGGCGGTGGCTTGCCAGGGCTGGGCGAAGAGAAAACGCCGTTCAGTTGGAAACGCATCAAAGCGGTGGGCGCCAACCGCATGATGGTCGGCATCTACCTGGGGCAGTTTTGCCTGACGTCCATCAGTTGGTTTTACCTGACTTGGTTCCCCACCTATCTGGTGGAAGCCAAAGGCATGACCATGCTGAAAGTCGGCCTGGTCGCCGCGATCCCGCCCATCGCCGGGTGTCTGGGTGGGGTTGTTGGCGGAGCTTGGTCGGACTGGATGCTGCGCAAGCAGTTCAGCCTGACTGCCGCTCGCAAGCTACCGATCATCTGTGGCCTGCTGCTGTCCAGTTGCATCCTGTTGGCCAACTACACCCGAGAAATCGAATGGGTGATCCTGATCATCTCGGTCGCGTTCTTCGCCAAAGGCGTCGGTAACCTGGGGTGGTGCATCGTCGGCGACGTATCGCCAAAAGAGGCCATGGGCGTGAGCGGCGCGCTGTTCAATTTCTTCGGCAACATTGCCAGTATCGTCACCCCGATCGCCATCGGCGTGATGGTCAATCAGCTTGGCTCTTTCGAGGTAGCGCTAAGCTACGTGGCGGCCATGGGGATTCTGGGCGCGTTCGCCTATCTGTTCATCGTAGGCCCGTTAAAGCGCCTGGACCTGGGCGATTTCCAGGACCCTCCTCAAGTTGCACGCAGTTCTCAATCCGATCCGTTGCCGGGCAATCGTTGAGCCACCTTTATCCATAACAAGAGCGAGTACCGCCATGCTTGACCTCATCGCCCCCGGCTGAGTAGCCGCTGTACCTGACTTGCCTCCACAACAAAAACAACAATCGATTCTGGCGCGGCCCCGCGCCAGTGGGGACGCTTTGCCATGAACAAAACTGCTTTCACGCTCCAGCATGCCAGCCTGCTTATCGCCACCGGCTGCCTCAGCCCGCTGGCCCAGGCGGACTTCATCAGCGACAGCCACGCCACCCTTGCGCTGCGTAACCTGTATTTCAACAGCGACAACCGTGATGGCGCCGCAGCACCTTCCAAAACAGAAGAGTGGGCTCAGGGGTTTCTGCTCAATTACACCTCGGGTTACACCGCCGGAACCGTTGGGTTCGGGCTGGATGCCATGGGCCTGCTCGGCCTGACACTGGACAGCGGCGCGGGTCGCCATGTCGGCAGTACGATGATTCCATCGTCCGGCGATGGCGCGGCTGATCAGTGGGCCAGCGCTGGTGCTACCGCAAAGATACGGATGAGCAATACCGAGCTTAAGTACGGCACGTTGTTGCCGAAGATTCCTGTGCTGATGTCGTCGGACGGCCGCCTGCTGCCGCAATCGTTTCAGGGCGGTCAGGTGCAGTTCAAAGAAATCGATAATCTCACGTTTGTCGGTGGTGCACTGGAGCATGCGACCGGGCGCGGGTCGACTGATCGCACTGGGCTGGCGGTGCCAGGCGGCACTCAGGCGAGCAACAAGTTCTACTACGCAGGGGCGGATTATAAAGCCACACCTGCGCTCACCCTGCAGTACTACGTTGGCAACCTTGATGACTACTACACCCAGCATTTCGCCGGTTTGACCCACGTCTGGGCCCTCAATGACATCAGCTCGCTGAGCTCGGACCTGCGTTATTTCCGAACCCTGTCCAGCGGCGCCAATGGATCGAGCGCCGGACGTGCCGACGGCTACCGCACCACGGGTTACACCTCAGGGCAGGACGGTGAGATCGACAACTCGCTGTGGAGCGCAGCGTTTACCTACAAGCTGGGCGGGCACGCCGCGACGCTGGGCTTTCAAAGCCTGTCCGACGGCAGCAATTTCATGCAGCTCAATCAGGGTAATTTGCCCGACAAAGGCGCAGGCGGCAGCAGTTTGTACCTGTGGACCGATCGTCTGCTGATGAGCTTCAACCGCGCGGGTGAGCGCACGGCATTCGGTCAGTACCTGTATGACTTCGCCGCTATGGGTGTGCCAGGGTTGAAGGCCTCGGTTATTTATCTGAACGGCCAGGGTATTCGCACCCAGAACGCAGGCGACCAGTCAGAGTGGGAACGCGATATCTCGCTGGATTACGTGATCCAGAGCGGTACGTTCAAGGGCGTGGCGCTGGCGTGGCGCAATGGCATGTCGCGCTCGCAAGCCACCCGCGACGGAGACCAGAACCGGCTGATCGTGAGTTACACGTTGGCACTGTTCTGACCAAAGCGCCGATCGGGCTGTTCAAGGGTCGTCCGCCCCACGTGGCGACCCTTGTCGGGTAGAAAAAAACGGATAGAAATCGCGGGGTAAGCGGACAGCGTACACAGGGCATGTGGTTCATTCTGGTGGGGTATTTACCGGCCGTTCCGTAAGGAATCAAGGCTCAATTCCCAGCAGCATGTGAGGTTTCCAATGCCCTATTTCAAATCCAGAGTGATGCGCAAGGAGCCTGTCGTCGGCACTTTTTGCGGCATCGTCAATGCGTCGGCGGTGGAGCTGACCAGTACCTGTGGCTTCGACTTCCTGTGCATCGACGCCGAGCACTCGCCGATTGACCGTGCGGCCGCCGAGGGCATGATCCGTGCGGCCGACGTGCGCGGGGTTCCAGCCATCGTCCGCGTCCCGGGGCTTAACGCTGAAGCCATCGCCTCCGTTCTGGACTCGGGCGCCAAGGGTGTGTTGGTGCCACGTGTCGGGACTGCCGAGCAGGCATTGGCGGCGGTCAAGGCCACCCGCTACCCGCCATATGGTGAGCGTGGCGTCGGTCCGGGCCGTGCCGCCGCCTATGGCGCAAGCATTGGTGAATACTTGGGCAAAGCCCATGACGAGCTGCTGCTAGCGATCCAGATCGAGACTGCCGAAGGTCTGCAGAACATCGAAGAGATTGCTGCCGTCGAAGGCATCGACGTGATTTTCATTGGCCCGGGCGACCTGTCCGTGTCGCTTAACGCGATGGGGCCGGAGAACGCTGCGCGTTTGAATCAGGCGATCACCACCATCATTGAAGTCAGCGAGCGCGCCGGCAAAGTCACCGGCATGTTCCGCATGTCGGCCGATGACGTCAATGACTGGCGCGGGTTCGGTGTGAGCTTCTTTGTCGTGGCCAGCGACACCATGTTTCTGGCCGCTGGTGCACAGGCCACGGTCAACGCGTTCAAAGCACGTCTGGGGGAGGGTAAGTGATGTTCAAGGTCGTTAAAACGGATGGCATGCTGCTGACTGAAGCAGAGCAACTGGCGCAATTCGGCGGGCTGCCCGTCAACTTCATCGAGGCGACCTGCCTGACCGAAGAGGCGCTGATCGAGGCCTGTGCCGACGCCGACGCGGTGCTCGCCCTGCGTGAACCGTTCACGGCGCGGGTGATGCAAGCCATGACCCGCTGCAAGATCATCAGCCGTTTCGGCGTAGGGCTGGATACCATCGACGTGCCAGCCGCCACTGCGGCCGGTATCCGCGTGGCGAACGTGCCGGATTCCAACTTTGACGAAGTCAGCACCCATGCGCTGGCCATGCTGCTGGCCTTGCTGCGCCGGTTGCCACAATACAATGACGCCGTGCGTGACGGACATTGGGATGCATTGGGCGGCGGTCAGGGCATTCGCCGCCCAAGTCACATGACGCTAGGGCTGGTGGGGTTTGGTCGCATTGGTCGTGACTTGGCGCGCAAGGCGGCTGCCGTGGGCTTCCAGGTGTGTGCTTTCGATCCACACATGCCTGCCAGTGTTTTTGAAGAGGCAGGTGTAAAACAGTTGCCGTTCGAAGCGTTGCTGACCACATGCGATGTGCTGTCTCTGCACGTTCCGCTGATCGAGAGCACAGCCAACCTGCTCGACGCTGAAGCGTTGCAGAAAATGCGCAAAGGCTCGTACATCATCAACGTGTCGCGTGGCGGTCTGATTGACGAGCCTGCGCTGGCCGCTGCGCTGGCGTGCGGGCACATCGCCGGGGCTGGCATCGACACCTTGGCCAGCGAGCCTCCGAAAGCGGATAACCCGCTGCTGCTGTCGCCGAACCTGCTGTTGTCGCCTCACGCGGCGCACTACTCGCAACAGTCTTACGCTGAAGTCCGCACCAAAGCCTTCGCCAGCGTGGCTGCCGTACTGCGCGGTGAGGAGCCGCTGTATCCGGTGAACTGACCGTTCGGCGTTCGATAAAAAACCCCAGGTTCGTACCCGGGGTTTTTTATGCGCGCCGTTTGCGTGTCAGGCAACCGGGGTCCATTTTGACCACAACTCGCACTCCGCCGCTTGCAGGTCGTGGCTGATACGCACCTCTTTGTCGAAGACCATGGTGGAGCGCTCCTTGAGCGAATAGGCCGGCCAGTCCAGACCGCCTGCGTGCACATTCTTGCCGTGGCGGATGAAGGTCAGCCAGGCTTGATGCATCACCTTGGACAGCCCTTGCGCGGTAGGGCCCATCGGGCCAATGAACGGCGCAGTCGAGTCGTTCAGATTGTCGAAGGTCAGTGGCAGCTCGGAGCCGTGCACCACCAGATCCTTGAACTTGCCACTATCCGGGGCCAGGTTGAAATTGTAGAGGTAACTCCTGGCACCGGTTTTGGCCCGCGCCTGGGCGAGGCGGATGGTCGGGATGAAGTAGGACTCGGCCGTGACGGCCTTGTAGCGCAGGCGTTCGTTGTCCAGCCCCGGATACAGCTGCGGGTAGTGAGTGTACAGCTGTTGCATTTGATCGAGGGGCATGTTGCCGATGTCCTGCGCGGTAATGGCGCCGTCGCCGTTCTTCGACGGGCCGTAGAACGCCATCTCGTCCGAGCAATAGCCCAGTAGCAGAGGGATGTCTGCACCGCGCCCCTTGACGACGGCGTCAAAGGGCGCGCTGTCGAGCACGACGTTATCGATCACTGAGCGGAACGGGAACTTGCGCGGGTACTGACCGACCACGCTGTATTGCGCGGCCAGTAGCGCGTCTCCAGTCGAGGAGAGCAGGGCTTGAGGGTCTGTTGCGCCGAGGGTCTTCAAGACGCTGTCCGCCAGCTCATGGGCGGTCTGCTGATTGGCAAAGGTGTGTCCGCCGCCGCTTTCGCTGATCGCTTTGTGGAACAGACCTTTGGCCTGAGGCGCCACCATCAGTGCGATGACGTTCTTCGCCCCGGCGCTCTGACCGCCCACGGTGACGTTGCGCGGATCGCCACCAAACGCTGCGATGTTGTGTTTGATCCACTGCAACGCTTTGATCTGGTCGAGCAGGCCGTTGTTGCCGCTGCCCTTGTAGGCGTCGCCCAAGAGTTTGCTGACGTCGAGAAAGCCGAACACGCCGACCCGGTAGGTGATGGACACGAACACGATGCCGTTGGCTGCGAAGTGCTCACCGTCATAGATCGGCATGGCGCTGGTGCCACCAATATTGCCGCCGCCATGAATGAACACGTAGACCGGGTGTGGACCCGTTGCGCTGGGTGCCCAGATGTTCAGATAGAGTGCGTCTTCCGAGTATTGAAGGGCGTCCGGAAACAGTGTCTTGGGTCCAAGGGGCTTTTGCAGAGGCGAACTGGCGTAAGCCAGGGCATCTCTGACGCCCGGCCACGGCTCGACGTCCTGCGGGGCTTTGAAGCGCAGCGGTCCTACAGGCGGCTTGGCGAACGGAACCCCGAGGAAACGCGTGCTGGTGGCCAGCTTTGTGCCGCGTACCGAACCGCTGGGCGTGCGCACGATAGGCGTGTCCGTCGCACCGGCGGCCAGCACACGGGTGGCCTCCAGCAGGGGCAGGACGCATGCGGCTTGTCCTGAAAGTGCTAACAGTCTTCTTCGCGTGAACATCATCGCTGTCATCCAAAGGTAAGTGGGGAAAGTGCGTGGAAAGCTGAGGCAAAACAGGAGCGGCTGCCAGTTGGCAGCCGCTGAGGAGGGTCAGAAAATCTTGATCGGAAGCTCGAGGATCAGGCGCAGTTCATCGGCGTCCTTGCTGAAGTGATCACTGTTGCCCCGTGCAGTTGCTTGGCGCACGCGGATGTTGAGGTTCTTCGCCGGGCCGCTTTGCACCACGTACCGGGCCTCCAGGTCGCGCTCCCAATGGCGGGAGTCAGCGCCCCATTTTTTCGCGTAATCGCCGGTCGGATCGGCGTGGCTGCCGTCACCATGGCCTTGCTGGTATTGCGCCTTGAACGACAGGCCGGGAACCCCGAACGCTGCCATGTCGACGTCATAGCGCAACTGCCAGACCTTCTCGTTGGGGCCTTGAAACTCTTCCAGTTGCATGGGGGTGTTCAGCGCGTTGGACAGGGTCGATTTGCCGTCATCGAAACCGACGTAGTCGTATGGTGTGTCACTGTGGTTCTTTTGAATCGCTGCGGTGAAGGTATGCGGGCCGTAGGTATAGGCGCCGGTCAGCGAGGAGATGAATCCGTTGACCTTGCCTGCCAGTGCGCGGCCGGTGTCCAGATAGCGGTACGCGTTGAACTGGGTTTTGAAGCTTTGCAGCGGGTCAATGATGAACGTATGGCTGGCGCCGAAATAGTACTGGTTCCAGAAGTCTTCTCCTTGGGAGGCATAGAACGACAAGTCGGTTTGTTTGGACAGTTTGTAGCGTCCACCGGCGTATTCGTACATCTCCATGGGCCTGCCGCCGTAGGCCGATTTCAATGTGCGCTCGGAGCTGGTGCCAGAGCCGGGCTTGCCTGACGTGAATCGACCGGCATCCAGCTCGACATCGGGGATGTCACTGCTCAACAGGCGCCAGCCGTGGGCCATTTGCGGTTGCAGGCGCCCTGACGTGTCGGCCCAGAACACCGGATTGATCGGGCTGCTGTCGCCATAGCTCAGTTGGGTGCGCGATACGCGTATTTTCAGGTTGGTCCCGGCCGAGCCGTAGCTGGCGTCGGATTTGCGATCATCACCTATCGGCAGCAATTGGGTGCCCGTGTGGCCGCCACCGCCGTCGAGCTTGATCCCGGCTCGCGCATAGACATCCAGACCGAAGCCGACGGTGCCCTGGGTGAAGCCGGACTGATACGTCAGCACGCCGCTTTGGGCCCATTCGCGGCGATAGCCGCCTTTGGTGTTACCGAAGTTGTTGCTGTAACCGTGCACATAGTTACGGTTCATCATGTAGTTACGCAGCAGCAAATCCAGCGAAGCGTCTTCGATGAAGCCTTTGCTGTCCGCTTGAGCGCCCACGGCCAAGGCCTGGCTCGCCGCACTGATGCCGAAACCCAACAAACCGACGGTGCAGAGAAATTTTGTATTCATGTTGTCGCCATAAATAAGGGGCAATAGTTCCCCAGGGTCGCCGGCAGAGCCGACGACACAGCAAGGGTTCAAGGAGCAGACAAAAAGAAGGGGTGAGCTTTGCGGCCGGCTATTTTTGTTCGTGGGCCACGACGCGTTTGTAGATCACCAGCAACATGGCACCCAGCAAGGAGAGGGTCGCGAACATGTACATGGCGGCGGACATGCTGTGAGTGGTGTCCTTGATCCAGCCGACGATGTAGGGCGAGAAAAAGCCCGGTACGTTACCCAACGAGGTCACGATGGCGATCACCGCTGCCGCCGTGGTGCCATGGTAGGCGCTGGTGGGCAGATTCCAGAACACCGGCAATGAGGCCATCAGCCCAAACATCGCAAGGCTCAGGACCGCCATCGACAGCACGATATTGCCATCCACCAGCGGGCTCAGCGCCCAGCCGATTGCCGCGATCAGCGACAGGACGATCAACACCGAAGCAGCGTTTTGCTTGCGATCCACGTAAGCGGCGATCACGAACATGGCGATGACAGCCACAGTCCAGGGAATCGAACTGACCAGGCCGATGCTCAGCGGGTCAGACAGGCCGATGGCCTTGATGATGGTCGGCAGCCAGAACACGAAGCCGAAGAACGACACGCCATAGCAGCCATAGATGCCGCTCAACAGCCAGACCTTCTTGCCTTTGAGCACTTCGCGCAGTGGCAGGTCCGAGCTGACTTTCTGCTCTTTGGACAGAACGTCGGCGAGGGCGGTTTTTTCCTCGGCGGTCAGCCACGAGGAGGTCTGAGGGTCGCGCGGCAGGTAAAACAAGCAGCAGATACACACCGTGGCACCCCAGGTGTCGATCATCTATCGCACATGGCACGCCAACGACTATGCGTTATTGGCCGAAGGTGAAATCGATCTTGCGATGACCATGATGACGGATTCGCCAGCGGACTTTCACGGACGGATCATTGGCGAAGATCGCCCGGTATGCTGTATGTCCAGTGAGCATCCGTTAACGGCTGCGTCGCAGATTTCGCTGGACCAATACTTGTACGCTGCGCATGTCACGATTACCGGGGGAGGGGACAAGGATGGTTTCATCGATACGTGGCTCAAGAAGAAAAATCAGCGGCGGGAGATTAAGCTGGCCGTTCCGTATTTTACGGCGGCGTTGAGAGTGATAAGTCAGAGCCCCTATCTGCTGACCATACCGGAACACATCGCGATCAAACTGGCTCAGGATTACCCGATTGCCTGGCGCGCGCTGGGCTTTGAGCAGTTCACCCACCGTTACTGGATGCTCTGGCACAGTCGGCATCAGCATTCGCCGGAGCAGCAGTGGTTCAGGCGATTGGTCCATTCGCAATTCCAGCAGTCTCAATTTCTCTCTCCAGGGCAGGTGCGGCCGAGCTCCTAGCGACAGGTCGGCAAGCCTCATCAGCCCAGGTATGTCGAGCGTGCATAGTTCCTATGTCCCAGTCGGCGTTATGGTCGGTCACGCTCGGTGATAAGATAAGTTCCACAGACAGCGGCTTATCATGTTAACGCGCCGCCCGTCACGGACCGACCAACCGGCTAACAGGTTGGCACTTCAAAGAGCGCTCCAGGCGCCCTGTCAATAACGTATTCAGTGAGTGGAACGCCGAGTCGTGTTTACACTTCGCGATTTCTTCTGCCCGGAGAGTAAGCGTTTTTATTGTGCCGCAACTGCTCGTGCGTATACGAACATCTTGTTGTGGGCAATCAATCACCTGACGTCTCTGTTACGCACACATTCTCTCTGCTCGATAGTGCATCGTCGTCAGTTGAAAATATTTTAAGCGTTGCGTCATGGGTCGCACGCCAGATCAAAGAGGTTTAATCATGCTCAATAAAGTTGAAGTGTACGCGGGTGATCCTATTTTGTCGTTGCTCGATATGTATCGCCGCGATGAACGTGCCGCCAAAGTTAATTTGAGTATTGGCTTTTACTATGATCAAAACGGCAATATTCCCATTCTGGAGTCGGTCACGGCTGCAAAAACACACCTCGATACATTGCCTGCCGTGCCCAACTTGTATTTGCCAATGGAAGGCACCGCGGACTATCGCACAGCCGTGGAGCACCACCTGTTTGGCGAGCATCACCCTGCGGTTCAGTCCTCGCGCGTTGCCACTATTCAGGCTGTCGGTGGTTCGGGCGCAATCAAGGTCGGTGCAGACTTCCTGAAGCGTTACTTCCCTGACTCCGGAGTCTGGGTCAGTGATCCGACCTGGGATAACCATAACGCGATTTTCCTGGGCGCCGGTTTTGAAGTCCATAAGTACCCTTACTACTCGTGCGCAACGGGCGAACTGGACTTTGACCGCATGATGAGCACACTGGCGCACCTGCCAACACAGAGCATCGTGTTGATGCACGCCTGCTGTCATAACCCGACCGGGGTCGACCTGACGAACGAACAATGGGACGCGTTCATTTCCCTGGCCAGCTCCAAGCAACTCATTCCATTCCTCGACGCCGCTTATATTGGTTTCGGTGACGGCGTAGAAGAAGACACTTATTCAATTCGCGCCATGGCGGCGTCGGGTATTACCTTTTTCCTGAGTAACTCGTTCTCCAAGGTGTTTTCTTTGTATGGCGAGCGTGTGGGTTCACTGTCGGTGTGCTGCACCGACGCCGAAGAAGCCGAGCGTGTATTGGGACAGCTGAAGTCGACCGTTCGTACTAACTACTCCAATCCGCCAAAACAAGGTGCGTTATTGGTGTCGCAGGTATTGAATGATGTTCAACTTAAATCACTGTGGGAGTGCGAAGTTGAACAAATGCGTGAACGTGTGCAGTCCATGCGCGAGGCGCTGCACGATGCACTTCAGGAGCTGTGCCCGGAATACGATGCCGGCTATTTGCTGCGTCAGAAAGGCATGTTCAGCTTCACCGGCCTGACCCCGGAACAAGTGGACCGGATGCGTGAAGAACATGGCGTTTACTTGATCAAGAGTGGTCGTATGTGCGTCGCAGGTTTGAGCGATGCCAACGTACCGGCCGTGGCCAAAGCTATCGCCGCTGTGCAGGCCGCCGGCTAATGCGTAAGCCCGGCGCTGTCATTGTGCCGGGCGTTTCGTCTCATCTGTTTCATCCGTTTCCCGTTTGCCGCTTTCCAAGGCTCCTTGGCGGCAGGGGGGCTTCGTTGCTGGTTCCTCATCGTCCAGTAACCAAGCCCCCTTTTTTCTTATTCAACGCTTGAGAATCTCATGGCTGAACAAAAAGATCCGGGGCGCCTGATCGTGCTCCTTGCGGCGCTGGCGGCGTTCGCACCGCTGTCTATCGACACCTATTTACCGAGCCTCCCTCAGATTGGTCAGGCACTGAACGCGGGTGCTTCGTCAGTGCAGATGACCATCGGTGTGTTCCTGCTTGGGCTGTGCCTGGGCATGCTCTGCCACGGCCCGTTATCTGACCGCTTCGGCCGTCGTCCCTTGTTGTTGGGCGGCGTCATGCTGTACCTCGCGGCCAGTATTGGCTGTATGTTGGTTACTAATATCGAGCAACTGATTGTTCTGCGCTTCTTCCAGGCGGTGGGTGGGGCTGCTGCTGCGGTACTGGCCCGGGCGATTGTGCGTGACCTGTTTGCGATCAAGGAGGCAGCCAAAGTGTTGTCACTGATGCATTTGGTCAGCATGATCGCCACCCTGGTCGCCCCTTTGTGCGGCTCGCTGTTGATGGAACTGGGCGGCTGGCGGCTGATCTTCGTCGGCTTGTTTTGCTTCGCGGCACTATGCCTGGTGGCTGCGATGTGGCGCATTCCGGAAAGCCTGCCACTGGAGCGACGCAGCGCGTCGGTCGGTAAAGTGTTTAAAGCCTATGGTCACATCATTGCGCAGCCGCGGGCTTGGGGCTACATCCTGTGCATGGGGCTGTCGTTCGGTGGCATGTTTGCCTTCATCACCGCATCGCCGTTTGTGTACGTCGAGTACTTCCATGTGTCACCGCGCACTTATGCCTGGCTGTTCGGCCTGAACATCGCGGGCGTGATTGTCATGACGTTCATCAACGCCCGTGTCGTGACCCGCGTCGGGCCGCTGAAAATGCTGGCCTCGGGCGCAACGATCGCCGGATTGGCAGGCTGCGCGCTGGCTTTCATTGGCTACACCGGGTTGGGCGGCCTGCCAGCGATCGTCGCGGCGGTCATCGTGTTCGTCAGCGTGACCGGCATGTTAGGTGCCAACAGCGTGGCCAGTCTGATGGGAATGTTCCCTGACAAGGCAGGGGCTGCTGCAGCATTGGCAGTGTCCGGGCAATTCGCTGTCGGTGCAGGGTTCAGTGCCGTGGTGAGTACCTGGGCCAACGGCACCCCGATGCCGATGTGCCTGGGCATGGCGGTTGCGGGCGTCGGCAGCCTTGTGGCGTTTCTGGTCGTCAAGGCGAACCAGAGTGGTGTCGCGGCTCAGCCGTCCGCCAGCTGATGTTCTGGGCACGCAAGCGGGTAATTCAGCACCCGCTTGCGTGCTGCACTGGGATGATCAAACTCCGGGCATCAGCAGCACCTGCCGGGCGATGATGTCCCGTTGAACCTCGTTTGCACCGGCGTAAATCGAAACGGGCAGGCTCATCATTCGCGCCCAGTGCAGATCGAAGGTCTCATCTGCCACCTGAATATCGCCAACCACGCCACCGTATTCTCCGGCGATCTCCACGCAGAATGCTGTCACGCGTTGCAGTAACTCGCCCACGTACACCTTCAGTATGGACGCATTGGCACCGGGATCTTGCCCGGAACTCGCTACTTGATCGCACACACTCGCGTACAGGCACAGGTAGTCGTGCAGGTCGGTTTCCAGTTTGCCCAACGTGTCGCTGAACCCCTGATCACCAGCCAGTTCCAGCCCTGCCAGCAAGTGTCGCGCCAAGCGCAACGCGCTGTTCGCCATCGCCGGATTTCCGAGCCAGATCCGCTCGTGCCCCAGCAATGCCTTGGCGATTGTCCAGCCTTCATGCAGTTCGCCCACAAGCTGGGTCGCCGGGACGCGCACCTTGTCGAAAAACACCTCGCAGAATTCACTCTCTGCGGCAATGTTCGGAATCGGGCGAATGGTGACCCCCGGCGTGTCCAGATCGATGAGCAGGAAGCTGATGCCTTGCTGCTTGCGTTCGAACGTCCCGGTGCGCACAAGGGCGTAGATGTGCGTGCAGTCTTCGGCGTGGGTGGTCCAGATTTTTTGCCCGTCAACGATGAAATGGTCGCCTTCGAGGCGGGCCCGGGTGTTCAAACTGGCGAGATCAGAACCGGCCCCCGGTTCCGAATAGCCTTGGCACCACAGGTCGTCGCACGCCAGGATGCGGGGCAACAGCTCACGCTTTTGCGCCTCGGTGCCAAACTTGATCAAGGTTGGACCCAACTGGGTTTCGCCGTTATCGATGATTCGCCCGACGCCTGCGCGCTCCATCTCCTGCTGATAAATCATTTGCTTGGTAAACGACACCCCCATGCCGCCGTATTCCCGGGGCCAACCCGGCGCTCGCCATCCGTCGCGGGCAAGGCACTTCAGCCATTGCGTCAAGTCATCCCCTCGCAGGCGTAAATACGGCCGACGGCTGTTTTGCCGTAACGTGGCAGGGTAGTGTTGCGTGAGCCATGTGCGCAGGCGAATACGGAACTGTTCATCGCTCCACTGCCTGGGATCTGTCGAGTCGACCTCCTGATGTGTGGCGGCGAGCGGAGCCCTTGGCTGACCGACGTCTGCCTGAAAACGTCGACGGTGGGCCCGGCTTGATCCCAACCATGCAGCATCCGCATGGGCCGCGCGCAGAAACAGGCCTATGTCGGACTCTTCAGCAAACCCCATGGCGCCGTGCAACTGAATCGCTTGACGTGCCACCTCCAGCGCGGTGTCGCCGCAACGTGCTTTGGCTGCACAAATAGCCGACGTCGCAGCGGCTCCATGGGGATGGTCAACGTGACATTCAGCGGCGTATTGCCAACTGGCGCCGGCCAGCTCGCGCTCGGTGTGCAGGTCGACGCACCGATGCTGCACACTTTGAAATGCGCCGATCGGCCGGTTGAACTGGCGTCGTTCACTCACGAACTTCAAGGTTCGTTCAAGGCAGCCGCAGGCCTGTCCGGCCAGCAATGCGGCTTGGGCAATGCGGGCCGCTGCCAGGCAATCGGACCAGGCGGCGAGTGCGCCGTGCCCCACCAGCAGAGGCTTGCCAAAGAGCAGCGGTGCCCCGCTAAACGTCACGTCAGCCTGTTGGCCGTTCCCGCTGGGGTAGCGTTCAAGCTCGATCTCTGTCGCGTGTGCGTCGACCGCGACCAGAGCCACTTGATCGTCGACGGTCGCCAGTACCAGAAGGATCGCGTTCTCCGTGCAAGAAGGCAGGAAACGCTTGCGCCCATACAGCCGGTTGTGCCGAAGCGTGGTCGTGCAGGGCAGCAGATCCATTTGTCCGCAGACCTCCTGCCACGCCGGGCAGAGCAATCGCTCGCCGCTGAGCAGGGCTTGTGCCAAGGGGCGGGCATCTTCATCGGCCAATGGATTGATCAGGGCCGTAGGCATCACGCAACTGGCCACATAGGGTTCTGAAAAAAGGTGCTGACCCATGACCTCGCAGAGTTGAGCCGCGTAACGGATGTCCAGGCCGCTGCCTCCCAGTCCTTCGCGCAGCAGCAACCCGCTCCAGCCAAGGTTGCAGAGGCCGGTCCACAACGTGTCGTTAAAGGGCCTTGGCCGGCCAATCCAGCCGCGCAGGTGTGACAGGCTATGGGTGCTGTGGAGAAAATCATCTGCGCTTTCACGAAGCTGGGTAATGAGGTCTGAATCCTTCTCGTGTCGCATTGCCATTCCTCTGGAAAAAACGGACGTTAGCTGACAGTATGTCAGCTAACGTTATCTAAGTGTGTTTCTACAATCCCGTTTTTCGTACGCTGAAAGTGCCATCCAGGAGGTGATTATGGTTAGAGGGTTCGAGCGATCAAGACGCCCGGCGTTGTTGATCAGTGAATGCCAGCGCGGAGTGATCGACCCTTTGCTGAGTAGTTTTCCCGGCCTTGTCGAGCAGGTGCAGCAACGGGGCATCCTGCCTCGCATCGGCGTGTTGGCCGACCGCTTTCGCAAGGCCGGCTTACCGGTGATTCACCTGCATGTGGTGCATAAACCTGATTACGCGGACGTGCCGAAAACCAGTGTGATCATCGTTCGCTCAATCCGGGATCAACGCATGCGTGAAGGGATGGAAGATGTGTTGGCCGTGGATGAAATGCGCCCTCTACAGGACGACATCGTTCATGCGCGCGGGTTTAGTCTGGTGGCGTTCCACGGTACTGATCTTGATGCCATGTTGCGTCATATGGGCGTGCAGACTCTGGTGCTGGCCGGAGTTTCGACCAACGTCGCCATCTCCGGTACGGCACTGTGCGGTTCGGATTTGGGTTATCAGGTGTTGATCCCCGAGGACTGTATCGCAGGGGCCAGCGAAGAGACTCACGCCTTTATCGTGCAAAACCAGTTGCCGCTGTACAGCACAATCACCGACAGCCAGACGCTCATCGATGCGCTGAACGATTGAGTACCTCAGCCAGCAGCGATTGAGTGTGAGGGGAGGCGAGTTGGGCGATGAACACCTCGTTTTCCTCCTCGATCACCGCCCTCAGTTCAGCGAGGATCTGCTTTCGCATCATCCGCCGAGTCAGTCGCGCGGCTTGGTCGGGGAGTTCGATCAGGCGCTGTGCATGGGTCATCGCTGCGTTGATGCACGCTTGGCCGGTGATGACACATTCGCTGGCCAGCCCCCACTCCAACGCCTGCGCCCCGGAAATGGTTTCACCCAGCACCAGCAAATGCGCGGCGCGGGCATGGCCGAGCAGTTGGGGCAGGAGCAGTGAGGAGCCGAATTCGGGGGTCAAACCCAGTTTTACGAAAGGGGTACGCAGTTTCGCGTCATGGGTTGTGACGACGTGATCGCAGTGCAACAACAAGGTGGTGCCAATGCCAATCGCAGGTCCGCAAACGGCCGCAATCAGCGGTTTATCGAGCTCGATCACGGCATGCATGAAGGTGAATGCAGGGCTTGACTGATGAGTGGGCGGCGCCTGAACAAAGTCGTGTAGATCGTTGCCTGCCGTGAAGCATTGCTCGGAGCCTCGCACGATGACTGTCTTGATGTGCGCGTCGGCGTTGATCTGGCGCAGCCGCTCCGCCAGTTGCAGGTACATCGCATTGGTCAGGGCGTTGAGTTTTTCGGGGCGATCTAGCGTGAGAACCGCGATGCCGTTCTGCTGCTCATAGCGAATCGGCTCACCCATGGGCAGCGCGTTCCGTTTTGGCCTCAAGCATGCGTTGGGCCGTGGCGGGGCCAATCAGATTGCAGCGTGGTGAGCCCTCTACGATTGACTGCAGGAAGGCGTGCTTGAGCGCCTGACTGCGAACGTCGTGCCCAACGTGCTGTTCAAACAGGGCTATCAGGACCGGCTCCTCAAACGCGGGCGGGTGTTCGAGCAGGAGCAGCAATGCCGCGACCTGCTCTGGCGTCAAAGGACGAGGCTGGACACCCTCGCTATCACATTGGGCAAGGTGGCACTGGTAGTCATAGAGCATGGTCAGTCTCCTGGACGGTTCTCATCAAGGACTCGCATCTAGCCCTGACGCACAAGAACTGACGGCAGGCGTCGGCCCTTGTGCGTCGGCTAATCAGGCGTTTTCGGCGGTGAGTTTGCCGTCTTCCTGAGAGACCTTGGTGAACATGGCGATGATGTCGCCGGAGGTCACGCAGCGGCGTGTTTCGCCTTCAGCCAAGGGCGCCGGGCCACCGTAGGACTTGGCGCTGGTGTCGACATGACGAGCCTGATTGCGAAGCGCCGACACGGTGCAGTTTTCCCGCCCGCCCATCATGGCGAAGGCATCGAAGCTATACAGGCGCAGCGCGTTGCCGTGGGTGATCTTGTCGATACTGCGCTGTGGCAGCCCTTGCAGTGAGTTGAGCAGCATGTCTGCCGATTCGGGCCAGATCGTGTCCGAGTGGGGGTAGTCGCACTCGTAGGCGACGTTGTCTTCGCCGATCTCATCGAGGTTTTTGATGCCGAAGCGGTCGTCGATGAAGCAGGTCAGGAAGTGCTCGCGGAACACCTCGCTCGGCTTCTTCTTGCCAAAGTCAGCGTAGGTCCAGGCCTTGTGATGCTCGTGTACAAAATCGGCACGTTCAAGGAAGTACGGAATCCAGCCGATGCCGCCTTCGGACAGCGCGATCTTAAGGTCCGGGTAGCGTTGCAGCGCCTTGAGGTGCAGCCAGTCGGCTGCCGAATTGACGATGGAAATCGGCATGGTCACGATCCAGGCATCGATCGGTGATTGTTGCGAGGCGTGGGGGGCTTGGGCGCCTGAGCCGATGTGAATGTTGATCATGACCTTATTTTCGGCGCACACCTTCCACAGAGGTTCCCAGTGCGCATCATGAATGCTGGGTTGGCCCTTCAGAGACGGGTTGTCCGAGAACGAGATGGCGTGACAGCCCTTGGCGACCACGCGCTTGATTTCCGCGACTGTGGCATTGATGTCCCAGTAGGGCACGATGGCGTTGGGAATGTTGCGCCCTGGGTAACTGCCACACCACTCATCGATGTGCCAATCGTTGTAGGCGCGTAGTAGGGTCAGCGCGTTTTGTTTGTTGTCGAACTGATGAAACAGGCTGCCGTCGAACGTGACGACACTGGGGAAGTTGATCGAGGCCAGCAGGCCATTGGCATTCATGTCCTCGATACGCGCATCGATGTCCCACGCGCCTTTGCGCATCTGATCGAAGGAAATGGGTTCGCACCCGTACTCCTCACGTAAGCGGCCGACCACGGCATTGAGACCAATGTTGCCGGCGCGACGCCCCTCGAAGAGCCAGTAGTCGGCACCGTTCTTGTCCTTCAACACTCGGGGGGCGAAGGCT
Source organism: Pseudomonas silvicola (assembly GCF_026651855.1). Classification (GTDB taxonomy): domain Bacteria; phylum Pseudomonadota; class Gammaproteobacteria; order Pseudomonadales; family Pseudomonadaceae; genus Aquipseudomonas; species Aquipseudomonas silvicola. Next base: position 3,113,960 of record NZ_CP093280.1, read on the forward strand.
TTTTGCGCCGTGGTCAGGTGTTGTTCGAACATCGTCGGCGGCTCGACAATGTGGTCGTCAACGCTCACCAGAATCAGGTCATCCAGTTTCATGCACTGTCTCCATCGCTCAAGCCGTCTCGGGTTCCGCTGGCAGGCGGGCAGGTTCTGGACGGCTAGGGTTTTTGTTGTATGCGAAGCCCAACGTTACTACTACTGTGAAGCGGGTTCAATACAATAACAGACATAATGTCAGTTAATGGGTTGTTGTTGAGCTCAGGCAGCGACTGTCGTCGACAATTCCTTGAGACTGACGCACTCGTCACCCAGATGCGTGGCAATGCCCCTGGCAGACGCCTGCACCAGCTTTTTGATAGCGGCAAACTCTTGCATGCGGTTAATGCAGTCGGCAGCGATCAGCGTATCGCCGCGTAGATAAAACGCGACGAAGGAGTGCAGGGCAATGGAGCCGCGAATCACCACCTGATCGTAACCCTGGCTCAAGCCTGCGATTTGCAGCTTGAGGTCGTATTGGTCCGACCAGAACCACGGCGCTGCAGGCGGCACAGTGGGTTTTCCGGTCAGGGCCAGTGCAAGGTTGCGGGCGTGTTCGCTGGCGTTGGGAATGGACTCCAGCCGCACATGGCGTTGGTAGCGGCTGCTGAATCGATTGCAGCAATCGCCCACTGCGTAGACACCGGGCATGACCTGCCCGGTGTGTTCGTCAGCCAGAATGCCGTTATCGATTGGGAGTCCGGATGCTGCGGCCAATTCAACGTTAGGCTGCGCACCAATGCCCACTAGCATCAGATCGGCAGCGATCCGTTCGCCGGTGGCTGTGACCAGCTCGCAAACATTGCCCGCATCGTCCAGTTGCACACCGTCCAGCTGTGTATCCAGCCGTAGGTCGACACCTGCGGCACGGTGCACATGGGCATAGAAATGTGACACCTCAGTGGCCGTAACCCTGGCCAGCACCCGCTCCTGGGATTCCAGCACGGTAACCCTGAGACCTCGCTGCACGGCGGCGGCTGCGACTTCAAGGCCGATGTAGCCGCCACCGACAATCACCAGTCGCTGTCCTTCGCGCCACTGGCTGCGCAGGCCCGTTGCATCCTGCACGTGACGAAGGTAGTGCAGGTTCGCAGCGCGGTGTTGCCCCAAACCCCTCAGTTGCAAGGGGCGAGGGCTGCACCCGGTGGCGAATACCAGTTGGTCGAACTGCAGGGGTGGCTGACCTTCCAGATGCACTTCGCGGTTCGCGGTGTCGACCCGCAGGGCGCGGGTGTCCAGCCGCAATTCGATACCCGCTTGAGCGTAGGCACTTTGCGGGCGGATTTCGCTCGCCTGCGGATCGCTGGCCAGCAGAAACGCTTTTGACAGCGGCGGGCGCTGGTAGGGCAGGTGCGCCTCATCGCCAATCAGGACAATGCGCCCTGTATAACCTTGCTGTCGCAATGCGATGGCGGTTTCGCTGCCCGCATGACCTGCGCCAATGATCGCCGTCAGATGTGTCATGGCATCCTCCATTTGGCTCAGGCCATTTCCAGCATGGCGAAGTCTTCTTTGGTGGCTCCGCATTCAGGGCATAGCCAGTCCTCAGGCACCTCGGCCCATGGGGTGCCAGGGAGGATGCCGTCGTCCGGCATGCCCAAGGCTTCGTCATAAATAAAGCTGCAGAAAAAACATTGCCACTTCTTCATTGTTCACACCTTGTCGATGCTTGTTGTTATAGAGGCTGCACACACGGTTTTGACCATCGTTTCACGCCAGATTGGCTCGACCTTTCACCAGGCGCAGGGGGCTGTAAACCATGACGACGCTTCCGTCTTGCTTGACCACCTGATTGCGGGTTCGCACCAGACCCATACCGGGCCTGCCTTTGCTAGGCCGCGCTTCTATGACTTCAACTTCAACGTGTAGGGTATCGCCTGCGAAGCTAGGCCCCTTGATGTCCATTTCCATGTTCAGGAACGCCACGCCAACGCCCTGCAGGGCGGTCTGGAACAACAGCCCCTCAGCGATGCAGAACACCTGCGCGCCCGGAACCAGACGCCCGTCGAACCCGGCCTCCTGACGAAATTCTGCATTGGTGAACAGCACTTCGAGCATGCCAGTCACTGATATGAAATTGACGATGTCGGCATCGGTCAGGGTGCGGCCATAGGTGCGGAAACGACGGCCGACAGGCAGGTCCTCCCAAGGGAAGCCGGTGCCAATGACTTCCAGCACAGTATTGCTCGACACCTGTTCATTGATCGTCATCACAGTGGGTCCCATGTCGTGAGCTGCGGGGAAGGGATGTTGTCGTAGAACGAGTTTTGCATCGCCGGAATCGCGTGTTCGGCAATGCTCTGTGGTGTCCAGCCATCGCTGCGGTGCACCGAGCGAATCACCCGTGACTGCGAGAACAGGTAGATTTCGTTGGCGCGCACGCCAAATATCTGCCCGGAAACCCCGCCCCCGGCATCGCTGGCCAAGTAGACCGCCAGCGGGGCGATCTTGGCCGGCTCCATGGTTTTCAGCTTTTCCATCCGCGCCGCAGCTTCCGGCGTGTCGGTGGGGACCGATGCTGTCATGGCTGTCCATGCCCAAGGCGCAATGCAGTTCGAGCGCACGTTATAACGGGCCATGTCCAGTGCAATGCTTTTGGACAAACCCACAACGGCCATTTTCGCTGCGGAGTAATTGGCCTGGCCGGGGTTGCCAATCAGCCCGCTGGTGGAGGTCATGTGGATGTACGCGCCGCTGTTCTGCTCCTTGAAGTAACAGGCTGCGGCACGCGCGACGTAGAACGAGCCATTGAGATGTACATCCATTACGGCCTGCCATTCTTCAAGGCTCATCTTAAAAAAGAACCGGTCCCGGACAATACCGGCGTTGTTCACGACGCAATCGATCCGGCCAAAATTGTCCAGCGCTGCCTGAACAATGTGTTGTGCGCTGTCCCATTGCGACACGCTGTCGGTGCTGGCAACGGCCTCGCCACCCTGATTGCGAATCTGCGCAACGACCTGTTCGGCAGCGCTGTGGCCGTCGCTGTCCCGGCCAAGATCATTGACCACGACCTTCGCCCCTTGCGCCGCGAACCCCAGCGCAAATGCCTTGCCAATACCACTTCCGGCCCCGGTGATTACCACGACCTTACCTTCGACCATACCTGACATGCGGACCTCCGATGCTGAAACCACGGCGCGTAAACCGGGTGGGTCGATGATCGTTTCTTTTGTCGATAACTGTCAATATGTCAGCTATTGGTCTTTTTGAATTGATCAGTGTGCTGCACTGCGTAATTTCTGCGGAATCAGCTCTCGCCGCTCCGCGCGGCATTTGGTATAACTGTTGCTTCATCTGTTTTTAGGTGAGATGTTCCTGTTTTCAGTACGCGCACATTGACAGGTGGCCGGTACAGGTGTGGATCCAGAGGGGCAAACAATGGCTTACGATGTCACGATGAATAAGCAAGGGCAGGTGCTGGGCCGCAAAGGCCAGGAAACCCGCCACAAATTGATGATGGCAACCCGCAGATTGCTCTTTACCCACCCGCTGGTCGATATCACGGCGGTCGCGATCGCTAAAGCCGCCGGTACCTCGTCCGCGAGCTTTTACATGTACTTCGACGACGTCCAGGACGTGCTGTACGCCTTGGGGCTGGTGGCCAACGAAGACATGGCCGAGGTCGCCAAGTTGCTCGAAACGCCTTGGGCACCCGGAACGTTCGAAAAGGAAGCGCTGGTGCTGATTGAAGCGCTGAATGCGGTCTGGAGCCGTCATCGGGAAGTACTGCGCTATCGCAATCTGGAAGCGGACCGAGGCGACCCACGCTTCGACGAGTTGCGCATGAACACCTATATCCCGTTCATCGAGCGTTTCGCCAAGCTGATCCTGGCCGTCAACCCTGCCGAGGGCGGGCGCAAGCGCGGCGACGCTTACGCAGAAGCAACCGCACTGCATGCCTCCATGGAGAGGATGGCCGCGACCGACCCCGTGTTGATGGAGCGTGGTTTGGGCGCCAAGCGGGTGAATGCGGCGATTGCGCGAATTATCGCGCAGACTTTGCGGGGTTCGAATGAAGAGCCGGTTGTGCCCGTCACCACCGCCACACCGGCAGCCGCCAAGGCGCGTCGTGCCAAGGCAACGCCAGAATCTTCAGAGGCTGTTCCCGCGCCCCAGAATCAAGAATGAGCTGAGTGCTGGCGAAAGGTCAGTCCAGGGGATCGAAATGCGCGACCCCCTGGCTGAGCACGGGCTGGTCGCGCTCCACGGCGTGCAGGCGGAACACAACCTGGCCCGCCGTGATATGCCACAGCTCAAGGCGCATGGTTTCATCGGTGTACATGGGGCCTGCGTAACGCACGGCGATTTTCTTCAGTCGTTGCGGGTGATTGTCACAGCTCAGGGCAATCACACCTCGCCCGGCGAGACCAAAACACCCCAACCCACGAATCATGATCTTCTCTGTGCCTTTGCCGATATTGATGTCGGCGTTCAAGCGAAACGCCGAATGCGGATCCTGCGGCGTTTTGATTTCGATTGTCGCGTCGGCAGCGCGTTGTGGAATCGGCGCCAGATGTGGTCGGTTGTTTGGTTGCCCGCCGAAGCCGCCGTTACCGCGCAACAACGTACTGACCTCGATACTGGCGATCGGTCCCTGTGCGTCACTCAATTCTAAGTTCTGGAGCATCTGGGCACCTTTATCGCTGCCCCGGTCGAAAATGTCCGCCACTTTTTGCGTCACCCGTACCCGGCCTGAGCTGGGCAGCGGCCGATGCAATGCCAGGCTTTCCTGCACGTGTACCAATTGCCGCCAGTCGATACCGGTGGCCGGATCTTGCTGCCAGAACTCACCATCGGCCAAGGCTACGGCCGCCATGGGTAACGCCTGCAGCGTGGTGTCCGGACGCAAATACGGTGCGTCGACGGTCGCCCACGCGCTGTCAACGCCGGCACCGAATCCCTTGGCGAAGTGGACCAGGTCTTGGGTAGTGTAATCTCGATCAATGGGCGGGAAGGGCCAGGCCATCAGTTTTGCGTAGTCAAGCGGCATCTTGCACTCCGGGGCAAATGCAGGGCGTTAGGGGAGTGAGCGTTGCCGCCTGAGCGGCAACGCACGACGGTCAGGACTGGGCTTTCTTCGCGGCTTCCATCGATGCGCGCATACCCGCAGCGGCAAGGTCCAGGTGTTCGTGCGTGGACGTACTGAGGATGTGCGTGTCGAAATGCGCCATCAATGAATTGCGAAAGCCCATGATGTCTGCCGAACGGTTGATGGAGCGCTTGAGCATGCGGATGCCGATTGGCGGCGCCATGGCGATGCGGTTGGCCATTTCCAGTGTGAATGATTCAAGGTTATCGCGGGGGACGACGTGGTTGACCATGCCTAGCTCCTTGGCATCGTTGGCCGACAGACGCTGACCGGTGAACAGGAATTCCTTGGCTTTGCGAATGCCCATCACCCACGGGTGCATGAGGGCTTCTACCGACGCGGCCGCCAGGCTGTGGGCAACCGGATCACTGAAGAATGCATCATCGGCCGCCACCACCATGTCGCACATATTCGCCACCATGAACCCGCCTGCGATACAGGCGCCCTGCACTTGGGCGATGGTCGGCTTAGGGAAATCCCAGATTCGCAGTGCGTTGCCCAGATAGTGCTCGCTTTCCCAGAGCCAGTGCTGCTCGGGTGAGAAGTCGCCGCGTTTTTCCATGCCATCCATGAGGTCATGACCGGCGGAAAAGTGTTTGCCTTTACCGCCGATGATCACGACGCGCACGGCATCGTCTTTGCGGGCAACTTCCAATGCATGGTCCAGCTCTGCCAACAGGTTTTCCGACTCCGCGTTCGCCTGGGCGGGCCGGTTGTGGCAGATGCGGGCGACGCCGCCGATGACTTCGTAGCTGATGTCTTGGTAGTTCATGTGGGGTCTCCTGTCAGGCATCGAATTCAACGTAACCGTTATTGAGGATGAGTTGATCGCGCTCAACGGCGCGGGCGCGGAAACAGGCCTTTCCAGGGCTGATGCGCCACAGCTCCACGCGCAGGGTTTCACCGGGGAACATGGGTGAGGCGAAGCGCAGGTTCAGCATGCGCAAGCGATGAGGATCGTCGCCACACAGCAGGCGAATCATCGCGCGGCCGGCCATGCCGTAACTGCTCATGCCATGCAGGATGGGCTTGTCAAACCCGGCTCGCCGAGCGAACGCCGGATCGATGTGCAGTGGATTGGAGTCCCCTGAGAGGCGGTAGATCGTCGCCTGTTCAGGCCTGCTGGGCAGGTCCAGGACCTCATCCGGTGAACGGTCGTCCGGCACGGAGTACGGTTTGGGCTGGTTCTGCGCGGTGCCGCCGAATCCGCCGTTCGCGCGCATGAACGTTGACCACGATGACGTCGCCAGCAGTTCACCGTCGGCGGCATCGTAGAGCTTGCGCGTCATGTACAGGACCGCACCTTTGCCCGCGCCCTTGTCGTAGATTTCGTCGACGCTGTCTTGCCCGATGAGCTCGCACTGGGCGGGCAGGGGTTTGTGGAGGGTCAGCGACTGCTCGCCGTGCAGCACTTGCGTCAGGTCGATGCCCGTTTGCGGATCGGCCATCCAGAACGGCCCGCTCGCCAGAATGCTGGCCATGGTCGGCAACGCTTTGAGACCTTCCTCGTAGACGTATTGCAGCTCTTCGGGGGGTAGCGGATTTTGTTGGGCCGCGCCGACGCCCAGCGCGTAAAGAATCGCATCGCGAGCAGCGTAAGTGTGGCGGGTCTGGGGAAGAGGCCAGTCTTTGATCTTCTGGTAGTCAAGTGACACTGCCGAGCACTCCTTCTGTTTTATCGTTGTTGTAGGTGTAGCATCGCTCCGATCTTGAAAGCTGTCAAATAGTCAGTTATCTGTAGTAGCATCTATCTAAGGACGGTTCTTTCCTTTGCGTTTATCCATGCGGTTAAGCGTTTTGGGGGGGTTAAGAAGCGCTCCCAGGGATCAGAGAATAACAATATGACAGCTATTGGAGGTTCTGCATGACACTGCTCAAGGGCAAGGTGGCGATCATTACCGGGGCCGGGCGAGGGCTGGGGGCTGCCCATGCGCGTCGATTGGCGCAAGAGGGCGCGGCGATTGTCGTCAACGACATGGGCCGCGATGAGCGTGGCGAGTACACCGCTGATTCGGTGGTCGCTTCGATCCGCGAAGCAGGCGGCCAGGCAGTCGCTCACACCCAGGACATTTCTACCGTCGAGGGCGGCCAGTCGTTGCTGGACGCAGCGCTGGCCGCTTTCGGGCGCGCGGATATCTTGATCAATAACGCCGGTATCTTGCGCGACAAGTCGCTGCTCAAGCTGGACGAGGGTGATTGGGACGTGGTGCTCAAGGTCAACCTGAAGAGCATGTACGCCGTGACACGCCCGGTGTTCGCGTGGATGAAGGAGAACGGTGGAGGGGTCGTCGTCAATACGTCATCACCCTCAGGCCTGGTGGGCAACTTCGGGCAGATCAATTACGCGGCGTCCAAGTCGGGGGCCTGGGGATTCTCCAACGTGTTGACCATAGAAGGTGCGAAGTGCGGCGTGCGGGTCTGGACGCTGGTCCCGACGGCGGTCTCCGCGCTCACCGCGCCGCTGATGGACGCCGCAATGCAAGCGCAGTTGGCGCCGGAGCATGTGGCCGAGGTGATGGTGTACATGGTCAGTGAGCTGTCCGGCAGCCGTACCGGGCACTGCCTGTTTGCGTCCGGGCATAGCGTGCGCGAACTCAAGCTGGTATCGGCGCCAGGGATCGCAGGTGCGGGTGTCGACCCTGCGTTCACGGCGCGTAGCCTGGCGGCGGCCGAGGAGGCCATTTATCGGCCTGAGCCCACACTGACCGTGATGGATTTCGCCAAGTAAGCGCCCGGTGCGCGTGGAGGTTCGGATGAGCAACAAGACATTGATTGCGGGCGTGGGCATGGTCAAGTTCACCAAGCCTGGCAAGAGTGCGATGTATGACGAGATGGGCGCCAACGCTGCCAGCGATGCACTGGCCGACGCGGGGATCGAATATTCCCACGTTCAGCAGGCGTTTGCCGGCTTTGTCTCCGGTGACACCTGCTCCGGTCAGACAGCGGTCTACCGGCTGGGGCTGACCTCCATTCCGGTCATCAACGTGAACAATGCCTGTGCGAGTGGCTCCACGGCATTGTTCCTGGCGCGCCAGGCGGTGGCCAGTGGCGCGGTGGACGTGGCGCTGGCGTTGGGTTTCGAGCAAATGAATCCGGGGGCGCTGGCGGGCACTGATCCGGCATTGCGCACGCCCATTACGGTGCGTCTCGACGCGGCCACCGCGAGCATTCGTGGATGGGACGCCAACGCCCCGGCCGGCCCTCAGTACTTTGGCGGTGCTGGCGCCGAGTATCTGGAGAAATACCACGTCAGTGCCGACCTCTTTGGGCGTGTTTCTGTCAAGGCGCGCAGCCATGCCATGCGCAATCCGTACGCGCTGTTCACTGAGCCGCTGACGCTGGAGCAGGTCATGCAATCGCCGCAGATTTTCGGCCCGGTGACGCGCTTGATGTGCTGCCCGCCGACGTGCGGCGCAGCGGCGGCGGTGGTGGTGTCTGAAGCATACGCGCGCAAGCACGGGCTGAAGAACACCGTCGAAATCGCCGGCATGTCGATGACCACCGACAGCCCCGCCAGCTTTGAGTCCGGCAGCATGATTGAAGTGGTCGGCGCGGGAATGACGCGCGCCGCCGCTGCCCAGGCCTACGAGCAGGCGGGTATTGGTCCGGATGATGCGCAGTTGGTGGAGCTGCACGACTGCTTTTCGCCCAACGAAGTGCTCAGTTACGAAGCGCTCGGCTTGTGCCCGGAGGGGGAAGCGGAGCGGTTCGTGTGCAACGGCGATAACACCTATGGCGGGCGCATCGTCACCAACCCGTCGGGCGGCTTGCTGTCCAAGGGGCATCCGTTGGGGGCAACAGGGCTTGCCCAGATTGCCGAGGTGAGCTGGCACTTGCGTGGATTGGCAGGGGATCGGCAGGTGCCTGATGCCCGTGTGGGCGTGCAGCACAACGTAGGGCTGGGCGGCGCCTGCGTCGTCACCGTTCTCAAGCGTTGCTGAGCGAAGCTCCGGCAGGCGCGGCCTGCCGGGGCCTGGTCCCTGAACGGTAAGGATTGAACATGCAGGAAGATGATGCGCTGACCCGGCGTTACAGGGAAATCTTGCTTGAGATTGGCGAAGACCCTCGACGTGAGGGGTTGCTGGATACTCCGAAGCGTGCTGCCAAGGCCATGCAGTATTTGTGCAACGGTTATGGCAAGACCGTCGAGGCGCTGGTCAACGGCGCGCTGTTTGCGTCTGACACCGACGAGATGATCATCGTCAAGGACATCGAGTTGTATTCATTGTGCGAACACCATCTGCTGCCCTTTATTGGCAAGGCTCATGTGGCCTACATGCCGACGGGCAAGGTGCTGGGGCTGTCCAAGGTCGCGCGGATCGTCGACATGTTCGCCCGCCGTTTGCAGATCCAGGAGAACCTGACGCGCCAGATTGCCGAGTCTTTGCGTGACGTTACTCAGGCGGCGGGTGTCGCGGTGGTGATCGAAGCCCGGCACATGTGCATGATGATGCGCGGCGTTGAAAAGCAGAACTCAGTGATGACGACCTCGGTGATGCTGGGCGCTTTTCGCGAGTCCAGTAGTACGCGGCAGGAGTTTCTGCAGCTGATTGGAGGCGGACGATGAAAGCGCTCGGCAGTACCACTGCACGGATCCAGATCAAGAACCTGCGATTGCGAACCTACATCGGCATCAACGAAGAGGAGATCCGTAATCGTCAGGATGTGGTGATCAACCTGGTGCTCGAATACCTCGCCGATCAGGTGACCCACAGTGAATCCATCGAACACGCGGTGAACTATCGCACGCTGACCAAGGCGGTGATCCGCCATGTAGAGCGCAACCGTTTTGGACTGCTGGAGCGTCTGGCGCAGGAAGTGCTGGACGTGCTGATGAACCATCCTCAGGTATCGCTGGCGCAGGTCGAGATCGACAAACCCCATGCCTTGCGGTTTGCCGACTCGGTGTCGGTGACGCTCTGCGCGATGCGCTGAGCCTGGATCTGTGCTGGCCGCTGCAGACCGTTGCGGGTCCGCAGCACTGCCAACGTATCAGTCCAGTGGTCGGGTGACGCGCTGCCACAGGGTCGCACCCTCTGCGGCCAGGGTGTTACGCCCCAGATACTCCGCCCAATAATGTTCGCTGCCACCCTCGGCACGCCACTGCCACAGCCGACGCGTGAAGTAGTGCAAACTGTGTTCATCGGTCACCCCAATGGCGCCGAAAATCTGGTGGGCGATTTCCGTCATGCGGGTCGCGGCACGGCCTGTGAGGCTCTTGGCGATGGCTGCGCCATATTCCGCGCGATCGGCGTCGATCTGACGGGCTGCGTATAACCCGGCAACCTGGGCTGCTGCCGTGTGTTCCGCTAGCTCGGCGACGTACTGCTGGATCGCCTGAAATTTGCCCAGTGTTTTCCCGAACTGAATGCGCGTTCCAGCGTACTCCAGACAGAGGTCGAGCACCTGCTCCATGGCACCGGCCATCTGGATGGCCCGTAATGCCGCCAGATAAGGGCGTAAATCAGCACCCTTTAGCCAAGGCACCGACCGCGCTAGCGTGACCGGCTGACCCTTCAATTTCAGCGCGCCAGCGGGCATGCGGTCATAGGTTGGGGTAGCGGTTGCCAGTTCGCTGTCGATGCTCACCAGGCAGAGGCTGGGTTGTTCGACCGTGCCCGCCAGAAGCACCACATGGCGGACTGCTGGTGACCAGGACAGCTGCTGATCCACTCCGTGCACACGCCCCTGGGCATCGAGTTCAAAACGCTCGGCTGAAAATGTCATCGGGCCGTCCGGCACTGCGATGCCTGCACGGTCGAGCAAACCGCTGGCGATCACGCTTTCGCCCAATGGAATGGGGGCTGCATAGCGTCCACACAGGCGCAAGGTCTGTTCCATATCACGCCAGGACATTTCGGCGCCGCCGGTGGATTCGCTGCACATGGCCAAGGGAATGCCCATTGCCACCAGCGACTGCCACAGCTCGGTGTCAAACTGTCCTTGTTCACTGGCTACCCAACTGTCACGGGAAACGGCGTCGGCAAACAGCCTGTTCACCTGATGGGCCATCATCTCGCTAATGTTCATTTCGTCGCTCATTTCAGGCCCAGCCCCTTGGCCGTGATACCGCGCAATATTTCCCGGGTGCCTCCGCGCAACGAGAAGCTGGGAACGGTGTGCACCAGGAACCCCAATAGTTCGCTGAGCGTGTTGCCCTTGACCACCGTGGCGGGAGGGTCCAGCAGTTCGCGCACCAGCTCTGGCATGCGCTGCTCATGCAGGTTGCCAAGATCCTTGACCAGCGCCGCTTCGCGGGAAGGCGAATGGCCGTCGACCAGTTGCCCGAGTATCGACAATGACATCTCCCTGAGGATGACCAGCTCGGCCTCGGCTTCACCCAGTCGCCGGGCTACCATGCGCTCCTGCGGGCCAGCGGCGCGCAAGGCGTCGACCGTCAATGGCAGCAACGGGTAGGCACTCATGTAGCGATCCGGCTGGCTGCGTTCGAAGGCCAGTTCCGCGCTGGCTTGCGCCCAACCGTCGCCTTCCTGTCCCACCAGCATGTCATCCGGCACGAACACGTCGTCAAATGTGACCTCGTTGAAATGAGCCTCGCCGGTCAGGTCTTTGATCGGTCGCACCTCAATCCCTGAGCTGCGCATGTCGATCAAAAACTGCGACAACCCTTTGTGTTTTTCTACTTCCGCCGGGCCGCCGCTGCGAAACAACCCGATCATGAAATCGCAGAGGTGTGCGTTGGTGGTCCAGACCTTGCGCCCGTTGAGGCGCCATCCACCCTCCACGCGACTGGCACGTGATCGCAGGGAGGCCAGGTCGGAGCCTGCGTCAGGTTCGCTCAAGCCAATACAAAATGACGCTTCACCTTTGGCGATCATCGGTAGAAACCGCTGGCGTTGCGCCTCGCTGCCGAGTCGCAGCAGCAAGGGCCCGCTCTGGCGATCACCAAACCAGTGAGCGCCGAGGGGGGCGCCGGCCGCGAGCATTTCTTCGACGACCACATAGCGCTCAAGCCCAGAGCGCTCATGCCCGCCGTATTGACGTGGCCAGGTCATGCCGATCCAGCCACGCTGTCCGACTTGTCGACTGAATTCTCGATCAAAGCCAGTCCACGAGTGGCCTATTTGCCAGCCGGACCACTGGCTCGATGCGTCCGCGAGAAAGCGCCTGACGTCCTGGCGCAATGGTTCGAGCCGTGCGGGAATTTCCAGGGGCCTGAAATTAAACAGTGCTGACATGCCCGTTTCCTCAAATAACGTGGTTGCAACGCAAATCGCTGATCTGCTCAGGGGAGAGGTTCAGCCATTGACTCAGCACTTCGTCGGTGTGCTCACCGACCGTGGGAGGTGCGTAGGTGTACTGCACCGGAGTCGCTGAAAAGCGCATGGGGCTCGCTGCCGAGCGAATCGTTCCGTTGAGTGGGTGGTGCTGGGTGACGATCGACTCCCTGGCCTTCACATGGGGGTCTCGTTCCAGATCGGCCATGTCGTTGATCGGTCCGCACGAGACCGTGTTGGCGTTCAGGTGTTCGATCCATTGATCTTTGCTGCGCCCACGCAACGCTTCAGTCAACTGCCGTGACAGCTCGCTACGATAAGCGACCCGTGCGGCGTTCCGCGCGAACCGCGGATCGTCGATCCAGTCTGCGCGCCCGACGGCGTTGGCCAGGCGTACAAATTCGCGGTCGTTGAACGTGGCCACCAGGATGTAGCCATCGTCCACCGCGTACACCCCATAAGGCGAGGCGCTGGGGTGGTCGTTGCCGGTACGGCCCAGTTCCTTGCCGCCGTTGAACCAGGCCGAAAACGTGTTGAGCAACGTCGCCATCTGAGCATCCATCAGCGACACATCGATGTGCTGGCCGACGCCGCTGGCGTGGCGGTGGTTGAGCGCGCCCAGGACGCCAATCGCCGCGTACAGACCCGCGCAGACGTCCGCGACCGGGATGCCCACGCGCATCGGCCCTTCGCCGTCTTCGCCGGGGCGGTGGCCGGTGACCGACATGACGCCCGCCATGGCCTGGATCAGGTAGTCATACCCGGACCGCTCGGCGTAGGGGCCGGTCTGGCCAAACCCGGTGATCGAACAGTAGATCAGGCGTGGATTGATCTTGCTCAGTTCCTCGTAGCCCAGCCCGTAGCGCGCCAGCGTGCCGGTGCGGTAATTCTCCAGCAGTACGTCACAGCTTTCGGCGAGCTGTCGAATCAGCTCCTGACCTGCAGGCTGCGCGAAGTCGATGGCGATCGATCGCTTGTTGCGGTTAGCGGCCTGGCTGTAGGTCGACTCTTGATGGGCCTGGCCTTCGGTGCCGCTGATCCAGGGCGGGCCGATGCGGCGAATGTCGTCGCCTTCGCCCTGGCGTTCTATCTTGATGACCTCGGCGCCCATGTCGCCCAGGATTTGCCCCGCGAAAGGTCCGGCGACCACACGGGTCATGTCCAGCACGCGAATGCCCGACAGTGCTTGTGGATGTGGGTTGTGCATGGCGAACGCCCTCAGACAGTAATGGTGTAGCCGCCGTTGACCGACAGCACCTGGCCGGTGATGTAGGAGGCGCCTTCGCTGAGCAGGAAGCCGACAGGCACCGCAACTTCCTCGGGGCTTGCGAAGCGACCGAGTGCGATTTGTTGAAGGTAGGTGTCGAGAAATTTCGGGTCGCTGCGGACTTTCTCGGTCATAGCGGTTTCCACCATGCCGAAGCACACAGCGTTAGAACGAATGCCATAGCGCGCCCATTCCCGAGCGGCGGTCATGGCCATGCCGAACATGCCTGATTTCGCGGCAGAGTAGTTGATCTGCCCCAGGCTGCCGCGCCGCCCCGCGTCGGAGGAGATGAACACAATGGCGCCGGGGGCCTTGTCGCCGCTCTTGGCGCGTTCGATCAAATGCCGCCCCAGCGCCTGGGTGAACAGGAAGGACCCGGTAAGGTGCACCTCCAGTACTTGCTGCCATTGTTCGAGGGTCATTTTTTCGATCATCGCCGGGCGGCCGATGCCGGCGTTGTTGACCAGACCGTGCACGGCACCGAAGCGGGCGATGGATTGGGTGATGACCTGTTCGGCAAATTGCGCGTCGACCACGTTGCCCGCGAAAGGCAGGTAGCGTTCGCCCAGTTCTTGCGCAGCGGTCTGCAAGATGCCGGCGTCAAGATCGACCGCGGCGACGTTCGCACCTTGTGCCAGAACGAACCTGGCAATGGCCAGTCCGATGCCCTGGCCTGCGCCGGTGATGATGATCGTACGTCCCTGCAGGGACATTGGATTGTTCATGTGTAGGGTCTGCCTTTTGTTATTCGAAGTGATCAGGGTCAAACACGACAAAGAACCGCTCGGCGTCGCGGTTGATCCGCGCACGGACGCGCTGGCCGATCTTCACGCTGTCTGCGGGTGTGCATTCGACCCGACTCATCATTCGCGGGCCTTCCGCCAAATCCACCAGCACCACGTTGTAAGGTTCGGCAGGGGGCTTGGGACGGACCACGGTGATGGCGTAAACCGTGCCCAGACCGCTGGCCTGCACCCATTCGAGGTCCAGGGCGCCGGAACCCGGCTCAAGCGTGCGCGGGTAGAAAAAACAGCGCTGGCTGGCGCGGCTGCGCTGCAGCATGAAACGGCCTTGGGCCAGGTGTTCCTGAAATTCTGCGTCGGGTCGTAACGGCATACTTGAAGATCCTTGCCGGTCGGCGCTCAGCATCTGCTGGCGTTATTTAACTGACACCTTGTTGGTAGCTGATAATTGAATCTCAGCTATGTGTGGCAGTTGTACTTTATTTTTGTAGAATAACTGTCAAACAGTCAGCTATGACTATGGCGACAATCCAGTTGCCAGTCAAGCGGACCGCAGACAGGAACCCGTCGATGGACGATTCACGTTTCACTGATTCACTTTGGGCACCGTTGCGCTTTCCCGCGTTTCGCTGGCTATGGCTGGGCGCCCTGGCCATGAACCTGGCAATCTGGATGCAAAGCGTGGGCGCCGCTTGGGTCATGGTGTCGCTGACGACTTCTCCGTTGCTGGTGGCGCTGGTGCAAACCGCGATCAGCTTGCCCTCATTTCTGTTTGGACTGCCGGGCGGGGTGTTCGCCGATGTGTTTGACCGGCGTAACTATTTGCTGGTGACTCACAGTGCGATGCTGGCGAGTGCGGTGGTGCTGGTGATCTGTTGCGCCCTCGGCTGGCTTGGCCCGTGGACGCTGCTGTTTCTGACTTTTGCTTTCGGCATCGGTTTTGCGATGCAAGGCCCGGCCTGGTACACCAGCCAGGCCGAGTCGGTGCCCATGGCTTTCATGGGTTCTGCGATGGCGTTGTCATCGGTGTCCTACAGCTCGGCGCGCGCGGTTGGTCCGGCGATTGCCGGGGGGCTGGTCAGCGTTTCGGGCGTGACGATGGTTTTCGCGGCGTGCGGGTTGCTCCTGAGTGGATCCTTGCTTGCGGTCATGACGCTGCGTTCGCCGCCGCGTGATACGTCGGCACCGGCGCAAACCCTGCGCTCCGGCCTGGCGGGAGCGGTGAGTTTTGCGCGTAACTCGCGGGTGATTCGCGATCAAAGCCTGCGCACTGTGGCCTTCGTCGGTGCGGGCAGCGCGCTGTGGGCGTTGCTACCGGTGGTGGCCAGTGAGTCGGCGGGCGCTGGTGGTTACGGCATGCTGTTGGGGAGCATCGGTGCCGGTACGCTGTTCGGCGCGCTGGTGATCACCGGGCTGCGTCAGCGCATGGGGATCAACGGAATGTTGGCGCTGGCGTGCGCCGCCTACACGCTGGGCACAGTGGTCCTGGCATTGATCTCGGACGTGTGGCTGCAAGCCCCGGCGCTGTTTCTGGCGGGGATTGGCTGGATGCTGATTGGCACCAGTAATCTGGCAGCCATTCAGATGGCGGTGCCCTCTCATGTGCGGGCGCGTTCTGTGGCGATCTACATGCTGGTGTTTCAGGGGTCGATGGCCATCGGAGGGGCGTTTTGGGGGCTGGTCGCTATTCAGACTGGTACTCGCATTGCGTTGTTGCTTGCGGCGGCGATGACGGTGTTCGCGCTGTGGGTGATGTACCGACTGGCGATCCCGGCGGCATCGTCCAGCAGTGACGCTGCGCTTGAGCCTTCTGCTCGTTGACCCGCAGAAAGAAAAAAAGCCCGCAGCGAGCTGCGGGCCAAGAGGAGCGTGTCGTTAGCGTGGTGTTTCAGTCGCGGTGGCCTTCGAGCAGGCCCTTGAGGTTCGTGCTCATGATCAGTTGGGTGTCTTGCGGGCTGAGGTCTTCGATGTCCTTGAAGAAATCCAGTGGATGAGTCAGCCCTTCAGGATGCGGCCAGTCGCTGCCAAACAGGATGCGATTGGCGCCGATCAACTCGATGACCTTGGACACTGGGTCTTCGTAGAACGGCGAAACAAAGACGTGTTTGCGGAATGTTTCGACGGGATCGCGCGTGAACGATTTGGGCATTTTCTTGTAGTTGTGCGCCAGGCGGCCCAGCAGCGGCTCAAGCCAGGATGAGCCGTTTTCCAGTGAGGCAACACGTACGTCCGGGAAACGGTCGAACACACCGTGGCAGATGAGGGCGGCCAGAGTGTCCGAGATCGCCCGGCCCATCCAGTCCAGGACTTCGCCGAAGACATCTTTTTCGAATGGGCGGAATTCCCCTTTGCCGCCCGCCGTCCACCAGCGATAGACCTTGTCGTAGCCAGAGTCGGAGACGTGCAGCATCACGAAGATCTTCGCTTCGTTGACGCGGGCCCAGAACGGGTCGAACTCGGTGAAGCCCATCGAGCGACCGCCTTTGATCCCGGCCACCGGGGCAGGGCGTATGCCGACGACCCGTGCACCTGACTTAATCACGAACTCCAGCTCTTCGACGGCCTGGTCAACGTCGTAAAGGTTGATCATCGGCACCGGGAACAGTCGGTTATCCCGGGCAAACCCACAGTCTTCAGCCAGCCATTGGTTAGCGGAGTGGAACAGGGCAGCAATCGCTTCCGGTTTGTGCGCGAGGCGCTCTTCGATCACCGAACCCAGGGTCGGGATGAACAACCCGGCATGAATGCCTTGCTCGTCCATCACTTTCAGGTGTGCCTCACCGCTGTAGAAGGCTGGATCGGACGGGATCGGTTCACCGCCAATTTCACGCAGGGACAGTCCCTGCGGGTTGTCGCCGCGGTACCACTTCTCATGGGAGCCCGGTGCCGCTACGACGTCGAAGGTCGGGTTGGGGATGTAGTCGCTGATGATGCCGCCCACCGCCAGCTTCGTCCGACCGTTGATTTGCACGTACTGGAAGTCCTTGCGGAACTCCTTGGGCAGATGCCGCAGGAAGGCTTCCGGCGGCTCGTAAAAATGGCGGTCAACATCGTAGATCGGGTAATTGACGGCACTCATGGAATGCTCCTTTTGGTTTTGTTGTTCAAAGCTGACGATATGTCAGCTAATATCAGGTCGTCAATACCGCTTTCCAAACATTCGACTGGCCGGTATTGCATCCACCAGAACGCAAAGGGAGTACGAGGTGATGAGTCAAGTCCTAACCACTCGACAGGCTTTGGTCATTGGCGGCACCAGCGGTATCGGGCAGGCAACGGCCATTGCATTGCGCGACGCTGGCAGTGCGGTTCAAGTGACCGGCGTGAGTGAGCGAGAAGTGATTGAGTGTCAGGAAAATCCGCTGATGCGCGGGATTGAGGTGGCTTGCCTCGATGTTTCCGACGCCGGTGCGGTCGCGCAGTTGTTCCGCGACCTGGCGCGGCTCGATGTCCTGGTTAACGCCGCCGGTGTTGGGCGAGGCGCAAGCGAATTTTCAGAGGAAGGATTCCTGCGCACCCTGGAGATCAACCTGACCGGGACGATGCGAGCGTGTTATGCGGCGCATCCTTTGCTGCAACAAACCGGCGGTTGCGTGGTGAATCTGGCGTCGATGATGAGTTTCTTTGGAAGCCCCACGGCGCCCGCTTACGCAGCCAGTAAAGGGGGCGTTGCGCAATTGACCAAGAGTCTGGCGCTGGCCTGGGCGGCCGAGGGTATTCGGGTCAATGCGGTCGCGCCAGGCTGGATCGACACGCCCATGACCCGTGGCATACAGGCCGATGAGGCGCGCAATGCCAGGGTGTTGGCGCGCTCGCCGATGCGCCGCTGGGGCCGTGCACAAGAGGTGGCGGCGGGCATTGTGTTCTTGTGCTCCCCGGCGGCCTCTTTCATTAACGGAGTCGTGCTGCCCATTGATGGTGGGTATTTGGCCTGTGGTATCTAAAATGACAATGTGTTGTCATATTGGTTATGTGGTGCCATAGTTGCGTTGCGCTGTTATCCCGCAGTGATGACAGCGTCTTCTCATCACCACAAAACCCATAACAACAAAAAGGGCAACGCAGATGACGCAGAGCCACACACAATCGATGCCAGGAGATGCAGCCGGAGCACTGTCGGATTTTGACGGTTTGCTGGATTGGTCAACGCTGCTGCCCTGGTTTGAACATGCCAGGCTGCCGGGTAAGGGGCCCATTCAAAGCGTGCGAGCACTCAGCGGCGGGTCGCAGAACCACTTGTTTCTGATGCAGCGCGAAGGCGCTCGCTTTGTTCTGCGGCGTCCACCGCGTCATCTGCGGGCACACAGCAACAGCACGATGCAACGGGAAGCCAGGGTGCTGGCTGCGCTCAAAGGCAGCAATGTACCTCACCCGGAACTACTCGCGGCCTGTTCTGACGACTCAGTCATCGGCGCCAGTTTTTACGTGATGGAGGCATTGGAAGGTTGCGCGCCCGTCGAGCAACTGCAAGGGCGCTACGCCACTGACAAACATTGGCGCTGGCAGATGGGCGAAGCGTTCGTCGATGCCGCGGCATCTTTAGGTGCACTGGATTATCAGGCGCTCGGGTTGGCGGACTTCGGCAAACCCGATAACTGGCACGGACGCCAGGTGGAACGCTGGCGCTCGCAACTGGACAGCTACCGCGAGACGCCCGGCTACGAACTGTCTGACTTGCACCAGATCGACCGAGTGGGGCAATGGTTGATGGACAACCTGCCCGCGGGTGGGCGCATCGGCATTATCCACGGCGATCTGCAATGGCCCAACGTCATGTTTTCCCTCAAGGCTGCGAAGATCACCGGCTTGATCGACTGGGAGCTGTCGACCTTGGGCGACCCCTTGCTGGACCTGGCCTGGGTGCTTACGTCATGGCGTGAGCCGGGTGATCCGCAAGGCGGCAGCGGCGCCAATCCGATCGTTCGTCCTTGGGACGGGTTCATGAGCCGCGCTGACCTGGTGTCCTTGTACGGCCAACTCTCCGGCCGCGATATGAGCAGCATGCCTTGGTACTTCGTGCTGGCCTGTTACAAGTTGGCCTGCCTGCTTGAGGGCACCTATGCCCGCTCGCTCTCGGGTAAGGCACCCACAGAGATCGGCGTGTACCTGCACGATTACGCCAGTTGGCTGATTCGCAAGGCACATCAACTGATCGCCGACGCCTGAACGCGCCAGCGCCACTCAACCAAGAGAACATCAACATGTGGGATTTTGCGACCGACGCCGAATTTCAAACGAAGCTGGACTGGATCGACCGTTTTCTGATTGAGGAGGTCGAGCCGCTGGACGTGCTCTTTCCTTCGGTCAGCGTGGTATACGACACGCAACACGCCAGATCCCGGGCCATTCTAGGGCCGCTGCAAGACAAGGTGCGTGAGCAGGGGTTGTGGGCGTGCCACCTTGATCCGCACTTGGGCGGACAGGGTTATGGCCAACTCAAATTGGCGTTGATGAACGAACGCCTGGGCCGCTCGTTGTGGGCGCCCACGGTCTTTGGGACGGCAGCGCCCGACACCGGAAACGCGGAAATCCTGGCAATGTTCGGGACACCCGAGCAAAAGGCCCGATACCTGCAACCGCTGTTGGACGGACGGATCGTTTCGTGTTTTTCCATGACCGAGCCGCAGGGCGGTGCCGATCCACGCGAATTCACCACCCGTGCAATTCGGGATGGAGACCGCTGGCTGATCAGCGGCGAGAAGTGGTACTCGTCCAACGCCCGTTACGCGTCTTTCATTCTGGTGTTGGCGGTCACTGATCCTGATGCGCCGATTCAGTCGCGGATGTCGATGTTCATCGTGCCCAAGGAAGCGCCGGGACTGGAAATCATCCGCAATGTGCCGCACATGGGCGAGCGTCTGGAGCTGGACGAGGCCACCGAAGGCTACCTGCGTTATAACCAGGTCAGCGTGCCCCTGGACCATATGCTCGGCGCGCCGGGGGGCGGTTTTGCCGTGGCTCAGGCGCGCCTGGGCGGCGGCCGTATTCATCACGCCATGCGTACGGTCGGTCAGTGTCAGCGTGCGCTCGACATGATGTGCGAGCGCGCATTGAGCCGACGGACGCAGGGCACGTTGCTCGCGGATAAAACCACCGTGCAGGTGATGCTTGCCGACAGCCAGATCGAGCTGGAGCAATTGCGCCTGCTGGTCATGAAAACCGCCTGGCTGATTGACCACAGCCACGGAGATCCACGCAAGGCGCGTGGCCATATCGCGATGGTCAAGGTCGCGATGGCGAAAACCTATCTGGAGATCGTGCGGCGTGCGATCCACTTGCATGGTTCGCTGGGCGCGACCTTTGAAACCCCATTGGCGTACATGTGGCTGAACGTGCCGACCATGGCCTTGGCTGACGGCCCCACCGAGGTGCATCAAATCACCGTGGCGCGCGAACTGCTGCGCGCACACAAAGCGGCGCAAACGCTGTTCCCGAGCGAGCACTTGCCGCCAAAAATCGCTGCAGCGCGCGTGCGTTATGCCCACCTCCTTGAGGATTGACGATGAACGCCAACACGGGGTTATTCGACCTGTCCGACAAGGTCGTGCTGGTCACGGGGGGCAGTCGCGGGCTGGGTTACCAGATGGTCAAAGCGTTTGCCGGGCATGGGGCGCACGTGGTCATTGCCAGCCGTAAGCTGGAGGCGTGCGAGCAGGTGGCCGCCGAGGTGCGCGCGTTGGGGCGGCGGGCGCTGGCCGTCGCCTGCCATGCCGGTCACTGGAATGAAGTCGAGGCGCTGGTCGAAACGGTGTATGCCGAATTCGGGCGCATCGACGTATTGGTCAACAACGCGGGCATGTCGCCGGCAGTGCCCACCCATGAAGTGACCGAAGCGCTGTTCGACAAAGTCGTCGGGCTTAATTTCAAAGGGCCGTTTCGGCTTAGCGCCCTGGTGGCGCAGCGCATGGCCCAAGGCGAGGGTGGTTCGATCATCAATATCAGTAGCACCGGGGGCCTCAGGCCCGCACCGCAGATCATCGCATACGCGGGAGCGAAGGCCGCGTTGAATGCAATGAGTGTGGGGCTTGCGCAGGAGTATGGCCCCAAAGTGCGAGTCAACACGATTTCCGCAGGCCCGTTTCTGACTGATATTGCCAAGGCGTGGCCCGCCGAAAGGCGTGAGCGGTGCGACAACGCGTTGGGGCGCCCGGGCCTGCCGGAAGAAATCATCACCACGGCGTTGTACTTGGCCAGTCCTCATTCGAGCTACACCACCGGATCACTGATCAAGGTTGATGGCGGCTTGCCGTGAACGGGAACGCTATGACGGCTATCGGCATAAAGCGCAGATCCCTGCCTGTCATCGGCAAGAAAGGAACGAGGCAGATGCAATGAGCGATTGGCATTATCAGACAGCGGTTGTCACGGGCGCGGCGAGCGGCCTCGGATTGGCGATGGCGCGGGCGTTCGGACGACTGGGTACGCAGGTTGTGCTGGCGGATTTGCCAGGCGCGCCGTTACGTCAGGCGGTCGCACACCTGTCGGCTGAAGGGCTGCGCGTGCAGGCGGTGGCAGTGGATGTTACGGACATCGACAGTGTTCAGGCGTTGGCACGGCAAGTGGATGAATGGGGTGGTGCCGACGTGCTGTGTAACAACGCCGGCATCACCGGTGATCGCCCCCGGGAGTGCTGGGCGCAGGATCCGGCGAACTGGCGGCGAGTGCTGGACGTCAATCTGCTGGGGGTTGTGCATGGCCTTCATGCTTTTGTGCCGCGAATGATCACCAGCGGGCGCCGCTGCCATATCGTCAACACGGCGTCGATGGGCGCCTTGATTGCCTTGCCGTACATCGCACCTTACATCGCCTCGAAACATGCACTGTTGGCGCTGAGTCAGTCGCTGCGTTTGGAGTTGAAGCAGACGGCTGCGGATATCGGCGTGTCGGTGCTTTGTCCTGGCCTTGTCAACACCGCAATGACCGGACCGGGACGCGATCATCCTGACAGCCAGTGTGCGGCGCCCAGCGATCCGGCTGCCGCGTTCGCACGCCAGGTCGACAACGCCTTGGGCGACGCGAAGGTCTCGGCCGCTGACGTTGCCGATGAGGTGGTCAGCGCCATTTGCAATCGCCGGTTTCGAATCATGACCCACCCCGGATCACTCGACCTCGCTCGCCGGCATTGGCAGCAACTGCTGCACCGATCAAACCCTGAGGAATGCCTATGAACATGGACACGACATTGCCACAGAACGCCGGATTCAATGCGCTGGCACCCCTGGAGAGCCTGGATAACTACCTGGCGCACCTCGGGATCGTGGGGGCACCCGAGGTACACGAGGACGGGATGAGCCTGTCTCTGCGTCTGCGACCGATTCACATGAATGGCGGCGCTTCGGCTCACGGCGGCTTGCTGATGACCATGATGGACGTCGTGATGGCCTGTTCGACTCACCTGCGCGATAACCGTATGTGCGTCACTGTCGATCTGCAGACCCAGTTTCTGCGCCCTGGAGGTGGTGTCGGTACGCTGATTACTGCGCGTGGCAGGCTTCGTGGCGGTGGCCGCACGCTGGTGTTTTGCGATGCGCAAATTCACAACGAGGCCGGTGATCTCCTGGCCATCGGTACCGGGACGTTTCGTTTTGTTGGTCGTTGAACGCTGCGCAGCTGCGCTTCGCGTGTGCGTTGTCCTGATCTGAGCATTTCGTCAGGCGTCAATAGATGACAATCTATTGTCATCTATTGAGAGGAGAGCTCACGTGAACGATCTACCCGTGAATGAGGGGCGGCTGGCATTTGACCGGTCTGTGCACACAGAGCAAGGGGCGCGGGTCGCCGAGTTGGTGGACGAAATTTTGCGGCTGCATGGCCGCGTGTTGAGCGTCAACAAAGCCTCGTCCCTGGGCAGTTCGGCCCAGGCGATTGTGTTGGCGGCGATTGTCGTTGCACCACAACCGCCTACCGTGGCCCGCATTGCACGCAGCCTCGGTCATGCACGCCAGGGCATTCAGCGAATCGCTGACGTCATGGCGCAGCAGGGTTTGCTGGTGTATGCGGACAATCCGCATCATAAAACCTCGAAGCTGCTGATAGCGACCGAGCAGGGCAAGGAGGCGTACGCACAGGCGAACCGGGAAAGCGCACAGTGGACCGATCGGGTGGCTTCAGGGCTGAGTGCAGCCGAACTTGAACAGACGCTGGGCGTGCTGCGCCGGGTGCGGCGTAATCTCGAACAAGATCATGTCGAGGGCTTTAGCTGATCACGTGTTGACGTGCGGGTGTCAACCTTACAGGAACTCAGGAGTTATCCATGTCCGTACTGCTTAGGCGGCGAGAGCGCAGCATTGAAATACTCACCCTCAACCGGCCAGAGCGGCGCAATGCGCTGAACACTGAACTGATGTTTGAGTTGGGGCAGGCGTTGCAGGAAATCGCCCTTGATATCGACGTTCGTGCGGTGGTGCTGACGGCCAGTGGCGAGCAGGCGTTTTGCGCCGGAATGGACCTGGAGGCATTTGCATCGGCTGAGCAGGGCGCAGGCGTGAAGTCCCACCCTGGGTTTGATTTGCTCGTGCAGGGTCGCTTTCCCAAGCCGGTGATTGCGGCGGTCAACGGTTCCGCAGTGGCTGGGGGATTCGAGCTGATGCTGGGCTGTGATCTGGCGATTGCCGCACGGCACGCGCGATTCGGCCTGCCGGAAGTACGCAGCGGGCTGTTTCCGGCCGGCGGTGGTGTATTGCTTCCCGCCCGCATACCGCTGGCGCTGGCGCTGGAGATGGGGTTGACCGGCGCACTGATCGACGCTGACAGGGCACTCCAGTTGGGCTTGCTGAACCAGGTGGCCGACGCGGGCCTGGTACTGGACGCGGCGCTGGAATTGGCTCTTCAGATCGCCCGTAACGCTCCACTCGGTGTGGCCGCCACCAAACAGTTGATGTGGCGTTGCGCTCGGGAAGGCATGCAGGCGGCAAGCGCACAGATTGCAGAGCACGTCGCGACCGTGTTCAACAGCGAGGATGCCGGGGAGGGGGCGAGGGCGTTTGTCGAGAAACGCCCCGCCCAGTGGAAGGGCTGTTGAGTTGAAACCGCGCTGCTTGCAGGGTACAGGCAGCGTCGGGCCAGCAATTACTCAGGTGAGGGGTGTTGGGCTATGGCGCTCCAGAAACGCCAGAATGGCGGCATTGAAGGCATCATTGCGATCACCGGCAACCATGTGCCCCGCACCTTCCACATCGACGAACTCAAGCTGCGGAATCAGCGCTTTGAGCGCCTCAACGCCCTCCAGGCTGACCACCTCGCTTTGCTGACCGCGAACCAGCAATGTGGGGATATCGATACGTCCTGCGGCGTTTTGCATTCGGGCGCTGACGAGGGCGACGCGTTTCGAGTGATCGCCACTGATGAAGCGCGGATCCCAGTGCCAGTACCAGCGGCCGTTGTCACGCAGGCGCAGGTTTTTCTCAAGGCCCTTGGTTTCGGTGCGCTTTGCCCGGTTGGGGTTATAGGCATCGACGGCCAGACTGGCCTCTTCCAGGCTGGCAAACCCGTCGGCATGGCGGGTCATGAAGTCAAGGATATGGGCGATGCCTTTAGGTTCGAGCTGCGGCGTAACGTCCACCAGCACCAGCGCCGCCGCAATGCCAGGGTGCTCGGCACACGCGACCAACGAGTGCACGCCGCCCATCGAGGCGCCAATCAGTACCGCAGGCGCGGGCAACGTGTCGATCACCGCGAGCAGATCGTCCATTTGCGCCTGAAGGCTGTAATCGCCATCCGCCAACCACTGCGATTCACCGTGCCCTCTGGCGTCAAGCGAGATCACGCGGTAGCCACGCTCCGCCAGCGCGTCATGGGCACGGGACCACGAATGGCGCGTTTGTCCGCCGCCGTGGAGCAACATCACGGGCCGCCCTGAAACCGGCCCACTGATGTCTGCCGCGATGGCGTTGCCGCTGGCACCTGTGAACCACTGTGTTGTTTTCATTTCCTGCCTCCTTTGGTCACCTCCCATGGTGATCTGTAAGCCGTCAGGAAATCAATAAATAAAACAGTGTCATTTATTTGATCGTCGTGTTTAAAATCCAGCAAGCCTGAAAAATACAATAAAGGAGGCATTGTCCATGTCGAATACCCCGCGTACGTTCAGCTCTCGTTTATCCATTGATTTGACCGAATTTCGTCGCGGCTGGCGAATTCTGCTGCTGGCCCTCATTGGTATCGGTACATCGGTCAGTGTCGCTCCGCTGTATTCGTTCGGCACGCTCGTAGTGCCTTTGCAGCAGGCGTTTGGCTGGACCCGGGAGCAGATTCAACCGGGCATTGCCTTTCTGTTCGGGTTCTCGGTCATCTCGGTGCAGGTGGCCGGATGGCTGATCCGGCGTCATGGCGTGCGCCCGGTGGCGCTCGTGTCACTGCTTGCCCTGCCGCTGGGTTACCTGACGATCACCTTGAATCAAGGCTCCATCTGGCAGTTCTATGCCGGCTATACGCTGCTGGCGTTTGCCGGACTGGGCACCACGATGGTGACCTGGACCCAACTGGTCAACCTGTGGTTTGACCGCAATCGCGGGCTCGCATTGGCAATCATCCTGTGCGGCACGGGCCTGTGCGCGTTGGTCATGCCGAATCTGATGAGCTGGGCGATCGAGCGTTGGGGCTGGCGCGCCGGGTATTGGACGCTTGCGGTCTTGCCATTGCTGGTGACATGGCCGCTGACGCGCCTGTGGCTTAGCAGCGAGTCACCGGCGCCGCTGGTCGCGACGACCGATCAACCGGTCACCTCGCAACTGCCTGGGCTGCCCCTGCGCGAGGTCATGCGCAGTAAGCGCTTCTGGCTGTGCAACGTGGCGCTGACCCTGGCAACCGTGTCGATGATCGGAATGGTGACGAACACCGTGCCTATGCTGCGCGACCGCGGCATGTCCGCCGCCGACGCGGCCAGTGCATTCAGCGTTTACGGTCTGTCGTTGATCCTGGGGCGCGTGCTGGTGGGCTATCTGGTGGATCGCCTATGGGCGCCGGGTGTCGCGTTCGTGGTAATGCTGATGCCCGCCATTGGCTGCTTTCTGTTTTACAGCGCCGACAATCACATCGGTACATTGATGCTGGCCTCGCTGTTGGTCGGTTTGGGGGCGGGGGCCGAACTGGATATTGCCGCGTTCCTCATGGCCCGTTACTTCGGGATGCGCGAATACAGCCGCGTGTTTGCCATGCACATGGGGATCATCGGGCTGATGAGCACATTGGTGCCGTTCTTTTTTAGCTATCTCTACGCCACCAGCAGTTCCTACGCACCGCTGATGGTCTTTTGTATGATCAGTTTTACATCAGCTGCCGTGCTGCTGCCGTTGCTGGGGCGCTACCCGACGTTTGCCAACCCTGCGGCGGATGTGCCGCCTGCGCCTGAATCATCTGCGGGCTTTGTCGAGGGTTCGCTGAGGGTCGGGCAGTGACGCCAATGCCTACCTGCACGCAGCCACTTGCCGACGTCGCAGACGGGATCAATCGTCTGCTGAGTGTCGAGCGGTCAGGCAAGGGACGGTACGTGGCCTCTGAGCACGATACCAACTTGAATGGGCGGGTGTTTGGCGGCCAACTGTTGGCTCAGGTGTTACTGGCTGCGCAGCACGAGAGCGAGGGGCTGCCCGCGACGCTGCATGCGTTGTTTTTGCAGGGGGCCGAGCCTACGCAACCGTTGCACTACGACGTCGAGATCTTGCAGAAAGGACGGCGATTTACCAGTTGCCATGTGCGTGGTCACCAGTTCGGTAAGCGGGTGGTGGATGCACAGATCACGTTTCAGCAACCGATGGCAGGGTACGAGCATGCAGTGGCCGCGCCTGAGGTCGCCGACCCTGAGACGTTGTTGCCGTTGTCACAGCTTTGCGATGCTCAGGGTAACAGCCTGGCGTGGCTGGCCAAACCTGGACTTGAACTGAGGTTGCTGGACAGCCCCGACGGCCTGGCCTATCCGAGTGCGCAGCCCTCCCTTCGTTACTGGGTCAAGCTGGCTCTGCCACTGGATGATCAAGCGATGCACTACGCCGCGTTGGCGTACCTGAGCGATTACTGGATCAACGGCGCTGCCATCGGCCACCACGTGCCGCTGTTGGGCGCGCGTGAGGCGCTGTACGTGGCCAGCCTGAATCACTCGTTGTGGTTTCATCGACCCTGTGTTGCCGATGACTGGATACTGTTTGTGTGCGACAGCCCTAGCCTGCAATGCGGCAGGGGGCTGACGTGGGCACGTCTCTACGATCGCCAGAGACGGTTGCTGGCATCGATCTCGCAGGATGCACTGATCGGTCCTCGAACCTCATGAAATGAAACGGCCCGCATCAGCGGGCCGTCTTTTTTGTCAGCGCTTCTGTAACTGAAACCCGGACTTTTCGCGGTCCCAAGTGCCAGCGGTGACTCCTTCGTCACGCAGTTGGAACTTGTAGACGCGACCCAATGGGCTTTTCGGCAGTTCGGTGCGGAACTCGATGTAGCGGGGTACGGCGTAATACGGCATTTCGTCGCTCGCCCACCGGCACAGTGACTCGCTGTCCAGACTGCTCTGAGGTTTAAGGGTGATGGTGACTTTCAGCTCATCCTCGCCCAGATCAGACAACACGGCATGGGCGGCCACTTCGTCGACCTGAGGATGGCGCAGGAACGCTCGTTCCACCTCGAAGCTCGATATGTTTTCACCGCGCCGACGCAGGTAGTCCTTCTTGCGGTCGACAAAGTAGAAGTAATCATCATCGTCGAACATGCCGATGTCACCGGTGTGGAACCACAAATTACGCATGACTTTAAGGGTGTCCTCAGCACGACGCCAGTAACCCTCGAACATGATGTGCGGTTTGCGGGGGCGTACGATGATTTCACCGGGGGTGTTGGCCGGTACTTCATTGTCGTTATCGTCGACAATACGGACATCGAAGTCCTCATGGTTACGCAGGCCGGAGCTATTGGGTTTCATCGGCGTACCAAACGGCAGGAGTGTGGGCAGTGAGCATTCGCTCAGCCCGAAGCCGCCACAGATGGTGTGGGTGACCCCAAAGCGTTGTTTCCAGAGTTCCTGAACCGGGATCGGGAAGGGGGCGCCGTTGACCATCCAGATCTGTCCCTTGCAGCGCAGCATCGCATCGTTGTCCGGGGCATTGGCCAGCATCGGTAGCATGGAGGCCAGCAACTGTACGTCGTTGGCGCCGGTGCGCTCGATTTCCGGCCAGAAGTTCGACACCGAGAAGCGCGGGTAAACGGCGACCTGGGCACCGACCATCATGTTCGCCAGCACCGAGGTCGAGACGGCGTTGAAGTGGAACAGTGGCAGCGGTGTCCAGGTGATGGTTTCCGCATTACGGTTGGAAATTTTGAGCATCTGCCGCGCCAGGCTGCAGGCATAGTTGTGGCTGATCATGCAGCCCTTGGAAGGTCCGGTGGTGCCGCCGGTGTAGATCAGCATGGCCAGGTCGCCCGGCGCCACGTCCACTTGGGGCGAGTCGGTGTTGTCCGTTAGCAGTTCGGCCCAGGAGAGCAACGGCCGATCGAAAGCCATCTGAGGTGCTTCACCTCGATGAATGAGGGTCCGCAGACGCGGTAAGCGGTCCGCGACCGAAGCGACCCGCTGCGCGTAATCGTGTTCGGCAATAACGATCTCTGCGTCGGCATCAGACACTTGGTGAACCAGAAACTCACCTTTGAGGGCGGTATTGACTGGCACGCTGACGGCGCCCAGCTTGTTGATGGCAAACCAGATGAAGACCGCCTCTGCGGAGTTATCCAGCAGCGTGACCACGGTCTGGCCTTTGCGCACCCCCAATTTCTGCAGACCATTGGCCAACCGACAGGCGAATTGATCGACGTCTCTGAAGCTGTAGGTGTCGCCAAGCACATCGAGAAATTGTCGGTCGCCGTGGCGCTCGACGGCACGTTGCAATACGGCATTGATCGTATCCTGTTGATCGCTGCTCCAGCCGGGTTCGGTGGTGGACATATTTCTTGACCTCACTGTTGTTTTTGTTAAGCGTGACTGTCGTGCCAGGTCGTCAAAACACAACGTTGTTGTGGATGACAGGTGTCAATAACTGACTGATTGACATTTATGCGAGTCTGCATCAGTGTGGGGTCTCGGTCAATATGCGCTATCAAGCCTGACATCAGCACTGTCAGGTTAGCGCAGCCGACGATTCGGCGGGATAACAATAAAAGGAAGGCACATGGCAACGGTGGGCGAACGCGAGGCGGTCATTTCCGGCATTGGTCAGTCGCAGGTTGGGCGCAGGCTGGGCCGAACGGGCCTGGATTTGACGATAGAAGCGGTGAGGGCGGCGCTCGACGATGCAGGGCTGACCCGCGAGGACATCGACGGTGTGTCCAGTTGGCCGGGTTATAACGCCGAGTTGCCCGGGTTCTCTCCGGTGTCTGTCAACGCGCTGAGGGACACGCTGAAGCTGGAACTCAATTGGTACAACGCAGGCAGTGAAGCCACGCAAATGAGCGCCCTGATCAACGCCTGTATGGCCGTGGCCTGTGGGCAGGCTCGGCACGTTCTGTGTTTTCGTACGGTGCTGGAGTCTTCGGCGGCGGCGCAACGTACAGCGCCTGTTGAACCCAAGCGTGTCAGCGGATTCACCGAGTTTCTGGCGCCGTTCAACGCGCTGTCGCCCGCCAACTGGGTCGCACTGGTCGCCAGCCGCTACTTTCACGAGTTCGGCGCCCGACGCGAACAACTGGCAGCCATTGCGCTGAACGCGCGTAAAAACGCCATGTTGAACCCGAACGCGGTGTATCGCGACCCCTTGTCGATGGAGCAGTACATGGCGTCGAGGATGATTTCGACGCCCCTGTGTCTGTACGACTGTGATGTACCGGTGGACGGCTCTACAGTGCTGATCGTCTCCCATCGCGACGCGGCTCGGGATCTGCGTAAACCGGCGGTGAGCATCGAATCGATCTGTGGCCCGTTCAAGGGGCACGACAGTTGGGATCAGATGCCGGATCTGACGCGTTATTACGCGGAAGAAACAGGCAAGCGCCTCTGGAGTCGTACGGATTTCAAACCCAAAGACGTCAAGCTGGCTCAGCTCTATGACGGCTTCAGTATGCTGACTCTGTTGTGGCTGGAGGCGCTTGGATTCTGTGGGCGAGGCGAGGCCGCGGCGTTTGTCGAGGGCGGACAGCGGATCGCGCTTGACGGTGAATTGCCGTTGGCGACTCAAGGCGGGCAGTTGTCTGCCGGGCGCCTGCATGGCATGGGATACATCCATGAGGCGGTGGTGCAGTTACGCGGTGAGGCCGGCGCGCGCCAGGTGCCGAATCAACCACGGCTGGCGGTGGCCACCAATGGCGGTGGCCCTTTTGCCGGCGCAGTGTTGCTGTCGACTCATTGAAAGTGGAGCGCCTCGGCCTGCGCTAGCGGGACGGGGCGCCATTCACTCGTGATACAGGTTCCATTCACCGTTGTGCGGTGAGCGCGTCCAGCCGCTGGAGGCGATGGCGCCGCCGTCTACCGGAATGGTGAGTCCGGTTGTGTAACTCGACATGCGCGAGCAGAGAAACACCACCACATTGGCCAACTCTTCGGGTGAGCCGGTCCGCCCCATGGGAATGTAGCGGTCCCTCGCCGCATTCGCAGCCTCACTTGCCGCATCGAACCAGCGTTTGAGCCCGGTGGTTTCGATCATATCCGGCGCCAAGGCATGGACGCGGATCCCGTGTCCGGAAAGCTCCAGCGCCATGGAGCGGGTGAAACTGATCATCCCCGCCTTGCAGGCGGCGTAAACCGCATATCCGGGGGCGGCGCGCAGCCCCTCGCTGCTGGCGATATTTATGATACTTCCACCCCGTTGCCCGGCGATCATGGCACGGGCCGCTGCCTGGGTGGCGGTCAGCATGCTCATGAAGTTCAGCTCAAGGTGCTTGCGCCAGCTCGCTTCGCTCTGCTCGGTAAACGCCTGCTGGCGTACGCCGCCTGCATTATTGACCAGAATATCCAGCCGCCCGTATTGCCCGACGCACTGCTCGATGGCGTCGCGCAAGGCCGCGCTCTGGGTAACGTCCACTGCGATGTATCGGGCAGTGTGTCCTTCATCCAGCAGTTGGGTGGCCAACTGTTCGCCACGCTGTTGATCGATATCGGCGATCATCACTTTGCAGCCATAAGCGCACAGTGCTCGGGCAATACCGGCCCCCAGCCCGTTGGCCCCTGCCGTAATAAAGGCGACTTGACCGTCCAGGCGAATGTCGTTGTGCATGTCGGTATGCTCCTGTCGGTGTGCTTTCAATCGCGCAAGGTGGCCAGACCGTTGTTAATGACCAGCACGTCGCGCTCGATTGCCCGCACCCGGAAGGCAATGCGATTGCCGTCGATCCACAGCTCGTTTCTGAAGGTTTCGCCGGGGTAGGCCGGGGCGGTGAAACGCCCGAATAATGAGGCAATGCGGCTACCGTCGTAATCGCACACCCCTTGCATGATGGCGCGGCCTGCGATGCCCCAAGTGGCCAGGCCATGCAGGATCGGACGGGTAAACCCTGCCTTGCGAGCGATCTCGGGGTCGGCGTGCAGAGGGTTCCAGTCACCGTTGAGACGATACAGCAACGCTGCGTTGGCGGCGCAGGGCAGGTCAATCACCAGATCCGGCGCTCGCTCTGGCGGCGCTGGAGGCGGCGCAGTTGTCAGCTTTGGCCCACCAAACCCACCGTCGCCACGGGCCAGCATGCTTTGTGTGATCGTACACAACGCATCGCCCGTGTCGCGCTCCAGAATGCGCCGTTCATAGGTGATGAGCGCACCCTTGTCGGTGCCTTTGTCGAGGATTGAAACCACCCGGGACTTACCGATGACATGGGCTTCTCCGGGCAGGGGCTTATGCAGCGTCAGTGCTTGTTCGGCATGGACGATACGGACCCAGTCCAGGCCGGTATTCAGGGTGCGCGGCCAATAGCCAGGGTGCGCCAGGATCACTCCCATCGTCGGTACGGCGCGCAGTTGTTCTTCATACACCAGCGGTAACTGGGCCGCGTCCAGCGGATCACTCGCATAGCCCAGACTCAACGCATAGAGAATGCTGTCCTTGTGGGTGTAGTGCTGGTGGGTGTCGGGGATTTGCAGCGCAAGCAGTGCGTCGTAGTCGATAGGCATAAGAGAGCTTCCTGGCCGTTGTTGTGATTTCGCCTTGCGGCGGATTGCAACCTGGGATAACGTCTATAACTGATAACATGTCAGTTGCTGGCATTCAAGCCTATCGCCTTGTTGCCATTGCGCAGGCGGCACACAACAACAAAAAGGAGCAGGCAATTGGAGCGTTTTCCCAGAGGGCAGGCGGCTATCGTCGGCGCAGCTGTTTACGGTATGGGCGAGTCTGCCGGACAACGCTCACTCGACCTTGCCGCACAGGCTGCGTCACGTGCCCTGGCCGATGCCGGCCTTGCGCTGCATGACGTCGACGCCTTGTTTGTCTGCACGCCTGACGACGCACTGTCCGGGCTCAGCGCCGCTGAATACCTTGGCATTCAGCCGCGTTTTACCGAGAACAATCGCACTGGCGGCTCGGCTTTTCATTCCCATGTCATCACGGCTACCTTGATGCTCGAAGCGGGGTACTGCGATACGGCGTTGATTATGTATGGCAGCAATCAGCGCACCGCCAGCGGCGGGCTGATGTCGATGCGCTTGCCGTCTCCTTACGAGCAGCCGTACCGGCCGCTGACGCCGTTGTCGTCCTATGCGTTGGCGGCGTCGCGGCATATGCACCAGTACGGCACGACCCGTGAACATCTGGCCGAAGTGGCCGTTGCTGCCCGTAACTGGGCCAAGCTCAATCCTGATGCCTTTATGCGTGAGGACTTGAGCATCGAAGATTGCCTGAACGCGCGAATGGTGTCGGATCCGTTGAGTGTGCGCGATTGTTGCCTGGTAACCGACGGCGCGGCGGCCATCGTGCTCACCCGCGCCGATCGCGCGCGTGACCTGCATTCTCGGCCCATCTATGTATTGGGGGCTGCAGCCGCCACCTGGTATTCCGGCGTGGATCAGTCGACGGACCTGACGGTCACGGCGGCCCGTGAGTCAGGCGAGCGAGCTTATGCCATCGCCGGCGTACGCCCGCAAGACATAGACGTGGTGCAGGTGTATGACGCTTTCACCATCAACACCCTGCTGTTCCTTGAGGATCTCGGGTTTTGCCCGAAAGGCGAGGGTGGCCGGTTTGTCTCTGCAGGCTACATTGGCCCTGGCGGTGGCCTGCCGGTCAACACCAATGGGGGTGGGTTGTCCTGTTGTCACCCCGGTATGTATGGCCTGTTCACCCTGGTCGAATCGTGCGTGCAATTACGCGGCGACGCCGGTGCGCGTCAAGTCCCCAATGCTCACCTGGCGCTGGCCCATGCCAACGGCGGGACATTGTCCAGCCAGGCGACGATGATTCTGGGCACCGCCCAGACCCTTTGATTGAGCTGCCATGCAGCCAAAGGCTGCGGAGAAATCATGATGCCCCCTTCATTGCCAGACACGCGCTTCGTCAAGACCCAAATCTGCGATCGCATCGCCGTTGTCACGCTTGATCGTCCACCGGTCAACGCACTGGATTCTGTGACCGTGCGCGAACTTACCGCAACGTTCAATGCCTTGGGCAAAAGCCAAGAGGCCAGTGTGATTGTGTTCACCGCGCTGGGCGAGCGCATTTTCTGTGCCGGCATCGACCTGCAAGACTCGTCCCGGCGCCATGCCCGAGAACTGGTTGAAGGCGATTCCACGGTCGACCTGCTTGATCCCGGCGCCGTGGTGCGCGAGTGCTTCTGGGCCATACTGGAGTGTCCGCTGCCCGTCATCGCGGCGGTCAACGGCAAAGCGATCGGGGCCGGGCTGGTGCTGGTGTCCAGCTGTGACATGATCGTGGCCTCCGACACCGCAACATTCTCGGTGCCGGAAATCAAGGCGGGTGTCTTGGGAGGGGCGCGACACCTGCAGCGTCTGGTGGGCCCGTACAAGACCCGCAAAATGTTCTTTACCGGTGAGCCTGTGTCGGCGCAGGAGTTCTATCGTTTGGGGGCCGTGGAAGCGGTCGTAGCGCCTGAGCTATTGATGGACACCGCGCTGGAGCTGGCCGCACAGATCGCTCGCAACAGCCCCATCGGATTGCGTCTGGGCAAAGAGTCATTGGCCAGGGTGGAGGACCTCTCGCTCAAGGATGGGTATCGCATCGAGCAGGACTACACCGCCCGGGTGACACGCTATGCGGACTCCGCCGAAGCGCGCCGAGCCTATCTTGAAAAACGTGATCCACAATGGTCTTGGTCATAGGACGTGCGCTTGATGAAACCGTTTACCGTTGATTGGCAGCCTGCACAGGTTGACGCATTGCTTGAGCGTGTCAGGGCTTGCGAACTACCACCAGCACCTGCCGGGATCGGCTGGCAGTACGGTTGCGATGCCGAATTCCTGGCCCGATTGAAAAGCTATTGGCTTCACGACTTTGACTGGCGCGCCAGCGTGCAGCGGCTTAACCGGTATCCACAGTTCACCTCGGATATCGATGGTCTGGCGGTGCACTTCGTCCATGTAAAAGGCGAGGGCACGGGTGGGCGGGCGTTGTTGCTGACCCATGGCTGGCCGGGTTCCCACGCCGAGTTCTGGGATGTCATCGAACCCCTGGCGTTTCCCTCGCGCCATGGCGGCCGTGCGCAGGATGCGTTCGATCTGGTGATCCCGAGCCTGCCGGGTTTTGGCTTCAGCGCAAAACCCGCGCAAGTGTTGGGGCAGCGCTACACCGCCACGCTTTGGAACCGGTTGATGACCGACGTATTGGGTTATCCGGGCTATTACGCACAAGGCGGAGACTGGGGCGCGGTGGTCACGTCATGGCTTGGGCTGGATCATCCAGACACGGTCAGGGGCATTCATCTGAACATGCTCGGGCTGCGTTCGCTGCGTCCACCGGCCAGTGATGAAGAAAAGGCCTGGCAGGCACGCAGTGAGGGGGCCCAGCGGGTACACGGCGGTTATTCCGCGGTACAGATTTTCAAGCCTCAATCGCTGGTCTGGGCGACGGCGGGTAACCCGTTGGGGCAGGCGGCCTGGCTGCTTGAACGCTTCCATGACTGGGCCGATCTGCGAACGCGGACGTTCGAGGAGGTGTTTGACCTGGACACACTCATCACTCATTTGATGATTTACCTGATGACCGACAGCTTCGCCAGTGCTGTCTGGTATTACCCCGGTGTGGCCAAAGACGGCTTTTGCATCCTGCCGGACGGGGTGCGTTGCGAAACACTCACGCATTTTGCACGGTACAGCGGTGATGCGTTGGCACCTGAGCCGCCGCGCAGCAGGCTGGAACTGGTCTACAACCTGTCGAGCGTCAGTGAGGTGCCCCAAGGCGGCCACTTCGCGGCGCTTGAAGTCCCCACACTGTTTGTTGCTGACCTCTGGCAATGGTCACAAAGCCTGAATGGGCCGGTTGACGGCACCGCGTGACGGGCATATAACTGAGTAACAGTCATTTATTGTTCGGACGGTGAAGCGCCAGGTCAGCTCGCGTTTCACACGTCCGTCAGCAAACCCTCACTACAAGAACAAGAGGTCAGGGGTCATGAAAGTCCGCCAGCCGGGATTCGACTTTTCCGCGATCAAGCCGCATTGGGCACCCGTCAAGGAGTTCGCCCAGAGCTACAACGCGTTCTCTACCGTGCCAGCCCATATTGAGCCATTTCTGGTCAAGGTGATGATGAGGGTCAAGGATGCACTGGGCGATGAGCATCAGGCCTTGCGTGAAGATATCGAGATCTTCAACAAGCAGGAAGTCCAGCACTGTAAACAGCACGTTGCCTTCAACAAGATGCTCTACGCTTGCGGGTATGCGGGCATGCAGGATGTCGAGAAGGGTTATCGGGACGACTACGCGCGTTTTCTCGCGAGCAAGAGCCTGCGCTTTAATGTGGCGTATTGCGAAGGCTTCGAGGCGATGGGGTCTGCAGCCGGTCAGGTCTTTTTTGAAGAACTCAAAGAGTACCTCGACGGTGCCGATGAGTCGGCAGTCAACCTGTGGAAGTGGCATCTGGCGGAAGAGTTCGAACACCGCGAAGTCTGTTTTCAGGCCTACAAGGCGCTCTACGGCAAGGGCGTGTTCGCCTATCTGTACCGCGTCTGGGCGTTTATCTACGCGGCAAAACACATCGGCACTCACACCGCGCGGGTTGCCGCCTACCTCA
Source organism: Pseudomonas silvicola (assembly GCF_026651855.1). Lineage (GTDB taxonomy): Bacteria > Pseudomonadota > Gammaproteobacteria > Pseudomonadales > Pseudomonadaceae > Aquipseudomonas > Aquipseudomonas silvicola. The sequence continues at coordinate 3,150,472 of NZ_CP093280.1, forward strand.
ACAGCGTTGACCGCCAAGGGCTGAGCGCAGAGGAGGTCCAGGCATCAGAGGCGCGGGAAAAAGCCTTGAAAGCGAAGATTCGCAAGGCTAGCCGCGAGCGCTTGCTACGTGTGCTTTCACCGTCTTACGATCCCGGCAAGATGATTCCGTCACCGGGCATGGCAGAGCTGTTGGCCAGGTATTCGTAAGCCGCTGGACGGCCCCAGGCGTAACGGGATCGTTCGCGACCCGTTGCGCCTGTTTCGGCGTTTACCCGATCGGGTACGTCACGGCTTTTTCCAGCAGGTACTCCCTGAGCCAGCCCGGCCCCAGTTCGCGGCCGACGCCTGAGTGCTTGTACCCACCAAAGGGGGCCTTGACGAAGAAGTCTCCGGTCCCGCCATTGATCGACACCCCACCTGTGCGCAGCCGCCGAGCGATCTGCCAGGCCGCTTCGCGGTCGGCGGACATCACCGCACCGGCCAGCCCGAAGCGTGAGTCGTTGGCCAGGGCGATGGCCTGTTCATCGCTTTCGAACCCCATCACCACGCCGACGGGCCCGAACACCTCTTCCTGGGCGAGTACCGAGCGGTTATCGACGTCGTCGAACAGCGTCGGTTCATAGAAAAAACCGCGCTCAAGGTGCGCCGGGCGTCTGCCACCGCAGACCAGCCGCGCACCTGCGTCCAGGCCCTGCTGCACGAACTGCTCGGTCCGGGTCCGGGCGCTTGCACGAATCAGCGGGCCAACGATGACGCTCGGGTCTGCGGGATCACCGATTTTCAGTTGGCCGACAATCGCTTTCACGGTCTCGACAAAGGCAGGCCGGATGGACTCGTGCACCAGGTGGCGGGTGAGCATGGCGCAACCCTGGCCGGCGTGCAGAGAGATATTGAACGCTGCAGTGCCTGCCGCTTTGAGCAGGTCGGCATCGGCCCGCACGATCAGGGGCGATTTGCCGCCTAGCTCAAGGTGGACCTTTTTCAGGGTATTGGCGCTCTGCTTGAGGATGGCGGTACCGACCTGTTCGGAGCCGGTGAAGGTAATCAAATCTACGCGGGGGTCCTGGGTCAGTTGACTGCCGACCTCCGGCCCTCCGGTGACGATATTGAGCACCCCAGCGGGCAACTGAGCCTCGATGGCCAATTCGCCTAATAGCAGTGCGCTGTAAGGCGTGAAGGGCGACGGTTTGAGGATCACAGTGTTGCCGGTAAGCAGTGCTGGAACGGCCTTGTTGATGTTCAGCAGAAATGGGTAGTTATAGGGGGTGATCCCCGCGACCACGCCATAAGGTTCCAGCCATGTGGTGCCGCTGCCCAAAAGGGCCGGACCGTCGGGGTCGAACGGGTTGGGCTTGCACTCGACCGGCAGCGCTTCGGGTTTGAGGTGGGTGGCCAGTTCGATGGCGTAATCGATGGCTTCCAGCGCACCGTTGTACTGGGCACTGCCGAGCAGCATATGGGTGGCACCTGCCTCGGCGATCAGTAATTGCTTGATGCGCGTTTCATTGTTGACGATGGCTGCCTTGAATCGTTTGATCGCCTCGATCCGCTCGGCCACCGACAGCCAAGGCCAGGGGCTGTGGTCGAACGCGTGTCGGGCGCTGGCCAGGGCGGCCTCCATTTCATCAGGGCCGGCAACGGGAGCTTCGCCAATGACGTGTTCGGTTGCCGGGTTTAACACCGGTTGAAAGCCGGCGCCGGGGCGGTGCCATTCGCCAGCAATGAACACACCGTTGATGTGAGTGAAAGGGACGATCATGCGCTGAGTCCTTGTACGAGGGCGGCAGAACGGGCCTGTGCAGGTTGCACGGGCGTCAATGGGTGATCGGCGATGATCAGTTCGGCGGCGCGCAAGGCAATCGCCATGGCGGGTGCGTTGGTGTTGCCGGAGACCAGCGATGGCATGATCGAGGTATCCACCACCCGCAGGCCTTCGACTCCGCGTACCCGCAGGCGTGGGTCGAGGACCGCCTGGTCATCGCTGCCCATGCGGCAGGTGCCTGACACGTGGTAGGCGGTTTGGCCACGCTGGCGGAACAGATCAAGGATGTCTTCGTCGGACTGCACGGTTCGGCCGGGCACGGTTTCTTCAACGATGAAGGGCTTCAGCGCAGTCTGCATGGACAGTTGCCGTAGCCAGCGGAACAACCGAATGGCGGCTTTCTGGTCGACCTCGTGGTCGAGGTAGTTGGCGTTAATAGAGGGTTGTTGTTGCGGGTTGCTGGAGGTTATACGGACCTCACCGGTGCTTTCGGGGTGCATGAAGTAGCCCCCCAGGGTCAGGCCCGGCAGCTTCTCGGGTTGGGCAGCGCCGTTGACGTTGGTCAGCGAATACAGGCTCACGCCTATTTGTGCGTCAGGGCGCGTTTGCCGGGTGTCTGTCTTGATAAAGCCCCCGGCTTCATGGGCAGCATGGGTTAACGGGCCGCGCCTGCCGAGGGCATACTCCAGGACCGAACGCAGCAGCCCGAAACCGCTGAACCGGTGATTGAGGCTGCCTTGGGTGACACGGTACTGCAGCGCGATATAAAGGTGTTCACGCAGATTTTTGCCCACTAGCGGCGCATCGACCAGGACCGGGATGTTCAAAGCCTGAAGCAGTGCAGCCGGGCCGATGCCGGAGAGCTGCAGCAGCTTGGGGGAATGAATGGCTCCGGCGCTGAGAATCACCTCGTGTCGGCAGTTCACCTTTCGTGTCCCCGAACTGTCGCGCAGGGTCACGCCACTGGCGCGGTGCCCGTCGAACCTGACCTTGAGCACGTCGGTGAGGCTGACAATGTCCAGATTGGGCCGCTCGCGTATTGGATCGAGAAATGCCCGAGCGGCGCTGACGCGTTGGCCCTTCCAGATCGTTCGCGCTTCGTAGCCAACCCCGCCGCCGGTGACGGCCTGCTCAGTATTGGTGTCGCTGTATCGCGGTACGCCGAGTTGTCCGGCGGCGCTGATCGCGGCCTCGCAGATGGCCGCGCCTGACGGATGCATGCTGACCTTCAAAGGCCCGCCTGAGCCGCGGTCGCTGCTGCTGCCCAAGGCGTGGTCTTCCAGTTCGAGGAAGTGCCGCTTCATCTGCTCCCAGCCCCAACCCGGACACCCATTGGCTTGCCAGGCGTCGTAATCATCCGGCGCACCGCGCACGTACACCATGCCGTTGATTGAGCTTGAACCGCCGATGGCCCGGCCTTTGACCCAGGTTTCTTCTGCCTGGCCCGGGCCTCGAGAGACGGTGTAATCCCACACGTGGGGATTGCCAGGCGCCAGCAGTTTACCGATGCCTCGGGGCATGGCGATTAATGGGCTTGTGTCGTCGGGGCCGCTTTCCACCAGCAACACGGTGGTACCCGGCAAGCCGCTGAGGCGATTGGCGAGTACGCAACCGGCAGATCCCGCGCCCACGACAATGTAGTCGTATTCTGCATTCATGAGTGACATTCCGTCAGTTATTGTTTTATGTTTCTCACTAGTAACATAATGTCGGCATCCGAATTTGCCAACGAAAATTGGAAAAAAAAGAAAGTGATATTGCGTTTAACGTTTTTAGGTAACGTTAAGTCAGCTATTTGTCTTGTCGAAGGGAGAGGCAACGCCATGAGTCGAACGCTGGAAGGAAAAGTGGCCGTGGTGACTGGTGGTGGCGCCGGGCTGGGCCGTGAAGTGACGGCGCAGTTGTTGGCTGAAGGCGCGCAGGTGGCGATTGTCGGGCGCGGCCTGGAAACGCTTGAAGGCACTGCCGCTGCGCTGGGCGCTGGCGTATGGCCGGTGGTGGCCGACGTTGCCGATCCTGCCCAGGTGCGTCAGGCGTTTGCGGCGATCGTCAACCATCTGGGTGGCGTTGACATTCTGGTCAACAACGCCGCCACGTATCAGGCTTTCAAACTGGACCAAGCCAGCGACGGGGAGCTCATCAACACCTTCGGTGTCAACGTGCTGGGTCCGGCGTGGTGCATCCGCGAGGCGATCCCCCTGATGCGCCTGCGAGGAGGTGGTGACATTGTCAACGTATCGTCCGAGTCGGTGCGCAACCCCTTTCCCTGGCTGACCGCTTACGCGGCGTCAAAGGGCGCGCTTGAAACCTTCACCGCAGGCTTGCGCAACGAACTGCGTGAAGACCGGATACGGGTCTGCCTGTTTCGTGCCGGGCACATGCACGGCGCGAATGCCAGCCTGGCGAGTTGGCCAGCGGGGCGACTGGACGAGTTCATCGACAGCATTACCCGGTCCGGCCATCTTCAGTTTGCGGGGGCGGCAATTTCTGCGCAGACGGCCGCTCAGGCCTTGGTCAGCGCGCTGACGCTGCCCCGTGAGGCCAACATCGATGTGATTGAGGTGCGATCGGCCTGAGGCCGTCTCTATCAAGTGGGCCGTGGCGCATACCCGGCCATGAAAAACCGCACCAGCTCACGCAAGTGTGCTTCCAACTGCCGATCATCGACCACTGCGCCCAGCACCCGGTCGAATGGGCGGCCGGTCAGCGATGTAAAGATGATTGCAGCATCCTGCGTGTCGACAATCTGCAGAATGCCCCGGGCGTCAAGATCTGAAAAATAAGCAGCCATGCGCGGGATGAATCCGCTCATGATGCGTTCGCGAAAGCGCATGATCAGCGCCGGAAAACGGGCGCTTTCTGCAGCACCCAGACGGGTAGAGGCGATCACTTTCGCCGAGCCCAGCTTGTCGTGAAACAACAGCGCGAGGTCGTAGAGCGCATCGGCGGGCGCCCGATCCCCTTCCAGGCAACTCAGGTCAGGCTGAAACTCATTGGCGAAGTGCCAGAGTGCTGCCTCGAACAAGCTTTCCTTACTGGTATAACGGCGATAAAGCGCGGGCTTCGTGCTGCCACCAGCTGCGGCGATACGGTCCAGGTTGGCATCGTTGTAACCATGTAGTAGAAACTCATCGATGGCCGCGTCGAGCAGTGCCTCATCGATCTGCTTGCGCGGGCGACCGCGGGTCTTTATAGGCATAGCGGTGAGCATGGTCTTCTTCGGGAGAGTAAGTGAGCAGGGGTTGAACTGTGCCCAGCTTAGCGGGCGCGGCGCAGGGTAACCAGTGCTTCGACGCACGAACGGTTGCCACAGCCTGCGCCTTATAAGTGAACGTATGTTATTTATTGCGGGTGTGAGTATCAGCCCATGTTTGCGTTCATGCGCTCAACCTCGATGATCGCCCGCTCAAGCTGACTGGCATCCACAGGCGGAGCAAAGCGCAAGGCGCTTGGGCTGACCATGGATTTTTCGGCCAGGTCGCGGATCTCTTCAGGGGTGGGAGAGGTGAGGCCGAAATCCGCAAGCTGCGTTGGCAGTCCCAGTTCATGGTAGAAGCCCCGAAGTTCCTCGATAAACGACGAGGCGCGGTGTTCCATTACCAATTGAACGAGCAAACCATAGGCAACGTGGTCGCCGTGTAACGTGCCTTGGGCTCGTTCCAGGTATGAAAAACCGCGGGCCAGAGCGTGGGCCAGGGACAGCCCGCCGTTCTCGAAGCTGATGGTGCTCAACAGCACCGTGGCCTCCACCAACGCTTCCAGATCCTCGTCGACGCGACGCTCCTGGACCGCGCGGATGGCGCCTGCGCCATGCTTGCGGATGATGTCGTAGCAGGCCTGCGCAGCCACCAGCCCGGTGAGTGACGCCGGTGTGCCCAGCAACGTATGGGCGCCGGCGTGACTGCACGCTTCAGCCTCAAAGCGCTTGGAGATGGCGTCGCCGATACCGGCGCGCAGAAACCGGACCGGGGCGTTTGCAATGACCTGAGTGTCTACCAGCACCAGCTCAGGATTGCGCGGCAGTTGCAAGATGTCCTGCATGATGTGGTGTTCGTCATACACCGCAATCGCGGCGCTGGCAGGGCCGTCGTTGGACGCAATGGTCGGTACGCTGACCGCACGCACGCCCAGCCGTAGTGCGACGCCCTTGGCGGTGTCCAGTGCTTTGCCGCCCCCCAGACCCACAATCATTGCAGCACCAAATGCTTGTGCCTGTTCTGCAAGTTCGGCAATCGCCGCATGGGTGATCTCGCCAGGGAATACCTCTACGGTCGCTGCCAGTTGCGCCGCCTTGAAGCTGGCTTCGACGCGACTGCCCAGCAGTCTGGCCATGTCGGCGTCGGTCACGACAAACGCCCGCTCACCGAGCACCGCACAGTGTCGGCCCAGTTCATCGAGTGCGCCTGCGCCCTGAACATAGCGTGAAGTGGTGGCAAAGATACGCATGCAGAAACTCCTGTGGATCGAGAAGAAGAGGGCGGCAGATTCGCTTGTCAGTGCCGGTTGAGTGCTATACATTCTACACGTAACTGACCCATTGTCAGCTTTCTAAGATTTAGACAGACGCAATCACTACAAAAACAACAGCTTTTAAACCAGGAGTGCGACGATGAATTTCGATGACTACAAGACGATGACCTTTGAGCGCCGCGGCCGCGTCTTGACCGTGACCTTCAATCAGCCGGAAAAGCTCAACAGTTTCGCGGGTGCATCCCATACCGAACTGTCGTGGCTCTTTTATGACCTGGTCGAAGACAAGGAGAGCGACATCATCGTGATCACCGGTGCTGGCCGGGCGTTCAGCGCTGGCGGTGATATCGAGTACATGCAGTGGCTGCACGACAACCCTGCAGAGTTCTATCGCTGCGTGCGCGAAGCCAAGCGCATCGTCAATGGCATGCTGGAGTGCGACAAGCCGGTGATTGCCAAGGTCAACGGCGACGCCATTGGTCTGGGTTCAACCGTGGCTGTGTTCTGTGACGTGTGCTTCGCCGCCGAAGACGCGCGGTTCGGCGACCCGCACAACAACGTGGGGTTGGTCAGCGGTGACGGTGGCCAGATCATGTGGCCCTACCTGATTGGCTACGCTCGTGCCAAGCACTACCTGTTTACCGGCGAGAAACTGACCGCCACCAAGGCCGAGCAAATTGGCCTGATCAACGCGGCGATGCCCGCGTCGGAACTGGATGCTTATGTCGATGCGTATGCCGACAAACTGGCCGCCATGCCGGTTCAATCACTGCGCTGGAGCAAATCGACCATTAACGTGCCATTGCGCCAGATGGCGGCCAGCATGATGGACGTCGGTATGGCCTACGAAAACGTCTCGTCGGCGGCCAAGGACCACGTGGAGGCCATTGCGGCATTCCGTGAGAAGCGCAAACCTGTTTTCAACCAGCGCTAAATCATGAACGCCACCATTGAGGCCAGTGTCGTGGGGCAGTCCACGACCGGGTCGGCGTCGGCGTCGGCGCTGTGCCAGCCGGGCGCGTCGCGTTGCGTCGATCTGGGCGGGCGTCGTTTGCACTATCTGGAGTGGGGGGAGCAGCACACCGCAGGCCCGACCCTGCTCCTGGTGCATGGCTTCAGAGCCCATGCGCACTGGTGGGATGGCATCGCGCCGGTGCTCGCGGAACGGTTTCGGGTCATTGCCATGGACCTCTCCGGGATGGGCGACAGTGATCATCGTCATGAATATCCCGCGCATTACGCGTCGCAAGATATCGTCGACCTGATCGACCGGACTGTCGCGGGCTCCGTGATCGGTATCGGTCACAGTTTCGGAGGCTCGCGTTTGTTGCGGGCCTGCGTCAATCGTCCCGACCTGTTCCTGCGGTTGATCATTTGCGATTCGTTCATCCTGTTGAAGGGCGCCAACGTTCCTCAGGACACGGTAAATACCAGCGGCAAGCGCTTTTACCCCGATCTGCAGACCGCCCTGAGCCGTTATCGGCTGGTGCCTGAGCAGCGCGGGTCACACCCGCAGATTCTGGACAATATCGCACGCCACTCAGTGAGGCAGGAGCCTTCAGGGTGGTGCTGGAAGTTCGACCTGGGGCTGCCACGCGGCATTCGGCATGAGGAACGCGGTGAGTGTCTGCTACCCCAGGTGCGTCGACCTGTGGACGTGGTCTTTGGTGAGTGCAGCCAGATCGTCGACAAGGCCATGGCCGAGCGTGCAGTGCAACTGCTGCCTTTCGGTCACGGGCCGTTCCAGATCCCGGACGCGCAGCATCACATGATGATCGACCAGCCGCTGGCCATGATCGCAACCTTGAATCGACTGCTGGTCAAAGGAGACAAACGTGAGTGACCTCGTGTTGCTGGAACGCCAGGGCCAGGTGGCCTTGGTGACGTTAAACAACCCTAAAACCCGTAATGCGTTATCCCGGGACCTGTTACACGCGTTGGCGGAGTGCCTGGAGTCACTCAACGAAGATCCGCAATGCCGGGCCATCGTCCTGGCGGGGGCGAACGGGCACTTCTGTTCCGGTGGCGACGTCTCGGGGATGACAGCCGAGCGGCCATTGCCGGTCGGCCGTGCACGCATGATGCTGGGCCATCGCGTGGTACGAGCGATGCTGCGGGGTACCAAACCGGTGATTGCTGCTGTCGAGGGGTACGCCGCCGGTGCGGGCCTGTCGTTGGTCGCCGCCGCTGACTATGTGATAGCGGCACCCAGTGCGAAATTCGTCTCTTCGTTCGCCAAGGTTGGCCTGGTGCCTGACCTGGGGCTGCTCTGGACCTTGCCACAGCGCATCGGCCTGGCGCAGGCGCGCCGCCTGTTCTACAGCGCCAGGGTTGTACAGGCAGATGAGGCTCAGTCTCTGGGGCTGGTCGATCAGTCGGTGGACGACGTGGCGCAGTTGCAGGGCGCAGCCCTTGAAATCGCCCATGAGTTTCAGGCCAACGCCCCTTTGTCCGTGGCACTGACGCGCATGGCGTTGGCGCGCGGTATCCATTGTCTGGACGACGCGCTGGCCTACGAAATGGACAACCAGTCGGCGCTTTACCTGACCCAGGACCATCGTGAAGCCGTCGACGCCTTCATGAACAAGCGCGCGCCGGTGTTCAAGGGGCTCTGAACAGAAGCTCTGAATCCGACGCATGCTGTTGCCTAACCCCCATCCCCATCGATGACCTGATGCGGTCATCAGGAGACCGTGTCATGTATGACGTGATGAAAGGCGTGCGTGTCATTGAAGTCGCGGAGCACACGTTCGTGCCTGCCGCTGCCATGGTGCTTGCTGACTGGGGCGCCGATGTGGTCAAGGTGGAGCGTACCGGAGGCGGGGACGCGTCCCGGCACCTGAAATTGCCGGGCACTGACGGCACCATCAACCCCTTTTTCGAGGCCGCCAACCGGGGCAAGCGGGGTATTTCCCTCGACCTCACGCAGGCAGCCGGACGTGAGCAACTTTACCGCCTGATCGACGGTGCCGATGTTTTCGTCACCAACTTGCGCGAAGACGCACGCCGCAAACTGGGGATCCAGCCCAGTGAGTTGCTGGCACGCAACCCACGCCTGGTATACGGGCTGGGCACAGGTTATGGGCGCCAAGGTGACATGGCCGCAAGCGGCGGGTTCGACTACCCCTCGTCCTGGTGCCGGTCGGGCGCGGCCTGGTTGCAGACGGTTGATGGCAGCGACATGCCGCCCAAGCAGCCAGGATCTATCGGTGATTTGGGCGGCGGCTTGTCACTGGCGGGCGCGATTGCGGCTGCCCTGTTTCGGCGCGAGCGAACCGGGCAGGGCGCTGTAGTGGAAAACGCGCTGTACCTGATGGGTACTTATCTAATGTCCCAATCATTGCTGGCGGCCTCGATTGGCGCTCCGTTGATCACCAATCACAAGCAGAAGGAGGCGCTGTTGCCACTGGCCAACAACTATCGCACCCGCGATGGCCGCTGGATCAGTTTATGCCTGCTGGTGGATGCCTGGTGGCCGGATTTCCTCAACCATGTGGGACGCGCCGACCTGGGTACAGATCCCCGGTTCATCGATGCCGCCGCACGCTACGTCAACCGGCAGGCACTGGTCGAGGTGCTCAATCAGATGTTTGCCGAGTACGACTACGCGTATTGGTGCCAGGCGTTGGCCACGCTGCAGGGCGTATGGTCGCCGGTCCAAAGCCCGCAGGAAGTGCTGCGCGACCCTCCGGCACTGGCGAATGGCTTTGTCAGCAGTGTTTCGGTGGACGATGGAACGGGCTATCTGGCGGGGGTTTCCCCTGCACAATTCGATGAGCAATCGATTGGTGAGTTGAGCGGCGCCCCACGCTATTCGCAACATACCGAAGAGGTGCTGCGAGAATCAGGACTGGACGCCGCTCAGGTGGCTCAGCTACGCGCCCAGGGCGTGATTGCTTGAGCCGCGACAACCTTGGCAGCCGGAGGGTTACTATGGCTGCCAGGGTTTTCAGGTCGTGTCAGGTCCTCGATCTGGGCATGCCCAGCCCTTGCTCGGCGATCAGGCTGCGATGGATCTCGCTGGTTCCACCGTAGATGGTCATGCCGATCGATTGCCGATAGCCCAGTTCTACCAGCCCGGCAGCTTCATCGCTCGCCAGCAGAGAGTGTGGCGCACACAGCTCCATCAGGTCCAGTGCGTCCCGGTGGTACTGCTCGGTGGAAAACAACTTGGACATCGGCCCATACGCGGCGCGGTCAGGCGCTTGGGCGACGACCGACCACGTCGCACGGTAGCAGAGATCCTGGGCCAGCGTTGTGTGCACGGCCACTTTGGCCAAGCGACGTCGTACCTGTTTGTCCTCCAGCTGTGAACCGTAATCGCCCAGGGTATGGCGCGCCCATTTCAGCGCATGCTCAAGCATGTTGGCGTAACTGAGGCGGTACTGGTCGCCGCTGTGCTCCAGTTCCAGGGTGGCCGACATCACCGAAGTGCCCGCGTTGACTGCCCCGACCCGATAACGATCCGGCACGCGGACGTCGGCAAAATAGGTGATGTTGGTGCGTTCATCCTGCAAGGTATGCACCGGATGAACTTCGATGCCAGGCAGGTGCATCGGCACCAGAAAAAGCGTCAGCCCTGCATGCTTGGCCACTTCGGTGTTGGTGCGTGCCAGCAGGAACACGTAATCCGCCAGATTGGCGGCGGTGGTGAAAATCTTTTGCCCGTCTATTTTCCAGTCGCCGTCGGGCAACTGGACCGCACGGGTCTTGGCGGCGAACACATCCGAACCGCACGAGGGTTCGCTGAACCCCAGGCAAGCCAATGCTTCGCCACGGGCAAAGCGCGGCAGTGCTTCTTCCTTGGCCTCTTCACTGGCAAAGCGCATGACGATTTGTGCCACCTGATTGGTGATTGGCGCAGTAATACGCTGCCAGCCAAATTCTTCGAACACGGCTTGTAGCGCATGCATGTCGAACGGGCTTCTGTCTTGGCCTCCATGGGCTTTTGGCCAATGCGGAAATAGCAGTCCAGCGTCTGCGAGTTGGCGGTTGAAGGCCGGGTGATAGCCATCAACCGAGTGGTGGGCGTGAGCCTTCAGCTCGTCGGTCAGGTGCGTGCGGAAAAACGCCCTTACCTGATCGGCGAACGCTTCTGCGCCGGCGCCGTAACCGAATTCCAGTGGCATTTCTCCTGCGTCAGGTAACGGCACGACGTGGTCGGGTGACCAGAGCCGGTCGGCGAGCTTGTCCAGCTCCCGCTGCGGGTCACCGGCTTGCAGCGACCAAGCGCGGGCACGCCGATAGTAGAGCTGGATGTCGTACTCCAACGACACGCCATAGCCTCCGAAACTGTGCAGAGCCCGAGCCACCGCTCGGCAGGCCGACTGGCCTGACCACCAACTCGCCATCGACACGAGGGCAGCGGCCTGCGGCGTACGCCGGGCAATCGCCCAGGCCGCGTGCCAAGTCAACAACCGGGCACCATCCACCTCGGTCAGCGCGTCGGCCAGTGGGTGGGCAATGCCTTGAAAGCTGCCAATGGCCTTGCCGAACTGATGACGCTCACATGAGTACGCGGCGGCTAGACCAATCGCCTGCGCTGACAATCCCACCAACAGCGCCGCCTTGAGCAATTTCCACTCTTCGACGGCAGCCACGAATGCCTGTACCGCATCGTTGCCACTGGCTAACGTGCGCCACTGCAGTCGACCACGATCTTCGGCGTTCAGCACAACGCTGCCATCTGCACTCAATGCGCTAAGCGTACCGCTCAACGTTGTGCCATCGATCACCAGGACCTGGTCGGCACGACAGGCCAATACGGTAGCGGCGCCGCTGGCGCCCGGCACCAGCAAAGCGCCGGGTTGATCCAGAGGCACTGGCAGCAGCGTAACGCGGCTTCCCGTCAACACCAGTTGCAGCAGCTCACTGGCGTGATCGCTGGCCAGGGCGGCCAGCAGGCGTGCACTGACAATGGCCTCTGCCAGCGGCACGCAAGCCAGATGACGGCCGGCTTCTTCCGCCACCAACAGCGCGTCCAGCAGACTCATGTCCGCACCGCCTGCGGTTTCCGGCACGCGCATGGTCACGATGCCCAACTCACACAATTGGCGCCACAGCGCGGGGTCAAAGCCTTGGGGCTCAGCACTGCGCACGCGAGCGCTACTGGACTGCTCGCGGAACAGGCGCGCCATGCTCTCGCGAAGTTGCACCTGTTCCGGTGTCAGTTGCAGGTTCATGCCGACCTCCTCACTGTGAGCGCGCATAGCGCGCACGCAATTCCAGCTTGTTGACCTTGCCCGTCACCAGCTTGGGCAGTTCATCGATGACCCTCACCGAGCGCGGTTTTTTGTAGCTGGCGATCAGGCTGCGGCAGTGCTCGATGATCTGCTCTTCGCTGGCGCGCTGGCCCGTCTTGAAGGTGACGATGGCGCAGACGCTTTCACCCCACTTTGGGTCCGGGACTCCGATGACCGCGCACTCGGAAATCGCCGGGTGCGCCAGCAGCGCTTCTTCGACTTCACGGGAATACACGTTCTCACCGCCAGTGATGATCATGTCTTTTTTGCGATCCACCAGATAAAGGAAGCCGTCCTCGTCGAAACGCCCCATGTCGCCGGTGTGGCACCAGCCGTCGCGCAGCGTCTGCAAGGTGGCGGCATGGTTATTCCAGTAGCCACGGAACATCGCGCTGCTGCGCGCAAGGATTTCACCTGCTTGCCCGGTGGGGCACTCGTTGCCGTCGTCATCCACCACCTTGGCCAGCAAGTTGGGGTAGGGCTTGCCCACGGACCCCAAGCGTTTTCTCTGCTGCTCCGTGCCATCGGGGAAGTGGTTTTGTGCCGACAGCGAAAACATACAGATTTCGCTCTGGCCAAACAGGTTGACGAAGCCGCAGCCCTTGAATACGTCGATTGCGCGTTTGAGCACCGGTACCGGCATGGGCGCCGCCGAGTAGATGATGGTCCGCACACTGGACAGGTCCGCCTCGGCCACATAAGGGTGTTCGAGCACCATCTGCACCATCGTCGGTGCCAGCAGCAGGATGGTGAGCTTCTCTTGCTCGATGGCCTTGAGCACTTCCAGCGGTTCGAATTGCCGTTGCAGGCACGCGCACCCGCCGCGCACGTGCTGCGACAGGCTGATCACCATGCCGCCCAGGTGAAACATCGGCATCACGATCAGCGTGCTGTCAGGCTCCTGCATGTCGCACAACCAGGTGTCCACCTGAACCAACTGACGGTATTCGCGATGACCCCAGATCACACCTTTGGGTTTGCCCGTGGTGCCGCTTGTATAAATCAGGCAGCAGATGTCTTCTTCCCGCGACCTCAGCGGCGGACCTTGGCGATCGCCCTCAGCACGAAAGCTGGCCAGACTCGGTGCCCAGGGCGTTTCGCCGTCAATGCAGATGTAGTGTTCTACCGATGGCAGCTCGGCGCGTAATCCCTCGATCACCGCCTGGTACTGGCGCTCGAAAAACAGCAGCCGAGGCCCGCCGTCGCGAATAATGCTGGCGACTTCGGCGGCTGCCAGGCGGAAATTGACCGGCGCCAGAATGAAGCCGGCCCATTGGGTGGCCGCCATGATCTCGCCGAACTCGATGGAGTTCATGGACAAAATGCCGACCCGGTCCTGATGACGCAGGCCCCGGCCGTAAATGGCGGAGGCAATCTGCCGGGCACTGGCGAGTAACTGGCCGTGGCTGATCGAACGTTGCCCTTGGGTGTACGCTGGTTGCTGGCCGTAGTAGCGGGCACGTTGTTCAAGATCGTCGGCGAACGAAAGTGGCAGGTAGTCAAGCATGCAGCGCTCCTCCCAGTGGGGTGTTGCCGAGCAGCAGGTCTGCGCGGGTACGTTCCAGGTGGAAATCACTGTCTCCCAGGCGTTGATCGAACATCACGGCGGCCTTGTAATGATGCCCCACGGCATACTCTTCGGTAGTGCCGATACCGCCGTGCAGTTGAATGCCCTGGCCTGTGACAAACAGATAGGCTTGGGCAATGACGACTTTCATGGCGGATACCGAAAACCGTCTGCGCTGTGGGTCGCCAGACTGCATTGCGGCCAGCGCTGAGCAATGAATCGAACGCGCCTGGTCGGTCTCAACGAACATTTCCGCCATGCGGTGTTGCAATGCCTGGAACTGCGCCAGGGGCTTGCCGTACTGGACACGGGTCTTCAAATAGTCAGCGGTCATTGACAGCACGCTTTCCATCGAACCCAGACACGCTGCGCCATAGGCCACCAATGCTCGATCCAGTGCGAAATCCAGCGCCTCACCGCCGCGTTCCGCGCTCACCAGCAGGGCTGATTCACGAATGATGACCCGCTCTAGATGCAGGTCTGCTGCGCGGCTGCCGTTGATCAGCTCGTAACCGTGAATGCTGGCCCCTGCCGAACCTGCCTCCACCAGAAACAGCGCGAAACCGGGCTTGCCCTCGATGCATGCGCTGACCAGCCAGGCATCAGCGTTATCGCCATAGAACACTCGCTGCTTGACGCCTGAGAGCTCCCAGCCATCGGCCACCCTGCGCGCGGTGCATCGCACGTCGTGTGAGTACTCATGGCGAACGGTTGATTCCTGATGGGCCAGCGCCACCAGCATTTCCCCACTGGCAATGCGTGCCAGCAAGGATTCACGCAGGGGCCCAGCGGGGCTGGCAGTGATCAGGCTGGTGCACAGGACCGCGCACTCGACGACGGGCTCAAGTACCAATCCTTCGCCCAGGCGCTCGGTCAGCAATGCCAGGTCGGTGTCATTACCGCCCAGGCCGCCGTCTTCTTCGGCGATGGCCAGCGCCAGCCAGCCGAGGTTGGCGTAGTCATGCCAATGCTGGCTGGAAAAGCCGTTTTCGTGTTTGACAATGGCGCGGCGAGTTTCGAAATCATAACGTTCGCGAACGTAGCGTTCTGCGCCGTCGACCAGCATTCTTTGTTCATCGGTCAGGTCAAAATTCATGGCTCAAAATCCGAACGCCAGCTTGGCGATTATGTTTTTCTGGACTTCCATCGCGCCGCCAAAAATGGTGCACGCGCGCAAATACATCAGGTCTGCGGTGACGCCAGGCGCATAAGCCGGCCACAGTGGGTCGCCTGCCGGTTCGGCGTAGGCTTCGTCACGGCGATAGACGCGCAGGCTGCGCTGGCCCAACGCCTGGACCATCAGCTCAGTCAGCTTTTGTTGCAGAGAAGAACCACGAATCTTCAGCACCGAGGCGCAAGCGCCGATGGGGTGACGACTGGGCGCTTCGTGGGCGACCTTGAGCACCGACCACTCCAGGGCCTCGACCTCCAGCCGCAGGGCGGCCAGTTTGCGAATGAACACAGGGTCAAGCAGGAGAGGGCGGCCGTCGTGTACTTCGCCGGCGGCGATCTCACGTATGCGCTCAAGGTCGGCGCGCGCTTTGTGAATGTCGGCGCTGGAGGTGCGTTCATTGGAAAGCAGGAACTTGGCCTGATTCCAGGCATTGCCCGGCTCGCCCAGAATGTTCTGCGCAGGCACTCTGACGTTGTCCAGAAACACTTCACAGGTCGAACCTTCGCCGTTGATCATGTCGATCTGGCGCACGGTCACGCCGGGACTGCGCATGTCGATGATCATCATTGAGATGCCCGCCTGAGGGCGTTCACCGGGTTCTGTTCTGACCAAAAAAAAGCCCTGTTCGCAGTATTGCCCTTCGGTGGTCCAAAGCTTCTGCCCGTTGACGATGTAATGATCGCCGTCGAGCACTGCGCTGGTCTTGAGTGCGGCCAGGTCAGACCCCGCTCCGGGTTCAGAGAAGCCCTGGGCCCACATTTCTTCGCCTTTGAGGATGGCGGGCAAGTAGCGCTGTTTTTGCGCGTCCGAGCCGTAGGTATAGAGCACCGGCCCCAGCAGGCGCAGCCCCTGCCAGCGCAACTCCGGTGCCCCGGCCATCTTGCATTCATACTCAAAGATATGATTTTGCACGGGCGTCCAGCCGGTGCCGCCGTACTCGACCGGCCAGTGGGGCGCTGCCCAACCTTTTTCATACAAGACACGGTTCCACCAGCGACGGTCATCTTCATTCGGCGGATGCATGCCTGTGCGGCTGCGACGTACCACATCGGCGTTCAACGCCGATGTCAGAAAACCTCGTACCTGATCTCTAAATTCCCGTTCTTGCGGTGTTAAACCCAGTTCCATAGTCACTCCTTACAGGGCCAGGCGTTCAGCAGGCCAGCGATTTAGGGGCAGAGGTGTTGGCACACAGGCCCAGCACCGCTTCGTAGGCGTCCTGCACGGCATCGCCGATGCGGCCGCCCTGGCGTGCATCGCCTATCGCGGCGAAGGGCACCCCGGCGGTGAGCAGCTGTTTCATCAGTCGGTCATCGGCCAGGCGTCCTTGAGCGATCACCACGCCCGCTGTGTGAACGCAGTGAACAGCCCCTTGCGCGTCGAGCAACTGGACGTGGCCAGTACCCTCGATGCGCTGAATGTGATGACGTTCAAGAATGTTGAGGCGAGGATTGCCCAGCAGGCGTTTGAGCAGGACCGAGCGATAGATGGGTTCTGCCGAACGTGCCAGTTGTTGACGGGGCGAGCGACTGACCAGGACCACACGGTGCCCTCGCTCCAGCAACAGCTCGGCCGCTTCGCAACCGGTTTCGCCACCGCCGTAGACCATGATCTGGCGTATGCCGTCGGGTGCTGGCAGTGCAGGACCTTCGCCCATCAACAGCTCATAGGCGTCACGCACAATGTCGGTATCGCACCCTTCGATCTCAAAGCGCCGCGTGATCCCGCCGTTGGCCAGCATGACCACGGCAGGTGGCTCACCGATAACGGCGTTCAGGCCAGCCAGGGTGTTCAGTTGAACCTTGACCTGACTCCGTGACAGTTGGTGAGTGAGGTACTCTCGGTACCAGTCGAGCTTTTCCTTGAACGGCGGGGCTGCCGAAGCAATCAGGCCGCCTCCCAGGCGGGTGCGTTTTTCATACAGTTCGGTGGCAAAGCCTGCCTGCTCCAGCATCAGCGCCGCTGCCATCCCGCCCGGGCCGCCGCCGACCACGATTGCACGTTCGCCCCGGCGGGGGCCGGCATCGGGGAGGGCATCGAGTTCGCGTCCGCTGCGCGGATTTTCTGCACAGCCGATCCGGCCGTCAGCACCGCTGCTCATGCTCACGCAATAGTTGCAGGAAGTGCAGGGGCGGATGGCCTTATCATCGCCTTCGCGGGCTTTGTTTGCCCATTGCGGGTCGGCCAGGAGTGGGCGGCCCAGGGCGATCATGTCGGCGTCGCCGTCTGCGAGCGCTCGCTCGGCGGTTTGCGGCCAGCGGATCTGGCCGACGCTGATCACCGGCACATCCACTGCCTGACGAATGCGTCGTGCATACGGCAGGCGCCAGCCTTCAGGCATCGACATGGGTTCTACGACCTTGTCGAAGCTGGTCCAGCCCAGCCCTATGGACACATGCAGTGCGTCCAGTCCGGCGCTTACCAGTTTCGGGGCGATGCGGACCATGTCCTCGATGCCCAAGCCATCAGGGGTGAACTCGTCGGCCGACAGTCGGTAGATCAACGGCCGATCGCCGATGGCCTGGCGCACGCGGGCAATGACGCGGCGGGCAAAGCTCAACCGACGTTCTTCATCACCGCCCCACCGATCTTCGCGATGATTGCTGAACGGCGAAAGGAATGACGTCAACAGGTAACCGTGAGCGCCGTGCAGCTCAATGGCCTGATACCCCGCTTGCATGGCCAGCTCGGCGCAACGACCAAAATCCTCAATGACGCGCTCGATTTCAGCCTCGGTCATCGCCCGCGCGATCAGTCGTGACGGGTCGCGGCGCGAGGGAATGTCGCTGGGAGCAAGGGCTATCCCGCCCTGGATCAATTCACGTTTGGCACCCTGACCGCCATGTTGTAGTTGCAGGCAGGCCACCGAACCTGCGGCGGTAATGGCCTCCACCAGCCGTTGATGCCCGGCCAACTGGCTCATGGATTCAAGGGTGAGCTGACGGTGTTCAGACCGGCCCGTGGCGCCATCCACGCAGCAGAACTCGACGATGATCATGCCGGTGCCACCTTCGGCGCGAGCCTGATAAAAAGCGATCTGTTGCGCAGTGACATTGCCCTCGTGGCTGGCGAGGTTGGTGGACATGGGGGCCATGACGATACGGTTGGGAATCACCAGTGAGCGCACACGCAGAGGCTCGAACAGATGCGGATAGCGGAGGGAGGTCATTGTCGGTCCTCGGGCGTGTTCGGGCTTGGCCGAGGGGTACGCAACCCCCGGACAACCGAATTCATTATGATTGTGTAGCTGACGATATATTAGTTATTTACGCTTTTCCAGTCTTGCCGATACCGTGGTTGCTCATTTTCAACGCGAGACCATGGCGGCCAATACCAAGCAAAGAATCCGGGTGTTGAAAGGTGCGAAAAAACGCTTGTTAATAGCTGACTATGTGTTAGCTTAATTTCAGGTGTCGCATGGGTGACGGTCTTCTGGGCAGCACCTGAGATGCACTTCCTGAGAGGCTGGCGAGCCTGCGGGCCGCGCCAAAAAAATAAAAACCGATCAAAGTCGGAGAAGCAGCCAAGTGAAGACAACACAACGATGTGTACGCGTTTCAAGGGATGTGGCCGGGAGTGGACGTGCCCCTCGGACCATTGCAATGCTGCTGGGCGCTGCCTGTTGCCCAATGGTCAATGCGATGCCAATCGACGTCGGCAATCCTGACCTCGATGTGCGTTGGGACAACACCATTCGCTATAACGCCGGCTGGAGGATGGAGGGGCAGAAGTCTGGCTTCGAGAATTCGCCGTTCTACGACGACACCGAACACAAGTTTGATCGCGGCGATATGGTCACCAACCGGTTGGACGTAGTCTCCGAACTGGACGTGATCTGGCGTCAGGAGAACGGTTTCCGGATCAGCGCCGCAGGTTGGTATGACGATGCCTACCAGGACAGTGCACAGCCCAACTCGGCACTGGGCGCCAGCGGCAACTACAAGAACAACCATTACAATGGCTACGCCGACCGCTACATCGCCGGTCCTTCGGGGGAGATCCTCGACGCGTTCGTGTTCACCAATTTTGCGTTGGGCAGTGCCAACGTCAACCTCAAGGCGGGGCAGCACAACGTCTATTGGGGCGAGTCGCTGTACTCCATTGGTAACAGCATCGCCTATTCGCAAGGTCCGATTGACACGATCAAGTCAGCCACCAGCCCCGGCGCTGAAGCCAAAGAGCTGTTCCTGCCACTCAAACAAGTGTCAACGGAAATCCAGCTGACTGATGAGCTGTCGGTCGGTGCGCAATACCTGTTGGACTGGAAGCCGTTCCGCCTGGTCCCGGGCGGTACGTATTTCGCCCCGTCAGACGGGTCGCGCTCGGATTACGGCAACACCACGGCCGCAGGGTTTCAGATCCCTAACGGTGACGATTTCGAGCCTGCTCACCAGTCCGGCAACTTCGGTGTGAATCTGCACTGGTCGCCTTACTGGCTTGGCGGTACCGCCGGGCTGTACTACCGCAAGTTCGACGAAAAACTGCCGTGGAGTTTCACCCAGATTGGCTTGGTCGGAGGGCGTCCGGTACCGCAAGCGATTCGTCTGGGATATGCCCGCGACACCGAGCTGTATGGCATCAGTCTCTCGAAGAATATCGGGGTCGTGAGTGTTGGCAGTGAAATTTCGTATCGCAAGAACACGGCACTCAACTCGGTCGCCGGATATACCGTCTTCTCCGCCACCGGCGATCCCTCATACAGCGATATTGAAGGGGCGCGAGGCAACAGTTTGCACGCCCTGGTTAACGGCATCTATCTGCTGCCCAAGACTTTCCTGTGGGATGGCGGTACGTTGCAGGGCGAGTTGACCTATAACCATCTGCAGAGCATCACCGAAAACGAGAACCGCTTTAACGGGCGCGGGTACGGTTGCACGACGGCTTACACAAAGAGCTGCGCCGATACCCATTCCCTCGGGATGCAGGTGGGTTTCACGCCTGAATGGCCGCAGTTGTTTCCCGGCTGGGACGTGTCGATGCCTACCAGCCTTGCGTACGGGCTGAACGGTAACAGCCCGACGTTGGGCGGAACCAACGAAGGCGCCTATAACTATTCGGTTGGCGTTGCAGGAAAGTGGAAAAACCTGCACACCTTTACACTGCGCTGGGTCGACTCCCATGCCGATTACGGGAAAGACCCGACGACCCGTTACGTGACCAATGCGTACACCAACGGTTCGGCGGTCCAGAACGGCCATGGCTGGCTGTCGCTCTCGTACAAGACAACATTCTGATTGCGTTTGATTGGTTGGCCGATGAAGGAGTAATCGATGAATAACAAGAACAAGATCATGCTCGGCGCCCTGGGACTGATGTTCCTGGGACAGGCGATGGCAGCCCCCTCTGAAGATGAAATCGCCCAATTGGGCAACAGCCTGACCCCCATGGGTGCGATCAAGGCGGCCAATGCCGATGGCAGTATCCCTGCGTGGACGGGGGGCGTTTGCAAACCGCCAGCGGACTACAAGCCGATCATGGGCGAGAAGGGCGGCTCACCCTATGCCGACCTGTTCGCCAATGAGAAACCGCTGTTTGTCATCACCGCCGCGAACATGGCCAAGTATGAAAAACAGCTGGACGAAGGCAACAGAGAGCTGCTCAAACGTTACCCCGACACTTACAAAGTAGAGGTGTATCCGTCTCACCGCACCGCCTGTTATCCGCAGTACGTCTACGACAACACCATCAAGAATGTCAGAAAGCCCAAGCTGGTCGGCCCTGCGCCCGGCGTGGCGGACGCACATGCTCAGGTGCCGTTCCCGATTCCCAAGTCTGGCTATGAGGTCATGTGGAACGCGCTGTTGCGCTACGAAGTGCCGTACATGGAAGGTAGCCAGGACGCTTACCTGGTCGATTCGTCCGGTGGCACGACACTGACCAGCACCCAGACCATTGCCAACCGTAATCTGTACTGGGACAACTCGATTGATAAGGTGCCAGACAACCAGCCTTACTGGGCCCTGATTGCGACCACCACGGCACCCTCGTCGCAGGTGGGCACCAAGCAAATGCGCCACGCATTTCTGGACCCCGATCAGCGCGACTCCATGGCCTGGTCCTATATTCCGGGGCAACGTCGGGTACGCCTGGCACCTGAGTTCAAGTACGACACCGTCAGTACCACCAGTGGCGGGATTCTGCTGTTCGATGAGATCCAGGGCTTCGACGGCAAGATGGACAAGTTCGACTTCAAATTGCTTGGCCGTCGAGAAATGTACGTCCCTTATAACGATTACAAGGCATGGGCCGCCAGCAATGAGCAGATCAACACGGCCAAACACATCAACCCTGACATGATGCGTTGGGAGCTGCACCGCGTGTGGGTGGTCGAGGGCACCCTCAAGGCAGGCGAGCGTCACGTGCAGAAGGTCAAACGCTTCTACATCGACGAAGACAGCTGGACATTCCTCGCTTACAACGCCGAGGACCAGTCCGGCAAGATCCAGCACGTCATGCACTTTCCGGCGATTCAGCAGTATGAAAAACCAGCCTTCCGCAGTAGCCAATACATGCTCTACGACCTGAGCAAAGGGGTCTACAGCAACGGTTCGATGATGGGGTCGCCCGGCCGCACAGGCTTCTATGCCGTCAAGCCCTGGTCGGACAACTTCTTCACGCCCAGCTCCCTGGCCGGTACAGGTGTGCGCTGATTTCAGCGCCAGACGGGGGAAACCTGTTTCCCCCTTTTGCAGTGGAGGTGCAATGAACGTTTTATATAGCGTCTCGTTAGGCCTTTTGTGCGCGAGCCTCATGTCCGGGCCGGCCCAGGCGGAGACTGGGTTCAAGGACCCGCTGGATGTGCCCGCGCTGCAAATTCGCAATGTCGAATCGGCACATTTCAGTGCGGTCACGGCAGCGGGCTCGCGGCTGATAGCTGTCGGGGCAGGTGGCATGATCGCGATCTCCGACGATCAGGGCACCCATTGGACGCAAGTCCAGGCACCGGCCTCATCCGATCTGCTGGCTGTGTTCTTCCCTACTGCGCAGCAAGGTTGGGCGGTGGGGCACGATGGATTGGTGATGCACAGTGCCGATGGCGGTAACACCTGGGTCAAGCAGTTCGATGGCCTGCAAGCCAGCCAGCAATTGCTGGCGCAGTACAGCGCTCAAGCCCAGTCAGGCGATGCAGATGCACAGGCGTTGCTGGACGGAGTAAAGCTCAACTATCAAGACGGCCCTGAGCAGGCGTTGATGGATGTGTGGTTTGCCGATGCGCTGAATGGTTTCGTGGTGGGCACGTTTGGCACGCTGTTCGCCACCCAGGATGGCGGCAAGACCTGGACCTCCTGGATGGAGAGGGTCGACAACCCCGAGTTCCTGCATTTTCTGGCTATTAGCGGGGATGGCGACAACCTGTACATCGCGTCTGAAAGAGGGGTCGTGTTCAAGCTGGACAAGGCCACGCAACGGTTCGTCACGTTGCAAACAGGCTATGCCGGTACCTTCTTCGCGATCAGTGCCGCCCACGGCAACGTGGTGGCGGCCGGGTTGCGCGGTAGCGTGTTCAGTTCCGCTGATCAAGGCCAGAGCTGGCGCTCCATTCCCAGCGGCACCGCGACGGCGTTGACCGGCGTGCAGGCACTGGCCGATGGGCGTTATTTACTGTCCAGCGTCGATGGGCGCCTGTTGTTGAGTGACGCCGGCCTCAAAGGGTTCACGTCCGTGAAAACCCAACGCGGCGGGCGCTTCACCAGCGTTGCACAAAACGGTCAGGGATCCGCGGTCACCGTGGGCTACTCGGGTGTCCGGCTCGTGGAACTGAACTGACCTGATCACAATAAAAAGAGGCAACCATGGCTTTGAGCAGCGTGATCGACCTGAAGGTCATCGCAGATCCTTCGCAGTTCGACCGCCAGAGCGGTAACTGGCTGGAGCGTGCAGTGTTCAACCACCGCGCGCTGGTGGTGCTGGTGTGTGCGGTACTGACTGCCTTCCTCGGGTGGAATGCGTTGAAACTGCCGGTCAATGCCAGTTTCGAGAAGATGATTCCTCAGTCACACCCCTACATTCGTCACTATTTCGAGAATCGGGACTCACTGCGCGGCATGGGCAACTCGGTACGCATCGCGGTGGAAAACACCCAGGGCGACATTTTTGACAAGAACTACTTGCGCACGCTGCAACAGGTCAATGACGTCGTGTACCTGCTGCCGGGTGTCGACCAGGGCTGGATGCGCGGGCTCTGGACCAGCAGTTTGCGTTGGACAGAGGTCACAGAAGAGGGCTATCGCGGCGGTCCGATCATTCCTGACCGGTTCGACGGCAGCCCGGCGTCCATGGACCGCCTGCGTGAGAATATCTACCGTGCGGGCATCATCGGCAGCTACGTCGCCAACGACATGCGCTCATCGATGATTTTCGTGCCGTTGCTCAGCGTGGACCCGCGCACCGGCAATCCGCTGGATTACACCTCCTTCGCCCACCAACTGGAGGCGCAGGTGCGGGCGTTGGAAACCCCGACGGTCAAGGTTCACATCATCGGTTTCGCCAAGCTGGTGGGCGACCTGATCGACGGCTTGTACGAGGTGATGGCTTATTTCGCAGTCTCGGTGCTGATCGCCAGCCTGTTGGTGTATGCCTACACCCGGTGTCTGCGCAGCACGCTATTGCTGGTGTTTTGCGCGCTGCTGGGGGTGGTCTGGCTCCTGGGCCTGCTCAGCGTGCTGGGCTTCGTGCTGGACCCGTACTCGATTCTGGTGCCGTTCCTGATCTTCGCCATCGGCCTGTCCCATGGCGCGCAGAAGATGAATGGCATCATGCAGGACGTCGGCAGAGGCACCCACAAGTACGTCGCGGCGCGCTATACGTTTCGCCGGCTGTTCATGGCCGGGCTGACGGCGTTGCTGGTCAACATTGTCGGTTTCGCCGTGCTGATGATCATCGACATCCCGGTCATCCGTGACATGGCGCTGACGACCAGCCTGGGTGTTTCGGTGCTGATTTTCACCAAGCTGTTCCTGATTCCTGTGCTGCTCTCGTATCTTGGCGTCAGCGCCAAGGCGGCTGCGCGCAGTGTGCGTTCGATGGAGCGAGTTGGCGAGGGTCGTAGCCCACTGCAAGCGGTACGTCATTGGTTGATTCGGTTGACCGAACGTCGTCGCGCCGTTACCGCGATTGCCTGCGCAGCAGCGCTGACGGTCGTCGGCCTGTGGATCGGCCACGGTGTGCAGTTCGGCGATCTCAGCGCCGGGGCGCCCGAGTTACGGCCGCAGTCCCGGTATAACCAGGATGTGGCGTTCGTGACGCGCAATTATGGGCTGTCCATCGATCAGTTCGCAGTCATGCTCAAGACCGCACCTGGCCAATGCACCCAATATGCCTCGGTGGTGGAAGCCAATCGACTGAGTGCGCAACTGCAGCAGATTCCTGGCGTGCAGACCACATTTTCCTCGGCGGACGGCATCATGCTGGCGACCTCGGGCATGTTCGAAGGCAACCCGAAATGGCTGACCATCCCGCGCAACACCAGCAACCGCAGCCAGGCGTTCCAGAACTTTTCGACCGATCGCCCGGAACTCGCGGACCGCAGTTGCGCGGTGACGCCCATCGTCGCCTATCTGGCCGACCATAAAGCACAGACGCTTGACCGCGTGGTGGCGGCCGTCGAGGCCTTCGCTGCCGAGCATAACGGTGAAGGTCGGCAATTTCTGCTGGCCGCTGGCAACGCGGGCATCGAAGCCACCACCAACATCGTCGTGAAGCAGAGTTTCTGGACGCTGCACCTGGTGCTGTATGGCGCCGTCGCATTGTTGTGCTTCGTGACTTTCCGCAGTTGGCGGGCGACGTTGGTCGCGCTGATTCCGTTGGTCATCACCTCGATTTTGTGCGAGGCGCTGATGGCGTTGCTGGGCATCGGCATCAAGGTCGCGACCCTGCCGGTGATTGCGGTAGGGGTGGGGGTCGGCGTCGATTACGCGTTATACCTGTTGAGCGTGCAACTGCGCTTGCAGCGCAGTGGTCTGAGTCTGGCCGAGGCGTACCAGGGGGCGCTGGATTTCGTGGGGCGCATTGTCGCGTTGGTAGGCTGGACCATGGCCGCCGGCGTACTGCCGTGGATCTGGTCGCCGATCAAGTTTCAGGCCGACATGGGGATTCTGCTGGCGTTCATGTTCTTGTGGAACATGTTTGGCGCACTGGTGCTTATCCCGGCGTTGTCGCACTTCCTGTTGCAGTCACCGGCGAAAGGCAGCGCGGATACCCCTCAAGAAAATGCTGATAGCCCGCCCGCCGCACTCCTTTGCGAGACACCACAGATGATCGAAAGGATCCGCGCATGACGGTGTTCTCTGGCAAGCCCATGACCGCTGCAAGCGCCGTTCCTGAACGGCTGTCAGCCGCCACGCTCTGGGAGTTGCTCATCGCGCGTGCGGCGTTGAGTCCTGATGCAACGATGCTCATTGACGGTACCCGTGGCGTCAAAATGAGCTTCGCTCAGGCCCATCACATCGCCGAGCGTCTGGCCGCCGGGCTTCAGACGACCGGCATCGGCAAAGGCAGCCGGGTGACCTGGCAACTGCCCACCGGCATCGTGGCGGTCATGACCGCTCTGGCGCTGGCGCGACTGGGCGCCGTGCAAAGCCCGGTCATCTCGCTGTACGGTGCCAAAGAGCTGGGTGCGGTCTTGCAGGGCAGCAATTGCGAGTATTTGCTCATTGGCGCTGAAGCGGACGCCATCACGCGAGCCCAGGATGCCATGCTGCCTCTGTGTCAACCGCCCCGCGTCATTCCGCTGTCTGGCGAATTACCCCAAGCTCACCCCTCGACACTCGCGCCGTATGAAAGTGACCATGGTATCGCGCGTTGGGTGTATTACACCTCCGGCACCACGTCGCAGCCCAAAGGCGCATTGCACACCGATCGCAGCCTGATGCTGGGCGGCGAGAACCTGGCCCTGGCGATGGCGGTAGACCACCACGACGTGGGTAGCGTGGCGTTTCCATTCGCCCACATCGGCGGCGCCATGTACACCGCCATGCTGCTGATGACCGGCATGAGCGCGGTGCTGCTGGAGCGCTTCCAGCCTGCAGAAGCCGCGGCGGTATTTGCCCGCCATGGCGTGACAACGACCGGGGGCAGCACTGCGCACTACGAAGCGTTGCTGACCGAACAGCAGCGTACGCCCGGTGACCCGTTGATTCCCTCGTTGCGTTTGCTGTGTGGCGGCGGCGCGTTCTGCCCTCCGGCGCTGCACCAGCGCGTGGCCAGTGAACTGGGCTGTACCCTCCTGCACAACTACGGGATGACCGAAATCCCGTTGATCTGCGCCGGCTCGACCTCTGATGACCAGAATGCCCTTGCGCACAGTTGTGGCGCGCCTGTATCGGGCATCGAGTTGCGCGTGGTGGACGCTGCCGGACGCACGGTGCACGAGCAAGAAGGCGAGGTGCGCGTGCGCGGGCCTGCTGTTTTTCAGGGGTACAGCGATCCGGCATTGAATGAGCAGGCCTTCGATGATGAAGGTTTCTTCCGCACCGGCGACCTCGGCCGCCTGCGCGCGGACGGGCGTCTGGTGCTGACGGGGCGGCTCAAGGACGTGATCATTCGCAAAGGCGAGAACGTCTCGGCACTGGAGCTTGAAGAAATCCTTTATCGCCATCCCAAGGTCGGTGCAGTGGCGGTGATCGGCCTGCCTGATCCGCAGCGCGGCGAGCGCGTCTGCGCAGTGGTCGAACCGGCCGACGGTCAGGCGGCGCTGACCTTCGACGAGATGGTCGCGCTGTTCCTGTCCGCGAAGATCATGGTGCAGAAGATCCCCGAGCAACTGGAAATCATCGACCGTATGCCACGCAATGAAACCTTGAAAAAAATCCTCAAGCACGAACTGCGCGCGCGCTTTTCCACCGAGCCTGCCGTGTAGGCGTCAGGCCTCACCGTTGCAAGTCCAGGGCTGCGCACACGCGGCGCAGCCCTCATCCCCAGGAGCGAACCCCATGAGAGAAGCCGTTATCGTATCCACGGCACGCACCCCGATTGGCAAAGCCCATCGCGGCGCGCTGAACAATATCAAATCGCCGACATTGACTGCCCATGTCCTCAGCCACGCCGTGCAACGGGCCGGCATCGAGCCGGGGGAGGTCGAAGACGTGATCGTTGGTGCCGCCATGGGCGCCGGCACAGCCGGTCGTAACCTGGCCCGCGCTGCAGCGCTGCGCGCGGGGCTGGGTGTCAACGTCGCAGGTTCCACCGTGGACCGCCAATGTGCCTCGGGCCTGATGGCGATCGCCATCGCCGCTAAACAGATCATCGTTGATCAGATGGACATCGTGATCGGCGCCGGATCAGAAAACGTCAGCGCCCTGACCCCTTCGTACATCGAGTGGGCGTTGCGGGAAAAAGACGACGCCTTGATCGAACGCGTACCTGCTGCCTACATGCCAATGATCGACACCGCCGAGTTTGTCGCCCGCAAATATGGCGTGAGCCGCCAGCAGCAAGACACGTTCGCACTGCTGGCACACCAGCGCGCAAGCACCGCCCAACAGGCCGCCAGGTTCGAGGCCGAGATCGCGCCGATTCAGGTCAGCCAGCGAATCGTTGACAAAACCACCCAAGCCGTCAGCTACAAGGACTTTCTGTTCAGTGCGGACGAATGCCTACGCCATGACACCACGGCCGAAGGCTTGGCCGCGCTCAAACCGGTGCTGGACGGGGGCACGGTGACGGCCGGTAACGCCAGCCAATTGTCCGACGGCGCTGCGGCGTGCCTGCTGATGGATGCGCAGGTGGCCGAGCGTAGAGGCTTGCAGCCGCTGGGGGCCTACCGTGGCTTCATTGCCACGGGATGCGCCCCTGAAGAAATGGGCGTCGGGCCGATGAGTGCGATTCCTGCGTTGCTGAAGAAGCACAGCCTGACCGTTGCCGACGTCGGGCTGTGGGAGCTTAACGAGGCGTTCGCCTGTCAGGCGGTTTATTGCCGTGATCAGCTGGGCATCGACCCGGCGCTGTTCAACGTCAATGGTGGTGGTATTGCATTGGGTCACCCGTTTGGCATGACCGGGGCTCGGCTGGTGGGTAGCGCACTGCTGGAGGGGCGTCGTCGTGGCGTCCGCTTCGTGGTGGTGTCGATGTGCGTGGGCGGCGGAATGGGCGCTGCAGGGCTGTTTGAGGTCTACGATTGACGGCGGAACACGTCGCCAAGGGATATGCAGTGAAGGCGCCGGTTTTCGAGACCGGCGCCTTTATTCAGCTCAGTCCGACAACGGGAATCACTGCGCCATGGATGGCGTTGGCAGCGTCTGACGCCAGAAACGCCATGACCGAGGCCAACTGGGCGGTAGAGACCCAAGTGGCCGGGTCCGCATCGGGCATCGCCGCGCGGTTGGCGGGGGTGTCGAGGATGCTGGGGGCCACTGCGTTGACGTTGATCCCGTGTTCGCGCAGCTCAAGGGCCATCGACTCGGTCAGCCGCGCGACCACGCTTTTGGACGCACAGTACGCGCCCATCTGCGGTTTGCCGCTGACCGCTGAGGCTGCCGCAATGTTGATGATTTTGCCGCTTCCGGCATCGATCATGCCAGGCACAACAGCCCGGCTGGCGTTCAGTGTGGTGGAAACGTTCAGATCGAGCATGCGCTGCCAGTCTCCGGGATCGGCATCGTGCACCGGGTTACCCATGGTGAAGCCGCCGGCAATGTTGCACAGCACCGACGCGGGCCCCAAGGATGCCAACGATTTGCCAATGGCCGCGAGGGAGGCCGCCGTATCCGTGAGGTCGATGACCAGAAAATGCTTCTCGCCATCGGCCCGGGCGAACGCGCTGTGGAGCACGTCTTCGTTACAGTCGATGAGCAATACCCGTGCACCATCGCCGAGGAATGCCTTGGCCACTGCACGCCCGAGCGCGCCCGCAGCACCTGTGATCACAACCAATGGAGCAGTCATCGTGTTCTCCTTCTTGTTTATAACTGACTGGTATTCAGCTTATACGCCTGCCATGGCGCCTGCAAGTTTCCAAGATCGGGGGGGGTAAACGGCTTATACGCTATTGAAAAGTTTTTATGACAAGGGCTTGCGTGAACGCTCTGAATGCCATAAAACTAACGACATGTTAGCTATTAATGTTTTTGACGACCTCGTCCATGTGTCAGGCAACCAGGGTCGTCGCCGTTTGTAAAAGGTAGGAACACAGATGAGTGCTACGCAACGAGCGTTACCGGCGCTGAATGATCTCAATCGCTTCTTCTGGACCGGCGGCGGTGATGGCCAGCTGCGTTTTTTACATTGCCCGCATTGTGAGGTGTTCGTGCACCCACCAGCGCCGCTGTGCCCGCACTGTCTGGGCGCTCAGCTGCAGCCGCGAACGGTCATCGGCCAAGGCCGGATTGAGGCTCTGACGGTCAATCATCAAGCGTGGACGCCCGGACAGGCTGTGCCTGAAGCGATTGCAATCATCAGCCTTGATGATCAGCCAGGCTTGCAGATGACCAGCAACATCGTGGGCTGCGACCCGCAAGACGCCTACATCGGCCAACGGGTGAAGGTGGTCTTTGAGGCCCATGAAGACATCTACCTACCGCTGTTCAGCCCTGTCTGAGAACTGCCATGTCAAACTTCGACCACGAAGCACTCAACGCCATTGCTGAGCAGGCCAAGCGGCTGCTCGATGGGCAAACGACGCCCGAACATCTCAAGCAATTGCTGGATGCGCCCGGCAGTTTTGATCGGTCATTGTGGGAGTCGGTGACCGGGCAGGGCTGGACCGCCGTCGCGGCGCCCGAGGACTTTGGTGGCCTGGACCTGGGCTGGCGCGGTCTGGGGTTGCTGTGCGAAGCGCTGGGGCGCAAGTCCGCCTCGCTGCCGCTGATCGCCAACGCCGTGCTCGCGCATGCTTTGACCAGTGCGCAGACTGCGTCCGAGCGGGATCTGGCCCAGCGTTTGGTCGCGGGAGATATCATCGCCTGCCTGGCGCTGGCCGACCCGCAGGATGCGGGCCTGAATGCCAGTTCGCAGGCCGTCGTCAGCGACGGCCACTTGACGGGGTGTAAGGCATTGGCGGCGTTTGCGGCGGTGGCGGATGTTGCGCTGGTCCAGGCCCGTGATGCGTCAGGCGTCGGCCTTTTCTGGGTGGATTTGACCCAGGCGGGGGTGCAACGTGTCACGTGTAACACCCTGGACAATGCCAGGGCCATGGCGCAGTTGTATTTCGAGGGCGTGCCCGTGCATCGCCTTACTGGCCGTGATCACATGGACGGTAAGGCACAGTCGCGCGAGCTCGTTGATGTCGCCGCGTTATTGACCTGTTTCGAGCAAGTGGGCGGCACCCGAGCCTGTCTTGAGATGGCCTGCGCTTACGCGCTGGAGCGCCGCGCCTTCGGACATCCCATCGGTACATTTCAAGGGGTCAAGCACGCGCTGGCCAACGTGTATTGCCTGCAAGAAATCGCCCAAGGGTGTCTGGACGACGCATTGGCAGCGTGCGAACAAAACATGGACGGTGCGGCGCCGCTGATTGCTGCCGCCAGAATCGCGGCAACCCACGCCTACACCGCTGCCGCCGAGCAGAATCTGCACGTGCATGGCGGCATGGGTGTCACCTGGGAAGCCATGCCGCATCACTTCTACCGCCGTGCACGTTCCTTGGCGCTGGAGTTGGGCGCGTTGCCGTTCTGGCGTGAACGCCTGCTCAGCAACCTGGGTCTTGAATCCACTCACACTTTGGCAGGAGTTCATGCATGAGCGACGCATTGACGCTGTACCGCGAGCGTGCCCGCCAATGGTTGGCCACGTTTGCGCCGCAGTACTGTGGTCAGGCCCGGCACGGCTTGAGCTTTGAGCAAGACCTGAGGCTGGCCCGCGAGTGGCAAGCGCTCAAGGTGGAGCACGGCTACGGCTGCATCACCTTGCCCACAGCCTACGGAGGGGGCGGGGGCACTGAGCTGGAGAAAGTGGTCTTCAGTGAAGAGGAAATGCGCTACGACCTCCCGCTCAATTACTTCAGCATCAGCTTGAACAACCCGTTGCCGATCTTCCTGCGTTACGCCAACGAGGAATGGAAAAACCGCCTCGCACCGGCCACGGTCAGGGGCGAACTGCTGTGGTGCCAATTATTTTCCGAACCCAGCGCCGGGTCCGACCTGGCGTCGTTGCGGCTGAAGGCCGAAGCGGTGGAGGGGGGATGGCGCCTCAACGGCCAGAAGGTCTGGACCAGTTGGGCGCAGATCGCCGATTGGGGGGTGGTGGTCGCACGCAGCGATTCAAGTCTGCCCAAACACGCCGGGCTGACTTACTTTTTTGTCGACATGAAGTCTGCTGGCATTACTGTTCAGCCGATCCGCCGACTGGGTGATGAAAAAGACCTCAATGAGGTGTTTTTTGACGACGTGTTCATCCCCGACGATCAGCGCCTGGGGGAGATCAATGGCGGATTCAGGGTCGCCGTGGAAACGTTGATGATCGAGCGCTACGCCGTGACCGATGAATCCGGCTACGGGCCCACGCTGGAGCGCTTTATCGAGCTGGCAGCGAACACGCGGATCAATGGCCTGCCGGCGCTGGCCGATGGCGAAGTGCGCCAGCGCATTGCCGAGGTCTTCGTCGAGCGCCAGGGGCTCAGGGCGATCCATCGCCGCGCCCTTGAAGCGTTCGCCCTTGGTCAGGCACCGGGGCCAGAGGGCGCGATTCGCAAATTGCTGCTGGGCCGCACCCGTCAACGCCTGGGCGCGGCAGCCATGGACCTGCTGGGCGCGCAAGGCCTGGCGCTGGACCCGCAGACCCATGCGGTCAACGATTTCGCCAAGGCATGGCTGGACCCCAGCCTGCGTATTGCCGGTGGGACGGATGAGTTGCTGCTTAACACTCTTGCTGAACGCGTGTTGGGTTTGCCGCAAGACCATCGGCCCGACAAAGGCTTGCCGTTCAGCGCGCTGAAACGGTGACTGGCTGAGGCGCCGAGACGTCGCGCCGGGATTTTCACCAGGTGCAATCATTCGCTGTACGAACGCCACAGGAATACATATGGAATTTACATTCGATCAAGCGGACGAAATGTTCCGCTCGCAGGCGCGTGCCTTTGTGAAGGCCCATCTGCCCCAGGATATGGCCGAACGCAACCGGCGCGGTTATCACCCGCTGCGTGAAGACACCCGGAGCTGGACGCGGATTCTCTACGCCCATGGTTACTCGGGCGCCAACTGGCCGGCCGAATGGGGTGGCACGGGCTGGTCGCCGGTTCGGCAGTTCATCTTCGATGAAGAATGCCTGCTTGCCGGGGCGCCTGCCGTGGACACCGCCGGGTTCAAGATGATCGGGCCGGTGATCATGACGTTCGGCAGCGAGGCCATGAAGCGCGAATACGGACCTCGCATCTTGCGCGGTGAGGTGTTCTGGGGGCAGGGTTTTTCCGAGCCTAACGCCGGATCGGACCTCGGCTCGCTGAGCACCCGGGCAGAGCGCGACGGCGACGAGTACGTCATTAACGGACGCAAGATCTGGACCTCGTTCGTGGAAAGTGCCGAGATGATCTTCGTCTTGGTCAAGACCGATCCCGAAGCGCGTCAGCGCGGTATTTCAATGATCCTGGTGCCGCGCGAAGCACCGGGTGTGACCATCCGGCCGATTCACGACATCGGTGAAAGTCACAGCCTCAACGAGGTCTTTTTCGACGACGTGCGTGTGCCTGTGAGTTACCTGGTGGGTGAGGAGGGCAAGGGCTGGACCTACGCCAAATTCCTTCTGGAAAACGAGCGGGCGACCAGCGCTGAATGGCCGCGCAATAACGCCAATCTCCAACGTCTGCGAGGCTATTTGCAAGAGACACAACCCGATGGCCGCCGTCTGATCGAGCGTCCGGGCTATGCCCGTCGGCTGGCCAGCCTGGAAGTCGATCTGGCGGCGCTCAAATGGCTGACCATGCGTGCGCTGTACGAAAAGCGCGGCGGGCACAATCACTTGCCAATGGGTTCGTTGCTCAAGGTGCGCGGGTCGGAATTGCTGCAGAAAATCGGCGAGTTCCAGGTCGAGGCACTGGGTGCCCATGGTTTTTATGTCTACCCCGACCCGCTCGGCGACGAGCAGGTGCAGCAACGCTGGGCCCCAGGCTCCGACTACGCCCCCGGTGCGATGGCTGACTTCATGTATCGCCGGGCGACCACCATCTACGGCGGCGCCAACGAAGTACAGCGCACCATCATTGCTCGTTCCTTTCTGGAGCTTTAATCATGGAATTCGAACTCAGCGACGAGCAGCGCATGCTCAAAGACAGCGTCAGCCGTTTTATCGAGGACCGCTGCCGGTTCGAGGTGCGCCCCGGCATCGTCGACAACGGTGCGTTCGATGCGGCGAACTGGGCGACCTTCGCCGAGTTGGGTTTTTTGGGCCTGGCATTGCCAGAGACCGTCGGAGGCATGGGCTTCGGGCCTATCGAAAGTGCACTGGTGATGGAGCAGATGGGACAAACGTTGGCAGTCGATCCATATTGGTCGATTGGCGTGCTGACCGCCCAGACGCTATTGGCCACCTGTGACGAAAACGCCTTGCCGATGCTGCAAGCCTTGGTCTCTGGCGCATACAAGCCGGTGCTGGCTCACGATGAACCGGAATCGCGGGGTGATCTGGCCTGGGTGACCACCCGCGCCGAGCACGGTGCAGACGGCAAATGGCGTTTGTCGGGGCAGAAAGTGGCGGTGGTCGCCGGCAATGTCGCTGATCACTACATCGTCTCCGCGCGGGTGGCCGGGCACGCCGGTGACGAGCAGGGCATCAGCCTGTTTCGGGTTGCCCCGGACACACCGGGCCTGAAACGCACCGACTGGCGGTTGATCGACAACCGCTGGGCCAGTCATTTACACCTGGATGCCGTGGAAGTGGATGAGCATCAGTTGCTGGGTGTCAATGGGCAGGCTTTCGCGGCGATCGAGGAGGGCGCCGCTCACGCTTTGACGGGCCTGTGTGCCGAGGCAGTGGGCGTGATGGAACGAGCGCTATGGCTGACCCGTGATTACTTGAAGCTGCGCAAACAGTTCGGCCAGCCGCTGAGCACATTCCAGAGCTTGCAACACCGCATGAGCGAAATGCTGATCGAGCTGGAACTTGCCAGGGGCATGCTGCATTGCGCGCTGGCCAGTCTCGACCGCCCCCTCGATGAGCGCCGCCGGGCGTTGTCCCTGGCCAAGGCGCAGATCGGTCAAAGCGGTCATTTCGTCTGCGCTCAGGCCATCCAGTTGCATGGCGGCATCGGCGTCACCGAGGAATACGTCGTCGGGCACCATTTCAAGCGCATGACCATGATCAATGCGACGCTGGGCAGCGCGTTGCACCACACCGAGCAGGTGGCAGACATGCTTTCACGTCAAGCGTTGGCTTGAGCCGGGGGGCAAACATGTCAAGGCTTGTGGAGATCAAACGGAATGCCGTGACGCTCATCGCCCGCAACGGCTTCGGAGCGATGTCGCTGCGAGACCTGGCGCGTGCGTCGGGGCTGCAGGTAGGCTCGGTGTACGCCCATTACAAAAGCAAGAATTCGCTGCTGCTGGAAGTGCTGGTCGATCACCTTGAGGAGTTGATCAGCGCGTGGCAGGAAAACGACTGCCGCAAGAAAGGGCCAAAATTGCGCCTGTCCGCCTTCGTCACGACCTATGTCGAGTTTCATGCGGCCAATGCCGAGCAATGCGTGATTCTGGAGTCCGACACCCGCAGCCTGGATGACGAGGGTCGCGAGACCGTTGCTGCGTTGCAGGCACAGTACGAAAACCAGTTGGCCGCGATCCTGCGCGAAGGTGTGAGGACCGGTGTGTTTCTCGTTCCTGATCTGGCCTTCAGTGTCACCACACTGCTGTCGATGCTGCGCGGGATCTGCCATCGGTACTGCTCCGACCCTCAGCACGGCGTCGGTCACGTGGTTTCCCACGCCACGATGATGGCGTTTGCCATTGCGGGGGCGCGCTGAGCTGCCCCCTTTCTTCACGGTCTGTTGAACCTGCGGCGCACCTCCTCAACGCTCGGTGTGGAGACTTGAGCAGGTGTCCCATGAAATGGCATTTCTCGGCGTAACACCTTGCAGGTTGAACATTGCGCCACCGAGTCGATGGTCACGCGTGATCTGGCATCTTGGCGGGGACCTTTTGCCATGTTTCCGGTCCCGGTCCGTACACTCTAAAAACACACTCCGAAGGCCAGGTGGTTTTTCACATCGTATCTTCCATGACGATCAAGGGCCCTCGAGGGCATCCTTCGGCCTCGTAGAACTGCTTACACCACTCCCTCAGGGCCCGATATCCCAACACATCTCGTTTGGCAAAAATAGGCTGCTGACGAAAGCGCTGGTGGCGCCACATGCGAGCGTCCTCTTCAAAGAGCCCTTCGGTCTGCCTCGCAAGCTCACGTATGTGTTCGGGCATGACGTGCGGTGAGTCGGGATCGCGAGGGAAGAAGTAGCTCACCCTTAAATCGGAACTGTCGTCATCCACTGGCGTGCAGGACAGCACCAGCCGGCGCCCAAGCTTGCCGTGGTCGAAAATTGTGAACGAAAGACCCACGCCTGCATTGCGGGCAAAGAGTCGCAGCGCAATCTCCTTGGTGTGCTTGTTGAAGAAGCCCATCTGCGATTGCCAGACAGGCGTGCTGGTATCGAAATCCAGGAGCACCGGGTCTTCAGGCGCACCATGGGTAAAGCGAAAATGCGCGGTGTCTGCCGCATTCTCTGTCATGAGCTGGGGGTGAATGCGTTCGTCAGGTTTGAAGACGATTGCGTCGGGGTAACAGGGATAAAAATCGTTTACGTCGGCGGGCAGTTCCGGGTGATCGAACAGGTCCGGGAGATCCCAACCTTCGCGCGGAGCTCCTCCGGCGGGGTCGTGCCAGAGCAACAGCAAACCGTGGCGTTCCACGACATGCCATTTGCGTAATCTCTTGGGTATGCGACGTTCTTCACCGGGGATCAGCATGTTTTCGCCTTGCAGGTTCCATTGCCAACCATGATAGGGGCATGCAATACAATCGCCTTCAACCTTGCCCCCGTAACCCAGATGCGCCCCCATATGTGGACAATGAGCGTCGAGGACGGAGAGCACGCCTTGGCGATTACGAAAAGCGACCATCTCATGACCGAAGTATTTGATGGGCTTGACACCACCAGGGGGAATTTCCGCACTCCAGCCAATCTGAAACCAACCTGTAGGTTTCATGGACAGGTTAAGCATCGTCGATCTCCTTTGTTGTTGCTATGGGCGATGTCCGGTCCGATCAATGTCTGCTTGAGGCTGACGATTACCGGCCATTAACTGAGTATATGTCAGCTAATGGATTGACAGGGATACTTTTTGGGTAAGAAGAGACGCGCTCGGTTTGACGGGGCGGAACACGGCATGCAGTAGATTAGTCGCCAGTTCAGCGGCCATCCGTTCATGTTGTAGTGGGCGGATGGCGCGTTTTCAATGAAGGTTGTAGTTAGAACAACGCTAGCGTGTAGTTGAATATCAGTCGGTTCTGATCGCCGTTCCGACCCGCTTCCGTGCGCGCCATGCCATTCTTCCAGGCCACGCCCAAGCCTTTGAACGTGCCGCTTTGCACCACGTATTCCAGCGCCACGTCGCGTTCCCATTCCGACTGTTCGGGGCCGGCGTAGGTTTTGATGCCGGTGCCTTTGAGGTACACCATGCTTGCCCGCAGCCCCGGAACGCCCAGCGGGGCGAAGTCGTAGGCGTATTGGCCGAAGACCGTTTGTTCGCCCGCGCGAACGAAACTTTGCAGCATGCGATCGGTGAACAGGTAGTAGCTGGAGCCGCCTGCGCCTTTGTCGACCAGGCTGCCCTGGTTTTCCTGAATGAAGTTGCTGCCGTCCGAAACGCTCTGGTACCCCAGGGTCAACGAATGGGCCAGGTGCGTATAGGTGAAGTACGCGCTCCAGGTATCGTTATCGATTTCACCCTTGCGGTCTTTACTGTAACCGCTGGCGGCGTAACCTTGCGCACGGCCGCTGGCTGAT
Source organism: Pseudomonas silvicola (assembly GCF_026651855.1). Taxonomy (GTDB): domain Bacteria; phylum Pseudomonadota; class Gammaproteobacteria; order Pseudomonadales; family Pseudomonadaceae; genus Aquipseudomonas; species Aquipseudomonas silvicola. The sequence continues at coordinate 3,187,587 of NZ_CP093280.1, forward strand.
GCGTTGGCGCCGTTGGAATCGGTTTTGAAGTAACGCAGGTCAGAGGACACAGAGTTTGCGGCATCGAGGGTCCAGACGTGCTGCAAACCGAAGAAGTGTTGATCGTAATAGTCGTCCAGGCGGGCGAAGTAGTACTGTAGCGTCAGGTTCTTCATCGCTTTGTAGTCGGTCCCGGCGAAGTAAAACTTGTTGCTGTCCTGGGTGCCACCGACCACGCTCAGTCCGGTGCGATCGGTCGAGCCTCGGCCGGTCACCTGGGAGATCAAACCGCCGGTAAACGTGAAGTTATCCAGGTCTTTGGACGTCACCTGGCCGCCCTGAAAAGTCTGCGGCAGCAAGCGGCCGTCGGAGGCCATCAACACCGGTATTTTCGGCTGCAGGGTGCCGTAACGTGCTTCGGTCTTGGCCAAACGCATCTTTGCCGTGGGTTCGATACGCCCCCACTGCGCCGCCGCACCTTCGCCGTCGGAAGGGATCATGGAACTGCCGACATGGCGACCGGCGCCGCTGTCCAGCGTGACCCCCAGCATGGCCAGTGAGTCGAGGCCGAAGCCGACCGTGCCCTCGGTGAATCCGGAGGTGTAGTTAAGGAGGAAGCCTTGCGCCCATTCTTCTGTTTTGTTGGGTGCCGCTGCGCCGTCGCGGTTGTCGGAGTTGAAATAGAGGTTACGCATCGACAGCGTGGCTTTGCTGTCGTTGAGGAATTCCGCATAGGCGGCGTGGTGGGTGCAAGCTGCAAACAGGCCGAGGGTCGAGCAGGCCAGCGTCGTGTGTTTTTTCATGGCAAAGGGTCCCCGCTGACGTGAGAGCTCGCGTCAGTGATCGATCATTATTGTTGTGGTGGTACTGGCTCCGCCGCGTCGTTGGCGACGTGAGCCAAAGGGGTCGAGCGTCTTTGGCAAGTGGTGCTTTCAGGGTCTTCGGGTATTGTCGCTCCTGTCATTCTGAAAAAGAGTAAATAGGCACCCGACCGCTTGAACCACGCGGTCGGGGCGAGGCCGTTAGCGTGGCTGCAACCAGGCGGGGGCATCCTGCAAGGCGACCGGACGCAGAAAGCGCTGGAGCGCCGCGTAGCCCACCGAGGTGGTTTCAGGGCGTGTCGAGGCCGGCCACGGGCCGCCGTGCTCTTGCGCGTGACAGACCGCAACGCCGGTCGGCACACCGGCAAACAGCACTCGGCCCGCGACCTGACGGGCTGCATGGATCAACGTGCGGTTCTGCGCGGTGTCGTGGTCCAGACCCCACAGCGTGGCGGTCAAGCTGCCACCGATGGCGCTGAACACCTCAACGGCCTGTTCGACGGAGCGAATCTTGAGCACCACGGCAGCCGGTCCGAACATCTCTTCACGCAACGTCGGGTCGGCAATGAATGCCTCGGTGTTTACCTCAAACAAACGTGGCGCCGGCCCTGCGCTGTCGGCCGGCGGCTCGAACAGCAAGCGTGCCTGGGGTGAGGCGGCCAGATGCGCGACGCCGGACTCGAAGCCCTGGCGCATGCCCGGCGTCAACATAGCGTGGGTCGGCAGTGGGCGCAGGGTCGTGCAGAGCTGGTCGACGAAACGGTCACTCGCCGGATGATCGAACAGCACGATGACGCCAGGGCTGGTGCAGAACTGGCCGCAGCCCATGGTGATCGAACTGGCCAAGGTGCTGGCCAAGGCTTCGCCGTTTTTCTCAAGCACTTCCGGCAGAGCCAGCAGCGGGTTGATCGACCCCAGCTCGCCGAAAAACGGAATCGGACGAGGGCGATCATTGGCAGCTTTCCACAGCGCGGTACCGCCTTGGAACGACCCGGTGAACGCCACGGCGCTGATGTCGGGATGGGTGACCAAGTGCGTACCGGCGGCCCGTGACGCGCCTTCAACCAAACCGAGCAAGCCAGCGGGCAGTCCACAGTTGGCCAACACTTGGCTGGCGACGGCGTGGACAGCCTTGGACAGTTGCGGGTGGCCGGAGTGAGCCTTGACCACCACCGGGCAACCGGCGGCCAGCGCCGAGGCCGTATCGCCGCCGAGCACCGAAAACGCAAACGGGAAGTTACTGGCGCTGAACATCGCCACAGGCCCCAACGGTTCCTGAACCCGACTCAAGGCAGGGCGGCCCGCCGGGGGCGCACCGGCCACAGCCTCGTCATCAACACGCTGATACGGCACGCCGTCGCGTACTTCGCGGGCGAAGCCACGCAGTTGAAAGGCGGTACGGGCCACTTCGCCAGTCAGGCGCGCCGTGCCCAGATTCGTCTCCAGATCGGCCAGCGCGATAAGGTCTGTCTGGTGCTGCTCCAGCGCATCTGCCAAGGCATCCAGCAGGCTGCTACGGACTGTCGCGTCGGACTCGGCCCATTGACGGGAAGCCACACGGGCTGCTTCAACGGCCTGATCGATAGCGATGATCTCAGGTGAACTCATCAGCGGCTCCCCGTTTCAGGTTCAAGGTGATAGCCCCGGCCGGTGTAGTCGTAGTCCACCAACTGGTTAATCGCGACATTCTTGTCGGCAGGCGAGGCGTAATAGGCGCGGATCTCTTTGATCAGGCCGGTGTGCTCGTCGAACACGTACCACTCATCACCGCGCAGTGCGGTGCCAGGAATGCTTTTCCAGTGAGTCCACTCGATGACAGCCTCGTGGCTGTCATGGCTGACGAGGATCTTTTCAATGGTCCATTGCGAGCCCAGGTTTTCTACGCACCAGACCCACTTGTCGGCGATGGTCTGGGCCGTGCGCCAGGGAATTTCCGGCAGGCCGTCGGGAAAGTAGTGCACGGCGTCGGGCGTGAAACACGACAGCAGTGCGGCGTGATCAGCGGCGTTGCAGGCGGCGAAGTAGCGGCGGATCAAAGCGGCGTATTTGGCCTGGTCGATATCAGCCATCAGAGGTCTCCCTTGCGCATGATTGTTTTCCTTCATCAGGGGAAAGGCAGCGAACGAGAGCGTTGCTGCCTGAGGTCACCCGATCCTACGGGCGGGCTTTGCTGATGGGAATGCGCGTTTTGGTCGATCTCGGGGAGCGTTCCAGATAGTGAGAAAATCTGCGGTTATAGGTTGATTTCGAACAACGAGCCTGACAACGGTGCCTTCTTGAGAATATCCAGCGGCACGAACTGCCGGGCCGAAGTGACGTAGAGAACGTTGCCCTCGACGCCGCCAATCGCGACCCCCGTGGGGCAGGGCACAGGCAACGGCACCACCCGATCCAGATTGCCGTCATTGGCAAAGTGCACCACGCTCCAGCCATCGCGCAGCGCGGTCCAGACGCCGCCGTCGCGGTCCATGGCCAGCCCGCTGAGGGTGCCAGAGCTTTTGGGCACCGTGGCGAACTTGCGCACCGCGCTGCTGCCCGGCTTGAGCATCAGGATGTTGCCCGACTCCGGCGCATTGGCGTACAGCGTTTCACTGGGCGCATGCCAGAGCAGGTGATCAATCACTTCGTTGAGTTGCCACAACGGGTCGAAGGTGCCATCGCTCTCGACAATGCCGATGCGGCTGGACTGGCCACTGCCTTGAGACATCCATAGCGTGCTATCGCTACGATTGCACAGCGCGCGCAGGTGTTTGTGTGTCCAGTTGGCAAATAGCTCAACCTGATTGCCGCTGACTAGCACGGCGTGTTTCTCCAGGACCAATACGGGCTGCCGGTCGCGGAAAAAAGCCCCGAGAATCGGTTGCTCCACGGGCACCTTGTGCTGCTCGCCGGTCTGTTGATAGACCCGCAAGGCTGGCGCCAATGTGTCGAGCCACAGCAGGCGTTGATCCTCCTCACACCAGTAAGGATGGCTGCCATGAATGCTTTGTGGCACCGCGTCGACCGGCTGCGCCGTGGCGTCCTCGGTCGTTGAGCGCAGGGGCTGCAATTGCGCCCCAATGTGTCGGGCTGCTTCGACCAACTCAGGACCGAGCAACTCGATGCGCGCCATGGTCAGGCGGTATGCAGGCCCGGCGACGCTGATCGCGCCACGCACAACGCCCTGCGGATCGAGCACCGGGGCACCGACGCAGCGGGTGCCCATGACGTTTTCTTCGTCATCGATGGCGTAGCCACGGCTCTGGATAATTCGTAACTCAGCCTGCAAGCGCCGGCGGTCGGTGATCGTCAGCGGGGTCAGCGGCTTGAGATTGAGATCACGGACGATGACTTCGCGTTGTTCGGCGGGCAGCGCGGACAGAATCGCCTTGCCCTGGCTGGTGGCATACACCGGCTTGCGATGTCCCAATGAAGCGTTCGAGCGCTGGGAGTGTGGGCTGTCATAGCGTTCCAGCGAGACCACATCCAGCCCCTCAAGCGCTCCGATGTAGGAAGTCTCGCCCGTCAGGTCACGCAAGGCACGCAGCTCTGCCGAGGCGGCCGAGACCAGCGCCGGCATCGAATAGACCTGTCTGGCCATTTCCACGCAGCGAAATCCCAGGCAGTACATGCGCCGGCCGGGGTCGCGGCGAATCAGACCGCGGGCGACCAGTGTCGCGAGAATTCGGTACACGGTGGTGCGCGGCAGGGCCAGACGCTCAGCCAGGTCGTTCTGGCTCATGCCGTCAGCGTGTTCGCTGATCAAGTCAAGGATGTCGATGGCCTTTTCCAGCGAGCCGGTACCCTCGCCTGTGTTTTTAGTCATGGTCAAATCTCACCATTTGGAACGAATCCCGGAAAGCGCCGGAAACGCGGGCAGGAGCGCTTTTTTATCAAAGGTCGATCTGCAATATTCAAGTTCAGACAACGTTATTCATGTCTTTAGAGACAGAGACTAAGTTCAACAAGTGAGTATGTCCATGAGTGAGCACACACAACAACAAGTCAGTAATGTCCGCGCCCCGTCGCTTGAAGAACTGGCGACCCGTACCAATACCACTTATGTGTCGGATGAGCTATTGGACCGTTTGGCCAAAGTCTCCAGTGGCACACTTACCACGCAATTATTCAAGCGCGGTTATCGTCAACCTGTGATGGTCGGTGTGACGCCGCTGAACAAAAATCTCAAGCCGTTCGCGGGGCGCGCTTACACCATGCGCTTCATCCCGGCCCGTGAAGACCTGGACACCGTGGCCACCGTCACCACGGGGCCGAATCCGGACAACCTGCAGTGGTTTGGCGTCGAGCAAGTGTCCTCTGGTGACGTGTTGGTGATCGACAGTCGCGGTGATACCCGCGCAGCGGCGATGGGCGATGTGTTGATCAAACGCATGATGCTGCGCGGTGCCCGAGCAGTGATCACCGATGGTGCCTTTCGTGACGGTGACGAGATCTCCGAAATGGACATTCCGACCTGGAGCGCAGGCGTGACGGCCACTTCGCGGCTGTCCTTCCATCACGTGGCCGATCTTCAAGTGCCGATTGGCTGCGCGGATGTGGCGGTCTATCCCGGCGATGTGATTCACGGTGATCGTAACAACGTCACGGTCATTCCGGCCCACCTGGCCGCAGAACTGGCTGACGTGTGTGAGGCCCAGGACGACATTGAAAACTACATCGCACAACGCATCGGCAGTGGCGATGCCTTGTGGGGTGTGTTCCCGGCCAGCGAAAAAACCCGCCAGGAGTATCAGCAATGGGTCGCAGACGGCCGACCTGATCTGCCGCAACTGTGACGCCGTTCAGGCGATTGAACAGGCGGACAGGTATAGCCATAAAACGATAAGAAAGAGGTGCGGGGTGAGAAAACTTACGCTGGAAACTTACAGCGCCATTGGGCGTTCTGTTGAGCAAGCGCCCATCACTCGGTATTTACGGACTGCAAACTTTCTGCTGTCCATTACCGAGGTCGATGGCGTGGTTAATTTGCCTCGACTTAATGCCGATGAATATATGGTGATTGCACCGCCCGGATTGAAAGTTGCCGTCACTGTCGGCGAGGACGTTCGTATGGGCGATGGCAATGACTTGTTTATTGTCCCGCCGGGAGCGACGTCCCTTGAAGCGGTGGGGCGCGGGCAGTTGGTCCGGATATTCAGCCATCAGGCGCTGGATTTGATGCCGTTGGCCAGTAATCACAGTGACTATGCCGACGGTGCGCCAGAGGTGGCGGCCTTGACACCCTGGCCCGAGCCGGTGGGCGGTTTCCGTCTGCGCCACTACCCGTTGGATCTGTACGTCGATGCGCGCCAGCCGGGAAGGGCGTTCCGCAGTTGCAACCTGATGGTCAACATCACCGATGTCTACCCGGGCCAGCGCGACAGCAAAAAGCTCAAGCCCCACTCCCATGTGGACTTCGAGCAGATCACCCTGACCTGTGAAGGCCGCTTCGTGCATCACCTGCGCACGCCGTGGGGCATCGACTCCACGCAGTGGCAGGACGATCAGCACCTGGACATCGGCAGCCCTGCCGCCCTGACTATTCCCGCCGGGCTGATTCACACCAGCCAGGCGATGGAGCAGGGCTGCTGGCTGGTGGATATCTTCGGTCCGCCACGGCTGGACTTCTCGTTGATGCCAGGTTTTGTGCGCAACGCTGACGAGTACCCGATGCCGGAGGTGCCCGCCGTCTGAACCGTTTGCTGTGGTACATCCAATAAAAACAAGAGGGTCGAGAACACCTCGGCCAACGTTTAACTTTCGCGCACCCCGCAAGCCCGCTTCTGTGGTGCGCAGAGGAGATAACCGTGTCCACACGTCCTTATGCAGAGGCCGGGCTGATCATCGCTCGGCAATTCATACGTTTGAACCCGCGTGACAATCTGGTCATCGCCCGTCTGGATATCGTCGGTAACACCGCCCTTGACGGTGAAACCGTGGTTACCCGCGAGCCTGTAGCGGCCGGCCAGAAAATGGCGACGCACCCCCTGAAAGCGGGCGACGCCATGATCAAGAACGGCCAGATCATCGGCCTGGCCACGCGTGACATCCAGGCGGGTGAATGCATCCGCAACGCCGACTTCAAGCTCGATGCCCCGATCCGTGACCCGTTGTCTGCTGCACGGCCTGTCACGGTGTTGCCCGCCGATCAGCGCGCCACGTTCCAAGGTTATGTGCGCGCCGACGGTCGCGTCGCCACGCGTAACTATCTGGGCGTGTTCATCGTCGGCAACTGCGCGGCGACCGCTGCCCGGCGCGTCGCGGACTGGTTCACCGAAGAGCGCCTTGCGCCCTGGGCCAATGTCGATGGCGTGATTCCGTTCATTCATGAAATCGGCTGCGGCATGGAAATGACTGGCGAGCCCATGGACCTGCTGCGGCGCACCATGAGTGGCAGTATTCGCAACCCCAACATTGCCGGGGCGTTGGTGATGGCGCTCGGCTGCGAGCGCAACAATATTTACGGCTTCCTCGATCAGGAAAAACTGGCCGATGCGCCGGACTTCAAAACCCTGGTGTTGCAGGAAGTCGGCGGCACCGCCAATGCCATCGAGCAAGGCATTGCCGCCATCCAGGCCATGCTGCCAGCGGCCAACGCCATTGAGCGCCAGACCGTGAGCGTCGAACATCTGTGCGTGGGCCTGCAATCGGCTGCGCTGGACGGCTATTGCGCGGTGTCTGCCAACCCTGCATTGGGCGCGGCCATGGACTTGCTGGTGGGCCACGGCGCCACGGTGATCCTATCGGACACCGGCGACCTCGCGGCACTGGGCGATGACCTGTTGCCGCGCGCGGCCGGGCCTGAGGTAGCAGCGCAACTGCAAGGCACGCTGGCGCAATGGCGCGAGTATCAGCAGGGACGCGACACCCGCCTCAACCGCCAGATTCTCAGCGATCGCGAAGCCCGGGGCCTCTCAACCGTCCGTGAACGCGCACTGACCGGCTTGAGCCGGGGCGGCAGTTCACCGATTCAGGCCGTGACGGGCTACGCCCACCGCGTGACCGAGAAGGGCTTGGTGTTCATGGACGCACCTGGCTATGAAGCCGTGTCGGCAACGGGGCAGGTCGCCAGTGGGGCCAACCTGATTTGCCTGAGCACCGGGGCCGGCTCCGGGTTTGGCGCCGCACTCGCGCCCACCGTCAAACTGGCCAGCACGACCCGCGTCTTCCGCCATTTCAGCGACGACCTCGACGTGGATTGTGGTCCGGTGCTGGATGGCGAACTCACTGTGCAGCAGATGGGCGAGCGGGTGTTCGAACGCCTGCTGGCCTATGCCTCGGGCGAGAAAACCCGCAGCGAAGAGCTGGGCGTTGGGGAAAACGAATTCGTGCCATGGCCAAAAGGCGTCTTGGCATAATCAGGGTGGAGCACAGAACAATGACAACAGCCGATATCAATGCCATCAGCAACCCGAACGTCAACCAGGGTGTTGCCTCGGTCAAAAGCCCGTTCATACGTCTGGACCCGAACGACAACGTCGTGGTCGCGCGTATGGAGGTCGAACCCGGTACGGCGGTGCCCAGTGAAGGCGTTACCACGCTGCAGAAGGTCCCCGCCGGACACAAGATCGCCACGCGTTTTCTCGCCAGGGGCGAGCCTGTGCTCAAGTACAACACGGTCATCGGCTTTGCCGCCGAGGACGTGGTGCCAGGCACCTGGGTACACAGCCACAACATCAACTTCGATGAAGTCGTGAAAGACTACCGTCACGGGCTGGACTATGTGCCCACGCAACGGGTGGCACCCGAACAGCAGGCGACGTTCCAAGGCATCGTGCGTGCCGACGGGCGAGTCGCCACACGTAACTACATCGGGATTTTTACCGTGGGGCACAGCGGCGCGACCGTGGCGCGCAAGATTTGCGCCTGGTTCACCCCGGAGCGGCTGGCGGCCTATCCGAATATCGACGGCGTGGTGCCGTATATCCATGAACAAGGCTCGGGCATGGAGCGCAGCGGTGAGCCGATGAACCTGTTGCGGCGCACATTGAGCGGTTACATTCGCCACCCCAACACCGCCGCCGGTTTGCTTATCGCCCTGGGTGAAGAACACAACGATCTGGAAGCTTTTCTGCAGAGCCAGGGGCTGGAAACCAGTTCGCATCTGCAAACGCTGGTGATGCACGAACTGGGCGGCTCCAGGCGCACCATCGAAGCAGGCATCGCGGCGGTCGAAGGCATGCTGGCTGCCGCCAATGACGTCAAGCGCGAAACCGTGTCGGCCGAACACATCATGATCGGCCTGCAGTGTGGCGGTTCGGACGGGTTTTCCGGGCTATCGGCCAACCCTGCATTGGGGGCCGCGATGGAGATGCTGATTGCCCACGGCGGCACGGCCATCCTGTCCGAAACCTCGGAAATCTTCGGCGTCGAACACACCTTGACCGCCCGCGCGCGCACCCCGCAAGTCGGGCACAAACTGGTGGCGCGGATCAACTGGTGGCTCAAATACAACGAGGGCCGGGACACCCAGATCAATGGTCGGGTCAGCCCTGGCAACAACGCGGGCGGGCTGGCCAATGTGCTGGAAAAAAGCCTGGGCGGGGCGAAGAAAGGTGGCAACGCGCCGTTGATGGATGTCTACGAGTACGCCGAACCCGTGACCGAACATGGTCTGGTGTTCATGGACACCCCCGGTTACGACCCGGTCGCGGCCACCGGCCAGATAGCGGGGGGCGCCAATATGATCTGCTTTACCACCGGGCGGGGGTCGTGTTTCGGCTCCGTCCCGGCACCGACCATGAAGCTGGCCAGCAACACGCCGATGTACACGCGCATGGTGGCCGACATGGACATCAATTGCGGCACCGTCATCGAAGGCGAGACCACTCTCGCGCAGATGGGCGAGCAAATTTTCCAACAGATTCTGCGCCACGCCAGCGGTGAGCCGACCAAGAGCGAAGCGTTGGGCGTGGGTCTCAACGAGTTCGTGCCGTGGCCCATTGGCGTGGTGGATTGAACCCGTCTGGGCCAAACATCTGCATCTCACCTCTGCCTATCACAATAACTACACGAGGCTGCCCCATGAACAACCCCTACACACTCCAAGAGCCTGCACCGGCCTCTGTGGCGGCGCCTCCGGGCGCGGCCGCTGGCACCTTGAAGGCCAGTCATTTTCGTTACGGTATTCTGGCGCTGATCACCATCGTCCTCGCCCTGAGTACCGGCGACCGCGCCGCACTGTCCGTGGCCGGGGGAGACATGTCCAAGGAACTGGGCATCAGCGCCGTCGAACTGGGCTATCTGTTCTCGGCCTTCAGTTGGGCCTATGTGATGTTCCTGATTCCTTCCGGCTGGTTGGCGGATCGCATCGGGTCGAAGAAAGCCATGATGTTGGCGGTGGTGATCTGGTCAGTGTTCACTGTGTGCATGGGCCTGGTGCATTTCATTGGTTTGGTGGTGCCCTTGCTGTTGGCCTTGCGCTTTTTGCTGGGCGCGGCAGAATCCCCGGTCGGCCCTGCTGCCGGAAGAGTCATCGCGGCGTGGTTTCCGTCGTCTGAACGCGGCATGGCCGGGGCGATCTTCAACAGTGCGCAATACCTGTCGCTGGCGGTCTTCACTCCCTTCATGGGGTGGCTGTGCCATCGGTTCGGTTGGGAGTATGTGTTCATCATTATGGGTGTGCTGGGGTTGGTGATCGGCGGGATCTGGTGGCGCTATTACTACCTGCCGATACATCATCCGAAGATGAACAGCGCCGAGCTGGACTATATTCGCGCAGGGGAGGGGCTGGTCGATCTTGAACACCGCCCGGTCGACAAACAGCCCGGCGGCGCCAAGCGCAGCCAGCTTGCGGACATTGGGCGACTGTTCAAGAGCCGGATGATGGTCGGGATTTTTCTGGGGCAATACTGCATCAACGCAATCACCTGGTTCTACATGAGCTGGTTCCCGATCTATCTGGTCAAGGAGCGCGGCTTCGACATTCTGCAGGCCGGTTTCGTGGCGGCCGTTCCGGCGCTGTGCGGTTTGATTGGCGGGGTGTCCAGCGGCTTTGTCTCCGACGCCATTTTGAAGAAAACCGGCAACCTCAGCATCGCCCGCAAAACCCCGATCACCATCGGCCTGCTGCTCAGCGCCAGCATCATGCTGTGCAACGTGGTGAGCAATGAAACGCTGGTCATCGCCCTGATGAGCCTGGCGTTTTTCGGCAAAGGCTTCGGCTCGCTGGGGTGGGCAGTGGTGGCGGACACCGCGCCCAAGGAACTGATCGGCACCACCGGCGGCGTGTTCAACGCCATTGGCAACCTGTCCGGCATCATCACTCCGGTGGTGATCGGTTATCTATTGCAGTCCAGCGGTTCATTCGCCAGCGCATTGATCTTTGTCGGCGCCCACGGGCTGGTTGCGGTGTTCAGCTATTGGATGATCGTCGGCAGGATCCAGCGTATGGACCTGGGCCAGATGGACAGGATCGCCCCGGGGCACTGACAGCGTCAGATACCGAACAGCCTGTCCCACCGATTGAGACAGGCTGAGGTTATGGCCGTCGTGACCGTCAAAGGGCTTTGATTTTGCTGGGCACTGGCGGCAGGCTGTGTGCAAGGGCTTCGCCAAAGCCCATACCAACAAGAATCGACCTGAACGGTACACCTCATGAAAACCCTGCTCATTACCGGTGGCGCCGGAGGCGTCGCGACACGTATTCGCCCGCTGCTGCGTGACCGTTACCGGCTTGTGCTGCTGGATCGAACGGCCGCACCGGACCTGCACGCCAGTGAAACGGCATTCGTCGCCGATCTCGCCGACCAGAAGGCTGTGCTGGAAGCCTGCCAGGGTGTCGACGCCATCTTGCACCTGGCTTGCGCCCATAGCCTGAACATCCCCTTCGAAGCCACGCTGGACGCCAACTATCGGGGCACCCTGTATCTGCTCGACGCCTGCCAGCGTTTTGGCATTGAGCGCTTCGTTTTTGCCAGCAGTCACCATGTGGTCGGGCAGCACCCTGTCGAGGCGTTCGGGGGAGATGACGCTGCCATTGCGCCAGACGGGTTTTATGCGTTGAGCAAGGTTTTCGGCGAAGGCGCTGTGGCGCTGTACGCCCATCGTACCGGGCTGCGCGCCTTGAACATCCGGATAGGCAGCGCGGGCGATACCGCGGTCGACGGCCGTCGGGTGCGGTTGTGGGTCAGTGCACGAGACTTGGTGCAATTGATCGAAATCGGCCTCAATCACCCCGAATTACACTGCGAAACCGTGTATGGCGTCTCCGAGTGCCCTGATGCGTTGTTCGCCAATACACGCGCCCGTGCGCTGGGCTACCGGCCTTTGGACCATGCCGACGATCACCGCGACCGCGATTTTGTGGCGCTGGCCGACATGCCAGTCAGCGAAGGGCCGGGGCACGTCGGCGGCCCGTACATGCCTCACGCGTTGACCTTGGTTTGAATCGATTTTTCTCACCCCCTTTTTACAACAACAAGGCAGACACTGATGAAGATTCGCTCGGTGCAGACGCGCATAGTCGAGATTCCGTTCACCGACGGTGGCAAAGGGCAGGGGATCACCCCCAGCACCTGGAACACACTTGAAACGGTGTTGATTCGGGTCGAGGACACGGACGGCAATATTGGCTGGGGCGAGGCCTTCGGCTATTTCATCGCTGACGCCACCCGTTCGGTGGTCGAACATCGGATCAAGCCTCTGCTGGAAGGCAGCACCGTCGACTCCATTGACGCCTGGAGTCAGCTCACGCAGCGCCAGTTGCACCTGTTCGGTCGCTACGGCGTGACCATGTTCGCCATCTCCGGTGTGGACATGGCCCTGTGGGACCTCTATGCCAAGCGCGCGGGTAAACCTCTGTACAAAGTCTTGGGCGAGGGCGAGAAAACCCGACTGTCCACCTACGCCAGCCTGGTGCGCTACAACGACACCGAGGTGGCACCCGCGGTATGCCGCAAGGCGCTGGACGAGGGGTTCGACAGCCTCAAACTGCACGAGATCAACATGGCGCCCATCGAGGCCTGCCACCGCGCGACTGCCGGGCAGGTGCCGATTTCGGTGGACGTCAATTGCAGCTGGGACATGGCCAGCGCGCGGGACAACCTGCAGCGGCTGCGCCAGATGGGCAACATTTCCTGGCTGGAAGAACCGATCTTTCCACCCGAAGACTTCGCTGCCCTCAACAGCCTGCGTAATCCGCAAGTACCGATTGCTGCCGGGGAAAACTGGTGCACTGAACAGCAGTTCCGTCAGGCGATGCAGGCCGGCGCGGTGGATTACATTCAGCCCAGTGTGAGCAAGGTGGGCGGCATCAGCGAATTCCGACACATCATGCACACCGCCGAGCGACACCAGATCGGCGTACTGCCCCACAGTCCGTATTTCGGCCCCGGCTTCCTCGCCACGTTGCACCTGGCGGCGGCGTTCCCGCAGATGCTGCAGGTGGAGTACCTGTATGTGGATCCGGCGGCCTGGCTGATCGATCTGCAACCGATTCGCCAGGGCGCCGAATTTGTCTTGAGCGACCAGCCAGGCATTGGACTGGCCCCGGACGAGGCCGTCGTTCAACAGTTTCTGCGCAGTTGAACCCCCGCGTTAGCGAGGATTCAGCGGGTCTGCAAGGTAATGCGGTACAGCGGACCTAGCAAGAACGAATAGGACAAGGTGCCCATCAGGGCGATGGCGCCGATGTAGTTGAACGCATAGGCGAACGAGCCAGTAGCCTGGACGATGGCGCCAATCACGATGGGCGTGACCACGCCGCCAATGTTGGCCGCCAGGCTGGTGACGCCGCCGGTGAGTCCTATCAACTCCTTGGGCGCCACTTCACCGACCGCGGCCCATGACGACGAGGCGATGCCTTGGGCAAAGAACGCGATCGTCAGGATCGCGATGCAGGCCAGGTTCGAGTCGGTGAAGTTCACCAGCACGATGGACATGCCTAGCATCGAGCCTGTCCCAATGGTAGTTTTCGCGCGAAGGACAGCGACACGCCACGACGAATCAGCCAGTCAGACACCGAGCCTGCCAGCAGGATGCCGCAGGTGGCGCCAATGAACGGCAGGATGCTGAAAAAGCCGACCTTGATCATGGTGATATGCCGCTCTTCGATGAGGTAGGTCGGGAACCAGGTCAGGAAAAAATACAGCGCCGAGGTGCTGGCGAATTTGCCAATGCAAATGGCCCACACCTGGCGGTAGCGAAACAGCTCTGCGATCTGCCGCCAGTTGAAACGGGTGCGTTGCTGGCTGCTCTTGACCAGGGCGCCACCGTCTTCGATGTACTGCAATTCTTCCTTGCTGACCTTCTTGCACTGCAGCGGATCGCGATACACGTACAGCCAGACAATCCCGAACACCACCCCGACAACGCCGGTGGTGTAGAACACGTGGCGCCAGCCCCAGGTCGTCGCCAGCCACAGCAGCCCCCCGGTGAACAACGCAGTGCCCACATACTGGCCACATAAATAAATGCTGTTGGCCAGGCCCCGTTCACGTGCCGGGAACCATACCGTCACGGCACGGCTGTTGGCGGGAAACGCCGGTGCCTCCATTGTGCCGATCGCCAGTCGCAGGCCAAACAGCGACGCAAAACCGCCCACCAACCCCTGGGCCATGGTCGCAGCCGACCAGGTGATCAGGGACACGCCGTAGGTCCAGCGCGAGCCGAAGCGATCAGCGACAAAACCGGCAGGAATCAGGGCAATGGCGTAGGTCCAGGCGAAGGCCGAGAACACCAGCCCCATCTGCACCTTGTCCAGCCCCAGGTCTTTGGCCATGAAGGGTGCGGCGATGGAGATGTTCACGCGGTCGACAAAGTTGATGATGGTTGCGATGAGCAACAGTGAGAGCATCAGATAGCGACGCCGTGTGGGCAGACGCGTGGCGGCAACAGCAGCCGGTGCGGCAACGGTCGGCGCCGCCGTGGTATTGGCCATGGGTGAATCCTCTGTTGTTTTTATGCTGAGGTTCGGTGAGGCAGGTTAAGCGGCGACACCGCGCAGCGAGCCGCACGGTGTCGCGAGGTGAGGCAGGATTACGGTCGTTTGCCGATTTCGCACTCGGCTACGGTCCATCCGGCCAGTTGCTCGTGCAGGGTGAAGCCCAGGCCTGGACGATCTGGCACGATCATGTGGCCGTTGCGGATTTCCAGGCGTTCGTTGAACGCAGGCTCCAGCCACTCGAAATGCTCGACCCAGGTCTCATGGGCGTACGCTGCGGCCAGGTGCAGGTGAATTTCCATGACAAAGTGCGGCGCCATGATCATGCCTTTGGCTTCTGCGCGGCTGGCCACTTTGAGGAACGGAGTAATGCCGCCCACCCGTGGTGCGTCGTGCATCAATACGTCCACCGCGCCACGTTCGACATAGGCGTTGACTTCATCGGCGCTGACCAGCATTTCGCCGGTGCCCACCGGTGTGTCCAGCGCCGCCGAGAGCATCGCATGGCCATCGACGTCGTACGCGTCCAGCGGCTCCTCGATCCATTGCAAGTCGTATTGTTCCAGCGCACGGCCCATGCGCATGGCGGTGGTGCGGTCCCACTGCTGGTTGACGTCGACCATCAGCGGCGTGCTGTCGCCCAGCGCCTTGCGCACTGCATCGACGCGGGACAGGTCCAGTTTGCGGTCAGGATGGCCGACTTTCATTTTTACCCCGCCGATGCCGCGATCCAGCGATGCACCGGCCTTCTCGATGACTTCTTCAATCGAGGCCTGCAGGTAGCCGCCGGAGGTGTTGTAGCAGCGCACTGAGTTGCGGTGGGCACCGAGCAGTTTGGACAGCGGCAGGTTGGCGCGGCGTGCCTTCAGGTCCCAGAGCGCGGTGTCCAGCGCCGCAATCGCCTGGGTCGACAAGCCGCTGCGACCCACTGATGCACCGGCCCAGACCAACTTGATCCACAGCCGAGAAATGTCGTTGGGGTCTTCACCGATCAGCAGCGGCGCGACTTCTTTGGCGAAGGCAAACTGGCCAGGGCCGCCGGTGCGCAGGGTATAGGTGAAGCCCATGCCGTGAAAGCCTTGTTCGGTTTCGATCTCGGCGAACAGCAGGGCGACATCCTTAAGCGCGTTTTGCCGGCCAGTCAGCACTTTGGCGTCACTGACCGCTGTTTTCAGAGGGAGGTTGACCGAACGCAATTTGACATAGGCAATGCGGTCTTGTTCGGTCGAAGCGTTGCGAAGATTCAAGCTCATGGGATCGTTCCTGCGGGAGGGCTGTTGTTATGTGAAACGATCATAGACAGCGGGTTTTATACGCGTCTAATCTAAACTGGCATGGGATTTATACAGAGATTGAATAGATGCTCGACCTGATACAACTGCGCTGTTTCGTCACCGTCGCTACGGAGCTGAATTTCTCCCGTGCCGCTGAACGCCTGAACATGACCCAGCCGCCGCTCAGTCGGCAGATCCAGTTACTGGAGCATCAGCTGGGCGTGCCGCTGTTTATCCGCAGCACTCGCAGCGTGGTGTTGACGGCCGCTGGTCGGGCGTTCTTCATCGAAGCGCAAAGCCTGCTGGAGCGCGCCCAACTGGCCACGCTGGCTGCCAAACGCTTCGCTCAGGGGGACATTGGCACGGTGTCGGTTAGCTTCGTCCCCAGTGCGGTGTACGAATTTCTACCCAAGGTGATTGCCGAAGCACGGGTCGGTCAGCCGGACATCGACATCTCGCTTTCTGAAATGAACACTTACGAGCAACACGAAGCCTTGCGCTCGCGGCGTATCGATCTGGGCATTGTGCGACAAGCCATGCGTCAGGACGGGTTTGTGAGTGAGCGCTTGATTCGCGAGCCCTTCGTGTTGGCCGTGCCTTACGATCACCCGTTGGCGGCTACCGAACAGGTGGGAGTCAGCGACCTGCACGAGCAGCCGTTCATCATGTATTCACACTCGGCCTGGCAGCCCTTCAACGAGCTGCTGACGGGCATGTTTCGCAGCGCCAAGGTCACGCCACGGTACATCCAGTGGCTAGGGTCGACACTGACGATTCTGGCGTTGGTCAACGCGCAGATGGGGCTGGCGCTGGTACCCCGCAGTGCGCAGCGTATCCGCTTTGAACGCGTGGTCTACCGAGAGATCGATCTAGGGCCGGGGATCGAGAGCGAGTTGCATTTGATCTGGCGTGACGACAATGACAACCCGGCGTTTCTGATGATGCTGGAAGCGATTCGCGGGGCGGTGTGGAAACAGGGCGACTAACCCGTTCAGGCTGCCAGCAGGCGCGCGATCCACGCCGTCAACGTGTCGTACAGTACCGCGACCTCGGCAATGCTGTCGTCACGCAGGCAGCCGTGGACCAGCCCTTTACCGACGTACAGCTCGCTGTCTATCCCGGAGTTCGTCAGCACCTGATGATAGGCGATGCCGTGATCGCGCAGAGGGTCGAACTCTGCGACGCCGATGAACGTGGAGGGCTGCGCTTTGAAGTCAGCCGCATTGAGCGGCATGGCCAAGGGTGAATGGCGGTATGCCGGGTCAGGCAGGTAGTCCGCGATGGACACGCGCAACCCGGCGCTGGTGAGAAAGGGCGCATGGGCATGCTCTGTGGCCGACGGCAGCGTCTCGTCGGCGGTCAGTACCGAGTACAGCAAGGCTTGTCCCAGCGGTTGTCGTTCACCGGTTTCAGCCAGCGCAAGGCACAGCGCCGCAGCCAGGGTGCCGCCGGCACTTTCGCCACACACCAGCAGGCATTCGGTGGACAATGAACGCAGCACCTGCCCCTGACGCAGGCCGCGAAATGCCCGCAACGTGTCATGCAGGGCGGCGGGCCATGGATGTTCCGGCGCCAAACGGTACTCCACCGCGACAATCGCCACACGCAGACGCCGGGCAAGCGAGTAGGCAAACCAGTCGTGGCTGTCCAGGCCGCCCATGCTCCAGCCGCCGCCGTGCAGGTACAGCAACACCGGCCATCCGCCTTTGGGCGTGGGTGAGTCAGGCTGGTAAACACGCAGCGTTAGTCCATCAAGGTCAACGTCTTGCTGAATCCAGCCGTCGGGGCGCGGCCCGGTGAAGTCGCGACACAAGGCCAGGAAGGCAGCCCGTCGGGCCGCGAGAGTGTCGCTGGCGGGAACGAACGTGAGGCTGCGCTCCAGCATGGCGCGAATGGCGGGGTTGAGCGGGTAGGGAGATGACATGATCAAGACCTTGAATTCAGACGAAAAAACGGCTGCAACAGGGCAGCCGTTTTTGGCACGTTGTTACAAGCCATTCATGTTTGCCATGTCCATGTGGGTCAGGCAGCCTGAGCGACTACCGCCGGTTGCGCTTTGTGACGCCCGACGAAGAACGCCACGATCATTGCACCAATGATGCCCAGCGTACCGGCCAGCACGAACCCGGTGGAGTAGGTGCCGGATTGTTGGATCAGGTAACCGGTGATGGCTGGGCCGACGATCCCCGACAGGTTCGCCAGACCATGCATGAAGCCGCTGGCCGTGCCCACCTGATTGCTCGGCACGCTGTCTTGAATCAACGCCCAGTATGCGGGGGCGGTTAGCATCAGGAAGCCGATCGCGACGGTCATCACGCCTACTGCCAGATTGACGCTTTCCACGAGCCCGGTGATGCCAATGCAGGTTGCGGCGATCAACAGTGACGTCACCAGCACCACCTTGCGTGAGAAGGTCTGCTTGCCGGTGCGGCGGAAAATGTAATCCACCAGCAAACCACCCGACAGGTAGCCGACGGCACCAACGACCCACGGCAGCGAATTGACGATGCTCATGTTTTGCAGGCTCACGCCTTTGGCATCCACCAGGTAACTGGGGAACCAGGTCATGAAGAAGAACAGGATGTAGTTGTAGCAAAACAGCGAAATCCCGGTGAGCAGCACAGAACGGTTGCGCAGTACCTCGCGGAACGATGCCTTCTCGCCAGCAACGGACGGAATGTCTTCACGGCCTTCATTGATCAAGGCCAGTTCTTCGGGGCTGACGCGCGGGTGCTCAGCCGGGGTCTCGGTGGTGAGCTTGACCCAGGCGACGACCCAGAACAGGCCCATCACGGCCATGACCACAAAGGCCACGCGCCAGCCGAGCCACAGCGCCATGAAGCCGATGATCGGGCCCGCCAACGCGCCACCGATGGGGCCGCCCGCCTGGTTGATGCCTGCCGCGCTGGCGCGTTCCTTGAGCGGGAACCAGGTGTTGACCACCTTGTTGGCCGTGGCCGAATTCGGCCCTTCACCGGCGCCGAAGAACGCCCGTACCACCAGCAATGACCAGAAGTTGGAGACTGCAGCTGTGATGCCGCACACCAGTGACCAGCCACCCATGGACCAGATCAGCACTTTGCGTCCACCGAAGCGGTCGGCGAGGTAGCCGCCAATCACATTGAAAGAGGCGTAACCGACGGAAAACGCACTGAAGATCAGGCCTTTCTCGACGGGCGTGAGGTGGAAGTCCTGGGTGATAAACGGCATGGCAATCGACAGTGCAGCCCGGTCGATGTAGTTGATGATCATGGCCAGCAGCAGCATGAACAGGATCGTGGAGCGGTATTTCTTTTTGTGGATCTTTTTATTGTTAGGCATGTACCACCTCTATGGGCGTTGAGTAGCAGTCAAGTTTCTGTGAGCCACCCTACGTGCAGTTGCCGCGGTTGAACATCGGCGCTCGATCGAGGCCATCCCTGCGTTCCATTCCGTGAGACAAAAGCGCTTTTTATGCACCGTATCTCGCCCTGTAGCGTGATTGAAGACTGGCAGATCACTGCCGGCAGGGCCCTGTCGATCCACCTTGGCTGTGACCTTGAGGCGGGGTTAATCGAGGCATGTCTCAAATCATGGGACAGCCCGGTTTTTGTGACCCTGGCCGGACAACCGACCATTGGCAAGGCATCCTTGGCATGTGAGCCTCGGCTTTCGGCTACCGTGTGCGAGCGCGCTTTGCGTGCATCGGTGTCCGCCATAAAAACAAGTCACCACCGAGTCGGAACACATGAAAATAAAATACCGCTGGGTCGTTGCCGCGCTGCTGTTTTTCGCTGGCATGCTGAATTACCTCGACCGCGCCGCGTTGTCGGTCGCCGCCCCACTGATCAAACAGGATCTCAACATCGACGACGCGCAAATGGGGCTGCTGTTCAGCAGCTTCTTCCTGGGCTACTGCGTGTTCTGTTTCATTGGCGGCTACGCCTCTGACCGTTTTGGCCCCAAGCGGGTGTTTGGTTGCGCGGCGGCCTTCTGGTCGGTGTTCTGTGGGCTGACCGCGCTGATGGGCAACTTCACGCAACTGCTGGTCTGCCGCGTGTTGTTCGGCATCGGCGAGGGCCCTATGGGCAGCACGACCAACAAGACCGTTACCAACTGGTTCCCCCGCGAAGAAGCCGCGTTCGCCCTGGGCCTGTCCAGTTGCGGGCAGCCGTTGGGCGCGGCGATTGCTGCACCGGTGGTGGGGCTGGTAGCCTGGCACTTCGGCTGGCGTGTGTCGTTCGTGGTCATCGCCTTGCTCGGCGTGGTGTGGCTTGCAGCGTGGCTGTTGATGTTCAGGGACACGCCCGCCCAGCACCCGCGGGTCAGTGCTCAAGAGCGACAACTGATTGAAACCAGCCGTGCGCGTCAACCCGTGGCCAGCGAGGCTGGTCAGCACAGCGTCTGGCACTACATCTTCTCGGTGCCGGTGCTGGCGGTCGCCTTTGCTTACTTCTGCTCCAACTACGTGATGTATTTCTTCCTGACCTGGTTGCCCAGCTACCTGACTGACTACCAGCACCTGGACGTCAAGCATATGAGCATCATCGGAATGATTCCGTGGGTGGGCGCGGCCATCGGTTTTCTCGCTGGCGGCACGGCGTCGGACTTCATTCTGCGCAAGACCGGCAAGGGCGTGCTGGCGCGCAAGTCGATCCTGATCCTCGGGCTGGCCGTGGCTTCTGCGTCGGTATTGATGGTGTCCAGAACCAGCGACCTGACCAGTGCCGTGGTGTTCATCACCCTGGGCAATTTGTTCCTGTTCATGTCGCCGCAGCTGTGCTGGATTTTGCTGCAGGAAATCGTGCCCTCTGAGCACATCGGTGGAACCGGCGGGTTTGTGCACCTCTTGGCCAACCTTGCCGGGTTGCTGGCGCCCGCGCTGACCGGCTATGTCGTGCAGTACGGCGGTGGCTACAACACGGCGTTCATGCTCGCGGGTATTGCGGCCGCGACCGGGGCGGTGGTGGTGCTGGTGGTGGTACGTGGCGGTAAACGCGCGTCCAACGTCGAAAAACTGGCCGCCGACGCCTTGTAACTCGGGTAACGGCCAGAAACAAAAACGCCGCACCGGACACAACAACTGTCCGATGCGGCGTTGAGGAAACGATTAGGCGACGGCCGTTAATCCCGGCTTGGCTTGAACGGCACGGGCCTTCTCCTTGCCAATGCCTTCCCACAACCCTTGCAGGTACATGATGCCCAGTGCGCGATCGTACAGGCCGTAACCCGGTACGCCGGTTTCGCCCCAGATCATGCGGCCATGGTCAGGCCGGGCGTAGCCGGTGAAGTTGGCGTCGTGCAGGGCTTTGAGGATTTCTGCCATGTCCAGTGAGCCGCATTGCGTCGGGTGCGCACTTTCGTAGAAGTCGCCGTTTTCGAACACCTTGACGTTACGCAGGTGCACGTAATGCACCCGTTGCCGGGCGGCAAATTCGTTGATGAACGACGGCACGTCATTGCGCAGATCGGAACCCAGCGTACCGCTGCACAGCGTCAGCCCATTGGCCGGTGAGTCGATGATGTTCAGTACGCGGCGGTGGTCTTCGATGTTCTTGATGATGCGCGGCAGGCCAAACACCGAACGGGGTGGATCGTCTGCGTGCAGTGCCAGCTTCAAGCCGAGTTGTTCGGCGACCGGTACCAGTTTACTGAGGAAGTATTCCAGGTTGCTCCACATCTGCTCGGTGCTGACGTCTTTGTATTCCTCCAGCATCGCCTGGAGTTTTTCGGGTGGGTATTTGGTGCCGATGCCCGGCAGCGGAATGATTCCCTTGGATACGTCCAGACGGTCGACCGCAGAGGCTTCGAACGACAGGGTATTGGAGCCGTCGGGCAACTGAAACTCCATCTGTGTGCGGGTCCAGTCAAAGACCGGCATGAAGTTGTAGCAGACAATTTTCACACCCGCCGCGGCGAGGTTTTTCAGGGTCTGAATGTACTGTGGGATCAAGGCTTCTCGGCCGGGTTTACCGAGTTTGATCTCTTCATGCACGCGGAAACTGTCCACCACGTCCATCTTGAGGTTGTACACGGCAGCGGCATCGCGCAGGGCGGTGATGCGCTCGACCGGCCAGACCTCGCCCAACGGCGTGTCGTAAAGCGACGAAACGATGCCGTACAGGCCGGGAATCTGATTGATGTATTGCAGGCTGATCGGGTCTTTGGGACCGTGCCAGCGGAAAATCATTTTCATTGTTTTAACCTCGTGTTCACGTGACGAAACAGGCAGGCTCAGACCTTGGTCTTGAGCTGGAAACGCTGGATTTTTCCGACGATCAACCAGTAGCTGGCCACCGCCACCAGGCCGTGAGCGCCGACAAAGAGCAGGGCGCCGTCGAAAGACCCTGTGGTTTGCAGGATGTAGCCGATCACCACTGGAGTGACGATCCCGGCTGTGTTGCCGAAGGCGTTGAACACGCCACCGGTGGTGCCTATAAGCTCCTTGGGGGCGGTGTCTGCCACCACTGTCCAGCCCATGGAGCCGAACCCTTTGCCAAAAAACGCCAGGCTCATCAGCACCACGACCAGGGTTGCGTTGTCGGCGTAGTTGCACAGGATGATGCTCGAACTGAGCAGCAGGCCAATGGTGATCGGGGTTTTGCGAGCGATGCTCAGCGAGCCGGTTTTCTTCAAGATCCGGTCGGAAATGAAACCGCTCGACACCCCGCCCACCAACCCGCACAAAGCCGGAATGGCGGCAATGAAACCCGCTTGCAGAATGTCGAATCCGCGCTCCTTGACCAAATAGATCGGGAACCAGGTCATGAAGAACCAGGTGATTGAGGTGATGCAGTACTGTGCCAGGAAGATGCCCACCAGCATGCGGCTGCGGAACAACTGACCGATTTCGCCCAGCTTCATGTTTTTGCCGGTGCTTGCGGTTTTGGCTTTCAGGCTTTCCAGGCTCACCAAGCCATCACCTGCGCGGATGTATTCCAGCTCCTCTTTGTTCATTTTCGGGTGATCAACGGGTAGGTAATACAGCTTCCACCACACCGCGCCGATGACCAGCCCGATGGCACCCATGATGATGAACACGTACTCCCAGCCAAAGGTGAAGCACAGCCAGCCCATCACCGGGGTGAACACGGCAAGCGACAGGTATTGCGCACTGTTGAAGATCGCCCCGGCAATCCCGCGTTCAGACGATGGAAACCATGCCGCGATGATGCGTCCGGATGCCGGACCGACCGGGGACTCGGCCGCGCCCAACAAAAAGCGTAGCGCCAACAGCAAAGGCACCACCATGCCGATGAAGTGGACCAGCCCCATCATCACGGTCAAGCAGGACCAGAGCACCACGGCGAGCATCATCGAGCGCTTGGAACCGATGCGGTCGGTGAGCCAGCCAGACGGAATCAGAAAGAGGACGTAGGCCCAACTGAAGGCGGAGAACAGATAGCCCATTTCGACGGAGCTGATGCCAAGCTCTTTGCCCATGTCCGAGCCTGCGACGGACAAGGCGGCCCGGTCGCCGGTGCTCAGCGCCAGTACCACCGTGATCAGCGCAAGAATCAGGAAACGATAAGCGGTTTTGTTCGCCGCATGTCTAGGGGCATTGGCCTTGCTGTTGCCTTCAGCGGTGCCCGGCAGGGACGGGGGCGATGCGCCGTCCAGCGCATAGCGTGATTGAGAAGTCATGTGTGCCTCGTCTATTTATTCTTATCGAGAGTGCAGTGGCATGGCGTCAGTTGGCGCCATGCTCTCAGGGGGTCAAGCGGCTTGCGTGTCCTTTTCGGTGTAATCCACGGCGACCCATTCAAAGTATTTCTTCAGCTCGGTGACCAGCGCTACGTGGGCCGGGTGGGGAAGGTAACGGGCCACGGCGTCGGCGTCGTCAAAGCTGGTTTCCAGCACGTAGTCCCAGCAAATCGGCCGGTCCAGTTCATTGGCCGAGACTTTCCAGCTGCGCGCGAAATCGATTTCCTTGTCCAGATTCGTCATCCATTGCACCAGGTGCATTTCCAGCTCGGGCTGTTTGTCCACGCCAGGCAGGCGGCGGAACATCACGATGTGCTTCATCATTGTTTGTTCTCCTGTCCAATGATGCTGGGGATCGCCGGACGACCCGATGCGACCCACGCGTGATAGTCCGACACCGACGCCGGACTTGGCGGGTACACGCCCCAGAGCGGCTCGCCCGAAGCGATGCGCATGGCCAGATAGTGTTCGAGGTCATCCTGGGCGGTGCAGTAGTCGGCGATTTCTTCGGCCAGGTGCGCCGGCACCACCGTCAAGCCGTCAGCATCACCGACGATGATGTCGCCGGGGTACACAGCCACGCCGGCACAGCCAATGGGCACTTGCAGGTCAGCCACATGGTGGTAGGAAATGCGGGTGGTGGCGGTCACTTCGCGGGCATAGGCCGGCAACGGTAAGGACGCGATTTCGCTGCCATCACGCAACGCTCCGTCAGTGACAATTGCGCGGGCGCCCCGCGCCAACAGGCGGGTGACCAGAATGTTGCCGGCCGAGGCGGCGCGAGGGTCGTTCTGGCTGTCGATCACCAGCACGTCACCCGGTTGAACCTGCTCGACGCCTTGCCATTGCAGATTGTCGTGATTGGGCTTGGTGGTCATGGTGCCGTAGGTGTCGATGTCTTCGCGGGCCGGAATGAAGCGCATGGTAAAAGCGCGGCCTGCGAACGGTTTGATGTCCTTGTTCAGCGCACGTAATCCCACCAGTGCCGGCTGGCGGAAACCGAGTTTGAATAACTGCGTGGTCAACGAACCGCTGCTGCAGGCAGCGAGTCTGGACAAGGTTTCGTCGCTGACCGCGACGTGGCGGTCAATGTCCTTGTCCAGGCTGTCGGTGTAGTGGTGAATCTGGGTCATTCTTGTTCTCCCGGTCAGAGCATTCCGCCAGGGGGGCGGAGGATTAACTCAGGCTGAATTCCCGCTATATGGGAATGAAATTTGAAATTCAGCGCTGATCCGCCTTGATCGTAGAGGGCGATTGACGGGGGTGAAACAGGGTTTATGATCAGCTCATCTCGGTGTTCCAGATAGTGGGAAAAGGCGATGAGTGCAGCAGACGGGACCGGCGCCCTGGAAAAAGCCATCGATGTTCTGGAGGCCATTGGCTCCGCGCCAAACGGGCTGAGTCAAGCCGAACTGGCCACCCGCGTGGGGCTTCCGCGCACCACGCTGTACCGCATCATTGCGAGTCTGGTAGAACGTGGCATGATCCGGCGCGACCCGCTGCACAAGGTCTATCGACTGGGATTCCGCTACCTGGAACTGGTGCGCAATGCGTACTTGATGCCGGATCTGGTGGCTGCTGCCAGCTTCGAATTACGCGCTTTACGTGACCTGACAGGTGAGACGTCTTATCTGGCCGTACTGGATGGCAATCAGGTGATGTCGCTGGAGCGCTGCGATGGCGCTCATACCACGCGGTCGGCCGCAGCGTTAGGGCGCAGCAAGCCGGTGTATTGCACAGGCCAGGGCAAGGCCATCCTTGCGGCAATGGAGGATGCTCCCAGGGAGGCAATCATCAAGGGGCTGACGTTAACCCCCTTGACCGAATTGACCATCACTGACCGCCGCCGCCTGAACACCGAGCTTCAGATCACCCGGGCGCGGGGGTACGCCATTGATGATGAGGAGATCGTCATGGGCGTGCGCTGCGTGGCGGCCGCCATTCGCGATAACGCAGGCAATGTGCGTGGGGCGCTGAGCGTCGCCGGCCCTGCTTACCGCCTCACCCTTGAGCGCCTTGAGCTGCTCGGGCCGGAGCTGGCAGACGCTGCCCGTCGTGTAGGTGCGCAGCTCAATGAGGCGCAGATACCGCTCAGCGACAGTGAAGTCGAAATGGTCGAGTCACCGTGGGCGTTCAGGGGAGCATTCCCGCGATGGTCCGATCAGCATCAGTGCCTGTTCTGGGCTGATACGCTCGCGCCCACCATACGCCAACTGGACGCCTCAGGTGAGCGGGTATTCGCGCGTCTGGATGCGCCCGTCTGTGCGATGGAGTTGCACCGCGAAGGCGTGCTCATTGCGCATGCGCAAGGCTGGCTCCTGTTGGACAAGGATGGCCAGCAGCACCCCCTGCCAGACTGGCCCGGTAAAAGCCTGGAGGGACTGACCAGCCACCCCGACGGCAGTTTGTGGGCTTGTCTTTCCGGGAACGGTGGCTGTCGTGTTGGCGAACTCAGTGCGGAGTGCGAGCTGCGAAACCCCTGGCATTTTCAGGAGCGGATCAGCGCGCTGTGCTGGGATGAACCAGGAGAATCGTTATACGCGGTGGCTCCCGAATCCGGAAGTTTGTACGTGATGTCTGCCGGGAACCCGAACGTGCGCCGCTTTGCAACGCTGCCCAAAGGTTCCGGGCGCTTGAGCGGGCTGGCACTGGATCGCGACGGTGGTGTCTGGACCACATTGCGTGACGGCTGGAGCCTGGTGCGGTTCAGCGAGGATGGTGGCATCGACCGGATGATCGGGCTGCCCGTGCCCAGCCCGGTGGACTTGACGTTTGGCGGCGTCGGTCACGATGTCTTGCACATCACCAGCGCGCGACAGGATGTGCCGCTGGACGCATTGGCCAATGCACCGGCGTCCGGCAAGCTGTTTCGACTACACATCCCGTCAAAAGGGATCATCGCCCGCAGCACACGCTGGGGTGTGGCGCGCTGATGGCGCATGAGACAAGTTGACGCACGATGGAAATCAAAACTATCATTTGATGATATTAATTACATCATTAACGTGATTTCCTGACGGCGTACTCCTCTCATGCAAAGAAGAAGCTTTCTGTCATCGGTCGCAGCGTTGACCGCGTTTGGGCTCGTTCCGCCGCTCAAGGCTCAGGCTCAGGTGGTCAAGGGCGAATTGCCCTGGGCGCCAGGCACCAACGATTTGCCTGGTCCGGTCAAAAAAGGCGGCCTTGCGTTTTTTACCGAAGCCGAAGCGCAGACCATGGGCGCGCTGGCTGAACGGTTGATCCCGACTGACGAACTGAGCATCGGTGCTCGCGACGCCGGTTGCGTGACCTTCATCGATCACCAGTTGGCCGGTGACTTCGGCAGGGCCGCCACGCAGTACCGCGCCGGCCCCATCGTGCCAGGCACCCCGGAACAAGGCCCACAGGAAATCCAGACGCCTGCCGAGCGTTACCGCTCCGGTCTGGCGTCGCTGGACGAACATTGCCAGAAGGTGTTCGGCAAGCCGTTCGTTCAACTCAACGAGACCCAGCAGGACGCGGCGATCACCGAGCTTGAAGCTGGCAAGGTGAAAGTCACCGGCTCAACCCCGCAAGCGTTCTTTGCTCTGGTGCTGATGAACGTGCGCGAAGGCTTCCTTGCGGACCCCATGTACGGCGGCAACAAGGGCATGGCGGGCTGGAAAATGATCGGCTTCCCGGGCGCCCGATATGACTTCCGCGACGTGGTCGACAAGCGTGGGCAGAAGCTGAACATCATCCCTACGAGCATGATCGACAACAGCCTTTAAACCACGAAAGCCGCCCTTAAGACGGCTTCGCTGACTGCGCTTTTGAATTTTTCCTTTCCGTGATGTGGGTGCGCCTGGCGTGGCCCGAGGTATGTGTGCATGGCAAATCAACGTCCCAAAGCTGATGTGGTGATCGTCGGGCTGGGTTGGTCCGGCTCGCTGATGGCCGAAGAACTGTCCCGAGCGGGGCTCAAAGTGGTCGCCATTGAGCGCGGCGCCTGGCGCGATACCACCACGGATTTCCCGCCCAGTGTCGACACCGATGAGCTGCGCTGGGTCAACCGTCGCGGCATGATGCAGCCGCAAGCCGTGGAAACCCTGACGTTCCGCAATAACGTCGAGCAGACGGCTCTGCCGGTGCGTGACTGGAACTGCTACCAGTTTGGCTGGAACGTTGGTGGCGCCGGGACACACTGGGCCGGCATGAGCTGGCGCTTCACCCCGTTCGACCTGGAACCCCATAGCACCATCGTCAAGCGTTACGGCGCGAACAAGGTCGAGGACGGCCTGATTCTGCAGGACTGGGGTGTTAGTTACGCGGAACTTGAACCGTTCTACGATCGTTTCGAGCGCATTGCAGGCACCTCCGGCAAAGCGGGTGTGATCGACAGCAAAGTCGTGGAAGGGGGCAACCCGTTCGAGGGCTCGCGCAGCCGTGAATACCCGACGCCGCCGCTCAAGCGCACTCAATGGATGCAGAAGTTCCACGACACCACCGCAAAAATGGGTTACCACCCATTCCCGGTGCCTGCCGGTAACATCTCCGAGGCCTACACCAACCCGTTGGGTGTACGCATGGCCCCTTGTACCTACTGCGGCTATTGCGAACTTCATGGCTGCGGCAACTGGTCCAAGAGCAGTCCACAAGCGTGCGTGCTCCCCGCGCTGATGCGTTACGAAAACTTCGAAGTGGTGACACAGGCAGAAGTGTTGCGGGTCAATCTGGCCGAAGACGGCAAGACCGCCACAGGCGTGACCTTCATCGACAAGAACAACCAGCAGTGGGAACAACCTGCGGGCGTGGTGGTGATCAGCGCCTACCAGATGGACAACGTACGTCTGATGCTGCTGTCCGGGATTGGCAAGCCATACAACCACAAGACCGGTGAAGGTGTCGTCGGGCGCAACTATTGCTACCAGACCATTTCGGGCGCTGACCTGTACTTCGAAAACGAGCAGTTCAACCCCTTCATCGGCGCCGGTGCGCTGGCGATTCAGATCGACGACTTCAACGGCGATAACTTCGACCACAAGGATCTGGATTTCATTGGGGGCGCAGGCATCATGGCGTTCTCCTGTAACGGCCGCCCGATCGGCATGGCTGACCAAGTGCCGCCTGGAACCCCGCGTTGGGGCAAGTCCTGGAAGAAAGCCTTCGCTGAAAGCTACCAGAACAGCGCCACGATCTTCGGCCAGGGCACCAGCTACGGGCACAAGGATTACTTCCTGGATCTGGACCCGCAATACAAAGACCGCCACGGCCAGCCACTGCTGCGCGTGACCTTCGATTTCAACGAAAACGACCGTCGCATGGCCAAGTTCATCGAGGACAAGAGCGTCGAGATCGCCAACAAGACCGGTGCAAAATTCGTTGTTCCATTCAACTCAGCAGCGACCTCGAACACACCGTATGACCAGCGTTCGACCCACACCATTGGCGGGGCGGTCATGGGCAAGGATCCGAAGACCAGCGCCCTGAACCGCTACCTGCAAAGCTGGGATGTGCACAACGTGTTCGTTACCGGCGCCTCCGCGTTTGCCAACAACGGCGGTTATAACCCGACGCTGACCGTCGGTGCGCTGACCTTGTGGGCCGCCAAAGCGATCCGTGAGCAGTACGTCAAGAATCCTGGTCCGCTGGTGGAGGTGTCGGCATGAAGACGCGCGCATTTCAATTGGCGGCCCTGGTTATCGCCTTGGGTGGCGCCGGTCTGGGCCTGAAGTATGCCTACGCCGAAAGCGTCGTAGACAAGGCGCCGTCCACTCAGGCCGACGTCAATTCGCCCGTGCATAATCCGGCATCGACAGAGGCGCCAGGGCAGGGCAGCGTCGCCGCCGGCCAGCACAGTGCCTCAGCCGTAGAGCGCGGGCGCTACATCGCGGTAGCGGGTGACTGCGTCGCGTGCCATAGCATTCCGGGCGGTGACAAGCCGTTCGCCGGTGGCTACAAGCTGCAAACCCCGTTCGGCGCGTTGCTGTCGAGCAACATTACTCAGGACAAGGAGACCGGGATCGGCAATTGGACCGAGCAGCAGTTTGCCGATGCGTTGCGTAAAGGCAAAGGTCGCGAGGGTGAAAACCTGTACCCGGCCATGCCCTACACCGCGTACGCCAAGATGAGCGATGCGGATGTCGCCGATTTGTACGCTTACATCAAGACCATCGCGCCGGTGAGCAACCGGGTGGTGACCAACCAATTGCCGTTTCCTTTCAACATTCGCTTGTTCATGAGCGGCTGGAACCTGCTGTTCTTTGATAACAAGCCATTGGCGCCAGTGGCCAATCAAAGCGAGCAATGGCAGCGCGGACGCTATGTGGTCGAAGCACTTGAGCACTGCGCCGCGTGCCACACGCCGAAAAATTTCCTGGGTGGCGACACCACCAGCAAGGCCTTTCAGGGCGCGGAGTTGCAAGGCTGGTTCGCCCCCGACATCACCAGCAATCCGCACACCGGCATCGGTGGCTGGAGCGAAGACCAACTGGTCGAATACCTGCGCAAAGGCAACAACGAGTTTGCCGTGGCGTCCGGGCCGATGGCCGAGGCCATTACCAACTCGACCCAGCACCTGAGCGAAGACGACCTGCGCGCCATGGCGGTTTACCTCAAGCAACAACAGGGCGCTGCGGTAGAGAAAACCCAGCCGTTGGCCATGAGTGATCCACGCATGGAGAGCGGCGCGAAAATCTTCGCGACCAACTGTGAGGCTTGCCACACCTCCAGTGGCACCGGCGTTTCGAACATGGTGGCAGGCTTTGCCGGACGTCCGTCGGTCATGGCACCTCATGTCGATAGCCTACTCAACAGTGTGTTGATGGGCAGCCGTGGCGCAGTGACCGAGCAGAGCCCGACTGGCGCAGGAATGCCGGCATTCGACTGGAAACTGTCCGATCAGCAGGTGGCCAACGTATTGACCTACATCAGAAATCAATGGGGCAATGCTGCTGAGCCGGTGTCGGTTGATACGGTCAAACAGGCGCGGGCGAGCCTGGGGGCCAAAGCCCAGTTGGCGGTGCAGCCGTAACGACGCCAGGCAACCGACGCAGAGCAGCGGCACGGAGCAAAATGCGGTATTTTTAGCGTTTTTTCCGGCCGCTGCACGCCGGGCTGCCAATCAAAAGGATATGCGTCGATGTCAAACCTGGTACCCACCATGGCTGACGTTGCCCGGGAAGCGGGCGTTTCAGTGGTGACCGTGGACCGCGTCCTCAATAAACGCGCCCCCGTTCGCCCTGCCACAGAACAGAAAGTGCTGGCTGCGGCACGCCGTTTGAACTTCGCATTGGGCAAGGTTCAGGCCATTGCCCGGAATGAAACGCCAGCAGGCGAGGTGCTGTTGCCACGCCGTTTGGCGTTTTTCCTGCTGCGCCATGAGTCGAGCTTCTATCAGGCA
Organism: Pseudomonas silvicola; assembly: GCF_026651855.1. Lineage (GTDB taxonomy): Bacteria > Pseudomonadota > Gammaproteobacteria > Pseudomonadales > Pseudomonadaceae > Aquipseudomonas > Aquipseudomonas silvicola. Next base: position 3,218,565 of record NZ_CP093280.1, read on the forward strand.
TTGGCGCAGGTGCTGGACCATGTTGCGCAAAGCCATGCCAGCGTCAGTCAGCACGACATTCATTTCCTTGACGGGCTGACACCCCAACAGATCGCCGAGCTGTTACTGAGCAAGGGGCATCAGTGCGACGCCATTGCCCTGGTCAGTGTTGACCATCCCGCCATCAATCAGGCCATTGACCAGCTCAGCGCCCAAGGCACCCAAACCTACGCATTGATCACCGACCTTACCGCCAGCACCCTGGCCGGTTACGTGGGCCTTGATAACCGTAAAGCAGGGCGCACCGCCGCCTGGGCCATTTCGCGGCTCAGCCGCACGCCAGGCAAGGTGGGGCTGTTGCTGGGCGATCACCGCTTTCTCTGTCAGGAACTGTGCGAAATCAGTTTCCGTTCCTGGTTTCGTGAGCACGGCCCAGGGTATCAGGTGCTCGACACTCGGCTGACCCTCGAATACCTCGCCGATGCCCGTAAGACCGCCGATCAGCTTCTCGCCGAACACCCCGATCTGGTCGGTCTGTATGTCAGCAGTGGTGGCGTGGAATCCGTGATGGATGCGGTGCGTGATAGCGGCCGTCAGCACGAATTGGTCGTGGTATGTCACGAATTAATGGAGAGCACGCGTACCGGGCTGGTGGAGGGGGTTGTCGATCTGGTGGTTGCCCTGCGCCGAGAAGAGAGCGTCAAGGCGCTGATCGATTTGATGGTCAGTGCCACGCGTGAGCTGGGCGCCGGTTCGGCCACCAGCGTGATAGTGCCGTTCGATTTGGTGACCGCGGAAAACATCTGACGATTTATCTATCATTTGATGATGGTTATTACATCTTTATTGGAATTTATCCTATCTTGTGAGGGTCTCATCTCCAGTGCGGGTTGTTGGAGGTGTGCTCACCAATAACAAGAGGGATATGAATGTTCAATCGACGCAGTTTTTGTCAGGCCACCGTGTTGGCGTCAGGCGCATTGGCGCTGGCCTCCAGTCAACTGGCGAATGCCGCAGCGGTCCTTGCGACCCGCGGCCAGACGCTCACTGAAGTAGCCAGCCTCGATTGGCTGTGCAACGCCGTTGCGCTGACGTCCACCGGGCGGATGTTTGTCGGGCTGCCACGTTGGCCTGGTTTTGAAAAAACACCGTCCATTGCCGAGGTGCTGGCCGATGGCAGTCTCAAGCCGTTCCCCGGCGGTGACTGGAACCACTGGAGCCCTGGCAAATCTGCGAGCAGGGCCCTGGTCAAGATCAACACCATTCATATCTTCGACGACGACACCCTGTGGGCCATTGATCAAGGCGTCGACGCAGGTCCGAACGGGATCAACGACGGCCAGAAGATCCTGCAATTCGACACCCGTACCGGAAAACTGCTGCGCTCCATCGTGCTGCCGCCTTCGGTTCTGCCCGCCGGTGCCAATCTCAACGACCTGCGCCTGGACAGCGAGCACGCCTACCTGACAGATTCAGGGCTGGGCGCAATCATCATCGTCAACCTGAAAACCGGTGTGGCCTTGCGCCGTCTGGCGGACCATCAATCCACCAAGATGAGTCCGGAGCGGAGGCCGATCGGGGAAGGAGGCCAGCCGCTGTTGAAATCGGACGGTTCGGACCTGCAAGTGCACGCCGACCCCATCGAGATCAGCCCCGACGGTCAGTGGTTGTACTATCAGGCGCTGACCGGCCCGCTGTGGCGTGTATCCACCGCCGCCTTGCGCGACATCCAAGTGACCGAGAAGAAACTCGCCGAGCACATTGAGTTCGTGTACGACACAGGGGCGCTGACCGGCACCGCCATTGACAGCGCAGGCAACCTTTACCTGGGTGAATACGACAAGCCGCGCATCACCGTGCTGGCACCCGACGGCAGCCTGAACGTGCTGGCACAGGATCCACGCCTGTGGAATCCGGACGCCATGGTCATCTCCGACCAGCGCGAGCTGTACATCCCGGTTCCGCAGAGCGCCCGTATGGCGTCCAATCGCGGTCCAGGCGGTGTCAGTGCGTTGCAGGTGCCCTTCAAGATCTACAAATTGGCCTTGCCGGCATCTCTGGGTGCACGGGAGGTCGTGCCCGCCGTCGCGGGAAAGCCTTTACAGGGAGTGCTGTCATGAACGTTTGTGTGGTGTCCTGGACCTTGGGTCTGACAGCGGCAGACAAGGTGGTCGAGAAGGTCAAGGCGTTGGGCCTGGATGGCGTGCAGTACGCCGGTGACCATCGCGATGTGCGCGCCGCCGATCTGCGTGACCGCGCCAAAGCCGCGGGGCTCAAGATTATTGCTATCGATCCGTTCAATGCCGGTCCCGCCGACCCCGCGAAAGCGACTCAGGACGGAGCAATCGCGTACTACCGCAAAGTGGTGGACTTCGCGGCCGAGGTGGGAAGCGTGCCCGTCACCCTTCAGGGGCTCTCGCAGTGGACTCGCAATTGCCCGGATCACGCGTCGGCTTACCAGCGCTTGCTGGTCTGCTGCAAGGCGGTGGACGAATACGCGCGCAGCCGTGGCGTGCGGACGTTGTACGAGGTGTGCAACCACTATGAGGTGCCGCTGATTCACACCGCCAGGCAGTGTCATACGCTGCTGTCGGACATCGGTTCAGACAATGTGGGCATGATCCTCGACAGCTTCCACATGAACATCAACGAGCCCGACCCGCTGCAGACCCTGCGCGACAACGCCCGCATCACGGCGATCTATCACATATCCGATTCAGGTCGAGGCGGGATCGGCAGTGGCCATATCGACTTCGATGCCCACCTGCGTGCACTGCGGGAAAATGGCTTCACCGGCGATGTGGCGATTGAACCGGTCCTGGAACACCTGACCCCCAGCCATGCTCCAACGACCGATGTCGACCGGCGTGCACTGGATGAAGCAATACGTCGCAGCGCGCAGAAGTGGCGGGGGTACGTGACCGCAGCCGGATGAGTCGTCTGACCCGATACCTTGGCTAACAGGAGAAACCCAATGCCGATCGATCCACGTCTGGACCGTCGAACGCTGCTCAAGGTGGGGGCCGCCCTGACTGCGGGTGCTGCACTGCCTGGTTGGGCAGCAACGCCGACGTTACCCGCGTCGCCTGGCAACACGCTGTTGATCAAGCAGGCGACGGTACTGACCATGGACCAGGCATTGGGCGATCTGCCGCGTGGCGATGTGTTGATCGAGAATGGCGCCATCAGTGCTGTGGCACCTCAGCTCGACAGCACGGGTGCGCAGGTGGTTGACGCCCGGGGCATGATCCTGATTCCCGGTCTGATCGACAGCCATTGGCACCTCTGGAACAGTTTTTTACGCAACAGCGCGCCCACCGCCCAAGGTGCGGCGTTCTTCAAGTCCCAAGTGGCGCAAAGCACGCGTTTCACCCCGCAATTATCAGCCTTGGGCGTTCGTCTGGGGCTGGCCGAAGCCATCCACGCCGGTATTACCACGGTCAGCAACTGGTCGCACAACCTGCGTCATCCGGACTTCGCTGAGGCCGAGTTGCAGGCGATGAGCGCCAGCGGTCTGCGCACGCGTCTGTGGTACGGCTACCCGCAGGACCTGGCGCCTACGGACAAGATGGACTTGCAGAACATCCAGCGCATTCAACAGCAGATGCAGACGTCCGGTCGCGGCCGCCTGGATCTGGGGCTGGCCATACGTGGCCCCGAGCGCACCGGGCCGCCGGTCTGGCGCGAAGAGTTCGCTTTTGCCAAGGCGCACAGTTTGCCGGTGTCCACCCACATTGCCGTGACCCGCAAAACACAACAGCAAAGGGCCGTTCAACAACTGGCACGCGACGGTTGGCTTAATCCTTCGCTGCAGTTGGTGCACGCCACCCATGTCGATGCCCAAGACATCGAACACATCGCCAGCAGTGGCGCGAGCGTGTGCCTGACGCCCCTGACCGAGATGCGCGTTGGTTATGGGCTGGCGCCCGTCATGGCGCTACACCACGCGAAGATCGCCCTGAGCACCGGGATCGACACGCTGGTGCTCAGTGGCAACGCCAACCCGTTCATGGTGATGCAGACGTTGCTGAACCTTGCCACCGGCATGAGCGAAAACGAGCTGGCGCTCAAACCCGCCGAGGTCTTGCATTGGTCCACTCTGGGGGCTGCCCGCATCATGGGGCTGGAGGCGGTGACGGGTTCGATCAGCGTGGGCAAGCGCGCCGACCTCGCCTTGATTGACGGCCGACGGCTGGGGCTGTTCCCGTTGACCGACCCGTACGCGGCGGTGGTGCAGTCGGCGACCCCGGCCGATGTCGACACGGTCATTGCCGACGGCCGCGTGCTGAAACAAGGCGGGCGATTGCTGCACATCGACATTCAGGCCCTCGCCGACGACGCCAACCGGGGGTGGGCCAGCATCCGCGGATGACGGGGTTCAGGTCAGCCAGCCCGGGTCGTGCAGCGCTGTGCTGACGTGCGCGGCGGCCAAGGCGCAGGCCGGGTTGTCGGTTTCCTCGCGCCAGGCCAGGATCAGTTCCGCAAACACATCGTCGATGTCCTGCAACGGCTTGAGCACCACCCCGGCCGGCAGGACCCGCTCTGCCGATTGCGGCACCAGCCCGACACCCAGTCCTGCGCCGACCAGCGCCAGGATCGAGTGCGTCTGGGTGACGTGTTGAATGTCGGCGAGATTGACGTTGCACACGTGCATCAAGCCCACGATCAGGTCATGCAAATACACTCCTTCCACAGGCGGGTAGGTGATCAGGGTCTCCCCGCCAAGTTCCCCCGGCGTAATCGCGGCCGCCTCGGCCAGCGGGTGCCCCACGGGCAACACCACACACAGCGGCTCACGAAAAACGCGCAGCGACACCACGCCGGGCTGAAGGCCCAACGGCCGTGACACGCCGATATCGATGCGTTCTTCACGCAGCGCCAGCACCTGTTGTGCCGAGGTCATCTCGCGCAGGGTCAGGGTGACTTCGGGCATCTGCGTGCGCAACAGGGAGACGAAGCGCGGCAGGAACACATAACTGGATGCCGCCGTGAACGCGATGATCAGCGAGCCGGAATCTCCACCTGCAATGCGTCGCGCATCACGAATGGCCTCGTTGGACTGAGCCATGATACGCCGTGCCGAGCGGGCGAAGTTTTGCCCCGCCGGGGTCAGGCGAATGGCGCGTGCGGTGCGCTCGAAGAGCAGGGCGCCCACTTGATGTTCCAGCGCCTGAATCTGTCGGGTCAGCGGCGGCTGGGTCATGTTGAGTCGTTGGGCAGCGCGACGAAAATTCATTTCGTCGACCACGGCGAGGAAGCAACGGAGCTGGGCGAAGGTCATCATCGATGCACAATAAGTATCAACTGATTCAGACGCAAGCGTAGACGGTATCAGGTATCGGTCTTAATTTTTCTCTTATCCCCATGGGCCATCACCGGTCCAGGCACAAAAAGAGAAGAGGACACCCGATGACCGCCATTCAACCTCCGCAATCCCTCAGCCGGCAATCTGACCTGCGACGCCCCCATGAGGCGTTGAGCGATTTCGCGTGCGCGCTGTTCTGCGCTGCCGGCATGGATGTTGACAAAGCGCGCTGCGTCGCCGATTTACTGCTGCTCACGGACATGATGGGGCGCCACACCCACGGTCTGGCACAGTGTGCGCCGTACCTGGTCGAACTTGCCCACGGCCGGATGACCGCGACCGGCGAGCCGCAGTCGCTGAGAGACACAGGTTCCACGGTGGTCTGGGATGGCGACTACCGACCCGGTCTGTGGCTGATGCAGCGGGCGCTAACCTTGGGCTTCGAGCGTTTGCCGGATCACGGCGTGTTCACATTTGCCATGCGCCGCAGCCATCACATCGGCTGTCTGGCAGCCCTGGCCAAGCAGGCAACGGATCGCGGCTATTACGCGATGATCGCCTCATCCGGCCCACACACCAAAGCCGTTGCGCCGTTTGGCGGCAAGCAGGGGCTGTTCAGTCCCAACCCGTTTGCCTTCGCCTTTCCGACCTCCCATGCCCCGGTCCTGGTGGACACCTGCGCGTCGATCACCACGATCTCCATGACCCGTCAGAAAGCTGCTGCCGGGGAGTCTTTTGAACACCCCTGGTTGTTGGACAACCACGGCGTGCCCACGCGTGATCCCTCGGTGCTGGAACGTGCCGACGAGCGCGGCAGCATGATGCTGCTGGGCGGGGCAGAGTCCGGGCACAAGGGCTTTGGTCTGGCTTTGATGGTCGAGGCGTTGACCCAGGGACTGTCGGGCTTCGGACGCCGCGACGCGCCCACCCGTTGGGGTGCCAGTGTCTACCTGCAGCTGATTGATCCCGCTGCGTTCGCAGGCGCGGATGCCGCCTTGGCACAGATGGATTTTCTCGCTGAGCAATGCCACGCCAATCCGCCCATCAACCCCGACCAGCCGGTTCGCCTGCCGGGTGAGCAAGCCACGCGCAACATTCAAGCCCATCGCCGCGAGGGCGTCCCGGTGTCGCCGGAAACCGCCAAAACCTTGCGTGAATGGGCGCAAAAGCTGGGGGTGAACGCCGCCGTGCTTGGCTGAAATTTCCCGGTTTTCAATTCCCGCGACACAGAACGAACAGCCATAAAAACAACAAGGGGTTCGACATGAAATTTGAAACGATCGATACCAGCCAGCGCACCCGCGCGCGCTGGCTGATGCTCGGTATGGTGTTCATCGGCACCATCGTCAACTACCTGGACCGCTCCAACATGTCCATTGTCGCGCCGCTGATCTCCAAGGAGTACGGCGTCAGTCCGGTGGCCATGGGCTTCATGTTTTCCGCGTTTTCCTGGGCATATGCCGCTGCGACATTGCCGGGCGGTTACCTGCTGGATCGCTTCGGCACGCGAATCACCTACGGCTTGTGTCTGACGGGCTGGTCCTTGCTGACCGTATTGCAAGCCTTTGCCGGAGGCTTCGCATCGTTGTTTGGTATGCGCCTGGGTGTGGGCGCCGCTGAGGCGCCTGCCTTTCCGGCCAACAACAAGCTGGTCACGGCGTGGTTCCCGCAGAAAGAGCGGGGCGTGGCGGGTAGCGTGTGTTCCATGGGCATTTACGTGGGCACGGCGTTGCTGACCCCGTGCATGTTCTGGATCGCCTCGCATTACGGCTGGCGTGAGGTGTTCCTGGTGTCGGGTGGTATCGGGTTGGTCTGGGCGCTGGTGTGGTTCAAGGTGTATCGCGACCCGGCCGACAGCAAAATTGCCAACCCTGAAGAGTTGGCCTATATCCGCGAGGGCGGTGCATTGGTCACGCGTACTGCCAAAGGCGAGCCGTTTCGCTGGGACCAGTTTCGCAAGCTCATGACCTACCGTCAGGTGTGGGGCGTGTGCATCGGAAAGCTGGCCGCAACCACGACGCTGTATTTCTTCCTGACCTGGTTCCCCACGTACCTGGTTCAACAGCGTGGCATGAGCATGCTCAACGCCGGATTTGCTTCGATAGGCCCCTATCTGGCGGCAGCGGTCGGGGTGATGTTCGGTGGCTGGTGGGGCGACTGGATGATCAAGCGCGGCATCAGCGTCAACGTGGCGCGCAAAGCGCCGATGGTCATTGGCCTGATCGCCACCGGCAGTATTGTGCTGGCGAACTACACCGACTCCAACGCGCTGGTGATCGCCATCCTGTCATTTGCTTTTTTCGCTCAAGGCATGTCGTCGACCAACTGGGTGGTGATCGCAGAAATTGCGCCGCGCAACCTGGTCGGGATGACCGGTAGCGTGATCAGCTTCGCCAGCAACCTGGCGGGGATCATCACGCCCATCACCATTGGCTACATCGTGCAACGCACCGGGTCGTTCGAGTGGGCACTGGGTTTCTGTGCCATCGTGGCGCTGATTGGCGCTTTTTCCTACACCTTCATCCTCGGCAAGGTCGAACGCCTGGTCATCGACTGAGCACTGGCAATCGACGGTCTAGCGAAGCGTGCGCGTTTCGCCAGACCGTTGCAGCGTTCCCTGGCGGGGAGTTACAAATAACGTTTGTCGATCGCCGCGCCCACCGAGTATTTGGGGTCCACGAAGTTGCCCAAGCGCACCTTTCCGCACTGGCTGAGCATCATGTAGGCGTCCCAGCGGTCGAAACCGTATTCTTTTTCCAGCCACAGAATCAGCTCGCAATAGGCAATCCGCGTTGCGTCTTCAAGTGGCCGCGCACTGCCGATGGCCATCAGCATCGACTCCGTTTCCAGGCGTGGCCAGTCTATATTCCAGTTCTTGATCAGCTCGACGTGGATGGTCGTCGTGCTTTCGAACTCCACCGCTGTACCACAGACCTCGCCATCCCCTTGGCAGGCGTGGGCGTCGCCGATGAACAAACGTCCGCCCGGCGAGCGCACCGGCAAGTAGGTAATGCTGCCTGGCCCCATGTCGGGGAGGTCCATATTGCCGCCGTGGTTGTCGGGGGTCAGGGAGTTGATGGAGTCTATTTCAGGCGACAGGCTCAGGGTACCGATGTGCGGGCGATAGGGCAGGGTGACACGCTCACTCCAATGCACATGCTGCTCGTCCACGTGAATCTTGCGGGTGATTTCGGGCAGCGGGTCGGTGAGCATCGCGGTAAGGTCGGTGCCGGTCAGCGCGCCGAAGCGTGGAATCATGCAGCACGTGCCCCGTGGATTATCACCTCGCGGGAGGATTGACTCGATCCGCACCGCGACGACGTCACCTTTCTGCGCGCCCTCGATCATGATCGGACCGCTTTGTGGGTTGAGAAACGGCATGCGCAGCAGTTCACTGGGGCGGTCGTGCTCATGCTTGATCTTGCCTTCAAACGCGTCACTGGTTTGCACCACGACGCGGTCACCCGGCTGAATGTGTAACACGGGGGCGGAATACGGCCCCATGGTGTAGTGAAACGTGCCTTGGCGTTCGGTGGACAGGTCGTGGGTTTCACCCACGTTACCGCGTGCCACGCCACGGGTGTACATGATTGATTGTTCCAGCCAGCTCATCTGTTGACTCCTTTTTCTTTAGGCAAAAAAATCCCTGACGGACATATTCCTATGCGCCTTGATGGGACTTGATCGAGAGACGTCACGGCTCCTGGCCGTGAACGTAAGTGGGGGCCGGGTCAGCGCCTTCGCTGGCTAAGCACCCGGTCCAGCGAGCTTTTCAGGCATCCGCTTTGCAAAAAGTGCAGGCACATCTCCTCCATGCTCACCTGATTGGCCATGCTCGACTGCATGAGCTGCTCATAGGCCTCGTCGTCGTCGATGTTGGCCACCTCCATCAGTTTGACCACTGCCTTGAGCACCACGCGCCTGGCCCTGACGCGTTCCTGCAATGCACAGATTTGTGCGTGTGACTGGCGACGTGCGGCAAATTCATACAGGGCTTGCTGTAACGCCAGGAACGTCCCGCTGGAACGCACCGGCTTGACCAGAAACGCACACACCCGCTGCGTCAGCGACCAGTGAATCCGCTCAGGTGTTTCCGCACTGAACATGGCAATCAATGGCACTAGCGGGTCGCCATCGGCCCACGGGAAGGTGTTTTTATGCGCCTGATTGGCATCGAAAAAACACATATCCACCGTTGACCAATCGATGACGTGCCCTTCGGTCGGTTCAATGATGTTCAGCCCCAGCCGCACCAGTTGCTCGCTCAGCACCGTATAGTCATGGTCCCGTTTGTGCAGGATCAGCACGCGATGGTCTCGCACATTCGGAAGCCGCAAGCCTTTCATCTGACGATCCTCAAATCGGCTTTGAGTGGGCGCTGTTGCCCGCTGATCCAGCCCCCGTCGATCACCTCGCGCATGTCCAGCCAGGTCAGATAAGGGTCGGGTTTCTGCGGTTCTCTGGCGCTGGCGAGAATTGCGAAATCGCCGTTGGCATTCGAGATGCCCAGGCGCGGTGTCAGGTAGCAGTGATAATTTTCCGGGTCGACCCACACCTGGCCTTGAGGGGCGTTGAGGCGGCATTGGGGGGCTGCCTGTCGGACCTTGCGAACCTCATCCGATCCCGCCAGGTGAATGGCCTCGGCGAGCAGCAGCACCGCAATGAACGAGGCTTCGGCGTCTGCCGAGGTCACCAGGTCCGGGCCGAACCGTGCTTTGATGTCCCGCACGAAGCTGGCGTTGGCAGGCGTTTCAATGCTTTGAAAATACACCGATGAGCAGATATGACCCGCGCGCAATCCACCCTCTACGGCTTTGAGTTCTTCCTCCGATAACGTGCAGCTCGCCAATGGAGTAGAGCGGGATATCCGCCCGCTGTTCAGTGCCTGCCCGTAGGCAGAAACCAACGCCTGGCCCGACTCACCAATCAGCGAACTGAACACGAAATCGGGTTTAAGGCGCTCAATTTCATCAATGATCTGCCCGACATCCGTGGAGCCAATGGGCAGATACCGTTCGCACAGGACCTCACCGGCGTTGGCCTCCAGTATCTCGCGCATGACGCGATTGCTTTCCCAAGGCCAGACGTAGTTGGAGCCGACGCAGTAAGCACGCTTGCCCACTGCACTCATCAGGTAGCTGATGAGCGGGACGATGTGCTGGTTGGGCGACGCACCGACGTAGATGACGTTGTCACTGCACTCGAACCCCTCGTAATGAGAGGGGTACCAGAGCAGCCCCTCGCGACGTTCGAACAGGGGCAGCACTTCCTTTCGGCTTGACGAGGTGTAGCAACCCACGACATGCCGGATGCCGCTGTCCAGGAGGACCTGGGACTGTGCGTAATACTGCGTCAGATCACCCGCCGGGTTCACCACTTCAGGTTCGAAGCGGAATGCAAAGCGCGGGTCTTCGGCAACACGCTCGATGGCCAGCAGTGCGCCACACAGCATGGCCTTGCCGATGCTCTGGTAGGAGCCGGTCGTCGAGCACATCAGGCCCATGCGCACGTGTGTCCGATTACGATGATTGGGCATCATCCTTTCCTCACGAGGTCATGGCCGTGTGGCGTTGCAACCGCGCGGCCAGGCGAGCGGATGCAAACGCAAACAGCGTGCCCACTATCATCGACGCGGGGACGATGATGAGCGCATTGGAAAAGCTGACGCTGGTCAGGCTCTCGCTGCTGAACTTGCCAGGCGTCTGCAAGAGAAATGCAAAGGTGCAGGCATACCCATACGTGACCGCCGGGATCGAAGAGAACCATCCCACCCTGGCCGCGGAGATGTAGCAGGCGATGCTGACGCAGACCACGAGGCTCGGCCAGATCGACTCGCCCAACACCACCGCCCCTGGCACCGAGACGATCACCACTGCCGTCAGCCATGCGGTCAGTACGCCAAACGCGTTGGAGATGATGGTGGTGCGCAATGCCCGCACGTCACCTCCCGAATGAAAGAAACAGGCCCATGCGGCGAAGGCGGCCCAGATAAGCAGCACGCCGACCGAGAGCGTGAGCCATGTGCACACGCCTCCCAGCAAGGCAACACTGATGGCGAGACTGGTCAATTCGGACATCACGCGTACTCCTGTCCAGGTGCGCAGAGTGAAGTGGAAACGTTGCGGCGTCGGAAAAACAAGGTGCAGAGCACGCCCAGCGTGAGCCAGAACGATGCATCGGCGGCCAACGTGGCGATCACGAACTCGTGGTGCAGGCTGGCGGGCGCCAGCATCGTTGCCGACGCCAACTGCGGTGAGCCGATTAGATGAGGCACCACCAGCAGTGCCACCGCGCCTGTTTTCAGCCACCGACTCGGGGCAAAGGCGAGAGTCGCCAGACCTACCGCCGTCGCTACGGCTGTACCGACCCACCAAAGCTGCCTGGCGTGAAGGTCCGCCGCCTGGGTTCCGGGCAATTCCGGCGGCAGCTCTGCCGATGGCGCCAGGACAAACACGGCGTATCCGGCCAGCCCCCACAGCAGCCCATAGGCCAGCTTGCGGGGAGGGCGCAGGCTGATCGCGCCCGCCAGCATCAGGCCAAAGGCGACGCCAACCACCAGGTTGGCGGCGACGGTGGCTGTCATCCTCTGCCAGCCGTCTTCTGGTTCCCAATCGGTTTCCTCATGATGGTGGCCGCCCGCTTCATGGGCATCTGAATGCGCGGCACTGGCGGCATGTTCGTAGGTCTCGGCCTGAAGGATCAGCGGGGACACCCAGATCGCCTGGACCAGCGTCAGCACCAGCGCGGCACCCACGCCGGCAAACCCTGCCGTTTGGAGAATGCGCTTGATCATGGCTCACCCCTCTCAATGGCAAGGAAAGGCAGCGGTGTGGCGCGTGTCGTGTGCGGCGTTGTGCAGCACGGGCATGCTTGAGAAGCCCGCAAAGTACAACAGCACCGCGCCCAGGGACATGGCGCAACAGGCCGTGAGCACGCGCCGGGTGCTGCTGGCAGACGAAGCGGATGCGGTGTCGGTTGAAGCGGTGCTTGCTACGCAATCAATGCTGTTCATGACGTTTTCCTTTTGCTCAGGTGTTAACCGCGGTGGTGAGACGCAGAGGTCAGATGACTTCAGTTCGACGACGCTCAAGAAATGCTTGAGTGCGCTCCTGCAAGTCCGCTTCGGTAATCAGGGCTTTGTCCATCGCCAGCTTCTCCAACGAAGCCAGCCAGTGCTGGTAGTAATGCCAGTCGGGATCGTCAGGGCTGTGTGTTTTGTCCCAGGCGCCGATAGTGGCGATCAGCGAGGCGCGGAACTCGTCCCACTGATATGAACCCTGTTCGGCGAGTGCCAATGCCAGGCCAAAGGCACGACCTTGCCAAGGCTCGTCGAAGACCAATTTCTCCTGGTTTTTCGGCAAGGCGCTGCGGTCGCCGCACAGTTGGTCGACGCGTGTTTTAAGAACGTTCATATTCAGGCTCCTGGCTGAGCGGCGCTGACCAGTCCCAGCCCTTGCATCGCCTCTGTGGACACCAGGGCCGCCAGTTGCGCCTCGGAGAAATCTTCAGTGCCTTCCGGGCGCTGAGGAATGACGAAGAAACGCACCTGGGCGCTGCTGTCCCAGATCGCCACTTTCTTGCCGCTGTCCAGTTCCACACCAAAATCCTTCAATACCGCCCTGGGTTCACGTACCACTCGCGCGCGAAAAACCGGGTCCTTGAACCAGTACGGTGGCAGTCCCAGCAGTGGCCAAGGCCAGCACGAACAGAGGGTGCAGCACACAACGTTGTGGGTGGACGGGGTGTTTTCGACGACCTTGAGGTTCTCGCCCTCGATGCCTTCGCGCAGGCCCAATTCCTTGATGGCCTTATTGGCGTCTTCCAGCAGCCGTGCTTTGAACGCGGTATCGGTCCAGGCCTTGGCCACCACCCGAGCACCGTTGAACGGGCCCATTTCGTGGTCGAAAAAATGAATGACGCGGTCGACCGTGTCGGTGCCAATCAGGCCTTTTTCGCGAAACAGCGATTCCAGCGCTTTGGTGCGCGCGGCGTAATAGCTTTCCGGGCCGCGTTCTTCGTCATGGTGATGGTGGTCATGGTCATGGTGATGGTGGTCATGGTCATGGTCGTGGGTGCTCATGGGGGTAATTCCTCAAGTCATCAATGGGTGTGAAGTAGACGTGGCCAGGCGTCACGGGCCTTACTGGCTTTGCGCGCTGTCCAGGTAGACTTCGAAAAAATCGTTGTACAACACGTCACCGTGGTCAGGGATTTCCGGCCATATGTCGGTGGTGTTGAAGCGCACGTTGTAAACCGGCTGGGGCGTTCCAAGCCCATCGGTCGGCCCTTTGTCCCAGTAGAGATAAGCCCCGTCGTACACCACCTCCACGACGCCAATCTTGTTGCGCAGATAACCGGGCAAACGGGTATGGATGCCCAGCGGCACATCTTTTACGCACACGTTGTCCCCGACCTTGAAGCGGGGGCGGGTGGCGATGTTTCGATAGGGGTTGTCCCCGGTCCACAGGTAATCGATGACGCGGTCGGTGATCATCGAATTGCCGGTGTCAGGCAGGGGCGTGTCTGGGTTGTCGAGGAAACGCTGGGTCAGCGCGTCCAGTTCGTCGGCCTCGATGTAGCCACGCTCGATGAGGAACTCGGCCATCGCGCCTTGCCATTTGATGTAGTAGCGGTACTTGAAATAGTCGAGGGGGTTCATGCCCTCAGCCTTTACCCGCAGGTCGGGCCACGCCCAGATGCTGGTGCCCATCATCGTGGCGTGCACACCAAACAGGCGGGCTTCCCATGGTTGGACGAACACGCGCTTTTCCACTGCCACGGGGCCAAGCCCTTCGATCCCTCCTAAAAACTGCTGAAGCTTCATGTTCGTGCTCCTGAAAAAAATCCAAAAAAAAACCCTTCGAGCCGTGAAGGCTTGAAGGGCTTATTTGCCGTTCTGACAGCAAGTGGCTGTCAGCGATGTCGTGTCGATCAGGTGCAGAGGGTGTAATCGCTGATCGCAATAGCTATTAAGCAGAACCCGTGCCAGCACGAGTATTAATGCTTTAGATTGACGTAGGTTACTGATTTATCGCCGTTTGTTTCTGAAGTGTGTGCGCCGCAGTTACATCAATAATGAGGGCTCACACGCGTCATACTGGGGCGAACGCACAATCATTGAGCATATTTCGTGCTTGGCGAATGCACGAGCACAGCGCTTGTAAGGTCACTCATTAATCCAATCACCGCATCAATCGCATACCTGATTGGATTGGACGGCATGAATCTCCGGCGCTCATCATCATTGTTCCTGAAATGCAGCATGTATTTTCTTGGGGCCAATAGCCGCCTGTTGAATACGTTCTTCAGGGTTGCCTCGAAAATCGCTCGTCTACATCACATCAATAAGAACAACGGATGGATAGAAGGATGCAGCCAGAAAAAAGGACCCATGTCCGTTTCTACGTATTGGCGATGCTGTTTGTGGTGTCGTCGCTCAACTATGCCGACCGTGCGGCGCTCTCGATTGCCGGGTCTGCGTTATCAGCCGATCTGGACCTCAAACCCATTGCGCTGGGCTTTGTGTTCTCGGCGTTTGGCTGGGCCTATGTGCTGGGGCAAATCCCCGGCGGCTGGTTGCTGGACCGCTACGGCTCGAAAAAAATTTACGGGATGAGCCTGTTGCTGTGGTCCGCCATGACCTTTCTTCAAGCCTTCGTGGACGGCTTTGAAGCCACCACCGCGGTGATGATGCTGTTCTTCCTGCGCCTGATGTTGGGGTTGGTCGAGGCTCCGGCGTTCCCCGCCAATGGCCGACTTGCGGCCTCCTGGTTCCCGACGTCCGAGCGTGGCATGGCCACATCGATCTTCGCCTCGGCGCAGTATTTCGCCGTGGTGCTGTTCTCGCCGATCATGGGCTATATCGTTCATGCGTTCGGCTGGAAGTACGTGTTCCTGTTCATGGGCGGGATTGGCTTTGTGCTGGCGCTCGGCTGGGTCAAAGCGATCCATACCCCCAAGGATCACCCTGGGATCAACAAAGCCGAGTTTGACTACATCGAGCAAGGCGGCGGGTTGGTGCACATGGACGAAGAGGGCAAGGCCGACCGTTCGCCGAAGATGAAGTACCTCAAGGATCTGGTGCGCAACCGGATGTTGATGGGCATCTATCTGGGCCAGTACTGCATCGTCTCCATGTCGTACTTTTTCATTACCTGGTTCCCGCTGTACCTGGTGCAGGCGCGTCACCTCGATATTCTGCAAGTGGGGTTCATCTCGGTACTGCCGGCGGTGTGCGGCTTCCTGGGCGGGTTGTTGTCGGGTATCAGCTCGGACCGCCTGCTGAAAAAAGGCTACTCGCTGACCTGGGCGCGCAAGATCCCGGCTATTTCCGGGTTCGTGCTGGCCAGTACGCTGGTGCTGTGCAACTACGTTGAATCGCTGTGGCTGATGGTGCCGCTGATGGCGCTGGCGTTTTTCGGCAAAGGGTTCGCCGCGATTGGCTGGGCCTGTATCGCCGATGCGTCACCCAAGCGCCTTACCGGATTGAGCGGTGCGGTGTTCAACACCGTTGGTAACGTTGGCAGTATCGTCACGCCAATCGTGATTGGTTACATCGTCGGCATCACCGGTGGCTATGAGTCAGCGCTGGTGTATGTGGCCGCGCATTGCATCCTGGGCGTGATCACTTACCTGTTCATCATTCCTGACATCAAACGTGTCGAGCTCAGCGACGATGCGCAGTTCGAGGCAGAGCAGGGTGTCGCTGGCGGTGTCGGGAAGTTATCGACACCCAGAGCATGACGCTCAAGTTTGATTTCATCACGACTACACAAAAGGAGTTTCCATGACGCTGCCCTCTACTCGCGACATCCCCGTGCTGATCGTCGGCGCGCTGCTGCCTGCTTTGCAACAGGCCGTGGAGGCGAACTTCAGCGCGACGCGCTATTGGGAGTTGCCCGACGCCAAAGCCTGGCTGGCCGAACACGGCGCCGCCGTCCGTGCGATTGCCACCACGGGGGCGTGGGGTGCCAGCGCCGAGCTGATTGGCCAGTTGCCGAGCCTGGAAGGGATTTTCAGCTTTGGTGTCGGCTACGACTCCATCGCGGTGGACGCTGCTCGCGATCGCGCGATTGTGGTGACCAACACGCCAGACGTGCTCGACGATTGCGTGGCCGACACTGCCATGGCGTTGATTCTGGATAGCTTGCGGCGCTTCACCGAGTCGGATCGCTACGTACGCGCGGGCAAATGGCAGCAGGCTCGTTTCCCGCTGGCAACGAAAGTGGGAGGCAAGAAACTCGGCATCGTCGGCCTGGGCAACATTGGCCAGGCCATCGCCAAACGCGCCGCCGCGTTCGACATGGACATTGCCTACCACAACCGTAACCCCAAGGCCGGCGTCATTTATCGTTATGTGGCAGATCTTGATGTACTGATCGAGGAAAGTGACGTGTTGGTGCTGGCAGTGCCGGGCGGGAAGCACACAGATCGCCTGATCGACGCCCGGCGTCTGGCGTTACTGGGTAAAAATGGCTACCTGATCAATATCGCGAGGGGGTCGGTGGTCGATCAGGAGGCGCTGATTCATGCCCTGGAAAAAGGCATGATCGCCGGTGCCGGGCTGGACGTGTTCGCCCACGAACCGGCAGTGCCCGAGCGCCTGCTGGCGTTGGACAATACGGTGTTGTTCCCACACCTGGGCAGCGGCACCTTCGAAACCCGGCAGGCCATGAGCGAGCTGGTGTTGGAAAACCTGCAAGGCTGGTTCCTTAATGACCGCAAAGTGGTCACACCGGTGAAGTAACAGCGTTATGGGCGGCATCGCATGGATGCCGCTCAGTCAGGTGGCGCGGGCCTCGTACTGACGCGCACATAAAGCCGGGTGTCGATCCGGGTTTATGTGATGCTGATGCCTCGGGGTTTTCAACGCGCGCGGCCCAAGTTTCATGAAATTTCATGTTACTAAGTTGTACTTCGTAGCTATAAAATACATTAGTATCAGCCCTCACGTTTTCATATTTGGGGGTAGATGTGCCTGACGATCGACCCTTTGGCTGGAGGCCCGACAATGCACGCTGCCACTCTGATGAAGGACGAGGTGCCGATTCGCGCGGTGAGCCGTAGCCTTGCGGTGCTCAAACTGATTAATGCCCATGGCCAGCTCTCGATGACCGAGATCTCGCGACTGTCGCAGTTGCCCTATCCGACCACCAGCCGGATCGTGCAGACCCTGGTGCACGAAGGCATGATCCAGTGCGATCTGGGGCGCAAGCGTTACTACCCCACGGAGTTGGTCAAGACGCTTTCCGCAAGCTATGTCGACCATGGCGATATCCGCGACGTTGCGCGGCCTTATTTGATGGAGCTCACGCGCCAGCACAACTGGCCGTTCATGATCACCAATCAGGTGGGCCACTCGGTGCAGATTCAGGATTCGACCTATGGCGAAACGTCGACATCCTTCAACTGTTATCCCAGTGGTTATCGCTTGCCGTTGCTGGGCTGTGCCGCCGGGCATGCGTATCTGGCCTTCGTCGAAGACGACGTGCGGGACTGTCTGCTGCGTGGCCTGGAGCGTCTGGGCACGCAGCACCATGCCTTGGGCCGGTTTTGCCACGGCGATTATGCGCAGAGTATCCGCCGCTGTGGTTTTGCCGCCTACGAACGTTCCATGTACACCGCCAATCCGGGCAAGACCTCTGCTATCGCGGTGCCGCTGGTGCGCGATGGCGGGCGGTTGGCGCAGTTATCCATCAGCTATATCAGTTCGGCGATGAGCATGGCTGAAGCTGTGAAACGCTACGCCGAACCACTGATGATCCATGCGGCCAGGATTGAATCGCACTTTCGCAAAGACACCTGGCCTGATCGTCTGTCGAACATCGCCTGACACTGCGCTTGAGTTGCAAACGGTGCCATGGGATCACCCGCACTTCACGATGCGTTGATCCCAGGAGTCCGAATGACAATCAAATGTGGTTACGTCGATACCGAGCACGGCCAGATTCATTATCGTTTCAGTCGTGCATCTTCATCCGGGGCGCCCACCGTGGTGTACCTGCACAAGTCGGCCAGTTCCTCGCGCATGTTCGAGGCGACAATCGTCGGGCTGGCCAGTGACTACAATGGCTATGCGCTGGACATGCCTGGATTTGGTCAGTCGTTCGACCCGCAAGATGTGCCCGCCATTGCCTGGTATGTCGACATCTTCATTCAGGCGCTGGATCGCCTGAACATCGAGCGCTTTCATCTGGTTGGCCATCACACCGGAGGCTGCATTGCGGGGGAAATGGCCGTGCTGCACCCTAAACGCGTCTTGAGCATGACGATGATCGGCCCCACCTTGCTTAGCGCCGAAGAGCGCGAGCAGTTTCGCTCCCATTACTCCACGCCGTTCAACAAGCCACTGGCCGACGGCTCGCATCTGCAATTGACCTGGGACTACCTGCGGCGGATGGGGGTAGGGGAATCACTCGCCCTGCATCAACGCGAGTGCCTTGACCACGCACGTGCCTGGCACGGCCGGACTCAGGCCTATCGAACGGTATGGGACCAGGACTTCATCGCACACTTTTTACAGGTGCAGTGCCCGATGCTGGCGCTGTGTGCGACAGACGACGTGCTATGGCTTTATTTCCAGCGCGTTCGTCAACTGCGCCCTGAAGTGAGTTGCGAGGTGATCAGGGGCGCCAATTTCGAGCCGGATCTCGACGCTCCGAGTACCGTCAGTGCATTGCGCGGGTTTTTGGCAGGCTGCAAGTCGCGTCTTTAATCACCAGCCGAACAATATTTTCCGACTGCCGAGAAGTGCACGTTGGCGAACAGCGTGTACTCGGTGCTTGTGTCAGGTTTAGTTGCGCCTGAATCAGAGCCGCAAGCGACCCTGGTCATCTATCCGAAGTCGTCCAAGCGGCCGCAAAGACCAGGCAGCGCAACCACGTTGCTGCGACACACACTGCCCATATCACAAGACAACCATCAGAACGTTTACGCGCAGAATTCGCGCGACGGGGAGTGTTCATGCAGACTTTGGCTCGGGTGGCCGTACTTTCCATTGGCGGCATTATTTGCACAGGCGTTGTCACTCGCACCCAGGCGGCGGGTTTCATCGAAGACAGCAAGGCCACGGTGATGTTTCGCAACACCTACTACAACGACGATTACCGAGAAGGCTCCGGCGTGAGCAAACTGGAAGAGTGGGGCCAGGGTTTACAGCTCAACTACACCTCGGGCTTCACGCAAGGCACCGTCGGTTTCGGTCTGGATGCCATCGGTCAATACGGCCTGCGCTTGGATGGTGGAGGACAGGCGTCGGCCACTGGCCCCGGCACAGACTTCGCTGCGGGCGGCGATGATCGTCAGCCAACCAACATGTTCCCACGGGACAGTGACGGCAGCTCGGTGAACCAGTTCGGTACATTGAGCCTGGGCGCCAAGATGAAGATTGCCAACACCGAAATTCATACCGGTGTGCTGCAACCCTACTTGCCGGTGGTGAATTACATCGACGGACGCTTGCTGCCCCAGCTGTTCCAGGGCACACAGATTACGTCCACCGACATCGCAGGGCTGACCGCCACGGTGGGCCAGATCGACAAGGTGAAGGACCGGGGCTCCAGCAGTTACGACAACATGAAGATCAGCGGAGCGGTCGGCGACAGCAACGTGTTTCGCTTTGCCGGTGCAGACTATCAACTGACCAAAGCGTTGAAAGTCCAATACTATTACGGCGGCCTGAAGGACTTCTACAAACAGCACTTTCTCGGTGCTGTCCATAAGTGGGACCTGGGCCCAGGCGTACTGACCAGTGATTTGCGTTACTTCAACAGCCGTCCCGACGGGGCGAATGGTCGGGGTGACAGCGAATTCTCCTCCAGCGGCTATTACGGCAATGGCGTCACCCGCGGCAAGATCGACAACGACATCTATAGCGGCTTGTTCAGTTACAAATACGGCGCACACACGCTTGCGCTGGGCTACCAGAAGAGTGAAGGCGAGAGCTACTTTCCGTCCATCAACAACGGCGCAGGCAGTGGTTTACCTGATCACCGACGGCATGCTAGGGCGCTTCGGTGCAGCTGGCGAGCGAGCCTGGCAAGGGCGCTATTACTACGACTTCGCGGCGCTGGGCCTGCCCGGTTTGACGGCAGGGATGCACTACACCCGTGGCGATGAGATCAAAGCTGTCAATTACACCCGCAAGGAATACGAACGCATCAGCTTTTTGAGCTATGCGGTGCAGGGTGGTCCGCTGAAAGGATTGGGCGCAGTACTGAGCCAGTCGAAGTACAAAACTGATCAGGTCGGTATTCGAAATCAGGATGAGTACAAACTCATGCTGACGTATCGGCTCAGTTTGCTTTAAGTCTGTCTGGTCAGCTTGCATTCGGGCCGCGGTAGCGACTCGAATGCTTGGCCTGTCGGCAAACCAGGTGTACTAAAACTGACTCTGCACCTGCAGACCCAGCACCCAGGCATCGTCGACGTTCTTCACGCCACCCGGATCCTTCACGTACTGAAGGTTCGGCATCACGCTCATCCAGCCGGTGGCGTGGACGCGGTAATGCAGTTCAGCCTGATACTGATCATGCTGCTGCGGCACATAACTGGCATCGTCATACGTCAGGCCGCTGAGTTCATTGGCGTTCTTGGCATTACGCAAAAACCGGGAACTCACCTGCATTCGCGCGATACCCACGCCCAATTCATCTTGCGGGCGAGTATCGAAGGGGCCCGTATAGACCATGCTGACCTTCTGATAGCCAACGACGGGGGTTGTTTGTCGGTCGTGGAAGGTGGCGCTGGCCACCAGCGTCAGGCCCCGGCTGCGGTCACCGCCAACGTCGGTCAACTGCTGCTTTGCGACGACCCACCAACCGTCCCGACGGTCACGCTTGCGGTAATCGTTGCCACTGATGGCCGCGCTTTTCCCGAACTCATCGTCATAGACATCAGCAACGGCGGCGGTTGTTTTGTAATAACCCAGGCGATACTCACCGGGCAGTCCGTCGAGCGTCGGTTTCCAAAGCAACTCGACAGGGAACTGCCCGCCGTTTGTGCCGTTGGGGTTGAGCCTGAAACCATTGCTGTTGTCCAGGTTCTCGGAATTGATCGCATAGGCGCCGGCCTGCACGTACCAGTCGGGGGCGACGCGATATCGCAGTCGCGCGCCCCAGGAGCTGATGGGGCCGTTGTGAATGCTGCTGACGTAGTTGCCCGGTTGAGCGCCACAGAACGCCACGTTCTGGAACAGGCAGTCCTCACTGGCGAAGTCGTCGCTGGAGGCCATACGCCCCAGTTTCAGATTGAACGTGTCCGCCAACCAGCCTTTGCTGACCCACAGCTCGCTAAGTCGGGTGACGCTACCGCGCCCGTGAATCTCCTGCACCGAACCCAGCCCTGAGGCGCGAGGATCGTTGATGTCATCGTCGAGCGTATCGCCGTTACGGTTGGCAACCGCGATGGAGAATGCTGCGTCCGCCCAGCCCCACAACTTTTGTAAATCGATATCGGCCCCGATGCTGAACTGATCGGTGTAACGGGTGGGATGTCCGGCGCCCGAGTAGCCGCCGCGCAACAAGGTTGCAGTTTCACCGATATAGCCCAGCTTGATATCGACACCTTGTTGCAAAAGGTCGGTGCGTAAGCCGCCCCAGTCGCCGGTCATCCAGCGTGACTGAGACGCGAAAGCGCTATCCGCCAGCGCCTGATCAGATACTCCCCAAATCCCGCATGCAATGGCGATGCAGGCAAATGGCACTCGTTTCATCTTTATTCCTTCGTGCAGGTAGAAGTGGGGCCACGCTCTATGAGTGCGTGTCCCAGTGACGCCGTGGTTTTACGCAGCCTTACGGCCTCTCTAATGGCTCAGACGGGCACCGCTCATGCACGGTTTACCCGTGTGAGGGTGTGGTTTGTTCATCAGGATCAGGGACGCAATACAGAACACGAGAAGCCCTATTGAGCCTCGGCGCGGGTAAGGGTGTTCCGCGCGACGCCGTTCAACGAGCCGCAGCCCTTTCATTGCTGCGGGGCTCGTAGAGGGCGGCAGTGTGCCAAAATGATACTTTAAATATCAATAAATGATTTAAATAGCATCAGTTGCTATCAGTGAATCCTGTCCATCTCAGCTCACTGAGGTAGTCATAAGCGTCAGTGACCATCCACGAGCGACGGACTTCAACCGGGCGGTTTTCCAGATCGAAAGCGACGCGTACCACCAGCAGGACGGAGTGACCCACCGGCAAGTCGAGAATCTCGGCAACGTCTGCTGGCAGCGTGCAAGCCTGCAGTCGATCTTCCACGCGAGCGATCGATACCCCGCACTGACGCTCCAGAAAGGAATAGATGAGGTGGGACGAGGTGTCGGACTCACCCCATTCCTTTTCCATGATCCGCTTGAGCGGGAATGCAATGGTTTCCAGTAGCAACGGGCGCTCATCCAGCAGGCGCAGGCGACGAAGCCGGTAAACGAACTCACCCGATTTGAGTTCAAGGGCCGAGGTTTCCTGCTCGTCAGCGTTCGCGCGCTCACGCAACAGGATCTTGTCGACCGGCAACCTTCGCTGCCCGTCGCTGCGATTGACCAGCCTGAAAAAGCTGGTGAAGGCGCGCTCATCCGTGGCGCGCGAGACAAACGTGCCCCGGCCGC
Source organism: Pseudomonas silvicola (assembly GCF_026651855.1). GTDB lineage: Bacteria > Pseudomonadota > Gammaproteobacteria > Pseudomonadales > Pseudomonadaceae > Aquipseudomonas > Aquipseudomonas silvicola. The sequence goes on from NZ_CP093280.1 coordinate 3,241,442, forward strand.
GATGACGCGTGACAAGCCCCTGACCGCTCAGTACATCGAAGGCCTTGCGCACGGTGCCGACGCTTACGTTGAACTCCCGCGCGAGCGCTTCCTCGCCGGGCAGCAACTGGCCAGGTAGAAATGTGCCGTTGACGATCCGCTCGCGCAGGTGGCTGGCGAGGCGTACAAATACGGGGCGCAAGTCAAGTTCGGTCAATTTTTAAATCTCTACAGAATATAGATTTTACTACCTAAAATTTGATTCCCGTGCTGGAACCCTATTCCTATAGTACCTGAGACCGGCCTTCCGGCTTCTTCAGGAGTTCTATAGTGAATAATAAAATCCATCGTATTGCTTCAGTGGAAGCGCTTCACGTCGGGCAATTTCTGTACGCCCGTATCCGCACCGAAGCCGGGTTGACGGGATACGGCGAAGCCGGCTCCTGGGGGCACATTGAGGCGGCCAAGGCGGCTCTGGAGAAGTTTGGGAAGTACCTCGTCGGCAAGGATGCGAACCAGATCGAGCACCACTGGAATGTGATGCAACGCTTCTCACATTTCCGGGGCACTGCGATTAACGCCGCCGTTTCGGCTATCGATATCGCGTTGTGGGATCTGCTCGGCAAGCGCTTGCAGGTGCCGGTGTGGCAATTGCTCGGCGGCGCGTATCGAAACAAGTTGCGCGTCTATGGCCATGTGTACGCTGAAACGCTTGACGAGGTGCTGGAGGATTGCAAACGCCTGCGCGAAGAAGGCTTCACAGCGGTAGGGCATATCAACCCGTTTCTTGACGAGCCCGAAGGCGAAACCTATTTCCGGTCCCATGCCGGCAAGGTACGCGACGCCAAGGAGCGCGTCATGGCGTTCCGCGACGCCGTTGGCCCCGATGTGGATCTGCTGATCGAGATGCACCGCCGGCTCAATCCCGCTGAAGCGATCGCGATCGGCAATGTGCTTGAGGAGCTTACGCCGATGTGGCTTGAAGACCCACTGCGGCCTGAGTTCTACGCCCAGATGACTCAGGTTGGAAGCGCCATCGGTATTCCCATTGCCACCGGCGAGCGTTTCAGCAGTCCGGCTGAATTCCAGACGCAACTCTCAGGCGGTGGCGTGCGTTACGCCAGGGCCTCCGTCTGTGTCTGTGGCGGTATTACCGGTGCGAAGAAAATCGCTGCGTTGGCAGAGTCGCAAAATATCGATGTCGCACCGCACAACCCGCTGTCGCCCATCAGTCTGGCGGCGTGCATGCAGTTGGGTGCCTCGATCCCAAACTTTGCCATTCAGGAATACCCGACCGGGTTTGAAAACCTTGTGCTCAAGTCGGGGAACAGGTTGCTGGGCGCTGATCTGGTCAAGGATTATCCCGTTCCTCAAGCAGGCTTTATCAACATTCCCGACGCCCCGGGTATCGGTATTGAGTTGGTCGATGACGTCGAGCACAAGCGAGCACCGCTGTATCGGCCGGTGTCCATGCGCTTGACCAGCGATGGTGCACCTCTGGATCAATAAGCATTTATCCAGGTGGCTCAGGACGAACACGGCCGTACCCGCGGATCGACTTCTTGAGCCCCTCTGTTTCTTCTGCGAGCAAGCGGCTCTGTCCTTTCACAAGGCCAGGCCAACAACAATTACAGATTCGCTGGAGCAAGCTGATATGAATCGTTTGAACGTTGACAACAACACGGGACGTAGCCGTTGGTGGGTTGTATTGCCGATGGTGTTCATGGTCTACATGCTGGCCTATTTTGATCGTGTAAACATTGGTATGGCGTTGCCGCACATGTCTGCCGAATTGAATCTGACGCCTGTTCAGGCAGGGTGGATCGGCGGCGGTTTTGCCTGGGGTTACGCGCTGACGCAACTGCTGGCTGGATGGTTGGCGCTCATCCTCGGGCCACGCCGCTTGATCGGTATCTGCCTGTTCCTGTTTGGTGGCGCGGCCATGCTGACCGCTTTTGCACAGGATTTCTGGCAGGTGTTGGGCGTGCGTATCCTGCTGGGGGCTGCCGAAGGCCCGGTGTACGCCGCGACGTCGTTGCTGCTTGCCCAGTGGTTCATCAAGGCCGAGCGTGGACGCGCTTTCGGTATCTGGAATCTGGGAGCGCCTCTGGGTGGTTTCCTCGCAGGGCCGATCTCTGGGGCACTGATCGCCCATCACGACTGGCGCATCATGTTAATCGTGGAAGGGCTGCCGGCCTGGCTACTTTGCTTGGCCTGGTTCAAGGCCATTCCCAGCAGGATTGAAACCGCGAAGTGGCTATCCGGCAATGATCGCGACGCGATAAAGCAAGAGCTGAATAGCGAGCAGGCCGATCTGCGACAGCCTGAAAGTGACAAATGGTGGACGATCTTCAGCGAGCCCGCGGTCTGGTGGCTGACCATCGGATTCGGCCTGAACACCATTCTGCTGTACGGGATTACGCTGTGGCTGCCCAGCATCATGAAATCCTACGGCCAATTGAGTGAAACCATGATTGGCTTCATTTCAGGGGCGCCCTTCGTGATGACGATGTTCGGGATCTGGTACATCTGCCGACGTTCAGACCGTCACGGCATGGAGCGGCGCTGGCATGCGGCGATCCCTACCATGGCCAGCGGCTTGATCGTTATCGCAGCTGCGATGGTGCCCGCGTCCTTGTTCTGGATTCAAATCGTCCTGTTCCTGATGATGGGCTTCACCCTGAAAATGCTGATGCCGCTCATCTTTGCGCGTCTGACCGAAATCCTGCCTACGCGCAAAGCCATGCCCGCCGTCGCCTTTGTCAGTGGGATAGGAAACTTGATCGGTCAATTTCTCGGGCCGCTGTTGGTGGGATATATCCGCTCGGCATCCACTGACTATCGCGCGTCTCTACTGTGTTTGGGCTGCTGCAGCCTGCTGGGCGGAATAGCCATTGCGTTTGCCAGGTCCAGGAGTGAGCCCCGTCATGAAGTGATTGAGCAGGTCAACTGAAACACGTTGTACAGGCGAGCCGATTACGGCTCGCTTTCCCACTGTTTTTGACGGTGCAGGACATCGTCACATTGAATCAACCCGTTGCTCACACCTGGCGAACGAATTCGCGCCTGCCGGTATATCAGCGTCAACGCGTGATAACCCGATCACCGTACCAATCCCTTATCCGATCTGGTCACCAACGTCAGCGGCAAGACACTCCGCCGGCCATGGGGGACCTGGAGTGGAAAAACCTGCAAGGCTGGTTTATCGCTCAGACGGTGCGGGCCCGGTGCTGCCACGCACATAAAGTTGGGTGTCAACGCGAGTCAGCGAGGCATGGGGTTTGCCGGCCAGCGTGTCGAGCAAGCATTGGCCGGCCTGCTCAGCCATGTCCTCCAGCGCCACGCGCATCGTGGTCAGCGGCGGCGAGAGGTGTGCGGCGTAATCGAAGTCGTTGAAGCCCGCTACCGATAAATCTTCCGGAACCCGGACCCCGAGTGCCTGCGCTGCCAGCAATGCGCCGAACGCCAACAGGTCGTTACCACAGATAATCGCCGTGGGCCGTGGCTTCATGGCCAGCAGGCGAGCCGTCGCTTCCCGCGCCTCGTTCAGATTGAAGGCGCTGTCGATCAGCCATTGCGGTTTCAGTTCAAGCCCCGCCATTTGCATACGCGCGCGCGTGCCCGCGATACGGTCAGACGCTCGGTCGTTCGATGGCGGTGTACCGACGATCATCGCAATGCGCGTGTGCCCCAGATCCAGCAAGTGTTGGGCGATTTCCTCGGCGACCGCGAGGTTGTCGAAACCGACGCTGAGCCGTGTTTCATCCAGCGACCATGCCTGGACGCACGGAATCTTCTGCCGCTCGATACGTTCCCACATCCGAGGATCGTGACGTTGCCCGACCACCATCAGCGCGTCGACGCCATGGGCGAGCAGCGTGGTGACTTCCTTCAACTCCACTTGCGGGTCGAAACCGGAACTGGCGACCAGCAAGGTGTACCCGGCGCGATGAACCGTGCGCTGAAACGCAGCGATCGGGCGGGCGAACGTTTCAGTGGCCAAAGTGGGCACCACGGCGCCAATGGTCATGCTGCGCCGCGATGACAAGGTCCGCGCCGCGCCATTTACCACATAGCCGAGCTCGTCACAGGCCCGTTCGACCGCTTCACGTTTGCTGTCCTTGACGCCGGCCAGACCATTGAGCACGCGTGAAACGGTGGCTGTCGAAACCCCTGCGCGATGGGCCACGTCGGAGAGACTGGGGTGGGAAGAGGTTGAGCTGTCCAGAAGGTTGCCTTATGCGTAATGAGCCAAGCGCGCATTCTGCGAGTTCCAACGATAATTCGCAATGCAGCTGTAAGCGCTTACAAAAATGCTTGACCGATTATTTGTAAGCGCTTACATTTTGTTTGCCTTATCGAAAGCCGCTCAACGTATTGCTCGACAAAAACAACAGGAGCACTCAGATGCCCATCATCACGTCCATCGAGGTCGGCGCCGTGCGCGTGCCACTCGACACTGTTACTTCGTTCTCCAACCGTTCTGTTCGCTCCCGTGATTTCGGTCTGGTCAAACTGCACACCGCCGAAGGCCATACCGGCATCGGGTTTGCGTACGTCGGAACCGTCGCGGGGGAGATGCTGCCGCTGGCCGTGGAAACGCTGTTCGCCCGTTTGTTGACTGGCCGCGATTCGCTGGAAGTCGAAGCGCTGTGGAAAGCGATGTATCAAGAAGCTTTGCTGCAAGGTCGGGCGGGGGTGGTGATGCGTGCCATCAGCGCAATCGATATCGCCCTTTGGGACCTCAACGCGCGTAGCGCCGGACTGCCATTGCACAAATACCTGGGCGCTACCGACCTGGACAGCATTGCGGCCTATGCCAGCGGTGGCTACTACCTGGACGGTAAAACCCCGCAAAAACTGGGTGAAGAGCTCGCCGGCTACGCAGCGATGGGTTTCAAGGCCATGAAGATGAAAACCGGGCGCCTGTCTCCGCAAAAAGAAGAAGACCGTTTGCACGCTGCGCGCGATGCCGTGGGCTATGACGTCGCCTTGATGATGGACGTCAACAACGGTTGGGAGGACCTGACCCAAACCCTGCAATACGTGCGACGGTTTGAGAAATACCAGCCGTATTTCATCGAAGAGCCGTTTTTGACCGACGACCTGGATAACCATGCGCGTCTGGCCCGAGCCACGTCCATTCCGGTCGCGACGGGTGAAGTTGAAACCGGGCACTGGCGGCAGAAAACACTGCTGGACATGGGCGGCGCAGCGATCCTGCAAACCGACGCAGCGGTATGCGGAGGTATTACCGAATGGCGTCGGGTTGCCCAGATGGCCTCGGGTTACGGCGTCACTGTCATGCCGCATGCGTTTCATGATTTACACGCGCCACTGGTGGCCTCGATGCCAAATGCGCCCTACGCCGAGATGTTCCTCGACGACAAGGTGTTCAATTTCAGCCGTTTGCTGGACAGGCGCATGCGCCACGAAAACGGCCGCATCGTCCTTCACCAGACCCCAGGGCTTGGATTTGGCTTCGACGAGGCCATCCTGCGCGAATTCGCATTGACTCGCGGTGACAACCACGGCCCTTGGCGCAATGTGGGTCGTTAGTTTTTCCATTTGTCGTTTTTTGTAAGCGCTTACACAACTACAAGAAGGTGCTCATCATGCCCATCATCACGTCCATTTCAGTCTGCGCTGCGCGTGTGCCGCTGGACCGTGTCACCTCATTTTCCAATCGTACAGTCAGCGCCCGGGATTACGGGTTGGTCAGAGTGACCTCCAGTGAAGGCGTCAGTGGCATCGGCTTTTGCTATGTCGGCAGCGCCGGAGGCGAATTGCTGCCCGTGGCAGTCGAGCAGATTCTCGCCCCGGTTTTGCTGGGCCGTGACTCACTGGAAGTCGAAGCCTTATGGAAAGAGATGTATCAGGAAGCCCTGTTGCAGGGCCGCGCCGGTGTCGTCATGCGCGCCATCAGCATCCTCGACACCGCGCTGTGGGACCTCAATGCGCGCAGCGTCGAACTGCCGCTGCATAAATATCTTGGTGCCACCCATGCTGATCGCGTACCGGCGTACGCCAGTGGCGGTTATTACCTGGAGGGCAAAACGCCGGAGAAGCTCGGGCAGGAGATGGCGCATTACGTGTCTCTTGGCTTCAAAGCCGTAAAGATGAAAACCGGTCGGCTCTCGCCCAAGGAAGAGGAACAGCGCGTTGCCGCCGTTCGCGAGGCGATTGGCCCGGATATCGAGTTGATGATGGACGCCAACAACGCGTGGGGCGACCTGACCGAAGCGTTGCAATACATCCGCCGCTTCGAGAAGTACAACCCGTATTACATCGAAGAGCCGTTTTTGGTCGACGACATCGACAACCACGCACGACTGGCCCGTGCCACGTCGATTCCGGTCGCCACCGGTGAGGTCGAGGTGGGCCGGTGGCGGCATAAGGAGCTGCTCGACAAGCAGGCCGCGGCCATTCTGCAAACCGACGCAGTGGTGTGTGGAGGCATCTCCGAGTGGCGACGGATCGCTGCGATGGCCGCCAGCTATGGCGTGGTCATGTGCCCGCACTGGTTCCACGACGTGCACGCGCCATTGGTGGCCGCGACGCCGAATGCGCGTTACGTGGAGTTCTTCTGGGACGATCAGGTGCTGAACTTCCGCAAGCTGTTGGACAAGCAGCTCACCCAGGAAAACGGGCACATCGTGCTCCATCAAACGCCGGGCCTCGGTTTTGGCTTCGACGCCGGGGCGCTGAAACGGTACTCGATCAGCGGCACTGAGCACCAGCCGTGGGTCACGCTCACACGCTAACCCAAGGCTACTTATCCAGGCGTCCTGCAGGGCGTCGATGAATCGGGAGAAGACTTCATGGATCTGCAATTGAAAGGCAAAACAGCATTAGTACTGGGGGGCGGTGGTGGCCTGGGCGGCGCCATTGCCCGTACGCTGTCGGTAGAAGGCGCCAACGTCGTGGTGGCAGACATCGATCTGGACGCGGCCAATCGTACCCTTGATGCGCTGCAATCGGCGGGCGCAAAGGGTATGGCGCTGGCGTGGGATCTGTCCGAGCTGGAACAGATCGAGCGTAATGTCTCGCTGATCGAGCAACAGTTCGGCGGTGTCGACGTGCTGATCAATAACACCGGCGGGCCTCCACCAACGGCGGTTTCGGGCCAGGCGCCCGCGTTGTGGCAGAAGCACTTCGAGGCGATGGTACTGTCGGTCATCAGCCTGACCGACCGGGTGTTGCCTGGCATGCGCGCCCGCCAATTCGGGCGGATCATTACCAGCACGTCATCAGGGGTGGTCTCGCCGATCCCCAACCTGGGCCTGTCCAATGCCTTGCGGCTGTCGTTGGTGGGGTGGTCGAAAACCCTGGCGCGGGAGGTCGCCCGCGACAACATCACCAGCAACATCATCCTGCCAGGGCGGATCGCCACCGACCGTATCCATTTTCTCGACCAGAAGAAGGCCGAGCGTGAAGGGCGCACGGTGGAGGAGGTTTCCCGTGAGAGCACCGAGTCGATCCCCATGGGCCGCTACGGCGAACCCCGCGAATACGCTGAAACGGTGGCGTTTTTGGCCAGCGGTGCGGCGTCCTATATCACCGGTTCCGTCATCCGGGTCGATGGCGGCCTGATAGCGAGTATTTAAGGAGCAGGTCATGCCTTTGGATCATGCAAGCAAAGAAATACTCGCGCAGGTGTCAACCGCCACGCTGACCACCGTGCTACTGAAGAAGGGACTACGCAATGTGTGGCTGCGTGGCACTCGTGCGCTGCAGCCGGATCAGCCTCGGCTGGTCGGACCAGCCTTTACGTTACGGTTCGTTCCGGCACGGGAAGACCTGGCGACGCCGGAATCCTGGTCGTCACCGATTTCCACTCGCGCCGCCATCGAAGCGATGCCAGAAGGATGTATTGCGGTGGTTGACGCCATGGGCGTCACGGACGCGGGAATCTTCGGCGATATTCTCTGCGCGCGGATGAAGAAACGCGGTGTTGCAGGGCTGGTTTCCGATGGCGTAGTGCGCGACGTGGCCGGTGTCCTGCAAACGCAACTGCCGGTCTGGTGCAACGGCGTTGCCGCTCCACCGTCGGTGGCGGGTTTGACCTTCGTGGCGTGGCAGCAACCCATTGCCTGTGGTGGGGTGGCGGTCTTTCCGGACGATGTGATCGTTGTCGATGCCGACGGTGCGGTCGTCATTCCTCATGCGCTGCTCGATGAGATTGTCGACATTGCCGCTGAACAGGAGCGACTGGAAAACTGGATCATGAGCGAAGTCGAAGCGGGCGTGCCATTGCCCGGACTCTATCCCCCTAATGCTGAAAACAAGGCACGGTACGAAGCAGCCAAACGCCGCTGACTGCGCATCCGTCGCTCCATTACTACAAGAACAAAAGCACCGCGGGCCAAAGGTCCGTGGTCGATGGAGAAACTTGCTATGACCCGCTATCCCCGCATGCGCTGGATAATGATCACGTTCTGCTTTCTGGCCGTGGCCATCAGCTACATTGACCGGATCAACCTCGCTATTGCAGCACCGCACATCAAACAAGACCTGGGCATCGATGATGCCAGCATGGGGCTGATCCTGGGTGCCTTTTTCTGGACGTACGCCCTGATGCAGATCCCTGCCGGGCGCATGCTGGATAAGCTGGGCGCCAGAGTCGGGCTGGCCTTCGCGGTCGGTTGGTGGTCGCTGTTCACCATCTTCACCGCGGCCGGGCGCGGCGTTGCTTCACTGTTTGGCGCCCGTTTGCTGTTGGGCCTGGGCGAAGCAGGCTGCAACCCGGGGTGCGTCAAGGTGGTTTACTCCTGGTTCCCCAAGCACCAGCGCGCCACGGCCAGCGGTCTGTTCGATGCCGGGCCTCGGGCAGGCACCGCGCTGGCACTGCCGCTGGTGGCGTGGTTGATCAGTACCTGGAACTGGGAAGCGTCATTCATCGTCACCGGCTTGCTGGGGATTGTCTGGGTCGCGATGTGGTTGCTGATCTACCGTGAGCCCGAAGACTACAAAGGCCTGGACGCTCAGCAAGTCGCCAACCTGGTTGAGGGACGCGGGCATCGTCCCGATGTGAATCAGGCTAAAGTGCCGTGGCTTTCGCTGTTCCGCTACCGCACCATCTGGGGAATGATGCTCGGCTTCTTTTGCCTGAACTTCGTCAATTACTTCTTCATCACCTGGTTCCCCACGTACCTGACCACCACCCAGGGCTTTTCGCTGAAGGAACTGGGGACGCTGGGTGCGATTCCAGCGCTGATGGGCATTCCCGGCAGCATCCTCGGTGGCATCGTTTCCGACTGGTTGTACCGCAAAGGCTTTAGCCTCACGACCGCGCGCAAAAGTTGTCTGGTCGGCGGGATGTTGTGCTCGTCGGTCATTGCATTGGCAGTATTCACGAGCAATATGACAATCATCCTGACCTTGTTTTCCATCACCTACGCAAGCCTTGCATTCACCGCGGCTAACATCTGGACCATCCCGGCCGACATCGCTCCCACACCGGGGCACGTGGCCACCATCGGCGGCATCCAGAACTTCGCGTCCAACATCGCCGGCATCGTGACCGCCAGCTTCACCGGGCTGATGCTGGCGTTCAATGCCGGTTCATTTGCGATTCCATTGGCGGCGGCAGGCGGTGTCTGCCTTGTCGGTGCACTGTCGTTTCTGTTCATCGTCGGCAAGATCGAACCGCTGCAACCGCGTCGCGTCTTGCCGCAACGTTGGGAAGGAGAGGAGCCCGAGGCAATGGCCAGTTTGAAGTAACCAAGGATTCCCATCACAACAATAAGAGGGCCGACCATGCGTATTGAAAATCTGCGCAGGCCAGATGTAGCAATGTGCGTCAGGGCGCTTGCCACTGTTCTGCTCAGCCTGGCGCTGTCCCCGGTGCAAGCGGCCAGTTTTGTCTACGTGTCAAACGCCGACGACGGTGACCTGTCGGCATTCGCGCTGGATCAGCAGTCCGGCAAGTTGCACCCGCTGGGGCGTGCGGCGGCCGCGCCGAAAGTCATGTCTCAAGCTGTGTCGCCCGATGCGAAGTACCTGTTTGCGTCGATACGCAGCGAGCCCTTTTCAGTGATGTCGTGGCGCATCGAAGCCGACGGACGACTGAGTCCTGTAGCCAGAAGCCCACTGCCAAACAGCATGGCGTATCTCTCGGTGGACCGCTCTGGCCAGTACTTGCTGAGCGCGTCTTATGGCGGCGATTTGGTGAGCGTCAATCACATTGCCCAAGGCAGGGTGGGCGACCGTCCTGAGCAGGTGATCCATACGGGTAAGCGTGCCCACGCGATTTTGGTGTCACCGGATAACCAGTTTGCTTACGTCAGCCTGCTCGGCGCCGATCAAATGCTTGAGTATCGGTTCGATGCAAACACGGGTCAGCTCACCGCCAACGGCCCGGGTTTTGTGAACGTTGAGACCGAAGGCGTCACCGGGCCTCGCCATTTCGCCATCGCACCGGGTTTGATTGCGGGGCGGCGTTATCTGTATGTGGTCACCGAGATGGCTGGCACCGTGGACCGATTCGTCGTGCAGCAGGACGGAACGCTTCTAGCTGTGGACACGGTCAGTTCGGTGCCTAAAGGCGCGGACATGGAAAGAGGGCTGCCGCGCCCGGTGGTGGGCGGCGATGATGGGTTGCCCCCCAGCATCAAACCCAGAATATGGCAGGCCGACATCCACCTGACACCGGACGGGCGGTTTCTATATACAAGCGAGCGCACGTCCAGCTATTTGTCGCTATTTAAAGTGGATCAGGCGAGCGGTGCCCTGAGCTACGTCGAGAGCGTACCAACCGAGCAGCAACCCAGAGGGTTTGCCATCGATTCCACGGGGCGCTTTCTGATTTGCAGCGGGCAGAAATCGACGCAGATCACGGTTTACCAAATCGGGCCGGCCGACGGGAGGCTTAAAGCCCTTGGGCAGTACGCCGTGGGCAAAGGCGCGAATTGGGTCAGCATCGTGAACCGGTGAAGACTGCTCGCATACAGTGCGCCACGCGCGGCTGACCATACCTGCACTGCGGAGTTATCAGTACAGACGGGCCTTTACTCACGGTGCCATGCCTGCGAGTAAAGGTTTCTCCGTGTATCAAATACCCCTCTCTCGTTAACGTCAGTCAGCTACGACGTCGACGGCTTCGCGGATCGCTTTCAGAAGCATCACACACGCCGGGTTGTCGTTGTCCGAACGCCATACCAGGTGCAACTCGCTTTGGACACCTTCGCCCAGATCGATGTCTCGAAACACCACGTTTTTGAAGACCACGTTCGCCGCACAGCGGGGCACCAGTGCCAGCCCCATGCCCGCGTTGACCAGGGCGAGAATCGTTAGTGACGACCCCAGCCACTGTATGTACTCCGGGGTCACTTGCGCCGAACGCAGGGCGCCGGTCAGCAACTCGTTGAAGGGCGGATAGGCCGAATGCGAATACATTAAAAAGGGTTGAGCATCGAGATCGTCAACCCGCACCTGTGATGCAGTTGCTAGAGGATGACTACCTGGAACGGCGAGGACGAACGGCTCTCTTACCAGACACTCTGATTCATAACCCATCTGCTGGAGTGGGGCCCGAGCGATGCCCAAGTCGATGCGGCGGCCGCGCAGGGCCTCATGTTGCTGGTAGGTATTCATCTCTGAAAGCGAGATCTTTACATGAGGTTGGCTCAAGCGGGCCTCGGCAATGACCCGTGGCAGAAACTCATACACGGCACTGCCCACGAAGCTGATGGTGACTGAACCGATATCACCTTCGGCAAAACGGCGGGCGGCGATGGCCGCTTGATGAGCACGCTCCAGCAAGTTCTGGGCTTCGATGTAGAAAGCTCGACCGGCGGCCGTCAGTACCACGCTGCGTGTACTGCGTGTAAAAAGCTCAACCCCCAAGTTATGTTCGAGTAATTGAATCTGCCGGCTGAGTGGCGGTTGGGTCATGTTCAGCCGCTCGGCGGCGCGGCGGAAGTTGAGTTCGGTCGCCACCGTGGTGAAGCAGCGCAGTTGGGCCAACTCGAACATTGATTTATTCCCGGTATCAATCGACAGTCAATCTAGATTAGACGGGAACAATACCAGCGTCCATCATCGGCTCACCCAAAAAAATAATGATAGGGAGTCACTCCTTGAACCACGTTCCTCTGAGCGGTACGTCTTGCGCCGTAACGGATTCAGTGCTCACACGTGCAGCTTCCAAAGTGAAGCGTCATGTCCTGCCGCTGTTTGTCATCATGTTCATCGTCAATTACATCGACCGAGTGAACATCGGCTTCGTGCGCAGCCACATGGAAACCGATCTGGGCATTGGCGCAGCCGCTTATGGCCTGGGTGCCGGCCTGTTTTTCGTCGGTTACGCGCTGTTCGAAGTGCCCTCCAACATGCTGCTGCAGCGCTTCGGCGCCCGCGCCTGGCTGACGCGGATCATGTTTACCTGGGGCGCGGCAGCGATGGCCATGGCCTTCGTGCGCGGCGAAACCAGCTTCTACGTGCTGCGTTTCATCCTTGGCGCCGCGGAGGCAGGCTTCTTCCCCGGCATCATTTATTACTTCACCCAATGGTTGCCTTCCAGCGAGCGTGGCAAGGCCATGGCGATCTTCCTCAGCGGCTCGGCAGTGGCGTCGGTGATTTCCGGGCCCGTGTCCGGGGCGCTGCTGGGCATCAGCGGCGTCAGCCTGCACGGCTGGCAGTGGATGTTCCTGATCGAAGGTTTTGCCTCCATCGCGCTGTGCGGCTTCGTCTGGTTCTGGCTGCAATCACACCCCAGTCAGGCCAAATGGCTGACCGAAGAAGAGAAGGGCGCACTGATCAGTGCTGTGCAAGCGGAGCAAAAGGCCCGTGAGGCGGCGCAGGTGATCAAGCCGTCGATCTTCAAGCTTCTCGCCGACCGGCAGATTCTGCTGTTTTGCTTCATCTATTTCTCGGTCGCCCTGACCATCTACGGCGCGACGTTCTGGCTGCCGAGCATGATCAAGAAAATGGGCAGCATGAGCGACTTCGAAGTCGGCCTGTTCAACTCGATTCCGTGGATCATTTCCATCGTCGCCATGTACGGCTTCGCCGCCCTGGCCGCGCGTTTCAAGCACCAGCAGGCGTGGGTCGCGGTGACCCTGGTGATCGCCGCGTGCGGGATGTTCATGTCCACCGTTGGCGGGCCGGTGTTTGCCTTTGTCGCCATCTGCTTTGCAGCGATCGGCTTCAAGGCGGCGTCGGCGTTGTTCTGGCCCATTCCCCAAGGCTATCTGGATGCGCGCATCGCGGCGGCAGTGATTGCCCTGATCAACTCCATCGGCAACTTGGGCGGGTTCGTCGCGCCGACGGCCTTTGGGTTTCTGGAGCAGACCACCGGCTCGATTCAGGGCGGCATGTACGGCCTGGCGATCACCTCGCTGGTGGCTGCGGTGGTGATCTTCTTTGCTCGGACGACGCCCAAAGGAGAAGCTCCAAATACACCACGAACTCACCAAGGTCGCCCGCCGGTGAAAGAGTCGGTCTCACTGCGCGTCGCCAATGCCTCCAATTTTGCACCAAGCCTCAAACCCTGATTGACCGGGAGAAGTCTTTTGAAAATCACACGCGTCACTGTCACCCCGATCGCGTTTCGCGACCCGCCGCTGCTTAACGCCAGTGGCATCCACGAACCCTTCGCCCTGCGTTCGATCATCGAGATTGAGAGCGACAACGGCTACATCGGCCTGGGTGAAAGCTACGGCGATGCCCCGGCGCTGGCGATCCAGCAGCAGGTGCAGAGCCAGTTGATCGGTATGGACCCGTTCAACCTCGCGCAGCTCAAGGCGGTGGTCAAAGCCACCGTTGCGGCGCACAAACCGGCGAGCATTGCCGGGGCCGAACTGGCGCCGGGTTCCCATGCGAGCAAGGCGGTGAGCAATGCCTATTCGGCATTCGAAGTGGCGTTTCTCGACCTGCAGGCGCGTTCGATGAACCTGCCTTTGGTGGATTTGCTCGGTGGCGCGGTGCGCGATCAAGTGCCATTCAGTGCGTACCTGTTTTTCAAGTACGCCCAACACGCCGATTCTCCGTATGCGCCGGACAGTTGGGGCGAGGCCTTGAGCGAGGAGCAGATCGTCGCCCAGGCGCGACGGATGATCGAAGCCTACGGTTTCAAGAGCATCAAGCTCAAGGCTGGCGCGCTGGCCCCTGAGCACGAAGTGTCGTGCATCAAGGCGCTGAAGAAGGCCTTTCCCGGTTACCCGCTGCGCATTGACCCGAATGGCAATTGGTCGCTGGAAACCTCCATTCGCATGGCCGAATTGCTCGGCGATGACCTGCAATATTACGAAGACCCGACCCCAGGCCTCGATGGCATGGCCGAGCTGCACAGACGCACCGGGCTGCCGCTGGCGACCAACATGGTGGTGACCGATTTCGACGAGTTCCGCCGCAGCGTGGCGCAGAACAGCGTGCAGATCGTGCTGGCCGACCACCATTACTGGGGCGGCCTGCGCGACACCCAGGCGCTGGCGAAGATGTGCGAAACCTTCGGCCTGGGCGTGTCGATGCATTCCAACTCGCACTTGGGCATCAGCCTGATGGCCATGGCCCACGTGGCGGCGGCGGTGCCGAATCTGGATTTTGCCTGCGACACGCATTACCCGTGGCAGGAACCGGATGAAGAAGTGATCAAGGGCGGCAAACTGCCGATCGTCGATGGCTGCGTGAAGATCAGCCGCGATCCTGGGCTGGGGCTTGAACTGGACTATGACCAGCTGGGCAAGCTCAACGATCAGTACCTGACGTGCGGGATTCGCTCCAGGGATGACGTGAAACAGATGCAGAAATACAAACCGGACTGGAAGGCAGTGAAGCCACGTTATTGAGCTACCAGACAGCCTGTCTGTGTGTGGCTGAGGAGCAACGTTCTCGCAGCCACACAAGTTGGGAATTCCGCAGACCCTATCGCGGAGTGACAGGCACGAAGATTTCCATGTATCAAGTCAAGCCTGATTCAGGCTCGTCGAAATCCGATTGTACTTTCGCAACGTTAGGCAGGTGCTGGGCCAGTCATAGTCGCAGTGACTGGAATGGCTCCTCCTGTGTTCGCCCCATTGAACATGTCAGCATTTAGTCCCTCAGTAGGTACGTATTCGATATATAGTGCCTCTCTGCGCTTTTTTTCTATCTTTGATTCGAACGGAAAGCCAAATAGCATCGACAGGAACATGAGAATGGCCTCAATCATGGCGGCGATTTCTTGCTCGGATCGAGTTTGGGGTTGGAATTTGATATCAAAATTTCGGTGTTTTGATGTGAACTGGATGTAGAGGTAGCGTGGCCCAGATTGGAGTTGATGATCTTTATTTCTTTTTGAAGCCTCGATCTCAAGCGCGAGAATAGTTGTTGGGTCATAAAATATTCCTTCCTGAGAGATGAGTCGTTGAAATGTTAACCTTGAGCGCTTTAGCCTTCGGCCAGAGACAATAACTCCGTCCAACTCATAGGCGATGCCCGATGGCTGGCCGTCGGATCCTATTGACAGGTGGATGTAGACATGTTGTTGTCGCAAATATCGAACAAGGGTAAACATATCGCCTTGCTCTGAAACTGTTTTTTCGATCGCACCGGCGATCTTTGCAATCATCTTTGCTCTGAAGGGAATACTTCCATCACGGTCTGCCGCGATGACTTCCCCGTGGTTGTACGTCCTATTCCAAGTGTCAGTTGGTTGAGGTGCTTTAGATAAAGAAAAAAAGTCCTCGAGATTGCCTGCGGACTCCATGGATTTGTACCGTTCATTTTTGTCACTGACGATTGGAAAGCCATGAATTAAGCGGATGCGATTCGCGACAATGTGCACGTGTTGATGCTGCTTGTCTTGGTGCATCACAGCAATGTACTTGTTATCAGGGGTGAACCCGAGATCTGCCATGTATTTATGCACCGCATGCTCCCACTGAGTGACAGTAAGACTTTCTCCAGGGCGCAATGACAGCATCGCATGGAAGACGGGTTTGATTTTTCTGTCGGAGTCAATTGACATGCGTCGTAGCCCAGTGATCATGTCAAATTCCATCACCATTTCATTAATGCTATTTTCAGTGCTTTGGCCGGACGTGTTCAGTGGGTCTGTCGATAGGCAGTTCATGGCAACTGTTACGATTCCGTCAATTTCATGGTCGTGTTTAGTGCTGCCGTAGATGTATCGGATTCGATTTCGAGTGGATCCTGATGACTTGGAAAATATTTTGCTGATCATTGCACACCTCCCGCATTGACAAGGGCGATGGTCCTGATTGTTGCGAGTAATTCGCTGATTGGAGCTCCTTTGCGGATCATCATTGCGAGCATGTCGAGCTCACGAGCGACCGTAACGGTGTTTGCGTTGACCTTAGGCTTCAACTTGCCCTTAGCGACAAAGTCTCGGATGAAAGCTCCAGCGGTGTGATACCCAGCCTCGGCCATTCTCGATTCAAGTTTCGTTAAATCGGCGGCGCTAAGCCGGATAGTGATTCTGATCTCTTTCTTATCCATCTGGGTTCACCTTTTATTATTTTTGTTATGACAGGTCCACGCAAC
This sequence comes from Pseudomonas silvicola, assembly GCF_026651855.1. GTDB lineage: Bacteria > Pseudomonadota > Gammaproteobacteria > Pseudomonadales > Pseudomonadaceae > Aquipseudomonas > Aquipseudomonas silvicola. The sequence continues at coordinate 3,257,906 of NZ_CP093280.1, forward strand.
ACCCGCAGGGATGTGAGTAGCAACCAAATGTCTGACATAGACACAACTGGCCATTAGCAGCTTAAGTTTTAGTGTTGTCAGTGAGCGACGAGCGGATCAATAGAAAAAGTCGAAATTATGAAAATATTTTTGTATAGGGCTACTGTCACTCCCCGTCAATAGCGATTGTTGCAGCTTCGCAAGGAAAGTGTGCGGTATTCACAAGCTGGCGGAGTGATCTCGCACTTGGGGTCTGCGGTTTCGCAGGACATTGATGTGGGTTTCGTAATAATTAACTCTGGTCACAATCGTGCAATGCGACACTTTTTCTCCTACTGAGATCCTTGAGCCACGCGGGTTTGGCAGAACTGGATACATTCTTTTAGCAGCATTGAGGCCACTAGGCCGGCTGACCTCAATCGTCATTAGCGCAGTAGGCTAAAGCCTCGGAAGCCCCCGATGCTTTACAGCTCCGAGTTGCGCAAAACTGAAGACATCAAGGACAAAGCGTCTTTCAACCTGAAAACTAGGATTCGAAACGAGGGGGTACGAGTTTCTCACCCTCCCGCCATTCCTCAGCCAGGGTAACGTTATCAATGCCTTCCCAAACCTCACTGCCTGCGTGGTCGAGAACGATGATCTGAAGGCGGCCTTTTGCACGGCTAACTCCTCTGGCAAGAACGCTAAACACTTTTCTTACGGCTTCGCGGTCTTCGTCGTCCAGAGCAGACTCATTCTCCACGCCGTCCTCATCGCGATGGGCGTTTCGTTTGGCGGTTTTCACTGGGAAATATACTTGGCTGGGTTGGTCGAAAATCAGCAAATGTGGAACAGCGTGGTCTGTTTTCTTCAAAAAATAGAGTTGAAGCGCTAGCAGCATGGCGATGTGGTACGCCAACCAGTTAGCGCCGCTGCCGACCTCCCAAAGGAAATCATCCCGCCCGTCATGTTTGACCTTGATCGCCAAATCAGGAATTGAAAGTGTGATGCGGGCCTCGGCCCACTCGGCATCGAGATGTGGAGTGATCAGCGCGCAGATCTTGCTGATGTCCTCGAGGATTTGGGCAGTTTTGAGTTTGACCGTTGCTTCTGAGACCTGCGGCTCCAAGGTTCTGATGCGATCCTCGAGGGCTTTGACCCGCTCTGCCAACGCTGAGTCAGTGCGTGCCTCGATGTACGTTTTGATCGACTGGTGTAGGCTACCCAGGAAACGGTCGATCTCCGTAAGACGCAGAGCATGCTTTGCAGCGAGTTCGTCGCGAGCTTCCAGACCTTTGATCTCAACTTTTATGGCAGATAGCGTTTCACTGTCCTGGCGAATGAGTGTGCGAATTCGAACAATCTCGCTCTCGACCGATGCCGATACTTCAGGGGTTGAGCTTGCGACCTGTTCGATTTCAGCCAGAGCATTACACAGCTCTGCTAGTTGCGTTGACGGGCTCAGTGTCGGGAACGCCAAAGGATTTTGATCAGGATTGTTCTCGGCGAGTTCTTTGAGCCAGCTTGAGAGTGAAAGCCGTTGACCAATTTTCTCGAGAGATGATGAGTAGTGCGCGGCTTCTGATCTGATTTCCTTTAGGTCTTCCAGCTTTTGCTTTGCGGTAAAGATGTTTTCGCTGATAAGCGTTTCGCGCTCACGCAAAGCTTGTATAGATGCCGCAGACGATTCGATGCCAGCGGGAGTGACAACTGCATCGGCGGACGTTTTGTAGGCAATCGTTTGAAGCTGGTCTAGCAAGAGGGGCCATTCGTCGTGGGGCTGTGCTTCGGGTTCAATCAGCCCGAACTCTCTGGAGCGATAGAACCAAACCTTTGCATCCGCCTGCCAGCGCTTAGAAACCGCTTCAATCGCTAATAATTCGGTTTGGAGAATTTTGAGTTGTTTTCGTAGTTCCTTGAGCTCCCAGACAACCAGTAGGGACTTGGAGTCGATCGCTCCCAGGATGAACGGAAAAATACTTTTCAGCTTTTCGCGGTTTCCATAGCTATCTGCCTTGTAAAACAAAACGTCGGGATTGGCCACGATATTCTGTGGCTGAAAACAGAGCGCCATCAAGTCGCGAAAACTAGGTCGGTTTTTGAAACCGAATTCTTCTGGTGAGTCACCATAGCCCAGATTGGGGAGGCCTGAGAGCCTGTTTAGTACGTCCTTGACGTTCTCGCGATTGGTATTCTTGCAGTCAATCGCTTCAGGAATCTCGACGGATTGCCCTTCAATGATGAACATATCGTCCGTGGATTTCTGATTTCCGGGCTCAGCTCTGGCGAGCAGCTTTTGGCCTTCCTCGGTGTCGATTAGGATTCCAAACCACTTGCACGTTTTGCGTATGGTACCGACAGGAATGGCGCAGTGTTCAGAGCCAAGACAGTAATCAATGATGGGGATGACTGCTGACTTACCAGCTTTGGATGAACCGCTAATGATATTGACTTTGCCAGGGTTGAACTCAAGCTCTCTTGGAGCGCCGCCATTTTTGGGCCATAAGATTAGCTTACGAATTTGTAGTTTCATTATAGCTTTATCCTTAAAATGGCTTGTACTTCTTGTAGGGTTAACGTTTTGCACCACTGACCCAGTTTTTCGGCAGACCTCAGCATCGTCTTTATTTTATCTTCAACTTCTGAGGGGGCTTTCCTTCGCAAGCTTTCAACCTCTGCAGTTCCTGTGTTTAAAGAAATAATACCGCACTGAATACCTATGGAGATCGAAGCCAGGCTAACGCTTTTAAGTTTGAGCATTCGACTCTGTATTCCATAGAGGACCTCTTGCTGTGCTTTAAACTTGCCAGCAAATACGCGCAAACCTGAGGAGGGCAAGGTTGTGTTCGCTGCATCTCGAAGCTGTTCATGATACAAAATGGGGAGGACGATGAAGAGTAGCGGCATGCTAGGCAGCATGCCTTGACCCCTCGGGGCAAAACCTTCGGTGAATCTCCAGATTAACGTCGCACCTAGTGCAGGGTTTTGCATTAAGTAAATTTCATCCAGATCCTGATTCGGGCGCATCACCACTTCCGTGCGTTGTTGTTTGTATGACGTTATTTATATTATGGGTTGTTGATAAATTTTTTCTTTAACAGTGCCTTGTACAAAGGATGCCATCCTATCGTTTGTTTGTCAGCCAAGTCATGAAATGTTCCGCGCGAGATATAGTCCGGGGTATCTTTCCCATTTATCTTGGGTTTGAGCGTTTGGCATCGGAGGAATAAGGACTCGCCTTTTTCAACCGGGGTCAGTTCCAAAGCAGAGCCTTTGATGTCTAGATAACTACTTTTCCAGAATTTTTCTAGATCATCCACAAAGTCTTCGAACTGAGACTCGACGATGAAGCCCGCTTCGCCCCATCGAGTCTTACCCGTCTTCGAGCGCATAAAGTCGGCCATCGCCTTGAGCTTTTCTCTCTGTCCAGCCTCGATCAGATCAAGCTGATGCATCATTACAGGGTGATTCGAGAGGTTGGCCTCGACTTCTGAAGATGCCGGCCTAGGGACAGAGTATGTTAGTAAATAGTCGTATGACAGTTTCGAGCAATAGGTTGACAACCAGTCAGAGAAAGCATTTTTCTCAATACAAGCTGGTTTACTCGCGCCAATCAGCTCATCCGATCTGAGTTTCACCCAGCCGATGACCGCGCTGCAAACGTCGTCCAGCGCCACCTCTGCGACCGTGTTACGGAGCATGTCCTTGATAGGTTTTACAGGGTCACTATCCCCACACTCATACGAAAACCTGACAATTAACTCAGCAAGTTTTTCTTGGTCATAATCGAGAAATTTGCTGATGTACGGCTTGCAGCCTGATGGTTTTTCTTTTTTGTATGCCTTTCGAATCTCTTTTACGGCATTGAGCGCTAAGGCGTGGGTGTGTGCATACTTCAGTGAATCAGCATTTTCTCCCGATTTCTGTTGGACGACATACAAGTGAAACTGAGCCCGCGCCAAATCGATATGGCCTGCTTCGACTGCATCGATCCAGTTGGAAAAGGTCTTCCACAGGTCTACAGACCAATCAGAGATAGGATTGGTGACCAGCCCACTTTTGGCCTGCTCAACCTTGCTCTGAGCGTCCGGATGCACGACGCTTGTGTCATCTAGAACTTCAAGGGCAACCACGGAGCCCGCGGGAGCCAGGAGTAGATGAAGGCACTGTCGCGTTGGCTGAATTGAAAAACCGTAGTACTGACCAGGTGCAGATTTCGGATTGAATGGAGGGTTTTGCATGCCTCTGTGCTCTTCCTTGGCGAGTGGTGCTCCGCCCACGGAACTCTTCAGCTCGTTGATAGGACGTGTCAATGAGCTGGATGATATCAGATAGCTATTTTTTTGGGGCAGTTGCTATCTGCTTGCTTGTCGCGATTCCGAATGGCTAAGAAATTTCGAATTTTGAATCGAAGCATTTCTAGGGGCGGCCACGTCAGTAACGCCACGGATCTGCATCTTCTTTAGGAGGTTTCCTACAATCGTACTGCGTAAACGCGGCGCAGCGACGGCTGGGAAAGCATTGTTACCGTCCTGTGGGGCCTCAGCGCTGGGCAATGACTCAACGACGAAACGACGAAACGACTAACGAAACTATCGACGCTTCGGTTTTTGATCGCTGGCGTAAGTTGAGTGGTTGTCGTTTTCAAAATCTGGTTGAGCGGGCAGGGCGGGTCGATATTGATCCCGCGCAGATTTTTGATTCCGTGACAGCTGGCGCTCCCTGCACGGTTGCACCGGATTAACTGCCAGCTTGAGTGTAGGGGGCTTAGGTCCCCGCGCATAAACTGCTTTGAACTTGGATGGGGGCGTGCTCAGGTAGGTTCTCTCCTAAGAAATTACGCGTCGATCTGGCTCATCCGGGGAGGCCGTTTGCCGCCCTTGCTCGTGCGTTAAGGGTATGCACGTGGGCAGGTGTAGGCATATCGCATCAGTGATACCGAACGACTGATAATGTCGGGGGAAGTAATGATAAGGAATAAACACTGAAAATGAGGATGGTTTCATGTCCGCAGACCAATCGAAGCTCGTGGGTGTGCGGCCATGGGACTAGGTTTGAGAAGGGGCTGGCTACCTCATGTCCATCCACGAAACGACTTCGCTCATTCGCCAACCAACGCTGTTGCTACCAAGTTTTACCCTTCTAGGGAATAGGCCCTGCTGCTCCAGCCTGTAAATGGTTGTGCGAGACAACCCAATCATCCCTGCCAAAGAATTAAATCGGATAAATTTTTCTTGAGTTGCCAAGGTTCGTTCCTCCAGGCTTTTTCTTATCTGTCTCCAATCTAAATCGTGTGTTTTTGCCTGTCAACGGAAAAATCATAAATATCTTGACATTTTAGAGTTTGTACGAAACTGCCCCGAATATTTTCAATTTTCATGTCCTGTTTCCGGTGTTTTGGTGAGTCTGCGGTTCTAAAGCTTCGCGCCCAAATCGCCCTGAAAATGAGTGCTTGTGTGCTCGGGGCGTGGTCATAGGGTGGGTCGCTATTGTTTTCGGCGAGGGTAGGTCGTCTGGATGACTTATCCTTGGTTTCATTCGGTGGGCTTGACGTAGAATTTTTTGACTAGGCCCATGAAGCCGACTTGATCCTCCAAATCAAGGTGGTCATCAGCTTCGAGCTGTTTCAGAAAATCGTCGCCTTGATCTCCAGTGATGACGGACAGGGCTTCGCTCAGTAGGTACCAGGCTCTTCTCATCTCCAAGTCATAGTCATGGCGGTGGTATGTCCGTTTGGTTTTGTTTCCTTCGGTGTGATTAAGGCATCGTTCGGAAACTTCAGTCGGAACTCCCATTCGCTGCATCAATGTCACCCCCGATCTTCTGAGGTCGTGAGGGGTCCACTGTTCTTTGCCGACAACCAAGCTTCTAGTCTCCACGGTTCTTCCTTTGATTGGCTTCTCGCCTTCCGGACGCTGCCGATCCCGAGCATGGTTGGTGGCTTGTTTACGGTTCACTGGCTTCAGCTCATCCAGTCCAGGGTAGAGCCATTGTGTGTGTCCGGTTAGCGATTGAAGTTCGCGAAAAAGTGTTTGGGAGTAGCGAGAAAGAGCAACTGTAATTTCTCTCCGGGATTTGTTCTTGTCGGCGGGGATTGTCCATTCTCGTCTGGACCAGTCGATTTCAGTCCACGCTGCTTGGCACAGTTCGTTGATTCGACATGTCAGGGCCACCTGTAACATGTAAATAATGTGCGTGACTCTGTTCAAGCTTGAACGGTGAAGTGCCTGGTCTAGCGCCCGGAGTTCCCACGCATCCAAAAACCTCTCACGTCCCTCTGGTTGTTTACCGATATCTTTCTTTTTGATTTGGTCGCATGGATCACTTGTGATGATTTGACGAGCGGAGGCATAGGCGAAAAACTGTTTTACTTCTGAAAGCACAACCTGTGCCCGTCGGTTTGCACCGCGTGCCAAAATGGCATCTGTAATGCCGTAGATATCCGCTTGTGTGACTTCAGGCATAGGTTTTGAGCCGATTTTAGGTAGCACATCTACGCTGAAAGATCTTCGAAGTTCCGCTCCGCCATCGGCCCTGTTTAAAGGCTTGTCCGAAAGCATCCAGCGTTCAAAAGCGTCAGCAACGCTCACGCGTGATGCGGCTTCTCGGGCTTTGATTTCGATTGCTTCAGCGCGGCGTTCTGCCTCTTGCTGTAGCTGACCCATTGGGTCTGCTCCGCGGCTGATATCAGCCTTCGCTTGCTGCGCAGCGGATCGAGCATTGGCGACACTGATGGTAGGGAAGTCGCCAAGTGGTAGGCGCTTGTTAAGCCATTTTTCGCCAACCTTTACGCGGTATCTCAACGACCATTCTTTCCCCTTGCTGTTTACCCTAAGCTCGAGCCCCTTAATTTTGCTGTCCAAAATCTCGTATTGCTTCGCTCCGCACTTGGCGGCGCGGCAGGCTGTCGTCGCGCGCTCGGTGTGTTCGGGAAGTCGGTCGGTAGTCATGCCTCAGCTCCGTTATGTTTGCGATGTGAAAGCAGGGTATCACCTATAACGGAATAGGGCACATATAGGGCACATGGAATGCCCTGGTTCGCTATGAACAAGGGTGGAACAGTTGTGAGCCGAAAGCGCCGCTATAGAAGGGTTGTTGCACTGCTTTCATTGGTCGCGGTGGGCGTCGGTGACCTGTCTTGGTTAAGTAGCGCACTAGCATGGGGTGCTAGGGGTCGAGTGTTCGAATCACTCCGTCCCGACCATATAATTCAGTGACTTAGCCCAATCTGAGAAGATTGGGCTTTTTCATGTGCGTGACTTTTGCGTGACCTTTCTTTTTTCAGTGCCTGCGTGTACTTCTCGATCGCCGACTGGTCGCCCTCGCGCCCCTGCCTCCGAACCTTGCAGGGGGCAGTAATGCGTACGTCCCCACTTCTAGTGCCGCGAGTCTTTGTTGCCGGCCTCGCCCAGCATCGCTCAATTTTATAGTGATGAAGTTCGCTCGCCTATTTGTCCGCCTCGCCCGATGCAGTAGGCTATTGTTGGGTAGAGTACAAATGTGCTCCTTGTGGGTGGGCTCCCTTCTTTGTTGTGCGGTACGGGCAGGCTGCCTCCTGGTGATTGAGCTTGTGTCCCAGGCGTACAGCGTGACCGCCATATCCAACATGTTCTTCAAGTCGCCGGTGATGATGATCTGGTGGGTAGCGCTTGTTGCGGGCGTCTTTTGTTTCGGCGCGGGTATGACGTTGCTTCGCTCGCTGATGTGCTGAGCTGAGGCGCCCTCCGTGGACCGGATGGCGGTAATTTGGTTGGGACGGGATTTGAATGTTGGCTGCCTGTTTCTCGGCCCTGGTCCAGTTCTGATGTTTGGGGGAGGACCGAGCGGTGGGTGGCTTTCTATATAGAAAGTGGATTGGGGCTATATAGAAGGGGGAGGAGGGGGCAGGCCGGGCGGGGGAGCATAAAGGCCAGCAGGTGTAGAGCTCTGGCTTTCCGGCGTTCTCAAGATCGAGCGCCGCCCGCGCGGCGCATTCGCGAGCAAGCTCTGCTCCAACATGCTGGGACGTCACCGCGACCGCCTTATTGCACCGCCACAGATCTCCAGCGAACAAACAAGGCGGTCAAGGTAATCCCACAGACATAACTGGCCCGAAACAAACGTTGGAGCAGAGCTTGCTCGCGAAGCGCCGCGCGGGCGGCGCTCGATCTCAAGAACGCCAGAAGCATCAAGGCAGGCACCTGGCGGCCTTGATACGGTGCCAAGCGGGGAACCTTCTGACTTAAAAGACAATTTCCCAAAATTAACCCTTGACGCCCCCACAGATCCCTCTATAATTCGCCCCACTTCCGGCGCAGACCAAACGGAAAACTCCTTGATAATCAAGCAGTTAACCAAAGTAACCCACTCCGAAGTGTTTTGATCTGAACGTCGAAAGCGGTGAAAAAGGCAGTTGACAGCGACTCAAATCGCTGTAGAATTCGCCTCCCGCTAACGAGAGATCGAAGCGAGTCAAGTGGTTGAAGTTGTTAGAGATTCTCTGAAAAACTTCAAAATAAACGCTTGACAGACCCTGAGGAGAGCGTAGAATGCGCGCCTCGGTTGAGACGAAAGAATCAACCACCGCTCTTTAACAACTGAATCAAGCAATTCGTGTGGGTGCTTGTGACTCAGACTGATAGTCAGAAAGATTATCAGCATCAAAAGTTACTCCGCGAGAAATCAAAGATGTAACCAACGATTGCTGAGCCAAGTTTATAGGGTTTTCTCAAAACCCGATTGCAGTATTGAACTGAAGAGTTTGATCATGGCTCAGATTGAACGCTGGCGGCAGGCCTAACACATGCAAGTCGAGCGGATGAAGAGAGCTTGCTCTCTGATTCAGCGGCGGACGGGTGAGTAATGCCTAGGAATCTGCCTGGTAGTGGGGGACAACGTTTCGAAAGGAACGCTAATACCGCATACGTCCTACGGGAGAAAGCAGGGGACCTTCGGGCCTTGCGCTATCAGATGAGCCTAGGTCGGATTAGCTAGTTGGTGAGGTAATGGCTCACCAAGGCGACGATCCGTAACTGGTCTGAGAGGATGATCAGTCACACTGGAACTGAGACACGGTCCAGACTCCTACGGGAGGCAGCAGTGGGGAATATTGGACAATGGGCGAAAGCCTGATCCAGCCATGCCGCGTGTGTGAAGAAGGTCTTCGGATTGTAAAGCACTTTAAGGTGGGAGGAAGGGTTGTAGATTAATACTCTGCAATTTTGACGTTACCGCCAGAATAAGCACCGGCTAACTCTGTGCCAGCAGCCGCGGTAATACAGAGGGTGCAAGCGTTAATCGGAATTACTGGGCGTAAAGCGCGCGTAGGTGGTTTGTTAAGTCGGATGTGAAATCCCCGGGCTCAACCTGGGAACTGCATCCGAAACTGGCAAGCTAGAGTATGGTAGAGGGTAGTGGAATTTCCTGTGTAGCGGTGAAATGCGTAGATATAGGAAGGAACACCAGTGGCGAAGGCGACTACCTGGACTGATACTGACACTGAGGTGCGAAAGCGTGGGGAGCAAACAGGATTAGATACCCTGGTAGTCCACGCCGTAAACGATGTCAACTAGCCGTTGGGAGCCTTGAGCTCTTAGTGGCGCAGCTAACGCATTAAGTTGACCGCCTGGGGAGTACGGCCGCAAGGTTAAAACTCAAATGAATTGACGGGGGCCCGCACAAGCGGTGGAGCATGTGGTTTAATTCGAAGCAACGCGAAGAACCTTACCAGGCCTTGACATCCAATGAACTTTCCAGAGATGGATTGGTGCCTTCGGGAACATTGAGACAGGTGCTGCATGGCTGTCGTCAGCTCGTGTCGTGAGATGTTGGGTTAAGTCCCGTAACGAGCGCAACCCTTGTCCTTAGTTACCAGCACGTCATGGTGGGCACTCTAAGGAGACTGCCGGTGACAAACCGGAGGAAGGTGGGGATGACGTCAAGTCATCATGGCCCTTACGGCCTGGGCTACACACGTGCTACAATGGTCGGTACAGAGGGTTGCCAAGCCGCGAGGTGGAGCTAATCTCACAAAACCGATCGTAGTCCGGATCGCAGTCTGCAACTCGACTGCGTGAAGTCGGAATCGCTAGTAATCGCGAATCAGAATGTCGCGGTGAATACGTTCCCGGGCCTTGTACACACCGCCCGTCACACCATGGGAGTGGGTTGCACCAGAAGTAGCTAGTCTAACCTTCGGGGGGACGGTTACCACGGTGTGATTCATGACTGGGGTGAAGTCGTAACAAGGTAGCCGTAGGGGAACCTGCGGCTGGATCACCTCCTTAATCGACGACATCAGCTGTATCATGAGCTCCCACACGAATTGCTTGATTCATTGAAGAAGACGATAGAAGCAGCTTTAAGCTCCAAGCTGATAGCTGATCTGGCTAACAGTTACGCTCGAAATTGGGTCTGTAGCTCAGTTGGTTAGAGCGCACCCCTGATAAGGGTGAGGTCGGCAGTTCGAATCTGCCCAGACCCACCAATTTTGTTATGGGGCCATAGCTCAGCTGGGAGAGCGCCTGCCTTGCACGCAGGAGGTCAGCGGTTCGATCCCGCTTGGCTCCACCATAAACTGCTTCCAAAGCTTAGAAATGAATATTCGCCTCGAATATTGATTTCTGAACTTTATCAGAATCGTTCTTTAAAAATTTGGGTATGTGATAGAAAGATAGACTGGATAGCACTTTCACTGGTGTTTATTCAGGCTAAGGTAAAATTTGTGATTCAAATTGCAAATTTTCGGCGAATGTCGTCTTCACAGTATAACCAGATTGCTTGGGGTTATATGGTCAAGTGAAGAAGCGCATACGGTGGATGCCTTGGCAGTCAGAGGCGATGAAAGACGTGGTAGCCTGCGAAAAGCTTCGGGGAGTCGGCAAACAGACTGTGATCCGGAGATGTCTGAATGGGGGAACCCAGCCATCACAAGATGGTTATCTCAAGCTGAATACATAGGTTTGAGAGGCGAACCAGGGGAACTGAAACATCTAAGTACCCTGAGGAAAAGAAATCAACCGAGATTCCCTTAGTAGTGGCGAGCGAACGGGGACCAGCCCTTAAGTTGATTTGAGATTAGCGGAACGCTCTGGAAAGTGCGGCCATAGTGGGTGATAGCCCTGTACGCGAAAATCTCTTGTCAATGAAATCGAGTAGGACGGAGCACGAGAAACTTTGTCTGAATATGGGGGGACCATCCTCCAAGGCTAAATACTACTGACTGACCGATAGTGAACTAGTACCGTGAGGGAAAGGCGAAAAGAACCCCGGAGAGGGGAGTGAAATAGATCCTGAAACCGTATGCGTACAAGCAGTGGGAGCAGACTTTGTTCTGTGACTGCGTACCTTTTGTATAATGGGTCAGCGACTTATATTCAGTGGCGAGCTTAACCGAATAGGGGAGGCGTAGCGAAAGCGAGTGTTAATAGCGCGTTTAGTCGCTGGGTATAGACCCGAAACCGGGCGATCTATCCATGGGCAGGTTGAAGGTTGGGTAACACTAACTGGAGGACCGAACCGACTACCGTTGAAAAGTTAGCGGATGACCTGTGGATCGGAGTGAAAGGCTAATCAAGCTCGGAGATAGCTGGTTCTCCTCGAAAGCTATTTAGGTAGCGCCTCATGTATCACTGTAGGGGGTAGAGCACTGTTTCGGCTAGGGGGTCATCCCGACTTACCAAACCGATGCAAACTCCGAATACCTACAAGTGCCGAGCATGGGAGACACACGGCGGGTGCTAACGTCCGTCGTGAAAAGGGAAACAACCCAGACCGTCAGCTAAGGTCCCAAAGTCATGGTTAAGTGGGAAACGATGTGGGAAGGCTTAGACAGCTAGGAGGTTGGCTTAGAAGCAGCCACCCTTTAAAGAAAGCGTAATAGCTCACTAGTCGAGTCGGCCTGCGCGGAAGATGTAACGGGGCTCAAACCATGCACCGAAGCTACGGGTATCATCTTTTGATGATGCGGTAGAGGAGCGTTCTGTAAGCCTGTGAAGGTGAGTTGAGAAGCTTGCTGGAGGTATCAGAAGTGCGAATGCTGACATGAGTAACGACAATGGGTGTGAAAAACACCCACGCCGAAAGACCAAGGTTTCCTGCGCAACGTTAATCGACGCAGGGTTAGTCGGTCCCTAAGGCGAGGCTGAAAAGCGTAGTCGATGGAAAACAGGTTAATATTCCTGTACTTCTGGTTATTGCGATGGAGGGACGGAGAAGGTTAGGCCAGCTTGGCGTTGGTTGTCCAAGTTTAAGGTGGTAGGCTGAGATCTTAGGTAAATCCGGGATCTTAAGGCCGAGAGCTGATGACGAGTTGCCATTAGGCGACGAAGTGGTTGATGCCATGCTTCCAAGAAAAGCTTCTAAGCTTCAGGTAACCAGGAACCGTACCCCAAACCGACACAGGTGGTTGGGTAGAGAATACCAAGGCGCTTGAGAGAACTCGGGTGAAGGAACTAGGCAAAATGGCACCGTAACTTCGGGAGAAGGTGCGCCGGTGAGGGTGAAGGACTTGCTCCGTAAGCCCATGCCGGTCGAAGATACCAGGCCGCTGCGACTGTTTATTAAAAACACAGCACTCTGCAAACACGAAAGTGGACGTATAGGGTGTGACGCCTGCCCGGTGCCGGAAGGTTAATTGATGGGGTTAGCTAACGCGAAGCTCTTGATCGAAGCCCCGGTAAACGGCGGCCGTAACTATAACGGTCCTAAGGTAGCGAAATTCCTTGTCGGGTAAGTTCCGACCTGCACGAATGGCGTAACGATGGCGGCGCTGTCTCCACCCGAGACTCAGTGAAATTGAAATCGCTGTGAAGATGCAGTGTATCCGCGGCTAGACGGAAAGACCCCGTGAACCTTTACTATAGCTTTGCACTGGACTTTGAATTTGCTTGTGTAGGATAGGTGGGAGGCTTTGAAGCGTGGACGCCAGTTCGCGTGGAGCCATCCTTGAAATACCACCCTGGCAACTTTGAGGTTCTAACTCAGGTCCGTTATCCGGATCGAGGACAGTGTATGGTGGGTAGTTTGACTGGGGCGGTCTCCTCCTAAAGAGTAACGGAGGAGTACGAAGGTGCGCTCAGACCGGTCGGAAATCGGTCGTAGAGTATAAAGGCAAAAGCGCGCTTGACTGCGAGACAGACACGTCGAGCAGGTACGAAAGTAGGTCTTAGTGATCCGGTGGTTCTGTATGGAAGGGCCATCGCTCAACGGATAAAAGGTACTCCGGGGATAACAGGCTGATACCGCCCAAGAGTTCATATCGACGGCGGTGTTTGGCACCTCGATGTCGGCTCATCACATCCTGGGGCTGAAGCCGGTCCCAAGGGTATGGCTGTTCGCCATTTAAAGTGGTACGCGAGCTGGGTTTAGAACGTCGTGAGACAGTTCGGTCCCTATCTGCCGTGGACGTTTGAGATTTGAGAGGGGCTGCTCCTAGTACGAGAGGACCGGAGTGGACGAACCTCTGGTGTTCCGGTTGTCACGCCAGTGGCATTGCCGGGTAGCTATGTTCGGAAAAGATAACCGCTGAAAGCATCTAAGCGGGAAACTTGCCTCAAGATGAGATCTCACTGGAACCTTGAGTTCCCTAAAGGGCCGTCGAAGACTACGACGTTGATAGGTTGGGTGTGTAAGCGCTGTGAGGCGTTGAGCTAACCAATACTAATTGCCCGTGAGGCTTGACCATATAACACCCAAGCAATTTGCGTCGAACGACCAGATTGCGGTGTTGTGAAGATGATACGAACCGAAAGTTTGCGTATTCACAAAGACCATCACATACCCGATTCGCTGGTGTGCCTGAAAGGGCATCCTGGCTACAGAATTTCTTGACGACCATAGAGCATTGGAACCACCTGATCCCATCCCGAACTCAGCAGTGAAACGATGCATCGCCGATGGTAGTGTGGGGTTTCCCCATGTGAGAGTAGGTCATCGTCAAGATTAAATTCCGAAACCCCCAGTTGCTAACGCAGCTGGGGGTTTTGTCTTTATGGCGTTCGGCAGGGCTACCGGCGTGCTCCTGACGCGCCCTGGCAGGCGCCCACAAAAAAGCCCAACCTTCACAGGTTGGGCTTCATGGTTCGAGCGTTCTGCCCGGCTTCAGCTTGAGCCTCAGTTGCTCTTGCTGTTGAGCTTGCGCAGCTCTTCATACGTCGCCGACTGCACGAACCAGAACCCCGAAACGATGCACCAACTCAACGTGCCCACCACGAAAGTCGCCACACCTACCAGGAAGCTGTTGAACAGCATCACGATTGCCGTGAGCCAGATAACGCCAAGGGCAATGTAGAGAACGGTGTTGTTGACGCTGATCACGAAATCTTTCATGACTATTCCTTTTGAATCATGACAATGGCCGCCTCCATGGCGTCCAAGGTCGGCCATCATATGGCCATCCTTGCCCCGTGGCCAGTTCAACCCACGTTAAGCTGCTCATACGGCCACATCAAAGCGCCTCACCGCGGTGTCATCCGCTGCGACGTACTGCCCGTCTGCTTCGCTGATAGCCATCGCCATGACGCTGGCAAGCGGGGACAACGCGCGGTCGGCGCGATACACCACACCAAAGCAGGTGCCGCCTTGCAGCAGGCCCTGGGGTGCATCGATGAAATCGAGGCGTTCCACCTCACCCTTGGCGACCAGATAGGCGACCACGTCTTCGGCCGCTATCCCGACCAGGTTGGAACCCACCGTCATCTGCACCAGCATGTCGGTGTGTTTGCACTCCAGGTTGATTGGGAGCGTCGCTCGCCCCGCCTGCTCGGTCAGCAACACGCGCAACTCCGCGGGTAACGAGGAACACGCCATTGGGTAATCGGCCAAGGCGCGAAACGACGTGGCGCCGCTGCTCAGCAGCGGGTGACGCAGGCGGCAGAACAACTGGAAGCGGCGAGGGCGCAAGGCTTGAGTGACATAGCCCTTGCTCGTTTCGATATGGCGCAGGTCCGCAATCAGCAGTTCGATTTCGCCGCTGTCCAGGTATTCCTTGAGGGTGTCAGGGGTTTCAACACGCAAATCGATCCGCGTGTCCGGGTGCTGGTCGAGAAAGGTTGCTAGCGCCGCCGGTATCAGGCGCGCGGCGGGCAGGGGGCCGCAACCCAGGGCCAAGGTGGGAGTATTGGCCTGAGCCTGCCCCAGCAGGTCGGCACGCAGGTTGCTCACACCCTCGATGATGTCACGGGCGCGGCGGTGCAATTCGCGCCCCTGGGCCGTCAGGGTGAAGCCGCGCCCACCCGTGCTGCGCTCCACCAACAGGCAGCCCAGGTTCTGCTCCAGCGCCTGAATGCTGCGGCTGAACGCGGATTGGGTAATGAAGGTGGCTTCAGCGGCGCGGGTGAAGTTGCCGTGTTCGGCCAAGGCCACGAAGTGGCGCAGTTGGTGCAGGTCCATGGCCAGTCTCACAGGGAATGATGGTGATGCAAACAATGCGTTTCACAGCACTGTCTGGGCTCGCTATAACCCAGGCCAGTGGTGGGGAAGAGGCTACACTAATAACTTTCAGATGCTAAATGCTGATTGCTTATAACCATATTTCTCCTCGCCGTTGTCCAATTCGAGGAGATTCACATGCCTTCACCCCTGCGCCTGGTCGCTGGCGCTGCGTTGCTGATGCTGTCCACTCTGAGCCACGCTGATGTGCCGCAACGTGCCAAGGCACTGCTCGCGGCCATGACGGTAGAGGAAAAATCGGCGCTGCTGTACGGCTATGGCAGCAAGGTGGTCGAAGGCCAGCAGTGGCAGGTCTACGTGAAAGGTATTCCGCGCCTGGGGATTCCCGACATGACCCAGGGTGACGCCCCCAGTGGCCTGATGATCGGCAGCCGCCAGGTCACGCAGATGCCGGCCTCGGTGGCGCTGGCCGCTACGTTTTCCCCGGCGATGGCGCAGGCGTATGGCGAGGTGATCGGCAGTGAGACCCGTGCCCTGGGCTATGGTGTGATACACGGGCCCAACGTGGATGTGCTGCGCGACCCACGCCATGGTCGTGCCCATGAATCCTTCGGTGAAGACCCGGTGCTGGTGTCTGCCATGGCCACCGCCTACGTGCGCGGCGTGCAGCACCATCAGGTGCTGGCCGACGCTAAGCATTTCGCGGTCAACACGGTAGAGCAGGATCGTTTGCAAATGGATGCGCGTATCGATTTGCGAACCCTCAACGAACTCTACCTCGCACCGTTTCAGGATGTGGTCGAGGACGGTGACGTGGCGATGGTCATGTGTGCCTATAACAAGATCAACGGTGTGCACGCCTGTGATGATCGCGGCCTGATTCACGACCTGCTGCGCCAGCGCTGGGGCTTCACCGGTATAGTGCGCACGGACGCAGGCGCCCATCATGGGCTGGAGTCGCTGCGCAATGGCGTGGACCAGGAGTTTCGAGTCGCCGACCAGTACGGCGATCGCCTGCTGGCCGCCATCAAGGCTGGCACTTTCCCCGAGGCAGCGGTGGATGAGGCGGTGCTGCATATCCTGGACACCATGATGCGTCACGGTATCTTCGACAATCCGCCGGCCCGCACGGTTGCCGACCTCAACGCCGATGCCGTGAAAGCCCAGGACGTGGCCGAGCGCAGCATCGTGCTGCTGAAGAACAGTCAAGGCCTGTTGCCGTTGAGCCCTGGCATTGGTAGCTTGGCGTTGATCGGGGCCAGTGCTGATGACACGCTGACGGCTGGCGGCCCCGCCAACCCGGCCCCCGCGGGCAAGGACACGGTGCTGCAGGCCTTGCGCCAGCGCTTGCCTGCTACCCGTATCACCTACGCGCCGGGCACCGACGCTGTATCACCCGCCTCGCTGGCCCCGGGCTTTGCGCCGTTGCCCCGGGCGATGCTCACGCACCTGCAGGCACGCTACGACACCGGCGTCCAACAGGTTGATGGCTGCTTGTGCTTCACTCCCATGCGCGGCTTTCAGGACATGGCCCTATCCAGCGTCGCCCACTACCAATGGCCACCCGAGCACGCACGTTCGGTCACCTGGCAAGGCCAGTTGCAGGTCAGTCAAGCTGGGGACTATGGCCTGGATCTGGTTGGCCAGGGGCGCGCGCGCTGGCAACTCGACGGCCAGGTAGTTCTGGCGCTTGATGCCACGCAGCCCGGTAGCCGTGTCCAAAGGCATATCTACTTGAGTACCGGTGCCCATCGCCTGCAAGTGACTTACGACAAGGCTGGTAGCGAAGGCCAATTGAAGGTCGGGCTGCAACCCCCGCCCGGTGTACTGGACGCCCGCATGGCGGCGGCCGTCGAGGCGGCACGCCAAGCGGACGTTGCCGTGGTTATCGCCCGCGACCTCGCCAGCGAAGCCAACGACCGCCCCGGCCTGAGCCTGCCCAATGATCAGGACCGACTGATTGCAGCCGTTGCCGCTGCCAACCCGCGTACCGTGGTGGTGTTGACCACGGGTAGCGCCGTGACCTTGCCATGGCAGACCCAGGTGCCGGCGCTGCTGGAAGCCTGGTATGGAGGCACTCGCGGCGGGGCAGCGATCGCCAGCGTGCTGGTGGGCGAGGTGAACCCGGGTGGTCGGTTACCGGTGTCGTTCCCGGCCAGTGAAAAAGACTTGGCCACGTCGCCGCTCACCAGCTTCCCGGGCGTGAATGCGGTGGCACTGTACCCGGAAGGCTTGGCCACGGGGTACCGCCACCACACTCGCAGTGGGGCACCGGCGGCGGCCTATCCGTTCGGCTTCGGCCTGTCGTACAGCCGGTTCACGTACCGCGACCTGCACCTGGGTACCGACCATTTCACCGTCGGCACTCCTGCCGCCGACGGTACCTTCAAAGGCGTGCCTGCGCTGCAGGCCACCGTCACCGTGCAGAACGCCGGGAACCGCGCCGGGACCGTGGTTGCACAGCTATACCTGGAATTCCCCCTCGCGGCGCAGGTGCCAGCGCCGCTACTCAAGGCCTTCGACAGCGTGTATCTGCAACCGGGCGAAAGCCGGGTTGTCACGTTCAACCTCGACCAGCGTGCTTTTTCCACCTACGACCCACAGCGCCGCGCCTGGCAGGTCGTGCCTGGCCGCTACAGGATAAAGGTCGGTGACAACGCCGTGGAGCTGCCGCTGAGCCTGCCAGTGCGGGCCATCGCTCCCTGACCCAGACGCGCCATGCATGACAGGCATGAGATTTTCGCCTTGTACATCGCCCCCGTCACGCTGCTAAAAACACCACCGGCGGGGCAGGGGCCCCGTCCATGAAAAAGGCGTGCCCTTCGACCTGACCCGATCACGGGAAGCCAGGGCGTCGTTCGGCGTTGCTTAGGTGCAATGCCATCGGCGCTGGAACCGGCTGCCGGATAATCACACAGGATCAGACCGATGAAACGTGTTGCCAGTACCCTGCACCAAGGTGCCTTGTTGGGGCTGTTATGCATACCTGTCGCGCAAGCGGCCACCGGCGACGCGGGGAGCGACGCCGGCACTCAGGCGTCGCCGACCCTCAAGGCCGTCACTGTCACCGCTACGCGCCGCGAGGAGTCGCTGCAGAAAGTGCCGGTGGCGGTCACCGTGCTCGATGGCGAAACCCTGGAGCGTGACAACCGCAACAATGTCAGCTCCATCGTTCAGGAAATCCCGACCCTCAATTACCGGCCCAGCGCTTCGAACAAGGACAGCTCACTGTTCGTGCGCGGTATCGGCACCATCTCCACCTCGCCGGGTGTGGAGCCCAGCGTGGCCACAGTCGTCGACGGCGTGGTGTACGCCCGTCCTGGGCAGTCGACGCTGGACTTGCTGGACGTAGACCGCATCGAGGTGCTGCGCGGCCCCCAGGGCACGCTGTTCGGCAAGAACGCTTCAGCGGGCGTGCTGAACATCGTCACCCGCGACATCCCCGAACAGACGCATGGCTATGTCGATTATGCCCATTATGGCGGCGGCGATGAAAACCGCCTGCGCTTCGGCATCGGCGGGCGCCTGAGCGACACCCTGAAGGGCTCGCTGACCACTTCGGTCGGCCGTTATGACGGCAACGTCGAGAACGTGACCAACGGCCACGAGGTCAATGGCTACGAGCGCAAAGGCGTACGTGGCAAGCTCGAATTCCAGCCCCGTGACGACCTCAAGCTGACCTTGATCGGTGACTACAGCGACGGTGAAAACGATACCCCCTCGGTGGTGGTCAAACCTAGCGCCGCCGTGGCTGCGGGTATCTCGCCAGTGGTGCCGGGCAACAGCAACCGCAAGATCAGCAGCGACTACAAAACCTATGTCGATGACCGCAACCAGGGGCTTTCGCTGCAGGCTGACTGGTCGCTGGCCAACGACTTCACGCTGACCTCCATCACCGCGTGGCGCGGCTGGAACAACAGCCAGTACCAGGACAACGATAACCTCGCGGCCCTGCCCGTAACCGCCGTGCACGACAAGGGTACGGTGGACTACGACCAGTTGAGCCAGGAAGTGCGCCTGACTTCCCCCAAGGGCCAGTTCGTGGAATACGTGCTGGGCACTTACCTGTTCCACGGCAAGTCGGATGAGACCTATCGGCGCCTGAGCGTGACCAACTCGGTGGGCAACACCGGCGTGGCCGACTACAGCGCCACCAATGACAGCTATGCGGTATTTGGTGAGAGCACGTTCAATTTTCGCAGTGACCTGCGCGGCATCTTCGGCCTGCGCTACACGCTGGACCAGATCGAGTACGACCACCGCCGCGTTTCCACCTCGGCAGTGGAGGTCAACTCGATCCGGCCATCCTACGCCAGCAGTGGCTCGCACACCGATTCAGGCATCTCTGGGCGCGTGGGCCTGCAATATGACCTGAGCGACAACCTGACCTCGTACATCACTTACTCGCGGGGCTACAAGGGCCCTGCCTACAACGTCTACTTCAACATGCAGGCCACCGACGTCCAGCCCCTGGATCCGGAGACCTCCAACACCTGGGAAGTCGGCCTCAAGAGTTCGGTCTGGAATAACCGTCTGACTGCCAACTTGGCGCTGTTCCATTCCAAATACGAGAACTACCAGGCCAACTTCTACGATGTGGTCGGTACCTCGGTGGTTACCCGCTTGATCAATGCCGGTTCCGTCACCAGCCAGGGCGTGGAGCTGGACTACGCGCTGCAGGCCACGCGGCAGCTGAAATTATCCGGTTCGCTGGCCTACACCCAGGCACGCATCGACCAGTTCGCCTGCCCCAGCGGCGCCGCCGCCAGTTGTGACATCAACGGTAAACCACTGCCGTTTACGCCGGACTGGAAAAGCTTTGTGCGCGCCGACTACGACATCCCGTTGGACAATGGCCTGGATGTCGAACTGGGCACCGATTACAGCTGGCAGAGCAAGGTGCAATACAGCCTTGACCAGAACCCCAACAGTGAAGAAGGGGCTTACGGCATCTGGAACGCCAGCATCGGCCTGGCTGATTACAGCAAGGGCTGGCGCGTAGCACTGGTAGGCAAGAACCTGGCTGACAAGGCCTATGCACCGGTGCTGTCCACCGGCACCAGCACCACCCGCATCGTACCGCGGGATGACCGCCGCTACTTCGGCGTCCAATTGCACAAAGACTTCTGATTACCCGGCGCCCCCGCGTGGGGCGCCTTGCCTGGAGACAACCCATGAGCTTGAATGTTGAACCGATCCACCCCTTGCTGGGCGCCCGCGTGGCGGGCCTTGACCTGGCCGACGTCGATGACGCCACCCTGGCGCGGATCGAGGCGGCCCTGGTGCAGCACAAGGTGCTATTTTTCGAGGACCAGCACTGGAGCGCCGCCCAGCAGAAAGCGTTTGCCGAACGTCTTGGCGAGTTGCATGTGCACCCGGTGTTCGAGGCGGACCCCGCGGTCCGCGAGCTGGTGGTATTCGCCTACGACGACAAGCGCAAGGGCGCCAACGACACTTGGCACGCCGATGTCACCTTCGCCGAACGGCCCCTCAAACTGGGCATCCTTCACGCTGAGGAGATCCCCGCACTGGGTGGCGACACCTTGTGGGTAGACACCGAGGCGGCCTACAACGCGTTGTCCGAACCCCTCAAGGCACTGTTCGGCACGCTCAGCGCCGTGCATGACTTCCAGCATGCCCGGCACCCCGACGATGCGCTGTCGGTCGATGAGCTGGCCGACCTGCGCCGCTTGCTGCCCAAGCCGACGCTCCACCCAGTCATCCGCACGCACCCGGTGTCCGGGCGCAAGTCGATTTACGTCAACCGCGCGTTCACCAGCCACATCGCCGGGCTTTCGCGCCTGGAGTCCGAGCAACTGCTGAACTTGCTGTTGCAACACCTGCAGATCCCCGAATTCCAGATGCGCTGGCGGTGGCAGACCAACACCGTGGCCATCTGGGACAACCGCAGCACGCAGCACCTGGCGGTCGCCGACTACTTCCCGGCGCGGCGACGCGTACGTCGGGCGGCGGTGCTGGAAGAGGCACGGCCGGTATGAGCGCGTTCAAGTGGCTGATGGCCTTGCCACTGATGGCCAGCATAGGCCTCGCCGGGGCAGCGCAGCTGACCCTCCAGGTCGCCGCGCCGGACTTGAGTGCGGGCCCCAACCCCAGTGGCGGCCCTGTGGTGGATGTGCTGCACAGTCGTCATATGCTTGAAGACGCTTTCGCCGCGGATGGCATCAGGGTGCAGTGGCATTTCTTCAAGGGCGCCGGGCCGCTCATTAATGAGGCCATGTCCAACGGCCAGCTCGACGTGGCCTTCCTCGGTGACCTGGCCTCGATCATCGGCCGTGCCAGCGGCTTGCAGACGCGTCTGGTGATGGCTACCGGGCGCGGCATCAACGGCTACCTGGGCGTGGTGCCCGGCTCGGGCATTGCCCGCATCCAGGATTTGAAAGGCAAGCGCGTCGGTATTCTGCGCGGCACCGCCGACCACCTGGCGTTGATCGACGTGCTGGCCAGCGCCGGCCTGGACGAACGCGACATCAAGCTGGTCAACCTCGATTTCAACGCGGTGAACGGCGCCCTCGCAGCGCGCCAGATCGACGCCAGTTGGGCACCGGCGCGGCTGTTCGCGCTCAAGGACCGTGGCCTGATCGAGATCCCCGTGGGCAGTCAGCAGCTGGCAGGCAAGGGCGCAGGGCAGGGTGGCCTGGTCGTCACCCAGGCGTTCCTTGACGCGCATCCCGAGGCGGCGGCGCGGCTGGTGGGCGTGGTAGCCCAGGCGCTGGACTGGTTGTCGCAGGAACAGAACCGCCAGGCGCAGATCGACCTGGGCGTGGCGCAGTCCGCTTACCCAGCGCGCGTGCTCCGCGAAAGCCTGGCGGGCGGTGACCTGGGTTTCATCTACTCGCCGCTGTTGGACCCGCTTTACGTGGACACCCTGCGCAAGGACGTGCGCTTGGCCCAGGCGGCCCACCTGATTCGCGCCCCGATCGACGTGGATCAGTGGATAGCCCCAGCAGTGCTCGACCAGGGGCTGGCTCAGGCCCACCTGGCCAATGCCTGGAAACCCGCTACCCAATACCGCTGGTCAACTGGCCAGGAGCCTGCACCATGACTGCCGTCTACAGCGCCGCACCTCAACGCTACCTGAACCGTGACTTTCGCCGTGCCGGGCGCAGCGGCCTGTTGTTGCCGCCGCTGTCCCTGGGTTTGTGGCACAACTTCGGCGACGACACACCGCTGGCCCGCCAGCGGCACATCCTGCACACGGCGTTCGACAATGGCATTACCCATTTCGACCTGGCCAATAACTACGGCGTGCCCTACGGCAGCGCCGAACGTAACCTGGGCAGGGTACTGCGTGAGGATTTCAGCGGTTACCGTGATGAGTTGATCGTTTCCACCAAGGCTGGCTGGGACATGTGGCCAGGACCGTACGGGCAGGGCGGCAGCGGGCGCAAGTACTTGCTGGCCAGCCTGGACCAAAGCCTGGCGCGGCTGGGGCTGGAGTACGTGGACGTGTTCTATTCCCATCGTTTTGACCCCGATACGCCGCTGGAGGAAACCGCTGATGCGCTGGCCAGTGTCGTGCGACAGGGCAAAGCGCTATACGTGGGGATCTCTTCCTACGCCGCGCCCGAGGCTGCCCGAATGGCCGAATTACTGCGTGAGCAGCGGGTGCCCCTGGTACTGCAGCAGCCGGTGTATAACCTGCTCAACCGCGACATTGAACACAACGGCGTGCTTGATGAGGCCACGGCGCGGGGCACGGGCATCATCACCTACTCACCGTTGGCACAGGGGCTGTTGAGTGGCAAATATCGCGCCGGCATCCCCAGCGATTCACGCATTGGCCGTGGCAGCCGATACCTGCCAGCCAGCGCCGTGGACGAAGCCTTGCAGCGGCGCTTGAACCTGCTCGCCGATATCGCCCAGGCCCGCGGCCAAAGTTTGTCGCAACTAGCGCTGTCCTGGCTTCTACGTGATACGCGCATCACCTCGGTGCTGGTGGGCGTCAGCAGTGCCGAGCAACTGTTGGAGAACCTGCACGCGGTGGGCGCGGCCGCTTTCAGCGAAGAACACCTGAAGCAACTGGCAGACGGTTGAGCCTTGTAGTGGACCTGGCCCCGTCGATGCCCCTGCGGCCTGTCTGCAGTCACGCGGTGCGTGGGGGCCGTCGATGACAGGCCAAGCACCAGGCCACCCCGGTCACCAGCAACGCGATCGCGGCGCCTTCGTAGCCGTCGGGCCACCGCTGTTCCCACAAGAAACCGAACATGAGCGCCGCCAGCGTTTCAATCACCAGCACTTGACCACTGAGCGCCAACGGCAGGAGTCGGCTGGCCTGGTTCCAGCAAGCCCCGCCCACCACCGAAGACAACAGTGCCACGCCAGCGGCCACCAGGAAGACATGTTGCCATTGGCTCATGCCGTGCATACCCGCCTGAAAGCCCAATACCGGAACGGCCAGCATCAATGACTGAGCGCCGGTGATGACACCGGTCAGCAGTGCCCAGTCATGGGACGACACGGCAGTCACCTGCAGCCGCCGGGCGTTGCTTACCGCGAACCAGCTCCATGTCACCAGCGCGCCTGACGCGCATGCGATCCCCGCGATGCTCGCCAGTGTCTCGGGCCGCTGGCCATTGACCAGTGCATGCCAACTCATCAGCACGACGCCCGCGATAGCGCAGCAAAGCGAAGGGAAAAGTGCCTTCAGGGAAACGGCGTCTGCGTCCTTGCGACCCCCCAAGGTGACGAGTACCGGGATGAGCCCGACGATCAGCGACGTGGTCGCAATGCCCACCCACTGAACAGCAGTGCCCACCAATGAGTAGTAGACAAGGTTTCCGATCAGGCTGAGCCAGAAAAGTGATTGCCAGTCGGCGCGAGTGAGGGTGGCGCACACGCGCCGCCAACGAGGCAACAGCAGGGCTGCCGAGATTGCGCCGTAACACAGGAACCTGATAACGGCGAATTGCAGGCCGCTCAACCCCGGGGTGAGCTGTGGGCCAAGGAAAATCACCCCCCAGCACAGACCGGCGCACACCCCATAGCCGATACCCTTGAGCAACATCCGATCAGCCAACATCGCACCGCACTCCAGATCGCAAAGCACGAAGTTTGGGGCAGTGCAGTCAGGCAATATTGTCGGAAACTGTCGGTTTTTTTACCCAGGCTGTTTTTGCATTTTACGGTAAGCGGCGGGGGTAGTGGCGCTCACACGTTGCATGGCGCGGGTCAGCGCTGCCTGATCGGAAAAACCGGTACGCAAGGCAATCTCGGCAATCGGTAAAGAGGTGCCCTGCAACCATCGCTGCGCTTGCTCGATACGCAGGTGGGTCAACCAGGCTTGCGGGCTTGTTGCGAACAATTGTCCAAATCGCTGGTGGAGTTGGCTCAGGCTCATGTTGGCTGCTTTCGCCATGCGCTCGTTGCTCCAGGCGGCGCCGGGGTTGGCACGCAGGCGGGCGATCAACTGTTCCATGGGGGTCGAAATATATGCCGCATCCAAACCCATGGACGACAGCAGCAGGGGGGCCAACTGGGCAGCGCCGGCAGCCAGTTGCTGATTACCTGTCAGCTCGGCGAATTCGATGAGCCGTCGGGTCGCAGGCGAGATCGGCACGTATATGCCCTTGGCCATGCGCGCTGTCGAGAGTGTTTCCAAGGTACTCGGCGCACAGTCCAATACCAGGAACCGGCTATCGGCCTGGGCGCTCTGCGAGTGCGTCGAGCCCGGCGACACGAATGCCGCCACTGACGGATCGATGTACCCACCGCGACCGTCCACGTCGATTTCCATTCGGCCACGAACCGGCAGCACCACTTGAGCAAAGTCATGGTGGTGGTGAGGGCTGTCTCGCCCGTAGCAGCGCAGTTCAAGGCTTGGAAACATAGGGCACCGTTCTACCCGTCTGGCGATCAATCGCCCAGGCGTGGGCAGGGATTCTACCACTGCCGATCAACTCACTGCGCCCCAAACACCGAATGCAGGATGTCATGGAGGTCGCGCCACGGCCGCTGGGCCGTCTCGCTTTTGGCAGGGCACGTGTCTGCATGCACGAAAGGCCTCTCCCTGTACCGCTTGTCCTGCGCCTTTCCACACTGAGCGCACTGCACGCTGTCTCCAACCAGTCTCCATGACGCGTTCCAGCTCCTGAGCTTCATCGGCCTGTCCGGCATGATGGTCGTCTCGGTAGTGGCAAGTTGAAATCATGCCCCCTGGTGCGTACATTTGGTAGAGGCGCACTGGCCATTTCGTCGGACCGGCAATGCGCCGTGATCGGCGATCCGTAGCAACTTCGTCAACCCTGGATAAACGCCAGCAGGTCTGCATTGATGGTTTCGGCGTGGGTGGTCGGCATCCCATGGGGAAAACCCGGGTACGTTTTGAGGGTGCCATGCTTGAGCAACTTCGCCGATAGTGGCGCCGAATCCGCGAATGGCACGATCTGGTCATCCTCGCCGTGCATGACCAGGGTGGGTACCTCGATGGCTTTCAGGTCTTCGGTAAAGTCAGTCTCCGAAAAAGCCTTGATGCAGTCATAGTGAGCCTTTGCCCCGCCCATCATGCCCTGGCGCCACCAGTTTTCGATCACGCCTTGCGAGACCTTGGCACCCGGACGGTTGAAGCCATAAAACGGCCCTGTCGGGACGTCCAGGTAGAACTGGGCGCGGCTGGCGACCAGCGCGGCGCGGAAACCGTCGAACACCTCCAGGGGCAAGCCGCCGGGGTTTTTCTCGGACTGCACCATGATCGGCGGCACAGCGCTGATGAGCACTGCCTTGGCCACCCGGCCTGGCTTGGCACGGGCAGCGTAACGCGCGACTTCACCGCCGCCGGTGGAGTGCCCGACATGGATCGCGCCTTTGAGGTCCAGCGCGTCGGTCAGCTCGATGACGTCCGCGGTGTAGGTGTCCATTTCGTTGCCCGTCCAGGTTTGGCTGGAGCGCCCGTGGCCGCGACGGTCGTGGGCGATGACCCGGTATCCTTTCAGCAGGAAGAACATCATCTGGTTGTCCCAATCGTCCGCGCTCAGGGGCCAGCCGTGGTGAAAGACCACGGGGGTGGCGTCTTTCGGGCCCCAATCCTTGTAGAAAATGACGGTACCGTCTTTGGTCGTGATCGAATGCATGCGTTGATTTCTCGGGGCGGGGGCGTGAGCTGATAAGAATGGCAGTGACTTGGCGAAACGCCACCGTTTTGCTTATTGAGCGATGAAGGGGCATCAGCCGAGCAATCGCTCACCTCCCAGCAGCACGGCGATCACGGTCATCGCCGCCCCTGACGCCAGCAGTGCGCTTGCGCCCACACCGCCTGTCGCACGGGCAGCACCCCCCACCGCCACCCGACCTCAAAATGAAATGGCCTGGAAACCCCGGGCCCCAGCAGTGAGGTGTTTATGTCTACCGAATCGGATTTTCAGCAAGAGATTCATGGGCAAACCGTCGAGCCGGGCACGGATGAGCCGTCCCTGGACCCTGACGACCCCAACGACCTGGACCCGTTGAAGCAGCCCGACCAGCCAGAAGACGGGGACGAACCGCCAAGCACCGAGGTACCCGCCCCCGACCAGCAAAGCCCATTGTCGGATGACCAATTGCGCTAACCGCTGACCCGCTCAATTGCGCGACACACCGCCACGGCGCGCGGCCGCCCCAGGCCGCGCTGCCGGGCACCTCCTGACAACAATAACAATCAGGGCCAGTCATCATGAAACGCATACTCGGCAAGCTATACGTACAAGTGCTGATCGCCGTGGTTCTCGGCGCCGTGGTCGGCGTGGTGTTCCCCGAGACCGGCACCGCACTCAAACCCATCGGTGACGGCTTCATCAAACTGATCAAGATGCTGCTGGCACCGGTGATTTTCCTCACCGTGGTCAGCGGTATCGCACGCATGGAAAACATGAAGGAACTGGGCCGCGTGGGCGTGCGTGCGCTGCTTTACTTCGAGGTGGTGTCGACCCTGGCGCTGGCCATCGGCCTGATCGTGGTGGACCTGGTCAAGCCCGGCGCCGGCATGAACGTCGACCCCAAGGCGCTGGATACCTCCAGCATCGCCACCTACACCAGCCAGGCACCGCACCATTCGTTCATGGATTTCATCCTCAGCATCATTCCCGACACCATCGTCGACGCATTCGCCAAGGGCAACGTCCTGCAGATCCTGCTGTTTTCCATCCTGCTGGGCGTTGCCCTGGCCAATGCCGGCCCGCGGGCGAAGGTGTTCATCGACGTGGTCGACAGCCTCATGCGGGGCATGTTCAACATCGTCAACATGGTGATGCGCCTGGCGCCCTTGGGGGCTTTCGGGGCCATTGCCTTCACCATCGGGACCTACGGCTTCGGTTCGATGTTCTCCCTGGGCAAATTGATGGCGTGCGTCTACCTCACCTGCGCGGTGTTCGTGGTCTGCGTGCTGGGGCCGATCTGCCGCTACAGCGGCTTCAGCCTGTGGAAGTTCCTGCGCTACATCAAGGAAGAACTGTTCACGGTGCTGGGCACCAGTTCATCCGAGTCGGTGCTGCCGCAAATGATCACCAAGATGGAGCGGGCAGGGTGTTCCAAGTCGGTGGCAGGCATGATGATTCCTGCGGGCCTGAGCTTCAACCCGGACGGCCAGGCGATCTACTACACCATCGCGGCCATCTTCATTGCCCAGGCCACCAATACGCCGCTGACCCTGACCGACCAGTTGATCGTGCTGGCGGTGCTGATGTTCACGTCCAAGGGTTCCGCCGGGGTGAGCGGCTCGGGCTTCATCATTCTAGCCGCGACGCTGGCGTCGCTCGGTACCATTCCCGTCGCGGGCATGGTGCTACTGCTGGGTGTCGACCGCTTCATGTCCGAGGCCCGGGCCATCACCAATACCATCGGCAACGGCGTAGGTACGCTGGCCATCGCCAGATGGGTGGGGGCCCTGGACACCGCTGCCCTCGACCGGGCGTTGAACGGGGAGCAGGGGCCGACCGATGTTCCTACGGCTGATCCGCAATATTATCAAGGTGCTCGAAGCGCTCGATGAGGAAGTCGATCAGGCTGCGTACCCGGGCGGACATGTGCAGTTGCTGAGGGTACACGGCATAGACATCCGCGCGGGTAGGGGTATGGTCCTGCATCACCAGGCGCAACCGCCCGCTGCGCACGTACCGGGCGATATCCCACTCGGCGCGCAGCAGCAGGCCATGGCCCTCCAGCGCCCAGTTCAACGCCACTTCCCCGTCGTTGGAGCCTAGCGCCCCATGGACCTTGATGTTGTCGGTGCGGCCGCCGTTGCTGAAGCTCCACACCCCATAGGGTGCTTCGTTCTGGCGGATGAAGATGCACTGGTGGCGTTGCAGGTCGGCCAGGGTCCGGGGTGTGCCATGCTTGTCCAGGTACAGCGGCGAGGCGCACAGCAGGCGACGGTTGGAGGCAATCTTGCGGGCGTGGAAGGCGGCGTCCGGCAAGGTGCCGAAGCGAATGCCCAGGTCGAAACCGTGGGTGGCCAGGTCCAGGGGGTGGTCACTGATCTCCAGTTGGATTTCGACCTCGGGATACAGGGCATAAAAGGCGGCCAGCGCCGGCCCGAGATGGCGGCGGCCAAAGCCCAGCGAGGCGTTGACGCGGATCAGGCCCTTGGGGCTGGCGCGGGTGCTGCTGACCAATTGTTCGGCTTCCTCGACCTGCGCCAGAATTCGCGCGACGTGGGCGTAGTACAGTTCGCCCTCCGGGGTCAGGCTCATGGAGCGGGTGGTGCGGTTGACCAGGCGCACGCCCAGCCTCGCCTCCAGCGCGGCCAGGCGTTTGCTCACGGCGGGCGGGGTCACGCCGAGCTCTCGTGCGGTGGCGACCAGGCTTCCCTGTTTGGCCAGCAGGTGGAAAAAACCCAGATCCTGGGTGTTGGTCATTCATGACTCCAGGTTAATCATTGGCAAGATTCTCAACTATAGTATCTTTCCATTCAGTACAGCACGCAGGGTGCCACATGACCGTCTGTCATACGGGCGGCACTCGCCTGAGGCGTGTGCTTCCAACCCTCAGGCGCGGGTATTTCCGTGTTCATGGTTAAAGGAGCACCGAATGACTAGTGATTCCAAGGCACCCACCGACACCTCCAGCGGCAAGGACGAAGATCTGGGCTTTGATCCGGACTCGCCGGATGTCAACGACCCAGCGACCGACCCACCCCATCCACCACCCATCGATAACCCGGCCAAGGACAAGGCTAAGGACAAGTAGCGCCGCCCGGCCGCGCCATCAGGTTAATGCTGCACGCTCGGTGCAAGCATGGCCCTGATCCCGCGGCCGGCGTGTTTACGTCGCTCGGAACCATCCATTCATCCCCTTTTCCAACGGAGGTCACTCATTCCCAAGAGGAAAGATTCCTTGAAAACTTGCAAATGGATTCGAATGAATGCCCCGGCAATACTCCCGGTCAACACCTATAACAACAAGCCGGAGCAGTGCCCATGCCGTTGAAAAGACCCCTGTTGCTCGCCCTTTCGTTACTGTGCCCCCTGGCCGCTGTCGCCAAGGACACCCTGCCTCCCACCCTGCCTACCCAGCCAGACAGCCGCCTGATGGAAGTGGCGACCTCGCCGCACATCTGGAATGGCGCCGCAGTCACCGCCGACGGTCGCACCTTCGTGTCGCTGACTCAGTCAGAGGGGCCGGGCATGTCGTTGGCCGAGGTCGGCAAGGATGGGCAGTTGCACCCCTATCCCGATGCCCGTTGGAACACTTGGAACGTGGCCGAACCTGGCCAGCACTTTCTGCATGTGAACGCCCTGCGCGTGGGGCCGGACGGCAAGTTGTGGGCGGTGGACGCGGGCAATACCGGCATCAATACTGGCGCCCATGCGGTGCAGGGCGCCGGCAAACTGGTGCGCATCGACCTGGCCACCAACCAGGTCGACAAGGTGTACAGCCTCGAAGGTGCGGTGCAGAAGGACAACAGCTACTTCGACGACGTGCGTTTCCATGGCCGCCTGGCCTACCTCACCGACCCGGGCGCCGTGCGCCTGGTGGTGCTGGACCTGGACAGCGGCAAGGCGCGCACGCTGCTTGAAAACCACCCGTTGTCCATCGACCACCTGCCCATGTATGCCGATGGCAACAAGTTGTTCATTCCCAATGGCGAAGAAAAACGCGTGGGCCTGGACCAGTTGGAGGTATCGCCGGACGGCGAGTACCTGTATTACCAGGCCATTCCTGGGCCGTTGGCGCGTATCGCCACCCGCTACGTCGATGATCCCGCGTTGCCCCCGGCGCAGGTGGCCAAGCATGCCGAGCATTGGCTCGACACCTGGAGCACGGGCGGCACCGCCATCGATGCCGCAGGCAATATCTACGCCTCGGACGTCAACACCCGCAGCGTCAAGCGTATCGCCCCGGACAAGACCGTGACCACGGTGGTAGCCGACCCGCGCCTGGTGTGGGTCGACGCCCTATGGATTCAGGACGGCTACCTGTACCTGCCGGCCGCGCAAATCAACCGCACCCCGGCGACCACGGGGGGCAAGCCGTCGAACGTGCAGTACCCGGTGCACCTGTACAAAATCCGCATCGACGCCAAGCCGTCGCCGCTGGACCACGCCTGACCACCTCCCGAGCTTCGCCGCCCTGCTGGACCGGGCGAAGCTCGGGAAGCACCTACCTCATCGGCGAAACTTTAGGGCGCGCTTCGACCCGGCATTTCAATCCCGT
Organism: Pseudomonas silvicola; assembly: GCF_026651855.1. GTDB lineage: Bacteria > Pseudomonadota > Gammaproteobacteria > Pseudomonadales > Pseudomonadaceae > Aquipseudomonas > Aquipseudomonas silvicola. The sequence goes on from NZ_CP093280.1 coordinate 3,288,875, forward strand.
GCTGATGCACGCGCCGGTACAGTGTAGCCCGCGAAATTCCCAGCGCCCTGGCGGCGGGCAGCGGCTTCCAGCGGTGGCGAATCAGCGCGTCCAGCAGTGCCTGGCGTTCAGGGCTGGCGGCAGTCGGGGCGTGTTGGTCCTGGGCGCTGTCCCCCGCTGTCAGCGGTTCGGGCAGGTGCTCGAGCAACACCTGGTCGCCCTCGCACACCGCGCAGGCATAGCGCAGTACATGCCGCAGTTGTCGCACGTTACCGGGCCAGCGGTACCCCAGCAGCCGCTCCAGCACGGCGTCGCTCAACCGCACGCCAGCACTTTCCTCCTGCAGGATGCGCCCGATCAGAGTCAACCGATCAGTGCGCTCGCGCAGGGGTGGCAGCTGGAACCGCGCGCCGCCCAGGCGAAAGTACAAGTCCTCGCGAAAACTGCCCAGCGCCACCAGCGCCTCCAGGTCGCGGTGGGTGGCGCAGATCACTTGAATGTCCACGGCCTTGCGCTGTGACGCGCCCAACGGTGCCACTTCGCCTTCTGCCAGCACCCGCAACAGGCGGGTTTGCAAAGCCAGTGGCATGTCACCTATTTCGTCGAGGAACAGGGTGCCGCCGTCGGCCTGTTGCAGCAGCCCCTGCATGCCTTTGCTCGACGCGCCGGTAAAGGCACCGGGACGGTAGCCAAACAGCTCGCTTTCGATCAGCCCTTCGGGGATCGCTGCGCAATTGACCGCCACGAAGGGGCGGGCGCTGCGTTGGCTGGCTTCGTGCACCTGGCGGGCGAACACTTCCTTGCCTGCGCCGGTCTCGCCCTGGATCAGCACGGGAAGATGGCGGTCCTTGACCCGCACGGCCAAGCGCAGGTTCTGCTCGATGCGCGGGTCGATGTCTACAGGAGCCAGGCTGGCACGGGCGCGCGGGGTCGTACGGCGGGGCGCGCTCAGGCGCGCATGCAGGTCGTGCAGTTGGCACAGCGACTGGTCGCTGGCACGGCGCAGCAAGGCCGGGTCGAAGACCTGGCTGATATGCCCCGGCACCTGGCCATGGCGGTGCAGCAGGTAGCGCCGCGCCGCCGGGTTCAGTGCCTGCAGGCAGCCGTCATCGTCCCAGGCGAACAACAGGTCGGGCTGGCTGTCGACGTAGCCTGGGCTGTGATGGGCGCGCAATACCCAATAGCCCTGGGCGCTGTTCATGAAAAACGCCTGCTCGATGTCCTTGGCGCTCTGTACCACCAGCTGTCGGATCAGGTGCTGGGAGCGGCGCTCATCCGGCGAGCGCACGGCCGACACGTCCAGCACCCCGAGCAGCTGGCCTTGGGGGTCGTAGACCGGCGCGGCCGAGCAGGTCAGGCCAATGAACGCGGCGCGGAAATGATCGCGCTTGTGCACGGTCACCGGCACGCCGCTGGTGAGTACCGCGGCCACGCCACAGGTACCTTCCTCGCCCTCCGACCAGCAGGTGCCCAAGTACAGCCCCGCCTTGCGGCAGTCATTGGCAATGGCACTGTCCACCTTGTAGTCGATGGTACGGCCTTGGGCATCGGTGAGCAGCACGCAGTAGTCGGCGTCGCGCACGCGGCCGTGCAGGCGGGCCACTGCCTCGCCGGCGATGCGCAGGAACAGCTCGGCGCGTTCACGGCATTCGCGCAGCACGTTATGGGAAAGGATGCGTGGGCCCTGCAAGGAGCCTGGGTCCAGGTGGTGCTGTTCCATGGACCGGCGCCACGAGTCGAGAATCAGGTCGGGGACCGGCAACTGCGGCAGCTGCGCAGCATTTTTAAGGACACGGCTGACGCAATCCACATGCGCCTTGGAGTGTGCGGAAAGCATGAAGGCCTCCGGATCCCGCTTTTTATCGTTGTAGGGGCATTAAAGCCCCCACCACCGGCCGGGGCAAGCGGCAAGCGGCAAGCGGTGCGCGTGAGACGCAACGTCTCACGGTCTCGCCGCGCCGCCGTGCAGGCCGCGATGGGGCGTCTCACAGCCCGCCCGCGCCTGGGGCCGGCCGGGGCGGTCAAAGCGCTCTGTATCGGGCCTGTGCGGCGAAACAGGGAAACCTGGCACCGCCCTTGCTCCAGTGCCTGCAACGAATAATAACAATGAGGTCCACCCATGCCGCGCCAGCCCCTGACCGTGGGTATCATCGCCAACCCCGCCTCAGGCCGTGACCTGCGCCGCTTGACGGCCAATGCCGGGCTGTTCTCCAGCACCGACAAGGTTTCGGTTATCCAGCGCCTGCTGGCTGCGTTCGGCGCCACGGGCGTCGAGCGCGTGATAATGCCTACCGACATGACCGGCATCGCCGCCGCCGTTTTGAAGAACAGCCACGGCCGTCAGGCTCGCCAGGGGCACTGGCCGCACGTGGAATTTCTCGACATGGCACTGCGCCAGACGGTCGAGGATACCCGCCAGGCCGCGCGGTGTATGGCCCAGCGCGAAGTGACGCTGATCGCCGTGCTGGGGGGCGATGGCACCCACAAGGCCGTGGCGAGTGAAGTGGGCGATATTCCGTTGCTGACCCTGTCAACCGGCACCAATAACGCCTTCCCGGAACTGCGTGAGGCCACCAGCGCGGGCCTCGCGGGCGGCCTGTACGCCAGCGGCCGGCTGCCGGCCGAGGTGGCCTTGCGGCGCAACAAGCGCCTGGTGGTGCGTGATGCCGCCCGGGGCCTGGAAGCAATCGCCCTGGTGGACGTGGCCGTGTCGTCGCTACCGTTCATTGGTGCCCGTGCCATCAGCCGCGGCAGTGACCTGGCCGAGGTGTTCGTGACCTTTGCCGAACCCCAGTCCATCGGCCTGTCGGCTCTGTGCGGGCTATGGCTGCCGGTCTCGCGCCAGTCACCGCAGGGTGCCTGGATGCGCCTGGACCCGCACGCGCCCCAGGCGCTGTTGACGCCCCTTGCCCCTGGCCTGTTGCAAGGCTGTGGCGTGCTCGATGCGCAACTGCTTCAGCCAGGCATCGCCCACTCTCCGTGGCTGCCCAGCGGCACCCTGGCCCTGGATGGCGAGCGCGAAATCGAATTCAACGCCCATGACCGGCCCACAGTCACCCTCGATGCCTGCGGCCCGCTGAGCATCGATGTCCCGGCGGCCCTGGCCCATGCGGCGCAACAGCGCCTGCTGGCCATCGGCCGTGAACACCCGCTGCACCCCCTCATGCCTCAAGACGCCCTTGGAGAATAAGAAATGTCGACATCGCTGAGCGCTGATCAACTGCTGCACGCCTACCAGGTGATGCGCACCATCCGTGTGTTCGAAGAACGCCTGCACGTGGAGTTCGCCACGGGCGAGATCCCCGGTTTCGTCCACCTGTACGCCGGGGAAGAGGCTTCGGCGGCGGGCGTCATGGCCCACCTGGGCGACGCCGACTTCATTGCCTCTACCCACCGCGGTCACGGCCACTGCATCGCCAAGGGCGTGGACGTGTACGGCATGATGGCCGAGATCTACGGCAAGAAAACCGGCGTGTGCCAGGGCAAGGGTGGCTCCATGCACATCGCCGACATGGAGAAAGGCATGCTCGGCGCCAATGGCATCGTCGGCGCCGGCGCGCCGCTGGCGGTGGGCGCGGCCCTGGCGGCCAAGCTCAAGGGCACCGATGGTGTCGGCGTGGCGTTCTTCGGTGACGGTGGTTCCAACGAAGGGGCGGTTTTCGAGGCCATGAACATGGCATCGGTGTGGAACCTGCCGTGCATTTTCGTCGCCGAGAACAATGGCTATGCCGAGGCCACCGCGTCCAACTGGTCGGTAGCCTGCGACCACATCGCCGACCGCGCCGCCGGCTTCGGCATGCCAGGGGTGACGGTGGACGGCTTCGATTTCTTCGCTGTGCACGAAGCGGCTGGCGCCGCCATCGAACGGGCCAGGGCAGGGGAGGGGCCATCCCTGATCGAGGTCAAGCTGACCCGCTACTACGGTCACTTCGAAGGCGACGCCCAGACCTACCGCGCCGCCGATGAGGTGAAAAATTTTCGTGAGCGCAGCGACTGCCTGATGCAGTTCCGCGAACGCAGTACCCGTGCAGGCCTGGTGCAGGCCAGTCAGCTCGACCAGATCGATGGCGAAGTAGACCTGTTGGTCGAGAACGCCGTGCGCAAGGCCAAGTCCGACCCCAAGCCCAGCGCCGCCGACCTGCTCACCGACGTGTACGTCGCCTACCCCTGAACGCCTTTCCAATAACAAGACCGAGACCGATATCATGGCGAGAAAAATCAGTTATCAGCAGGCCATCAACGAAGCCCTGGCCCAGGAAATGCGGCGTGACCCCAGCGTCTTTATCATGGGTGAGGACGTGGCCGGTGGCGCCGGCGCGCCCGGGGCCAGCGACGCCTGGGGCGGCGTGCTGGGCGTGACGAAGGGCCTTTACGACCAGTTCCCTGGCCGCGTGCTGGACACACCGCTGTCCGAGATCGGCTATGTCGGTGCCGCCGTCGGTGCCGCCACCTGCGGCGTTCGCCCGGTGTGCGAACTGATGTTCGTCGACTTCGCCGGCTGCTGCCTGGACCAGTTGCTCAACCAGGCTGCCAAGTTCCGCTACATGTTCGGCGGCAAGGCCACCACGCCGCTGGTGATCCGCACCATGGTCGGCGCCGGCCTGCGCGCCGCGGCCCAGCACTCGCAGATGCTCACTTCGCTGTGGACGCACATTCCGGGGCTGAAAGTGGTGTGCCCCTCGTCGCCCTACGAGGCCAAGGGCTTGTTGATCCAGGCCATCCGCGACAACGACCCGGTGATCTTCTGCGAACACAAATTGCTCTACAGCGTGCAGGGCGAGGTGCCCGAAGAGCTGTATGCCATCCCCTTCGGCGAAGCCAACTTTCTGCGCGACGGCAAGGACGTGACCCTGGTGTCCTACGGCCGCACGGTCAATACCGCCCTGGACGCCGCCCGCAGCCTGGCCGGGCGTGGCATCGACTGCGAGGTGATCGACCTGCGCACCACCAGCCCGCTGGATGAGGACAGCATTCTGGAAAGTGTGGAAAAAACCGGGCGCCTGGTGGTCATCGACGAGGCCAATCCGCGCTGCTCGCTGGCCACCGATATCGCTGCGCTGGTGGCGCAGAAAGCCTTCGGCGCGCTGAAGGCGCCGATCGAAATGGTCACCGCGCCGCACACCCCGGTGCCGTTCTCAGACGCCCTGGAAGACCTGTACATCCCCGACGCGGCGAAGATCGAGACCGCCGTGCTGAAACTGATCGAGTGGAGCAAGCACTGATGACCCAGATCCATACCCTGACCATGCCCAAGTGGGGCCTGTCCATGACCGAAGGCCGGGTGGACGCCTGGCTCAAGGAAGAGGGGCAGGCCATCAACAAGGGCGATGAAGTGCTCGACGTGGAGACCGACAAGATCTCCAGCAGCGTCGAGGCCCCCTTCACCGGCGTACTGCGCCGGCAGATCGCCCGTCAGGACGAGACCCTGGCGGTGGGCGCGCTGCTGGGCATCGTGGTTGACGGCGAGGCCAGCGACGCCGAGATCGACGCCGTGGTCGAACAGTTCCAGGCCAGCTTCGTGCCCGGTGCAGGCGGCGACGAAGACAGCGGCCCGGCACCGAAGAAAGTCGAGCTGCAGGGCCGGATAATCCGCTACTTCGAGCGCGGCGAAGGCGGCGTGCCACTGGTGCTGATCCACGGCTTTGGCGGTGACCTCAACAACTGGCTGTTCAACCACGAACCGCTGGCCGCCGGGCGCCGGGTGATTGCCCTGGACCTGCCGGGCCACGGCGAATCCGGCAAGCAACTGCAACGGGGTGATCTGGACGAATTGAGCCAGGCGGTGCTGGCACTGCTCGACCATCTGGACATTCCTTCCGCGCACCTGGCCGGTCACTCCATGGGCGGTGCAGTGTCGCTCAACATCGCCCGCCTGGCACCGCAGCGCGTGCGCTCCCTGACCCTGATCGCCAGCGCCGGGCTGGGCAACGAGATCAATGGTGCCTACCTGCAAGGCTTCGTCGACGCCACCCACCGTAACGCGCTCAAGCCGCACCTGGTGCAACTGTTCTCCAACGCCGAGCGGGTAAACCGGCAGATGCTGGAGGACATGCTCAAGTACAAGCGACTGGAGGGTGTGGAGCACGCCTTGCGCACCCTGGCCGGCACGTTGTTCGCCGATGGCCGCCAGCAACAGGACCTGCGTACCGTGGTACAGGATGGCGGGCAACCGGTGCTGGTGATCTGGGGCAGTGAAGACGCGATCATTCCAGCGGCCCACGGCGAAGGCCTCAAGGCCCGGGTCGAGGTGCTGGCGGGGCAAGCCCACATGGTGCAGATGGAAGCGGCGGAGCAGGTCAACCGCTTGATAGCGGAGTTTGTCGATTCCGTTCAGTGACGCAATCCTCCCCCCCCTGTGGGGGGATTGCACCTCCGGTTCAGTTACCCCGCCAGCCACCCACTGGTCACGGCCACGATCAGAAACACCCCCAGCACCGCCCGGTAAATGATGAATGGCCAAGTAGAGAACCTTTCCAGAAACTTCATCAGCCCCCAGATGGCAAAGAACGCCGACACGCTGGCCACCACCAGCCCGAACAGCAAATGCCCCCAGGCCTGGCCCCCGATGTCGGCATGCAGCAGCACCCACAGCTCTTTCAACCCTGCCAGGGCGATGGCCGGAATACCCAGCAGGAAGGAAAAGCGTGCCGCTTCCTCGCGCTTGAAATTCAGGAACAACGCCGCGGTCAGCACCACGGCATTGAGCACCGAGGCGATGATGTTGCTGTCCAGTGCATGGAAGATCAGCACAAAAGGACTGCCCCCGGTCACGACCTTTTCCCAGGGGTACAGCGACAGCAGCACCGCCAGCGCGCCGATGTAGAACAGCAGGATGCGCCAGATCACCTGGTTGGTGGCCTTGGGAATGCTGCGCTTGGGGTCATCGGCCTCAGCGGCGGTGATGCCCACCAGCTCCAGGCCACCGAAGGAAAACATGATCACCGCCATGGCCATCGCCAGGCCGCCCAAGCCATGGGGAAAGAAGCCACCATGGGCCCACAGGTTGCTCACCGCCGCCTGCTCACCACCGGTGCCGGTGGCCAGCAACCAACCGCCGAACAGGATCATGCTGACGATGGCCACCACCTTGATCAGGGAAAACCAGAACTCCACTTCCCCGTAGCATTTGACGTGGGTGAGGTTGATCAGGTTGATCAACACGAAGCACACCGCTGCCGACACCCAGGTGGGAACGCCCGGCCACCAGTACTGCACGTAAAGGCCCACGGCGGTCAGTTCGGCCATGCCCACCAGTACGTACAGCACCCAGTAGTTCCACCCCGACATGAACCCGGCGAATGGGCCCCAATAGCGATGGGCAAAGTGGCTGAAGGTGCCGCTGACCGGCTCCTCGACCACCATCTCGCCCAACTGGCGCATGATCATGAAGGCCACGACGCCGGCGATGGCGTAGCCGAGGATGGCCGAGGGGCCGGCCATGCTGATGGTCTGGGCGATGCCCAGGAACAGCCCGGTACCGATGGCACCGCCCAGGGCGATCAACTGGATATGACGGTTCTTCAAGCCCCGGTGCAACGATGAGGCGGGTGACTGGCTCATGGCGATGTCCTGATCAAAAGGGAGGCGGGCATTGGCCGATGCCCTGCGTGACGTCTTGCAGGGTTCGTTTGCAAATCAGGTGCCAGGCATGGGCGCAGGGGTATGGGTGCTGGTAACCTGCTGGCCCGATTCCCTGTGCAACGGAGCCTTTGCCATGTCCGCCATCGACGATTTCGACCTGAAGATCCTGACCCTGCTGCAGGCCAACGGGCGCCTGACCAACCAGGACCTCAGCGAGCTGGTGGGGCTGTCGGCGTCCCAGTGCTCACGGCGCCGTATCGCCCTGGAGCAGGCCGGGCTGATCCTGGGCTACCACGCGCGCCTGGCGCCCCAGGCCATGAACACGCAGATGGTGGCGATGATGGACGTGCGTCTGGTCGGCCATACGCTGGCGCAATCCAGCGCTTTCGAGGCATTCGTGCAGGGGGAAACCGCGATCATCGACACCTACAAGACCACCGGTGATGCGGACTATTCGCTGAAGGTGGCGGTGGCTGACCTGAACGAGTTGAACGCCTTGATGGGGCGCCTCACCAACAATGGCAGCACCAGCCATATCAAGACTGCCGTGGTGCTGCAGCGGATCAAGGAAGCGGGGATCGTGGCGGGCTGAAACTGCACTGAAAATGGGCCGGTGGTGGATTTTCGCACTCATTCGGCGCATGTTTTTTGTATTAGGTGCGCGGATCGAGCATTTAATCAATTTTAAATACACATTTCGGTCGTCGTTTGTTAGTTTCGCGCTCGATTGCGGCATTACTTGCCTGCCGCCCGTGACAACCCGATATCGAGCGAACCATGAACACAGCCCTAGCCCCCACCTGCCCCCACAGCCGCGCCGAAGATTGCCTGGCGATGCTGGTGGGCACGGTGATGATTTCCTTCGGTCTGCTGTTGCTGCGCGACGGTGGCATCATGACGGGCGGGATGGCCGGCGTGGCGTTGCTGCTGCACTACGCCCTGGGCTATGCCTTTGGCTTGAGTTATTTTGTGCTCAACCTGCCGTTCTATTACCTGGCCGTGCGTCGCATGGGCTGGGCGTTCACCCTCAAGACGTTCACCTGTATTGCGCTGGTGTCGGTGTTCTCCGATCATCTGCACGGGGTGATCAGCCTGGCGCACATCCAGCCGCTGTACGCGGCGGTGATGGGTAACGTCATCCTGGGTACCGGTTTTCTCATCCTGTTCCGCCACCGCGCCAGCCTGGGCGGTATCAACATCCTCGCCCTGTACCTGCAGCAGCGTTTTGGCTGGCGTGCCGGTTGGCTGCAGATGGGTGCCGATGTGCTGATACTGGCCGGCTCGCTGACCACCGTGGCACCGGGGCTGCTGGCCATTTCGGTGGTGGGGGCGGTGGTGCTGAACCTGATCATTGCCTTCAACCATCGCGCGGGTCGTTATTGCGCCTGAATTTTTTACCCACTGTCTGGAGTTCACCATGCTTGAACACGTCCGCCCCTATGCCGGCGACCCTATCCTGTCGCTGATGGAGGCCTACCAGGCCGACCCGCGGCCCGGCAAGGTCAACCTGAGCATCGGCCTGTACTACGACGCCCAGGGCCGGATTCCGCAACTGCCCTCGGTGGCAGAGGCCCAGCGCCGCTGGCTGGCGAGCGAGCAGGGGCCGTCGCTGTACCTGCCCATGGACGGCCTGGCTGACTACTGCGCACAGGTGCAACGGCTGCTGTTCGGTGAACAGGCACGGGTGCTGGATGAGCGCCGCGTAGCCACCATCCAGACCGTTGGCGGTTCGGGTGCCTTGAAGGTCGGTGCCGACTTCCTGCGCCAGTGGTTCCCCGAGGCGCAGGTGTATGTCAGCAACCCGACCTGGGAAAACCACCACGCGCTGTTCGGCGGTGCCGGGTTTACCGTCAACACCTATCCCTATTTCGATACCGCCACCGGTGGCGTCGACTTCACCGCGATGTGTGCGGCGCTGGCCACGCTGCCGGCCCACAGCATCGTGCTGATGCACCCGTGCTGCCACAACCCCACGGGCGCCGACCTCAGCGCCGCGCAGTGGGATCAGGTGGTGAGCGTGTTGGCCGAGCGCCAGCTGATTCCATTCCTCGACACCGCCTACCAGGGCCTGGGCCAGGGCATGGAGCAGGATGCCTACGCCATACGGGCCATGGCGGATGTCGGGTTGACCCTGGTGGTGAGTAATTCGTTCTCGAAGATCTTCTCGCTCTACGGTGAGCGCGTCGGTGGCCTGTCGGTGTTGTGTGGCGACGCGGTAACCGCGGCCAATGTCCAGGGCCAATTGAAGGCCACCGTGCGCCGCAACTATTCGAGCCCGCCCAGCCACGGCGCGCGTCTGGTGGCCGGGGTGCTGGGCGACGCACACCTGCGCGCCCAGTGGCTGGCGGAAGTGGAGCAGATGCGCGTGCGCATCCAGGCCATGCGTACGCAACTGGCGTCGCTGCTGCGCGACGAATACCCGGACGGCCGCCACGACTACCTGCTGCATCAGCAGGGCATGTTCAGCTACACCGGGCTGAGCGTGGAGCAGGTGCGCAGCTTGCGTGAAGACGCCGGCATCTACCTGGTCGACAGCGGACGCCTGTGCCTGGCCGGGCTGAACGAGCACAACGTCGCCGCCGTCGCCAGCGCTATCGCCCGTCTGGGTTGAACACCCCCGCTGCGTAGCAGCGGACCTGGCCGCGTCACGTACACCGCATGTACCGCCGACGCGGCCTCACGGCCGCTACAGGCCAGCTCACTGCCCGGAATATCCCCGCACTTTTATACAAGTGCGGCTGTTTATCAAAGACGCTTCATTGATGCCATCCGCAAGATTGCACTGCTCGATTCGACTGACGACATAGCTCGTCAACGCAGATGTACAGTCTTGAAGGAGTCAATGAATGACCCTGTTGCGATGCAGGCTCAACTGCCTGGCGGTTGGCCATGCGGTGTTGGCGGTAGTGGTGTCGGCATCGGCCGCCGAGTATGACCAGATCGATCTGTCTTCCACGACGGGAGAGTCGCTCACCCTCAACGGCGACCACGTGACCCACACCGGCAACGGCGCCACCATCAACGTCAGCGGCCAGCAGAACCAATTGCTGGGCGCAGGCCTGGATGTGCGAGCCAACGCTGCCAGCAACACCGACGCGGTAATGGCCGTGCAAGCCACCGATGGCGGCAAGGCGGCGTTGGAGCATTCCACCCTTATTGCCACCGGCTATTTTGGCGACGGCGCCAGCGCCAGTGGTACCGGTAGTTCGCTGAGGTTGGAGGATACCACTATCATCACCAATGGCTCGCGCGGCCGGGGCGTGGTGGTGGCGGGCGGTGCCACGGCGCAACTGGCAGGGGGGGGCGTCAGCACCACGGGCATGATGGCCGACGGGCTGTCGGCCATGGGCGCCGGTTCAATGATCACTACTACCGGTGGAACCGTGTCCAGCACCGGTAACGTCGCCTATGCGGTCAGGGCCCAGGATGGCGCTCAGGTACAGCTGCAAGACACCACGGCGATCACCTATGGCCAGTACGCACCGGTGTTCGGCATGACCGGGGCCGACACCGTGATTCGCGCCGATGGCATGACCGTCGAGTCTCAGAAGGCCGAAGGCGTGGACATGCAGGAGGGGTTGTTCGTCTTCAGCAATGGCAGCCTGAAGGCCAAGGGCGACGGCATCCTGATCCGCCCCACCGGCCTCAAGCCGGGCGGGCAAGCGAATATCAGCCACTCGCGGATCGCCTCGCAGGCGGGCAGCGGCGTCAACCTCAACGCCAAGGAGTCGGTGCTGAAGATGGACAATACCCAGGTCACCACCCAGGGTGACTATGGCTCGGCGATCTGGATGCCAGGCAGCGGCACCCGTGCCGAGGTGCAAGACAGCGATCTGGACACCTGGGGTCGCCAGGCTGCCGCCGTCGATAACCGCGCCGGCACGTTCAGCATGACCGGCGGCCGCCTCACCACGCACGGGGACTCGGCGCATGGCCTGTACGCGTCGACCGATGTGGTGGGTAACCAGGACCCGGGCGACGACCCCCGTGCCACCTTCGAGGTGCGGCATGTGACCGTGGAAACTTTCGGCAGGGGTGCCATGGCAGCGGTAGCGCGTTTACCCGGTGCGCAGATCACCCTCGATGACAGTCAGGTACTGACCCACGGCGATCAAGGGCATGGCTTGTTCGCCTCGGGCACGGGGGCAACCATTCAGGCTACCCGGACTGGCGTGGTCACCCAGGGCGCGTCCGCCTACGGCCTGTCGATCAGCAACGATGCCAGCGTCAGCCTGCAGGGTTCGTCTATCCATACCCAGGGCGCGAAGGCCTACGGCATCGTCAGCCAGGCCACTGACGACGGCATCACCAACCACCTCGACCTGACCGACAGCGTGGTCGCTACCCGGAACAGCAGCGCCGTGCGTGTGTCCGGCGGCAGCCTGGCGGCCAATCTCACGAACAGCCGTCTGACAGGCAGCACTGAGGGAGAGGCAGGCACGGCGCTGTGGGTCACCGATGCCGCCAATGGGGTCGCTGCGGGCCAGGTCGTGCTCGATAACACCGCCTCGCAGGTGGAAGGCGATATTCAGGTGGACGGCGGTGCACTGCAGTTGAACCTGCGCGACGGGTCGACCCTGGACGGCGCGGTGCTCGATAGCCAGCACGCCAGCGGGCTGGATATTGATGCAACCAGCCAATGGCACGTGCGCGGCGATTCTACCCTGGCCGCCTTGAAGAACGATGGCGCCGTGGCTTTTGCCGCGCCGGCCACCGGCACGTTCATGACGCTGAGCGTGGCCGGTGACTTGGCGGGCGATGGCTATTACGCCATGAACACCGACCTGGGCGAGCAGCGTGGCGACCGCATTGAAGTCGCTGGGCAAATCACCGGCAGCAACCGCGTGCTGGTGCATAACAGCGGAGCGGAGCCAACCGCCAGGGGCCAGCGGCTGACCCTGGTGCAGAGTCAGGGCGGTGCAGGCAGCTTCAGCCTGGCGAACCGTGATGCACTGGTCGACGCTGGTACGTATCGCTACGCATTGCGCAAGCAGGAGGGGGACGCCGGGGTGAGTTGGAACCTGGTCAACGTCGGGCAGACCTTGCCTGACCCCGCACCCACTGAACCGACGGAACCGAGTGAGCCCGCCGTGCCGCCTGAACCGCTGCCACCCCCTGTCGCGCCCACACCCCCTGTGGCGCCAGAGTCGGTCGTGCCTGCCGAGCCGGGCGAATCTCCTGACCCCTCGCCACCCCCGGTTCCACCTGCGCCCCCTGAGCCGGGGGCTGCCAACCTGTCCACGGCCGCCAGTGCCGCGATCAACAGCAGCGCCCTGGCCACCTTGCGCGACACCTGGGATGCCGAACGCGGCACCCTGATGCAGCGTCTGGGTGACGTGCGCAAAGGCGCCGCGCGGCAGGGCGTGTGGGTGCGCAGCTACGGTCAGAAGCAGCGCCTGGATAATGGCGTAGGTCGCGACTTTTCCCAGCACATCACGGGTATCCAGTTGGGCGCCGACACGCGCGTCGCTACGGCTGGCGGCGCCTGGGTGCTCGGTGCGTTGCTGGGCCACAGTCAGACCGATCGCCGTTTCATCGATGAAGGCAGTGGCAAGATGGACAGCGCCTACGCCGGCACCTATGCCACCTACCTGGATGATTCGGGGTGGTACGCCGACAGCCTGTTGACCCTCAACCGCTGGTCCACACGCCTCGACGTTCGCGCCAGTGACGGCGCCAAGGTCACCGGGCACTCGCGCAGCCACGGTGCCGGGCTTTCCCTAGAGACAGGCAAGCGGTTGACGCTCGCCCACGACTGGTTCATCGAACCACAGGTGCAGTTTTCGGCGCTGTATGCCGGTGGAGACCGTTACGCCTTGAGCAATGACCTGCACGTCGATGCCAGTTCAGGGGTCGCCACTCAGCTGCGCGCCGGTACGGTGATCGGGCACCAGCCACGAGGGGACGCGGGGTTGCAACCCTACCTGGCGTTTGGCTGGACCCAGGACCTCACGGCACGCAACCGCATCAGGACCAACACGGTCGACAGCCACCCGGATGGCAACGGCGGCGGCTGGTACGCCGGCGCCGGGCTGACCGGGTCACTGGGGGCCGGCCACCAGGTGTACGCCGACATCGAAACTAGCGATAGCCCGGCCCTCAAGCGCCCCTGGGCCGTGAACGCCGGGTACCGATACCAGTGGTGACTGGCGCCACACCGGTCCAGCATACGGGGCACCTGACGTCGCGCGCCCCCAGGGAGGCGCCCAGGGGATCAGCGATGGCTGAACTGCGCGCGGCGTTTTTCGCTGAACGCCGCCATGCCTTCCTTCTGGTCTTCAATGGCAAAGGTGGAATGGAACAGGCGGCGCTCCTGGCGAACACCTTCGGCCAACGTCGTTTCGAAGGCCGCGTTCACGGCTTCCTTGGCCAGCATGCACACAGGCCCCGAATAGCTGGCGATACGTGACGCGACCAGCAGTGCTTCATCCAGCAGTTCGCTGCCACTCACCACGCGGCTGACCAGACCGCAGCGCTCGGCCTCGTGGGCATCCATGGTCCGGCCGGTCAACACCATGTCCATCGCTTTGGACTTGCCCACGAAGCGCGCCAGGCGTTGGCTGCCACCGGCACCGGGGATGGTGCCCAGCTTGATTTCCGGTTGGCCGAAGCGGGCGTTGTCGGCCGCCAGGATGAAGTCGCACATCAACGCCATTTCACAGCCGCCACCCAGGGCGAACCCGGCGACCGCGGCGATGATGGGTTTGCGGAAGCTGGCGATGCGCTCCCAGTCGACGGTCACGAAGTCTGCGCGGTACACATCCATGTACGTCAGGTCGCGCATCTCTTTGATATCAGCGCCGGCGGCAAAGGCGTCGGCGGTGCCCGTCAGTACCACGGCACGGATGGCGGGGTCGTGCTCCAGCTGGTCCAGCACGCCCGCCAACTCAGCCATCATCGCGGCGCACAGCGCATTGAGCACCTGGGGCCGGTTGAAGCGAATCAGGGCGACGGCTTCGTGGGTTTCCAGTTCAAGGTAGTGCAGGGTCATGATCATTTCTCCGCTGGGGCGTCGGGTGTGGAGCGTGTCTGAATCAGTACGGGGCAGCGCGCGGCGTCCAGAACGCGGGCGCTGACAGAAGGATCGAAGACTTTGCCGAGCCAGCTCAGGTGGCGGTGGCCCATGACAATCAACCCGCAATTCAAGGCTGCGGCGCGGTTGACGATGACGTCGGCGGGCTCACCCTGCACCAGGGCGCCTTCAACGTGATAACCGGCTGCCTCAAGGGCGTCGCAGGCGGCCTTGATCAGGTGGTTCGCGGCGTGTTGCTGTTCGCTGGCGGCGGGGTATTCCACTTCATCGGGGCGGGCGATGTGGTCGTTTTCGGACGCCAGCGAGAAGGATGGGTCCACGGCCAGCAGCACCTTCAGGGCATGCCGGGATGGCGTCAGATACCGGCCCGCCAGGTCAATCACGGCGTGGCGCTGGTCGCTGCCATCGATGGCGATCAAAACGTTCGTGGTCATGGTATGTCCGGGCTGTAAGCGATGGGCGCATTGTTCAGAGAAAGAACCCGGCTGGTAAATGGCGTGCTGGACAATGAGTAGTTGCGTGTTTTGCAATCTGTTGCAAAAAGTGTAAGGTCGCGCCACGCGAGGAGCGCAATGCCACTATTGAAGTAACGCCTGGAGGATATGGGCCATGCAACTGCCGGACATGAACTTGTTGATTGCGCTGGACGCCTTGCTGGATGAGGGCAGCGTGGTAGGCGCGGCGCGACGCATGAACCTGAGCCCGGCGGCCATGAGCCGTACGTTGACGCGTATACGTCACGCCGTGGATGACCCCATCCTGGTGCGTGCCGGCCGCGGCCTGGTCCCCACGCCGCGGGCGCTGGCCCTGCGCGGGCGGGTACGCAGCCTGGTGGAGCAGGCCGCGGTGGTGTTCAGTTCTCGCGAAGAGGTCGACCTGTCCACCTTGCGGCGTTGCTTCAACCTGCGCGCCAACGATGTGTTCATCGCCGCGTTCGGTGGTCAATTGATGGAAACCATGCGCGAGCACGCGCCCAACACGGTGCTGCGCTTTGTGCCGGAGGGAGAGGGCGAGGACGACGCGCTGCGCGAGGGGCGCATCGACCTGTACATCAGCGCCATGCGGCCCTTTGGTCCGGAGATAAAGGTACAGAACCTGTTCACGACCTCCTTCGTGGGCCTGGCCCGGGTCGACCACCCCTTGTTCGACGACGAAATCACCCCCGAGCGGTTCGCCGCCTACGACCAGGTCAGCGTGTCGCGCCGCGGCCGCGCTACCGGCCCGATCGACACGGCACTGGCCGCCATGGGCCTGGAGCGGCGGGTGACGCTGATCACCCCCAGCTTTCACTCGGCGATGTTCTCGCTGCCGGGCTCCGACCTGATATTGCCGTTGCCCGAGCATGTGCAATGGAGCGTCGCCCGTCTGGGGCTGCCCTTGCGCTCGTTCCACCTGCCCATGTCGTTGGCCAGCGTGGTCATCATTCAGGCCTGGCACCCTCGGTTCGATAACGATCCGGCGCACCGCTGGTTGCGCCGCACCCTGAAGCAGGCGTGTGAGCTGCAGTTGCCCGGCCACCAGGCCGAGTGAGCGTGTGAGGCTGCGGGTCGTGTAGGACCCGACCCCCGCAGCGGCAGCGGTTTGGCACGCGGGCACGTCGCACATTAAGGAACCTGGCGATACGTGCGTCTGGTGCAGTAGTAACCTTCCGATATGTCAGTTTTCGTCAGCATTGGCGCTTCATAGAATTCACCGGAACCTTTTTCCGGAGCCATGAAGCCATGCCCCTTGCGATTGTCCGCCACCGCCCGACGAGGGTGGGGCCATGAATGCCCTCGGCGCCCAGGCGCTTGAGATGCCAGGGGCCGCGGCGCCCGTGGAGCAACCCAAGCCTGCTGCCCCGCCGGTGGCACAGCCGTTCGGCATGCGCATTATCATCGGGCTGGTGGGGGTGCTGCTGGCCGTGCTGCTGGCCGGTGTCAACGAAATGGTCACCAAAATGGCCATGTCCGATATTCGTGGCGCCATGCATATCGGCTCGGACGAAGGCACCTGGCTGATCGCGCTGTATTCGGCCACCTCGGTGTCGGCCATGGCCTTCGCCCCCTGGTGCGCGGTGACCTTCACCCTGCGCCGTTTCACCCTCTGCGCCATCGGTGCCTTCGCGGTACTGGGCGTGCTCTGCCCGCTGGCCCCCAACCTCACATGCCTGATGGTGCTGCGCACCCTGCAAGGGGCGGCCAGCGGCGCCTTGCCGCCCATGCTCATGAGCGTGGCGCTGCGCTTCCTGCCGCCCAACATCAAGCTCTACGGGCTGGCCGGCTATGCCCTGACCGCTACCTTCGGGCCCAGCATCGGTTTGCCGCTGGCGGGCCTCTGGACCGAGTACGCACCCTGGCAGGCCATCTTCTGGCAGATCATCCCGCCCGCGCTGGTGGCCATGGCCTGCGTGGCCTACGGCTTGCCCCAGGACCCCATGCGCCTGGAGCGCCTCAAGCAGTTTGACTACCGCGGGTTGATGCTCGGCCTGCCGGCGATCTGCTCACTGGTCATCGGAATTTCCCTGGGCGACCGCATGGACTGGTTCGAGTCAACGTTGATCTGCTGGCTGCTGGGCGGCGGGGCAGTGCTGATGGTGTTGTTCATGATCAACGAGTGGTCGCACCCACTGCCGTTCTTCAAGTTGCAGATGCTCAGCAACCGCAACCTCACCCATTCGCTGATCACCCTGGGTGGCGTGCTGGTGGTGCTGTCCGGCGTCATCATCATTCCCTACAGCTTCCTGGCGCACATCCAGGGCTACCGTCCGGCGCAGACCGCGCCGGTGCTGCTGGTGGTGGCGTTGCCGCAGTTGCTGGCGCTGCCGCTGGTAGCGGCCCTGTGCAATATCCGCCGCGTCGATTGCCGCTGGGTGCTTGCCGTTGGCCTGGGGCTGCTATGCGCGGCGTGCATGGTGGGCAGCCTGATGACCTCGCAGTGGATTCGCGACAACTTCTACTTGATGCAATGCCTGCAGATCTTCGGCCAGCCGATGGCGGTGATCCCCCTGCTGATGCTGGCCACCAATGGCATGACCCCGCCGGAAGGGCCATTGGCGTCCTCCTGGTTCAACACCGTCAAGGGCCTGGCCTCGGTGGTGGCCAGCGGCCTGATCGAATGGCTGACCACCACACGCCAGCATTTTCACTCGACGATGCTGGTGGACAGCCTGGGCAACTCGCCCCTGGCCGACCTCAACGACCCCACCCTGGCCGGGCGGCTGCATGCCCAGGCCCAGGTGCTGACCAGCGCCGACCTGTACCTGTACATGGGCATGGTGGCCGCGTTGCTGATCGTGCTGATCCCCTTTGTGCCTACCCGTATCTACCCACCGCGCGCGGTGGCGTAGCCAACCTTCAAGAGAGAAGTCGTGATGATGACCAAGAAGCCAACTGTCATTCTGATCACTGCGGCCGTGGCCGCGGTGGCCGGGATTCTGTACCTGGCCTGGCCCGCGGTGTTTGGCGCCTCGGGCTCGCAGAGCACCAATGATGCCTACGTGCTGGCGGACTACACCGTGGTGGCGCCCAAGGTTTCGGGGTTCATTACCCAAGTGCTGGTGGAGGACAACCAGTGGGTCAAGGCCGGCCAGGAACTGGCCCATATCGATGACCGCGATTACCAGGCGGCCCTGCTGGCCGCCCAGGCCCAGACCCTGATTTCCCAGGCGCAGTTCCAGAACGCCAAGGCAACCCTGGAACGCCAGGCGTCGATCATCGCCCAGGCCCAGGCCAGCGTGCAGGCCGACCAGGCGGCGCTGGCGTTCGCCGAGCATGAGTGGGTGCGCTACAACCACCTGGCCGGGCAGGGTGCCGGTACCGTGCAGAATGCCCAGCAATCGCGCAGCCAGGTTGACCAGGGCCGGGCCCGCCTGGCCAACTCCACGGCGGCATTGGCGGCGGCGCGCAAGCAGGTGGAGATTCTCACTGCCCAGGTCGACGGTGCCGAAGGCGGCCTCAAGCACGCCAAGGCTGCCGAAGATATCGCGCGCCTGAACCTGTCCTACACCCGCATCGTGGCACCTATCGACGGTATCGTCGGCCAGCGTGCCGTGCGTGTCGGGGCATTCGTCGAGCCCGGCGCGCGGATGCTGGCCGTGGTGCCGTTGCAGCAGGCCTACGTGGTGGCCAACTTCCAGGAAACCCAACTGACCCATGTGGTGCCAGGGCAGAAGGTCGACATCAGTGTCGACACGTTCGGTGACCAGCACCTCACCGGCCATGTGGACAGCCTGGCACCCGCCACCGGCGTGACCTTCGCCCAGGTCAAGCCGGACAACGCCACGGGCAACTTCACCAAAGTAGTGCAGCGTATTCCGGTGAAGATCGTGCTGGACGCCGACCAGGCACTGGCCAGCCGCTTGCGCGTGGGCATGTCGGTGGAGGCGCGCATCAGCATCGGCGCCCATGATGATCAAGCCAGGGCGAAAGAGGTCACCGCACGATGAGCCTGAAAACAATGGTGCTGATGATCTCGGCCGCCAGCCTGTGTGCCTGTACCCTCGGCCCCGATTTCAAGCGGCCCGCGCCCACCAGCGAAGTGCAATGGCTGCCGGTCGAAGGCCCCCTGGCCCCCAGCCAGGCCGTTGCCGCGAGCCTGGGGGAGCGCTGGTGGGACAGCTTCAATGACCCTCAACTGAGCGCATTGATCCAGCAGGCGGTCGAGCAGAACCTGGACCTGAAAGTGGCCGCGACCCGGCTGCTGCAAAGCCGCGCCACGCTGCAAGTGGTCAATGGCGACCGTTACCCTTCGGTGGATGCCAGCGGTCAATACAGCCGTGCGCGCAACAGTGCGGTGGGCCTCAACGACCCTTCTTTCAAAGACGGTCATTCGGCCTTCAACCTCTGGCAGACCGACCTGCAAACGTCGTGGGAGCCGGATTTCTGGGGCGGAATCCGCCGTGAAGTGGAGGCTGCCAACGCCGGCGTGCAGGTATCGGAAAATGCCCGCCGGGGGGTATTGCTCAGCGTGTTGAGCGAGACGGCCGCCGACTACATCAGGCTGCGCGCCACCCAGGCGACGCTGGCGGTGATACGCGACAACCTCGGCGTGTCGCAGCACAGCCTGAAACTCTCGCAGATGCGTTTCGACGACGGTGTCGCTACCCACCTGGATATCGCCCAGGCCTCTGCCCAGGTGGCGTCCATCGAAGCCCGCCTGCCGACCCTGGAAGAACAGCAGGCGCGCCTCATCAATGCCTTGAGCCTGTTGCTGGGCCAGGCCCCACGTGCCTTGCAGGCACAGTTGGAAAAAGCGGCACCGGTGCCGGTGAGCACCGAGCGCCTGGGGATGGGCCTGCCGTCGGAACTGGCGCAGCGACGTCCCGATATTCTCCAGGCCGAATCAGCGCTTCACCAAGCCACCGCCATGATCGGCGTGGCCAAGGCCGACTTCTACCCCCGGATCAGCCTGTCGGGCAGCGTTGGGTTCCAGGCGTTGCAGTTGTCCAATCTTGGTTCATGGAGTTCACACGCCTTTGCTTTCGGACCGCAGTTCACCTTGCCGATTTTCGAGGGCGGGCGCCTGCGAGGCCTGTTGAAACTGCGTGAAGCG
The DNA here is from genome assembly GCF_026651855.1 of Pseudomonas silvicola. Taxonomy (GTDB): domain Bacteria; phylum Pseudomonadota; class Gammaproteobacteria; order Pseudomonadales; family Pseudomonadaceae; genus Aquipseudomonas; species Aquipseudomonas silvicola. Next base: position 3,309,000 of record NZ_CP093280.1, read on the forward strand.
CAGCAGCAGCAAGCGGCGATCGAGTACCAGCAGACGGTGCTCAAGGCCTGGCATGACATCGATGACGTGATGGTCGCCTACAACGCCGAGCAATTGCGCCGTGACCGCCTGGCCGAGGCGGTGAGCCAGAGCCAGGTTGCCCTGGATACCGTGCAACACCAATACGTGTCCGGCGCCGTGGACTTTCTCAACGTGCTGACCGTGCAGGCGACCTTGCTGAGCAACCAGGAGCAACTGGTCGACAGTTCGGCCAGCGTCTCCCTGGCACGGGTGAACCTGTACAAAGCATTGGGCGGCGGTTGGCAATCGATGCTGCCGGTGGCCACCAACGGCCAGGCGTCTCACCCCTTGTAGCGGCCATGGCCGCGTCGGCGGCGCATGCGGTGTGCCTGGTGCCGCGCGGTGCTTGTGACGCGGCCAGGTCCGCTGCTACGCGCGGCCGACGTACGCGCCGTGGGCCCTTTCAGCGATTCCCCACCCCAGCGAGGTAACCATGAATATTTCTCTACACGGCAAGCGTGCGATCGTCAGTGGCTCCACCGCCGGTATCGGCCTTGCCATTGCCGCGGGGTTGGCCGAGGCCGGCGCCGAGGTGGTGATCAACGGCCGCACGGAGGGGCGTGTCCTGCAAGCCATCAAGCACATCCAGAGCAAACTGCCGGGCGCCAAGCTGATTGGCGTGGCAGCGGATTTGAGTACCGTTGACGGCGCCAGGCGGCTGTTTGCGCGGGTGACCAAGACCGATATTCTGGTCAACAACCTGGGGATCTTCGCGCCCAAGGCATTTTTCGATATCAGTGATGAGGAGTGGCAGCACTTCTTCGACGTCAACGTGATGAGCGCCGTGCGCTTGTCGCGCCATTACGCGCCGCAGATGGTCACGGCCCAGTGGGGCCGGGTGGTGTTCCTGTCCAGTGAGTCGGCCTTGCAGATTCCGACGGAGATGGTGCATTACGGCACCACCAAGACGGCCTTGCTGGCGGTGTCCCGTGGGTTGGCGGAGACCTTGGCGGGGACGGGTGTGACCGTCAATGCAGTGTTGCCTGGGCCGACGCGTTCCGAAGGGGTGGGCAGTTTCTTTCAGCAGATGGCTGAGGAGAACGGTGTGGGCAGTGATGCGTTGGAGCGAGACTTTATCGCTGAACACCGGCCCACCTCGATCATCCGCCGATTGGCCACGGTTGAGGAGGTGGCCAATATGGTGGTCTACCTGGCTTCGCGGCAGGCGAGTGCTACCACGGGGGCGGCGTTGCGGGTGGATGGTGGGGTGGTTCGGGCGATTGCCTGATGCCATGACAGGGGGGCATTCCCCCCCTGCGCGATAGCATTGCCCGGTGGGGCCGTGGCACCTTCAGTTCACCGGCACACCCTGCCGCGCTGGGCGTACGCCGTAATCGAAGTCGGCGAACAGCTTGGCAAAGCGCCGCAGTGAATCCGGTGCGTCCATGCGCTCCATCACCACCTCGATGAACAGCAATTCCTCAGGCCCCTGCGGGTCGCTCAACACCGCTTCCAGTTGTGCCTCCGTATGCACCGTGAAGCAGCGCGCCCGCTGACGGGTGTCGAGCACCTTGGGCAGTTCGGCGTAGCGCCACGGGTTGATATCGTTGTAGCTGGAATTCTCCCCCAGTATCAGCCTCTCGATGGTGTAGCCATCGTTGTTGATCACGAAGATGATCGGCTTGAGGTTCAGGCGCAGCAGGCTCGATAGCTCTTGCACGGTGACCTGCAATGAACCATCGCCGATGAACAGCAACTGGCGCCGCGCGGGCTGCGCCAGTTGCGTGCCCAGCAGGGCCGGCAAGGTATAGCCGATGGCACCCCACAGCGGCTGGCTGATGTAAGTGACCGCCGGTGGCATGCGCAGGCCGCCCAGGCCAGAGGCCGAGGTGCCGTTCTCGGCGATGATCACGTCACCGGAACGGATGAAGCTACCCATGCGCGTCCAGAATCGTGCCTGGCTCAGCGGGCTGTCGGCCTCGGCCTGCCAGGCCTGGGGTGCTGTCACGCTGGCCAGTGCCGGGGTGTCGGCGCGCTTGACGGTGGTGGTGATCAGCCCGTCGAGGACCTGGCCGACGGCGACAGCGTTGAAATTCAGACCGTCCAGTGAGGCGCTGTAGGGGTGCAGCTGGATGAGCGCATCCGCTTGCAGCTGCTGGGAGAACAGGCCGGTGCTGACGTCGGCGAAACAGGCGCCCAGGCCGATCACGCAATCGGATTCTTCCACGGCCGTGCGTACGGCCGGGGCCGAGCCGGCGCCCACGTAGGTACCCAGGAACAAAGGGTGGTTTTCATCCAGCACGGCCTTGGCCGGCACCATGCTGGCGAACGGTAGCCCGCGCGCCTCGATCAGCGAGAGCACCTGCTCGGTCAGTCCAAAGCGCGCCACATCGACGTCCACCAGCAATACCGGGCTGACGGCCTTGGCCAGTCGCTGTTGCAGGCGCTCCAGCACTTCGCCCAGTTGCTGGGGGTCGCTGCGGGTTTCGCGCAGGGCCAGCGCGGTGGTGGGGACCTCGACCTGCAGCGTGGCCAGGTCCGACGGCAGCTGCAGGTACACCGGGCGGCGCTCGCGGAAGCAGGTCAGCAGCACGCGGTCGATTTCCGCGGTGGCGTTCTCCACCGTGATGCGCGCCTGGGCCACGGTGAACTGGCGTACGGCAACCATCACGTTGTCGTAGTTGCCATCCACCAGGGTGTGGTGCAGCAGCGCGCGGTTGAGGATGGCGTGCAAGGGCGGGGCGCCCGAGACCAGCACCACGGGGACGCGCTCGGCGTAGGCGCCGGCCACGCCATTCAGGGCGCTCAGGTCGCCCACGCCATAGGTGGTCAGCAGGCAGCCGAAGCCACGGGTGCGGGCATAGCCGTCCGCGGCGTAGGCGGCGTTGAGTTCATTGCAGTTGCCGATGAATTGAATGTCATCACGCGCTTCCACCTGCTCCAGGAAGGCCAGGTTGTAGTCCCCCGGTACGCCGAACAGGTGGTCGATGCCGAGTTCGCGCAAGCGGCGCAGTAAAAAGTCGCCAATGGTCATGTCCATGATCGATTGTCCTTGGTGGTGGGTTCAGCTCACCATCGGTGATGGGGGGCGGTACGCGCCACGCCTTGCAGGGGTTGCAGCACGGCCTGCAAGTGGGCGTGGTCGCGCGATTGAGAGGCTGGTGCCAGGCGGGGTGGGGCAAGACCCGCACGGGTGAGGGCGGCCTTGAGTGGCATGCGCCAACTGCGGTCGATGCCCTTGTCATCGGTGTCGGGGTTGTCCGGCGGCACGCCTTGGCACAGCGGCCATAGCTGGTCCAGGGCATGCTGCAGGCCGGGGCGGTCCTGCGCGCTGGCATCCAGTAGCCACTGGTTGGCGTGCTGCCAGTGGGCGCGCACCTGGGGCAGGGCGCGGCGGGCGGTGATCGCCAGCAACGGCAGCGGTGACAGCTGCAGCGTGCTCAGCCGTGCCTGGTGCCAGCCGTCATAGAGCCAGTGGCACAGGCCTGCTTGCAGTGGGTTGCTGTGCGGCTGTTCGAGTATCACCAGGTTGTGGAATTGCCGGGCGTCGCGCAGGAAGGCCAGTTGGTCGGCATCACGGCCATCGTTGAGCAGTTCAGCGGCGTACTCCAGCCACTGGCGCGATTGCTCCAGCAGTTCCATGCCGATGCTCAGCCACTGCTGGTCCTGCGCCAGGGTCGGCGCCTGGCCGAAGCGCTCACACAGGCGCTGGCTGGCGATCAGTGCGCTGTCGCCCAGTTGCAACAAAGTGTCGAGGACGGAAGACGACTCAGCCATGGGCCACCCCTTTGGCTTCGCGAGTACCGGCGCGGCAGCCGAGAAACTGCAATTGTTCCAGGGTGCGGGCCATGAAGGCCTGCTGCTCGTCGGCGGGCCAGCCTGCCAGGCGTGCCAGCAAGTGCGGCCACTGCCGATCGATGGCAGCCTGAACCTGGTCGCCAAGGCCCGCCTGCCGTTTCTGGGTCATGGCCAGCAACAGTTCGAAGGCCTGGCGGCGGTGGAAGATCGCCCGTCGCTCGATACGTTCGCAGGCACTGGCGAAAGTGGGGTGAGCCTGGCTGTCGGGCTGCGCGGGTGGGGTGGCGCTGTCGAGCAGCCAACTGGTCACCGCGAAATCGGCGAGGGTGCCCGGCGGCGTTGGTACCGCCAGGTGTCGCGCCCAGGGCCTGGCAGGGGCGGGGCGGGCAGGCTGCCGGACGACGCTGTCCTGCAACTGCACGGCATGGCTGGTTTCATCCAGCAGCCGGCGAAACCACTGCTGTTTGCGCTTGAAGCTGGGCGCACGGCACAGCCAGTGGTGGGTGGGCAGCAGGCGCTGAAGCTGATGCTCAAGCGCCTGTTCGATCACGCCTGGCCCAGCGGCCAAAGCGGTGTCGGGGTGCATAAGGGAGGAGTCTGGCATCGGGCATCTTCCTGCAGGCTGCGCATTCACGCGGGCTGACGGTAATCCAGGACGTGGCTGGACTTGCCCTCCGAACGCTTGAGGGCCTGGCATGGGTGTACAACCACCTGAGTACTGATGCCCACGTGCACCTTGATGCGGTGAGCCAGGTCCTTGGACACGGCGTGTTGCTGGGCGGGGGTCCAGTCGGCGTGTTCGGCGCGCAACTCGACGTTCACGGTCAGGGTGTCCAGGTGGCCATCGCGGCGTATGTGCAGTTCGTGCACGGGGCTGAGCGCGGCGACCTTCAACAGTTGCTCTTCGATCTGCGTGGGGAACACGTTCACACCGCGGATGATCAGCATGTCATCGCTGCGCCCGGTGATCTTGTCCAGGCGGCGCATGGCCCGGCCATTCCCCGGCAGCAACCGAGTGAGGTCACGGGTGCGGTAGCGCACCATCGGCAACGCTTCCTTGCTCAAGGTGGTCAGCACCAGTTCGCCGAACTCGCCGTCGGGCAGCACCTTGCCGGTGTCCGGGTCGATGATTTCAGGGTAGAAGTGGTCTTCCCACAGCGTCGGGCCGTCCTTGGTGTCCAGGTGTTCCATGGCCACGCCCGGCCCCATGAGTTCCGAGAGCCCATAGATGTCCAGCGCCTGGATGCCCAGGCGGGTTTCCAGTTCGTTGCGCATCGTAGCGCTCCACGGTTCGGCCCCGAAGATACCCACGCGCAGCGACAGTTCTTGCGGCGAGATGCCTTGGCGCTCGATTTCCTCGGCGATGTTGAGCATGTACGAGGGGGTGACCATGATCAGGTCTGGCCGGAAGTCGCGGATCAGTTGCACCTGGCGGGCGGTTTGCCCACCAGACATGGGAATGACCGTGCAGCCGAGCTTTTCCGCGCCGTAGTGGGCACCCAGGCCCCCGGTAAACAGGCCGTAGCCGTAGGCGATGTGCATGCGGTCACCGCGTTTGCCACCCGCCGCGCGGATGGAGCGGGCCACCAGTGACGACCAGACGTCGATGTCATTGCGGGTATAGCCGACCACGGTCGGTTGCCCGGTGGTGCCGCTGGACGCATGCAGGCGCACCACTTCATCCATGGGCACGGCGAACAGCCCGAAAGGATAGTGGGCGCGCAGGTCCGCCTTGGTGGTCAGCGGGAAGTGGGCCAGGTCCGCTGCATCATGCAGGTCGTAGGGGTGCACGCCCAGGTGGTGGAAGCGGTCCCGGTACCAGGGCACGTGGGTATAGGCATGGTCCAGGGTCCAGCGCAGGCGCTGGAGCTGGAAATCGCGCAACTGGTCGATGCTGGCATGCTCCAGCTCGTCACCGTAAGGGGTCTGAATCACCGACCTTTGCAGCGCCTGGGGGATAAGGTTGGCTGCCGCGCCCGGTTGCTTGAGTGGTTCGTTCATCGTGTTTACCCAGTCAGTGACGCACCCCGCCCGCGCACACAGGGGCCGCGGCTGCGGGGGCGCAGGCGGGGGCTTGTGTACATAGGCAGGGTGGGTCTTATTAAAATGAACGGCGGGCGCTACCTCGTCGGGTCGCGTCCTCGCGAGGCTGTGCTCAGGCGCTGGTGCCGTGAAGCCGAAGGATCTGGTTGAAGATATTTTTCTGGTGCATCTCTTCCGTGCCGCCGACGGCCGCGAAACCGAGGGCGTCCTTGACCAGTTGCGACACCGGCCCTTCGTGGTAGCCCAGGCTGCCATACAGCTTGAGCAGGCTCAGGGCGCTGTCGATGAAGTCCTGGGCGGCGCCCAGTTTGGCGATCGAGCAGCTGAGCAGGGCTTGCGGGTCGTTGGTGAGCAGCTGGTGCAGGGCGGCATACACCATCCAGCGGTTGCGCTCCATGCCGATGGTCAGGTCCACCAGGCGCTTTTGCACGTACTGATGAGTGTCGATGGCGCTCTTGAAGCTCTGGCGGTTCGCCGCGTACTCAAGGGCTTCGCCGATGAAGGGCGTCGGCAGGTTGACGGCCACCAGCCCGTAGTAGGCGCGCCCCAGGGAGATGATGTTGATCAACTGCTGCAGGCCTTTGCCCACCTGGCCCAGCACCTGGGTAGCCGGCACGGGCACATTGTCGAAGAACAGCGCGCCGGTGGGCAGGTTGCGGTTGCCCAGCTTGCTGTCAGGCTCACCACGGGTCAGGCCGGGGGTGTCCTTGTCGATCAGCACCAGGGCGATGTTCTGTTTCTCGGCGCCCGCCACCTTGGTGACCACCAGGGTGAAATCGGCGATGGGGGCGTGGGCGATGTTGTACTTGCTGCCCACCAGGCGGTAACCGTCGCCTTCGGCGGTGATCTGCGTGGCGATGCTGCGCACATCGGTCCCGGTGCCTGGCTCGGCGATACCGGTGGCGCTGATGGCGCCGTTGAGAATGGCGGTCAGGTAACGGTCTTTCTGCTCTTCGCTGCCGTACAGCATCATGGCGCGAACCATGCCTGCCTGGGCGATCACCGACAGCAGCAGTTCAGGGGTGCGGATAGACGTCGCCAGCCCTTCCAGCGCGGCTGTGAAGGCCCACCAGTCTTCACCCTGGCCGCCGTAGGCTTGCGGGATGACCAGCTTCCACAGACCACTCTCGGTCACGCGCTGCCAGCCTGCGTAGTCGAAGCCCTCGGGGGCGCCGGAACGTGCCGCGGCCAGTTCCGCACCCAGGTTTCGGTAACGCTCGATCACGGCGCGGTAGGCGTCGCTCCAGGATAGATTCATGTGCAAAGTCCTTCTTGGTGTAGGGCTTCGCCGGCGCTGACCACCGGCGAAGGGGCGCAGCCGTGTGCGTCAGGCTTCCTGGAAGGTAGCCACCTGGTGCTTGAACTGGTCGGGCACCACCGTGCTGCGGTTCTGCTCGTAGTCGAACATCACGTGGATGGACTGGCCCTTGGCAACGGTGGTTTTTTCCGCGTCGTTGCGGTGCATGATGTGTTCCATCTCGAAGCTCTTGGTGCCGAACTTCACCACGCGGCTGGCCACGGTCAGCGTGTCGCCGTAGATGGCCGGCTGCACGTATTCGCAGGCGGTCTTGATCATGATGTGCGGCAGCTTCTGATCCTTGGGCAGGTTCAGCAGGTTGTGCATGTAGCTGAGGTAGGCGTGCTGCAGGTAGTCGTAGTACACCGGGCTGCTGACGTGGCCCATGGAGTCGGTATCGCGGTATTTCACTTCGATGACCGTATCAAATCCTTTGTTACCCATCGCATGTATCCTCTTGGCGAAATGACCGGAAGGTCAGAAGGGGCAGGCACCGACGCAGGGAGAACGTTTCGCTCGCTGCGTTGTCAGCGCCAGGCTTGTTGCAAATGCTAGGGAGTGCCACGAGTGATAGCTACTCGCATTCAGGGTGGAAGGGATGCAAACGAGGGGGCTGCGACGTAGCCCGTGAGCCTGCGGCGAGCCCATGCAGCGGTCATTCGCCAGGTGACAGTCGAAGATGAAAATTCTCCGGCCGTGGGCGCGCAAATGCGAAACAGGGGGTATTACTCGCGTTTTCAGGTTCACCAACCCGGGACACGGTGTCCCGGGAAAAAGCGAGTACGGGGCGCGGGGAGCCGGCCCATCGGCCATGAAACAGGGGCTGTGGCAGGCGAGTAGTGTCGGGTGGGGGATTCTTCTAGGATGGCCTGCCACGCATGGCGGCCCGTGGCAGCGGGGGATGGCGCCGGGGCCGAGGTGGGCAGGCAGTTGCCCAAATCATCGGCCCCAGGCCATGGGGTGGTCAGCCAGGCTCACGGTACCGGGCTAACCGTTATCTGACGCCATCGTTGGCTGTCGTTGAGCCTGCCGTTGGGCAGGCAGGGCATGAGGAGGCCCTAGCCGAATTCGATGGTCTTGTTGTTAACGTGTTGCGTTACTTCAGGGCATTACGAAGCAGGCTGCAGGCTCAAGGTCAGTGGCCGGCTCGAACCCGGCGTGCGGGCTTCGCTTTCGACGCCGCACAACAGCGCCATCAGTGAGCGGACAATCGCCTGCTCCATCTCCCGAGGGGCGATTTCCGGTGTCTCCACCACGTAGGCCTGCAGCATCGAGCGAATCATGTGGGCCGTCATCCAGGCAGCCATCGGCAGGTTGGGCCGCCATAGCGAATCCTGCCAGCGGTTGAGCATGGCCTGCAGCAGGTTCGGAATCTCGGTCTTGTAGAACTGTTCGCAGGGCTGGTCGATCAACGCAGAAAAGTTTTTCTCCAGCACGCGCAACAGCTGGGTTTCCTCGCGGTAATGGGTGAGCAGGGTACGAACCAGCAGCGACAGGTGTTCATGCAGGCTGTTGACCTGGGGGTACTGCGCCGTGATGTCACGAATCATCTCTGCCAGCGCTTGTGCTTCGCGCTGATGCAGCGCCGCGATCAGCGAATCCTTGTTGGGGAAATACTGGTACAGCGAACCGACGCTGACGCCGGCCAACTGCGCCACCAAGTTGGTGTTGGTGCCGCTGTAGCCGTGCTTGACGATGATGTGGGCGGTGGCCGTGAGTATCGCTTCGACCATCATTCTGGAGCGCGCTTGGGTAGGTGTCTTGCGGGGAGTAGGGATGCGTTTCACAATTATCTCCGATAGTAGCTATACGCATGGGTGGGGAATGTGCCGGGCCCATCATGGGCACCTGTGCCGGAACAATATCTCCGCGGGCGGCTGCCTGGGTAAGGTGTGCCGCACAGGGGGATTCTTCGCCGAGGGGAGGCATTTTGAAATGGCCTGAGGCGCAATTTATTGTTGTGGATTGCGTCATTGCGTTCGTTTGTTCTTGGGGGAGAACGGCCGACGCCTGGAAGGACACCGAGAAAAAAGTGGTTCTTCACGGCTTGCCGGGAAAGACGGTGGCGGCACCACAGGCTGCAGTGAACCAACAAGGCGGCTAAGGTGATCTGCGCCTTGAGAATGGACGCGAAAGCCCTGCCATGATCGGCGGGTTAATGCCTCTAGTCAGCCTGGTGGTTATTATCGCCGGGCGTATTGCCATGGGCTTCGCTCAAGGTCTGTTGTTCACGGGTGGCAGTACTTGGCCGATCGGCATGTTCGGTGCAGACAAGACGGGCAAGGCGCTATCGTGGATCGGTATCGCCATGTTCGGTGGCATCTGCGCAGGCGCCGCAGTGGCCGCATTGCTGGGTGAGGTGGTGAGCGTTGCATAGGTTTCACTGGTGACCATGGTCATTCCCCTGGTGGGTGTGATCATCGCCCTGCTGCCAGACTGCTCCACGGCGTGGAGAAAGCCTTGGGGATAGGAGAGCTGTTGAGGAAGATCTGGCGTCCGGGCCTGGTTTTTGCCTTGGCCACGGTGGGTTATGTGACGGTATCTTCGTTCATCACCTTGACCTACGCCCAGTACCAGTGGAACGGTGCCGGTTACGCCCTAGCTGCCTTCGGCGCGGGCTATGTCGGTGCGCGCCTATTGCTGGGCTCGCGCTCGGACACTGCGGTGGGGCCTGACATGGCATTGCGGATGTTGGTCATTGAGGCGGCAGGCCAGGCTGTGCTGTGGATGGCGCCGACACCTGGCTACGCCATTGTCGGTGCTCTACTGAGCGGCTTCGGCGTGTCAATGATCTATCCGCTGTTCGCACTGGTGGCGATTCGCAACGTTGCGCACCATAGCTTGGGCCTGGCTATCGGTTTTTACGACGCTTGCTTCGATATCTCCATTGGCCTAGCTGCCCCGCTTGCCGGTCTGTTAGCCCGCCAGGAGGGCATGGCGGTGGTGTTCCTGATTGGTACGGGGGCGACCTTGTTGGCGATGCTCGCAACGCTTTATGCGTACACCTCCGCTTCGCGGGATGCCCGCAGTCCACATCTTGCCTCCTGAGTCTGGTTAGCCAAAAGCTCCGCGCGGCTGGTCGGGGAGAAAGCCCGATGTTGTGAGTGTTTTTCAGTTACCTGATAGAACAATGCGACGTTGTCCTGTCAGATAATCAGGAGGCGGACGGGGGGCCTTTTTCTGGCTGCGCCAAGCTTCCCCTGCTATCGCCCGGGGACTGCGCGTTTACCAGCAATCGGCGTCGAAAAAGCTTCAAGTGATTGCGACTCAGCAGGCATTGGAAGACCGTGCTGATCAGTCATGGTCGGAGCTCCATGAGCGCTCCGATCTCCTGATATTGATCTCCAAGGCAAGTCTTTCAGATGCATTTTCAGATTAGCCAAGCGGACCAGAGCCCATCGGATAGGCCGACGCCGGCGCTGGGAGCAGTGCGGTATCGGACGCGTACGATGCCTACAGGATGCTCGGCAACCCACCAGAGCCGACCCCTTGCCTATATGCGCTGTTAACGCGTCGGAAAGTGCCTATGAAAGTCGAAGCGTTCACTCACTGAGCGCTGGAGGAGGGTCGGAGCCCGGGTGCGGCTCTACTAAATTCCTTGCTAAACAAGTCTGACGGTCAAAACCGTCAATCTTCAGCAACTACGCTGCCAGCTGGCCAGTCCTCCACTTCTGGTGGGGGCTTTGGCCGGAAGCTGCCAGTCGCGAAGGGCTGCAATCGACCCAGAGTGTGTAAAAACGCCTCCGCGAACCCTTGCTATGATTTTTGAGGATTTCATCGTAGGGATCGCCCATGAAGCGGTTTATTCAAGGTGAACATCGAGGCCAAAGCACCCTGCTTCCCGAAAGCCTCGACGATTACGTCACGGATACTAACCCGGTGCGCGTAGTCGACGTCTTTGTCGACGAACTCGACCTGGTCAAGCTGGGTTTTGAAGGCGCCATACCGGCCGATACTGGCCGGCCTGCTTATCATCCCGCAATCCTGCTGAAGATCTACATCTACGGCTATCTCAACCGCATTCAGTCAAGCCGGCGTCTGGAGCGAGAGGCCCAGCGCAACGTTGAGCTGATGTGGCTGACCGGCCGCTTGATGCCCGATTTCAAGACCATTGCCAACTTCCGAAAAGACAACAGCAAAGCCATCCGCGGTGTCTGCCGGCAGTTCGTCGTGCTGTGCCAGCAGTTGGGACTGTTCGAAGAAAAGCTGGTTGCCATCGACGGTAGCAAGTTCAAGGCCGTCAACAATCGCGACCGCAACTTCACCAGCGCCAAGTTGCAACGGCGAATGGAAGAAATTGAATCGAGCATCAACCGGTATCTGACTGGGCTCGACGAAGCCGATCGGCAAGAACCCGCGACCGCGCAGCCCAAGGCTGCGCGACTGGAGGAAAAAATCGCCAAGCTTAAGGCTCAGATGAAAGAACTTCAGGCGATCGAAGTTCGGCTCAACGACTCGCCGGACAAACAGGTCTCACTGACCGATCCGGACGCCCGCTCCATGATGACGCGTGGCACTGGAATTGTCGGCTACAACGTGCAAACAGCGGTCGATACCCAGCACCATTTGATCGTTGCGCACGAGGTCACCAATACCGGCTCCGACCGCGATCAACTCAGCTCAATGGCCAAGCAGGCCCGCGAGGCGATGGCATCAGAAATGCTGTCGGTAGTGGCTGACCGAGGTTACTTCAAAAGCGAAGAAATCCTGGCCTGTCACGATGCAGGTATCACCGCCTATGTGCCCAAGCCGATGACCTCTGGAGCCAAGGCTGATGGGCGTTTCAACAATGGCGCCTTCATCTACGAGGCTTCAAAATATGAATACATTTGTCCCGCTGGAGAGGCATTGATTTGGCGTTTTTCCAGCATTGAAAAAGGCCTGAAGTTACACCGGTACTGGAGTTCGAAATGCCAAGGCTGTGCCTTGAAATCGCAGTGCACACCGAGCACAGAACGACGAATTCGACGCTGGGAACATGAAGCTGTATTGGAGGAAATGCAGAACCGGCTGAGCAAATCACCGGAGATGATGCGAGTCCGAAAGCGGACGGTTGAGCATCCCTTCGGGACGCTCAAACAATGGATGGGTGCGACGCACTTACTGACTCGAAAGCTGGCCGGAGTGAGCGCAGAGATGAGCTTGAATGTGCTCGCCTAAAATTTGAAAAGGGTCATGGAAATCATCGGCACTAACGGTTTGATGAAGGCGCTGTCGGCGTAAGAAAGGCTATTCCGGCCATCCGAGAGGCTGTAAAACAGGGTTGACGTGCTCCAGGTCGCTACCGATGCGACCCGCGTCATTTACAGTGCGAACGAACGTCGATGCTCCAGGACAATGAGGCCCATGAGCGTTTTTACACACTCTGGGCCGAAAGCGGCCTGTGGTGACCGGCCGCCTCCAACCCGAAGCGGGCACACATATCCGGGTTTCTCGGCAGCGGTACCTTAAATAGGCTTGGCACAAAGGGTACTCAGTGGGGAGGGGTGAGTAAGATTGATTGGGTATTGGTGGAAATGAGCGCCGACCGATTTTGTTAGCGCCGACTGACTTTATTTCTATCTATCACCTTGGTTGTGGCCGGGTCAGCAATTCCGCGTCGCCCCCTCCCGCATCTGTTATGCCGTTAACCGAAAACCTGAAAACTGTACGGGTACAATTACCTATAGCTGTACCTCAGCCGCCAACCTGCAATGCTTTACTGTCACTCGGCCCACCCACCCGAGTTCGCCGCCATGCTGTCCTCCCTCGACCTGCTGTACGCATTCGCCTTGTTCGCCTTCGTGTCGTCCATCACCCCGGGCCCCAACAACACCATGTTGCTGGCCTCCGGCGTGAACTTCGGTTTTCGCCGCTCCATTCCCCACGCCTTGGGCGTGAGCATCGGGTTCATGGTGATGGTGGTCGCGGTGGGCATGGGCCTGGCGGAAGTGTTCAAGGTGCTCCCGTGGGCCTACACCCTGTTGCGCTGGGCGGGGGCGAGTTACCTGTTGTACCTGGCGTGGAAAATCGCCCACTCCGGCCCGCCCTCGGGTGACAGCGGCGAGGCGCCCAGACCCATGAGCTTTCTGGGGGCGGCGGCGTTTCAGTGGGTGAATCCCAAGGCGTGGATCATGGCCATCGGCGCCATCACCACGTACGTGCCGTCCCAAGGGTATGTAAGTAACGTACTGGTGATTGCTTCGCTGTTCGCGTTGATCAACTTGCCCAGTGTGTGCGTGTGGGTCAGTTGCGGCAGTGCGCTGCGCAATGTGCTCAGCGAGCCGCGCTGGCTGCGGCTGTTCAACTGGGCCATGGCGTTGATGCTGGTGGCTTCGCTGTACCCCTTGCTCAAGGCCTGATATTTGCCGTGGGCGGGCCGATCACGTTACGGTGCTCGCTCGAAAAAGAAATCAAGATGCTGTTCATGACTTCAGATTCTCAACCTGCCAAGCCTGCACCTCGCCAGCGGCGCGCCCCCAAGGGCGAGAAGCGCCGCGAGGAACTGCTCGACGCTGCCCTGCAAATGTTTTCCCTGGAGGGCTACGGTGGCGCGTCGATTGCGCGTATCGCCGAGCTGGTCGGTATCTCCGTGGCCGGGGTGTTGCACCATTTCCCCAACAAAAGTGCGCTGCTGATGGCGGTGCTGGACCGGCGTGACGAGGTCAGCCAGAAAATCGCCGATGAAGTGCGCGGCGAGGCCACCCTGCGCGGGTTGCTCGGCAGTCTCAGCGCCATCAACCGTTCCAACGCCACGGCGCCGGGGGTGATTCGTGCCTTCAGCATGCTCAACGCCGAAAGCCTGGTGGAAGGCCATCCGGCGTGGGCCTGGTTCCAGGCGCGTTACGCCACCATTCATGCGCGCATGGTGGGGCAGTTGCAGGCATTGGTCGTATTGGGCGAGGTGCGTGCCGATGTCGACCTGGGCGGGGTGGTGCAGGAATGCCTGGCGATGATGGACGGGTTGCAGTTGCAGTGGCTGCGCTTTCCCGAGGGGCTGGACCTGGTGGCGCGGTTTGATGAGTACCTGGCGCATCTCGAGGTGTCGATCCGCGCCAGATAGCCCAGGTGCGGCGGACACTATCCCTGTGGGACCGGGCGAAGCTCGGGAAGCAGGCGCCGCGTGATTGCCAGGCAGAACCGCGCCGGTCGTTTCCCGAGCTTCGCCCGGTCCCACAGCGCCAGGTGGCACCATTAATGGCGTTGGGCTACTATTTTGATCTCACCCTGCAATGGACTGTCTCATGCGTCTGCTCTGGAGCTTCGCCGCGGCTGCCGTGCTGGTTTCACCCTTGGCCCTGGCCAAGACCGGCGGCCCCAGCGACGATGAAGTTGCCCGTCGCCTGATCGCCGAATCTATCGCCAGCTACCCTGGTAACTGTCCGTGCCCCTACAACTCTGCGCGCAATGGCAGTGCCTGTGGACGCCGTAGTGCATACAGCAAGCCAGGTGGTTACGCACCACTTTGCTACCGGCAGGATATCTCCGATGAAGACATCGCGCGGTATCGCCAGCGAACCGGCGGATGAGGGCTGACCGGACTCAGTTCAGGTGCACCTTCAACTGTCTGACGCATGGCAACCTACCTGGGTCCATCGCGCGGACCAGTCCAAGTGCGGCGGACACTATCGCTGTGGGACCGGGCGAAGCTCGGGAAGCAGGCGCCGTGTAATTACCAGGCGGAACCGCGTCGGTCGCTTCCCGAGCTTCGCCCGGTCCCACAGCGGTAGGTGGCGCCTATTGGTGGGGTTGCTCACAGGCCGCGATAGTATTCATGCGGGGTGCCTGGTATTGCGCGGCGGATGGGACGCGGCCAGGTCCGCTGCTACGTCCACGGTTGGCCGCGGAGGGGGCTCAGTTCAGGTGCACTTTCAATTCCTGACCGGCTTGACGCATGGCGGCCTTTACTTCGGGAATCGAGCTCAGGGGGTTGAGCAGGCCGTAGTCGTGGATCATGCCGTTGTAGCGCACTGCCGTGACCTCGACACCGGCGGCGTCCAGGTGGCGGGCATAGGCTTCGCCTTCGTCCCGTAGTACGTCCAGGCCGGCGGTTTGCACCAGGGCCGGTGGCAGGCCTTTGAGCTGTTCGGCACTGGCACGCAGCGGCGAGGCGTGGATGTCGGCGCGCTGGGCGGCGTCGGTGGTGTAGCTGTCCCAGAACCAGGTCATCATGTTCCGGGTCAGGAAGTGCCCTTCGGCGTATTGCTGGTACGAGGCGTCATCGAAGCTGGCGTCGGTCACCGGCCACAGCAACAGCTGGAAGCGCAGCGCGGGCGTGCCTTGTTCCTTGGCCATCAGGCTGACCACCGCGGCCATGTTGCCGCCCACGCTGTTGCCGGCCACGGCCAGGCGCTTGCCGTCCACACCGATCTGCTGGCCATGCTCGGCCACCCAGCGGGTAGCGGCGTAGGCCTGGTTGATGGCGGTGCTGGACCGGCGTGACGAGGTCAGCCAGAAAATCGCCGATGAAGTGCGCGGCGAGGCCACCCTGCGCGGGTTGCTCGGCAGTCTCAGCGCCATCAACCGTTCCAACGCCACGGCGCCGGGGGTGATTCGTGCCTTCAGCATGCTCAACGCCGAAAGCCTGGTGGAAGGCCATCCGGCGTGGGCCTGGTTCCAGGCGCGTTACGCCACCATTCATGCGCGCATGGTGGGGCAGTTGCAGGCATTGGTCGTATTGGGCGAGGTGCGTGCCGATGTCGACCTGGGCGGGGTGGTGCAGGAATGCCTGGCGATGATGGACGGGTTGCAGTTGCAGTGGCTGCGCTTTCCCGAGGGGCTGGACCTGGTGGCGCGGTTTGATGAGTACCTGGCGCATCTCGAGGTGTCGATCCGCGCCAGATAGCCCAGGTGCGGCGGACACTATCCCTGTGGGACCGGGCGAAGCTCGGGAAGCAGGCGCCGCGTGATTGCCAGGCAGAACCGCGCCGGTCGTTTCCCGAGCTTCGCCCGGTCCCACAGCGGTAGGTGGCGCCTATTGGTGGGGTTGCTCACAGGCCGCGATAGTATTCATGCGGGGTGCCTGGTATTGCGCGGCGGATGGGACGCGGCCAGGTCCGCTGCTACGTCCACGGTTGGCCGCGGAGGGGGCTCAGTTCAGGTGCACTTTCAATTCCTGACCGGCTTGACGCATGGCGGCCTTTACTTCGGGAATCGAGCTCAGGGGGTTGAGCAGGCCGTAGTCGTGGATCATGCCGTTGTAGCGCACTGCCGTGACCTCGACACCGGCGGCGTCCAGGTGGCGGGCATAGGCTTCGCCTTCGTCCCGTAGTACGTCCAGGCCGGCGGTTTGCACCAGGGCCGGTGGCAGGCCTTTGAGCTGTTCGGCACTGGCACGCAGCGGCGAGGCGTGGATGTCGGCGCGCTGGGCGGCGTCGGTGGTGTAGCTGTCCCAGAACCAGGTCATCATGTTCCGGGTCAGGAAGTGCCCTTCGGCGTATTGCTGGTACGAGGCGTCATCGAAGCTGGCGTCGGTCACCGGCCACAGCAACAGCTGGAAGCGCAGCGCGGGCGTGCCTTGTTCCTTGGCCATCAGGCTGACCACCGCGGCCATGTTGCCGCCCACGCTGTTGCCGGCCACGGCCAGGCGCTTGCCGTCCACACCGATCTGCTGGCCATGCTCGGCCACCCAGCGGGTAGCGGCGTAGGCCTGGTTGATGGCGGTGGGGTAGTGGGCTTCGGGTGAAGGCGTGTAGTCCACGTAGACGGCCACGGCGCCGGAGTTCACCACCAGGTCGTGGATCAGCCGTGCGTGGGTAGGGTAGTCCCCCAGTACCCAGCCGCCGCCGTGGAAGAACATGAACACCGGCAGGTCACCCTTGGTCTTGGCTGGGCGCACGATGGTCAACTTGATGGCCTGGCCGTCGGCCTGGATGGTCTTGTTGCTGACCTCGGTGCCCGACAGGTCGACCTTCACCGATTGCTGCGCACCGGTGAGTACCGCGCGGGCATCGTTGGGGCTCAGTTGCTCGAGTGGCTTGCCGCCGCTGCTGTTCAGGGCGTCGAGGAAGGCTTGGGTGTGATGTTCGGCCTGGTTGTCGGCGGCGAAAGCGTTGCCGATGGACAGGGCCAGCAGGGAAGCGGTAAGGGTGGCACGCAGGGTCATGGTGATGTTCCTTCAAGGGTTCGGTCAGTGATCGGCGGCGACCCGAGGTGTGGGTGGGTGCGCGGCATGGGGGACACTGTACGAAGTTGCCCTTGAGGGGACAATTAGCCGAAAAAGGAAATCATTGATTCTATTATGGGGATAATGGCCGCCGTAGCAGCGGACCTGGCCGCGTCCCAGCCGCCGCGCACTGCCTGATGCACCGCGTGGCGGCCGGACGCGGCCAGGTCCGCTGCGGGCCGGTGGCGAGCCACCCGGACCGGCAGGTGTATCAGTTACCGCTGGCCGAACCCTGGGTGGTGGTCGACGTGGTGTCGTAGTCACCGCTGTCGCTGGTATCAGCGTCGTCACTATCGGTCTGGTCGTACAGGCCGCCGGTGTTGATCGCTGGCAAGGTCACCTGGGTGGCCTTCAGCGCTGCGCGTGGCAACGGGTTGCTGGTGGTGGTCGACAGTTCCTGGCGGAACGGGTTGACCAGTTTGGCGTGCAGCTTGATGTCCTGCGACGAAGCACCCAGCGACAGGTCGAAGGTGTCAGCGTCGACCACCCACTGCTTGCTCTTCTCGTCGTAGTAGGCCAGCGAGCGGTCGTTGAGCTCGATGGTCACGCGCTTGCTTTCACCCGGCTTCAGGAACACCTTCTTGTAGCCTTTCAGCTCTTTGAGGGCGCGCTCGACTTTCGGGTGCTGCTGGCCCACGTACAGCTCGGCCACTTCGGCGCCGGCACGCTTGCCGGTGTTGGTCAGGTCGAACGACACCTTGATCGGCACGTTGCCCACCGCGGTCCCCGGGGTGACCTTGATGTTGCTGTAGCCGAAGGTGGTGTACGACAGGCCGTAACCGAACGGGTACAGCGGCTTGGTGTGCTTCTTCTCGTAGCCGCGGTAGCCCAGGAACAGGTCGTCCTTGTAGCTGGTTTCGGTCAGCGCGCCGCTGTTGTCGTAGTTCGGGAAGTCAGCGTACAGCGGGTTGTCTTCGATGTTGCGCTCGATGCTGATCGGCAGCTTGCCCGACGGGTTGACCTTGCCGAACAGAATCTCGCCCACTGCCTGGCCGCCGTTCTGGCCGGGGAAGAAGGCATGCAGCGCGGCCGGCACGTTGTCGATCCAATCGCTCATCTTCAGGCCGGTGCCGCCGTGCATGGCCACCACGGTGTTGCGGTTGACCTTGGCGATGCTGTTGATCAGCTCGTTCTGGTATTCAGGCAGATCGAAGCCGTGGTCGAAACCTTCACCTTCGTATTCGTTGCTGTTGCCCACGGCGACCACGACCGCGTCGTACTTGGACAGGTCTTGTGGCGCGGCCAGGGACGCCCAGCTCATCTGCACGCCGACCATGCCGCCCATGGTGGAGAGGTAGCCGTCGCGGCGCGAGTATTCCAGCTTGATGTCGTAGGCCTTGCCGGCTTCCAGCTTGATCTTGCCCGACACGGGGATGGTCGGCGGGATGCTGTTGGTGGGCAGGTGCTCACCGTCGCCGTTGTTGATGATTTCCTGGCCGTTGACCCACAGGCGCACGGCGCCGTCGGCACGCACTTTGAAGACCTGGTCGCCGCTGGTGGTCGGAGTGACCTGGCCGGTCCAGCGTACCGAGGTGTTGGAGGTGTCGCCATTGGTGGGCAGGTTGGTGTCGCTGGACCAGTCCATGTTCACGTGGGTGTCGGTGCGGGTAGCGGCCGGGTCGCCGGACCACGTGGCGTTGGTGAAGAACTCCGCGGTCAGGCCGGCCACGCTCTTGCCGGTGCTGCTGTCGGTGTGGCTCCAGGTGGACACTGTCGGGTCCAGGGACAGGCCGTCGATGAAGTCGACCTTGGCGTTCGGCGCAGTCTGGGCGATGCCCGACAGCTCGCTGATGTACTGGGTGGCCTCGACGTTGGCACTGCCAAAGCCGGTAGGCGGCGCGTACTTGGCCAGGTCGCCGACCACGGCGATTTTCTTGACTTTCTTGGCGTCCAGCGGCAGCACGTCGCCTTTGTTCTTGAGCAGCACGATGCCTTCACGGGCCACGTTCAGTGCAGTCTTGTTGCTGGTAGCGCTGTTCATGTTGTGGACGGTGGACGGGGTCTTGCTGTCGAACTTGAACAGGTAGATCTGGCGCAGGATGCGGCGCACCTTGTCGTCGATGGTGGCGGCGCTGAGCTGGCCGTTCTCCACGTACGGGGTCAGGGCGGTGGCGTTCATCTGGTAGCCCATCATGTCCAGGTCGGTGCCGGCGTTGGCCGCGGTGATCCCGGTGATGATGGCGTTGTAGTCACTCTGCACGAAGCCCTTGTAGCCCCATTCCTTTTTCAGGATTTCGCCGATCATGTGCTTGCTTTCGCAGGCGTAGTCGCCGTTCACCTTCTGGAACGAGCACATCATCATGGCCACGTTACCGTTCTTCGAAGCCGATTCGAAGGTGGGCAGGGTCATCTCGCGCAGCACGCGCTCGGGGATGGTTTCGTTGAGGGTGAAACGGTTGGTTTCCTGGTCGTTGGCGGCGAAGTGCTTGGCTTCAGCCCACACGCCGCGGGCCTGGATGCCGTTGATCACCGCAGGGCCCAGGCTAGCGCCCAGGAACGGATCTTCACCGGACAGGTATTCGAACGCACGACCGCCGTAGGGGGTGCGGTACAGGTTCATGCCCGGGCCGGTGACATACTGGTAGCCACCGGTGGCGGCGTCATAGCCCAGGGCGCGGCCGAAGTCGATGGCGCGACGCGGGTTCCAGGTGGCGGCGATGTTCGGGCCGGAAGGGTAAACCACGCCTTGGTCGTTGCCGTTGCTGGTGTAGCGAATGCCGGCGCCGCCGTCGGCACCGTAGATTTGCGGGATGCCGTACTGGGTCAGCGGCTTGACGTCCCAGCCACCGGTGCCGGCCAGGTAGTTGAGCTTTTCTTCCTGGGTCATTTTCGCCAGGGTCTGCTGCGCGGCCTTGTCGGCCCGTGCTTCACGCGCCTGCTGCTGAGCAGGGTCGGCGGCGTGTACCTGTGAGATGGCCAGGGCCAGCAGAGCCAGCGCCGATTGCGCGCCCAAGGTTCTACGTTTGTTCATGTGTTACTCCAACGGCCAATGGTGTCCATATACGGCGGTGCCTGCCCGGGTGGGCTGGTGCACTTTCTCCAGACAAAACGTGGCCATCACCCTGATTGCCAAGTTGCAAAAAAGGGCGCTGTGCGGACCATGTTTTCAAACAAGTTTAATTAACTTGTCATGTTTTCTGTCTATATAGGAGGTGCCATTATTACGCTATCGTTTGTAGCCAGAATCAGCCCTGATAGCGGCGAAATTAAGACAATTGTTGCCGTCGCTTGTCAATCGAAAGGTTTTTTTCGTCGATTTTCGTGATTTTGTGTCCGGATGTGTGAACCTTTGCAAAACCTACTGGTCGATGGGTTTAGCGATTTCGAGGGTGCTTGTCTCGGTTCGCTAGTTCTTCACGCTGGCACTGTGCGCTATTGTCGCAGTTCAACTTTCAGTGATGGCTATTTGAACTTTCTTACTTTTCCGCTCAATGGAGTTACTTGTTATGAAACTGTCTTTCGTGGCGGCCTGCGCAGCCCTGAGCCTGTCGTTCGCTGGCGCCACCTTCGCTGCAGATTCCACTGACGCGTCCACCGCCTCTGGCGCTTCCGACTCCACCGTCATGACCCAGAGCCACGACACCAAGGCCACCCAGAAACACAAGAACGAGTCGAAGAAAGGCGGCCGTCCGCTGAACACCACGGCGAAGAAAACCGCCAACTGACCCTCCGAGTTTCACCCGGCCGGGCATCGCCGCTGATGCCCTGGCCCCCAGATACAGTTGCCCACCGTGCCCGACACTTCCCCGACCCTTCCCGCCGCCCCCGACGATGCTCAGGTGTGCCAATGGCTGATGCGCCATTCCGGCCTCAAGGCCGTCGACCTGGAGCGTGCCCGCCGCCTGGCCGCCGAAGACGACGACAGCGAGCTGCCAGCGTTGCTGACGCGGCTGGGGCTGGTCTCGGAGCTGGAACTGGCGCGGGCCTGGTCAGCCTTGCTTGCCGTGCCGCTGATGCTCGCCGAGCAGGCGCCTGGCACGCTGGAACGCGTGCCGCCGCTCACTGAACGTTTCCTGCGCCACTACCGCGTGGTGCCGGTGGCCTGGGACGAGCAGGGCGTCGAGCTGTTGGTGGCCCACCCGGGCAACCCGTACCCGTTCGAAGCCGTGGCCCACGCCTGTGCCGCGCCGGTGCGCCTGGCCATTGGCCCCGGCAACGAGATCGACAGCCTGATCGAGCGTTACTACGGTCAGGGGCGCTCGGCCATGGGCTCGCTGATCGAGACACTGGACGAAGACAGCGGGGCGCTGGAAGACATCGAGCATCTGAAAGACCTGGCCAGCGAGGCCCCGGTCATCCGCCTGGTCAACCTGATCATGCAGCGGGCGGTGGAGCAGCGCGCATCGGACATTCATATCGAACCGTTCGAAAGCCAGCTCAAGGTGCGTTACCGCATCGACGGTGTGTTGCACGAAGCCGAGGCACCGCCGTCCAGTTCCTCGGCGGCGGTGATCAGCCGGGTAAAGATCATGGCCCGCCTGGACATCGCCGAGCGCCGCTTGCCTCAGGACGGGCGCATCATGCTGCGCATCCAGGGCAAGGAGCTGGATCTGCGGGTGTCGACGGTGCCCACCAGCTTTGGCGAGTCCGTGGTGATGCGTTTGCTCGACCGCCAGACGGTGAGCTTCGATTTCCAGAGCCTGGGGTTCGACGGCGAGCGCCTTGAAGGCTTCCTGGATGTGCTGGAAAACCCCCACGGTATCCTGCTGGTGACCGGCCCCACCGGTTCGGGCAAGACCACCACCTTGTACACCGCGCTGTCGCGCCTCAACACGGCCGAACGCAAGATCATCACCGTGGAAGACCCGGTGGAGTATCAGCTGGAAGGCATCAACCAGATTCAGGTGAAGCCGGCCATCGGCCTGGACTTCGCCGGGGCGTTGCGCTCCATTGTGCGTCAGGACCCGGACGTGATCATGATCGGCGAAATGCGCGACCTGGAAACCTGCCGCATTGCCATTCAATCGTCCCTGACCGGCCACCTGGTGCTCTCCACCCTGCACACCAACAGCGCCGCGGCGAGTATCACCCGCCTGCTGGACATGGGCGTGGAGAGCTACCTGATTGCCTCGACGGTGAAGGGCATTCTGGCCCAGCGCCTGGTGCGCCGCCTGGACCCGGCCACGCGCATCCCGTTCGAAGCGCCCGCCGAGCTGGTGGCCGAACATGGCCTGGACCGTTTCACCGACCAGCGCCCCATCCTGCTCTACAAGCCCGCCGTGTCGGCGACCGGCAGTGGTTACTTCGGCCGTAGCGCCATCACCGAATTGCTCGTGATGAATGAAGAGCTGCGCAGCCTGCTGATGCGCCAGGCCGATGCTGCGACGCTGGAGCAGGCCGCCCGTCGCGGCGGGTTGCGCACACTGTATGAAGAAGGCCTGCGCCAGGCAGTGGCTGGCATCACCTCGCTTGAGGAGGTGCTGCGCGTGACGCGCGGCGAATAAGCCATGGCTCATTTCAGATACCGTGCGCTGGACAATGAGGGCACTGGCCAACAGGGAAGTATCGAAGCCAGCGACCAGCAGGCCGCCGTGGCACTGTTGCAAAAGCGTGGCCTGCTGGTAGTGCAGGTTGATGCCTTGGGCGGACCTGGCCTGCGCCGGGCCCTGAACCGTGGGGCCCTCAACGGCGCCGCCCTGGTCAGTTTCACCCAGCAACTGGCGACCCTGCTGGGCGCCGGCCAACCCCTGGAGCGCTCGCTGGGCATCCTGCTCAAGCAGACCCAGGTGCCCAAGGTCCACGCCCTGATCGAACGCATCCGCGAACAGGTGAAAGCCGGCAAGCCCTTGTCCCAGGCGCTGGAAGAGGAGGGCGGGCAGTTCTCCACCCTCTACATCAGCATGGTCCGCGCCGGCGAGGCCGGCGGCGCTCTGGAAAACACCCTGCGCCAGCTCAGCGATTACCTGGAGCGCAGCCAGACCCTGCGCGGCGAAGTGATCAACGCGCTGATCTACCCGGCGTTCCTGATCGTCGGCGTGCTGGGTTCCCTGGCCTTGCTGCTGGCTTACGTGGTGCCGCAGTTCGTGCCGATTTTCCGCGACCTGGGCGTTCCCATTCCGCTGATTACCCAGGTGATTCTGGCGCTGGGCGAGTTTCTCAGCGCCTGGGGCCTGATGGTGCTTGCCGGGCTCATCGTGGCCATCTGGGGCACGGCGATCGCCCTGCGCGACCCGACCCGGCGCCAGCGCAACGACCGGCGCCTGTTGCGCATCAAGGTCATCGGCCCGCTGCTGCAACGCATCGAGGCCGCCCGCCTGGCGCGCACCCTCGGCACCTTGCTCAGCAACGGCGTGGCGCTGCTGCAGGCGCTGCAGATCGTGCGCCAGGTGTGCAGCAACCGCGCCGTCGTCGCCCAGGTCGAACACGCCACCGAGTGGGTCAAGGGCGGCGGCACGTTGGCCAGCGCGTTTGGCCAGCAACCGCTGCTGCCGGAACTGGCCATTCAGATGATCGACGTCGGCGAACAGGCCGGCGAGCTGGACAGCATGCTGCTGAAAGTCGCCGAGGTGTTCGACGTGGAAGCCAAGCGCGGCATCGACCGCCTGCTCGCTGCCCTGGTGCCCAGCCTTACCGTGGTCATGGCCGTGATGGTCGCCGTGATCATGCTCGCCATCATGCTGCCGCTGATGAGCCTCACCAGTAACATTTAAAGGAACCAACCCCATGAAAACCATGAAGTCGGCCCGTCGCCAGGGCGGTTTTACCTTGCTGGAAATGCTCGCCGTGATCGTGCTGCTGGGCATCGTCGCTACCATCGTCGTGCGCCAGGTGGGCGGCAACGTCGACAAGGGCAAGTACGGCGCCGGCAAGGCGCAACTGGCCAGCCTGAGCATGAAGGTGGAAAGCTACGCGTTGGACGTGGGTTCGCCGCCGGCCAACCTCAACCAGTTGGTGACCAAGCCGAGCAACGGCGGCAACTGGGCCGGCCCGTACGCCAAGCCATCGGACCTCAAAGACCCGTTCGGCCATGCCTTCGGCTACCGCTTCCCCGGTGAACACGGCAGCTTCGACCTGATCTTCTATGGCCAGGACGGCCAACCCGGCGGCGACGGCTACAACGCTGACCTGGGCAACTGGGAATAACGCTGATGCACAGGGCCCGGGGCTTCACCCTGCTGGAAATGCTGGTGGTGATCGTGCTGATCGGCGTGGCCGCGGGGTTGGTGGGCTATGGCCTGCAGCGCGGGCTGCACAGTGCCAGTGAGCGCAAGGCCGTGGTGCAGATCGTCGAGGCCCTGCGCGCTACCCGCGTGCGCGCCATCGTCACGGGGCAGCCGGCACGCACGCGCTTCGACCTTCAGCAACATGTGTTTGAAGCCCCCGGCAAACCCGCAGCCGCATGGCCTGCGGACCTCAACCTTCAGCTGCACACCGCCGCCGACCTGGGCGCTGCCTTTGAGTTCTACCCCGACGGCGGTGCCAGCGGTGGCCACCTGTTGCTCAATGACGGCGCCCGGCGCTGGCGCATCGATGTGTCCTGGCTGACCGGTACCGTGCAATTGCAGGCAGTGCGATGAAGTTGCAGCAGGGCTTCACGCTGCTGGAAATGCTCGCGGCGCTGACGGTACTTGCGCTGTGCAGCGCCGTGTTGCTGGTGGCCTTCGGGCAAGCAGCACGGTCGCTCAAGCAGGTGCAGGCCAGTGACCGTCTGAGTGCCGCGGCACGCTCGATTCTCGACGAGGAAGCTGATGGACCATTGCAGCCCGGCAGCCGCGACGGCACCTGGGCGGGTGGCATCCGCTGGCACCTGGATATTCGCGGGTTGCCGGTGGCGGCGAACCGCTTGCGCCTGTTTCAGCTCGACGTGCGGGTGCGCGAAGGCCAGCGCCAAGCGCGCTTCGGTACCCTCAAGGTGCTCGGCCCGGAGGCGGCGCAATGAAAGCGCGGCAACGGGGTTTCACCTTGCTGGAAATACTGCTGGTATTGAGCCTGCTGGGGGTGCTGCTGGCGCTGGTGGCCGGGGCGATCCTGGGCGCCAACCGCGCCGTGGCCAAGGCGGAACATTACACCGAGCGCCTGGACGAGGTGCGTGCGGCCCAGGCCTTCCTGCGCCGCGCGGTTGGCCAGGCCTTGCCCCTGGACGATGGCCAGCAGCGGGTGTTCGTCGGTAGCGAGCAAGCCATGGCGTTCATGGCGCCCCTGTCAGCGAACCTGGGTGGGGGCATTTATTGGCACACCCTGAGCCTGCACGGCCAACGCCTGGAAGTGGCCATTACCCAGGGCGGTCAAGCCTGGGGCGAGCCCCAGGTGTTGCTGCACCAGGTGCGCGGGCTGCACTTGAGTTACCGCGGCTATTCACCCAAGGGGCAGTTGAGCGACTGGCTGGCCACCTGGCCGTGGCCAGGGCGCTTGCCCCGCGCCGTGCGTATCGATGCGCAACTGGGCGGCCCGGTGCCGTGGACCGTCGAAAGCGTGACCCTGCGCCTGGACCTGTCGACGGTGGCCGGGCAATGACGCGACAGAAGGGTGTGGCGCTGTTGCTGGTGCTGTGGGTGCTGGCGCTGCTGAGTATTCTGCTCGCCGGGCTGGCGGGCTGGGTGCAACTGGAAAGCCGCCAGGCCCTGTGGCAGCGCCAGCACACCGAAGCGCTGCTAGCCGCTGAGGCCGGAGTCAACCTGGCCGTGGTCAGCCTGACCGACCCGGCGCAGCAGCGTGCCTGGGCCGCCGATGGCCGCGCCCATGAACTGGCCTTCGAGCGCGCACGGGTGCAGGTCAGCGTGGTCAGTGAACGCGGCAAGCTTGACCTCAACGCTGCCAGCACCGCCGATGTGGTGCGCCTGCTGCAGGCCTGTGGCGGCGCTGCTCAGGCACGTGCGCTGGGGGCGGCCCTGGACCAGCGCCGGGGCAACGGCCAGCCGCCGTTGCGGGTGCTGGAAGAGTTGCGCCAGTTGCCGGGTATGAGCCAGGCGTTGTTCGCTTGCGCTGCCCCTCAGGTGACGCTGTGGAGTGGCCAGGAAAGCCCCGACCCGGCCCTCGCCACACCCTGGCTGCGGCGTGCCCTTGGCCTGCCCAGCCTGAACATCAGCGGCGCCGAGCCCGGCCCGATCCTTACCTTGACCAGCGTCGCACAGTTGCCCGGTGGCTTCAGCGCGACACTGGTCGTGACCCTGTTACTCAACCCGTCCACGGAGGGGGCCCGACCGTATCGGGTCCTGCATTGGCAAGAATGAACCTGAACACGCTCTACGCCGATGGGCGCGCCGCGCTGCATCGCCGCTGGCACGCCAGCCCCGCCCAGCGTCTGTGGCAAGCCTGGCGCGATGAACTGCTGGGCGTGTTGCCGCCTGCCTGGCGCGCGCGGTTATCGGGCAGCGCACCCTTGCAGGTACTGCACTGGCCGTTGGAACAACCGGTCACTGACAGCGTGCCGCGGCTGCTGGTGCTGCCGCGCGGCGAGGTGCTGGTGCAGACCCTGAGCCTGCCCCTGGCGGCCGCCCGTGACCTGCAGACGGTGCTGGGTTTCGAGTTGGACAGGTACACCCCCTATCGGGCCGACCAGGTGCACTTCTGCGCCCAGGTGCTGGGGCAGAGCGGTACCAGCGTCAAGGTGCGCCTGGTGGTGATTGTGCGTGAGCGCCTGGAGCAGATTCTGGCAACCTGCGCCGGCATCAACCTGCACGGCATCGACGTCCGCGACGGCGAACGCCTGGGCGTCGACCTGCTGCCCGAGGCCCTGCGCCCGCGGCGGGCCCGCGGTGGGCGTTTCAACCAGGGCCTGCTGTTGGCCTGCGCTGCGCTGTTGCTGACGGTGATGGTGCTGTGGCTGCAATCGCGCGAAGCCCTGTTGATCGAGATGCAGGCGCAGGTGCACCAGCAACAGGCGCAGATCAGCCAATTGCAGCAAGTGCGCCAGACGTTGGCCAACACCCAGGGCGCGGCCCAGTACCTGATTCAGCGCAAGGCCGCCCAGCCGGCGCTGGCCAGTGTCATCGCCGACCTCAGCCACTGCCTGCCTGACGGTACCTGGCTTGAGCAGTTGGAAATCAACGACAGCGGCGAAGTGGCGCTGTCCGGTCAGAGCACCCGTGCCAGTGCCCTGATCGGCCAGTTGAAGCAGTGCCACACCTTGGATGACCCACAATTCCAGGGTGTCATACAGCCCGACAGCGAAAGCGGCAAGGACCATTTTGCCTTGCGCGCGCACCTGCATCAGGAGGCTGCCCATGAAGCGCGCGCTGACTGAACGTGAACGCCGCGGCGCGGCCTTGATCGCCCTGGGCGTGCTGCTGGCCGGGTTGTACTGGCTGCTGGTGCAGAGCTGGTTCACCGGCCCATTGAGTGATATCGACGCTCAGATCCAGCAACTGCGTGAACAGCAGCAACGCTATGCCGGGCAATTGGCACTGCGCCCGCTGCTGGATAAACAGTTGCAGCGTGCCCGTCAGGATCCGGCCAGCAGCACCAGCCTGCTGCCCGGCGATGACCCCAGCGCCGTGGCGGCCGACCTGATGCAGCGCATCGCCGACCTGATCAAGGCCAAGGCCACCCAGGGTGCTGGCTGCGCCCTGACCCAGCGCATGCCCATCACCCCGGAGCAGGACAGCGCCCAGCCGTACCGCCAGGTGAAGGTCAGCCTGACGTTGGAGTGCGGTATCGAACCGTTGATGGCCTTGTTGCACACCCTGGAATTCCACCGGCCGTTCCTGTTCGTCGATGCCCTTAGCGTGCGCCGTACCAGCAACGCGCCGGCCACCGGGGGTGCCGGGCGCCTGACCGTGCACCTGCTGGTGCGTGGCTATCTGCCCAAGGCCACTGCCGCCCAGGAGGCCCCATGAAACTGACTGTGAGCCCGGTGCGTGCGGGGCTGTTGCTGGTGGTTGGCGGCCTTGCTTTGGCCGCAGGGGCGGTGCTCAGTGGCGCCGGTCGCGACCCGGGTTGGTTGCCGCCAGCCGCGGCCCGGCCCCCGGTCGCCAGCAAGAACACCACGGCCCAGGCATTGCCCGTGGTTGAACTGAACAGCCTGGCAGACGCCTGGCAAAAACCCCTTTTCAGCACCGACCGCAGCCCCGATCAGACCGTCCAGGGGCCTAGCGCCGACCTGGCCGGCCTGGTGCTCACCGGGGTAATGATCAATGGCGACCTCAAGCTGGCCTTGCTGCGCGACGCCAGCGGCCACGGCCTGAAAGTCGCCGAAGGCCAGGCCCTGCCCAATGGCTGGACCTTGCAACAGCTTTCCCCCCTGGCGGCGCAGTTCGGCCGCCAGGGCCAAACCCGCAGCCTGCGCTTGCCGGCGCCGCGTCTCCCAGCCCCTTCACGCGCGGCCATGCTCACGCTGCCGCCGGTAACCGCACCATGAAATTCCTTGCCACTGGAGTCACCCCGTTGCGCACCCCCTTGCTTTGCCTGGCCACCGCCGTCGCCCTCGGCGGCTGTGCGACCTCGCCTAACCACCCCTTTGAAAATGACCCGGGCCTGATGCATGAAGCCCTTAACGGCACCGGCGATCAGCGTCAGCCCGTGGTCGAGCAGGCGCCGGCCATGCCCGCCAGCAACAGCGGCCCGGTGGCGCCGCAACGGCAGATCATCAATGGCAGCCAGCGCTTCGTGCGCCCACCTGCGGCGGCAAAGGGCGGTAGCGACGAGGGCGGTGGCGACATCGTGTTCAACTTCACCAACCAGCCCATCGAGGCGGTGATCAACACGGTGATGGGCGACCTGCTGCACGAGAACTACAGCATTGCCCAGGGCGTGACCGGTGACGTCAGCTTCTCCACGTCCAAGCCGGTGAACAAGAAAGAAGCGCTGTCGATTCTGGAAACCCTGCTGTCGTGGACCAACAACGCCATGATCCGCCAGGGCAACCGCTACGTGATCCTGCCAGCCGCCCAGGCCGTGGCCGGCAAGCTGGTGCCTGAAATGACCGTGTCGCAGCCGTCCAACGGCCTGTCGGCGCGGCTGTACCCGCTCAAGTACATCTCGGCCACCGAGATGCAGAAACTGCTCAAGCCGTTCGCCCGCGACAACGCCTTCCTGTTGGTGGACCCCTCGCGCAACGTGCTGAGCCTGGCCGGTACCCCGGAAGAGCTGGCCAACTACCAGGACACCATCGACACGTTCGATGTCGACTGGCTCAAGGGCATGTCCATCGGCGTCTACGGCCTGCAGCGCGCCTCGGTGGCCGAGTTGATGCCGCAACTGCAGAAAATGTTCGGCCCCGACAGCGGCATGCCACTGGCGGGCATGGTCAAGTTCCTGCCCAACGAACGCACCAACTCGGTGGTGGCCATCTCGGCCCAGCCTGAGTACCTGCGCGAAGTAGGCGACTGGATCAAGACCATCGACGAAGGGGGCGGCAACGAGCCGCAGATGTACGTGTACGACGTACGCAACATGAAGGCCAACGACCTGGCCAAGTACCTGCGGCAGATCTACGGCAACGGCCAGATCAAGGACGACAGCGCGGCCAAGGTCGCCCCTGGCCTGCGCACCACGACCTTGTCATCGCTCAATGGCAGCAACAGTTCGGGCATTGGTTCAACCGGCACCACGGGGCTCACCAGCACGGGCACCCAAGGGCTCAGCGGCGGCAATTCGCTGAACAACAACTCGATGCAGAGCGACGACGACAGCGACGGCGACGACCAGCAGGACGACAGCGCCGCCAGCGCCACGACCGGCGGCCAGCAGAAGAGCCTGGACGACAGCACCCGCATCACCGCCCAGAAAGCCAGCAACCAGTTGCTGGTGCGCACGCGGCCGGCCCAGTGGAAAGAGATCGAGTCGGCCATCAAGCGTCTCGACAACCCGCCCATGCAGGTGCAGATCGAAACGCGCATTCTGGAAGTGAAGCTCAGTGGTGAACTGGACCTGGGGGTGCAGTGGTACCTGGGCAAGCTGGCCGGCAACTCCTCCAGCACCACCGTGGCCAACACCAGCGGCAGCCAAGGCGCATTGGGCGGTGGCGGGGCAGGGTTGGGGTCGACCGATTCGCTGTTCTACTCGTTCGTCAGCAGCAACCTGCAAGTGGCCCTGCATGCGCTGGAGACCACTGGCCGCACCCAGGTGCTGTCGGCGCCGTCGCTCGTGGTCATGAACAACCAGCAAGCGCAGATTCAGGTGGGCGACAACATTCCCATCAGCCAGACCACGGTCAATACCAGTACCTCCGACACCACCCTGAGCAGCGTCGAATACGTGCAGACCGGCGTCATCCTCGACGTGACCCCGCGCATCAACCCGGGCGGCCTGGTGTACCTGGATGTGCAGCAGCAGGTCAGTGATGCGGACACCAGCAGTGAAACCACCACCCAGACCAACCCGAATATTTCTACCCGTTCGGTGTCGACCCAGGTGGCGGTGCAGAGTGGTCAGACCGTGTTGCTGGGCGGGTTGATCAAGCAGGACAACAGCGAAACCGCCTCCAGCGTGCCCTACCTGGGCCGCATCCCGGGCCTGCGCTGGTTGTTCGGCAGCACCACCAAGTCCAAGGACCGCACCGAGCTGCTGGTGCTGATCACGCCACGGGTGGTCACCAGCAACAGCCAGGCGCGCCAGGTGACCGATGACTATCGCCAGCAGATGCAACTGATCAAGCCCTGACCCCTGGGCGCTTGCTGGCTGCGTCGTTACGGTGCTGCATGGGCCGTGTAGCAGCGGACCTGGCCGCGTCGGCGGTACACGCGGTGTCCCTGATGCTGCGCGGTGTTTGTGACGCGGCCGGGTCCGCTGCTACACCTGTGGGAGTGGCGGGGCGGTGTCGATCATGCGGCGTACCTTGTTGACCAGTTCGCTGATCTGGAACGGCTTGGTCACCATGTCCATGCCATGGCCGAGGAACTGTTGGCGGCTGACGGCGTTTTCGGCGTAGCCGGTCATGAACAGCACCGGCAGCTCAGCGCGGTGGTGGCGGGCGATGTCGGCCAGGTCGCGGCCGCTCATGTGTGGCAAGCCAACGTCGGTCAGCAGCAGGTCGATGCTGGGGTCGCTGTGCAGCAACTGCACGGCGTGGTGCACATCCTCGGCCTGGGTGCAGCGGTAACCGCTGTCCACCAGCACCTCGGTCACGAACAGGCGCACGGCCGCCATGTCTTCCACCACCAGGATGTGTTCGCCATGGCCGCTGTGGGCCTGGGGCAGGGGCACGCTGTCCTGCAGGTCGGCGTCCTGGCCGGCCGGCAGCAGCAAGGTGACTTCCGTGCCATGGCCGACCACGCTGCGAATGCGCACGTCACCGCCGGACTGGGCGGCGAACCCATAGATGGTCGACAACCCCAGCCCGGTACCCTGGCCCAAGGGCTTGGTGGTGAAGAAGGGGTCGAAAACCTTGCCGATCACTCCATGCTCGATACCCACGCCATCATCCTGCACGCTGAGCACCACGTAGGCGCCGTCGGCCAGTTTCAGGTCGCCGTGGGAATGGGCAGCGAAGGTGCTCACGCGAACGTGGCCGCCGCTCGGCAGGGCGTCGCGGGCGTTGATGACCAGGTTCAATACCGCGCTTTCCAGCTGGATAGGATCGACCAGGGCGATGGCCGCCTTGCTGGTCAGGTCCAGCTCAAGCTGAATGCGCTCGCCGATGGTGCGGCGCAGCAGGTCTTCCAAAGACAGGATGTGTTCGTTGACGTCGGTGGCGCGGGTGTCCAGCGGCTGCTGGCGGGCGAAGGCCAGCAAGCGGTGGGTCAGCGCCGCGGCACTGGTGGCCGAGCCCAGGGCCGCGTCGGTATAGCGCAGCACGGCATCGTTACGACCTTCGCTGATACGTTTCTTGATCAGCTCCAGGCCCGTGATGATACCCGTCAGCAGGTTGTTGAAGTCGTGGGCGATACCGCCGGTGAGCTTGCCCAGGGCGTCCATTTTCTGTGCTTGCAGCAGCTGCGCTTCGGTACGGGCGCGCTCGGCCACTTCCCTGGCCAATTGGTCGTTGGCGCTGTCCAGTTCCTGACGGTGCGAGCGCTCGCGCTGGCGGTGCTCGGTGACGTCCTCGACGAACACCAGGCTGTGCCCCGGGGTGCGGTAGGGGCTGATCTGCCATTCGGTCTCGCGCAACTGCCCGTCGACGCGCATGTTCAGGGTGCCGCGCCAGCGCTCGCCGATGGCCAGGCGCAGGCGCAGTTCGTTCAGCACGTCGTCCTGGTCGGCGGCGAAGCAGTGCTGCAGCCGCTCGCTACCCAGATTGTCCTGAATCAGGTCGGTGAAGGCCTGGTTGCATTCCACCACATTCAGCGTGGCGTCCATTACCGCGATGGGCGCGGCGATGTTGACGAAGATTTCGCGGAACCGCGCCTCGCTCTCGCGCAGCGCGTGTTCGGTGTCGCGCACCCGCAGCAGGGTGCGCAGGGTGGCCAGCAGCACGTCCGGGTCCACGGGGTGAATCAGGTAGGCGTCGGCACCGTTGTCCAGGCCGGTGATGATGTCACCGGTCTGGATCGACGCCGCCGACACGTGGATCACCGGCAGCAGCGCCGTGCGCGGGTCGGCGCGCAGTTGGCGGACGATGTCGAAGCCGCTCGTGTCCGGCAGGTTGACGTCTAGGATCAGCGCGTCAAAGCTCTGAGCGGCGATCAGCGCCAGGCCTTCGGTGCCGGTGCCGGCCTCCTGCAGCCGGTAGCCGTGACGCTCCAGGCGCCGCCGCAGGGCATAGCGGGTGGCGCTGTTGTCATCGACGATCAGCAGGCTGGGTTCATCCTTCATCAGCAGTGTCCTGGGCCATGGCCAGCGGAATGATCACATAGAAGGTCGAGCCCACGCCCGGCTCACTGGTGACGCCGACCCGGCCGCCCAGCAGCGCGGCAAAGCGCTTGCACAGCGACAGCCCCAGGCCGGTGCCGCGCAAGCGCTTCTGCAACGGCGAGTCCACCTGGCTGAAGTCTTCGAACAGGGTATCGTGCAGCTCGGGGGGGATACCGATGCCAGTGTCACTGACGGCGAAGCGTACCTCGCGTTCGTTCTCAAGGCTGGCAGAGATGCGCACGTAGCCGCGCTGGGTGAATTTCAGCGAGTTGGAAATGAAGTTGCGCAGGATCTGCGCCAGCTTCTTGTCATCGCTGTACAGCCGCGGCAGGCCCACCGGCTCTTCGAATATCAGGTCCACCTGGGACATGTCGACGATGGGCCGGAACATGCCGCGCAGCGCCGAGAACAGGTCGAACATGTCGAACCAGGCCGGCGAAATGCTGATGCGGCCGGCTTCGATCTTGGCCAGGTCCAGCAGGTCGTCGACCATGTCGCTGAGCTCGCGCGCTGCGCCGCTGACGAACGCCACCTGCTTGTGTTGCTCGGGGCTCAGGGGCCCGTCCAGCTCGTCGCTGAGCAGGCTGGCGATGCTCAGGATCGAGCCCAGCGGGGTGCGGAACTCATGGCTCATGTACGACAGGAAACGGCTTTTCAGGTCCGAGGCCTGGCGCAGCTCCTCGGCTTGGTTGTCGAGTTCGCCATACAGGGCCAGCACGCCCTGGTTGGTTTCTTCCAGTTCGACCCGCAGGGCCTGTGCTTCGCTTTCCAATTGGGCAATGCGCGCCTCGTAGGCGGCGTTGGAAAGGGTGTGAAGTTCAGGCATTGGGCAGCTCCAGGGTAATGACCAGCACGGTAACATCGTCGCGCCCACGACAGAAGTCGCGGTGCAGTACCGTGGCGATCACCGCGGGGTGGCGGAAAATCAGGCCTGGGTAGTCGCGCAGGTTCCAGCGCGATTGCAGGCCATCGCTGTACAGAATCAGGCACTGGCCGCTGACCTGAGCATAGTCGAAGCCCTGGGCCTTGCGGTATTGGCCACCGACGATGCCCGGGTGCGAGGCCAGCCCGCGGCTGCGGTCGGGGGCCAGCAGGGTGGCGCCGATGTTGCCGATGCCGACGAATTCCAGGTGGTCGGCCTTGGCGTCGAACTGGGCCACGGCCACCGCGCCGCCGCGGCTGCCGTTCATGGCCTGGTGCATGTCCTCCATCAACCCCACGGGGTTGCTGAACGGCGCCAGGGCAAAGGCCCGGGTGCCAGCGCGGGCCGCGCGTTCGGCGTCCTCGCCATGGCCCAGGCCGTCGATGACCACGGCGCTGATGCGCTGGTCACTGACGTGCACCTGGAAGGCGTCGCCGCAGGCCGGGTCGTCGTGCAGCGAATGCTGGCTGACGCCAATCGCCAGGTCCGGAGCCTTGTCACCCCGGCGCCAGAAGCGCGCCAACACCACGGCGCCGCGCTCGTCGGCGTACATGTCGAACACCTGGGCCTGGCGGTCGATGGCACCCAGGCCAATGCCTTGGGTACCGCCGGTGGAAAAACCGTCGGCCAGGCAGGCACTGCGGTCGAAGCCGGCGCCGCGGTCCACGGCGATCACTTCCACCCCGGCGCCTTCAGGGCGGGGCAGGGTGCGCAGGTGCAACTCGCCACGGCCGGCGTGCTTGAGGATATTGCTGCACAGCTCGGTGACCACCAGCGCCACCCGGCCGGCATCGGTTTCGTCGAAGCCCAGGCGTTCGGCCAGCTTCTGCGCCGTGCGCCGGGCATGGCCGATCTGGCTGCTGTCTTCCATCACCAGCACCTGGGTGAGGGCACTCGGGAACGTCATGTCCATCGCGTAATGGTCACCCGTGTGCCCGCGCCCGGCGCGGTGTCCAGCTCGAAGTCGTCCACCAGCCGGCGCGCGCCGGTCAGGCCCAGGCCCAGGCCGCCACCCGACGTCCAGCCGTCGGTGAGGGCTAGCTTGATGTCGGGAATGCCGGGGCCTTCGTCGCGGAAAGTCAGGCGCAGGCCGGTACGGCCGTTCTGCTCGACGATCTGCCAGTCCATGTCGCCACCGCCGCCATACACCATGGTGTTGCGCGCCAGTTCGCTGACCGCTGTCACCAGCTTGGTCAGGTCGATCAGGCGCATGCCACAGTCGGTGCACAGCTTGCGGGCGGTCTGGCGCGCCAGCACCACGTCCTGCTCGATGCGTACCGGTTGGGTGCCGCTGGAGAGGACGGTCATTGCGAAGCCACTCGGTCTTGCAGCAGTTTCATGCCGCGCTCGACATTGAGGGCGGTGCTGACGCCTGGCAACGTAAGGCCAAGCTCCACCAGGGTAATGGCCACGGCAGGCTGCATGCCGACCAGCACGGTCTCGGCGTCCATGATCCGTGACAGGCCTGAGATGGTGCCGATCATGCGGCCGATGAACGAATCAACGATGTCCAGGGCAGAGATATCGATCAACACACCGCGAGCCGAAGTGCGGCTGATGCGCTCGGACAGGTCGTCCTGCAACGTCAGCGCCAGCTGGTCATGCATGTCGACCTGAATGGTGACGAGCAGGAAGCTGCCCATCTGCAGAATAGGGATGCGATCCATAGGCTCAGACCGCCTTGCTGACGGTCACGCCCAGGCGGCGCAGGGCCAGGGCCAGGGCGTCGGCCAGGTTGGCCTTGGTGACCACGCCTTGCAGGTCCAGGCCCAAATGCACGATGGTCTGGGCGATCTGCGGGCGCACGCCGCTGATGATGCAGTCGGCACCCATCAGGCGAATGGCGGTCACGGTCTTGAGCAGGTGCTGGGCCACCAGGGTGTCCACGGTGGGCACGCCGGTGATGTCGATGATGGCGATTTCCGAACCGGTGTCGACGATGCGCTGCAGCAGCGATTCCATCACCACCTGGGTGCGCTGGGAGTCCAGGGTGCCGATCATTGGCAGGGCCAGCACGCCTTCCCAGAGCTTGACCACGGGGGTGGACAGTTCCAGCAGTTCTTCCTGCTGACGCTTGATCACTGCCTCGCGGGACTTCTGGAAGGTACGGATGGTGTGCATGCCCAGGCCGTCCAGCAATTCGGAGATTTCCCAGAGCTGCTCGGCCAGGGTGGCGGGGTTGGCTTCGAATTCACGTTGCAGCAGGCCGAACAGCGGGCCCTTGAGGGAGAAGATGAACGCGGCGGTCTGCTGCGAGTCCTGGCCGGCCATGGCGCGGCTATGGGACAGCTTTTCGAGGAACTGGCGGGCGGGCTCCCAGTTGCTGCTGGCCAGGTTCTTGGAATCACCGTTCTGCGAACCCTGGGTGACCAGGCCCAGGAACTCGCCGCACTGCTGGCGTACTTCATCGTCCTTGAGGTTGCGGGTGCCACCGGTGTTTTCCAGATCCTTGAACCACTGGGCGACCAGATCGGCGTGCGCTTTGTTCAGGGCGTCCAGGGTACGTTGCTGCAGTGCTGCCATGTGCGTGTGCTCCTCGGTGTTTTCTACTCGGTGGGGCGCCTTCGCGCCGCACAGATTATTAGTCAAACAGTGACAATAGGGGGGGAAATTAGTTGTGCGGGTGAAACTTAATTTCTGGCGGCCGGGGTGGCCCTGGAGTCGATTCATTTGAAGTGCCGTTCAGATAGGCCTGCAGGCCCTCCAGCAATGCGTCGAACACCACGCGACAGCGCGGGGTGTGACGCAGGTCTTCGTGCATCGCCAGCCAGGTGTCCAGGGGCAGGCTGAACTCGCCGGGCAGCACCCGGACGAGTTGTGGGTCACGGTGCGCCAAGGGTACCTGGCATACGCCCAGCCCGGCTCCGGCGCGCAGCATTGCCAACTGCGCCAGGTCGCTGTCGCTGCGCAGGCTGAAATGCTGGCGGCGCCATTGGCCGATGGCCTCGCTGGCCGCGCGCAGGAACGGGGTTTGCTGGTCGAAGCCGATCAGCGCATGGTGGAGCAGTTCATCGAGGGTGGCCGGCGTGCCCCGGGCATGCAAGTAGCGGGCATGGGCGTGCAGGCCCAGTTCGACCCTGCCCAGGTGGCGAGCGATGAGCGCTTCCTGTCGCGGTGCGGTCATGCGCACGGCGATGTCTGCCTCGCGGTTGAGCAGGTCTTGCACCTGGTTGCTCAGCACCAGTTCGATCTTCAACGCCGGCCACCGGGCTTGTAGAGCCGTGATGATCGGCGGTAGCACCTCGGCGCCGATGATTTCGCTGCTGGTCAGGCGCACGGTCCCCCTGACCTCGCCCTGGCTGTGCGCCGCGCGCTTCATGGCGCTGGCGCTGGCCAGCATGGTCTCGGCATAGGGTTTGAGCGCCAGCCCCGCCTCGGTGGGCAGCAAGCCGGCCGGGGCGCGGGTGAACAGTGTTATGCCCAATTGTTGCTCCAGCGCGGCCACATGGCGGCCCACGGTAGGCTGAGCCACGCCCATGGCGCGGGCCGCGGCGGATAGCGAGCCATGGCGCAGCACGCCGAGGTAAGAGCGGTAGAGGTCCCAGCTGATATCGAAGTCCATGCATGAATGTATAGCGATGCCACGGTTTTGAACAATTCTGTTTTGCTGATTCAGCCACCAGAATGGTGCTATCCATCAGCGGAGTATCACCCATGAATGACAAAACAGCCTTGGTACTGGGGGCCACGGGCGGTATCGGTAGCGAGATGGTGCGCCAGCTGGTGGCTGCGGGATGGCGTGTTCGCGCCCTGCATCGCCACCCACCGGTGTCGGCAGGCCCCGTGCATTGGGTGGCGGGCGACGCCATGCACCGTGAGGCGGTGCTGGCGGCGGCGCGGGGTTGTTCGGTCATTGTGCATGCCGTCAACCCGGCGGGGTATCGCGGCTGGGGCCGACTGGTGCTGCCCATGCTCGAGAACACGGTGGCCGCGGCGACAGCCCAGGCGGCCACCGTAATCCTGCCAGGTACCCTTTACAACTTTGGCCCGGACAGCTTTGCACAGCTACGGGAAAACAGCCCTCAGCGCCCGCATAGCCGCAAAGGTGCCATCCGGGTGAGGATGGAACAGCGCCTGGCGGACGCCACTGGGCAAGGCGTGCGGGTGATCATCGTGCGTGCCGGGGATTTTTTCGGGCCTTCGGCGGGCAACAACTGGTTCTCCCAGGGGCTAGTGAAGCCGGGGCGCCAAGTCAGCCGGGTGAATGTACCGGGTGTGGTGGGACACCAGTGGGCCTACATTCCGGATGTGGCATGCACGATGATGGCGCTGCTGGCGCGGCGGGAGCGGTTGGTGCCTTTCGCGGTGTACCACATGGCTGGACACTGGGATGCGGACGGGCAACAGATGGCCCAGGCGATCGTGCGGCGGGTCACCTGGCGCGGTGTCAGGGCGCCGTTGGTCAAGCGGTTTCCGTGGTGGCTGGTGTGCCTGGCCGCCCCCTTTGTCGAGACGTTCCGCGAGTTGTGGGAGATGCGTTACCTGTGGCGTGAGCCGGTACGCATGGGCAATGAGCGGTTGCTGGCGGAACTGGGCGCTGAGCCGCACACCCCTCTGGATGAGGCCATCGAGACCACCCTGCTGGGATTGGGGTGTTTCCCCGCAGAAGCCCCATAGCGGCCATCGTCGGTTGTGGGAGCCTGCTGCTGCACGGCGTTCGTGACGTGGCCAGGTCCGCTGCAGGACCGGGCGCAAGCCCGGGAAGCAGACGACGCGGTCCGCTTCCCGAGCCCCGGTGGGGCCCGCCGAGAAGACCTCAGCCCAGCGGCGGG
The DNA here is from genome assembly GCF_026651855.1 of Pseudomonas silvicola. GTDB lineage: Bacteria > Pseudomonadota > Gammaproteobacteria > Pseudomonadales > Pseudomonadaceae > Aquipseudomonas > Aquipseudomonas silvicola. Next base: position 3,347,645 of record NZ_CP093280.1, read on the forward strand.
GTGCGCGGGGGGATCTGGCGTTTGCTGCCGGTGGCCTCGAACGCCGACGCCAGGCGCAGCAGCGCCGAGTCGTCATAGGCACGGCCGGCGAACGTCAGGCCCACCGGCATGCCGATGTCGGCCATCACGCCCATGGGCACGGTGACCGTGGGCACGCCCAGGTGGCGGATGGCGAGGTTGCCGTTGGCCACCCACACGCCATTGCTCCAGGCGATGTCCGCCGAGGCCGGGTTGACGTCAGCGTCGGCCGGGCCCACGTCGGCCACGGTGGGGAACAGCACGGCGTCGAGCTTCAGGGTGGTCATCCAGTCTTCCAGGTCGATGCGCCGGGTTTGCTCCAGGCCGCGCAGGCCGTCCGGCAACGTCGGGATCTGGTCCCACGGGGTGATGCCACGCTCGGCCATGCGCACGTACTCGTCCATGCCGGCCGCCAGGTCGCCCTCACGGTTAGGCAAGGTGCCGGGGTCGTGGGGGAAGATCTTTGGCCCGTCCACGTCCTTGAGCCGGTTCAGTGCGGGGTCGCCGTTGGCCTGCAGGAAGTCATCGAACGCCCAGGCGCTCAGGTCCCATAGTTCATGGTGCATGAACGCGGGCGACACCAGCCCGCGGGTGAATACCGTCGGCGCACCGGGGCGGTCGCCTTCGCAATTGGAGACCAGAGGGAAGTCGACTTCCACCACCTCGGCACCGGCCGCTTCCAGGGCCCGGCGTGCCTGCTGCCACAGGTCGATGACACTGGCGCGGGTGTGGATGCGCTGGCCGGTGGGCCCGCCGATGCCCGGTGTGTCAGCGGTGCCTGCCTCGGGGTCGGCGTTGATGAACATCCGCGGCACGCCGAGGCGCTTGCCCGCCAGCGCCGCCGGCTGCGCGGCCAGGGCCGGGTAGCTGGCCGGGCGTACCGAGCTGACGCTGGGGATAGGCACCCAGGGTTGCAGGCGCCAGAGGTCGCCGCGGGTGTCGGGGTCTTCGGCCACCACCACGTCCAGGACTTCCAGCAGGTCGGCCATGGTGCGGGCGTAGGGCACGACCACGTCCATGGTCGGCGTGAGGGGCCAGTTGCCGCGCACCGAGATCACCCCGCGTGAGGGGGTGTAGGCGCACAGGCCGTTGTTGGAGGCCGGGCCACGGCCGCTGGACCAGGTTTCCTCGGCCAGGCCGAAGGCGGCGAAGCTGGCGGCGGTGGCGGTGCCGGCACCGTTGGACGAGCCCGAGGCGAACGGCGCGGTCAGGTAGCCGGCGTTATAGGGGCTTTCGGCGCGGCCATAAACGCCACGCTGCATGCCGCCATTGGCCATGGGCGGCATGTTGGTCTTGCCCAGGCAGATGGCGCCGCCCGCCCGCAGGCGCTCGATGGTGAAAGCGTCGCGGTAGGCCACCAGGTGGGCGAAGGCCGGGCTGCCCGAGGCCGCGGTCAGGCCCTTCACCAGGTAGCTGTCCTTGGCGGTGTAGGGGATGCCGTCCAGCGGGCCGAGGGTTTCGCCGCGGGCGCGGCGGGCGTCCGAGGCCTGGGCTTCGGCCAGTGCCTGGGGGTTGCGCACTACCACGGCATTGAGCTCGCCATCGTAGGTGTCGATGCGCGTCAGGTACGCCTGCACCAGTTCCACGGCGGTGGTCTGGCCCGATTCCAGGGCGGCCCGCAAGTGGGCGATGGAAACTTCGGTGACCTCGATCATGCGGGCACCACTGGCAGGAAGGCGGGGGTGTGGGTGTTCATAAGCAATTCTCGTCGCAGGGCGCGTGGGCCACAGGTTGGGTACAGACGACCTAAACGGCTATTTAACACCATGTTGCTCCCTGGGGCACCGGGGTCGGTGGTGGAGCGGCGGTATGGCGGGGTAGAGTGTCGCAAGTCTGTAAACTCACGAGGGATTGCGATGTCAGCCGACCAGCCACGCTACGAACGGATTCTGCTCACCAACGACGACGGTATCGATGCCCCGGGGCTTGCGGTGCTGGAACATATCGCTGCGCAATTGGCCCGCGAGGTGTGGGTGGTGGCGCCTTTGCAGGACCAGAGCGGCACTTCCCACTCCCTGAGCCTGCACGCGCCGTTGCGGCTGAGCGAACAGGGCGAACGGCGTTTCGCCGTCACGGGCACCCCGGGAGATTGCGTGGCCATGGGCCTGGCTCACCTGCTCAAGGATAACCCGCCTGACCTGATTCTCTCCGGGGTCAACCGGGGTGCCAACCTCGGGATCGAGACGGCCTACTCGGGCACCGTCGGCGCGGCCATGACCGGCATGCTGTTCGGTGTGCGCTCACTGGCCCTCAGCCAAGCCTTCAGCGACCGTGACGCCGTGCCATGGGCGGTCGCGCGCGAGCATGGCGCGCGGGTGGTTGCGCAACTGCTGGACATGGGCTGGCCGCAGGATGTGTGCTTGAACATCAACTTCCCCAGCACCACGCCCGATGCGGTGCGTGGCCTGAAGCTGACCCGCCAGGGCAGCGGGGTATTGAAGGGTTTGTCCGTTCGTTCCGAAGTGGACCCGCGTGGTATCGGTTACCACTGGCTCAAGCTGGAACGCCATGGCCGCCCGGACCAGGACGGTACCGAGACGGCCGAACTGCGCGCCGGCCACATCACCGTGACCCCGCTGCAGTTCGAGCGCACCCACAGCAGCGCGTTGGCGGCGTTCCTTTGAGCGGCCCACACTTGGCCCGTGTCAGCCCTTGCGGCGCATCATCAGCAGGGCAATGACCACTGCCACCGCCGCCAGTGCGGTGGCAATCACCCCCACCGACCCCACGCCATAGTCACGTATGCCCACGCCGCCGACGATAGCCCCCAAGCCAATCCCGGCATTGGCCGCCGAGATGTTCAACGACGCTGCCAGCGCCTGGGCGCTACCGCCGGCCTGCATGACCCGCACCTGGCACACCGGAAACAGCGCGGTATAGCCGATGCCCCACGCTACCAGCGCGGCCACCAGACCCAGGTGGTTGGCTGCCAGGGGCACCACGGCCAGCATTCCGGCGCCCATCACCAGCAGGAACAGCACCATGGCTCCCAGTGGCCGCCGGTCCACCAGGCTGCCGCCCCACTGGTTGCCCAGCATGCCCACCGCGCCGAAGCCCATCAACCACCAGCCCACCTGGCTGGGAGGAATGCCGGCCAGGCGCTCGAGCAGATCGGCCAGGTAGGTGTAGGCAGTAAACATGGCCGTGAACGCCACGACCGACAGCAGCACATGCGCAAGGAAACGTGGCTGGCGCAAGATGGCGGTCTGCGGCGCTGCCTGGTCAGCCTTGGGTGAGGCGGGCAGGGCGGGCATCCGCCAGTGCATCAGCAGGGCGATCAGCAGCGACACGCTGGCCAATACCCAGAAGCTGCCGCGCCAGCCGATGCTGTCGGCCGCGACGGTGCCCAGCGGCACACCGAACACCAGCGCCGCGGAAATGCCCAGGTAGACCTTCGAGACGGCCTTGCCTTCATTGCCCGGCCCGGCCAATTGCCCGGCCGTTTCGCTGGCCGTGCCCCAGAATACCGGCAGCCCCAGGGCGGGGATGAAGCGCGCCACCGCCATCATCCAGATGTTGGTGGACAGCGCCGCCAGCACGTTCGAGGCGGCAAATACCAGCAGGATCACCGTGAACAGTTGCTTGCGTGGCACGTGGGCCAGGCGCGCGGTCAGCACCGGCCCGAACAGCATCACCGTGAACGCGAACAAGGTCACCACCTGGCCAGCCAGGGCGATGGAGATGTTCAGGTCGCGGGCCAGGGCTGGCAGCAGGCCGACGATCAGGAATTCGGTGGTGACGATGATGAACGCGGCCACCATCATGATCAGTATCGGCAGGCCCGTGTGTGAAGTAGCGGGGGCGGTAGGCGTGGCGTGGGCCAACGTGGGCGACGGCATGAACAGGGTACTCCAATAATAGATTGGACTAGGCTATTAGAGAATTTCGTGTTCATCTCTGGCATTTACGACTAGCTGATCTGAATCATATTCATCAATGAGGATGCCGATGTATTCTTCTGAACGCCTCAAGGGCCTGGACGTGTTCGTCACCGTGGCGGACCTGGGCAGTTTCACGGCCGCCGCCGAGCGCCTGAACCTCACGGGTTCGGCGGTGAGCAAGAGCGTCGCGCGCCTCGAGACCCGCCTGGGCACGCGGCTGTTCCAGCGCACCACACGGCGCCTGGCGTTGACCGAAGCCGGCCAGACGTTTTACCGCACCTGCGCCACCGTGTTGTCGGACCTGGAAGAAGTGGAGGGCGTGCTGGCCCTGGAACAGACCGAGCCCCACGGCAAGGTACGCATCGACCTGCCAGCGTCGTATGGGCGCCTGCATGTGCTGCCGCTGATTCTCGACTTCGTCCGCCTGCACCCCCGCTTGCAGCCTCAGGTTTCATTCTCCGACCGCTTTGTGGACCCGGTTCACGAAGGGATCGACATCGTCGTGCGCCTGGGTGGTTCGGATGCCTGGTCATCGGCCGTGGGCCACCGTTTCTTCGGCACCCAACGGCTGATCTTCTGTGCCTCGGCCCAATACCTGCGCGAGCACGGCACGCCGCTGTCGGCGCCTGACCTGGAGCACCACCAGTGCGTGGGCTACGGCCAGAATGACGGCATGGTCAGCCCCTGGTACTTCAAGGGCAGCCAGCCGGGGGACCTGGAGCGACGCATCATGCACCCCCATGTGGCGGTGGGTGATGGTGAGGGCGAAGTCATGGCGGTGCTCGCCGGCCTGGGCATCGCCCAGTTGCCCACTTGGCTGGCGCAGAAGCACCTGGACAGCGGCGCCATGGTGGAAGTGCTGCCGCACCTGGCGACAGATGGCTTGCCCATGAACCTGGTATGGCTGAAAAGCCGCGAGAACCTTCCCAAGGTGCAGGCGTTGTTGTCCTACCTTGCCAAGCGTCTGACCCCTTCAGGCAGCCACGCGCTCAATGCAGAAGCGGGCTTGCCAGCAAGCATTTAAAGCCACACAAGTTCCCACAGGGGACATTTGACACCCTGCAAGGCCCGTCATACGATGTCATACAAATCCACCGCTCTGCTGTCGAGTGGATCAATAAAAACAATAAAGGAAGCCGCAGCATGACAATCGATATCGGGCCCGCGCCCCAGTCGCAGGCCGCCCCGTCCGTGTCCCGCCCCCTCACCAGCCGCTACCGCTGGACCATCTGTGCCTTGTTGTTCGTCGCCATCGGCATCAACTACATCGACCGGCAGATGATCGGTATCCTCAAGCCCACCCTCACCGCGGACCTCAAATGGTCCGAGACCGACTACGCCACCATCGTGTTCTGGTTCCAGTGTGCCTACGCCATTGGCTTTCTGACGTTCGGGCGCATCATCGACAAGGTGGGCGTGCGCATCGGTTATGCCCTGGCCTTCACCGTGTGGACCCTGGCCAGCATCGGCCATGGCCTGGTGCAAGGGGTGACGCAGTTTGCCCTGGCGCGCTTTGCCCTGGGCTTTGGCGAATCGGGGAGCTTTCCCGCCAGCCTGAAAGCCGTGTCGGAGTGGTTTCCACAAAAGGAGCGCGCCCAGGCCACCGGTATCTTCAACGCTGGCACGGCCTTCGGCCCCATCGTCACCCCGCTGTTGGTGCCGGCCATTACGTTGGCCTGGGGCTGGCGCGCGGCGTTCATCTCCATTGGCGTGGTCACCGCGCTGTGGCTGATCGCCTGGATGCTGATGTACCGCAGTCCGCAACAGCACGAGAAGGTCAGTGCCAAGGAGCTGGCCTACATCCAGAGCGACACCGACCCATCGCTGCCGGTCGACGCTACCCCGGCGAAATTCTCCTGGTTCAAGCTGCTGACCTTTCGCGAAACCTGGGCCTACGCGGCCGGCAAGTTTCTCACCGACCCCATCTGGTGGCTGTACCTGTTCTGGCTGCCGGACTTCCTGGGCAAGACATACGGCCTGGACCTGAAGTCCTTCGGACCGCCCCTGATCGCGGTCTACCTGCTGGCTGACGTGGGGTCGGTGCTGGGTGGGTGGGGCTCGTCCCGGCAGTTGAAGAACGGGCGCAGCGCCAACGCGGCGCGCAAGACCACCATGCTGCTGTGCGCGTTGGCGGTGATCCCTATTGTTACCGCCCAGTTCGTCTCAAGCCTGTGGCTGGTGGTGGCAATCATCGGCCTGGCGGCGGCTTCGCACCAGGCGTGGTCGGCCAACCTGATGACCTTGCCTTCCGACCTGTTCCCGAAACAGGCGGTGGCTTCGGTGATCGGCATCGGCGGTACGGCGGGCGCCATGGGGGGCATGCTGATGACCACCTACAATGGCTATATCCTTGACGTGTTCAAGTCCTACCAGCCGATTTTCATCGTGGCCGGCAGTGCATACCTGGTGGCGATCGTGGTCATTCACCTGCTGACGCCGCGGCTCAAGCCGGTGGCGGCGGAGCGCCTGCTGCGAGGCTGAACGACCACCCCTGCCCGGTAAAACCGGGCAGGGGGCAGTGCGCTACCGTGATCAGGCCATCTCGGCCTTGAGCATGGCGATCTTGGTGTTGATGTTGTCCTGCGCTACCTGGGTCTTTTCCTTGGTCAGGTCGGCGACTTTCTTGTCCACGGCAGCCTGTTGGTCAGGCGTCATGGCGTTGTACTCGTCCTTGGTCACCCCCGTCAGTTCCTGGCGCATCTTCTCGGCGTCGCTTTCGTTCATGTACTCCTTGAACTGATCGCTGGCCGAGCTTGCGGTGCTGCTGGTGCTGCCAGTCAGGTCCGACGCGGCGACGGCCAGGCTGGCGGAGTTGGCCTGGGAGTCCGAAGCCGCGGCGGTGGTGGTCTGCGCGCCGCTGTTGTCAGCGGCAGCCACGGCCGATGCCACCGACGCCGTCGCGGCCTGGGCCTCGGTGGTGTCGTCGGTGCTGTTGGCGGTGGCCGCCTTGAGGTTGACCATCATCTTGGCAAAGGCTTCATCGAAGCTTGAGCTGTCGCTGCTGGTCTGCGCCGAATCGTCGGTGCTGCTGGACGTCGTCGCGGTCAGCGGCGTCGCCGAGGTGGCGACGGTGGTGTACTGGTCCTTGTCCGCGGCGGTCAACGTCGCCGCGGCAGGGGTTTTCACAGCAATGTGCTGGGTCGTGCTGTTGGTGATGAACATCCTTCACCTCCTGAGTGTCGGGTGGTGGCCAATCACAGCAAGATGGGTGCCAAGGGCGGGCAGGGCGGGGTTGGCTCAATGTTTGCGGGGGTGAGGGCCTGCTTGGCCGCCAGGGTGCGGGTCAAGAAAGCGGCAGAAGGTCGCCGCCTGATGCCATTCATTGCCGCTGCTGGAGCCGGTCACTGATTTTGGAGTGACTGCGCAAGCGTTGCCTGGACGTTCAAGGCATTGCGCACAGGCCCGGCACGCTCGGCTATCGATCATTACCTTTTTAGAAACAGTGATTTACCAAACATGTAAGCAATTTAACATTGCGTTGACAGCACTTTGGTATACCCTCGCGACACTCTGCCGCATACGTTTGCGCGGCAGCTGGCTGGAAGCCAACCTCGACACCCATGGATGACCTGCCCGGAGCCCCGTGCAGGTTTTTTTTGGCGTGTTTCTGAAACCGGTTTCAGTTCAGTAAAACCAGAGCCCGGGCCACCCGTGGCCATGCCTTGCCTGACCGAGAGAATACCCATGCAAGCCCTTGAACCTGATCCTTCGCAACCCTCCCCGTGGCACGCGCCGCTCAAACGCCGCACGGTGCTGACCGCCTTCGCCGTGGCCGCGCTCCAGGCTGGCATGGCCAGTACCCTGGGCTGGTCGCCGCTGGCGCTGGCTGATGGCCGGGAGCTGGATGCGCAGGGCTTTTTCCTGGTGTCCCAGGTGCTGACTGGCTACGACGACCTTGATCCCCTGATCGCCGGGCGTATCGCCCGCGCGCTGATCGCGCAGAAACCGGGCATGGCCGCGTCGTTGGCCAACCTGAGCAAGCTGGCCGCCGTGCCGGCCAACCGTGACAGCGCCGAGGCGCTGTTGGCTGCCGCGCGGCAGATCAATGAAGCAGATGCCGCCCTGGCCCTGGTGGCGGCATGGTTCAAGGGCACCGTCGGCCACGGCCAGGACGCGGTGCTGATTACTTACAAGGATGCGCTCATGTACCGCCCCGCCAGTGATGGATTGATCGTGCCCACCTACTGCGGCAATGGCCCGCTGTGGTGGACCGCCGCCATTCCCGATGCCAGTGCATCGATCTACGGCCCGAGGAGCGCAGCATGAGAAAGCCGGTATTTGACGCCAATGGCGATGTGACCGCCGACGTGGTCGTGGTGGGTTCCGGCGTGGCCGGAGCATTGATCGCCAACCAGTTGGTGGCCGAGGGGCACTCGGTGCTGATCCTCGAAGCGGGCCTGCGCATTCAGCGCGCCCAGGCGGTGGAGAACTGGCGCAACATGCCGTTCGACAACCGCATCGGCTCCGACTTCCAGGGCCTGTACCCGCAAGCCGAGCACGCGCCCGCGCCGCTGTACTTCCCGAAAAACAACTACGTGGGGCTCAGCGGGCCGAGCGGCAGCAGCTTCCAGCAGGGTTACCTGCGCACCCTGGGCGGCACCACCTGGCACTGGGCGGCGTCGTGCTGGCGCCACCTGCCGGTGGACCTGCGCATGCAGTCCGAATACGGCGTGGGCCGTGACTGGCCGATCAGCTACGACGAGCTGGAACCCTACTACTGCCGCGCCGAAGAGGCGATGGGCGTGGCTGGCCCCAGCGACCCGGAACTGCAAAGCCCGCGCGAGCGCAGCCAGCCGTACCCCATGGACATGGTGCCGTGGGGCTACGGTGACAAGCGCTTCGCCGAAGTGGTCAATGCCCACGGCTACAAGCACATCCCCATTCCCCAGGGCCGCAGCACGCGGCCGTGGAAAGGCCGGCCGACCTGCTGTGGCAACAACAATTGCCAGCCGATCTGCCCGATCGGCGCCATGTACAACGCCATCCACACCATCGAAGAAGCCGAGCGCAATGGCGCCCTGGCGCTGACCGAGGCAGTGGTCTACAAGATCGACACCGACGAGGGCAACCGCGTGACAGCCGTGCACTGGCTGAGCGCCGATGGCAAGTCGCACAAGGCCAGCGGCAAGGTCTTCGCCCTGGCCTGCAACGCCCTGGAGACCCCGCGCCTGCTGCTGTTGGCCGCCAACGAGCGCAACCCCCACGGTATTGCCAACTCCTCCGACCAGGTGGGGCGCAACATGATGGACCACTCCGGTTTCCACTGTTCGTTCATTGCCAACGAGCCGCTGTGGATCGGCCGTGGCCCAGCGCAGAGCAGCTGTATTGTCGGCCCGCGTGACGGCGAGTTCCGCTCCAGGTACTCGGCCAACAAAATGATCCTGAACAACATCACGCAGGTCGCCAAGGCCACCGAACAGGCCCTGGCCATGGGACTGGTGGGCAAGGCGCTGGAAGCCGAAATCCGCCGCCGTTCCACCCACGGCGTCGACCTGTCGATCAGCCTGGAGCCGTTGCCGGACCCCAACAACCGCCTGACCCTGAGCACTACCCGCAAGGACCCACACGGCCTGGCGTGCCCGGATATCTACTACGACGTGGGCGACTACGTGCGCAAGGGCGCCGAGGCGGCCCATGCGCAGTTGGAGCACATTGGCAGCCTGTTCGGCGCCACCGAGTTCGTCATCACCACCAGCCTGAACGCCAACAACCACATCATGGGCGGCACCATCATGGGCAACGACCCGCGTGATTCGGTGGTCAACGGCGACTGCCGCACCCACGACCATGCCAACCTGTGGCTGCCCGGTGGCGGCGCCATGGCCTCGGCCAGCGTCGTCAACACCACCCTGACCATGGCGGCGCTGGCGATCAAGGCCGCCGACGACATGAGCAAAGCATTGGCGCGGGGTTGAGCACATGACCTTTACCTTCAAAGCCCACCTGCTGGTGGCGATGCTGGCAGTGGCGGGCGTGGCCCGTGCCCAGGACACCGTGCCCGCCCCGGCGGTGACGCCCGTTGGCGGCGTGCTGTCCCAGGAAGAGCAGGGCCGCCGCCTGGCGGTGGCTGCCGATTGCATGGCGTGCCACACGGTGCCCGACAGCGGCAAGTCGTTCGCGGGCGGGTATGCGATCAACTCGCCGTTCGGGTCGATCTATTCCACCAACATCACCCCGTCGAAAACCGCCGGCATCGGTCATTACACCGAGGCGCAGTTCGCCCACGCGGTGCGCGATGGTGTGCGCGCCGACGGCGGTTACCTGTACCCGGCAATGCCTTACACCTCGTACGTGCACATGAGCGACAGCGACGTGGCCGCGTTGTATGCCTACTTCATGCACTCGGTGGCGCCCATCGACACCCCGGCGCCGACCACTGCGTTGAACTTCCCCTTCAACATTCGCTTGTCCATGGCCGGCTGGAACCTGCTGTTCCTCGACAGCCGCACCACCCGGGCAGCGCCGTTGCCGACCCCGGAGCTGGTGCGCGGAGAGTACCTGACCAACACCCTTGAACACTGCGGCGCCTGCCACACCCCGCGCAACCCGCTGATGGCGGAAATCAAGGGTCAGGCCTTGTCCGGCGGCATGGTGGGGCCGTGGTACGCGCCCAACATCACCTCTGACAAGGTCAGCGGCATTGGTGGCTGGAGCGACGCAGAGCTGGTGCAGTACCTGCGTACCGGCCACGCCGAGGGCAAAAACCAGGCGGGCGGCGGCATGGCGGAGGCGGTGCAGAACAGCCTGCAATTCCTGCCGGACACTGACTTGCAGGCGATCGCGGCGTACCTCAAGAGCACCAACCCCGTGCGTAGCGAAGGCGAAGTACGCCCGGCCTATGAGTTCGGTGCGGCCCACAGCGGTGAAGACCAGGTGCGCGGCATGGCCCCGTTCAACGCCCATGACAGCGTGCGTACTGGTGCCCAGTTGTACAGCGGCTACTGCGCCAGTTGCCACCAGCCGGGCGGGCAGGGCAGTGCCAACCAGGCTTACCCGTCGCTGTTCCACAACACGGCGACCGGCATGGCCAACTCGGCCAACCTGATCGCAGCCATTCTGTATGGCGTGGACCGCCAGGAAGGTGGGCACCATGTGCTGATGCCACGCTTCGACGAGGTCAGCTACGTGGCGCAGTTGAACGACCAGCAGATCGCTGACATCGCCAACTACGTGCTGCGCAACTTCGGCAACCCGTCCCATGAAGTCAGCGCCCACGACGTGATGATCGCCCGCCAGGGTGGCGAGAAACCGTTGCTGGCGGTGGTGCAGCCGTACATCGTGCCCGCCATGGTGGTGGGTGTCCTGGTGGTGCTGGCAGTGCTGGGTTGGTGGCTGCGGCGCCGGCGTTTGCCTGCGGTGGCCTGACCGGCACCCGGCAGGAGCGGGGTGCCGGCCATCCGGCGAAGCTCGGGAAGACCGCAACGCGCACGGGCTGATGCGCCGCGGTGTCTGGTCCCGAGCTGGCGCTTGGTCGTGCAGGGGGTAAACCGTTCAGGTGGTATCCAGCCATCGACCTTGCGATGATACACCTCCTGGCCAATGGAGCTTCCCCGTGGACTACTTCGCCGCCCTGACCGCCTTCGTCGAGGCCGCCGACGGCAATAATTTCTCCCGCGCAGCCGAGCGCCTTGGCATCAAGGCCTCGACGGTGTCGCGCTATGTTAAGGACCTGGAGCAGGACCTGGGCATTGCCCTGTTCAACCGTTCCACCCGTACCTTGCACCTGACCGAAGGCGGGCAGACTTTTCTGCACCACGCGCGGCGGGTATTGGCTGAACTGGAACAGGCGCGCGCCGCCACTTCCGCCTTGAACCAGCACCCGCGTGGGCTGCTCAAGGTCAGCGTGCCACCGGCCTTTTCCCGCCACCACGTGCTGCCCTGGCTCGGCGAATTCCTGCAGCGTTACCCGGATATCCAGGTGGAACTGGTGCTGGATGATGCGCGGGTGAACCTGATCGAGAGCGGCATGGACCTGGCGATCCGCCGCGGTACCTTGCCTGACTCCGGCCTCAAGGCGCGCAAATTGGCGGATGAGCAGTGGGTGCTGTGCGTGGGCAAGGCCTTCGCCGCTCGGCATGCGCCGCCGGATGAGCCGCAACGCCTGATTGATTACCCGGCGATCCTGGGGCCCGGGCCCGCCGATGAGGTGATGTTCTACCGTGAGCAGACCGGCGTGGCCGTGACCCTGCACGGCCCGCTGCGCATCAACGACCTGGACGCCCGGCGTCTGGCGGCGGAGCAGGGCCTGGGCCTGGCGCTGCTGCCACTCTGGTTGGCGGCCGACGGCCTGGGCAGTGGCCGCCTGCACCGCTGGCTGCCCGAGTGGCAGGTGCCCGCGGGGGAGGCGGCGCTTTGGTTCGTCTATCCGCCCAAGCGCATTGTCTCCTCCAAAGTGCGCAGCTTCATCGACTTCATGGTCGAGCGCGTCGGCACCCCACCGTATTGGCTTAACTGAAACGAATGTCCAGGGCCCGCAGGTGGGTCTGCAGGCCGGCGTCCTGAATAGGGATGAGGAACGCTTCGCGGTCCGACTCGTTGTAATGGGCATGCCAGTACCCAGGCGGTGTGACGAACGCCAGGCCAGGCGCCCAGTCCACGCGGGTGGGGTTGCGGATCTGCCCGGCATCGTCCAGTTCTGTGCCCACCAGGGTGTAACAGCCTTGCGGCGCATCGATGATGAAATCCAGGGCGATGGATTGGTGACGGTGGGGTTTCTGCACCGAGCCTGGCGGCAGAATGCCGTACATGGCCCACAGCACGTGGGTCACGGTGCGGGTCTGTGGGAAATGTCGGTTGCCCAGCAGGATGCTGATGCGGCTACGGTCCTGGGCCCGGGGATCGTCGGCTGCTTCGCGCAGCTTGGCGTTGGCAACCTCGGCCGGGTACAGCGTGGCGCTGAAACGGTCCTGGCCCGTGGTCACGCCCAGGTAGCGCAACAGCGGTTCGTCGTGCACGTAATAGAAGCGGCTATCGGCACTGGCGGTCAGTGTTGTCGCCTGCAGGCCTGGCAGGGCGATGAAGCAGCCCTGATGCCACTCGAACTGGCTATCGCCCTGGCTCAAGCGGCCAGAGCCCGCGATCACGTACAGCACCTGCGAGGTGGCGTTGGGCGCCAGGCGCAGGTTGTCGCCGGCGTTCAGGCGAATGAAGTTGGCACACAGCCCTGGCCCGGTGGCGGGCCCGGCGCAGCCCAGGTGTTCGCTCAGGTCCAGCGGCACTACCCGGGAGGGGCCATCGGCGCACAGCGTGGCGGGGAAACTATGGTAAGGGATACGGCTGATCAGGTTGGCGCTGATCGGGTTGGCGGCCTTGCTGTATTCGAAGTATTCGGCGTCAGCGGTCGCGGCGGGGATGAAGGCACTGTTCATGGGGCAGGCTCCTTTTTGGTTGATGGAGCCACTATACGAAGCGGGGCGGGGGGGATTAATGGCCCTGGGGGCACAGGTGTTATGTGGAAAGGGGAGGCCGGAGATTTACCAAGATGGTGGGCGAATGGCCGTAAGCGTGAACACGCACATGCAGCCGCCACAGATCATGGCGTGGCCATAGCCTGCCGCCCCCGCGCGCATCCACTGTGGGACCGGGCGAAGCTCGGGAAAAAGAACACCGCGCAGTACGGGCCCATGCGACGACTGATTCCCGAACTAAACCCAGGCTCAAAATAGAAAGCGTCTACAGCCATAGAGCACGAACCGACCTACCCCGCCCGAGGCAAGCCAGCCACCGCAGCCTCTACCAACGCCCGAGCAATCTCACTCACATGCTCAACATTCCGAGCCAACGCCCGCCACTCCTCCGGGCAGTTCTCCACCAGCTCGGCAGCACCCGCACTGGCGCTACGCAGATACGAACTGGCCTGAACCAACACCTCCTCCAACGGCATGCCTTCGCGCACGGCGAAGATGGGCATGTCGCCGACGCAGGGGCCAAAGGCGTGATGAGCGGTGAAGTGGTGGCTTAACAGGATGGGATCGGGGTACGGGGATTTTCCTTCGGCAGCGAAGGCTTCGGGTGGTAACGGTGGTGAAGTTGAATCGGGTGGATCGGGGACCGGTTTGAACATGGCGCTCTGCTCCTGACGTTTGATTGAAACCGCCAAGACCCGCTGCTAAACGAAGAGGTGGCGGTTGTACGCGGGTTAGCAGACCGGACCGTCAGGTACCCGGCGCACCCGAAGGTGCCCCACGCACAGCCGCCATAACATGACATTGCAGCGTGGAACACTGGCAATGGCTATGGATGCGCTATACGCCTGACGTATTCGGACTGCTAAATCCGACCGCTGATGAGCAGCGGCGAACGGAGAGTAGCTGTAGAGAAAAGCCAGTGCAAGCGGGAATCAAGAACGTGAAATATGGAGACATTTCCAAATTCTTTTAACGCTGTAAGGCGATTATCGCAGAGGTTGTGGGAATCGTCCTAGGACTTTTCTGAAGCGCGAGTTGTGAAGCCGGTTGTCCCTTCTTGCACCAGCAGTTCACATTTTCCCCTAATAGCCTGAGTTCCGAACTTTAAAGGGTCAGGCGTTCGCTGTATCGATCCGGCGACTCCAAGAACACGCGCCCGTTAACGCTAGACCTTCGAACAAGCGCCCGTATCAGCGTGGCTCGAATCCTTCATCAACGTCATCACCCCCGAATCGACCCTGAAAGGCTGCCAGCCTGACCACCCTCCGCTTTTCTCCTGAAACACAATCTCCCCACACACCAAATCACTCGACCGTGTTCTGTGAACCCCACGAAATTTCACCGAGTCTGGATTGCCTATCTGCGCGAAGTGGACTGCCGCTGCCTTTGCAGCGCTCTCACTGCCGGAGTCCATGTGATAGACCATAACGAGTACTAGGCTAGCGGCAACCCACGTCACGATTGTAAGCTTCATCATTCGTAGCATCTCCGTAGGAACCCAGCGAAATGTATTGCACTGGAGGTGTCTAGGTCGAGCCTTTGAGTGTGCTGAGCACTCTGGCCAGCGCCTGGGTAACGCCGCACGTATCCATTGGCTCGGTAGCGAGCCTGACAGCTAATTGCCCGTAACTCCCGAGCGTATCCAGACGTTCCTCGCTGCATTCCCAACAGCCTGCACTCCCAGAAGACCAGTCACGGGCCTCTCCACCAGACCTGCCTTCAACACAGCCGGCCAAGAGGTGTCCCACGCTGCGGGACACTTGCCGTTGCAGCCGAGTCGCAGACCTCAGCGTTTCAGGCCAGCGTAATAATCGGCCAGAGACTCAAGCCCAGAAAAAACAAATTCTCCCTGAGTCAAAGCTGAAGGTGAAGCCAGGCCAACCCGGGCGATTCTGACAACTCCACCCTTCTTCGCCGAGTGCTCCACGCATCGATCAATCATGAATGGGGCCGGTCTCCCCACGGGGCTATTACTTGCATGAAGAACGATGTGGAAGACGACACCATCCTTAGCAGCTTCGATGCTTGGCGTATCCGCCCTGGTTTTCGCTACCCAATGCAATGCATAGCCATTTTGACGAAGGTATCGCCTCAAAAACTGCAGCGCTCGATCAAAAGCGACCGCCTTATCGGGACTGTAAACTGGAGGGCTGCTTTCCATTGCGCCAGGCAATTGGGTGGTCGCACGGTCGAGAGTGGAATCATTCTGAGCAGGCGTGAGTGAGGCGGATTGGGAGGGCTGAGGAGCCAGGTTATATTGCTGATTAGAGGGAGTGGCATGTCCTTCCTCGAGGATCGTGTCAGCAACAAATCTCGCGCCGACTCTGGATTCTGGATGAAGGCCAGCGCTGTGCTCGTAGATATCGAGAAAGCTATTCATGCCAAGCGCTAATTGGGTTCTGGCCCTAGCGTTGGGGTGCTCCAGCATCCACTTTGAAAGACAGGACAACCACGCATCCTCTGCTCGCATTCCGGATGCCTTCATCAATGCATGGGCCATGGCTGCGACTTGGCCACGGTCGCCAGGATCAATTCCCGCCGCATCAATCCACTTACCGGCAATCCTCGCCATTTTTGTCCGATCCAACATCCATCCCAACATTCCGTTCCCTCGGCATACCTAACTCAGCACCAGCCGATTATGGCGGCAGTTCTACGAGATTGGAAATGATCGTCACCTCCGCACTATTAGCTGTTACAGCCACTGTTACAGCGAAGTGTTGCAGCAACCTCGACGGGGCATGATTGCCATCCGTAAACGATGTTTTTCGTGGAAAACTTGGGATGGAAACCAACCCGAACAGGCCCCCCCCGCCCCGGTGTCCATCTAGGACCTCGTTGCGTACCCTCTTGCGTACCAGCCTCTGCGTATCGTTGGTACTCCAGAGTTCGTACCGTTCGTATTGAGGCGGCCAGGCTAGCTCCCAGGAACCTTTCACGCATTCCCAGTGCGTGAAACTACTGCGTGAAAAGTGCGTGGTTTGTCCCTTTGGGCTGGTCACTACTGAAGCCTCTGCACCAGCAGGCCTACCCATGGACACCGGATCTCTCTCGACCTAGACTCTGCGCCCTCTAGGGGTGACCACCACGAACTCCATGGGTAAGGTCGCTGACATCAAAAGTTAGCGCACTGTTCGTAGGGCGCATGGGGAGTTTATTAGCTATATTCAGAAATGGCAGACAGCCCGGTGAAGGATCAGAGAAGCGTCAGCCCCCCCCACAACATCCCCAGCAAGGGGCTGGAACCCATTGATCCTCACCCCCGCGCCCAAGGCCGCAGCCACACTCCCAGCCCCACCAGCAACACTAGCCCGCACAAGCAACTGACCGCCAGTTGCACCCACATGCCGGGTAATGGATGCACCACCAGGGCCGCCAGCAACATCGCCACCGCACCCAGTAACCAATGGCTGCGCCACGGCAATTGCCCGAGCAGCGCCTGGCGGCGCATCAGCAATACGCCGGTCAGCAGCACGCCACACAAGGCCGCCATGGCGATGCCGATCAGGCCGAATACCCAGGGCAAGACGCCAAGCAGCACGGCGTTCAGCAAGCTGCCCGCCAGTTCGCAGTTGAGCGGCATGCGGGTATCGCCGGCCGCATAGGCGTAGCGCGCCAGCAGGGCATTCCAGGCGCCAAACATCAGCGGGGCGCAGAACCAGGCCAGCAGGTCCGGCAAGGGGCTGCCAGCCGACTGGTTGGGCAATAGCAGGGTGACCAGTGCCGCCGAGGCGCCGATCAGGCCAGTGACGGCCGGCACGGTCAGCAAGGTGGCGCTGCTCAGGCCCTTGCGCAGCAAGGTCAGGCGCTGTGCGCCGGCGCTGCCGCTCATCAACCCCAGCAGGACCTGGTTCAGGCTCATCAGGGCAATCAGCGGCAGGTTGATCAACTTGCGCGCCAGGTTGATCCAGGTCACCGCGCCTTCGCCCAGCAGCGACGCGACCATGCGCTCCAGCAGCGCCAGGCCCTGGCTGGCCAGGTTGCTGCTCAGCAACGGACCGATGCGTTGCAACAGTTCGCGTACCGCCCCTGGCGCCTGTTCGCGCTGCCAGGGGCGCCAGCCGGCGCGCAGCAGCGACGGGGCCAGCACCGCGGGCATCAGCCAACTGCCCAGCACACAGGCACAGGCCAGGCCCGTGGTCGTGGCGTCGTGGCGCAGCATGGCCAGGTACAGCACCGGCGGCAGGTTGAACAGCAATGAGCCAAGCCCCGCCAGCACGAACCGCGAGCGAGCCTGCAGGGGGACGCAGAATAGCGCATGCAGGAGGAAGCCCGGTGCACACCAGGCCAGCCAGTGCAGCGAGCCGGCAGCACGGGCGTAGCCATCGCTGTCCAGGCCCGGGCCGATGGCACGCACCAGCAGCGGCGCGGCCAGGCTCAGTACCAGGGCAAGCCCCAGCCCCAGCAAGAACAGGCGTGGTACCAGCGCCCCCAGCCAGGCGCGCTGGCCATCACCGTCACGCTGCTGGAACAGCGGCAGCGCAGCGGCACTCAACAGCCCGGCCGCCAGCGCCATGCGCAGGGCTTCGGGGAGGAACAGCGACACCAGGAAGGCATCGCTCTGCCCACCGGCGCCCCAGGAGGCCACCAGCAACCATTCCCGGGCAAAGCCGGCGGCCAGGCCCGTGAGGGTGGCCAGGGTCAACCACAACGTCGAGCCGAACATGGCAGGTCTCAGTGGAACAGGGTGAACAGGCCTTTGCCGCCCACCTTGTAGTTGAGGTTGCGGCAGCGCTCACCTTTGACCTCGGCATTGGGGCCGCCGACGATGGCATAGGGCGCCACCGGTTTGCTGACCACGCTGTTGCCCCCGACGATGGCCCCTTCGCCAATGTGCGCGCCGAACGACAGCAGCGCACGGCTGGCGATCCAGGCATAGTCGTCAATGAAGATCGGCCCGCCCACGGCCCAGAATTCCGGGGCCTGGGTATCATGGCCGCCGGCGATGAGCAGCACATGGGAGGCGATGGTCACGTGGTTGCCGATGATCAGGCCCCCCCGGGCGTCCAGCTGGCAGTGCCAGCCCACCACGGTGTCATCGCCAATGCGCAGGCTGTCGACGCCTAGCACTTCGGTGTTGCGCCACACCGTGGAGCCCTTGCCGATCTTCGCGCCCCCCAGGCGCAGCCAGGCCAGGCGGATGGTGTGGCTGGGGATCTTGCAGATCAGGATGTTGTAAGCCTGCTCCCAGGTCCGCAGCATGCGGTCACGCAGGGTCGCCCAGTTCTTGCCATACAGCGGGATCAAGGCGCCCTTGATCTCGCGGCCCAGCAGCGCGTAGAAGCGCCGGGCCAGCGGGTTTTCGATGCGCGGTTCGATGTTCACGTAACTGATGAAGCACAGCGTGTCGCCCTTGAGCGGTTGTTCGAACAGCACTTCGTTGGCCAGCATCCAGTCGTAGGCAGCTTCCAGTTCTTCGGTGCTCACCCCCATCTTGATGGCGTATTCAGGGAGGGCGTGGCGCAGGTTTCGCGAATGATAAATCCGATGTCTCATGGGCGATTTCCGGGGAGTGCGAGAGGGGTGTCGGCGGCAGTGCGCAGGCGCCTGGCTTCTTGGAGGTTCAGGCCCAGCAGCAGCCAGAACAGAGCGACCAGCACCATGGTAAAACTGAAATAGTGGTCAAACAGGCCGCTGACCAGGGCGGCCAGCAGGCCGATCAGGGTGCCCATCCACAAGGCGTTGTCGTGGGTCAGCACCAGGGCAGCGGTGGTGGGGCGGGTGTATCTCCACCAGCTGCGGATCACCACCAGGAACATCAGCAGCCCCAGCACGCCCAGCTTGTAGATGTAGTTCAGGTATAGGTTGGAGATACCCCACAAGGTGGTACCGGGTACCGGTGGGTCTACCTTGAAGCCGATGCCCAGCGGGTACATGGCCATGGCGCGAGGGAAGTTGGCGTATTCGTCGAAGCGCACCGAGGTACTGGCGTCATTGCTGGAGAACAGGTCCATGACCCGGTCCTGCAATGGCGGGTAGAACATCAGCAGCAGGGCAGCGCCCACCAAGGCCACCATCAATGCCCGGCCGGTATATGGCATGCGCCTGCGTGCCAGCCAGATCAGCACCAGTACCAGGCTGATCAAGGCGCCGCGCGAGCCGGTCAGCAGCAGGCCGAACAGCCCCAGCAGGGTCACCGCGATACCCAGCGCCTTTGGCCAGCCCTTGCGGGTCAGCCCGAAGCAGGCGGCCAGCGGCATCAGCAGGGCCATCGCGCCACCGGTGATGTTGGGGTGCGTCCAGGGCGACGCCATCCGCCCCGAGAGGCCGGCCAAGCCTTCGCTCAACTGGTCAACGGAGCCGTAGCCCAGCCGCCCGAGGATGTCGGTGAGGGTGTCGGGGGTGCGGTCCTTCAGGTACACCGGAATCGACAGCAGCAGCAAGCCCAGGGTACCCAGCAACAGGGCGATGACCAGTTGCTCGCGCTTGCGCGGGGTGTCCAGCAGGCGTGGCACCAGGAACAGGGTCGACAGGTTGAACATCCACCGTACCCAGTTGACCGGCCCGTTGCCCGCGGCATCGATGACGATCTGGCCAACCACGAAGGGCAGGGCGGTGAACAGCATGAACGCGACCACCATGCGCTCGGTGTGCAAGGCCTTGGGCGCGCGGTGCATCTGGCCGAACAGGTGCTGGGCCATGACGCTGGCCCATACCAGCATCACCAGGGCTTCGGAGACCGTGGTACGGATACCGATGGTTACCGTGGTGTACGGCAGGAATGTGGCGACCACCGCAAACAGCAGCAGCCCCCACAATGGCTTGCGAATGATGGTGATGATGGCGGCGATGCCGACCATCACTGCCATCACCTTGGGGGCGGGCAGCAGCCAGGCCAGGATGCCGAAGGCGACACTGATGATCAGGGCGAGGGGAAAAGCCAGTGGCATCAGCGCAACTCCTCGAGCAGTTCATCGAAGCGGCGTCGGTAGGCAGCCTCGCCATACCCTTCGGCCCAGGCCTTGAGCGGTGCAGGGTCGGCCACGCGCTCGGCGGCCAGCCGGGTCATCAGTTCAACCAGCGCCGGGGTATCGGTGGGTGAGAACCGCGGGCTGTCGGCCGGGGTGATCTCGTCAAGCGCCGAGCCGGTGGCGACCGCCACCGGCGTGCCCTGGGCCAGCGCCTCGATCACCGGCAGGCCGAAGCCTTCGGCGTAGGAAGGCTGCCACAGGCGGGCGGCGCCGGCATACAGCGCCTGCAACTGGGCGTCTGTGAGGTCACTGAGAAAATGCAGGCCGTGCAGGTGCTGCTGGGCGCTGGGCAGATGCTCGCGGGCGCCTACCAACACCAGCTCCGGTACGTCCGGGTTCTGCTGGCGCGCTTGCTGCCAGGCGCTGACGAACCAGGGAATGTTCTTGCGCGGCTCGCGGGTGCCCACGGCCAGCCAGTAGCGGGCGGGCAGTTGCAGACCACTGATGTCGCCTGGCTCGCCGCTGAACGGCTGCACCAGGTTAGGCAGCACGCGCACCTTGCCGCGGGCCTCGGGGAACAGCTTGACCAGTTCGTCGGCGGTGTACTGGGACGGTACCCATACCCGGTCCGCCACCTTTACCGACCAGCCGATCGACAGTTTGTCGGTGTAGCCGTAGATACGCGCCTTGAGCTGCGAGCCGTGAGCATTGGTGAGGGTCAGCTGGAAAAGGTCGTGCAGTTGTAGCACGTACTTCAGGCCTTCCGGCTTGCGCCCCAGGGGCAAGCCCATGTTGAAGTTGGCGATGTACGTTTCGATACCGGCTTCGCGCAGGGCACCGGGCAGGAAGCCGGCTTCGAACTTCAGGCGCACCGGCAGGCGGTGCAGGCCCTGCAGGGGTGAGCCCCAGCGTGGGCAATGGGCCTTGCGGCGAATGCGATGGTCTTCGGGGGCCACGGTGAACAGTTGCAACTGCACGGCCGGGTTGGCCCGCAATGCCTCTTCCAGCGCCAGGGTCTGGCGGCCAATGCCGCTGTTGGGGTAGCTGGTGGCGGGGCGATAATCCAGTCCTATGCGCATACGCTGGTGTCTTCCATAGGTTGCAAAAGGCGAGAATAGACCTGTTCGAGTTGGGCGGCGGCCACCGTCCAGTCGTGGTGGCCGCGCACATAACGACGCGCGGCATCGGAAAGGTGTTGCAGGCGCGCGGGGTCGCGCACGGCGTCAGCCAACAGTTGCGCCAGGCCTTCGGCGGTTTCGCTGCCCAGGTAGTGCTGGCCGTTGCTCACCGCCAGCCCCGACACGCCCTGGCCGGTGGTGACCACGGGCAGGCCGGCGGCCATGGCTTCGAGCACCTTGAGTTTGGAGCCACCGCCTTGGCGTAGCGGCGCGAAAAACACCGCCGTCTGCGCTTGCAGGGCGCGCAGGTCCGGCACGAAACCCTGGAATTCGACCCGAGGGTCGGGCCAGCGTTCGCGCCACTGCGCTGGCAAGCCAAAACCGCACACGGCCAGGCGCACCTCGGGGTTCAATGCCCATACCTTGGGTATGATCTCATCCAGGGCCCATTCCACCGCGTCCAGGTTAGGGCTGTATTCGTAGTTGCCAATGAACAGCAGGCGCTGGCTGTCTAATGCCGGTTGCACGGTGGCGTAATGGGGGCAGTCCACGCCGTTGACCACCACGGCGGCCTGGCGCTGGAACAGCACCTGCATCTGCTCGGCGTCTGTTTCGGTGACGGCCACCAGTTGCGCGGCCTGGGCGAACACGCGTTTTTCCCACCGCCGGTAACGCCACTGGTCATAGGCGGTGAACGGCTTCAGCCACGCGGGGAAACGGTCGTAACTGGCGGCGCCCAGGGCCGACTCGATGTTGTGTTCGGTCAGCAGGAACGGCTGGCCGTGGCGGCGCAGTGCTGCTTCATACGGCTGGAAGGCATAGCTGTGCTCGATCTGTACCACGTCCCAACGGGCGTTGAGCAACTGGTCGAAATAATGCTCCAGCCCCGGGGCCAGGCCATTGATGCTGGCCAGCATCGGGTAAGGCGCGGCCGCCACCGCCAACAAGGTCTTGAGGCTACGCAACGGGCGGCGCGGCAGCACGATCAACTGCTCCAGAAACGGCTCCAGCGCGTTGCGCGTAGCCTGGTCGACGTCGGTCTTGGCTTGCACCAGCAGGGTAATGCGGTGCCCGCGCGCGGCGAGGCTGCGCAACAGATGGTACTGGCGGGTCTTGCCGCCGCTGGTGGTTGGCCAGGGCAAATAGGGCAATGTCCAGAGAATGCGCATTGAATCGTCCTTGTCACCAGACCAGCATCTGCAGGCTGGTCTTGAGCGGAACACTGATGCCCTGGGCGTTGGCCAGGTCGGTGCGGGTGCCCTTGAGCGGGTCGAACAAGGCGGCCGAGGTCACCGACGGCAACGTCACCGAACTGCCCGACGCACTCCAGAACAGCCACAGGTGGGTACCGTCGGCACGGGTCCAGGCCACGTTGTACAGATCGCCCGGGCCGTTGGTGTAGGTGGGGGCGTCCGCCGGTTCCAGGCGCGCGCCCGTGACCCCGAGGAAGTTCTTGAGGGCGGTGTACACCGGTTTCGGGCTGCCATTGATGTCCACCAGCCCGTAGTACTGGTCGCGCGGGGAAGCACGGGCGTCCAGGTCGCTGAGGTTGAACAGGAAGATGCGCTGGTAGTCCATGGCGCTCATCAGGGCCAGCCGGCGCAGGGTGTAGTCGGCCTGCCCGTCGACGCCGATGACGGCCTGCATTTCCACTGGCCCGGCGTAGCTGGACCAGCCCCATTCGGTGGCCCACACCTGGGTCACGCCCTTGGCGTGCAGGGCGCTGTTGATGTAGTTGCCGCGCTGCAGGAAGTCTTTGGCGGTGGTGTCGTCGCCTTCCGGGTACTCGGAGTAGGGGTGGTAGGCGGCGACGATATTGGCGGTGGGCAGCCCCTGGGTCAGCAGGTCGGACAGCATCAGGCCGTCGGTGCTGTGCATCTGGCTGTAGTAGGCCATGCCCGCGGTCGCCACCGGTTTGTCAGGGATGGCGTTGCGAATGGCCTTGGCGGTAGTGAACAGCAGGTTGCCATAGGCGCTGGGGTCTTCCTTGGGCAGCCAGATAATGTTCGGCTCGTTCCACACTTGCCAGGTGTTCACCTGCGGGTAGCGCTTGGCGAGCATGGTCATGCGGTCGGCGAACACGCTGAAATCGGTGGGCGGGTATTGGTCGCGGCTGGCGACATTGGCCGGCGCGCTACTGTCGAAGCTCGCTGAACCCACCATGTAGGCAAGTATGTTGTACTTGTGCGCCGCCATGGCGGTCATGGCGCCGTCCAGGGCCGTGAGGTCGAAATTGTTCTGGGTGGGCTCGATGATCGGCCAGTGGATGGTCAGGCGCACCCAGTTCAGGCCCAGGTCATCCAGCGCGGTCATCTGCTTCTGGTACACCGCGGGGTCGAAGTACTGGAACTGCGCGTTGACCCCCAGGAAATCACTCCACTGCACCGCTCGCGGCCCCTTCAGCGTGATGTCCGCCTCGGCCTTGTCGCTCCACTGCAACGCACTGAACGCCACGGCGACGGCCAGTAAAGCAGGTATCCATACGATCGGCTTCTTCCACATGATCAGCGCCCTCCACAGGCGTCCTCGAACATTTGCGCAAATCGAGCGGCGGTAAGCGGCCAGGTACGCTGGCTGCCGATCAGGCTGGCGTGCTCGGCCCAGCGAATCGCCAATTCCGGGGTCGCGCACAGGTGGCTGAGTTCCGCGGCGAGGGCGGGCACGTTGCCTTGCGGATAG
Source organism: Pseudomonas silvicola (assembly GCF_026651855.1). Classification (GTDB taxonomy): domain Bacteria; phylum Pseudomonadota; class Gammaproteobacteria; order Pseudomonadales; family Pseudomonadaceae; genus Aquipseudomonas; species Aquipseudomonas silvicola. The sequence continues at coordinate 3,371,659 of NZ_CP093280.1, forward strand.
ATGACGCCATTGTTGTGCGCCACTTCTTCAGCGAACGAACGGGCATCGGACGTGATGGCGCCGCGCCCGCAGGCCACGGCCCATGACAGCGCGCCGCTGGTGCCTCGCAGGTTGCCCAGCAGTTTGAGTTTGCTCGACTCGCGGTACGGCAGCACCATCACATGGTGTGCCTGGATAACCTTGGGGATATCGCCAGCGGGCACGTCCAGGCCCCACTCGATGCTGTCGTTGAGCTGCAGCTGGTTGATGCGCTGGCGCAGTTGGTCGAGGTAGCTGCCGGAGGGCCCGAAGGCCATTTCCGGTTCGCTGCCACCGGCCAGGGTGAGGCGGATCTTGTCGCGCAGCGCCGGTTGCTGGCTGAAGGTCAGGGCAAGGGCATCGAGCAGGTCCTCGATGCCCTTGCCGCGGTAAATGAAGCCGAAGTACAGCAGGCGCAAAGGTTCCAGCGGTGGCAGCGGCGCGGCCGGAATCTCCAGGTTGCCATGGGGGATGACCACCATTTGCTCGGCCTTCAGGCCCATGCGCTGGCGCAGGCACTGGCTGCCGGACTGGGTGAGGGTGACCAGCCGGGTCAGGCTGCGCGCCAGTTGGCGCTCTTCGTGCAGGCACAGGGGGTCGGCGAGTACCGTGGCCACCTGCGGCAGCGGGTTGGGCATGCCCTGGGCCAGGGACAGTGGCCAGGGCAGGTGTTCCCGGCGCCATACCAGGCGTTCGGGGTCGTGCACGGTAGCGGTCAGGGGCAGAAGGGGAAAGCGCGCGCGCAGGGCCCGCAAACCGCTGAACTCGGCCAGGCGACCACCGCCGACCTCGGCATGCACCAGGTCGATGCCTTGCCAGTCGAACGCTTGCAGGGCGGCCTGGGTGCGAGCCACGTCATTGCCCAAGCCCGCCAGTGGCGTGCTGACGCGCACGCCATGCTGTTCCAGGGCGTTCTTCAGGTGCCCGGCATAATCGGCGATGCCGTTCTGTTCCGGTGGCAGCGGCGCCAGCAGCGCGATGTGCATCAGGCATGGCTCCGGATGCGGGTCATGAAGTTCAGCACCTTGGCCGGGATCTCGAAACGGCGGCGGTTGATGATGATGCCGTCGACCCGCTTGAACGCGGTGGTCAGAATCGACAGGGCATTTTCCAGTACCGGCACCGTGGTTTTCTCGGCTTCGACGATCAGCGCGATCAAGTCGGCTTCACGCAGGGTCACGAAGGCTTCCTGGTTGGAGAAGAAGCCACTGGCATCGAGCAGCAGGATCTCGCCGGGCTGGGCCGGGGAAACGCCGTCCACCCGCACCACGTGGCCACGCTCCACCAGCAGGTTGCGCAGGTGGTCGATGACAAAACTCACGCCTTCGCCCTTGCGCGCCGAGGTCAGGCCGATGCTCAGGCCATTGAGCGCCACCTGCTTGAGCGGCAGTACCCCGTAGAGCCGGTACATGCTGGCGGTGAAGGCGCTGATGCGCTGGGTATCCTTGGCGCTGATGTCCTGCAGGCTGGTCCACACCTTGATGCCGAAGCGCTCCTCGATCTTGTCGCCGTCGTGGATACGCTGGTCCAGCAGGTAGAAGAAGTACAGCGCCAACAGGCCAACGGCCAGGCTGATCGGGATGGCGAACAGCAGCATCAGCAGGCTTTTCGGGAACACGCGGCTTGGGTTCAGGGTGGCTTGCTCGATGACGGCGATGTTGCTGATCTGACTGGCGTCCAGTTCGCGGTCGATACGGGCTTTTTCCAGGCTGTCGCTGTACAGCGCGAAGCTTTTCTCGGCGGCGTCGAGTTCAAGCTGCAACTGCGACAGTTCCGGTTCGATGCCCACGGCCTGGTTGCGGTCGCCTTCGAGCTTGGTCAGCTGGGTCTGTTGTTGCGTGGCCTGGGACTTGAGGCGGCTGAGGCTGGCGGCCTGGTCGGCGTAGCTGTTTTGCAGGCGGGTGTAGATGGGGTTGGGCGCCATGTTCTGCGAGCGTTGCACCGTGGCGTTCTCGCCGTTCATCAGCGCTTGCAGGTTGGAAATGGCGGTGTTGATGGCGCGTACCGGAGGGGCATCGTCCTTGAAGGTGCGCAGCAGTTCCTGTCTCTCGATCTGCTTGGTATTGATGCGTTGTTGCAGGTCTTCGCGGTCAGGGTTGCGGGCGATCTCGCGGGCAATGCTGATTTCCTTGGGGATGGTGTTCATCTGCTGTTTGAGCACGTCCAGGCCGGCCTGGGTGGCCGCGATGGAACGCAGGGTGTTCAGGTGTTCGCCCTTGAGGTCGTTGAGGTTGCGCGACACATCGTTCAGGCGTTCGGTGATGGACACCGCGCCCAACTGGTCAAGCAGGACCTGGATGCGTTTCTTGTAATCCATGATGCGCTGCTGGGTAGCCTTGCTCTCCCCCTCGTAGAAGGAGTAGAGGCTCTTGCGGCCCAGGGTCTGGGTGCGTGCTTCCTGGTACTTGTCGATCCAGCTCTTGACCACGGTCTGGGCCACTTGCGGGTCGTTCCAGGTGAAGCTGATCTCCATCACCGACGAACCGGTGGCGTGGCTCACGGTGAAGTTGCGCTCCAGCTGGTTGGCCAGGCGGTCCACGGGGGTCTGCTTTTCCACCAGGCCCAGCAGTTGAAGGAAGCCGCGACCGATGTCGGCCAGGCTCTGCGCGGCGCTCTTGACCGCGTACTTGATGCTGGCCACCACGCCTTCCTGGCGTGGCTGGTGGGAGAGGTCATCCAGGTACTGCTCGGCCACCAGGCGGGTGATCGGCCGGCCAGTGAGCATGCGTTCCTCGTCGGCGACCGGGTCGCGCTGCAGAGGGATCACTGCGGTCTGACGGTCGGAAACCTCGATGGGCAGGGTGCTGTCGCGGCCTGGCTTGACCAGCAGCAGGGCGGTGGACTCATAGCGGTTGGGCAACAGGAACGCACCCAGCAGGATGACCACGAAGGTGACTGCCACCGTGATTTTCACTTCTCGCTTGAAGATGAAAAACAGGCGCAGCAAATCGCGGAAGGAACGGATATTGATCATGTCTGTTGTCCTTTACGATCAGTTATTGTTGTTGCGCAAGTCGTAGGTCACACCGACGCCAATGGATTTGGAGAATGGAATGAGTTGGTTCAGGTACAGATCGACCGACTCGATACCATTGCCCACATGGGATTTGGGCACGAACACTACGTCACCGCGCTGCAGCAATACGGGGCCTCGATCGTTGTTGGCAAACAGGGATTTGCTGTAATCGAAGAAGTAGGTCTTGTAGCGACCGTTGTCCTCCTGGCGCATGAGCGCCACGTTATGGCTGTCGGCAACCGCCAGCACGCCACCGGCACCGATGATGGCCTGTTCCAGGGTGGTTGCCACGTTGACCGCCAGGGTAGTAGGGGTACGCACGGCGCCGCCGACAAACACCGTGTTGCTCGGCGCGGCGTTGATGTTGATGGTCAGGGACGTCTCGCGGTAGATCTTCTCCAGCTTGACCTCCAGCACCTTGGTCAACTCCTCGGTCGACAGCCCGGCCGCTTTGACCTGGCCCACGTAAGGGTAGGAGAAGGTGCCGTCGTTCTGCACAGGGAACAACGTCAGCTCATAGATCGAGTTGGCCGTGAAGGCCGAAATCGACGGGGCTTCTCCAGTATTGCGCACGATGCGCAGGGTATCCCCGGCACGGATGCGTTCGGCGGGCAACGGTTTGCCGGCCAGTGAGTTCCCCGCCTCATGAGCTGCTCTGAGCACGTCACCACTGGGCAATGAAACCTTGGCTGGACTGCTGCATGCTCCGAGCATGACAACCCCTAACATAAGCAACGCTTTTTTCATTGGTCAGTCTTCCTGTGGTGCATGAATTACAGCTCCCTGGCAAAACCCTGTCGGCCAATCGTCAATGGTTGATTCAGGCCTTGGGCGGCTCCGGCACGCGGCCATAAATGTCGGTAAAGCGCACGATGTCGTCCTCACCCAGGTACTCGCCGCTCTGCACCTCGATCATCACCAGGTCGATGACCCCTGGGTTGACCAGGCGGTGGGTATGGCCAGGCTTGATGAAGGTCGACTCGTTGGTGTCGAGCAGGAACTCGCGTTCACCATTGGTGACCCGCGCCATGCCGCTGACCACGATCCAGTGTTCGCTGCGGTGGTGGTGCATCTGCAGTGACAGCGACGCATTGGGGCGTACCACGATGCGCTTGATCTTGAAACGCTTGCCCTCCTCCAGCACGGTGTAGGTGCCCCAGGGGCGAGTGACGGTGCGGTGAAGGCGGTAAGCGTCGTGGCCCTGACGCTTGAGTTCCTGGGCAATGTACTTGACGTCCTGGCTGCGCTCGGCGTCGGCGATCAGCAAGGCGTCGGGGGTGTCGATGATGATCAGGTTGTCCAGGCCCACCCCGCCCACCAGGCGCTTGGGCGAGTCGATGTAGCAGTTGTGCACGTCGTGGAGCACGGTCTCGCCATTGCACTGGTTGCCATTGCCATCGGCCGGGCTCAGTTCGCGCACTGCCTGCCACGAGCCGATGTCGCTCCAGCCCAGTTGGCAAGGTATGACCGCGACTTTCTGTGAACGCTCCATGATGGCGTAGTCCACGGAAATATCCGGCGCGTTGGCGAAGGCGTTGCTGTCCAGTTCCAGCTGGATCTCGCGGTTGCCGTCCTTGCGATGGCTGGCGGCCAGGCAGGTATTCACCGCTTCCAGCACGTCCGGGGCATGCTGTTCGAATTCGCGCAGGATGGCATCCACACGCATGCAGAACATGCCGGCGTTCCACAGGTGCAGGCCGCCCTTGAGGTATTCCTGGGCGGTAGCGGCATTGGGTTTTTCCACGAACTGCGCCACCTGGTAACCGCCGTGGCTCAGGCCCTTGCCTTTTTCGATGTAGCCGAAGCCGGTCTCGGCATGGGTGGGCACGATACCGAAGGTCACCAGCCAGCCTTCCTCCGCCAGGCTGCGGGCGGCTTGCACGGCCGCGTCGAATGCCACGGTGTCGGTGATCAGGTGGTCGGCCGGCAGCACCAGCAGTTGCGCGTCTTCGCCGTACAGCCGCGCGGTGTGCAACGCGGCGGCGGCGATGGCCGGGGCGGTATTGCGGCCGAACGGCTCAAGAATGAAGTCCAGCCCCGCGTGGGTCTTGTTCAGCAGGCGGTAGTCGTCCAGGGTGCGGAAGAACACTTCCCGGTTGGTCACCGTCAGCAGCCGTTCCACCCCCGGCAGTGACGTGGCGCGCACGAAGGTTTTCTGCAACAGGCTCTCGCCGTCCGGCAGGCGCATGAACGGCTTGGGCATGGCTTCACGGGAAACCGGCCACAGGCGGGTGCCAGCACCGCCGGCGATGATGCAGGGGATGAGCGAGCCCATTCAATATACCTCGCGTGTCAGAAGCACTGCCGGAACAGTGCGGAACAGGATGTAGAGGTCAAACCACACCGACCAGTTTTCAATGTATTCAAGGTCGAACTCCACGCGTTTTTCGATCTTTTCCAGGGTGTCCGTTTCCCCCCGGTAACCGTTGATCTGGGCAAGGCCGGTGATGCCGGGCTTGACCCGATGACGCGAGGTGTACTCCTTGACCGCCTCCTCGAACAGAATGCCGGCCGCCTTGGTAGCGGTAGCGTGGGGGCGCGGGCCGACCATCGACATACTGCCGCCCACCACGTTGAACAGTTGGGGCAGTTCGTCCAGGCTGGTCTTGCGAATGAAGCGCCCTACGCGGGTGATGCGCGAGTCACCCCGCACGGTCTGCTTTTCGGCATTGGCATCGGCCTGGTGCTGGTGCATCGAGCGGAACTTGTACACCTCGATCAGGCGGTTGTTGTAGCCATAGCGCTTTTGCTTGAACAGCACCGGCCCCGGCGAGTCGAGCTTGATGGCCAGTGCCACCAGCAGCATGATTGGCGATAACAGCAGCAGGGCGAAAATCGAGATCAGCATGTCTTCCACGCGTTTGAAGAACGGCGACCAGCCGCGCAGGGGGACTTCGGAGGCATTGAACATGGGGAGGTTGGCTACTTCTGTGATGCGGTTGTGGGAATGGCGGAAGGCGACCATGTCGGGCACCAGCAGTACGTTGACCGGCAGGCGCCGCAGTTCGCGAATGATGTAGTCCATGCGGTTTTCGGCCGACCAGGGCAGGGCGACCAGCACCTGGGTGACCTTTTCTTCGCGGATCAGTTGTTCCAGGTCCTGGGAGTTGCCCAGCAGCGGCAGGTTGACCAAGGTCTTGGGCAAGCGGGCGATACGGTCGTCGATGAAGCCGACCACCCCAGAGCGAATATCCTGGTGCTGCAACAGGTATTCGGCCAGGCGCTGGCCGTTTTCAGTGGCACCCAGTATCACGGCGTTCTGCAGGAAGACACCGCGCATCATCAATTGCTGAAACACGGTAAGGAGGATCAGGCGCTCGATGCCAAACAGCACGAAGGTGCCGAAGAACCAGATGGCGAGCTCCAGGTTGCTGATGAAGTCGAACAGCGACAACGCTCTGTGCATGAACAGCAACAGGCAGAAAGCCGACGCCCATGCATAGAACGTGGTCTGGAAGCGCAGACGGTTGCTGAAAATCGATTCGGCATACACACCCAGCGCCTGGAAAATCAGCACGCTGAGGAAGCCGAAGAAGCACAGCATGGCGATGTAATTCTTGGTGGCGGCGGTTTCGTTGTTCTGGTCCAGGGCCAGCAGCAGCAAGCCAGGGGCGATGGCGGTAAGACCGTGGACCAGACGAATGGCGAACAGGAAATACTCGACCATGCTGGGTCGTGTCATCAGCAGGCTGTCCACGGGTTGCAAGCGCATATGTCCCTCCCTTCAGACCATTGGCAATCCAAGGCCGACAACTAGAATTGCGGCAGTTCCATTCAACGTCACCGGTATGACTTTTTTACGCGGGTTCCCATCCTTGGTGGCAATTTATTGTCGTTATGAGGTGACCGGGAAAGATGCGTCATTATTTGGCTGATGGCACAGAGCTACTGTAGAACTGGGTGGCGCTAAAAACAACTGCCTCTGCGGCACTTTGAAACCTGAGTAAAGTCCATGAAACACCGCCTTGCGAATGAAAAAGCGCGACGCGCCAAAAAAATATTCAAGACTTGAAAACTGTATGGCTTTTTTTGACGCCTCTGTAGTCGAAAACAGACCATGTATTTTCGTTGATAGCGGAGGCAGCATGGCAGCGCGCAAGGCTTTTTTGATTCTTCATGGCAAGCAGGCCCTTAACGACGAGGTTCGTCACGCCGTCGAGGCCCAGCGGGCGGCAGGCTGGGAACTGGCGGTTCGCCTGACCTGGGAGGCAGGCGACGCGCAACGGTTGGTCCATGAGGCATTGGGCCAGGGGGCGGCGTACATCATCGCCGGCGGTGGCGATGGCACCTTGCGCGACATCGCCGAGGCCATGGCCCTGGCAGGAACGGATGCCAGCCTGGTGTTGCTACCGTTGGGCACCGCCAATGACTTTGCCCGCGCGGCCGGCGTGCCGCTGGATTGCGCCGGCGCCCTGGCGTTGCTGGATGTGCCGGCGCGCCCGATTGACCTGGGGGAGGTGGATGGGCAGTTGTTCCTCAACATGGCCACCGGTGGTTTCGGCAGCCAGGTGACGGCCAACACGTCCGACGACCTGAAAAAGGTGCTGGGCGGTGCCGCGTACCTGTTCACCGGGTTATCGCGCTTTGCCGAGCTGCGGCCTGCGTACGGTCAGTTGCGTGGCCCGGACTTCGAGTGGGAGGGGCAATTGCTGGCATTGGGCATCGGCAACGGGCGCCAGGCCGGCGGCGGGCATGTGCTGTGCCCCAAGGCGCTGGCCGACGATGGCCTGCTGGACATCAGCATCCTGCCGGCGCCCACCGAAGTGTTCGGTACCTTGAAAGACCTGCTGGCCGGTGGCCTGGGCGTCGACAACCTGTTTGTGCGGGCACGCTTGCCGTGGGTGCAGATCCACAGCGCCGAAGGTCTGGACATCAACCTCGACGGCGAGCCGCTGACGGGCGACAGCCTGAAATTCAGCATTCGCCCAGGTGCCCTGAACGTGCACCTGCCCGTCAGCTCGCCGCTGCTGGGTGGCAAGGGCCCTGTAACGACCGGATAGTGGAAATTAAAGCAGTGGGGTACGGTGAAACCCTCACGGCTGCGGCCAGCCGTGTAGGACCGGGCGTCAGCTCGGGAAGCAGGCGCTGCGGTGTCTCAGGCGTGCCGCGGTGCGGCCTTCCCGAGCTTCGCCCGGTCCCACAGTGACAGTGAAACCCTTGCGGCTGCGGCCAGCCGTGTAGGACCGGGCGCCAGCTCGGGAAGCAGGCACCGCGGTGTGTCAGGCGTGCGGCGGTGCGGCGTTCCCGAGCTTCGCCCGGTCCTACCGTTACAGTGCAAACCTTGCGGCTGCGGCCAGCCTTGCGGGACCGGGCGCCAGCTCGGGAAGCAGGCACTGTGGTGTGTCAGGCCTGCTGCGGTGTGGCCTTCCCGAGCTTCGCCCACAGTTACAGTGAAACCCTCACGGCTGCGGCCAGCCGTGTAGGACCGGGCGTCAGCTCGGGAAGCAGGCGCTGCGGTGTGTCAGGCCTGCCGCGGTGTGGCCTTCCCGAGCTTCGCCCACAGTTACAGTGAAACCCTCACGGCTGCGGCCAGCCTTGTGGGACCGGGCGTCAGCTCGGGAAGCAGGCACTGCGGTGTGTCAGGCCTGCCGCGGTGTGGCCTTCCCGAGCTTCGCCCGGTCCTACCGTTACAGTGCAAACCTTGCGGCTGCGGCCAGCCTTGTGGGACCGGGCGTCAGCTCGGGAAGCAGGCGCTGCGGTGTGTCAGGCCTACCGTGGAGCGGCGTTCCCGAGCTTCGCCCGGTCCCACAGTGACAGTGAAACCCTCGCGGCTGCGGCCAGCCTTGTGGGACCGGGCGCCAGCTCGGGAAGCAGGCACTGCGGTGTGTCAGGCGTGCCGCGGTGCGGCGTTCCCGAGCTTCGCCCGGTCCCACCGTTACAGTGCAAACCTTGCGGCTGCGGCCAGCCTTGTGGGACCGGGCGTCAGCTCGGGAAGCAGGCACTGTGGTGTGTCAGGCCTGCTGCGGTGTGGCCTTCCCGAGCTTCGCCCACAGTTACAGTGAAACCCTCACGGCTGCGGCCAGCCTTGTGGGACCGGGCGTCAGCTCGGGAAGCAGGCGCTGCGGTGTGTCAGGCCTGCCGCGGTGTGGCCTTCCCGAGCTTCGCCCACAGTTACAGTGAAACCCTCACGGCTGCGGCCAGCCTTGTGGGACCGGGCGTCAGCTCGGGAAGCAGGCACTGCGGTGTGTCAGGCGTGCCGCGGTGCGGCGTTCCCGAGCTTCGCCCGGTCCTACCGTTACAGTGCAAACCTTGCGGCTGCGGCCAGCCTTGTGGGACCGGGCGTCAGCTCGGGAAGCAGGCGCTGCGGTGTCTCAGGCGTGCCGCGGTGCGGCCTTCCCGAGCTTCGCCCGGTCCCACAGTGACAGTGAAACCCTTGCGGCTGCGGCCAGCCGTGTAGGACCGGGCGCCAGCTCGGGAAGCAGGCACCGCGGTGTGTCAGGCGTGCGGCGGTGCGGCGTTCCCGAGCTTCGCCCGGTCCTACCGTTACAGTGCAAACCTTGCGGCTGCGGCCAGCCTTGCGGGACCGGGCGCCAGCTCGGGAAGCAGGCACTGTGGTGTGTCAGGCCTGCTGCGGTGTGGCCTTCCCGAGCTTCGCCCACAGTTACAGTGAAACCCTCACGGCTGCGGCCAGCCTTGTGGGACCGGGCGTCAGCTCGGGAAGCAGGCGCTGCGGTGTGTCAGGCCTGCCGCGGTGTGGCCTTCCCGAGCTTCGCCCACAGTTACAGTGAAACCCTCACGGCTGCGGCCAGCCTTGTGGGACCGGGCGTCAGCTCGGGAAGCAGGCACTGCGGTGTGTCAGGCGTGCCGCGGTGCGGCGTTCCCGAGCTTCGCCCGATCAGTCATCCAGGCTGATGATGCGCTCGCGCACGGCAAACAGTACCAGGCCGGCGACATCGAAGATCTGCAAGCGCTTCATGATCTGCGAACGATGGGTTTCTACCGTTTTCACGCTCAGCCCTAGGCCATTGGCGATCTCACGGGTGGATTTGCCGCGCACGATCAGGCGCAGGATTTCCAGTTGGCGGGCAGTCAGTTTGTGGCTGTCGTCCACCGCCGCTTTGTTGCCCTGTACGCGGATCAATGCCTGGTTGATCACCGTATGGGCGATGGCCGGGCTCAGGTACCGTTCGTTGCCGCGCAACGCATCCAGGGCCTGTTCCAGCTCGACCGCGGTGGTGTCCTTGAGCAGGTAGCCGTGGGCGCCCATTTCCAAGGCCTGCATGATCATGTCCGGGTCGGTGTGCATGGACAGGATCAGTACTTTGCTGCGCAGGCGGGCGGCCTGCAGCCGGCCCAGCGCATCAAGCCCACCGGTGTCGCGCATGGACAGGTCGAGCAGCACGATGTCCGGGTCCAGGTGGCGCACCATTTCCAGCAACTGGTTGCCATCGCTGGCTTCGCCTACTACCGCATAGCCGGGAATGTCGGATACCAGGGCGCGTACGCCCGCTCTGATCAGGGAGTGATCATCTACAAGCAGTAATTTGCAGATCATAAGTCTTTGCCGAGGTTGGCGCGTTCGAGGGCCCGCGGGGCCCAGGGAAAGAGTGCTTCAAGTTGGGTGCCCTGGCCGGGCTGGCTGGTCACTGTCAGCCAGCCGCCGGTCAGGGCAGCGCGCTCCTGCATGCCGGACATGCCCCGCAGCCCGGCGGCGGCGGGGTCTGCAACGGGGGTGAAGCCCACGCCATCATCGCTTATGTACAGGTGCAGGCCTTCCGGCGTGCGGGCCAGTCGCACCAGCAGGTTGGCCGCCTGGGCGTGGCGCAACAGGTTGGTGACGGCTTCCTGAGTAATGCGAAACGCCGCCACCGCCATCTCCTCGGGAATGCCGGTCATCTGCTGGTGGCACTCCAGGCTCCAGTGTACGTCGGTGTTTTCCAGGGTGCGCAGCAGGTGCGCCCGCAGGCTGGCCTCCAGGCCCAGGCTGTTGAGTTGCCGTGGGTTGAGGATGGCCGATACGTCGCGCACCTTGTTCAGGGTTTCGTCGATGGTGTCGCGCAGCGTCGCGAATTCACCTTCCAGATCGTCGCCCCTGCGTCGCTGCAGCCACTCGGTCTGCATTTTCGCGGCGGTCAGCAATTGGCCGATGTCGTCGTGCAGTTCACGACTGAGGCGGTGCCGTTCGTTTTCCTGAACTTCCAGCAGCCGGTTCGCCAGTTCCTGAGGCTTGAATGCGATGGACTTCTGCGCGGTGCGATGTTGGGCAATGACGCTGAGCATGGCCGCGATGTTCAGCAGCAACAGGGCCAGCGACATGCTGGCGCCATTGATGAATGCCAATGCATTGCCCAGTAGCGAAAACAGGCACAACAGGACTGTCAGCCAGCGCATGTGCTGTATGCCCCATGGCCACTGAACGTATTTTCTGAAACTGGCGTACATAGAGAACGGAGCCAAGAATTAGTCGCTGCTGAAAACCGGTTAGGGCGTTGTTGAAACCTGTCTCCAAGGCTCCATGCTCTGACGTTGGCGCGGGTGGCGAAGGTTGCCGACAGCGCACGACAACGGGGCGTTGACTTCCCGGCGCTGGCCATTGACAGGCAGTCGGGGCCGCCGCGCCGAAACGAAATCTGGTAGGCCATGGTATCACTTCATCGACAGTTTGGTCGCGCGTTCGGCTTATATGTCCGAATGGTCAGGTTGATGTGGCTTAGTTGCAGTGCACGGCGTGACAAGTGTCATTGTGCCATCATTTTTCATATTCAAAGGGATTCAGCGCCGGCCGCGTCAATGGGATGAGGGAGGAAACAGAAGTAGTAACTCAGCACAGGACCGCGCACGGCGCGGCGGTAACTTGGCTGTAAAGCATAAGTTACAGCGATGAGGGGGTTCTGTACCTAGGGGAGAGGCTGATGCTCGCTAGGAGTATCACCGGTCCTGGGGTCATCCCATCAAGTGCGAGGCGCGTTCTCGCTGTATGGGAAACGCTACAAAGCGCTGCAAATAGACTCAGACGCCCTGGCCGTGGGGCCGTTGTCCAGCGCCTGCCGTCAGGTGTCGCGGCGAGTTGTGGTCGGGATCGATACTGACCGCCAGGGCATGCACCAGTGCCGCCTGCTCTTCCGTATCCAGGCTCAGCTGGCCGGTGCGCGGGTCGATCAATTCCAGTTGCCAGGCCAGCAGCGTCAGGCACTCATTCAGTGCTTTGAGGGTAGGGCCCTCCAAACGATTGCGTGGTCGCGCCAGGCCCAGCAATTGCTGCAACTGCTGGCAGAACGCCGATACTTCACCAAGCGACAGGCCTTGAGCCCTCTGGCTCAGGCTTTCCAGGGTCTCCACCAGGCAATCGGCCGCGTCCTGGTCATTGCAGAACATTTCCAGATGGTTCAGGCATTCCTGCAGCTTGTTCAGCATGGCCTGGGCGTCGACGAGAAAGTCGGGCAGGGCGCATGACCACTGAGTGTCATTCAGCATGTTGATCTCCACAACTCCGTGCGGACCTGTTGACCCCGCACCACGGGTGCGGAATTGTGTTCAGGCCAGTCAAGCTTAGCTGTAATCCGCTTGGGTGCGGTCGGCAAATGTAAGGTCATTTTCAATGTGTCCCGCAGGCCACAGAATAGACACATTGGCGGGGCGAACTCGGGGAAAATCAGGCCATCATGGCCAATACCGCGGCGATGGCGGGGTGCGAAAAGAAGGGCAACCAACGGCCTGACTCCGTTCATGCATTGAGAATGGCGTCACATTAATGGCTATTGGATATCGCGAATATCAGGTTCCGCCCGATTGCCTATAGGGGAAACCCTGACGAGAAGGTGGGGGTTCTTAACGGTTTTGTATCGCGCAGTGGGGTGTAGGCGATGCGATAAGTTAACCATGATGTTAATGTGACATCAATGATCGCGCCAGTGCATTTCATCGGTCTTCAAGATCAGTGCAACGCTGCCGATAACCATTGGTGAGAACACTCAGCAACGTCCCCAGGAGTCATAGATGGCCGGCATTCTCGACACAGTAGACCAACGTACGCAGCTTGTGGGTGAGAACCGCCTGGAGATTCTGATGTTTCGCCTGGCAGGCCGCCAGTTGTTCGCCATCAACGTGTTCAAGGTGCAGGAAGTGCTGCAACTGCCCAAGCTCACGCTGATGCCCCAGCGCCATGCCTATGTGTGTGGCGTGGTCAACTTGCGGGGGCAGACGCTGCCGGTGATCGACCTATCCCAGGCGATCGGCATGCGCCCGCTGCAACCGGGGCCCAACAGCACCATCATCGTTACCGAGTACAACCGCTCGGTGCAGGCATTCCTGGTGGGCGGCGTGGACCGGATCGTCAACATGAACTGGGAGGCGATCCTGCCGCCGCCTGCCAGCGCGGGGCGCCAGCATTACCTGACCGCCATCAGCAAGGTCGACGACCAGTTGGTCGAAATCATCGACGTGGAGAAGGTGCTGGCCGAGATCGTGCCATACAGTGCCAAGGTTTCGCGCGACAAACTGGAAGATCCGGTGCTGGCGCAAGCCCGGGGCCGGGAGGTTCTGCTGGTGGACGACTCCACCGTGGCCCTGTCGCAGCTGCGCGATACCCTTTCACAGTTGGGGGTGAAAATGCATGTGGCCAGTGACGGGCTCAAGGCGTTGAACATGCTCAAGGCCTGGGCGGACGCCGGTGAGGTGCTCACGGACAAATTGCTGATGGTGTTCACCGACGCCGAAATGCCGGAGATGGACGGGTACCGCCTGACCACCGAGATCCGCAACGATGCGCGCCTGCGGGGGCTTTACGTGGTGCTGCACACCTCGTTGTCGGGCAGCTTCAACGAGTCCATGGTCAAGAAGGTGGGCTGCGACAACTTCCTGTCCAAGTTCCAGCCCGACAAACTGGTGGATGTGGTGCGCCAGCGATTGATGCTCGACAACTGACCCGACGCGGCTGTCACGCCAGCCGGCGCTGATGTTGCGGTAAACTGCGGCTTTCCTGACCGTCGGAAGCCGCCCATGCACCTCAGCGCCCTGTACCGCTACCCCCTAAAGTCGGCCATTGCCGAACCCCTTCAAACGTCGGCGATCGAGCCTCTGGGGCTGGCGGGTGACCGCCGCTGGATGCTGGTGGATGAAACCACCGGGCGTTTCCTCACCCAGCGCGCCGAGGCGCACATGAGTCAACTGGGCGCGGCCCACCTGGAGGATGGCCTGCGGTTATCCGCGCCCGGCCTCACCTCGCTATTCGTGCCTACCCCCACACCCGACGCCGCCCTGCGTGGGGTGACTATCTGGCGCGATACGTTGCGGGTCCCCGATGCCGGTGATGAGGCGGCGGCCTGGGTGTCTTCCTTTATAGGCAAGCCCGCGCGGCTGGTGCAGGTGCCAGCGGAGCGGGCGCGCCTCACTGAGGCTGGCTATGGCCTGGATACCGACAAGGTTGGCTTTGCCGATGGCTTTCCGTTGCTGTTGATTGGCCAGGCGTCGCTGGACGACCTGTCGGCGCGGGTCGGTCGCGAACTGGAGATGCTGCGCTTTCGCCCCAATCTGGTGGTCAGCGGCAGTCAGGCCTTTGCAGAAGACGGCTGGAAGCGCATTCGAATCGGCGAGGTGGAGTTCCGGGTGGTCAAGCCGTGTTCGCGCTGCATCCTGACCACCATCGACCCGCAGACCGGGATGCGTAGCGACGACCGCGAGCCACTGGCGACCCTCAAGACCTACCGGCAGGTGGAGGGCGACGTGATGTTCGGGCAGAACCTGGTCAGTGACGGGGCGGGGCGGTTGGACGTTGGTATGCCCGTGACGGTAATCGACTAAGCGGACGACCGGTTCGGACGCTGGCGAGCCAGCTCACGCCAGGGCCAGGCAGCCCTGGGGTTGGATTCAGCCTCTACTGATCGTCGAAGAAACGCTCATTCCAATCGGCAATCGGCTGGGGGGTGTTGAGCTTCTGCCCGTAGATCACGGCATACGACAATACGTTCTGCACGTACTGACGGGTCTCATCGAACGGAATCGACTCCACCCACACATCGAAGCTCAGGTGGTTGGCGCCGCGCAGCCATTGCTTCACCCGCCCGGGGCCGGCGTTGTAGGCGGCTGAGGCGAGCACGCGGTTGCCGTTGAACTGGGCATGCACCTGGCTCAGGTAAGCGGCCCCCAGCTGAATGTTCTTGTCCGGGTCGATGGCCTGGGAGGGTGAAGCCAGCGGAATACTGAACTTGCGCGCGGTTTCCTTGGCGGTGCCGGGCATAAGCTGCATCAGGCCCATGGCGCCTACGCCGGAACGGGCGTCATCCATGAAGGCGCTTTCCTGGCGGGTGATGGCAAACACCCAGCTTGAATGGATGCCGCGGTTGGTGGCTTCGCGGACCAGGGTGTCACGGTGCGCCATGGGGAAGCGGATGTCCAGATCGTCCCAGTACTGGGCCTGGCTGATGGTGCGGATGGCCGGGAAGTACCAGTGCATGTCATAGGCCAGCTTGGCCTGGGCAACCATTTCATCGCGGCTGAACAGGTTGCTCACGTAGTACCACTCGCGGCGGGCGTCCACGACCTGGCCGCGGTCAAGCAGCTCCATGGCGCGGCGTATGCCAGGGGTATTGCGCACCTTGGTCATCAAGGCGTTGCTGATCACCAGCGGGCGGTTGGCCAGGGAGTAGGGCGCCTGGGTGCGGTCGGCGGCCAGGAACCCATAGAAATCCCGCTCCTTGGCCACATTGCGATACAGCACCGCCACCTGAGGGTTCTGCGGCTGGGCCAGTTCCAGGCTGCGCGCCTGCCAGTATTTCCAGCGGTTGGTGGTGGCCAGGTCCTGGGGCAGGCGCCGGGTCAGGTCATAGGCGTCCTGCCAGCGGCCCAGGCGCAGCAACAGTCGCAGGCGCCACTCGGTCACGGTGTTGTCGCGCAGCTCGGGGTCGTACTGGGTCATGAGGTCCAGTGCGCGGGGGTCATAGTTGCGCGCCAGGGTCAGCCCGATCTCCCGAGCGATGGCCACCTTTTCGTCACGGGAAAAGCGCATGCTGGTGGCATAGCTGTCGAGCATCTGCATGGCGCGGTCCGGGTCCTGCTTGGCCAGGCGACGCAGGCCCAGGCCCACTACGTCGGCCATGGCCTCGGTAGCAGGCTGGAAACGCGACGGGTCGGTGAGCAGTTCCGGGTTCTGGGCCACGCTGATCAGCAGGCGGCCCTGGTTGCCCAGGGTTGGCAGCGTCGCCACCAGGGCGTTGGCCAAGGCGTAGTTGCGGGTGTGGGCGGCCAGTTTCAGGCGCTGCCAGCGTTTGTCTTCGGTTAACTGGCCGTCGGCGGCCCACAGGCCGAACAGCGCTTCGCAGGCGTCGGGCTGGGTCTTGCCGGTCAGCCACAGTTTCTGTGCGCTGGCGTAGCCTTCGGCCTTCAGGCCATGGCTGAGCTGGTACTGGCCATTGAGACAGTCCAGTTCAGTGAAATTCAGCTTGGGGTCGTAATATCTGGCGAAGGTTTGCCAGTCGCCACGCTCGGCCAGCCAGCGCAACCAGCGCAGTTTCATCCAGTTGGCCTGGGGCAGGTCGCCGTGGGCCGCGAGAAATTTCTCGATTTCGTCGTTGCTGGCGGTTTTCAGCCGCGCGGTCAGCTCGTCATAGGCCAGGTAGGGTTCCAGGGGGTAGTCGGCCAGCAGGGGCGCGTACTGGAAGTAGGGGCCGCTGTCGCCCTTGGCCAGGGCGCGCTTGGCCTGGTCGTAATACTGGCGCTGGGTGGTCAGGTCCACTGCATGGGCGCAGGAGACGGCGGTGGCAGAGAGCAGCAGGCAGGACAAGAGGCTAAACAGGCGACCGCGCATGAGACATCCGTGCAGATAAGGCATGACAAGTGCGGCGTGGCCTGCACTGATTGCTCACTAGCTTAGCCGGTTGCGGGTGGGCGATGAAAGCACTGTGCTTGTATCTGAACATGAATTCGCCGCGAAGCCGCCGTGCGACGGCATTTACTGTGCTGGGCGCCCAAGTCAGGTAGAATGCGCGCCCGGTTTTTGGAGAAACACATGACCCTGCTCAAATTAAGCGATGTGTCCCTCGCTTTCGGCGCGATGCCGTTGTTGGACAAAGTGTCCTGGCAGATCGCCCGTGGAGAGCGGGTCTGCATCATCGGTCGCAATGGCACTGGCAAGTCCAGCATGCTGCGCCTGGTCAAGGGCGATCAGAAGCCTGACGATGGCGAGGTCTGGCGCGCGCCGGGCCTGAAGATCGGCGAGCTGCCACAGGAACTGCCGGTGGCGGACGACCGCACCGTGTTCGACGTGGTCGCCGAAGGCCTGGATGGTGTGGGCGCGCTGCTCGCCGAATATCACCACCTGAGCCAGAACATCGTCACCGATGAAGACCTGACCAAGCTCATGCACGTGCAGTCGGACCTCGAGGCCCGTGACGGCTGGCGCCTGCAGCAACTGGTGGACAGTACCCTGAGCCGCCTGCAACTGCCGGCCGACAAGACCCTGGCGCAACTGTCCGGTGGCTGGCGCCGCCGCGTGCTGCTGGCCCAGGCCCTGGTGTCGGAACCCGACCTGTTGCTGCTGGACGAGCCCACCAACCACCTGGACATCGGTGCCATCGCCTGGCTGGAAGAGGCCCTTAGCGGTTTTGGCGGCGCCGTGCTGTTCATCACCCACGACCGGTCCTTCCTGCAGAACCTGGCCACCCGCATCCTGGAACTGGACCGCGGCGGCCTGATCGACTGGAACGGCGACTACGCCAGCTTCCTGGTGCACAAGGAAGCCATGCTGGCGGCCGAAGAGACCGCCAACGCGCTGTTCGACAAGCGCCTGGCCCAGGAAGAAGTATGGATCCGCCAGGGCATCAAGGCGCGTCGCACCCGCAACGAGGGCCGCGTGCGCGCCCTGAAGGAATTGCGCGTGGAGCGCAGCGAGCGTCGCGAGCGCCAGGGCAAGGCCAACATCCAGCTCGATACCGCGGAGAAATCCGGCAAGCAGGTGATGGTGGTCGAGAACGTCAGCTTTGCCCACCCCGGCGGCCCGTTCCTGGTCAAGGACTTCTCCATGGTGCTGCAGCGTCAGGACCGCATCGGCCTGCTGGGTGCCAACGGCACCGGCAAGACCACCCTGCTGAAGCTGATGCTGGGTGATCTGCAAGCCACCAGTGGTACCGTTGCCGCCGGCACGCGCCTGGAAGTGGCCTACTTCGACCAGTTGCGCCACCAGTTGAACCTGGAAAAAACCGTGATCGACAACCTGGCCGAAGGCCGGGACTTCATCGAGATCGACGGCCAAAACCGTCACGTGCTCAGCTACCTGGGCGACTTCCTGTTCAGCCCCCAGCGTGCCCGCACGCCGGTCAAGGCGTTGTCCGGTGGTGAGCGCGCGCGCCTGCTGCTGGCCAAGCTGTTCAGCAAGCCAGCCAACCTGCTGGTGCTCGACGAACCGACCAACGACCTCGACGTCGAGACCCTCGAGCTGCTGGAAGAAGTGCTGTCCAGCTTCAAGGGCACGGTACTGATGGTCAGCCACGACCGGGCCTTCCTCGACAATGTGGTCACCAGCACCCTGGTGTTCGAAGGCGAGGGCAAGGTGCGCGAGTACGTGGGCGGCTACCAGGACTGGATTCGCCAGGGCGGCTCACCCAAGTTGCTGGGCGTGACCGAGAACAAGTCGGGCAAGGCCGAGCTCAACAGTGCGGTGGTGGAAGCCCCGGCTGCCGTGGCGGCGCCAGCGGCCGAGGCGCCGGTGGCCAAGAAGAAGCTGAGCTACAAGCTGCAGCGCGAGCTGGAAGCCTTGCCAGGTGAGATCGACGCCCAGGAGCAGAAGATCGCCGCGCTGGAAGCGACCATGGCTGATGCTGGTTTCTACCAGAAGCCGGCGGCAGAGACCGCCAAGGTCATCGCCGAGCTGGAACAGGCGCAGGCCAGGCTGGACGAGATGGTCGAGCGCTGGGCTGAGCTGGACGCCTGAGGCGCAGCTTCAAGCCGCAAGCTGCAGCAAGAGGCGTGAACCGCTTCTGGCTTGCAGCTTGTGGCTTCCCGC
This sequence comes from Pseudomonas silvicola, assembly GCF_026651855.1. Taxonomy (GTDB): domain Bacteria; phylum Pseudomonadota; class Gammaproteobacteria; order Pseudomonadales; family Pseudomonadaceae; genus Aquipseudomonas; species Aquipseudomonas silvicola. The sequence goes on from NZ_CP093280.1 coordinate 3,390,627, forward strand.
TGGCAGCTCCAAATACCCTTATTCGGCTTTCTTCAGCCGCACGGCCAGCACGTCACATGGCGCGCCATGGAGCACGTCGTTGGACGTGGACCCCAACAGCAACGCCAGGCCGTGGCGGGCGTGGCTGCCCACCACCACCAGGTCGCACCCCTTTTCCTTGGCCAGGCCATGGATTTCCTGCTTGGGCTGGCCATAGGTCAGGTGGCAGTTGTCTTTGGTCAGTTCCGGGTATTTGGTGATCAACCGCTCAAGGCGCTCCTTGGCCTGGTCGAACTGCTGCTGTTGCAGTTGCGACAGATCCATGGGCACGTCGCCGCCAAAGGCCATGGCCATGGGCTCGACGATGTGCACCAGTGATAGCTTGGCGTCCTGGCTGGCGGACAGTTCGCGGGCCCGGTGAATCACCGGATCGCACTCTTCGGTCAGGTCGACGGCGACCAGAATGTGATGGTAGGGCATGGGAAGCTCTCCTGACGATGGCGATAGCCTAAGTATGGCCTGTTTCAAGTCGGTCTGTCTGAATGGCGCTAACCAACTCATTTCTAAAGTTTTACAGGGTGCACAGTCATATGACGGTATGGATAGTGGTGTCAATCCTTGCGCTGGTTTTAAGTCCCATGGTCTGGCTGCGTCCCTCGCGCAAACAGAGCGGGCAGATGGCCTTGCGCATGGAAGCCCGGCGCCTGGGCCTGGCCATGCAATTGGCACCCCAGCAGTGGCCGCACTGGTTGCCCACGGAGCCGCCCAGCCCCTGCGCGCAGTACTGTCGGCCGCGGCGTTCGCCACAGGCCGCGCAGTTCTGCTACTGGCAGACAGCGCCGGGTACCTGGCTGAACCAGTGGCGCGAGCCTTGTGAAGACCCTGCGCTGCTGGCGCAGTTCAGCACATTGCCGGGCAATGTCTACAAGGTTGAGGCAGGTCAACAGATGGTTGCCCTGTACTGGGGGGAGCGTGGGGAGGCCAGCGTGCTGGTAGCAATTGATGCGGTGCTGAAGGCGCTGGCGTGAGAGTGGCACTGGCCTTTTTCCGACCTGCGCCCGTCCTTCAGGGTATCGCGAACCCGTTGGAAAGCCGAATGCCCACACCCCAGGCAATAAAAAGCCCGATAATCTGCGTCGGGCTGGGGTTGGCCAGGCAGGCCGGTAAGACATTTTTGCGTGTTTGGTCGACAGTGTAGTCGCGAACGAATCTTACGCCCGTCCTTGGCAATTTTTCCTCTTTTTATTTTCAAAACCTGTTTGGCAGCCGTGCAGTCCCGTGTTTCTGGCTGTCACAGCAGCGTGCCATCCTGTTGCCGAATGTTGCGTCATCAGGAGGAAGGGCCTCCTGCGCCATTTTGACGCACGCGTGACCGTAAAGTCGCGTTTTTGCGGCGTTTCAGCGCATTTGACAATTGCCGTTTTTTCCCTGAATGTGTGCATACCCAAATCAAACGGGCGTATGAATTGAGCGTTTGTCTTGTAGGAACGCTCTTACAGAATCCCGACAATCACGCTGACGGGTGTGTCTGGCGGCGGGGGAGCGGCAACTGGCGCGAAGGCGCCTGCCGGCCCCGTGCCAGCGTTTGGCGTGTACTGTTCAGCTTCCATATCGTGGAGATCAGTTGATGATTTACGAAGGTAAAGCCATCACGGTTAAGGCTCTTGAAAGTGGCATCGTCGAATTGAATTTCGACCTCAAGGGTGAGTCCGTCAACAAGTTCAATCGTCTGACCCTGAGCGAACTGCGCCAGGCCGTCGACACCATCAAGGCCGATGCCTCGATCAAGGGCGTGATTGTCAGCAGTGGCAAGGACGTCTTCATCGTCGGCGCGGACATCACCGAATTTGTCGACAACTTCAAGCTGCCCGAGGCCGAACTGGTCGCCGGTAACCTGGAAGCCAACCGCATTTTCAGCGACTTCGAAGACCTGGGCGTGCCCACCGTGGCGGCCATCAACGGTATCGCCCTGGGCGGCGGCCTGGAAATGTGCCTGGCCGCTGACTATCGCGTCATGGCCGAGACCGCCAAGGTTGGCCTGCCGGAAGTCAAATTGGGTATCTACCCAGGCTTCGGCGGTACCGTGCGCCTGCCGCGCATCATCGGTGCCGACAATGCCATCGAATGGATCGCCTCGGGCAAGGAAAACCGTGCCGAAGACGCCCTCAAGGCGGGTGCGGTAGATGCCGTGGTCGCGCCCGAGAAGTTGAAGGACGCTGCCCTGGACCTGATCAAGCGCGCCATCAGTGGCGAGTTCGACTACAAGGCCAAGCGCCAGCCGAAGCTGGACAAGCTCAAGCTCAACGCCATTGAACAGATGATGGCCTTCGAGACGGCCAAGGGCTTCGTCGCCGGCCAGGCCGGCCCGAACTACCCGGCGCCGGTCGAAGCCATCAAGACCATCCAGAAAGCGGCCAACTTCGGTCGTGAGAAAGCCCTGGAAGTCGAAGCCGCCGGCTTTGTGAAAATGGCCAAGACCTCGGCCGCGCAAAGCCTGGTGGGCCTGTTCCTCAATGACCAGGAACTCAAGCGCAAGGCCAAGGCCTACGATGAACTGGCCCACGACGTGAAGCAGGCCGCCGTGCTCGGCGCCGGCATCATGGGCGGCGGCATCGCCTACCAGTCGGCGGTCAAGGGCACGCCGATCCTGATGAAGGACATCAACGAGAAGGGCATCGAGCAAGGCCTGGCCGAAGCCTCGAAGCTGCTGGGCAAGCGCGTCGAGAAAGGCCGCCTGACCCCGGCGAAGATGGCCGAGGCGCTGAACGCCATTCGCCCGACCCTGTCGTACGGCGATTTCGGCCACGTCGACATCGTCGTCGAAGCCGTGGTCGAGAACCCGAAGGTCAAGCAAGCCGTGCTGGCTGAAGTGGAAAGCCAAGTGAAGGACGACACCATCCTGGCGTCCAACACCTCGACCATTTCCATCAGCCTCCTGGCCAAGGCCCTCAAGCGCCCGGAAAACTTCGTCGGCATGCACTTCTTCAACCCGGTGCACATGATGCCGCTGGTGGAAGTGATCCGTGGCGAGAAGTCCAGTGAAGTCGCGGTGGCGACTACCGTGGCCTACGCCAAGAAAATGGGCAAGAACCCTATCGTGGTCAACGATTGCCCGGGCTTCCTGGTCAACCGCGTGCTGTTTCCATACTTCGGCGGCTTTGCCCGCTTGGTCAGTGCCGGCGTCGACTTCGTGCGCGTCGACAAGATCATGGAGAAATTCGGCTGGCCCATGGGCCCGGCCTACCTGATGGACGTGGTCGGCATCGACACTGGCCACCACGGCCGCGACGTGATGGCCGAAGGCTTCCCGGACCGCATGAAAGATGACCGTCGTTCGGCCATCGACGTGCTGTACGAGGCCAACCGCCTGGGCCAGAAGAACGGCAAGGGGTTCTATGCCTACGAGACCGACAAGCGCGGCAAGCCGAAGAAAGTCGCCGACGCCTCGGTGCTGGAAGTGCTCAAGCCGATCGTCTACGAGCAGCGCGAGCTGACCGACGACGACATCCTCAACTGGATGATGATCCCCCTGTGCCTGGAAACCGTGCGTTGCCTGGAAGACGGTATCGTCGCCACCGCGGCCGAAGCCGACATGGGCCTGGTGTACGGCATCGGCTTCCCTCCCTTCCGTGGCGGTGCATTGCGTTACATCGATTCGCTGGGCGTGGCCAATTTCGTCGCCCTGGCAGACCAGTACGCCGACCTGGGCCCGCTGTACCACCCCACCGCGAAGCTGCGTGAAATGGCCAAGAACGGCCAGAGCTTCTTCGGTTAAGCGCCCAACGACCAGAGCGAGAATGATTTTATGAGCTTGAATCCGAGAGATGTGGTGATCGTCGACTTCGGTCGCACGCCAATGGGCCGCTCCAAGGGTGGCATGCACCGCAACACCCGCGCCGAAGACATGTCGGCGCACCTGATCAGCAAATTGCTGGAGCGCAACGTCAAGGTCGACCCCAGTGAGGTCGAGGACGTTATCTGGGGCTGCGTCAACCAGACCCTGGAGCAGGGCTGGAACATCGCGCGCATGGCCTCGCTGATGACCCAGATCCCCCACACCGCGGCGGGCCAGACCGTCAGCCGCCTGTGCGGCTCGTCCATGAGCGCGCTGCACACGGCCGCCCAGGCGATCATGACCGGCAACGGTGACGTGTTCGTGGTCGGTGGCGTCGAGCACATGGGCCACGTGGGCATGATGCACGGTGTCGACCCCAACCCGCACATGTCCCTGTACGCCGCCAAGGCGTCGGGCATGATGGGCCTGACCGCCGAGATGCTGGGCAAGATGCATGGCATTACCCGCGAAGCCCAGGACGCCTTCGGCGTGCGTTCCCATCAGTTGGCCCACAAGGCGACCGTGGAAGGCAAGTTCAAGGATGAGATCATCCCGATGCAAGGGTATGACGAGAACGGTTTCCTGAAGATGTTCGACTACGACGAGACCATTCGTCCGGACACCACCCTGGAAAGCCTGGCCGCGCTCAAGCCTGCTTTCAACCCCAAAGGTGGCACGGTGACAGCGGGCACTTCGTCGCAAATCACCGACGGTGCCTCTTGCATGATCGTCATGTCGGCCCAACGTGCTCAAGACCTGGGCATCCAGCCGCTGGCCGTGATTCGTTCCATGGCCGTGGCCGGTGTCGACCCCGCGATCATGGGCTACGGCCCCGTGCCGGCGACCCAGAAGGCGCTCAAGCGCGCGGGCCTGAGCATCACCGACATCGACTTCTTCGAGCTCAACGAAGCCTTCGCCGCACAGGCCCTGCCGGTGCTCAAGGATCTGAAAGTGCTCGACAAGATGAACGAGAAGGTTAACCTGCACGGCGGCGCCATCGCTTTGGGCCACCCGTTCGGTTGCTCCGGGGCGCGCATTTCAGGCACCCTGTTGAATGTCATGAAACAGAACAACGGCACCCTCGGGGTGTCCACCATGTGTGTCGGTCTGGGTCAGGGCATCACCACCGTCTTCGAACGCGTTTAAGCATTCGTGAGTCGGCGAACCGGGGCCAGGTGCCCCGGTTTTTGTTTTTACAGAATATTTGTTTTTCAGTGAGGCAGACATGCAGTTGCAGCCAGGGCTATACCGCCACTACAAAGGCCCCCAGTACCGCGTTTTCGGGGTTGCGCGCCATTCCGAAACCGAGGAAGAGGTGGTCTGCTACCAGGCACTGTACGGCGAGTTTGGCCTGTGGGTGAGGCCCTTGAGCATGTTTCTGGAATCGGTAGAAGTTGACGGCGAGCGCGTACCGCGCTTTGCTTTGGTCGAGGCCGAACCGAGCCTGTTCGACCCGCCCGGTGACGTGATCGCTTGATCATCCGCGCTTGACCTCACTCCGTCACCACTATATATAGCGGTGCCTCGAAGGCACCAATCGCTTTCATTTCTAGTATTCAGGAATTTTCTGATCCATGGGCAAATCGCTGGTCATTGTGGAATCCCCGGCTAAGGCCAAGACCATCAACAAGTATCTGGGCAACCAATACGTGGTGAAGTCGAGTATCGGCCATATCCGAGACCTGCCCACCAGCGGTTCGGCTAGCGCCACGAAAGAACCGGTGAAGCGTGGCAAGGCCGCGGCCGCCGAGGCACCTGCCTTGTCGCCCAAGGAAAAGGCGCGCAAGCAACTGGTGGCGCGCATGGGCGTCGACCCGGAGCACGGCTGGAAAGCCCAGTACGAGATCCTTCCCGGCAAGGAGAAGGTGATCGAGGAGCTGCGCCGGCTCGCCAAGGATGCCGACACCATCTATCTCGCAACCGACTTGGACCGCGAGGGGGAAGCCATTGCCTGGCACCTGCGCGAAGCCATCGGTGGGGATGACAGCCGCTACAAGCGCGTGGTGTTCAACGAAATCACCAAGAAGGCCATCCAGGAGGCTTTCTCGACGCCGGGCGAGCTCGATATCGACCGGGTCAACGCCCAGCAGGCGCGTCGTTTCCTCGACCGCGTGGTGGGTTACATGGTCTCGCCGCTGCTGTGGGCCAAGATCGCCCGTGGCTTGTCCGCCGGCCGTGTGCAGTCGGTGGCGGTGAAGCTGGTGGTGGAGCGTGAGCGCGAGATCCGCGCCTTCAACCCCGAAGAGTACTGGGAGATCCACGCTGACCTGGGCACCGCCAAGAACGCGAAGGTGCGGTTCGAAGTGGCACGCGAGAAGGGCGAGGCGTTCAAGCCGCTCAACGAAGCCACCGCCATGGCGGCCCTGGAGAAACTCAAGGCGTCCACCTACAGCATCGTCAAGCGTGAAGACAAACCGACCAGCAGCAAGCCGTCGGCACCGTTCATCACCTCGACCCTGCAGCAGGCCGCGAGCAACCGCCTGGGCTTCGGTGTGAAGAAGACCATGATGATGGCCCAGCGCTTGTACGAAGCCGGCTACATCACCTACATGCGTACCGACTCCACCAACCTGTCCACCGATGCGGTGGACATGGCGCGCAGCTACATCGAGAAAGAATTCGGCAAGCAATACCTGCCGCCGGCGCCCATGGTGTACGGCAGCAAGGAGGGCGCCCAGGAGGCGCACGAAGCCATTCGTCCGTCCGACGTCAATACCCACCCGACCAAGCTGGCCGGCATGGAGCGTGACGCCGAGCGCCTGTACGAGTTGATCTGGCGCCAGTTCCTGGCCTGCCAGATGCCGCCTGCGCAATACCTGTCGACCACGGTTACCGTGGCCGCCGGCGATTTCGAGCTGCGCGCCAAGGGTCGTATCCTCAAGTTCGACGGTTACACCCGTGTCATGCCGCAAATGGCCAAGCCAGGCGATGACGATGTGCTGCCGGAAATGGACCAGGGCGAAGTCCTCAAGCTGATCGAGCTGGACCCTACCCAGCACTTCACCAAGCCGCCGGCCCGTTACTCGGAAGCCAGCCTGGTGAAAGAGATGGAAAAACGCGGTATCGGTCGTCCGTCGACCTATGCGGCCATCATCTCCACCATCCAGGACCGCGGCTACGTGGCCCTGCACAACCGTCGCTTCTACTCCGAGAAGATGGGTGACATCGTTACCGAACGCCTTTCGGAGAGCTTCTCGAACCTCATGGACTATGGCTTCACCGCCGGCATGGAAGAGAACCTCGACGACGTGGCCCAGGGTGAGCGCGACTGGAAGAACGTGCTGGATGAGTTCTACGGCGACTTCAAGAACAAGCTGGAAGTGGCCGGCTCGGCCGACAGCGGCATGCGTGCCAACCAGCCGACGCCGACCGACATCACCTGCCGCGAATGCGGCCGGCACATGATGATCCGTACGGCATCCACCGGTGTTTTCCTGGGCTGCTCGGGTTACAGCCTGCCGCCGAAAGAACGCTGCAAGGCCACCATCAACCTGGTGCCGGGCGACGAGATCGCCGCCGACGACGAGGGTGAATCCGAGTCGCTGGTACTGCGTGGCAAGCACCGCTGCCCGATCTGCGCGACCGCCATGGACGCTTACCTGCTGGATGAGAAGCGCAAGCTGCACATCTGCGGTAACAACCCGGATTGCGTGGGTTACGAGATCGAGGAAGGCAACTACCGCATCAAGGGCTATGAAGGCCCTAGCCTGGAGTGCGACAAGTGCGGCAGCGAGATGCAGCTCAAGACTGGCCGTTTCGGCAAGTTCTTCGGGTGCACCAACCCTGACTGCAAGAACACCCGCAAGCTGCTGAAGAGTGGCGAGGCGGCGCCGCCGAAGATGGACGCGGTGAAGATGCCTGAGCTCAAGTGCGAGAAGGTCAACGACACTTACGTGTTGCGTGACGGTGCCTCGGGCCTGTTCCTGGCCGCCAGCCAGTTCCCGAAAAACCGGGAGACCCGTGCGCCCCTGGTGATCGAGATCATCCCGCACAAGGACGAGATCGATCCCAAGTACCACTTCCTCTGCGAAGCGCCGAAGAAAGACCCTGACGGCCGCCCCGCAGTGATTCGCTACAGCCGCAAGACCAAGGAGCAGTACGTGCAGACCGAAGTCGACGGCAAACCGACCGGCTGGCGCGCGTTCTACGAAGGCGACAGCTGGAAGGTCGAGGACAAGCGGGCCAAGGAAAAAGAGCCTGCCTGATTCATCGCCCACAAAACCGCGCTTCGGCGCGGTTTTTTTTGCCTGCGCTTGCTGGTCTTTTTGGGACTGGGTGAAGCCCGGGAAGCGTGCGCCAATGATTTGCCTTGCAGCAAGCGGCTGCCATCGCGGAAACTGTTCGTCTGCCCGAACCCCGTCTTTCCCGGAGGGTGCCCCCATGGCCCACGAACTCTATACCCGTACCAATCAGAAAATCTATTTTGCCGGCTTGTCCCTCGAGGCCTTGGGCAAGGCCGAGCAAGGTCAGGCAATGAATGCCATGGCGCGTATCCAGGCCGAGCGCGAATCGGCGCTGTTTCACCTGTATGGCGCCCTGCTGGGGTTGTGCCATGAGATCGCCGGCTTCTACCGTTTGCCCCAGGCGGCTACCCCGCGTGCCGAAGAGCTGTTGACCCGCGAAGTACTGGCCCAGATTGCCATTCCCGAAATGGCCGAACTGGTAGAACTGGCCCAGGCCCCCGGTACCTGGGTGCATGAACTGCTCGCCGCCCATGCGGCGCTGCACCGCCCGCCCCAGGCCCCCAAAGTGGCCAAGGGCGATGTCACTCAGCCACTGATCGTGGCAGTCAACCTCGATGCCCCTGAAGAGCCCGAGGAACTGACCCGCGAGGTGCTTGAGGGCTGGCGTCAGCAGCTCAAGAGCCTGGCGGTTCGTTACCGTGATGGCCTCAGTGAGTGCTGATTGCGTCAACCGCTGCTACAATGGCGCCCTCACGTGGAGAACCCCTTTTTATGCCAACGTCCTTTCTTGAAATTGTCGAGTTGCCTGACGGCCGAATTGAATTGCGCCGTGCCGAGGATGAAGGCTCGCTCGTGACCTTGAACTTCTCCGAAGACGCCAAGGCATTCCTGCAGGGACAGCATGTTGAAGTCGCCAAGGCCATGCTCAGCGTCGGCGTGCAGATGGCCGGCAAAATGGTCGAAGGCGAGATCGAAAAAGAAGAAGGCCCGCGCGTTCTGCATTGATCGCTTGCAGACGCCCCTGGCAGCCCGGTCTGGCAGGGATATCACGCGGCCATGTCCGCTGCTTGCTTGCGTCCAAGCTGTGTAATCGCCAGCGGGGTATCAGGCCATGCGGATGTTCAGGCTCTGGGCATCACCGATACGTGCGGCGGCGATCAACTGCTGACGAGCGCTGGCAGGCAGTGGATTGACCCAACTCACCACGGTGTGGCTGCGGCCCAGGCGCAGGGCTTCGCCGGCCAGTTGCAGGGCCGTCTGGTTGCCGCCTGGTTGCAGGATCAGTATGCGCTCGCGGTTGAGCCCTGCGTCCCGAAGCCAGGCCTGGGTCAGGCTGGCGGGCGGGGCGATCAGGGTCAGCCAGCGCGCATCCAGGTCTTCGCTGAGCTCGCGCAGCATCGGTGCCAGCAGGTTCAGGCAGTTCCCGGTAGCGCCACGCAATGACACTTCACTGAAGGCTTCGGGCTGTGGGGCCGTCCAGGGCACTTCGCTTGCGTGGGTGAACAGCGGCGCGACAGGTTGGGCCATGAAGGCCTCGAACAAGGACAGTTGAGCCGGTTGCATCGGTTGTGGGAACTGCATGTAGCCTCCTTTATCGACGTATGACGCCGACGCTCAAGCCTTCGATGACCAGGTCCTGGTCCTTGAGGTTGACTTCGATGGGTGCGAACTCGGGGTTTTCCGCCAGCAGGAATACCTTGCTGCCTTCGCGCTTGAAGCGCTTGACGGTGACCTCGTCGCCGATGCGCGCTACCACGATCTGGCCATTGCGGGCCTCGCGGCAGGTGTGCACGGCCAGCAGGTCACCGTCGAAGATGCCGACGTCCTTCATGCTCATGCCGTGCACGCGCAGCAGGTAGTCGGCCCGGGGGTGGAAGAAAGTGGGGTTGATGTTGCAGGATTCCTCGATGTGCTGCTGGGCCAGGATGGGGGCGCCGGCAGCAACCCGGCCGATGATGGGCAGGGTGGATTCGTCGGCCTTGGCCTCGAAACCAGGAATGCGGATGCCGCGGGACGCGCCCGGGGTCATCTCGATGGCCCCCTTGCGCGCCAGCGCCTTGAGGTGTTCTTCAGCGGCGTTCGGCGACTTGAAGCCCAGTTCCTGGGCGATTTCCGCACGGGTGGGCGGAAAGCCGTTGTCGTCGAGGCAGCGCTTGATGAAAGCCAGGATCTCGGCTTGGCGTGGCGTCAGTTTCAGCATGTCGATCGCTCTGTCTTTTTATACAGTGACTGGGATTATATACAGTATGCGAGGCTTGGCAATCCTGCTTTTGTTGCCACTCGTCCCCCCGTGTGTTCGGCGCCGTCCAGCGGCCAAGCGATGCGCGCGGGCCAAAGGCCATTGCTGTGTGGTTAAATACGTGACCGGCCAGGCATAAAGCGCCCGCCCAGGCTTGACAGGTACATGGTTTGAAACGTATGTTTCAAACAGGTGTTTGTCAGGTGGAAATAGCATGGCCCAGTCGGAAACCGTTGAACGCATACTCGACGCTGCCGAGCAGTTGTTCGCGGAAAAAGGTTTTGCCGAAACCTCGTTGCGGCTGATCACCAGCAAGGCCGGGGTCAACCTGGCGGCGGTGAATTATCATTTCGGTTCCAAGAAGGCCTTGATCCAGGCGGTGTTCTCGCGCTTTCTGGGGCCTTTCTGCATTAGCCTCGAGCGTGAGCTCGAGCGGCGCCAGGCGCGCCCCGAGCACAAGGCCAGCCTGGAAGAGCTGCTGGAAATCCTGGTGGAGCAGGCCATGGTGGTGCAGCCGCGCAGCGGCAACGACCTGTCGATCTTCATGCGCCTGTTGGGCCTGGCCTTCAGCCAGAGCCAGGGCCACCTTCGCCGCTATCTGGAAGACATGTACGGCAAGGTATTCCGCCGCTACATGCTGCTGGTCAACGAGGCCGCGCCGCGCATCCCGCCGCTGGAGCTGTTCTGGCGCGTGCATTTCATGTTGGGGGCGGCAGCGTTCAGCATGTCCGGTATCAAGGCGCTGCGGGCCATCGCCGAGACCGATTTCGGCATCGACACCTCCATCGAGCAGGTCATGCGCCTGATGGTGCCGTTCCTCGCCGCTGGCATGCGTGCCGACAGTGGCGTCACCGACGATGCCATGGCTGCGGCGCAATTGCGCCCGCGCAGCAAGTCCACGGCCCCAGCGTTGGCCAAAGCCTGATACAAATGGCGATGGGCGCCGCAGGCCGCTTGGGCTAAGCTAGCGGCCCATGCTTACTCCGAATCCGCCGCGCTGCCCTGGCGCCGGCCATTTCCCGTTACCGATGCCACTCCGTCAGGCCCTGAGCCTGGCGGGGCGGCGTGTGTGCACCCGCGAATCAAGGACTACCTCATGACTTCCCGCCTTCAAGGCTCGTTGATGGTCGATATCGCCGGTACCTGGCTGACCGCCGAGGACCGTCAACTGCTGCGCCAGCCTGAAGTGGCCGGCCTGATCATCTTTGCCCGCAACATCGAGCATGCCCGTCAGGTGCGCGAATTGACGGCCTCGATCCGCGCCATTCGCCCGGACCTGATTCTGGCCGTGGACCAGGAGGGCGGCCGCGTGCAGCGCCTGCGCCAGGGCTTCGTGCGCCTGCCCGCCATGCGTGCGCTGGCTGACAACCCCAATGCCGAATACCTGGCCGAGCAATGCGGCTGGATCATGGCCACCGAAGTGCTGGCCGTGGGCCTGGACCTGAGCTTCGCCCCGGTGCTGGACCTGGACCACCAGCGCAGCGCGGTGGTGGGCAGCCGGGCGTTCGAGGGCAACCCCGAGCGCGCCACGGCCCTGGCCGGTGCGTTCATCAAGGGCATGACCGCCGCAGGTATGGCGGCGTGTGGCAAGCATTTCCCTGGCCACGGCTGGGCCGAAGCCGACTCCCACGTGGCCATTCCCACCGACGAGCGCAGCCTGGAGCAGATCCGCGCCCTGGACCTGGTGCCGTTCGCCCGCTTGAGCAAGCAGTTGGCGGCGGTAATGCCGGCCCACGTCATCTACCCGCAGGTCGACAGCCATCCTGCCGGGTTCTCCCGGCGCTGGCTGCAGGACATCCTGCGCGGCGAACTGGGGTTCGACGGGGTGATCTTCAGCGACGACTTGTCCATGGCCGGGGCGCACGTGGTCGGTGATGCCGCCAGCCGTATCGAGGCGGCGTTGAGCGCTGGCTGCGACATGGGCCTGGTGTGCAACGACCGCGCCGCGGCCGAGCTGGCCCTCAGTGCCGCGCAGCGCTTGCAGGTGACGCCTTCGCCGCGTATCGCCGGCATGCGTGGCCAGGCCTTCAGCAACGTCGAATACCGCCAGCACCCGCGTTGGCTGGAAGCCGTGGGTGCCCTGCGCGATGCCCAGTTGATCGACTGATGAGGCGCGGCGCCTGCTCCCCGGCGGGCGCCCTGTCCCGCAGGGGAGGGTGGGCCTTTGCCTAGCGCTTACGCGGCTTGCGGCCCGGCAACGGCTCGAACAGGGCGTCTATGTCCTCGGGCGCAAGTTTCCAGTCTCCGGCCTCGCGGCCATCGAGAATGCCCGCCGCCAAAGCCGATTTTTCCAGTTGCAGGTGCTGGATCTTTTCTTCCACCGTGCCCCGGGTAATCAGCTTGTAGACGAACACCGGCTTTTCCTGGCCAATGCGGTACGCACGGTCCGTGGCCTGGTGTTCGGCCGCCGGGTTCCACCAGGGGTCGTAGTGGATCACCGTGTCGGCGGCCGTCAGGTTCAGGCCCACGCCACCCGCCTTGAGGCTGATGAGGAAGATCTGCACCTTGCCCTTCTGGAAGTCCTGCACTGGCACGCGGCGGTTCTTGGTGGCGCCGGTCAGCAGGGCATAGTCGATGCCGCGCTGTTGCAGTTCCTGCTCGATCAGCCCGAGCATGGAGGTGAATTGCGAGAACAGCAGGATGCGGCGTTTTTCCAGCAGCAATTCCTCGATGATCTCCATCAGGCTGGCAAGCTTGCCCGAACTGCCTCCACGGCTTGGTGGCGTGGCGCTGTTGACCAGGCGCAGGTCACAGCACACCTGGCGTAGCTTGAGCAGGGCTTCGAGGATGATGATCTGGCTGCGCGCCACGCCCTTGCGGTTGATCTCTTCGCGCACCTTTTTGTCCATGGCCAGGCGCACGGTTTCGTACACGTCGCGTTGGGCTTCGTTGAGTTCCACCCAGTGGGTGATCTCGGTCTTGGCCGGCAGCTCGGTGGCGACCTGTTCCTTCGTGCGGCGCAGCAGGAACGGCTTGATGCGCGCGTTGAGGTGCTGCAGCCGTTCCTGGTCGCCATGCTTCTCGATAGGCGCCCGGTAGTCGCGGTTGAACGCTCTGGCGTCGCCTAGCCAGCCTGGCAGCAGGAAGTGGAACAGCGACCACAGCTCGCCCAGGTGGTTTTCCAGCGGCGTGCCGCTCAGGCACAGGCGCTGGCGTGCCTTGAGCTGGCGAGCCGCCTGGGCAGCCTTGCTGCCTGGGGTCTTGATGTACTGCGCTTCGTCGAGGATCAGCACATGCAGGGGGACCTTGGCCAGCGCGTCCAGGTCCTTGGGCAGCAGGGCATAAGTGGTCAGCAGCAGGTCGTAATCGAACAGGTGGTCGAAGTGCTTCTTGCGCCCGGCGCCGTGCAGGGCCGCCACCCGCAGGGTCGGCGCGAAGCGCTGGGCTTCGTCCTGCCAGTTGGGGATCAGGCTGGTGGGCATCACCACCATGGCGGGGCGGTCCAGGCGCCCGGCGTTCTTCTCGCACAGCAGATGCGCCAGGGTCTGAAGGGTCTTGCCCAGGCCCATGTCGTCAGCGAGGATGCCCCCGACTTCGAGCTCGCGCATGGCCTGCATCCAGCTCAGGCCCTCGGCCTGGTAGGGGCGCAACGTGGCGGCCAGGTCGGCCGGTGGCGGCGTGGGCTGGGTGCGTATGTCGCGCAGGCGTTCGGCAAAACCACGCAGGCGCTCGCCACCTTCCCAGCTCAGCGGCAGCTCCTTGAGGGCATTGAGCCGCGTGGCGTCCGGGGTCGGCAGGCGCAGGCGGGTCTCGCTGGGCTCGTCACGCAGGTAGAAATCGCCCAGAGTCGAGAGCACCGGCTTCAGCCGGCCATAGGGCAGCGCCACCTGCATCAGCTTGGGCTTGTTGTGCGCCTGGGGGCTGTGGATGGGCACCAGGATCTGCTCGTCATCACGACGCCTGGCCAGTTGGGCCGGGTTGAGCAGTTCAGGGTGGGTGCGCAGCAGGTTGAGCAGGATCGGCAGCAGGCTCAGGCGTTCGCCATTGATGACGATGCCCAGTTCCAGGTCGAACCAGTCGCGGTCCGGCGCCTCGTCCACTATCGCGTACCAGTCGTCGACGGGCGTCAGGTCGAAGGCGAAGTCATCCGAATACTCGATTTCCCAGCCTTGCTCACGCAGCATCGGCAGGTCGTTGAGTACAAAGCGCAGCCAGGCGCTGTCACTGGGCAATTCGAATATGTCGCCAGCGCTTTCCGGCAGCGCCTTGCTCTGCCGGGTAGCGATGCGAAACCCCAGCGCCTGCAGGGTTTCGCGCAGGGCTTTTTCGCTCAGTGGCTGGCGGGCGACAGGCGACTCGTGGTGGGGGCGGGCGCTTGACACATAGTGACCGGCGTAGCCATACGCCAGCGCCGCCCGGTGCTGGATGTGCCGCTGCATGCGGCCGTTGCGCGGCTCGAAAGCGCTGAACTCGACGCTGCCCAGCCACAAGCGTGGCCGGGGCTCGAGGTGTTCCATCAGGTGTTCGGACATTTAGCTGGCAGACACCTTGTTCATAACCATCGTGCTCATGAGGCTTTCGGCGCCAGGCGTTCGAACAGCGCTTCCAGGGTATTGAAGCGCTCGTCGGCACGTTCCATCGGCACCATGAATTTGAACAGCGTGGCGCCTTCGAATTTGTAGCGGTTGGGCTGACCCTGAATCAGTTTGATCAATACGAGCGGGTCCACCGGTGTTTCGGCGGCGAACTCGATACGCCCGCCTTGCGGGCCGGCATCGACCTTCTTGATGCCCAGGGTCTCGGCCTGCAACTTGAGCTGCGTCAGGCGCACCAGGTTCTTGGTTGGCTCGGGCAGCAGGCCGAAGCGGTCGATCATTTCCACCTGCAGGTCCTTGAGGCCGTCTTCGTCCACCGCCGAAGCGATGCGCTTGTACAGGATCAGCCGGGCGTGCACGTCGGGCAGGTAGTCTTCGGGGATCAGCGCCGGCAGGCGCAGGCGGGTCTCGCTGGGCTCGTCACGCAGGTAGAAATCGCCCAGAGTCGAGAGCACCGGCTTCAGCCGGCCATAGGGCAGCGCCACCTGCATCAGCTTGGGCTTGTTGTGCGCCTGGGGGCTGTGGATGGGCACCAGGATCTGCTCGTCATCACGACGCCTGGCCAGTTGGGCCGGGTTGAGCAGTTCAGGGTGGGTGCGCAGCAGGTTGAGCAGGATCGGCAGCAGGCTCAGGCGTTCGCCATTGATGACGATGCCCAGTTCCAGGTCGAACCAGTCGCGGTCCGGCGCCTCGTCCACTATCGCGTACCAGTCGTCGACGGGCGTCAGGTCGAAGGCGAAGTCATCCGAATACTCGATTTCCCAGCCTTGCTCACGCAGCATCGGCAGGTCGTTGAGTACAAAGCGCAGCCAGGCGCTGTCACTGGGCAATTCGAATATGTCGCCAGCGCTTTCCGGCAGCGCCTTGCTCTGCCGGGTAGCGATGCGAAACCCCAGCGCCTGCAGGGTTTCGCGCAGGGCTTTTTCGCTCAGTGGCTGGCGGGCGACAGGCGACTCGTGGTGGGGGCGGGCGCTTGACACATAGTGACCGGCGTAGCCATACGCCAGCGCCGCCCGGTGCTGGATGTGCCGCTGCATGCGGCCGTTGCGCGGCTCGAAAGCGCTGAACTCGACGCTGCCCAGCCACAAGCGTGGCCGGGGCTCGAGGTGTTCCATCAGGTGTTCGGACATTTAGCTGGCAGACACCTTGTTCATAACCATCGTGCTCATGAGGCTTTCGGCGCCAGGCGTTCGAACAGCGCTTCCAGGGTATTGAAGCGCTCGTCGGCACGTTCCATCGGCACCATGAATTTGAACAGCGTGGCGCCTTCGAATTTGTAGCGGTTGGGCTGACCCTGAATCAGTTTGATCAATACGAGCGGGTCCACCGGTGTTTCGGCGGCGAACTCGATACGCCCGCCTTGCGGGCCGGCATCGACCTTCTTGATGCCCAGGGTCTCGGCCTGCAACTTGAGCTGCGTCAGGCGCACCAGGTTCTTGGTTGGCTCGGGCAGCAGGCCGAAGCGGTCGATCATTTCCACCTGCAGGTCCTTGAGGCCGTCTTCGTCCACCGCCGAAGCGATGCGCTTGTACAGGATCAGCCGGGCGTGCACGTCGGGCAGGTAGTCTTCGGGGATCAGCGCCGGCAGGCGCAGGTTGATCTCCGGGCCGCCGCCCAGCGGCTGGTCGAGGTTGGGCTGTTCGCCCTTGCGAATGGCCTTCACGGCCCGTTCGAGCATTTCCATGTACAAGGTGAAGCCCACGGCCTGGATCTGGCCGCTCTGGCCTTCGCCCAGCAACTCGCCGGCGCCACGGATTTCCAGGTCGTTGGTGGCCAGCACGAAGCCAGCCCCCAGGTCCTGGGTGTTGGCGATGGCCTCCAGGCGCTTTTCGGCGTCCGGGGTAATCTGCTGGCGGGGCGGGGTCAGCAGGTAGGCGTAGGCCTGGTGGTGGCTGCGCCCCACGCGGCCACGCAACTGGTGCAACTGCGCCAGGCCGAACTTGTCGGCACGTTCGATGATGATGGTGTTGGCGCTGGGCACGTCGATGCCGGTCTCGATGATGGTCGAGGCGATCAGCACGTTGAAGCGCTTGTGATAGAAGTCGCTCATCACCTGTTCGAGTTCGCGTTCGCGCATCTGCCCGTGGCCGATGCCGATGCGGGCCTCGGGCACCAGTTCGGCGAGGTCGGCGGCGCACTTCTCGATGGTCTTCACGTCGTTGTGCAGGTAGTACACCTGGCCACCACGCAACAGTTCACGCAGCAGGGCTTCCTTCACGGTGCTCTTGTTCTGCTCCATGACGAAGGTGCGCACCGACAGGCGCCGGGCTGGCGGGGTGGCGATGATGGACAGGTCGCGCATGCCCGACACGGCCATGTTCAAGGTGCGCGGGATAGGCGTGGCGGTCAGGGTAAGAATGTCCACCTCGCTGCGCAGGTTCTTGAGCTGCTCTTTCTGGCGCACGCCAAAACGGTGTTCTTCGTCGATGATCACCAGGCCCAGGTTCTTGACCTTGACGTCGTCCTGCAGCAGCTTGTGGGTGCCGATGACGATATCGATCTTGCCGTCGGCCAACTCGTCCACCGCGGCGCTGACTTCCTTTGCCGACTTGAAGCGGCTCATCACCTCGACCCGCACGGGCCAGTCGGCGAAGCGGTCGCGGAAGCTGTTGTAGTGCTGTTGGGCAAGCAGGGTGGTGGGCACCAGGATGGCCACCTGGCGGCCGCCGTGCACGGCGATGAACGCCGCGCGCATGGCCACCTCGGTCTTGCCGAAGCCGACGTCGCCGCACACCAGGCGGTCCATGGGCTTGGGCGCGAGCATGTCCTCGCGCACCGCCTCGATGGCCGATTGCTGGTCGGGCGTTTCCTCGAACGGAAAGCCGGCACTGAAGGTGGCGTAATCCACGGTAGGGTCGGCGAAGGCGTAGCCTTTGCGTGCCGCGCGCCGGGCGTAGATGTCCAGCAGTTCGGCGGCCACGTCGCGGACTTGTTCGGCGGCCTTGCGCTTGGCTTTCTGCCAGGTTTCCGAACCCAGGCGGTGCAGCGGCGCCAGGGCGTCGTCACTGCCGGTGTAGCGGGCGATCAGGTGCAGGTTGGCCACCGGCACGTAGAGCTTGGCGTTCTCGGCGTATTCCAGGGTGAGGAATTCAGCCACCTGGTTGTCGATTTCCAACGTGGCCAGGCCCAGGTAGCGACCCACGCCGTGGTCGATGTGCACCACCGGCGCGCCTTCGCGCAGTTCGGTGAGGTTCTTGATCACCGCGTCGTTGTTGGCGTCGGCGCGCTTTTCGCGGCGCCGGCGCTGCATCACCCGCTGGCCGAACAGCGGGCTTTCGGCGACCAGCGCCAAGGCCGGGTCGTCCAGCACCAGGCCCTCGTCCAGCGGGGCGATGGTGATGGCCAGGCGGTCCTTGCCGGTGGCGAAGTCGGTCCAGCTGTCCAGGGTCTTGGGTTGCAGTTTCAGGCGGCCCAGCAGTTCCAGCAGCACCTCGCGGCGGCCCGCCGACTCAGCGGTGAACAGCACGCGGCCGGGGAACTGGTCGAGAAAATTCGACAGCGCCGCCAGCGGCTGGTTGGCCTTGGCTTCGATGGCCAGGTTGGGCAGCGGCTGGGCCGGGAACCGATCCCGGCCCACGCCCGGTTCGATGTCGGCCTGGCTGGCGACCACCCGCGGCCATTGCTTGAGCCGTGCGAAGCAGTCCTCCACCGGCAGGAACAGTTCGGCAGGCGGCAGCAGCGGCCGCTGCTTGTCGATGCGGCGTTCTTCGTAGCGGTTGCGCACGTCGTTCCAGAAATTCTCCGCGGCCTGTTCGATGCCCGGCAGCGAGAACACCTGGGTGTCCTGGGGCAGGTAGTCGAACAGGGTGGAGGTTTCTTCGAAGAACAGCGGCAGGTAATACTCGATGCCGGCGGGGGTGATGCCGCTGCTCAGGTCCTGGAAGATCGGCGTGCGGCGGAAGTCCACGTCAAAGCGTTCGCGAAAGCGCGCCTTGAAGCGGGTGACGGCGTCCTTCTGCAGGGGGAACTCGCGCGCGGGTAGCAGGCGCACCGAGTCGACCTTGTCGATGGAGCGCTGGGTCTCCGGGTCGAAGGTGCGCAGGGTCTCGATTTCGTCATCGAACAGGTCGATGCGGTAGGGCAGCTTGCTACCCATGGGGAACAGGTCGATCAGCGCGCCGCGCACGGTGAACTCGCCGTGCTCGTACACCGTGTCCACGTAGCGGTAGCCACTGGCTTCCAGGCGCGTGCGCATCTGCTCCACGTCGAGCTTCTGGCCCACGTCCAGCACCAGGCTGCTGCCGAGCAGAAACTGGGTCGGCGCCAATCTGTGTAGGGCTGTGGTGATAGGCACTACCAGAACGCCGTGGTCCAGCTCCGGCAGGCGGTACAGGCTGGAAATGCGCTGGGAAATGATGTCCTGGTGCGGCGAGAACAGGTCGTACGGCAGGGTTTCCCAGTCGGGAAAATGCAGCACGGGCAGTTGCGGCGCGAAAAAGCGCAGCTCCTGTTCCAGGCGGTCGGCACTCTGGCTGTCGGCCGTGAGCAGCAGGGTGAAGCGCCGGGCGGCACTGGCCGCCTCGGCGATGGCCAGGCTCAGGGCAGCCCCAGGCAGGTTGCCCCAGGTGTGTTTCCCCGCGGTGGGGGACAGTAGCGGAAGACGCAGGACAGGCACGGGAGGTCGAGCTCCAAGCGTTGCGACAAAGACAACGATTGTACCGGCACCGGGCCGGGCTGTCAGTTTCGACCGCACGAAAACGAAACCTTGGCGCAAAAGCCCGGTCCATGAGCCTGTGTCGACAGGCGCTCATTGCTCCCGGCAACGGCCGAAGTCATAATGTAGCCCCTTTTTTCAGTCCCTACATGTGGAAGGTTCCCGTGACTCAGAAGCCCGACCAGTGTCTTGGTGAATGGATCGATCGTGAAGCGCTCGCCGAGGCGATGATTCCGCTGATCGGTCAGCTCTACCGCAATAACAACGTGGTGAGCTCGATCTATGGCCGCAGCCTGATCAACCGTTCCGTCATTCAGATCCTCAAGGCCCACCGTTTTGCCCGGCATCGCCAGGCCGACGTCGTTGAACTGTCTGTCCACGAGACGTTCCCCCTGCTCAAGGCCATGAGCGAGCTGAAACTGGGCGCCGCTTCGGTGGACCTGGGCAAGCTGGCGGTCAAGTTCAAGGAGGAGGGCAACGGCCGTACTGCCGAGCAGTTCGTGCGTGAAGAAATGGCCGACATCGTGGGCCAGCAGAACGCTTCCCCGCGCAAGGGCAAGGACGTGGTGCTGTATGGTTTCGGTCGCATCGGCCGCCTGCTGGCGCGCATCCTGATCGAGAAGACCGGTGGCGGCGACGGCCTGCGCCTGCGGGCCATCGTGGTGCGCAAGGGTGCCGAGAACGACCTGGTCAAACGCGCCAGCCTGCTGCGTCGCGACTCGGTGCACGGCCCGTTCGATGGCACCATCACCATCGACGAAGCCAACAGCACGATCACCGCCAACGGCAACCTGATCCAGGTGATCTACGCCAAGAACCCGACCGAGGTGGACTACACCCAGTACGGCATCAACGACGCGCTGCTGGTGGACAACACCGGTGTGTGGCGTGACGCCGAGGGCCTGGGCCAGCACCTGACCTGCCCGGGTATCGACCGCGTGATCCTGACCGCGCCGGGCAAAGGCAAGCTGAAGAATATCGTCCACGGTATCAACCACGGCGAAATCACCGCGGACGACAAGATCGTCTCGGCAGCGTCCTGCACCACCAACGCCATCGTGCCGGTGCTCAAGGCCGTCAACGACCAGTACGGCATCGCCAACGGTCACGTCGAAACGGTTCACTCGTACACCAACGACCAGAACCTGATCGACAACTTCCACAAGGGTTCGCGTCGTGGCCGCAGCGCCGCGCTGAACATGGTGATCACCGAGACCGGCGCCGCCACCGCTGCCGCCAAGGCCCTGCCTGAGCTGGCCGGCAAGCTGACCGGCAACGCCATTCGCGTACCGACGCCGAACGTGTCGATGGCCATCCTGAACCTGAACCTGGAAAAGGCCACCACGCGCGAAGAGCTCAACGAGTACCTGCGCCAGATAGCCATGCACTCGGACCTGCACAAGCAGATCGACTACGTGAACTCCCAGGAAGTGGTATCGACCGATTTCGTCGGCTCGCGCCACGCTGGTGTGGTCGACGCCGAAGCCACCATCTGCAATGACAACCGCGCTGTGCTGTACGTCTGGTACGACAACGAGTTCGGTTACAGCTGCCAGGTGGTACGCGTGATGGAAGACATGGCCGGTGTGAACCCGCCTGCGTTTCCGCGCTAAGCTTCAGTCCGTGAAATGAGAAAGCCCCGGCAGAGATGCCGGGGCTTTTTTGTGCGTGCGGCGAGCGCCTGTGCCTGCCCTCAGGCCCGCGCGGCCTGCGCGGTGCGCAACGCATGTTTGTTGCCATGGAACAGCACCAGCGTGGCGATCAAGCCCAGCACCGCCGCGCCACTGAGCCAGATGCCCGGTGCCGCCTTGTTGTCCAGCACGTGAATCAGGTAGGTGCAGGCCGCCGGGGTAAAGCCGCCAAAAGTGGCCGTCGCCAGGCTGTAGGCGAGGGAGAAACCGGTGGTGCGCACTTCCACTGGCATGATCTCGGTCAGCGCTACCACCATGGCGCCGTTGTACGAGCCATACAGGAACGACAGCCACAGCTCTACCATCAGCAGGCGTTCGAAGCTGGGTGCCTGGACCATCCAGCTCAGCGCCGGGTAAGCCGTGAGAATGGCCAGTATGGTGGCGGCCAGCAACAGCGGTTTGCGGCCGATACGGTCGGAAACTGCCCCCATCACCGGCAGCCAGATGAAGTTGGAAATCCCGATCAGCACCGTGACCAGCAGGGCGTCGAAGTCCGACAGGTGCAGTTCGGCCTTGCCGAAGGTGGGGGTGTAGGCGGTGATCAGGTAGAACGACACGGTGGTCATCACTACCAGGGCCATGCCGGCGATCACCAGGCCAAAGTTCTGGCCGATCGAGCGAATGACCTCCTTGAGGCTGGGACGGTGTTTGCGTGCCTGGAATTCCGGGGTTTCCTCCAGTGAGCGGCGAATCAGGAAGATCGCGGGCACGATCATGCAGCCCACCAGGAACGGTACGCGCCAGCCCCAGTCACCCATCTGTTCCGGGCTCAGCCAATGGTTCAGGGCCACGCCCAGCAAGCCGGCGAACACCACGGCCGCCTGCTGGCTGGCCGATTGCCAACTGACGAAGAAGCCCTTGCGCCCGGGGGTGGAAATTTCCGCCAGGTACACGGACACACCGCCCAATTCGACGCCGGCCGAGAACCCTTGCAGCAGGCGCCCCAGCAACACCAGCAGCGGCGCGACCACGCCCAGGGTGGCGTAACCGGGCACGAAGGCGATCAGCAGGGTGCCCATGGCCATCATCGCCAGCGTCACGATCAGTCCTTGTCGGCGGCCATGGCGGTCAATGTAGGCACCCAGGAAAATCGCCCCTAGCGGGCGCATCAGGAAGCCGGCGCCGAAGGTGGCCAGCGATAGCATCAGCGAGGCAAAAGCGTTGTCGGAAGGAAAGAAGGTCTTGGCGATGGCGGTGGCATAAAAGCCGTACACCATGAAGTCGAACATCTCCAGAAAGTTGCCGCTGACAACGCGAAATATCGCTTTGCCCTTGCCTGTATTCGAGGCCATGGGAACGCACTCACTCAGGTTGTTGTAATGGGGGACCGTGAAGAGCCCTGCTTTAGCAGGGGCTGTTCAGGCTTCGGCCGATCGGGCGGCAGAATTTTGTAACAATATGTATGAGTGTAGGATCTGGCAATGATTTTGCCTGCTGGGTGTAACGTTTCAGCTTGAGCCTCACGGTGTCCCCGAGTGCAGAAGTGACACCCGAAGGTTGTCAGAAAGGCCCCTGGGTGCCAGCCAGATATTCAGGTACAAACGGGCCAAGTCCTTGTCTTTGCTGGTAAAAAATACCTGCCCGTTACGCTCCACGCTGAGCCCTCGCGCGGTCTGGTAGACAAGGGCATAACGGTCACCTGCATGGATGTCGGTGAAGGCCTGGTGAAGACGATCGATTTCGCCCCGGGCCGCCAGCAGTTGCGCTGGGTTCGCCTGGCGCTCCAGGGTGCGGTTGGCAGCCTTGATCACGTCGCCGCGGTCGACGTCATGGAAATAGAACAGTTCTAGGCGTTGGTCGCTCAACCGGTCCACGGCTTGTCGCGGGGTCACCCCCGCCTCGGCATAGAAGGCGGCAGCGTAGACATCGACGAATAGATAATTGAGCAGTGCCTGGTTTTTGCGCTCCAATGTCGGCGCCTGGCCCCACTGGGGGGCAAAGTTGGCTTCACGCAAACGATCGGCTGTATTGCCCAGGGCCAGCGAACAGAAGAAGAGCAGAAGCAACAGCGGCTTGTGGCGCATAATGGCGTCTTCCTCGAATGTCTGTCTCAAGGTTAAGTCAAAATTCGCCTTTTCACGCGCCATGCCCGTCCTTTTATTCTGCTCAACCTGCTGACCGCCCTGGCGGGCTGCAGCGGTGGCGACCCGGTGGAATCATTCAGCGGCCCGACCATGGGCAGCCGTTACAGCGTGCAGTATGTGCCCAGCGCGCAGACGCCTCAGCCCCGCCAGGTACAGGCGGAAGTGGAAACCATCCTCGGGGAACTGGACCAGCAACTGTCGCTGTACCGGAGCGACTCCGAGGTGCGCCGCTTCAACGAATTGCCCGCCGATAGCTGCCGGGTGATGCCGCCGGCGGTGCTGGCCCTGGTGCAGTACGGCCAGTCGCTCTCCAGCGCCAGCGAGGGTGCCTATGACCAGACCGTGGGGCCGCTGATGGACCTGTGGGGCTTTGGCCCGGGCAGCCGTCAGCAGCAGGTGCCGCGCCCGGCCGTGCTGGCGTTGACCCGTCAGCGCGTGGGTTACCGCCACCTTCGCATCGACGGCGACCAATTGTGCAAGGACGCGGCGGTAGCGGTGGACCTCAACAGCGTGGCGGCCGGGTATGCGGTGGAGCGCATTGGCGCGCGCCTGCAGGCCATGGGGGTGGGCAGCTACCTGGCCGAGGCGACCGGCGAGCTCAAGGCGGTGGGCCGCAAGCCCGATGGCAGTGCCTGGCAGGTCAGCGTCCAGGCCCCGCGCCCTGACGACACCCACGCCAGCCGGGTGCTGGGTATTGACGGTTATGGTGTGGCGACCTCCGCGGAGCACACCCATTACTTTGTCCATGAAGGGCGGCGTTATTCCCACCTGCTGGATGCCCGCACGGGCGCGCCCGTCAGCCATGACCTGGCGTCGGTGACGGTGATTCATCCTTCGGCCTTGTCGGCCGATGGCTTGTCTACGCTGCTGATGATACTGGGCCCGGAGCAGGGGTGGGATTACGCCCAGGGGCATGACATCGCGGCGCTGTTCGTGCGCCGTGATGGCGAGGTGTTGTCCAGCCGTGGAACGCCGGCGTTCGAGCGCATGGCTGGGGCCAATGTGCCGGGCAAGTGAGGCCCGGGCGGTTCACTCGTTGGCCATTTCCCGCACCGCTTCCACCTTTGCCATTGACGCCAACCCCCAGAGATCAATAGCCTTTGACGCGACCAAGGGTTAATGTTCGCGGCGTTCACGCTTCTATAGACTGCATCCCCGAGTTTTCGATGCCGCGGCGCGGCATGTTGAGCCGGAGGTACCAGAGTGGTGTCTCGGCCTGTTCTGAAGGAGTACGCATGGCTGTCTACAACTATGATGTAGTGGTGTTGGGTTCCGGGCCCGCCGGTGAGGGCGCGGCAATGAACGCCGCGAAGGCAGGGCGCAAGGTGGCGATGGTCGATAGCCGTCGCCAGGTCGGCGGCAACTGCACCCACCTGGGCACCATCCCGTCCAAGGCCCTGCGTCACTCGGTCAAGCAGATCATCCAGTTCAACACCAACCCCATGTTCCGGGCCATTGGCGAACCGCGCTGGTTTTCGTTCCCGGACGTGCTGAAAAGCGCCGAGCAGGTCATCGCCAAGCAAGTGGCCTCGCGCACCACCTATTATTCGCGCAACCGGGTCGACGTGTTCTTCGGCACCGGCAGCTTCTCCGACGAGCAGACCGTGGAAGTCATCTGCGCCAACGGTGCGCAGGAAAAACTGGTGGCCAAGCAGGTCATCATCGCCACCGGTTCGCGCCCCTATCGCCCGGCCGACATCGACTTCCACCACCCGCGTATCTACGACAGCGACACCATCCTCAGCCTCACCCACACCCCGCGCAAGTTGATCATCTACGGCGCCGGGGTCATCGGTTGCGAATACGCCTCGATCTTCAGCGGCCTGGGCGTGCTGGTGGAGCTGGTGGACAACCGCGAGCAACTGCTGAGCTTCCTGGACTCGGAAATTTCCCAGGGCTTGAGCTACCACTTCAGCAACAACAACGTGATGGTTCGCCATAACGAGGAATACGAGAAGGTCGAAGGCCTGGAAAACGGCGTGATCCTGCACCTCAAGTCGGGCAAGAAGATCAAGGCCGACGCCTTGCTGTGGTGCAACGGCCGTACCGGCAACACCGACCGCCTGGGGCTGGAGAACATCGGTATCAAGGTCAATGGGCGTGGCCAGATCACGGTCGACGAAGCCTACCGCACCAGCGTGCCGACCATTTATGGCGCGGGCGATGTGATCGGCTGGCCGAGCCTGGCCAGCGCCGCCTATGACCAGGGCCGTTCGGCTGCGGGCAGCGTGGTGGACAATGGCAGCTGGCGCTACGTGAACGATGTGCCGACGGGCATCTACACCATTCCCGAGATCAGCTCCATCGGCAAGACCGAGGCCGAGCTGACCCAGGCCAAGGTGCCTTACGAAGTGGGCAAGGCATTCTTCAAGGGCATGGCGCGCGCACAGATTTCCGGCGAGCCGGTGGGCATGCTGAAGATCCTGTTCCACCGCGAAACCCTGGAGATCCTCGGCGTGCATTGCTTCGGCGACCAGGCCTCGGAGATCGTGCACATTGGCCAGGCCATCATGAGCCAGCCCGGTGAGCTCAATACCCTGAAGTATTTCGTCAACACTACCTTCAACTACCCGACCATGGCCGAAGCCTATCGGGTAGCGGCGTATGACGGCCTCAACCGGCTTTTTTGAGCGGCTCCGGCCGGTGGCCTGAGCCGGCCGGGGAGACCGATTTCAGCGATTCCCGAGGGTGGCGGTGGCCAAACCGGGAAAGTCTGTAATCAGGCTGTCAACGCCGAAGTCGGCGAGCCGGCGCATCAGCGCCGGTTCGTTGACTGTCCACACCGACACGTGCAGCCCCTGGCGCTGGGCCTTGATCAGCCGCTCAGGGGTGCACAGCGTCCAGTTCAGCGCCAGCAGGTCGCAACCATGGTTCTGCGCCACCTTCAGCGGGTCCAGCCAGGCGTACTCGGCCACCAGCCCGCGGGCGATATCCGGGGTCAGTTCGGCCGCGGCGCGCAGCACCTCCCGTGAGCTGGAGGTGATGGTCACCTTGTCCAGCAGGCCGTATTCCTGCGCCAGTTCGCGAATCGCCAGGACCGTGGTAGCGGCGCGGGTGCGCGAGGCACTCTTGACCTCCAGTTGCCAGTGCTCGAAATCGCAGGCCTTGAACAGTTCCTCCAGGCGCGGGATAGGGCAGGGGTGCACCCAGCCCGGGCCACCCTTGCGCGCATCGTAGGTGACCAGGTCGGCGGCATTGTGCTCCACCACCTTGCCGCGGCGGTCGGTGGTGCGCTTCAGGGTGGGGTCGTGGATGACCATCAAGTGGCCGTCACGGGACAGGTGCAGGTCCAGTTCGCAACGGCGTACGCCGTGCTTGAGGCATTCCTGGAAACTGGTCAGGGTGTTTTCCGGTGCTTCGCCTTTGGCGCCGCGGTGGCCGTAAATAAGGGTCACGTCTGTTCCTTCAAAAGAATTCACTGGGGCAGTGTGCGGTGAGGGCAGGCGCTGGCACGTCAGCGCCTGCCTGTCATGTCAGGCAGCCGGCTAGTCGTTTTGTTCGCGTTCCTTGCGCCGTTCGGCCTGCTGTTTCTGCAGGATGTAGCGTGCCAGCAACTGGCGCTGGGCGTCACTGAGGGAATCGAACTCCGTGCCGATGTCGAAACGGCCATCGGCCTTGGTGTCGCAATGGGTGACCTTGGCCCGCAACAGCAGCCCCAGGGCCTGGGGCATCAGGGCCATCTTCAGGGCAACGCGGCTGCCGGGGGCGAAGGGCTGGTCATGGCTGAACTCCACGCCGCCTTCGGACAATACCACCGGTCGTGGTTCGCCGATGTGCCCCAGCACGGTTTGCGCCACCACCTGGCTGAGCAGGTCGATGCGCTTGTTCTGCGCCTTGAGGAAGTTGCCCAAGGTACGGTCGTTGTCACTGAGCTGGCGCAGCAGGTGCTGGGACTCGAATTCGCTCAGGTGCAGTTCGCTGAGCAGGTTGAACAGCGGCGACGCATCTTGCAACGCATCCGTGCCCGCGGCGTCGGCGGCCGACAGCGGGCTAATTTCCAGTGCGATCCTATCGTCGATACGGTAGTATTCGCGGCGATCTTCTTCATCTAATGTCGACATGGCGAACCCATGGTAGCGGCGGTGGTCTGAGTGTAAAGCTGCTCGTCAAGCCCCGCCACAAGGACGTTCCTCTTCCACCCGAACAAGCCCCGACATGTTCAGACCTCTCTTCGTGTTCATCGGCGCGCGTTATACCCGCGCCAAGCGTCGCAATCATTTTGTGTCGTTCATTTCACTGACCTCCATGATCGGTCTCGCCCTGGGCGTCATCGTCATGATCGTGGTGCTGTCGGTGATGAACGGCTTCGATCATGAGATGCGTACCCGCGTGCTCGGCATGGTGCCCCACGCAACCATCGAATCCAGCAAGCCGATCAGTGACTGGCAGGCCCTTGCCGCTAAAGTAAAGCAGAATCCTGCGGTTCTGGAGGTGGCGCCCTACACCCAGATGCAGGGTTTGCTGACCAATAACGGCAAGGTGCAGAAAATGCTGCTCAACGGCGTCGACCCCGCCGAGGAGCGCAAGGTCTCGATCCTGGATCATTTCATCAAGCAAGGCAGCCTGGACGACCTCAAGGCCGGTGACTTCGGCATCATGCTGGGTGACAACGCCGCCAACAAACTGGGCGTGCAGGTGGGCGACAAGGTCACCTTCGTGACCCCCGAGGTGAGCATCACCCCGGCCGGCATGTTTCCGCGCATGAAGCGCTTCACCGTCACCGGTATCTTCCATGTGGGCGCCGGCGAGATCGACGGCTACCTGGGCCTGACCAACCTCGACGACCTGGCGCGCCTGCACCGTTGGCAGCCCGACCAGGTACAGGGCCTGCGGCTGAAGTTCGCCGACCTGTTCCAGGCGCCGCGCATTTCCTGGGAAATCGCCCAGCACCTGGGTGATCAGGACTTCTACGCCCGCGACTGGACTCGTACCCACGGCAATCTGTACCAGGCCATCGGCATGGAGAAATCCATGATCGGCCTGCTGCTGTTGCTGATCGTGGCGGTGGCCGCGTTCAACATCATTTCCACCCTGGTGATGGTGGTCAACGACAAGCGCGGCGACATCGCCATCCTGCGCACCCTGGGCTCGACGCCGGGGCAGATCATGCGCATCTTCATGGTGCAGGGCACGGTGATCGGCGTGGTCGGCACGCTGATCGGCGCGGTGCTGGGCATGCTCGCGGCGCTGAACGTCAGTGCCGCCATCGCCCTGCTGGAAAAAGTCATCGGGCACAAGTTCCTCAACCCCGACGTCTATTTCATCGATTACCTGCCGTCGCAGCTGATGGCCAATGACGTGTTCATGGTCTGCGGCGCGGCATTGGTCCTGAGTTTCCTCGCGACCCTGTACCCCGCCTGGCGTGCCGCACGCACCCAGCCGGCAGAGGCGCTACGTTATGAGTGAGTTGGGCATGAGTGAAAAAGCAGTGCTGAGTTGCCGCAACCTGGGCAAGTCCTACGAGGAAGGCCCGGAGTCGGTCGTGGTATTGTCGAACCTGCAGTTGGAGCTGTTTGCCGGTGAGCGCGTGGCGATCGTCGGCCAGTCGGGCTCGGGCAAGAGTACGCTGCTGAACATGCTTGGCGGCCTCGACACGCCTACCACGGGCAGTGTGTGGCTGGCGGGCGAGCAACTCTCGGCCTTGAACGAGAAAGCCCGCGGCCTGTTACGCAACCGCGCCCTGGGCTTCGTCTACCAGTTCCACCACCTGCTACCCGAATTCACGGCGCTGGAAAACGTGTGCATGCCGCTGCTGATCGGCAAAACGCCGATCCCCGAGGCGAAACAGCGCGCCACCGCGCTGCTGGAGCGCGTGGGCCTGGGCCATCGCCTGTCGCACAAGCCGGCCGAGTTGTCGGGCGGCGAGCGCCAGCGCGTGGCCATTGCCCGTGCATTGGTGAACCAGCCGGGCCTGGTGATGCTCGACGAGCCTACCGGCAACCTCGACCAGCATACCGCGCAAGGTATCCAAGACCTGATGCTGGAGTTGAGCACGTCGCTGCGCACGGCCTTCCTGGTGGTGACCCACGACCTCAACCTGGCTCGCCAGATGGACCGCGTGCTGCGCCTGGAAGAGGGCCGTCTGGTCCCTATCTGAGCCACCCGGCGTTGCGCCTGGGCAAGCCCGGGCGCCTGCTTCAACCCTTTTTCCAGGTGCCTTGACGTATGTTCAGACCCTTATCCATCTTCGTCGGCGCGCGCTACACCCGGGCCAAGCGCCGCAACCATTTCATTTCGTTCATTTCCATGACCTCCATGATCGGCCTGGGCCTGGGTGTGCTGGCGATGATCGTGGTGCTGTCGGTGATGAACGGTTTCCAGAAGGAAATGAGTTCGCGCATCCTCGGCATGGTGCCCCACGCGACCATTCTGGGCGCCAAACCGCTGGATGACTGGCGGCCGGTCGCCGCTGCCGCCATGAAGAACCCCGAAGTGCTGGCCGCCGTGCCGTTCACCGACATGGACGGCATGCTGTCCTACAAGGGGTACATGCAGCCGATTCAGGTCAGCGGTGTCGACCCTGCCCAGGAGGGCAAGGTCTCCATCGTCGCTGACCACATCGTTCAGGGCTCGATGCAGGACCTCAAGCCGGGTGAGTTTGGCGTGGTCATCGGCGACATCACCGCGCGGCGCTTTCGCCTGAGCGTGGGTGACAAGCTGACCCTGATCGTGCCCGAGCTCAGCGGCGAGCCAGGCGGGATTACCCCGCGCATGCAGCGTCTGAATGTGGTGGGGGTGTTCAAGGTGGGGGCGGAGCTGGACGGCTCCATGGCCCTGATCCACATGGCCGACGCTGCGCAGATCCAGCACTGGCAGCCCAACCAGGTGCAGAGCGTGCGCTTGAAGCTCAAGGACCTGTACATGGCACCCCAGGTGTCCAAGGCCATCGCCGGCACCTTGGGTGATGGCTACAAGGCTGATGACTGGACTCACACCCAGGGCAGCCTGTTCAGCGCCATGAAGATGGAAAAGACCATGATCGGCCTGTTGCTGCTGATGATCGTCGCCGTGGCGGCGTTCAACATCATCGCCACGTTGATCATGGTGGTGAACGACAAGGGCGCCGACATCGCGATTTTGCGCACGTTGGGTGCCACGCCACGGCAGATCATGGGTATCTTCATGGTTCAGGGCACGGTGATCGGCGTGGTGGGCACGCTGATCGGTGGTGTGCTGGGCATCATCGCCGCCATCAACGTCAGCGCCATGGTGGGCTGGATCGAGCGTGTCACTGGCCAGCACATCTTCACCTCCGACGTGTACTTCATCAGCAACCTGCCGTCCGACCTGCAGGCGGGTGACGTGGTGATGATCTGCAGCGCGGGCCTGATCCTGAGCTTCCTGGCCACGATCTACCCGGCCTGGCGCGCGGCACAGATCGAACCGGCGTACGCCTTGCGCTACGAGTAAACCCCGCATCCTGCGTGGGGGCTGGCAAGCCAGCTCCCACAAGGGCGGCACAAACCGTTAAACTGGGCGGGTTTACTCACGTCCAGGTTTCCAACATGCATCCCGCAGCCGAACATTCGCCGTTGGGCAAGTCCAGCGAATACATCTCCACCTACACGCCATCGTTGCTGTTCCCCATCCCACGCGCCGCCAAGTGGGCCGAGCTGGGCCTGAGCGCCGACACCCTGCCGTATCAGGGCGTCGATTTCTGGAACTGCTTCGAGCTGTCGTGGCTGCTGCCGTCAGGCAAGCCCGTGGTGGCCATCGGCGAATTCAGCATCCCGGCCGACTCGCCGAACATCATCGAGTCCAAGTCGTTCAAACTGTACCTCAACTCCCTGAACCAGACGCCCTTCGACAGCACCCAGGCGCTGGAAGCGTGCCTGGTGCAGGACCTGTCGGCCGCCGCCGGCAAGCCCGTGGGGGTGCGCGTGCGTCGCCTGGCGGAGGTAGAGGCAGAAGGGGTGGTGGGGTTGCCCGGCGCCTGCATCGACGACCTGGATATCACTATCTCCAGTTACGAGCACCCGCAACCTGAGTTGCTGCGCTGCGATGCTTCGCGCATCGTCGAGGAAAGCCTGCACAGCCACCTGCTCAAATCCAACTGCCCGGTCACCAGCCAGCCGGATTGGGGTAGCGTCGCGGTGCATTACCGCGGCCCGGCGCTGGACCACGCCAGCTTCCTGGCTTACCTGGTGAGTTTTCGCCAGCATTCGGACTTCCACGAGCAGTGCGTGGAGCGCATCTTCATGGACTTGAAGCGCCTGCTGGACCCACAGGAATTGACGGTGTATGCGCGCTATGTGCGGCGGGGTGGGTTGGACATCAACCCGTACCGCAGCACGTCGGCGGTGACGTTGGAGAACCTGAGGCTGGTCCGCCAGTAAGGTGGGTGGCGCAGGCTTCCCGAGCGGCGCCCGGTCCCGCAGCGTTGGTATCGCTGGCTGGGGTTTTCCCCGTGGGACCGGGCGCGCCGCGGGTTCAGATACCCATGCCGCCCAGGGTCTGGAAGATGTTGCGCAACGTGCCCGCCAAGCCAGGGTGCTCCACTTCGAAACGCTCCACGGCCAGGTTGACGCCGTCGGCGAGGTTGGGGTTGTTGGTGGCGGTTTCCAGCTGCAGCTCGGCCTCGATCTGGGCCATCAGGTCGTGCAGGTTGGCACGCTCCTCTTCATTCAGCGGCGGGTTCTGCTCCAATTGCTCGCGCAATGTGTTCAGTTGCTCTTGCAGTTCGCGGGCAGGCATGGCGATCTCCCTTCAATGATAGGCACTGCCATTGACCACGGCGCGCTGCCAAAGGTCCATGACTGACCTTTAGATTAATCCAGCGCCGCGCCGCCTGCATGATCTTGATCAACCCCCGTTGTATCAGGGTTTTTCCCCCTTGTAGCGGCGCAGGGCGATGTCGGCGAGGCAGGTGCCCAGTTCTTCAAGGTGGTCGATGACCGAATGCACGCCCAGCGCGAAGAGTTGCAGCGTGGCCTTGCCGCGCAGCAGGTCGCGTTCGCGGGATTCGAGCAGCGCCCACTCCTGGGCGGACAGCCCGCACAGCGAGCCGCAAGACGCCAGCCCCACGGTCCACAACCCGGCGTTGAGGCCTGACTGCAGCAGCCGCGGGTTGCCACTGACCAGCACGCAGCCGTCCAGCCGTGACACATTGAGTTGCATCAACGCCTGCCAGCAGGCATCCGGTGCCGGCCAGGCATTGCCTTCCGTGGCGCCCACGGCCTTGACCCAGTGGGGCAGGGGGGCCGCCAGGGGCAAGGCCAGTTCACTCTTGAGCTCGTCCAGCCAGGCGCAGGGCACGCCCTGGTGGTGCAGCTGCTGCAAGGCCTGCAGGGCACCGGGCGTGGGGCCGGCGGCAGGTTCGGTGCGTGCGCCAAAGTCCACCAGGCAGCCGCTCAGGCCAAAGAGCGCTGCGGTGAAGGCGGGCACGCAAGGGGCGGTGTCAGGCATGTCGGCTTCCCTGTGTAGACCCTCGGAGGCTACGCACGGGGCGTGACAGTTGCATGAACCTGTGATGACGTTTGGGTGTCTGTGTATCGGGCCAGCGACAAGACTGACGCGCCGGCTTCAGAAGCTTTATACTGCATCACTTTATGTCACGGGGCCTTCCGGCTGCCGATTCGAATCCAAGGAGTAACGTCTATGCGCTTGATCGGTGCAGGAATGATCGATCGTCTGGCCAAGGCCTGCCTGATCGCGGGTGTGGTCCTGGCCCCAGTGGTACAAGCAGCGGACGAGGACCCGTGGGAAGGCGTCAACCGGGTCATCTTCCGTTTCAACGACACGGTCGACACCTACGCGTTCAAACCGATCGCCCAGGGCTACCAGTTCATCACCCCGCAGTTCATGCAGGATGGCGTGCACAACTTCTTCCAGAACATCGGTGATGTCGGCAACCTGGCCAACGATGTGCTGCAGGTCAAGCCGCGCGAAGCCGGCGTCGACACTGCGCGCCTGCTGCTCAACACCACACTGGGCGTTGTTGGTTTCGTGGACGTGGGCACCCGCATGGGCCTGCAGCGCAACGACGAGGACTTCGGCCTGACCCTGGGCAAGTGGGGCGTGCCAAGCGGTCCCTATGTGATGATCCCGCTGCTGGGGCCAAGCACCGTGCGTGACGGCCTGGCCAAGTACCCGGACAGCTTTACCCAGCCATACCGGTACATGGACGACATGTCGCTGCGCAACAGCCTGTTCGCACTGAACATGGTCGATACCCGTGCGCAGTTGCTGTCGGCCGAGAAGATGATCAATGGCGACAAGTACACCTTCATCCGCAACGCTTACCTGCAGATGCGTGAGTTCAAGGTAAAGGAAGGTCACGTCGTCGACGATTTCTGATCGTCCCGATGTGCGAAAGGCGACCTTCGGGTCGCCTTTTTTGTGGGTGCGACGGGTCAGCTCATCTGCAGGATGCTCAGCCCCAGGGTTTGCAACCCGGCGCCCAGTTCCTCGGCGCGCACCACCTCCACCTGGGCCTCGAGGTCGCGCAGGGCGGGGTGTTCGGAGGGCAGGTGGATACCGATGATATCGCCCACGCGCAGACTGCTGCGGGCCTCGATCTGCATACCGGTGCTGGAGAGGTCACGGCACACGCCGACAATCCGTTGCCCGTCCACTTTCAGGAAGACTTTGGCGTTGACCGTCATGCGAATGAAATCGCGTTTTTCGGCAAAGTCGCGATCGATCTGACTCATGGGCTGCATCCTTCCATTAGGTTGCTTGCGAAGGGGTTTTTATAACCCCCGGTGATTTGGGCTGTAAAGACGGCAAGCGACCATCGGCACACGCTTGAAACACCCGGCGGATGGGAGTACCGTCTGCGCCTTAGAGGGCACCTCTGGGTATTCGTGTCAGGGCACATTGTCCTACACTGGCTACCAGGAGAGGCTAGAAGTGAATCCAGTAAGCGAGCTCAGGCCCGGCCGAGTACCTTACGCCAACCAATTTCTGGCGCCGTTTGCCCACATGCAGAAAACCAGTGCCACGCTGCTGATAATCGATGATGACGACGTAGTGCGCGAGAGTCTCGCGGCCTACCTGGAAGACAGTGGCTTCAGCGTCCTGCAGGCGAGCAATGGCCTGCAGGGGCTTCAGGTATTCGAGCAGGAAAAGCCCGATCTCGTGATCTGTGACTTGCGCATGCCCCAGGTCGGTGGCCTTGAGCTCATTCGCCAGGTGACCGAGCGTGCGCCCGAAATGCCGGTGATCGTACTGTCGGGCGCGGGGGTCATGAACGATGCGGTCGAGGCCTTGCGCCTGGGCGCCTCGGACTACCTGATCAAGCCGCTGGAAGACCTGGCCGTGCTTGAGCATTCGGTACGCCGGGCGCTTGACCGTGCTTGGCTGCTTCAGGAAAACCAGCGCTACCGGGAAAAGCTTGAAACCGCCAACCGCGAACTGGAGGCCAGCCTGCACCTGTTGCAGGAGGACCAGAACGCGGGGCGCCAGGTGCAGATGAACATGCTGCCCGAGAGCCCGTGGGAGGTCGACGGCTTCAAGTTCGAGCACCAGATCATTCCGTCCTTGTACTTGTCGGGTGATTTCGTCGACTGTTTTCGCGTTGATGAGCGTAGAGTGGCATTCTACCTGGCTGACGTGTCCGGGCATGGTGCCTCGTCAGCGTTCGTGACCGTGCTGCTGAAGTTCATGACCACGCGCCTGATGTTCGAATTCAAGCGCAGCGGCACCCTGCCGGAATTCAAACCGTCGGAAGTGCTGGGGCATATCAACCGCGGCCTGATCAACTGCAAGCTGGGCAAGCATGTGACCATGGTGGGCGGGGTCATCGACGAGGAAACCGGCCTGCTCACCTACAGCATTGGCGGACATCTGCCGTTGCCGGTGTTCTTCAGCCAGGGCCAGGTGCGTTACCTGGAAGGGCGCGGGTTGCCGGTGGGGCTGTTCAACGAGGCCACCTACAGTGACCACGTGCTGGAGTTGCCCGAGAGTTTCAGCCTGACGCTCTTCTCTGATGGCATTCTGGACCTTTTGCCCGGTGAAACACTCAAAGACAAAGAGGCTGCCTTGCCGGAAATCGTCAAGGAAGTCGGCGGCGGCCTGGATGGCCTGCGGCAGAAGTTTGGATTGGCCACGCTCGGGGAGATGCCGGATGATATCGCCCTGTTGGTGCTAAGCAGGAACCTAGAATGAGTACTGGTAGAATCCAGTTCGCCGAACAAGATGGCACGTTCGTGCTGAAATTTGTCGGTGAAGTGCGCCTGACCCTGTGTTCGGCGCTGGATGCGACTATTGAGAAGATCTTCACTGCCTTGAATTTCTCGGCCATCGTCATTGACCTGACCGAGACGCGCAGCATCGACAGCACCACGCTGGGCCTGTTGGCCAAGCTGTCGATCCTGTCGCGGCAGAAGGTAGGGTTGCTGCCGACCGTGGTTACCACCCACGAGGACATCACGCGCCTGCTGCAATCGATGGGCTTCGACCAGGTGTTCAACATCGTCGACCGCCCCATCCCGTGCCCCGAGTGCCTGACCGACCTGCCTTCGCAGGATCAGTCCGAGGACATCGTGCGTACCAAGGTACTGGAAGCGCACAAGATCCTGATGGGGCTGAACGACTCCAACCGCGAAGCCTTCCACGACCTGGTCAGCGCGCTCGAGCGCAGTTGAAGCCAGCGTCCACAAAAAAGGGCGACTCCCATGGGAGCCGCCCTTTTTCATTTCCGACGGTGAATCAGATCTTCGCCTTGAGCAGCGCTTCCAGCTTCTCCTGGTCGCGGGCGAACTGACGGATGCCTTCGGCCAGCTTCTCGGTGGCCATGGCGTCCTCGTTGGACTCCCAGCGGAACTGGGCTTCGTTCAGCGGGTGCTTCGGCTCGCCGGCGTTGCCTGGCTTGAGCTTCTGCGACAGGGTGCCGGTGTCATCCGACAGCTTCTGCAACAGCTCGGGGCTGATGGTCAAGCGGTCGCAACCGGCCAGCTCTTCGATCTGGCTGATGTTGCGGAAGCTGGCGCCCATGACCACGGTGTCGTAGCCGTTGGCCTTGTAGTAGTTGTAGATGCGTGTCACCGACTGCACGCCCGGGTCTTCGGCGCCCGTGTATTCCTGGCCAGTGGACTTCTTGTACCAGTCGTAGATACGGCCCACGAACGGCGAGATCAGGAACACCCCGGCATCGGCGCAGGCGGCGGCCTGGGCGAAGGAGAACAGCAGGGTAAGGTTGGTCTGGATGCCTTCCTTTTCCAGTTTCTCGGCGGCGCGAATACCTTCCCAGGTAGAAGCCAGCTTGATCAGCACACGGTCACGGCCAACGCCGGCCTTGTCGTACAGGTCGATCAACTGGTGAGCCTTGGCCAGCAGCTTGGGCTCGTCGAACGACAGCCGGGCGTCCACCTCGGTGGAGATACGCCCTGGGATAGCCTTCAAGATACCGCTACCCACGGCGACCGCGAAACGGTCGCTGGCCAGGCCGATATCGCCTTTGACGTCGCGCACGGCGTCGTTCAGCAGCTCGGCATAACTTTCAATCGAGGCCGCCTTGAGCAGCAGCGATGGGTTGGTGGTAGCGTCCTGGGGCTTGAGGCGGGTAATCGCATCAAGGTCACCGGTGTCGGCGACTACCGTGGTGAATTGCTTGAGTTGTTCCAGCTTGGAAGTCATGAGCGTGCTCTGTCCTGTGCGATTGAGTGACATTACC
This sequence comes from Pseudomonas silvicola, assembly GCF_026651855.1. Lineage (GTDB taxonomy): Bacteria > Pseudomonadota > Gammaproteobacteria > Pseudomonadales > Pseudomonadaceae > Aquipseudomonas > Aquipseudomonas silvicola. The sequence goes on from NZ_CP093280.1 coordinate 3,427,443, forward strand.
CGACCACCGCCAAGCGCTCAAGCGCCGCGGGGGCCGGGTAACCAAAGACTGCTTGTTGGAGTGCGAAACCGTTGTGCCGGTTCCCTGGCGCAGCGGTCAGCGGCCTTCGAGCAACTGCCCGGCCTGGTCCAGCAAGCCCAGCGGGTCCTTGCTCTTGTGGATGTCCACCGACAGCAGTTGGCGGAATTTGCGCGCCCCGGGGAAACCCTGGCCCAGTCCCAGAATATGCCGGGTCACATGGTGCATCGCCCCACCGTCCTCGATATGCCGGGCGATATAGGGGCGCAACTGTGACAGCGCCTCGGCGCGGGAGATCACTGGTGCCGTGCTGCCGAACAGCTCCTGGTCCACTGTCGCCAGCACGTAAGGGTTATGGTACGCCTCGCGCCCCAGCATCACACCATCAAAGGTGCCCAAATGTGCCTGGCACTCGACCATGGTCTTGATCCCGCCGTTGAGGATGATCTCCAGGTCCGGGAAGTCAGCCTTCAACTGCGCCGCCACGTCGTAGCGCAAGGGCGGAATGTCGCGGTTTTCCTTGGGTGACAGTCCTTCGAGGATGGCGATGCGCGCATGCACGGTAAAACTCCGGCAACCGGCGTCGCGGACCTGGCCGACGAAGTCGCACAACTCGGCGTAGCTGTCGCGGCCATTGATGCCGATGCGGTGCTTGACCGTCACCGGGATCGACACCGCGTCGCGCATGGCCTTCACGCAATCGGCCACCAGCGCGGGATGGCCCATCAGGCAGGCGCCAATCATGTTGTTCTGCACGCGGTCGCTGGGGCAGCCGACGTTCAGGTTCACTTCGTCGTAGCCCACATCCTGAGCCATGCGCGCGCAGGCCGCCAGGTCGGCCGGCACGCTGCCGCCCAGTTGCAGGGCCAGCGGGTGCTCGGTGTCGTCATAACGCAGGAAACGCGCGGCGTCGCCGTTGAGCAGGGCGCCGGTGGTGACCATTTCGGTGTAGAGCAGGGCGTGGCGGGAGAGCAGGCGCAGGAAGAACCGGCAGTGGCGGTCGGTCCAGTCCATCATAGGTGCAACGCTGAAGCGGCGGGAAGGCTCAGGCCTTGATTTTAGCGGGTTTGAGGCTGATTTCGTTTGCATTTTGGTCTGCGTATTTTGTACCATTTTCGGGCGTTTTCAGGCGTTTTTTTCCAGTCGTTGGTACAATGTACCAACTGAACGGAGGCGTGTACCAATTCCATGGCCACTATCAGACCCCGCAAAAGAGCTGACGGTACAGTCAGCTACACCGCCCAGATCCGGATCAATCGTGATGGGGCGCAAGTCTACCAAGAGACGCAGACCTTCGCGCGGAAACAGGCTGCTCAAGCGTGGATCCGGCGACGTGAGGCGGAGCTCTATGAGCCCGACGCTATAGAGAAGGCGAATCGAGTCGGCGTGCCTCTTGCTGAGATCATCGATCGCTACTTGAAGGAGGTTGAGAAAGCCCGACCATTGGGCAAAACCAAACGTGCTGTGTTGAAGGCCATTGCATCGACCTCATTGGGCCAGGTTATAGACAGCGATATCAATAGCCAGCGGCTGGTGGAGTTCGCGCTGTGGCGTATGACCAAAGCCGGCGGGGATGTGCAGCCACAGACCGCGGCGAATGATCTGGCTCACCTTGGTGCGGTGCTCTCGGTGGCTAAGCCTGCCTGGGGCTTCCAAGTTGACCAGCATGCGATGGCTGATGCCAGGAAGGTGCTCAAGAAACTTGGCTACGATATGCGGAGCCAAGAGCGATCACGACGGCCATCTAAAGCTGAATTGGAAAAAATTCTGGAGCATTTCAGTGCTGGACAGAAGACGCGGCCGACCTCGATCAACATGGTCAAGGTTATCGGCTTCGCGATGTTCTCTACCCGTCGGCAGGACGAGATTACGAGAATTCGGTGGGCCGACCTCGACGAGGAAGAGCATCGAGTTCTGGTCAGGGACATGAAAAATCCTGGGCAAAAAATTGGTAACAATGTTTGGTGCCATATCCCATACCCTGCCTGGGAGATCCTGCAAACGATGCCCCGGGAATGTGATCAGATATTTCCCTACAACCCAGACTCTATCTCCGCAGCGTGGACTCGGGCTTGTAAATTTTTGGCGTTGGAGGATCTCCATTTTCATGACCTTAGACATGAGGGCGTCAGTCGGTTGTTCGAGATGGAATGGGACATTCCGCGCGTGGCCTCGGTGTCCGGGCACAGGGATTGGAATTCGATGCGACGTTACACACACCTTAAGCGGCGGGGAGACGTCTGGCTGGAATGGGAGTGGATCGAGAAAATGATCAAATCGCCTGTGGAGCTCGGCTCGAGGGCCGAGATCAACGTCGCCCCGAGGCGAAAGCACCGTTGAGTTGGTGGTACTCCTTGAGAGCTTCTTCTCGCTGCTCATCGAGGTAATTTGCCAGGTCTGTGATGTGGATGCCCTTGGCGCTCTTTTGGCTTGCCTCCAAACGGGTGATTGGGATTTTTATCTGGCCTGCCAATACCTTGCGTTGGAACATCTCAATAGTGAGGTGCGTGAAATAGTCGGCGCAGATGTTACTGAGTGGCACGATGGCCTTACCTTCATATTGCGCCATCAGTAAGAAAATGGTCTTCATGTTAAATTCCTTGCGCCTGAAGTGCTTCGAATATGTCGGTATGCTGGTGGTTTTCTCACTATTAGGCTTTTGAAAATGTGTATTGCGAATTATCGTTTTTTTATAAGGAAGGCGATGGAACGATATACTGCTCAGTGGAAGTCCGGTTGGAAAGCTAACGAGTATTGTTTTAGGAGAGGGCACGCAGCATGCATTTTCTGCGGCGTAGCCTTACAGGGAGGGGCAGGCGGGTAGATAGCAGGTTGTGGAGGTGGGACTATGGGTACAGATTTTTGTACTTGTCCATTTTGGGTTGTTAGGCCTGCTTTCTCTCGAGTTGATGGTGTGTTATTTAGCTAAAGGGCGCTGTAAGCCCGAATGCTTTAGCTAGTAATTGATAGCTCGTAAGTCTGTCTGTGTAGGTGTGTGTGACGGTTACCACGCCAACTTCATTGCAGGCAAAAAAATTGGCGAGCTCCATAATCCTGGTTCGGCATGTCTCGGGGGAGCCGACGATCATATTATCTAGCGTTTGGTCATACTCTTCTTGATCCGCGGCATGCATGCGCCGGCGACGTGTCGCAACTTCTTCAGGACTAAGCAGCGCTTCGCGGGGGCCACGTCCGGCCATCATTTTGCGGTAAACAGCTGTGCCAGCGATTTTCCTCGCCTGCTCATCTGTTGGTGCACAAATTACCGCAAGTGCCAACAGTCGTGGTGCTGAGCCCTGATGGCCTGATTGCGTCCATGCACTGGCGTGATCTTGAAATGTGGCCGGGCTGGTGAACTGTGGCGCGATGAATTGAGCCAAGGCCATGCCCATACCTAAATCACCTGCAAGTTTCGCAGTACCACCGCTTGAGCCCAGCATCCACAATTTCGGCAAGGCAACTGTGGCAGGTAGGCAGCGTAACGCGAAAAATGGGTGGCTTCGTTCAAACCCAGAGTGTAAAAAAGCAGACAGTTCTGTGGCTTGGCGAGTAAATACATCTTCCTCGACCAAACGTGCAGGTAAGGCTAGGGCAACACTGCTCAAATGCCCGCCCCCTGGTGCACGCCCGATGCCGAGATCGATGCGCTCCGGAAACAGTGACGCTAGCACGGCAAATGTCTCGGCAACTTTATAAGGACTGTAGTGGTTGAGCATCACTCCACCACTGCCAATCCTCATGTATTGGGTTACGCTAGCAATACTTGCGAGCAGTACTTCCGGTGCGGGACCACCGAATTGCAAGCTATTGTGATGTTCTGCAAGCCAATAGCGATGGTAGCCCAGACGATCGCAGACGATGGCCAGATCCACAGAGCACCTGAGAGCGGCGTGCGCGGGGTGGTCGGCATGAACGGGGGTTTGGTCAATGACGGTCAGCTTCATGGGAAGTACTCGATACGACAGGTCGAAACTGGCTAAAAAAAAGCCACGCCGAAGCGTGGCTGAAGCAATGAGAGGGTGTTTGGACAAATGGCCAAGGATGGCTGCATTTTAGGCGAACCGGTGGTTTTGGAAAATGCGTTTACGATAGACTGGCTTGTACTTTTCATAAGCAGTTTGGCACAGGCTTCAATCCATCCCAAGTCGTCGCCGAGGTGTGGTGAGCAGATTTGCGGCGTACGACAGGCGTCTTGACGCTAACCAACTACTCGTCCGAGTTGAGCATGTATCTTGAAGCGCACGATGACGGATTCGATTTCACATAAGGGGTGATAGGAAAGTCACTGGCCGTACGGTTAAAGTACCCCTATGTAGCTAGTTAGTCTTGGCGATGTTGGACGAGTAATGATGGACGTCATCGTAGCGACGACCGGACTACCTTTAGATCTGTATGTTGGTGATCTCAGATCAGCTTGGAAAAGACGGTGTACAACAGTGCAATTGGATTACTGAAATAGTTTCGAGCCGTAATATGGTGGTGCTACAATGGTTTAATTGTTAACTACATTTGGCGTGTTCGATGTCTTCCCCCAGACCTTCCCTGACCCTAAATCTGCTGCAGGCTCGTGAAGTGGCCATGAGCTTCTTTCGACCGTCGCTAAACCAGTGTGGGTTGACCGAACAGCAGTGGCGCATCATCCGCATCCTCAGCCAGCAGGGCGAGCTTGAGATCAACCAGCTGGCCGACCTGGCTTGCATCCTGCGCCCCAGCATGACTGGCGTGCTGACACGCATGGAAGCCGCAGGCATGGTGTGCCGGCGCAAGGCCGAACAGGACCAGCGGCGGGTTCTGGTGAAGCTGGGCTTGGAAGGGGAGGCGCTGTTCGAATCCATGAGCCAGGACATGGAGCGCAACTACGGGCGCCTGCAGGAGCAGTTCGGCGAGGAAAAACTCAAGAGCCTGCTGGCCCTGCTCAACGACCTCAAAGCCCTCAAGCGCCCGTAGAAACATTTGTATTATGTGGGAGCTAGCTTGCCAGCGAGCTGTTGAGGCTCAGCTCCCGCAGGCAGTTAGTAGACGCCGTTGCCGATGGCTGGCGGCGGGGTGTCCTTGAACTTCGCTGCCAAGCCCTGCAAGCCACGCATCAGCACCGTGGTGTCGACGCCTACCGCGACGAAAGCGGCGCCCAATTCCAGGTAGCGCCGCGCCAGCTTCTCATCGGCACTCAGAATGCCCGCCGCCTTGCCCGCCTGCTGAATCCGCACAATGGCGTCTTCAATGGCCGCCTGCACCTCGGGATGCCCCGGATTGCCGCGGTGGCCCATGGCCGCGCTGAGGTCCGCCGGGCCGATGAACACGCCATCCACGCCTTCCACCGCAGCAATGGCATCCAGGTTGGCGAGCCCTTCGCGGTTCTCGATCTGCACCAGCAGGCACATCTGTTCATCGGCCTGGTCCAGGTAGCCGGGCACGGTGTTCCAGCGCGACGCCCGCGCCAAGGCGCTGCCTACGCCGCGTACGCCGAACGGCGGGTAACGGGTGGCACGCACCAGTTCACGGGCCTGTTCGGCGCTTTCCACCATGGGCACCAGCAAGGTCTGTACGCCGATGTCGAGCACCTGCTTTATCAGCGCGGTGTCGCCGATAACCGGACGGATCACCGGTTGGCTGGCGTAGGGCGCCACGGCCTGCAGCTGGCCCAGCAGGCTACGCAAATCATTCGGGGCGTGCTCGCCGTCGATCAACAGCCAATCGAAACCGGCGTTTGCGGCCAGCTCCGCGCAATACGGGTCGGCCAGGCCCAGCCACAGGCCGATCTGCGCTTGGCCGCTGCTCAGGCGTTGCTTGAAGGTATTGATGATCATGCAAAAACTCCTGCAGCCGCTGCCGCAGGCTGCGCTGGCCCGCGTGAGCCCTGGAGATGTTCAGTGTACTCCAGGGCCAGCGCAGCGTGGCGGCAGCGGCTACGGTGATGGTGGGTTAGACAAAACGGCAGGCGATGGAGCCGAGCATGTCGTAGTCGACATGGAAGGTGTCGCCGGGGTTGGCCGCCACGGGGCGGGTGAACGAACCGCCGAGGATCACCTGGCCCGGCTGCAGGGTCACGTCATAGGCCGCCAGCTTGTTGGCCAGCCACGCCACGCCCTTGGCCGGGTGGTTGAGCACTGCGGCCGACACGCCCGATTCCTCGATCACGCCATTGCGGTACAGCACCGCCGGCACCTTGCGCAGGTCGATCTCGGTAGGCCGCACGGCGCGGCCACCCATGACCACGCCAGCATTAGCGGCGTTGTCGCTGATGGTGTCGAACACCTTGCGGGTGGCCTTGGTCTGCGGGTCGACCTGCTGGATGCGCGCGTCGATGATTTCCAGCGCCGGGATCACCCACTCGGTGGCGTCCAGCACGTCGAAGACGGTGACGTTGGGGCCCTTGAGCGGCTTGCCGAGGATGAACGCCAGCTCCACCTCCACGCGCGGCACGATGAAGCGGTTGAAGGGAATGTCACTGCCTTCGTCGAAGAACATGTCGTCCAGCAGCGCGCCGAAATCCGGCTCGGTGATGTTCGACGACACCTGCATGGCCCGCGAAGTGAGGCCGATCTTGTGGCCCACCAGCTTGCGCCCGGCCTTGATCTTGTTCTCTACCCACACGCGCTGGATGGCGTACGCGTCCTCAATGGTGATGTTCGGCTGGTCCAGGGAGAACTGGCGCACCTGTTCACGGCTGCGCTCGGCCTCGTCGAGGCGCTGGGCGGCTTGCTGGATGAAAGCGTGGTCGAGCATGGGAAACCTCGGAATCATTGGTTGAACAGGGGGTGCAGGCTACTGCGCTTGGCGTCGTAGACCTGGCCGGGGCTTTCGTCGATCTGCAGGGTGATGCCCACGGGGCGGCGTTCCAGCAGCGGCGCCAAATGCGTTTCCAGCACCTGTATCAAGGCATCGCCCACGGCCTTGTGTACCGCGGCGCTGCGGCCGGCGGCCATGCGCAGGTTGGCGTAGAGAAAGCCGTAGTCCCCGTTGCCATCGGCCACCGCGCAGTGCTGCGCCGGGTAGGCCAGCACGCGGGTGCCGCCGGTGGGGAACACCTGTTTGCCGGCTTCGTCACGCTGGGCCAGCATGGTGTCGGCCAGGGCGCGGGTCAGGCCCTTGAAGTCGGTTTCCGGTTCAAGGTCAGGGGTGTAGAGCAGTACCAGGTGGGGCATGGGAACTCCTGTTTACAGGCGGCTGTTGGACACCACATTGGCGAGGTTGGAAGCCTGCACCGGGGGAATGCGCGAGCCGTCCTGCGGCGTTACCGGGAAAATGGCGTTGATCTGCCCAGTGCCCGAGGCGGCAAAGTAGGGCGTCAGCACCTCGACCTTGCCGTCGTACTCGGACCAGCCCAGCGCCCCCAGCAGCATGGCGGTGTCGTGCATGAAGCCTTCGCCGTGGCCCTTGGCCGCGTACTCGGGCAGCATGCCGCAGAACTCCTCCCACTCGCCGTGCTGCCACATCTGCACCACGCGCTCGTCCAGGGTTTCCAGGAACGGGCTCCAGATTTTCGTGGCGAACTGCGGCGCCTGGCCGTTCTGGGCAAAGCGGTGCGACAGCGAGCCGCTGGCCAGGAACGCCACGGTGCCGTCGTAGTGGTCCTCTACCGCCTTGCGCATGGCCCAGCCCAGGCGGGCGCTGTCGTTGAGGTAGTGCGAGGTGCACAGCGACGACACCGAGATCACCTTGAAGTGCTGGTCCTGGTTCATGTAGCGCATGGGCACCAGGGTGCCGTACTCGGGCGCCAGGGTGGTAGCGTGATGGGCCATGGTCTCGACGCCGAAGCGGTTGCCCACCTCGGCCAGGATCTGTCCCAGTTCGGGGTTGCCGGGGAATTCATAGCTCATGTTGCTGATGAAATGCGGCAGCTCGTTGCTGGTGTACAGGCCCTTGAAGTGCGGGCCGCAGTTGATGTGGTAATTGGCGTTGACCAGCCAGTGGGTGTCGAACACCACGATGGTGTCCACGCCCAGCTCGCGGCAGCGACGGGCGATTTCGTGGTGGCCGTCGATGGCGGGCTGGCGGAAGCCCTTCATCGGGCCGTCCAGTTCGCTGACGTACATGGAGGGTACGTGGGTGATCTTGGCGGCTAAGGCGAGGGTGCCCATGATCCGTCTCCTGAATTGTTGTTATGACATGGCTGCTGCCCCCAGCGCAGTCTGGCGGCAGCAACTACGGAATTTACATACCCCAGCGCGGGATATGGTGGCTGCCCATGGAGATGCACACGTTCTTGATCTCGGCGAACACCTCGAAGCTGTACTGGCCGCCTTCACGGCCGGTGCCCGAGCCTTTCACGCCACCGAACGGCTGGCGCAGGTCGCGTACGTTCTGGCTGTTGATGAACACCATGCCCGCCTCGATACCATAGGCCAGGCGATGCGCCTTGCCGATGTCCTGGGTCCAGATATACGACGCCAGGCCGTACTCGGTGTCGTTGGCCAGCTTCAGCGCTTCGGCCTCGTCCTTGAACGGGATCAGGCACACCACTGGGCCGAAGATCTCTTCCTGGGCGATGCGCATGTTGTTGTTCACGTCAGCGAACACCGTGGGCTGGATGAACTGCCCGCGCGCCAGGTGCGCCGGCAGGTTAGCCGGGCGTTCCAGGCCGCCAGCCAGCAGGGTGGCGCCTTCTTCCAGGCCGATCTTGATGTAGCCGGTGACCTTGTCGTAGTGGGCCTGGGTAATCATCGAGCCGACCTGGGTTTTCGGGTCCTGCGGGTCGCCGACGATCAGGCGCTTGGCGCGCGCGGCGAACTCGGCAACGAACTGCGGGTACACGCTTTCCTGGATGAAGATACGGCTGCCGGCGGTGCAGCGCTCGCCGTTGAGCGAGAAGATGGTGAACAGCGCAGCGTCCAGCGCGCGTTCAAGGTCGGCGTCCTCGAAGATCAGCACCGGTGACTTGCCGCCCAATTCCATGGAGTACTTCTTCAGGCCTGCCGTCTGCATGATCTTCTTGCCGGTGGCAGTGCCGCCGGTGAAGGAGATGGCGCGCACGTCCGGGTGGCGCACCAGGGCATCGCCGGCGGTGGCGCCGTAGCCCTGGATTACGTTGAGCACGCCGTTGGGGATGCCGGCTTCCACGGCCAGGCGCCCCAGTTCGTTGGCGGTCAGCGGCGACAGTTCGCTCATCTTCAACACGGCGGTGTTGCCCAGCGCCAGGCACGGCGCGGTCTTCCAGGTGGCGGTCATGAACGGCACGTTCCACGGCGACACCAAGCCACACACGCCCACCGGCTGGTACAGGGTGTAGTTGAGCATCTGGTCATCGACCGGGTAGCTGTGGCCGTCCATGCGCGTGCACACTTCGGCGAAGAAGTCGAAGTTGTGCGAGGCGCGCGGAATCAGCACGTTCTTGGTCTGGTGAATCGGCAGCCCGGTGTCCAGGGTTTCCAGCTCGGCCAGGTGCGGCACGTTCTGGTCGATCAGCTCGCCCAGTTTGCGCATCAGCCTGGCGCGTTCCTTGGCGGGCGTCGCCGCCCATTTCGGGAAGGCTTCCTTGGCCGCCGCCACGGCTTGCGCGACTTCCTCGGCGCCGCCGCTGGCGACTTCACCAATGGCTTCGCCGGTGGCTGGGTTGTAGTTGACGAACACGTCCTTGCTGGCGACTTCGCGGCCGTTGATCCAGTGCTTGATCATAATGATTACGCCTTATTGTTCTTGAAGAAATCAGCTTCGCTGACGATACGGTTGACCAGCCGGCCCACGCCTTCCACTTCCACCACCACCTCATCGCCCGGCACCACGTCGGCCAGGCCCTCGGGCGTGCCGGTGGCGATCATGTCGCCCGGTTGCAGGGTCATGAAGCTGGACAGGTATTCGATCAAGAAGGGGATGTCGAAGATCATGTCAGCGGTGCTGCCTTCCTGGCGCAGCTCGCCGTTGATCCAGGTGCGCAGGGTCAGGTTGCTGACGTCGGGCACGTCACTGACGTCGACGATCCATGGGCCGACCGGGGTGGTGGCGTCGCGGTTTTTCACCCGCAGGTTGGGGCGGTAGTAGTTTTCCAGGTAGTCGCGGATCGCGTAGTCGTTGCACACCGTGTAGCCGGCCACGTACTGCAGGGCGTCCTCGCGCTTGACGTTGCGCGCCGGCTTGCCGATCACCGCCACCAGTTCGCACTCGTAGTGCATGTAGGCGACGTTGTCCGGGCGCCAGGTGACCTGGTTGTGGCCGGTGTAGGTGCCCGGCGACTTGACGAAGGCCAGCGGCTCGGTGGGCGGCGCGAAGGCCAGCTCCTTGGCGTGATCGGCGTAGTTCAGGCCCAGGGCGAACATGCTGCCGGTGGCGGGCGGCAGCCACTGCACCTGGTCCTCGTTCAACAGGCGGCCATCGGCCAGGCGCACGGCGTTGTCGGCCTCGACGGTGACCGCGTGGTCCTGGCCTTCAAAACGGATTTTGGCGTGTTTCATCTGCGTTCCCTTACTCGGCCACGATGCGGTTGGTGAGCCGGCCAAGGCCGGTGATGTCCACGTCCACGCGGTCGCCGGGGCGTACGTCGACGCGGCCCTCGGGGGTGCCGGTGATCAGTACGTCGCCAGCGTGCAGGGTCATGAACTCGCTGAGTTCGGCGATCAGTTGGGGGATGCCGCGCACCAGGTTGGCGGTGGTGTTTTCCTGCACCAGTTCATCGTTGACGAACAGCTTGAGGGTCAGCTGGTGCGGGTCAGCGATGGCGTCCACCGGCACCAGGGTCGGGCCCAGGGCGCAGAAACCGTCGCGGCACTTGGCTTTCACCGCAGGGCGGTAGTAGCTGTCTTCCGGCAGGCTGAATTCGTTGACGATGGTGTAGCCGGCCACGTAGGCCAGGGCGTCGGCAGCGCTGACACGGCTGGCGTCCTTGGCGATCACCACGCCCAGCGCCGGGCCGGGTTGCAGGTGCTCGACGCCGGCTGGGTATACCACGTCGCCCTGGTGCACGTTGCGGGTGTTGGGGGTCTTGATGAACAGCACCGGCTTGACCGGCGCCTGCTTGTAGGGCGGCTGGTCGAATTCGGCGAGGCGTTGGTGCAGCAGGCCCTGGTAGTTCAGCGCAACGCCGAACAGGGTACCGGTCGCAATGTCATGCAGGGCACGGCTCATGCGGTTCTCCTGGTGGGGCAGGGCGTCGCGGCCCTGCGAAAAGTAATTAATGTGTTAACCTTATAATTAAGAAGTTAATCATCGTCAAGCGTGGCACAATGGCCTGCGGGCCGGCCAGCCACGCCATAACAAGAACATCGAGGTCGCGACATGAAGGACAGGCAACCCATCCCCAACATCAACATCGGCCAGGTCTACGACCAGCGCTACAGCGACGCCGAGGTGCACTACGACCGCCTGGGCAACCTGGCCGGGTTCTTTGGCCGCAACATGCCGGTGCACCGCCACGATCGGTTTTTCCAGGTGCATTACGTCAAGAGTGGCACTGTGCGGGTGTACCTGGATGACCAGCAGTTCGTGGAGTCGGGGCCGATGTTTTTCCTCACGCCGCCGACCATTCCGCACTCGTTCGTCACCGAGGCCGACGCCGATGGGCATGTGCTGACGGTGCGCCAGCAACTGGTGTGGCAGTTGATCGAGGCCGACGCCGCCCTGGCGCCCGGCCCGCAGCTGCCGGCCGCCTGCGTGGCGCTGGCGCACCTGGGGCCTGAGTACAGGGGCGAGATCGCTCGGCTGGAGCGTTTGTTCGACGAGCTGGCGTGCGAAATCGAGGCCGACCAGCCGGGGCGTGCGGCGGCCCTGGAATACCTGACGTGCTTGATCATGATCAGCCTGCTGCGCCTGTGCGCCAACTCGCTGGCCGCGCGCCCGGCGCGCCATGAAGACCTGAAGATCTTCCACCGCTTCAACGAATTGATCGAGGTGCACTACCGCCAGCACTGGCCGCTGTCCAGCTACGCCGGCGGCATCGGCGTCACCGAGGCGCGGCTCAACGACGTGTGCCGGCGTATCGCCGACCTGCCGTCCAAGCGGCTGATCCAGGAGCGCCTGATGCAGGAAGCGCGGCGCCTGCTGCTGTACACCGGCAGCTCGGCCAACGAAATCTGCTTTGCCCTGGGGTTCAAGGACCCGGCGTATTTCAGCCGGTTTTTCCAGCGCTACGCGCAGATGACCCCGGGTGAATACCGGCAGCGGCAGGCGGGTTTGAAGGGGTGACGGCGTGCTCATTATTGTTATCGCATGGCGTGTGACCTGGGCTCCATGATTGCCGCTGGGCGTGCTGCCGGAAATGGCGTTTTGCTGGGTCTGATTGCACTTTTCATGTGCAGGCGTTGGATAGGGGAGCTCCTAGGTCTCGATCTCGCCCGAAAGGCTGGCCGAGTTTTCAGCTACCACAAATCAACAGGGAGGGGTGTGTTTAAGATGCCTTTATCAGGTGTGACGATGCGTAAGAGGGGCAGATCTTCTGAGGTAGTGTTTAGCTATTGGGCAGGTATTCCGAAGGACGAAATGTAATTTGCAGAGGATCGCTTGCACTTTCGGAGTTGACCTGAGCGAGTTAGTAGTAGGCTCCGTGAAAAGTGCAATCGGCAATGTGGAACGTGCATTTTCCGAGTGGATGTCGAATTACATACTGGATAGGCATTCTTGACTGAGCCTGAGTTGGGCATCGTTGGTGCTGTATGTTCAGCGTCGGTGCAGCAACCTGGAAGGCTCCCGCTATCCCAATAATAAACAGAGTGGCACCATGAAAAAGCCCAACCCCCTGCTTGAAGACCTCAAGGCCGTCCTGCCGCCCATCGCCGCCAACGCCTTTGTCGCCGAAAAAGATCGCAGCGTGCCCGCCGAAAACATCGCCCTGTTGAAAAACATCGGTATGCACCGGGCCTTCCTGCCTAAGAAGTTCGGCGGCATGGAAATCTCCCTGCCACAGTTCGCAGACTGCATCGCCCTGCTGGCTGGCGCGTGCGCGAGCACCGCTTGGGCCATGAGCCTGCTGTGCACTCATAGCCATCAGCTGGCGATGTTCCCCGCCCGGCTGCAGGAAGAAGTGTGGGGCGAGAACCCCGACGCCACGGCCAGCAGTAGTATTGCGCCGTTCGGCCGTACGGAGGAAGTTGACGGGGGCGTGAGCTTTAGCGGCGAAATGGGCTGGAGCAGTGGTTGCGATCACGCCGAATGGGCCATCGTCGGCTTCCGTCGCAAGAACGCCGAAGGCACCCAGGACTACTGCTTCGCCGTGTTGCCGCGCAGCGATTACCAGATCCGGGACGACTGGTACGCGGTAGGCATGCGCGGTAGCGGCAGCAAGACCCTGATCATCGACAACGCCTTCGTGCCTGAGCACCGCATCCAGAAGGCTAAGGACATGATGGAAGGTAAGTCGGCTGGGTTTGGCCTGTACCCCGACAGCAAGATCTTCTACTCACCGTACCGCCCCTATTTCGCTAGCGGCTTCTCTACCGTCAGCCTTGGCGTGGCTGAACGCATGCTGGAGGTGTTCAGAGAGAAAACCCGCAACCGCGTCCGCGCCTACACGGGTGCCGCAGTGGGCGCAGCCACTCCGGCCTTGATGCGCCTGGCCGAATCCACCCACCAGGTCGCCGCTGCGCGTGCCTTCCTGGAAAAAACCTGGCAGGAGCACGCTGAGCATAGCGAGGCCCATCGTTACCCTAGCCGCGAGACTCTGGCCTTCTGGCGCACCAACCAGGGCTACGCCACCAAGATGTGCATCCAGGCAGTTGACCGGCTGATGGAAGCAGCGGGTGGCGGGGCGTGGTTCGAGACCAACGAACTGCAACGCTTGTTCCGTGACGCTCACCTCACCGGCGCCCATGCCTACACCGACTACGACGTCTGTGCGCAAATCCTAGGTCGCGAATTAATGGGGCTAGAGCCTGACCCCACTATGGTCTGATCCATCTGCGCTTTGTGTCTCATCCATAACAACAATCATGGCCGGTCCCTCGCCGGTCTGGGAGTCCAGCATGTCCACAGAATTCGATACCCGCTCTTTTCGCCGCGCTCTGGGCAATTTCGCCACTGGCGTGACCGTCGTGACAGCAGCAACCGAAGATGGTCGTAAAGTTGGAGTTACTGCCAACAGTTTCAACTCCGTGTCGCTTGATCCACCGTTGATTCTTTGGAGCATCGATAAGCGCTCCAGCAGCCATGAGGTGTTTGAGCAGGCGAGCCATTTTGCTGTCAATATCTTGGCAGCCGACCAGATTGATTTGTCCAACAACTTCGCACGTCCCAAGGACGATCGCTTCGCCGAAATTGAATTTGAGCCTGGCGAAGGTGGTGCTCCCGTATTCGCCGACTGTTCGGCGCGCTTTCACTGCGAGAAATACCAGCAGGTTGATGGCGGTGATCACTGGATCATGATTGGCAAAGTGGTTCATTTTGACGACTTTGGCCGCTCGCCGCTGCTTTATCACCAGGGCGCCTACTCCATGGTGCTGCCGCACACGCGTATGACTAAGCGTGCAGAGGGACAGGCACCGAGCAGTCATTTCCAAGGTCGCTTGAGCCACAACTTGTACTACCTCATGACCCAGGCTCTGCGCACCTATCAGGCCAGCTACCAGCCTCGCCAGTTGTCCACTGGTCTGCGCACAAGCGAAGCGCGCATGCTGATGGTGTTGGAGAGCGACGCGGGCCTGAGTCGCTGCGACCTGCAGCGTGAGGTGGCGATGCCGGCGCGAGAAATTGATGAGGCGGTGGCTAACCTCAAGCGTAAGGGGCTGGTCAGCGACGATGAGGAACGCGTGCGCTTGACCGTTAAAGGTATCGATGAGACCGAAGCTCTCTGGACTATTGCCCGTGAGCAGCAGGAAAAAGTCTTCGGCCAGTTCAACGCTGAGCAGATCGACACCTTCAAGACCGTGCTCAAGGCGATCATCGCGCTCTGAATTCAGGCTCCCGCAGGAGCTGTCCCCCATTTTTCTGGACATTCACTAATGCAAATTACAGATGTGAGGTTACTCCGCCAACAAGCCTACCTCGACGGTGTTTGGGCTGACGCGGACAACGGCCAGACCATCAAGGTCACCAACCCGGCCACGGGAGAAGTCCTGGGTACCGTGCCCAAGATGGGCGCCGCTGAAACCCGCCGCGCCATCGAAGCCGCCGACAAGGCGCTGCCGGCCTGGCGTGCTCTGACTGCCAAGGAGCGCTCCAACAAGCTGCGCCGCTGGTTCGAACTGATGATCGAAAACCAGGACGACCTGGCCCGCCTGATGACCCTGGAGCAGGGCAAGCCACTGGCCGAAGCCAAGGGCGAAATCGGCTACGCCGCCTCGTTCATCGAGTGGTTCGCCGAAGAAGCCAAGCGCGTGTACGGTGACACCATTCCTGGCCACCAGCCAGACAAGCGCCTGATCGTCATCAAGCAGCCAATCGGCGTTACCGCGGCCATCACCCCGTGGAACTTCCCGGCCGCCATGATCACCCGTAAAGCCGGCCCGGCCCTGGCCGCTGGCTGCACCATGGTGCTCAAGCCTGCCTCGCAGACCCCGTTCTCGGCCCTGGCCCTGGCCGAGCTGGCCGAGCGCGCCGGCATCCCTAAAGGCGTGTTCAGCGTAGTTACCGGCAGCGCCGGCGACATCGGCAGCGAACTGACCGGCAACCCGATCGTGCGCAAACTGTCGTTCACCGGTTCGACCGAAATCGGTCGCCAGCTGATGTCCGAATGCGCCAAGGACATCAAGAAAGTGTCCCTGGAACTGGGCGGCAACGCGCCGTTCATCGTGTTCGACGACGCCGACCTGGATAAGGCCGTCGAAGGCGCGATCATCTCCAAGTACCGCAACAACGGCCAGACCTGCGTCTGCGCCAACCGCATCTACGTGCAGGACGCCGTTTACGACGCCTTCGCCGAGAAGCTGAAAGTGGCCGTCAACAAGCTGAAGATCGGCAACGGTCTGGAAGAGGGCACCACCACTGGCCCGCTGATCGACGAAAAAGCCGTGGCCAAGGTCAAGGAGCACATCGCCGACGCCCTGAGCAAAGGCGCTACCGTGCTGACCGGCGGCAACGCGATGGAGGGCAACTTCTTCGAGCCGACCGTACTGGTCAACGTGCCGAAGACCGCTGCCGTGGCCAAGGAAGAAACCTTCGGCCCGCTGGCTCCACTGTTCCGCTTCAAAGATGAAGCCGAAGTGATCGCCATGTCCAACGACACCGAGTTCGGCCTGGCGTCGTACTTCTACGCCCGTGACATGAGCCGCGTGTTCCGCGTGGCCGAGGCCCTGGAATACGGCATGGTGGGTATCAACACTGGCCTGATCTCCAACGAAGTGGCGCCGTTCGGCGGCATCAAGGCTTCGGGCCTGGGCCGTGAAGGCTCCAAGTACGGCATCGAAGACTACTTGGAAATCAAATATTTGTGCCTCAACGTCTGACAGATTGTACTGAAAAGTAAAGCCGGGCTATGCGCGGCTTTTTTTTGGCGCAATGTCGACCTTGTGTATGGGGTGCTAGGGGGCGAGTGTTCGAATCACTCCGTCCCGACCATATTTTCTGAGAAAATCCAGTCACTTACAGGTGCCTGGATTTTTTTATGCCCGCATTTTTTGGGGGTGAGGGAGTTTTGCCCCCACTTTTTGCCCCACCCGTAGCTTTTCGCTCGAGAATCCGCTGACACCCTGTCCCTTCTGCTTCATCCATGGCAATTGAGCGAGCTGTGCGTTCGCGGTTTCTGCTTAGCCATGGTGACTCTTACTCAGCCAGTGCCGCCTAAGGTCTAGATCATAGGCCAAACCATGTTTGCGGAGCCCTAGCCCTTCAGGATGCTGAGTAAGCGTTCGGACGGGGCTTGGAAGGGGTGTAGTGGTCAACTGATCCCGGACACTGCGTTAAGTTTTTCCTCGGCAACGGCAGGCGCCAAGCCGTCGTTGAACTGATGTGGTCGCCGCCAGTTGTACCGCTCCATCAGGAAACGACTGATATCTTGTTTGGCCACCGCAGCGCTCATGTAGCCCACCGTCGGTATCCATTCAGTTTTCAGGCTGCGAAATAGCCGCTCCATCGGCGCGTTGTCGTGGCAGTTGCCGCGCCGACTCATGCTCTGCGTGAAGCGGTATCTCCATAGTCTCTGGCGGAAACTCCGGCTGCCGTATTGGCTGCCCTGATCGCTGTGAAATAGCACATTCTGAGGCCGGCCACGCTGCTCATAGGCCATATCCAATGCCTTGATCACCAGCTCAGCGTCAGGCTTGACTGAGAACGCCCAGCCTACGACCCGGCGCGCATAAAGATCGATCACCGCTGCCAGATAGTGCCATCGACCTTCGGCCCAAACGTACGTGATGTCACCGCACCAGACCTTGTTGGGGGATGCCACGCTGAACTCTCGATCAAGTACGTTCGGTATATCAGGTCGCTCCACGGTGGCCTTTTTGTAGGCATGGGAGCCCGGTTGTTTGCTGATCAGGTTCATCTCGCGCATCAACTTACGTACCTTGAATCGCCCGATTTGCATGCCGTCCTCTTTCATCATCAGCATGATGCTTCTACTGCCCGCAGCGCTTCGGCTTTGAGTAAACAGTTCGTTCACGCGGCTGCGCAAAATCACCCGTTCGGCATCAGGGGATCGGCGTTTTCGACAGTATGCGTAGTAGCAAGATCGGGTGACTTCAAATACCGAGCACAACAGATCAACCGGCTCCTCGGAGCGAAGCTGATCGACTAACGCGAGCGCTCGTGCTCCTCGGCCATCAAGAGCGCGGTAGCCTTTTTTAGGATCGATTTCTCCCGTTCCAGACGATTGATTCGGGCTTCCAATTCTTGGATTTTTTGCTGCTCAGGTGTTAACGCCTTGCTGGTCGGCGTGACGCCGCCACGTTCTTGCTGGAGCTGGTTCACCCAACGACGCAAGGCCGACTCAACCAGCCCAAGCGACCGGGCTGCCTCGATGTGGCTGTAGCCCTGGTCGAGCACCAGGCTGGCGGCTTCACGTTTGAATTCGGGGGTAAAGGTACGTCGTTGCTTGGTCATCGGACACCTCTCTGTGGCGAGTATTCTCGCCTAAATGGGTGTCCGGTTTCATTAGACCACTACAGGGTGCGGGCTGGATCATAAGTGGATGTGACCAGTGAACGTGCTTATGGCCTCACTATCCTGACGCTACCGGTGCTCTTGCGTCTAAAACCCAGAAGTGACTGCCATAAAATTAAAGGAAGGGCGGGCGGGTGCAGATTGCTAGTGCCATGGAGTAAGCGCGATGCTCCACAGAAACGCTACCAAGCTAGCCGGCTGTAGTATCATTCTGTCACTACGTAGTCATCCAGAAGGGATTCAGATGCAAAAACTGTTTGAGGGTATCGCCTGGGACGACTGCCTCACCGTTAAAACCGATTGGGTTGAAAATTTTTTTCATCAGATTCCAGAGGTTCTAGATCTTAAGGTCCGGGCCCACGCTTTGTCTCTGAAGTTCTCTGGAAATCGTCAAGAAAGCCTCGCTTTAGCAAAGTATGTCGGCAATCGAATCCAGCATTATGTGTTCGATAGGCACGAACTGGAAGAGTACGAAGCGAGAGACGAAAATCCATACCCTATGGCCTCCAGTTTTTTTGCTAACACTGATCCGGTCTACGATGGAAAATATGGTGAGCTTATCCTTTATCTTTTGGTTGAAGCTATCTTCAAAACGCCAATGGTATGTCATAAGCTCAGCTTGCTTACAAATGTTAAAGATCAAGTAAAGGGCGGAGATGGGATATTTTTTGGCGAAAGGCACAGTAATTTGTCTATATTGATTGGTGAGTCTAAAATTTACCAGGATCTTGGTGGGGCGATTGGTAGTTCGCTAGATTCGATCGACAGATTCAATCAAAACTATCTTCCGAGCTCCTTGGATCATGAACTCTTCATTGCCCGATCCAATATCTCAAAGAACCTCACGCTCGATCAGGCTAATGCATTGCTTAAAGCATTTCGACCCGGCACAGAAGAGTACCAGGCCTGCAATAAAATATTCCCGATCCTCCTCATTTATGACGATACAAAAATTGGCAGCATTGAGGAGGAGGCTACTAATAGAGATCACGCCGAAGAGCTAGTTTCCGACTGGATTAAACAGCATTCTATGGAAGCGGTAAAAAATATAAGAGCTCGACTGCAGGATAAATCCGAGCTGCGCAAGTTGTTTCTTGAGTTTTTTTTGGTTCCAATGAATAGTGTTGAGGTTTTCAAAAAAACACTATTTAAGCAGATTCACGGGATTGAATTCAAAGAAATGCCAAAGCCATCAGGTATTAAGAAAGCAGCTAGGAAGGCAGCTAAATGAATAGAAACGCAGAGACCTTGCCTCTGGAAGCCTCTAAGGATGAAGGGTTTGTAAAAACATATGATGACTTGCTAAGGAATCTATTTCTCAGCAAGCAGGCAGCCGCAATCGACGGGATTACCATATCTCCCCAAAAGCTGCAACACGCCACATGGCTGGCCTCAATAATTTCCTTGAGCAAGTCGGAAGTCCTGAAAAACCTTGCCAACTCTTTTGGCGCGCTATTGCATCTTTACGCTCCGAATAACCCCGCATATCAACGGGCATGTTATATTATCCAGTCACGATCTGGAAATCTGCTTTCAAGCAAGCATATCCCTAACATTTTTGAGGGCGGTAAATATCTTAATAGTTTTGGTGCTCTTCTTGATCTTGAGCTGGGTGCGACACGCGGGAGATTGACCCACAATCTAGAGGGTGCTGGCGAATTTGTATTTACGGACTATCAGGCAAAACTCTGGGCAGCTATTCGAAGTGGTGCCAACGTTGCGATCTCCGCGCCTACATCTGCTGGTAAGTCATTCATAATCAGGCGATATATTGTTGAGAAATTGAGAGCTCAGCCTGAGATAGCAGTATTTGTGGTGCCAACCAAGGCGCTGATCAATCAAGTTAGCATGGAGTTTAAGTCCGAGCTTAAGAGTCGTGCTCATGTCTATACCACATATCGCCCACCAGTTGAGATCGATGGCAAGTCGATAATTTATGTTTTGACGCCAGAGCGATGCAATAAGTTGCTTCAGGATAAAGATATCAGGCCGCCTAAAGTTATTTTTATAGATGAAATTCACAACCTTGAAGCTGAAGGTCGTGGGATGGTATTTGAAAACTGTCTTTACGGACTTGTTAAAAGATTTCCTCAAAGTCAGTTTATTTTTGCCGGCCCGTTC
Source organism: Pseudomonas silvicola (assembly GCF_026651855.1). Lineage (GTDB taxonomy): Bacteria > Pseudomonadota > Gammaproteobacteria > Pseudomonadales > Pseudomonadaceae > Aquipseudomonas > Aquipseudomonas silvicola. The sequence goes on from NZ_CP093280.1 coordinate 3,447,540, forward strand.
ATTGAGGATATTGTTACACCTCTTAAAGAACTTTCAGGTCTTGAACTCATAGACGAAACTACAGTTGCTACACCGGTATTCCAAGTAAAAGCTGCAATCACTTTTTTGTCTGGAAGCTACTCTGCAGAGTATCGAATTTTTAGCCAGACCGGCAATGTGATCTCTGGTCAAACGGTCTTGAGCAAAAAGCTTTTTTCTAAAGCCAAAAGCAAGAAAGGCCAAGCGATTGCTGCGTTTCTAGGAAATTTGAAGCAAGACGAAAGCTGCATTGTCTTCGCACCTGGTAAGGCCACCGCTGAGAACTGGGCCCTAGAACTGCCTCGCTCACCCAATTCAAACAGCGAATATGATGATACGATTGAGGAGCTTATCGACTTCCTTGCCGATGAAATACACCCGGATTACTCCCTTATCAGAACTCTGAGGAATGGCGTAGCGTTCCACCATGCTGGTCTGCCGGATATTGCAAGGATTGAAATAGAAGAATTGTACTCTAAGGAGGCAATTAAGAGCTTAGTGTGCACTTCGACTCTGTTGCAGGGAGTTAATCTGCCTGCAGACAAGCTCGTCGTTATTAGTCCTAAAAATGATAGCACGCCTCTCACTCCTTTTGAGTTTAAAAATCTAATCGGTCGGGCTGGCCGTATCAGTACTAACCTCTATGGCGAAGTTTACTGTTTAGAAGTAAAGGATGAAGAGTGGGGAGAAAAAAAGCTGACTAATGATGAAAAGACCAAGATCAAGCCTAATACGACGACTATCCTTCAGGAACACACCGAATCAGTAATTCGATTAGCCACCGCTACTCGTAGTGAGATTTTTGAAAAACAAGACGATGGCAAGCTTTATGCGACTATTTGCTACCTAAGACATCTTTTTGTTTCCGATAAGAGCCATTTTGATCGGCTCTTGGGTACATCGCGGATTAAAAGTGAGGACAAGCTACAATTAGAGCGTGGTTTGTCTCATGTTGTGAGCCAGCTTTCCATACCTGTGGAACTTTTACGCCAAAATCCTTATGTAGATCCATTGCTCCAAAATCAGCTTTATCTAGAGATAAAAAACGATCCGTACTCTTGGATTCCCACCAATCATCCAAATACAAGGCGCTTGCCTCTACCACCTGATGATGTCAGCTTTAAAAATCGAAATTTCTATCGGCAGTTTGAAGACGTCACTCGTAGATTGGATAGTATTTTTCATATCGAGCAAGAGGTAAACTCTAAGTTTACAAGTCCAGGAGAGTACGTCACCATCGGCACATTGGTTTATGACGCTTACCAGTGGATGTCTGGCAAATCACATCGTTTCTTTATCGATAAATTCCTAACTAAGCTTTCTCAGAATCCTGACGATTTTGCTAAAGAACAAGATGTTGAAGGTGGCTCAAAAAAACGACCTGTTGACAAGGCCGCTCGGCATGTTACTAGAAATATTAGTACCAATATAACATTTAAGCTTGTTAAATATTTCTCGCTTTGGTCTGATATAACCAGAGCTTGTACGTCTGAAGCTGATCATGAAGAGTATGCGTACGTTCTAAGCCTGCCGTCTATGATTGAACTTGGAAGCTACGACCCGAAGGTGCTTGAGCTTATGTCGCTTGGTATAAATAGAAGTGTTGCTCTCAAGCTTAGAAAGGACTTACCTAAAGCTGCGGAGAATGTCGAGGCTTGGCTCCAGAATTACAATACTGCCCAGTTGTCACCTCTTTTGCGCCGTTATCTTGAGCGTTCAGGTCTTACTAAAACAGCGAGAGAATAATAGCATTGTGTTTCGTAAAGGAGTTGGGGTACCAGCTCCTTTGTATATCGATTTTCTGAAGGCTCTACTTCAATATGTCACCTTGAATTTCTTCGTTCTGGCTTGCGCTCGATATTAAAACACTGTTCACCATTGACAGGAATGAATCCTTCGAGGCAATAGCATCATCCAGTAGGTTTTGCTTGTGCAATGAAACGAACAAGGCTATGGAGTAAGCTTGGCAATTGATTGACTTTTCAGGGTTGAATTCAATATCGGTAAATGCTGAGTATGAGAGGATTTCATCAATTATGTCGGAGGATTGCTTTTTTAATGCGTTAATATATAGCCAATCATAAAAAGCTGTTCGCGGCTCAAGGTCCCAGTCCGTGCCGTAGAAGCTAAACTTCACCAACCTACCAGAGTTTTTTATCCTCTCATCGAGTTTTGCTTCACGTGATGACTTTTTAAATAAATCCTTGAAAGGTCCGCCTTTTTCAAAAACCTTGCTACCTTGGAACGCGCATTCCACACTCATCGTAAAATTTTGTTTTAGGGTAGTAAAGCTCAGGTTGAAAGCGCTGAGCGCAACCCCCAATTTTTCCTTTGACTTGCTTGAGACTTCCAACACCTCGCCGATCCTCGGTATCGATTCCTTGGCGGCAGCGTGCAGCGATTCTATCGACCGCTGCTTTTGAGCTAGCGACATGCCAGGGAACCACTTGAAATCTACCGAGATTGTCCGAGCAAGGGTACTTGCCCCTGGTGTTGGTATGAAGATTGGTCTAGATGCCATCAATACAACCTTACGAATGGGCGAGAAGCGAATAATCCACCATTTGGGGGTTCAACTATCAGATTGCGACTACCGCAAATGGCCGCATGGTTGTCTCGAGTAAGCTGACTATTGAATGCCACCCCAAAAATCAGATTTGGTGCGATTTTATCGAAGACTAACACCTCTGCCTGAGGATCTGTAGAGTCAGACGTCTTGAGTTTTTGCTCCTGGCGGGTGTCCAACCCCTCGACTTCGTCGAACATACCTTGAAACGCTGCAAGCGTTCGAAGGTTATCGAGTGGCTGTTGAGAAATCTCGTTGGTAGCTGCATTTCGTCGGCAGAAGCCACAATCCTTCGTCCACAGCACTGAGGGATCAATCCCTAGCACCACCCACTCGGTATTTGGAGTCTGGCGATACTTGTAGAACATTTGATAGTTGGGAAAACTGATGGAGAGGGACGTGCCATCGAGATGCCCATCGAGACGGTGCTCATCGTTGATGATTGGGTGGTTACGCAATGCTTGGTGGTCGCTGACTGGGAAGAGGCCATGCTGCAAAATCGAAGGGAGATTCTCGAGCCTGGTAAAATGTACAAGGTAAGAAATTTCGCGCTCCTGGCTGAATGCTTGTATTTCGGGTCTTGGCATAACAGGTACCTACACGTTTTTAAGGGTACCTGAAGCGTAGTCAAAGAAATCGATTTTGCAGTGGCTTAACGCTAGTATAAGTGATGCGAAGCGCCGCCCCCTCTTGCCAGCGTTGGGCTGGGAGCACTTCATCCATACCAGCCTACGGTTTCCTTAGCTCTTGTGGTTAGCTCTTAGCTTTAATACCCTGCGTCCGTCTCAACGTCGATGGAGACCCCTAATGAATCGGACATCGCCTCCATTCGCTTGAAGATCACATCATGAAGGTGGTCAAAAAAACGTTCTCCTTGTTCGGAGTTGAAATCGGCGAACAAGGTAAGCCCGACCTGCCCCTTGAACGGCCTCTCTTTATGCAGGCAGGTGAGTATCCCCGCGTCGATTTGCTCAGCCAAGGCCTCTGACACTAGTTCACCGAATCCGAGTGAGTGGTAGCGCGGGCGAATGAACACAGCCTCCAAGACTACGTACAGATGCAGTGCCCCATCATCAGCGTCTTCATTGGCGTCCGGTTTCACGTTTCGATACCGGCAAAGCCCTGCTAACTGCCCATCGATCCAGAGTTCCAGGTTTTCCATGCCGATGAAATACAGATCGTTCAGGGGCGATCCTGCCCGGGAAATTTCCTCGACAAGCGGTGATTTCTCAACGTCGGTAGCCATGCCGACAGAGGTCATGACTTGCCATTCGGTTTTCCCATCGAAGGAGCTATGAAGCCAACTGCCGAGACAACGTGCTTGGGGGCCTAGAAAGTCATCCTGGTGCTTCCGTTCCTCATCTGAGTCCTCGGCTATGCCAATAGTTTCTTGCTCGGTTGTCATGCGATTTCCTCAAGGTGTCGTAGGGCTGTTGCTCTGAGCTCTTTAGAGATTCAGTGGTATTTCCGCGACCTTGCCGATGACACCGGATACTTAGCCTTCGGTCAACCTGAGAAACGGATTGTCGTTCAGCCTATTTTCGCTGAGCACCGAGGGTTCTTTCAGTAGGTATCCGTTGAGTTTTCCGCGTTTGCGGGGGCCTTTCACCTGGCATGTCCAGATATTCTGGCCGTCTGGCCTGCGCTGATGCAGGTTCAGTTTTTCAAAGCGTTTCTGCACGCTTAGCCAGGCCTCCGAGCCTTCAATATGGCTGCCTTTCGGTTGGCGCTCCGTGGTGTAGCGCTGGAAGATTCCCGGGGTCACCAGAAAGTAGGTGCCATTGACAGTATGCACCTTAGCTTGGCTGTCATTGATAATCAGGGCGTGATCCTTCAAGCCGGCGCGCAGCCATTCCATGAACTGGTGACCGAGATCGTTGTTGGTCTCTGGGGTAGCCACCGGTTCGCTGGAAGGTCTGTCACTAGGCTCGAACTCAGGCGTCTCAAAGAGCTCCAGGAGAGGGCTCAGATAGTCACCCTCATCAGTGTCGGGAGGACAGGCCTCCGGATGTCTGGGGCGGTTCGCCTTGGCTGATGCAGGTGCGGCCGTTGTCGCTTTGGTGCTACCGGTACGGGGCGAGGTTGGCGGATCCGTCGGGTCGGAGGTTACCTCAAGGACGGTCTCGAGGGTGCCAGTGAAGACGGGCGGCCGAGGTTCGTCTGCCCAAATCAATGAGGGCAGCAGGCGCAGGAAGGTGAACTGTTGCTGCCAATCACCGTCGGTGACCGCAGCCGTCCAGATGGCCTTGCCGTCGGGCGTAGCCTCAACCAGGCCATGCGATTGCAATTCGTCGAACATGGCGATGTTGGAGGAGGGGATGCCGTCCACAGACTGGGCCAACAGGTAGGCCCGCAGCTTGTCGGTGGCGGTCTTGCTGACCAGCCACAGGTGTTCATCGGTAAGCCAACCGGCGGCGCCAGGCTGATTGAGCTTGAACTCGTTCTTCACCAGATGGCGCAAGCCCGTGAGGAGGTGGTGCTGCAAGGAGTGCGTGGGCGCCTGCAGGGCCTTGCTGGGGTTGGCGCCGATGTTCTGCGCCGTCGAGACGCGGTCGGCCTGCAGGACCAGCTCGCCGAGGATGCCGGCGTGCTCGTAGTGGTTGGCCAACAGGTACAGCAGCTTGCCCCACAGCGCGGGATAGCCACTGAGCCAATCGAGAATGGCGCGGTCCAGCACCTGGGTGTACAGCAGGCCAGTGGCAGCGCCGTGCAGCTGGTAATCGCGGCCCTTCAGGTAGCGAAAGCGATAGGGTTGCTCCAGGGGGCCATGCCAAGGGTGCCAAGGCTGGCCGTCCTGATATTCGACCTGCAGGTCGACCGCGATCTTACCTATGTCGTGGAACAGGGCGCCGTAGGCGATGCCGGCGCTCCAGGCATCGGCCTGGGCCGCCTGGTCCTCCGGAGCGGCGCCGCTGGGCAGCAGATGGGACTGGCGCAGCTTGAGGCTGCAGGCCACCAGCTCCAGGCCATGGTCGAGCATGCCGCCGGGGTAGGCATGGTGGTGGCTTTCACTGGCCGGCAACTGCTGGACATAGCCGGCGTAGCGGCGGATCGGGTTTAGGTAGAGCTGCTCGAACTGCAGCTGGGACAGCGCCGTGTATTGCCAGATGCGCTCGAGCAGCTTCTGTCGGTGCTCCGCGGCGAGCAGCGCTTTTGCCGTCATCGGTGCGTAATAGCCCTCGGCAATGGGGGTAGGTGAGGGCGTGGGAACCTTGGCCTTTTCATGCGTGAACCAGCTCGGCATCGTCGCCACCCCGGTTGAATGCCCATAAGGTCCTTTTGCCTTTTCGGATAAGCCTCTTACCCTTGCCAGCCCTTCCTTTGCTGCCCTTACCCTTTACTCCGTTTCCCTTTGGCTCGCGTGCGGGAATGTGAAAGTGGAGGTATCGAGTACTGGGGTCAGGCTGATCAGCCGACGGTATCGGTGCTGGCGCCGGTTCGCGAGGTGGGGGCAGGGTGCTCATGCCAGGCGGCAGGAACCATCGGCCCACGGAAAGAGCACCAGGACGAGGCATGGACTATTCAGTCACGGTGATCCGCGTCTGGGTCATGGAGCGGATGGCAATCTCCCGGGCACGTTGTGCCCCCATGGCCAGGGCCTTGCCGACGGAGGCGCCCGGCAAGTCGGTATAGCTTTCTTCGGCCAGCATTCGTCCATCCCCTTCATAGACACTCAAAAACATTTCCGTCGCGCCGCTGCGCGCAATCCTGGCCCTGACATCAATCTCGGTACCGTCGTCCAGGGTCTCCGCGTGGACCACGGCGTAGATCCTGTGATCCTCCCACGCGGTGAAGCATGAGCCTCGTTGACGCATGACAACCTTCTCCTCTGCAATGCCTGGATGACCGGGTGGACACCATGGCGTGCACCTAGGATAGGAGCAGATGATCGAGATGGGGGAGATGAGGGTGGCAATAAAGTGTGTAACGGTATGTCTGAATTAACTACGCCATCGAGGCCGACTGTGCTGTATTGTTCGAGGCACATTGTCCCAGTTTGGGCATGGACTGACTTGATCTACGCTTACGATGTCGATTAGGCTATTTCCCCTCCCATTTACCAGTTATCGCGTGCCATCCGTGGCGTGCGGCCTGTGCTGTTGCAGCACCTAGAGTATTTAAAGATGCATGATTCGCTGACAGAACAACAAATGCGTGAAGCATTGTTCGGCCCCTCTGCTGCAGCTGCGCCTGCGGCGACGGTGGACTCGACAGAGCTCCAGTTCGTGCCGACCAAGCGCGCGGCCGCTAAACCCATCGCGAAGAAGGCGAAGCCTACGTCATTGTTCCCGAAACTGCGGGTCACTATGCAGGTGACCAAGACCTTCGAGGGTGAAGTTGAAACCCTGGTGCATGAAGCACGGACATTGAGCTCGCTGCTGGCGGAGCAAGAGGCGCGGGACCTGGCCAAGAAAAAGAAATTCAAGTACATCGACATTGTCTCAATCGAGCAGGTTTAGCCAGCGCTAGAATGCATTGCTGATCTCAGCCTAGTGGTTGTCCACAAGATCTCGGCTATCGGTTGTTCTAGTTGCGTATCCTGGGTGAAATAGTTCTGAACCTTTCGGCTATTATTTTTCCTAAACTACTTCAGACAATCATCCTCACTCTTGCAAAAGGATTTCCCATGTCAAAACTTGCAGAATTCAAAGCCTTGGAGGCCCAACTGGCCGCGCAGATTCAGCAGTTGGATGCCTTGAAAAATGATGCCGAGCTGAAACGGGAGATCGAGTTTGAGAGCAAGCTCAAGGCGTTGCTGGAAGAGTACGGTGTCAGCCTGAAACACATCATTGCGATCCTTGACCCGGTCAAAGCCGGTGGATACTCGGCCGCGAAGTCCGCTGCTGCCCCGCAGCGCAAGCCGCGCGAGCTCAAGCGCTACAAGCATCCAGATAGCGGCGAAGTGGTGGAAACCAAAGGTGGCAACCACAAGATCCTCAAGCAGTGGAAGCAGGAGCACGGGGCAGACACGGTGGAGAGCTGGCTGCAGTAATCGACGCTGGACCATCGGCATCCTTGCTTGAGCGTGAACAAAACAAAGGCCCCATGGGGCCTTTGTGGTTTTCTCTGCTTAGTCATGCGGTGAGTTGGTGAAGTGGCTCGGTGCTGCCTTGATCGTGCAGCGTCATGAGATACTCCGATGCTTCGCGTGCCTGGCCGCTGGCGCGAAAGATGGCGCGTTTGTCCTCCCGAAGAATGCTCAGCCATGAGGCCAGGTACTCCTCGTGGCGCAGCTCGCCCTGGATACCAGTGAGGGCGCACAAGAACGCTGCGCCCATCTCTGCCACCAGTTCTTCGAACGCATATTCCGCAGAACCGAAGCGGTGTCCGCCGGTGATGCCGTCGCGCTTGAGGCGCGATTGATGGCCGGACCAATGCGTCAGCTCGTGCAGGGCCGTGGCGTAGTAGCTGCCGACATCCTCGAATTGGGCTTTTGTGGGCAACTGAATCAAGTCGCGCAGCGGGTGGTAGAAAGCATCATCTCCAAAGCGATGCTCGATGCGCGCACCCGATAGCTCCAAGACTCGCTCGGCTGGCCCATGGTCGATGAAGGGGGCGGCGGGTTCTGCCTCACCTGTATCCTCAGGCTCGCTGGTCAAGCCCTCGGTTTGCTCGATGTTGAACAAGCAATGGGTACGCAACAGTGCGAACTGCACCATCTTGATTTTGCCTTGTTCATCCCGAACAACCTCGCCATGCTCGTCCTGGGCTTCCTTGCTCATCGGTTTGTACAGCACCGCCAGAGTCGATTGCTCGCCCTTGCGGACATGCCCGCCCGCCTTGCGTGCCTGGTTGAAGGTCAGCCAGCGGTCCTGACGATAGCCGCGCAAGCGCGCCTCCGCCCACAGCAGGGGGATGTTGATGCCGGCGTACGCTCGTCGGGTGATGGCATTGGTGGGGAAGGGGGAGTCCACACCTGAACCAGGTGTGGACCAAGGCTTGATCCAGGGAACCACGCCTTGATCAAGCGCGGTGATGATCTTGTTGGTGACGTCGAGGTAGATGTCGGACATGACGTTCTCCTGAGGTGGGAGGGAACGCCGCCCGACCGGGAGGGGTTCCCGGTGGGGTGAAAGGAGTGTTGCAAGGTGGTGTTGGCCGGCCGCTTTCAGTGGCTGGCGGTTGTCTCGCTCGGTAAGTGAATCAACAGAAATGCAGGTTCTCCATCAGGGGCAATTTTGTTGATCCGTACATGCTGCAGCGAGCCCACTGAGAAGTCGGAGTCGAGCTCAATGTTGACTGCGCCGGCGTTGAGGCGGGTACTGACCAACGACAGGGTGGTGCCCAACAAGCGTGAAAGCCGCCGGCTCGAAAGCCCAGACAGCGGGCTTCCACCGTCGGCTTCCATGACGTATTGCCATACGCCGGGACTGAGCACGATGGCAGTGGACAAGGGGTTGGGGTTAAGCATCGCTACCTCCCAATTCACGGTTGAGCACGGCTCCGGGCATGCAAACAGATTGCTGCTCGTCGCAGGTTTGATTCGAAAAACACTGCTGGTGACTCTGGTTTAAACCCAGCTGGGGGAAGGGTCAATCCGGGCTCGTGCAGCCAAATGGCATGCGGGGTCCAGCGAATTCCAGGGGAGACAGTGCAGCGTATTAACCAGATGAACGGCTGATGTTGCCTCGGTCGTTGTTGCCGGCGCCCCTCGGAATGAGGGGCTGTCGGCACAGGTAGTGGTGGATTGGCTCACAGCTTTCCAGGGACGGTAACTTCGGCTGCCAGGCACAGGTGTGTAGGAGTGGCTTCAAGCAGCAAAGAACCCGAGGTACCGCGAAGCGCGGCCAGCACGGGATCGTCGACGTTGAAGTATTCGACAAAGTCGTCACCACCAAACTCATCCCGAGCGCGGTGCCACCATGACTCGAAGTCGTCAATTTCAGGATTGCAGCCAGTTGCGTAAGCAATCCGCTTGCGCCCACCTTCTGGCTTGGACTCGCCGATCTCGGACATCAGGTAAACGCCTTGATCCTTGACCAGGATGACTCGGCAGCCGTTGATGCCGGCCTCAGCCAGCACTGCTTGCAGTTCAGTTCCCGTGAATCGAAGCATGATGAGTTCCTCGAGCAATAGCGCTGAGGAATACCGCCCGGCTGGGAGGAATTCCCAGCGGTGGAGCGGTTGGTAAGAAGGCCGAGGTAAGCAGGGCCTGGTGATGAAGCGTTCATCGCCGCAGGGGCGACGATCGTGTGAACTGCCGAACGCGAATCACACTTGGGAGAACCATCGTTAAAGCGACGTAGCCTTCAAGGTTCTGGCCACCTGGGTGCTGGAATCCAGCAGTTGCAACTCACAAATATCCCACCTTCCGAATGCGTTTCAAGAGGCAAGAATGGACGTTTTTCCAAGTTGTGCCGGTGAAGAATTCTACTTGGCAATGACCTGATGGATGGTCAACCGAATGCAGATGGGAGGAGTAGCATTAAGAGGATCCAAATTTTTGGATCAGTCAATGTGTGGTAATTGGAATGGGACACCGAAGCGACTCGACAATGACTTTTTCTTACCAGATTGGGGCTTCCGTAGGCGCGCTTTGGGTACGCTTTCGAAAAGCGCAGCGAGCGTTGATCGAATCGTCGAAGCTCTCTGATATTCCGCTACCGATTCGTCATGGATTTTTCTCGATTGCAGCGGGCATATTCATCGTGGTGATTGTGCTAGGTGCGGTATTTACTGTTTGCTGTGTATTGGGCTTGGCGGTGCTGCGCAGGTTGCCGCCGCTGGACATTGGCCCTGACGCGCCACCTGGATACGATGACATTGAACACCCCTACCACCGCGTGACTTATCCTGAGCGCTACGATGATTTCGGTTCGTTACGTTAAGGATTGTTGCCATCAACGCGCAGATTTTTTCGCCGCGGTCATCAGCTGGGAAGTGCCTTTCGCCGCTGAAGCTTCTGCTGAATGAGAGCCTCTATTCAGCATCCCCTCAATGTTTGCTCCGACGGCGTAACCTGCCCAGCTCATTGCCCCCACGAATGTCATAGGTAACACCACGAACATCGCGCCCATCACGTATTCGATAACTTGCGCTGTCACGGTGCCGTCCATAAATCCGGAGGTGGGCAGTGACAACAGCGTCTGGTCGGTCCCTGACACCTGGTTGTACAAAGTGTCCAACATGCTCGAGTCCACCCACCGAGCCAGTTCCCACCAAAACGTCAGCATGTGCAACGTGAACAGTGCGAAGGTCACGGTCATCAAGGCCTTCAACTGATAAGTGCTGATCAGCAGAACCAGCGGCAGGCTGATGATTGCACCCAGGATCAGGAACGCCTGCACCATCGGCAGTGCGGCGCGCAGCGCGTTCATCGCCGGAAAATTGCTGAATGAGCCAAGCGCCAGCCCGGTGTTGGTGGCCAGGTTGTTTAACCCCTGCGTGATCGAACCGCCTCGGGCGCTACTGCCATAATCTTGGAACACCTGGCCCGGAGACATACTGATGGACTGCTGCCGCGGGCTGACCAGTTCGCGTAGCGTGGCATCTTCGATCTCGGTGTTGGTACGGCCCGTCAACCAGCCCTCCAGGCGAGAAATCAGCGAGGGATCGACCTCGGCCAGCAGGCGCGCGCGCAGGCCAACATCGGCATCGCTCCACCATTGCTTGCAGTTGGGATAGCCCGCGCCGTTGGCCAACTGAGGCAACGACGTGTCGCGAGCCTCGTCGTAGGGCCATGCGACCCTCGGCGTCCGTGAGCGGTCGATATCGTAGTAGCCCGGCGTATTGAGGAAGTAGCTCGAGCCAATCCAGGAGGCGTCGTAGCTTTGCGCCTTGTCGAGCTCTGGCCGATTGGTAAACAGCCGCGACCGTGAGTAGCCATAGCAATCCCGCGTGAAGTCCGCGACCTCCTGCAGCAACACCTGGTTGCTGATGCGGGAGCTGTCGATCTCCATGCGCATTTCACGGATATCGGGCGCGCAGGGGATGGCGGCCGTGGCCGCCGCGGTGATGCCCTTGCTCAACGCATGCACGAGAAACCACCACACCGGTACGTTCGCCGACTTATCGCCGATCGTGTTAAACGTTGTGCCCCAGGACGTATCAGCCGGCTTGGCCAGTGAGACGCCGCAGCGCTGGCTGGCCGCGTCATCGAAGGTAATCGACGACAGGTTCAGCGGGAAAAACGGGATGCAGGCGAATAAGATCACCACGTAGGCCATCCATAAACGGTTTTCGACGCGAGGGATCGAAAGGAGTCCTTTGTTGCCCTCATCAGCGCCTTGCTGTCGTGCAGAAAGCCACTCCTGCAGGATGATGGCCCCGAAGGGAGCTGCGAATAGCCCCGTGTCGACCAGGGTGTTCCAGATGCCGTTGTTGATGATCCAGGCCAGCAATGACAGGTAGAACTCCAGGTAGCTGTTGGTGCTCAGGGTCATGGTCCACCTCACAGGCGTGTCAGTTCAACCAACGCAATGGCACTGGAGCCGACCAGCGCCCGGTACTGCAAGCGGCGCCGGCCTTCTGTAGAGCGTTGCATTCGAAATGCACGCCACCAGCTGGCGCTGATCAGGCTGTAGAGCAAAACGCGCCAGCACGCGAGGTAGCCGCTTAGGGCGCGCGGGATCCTTGGCCATTCAGGCCAAAAGTTCAGGGAGTGAGTGGCCAACCAGGCGATCGACAACAGGGCCACGCATGCGCCACTCCCGAGTAGCACGCCTATCAGACCTGCCTTGAGGGTGGCGATCGTCATGGCGTGCTCCTGCCTTGATCAGCACGCTGGAGCCTGCCAGGTTCCGGGTCGCGCTGATCGATGATGCGCGAGGCATCTGCACCGCCGGCATGGCGGTCCAGCACCAGGCTGGCGGTATTGGTGGCCAGGGATTGCCGCACCTGCAACTCGGTCTGCAGCAGGCGGATTTCCCGGTCCAGGGTTTCGACGTTGCTATTCAGCGAGTTGGTTGCGGGCTGCGCGGATGCCACGTTGGGCTCATGACTGCCTGCCAGCAGGGTCCGCTGCAGCAACATGGCCTTGTAGATGACGCTCGACAGCGCGGTCTCGCTTGCTAAACGCCGGGCGAGTAAGTCCTGGTCGGGGTCATCGCGCAAGCCCTCGATCACGCCGCGCGACACCGGTAGCAGCGGGCTGGATACCTTGGTCAGATTCTCGGGCGTAGGTTGATCCGTCCCCGCTACCAGCCGCTGCAGGCCGGTCAACTGCTCGGTGTAGGCTTCCTGGATCAGAGGCGAAAGACCGGTACCTGCCGTCGCACGCAGGGTCTCACAGTCGTCACAGGTCTCCACCTCGGTCTCGCCCAGCACCCGGGTCGCCCAGTCGGAGGCTTCACCCGGACTGGACCAGGCTTGGCAAATGGCGCCGTTCTGGCAGCTAGCGCCCACAGCGGAACTGTCGTCCAGCGAGCGGTTGTGCAGCAGGTTGTAGCCCGCCTTGACGACGTCGGCAGTCACCCGGATGGGCGCTTGCGCTCGTCCACCGGCTTTCTGCCCACCGACCCAGCTGACGCCATTGTTGCCGTTGTTGGTCTCGGTGTTTTTCACCGCGGTTACCGCGTCGCCGCCGGACTGCTCAAGGTTGGTCTGCATCTCCTGGTTCTTCGCCATGTCGCCCCAGCCGGCTTGATCGACCTTGTCGGCCATCTTGGCGGCCATGGCCTGGCAGGTGAGCTTGGAGCGGTCGAAATCGAGCCGACCCTGCAGCACTCCGTTGCTGAGCAATTCGTAGAGGCCGGGATTGGCACGCTGGATGATCATCGCCGGCAGGGACATCACCGCCTGCGTGGCATTCTGGATGACGTTGCCCATGATCTGCTGGAAGCCCTGGGTGGCGCCGTTCAACTGGTTCTGCAGCGTGTTGGCGAGGTTCATGTTTCCGCACATCATGTTGGCGCGCCATGACAGCCCCACGCCCAGGCCACGGGGGCGGTACAAGGAGGAGGGGGCTCCCGCAGCCGAGCCACCACCGATGGTGTACATCACCCGGTCATCCAGTACCTGGCCTTGATCCCCAAGCTGGTAGTCACCATCCGCCGCAGCGCTGGAAGCGCAGGCTAGCGCACCCATCAGGCCAAGTAGCATGGCGATTGGGTAGTGCCATTTGCGCGCACTCATCAGTGGCCTCCGTCGAAGTCGATGCTGAACAGGAAGGTCTGGCCCATGCGCTGGCAACAACGGTAGGGCCGCCACAACGACCAAGCATAGGCACCGTCGTCGCTTTGAATCGCTGGGCTTGGAAACACCGCACACGTGATCTGCAGTTGGGGGGAAAGCAGCTGCCAACGATGGTTGCTGACGTCGTTTTCCATGACCGGCAACGGCGGCCAGTACCCGTCATAGGGCATGGGCTGCAGTGGCAGATAGACGTGAGGTTGGCCCACCCGGGTGATGAAGTCGCTGGCGCGTTGGACCATGACGGCGGCAGCCTTGAAGTCATCTGGCTGTACCAGAAAGCCGTGGCGGGGATAGACATTGCCCCAGATCTCGCCGACCGTTTGGCTGCCGATTTCGCGAACGCCGGGCACCAGCGCCTGGGGGTAGACCGATTCGGGTACGCCGTGGCGCCAGCCGAGTGGGTCAAGGGTGCTGAGGAAATAGGGAGTAAGCGGGGTTGCGCCGGTCGGGCAACTGTAGCCAAAGCGCTGGGCCAGGGCTGTCAGTGCCAGCCCGCCGGGATGGCCGATGGCGTCGATATTCTTGAAGCGGGGTAGGTTGTCGCGTCGCGGGGAGGGGGTAAAGAGGTTGCCTCCTCCTTCTGACCCCGGCACCGGCATCGACAGGGGCGACATCTCCTGCCAAGGGTTGGCACCTGTATCGGAGTAGCTCGATACCACCAGTTCGGGAATGAAGTGGCGGACTTTGGGTGAGGTACGGACCGTGCAGCCAAACGGGGTACATAACAGCCAGTAGCAGATACCAACGACCCGGTACTCCAGGCACTGAAGGGAGTTGACTGAACCGATGATGGCTGGCGTCGTCAACGAGAAGCATGGCGCGGAAACCATGATTAACAGTACACCAAAAGTTTGCCGGCGCAGTTTATGGAGGAGTCGCTTAGCGTAGCCACTTGGTGGGAGGGAGTTATTGATTCGGTTGACGTTATTGTCTACGTTCATGAGCACCGCTTGACTAGTTCAAGTCAGCATCAACTGGGGAGGACTTTAATGTGGCTGATTTCTCCGGGTGGAGTTAGTTTTTAACTGATAGCTTGATCTTCAATATCCCAGTATTCCTGCGCGGTTAGTAGCAGCGCTGGCGGGGGCTCTAGGCGGCACTCGATGCGCCATAAGGTGGGGGCGATAAGGATGGAACCTTCTCGTAGCTTGTCCTGATAATGAAACTCAAGATGGCCACCAGGAGTTCCAAGATCACCGCACGCTTTGGCTGACCGCAACACTCGTGTAAATGAGCCTAACGCGCTTCCCATTGCGAGAGCTACCGTTACACGTGCCGGTGTCATGATTTCGCAACTCGTGCTGCGCAAGCACGGCAAGGGAGCCTCGGCTCAATTCCACTTACACCATTCATTGGCCGTTGCCACCTCGAACGTGCCGGAAAGCACCTGAAAATCGTCGGTGGAGTGCATGCCTTGCGCTTGCGACCCTGCTGGCTAAGTGTGGCACTACACAGGCGCCCGTTCGGCGGACCAATGTGCAGGATCCAGGGTGGATACAGGTGCCTCAAGCGCCGTAGCCTGAGCCAGGCCTGGTGACAAAAACACCAGTTAATTAATTGTAAACATCGGTTCTTCGCCCATCAGCGATCATGAACTAGGCCATCAGTGGATGCCCCAAGATTGTGGTCTGGTGAGGTGAACCGCGTGACTGAAATTATTCTCGCTGCTTCTTCCCCGATTGAAGAGAAAGCATCATTAGACATTCTGACTCAAGGCTTTCAGAGCGCCGTAAAGACTCCGTTTGAGTTAGCTCAGCAGACCGGAGCAGTTCCTCATGTGGCGACGGATCGCAATCACCGACTGCTGGCAGCGCAGTGGCGACTGCAGGATTCGGTGCTCGCATACCGGGACATCCCTGAGAGCACCCTGACCTTCCATCTAAGTGGAAGCACCCGAGTTGCGAAGTTCTTTGACGGTCGTTGCATCGCTCAAGGAGCTCGGGTCAATAGCGTGAGCCTTACCACGCCAGGTTCATCGGAATGGGAGCTGCAAGGTCAGATGGAGATCATTCATATTTATTTGCCAGAGCAAACCTTGCGATCCTTCGCAGATAGCCATGTGCCTTCTGGGCAGCATCCAGAGCTTAGAGCCTTTTTTGCCGCAGCTGATCCTTGGTTAACAGGTTTTTTCACAATGCTAGGAGTTGATATCGCAAAAGGGTCTGCTGGCGCCAATAATTCGTTGTTGCTCGACAGTCTATGTAACTTATTGTTGTTGCATCTATATGATAACTACGTGGCGGGACGTACAACCGTTCGTAGTACTCAAGTGTCAACTCGTCAGATAGGAGGGAATGCACTGCGACTGCTGCAGGATTATTTGGCTGATCACATGGCCGAAGATGTGAGTCTGCGGGATCTTGCGACATTGGTTGACATTTCTGAAGGCCACTTGTTACGAGTTTTCCGCAATGCGACAGGGCTTACTCCGTATCAGTATCTAATTGGTATACGTATCGACGAAGTTAAGCGTTTGTTGCTCAATTCAGAACTCACGGCAAAAAAAATTGCTGCCATGACAGGCTTCGCCAGTCCTGCTCATATGGGCGATTGCTTTCGTCGGCGGGTGGGGGTCACGCCAGGAGGGTTTCGTCAAAAATCAAAATGATGTTGATGCAAGGGAAAATTTTTGGAGGATAATCTGATATGTCCTGTCGATTTTTTTGTACTTCGTATCGTGTAAAATTAGAAGTGATTGCTCGTAAGGTATTGAATCAAAAGAATTTTTTACTTTTAATGGTCTCGTCTGCTACTCAGTCTCGGTTCGTAAGGGGTGAATACCGATAAACTCATTAAAATGTTAACTTTATGGCTCGCCGCGGTCAGTCGTGCACACGACTAAGTCAACGGTTGCCGTCGTAGCTCTTGATGAAGCGTGCCAGCTACCTGAGTAAACCTTATAAGGATAAGAAATATGTCTATGAACCAACTACATGCCCGCCCTGTCGCCCAAGTGGAATCCCATGGAATCCCTGAGGCTCTCCACATTGACAGCGAAAGCCGGCCGTTTGCCCGTAACTTCGGCGCGCCTGGTGTTGATCTGCAATTGTTACAGGCCGATATCGAGGGTGGTACCTTCGCTGTACGCATACGTTTTGCCCCAGGTGTACAGCTACCGCCTCACCATCACTCGGGTATTGTTTTCGCCTACACCCTCGCTGGTGAGTGGCGTTACCTGGAATACCCCGATTCGCCGCGCAGCGTCAAGGGCTCCTACCTGTACGAGCCTCCAGGGTCTATTCATACGCTTAAGGTTTCGGACGGCAACACGGAACTGACAGATGTCATCTTCGTCATTACTGGTGCCATGCTTATTCTTGATGATGAGCAACGAGTTATCCAAGTATTAGACGCTGCCAGCCATGTCAACGATTGGGCTCAGGCTCTTCGAGAGCAAGGCGATGAAGTACCAACGATAATTGGTGGCTCTCGCGTAGGCTATATCACCCCGCAGATCCCTCGCTCGCGGTAAGCGCCTTCGCTGGGGGCGAGGCACCGCGATGGTGCCTTGTACCCCCGCCCCTAGACTGACTTCATTTCCGGATATTTTATGGTCACGAAACTGTTGAGTCGTGTCGCGTTGTCGTGGGCGACGTTGGGTGGCTTATGGGCGCCATCGGTGCGCGCGGACTTCATGGAAGATGGTAGTGGTAGTGTCGAACTGCGTAATTTTTATTTCAATCGTGATTATCACGGTCCGTTGGCAGCCCAATCGCGCCGTGATGAGTGGGCCCAGGGATTTGGCCTAAAACTACAGTCAGGCTATACCGAAGGGACAGTGGGGGTCGGCGTGGATGCTTTTGCCATGCTTGGCCTCAGACTAGACTCCAGTCCGGATCGATCCGGTACCGGGTTACTACCTCGGGGATCGGATAAGCGGGCTGTCGAAGAGTATGGAGACATTGCTCTCGCTCTCAAAGTGCGAGTTGGCAATAGCGAAATAAAGGCTGGTAGTCTTATCCCGCAATTGCCGTTGCTTTCAGCAAATTACAGTCGACTGTTCCCGCAGACTTTCGACGGTGTTCAATTGATCAGCCGTGACCTTGAGCATTTCACATTCACGTTGCTGCACGTTGATCGAACCAAATTGCGCGATTCTAGTGGTGACGATCGATTGACCGCCATGCCTCAGCAGGGGGCCTATTCGTCTACGGCGACCAGCGGATCACTCAGTTATCTGGGCTTCGATTTTCAGCCGATTCAGAACGTGACCCTGAGTCTTCATGGGAGTGAGCTCGAGGACATGTTTCGAAGGGAGTATGCAGGTTTTAAGGCCAACGCGACATTGGGTGAGGGCAAGGTATTCACTGAGTGGCGATACTTTACTGCCCAAGATATCGGACGACGGCTTCTGGGTGAGGTAGATAATCAAACCTTAAGCACCAATTTTGGCTATAGCTGGGCGAGTCACACTGTCAGTGGCGGTTTTCAGCGAGCTTATGGTAGTACTGCCTACGCGTTTGTCGGCGGCACTGATACTTATTTGTTTAGCGAGCAGCAAATTAGTACATTCGCCTTGGCTCAGGAGCGGGTGTGGCATGCACGGTATGATTATGATTTCGCGGCGCTAGGCTTCCCTGGGCTAACGTTTAATCTGCGCTACGTGTCGGGCACGAATGTTGAATTGAGCCATGTCAGTACTGCCAAAGCGCGGAGGCAGCTGGCGGACGGCGGAAGGGGGGATGAATGGGAGCGCACCTATGACCTATCATACACGGTTCAGAGCGGCCCTTTGAAAAACCTCAGCGTCCGTTGGCGCAATGGTAAGAGTCACTCCAATTTCTCTGACTCAGCTGATGAAGATCGTATCATTCTCGGCTATGTCTACAATTTTTAATCAGAGACCCGGGTGGGTTGAATGAGAAGAGTACTTTGTATCGAAGATGATCCTGTGGTATCGCAGGAAATCGCCTCCGAATTATCTCGAGCAGGCTTCACCGTCGAGTGCGTAGCAGACGGTGCCGAAGGGCTGGCTCGTGGCTTAGTGGGTGGTTTCGATGTTATTACCCTGGATCGGATGTTACCCGGAATGGATGGTCTCCAGGTAATCACTTCATTGCGTCGTGCCGGGATTCGCACACCTGTCATGATGATCAGCGCATTGAGTAATGTTGACGAGCGTCTGAATGGGTTGCGTGCAGGTGGAGACGACTATCTGGTGAAACCCTTTGCCTCGGAAGAAATGGCTGCGCGCATCGAAGTACTGCTACGCCGTCATGAGGATATCAATGAGCGGGTGACTCAGCTCAACTTGGATGATTTGATGCTGGATTTGTTGGTGCGTGAAGTCTGCTGCGCAGACCAGCGGATGGCGTTGCCGCAGATGGAATTCAAGCTTTTGGAGTTTCTGATGCGAAACGCCGGTAAAATAGTTACCCGTGCGCTGATCTTCGAGCAGGTGTGGGGCTACCATTTCGATCCGGGCACCAAGCTAATTGATGTGCACTTGGCCCGCTTGCGCCGAAAACTTGAGCAATTAGGCTGCCGCCCTTCAATCAAGACTATTAGAGGGACAGGTTTTGTCCTTGCCACCCAATGACCCGAGCCCCAGCATCTGGCGGACCACGCCAGTGCGGTTGTCTATCTACTTTGCGATATCGTGGATTGTTGGTCTCGTGGCTCTGAATGCCGTGATTTTTTGGGGGGCTGCAAGTTACCTGGCACACCAAGGCGATGAAATTGTTCAAGGCCAAGCACGAGCGCTGAAGTCGGTTCCCCTAGCAAATCTTCCCGAGCAAATCCGGCATGCGCAGTTGGGGGATTTGCGAAATGTAAGCTATTACGGCTTGTTCAGCGAAGGGGGAGAAAAACGAGCGGGTAATGTCGAGCATCTACCGACTGATCTGCCGATTGATGGCAAGCCTCGGGAGCTTACAGAAGTGGGGTTCCAGTACGGAGCTCGCGCTCTGGCGCTGCGATTGGCTGACAACAGTATTCTAATGGTCGGATACGATGCTAAGACACTCACGGGGTTACGTCTGATTTTGGTGCAGGCCCTGGGTTGGAGCAGCCTGATCATCCTGCTGATGGGGCTGGCGTTAGGGGCACTTTTAGGGCTTGGCCCTATGCGACGGGTGCGTCAAGTGCAGGAAATCAGCAGTAGGATTGCGACGGGTGATCTGCAGTGGCGGCTGCCGATTGCGGGTAATGGAGATGAGCTGGACATACTTTCAAGCTTGGTTAATCAAATGATTGGAGAGGTCGCGCGCCTGCTGGATGAGGTCAAGAGTGTCGGCGACAATGTTGCTCATGACTTGCGCACACCACTTCATGCGATGCGTGCCCAACTGCATCGTACCCTTGAGCAGTGGCAGTTAGAAACTCCGGAGCAGTTGCAAGTGCGGGTGGAGCAAGCACTCGCCGCTGCTGACATTTTGCTTGGTCGATTCCGGGCGTTGCAGCGCATCGCCGAAATTGACAAGCAGCAGCGTTTGGCTGGCATGGCCGATTTCGCGCTCGAAGCTTTATTTGACGAGTTGGCCGAGTCTTATGGGGCTGTTGCGGAGGAGACGGGCATAACGCTTCTAACCACCATTGAAGTCGGCAGCCTGGTGCATGCCGACCGGGCGTTGGTGGCTGAAGCGTTGATCAATCTTTTGGAAAACGCTCTGAAATTTACGGGTGAGGGCGGTACCATTTGGTTCCGCCTGCAGCGGCCAAATAATGAGGTAGTCATGTTAGTTGAGGATAACGGGCCTGGAATTGCGGCAGAAGACCGCGAAAGGGTCCTCCACCGCTTTGGACGCAGCGCTCGTGATCAGCACATACCGGGAGCAGGCTTAGGTCTGGCGATGGTCAGCGCAGTTGCGCGTCTGCATGGCTACCAATTAACTTTGGACGAAGCCTCTCCTGGGTTGAGAGTGACGTTACGCGGTGCATGTCGTGCCACTGACTCATATTAGGGCTTGATAAGAGTCATTGGGTCCTTTCCGCTCTCCAACACGTAGGTGGAAAGGATCACTGTTTCCTGATGCCCGTTTTTGAACCAGTGCGCAGTGTATGGCGGCACCAGCGCAGCTTCGCCGGGTTTAAGTTCACGGTCAGGCTGGCCTTGGACGTACAGCGTACCGCCGCCTCTGAGGATATAACCCGACTCGATGCCAGGATGTTCATGCAGTGGTGCTTGGGCATCTGCTGGCACAACCGTTTTCACGATGCGGGTCACGTGGCCTGCTGGGTATTCGGTTTCCATCACTACCGTTTTGTTCTTTTGCATGGCTTGTGCAGACAACGACGGCTCGGCGGCGAAGCCTTGTGTAGCTATCAGCAGGCTGGCGGCAAGCAGGGCAGTCTGACAATACATCTTATTCATTACACGCTCCGGGTCAAAATAGACAAGGCTACGGCCCACTCCGGGCTGCAGGGCCGTCAGAGTAGGGGGCTTTCCGGTCGTTTAAATAGTTAACTTTTTTTAAATAGGTGGTCTATCGGGCTTGCCGGAATATTGGTGCGCCGACTCGCAGAGGCGATCGGTTCAATTCTCCTCAAGGCGTGCGCCGGGCGCATCTCTTGGTTTTTCTGGTCTTGACCGGGTAATAACTGCCGTGCAAACAACAACTCGAAACTCCTCGTCAGGCGGACCTTCTGCCTCATGGCCTGCTTCATCAGGCCGAACACTTTTTCTCATTTTTGGCACATTTGTGGTGCTGGTGGGGCTCGGTATCCTCTACGGAGGAGTGCTACTAGCTCGCCTGGGTGGCTCGCTCTATTACCTTTTTGCTGGTTTGATAACCCTGATTGCTGGGGTGCAACTGATCCGTCGAAAACTCTCTGCTGTGGTTTTGTTGAGCGCCTTGACGCTGGGGACCCTAATCTGGTCATGGTGGGAGGTTGGGTACAACGGCTGGGCGATGATACCGCGCTTGGATTGGCTAGTGGTGCTGTGCCTCCTGATGCTGGTCGCTTATCGTGCCGCGCAACGGCAGTTTGTCGGCTTTCGTGGCACTCCCTATGTGCTCGCCACTGCGGTCCCTGCGGTGGCCGGGTTGCTGTCGATATTGATCCCACTGTTTTTTCCCTCCAACGTCGAGTTGGCTGATCCGTCCCTTGCCTTGAGTCGCCCCAGTGAGTCGTACAGCACCAGCGTTATGACTTCGCCAGATGGTAATGTCGCAGCTACTCATGATGAAACCAACTGGACCGGTTTCGCTGGTTCTAACCTCTCCAACCATTACACCCCGGCCCGTCAGATCACTCCGGAAAACGTTTCAACTCTCAAACGTGCTTGGGAGTTCCATACTGGCGACCTGCCGCCTCCAGGGTCGAAGACTCAGTACCTCAATGAAAATACGCCGTTGAAGGTAGGCGACAGCGTCTACGTATGTACTCCAACGCAGAAAGTCATCGCCCTTGATGCTGCGACCGGTAAGGAAAAATGGCGCTTTGACCCTAAAGCCAATCCAGTGGCACTTCAAACTGCCGGTGCCTACTGCCGAGGAGTCGCTTACTACGAAGCTCCTCAAGGTACCGCAGATTGCCCTACCCGTATCATGTGGGGCGTGGACGGCGGCCGTCTTGCAGCGGTTGATGCAAAAACTGGCCAACTGTGCCAGAGCTTTGGTGATGGGGGCTATGTCGATCTTCAAAAGCACATCGGCAAGTTTACCCCTGGTTACTGGGGGAATACCTCAGCCCCAATTGTCATTCGCGGTAACGTGATCATCGGGCATATGGTTCGCGATGGGCAGGATCGCTATGCGCCTTCAGGCGTGGTACGCGCCTACAATGCGGTGACCGGAAAGTTTGCATGGGCATGGGATCTCGGCCGCCCTGGTGATACATCAGAACCAGGCCCTGATGGTCAGTACACGCCAGGTACGCCGAATGTCTGGGCGCCGCTGTCGGCAGACGACAAGCTAGGGCTGGTTTACTTGCCCACCGGTAACGCTGCTGGTGACTTCTGGGGCACCACTCGTACTGCAGCAGAGGAGGATTTCACCGATTCGCTGGTTGCCGTCGATGCCTCTACTGGCCAAGTTAAATGGCACTTCCGGACTGTTAACCATGATCTTTGGGATTTCGATATCGGCCCACAACCGAATCTGGTCGACTGGCCGACGGATAAGGGGGTTCGACCGGCAGTGATCCAGGCCACCAAGTCCGGACAGATCTTCGTGTTGGACAGAGAAACTGGCGTGCCGCTAATGCCAGTGGAGCAGAAACCTGCCCCCCAAGGCGCCGACGGAGGTAACTGGACTGCTGCTACCCAGCCGTATTCGGTGGGCATGCCAAACACTGTGGGCGCCCCCAGCAAGACGCCTGAGCGTTTGAAAGAAAGCGATGCTTGGGGTATCAGCCCGTTTGATCAGCTGGAGTGCCGTATCCAGTACCGCAGCGTACGTTACGACGGCATGTTCACACCACCGATGATTGGCGGCACTTTGGCCTATCCAGGCAATCACGGTGGCCTGAATTGGGGAGGAGTATCGGTAGACCTGCAGAAAGGCATCATGGTCTTCAACAGCAACCGAATTCCGTATATCGAACGCCTGGTGCCTCGCGATGAGATCGAAAAGCTAGGTTCACGTTCGCTTAATGAAGGTGGCCCGGACAAAGGTTTGATGCCTCAGGTTGGTCTTCCGATCGGCGCTCAGAAATCACCTTGGCTGTCTGTACTTAAAGACCCGTGTGTGGCACCGCCATGGGGTTTCCTGAGCGGGGTTGACCTGCGTACCAAGGATGTGATTTGGCGCCGCCCATTGGGCTCGGGCTACGACACTGGTCCTTTCGGCATTCCGTCTCGAGTGAAGCTGCAGATGGGCACACCCACTGATAGCGGCCCGCTGACCACGGCCGGCGGCGTGACTATCTTAGGCGCAGCACTGGATAACTACATGCGCGCATTCGATACCGAAACCGGAAAGTTGCTCTGGGAAGAGCGCTTGCCTGCTGGTGCACAAGGGGCACCTCTGAGCTACGTGCAAAACGGCAAGCAGTATGTCGTCGCTGTTGTTGGCGGCCATGCCCGCCTGGGCACCACAATCGGTGACAGTGTCATCGCCTGGACCCTGCCGTAAGGCAGGGTTTCACCCTACAAACAATAAAAGAGGGTAAAGCTATGCACACCATGTATAGGATTACCGCCTTGGTTGCTGCGCTTTTGGTGAGCATGGCCGGCCAAGCGGACCAGACCAACAATGGCAAGAGTGCTCCAGCGTTCGGCAGCGGACCCGTGAAAATCGAGCAGGTAGCGTTTTTCCCGGATCAGCAAAGCACCGGCGTTGCAGTATCCAGAACGGGGAGGCTTTTTGTTAGCCTGCCACGCTTGAGTCTGGATAATCCCATTAGCCTAGGTGAAGTCATCGACGGTAAGATTCGTCCATATCCTGACTTGGCGTGGAATGCCTACCGTAGCGCAAACGGGGACCGCAATAAGCCGGCCGAGCAATTCGTCACTGCCCAAGCGATTGTCACCGATCATCAGGATAATTTGTGGGTGCTGGATCCAGCCACGCCCAAGCGATCGGGCCCCATCAAAGGCGCTGTGAAACTTGTGAAGATTGATCTGGCCCGAGACGAGGTCGTCAAGGTCTTTTATTTTGACGATATAGCCGTCCCTGAAGGGGCGTCGCTCAATGACGTCCGCTTCAGTCCCGACGACCACTTCGCTTATTTAAGTGACGTTGCCAATCCAGGTCATGCTGGTGCAATCGTGGTGATGGATTTGCACACTGGCAAGGCTTGGCGGGCGTTGGATGGCGATCCGTCCACCCAGACAAGTCCAGATCTGTATCTGATGGGTGATGGCAAGAAACTACTTGGCCCAGATGGTAAAGGTTTGCAGCTGAACATTGATGGGATAGAGATTTCACCTGACGGAAGCACGTTCTATTGGCAGGCGTTGACTGGTGATACGGTTTACAGCGTCCCCACGGCCGACTTGGACGATCCTGCTCGTGCATTGAAGGCCAAGGCTACACCTGTAGCAAAGACGCATCCCGCCGACGGTTTGTGGATCGATAGGGCTGGCAGGTTCTTTGTCTCCAACCCAAGTGAGGACTCTGTGGAGGTGGCCGATCACGTAGGTGCCCCTCTGACGCTGCTTGTCAAAGATAAACGTATGCGTTGGCCCGATAGCTTCGCTCAAGGTGCTGACGGGGCGCTGTATGTGAGTGCGAGCTTTATTGGTGATAGCCCCTGGTTTCACCCCGAAGCCAAAACGACGCCCAGTGCAGTGTTTAGGATCACCGCAGGGCAATGAGTTGAAACGGTAACCCTGCCCCTTAAGAGGGGGCAGGTTTTAGCCTTGATTGTCACGCTTTTGTACGGTTGATGTTGCGATGGGTGAGTTGTGAAGGCTCTTTGATCCGGGGCCGATACCTCATTTGCCAACTGCATTGAAATTCGAAAGCAGTAGGCCGTCATCGATGCTGTCTAGCGTTCTATATGTTGGAATATGCTGCTAGCTCCAGTCCCTATCGACAAGCGATAATGGATTTTTAACGGTTCAGTAAGCTGCGTGAACTATCAAGACTCGCTGCAATCTGTTCAGCGGCTTTCAACTCCGAAAAATTGTGGGCGTGCATGAGTTGCCAGCGTTGCACTTTTTCCTCGGGTTCGGTCATGGCCAGCGCAAGGTAGAGGCTTGGCGGCACCGCGCGGAATAGCGTTTCCATGTTCTTCGCTAGCACCACGCCTTCGGTGTACTTGCCCGATGCCTTGCTCGCCGAGAGCAGCAACGCCTTCTGTGCCGG
This sequence comes from Pseudomonas silvicola, assembly GCF_026651855.1. GTDB lineage: Bacteria > Pseudomonadota > Gammaproteobacteria > Pseudomonadales > Pseudomonadaceae > Aquipseudomonas > Aquipseudomonas silvicola. The sequence goes on from NZ_CP093280.1 coordinate 3,472,950, forward strand.
CGTCAGCTTCTTGAATCGGGCGATTTCCTCGATTTCGGCCGGCGGCATGTTCAGACAGATCCACCATTCGATCATGTTCAGCATGGTCTGCGCGGCGCTGGGGAAGTCGGCCAGGTTCTGGGTGGCCAGCCAGAACCAGGCACCCAGCTTGCGCCACATCTTCGTGCCCTTGACCACGAACGGCGCCAACAAGGGGTTCTTGGTGATGATGTGGCCCTCGTCAGTCACCATGATCAATGGCCGGCCCAGATATTGATCGCGTTCGGCCAGGTTGTTCACGGTGTTCATCAGGCTGATGTAGCTGATCGACATCTGCGCCTCGTATCCCTCGCGGGCGTAGGTCGCAAGATCCACGATGGTGACGTCACTCTCAGGCCATGGCGTGCCGGTCCGGTCAAACAAAGTGCCCTCGAAGCCCTGGCAGAACAGGTCGATGGACTCGGCCATCTCCTGGGCGCGTTCACGGCGCTTATCGGGCAAATGTGCATCACTGGCGACCCGCAACAACGCATCCCGCACGTCATGGGTCATAACCTGCAGCTGGGCATCCGCGCACGCCTTGGCGGCATCGAGGATGCATTCTCGGATCAGGCTGCGGTCCGCGCGCGTCAGGCGCGCTTCCTCCTTGGCTTCGCCACCGGTGATCATCAATCGTGCGGTAATTTCCAGTTCGCCGAGGACGTCGCGTTGCTCATCGTTGTCCGTGTTGCTGTCGTCAAGCTCGTTGGTGGCTAGGCTGGCGACCTGGTCGGGGCGCTCAACCAGCCGCCGGGCGTCGGCGAAGGGTGCCAGGCTCAACCCGCTGCCCGGCTTGAGTTGGACCTTGTTGACCGATAGCCCTAAGGTAGCGAAGTAGTCACCTTGTAGGCCAAACGAATTACCGGCCTCGACGATGAACACACGGGGCCGGTAGACGGCCATCACCTGCATGAGGATCGAGACCAAGGTGGCCGATTTGCCCGCGCCGGTGGGCCCAAACAACAACAGATGGCCGTTCATGGACCGGTCAAACCGCGACAGCGGGTCGAAGGATAGCGGAGCGCCGCCACGGTTGAAGAACGTAATGCCTGGATTGCCGGTGCCGACGCTGCGTCCCCACAGCGGCAAGAGGTTGGCAACGTGCTGCACGAACAGCAGCCGGGTGTACCAGTTTCGTTTGTCGCGGTTGGCGTTGTACACCATGGGCAGCCAGCGCAGGTAGCTGTTGCACGCAGCAACTTCATCGCCGTCGCGCACCGGCTGCAGGCCGGCACCGAGCAGGACATTGGCGGCCTGGATGGAGCGCTGGCGCAGCTCTTGCTCGTCTTTGCCGCACAAGTAGAACGCCAAGGTGCCTCGGTACAGCTTGTGCTGTCGGCCGATCAGCGAACGCGCCTCCTCGACATCCTGACGGGTCTGAGTCGAGGCCAAGTTTTCGCCAATGGCCTTGCGCGCGAGCCGGTTCAGCTGTTCCTCCAGTACGTCTTGCGGTGTCACCACCAGCGTCAAGCTCATGACCGTCGCTTCCGGCATTTGGTCGAACAGCGCATTGAGCGCCTCGCCCTTGCGCGTCTCTCCGGTGAGTTGGCCGATGTGGGGCGGCTTGCGCAGCTTGTCGACCACCATCACCCGGTGGGGTTGCTGGTCGAAGTACCACAGGCCCTGCTCAACGTCAGAGCGCGGTTCCTGGTAGAACAGGCGCTCGGCATAATCGTGGTCGAAGGGCAGTTGCAGAGAATCTGCCTCCCCGTCTTCGGGATAGGGCACACGCCGGTAGAACTCGGGGGGGGATTCGCCGGTCAGGGCCGGGGCAGGGTTGAACCAGGGCAGAAACCAGGCGTAGAAGTCGCGTCCGTTTAACCGTCGAGGGCTGACGCCGCAGGCTTGCAGGGAGGCGGTGATGCGATCGCAGGCCCTGGCCAGCAGCTGAATGGGCGCTTGTTCCTGGCTGTCGGGTTGAGCATCCAGCCAACGATAGATGACCAGGCGAATTCGTCGATTGCTGCCGCGCCACGGCAGGTGCGACACCACGTGGTCGTCAAACAAGCCCCCGGGCTTGGCCACGGCGGCCAGATGCCGGCGCATCAAGCCGAGAAATGTCTCGGTGAATGGCGTGCCCGCAGCCCGGGGAGCGATATAGCGCTCCAAGCGTTCCAGGTAAGGTGAGAAATCGCTGTCGTCCTGACAGTAAAACTGCACTACCCATGGCGCCTGGTCGAGCTCATCGAAGCTGTCCTGCAGGGCATCCTCCAGCGCATCACGTGCGGCCAGCAGCCATTCCGGCTCGCGACCTTCGGTACCGATCGGCTGCAGCTCGAATGCTGCACCGACCGAGCGGTTGTCGTCGAGCAAGAAGCAGCGCTCCGCCTCCAGGTACTCCACCCACGGCAGGTGGTCGGTGAAGCTCGGGTTGTGTGCGTACTGCGCGGCTTCATCGGCTTGCGTTGCACGTCGGCGCGGCGCGGCGCGCCATGCTTTCCAGCGCGGCGGCCCCTGATCGCGCTCTTCGGTCATTACAGATCGTCCAGGCGCTCGCCCGGCAGTGCGTACTGGACCTTCTCGTACAGCGGAAACACTGTCGAATAGCCAGGGACGGGCGCCTGCTGAGTGCCGCTCAGGTGCGGGTAGACGTACATCACCAGATCGGGGTTGGGCAGTCGTGGAAACTGCGCGCGGATCTCGTTGGCAGCGGTACGTGTGTAGGAGGCCTGGTCACTGATCAGCCGCTCGGGTTCGAGGATCGGCCGGCGCAGTTCGCTGCGGGCCTCCTGCAGTTGTACCTGGGTGCCCACGGAGCCGGCTCCGTTCCAGATGTCGAGCATCGTCTGATCGCCATGGGGCAGCAGCTTGTCCTTGTCGGTGCTGCAGCCGAGCAGCGCCAGGCAGAGCAGGCTAATCCAGGTCCAGCGTCGAAACGGATGAGTTTTCATGATGGACTCTCCGGCCTTTGGGCTCGTAGTCGATGGTGATCTCGTGGTCCAGGTGCAGCGCGACCTTGGCGGAGGGCGGCACGTAGATGGCGGCGAAGGCTTCGCCGTAGAGTTTGTTGATCCAGTCACGGATATCGCCGATGCCACCGCTGATGACCGCGTTCAGCGCGCTGTTGCCGCTACTCTGGCTGACGCCCAGTGAACTGCTGCTTGAGCTGATGAAAGAAGCGCTGTTTTGCTCGCTGCCCATGGCCGCGGCAAAACCGGCGCCGGCGGCGGTGATCAGGCTCTGGCTGCCCAAGTACTGCTGGGCGTTGGAGCGACGCTCGCCGGAGACGCAGGGAATGCCGTAGGGGTCGGAGATATAACCCAGGCCGCCACGGATCTTCTCGGTGTTCGAGGACTGGCTGGTGGCGCTGTTGCGGCTGACCACGGCCTGCGGCTGCGGTACGGTGCGCACGGTGCCGTCGGCGAACACGAAGGTGATCGACTCGACTTGGCCCCGCACGCAGGACAGTGTCCAGTCGCCGGAAGCGGTACCGCTCATGACCGCGCCCACTACTTCGGGCAGGTCAATGCCGTTGGCCGTGAGGTTATCCGGTCCGACCAGGACCTTGAAGGGGTAGGGGTCATTGACCGTGCCGTCCACGGGGACTCGACCGATCAACGCGGTCATGGCCACGGAGCCCATCAGGGTGGCGTTCTCCGGGATGGTGTAAACGGGCTTGGAGTCTTCGCTGCGATCATGCTGAGCCGCGAGATCGCGCTCGCCCTTGGCCAAGGCACGCAGTTGTTTCTGGCCACGGTCGATGGCGTTGTCTTGGCGTCCCTCCAGGCCGTTGAACTTCGAGGACAGATTGGACAGCGGGCTGTCAGATTTCCCGGAACCGTCGTTCGCCGTGCTTCCCGACGCCGGCTCGATCCATTGCAGCGTATCCGCCGGGGGCTGCACGCCCTTGATGGCCTGCTCGTCACCGGGCTCCAGGCCGAAACCCACGGGTAAGTCGGACTTCGGTCCTGACATCCCGGCAATCTGCTCCTTGAGCTTCGACAACAGCCCCTGGGTCTCTCGGTGCTGCTGTTCGGCTTTCTGCCGAGCATCATTGGCTTGCTGGCGCTGTTCGGTCACTTGCTGGGTGACGCTGCCCAGGGTGCTCTGAATGCGGCTGTCGATGCTGCCCTCGCGAGTACGCAGCCGATTGTTCTCGGTCTGCAGCGAGTCATTGCTTTTCTTCAACGTCAGCATGTCGCTGCGCATGGCTTTGACCTGGCCGACCAGGGTGGCCACGGTGTCGCGCGGGGTATCGCCGGCAATGCCCAGAGACTTGGCCTGCTCGGCAGTGAGGGTGGCGTTGTCCTGAGGTTGAGGGTGCTTTTCACCCTGCGGTGCAACCCAGGACCTGAAGATGATCAGCACCACGGCAACCAGCAGGCCGGGCACCAGCCACTTCAGCAGTACGTTAGCTTTCATGGTCGGCACCCTCCGGCTTGGGTGGGGGCAGCAGCAATGCCTGTTTCAGGCCGCCACCCCGCGTGACTAGGTACGCCACCGTGGTGTCTTCGGGGGTACCGGCGCTTCCCAGCGAGTTGTGCTGGAAGGTGGCCGCGAACAGGGTCGCCTGAATATGACGCGGATCAAGCAAGACTTCACTCGTTCCCTGGTTGACCAGCTTCACCGCAGTGACCCAATAGTCGCCGAGGCGCCAGGCGGCCAGGGCCTTGGCGGTAACGCGCTCGGTGGGCAACAGGGCGCTGAGTGCAACGGATTTACCAACCGGCACGCGGCGGAGACCTGGCAATGGGGCCACGGTACGCAACGGCGCATAGAGGTTCTGCGCGGCATAGCGGGTGAGCACCACCGGGATCGGCGTAGCCGGTACCGCAGGCGTGGTGCTTGAGGCAGCTTCCGCTTCGGGTGCCTTGGCGTCCGCGACAATCTTGATCGGTTCCAGCGCGGCAGTGCCGGCCACCGCTTCAATGTCGATCAGCACCATATCGCCGGACTTCACCGACTGCAGTTGCAGGCGTGTCGGCGGAATCGCGTCGGACGCCAGCAAATACACGGTGCTGCCCACCGATTGCACCCGCAGCTTGGCACTGATCGCATTGGGTACGCCGACGCGAACGTTCTCGTCGAGCATCAGAATGCGTTCCTGGCCGACCACCAGTGGTACGGCCAAGGGTAGGCGATCCCAGTGCTTGACCTCAACGGCGCTCGTGGTCGCGCACCAGGTAGCTGAGCATGCGAAGGCCAAGATCAGTATGTGTCTGTTCATGACGCACCTCCCGGTAGGGACAGCTTTTGCGGCGTACCTTCGTAGCAGTCCAGGGCCAACCCCCACTTGTTGTGCTCGGGGTCGACATCGAAGCGCACCACGCGCAGCGGGTAACGCACGACCACGCGCTTGACCGGTTCGGCCGCGTAGTACTCATCGGCGTTGAGATCAAGCTGCACCAGCCAGCTGTGCGTATCCAGCTGCTTCACCCGCAGGCCGGGGTCATCGCTGTACCCGCGGCCGAGTACTTCATAGACGCCCCGTACGCGACCGCGCAGTTCCCCGGCGACCTTGCGGAACTCGAAGTCACCGTCGAGGAAGGTCTTGCAGGCCGGCGTGAGGTATGGCTGAAGGGCATAGATCGCCCGGGGGTAATCGGCCTCGCCATCCGTAGGCCAGCGATTGAGCTGGCCGAAGATATACAGGGCGAAGGAGTAGATGTTTTCCGGCGGCACATCCCACCATTTGCGGGTGCTACCCGAGCGCAGATCCGGCGGTACATGAATGGTCAGCTGGCTGGGAGCGGTCTGCCAGCCATACCAGAGCCCGGCACTGAGCAGCGCCAGCGCCCCCACGGCCAGGCGCAGGCTGAAAATATGCGCCTGTTGCGCATCGACCTTGTTGCGGAAGCGGCTCATGGGTTGCCCTCCCGATGACGACGGGTACGCCTGACCGTCCAGGGTCCTGAGTGCAGGATCAGGTGCTGGGCGCCAACGTCCCAGTGCAGGGCCAGATCCCATTGCAACCTGCGGTACAACCAGGTCTCGGGCCGGGCGCGTTTGGCGCGGCGCAGCAGCTTGCCGCCGGCAAACAGTGTCACTGCCATGCTGGCGATCATGCAGGTGGGCAGCATGGCGATGGAGGCGGTTGCCAGCGCCAGGGGCACCCCGACGATAAGGCCAACGCTGGCACCGATGGCCAGGGCCACCCACATCTCATCGTTGGTCAAACCACGCAGTACGGCCGGGTCACGATTCAGCCGTTCGGGCAGGAAGGTCAGGGTGCCGTCGGGCAGGGTCGCGATGGGATCGGACATGGCGACCTCACAGGATGGCGGCGGCTTTGGTCAGGAACCAGATGATGACCACCACCAGCAGCGCACCGACACCGACGACCGCGCCTAGATCCTTCCAGGTTTTGCGCTGGTTCTGTACGTCGGCGTAGACCGTCAGTGAGTGCCAAGCCACACCGAGAAAGGCGAGGAGGGCGATCAGCAGGCCGAGCAGGATGCCACCATCGTAGGCGTAGTTTTTGATGGTCTCGATCAGGCCGGTTCCTTCGCCGCGCGAGGGTGCCTCCATGGTTGGGAGATCGGCGAAGGCCACGCTCGACATCAAAATCAGCAGGCTGCCCAGAAAGCCTTGCTGCAGGTGCTGGCGTAGGTGGACGAAGCGGATGGGACGAAGTCGGCGAAGGGGCATGGCTAGGGTCTCCAGCGATCAGGACAGCATGAAAAACATCAGCACGATCAGGGCAAGCGCGAGACGGGCCGTGCTCCCACCGAGGGCACCAAAGCTAAGGTTGCCGGCCGCCCAACCGCGGTAGCCCGTCCACAGCGCCCAGGCGCACCACAGCAAGGCCAGCACTAGGACGGTCGAACGCCAAAGCACCGAGCTGAGTTGCGGCGCAAAACCGGCAGCTGCACTGAACGCAGTGATCTGGGTGTCAGTCATGCTCATGGCTTGCGCCCGCCGTTGGCTCGTTGGCGCGATAAAATCCAGATAGCTGGGTGAGCTCGTTGGGTTGGGCACGTGAGGGCGTCAGGTAGTCGTTAACGCCCCGGCGTATGCGTTGAAGGTCTCGGGCGAGTTGTCCGTAGTCGAAGTGATAGCGAGGTTCACCAGCGGCAGGCGCGGCAATCTTTGATCGGTCTGCCATCTGATCGATGGCGTCAAGCTGCTTGATGATCAAGCCTAGCTCGCGGGCTTCAAACTCTTCTTGGGCCAGCACGGGAAGCGGGAGTAAGACAGCGAGAAGAATCAGCCTCGGCATCGAAGAAAATGTCATCACAAGTAGTCCACGGCATGTCTGGCATTACCGTGGCTCATCACAGAGGTTTTCGCTTGAAGAATATTGAGCTGTCCACCGTCGGATTATCCAGTACCACCTGCGAACGAGGACCTCGCGACAGCTATCCGGTCGCACAACGACCAGGCTGGATTAACTGAAATTCAACGGGTTGTGGCCTGGCAAACCATGGCCATGAGGCCCGCTACCTCGCTGGTTCTAGAGAGTTCCCCAGAGATGGCGATTCCTTGGGCCGATGAAGATTGAAACTTTGGTTGCATGGAATCTCTGTGGAGTGGCAATCTGCTGCTATGTGACCTCGGCTTCACCCGAAGAGGCGTTAATCCAAGGAAGTGATATGATAGTTGGCTTGTTGTTAAGGAATTTTAAGACTTATCAGGCGATCAATTACGTCAAGCTTTCAAATGGTAAGTATTTTAGCGCTCTCGTGGGTGAGAATGGCGCTGGCAAAAGTTCGGTGCTAGAAGCTCTGAATAGTTTTTTTAATGGTGTCGAATGGAATTATAATCATTCTTTGATGAAGGGTTATGCTGAAAGGGAACCGTTTATTTGCCCGATTTTTCTAATAGAAAAAGATGACATTCCAAGCCTTGATGAGTATCAGTGGTTTGTTGAGAAGGTAAGTGAGTTAGCGTGGTCTGCTAGCGTTGGAGATTTTAACCCTGCTCACAAGGAGCATGCAAAATCATTTTGCGAGCATAGAGATTTGTTGGTTTCGGAGGGCTATTCGAGTAGTTCCTACTATCTGATTCCGTTTGGCTTGAAAAGGGATCAGCGTAGTTCGCCGCCGGTGGTTTTTTTTGCAATGTTTGAAACGCTTCCGGCATACGGTTCTCTTATCAAAAATTATATTGGTTCGGCAAAGGCGATAGCGCTCCTTCATCAGCGGATTAGTGATCACTATAAATTTATTTATCTCCCTGCTGATATTGATTTTCGAGAGTATACGAAAATAGAAGGTAGAACTATACAGGCATTGCTTGGTCAGAAATTGGATACGATTGTAAGGGCTTTTATCAAAAGAGAAGACGTTCGGACTATTAATGCCCAACTTAACGATTTCTTAGCGTCGATCTCAGAAAAACTTGAGGTGTACGAATACAGAAAGCCTGCGCAAAAGCAAAATCTGGTTAACCAATCACATTTGACGGAAAAAGTGATAGAGGCCTTTTTTGAGTCAAAAGTTTTGAATAGAAAGGATGGACGTGAGCTGACCCCGGTTAGCGATCTAAGTTCCGGTGAAAAACGCCAAGCCCTTATAGACGTTGCAAAGGCATTTTTGCTTGCAAATGCGGCACCAAGCCATCAGCAAATTGTATTGGCCATCGATGAGCCTGAGTTGTCCTTACATGTGTCATCCTGCTTTTCTCAATTCGAGAAGTTGCGGGAAATTGCTGATTCAAAAATTCAGGTACTCATCACTACTCATTGGTATGGCTTCATGCCGATTATCTCAAGTGGTGTGGCGGTATACTGTCCAAAAAGTGATCTTCCTCCGCTTCTTCTTGATCTTAGATGCTTTCGTGAAGATATAAAAAAGCTGAGGGTTGAGACCAAGGGGGAGCTGCCTGTAGAGCTTGAGCTGAAAGGTATAAATGATCTGGTTCAGTCCGTTATAGCTTCGGTAACAAGCTCGGATTATAAATGGGTTATCTGCGAGGGTTCGGCTGATAGTATTTATCTTAATCATTATTTAAAGGCGCCTGGATTGTTTATTGTGCCGGTGGGCGGAGCTCCAACGGTTAAGAAAATTTTTAATTACCTATATCTTGCGCTCGAGGATGCTAGAGGCGATATCAAAGGGAAGGTGTTCTGCTTGATCGATACTGATAAGCGGTTCGAGTCATTTGATGGGAGGGATTCGCTTGCGGGGCTGCAAATACGTCGATTGAAAAATGATGAGGATAGTTGCAGTACGGAACTCCTTAAAACTAGCGATAATAACGCCTCGCCTTCGACAGTGATTGAAGATGCGTTGGATGCGCAGAGTTTTATTGCTGCGATTGACAGTTTTAAGGGTCACTCGGTTTATGGGGCGATGATCGCGCGCCTGTCTAAGCCACTGTCGTCTGAGAATGATGAGTGGCCATCAACTTTGTCGTTGAATCTTAACTTCACGGATCGCAAGGCGATAGAGCAGTTATTTGAGTGCGAGGGTTTTAAAGTTAAGTTTGCATTGCAATATGTTAAAATTGATTCTTTAGTGCGCAAACCAAAGTGGGTTGCGGAAATTGAAAGGTTTCTTTTTCCTTTGAAAACCAAGGGGGGTAGGGTGAGCCGACGTGCGTCCAAGGCCGCGCCTGATGCATGATAGTTTCAGCGTCGGTTCTTCAAAGATACTTTTTGAACGAGGATCCCGTAATCGCAATCATCCAGCCCAACACCCAGGCGCAGGGCACAAATACCCACGTTGGATTGATAGACCAGGGAAAGGATAGGTAGATGATCCAAGGAGTGAACAGCATGGGGATGAGCAGTCGTTTGGCACGATGATAGACAAAGCTGCTTTCACGGCCGGCACCGAATTTTCGCAGGTCACGTCGCATCAACCCATCTACCCCTCCTGTGACCGCCGCCAAGAGGAACAGGGGCATAGACAGCACCAGCACTGCGACGCGGACTACAAACGTGAGGACGGTGAAAAGGGCCGCTACCAGGTAGTCTTGCAACCCGACGTACACTAGAGCCGCTGCTCCTGGAATGCTATCCTCCTGGCTTAGCTTCGTCATATGCACCTGGAGTTCGCCCCAGCCGACCCTGACGAACAACCAATCATTGGTCGCCCCCAGGACTCGGCCAACGGCCTCGGCAGGTTGCGCAATGATCAGGGATTGTTTGAAGTTCGCGCTCAACCATCCCAGCTCGCTCTGCCACATGGCCTGACTGTGATGCCATCCCTGATCAGGCCAAAACCACACCATGCCGGCAAACTCCAGCACGATGGAAAACAGCATCGAGCCAAACAACACGCCCAGCAGCCTTAGGCACAGTTCGACGGCGGCGAGGATAGGCCCGGGTTTTCGCGGTGCAGGTGCTTGGTTGACCGGCGTGGTCGGCATGGATACCTCGGCTCACGCGGCATTACATCCGCTGATTCAGGCTTGGCGTTTGCGCGTTGGCGGTGGCGTTTCGGGGTTGAAATCTACCGTGGGTGCGCCGCCGGCGCTGGTCCACCAGCTGCCCGCGTTAGCGTTGTAAGACTCACGCATGTGAATGGCTAGCTCCTGCAGGTCCTTGGGCATGGCGTCATCGTCGGACGGTTGCGGCAGCGGCATGCGTACCTTCCACAACTGACCACCTTCCTGGAAGGAAAACATCTGTCCCTTCGGCAGGCTGACGATATGCGCCGGCTCAATCAGCGGCACGGCGGTACTGCTGACCCGGTCCTGGGAGGAGGAGGTGAAGTCGGTATGTGCGTCCGGATCCGCGGTGTCGGTGGCCCCGGACACCAGTGTGCGCGTCTGCACGTTGACCTTGGGCAACTGGTTGGTCAGTAGCTCGGCCGTCGCGGTCTCCCGCACCCGCAGCATCTGCAGGGTGTTGAAGTTGCCGATCACCTGGCCGGCCTTGGCGCGGTTGCCGATGCGCGCCTCGATATCGCTCAGCGTCTGGGTGTAGGCGGTGACCTGGATGCCGGCGCCGCCGCCCTTGTTGATCAGCGGGATGAACTCGTCGCCCATCAACTCGTTGAATTCGTCGGCGTGCAGATTGATCGGCAGCTTGTCTGCCGAGCTGTAGACGCCTGGCAGGCCATGATCCACCCCATGCTTGTAGATATGCCCGGCCACCGATACCAGGTCGGCGAACATTGAATTGCCCACGGCCGCGGCCACCTCTGCATCGGTCAGCGCATCGAGGCCGATGTAGACGATGCCGCGTTTGCGGATCACCTGCAGCCAGTCGAAGATCGGCCGTGGGTCGTCTAGATCGGTGTAGTTTGGCGCCAGCAATTGCGCCGTCTTGCCGCTGGTGAGCTTTTCCAGCAGGGGTAGTAGGGAGGCGACGATCTTGTCGAAGTAGGTGCGGTCGTAGCGTACCGCCGAGCGCAACCCATCCATCACCGGATCGAAAATGCGCTTGGCGGCGAGGTACTGCTCGATGGCGACCACGCGCTTTTCCCTGCCGATCATGTGGCGCGGGATGTTCTTCTCGTTGAGCCTTCCCTCGATCTGTACGATGGCCTCCCACGCCTGGGGATCGTGGCTGGCGAAAAACTGCTGCGCGTACTCGATGAACAGGGCATCGATATTGACTACGTGGCGCTGGATCTGCAGATAGTCCGGGCGCCGGCCCAGCTCGATCAGCGCGCGGGCAATGATGTTGACGAAGCGCCAGGCGAATTCGCGGAATGCCGCCGAGTTGCCTTCGCCACTTAACTGCCCGGCGATACGGGTCGCGACTTCGGAGATTCGCCCGAAGCGGCCGATGGCGTTGTAACGGGCGGAAATTTCCGGCCAGCCCAGGTGAAACACGTAGAACTCTTTCTCGCGCCCGGCGCGGCGTGCCTCGACGTACATGCGCTTGAGTAGATCGGCATCGCCCTTGGGGTCAAAGACCACCACCACTTCCGGTTTTTGCCGATGGATGTCCTGGGTGATGTACACCTCGGCCAGGCGAGTCTTGCCTACTCGCGTGGTACCCAGCACCAGGGTATGGCCTACGCGTTCGCCCAGCGGCAAGCTGGCCTCACATTCATGGGGCTCGACGCCGTGCAGCAGCGGGGAGCCACCCACCGGGGGCAGTGGTCGCACCGGGTTGAAGGGGCTGTCCCAGGCGGTGAGCTGGGCGAGGCGTGAAAGGGCATAGGGGGCTTTCTCCAACGCCCGCTCCAGGCGTCGAGCGCACTGGTAGGCGGCGGACTGATTCACATAGCGAGCAAGGGCAGGGTCCTGGGCTTCGACCAAGCGCTGGGTGTGCAAACGTGTCCAGCGGAAGCCGCGGCCCATGAACAAGCGCTTGTTGCTGACTGGTATCTGCCGGCTGGTGAGTGAGTAGCGCCGCAGGCGGCGGATGTTGCGCCGATAGCGCAGCACGACGCGGGCTTCATTTAGGCGCTTGAGGCCAAAGGCGGTGTAGGCCACTGCCATGCCGGCGCCGATTTCGGGCGAGAGTGCCACTGCCCATGGGGAGTGCAAGCACAGCGCCGTAGCGCCCGCGCACACGCCGACGGTGTAAAGCTCCACGGCAGGTCGCAGCAGGGACTCCATTGCCTGATCGGTCATGGGCTGCCCTCACTGCTCCAGCGCGGTTGGTGTAATCAGCACGGGGTAATGCTCCAGTTGCAGGCGTGCGGCGATGTCATCACCGCTGACCGGCCAGATCGGTATCTCCGGCGCGGTTGCCTGGATGCGCTGCAACGCTCCGCTGTCCGCGGCTTCCACGGCCAGACCGCTGGCGCCAAGCGCCTGCAGGGCTTGGGCATGTTCAGCCAGCCATTGCAGGGACAGCGGGTCCTGCCCGACCAGAAACAAGGGCGTCATTCCCGGTATATCTAGCACTCGGGGCGTAACAGGACCAGGGCTTAACCGAGCGCTGTGGATGGGCAGTACCCAGCTCAGTCGGCGTGGGTCGGGGCGCGGCATCGTTGGCTCGTCGGCCTGGGCTGCCACGCCGTACCACAGCCAGCACAAAGTGATCAGAGCAATGATCTGCAACCGTGTCATGGCTGGCTCTCCAGGGGTAGGGCAGCCGATGCGTCGACCTGCTGCCAATGGCGGATGAACTGCGCGCGATAGCGGGCCGCCGGCTCGCCTCCGGCTGGCCGGTGATAACGGCCGGCGGCTTGCACCCAGTCGCCGGCCGCCTCGAAGTGTTCTTTGAGCAGCGCGGCAGTGACCGCCAGATTGGTCCGCGGATCAAGAGCCTCGCAAGCGCTGGCATAGCGCTCGGGGTAGTAGCCAAGGTTGGTTTGGCCCAGGCCAACGTCGATGCGCCTAGGGTCCTGGCGGGTGAGCTCGAGCATAAGCGCGGTACACGCCTGCTGACGATTGGCGAAGCGCCGCGGGTTGCCGGCGACATTCAACGTCCAGGGCCAGGGGATGGTCTGGCCACGCAGGCGGGTGCCGCTTTCCTGCAAGGCGATGGCGAACAGCACCGAGGAGGGAATGCCGGCCTGCGCGGCAATCACCTGGTAGGCCGGCGGAGGTATCACCTCTGCGCCTGCGTGAGTGCCAAGGCCCAGCGCCAGGGCGAAGATCAGTCGACGCGCTGCCATTGTCCGTCCACCTGTTGATAGCGTGCCGGCAGGGGGCGGCTGGCGCCCAAACCGAACCAGCGGCCGCGGTCATGGTTGAGGGTGATCTGTCCGCTGCTGACCTGCGCCGCGGTGATGCCCGCTTGGCGCGCCCAGTGTCGGATCACTTCATCCTTGCCTTGGCTGCCGACTAGGTACACATCCAGCAGCACGCCCTGTTTCGCCAGTTGCAAGGCTCGGGTTTGGCAGGCCGAACACTGCTCTTCGACGAACAGCGCGTAACGAGTCCTGGCTGAGGGAGTGTCCGCGCTACTCATGCCTTGTACAGGCTGCAGACCGGGGAACAGCCGCGCCCACGCGGCGGTGTACGCCTGCTGGTAGGCCAGTTCGCGCTCGGCCCGCTTGGCTTCCAGGCGCACTTGCAGCTCGGCGTAGCGCTGCCGCTCCTGGTCGGACTCCGCCTCCACCCCCAAGGTCGTCAGCGGGTCCAACTGCGGCGACCAGTAGTGCCGGGGGCCGCTTTGCAGGTGTTCAAACTTGGCCCATTCATCGTCGGTCAGCCCCCACACCTGCGCGGCAGTGACCTGGTGTTGCTGCAGCGGCGAGACGTCGCTGGTCCGTTGGGCGGATCCAGAGACTTCCTGGTCCGCCGCGGCAACAACGGCAGCGTGCAGGCTGATGGGCAGCAGGAGCACGTTGAGGAGAGTGAACAGGCGCATGGCAGCGTCCTCAGGGCAGGGGCAAGCTGCGGTCGGCATGCCCCGCGACCTGGAACACGGCCTGGTCGCGCTGGATCTCACGCAACTGCCAGCCATCCAGGCTCTCGCCCGGCTGCAGCAATCGCACGGCGGACAGCGAGTGCGCACCGGTCGGCAGAACTGACACGAACCGGGCGCGGCCACGCGTCTCGACGCCGAGCACCGACAGCGGCGGCGGGGCAGGGCGCGGTGCTCTCACCTTGGGCTTTGGCATCGGGACGGGTTCAGCGCGGGGCAGGGGTTGAGCTTTTGCCGCGAGTTGGGTCTGCACATGGGCAAGGTCCCCCTCGACTTTGTCGAGTCGTTGCTGCCACGCCGCAAATACCTCGCTTCCGGGAACATTGGCTGCGGACTGGGCCTGCTCAGCGACAGCAGCTTCGAGCCGATCAAACTGCTGCCGGTTCGCCGCCTGGCTGGCTGTGACGGCCTCCTGCTGGCTGCTCAGGTCGCGCAGTTGTGCCTGCAGCGTTGCCTGACCATCGCGGAGCAGATCCAGATCCCGCCGCAGAGCTGGGGTAGGATCGGGCTGGGCCTGTGCAGCTACTGCGACCATGGCCGCGAGTTGCTGATGAAGGTTGTAGGTCACCGCCGCCAGCAAGGTCGCGCCGATGCAAAGGGCGCCGATCAACAGGTCATGGAAGGTCTGTATTTTCATGGGACGAGCCCCAGCGTGCCGACCGGTACTGCCGGCGATGGTGACCGCAGCGCATAGCAGACCGAGCGATTGAGCGGGTCGACGCTGAGTTCCCAGGCCGGCCCACCGAGGATGGTCAGCGCATCGATCAGGGCCATCGGGCCGAACTGGTAGTGCACCGCCGGCAGCGGCCGGCTGAACAGCAGCGCCTGCGGCGGGACGTCCGGACACAGCGAATAGCCCGAACGCTGCAGCACATGGCGCAACGCCTCGCCGACATCACTGTGCAGCGTCGGCGGGATACTGACCTCGACCATCTGCAGCAGCGGTTGGCGTTGTTCCAGCGTTGGGCGGGCGCTGACCAGGGTGTAGCGACCTTGCCGCACCCAGTCAGGTGCCTGAAGCATGTCCGGCACCGGCACCGGCACCGGCACCGGCACCGGCACCGGCACCGGCACCGGCACCGGCGGCTTGACGGGTGTTGCGGGCTTTTCGGGGGACGGTGTTGGGCCGGGTGGGGGCGCTGCATGGCTGCAGCCCACCAGCAGGGCGGCAACAACCAGCGTGAGCATGAGAGGGCGATGCATGGCGATGTCTCAGGGAAGGTTGCCGCTACCATGGCGAAAAGGGCGGCTGTCGCCCCACCGATAAAGCGATTCCCGCCCACGGCTATTCGCGCCCAATAAAAAAGGCGCCCGTAGGCGCCTTGCATCAATCATCGGGAAAAACGGGGAGCTCGGGCAGTCGTCGGGCGTCTGGATCAAACACCAGGAAACGCACGTCAGCCTGTCCAGCCAGCAGCAACAGTTCGGTCAGCACCGGCGGGATCTGCTCGTCACGCAGGCGCGCCAAAACTTCTGCGCGGCTGGCGATGCACTCAGAAGCGTTGTCGACATCCTGCCAAGGCGTCGAATATAGCTTGCAGCCGATGGCATGGCTGTCGAACAGCTCGAAACACTCGAAGAAACCGGATGCGATGCCCCGCCAGGTACGCTCCTCCAGCAGTTTGAACTCCACAGGTGGCAGATGGGCGGAGCTGATCTCCCAGCTACGGCTGTAGTGCCCCGTAGCAAAGGTCAATTGCGTGATCACCGCTTGCGCCGCCTCTTCGCTGGGATAGTCACCCAAATGGGCGGATTGGCCGAAATGGTCGGCGACGACCGTGTAGACCACCGCCACCACCGTGCCGTCGTCAGTGCATTGCCCGACGGCTTCCCTGACCAGGGTTTGCCCCCGGGTGATCAGCGCGAAGTCATCGTTGAATATGCACGGCTGGCGGTTGATGTCATGGTCCGGCAGATGCACCTGTGAATCGTGCAGGGGCCGGTAGCAGGGCTCACAGTAGTCTTCGTAGATGATCTGGATAAGGCGTTCACAGCGAAAGGATTGGTAGCCGCGAACGAAGGGAGTGGATGTAAGAAGATGCATGGCTGCTCTCCAGTGTAGGTTGAGGCCACCCCGTGCAGGCGGTGGCGTCGGGATGACGGTTCAGATCCAGCCAAACTCGGCCAGGGACAACGGGCGGCCTTCGCCAATGATGATGTGGTCCAGGACGCGGACCTCCACCAGGGCCAGGGCCTCGGTCAGGCGTTGGGTCAGCACGCGGTCGGCGTTGCTGGGTTCCGGGCAGCCGGAAGGGTGGTTGTGGCTGAAGATCACGCTGGCGGCGTTATGCTCCAGGGCCTTGATTACCACCTGCCGCGGGTAGACGCTGGCGCCATCGATGCTGCCGAAGAACAGCTCGTCGAAGCCGAGCACGCGGTTGCGCGAGTCCAGGCAGAGCAGGGCGAAGACTTCCTGCCGGTAGGGGGCCAGGCGCAGCTTCAGGTAGGCCGCGGCATCGGCCGGCTGGATCAGCAGCTCGCCGCGCTGGAAATAGCGACGGTCGAGCAACTGCAGGGCCTGCTGGATCAGCGCGTCCTCGTTGACGCGTTGGATCACCGCGGGATCGACGGAGTCGACCAGGTTCAGGGTGGTGTTCATGGGATATTCCTCGTAAAGCAGGAGCACCCCCAGGGGGAGAGCCCCCGTTGGGTAGTTATCAGCAGTTCAAAGCCGGGTGAAGCGATGCCGCGTGCCGTGCAAGCAACTGCAGCAGGCTTCGCAGGGCTGAGTGGAAAAGTCCTGGATGCCGATGCCGCTCTCAGGATCGAAGTCGGCACTCAAGGGCAGCAGGGCTTGCAGGGCGGTGCGCATCCGGGCGATGCGCTGGTCGACCTCAGCCTCGCTGTAATACAGCGACAGCGCGCTGAAGTCGTCATAGGCCACCGCCTGCAGGCAGTCCTGGCAGAGCCAGTAGCTCTCCATGGCAACCTCCGACTCAGGTGAAAAAAGGCGCTCGTGCGAGCGCCTGGTGGGTGGGTCAATCGCCTTAGGCAGACTGACGCGCCTGTGCGGAGGTGCGACGGCTGTTGGCAGCCGGGGCTTGACGGCGACCGGTGCTGGCGCGAGAGGTGTCGGCTGGCGCTTCGGGTTCAGCATCGGCCTCATCAGCCTGCTGCTCTGGTTCAACTGGAGCAGGGGCTTCAGCACGGGGTGCTGCCTTGTAGGTCAGTTGGCCATCGACCTTGATCCACTCGATGAAGATTAACCGACCCTTGAGGCTGGCACCCGGTAGGCCTTTGCGCTCACCTTTTTCATAGGTGAAGGCGTCGACCCACAGATCGCCAATGCGAAAGGCCAGCAGCACCTTGCGATCGGCCTTGACGTCTTCCAGGTGCTCGCGGATCAGGCGTTCCGCTTCACCGCCGGCGACCTTGCAGTCGAAGCGGGTGTACTCGACGTCATCCGAGGCACCGTGCAGCGCGGCAATGTCGCAGGCCATGAACGGTTGCCCGCGACGTACCGGGACTTCGCGAATGCGGTTCAGGTAGCCAATGCCTTGGGTGTGCAGGTTGAAGTAGCTGGTGGGAGCAGCGTTGTTTGCAGTAGCCATGGTGAATCTCCTGTTTGCAAGAAACGCGGATATCCACCAGCCCTGGCGGGAGGTGAGTTCCGCAAGGGGAGGCAAGGGTGGTCTCAGGACCGGTCGAGGAGCGCTCATCACCGAGGGATCGGTGACCGTGCGAGCTGCCGAGCGCTGATCGCACTGGGGAAGAACCACCCGTAACGGGCGTAGCCTTCAAGGTTCTGGCTACCAGGGTGCTGTCGTCGACAGCGAAGTGCAGTTCATCTATAGATCGAGGTGAAGTCTGCGTCAACAGGGGCTTGAGCGGGTGTTCGGCGGGCGGAAGCCGATGGTCTTCAGTGGAAAGTTGCCGGCGAAAAAATAGCCCGACGGTCATCAGGCTAGGATGAGGAGGACCACCTTTGACCCGGTACCCTGACCGCGAAGTCCATCGCAAAACTGTCGCCGGTCATTCACCTGGTTCAACCGACCCTTGTCGTGGCCTGGATCGGAAACTGCTGGCACGCATCCGCGCACAAAAGGCGCCCAGTCTTTCGCCGGCGGGCACCGGTGCTGAGCATCATCGCCGAGGCGGATGACCCCTGGGGCCTGCTGTAAGCCGCACGGGTCATCCGCCTGGAGGATCTACAACGCCGAAAAGCAATCACGGGGGAAGAGGTGTGGCGTGGCTCCGAACACGACGGTTCGACCGAGCTGCCCGGAGCGAATCGGTCTTGGTTCGCCAACTGGCGATAGGGCGCCTTCACTACAACAGCCTCGGCGGGGAGCGTCAAGGTGCCGCGCGCTGCTCAGGAGGAGCGAGGCTTGCCGGTGCGCTTGGGTGCGGCCACCGGCTTGGTGCCCTCGCAGTCCGGATAACGCGAGCACGACCAGAAGGTACCGGTGCGGCCCTTGCGCTGGCGCATGGCGCTGCGGCACACCGGACACGCGGGGCCTTTGGCGGCTGGCACGCGTAGGGTCAGCGAGGCGTGGCTCTGCACCAGTTGCGTGAGCCAGGCGGCTTGCTTGGCCAGGAAGGTCTCGACGTCCAGCTGCCCCGATTCGATGCGATCCAGCGCCTGCTCCCAGAGAGCAGTCAACACCGGGTCGGCGACTTCCGGCGGCACCGCCTCGATCAGCGTGTGCGCGGCCGCGGAGGCCGCTAGGCTGCGCTTTTTCTTCGCCAGGTAGCCGTGATCGATCAGCCCTTGGATGATCGCCGCGCGGGTGGCCTCGGTGCCGATGCCGATGCTGTCCTTGAGTTTCTGCTTCAGGCGCGGGTCGGCGACCTGGTTGGCAATGGTCTTCATCGCCTTGACCAGGGTACCTTCCGTGTAGGCTTTGGGCGGCTGGGTGCGGTGCGCATTGACCACGGCGTCGAGCACGGGCAGCGACGCCCCCTCGCGCAGGGTCGGCAGGCGTTGGCTGGGTTCGCCCGGTTCGCTGCCGTCGGCCTCATCGATCACCGCCTTCCAGCCGCGCACCTGGATCTGCTTGCCGCGAGCCTGCAGTTGGTCTTCGTCGCTTACGAGCAACACCTGGGTTTTCAGGTATTCGTGGTCAGGCAGGAACTGCGCCAGGTAACGCGCGCGAATCAGCGCGTAAACCGCCTGCTCGCGCTCGGACAGTTGCCCCAGGTCGAGGGTCACGGCCGTGGGGATGATGCCGTGGTGGGCTGTGATCTTGCTGCTGTTCCAGGCGCGTGAGCGTCGGCTCGGGTCGACTTCCTTCAGCCATTGGCCCAGCGACGGCGCGCTGGCCGCCAGCGCATGCAGCACGCGCGGCACCTCATCGAGCATGCTTTCGGGGAGGAAACCACAGTCGGTACGCGGGTAGGTCGTGGCCTTGTGGGTCTCGTACAGCGCCTGTGCCGTGTTCAAGGTGTCCTGTGCGCCGAGGCCAAGCTTGGCCGAGCAGATTTCCTGCAGTGTCCCCAGGTCGAAGGGCAGTGGCGGTCCTTCGCGTACGCGCTCGATGTCAATGCTAGACACCAGTGCTTGGGCGCATTGCACTAGCCACCGCGCCGCCCGTTGCGCCACGGCCTCATCGATGCAACGCCCGCTGTCGTCACAACTGCCGGCAGGCGGCTGCCAGCGCGCCAAAAACACCATGTCCTCGGCCTGCAGCTGCGCATCGACGGTCCAGAACGGGCGGGGGACGAAGCTGGCGATGGCCCGATCACGCTCCACCACCAGGCGCAAGGTCGGCGTCTGCACGCGGCCCACCGGCAGCAGGCCGTCAAAGCCGGCACGCCGGCCGAGCAAGGTGAACAGCCGGCTGAGGTTGATGCCCACCAGCCAATCGGCGCGGGAGCGCGCCAGCGCACAGTGGTACAGCGACAGCGTCTGCTCGCCGGGGCGCAGGGCGACCAGTGCCTTGCGGATCGACGCCTCGTCCAGCGCCGAGAGCCACAGGCGCAGGATCGGCCCCTGGTAGCGGCACCGCTCGAGGATCTCGCGGGCGATCATCTCGCCCTCGCGGTCCGCGTCGGTGGCGACCACCACCTCCTTGCAGGTGCGCAGCAGCTGTTCGATGACCTTCAACTGCGCCGCGACCTTGGTTTTGGCAACGACTTGCCAACGGCTTGGGATGATCGGCAGATCCTCCAAGGTCCAGCGTTTGTACTGCGCACCGTAGGTCTCCGGTGGCGCGGTCTCCAGCAGATGGCCCACGCACCAGGTCACGGTCACTGCGTTGCCCTGCAGGCAGCCGTCACCGCGGCGGTTGGCCTGCAGCACGCGGGCGATATCGCGGGCCTGGGAGGGTTTCTCGCAGATGTACAGGCGCATGGCTAAGCTCCCCTGATCAGATAGCGACAGGGTGCGGGTGGGGTGGGAAAGATCCAGCGGAAAGCTGAAACGGTGTGCCCTTATTTGCGCGCCATGTGCGCGGCCAGGCGCTCGACGGAGTCGAGGGCAAATTGCCGGTCCTCGGCGCTGAGCTTGTCGAGCAACGCCGCAAACGCCTGCGCCTGGTCCTGCGCGCGGGGGCTGATGGCCACCAGCAGCTCGGCGGCCGAGCATTGGAAAATGTCCGCCAGCTGCAGCAGCTTGGTCACCGACAGATCGACCAGGCCGCGCTCCAGGCGCGAGACCGCTTCGGCGCCGATCTCCAGGCGCTCGCCGAGGTCTTCTTGGGTCAGTTGGCGGGCGCGGCGCAGCTGGGCCAACTGGCGACCGATGTAACGTAGGCTAGGCTGTTTGGCGGGCAACGGGACGATCTCCAATTCGACCCATATGGTTGACCATCAACTCGAGCATATGAACGCCCTGAAAGGTTGACTAACAACCTGTTGGGGCGTATTTAGCTGAGAAAGTGCGGTACGACCTGTCAGCACAAGGAGGCAACATGGACCGTTCCGGTGACGCCGACATGACGGCGCTGGAGATCAAGGCCTACGAACTATTCCTGGCGACTCACGTGGAGCCGAACAACCTGCAGGCGAGGGAGGCGTTGGCCAGTTGGGTCAAGCAGCGTCCGGCGCATTGGCAGGCGTTCCGTGCCCTGGACCAGCACCTGTACGAGGTAGCCCTGCTGCTGGCGCACGCCCAGCACGAGCTCGCCCGCCAGCAGTAATCAAGGGTTGCAGGGGATGCGGTGGCTGCACGCCGGACAGGTTGCCGGCCCAGCGTGAGCCTCGCGTTGAGCCGGCGCGATTCCACCGACGTCCACACCCTCACTCCGCTTTGCGCGCGCCTTTCTTGCCGCCGGTCTTGCGCGCCGAGCCGTCGCCCTTGGTCGGCTCGCTGGCCTTCTCGCGCATGGTCACCGACGCCAGGCGGTGAGGCAGGATGCCGATGCGCCGCGCTTCCACCTTGAACGTCACCCGCGCGTTGTCCTCGCTGTCCTCCCATTCGTCCTTGACCGTGCGGCCCTCGACCAGAATGCGCATGCCTTTCTGGAACAGCGTGCTCCAGTGCTCGGCATCCCGATGCCAGAGCTCCACCGGCGCCCAGTAACCGCCGCGATCCTCATAACCGCCTTCGCGCGGCACCGGGTTGTCGAAGTACACGTTCAGCCGCAGCAGGCGCCGCGGCTCGTCGGGGTTGGTGTTGAATTCTTGGAATTCGGGGACGCTGCCGATGTTGCCTTCGCCGACAAACAGAGTGCTCATGGTTGCTGCTCCACGGTGGGGGTAGAGGAGTGATCGAAGAGGGTCTCGGCAGCCTGCAGCTTGGTCGCGCTCGCCGTCGCGTGCCGGTGCAGCGAATGCAGGCTGCTCATCTGCAGGTTCAGGGTGATGCGGTTGACCTCCAGCTGCAGCAGCGCCTCGCGCACCGCCTGCGCCAGCTGTGGCTGTGCCATCGCCCGCTGCCACACCAGCGCGCCCATGCGATTGAAGTCACGGCTGCGCCAGCGCAGGAAGTTGGTGCCGGCCGCACTGCGCTGGGCCACCAGACGCAGGTCGAGCAGCGAGAAGGGTGGTTGCGCCACGATGGCCAGCAGCACGCCCATCAGTTCGCCGACCTGGGTTTCCAGGCGCAGCGCGGTATCGGCCAGTTGCTGCAGCTCCCCCTTACCCTTAAAAGGCTTTAAAAGGCCTTTTAGGGAGGCACCCTGTTCGAACTGCCGATAGGCATCCGTTGACAGGCGCCGGGCAATCGCCTCGGCCAGGGTCATGCCGCACCGCCTTCGGGCTGGACGGCTGGCTCAGGCACGAACGGCACGCTTTCCGGCTCATCCCCGAGATCCTCCTCCTGACGGACAGTGGGATGGCGCAAGGTCGGCGGGGCGAACTGCGAACGCCGCAGGCCTTCGAGGATGTCCTGCGGCGGCAGGCCAAACTTGTCCACGGCGTCGCGCGCGCGGGCATTGTTGGCGGCCATGTCATCGCGGCTGACGCCGGCCAGGCGGTAGCGCTGCGCCAGGCCAAACAGACTACGCAGCAGGTGCGCACCGCGGTCGATCCAGATTTCCATGTCGCTGCGGCCGATCAGCGCCGTGTGATGGGCCAGCAGCACCCTTCGCACCAGCGTGTCGTAGTCGGTCAGCAGGTAGACCGCAAGAAACCCCAACTGGCTGCCGATAAACAGCGGCAGGGTCACCGGGTGGATGTTGAGGTTGTCGCCGATGTCGACCTGGCTGGGCAGGTCACGCTCCAGGCGGCCCACTTGCTCGGACAGGGCGAGCATCTCGGCTTTGGCCAGCAGCAGTTTCTCTTCCAACTGCAGCATGAACCAGTCGGCGAAGGGGTCATCCTGGCTGCTGGCCTGTTTGAGCAGGTTGGTGACGCTGATGTAGCCGGCCATGCCCATGATCGCATGCACGCCTTCACGCGCGAGGCGCCCCTGCCACAGGCGAGCGGCGTGATGGGTGTGCAGCGTAAGGGTAATGCTGCTGCGCAATGAACCCAGGTTGAGTTGGTAGTGGTCGACCATCGCCGGTTCCTCGCCGTGGAGATGGCGCTACCTTGGTTGGTCTGGCAACGGTCGACAGCCATCAATGCGAAGGTGCTGGGCTCACATTGGGAGAGCCTGCGGAACTACCTGGAATCGATTTCGTGAGCATGGTGTCCAGTAAGTGCCAGGCAACTGATCGTGGGCATCGAGCCGCTATGTCCATGGCCCTGCATTCAATGATCGATTTCCCCCCGCCGTAGCACAGGCTGGACGCGATTTGATGTGTATCGAATCTAAGGTGTGCCACTGATGAGCCGACAACGCAGCTTCAGCTCTTCCAGGCATGCCCGCGCGAGGGGGGAGGCATTGCGACTGCCCGTTGCCTTCGCCGCACTGCTTGCAGGCGCCGAAGGTCGAACAACCGCCACGGCCGGTGTTTCTCCAGTAACTTCGCTTCTGGCCGCCCACAGGGTGAACTCACCTCGACAGGCGCGTTTGATCAATCCCATCAGGTAGGCGATGGGTTTGCGGATCTCACCCCGGGCGCACCGCACCGCCGCCTCATTGATGACCGCTTGGCGCTGTTCGGGATCGAGCTGGTGCAACGCATGCGCTGCCATGCGCTGCTCACCCGGGCTCAGCTGCAGGCCGTCCGGCCATTGCGACGATCCGGCGCTCGCGAGCGGTACTGTACTTTTTTTGCTTTGTTCTTTTTGTACAGTACGCGCAGTGCCTGGATTCCGAACGGCTAATGAATCCGGGGCGATGCCACTGAGTTCGGGATGCTCACCCACGACCGCCGCGGCGCGAACGGGGTCCAGACTGGTCCGTTCGGAATCTTTTGGCGCGCCGGGTTCTAGCGCCAGGACCTGTTGCGGTGAGGTGGGCCGCGCCACATCAAAATCCTGCAACGCGTCCCCAGGCACGGCAGGGTCTGCGCGCAGTTCCTCGAGCACATGGCGGGCCACGTCGCGCACGCCTTTGGTAGCGTGGCTAAGGGCTTGCTTAATGAGCGCCATATACTCGGTGTCTCGAGCGATCGCCTCTGCGGGAGTCAGCGGGGCATCGTGCAGCTCGTAGACGCAACCCCGCAGGCAACCATGCTCGTCTCGTGCGCGCTCGACCAGGGTGAGCCAGCGCGTGACCCGCAATACGTTCAAAGCCCGGGCGATGGTCTCACGCGAAGCTTGGGCGCCGCAGGGGCTGGTGGCCAGGTAGGGCTGCAAGTCCTCGTAGCGCGGTGCTCGCAAGTTCTTTTCGCTCACCAGCCAGCGCAATACCTGCCAGGTATTGCGCTCCAGCGGGGTCAGGCGTCGATCCAGCAACAAGGCCCGTGGCATCGGGTCAGTGCCGCGGTAAACATAGCCCGGCTCGTCAGTGTCAGCCGTCGCCATGGACGCCTGCTCGCCGGCCTGTCGCGCCTGCTCTTGCTGCAACCGCTCCAGAACCTCATTGGACTGGCGCACGACGTCACGCCAATCGACACTGTAGAACTTCAGCATGGCGCACCTCCGTACAGCTCGATCTGCTGCCACACCAGCGTCAGGCTGATGTGCTGCTCTTCAGCCAGCATCATCATGGCGTCGAGTGGGTCATTGTCCGGGTCGTCCGCGCGCAACTGGCTCCAGCGGTTCCAGACGGCATGCTCCTGAGCTTCGCTAAGCTGAATCGGCCGGCCTCGGTGCGTCTCGATCTGCAGCACCCGGCGACGCAACGCGGTTTCCGAATGGTCCAGGCCAAAACAGCGGTACATGATGCTGGAACTGGCACCCAGCTTGAGGGCGCGGTTGATCAGGCGCTCGTTCTGCTCATCGCGTTCAGCCTGGATGATCAGCCGACGCAGCACCGTGAGGTCGACCTTGATCTCCACCCAGGAGATGCTCGAATGCGCCAGGTGCGAAAGCGTGGTGGGCGGCAGGGATTGCAATACCTTGATGTCCTCGTCGTCCAGGCCCAATGCCTTGCAGCGTTGCAAGCGGCCATGGTGCAGCTCATGCAGGACCTGGTTGAGCATGGCGTGGTTCAACAGATTGAAGGTCGTACCCATGGGGCACCTCCGGTTATTAGCGAGCGGGCAACAGCAGTAGTTCGATCAAGCGTCGGGACGTGCGAACCAGCGAAAGGGCTTGTTCGAACTGGACATCGGGCAGACGCTCAAGCTTTTGCGTCAAAGCAGGGCGCCCCTGCAGAGGCAGGTCATAGATGCCCGTCAGTAGTTGGCCAAATAAGGCCGCCGGTAACTGCTGGCGTTGCTCCTGGTTGACGTCATCGTGCAGGCGCAGCAAGGC
The DNA here is from genome assembly GCF_026651855.1 of Pseudomonas silvicola. Lineage (GTDB taxonomy): Bacteria > Pseudomonadota > Gammaproteobacteria > Pseudomonadales > Pseudomonadaceae > Aquipseudomonas > Aquipseudomonas silvicola. Next base: position 3,498,262 of record NZ_CP093280.1, read on the forward strand.
CGCCAAGATCAGTTGGATACCGATGCCGCGGGTGTTGAGTGACGCAGCTGGCGGAGCACAGAGAACAAAGCCCAGTCCGGTCTCTGAGGGCTCGACCAAATGCCGGGCCTCGGCGTAGCCGGCCAGCTCTGCCGCCAGGGCGAGGCAGTTGTTGCGCAATTGGGTAACATCAGTGTGTTCGTTGGGCCGCGCTGACAAGGCGTCCACTGACGCCGGCCGGTTTGCCGGCGGCTGTTGGGGAGCTGGTAGCGCCGATGCGGTATCAGAGGGTAGGGTGTCCCCCGAATCGACGTCAGGTTGCTCACTGGCTGCTGCAGGGGCGGGGAGTTGGTCGTGGCCGTCGAGTGTCGTGACAATCTGGCGTTCTACGTTCTTCGCCGAATGATCAGGTTCCAGGTCGGGACACCCCAATGATGTCGGGGACTGAGGGAGAGGCTCTGGCGATAACAGCGACGTTGCCAACTCTGGAACGCTCACCCCATACGGCTGGTCCTGCAGCAGTTCAAGCGCCAACAGCCGAGGTGAGCGCTCCAGCGCGGCCGCCATTGTGTCGAGGAGGGCATCTTGCACCTCGCTGACATCCAGCTCCCCAATCGCCTCGTCAAATCCGGACAGGACGTCAAACCACAACGGTCCAAAGCCATTTACTTCCGCTGCCATACGATTCCAGGTGGCCTGTGCACGACTGCGCAAGGAAATGACGCGTTCGATGGCGTGTTTGCCGAGGCCTGCATAAAGCCGCTGGGGAATGGCGGGGAGCAGGTGGATCAAAGTGTCGAACATGCGACTGATGTGCGGTTGAGAGATCGGGTAGCCGTCCTTGCTCAAGCGGCTTGCCAGCTCGCGCTGGCTCAGTGTTTTTCCATCCTCCTGCAGCAAATCCCTGGCTTTGGCCACGGCCAGCGCTCGTTCAATGAAGGTCAGGGGCCCATGCAGGTCGCTTTCCGCCAGGTGACCCAGCAGGGCATGGGTCTCTGATCGCCACGGCCGGAACAGGCAGGAAATGCGGAAGAAACGCTCGTCCCGGGTCTCCTGCCACAGTTCGCCGAGAATGCTCAAGCGCGTGTTGCCGCCATTGCTGATGATGAAGTGGCGTTCGTGCGGCCGGCGGGTAATTGACGGCGGCTGGTCCAACCCGCGTTCGCTGATGGACGCTTTAAGCTCCTCGTACAGCGGGTTGCGAATGAACCGCGGGTTGTGATCATAAGGGCGCAGTTGCTCCAGGGTGACCACCATCGGTGTATCACAGGCAGGATCTGTCGGTTGCTCCAGGCCAGACGTGCTGGGAAAGTGGGAGTGCTGCAGCTTGCGGGTGATTTCCTCGGAGGTCGGTGTCTTCATGAGGGCAGCCCGGGTCAAGCCACGACCGGGGACGGACGCGGCACGGTGGTTGGAGAATACTCAGGAAGCAGTCTTGCGCCTGTCCGAGGCGGTCGCTGCCTTGATTAGTTGGCCGCGCCATTGCGGAAACAGTTCCAAGGCCAGGTCGCGCATCACCTGAGCGGCTGGACAGCCGTGGCTGCCCCGCACGGGATGCGGCTCGACACGGTGTACGGGCATCCCGAGGGTGGCGGCATTCAGGTAGGCCACTCGGTCCGGAATAACCGTGTCGCAGAGACTGACGTGCGCATCGTCCGCGAAGGTCGTCTGCAAACTCTGCATGATCAGGCGCGTGTCCCGGCGATTGAAATTGACCTGGTTGAGCAGCAGTTTCACCGGCGGCAGCGACACCCCGAGGTGCCGATAGGGCTCCAATTCCTCGAACAGGTCGAGGGTGCCACGACGCAGCTCTCGCGCCGCCAGCATCTCGGGCGGCAAGGGACACAACGCGCAGTTCGAGGCGAGGATAGCCATCTCGACGACGACGCTGCGCGCGCCTTGGGTGTCCACGACCAGGACGTCGTAGTCATCGGCAAAGGCTGGCAGCAGGTTACGCAGGCGCAGGCGCCCATCGGGGGCGTGCAGAAGCAGGGTGTTGAGGTGGCCTGCACGATCATTGGAGACAATCAGATCAAGGCCGGGGATCACCGTGGCACTGATCATCCGGTCGGCCACGGTGAGGTTCTGCGCGATCAGCTCGTAGCTCCCGGCGGCGCGGGGATGGGGCAGGGCATAGTAACTGGACAGCGTCGGCTGGCTGTCCAGGTCCAACAGCAGAACGCGCAGACCAGCGTCGGCCAGCAAGCCACCCAGGTTGGCGGCGACGGTCGTCTTGCCGGCGCCGCCCTTGGTTGAGATCAGCGAGAGAACGTCCATGGCGTCAGTCCCGGATCGACAGGCGATCTTGCACCCACTGCTCGATTTCCAGCGAGTCCCATCCCACTGCGCGGGTGCCGATGCGCCGGCATTGCGGAAACAGTCCGGCTTTCATCAGGTTGTAGATGTGCGAGCGCTTGAAGCCGGTTTTCTGTTCAACCTCGTCACGACGCATGATGTGGCGGTCGGGAAAGTTGCTGATGGCGGTAGATTGCATGATGTCACTCCTTAGCGCGGTCTGGCGCGTGATGGGATGTGACATTCAGTCAATAACCAGAACGGATGGATGTCATTGCCAGGCAATGGAGGCTATTGCCTGGCAATAACGTGAAAGCCTTAACCTGCCTGGGCCAAGCGCTGTCGGGCAGCCGCAAATTTCCGATCAAGGGTTCGTTTACTTATGCCTGGAAGATGCGAGTAATGTTCGACTATGGCGTCTACGAATGCCGTTTGGGTTTTGTACACCGACCGCGATTGGCCAGAAGGCGATTTTCCAACGATCAACTCAAGCATCGAGCCAATGATCACTTGCAGCACATAGAGGGTCGATTCGGATGGCATCCTGAAGGTTTCCATCTGGGTGGACAGCATGTCGCGTTCTATACCTTGGGCCTTCAGTTCGGCGAGCAGCGTTGAGTGTTCAGCACGGAGCTGGTCGAATTCGCGTTTCAAGGTATCGAATGCGGCCTGTTGAGCTAAATAGGTACCAAGGCTGATGCATTGACTGTGATCATTGCTTGCGTTGAACAGAAAGTCAGGTTTGTCCTCGGGGGAGAACCGCAAGGCCCAAAACCGCAGATCGGAGTGCCGCAGTTGCAGGGAGCATGGGCCATTTCGTGCTGGAAATGTAACCGGATGGCCGAGGTACCAGGCGGGAAGTTCGTGACAGTCGATGGCGTCGCATAAGCGCTCTAGGTAAATATGTAAAGTCGGCCAATGCTCGGAGTAATACAGTAGTTTCTCCGGATGCTCGAATGCAGTATGGAGAATCTCTTTTTCGTATACGGTGAAGTGGCCCCAGCGGATTGCTACGTCTACCGGAGTGTAATAGTTTCTGACAAAGGGCATGGTTATATCCCTCGAATTGTTGTTGCTGTCATCCCTGATGCGAACGAAAATAAGCTGCCATTCTTGGCTCGCGCGCAGACTGCATGTGAGGGTGGTCCTTGAGAACTCGCCAGAGCTGATCGAAGGAGGTCCTGACATTGAGTTCACTTCACTGGACTAAAAAATTGGATCCTTGTTCGGTGTGGTTTGTAACGATATAGATACACCTTCGTTTTCGTCGTAGGGGATCTCTGCCCATAATTGTTGGTAGCTAACTTAATCTTCCATTTTATCAAGAGATTAGGTTGCTTATAGTGCGTTGATTTGCATTTGCGAGCTGTAACATTATGTTACAAAATGACTGATCGAGCTCACCGATTTAGAGCTGCGTTCCCCCATTTTCAATGCTGCAGAACGCTAAGTGGACACAGTGGAAAAGTTTACAGCCTAGACGTGCGGGCTCTTCGAACGTCGGACCTCCATCCGCTATACGCTCCTCTTACTCACCCCAGACCATTGCACCGGCTTACGCGGCGCTCGGATACTCGAGTCGGAAATGTTGGGGTAGTACGAAGAGGGACAACTTGTCGACCATTCCGCCCTGCTCAACAATCGGGGGGGGGGGATGACACAACCGTGGTAATCAGCTCGAACATCTGCCTCACTTCAAGCCGCACCTGCAGCGGTGCCTATATGCCTTCGAGCAAATGCACCTCCTCAGGTTCAGCCACGGTTTCCGTTCTTCAATGTTCCTGCCAAGCATGCCGCCCAACGATATCGCGTGTCATCGAAAGCGGCGCTATTTGCCTCATGGCTTCACAATTTATGCCCATGCAACGGGCTCTATTTGACTATGTTCAATCGTATTTCGACGGCTTCCTAACCGGCTAGCCAAGAATTCCGAAAAAAATTTCAACAGGGCTCTAGCACGCGGTTTCTGTGGGATAAAGAACGAAGTGATGCCCCCACGGGTGCCCGGTCGCAGGTCGTGGATTCGAGATCGTGAACGGCGATTTCTGACCGGCTGCCAAGTTAGCCGTGGGTGGCATTCAGCGTACTCCCGATGGTATTTCGGTCCAGGGGCGACCGGCGGATCAGAGCGCCCCCTTGAAGCCGATTCGCTGAAGCCCGGCACAGCAGGCTAGTTTAGAACAGCGGCAACGTATAGCTGATGATCAACCGGTTCTCATCGATGTCGCGCAGGTAATTGGAGCGCAACGCCGCGTTGCGCCACAGCACGCCGACATTCTTGAAGGTGCCGGACTGGATCACGTAGCCAAGATCAGTGTCGCGTTCCCACTCCCGGCCTTCGCCCGCTACCGTCGCAGGATTGGCGTGGTTCGCGCTGGTATAGCGTGTGGCAAAGGTCAGACCTGGGATGCCCAAGGCCGCAAAGTCGTAGCTGTAGCGCAGTTGCCAGGAGCGCTCGTCGCGCTCCATGAAATCGTTGGCCATCATGTAGTTGGTCAGGTAGGCATCGGTGCCCACCACGTAAGGCATGGCTGTGCTGCCGCTTAGCCCCTGATAGCCGATGCCCGCCAGGTGCCCACCGATGCCGTAGGTGAACAGGGCGTTGAGGGTGCGGTTGTCGATCGTGCCGGCGTGGGCGGCGCCGCTGTCGTGGCTGATGTAATAGCGCACGTCGCTCTTGAGCGTGCCGGGGCCCAGGGGGTAGGCGTGGTTCAGGCCCAGGTAGTGCTGGGTATAGATGTCTTCCAGCTCGCCCCGCTGGTAGGTCAGCACCAGGTTCTTGCCCAAGGCGTAGTCCAGCCCCGCCAGTTTGAAGTCGTCAGCGTCCGGCGCGGCGCTGAAGCGCTTGTTCTTGTTCACCAGGGTTAGGGGCTGGTTGTGCGAGTAGTCACGCAGGGTGGTACGGTTGATGTCGGCGAAGGTGAAGGTGAAGCCGTCCAGTTCCTTGGACGTCAGCACACCGCCCTGGAAGGTCTGCGGCAGGATGCGGCCGATGCTGGACGCGATGGTGGGGTACTTGAGCAGCATCTCGCCCATCTTCAGCTCGGTCTTCGATACCTTGGCTTTCACCGCCACGCCGAATTTGCTGTATTGGTCGGGTGCACGCCCGTCATGGCCTACCGGTAGCAGGCCGGTGCCGCTGCGGTCCGGACCGGAGTCCAGCTTCAGGCCCAGCATGCCGATGGCGTCCAGGCCGAAGCCGACCACGCCTTGGGTGTAGCCCGACTTGAAGTCCAGCACAAAGCCCTGGGCCCATTCCTCGCGCTTGGAAATGCCGCTGTCTTCGCGAAAGTCGCGGTTGAGGTAGAAGTTGCTGGTTTGCAGGGTGGCGTGGCTGTCCTCGATGAAGCCTTGGGCCAGGGCGGCGCTGCTCAATAGACCCAGGGGGGACAGGGTGGTGCAGACGACTATTTGCTTGCTGTAGCGCATGGTGGCTCCTGTTTGCACGGGCAAAGGCTGCCCGTGGCGCCTGTGCAAGGCGCATTTATTGTTGTTGTGGTCAGGGGCCGGCGCCCGTTGGGGCGCCGGTAAGGCTCAGGCCAGCACGCCGATCTGCCAGGGGCAGAACTCGTCTTCGCCCAGGCCGTTGAGCTCGCTCTTGGTCGGCTCGCCGGAGGCGTGGGCCAGCAGGCGTTCGAAGATCTCCTGGCCCATCTGGCGGATGGTCTTGTCGCCGTCGATGATCTGGCCGCAGTTGATGTCCATGTCGTCGCTCATGCGGGTGAACATCGGCGTGTTGCTGGCCAGCTTGAAGGTGGGGGCGGGCAGCGAACCGAAGCACGAGCCACGGCCGGTGGTGAAGGCAATCAGGTTGGCGCCGCCGGCGATCTGGCCGGTGGCCGAGACCGGGTCGTAGCCAGGGGTGTCCATGAACACCAGGCCGCGGGTGGTGACCGGGTAGGCGTACTCGTAGACGTCCATCAGCGGCGCGTTGCCGCCTTTCTTCGCGCCGCCCAGGGATTTTTCCAACACGTTAGCCAGGCCGCCGGCGTTGTTGCCGGGGCTGACGCGGCCGTTGATCTGGGTGTCGCGGCCCTTGTTGTATTCCAGCCACCAGTCGATGCGCTCGATCAGCTTGCGGCCCACTTGCGGGGTCACGGCACGGGCGGTGAGGGTGTGTTCGACGCCGAAGATTTCCGAGGTTTCCGAGAGGATCGCCGTGCCGCCGTGGCGCACCAGAATGTCTACCGCCGCCCCCAGCGCCGGGTTGGCCGACAGGCCAGAGAAACCGTCGGAGCCGCCGCACTGCATACCGATGATCAGGTGTTCGGCTGATACCGGCTGGCGCTGCACGGCGTTGGCCTGGGGCAGCATCGCCTCGATCAGCTTGATGCCCTGGTCCACCGCGCTTTTCACGCCGCCCACGTCCTGGATCACCAGCGCCTTGAGCATGTCATTGAGCAGCAGCCCTTCCTGCTCGATGAAACCATGGATGTTGTTGCGTTCGCAGCCCAGGGCAATCAGCAGGCCGCCAGCGGTGTTGGCGTGCTTGACGTGGCCGCCGATGGTGCGGCGCAGCAGGTTCATGGGCTCGCCGCTCATCTCCATGCCGCAGCCGATTTCGTGTACGAAGGGCACCACGCCGTCGATGTTGGGGTAGGCAGCCAGGCGCTCTTCATCGAAGTGGTTGGCGATCTTGCGCGCCACGGTGGCGCCGCAGTTACCGACCACGAACACCCCCAGGTAGTTGCGGGTGGCTACGCGACCGTCAGCGCGCACAATGCCCTGGAAGGTCGCGCGCTCGTTGGCGGGCAGCAGTTGGGTGGGTACGTAGTCCAGGCCATAGCGATAATCGCGCGCTGTGTCGCCAAACTCGATGTTGTGGCTGTGCATCCAGGTGCCGGCCGGCAGGTCTTCGCTGGCATAGCCGATCACCGTGTTGTATTTGAGCACCGGCTGGCCTTTCTCGATCATCCGTGCGGCGATCTTGTGGCCCAGCGGTACGTTTTGCAGGGTCGTCAAATGTTCGCTGGCAACCTGGGTGCCGGCGCTGATTTCCACCCGCGCCACCACCACGTTGTCGGCGGAATCGAGGCGGATGACGGGACTGATTTCACGGTTTTGCATGGTGTGACCTTGTCAGGAGCTGACTGTTGTTATGGACGCAGGATGCCGGGGGGGGGCCGGCATCCTGGGGAGCGCTCAAGGGCGTTTGCCGAACGCCTCGGTGGCGACGGTCCAGGCCAGCGCCTGGTCGCTCAGGCTGAAGCCCAGTCCCGGACGGTTGGGCACCTGCATGCGGCCGTTTTTCAGCACCAGGCGTTCGTTGAACATCGGCTCCAGCCACTCGAAGTGCTCCAGCCACGGCTCCTGTGGGAAGGCCGCGGCCAGGTGCAAGTGGATCTCCATGGCGAAATGCGGGGCCAGGTTGGCGCCCTGGAAGCTGGCCAGCTGCATGATCTGCAGGAACGGCGTGATACCACCCACGCGCGGGGCGTCCGGCTGGATGAAGTCGCAGGCCTTGCCGTTCAGCAGCTGCGCGTGCTCGCCGAAGCTGGTCAGCATCTCCCCGGTGGCGATGGCGGTGTCCAGGGAGGCGGCCAGGGCGGCGTGCCCTTCGATGTCGTAGGCGTCCAACGGCTCCTCGATCCAGGTCAGGTCAAACTGTTCAAGGCGGCGGCCGAAGCGCTGGGCGGTGATGCGGTCCCATTGCTGGTTGGCGTCGACCATCAGCGGGAAGCCTTCGCCCAGGCGTTCGCGCACTGCTTTCACGCGCTTGAAGTCGATGCTGGTGTCGGGCTGGCCGACCTTGATCTTGATACCGCCAATGCCGTTCTCACGAGAGATATCGACGTTTTCCAGCACGTGCTCAAGCGGGGTGGACAGGTAGCCACCGGAGGTGTTGTAGCACTGCACCGAATCGCGGTGGGCGCCCAGCAGCTTGGCCAGCGGCAGCTTGGCGCGTTTGGCCTTGAGGTCCCACAGGGCGATGTCGAACGGCGCGATGGCCTGGGTGGTCAGGCCGCTGCGGCCCATGGATGCACCGGCCCACAGCAGCTTGTTGAAGATCTTGGCGATGTCGTTGGGGTCTTCGCCCAGCAGCACTGGGGCGATCTCTTTGGCGTGGGCGTACATGCCCGGGCCGCCGGCACGCTTGGAGTAGCCGAAGCCGATGCCTTCGTGGCCTTCGCGGGTGCGGATTTCGGCGAAGATGAAGGCGATCTCGGTCAGCGGCTTCTGGCGGCCGGTAAGGACCTTGGCGTCGCTGATGGGCGCGGCCAGCGGCAGGATAGTCAAGGACACCTTGACCCACTCGATGGCATCGGTGGTGGCTTCGCCAGGTTGCAGGGCGGCGATCTTGGGGTCGATGTAAACGTTGCTTTCGATCATGAGGTTCTCCGGTATCAACGGGCAGTGGAAGGCTTGAGCAAATCGGCCAGGTGCAGGCGGCGGATGCGGCCGACAATGAACAGGTACGAGCAGGCGGCGATCAGGCCATGGGCGCCGACAAAGATCAGCGCGCTGTTGAACGAGCCGCTGGAGTGCAACAGGTAGCCAATGACCACCGGGGTGATGATGCCGGCGGTGTTGCCCATGGCGTTGAACACGCCACCGGTCATGCCCACCATTTCCCGAGGCGCGGTGTCGGCCACCACGCTGAAACCCAGGTTGCCGAAGCCCTTGCCGAAGAAGGCCAGGCTCATCACGGCGATCACCAGCACCTGGGAGTCGACGTAGTTGCACAAAATCATGCTGGAGCTGAGCAGCACGCCGGTGATGATCGGCGTCTTGCGGGCAATGCTCAGCGACTGTGTGCGGCGCACCAGGTAGTCGGAGAAAAACCCCGAGCTGACCGCGCCTATCAGGCCGCACAGGGCTGGGATGGACGCCACCAGTCCGGCCTGAAGAATGTCGAAGCCGCGCTCCTTCACCAGGTAAATGGGGAACCAGGTGACGTAGAACCAGGTGATGGCGCTGACGCAGTACTGGCTCAGGAACATCCCGGCCAGCATGCGGTTGCGCAACAGCAGGCCTACTTCGGCCAGGCTTGACAGCCCGGTTGATGCGGCGTTGGGGTCGGTCTTGCGGCCTTCCAGATCCACCAGGCCTTCACCGGCACGGATGTAGTCCAGTTCCTCGGCGTTCATGTGGGGGTGGCGGATGGGCAGGTAGTAGACCTTCCACCACACCACGGCGATGCCCAGGCCGACCAGGCCCATGACGATGAACACGTACTCCCAGCCAAAGCGGAAGCACAACCAGCCCATCAGGGGCGTGAAGAACGCCAGGGAGATGTACTGGGCGCTGTTGAAGATGGCGCCCGCCATGCCGCGCTCGGACGAGGGAAACCAGGAGGCGATGACCCGTGCGCACCCCGGGCCCACCGGCGATTCGGCAATGCCCAGCAGGAAGCGCAGGCCCAGCAGCAGCGGCACCACCATGCCGATGAAATGCACCAGGCCCATGCAGACGGTGAACACCGACCAGATGGCGATGGCGGCGGCGATGGTTTTCTTCGAGCCCAGGCGGTCAGTGAGCCAGCCGGCAGGGATCAGGAAGATCACGTAGGCCCAGCTGAAGGCCGAGAACAGATAGCCCATTTCCACCGAGCTGATGCCCAGCTCGCGGCTCATGTCGGTACCGGCCACCGAGATGGCCGCGCGATCGCCGCTGCTCAAGGCGAGGACGATAGTGATCATCGCCAGGATCAGGAAGCGATAACCCGTGCGGCGTGTGGCTGACCGTGCAGCCGTGGTTTCAGCCAGCAGCGGGGCGGGAGGGGCGTTGGCCGGCACAGGGCCTTCCAGCGCATAGCGCTCGTTGGTGTTCATAGGAGCCTCGTCTAATTATTTTTGTTGAGGGCGCAAGCCTTGGCAAACCGGACTTGCGCATGAATCAGGCAGCCTGGGCGTCGCTGACCTCCGTGTAATCGACGGCAACCCACTCGAAATACGTTTTCAGCTCGGTGACCAGCGCGACGTGGGCCGGGTGCGGCAGGTAGCGATTGACCGCCTCGGCGTCATCGAAGCTGGTTTCCAGCACATAGTCCCAGCAGATCGGCCGGTCCAGCTCGTTGGCCGAAACCTTCCAACTGCGGGCAAACTCGATGTCCTGGTGCAAGTCGCGCATCCAGCGCACCAGGTGCGCCTCGCGTGCCGCGTCCTTGGCCACGGAGGGCAGGCGGCGGAACATCACGATGTGCTTCATCATGGCTGCACGGGCTCCAGGTGATAGCCGCGGCCACTGTAGTCGAAAGCCACCAGTTCATTGATGGTCACGGCCTTGTCGGCGGGCGAGGCGTAGTAGGCGCGGATCTCTTTGATCAGGCCACTGTCCTGGTCGAAGATGTACCATTCGTCCCCGCGTAGCGCGGTGCCCAGTTTGCCTTTCCAATGGGTCCACTCGATCACGGCCTCGGGGCTGTCGTGGCTCACCAGGATTTTCTCGATGGTCCATTGCGAGCCCAGGTTCTCCACGCACCACACCCACTTGGCGGCGATGGTCTGGGCCGTACGCCACGGCACGTCGGGCAGCCCGGCGGGGAAGTAATGCACCGCGTCCGGAGTGAAGCAGGACACCAGGGCGGCGTGGTCACCGGCGTTGCAGGCGGCGAAGTAGCGGCGGATCAGGGCGGCGTATTCGGCTTGGCGGCTCATTGCGCGTCCCCCTTGATGATGCTCGGGATAGCCGGGCGGCCCGAGGCCACCCAGGCATGGTAGTCGGAGACGGCGGCAGGGCTGGGCGGGTATACGCCCCACAGCGCCTCGCCGGCGGCGATGCGCATGGCCAGGTAGGCTTCCAGGTCATCCTGCACGGTGCAGTAGTCGGCCAGTTCCTCGGCCAGGTGCGCGGGTACCACGGTGAGGCCGTCGGCGTCGCCGACGATGATGTCGCCAGGGTACACCGCCACGCCAGCGCAACCGATCGGCACCTGCAGGTCGGCCACGTGGTGGTAGGAAATGCGTGTGGTGGCGGTGACCTCGCGGGCATAGGCGGGCAGCGGCAGGGCGGCGATCTCGCTGCCATCGCGCAGGGCACCGTCGGTGACGATGGCGCGGGCGCCGCGGGCCAGCAGGCGGGTGACCAGGATGTTGCCGGCCGAGGCGGCACGCGGGTCGTTCTGGCTGTCGATCACCAGCACGTCGCCGGGCTGCACCTGCTCCACGCCTTGCCACTGCAGGTTGTCGTGATTGGGCTTGGTGGTCATGGTGCCGTAGGTGTCGATGTCCTCGCGGGCCGGGATGAAGCGCATGGTGAAGGCGCGGCCGGCGAACGGCTTGACGCGCTTGTTCAATGCACGCAGGCCCACCAGGGCAGGTTGGCGAAAGCCCAGCTTGAACAGCTGCGTGGTCAGCGAGCCGCTGCTGCAGGTAGCGAGGCGCGCCAGCACCTCATCGCTGACCTTCACCCCCCGTTGGGCGGTGTTGTCCAGTGCGTCTGCATACTGGTGGATCTGAGTCATTGTTGTTCTCCCGTGACACCAAGTGGTTCTGTTCGAGTGGCTGTGTCTCGATCCTAGTGGGCGGTTGACGCTGACAAAACAGCTCGTATGATGGCCAAAACAAAAAGTTCCAAATGGTGGGAATCGATATGGCCGCAGCAGAGGGAACCGGGGCGCTGGAGAAGGCGCTGGATGTGTTGGAGGCGATCGGTTCGGCGCCGCGTGGGGTAAGCCAGGGTGAGCTGGCCGACCAGGTGAAACTGCCCAAGACGACGCTGTATCGCATCCTCGCTACGTTGGTGGAGCGGGGCCTGGTGCGCCGTGACGCGGTGGGCAAGGTCTACCGCCTGGGCTTTCGCTACCTGGAACTGGTGCGCAACGCCTACTTGATGCCTGACCTGGTGGTGGCCGCCAGTGCCGAGCTGCGTGCGCTGCGCGACCTGACAGGCGAGACGTCCTACCTGGCGGTGCTGGACGGCAACCAGGTGATGTCCCTGGAACGCTGCGACGGCGCCCACACCACGCGTTCCGCTGCGGCGCTGGGGCAGAGCAAGCCGGTGTACTGCACCGGGCAGGGTAAGGCGATCCTGGCGGCCATGGACGACGCTGGCCGCGACACCATTCTCAAGGGCCTGACCCTGGCCCCGCTGACCGAGTTGACCATCACCGACCGCCGACGCTTGCTGACCGAGCTGCAGATCACCCGTGCCCGGGGCTATGCCATCGACGACGAGGAAATCGTCATGGGCGTGCGCTGTGTGGCCGCAGCGATCCGCGATAACGCCGGTAACGTGCGTGGCGCCTTGAGTGTCGCCGGCCCGGCCTATCGGCTGACCGTGGAGCGCCTGGAACTGTTGGGCCCCGAGCTTCATGAGGCCGCCCGTCGCGTGGGTGCCCAACTCAGCGAATCTCAGGTGCGCATCGGCGATTCCGAGGTCGCCCTGGTGGACTGTCCGTGGGCGTTCAATGGCGCCTTCCCACGCTGGTCTCAGGCCCATGGCTGCCTGTTCTGGGCCGACACCCTGGCGCCGGCTATCCGCCGCCTGGACGAGCAGGGCGAGCGCATCGTGGCGCGGCTTCCCGCCCCTGTAGTGGCCATGGAGCTGCACCAGCAGGGCCTCTTGGTGGCCCATGCAGCCGGCTGGCTGATTCTGGATGAGCAGGGCCAGCAGCACCCCTTGTCCGATTGGCCCGGCAAGGCCTTGCTGGGGCTGTGCAGTCATCCTTCCGGCAGCACTTGGGCGTGCATGGCGACGCCCGGTGGCTGCAAGGTGGGCGAACTGAGCCTGCAGGGCGAGGTGCGGACGCCGTGGGAGTTCCACGAGCGCCTGACGTCGTTGTGCTGGGGCGCGCAGGGCCAGTCGCTATACGCCACGGGGGCTGAATCGGGGAGCGTCTACGTGGTGGCCGCAGGCAGCCAGCATGTGCGACGGCTGGCCTCATTGCCCAAGGGCTCGGGACGCTTGAGCGGTCTGGCGCTGGACTGCGACGGTGGCGTGTGGACCACGTTGCGTGATGGCTGGAGCCTGGTGCGCTTCAGTGAAGATGGCAATATAGACCGCATGGTCGGGCTGCCCGTGCCAGGTCCCACTGACCTGGCGTTTGGCGGCCCGCGGCATGACACCCTGTACATCACCAGCGCGCGGCATGATATTGCGCTGGAAATACTGAGCAAGGCGCCGGGCTCTGGGCATTTGTTCAGTATTCAGACGGAGCAGCTGGGTGCTACGGCACAGGTATCCGGGTGGCGCGTATGAGGAAAATCACGCAGTTTCCCATTCTATGGGAAAACTCTCGCGCGGCATGAATGGGCGGGTGATGGTTGCGTTCAGCGGGGTCATACACTGGAAGGTGCTTGCCGTTGAACCAACAAGACAAGGACATTCCATGTTGCGTAGAAGGGACAGCCTCAAGGTGATCGCCGCCCTCGGTTGTGGGTGGGTGCCGTTGCCCGCCCTGCCAGCTAGTTCAAGAAATTCGGGATCACCTGCTCCCACCGTCAAGACCCCCGTGCGCATTCGGGTGCCGCCTGGCGCCTGCGACAGTCACGTTCACGTGTTTCCTGATCCGTCGCGATACTCGCCCAACCGGTCATTCACGCCCCCTCCGGCGACGGCCGCGCAATTGCTGGGACTGCAAAGGGCATTGATGATGGACCACGTGGTCATCGTCAATTCCACGGTTTATGGCCCGACCATCGAGCCTGTACTACAGGCCATCGAGCAACTGGGCCAACAGCGCGCCCGTGGGATTGCCCTGTTCGACCCGACCTTGACGCCCCGCCAACTCGATGACCTGCATGCCCGGGGTATTCGGGGCATTCGCGTATTTCTGGGTTTGAACGCTGACGTCGACCTCAACGCCGCCGTCCGCGACCTGGCCATTGCCGACAGGCAAGTTCAGGGGCGGCCCTGGCATATCCAGGTTTACGGCAAGCACCTGGTGCTGGCGGCCTTGCGGGCGCCCTTGGCTGCGCTGCAGGCACCGTTGGTAATCGATCATTTCTGCGGCCTTGATGCGAGCCAGGGAATGCAGCAGACCGGGTTCAAGGAAGTCTTGGAGCTTGTAGGTAGTGGCAAGGCCTACGTCAAATTGTCCGGGGCCTACTACTGCTCTGATCGGGGGCCGGATTATGCTGACATGCGTCCGTATGCCCAGGCGCTGATTGCCGCCAATCCCGATCGGATACTATGGGGCAGTGATTGGCCGCATCCCAACAGTGCTCCCGTTGCGACGCGGGCAGCTACCCAGATTGCACCTGCCCAGTCGATAGATGATGGCTTGATGCTCAATCAGTTGGCCACGTGGGCGCCTGATGCCACCCTGCGCCAACAGATGCTGGTGGGCAACCCCAAGCGGTTGTATGGGTTTTGATAGACCCCCTCCCTGATGGGAGGGGGCGGTCAGACTATCCCTGAACCCACTGGGGGGCGTCCTGCAACGCGACCGGGCGCAGGAAGCGCTGCAGCGCAGCGTAGCCCACCGAGGTGGTCTGCGGTGCGGTGGAGCTGGGCCACGGGCCGCCATGCTGTTGCGCGGCGCATACGGCTACGCCGGTGGGCACGCCGCCGAACAGTACGCGGCCTGACACCTGTTCGGCAGCTTGCACCAGGGCGCGGTTGGCTGGGGTATCGTCGCTGACGCCCCACAAGGTGGTGGTCAAAGTGCCGCCCACTGCGGCAAGCACCTGCAGTACTTCAGCCTGATTGCGGGCTTTCACCACCAGGGCGCCCGGGCCGAACATCTCTTCATGCAGGGCGGGGTTGGCAATGAACGCCGCCGCGTCGGCGGCGTACAGCCGTGGCGTCGGGCCTGCCCCTCCGTTGCCGGGTGCCAGCAAGGTGGTTGCGTGCTGCGCGACCTTGGCACTGGCTTGCTCGAAGCCCTGGCGCATGCCCGGAGTAAGCATGGCGTGGGTCTGGATCGGCGCCAGTGCTTCGCACAACTGGCCCAGGAAATGATCGCTGCTCGGGTCATCCAACAGCACGATCACCCCGGGGCTGGTGCAGAACTGCCCGCAGCCCAGGGTCATGGAGCCGGCCAGGAGGTTTGCCAGTTCCTCGCCGTTGGCCTGCAACGCAGCGGGCAATGCCACTAGGGGGTTGATCGAACCCAGTTCGCCAAAGAAAGGAATGGGGCGAGAGCGCTCATTGGCGAGCTTCCATAGCGCGGTGCCGCCTTGATAGGAGCCGGTGAAGGCCACAGCGGCGATGCCCGGGTGCTGTACCAGATAAGCGCCGGCACCTCGGCTGGCCTGGTCGACCAGGGTCAGCAAGCCCTCGGGCAGTTGCTGGCTGGCAATCACCTGGTGGGCGATGTCGAACACTGCTTTGGACAGGCGCGGATGGCCCGAGTGTGCCTTGACGACGACCGGGCAGCCCACTGCGAGGGCCGACGCGGTATCGCCACCTAGCACGGAGAAGGCAAACGGAAAGTTACTCGCCGAGAACATCGCCACCGGCCCTACTGGGCGCAGCACGCGGGTCAGCTGTGGGCGACCGGCAGGTGGCGAACCGGCCACGGCTGAGTCAACGACCGGGGCGAGGGCGACACCCGACTGCAGTTGCTCGGCGAAGCCGCGCAATTGAAAAGCCGTACGGGCTATTTCGCCGGCCAAGCGCGTGGCGCCCAGGTGGGTTTCCTCGTCGGCCAGGGGCACCAGCGTTTGCTGATGGGCTTGCAGTGCATCGGCCAGTGCCTCAAGCAAGCCAGCGCGTACTTGCGCCGGAGCTTGTGCCCATGCCGGCGCGGCCTCGCGCGCCAGGTCGACGGCAGTGTCGATGACGGTGTACTCGTGGTTTTGTTGTTGTTCGGTGGGTTGCATGGCCATGATTCCTCTCTTGGCGGCGCAGCGAAGTGAAAGCGCCATGCTAGGGCCCGGCTGCGCCCTGGCCAAACGCCTTCAAGTGACTACCCCGTGCAGGTCCCAGCGGGTGGGACTGCGCAGCAGGTGACGCCTACGGTTTCTGGCTCAGCAGGGGCTGTGCGCCGAGCGCCGACCTTGCCCGTGCCACATCCTGGGTATCAACGGCAGGCGCGGCATTGCCCCAGCTATTGCGGACATACGTCAGCACTGCAGCGATGTCGCTATCCCCGAGCTTCCAGTCAAACGACGGCATGCCCGCGCCTGTGGGGTTACCCTCGGTCGCCACGGCCCGGCCGCCCTTGAGCACCGCGCTGACCAGGTTCGAACCCGTGGGCGTGCGGATCTGCGGGTTGGCGGCAAAGGCGGTGACCATACCGGCGATGCCTTCGCCCTGGACCCCGTGGCACGCCATGCAGTTGGCTTCGTACACCTGTGCGCCACGGCCCATGGGCGCAACGCCGGCCTGCAACGCTGCTGGCGCCACCGCGCCGGACCCGGGCAGGGACTTGAGGTAGAGGGCGATGGCGTCCAGGTCCTCGCCGCGCAAGTACTGGGTGGAGTGTTCCACCGCCTCGCCCATGGCGCCCGAAGCCACAGCCTGGTGGTTGCTGCCCAGCTTCAAATAGTCACGCACCTGTGCCTGGCTCCAGCTGCCCAGGCCCAGGTAGGCGTTGTTGGTGATGTCCGGCGCGTGCCCGCCCAACAGTTCTGCACCTTGCAGGTAGGCGCCGGTATCGCCGCCCAGCGCATTCTTGGGGGTGTGGCAGGCGGCGCAGTGTCCGGCGCCGTCCACCAGGTAGCGGCCGCGGTTCCAGGCCGTTGGCTGGTTGGGGGCGGGCAGATAAGGGTGGTTATCGAAGAACAGCAGGTTCCAGCCCACCATGGCCAGGCGGATGTTGTACGGGAAACCCAGGGTGTTGGCCGGTGCGGTCTGTTGCACCGGGGCAAGGGAGCGCACGTAGGCCCACAGGTCGTGCATGTCGGCGTCGTTCATTTTCACGTAGGCGTTGTAGGGCATGGCCGGGTACAGCTGCTGCCCGTCCGGGCGCTTGCCGTGACGCACGGCGCGGAAGAAGTCGCGTTCGGTCCAGTGGCCGATGCCGCTGGCGCGGTCGGGGGTGATGTTGGTGGAGTGGATCACGCCGAACGGTGTCTGCAGGCCATAGCCACCGGCATAGGCGCGGCCGCCCGGCGCGGTGTGGCAGGCGGCACAGTCACCCTGGATGGCCACGTAGGCGCCACGCTGGATCGCCTGGGCGTCGGCCGCCGGGGCAGTGGCTGCCTGCACGCTATCATCGGCCACGTCATCGGCGCGGCTGCTGCCGTTGAGGTACAACGCACAGCCCAAGGCCGCCAGCACGGCCACTGCCAGGCCAGTCAAAAGCTGTTTTTTCATGCTCCGTGCTCCTTATGCCTGCACCAGTGGGCCGGGGTTGGCCAGGTACTGTTCCTTGATGGCCTTGGCGGTCCACAGGGCCAGGGCGCCGATGGTGACCGTAGGGTTGAAGCCACCGTTGTTGGGGAACGAAGAGGCGCCCAGCACGAACACGTTGTGCACGTCCCAGCTCTGCTGGTAGCGGTTCAGCGCGCTGGTTTTCGGGTCGGTACCCATGACCACGCCGCCGATGGTGTGGGACGAGTCGTTGGCGCGGAACGGCGTGTAAGGGTCGGCGGCAAAGTTGTAGGACTCGATGCGCGTGCCGCCCACTTCCTTGGCGATGGCTTCGCACTTCTGGCGCACGAACTCGCCCGAGCGTTTGTCGTTGAGGTTGTAGTCGTAGGTCATGCGCAGCAGCGGGCGCCCGTAGTTGTCCTTGTACACCGGGTCCAGGTCGAACCAGGCGTCCTCATGGGCGTAGCTGGTGCCCTGGCCCTGGATCATGGCCCAGTTCTGGTAGCTGTGCTGGAAGGCCTTTTTCCAGCCTTTGCCCCAGGCAGGCGCGCCCTTGGGCAGCACGCCGGCCATGCCGATGGGCAGGCCGCTGTTGGACAGCGATTGGATGCCCGCACCGCCGATGAAACCCAGGCCGGTGTGGTCGAAGTTGTCGGCGTTGAAGTCATCGATCTGGATGGCCAGGCAGCCGGTGTTGATGAACGGGTTGAGGTGCTCGTTCTCGAACCACAGGTAGGCATACGAAAGTGTCTGGAAACTGTAGTTGCGGCCGATCACGCCTTGCCTGGTGCGTGGGTCGTAGGGTTGGCCGATCCCGGACAGCAGCATCAGGCGCACGTTGTCCAATTGGTACGCGGCGACGATGACGATGTCGGCCGGCTGCTCGCCCGCCACGCCATCTTTGCCGATGAAGCTCACGCCCGTGGCCGTCTTGCCGTCGGCGGCCTTGTTGATGTGCAGCACTTCGGTATCGGTCAGCACTTCGAAGGTGGGCTGGCGCATCAGCGCGGGCACCACGCAGGCGTTGGGGCTGCTCTTAGACCAGTTGCCGCAGCCGAACAGCTGGCAATAGCCGCAGTAGGTGCAGGGGCCCATGCGCACGCCCAGGGCATTGACGTAGGCGCGCGAAATGGTGCCCGCTGGGACCGGGAAGGGGTGGTAACCCATCTCGGTGGTTTTACGGGTAAAGATGTCATTCCAGTGGCTGGGCACCAGGGGCGGGGTGGGGAAGTCGCGGCTGCGCGAGCCTTCGAAGGGGTTGCCACCGGGGATGACCGTGCCGTTGATCACGCCGGCCTGGCCGCTGGTGCCGGCAATGCGCTCGAAGCGATCGTAGAAGGGTTCCAGCTCATCGTAGGTGATGCCCCAGTCCTGCACCTGCAGGCCGGGCACCAGCTGCTGCTTGCCGTAGCGCTCCACGGTCTTGCTGTAGGGCTGGAAGTCGAACGGGTTGAAGCGCCAGGACGCCGCCGCCCAGTGAGTGCCGGCGCCGCCGACGTTGTAGCCCAGGGTCAGGTTGCTCCACTCGCGTACCGGCAGTGCCTGTTGGTTGGCGTTGTTGCGCACGGTGTAGGTTTCCAGCCTGGGCGGCTGCAGGATTTCCTTGCGCGTGGCCCAGCGCAGTTCATCGGTGTCTACCGAAGGCGGGAAGTCGGTGGCGGTGTCGCGCCAGGCGCCGCGCTCGATGGCTACCACCTTGAGGCCCGCCCGGGCCAGTTCTTCGGCAATCACGGAACCGGACCAGCCCAGGCCGATCACTACCACGTCCGCTTTGGGTCTTGCGTTTGCCATTGGTCAATCCTTTGTGCGCGCAGCCGGGCGCCGTGCCGGGCTGACAAAAAGAGGGGGGTATAAAGAGCAGGATTGACCTGTATCAGGCGCGGTCGAGCAGGCTCACCGGCTCCAGGTTCAAGGCCATGCCTTTCTTCTGCAGGTAGGGGCGGTAGTCATAGCGGGCGCCGGGGAAGCCGATCAGCTTCCAGCCCACCATGCCGCGGTTGCCGCCGTACAGCGGGTCGGCCAGATAGCCTTCGCGCACGTTCTGCAGCAACAGGGCGAAGAAGTCGGTGGGTGCGGTGTTGGCCAGGGCCAAGGCGCCGCTTTCCATGGCGCGCAGCAGCGCGTCCTGGGTGTCGCCGTCCAGGGCGCTGAAGGGTTTGCCGTAGCGTGCCTGGGTGTAGCTGCCCAGGTCCTTCAGCCCGCTGCGGTAGCGTTGCGCGGGTGTTTGTGCAAACTGCGGGCCTTGCTCGGGCGTGCCCGCCACCACGGGGCCCAGGCGGTAGACGCTGGCCGCCTGGCCGAAGTCGCCGGCCAGTTCGCGGTCGATGAACTCGACACAGCCGGCCTGGCTGGCGCCCATGCCCAGTTCATCCTCGGGAATCAGACGGTCGAAAACAGCGGCGACCTCACGGGCCTCTTCTGTCGTCAGATACAGCAGCCCGCCGCTGCGTGGGGGCCGGGGCAGGGCGTCAGGGCGGGTGCCTACGGGCATCGGGGTGTGGGCGTTGATGACACTGGCCCCCGCAGTGCTGGCCACGCCCAGTGCAGTCAATTGCACAATCGAGATCAAGGCATCTCGTCGATTCATGGTGTTGCTCCTCAGGTATCACGAAAGGCAGTACGCTGCTGCCTGACCGTCCGCAAGGCTCTGGGACGGGCACGGTGGGCGAGTCTAGGGGTGCGGCATATCACCGCGCCACTCACTCTTTGACGTGTTTCCTTCAAGCCCCGATTGAGGCGGGCGCTCGCCAGCACGCAGCCATTGCCCTACAAATGATAGGATTCACGGCTTTCGCCTTTCCTGTTCCGGACACGTTCACGCCATGGTCGACCTGCCTGCCGACACTCCCGATTTGCGCCGCGCCACGGTGACGCTCAGTGACGTCGCGCGGCTGGCTGGCGTGGCGCCCATGACCGTGTCGCGCTACCTGAACCAGCCCGCCACCGTCAGCAGCGCTACCCGCCTCAAGGTGCAGCGCGCCATTGAACAGACCGGTTATGTGCACAACCGCCTGGCGGGGTCGCTGCGTTCCAACCGCACGCGGCTGGTGGCGGTGGTGCTGCCCATGGTCACCAACCCGCTGTTCTCCGACACCTTCCAGGCCATCAACGAACGCCTGGCGCAGGCCGGCTACCAGGTGCTGCTGGGCGTGTCGGGCTATGAGCGCGAGCAGGAGCAGGAATTGCTGGAGGTCATTCTCAGCCGCCGGCCCGACGGCATCATCCTCACCGGCACCCTGCACACCCCGGCCAGCCGCAACCGCCTGCGCGCCGCTGGTGTGCCTGTGGTGGAGACCTGGGACCTGAGCGCCGAGCCCATCGACATGCTGGTGGGCTTTTCCCACGAGCAGGCGGGGCGCGAGGTGGCGCGCCACCTGCTGGGCCTGGGCTATCGCCGGTTTGCGCTGCTGGGCGTGGACGACCCCCGTGGCCAACGGCGGGCGGCCAGCTTTGTCCAGGCCTTGGCAGAGCAGGGGGTCGAAGCCGTCGCCCAGCGCGTCTTTGCCGGCGCACCTTCCCTGGCCCAGGGCCGCGAAGGGTTGAGTGCATGGCTCACGCCAGTGCCGGGCCCCGGCGAACAGCCATTGATGGTGGTGTGCACCTCCGACACCATCGCCCAGGGCGTGCTGACCGAGGCGGCGGCGCGAGGTATTGCCGTGCCGGAGCAGGTGGCGGTGATGGGCTTTGGTGACATGGCGTTCGCGGCGCATACCTTCCCGGCCCTGTCGACGGTGCGCATCGACGGCGCGCTGATGGGGCACACGGCGGCGCAGCGCTTGCTGGACCGGCTACAGGGGCTGCCCTGCGAGGCCGTCGTTGAGGACATTGGCTTCAGCCTGGTACAGCGGCAGAGCACGGCCACCCTTCGGTGATATCGCTATCATTTTGACGTGTTCCCCTCAAATCTGCGTTTAGTGCTTGCCATGAAAACCGCCTGAGCCTACTTTTTTGCCTATGAATGGTAACGATACCATCGTGTGTTGAAGTCGCCTCAGGATAAAAACAATGTCAACCATCACCTGTATTCGCACGCTGCGCCTGCCCCAACGCCCCAAGCTGATCTGGCTGGAAATCGAGACCGACGAGGGCCTGATCGGCCTGGGTGAAACCTTTCGCGGCGCCGCCACCGTGGAGGCGGCCGTCCATGAGCTGATCGCCCCCGGGTTGATCGGTCGGGACTCGCGCCAGATCGAAGCGATTTCGCTGGAACTCACCAGCCCTTATGTCGGCTATCACAGCGCCAGCGCCGAGATTCGGGCCGCCAGTGCCGTGGACATCGCCCTGTGGGACCTCAAGGGCCAGCGCCACGGCATCCCGATCCACGAAGCACTGGGCGGCGCCTGTCGCGACCGTATCCGGGTCTACAACACCTGCGCCGGCTACGAATTCAACACCCAGCAGGGCGCCCGCCGCGAGATCACCGACGCGGACCGGGCCCAAGGCCCTTATGACGATCAACTGGCCTTCAGCCGCGACGCCGGCGCCCTGGCGATCAGCCTGGTGGAAGAGGGCTACACCGCGATGAAGATCTGGCCCTTCGATCAATTTGCCCGCCAGGCCGGCGCCAACAGCATCAGCCTGGCGGACGTGCGCAAGGGCTGCGAGGCGTTCCGCCAGATCCGCGAGGCGGTGGGTGATCGCATCGAGATCATGTGCGAGCTGCACAGCCTGTGGGACAGCGCGGCCGCCTTGCGCATCTGCCAGGCGCTGGAGGCGTTCGACGTCTATTGGGTCGAAGACCCACTGTGCAAGATGGACGACGCCCAGGCCCTAGCCGACCTGCGCCGTCGAACGCGGGTGCCGATCTGCGCCAGCGAAACCCTGGGCGGCAGCGTGGCCTACCGCGACCTGCTCAAGGCCGGCAGCCTGGATTACCTGATGCTGGACCTGGTGTGGTGCGGCGGCTTCACCGAAGCGCGCAAGATCGCCGCCCTGGCCCAGGCCTACAACAAGCCGTTGGCACCCCACGACTGCACCGGGCCGGTGGCGCTGTATGCCGGTTTGCAGCTGGCCCTGCATGCGCCCACGGCGGTGCTGCAGGAGGTGGTGCGCGCCTCGCTGTCGACCTGGTACGGCGAATTGGTCACGCACCTGCCGCAGATCGTCGATGGCGTTGCCCTGGCACCTACGCGGCCCGGCTTGGGCACGGCGCTGCGCCCTGAAACCCGGCGGCTTGCGGGGGCGATCATTCGCGAGACACGCAACTGACGTCCACCTTTCGGGAACGAGAAGACAATGAAAAAAACAGATTCTCTGCGCCGTTTCATCACCCAGCACCGCCGCTACGAAGTCATCGCGTTGCTGTTCATCATGATGATCATCAATCAGGGTGACCGCGCCACGCTGTCGGTGGCCGGGGCCAGCGTGTCCGCCGAGCTGGGCCTGAGCCATGGCGAAATGGGCTGGCTGTTCTCGGCGTTTGCCTGGGCCTACATGCTGCTGCAACTGCCCGGCGGCCTGGCCATCGACCGCTTCGGCAGCATCAAGGTGCTGGGCGTGGCAATCATCGCCTGGTCGCTGTTCACTGCCGCCATCGGCAGCGTTGCGCTGATGCCGGTAGGGGTGGCGTTCGTCGCGGTGTTCGCCTTGCGTTTCATGGTGGGCGTGGCCGAGGCGCCGTGCTTTCCGGCCAACAGCAAGATCGTCTCGCTGTGGTTTCCCACCGCCGAGCGTGGCACGGCCACGGCCATCTTCAACGCCTCGCAGTATTTCGCCGCAGTGGTGTTCACGCCCTTGCTGGCGTGGATTTCCACGCGCTGGGGCTGGCCGTGGATTTTCTATGTGATGGGCGTGGCAGGGGTGCTGATGGGCCTGGTATTCATCTGGCGCATCAAGACGCCGGTCGATCACCGCGCCCTGAGCCCCGAAGAGCTCGAGGTGATGCGCCAGGGCGGGGCAGGCCTGCAGGAGCAGCCAGCCACCCAGGGCAAACAAGCGTGGCGCGCAACCTGGGCCAGTGCCAGGCAGCTGTTGGGCCAGCGCATGTTCCTGGGCATTTACCTGGCGCAGTTCTGCATCAGCACGCTGACGTTCTTCTTCCTCACCTGGTTTCCGGTGTACCTGGTGCAGCAGCGCGGGCTGTCGATCCTCAACGCCGGCCTGCTGGCCGCGGTGCCGGCCATCTTCGGCTTCATTGGCGGTATCAGCGGTGGCCTGGTGTCGGACTGGATGCTGCGCAAGGGACTGTCGCTGACCCTGGCGCGCAAGTTGCCGATCTTCATCGGCATGGCGCTGTCGATGAGCATGATCCTGTGCAACTACGTGCAGACCGATGTGCTGGTGGTGCTGTGCATGGCCCTGGCGTTTTTCGGCAAGGGCATGGGCGCCCTGGGCTGGGCGATCATCGCCGACGTCTCGCCCAAGCGCAGCGCCGGCATGAACGGCGCAATCTTCAACACCTTCGGCAGCGTGGCGGGCATCGTCACGCCGGTGGTGATCGGCTACATGGTGCAGTCCATGGGCTCGTTCAACGGCGCGCTGGTGTACGTGGCGCTCAACGCGGCGGGCGCGTTCGTCAGCTACCTGTGCATCGTCGGCCCGCTGCGCCGCCCCGATGAAACCACCCACCCCATACCGGTGCATGAGCCACACCTGCCCCTCGAATCACTGCAAGGAAAATAACAAGATGCTGAATCGACGACATTTCTGCCGTAACGCTTTGCTGGCAGGGGGCGCCTTTGCCCTGGCTGGCAGCCCCCTGGCCCAGGCCGCCGCCAAGCTGCACGCCGGCCAGCCGCTGACCGAGGTAGCCAGCCTGGACTGGCTGTGCAACGCGGTGGCACTGACCTCGGACGGGCGCCTGTTCGTGGGGTTGCCGCGCTGGCCAGGCTTCGAGCAAACCCCCTCGATTGCCGAAGTGCTTGCGGATGGCACGCTCAAGCCATTCCCGGGTGGGGACTGGAACGCCTGGGCACCGGGCAAGCCGGGGAAGCAGGCGCTGGTGAAGATCAACACCATTCATATTTTCGACGACGACACCCTGTGGGCCATCGACCAGGGGGAGGATGCCGGCCCCAAGGGCATCAACCCGGCGCAGAAGATCCTGCAGTTCGACACCAGGACCGGCAAGCTGCTGCGCAGCATCAGCCTGCCGGCCAGCGTGCTGCCTGCCGGTGGCAACCTCAATGACCTACGCCTGGACAGTGAGCATGCCTACATCACCGATTCGGGCCTGGGTGCGATCATTGTCGTCAATCTGCGCACCGGTGCCTCGGCACGGCGCCTGGCGCAGCATCCTTCCACCAAGATGCTGCCCGAGCGCCGACCCATCGGCGAGGATGGCCAGGTATTGCTGATGCCCGATGGCAGCGACCATCAGGTGCATTCCGACCCCATCGAGATCAGCCCCGACGGCCAGTGGTTGTACTACCAGGCCCTAAGCGGCCCGTTGTGGCGCGTGCCGACCGCTGGGCTGCGTGACACCCAGTTGTCGGAACAGGCGCTGGGCGAACAGGTGGAGTTCGTCTACGACACCGGCCCGCTGACCGGCACCGGCATCGACAGCGCCGGCAACTTGTACTTCTCCGAGTACGACAAGCCGCGCATCACCGTGTTGTCACCCGATGGTGCGCTCAGGGTGGTGTCTGAGGATCCGCGCCTGTGGAACCCCGATGCCCTGTTCATCTCGCACCGCCGCGAGCTGTACATCCCGGTACCGCAGAGTGCACGCATGGCCGCCAACCGTGGGCCGGGCGGCGTCGACGCGCTGCAACGGCCCTTCAAGATCTTCAAGGTGCAACTGCCGACGACCCTGGGCAGCCGCGAGGCCGTGCCGGCGTTGACGGGCGCTGCGCTGCCAGGCTGAACCCCGGCGTGGCGGGGCCACGCCTTTCTTCCACAAACTGCCGCCCGTGCCCCTAGGCACGGGGCGGCGTGCTGTGCCCGTTTTCCATCCAACCAGAGAACAATACCCATGAAAATCACTTTGCCTTTCGCTGCCTTGACCTTTGCCGCCCTGCTGCCAGCCCTGGCCAGCGCGCAGACCACCGCCACCGTAGTCAACCAACCCAACGTGACCACTGCCGCTGCCCTGCAACTGGCCGACCGGGCCACGCACATGGCGGCTGCGCAGCACATGAACATCTGCATCGCCGTGACCGACGCCGATGGCCACCTGCTGGCCTTCACTCGCATGCAGGGCGCCTACGCCGGTTGCGTCGAGGCCTCGATCGCCAAGGCCACCTCGGCGGCACGGTTTGCGATCAACACCATCACCTTCTATGACCTGGCGCGCAAAGAGAACCTGGCCATCGGCACCATCCCCGGGATCTTGCCGGCGGTGGCCGGGGTGGTGCTCAAGCATGACGGCGCCGTGGTGGGGGCCGTGGGTGTCAGCGGTGCCACCGACCTGACCGAACAGAAACTGGCCGAAGACGTGGCTGCCACGTTCAACTGATGGGATGAATGGCCGTCGGGGCAGGGCGTTAACCGGCCCCGACGGACGTGAGGTAGACCCTTATGACCGATTTGATCCAACCCACGCGCCTGCCCCCTGGCGTGGTCGTGGCGGGCCTGGCAGCGACCTGGCTGGCGGCGCTGTACGCGGGCTTAGTCCAGCACAGCCTCGCCGACTTTGCGGCCTGGAGTGCCAGTGGCTGGGCGCTGCTGGCCTTGGCTTCGGCGCTGTGGCTCACGCCGCGGCAGTTTGTGTCGGGCTACCTGGTATCGTTGTTGGCCTTCCTGATCGCCTGGCGGGTGGCGGCCATGAACGACGCCTGGCTGTTGATGGGCGTCGCCAGTGTGACGGCGGTGCTGTTGCTGCTGCAGTTCATCGACTGCGTGGCTGCGGACTGGCGGCGCCTGCGCGGCCAGCCCCAGGCGTGGCTGGGCACCCTGGCCTGGCAGGCCACGGTGGTGCGCTTGGGCTTCGGGCTGAACGAAATCGGCCACTCGACCGAGAAAATCTTTGCCGGCTTGGGCTCGTTCCACACCTTGGTGCACGGCTTCCAGGGGCTGGGGTTGGGCGCGTATGCCGGGATGTTCGTGGTGATGGGCGGCCTGATCGAGTTGGCATCGGCGATCAGCGTCGGCTTGGGCCTGTTCGCCCGCCTGGGGGCAGTAGTCAGCCTGGTGTATTTCCTGGTGGCCACTGTCGGTTTCGGCGGTGAATGGGCGCGCGGCTATGCCTGGGCATCACCGGGTGGTGGCGGCTGGGAATACGTGATGATGTTACTGGTGGTGTTCACCGGTGTGCTGATGACCGGCGCGGGGCGGTTTTCCATCGATGCCTGGCTGTTGCGCCAGGGTTGGCTGCCCGGTTGGGCGCAGGGGCTGTGTACCAATGCGTACGGTCAACAGCCCGCGTTACGCCAATCCTCGTAGCCGCAGTTGCCTTGGTGGGAGCGGGTTCTACCCGCGAAAAGCACGCGACAGTACATCAGGACGCCCGCGTTACCCTCTTCGCGGGAAGAACCTGCTCCCACTCGACGGTGGGATCAGAACTGCGATTGAACCTGCAGGCCCACCACCACGGCATTGTCCACTTCACGCACGCCATCAGGGTGTTTGATGTACTGCAAGCTCGGCATCACGTTCAACCACCGGGTGGCCTGGATGCCGTAGTTCAACTCAGCCACGTACTCGGAATGCTGTTCAGGCACATACCCGGCATCGTCGTAGCTCAAGCCGCTTTGCGCATTGGCGGTCCTGGCGTTGCGCAGGAACAGCGAACTGGCATGCACACGGGCGACACCCAGGCCCAGGGTGTCGGTAGGCCGGGCATCGAACGGGCCTTTGTACACCAGCGCAAGCTTCTGGTAGCTGTCTACCGCCGTGGTGGCGCGGTCCTGGAAGGTGGCGCTGGCGTACAGGGTCAGGCCGCGGCTGGCATCGCCATTGACCGAGGTCAGTTGCTGCTTGCCCACCAGCCACATGCCATGGCGGCTGTCGACGCTGCGATAGTCGTTGCCCGTGAGCGCTGCCGGTTGGTTGTCGGCGTCCTTGTAGACGTGCGGCGCATTCACGTTGCTGTGGTAGTAGCCCAGGCGGTATTCGCCGGGCAGTTGGTTGACGCTAGGCGTCCACACCAATTCCACCGGCACGAAAGTGCCTTGGGTGCCGGCACCGTTGAGCTTGAAGCCGTTGTCGTTCTCAAGGGTGGAGGGGTTGACGTTGAAGGCGCCGATCTGGGTATAGACCGAGTCGCTCAAACGGTAGCGCACGCGCGCCGCCCATTGGCTGATGGGGCCGTTGTAGATGCTGTTGACGTAGTTGCCCGGCTGCGAGCCGCAGAACGCCAGGTTCTGGAACAGGCAGTCTTCCACGGCAAAGTCGTCGCTGACCGCGAAACGGCCGGCCTTGAGGTTGATACGGTCATCGAACCAGCCCTTGCTCAGCCACAGCTCGCTCAGGCGGCTGACGCTGCCGCGCCCCTGGATTTCCTGGGTCGAACCCAGGCCCGTGGCCCGCGGATCACTGATTTTTTCGTTGAGGTTGTCGCCGTTGCGGTTGGTGATCGACACGCTGAAGGCGGCGTCCTCCCAGCCCAGCAGTTTCTGCAGGTCGATGTCGGCGCCCAGGTTGAACTGGTCGGCGTAGCGGGTCACGTGGTTGTGCTTCTGATAACCGCCGCGCAGGTTGGACGCTGATTCGCCGGTGTAGCCCAACTTGATGTCGATGCCGCGCTTGAGCCAGTCGGTGCGCAGGCCGCCCCAGTCGCCGGTCATCCACGGCGAGTCGACGGCAAAAGCATCAGCGGCCTGGGCGCCGCCGGCGCACAGGGCCAGGGCGAGCAGCGCGGCGGGGCGCAAGGGGAGTGGGTGCATGGTCAGTCATTCCTTTTGGGGGCGCGGCCGGGTCAGCCCCGGCCGCTGTTGTTATTGTCAGTGTGCGGTCTGGCCCAGTTGGCCGGGCAGCTTGAGGTCCTTGCGGGTGTCGGCGACCTGCGCAGCGGTGACCGCCGGCGCGGCGTTGCCCCAGCTGTTGCGGATGTAGGTCAGCGCGGCGGCCACCTGCTCGTCCGAGAGCTTCCAGGCAAAGCTGGGCATGGCGCCGCTGGTGGGGTTGTCGAGGGTGACGGCGCCGCGGCCGCCTTCCAGCACTGTGGTCATCAGGCTTTGGGCGTTCTCGGCCTGAATGCCGGGGTTGTTGCCCAGGCCTGCGGCCAGCTGGTTGATGCCCTTGCCGTCGCTGTTGTGGCAGGCGGCGCAGTTGGCCGAGTAGACGTTGGCGCCACGCTGCATGACCGGCTCGGTGGCAGCCAGCGGCTGCGGCTTGCTGCGCTCGGAGCCTGGCAGGCTTTGCAGGTAGGTGGCGATGGCCAGCAGGTCTTCGTCGCTCATGTGCTGGGTGGAGTTGGTCACGGCTTCCGCCATGGGCCCGGAGGCCACGGCGATGTCGTTGCTGCCGGTCTTGAGGTACTGCACCACCTGCGCCGGCGTCCAGGCGCCGATGCCCACGTGCCGGTTGCCGGTGATCTCCGGCGCGTGCCAGCCTTCCAGCTCGCCGCCTTGCAGGAAAGCGCCGCCCTTGTCGCCCCCCAGCAAGTTCTTGGCGGTGTGGCAGGCTGCGCAGTGGCCCAGACCTTGCACCAGGTAGGCGCCGCGATTGATCTGCGCGCTGGCATCGGCCACCGGCACGAACGGCGTCTTGTCGAAGAACAGCAGGTTCCAGCCCATCATCATCAGGCGGATGTTGAAGGGGAAGGGCAGTTGGTTGGAGACCACTTTGTTGTCCACGGCCGGCACGGTCTGCATATAGGCCCACAGGTCGTGCATGTCCTGGTCATTGACCTTCACGTAGGCGTTGTAGGGCATGGCCGGGTACAGGTTCTCGCCGTGCTTGCCCTTGCCTTCGCGTACCGCGCGGGTGAACTGGGCCTCGGTCCAGCTGCCGATGCCGGTGGCCTTGTCCGACGTGATGTTGCTTGCCAGCAGTTTGCCGAACGGCGTCTGCAGGGCATAGCCGCCGGCGAACGGTTTGCCGCCGTGCGGGTCGGTGTGGCAGGCCGCGCAGTCACCGGCGATGGCCACGTAGCGGCCACGGGTCACGGCGGGGTCTTCCACGGTGGTGGGAGCCTTGACGCCTTGGGCGCTGTCGGTCTGCTGGCCCGGCGCGACCAGGGTCTGCGCCGCAAACACCAGGCCGACCACGCCGCCCAGTGCCAGGCCGCCGAGGGCCATGCTGGCCAATTTATGACGCCGACTCATGCTGGCACCTCCACCAGGGGGCCGCGTTTGGCCAGGTATTGATCGATGATGGCCTTGGCCGTCCACAGGCTCAGGGCGCCGATGGTGGACGTGGGGTTGTAGCCGGCGTTGTTGGGGAACGACGAGGCACCCAGCACGAACACGTTATGCACGTCCCAGCTTTGCTGGTAGCGGTTGAGCACGCTGGTTTTCGGGTCCTTGCCCATCACCGCGCCGCCGATGGTGTGGTCGCTGGAGGGCAGGTAGGGGCCGTAGTTGACCGCCGCCGAGTCAAAGCCGTTGACGATCTTCGCGCCCATGGCCTTGCCGATTTCCACCGCCTTGTCCTCGGTGAACTTGGCCATGCGCCGGTCGTTTTCGTTGTAGTCGAAGGTCACCCGGATCAGCGGGTCGCCGTGGGCATCCTTGTACTCGGGGTCCAGGTCCAGGTAGCACTCGTCATGGGAGAAGCTGGTGCCCTGGTTGAAGATGAAGGTGCCGTTCTGGAAGGCGTGGGTGTAGGCCTTCTTCCAGTCACTGCCCCAGCGCGGGGTGCCCGGTGGCACGGCGTCGGCATTGCCGATCGGACGTGCGCCACGCGCCACCACCAGGATGCCGGCGCCGCCGATGAAGCCCAGGCCCTTGTGGTCGAAGTTATCGCCGTTGTAGTCATCGACCTGGGCCGAGAGCGCGCCGGCGCCGATGTACTGGTTCAGTTGTTCGTCTTCGAAGAACAGGTTGGCGCCCGACACCGTCTGGAAACTGTAGGCACGGCCGACCACGCCGTCGCGGGTTTCCGGGTTGTAGGGCTTGCCGATTTTCGACAGCAGCAGCAAACGCACGTTTTGCATCTGGAAGGCCGAGAAGATGACGATGTCGGCCGGCTGTTCCCATTCCTGCTTGTTGCGGTCCAGGTAGCTCACGCCGGTGGCGGTCTTGCCGTCTTCGGCCAGGTTGGCGCGCAGCACCGCCGACTCGGTCAGCACGGTGAAGTTGCTGCGCTGCATCAATGCCGGGATCACGCAGGCGTTGGGGCTGGACTTGGAGAAGTTGCCGCAGCCGTAATACAGGCAGTAGCCGCAGTAGGTGCACGGGCCCATGCGCACGCCCAACGGGTTGGTGTAGGCCTGGGACGCTTGACCGGCGGGCACCATGAACGGGTGCAGGCCCAGCTTCTTGCTGCCCTCGGTGAACAGGTCGGTCAGGCGTGTAGTGGCCAGCGGCGGCAGGGGGAATTCGCTTTTGCGGTTGCCTTCGAAGATGTTGGCGCCGTCGATTTTCTCGCCGTTGAGCACGCCGGCCTTGCCGGACACACCGGCGATTTTCTCGAAGCGCTCGTAGAAGGGCTCCAGGTCGTCGTAGCTCACTCCCCAGTCCTGAACGATCAGGCCTTCGGTCAACTGCTGCTGGCCGTAGCGCTTCATCGTGAAGCTGTAGGGTTCGAAATCGAACGGCAGGAAGCGCCAGGCCATGCCGGCCCAGTGGGTACCGGAACCGCCGACGTTGTAGCCCAGCTCGTTCATGCTCCAGTCGCGGGTGGGCAGGGCGGTCTGCGAGCGGTTGTTGCGGAATGTGGTGGTTTCGATGGCCGGCGGCAGCAGCATGCTGCGGCGGGTGTCCCAGCGCAGTTCGTCGGTATCGACCGAGGGCGGGAAGTCAGTAGCGGTCTCGAACCAGGGGCCACGCTCGATGGCGACCACGTTGAGCCCGGCGCGGGTCAGTTCTTCGGCTATCAGCGAGCCGCACCAACCGAGGCCGACGATCACTGCGTCGGCTTTGGGGCGTACATTGGCCATTAATTGCTACCTCATTGAAACGGCTGGATCACGGGTGTGCAGGCGAGTGTCGGCGCAGGCCGCATCGCTCACGGAATAGGGGTGTCAGAGGGTGTTGTCGATCAGGCTGGTGGGGATGATCGTAAGCTTCTGGCCTTTCTTGGCGATCACGTCGCGGAAGTCATAGCGAGCACCGGGGAAACCGAGCATCTTCCAGCTGGCCATGCCCTTGTTGCCGCCGTAGATCGGGTCGGCCAGGAAGCCTTCGCGCACGTTGGCCAGGATCTGCTCGAACAGCTCCTTGACCTCCAGGTCCGGACCCAGCACCAGCTCAAGCTGCCCGCTCTCCATGCGCCGCAGCAAGTCGTCCTGCTGGCCACCGTCCAGCTCGGCGAAGGCTTTGGAGAAGGATTTGCGGCACAGGGTATCCAGCGCGGCCAGGCCCTGGCGCCAGCGGTCGGCCGGGGTCAGCGGCGACTGGGTGCCTTGCTCCGGGGTGCCCTTGACGAAGCGGCCCAGGCGATAGAGGGTGGCGCCGTTGCCGTAGTCGCCGGCCAGCTGGCGATCAATGAAGGTGGCGCAACCGGCTTCCTTGCCGCCGATGCTCAATTCATCTGCAGGGATCAAGCGGTCGGCCAATGCTGCTGCCGCCTCGAATTCGGCGGGGGTGAAGAACGCCAGGCCACCCTGGCGCACGGTCGGCAACGAAGGCAGGCTGGCTTTGCCTGGTTCCCAAGGCTGGCCACCGGTGATGACGTCGGCACGTGCCGCTGGCAGTGTCGACGCAGCAGCCAGGGCCAGGGCCGATGAGAGAAAACTTCTGCGTTGCATGATGATTCCTGTTTAGGTGAGATGACAAAGACTTGCCTGGCTCCGCCCACACGCACGCGCACGCGTCCGCACAGGCAGGGCAAGGCCTTGTCCGTACAGTCACTCAGAAGAGAAGGGGGGACACGCGGAGAGAAGGGCTAGAAAGGGCCTTCAGGTCACGGCGGCAATTCTAGGGTGCGACATGTCACCACGCCATTAACAAATTGACGTGTTTCCTTCAAAAAGCACTCAATCGGGTAGTGTCTCGTCGATAACAATGCGCAGTTGAGGGGCTCCCTGGGGCAGTTCCTCCAAGTCACCATTGCGATAAAGCAGGTGTTGGATGGCTGCTTTGGCTTGCCCTTCTGGGTCTTGGTCCAATACCAGCGACAATAGTCCTTCTCGCAACAGCTGCGCATGCTCGTTGGTCGCTTCGTGCCCAATCCAAACTGGACGAATATTGTTATTTACCAGGGCTAGGCGAATGCCGGCTGAACTGCTGCCGGTGTCGTAAATTGCCGCCAGTTTCTGGTTTTCAGTGATGGCGTCTTGTACCGCATGGCTGGCAAGTGTCGGGTCGTCGTGGCATTGAATCGGCCCAACAATATCCAGACCGGGTGCGTATTGTTGTAGGGCATCCATGAAGCCTGAAACGCGTTGTTGATGAGCGACGTAAAGCAGAGAGTTGGTGATCAGTAACACCTTACCCCCATCCACGTGCGCCCATCGGCTGAGCAGCCTGCCTGCGCTTCGACCTGCAACATAGTTGTCTATGCCGATATAGGTCGCACCTGCAAGGTCGGAAAGGTTAGAGGTGAGGAGTACGACCGGAACGCCCAAAGCCATCTGCTCCTTCAAGGCCAACCGGACCGTTGGCGTATCGTGGGCTACAACCAAAAGTCCTTGACGTGCAGTCCTAGGCTGGTTGATCAATTCCAGGAGCTGATCCGGATCCTTTTCGTCCCACGTGTGGCGCTGTAAGACTAGGCGTGAGCGCAGTAATTGGGCCTGTTGCTCGAAGCCGTTCGCTAACCGCCGGTAGTGATCCGTAGGGCTATTGACCATTAACAGATCGAATCGTAGTAGCCCGTGTGTGGGGGAGGGCAGTAAGCGTCTGAGGCCCAAAGTACGGGCAGCTTGCAAGACTTTTCGCCGCTTGGCATCAGATACGCTTCCGCGTTCGTTGAGCACCCGGTCCACGGTACTCAGACTCACTCCAGCGAGTTCAGCGACCTGGCACAGGCCAGCCCTGCGATCAGCAATGTTCACTGCGTACTCCGATCTAATGAGAATTTGCTTTTAACATCTGGCACAAGCCCGAAGCGTTGATTGCGTAGATGAGATGCCCAGTGGCAACAGAAATCGGCGGCATCTTAACCGGGGGGGGATGGTGCTTGAAACTGATTCTTTGCCATGGGGTGCATGGATCCTGGCGGGGTGTCCAGCAATCCGATCAGCCCAGCTAGTGGCTGTAAAGGAACTGCGATGACTGCTGGCTTACAGGTGGTAGATTGGAGGGGAACCCAGCTCAAGGACAGATCAACCCGATGTATCTTGCACGCACCACTGACGGCAGGCGTATTCCTGCAACTCGGGATGAAAGCGGCCACTGCCCCAGCTGCAATGAGCAGCTAACTGCGAAGCTGGGTGATATCTACGAGTGGCACTGGAGTCATAAAGCCGGCCAGGCATGCAGCTATCGGAAGACATCGACTTCCTGGCAGTACGGCTGGATCCGTCATTACCACGGCACTGGTGAATGGGAAATGGAGACACTCGTCGATGGGGTCGATTTTGACGGCGTTCATCCACAGAAGCGCCTCGCCCTGATGCTCGCTCTCAAGCTGGATCTGATAACCCTCAATGCATTTATCGATACGGCAGCACAGCGCGGTCTCAAGCCAGTGGTAATCTTCAATGCTAAAGCGTTTGAGCGATTTCAGTTTGAGGGCTATCGCTTGAGGCATCCCAGGCGCTCAGACAATAGCTGGGTTTTGTTCTTCTCCCATGCGTTTCGTGGGCACGCTCGCACGGCCTCCCTATGGGTGGACATCGAGCAGGACGAGCATCCCCATTTCGGGCTGAGAAGCGGGCTCTACAACCTGGCCTATTCAGGTGAATTTCATGGCGCTATTACAGTGCATCCTGTCTATCGACAGAGGCCGGTTTTCATCGCTGCCCGTCCCCTGACTGACCACTTCGAGTACTAGGGTTCGCGCTTCCCTAAACTCAGATCGTCATTCGTAATTTACTTCAGTGTAGTGGCTACATGAGGGAAGGGACTCTTCCCTCACTCACTGATTGTAAGTACACGGCCATCCACGCTTATCCTGCAGCAACGCTGGAGCATTGAACGTCTGTTTGGGACCGAAGTAGCTCAGGCGCGTGACCGCTTCTGGCCGAAACCGGCCTTTTACGAAAGCAGCTGAAGGTTGAGAGTCGCCACCGAATGCCGCCTACGATCGGCTCGTTCAGCCAACAAAATTGCCAAGTCCAGCGCTAACGCCATTGATAAGATACAGCGTTCACGAGTTGCCGCCGCGCCTGCTTGGGAAACCATGGGAAATCTGACTTGAGGCGAGCGTCTGCGCGTAAGCAACTAGCTTCAAGGTCGTTGCCCATCCGCCAGCTTGGTACTCGATTGCTGCCATCCATATGGTGTACAACATCTCACGCGCATCAGCATCCAGATAGGGGGATGCTGACAAGACCTCATAAATAGCGCCAAGGCTGTTCCCTACTCTCGAATTTTTTCATTTCCAAGACCCATGTTCGGTGCAGTCCCATGGCAATACCTTTAGTTCGATTGCAACCCAAAGAGGAACGGGGCAAGTGAGTTTAGATCTATACCTTGAAGCTGATAATGCGCTCACAACCTCGACGCTTGGGCAAGCCTTAAAAAATGCCGGGGCGTCGGAAGTCAACATGCTGGACGGTGGTCTGGAAGCTGCCTTTATCTCGGGCCTCACATTGACCTCCGATGGAGTAACCACAGACTCTATGATTTACGCTGAGGATACGAAGGGAATGGACTTCCGCGTCGCTACTCGCTGTTTCATTAGAATCAAAGGGCCGAACCGGAAGGGCACTCGACCATGGACGATCTAGCCAAAATTGCCGAATCCATTGCTGAGACGTGTTATCCCTTTTCCTGATAACCTTCCAGTTCGAGGAAACCTTGTATTGGCGGGACTTCACCGGCCTACATCGTATTTGATGCGATGATCTCCACTTAAAAATTTCTGGGAGCTCACGATCTGCTACGGGGCGTTCGCTGCCACCTTCAACCGGCAATTCTTGACCCAAAACGGATCGCCGAGCCGTTCTAGCAGCCAAGGGGGGCTTGGACTTGGCATTTGCTCTACCAGGCCTATAAGCTAACAGCTGCAATCTTCAGTCCCGATTACCCTCCCCAAGAGGCAACCTTTGTCTACAATCCGCTATGTCTCGTTTTTATACCGCCGCTTGTATCCTTGCTTAAAGCGGCGGAGGATTGCAAAGGCACACCACTCAGCGAGGTCGAGGTGCTTGAGATTCGAGATCATGCAACCGCGACAGCAGTGCCTTTCAGTGCCGCTTTTGCATTTGAGAAAGAGCGGGGTTACAGAGACATCGTTCCGGAAGAGTGCTGGAAGGAATGGCAGCGGATACGTTCATTCCTCTGATTAACCTTGGGCTACCCCATAGCATTGGGAGCCAGGAGACTGGCTATTGAGAGGACTTTTTCGATGGGCCGCTTCCGACCCAGGCTGTGTGAAAACGCATCGTTTTCACACAGCCTGGACCCAAAGCGGACGGTGGATGGTCCATGGTTGCTTCGGCGATCTTCAATCAGCATTATCTGGGGTCGACATGGAGGCGTCCATATGCCCAAACCATTGCTTCATCTCATGTCTGGCAAGATTGCATCCGGCAAATCAACTTTGGCGAAAGGTTTGGCTGCTGAACTGTCGGCGGTACTGCTAAGCGGAGACCATTGGCTCTCAAGGCTTTACCGTCAGCAGATCAAGTCAGTAACCGATTACGTACGCTTCTCCCGCCAGATCAGAGAGGTGGTGGGCCCGCTCGTCATTGATATGCTGCGTGCATGTAGAGCAGTTGTCCTAGATTTCCCTGCCAATACCCTCCAGGATCGACAATGGTTGCGGGGCTTGGCTGACACAGAGGCTTCCCATTGTTTACACTATATCGGGGCGGACGACGATCTGTCGAAGCAGATTGCATGTTCGCAACGGTCTTGCTGAACACGAATTTGCTGCGACTGATGCCAAGTTTGATCTGATCACCAGCTATTTTCGCGCGCCCGATGAGAATGAGGGGCTACGGATCGAAACTCACCGCATCTGACGGGACGGTAGCGCTAGTTGTGCCGGCACCGAGCCATCGTGAGTCACGTTTCACTTCATTGAACGATGTTAAGCGTACTGAGGTATGCTTTGCCATCGAATCTAAACAAAGATCGCCAGCCATGCACCTGGCTGGCGATCTTTAATTATTATCCTTAAACACCCGTGTTTTTCAGTCCTGCCATATTGGCGGTTGAGGGAAGGGAGTGTTCAAAAGGGGTCTGATGCAGCCTTTTGCTACGGTTCATAAGGTAGTAAAGCACGCCTGGGATGATTAGTGCGGGCAACCAAGATATGTCAGTACCAATCACTTTATCAATCGGCCCTTTGTAGAAAGACAACTCCATGAAAGGAATTTGCGCAATTACAGTCAGGGCATAAATGAACAGCGTATTCCAGTTGATTTTTCCGTAAATGCCGTTGCTATCGTACATCGCCGGTACGCTATATCGGCCTTTTCGGATCAGGTAGTAGTCCACGAGATTGATCGCGCTCCAGGGTACCAATACATAAACCTGTGCGATCAGGATGTCACTAAAGTAAGCGTTGAAGTTGTACTGGGCAGCGATGGCAATCACGGTAACAATGATAGCGACGATAGCCATGATCAAAAATTTGGTCAGCAAGCTGATCCGCGATGAGCCATTGAATCCTGTGAAAATGGTCACTGTGGACATGTAAGAACTGTACAAGTTCATCACGTTCCACTCTAGGACGCCGATGATGATCACGTAGTACGCCAAATTCTCATACCCAGGGAAGAGCTTAGCGATAGCACTGCCGGGATCGGTAGTTACATCCATGGCCGCCGCCGCCATTACAGCACCCAGGAGCATGAGGGATGTGGAACCTACTACAATCCCAAGATAGCTGTACCAGAAGGTGGCACGCGTAGATATGGTGGTTGGCAGGTATCGAGAGTAGTCCGCCACGTACGGGCCAAAACCCAACGTCCAGGAAGCAGCTTGCGTTACTACCAAACAGAACAGCGCAAATTTGAAGGTACCGCTTGACAACAGCCAGACGCCATCTGGGAGGCCGTGCTTTAAAACAGCGTACGCAGCCAGGGCAAATACAATGCTGGATATCGCACTCATCCAAGCACCAATCCGGTGTATCAACTCATACCCAACGAAGCCGACTACTAGCGTGAGTGCGCCAAACAGTATGATCGCATTATTGTCCGACACAGGGACTACTGCCTTTATCGAGTCCCGCATCACCACGCCGTTAGCTGCCGTGAACAGAATATAGGCGATCACCACGATTGCTAAAGGTACGCCAGCACCGATAACTCCGAACTGCGCACGGCTTTGGATCATTTGGGGAATCCCCAAGTGTGGTCCTTGAGCAGAGTGCGCCGCCATAAATATGGAGCCAATCAAGTTACCTATGATCAGACCAATGAACGTCCAACCTAGGTTTAGACCTGCAACGACGCCCAGCGCCCCGATTACCATGGTGGTTACTTGCATGTTTGCACTGCACCATACAGTGAACAGCCTTCTAACCGAGCCATAGCGTTCATTCTCTGGAATGAACTCGCAACTTCTGTTTTCGATTTCCATCTGCGGATGCACCTCGCCAAGGATATTGTGGATTTTAGATTATTGGCAGTGTCAATTGGTAAAGCATCACTAGCTGAACGGGCTAGTCGATTGCGACCCAGGCGGTCAGACCTAAGGTGCATTTCGGCGTGCGACAGGTAAACGAGCATGCCGCTCCCTGCGCCATCATGGTTAAGCAGCTGTGCTCTCGCACAGGTGCCCATCAATGCCTCCAGTAGCCTAAGCCAGCGCCCTGGTCACCCATCCCATGATTTTGTCTTGATTATTTTTGTCGAAAACCGATAGCCCAAAACCTAAGGTAAGTCGTGGAAGCCGTCTATATACCGAGCGATATAGACCAAGTGCAGATCATCGGTTCACGATTGGGCCAGGGTGCGGGCTCAGTTAAGGAAACCGGGGCTTGGGACGGCCCCGTCCTGACCTTCTTCTATCGGTAAGGAGCTGCGTTTCACCAAAAAAAAGCGCGATGACATCCAATCATGCCCTCAGAACCGCTTTTACTTTTTAGACGGCTGCCTAGGCAGCGATCAGCTCCTGCGGCTTGTCAATGTGCAGCTAGGGAAGAACTCTTCAGCAATGATCACGAAAACCGCACCGATCTATACCAAACGATATATGGACATCTGTTTGTAATAGGGGATACCTTCGCCTTTCCCTCGGGTGGCGCAGCAGTCATGAGCCAAATCCTGAGGGAATATATGGGTGATAGCTGCTCCGTTGCGTACTGGGCAGAAAGATATAAAAAAATTATCACGCAAAAAATCTGCCAAAAATATCTACAAAAGTGAGGCAGTAGTAGTGGAAAATATTGGAGCCTACATAATTTATGTAATTATGGTCTGTGCCGTTCTTGGCGCCATCGCTTCAGTATGCAACGCAGAATACGAATTGGGTCAAGAGTTCATTGCTGGAATTCATAGCGTTGGTCCGATATTTATCCCCGTCGCCGGAATCATGGCGTCCATTCCATATATATCGAAATTTATTACTAATTTCATCGGGCCGCTGTTTCAGTACTTGGGTGCTGACCCTGGAATTGCAGGCCCCATATTTATTGCTTCTGACATGGGCGGCTACCAATTAGCTCACGCTCTCGCGGAAAGTCCAGAAGCTTGGATACTAGGCCTCTTCACGGGTTTTCAATCTGGCGCTACGGTGATTTTCATTATCCCCGTGGGCCTCGCAATGTTGCACAAGGCTGACCACAAGTATATGGCCTTAGGCATAATGGCTGGTCTCCTGACCATACCTATTAGTATCATGATAATCGCATTGGTAGCAGAGGCTCTTGGAGTCAGCGTCCGCCCGGACATAGCTACGACCGGTGCCGCTACACAAGCACTTCACTTTACTTTTCTCATGCTAGTCCGAAACCTACTCCCACTCTTCATTTTTTGTATCGGTCTAGCGTTTGCGCTTCGCCTTTTCACAAATACGATGATCAAGCTGTTTCTACTGGCCGGTAAATTATTGTACGCATGCTTGACCTTGGTCTTGGTAGCCTCCATTGTTGAGTATTTTACCCAGTTCTTCAGTACGGTTTTCGGCGCTTGGGGGTTTGCTCCTATCATTGCTGATGAACAAGGCCAGTTCCACGCCCTAGAAATAGCTGGTTATATTGGCATCATGCTTTGTGGTGCGTTTCCAATGGTTTATTTAATCAAGCACTTCCTGGCTAAGCCCATCGAGGCCGCGGCCTTGAGGCTTGGTCTATCACCAGTTGGGGCGGCAGGAGTGCTCGCGGCATCGTGCAATATCTTGGCAATGTTTCGTCTGGTCCAAGATATGCCTCCTAAGGATAAGGTGCTCGTGATCGCTTTCTCGGTGTGTGCGGCCTTCACATTTGGGGATCACATGGCCTTCTCGGCAAACTTTCAGCCCAACATCATTCTGCCGCTGGTGGTCGGTAAGCTGAGCGGCGGTGTCATCGGGATGGGGCTTGCATATTGGCTCGCGGTTCCCGAAGCCAAAGGCCTCGGCGCCCTCGACCGTACCGAAATGTACATGCGAGCAGGCCCGCAGCCTCTCTAAGCAAAAACTCGCTTTGCCTGGCTTAGTTTTCTATAGCCGGGCCTTATCGTTCGTGGAGGCTCTGGAACCTAGCTATCCCTTCCTGAGAGCGGTATGTTTCATGATGCCGCCTAGCCGTTTCGCTATGCTTAAGGCGCCAATGGAACGAGCGCCTTGCAGCACCGCTGAGTCGCGGGATACGTACGCTTCAGAGACCAGTAAGGGTTTTGAGAAATGCAAATTGCAGAAACCGAATCGCTTTCGAGACTAATAAGCTCAATCGGCACTGATCGCTTTGGATACTCCGTCGATGAAGCGCTCAAGCCAGAAGTGCAATTTGACATGAGCTGTGGCTTCATCTTCCGCTTCAACTGCAATGCGATTCTGGTTCATAACGGCTACAACAAGTCAGTTCCAGAGGAAACCTTGAGCGCCTATATTCGGGGGGGCTATCTACTTGATCCGTTTTATGTGGCGTGTGTGAATGGTCATCCAGCTGGCCTATGGCGCATGTCGGAGCTGGCGCCAGACAGCTTTTTCTCCTCAGGGTTTGCTATCTCGAAAGATTTGCACCCTTGCGTATCATCAGCCGAAGGAACTAATGTAGAAGAGGTTGGTATCATTATCCCCCTGCGCCCCCAAGTGGCAGCGGTTTACTCGGTGATGCGCCACCGAAGGAATGGCTTGTTCAGCGAGTCCGAGCTTGAGTACCTTTCCAGGATGTCTCCCATCATTGCTGCGGCATTTAAACAGCATTGCAAGATCACCTACTCGCACGTTCATTCAGAGGCGGTCGACACTGGCGCAGTACTGGAAGACGCTTTCATGGACATCCTTCAAGGCCAACTCACAGACTCACAACGATATGTTGCCAAGCTTATTTTGCAGGGCCATAGCAGCTCGTCAATAGCAGCTAATCTGGAGATCTCCGAGGGAACAGTAAAGGTACACAAACACAATATCTACCAGCGTCTCGAAATCTCGTCGAATGCCGAGCTGTTCCGCTTGTTCATCAATTACCTGGCAAAGACTTCCTGACTAAGTCCGCATGCGGCTGTTGTAGTCAGGAAGGCTTGTGAGTTTCAGCCAGCTTTTCTTTTGTAGGCCCTCACACATCCAAGCCGGATCTCTTTGGATGGTGAGTGGCCGAAGAAAGCGGTATAGCACTTACTGAAGTGGCTAGGGGAAACGAACCCACAGGCCACCGCCACCTCCAAAATCGGCAGCTCTGAGTGCTGAAGCAGGCGCCTACTTTCGATGATACGCAGCTCGGTGTAGTACCGAGCGGGACTGGTGCAGAGTTGGTATTTAAACAGCCTCTCGATCTGCCTCGTAGATTTTCCTACGTAGTGGGCAATTTGCTCCTGACTCAAGGGTTCTTCGATATTGGCATCCATGAGACTGATGACTTCTCGCAGTGGCTCGCTCACTTTGGTGTGAACGGCTGGCGTAGTCCTCCTGAACCTAGACTCCTCGAAAGCCAGTATGTCCGTTAACCTGTCTACTAGCTTTCTTCCATGGATCCGTCCAATCCAATCCAGCATGAGCTGAAATGCCCCTGCAGGGCTCGCAGCCGACAAACGATCTCGATCTACAACGAAGCTTTCACTCGTTATCAGACTAAACTTTGCTGTCTCGGATAACGCGGAGCGGTGCTCGGGGTGGACAGAGCATTTGTAACCGTTGAGTAGACCGGCTTCACCAGCGAACCAAATCCCATTCCATAGGCCCCCGACCGGGATGTCATGCTCAGATACCATGATTAGCGCCTCTCTGAGCGAGGCATCACTGACTAAGGGTGTCCTAAAACCTCCGCAAATGACTAGCAGGTTCAGATTACATAGGTGCACGCTATTAAGCTTGTCGGTGGGGTGAATGGGCAGTCCCAGATCGCTGGCAACGGGATTTCCATCCAGCGTGAACGTCTTGGTGCTGAATGCACCAGGACGGATA
Source organism: Pseudomonas silvicola (assembly GCF_026651855.1). Lineage (GTDB taxonomy): Bacteria > Pseudomonadota > Gammaproteobacteria > Pseudomonadales > Pseudomonadaceae > Aquipseudomonas > Aquipseudomonas silvicola. Next base: position 3,540,264 of record NZ_CP093280.1, read on the forward strand.
AGATTTGCTGTGACAAGCGCATCCAAAGACTGAGTGAAAGACAGCAAAGAAAAGTTTTCCAGCAGGATAAATCCTACCCTGGCATGGGGGATAGGACTCGCTTCGACATCACTGCCGAATTGCAGGTTTAGACCCTCACGAGGCCCACTGAATGGCCTTCTTTTTATCATGCTGCCCTCCAGGTATCGCACGCTAGTACTTAAAAAATAAGCTTTGGTACAAGAAAAAAAGAGGCCTGAGATAGGCCTCAAGTCCACCCCCCCCATCATCAGTAAGAGGGTGGCAAGGTGAAACACTGCTCCATCATCATGAGAGAGCTGGCAGAGCAATGTTTACTTGAAAAGCAGACCCAGGTGTTCGCTGAGGAATATGCCTTCCGGATCAAGCTTGCGGCGAAGCGCCAAGAAGTCGTTGGCACGTGGGTAAATGGCCTTCACGTCCTCTCCTGTCAGGAAGTGCAGCTTCCCCCAATGTGGACGGCCACCGTACATGCGCAGGATCGCGTCAACCGCGCGCAGAAAACTCCAGTAGTCCGTTCCAGGCTCACCAGATACAGAGATCGTCACGCTGTCCTGCTCAAAGAACGGACTCAACCATGCACCATCACCCGCAGTGAAGCGATATTCAATCGGGTATGCGGCCTGTGGGAAGTCCTCCAGCATCGTCTTTCTGACGGCTCTGAGGGCATCTTTGGCATGAGCCATAGGCACTGCGTACTCCAGTTCATGGAAGTTGGGCAGGTACTCGATGGGGTATACGTCCGAGCTATACGCAACCTTCTCAAACTCGGACTCGAACGCGGGACGGTCAGTGATATCCATCACCTTGACTTCACACACGTCAGTGGTACGCCCGGTTGTTGAGGTAGCCGAGGTATCAGGCAAGCAGTAGTACTTATGGCTGTGCTCGTAGGGGCACCAGAAGAAGCTGAAATGGCGGTGTTTTTTGGCCAGTTCGTCGTGCTTCTCCATCACACTTTCAAAATCTTCACGCCAAATGCGTTCGTGAAGATTGAAGCTGTCTGTGACCTGTAAAGTGATCTCAGAAACAATACCCAGCGTGCCCATCGAGACGCGCCCCGCATTCAGCAGATCCGGGGTGCTTTCGTCAACTTTGATGATGCTGCCGTCGGGTTGAATCAACTTCATTCCGACGATTGAAGACGCTAGGTTCCCCAGAGTGAGTCCCGTGCCATGTGTACCGGTCGTCAACGCACCTGCGAGAGACTGGCTGTCGATGTCGCCCTGATTGACCATCGATAGCCCAGCAGCTTTAAGCGCCCGGCCAAACTCATTCATCGTTGTGCCAGCAGCAGCAGTGACCCGTTTGCGGTCGTAGTCGATGCTCTGCACACCCCGAATGTTGCCCAGCGTCAGATGCAGCCCATTGGTCAACGCAACCGGCGTGAACGAATGGCCAGATCCTGCCACGCGAACGTTCATGCCCTTGGAGGTAGCATCGCGCACCAATGAACAAAGCTCGTCCTCATTGGTCGGCGCACCACGGGCTGCGCGAACACAGGACTGATTACCAGCCCAGTTACGCCAGTGGGCGGAATCAAGACCAAACTCATTAATGTGCATGTTGTTGGATGATGTGCTCACGATTAACTCCTGCAACTCTTTCTTCTGATTAGATCGCGGTGTAGCCGTTGTCGGCAAACAGATGGGCTCCGTTGACGAAGCTCGCATCATCGCTTGCAAGGAAGAGCGCCGCTGTGGCCACCTCTTCTGGTTTGCACAGGCGACCCTGCGCTGCTGCAATGGCACTCTCGGTAACGTCCACGCCGTACTTCCCAAGCGTGTCGATTTCACGCAGACCATGCGCGGTCGCGATGAAGCCTGGGCAAATGGCGTTGGATCGAATCCCTCTGTCACGGAACTCTACTGCGATTGCTCGTGCGAACATGTGAGTGGCTCCTTTGCTGGTGCAGTACAGCACCTCCATTGGAGTGCCAACCACGGCAGAGATAGAGGATGTGCAAACAATGCTTCCCCCGCCTGCTTTGATCATTCCAGGAAGGACGGCTTTGGTAACCATGAACATGCTTTTTACGTTCACAGCCATCACTCGATCCCACTCGTCCTCTGTGGTCTCCAAAAACGGGGCCGCAGAGAGAATGCCCGCGTGGTTCATCAGCACGGTGATTGATCCAAAGGCCTCTTCGACGGTCCGTACAGCATTTTTGACCTGAGCGGGGTTCGAAACGTCTGCTGGAGCGAAAATAACCGAGTACCCCGCATCGCGTAGACTTGCTGCTACAGCCTCTCCCTGGCTGCTAGGGAGGTCTACGATACCCACTTGGGCACCCTCAGAAGCAAACAGCTCAGACGCAGCTAGACCACAGCCCCCAGCTCCTCCGGTGATGAGGGCAACCTTACCTTTAAGACGTTCGCTCATTTTTTTCTCCGGATCACGAGGGTTGCCCTCGGATCTGTTGGTTTCTTTGTTGTGTCACGGTGTTCTATCCGTGGCAGCAGCATGAATGAGGTCGAGAAGATGCACCATATATCAAACGGTATATGGCCGGAAGGCTGCAACTGAGGCAGGCTCTCGCTGCGTGCGGGCACAGGGTCTTCGTAACAGTAAGAAAAAACCAAGACTTGCTCGGTGGAAATTCCAAATAAATCATTTCATCTAATGTTTAAATCAATTTGGCATGTAGTATTTAAAGCTTTTGCAGGAGTGCGAGCTAAAATCTTGAAAGTAGGAGTGATTGCCATGGAGGATAACGCGCGGCCTTCAAGAAATATTTATTTTAATGCCTGTGGCGCTAGAATCACTATTTCGGTGACGAGAGAAGGATGGTTTTATCGGGCAAGCGGTAGCTATTCAGAATAGGGAGTTCATAACATGGGGGTTAATGGAGGAGCAAGTACTTGGAACACTGCATTACGCGGTCTGCCAAATGTCTGAAGGGGGCAAATTTCTGAGTGATTAGGGGGGGATAGCGGTGGCGTGGTGCCCAAATTGGTCACAGCGGTTAGCCTATTCTTCCTATCAAACACGTTAGCGCAAGAGGAATGGAATCACCCAGTCGACTGACCGCTTCTGGCCGAAAGCGGTCGATTACCAGATCAGCAATCTTTTCAATGCTGGCAAGAGCCAAGGATAGCCAGCTCAACTGTTTTGCATCCATTGCACTGACCTTCAGCATCGTGGGCTGCAATCCCGCAAACGCCTCGCAAATTGAGGTGTGGGTGAGCGTTTATACGTGCTGGCTGCATGCGGTGGCGGTGGGTGAGTCGAAGAACTGCTGAAAATCATGAAGGAGTACAGGTGTACTCCTTGCCATCAATTGGGTGAAGGGGCTACGCGCGGAATCGCTCTGTTTTCAGGGCTGATTGATGTTTTCTTTGCCAAGTATTTCCAAACAAGCCCCAATCAGAGCCGATGACTCGTCTAGGCCGTTCAGGGCGCTCCGCACATTAACCGCGGCCTCACTGCCTCCGTTGTTTTCGGCCCACAACGCTAGTTCCTCCACCGCCGCGCCGAGGGCGTGATGGGCCTGCACTTGCGCCACCATCAATTTCTGCAACATTTGAATAGCCGTCATTCACGTTTCCTCCAGGTTAGTCCTGAGGTTAGCAGCGGGATCTGCGGAGGTGTTTTTACGGTAAGAAACGGCGTGTAAGGCGATTTTCAGTGACCTACATACGGTGGCCGTTGCTTCCTCGCCTTACCCTAGCCTTTAGGCTAATCGATATCGGGCGTCGCTCGGTCAGAGTGACGCGCGGCTCTTCATTCCGGTCGCCGGCCAGCGAGAGCGCCCCCACCTGTCGAAATTCCTCGCCGCCAAGATTGACCCGGAGAACGAATTTACGTTTACTGTATGTATATACAGCTTTTGCAAGGCGTTCGTTATGAGCATCACATTCCTGGGACCGTTGGGTGAGGGCGGGGCCATGCTTCCGTTATATTCGTTCAAGGTGCCTGCCGGCTTTCCTTCACCCGCCGCCGATCATATTGAGAAGCACATCTCACTGGATGAGCTGCTGGAGATCCGCGCCCCCCATATCTACCTGGTGCGGATCTCGGGCAGCAGCATGGAGGGGGCAGGGATCTTCGACGGCGATCTGGTCGTGGTCGATCGCTCTATCACTGCCGAGCACGGCCATATCGTGATTGCCGCAGTGAATTGCGAACCGGTGTGCAAACGCCTGTGCAAGCGGGGAGACAGCATCATCCTGATGTCCGAAAATGCCGGCTACCCCCCGCGCTACATCCTAGAGGGCGATGAGCTGGTTGTCTGGGGCGTCGTGACTTTTAGCGTGCGCGCCCATGATCCCAAAGCCTGATCCTGTCTTCGCCCTCATCGACTGCAACAGCTTTTACGCAAGCTGTGAGCGGGTGTTCAGACCTGACCTACGCAGCACGCCCATCGTGGTGCTTAGCAACAACGATGGCTGCGTCATCGCCCGTAGCGCCGACGCCAAGCCGTTCGTGAAGATGGGCGAGCCGTACTTCCAGATCAAGCAGAAGCTCAAGCAGCACGGCATAGTCGCCTTCTCCTCGAACTACGCGCTGTACGGCGACATGAGCGAGCGGGTCATGACGGTCATCGAGTCCTTGGTTCCCCAGGTCGAGATCTACAGCATCGATGAAGCGTTCGCCGATTTGTCTGGCGTACACGGTGACCTGGAGCAGCTTGGCCGTCAGATTCGCGCACAGGTTTACCGAAGCACCGGCATACCCGTCGGCGTGGGGATCGCCGGTACCAAGACCTTGAGCAAACTGGCCAATCACGCGGCAAAAAAGTGGCAGGCGCAAAGTGGCGGGGTGGTGGATTTACGCGATCAGGTCAAGCGCGAGTGGGTGCTGAAGAAATGCCCGGCGTCGGATGTCTGGGGCGTCGGCCGGAGGATGACAGCACACCTGGAGGGCATGGGTATCAAGAGTGCCTGGGAGCTTTCCAAGGCAGATCCGTGGATGCTGCGTAAGCGCTTCAGTGTGGTGATCGAGAAGACCGCGCGCGAGTTGGCCGGCACACCCTGCCTTGAGCTGGACGAGCCGGATCCCCCCAAGCAGGAGATCTGTTGCAGCCGGATGTTTGGCAAACGCCTGACGGATGTGGCGCCCATTAAAGAGGCAGTAGCGAGCTATATGGCGCGCGCCACAGAAAAGTTGCGGGCGCAGCAGTCGCTTTGCAAGAAGGTCCGGGTGAGCATTCGTACCGGGTTCTTCAACCCCGATGAGGCCAAGTACGCTAATGGGGTCGTCGTCGAATTGCCCTATCCCACGGACGATACCCGGCTGATGACCAGGCTTGCCGTGGAGGCGGTGGACCGTATCTACCGAACTGGTTTCAAGTACAGCAAGGCCGAGGTTCTCTTGCTGAACCTCTGCCAGAAAGGCGAATACACCGAGGACCTGTTCTCGATTTCGCAGCCGGCGGCCACCGGGAAGGTCATGGGGCTGATGGATGCCATAAACGGTCGATGGGGGCGGGGCACCATGCGGCTGGCCAGCGTGCCGACCAATCCTGATTGGGGGATGCGGCGGGAACTGATGAGCCAGAGCTTTACCACCCGCTTGGACCAGCTTTGGACCGTAAGCTCCAAATAATGATTGGACAACGTTAACAGTGGACCTTGCTGTCGAGAATGGATTTGGAAACTGGCTTCTCGTTCCGTATGGATGGGATTCCCGTGGTGCTCTAGCTGAGAATTGCAAAACCTGTCACTACTAAAGGGAAGGGCGGCTTTCGACCCAAAGCTGCCCTTCATGAAGGACAGGATTCGGCCGGTAGCTGCCGGTCACGACGGGCCCCATTCGCTCAAAAGTATCATTTGGAAATGGCCTTATCCTTCAGAACGGCTACAAAGCGTGAGAACGCCTACCGGTCGGATCGACAGTCATCGTTAGGTAGCTCTAATGCTGGCTCAAGGTAGGATGGCGGAAGGCTATTGCGCTTCACATCGAAGACTCGGTACATTCGATGTTAGATAACCGAGAGAGCCACCATGAAATCGATGCGTGATCAGTTATATGGAATTAAACGCAAGATCAAGAGGGATTCTAAGGTCACGCTCGCTTTGCCGAGCGAGTTTACTTTTAATCGGAGCGAAGTTAAACACTTCGATCATGTACTTTCTTTTTTTGACTGGTCCTTAAGAAATATTCCTGTTGAAATTGATTTTCGGTTGTGCAGCAGTGCCAATTACCAAGCCCTTTCCTTGTTGATTCTCTATTGCTGGAGGCTGAAACAGCAAGGTTGCACTGTATCATTTCTGCTAGATAATGATGCTGCTCCTAATGGAAGTAGGGTCTGGAGAATGTTAGGTGCTCAAGGATTATTCGCAGTCTGCACCGACCCGAAAGTAAATTTTAATTCTAATGAGCACAAGCCTCTTTTTGCCATCAGAAATGCTGATGACTTTAAAGCGGCGCTTCAATCCCTGGATGATTTCACTTTGAATTTTGGGGTTGAGTATCAGAAAACGTTAAGGTATGTAATATCTGAGCTGTTATACAACGTTCACGAGCACGGAGTATCAGATTTTCATTGGCGAGGAAAAAGGTATCCAACTCCGTCACTGTTACAGTTTACATGGTATGAAAGAGCTAATGAACTCCATTTCATTGTAGGTGATATAGGGGTCGGTGTAAAAAACCATATTAGCAAGGCCTATCCGGGTATTTCTACTGATGAAGAGGCGATACGCCTGGCTATTCAGCCTGAAATATCTGGAACGTTCACCACCCAAGATCCGTATGCGGCAAGAAATAATGCAGGCATGGGGTTATTTATATCTTCAAACATACTTAAAAAGTTGCGCGGAGATATGCACATCATATCAGGGAATGGTGCGGTTCATATTTCACCAACAGATACGACTGCCAAGACCTTAGATGCAGCATGGCCAGGGACATTTGTGCTAGTTACAATACGGTTAGACAGAGGAACAGAGTTTGCATTAGATGCAATGATGAGCGAATTTCGCGATCATGCTAAAGCTGAAATTGCTGCAAGAACTAATGCTGCAGCTACGCAGCAGCTATATGTAGGTATGTATAATTACTTTGGAAAAAATGCGGACCTGAAGTCGGAAGCCATCAGATATCGAGATAAATATATCATTCCGGCGCTTTCCGAAGGGAAATCGCTTTTACTTGATTTCGTGGATGTGGATGCATCAACCCATAGCTTTCTGAATGCACTTTTGGCTACGCCAATAAGGCGCCTGGGCTTAATTGCGTATAAAAAAATTAGGATTGTCAACGCAACAAAAGAAATAAGGGAGACGATTGACTACATTCTTGACGACAATACTAATGAGAATGCATCAGCGGCGCCAGAGCAGGAGGAATGAACTCGTTTTCTGAAGCATAAATATCACTTAAATATAGCGTCTGTCGGCCCTGATTAAAACTGACCAGAGGGCTGGGTACGCCTTGACCGGCAGAAATCGCCCCATAGCTGCCCTTCAAAAGGGCAGCTAACGGCCATTAGCTGTCAGGGCAACCGGGCAGTTTCTGAGTGGAGGTGCTTATCTGCTGCCTAATTCAATTGCCTGGCGCAAATTACTGGGACCTGTCAAGACAAACCGCCTTAGTCGCAATCCAAGCGGAATTACCTCGTGTTCGATATATATTTAAGCAGCAACGTTTGAATCTCCACTATTAGATATGGGCTATTTTCGTTTGATGTGAAAAATAGCTTCGAGCGGCACACCAAGCTGGGTAAAAGAAGGAGGTAAGCATCGATCTGCGTATTTATATAGTGTTACGACACTTGCTACAGTAAATCCATTCACCCTTAAAGTCTCAATCGCATTTGCACAACTATCTCCATGCGAAATAAGATCCTCAATAACTATTACAGGGAATCGTCGATCAAGGGTTCCCTCGATCCATGAATTTACTGCATGATCGTTGGGAGTGACGCGAATCATCGCCCCTCGCGCTTCGTCAACTGTAGCTATAATTGCACCGAGTAAAAAAGATGGCCCCAGGCCACGCGCTGCCAACTGCATAGGGAATTTTGTTGGCAGGTGACTTGTAACGATTGCAGTAAGAGGACGTAATAGCTCCGAGTTAGACAGTGGGCGAGCGATATCTAGAGTGTATGCACGCTTATCAGAGTTAGGGTAGCGCTTGGCGTAGGCCAGCGCCAATCCAGCGCGCCCCACGGACATTTCGTAGTCACCCAACCGTCGACTCGAATGCAGCTCATAAATATTCATAGCCCTTGAGTTCCGAACCAAATGAGCACCACCGTCCGTCAAAAGTGGGCGAGCAGTCGCTGAAATCAACCGCGAGGTTCGTGAGATCCCCTCATCTCCATCTCCATCTCCATCTCCATCTCCATCTCCATCGTCTCCGTCTCCGTCACCGGTATCATCGGTATCGTCGGTATCGTCGGTATCGTCGGTATCGTCGGTATCGTCGGTATCATCGGTATCATCGGCAGGACCGTGATGCCCAGGAAATGGATCGTCATCAGGTGAATCCGGTGGTACCGTCGGCCCAGGACTCGGTGGTGGCACAGGGTTAGGCGGCTGTGTAGGTTGCTGCGGCGGTAAAGTGACACGCCAGGGTGGTGGAGTAGTTGCTGCGTCTTTAAATCCTGCGGGCGGGTCCCCTTCGTCATACTCAGCCATAAGCGAACCAGGAGAGCCTATAGAGGCACTCACTGACGTAACAGTGCACACAGGATCAGGACCGCCATCGACAGCGGAAATAATGGAATTTACAAGGCCCTGCATATCATCATCGCCAACACGAACGCATCCTTGAGTTGGCATCAAATCTCCATTTGACATTCGATGCCCAGAATGAAAATAGAGTGCTTCGCGTTGGTTGTTCTTAGCGGTCAGCGCATCTCCAGCGACTCCGTCAAGTACGAGAGACCCGTAAGGCCCGAACACCTCTGCCGGTCGCGAAGTTGGCCCACCGTTTTGCAATAGAGTTGTAATTCGATAGTCACCCAGAGGAGTATTTCCAAATCGCTGAAGTGAGTCGCGCGTTGTGTTGGGGTTGTTTACGATGTTTCCATTACTGTCATGCCAAGTGCTGGCCGCACGCCCAATCACCTCAAATGGTCCATAAAGGACTTGACCCGTATCTTCATCAATCAATCTGGCCACCCCTGAATAGAGGCGATTTGCAGGTAACTCGACGAGTACTCGGAGACGGCGTGGCATAGATGCCCCTTTCATTTTTAGAAGTCTAGTGATCCGATACAATGCGCCTGGGAAATGCGTAATGATGCTATCGGTATAACGCTAGTACAGATTAGCGAATGCAACCAGGCTAGAATGAATTAGAACTACCGATCCTGAGCGATCCTCAATACTCCGATGCTCCTGCCAAAAATGAATGTCCACCGTTGGTAGGTTCAGGCCATCCGCGAATGGCTGCAATTGGCCGATAGCGGTCCTCCGCCGATGGACTGCTTTCGACAGCGGTCTTTCGGTCACCAAAACCATAGGCCATGTAATTTCTTCAGCGGTCAGAAATTGTAATTGCATTCGGCAATCACACGGCTGGGAGCGCCGTCGACGGCGCAGAGGGCAGATTTTGCAGCTGCGGAAGCGCAAAGTGGTACAAAATTGGTAAGTATGGGAAAGGCTGATTGGTTTTTTATTTTTAAATCAACAGTTTGTAGAGTTATTGGTCCCATCCATCATGGGGGCAACAGAAAATCTCCTAACGATCGGATCTGCTGGCGTTGCTAGGTTCTCTGCTGGTTTGGTCGACATTCACACACATCTCATTTGCTTCGGTTTACCACTGTTTAGGCTCAGTTCTGAAGCGGCGTTGCTAAAAGTCAGCAACCCCGCCAGTCGTGTAGCAAAATCAGGGCATCTATCATCGTTCCCACGGGCAAGGAAAGCTCTGCAGCGTACACCGCACAGATCCGCGTCATGCAAAAGGGCGGCACAGTTTATCAGGAAAGCCAGGCGTTCGATCGCGAGACGACGGCCTGGCCATGAATGAAAGGGCCTCTATGCTGGAATCATCGCGCCAGGCAACATCGATGCATGCCAGGGTGCACTCAGGCGAGAGCGGATGGTCACCTCGACACCCTGCGAGGGCTACGCTTTTGCAGGGTGTTTTGATTTTTGAAACCATCACCGTACCGATGTGGCAATGGTCATTATCGAGCTATGTATCCCCTGGCTCAGCCGGCCAGCGTCGCGCTGTCGATGACAAAACGATATTTGACGTCACCCTTGAGCATCCGCTCGTAGGCTTCATTGATCTCGTCCATCCGGATCATCTCGATGTCTGCGACGATTCCGTGCTTGGCACAGAAATCCAACATCTCTTGAGTTTCTGGAATTCCGCCTATCATCGAACCAGCCAGGGAGCGCCGTTTGAGAATGAAGTTGAAGACATTTGGAGAAGGATGAGACACGGAAGGGGCGCCCACCAGGGTCATAGTGCCGTCGCGCTTCAGCAGCTCCAAGAAGGCGTCCAGGTCGTGCGGCGCAGCGACTGTGTTGAGGATCAAGTCAAAGCTTTTGGTGTGTGTTGCCATTTCCTCGGCATTGCGCGATACCACCACCTCATCGGCACCCAGAGCCTTGGCTTCAGCGACTTTCGACTCTGACGTCGTAAAGGCTACAACATGAGCCCCCATCGCATGAGCGAGTTTGACGCCCATGTGACCAAGGCCGCCGATACCCACGATGCCAACCTTTTTACCTGGCCCGGCATTCCAGTGACGAAGCGGTGAATAGGTGGTGATTCCAGCGCACAGCAGTGGCGCTACGCCAGCAAGTTGCTTTTCTGGGTGGGTGACTCGCAGCACGTAGCGTTCATGCACAACGATTTGCTGGGAGTAACCGCCGAGGGTGTGACCTGGCTCATCAGTGGTCGGAAAATTGTAAGTGCCGACCATCCCGTCGCAGTAGTTTTCGAGGCCGGCATTGCATTCCTCGCACTGTTTGCAGCTGTCGACCAAGCAACCTACCCCTACGAGTTGTCCGACCGAAAACGTTGTTACGTGCTGACCAACAGCCGTCACTCGCCCAACTATCTCGTGGCCGGGCACACAGGGAAATACCGTACCCGCCCATTCTCCTCGAACTTGATGCACGTCCGAGTGGCAGACGCCACAAAACGCGATGTCGATCTCGACATCGTGAGCGCCAGGCGCACGCCGAGTGATTTCCAAAGCGTTGAGTGGCTGGTCGCCGGCAGTGGCTCCGTAAGCTTTCACAAAACTCGTCATTGAATCTCCAAAGTAGTAAATCACCCGCAACAGGCGTGTGCGACATGGTATGGAAAAATCAAAATGGTGATTACCCGGGGCAATCCGGATGAGGTGATGAAAGCTGCTCAGCAAATGGCGTGGAAAGTTTCTAACGCAAGGCGCTTGCGATACGACAGGCACCGCCCAATACCGGTGCAGTATGCGTCGGGACTGGCGGCGAACCTTCGGAAGATGTGCGGCTCGTAGTCGAACAGGCAGCTAGCAGGAGGGTGAAGCAGGCGATACCTGCCTGGGCGAAACTCACCGAGATGCCTCGTATTGTGCGTCAGAAACGGGCTCCATCCACTCGACATTCTTGCCGTCGACAGCTTCCTGAATCGCTATGTGAGTCATACCGGTGGTGGCCGTAGCGCCGTGCCAATGCTTGACCCCGGGAGGTGTCCAGATCACGTCCCCCGGTTTGATCAACGTTTTTTCGCCGCCCACTTGCTGTACCCAGCCAGTACCCGCAGTGACGATCAGCGTCTGTCCTTTCGGATGAGTGTGCCAGGCCGATCGGGCTCCTGGCTGGAAAGTCACGGCGCCCGCTGAGACGGTCGATGGCGCACGAGCGGCAAAGAGCGGATCAATTCGGGCATTCCCGACAAAGTTGGCGGGTGCACCCATGATTGAAGCTTGCTCGCCATTTCGGCTGATGGCCATGGCTTGCTCTTCGGGAATGTCAGCACTGTGGGCAGACATTATGGTGCACAGCATTATTGCAGCTAGAGAGGACGTTTTGATGAGTGCGCTCATGGACAAGCTCCTGCTCAGTGGGCGGAGCTGACACGCTAAAGGAGGGGCGTCGCTGAGACTACCGGCCAAAAGAAACATGATCCGATGAGCCCTGCTCATCAATGTCACGGCGCGCACGTGCTGATGCGTGCAGGTGCTTTAGAACGACCCTCTCAGCAATTGATGAATACCGCTCAGTAGAACATCCCAATTTTGCCCTGTATTCAGTGCCTTCCTCGTTGGTTAGCGTGGGCGGACTTAAACACTCCTGCATCAGCGCTCAATGATCTCCCAACCTGAAGAGGGATTGAAGATGAACACACGACTTCTTCCGGGCACGGCATTCGTCGCCTCGCTTATCTGCAGCGGCGCTGAGCTTCAGCGCTTCATGCGCCGAGACGGTTGATGCGCAGGAACCAAAGGGGGCATCAATGAAGTGGGAGCCAGCTGAACTGAAAGTGAGCGAGATCCAATTGGCGAAGGCTGAGCACTGTTCGCGGGATGCTCAGGGGTTAGAGTATGAGCCGGAACACGGTATTCGCATCCTGTTGATCCTGAGCGCCTTGCTGGCATTCGCATCAATTTCCACCGACCTGTATCTGCCAGCGATGCCCATCATGGCGGCGTCGCTGCATGCGGACGATGGCGCGATGGCATTGACCGTGAGCGGTTATCTGGCAGGATTCAGTGCAGGACAGCTGTTCTGGGGGCCATTGAGTGACCGATTTGGCCGCCGGCTGCCTGTAGCGCTCGGGTGTCTGTTGTTCATTGTGGGCTCAGCCGGCTGTGCACTGGCCGCTGACGGAGCAGCGTTGATTGGCTGGCGCGTAGTGCAAGCGTTGGGCGCGTGCGCCAACGTTGTTCTTGCCAGGGCAATGGTGCGCGATCTTTATCAAGGTCGCCGTGCCGGGCAAAAGATGTCGACGTTGATGACCATCATGGCCGTCGCGCCACTGGCGGGCCCTACGGTAGGTGGACAGATTTTACATCTGTTCTCATGGCAAGCGATCTTCTGGACATTAGTCGTGGTGGGCCTGGCTACGCTTGCCAGTCTGCTGCTGTTGCCCGAAACCCTGCCGCCCGAACGGCGAAGCCCGACGTCGCTGCAAACGATCGTGCAGCGTTATGGCCTCCTGCTGCGCATACCCAGGTTCATGGCCTACATCGCCACAGGCGGATTCTTCTACGCAGGCACCTTTGCCTACATCGCAGGATCACCCTTCGCTTATATCGCCTATCACCACGTGAATCCACAGTGGTATGGCACGCTTTTTGGTGCCGGCATCGTCGGCCTGATGGTGACGAACCAGCTCAACGCGCGACTACTTAATCGCCATGAGACCGACTCGCTTTTGCTGGTGGGAGGCTTCATTTCAGCCATTGCTGGGGGCGTCATCGCATTCAATACATGGGCGGGCTGGGGCGGGCTACCGCTGCTGATCTGTGGCTGTTTTGTATTCGTTACTGCCACAGGCTTTGTCCTGGCAAACACCATTACGGGGGCCTTGGGATGCCTTCCCCAGTTCTCGGGCACGGCATCGGCGCTCGCCGGTGCACTGCAGTACGGCGCGGGCATTTTGGGCTCGGCCCTCGTCGCCAGATTCGCAGATGGCACTCCATGGCCCATGGGCTTGGTGGTGGGTATCTGTGGGCTTGGCTGCCTGTTCAGTGCGGCCTGTGTGCTGGCCACTCATAAATCTGATCACCTTTAACAAATCGAGGAATTTTCAATGAGCTTTTCGTTTGAGAACAAAGTCGCACTGATTACTGGCGCTGCTTCGGGTATTGGTTTGGCTACCGCCAAAGCATTCGCCCAGGCTGGAGCGTCGGTCGCGCTTGCAGACGTCAATGGCGACGCCGCACGAGTACAGGCTGAGGCATTGGTCGCTGCCGGCCACAAGGCGATCGGCCTTCGCTGTGATGTTGCCGACATCGACCAGGTCGAGGCCATGGTCAAGGAGACCATCGCCACATTCGGGCAACTCGACGCTGCATTCAACAATGCAGGTATCCAGAACATCCTGGCTGAAATTGCCGACGCGACCGTCGACGACTATGACCGCGTGATGTCCATCAACCTTCGTGGCGTCTGGGCCTGCATGAAGTTCGAGCTGGAACACATGCGCCGTCAAGGTAGCGGCACCATCGTGAACTGTTCTTCGCTGGGAGGCCTTGTGGGAGGCGCAGAGCGCGCCAATTATCACGCTGCCAAGCATGGTGTGATCGGCTTGACCAAAAGCGCCGCGCTCGAATATGCCGCCCGTAACATCCGTGTGAATGCCGTGTGCCCGGGGCTGATCTGGACGCCCATGGTCGATCAAATGGTTGCATCGGGGCAGGGTGAGGCTCTCGAAGGCATGACCAAAGCCGTGCCGATGGGCCGACATGGACAGCCCGAGGAAATCGCTGACGCCGTCCTCTGGTTGAGCAGCAAGTACTCCAGCTACGTGACTGGGCAATCCATTTCGGTGGACGGCGGTTTCGTCATGCGTTGACCCGTCTGGGGCGCTGCGATTTCTCCGTTCACGCCTGGGCAGGCCCAAGAGTGCAATGCTCAAACTCAGTATCAAGGAAGTCATTTATGCAGGACACGCACCTCTCTCGGACTGTTCGTACGCTGCTGATTGCACTGGGGGTTATCACCTTCCTTCCCGGGGGTTTCATGCTCGTCGCGGGCGCTTACCTCATCACGTTGGGCGGCTCCTGGTACTTTGCCTTGGCTGGTCTGGGCATGGCCGCTGCCGGGATACTTTTGGTGCGTGGACATCTGCTTGGCGCCTTGTTGTATCTGGCGGTGTTCGTTGCGTCGATAGCCTGGTCTGTGTGGGACGTAGGCCTGGCCTTCTGGCCATTGTTTTCTCGATTGGTAGCGTTGGCAGTCCTCGCTCTGTTGGTACTGCTGGCGATACCCGCGCTGCTGCCTGGCGGCAAGCCTTCCAAAGCCAGGCTGTCCCATGCGGGTGCATTGGTGGTGGCCGTGGGCCTCGCCGCTACGTTCTACGCAGCGCTGCAACCACAGCCAATCCAGACAGCCGACGGAGCACCGACTCCTGTGCCTGGCAAAGCTGTCGGCACCGTCCAGCCTGCTGCCGATTGGCGCTACTTCGGGCATACCCCATCAGGCACTCGGCACGCCGTCCTGGACAAGATCACTCCGGAAAATGTCTCTGACCTCAAGGTCGCCTGGACGTATCGGACGGGAGAAATCCCAAAGGGGAGTAACGAAGGCCATGTGGTCACGCCACTGCACGTCGCTGGCGTGCTCTACGGTTGTACTCAGTCCAGCCAGCTGTTTGCCCTGGACGATGAGACCGGGAAGGAGATCTGGCACCATGATCCCAAGGTACAAACCAACAACGTCTACCCGCGCTGTCGCGGGGTGGGTTATCACGACTCGACCGCACAAACATCGGATTCGGGCAGCCCGACGCCTCTGGCTGCTTGCACTCGCCGGATTATCGCCACCACCGTCGATGCGCGACTGATTGCCGTTGATGCGCAAACGGGGGAGGCCTGTACCGATTTCGGCGACCACGGCAGCGTAAGCCTGCGGATCGGTATGGGGAGCCCTGACAAGGAGCTCTATTTTCCAACAGCGGCCCCCACTGTAGTGCGCGATTTGGTCGTCGTCGGTGGACTGGTCTGGGATAACCAGAAAACCGGGGAGCCTTCCGGAGTCGTACGTGCATTCAATGTCCGTACAGGCGCGCTTGTCTGGGCATGGGATTTGGGTAACCCCGCGATTACCCGTGAACCGCCCGAAGGGCAAAGCTATACGCCGGGTACGCCCAACGTCTGGTCGACACCTGCGTTTGACGACGCATTGGGGCTTATCTATCTGCCCACGGGTAATGCGACGCCGGATTTTTGGGGCGGCGAAAGATCTGCAGCTGACGATCGCTATTCCTCGTCCATTGTCGCGCTGGATATCGCAACGGGGCGCGAGCGTTGGCATTTCCAGACCGTGCATCACGACCGGTGGGACTACGACGTACCGTCTCAACCGGCCCTTTATGATGTTCCGGATGGACACGGCGGTACCTTGCCAGCCCTGATCCAGACGACCAAGCGCGGTCAGATCTTCATGCTTGATCGCCGGACGGGTACGCCGATCGCCAAGGTCGAAGAGCGTCAGGTTCCCCAGGGTGGTGTTGCCGACGACCGCAGTTCGCCGACCCAACCGTATTCCGTAGGCATGCCCGCTATCGGCACGGAACCCCTCAGCGAGAAGCGCATGTGGGGGCTGACGCCGATTGATCAGTTGATCTGCCGGATCGATTTTCGTAAGGCTCGCTACGAGGGTGAATTCACACCTCCTGGTGAACGCCTGACGATTCAGTACCCAAGCTGGTTGGGTGGCATGAATTGGGGCTCTGCTTCTGTCGCGGAAAACCTCGGCTACCTGGTCGTGAACGATACCCGTGTCGCCATCTGGAATCGTATGATTCCGCGCGCGGCCTATGACGAAAAAACGATGGCTGGTGGCGGGCACGAGGGTAATGCGCCGCAAGAGGGAACCCCTTGGGGTATTGAGCAGGGGCGTTTTCTCTCGCCATTGGGCATCCCCTGCCAAGAACCGCCTTACGGAACCATCAACGCTATCGATCTGGCAACGCGCAAGGTTGCATGGTCGATGCCGCTTGGAACGACGGAGGACACTGGCCCTCTGGGTATAGCCACCCACCTGCCGATGCCTATTGGCATGCCGACTCGGGGTGGGCCAGTCACCACGTCGACCGGCCTGGTGTTTATTGCCGCGTCGCAGGACTTCTATATCCGGGCACTGGATGTGCGCACGGGCGAGGAACTGTGGAAAGGACGCCTGCCTGTTGGTGCGGAAGCGACGCCGATGACTTACATCTCGCCTAAAAGCGGCAGGCAATTCCTGGTCATCAGCGCGGGCGGAAATTCCGCTACGACGCAGAAGGGAGACTACGTTGTAGCCTACGCACTGCCTCAGTGATGGAAGTACCTGAGCGACAAATACTTGAGCTTGGTACCCGGTAGCGCCTCGATATAATACCGGGCTGAGGCTCAGTCCGGTCGAATCTGCGGGTTTGCGACTGAGGTAGCTGTGCTGGAGTCGTCTTTGGGGGCTATCAATGCAGGCTACACCGTGCACATCCCTGTCGATGTTGTCGGCAGCGCGTCTTCTCGGACGGAGTCAGCGGTACTGCGCCAGATGGAGCTGGCGGGGGCCTTGCCCACATCGATCATCAGCTTGGCGGCGAAATGATCACCCCATTTTTCCGAGGAGCCAGGGGCCTCTGTGCTCGCTGCATTCTCCGAAATTCAAACGACTCACGAGTGGGGTGTTTCACCAATACTCTAAAAGAATTCGATGCATCAGGTCCTGATGATATGCCGATTCATCTGGTCTACCGCCGGACGGCGGCACAATTTGCCACTCACGGTGGCAAATGAGACCTGCCTGAATAATTCTGAACCAGCATCGACCTCAGCATGCCTAACCTCAACAAGCTCCACCTCTTGCGAGCTGAGGAAGGTCAGTCATGCAGATGGCAACGTCAGAACAACAGAAGCTGGCAATGTTCGCAATCATCCAGCAGCTTGAGGCGCAAGGTATCGACCTTGAGGCCATGGCTGAAGGCGCGAAGCTGCGGATATTGGGCAGCCCTCAGCTCTGCACGCTCCCGGGCCATTTCCGCGTTCGCTGTGCTACCGCAGTGGACGAGCTGATCGCAGAAGCGTTGCGTGTGGACTAGTCAAGTCAGTGGGGCAGGGCGGTGGTCTGTTTCAACTCACATGCCCAAGGCGCTACACGCTCGGCGCAAGGCTGGGGGGTGAGCGGGCTGCGTGCGTTTCGCGTTAAACTGCGTTGATCCCCATTTCGACGCAAGGACCGCCAAGCGAATGGCTTCGCCCCATGCAGTACCCAAGAGCCTGATCCTGGACCTCGAAGTCGCCCCCGCCCAGGGCACTCGGCCCGAGCAGGTGTTCATGCTCGGCGCCCTGCGCCCGGACCTGGCGGCTGAGCTCGAAATAAAGGTCACCCCCAAGACCATCGACGAGGCGTACCGGCAACTGGATCGTCTGGGCGAAGGGGCAGCCTTCGTGCTGGGCCACAATGTGCTCGATCATGACCTGCCCATCCTGCTGCAACAGTCGCCAGGCCTGGCACTGCACCGCCTGCCGGTAGTCGACACCCTGCGGTTGTCGCCCCTGGCCTTCCCGCAGAACCCATACCACAGGCTGGTCAAGGACTACAAACTGATCCGCGACAGCCTCAATTCGCCGCTGGCAGATTGTCGTTCCACGCTGGTCCTTTTCCAGGACCAGCGCGATGCGTTCGAACAGTTGAACCAGCAACACCAGGCCGAGCTGCTGTGTTATCAGGCACTGTTGGCTCCGGATGCGCGCAGCGACCTGCACGGTTTTTTCTACTCGCTCACCGGCCGCGACCCGGTGTCGACAAGCGAACTGCGCACTCTCATCGCGCGGCTGCTGCGCGAAACCGATCCCACCCTGACACGTACCCTGAAGGTCTGTCGGACGCGCCTGGCGCAGTTGTTGGCCGTCGACGTGCTGAATCCGACGCTTCACCAGCCCCTGGCCTATGTACTGGCCTGGCTGCGGGTATCCGGTGGCAACTCGGTGCTGGCGCCCTGGGTGCGGCATCAGTTTCCCGACGTGGGGCGCTTGCTTGGGGAACTGCGCGATACCCCGTGCGGCGGGGCCGATTGCGATTATTGCTCGACCACCCATGACCCGCGCCATGAGCTCAAGCGCTATTTCGGCTTCGATGACTTCCGTTACGAGGCGCCCGGCGAAAGCCTGCAGCACGATGTGGTGTTGGACGGCATGCGTGGCAAGCACGTGCTGGCGATTCTGGCCACCGGTGGCGGTAAGTCGCTGTGTTACCAGTTGCCGGCGCTGAACCGCTATCACCGCAATGCCAGCCTGACGGTGATCGTCTCGCCGCTGCAGTCGCTGATGAAGGATCAGGTCGATGGCCTGTTGGCCCGGAATGTCCAGTGCGCGGCCACCCTCAACGGTCTGCTCACGATGCCCGAGCGGGCGGAGGTGCTGGAGAAGGTGCAGATGGGCGATGTGGGAATTTTGCTGGTATCCCCTGAGCAGTTTCGCAACAAGGCGTTCCGGCGGGCCGTACGCCAGCGCCAAGTGGGTGCCTGGATCTTCGACGAGGCGCATTGCCTGTCGAAATGGGGCAATGATTTCCGCCCGGACTATCAATACGTGTCGCGGTTCATCGGTGAATACACCGGCGACGGCCTACTGGCGCCCATCGGTTGCTTCACCGCCACGGCGAAACCGGACGTGCTGGAAGATATCCGCGAACATTTCCGCGAGCACTTGAACATCGAGTTCGACAGCCACATCGGCACTCATGAGCGAATCAACCTCAGCTTCGAGGTGTTGCCCTGCCCACGGGCGGAGAAATGGGCACGCACCCACCAGTTGCTCGATGATCAACTGAGCAGCGGTGAGGGCGGGGCGGTAGTGTTTGTCTCCAGCCGCAAGAACGCTGAGGAATTGTCCGATTTTCTGATCGGCCAGGGCTGGCTGTGCCGGCATTTCCATGCCGGCCTGGAGCCCCATGACAAGACCGATACTCAGGATGCCTTCAAGGCCGGCCAGTTGAGGGTAATCGTCGCCACCAACGCCTTTGGCATGGGCGTTGACAAGGCCGATATCCGCCTGGTGGTGCATGCCGACATCCCTGGCTCGCTGGAAAACTATCTGCAGGAAGCTGGCCGTGCCGGTCGTGACCAGCAGGCGGCGCGGTGTGTGCTGTTGTATGACCTGCAGGACATCGAGACGCAGTTCGGCATGACCGAACGCTCGAAACTGTCCCTGCGCGATATTCAGCAGATCCTGCGCAAGCTGCGCCGCGAAGCTGACCGGCGCAAGGGCGGCAAGCTGGTCATCACCGCTGGCGAAGTGCTGGCCGACGAGCAGGTGGACACCCGTTTCAACGCCGACGAACGCGACGCACAGACCAAGGTGGTGACGGCGGTGGCCTGGCTGGAGCGCGGCCAGTACCTCAAGCGTGAAGAAAACCATACTCAGATCTTCCCGGCTACCTTGATCCTGAGCCAGGAGGATGCGGAAAAACGCTTGGCGAAGGCCGGCCTGCCGGCGCGCCGGCTCAGCGAATTCCAGGCCATCCTGCGCTACCTGTACGACGCCGATGCCGATCAGCGCATTGACACTGACGCACTGATGCGCCTGACCAGTCTGACCAGCGACGAGGTGGCTGCCACCCTCAGGCAACTGGAAGAGATGGGGGTGCTGGAGAACGATTCGAAGCTCACGTTGTACCTGCGTTATGGGGTGGTGGGGGCTTCCACCCAGCGCCTGGAGGGCAGCCTGGAGCTGGAACGGTGCCTGCTTGATCTACTGTCTGAGCAGGGCCCGGACGCCGAGCAGGGTGCCTGGCAGGATCTGAACCTTGCCGCCCTGACCCAACAGCTCAAGGCGCTCAGCGGGCAAGGGGAGCTGCTGCCCTTGCATGTAGTGCGCCTGTTGCGCAGCCTGGCCCACGACCATGATGCCGACAGCCAGCAGCGCAGCAGTTTCGAGTTGCGCCAGGTGAGCTCTGATTATCTCAAACTGCGGATCAAGGGCGGCCTCGCCTGGCGGCAGGTCCAGCAATTGGGCAAAAAGCGCCGCGACCTGGCGGTGGTGCTCCTGGACCGCCTGGTTGCCAAACTACCGCCTGGAATGCGCGGCAAAGACTTGCTGGTGGAGACCACGTTTGGCGAGTTGGCCCGGGTGATCGAAGATGACCTGCATCTGCGCGTGCATATCCCCGGCGTGCAGCGGCGCAAAGCGGTCGAGCATGTGCTGCTGTACCTGCACCGACAGGAAATCATCACGCTCAACCATGGCATGACCGTGATGCGCCGCGCCATGACCATCGAAGTCAACCCCGCCAAGCGCGGCAATTACCTGAAGGACGATTATCTGCGCCTGGACGAGCACTACCGGGAAAAACGCATTCAGGTGCATGTCATGCGTGAATACGCTGAAGTGGCACTGGGGGAAATGGCTGATACCCTGCGCCTGGTCATGCACTACTTCTCCGATGCCAAGCAGGCCTTCATCAAGCGCTATTTCAATGGCCGCGAAGACATCCTCAAGCTGGCGACCAGTGAAGAGTCCTGGCGCGCCATCATCGACCGCCTCAGCACGCCCCAGCGCCTGGTGGTGGCCGATGACGATGACCTCAACCGCCTGGTTCTGGCGGGCCCCGGTTCGGGGAAGACCCGTGTCATCGTGCACCGTATCGCCTACTTGTTGCGCGTGCGCCGGGTACCGGCCAGTAGCATCGTGGCCTTGACCTTCAACCGCCATGCCGCCAACGAGATCAAGACGCGGCTGGTCAAACTGGTGGGTGCTGATGCGTTCGGCGTCAATGTCATGACCTATCACCGCATGGCGATGCGCCTGACGGGCACGCGCTTTACTCGTGGGCAGGCCGTGGAGGCGGGGACTCTGGCGCAGGTGCTCGACGAAGCCGTCGAGCTGCTGGAAGGCAAGCGTCAAGTGGAGGGCGAGGATGACCTGCGTGAGCAATTGCTGCGAGGCTATCGCTACATCCTGGTGGACGAATACCAGGACATCGACGAAACCCAGTACCGCCTGATCAGCGCCCTCGCCGGGCGCAACGCGGAGGAGGAGGGGCGCCCGTGCATCCTGGCGGTAGGCGATGACGACCAGAACATCTATGCCTGGCGCGACACCAACAACCGCTACATCCTGCGGTTCCGTGAGGACTACCAGGCCAGCACCAGCTACCTGACCGACAACTACCGCTCCACGGCCCATATCATCGCCGCCGCCAACCAGTTGATCGAGCGCAACCCAGACCGCCTGAAGCGCCACCACCCTATTCGTATCGACCCGGCGCGCAGTGAGCAGCCTGCTGGCGGAGAGTGGCAAGCGCTGGATGCGCAACGCCAAGGCCGTGTCCTGCGCCTGCGCATCGAGGGCGACGAGCCGATGCTCGCCAACCTGCAGGCCCAGGCGGTCGTGGCCCAATTGCAGCGACTGCTGGAGCTGGAGCAAGGCGATTGGGGACGTTGCGCAGTGTTGTCACGCACCCATCACTACTTGGCGCCCATCCAGGCCTGGTGCGAGCAAAACGGTGTCGGCTATCACCTGGCGGCCGACAAGGAACTGACGCTGCCGTTGACGGTGCAGCGTGGTTTTGTGATGGCCATCGAGCACTTGCAGGGCACAGGTGAAACCCGGGGGGTGCAACAGCACTGGGGCGCGCTGCAAACCGCCTGTGTGGAACCCGAATGGCACGACTTCTTCGCCATCGCCTTCGGGCAGTTGCTGGCGGAACTGGGCGAGTGCCAGCTCAGTGCCCAGGCGGTGATCGACTGGCTCTACGACTATGCCCGGGAGCTGCGTCACCAACCCCGCACGGGCCTCTACCTGGGTACCGTGCACTCGGCCAAGGGGCTGGAGTTCAGCCATGTGATCGTGCTTGACGGCGGCTGGCCGACCCATCCGGATACCCTCAACGATGAGCGCCGCCTATATTACGTGGGCATGACCCGCGCGGAGCACACCCTGACCCTGTGTGAGTTTCCAGGTGGCAATCCGTTCAGCCCGCAGGTGAACGGGGAGGTCATGAACCTGACCTTCGCCGGTCGGTACGAAGCCATGCTGGAACAGCATTACCTGCTATTGTCGCTGAAGAATATCGACCTCGACTTCGCGGGGCGTCAAGCGGCGACGGCCCAGGTGCACGGGGCCATCGGCCAATTGCAGGCTGGCGATGAATTGAGGTTGCAGGCCCAAGGGGAGCGTTACGTGATCATGACCCCGCAAGGCCAGATCGTGGCCCGAACGGCCAAGGCATTCAAGCTGGCCCTGGACGCCGAGCGGTGTGAAGTAGCGGGCATCGTGGTGCGGCATTCCGAGTATTGCGAGGAGTCGTATCGCGCCTTCCACAAGTGCGATCGCTGGGAAGTGGTAGTGCCCAGGATAATCGGGCGCGCGGCAACATGAACTGGATACCGCCTTAAACCCCATGCCAGCTGCCCCTGAAACGACAAACCCCGCCGAGGCGGGGTTTGTCGTTCATCAACCGTCGGTCAACCGATCAGTTGAAAGCCAGCATGCTGCACCAGGTCCAGCAGCGGCTGCGGGTAGATGCCCAGTGCGAACGCCAGCAAGGCAATCGCCAGCAACATCACGCCGCCAGTACGCTGTTCCCAGTTGAACGGTGCATCGTGACGACGCAGGTTCGGTTCAATCAGGTACAGGGTGACCATCACGCGCAGGTAGTAGAACACGCCGATGGCGCTACCAATCACCAGCGAGCCGGTCAGCCACCACAGTTGCGATTGCACGCCAGTGGCGATGATGTAGAACTTGCCAATGAAGCCGGCGGTCAGCGGAATACCCGCCAGCGACAGCATCATCACGGTCAGCACCGCCGTCAGGTACGGACGGCGCCAGAACAGGCCGCGGTATTCGTACAGGGCGTCGGCGTCACGGCCGTTGTACGGCGAGGACATCAGGGTAATCACACCGAAGGCGCCCAGGCTGGTGATCACATAGGTCACCAGGTACACGCCGATGGCTTCCAGCGCCAGGCCCTTGCTGGCCACCAGGGCAATCAGCAGGTAACCGAAGTGGGCGATGGAGGAAAAGCCCAGCAGGCGCTTGAGGTTGGTCTGGGTCACGGCCAACAGGTTGCCGATCAGGATCGACGCCACGGCTATGACTTCCAGCACGGTGGTCAGCACGCCGCTGCTGGCAGCCGGCGACAGTTGGAACAGGCGCACCACCACGGCGAACACCGCCACCTTGCTGGCAGTGGCCAGGAAGGCCGCCACCGGCGCCGGGGCGCCTTCGTAGACGTCCGGGGTCCACAGGTGGAAGGGCACCAGCGACAGCTTGAACGCCAGGCCCACGAACATCATCGCCAGGCCCAGGGAGGCCAGGCTGGTGGGCTTGCCGGTGGCGGCCAGGGCGCGGCCGATTTCGGCGAACTGCAGACTGCCGGCGTCAGCGTAGAGCAAGGCCATGCCGAACAGCAGGAACGCGGAACCGGCGGCCGACAGCACCATGTACTTGATGCCGGCTTCCAGCGACCGCTTGTTGAAGAAGGCGTAGGCGATCAGGCCATACACCGGCACCGACAGCAGCTCCAGGCCGATGAACAGGCTCGACAGGTGCTGCGCGCTGACCAGTACCATGCCACCGGCCGAGGCCATCAGAATCAGCAGGTACAGTTCTTCGCGGTTGCCCGGGTAGCCCGAGCCACCGTCGCCCAGGTAGGCGTGGGCCAGGGTCACGCACGCCAGGGTGGCGACCAGGATCAGGGCAATGTACAGGCAGGCGAAATGGTCGATCTGGATCAGCGAGGTGACGCTGATGGGCGACACCTTGAGGGCCGGCAACACCGAGAGCAGGGCCAGGTTCAGCCCCGCCACCGACAGCAGGAAGGTTTGCGAGTGATTGCGCCGCCAGGCGATCGCCAGCATCACCACCACGACGGTGAGGCTGGTGATCAGCAGCGGTGCAAGCGCGATAAAATGTTGAAGGGTCAGGTCCATAGCGCTCTTACCGGGCCGAAGCGAGTTGAGTGAAAGCGGTGCCGAACCATTGCTGTACCCCGGCCATGGTGGCGGCCGAAGTGTCCAGGAACGGTTGCGGATAGACGCCAAGCAGTACCAGCAGGGCCGCCAGGCCCAGCACCATGATCAGTTCGCGGTTGTCCATGCCGGCCAGCACGGTGTCGGATTTCGACGGGCCGAAGTAGGCGCGGTGGATCATGATCAGCGAGTACACCGAGCCGAACACCAGGCCGAAGGTGGCAATGATGATGACCACCGGGGCAATCGGGAAGCTACCGATCAGAATCAGGAACTCGCCGACGAAGTTGCCGGTGCCCGGCAAGCCCAGCGACGCGGCGGCGAAGAACAGGCTGATGGCCGGCAGGTAGGCGATGCGTGACCACAGGCCGCCCATTTCGCGCATGTCACGGGTGTGCAGGCGCTCGTACAGCTGGCCGCTGAGGATAAACAGTGCCGCCGCCGACAGGCCGTGGGCCAGCATCTGTACCACCGCGCCTTGCAGCGCTTGCTGGGAACCGGAGTAGATGCCAATCAGCACGAAGCCCATGTGCGATACGCTGGAGAAGGCAATCAGGCGCTTGATGTCGGTCTGCGCGAACGCCAGGAAGGCGCCGTAGAAGATCCCGATCAGGCCCAGGGTCATGGCAATGGGCGCGAACTCTGCCGAGGCGTGCGGGAACAGCGGCAGGGCAAAGCGCAGCAGGCCGTAGGCCGCCGTCTTCAGCAGAATACCCGCGAGGTCCACGGAACCGGCGGTCGGCGCCTGGGCGTGGGCGTCAGGCAGCCAGCTGTGGAACGGCACCACCGGCAGCTTCACCGCGAAGGCGATGAAGAAGCCCAGCATCAGCAGGTATTCCACGCCGTGTGGCAGCTTGGCCTTGAGCAGGTCGGCGTAGTTGAAGGTCATCACGCCGGTGTTGCTGTAGTTGAACAGCACCAGGCCCAGGATCGCCACCAGCATGATCAGGCCGCTGGCCTGGGTGAAGATGAAGAACTTGGTGGCCGCGTAGATACGCGTTTTCTTGCCGTCCGCCGAGCTGTGACCCCAGAGCGCGATGAGGAAGTACATCGGCACCAGCATCATTTCCCAGAAGAAGAAGAACAGGAACAGGTCCAGGGCCAGGAACACCCCGACCACGCCGCCCAGGATCCACATCAGGTTGAGGTGGAAGAAGCCGACGTGGCGCTGGATCTCTTTCCAGGAACACAGTACCGAGAGCACACCCAGCAGGCCGGTGAGCAGGATCATCAGCAGTGACAGGCCGTCCAGGCCCAGGTGCACGCTGATGCCGAAGCGCTCGATCCACTGGACCTTGAACTCGTAGGCCCACGCCGGGGCGGCGCCCGGGGCAGGGGACAGATGGTAGTCACCGTGGGCCCACAGCCAGAGGCCGATGGCAAGTTCCAGGGACATGGTCAGCAACGCGATCCAGCGTGGCAGGGTGGCGCCGTGGCGCTCACCCAGCCAGCACAGAAGGCCGCCGATAAAGGGGATCAGGATCAGCCAGGGCAAAATCATGACGGGCTCAATTCCTTTCGCAAAGTCGCAAGGTTCATATCAGACCGAAGCCAGCACTACGGCACCGAGTACCAGTACGGCACCGGCAACGATGGAGGCGGCATACCAGCGCAGTTGGCCCGTCTCGGTACGGCTCATGGCGGTGTTGCCGCCTTTTGCCATGCGCGGGATCAGGCCGATGGTGCGGTCTACCGGGTCCTTGCGCAGCAGGTGGCTGATGCCAAGGTACGGTTTGACGAACAGTTTGTCGTAGATCCAATCGAAGCCCCAGGCAGCGAACCACCAGGCCGACAGCACGCGGCCAGGGCCGCTGTTGGCGATGGCGGTGGCGACGCGGCGCTTGCCCAAGAACAGCAGGGCCTTGAAGAAAGCGTGGGTCATCAGGTGGAAGATCGCGCCTTCCCAGGCGCCGACGCCCAGGGCCAGGAACATGTAGCCGATCTGGCTCATGGTCGAGTAGGCCAGGATGCGCTTGATGTCGGTCTGCGCGAACGCCAGGAAGGCGCCGTAGAAGATCCCGATCAGGCCCAGGGTCATGGCAATGGGCGCGAACTCTGCCGAGGCGTGCGGGAACAGCGGCAGGGCAAAGCGCAGCAGGCCGTAGGCCGCCGTCTTCAGCAGAATACCCGCGAGGTCCACGGAACCGGCGGTCGGCGCCTGGGCGTGGGCGTCAGGCAGCCAGCTGTGGAACGGCACCACCGGCAGCTTCACCGCGAAGGCGATGAAGAAGCCCAGCATCAGCAGGTATTCCACGCCGTGTGGCAGCTTGGCCTTGAGCAGGTCGGCGTAGTTGAAGGTCATCACGCCGGTGTTGCTGTAGTTGAACAGCACCAGGCCCAGGATCGCCACCAGCATGATCAGGCCGCTGGCCTGGGTGAAGATGAAGAACTTGGTGGCCGCGTAGATACGCGTTTTCTTGCCGTCCGCCGAGCTGTGACCCCAGAGCGCGATGAGGAAGTACATCGGCACCAGCATCATTTCCCAGAAGAAGAAGAACAGGAACAGGTCCAGGGCCAGGAACACCCCGACCACGCCGCCCAGGATCCACATCAGGTTGAGGTGGAAGAAGCCGACGTGGCGCTGGATCTCTTTCCAGGAACACAGTACCGAGAGCACACCCAGCAGGCCGGTGAGCAGGATCATCAGCAGTGACAGGCCGTCCAGGCCCAGGTGCACGCTGATGCCGAAGCGCTCGATCCACTGGACCTTGAACTCGTAGGCCCACGCCGGGGCGGCGCCCGGGGCAGGGGACAGATGGTAGTCACCGTGGGCCCACAGCCAGAGGCCGATGGCAAGTTCCAGGGACATGGTCAGCAACGCGATCCAGCGTGGCAGGGTGGCGCCGTGGCGCTCACCCAGCCAGCACAGAAGGCCGCCGATAAAGGGGATCAGGATCAGCCAGGGCAAAATCATGACGGGCTCAATTCCTTTCGCAAAGTCGCAAGGTTCATATCAGACCGAAGCCAGCACTACGGCACCGAGTACCAGTACGGCACCGGCAACGATGGAGGCGGCATACCAGCGCAGTTGGCCCGTCTCGGTACGGCTCATGGCGGTGTTGCCGCCTTTTGCCATGCGCGGGATCAGGCCGATGGTGCGGTCTACCGGGTCCTTGCGCAGCAGGTGGCTGATGCCAAGGTACGGTTTGACGAACAGTTTGTCGTAGATCCAATCGAAGCCCCAGGCAGCGAACCACCAGGCCGACAGCACGCGGCCAGGGCCGCTGTTGGCGATGGCGGTGGCGACGCGGCGCTTGCCCAGGAACAGCAGGGCCGCCAGCAGGATACCGGCCAGGGCGATGGCGCCCGAGGCGATTTCCAGGCTGTGCTTGGCTTCGCCGCCGGCGTGGCCGACGCTTTCCGGCAGCACGCCGGCCAGTGGCGGGTGAATCCAGGCGCCGACGAAGGTCGACAGCACGATCAGCACGCCCAGCGGCAGCCAGTGGGAAATACCGTGGCCAGGGTGGGCATCGGTCTTCGCTTCGCCGTGGAAGGCGATGAAGATCAGGCGGAAGGTGTAGATCGAGGTCATGAACGCGCCTACCAGACCGGCGTACAGCAGGTAGGTGTGGCCGCTGGCGAAGGCTTCCCAGAGGATCTCGTCCTTGGAGTAGAAGCCCACGGTCAGGATCGGCAGGGCCGACAGGGCCGCGCCACCGACGATGAAGCAGGCGTAGGCCAGGGGCAGCTTCTTCCACAGGCCGCCCATCTTGAAGATGTTCTGCTCGTGGTGGCAACCCACGATCACCGCACCGGAGGCCAGGAACAGCAGGGCCTTGAAGAAAGCGTGGGTCATCAGGTGGAAGATCGCGCCTTCCCAGGCGCCGACGCCCAGGGCCAGGAACATGTAGCCGATCTGGCTCATGGTCGAGTAGGCCAGGATGCGCTTGATGTCGGTTTGCACCAGCGCGGCGAAGCCGGCCAGTACCAGGGTCACGCCGCCGACGATGCCCACCAGGTGCAGGATATCCGGCGCCAGGGCGAACAGGCCGTGGGTACGGGCGATCAGGTACACGCCCGCGGTCACCATGGTGGCGGCGTGGATCAGTGCCGATACCGGGGTAGGACCGGCCATGGCGTCTGCCAGCCAGGTCTGCAGCGGCAGTTGCGCGGACTTGCCCACCGCACCGCCCAGCAGCATCAGGGTGGCGGCGACGATCCAGAAGTCACCGGCCTTGAAGTGCTCAGGCGCACGCACCATCAGTTCCTGGATGTTCAGGGTACCCAGCTGCTGGAACAGGATGAACAGGCCGATGGCCATGAACACGTCACCGATGCGGGTGACGATGAAGGCCTTGAGTGCGGCGTTACCGTTGTTGCGGTTGCTGTAGTAGAAACCGATCAGCAGGTAACTGCACAGGCCCACGCCTTCCCAACCGAAGTACAGGAACAGCAGGTTGTCGGCCAGGACCAGGAACAGCATGCTGGCGATGAACAGGTTGGTGTACGAGAAGAAGCGCGAGTAGCCCTCTTCACCGCGCATGTACCAGGACGCGAACAGGTGGATCAGGAAGCCCACGCCCACCACCACGCCGAGCATGGTGACCGACAGGCCGTCCACGTACAGGGCGAAGTTGGGCTCGAAGCCGTCCACCGACATCCAGCGCCACAGCACCAGGGTGTAGTGGCCCGCTTCGGGCGGGGCGACGTTGAACTGCCAGATCACGTAGGCGGCGACAATGGCCGACAGGCCGATGGAGCCGACACCGATCAGCGCCGAGAGGTTTTCGGAAAAGCGCCCGCGCGAGAACGACAGCAGCAGGAAGCCGATGAGGGGAAATACGAAGGTCAGAAAGATCAGGTTCATCCGCGCATCTCACTGGCAGCGTCGATATCAAGCGTGTGGAAGCGGCGGTACAGCTGCAGCAGGATCGCCAGGCCGATACTGGCCTCGGCGGCTGCCAGGGTGATGACCAGGATGAACATGATCTGCCCATCCGGCTGCGCCCAGCGTGCACCGGCCACGACGAACGCCAGCGCAGCGGCGTTCATCATGATTTCCAGGCTCATCAATACGAAGAGGATGTTGCGGCGTACCATCACGCCCATGAGGCCCAGGCAGAACAGCACACCGGCGACGGTCAGGCCGTGTTCCAGAGGAATCGATGACATGGTTTACTCCTTCGCCTCGTTGCGGCCCAGGTGGAAGGCGGTGACCACGGCGGCCAGCAGCAGCATCGAGGCCAGTTCAACCACCAGCAGGTAAGGGCCGAACAGGCTGATGCCCACGGCCTTGGCGCTCACGGTTTCCTGGCCGATGGCAGCGCCAGTCGGTTCGGCGAACAACACGTAGCACAGTTCGAACAACAGCATGCCGGCCAGGAAGATCGGCCCGGCCCAGATGCCCGGCTTCAGCCAGCCCCGTTCCTGCAGCACCGAGGCGGGCCCCAGGTTGAGCATCATCACCACGAAGACGAACAGCACCATGATGGCGCCGGCGTAGACGATCACTTCCAGCACCCCGGCGAACGGCGCGCCGAGGCTGAAGAAGGTCATGGACACGGCGATCAGCGAAATGATCAGGTAGAGCAGCGCGTGCACGGGGTTGGTGTTGGTGATCACCCTGAAGGTGGACACCACGGCGACTCCGGCTGCGAAATAGAAAGCGAATTCCATCTTTCTTCCTTAAGGGAGCAAGCTCTTCACGTTGATCGGCTCGGCTTCGTTCTGCGCGGCGCCCTTCGGCTTGCCGGCAACGGCCATCCCTGCAACGCGATAGAAGTTGTAGTCAGGGTTCTTGCCGGGGCCGGAGATCAGCAGATCTTCTTTCTCGTACACCAGGTCCTGACGCTTGAACTCGGCCATTTCGAAATCCGGGGTCAGCTGGATCGCGGTGGTCGGGCAGGCTTCCTCGCACAGGCCGCAGAAAATGCAGCGGGAGAAGTTGATGCGGAAGAAGTCCGGGTACCAGCGGCCGTCTTCGGTCTCGGCTTTCTGCAGCGAGATGCAACCCACCGGGCAGGCCACGGCGCACAGGTTGCAGGCCACGCAGCGCTCTTCGCCGTCGGGGTCGCGGGTCAGCACGATACGGCCGCGGTAGCGCGGCGGCAGGTACACGGCTTCTTCGGGGTACTGCAGGGTGTCACGCTTGCGGAAGCCATGGCCGAATACCATCACCAGGCTGCGCAGTTGGGTACCCGTACCCTTAACGATGTCACCAATATATTTGAACATGGGTCAAATCCTCACTGGGCCGCAACAGCTGGCGTGTTCAACAACACGAGCGCAGCGGTCACCAGCAAATTGATCAGGGTCAGCGGCAGGCAGAATTTCCAGCTGAAATCCATCACCTGGTCATACCGTGGGCGCGGAATGGACGCGCGCAGCAGGATGAAGATCATGATGAAAAACGCGGTCTTCAAGGCGAACCACAGGAACGACAGTTGCGGCAGGATATCGAACGGGCCGTGCCAGCCACCGAAGAACAGGGTCACCAGCAACGCCGAGATCATGATGATGCCGATGTACTCGCCGACGAAGAACATGCCCCATTTCATGCCGGCGTATTCGATGTGGTAGCCGTCGGCCAATTCCTGTTCCGCTTCCGGCTGGTCGAAGGGGTGACGGTGAGTCACGGCCACGCCGGCGACGAAGAAGGTGCAGAAGCCGAAGAACTGCGGAATGATGAACCACAGGTGCTGGGACTGGTATTCAACGATGTCGCGCATGTTGAACGAGCCCACCTGCACCACGATGCCCATCAGCGCCAGGCCCATGAACACTTCGTACGACACGGTCTGGGCCGAGGCGCGCAGGCTGCCCAGCAACGCGTACTTGTTGTTCGACGACCAGCCGGCGAACAGTACGGCGTATACCGACAGACCGGCCATGGCGAAGAAGAACAGCAGGCCGATGTTCAGGTCGGCGATGCCCCAGGTAGGGGTGATCGGGATGATGGCGAAGGCGATCAGCAAGGCACTCATGGCCACCACCGGCGCCAGGGTGAAGATCACCCGGTCGACGAAGGGTGGGTTCCAGTCTTCCTTGAAGAACATCTTCAGCATGTCGGCGGCGATCTGGAACATGCCGAACGGGCCGACACGGTTCGGACCGTAGCGGTCCTGCCACCAACCCAGCAAGCGCCGCTCGACGAAGCTGAGCAGCGCGCCGCAGACCACCACGGCCAGCATGATCACCAGGGCCTTCACGACAGCAATGATGATGTCGATCACTTCAGGGGTGAACCAGGTCATTGTGCTGCCTCCTGCAGGCCGTCAACGGTGGCGCCGGCGAACGCGGGCGGGATACCGGCCAGGCCGGCGGGCAGGGCGACGAGGCCGGCGCCCAGTTCCTCGTTGATGCGCAGCGGCAGGCGCAGGGCCACGCCCGCGACGTTCAGGCTCAGCAGCGCACCATCGTTGACGCCCAGGCGATCGGCTTCGCTTTTCGCCACGCTGACATAGGCGGGTTGGATGCGTTCCTGCACCGGGGCCGCGCGGGACGAGTTTTCCTCGGAACCGAACAGGTGGTGCACGGGCACGGCGGTCCAGGTGCCACGGGCCGGGGCGAAGGCGCCCGGAATGGCGGTGAACCAGTTCAGGTTGTCGCCCTGGGTTTCGATCAGGCGGGTGCCCGGGTCACCGGCTCGCAGGTGGCCACCCACTTCGTCCTGGAACTTGTTCCAGGCCTGTGGCGAGTTCCAGCCCGGCGACCAGGCGAACGGCACCTGTTGGCGCGGCTCGACGGAGCCCGAGTAACCTTCCATGGAGAAGGCGAACGCGGTGTCCTTGTCCTGGGAGGTGCGCGGTTCGTGCACGCTGATGTTGGCGCGCATGGCGGTGCGGCCGCTGTAGCGCAGCGGTTCACGGGCCAGTTTCAGGCCCTTGATGCGGAACGCCGCCGACGGCGCGGCGTCGACGATGCGCGCCAGGGCCGGCTTGCTGTTGGCCACGGCCTGGGTCACCTGGTCCAGCTGGGTGAATTCGACCATGCGGTCCAACAGCGTGCTGCGCAGGGCGTGCAGCCAGCGCCAGCCTTCGTGGATCAGGTTGCTGGCGTCCAGGTAAGCCGGGTCGAATACCTGGAAGAAGCGCTGGGCGCGGCCTTCCTGGCTGACCAGGGTGCCGTCGCCTTCGGCGAAGCTGGCCGCTGGCAGTACCAGGTGGGCGCGTTCGGCGGTGGCGGTCAGCTGGTGGTCGGCGACGATCACCACCTTGGCGGCGTTCAGGGCGGCGTCCACCTTGGCGGCCGGCAGGCGGGTGTACAGGTCGTTTTCGAGGATCACCAGGGCATCGGCGCGGCCTTCGATCACGGCGTCCAGCGCCTCGTCGACCGACTCGCCGCCCATCATGGCCAGGCCCAGGCTGTTGGCCTCGGGCACCACCAGGCTCAGGGAGCCTTGCTTGCCGGCCAGGTGCAGGGCCTTGGCGATGTTGCCGGCGGCTTCGATCAGCGCGCTGGAGCCCAGGGAGGTACCGGAAACGATCAGTGGGCGCTTGGCCTTGAGCAGCGCGTCGGCGATGCGTTGGGCCAGTTCCAGGGCCTCGGCGTCCAGGCCGCTGACGGCCGGGGCGCTGGCGTCCAGGGCGTGGGCCACGGCAAAGCCGATGCGGGCCAGGTCGTCGGGCGCGGCATGCACGCACTCTTCGGCCACGTCATCGAGCTTGGTGTCGCTGAGGCTGGCGATGAACAACGGGTGCAGCGCGTGCTGGCCGATGTTCTTCACCGCGGCGTCCAGCCAAGGCTGCACGCGCATGGCGTCGGCCATCTCCTCGGCCTTGCCCTTGACCGACTGGCGCAGTGACAGGGCCAGGCGCGCGGCGGTCTGGGTCAGGTCTTCGCCGAGGACGAAGATGGCGTCGTGGTCTTCCACTTCGCGCAGGCTCGGGATCGGCAGCGGGCTGTTTTTCAGCACGTCCAGCACCAGGCGGATGCGGCCCAGTTCAGCGGCTTCGATACCGCTGTAGAAGTGCTCGCCACCCACCAGTTCCAGCAGCGCGTAGTTGCTTTCCAGGCTGGCCCGAGGCGAACCGATGCCGACGATGTTGCGACCGCGCAGCAGTTCGGCGGCCTTGTCCAGGGCAGCGTCCAGGCCCAGCTTCTGCTGGCCCAGCAGCGGCTGGCGCGGGCGGTCCTTGCGGTTCACGTAGCCGTAGCCGAAACGGCCACGGTCGCACAGGAAGTACTGGTTCACCGAGCCGTTGTAGCGGTTCTCGATGCGGCGCAGTTCACCGTAGCGTTCGCCGGGGCTGATGTTGCAGCCGCTGGAACAGCCGTGGCAGATGCTGGGGGCGAACTGCATGTCCCACTTGCGGTTGTAGCGCTCGGAGTGGGTCTTGTCGGTGAACACA
Organism: Pseudomonas silvicola; assembly: GCF_026651855.1. GTDB lineage: Bacteria > Pseudomonadota > Gammaproteobacteria > Pseudomonadales > Pseudomonadaceae > Aquipseudomonas > Aquipseudomonas silvicola. The sequence continues at coordinate 3,574,094 of NZ_CP093280.1, forward strand.
CCGGTGGGGCACACCTCGGTGAGGTTGCCCGAGAACTCGCTTTCCAGCACGCCGTCTTCGACGCGGCCGAAGTACACGTTGTCGTGGGCGCCGTACACGCCGAGGTCGGTGCCGCCGGCGTAGTCTTTATAGAAGCGCACGCACCGGTAGCAGGCGATGCAGCGGTTCATCTCGTGGGCGATGAACGGGCCGAGCTCCTGGTTCTGGTGGGTACGCTTGGTGAAGCGGTAGCGCCGCTCGTTGTGACCGGTCATCACGGTCATGTCCTGCAAGTGGCAATGGCCGCCTTCCTCGCACACGGGGCAGTCGTGCGGGTGGTTGGTCATCAGCCACTCGACGACGCTGGCGCGAAACGCCTTGGATTCTTCGTCGTCGATGGAAATCCAGGTGTTGTCGGTGGCGGGGGTCATGCAGGACATGACGATGCGACCACGGGTGTCGTTCTCGTCGGTGTACTGCTTCACCGCGCACTGGCGACAGGCACCGACGCTACCGAGTGCGGGGTGCCAGCAGAAATAGGGGATGTCGAGGCCCAGCGACAGACAGGCCTGTAACAGGTTGTCTGCGCCATCGACTTCGAGCGCTTTGCCGTCTACGTGGATAGTGGCCATGGTTCAAAGTTCTTCGTTGGCCCGCGTGGGCGGGCGTGGCTAATGGAAAGCTGTGTGCCGGCCCGAACGCTCGTCACAGGCGGACCTGTGGCAGGGCAGGGGGCAAGCGGCCGGTGGCACGGACCACCGGCTTTGAGTCTTGTTATGCGCCGACGGTGATCGGGCGCGCCAGGTCCGGGCGCAGGCCGCTGTTTGCGGCGATGCCAGCCTCGAATTCCGGGCGGAAATATTTGATCGCACTGCCCAAGGGCTCCACGGCACCAGGTGCGTGGGCGCAGAAGGTCTTGCCTGGGCCGAGGAAGCCGACCAGGCCCAGCAGCGTCTCGATGTCGCCTTGCTGGCCTTGACCGTTCTCGAGGGCGCGCAGCAGCTTGACGCTCCACGGCAGGCCGTCACGGCACGGGGTGCAGAAACCGCACGATTCGCGGGCAAAGAACTCTTCCATGTTGCGCAGCAAGGACACCATGTTGACCTTGTCGTCCACGGCCATGGCCAGGCCCGTACCCATGCGGGTGCCGACCTTGCCGATGCCGCCGGCGTACATTTGCGCGTCCAGGTGCTCGGGCAACAGGAAACCGGTACCGGCGCCGCCAGGCTGCCAGCACTTGAGCTTGAAGCCGTCGCGCATGCCGCCGGCGTAGTCCTCGAACAGCTCGCGGGCCGGGATGCCGAAGGGCAGTTCCCACAGGCCGGGGTTCTTGACCTTGCCGCTGAAGCCCATCAGCTTGGTGCCGTGGTCTTCACTGCCCTCGCGGGCGAGGGACTTGTACCAGTCCACGCCGTTGCCGACGATGGCCGGCACGTTGCACAGGGTCTCGACGTTGTTGACGCAGGTCGGCTTGCCCCACACGCCCACGGCGGCCGGGAACGGCGGCTTGGAGCGCGGGTTGGCGCGGCGGCCTTCCAGGGAGTTGATCAGCGCGGTTTCTTCACCGCAGATGTAGCGCCCGGCGCCGGTGTGCACGAACAACTCGAAGTCAAAGCCCGACCCCAGGATGTTCTTGCCCAGCAGGCCGGCGGCCTTGGCTTCTTCCACCGCGCGGTTCAGGTGCTTGGCGGCCGTGACGTATTCGCCACGCAGGAAGATGTAGCCACGATAGGCTTTCAACGCGCGGGCGCTGATGAGCATGCCTTCGATCAGCAGATGGGGCAGTTGCTCCATCAGCATGCGGTCTTTCCAGGTGTTGGGTTCCATTTCGTCCGCGTTGCACAGCAGGTAGCGGATGTTCATGGACTCGTCTTTGGGCATCAGGCCCCATTTGACGCCGGTGGGGAAGCCCGCACCGCCACGGCCCTTGAGGCCGGAGTCTTTCACCGTCTGGACGATCTCGTCCTGGGACAGGTCGGCGAAGGCCTTGCGGGCCGCCGCATAGCCGTCCTTGCTCACGTACTCGTCGAACCATACGGGTTCGGCGTCGTCACGCAGGCGCCAGGTCAGGGGGTGGGTTTCCGGGGTGCGGGCGATGCGGTTGGCAGGCCCGAAGGAGGTAAGGGTCATACGTAGCCCTCCAGCAGTTTGGCAACGCCAGCTGGCTGCACGTCGCCGAAGGTATCGTCGTCGATCATCAGCGCGGGGGCCTTGTCGCAGTTGCCCAGGCAGCACACCGGCAGCAGGGTGAAGCGCCCGTCCGCGGTGGTCTGTCCCAGGCCGATGCCCAGCTTGCTCTGGATTTCGCCGACCACCGACTCGTGGCCGCCGATGTAGCAGACCATGCTGTCGCACACACGAATGATGTGGCGGCCCACGGGCTGGCGGAATATCTGGCTGTAGAACGTAGCCACGCCTTCGACGTCGCTGGCAGGAATGCCGAGGATCTCGCCAATGGCGTACAGGGCGCCGTCGGGCACCCAGCCACGCTCTTTCTGAACGATCTTCAGGGCTTCGATGGACGCCGCGCGCGGGTCCTCGTAGTGGTGCAGCTCGTGCTCGATGGCCGAGCGCTCGGTTTCGCTGAGGGCGAAACGGTCAGTCTGGATAAGCGTGCTGTTCATGCTTAGCGGTCCACGTCGGCCATAACGAAGTCGATACTACCCAGGTACGCGATCAAGTCCGCGACCATGCTGCCTTTGATCACCGAAGGGATCTGCTGCAGGTGCGGGTAGCTCGGGGTGCGGATCCGGGTACGGTAGCTCATGGTGCCGCCGTCGCTCGTCAGGTAATAGCTGTTGATGCCCTTGGTCGCTTCGATCATCTGGAAGGATTCGTTGGCCGGCATCACCGGGCCCCACGAAACCTGCAGGAAGTGCGTGATCAAGGTTTCGATGTGCTGCAGCGTGCGCTCCTTGGGCGGCGGCGTGGTCAGCGGGTGGTCCGCCTTGTACGGGCCTTCGGGCATGTTGCGCATGCACTGGTCGATGATCTTGATGCTCTGGCGCATCTCTTCCACGCGCACCATGCAGCGGTCGTAGGCATCACCGTTGTGGCCCAGCGGCACTTCGAACTCGAAGTTCTCGTAGCCCGAGTACGGGCGCGCCTTGCGCAGGTCGAAGTCGCAGCCGGTGGAACGCAGGCCGGCACCGGTCACACCCCATTCCAGGGCTTCGCGGGTGTTGTAGGCGGCCACGCCCACGGTACGGCCCTTGAGAATGCTGTTCTGCAGGGCAGCCTTGGTGTATTCGTCCAGGCGCTTGGGCAGCCATTCGACGAAGTCCTTCACCAGCTTTTCCCAGCCGCGCGGCAGGTCGTGGGCCACACCGCCGATGCGGTACCAGGCCGGGTGCAGGCGGAAGCCGGTGATGGCTTCGATCACCGTGTAGGCCTTCTGGCGGTCGGTGAAGGTGAAGAACACCGGGGTCATGGCGCCCACGTCCTGGATATAGGTACCCAGGAACAGCAGGTGGCTGGTGATACGGAAGAACTCGGCCATCATGATGCGGATGGTGTCGACCTTCTGCGGCACCTTGATGCCCGCCAGCTTTTCCACCGCCAGCACGTAGGGCAGGTTGTTCATCACCCCGCCCAGGTAGTCGATGCGGTCGGTGTAGGGGATAAAGCTGTGCCAGGACTGGCGTTCGGCCATTTTCTCGGCGCCACGGTGGTGGTAGCCGATGTCAGGCACGCAGTCGACGATCTCTTCGCCGTCCAGTTGCAGGATGATGCGGAACGCACCGTGGGCGGACGGGTGGTTGGGGCCCAGGTTGAGGAACATGTAGTCCTCGTTGGTGCCCGAGCGTTTCATGCCCCAGTCTTCCGGCTTGAAGCGCGCGGACTCTTCTTCCAGCTGCTGCTTGGCCAGGGTCAGGCTGAACGGGTCGAATTCGGTGGCGCGCGCCGGGTAGTCCTTGCGCAGCGGATGACCTTCCCAGGTGGGTGGCATCATGATGCGCGACAGGTGCGGGTGGCCCTGGAAGGTGATGCCGAACATATCCCAGACTTCACGCTCGTACCAGTTGGCGTTGGGCCAGATACCGGTGAGGGTGGGCAGGTTCAGGTCGCCTTCGTGCAGCGCTACCTTGATCATCACGTCGCTGTTCCGCTCCACCGACAGCAGGTGGTAGAACACGGTGAAATCGGCGCCCGGCAGGCCGCGGCGCTGGGTGCGCAGGCGTTCGTCGACGCCATGCAGGTCGTAGAGCATGGAGTAGGGCTTGGGCACATTGCGCAGGAAGCTCATCACTTCCTTGAGCTTGGCGCGTTCGATCCACAGCACCGGCATGCCGGTGCGGGTTTCCTGAGCGACGAACGCTTCGGGGCCGAAGCGCTGGTTCAGTTCGACGACCACGTCCTGGTCGTCAGCCTTGTAAGGCGGGATATATAGAGCGGTGTCCGCTGTCATGGTCTCGGTCGCTATTCGTCAACGTACAGAATGAAGCCAGGGTTCTTTGTGGCGATGCCGCGTAAAGAGCTGGATCAGACTTCGTCGGGGCTGCGCAGGTTGGTGACCGCGATACGCTGTTCGCGGCGTTGTTCCTTTTGCGACGGCATCTCGGCGCGGTACACGCCTTGATCTCCGACGACCCAGGACAGCGGGCGACGCTCTTGGCCAATGGATTCCTGCAACAGCATCAGGCCTTGCAGGAAGGCCTCTGGGCGCGGCGGGCAGCCGGGCACATAAACGTCCACGGGCAGGAACTTATCCACCCCTTGAACGACCGAGTAAATGTCGTACATGCCACCGGAGTTGGCGCACGAGCCCATGGAAATGACCCACTTGGGTTCGAGCATCTGTTCGTACAGGCGCTGGATGATGGGGGCCATCTTCACGAAGCAGGTGCCGGCGATCACCATGAAGTCGGCCTGGCGTGGCGAGGCCCGAATCACTTCGGCGCCGAACCGGGCGATGTCGTGGGGCGCGGTGAAGGCGGTGGTCATTTCCACGTAGCAGCACGAAAGCCCGAAGTTGTACGGCCACAGGGAGTTCTTGCGCCCCCAGTTCACCGCACCGCTCAGGACGTCCGAGAGCTTGCCCATGAAAATGTTCTTGTGGACCTGATCCTCGAGCGGATCGGCTACGGTTTCCCGTTCGCCGATCGGATACTGGTCATTGGGTGCATCCGGGTCGATTCTGGTGAGATTGTATTGCATTGCCAAAGCCTCATTGTTTCAGCTTCGCTTGCCGCTTACGGCGACCTTCGGGAGCCCAGTCGAGCGCCCCCACCCGCCAAAGGTAGACAAGACCTGCCAACAGAATTGCTATGAAAACGAGTGCTTCGACGAATCCGGCCCAGCCGCTTTCGCGTACCGACACAGACCATGCAAAGAGAAAGAGGGCTTCGATATCGAAGATCACGAACAGCATCGCGACCAGATAGAATTTCGCGGAGAGGCGCAGACGGGCGCTGCCGACCGGCAGCATGCCGGATTCAAAGGGTTCGTTCTTGCTGCGGCCCCAGGCCTTGCTACCCAGCAGGGCCGACAGCCCCAGCATGAAGGCACAGAGCCCGGCGACACCCAAAAGGAAGATGGCAAAGCCCCAGTTGTGGGCCATGAGTCCTGTCGAATCGGGCATGCTGGATTCCTTAACAGAGAGCAAAAATCTCTGGGCTTGAAAAGTAGTAAGGCAGTGACGATATGTCGCAGCTGAATCTATCGCGCTGATTTTATGGGTAAACCCGTGGCAAGTAAATTTTCTGCAGCAAATTTATTCGTAGGATTAAGCACATACACTCCCTGCAAGTGCCTTCGGGGCCCGTGGGCCGGGGGTTTGCGGGTGTTTTATTAATAACGCCGCAGCCCGCTCACTGACACTGCTTTAATGTGTAATGATAATTAATATCATTTAAAGGCGCGTAAGTTGTGTCAAGAGGGTTGGGACAGTTAACCAACTCGTACGTTCTACGTGATTTTCGCTCTATATATGTTGGCTTGGATCAAGACTTTGGTTGTAGAAGCGTAGTCGATGTGGGCGAAGGTGGTGGGAAGGGTTGGGGATTGGGTGGGGGCGGGCTGCCGGGTGCAGTCCAAAGCAAAAGGCCACCCGCAAGGGGTGGCCTCTTCTGCATCACCTGGGATCAATGAAACTGCTCTTCCTCCGTCGAGCCCGTCAGCGCCGTCACCGAGGACACCCCACCCTGAATCACCGTGGTCATGTCATCGAAGTACCCCGTGCCCACTTCCTGCTGGTGCGCCACGAAGGTGTAACCCTTCGCCGCATCGGCGAACTCCTGCTCCTGCAGCTTCACGTAGGCAGTCATGTCGTTGCGGGCGTAGTCGTGCGCCAGGTTGAACATGCCGTGCCACATGTTGTGAATGCCGGCCAGGGTGATGAACTGGTGCTTGTAACCCATGGCCGACAGCTCGCGCTGGAACTTGGCGATGGTGGCGTCGTCCAGGTTCTTCTTCCAGTTGAAGGACGGCGAGCAGTTGTACGACAGCAGCTGGTCGGGGTATTCCTTCTTGATGGCCTCGGCGAAGCGACGGGCTTCGTCCAGGTCCGGTTTAGCGGTTTCGCACCAGATCAGGTCGGCGTACGGCGCATAGGCCAGGCCGCGAGCGATGGCCTGGTCGAGGCCGGCGCGCACCTTGTAGAACCCTTCAGGCGTGCGGGTGCCCGTCACGAACGGTTGGTCATAGGGGTCGCAGTCCGACGTCAGCAGGTCGGCGGCGTTGGCGTCGGTACGGGCCAGGATGATGGTCGGCACGCCGGCCACGTCAGCGGCCAGGCGCGCGGCCACCAGCTTCTGCACGGCCTCCTGGGTCGGCACCAGTACCTTGCCACCCATGTGGCCGCATTTTTTCACCGATGCCAGCTGGTCTTCGAAGTGCACGCCAGCGGCGCCGGCTTCGATCATGTTCTTCATCAGCTCGTAAGCGTTCAGCACGCCGCCGAAACCGGCTTCCGCGTCGGCGACGATGGGGGCGAAGTAGTCGATGTAACCGTCATCGCCCGGGTTCTTGCCGGCCTTCCACTGGATCTGGTCGGCACGGCGGAACGAGTTGTTGATGCGCTTGACCACGGTGGGTACCGAGTCGACCGGGTACAGCGACTGGTCGGGGTACATGGATTCGGCCGAGTTGTTGTCGGCGGCCACTTGCCAGCCGGACAGGTAGATGGCCTGGATACCGGCCTTGACCTGTTGCACAGCCTGGCCGCCGGTGAGGGCGCCCATGCAGTTGACGAAGTCCTTGTCCGGACGGAAGGACGGCTTGGCGCCCTGGGTCACCAGCTTCCAGAGCTTCTCGGCGCCCAGGCGGGCCAGTGTGTGCTCGGGTTGAACCGAGCCGCGCAGGCGCACAACGTCGGCCGCGGAGTAGGTCCGGGTCACACCTTTCCAGCGCGGGTTTTCTGCCCAGTCTTTTTCAAGGGCAGCTATTTGTTGTTCGCGTGTCAGTGCCATGGAGATAAACCTCGTCGCATAGGTTTGGATGAAAATTCTCGCTCCGCCGGCGCTGTCCTTACAGAAACACCATGGTGGCGCTCGCAGATCAGAAGCTTAGGAGGTCTGGGACGGGCTTGACGGAGAAGGCGACGATCGAACGGTCGTTCGAGAGGGGAGTGGCAGTTGGCCGGGCGTGCCCTGTGCGTGTACACCGACCGGTCGTGGCGGTGGTGCGGCGAACAGGCCTTGCCGTGTTACCAGAATGCGCTTCCGTCCCTCGGGACAACTTCTTCGTTCCAGTCGCAATCTCGTCAGGCTGCCTTGTGGGCGTTCCAGACACGAATCGGCTCCGGTGGGTAGGTTGGAGACCGATCCGAAGGCCCTTTCCAGGGCCCCTGATTAGCGGGAGCGAGGCCATCATGCCTCGACGAAAAGGTGTCGTCAAACGTTTTGTAGTGAGTTTTTTATAACACTACATCTTTCGTCTGGAACGACTCATCAGTCAGTTTCAGAGTCTTTGGTCGACGACTCGTGGGGTGTTTTCGCGACCTGTGGGTCACCATTTCAGTCGACAGGGTCCACTTTTACCCGCAAGGTCATGTCGCTACGGCCTTGAGTGGACCAATTTCGGGTATACCCGCGCTGGTTGTACTGGCTTTGCTCGTTGGTACCGGCCAGGGTGATCCATTCGCCCAGGCGTCCGCTGACCTGCGTGTCGGTGCTTTGAACGTTCACTACATCCTGACGCTCCTGGCTCATCCGGTCATTGTTGGTACTGATGCTCAGGTGAACGGTCTCGCCGGTGACGCTGGCGGTCACGTAGAAGCCTTGGGTGACGTTCTTGTACTGGGTCTGGGTTTGCAGGCCACCGTAGCTGTCGCTTTGGGCGGTGGTGAACGGCACGCTCTGGCCGACCTGGATCAGGGCGGGGGTGCCTTCCGTCGCCTGTACCTGCTGCACGCCACCGGTGCGGTTGGTGGTGCCGTAGGTGATGACCCGGGTGTTGCTGCCGTTGACCGTATAGCCGCCGCGGTCGCCGTCATTGCTGTCGCTGGTGTCCACGCTGATGAGCAGGCGGCGGGCGGCCACGTCCAGTTGCGTGATCAGGGCGCGCAGTTGCTGGATCTTGTCGGGGTCGGCGTTGACGATCAATTGGTTGCCGTAGGCGGTGACCTTGCCGTCGCGGCCCAGGAAATTCTGCGCCACGGGCAGCAGGTCGTCGCTGGTGCGGTTGTTCAGCGGCACGATTTCGGTGGCGGCGTGGGCAGCGAAGGAGGTGGCCAGGGCCAGGGTGGCGAGGAGGGGGCGTAGCGGCATGTCCGAATTCTCCATCATTGGAGCGGACATTATGGCAGACGGGGTTCGGCCGGGAAGCGCAGATCCCTGTGTAGGACCGGGCGGAGCCCGGGAAAAGGACGCTGCGGTGTGTCGGTCATACCGCGGTGTGCTTTTCCCGAGCTTCGCCCGGTCCCACAGGGGTGGGCAGCGGGTTAGCTGGAGCGCACCATGTCCACGTGCGGGATGCCCGCTTCGAGGAACTCTTCGCTTGTTACCTTGAAGCCGTGGCGCTCGTAGAACGCCGTGGCGTGCACCTGGGCGCTCAGGCTTTGCTGCTTGAGGTCCTGGCGTTCGGCCTGGGCGATCGCGGCTTGCAGCAGCGCGTCGCCCACTTTCAGCCCGCGCCAGTCCTTGAGCACCGAGACCCGGCCGATCTGGCCGTCGGGCAGCAGGCGGGCGGTGCCGATAGGGTAGTCGCCCTCGCAGGCCAGGAAGTGCACGGCGTCGTTGTCGTCGGCGTCGAACTCCAGCTCCGGGGGCACCGATTGCTCGGCGATGAACACGGCCTCGCGGATACGTCGAATGTCGGCGATGTCCTTGTGCCAATCAGCCACGCGTACGCGAATCTTATTCATCGGCAGCGAACCCCAGACTTCCCTGTTTGACCAGCTCACAGATCAGTGTACGACCTTGTTCGTCGATCATCCACGGGCCCAGGTTTTCGATGTGCAGGGCGTCGGCCGAGCAGATCAGTTTCAGCAGGTCGCGCAGCTCGCCCGGCAGCAGGCGGCTCTGGCCGCTGGCGAACAGCAGCAGGTCATCGCCCACTTCCGACCAGGCCATGCGCGCGCTTGGGTTGCGGATCAGGATCGCGCCTTCTTCCAGGCCGTCCAGCAGGTCGTCTTCTTCCAGGGTTTCGCCCGCTACCAGCTCCGGGTAGCGCGGCTCGGTCATGAACTGGCCGAACCAGGTCAGCAGCAGGCGCTCGTCGTTCATGTGCTCGTTGAGCAGCTTCTTCAGGCGGTCCAGGGCGTCGTGCTGGATCTGGTGCGGGTCGCTGACCGGCTGGGCGTCGGCGTCACTGTAACGGTCTTCGTCCGGCAGGAACTGGCTCAGGAAGTCAGTGAAATGGGTCAGCACTTCGGACGCGCTCGGGGCGCGGAAGCCCACCGAGTAGGTCATGCAGTCATCCAGGGCCACACCGTAGTGAGCCAGGCGCGGCGGCAGGTAGAGCATGTCGCCGGGCTCCAGGGTCCACTCGTCGCTTTGCTCGAAATTGGCCAGGATGCGCAGGTCGGCATGTTCGATCAGCGGGCTGTCGGAGTCGCACATTTGCCCGACCTTCCAGTTGCGCTTGCCGTGGCCTTGCAGCAGGAACACGTCGTAGTTGTCGAAGTGCGCGCCAACGCTGCCGCCCGGGGCCGCGAAGCTGATCATCACATCGTCGATGCGCCAGCTTGGCAGGAAGCGGAAATGCTGCAGCAGGTCGGCCACTTCTGGCACGAACTGGTCGACGGCCTGCACCAGCAGGGTCCACTCACGCTCGGGCAGTTGGCTGAAAGCGTCTTCTTCGAACGGGCCGCGGCGCATTTCCCACGGGCGTTCGCCGTGTTCGATGACGATGCGCGATTCGACTTCTTCTTCCAGGGCCAGGCCTGCCAATTCGTCAGGGCTGATGGGGTTTTCGAAATCGGTGAACGCCTGACGGACCAGCAGGGGCTTTTTCTGCCAGTAGTCACGCAGGAACTCGCGTGCGGTCAAGCCACCCAGAAGTTGAAGAGGAGTATCAGAGTTCATGTGTAACCTATTGAATGGTTGCGCTTTTATGTCACGAATAAAAACGCCCGGCTAAGCCGGGCGTCTGAACGACGGGGCAAGGCGTCAGATGCGCTTGGCCTGAGCCGCGGCGTTACCGATGTAGGAAGCCGGGGTCAGCTTCTTCAGTTCGGCGCGGGCTTCGGCTGGCATGTCCAGGCCGTCGATGAAAGTTTGCAGTGCTTCAGGGCTGATGCCCTTGCCACGGGTCAACTCTTTCAGTTTTTCGTACGGGTTTTCGATGTTGTAGCGGCGCATCACGGTCTGGATTGGCTCGGCCAGGACTTCCCAGCAGGCGTCCAGGTCTTCGGCGATGCGCACTTCGTTCAGTTCCAGCTTGCTGATGCCCTTCAGGCTCGCCTCGTAGGCAATGACGCTGTGGGCAAAACCGACGCCCAGGTTGCGCAGCACGGTGGAGTCGGTCAGATCACGCTGCCAGCGCGAAACCGGCAGTTTGCTGGCCAGGTGCTGAAACAGTGCGTTGGCGATACCCAGGTTGCCTTCGGAGTTTTCGAAGTCGATCGGGTTGACCTTGTGCGGCATGGTCGAGGAACCGATTTCGCCAGCGATGGTGCGCTGCTTGAAATAGCCCAGGGAGATGTAGCCCCAGATATCGCGATCGAAGTCGATCAGGATGGTGTTGTAGCGCGCGATGGCGTCGAACAGCTCGGCGATGTAGTCGTGCGGCTCGATCTGGGTGGTGTAGGGGTTGAAGCCCAGGCCCAGCTCGTCTTCGATGAAGGCACGGGCGTTGGCTTCCCAGTCGATGTCGGCGTAGGCGGACAGGTGGGCGTTGTAGTTGCCCACGGCGCCGTTGATCTTGCCCAGCAGCGGCACGGCGGCTACCTGGGCGATCTGGCGCTCCAGACGGTAGACGACGTTGGCCAGTTCCTTGCCCAGGGTGGTCGGCGAAGCCGGCTGACCGTGGGTGCGCGACAGCATCGGCACGGCGGCGAAGCGGTGGGCCAGTTCGCGGATGTTGTCGGCGATCTGGCGCATCAGCGGCAGCAGCACGGTGTCACGGCCTTCGCGCAGCATCAGGGCGTGGGACAGGTTGTTGATGTCCTCGCTGGTGCAGGCGAAGTGGATGAACTCGCTGACCTTGGCCAGTTCCGGCAGCGTGGCGGCCTGCTCCTTGAGCAGGTACTCGATCGCCTTGACGTCGTGGTTGGTGGTGCGCTCGATCTCTTTCACGCGCTCGGCGTGTTCGAGGGCGAAGTCATCGGCCAGGGCGTCGAGGATAGCGTTGGCTTCGGCGGAGAAGGCCGGCACTTCGCTGATTTGCGGGTGGGCGGCCAGGCGCTGGAGCCAGCGTACTTCCACCAGGGCGCGGAAACGGATCAGGCCGTATTCGCTGAAAATAGGGCGCAGGGCCTGGGTTTTGCCGGCGTAGCGGCCGTCAACAGGGGAAACCGCAGTGAGCGAAGAAAGCTGCATGGGGTGTTCTCGGACAGTCGGGCAACGAAATGGGGCGCGTATCATACATGAAAATTCATTGCAGGTCGGCAGCCCAGCGCCGACCGCGCCCGTGAAGTGACGAGCGTTAACCGCGCATCATCGGGTAAAGCTCTTTGAGCAGCTTGCGCCGGCTGAAGACCAGTTGCCAGCGGTGGCCGCCCAATTGCCGCCACAGGCGTGCCGAACGGATGCCCGCCAGCAGCAGGGCGCGTATTTTCGCGGCATTGCTGGGCTGCTGCAGGTTGCGCATGTCGCCTTGCACCTGAATGCGCTGGCGCAAGGTGCTCAGGGTATCCTGGTACAGAGCGCCACTGGCGGCGATAACGTTTTCGTGGGTAATGCCGAAATGTTCTACCTGGGACTGGATCTGCGGCAGACGTTTGCCGATCACCTCCAGCAGGTCGTCACGTTTGCCCAGCTGTCGCTCCAGGTTGAGCATCGACAGGGCATAGCGCAGCGGTTCGCGCTGCAGGCTCGCCGGGTCGCGCTCCAGGGCACTGACCAGGGCGCGGTAGCCTTCGCGAAGGTTCAGGTCGTCACCGCCAAACACCTCCAGGGTGTCCTTGGGGTCGCGGATCAGTAGGCTGCCGAGCATGCAGCCCATGGCTGCCTCGGTGCTCTGGCCGGTCTTGGCGATGCGGTCCACCAGCACGGCGGCCTCGAACACGCCGCCCAGGGCAATCAGTTGCTCCTGAATCTGGTTCATGCCTGGCCCTTGCTGGTCCAGGGCTCGGCCACTTCGATGACGCCGCCACCCAGGCAGATCTCACCGTCGTAGAACACCACGGACTGGCCCGGGGTGACGGCGCGCTGCGGTTCGTCGAACACGGCGCGGTAGCCCTTGGCGGTCTGTTCCAGGGTGCAAGCCTGGTCGCTCTGGCGGTAGCGCACCTTGGCGGTCAGGCGGCGCGGGCTGCTCAGGTCGACGGGGTTCACCCACCAGATTTCCGAGGCCAGCAGGGCCCGGGAAAACAGCCATGGGTGGTCATTGCCTTGGCCGACCACCAGCACGTTGCGCTCAAGGTCTTTTTCCAGCACGTACCACGGCTCGTCGCCGGCGTCTTTCAAGCCGCCGATGCCGAGGCCCTGGCGCTGGCCGATGGTGTGGTACATCAGGCCATGGTGGCGGCCGATCACTTCACCTTCGGTGGTCTGGATCTCGCCAGGCTGGGCGGGCAGGTACTGCTTGAGGAAGTCGCTGAAACGACGCTCGCCAATGAAGCAGATACCGGTGGAGTCCTTCTTCTTGGCGGTGGCCAGGCCGTGTTTCTCGGCGATGGCACGTACTTCCGGCTTTTCCAGCTCGCCCACCGGGAACAGCGTGCGGGCGATCTGTTCACCGCCCACGGCGTGCAGGAAGTAGCTCTGGTCCTTGTTAGGGTCCAGGCCCTTGAGCAGTTCGGTGCGGGCGTCGACGTCGCGGCGGCGCACGTAGTGGCCGGTGGCGATAAGGTCGGCGCCCAGGGACAGGGCGTAGTCCAGGAAAGCCTTGAACTTGATTTCGCGGTTGCAGAGGATGTCCGGGTTCGGCGTGCGGCCGGCCTTGTACTCTTCCAGGAAGTGTTCGAAGACGTTGTCCCAGTATTCGGCGGCGAAGTTGGCCGTATGCAGCTTGATGCCGATACGGTCGCACACGGCCTGGGCGTCGGCCAGGTCTTCGCGGGCGGTGCAGTATTCGGTGCCGTCGTCTTCTTCCCAGTTCTTCATGAACAGGCCTTCCACCTGGTACCCCTGTTCGAGCAGCAGGAGGGCGGACACGGAAGAGTCAACGCCGCCGGACATGCCGACGATAACGCGCTGGGTTTCAGGGGCAGCAGCTGAATCACGCATAGGAATTGGGTGTGTGTCTGGGAAAAGCAGGGGATTCTACCACCAAGCGATGGTCAGTGCTTGTGTTGTGCTGATGCTGCTGGCCCCATCGCGAGCAAGCTGTGCTCCCACAGTGTTGAACCGCACCTGGGCCGTACACCTGTGGGCGCACAGCTTGCTCGCGATGAGGCCCGGAAGCTCAACGGATCAGGGAGAGGCTGTGCAGCGGGTGTTCCAGGTAGTCGTCGATGCATTGCAGCAGCAACTCGCTACGCCAGCGGGCCTTCTGCGCGATGATCTCGTCACGGGTCAGCCATTGCGGGCCGATGATGCCGTGGTCCAGCGTGCGCTCGGGGTCATGGTGCACCGGCTTGCCGGCGAAACACACCCGCTGGTACGTGATGCCGTTGCTGGGCGCGGTATACAGGTAAATGCCGATCACGCCGGTGAGCTCGACGTCGTAACCGGTTTCCTCGACGGTTTCGCGAATGGCCGCCTCGATCAGGCTTTCGTCGGGCTCCAGGTGCCCGGCAGGCTGGTTGAGCACGGCGCGACCGCCCTTGAGTTCTTCGACCAGCAGGAAACGGCCTTGGTCTTCGATGACGGTGGCGACGGTGACATGGGGGATCCAGGGGCGCATGGGCCCTCCTTTCAGTCGGGAGCTTTGAGCTGCAAGCGTGTAGCTTACAGCGTGCAGCTCAAAAAAAACCCCAGCGCAGGCTGGGGTTTTTTCGAGTGTTGAAGCTTACTTCAGCGACGCGATCGCGGCGTTCAAGGTAGCGCTAGGGCGCATCACCTTGGCAGCCAGCTCGGCGTTGGCGTGGTAGTAGCCAGCGATGTCCACCGGCTTGCCTTGCACTGCGTTCAGTTCGGCGACGATGGTCGCTTCCTGTTCGGTCAGTGCCGCGGCCAGCGGCGCGAAGCGCGCTTGCAGGGCGGCGTCGTCGGTCTGCGCGGCCAAGGCCTGGGCCCAGTACAGTGCCAGGTAGAAGTGGCTGCCGCGGTTGTCGATATTGCCGACTTTGCGCGATGGCGACTTGTTGTTGTCCAGGAACTGGCCGGTGGCCTGGTCCAGGGTGGCGGCCAGAACCTTGGCCTTGGCGTTGCCGTTGGTCACGCCCAGGTGTTCCAGGGAAGCGGCCAGGGCCAGGAATTCACCCAGCGAGTCCCAGCGCAGGAAGTTCTCTTCCATCAGTTGCTGCACGTGCTTGGGCGCCGAACCGCCGGCGCCGGTTTCGAACAGGCCACCGCCGTTCATCAGCGGCACGATGGACAGCATCTTGGCGCTGGTGCCCAGTTCCATGATCGGGAACAGGTCGGTCAGGTAGTCGCGCAGCACGTTGCCGGTCACCGAGATGGTGTCCTGACCCTTGCGGATGCGTTCCAGGGAAAACTTCATGGCGTCGACCGGGGACATGATGCGGATGTCCAGGCCCGAGGTGTCGTGGTCTTTCAGGTAGACCTGGACTTTCTCGATCATCACGCCGTCGTGGGCGCGGGCCGGGTCCAGCCAGAACACCGCTGGGGTGTTGGAGGCGCGGGCACGGTTGACGGCCAGCTTGACCCAGTCCTGGATCGGCGCGTCCTTGGTCTGGCACATGCGGAAGATATCGCCGGCTTCGACTTTCTGCTCCAGCAACACGCGACCCTTGCCGTCGACGACGCGAACGGTGCCGTCGGTCTTGATGTGGAAGGTCTTGTCGTGGGAGCCGTACTCTTCGGCTTTCTGCGCCATCAGGCCAACGTTTGGCACGCTGCCCATGGTGGTCGGATCGAAGGCGCCGTGTTTCTTGCAGTCTTCGATGACGGCCTGGTAGATGGTGGCGTAGCAACGGTCCGGGATCACCGCCTTGGTGTCCTGCAGGTTGCCTTCGGTGTTCCACATCTTGCCCGAGTCACGGATCATGGCCGGCATCGAGGCGTCGACGATCACGTCGCTGGGCACGTGCAGGTTGGTGATGCCTTTGTCGGAGTTGACCATGGCCAGCGCCGGACGAGTGGCATACACGGCCTTGATGTCGGCTTCGATCTGCGCTTTCTGCTCGGCAGGCAGCGACTGGATGCGGGCGTACAGGTCGCCGATGCCGTTGTTCAGGTTGAAGCCGACCTGTTCCAGCACGGTGGCGTGCTTGGCCAGGGCTTCCTTGTAGAACTCGGCAACCACCTGGCCGAACATGATCGGGTCGGAAACCTTCATCATGGTGGCTTTGAGGTGCAGGGACAGCAGCACGCCCTTGGCCTTGGCGTCGTCGATTTCAGCGGCGATGAAGGCGCGCAGGGCCTTTTTGCTCATCACGGCGCAGTCGATGATTTCGCCGGCCTTGACCGAGGTCTTTTCCTTCAGGACGCTGGTGGAGCCGTCAGCGGCCAGCAGTTCGATGCGCACGGCGTCCGCGGCTTCGATGAGGGCGGCCTTTTCGCTGCCGTAGAAGTCGCCGTTGCTCATGTGAGCCACGTGAGACTTGGAGTCGGCGGCCCAGGCGCCCATCTTGTGCGGGTGCTTGCGGGCGTAGTTCTTGACCGACAGCGGTGCGCGGCGGTCGGAGTTGCCTTCGCGCAGTACCGGGTTCACGGCACTGCCCTTGATCTTGTCGTAGCGCGACTTGGCTTCTTTCTCGGCGTCGGTGGCCGGGTTTTCCGGGTAGTCCGGAATGTTGAAGCCCTGGGCCTGCAGTTCGGCGATGGCTGCCTTCAACTGCGGCACCGAGGCGCTGATGTTCGGCAGCTTGATGATGTTGGCTTCCGGCGTGGTAGCCAGGGTGCCCAGCTCGGCGAGGTCGTCAGCGATGACCTGGTCGGCTTTCAGTTGCTCAGGGAAGCTCGACAGGATGCGGCCAGCCAGCGAAATGTCGCGGGTTTCCACGGCAATATCAGCCGAAGCGGTGAACGCTTCTACGATAGGGAGCAGGGAATAGGTGGCGAGGGCCGGAGCTTCGTCGGTGAAGGTATAGATGATCTTTGAGCGGGTGGGCATATTCGGATTAACTCTCTTCTTTGCTAAGCGTGCACAGAATCTCGAGATGCGCAGGGTAGGCGCTTTCGTCCAATGTCATCAATGAGCCGAAAGTCGAGGATTCGTCGCGATGATGTGGGGTGCATCAGTAGAGCGTCAAGCGACCGAGCTGCGGTACAGCGCAGTCTTTTTCAAGCTTTTTCAAAGGCCTGGCGCCTGCGGGCAGGTGCCGGGCCTGGGGTGACTCGATGGTCACTGCGACAGTATACCACTGGTCATGGTCTATAAATGATGCTCTTCGGCAGATTCACGGTTCAAACAGCTGGTTGCGGTCCCGGGCAGGTGGTTTACGCTCAGGGATAGCCAGGATGTTCAACCCCAAAAAACGGAGTCCAGCATGGGATACCAGAAGATTCAGGTTCCGAGCGTCGGCGAAAAAATCAGCGTCAATGCAGACCATTCTCTTACTGTTCCAGACCAACCGATCATTCCGTACATCGAAGGCGACGGCATTGGCGTGGACGTCACGCCGGTCATGATCAAAGTGGTGGACGCCGCGGTGGCCAAGGCCTACGGCGGCAAGCGCAAGATTTCATGGATGGAAGTGTACGCGGGCGAGAAGGCCACCCAGGTGTACGACCAGGACACCTGGCTGCCCCAGGAAACCCTCGACGCGGTCAAGGACTACGTGGTGTCCATCAAGGGCCCCCTGACCACGCCGGTGGGTGGGGGTATCCGTTCGCTGAACGTAGCGCTGCGCCAGCAACTCGACCTTTATGTGTGCCTGCGCCCGGTGGTCTGGTTCGAAGGCGTGCCCAGCCCGGTGAAAAAACCCGGTGACGTGGACATGGTGATCTTCCGCGAGAACTCCGAAGACATCTATGCCGGCATCGAATGGAAAGCCGGCTCCCCCGAAGCGCAGAAGGTGATCAAGTTCCTGAAGGAGGAGATGGGTGTCACCAAGATCCGTTTCGACCAGGACTGCGGCATCGGCATCAAGCCCGTGTCCAAGGAAGGCACCCAGCGCCTGGTGCGCAAAGCCCTGCAATACGTGGTGGACAACGACCGCAAGTCACTGACCCTGGTGCACAAGGGCAACATCATGAAATTCACCGAGGGCGCCTTCAAGGATTGGGGCTATGAGATCGCCCGCGACGAATTCGGTGCCACCTTGCTCGACGGCGGGCCGTGGATGCAGTTCAAGAACCCGAAAACCGGGCGTAACGTGATCGTCAAGGACGCCATCGCCGACGCCATGTTGCAGCAGATCCTGCTGCGGCCTGCCGAATACGACGTGATCGCTACCCTCAACCTCAATGGTGACTACCTGTCCGATGCCCTGGCGGCGGAGGTGGGCGGTATCGGTATCGCGCCCGGCGCCAACCTGTCCGACACGGTGGCCATGTTCGAGGCGACGCATGGTACGGCGCCCAAGTACGCGGGCAAGGACCAGGTCAACCCGGGGTCTGTGATCCTGTCGGCGGAAATGATGCTGCGCCACCTGGGCTGGACCGAGGCGGCGGACCTGATCATCAAGGGGACCAACGGCGCGATCGGGGCGAAAACCGTTACCTATGATTTCGAGCGGCTGATGGACGGTGCCACGCTGGTGTCCAGTTCTGGATTTGGCGAGGCGCTGATCAAGCATATGTGACCGGCGGTACGAAAAAAGCCGGCCTTCCTGGCCGGTTTTTTGTTTCGAGATTTGTGTTGGCTGGCCCCCGGGCAAGCCTCGGGAGCCAGGTGGCACAGTCTCAGGCGTTGGCGGCCTGGTGTTCGGCCACGGGAGCGGCGACAGGCGAGGGGGTGTCAGTGGCAGCGCTGATTTCGACGGCGTGCAGGCCCTTGGGGCCCTGGATGATTTCGAATTTGACGGGCTGGCCGGCCTTGAGGGTCTTGTAGCCATCCATCTTGATGGCCGAGTAGTGGGCGAACAGGTCTTCGCTTTTGCCCTCTTCAACGATGAAGCCATAGCCTTTGGCGTTGTTGAACCACTTGACCTTACCGTTTGCCATGCTCATATCCCTCTGCAAAGGACTCCATCTCTGGAGTATCATCCACTTCATCCGGCATCGGACCGATCAAAAAATTTGGTTGACTGCGCGGACCTTTATTCCCCAATGTGGGTTCTATTGTTTGTAACACCGTTTTGCCGATAGTCAAGGTCATGCGGCGGCCGGGCTTACAGCCGGTCACAAGGTCAACACACAACCCTATTCGCTCAACCATGAACCTTCTTTCCATGCATGCAATCAGCCAGATTCGACTAACATTCAATCAGGATCGCCCGCAATCGGATGAGGACGATTCAGCGGGCCTGGCCGTACAGGAATCCAAGCCGGCCTTGAAGGCGCCACCCATGTATAAGGTGGTTTTGTTTAACGATGACTACACACCGATGGATTTCGTCGTCGAAGTGCTCGAGGTGTTTTTCAACCTTAACCGCGAGCTGGCGACCAAGGTCATGCTCGCCGTCCACACGGAAGGGCGAGCCGTATGTGGATTGTTTACCCGCGACATCGCCGAGACAAAGGCCATGCAGGTCAATCAATACGCCAGGGAAAGCCAGCATCCGCTACTCTGTGAAATCGAGAAGGACGGTTAATCGCCGACCACTTGGGTATGAGGTGAAGCTATGTTAAACCGCGAGCTCGAAGTCACCCTCAATCTCGCCTTCAAGGAGGCCCGTTCCAAGCGTCATGAGTTCATGACCGTGGAACACCTCCTGTTGGCATTATTGGATAATGAGGCCGCCGCCACCGTTTTGCGCGCTTGTGGCGCAAACCTCGACAAACTCAAGCACGACTTGCAGGAGTTCATCGACTCCACCACGCCGCTGATCCCCGTTCATGACGAGGACCGCGAAACCCAGCCGACCCTGGGCTTCCAGCGCGTGCTGCAACGTGCCGTCTTCCACGTACAGAGCTCGGGCAAGCGGGAAGTCACCGGTGCCAACGTGCTGGTCGCCATCTTCAGCGAACAGGAAAGCCAGGCCGTGTTCCTGCTCAAGCAGCAGAGCGTGGCGCGCATCGATGTGGTCAACTACATCGCCCACGGCATCTCCAAGGTGCCCGGGCACGGCGATCATTCCGAGGGTGAACAGGAAATGCAGGACGACGAGGGCGGTGAGTCTTCTTCTTCAGGCAACCCGCTGGACGCCTATGCCAGCAACCTCAACGAACTCGCGCGCCAGGGCCGTATCGACCCGCTGGTAGGCCGTGAGAACGAAGTGGAGCGCGTGGCACAGATCCTGGCCCGTCGGCGCAAGAACAACCCGCTACTGGTGGGTGAAGCCGGCGTCGGCAAGACCGCCATCGCCGAGGGGCTGGCCAAGCGTATCGTCGACAGCCAGGTCCCCGACCTGCTGGCCAACAGCGTGGTCTACTCCCTGGACCTGGGGGCGTTGCTGGCGGGTACCAAGTACCGTGGCGACTTCGAAAAACGCTTCAAGGCGCTGCTGGGCGAGCTGAAGAAGCGTCCGCAGGCGATCCTGTTCATCGACGAGATCCACACCATCATTGGTGCTGGCGCCGCGTCGGGTGGGGTCATGGACGCTTCCAACCTGCTCAAGCCGTTGCTGTCTTCGGGTGATATCCGTTGCATCGGCAGCACCACGTTCCAGGAATTCCGCGGCATCTTCGAGAAAGACCGGGCCCTGGCGCGGCGCTTCCAGAAGGTGGACGTCAGCGAGCCGTCGGTGGAAGATACCATCGGTATCCTGCGCGGCCTGAAAGGGCGCTTCGAGCAGCATCACAACATCGAATACAGCGACGAGGCCCTGCGGGCCGCCGCCGAGCTGGCTTCGCGCTACATCAATGACCGGCACATGCCGGACAAGGCCATCGACGTGATCGACGAAGCCGGCGCCTACCAGCGCCTGCAGCCGGTGGAAAACCGGGTCAAGCGCATCGATGTACCGCAGGTCGAGGACATTGTCGCCAAGATCGCGCGCATTCCGCCAAAACACGTCACCAGTTCCGACAAGGAGCTGCTGCGTAACCTGGAGCGCGACCTGAAACTCACCGTGTTTGGTCAGGACGCCGCCATCGACTCGCTGGCCACCGCGATCAAGCTGTCCCGTGCAGGCCTGAAGTCGCCGGACAAGCCCGTCGGTTCCTTCCTGTTCGCCGGCCCTACCGGCGTGGGCAAGACCGAGGCCGCTCGTCAGTTGGCCAAGGCCCTGGGCGTGGAGCTGGTGCGTTTCGACATGTCCGAGTACATGGAGCGCCACACCGTGTCCCGTCTGATCGGTGCGCCTCCGGGCTACGTCGGTTTCGACCAGGGCGGCTTGCTGACCGAAGCCATCACCAAGCAACCGCACTGCGTGTTGCTGCTCGATGAAATCGAAAAGGCCCACCCGGAAGTCTTCAACCTGCTGCTGCAGGTGATGGACCACGGTACCCTGACCGACAACAACGGGCGCAAGGCAGACTTCTGCAACGTCATCCTGATCATGACCACCAACGCCGGTGCCGAGACCGCGGCGCGTGCGTCCATCGGTTTCACGCACCAGGACCATTCGTCCGATGCCATGGAAGTGATCAAGAAAAGCTTCACGCCAGAGTTCCGCAACCGCCTGGACACCATCATCCAGTTTGGTCGCCTCAGCCACGAGACGATCAAGAGCGTGGTCGACAAGTTCCTCACCGAACTGCAGGCCCAACTGGAAGACAAGCGCGTGTTGCTGGAAGTCTCGGATGCGGCGCGCAGCTGGCTGGCGGCCGGCGGCTACGACGCGACCATGGGTGCCCGCCCGATGGCGCGGCTGATCCAGGACAAGATCAAGCGGCCGTTGGCCGAGGAGATCCTGTTCGGGGAGCTGGCCGAGCACGGTGGCGTGGTGCATATCGACGTGAAGGACGGCGAAATGACCTTCGACTTCGAGACCACGGCAGAAATGGCCTGATCCCTGGGCAGCCGCTGCCGTCAGGCGGCAGCGGCTGCCCAGGCGTTGTTGCAAAGGTAGCGGCCACACAAAAACGCCCGGCATGTGCCGGGCGTTTTCGTTTGTGCTGCTTAACGAGCGCGGTAGGTAATGCGCCCTTTGCTCAAGTCATAGGGCGTCAGCTCGACGCGCACCTTGTCACCGGTCAGAATACGAATGTAGTTCTTGCGCATCTTGCCGGAGATATGCGCGGTTACGACGTGCCCATTTTCCAACTCCACGCGAAACATGGTGTTAGGTAGGGTGTCGACGACAGTGCCTTCCATTTCGAAGCTGTCTTCTTTCGACATGCAGTAAAGCCCTCGGTGTCCAGTTAATGGCCCGGTGCAACTGCGCCAGGCAAAAGCGGCGTGCATTGTGCCTGAAAAAGGGGCGGAACGCCAAGACCCTTCAGTTTAACGTAACCCAGCGCTGGTTGATCAGCAGCTCGATGGGCCGATACTGAGTCTTGTAATTCATTTTTTTGCAGTTCTTGATCCAGTAGCCCAGGTACACCGCGTCCAGCCCCAGGCGCATGGCTTCACCTATCTGCCACAGGATGGCGAAACGGCCCAGGCTGCGGCGCTCCTCGGCGGGTTCGTAGAAAGTGTAGACCGCCGACAGGCCGTTGGGCAGCAGGTCGGTGACCGCCACCGCCAGCAACTGGCCGTCGCGGCGGAATTCATAAAAGCGCGAAAATGGCAGGTCGCGTACCAGGAAGGTCGAGAACTGATCCCGGCTGGGCGGGTACATGTCGCCGTCGGCATGCCGCTGTTCGATATAGCGCTGATAAAGGTCGAAGTATTCCTCGCTGAATGCAGGCTTGCTGGAGGTCACCTGAATATCGGCGTTGCGTTTGAGGATGCGTTTCTGCTGGCGGTTGGGGCTGAAGCTGGCCGAGGGGATGCGCGCCGGCACGCAGGCGTTGCAGCGCTGGCAGTGGGGGCGGTAGAGGTGATCGCCGCTGCGCCGAAAACCCATTTCCGACAGGTCGGCGTAGACGTGAACGTCCATCGGCTGGCTGGGGTCGAGGAACAGGGTGGTGGCCTGTTCCTCGGGCAAATAGCTGCACGAATGGGGTTGAGTGGCATAGAACTTCAACCGCGCCAACTCAGTCATGATCAACCCTCGGATCGAAACCTTTGAATAAGTGTAAGCCAGCTGTGACCAACTCGCCTAGCAAACCCAGGTGGCGGTGCTGGGCTGGTCCAGGTAAGTGCGCAGGTGCCAGGCGAAGTCGTCACGGCTGATGGAGCGCGCGCCCAGGCTGATCAGGTGGTCGGTGGGCATCTGGCAGTCGATCAGTTCGACGCCGGCCGCCTGCAGGTGGCGCACCAGGGTGGCGAAACCGACCTTGGAGGCGTTGTCGGCATGGCTGAACATCGACTCGCCGAAAAACAGCCGGCCCATGGCCAGGCCATACAGGCCCCCCACCAGCGTGTCGCCGTCCCACACTTCCACCGAGTGCGCCAGGCCCTGTTCGTGCAGTTTGATGTAGGCCGCTTGCATGCTGTCGGTGATCCAGGTGCCATCGGCGTAGGCACGGGGGCCGGCGCAGGCGCGAATCACCGCGGGGAAGTCCTGGTCGAAGCTGACGCGGTAGCGCTGTTGGCGAAGCACCTTGGCCAGGCTGCGGGACACATGCAGCTCGGCGGGGAACAGCACCGTGCGCGGGTCGGGGGACCACCACAGAATGGGCTGGCCGTCCTGGTACCAGGGAAAGCAGCCATGGCGGTAGGCCTGCACCAGGCGCTCGGCGCTCAGGTCGCCACCGGCGGCCAGCAGGCCGTTGGGGTCGCGCAGGGCCTTGTCCAGTGGGGGGAAGGTCAGGTCGTTCTTCTTTAGCCAGGTCAGCATGGGGTCTTTTGCGGTGGGGGAGGGGAGGGCGCACGGCTTGGATGGGCGTTGGCGGTTTCCCGAGCCAGGCGCTTGAGGGCAGTATTGAGGATAAAAACCCCCGCCTGCAACTCCGCGCGCATCTCGCGGTCGTAATCCTTCGCTATCTCGTTTGAAAACCCTGCATAAGCCTT
The DNA here is from genome assembly GCF_026651855.1 of Pseudomonas silvicola. Taxonomy (GTDB): domain Bacteria; phylum Pseudomonadota; class Gammaproteobacteria; order Pseudomonadales; family Pseudomonadaceae; genus Aquipseudomonas; species Aquipseudomonas silvicola. The sequence continues at coordinate 3,597,731 of NZ_CP093280.1, forward strand.
TGTCACGAAAGGCAATGCATGCTCCAATTGGCTGGCGCCAGACGCGCTGGGCTATGCTGTGGCGAACCCGTACAATGCACCGTTCATTTGCATGATTTTTTTAGTCAATCATCCGTTGTGCGCGCCCAAGGGCGCAGGAAAAGACCTGTTTTGAAGAAATCCACCGCGACACCCAATCCCGTAGTGCCCCTGTGGCGTCAGCAAATGCACTACCGGCTCAAGGAAGGTGCCCTGATCGCCATGGGCGCCTTGTGCCTGTACCTGTGGATGGCGCTGCTCACCTATGACCAGGCCGACCCGGGCTGGAGCCACACCAGCACCGCCCATGAGGTGCAGAACGCCGCCGGCCGTGCCGGGGCCTTCGCCGCCGACATCCTGTTCATGGTGCTGGGCTACTTCGCCTACATCTTCCCGCTGCTGCTGGCGGTGAAAACCTGGCAGATCTTCCGCGAGCGTCACCAGCCCTGGCAGTGGAGCGGCTGGCTGTTTTCCTGGCGGCTGATCGGCCTGGTGTTCCTGGTGCTGTCCGGTGCCGCGCTGGCGCACATTCATTTCCATTCCACCCCCAACCTGCCGGCCTCGGCGGGCGGTGCCTTGGGCGAAAGCCTCGGCGATCTGGCGCGTAATGCCCTCAATACCCAGGGCAGCACCTTGCTGTTCATTGCCCTGTTCCTGTTTGGCCTGACGGTGTTCACCGATCTGTCGTGGTTCAAGGTCATGGACCTGACCGGCAAGATCACCCTCGACCTGCTGGAACTGGTGCAGGGCGCCGCTGGCCGCTGGTGGGCGGCGCGCAACGAGCGCCGCCGCCTGGAGGCGCAACTGCGCGAAGTGGACGTGCGCGTGCACGACGTGGTCGCCCCGGTTACCCCGGACCGTCGTGAGCAGGCCAAGGCCAAGGAACGCATCATCGAACGCGAGGTGTCGCTGAGCAAGCACACCAGCGAGCGCGAAAAGCAGACGCCACCGGTGATCATGCCCGCCCCGGCCATGGTCAAGCCGCCGGAGCCGAGCAAGCGCGTGCAGAAGGAAAAACAGGTACCGCTGTTCGTCGACAGTGCGGTGGAAGGTACCTTGCCGCCCATCTCCATCCTCGACCCCGCGGAAAAGAAGAAGGTCAATTACTCGCCAGAATCCCTGGCGGGCGTGGGCCACCTGCTGGAAATCAAGCTCAAGGAATTCGGCGTCGAGGTGTCGGTGGACTCCATCCACCCGGGCCCGGTCATTACCCGCTACGAAATCCAGCCGGCCGCGGGCGTCAAGGTCAGCCGCATCGCCAACCTGGCCAAGGACCTGGCGCGTTCCCTGGCGGTGACCAGCGTGCGTGTGGTGGAAGTGATTCCCGGCAAGACCACCGTGGGTATCGAGATCCCCAACGAAGACCGGCAGATCGTGCGCTTCTCCGAGGTGCTGTCGTCACCCCAGTACGACGAGGCGAAATCGCCGGTCACCATGGCCCTGGGCCATGACATCGGCGGCAAGCCGGTCATCACTGACCTTGCCAAGATGCCCCACCTGCTGGTGGCCGGTACCACCGGTTCCGGTAAGTCGGTGGGCGTGAACGCCATGATCCTGTCTATCCTGTTCAAGTCCAGCCCCGAAGACGCCAAGCTGATCATGATCGACCCGAAAATGCTCGAGTTGTCGATCTACGAAGGCATTCCGCACCTGCTGTGCCCGGTGGTCACCGACATGAAGGACGCCGCCAATGCCCTGCGCTGGAGCGTCGCCGAGATGGAGCGGCGCTACAAGCTGATGGCGGCCATGGGCGTGCGTAACCTGGCCGGCTTCAACCGCAAGGTCAAGGACGCGCAGGAGGAGGGCACGCCGCTCACCGACCCGCTGTACCGTCGCGAGAGCATGGAAGACGAAGCGCCCCTGCTGAAAACCCTGCCCACCATCGTGGTCATCGTCGACGAATTCGCCGACATGATGATGATCGTCGGCAAGAAGGTCGAGGAGCTGATCGCCCGTATCGCCCAGAAGGCCCGTGCCGCCGGTATCCACCTGATCCTGGCCACCCAACGCCCCTCGGTGGACGTGATCACCGGCCTGATCAAGGCCAACATCCCCACCCGCATGGCGTTCCAGGTGTCGAGCAAGATCGACTCCCGGACCATCATCGACCAGGGCGGCGCCGAACAGTTGCTGGGCCATGGTGACATGCTGTACATGCCACCCGGCACCAGCCTGCCGATCCGCGTGCACGGTGCCTTCGTCTCCGACGAGGAAGTGCACCGTGTGGTGGAAGCCTGGAAACTGCGTGGCGTGCCGGATTACAACGAAGATATTCTCGCGGGTGTCGAGGAAGCCGGCAGTGGCTTCGACGGTGGCGGCGGCGGTGGCGGCGACGGTGAAGACAGCGAGTCCGACGCGCTGTACGACGAGGCGGTCAACTTCGTGCTGGAAAGCCGTCGCGCCTCGATTTCCGCGGTGCAGCGCAAGCTCAAGATCGGCTACAACCGGGCGGCGCGCATGATCGAAGCCATGGAAATGGCCGGCGTGGTCACGCCCATGAACACCAATGGCTCGCGCGAAGTGATCGCCCCAGGGCCCGCGCGGGACTGAATGACGTAACCGGCTACCGATGAACGGCGGCCGGTCTTTTTCTACTGTACGAGGATTCCCATGCGCCTGATTCGCATGCTGTTGGTTTCTGCCCTGGCCTTCTCCACGCTGCCGGCCCATGCCGCCGACCAGGACGTGTCGAGCCTGACCAAACTGCTGGAAAATTCCCAGACCCTGGCCGCGCATTTCTCGCAGCTGACCCTGGACGGCAGCGGCACCCAGTTGCAGGAAACCGCGGGTGAAATGGTCTTGCAGCGCCCTGGCCTGTTCTACTGGCACACCGACGCGCCGAACGAGCAGACCATGGTCTCCGATGGCCAGAAGGTCACCCTGTACGACCCGGACCTGCAGCAGGTCACCATCAAGAAACTCGACCAGCGCCTGACCCAGACCCCAGCGCTGCTGCTGTCCGGTGACGTGTCGAAGATCAGCCAGAGCTTCGACATCAGCGCCAAGGAATCGGGTGATGTGATCGACTTCATGCTCAAGCCCAAGACCAAGGACACCCTGTTCGATTCCCTGCGCCTGTCGTTCCGCAAGGGCCTGATCAATGACATGCAACTGATCGACAGCGTCGGCCAGCGCACCAACATCCTGTTCACCGCGGTCAAGGCCAATGCCCCCGTGGACAAGAGCAAGTTCACCTTCGTCGCGCCCAAGGGCACCGACGTGATCCAGGAATAAGAGGATCCCAGCGCCGTCATGGACCTGTTTCGCAGCGAGCCCATCGCCCAGCCCCTGGCCGCCCGCCTGCGGGCCCGCAACCTGGACGAGTACGTCGGCCAGGAGCATCTGCTGGCGCGCGGCAAGCCGCTGCGCGAGGCACTGGAGCAGGGCGCCCTGCACTCGATGATCTTCTGGGGCCCGCCCGGGGTGGGCAAGACCACGCTGGCGCGGCTATTGGCGGAAGTCTCCGATGCCCACTTCGAGACCGTCTCGGCGGTGCTGGCCGGGGTCAAGGAGATTCGCCAGGCCGTGGAAGTGGCCAAGCAGCAGGCAGCCCAGTACGGCCGGCGTACCATTCTGTTCGTCGACGAAGTGCACCGTTTCAACAAGTCCCAGCAGGATGCCTTCCTGCCTTATGTGGAAGACGGCACGCTGATCTTCATTGGCGCCACCACCGAAAACCCTTCGTTCGAACTGAACAACGCCTTGCTGTCGCGGGCGCGGGTATACGTGCTGAAAAGTCTCGACGAGCCGGCTTTGCGCCGGTTGGTCGACCGCGCCTTGAACGAGGAGCGTGGCCTGGGCAAGCGTCAATTGCGCCTGGGTGACGAAGCCTTCGCCATGCTGCTGGCGGCTGCCGACGGTGATGGCCGGCGCATGCTCAACCTGCTGGAGAACGCTTCGGACCTGGCCGAAGACGGCGAGGAAATCGGCACCGACCTGTTGCAAAGCTTGCTGGGTGACACCCGCCGACGCTTCGACAAGGGCGGCGAAGCTTTCTACGACCAGATATCGGCGCTGCACAAGTCCGTTCGCGGCTCCAACCCCGACGGTGCCCTGTACTGGTACGCGCGCATGATGGACGGTGGTTGCGACCCGCTGTACGTGGCACGGCGCGTGGTGCGCATGGCCAGCGAAGACATCGGCAACGCCGACCCCCGCGCCCTGAGCCTGTGCCTGGCGGCCTGGGACGTACAGGAGCGCCTCGGCAGCCCCGAGGGCGAGCTGGCCGTGGCCCAGGCCATCGTCTACCTGGCCTGCGCGCCGAAGAGCAATGCCGTGTACATGGGCTTCAAGCAGGCCATGCGCGAAGCGGCCGAGTTCGGTTCCATGGAGGTGCCGCTGCACCTGCGCAACGCGCCGACCAAGCTGATGAAGCAGTTGGGTTACGGTGAGGAATACCGCTACGCCCACGACGAGCCTGATGCCTACGCCGCCGGTGAAGACTACTTCCCCGACCAGCTGGAACCGCGGCCGTACTACCAGCCCGTGCCCCGCGGCCTGGAACTGAAGATCGGCGAGAAGCTCAAGCACCTGGCCCAACTGGACCGCCTGAGCCCGCGTCAGCGCCGCAAGCCTTGAAAAACCTGCGACACTCAACTGGAAACAGCCCTTCTATCCCGGTACGCTGGCCGCTAATATGGTCGGCTGCCCGGTGTCCTGCCCGCAACATGGGCTGACCAAGACTTAATTTGATAACGAGAGACCGACATGCTCGATCCCCTGATTTTGCGTACCAAGCTCCACGAAACCGCGGATCGCCTCGCAGCCCGTGGCTACAGCCTGGACGTGGCGCGCCTGGAAGCGCTGGAAGCTCAGCGCAAGACCGTACAGACCCGCACCGAGCAACTGCAGGCCGAGCGTAACGCCCGCTCCAAATCCATTGGCCAGGCCAAGCAGCGCGGCGAAGACATCGCGCCGCTGATGGCGGACGTCGACCGCATGGCCGGCGAGCTGGCCGAAGGCAAGGCCGAGCTGGACAAGCTGCAGGCCGAGCTGGACTCCATCGTGCTGGGCATCCCCAACCTGCCGCACGAATCGGTACCGGTAGGCGAAGACGAAGACGGCAACGTCGAAGTGCGCCGCTGGGGCACCCCGGCCGACTTCGGTTTTGACGTCAAAGACCATGTCGCCCTGGGCGAGAAGTTCGGCTGGCTGGACTTCGAAACCGCCGCCAAGCTGTCGGGTGCCCGTTTCGCCCTGCTGCGCGGCCCGATTGCCCGCCTGCATCGCGCCCTGGCGCAGTTCATGATCAACCTGCACGTCACCGAGCACGGTTACGAAGAGGCCTACACCCCGTACCTGGTACAGGCCCCGGCGCTCAAAGGCACTGGCCAACTGCCCAAGTTCGAGGAAGACCTGTTCAAGATCAGCCGCGAAGGCGAGGCCGACCTGTACCTGATTCCGACGGCTGAAGTGTCGCTGACCAACATCGTTGCCGGCGAGATCCTCGACGCCAAGCAACTGCCATTGAAACTGGTCGCCCACACCCCGTGCTTCCGCAGCGAAGCCGGTGCATCGGGCCGTGACACCCGCGGCATGATCCGCCAGCACCAGTTCGACAAGGTCGAGATGGTGCAGGTGGTCGAGCCGTCGAAATCCATGGAAGCCCTGGAAGGCCTGACCGCCAACGCCGAGCGCGTGCTGCAGGCCCTGGAGCTGCCCTACCGCGTGCTGGCCCTGTGCACCGGCGACATGGGTTTCAGCGCGGTGAAAACCTACGACCTGGAAGTGTGGATTCCAAGCCAGGACAAGTACCGCGAAATCTCCTCGTGCTCCAACACCGGTGATTTCCAGGCCCGCCGCATGCAGGCGCGTTTCCGCAACCCGGAAACCGGCAAGCCGGAGCTGGTGCACACCCTCAACGGCTCGGGCCTGGCCGTGGGCCGTACCCTGGTGGCCGTGCTGGAAAACTACCAGCAGGCTGACGGTTCCATCCGTGTGCCGGACGTGCTGAAGCCTTACATGGGCGGCCTTGAGGTCATCGGCTAAATGGAGTTTCTGCCGCTGTTTCACAAGCTCAAGGGCAGCCATGTGCTGGTCGTGGGCGGGGGCGAGATCGCCTTGCGCAAGTCGCGTCTGCTGGCCGATGCCGGCGCGCTGCTGCGCGTGGTCGCCCCGGCGATCGAAACCCAGCTGGGCGAATTGCTCCAGAGCAGCGGCGGTGAAGCCGTGCTGCGCGGTTATCAGGAAAGCGACCTGGACGGTTGCCAGCTGATCATCGCCGCCACCGATGACGAAGCCCTCAACGCCCAGGTGTCTGCCGACGCCAAGGCGCGTTGCGTGCCAGTCAACGTGGTGGACGCGCCAGCCCTGTGCAGCGTGATCTTCCCGGCCATTGTCGACCGTTCACCCCTGGTGGTGGCGGTGTCCAGTGGCGGTGACGCCCCGGTGCTGGCGCGCTTGATCCGCGCCAAGATGGAGGCCTGGATTCCTGCTGCTTATGGCGAACTGGCCGGGTTGGCGGCGCGCTTTCGTGCCCAGGTCAAAGGCCTGTACCCGGACGTGCAGCAACGCCGTGCGTTCTGGGAAGAAGTATTCCAGGGCCCGATCGCCGACCGCCAGCTGGCGGGGCAGGGCGCCGAAGCGGAAAAGATGCTGGTGGAGAAAATCCACGGCCAGCCTCCCCATGCACCGGGTGAAGTCTACCTGGTGGGTGCTGGCCCGGGTGACCCCGACCTGTTGACCTTCAAGGCCTTGCGCCTGATGCAGCAAGCCGACGTGGTGCTGTATGACCGCCTGGTGGCCCCGGCCATCATCGAGTTGTGCCGCCGAGATGCCGAGCGCATCTACGTCGGCAAGCGCCGCGCGGACCACGCTGTGCCCCAGGACCAGATCAACCAGCAATTGGTGACCCTGGCCAAGCAAGGCAAACGCGTGGTGCGGCTCAAGGGGGGCGACCCGTTCATCTTCGGCCGTGGTGGTGAGGAAATCGAAGAGCTGGCGGCCCATGGCATCCCGTTCCAGGTGGTGCCGGGCATCACGGCGGCGAGTGGTTGTGCGGCTTACGCCGGCATCCCGCTGACCCACCGCGACCATGCCCAGTCGGTACGCTTCATCACCGGCCACCTCAAGGACGGCACCAGCGACCTGCCCTGGTCGGACCTGGTGGCGCCGGCCCAGACCCTGGTGTTCTACATGGGCCTGGTGGGCTTGCCGATCATCTGCCAACAACTGATTGCCCATGGCCGTGCCGCTGATACCCCGGCAGCACTGGTACAGCAAGGCACCACGGTCAACCAGCGCGTGTTCACTGGCACCCTGGCCGACCTGCCGCGGCTGGTCGCGGAGCATGAAGTGCATGCGCCGACGCTGGTCATCGTGGGGGAAGTGGTGCAGTTGCGCGAGAAACTAGCGTGGTTCGAAGGCGCTCAGCGGACGGTGTAAGGCCCTGACGCGGCCTGGCGGGCGCTGCTACATGGCTTTCCTGTAGCAACGGCCACCAGGCCGCGTCCCCCTCTCAACCCTCAAAAATCCCACGCCCCGCCAACCGCTCACGGTCATGCTGCGCGGCAAAATCCTGCGCCGGTCCCTTCGGCACAATGCCCGTCGGGTTGATGGTGGCATGGCTACCGTAGTAATGATGCTTGATGTGCTGGAAATCCACCGTCTGCGCCACGCCTGGCCACTGATATAGCTCACGCAGCCAGTTCGACAGGTTCGGGTAATCGACGATCCGGCGCAAATTGCACTTGAAGTGCCCGTGGTACACCGCGTCAAAGCGAATGATCGTGGTGAACAAGCGCACATCCGCCTCGGTCAGGTACTCTCCCGCCAGGTAGCGCTTTTGGCCCAGCAGGGCTTCCAACCGATCCAACTCGGCAAACACTTCATCGAACGCCTGCTCATAGGCCGCCTGCGACGTGGCAAAGCCTGCGCGATACACGCCGTTGTTCACCGCTGGGTAGATCGCCTCGTTCAGGGCCTCGATTGCCGGCCGCAAGGGTTCCGGATACAGGTCCAGCGTATTGCCAGTCAGCTCGTTGAAGGCGCTGTTGAACATGCGGATGATCTCCGCCGATTCATTGCTGACAATCCGCTTGAGTTGCTTGTCCCACAGCACCGGAACAGTCACGCGCCCGGTGTAATCCGGGGTTTCCGAGGTGTAACGCTGGTGCATGAATGCAAACCCGTCGAGCTTGTCGCCGGTCGAGCCCAGGGAGGTGTCGAAGGTCCAGCCGTTCTCGCGCATCAGCCAGCTGACCACAGACACGTCGATCAGGCTTTCAAGCCCCTTGAGCTGACGCACGATCAAAGTGCGGTGCGCCCACGGGCAGGCCAGCGAAACATACAGGTGGTAACGGCCGGCCTCGGCCTTGAACCCGCCTTCGCCGCTGGGGCCTGGGCGACCGTCGGCGGTCACCCAGTTGCGGCGCTTGGCGGCTTCGCGCTGGAACGCACCGTCTTTGCTGCTTTCATACCACTGGTCATGCCAGCGCCCTTCGATCAGCAAGCCCATACCCTGTACTCCCGGCAGATTTCATAAGCGTTGGAGTCCAGTGTACGGGCCGCAGTTCGAATAAATAGCGCAAAACCCCGGCGGTATCTATCGGCTAGATCGATCTATCGCGGGCGTCCCAGTACTGGCGTGCTGTCGCAAAGGCGTCATCACGGTTTTTGCCCAGGCCGCGCAAGGCCAAGGCCATGGTCGAGATCAGCGCCATCTCGCCATAGCTGTCCTCGGCGTCGCCCCGCCATACCGCCAGCAGGTGCGTCGGGTCCAAGGTGGCCGGCTTGACGTGGCGCTGGGCCGAGAGCTGCGGCCACTCTTCGTCCCAGCTCTGGCCGCCGGTGGTGCCATACAGATGGCTGGGGCTGTCCGGGTTGACTTCGATCTCGCCGCCATCGCCCTTCACCACGATAGCGTGGTCACCCAGCAGGCCGCTGGCATCGCGGTGCACCGCCTGGTAGCCAGGGTGGAAGATGCTCTGCAGGCCACAACGGGCGCCCAGCGGGTTGAGAATGCGCGCCAGGGAGTGGATCGGCGACCGCAGGCCCAACGTATTGCGCAGATCGATCATGCGCTGCAACTGCGGCGCCCAGTCCACCAGCGGCGCGAACGCCAGGCCATGGCTGTCCAGGGCCCGGCCCACCGCGTCCCAGCCACGGGCCAGGGGAATGCCGACGGTGCCCAGCAATTGTTCGGTATACAGGCGCCCGGCGGTGTGTGCGCCGCCACCGTGGATCAGAATGCGCACACCGTTGCCGGCCAGGCACTTGGCCGCCAGCAAGTACCAGGGCAGGTGGCGCTTCTTGCCGGCGTAGGTCGGCCAATCAATGTCCACGGTCAACGGGGGAGGCTTGAGCCGAGCGCGCAAGGCCTCGGTGAAACCGGCCAACTCCTCGGCACTCTCCTCTTTGTGGCGCAGCAGCATCAGGAAGGCGCCCAACTGCGCTTCCTCGACCTGCTCGTCCAGCAACATGCCCATGGCCTCGCGGGCCTCGTCGCGGGTCAGGTTGCGAGCGCCGCGCTTGCCCTTGCCGAGGGCACGAACGAAGGGGGCGAAGGGGTGCTCGGCAGGGGTTTCCAGCAGCAGGGCGGGGTAGTCGGTCATATGCAATTGGTCGGTTTGGGCAGGCCCGCCAGCTTGGCGGCGAGTTTGGCGGGGGTGCCATTGAACAGGCGGTTCAGGTGCGGGCTGTTGCCTTTCTCGGCGCCCAGTTTCAGCGCCGTGTACTTGATCAGGGGGCGCGTGGCCGGCGACAGCTGAAACTCCTGGTAGAACTGGCGCAACACCTCCAGCACCTCCCAGTGTTCAGGGGTCAGGGCAATGCTTTCCCGCGCCGCCAAGGCTTCGGCCACGGGTTTGGACCACTCGGTCAGGTCTTCCAGAAAGCCGTTCTGGTCCAGGGCGATCGGATGGCCATCGACAATCAGTTCACTCATAGCCAGGTGTTGACCTTGTCGTAATCAATGGAAAGCTGCACGAAGCCCGGGTAGTCCACGACCTGCGCCGTGGTGGTGAGCGCCCGCGCCTTGATATCTTCTTCCAGGGCGTAGAGCCGGCCCGCCAGGTGCGCCAGATCGTCATTCAACAGTGCGTACACCGCGTCACCGGTCAACAGCACGCCATCGCGGGCCCCCAGCACGCGCAGGCAACTGGCCAGGCGCTGATCGCTGAAGGGGGAGTGGGACAACACATGCAAGGTAGCCATCAGAGGGTAATCACCTGATCAAAACGGTCGACAAGGGCGGCCAGGGCATCATCCTCCAGCACCTGCGCCTCCAGGCTCAGCGGCGCGCTGCCCAGCCCGCGGGCACGCAGGCTACTGGCAGCCACGAACAACTCATCCACGCCAAACATCGGCAGGGCTTGCAGGTTGGCGGTCAGGTCTTTCTGTTGCACCTGGCCAGGCGCCTGCGCCGGCATCAACTGAAACACCCCGTCATCAAGAAACAGCATGCCCAGCGGCAGGTCGAAGGCTCCGCCGGCCAGGGCAATATCCAGCGCTTCGCGTGGGCCTGGGCCCGACCAGGGGGCCTGACGGCTGACGATCAACAGCGACTTGGCCATCTCATTGCCCCCCGAACGTCACAAGGCGGTCGGCCAACTGCGCGGCCTCATGCAATTGCCCCAGCCCGGACAGTTCCCAGGGCGCGGGCAGGTTGGCGGCCGGACGGTTCCAGCGTTGAGCTTCTTCTTCATTGAGCACGCCACGGCGCAGTGCCGCGGCGATGCACACCACTGCATCCAGCTGCTGCTCGGTAATGAAGGCGCGCCACTGCGCGGCGATGTCCGTTTCATCCTGGGGGGCGACCACGTTGCCCGAGGCGCTGTGCACCCCGTCCTGGTAGAAGAACAGACGGACAATCTCATGGCCGCCCGCCAGCGCCGCTTCGGCAAACCGCAGGGCGCGGCGCGAGGAGGGCGCATGGGCGGGGGAAAATACAGCGATGGCGAACTTCATGGCGCGGCTCTGTCAGCAAATCTGCCGGAATGATAAAGCCTGGCCGCCAAAAAAGCCCGCCGCACACGCCTCAACGGCCGCCGCGTGCCTCGGGCAGGAACCAGTTCAGCACCAGCGCACAGATACCGCCGGTGGCCACGCCCGACTCCAGCACATTGCGCAGCGCCGACGGCATGTGCGCCAGGAACTCCGGTACCTGCGCCACGCCCAGGCCCAAGGCCAGCGACACCGCGATAATCAGCAGCGCACGACGGTCCAGGTGAATGCTCGCCAGGATATTGATGCCCGACGCCGCCACGGCTCCGAACATCACCATGGCCGCGCCACCCAGCACCGGCTCCGGTACAGCCTGAATCACCCCGGCCACCGTCGGGAACAGCCCTAAAATCACCAGCATGCCCGCGATCCACACACCAATATGGCGGCTGGCGATACCGGTCAGCTGAATCACGCCGTTGTTCTGGGCGAAGATCGAGCTGGGAAAAGTATTGAAAATGCCGGCCAACAGCGAGTTGGCACCGTTCACCAGCACCCCGCCCTTGATACGTTGCATCCACACCGGACCTTCCACCGGTTGGCGCGACACCTTGCTGGTGGCCGTCACGTCACCAATGGACTCCAGCGACGTCACCAGGTAAATCACCAGCATCGGAATGAACAGCGCCCAGGAAAAGCCCAGGCCGAAATGCAACGGCACCGGTACCTGAAACACCGCCGCCTCATGCATGCCGGTGAAGTTCAAACGGCCCATGTAGCCCGCCAGCGCATAGCCCACCGCCAGCGCGATGACGATGGCGCAGCTGCGCATCCACACGACTGGCAAGCGGTTCAGCACCACGATTATCGCCAGCACCACACCCGACAGCAGCAGGTTGTCGCCGTTGGCGAAGGTGCCGTTGGCCATTGCCGAGAAGCCACCCCCCATGCTGATCAGGCCCACCTTGATCAGTGTCAGGCCGATCATCAGCACCACGATGCCCGTCACCAGCGGCGTGATCAGCCGCTTCACGAACGGCAAGATCCGCGAAATACCCATTTCCACGAACGACCCGGCGATCACCACGCCGAAAATCGCCGCCATCACGCCTTCCACCGGCGTGCCTTGCTTGACCATCAAGGCCCCGCCGGCAATCAAAGGCCCGACGAAGTTGAAACTGGTGCCCTGCACAATCAGCAAGCCCGCGCCAAATGGCCCGAAGCGCTTGCACTGGACAAAGGTCGCGATACCGGAAATGACCAGCGACATCGACACGATCAGGTTGGTGTCATGGGGCGACACCCCCAACGCCTGACAGATCAACAGCCCGGGCGTCACGATCGGAACAATGATCGCCAGCAAATGCTGCAAGGCCGCCAGCAGCGCAATCAGGGGGCGGGGCCGGTCTTCCAGGCCCAGCACCAGGTCCTGGTGGTCGGGCGGGGAGGGCTGTTGCTGTACGGTCATGGCAGGTGCCTTGGAAAAAAAGAGCGCAATTCTACGGACAAGCACGCCACAAGGCCACTACCCGCGATAATCGGCGAATCCCCCCGTTTCCCCCACGCCCCCGGTAGGACCGGGCGAAGCTCGGGAACCATCCACCGAGCACCCCCAGACCCACCGCGTGGTCTGCTTCCCGAGCTTGCGCCCGGTCCCACAGAGCCAGCAACCTCCCCCTGAAATCCTTCTTCCACAAAAAAGCCCGCCGAAGCGGGCTTTTTCTCACTCGTCACTCAATCAGTCATCACGACCCATCAGGCCAAACAACTGCAGCAAGCTGACAAACAGGTTGTAGATCGATACATACAGGCTGATGGTCGCCATGATGTAGTTGCGCTCACCACCCTGAATGATCGCGCTGGTCTGGAACAAGATGCACGCCGACGAGAACAGCACGAAGCCCGCGCTGATTGCCAGTTGCAGCCCGCTGATCTGGAAGAACAGCCCCGCCAGCGTCGCACCCAGCAGCACGAAGAAGCCCGCGGTGATGAAACCACCCAGGAAGCTCATGTCCTTGCGGGTGATCAGCACGTAGGCCGACAGGCCGCCGAACACCAGCGCCGTCATGGCAAACGCCGAACTCACCACCTCGGCGCCGCCCTGCATGTGCAGGTAACGGTTCAGGATCGGGCCCAGCAGGTAACCCATGAAACCGGTCAAAGCAAAGGTGGACACCAGGCCCCACGCCGAATCACGCAGCTTGGTGGTGAGGAAGAACAGCCCGTAGAAGCCGATCAGCACCACGAAAATGTTCGGGTAGCGCACGTTCATCTGCTGCGCCACATAGGCGGTCACGGCGCTGAAGGCCAGGGTCATGGCCAGCAAACCGTAGGTATTGCGCAGGACCTTGCTGACCTCTAGCTGGTCGGCCTGCTGCCTGCTATTGACTGCGTAATCCTGTTCGCGCATGGCGAGACTCCTTTGGGTTGAAACCGGGTTTGAAACGTTCAGATGCAAAGATCATAACAGACCTGCAGCGCGGGGCCATGAAGAGAGTTTGACAGTGTGTTTCATTCGGGTATTATGCACGCCGCAACATAGCTGGAAGCGTGGCCGAGTGGTTTAAGGCAACGGTCTTGAAAACCGTCGATGGGCAACTATCCTAGAGTTCGAATCTCTACGCTTCCGCCATTAATTTTATTAAAGCCCTGATTTATAAGGGCTTTTTTGTGGGTGGTCGATTTCGACCTATATCCTTGCCCATGCTTTGGGCCCTAGCTTCCAGTGAGCCTTTCTGGAGTTTTCCGCCCAGCGGTCTCGGCTCTTTCCAGCGCGCGAACGCTTACAGCTGTGCTTGACCCACTACCGAGAAATACCGTGGCCGAACCCTCGGGCACAAGTTCGCGTTCGGCCAGCATCCACTCATGCAGTTTTTCGGCGATGGGCACCGCTGTTTCCTGGCGTAATCGCCAGCGATCTTCGTCGCTCATTTCCTTAGCGTTTCGCTCGACTTCGTACAGTCCGCCAATCGACTGAAGCGCCTGCCCCGACAACTGGCTTTTATTGGCGATACCAACCAGAGCCAAAGAGCGTCCCCCCGGGAGCAACCTTTTACGCGGATCCTAATGCCTATCTCAAAGATGTGCTGACGCGGTTGCCGACACAGCGGGCAAGTGAGATCGAGCAATGGCTGCCGCATCAGTGGGTGCCGGCCTGACTTGCGCAAGGTGAGGTGGGCGGACGCTTGCTGATGGTGGATGCCTGAATGATATTTCACCGGTCAAAGTGGATAAGTCAATTTCAGCCAGTAGGCGCTCCCTTCAGGCCTGTTACGTACATCACTTTCCTGTTGCCACTTGGCGGTTACAAACCAGCCCGACGCGCTGGCGTATTTAATTGAAGGACCAATGGCAAAGGCACGGCCCTTGCTGTCAGTGACGCGATCACCGTCCTTCCTGTCGTCTGTGACTTGCTGATAGATATACCCCCCAATGCCGACTACCCAGCCATTTCCCATGCCCCAGCCCAAGTCGTAATCCGCATGAGCTTCCTGGCCGGAACGGTAATGGGTCTGAGGGTTTTTTGCGTTGAAGTCATACATCAATTTGATGTCCATGTTCGGACCAAAGGCATCGACGTAAGAGAAAGCTGCTACCGGTTCTGCGGCCCAGTAATTACGCCCGATATTGGCCTGATTATCCTCATCGTACTGACCGGTCGGCGCGATGATGTCCAGTGCGTAGACGGCATGCAACTTGTCGCTGTAGTGATAGCCCAGCGCAGGGCCGAAGATGATGTCGCCTAGACCTGTGCGATGATCGCGGTTGCCGTTGACGGTTACGGTGAGGTCAACCAGCGGGGTAATGGTCTGGAACGCTAAGTCGCCTCCCAGCACCTTCTGTTGCGTTACCCATACCAATCGCGGTGCGATGACATTGGCACGCAAGCGAAAGTCAATGGCCTGAGAGTGCCCGCCATTGTCCTTCAGGTCGTTCGCGGCGTAGTGCTCGCTGTAGACCTGTGCGTACCAGCCCGGCGGCGGCAAGGCGCCGGACAAGTAGTTCTCGGCACCCATGGGGTACGACGAGCCTCCTCCTTCAGAGGCCCATGCAGCGCTCAGCGTGCAACTCAACACGCCAATGAGGAAAAACCGTTTCTTGTTATTCATGTGGTAATCCAGGATTCGAGGCAATAGAGCGCCCAGCCGCCCGAGCGGTAAGGAGTAGCAATGGTTAATGAAAGATGTTGGACGCGTTGAAATCAGGCTTTGCGTAATGGCCAGAAATCAAAGTACTGACAGGACACCACCAGCAGTGGGAAAGTCATGGCCAGTAACGCAGAGGCGAGCCAAAGTTCGTGGGCATAAGTGGGCGCGCCCTCGCTCATTGGCCCATTGAGGAGCGGCCCCAGGGCCCAGTAGAGGCGTGGCAGAACGGCACCTGCCAGGCAGGCGATACCCAGTTGCAACAAACCCCTGAGGGGTTGAGTTCGGTGTTCAAACAACTGGCCTTCAAACATCAGTAACGGTACCAGTGCGCCAAACAGCAGGGCGATGGCGCCATGCACCATGAACTTCACCGGTTCGATTCCCAGCACGCGAGTGCCCAGCCAATAGAGCAGCGCAGTCACAGCCATCGTCTGAACGTTGATGGCAACCGCCAGCAACCGCGGTTTGCTTGCCAGGCTGGCAATGTTCAGTGGCCAGAAGTCCAGCAGCACACCGGCAAACACGACACTCACACTGGTGACTGCGAAGGCCAGTATTTCAAACGCTGCAAACAGACCTTGGGGGTCAAGACTTGCTATGTAGAACGGGGCTTCGGCCATGTCGGAGAAATCGAATAGCTCCCGGAACAGCAGATAGCCCAGGCCGTAAGCTACCAGTAGTGTCCCGACGCCGAGGATCGCCGGATTCTCGGTAAATGACGAGAGCGGCCAGCAGTGCCAGACAATCACGAACCAGAACGTCAGCAGCACGCAGAAGATCACATACATCAGTGTGAAGGGCGTAGGTGGCCCGACTTGCTGGGCCTGGGTATAGAAGATCACCGCACTGACCGTACACGCTACGGCCAGCGTCAAAACCAGCATTACCAGCCCCTTGGCCGGCTGGGGGAGTGCCGCGACCCAGCCAGGGTATTGGCTGCGCCAGAGCATGGACAGCACGATCTCCACGGGCACGCCGACGACAACCACAAAGGTCACCCAACTGGTGAAGAAATCCCCTTTGAAGCAACCGATGATCAACAGTGACAGTGCCATGACTACCAGCAACATGAGGCTGCCAAGCACCGGCTGTCGCGCCAGCAGGGCTCGGCCAGCCTGGATCGGCTGGCGCAGTGGGGTGGGGTGGTCCTGAGTAACGCTATTGTTTTTATTATTCATGCTCAGTGTTCCTGGTAGGGGTCAGCCTGCTTTTTTCAACAGGTCGAGGGCGACATCGGTAATCATGTCTTCCTGGCCGCCGACCATTTGCCGACGGCCCAGTTCGACGAGGATGTCCAACGTCTTGAGTCCGTAATGCTCGGCAGCGACTTCGGCATGGCGCAAGAAGCTTGAGTACACACCGGCATAGCCCAGTGCCAGGGTTTCCCGATCAACTCGCACGGGGCGGGTTTGCAACGGGCGCACGATGTCATCGGCCGCATCCATCAGCGTGTACAGATCGGTGCCATGGTTCCAGCCCAGGCGCTCGGCCGCCGCGATAAATACTTCCAGTGGTGCATTGCCCGCACCGGCACCCATGCCAGCCAGGCTGGCGTCGATCCGGTCGCAACCTTCCTCCACGGCGACGATGGAGTTGGCCACCCCCAGGCTCAGGTTATGGTGCGCGTGAATACCGGTTTGCGTGGCCGGTTCGAGCACGTCCTTGAGGGCTCGGAAGCGCTCACGAATATCCTGCATGTTCATCGCTCCGCCCGAATCGACGACGTAGATACAGGTCGCGCCATACCGCTCCATCTTCTTCGCCTGCTGGGCGAACGAGGCCGGTTCGATCATATGGCTCATCATCAGGAAGCCCACCGTGTCCATGCCCAGGCCGCGAGCATGTTCGATGTGTTGTTGAGAGATATCGGCCTCTGTGCAGTGGGTCGCTACGCGAACGATGCTGGCCCCTGCCTTGTGTGCGTTGTCGAGATCGTGGGTAGTGCCAATGCCGGGCAACAGCAACGTTGCGATCTTGGCGTGGCTGATGACATCCGCCACTGCCTCGATCCATTCGATATCGCTATGGGCGCCAAAGCCGTAGTTGAAACTGGAACCCTGCAGACCGTCGCCGTGAGCGACTTCAATGCTGTCGACTCGGGCCTTGTCTAGTTCGCGAGCGATGTCCTGCACATTCTTTATCGAGTACTGATGACGCACGGCGTGGCTGCCATCGCGCAAGGTCACATCGGAGATATAGAGTTTTTTGTTCATGGGGGTCTCATTGAGCATCTGAATAAATGATCAGGTCATCACAGTCAGGAAGCGTTCGTTCAGCACGCGGCTGTGATAGAAAATCGCCTTGCCCAAGTGTTTTTCTTCCCAGGTGATTGGCTTCTGATCCGGGTAGTGGAAGTCTCCTCCGGCAAATACTTCGTTGCGGTTGCCCGAGGGGTCGAAGAAGTAAATGGTCTGGCCATGAGTGATACCGTGGCGGGTTGGGCCAAAGTCCAGCGAGGTGTCGCTCATGGAGATCAAGTCACCCGCTCGCAGCAGACCTTCCCAGGTGTCGATCAGGAAAGAAGCATGGTGGAATCCGCCGATGTTCCCGTCCTCGATGAACGCCACGTCATGGGCTTTGGTCGACAGCGAGAGGAAGTTGGCCACGGCATGCCCCTCTTCGTTGACGACCTGTTCGGCTAGGTGAAAACCTAGTACGTCGATAAACAGTTCGCGGGTCAGGTGCAGGTCGCCGCCGTGCAGTTGGCAATGGTCGAAGCGCATGGCTCGCATCCCTTTGAGCCCGCGAGGCCAGGCTTCCGGATTCGTCTCGGCAATACCCCAGCGACCGGTATATTCCTTCTCGGCATACAGCTCGAACCAGTGTCCGGAAGGGCCGAAGAAACGCACACGACGCCCGCAAAAATCCAGCTCGCCGGCAGGGATATGTTCAACCTGGCAGCCGTAGGCCACCAGGTCTTGGGTCAACTGCACCAGCGACTGATCGTCGATGACTTTGTAACCCATGAAATCCATGCCCGGTTTATCCGCTTCAACCAGCACCACTGAAAAGCGTTCCACCTCCGTCCAGCCCTTGAGGTAAACCCTGCCTTGGCTGTCACGGTGGGTCAGAATCAACCCCAACAGTTCAACGTAATGTCTGACTGAGGCTTCCAGGTCCAGCACACGGATTTGCACGTGGCCAGGACGCAATATGCCTTTTTTCATGATTTCACCTGTTTGTTGTATTTGTTTTTCGGATGCCCGAGGGGGCGCCTATATAGGTTCTTTCAATCGCTCGATTTCCAGGTCGCTCTGGGGGATGACGCGGCACGCCAATACGAAGCCTTGCTCCTGTTCGCCGTCAGCAATATGTTGGCGGCTCATTCGCCCGCATTTGTAGTCCCCTGACAGGATTCGCACCTTGCACACTCCGCAGCCGCCACCGCGACAGCCCACAGCAATGGCACGGCAACCTGCCAATTCCATGGCGCGCAACAGTGGGGCTCCATCCAGCACATGGAATACGTCGCCGCTTACGCGTTCGCGGATGCGGTGTGTCCGCACGCCCATCAGTCCAGGTTGCCAGGCAATGTCGTGGTTGCCGCCAGCCGTTCGGCACATGCCAATGCTGCCGAGGTCATGATGTCCAGATTGCCGGCATAGGCGGGCAGGTAATGCGCTGCACCTTCCACTTCGAGAAACACCGAGATCTTCAAGCCGCGTGTCAGGCCCAAGCCAGGTACATTGACCGGCGTGTCGATCGGCTCGAACTGCACCGCCTGCTTTAGCCTGTAACCGGGTACATACGCATTTACTCGTGCCACCATTGCTTCGATGCTGGCGGTAATCGCTCCGCGGTCGGCGTATTCGCACAGCACGAAAACGCTGTCGCGCATGATGGGCGGAGGCTCCGCCGGGTTGAGGATGATGATTGCCTTGCCACGTGTTGCACCGCCCAGCACTTCAATGGCTTTGGCGGTGGTTTCAGTAAACTCATCGATATTGGCCCGTGTGCCCGGGCCTGCCGAATGGCTTGAAATCGAAGCTACGATTTCGGCGTAATGTACTTGGGTCACCTGGGAGATGGCCTTGACTATCGGTATGGTTGCCTGGCCGCCGCAGGTCACCATATTGATGTTGGTGGCCTCCCTTTCGTCATCCAGATTGATTGCCGGTATCACGTAAGGGCCGATGGCCGCGGGTGTGAGGTCAATCACTCGAATGCCGTGGGCCTGCAACACGGTGTTGTGGTGAGCATGGGCCTGTGCGGACGTAGCGTCGAACACAATGCCAATCTCCTTGAATTCGGGTAGCTGGAGCAGACCCTCTACACCGTTCGCGGTAATCGCGACGCCCATGCGTTTGGCACGAGCCAGGCCATCCGAGCCGGGGTCGATACCGACCATCGCGCCCATGGCAATGTGTTCGCCGTGGCGCAATACCTTGATCATCAGGTCGGTGCCTATGTTTCCCGAGCCGATGATTGCAACTTTGCAACGAGCTGTTGTCGTCTTCATGTGAACCCCAGACACCTATTGTTTTGGTCTTGCAGACAGCGCTGGCTAGCGACCGCGCTGCTTGGCGGTCTGACCGGCAATACCGAAGTCGGTATTGGGCACTTCGTTGATGATCACGCGCACCGATTCGATCGGTGCATCCAGGGCCTCAACTGCAGCGCGTGTCAGTGCTTCGATCAGGCGCGCTTTTTGGGCTTCGCTGCGACCCTGGATCAGGTGGACTTGCATGATGGGCATAGCATTACTCCAGACGAGTTAGACGAAGCGCATCGAGACGGAGCCCAAATGCTGATAGCGCACGGTGATGTTGTCTCCGGCCTGGACTGCGATCGCTTCCGTGGCACCGCCGGTCAAAATCAGGGTGCCTGCGGGGATTTCTCGTCCTTGGGCGCCCAACATGTTGGCGAGCATTGCGACGCTTTGCGCGGGGTTACCCAGCACGGCGGCGGCGGACGCAAGGGCTACGACCTCACCGTTTTTCTCCATCACCACGCCAAGATTTTTTAGGTCCAGGCCCTGCACGTTGCGATGTTGGCCTCCCATTACGTAGCGTGCAGACGAAGTGTTGTCGGCGACTACACTTTTAAGATCGAAGCGGAAGTTCTCGTAGCGAGAGTCGATGACTTCGACGGCAGGCAGAATGAAATCGGTCGCCGCCAAGACGCTGCCGACGTTGCACCCCGGGCCACGTAGGGGCTTGCACGTGACGAAGGCAATTTCGGCTTCGACCTTGGGGTGAATCAGCCTTGCCGTTTCGATAACGCCGCCGTCGGCAACCGAGCCGTAGTCAGTGATAAAACCGTGGATCGGGTCGATAACACCCATCTGGCGCATCTTGGCTTGGGAAGTCAGGCCCATTTTCAAGCCGGCAATCCTCACGCCCCGGCCGATTTTAAGGGCACGAATCGCGTCCTGAATCGCGTAAGCGTCTTCCCAATCCATTTCGGGATAGTCGTCCGTAATTTTATGGACGGCTCGGTTTTGCATTTCCGCTGCGTCCAGGTGCACTGCCAGTTGCTCGATAACGTCTTTTGTCAGGTTCATCAGGCACTTTCCTTCAAATAAAACGCACGCCGGCCGAGCCGATGCCGCCGATGCTCATACGCAGATTGTCTCCGGCTTTCACCGCAACCATGGCGCCCAGCGAGCCGGACAAAATCACTTCGCCGGGTTTAAGGGTTATGTCCAGCTTGCCCAGGGTATTGGCCAGCCAAGCTACGGCATTCGCGGGGTGGCCCAGTGCTGCGGCACCCGCGCCCGTCGAAATGATCTCGCCGTTGAGCTCAAGGGTCATTCCGACCAATGAGAGGTCGAGTTCTCGCGGGTCCACGGCGCAATCGCCGAGGATGAACAGGCTTGAAGAGGCGTTATCCGCCACGGTGTCCTGAATCTGAATCTTCCAGTCACGGATGCGCGAGTCGACGATTTCGAAGCAAGGCATTACGTATTCAGTGGCCCGCAATACATCGGCGACGGTAACCCCCGGGCCGGCCAATTCATGTTTGAGGATGAACGCAATTTCGCCCTCTGCCTTAGGTGCGATCAACTCATTGGTCGCGATAGCGGCTCCGTCTTCGCGCAGCATTGCGCTGGTCAGGTGGCCGAAATCCGGCTGATCGACTTTTAGCAAGTCCATGACGACCTGGCTGGTCACGCCGATTTTTTTGCCAATTACGCGCTCGCCGTCGAGTTCGACGCGCTGCGCCAACACACGCATTTGAATGGCGTAAGCATCTTGCAACGTCAGGCTAGGGAAGCGCTCGGTGAGCGGGGCGATGGGCTGGCTATCCTTGAGCGCGCGATAAAGCTCATCACTTAACGGCTCGATAAACATGGGCTGCATAAGAAGGCCTTTTATTGGTTTAGTCCTGGTCCTGATGCGCAAGACCTGTAGGCCGCTCATGGTGTAAAAGTTCGACGATGCCGTCCAATGCCGTATGATTACTAACTGATGCCGATCAGGCATCGTTGACGAGGCCTCGGGTATCACTATGGAAATCAGGCAGCTGCGTTATTTCATTGCCGTCGCAGAAGAGTTGAACTTCAATCGCGCCGCTGAACGATTGCACATTACTCAACCGGCCTTGAGTCGACAGATCCAACAGCTCGAAGAGGCGATTCCGGCAGTGCTCCTGGAGAGGAATTCCAAGCGGGTGGCGCTTACCGACGCCGGAAAATCGTTCTATGAGCACGGGATCAGGATTCTGGAGCAGTTGCAGCATGCCGCGGATGAGTCGCGCATGTTGTCAGTGGGGCAGAGGGGGAATTTGAGTGTAGGGATATTCGGTTCTGCGATCCTGGACTTGATCCCCCAAGTCCTGCACCGGTTTTCTACGATTTATCCCAATGTGAATGTCTCGCTACACCCCATGGACAAGGATGCACAGATCCAGGCATTGCGCGAACGCCGCCTCACCATTGGTTTCAATCGATTGGTCCCGGCAGAGCCGGATATCGAACGGGAACTGGTACGAACTGAACCCCTGGTCATCGCCGTTCCGGCCACGCACCTGCTGGCAAAACGAAAGGAGGTTGAGTTAGGGGATGTGCTTGACGAGCCTCTGATTCTATACCCGAGAGGTGTTCGAGGTAGCTTGATGGTTCAGGTACGCAAGTTGTATTCCGAGTATGGAGCCGTGCCCGTGGTTGCCCAGGAAGTCACAGACGTGACCACCAGTATCGCGTTGGTGGCCGCCGGAGGAGGGTTGAGCATTGTGCCTAATGCGGCGAAAAACTTGCGTTTGCCTGGCGTGGTTTATAAACCATTGAAATGTCGGGGAGACTCATCAATCGAATTGATTTGCTTGTATCGCAAAGGTGACAAATCACCCGTTCTGCAGGCTTTTCTAACGGTCTTGCGGGCGTTTATCGGTAATGCAGGTAGCCAGGTCTTATCTGCAACTTAATATGTTTCAGGCGCATAGCACTCAACCGCAGCTGTTAATCCAGGACGAAGTGGCGGTGCATGAGGCGAGAGTTAGCCCCCAGTAGAGGGAGTAGTCTTCGAATTAGGCCAGTATCGGCAGCAACCTGGTTTGCGGGCGCTCAAGGGCCTCTTTGCTCAAGCCGAGCGCGGTCAGTGCTCAAGGCGGGGCGAGCGCCACATCAAATGGAGTATCACCGTTGCCATCAGCCCAAATGGTGCACCCACGCTCCAGGCAATTTTCTCGGCCAATACCGCTCCAACGCCGCCTCCCACCATGAAGGCAAGACATAGAAACAGTGTGTCGCTCAGTTTCTGACGAGGTCGAATCAAGAGATCGAGCAATTGCTGCATAGGGAAAGCTCCTTTACTCGGTATTTCATTAACCATTAAACCCAGCAACCTGCGCTCGACCTTGTTCGTCGATCCGGGTGATGATCCAGTAGCAGGTCAGTCCATCGCCCGTGTACACGGGGCGCTTGAATTGCATGTTCATGGATGTTGCGAACCAGTGGATCTGACCGCCGAACTCTGAAGATGGGCAATGCCATCCTCCGAGAAGGTGCGAATGAGGATCAAACTGTCGCCCACTTGACTATCTTCAACGGCGCGACGCATGTCGCGCGTGGTTTGATGTTCCCTCAGAAAGTGTGTTCCGGGCCTGGAAACTCCCCCGAGGCGACCTGCGCGGCAAACTCTTGCGCCGCATCCCCCAGAACCTTGCGCATATCGGCGAACTGCTTGACGAAGCGCGGCAGTTGACCGCTGCGCAGCCCCGCCATGTCCTGCCATACCAGCACTTGGCCATCGCAGCCACTGCCCGCGCCTATGCCCACGGTGGGGATGGAAACCGCGTGGGTAATCCGGGCGGCCACGTCGCCTGGCACCATCTCTATCAGCAGGGCGAAGGCACCTGCCTTCTCAAACGCTCGCGCCACCGCCACCAATCGCTGGGCATCGTCGCCTTTGCCTTGGACGCGGTAGCCACCCAGTTGATGCTCCGCTTGGGGTGTGAAGCCGATATGGACCATGACCGGGATCCCGGAGGCCACCAGCCTTTCAACCTGGGCCAGCATCTCGAGGCCACCTTCAAGCTTGATGGCATGGGCCCCTCCTTCCTTCATAAAACGAACTGCTGTATGAAAGCATTGCTCGGGCGAGCCTTGATAAGAGCCAAACGGCAGGTCGGCGATCACCAGTGCGCGTTGCGTGGCGCGAGAGACAGCGCGTACCAACGGTATCAACTCCTCGACGGTTACTGCTAACGTCGAGTCATGGCCGTAGACATTGTTTCCGGCGGAGTCGCCGACCAATAGCACAGGAATGCCGGCCTCCTCAAACACTGCGGCGCTGTACATATCATAGGCTGTCAGCATCGCCCATTTTTCGCCGCGCGTTTTCATTTCCTGCAGGTGCGGCAGGCGAACCCGCCCGGCACGACGCGTGGGGTAGGGGGCGTTGTGTTGATCAGGCATCGTTGACGAGGCCTCGGGTATCACTATGGAAATCAGGCAGCTGCGTTATTTCATTGCCGTCGCAGAAGAGTTGAACTTCAATCGCGCCGCTGAACGATTGCACATTACTCAACCGGCCTTGAGTCGACAGATCCAACAGCTCGAAGAGGCGATTCCGGCAGTGCTCCTGGAGAGGAATTCCAAGCGGGTGGCGCTTACCGACGCCGGAAAATCGTTCTATGAGCACGGGATCAGGATTCTGGAGCAGTTGCAGCATGCCGCGGATGAGTCGCGCATGTTGTCAGTGGGGCAGAGGGGGAATTTGAGTGTAGGGATATTCGGTTCTGCGATCCTGGACTTGATCCCCCAAGTCCTGCACCGGTTTTCTACGATTTATCCCAATGTGAATGTCTCGCTACACCCCATGGACAAGGATGCACAGATCCAGGCATTGCGCGAACGCCGCCTCACCATTGGTTTCAATCGATTGGTCCCGGCAGAGCCGGATATCGAACGGGAACTGGTACGAACTGAACCCCTGGTCATCGCCGTTCCGGCCACGCACCTGCTGGCAAAACGAAAGGAGGTTGAGTTAGGGGATGTGCTTGACGAGCCTCTGATTCTATACCCGAGAGGTGTTCGAGGTAGCTTGATGGTTCAGGTACGCAAGTTGTATTCCGAGTATGGAGCCGTGCCCGTGGTTGCCCAGGAAGTCACAGACGTGACCACCAGTATCGCGTTGGTGGCCGCCGGAGGAGGGTTGAGCATTGTGCCTAATGCGGCGAAAAACTTGCGTTTGCCTGGCGTGGTTTATAAACCATTGAAATGTCGGGGAGACTCATCAATCGAATTGATTTGCTTGTATCGCAAAGGTGACAAATCACCCGTTCTGCAGGCTTTTCTAACGGTCTTGCGGGCGTTTATCGGTAATGCAGGTAGCCAGGTCTTATCTGCAACTTAATATGTTTCAGGCGCATAGCACTCAACCGCAGCTGTTAATCCAGGACGAAGTGGCGGTGCATGAGGCGAGAGTTAGCCCCCAGTAGAGGGAGTAGTCTTCGAATTAGGCCAGTATCGGCAGCAACCTGGTTTGCGGGCGCTCAAGGGCCTCTTTGCTCAAGCCGAGCGCGGTCAGTGCTCAAGGCGGGGCGAGCGCCACATCAAATGGAGTATCACCGTTGCCATCAGCCCAAATGGTGCACCCACGCTCCAGGCAATTTTCTCGGCCAATACCGCTCCAACGCCGCCTCCCACCATGAAGGCAAGACATAGAAACAGTGTGTCGCTCAGTTTCTGACGAGGTCGAATCAAGAGATCGAGCAATTGCTGCATAGGGAAAGCTCCTTTACTCGGTATTTCATTAATCATTAAACCCAGCAACCTGCGCTCGACCTTGTTCGTCGATCCGGGTGATGATCCAGTAGCAGGTCAGTCCATCGCCCGTGTACACGGGGCGCTTGAATTGCATGTTCATGGATGTTGCGAACCAGTGGATCTGACCGCCGAACTCTGAAGATGGGCAATGCCATCCTCCGAGAAGGTGCGAATGAGGATCAAACTGTCGCCCACTTGACTATCTTCAACGGCGCGACGCATGTCGCGCGTGGTTTGATGTTCCCTCAGAAAGTGTGTTCCGGGCCTGGAAACTCCCCCGAGGCGACCTGCGCGGCAAACTCTTGCGCCGCATCCCCCAGAACCTTGCGCATATCGGCGAACTGCTTGACGAAGCGCGGCAGTTGACCGCTGCGCAGCCCCGCCATGTCCTGCCATACCAGCACTTGGCCATCGCAGCCACTGCCCGCGCCTATGCCCACGGTGGGGATGGAAACCGCGTGGGTAATCCGGGCGGCCACGTCGCCTGGCACCATCTCTATCAGCAGGGCGAAGGCACCTGCCTTCTCAAACGCTCGCGCCACCGCCACCAATCGCTGGGCATCGTCGCCTTTGCCTTGGACGCGGTAGCCACCCAGTTGATGCTCCGCTTGGGGTGTGAAGCCGATATGGACCATGACCGGGATCCCGGAGGCCACCAGCCTTTCAACCTGGGCCAGCATCTCGAGGCCACCTTCAAGCTTGATGGCATGGGCCCCTCCTTCCTTCATAAAACGAACTGCTGTATGAAAGCATTGCTCGGGCGAGCCTTGATAAGAGCCAAACGGCAGGTCGGCGATCACCAGTGCGCGTTGCGTGGCGCGAGAGACAGCGCGTACCAACGGTATCAACTCCTCGACGGTTACTGCTAACGTCGAGTCATGGCCGTAGACATTGTTTCCGGCGGAGTCGCCGACCAATAGCACAGGAATGCCGGCCTCCTCAAACACTGCGGCGCTGTACATATCATAGGCTGTCAGCATCGCCCATTTTTCGCCGCGCGTTTTCATTTCCTGCAGGTGCGGCAGGCGAACCCGCCCGGCACGACGCGTGGGGTAGGGGGCGTTGTGTTGATCAGGCATCGTTCCTCCTCAAGATAAAATCAGCACCCGCTCGCTAATGAGCGGCACCGCAATCACGATCATCGTCACGCCGGATGCCCGGCTGGCCAAGATCGCCATGCCTAGGCTCTGTACGAAATGCATCCCAACTCGCCCATGCTGCGTTGAAAACAGGCTCGGAGTGCTTATTTACAACACGTAAACTCCGCTTCCTCGCCTGTTTTCGCCTTGCCTGGCCTTCGCTGGAATACATTTCATACAGACCCTAGCAGCAGGATCTGAAGGGAGACCGGCCAGCCGGCGAGTGGATGGGTGAACGGCAGCGGTACGGCTAAGAACAGCAGCAGTACTTGAAATCGAGCCCACTGATGTACAGCCCGTTCAGGCCTATCGGCGGCAGGCGCGTATTGAGTTGCGCCGCCTCCCAGAAAACCGTCAACACCGAGACATTCACGATCAGACTTCCTCTGGTCCTCATGCCCTTTACAGGACTCCGTTTCTGGCATAGAAGAATAAGGAAATAATCAGGGTATTATCTTTCAAATTGAATGCTAATACCCAATTTTATTGGAAGAAATTGTCACATGGATAAAATAGATAAGAATATTCTTGCGCAGCTCCAACGCGATGGCCGCCAATCCCTGACTGAGCTAGCCGAGCGAGTAGGGCTGAGCCTATCCCCTTGTCACCGTCGCGTGAGGGCACTAGAGGAGTCGGGTGTCATTCAAGGGTATCGAGCGCATTTGTCGGGGCGTGCACTGGGTCTGAACTTTTCGTCGCTGGTGTTCGTAACGCTTCGCGAGGGGCACCAGCAGGCGGTGGCGGATTTCGAGGCGGCGTTGCCGCGCATCGATGCCATCGTGCAAGCTCAACGCCTGTTCGGTGATCCTGATTACCTGCTGATGGTGGTGACGGCAGACCTACCGGCATTTCAAAAGCTGTACGACGAAGCGCTATCGAGGTTGCCTAATGTGCAGCGTTTGACCTCGACCCTGGTGATGAAGCACGTGATTACGGATCGCCCCTTGCCCTTGTCTACGTGACTTCCGTATTGATCTGCAATACGAGACGCACCCCCCCCGAACAAAGCCAGATCCGGCGCTCTGCGTCCTGCCGTTGAACCCCCTCAGTCTTGACGGTCGCCGAGGTTACAGTTCTGCGACAAACCGCTACGTCGTGGGCAGTTTTTTGACAAAGGACTGACAAGACGCGTCAGTTTCGACAGGAATCCATGTGTCATGGATTCTATATTGGTCGCGGTCCGGACACCCCCACCCACGCGGCGATCGCCCATATCGTCACCGTAACCCGTTGCCCCTCTGCGGCACGCGGCAGTGCGGCACGCCAGTAGTAGGTCTGCGATAACCGCATGATCGATCCTATTTAACACGGAGCCTTGTTGTGCAATTTTCCAAAGCGCACCGCATTCCTTGCTTGATTGTTTTCTCGACGTTGCTCGCCGCCTGCCATCAGGAGCAGCCTGCGGCCAGCACCGCCCCAATTGAAGTTGGTGTGTACACCATCACTGCGGCCCCGTTGACCCTGACCACCGATTTGCCGGGTCGGACTTCGGCCTTCCGCGTCGCTGAAGTACGCCCCCAAGTGAGTGGCATTCTCGAGCATCGACTCTTCACCGAAGGTGCGGAGGTCAAGCAGGGGCAACAACTGTATCAGATCGATCCACGTACTTATGTCGCCCAGCAAGCCCGTGCGGAGGCCAACCTGCGCAGCGCCCGAAACCTTGCCGAGCGCTACGAGCGGCTGTTGAAGACCCGTGCGGTCAGCCAGCAGCAGTATGATGACGCACTTGCGGCCTGGAAACAGGCTGAGGCCGATAAGCAAGTCGCCGACATCAATGTGCAATACACCGAGGTGATGTCTCCGATTTCCGGGCGCATCGGCCGTTCGGCGGTCACCGAAGGCGCGTTGGTGACCAATGGCCAAAGCAACGCTATGGCAACGGTTAACCAACTCGACCCGATCTACGTTGACGTGACGCAACCCATCACCAGGATCCTGGCGCTGAAGCGCGCACTCGGTTCTGGCGCGCTCAAGTCCGCAGGTGCTGATCAGGCAGAGGTCAGCCTCACCCTTGATGACGGTAGCGCCTACCCACTGACGGGGACGCTGAAATTCTCCGAAGTGAGCGTGGACGAAGGGACAGGTTCCGTAACCCTGCGGGCTGTGTTCCCTAATCCGGACCGAGCGTTGTTACCCGGCATGTTTGTACACGCCCAGTTGAAGGAGGGCGTTCGTGAGGGCGCCATGCTGGTGCCCGAGCAGGCGATCGTTCGCGATAGCCGCGGCATGGCCACTGCCTGGGTGGTCACCGCCGATAATCACGTCGAGCACCGCGACCTGGCGGTGGTTCGCACCATGGGCAATGCCTGGCTGGTAGACAGCGGCGTGAAACCCGGCGAGCAAGTGATCACCGAAGGTCTGCAGCACCTCGATGCTACCAGCGTAGTGCACGCCACGCCGGCGCAAAACGTCGATCTCGATGCGCTGACCGCGTCACGATAAAGGTACTTTCCCCATGTCTCGTTTCTTCATTGACCGGCCGATTTTCGCCTGGGTCATTGCGCTGGTAATCATGCTGGGTGGTGGGTTAGCGATTCGCTCGCTGGCGGTCAACCAATACCCGAATATTGCCGCGCCTGCTATCCAGATCAGCGTAACGTACCCAGGTGCCTCGGCGCAGACCGTCCAGGACACCGTGGTGCAGGTGATCGAGCAGCAACTCAATGGCCTCGATGGCCTGCGCTATATCACCTCCAACTCCAACTCCGATGGCAGCCTGCAGATCATTGTGACGTTCGATCAAGGCACCAACCCGGATATCGCCCAGGTTCAGGTTCAGAACAAGCTCCAGCTTGCCGAGCCCATGCTTCCCGAAGAGGTGCAGCGCCAAGGCATCCGAGTGGTCAAATACCAGATCAACTTCATGTTGGTGATGGCACTGGTGTCCAAGGACGGCCACCTTTCAAATTTTGACCTGGGCAACCTGATCGTCTCCCAATTCCAGGACCCCTTGGCGCGCACCAAGGGCGTGGGCGATTACCTGATCATGGGCGCTCAGAATGCCATGCGCATCTGGCTGGATCCGGCCAAGCTCAACAGCTATCAGCTTGTGCCCGAAGATGTTGTCGACGCCGTATCAGCGCAGAACGTGCAGGTGTCATCCGGCTCCATTGGCGGCTTGCCAACCCGTGGCGGTGTGCAGCTCAACGCTACGGTCATCGGCAAGACGCGTATGCGTACCGTCGATGAATTCAAGGAAATCCTGGTCAAGGTCCAGCCTGATGGCTCGCAGATTCGTTTGAAGGATCTGGGTGAGGTCACCCTGGGCAGTGAGAACTACTCGATCAGTGGCGAATACAACGGTAAGCCCGCCGCCGGTATCGCGCTGCGTCTGGCCACGGGTGCCAACCTGCTCGATTCGATTTCCCGAGTACGGGCCACGGTCGATAAGCTCAAGCCCTACCTGCCCGAAGGGGTGGAAGTAGTGTTCCCGTATGACACCTCACCGGTGGTCAACGCCTCGATTCACGCGGTCATCCATACCCTGTTCGAAGCCATCGCGCTTGTGTTCGTTGTCATGTTGCTGTTCCTGCAGAACATCCGGGCCACGCTGATTCCGTCGCTGGCGGTACCGGTGGTACTGCTGGGTACGTTTGGGGTGCTGTTCGCCTGCGGTTTTACCATCAACGTGATGACCATGTTCGCCATGGTGTTGGCAATCGGCTTGTTGGTGGACGACGCCATCGTGGTAGTGGAAAACGTAGAGCGGCTGATGGTGGAGGAACACCTCTCGCCCAAGGAGGCTACCTACAAGTCCATGGAGCAGATATCTGGCGCCCTCGTCGGTATTGGCCTGGTGATCAGTGCCGTGTTTTTGCCGATGGCTTTCTTCGGCGGGTCGGCGGGTATTATCTATCGCCAGTTCGCTATCACCATCATTTCCTCGATGGCGCTGTCGGTGCTGATTGCACTGGTGTTCACCCCGGCGCTCTGCGCCACGCTGCTCAAGCCGCATGCCTCCGGCAGCGGTCCCAAGAAGGGGTTTTTCGGCTGGTTCAATCGCACCTTTGAGAGCAATGCTGCCCGCTACGAACGTGGGGTCGGCCGATTGCTGCGAGCGCCCAGACGCACCTTTGCGATCTACGTGTTGCTGTTGGTGGGTGTGGCGCTGCTGTTTCGTGAACTGCCATCTTCCTTCCTGCCCGACGAGGACCAGGGCGTGATGATGGTTCAGGTGCAGACCCCTCCTAACAGCAGCGCGGAACGCACGCAGGTGGTCATGGACCAGGTGCGCGACTACGTGCTGGCGCATGAGCAAGGTGCGGTAAGTTCGGCCTTCGAGGTCAACGGCTTCAACTTCGCGGGCCGTGGTCAAAGCTCTGGTCTGGTGTTCATTGGCTTCAAACCCTTCGATGAACGCACCACGCCCGACCAAAGCGTGGCCTCGGTGGCTGCACGCATTGGCCAGTTTGCGGTGGGTATCAAGGACGCTAACGTAGTCCCGATTGTGCCACCGGCCATTCAGGAAATGGGTAACGCCATCGGCTTCGACTTGTTCCTGCAGGACAATGCCGGCCTTGGTCATGCTGGGCTGATGAAGGCCCGTGACCAGTTTCTGGCACTGGCAGCCAAGGAGCCGATGCTACGCCTGACTCGCCCCAACGGGCTGAATGATGAAGGTCAGTATCAAGTCACCATTGATGACGAAAAAGCCCGCGCGTTGCAGGTATCCATTACTTCTATCAACGACACCATGTCCGTGGCGTGGGGGTCGTCGTACGTGAATGATTTCATTGATAAGGGGCGGGTCAAGAAGGTCTATGTACAGGGTCAGAAGGACTCCCGTCTGGCACCCGAGGACTTTGACAAGTGGTACGTACGTAACGATGCTGGGCAAATGGTACCGTTCTCGGCCTTCGCCAGCGGCAAGTGGATCTACGGTTCGCCGAAACTTGAGCGCTATGGTGGTATCCCTTCGGTGGAACTGCTAGGCCAGCCGGCTGACGGTTACAGTACCGGTGATGCGATGGCTGCGGTCGAGCGTCTGGCTGCGCAGCTCCCCAATGGTGTAGGGCTGTCCTGGACGGGGCTGTCGTACGAGGAGCGTGCCGCAGGTTCTCAGGCACCCATGCTGTATGGGTTATCGCTGTTGATCGTGTTCTTGTGCCTGGCGGCGCTGTACGAGAGTTGGTCGGTACCGGTATCGGTCATGTTGGTCGTGCCATTGGGCGTGCTGGGTGCACTGGCGGCGACCTTGGGTCGCGGGCTATCCAATGACGTGTTCTTCCAGGTGGGCATGTTGACCACGATGGGTTTGGCGGCCAAGAACGCGATTCTTATCGTGGAGTTTGCCAAGGACCTGCACGAGAAGCATGGTCGTCCGTTGAGGGAGGCAGCCCTGGAAGCAGCGCGCCTGCGCTTGCGTCCAATCATCATGACGTCCATCGCTTTCGTGATGGGTACCTTGCCCTTGGCCCGCGCGCACGGCCCTGGCAGTGGCAGTCAGCACTCGATCGGCACTGGCGTGGTCGGCGGTACGCTGGCGGCGACTTTCCTGGCGATTTTCTTTGTCCCCCTGTTCTACGTGAGCGTTATGAAACTGTTCACCTCCCGACGTTCGGCCAAGGCCGAGCACGCACAAGGAGCAAGCCATGAGGCATAAGCCGCTGTTGCTCGCTGTTGCTCGCTGTGGCTGCTTGCCTTGCAGGCTGCAGCTTTATCCCGACCTATCATCGCCCGGATATGCCCGTCCCCGGTGCCTACCCCCAGGGTGCCGCGTACGCGGCCCCGCAAGGGGGCGATGCGGCTCCGATCGACTGGCAGCGCTTCTTCAAGGACCCGGCCTTGCACCGCCTGATCGACCTGTCGTTGGCCAACAATCGCGACCTGCGCAAGGCTGCGCTGAACGTCGCCGCGTACCGGGCGCAGTTCCAGATCCAGCGTTCGGCACTGTCGCCGGAAATCGGCCTTGACGGCGAAGGGGGGCGCTCGCGTACCCCCGCCGACCTGTCCGACACGGGCAAACATTTGACCACCGGTGACAACGGCGTCTCGGTGGGCCTGACCAGCTATGAGCTGGACGTGTGGGGGCGGATCCGCAGCCTGTCGAAAGAGGCGCAGGAAACCTACCTGGCCAGTGAGGAGACCCGTCGCAGCGTGCGCATTGGCCTGGTGGCCGATGTAGCAGTTGCCTACCTGACCTGGCAAACCGATCAGCATCTGCTGGAGGTCACCCGTTCGACCCTGGATAATTATGGGCATAACCTGTCGCTGATCCAGGCCAGCAGCGATGCCGGTACCGCGTCGGACCTTGATGTCCGCCAGGCACGCACCTTGGTGGACAGCGCCCGTGGGCAAGTCCAGGCCTATACGCGCCAAGTCGCGCAGGACATCAACGCCTTGCGATTGCTGGTGGGCACTGATCTGCCGATGGGCATGCCGGTCATCTCGCTCGAAGCCCCGGTATTGGCCCAAGTGCCAGCAGGTCTGCCTGCCAACCTGTTGCTGCAACGCCCGGATATTCGAGCCGCTGAGCATCAACTGTTGGCGGCCAACGCTGATATCGGCGCGGCCCGGGCAGCTTTTTTCCCCGCCATCACGCTGACCGCCAGCGCTGGTACGGCAAGCAGCCAGCTCAGTGGGCTGTTCGATCCTGGCTCGGAGAGCTGGTCCTTTGTACCGCAGATTCGCCTGCCCATCTTCACCGGTGGCAGGCTATCCGCCAGCCTGGACTACGCCAAAATCCAGAAAGACATCCATGTTGCCGATTATGAGCAAACTGTCCAGACCGCATTCCGGGAAGTCTCCGATGGCTTGGCAGCGATGGGCACCTGGGAGGAGGAACTCAAGAGCCAGCAGGACTTGGTACGTGCCTCGGGCGAGTATGCGCAAATGGCCCAACAGCGTTATGACGAGGGGGTGGACAGCTATCTGACGTTGCTCGATGCCCAACGGCAGTTGCTGTCGGCTCGTCAGCAACTGTTGACTGACCGCCTTGCCGAACTGACCGCACAAGTCCAACTCTACAAGGCTTTGGGCGGGGGCTGGACTGAGGTTGATCAGGCTCCAGCCGTCGCGCACAACTCTCCTTAGACATCACCGGTTCCGGGCAGCGCAGTATGATGCCGCGTTGCGCCGGATCACGCCTTGGGAAGGCTGATACGGGCATTCATGCCGTGCGGAGAATTATGCAGCGTGACGTCCCCCCCGTGCTGCCGGGCAATGGACCGTGCGGTCGACAAACCCAGCCCCACACCACCGGTGTGGCGGTTGCGCGAGTGCTCCATACGGTAGAACGGGGTGAACACATGCTCCATTTCCTGGGCCGGTATTCCGGGGCCTTCGTCCTTGATATCGATCACCACGTCGCTTGAGGTCTGCGACACCCTGATATGGGCTTGCGTACCGTACCGCACGGCGTTTTCAATCAGGTTGCGCAAGGCCCGCCGCAGTGAGTCAGGGCGGCAGGGGAGCGCTACTTTACCATCGCCATGGTAATTGACCTTTAGTCCCAGCTCCGCCAGATCTTCGCACAAGCTTTCCACCAGTGCCGTTATGTCGATCAACCGGGTGGACTCGCTAATGTATTCCCCACGTGCGTAGTGAATGGCGGCCTCGGTCATGGCACTGATTTCAGCAATGGTCCCCAGCATTTTTGCTTGCAGATCTGCGTCGCCCACGAACTCGGCACGCAGGCGCAAGGAGGTTAACGGTGTGCGCAGATCGTGCCCGATGGCAGCGAGCATGCAGGTTCGGTCCTCTACAAATCGGCGTATGCGTAGTTGCATGCGATTGAATGCCTTTGCCGTTCGCCTGATATCGGTAGGGCCGGTCTCCTGCAGGTCATCAGTGACTTCACCGCGCCCCAGCCTTTCGGCGGCTTCGGCCAAGCGTTTCAATGGTCGGCTGATTTCACGGGCAATCAAGGCGGCGATGGCGGATAGGGCCAGGGCGGTGACCAGCCAGGAAAAAACCGCTTTTTTCTCAAAAGGCGAGCCTTCAACTGGTTTTGCATAGACAGCCTGCAGCCAGCTGCCATCCTTGAGTGGGGTGGCAATGCCCATGACGTTCAGAGGGGCAAGGTAGAGGAACTTGGCCGGGCGCGGAGACGGCCAGAGGTTGGTCGCCGGTGTGCTCCAATTTGCCAGTGCATCAACGTGTGCGGCGGGCAGGTTCTCACTCGCTACCTTGGCGGTCAGGCGAGCATCCTCAAGGTGGTCATTACCCGACAGTGGGGCAAGCAGATGCTCGCGTGCCGATGCCCACCATTGGGAGGGCGTGCGTGGCTCATTCGTGTTGACCCAGAATCGCCCATAGGTGGTGTTGCTGACATTGAGAATACCGTCGCGGGCTTCGACCGGCATGCTGTCCAGCAGTAACGCCAAGGATGCCGAGCGGTTAAGGAACTCACCCTTGGCTACCTCGCGCAGAGCATTGCCGCGCTCGTCCCATGAAATGCTCAGCGTCAATAATTGCGATGTGATGAGTGCAAGCAACAGCAGAAAAATGAACCGCGCTGTAAGGTTGGTTTCCCACGGCTTTTTCATGAACTGCAATCCAGCAGCGAGAAGGAATAACCACCGCCCCAATGGGTTTTGATGTGCCTGGGCTGCCTGGGGTCTGCCTCGATTTTCTTGCGCAGCCGGCTGACCTGGTTGTCGATGCTGCGATCAAAGTAGTCCTGCTGGCGCCCTGCGACTTGCTCCAGCAACTCGTCACGGGTGAGCACCTGTTCCGGATGGTCGACAAATACACATAGCAGCTTGAATTCCGATGCACTCAATGGTGTGGAGATGCCATCGGCGCCGACCAGCTCGCGCAGCTTGCGGTTGAAGGTCCATTGGCCAAATTGGATTGACTCCGTTACTGGGGCGGCGGGCGCTTCAACCGGACGTTGCACTCGGCGCAGGATGGCCTTGATGCGTGCCAGCAGTTCGCGCGGGTTGAAGGGTTTTGCCAGGTAATCGTCGGCACCCAGCTCAAGGCCCAATATCACGTCCAGATCTTCGGTCATGGCACTGATTTCAGCAATGGTCCCCAGCATTTTTGCTTGCAGATCTGCGTCGCCCACGAACTCGGCACGCAGGCGCAAGGAGGTTAACGGTGTGCGCAGATCGTGCCCGATGGCAGCGAGCATGCAGGTTCGGTCCTCTACAAATCGGCGTATGCGCAGTTGCATGCGATTGAATGCCTTTGCCGTTCGCCTGATATCGGTAGGGCCGGTCTCCTGCAGGTCATCAGTGACTTCACCGCGCCCCAGCCTTTCGGCGGCTTCGGCCAAGCGTTTCAATGGTCGGCTGATTTCACGGGCAATCAAGGCGGCGATGGCGGATAGGGCCAGGGCGGTGACCAGCCAGGAAAAAACCGCTTTTTTCTCAAAAGGCGAGCCTTCAACTGGTTTTGCATAGACAGCCTGCAGCCAGCTGCCATCCTTGAGTGGGGTGGCAATGCCCATGACGTTCAGAGGGGCAAGGTAGAGGAACTTGGCCGGGCGCGGAGACGGCCAGAGGTTGGTCGCCGGTGTGCTCCAATTTGCCAGTGCATCAACGTGTGCGGCGGGCAGGTTCTCACTCGCTACCTTGGCGGTCAGGCGAGCATCCTCAAGGTGGTCATTACCCGACAGTGGGGCAAGCAGATGCTCGCGTGCCGATGCCCACCATTGGGAGGGCGTGCGTGGCTCATTCGTGTTGACCCAGAATCGCCCATAGGTGGTGTTGCTGACATTGAGAATACCGTCGCGGGCTTCGACCGGCATGCTGTCCAGCAGTAACGCCAAGGATGCCGAGCGGTTAAGGAACTCACCCTTGGCTACCTCGCGCAGAGCATTGCCGCGCTCGTCCCATGAAATGCTCAGCGTCAATAATTGCGATGTGATGAGTGCAAGCAACAGCAGAAAAATGAACCGCGCTGTAAGGTTGGTTTCCCACGGCTTTTTCATGAACTGCAATCCAGCAGCGAGAAGGAATAACCACCGCCCCAATGGGTTTTGATGTGCCTGGGCTGCCTGGGGTCTGCCTCGATTTTCTTGCGCAGCCGGCTGACCTGGTTGTCGATGCTGCGATCAAAGTAGTCCTGCTGGCGCCCTGCGACTTGCTCCAGCAACTCGTCACGGGTGAGCACCTGTTCCGGATGGTCGACAAATACACATAGCAGCTTGAATTCCGATGCACTCAATGGTGTGGAGATGCCATCGGCGCCGACCAGCTCGCGCAGCTTGCGGTTGAAGGTCCATTGGCCAAATTGGATTGACTCCGTTACTGGGGCGGCGGGCGCTTCAACCGGACGTTGCACTCGGCGCAGGATGGCCTTGATGCGTGCCAGCAGTTCGCGCGGGTTGAAGGGTTTTGCCAGGTAATCGTCGGCACCCAGCTCAAGGCCCAATATCACGTCCAGATCTTCGGTCATGGCACTTAAAAAAATAACTGGAATCTCTGTATGCGTGCGCAGGTGTCGGCACAGGGTCAGGCCATCTTCTCCAGGCATCATCACGTCGAGAATTACAAGGTCGGGTGGTTGAACTTCAAGTAACTGGCGAAGTGACAAGGCATTTTCACAGGTCGTGACGTGGTAGCCATGTTGGCGAAGATATTGGCCGACCAAGTCCCGAATGTCTTCGTAGTCATCGACGATGGCAATGTGCGTTGCGCTGTTCATGAGGTGCGATTCGTCAGTTTTTTAAGCATTCAGGGTAGAGGAGAGCGCAATAAAAGGAAAGCGTGGCCCCCCGCCTTGCAGGCGGTGTAAGCGATGTTCGCAACGGTGGATACAGTTTTGCGACAAGGTTCTACAAGCGGGTGATAAACCCGACACTGCAGCGACAAAATTCGCGTGTTTCGGGAGGATTCAGATTCCTTGGCGGCCTATATTCGCCGAAGTAAAAATTACCGCTACCCAAGGAGAAAATGTAATGAATAACTCACCCAAGGTGTTGTTGCAGTGTGCCTGTTTGGTGCTTGCCGTGGCCGCTGGCACACCGTTGGCGACTGCCGGTGAATATCACTACAGCGACACTATGGATATTGCCAAAGTCGTGAGTATCGATACGCCAACTTCCCCTACCTGCAAGGTGGTGACCTCTACCATGCGCTACATCGATTCGACCGGCGCTGAGAAAACGGTCGAGTTCCGCCAGCTCGCAGATTCCTGCACGGCCTCGGACTGAGGGCCAAGGTGCTGGCCTGTCAGTTAGCGTTGCTGGTGATCCGTAGCCACTGCGATTGCCGGCCAAGTCAATTGATTCTCTGCGTTTGAGTTCGTCGAGTGCGTGCCTTGCGCATAGTGTCCAAAAAAGCGAAGTAACCTATGGACAAGCAACCTATCAATGACCTGCGCAGCGCCTTGGCGCGCCTGCAGGCTCATCCCGGTCAACTACGGGAAACCGACCACCCGGTAAATCCCAAGGCGCAATTGGCCGGCGTCTACCGCCGCATCGGTGCCGGCGGCACGGTCAAGCGCCCAACCCAGCTGGGCCCGGCGATGATCTTCAACAACATCGAAGGCTACCCCCATTCCCGCGTGCTGGTAGGCCTGATGGCCAGCCGCGAGCGCGTCGGCCTGCTGCTGGACAGCGCCCCGGAAAAGCTCGCCGAGCGTATGGGCGAGGCGGTACGCAACCCCGTCGACCCGGTGATCGTGGAACACGCTGACGCGCCGTGCCAGGAGATAGTCTTCCATGCCAAGGACCCTGATTTCGACATTCGCAAGCTACTGCCTGCGCCCACCAATACTGCCCAAGACGCCGGTCCGTTCTTCTGCCTGGGCTTGGTGCTGGGCAGCGACCCGGAGGAGGGCCACACCGACGTCACCATCCACCGCCTGTGCGTGCAGGATCGTGACAGACTGACCATCTTCTTCGCCCCCGACCGCCACATCGATCACTTCCGCCAGAAAGCCGAAGCCGCCGGTAAGCCGCTCCCCATCACCATCAACATGGGCCTGGACCCGGCGATCCCCATCGGCGCCTGCTTCGAGGCACCCACCACGCCATTGGGCTTCGATGAACTGAAGATTGCCGGCGGTCTGCGTGGCCAGGGTGTGGAATTGGTGGAAGCGGTCACGGTCAAACAGAAGTCCATCGCCCGCGCCGAGATCGTTATCGAAGGCGAGATCCTGCCGTACGAGCGCATGCGCGAAGACATCAACACCAACACCGGCCACGCCATGCCGGAGTTCCCTGGCTACAACGGCCCGGCCAACCCCGCGCTGCCGATCATCCGTGTCACCGCAGTCACCATGCGCCGCGACGCCATCCTGCAAACCCTGGTAGGCCCGGGCGAGGAGCACACCAACCTCGCCGGCATCCCCACCGAAGCCAGCATCCGCAACGCCGTGGACCTGGCCATGCCCGGCTTTTTGGTCAACGTCTATGCCCACACGGCGGGCGGCGGTAAATTCCTGGCGATCCTGCAGGTGGCCAAGCGCAAGGCCGGTGACGAAGGCCGTCAGCGCCAGGCGGCGATCATTGCCCTGGGCGTGTACCGCGAACTGAAAAACGTTATCCTGGTGGACGAGGACGTCGACCCGTTCGACTCCGATGACGTGCTGTGGGCCATGCAGACCCGCTACCAGGGCGACATGGACACGATCTTCCTGCCCGGCGTGCCAGGCCATGTGCTCGACCCGTCCCAAGGCCCGGAATACAACCCGGCACTGCTAGTGCGTGGCAACACCTGCAAGACCATCTTCGACTGCACAGCGCCGTTCCATCTGCGCGAGCACTTCACCCGCGCTGAGTTCGTCGACGTCGATCCGCATCCCTATGCGCCTGAACTGTTCCCCGGAGGCCGGCATGAGTAGCCAACGTCAGTTCCAGGAAAGCGTTTCACCCGCCGGGTTCTCCTGCTACATCTTTGACTTGCAGGGCAGAGTGCTGATCACCCGCCGTTCCTTGGGCAAGGAAACCTGGCCAGGCGTATGGAGTAATTCGGTATGCGGCCACCTCGACGCAGACGAGCCGCTGGAGGCCGCAGTAAAACGACGTTCTGCTTTTGAGCTGGGTGTAGTGGTGGATCAGGTTGAATTGCTCATGGAGGATTTCAATTATCGCGCCGACGACGCTGACAGCACCCTGGAACAGGGGTATCGCCCGGTGCTCAGGGCGATGACATACGGAACGCCCAGTCCTGAGCCAGCCGAAGTCATGGAATGGCAGTGGGTCAATGCTGAGGCCGTGCTAGGCAGTGCCCGGGCCGCGCCGTTCGTTTATAGCCCATGGATGGTCGCTCAGTTGCAGGCAATCCTTGTGCGAGGACTTTATCTGCGCTGGCTTGGAGGCAAGAAGAATCGCAGACTAGGCCCTCTGCCTCATTGTTGGTAGAAAACGCCCACTGAGCGTTTTCCTCCAGTCCTTCAGGGCCGTGTGGGGGCGATTGGTCCAGCCTGGACACATGCGGTTTTGTCAGTCCCGGGAAAGCCTGGGTAGAGCGGCGAGGCCGACAATACGCTTTTCGCCGAAGCCTGCGGCCAAGTAAACCATCAGCGCACAACAGCAGCACGCCGCCATTTGTCCGCTCATAACAGCGCCAGGGGTGTTTGGAAAGCGGGTTAGCAGAATGCCTTCCAGATAACTGGCGCCAGCGCCCATGCCCGTTGTCAATGCGTTCATCAGCGCCGATGCCGTTCCGGCGAACGCTCCGGCCCGCTCCATTGCGCCTTGTTGAGCGCACGGCGTGAGTACTCCGAGGCAAACCGTATTCACCGATAGCAATGCCGTCAGCGAAACGACATCAAGGTGGTTCACTAAGGCAAGCGTCAGGGTGATCATTGACGAGACTACGGAAACGGTAATCGATGTGCTAATGATGACATGCCCGGGCAAGGCGTGCCGCGCCAGTCGCCCGCTGAACAAAGAACCTAGCATCAGCGATAGTGCCATTACCCCAAACAGAGCGCCGTACGTCACTGTCGATACATGGAGCAAGTTGACGTAGACATACAAAGATCCCGTTACATAGGAGAAATGGCTACCAAAGGTCAATGCGATGATCAGTGCGTAAGCCAGACTCGATTTGTCCGTCAGGAATGTTCTGTAGTCCTTCAGGACGCCGCGAAGTGATTGTTTCGGGAGGCTGGGTTGGTTGCTGGCCGCGCCGAGAGTAGCAAGTCGTGCGCGGGATGATTCGGGTAACCCTAATGCAACCATCAGGAACATCAGGACACCGCCCAGAGTCATAAAGCCATAGATCCAGCGCCAGCTACCTAGTAACAGTAAGAGATTGCCCACGGTAGGTGCTGTGGTCGGGCCGATGATGCGTACAACCGCCGCGTACGACAACAGTCGCCTTGCCTCCGCGCCCTGGTAATGGTCACGGATCACGGTGATTGCCAATACTGCGGCCACACCTGCCCCGGCGCCTTGTAACAGGCGCCAGAGCAATAGCGAACTGAAGCCGGATGTCGAAGTTGCCAACAGGCTGGCGATGGCATAGACCAGGCATGTTCCCAGCAGTACACCTCGTCGTCCCAATCTGTCGGATAGCGGTCCTCCGATCAGTGGCGACAAAGCAAATCCCAGGAAAAAGAAACTGAGTGTCTGCGACACGTGTTCAACAGGAACGCTCAGGTCCCCGGCGACTTCGACAAACCCCGGCAGGCCCAGGTCGATGGACATCGCGGGGAACGCGGTGAGTACACCGCAGATAAGCGCAAGTTTGAAGGGGGATGTGTAGGTGGGGGAGTTCATAGGACATCCTAGGCATAGTCTAGGTGCGATTTCAGGTGCACGAAGGGCTAGCCAAATCGGGTGAAAGGAACGCCCGTAAGGGTACCGCGGCTTGCGCCTCAAGGGCGGGGCTAATACTCGATTTTCACGCAAAGCAGCTATGCGTGCTTTGCTCTTAGTTGCGCAGCGGTCACCTCGCATACTCCAGCTTCCAATAAAAACAGCGCACAAGCGCCTGGGAGTTTTGGTATGCAGTCATGGTATAGCAGTATGGCGCCGCACCAGCGGCGCACGTTCTGGGCGTGTTTCATGGGCTGGGCACTGGATGCGATGGACGTCCAGCTGTTCGCCTTCGTCATCCCCACCTTGCTGACTTTGTGGGGTATGACCAAGGGCGAAGCTGGCGTGATCGGTACCTCGGCGCTGATCGCTTCGGCCCTCGGTGGCGTGATCGCCGGCGTCCTGGCTGACCGCATCGGCCGGGTGCGGGTGCTGAAGCTGGCTATCCTGTGGTTTTCCCTGTTCACCGGCCTGTCGGCCTTCACCGATTCGTTTCACAGCCTGCTGTTGACCCGCAGCTTCCAAGGCCTGGGCTTTGGCGGCGAATGGGCGGCAGGCGCTGTGCTGATCGGCGAGGTGGTGGACAAGCGCATTCGTGGGCGCGCCGTGGGTTCGGTGCAGGCCGGTTGGCCGGTGGGCTATGCCATCGCGGCGCTGGCCTACTGGGCTACGTTCAGCCTGCTGCCCGACCACAGCGCCTGGCGGGTGCTGTTCCTGATCGGCGTGCTGCCCGGCCTGCTGGTTTTGTGGATGCGCCGCAACGTGCAGGAATCCGAGGCTTTCGAGGCGGCCGCTGAGCAGCGTGAGCAAACGTCGGTGGGCTCTACCTTCCTGCTGATTTTCTCTCCTCGCGTGCTACCGCTCACCCTGATGGCCTCTGCCATGGCCGCAGGCGCCCTGGGCGGCAATTACACCATCCTGACCTGGCTGGTCACCTACCTGCGTGAAACCCAGGGCCTGACCATCAACATGACCACTCTGTACCTGGCGGTGAATATCGTCGGCTCGTTCGCCGGCTACCTGTGCATGGCGCACCTGAGCGACGCGTTGGGCCGGCGGCGTACCTTCGCCCTGTCGGCGGTGGGCGCGACCATCACCGTGCTGGTCTACACCCAACTGGCGTTGCCGATGTGGACCCTGTTGCTGCTGGGCTTTCCCCTGGGCTTCTTCCAGTCGGGCATCGTCTCGGGCATGGGCGCCTGCTTTACCGAACTGTTCCCGGCGCAGATCCGCGGCAGTGCGGGGGGCTTTTCCTACAACTTCGGCCGCGGGGTAGGGGCACTGGTGCCCGCCGGCGTTGGCCTGAGCAGCGGTGCCTTTGGCCTGGCCGCGTCCATTGGTGTGTGGGCGGCGTGTGCGTATCTGTTGGTATTTGTCGTGGCATTGGTCTTGCCGGAAACCCGTAACAAGGAACTCGAACTTTATGTCTGATTTCAATCAACCGCGTAATGGCGGCCAGATTCTCGTCCAGGCCCTGCAGGCCAACGGCGTCGATACCCTGTACTGCGTGCCGGGGGAAAGTTACCTGCCGGTGCTCGATGCCCTGTGCGACGTGCCGGCTATCCGCACCATCGTTACCCGCCATGAAGGCGCGGCGTCGAACATGGCCGATGCTTACGGCAAGCTCACCGGGCGGCCGGGTATCTGCTTCGTGACCCGCGGCCCCGGCGCTACCCACGCCAGCAATGGCGTTCACACCGCCCGCCAGGATTCCACACCGATGATCCTGTTTGTCGGCCAGGTGGAGAGCAGCTTCAAAGGGCGCGAAGCGTTCCAGGAAGTGGATTACGGGCAGATGTTCGGGGGCCTGGCCAAATGGGTGGGCGAGATCGACAGCATCCAGCGCATTCCGGAGATCCTCAGCAAGGCCTTCAGCATTGCGCTGTCGGGGCGGCCGGGGCCGGTGGTCATCGCCTTGCCGGAACAAGTGCTGTTCGGCACCGCGCAGGTGGCGGATGCGCCGCCCGTGCGCATCGCCAAGGCTGTCCCGGACACCTCGGCCCTGGCCGAACTGCGCAAGCGATTGGCCACCGCACGTCGCCCGCTGGTAATCCTGGGTGGTACCGGCTGGGACGCCGAAGGCAGCGCCGCGTTGCGCCGCTTCGTGCACGACAACCACCTGCCGGTGGCGGCCTCGTTCCGCCGCCAGGACCTGTTCGACAACCGCGACCCGCACTACGTCGGCCAGCTGGGGTTGGGCACCTCGCCCAAGCTGTTGCAACGGGTCAAGGACGCCGACCTGTTGCTGGTGATCGGCTCGCGCCTGAGTGAAACCGTGTCCCAGGGCTATACCCTGTTTGGCGATCAGCCGCTGATCCATGTGCACCCCGATCCCCAAGAGCTCAACCGCGTCTACCACGCCGAGTTGCCGATACTCGCGTCGCTGAGCCATTTCGCCGTGGCCGCAGCGCAGCTTGAACCTGTCGACGCCAGCACTTGGAAGGACTGGACCGCAGCTGCCCGCGCCGATTACCTGGAGCACTCCACCCCACCTGCGCCCCACCCGCAACTGGCCGGCGTGGACATGGGCGCGGTCATGGCGCACCTCAATGACGTGCTGCCGGATGATGCCATCATCAGCAACGGCGCCGGTAACTATACGGTGTGGGTGCATCGCTTCTACCGCTACCGCCAGCCCGCCACGGAGCTGGCGCCCACCAACGGCGCCATGGGCTATGGCCTGCCGGCCGCCATCGCGGCCAAGCTGCACGCGCCGCAGCGTACGGTGGTGTGCTTTGCCGGTGACGGCTGCTTCATGATGTACCCGCAGGAGCTGGCCACGGCCATGCAGTTCAAGGCGCCGCTGGTGGTGATCGTGGTCAACAACAGCATGCTGGGCACCATCCGCATGCACCAGGAGCGCGAGTACCCGGGACGGGTGTCGGCCACCGAGCTGGCTAACCCGGACTTCATCGGCCTTGCCCGCGCGTTCGGTGCCCATGCGGAACGGGTCGAGCGCACCGCCGACTTCGCTGGCGCCTTTGAACGTGCCCAGGCGGTGGGCGTGCCGGCTCTGATCGAGCTGTGCGTGGACCCTAAACAGATTACCCCCCAGGCCCGGTTGGATTGAGGAAAGACACGATGCACGTACTAGGACACATGATCATCGGCCAGCGCGCGTTTCGTGGCCTGGGTGGGGAAGTCGACGCGTACGCCGCCGCCACCGGCGAGGCGCTGGGGCCGACCTTTGGCGTCAGCACCCTGGCCGATGTGGACACGGCCTGCGAACTGGCCGATGACGCATTCGATGCCTACCGCCAATTGCCCGATGC
The DNA here is from genome assembly GCF_026651855.1 of Pseudomonas silvicola. Classification (GTDB taxonomy): domain Bacteria; phylum Pseudomonadota; class Gammaproteobacteria; order Pseudomonadales; family Pseudomonadaceae; genus Aquipseudomonas; species Aquipseudomonas silvicola. The sequence goes on from NZ_CP093280.1 coordinate 3,642,058, forward strand.
CCAGCGCGCCCGGTTTCTGGAGGCCATTGGTGAAGGCTTGCTGGCGTTGGGCGACACCCTGATCGAGCGGGTGGCGCTGGAAAGCGGCCTGCCCAGGGCGCGCCTGGAAGGCGAGCGGCTGCGCACGGTCAATCAGCTGAAGCTGTTCGCCAACCTGCTGCGCGACGGCGGCTGGCACGGCCGGGTGCTGGACACCGCCCAGCCGCAACGCCAGCCGCTGCCGCGCAGCGACTCGCGCCAGCGGCGCATCGGCCTGGGCCCCGTGGCTGTATTCGGTGCCAGTAATTTCCCGCTGGCGTTTTCGGTGGCCGGCGGCGATACCGCCTCGGCCCTGGCCGCCGGTTGCCCGGTGATCGTCAAGGCGCACCCGGCGCACCTGGGCACCAGCGAACTGGTGGCGCGGGTCATCCAGCGGGCGGCGGCCGACACCGGCATGCCCGACGGAGTGTTTTCGTTGTTGATCGATAAGGACATCGCCATCGGCCAGGCCTTGGTCAAGCACCCTGCGGTGCAGGCTGTGGGCTTTACCGGCTCGCGACGCGGTGGTCTGGCGCTGGTGCAAGCGGCCCAGGCGCGCCCCGTGCCGATTCCGGTGTATGCGGAGATGAGCAGCATCAATCCGCTGTTTCTGCTGCCGGCGGCGCTGGCGGCGCGCGGGCAGGCCATCGCGCGGTGCTTTGTCGATTCGCTGGTGCTAGGGGCCGGGCAGTTCTGCACCAACCCCGGCCTGCTGCTGGCGCTGGAGGGGCCGCACTTGGTGAGCTTTGTCAGTGAGGTGGCGCAGGCGTTGGCGCACAAGGCGCCAGCGACCATGCTCACCCCCGGCATTTTAGGCGCCTACCGTCAGGGCGTAGAACGCCTGGAACAGGCCAATGGCGTTGCCCGCATCGCGGTCGGCCAGACCGCCGAGGGCACGCCCCAGGCCGCCGTGTTTGACGTGGAGGCGGCCAGCTTCCTCGCCAACCCCGCGTTGGCCGATGAAAACTTCGGTCCCAGCGCGCTGCTGGTGGTGTGTCGCCACCCTGACGAACTGCTCCAGGTTGCGCGCGCGCTGGAAGGCCAGTTGACCGCCACCTTGCACGCCGATGACGAGGACGCCACGCTCGCCGCCGCGCTGCTGGGGCCGCTGGAGCGCAAGGCGGGGCGCATTCTGTTCAACGAGTTCCCCACGGGCGTGGAGGTCAATCACTCGATGGTGCATGGCGGGCCGTTCCCGGCGACGTCCGATGCCCGCAGTACCTCGGTGGGGGCGACGGCCATCGATCGCTTCCTGCGCCCGGTGTGCTATCAGAACGTGCCTCAGGCGTTGCTGCCCGAGCCCTTGCGCGATGCGCACGGCAGCGGCCAGTGGTGGCGGGTGGACGGTACTCTGCTCAAGCGCTAGGGGTTGGCTGGAGCAGGCTTGCCCCCGGCCACAGTCCTTGCTCCAGCAGCTGCGCAGTCTGTTGGCGGATGATTTGCGTCACCGCCCACAGGCCATCGGCGATCACCCGGTTTTTTGGCCATACGATGGCGATGGTGCGGCTGACCTCAGGATTTTCCAGGGCGTAGCTTTTCAAGCGTCCAGTGTTGACTTCCTCCATCACGGCAGCTTCAGGCAACACCGTGCACCCACAGTGCTCCAGCACCAGATGCTTGGTGATCGAGATCGAGCCGTCGCATTCCAGGGCAATCTGCGGAGTAAAACCACTGCGCAGGGCCAGTGACTCTACCAATTGCCGAAGCCCGTGATGGGTGCTAGGCAAGATAAGCGGGATATCCCCTAGCGCCTTCACCTCGACGCTGTCGCCCGTCATCGGGTAATCACTGGGCGTGATCAAGCGAACGCTTTCGCGCAGCAGAGGGTCATGTTGCAGCGCTCCGGGGTGCTCGGGCAGATAGACCAGAGCCAGGTCTACCACGCCCTCGCTCAGGCGCGACAGCACATCGGCCGCCAAGCCTTCGACGAAGTGCACGCGGGTGCTTGGGTACCGGGCTTTCAAGGCATGCCCCAGGCGTCCGAACAGAATGCGCGCGATGGTTGGCTGCGCGGCAATGCACAGCGTGGCCGGACCATTCTCGGCGCTGTCGCGCATGGCGCGCTCGGCGGCCTGCAGGGTCTCAGCCAGGGTGCTGGCGTAACCCAGCAACTGCTGCCCGCGCTCGGTCAAGGTCACGCCGCGCCCGCTGCGGTGGAACAGGCGGGTGCCCAGCTCGGTTTCCAGCAGGCTGACGCGGCGGCTAATAGTGGACTGGTCCGCCCCCAACGCCATGGCGGTGCGAGAAATGCTGGCGTGTCTGGCCACATGGGCGAACAGGGCAAGGTCATCGGAATTCATCGCCGGCTCCGGCAGCGCAATAGAAAGGCGATTCTGGCTGAGTGGGCACAGCAATGGGTGCATATCAGGTTTGTTTTATTTGCATGAGTGGTTAATCCCCAAGTAATGCTGCAATGCAACCCTTGGTTTCTTTGAGGAAAATCCATGCCCCCTATCTCACGTGCACGCCTATTCCTGGCAGGCTCACTGTTTGCCCTGGCCTTCAATGCGTCGGCGGCCGCCACTTACGGGCAACAGCTGCAAGGCTTCAATTACCCCTATCCGCTGCATCACTACCTGTTCAGTTCTCAGGGGCAACCGCTGGACATGGGCTACATGGACGTGTCGCCCACGATCGCCGGCAACGGCCGTACGGTGGTGTTGCTGCACGGCAAGAACTTCTGTGGGGCTACCTGGGATGACAGCATCAAGGCCCTGAGCGGCGCCGGTTATCGCGTGGTGGTGCCGGACCAGATCGGTTTTTGCACCTCCAGTAAGCCAGACCACTACCAGTACAGCTTCCAGCAACTGGCGGCCAATACCCATGATCTGCTGGCCAGCATCGGCGTCGACAAGGCCACGATTATTGGCCACTCCACCGGCGGCATGTTGGCGGCGCGCTATGCGCTGGTCTATCCCCAGGCTACCCAGCAACTGGTGATGGTCAACCCCATAGGTCTTGAGGACTGGAAGGCGCTGGGTGTGCCGTGGCGTAGCGTGGACCAGTGGTACCAGCGCGAGCTCAAGCTCAATGCCGAGGGCATTCGCACCTATGAAAAAAACACTTATTACGTGGGGCGCTGGAAGCCTGAGTACGATCGCTGGGTGGACATGCTCGCTGGCCTGAACGAGGGGCCGGGGCACGCCAAAGTGGCGTGGAACTCGGCGTTGATCTACGACATGATCTTCACCCAGCCGGTGTACTACGAACTGCCGCTGCTCAAGGTGCCTACATTGTTGATGATTGGCGATGCCGACACCACGGCCATTGGCAGCGACATTGCACCGCCTGAGGTAAAAGCGCGGGTGGGTCATTACGCTGTGCTGGGCAAGCAGACGGCCGAGCGTATTCCCGGTGCGCGCCTGATCGAGTTCCCGGGCAAGGGGCATGCACCACAGATGGAGGACCCGGCGGCGTTCAACCAGGCCCTGGTGCAGGCCTTGAAGTGACCGTAGCCGCCGCCGTCAGGCTGCGCTGGCCGGTGTGAACCCTGAAAATCCACAGCGTAATCAGGGCCAGCGCAGCCTGCGGCAGCGGCTACAGGATCCCCATGCTACGGCGCCACGCTGGCGCCCTGGATGTGGTGGCGCGCCAGTGCCTGGGCGACGAAGCCTGACATCTTCATCTCTTCGACGAAGGCGGTCAGGTACTCGGCAGCCCCAGCCCCCTTGGCCTTGGGCAACGCCATGGCCTGGCGGATAACCATGAAATGCGGCTCCACAATCCTCATCCCACCCACCCGGGCAATGTCCTTTTCCATCTGCTGACGAATACCTGCGGCCACGCTCAGCTTCTGGTCCACGAAGCCCTGGACGATACCAGGCGAGGTGGGCAAACGCACCAGCGTGGCCTGGTGCAGGGTGCGGCTGAGGAACAGGTCGTAGGCACTGCCTTTGCTGACGGCCACCGTGGTGCCGGGCTGGTCCACCTGTTCGGGTGTAGTGATGGGTGAGTCATTGCGCACCGCGTACACGCCCTCGATCTCGACATACGCCTGGGTGAAGGCAATCGCCTGGCCGCGCGTGGGATCGATGGCGAAGAAGCCGACGTCGGCCTTGCCTTGCTCCACGTTATCCACGGCCGCACCTGCGGACGTCACGGTCACCAGTTGCAGCGGCACGCCCAGCCGGCGGGCCAGTTCGTGCGCCAGGTCCAAGGAGACACCGGCCGGTTGACCGGTGCCGGCGTCCAGGTGCGCCAGGATCGGGTTGCCAGTATTGATTGAAGCGCGCAGTGTGCCGCCAGGGGCGAAAGCAGCTATCAGGGCGTGTTGGTTCATCTCGGCAGCTCCAGCAGGTGGGTGGATAAGCAACAGGGCGCAGGCCAGGCCGCGCAGCAATGCCGTAGCGCGCTTCATTCAGGCACCGCTCGGGACTTGCGCGTGCAGGCGCTCGTCGAAGGGGCTGCCCAGCAATGGCTGCAGTTGGGTGCGCATCTGCTTGACGTAACCTTGCTGCACGAAGCGATCGTAGGCGGCGGGCGAGCGCAGCACCTCCACCAGGGTGAAATGGTTCTTGGCGTCGGTCTGTTCCAGCACGTCCAGGTGCACCACGTCGGGGTCGTGGCGTGCCTGGTCGGCGAACGTGTGCAGCAGGGTCAGGGCGGTCTTGACCTGCGGGGGTTCAATGTCGACGTGGGTGACGGCGTAGACCGATGAGTCGGCCAGGGCGTGGGCGCTGCACAGGGTGAGGAGGGCCAATATCGAGGATTTCAGGTAGCGCATGGTGGGGACCTTGGGTTGCAGACAATTGCGCCTAGTATGGCGGTATGGTGTATGGCAACAATGCATATCAGTTATGCGTACTGGAACTGGCCTGCCATAACAAGAACCATTGGCTGTATCAACGATTGGCACCGCTGCCAGGGCTAATTGGGCAATAGCATCGAGGTCAACTATAAAAAAGACAGGACCTCCTCATGCGACTAGGGTGGTATTGAGCACTCACTCTCAAGGAAAAACGCACCTACTGGGCCTGCTTCGGCGGTTTTACCCTCGACTCGATGGACTTCACCATCTACGCCCTGATGATGCCGGTGTTGATGAGCGTGCTGGCCCTGAGCACGTCAGACGCGGGCATGCTCGGTTCGGTGTCGTTGATCGGCAGCGCCATCGGTGGTTGTGGGCGGGGCTGTTGGCTGACCGCTACGGCCGGGTACGGGTGATGCAGGGCACCGTCTTGTGGGTGGCGTTGTTCACCTGCCTGGCCGGCCTGTGCAGCAGTTTCTGGGAGTTACTGCCCGTGCGCTTTCTGCAGGGCATCGGCTATGGCGGCGAGGCGGCGGTGGGCTTTGCTTCCACTGAAATGGGCCTGCCGACTGCCATGGGTGTGTTCGCGATAACCTCCTACCTGATCGCCTTCATCGCTGCGCTGCGCTTGCCCGACGCTACAGGCGCAGAAATGACTGAGGAGCGGCCAAACCGAGGGCAAACAGATAAAATTGCGCAGGTTGTGCATCATCATTGAGAGGCCAGTATGAATTCGGATGACCTTGCGTTTTTCTCCCTGGTGGTGGACGCCGGCAGTATCGCCGGAGCCGCCACCTTGGCAGGCTGCGACGCTTCCACCCTGAGTCGACGGATGAGCAGCCTCGAGAAGTCCTATGGGAGCCGCCTGTTCATGCGCACCGGCCGTGGTGTCAGCGTGTCGCCTGAAGGCGAGGTGCTGCTCGGCTATGCCCGGCAGATGGCTAGCCTGATGGACAAGGCAAAAGCTTCCATCCATGGGCTGCGACAGCAGGGCCCCTCGCTGATCCACATTGTTGCCCAGCCCTCCATTGCCACCCTCTTGTTCGGCAAGCTGTACCACGCCTTGCAGGCGCGTTTCCCGCATTCACAGCTGCACTTCTCCGAGGCTCTGGCCGACAAGATTCTCTACGATCTGCGCGCGAGCAAGGCGGACCTGGCGATCATGTACCGGCCAGAGAACCCCAGCAGTCAGGTCTATGAGCCGCTGCTGCACGAGCCCCTGTACCTTATCTCACCGCCGGACTTTGAGCTGCGGCCCGATCAATTGACTTCCGCCGCCTTTGGCGAGGTACCGCTGATCCTCAAGAGTTCGCGCCATGGCCTGCGGGTATTTGTGGAAGACAAATGTGCGCAATTCGGCTGCAGGCCCAATGTGGTGCTGCAAAGCGACAGCTCCATCGCCATCACGTTGGAACTGATCGCGGAGCGTTGCGGCTGCGCGATCATGCCGCTGGCCGCGGCCAAGGGCATGATCGCGCAGGGCAGGGTGATCGCTCATTCCCTGCAGGCCTGGAACTTTGAGCGCTGCGTGGCACTGGCCGTGGGCCGTACTGAAATATCCTCGTCAGATCTCTGGGTACTCAACGGCCTGATCCGCAACGTGGTGCACCAACTCATCGAAGACGGTGCCTGGCAAGGCACCCGGCCGGCCTGATTGCAGGTGCGGCGCCCACACGCGCTGGCGATCCAGCTCGGCCACGCTGCGGCAACCCATGTGCGCCATCATGCGATCGATCTCCTCGCGAAAGATGCCGATGGCGTGTGCCGCGCCGGCTTCGCCGTTCACTGCGGTGCCATACAGGGTAGGGCGGCCGACCAGCACGGCCTTGGCCCCCAGCGCCAACGCCTTGACCACGTCGCTGCCACGGCGCACGCCGCTGTCCATCAGCACCGTCATGCGTTCGCGCACGCTGTCGGCAATCGTTGGCAGCACGTCGATGGGCGCGCGGGTGCTGTCCAGGTTGCGCCCGCCGTGGTTGGACACCACGATCGAATCGGCACCGCACTCCAGGGCCCGCAAGGCATCGGCCGGGGTCATGATGCCCTTGACGATCAGGGTGTGTGGCCAGCGCCGGCGCAACTCGCGCAAGTCTTCCCAGGTCAGGCTGTCGTTGCGCAGCATGCCACGCCCCACGGGCGCCGCGGTGATGCGGTTTTTCAATTCGGTAGGGTAGTTTTCGTAACGCGGCAGGCCATCGTTGGCCATGTAACGGCCCAGCACACTGAACATCCAGCGCGGGTGGCGCAGCACATCGACGATGTTTCTCCGCGAGTAGGAGAACGGCATGGTGAAGCCGTTGCGCAGGTTGTACTCGCGGTTGCCCGGCACCACGCCATCCACGGTCACCACCAGCGCCTCGAAACCCGCCACACGGGCACGCTCCACCAGCGCATGGGACAAGCTGCGGTCTGGCCACATGTACAGTTGGAACCACAGCCGTCCGGGCGCCTCGGCCGCTATGGTTTCCATGGCGGTCATGGAACCGGTGGCCAGGGTGAACGGGATACCCGCCGCTGCAGCAGCCTTGGCCAGGGCCAGTTCGCCCTGGTACCACATCAAGCCGGCAACGCCGGTGGGGGCAATGGCGATGGGCATCTTGATGTCGTGTCCGAACAGGTTGATCGCCTGGGTGCGTTTGGACACATCAATCAGAGTATTGGGCACCATCTTGATCCGCTCGAAGGCGCTGCGGTTGTTGCGCAACGCCACCTCGTCTTCACTGCCGCGGTCGACGAATTCGAAGATGCCCTTGGGCACCCTGATTTGTGCCAGGCGGCGCAGGTCTTCAATGTTGTAGGCCGCGATTTTCTTGTCAGGCATGGTCTTGAACCCCTTTACCAGCGTGTTTTGTCTTAGGTAGGCCGGGTCGATGCTATCGATGGGCCGCCCGGAGGCACAGGGCGGGCGGGGAACTTCAGAAATGCGCTTATTACACGCCGATCAGCGTGCAATGGGGGCAAGGCTGCTGTGCGCTGACTGCAATGGTTGCGCATCAGTGGTTGTGCAAGAGTAATGGCAGTCCAACAACAATGATTGGCTCGGGAGAGAACCATGAGTGCCGTCCTGGCAAAAAATATCAGCTTCGTGGGGCATTCGGATCTGGATGGCAAGTCCGATGGCGTGCAGATCATGGTGCAGCGCGGTTATGCCTACATCGGGCATGGCTTCACGAACGTGATTTCCACGGTTGATGTCCGCGACCCTAAACACCCCAAGGTAGTGGATTGCATCGAGTGCCCGCCGGGTACCCGGGCTTTCCACCTGCAGGCCCATGACGACTTGCTGCTGGTGGTCAACGCCCCCAGCGTCTGGTCGATGAAGGAGTTCGCCGAAGAGGGCGAGAACTATTTTAGCCGCTCGCCGGCCGAGATCCTCAGCGACAAGATGAGCCGCTTCACCTCCGGCATTCGCGTGTACGACATCTCGCGGCCGGCGAAACCTCGCGAGATTGGCTTCATGCCGGTGGACGGCCTGGGCCCGCAGCGTATCTGGTACGTGGGCGGCCGCTATGCCTACGCCTCCATTCATTTCACCGGCTTCACCGATCAAATCCTGGCAGTCGTCGACCTCATCGACCCCACTCGCCCACGCGTGGTGGGTAAATGCTGGATCCCTGGGATGTGGACCGCCGGTGGCGAAACCCCGAGCTGGAAGGCTGGGCGCCGCTACGCGCTGCACCACGTGGTAGTGGCCGGCAACCTGGCCTACGGCGCCTGGCGTGACGGCGGCATGACCATCATGGACATCAGCGACCCGGAAAACCCGGTGCTGGTAGTGCACCGCAACACCGACCCACCCTTCGGCGGCGGCACCCATTCGCCGTTGCCCATCCCCGATCGCAACCTGCTGGTGCTGGCTGACGAGCCCACTTTCGAGAGCTGCCGCGACGGGCTGCGCTACATGTGGGTGTTCGACGTGCGAGAGCCCAGCAACCCGATCAGCGTGGCGACGTTCCCGGTACCCAAAGAAGATGATTACTGCGCCAAGGGCGGCGCGTTTGGTCCGCATAACCTGCACGAAATGCGCCCGGGCTCGTTTCGCAGCAACAACCTGATCTTCGCCACCTACTACAACGCCGGTGTACGGGTGTATGACATCAGCGATCACTTCCGGCCGCAGGAAGTGGGCTACTACGTGCCTGCCCCGCCCACCAACCTGATTGACCCACGCCCAGGCAAGACCCTGGTCACCCAGACCAATGACTGTTATGTCGACAAGAACGGCCTGATGTACCTGACCGACCAGAACGCTGGCCTCAACATCCTGCAATACGAAGGGCCGCTCTAGGCCGCACCCCCTCCGGCATTGACCCCTATTGCCACGCACCCGCTGCGTGGCCACGGGCACCTGCGCGCCCGCGAAACGCGCACTGCTGTCGCCTCACTCCACAAAAACAACACGGGAGAGGAACATGAACAACCACACCAACACAGCTATTCAGCAGCCCAAGAAGGCCGCCGCCAGTGGCTGGATCGGCTCGACGCTGGAATACTACGACTTCTTCATCTTCGCCACGGCCGCTTCGCTGATTTTCCCCAAGCTGTTCTTTCCGTCCTGGAGCCCGGCCATCGCCATCATCGGCTCGCTGGCAGCCTACGGCGTGGGCTACGTGGCGCGGCCCGTTGGCGCCATCGTGCTCGGCCATGTGGGGGATACCTATGGGCGGCGCAGCGTGCTGGTGCTGTGCATGCTGCTGATGGGCTTGTCCACCGTGGGGGTGGGGTTACTGCCCACCTATGACCAGGTCGGGATGCTCGCGCCCATCATGATGGTCATACTGCGCCTGGTGCAGGGCTTTGCCGTAGCGGGTGAGATATCCGGCTCCAGTTCGTTGTCGCTGGAGCATGCGCCGGCGGGGCGTCGCGGCTTCTTCGCCAGCTTCACCACCCAAGGTGTGCAGGCCGGGCAGATCCTGGCAGCAGCAGTGTTTCTGCCATTGCAGGCGTTCATGACCCCAGAGGCTTTTCTAGCCTGGGGATGGCGCGTGCCGTTCTGGCTCAGCGCGCTGATCATCGCCACGGCCTGGTACATCCGCCGCGAAGTAGGCGAGGCGCCAGCGTTTACCAACCAGCAGCGCGACCCCGAGCATGCCCGCGCGCCGGTGATCGAAGCAGTGACCACGCGCTGGCGTGACATGCTGCGGGTGATATGCATGGCGGCCATGAACGTCATACCCGCCGTGACCACCATCTTCGGTGCCGCCTACGCCGTGCAGCCGGCCTACGGCATCGGTTTCTCGCCCAGCCTGTACCTGTGGATTTCGCTGTTGGGCAATGCCACGGCGGTGCTGGTGATTCCGTTCGTGGGCAAGCTCTCGGATCGCATCGGTCGTCGTCCGCCGGTCATCGTCGGGGCATTGCTCAGCGGCTTGCTGTCGTTCGCCTACCTCTATGCCATCAGCATCCACAACGTGACGTTGGTGTTCGTGCTGGCGATGCTGATGTGGGGCGTGGCGTATCAGGGTTTCAACGCGGTATTCCCCAGCTTCTTCCCGGAGATGTTTCCTACCCGTATCCGCGTGACGGCAATGGCTATTTCGCAGAACGTCGGTACGGCTGCCGCAGCGCTACTGCCGGCACTATTCGCCATGTTGGCGCCGCCTGGGGCGCAAAACATTCCGTGGGTGGTCGGTAGCGTAGCCTTTGGCGTGACAGCCATTGCTGCATTGGCTGCCTACACTGCAAAGGAGACGTACCAAGTTCCGCTGGAAAACCTAGGTAGTACGGATGCGAGTTTGGCAGTGCGTGCGCAGCCGCTACAAGCCCGCCATGCAGAAAGCGTGCAATAACACCCGTACCTGAGCCTCCACCACTGCGTGGTGGAGGCATTTACCGACTAAGTTGTTTCATCTTTCTTAGGAAAAGGTTCCGGAGCCCATAGGCTTGGGTCGACATCCTTGAACTGGGCCCGTTTGAAATGTGTTTTTAAGTGAAACGGGACGGTGCAGTCGAAGATGGTCTTGGTAGTAGTGCCTTTTGTAGCCACCCGAGGGTCATAGTCGGGTGTTTGAGACGGGTCCAACGTTATGGTGAGGAGGAGCTTCGCTTCCCCAACGCTCACTCGGGACGGCGGCGAAAAGCCACAATCGTGTGTCCAAACGCGATAAATCAGACTGCCGTGATGGCTGGCTGCGGTGGTTCCATAGGGGGATCAACGGTCAAAACGGGGGGCGACCGGCTTGTCTCCCCAGTTGCGCTCATCGAATCAAGATAAATAACAACAAAGAAGGTCTCACGATGAATGTTGTAAATCGCCTCGCCGCTGCAATCTCCCTGAGTATGCTTGTTCCGATGGCCGCCCACTCGGCGGACAGTAAGGGGACTGTCGAAGTCGTTCACTGGTGGACCTCTGGTGGGGAAGCCAAGTCCGTTGCGGTGCTCAAGCAAATTGTCGAAAAAGACGGCTACACCTGGCAGGACAGCGCCGTGGCCGGCGGCGGCGGGGCCGCGGCCATGACAGTATTGAAAACCCGGGCTATCTCGGGAAATCCTCCCTCGGCCGCGCAGATCAAAGGCCCTGATATTCAAGAGTGGGGCAAGTTGGACCTGTTGACCAACATCGACAAAGTCGCAATTGCCAACCACTGGGACAGCCTGTTGCCGAAAACGGTCTCTGACATCATGAAGTATGACGGTCACTATGTAGCCGTACCGGTGAACATCCACCGTATCAACTGGTTGTGGATCAACCCGGAAGTTTTCAAAAAAGCGGGTATTGCCAAGGCACCCACTACCCTTGACGAGTTGTACGCTGCAGGTGACAAGCTTAAGGCGGCTGGGTTCGTACCGATTGCCCACGGTGGCCAACCCTGGCAGGACACCACCGTGTTCGAGGACTTGGTCCTGAGCGTCATGGGCGCCGAGGGTTTCAAAAAGGCGTTTGTAGACTTGGACGAAAAGACCCTTACTTCACAGAAAATGACCGATGTCTTTGTTGCACTGCGCAAGCTGCAGACCTACATGGATCCGGATGGGGCCGGGCAGGATTGGAACTTGGAGGCCGCGAAGGTTATCAGCGGCAAGGCGGGGATGCAGATCATGGGTGACTGGGCCAAGAGCGAATGGACAGTGGCGGGTAAAAATGCCGGTACCGACTATGAGTGCGTACCCTTCCCGGGCTCGGCGGGCATCTACACCTACACCATCGATTCCCTGGTGATGTTTAAACTGGCGTCGAGCAAGGACACCCCCGCCAATAATGCGGCGCGTGATGACTTGGCCAAAGTCGCCCTGGAGCCCGAGTTCCAGTATGTCTTCAACCAGAACAAAGGCTCCATTCCCGTCATCAAGGGGCTGGACATGAGTAAGTTCGACAGTTGCGCCCAGGCCTCCGCCAAAGACTTTGCCGAAGCAGAAAAGGCCGGCACACTGGAGCCAAGCATGGCCTTTAACATGTCGACTTCGTTGGCCGTACAGGGCGCGGTATTCGATGTGGTCACCAACTTTCTGAGTGACAAGAGCGCGGACCCAGCCAAGGCTGGCAACCGCCTTTATTCGGCGATGAAATCAGCCATGCAATAAGGAGCGGGCTGATACTGGAAAACGAAATAGCCCACCTTGCGTGGGCTATTTGCTTGTTCATGCGATTAAGCATGACCTTGTTCCGCGCCCTGACGGTAGCGACATTACCGGCTTACGCCAATTCGGTTGTCGCGTCTTCACGGCTGCTGACGCCGAGGTCCGTCGTTATGATATGGTCAGCGACCCGCAGGGCCTGAGCAGCAATGGTCAGCGATGGGTTGACGGCGGCGGATGTGGGCAGGAAACTTGCGTCCACCACAAATAGATTCTTGTGGTCGAACGATCGGCAGAAGGTATCCACCACTGCTGTGCGCGGATCAGTGCCCATTTTGGCGGTGCCACACTGGTGCGAAGGCGTACGTCGATCGAAGGGGCGGCTCATTGCGATAGGGAAGCCAGCCTGTTTCAAGGCTGCCTTGAGCGCCGCAACCAGAGCCAGGTGAGCCTTCCAGTTGGTTCGTTGCCACTTCAGTGTTATCCGATCGCCTTTGACTGTGACGCGGTTTTCAGGGCAGGGCAGGTCCTCGCTCATGGCATAGAAATCTATGCTGTGGCCGCTCAGCCGGTTTAATAGCCATTGCGGAGCGCCCGGCATGCTGCCCTTCAGAATCGCACCGGAGACCCGGCCAAGCAGCTGGATATTGCCCAAGGGGGGGCCACCCTTGCCGTCGTGCAGATAGAAGTCATCAATGCCAAATGTCTTCTGGTAGACCGAAGTGTTTTTGAACCACGGGCTGAAACCGATAACGGCTGAGGCATTGTGATTCATGAAGTTGCGGCCCACTTGATCGGAGCTGTTCGCCAACCCGCCAGGGTGGTTTTTATCAGCCGAGCGAAGCAGCAACGCGGCGGACTGAACGGCACCAGCGCTTAGGATGACACGGCTGGGGTTCAACGTTAAAGTTTTGCCTGCTTGGACATACTCCACTTGCGTGATGAGACCATTGCGCTCCTGTGTTCTCAATGCCACGACACGGGCACCCGTGATCAGGGTGACGTTATCAAACTTGAGGGCCGCCGACAGCGCGGCGGTCTCAGCGTCCATCTTCCCATCGTTGCAATGAGGGTGAGCATCCCAAGGCGTGGACCTATTGCTCAGCCAATGCTCTATATCGACCCCTAGCGGTAGGGAGTAGGGATGCAGCCCCGCTGTAGTCAGGCGCTCGCGAACCCTGGCAATCGCCGGCTCGTCCGGAACAGGCGGATAGCTGTAGGGGCTGGAGTGGAAGGGCTCGGTAGGATTCTGCTGGTGCGCACCGCGTACCTTGTAAAGGGTTTCAGCACGGCTGTACCACGGCTCTAGTTCATCATAGGTGAACGGCCAGGCAGGCGAGGTGCCTTCAAGGTGCTCCATGGCATCAAAGTCTTCGCGGCGATACCGGGCCAGGACTGCACCATAAAACTTTGAGTTACCTCCCACGTTGTAATAGTTACCGGGCGTGAAAGGCGTGCCATCTTCTTCGTACCAGGACTCTTTGGGGCGAAAGTACTGGCGCTGAAAGATGGCGCGTTGGTCATGTAGCTCCGCTTGCGGTACAAGCTGTTCCCCGGCTTCAAGCACGGTGATTCTAACGCCGCTGGCGGCTAGCCCGGCGGCGATGGTTGCCCCGCCGATACCGGAACCGATGATCAGTATTTCAGGGTATTGGTCCATGTTGCCTCCCGAGCCTCAAGCGATGACGACAGGCGTGGTCCGTCCAGTTCGGGCCGCTTCGACCACGGCGATACCGGTGGCCAGTGACCACACGCCGTCCTGGCCTGTGGCAGCGGGCTCGGAGCGCCCGGCGACGGCCTCGCCAAACGCCCGGAAGCCAGTCTCATAGAGGTTGACGTGCTCAAGAATCAGCTTTCGCGTGCCCTCTGCATTGACCAGGCAAACCTCCCCGATTGGCTGCTGGGTCATGACATCCCTGGCGATCAGCGTGCCTTCGGTGCCAATTATTTCCAGGCCGGTGTGTGCATGCTTGGCGGTGAAGGAGTCATGGAACTGTGCGATAAGGCCGGACTTGAAGCGCATCACGCCCATGACCGATTCCGCCAGGCCTGATTGGCTGAGCACCCCGGTCTGAGTGAGCGCGGTGACTTCCACGGGGTCATCGTTGAGGACATAACGCAGTGTGTCGGTGTCGTGCACCGTGATATCCAGGATTACGCCCCCGCCATTGGCGCTCTCGGCAATGCGCCAGCCTTGCAGGCTCGGCGGCAGCGAGACGGCATGAAACACTTTGGCTGCCAGCGGCCGGCCGATCAGTCCGCCCTGAATGGCACGGCGCAGCGCGGTGTGGCTGGCGGCATTGCGTAGATGGTGGTTGGTGGCAAACACCACCCCCGCTTTTTTGGCCGCAGTTACCATCTCCTGCGCATCTTCGACACTCAGGGCAAGAGGCTTCTCGCACATGACGTGTTTGCCGGCCTTGATAGCCAGCAAAGACTGCTCTTTATGCAGGTGATTTTTGGTGGAGATATACACAGCTTGAATATCGTTGTTTTCGAGCAGTGCTTTGATGTCGGTACTGTAGTGGGCGATTCCCTGCTGCAGGGCAAATTCTCTAGCCCGTTTTTCGTCTGAGCTCACCACCGCAATGACGTCATCGCCGATGCTACGAAGTGCGGCAATGGTCCATTCCTTGGCAATCGTGCTGGCGCCGATCAATCCCCATTTCATCTTGATAGTTCTCCTATTGTAATTGTTTAGAGTGAACGTTTCAGTATTAGACCGCGGCGCGGCGTGCGTACCAGCCGTAAAAGCCAATGGCGGCGTAGCAGACGGCAGGGACGATGAGGGCACAGGAAAGGTTGCTCAGGTCCGCAGCCAGGCCGGTGAGTGGAGGGATGATCGCGCCGCCGACGATGGCGCAGCAGATCAGCCCTGAACCTTGGGCAGCGCGTGCGCCCAGCCCTTCGGAAGCCAGCGCAAAGATCGTCGGGAACATCACCGAATTGAACAAGCCGATGGCCAGAATTGACCATCCGGCCGTACTGCCGGTGGTATTGGCCGCGATGGCGATCAGCACGATCACCACGGTGGCGGCACCCGCCAACAGTTTTCCCGGCGCCACATGACGCAACAGCGCTGCGCCGATAAAACGACCGACCATGGCGCCGCCCCAGTAGTAGGCGACATGCTTGCCGGCAAGCTCGGCGTTGAAGCCGAACGTGGAGTCCAGCATGAGGAAGTTGGTCAACAGGCTGCCGATCGCAACCTCAGCGCCGACGTAGAAGAAAAGGCAGGCAGCGCCCAAGGCAAAGCGGGGCTGTTTCAGCAGGCTGAGCGCTGCCAGCGGATTGGCGCGCTGGGGGTTTGTGCTGGCGGGAAGCTGCTTGCGTTGTTGCCACACAACCATGGCCACCGCCAGCAGCGCCAGCGCGATTCCGGCATACGTGTTGCTGATGACTTCGGCTTCCTTGGCGAGGAATGCTGTCAGGGCCGTCGGCGAAAGAGAGGAGGGGTCGATTTCGTTGATTGAGCCCAGGATGAGAATCGCACCAAGATAGGGGGCTACCGTGGTACCCAGAGAGTTGAAGGCGTGGGCAAAGGTGACTCGGCTATGCGCCGTTGTCGGGGAACCAAGCAGGCAGATCAATGGATTTGACACCACCTGGACCACTGTCACGCCGGTTGCCAGGATAAAAAGAGCGCCGAGGAAAGCGCCAAAAAGACCCACTTGGGTGGCGGGTATGAACAACAGGCAACCAGCTGCCATGGTCAGCAAGCCTATGGCTGCGGCACGCATATATCCGATTCTGGCGATGAGCAAGCCGGCGGGTATGGAGGCAATGAAATAAGCCAGGAAGAAAGAGGACTGTACCAACATGGCTTCGGCATAACTGAGGCTGAACAGACTTTTCAACTTGGGAATCAGGACGTCGTTGAGGCTGGTAATACTGCCGAAGATAAAAAATAATGAAAAAACAAACAGACTCAGCCGTTGAGTGTTGTTCTGCGCAAGGTGAGTCGTTTCGTTTTTTGCGGTGAATGTCCCATGCATGATGGCCACTCCCTCTATTGTTGTTGGTCGAGAAAAGTCTGGGTGTCCTGCGGACTCGGATGGCCCGCCAGGAACGGTGCGAGCGCCCCAGGCTATTGGTTGGAGTTGCTCAGGATTGCCAGGCTGCGGTGCTCGTGGCGTTGACGGAGCGTCCTGCCGAATGGGGGGATGGAGCGGGTGGAAGTATCCATGTTTCACCTGTATCGGACTTATTGTTTTTAGCGATCAGCGGACGTCAGGATGCCTCCATCGCGGCGAAAGGGGGAGTGTGAGAACTCGCGTTGAGTGGTACGATTGTGGCGCAGGTGGCCTATACCCATGCAGGAAATGTAGGAATTAGCGGTATGAAACCCAGTTTCGAGAAGGTGCCGACCCCGCCCAACGCGTCATGGACGCTGCTAAATAGGCGTCTTGCCGATGAGATTCCATTCGAATGGCATCATCACCCCGAATATGAGCTGACCCTGACCCTCAACAGCCGGGGGCACCGATACATCAGCAGCGACGTGCAGCGCTATGACGACTGTGATTTGACGTTGGTGGGGCCCAATGTCCCTCACAGCTGGTGCTCCGCCGAGCTGATCGATCCTGCCGAACCACATGTGGCGTTGGTGATCTGGTTCTCCGAGGCGTG
Organism: Pseudomonas silvicola; assembly: GCF_026651855.1. GTDB lineage: Bacteria > Pseudomonadota > Gammaproteobacteria > Pseudomonadales > Pseudomonadaceae > Aquipseudomonas > Aquipseudomonas silvicola. The sequence continues at coordinate 3,658,967 of NZ_CP093280.1, forward strand.
GGCGCAATCGCTGGTGGGACTGTTTCCCGAGCTGGGGCAATTGCGCAATCTGCTGGCTGCTGCTCAGTGTGCACTAACGTTCAGTCCTGATTTTGCGCGCCAGTTGCAGCCTACAATTGAAGCAATGGTCGATCAGGATGATCCCCAGCGGCTGGTCTCGCTCCTGCATGTGTTGACCCAACTGATCCAGGATACCAAGGCCCAACGTATCGTACCCGTGCAGGGGGCGGCCACGGCTGACATCATGAGTGAAGATCCACGCATCCACCGCGTTCTGGATTACATCCATGCGCACTATGCAGACCCGGTCACCATTCCGGAACTGGCGCAGATGGCATGCGTCAGCGTGTCGGCGTTCCACCGCATGTTTCGCCGCCATACCCGCAGCACGGCATTGGATTACATCGCTCGGCTTCGTATAGGAAGGGCGTGCGCGCTACTGCTGGAAAGCAACGCGATCATTTCGGCGGTATCCGAGGAGGTCGGTTACTCCTCATTGGCTTTTTTCAACCGCCAGTTCAAGGCACAGAAAGGCATCACCCCCACCGAATTCCGCCGACAGCATGGCCGGCATTTCCGCTAGGCCAATGCCTTCCCACCGCAGGTCTCGCGTACGATAAGGCGAGGTTTGAGCAGGTATTTCATGGGTGGCGCGTCAGGGTTTTTCAGCCTTGCCAACAGCATTTCGCTGGCAACTTCACCCAGGTGCTCCGGTTCCAAAGCCAGGGTGGACAGGGGTGGATTGCAATAAGCTGAGGCCGCCACCCCATCACTGCCCATGATTGCGATATCCGTACCTGCCTTGAGGCCTCGATTGCCCATCTCATTCAAGGCGCCTGTGGCAATCACATCGTTGTAGCACACTACTGCGGTGGGCCGCTGAGGTAGATCCAGCAACTGGCTCATGCCAGCGCGCCCGCCCTCAAGGTTGATCGGGGTCTCTACCATCCAGGCGGGGTTGGGCGTGATGCCGTTATCGACCAGGCACTCGCTGTAGCCTTTAAGTCGCTCAAGGCTCACCGCGTAGGTACTGTTGCGCCCTATGAACGCAATGTCGGAGTGGCCAAGGTCAATCAAATGCTGAGTAGCCATCTGTATCCCCAGGTAGTTATCGCAGCCGACAAAGTCGGTCGCTTCATCGCCCAGCGCCCTCATGACGGTCACGAAAGGCATTCCCCATTGTCTCAATGACTCCACCAGGTCCGGTGGAGTCTCGAACGTTGGACAAATGATGATGCCCGCGGCTTTGTTTTCGCGCATCGAGGCCAGTACCTGGCGTTGCAGGCGCTGGTCCTCGGCCGTGTGGGCGAGGAGGGTGATGTAGCTGGATTCCAGCAACTTGCGCTCGGCCCCGATCAGTAACTCGACGAAAAACGAGTTGCTGAGGTCATTGACCACCATGCCGATAACGTTGCTGACACCTTGGCGCAGGTTGGCGGCGCTGCGATTGTAGACGTACCCCAACTGTTCGGCGGCCACTCGTACTTTCTCTGCGGTAGAGGGGCGTACCAGAGGGCTGTTGTTCAGCACCAGGGACACGGTGGACTTTGACACGCCACTGGCTTTGGCAATGTCATTGATGGTGGCTTTTTCTTCGATCTGGGACTTGGTCAACTGGAAATCTCTGCGTAGGGCAGCTACCGACTGCGGTCGGAACGTTCCCAACGTACCAATTTTTGCGGTGGCACGGCCAGCAGGATCTTGACCGCTTCGCCAACTGCTACCCCTTTCCCCCGTCGTCAGCCTGGCATTTTTAGTGCTGTCGTGCGTAGCGCGACCGGTGTGGATGCGAGGAAGCTGTTGACAGCGATGGTTACACAAATTACATTTTTGGAACGTTCCAAAAATAGTTTGGAACGATTTAATAAAAATAATCGGTGACTTCCATGAAGCCTTTTTTCCCTCAGCTTCTGATCCCCTGCTTGCGTGTGTACGCGCAGTGGGCCTGCGCCGTATTCCGCGGTTCGTGCCCGGGCAATACACCTGTTCCTAGCTCCCATTCTGCCTACTCTGCCGATCCTTTCGCCGGGGCGTTGGGGCTGGCGCTGCACGCAAACTGTTCCGCTTTCAGCCCCCGGCATTAACTCACGGGGCTGCCACTTGAACCCAAACGGCGCAAGGATTTATGAAAAAGCTCATCACTGCTGAACAGGCCGCCGGCCTGATCCACGACCACGACACTGTGACCGTCAGCTCCTCCAGTGGGCTCGCATGCCCGGACTCAGTGCTCGCTGCCCTGGGCCAGCGCTACCGTCAAACCGCCCATCCTGCCGGGCTGACCATGCTGCACCCCATCGCTGCCGGCGACATGTATGGCATCAAGGGGATCGAGCACCTGGCTCAGCCAGGCATGATCAACACGGTGCTCGCCGGGTCTTACCCAAGCGGTCCATCCTCGCTGCCCATGCCCGAAATCTGGCGCATGATCACTGACAATGAGATTGCTGCGTACAACGTCCCCAGCGGCATTCTGTTTGATTTGCACAAGGATGCCGCCGCCAAGCGCCCAGGCGTGCTGACGAAGGTCGGCCTGGACACCTTCGCCGACCCCGCCCGCCAGGGGTGTGCAATGAATGCGTTGGCATCCGAGCAGGCGATCGTGCAGAAAGTCGCGTTTGCGGGAGAGGACTGGCTGTTCTTTCCAACCATCGTGCCTAATGTGGCCATCATTAGGGCGACCACCGCCGATGAGCGAGGCAACCTGTCATATGAACACGAAGGTGGCCTATTGGGGGCACTCGACCAGGCGCTGGCGGTACGTAACAACGGTGGCATTGTCATCGCTCAAGTGAAACGCGTAGTGCGTGCAGGCTCGTTGAAACCCCACGATGTGCACGTGCCTTGCAATCTGGTCGACCACATCGTCGTCGCACCGGATCAGATGCAGACCACGCAGGTGGTGTACGACCCGGCCATCAGCGGCGAGATCCAGCAACCGGAGTCAGCATTCGAATTCGCGCCGTGGGGCGCGGAGAAAGTCATCGCGCGACGTGCGGCGATGCAGGTGGAAAAGGGCATGGCGGTCAACCTGGGCTTCGGCATTTCGGCCAACGTGCCGCGTATCCTGCTGGAAGAGGGTTTCAACGGCGATGCAACCTGGGTCATCGAACAGGGGGCCGTCGGGGGGATGCCGCTGCTTGGTTTTGCTTTCGGCTGTGCAGCGAACGCCGATGCGATCATGCCATCCTCCGCACAGTTCACCTACTTCCAGGGCGGTGGCTTCGACCTGACCCTGCTGTCGTTTCTGCAAATCGACCGCTATGGCAACGTCAATGTCTCCAAGCTGCCGGGCAAGCCATACCTGACCGCAGGCTGCGGAGGTTTCGTGGACATCACTACTCACGCCAAGCGCATCGTGTTCTCGGGCTTTTTCACCGCAGGTGCCAAGCAGTCGGTCGCCGATGGGCAGTTGGCGATCCAGCAGGACGGTAAATCCCGCAAGCTGGTCGAGGACGTCGATCACGTCACCTTCAGCGGCCGCATGGCATTGCAGCGGGGCCAGGACGTGACCTATGTGACCGAGCGCTGTGTGATGAAGCTCACGGCGGATGGCCTCGTCGTGACTGAGATCGCCCCGGGCATCGACCTTGAACGGGACGTGCTGGCTCAGGCCGAATTCTCGCTGCTGGTGGCCGACGACCTCAAAGTCATGGACCCGCGTTTGTTCACGGAAGCTCCGATGGGGCTGCAACTTAAGGAGCTACGCCCATGAGCCTGGCCGAAGGGTTTGTTTCTCTGGAAGTTCAGGGTCTGATTGCTGTCGTGCGCTTGGAACGTGCGGCGAAGCTCAATGCGCTGACCCCGGAAATGATCGCCCAACTGGGGCAGATAGCGCAGGAGTTGGATAAGCGCACTGACCTGCGCGCTGTAGTGCTGACCGCCAGTGGCGATCGGGCATTCTGCGTTGGTGCCGATATCCGCGTGTGGTCGGGGCTGCAGCCGTTGGATATGTGGCGTCAATGGGTACGGGACGGCCATCGCGTATTCGACGCGTGGGCCAACCTGCGTCTGCCCGTGATTGCGGCGATCAATGGCCATGCTTTTGGTGGCGGCCTTGAGTTGCTGGCCACCACGGACATTCGTGTGTCAGAGGTCACGGCGACTTTCGCGTTGCCTGAGGCCGGCATCGCCACCTGCCCCGGGTGGTCGGGGACCCAGCGGCTGGTGAAGTTGATCGGCCCCAGCCAGGTCAAGCTCATGGCGTTGACGGGGCGCCGTATCGGCGCGACTGAGGCTCAGCGGATTGGCCTGGTGCAGGACATTTGCGAACCGGGTACCGCGCTGCAGCAGGCGTTGGAAATCGCCGGGCAGATCGCCAAACAGGCGCCTATCTCAGTGCAATTGACTAAACAACTCATTGATGCCGGTAACGGCATCAATGTCGCCGCCGTACTTGAAGGGATGGCTGGCGCGCTCGCGGCCACCACTCTCGACGCCAAAGAAGGCTTGGCCAGCTTCAACGAGCGTCGTCCAGCTGATTACCGAGGGGTTTGAAATGAAGTTTTTGACAGTCGACGACAGCTCACAAGTGATTGGCAAGCCCTACCAGGGCCGCATGCTCATCAATGGCGAACTCTGTGATGCCCACAATGGCGCCACGGCTGAGCGTCTCAGCCCCGCGCATGACGTGGTGGTCGGGGTATACCCCGATGCCGGTGCCGCCGACGCCGAGCGTGCGGTAGATGCCGCCCGCGCAGCCTTTGACGAAGGCACCTGGCCCACTATGTCTGGGCGCGACCGTGCCGAGATATTGCTCAAGGTTGCCGAGGGCATCTCTGCCCGGGTGGAGGAGATGGCCCTGATCGAGTGCCTGGAAACCGGCAAGCCCTTGAGTCAGGCGCGCGGTGAAGTCAGTGGCTGCGTTGACCTGTGGAAATACGCGGCAGCCCTGGCGCGTACCCTGCACGGCGAAAGCTACAACAACCTCGGCGATTCGACCCTTGGCGTCGTGCTGCGCCAACCGGTGGGCGTTGTTTCGATGATCACCCCGTGGAATTTCCCGATCTGGATTCTCAGTCAGAAGCTGCCTTTTGCCCTGGCCGCTGGCTGCACCGCAGTGATCAAGCCGAGCGAGCTTACCAACGGCACTACTTTGATGCTCGGCGAAATCCTGCTTGGGGCGGGGCTTCCCAAAGGGGTTGTCAATATCGTCACCGGTATGGGGCCAGTGGTTGGTCAGCCATTGGTGGGGCACCGCAAGGTCGACATGGTGTCGTTCACCGGATCCACGCGGGTAGGGCGCCTGATAGCCGCAGAAGCGGGGGCGGCATTGAAAAAAGTGTCGTTGGAGCTGGGTGGCAAAAACCCGCAGATCATCTTTCCTGACTGCGATTGGGACGCGGCGGTCGATGCAGTGGTGTTTGGCGTGTATTTCAATGCGGGCGAATGCTGCAATAGCGGTAGCCGTATCCTGGTGCACAAGGATATCGCCCAACGCTTCAGCGATGCGGTGATCGAGCGTGCGCGCCAGGTGCCGGTCGGTGATCCACTGCATCCGGACGTCAAGGTCGGCGCGATTATCAGTGAGGTTCAGTTGGGGGGTATTCAGGCAGCTATCGACGAGGCCCGTAGTGCCGGTGCGACCATCAGCCTGGGAGGTGATCGCCAGCCCAGCGAACGGGGCATGTACCTGCAACCCACCATTGTCACCGGCGTGACCCCGCAAATGACCCTCGCCCGCGAGGAGGTCTTCGGGCCGGTGCTGGCGGTGCTCACCTTCTCGACCTTGGATGAAGCGATCGCGCTCGCCAATGATACCTGTTATGGGCTGTCGGCCGCCGTGTGGAGCAAGGACATTGATGTGTGCCTCAAGGCTGCTCGCAAGATCGACGCAGGCACTGTGTGGGTGAATACCTTCCTGGACGGTTTCCCCGAGTTACCCTTCGGCGGTTTCGGTGATTCGGGCCTTGGACGTGAATTGGGCCTTAATGCCGTCGAAGACTACACCGAGCAGAAAACCATCCAACTGCACATGGGTGAGCGGCAAAACTGGTGGCTCCCAAAGTAACGCGTGGCGTCGACTTGAGCGAAAATTGGAACGTTCCAATCTACTGAGAATGCACCCATGACAAACAATAAAAATGCTACTCAACGTCCTGTCGCCCTGGTTACGGGGGGCCGACGGGGCATCGGTGCCGCCATTGTGCTGCGCCTGGCGCAGGACGGTTACGACGTGGCGTTTACCTGTCGTAACGAAGATGAAATTGCCCAACAGTTGTGCGCGCAAATTGAAACCGTGGGCGGGCGTGGCCTGGCCGTGGCCAGCGAGCTGCAGAGCCTGGAGGCGCATACTGCCTTGTTGGCGCGAATCAAAGCCTGGGGCGGCACGATTGATTGCCTGGTCAACAATGCCGGCATCGGCTCGCCCTCGCGTGGCGACCTGCTGGCCATGCAGCCAGAGGCATTTGATGTCGTGCTGGAAACCAACCTGCGTGGCACGTTCTTCCTCACACAGCAAGTAGCCCGGCTTATGCTGGACAGTCCCTCAGGGCACGCTCGCTCCATTATCACGGTCTCCAGCGTCAGCGTTGACATGGCCTCGCCGGAACGGGGCGAATACTGCATGTCCAAGGCTGCGCTGGGGATGTCCACCAAGTTGTTCGCCCTGCGCCTGGCGACTGAGGGGGTAGGGGTGTTCGAGGTCCGGCCCGGTGTGATTCGTACCGACATGACCGCCGGGGTCGCCGACAAGTACGAGCAGCGCTTCAAGGACGGCTTGGTGCCCATGGGCCGCTGGGGCGAAACCAGCGACATCGCCGCCATCGTCAGTGCACTGGCCGGTGGGCAGTTTAGTTTCGCCACCGGCTCCGTCATCCACGCTGATGGCGGCCTCGCTATCCCCCGGTTGTGAGTATCGCCATGACATACGACTTCATCATTGTGGGCGGCGGCTCGGCAGGCTGTGTGCTTGCCAACCGGCTCAGCGAAGATCCCAGCAACAATGTACTGGTGCTAGAGGCGGGCGGCGGCGACCGCCATCCTCTGTTCAGCATGCCCGCAGGGTTTGCGAAGATGACCAAGGGCAGGGGCTCCTGGGGCTGGGAGACTGTGCCCCAGAAACACTTGAAGAACCGCGTGCTGCGGTTTACCCAGGCCAAGGTCATCGGCGGCGGTTCATCCATCAATGCGCAGATCTATACCCGCGGTGCAGCGGCGGATTATGACGAATGGGCCAGCGAGTGTGGGGCCCTCGGTTGGGCCTACAAGGACGTGCTGCCGTACTTCAAGCGAGCTGAAAACAATCAACGGTTCGCCAATCAGTATCACGGTTATCAAGGGCCGCTGGGTGTTTCCAATCCCATCAGCCCATTGCCCATCTGTGAAGCCTTCTTCCAGGCGGGTCAGGAGCTGGGCATTCCTTTCAATCCGGACTTCAACGGCGCGGCCCAGGATGGCCTGGGTTATTACCAGCTCACGCAATACAACGCGCAGCGTTCCTCTACGTCGGTGGCCTACCTACGTCCGGCAATGGGGCGGGCCAATCTGACGGTGGTTCTCAATGTACTCACCCGTCGCGTGGTGCTCGAGCATGGACGTGCCGTTGGGGTGGAAGTAGTCCAGCCCAATGGTCAGGTAGTTGTTCACCATGCCGCGCGCGAGGTGATCGTCAGTAGTGGTGCGATCGGCTCGCCCAAATTGTTGATGCAATCGGGCATCGGTCCGGCCGACCACCTGCGGGAAGTGGGGATCAAAGTCGAACATGCCATGCCCGGTGTCGGTAGCAATCTGCAGGATCACCTGGATCTGTTCGCCATCGCCGAGTGCACCGGCAATCACACCTACGATCCGTATGGCAAACCACACATGGCTGCGTGGGCAGGCCTCCAGTACCTGTTACTGAAGAAGGGGCCCGTTGCCTCCAGCCTTTTTGAAACGGGCGGTTTCTGGTACGCCGACCCGGCAGCACGTTCCCCAGACATCCAGTTCCACCTGGGGCTTGGCTCGGGTATCGAGGCCGGCGTGGCGCAGATGACCCATCCAGGGGTGACCCTCAACTCCGCATTCCTGCGACCTCGCTCGCGGGGCACGGTGCGGCTGGCCAGCAGCAATCCGGCGGCCGCGCCGCTGATAGACCCGAACTACTTCGCCGACCCTTATGACCGCGATATGTCGCTCAAGGGGTTGCGGCTGGTCCGCGAGATCCTTTCCCAGCCTGCGCTCAAACGCTTTGTGCAGGTCGAGCGCCTGCCCGGGCTGGAGGTACTCACCGACGCGCAGTTGTTCGACTACGCCTGTGCCAATGCCAAGACTGACCATCACCCGGTGGGCACCTGCCGGATGGGCAGCGATGACGACTCCGTCGTTTCCACTGACCTCAAGGTGCATGGCATTCAGGGCCTGCGCGTGGTGGACGCCTCGATCATGCCGCGTGTGAACAGCAGCAACACCAATGCGCCGACCATCATGATCGCCGAAAAAGCGGCGGATCATATTCTTGGCAAGGCCCCCCGCTCAGAGGAGAAGACCCGTGAATATTCTGTTGCCCACGCTTGATGGCAGTGTTGAACGCTACAGCCTGAAAAACGCTGATGCGCCATTTGCCGAGTTCAAAAAACGCCCGCTGAGCCGCATTGCCTACGCAGCGGCCCATGTGGTGGTCGATCCTGCTCGCCCTGCTGACCCTTGGGACCAAACTGTTGCCATCGACTGGGACAAGACTTTGGGCTTTCGCGAGTACCTGTGGAGCCTGGGTTTCAAAGTGGCCGAAGCCATGGACACCGCCCAGCGTGGCATGGGGCTGGGTTGGAAAGAGTCGGCAGAACTGATTCGTCGTAGCGTGACCCACGCCCGTCAGATCGAAGACGCCGACCTGAGCTGTGGCGTGGGCACCGATCAATTGATCGTTACCCCGTCCACCACCCTAGACGATGTGCTGCGTGCTTATCGCGAACAATTTGAAGTGGTCGACAGCGTTGGTGGTAGCGCTATTCTGATGGCCAGCCGCGCCCTGTGCGCCGTGGCGAAGGGCGGCGAGGACTACGAGAAGGTTTACTCGACACTGCTGGGCGAGGCTCGTCAGAAGGTGGTGCTACATTGGCTGGGCGAGGCATTTGACGCCAACCTGCGCGGCTACTGGGGTAGCACTGATGTGCCGACTGCCATGAACACCGTACTGTCGATCATCGAGTCCAATGTCGACAAGGTGGATGGCATCAAGATCTCCTTGCTCGAAGCCGAGTGGGAGATCGCGTTGCGTCGCCGTCTACCGGCAGGGGTGAAGCTGTACACCGGGGACGACTTTAATTTTGGCGAGCTCATTGCCGGCGATGCCACGCATCATTCCCATGCGTTGCTGGGTATTTTCGACCCCATCGCTCCAGTTGCAGCCCATGCGCTGGCAGCCCTTACCGACGGTGACGTGGCGCGCTACCACGCGCTAATGACCCCGACGGTGGCGCTGTCGCGGGAAATTTTCCGGGCACCGACACGCTACTACAAGGCCGGGGTAGTGCTACTGGCCTGGCTCAACGGCCATCAGGATCACTTCAGTATGCTCGGCGGCCTGCAGTCGGCGCGTTCGCTATCCCACTACAGCGAAGTATTTCGCCTGGCTGACCAGGCGGGCGTACTTATCCGTCCAGAACTGGCGGTTGAGCGCATGAAAGGGTTGGCGGCTGTGTGTGGCGGCATCACCGGTTAAGTCCTGCAAGCGAGGCCTGTGAGAACAGGCCTTGCCTTCTTACCCAAAACAACAATAAGGGGCCTTCGATGAGCACCATAGCAGCTGGTATTGCGCCGACGACCGCAACAACAGTCGACAAAAAGGATTTGCACCGCGTCATTCTGGCGAGCATCGCCGGTAGTGCCATGGAGTGGTATGACTTTTCCATCTACGGTACCGCTTCGGCGCTGGTATTTTCCGAACTGTTCTTTCCAGGGCTGGACAAGGTGTCCGCGCTGCTAGCCATTTTCGCGACCTACGCGGTCGGGTTCGTAGCACGGCCATTCGGTGGCTTGTTTTTCGGTCGCATCGGCGATCGCAAGGGCCGCAAATTCGTGCTGGTCACGACTGTGCTGCTGATGGGGACTTCAACGCTTCTGATTGGGTTATTGCCTACGTATTCGCAGATAGGTCCGTGGGCAACCGGGCTCCTGGTGGTCATGAGGCTACTGCAGGGGTTTGGCTCCGGCGCGGAACAAGCAGGTGCCTCACTGATTGTGGCGGAGTTCGCGCCCAGGCAAACCCGAGGTTTCTACGCATCGCTACCGTTTGCCGGAATTATCATTGGCATCCTGCTGGCCGCCGGCATGTTTTCAGTGGTTCAGATGATGCCTCAGGAGCAGTTCCTCGCCTGGGGCTGGCGCATTCCATTCCTGTTCAGCGCGGTGGTGATTGGGGTGGGCGTTTTCATCCGGTTGCGCGTCAAGGAAAGCCCGGTGTTCGAGGACATGAAGCGCAAAAAGCTCGCCAGCAAACAACCGGTGAAGGATCTGCTGCGTTACTCACGTAAAAACCTGGTCATCGCCTGTTGCCTGAGGGTGGGTGAAAACGGTACGTCTTACCTGTATCAGGTATTCGCCCTCAGTTACCTGGTCAAGGTACTGCTGGTGGACAAGTCGGTCGGCACGCTTGGGCTGATGTGCGCCGCCGCATTGGCGATCTTCACTATCCCGCTGGTTGGTTACCTGTCGGATCGCCTGGGGCGTCGGTTGATGTACCGAGTTACGTCGCTGATCGCGGCGCTGTGGGCTTTTCCTGCATTCTGGCTTTTCGACACGCTGGACCCCAGCCTGATTGTCCTGAGCATGGTGGTGGCCATCAGCATAGGGGCCTTCGGCATGTATTCGGTGCAAGCCGCCTACTTCCCGGAATTGTTCGATGCACGTTATCGCTACACCGCCATTGCGATGAGCAAGGAGTTTGCCGCTTTGGTGTCTGGTGGCATCGCCCCCTTTGTGGCAGCCGCCCTGTTGAGTGCAGCGGACAACCACTATTGGCCCGTGGCGACGTACATCGTGGTGCTGGCAGGCATTTCCTTCGTGGCGACGTTTTTCGCCCCGGAAACACGCAACACCGACATTAACTCCTGACGCGTTCAACAACCGACAGTACGACAAGAGGTGCCCATGAATCATTCTGTTGCGCTTAGGTCCCATCAGCCTGCCCACGGTGTCAGTTCTCAGCGGTTTGCGCTGACGCTAGTCACCACGCTGTTCCTGATGTGGGGGTTGTCACACGGCATGCTCGATGTGCTCAACAAGCATTTCCAGGATACGTTGAACGTTTCAAAGGCCCAGTCCGGGCTGATCCAGGCCGTTTATTTCGGAGCCTACTTCATCGTTGCGCTGCCTATAGGGATTTTCATGGAGCGGCGGGGCTATAAGGCAGGGATTCTGGTTGGGCTTGGGCTCTTCGCCCTTGGGGCATTGATGTTCATGCCTGCGACAGCACTGGGCACGTTTTCGGCGTTTCTGTTGGCATTGTTCGTACTGGCCTGCGGGCTAGGCTGTCTGGAAACGGCGGCCAACCTCTACGCAGCCGTACTGGGCTCAGCGGCTACGGCTGAACGCAGGCTCAACCTGGCACAGTCGTTCAATGGCCTGGGAGTCTTCATTGGCCCCTTGATCGGTGGTGCACTATTTTTTGCCCCGCCGATTACCATGGCTGGGTTCAGCCTTGATCCGGTAATGCTGACGTATGTGGTACTGGCAGCCATCGTGCTGGTGCTCATGATGGTGTTTTCAGCTGCTGCGCTGCCTGAGATGGGTGCTGAAGAAGGTGTCAGCTGTGCTGACGCAAGTGGCTCTATCTGGTCATTCCCTCATTTCACAGGCGCTTTGATTGCCCAGTTTTGCTACATGGCCGCCCAAGTGGGCGTGGGGGCATTTTTCATCAACTATGTGCTTGAACATTGGCCCGACATGACCAGTCAGAAAGCCTCCTACCTGCTGTCGATCGCCATGCTGACGTTCATGGCGGGGCGTTTTGTCAGCACCTGGCTCATGCGTTTCCTCGCACCGCGCCGTATGCTGATGATATATGGGCTGATCAACGTCGCGCTGTCCGTCCTCGTGATAGCCGGTGTAGAGCGTGTTTCCGTGTGCGCCTTGGTGGCACTGTTCTATTTCATGTCGATCATGTACCCCTGCATTTTTGCCATGGGTGTGAAAAACCTCGGTGTTCACACAAAAAAGGCGGGCGCCTACCTGGTGATGACGTTGGTAGGCGGCGCCATCGCCCCTTGTCTCATGGGCCTGGTCGCCGATTTCTATACCATCGAATGGGCTTATGCCGTGCCGTTGATGGGGTTCCTGGTCGTTTCGGCGTATGCCTGGCGCCAGACTTCCGCGTATTAGTCTGGCTTCGGGTTGAACCGAATCTGCTGGTGGCTCGATACTTAACGCCATAATCGTATTGCATAACGCGCCAATCCACACTCCCGTCTGCCCAGGCGGGGGTGTATCTATATCTGCATTATAAAAACGCAGGTTTAGATCATGCCCTTCTCCCAATCCCGCCGCCCACGATGGGCAACCGGCCTGGCCGGACCGCAGGGTGCCTGCACCTGCTAAAGCAACCACAGAGTCATCGCCGGCCTGCGAGATTCTGTACACCTGAACCACACGAGTTGATGATTCCCATGAAGACCTATCAGGCGTTCGAAAGCGCCGACCTTCCCGATAATTACAAAGACAATGTGATCACCATGAAACGCGTTTTACGCGAGCAGATCGGTGATGTGAATGCGCTCTTTGCTGAAGTCAGCGCATTTATAGAGGGCGAGATCGCTTCCATCCGGGAACAGGAGGCCGCTACCGGGTCCGCCTGGCCTGTGCTGGAGTATGAAGCCATTGCCCGCGGAGAGGTGACCGCCGATCAACTGGCATTGATCAAGCGCCGCGGCTGCCTGGTAGTGCGGGGGCATTTCCCTCGCGAACAAGTCCTGGGATGGGACAAGGCGCTGTTGGACTATCTGGACGAGAATGACTTCGATGAAACCTATCGCGGCCCTGTCGATCAGTTCTTCGGCAGCCTGGAGGCGTCCAGGCCTGAGATTTTCCCTATCTATTGGTCGCAGTCGCAGATGCAGCTACGTCAGCATGAGCGCATGGCCACGGCGCAATCATTCCTGAACCGTCTGTGGAAAACCCAATCCCAGGGCCAGACCTGGTTCGATCCCGACGTCAACGCGCTTTACCCTGATCGGGTACGCCGACGTCCGCCAGGTACTCGCTCCAAAGGTCTGGGCCCACACACCGACTCTGGTGCGCTGGAACGCTGGCTGCATCCGGCCTATTTGAAGGTGTTCGACAAGATCTATCGCAATGACTTCAAGTCGTATGACCCCTGGGACGCGGCCCACCGTACCGAGGTGGATGAATACGCGTACAAGGACACTGTCAAGTGCTCTGCCTTTCGGACATTCCAGGGTTGGACAGCGCTCTCCGACATGAAAGCCGATCAGGGCGTGCTTCATACACTGCCTATCCCTGCGGCGATGGCTTATATGCTATTGCGTCCATTGCTGGACGATGTGCCTGAAGACGAACTATGCGGTGTAGCGCCAGGCAAGGTGCTGCCGGTTTCGGAGAAGTGGCACCCACTGTTGGTGAAGGGCCTGAGTGCTATCCCTGACGTACAGGCGGGTGACTCGGTCTGGTGGCACTGCGACGTCATTCATAGCGTTGCCCCCGTTGAAGACCAGCAGGGTTGGGGCAACGTGATGTACGTTCCGGCCGCGCCGATGTGCCCGAAGAACCTGCGCTACGCGCGGGATGTCTTCAAGGCCTTCGAGCAGGGAGCCTCGCCGTACGATTTTCCCCGCGAGGATTACGAGGTGACCTGGAAGGACCGCTTCACGGTGGAGCAGCTCAATAAGATTGGGCGTCATGGTCTGGGTGTTGAGTAACGCATCAGCCTGAATGAGAAAATGCCTCCTTTTGGGGGCATTTTCGTCTGTGGGATCTTTATCCGTAAAAATGCCCCCAGGCAGGGGGCACTTTTCTTAGGCCTGGCTAGAGGTTTTTCGGTAACGCATAGGCAATCACGTAGTCGCCTTCCGGGGTATGCATGTAGTGGTGCCCGCCGGGTGCAATGACCAGATACTGCCGGCCGCCGCTTTCATACGTCATCGGTGTGGCTTGACCTCCCGCCGGGAGCACGTCGCTCCACACCACCTTGCCAGTCTTGAGGTCAATCGCGCGGATCAGGTTGTCGGTCGCTGCGGCAATGAACACCAGACCGCCCGCAGTCACGATCGGCCCGCCGTTGCTGGGCACCCCGAACAGCACCGGCAGCCCTGTCGGCATGCCGAATGGTCCATTCGCCCGGGCGGTACCCAGGGGCGACTGCCACAGCACCTTACGGGTGTGCATGTCGATCGCGGTAATCATGCCAAATGGAGGCTCGTTGCAAAGTACGCCGGTAAAGGGCACGTCGAAGGGTTGAACAGAGATCGCGTAAGGCGATTCCAATTGTGCTCCCGGGCCTTCAGCGCCGCCGCCACCTGGTTTCCAGTTCGGGTCATCGAATGCTTGCAGTCCGCGCTGGTCGGCCTCTGCCCGTGACAACAGCTGGTTGTACATCGGCACGGCGTTCCAGTTCGAGATCAGGATACCGTTCTGCGGGTCATATGCCATGCTGCCCCAGTCGATGCCGCCATTGTTGCCAGGGAATTCAATCCAGGGCTGGCTCAATGTTGGTGCTGTGAACTCACCGTCATAGCGAGCCTTGCGGAACTGGATGCGGCAGTACATCTGATCCAGCGGGGTAAGGCCCCACATGGTCTTCTCGGTCAGGTCATCCTTGCCAAGGCGAGGCATGCCAACGGACCAGGGTTGGGTGGGCGAATGGGGGTCATCGGCAATTTCCAGGTGGCTTGGGGCTGCTCGCTCCTCCACCGGAGTCAGTGGCTTGCCAGTGGCGCGGTCAAGTACAAACGTCTGCCCACGCTTGGTGGGTATCAGCAATGCCGGGATCGCGCTGCCATCTGGGGCGGGGAAATCGAATAGCGTGGCTTGCGAACCAATGTCGTAATCCCAGACATCCTTGTGCACAGTCTGGAATACCCAGCGTACGGTCCCGGTACGGGCATCCAGGGCGACAACCGAGGAGGAAACGGCGTTCTCTTCAGGCGAACGAAGTTTGCTGTAATAGTCCACTGCAGAGTTGCCGGTGGGTACATAGACCAGACCGAGCTTGTCGTCCCCGGTCATGACCGCCCAGGCGTTTGGGGTGCCGCGGGTGTAGGTCTCGCCCTCAGGTGGCAACCCCTTGCGGTCGGGGCGCTTGACATCCCACGCCCAGACCAAATCGCCGGTTTCTGCACTGTAGCCGCGGATCACGCCTGAGGGTGCAGAGCGACGTTGACCATCCAGCACTTCCTGGTTTGTCACGATGACACCGTTGACGATGGGCGGAGGCGAAGCCTCTGAGACCATGCCAGGAACAGCTCGGCCCATACCTGCAAGGAGGTTCACCTGGCCATTGTCACCGAAGCTCTGGCAGGCCTCTCCAGTCTTGGCATCTACTGCAATCAGGCGCCACCCTTTGACGCCATCATTGATAGTCGATTCGATAATGCGTTCGTGACAGGCCGCGCCTTCAGGCACGGTGGTGGATACGTAATGCACGACCCCGCGGCAGGTTGCGGCGAAACGGGTATTTTTATATTCGATGCCCGACTTGTAGCGCCAGATCTCCTTGCCAGTCTTGGGGTCCAGTTTGATGATGTCGTTGAGCGCGGAGCACAGGTACATTCCGTCACCGACCTTAAGCGGCGTGGTTTCGGCACCCCTGACATTGATCTGGTCGGACGGTGTCATGGCCCCCGTTCGATAGACCCAGGCCTTTTCCAACTTGCCGACGTTGGCAGGGGTAATTTGCGTGAGCGGCGAGAAGCGAGTCGCGTTCTTGTCGCGTCCGTACACTGCCCAGTCGCTATCTGGGATGTCGGTGGTGGTTTGCGGGTTGTTCACCAGTGGTTTGTCGGGGGCAATGTCAGCCGTCACGGTGTCCTGGTGTGGTGCAAAAGCCAAGCCCATGGCCAGAGCAATGAACCCTGCGGCGATACCTGCCAGCTTCAGTGACCGCTTGCGCGACG
Organism: Pseudomonas silvicola; assembly: GCF_026651855.1. Taxonomy (GTDB): domain Bacteria; phylum Pseudomonadota; class Gammaproteobacteria; order Pseudomonadales; family Pseudomonadaceae; genus Aquipseudomonas; species Aquipseudomonas silvicola. The sequence goes on from NZ_CP093280.1 coordinate 3,675,010, forward strand.
GACCGTTGTCCAGCCCAGGAAGCAGCACGCACAGCAGCAAGGCGAACACCAACAGTACGTCCATGCGTGGTACCCACGCCCAGTACGCCCAGCCCCGTTCCCAGACTGTCCATACCAGCGTGGCGAAAAATACCGCTGCAAACCATCCAGCACCCGACCGTTTACGGCGAAGCAACTGGATGCCCGACACCACCAGGCCGATGCCGGCCAGCAAGTAGTACCAGGAGCCGCCGAGGATGGCCAGCCAGGCACCACCCGCGAGAAGTGCTACACCGAATACAACGAAGCAGAGCGAAAGCAGAATCAATGGCCAGCGCGCGGCCGTCCTGTCCCTATGTGGGTTAGACATTCACATTATCTTCCATAAAAATTTCTCGAACACGTCTTCGCAGAGGGCAGGGGATCGCCCGTCCTGGGTTCCGAGAGTGGGTATTTAATGATCGCGTTGACGGCGTTAGCGGGTGTCCTGAAGCCCGGGATGGTTGAAATGCCGTATGACGCTATTGAGCGGAAAAGGTGTGACAGAGTGTCGCACTTTTTCCGGGGGCAACTATAACAAGCCTGGAATGCCCGGCTTAGACGGTTTGCGCCTTCATATCATACGATTGTGGCGTGAATTTTAATTTGGGTGCAGAGGGGGTAGTGGCACTTGGCCCTAGAGCGCTTCTGAATGTGTCGGTGGCCCTGTCCGACACATCCAGAAGTGTCTGGTTATCAATCCTGCAAGGGGATGGCGAGTGCACCAACCATAGATCCCGATGGCGAATTAACGCCGGCCGGTGGTAACGGCTGCGAGGGCGATTAGCGGCAAGCACCGGCAATAGGAAGTTGGCCTGGATGCTGCCAACCCGCAGGCTGCGCTGACTTCATTTGCGCCTGTTAGCTCCAGCGCTCGTGTCGGTCAGCGCAACCTGACGATTCAAAACTGGGTTTGGACCTGGAAACCCAGCACCAACGCATTCGGGACTTCCCGCACGCCGCCGGGATTTTTAACGTATTGCAGGTTGGGCATCAAATCCAGCCAACGGGTGGCCTTGAGCCGGTAGTTCAATTCGGCAACATACATTGTGTGCTGTTCAGGCACGTAGTCGGCGTCGTCGTAACTCAGCGCGCTTTGCTGGTTAGCGGCCTGCGCATTGCGCAGCAGCTGCGCGCTGGCATGCACGCGCGCCACGCCAAAGCCCATTGCGTCGGCGGGTCTTGCCGCGAAGGGGCCTTGGTACAGGAAGCTGATTTTCTGGTAGCTGTCCACCGCCGTGGTGTTGCGATCGTTGAAGTTGGCGCTGGCCACTACCGACAGTCCGCGATGGGCATCGCCTTCACGAGTGGTCAGCTGTTGTTTGCCAACGACCCAGAAACCATGGCGGCCTGAGTCACTGCGGTAGTCGTTGCCCGTGACCGCGGCAGGCTGATTGTTTTCATCCTTGTAGAGGTCGGTGCCGTTGGCCGTGCTGTGGTAATAGCCAACACGGTATTCGCCTGGCAACTGGAATGGTTGAGGTGTCCAGACCAGTTCAACGGGGACCAGCGTACCGGTGGTACCAGCAGTGTTCAGCTTGAAACCGTTGTCGTTTTCCAGCGTGGACGGGTCGATGTTGAACGCGCCGATCTGCGCATAGATCTCATTGTTCAGGCGGTAGCGCAAGCGTGCAGCCCATTGGCTGATGGGGCCGTTGTAGATGCTGTCGACGTAGTTGCCGGGCTGCGAGCCGCAGAACGCCAGGTTCTGAAAGACGCAGTCCTCGGTAGCGAAGTCATCACTGACGGCAAAGCGACCCGCTTTGAGGTTGAACCTGTCGTTGAGCCAGCCTTTGCTGATCCACAGTTCACTGATACGCGTGACGCTTCCGCGACCGTTGATTTCCTGCGTCGAACCCATGCCCTTGGCGCGAGGGTCGTTGATCTTCTCGCCAAGCTCGTCACCGTTACGATTGGTCAACGAGACGCTGAAATTGGCATCGTCCCACCCCAGGAGTTTTTGCAGATCAATGTCCGCGCCCAAGTTGAACTGGTCGGAGTAACGAGTCACACGGTCGTGCTGTTGATAGCCGCCCTTGAGGTTCGAAGCAGATTCACCGATATAGCCAATCTTGATGTCCACGCCCTTGCTCAACAGATCGGTACGCAGGCCGCCCCAATCCCCCGTCATCCAGGGTGAGTCTGGGGAGAAGGCATCGGCGGCAGTGGCCGTGCTGACCCAGGCTGTCGAGGCACAGGCCATCAACAGCATGGCCGTCGCGGGGGGAGGGGCATAACGCAAGCGCTTCAATTGCATGGTCTATTATTATCCATTGTGGTCGTGGCGCTGGGCGGCATTGTCGACGCCGCCTGGCCGCCGGGAGAGGTCAATGTTGCTGTCAGTGGCCAAGCCACTGATCAGCGCTCAGTTGCGTGCGGGTGTTCTTCACGTCGTCGGTGCTGACACGCGGCGCACTGTTGCCCCAACTGTTGCGCAGGTACGTCAGCACGGCGGCGATGTCGTCATCCGGCAGCTTCCAATCAAACCGTGGCATGCCCGCACCCGTCGGATTACCTGCCGTCACGGGTCCTTCGGCACCTTGGAGCACTACATGCAACAGGCTGGCAGGATCCCGTGCATTGACCTGGGCGTTTGCCTGGAATGCAGGGATCATGTTGCGCACCCCGGTGCCATCGGCGCGGTGGCAGGCTTCACATTGACTCTCCATCACTACTTTACCGGTGACCATCTGCGGGTCACTGGCGGCAATGGCAGGTGCCGTATGCGGCGGGCTGCCGGGCAGTTGCTGCAAGTAGGCGGCAATGGCTTGCAGGTCGGGATCGGTCAGGTGCTGGGTGGAATTTTCCACCGCCTCCTGCATGGGGCCAGAGGCTACCGTTTGGCGGTTTGTGCCGGTTTTGAGATAAGTGATGATGTCGTCCGTGGACCACTGACCCAGGCCGACGTGAGTATTTGGTGTAAGGTCGGGGGCATGCCAGCCCTGTAGCGTTCCGCCTTGCAGGGCCGCAGATACGTCACCACCCAACAGGTTCTTGCCGGTATGGCAGGCGGCGCAGTGACCTGGACCGTTCACCAGGTAGTCACCACGGCTGACCAGCGGGGTAACGCCTGGCCGAGCGGTGAAAGGTTTGTCCTGGAAGAACAGCAGGTTCCAGCCGGCCAGCAGGAAGCGCTGGTTGTAGGGGAAGGGCAGTTCATTTTCCACCACTGTCTGTTTCACTGGCGTGATGGTCTGCATGTAGGCCCACAGGTCGGCCATGTCCTGGTCGGTCATCTTCGCGTAGGCGGTATACGGCATGGCTGGGTAGAGGTAACCGTGGCTGCCGATACCGTGACGCACCGCCTTGTCGAATTGTTCCAGCGTCCAAGTACCGATGCCAGTGTCCTTGTCCTGGGTAATGTTGGAGGACTTGATCACACCGAAGGGCGTTTGCAGCGTGTAGCCGCCTGCGTATGACGCGGCGCCGGGCACCGTGTGGCAGGCCGCGCAGTCGCCCATGGCTGCGACGTATCGGCCGCGTGCTATAGCGTCCGTGGGCGTCCCGACAGTGGTGTTCTGGATGGCTGGGAAGGTGCGGTGCTCGCCGTACTGGGCATAGGCCAGGAAACCGGCAAAGCCGATCACGCCGCAGCCAACCGCAACGGCGGCGAATGTCTTGAGCTTGTTCAAGGGCATTTTCCTCAGCGCGTCAGCAGGCCAGGTTGGCGCAGGTAGTCATTGATGATCGCCTTGGCGGTCCACAGGGTGAGGGCGCTGAGCGTACCGGTGGGGTTGTAGCCGCCGTTGTTGGGAAATGACGAGGCGCCGATCACAAACAGGTTGTGAGCATCCCAGCTCTGCTGGTAACGGTTGAGCGCCGAGGTGGCGGGGTCCAGGCCCATGGCGGTGCCGCCGATAGTGTGGCCGCTGTCGTAGGCGCGGCTGGGCGAGAAGGGCTCGTCAGGGAAGGCGACGGTTTCCCAGGTCTTGGCGCCGGTGGATTTGCAGATATCACCAATGCGGTCTTTGATGAAGCGGGCCATGCGCCGGTCGTTCTCGTTGAACTCGTAGGTCATGCGCAGCAGAGGCTGGCCGTTGTCGTCCTTGTAGTTGGGGTCCAGTGACAGATAGCTCTCGGCGTGGGCGTAGGAGGTGCCCTGGCCCTGAATTTTGCCGTAGTTCTGGTAGCTGTGGCTGAAGGCTTTTTTCCAGCCCGCGCCCCACATTTTGCTGCCGGCGGGTACACGGTCGGTCATGCCCATGGGCGTGGCCTGGTCGGACAAGGCCATGATGCCGGCGCCGCCAATGAAGCCGAGGTCGCTGTGGTCGAAGTTGTCGCCGTTGTAGTCATCCACTTGGGTGGCCAGGGCACCGGTGGAAATGAACGGATTCATGTGTTCGTTTTCGAAATACAGGAAACCGTACGACATGGTCTGGAAGTTGTAGGCCCGGCCGATGGTGCCCGTGCGGGTCTGCGGGTCATAGGGCTTGCCCACCTCGGAGAGCAGCATCAGCCGTACGTTGTCGAACTGGAAGGCCGCGAAAATGACGATGTCGGCGGGCTGGAAGCCGATATTGCGGTCCGAGTCGATGAAGGTCACGCCTGTCACGGTCTGGCCGTCCGCAGCTTTCTCGGCCTTGAGCGCCGTGCACTCGGTGAGCAGCGTGAAGTTCTTGCGCGTCATCAGCGCCGGAATGATGCAGGCGTTGGGCGAGGACTTGGACCAGTTGCCGCACCCATACAAGCCGCAAAATCCACAGTAGGTGCAGGGCGCCATGTTGATGCCTAGCGGGTTGGTGTAGGCGGCGCCCGCAGTGCCAGCTGGGATGGGAAAGGGGTGCAGGCCCATTTTCTCGGTGGTGCCGTGGAAAATGTCGTTCCAGCGCGAGCGCTCCAGCGGTGGCGTCGGGTACTCCGCGCTGCGCGAGCCCTCGAACGGGTTGCCACCGGGCTGCACCTTGCCGTTCAGTACGCCGGCCTTGCCGGAGATACCGGCAATTTTCTCCCAGCGGTCGTAGTGCGGCTCCAGTTCATCGTAAGTGACGCCCCAGTCCTGGACGATCAGCCCTTCGGGCAGTTTCATCTTCGGGTAGCGTTCCTTGACCCGAGTGGCCATGGTGAAGTCCGATGGCAGGAACCGCCAGGCGTTGGCCGACCAGTGCTTGCCGGCACCGCCCACGCTGTAGCCCACCACCCAGTTGCTGAAGTCGCGGCCCGGCAGGGCCACTTCCGAGCGGTGGTTGCGGAAGGTCAGGGTTTCCACGCTGGGCGGCCGCAGCGCTTCGCGGCGGGCGCCGTAGCGCAGCTCATCGGCAGCGATGTTGGGCGAAAAGTTGCGGTTGGTAGTTTCGTAGGGGCCGCGCTCGATGCAGACCACTTCAAGGCCGGCGCGGGTCAGTTCTTCGGCCATGAGCGAGCCCGCCCAGCCAAGGCCGACGATCACGGCGTCAGCTTTAGGTCGTGTGTAAGTCATGTCGGGGTTCCAGATCAGGCAAGCGCCTAAAGGGCGTCTTTTGGTGGACGAGGATCAGATACGGGCGATCAGGCTCACGGGGCGGATGTCCATTTTCTGGCCCTTGAGCGGCAGCACGTCGCGGTAGTCGTAACGGGCGCCGGGGAAGCCGATCATTTTCCAGCCCGCCATGTCCTTGTTGCCGCCGTAGATGGGGTCGGCGAAGAAGCCTTCCTGGGCATTGGTCAGCCATTGCTTGAACAGGCCTTGGGCAGGGATTGTGGCCAGTGCCACGCCGCCGCGCTCCATGCGCTCGAGCACTTCGTCCTGCTGGGCAGCGTTGAGGCTCTCGAAGCCTTTGCCGAACGTGGCCTGGCAGTACTGATCGAATTCGCTCAAGCCGGTGCGGTACAGCTCGGCGGCATTGCGTAAGGACTGGTCGCCCTGGGTGGGGCTGCCGTGCTGCGCCGGGCCTTTGCGGTAGCGGTAGTCACCGCGACCATAGGGGCCGGCCAGTTGATGGTCGAGGAACACCACGCAACCCACCTGGGAAGCACTGGGGCTAAGCTCGTCGGCCGGGATCAGGCGATCGAAGATGGCCGTGACCTGGGCGTGTTCCTTATCGGTGAGAAAGACCCGTTTGCTCGCGTCAACGGGCGTGGGCGGCAGGGTTTCCTTTGCCTGCCACTTGTTGCCGCCATTGAGCACGCGCAGGGCGGCGCCGGCGGGGCGGTAAATCGAGGCGGCGGCGCTGGTGACGACTAATACCAGGCCTGCCTTGAGAACGCTTCGACGATCCATAATGAAACTCCAAAGAGAACGTTCTCATTTATAGCTCGTAAAAAACCGCGGGTTGCCGCGGTCACTGATGAGAACGTTATCATTCGTGTGGCTAAAAATGCCAGCTCGGTAGGGGAGCTGGCGGGCACAGATGATAGGCGCGACGTTTTGCCTCGTCAACGCAGGATCAATGAAGACATCGTCAGGGAAGCTGTAGCCGGTGCCGCCGGACGGCGGCACCGGCACTTATGTCTTGGGTGGGCCGGACGATTGGCGCGTTACCAGTTCGACCGGGAGTACATGCCGGCGGGTACGCTTGGCCGTGTCGTCGATGATCTCCTGCAGCGCCTGCACCGCCACCTGTGCCTGGGCCTGGGTGTCCTGGCGCAGGGTGGTCAGGGAGAACACCGAGTTGCCGGCGTGGGGGATGTCGTCGAAGCCCACTACCGAGACGTCCTCGGGCACCGCCAGGCCCATGCCGCGCAAGCGGTCAAGGATGCCCAAGGCCAGCAGGTCGTTGGAGGCGAGAATGGCGGTGGGCGGCTGCTCGCTCGCAAACAGCATGTCCACGCCACATCGGCCCGACGCGGCATCGTGGGTGCCGCGCAGGTAATTGGGCTCAAGGCCAGCTTCCTTCATCACTTCGCAGTAGGCCTTGGTGCGCTCGCGCGCCGAGGCCTCCGCGCCGCCGCCCAAATGGGCGATGCGCGTGTGGCCCAGGGCAAACAGGTGCTCCATGGCCTGGCGCACCCCGCTCTTGTCGTCCACGGTAATTGCGGTGACCTGGGGGTGGCTGACCCGCAGGCTACCCAGGTAAACGCACGGCAGGCTTTGCGCGATGTCGTCGATGGCCTTGGCTGTGAGCGAGTTGGCCAGCAGGATCACCCCGGCCGCCCGCAGGCGCAGCAGGCGCTCCACTTCGTTGGTGGCCGAGCCGGGCTCGGAAAGGCTCAGCGTCGTCATTGGCTCGAAGCCCGCCGCCAGCAAGGCGCGGTCGATGCACTGGGCCAGCTCGATGTGGAACGGATTGTTGGGATCGCCGATCAGGATGCCGACGATAGATGATTGGGATGAAACCAGGCTGCGGGCCGCCAGGTTGGGGCGGTAGCCCAGTTGCGCGGCAACCTTGGCGATATGCTCACGGGTTTCAGGGCGAACACCCGGGTCCCCGCGCAAGGCACGGGAGGTCTGGGCGACAGACTTGCCGGCAGCACGGGCAACGTCGATAAGGGTCGAGAATGGCTTGGTCATAGGTGGGCACGACTATACGGTGCGCCCGCTTGACAGTACAGACCGGGTCGATCCATTCGCAAGCTTCGCCGGCCATCCGGCGAAGCTCGGCGAGGACTACCCCCTGAACGACATCGACCGCCCCAGTTGAATGCCCCCCACCGCATCAGGCAATTGCAACGAGTAGATATGAAACTGCCCGGAAGTACCGTTCACGCCACGGTTGAAGTTAGCCATCAACTCGCCCTGCGTCGCCGGGATGAGCAAGCGCCGGTTGGCATCGATGAACAGCGCGTCGGGGCCGATCAGGCGATCGTCCTGCAGCAGCGTCGCGCGGCGGCCATCAGGGGCGACCACGCCAATGCTGCGTGACTCCACCAGGCCCAGGTAGACGTTGCCCAGCGAGTCGATGCAGGTGCCGTTGATGGTGCCTTTGGCGAAGGCCAGTACCACGTGCTTGGCCAGTTCCTGGTCGCTGATGGCCGGGTCGATCAATTGCGCGATCGGTACCTTGTACATGTCGCTGCTAGGGGTGGAGAACAGCAACCACTTGCCGTCCGGTGTCACCTCAAGCATGTCGGCATGCACACTGGGACGCTTGCCGTTCTGGTCCTCGTACGGCCTCCCGCCGGTGGCGAGAATGGGGCGGTCGGCTGGCTGGCGCACCACCGGCAGGTTGTGCAATCGGCGTAGGGTTTTACCCGTGCCCAGGTCGTGGACGATGATCGCGCCCACCCCGGCATCGGTGATGTACACCCGATTGTCAAAGATGCGCAGGTCATTCATCACTGCGCCAGGCGGCAGAATGCTCTCGTCGAAACGTAGCACGCGCAGGGTCTTGCCGGTCTTGGCGTCGAACTGCGCCACCTTGGGCGCGCCCGGCAGGGTGGCGATGTTATCGGGGGCGCCCTGGTCGACGATCCACACGGTATCGTCGTCGAACACGTGCACCGAATTGACCTGCACGAAGGCGTTGGTCACGTCCTTGCCGGGCGCCCATTCGTTCCAACTGCCGCCCGGGAAGGGCGTGAGTCTGGTCGGGCTATCCACACGTACCAGCGACGGCGTCTTCACCGTCACGTGCCAGCGTGGCAAGCCGAGGAACAAGGTGCCATTGCGCGTGGCGGCCACCGCATTGGCGATGGTCGCCACGGTGACCTCATTGTGCAGTTGTACCCCGCGGCTGGCGGCGAAGCTCAGCGATGGCATCGCTGCCGCCACCAGGGCGGTCTTGATCAGTGTGCGTCGTTGCATGCCCGTACCTCTCCTGGTTCTTGGCTGTTGTTGTAACGGTAAAGCAGGGAAACCGTGCGGCGTTACTGGAGGATCCGGTCGTGCAGCACCAGTACTTCGGGCTGTTGCGCCAGCGCTGCCGTCACCGCTTTGTGGAACGCCTTGGTGGCAGGCTGGGCCTGGTGTTGCTGGTACGCCTTGTCATCGGCCCAGCGCTCGTAAATGACGAAGGCGTTGAGGTCGTCGCGCTGCTGGTACACGTCGAAGGCCAGGTTGCCGGGCTGGTGGCGGGCCTGCTCGATAGCCGTGGCGGCGGCGTCGATGAAGGCGCGGTGTTGGGCGTCGGTCACTTCCAGGCGGGCCACGACATTGTGCGTAGGGTTGGGGTTGGTCACGTTCGGGCGCTCAGGCGCTGGCAGGCCGGGCACGTTTTGCAGCAAGTATTTGCGCTCCGGCTTGGCGAACGACGTGGGCACCAGCGCCAATACCGGGGCCACATGCTGGGACGCTTCGTGCTGCTGGTAGCCTGCGCGGTCGCGCCAGCTCTCGAACAGCACCAGGGTAGGGTCGCTGCCACCCGGCTCGGCAACGTCGAACACCCGGTTGGCGGCTTCCTTGCGGCTTTGCGTGGCGTTGTTGCGCATGGCCGTGATGAACGCATCCCGGGTCTGCGGGGCGATGGTCTGGATGTTGAGGTAGTACAGCGGACCGTCGTCATTGACCTGGGCAGCGCTGGCAGCGCCGGTGGCAGCGGCGCTGATGCATAACCCCAGGAGGGCGGAGCGGGTCTTCTTGAAAGGGAAGGGCATGATGACTCCATTTTATTGTTTTGAATTATTGAGTGGTAACGATACCAATATAACGAGAACGTTCTCAAGCGCCTCGTGGACAAGATTTGTCGTGAATGCCCTCCAGCCTATGTAAATCGGGCCTCGCCTCGAAGCCAGCAGGCCTGTAGCATTCATCCAATCCCTTGATAGACGCATGGATATCGGTACCAACATGGCAGACCTGTCCCCGCCCGCCGGCAACAAGAACCGCAGCTCGGTCACCTTGAGCGACGTCGCCCGCCTGGCTGGCGTGGCGCCCATGACCGTGTCGCGTTACCTCAATAGCCCGCAAACAGTAAAAGGGGCCACCCGTGACAAGGTGCAGCGGGCCATCGAACAGACCGGCTATGTGCACAATCGCCTGGCGGGCGCCCTGCGCTCCAACCGCACGCGGCTGGTGGCTGTGGTCCTGCCCATGGTTACCAACCCGCTGTTTTCCGACACCTTCCAGGCCATCAGCACACGTTTGGCTGCGTCCGGTTACCAGGTGCTGTTGGGTGTTTCCGGCCATCAGCGCGAGCAGGAAGAAGAGCTGCTGGAGGTGATCCTCAGCCGCCGCCCTGACGGCATCATCCTGACGGGTACGCTGCACACGCCCGGCTGCCGCAACCGCTTGCGGGCCTCGGGCGTGCCGGTGGTGGAAACCTGGGACCTGAGCCCCGAACCCATCGACATGCTGGTGGGCTTCTCCCACGAGGAGGCCGGCCGCGAGGTGGCGCGCAAACTGCTCGCCCAAGGCTATCGTCGCTTTGCCCTGCTGGCCGTGGATGACCCACGGGGCCTGCGTCGCGCCGACAGTTTCCTCAAGGCCCTGAACGAGCAGGGCATCACCGATGTCAGCCGCCATGTGACGCCCGGCGCGCCGACCCTGGCCCTGGGCCGCGAAGGCCTGAGCAGCGTGCTGGAACGCAGCATGACCGGCCCGGCCCAGCCGCTGGCCATTGTCTGCACCTCTGACACCATCGCCCACGGCGTACTGACCGAGGCGGCCGCGCGTGGCTTGCAAGTACCTTACGAGCTGGCCGTGATGGGTTTCGGCGACATGAATTTCGCCGCCCATACCTTCCCGGCGCTGTCGACCGTGAAGGTGGACGGCACCTTGATCGGCGACCGGGCGGCGCACATGCTGTTGCAACGTCTGCGCGGCGAAGAGGGCGGCGAGCGCTTGCAGGACGTGGGTTTCACCCTGGTAGAGCGCGACAGCACTGCCACCCTCAGGCGCTGACTGCCCGCCCGACGCTGACTGTCCCCCTTGTTGTAGGACGAATTCTGCGGTACGGTTGATCCATAAATGGTAACGATACCATTTGTCGAAATGCCTCCAGGAATTACAACAATGTCAAAAATTACCTGCGTCAGAACCCTGCGCTTGCCTGAGCGCCCCAAGTTGATCTGGCTGGAAATCGAAACCGACGAAGGCTTGATCGGTCTCGGCGAAACCTTCCGTGGTGCGGCCACCGTCGAGGCGGCGGTGCATGAGCTGATCGCTCCTGGCCTGATTGGCCGCGATTCGCGCCAAATTGAAGCCATCTCGCTGGAACTGACGACCCCCTATGTCGGCTATCACAGCGCCAGCGCCGAGATCCGTGCGGCCAGCGCGGTGGATATTGCCCTGTGGGACATCAAGGGCCAGCGCCATGGCATTCCCATCCATGAAGCGCTGGGCGGTGCCTGCCGCGACAGCATTCGTGTCTACAACACCTGTGCCGGTTACGAATTCAACACCCAGCAGGGCGCCCGCCGTGAGATCACCGCAGCGGATCGTGCCCAGGGCCCTTACGACGATCAATTGGCCTTTGCCCGCGACGCTGGCGCCCTGGCAATCAGCCTGGTGGAAGAAGGCTACACCGCGATGAAGATCTGGCCCTTTGACCAGTTCGCCCGCCAAGCCGGTGCCAACACCATCAGCTTGGCCGAGGTGCGCAAGGGCTGCGAAGCGTTCCGCCAGATCCGCGACGCGGTGGGTGACCGCATCGAGATCATGTGCGAACTGCACAGCCTGTGGGACAGCACGGCAGCCTTGCGCATCTGCCAGGCGCTGGAGGCATTCGACGTGTACTGGGTCGAAGACCCGCTGTGCAAGATGGACGACGCCCAAGCCTTGGCCGACCTGCGCAACCGTACCCAGGTGCCGATCTGCGCCAGCGAAACCCTGGGGGGTAGCGTGGCCTACCGTGACCTGCTCAACGCTGGCAGCCTGGACTACCTGATGCTGGACCTGGTGTGGTGCGGCGGTTTCACCGAGGCACGCAAGATTGCCGCCCTGGCCCAGGTGTACAACAAGCCGCTGGCCCCTCACGACTGCACCGGGCCGGTGGCGCTGTTTGCCGGGCTGCAACTGGGTGTGCATGCGCCTACAGCGGTGCTGCAGGAAGTGGTGCGCGCGTCGCTGTCCACCTGGTACGGCGAGCTGGTCACCCACTTGCCGGACATCACCGCAGGCTTTGCCGCCGCGCCCACACTGCCGGGCCTGGGCACGGCGCTACGGCCGGAAATCAAGCGACGCCCCGACGCCATCATTCGGGAAACTCATCGCTGATTGGTCACTGTTTTACGGGATCGAGAACACAATGAAAAAAATAGATTCTCTTCGCCGCTTCATCGCTCAGCACCGTCGCTACGAAGTGATTGCGCTTCTATTCCTGATGATGATCATCAACCAGGGCGACCGCGCCACGCTATCAGTGGCAGGAGCCAGTGTGTCGGGCGAGTTGGGCCTGAGCCACGGTGAAATGGGCTGGCTGTTCTCGGCCTTTGCCTGGGCCTATATGCTGATGCAGCTGCCCGGTGGGCTGGCCATCGACCGCTTCGGCAGCATCAAGGTGCTGGGCCTGGCGATCATCGGCTGGTCGCTGTTCACCGCAGCGATTGGCAGCGTCGCCCTGATGCCGGTGAGCGTGGCGTTCGTCGCCGTGTTCGCCTTGCGCTTCCTGGTCGGGGTGGCCGAGGCGCCGTGCTTCCCCGCCAACAGCAAGATCGTCTCGCTGTGGTTCCCCACGGCAGAGCGGGGCACGGCCACCTCGATTTTCAATGCCTCGCAGTATTTCGCTGCCGTGGTGTTCACGCCGTTGCTGGCGTGGATTTCCACGCGCTGGGGCTGGCCGTGGATTTTCTACGTGATGGGCGTGGCCGGAGTGCTGATGGGGCTGGTGTTCATCTGGCGTATCAAGGCGCCTGCCGATCACGGCGCCTTGAGCCGTGAAGAGCTGGACGTGATCCGTCGAGGCGGTGCCGGCTTGCAGGAACAACCTGCGGCAGCGAGCAAGCAGCCGTGGCGCGAGACCTGGGCCAGTGCCAAGGCGTTGTTGGGGCAGCGCATGTTCCTGGGCATTTACCTGGCGCAGTTCTGCATCAGCACCCTGACGTTCTTCTTTCTGACCTGGTTCCCGGTGTACCTGGTGCAGCAGCGCGGGCTGTCGATCCTCAATGCAGGCCTGCTGGCGGCGATACCGGCCATCTTCGGCTTCATTGGTGGTATCAGTGGCGGCCTGGTGTCGGACTGGATGCTGCGCAAGGGCCTGTCGCTGACCCTGGCGCGTAAGTTGCCGATCTTCACGGGCATGGCGCTTTCCATGAGCATGATCCTGTGCAACTACGTGCAGACCGACCTGCTGGTGGTGGTGTGCATGGCGTTGGCGTTCTTCGGCAAGGGCATGGGCGCGCTGGGCTGGGCGATCATCGCCGATGTTTCGCCCAAGCGCAGCGCCGGCATGAACGGCGCGATCTTCAATACCTTCGGCAGTGTCGCCGGCATCGTCACGCCAGTGGTGATCGGCTACATGGTTCAGTCCATGGGGTCGTTCAATGGCGCGCTGGTGTACGTGGCGCTGAACGCGGCCGGGGCCTTCGTCAGTTACCTGTTTGTCGTCGGGCCGCTGCAGCGCCCGAATGACGTGCATCCATCGCCCGACGCTACGTTGCAACCTGCTGTTTCGCGCTGACCGTTCTGGCCAGCGCATTCCTCTTCCAACAAAAATGAGAAAAACCACGATGCTCGGATCGAAACCTTTCTATCGCGCGCTGGCCCTGGCCGGTGTTGTGAGCTTCCCCGTGATGGTGATGGCAGCCGGCAATGAAGCTTTATTGCGCCCACGCCAGGATCTTTCGCTGCAAGGTGCCTCAGTGCTGCTGGAGCAGGCCGTGGCCAAGGCGGCCGCCGACCATGTTCATCCCTGTATTGCAGTCACGGATGCCAGTGGCAACCTGCTGGCCTTCAAACGCATGGACGGCGCCGCGCCAGGCTGTGTCGAAGCCGCCATCGCCAAGGCGCACTCGGCGGCCATCAACGACGTCGATACCGTAGTGTTCTACGACATGGCGCGCAAGCAGAACCCGGCACTGGGCAGCATCCCCGGGATATTGCCCGCCGTGGCGGGTGTGGTGATTCGCCAGCACGGCGCAGCGATCGGCAGCCTGGGCATTGCCGGCGGCGCCAGTGATGCTCAGGAGCAGCAATTGGCCACCGACCTGGTGCGCACCTTCGAAAACACCCTGCCAGCTACAGCCCTTTGACTCAAGGAATAGTCATGAACAACGCATTTCTACCCACAGCGGGGGTCGACGGCGCCAGTGCGCGCGATTACCGTCTGCTCCAGCCGACGCGCGTGCCGCAGTGGTTGGCAACCCTGGCCTTTGCCCTGACGCTGATGGCGGCGCTCCAGTGTGGCTGGGGTGACCATTCGCTGCCGGATTTCGCGGCCTGGTCGGCCACTCTGGGGTTGGGGATTGCCGTGCTGAGTGCGGCTTTTGTTACGCCACGCAATTTTACCGTGGGCTACTTGCTGTCGTTGCTGCCGTTCCTGATCGCCTGGCGAGTATCTGCGATGAATGGTGCCTGGACGGTGGTGTGGGCCGCAAGCCTCACCGCCGTGGTACTGCTGTTGCAATTTGCCGATTGCCTGGTCAGTGACTGGCGGCGCGATCGGCAATCACCCAGTGCTTGGCTGGGCACACTGCAGTGGCAGATGACCATTGTGCGGATGGTCTTTGGTCTCAATGAGCTGTGCCATGCGAGCGAAAAGATTTTCGCCGGCACAGGGTCGTTTCATGCGCTGGAGCAAGGCTTCCGCAACCTGGGTTTCGCTGAATGGGCAGGGTTGTTCGTGGTGCTCGGCGGCCTGACCGAACTGGCGGCTGCCGTCAGCGTGGGCCTGGGGCTTTTCGCGCGGTTGGGGGCGCTGGTGAGCATCGTCTACTTCCTGGTAGCGACAGTCGGCTTTGGCGGGGAGTGGACCCGGGGTTATGCCTGGGCGACGGCAGGCGGGGGCGGTTGGGAATACGTGATGATGCTGCTGGTGGTATTTGGCAGTGTGATGCTGACCGGGGCGGGCAAGTTCTCCATTGATGGCTGGCTGCTACGCCGACGGGTGTTGCCGCAGGCGTTGGAGGTGTTGTGCGTGAATAAGGCGGGACGTGAATCACGTCCCGCCTAACCTCGCGCAAATCCATGCCGCTGCCTGGCGGCGGCGACTACGCCGTCACGGTGTGCTCAGCTTGTTCCGGGCGCCGAGTGTTGCCCTCAGGCTGGCGACTTGCGCAGGCGATACCGCCGGCGCGGCATTGCCCCACGAGTTCCGAATGTAATCAAGGAGGTCAGCGACCTCACGATCGTTCATCTTCCAGGCAAAGGAGGGCATGCCTGCCGCTGTCTGTCGCTGCTCGGTGTGAGGGGCACGGGTACCCATCAAGAGTGCGTGCAGCAGGTTGGTCGGATCATCGGCCAGTATCCGCTGGTTGCCAGCGAAGGCCGTTACCATTCCCTTGATGCCTTCCCCTTGCAAGCCATGGCAGGCCGAACAATTGACCTCGTACGCCAACGCGCCGGCCGCCTGGGCATGGCTGTCCAGCTTCATCGGCGTGCCCGGTACGGCTGGTGAAGGCTTCAGGGACTTGAGATAGCTGGCGATCGCCTGCAGGTCGTTGGTGGTGTAGTACTGGAACGAATGCTCAACTGCTTCGGCCATGGGGCCTGCCGCGACGGCGACATCGTCTGAACCAGTCTTCAGGTAGGTGGTGAGCGCGTCGCTGGACCACGCGCCGATGCCGGTGTGCGGGTTAGGTGTGATGTCAGGCGCATACCAGGTTCCCAGCAATCCACCCTGCAAGTAAGCGTTGCTGCGCTCGCCGCCGAGCTTGTTACGCGGGGTATGGCAAGTGCCACAGTGGGCTGGGCCATCGGTGAGGTATTTGCCGCGGTTCCACTCGGCGCTTTGCGCCCTGTCAGCCTGGAAGTGCTTGTTGTCGAAAAAAAGCAGGTCCCAGCCGGCCATCGCCAGGCGGATGTTGTACGGGAATTTCATGCCCGCGTTTTCGTCTATCGGCTTGCTGACCGGGGCCAGCGTAGCCATGTAAGACCAGAGGTCGTGCACATCCTTGTCGCTCAGGCGGGTGTAGGCTGTGTAAGGCATGGCCGGGTACAGCAGCCCGTGGGAACCGATGCCTTGGCGGACGGCGTTGAAGAACCCGCGCTCGGTCATCGTACCGATGCCAGTCTGGCGGTCGGGAGTGATGTTGGAGGTCGTCAACGAGCCAAAGGGCGTGTCGATGGTGTAGCCACCGGCAAAATTGGCCTTGTGGCACGCCGCGCAATCAGCCAGGCGCATGACGTATTCGCCACGGCGCACGGCCTGCAGGTCGGTGCTTTTGTAGTCGGCCAGCGCCACGGTGTCATCGGCGACGTGGGAGCGTGAGGTATCGAAGGTGCGCCAGGCGACCCAGCCCGTACCCACGGCGGCCATGCCCGCGAGCAAGGCGGTGCCGGTGGCGATTGCTTTCCAGTTTTTCATCGCGCTATCAACCCTTGACCAGTGCACCGGGATTCTTGAAATAGGTTTCGTGGATGGCCCTGGCAGCCCGAATGGCCAGGGCGCCCACAGTGATGGTCGGGTTGTAGCCGCCATTATTGGGGAAAGCCGAGGCCCCGACCACGAACAGGTTGTGCGCATCCCAGCTTTGCAGGAACGGGTTGACCGCCGAGGTGGTTGGGTCGGCGCCCATCACCGCGCCACCAATGGTGTGCGAGCTGTGCTGCTTGTAGGGGTTCCAGCTTTGCTCGCCCTGGTTCTCGACGATGATGTCCTTGCCGCCGGCTTCCTTCATGATGCGCACGGCACGGTCGGTCACGTAGTCGAGCATCTTGGTATCATTACGGTTCCAGTCGAAGGTCAGGCGCAATAGCGGTTGGCCGTGACGGTCT
Source organism: Pseudomonas silvicola (assembly GCF_026651855.1). Taxonomy (GTDB): domain Bacteria; phylum Pseudomonadota; class Gammaproteobacteria; order Pseudomonadales; family Pseudomonadaceae; genus Aquipseudomonas; species Aquipseudomonas silvicola. The sequence goes on from NZ_CP093280.1 coordinate 3,691,691, forward strand.
TTGTAGGTGGGGTCCAGGTCCAGGTAGGCCTCACGCACTGGCATCGAGGTGCCCTGGCAGAAAATCCCGCCTGATTGCTGGTAGTCCCGCGCGTAGGCCGCTTTCCATTCGCTGCCCCAACGGCGAGTGCCCGGGCGCACGGTGTCGGCGTTCTGGATGGGGCGCCCGTTTGTGGAGTAACCCATGATGCCGGCGCCACCGATGAAATCCAGCTCGGAGTGGTCGAAGTTGTCGCCGTTGAAGTCGTCGATCTGCACCGCCAGGGCGCCACCGCCGATAAACGGGTTCATGTAGTTGTCGTCGAAGAAACCCGTGACCGTGGAGCAGGTCTGGTAGTTGTAGTTGCGACCGATGGTGCCGCGCCCGGTGACCGGATCGTATTGCTGGCCCACCTTGGACAGCAGCATCAGCCGCACGTTGTCCATCTGGTAGGCCGTGATGCACACCACGTCCGCCGGCTGGAAGCCCTCCACGCCTTCTTTGGTGATGAACTTCACGCCTTTCACGGTTTTGCCATCGTCGTGCTTCACGGCGTGCAACACTTCCGTCTCGGTAAGCAGGGTGAAATTCGGGCGGCGCATCAGTGCCGGCAGGATGCACGCCTGTGGCGAGGATTTGGAGAAGTTGCCGCACCCGTGAAAGTCGCAAAAGCCGCAGTAGGTGCAGGGCCCCATGGTCACGCCCAGCGGGTTGACGAAGGACTGTGAAATATTGCCCGCCGGAATGGTGAACGGATGATGGCCCATGCGCGTGGTTGCATCCCGGAAGGTACGCATCCAGTGGGTGTCCTTGAGCGGCGGGGTGGGGTATTCACGTGAGCGCGGCCCTTCGAAAGGGTTCCCGCCGGGCATGATCTTGCCGTTGATGTTGCCAGCGATCCCGGAGGTGCCCGCGATGCGCTCGAATCGATCGTAGTAGGGCGCCATGTCATCGTAAGTCACGCCCCAGTCCTGCAGTTGCAGGCCCTTCATTTTAGCTGCGCCATAGCGCTCCCGGGTTTGCGTGGCCACCTGGAAGTCCCAGGGCGTGAAGCGCCACGACATGCCCGCCCAGTGCGCACCTGCGCCACCAACGTTCCAGCCATACTGGAACGCCGACCAACTGCGCACCGGTGCTGCCTGTTGGTCCAGGCGATTGCGGAAAGTGGTGGTCTCAACGCTCATCGGTTGCAGCATCTCCCGGCGTGTGGTCCAGCGCAGTTCATCAGCGTCCACGGCAGGCGGGAAGTCCGTGGAAGTATCCCGCCATGCGCCTCGTTCGATAGCCACCACATTCAGGCCGGCGCGGGTCAGTTCCTCGGCCATGACCGAACCTGCCCAGCCGAGGCCGCAAATCACCACATCGGCCCTTGTACGTGCATTACTCATTCAATACTCCTTGGGGCTCAGTCGGCCGGGATCAGGCTTACAGGCAGCAGTCGCAGGTTTTCGCCACGACGGTCTATGTAGGGACGGTAGTCGTAACGCGCGCCGGGAAAGCCGATCATTTTCCAGCCCGCCATGTTGCGGTTGCCGCCATACAGGGGGTCGGCCAGGTAGCCTTCGCGCACGTTTTGCAGAAGCAGTTCAAAGAAGCCCTTGCTGTCGATGTCCTGGCCCAGGCTGATGCGACCTGCTTCCAGTTCGGTGAGGAAGGCGTCGATCTGCTCGGCGGTGAGCTGCGCGAAGGCCTTGCCATGCACCTTTTGCGCATAGGCATCCAGCGCCGCCAGCCCGGTGCGGTAGCGCGCCAGGGGTGTGGCCAGGAACTGCGGGCTGCCCATCAGCATGCGTTCGTTGTCCGGGCGGATAGGGCCATCCAGGTACAACGCCTTGCCTGCGCCATAGGTGCCGGCCAGTTGGCTGTCGATGAACACCAGGCAACCCGCTTCGGTTGCCGAGGGACCGTGCTCGTCAGCAGGCAGCAGGCGATCGTAGACGGCGCCGAGGGTTTTCTGCTCGGTGGCGGTCAGCACCAGGAAGCCGCCGGTGCGCACGGCAGGGCGGGGCAGGTGGTCGGCGTTGAGCTGGGTTTGCTCGGGCACATCGTTGAGCTCTGCGGCGCGTAAGCTCGGGGCTACGGCCAGCGACGCGGCAATGGTGCCCAGGGAAAACAAGGCTTCTCTTCGGTTCATTCACGGATCCTTTGCAAGGCGGTGCTATTGTTTTTTCGCTGCAGTGGAAGCTGCGGATTATGATAACGTTCTCATTTGCACTGAAAAAAATCGCCCTTGATAGGGCTGTAGAGAACGTTCTCATACTCTGGACAAAAAATAGCTCAGTGGACGGCATTGCGTGCCATCCACCGAGCTGATGCGCGGCGATCATAGGCGCGACAATTTGTCTCGTCAATCTTGCGCCCGTGTCTGGTGACCGGGGGCGTCCGCCAGTGAACAGCAGGCGGCCTGGGCACAGAGCCATTGGCGGAAGATTTCCACCGGGCCGTCAGACGCGATGTTCTGGGATTGCACCAAGTAGTAACCCTTGCCCGTGGCCAGTGCTGGCTCGAATACCTGTACCAGGCGGTGTTGCTCGACGTCATCCTCTACCAGCCATGGGCTGGTCAGCACCAGCCCCTGGTTGCGTCGTGCCGCATCAATGGCAAGCTCCGACTGGTCGAACTGCAAGGTGCTACCCCGCACCGCACTAGACTGCCCGCTCAGGGCAAGCCATCGTGGCCAGTAAGCGTGGGACGTCGTGGACAGCAGCGTGGCCGCCCTCAGGCCGCTGGCGCCCAGGCTGGCCAAGTAGGAGGGACTGGCGTAGACCCGAACCTCATCTGAAAGCAATAGGGCAGCGGCGACATTACTCGCCTTGCCGTCGAAGTGCCTTACCGCCAGATCGAACGGTGCGTGCTCAAGGTCCACCTGTTCGGTGGACGCGTTCAGGTGCAAGCTCAATTGCGGGTGCTGGCGCGTCAGGTAGGGCATGCGCCGAGCGAACCAGGTGGTAGCGAAGGCAGGCGGAAACGTAAGCCGTACCGAGTTGTCCGTTGCCAACAGTTGCGCGTGCGTATTGTCCAACTGTTCAAGGGCGGGGCGCACCTGTTCCCAGTAACGTTTGGCCGCAGCAGTGGGTTGAAGGTGGCGCACACTGCGAATAAATAGTGGGGTGCCTAGCCATGCCTCGAGTTTGCGGATTTGTTGCCCTACTGCGCCAGGGGTCAGGTATAGGTGACGAGCAGCCTCGACCAGGCTGCCAGCACGCATGACCGCGTCGAAGCAGGCGACGGCTTTCAGCGGTGTATCCGCTCTCATGGCGTAGTTTTTCTCCGTTATGACCTTAGAAGTAATGAGTTGTCCAGGGAGCGCTTGCGTAACAGAATCGACGTGACCACTGCCCCCGCCACCTTTTGGCCGGGCCGCTAGTACAGGAAGCCACAACCATGAACACCCTTATTGTGCATGCTCATCCCGAACCGAGCTCATTCAACGGTGCGCTCAAGGATACCGCGGTAAGCACACTGCGCGGGCTCGGCCATGACGTGCAGGTAAGCGACTTATACGCATTGCGTTGGAAAGCGGCGCTCGACGCCGGCGATTTCGCTGCCGAACGTGCCGATGCGGCATATCTGGACCTGTCCCTCGAACAGGAGTATGCCCAGGCCCATGCCACAGTAGCCGAAGACGTGCGGCTGGAGCAGGCCAAGCTGATGCAGGCAGACCTTGTGATCTTGCAGTTCCCCATTTGGTGGTTCTCGATGCCGGCGATACTCAAGGGCTGGGTGGATCGCGTCATGGCCCGGGGGTTTGCATACTCGGCCGGACGCAAGTACGACTCTGGTCATTTACGCGGCAAGCGGGCCATGCTGTGCATCACCACGGGCACTGCGGGCACGCTTTACACCCCAAACGGCATCGACGGCGACCTGCATCATGTGCTTTGGCCTATTCATAACGGCATTTTGGCGTATACCGGTTTCACCGTTTTGCCCCCTTTCGCCGCCTGGATGCCTGGGCGTGTGTCCGAACAGCAGCGCACGCAGTACCTGACCGACTACGCGGCTTACCTGGTCCAACTCGACAGTGTTGAACCGCTGTATTTTCATCCTCACCAGGACTATGACGAACATCAGCAACTAAAGCCAGATGTCGTCGCCCGGTCTGGCGTGCAGTGGAATCCGCGCGCCGGCCAGAGTTTTCAGCAATCGGCAGCGAGCGAGCGTTCCCGCCGCTTGCTGGACAAGTAATCAACCAAGGCGACAGACGTGGAAAGGCTACTGGATTATTTTTGTGGCTGACGTCACGACCGGACTGCACAGCAACAGTCCGGTCGGCTGTTTCAACCTATCGGGCGAAAGTCCAGCGTTGTGCCAAAGGTGCCGGGCACCGAAACGGTGAAGAATGGAGGCGACGTGCGTAACCGTTTAGAGGTGGGCGTAATACCACTTTGATGCAGCGCTCAGGCTACCAGGCCCAAGCCCCCATCCAGCACAAGCGTTTGACCGGTCAGGAAGCGGTTGTTCATGACAAACACATAGGCATCGGCGATATCCCCTGGCTCTGCGGTGCGGCCCAAGGGGATGATGCCTGCAAAATGCGCCTTGGTACGTTCGATATCCGCTCGCGGTACGTTGCGCCACAGGGGCGTGTCCATCCAGGTTGGGGCGATGGCATTGACTCGCAGGCGCGGTGCCAGTTCTACCGCAAGGCCTTGAACGAGCAAGCTGATGGCCGCATTGCCGATAAAGGCCCCCGACGCGCTATGGGGGCGGCCACCCGCACCTGCGGTCAAGGTGATGCTGCCACCGTCGATAACCTTGGCAGCAACCGATTTGCAGATGTGCAGTGCATTGAAGAACTTCCCGTCGATAGCCTCGCGAAGCACTGCGTCGTCATTCACCATGAACCCGCCGCCCATTGCGCCCCCAACCATCGAAATGACATGGTGGACGGGCTCCAGGGTGTCGCAGAAGTGGGCCCACACGTTGGCGTCTGCGGCATTCAGTTCGCTGCCCGTGACCTCTGCACCCGCTTCGCGTAGCGCGGCAACGGCATTTTCCAGACGTTGCGGATCACGCCCTGCAATGATCAATCGGGCCCCCGCCTTAGCGGCCCGCTGCGCAGTCGCGAAGCCAATGCCCGAACTACCGCCAATAATCAGAATCGTTTTACCGTCAAGCGACATGGTCAATCTCCCGAGTTCTTCACTACCGCATGGAGTGGGATAAATTCAAATACTATGAGTATCTGAATACTATCCGGTATCCTGATGGCCTACCACCTACTTAAGTATGAGTACACTCCATGACGAGGCTGAGCCGCGGCGAGCGCCAGGTGCAAACCCGCAGACAATTGCTGGAGGCTGCACGTGAGCTGTTCAAACGCGATGGTTATGCCGCGACTTCCGTCGAGAGAATCGCCGATGCGGCGGGTTACAGCAAAGGCGCGGTCTATTCGAACTTCCCGGACAAGGAGTCGATTTTCCTTGGGGTACTGGCGATCGAAGGGTCCCAGAGTCTGGAAGCGCTAATACGCGACCTGGATAATGCCCCGGACATTCACGCGATTACCGAGTTGCTGGCACAGTGGGCGGATCAGCGCTCCAGCGATGGTAACTGGTCTTTGACCATCCTTGAGCACGCGCAGCTGTCACGGCCGGGTACGCAAGCCCGTGAGCGACAGGCGGCGATGCTGCTAGGTTACTGGACAACCCTGGGTGACTACTTGCTGGGGCGTTTTCCAGCCATGGCGCAGGACAGTGCCGTGGTAGGGGCTCTGCTGCACGAAATTGCCTATGCCCCTGCGCTGACGTTGACTGGTGCGGTATCGGCAGGCGATCTCATGCGGCTTGCGTTAAGGGGGCTATTCTCGGCTCGCTAAGCTCAGCCCGGCGGCCAGGTCGCGTATCAATTCCGGGAAAGCAGGCAAGGCCACCTCCGATGTAGCTGGCGTAATCCCCATGCCCCGGCTGGTTCATCGTCTGGCAGCCTCCACCGTGTTTTTCAGCAGGTAGGCAATGGTCATCGGCCCCACGCCGCCTGGCACCGGGGTGATGGCACCGGCCACCAGTCGTGCGCTGTCGTAGTCGACATCGCCCACCAGGCGGGGGCCCTGTGGCGTATCGATGCGGTTGATGCCGACGTCGATGACCACGGCGCCCGGTTTCAACCAGCTGGCGTCGATCATGCGCGGCTTGCCCACGGCGGCTACCACGATGTCGGCCAGGCGGCACAGGGCAGGGGCGTCGACGCTACGCGAGTGGACGATGCTCACCGAGCAGTGCGCCTGCAGCAACAGGGTGGCCATGGGCTTGCCGACGATGTTGGAGCGGCCGATGACAACCGCGTGCTTGCCGCTGAGGTCGCCGCAGGTTTGCTCCAGCAGGCGCATGCAGCCGCTGGGGGTGCAGGGTGCCAGCACTTCATGGCCTTGCACCAGGCCGCCGACGTTCTCACGGTGAAAACCGTCGACGTCCTTGCGCGGGTCGATGGCGTGGATCACCGCTTGTTCGTTGATGTGCGCCGGCACCGGCAGTTGCACCAGGATGCCGTGCACGCTTGGGTCGGCGTTCAGTTCGGCGATCACCGCCAACAGCTGCGCCTCGCTGCATTCGGCCGGCAGGCGGCGTTCCACCGAGCGTATGCCCACCTCGCCGGCGCGCAGGATCTTGTTGCGCACGTACACATGGCTGGCCGGGTCGTCGCCCACCAGCACCACGGCCAAGGCCGGGTGAATACCTTGCGCAGCCAGTTCGCGCACCTGGGCGGCGGCTTCGTCGAGGACGATGGCGGCCATGGCCTTGCCGTCGATATCCCGGGCCATTTTCAGGGAACTGTTCATGGGGTGTTCCTTGGGAGGAGTAAAAAAGGGGGGAGCCAGGCTCCCCGAAGTGTGTGAGGTTATGCCACCAAGCGGTGGCAGGCGTAAACCACCAGTACCCCGGCGATCAGCGTCACGTAGGGCAGTACCCCGGCGCGGCGCACGCTGTCGTCGGCCTGCAGGTGCAGGTCGCTGAGCATGGCTGCCGGGAACCGGCCCTTGTCCTGCACGTAATGGCGGAACAGGAACACCGGCACGATCAGCAGCGCCAGCAACACGCCGGTGAACAAGGTGCCGCTGCCCCAGATGTCGGCGCCCAGGCCCATGCACGCCAGGTTGACGAAGCTCAGCAGTGCGCCCACGCCCAGCAGCAGCGCCGGGGCCTTGTAGGGGCGCGACCAGGTGGGGCGGTCGAGGCGGTGAATCCAGCCGGCGTTGAGGTTGAGGAAGTTGAAGATGATGTAGCTGACGTTGGAAGCCGCCAGCACGAACACGTAATCGGACATCAGCAACAACAGCAGGTTGAAGCCCAGGTCCGTCCACATGGCCGCGGTGGGCGCACCATGTTCATTGGTATGCCCCAGGTAGCGCGGCAGCCAGCCGTCCACCGAGGCTTGGTAGAGAGTACGCGAGGAGCCGGACATGGAGGTCATGATCGCCAGAAGCGTCGCCAGCACCAGCATGATCAGCACCACGTTGGCCACCAGCTTGCCGCCGCCCAGGCTGTCGGCCATGGCCTGGCCCACGCCCATGCCGCTGTAGATGGCTGGCGACAGCAGGCCGCTGTACACCGCCGGGGTCACCACCGCGCCGCTGGCGTCCAGCACTGCCGGCGTCACCAACTGGCCCAGGCCAAGGCTGCCCTGGAACGCCATGGGCACCAGGGTGAACACCAGTATGCACAGCAGGCCGGCGTAGAATATCGCCTTGAAGGTGTCGCGCTTGGGGTCCTTGAACTCACGGGTGTAGCATACCGCCGTCTCGAAACCGTAGGTGGACCAAGCGGCCATGAACAGCCCGCCGGCCATCAGCGACCAGCCCGACACGTCCCAGGCGCCGTCCACCACGTTGCCGGCGGCGTCATGGGCCAGCGGGAACAGCGGCAGGAAGTTGGCCTGGGTGGCGTCGCCGGTGACCAGCGGCACCACGCCCACCAGTAGCAACGGGATCAGCGACGTGAGGCCCAGCACCAGGGTCAGGCGCGCCGAGCGCAGGATGCCGCCGTGCTGCACGGCGAACACCGCCAGCAGAACCACCGCACCGATCAGGAAGGTGGCGTTGATCCGCAACGATAAGCCAGTCTTGACCCAGTCAAGGTTCACCAGCGTCAGTTGCCAGGTATTGATGGCGGCGTCGGGGGCGAACAGGGCGGTGAGGATATACCCCGCCGCCAGGCCCGAGCCGATGGACAGCACCGGGCTCCAGGCCAGCCAGTTGCACCACACCGACACCGGTGCGATCAGCTTGCTGTAGCGCACCCAGGCCACCGCACCGTACACCGAGGCGCCACCGGACTTGTGCGGGAACAGCCCGGCGATCTCGGCATAGGTGAACGCCTGGATAAAGCCGAACAGGATCGACACGATCCACACGATCCAGGCCGGCTTGCCCACGGTGGCGGCAATGGCGCCGATGGAAAACAGCACCAGCGCCGGTACGCCGCTGGCCACCCAGAAGGCCCCTCGCCAATCAATCTTGCGCTGCAGGCTACCGACCGCCTGGTCGGCTTGCGGCACGTCTTGGAACGTTGTCGCTTCCATGGTGATGATCCCGTAACTGGTTGAGTGAGGGCAGTCAGCAAAGGTGCCGGAAAAAGTGAATCAGGCGCGTACCCGCTGTTTCTCCGGGTCGTAGAAGATCGGTGCGGTGACTTGCGCGTCCAGGCGCTTCTGTAAACCGTCCAGCTTGCCCACCTGCAGCGCCTGGCCCGGCGCGCTGTAGCCCACGTCCACCCGGCACAGGGCAATGCAGCGGCCCAGCAGCGGCGAGCGGCAGGCGCTGGTGACCACCCCCACCTGGGCGCGGCCGTGGTACACCGGGTCGCCGTGGTGGGCACTCTCATTGCCATCGAGCAGCAGCCCGACCAGCTTGTGGGTAGGGTGGGCGCTGCGGCGCAGCAGGGCGTCGCGGCCGATGAAATCGTCGGTCTTGCTTTTCAGCGGCACGCTGAAGCCGATGCCGGCCTCGAACGGGTCGGTCTGGTCGCAGAATTCAAAGCCGGCGAAAATCAGCCCGGCCTCGATGCGCAGCATGTCCAGCGCCTCCAGGCCCAGCGGTACCAGGCCCAGCGGCGCGCCAAGTTGCCAGAGGCGGTCCCACACCTGCAGGGCGTGCTCGGGCTGGCACCACAGTTCATAACCCAGCTCGCCGGTGTAGCCGGTGCGCGAGACCATCAACGGACAGCCATCGTGGCCATCCAGGCGCCCGACCAGGAAGCGGAACCAGCCCAGGTCTTCCAGGGCGGGCTGGGTGCCCGGGGTCCAGACCATCTGGCGCAGCAGCTCGCGGCTGCGCGGGCCTTGCACCGAGAGGTTGTGGATGGTCTCGCTGGCGCTTTTCACCCACACCTTCATGCCCAGGCGCTGGGCCTGTTCGCGCAGCCAGGTGCCGGCGTAGTCGTCGCCGCCTATCCAGCGGAAATTGTCCTGGCCCAGGCGCAGCAGGGTGCCGTCGTCGAGCATGCCGCCGTGTTCGTGGCACAGCGCCGAATACACCACCTGGCCGATGGCCAGGCGCCGCACGTCGCGGGGCAGGCAGTACTGCAGCAGGGCTTCGGCGTCGGGGCCGATGATCTCGAATTTGCGCAGCGCGGTAAGGTCCATGACCGCCACCCGCTCGCGGCAGCCGTAGTACTCGTCGATGGCGCCGAAGCCGTCGTAGCGCAGCGGCTGCCACCAGCTGCGGTAGTCGCTGAACTGGCGGGTGAGGGCGCTGGTGCGCGGGTGGAAGGCCGATTCGCGGGTCATCACGGGGTCGGCGTCGGCAGTGGGTCGGCTGGCCATGGCGATAGAGAAGCGCTCCTTGTCGCTGTAGACGCGAACATGAATGTCCGTGGGGTTCCAGCCATTGGCCGGGTCGATGTCATCGGGACACGAGGTGCTGGCGCACACCAGGTCCGTCATGGCGCGCAGCAGCACGAAGTCGCCGGGCCGGGACCACGGCTCGTCCAGGGTCAGCTGCTGGTGGGCGTCGATGTGGGTGTTGTAGAAAAAATTGATCGCCGGCCACGGCTGCGCTTCCACGCCGAATGGCTGCAGCACCGCGCTGAGGTTGTCGCTGCAGTTGTCGTGCCCGAAATAGCCCTGGCTTTCGTAATAGCGCGCGGCGCACGCCAGGGCGAAGGCGTCGTGGCGGCCCACGGTGTCCTGCACCACTTGCAGCATGGGCTGCATGTGCCGGTCGAAGAACCGCGAGAACAGCCCCGGCGCAGGGTAGGCGGTGCCGTTGAGGGTGCGCGTGACGGTCTGGTCCAGGTCCAGCAACTGCCCGCGGTCCAGGGCGCGACGGTCCAGGGCGACCATGTCCGAGCACTGCCGGCCCGCCACGTCCAGCACCTGCAGGTACTGGCCTTTTTGCAGGGTGTAGCTGTGCGCGGTGCCGGGGCGCAGGGTGAACTCGTCCAGTACTTCGCCCAGCGGCTCGGGCAGCGGCGGTACCCACAGCAGCGGTTGCGCCGCGCGCTCGATGCACAGGCGCAGCTCGCTGCCGCGCAGTTGCTGCGCCACGCTTGCGGCCTGCGCCGGCGCACCCACCAGTACCAGCAGCGCGTCGCTGGCGATGAACTGGCGGCTGAACCCGGCCGGGGTTTCGGCCGCCCACAATTGCGCGGCGGCCGGCAGTTGCCCGGGCGCCACCCCGCGTTTATGCAAGGCGGCCAGCAGGCGCCGGGCCTGGGGGCTACCGTCGGCCAGGCGCGGGTGAATGAAAGCACCGGCCGGGGCGCTGGCTAAGGCCCACTGGGCCAAGGCGTCGCGGCCCTGGCCATCGATCATCAGCAACTCGCAGGCCTGTAAGCCTTCAAGGTCAATGATTTGCAAAGTGTCGCCGGCCTGCAACGCCACCAGCGTCAGGCCGCCGGCCGCCACTCGGTAGCGTTCCAGGTTCGGTGCCCGGGCGAACAGCCCCGGCTCGCGGGGGCGTGAGATGATCGGTGCGTTCATGGTTTCAGCCCACCGACTTGATGGGCGCGGCGGGCTCGGCCAAGTAGGCGGCCATGGAGTCGTCCAGCGCCAGCAGCCATGGCGTGTGATGGGGCGGCGACTGGGTGCCGGTCATCAGCGAACGGTAGGATTTGTCGCGGTAGCCCATGATGTCGCGGGCCTTGTCGTGCTTCCAGTGCAGGAACGTCTGGTTGACTGCGGCAATGTCAAAGTCCGGGTAATCGGTGGCCTGCACCAACTGCTGGATGTACGCACCCTGGAACTCGAACATCTGCTGGGCGGTTTCCAGCGCCTGCTCGCGCTGGTGCCAGGCCTCGCCGTGGGCGTGCATGGCGGCCGGCGCGGGTAGGGCGATGCGCCCCAGGATCACGTCGCGGGCATACCAGGCCTGGGCATCGAACATGTTGAACGAGTACCACTGGTCCTGCATGCCCAGGTAAAGCAGGCGCGGGTTGGCCTCCCAGAAAATGCCCTGGTAGAGGTTGCGTGGCCACAGGCGGTTGTCGGTCTTGAGGCATAGCGCATCGGGCAGGAACGGAAAATGGTGCTTGTAGCCGGTGCACAGAATGATCGCGTCGATGTGCTTGTGGCTGCCATCGACGAACCAGGCACGGTTGCCCTCCACGCGCTTGAGTAGCGGCTTTTCTTCCCAATTGTCCGGCCAGGCGTAGCCCATGGGCGCGCTGCGGTAGCAGCTGGTGATGCTGCGCGCGCCATATTTGTAGCACTGCGAGCCGATGTCCTCGGCCGAGTAGCTGCTGCCGATGATCAGCAGGTCCTTGCCCTTGAACTCCAGTGCGTCGCGAAAATCGTGGGCGTGGAGAATGCGCCCGCCGAAGCGCTCGAAGCCTTCGAAATGGGGCACCGAGGGCGTGGAGAAATGCCCGGAGGCGGTAATCACGTAGTCGAAGGCCTCGCTGTACACGCGGTCCTGGCCGTGGTCATGCACGGTGACGCTGAATTGCTGGCTGGCCTCGTCATAGCTCACGTGGCGCACCACGTGGCTGAAGCGGATGTAGTCGCGCACCCCGGCCTTTTCCACGCGGCCCTTGATGTAGTCCCACAGCACCTCGCGCGGCGGGTACGAACCGATGGCGCGGCCGAAGTGCTCCTCGAAGCTGTAGTCGGCAAACTCCAGGCACTCTTTCGGGCCGTTGGACCACAGGTAGCGGTACATGCTGCCGTGCACCGGCTCGCCGTGTTCGTCCAGGCCGGTGCGCCAGGTGTAATTCCACATGCCGCCCCAGTCGCGCTGCTTCTCGAAGCACACCAGCTCGGGGATGGCGGCGCCCTGGTCGCGGGCGGACTGGAAGGCGCGCAGTTGCGCCAGGCCGCAGGGGCCGGCACCGATGATTGCCACACGTAGGGTCATGGTCTTGGCTCTCGCTGGTCAGGGTCAGGAAAAGATCACGGTCTTGTCGTGGTTGATGAACACCCTGTGCTCCAGGTGGTATTTCAGCGCCTTGGAAAGGGCTACGGTCTCGGTGTCGCGGCCCACGGCCACCAGGTGCTCGGGCAGGTAGGTGTGGTCGACGCGCTGGATCTCCTGCTCGATGATCGGGCCCTCGTCCAGGTCCGAGGTCACGTAGTGGGCGGTGGCGCCAATCAGCTTGACCCCGCGCTCGTACGCCTGGTGGTACGGTTTGGCACCCTTGAAACCGGGCAGGAACGAGTGGTGGATGTTGATGGCCCGCCCGCTCAGTTCACGGCACAGCTCATCGCTGAGGATCTGCATGTAGCGCGCCAGCACCACAAGCTCGGTGCCGGTCTCCTGCACGATGCGCAGCAGCTCGGCCTCCTGGCTGGCCTTGTTGTCCCGGGTCACCGGCAGGTAGATGAAGCGGATGCCCTCGCGCTCGGCCATTGGCCGCAGGTCCAGGTGGTTGGAGACCACGGCGGTGATGCGCATGTCCATCTCGCCCTTGCGGTGCCGGTACAGCAGGTCGGTGAGGCAATGGTCGAACTTGCTCACCATCAGCAGCACGCGGGTGGGCTGGCTGCTGGAAAACAGTTGCCACTGCAGCTGGAAGTCAACGGCAAGGTCGGTCAGGCCCTGGCGCAGGGGCGCCAGCTGGCCATCGACGCCGGGGTTGAAACGAAACACCAGGCGCATGAAGAACTGGCCGGTGTGGTCGTCGTCGAACTGCGCCAGTTCGCTGATGTAGCAGCCCTGGCTGGCCAGCCAGGTGCTGACGCTGGCGACGATGCCGGAGGTGGCCGGGCAGCTGATCTTGAGGATGTAGTGTTCAGGGTTCGGGTGCATGCCGGGCTCCTCAGTTCTTCGCCGTGCGTTTGCTTTTCTGCGGGTCGTCGAACGGCAGTGCGTGGGTGCTGGCGCTGGTCTCGACGCTGCCGCGCACTTGCAGGGCGACGCCGGGTTCGGCGTAGGCGGGCGCGATACGGGCAATGGCCATGGAACGGTGGGTCAGGCGTGAGTACATGCCGCAGGTGATGGTGCCCACCTGGCGGTCGCCCACCCACAGGGTGTCGCCAGCGTCGGCAGCGCGGGCACCGTCCAGCAGCACGCCGGCGATCTTGATGCGCTCCTGGCCGCGCAGGCGGAAGTGCTCGTCGGCGCCACGAAATTCTCGCTTTTCCGGCGACACGGTGAAATCCAGGCCCAGTTCCCACAGGGTGTCGCCGGCCTTGTCATCGGCGAAGGGGTACATCTGCGAATTGTCGTAGGGGAAGAACATCAGCGAGCTTTCCACCCGCAACCAGTCCAGGGCAGTGAAGGCGCAGGGGATGATGCCCATCCCGGCGCCCTGTGCAAGGATGCTGTCCCACAGGAACGGTGCGTCGGCGGCCTTGCAGAAGATCTCGTAGCCGCGCTCGCCGGTGTAGCCGGTGCGCGAGATCATCACCGGGCGCTCGAACAGCCTGGTTTGCAGGTGGTGGAAGTACGGCAGCTGGCGAATGCCGGGCACGTACTCAGCGAGGAAATCCACGGCCAGCGGCCCCTGTAGCGACAGGTCGTGCAGGTCGTCGTCGAACAGCACCGCCACCTGGCGGCCCTGGGCCGAGCGAACCAGCATCTCGTGGCCAAGCCCGGCGCCGTGCACCACCATGAAGGCGTTGGGCCCGGTGCGGTAGACGATACAGTCGTCGACGAATTTGCCGCCTTCGTCGAGCATGCTGGCGTACACCGACTTGCCCGGGTACAGCTTGGCGATGTCGCGGGTGGTGGCCCACTGCAACAGGCTTTCGGCGTGGGGGCCCACGTAGTGCACCTTCTTCAGGCCCGAGACATCCATCAGGCCTGCGCGGGTGCGGATGGCTTCGTGGTGGTCGGCAAGGGGCGTGTCGTAGGTCCAGGCGGTACCCATGCCGTTCCAGTCCTGCAGCTGCGAGCCCAGGGCACGGTGACGGTCGGCGAGGGCGGAAATGCGCCATGAATGGGTCATGTCAGAAGTCCTTGTGAGAGGGGGAAGGCGTTCAGGCCAGGGGATCGAATTGGCTGAGCCACTGCACCAGTGCCTGGCGGTAGCGGGTCATGCCCTTGTAGTCGGCGATTGCATCGGGCAGGTCGCGCAGCACCCTGTGCAGGCGGCAGCCCCAGCCGGGCTGGGTTGCCAGTTCGTCGAGGCTGATCAGGTAGGTGCGGATGCTGAACAGCATGGCGTGGCTGCGCGCAAGCCTGGACATGTGCTGCAGTTCGACGCGCAGGTGCACCAGGCGCCCGGCGTTGTCGGCGGTCACGGTGCCGCGGTCGGCACCCCATTGGTGGTAGGTTTCAGGGGAAGAGTCCAGGCGCGGGTTGATGGTCAGGGTCCAGTTGAGCCGGCGCACCGGGTGGCCCACCTGCACGTTCAGCAGGTACTTCAGCGCGCGGTCGAAGATGCCCATCTGGTGGGCCATCGGCACTGGCGCGTGCCACTGCTTGAAACTCATGCCGGCGTCGAAGGCCAGCGACCAGTCGGCCGGGCAGGTGACGAGGCCGGCGTCCATGTACAGGTCGTTGTCGCGCTGGTCCAGCAGGGCGAAGTCGCCTTGCACCTGGCGGCCGATGTATTCCAGCGGCGGGCAAGGCAAACTGCCGGCATCGCCGAAGGTGAAGTGCTGTTCGATGCCCAGGGCCTGGTTGCGCCAGTGCCAGCGTTTGCCGTCGCGGTTCAGGCTGAACCACTGCGGGTAGTCCTCGGCCAGGTGCTCCATCAGCAGTTGCAGGGTGTCCCAGGCCGCCTCCTGCATGTGCGGCATCACTAGGCAGCGCGTGGGGTCGGCCGCAAGCACTCGGGCGCGCTCGGCCATTTCTGCCTGGTAGTGTTCGTCGATGTCGAACCAGTGTTCGTGGATGGTGCCAGGTTGGCCGGCCTGGGCGGGCTCGATGTTCACCGAGTACAGGTAGCTGTCCTCGGTGAAGGGGAACGGGAAGCGCTCAATGGCCTGGCGGCTGTTGCGGAAGTTGAACGGCGGATGATAACGGTGCGGGGCATTGAAGTGCATGGTCATGTGCAGGTGTCCTTAAAGGTCCAGTACCAGGGGCTTGCCGCAGCCGCGTGAGACGCAGGGCATGAGGGAATGCGCCTGCTCGTCGCAGGTCAGGTACAGGTCACGGTGTTCCACGTCACCGCCCAGGTGGCGGGTGACGCACTGGCCGCAGACGCCGCCGCGGCACAGGTTGGGAATGTCCAGCCCGGCGGCTTCCAGGGCTTCGAGCAGGCTTTGCTCGCCAGCCACCTGCAGGTGGCGGTTGCTGCGCGCCAAGTGCACGGCGAACGGTTCGCCGGGCGCGGCGCTGCTGAAGGCTTCCCAGTGCACCTTGGCGCGTGGCCAGCCCAGCCGCTGGGCTTGCTCGCGCACTGCGTCGAGCAGGCGTTGCGGGCCGCAGGTGTACAAGTGACTGCCCAGGGGTTGGCTTGCCAGCAACTTGGCCAAGTCCAGGCGCTGGCCCAGGCTGGCGTCGTAGCAGTGCAGGCGTTCGCCCAGGGCCTGTTGCAGCGGCGCCAGGTAGGCATCGCTGAGCCCGCCGCGGTAGGCGAAATGCAGCTCGAAAGAGGCGTCGCGTGCTTGGAGGGCGGCAACGTGGGCCATGAACGGGGTGATGCCGATACCGCCAGCGATCAGCAGGTGATGGCGCGCCGGTGCATGCAGGGCGAACAGGTTGGCGGGGGCGCTGATGTTCAGTTCATCGCCCACTGCAAGTTGCTGATGGATGTACTGCGAGCCGCCGCGCGAATCCGCTTCCAGGCGCACGGCAATGCGGTAGTGGTGCTGCTCGGCAGGGTCGCCGGTCAGCGAGTAGGCATTACGCACACTATGCGAGCCAACTTGCAGTTGCACTTGGACATGGCTACCCGCCGAGAACGCCGGCAGGGTGCCGCTGATGGGGCTCAGGGTAAGCTCGCGGATCAGGGGCGTCAGCAGTCGGGCAGCGCTGACCCGTACGGCCATCCAGGCGCTCACGTGCGGGCCTCGGCGAACGGTTGGTCGGCGTCTGCGCACACGGCCATGTAGGCGCCTAGCCGCCGGGAAAAGTGCTCGCGCACGGCCAGGCGCACGCTGCAGTGCTGGCAGGTCAGCTGGACGGTGGGCTCAGCCTCCTGCAGCGTGGCGCAATGCACGCAGTACAGCCGGCGCAGGCCTGAGGGATCTGCCCAGGCGCTGATTTCCTCTGCGCCAAGGCCCGCGCTGCGGGCAAGGGCATGCAGGTGCCAGATGAAAGCCTCGTCGCCGATCAGGTACAGGTGGCTGCCAACATGGCTGTGGCGCAAGTGCTCGGCCAGTTGCGGTTCGACGCCCGTCGCGCTGCCTTCAAGCAGCAAGGCGCTGGGCAGTTGCGCGGCCAGTTCAGCCGCTGCGCCGCTGCATTGCGCCACGATGAGGTGCTGCACTGCCCCGGTGCAGGGCACCAAGGGCGTGTAGCGTGGCACGCTGCCGGTGTAAAGGTGGGGTGCGGGTGTCATGCTGCCTCCAAGGAACTTTTTCCTGTTGGGGAAGATAATTTCCCCTAGGGAATTTTTGATCAATGCCGTCTTGGAGATACCCCCTTGGGGGTAGAGGGATAGACGCCCAGGCACGAGGCATGAAATTTGCTGCCTGATAGGCAGTGCCGCAAACAAGGGAAAGGGAGGATGGAACTGGACGCGCGCAAGCTGCTAAGCCATTGGTGGAGTTGGCGAACAGGGCATGACTGGGAGCAGGGGCTGACGCGGGTACGCCAGACCGTCGCGCAATTGCCGGTCGCGGCGTGCTTGGGAGATGAGGCGTTGTCGGGCCTAGTGGCGCAGCTCGAATCATTGCCTGGCGTGCACCAGTGCGCGCTGGTGCTGGGCGGCGAGGAAATCAGCGTGGCCCGGCGGGACATGGTTCGCCATTGCCCGCTGGCGGCCACCTGCCTTTGGCGCCAGCGCGACGTAGCGGCGGGGCTGACCACCTGCGGTGGCTGCCTTGCGCAGGGTGTGCGGCGCCAAGTACTGCGTCTACCTGCCGACGCCAACGCCCAGTTGCTGGTAGACACACCTGCAGCACCGGGCCGGCCATTGCTCGGGCTACTGGCTGAGATTGCACCCGGCTTGAGCAGCGGGGTGCAACTCGTGCGTTACTTGCGTGCACAGCAGCACCGTGCGGCGCACTTCCAGCAGGGCGCACTGGCCCGCGAGCTACACGACTCGGTGGCCCAGCAATTGGCTTACCTATCATTTCAGGTCACGTTGCTGCATGGCCGCCTGCACGACCGCAGCCAGGCCGAGGCTACGCTCGGCGAATTGCGCGGTGGCCTCAGTCACCTGCAACGTCAGGTACGTGAATTGATTACCAGCGCTCGTTTGACCATGGACGGCCGCACGCTGCGCCAGGCCCTTGTCGACTCGGTAGCCGAGTTCTCGCGACGCTGCATCATCGCATTCGAACTGGACAACCGCCTGGCCGATGGCGCGCTCAGTCCGGAAACCGAACTGCAATTGCTGCAGATCATTCGTGAAGCCTTGACCAACGCGGTGCGCCATTCCCATGGGCGTCATGTTCTCATTGAACTGCGTGATACCCGCGATGGCGTGATCAACATTTGCGTTGAAGATGACGGCATAGGCCTTGGGCCGGTCGCCGACCTGGACAATCATTTCGGCCTGGCGATCATTCGTGAGCGCGCCGCTAGTATCGGCGCCACTCTAATGCTTGAAGGTGTAGCTCCCCACGGCACCCGCGTGCGCCTGCGCCTTGCACACCCGCACGCTTTATCCTCAAGGAGAACCCCTGATGAACAGCACTCGGCTGCTGCTGATTGACGACCACCCGCTATTTCGCAATGGGCTGGCACAGTTATTCGCTGCCAGCGAGGATTTTGACGTAGTAGGCCAGGCGGGTAGTGGCCGCGAAGGCATTGCCATGGCGGTTAACCTGGCGCCGGCACTGGTCCTTCTGGACCTGCACATGCCCGGGCTCAGCGGCTTGCAGGTACTCGATGAGCTGCGCCAATTGCAGCTGGGCTGCAAAATCATGGTGCTGACGGCTTCTATCGACCGCGACGAGTTGCTGACGGCGATGCGCCTGGGTGCTAATGGCTATGTGCTCAAGGAAACCGAACCGGACGCCTTGTTGTGCCATGTGCGCAACTGCGGTCAGGGCGCGGTCATTCTCGATGACAGCTTAGCGACGCTGCTCTCGGAGCAGCCGTTGCAGTCCCCAGTGTTGGACGGCAGTCTGACCGAGCGCGAGGGGCAGACGCTGTCGCTGATTGCCTTGGGCATGAGCAATAAGCAGATCGGCCGTGAGTTGGGTATCAGCGATGGTACGGTGAAGGTCTATGTCAAGAGTCTGTTGAAGAAGTTGCGGCTGCATTCGCGCCTGGAGTTGGCAGCGTGGGTACACCGCTTCACCGTACCCGACCGACCGAGGAGTCACTGATGGAACTGGATGGGCAGTGGACAATGCTTGACGGTTATCCGGTGTCGTTGCTGTGGCTTGATGACAACGGTCACGTGCGCTACGCCAATGCCGCATGGAAACAGCTGATGGGGGACGAACCTAGCCACGGGGCCTTGCTGGAATGGGTACACCAGGAAGATCGCGCAGGGTGGAGCGCCGCGTTGCAGCGCCTGCTTGAACACCCTGCACGGCCGTTGCGTCAACGCCTGCGCTTTACACCAGGGGCTGGGGCGTTGCACTGGTTGGAGGTCTACTTGAGCCGTGGGACGCAAGGTTTCCATATGGCCGCTCATGACGTCACCGCTCAAAAGCGTCACGAAACAGGTTTGCAAGCCAGTCAGCGAAGCGCCTCGACCTTGTTGAACGGCATTCCGGGTCTGGTCTATCGAGGCCGTAATAATCGTGATTGGAGTATGGAGTTCGTCAGTGCTGGGTGCCTGACACTGACGGGCTATCCTGCCGAGCTTCTGACGGACAGTAACGACTTCAATTACGGCTCACTGATCCACCCGGACGATACTGATTACGTGTGGCGGGAGGTGCAAGCGGCGCTGGCGCGTCGCCAACCTTACGAGCTGTGGTATCGAATTTGTTGTGCGGACGGAGGGCTGAAAAACGTCTGTGAAAGAGGTGGAGGTATTTACGCTGATACGGGGGAGGTGTTGGGTATAGAGGGCATCATTTATGAGAGAAGCTGCAGTTGCCGACCTGCTGGGTGAAGGAGAGCTTTGTAACAGTGATCAAGGGGAACCCCTTTTCGTCGAATGAGTGCCTTGGTGAGTCCCCGGCGGATACACGATTGCCCGGTACGTACCGGGTTCCCGTGGTTCTGCTATTAGGCTCAATAGAAATACATCCCAACTCGGTCATGCTGCGTTGAAAACAGGCTCGGAATGCTCATTTACAATACGTAAACTCCGCTTCCTCGCGTGTGTTCGCCTTGCCTGGTCTTCGCTGGAATACATTTCACACAGACCCTAGAATTTGGCCTGTAGCAGCAGTTGCGCGTAGACGTTAGTATGGCTATTGTCTAACTGGGAACCTCCGTTGTTGATATCCTTTTCAGGTTTGTAGAAGCCGACCAACGGGATCGCCGACAGATGAGCATTGATCTGCCACATCGCATAGACGTCCAGTTCATTGCCCCCTAGATTGGCAAAGGCGCTGGCAGTTTTGCTCAGTGTTTCAAAATGGTAGCCCAGTACACCTAACGCTACGCTATCAGTGGGGCTGAGTGTCAGACCAATCTGATGAATGCGCGCATTGGTGCTGAAAGGACCTGAGTAGTTGCTGGCTACTTCACCCTGGAACCAGGTGCCTAATGCCCTGACGTTCCCATAAAACAGCGGGTCGTATCCTTCCGAGAAGCGGCTGAAGCGATAGCTTAGCGCAGGGCGCCAAGGCAGAGCGGAAAATGTCCAACCTGACTCCAGATACCAGGCACTTTCATCCCCTTCATTGCGGTTTTGTCGGGCGTACTCCCCGCTGAGTAGCAACTCAGGATGTCCTAAATTGCCTTGTGCCCTGAGCGAAACTGTTCTGGTACCGTCTCGATCCACAAAATCATAAGCGGGATCAGTGTCTACTACTTTCAGGTAGGTAAGGCCGATCGTGCCCAGCGCTTGGACGTTCTCCAAGGTGCCTGCAACGATTTCAGCCTTGCCCTGAGCTGGGTTATCGGACTTGAGCCACATTAAATCGCTGCGCAGGCCTTGCGTGCCGCCAATCTTGACGACCGCCGTTTCATCGAAGGCTTTACGCCCGGTAAGGTAATAGGCTCCTCCGCGGTTCACGGCGCCGTCCAGGAACGACTTCCCGATGTTGAGGGCATCACCCGCAATCAGGAATCCATCGCCAATAATGACATTCTGGCGTCCTACCGAAACGTCCAGGCCATCTTTACCCAAGGTCGAAAAGCTGTCACCGGATTTCCATCCCAGATACGCATCTTCGAGCTTGGTCGTGCGCTCGGTGCCATCCGTCCAGCCGGCTGCATCGCCTTGACCAAACGTAGCGCTGGAAACCCAGTTTAGCGCCCCGTACGTGTGCTGTGGATCGTGTCCCAGGAAGTGGTGTAACTCATCACGGCCTTGGCCACTGAGTTTGCCGTTTAGTTGATCACGGCCGACAGCTTGGCCTGCGGATTATCGCTGACCGCCTCGAACGCCTCCAATTGCATGTAGCGCCTTTGCAGGCACCACTCGTCGTTCTGTTCCAGCAGCATCGCCCCGACCAGGCGAGTGATGGCTGGATCGTTCGGGAAGATACCCACGACCTCGGTGCGGCGCTTGATTTCAGCATTTAACCGTTCCAACGGATTAGTGCTGTGAAGCTGCTGCCGGTGTGCCTTGGGGAAGGCCATGTGCGCCAGCACTTCATCCTCGCAGCCATCCATAAGCGTCGCGATCTTTGGGTATTTCTCACGTAACTGGTCAGCTACCAGGCGCCATTGCTGGTGGCATTCCTGACGACTGTCCTGGGCAAACACCGTGCGAAGTAGCGCCGCCACCATCGTGCGCTGGCCCTTGCCGACGTGGGCCATGGCATTGCGCATGAAATGCACGCGGCAGCGCTGCCAAGTCGCATGGAATACCTTGGAAACTGCGGCCTTGAGCCCTTCGTGAGCATCAGAGATGACCAGCTTCACGCCTCGGAGCCCACGCCGCATCAGGCTGCGCAGAAAATCAGTCCAGAATGGTTCGGCTTCCGAAGGCCCGACCCTCATGCCCAGTACTTCACGGCCGCCGTTGGTGTTCACAGCCACGGCGATTATGACGGCGACCGACACGATACGGCCGGCCTCCCTGACCTTGACGTAGGTGGCGTCGATCCACAGATAAGGCCAGTCGCCCTCAAGCGGGCGATCAAGGAAGGCGTGTACGCGCTCATCGATCTCGCCGGCCAGCCGTGACACTTGGCTTTTTGAGATGCCAGACATTCCCATCGCCTTGACCAGCTCGTCCACTGAGCGCGTCGAGACGCCTTGGATGTAGGCCTCCTGGATCACCGCTGCCATGGCTTTTTCGGCAGTACGCCGTGGTTCCAGAAAGCCGGGAAAGTAACTGCCTTGGCGCAGCTTGGGGATCTTCAGATCAACATCGCCGGCGCGGGTTTGCCAGAGGCGATCACGGTAGCCGTTGCGGCTGTTTAGCCTGTCAGGGCTTTTGACATCGAACCCGGCGCCGCACAGGCTCTCGACGTCGAATTCCATCATGCGCTGGGCAACGAACTGGATCATTTGCTTGAGCAGATCAGCATCTGCCCCTTTCTCAACCAACTCGGTCAATGCGATAGTAGGTTTGGTCATCGTGGTTTCCCTGGTGAATGTTAGGTCTTCGCAAACTCAACGTTAGCCAAGAACCACGATGACCAACCTCTTTCGCCCGCAGGGCGCCTTCGGTTGGTTTAGTTACACCACTTCCTGGGACACGATCGGTGCTGTGCCTGGCTCCCCGAATTGATCCATCCACTTAGCCCGTATTTCGCATAGGATTCCTGCCAGTCTTTGCTACCGCCAGTCGTGGAACTGGATTGACCATAGCTTTTTCCACTATGAAAAATGCCCAATGCCAGCTCTGCATCTGCGTTCAATACCCCGGAATCTGAAGAGTAAAGCTCATAGGCATTAGCCTCGAACGTGCTTTGCAGCAGGGTACTAAATAGCAGGACGCTCAGTTTTTTGTTAGGGGATACCATCTTTTGCTCCGCTATATATTTACCGGTTACGGCTGGGTAAGTTTGAGGGAAAAACAAGATGGCAGATAGGGAGTGCCCGAAATCTCGAACTCAATTCGAGAGCGCCTGTTAAGCGGGTTCAATGCCCTGCCTTCTTATTGTTTTTAACGCACGCGTTGCAGAGAACTGTAAGTTTCTGCCCTGCCCAAGCAGGCAAGGCAGGAGGAGCATTTAAAGTGGGAAGGCGCGCTCGCCAAGTTGAAGGGTAACCCATTTCAATTCAGTCATGTCCTGAACTGAGTAACGACCATTTTCCTTGCCATGGCCGCTGTCCTTGAACCCCCCAAAGGGGGCATTGGGATCATCATCGAATGAATTGTCGTTGATGTGTACAGATCCGGCTTCCACACGCAGGGCGAAGTCGAAGGCCTTTTGCAGGTCATTCGTGACGATACCTGACGACAAGCCATAGGATGTGTCATTGGCCAGTTCGACGGCGTGTTCATAGTCGTTGGCTTTGTAAATGGAGACCAATGGCCCAAACGTCTCTTCATTATAAACATCCATCGAAGGCTGCACGTTCGTCAGCACCGACGGCTGGAACAGATTACCGCTGTACTCACCCCCCGTCAGAAGCGTCGCACCTTTGGACAGTGCGTCGTCGATCTGTCCTTTGATAAACTCGCATTGGCGAGCATTGATCAATGGCCCGATGATGGTTAATGGGTCGGTTGGATCACCACAACGTATCGAGCGTACTGTTTCCGAGAATGCACGACAGAATGACTCGTAGATCGGTGCTTCGACAATAATTCGAGAGTTGGCCATGCACACCTGGCCTTGGTTGAAGAAAATGCCGAAAGCCGCCGCTCGGACCGCGTAATCAAGGTCAGCATCCTGAAGAACCACAATGGGGCTTTTGCCGCCCAATTCCAGTACGATGCGCTTCTGAAACTTTCCTGCGAGTTCGGATAGGTATTGTCCAACCTTTGCCGAGCCGGTGAAGGTCACCATCTTCACGCGTTTATCGGAGAAGAACTTGTCGCCTAACGCCTCGTTAGTAGTCGGAAGGACGTTGAATACACCGGGCGGCAGGCCGGCTTCCTCTAGAATTTCAGCGAATAGCAGGCCGATGAGCGGCGTCTGTGGCGCTGGCTTGAGCAAGAAAGCGTTACCAGCGGCAAGTGCAGGCGCCAGCTTCTTGCCATTCAATAGCAACGGTGCGTTAAAGGGGCCAACACCTGCGATAACGCCAAGCGGTTGCCGGAACGACATCGAAATGCGCCCCGGCCCATCAGCGGGCATGGTCTCACCGCGAACATCGCGTGCCTGACCAGCGGCGATGCGGAAGGTACTGACCATGTAATCACATTCGAACATCGCCTTGCCGAATACATTGCCGCCTTCCTCGATAAGAATCTTCGCGATGTCCGCGCGACGACGCTCGATAATATCCGCAGCGCGGCAAAGGATGGCTTCTCGCTCCTTGGCCAACGTTTTGCCCCAGGCTTTCTGAGCTTCAAAAGCGGCGGCAATGGCACTATCTATATCCTCCGCCGTCGCCAATTTAACGCGAGCGATAGCTGTTTGATTGTAAGGGTTGATGACAACCTGCTCGGGCTGGCCATGACTCGCCCAGGATCTGCCGTCGATATAAGGGTGGTAGGTTTTTAGTTGTGATGTCGCCAAGTCGGTCATGTCAGCTCGCCTTTGAGTAGGGAGATAGATCCGGCAAGATTTACCGGATCATCTCGGCAGAGAAATTTCAGTCGTAAAAATCCAGGGGGATAGCGGCCCAGCTATCACCTTTAAACGGGCTCGCTATTCTTCCAGTTGGCCATCAAGGTGTTCGATGGCAGCGTCTCGTCAAGCAGCTTCTGTGCGGTAATCACCCCAGCGACCGGGAGGCCCTCGGGGTTGAGCAGACCAACCTGTACCAGGAGGCTCGCCTGGTCCCAATAGATATGCTCATGATAGAGCTTGTCACCACGGAACCTCACTACGCCTAGCATCGGAATTTCGACGTATTTCCCGGTAGGTGCGACGTTCGGCAATAGCCAGTCGATCTCTGTGGTATGTGTGAAGCACATGATGAACTCATCGACAATCTGCAGCGCACCGACTGTCCGGGATAGCGGAATGAGCTTCATGTCCGGTGGATTGCTGTGGACGAAGTGATGCTGGTAGAAGCGGCTCAGTTGCTTGTAGCCCACACCACCCGTCATGGTCGGAATATGGTTCACATAAGGTTCGGCGACCATGGTTGCCATGGTAGCTGGAACGTCACGCGTCTCGAACTCATGGCGCACGTGCTCGTCCCAGAGATCGGACAGATTGAAGTGTGGGCCTATCTCGCGTTTCAGCGCGGCGATGGTACGCTCATGGGCCATGAGCGCCGCCGGCTTGTCGAAGTGCTCGCTGCCAACGCGTGCGAACGCATGATCGACGTTGGGGTAGACGTAAAGCTCGGCGTGTTTATTTCCTTTGAGGGCTGCAGAAATCTTGCTTCGCGCGGCGGCATCGCAATAGCCATCGTTTTCGGCGAAATGCAGCACCAGGCGCCCCGATATTTCATCGATTTCGTCCAGATAATGGTCGATACCCATGCCGTAGAACCCGACAGAGCAAGCAGCTTTGGTGCGTGTGGCCGTCAGGTAGGCGAGTTTCCCGCCCATGCAGAACCCGACATATCCCAGTCGATCGCCTTCTACCTGGTCGAGATTTTCCAGCGTGACGAAGCTGGCGGCAATATCGTTGACAGCCATGTCCACATCCATACGTTGGAACAGATCAATGGCTTTGCTGAAGTCTTCCTGTGTATAGCCAAGGTCGACGTTACGCTCCAACCTCCAGAACAGATCGGGTACAAGTACTACATAGCCTTCCTCGGCATACAGGTCCGCTACCGCACGCATGTTGGCATTGACACCAAAAATCTCTTGCCCGAGCACTAAACCGGGCCCTTTTCCGCTAGCGGGCACTGCCAGGTAACCGCGGAAGGTGTTGTGGTCATCCAACGTACGGATATCAATGAACTCGCCCATCTGGAATGCTCCTTTACAATAAATTATTCACAATGACGCTGAAACCAGACCCGCGGCGATAAGCCTTGATCGGGCCCTAAAATCGAAAAGCCGCCATCGACCGGTACATCGACACCGGTCATCCATGAAGCAGCCGCGCTGCATAGGAAGGCCACCACATTGGCAATCTCCTCACCCCGGCCTACCCGGCCCAAAGGGTGAAACGGTGCTCCGACTTTGTCTGCAAGATCGATGTCGTTATCGGTCAATGAGGCGACACTCGGCGACCAGGTCCAGGCGGGGGAAACGCTGAGGACCCGGGTGCCTTGTGATGCAAGGCTAACGGCGAAATTCTTTGTCAACTGCAGCATCGCCGCCTTGGAGGCTGGATAGAGTGCTCTACCGGCCGCGCCAAATTTGCCACCGGTGCTGGTGATATTGATGATGGTGCTTCCTGCACGCAGTAGCGGCGCGATTTTCTGCACGAAAATCGCCGAGGAAACGACGTTAACGTTCAGGCTTTTATGCCACGCCTCACGGGAAGAGCCGATGCCATTGTCGTCGTATAGGCAGGCGTTATTGACGAGAATGTCGATCTTGCCGAAATGATTGATCGTGTTATCAATGCATTTGTCGATGTCTTCGTCGTTCTCGACATCGCACTCTGTGTAAGACGCACACGGACCCAGCGAAGCGCTGAGTTGGCGGCCGGCCACAGCATTCCTGCCGACCAGCATGACTTCGGCACCCTGCGCCAGTAGTATTTTGGCGATATCCAGGCCAAGCCCTTGGGTACTTCCGGTAACAATCGCAACTTTGCCCTCGAGGCTCATTTCGGTGACTCCATCAGTTGGCTGACGCCGGAAATTTTTGCGATGAGACTCATGCTGCTCAGCGAAGCTTGGTGTGACAAAGGGTCGGCAGAGGAGCATGCGTCAGCCGGTACGACGACGCGGTAGCCACAGTCCACTGCATGGCGAACTGTGCTTTCAACCACTGAATGGGTAGCCACACCTGCAATGATCAAGGTGCGAGCGCCCAGCATCGTCAGCAGCGCTTCGACGTGGGTGCCGTAAAACGCATTGATACGCTTATGCGTGACTATGTATTCCTTCCCGTTCTCATGGGGGCTCAAGGCATCGAGGAACTCTGCACCCCAAGAGCCCTCTATGACGGCACCCAGCTTTTTCACGTTCTCCAATATCGGCGCATTGGCGATCAGATCGGAGTAATCGCCACGGTAGGCGACACGAGCATGAATGATTGGCCAGTCGTTTTTACGCGCACACCGTAGCAGGGCGCCTGCGGCTGAGATGAGAGCTGCACGGTGCTCTCCGTCCGTGTCCAGACCTACCTTGATACGACCGTCCGTGTGCAGGACATCGTTCTGGTAATGGAGTGCAATAACGACTGGCCGCTCCATCACACGAATACCTCCAAGTTGGCGAAAACATCATTGCAGTTGACCAAGTCAACCCGTTTCAGCTTGATGTTCCATCCTTCAACTTTATTGCCGATCAGTTTATAGGTATATCGACCCGCTAGCTGACGTTGGTCCAGGCGCCATTCAGTTGCCTGGAAGCTGGCACTGACAACCAGATAGTTATCTTCGTCTAGACCCTCGATACAAATATTGCCGACCAGGTGGGCTGTCTGCGTTTGCGGCTGCTGTGACCAGTTGCGGGCATTTTCAACCCGGCGGATACGGGTTTCACGCAGCATTCGGTTTTCCCAGAAAAGGGAAATATGATCAAACGGATTGGCCTGATTATGTTTCTGCGGCACCCAGTACATGCCGTCTTCGGTAAAGAGCTTGTCCCATTCCCAGAATTTCCAGGTATCGAGCATGCGTGCTTCTCGATAAATGAACTGTTCGATTGAGCGCATGGTCGATTCATCGACAGTGGCAGGAGTCAAAGAAGTGGTATTAACGTTAAAGTTACGGTCAAGCAACATTGTTGCTCTCCTTGGCGATGATGGTTCCGGTCATGAATTTCTTCCAGGCAGCGAACTGATTGCGCATCGGCAGTTCGCTAGTGCCGTTAGTTGAAACGGCGCCATCCTCAAGGATTTTGTCGGTGCCCACGTAGCGGTGCATGCTGATCCAGCTACCCCCACGGGTCATGTTGCCTTCCTGGCAACGCGCATAAACCTCAACGTCGTCTGGCATGACGTTGGAGGAGGGTGAGTTAATGACGTTGGCGTAGGTCAATGCACGATCAAATACGACGTCAGGTGCGCCCTTGCAGCGAAATGTCTGAATCTCCACCATGGTTTTATCGACTGCAAGCGGACGAATGACGCGAAACTGCATGAAGACGGTGTGGGGCGAGCCACTACCGTAGATCACGGTATTGTGACGGTTCATGCCCATGATCTCCCGGGCGCGGTCCGCACCATACGCTTGGCTCAGGCATTCGAAATGTGCTCTGGCGACTTCATCGCGCTCTGCAGCGCCAGGATCGAAAATCGCTTCCATGTAGCCGTGGCCATTGTGGTAAGCCCTCAGTTCCAGTTTCTCCCAGAAGTCATAGGGCTCGCCGTTGCCGTCCATGATTAACAGCTCGAAAGGCATTTCGCCGATGGACTCTGCTTCCTGGCGCGCGGCATCCACCGAGGATTCATGCGTGACGCGAGCGTGCATGGTGTCGTGCAAGTTTTCGTAGAAAACTTTCCAGTTGGAGCGCTGCTGCACGCGAAATATGCCGCCTGCTACTTCCAGTTCGCCAACAGGCGAGCGATCGCACATGTTGTCGATAGAGCTGACCACTCCACCCAGGAATGTCTTCAGGTCCTCGCCGTAGTTAGCTTGGCTGGCGAATACGAAGCCGCGGTAGCTGTCCACGCGGGCAACGCTGACCATGGAGAAGTCAGGGTGCTTAGGGTCGTAACAAGTGCCCTCGAAGCCGCTTTTCAGAGGCGCGGAAAGGTGCGAGCCATCCAGTTTGAACGTCCAGGCATGATAAGGGCAGCGGAAGAACTTGCCGACGTTACCGTCTCCGTCAGCGACCAACTTTGCGCCTTTGTGAGGGCAGCGGTTGTAGTGGACATTCACCTTTCCGTCGGGTGCTCGTACCATGACGACATCTTGATCACCGATGCGAGTGGTATGGTAGTCCCCAGGGTTTTTCACCTGGCTTTCGTGCCCCACGTAAATCCAGGCGTGACCGTAAATACGCTCCATCTCGAGCTGAAAGAGAACAGGGTCGGTGTATACGCTTTTGTGAACGCTGTCGTCACGAACCAGGTCCGCGATTTGCTCATTCGTAGGAATCATTGCTTTCTCCATCACTGCTTAGAGGTCCAG
Source organism: Pseudomonas silvicola (assembly GCF_026651855.1). Lineage (GTDB taxonomy): Bacteria > Pseudomonadota > Gammaproteobacteria > Pseudomonadales > Pseudomonadaceae > Aquipseudomonas > Aquipseudomonas silvicola. Next base: position 3,720,461 of record NZ_CP093280.1, read on the forward strand.
TACCAACTTGGCGGTCTTGGCACGAGAAACACAGGTACAGAACGCTCCATTGGCGCGTTCGCGATCGGAGAGGCAGATGTCTCGGTGATCCGCCTCCCCATCAATGATCTGGGCAACGCAAACACCACAGTCCCCGCGGCGGCAGTCGAACATCGGGTCCAAGCCGGCTTCGACCATCACGTCCAACAAGCTCTGCCCCGGGTTGACTACCAGGCTCACACCGCTGGTGCGTAGTTCCACCTCAAAGGGCAGGTCGCCGTCTTCTTCGAGCGTGCCGGCGAACAGTTCGTAATGCACCTGATCTTCTCGCCAGCCCTGCTCACGGGCCGTCTGGATGACCGAGGTGATCATTTCGGTAGGGCCACAGATGTACAGGTGGGTGTTGGCGGCTGGGTTGGCGAGTACCGTTGTTGCTGCAAAGCGTTTCGCTGCATCGCCGCCACTGATCCAGCAGCGGCTGTTCTCCATGCATTGAACTTCAGCGAGATAGGCCATGTTTGACCCGTCGCGGCCTGCATAATGAAGCGTGAATGCCTGCTGAGAGCTGATCAGCGCGCGTGCCATGCTCAGCATCGGAGTAATACCGATACCGCCCGCTATCAGCAGGTAGTGGTCTGCCCCGGCCACCAGAGGGAAATGGTTTTTAGGTGTTTCTACGTTGACGTACTGGCCCTCGACTAAGCTGTGAACCCACTTCGAGCCCCCCGTGCTTTGTTTGTCCAACTGAACAGCAATCTCGTAGTGGTCACTGTCGGACAGATTGACGATTGAGTACGCACGTTTTTGCTGACGCTCCCCCGGTAGATGAATCTCAATATGCGCGCCCGGAGTAAAGCAGGGCAGCGGTTTGTTGTCGGGTGCCGTCAATACGACACGGCGAATACGCGGGGTCAGATTTTCTATTTTTTCAACTTTCAATGACAAACTGGACATAACGAGACCCTGTACGCATAAGGCGACCGGTCGGTGAATAAGACCGGCGACCTGTAGTGACCATTTTTCTAGCTGTTACTTTCAGTGAATTTTTCAAAAAATATGCGTGCCGACGTGAGTGCGTTATGCGTGTGCCAGTGTTTGATGGATTCCACCATGGGGGGAGGGCCGCACATATAGATGTCAAAGGGTGTATCGGCTGTTTCATATTGACTTAGATGTGCCGGAATGAAACCTGTCAGCCCTTGCCACTGTTTGCCAGCATCGCTCAATACCGGTGTGAACTCAAACGCGCTGATCTTTGCCTTGTAAGCCTCGATACGCTCAAGCTCGCACAGATCCCGTTCTGTTCGAACGCCGTAGAACAGATGAATGGGGTAACCAGACCCGCCTTTTTCTGCCAGTTGGTCAAGCATACCGAGGAACGCAGACAATCCGGTGCCGCCAGCGACCATGACGACCGGACGATCAATGTGCCGTAGATAAAAAGCACCCAGCGGGGCTTCCATCTTGATGGTGTCACCGACCTTGCAGCGCTCCCGCACATAGTCGGTCATGACGCCGCTCGGTAGAAGGCGGACGAGGAATTCAAGGCTTCTGTTTCCGGGCGCACATGCAAATGAATACGAACGACTGTGGTCGGTACCCGGCACTTTCAGGCGCGCATATTGTCCCGGGAGAAAGTTCAAGTCGGGTTGATCGGCGGCAATGGTGACCCTGATTATTGCGGTGCTGTCGGACACTTGGGTCACTTCTGCCACGGTAGAGGTAACTTCAGTAGTCCCCTCGTTCGAGCACAAGGTTGAGTCAAAGTCGAAATAAAATGCAGCGTCCGATAATACCCGCGTCTGGCAGGACAATACCTTGCGCTCAGCCAGATCCTGTTCAGACAATGCCTCTTCATCGACGTAGTCCTGGGTATAACTTCCCGATTCGCAGCGGCCCTGACAGGTCGCGCAAACCCCTTCTCGGCAATCGAGGGGAATCTTGATTCCGCACTTGAGCGCCGCGTCCAACAGAATGCCATTGGGCGGCACCGCGCAAAACAGTGTTTTTCCGTCAGCGAAGTTCAACGCAACCTTGTACATGGCTTGACCTTTCTACGACTTAAATATGGTAAAAATCCAACACGGAATTGATCGTGTCGTTTAACAGCAAGCTGTGTTTCTTGGCGATCAGCCAGCTCTCGCCATTTGGGCGCAATGTATAGGTTGCCCGGCCGAAGAAATGCTCTGCGGTCGCTTGGCGGTAGTACAGCGTCTGCCAATTAACCCGCACTTCCAGGTATCCATCCTCCAAGGGATGGATACGGACATTACTAATCTGGTGAAGCGTGCGTGGCATTGGTGTCGCCGAGGCGGCCTTGCCAGTACGAATACGGAAGACTCGATCCTCAAGACCGCCCCGGTTGGGGTAATAGATGAGTGACATGCCTTTCTTCGGATCAGTGGTATACACATGCTCAGCGTCCCATTGAGGCAAATGGAAAACACTGTCTTCGCTGAACAAGGCAAGGTAGGCGTCCCAGTCTTGGGCATCGCAGAGCTCAGCTTTTTTGTATAGAAACTGTTCGACCTGGTACTGAATTTCGGCGTTCATTTCTCACACCTCTTTAAGTTTCAATGACTGGGCGTCGGCCGTTTGACGAGCGAGCCCTGTGAGCAGAAACTTCTGCCAGTTGCCATGCTGGTTGACATACAGGCCTTCGTGGGTGAATTCCGCCCCGATCATGGCCGGTGAGATACCGATGGTTTCGGTATTGCGGGTAGGGCCGGTGGTCCATTTATCGCGACCGCGGGAAATATCACTCCACCGCTCAAGGCGTGCCTGAAACCCACGTTGGGCTTCGCGAAACTCGACCAAGTCGTCGGGTGTGCCCATACCGGAAACGTTGAAAAAGTCTTCGAATTGACGGATGCGGTTCTCGCGATCAGCGTCGGACTCGCCCTTCACGCCCAGGCAGAAGCTATTGATTTCGGTTTTATTCCATGCGATCGGGCGAATGATCCGTAGCTGCGAGCTGATCTGATCCAGAAAAAACATGCTGGGATAGACGTTCAGGTTACGCAGCCGATGCATCATCCATTCCGCTTTGTCCTGGCCATATTCTTCAACCAATCGCGGCATGATCGTGGCGTACCCCGGCCGCACTTCCGGATTTGGCATGTCGCTGAACAGCACACTGTGACCGTTATCGAAGGCGAACCAGCCGTCATCCGTTTCAGTGTCACCTGCGCCCAACTTGCTGTAGTCCAGCGTATCGCCTGAGGCCTGGCCTTTGGCGGCATTTACCTGCTGGCGATGCTGCACAGTGGAAACATAATTGTAATGGACAGTACTGACGTGGTAACCATCAAGACCATTTTCGTTTTGCAACTTCCAGTTACCATCGTACGTGTAGGCTGATTTCCCTGGCAGCACTTCCAGTTCACCCGTCGGTGACTGTGCGACCATCATGTCGAAAAAGACTTTGGCATCGCCAAGGTAGTCTTCAAGGGTATCAGTACCTTGAACATCAAGGCTGACGAAGACAAAGCCTTTGTAGCTTTCAATTCGTGCTTTCTTTAGCCCGCGCGTTGCCTTGTCGAAGTCGTCTCCATATTCTGCCGGGGCCTTGACCTTGACCAGGCGACCGTCGCTCTTGTAACACCAGGCGTGGAAGGGACAAGTAAAAGTAGACTGGTTACCTTTGCCGACGCGAGTCAGGGTAGTGCCGCGATGTTGGCACGCGTTGATCAGCGCATTCAGATGGCCTTCGCCGTCGCGAGTGATAATCAACGGTTGGCGACCGGCGCGGATGGTCACGAAATCGTGCTTGTTCAAGATTTCACTTTCGTGACAGGCGTAAATCCAGTTTTTTTCGAAGATCAACTCCATCTCTAGATCGAACAGTTCAGGGTCGGTAAACATGTCCCTGGCGATACGATAGATGCCTTCTTCACTTCGAAAGTCCAGGCAGCTTTCGATGTACTCTTGCCATTGGCTTAAATCACGCATACGGCTCATCAGTAAATCCTCAATCGTGCGGCTTCCCAAGGCCCCCATTAAAGAGCGGATGGCAGGGGCGGTCTATCCGTTTTGTAGATGACTTAAAGCCACTTAAAGAGATGCCGTGGGTGAGCGGGAAGTTCTGAAGTTTCTAAAGTAGATGAGAACGATAATCGATAATCGATAATCTAGAATGTCACTTTTTCTTGAAGTTGTTTCGCTCGGTGTCAGCCCACATGCGCAGAAGGGTAACACCTGGTGCATTTATCTGAAGTGGATGCTCCGTGGTGGTGCATGTTGGCCAGTGCTCGGCACATATTGATTGCAGTGCGGGTAACCGATAATCCAAAAGGTCGGATGTAACTATCCATAAAAGCAGATGCGTCTGCATCGCTCTCTCGCGTGGCACAGCTCTTGCTGTCAGTCACTCACTCGCCGAAGAGCGACTTTTCCATTACCGTGGAGCCATGTGATGACCCAGCCCCATGTAGTCGCGGCTCGCGACATTAAAATCAGCAGCTATGACATGGCTGGCGCACGTGCGTGGATGGAAGAGGTTTGCGGCCCGCATAGCCTGCAGAGTCCGCAGCCTGAGAAGGTCTCGTTCAGGCATAGCGCCAAGGTGTTCAAGTCCTTCGCCACCACTTTGGGGGTCATGGAGTATGGCGCCGACGTACGCATTGGCGTGGAAGCTGCCGAGCACTTGGACAGCTACAGCCTCAGCCTGCCTCTGACGGGCGAGCAGGAGTTGGTGTATCTAGGCAACCGTATTCAGTCAAACAACAGTGTCGGCCTGATCGTTTCGCCGTTCCACAGTCAGGAGCTCATGATGACTGGCGATTGCCGCAAAATCTCGGTCGTTATTCCTCGTGTGACGATGAGGCTTGCGCTTGAAGAGATCCTCAAACGGCCGGTCGAAGTCCCCATCAATTTTGACCCAGTCATGGATGGCCAGACGGGTGCCAGCGCATCCTGGTGGAGGTTAGTTGCCCATTTCGTCTCCGAGCAGCAGGTCGGAGGTGCGGTCTTTGACCAGACCCTCTTTTCCCGAGATATCGAAGCGTCGTTGGTTCGCGGGCTTATCCTGGCGCAGAAAAGCAATTACTCCGATGAAATTCAGGAGAGTTTGATCGGGAGATTACCCAGCTACCTGTTGCGGGCGAAAGACTTTATCCATGCTAATGCGCGCGAGGATCTTTGCTTGGAAGATATTGAAGCGGCGGCAGGCGTGTCAAGGTTCAAGCTATTCGATGGTTTCAGGAAGCATATGGGTATGTCTCCCATGGCTTACCTTAAGAAATTACGACTCTCGGAAGTACGCAAACAGTTGCTAAAGGGAGGGAGAGGTACCAACATTTCGAATGTGGCGACCGAGTGGGGCTTCAATCATTTGGGCAGGTTCGCGAGTGAATATAAAAAACTATTCAACGAAATGCCTAGCGCTACCCTTCATCGGCATGACGTCGCACGTGCTCACATGAGTTGAGGAACGAGCGGGGAAAGTAGGCGGTGCATGATCGATAGGCCCCGGCGATAATGTCGCCGGGGTTTTTTATTGGTCCTGCGCCCAAGGCGCGGAGCGTTGAAGGTAGCGTTATACTTTACCGGCCTATTCGCCGGGCGCATGAAATTTTCGGCGATACAAATTTTCCGGACTAATTTGCTCGGTTTTTGGATTGTTCGCCTAATCGGTGTCGGGTGAAATAGATAGGCAGCGTCAGCGGTGTGGGCTGACTAAAGCATCGGTGAAATAGTGTTATCTATGTTTGCAAGAACTCGATCATGCAGGGTGAGTAGTGGAAGTCTGAACTCCAAGGGCTACCCGCACTCGGCGTGCTTTTGTCCAGCGGAATGGTGCAAAAATGTCTATTGACGATAAAGAAAACGAAAAAAAGAGCGCGTTGCAGTTGAGTCGGCGACACACGTTGTTCGGGATGGCTCTCGGCGCAACAACGTTAGCCGCTTCTTCCCTAGTACGGGCGGCAACCTCTGATAATGGCGCGGCAACCCTACCTAAAGACGGGTACGATGTCATCATCATCGGTGCGGGCATGGCCGGCGCTACCGCTGCGCGAGAGCTCGGTGCTCGCGGGAAGAAATGTTTGGTGCTTGAAGCCCGTAACCGTCTGGGAGGTCGCACCTGGACGGCGGATATTTTTGGCCAGCAGTCCGAAGTCGGGGGGCAATGGGTGCATTGGTATCAGCCACATGTGTGGGCCGAGATTAAACGATATGGCCTGGAAATTGACGAAACGCCTGGCGCCAACCCAACCTATGGCACTGTGTTGATCAACAATAAGCTGACGAACATTGACCCCGCCGACTCGTTTGCTCGCCTGGACGCAGGCATGAAGGTGTTCTGTGGGGATTTGATCAATGCTTTTCCGCGACCTTATGACCCCGGCTTCGATCCCAGCTTTCTCAAGCACGACGACATCTCGATCGCCCAGCGTTTGAAGCAGATCAATCTGGACATCACCACCCACACGATTCTTGAGTCGTTCTTCGCGACGGCAGTCAGCGGTAGCCTTGAAACTGCCGGCATGCTGGACCAAATCCATTGGTATGCACGTGCAGACAATGACATGGGTCGGCTATTGAGGGCGTGTACGCAGTACTACATCAAGTCGGGAACTTCGTCTCTGATCCACAGCATGCTTGACGAGAGTAAGGCGGAGGTAAAAACCAGCACTCCGGTGCGCAAGGTGGAGCATAACGCGTCAGGGGTCATAGTCACCGCGGAAAACGGTGATGTATTCAAGGCCAGTGCCTGTGTGGTCGCGATGCCCATGAACTGCTGGAACGATATTCAGTGGGCGCCCGCGCTGCTCCCTGGCAAGGTGGCTGCGAGCAAGGAGCGGCACGTGGGGGCTGGCTTCAAATTGAAAATCAAGGTCAAAGGCAACAAGGGCGCCTATCAGAGCCTGGCCGGTGCAGGGCACCCGGTGAATATGGTGTACACAGACCATTTTTATGACGACCACACCACACTTTTCTGCATGGGCTATCCGACCCCAGGCTTTGACTACAACAATAAAGCACTGGTGTTGAAAGAAGTTGAGAAGCTGTTGCCGGACGCCGAAGTGCTGGACACCTTCGCTTATGATTGGACCAACGACCCTTACTCCAAAGGCAGTTGGTGCGACTATAAGGTTGGTATGTGGAGTAAGTACGGCGCTGATATGCGTAAAACCGAGGGGCGGGTTGTTTTCGCAGGTTCTGACGTCGCAGATGGATGGCGCGGTTTCATTGACGGTGCAATCGAGACTGGGCTGCGTGCGGGCCGGGTAACGGCAGAGTTACTCTCCGGCAAAGCCTGATGAAAGCCTGCCTCACTCTGGCCTTGCTGGCGGCCTTACTCTTTAGCGCCTACGTCGGTGCTCAGGCGTGTGAGCCCTTGGCCGTCGAGCGGGCATGGAATCAGTGTTCTGTGTGTCATACAGTGGTGGCAGGCGATTTTTCCAAATTTGGACCCAATTTGAATGGACTCATCGGCAGACAGGCAGGGACGCTTCGGGGCTACGTTTTTTCCCCGGCTATGGCAAATAGCAATTTCATCTGGAGTCGCGAGCAGATTGATCAGTTTCTGCGGGGGCCTCAGGTGAAGGTACCGGGAAACAGAATGCCGTTTGGGCTCATATCAGATGACCAAACGCGAGCTGAAATAATTTGTAAGTTGGCGATCAGACAATAATAGTATTCTTGCGGTTAGAGGGGGCAACATAATGCAGACGTATTTCACGCGCAATCGGTTTTTACTCGTACTGAATGTACTTGCGGTGATCCTGTGTTTCAACACGGTCTACCTGGCCATCCAGGCCGGGAGTTTTGAATATGAGGCTACCGGCAATATCATTGGTCAGCTTGACGTGGGGGTCGAGGGATCTCCCAATCTCAAGTGGATGATGCTCAGTGACATGTTCGGATTTTACCTGTTCAGCATTCCGTCTGGACTTTATCTTTGGTTCGCCCTGCGTGAGGATCGCTCGTACTTGCTTTCCCTGGCGACGCTGGCGGGCATTATTTTTGGAGTGGTGGGTGCTATCGGCGCGGCACTATTGTCCGTAGTCTGGCCTGTGCTGACAGTATTGCATGCGAGTCTCGCAGACCCAGCCTCGAAGACTGTGACTCAGGAGTTGTTCCGAATTCTCACCATGGCCGTTCAGGACGGTATGTGGGGTAGACTGGAGTTTTTCCTATCGGGCATCTGGTATTTGGGACTCTCAGTCATCCTTTGGCGCCATAAGAAAGCGTTCGCTGCGGTTGCTCTTGTCAATGCAGCCTGTGCATTGGTATCCAGTTTTGGAAAAATCATGGACATGGGGGAGCTGGCCGGTCTCGCGCTCACCGGCGTGACGTATGCCACTCCGGTTTTCTACCTATGGGTGGGTATCATTGCCTGGCGGGGGCCGATTGCCGAGATGACGCCACGTTCACCTGTTGGTCGGGAATCGGTGGCGCAAGGCGTCTGAGCCTGACGGCGATAGAGTCGGCGAAAGCACTTCCATTTCGCACCGTTGTGATGGGTACCTTGATTGGTCTAGGGGTACCCGATTTTAGAGTGTGCGACAAATCCTTGAGTGCGGCGAGACGCGGTGAGGCAAAAAAACTTCACCTGCGTCTGAAAAGTGTGGCGCTTGAGGATTGGTTGTCTATTAACTTATTTGTGTCGAGGTGGCTATGGGACTCGTAGACTGGAAACACTGGCTCGTCATCCTGTTAGTAGTCGTACTGGTGTTCGGTACAAAAAAACTCAAGGGGCTTGGTTCTGATGTGGGTGAGACTATCAAAGGTTTTCGTGCGGCAATGAGAGATGACCACGCGCCGGGGCCATCGCCTGCTATCCAGGCAATAGAAACCGCGTCGACGCCGCGCGCCGCCGGAGCTAGTGCGACTTCGACGGCTGAGCATTCTATTCGCTCCGCTGCAGAATGATTTTAGACGGGATTGCCCGGATGATTGAAGCCAATACTTCACCGCAACAGGCCATACAGCGTATTCGATCTCCCGGGTTGATAACGCCTTCTTTGAGTTGGAGCGATGGCTTAGCAGCAAGAATGATCAGACCTTGAGCGATGCGTTGGGTGACATTTTCGGATATGCGCCATTCCGCTCGTTTCGTGATATCGAGAACGAGGTTTTGATCAAGCTCGGCAGGATAATGCTCACATCGATATTTCTTCTGGGCAGCGTACAGTCACCGTGAGCTGGCCCATCTCCGACCCGGACGGCTGCGCACGCTTGATCCGCAGCCTTTCACAATGATCCGCATCGACGCCATCTGGCTCGCCACTGAGCCCATGGATATGCGCGCTGGCACGGACACGGCGATCGCCCGCGTGGTCGCCGTATTCGGTGCGGCGAAGCCGCACTGCGCTTATCTGTTTGCTAACCGCTGCGCTAATCGAATGAAAGTACTGGTGCACGATGGCGTGGGTATCTGGCTGGCAGCGAGCCGCCTGAACCAAGGTAAACTCCATTGGCCTGGCACGCATCGAGGCCACGAAGTTGAACTCGACGCCGAGCAACTTCAAGCGCTGGTGCTGGGCCTGCCTTGGCAGCGGGTTGGTGCTAACGGCGTAATTACGTTGCTCTGAATCGGGTCTTTTAGCTGTGTCGAGTGGGCTGCTTTGGTAAAATCCACAGCATGACTTTGAATCGCCCAATCTCGACCAAATGACACCTGGTGAACTGCGCGCACTCGCTGCGCAGTTGCTATCGAAGGTCGACACCATGAGGCGAAAGATCCATCGTGACGAGACGATCATCGAGCAGCTCTCTCACGAAATCGCCATTGTCAAACGCCACAAGTTTGCCAAGCGCAGTGAGCAGATCAGCCCGGCGCAAGGCAGCTTGCTGGATGACTTGCTCAACACCGACCTCGAAGCCATCGACGCGGAGTTGAAAGCACTTCGTCCCGCTCCGGCACCGGACGAACCACGCCAACAACCCAAGTGCGCGCCGTTGCCGCCGCAGTTTCCTCGTACCGTCATTCGCCATGAGCCAGAGACAACTCAGTGCTCCTGCGGCTGCCAACTTCAGCGCATCGGCGAAGACGTCAGCGAGAAGCTGGACTACACGCCGGGCGTGTTCACTGTTGAGCAATGTACGCGGCAAATGGGCCTGCCGTCAGTGCGAAACACTGACTCAAGCGCCGGTACCGGCACAGGTGATCGACAAGGGCATCCCCACTGCTGGGCTGTTGGCTCACGTGATGGTGGCCAAGTTCGCCGACCATCTTCCGCTGTACCGGCAGGAAAAGATCTTCGGCCGTGCCGGCCTGGCGATCCCGCGCTCGACGCTGGCTCAGTGGGTCGGCCAAACCGGCGTACAACTGCAACCGCTGGTAGATGTACTCCGCGAAGCCGTACTGGCCCAGCAAGTCGTCCATGCCGATGAAACACCGGTGCAGATGTTGGCACCGGGCGAAAAGAAAACACATCGAGCATACGTCTGGACCTACTGCACGACACCGTTCTGCGCACTGAAAGCGGTGGTGTACGACTTCAGCCCCAGCCGTGCGGGTGAACATGCGCGCAATTTCCTGGGCAACTGGAACGGCAAGCTGGTGTGCGATGACTTCGCGGGCTACAAAGCTGGCTTTGAGCAAGGCATCACCGAGATCGGCTGCATGGCCCATGCCCGGCGCAAGTTTTTCGATCTGCATATGGCGAACAAAAGCCAGTTGGCAAAGCAAGCGTTGCACTCAATTGGCGGCTTGTACGAAGTCGAACGACAGGCCAAGGACATGAGCGATGAAGATCGCTGGTGATTACGCCAGGAAATGGCGGTGCCCATCGCGGAAAAGTTGCATGAGTGGATGATCGCTCAACGCGCGCTTATGCCTGAGGGATTGGCCACAGCCAAGGCACTGGATTACAGCCTGAAACGCTGGGTAGCGCTGAAGCGCTACATGGATGATGGCGCTGTGCCCATCGATAACAATGCCGTAGAGAACCAGATCAGGCCGTGGGCACTCTGCAGGTCGAACTGGCTCTTCGCTGGATCTGTGCGCGGTGGTAAACGGGCTGCGGCGATCATGACCCTGATCCAGTCGGCGCGCATGAACGGGCATGATCCGTATGCTTATCTCAAGGATGTGCTGATGCGGTTGCCTACACAGCGGGCCAGTGAGATCGGTCAACTGCTGCCGCATCAGTGGGTAGCGGCCTGACTTAGCCAGAAGAATGTATTTGCATGACCAGCTAATGAATGTTCATTCGCATTCGGCTTGCCCATCTCGTCCAATAGGAATTGCCCAGCGCTCAGGACGTACTTGACCGGCAGAGGTCAACCCATTGCAGCCGTTGAGCACTGCAATAATCTCGGCGCACCTTAGTGCGTTTAGCATGCCTCTCTATGCTGAACACTTCGCCGCGCCGATTATCAGCGCCCCCCTGATTCTGGGTCTACGAGACATTACGTCGTTGCTACCGGCTCCCCTACAAAAGGATAATCGGTGTAGCCAGCCGCATCGCCGCCGTAAAACGTATCTCGGTCATAGGTGTTCAGCGGGAGGTCATCATGCAGGCGCCTCGCGAGGTCAGGATTGGCGATGAACGCGCGTCCAAAGGCGACCATGTCGGCACTACCTTCGCTGACAAGCGCCACAGCGCTTTCACGTTGAAATCCACCCGCTGCAATGATCGGCCCGTTGAAAAGCGTGCGCAGATATTGAACAGCAACAGGCTTAGCACCTTCGTCGATGGTTTCATTACCTTTAATTCTTGGCTCAACGACGTGTAAATACGCTAGCCCCATCGTGTCTAGCTGCGTGGCGACATAACCGAACGTCGCCTTAGGGTTGCTGTCATGCATTGAGCCATAGCTGCTCGAAGGACTAAGGCGAACGCCGACGCGGCCTTGTCCCCATACCGAAATCACGGCCTGGGTAATTTCCAGCAGGAATCTGGCGCGGTGTTCGATGGGGCCGCCGTAAGCATCGTTGCGCCTGTTGGTGCCGTCCTGCAAAAATTGGTCAGGCAGGTACCCATTGGCGCCGTGAACCTCGACACCATCGAAACCGGCATCCTTGGCCAGTTCGGCGCCTCGGCGAAACGATTCGATAATGTCCGGTATTTCGGCAAGCGCCAAGGCGCGAGGCATGGCGAAGGCCACCGGGCCTGTTTCTGCGTACGCATCCCCATCAGCCTTGATCGCCGATGGCGCGACGGGGTCAATATTGCCCGGTTGCAGCAGTGGGTGGGATTGACGACCCACATGCCACAGTTGCAGAAAGATCAGTCCACCTTTTTCATGCACGGCATTAACGACTGTACGCCATCCGTCGACCTGCGCTTGGGTAAAGATGCCTGGCGAACCCGCATAGCCAAAGCCATAGGGTGAAACCGGCGTGGCTTCGGCGATGATCAGCCCGCCTTGCGTCGCGCGCTGGGCGTAGTATTCGGCCATCAATTCGTTGGGAACATTGCCCTCGCTTGAGCGCATCCGGGTCAAGGGCGCCATGACAACACGGTGCTCCAGTTTGAATGGGCCCACCTGGGTTGGGGTGAACAGCGGCTGATTGCTCATGATCTGAAGTCCTTGTATGTCAGGCTTGGGACGTAAGGGCGTTGGTGCGCTCGATACCGCGCAGCACGGCGGGTCGCTGGCTAACCGCGTTGAACCAACGTTCCACGTTCGGGCTGTCAGCGAAATCGACACCGGCAAACTCTTTGCGCCAGAGCCAGCCGAAGTGGGCAATGTCGGCGATTGAAAACTCATCTCCGGCGACATAAGTGGTGTCTGCCAGTACGCCATCGAGCACGGCAAGTGTGCGTTTGGCCTCGCCATGGAATCTGGCAATCGCCGCCGGGTTAGGCTCGTTGGCGAGTTTCTGGAAGTAGCCGGACTGTCCAAAGGCCGGGCTCAGCCCACTGGCATGGAAGAACAGTTGCTCGAAGGCTCTGGCGCGCGTCACGCCCTCGGAAGGCAGCAGCCGACCATATCGCTCTGCCAGGTAGACAAGGATGGCGGCCGATTCGGTCAGCACCATGGGCTGGCCGTTGTCACCCAGCGGATCGATCAGCACCGGCACTTTGGCATTGGCGTTCAGGGCGATGAATGCCTCGTATTTTTGCTCTCCCTTGCGAATGTTCACGGGCAGTAACCGATAGTCGAGCCCCAGCTCTTCGAGGGCGATAGGGACTTTGACGCTGTTGGGGGTGGCAAACGCATGAACAATCAACATGGGGCAGTTCCTCAATCGACAATGGACTAGGGCCTTGCGTGGTCAGTAACGCAACGCTTCGTGCCAAGTGGCTACGATGGAGGCCAGTCTGCGTGGAACGGTTAGAGCGCAGCAGACCGGTCGCAGCGATATGATTCATTCCTCCGCGGAATAAACATCCAAGGTTGCACGCGTCGAGTGAGGGCATTCCTGTTGAGCATATTTCCTATGCGGGTCAGCGCTCTACTGAGGGCGCTTCTACACCGCGATCATGAGTCTCGACGCATCAACCATCGAGGAAATACTCATGACCCTTCAAGCCAAGCTGGATGCATTCAAGGCCGACTTCGTTGCCGGCAAGCCGCCCTACAATGCCCCAGCACCCGTACATGCGGTGATGCACCGCGCGACGGCTGAACTGATCGCCAGCGGTCAAGCCGAGCGAGCGCTGAAGGCCGGCGACCTGGCCCCGGTATTCAGCCTTCCAGACGCGGAGGGGAAGCTAGTGTCTTCAGCCGAATTGCTGTCACGCGGCCCACTGGTGATCAGCTTCTATCGCGGGGTGTGGTGCCCTTACTGCAATATGGAGTTGCAAGCCTTGGAAGAAGCACTGCCGGTCTTTAAGGAGCGCGGCGCGAGCCTGGTTGCGATCTCGCCACAGAGCCAAGCCAACAGCCGCAAGTCGCAGCGCCAAAATGGTTTGGGGTTCCCCATCCTGAGTGACACGGGTAATGAAGTGGCGGCTGCATTCGGCCTGCGTTTCAAACTGCCAGACTATCTGGCTGAACTCTATCTGAGCCTGGGTAACAACCTGCCGGTCATCAATGGTGACCAAAGCTGGACGTTGCCTATGCCGGGCCGTTTCGTCATCGGGCAAGACGGCATCATTCTGTACGCGGAGGTCAATCCCGACTACACGCTGCGCCCTGAGCCCACCGAGTTGCTGCCTGCATTGCGCGGTTGATTGTCCATCTTTCAAGGCCGCCTTAGGGCGGCCTTGCTTATTGCCGGCTCATCAAGCCTTCGACGAAATCGACAAACGCTCGCGCCTTGGCGCTCGCCAGGCGGCCTGTAGGAAATACCGCCCAGAGATCCAGCGGCGACAGTTGCCAGTCTTCCAGCAGTGGAACCACGTCGCCCTTGGCGAGTTCATCCGCGAACATCCATTGGGACGTCAACGCCACACCCAGATGCCCGAGTACTGCCGCCCGCACACCCTCAGCGGCACTGACCCGCACCCGCCCGCTCACTGTCACCGACTGCACTGTACTGCCCTGCTTGAAGGCCCAATGTTCACCGCCGCCTGCCAGAGCGTGAATAACCGCTTGGTGCTGTGCCAGGTCGGTCGGCACTGAGGGCTCGCCATGGGTCTGCACGTAAGCAGGCGTGGCCAAGACCAGCCGCTGACATGCCCCGATCTTGCGTGCGATCAGGTTGGAGTCCGCCAAAGCTCCCATGCGCAGGGCGACATCGATGCCTTCCTCGACGAGATTGATGGTGCGGTCGTCCAGGACGATATCGATGTTCAGTTCGGGGTGTGCTTCGAGGAAAGCCCCCAGGTGCGGCAGCACATGCAAACGCGCGAAGGTCACTGCCGCGCAGACCCGTAAGGTACCGTGCAGCCCGCTGCCTGCACCACGCGCGGCGAGATCGGCTTCATGGGCTTCCTCAATGGCACGTTTGGCGCGGTCGTAGTAGGCCGTGCCTGCCTCGGTCGGCGTGAGTCCGCGAGTGGAGCGCAGTAGCAGGCGAACGCCAAGGCGCTCTTCCAGTTGTGCAATGGTTTTCGACACGGCGGGCTGGCCGAGGTTGAGACGCCGCGCGGCGGCAGAGAACGACCCTGCTTCGAGCACACTGACGAAGGTTTCCATTGCAGCCAATCGATCCATCGTTGTTCCACCTGAAACGGTTAAAAAGGCACGGCAAAAAACGAGCGAAGCATAGGCTTCGCTCGTAGCGGGAGGGTTATCTCAACGCGGAGGGTACAAAGCAAGCCTCTCTAGAACGCAGCCTTGTCGATTGAAGCACCGCCATCGACGAACAATGTCTGGCCAGTCATGAAACCACTGCTCTCGGACAGCAGGAAGGTGATGGCCGCTGCGATCTCTTGCGGCTGGCCAAAGCGGCCCATCGGAACGCCCGAAAGGTAGCGGGCCTCGCCCTCGCTGCCAGGCGGGTTGTTCGCGCGGAACAAAGCTGTTTCGGTCGGCCCGGGGGCTACAGCATTGACGGTGATACCGGTCGTGGCCAGTTCCAGTGCCCACGACCGGGTAAAACTGATCAGTGCGGCCTTGGCAGCGGCATAGGCCGTACGGTGGGTGATTCCGAGCACGGTCAGGCTGGAGATGTTGACGATTCGGCCCCACTGCCGCTCGCGCATGCCCGGTAATACGGCTTGAGTGGCCAGAATCGCCGAATGCAGATTCACGCGCATCACCGCATCGAAGTCGTTCAGATCCACCTCGCCCAGCAACTGCGGGCGAACCAGCCCGACATTATTCACCAGGCCGTCAAATGCGTATTGCTCGGTGAGCGTTGCCAGGGCTTGCTCGGTCGCTGCGCTATTCTCCAGATCAACGGAGACCAAGGTGCCGGGGAAATCAATGTTCTCCACCTGGCGGGCAATGCCCACAACGCGGTGGCCAGCCTCCGCTAGCGCCTGAGCGAGCGCAAGTCCGATGCCTTTGCTTGCGCCGGTGATCAAAAAAGTTCGCATGGTCATGAGTGCTCCTGGTGCCAGCCCATGTCAGGGCTGGCTGAGTGATGGTCGGCAGTGTCTCTTAGACCGGCTTAGTCCATTCGTTACCCTTCATGAACGGATCGAGCTGAGTGTGCACCAGATGGTTGGTGTAGTTGCTCATGACCTTGGTGGCAACGCCCAGCACCACTTCCAGAACGTTGCGGCGAGTGAAGCCAGCAGCGAGAAACGCCTCGATACCTGCGTCGCTGACGAAGCCGCGATCACGCACCACCGCAGTTGTGAACACATGCAAGGCTTCCAGGCGGGCATCCGGGATGACAGTACCGGCACGCAATGCAGCAATCATCTCAGGCGCCATCTCGATCATCTTAGCCAGAGTGGTGTGCCCGGCCATGCAGTAGTGGCAATTGTTCTCGAAGTTCGAGGTGAGGTACACAACCTGCTGTTCATGCGCGGTGAGAGTGCTCTTGCCAAACAGATCCCAGAGTTGGCTGTAGCCGGCCAGCAACTCTGGCGATTCCGCCATATTGCCTTGCAGGTTGGGTACGAAGCTGAACGCGTTCTGCACCGCTTCCAGAACAGGCTTGGAGGCAGCAGGGGCGGTGTCGATGGTGTAACGAGTGAAAGTGGTCATCGCAGTTTTCCTTGAGTGGGTCAGCAAGAGTGCTGAAGCTATCTTGCGGTTCTCGTCAGAGCTGCGGAACGTAGGGAGTGGGCATATGACTCATGCTTCACAGGAATAAAGCAGATTCGGAGCCACTGATGCATGCACGACCCTCGTGGAAGAAATGACGGCGGCAAATTACGTGACGAGTGCTGAAAGGCTACGGAGGCTCGACTTCTACCTGTCAAGGTGCGGCCGTGCAGGGGGGTATAACCGATACGAACGTGTGGTCATGTCGAATACAATCCGCTCGTCAAGCCAACGCAATACGCACCCTTGGCTAGGTGAGTTCGCTGGACGCTTACCTTCGTTGACCTTTGCTGTTATTGATCGCTCAACGCGCGCTTGTGCCTGAGGGCTCGGCCACGGCCAAGACACTGTATTACCGCTTGAAACGCTGGGTAGCGCTGATGCGCTACCTGGACGATGGTGCTGTGCCCATCGATAGCAATGCCGTGGAGAACCAGATCAGGCCGTGGGCGCTCGGTAGGTCGAACTGGCTCCAGAATAGCATCGGAAGGGTCATGCCTAGCCCTTTGCATGAATGACTGTAAGCCCAAACTGGTACGCGTCCGGTGAAGTCAGGTTGATACAACCGGATTCGTGGCGCTCACTCCAATGGCAGTGGACGATCTGTGATGACGTGTTTCATTACTAAGGTCGAGCTTAGCCGCTGTACATTTGGCAGCCTCGATAGCTCCTCATCATAGAGCTTCTGAAACGCCGGAAGGTCTGCGGTTACGACCATTAGCAGGTAGTCCGGATCACCAAATAGTCGTTGAGCTTGGACAATGTAGGGGATACTTGGTAAGGCTTTTTCGAAGTCTGCTACGGCCTGCTGATGCCCTTCTCGTAACGTCACGAACACCAGTGAAGAGAAATTGAGCCCTAGCTCGGGGGCAGAGAGGTGGGCGCGGTATCCCTTGATCACTCCAGCCTCCTCTAAAGCTCGAACTCGTCGATGGCAAGGGGACAAGCTCAGCCCCACGCGCTCGGCCAAGTCCGTGAGTGACTGGCGGCCATCTTCTTGTAGCTCCGCAAGAATCTTCCTGTCGAATCGATCCATTTCGAAAAACCTTCTACTGAGACTGGGGTCTGCGAGTATCTACGCAAGATAATACCATGAGACTTGCTTTATCCTTCTCTCTCAGTTTCCGCCAGGGCCAAAGGTGCCGTACTGGTGATGAACGAGAGGAAAATTTATCGTGAGCGCTTCTTTGATGATGGCCTTCTGGGCCGTTTCGTTTCTGTTTGTTATCACCCCAGGGGCTGATTGGGCTTACGCCATTTCAGCGGGTTTGCGAGGCCATACCGTGGTGCCTGCGGTATTGGGCATGCTCTCAGGCCATGTTCTTGCGACATTGATCGTAGCGGCCGGTGTGGGTGGCCTGCTGGTGAGAATCCCTTATGCGTTGTTGACGCTGACGCTGATGGGGGCTGCTTATCTCTTGTGGCTCGGCTTTAACATGCTGCTCAAACCCTCAGTTCCCGCTCAAGGGGACGCCGCAGATGATGAGGGCTGGATCACCTGGGCATTCAAGGGACTGTGTGTGAGCGGCCTTAACCCAAAAGTGCTGCTGCTGTTCCTGGCTTTGCTGCCTCAGTTTACTGATTCGTCTGCTGCTTGGCCGGTTGCAGTCCAGATCATTGCGCTAGGGCTCATCCATGCTTTCAGTTGCGGAGTCGTTTATCTGGCCGTGGGCTATGGCGCACGCGCTGTACTGACTTCTCGACCTGGGGCCGCGCTCAATGTCAGCCGCATTTCAGGGGCCGCGATGATTGTCATCGCTGTCGTCCTCGCGGCTGAGCGGCTGACCGTTTAATGGAAGGTAAACCAATGTCTGAACAGACCACCGCCCCTTACGTTAGTCAAAATCGTGGGCGGGTAAGAATTCCTCATCTACACCAGATGAAAGCGCGGGGCCAAAAATGGGCCATGTTGACCGCTTATGACATGTACACCGCAGCCATATTTGAGGAGGCAGGAATTCCTGTGCTTCTGGTCGGCGATTCAGCCGGTAACAACGTCTTCGGCTATGACTCGACCTTGGCAGTAACCGCTGAGGAAATGTTGCCCTTGGTCAGCGCGGTCTCTCGTGCTACCAAGCGCGCATTGATCATTGCCGATCTGCCTTTTGGTTCCTACCAGGGGTCACCTGAGCAATGCTTCCATACCGCCGTGCGCTTTATGAAAGAAGGTGGCGCGCACGCCGTTAAGCTCGAAGGTGGAATTGAGATGCTCCCCCAGGTCGAGAAACTGGTGGCCGCAGGGATTCCAGTGATGGCCCATATTGGATTCACCCCGCAGGCAGAGCATCAACTGGGCGGTTACCGTATCCAGGGCAAGGGCTCAGACGCGCAAAGGTTGATTGATTTAGGGATGGCTTTTGAGCGCGCAGGAGCGTTTGGCCTGCTCATTGAGATGGTGCCAGGCGAGGTTGCAAGCCGAATCACCGAGGCAGTTGGCATTCCCACCGTTGGAATCGGGGCGGGGAACGGCTGTGACGCTCAAGTACTGGTATGGCAGGACATGGCAGGTCTGCGGCAAGGCCAGTTGCCTCGATTCATCAAGCAATACGCTGATGTGCGAAAGGTGTTGAACGACGCTGCTCAAGCCTTTGCTAAGGATGTCGAGTCAGGATCATTCCCAGGATCTGAGCACACTTTTTGATGCGGCAGGAGAGTCCAATGAACGCGATACGCCAGAGGGCGATTGAAGGACTTGAACAGGGCGACACATTCGAGATCAAGCGCACCTTCTCGGAGGCTGACATCGTTCAGTTCGAAGCACTATCGCATGATCACAACCCAGTCCACTCCGATGCCGGATACGCTGTAGCTAAAGGTTTTGACGGCACCATCGCCCAAGGACTCCTTACGGCGACTTTGATCACCGAGATTGGCGGGCACTTGGGTTGGCTGGCTACATCAATGAGCTTCAAGTTCAAGCGGCCTGTCTATGTTGGGGAGGAGTTGACCTGCGTATGGGCAATTGTCCGGATTGATGACCGACATCGAGCGGAAGCCGAAGTCATCGTGAAGAACAGCACCGGCCAAGCTGTGCTGCTGGCTGAAACTACAGGGGTGATTCCTAGCGAGGCTGAAAGGGCGGTTCTCGCGGCAACCCCAGGCGATTAGGTTTGGCCCGATGCTGTGGCCCGCGCGGCACCCGGTGGCAGCGGCTTCATGGCGCGGCCCGGTAATAGGCCGTCATGCCCTGCACCATCTACTGATGGACGCGGGTAACGGACACGCCAAGTTCTTCTGCAATGCGCGCATAGGTCAGGCCATCGA
The DNA here is from genome assembly GCF_026651855.1 of Pseudomonas silvicola. Classification (GTDB taxonomy): domain Bacteria; phylum Pseudomonadota; class Gammaproteobacteria; order Pseudomonadales; family Pseudomonadaceae; genus Aquipseudomonas; species Aquipseudomonas silvicola. The sequence goes on from NZ_CP093280.1 coordinate 3,740,210, forward strand.
CCTGACTGTAGAGAAAAGCTGCCCGGGCCTTGGACGACAGGCCGTCGAGCAGACGCTCGATTTCCATCAGCGCTTCCATGACCAGCCAGTGCTCCTGGGGCGACGGTGCGCAAGCCTCGGGCAGGGCAGCGAGGGACTCCAGATAAGCCCGCTCGATGTCGTTGCGGCGCCAGCGGGCGAAGATCAGCCGCTTGCCAATGGTGCTCAACAGAGCCCGCGGCTTACGGATGGCCAACGGATCGGGCAGCGCAACCGCCTGGGCGAAGGTCTCGGCCGCCAGGTCAGCCACGTCTTCACGGCAATGCAACCCCAGGCGCTCGAAGAGCCAGCCTTCGTGATCGCCGAAAAGGCGACGCAGCATTTGTTGGCGGAATTGGAAATGTGGGCTGAGACTAGCATCCACTGCGGACAGCGCCCTTGCTAATGATAAATATTCGCAATAGTGCAGGGGGCGGGCGAATGCAAGTTTTGGACGGTAGGTCGGATCTTCAGGGCCGATAGGTGCTGACTGCGGGCAGTGGCTACAGCTAGGCGATAAGGGCGGTCGCGTCTGCTTAAAAATACGCGGACACCATCGCCCTTACCTTAGGGATTTTAACGTGTGCTCGGCAGACGCTTGCATCGGCTCAGGATCGCGAGGCCTTGGTGCTGTGGAATTGCTCACCCGTATCGTCTAGCTGAGCACGTCACCTGTTGTTAGACTGGTAAGGTTATTTAGTACCTCTGATCCACTCGAGAACTGCCGGGAACGGGGAACATGTGTCTTCTGGTAAAGTCGCAACGTGATCCGCATCCAGCTTTAATTTCTCTATTTTGAATCCGTGAGTTATCGACTTTATCGTTGAGGGTTCATACCCCGCCTGAAGTGCTAGTGTAGTGGTCAACTGATCCCGGACACTGCCTCAAGTTTTTCCTCAGCGACCGCAGCCGGTAACCCATCGTTGAACTGATGCGGCCTTTGCCAGTTGTACCGCTGCATCTTGAACCGACCGATATCCTACTGGGTCTGTGACGCGCTCATGTAGTCCACCGTCGGTATCCACTCCGTGTTGGCGCTGATGCTGAATTGACCTGAATGCCGAGAGGCCCCTGACCCAGCCTGAATCCTCGCGAACCATTGCCTGTGCTGGGGTTATGTCGATTTATACGTCGGCTGTGAAATGGACCACCTAGCAAATGTTCTCGGTTGTCTCGCGCTACTGCACGACCGCTTTCCGTGGACCCCAGCCTGCAAGGCGAGGCGACTCCCGTTGCCAATACAGGCCGGCTTTTCAGGGCAGGGCGGCATTGCGGGCAAGGAGCACGTGTTAGCTAGTGTTTACTGACGGCGGTTGCCTGTCCTCAGTCGTTCATCTAGTTGCCGGAAAGGTGCTCTGACAGATTTTCAGACACTGGTTCACCCTTCAGCAGGCTTTTTATCGAAAACCCTGCCGCGGGTCCTTCAACCACTCCTGCAACTCTATCTCTGCCTGCTCCAACGCCGTGCGGTTCAGCAGCTTGCGCAGCAGCGCCATGTGCACCGCGCGGGCGCGCAGGTTGAAGGCCGGCTGGCTGTCGATGTCGTCATTGGGCTGGCGCACGCCCAGTTTTTCGTACAGTTGCTGCAGGCGGTTCTGCACGCTGCGTAGCGACAGGTTGCGGCGCTGGCCGATGATGCGGTCGGTGAGGCCCAGGGCGATGTCCTGCAGCACCTCGTACTCGGCGTCGGTCAGGCCCAGCACATGGTTCTGGCTTTTCTGCTGCACGCCGCGCACCTCGCGGTCTATCACGCATTGCTGTTCGATGAACAGGCTGCGCAAAGCCAGGCGCAGGCGGTCTTCGGAGGCGGTCTTGAGGATATAGCCGTAGGCGGCGCCCTCGGGGACGATGCGCGAGATGCCGCGCACGTAGGCTTCGTCGGCGTAGTTGGACCAGAACATGATCGAGGTTTCCGGGCGCTGGCGCCAGATCGAGCGGGCGGCTTCCACGCCGGTGCAGCGCGGCATCTGCAGGTCCATCACCACCGAGGTAATGGCAAACTCGCCGGCCAGGCGCTCGCCCACGTGGCCGTCCTCGGCCTCCATCAGCCGCGAGCATTCGGGCAGCGCCACCTCGATCACTTCCTTGAGGAAGGCGCGGTGCACCGGGTCGTCTTCTATCAGCAGAATATCCATGGGGCAGGGCTCCTGTTCAGGCGTGGGCCGGCAGCGGCAGGCTGATTTTCACGCAGGTGCCCTTGTTGCCCGGGCCCCTGCCGATGTGCACCTGGGCGCTGAGCAGTTGCGCCCGCACCTGAATGTTTTTCAAACCGCTGCTCTGCAGCGGGCCAGCACCGTCCAGGCCCAAGCCATCGTCGAGGATGGTCAGGTGCAGGTGGCTGTCGGTGGTGGTGATGTCCACGGCGATGGACTGCGGCGCAGCGTGCTTGATGGCGTTGTTCACGGCTTCCTGAATGATGCGGAACAGGGCGATCTGCTGCGGCTCAGCCAGGCGGTTGGCAAGGCCATCGGTGCTGTCACGCAGGTGGGTGGCAATGTCCAGGCCGCTGTTGCGCACACTGCGCAGCAGCAGGTCTTCCAGGCCCTCCTCGAAGCCGAACAGCTGCAGCACCGTGGGCTTTACCGCGTCGATGATCGAGCGCAGCTCCTGCATGCTGTCCTGCAGCGCGCCGCCCAGTTGCGCCAGCTCGGCGCCGCTGGCATTGCCGTGCAGTTGCAGGCGGCCGATGCGCCGGTACAGGCGGGTCATGTCGGCCAGGGTCTGGTCGTGCAGGTCCATGCCGATGCGCTGGCGTTCGTTCTCCAGTTCTTCAGTCAGGCGTAGCACGCCCAGGCGCAGGCCTTCCTCGCGGGCGCGAACCTGCGCCTCGGTGATGGCCAACTGTTTAGCCTGCTCGGTCTGGTGCAGGGCATACAGGTAGGACGCCAGCAGGTCAGCGACGTGCTGGGTATGGCGCACGTCGTCGAGGGTGTAGAAGTTGGCGGTGTGCGTCGAGCAGCTGAGCGCACCAATCACCTCGCCGCGGGCCCGCAACGGCACGTGCAGGCGGCTGCGCAGGCGCGCGTCGAAGATCGGGTGGTTGATGGCACCGGGAAACTGAAAGCGCGCATCGTTCATGGCGTCGTCGCTGAGGATGTAGGTCTCGTCGCCGCGCAGCAGCGCGCGAATGGGGCTTTGGGCAATGGGCAACGGATGGTTGGCGAAGTCGCCCCAGGCGGTGTGCACGCCTGTCTCGTAGGCGGACAGGTGGCTGTGGTTGTCCAGCAGCAGGCTCACGTCCAGGTGGTCGTGGGGCAGGATGTGGCGGATTTCCTCGGAAACGGCATCGATCATCGACTGGAAATCCAGGCGCCCGGCCAGGGCCCGGGAGATGCCAAGGAAGTGATGCAGCACGTTTTCGGCGGCAATGGGTGCGCGTGGCGCCATGGTGGTCGGCCTTTGTTGTTATGGGAAGCCTTGCCTGAGTATGACTGAAAGTGGCCTGCAGGCTTGCGCCAACCTTTTGCGGGATCCCGCAAGTAATGTGCGCGCAAAGGGTGTCAAGTATGCAGCAACGCCCCCGGACAGGCCCTGGCCGCCGGTGCAGACTGGGGGCGCAGTCTCAGTAAGACCGGCACGACCGAAGCCTTCGGCGGCCTGATACCCACAACAATAACAAGGGTAAAATCATGAAACGTCACCCGCTGCGCTCAGCGCTGCTGTCCACTGCATTGCTGGTCACGCCGTTCATGCTCGCACAGGCCGCCACGGCCGATAAAACCATCGCCTTGTCCAACAACTACGCCGGCAATTCCTGGCGCCAGGGCATGCTCGCCAGCTGGCAGCAGACCAGCGAACAGGCGGTGAAGGCGGGCACCATTGCCGGCGCGGACTCGTTCACCACCGGCGAGAACCAGGCCACCGAACAGGCCGCGCAAATCCAGAACCTGATCCTGCAGGGCTACAGCGCCATCGTCATCGACGCCGCCTCACCTACCGCGCTCAACGGCGCGGTGAAGCAGGCCTGCGACGCCGGCATTATCGTCGTCTCGTTCGACGGCGTGGTCACCGAACCCTGCGCCTACCGCATTTCCATGGACTTCAAGCAAAGCGGCCAACAGGCCATGGACTACCTGGCCAAGCACTTCCCGCAAGGCGCCAACGTGTTGGAAGTGCGCGGCCTGGCCGGGGTGTCGGTGGACGAGCTGATTCATTCGGGCATCAGCGCCGGCGCCGCCCAGTACCCGCAGCTGAAGATCATCGGCTCGGTGAATGGCAATTGGTCGCAGACCGCTGCGCAGAAGGCCGTGGCCGGCATATTGCCCAGCCTGCCGAAGATCGATGCAGTGGTCACCCAGGGCGATGATGGCTTTGGCGTCGCCCAGGCATTTAGCGCGGCCGGCCGCCCGGCGCCGGTGATCATCTTCGGCAACCGCGAGGAAGAGCTGTCGTGGTGGAAGAAACAGAAGGACGCCAACGGTTACGAGAGCTTCTCCATCTCCAGCGCCCCGAGCATCAGCAGCCTGGCGTTCTGGGTGGCCCAGCAGCTGCTGGATGGCAAACAGTTGCCCCATGACCTGCTGTCGCCGGCGCTGAGCGTTACCCAGGACACGCTGGAATCCTCGCTCAAGGGCGTGGAAAAAGGCGGCATCGTCAGCCAGGCCTACAGCGTCGGCGACGTAGCCAAGCTGACCAGCCCGACTGCCCGCTAAAGGAGACCTGCGATGCAAGCCAATCAAGCGGCCCTGGTCAGCCTGCAGGGCGTGGGCAAGACCTTTGGCGCGGTGCGCGCGCTGAGCAACGTGGACCTGCGGTTTTACCCCGGGGAGTGCCTGGGCCTGATTGGCCACAACGGCGCCGGCAAGAGCACCTTGATGCAGGTGCTGGCCGGCACCCTGGCGGCCGATGCCGGCGCCGTGCGCATGGCCGGCCAAGACGTGCGCGCCGGCTATTGCGTGCAGGTGGCCCGCCAGCACGGCATTCGCTGCGTGTTCCAGGAACTGTCGCTGTGCCCCAACCTGAGCGTGGCGGAAAACACCCGGCTGATGTGCCCCGGCCTGCGTGGCTTTGGCTGGCGGCGCAAGGCGGCGGCGTTGATCGGCGCCAGCCTTGACAGCATTTTCCCCGGCCATGGCATCGGCGCCGACGAGGTGGTGGCCGACTTGCCCATCGGCCAGCGGCAGATGGTGGAAATCGCCCGTGCCTTCTGTGTGGCGGGTGAGCACCTGGCGCTGGTGATCCTCGATGAACCCACCTCGTCCCTGGACGCACGGGTGGCCGGGCAGTTGCTGGCCCACGTGCGTCGCTACGTGGCGGGCGGTGGTTGCGTGGTGCTGATCAGCCACATCCTTGGCGAGATGCTTGCCACCTGCGACCGTATCGCGGTGATGAGCGACGGCCAGGTGGTGGAGGTGCGTGCCGCCAGCGCCTTCGACCATGCCTCACTGGTCGAGTGCATGGGCAGCGGCGCCAAGGCCCATGCCGGCACGGGCGCTTTCGTGTCCAAGCGCGAGCAGGCCGCGGTGGTCAACCAGCGGCCGACGCGGCAAATCGATGGCCGCCACATAGCCGCCCATGCCGGTGAAATCGTCGGGTTGGCTGGCCTGGCCGGGCAGGGGCAAAGCCAGTTGCTGATCCAGGTGCTGCGCCAGCGCGTTGCCCAGGGCCTGCCGGTTGCCTTGGTGGCCGGGGACCGGCAGACCGACGGGGTATTCGCGCTGTGGTCGATTGCCCAGAACATCACCATCAGCTCGCTGGCGGCGCTCAAGCGCGGCGTGCTGCTGGACCCGCACGCCGAGCAGGCCATGGCCGCCCGCTGGCAGCAACGCATGGGCATTCGCACCCCCGACATGGCCAACCCGATCCTGTCGCTGTCCGGCGGCAACCAGCAAAAGGCCCTGTTCGCCCGGGCGCTGGCCTCCGACAGTGCCCTGATTCTGATGGACGACCCCATGCGCGGCGTCGACGTGGGTACCAAGCGCGAGGTGTACGCCATCGTGCAGGAGGAAGCCGCGCGCGGCCGCACTTTCATCTGGTACACCACCGAGCTTGAAGAGCTGGACTATTGCGACCACATCTATGTGTTTCGCGACGGCCAGGTGGTGGAGGTGCGTGCCGCCAGCGCCTTCGACCATGCCTCACTGGTCGAGTGCATGGGCAGCGGCGCCAAGGCCCATGCCGGCACGGGCGCTTTCGTGTCCAAGCGCGAGCAGGCCGCGGTGGTCAACCAGCGGCCGACGCGGCAAATCGATGGCCGCCACATAGCCGCCCATGCCGGTGAAATCGTCGGGTTGGCTGGCCTGGCCGGGCAGGGGCAAAGCCAGTTGCTGATCCAGGTGCTGCGCCAGCGCGTTGCCCAGGGCCTGCCGGTTGCCTTGGTGGCCGGGGACCGGCAGACCGACGGGGTATTCGCGCTGTGGTCGATTGCCCAGAACATCACCATCAGCTCGCTGGCGGCGCTCAAGCGCGGCGTGCTGCTGGACCCGCACGCCGAGCAGGCCATGGCCGCCCGCTGGCAGCAACGCATGGGCATTCGCACCCCCGACATGGCCAACCCGATCCTGTCGCTGTCCGGCGGCAACCAGCAAAAGGCCCTGTTCGCCCGGGCGCTGGCCTCCGACAGTGCCCTGATTCTGATGGACGACCCCATGCGCGGCGTCGACGTGGGTACCAAGCGCGAGGTGTACGCCATCGTGCAGGAGGAAGCCGCGCGCGGCCGCACTTTCATCTGGTACACCACCGAGCTTGAAGAGCTGGACTATTGCGACCACATCTATGTGTTTCGCGACGGCCAGGTGGTGGCTGACTTCCCACGTGATGAATTGAGCGAGGCGCAGGTGCTGCGCAGCTCGTTCCAGGAGGCCGTGGCATGAATGCGCCCCATCCCTTGCCCTTGAAAGGCCACGCCGTGCAAGCACAGGCAGCGCCCGCCGCGGTGAACCGCGCGCGGCTGTTGCGCAGTGCATTGCCCGGGCTGTCACTGGTGGTGCTGCTGGCCACCATTTTTATCATGCAGCCGCGGGCCATGAGCTACATGGGCATGAACCTGATGCTCAACCTGGCGGTGCCGATTGCCCTGGCCACCATCGCGCAGATGCTGATCATCACCGTCAACGACCTCGACCTGTCCCTGGGCAGCTTCATCAGCTTCGTCGCCTGCGTGGCCGCCACCTTGCTCAATCAGCATCCGCTGCTCGGTTGCCTGGCGCTGGTAGCGTGCGTGGTGGTGTATGCGTTGCTGGGGGCGCTGGTGCATATCCGCCAGTTGCCCGCTATTGTCGTCACCCTGGGTATGTCGTTCATCTGGGGCGGCGCGGCGGTGTTGCTGCTGCCCGCGCCGGGCGGCAGCGCCCCGCAGTGGCTGCAGGCGCTGGTGAAGATCCGCACGCCGCTGGTTCCCTTCGCCATCATCGTCTGCGCGGTACTAGCGGTGTCGGTGCATGCGTTCCTGATGCGCTCCACCCTCGGCGTGGTGCTGCGCGGCGCTGGCGGCAACCCCCTGGCCATCGCCAAGGCCGGCTGGTCGCTGTTGCGCATCAAGGTCACCCTGTATGCGCTGGCGGGTAGCTTCGGCGTGCTGTCGGGCCTGTTCCTGGTAGGCCTGACCACGTCGGCCGATGCCAGTATGGCGCTGCGCTACACCTTGCTGTCGATCGCGGGGGTCATTTTGGGCGGCGGCGAGTTCGTCGGCGGCCGGGTGTCGCCGATCGGCGCGGTAATGGGCGCGCTGACGTTGGTGCTGGCCGGCTCGTTGCTGTCGTTCATCCGCATTTCCCCCGATTGGCAGATCGGCGCCCAGGGCGCGATCCTGATCCTGGTGCTGGCCCTGCGCACCGCCGTCAACCGCCTGGAGGCTCGCCCCGCATGACTACCGCCACTGGTTTCAATCGGCTGCTGGGCAAGCCCTGGCTGTGGGCGTTCCTGGCCGCGCTGCTGGTGTGGCTCGCCACCCTGGTGTTTACCCGCGGCGAAGGCGCTGGCGCGCTGGTGTCGGGGGCGTTGAGTTTCTCGGCGTTCTTCGTGATCGTCGGCCTGGGGCAGATGTTCGTGATCACCACGGGGCCGGGCAACATCGACCTGTCGATCCCGGCCAACATTGCCTTGAGCGGTGCCGTGGGCATGAAGTTGATGGCGGGGCAGGATCTGAACATTGCCCTGGGCATCGCCGGGGTACTGGCGCTGGGCGTGCTGGTGGGCTGTGGCAACTACGCGCTGATCCGCTTGCTGCGCATTCCGCCGATCATTGCCACCCTGTCGGCCAGTTTTCTCCTGCAATCGCTGGCCATCGCCTACGGGCGCAGCGTGCGCATCGCGCCGCCGGACGGCTTCTACCAGTTCACCACCGGGCATGTGCTGGGGGTGCCGTACCTGGCGATTTTCGTGGTGCTGCTGGCTGTGCTGGGCGGCTATTTACTCACTCGCACCCGGTACGGGCGCTGGACCCTGGCCATCGGCCAGAACGCCCGCGCCGCCGAGCTGGCCGGGGTGCGCGTGGAGCGCGTGCGCTTTGCCACCTACGTGCTGAGCGCGGTGTTCGCCAGCCTGTGCGGGCTGCTGCTGGCGGGTTTTTCCGGCGGCGCGTCGCTGAGCATGGGCGACGAGTACCTGCTGGCCTCGATTGCCGTGGTGGTGATCGGCGGCACCTCGGTGGCCGGCGGTTTCTCCAACGTGCCCGGGCTGTGGGGCGCGGCGCTGTTCCTTTATTTGCTGGTGAGCATGCTCAACACCTTCGGCGCCAGCGCCGGGGTACGGATGATTCTCACCGGCGTGATCATTATCGCGGTGATTGCCGCCGTCAGCGGCCGCAAGCGCGCCCTTTGACCAAGGATTGCAGAATGATTGAAGACATCTACGAATACGCCGACCCGCGCTTTCGCAACCTGACCCTGCCCAACACCCAGCTGGAGCGCCTGTATGACGGCTGCCGCTGGGCCGAGGGGCCGGTGTGGTTCAACGATGGCGGCTACCTGCTGTGGAGTGACATCCCCAACCAGCGGATCCTGCGCTGGACGCCGGAGCAGGGGGTGTCGGTGTACCGCGCGGCCTCCAACTTCGCCAATGGCAACACCCGCGACCAGCAGGGCCGCCTGGTGACCTGCGAGCACGGCACCCGCCGCGTCACCCGCACCGAGCCGGACGGCACGATCACGGTGCTGGCCGATGCCTTCGACGGCAAGCGCCTGAACTCGCCCAACGACGTGGTGGTGCACCGCGACGGCGGGGTGTGGTTCACCGACCCCACCTACGGCATCCTCAGCGACTACGAGGGCTACCAGGCCGAGCCGGAGCAGGCCGGGCGCAACGTGTACCGCATCGACCCGCACAGCGGCGAGGTGGTGTGCGTGGCCGACGACTTCGTGCAGCCCAACGGCCTGGCGTTCGCGCCGGATGGCCAGACCCTGTACATCGCCGATTCGGCGCGCACCCACGACCCCGCGGCGCCGCATCATATTCGCGCCATGGAGGTGGTGGACGGCCGCTGGCTGGGCAAGTCGCGGGTGCTGGCGCAGATCGAACCGGGCATTCCCGACGGCCTGAGGGTGGACGTGCAGGGCAACATCTGGACCAGCGCCGGTGATGGCATCCAGTGTTTCGACGCCCAGGGCACCTTGCTGGGCAAGATCCTGCTACCCGAGAAGGTCGCCAACCTGACCTTTGGCGGGCCACGGCGCAACCGGCTGTTCATCACCGCCAATACCTCGCTGTACCTGATTCACGTAGCGGTGGCCGGCGCGCAATACCCGTAGCAACGCGGTATAGCCGCTGCCAGCAGGCTACGATCCGGGAGCAAGCTCTTCAATCAACAAGCGCGCCGGGGCGGGCAGGCCCACGCCGTGGCGGGTAACGATCTCATACGGCTCGCTGCGCGAGGTCAGCGCATAGGGCAGGTGCACCAGCATGCCGAAGTCCACGGCCATCTGCGCCACGTCCTCGGGCATCACTGCTACAAGGTTGGGGTCCTGCAGCAACAACGACAGGGTGGTGAAGGTGGATGACGTCTCGATGGAATAGGTAGGGAAGGCCAGGCCCGCTTCGCGGAATTCGCGCTCCAGGGTCAGGCGCATGGGCATGTTCACCGGGAACACCACCCAGCGCGACGCCGCCAGCTCATCCAGGCTGACCGTGTCGCGCGTGGCAAATGCGTGGGCGGGGTTGGCCACCACAATCAGCGGCTCCTGTTCGCGTGATCGGCAGTCATACAGCGCCGGGTTCTTGCTGACGCTGGTACGGCACAGCGCTATGTCCAGGCGGCCTTCATCGAGCAACGACAGCAGCCGCGCGCTGGTGTCCTCGACAATTTCCACCGACAACTGCGGTTGGCGCGCCCGCAGGCGTGCCAGCGACTCCACCAACGCCGGCACCGCGCCCATGATCACGCCCACCGACAGGCGCCCGCCGTGGCCCTGCATGATGCCCAGCAGCTCTTCGCGCAGGTGCGCCACGTCGGTATGAATCAGCCGCGCATAGCGAATCACGCAGCGCCCCAGGTCATTGGGTTCCAGGCCCTTGCTGGTGCGCTCGAACAGCGGCGTGCCGAGGGTGGACTCGATTTCATGCAGCGCCTTGGTGGCGCCCGGCTGGGTGATGGCCACCGCTTCCGCGGCCTTGTGCAGCGAGCCATAGTCATCCAGCGCAATCAGCAGCCGAAGCTGTTTGAGGCGCAGGCGCGAATTGATGGTGGCGAGGGACGGCAGCATGGTGGGGATCACTAAAAGTTATCGGTGGATCAGCAGCTCTCATTAGGCAACAACCTGTGGCGAAATTAAAGTGATGCCAACGCGGTGCTCAACGCACCCTGCATAAAAATAACAGCGGAGACCACAGCATGCGGCTGATTCAATTCGAAACCGGACCTCACCAGCGCTTCGTCGGCGTGATCGAAGGGGACTCGATTCAAGTGGTACGCAACACCTCTACCACCCGTGAACTGGCGCTTGACGCCATCGCCCATGGCTGCAGCCTGGTGGCAGAAGTGCACGCCCGTGGCACCGACGCCTCGCCGCACAGTTACACGCAGCTGTTGGAAAAGCGGCGCGTGTTGCCGCCCCTGGACCACGAAGACCCGGCGCACTGCCTGGTCAGCGGCACCGGGCTCACCCACCTGGGCAGCGCCTCGACGCGCGACAAGATGCACCAGCAGAACATCCAGGACGAAGCCGCGCTGACCGACACCGCGCGCATCTTCCAGTGGGGCATCGACGGCGGGCGCCCGGCCCCCGGGACCGTCGGCGTGCAGCCGGAGTGGTTCTACAAGGGCGACGGCTCGATCGTGGTGCGCCCTGGCGAGGCGTTCAACAAGCCACCGTTCGCCGAAGACGCCGGCGAGGAACCCGAGCTGACCGGCCTGTACGTAGTAGGCGGCGACGGCAAGCCTTACCGCGTGGGCTTCGCCCTGGGCAACGAATTCTCCGACCACGTGATGGAGCGCCGCAACTACCTGTACCTGGCTCATTCCAAGCTGCGCAACTGCAGCTACGGCCCGGAGCTGCGAATAGGCGAGCTGCCGGCCCACCTCACCGGCACCAGCCGCATCCGTCGCAACGGCCAGGTGCTGTGGGAAAAAGAGTTTCTCAGCGGCGAGGACAACATGTGCCACAGCCTGGAAAACCTTGAATACCACCACTTCAAGTACGCGCAGTTCCTGCGCCCGGGCGACGTGCACGTGCACTTCTTCGGCACCGCGACGCTGTCGGTCGCCGATAACGTGCACACCCAGTTGGGTGATGAATTCGAGATCAGCATGGGCGAATTCGGACGGCCGTTGGTCAATGGAATACAAGCCGGCGAGCGCGAACTGGCCGCCGGCACAATCACTGCGCTCTAGAAGTTCTCGCGGGTCGCCGCTGCGGGCGACCCCATTGCTGCCTGATAACAATCATAAAAAGCGAGAAGCGTATGAACACCAAGACCGAACGGGTCATGCCGCTGCCAGCGGCCGCCACCAGCACCGGGGCCACCACCGTGCGCTGGCGCATCTTTCTGATCCTGTTGCTGCTGTCGGCCATCAACTACATCGACCGTGCATCGTTGTCGGTGGCCATGCCGCTGATTTCCACCGAATTCGAAATGACCCCGGCCCTTGAAGGCCTGATGCTCAGCGCCTTCTTCTGGTCCTACGCGCTGATGCAGATCCCCGGCGGCATGCTGCTGGACCGCTTCCAGGTGCGCAATATCGTTGGCGTCGCCACCGTGGGCTGGGGTTTCTTCCAGGCCATCGCCGGCGGCGCCCACAGCTGGATGATGCTGCTGGCCACCCGCATTGGCCTGGGCGTGGCCGAGTCGCCGATCATGCCCGCCGGCGCCAAGCTCAACGGCGCCTGGCTTACCCCCAATGAACGGGGCCGGGGCGCCACCCTGGTGGACGGCGGTGCTCCCCTGGGCACCGCGATGGGCGCCATCATCATTGCTGCGCTGATCACTTGGTTCGAGTCCTGGCGCATCGCCTTCTTCATTGCCGGCGTCGGTACCATGCTGGTAGGCGTGTGGGCCTGGTGGTATATCCGCAACAGCCCGGCCGAGCACCCCAAGGTCAACGAGGCAGAACTGGCCTACATCACCGAAGCCAATGCGCAAGCCAAGCGCACCCACGGCGAGCGTGCCGCCGTGCTCAAGGAACTGCTCAAAAGCCGCTCGGTGCTGGCGATGTTCGCCGGCTATGCCTGCTACAACAGCGTGTTCTACGGCCTGCTGACCTGGATGCCCAGCTACCTGCATAAGGTACACAACCTGGACATCAAGGCCATGGGCGGCGCCACCTTTCTGATCTTCATGTGCGGGTTCATTGGCGAGCTCTTCGGGGGCTGGCTCGCGGACAAATGGAAAAGCGCCGGCGGCGAACCCAACCGCGTCATGCGCACGCTGTTCGGCAGCGCCGCCGCAGTCACCGCCATGTGCATCCTGCTGGTGGCCTACATCCCTGACGCGGGTACGGTCATCACCCTGCTGTGTGTGGCGTTGTTCTTCCTGCGATGGTGCGGCATGTACTGGTGTCTGCCGGCCATTCTGGGCGGCAAGTCCAAGGCGGGCGTGCTGGGTGGCAGCATGAACTTCTGCGGCAACATGGTCGGGGTAATCGTCCCTATCCTCATCGGACTGATCGTGCAGTTCACCGGATCGTATTTTCTGGCCCTGATCTTCTTCGTGGTAATGGCCATGGGCTTGGTGCTGTTCTCCGCCGTCATCGACTACCGCGAACGTGGTTTCGCTTGAATTCGCCGTAAATTGAGAAGGTTTAACTCCATGGAACTCATAACAAAAACAGGCAACAGCGTTGCCAATGCCGTGATTCGCCTGAACCCGCTGGACGATGTACTGATTGCCCGCCAGCCGCTGCCCCTGGGCCTTGAGCTGGCCGTGGAAGGCCTGGTGGTGAAGGAACCGATCCCGTCCGGGCACAAGATTGCCGCCCGCGACATCGAGGCCGGCCAGCCACTGCGGCGCTACGGCCAGATCATCGGCTTCGCCAGCCAGCCGATCGCCGCCGGCCAGCACGTGCACGTGCACAACCTGGCCATGGGTGACTTTTCCCGCGACTACGCCTTCGGTGTCGATGCCTTGGGCGTCGGCGAACGCCGCGAAGACACGTTCATGGGCATCGTGCGCGAAGACGGTCGCGTGGCCACGCGCAATTACATCGGCATCCTCACCTCGGTGAACTGCTCGGCCACTGTCGCCAAGGCCATCGCCGACCATTTCCGCCGCGACATTCACCCCGAGGCGCTGGCTGCCTACCCGAACGTCGACGGCGTGGTGGCGTTGACCCACAGCTTCGGCTGCGCCGTGGACCCGGGCGGCGAGGCGCTGGCCATGCTGCGCCGCACCCTGGGCGGCTATGCCATCCACCCCAACTTCGCCGCCGTGCTGATGATTGGCCTGGGCTGCGAGACCAACCAGATCCCCGACCTGCTGGCGGCCCAGGGCCTGGAGCGTAACAACACCCTGCGCACCTTCACCATCCAGGGCACCGGGGGCACCTCGAAGACCATTGCCAGCGGGATCGAGCAGGTCAAGTCGCTGCTAGCCGAGGCCAACCGCGTCGAGCGTGAGCCGGTCAGCACCAAGCACCTGATCATCGGCCTGCAGTGCGGCGGCTCCGATGGCTATTCGGGCATCACGGCCAACCCGGCGCTGGGCAACGCGGTGGACCGCCTGGTGGCCGCCGGAGGTACCGCGATCCTGTCGGAGACCCCGGAGGTGTACGGCGCCGAGCACCTGCTGACCCGTCGCGCCGTGAGCCGCGCGGTGGGCGAAAAGCTCATCGAGCGCATTCACTGGTGGGAAGCCTACTGCGAACGCATGAACGCGCAGTTGAACAACAACCCCTCGGCTGGCAACAAGGCCGGTGGCCTGACCACCATCCTGGAGAAATCCCTGGGCGCGGTGGCCAAGGCCGGCTCCTCGGACCTGGTGGACGTATACGAGTACGCGCAAACCGTCACTGCCCATGGCCTGGTGTTCATGGACACGCCCGGCTACGACCCCATCTCGGCTACCGGCCAGGTGGCGGGTGGCGCCAATTTGATTGCCTTTACCACTGGCCGCGGCTCGGCCTATGGCTGCGCGCCGTCGCCGTCGATCAAGCTGGCCACCAACACGCGGCTGTGGGAAAACCAGGAAGAGGACATGGACGTCAATTGCGGCGGCATTGCCGACGGCAGCATGACCATCGAGGAGCGCGGCGAACATATCTACCGGCTCATGCTGCGCATCGCGTCGGGCGAGCGCAGCAAGAGCGAGCAGCACGGCTATGGCCAGAACGAATTCGTGCCGTGGCAGATCGGCGCCATCACCTGAACCCGCTGCCAGCTTTTTCAAGGAATCCGCACCATGACCCAGATGACCGGCCACAGCTTTATCGGCGGCCAGCGCAGCCAGCAGGGCAATACGCTGCTGCAGAGCCTGGACGCCCACACCGGCGAGCCGTTGCCTTACCGTTTTTTCCAGAGCACCGAAGCCGAGGTGGACGCCGCCGCGCAAGCCGCTGCGATCGCCTTCACACCTTACCGACAGTTGCCAGCCGAGCGCCGCGCGCAGTTCCTCGACGCCATCGCCAGCGAACTGGATGCCCTGGGCGAGGACTTCATTGCCTTGGTGGGCCGCGAGACCGCACTGCCGGCCGCGCGAGTCCAGGGCGAACGCGCACGCACCAGCGGCCAGTTGCGGCTGTTCGCCAGTGTCCTGCGGCGCGGCGACTTTTATGGCGCGCGCATCGACCACGCGATGCCGGAGCGCCAGCCGTTGCCGCGCGTGGACCTGCGCCAGTGCCGCCTGGGCGTGGGCCCGGTGGCGGTGTTCGGGGCCAGTAACTTCCCCTTGGCGTTCTCCACCGCAGGCGGCGATACCGCGGCGGCGCTGGCCGCTGGCTGCCCGGTGGTGTTCAAGGCCCACGGCGGGCACATGGCGACCGCCGATTGCGTGGCGCTGGCCATTATTCGCGCCGCTGAACGCACCGCCATGCCGGCGGGGGTGTTCAACATGATCCATGGCGCCGGCGTGGGCGCCGCGCTGGTCAAGCACCCAGCCATTCAGGCGGTCGGTTTCACCGGATCGCTGGCCGGCGGCCGCGCCTTGTGCGACATGGCGGCGGCGCGCCCGCAACCGATTCCGGTGTTCGCCGAGATGTCGAGCATCAACCCGGTGGTGGTGCTGCCCCAGGCCCTGGCAGCGCGGGGCGCAAGCATCGCCCGAGAACTGGGCGCCTCGGTGATGCTGGGCGCGGGGCAGTTCTGCACCAGCCCCGGTTTGGTGGTGGGTATCCGCTCCCCGGCGTTTAGCGCCTTCACTGCGGCGCTGGTGCAGTTCTTCCGCGAACAAGCGCCGCAGACGCTGCTCAACGCCGGCGGTCTGGACAGCTACCGCCACGGCATCGAGCGCCTCGCAGGCACGCCCGGCGTGACCCTGCTGGCAGGCGAGCCGCAGGCCGGGCGCCAGGCGGGGCCGCGGCTGTTCAAAGCTGACGTGGAGCTGTTGCTGAACCAGGCCCCGGTGCTGCAGGAAGAGGTGTTCGGGCCGGCCACGGTGGTGCTGGAAGTGGCCGACGAGGCGCAACTGGCCCTGGCGCTCAACCACTTGCAGGGGCAGCTCACGGCCACGCTTATTGCCGAGCCGGCAGACCTTGAGCGGTTCGCAGCCCTGGTGCCGGTGCTGGAGCAGAAGGCCGGGCGGCTGCTGATCAACGGCTACCCCACGGGCGTCGAGGTGTGTGATGCCATGGTGCATGGCGGGCCGTATCCGGCCACCTCGGATGCGCGCGGCACCTCTGTGGGCACGGCGGCGATCGATCGCTTCCTGCGGCCGGTGTGCTACCAGAACTACCCGGATTATCTGCTGCCCGATGCGTTGAAGGACGCCAATCCCTTGCAAATCTATCGGTTAGTCAATGGGCTGCCCAGTCGAGCAGCCATGTAGAAGGAGGCTCTGGCCGAAACGCTACCGAAGCGTCTATCGCTGACTGATCCTCAAGCCCGCTGGACCGCAGCTCCAGGTGGCCCAGCGTTCTACGCTTCCTCCACGAATTATCTGATCGATACTGAGCACGGTGTCATCGTGGATGTGGAACCTACACCGGCTCATCGCACGGCTGAGGTCGAGAGCACCTAGATCATGATTGACCGGGTCGAGGCGCAGTTCGACATCAAGCCGGAACGCCTTATTGGTGACACCGCTTACGGAACCGCGCCGATGTTGGCCTGGATGGTAGAGGAAAAGCACATCGAGCCGCATGTGCCGGTGTGGGACAAAACCGAGCGCAAGAACGATAGTTTTTCGAGCAACAATTTCCACTGGAATGAAGAGGCTGAGGAATACCTCTGTCCGGCCGGCAATGCATTACGTAGTGAATGGCGAGCCTTCAAGAACGAGCGTTCGCACGTCACCAAAGACAACACCATTATCTTCCGATCCCGGCAGACCCACTGCGTTGCCTGTCCAATGAAAGCCAAGTGCTGCCCGAATACTGCGATCCGCAAGATCGCTCGCAGCGTCTATGAGGCCGCGCGCGATGTGGCTCGGCGAATCGCTGCGACACCTGCGTACGTGCGCTCCCGCCACGAACGTAAAGGTCGAAATGTTGTTTGCCCACCTCAAACGCATCCTGAAATTGGATCGCCTGAGATTACGTGGCATGAGTGGCGCGACTGATGAGTTCACGCTGGCCGCCGTGGTGCATAACCTACGACGGCTGGCCAACTTTACATGTCAAGGGCCTGCCACGGGATAGGTGCGCCTGCACGAAGCAAAAAACCTCAAATCAACCCAATAACAGCGCAGCAAAGGTCAACGAAGAGCTGAGAATCCACTTAATGTGGTGAGTAGGTTCTCCAATAGTGGTCGTGCTTGAGTTCAGGCCAGCTGAAAATCCGACTTTTTCAACAGAATCGGTCGATACCAGCCGGCCGAAAACGGTTTTGATCGTTTCATATAGCCCCTTCGGAGCGAGGCATTCCATGGAACGAATCCATCATTCGTAAACCAGCTCCCGGCTCATTGCAATCTCTCCAAATCGACCAACCCAAGGGTGCAACGTGGACTTCGAACGAGACAGATTCAACGGCATCATCGTCGACGCTGCTTCGCTCCCGGACGACCCGCAAACCTTGTGGGATGCGGTCGAGGAGTTGGTTGCCGTAATCGAGCACGAGGGCCTGGCCCTGGCCTGGATCACACTGCCGATCAGCAAGGCCCAAGCCATTCCGGCCTTTACCACCATCGGGTTCTCCTTCCATAGCTGCCTGGCCGATCAGTTGACCCTGGTGCGCCGCCACGTTAATCAAGCATTCGTGCCCTTTATACCCACGCATACCATAGGCGCCGGGGCCATCGTCATCAACAATGCCGGGGAGCTACTGGTCATAAGGGAACGAGGTACTACCGGGTTCAAGCTACCGGGGGGCCATGTAGACCATGCAGAGCGAATTCAGGACTCGATCGTGCGTGAAGTGCTGGAGGAGACGGGAATTGAAACGAAGTTCGACTCCATCGTGGCCTTTACCACCAAACACCCCTATCAATTTGGCAAATCGAACATTCACTTTATTTGTCGCATGACACCTTTGACGCAGCGTATCGACATCCAGGACACCGACGAGATCGAAGAAGCGAAATGGGTAGCGCTGCCAGCTTACCTTGAAGATTTTGGCAACAGCCTGTCCAACCGGCAGCTGGTCAGCGACGTGGCGTTCAGCCAAGGGCTAGTCTGCACCGAGTATTCTTCAAACACTGGGATGCACAAAAAACAAGAAATCTTCACGGCGGCGGGCTGAGCGATCCCAAAAGCCCCTTCTAGACTAGCGCCCAAACACCACTTACTGGGTGATCGCATGAGGGCCGTCTATGCGTGAGCATCAGACCGAACTCACCTGCTCGGCAGCGACGATGTGCAAAGGTTGACCGACCGTAATCGGCCAACGGCCAGCGCTCCCCTAGATACCCCTGCCAGCAAAATGTAACCCGAGATCCATTTGCTTCGTCGGATAGCTAAATGCGCCCTGTTCATCCCCTACGGGAACGCAGCGGGGCGGTAAAGGACTGTCGTAAATCAAGGAGCAACACATGGGTTTTCTTACAGGCAAGCGCGTTCTGATCGTTGGCGTGGCCAGCAAGTTGTCCATCGCCTCGGGTATCGCGGCTGCGATGCATCGCGAAGGGGCCGAACTGGCTTTCACTTACCAGAATGAAAAGCTCAAGGCGCGCGTGGAAGAGTTTGCCAGCGAATGGGGCTCCGACGCCTCGCTGTGTTTCCCCTGCGATGTGGCCAGTGATGCGGATATCGCGGACGTATTCAACAAGCTCGGGCAGCAGTGGAACGGTCTGGACTGCATCGTGCACTCCGTGGGCTTCGCGCCCGGCGACCAACTGGAAGGCGACTTCACCCAAGCCACTACCCGCGACGGATTCCGCATCGCCCACGACATTAGCGCCTACAGTTTCATCGCCCTGGCTAAGGCCGGACGCGCCATGATGGAAGGCCGCAACGGCAGCTTGCTGACCCTGTCCTACCTGGGCGCAGAGCGCACCATGCCCAACTACAACGTCATGGGCATGGCAAAGGCCAGCCTGGAGGCCGGTGTCCGCTACCTGGCCGCCAGCCTTGGCCCGCAGGGCATCCGTGTGAACGCTGTATCGGCCGGCCCGATACGCACCCTCGCTGCCTCCGGCATCAAGAACTTCCGCAAAATGCTGGCCGCTAACGAAGCCCAGACACCACTGCGTCGTAACGTGACCATCGAGGAAGTGGGTAACGCCGGCGCATTCCTGTGCTCGGACCTGGCGTCGGGTATCAGTGGCGAGATTCTGTATGTGGACGGTGGCTTCAATACCACGGCAATGGGTGATCTAGGCGAGTGACGGCTTGGCCGAGTGCTCAATGTGCAGGTAAGGATGCCCTCGGTCGAGGCCCCGCGCGGCGCAACACCTGATCGGAGTCAAGCACGATCTATCCGTGCGCAATAGCACCCTTGTCTGGCATGGTGAACGTGGATGTAGCTGACCTGCGGGTCGGCAAACATCCGCGCAATGATCGTCTCAATCGCTGTGCCGACGACTACTTCAGCGTCAATCATCATGCTGCTCTGCGCATAAGCTCGCAGCGACAACATTCGAATCCGCATCGACTCAGGGACTTGGTCAACCGCGTCGTAAGCCCGCATTGCGCCTTCCCGGACGAAGATCGCGTGTGAAGCTCGGTAAGGCGTATTGACCGGCTGGCAAACATGGTTGAGCAACAGCACGGTCTCGCCTATCTCGGCGTCTTTCAATTCGATACGGTCCGGGAAACCGGGGTAGCTGTCGACTTGGTAGCGTATGACGCCCAGCGCGGCCAAGTCGCGCTCCGGAAGGTAGAACAATGCCTGAAAGGGTTTGGGGGAAAGGCCTATTATACGGTAGGTCATGCGCTTCTCCAGTCGGTTGCAACCGCATGGAAACGCACTACCTGCGGATCGCACTATCCGTTTCTTGCTCAATTAGCTGCCGGCTGGGGCTCAGGTGGTGCTCGGGGATTGTTACAGTGTGGCGGGACGCTCACAAGCGATATCCCACCAGGTCATTACAGTGTGATTTCTGATGATGCAGGAACGTTGAAAAAAAAGGGGTCGCAGCGATCACAAATGCAGGCCTCAACCTTGGCAAATGATCAGTAAGGAAAGTAGCCATGAGAGACCGTCTAAAGATTACTTGCTCACTTCTCGTGCTGCTTATGAGCAATGCGGATGCTTCGCAAGCCGGTAACGACTACAGATGCACGATTGAGCGTTTCTCTCAGGCCCAAGGAGATAGCGGGCCAACTTACAAAATCCTCAGCGAGAATTTCGTGGGGAAACAATTCACGGTAGATCGAATGTCAGGGATCACCGTTGGTGTGCTGAAAAATTCGGCTAACGCTCAGCCAACCGTAATTGATCGAGGTAACCGTGAAAATTCCTTCAAGGTCGTGTCGATGCTTAGCGCTGACCAGGGAATGCCTGGAACAACAATCACAGCTTTGAATGTGATGGAGTTCGTTGAGGGCAACAGCAAGCCATTCAACTTTATGATCGATGACGGCGTGTTCTTCGGGACATGTGAGTCGTTTTAGGAAAAATCGTTGCATCACTTGCCCGCCCAGTCGCGGGTTTTGGCAAGCGCTTTGCGAAGGTGTAGCTTGAGAAATACGGCGATGCAGAGCAGTAGAATAATACCAAGAGCTGATGCGTTTAGAACTATCATGCGCTCAATGGTCATTGGTCTGGTAATTCTCGCCATGGTGTAAAGATTCTGGGCATAGCCATACATCATTATTGCTACGCCCATCCAGATCAGACGAACCTTAAGATCTTGAAGGCGTTTTCCTTCGATCGCGAAGTACATCAGTACAAGTCCCGCAACACTGATGGCAAGTTCTACTTTTTCCATGAAATACCTCCGTTTACCTGTGGTGGATTCATCTCAATGCCAATTGGCAGATGGAGCGTAGACACTTTTTCAGTATATGCCAGCTTAGAGCTGCGAAGAACTAGTTTGTCTGCGACATGCTTTGCGGATACTGCTACCAGTATGGAATGCAGTCAATGACCCAGCTGCGCTCCATGAAGCCCACATCCATACGCGGGTTACCGAGGCTTTCTGACGGTGCCAAGTACCGAAGAAATCATGGGGCCTATGGTTGACTGGTTGAAACAAAACGGCCGGATCGTGGGCCGCTTTGCTCGAAAAGGTACTCGGCCCCCTGGCTTGTCGCCGCTTACTCCTGAAGCTCCCTGCGCACAATCTCCGCACCCGCACTCAACGCATTCAACTTGCCCCTTGCCACCCGCCGAGGCAACGGGGCCATGCCACAGTTTGTGCACGGGTAGAGCTTGTCGGCGTCCACAAACTGAAGCGCCTTTCGCAGGGTGTTGGCGACTTCCTCAGGTGTTTCGATAGTGTGGGTTGCCACGTCAATGGCCCCTACCATCACTTTCTTGCCACGAATGAGTTCAATCAGGTCCATTGGCACCCGCGAGTTGTGACACTCCAGCGAGATGATATCAATGCCGGATTTCTGCAGCCTGGGGAACGCCTCTTCATACTGGCGCCACTCGGCCCCCAGCGTCTTTTTCCAGTCGGTATTGGCCTTGATGCCGTAGCCATAGCAGATATGTACCGCCGTTTCGCATTTGAGGCCTTCGATTGCCCGCTCCAGGGTGGCCACGCCCCAATCATTCACCTCGTCGAAGAAGACGTTGAAGGCGGGCTCGTCAAACTGGATGATATCAACGCCCGCAGCTTCCAGTTCCCTGGCTTCCTCATTGAGAATCCTGGCGAATTCCCATGCCAGTTTTTCGCGGCTTTTATAGTGGTTGTCATGAAGCGTATCGATCATCGTCATGGGACCCGGCAGTGCCCATTTGATGGGTTGCCGAGTTTGCTGGCGCAGAAACGTGGCGTCCTCAACGAACACGGGTTTCTGGCGAGCTACCGCGCCCACGACGGTGGGTACGCTGGCATCGTAGCGATCACGGATCCTGACGGTCTCACGCTGCTCGAAATCGACGCCGCTCAGGTGTTCGATAAACGTGGTGACAAAGTGTTGGCGTGTTTGCTCACCGTCGCTGACGATGTCGATACCTGCCTGCTGTTGCTCTTGCAGCGACAGCCGCAATGCATCGTGTTTTCCCTCGACCCATTCATCGCCCTGCAGTTTCCAGGGCGACCAGAGTGTCTCTGGCTGTGCCAGCCAGGCGGGTTTGGGAAGGCTGCCGGCCGTTGAGGTGGGTAGCAGTTTTTTCATGATGCATGGCCTTGTGTATGCAGTTGACCCAAAAGTGCCATCAGGCGCGCCTGGTATGGCTTGATGAAGTGTTTCTCGGCGAACGCCCCTTGCTCCATGGCCAGGCGGCTGCGCTCTTCTCGGTCATAGACAATTCGGGTCAGTGAATAATCCTGATGCTTCAGGCTTGGCTGGTAGCATTTTCCTGCTGCGGAATTCGCGTTGTAGATCTCGGGGCGGTAAATCTTCTGGAACGTATCCATCGTGCTGATGGTGCTGATGAGTTCAAGGTTGGTGTAGTCGCCGAGCAAGTCACCGCTAAAATAAAAAGCCAGGGGCGCAGCACTATTCGCAGGCATGAAATAGCGAACCTTCAAGCCCATTTTCCTGAAATATTCATCCGTCAGCGAGTATTCACCCTGCTGGTATTCGACACCCAGTACAGGGTGCTGGTTTTCAGTCCGATGGTAGACCTTGCTGCTGGAAACACTCAGGCAGATAACGGGTGGTTTTTTGAAGTGATCGCTGTAGGCGCTCGACGCTACGAAGCACTGGAACAGCTTGCCATGAAGGTCGCCGAAACCGTCCGGGGTACTGAAGGCGGACTGGCCCTTGTTGTGGCCTGGCAAGAGCACGCTGAAGTCGTAGTCCCGAACATAAGAGGAAAAATTGTTTCCGACAATGCCGTCAATGCGTTCGCTGGTTTTTCGGTCAACGACCGTTGTTTTCAATATCTCGATCAGCGGGAGGGCATTGGCGCTGTTGTCGAAGTCGATATTCATCTCGACTGAGATGATGTCAAGCTCGACCGTGTAACGATCGCCGGCGGGGTTGTCCCACTGCGCCAGGGCATTGAAGCGATTGTTGATCATTTCCAGGGTGTTGCGTAAATTTTCCTGGCGCCTGCTTCCTCTCGCCAAGTTGGCAAAGTTGGTCGTGATTCGGGTATTGTCCGATGGCGTGTAATGTTCATCGAAACGAATACGCCTGATGGTGAAGGCGAAGTCATTGCTCATGGTGGTCGGGTGCTCTAATCGATTCTGTTTGTCAGTGCGCGCTGTTTTCCCTTTTGCCGGTTTTGGTCAATAAGTATCTGCACTGTTATTGAGCAGCATCTTATGGGGGGCTATCGAACAAGCGCTAGTGAATTGATTTCACAGAACCTTTAGTCATCTTCATGCGGGTGTCACGGCGTGACTCAAGTTGGATATCGCGCGGTCAGGCCATGATTGCCAGGAGATAAAGGTGTATTAGCCAGTCATCACAACCAGTGCCACAACCGACTCCAGAACCCACGCTCCAGATCATTCCTGCACCCCGCGTATTGCTGCGCATACATCTGCGACCGGGTCTGCACCTTGCCCGCCACGTGCGGCAACCACGCCTTGCTGGCGTAGGTTCGCTGCCGATATCCACCCCAGCCCTCGTGGTAGTTCAGGTACTGGTCATACGCATCGTATTTCGACACGCCGTTGATGGTGTAGGTCTTGTCCATGTACCACCCGACAAAGTCGATGGCGTCGTCGAAGTGCTGACGGCTGGCGCCGCTGCGGCCGGTACTTTTGCGGTAATCGTTCCAGCCTTCATCCTTGGCTTGCGCGTACCCTGCGGCCGTGGTGACGCGCCCCCATGGGATGATCCACAACAGGTATTTGCGCGGCGCCTTGGCGTCCTGGTGGAAGCCTGACTCCTGATACAGGATTGCGAACGGCACCTGGATCGGCACGCCCCAGCGCTGTTGGGTGACTTTGGCGGCGTCGTACCAATCATCCTTCTCCCGAAAGATGCCGCAGATGTCATCGGGCGTGCGCGGTGGTGACGTGCTGCATGCGGCGAGCAAGGCGGTGAGTAACAAAAGTCCTGCGGTTCTGCCTGCGCTCAATGGGCACCTGTCCGATACGCGAAAAAGCCGACATTTTACGCACGCGGGGGGACTGATGCCGATATGTCATCACGCGATTGCTTCAACGCCCAGGCCGCAACGCCCCGCAAACAGGCAACTTATTGAAAATACTGAATAATTTTTCATTGTTCGTAGAACTTTTCTGCCGGTCGTGGTCTACCTGATGAGATTTTTGTCGAAACTGACACAGTTGGCGCCGCAGCCGCGAGGCCGATTCGGATTCAACGGCTTATCAGAGACCTACCTGACTTATGAAATTCTACAGCCCCTCCATCGTGCTCGCAGCGCTGCTTTCGTTGGCGGCAGCAGGGACTGCCTGCGCCTCGCCAATGCAGGCGCCGCTGGCCGCGTCGCTCGTTCAAGGCCCTGCGGGGAAGACTCCGGGCGCGGCCAACCCATGGCCAGGTTTGCTGAGCATGGGCAGCCAGCAGTCAACCGAGTTGGCCTATGACGACCACTACCGGCGCGACGGCCACTGGCAGTCCCGTCAGGAGCAGATTCGCCGGGAGCGCTGGCGGCGGGAGCAGGCACGCCGGGAGGCGGAGCGTCGTCATGAGTGGGAACGCCGCCATCATCATCGGCGCTAAGCCAACACATGTACTCGCGCGTTGCCAGGCACACCGCATGAAGGCCGACGCGGCCTCACGGCTGCTACCGGTCTCGCACCCGCTGAAGCGTCAGGCCCGCCCCGCAAACACTTCCTTGAGCACCGGCACCGCCGACATCGCTTTCGGCCACCCCACGTAAAACGCCAGGTGCGTCACCACCTCAGCCGCCTGTTCCCGGGTAAGCCCGTTATCCATGGCGCGGTTGAGGTGGAAGGGCAGTTGCGCTGCCTGGCCTTGGGCGACAAGCGCCGCCACGGTCACCAGGCTGCGGTCTCGGGGTGTCAGGCTGCTGTCACGCCACACCTGCCCGAACAGTATTTCGTTGGTGTAACGGGCCAGTTCAGGGGCCACGTCACCGACACCGGCCTGGACGGCGGCGCGGCGTTTGCTTTCGCTCTCCGGGTCCAGGGTGAGCGGCGCGGCGGGCGCCGGCGCTACCTGCTCGGCACCCAGGTGTCGCTCCGTGAATACCTGCTTGGCCACGCCCACCGCAGACATCGCGTTAGGCCAGCCGGAATAGAACGCCAGGTGGGTGATCAGCGCGGTGATCTCGCCGGGCGTGAGGCCATTGTCCAGGCCCAGCCGGATGTGCCCCTGCAGTTGTGCGAACTGGCCGCTGGCGACCAGCGCGGCCACGGTCACCAGGCTGCGGTCGCGAGGGGACAGTGCCTCGCGTTTCCACACTTCGCCGAACAGCAGCTCAGTGGTGTAGCGGTACAGTTGCGGGGTTATTTCCAGCACGTCGGACGAAGGCTTGGGGTCGGGCCGTGCCTGTGCCTGGTCGGCGCCCACGGCGGCGGAGCAGAGCAGGGTGGCGAAGGTGGTCGCGGTCAGCAGTTTCATGGTGCACTCCCAGCAGAAAATTGGACGGCCCCGGGCGCAAGGTCGGCCCTGCGTGCGCTGACGTGAATGCCGATCAGGCTTCTTCAAGCGCGGGCACCGGCCCATGGTAGGCAACGCGGGCCGATAGATTAATAGCCGCAAACAGCATGTAGTGATGAGTGTTGCTCATCAAGGTGGTGACACGGCAGGGGCGAACTCAGCGGTTCACGTTCTTCTGCAGGTGGGCCGGGTAGCGGTCCCCCACGACCTGGATCTGTGCCAGGGCCGTGGCGATGGCGGCCAGGTCGTCGCTGCTCAGGGCGAGGCTGGCGGCCCCATTGTTTTCAGCCAGGCGGTGCGGTTTGGTCGTGCCTGGAATAGGCACGATCCAGGGCTTTTGGGCCAACAGCCACGCCAGGGCCACCTGGGCTCGGGTCGCGCCCTTGCCATCGGCGATCGCGCCGAGTACCTCGACCAGCCGGGCATTGGCTGTGCGGTTTTCTTCGCTGAAGCGGGGCACCACGTTGCGGAAATCATCGGCGGCGAACTGGGTGTGCGCATCAATGGCCCCGGTCAGGAAGCCTTTGCCCAAGGGGCTGAAGGGCACGAAACCGATTCCGAGTTCTTCCAGCACGGGCAGGATCTGTTCTTCGGGCTCACGCCACCACAGCGAATATTCACTCTGCAGAGCCGCGACCGGCAGCACCGCGTGGGCACGACGTATGGCATCGGCGCCGGCTTCGGACATGCCGAAGTGCAGCACCTTGCCTTCCTGAACCAGTTGCTTGACCGCCCCCGCCACTTCTTCAACCGGCACCTGAGGGTCGACGCGGTGCTGGTACAGCAGCTCGATACGGTCAGTCCCAAGCCGTTTCAGCGAAGCCTCGACCACGGCCCTGATGGTGTCGGGGCGGCTGTCCAGCCCTTGCGCGGGCATACCGTTCCTGAAGCCGAACTTGGTGGCGATCACCACCTGGTCACGCACCGGTGCCAAGGCTTCGCCCAACAGGGTTTCATTGCTGTAGGGGCCATAGGCTTCGGCGGTGTCGAAGAAATTCACCCCCTGGTCAAAGGCCGCGCGAAGCAGCTTGACGGCGGCGTTGTGTTCAAGGGCGGGGCCGTAGGCGAAACTCAGGCCCATGCAACCCAGCCCCAGGGCCGAGACCTGCAAACCACTTTTACCGAGCTGACGCTGTTGCATGCTTCGTCTCCTTCGCAAGAATGTAGATGGCAGGTACACTTTAGATTCCTGTGCCAATCTCAACAATTGGCAATTGGGTTCATGGGGTGTTGAGGAGAATTCACCAATGATTCGTGCCGGGTTGCCTGAATTGACGGCCTTCGTCGCCATTGCCGAGCAGCGCAGCTTCAGTGGCGCGGCCAGGGCGATGGGCGTGTCGCCTTCCGCGCTCAGCCATTCCATGCGTGGGCTTGAAGCGCGGTTGGAATTGCGGCTGTTCAACCGCACCACCCGCTCAGTGGCGTTGACGGAGGCCGGCGAACAGCTGTATCGCCGTGTGCAGCCGTTGCTGGGGGATCTGGAGTGCGCGGTGAACGACGTCACCTCCGAGCGCAACACGCCTTCGGGGTCGATACGCCTGAGTGCATCGGAGTCGTCCTTCAAGCTGCTGATTCGGCAGGTGATGCCCGCGTTTCTGCTGGAACACCCGCGTATCCATATCGAATGCAGCGTGGACAGCCGCCTGGTGGACATCGTCGCGGACGGCTTCGACGCCGGCATCCGGCTGTACGACGACGTGCCTCGGGACATGGTGGCGGTGCGCTTCGGCCCGGATATTCGCTTCGCCGCGGTGGCGTCACCCGATTACCTGGCGCGGCACCCTGAGCCCAAGGCGCCCCATGACCTGAAGGCGCACCGCTGCATCCGGTTTCGCTTCGCCAGCGGCACCTTGTTCCGTTGGGACCTTGACCACTTGGGACACTCGGCGAGTATCGACGTGGATGGCCCCATGACCCTGGACAACATCAACCTGATGGTCGAGGCAGCGCTGGGCGGCATTGGCATCGCCTGGGTGCCCCTGGACCAGGTGGTCGAGCACCTGCAGGCCAGGCGCCTGGTGCACCTGTTGCCCGACTGGGGGCCCTATTACCCGGGAGCATGCCTTTACTACCCGGCGAACCGCCACCCACCCATGGCCTTGCGGCTGTTTGCCGAAGCCGTGCGCGAATGGACGCGGCAGCAGGCGTAGGGGCCTGCGCCGCGGCGAACGTGGGTGCGGGTCAGGCTTTTCCCGCGCGCAGAAAGTCGGCCCACCGACGCACCAGGTAATTGTGCTCGTCCATCACCGAGTTCCACACGCTGATGTGCCCCATGCGCTCGGCGTAGGAACCGCCTTCACGGCAGGCGCCGGCGTCGATCAGCGGCAAGCCGTCGCTGCCCATCAGCGCTTCGCGTGCCGGCTTGCCGTCGTACCAGTAGTCCCACTCCGCGGCGCTCAAATGGTCGCGGGCACGCAGGGGGTTGGAAATATAGAACCCTTGGCGGGCCATTACCGCCCCCGGCCAACCCGCCAGCCACCAGTTGAGGTAGGCATAGGCGGCATCGCGCACACGCCCCTGGGCGCAGCGGGACAGTGACAGCCCGCCGAACCACGCCCGGTACCCTTCCTTGGGCACGGCCAAGCGGTACTCGATACCGGCGCGGTGCAGTTGCATCAGCGTGGGTGACCACAGGCTCTGAATGTCGATGCGCGGTTGCAGCATCAGCTCGCCGGCCTCCTGGCCGTCTGACCAGAAGGCGGCGAAATGGCCATGGCGCTGTTTGTCGATGAGGATTTTCGCCAGTTGGTCTATTTCTTCCAGCGCCAGGTTGCCGATGTTGTCGAACCCGGCCAGGCCTGATGCCTGCACGGCCAGCGCGGCGTCGAGGGCACCGATGGACGCATCGCTTTGCAGGGCGATGCGCCCGCACCAGGACTCGTCCACCAGCCATGCCCAGCTCTCGTCCGCCATGGCCAGCCCGGCCGGCAGGTGCTGGGGGCGGTAGGCGAAACTGTCGGCGTTGTGGGTCAGGGGCAACATGCTGATCAGGTCGGTGGCGCGGTTGCCCAGGCTGCCGTCGTGCTGCACGAACAGACGGTCGCACGGCAGGCTGCCGGTGGCCAGGCGGTCATCGGGGTTGAGCCGGCCGCGCTTGGGCAGGTCGTTGATCTCTTCCCACAGCGCCAGGCGGCGGGTGTCGATGGGCTGGATGGCTCGTGCCGGCCACACCAGGTCGACGTTGTGGAACCATTGGTCGTACAGGTCGTAGCTGTCGGGTTGCATCACCGCGATGCGCTGTGCCTGTTGCACGTCGTGAATCTGGTAGACGATGCGCACCCCCAGCTCTTGCTCGGCGCGCTGGCGAATCGACTCCAGCAGGGTCACTGAAGTGCCCAGCACGCGCAGGGTAACCGGCTCGGTCATGCGGCCACCCGTGGCTGGCCGAGAAAGGCGGCGAACGAACGGCGCAGCAAGCCGGTGTCCACGCCCCGCACGATGAACACCAGGCGCGAGGTGCGCGGGCCTGCGGGCCAGGAGGCCAGGTGGACGGGGGCGTGCAGGCAGTGCTGCACACCGTGAATGACAATGGGATGTTCGCTGTTGATCACTTCCAGGATGCCCTTGACGCGCAGGATTCGTTCGCCGTGGCATCTTAGCAGCATCGACAGCCACACACCGAAGGTCAACCAGTCCAGGGGGGCGTCGAAGCTCAGGCAGCACACCTGCGCTTCAGCGTGGTGGTGCGCGTCCACAGGCTGGAATAGCGTCCAGCGCGCCAGTTCGCTGGCGATTGCCTCGCCCCGTGGCGCCTGGCTGCGCAGCAACGGGTCAGCGCCGCTCAAGGTGCGGGCGAGCTGGACCGGGGCGCCGCCGTTGATTCGGCTCAGGCGTTCCTGTACCTGCGCCAGTACCGTCGCGTCGACGCGGTCGTCCTTGCTGATCAGCAGGTGGTCGGCGGCGGCGACCTGCGCCAGCCATTCAGGGTGCAGGCGCTGTTGCAGCGCGGCATGCTCGGCGTCCACCAGGGTAATCATCTGGCCCAGGTGAAAGTGGCCGCGCAGGTTGGCGTCCTTGGCCAGTGTCGCCAGGATAGGCGCGGGGTCGGCCAGGCCGGTGGTTTCCAGCAGTACGCGGCGCAGCACCGGCCACTCGCCGCGGCGCTGGCGACCCTCCAGGTTCAGCAGGGCGGCCTTGAGGTCACCGCGAATGGAGCAGCACACGCAGCCGTTGGGCAGCAGTACCGTGTTCGGCGCCAGGTCTTCGACCAGCAGATGGTCCAGGCCCACTTCGCCGAATTCGTTGATCAGCACAGCGGTGTCGCTCAGGTCCTGGTCGGCGAGCAGGCGCTTGAGCAGGGTGGTTTTGCCGCTGCCGAGAAAACCGGTGATGACAGTCAGGGGGATGCTCATGACGCGGCCTCCAGGTGCTGCAGCAGGCGCGGGTCCAGCGGGTCGAGAGGGCGCCCGATGATGGCGTGGGCCTTGTCCCACAGTTCGTCCAGGCCGCTGGCCAGTTCCTGGCGGCCGGTGGGGCCCTGTACCAGGTAGGCAGAGCCCTGGAAGTCGCACACGTTCAACCGGAACGGTGCCAGCACGCGGTTGATGGCCGTGATGCGTTGCAGCCGTTCACGGCGGCGCGGCAGTTCGGCGCTCAGGGGGTCGCTCCAGTGAATGTCTTCGCCCAGCAGCCCGCACAGTCCACACATGATGTTTGCCTTCTTGCAAAGGGCCGGCCCGGGTTGGGCCGGCCGGTTCGATGCACCGTCAGGGCATCACATCGCCCGAATTGGGCCCCAGGGTCTGGCCGACGAACAGGTTGCCGCCCGGCTCCGAGGCCAGCAGCACGGCAACGGGCGCTACTTCTTCGGCCAGGCCGAAGCGGCCCAGGGGCAGCTCGCGGGCCTTGGCGGTTTTCCAGTCCTGGCTCAGGTCATCCACCAGCGCGGTGGTGATGGGCCCGGGCGCGATGGCATTGACCAGCACGTTGTGTTTGGACACTTCCAGTGCCAGCGACTTGGTGAAGCCGATCACGCCAGCTTTCGCCGCCGCGTAGTGGGTCAGTTCAGCGCCGCCCTTGATACCCAGTTGCGAGGCGACGTTGATGATGCGCCCCCAGCGCTGCGCCAGCATCGCGGGCAGGGCCCGTTGGCTGGCGATGAACACGCTGGTCAGGTCCACGCGCAGCATGTCGTCCCACATGTCCTGGGTCAGGTCCACGCAGGGCGCCTGGGTGAGCATGCCGGCGTTGTTGACCAGAATATCGATGCCGCCGAAGGCGTCCACGCAGCGGTCGACGCCGGCCTGGGCGCCGGTGCGGGTGCCGACGTCGGCCACGCAGGTCACCACGTCGGCGCCCAGGGCGCGGCACTCCAGGGCCACGCGCTCCAGGGCCGGGCCGTTGCGATCGCCCAGCACCAGCCTGGCGCCTGCTTCTGCATAGGCCCGGGCAATGGCCGCACCGATGCCGCTGGCCGCGCCGGTGATCACGGCGCGCCGCCCGGCCAGTGGGCGGGCGAGGGTTCTGAGGGTGTCTTGCATCACGGCTTACTCCGGCCAGCGAACGGTGAGGCCACCGTCGATGACAATGCTTTGCCCGGTCAGGTAACTGGCGTCGGACGAGGTCAGGAAGGCCACCAGGGCGGCCACTTCATCGGCGCGCCCCACGCGCCCCAGGGGGATGGCGCGGGCGGCCTTGGCCAGGCCCTCGGGGCCCAGGGAGTTTTTTGCGTCCAGTGATTGCGGCGTTTCGATCAGGCCGGGAATCACGGCGTTGCAACGAATGCCGCGCGGCGCCAGTTCCACCGCCAGCGAGCGGCACAGGCCCGGTACGCCGGCCTTGGCGGCGGCGTAGTGGGCATGGTCCTGCCACCCGTAGACACCGCCGGCGATGGACGAGATGGCCACCATGGCGCCGCCGTCGCCCATGTAGCGCGAGGCCGCGCGGAAGGTGCGCATCACACCGGTGAGGTCGACATTGAGCAACGCGTTCCAGCGTTCATCAGTCATCTCCAGCAGCGGTGCGGCTCGCAGCAGCCCGGCGTTGGCCACGGCATAGTCCAGGCGCCCGAACTGCTCCACGGCTTGCGCTGCCGCGGCGTCTACCGATTCGGTAGAGGTCACGTCCAGCGCCAGCATGATGCACTCGCCACCCACCTGGGCGACGCGGCTGGCGGTGTGCTGGGGGTCATGTGGGTCGCCCGGGAAATACCCGCCCACCACGCGCACGCCGCGCTGGGCATAGGCCACGGCCAGGGCCTGGCCGATGCCGCTGGCGGCACCGGTAATGAAGGCTACGGGGGAAGTATCGACAGCAGTCATGTGCAACTCCAGTTTACTTGACACTTTCAGGGCTGACGTGGCGCGCGGCCAACATCACCAGGCCGGACAGGAAGCAGGGCACCGCACCGAACCAGATGGCGGCGCTGCCCCATTGGCCACCGCCCGTCAGCACGCCGGTGATGCCCAGGCCAGCGACCACGGCACCGATGGGCCCCATGGCATGGACGATGGCACCGCCCGTGGCACGGATGCTGGTGGGGAAGCTTTCGCTCATGAAGAACAGCAACGCCGAATAAGGGCCGTTGAGGAAGAACAGGCCAACGCTGTAAAGCGTGACCACGGTGACCAGGTCGCTGGGGCCATAGATCATGGCCGCGAAGGCCACGCCGCCGCACATCCAGCCCAGGGCCACGGTGTTGCGCCGGCCGATGCGGTCGCCCAGCCAGCCGTGGAACAGGTAGCCGCAAAAGCCCACCAGGTTGGACAGCACCAGAATCCACAGGGAGTTCTGGAATGACACGTTGTGCACGCTGACGATCACCGAGGTGCCCAGCACGCTGAACACCTGGATGGCGGACCAGTTGAGCAACAGTGCCACGCTCAGTACCAGCGTGGCCCGCAGGGCCTGGCCGCGGAACGCCGCGCCGACACCGGCCTTGGCGTGTTCCTGGTAATCAATACCGTAGGCCTTGGCCAGGGCTTGTGCCTGGGCGTCTTCGCCGGCCTTGCGCAGGTGGGCGATGCGCAGGTGCAGTTGGAACTGTGGGCTTTCCTTGAGCCTGCGAGCCAGGATCGCCACCACGAACGCCGGGATGGCGGCGAAGACGAAGCACCCTTGCCAGCCAATGCTGGGCAGCAGCAGGGCGGTCAAGCCAGCGGCGATCAGGGCGCCGACCGGCCAGCCACTTTGCACCAGGCTGTAGATGAACCCGCGACGCTTGACCAGCTTCGGGTCGGTGGAGGCCGCGTAGATCTCGGTCAGGTACGTGGCGTTGACCCCTTCCTCGGCATAGCCAAGGCCTGCCACCGAGCGCACGGCAATCAGGCCGCCCTTGCCCACACCTGCGGTAAAGGCGGTCAGCAACGAGCACAGGGCAGAACCGGTGACGGTAAAGATGATGCCGCTGCGGCGGCCCAGGCGGTCCACCACCGGGCCGATGGCGAAGGCCACCACGGCACCGCCCAGGGCTACCCAGGTGGCAATCTCTGCCTGGGTAGCCTGGTTCCAGCTGAAGTGCTCACCCATCACCGGCAACAGCGTGCCGAACAGGATGAAGTCATACACCGCGAACACCCACGCGAAGAACGCGATCCAGGTGGCGTATTTGACATCTCCTGACGTCAGGTACTGTGGCTTCCATTCGGCGGCAGGCACCTGCTCAGGTGCGAAAACGGCGGTGGGCGTAGTCATGGTCAATCCTCGGCGGGATAAAGATCAGCGCTGGCGGGGGTGGCGTTTGATGAAGTCGTCGGCAATCTCGTCCATGGTCACGAAGCGCACGCCGGCATGGTCTTGCATGTGCTCGATGAAGCGTTCGAGCATCAGCAGCACCTGGGGGCGCCCGGACACATCAGGGTGAATGGTGATGGGAAACACGGCGTAGTCGTGCTCGCGGTATACCCAGTCGAACTGGTCGCGCCACATTTCTTCCAGGTGGCGCGGGTTGACGAAGCCGTGGCTGTTGGGTGATTTCTTGATGAACATCATCGGGGGCAGGTCATCCAGGTACCAGTTGGCCGGGATCTCCACCAGGTCGGTTTCCTGGCCACGCACCAGCGGTTTCATCCAGGTGTCGGGGTGCTGGCTGTAGTCGATCTTGGTCCACTCGTCACCCACGCGCACGTAGTAGGGGGTGAAGTCGTTGTGCATCAGGCTGTGGTCGTACTTGATGCCTTTCTTGAGCAGCAGTTCGTTGGTGACGCGGCTGAACTCCCACCACGGTGCGACGTACCCGGTGGGGCGGCGACCGGTCAGTTCGGTGATCAGCGCAATGGACTTGTCCAGGACGATTTCTTCCTGCTCGGCGGTCATGGCGATGGGGTTTTCATGGCTGTAGCCATGGATGCCCACCTCGTGGCCCGCGTCGGCGACGGCTTTCATTTCCTTGGGGAAGGTTTCCACCGAGTGCCCGGGGATGAACCACGTGGTGCGCAGGTCGTACTTCCTGAACAGGTTGAGCAGGCGCGGGGCGCCCACTTCACCGGCGAACAGGCCGCGGGAGATATCGTCCGGCGAATCCTCGCCGCCGTACGAACCCAACCAGCCGGCGACGGCGTCAACGTCCACGCCGATCGATACCAGAATCTCTTTAGCCATGGGTACATCCTCCTCCCGGTGACAACGGATGAGCGCTTGGGCCGGGCCCCCGGCGCCCCTGAAAGAAGCCGTCTGAATGAAGCGGGTCAGGCGGGGTGGGCGAACAGCTGTTCCACGGCCAGGGCCGCGCGCAGTACCGGGGTGTCGTCACCGCTGCACCCGGCCAGTAGCCAACTGGTGGCCAGCCCGGCGCGGTCGACGCCGCTGGGCAGGGCGATGCCGGGCATGTCCAGCAGGCTGCCGGCCATGGTCAGGCGCAAGGTGGCCAGGTTGGTGCTGGCGAACAGCACATCGTCCTGGGCCAGGGGCGCCAGCAGTGGCGCCACGTGGGCTACGGTAGGCGTCACCAGCAGGGCGCCGTCCAGTTCTGCCTTGAGCCGTGCCTGCAACAGGGCGCGACGTTCGTAAAGGTGCAGTTGCACGCTGGCGGGCAGCGTGCGTGCCGCTTCCAGGCGCTTGCGTACCCGTGGGTCGAGTTGTTCGGCCTCGGGGCTGTCGAGCAGCGCCTCATGGCGGGCAAAGGCCTCGGCAGCGCCCAGCCAGCCGTGTTCGGCGATGCAGTCCAGGGTCGCGTGCCAGGCGTGCACCGGGCGACGGTCGATGCGCGCCCCGGCTTGGCCTAGTCGCTGCAGGCAATGGTGCAGGTTGTCCCTGACGGCGGCGTCCACGCGCGGGTCGTTCAAGGTTGTATCGTCGACACGCACGTGCAGGTTGCGCAGGTCCGCCGGTTGCACCGCCGGGCCACCTGTCAGGAACTGGTCGATGGCCAGCGCATCGCGCACGCTGCGGGTGATCGGCCCCAGAGCATCGAGGCTGCGGGCCAGGCTGAACACGCCGTGTGCGCTGTAGCGCTGGCGGCTGCTGCGGTAACCCACCAGGCCATTGAAGGCGGCCGGAATGCGGATCGACCCCGCGGTGTCGGTGCCCATGGCGATCGGCACGATCGCGGTGGCGACGGCAATGGCCGAGCCCGAAGACGAACCGCCTGGCACCCGGGCTTCACCCGAGTGGCTGGGCAGGGTGGGGGTGCCGAAATGGGGGTTCAGGCCCAGCCCCGAATAGGCCAGCTCGCTGAGGTTGGTCTTGCCCACGCTGACCAGCCCTGCCTGGGTCAAGCGTTGCACCAGCGTGGCATCGTGTGGCGCGGGGGCGGCGTTGCGACGAAACGCGGCGCCTGCGGTGGTGACCGTGCCGGCCATGTCGAACAGGTCCTTCCACGCCATGGGCACGCCGTCCAGGGCGGACAGCGGCGCACCGGCCTGCCAGCGCGCACGGGAGGCGTGGGCTTCGCGGCGGCCCCGCTCCAGCGTCAGGGCAGTGAAGACCGCCTCGCTGTCCTGAGCCCTTTCGGCGGCGGCCTCGAACACGTCGACGGGGTCTTGGGTGCCGTCGGCATAGGCTGCGGCGAGGGTGGACCCATCGAGCGGGGCGTGAAGGTCGTTCATGAACGGCTCCGAAAACAGGGCTTTATTAAAAATGTACATTTGCTATATCCATACATTTTAATGAAGCATGCATCATGCCAACCCGCAGATCAGGCACGCAGAATGCACAAGCACAAGCGTTCTTGAAACATTCAAAGGGGAAGGGGGAGTCGAGATCGAAAAATGGATCTATTTGTTAAATATCCATTTGTGAGCAAAAAAGTAACACGTGCGGGTAAACGGCCCCACTTTGGTGCCTGCGCAACCGCCCCACACCCAAGGCCAGGTGTGAGAGAATTTTTCCGCGCCCTTGAAAGGAAATGCCGCTGATGTTGGTCGCCGACGACCTTGTAACCGAAGAGAGCCGCAGTGCCCCGCGTTATGGGCTGATTCGCAGTGCCTTGCGTGACGCCATCCTGCAGGGCCGTGCCGCGCCGGGCTTGGTGTTGCTGGAAGCGCCCTTGGCCGAGCTGTTCGCCACCAGCCGCGTGCCTGTGCGCCAGGCACTGGCGCTGCTGTGCGAAGAGGGCCTGGTGCGCCGTTTCGAGGGCCGTGGCTACCTGATCAACCCACAAGGGTTGGACCTGCCGCCAGTGCGCGTCACCCTGACGCGGCAATTGCTGGGCCTGGAGTCGGGCGAGGAATTGATTGACCTGCGCCCGCTCAGCGAGCGGGTCTACGATGAGATCGCCACGTGCGTATCGACTGTGATGGTGTTCGGGCACTATCGGCTGGATGAGCACGCGTCGGCCGAGCATTTCGGCGTCAGCCGCAGCGTGGTGCGTGAGGCGCTGATGCGCTTGCGCGACCGCGGCCTGGTCGAGAAGGAACCCTACGGGCAGTGGCTGGCCGGGCCGTTGACCGCACGGGAAATCACCGACGACTACGAATTGCGCGCGTTGCTGGAGCCCCAGGCCCTGCAGCAGACCGCGTCGGGCCTGAGCCGTGAGACGTTGCTGGGCATGCTCGATCACATCAACCAGTTGCAACAGGCACCGACCCAGGCGACAGCTGCCGGGGTTGAAAAACTGGAGCAGGACCTGCACGTGTGCTGCCTGGCCGGGCTGCGCAACCGCAAGATGGCGGCGCTGATTCAGCTCTATCAGAGCCCCATGAACGTCAGCCGCATCTTCAACGACGCCCTGGGCCTGGGTGTCGACGAAGCCACCCTGGTGGAGCACCGGCTGGTGATCGAGTCGCTGTTGCATGGCAACGTCGATTCAGCGGCGCTGAGCCTGCGTGACCACCTGCTGCGCGCCCGCGAGCGGACGCTGCAACGGCTGAAGGTGCTGTCGGTGTTGCCGGAGCCGGAGTTGCCACCTTATCTGACTCGGCTCAGTTGAAACACTGAACGCGCGCCCAGCGCCCAGGCCGGCTCGCCAGCGATACTGAACAGCCGGCACCCCCCACCGTTCTCCACGGGGTGTGCGATGTCATACGCACGCCAGTCACCCGTGGCATCGCTGTCGAGCTCGGCTGGATGCGTCTTTTGGCCGTGTCTGGACGTTCGCTGGCAAGCCAGCTCCCACGGACGATTCTGAACCGAAACCGTATACTTCGTGCAGATCCTGACAGCAGCCTGGCTACCATGCCTGACTCCCTGGTGTGGTTCTTCAAAGCCCTCTCTCCTGCAGGCCACGTTGCCTGGCTCGGCGCGTAGCTGATGTTCCCCTTCAATGACATGCGCTGCCTGTGGCAAGCGGACCTGGCCACGTCACGAACGGCGCGCAGTATCAGGCGTAACGCGGATTTCCCCCGAGGAGGCCAAGGACGAACTGATGGCGGTGATCATTTCCATCGTGTGCAGGTGAGGAGGGCTGGCCGCCCGCTGTAGCGCCCTCGACCGGTACTTTTGGGCAATACCCTGTCATTGCGCGAGACGGCATAATGCCATCAATCAGGCAAGCCCTTCCGATCCCGCTCGAGACCCGCAGATGCAGTTCACCGACGCCTCCGATGCCATGTACCGCCTGCTCGTGCAGAGCGTCGTGGACTACGCGATCTACATGCTTTCGCCAGAAGGCATTGTGACGAACTGGAACCCGGGCGCTGAACGCGCCAAGGGCTACAAGGCGGCCGAGATCGTCGGCCAGCATTTTTCGCTGTTCTATACCCCGGAAGACCGGGCGGCGGGGATGCCCGCCCATGGCCTTGAAACGGCGCGGCGCGAGGGGCGCTTCCAGGCCGAGGGCGTGCGGCAGCGCAAGGATGGTTCGCATTTCTGGACGCATGTGGTCATCGACGCCATTCACGATGACGACGGCCAGATGATCGGCTTCGCTAAGGTCACGCGCGATATCACCGAGCGGCGCGAGAAAGAGCTGCAACTGCTTGAGGCCAATGTGCGTGCCGAGCAGTACAGCGCCGAGATGGCTTCGCTATCGCAGTTCCTGGATTCGGTGATTTCCAATATTCCGGCCAGTGTCATCGTCAAGGACGTGCAGACCAACCGCATCCTCCTGGCGAACCATCAGGCCGAGGCGTTGTTCGTGCCCAACGGAGCCAGCATGGTGGGCCAATTGATGAGCGAGGCACTGTCGGCGGATACCGCAGCGTACATCGAACAGCAGATGGGCGAGGACCTGAGCTTAGGCGCCATCAAGACGGTCGAGGCGCTGGTCGGCACCAACCGCGGGCCTCGCACGCTCAGAAGCCGCACGGTACTCAACCAGGACCCCGGCAATGGCTCGGAATACGTGCTGTTCGTGGCGGAGGACGTCACGGTGGAGTTGGAGGCCAATGCGCGGATCCATCACATGGCCCACCACGATGCACTGACCGGGTTGCCGAACCGAGTACTGTTTCATCAGAAGCTCAAGGAAGCGCTGCTGCAGGCTGAGGGCTCGGGCAGGATCACCGCCACGCTGTGCCTGGACCTGGACGACTTCAAGAACGTCAACGATTCGCTTGGCCATGGTATTGGCGACAAGTTGCTGCGGGCGTTGAGCAGCCGCCTGGAAATGGAACTGCGGGAGGTCGACACCCTGGCCCGCCTGGGCGGGGATGAGTACGCCGTGATTCTTCCTGAACTGGAGATAGCGGAGGCGGCCGAGTTGATGGCGCAGCGCCTGATCCAGGCCGTACGGCCGCCATTTCTGATTGATGGCCATAGCTGCTCGGTGGGGGTAAGCGTAGGTATCGCACTGTCCCCGCAGGACCACGACAGCCCCGAGCAACTGATGGGCTATGCCGACATGGCGTTGTATGAAGCCAAGCGCAATGGCCGCAACCGCTTCGAGCGGTTCAAGTTTCAACTCGACGAAGCGGCCCGCCACCGCCGCACCCTGGAGACTGACCTGCGCACGGCACTGCACCTGGGGCATCTGCAGTTGCATTACCAGCCGATCGTTACCCACGGTGGCGACGAGGTTTCAGGGTACGAGGCGCTGTTGCGTTGGCAGCACCCCACTAAGGGCACCATCATGCCCATGGACTTCATCACCATGGCGGAAGAGACGGGCTTGATCCATGAAGTGGGTAACCGCGCGCTGAACCTGGCCTGCAAGGAGGCCGCCACGTGGGGCACGCCGCAGACCGTGGCGGTGAACCTGTCGCCGGTGCAGTTCAAGAACCCGGGCCTGGTGGATGCCGTGGCGCTGGCGCTCAGTGATGCCGGGCTTGAGCCGGCGCGCCTTGAGCTGGAAATTACCGAGTCCGTGCTGCTGGAGGACAACGAAGGCAACCTGGACACCCTGCGGGCACTCAAGGCACTGGGCGTGGCCATATCGCTCGACGACTTCGGCACGGGGTATTCGTCGCTGGGGTATCTGCGCTCGTTTCCGTTCGACCGGATCAAGATCGACATGTCGTTCGTGCGCGAAATGAAGAACAGCAAGGAGGCCCTGGCAATCATCCGGGCCATTACCGGCATGAGCAACAGCCTGCTGATCAAGACCACTGCCGAGGGCGTCGAGACGGCCGAGCAGATGGAGCAGTTGATCAAGGAAGGCTGCTCGCATTTCCAGGGCTACTACTTTGGCCGCCCGGCCCCCGCGAACCAGCGGCGCAGCGCCGGCGCCGGTTTGCCAGCGAGCGCTTAGTTCCGCTGGCGTCGAGCGCGGCGGCTCGACAGGCGTGGTTCCGATTCGGGCGTGCCGGTGCGGGCGCGCACCATCTGGATGCGCGTGGGCCCGGCGCCCACAAACCAAGTAGCGGCAACTGTCCTTGCAGGCGGGGCTGGGAGACTGTTGGCCCGCAACTTGCTTTTCAATTCCCATCGACGCACCCGGCCTGCTCCGCCAGGCTGAATATCTCCAACGATGCAGATATTCCTCGCCGGTGCCGACACCTCCTTTGCCGACAACGTCGTCGGTTTTGAATCAGGCATGTTCCTGCCCGGTTCCATTCCCCATACTGGTCGCTTTCCGCCTGCGTGCGCCTGCCGCGCAACGCTTGGGCACCGTTGACTGGTATGACGGAGACCCCCGATGCCCGCATCCCCGCAACCCGCCACCCTCAAGGTCGGCCTGCTGTTTTCCAGTACCTGCATGACCGCCGCCGTGGAAGCCACCCAAGCCCAGGCGACGCTGTTGGCCATTGATGAAGTCAACGAACAGGGCGGTATCAACGGTGTGCCCGTTGAGGCGGTCCGCCTGCCCATTGGCGCCACCCCGGAAAGCTATCGCCAGGCCGCCCTGGAGTTGTGTGACCGCCATGGCGTGCAGGTGCTGTTCGGCACGCATATGTCCAGCACCCGCAAGGCAGTGTTACCGGTAGTAGAGAGCCGCCGCCGGTTGCTGTTCTACCCAACCTTGTATGAAGGTTTCGAATATTCCCCCTTTGTGTACTACACCGGCGCCGCGCCGAACCAGAACTCCCTGCAACTGGCCCGCCACGCGTTGAAGCATTTTGGCCGCCGTGTGCTGTTCGTCGGCGTGCCCTACGTGTACCCGGTCGAGTCCAACCGCATCATGCGTGACCTGTTCGAGCAAGCCGGTGGGGAAGTCGTCGACGAGATCTACCTGCCCTTCGGCGCCGGTCTCGACGCCTGTCGCCAGGTCATGGCGCGGGTGCGTGAAACCCTCCCGGACGTGATCTATTCGACGGTGGTGGGCGGCGATATTCCGGCCCTGTACGGTGCCTACCACGAAGCCGGTTTCGACCCGGCGCGGCGGCCCATCATCAGCCTGTCGACCACCGAAGCCGAAGTGGCGATGATGCCCGCGCACGTGAGTGCCGGGCACATCTGCGCCGCGCCCTGGTTCGACACGGTGGACACGCCGCTGAGCCGTCAGTTCGTGAGCCGCTATCGTCAGCGCCATGGCGCCGATGCACCGATCACCGCAGGCGCGGAAGCGGCGTATTTTCAGGTGCACCTCTACGCCCAGGCAGCGCGCAAGGCGCAGCCGAACAACCTCGATGCCCTGCGCGCGGCCTTGGCCGGTTCGACCTTCGAGGCTCCGCAAGGCCCGGTGCGCATCGACGCCGAGAACCACCACACCTGGCTGTGGCCACGGCTGGCGCGCATTGATGCCAACGGCCGCTTCGAGGTACTGGAACAGGCTGAACAGCAGGAGCACCCCAGCCCGTACCTGATCGAACTGTTGCTCGACGGCAACGAGTGAGGCGGCCATGACCACTGCCAACCTGCTGGGTGAACTGAAGGGCTTGCGTGTGCTGGTATTGCACCCGCAAGACACGGAAGCGCAGATCGTGCTGGGCCACCTGCAACGTATCGGCTGCGAGGTGCAGCAACAATGGCCGGTGCCCGAACGCCTGCCCCCGGGCGTCGACGTCGTGCTGCTGTCCATCGAACTGGACCAGCGCAAGGCCATCGAGCGCCTGGTGGACAGCCTGGATGAACAAGCCCCGCCGATCATCGCCATCGTCGGCTATGAAAACCCCTCGATGCTGCAACTGGTGCTGCTCAGCCAGCCCGCGGCGGTCATCGAACGGCCGCTGAAACCCTTCGGCCTGCTCACCCAACTGTTGATCGCGCGCTCGTTCTGGCGCCGGCGCGTGGCCATGCTGGCGGAGATCCGCAAACTGGAAATTCGCCAGTCCGCGGTGTCGCGCATCTCCATGGCCAAGACCCTGCTGATGGCCCGCCACGGCTTCAGCGAGCCTCAGGCGCACCAGCGCATCCAGCGAGACGCCATGGCCCAGCGCTGCAGCATGGACGTGGTTGCCCAGCAGATCATCGACAACGACAGCCCCGAACGCGCGCCCCCCTGATACCCCCGCGTCACCCCTTTGATTGATTCCACACACGCCATCGCGGCCAGCCGCGGTCCGGGCCTTCGCACGCCCGAAAAACGAGGTTTACCCCATGAGCAAATTGAAAGACTGGTTCCAGGGCCCCCAGGACATCACCGAAGCCGAAGCCGTGGAAGACTACGCGGTGGGCCGCGTGCCCAGCCGCTACCGCTGGCCCATCCCGGCGATCATCCTGGTGCTGCTGGGCAACTCCACCGCCATGTTCTGGTTCAGCCTGGGCGCCGACATGAGCTACCAGGTGGGCTGGCCGAAGATCCTCATTCCCATCCTGTACATGGTGGTGTTCGCCACCCTCATCGGCGCCTGCGTGATGAAGCTTGCGGCCAAGGAAGGGTTGTCCTTGAGCCTGCTGACCCGCGGGCTGGGCTTTGGCTACATGGGCTCGGCGTTCACCTCGCTGATCTACGCGGTGAACTTCATTTTCTACTTTCTGTTCGAGGGCACCATCGTCTCCCATGCCATCGCCCACTACGCGGGGGTGGAGGTCGGCTCGCTGGCCGGGGTGGCGATTTTCGCCGGCATTGGCCTGGTGACCGTGTTGTTCGCCTGGAAGGGCATGTCGTCCATGCAGTTCCTGCAGACCTGGGGTGTGCCGATTTTCGTGGTGTTGTTCGCCTTCTGCCTGTACCAGCTCACCCACAACTATGACGCCGTGGGCCCGGCTGGCTGGATGCCCCACAGCCAGGACAGCGCCACCGCCTTGTGGATGGTGATGAACATGGCCAACGGGCAGATCGTGTTCCAGGGCCTGATGGCTACTGACTATGGCCGCTTCGCCAAGCCGACCATCAGCCACAAGGGCACGGCCACCATCATGCTGGGCATGCTGCTGCCGATCGTTGCGGTGATGCTCAGCGGTGCCTATCTGGCGTATACCCTGATTCCACACATCACCCAGGGCGACGCCTTCGCCCAGGCCATGGACCCCGGCTTCATCTTCCCCACGGTGCTGGGCCTGATCGGGGTGATCTTCGCCATCGTCACGCAAATCCGCATCAACGTGATGAACCTCTATTCGGGTTCCATCGCCCTGTCCAACACCATGGACATGACCCTCAACTACCGCCCCGGTCGCCAGTGGTGGATGCTGGTGGTGTGGCTCGTGGGCGTGGTGTTCTACGTGTTCAACGTGCTGCAGTACACCGGTACCTTCCTGGCCATCACCGGCATTCTCACCAACACCTGGGTGTTCATCATCCTCGCCGACTACCTGGTGTGCCGCAAAATGCTGAACCTGGCGCCCAGTGATTTCGTCGAGTTCCGCCGTGAGCACCTGCGTTCCTGGAACCCCTGTGGCGTGTTCAGCCTGCTGATCGCCGTGGCCATCGGCGCCGCTGGCATCCTCGGCGCCTACCCCATGTACTACGCGTCCTTCATCGCCATGCTGGTGGGTCCAGTGCTGCACGTAGCGCTCAGCCTGATGACCCGGGGCCGCTACTACTTCAGCAGCTTTCCCCAGGACATGGCCACCCAGTGGCAACCGTCCCACACCTACGGCGGCCCGCAGCCGCTCACCCGTTCGACTGCCGCCTGAGGAAGCCAATCATGAATAACCTGCTCAATGTCGCTGCCGTGCAATTCGAACCCACGCTGTTCGAGAAACCCCGCAACCTGGACCGCCTCAGTGAATG
This sequence comes from Pseudomonas silvicola, assembly GCF_026651855.1. GTDB lineage: Bacteria > Pseudomonadota > Gammaproteobacteria > Pseudomonadales > Pseudomonadaceae > Aquipseudomonas > Aquipseudomonas silvicola. The sequence continues at coordinate 3,783,595 of NZ_CP093280.1, forward strand.
GGTGGAGGAGGCCGCTCGCGCCGGTGCGCAACTGATCGTCACCCCGGAGATGGGCACCACCGGCTACTGCTGGCAGGACCGCGAAGAAGTAGCGCCCTATGTGGAGAGCATTCCGGGCGCTACCACCGAACGCTTTGCCCGCCTGGCGCGGCAGTACGGTTGCCACGTGGTCATCGGCATGCCCGAGGTCGACCCGGTGGACGACCTCTACTACAACGCCGCCGTGCTGATCGGCCCCCAGGGCGTGGTCGGCAAGCACCGCAAGACCCACCCCTACATCAGCGAACCGAAATGGGCCGCGTCCGGTGACCTGGGCCACCAGGTGTTCGACACCCCCATCGGCCGCATCGCGCTGCTGATCTGCATGGACATCCACTTCCTGGAAACCGCCCGGGTGGCAGGCCTGGGCGGTGCAGACGTGATCTGCCACGTCAGCAACTGGCTGGCTGAGCGCACGCCGGCGCCTTACTGGATCAACCGTGCGTTCGAAAACGGTTGCTACCTGGTGGAAAGTAACCGCTGGGGCCAGGAGCGCGGTGTGCAATTCAGCGGTGGCACCTGTGTGATCGAGCCCGATGGCCATGTGCAGGGCATCCTCGATAAAGGCGACGGTCTGCTGTTTGGCAAACTGGACCTGGCGCGCGTGCGTGACCGCCAGCCCACGCTAATGGCAGCGCGTCGGCCGGCGTTATACAAAGAACTGGCGCAGCCGGCCTACGCCTGGAACCCGCTGGATTTCTTCGGCCTGTACGGCCTGTCGCCGCGGGCCAGGGGCAAGGTGTCCGCTGTTGCAGTGGGGCAGTTCGCGCCAGGCCGCGATACCGCCGCGAATCTGCGTGCCATCACCGAGCAGGCTCAGGCCGCCAAGGTCCAGGGTGCTGAGTTGGTGGTTTTTCCAGAGCTGTCGCTCAGTGGCGGTTATGTCGATGACACCAGCGCACTGGCACTGGACGGCCCCGAGGTCCGCGCGTTGCTGAACCTGGCCATAGAGCTGCGAGTCCACCTGGTAGCGGGCCTGGTGTTGGCCGAAGGGCAGGCGCTGTACAACAGCGCCGTGGTGGTGGGGCCTGAAGGGGTGGTGGGCCATTACCACAAACTGCACCTGAGCGAGGGCGACAAGGCCTGGGCCACGCCCGGAACCACCTGGAAAACCCTCGACCTGCCGCTGGGGCGGGTAGGGCTGTTGATCGGTGACGATTGTCTGGTACCCGAAGCGGGCAGGGTGCTGGCCCTGCGTGGCTGTGACCTTATCGCCTGCCCCGCGGCCCTGTCGGCGCCCCTGCCGGGTGCCCACCCCGGCACGGCCATCGCCCATCCAGCGCCAATCCCCACGGGCGCGGACCCGTACCATTGGCACCTGGGCCGCGTGAGGGCCGGTGAGAACAATCTGTACATGGCCTTCGCCAACAGCCTCGACCCGGCAGTGGGGAGCTTTGGCGCCAGCGGGGTATTCGGCCCGGACACTTTCGCGTTTCCGCGCCAGGAGGTGATCGTCATCGGGGAACAGGGCCATGCGGTGGCGCACATGGACACCAGTAACCTGGACACGCCGTACCCCACTAACGTTGTGCGGCGCAAAGACCTGGTGCTAATGCGCCAGGCTCACCAGTACGGGGCTTTGTGGCAAGTCGCGCGTTGAGGGGCGACCGGGTCAGGGCTTCGGCCCTGTCTCCGGCTCGCTCCAAGCCGTGAGTGAAGTGGAGCGGGCTTCATGTGCCAAACCTGCACGCAGGACGGCATAATGTCATTCACATCAAAGGAATGCCCCATGATCACCTGCCACGTCAAATACATCATCGACCCTTACCAGCTACCGGCCTTCGAGCGCTATTCGCGCGAATGGATCAGCCTGGTGGCACGCTTTGGCGGCCAGCATCACGGCTACTTCCTGCCGGCCGAGGGCGCCAGCAACATCGCTTACTGCCTGTTCAGCTTTGCCAGCCTGGCCGAATACGAGCAGTATCGCCAGCAGGCGGCGCAGGACCCGGAATGCATACGGCTGGTGGAGGAAGCCACTGAGCTGAAGTTCATCGTGAGCTATGAGCGAAGCTTCCTGCGGCCCGTACTCGAGTGATCAAACCATACGCCTGGGACCCGGCCTGACGGCCGCTGCAGGGTTGAGGGACGTCTCCCATTCAGGAACCCACCATGCCTTACCCCATCGAGAAAAAACTGGTCGTGGGCGTTGCCTCCAGCGCGTTGTTCGACCTTGCCGTGTCCGACGATATCTACGAAAACCAGGGTGTGGAGGCATACCGTCAGCACCAGGAACAGAACATCGACGCGCCTTTTGCCAAAGGCGTGGCGTTTCCGTTCATTCGCCGTTTCCTGAGCATCAACAAGGCATTTCCCGAGCAGTTGCCGGTGGAAGTGGTGCTGTTATCACGTAACTCGCCCGAAACCGGCCTGCGCGTGTTCCGGTCCATCAACCATTACGGGCTGGATATCACCCGTGCCGCGTTCATGTCCGGTCGCTCGCCTTACGAATACATCCCGGCGTTCAACGCTTCGCTGTTTCTCAGTGCCCACGAACCGGACGTGCAGCGGGCCATCGATGCCAGCTACCCAGCAGGTCTGGTGCTGCCCACGCGCATCGTCGATGACGAAATAGACACCGAGCTGCGCGTGGCTTTCGACTTCGACGGCGTGATCGCCGACGACGAAGCCGAAAGCGTGTACAAGCAAAACGACAACCTCGACGACTTCCAGGATTATGAGCGCGCGCACCAGGCCATCCCGCATCAGCCCGGGCCCTTGGCAGACCTGTTCCGCAAGCTGTCGCTGATCCGCACCCTGGAGGATGAAAAAATCGCCCAGTGCCCGGACTACCAGCGCATCCTGCGCATTGCCATCGTCACGGCGCGCAACGCGCCGTCCCACGAGCGGGTAGTGACCACCCTGAAAACCTGGGGCGTGTCGCCCGACGAGTCGTTTTTCCTCGGAGGAATGGAAAAGGCCAGGGTATTGTCCATCCTCAAGCCGCACATGTTCTTCGACGACCAGCGCAGCCACCTGCAATCGCCGGCCGGTAACCTGCCGATGGTGCATGTACCGTTTGGGGTGGCCAACAAGGCGGGGGCGCAGCCGGCCTCGGTCGAGGTGGCGGTGCCTGCGTCAGATACTGGGGCAGGCGTGGCCTGATGGCTGAAGAGCGCCGATGTTCGGGCGTCAGCCACACCGCGGTGCCCCGTTCCCGAGCTCGCGCCCGGTCCTACAGGGGTGAATGCGGTAGCGGGGTTTGCTCTGTGGGACCGGGCGAAACTCGGGAAGCAGGCGCTGCGGTCACCCTGCCACACCACGGTGCCCCTTCCCGATCTCACAAGGGCCAGCAACAGGTTGGCGTTGAGCTGCTCCTGCGTCGCCATGCAGGTGAATATCAGGACGGCGCATGATCGGATGGTTGTCGAATCAGCTGCGCCTGCTACAACGGGCTGACCCCCAGCGCAGCGATCAGCGACTCCACCGATGGTGGGGCGCCCTCCAAGCAAGTGTGCGAGCGCAAGGTGTCCCATGGCATCGCATCGTTCAGGCAATAGTCGCCAATGCAGGTCATTGAATGGGTCTGCGGGTCCAGCAGCCCCAGCGGTACCCACACGTAGGGCAAGCCGCGCAGGAGATTGGGCACGGTGGTACCGCACTGTGTGCAGAAGTCATTGCGGTAGCCGCTGGGCTTTTGCCAGGTACTGATATCGGCCTGCCCCGCCAGCCAGTGGAAGTGGGTGGCGGTGACGATGGTCGCGCAGTTGTAGCCGGTACCCGTCTGCCGGCGGCACAGGGAGCAGTGGCATCGGTAGAAGAACAGAGGCGCTGCCTCAAGGGAAAATCTGACGCTGGCGCAAAGGCATTGTCCGGTGGGCATGTCCATATTCCTGGCGGGTTCCCGCCCATCATACTCCGGCAGGGGCGAAGAGGGTGGCGCACTGAGTGATGCCATACCGCTCAGCCGAGAGAACGTCGCGCCGGAGCCGTGGGTGTACATCAAGCTTCCAGCGCCTGCCACCACGGTGCGTAGGGCGTGTTCATTATCCGTTTGCGATTGAAGTCCGGACTTCCATCGCTCCACCACGGCGGGCCACGCTCTCCCAGTGCGACCTTCGCCTCCTGTACCGCAGCGCGCGCGACCCGCAACGCTGCCGGATCCTGGGCCGCATTGGCAGCCCGTACCGCCCGCCGCGCCGCCATCAATTGCGCGACCAGCACCGAGCGAGTCGCTTCATCCAACGCCGGGTTGGAGCACCGCCACAGTTGCCCTTTCACCACAAAATAACGCCCATCAGGCGTGGTGGGGTGGCCGCTCGCCACGGCCTAGGCTGCCGCGTGGCGTGGCACCAGCGGCGCGCGCTCACGGCGTACTGGCACAGGCGCGGCGGGTGCATGCCGGCGGGCGATGCGCAGGATGCCCCACAACATGGCAAAGGCAATCGCCAACCAGGCGGCAATCATGCTGAAGATAGTCATCGATAGGCTCATTGGGCGCCTCCTTTGGGTTATCGTCGTCATGCTCTCCTATTAACCGACCGCCATCGTCGCCGGGGATTCAATCGGATTCCAACACCGCCAGATGCGTTACTGCTCGCCCCCCACCGGTTGGCGCGCCACTTTCGTGGTGCACAACTTCACCCCGCTTGCCGCCAGCAGCACGCCGGCCCAGGCCAGCAGAGGCATCGGCTCGTGGAGCACGCACAGCGCAAACAGCGCCGCGCAAGGTGGCACCAGAAAGAACACCGCTGACACCTTGGCCGCTTCGTTGCGGCGCACCATCAACATCAGCAATGCCACGGCCAGCAGTGAGTTGCACAGCCCCAGGTAACCCAGTGCGCCGAGCAGCGCCCCGTTCAACTCCAGCCGAGGTACCTCGGCCACCAGCACCAAAGGCCCGACCACCACCAGCCCCATCACGTACTGCACGGCCAATGAAACCAGCACCGGCTGCGGGGGCAGGGTTTTCTCCAGCAACACGGCGCCGGTAAGGCCAAGCAGTGAGATCACCGCCAGGCCCAGGCCCAGCGCCGTGAAGGTTTCCACCCGCGACTTGCTGAGGATGACCACGATCGCCCCCAGGAAGCCCAGCAACAGCCCCAGCCACTGAAGACGGGCAACGGGGGTACGCAGCACGATGGGCGATGCCACACCCACCAGCACCGGCTGCATCGACACAATCAGTGCCAGCAGCCCCGCCGATATCCCGGCGCTGATCGCCAGGTAGGTACCGGCGAAATACACGCATTGCATCAACAACCCCGAGACGATGAGGCCCAGCCACTGGCGGCCTTTTGGCAACGGGGGGCGTTGAATCAGTATCAGGGGGGTCAACACCAGTACCACCAGGGCATAGCGTAGCCACAGGAACAGCAGGGGGCTGCTGTACGTCAGGCCCACTTTGACGATGGCGAATCCTGAGGACCACAGGATCAGGAATGCGGTACAGATCAGAATGTCCGCGCGTTTATTCAGAATTTCCAGATACCTGGCCAATGAGTTTCCTCGATGTTCAACCGTTACCCCGGGCCCAGTGGCGCCCCCGGCGCAGGGGGCGCCCCGGTAGCGCCGGGTCAGCTCCAGTAAGTCAGCGGGCGCTCGCTCCCATAGCAGCCAATGAAGGCGGCCATGCCGATACGGTAGCTTTCATCGCTGGGTGTCACGGCGTGCAGCATTCTGGAACTGAATATGATCAGGTCGCCTGCGTCAGGATGGATCACCAATGGCGCCGCTTCCACCTCTGTCGGCAGCAAGCCTTCGACGTCTCTGATTTTCACCATTTCGTCGGCGGTCGGGTCGCGCAACCAGAGTTGCAGGTCGCCACCTTTGCTGGGCGTGCGCAAGTACATGTTGGCGACCATTTGCTCCTCGATGCCCTGGAGTTCAGGGGCATCCGACTCTTCGATGATGGTGTCGTTATGCGGGAAAAAGCGTGACGAGGCCGGTTTGAATACGCGGATCGCACCCACGAAACAGCTATGGCCGTGCAAGCGTTGAATGTTGGCGCCGGCGGGCCAGAACTCTTGAAGGTTCAGGCGGATTTTGTCGGCGGGTGTCAGGTGTGGCGAAAACAGGCTGCGCAAGTCATGAATGTTTTCCACCGCTTCATCGTGATATTTGCGGGCTGCCACCGGGTCCCATTCGGAGTCGATGTGCGGGGTGCAGATCCGGCCCACGCTGCTGGTGTATTTTTTATTGTAATGGCCCAGTTTCGGGTGGTCGATGCATCGCGCGGCGGCGGCGTCAGCCACGTCAACGGGGTAATAGCCCTTGACATGGATTGCGCCGATTTCGCGCGCCGCCAAGGCCAGTAGCGTGTCGGTTGTCAGCTCGGTGGCCACCACGGCAGGGGCGACAGCTCGTCTTGGGGCTTTTACCTGAACGTTCATCTTCATTCCTTGTTTGAGAGGCTGCGGTTGTCGAAATCAGACCTTCTGGCGCGTGGGACGCAGCCGGATGTCGTCTACGTGAACATGGGGCGGCTGCTCGAGCACAAAACGAATGCAACGGGCGACGTCGGACGCACTCAGGAACGGGCCTTGGTCGCGTTCCAATTGGTTGAACGCTTGCATGTCGTACCCTGCCGATTCCTGGAAACCACTTCGTACGAACCCCGGCTCAACCAAGGTGACGCGAATCAGCTGGCTAGCCAGTTCCTGGCGCAGGGATTCCACCAGCGAATGCAGGGCGAATTTGGTGGCGCCGTAGACCGGGTTGCCGGCAGACAACACCCGGCCGACCGTGGACCCGATCACGACGATATCGCGCACGGTTTCGCCATCCCCGCCCTGGTTGCGCAGCGCCGTGGCCGCAGCGCGCAGTTGCTGCATTGCAGCGAGAAGGTTGACCGTGAGCAGTTCGTCCCACTGTTGGTGATCAGAGGTCAGTAGCGACCCGGGCAACCCGCGTCCCGCGCACAATACAAAGGCACTGGGCAGGCTGCCGAAGGCACGTTCGCTGGCTTGCCAAAGCTGCTCCACGTGAGTTGGTTCGCGGGCGTCGGCGGCCAGGCCGATGATGTCGCCCGGGTGTGGGGCAGCGCTGCACACTTCCTCGAGGCGGCTTTTATCGCGGCCGCTGATGGCCACGTGAACGCCGGCCTGCGCCAGGTCCAGGGCCACGGCTCGGCCAATGCCGGAGGTGCCGCCTGATACAACAACGGTTCGGTGGTTCAACATTGAGGCTGACTCCTGTTTTTAGACGATGCGGTGCGTTCCATCGGGGTGGCCTGCCGGAACAGGCCAAGGTCATCCAGGCGCCGTACGAAATGATCGACCCAGGTACTGGACAGTTGCGGAAACTCAATGCCGTATGTACGTAAGCGCGCCAGGGTCCTGGAGTGGTCATAGGTCACGTTGCGCGGCTCGCGTGAGGCCCAGAACATGCCGAGTGCAACCGGTGCCAGGGCGGTCTTTCCCGAACGCTCGAGCGCGGCCTGAAGGCCGTCGGCGTCGATGCGTCGGACTGGAATGTCGAGTTGTTGTAGAGCCTGTACGAACTGGTTCGCGGAGACCGTGAAAGGGGAGTCCACGTGATAGGTGCCGGCCGGCAGCATCGGGTCCAGCGAGAGCGCGACGATGCCTTGGGCAACCGTGTCGATCGGGCTCAGCACCAGCGGCTCGTCATAAGACAGTGGGGCTGTTCCCGCATGGGCGATCGCGCTGATGCACTGCACCCAACGGTTGGCGTCGGCGTTGCGTTGGAACAGGGCCGTCTGCGAATGGCCCGTCACGTTCCCGGAGCGATAGATGAACGCGCTGTGCCCACGGTAGGCCAGTTCTCGTACCACGCCTTCGGCCATGAACTTGCTGCGTTCGTACTCGTTGAGAAAGCTCTGGCCTACATCCAGCGCGTCTTCGTCGAACCGCACCGGGCCATCGCCCCGGTAGCAACCCCCTACCGCCAGGGTCGACATGAAATGCAGTGATTTGCCCCGGCCTGTTTCCAGCAGCCGCACGAGTTCATGGGTGGGGCCGACGATGCTACGTTGCATATCGGCGCGGCTGCCGACCAGGCGGGTATCGGCGGCAAAGTGGTACACGCTGTCCACCCTGGCAGCGAGTTGATCCCATTCGCCTTGAGCCAAGCCGAACCCGAGTTGGCAAACGTCGCCAACCAGCACGTTGACGCGTGTGCTGGACAGTGCGGGTGTGTCGTCCTTGAAGTAATAGGCCCAGGTGTCGGCGAGCCGTTGCCAGGCCATGGCGGGGGATCCAGCGCGTACCAGGCAGTGGATAGTTGCCTGACTGTGGCTCAAGAGTTCGCGCAGCACATGTACGCCCAGAAACCCGGTGGCGCCAGTCAGGAATAGGCAACTGGGTGCTGGGCGGGCCCGGGCGTCTTCTTGTGTGCGCTTATGCATGAGCACTTGCCTGGGAATATTCCACAAGGCGCCGGAAGAGCTATGGGGGCTCAGATAGCAAGGGTGAGGGTTGGCTGCTTCACCTAGCAGGGCAGTGCGAAAATCTTGCACGAAATGTTGCATGTGGGCGCTGGACGTTGCCCGGCCATTGAAGTTGAGGTCCAGCACCAGTTGGTCTTCAACCAGCCGCCCCGTCAGTTTGAACTGGTTGACCCGGTGGTTTTCCTGCCCTCGTACCCCTTCGTAGGTCACGAGGGCTGGCCGTAGCTTCAGGTCGTCACGCAGGCCCAGGCGGGCTCTGCCCAGGTAGTTGAAGCAATAACGGGTGGCCAGAGGGGGCAAACCCGACAGGGCGTGGGAATGCCCAAGGTCGGGGATTTCACGCAGCGCTTGTTCGATGACCTGGGCAGGTGTGTCCAGCAGGTCAACGGCGTTCAGGACAACAGGGAACGCCGCGGTGAACCACCCCACGGTCCTGGATACGTCGACATCATCGTTCAAGCTCAGCCGGCCGTGACTCTCGATGGTCACCCCCACCGTCGGCTCTGGCCAATGGCGGTTGGCAACCTGCAGGTAAGTACCCATAAGGTATCGATCAATGGGCACACCGGTAGCCGTCGCGTTCTCGAGAATGGTCGACGTCTGGGCAGGTGTGAAAGCGATCCATGCCGTTTGCGCGTCGTTTTCAGTTCCCGCCTCGAAGGAGGGCGAACATGCGTCCGGTAGGCGTTGCCGCCACCACGCCGAGTCTGAGGCCCAGCGTGGCCCTTCCTGATGAAGGTGCCTAACCCAGCGGTCATAGGTTCGCGCACGCAGTGGCGTGGCGTTGGCTGGATGGGTGTAATGTACTGTCAGCTCATCCAGTATCAGCCCCCACGACACCACATCAACTACCAGGTGATGGGCCACGGCCAATAAATACTGGTGTCCGCCTGCCTCGATGAGTTCCAGGAAAAACAGGCGGCCGGTACTGATATTGAGGTTCTGCTCAAGGGCCGTGTAACGCCCATTGAGCAGGGTGTCCAGGTCTGACACAGCGCCTGTTTCAACATGGGAAAACGCAGTCGCATAAGTGTCGGTTGCCTCAAACACCCACTGTTCCGTGGCGTGATCAAAGTGGAAACGAGAGCGAAGCAGGGGGTGCCTCTGCAGCACCTGCGCGGTGGCTTCGCGCAAGCGGTCAGCATTCAAGGCAACCCCTGCCTCGATAAACATCGACTGGCTCCAGCGGTTAGGCTCTCGGAAGTCCTGCTGCAAAAACCACGCTTGCGCAGGTCCGGCAGCGCAGGGCCCCTCGACTGCGTCGTGGTGCTGGGCGGGTGAGCAGGGCCGTTCCCGGTCTAGCTGGGCAAACAGCCCCTCCAGCGTAGGGGCGCTCAGGAATGCCCGTGCGGTCACATCGAAACCATCCAGCTGCAATTCCGAGATGAGCCGCACGGCATCGAGGGAGTCACCACCCATGTCAAAAAAATTGCTCGTGGTGCCGACGTTTGCCGTTCTGCAGTGGCGCTGAAATTTTGCTCTGATCTTGTCCTCAGGCGTGGCTGTTTCAGCGTGCTCAACCACGACGTCACCGAGGTCGTCGGCGAAGCGCTTTATCAGCTCCACTGACACGGCAGAGCGGTCAAGCTTGCCGTTGGCATTCATCGGCAGCAGGGGAAGCAGGTAAAAACTGAATGGAATCATATGTGGGGGGAGATGCTGGGCCAGGCGCGTACGAAGTTCGGGCGCGCTCCTCGAAAGGCCTTCACAGGCGCACAGCAGGTAATCGCGATCGTCGAAACGGTGGTGCACCACCACTGCCCTGGTGTCGAGCGCGCTCAGCAGTACTGCTTCTATATGGCTGAGCTCCACGCGGTAGCCATTGACTTTGACCTGCAGGTCGCCGCGCCCCATGAAGCGCAGATGGCCATCGCTGTCCAGTACCACCCGGTCACCGGTACGGTAATACCGCATGCCCGCTATGTTCAAGAAACGGCCTTGGTTCAACTCAGGACGTTTCCAGTAACCGATGGCGACTTGTGGCCCGCCGATGAATAGTTCGCCCGTCTGTTCTGGTGCGCAGAGGTTTCCCTCAGGGTCGACAACCCTGAAGTGGGTACCACCCAGTGCTTTTCCGATAGGTACGCTGCGCTCATCCGCGCCCGCGGAGCCCTGTTCCACCACGGGGTAGATGCTGACGCCCACGGTGGTTTCCGTTGGACCGTAGTGGTTGATCAGCCTCGCTGTAGCGCCGCTGGCCAGTGTTGCCTGGGCCAGTGAGGATTCCAGCGCCTCGCCGCCCAGCAGGAGCCAGCCAAGCGCCGGGCGCCGGCCGGGGCTGGCAGGAATCTGTGCAAGCACGGTTCGCCACTGGGTCGGTGTGATTTTCAGCACGTCAATGTCCCGCTCCATGAGCAGGCGATACAACGCTTGTGGGTCTTTGCGTTCGGCCTCGTCGGCAATGTATAAACTGCCCCCTGTCCAGAGCATCAGAAACAACCCCGTGTTACCCAGGTCTGCCGCGAATGTACTGACATGCGCATAGCTGAGCCCTGGGGGAATGGCCAGGGCCTGCGCGAGGCTTTGGCAATAGTGAGCAATATTGCCGTGAGAGACAGCCACGCCTTTGGGCTCGCCGGTGGAGCCTGAGGTATACAGCACATAAGCGGCGGCCTCTGGGCCGCCTGCATCACGCGTAACCCCTGTCCCGGGCTGGCCGTTGCCGGCCAGGCTATAGGTGAGGGCGTTGGCGCATGTGGGGGCGAAACCGCCTGTAGCGATGACGAGGTCGGGCTGGATCTGGGCAAGCCGGTCACTGGCGTCAAACGGCAGGCCTGGTACTTCGACGATGGTGTACGCGGCCCCACTGAGCATGACGCCGACCAGTGCTATCACGGTCTCGACATTGCGCGGGCCGATGACGGCGATCAACTGACCGGTTCCCATTCCACGGTTGCCAATGCACGTTGCGAGATGCCGTGCCTCATGCCCTAGAACGCCCCAGCTTATTTCGCAATGGGCGTCATGCAGCGCACGCTGGGACGGTTGGCAGTCAAACCAGGTGGTCAACCGTGAAATAAGAAGTTCCGACATATTACTTCCTTTTAATATTTATTCTCCAAGGCGTTGTCACATTAAAGCCGTGCATCACCCTGTGGGGATGACACACTAAGCATCACTTTTTGAATGGTCCAATATCGCTGAAATATAGTTTCAGACGGCTTGTATATAGTTGTGTATCGCGTTGACAGGGTATGGGTCGCTCCCTTATAAGAGCGTTGTATGTGCATCAGCCAGAAAGAGGATTTTCATGGGACTTGCGTTGGTAACAGGCGGTAGTCGTGGCATTGGCGCTGCCATTGCGCGCGCCTTGGCGGCGAACGGTTACGGGGTGGTGTTGACCTATGAAAAAAATGCGCTGGCGGCCCACGCACTAGTTGATGAAATTATTGCAAACGGGGGTACAGCGCAGGCCGTACAACTTGATATTTCTCGCGAGGCGGCCATTGTCGACTTGTTCCGTCTGCTCGATGAATATGCCATGCCGCTGAGTGTGCTGGTCAACAATGCCGGTGTTACCGGCGGGTTCAGTCGTCTGGACGCATTAACGCTTGAACAATTGCACCGCGTGTTTGAGGTCAACGTATTTGGGGCTTTTCTCTGCGCCCGTGAGGCAGTGCGGCGAATGGGGCGTGAATCGGGTGGCGAAGGTGGAGTCATCATCAACATCTCATCCCGCGCGGCGCAGTTGGGGGGTGGTGGCGAATGGATTCATTACGCGGCCTCCAAAGGAGCGCTGGATAGCCTCACGGTGGGCCTGGCCAAAGAAGTGGCCGCGCAGGGGATTCGGGTCAATGGTGTAGCGCCTGGCATCATCGACACCGACTTGCATGCTGACGCGGGAAAGCCTGACCGAGCAGAGCAATTGGGCGCATCGGTGCCGTTGGCCAGGCCCGGGCAACCCGCCGAGGTTGCCGACTGCGTTGTGTGGCTGGCGTCAGCCGCGGCAGCCTATGTCACGGGGGCGATCATTCCTGTAGCGGGCGGACGCTAGGCGCTGGGTACGGTAACCGTCAAATCCAGCATGGGTAGCAGATTGTGCACCGCCGCCATGCTGTTTTCTTCCAGCCAGGCAACGCTCATGGGGGAGCACAGGAGGTCGCCCTCTATCGGAATGAAGGCAATGCCTTGGCGAGGTTCCGCACCCACGCTCTGTGGGACAAAGGTCAAGCCGACGCCGGCGCGGGTCAGCCCGAGTGCCGCCTGAAGGTTCTCCACCTGCTGGACAATGTCCAATCTGATGGTGGCAGCTTCCAGGGTGTTCAGAATCAGATCCGTCAGGCTTGGCAGGGGGTAGCGTGGGTACAGAACCGTCTTTTGGCCATCTAGGTTGGCCAGGGTAATGCACGTGCGGGTAGCCAGAGGGTGGGCGCTTGGCAGGGCGACGACCAACGGTTCGTTCAGCAATAATTTTTGCTGCAGCGCGGGCGTTTCATTGATGGGCGGGCGAGAGAAACCGATATCGATCGTACGGGCCATGAGCGCCGATGCGATGTCGGCGGCCAACAATTCCTTGAACGTCAACTCCACGGCGGGGTAACACTGCTGGAACATGCCCAGGATTTCGGGAAGTTTGTTGTACATGGCTGAGCCGGCGAAGCCTATCGCCAGGCGACCCTGTTTGCCTTCGGCGATACCTTTGATATCGCGAACGCTGCTGGTGATATCGCTCAGGATGAGGTTGACCCGCAGCAGAAACTGTTCGCCCGCCTCGGTGAGCCGCAGTGGGCGGGTATGACGTTCGAGCAAGGTAACGCCCAGCTCACTTTCCAGTTGCATGATCTGCTGGCTGAGCGGGGGTTGAGCCATATGCAGCTTTTCCGCGGCGCGAGTGAAATTGAGTTCTTCGGCAACGGCCTTGAAATAACGTAGGTGGCGCAGTTCCAACCGGTGTTCGCAGTCGGATGGCAAGAGGGAAGGGCTAGCGGCTTTGGGGTACAGGGCAGGCATGAAGAAACAGTCCTTGTATTATTTGTATTCGGCTACAACGGCAATGCTAGAGGGCGTGCAGATCAATTCGTGGGCGAACGTCAGGCATACGGTCATGCGAATGTACGCTGCTGTCCAACGTCTGGCCATCCAGGCGGCTGGCAATGCCTCGCTTTCGCAGCCCTGCGGCGAAAGACTGAACGCCTGTCGCGCACGGGTCTCGAATCCAGTAGTGCCGCCATGGCCGGTCAAACCCGATCAGCCAGCGGCCCCTGAATGCTGGAGTGTTGACCATGCAGTTGGAAACGTCATTCATCTTCGACCTCGACGGCACGCTGACCGACAGCGTTTACCAGAACGTGGCCGCCTGGAAAGAAGCCCTGGACGCCGAGAACATCCCGCTGGCGATGTGGCGCATCCACCGAAAAATCGGTATGAGCGGGGGGTTGATGTTGAAGTCCTTGTGCCGCGAGACGGGCCTTGAGATCGACGATGCCCAGGCCAAACGCCTGAGCGAACATCATGCCAAAGCCTACGAGCGGCTGCAGGGCCAGATCATTGCGCTGCCTGGGGCCGTCGAGTTGCTGCACGCGCTTGACCAGGGTGGGTTCAAATGGTGCATCGCCACCAGCGGCGGCAGTGATACGGCCCACATCAACCTCAAGGCACTGGGGCTGGGCCTGGACGAGGTCACGCTGATCACCCGTGATGAGGTGAAATACGGCAAGCCGGACCCGGCGCTTTTCCGCACCGCCGCTGACCGAATGGGTGTGCCGATCGAGCAATGCCTGGTGGTGGGCGATGCTATCTGGGACATGCTGGCGGCCCGGCGTTGCAAGGCCACCGGTATTGGCGTGCTTTCGGGTGGCTATGACATCTCGGAGCTAGAGCGCGCCGGGGCGTTGCGGGTGTATGAAGATGCGCTGGATGTGCTCAACCACCTGGAAGAAGTGGCATCGCGCCCCTAGGGCGCGATGCGGCGGTTGGGTTTTCCCCGTGGGACCGGGTGGTGTATCCGCCAGACCGCGGCATCGCCTTCCCGAGCTTCGCCCGGTCCCACACGCGGTCGGTCACGCCCCCCGTCGCGCATCGCAGCGGTAGAAAATCGTCTTGTCCTCCTGCGCCTTGTTCAGCCCCTGCGCCCGGGCGCTGCACTGCTGCGCCCGGGCGTCGTCGTTGAGAAACTTGGGCGCCATCCACACAAACTGCGGCGGCATGCAGTTGTCATGGGCCGCGGTGGTGCACACCACCGCGTTGAGAAAAAAAGCCGGAAGGTTCATCGCTCACTCCTTGTGAGTAGAAAAACAGCGCCGGTCATCGACGCCCCTATCCCTTTCTGAGCCTGTCAGGCCCAGCAGGTTCGCAGTTTTCGTGTAGCACTGGGTACGCCCTCGGTTACCAACCCGACATCAGGTCGCACCCACTCTCCATCGTGAATGCACAATTGTACATTAACGTCGTTAGCTAGCTATCTATTTGCTCGCAACGAGGACCTTCCATGAAACTCAAGCCTTGCGTGACCACCGTGGTCGCCGCAGCGGCCCTGGCCTGCCTGCTCAGCGGCTGCAATAAAGAGGCGGCCGCCCCCGCCCAGCAGACGCCCGAGGTCGGCGTGGTAACCCTGCACCCACAACCCTACGCCCTGACCCGTGAAGTCCCCGGCCGTGTCACCGCCTTCCGGGTCGCCGAAGTGCGCCCCCAGGTAGATGGCGTCATTCTCAAACGCCTGTTCAAGGAAGGTACAGACGTCAAGGCTGGCGAGCAGCTGTACCAGATCGACCCCTCGGTGTACGAAGCCACCCTGGCCAGCGCCAAGGCCAGCCTGGCCTCCGCCAAGTCCCTGGCCGACCGTTACAAGCAGTTGATCGATGAACAGGCGGTCAGCCGCCAGGAGTACGACAACGCCCGTTCCACCGAGCTGCAGGACCAGGCCGCGCTGATGACGGCGCAGATCAACATGCGCTACACCAAGGTGCTGGCGCCCATTGATGGCCGCATCGGCCGTTCCAGCGTGACCGAAGGCGCTCTGGTCACGAGTGCCCAGACCACCGCCATGGCCACCATCCAGCAACTGGACCCCATCTACGTGGATGTCACCGAGTCCTCGGCCAACCTGCTGAAACTGCGCAAGGCCCTGGCCAGCGGGCAGCTGCAGAAAGCCGGCGACAACGGTGCCAAGGTCAAGCTGACCCTGGAAGACGGCAGTGCCTTCAATCAGGATGGCACTCTGGAATTCTCGGAAGTGTCGGTGGACGAAAGCACCGGCTCCGTGACCCTGCGTGCCAAGTTCCCCAACCCTGACCACACCCTGCTGCCCGGCATGTTCGTGCACGCGCAATTGCAGGCCGGTATCGCCAGCACCGCTATTCTGGCGCCCCAGCAGGGCGTGACCCATGACCTCAAGGGCACCCCCACCGCATTGGTGGTCAATGCCGACAACAAGGTCGAGCTGCGTGAACTGAAAGCCAGCCGCACCGTGGGTACCGACTGGCTGATCGAAGACGGCCTGCACGATGGCGACCGCGTCATCACCGAAGGCCTGCAGTACGTCAAGCCCGGCGAAACCGTGAAGGTCAGCGCCGCCAGCAACGTCGAGCCTGCCGCCAACGCCCAGGCCAGCGTCGCGGCGAAGGGGGAGTAACCCATGTCCAAGTTCTTTATCGACCGGCCCATCTTCGCCTGGGTGGTTGCCCTGGTGATCATGCTGGTCGGTGCGCTGTCGATCCTCAACCTGCCTGTCAACCAGTACCCCAGCATCGCGCCGCCCGCCATCGACATCACCGTGACCTACCCGGGCGCTTCCGCGCAGACCGTGCAGGACACCGTGGTGCAGGTGATCGAGCAGCAGCTCAACGGCATCGACAACCTGCGCTACATTTCCTCGGACAGCAACTCCGACGGTTCGATGACCATCGAGGCGACCTTCAATCAGGGCACCAACCCGGACATGGCCCAGGTGCAGGTGCAGAACAAGCTCAACCTGGCCACGCCCCTGCTGCCCCAGGAAGTGCAGAACCAGGGTATCCGCGTGACCAAGGGGGTGAAGAACTTCCTGATGGTGATCGGCCTGGTGTCGGACGATGGCAGCATGACCAAGGACGACTTGGCCAACTACATCGTTTCCAACATGCAGGACCCCATCTCGCGCACCAGCGGCGTGGGTGACTTCCAGGTGTTCGGCGCCCAGTACGCCATGCGCATCTGGCTGGACCCGGCCAAACTCAACAAGTACCAGTTGACCCCGGCCGATGTCTCTACCGCCATTACCAACCAGAACGTGCAGGTGTCCTCCGGCCAGTTCGGCGGCCTGCCGTCGGTGGCGCATCAGGAGCTGAACGCCACCATCATCGGCAAGACCCGCCTGCAAACCGCCGAACAGTTCAAGAAGATCCTGCTGAAGGTCAACACCGATGGCTCCCAGGTGCGCATCGGCGACGTAGCCGATGTGGGCCTTGGCGGCGAAAACTACAGCATCAGCTCCGAGTACAACGGCAAGCCGGCCTCGGGCATGGCCATCAAATTGGCCACCGGCGCGAACGCCCTGGACACCGCCAAGGCCATCCGTGAAACCGTCAACCAACTGGAACCCTTCTTCCCGCCAGGGGTGAAGGTGGTGTACCCCTATGACACCACGCCGGTGATCACGGGCTCCATCCATGGCGTGATCGAAACCCTGGTGGAAGCGATCATCCTGGTGTTCCTGGTGATGCTGCTGTTCCTGCAGAACATTCGTGCCACGCTGATCACCACCATGGCCGTGCCTGTGGTGCTGCTGGGCACCTTCGGTATCCTCGCCGCCGCCGGTTTCAGCATCAATACCCTGACCATGTTCGGCATGGTCCTGGCCATCGGTCTGTTGGTGGACGACGCCATCGTGGTGGTGGAAAACGTCGAGCGGGTGATGAGTGAAGAGGGCTTGTCCCCCAAGGAGGCCACCAAGAAGTCCATGGGCCAGATCCAGGGGGCACTGGTGGGCATCGCCATGGTGCTCTCGGCGGTGCTGCTGCCCATGGCGTTCTTCGGTGGCTCCACCGGGGTGATCTACCGCCAGTTCTCCATCACCATCGTGTCGGCCATGGCCCTGTCGGTGCTGGTGGCGCTGATCTTCACCCCGGCGCTGTGCGCCACGATTCTCAAGCCCGTTGCCAAGGGGCACCACGGCAAGACCACCGGTTTCTTTGGCTGGTTCAACCGCACCTTCGACAACGGCGTACACCGCTACGAGCGCAGCGTCAGCCGTATTCTGCGCAACAAGGTGCCGTACCTGCTGGCCTATGCCTTGATCGTGGTGGGCATGATCTGGCTGTTCACGCGCATCCCGTCTTCGTTCCTGCCGGAAGAAGACCAGGGCGTGCTGTTCACCCAGGTGCAGACGCCACCCGGTACCCCGGCCCAGCGCACCCAGCAGGTCATCGACCGCATGCGTGACTACATGCTGACCAAGGAAACCGGTGCGGTGCGTTCGGTGTTCACCGTCACGGGCTTCAACTTCGCCGGCCGCAGCCAGAACTCGGGCATGGGCTTCGTCATGCTCAAGCCCTGGGACGAGCGCAACGCCGACAACAGCGTCTCGGCCCTGGCCGCCCGCGCCCAGAAGCATTTCCTAGGCTTCCGTGACGCCATGGTGTTTGCCTTCGCGCCGCCCGCGGTGATGGAGCTGGGCAACGCCAGCGGTTTCGACGTGTACCTGCAGGACCGCTCCGGCGTGGGCCACGCCAAGTTGATGGAAGCGCGCAACAAGTTCCTCGCTGCCGCCGCCAAGAGCCCGATCCTGGCGCAAGTGCGCCCCAATGGCCTGGACGACGAACCGCAGTACCAGTTGATCCTCGACGACGAGCGTACCGAGGCGCTGGGCGTGACGGTTGCCGACGTCAACGACACCCTGTCGTATGCCTTCGGTGGCAGCTACGTGAACGATTTCATCGACCGGGGCCGGGTGAAGAAGGTGTACATCCAGGGCAAGGCCGACTCGCGCATGAACCCTGAAGACCTGAACAAGTGGTACGTGCGCAACAGCGCCGGCACCATGGTGCCCTTCTCGGCGTTCGCCAGTGGCAAGTGGATCTACGGTTCGCCGAAGCTGTCGCGTTTCAACGGTGTGTCGGCGGTGGAAATCCTCGGTGCCCCGGCCCCCGGCCACAGCACCGGCGAGGCCATGGCCGAAGTGGAGCGCATTGCCGCCACGCTGCCCACCGGCGTCGGTTATGCCTGGACCGGGTTGTCGTACGAAGAGAAATTGTCCGGTTCCCAGGCACCCGCGCTGTATGCCATTTCCATGCTGATGGTGTTCCTGTGCCTGGCTGCGTTGTATGAAAGCTGGTCAATTCCGATCGCCGTGATGCTGGTGGTACCCCTGGGGATCATCGGTGCGTTGCTGGCGACCACGTTGCGCGGCCTGTCCAACGACGTGTACTTCCAGGTGGGCCTGTTGACCACCATCGGCCTGGCGGCGAAGAACGCCATTCTGATCGTCGAGTTCGCCAAGGAGCTTCACGAGCAGGGACGCAGCTACACCGAAGCGGCCATCGAGGCCTGCCGGCTGCGCCTGCGGCCGATCATCATGACCTCGCTGGCGTTCATCCTGGGCGTGGTGCCGCTGGCCATTTCCCACGGTGCCGGCGCGGGCAGCCAGCACGCCATCGGCACGGGCGTGATCGGCGGCATGCTGACCGCTACCACACTGGCCGTTTTCTGGGTGCCGTTGTTCTTTGTCTCGGTGTCGTCGCTGTTTGGCGACAAACGCAAGGCCAAGGACGAACCCGCACCTGCTCTTGAAGAGGAGAGCGCACAATGACCCGACCCCTTACGTTTCTGGCACTGGCGGCCTTCATGCTGGGTGGCTGTTCGCTGATCCCGCACTACGATCGCCCGGCAGCCCCCGTGGCCGCGCAGTTCCCCCAAGGGCCGGCGTATGCGCCGGCCCAGGAGGCGGCCGCCCAGGCCGCCGCCGAACAGGGCTGGCGCCAGGTTTTCCATGACCCGGCCTTGCAGGCGGTGATCCACACCGCCCTGGACAACAACCGCGACTTGCGCGTGGCCGCCTTGAATGTCGAGGCCTACCGCGCCCAGTACCGCATCCAGCGGGCAGACCTGTTCCCGGCCGTGACCGCTGGTAGCACGGCCGAACGCACGCGCACACCGGCTGACCTGAGCACCACCGGCAAGACCGCGGTGGGTGGCGAATACACCGCCACCCTGGGGGTCAGCGCTTATGAACTCGACCTGTGGGGCCGGATGCGCAGCCTGAGCAAGGAGGCGCTGCAAACCTACCTGGCAAGCGACGAAGGCCGGCGCTCCACGCAGATCAGCCTGGTGGCCAGTGTGGCCAACGCCTGGTTTACCCTGGAGTCGGACAAGGAGCTGCTGAAGCTGACCCAGGACACCCTGCAAGCCTATGAGCAAAGCTACAAGCTCACTGCTCACAGCGGCGAAGTGGGCGTGTCGACGGCGCTGGACGTGAGCCAGGCGCGCATCTCGGTGGAAACCGCCAAGGTCAGCCTGGCCAAGTATCAGCGCGCCGTGGCCCAGGACATGGACAACCTGGTGTTGCTGCTGGGCACGCACCTGCCCGATAACCTGCCGGCGGCGCAACCGCTGGCGGCGGGGCTGGTGGCCGAAGTACCGGCCGGCTTGCCGTCGGAGCTGCTGCAACGGCGCCCGGACATCCTCGAGGCCGAACATACCCTCAAGGCCGCCAACGCCAACATCGGCGCGGCCCGCGCGGCGTTCTTCCCCACCATCTCCCTGACAGCCAGTGCCGGCAGTGAAAGCGCCGACATGGGGCACCTGTTCAAGGGGGGGCAGGGCACCTGGACCTTTGCGCCGAGCATCAACATCCCGATCTTCAACGCCGGCAGCCTGAAAGCCAGCCTCGACTACGCGAAAATCGAGAAGGACGTCGACGTGGCCAGCTACGAGAAAGCCATCCAGACCGGTTTCCAGGAAGTCGCCGACGGCCTCGCGGCACGGCAGACCTACAAACAGCAACTGCAGGCCCAGACTGCCCTGGTGCAGGCCAACCAGGACTATTACCGCCTGGCCGAGCGCCGCTACCGCACCGGCATCGACAGCAACCTAACGTTCCTGGACGCCCAGCGCTCGCTGTTCAGCGCCCAACAGTCGGCCATCACCGACCGGCTGTCGCAGCTGACAGCCGAAGTGAATCTGTACAAGGCGTTGGGGGGAGGGTGGAAGGAGTGACCTGACCGGTCATTTCGTGTTGCCCCGTTCGCCAGCAAGCTGTGCTCCAACAGGCGTGCATCCTGTGCGTTCCAATAGGCTCACCCACGAAACAATCCGCTATGACTTCGAATGCCCGGCATAGAACGGGTCTGTTTTCGGAGCAAAGTGGCCGGTACGCCCTGTTGGAGCACAGCTTGCTGGCGAAGCAGGCGGCGCGGTGTGTCGGGCTGCATGCGTGTGAGCAGGCCTGGCCCCGTTCGCGAGCAAGCTCTGCTCCAACAGGTGTGCATCCTGGGAGCGTAGCTCGCTAGCCAACGAGGCCAGTTGGCTCGCCCACGACGGAAACAATCCGCTAAGACTTCGAAATGTCCGGCATAGAACGGGTCTGTTTTCAGAGCAAAGTGGCCGGTACGGCTGTAGGAGCACAGCTTGCTGGCGAAGCAGGCGACGCGGTGTGTCGGACTGCATGCGTGTGAGCAGGCCTGGCCCCGTTCGCGAGCAAGCTCTGCTCTAACAGGCGTGCATCCTGTGCGTTCCAATAGGCTCACCCACGAAACAATCCGCTATGACTTCGAAATGCCCGGCATAGAGCGGGTCTGTTTTCAGAGCAAAGTGGCCGGTACGCCCTGTTGGAGCACAGCTTGCTGGCGAAGCAGGCGGCGCGGTGTGTCGGGCTGCATGCGTGTGAGCAGGCCTGGCCCCGTTCGCGAGCAAGCTCTGCTCCAACAGGTGTGCATCCTGGGAGCGTAGCTCGCTAGCCAACGAGGCCAGTCGGCTTGCCCACGATTGAAACAATCCGCTATGACTTCGAATGCCCGGGCGGCCTGAATTCACTTACTTTCATTGCTTTCTTCTCGGGAGGCAATGGAATGCCAATTTTTCGCTCGCACCGGCTTAGAACGGGTCGATTTTCTGAGCAAAGCCGTCTTTACCTGATCACGCTGGTCGTTCGGCAACGGGAGCCGGTGTTCAATGATTGGTCAAGCGCACGGCCGCTCATCGTGTCAATGAAAGCCTGTCAGGCTGAAGGCGGTGCCGATTCGCTGTGCTGGGTCATTATGCCTGACCATTTTCACTGGCTGATGGAACTGAAAGGGCGGGATCTCGCAGGCGAAGTGGCCAGGCTGAAGTCGCGCTCAACAGTTTTGTTCAACCGAGCGAATCAGCGGGTGGGCTCATTATGGCAAAAGGGGTTTCATGACCGAGCATTGCGAAGGGAGGAAGATGTGAAGTCGGTAGCTCGCTATATCGTCGCCAACCCGCTAAGGGCGGGGCTTGCGGAACGCATAGGCGATTACCCGCTTTGGGATGCTGTCTGGCTGCAATAGAACGAGTCAAACCACACTCCCAGAGGGTACGCCTGTTGGAGCACAGCTTGCTGGCGAAGCAGGCGGCGCGGTGTGTCGGGCTGCATGCGTGTGAGCAGGCCTGGCCTCTACCGCGAGCAAGCTCTGCTCCCACCGGTTGACTTGCCTGCTGGAGCAGCGCTTGCTTGGAAAGGGGGCGATCCGGTGGCTATTTAGGCGCATCCGAACTCGACGCCCCGCCATCCGCAGCGCCGCCATCGTCATCGTCGTCATCATCGTCGTCGGTGCCACCACCGCTGGACTGTCCGCTTTTGCCGTCGTACCCCGCACCGTTGTTGTCGACACCGCCGGCACGGCCCGGGTCCGCACCTTGGGTGCGGGGGTCGGCGCCGGGGCTGTTGGGGGCGGAGGAATCGGTGCCAGGGTTGATGCGGATGGGGCTGTCGGAAGCCGCCACGGCGATGGCCGAGGCGCCAGCCAACAGGCTGGCGACCGCCAGGGATAACAAGGTTTTCCTGAACATGGTGCTGCTCCCTTCTTGAGGACGTTTCACCAGCTTAGGCAAGGGGTGGCACGCCGTCGATCCCGTGAGGTGACCGACGGCGAAGTTTCATTCAACGGCGGTCCACCCACACGGTCTGTGCGTTGCAGAATTCACGCAGGCCGAAGTGCGACAGTTCGCGGCCGAAACCGCTTTTCTTCACCCCGCCAATGGCGACACGGGGGTCAGAGGCGCAGTAACCATTGATGAACACACCGCCGGTTTCCAGCCGTACCGCCATGCGCCGGGCCAGGTTGACGTCGGCACTCCACACGCTGCCGGCCAGGCCGAACTCGCTGTCGTTCGCCAGTTCCACCGCATGGTCGGCGTCGCGGCAAGCGATGATCGAGGCCACCGGGCCAAACAGTTCCTGCTTGAACGACGTCATGTCGGGCGTCACGTCGCCCAGGATCGTCGGTGCGTAATAGTTGCCCACGCCTTCGATCTTGTGCCCGCCCAACAACAGGGTGGCACCTTCGGCGAGCGTCTGCCGCACCTGGCCGTCCAACTCATCACGCAGATCGTAGCGCGCCATTGGACCAATGTAGTTGCCTTCCACCAGCGGGTCGCCGACCTGCATGGCCTTGACCGTGGCCACCAGTTTCTCGGTGAACGCCGGCAGGATGCTTTCTTCGATGATGAAACGCTTCGCGGCGATGCACACCTGCCCGACGTTCTGGAAACGGCCGATGGCAGCGGCCTTTACTGCCTCCTCCAGGTCCGCGTCGGCCAGCACGATGAAAGGGTCGGAGCCACCCAGTTCCAGCACGCATTTCTTCAACGCCGCACCCGCCTGGGAGGCGATAGCCGCACCGGCACGCACACTGCCGGTCACGGTGACGGCAGCGATGCGTGGGTCATTGATGGCGCTGGAAACGCCGTCGTTGCCGACATTGAGCACTTCGAACACCCCGTCCGGCACACCGCCCCGGCGCAGGGCCTCGGCCATCAGCAGCGCACTGCCCATCACGTTGGGCGCGTGCTTGAGCACATACGTATTGCCAGCCAGCAGGATCGGCACCGCGCCACGCAGCACTTGCCACACGGGGAAGTTCCACGGCATCACTGCCAGGATCGGGCCGATGGGGCGGTATTCGATGAAGGCTTTGTCGCCCGGTACTTGCGTGGGTTCAGGGGCCAGTAGCTCAGGCCCCTGCTCGGCATACCACTCGCACAGGCCAGCGCATTTTTCCACTTCGGCCCGGGCCTGCAGAATCGGCTTGCCCATTTCCAGGGCCATGCTGCGCGCCAGGGGTTCGCTCAAGTCACGCAGGGCAGCCGCCAGCTTGACCAGCACGGCGGCACGGTCGGCTACCGATACCTGACGCCACTGTTGGTAGGCCGTGTGGCTGCGGGCCAGAGCCTGGTCCAGTTCGGCAGCGGTCTGGAAGGGGTAGCGGGCCAACTCTTCACCGGTGGTCGGGTTCAACGAGACAGCGAAGTCGATCGGGGCAGGGGCATTCATCGGAAACCTCCGTGGGTAAGTGATGGGCCTACCTTAAGCGCTTGTTTGATTCATGAATAATGAATAATAATCTTCAAAACACTCACGAAAAGAGAAAGTATATGGACCTGACCCAGCTTGAGCTGTTTCGCGCCGTGGCCGAGGAGGGCAGCATCAGTGCTGCCGCCGCCAAGGTGCACCGGGTGCCTTCCAACCTGACCACGCGCATCAAGCAACTGGAAAGCGAGCTGGGGGTGGACCTGTTCATCCGTGAGAAACTGCGCTTGCGCTTGTCAGCCAACGGCCACAGCTTTCTGGATTACACCCGGCGCATTCTTGACCTGGTGGAGGAGGCCAAGTTGGCGGTGTCCACGGGTGAACCTCAGGGTGTGTTCACCCTGGGGTCGCTGGAAAGCACGGCGGCGGTGCGCATTCCGCCGTTGCTGGCGGCCTACCACCAGCGTTACCCCAAAGTGGAGCTGGATTTGTCTACCGGGCCTTCAGGGGAAATGATCGACGGCGTGCTGGCCGGGCGCTACGCCGCGGCGTTCGTGGACGGGCCGCTGCACCCGCTGCTGGATGGCATCCCGGTGTTCGAGGAAGAAATGCTCCTGGTGACCGCCAAAGGCCACGCGCCGGTCACCCGTGCCCAGGACGTCAGCGGCGAGACGGTGTACGCCTTCCGCGCCAACTGCTCCTACCGTCGCCATTTCGAAAACTGGTTCATCGCCGACGGTGCCACCCCAGGGCGTATCTTCGAAATGGAGAGCTACCACGGCATGCTGGCCTGCGTCAGCGCTGGCGCTGGCCTGGCGCTGGTGCCGCGCAGCATGCTGGAAAGCATGCCCGGCAGCAGCAACGTCAGTGCCTGGCCACTGGACGAGGAATACGGCAAGCGCCAGACCTGGCTGACGTGGCGCCGGGGTACCCGCTCACCCAACTTGCTGGGTATGCAGGAAATGCTGGAAAGTCAGGCTTCGGCGGCCATGCGCCCGGCGTAGTCGCGGGCAAATTGCGCGGCGATGCGCCCCGAGCGCGAGCCGCGCTGGGTGGCCCAGCGCAGGGCTTCGACGTGGGCCTGCTCGAAGGCCTGCTCGGGCACGCCACAGCTGGCGAGCCACTCGTTGACCGCGCTGAGGAATTCGTCCTGGGAAAAGGGGTAGAAGGAAATCCACAGGCCGAAGCGCTCGGACAGGGAGATCTTCTCCTCGGTTTCTTCGCCGGGGTTGAGGGCGCCGTTTTCGCCGCGGGTCCAGTTGAGGTTGTCGCTGGCGCGTTCGGCCATCAGGTGGCGGCGGTTGGAGGTCGCGTAGATCAGGGTGTTGGCCGCCTGGCCCGCTACCGAGCCGTCGAGCACGGTCTTGAGGCTCTTGTAGCCGATGTCACCTTCTTCGAACGACAGGTCGTCGCAGAACAGAATGAAGCGCTCCGGGCGGCCGGTGGTGAAATCGAGGATCTGCGGCAGGTCGCCGATATGCGCCTTGTCCACTTCGATCAGGCGCAAGCCCTGGTGGTGAAAGCGTTCCAGGCAAGCCTTGACCAGTGATGACTTGCCGGTACCTCGGGCGCCCGTCAACAGTACGTTGTTGGCCGGGCGGCCTTCCACGAACTGGCGAGTGTTCTGTTCGATCAGGCGTTTCTGCCGCTCAATGTTCTGCAAGGCCTCGAAGCTGATCAGGCTGGGCTGCTTGACGGCGGTCAGCACTGCCTGCTCAACCCCGCGCACCTGCCGGTAATGCCACTGGTAGGCGATGGCCTGTGTGTCGAAGACCTGCTCCTGAGGTGGAGGAAACGCGCGTTCCAGGCTGTTGGCGATGCGCTCGAGCTGGGCGAGCAGGGCGGTATTGTCGAAGGCTGTGGACATGGTTCGATCACAAGGCTGGGGAG
Organism: Pseudomonas silvicola; assembly: GCF_026651855.1. Lineage (GTDB taxonomy): Bacteria > Pseudomonadota > Gammaproteobacteria > Pseudomonadales > Pseudomonadaceae > Aquipseudomonas > Aquipseudomonas silvicola. The sequence goes on from NZ_CP093280.1 coordinate 3,809,268, forward strand.
GACTGGGCAGCAGCTTAGGGTTCAGGCAAAGTGTTCGTCTAACGGTAAAAGGGCGGCCACATGCGTAAAACGGACATTGTCGACCATGGCGTGCCGAAGGATGCCCGCAGCGTCGCCGCCGTGGCGCTGGATTTCGATGATGGCCATCGGGTTGCCAGCCACCGTCACCAGCAGGCACAGCTGCTGTATGCCACCCAGGGTGTACTGGTGGTGGGCAGCGCCGAGGGGCATTGGCTGGTGCCTGGCAACCGCGGCTTATGGATACCGCCGGGGGTAGAGCACTGGACACGCATGGTGGGTGCCGTGCGGGTCCGCACGCTGTATATCGATCCGGCCCTGGTCTCGGCCCGGCTGCCGGGTCATTGCTGCGTGCTGGGGGTGTCACCGTTGCTGCGGGAGCTGATCCTGGCCGCCGTGGGCATCCGTACCGCGCCGCCGGCTGACAGCCGTGACGGCAGGGTGATGGCGCTGATGCTGGATGAGCTGGACCAGCAGCAGGTATTGCCCCTGCATTTGCCGCATTTGCGGCATGAGGCGTTGCAGCCGTTGTCCGAGCGCGTGCTGCAAGGTCAAGGGCTGGAACTGGAGTTGGGCGACTGGGCCGGGCAATTGGGCGTGAACCCGAAGACGGTACAGCGCTGGTTCATCCATGACACCGGCATGACCTTCGGCAAATGGCGCCAGCAGGCGCGGTTGCTGACGGCCCTGCAGCGTCTGGCCCTGGGGCACAGTGTGTTGGAGGTGGCGCTGGAGGTGGGGTACAACACCCCCAGTGCCTTCAGCGCCATGTTCCGCCGGCAGTTCGGCGTGTCACCGAGTGAGTGGTAGCTGCCGGTGGTGTGCCTGATGCTGCGCGGCGTGTGTGATGCGGCCAGGTCTGCTGCGGTGGCTTCAGCCTTTCAACCGCGCCAGGCGCTCGATAATCTCCGGCCGCCTGGCCTGCCACTCTTCGGCGGTGATGCCGAGCAGAACCACATCCAGCCGCTGGCCGTCCTTCAGCACGTTCTGACGCCGTACCCCTTCCAGGGTAAAACCGAACTTCTGGTGCAGGCGCACCACCGCCGGGTTGCTGGCCAGTACCTCGCAGTTGAGCTTGGCCAGTCCCACTTCGCCGAAAGCGTGGTCCAGTAGCCAGCATTCAACCTGGCTGCCCAGGCCTTTGCCCTGCAACTCGGTGTCCAGGTAGAACGCCCAGTCGGCGCTCTGGTGCAGGCGGTTGATGGCGCTGAGCGACACCACGCCACGGGCCATGCCGTCGACCATCACCACGAACACCGACTGCTGCGGGTTGTCGGCCAGGCTGGTCAGCCAGGCCTGATGTTCCTGCGCGCTGATCTCGTGCTCGGTGTACATGTAGCGCCGCACCGCTTCCTGGTTGCGCAGGTGGCGTACGCGTTCCTGCACCTGGGCGGTGCTCGCCAGCAGCGGTTGAAAGCTGATCATGCCAGGCTCTCCCGGGCCGCCTGCAGAATCTCATCCGACAGCGGGTCGCCCTCGGTGGCCCGGGCCAGGGTGATGGCCCCGACCATCAGGGCGAACTCCACCAGCGCCGTCTGCCGCCGAGCTTCGGCCTGTGGCTGGTCCATGACCGCCTCGTAGTCGTCGATCAGCGCGTGTACGCCCTGGGTGTATACCCGTCGCAGGGGGCTATCCTCGGCCTCGTGGCACACGTCGCCTGCCAGGCCCACGGCCGGGCAGCCGTCGCCCGGGATATCCCGGTTGTTGTCTGCCAGGTAGTGGTCCACCAGCACGCGGCGTGCGCCCTTGCGGTCGCGAGTGGGCGCCGTGCGCTCGGCCCAGCGTTGCACCGACTGGTCGAATGCCTGCTGGCAGGCCTGGGCGGCGAGGGCTTCCTTGGATTCGAAGTGGCCATAGAAACCGCCGTGGGTCAGGCCCGCGGCGTTCATGACCTCGGCCACGCTCAAGCCCTTGAGGCCGCGTTCACGGAACAGGCGGGTGGCCACTTGAAGAATGATTTCACGGTTGCGTTCGGTCTGTTGGCGGGATACGCGCGGCATGATGGTCTCGGTGTCGCTGGGGGCAAGGTTTCAGGGGCGGGCAATGGAGCGCTCACGGCTGCTCGCGGCGGCGCCGCGCGGCGTAAGCCTGCAGGTGCGTGAAGGCCAGGCGCAGCACCGAGCGGTCCGGGGTCTCCACGTCTTCGGGCAGGCGTCGGGCGAGCAGGTCGCCCAGCACGTGTTCGGCCTCGGTGGCGTCACCACGTTCAACGTCGCGCAACATCGAGGCGGTCAGGGCCGACCCCGGTTGGGTCAGTACCTGCAGGAAGGCTTCACGAACCGGTTCCCGGGGTGGGTAGCCCGCACGGCGGGCGATGGCCGAGCATTCCTCGAAGAGGTCGCAGATCAGGTCCACACCGCCAGCCGCCACGACGTCGCCGACGCTGGCGCGCATCAGGCAGGTAATGCCACCGCCGGTGGCGATGAACATCCACTTTTCCCACATCTCCTGGGTGATGTCGGGACTCAACTGGGCGGTGAAGCCGGCACCGGCCAAGGCGTCTGCCACCGCTTGCACCTGGGCGCTGTCCTGGCCGGCACGTACGCCAAAGCTCAGGTCATCACGCTCGTTGAAGTGCACGATGGTGCCATCGGCCAGCTTGTCGAGTGACACGAAGCACTTGCCTCCCAGCACATGCGCCGCGCCGAAGCGCTGGTCCAGCGCATCCAGGTGGCGCAGGCCGTTGAGCAACGGCAGTATCAGAGTGGATGGCCCCACGGCGTGGGTCAGGTCATCCATGACCCCGGGCAATTGCCCTGCCTTGCAACTGAGCAGGATCAGGTCATAGGTGCTCTGGATGTCGGCAGCCTGAACCCAGGGCACCCTATCGAGGTTTATATCCCCCAGCGGGCTGCGTACCTGCAGCCCCCGATCACTCAATTGCTGGCCGCGCGCGGCCCTGACCAGAAAGGTCACGTCACGGCCGGCGGCCAGCAGGCGCCCACCAAAATAGCCGCCCACGGCACCGGCCCCTACGATCAGAATTCGCATGATCTTTCACTCCTTGAAAATGGAAGGCCCAGGTCAGTTGATAACCCCATAAAATATAGGCCGATCACACGCTCAGGAATAGAGTGTGACCGACCTTTATTTTCAGGACGGCGCCGCTGTTCAGGCCGGCCGCCAACTGACGCCCTCGATGCCGAATTTCTCCGCCATTGGCTTGCTGGTCTTTTTCACCCGTTCTCGGCCGAACCGTCCGATTCGCCCAACGCCCGCGTCGCAACTTGCCCAATGCCAGGCTTCGCCGTTGTCCATGTTTTCGGCGCGGATGATGAACGATTTGGGTTGGCCGTGAAGGGTGTAGTCAATGACGTAAAGCTTTGCGTTGTTCATAAAGCCGAATTTCCTCCCTGTGACCTTCTAAGTGATTCTGGCCCAGTGAAAAAATTCAGTCGGATTGTCTGACAGGTCAGCTACTCGCCGCTGACCGTCCAGTGGATGGCATCTTTGGGGAATACAATCTGCTCCAGGCGGTGGGCGATGCCACAGGCCAGGGAGTCGTCGGCGGCGATGACTTTCTCTTCGGCCGACAGGCATTTGAAGATATCCAGCTTCTGTTCCGCGTCTTCCGTTTCTTTCTTGAAAATGGTGACGTAGCGTTCCAGGTCGTTGTTGAGGCTCGACAGGTATTCGCGCAAACGCGAATGGTCCACGGAGTTCTGGCTGAAGTACCAGTTCATGGGGTGAATGAGAAAGCGCGATTGTGGCGCGGCAATGCGTTCGCTGCCCGCCAGGTACACGATGATGCCCATGGACTCGATATTGCCGGAGTTGATGGTGCGCACCGGAATGCCCAGGGATTTGAAAAAGGTGTAGATCGTGAAGCCGAAGTTGGTGCTGCCACCGGATGACGACATGTTCAACCACAACGAATCGGCGCCGGCCTTCAAGGCTTCCAGGCAGCGGTCACGCAGGCGTTCATGGGTGCTCTGATCAATCTGGCAATGGAAGTGGACAATGTGTTGGCTCACCTTCATGTCCTTGTGCGAAGTGGGCAGGCCGGGGGCAACGCCCCGGCCCTGACTCAGCGATTAGCTGCGGCCGCCACCGTGGCTGCCTTGACCGCCTTTTTTACTGCTGTCGGGGGTTGCTTTGCTCCGGTCGTTTGGCATTTTGCCTGCAGTCGAGCCGGAGGAGGCCTGTCCGCCTTTCTTGCCAGCTTCGGAGGCCTTTTCACGATCATTGGAGAAGTTTCCTGGGTTCGACTTGCCTGTGTTAGCCATGATTCTCTTCCTCTGTTTTATCGGATTTGCAAAGTCATTGACCTTGCAATAACTGTGAAAAGCAAACCGCGGGAAAGTTTATTGATTATAGGAAGCCAAGACGGGCGGTCTTAGTGTTTTTGGCTTGAACATTTAGCGCTAAAACAACCGTTGTCTCGCCCTCGGCCGTAGCAGCGGACCTGCGTGGGCCAGGGGCGTTTCAGCACAGGCAGAACAACGCCACCTGCGGCGCGTCGCTGATCCACTGATGGCAGATTCGCCAACCGCCCAGCGCCGCCATTTCAGTGAACGATTCAACCGTGAACTTGTGCGAGTTCTCGGTGTGCAGGCGCTCGCCTTCAGCGAAATGGAACGCTTGGCCGGCCACCTGCACCACCTGTTCGCGCTGGCTCACCAGATGCATTTCCATGCGTTGCAGCTCGGCATTCCATTGCGCCAGATGGCGGAAGCCATCCAGGTCGAAATCGCCGTCCAGTTCGCGGTTCATGCGCTTGAGCAGGTTGAGGTTGAACGCCGCCGTCACCCCACCCGCATCGTCGTAGGCCGCTTCCAGCAAGGCGGCTTCCTTGACCATGTCCACGCCGACGATGAAATAGGCATTGCGGCCCAGCAAGGTATGCGCCGAACGCAGAAACTGCACGGCCTGGGGGCGGGTGAAATTGCCAATGGTAGAACCCGGGAAGAAGCCCACCCGAGGCTTGCCTCGGGCCGCTTCAGGCAGGCGCAGGGCGCGCGTGAAGTCGTCCACCTGGGGGGCGATTTCAAGGTTCGGGTAATGCGCGTGCAACCGGCTGGCGGCGCTATCCAGTGCGTCCTGGCAGATATCGATTGGCACATAGACGCCCACCTGGGGCGCCGCGTCCAGCACCAGGCGGGTCTTGTCGCTGGCCCCGCTGCCAAATTCCACCAGCACCGCGCCGTCGGGAATCACGGCGCCGATCTCGGCCGCCACGTTCGTCAACAGCCGGGTCTCGGCGCGGGTCGGGTAATACTCCGGCGTGGTGCAGATAGCTTCGAACAACTGCGAGCCGGCACCGTCGTAAAAGTACTTGGGCGACAGCGACTTGTGGGGCGCTGACAGCCCGGCCACCACGTCGCGGGCAAATTCGCTGCTGTACGCACCGTGCTGGCAGATGTCCCGGGCCAGGCGCACGCCGGAGAACATCCAGCGCAGGCCCGGGGTAAAGAAGTTACGGTAGCTGGGCCGGCAGTGATCTGGCGAGCTGATGCTGGCGCCGCCGCGCAGCACCATCTGGTTGACCATGAACTTGCCGTTGTACTCGCCCACCGCCGAGGGCGCCGGACGGAAACCGGGGTAGGGGCTGTAGGCACTCTGGGTCCACTGCCAGGCCACGTCGTCCACCTGTTCGAGCAAGCCACTGACCGCGGCCAGTTCCCACTCCGCTTCAGTGGGCAACCGCGCCTGGGCCCAGGTGGCGAAGGCGCAGGCCTCGTAATAGCTGACGTGGGTCACAGGCGCATCGGCCTCCACGGGCACCAGCCCGGCCAGGGTCATGACTTGCCACTGCTCACCGTCCTGCTGCCAGTACAACGGCGCCTGCCAACCCTGTTCCCGTACCATGGCCCAACCATCGGACAGCCACAGGCCGGCGGTGGCATAACCGCCGGCGGCCATGAATTGCAACCACTGGCCGTTGGTCACCAGACGGTCGCTGATCTCGAACGGCGCCAGGTAGACCTTGTGCCGTGGGCCTTCGTTGTCGAAGGCAAAGCCATCGCCGTCGTGGCCAACGTCCACCAGGCCGCCGTTCAGCGCCTTGAAGCGGCCTTCGCGGCCGGGTGCATCGGCGGGCCAGGCCGTGTCGTAGGCGGGCTTGAGCGCAGACAGGCTGAACAGGTGCAGGATGTCCATCAGTAGCAGTTCCTGGTGCTGTTGTTCATGGGCCAGGCCGAGTTCGATCAGGGCCAGGGTCGCGGCATCCAGGTCCTGGGCCAGCAGGCTGCCCATGTGCAGGTCCACGTATTGCCGGTAGGCCATCACTTGCTCAAGCGCTGGCCGGGTCATCAGCCCACGCTGCGGCCTGGGCTGGCGTGGGCCCACGGCCTCGTAATAGGAGTTGAAGAGATAAGTGAAACTGGGGTCGAACGGCCGGTAATCCGCCAGGTTGGGCACCAGCAGAAAGGTTTCGAAAAACCAGGTGATGTGCGCCAGGTGCCATTTGGTCGGGCTGGCGTCCGGCATCGACTGCACCACCATGTCCTCGGGGCTCAGGGGGCTGGCCAGCCGTTCACTGTGGCGGCGCACCTGGCGGTAGCGCTGCAGGCGCTCGTCGGCGAGGGTAGGCAGGGTGTCGAGGGCATGACGTGGCATCAGGTTCATCAGCAATGGCTCCGCGGCTGCGTCGTTAAGCGACGTTAGTTAGCGAGATGTGCGGCCTCACAGGCCCAGTACATCGAGAGTCTTGGCGTCGGGCTGGCCGTCGAAAAAGTCGGCCAGCACCTCGTTGAACGGGCCGGGGTCATCGGCGGCGTTGGCGAACAGGGTCATGCACGAGCGTAGTTTGAGGTCGTCCGGCGAGCCAAGGATCTCGCCGACCGGTCGTCCCCTGAGGGCGCTCACCGCTGCCGTCGCTTCCAGTAACCGCTGGCCGAGCACGGGGTGTCGCAGGTACGCCAGCGCTTCGCCGGCACCGCTGATCGCATACTGCCGAGCCGTGGTGCTGTGCCCCAGGCCCTGGATCTGCGGAAAAATGAACCACATCCAGTGGGTGCGCTTGCGGCCTTGTCGCAGTTCATGCAGGGCCTGCTCGAACACAGGCCGCTGGGCATCGACGAAACGCTGTAGGTTGTAGGTGTCCATGGTCTTCACCGAGAGGGCGATGATCAGATGACCGCCCGCTGCGTGGTGAGTTCGGTTGGTGGGACGAGGGGGCCTGTGCTTGCGCAGGGCCATACAGCGCAGTTGCGGCTACAAGGGGAGCGGAGCCGCGGGGTCGATTGGCCGCTCGTGCACCAGCGCCAGGGTTGAATCCAGCAGTTTGACCATTTCGTCTATGTCCCGGCGCATCTCGCGGCAGAACGGTTCATCGTCACACAGCTCCAACCGCAGCTTCAGGCGCGACAACGGGGTACGCAGGTCATGGGAAACGGCGCCCAGCACATAGCCGCGCTGGCGTAGTTGTTCGCGGATGCGCCGCTGCATGCGGTTGAAGGTGTGGGCAGCCTGACGCGCCTCCAGCAGGCTGTTCTCCTGCACGGCCAGGGGCGGGCTGTCCAGGTCCTCGCTCAGGCGCTCGGCAGCGGCGCTGAACCGACGGATAGGCCGCGATAGCAGCTTGGCGCCGTACCAGGCGGCAGCTACCAAGGCCGACATCTGGAACAGCAACGGCACCACCGGAAAATCCAGCAGCGACCCAGCATGCGGGGGCGGTTCACCCGTCTCCAGCATCTGCACCTGCTCGGCATCGAACCGCGCGTCATCCTGGGCCTTGCCGTAAGCCTGGAACCACATGAAGGCCAGGCAGTGGGCGAAGACGATGGCGATCACCGAAATGCCGAACAGGCGGGCAAACAGGGAGTTGGCGAAGCGCGGCAGGCGAAGGCTGGGCATGCGGAAGGCTCTTGGGCCGGGTCGATCCGAGCGGGCAGCATCGCCTTGCCTTGTATCCCGTTGATTTCACCCGTGTATCAGCCTGTATGCAGCGCTGGCCTCAGCCCTGGGGGGCGCCGAACCAGTATTGTGCTGTCACACCACCGTCCATCAGAAAGTCACTGCCGGTGATGAAAGTGCCTTCCGGCCCCATCAACAAAGCCGCCAACGCACCCACCTCATCCGGGGTGCCACCGCGCTTGGCTGCGCAGCCGTCGATCATGCGGCGGTAGCCCTCGCCACGGGGCCCGGCCAGTTCATCCCGGGCCAGCGGCGTAAAGATAATGCCAGGGCTGATGGCATTGACCCGCGCACCGCGCTGACCCCAGCGCACGGCTTCGGCCATGACCCTCAGGGCGTTGGCCCGTTTGGAGAGTTGGTAAGCGTTGAGCGGGTCGACAACGGCGTCCGGTTGCAGCATGGGCAGCGTCAACAGCGCCTCCGTCGCGGTCGACGCCAGGGCCTTGTCTTGCTCCGGGGTCAAGGCAGGCAGGCGGTGGCCGGACTGCGACGCGATGACCACCGCCGAGCCGCCCGGCGCGATGGCGTTGCCGAACAGCTCAAGCACCAGCGCTGTTCCGTACAGGTCCACCCGCAGAATGGTCGCCGGTGGCGCTTGGGAGGGCGATACTCCGGCAGCGTGGATGACCCCGGTGATCGGGCCAAGCGCCTGTGCAGTGGCGACCAGCGCCGCCACCGATTCGCGTGAGCTGACATCGACGACCGCGGTGCTGACGTCAAAGCCTGCGTCCAGCAGCACATCGGCTGCGGCGTCGGCGTTCTGCTGCTTCAGGTCGGCGAGCAGCACATGCTTGCCGGCACTCACCCGGCGGGCGATAGCTTGGCCGATGGCGCCAGCACCGATGACCACGGTGACGGTTTTCATGGAGTGTGTTTCCTCTGTGAAGGGAGCAGGTGGTCCCATGATAGGGAGGAGGGACTGACGGGTTAACAGGCTGCAACTGAATGGACTTATGAGAAGGATTCATCAGTGGGCGGCGTGAAAGCGGAAGACAAGGGATGTGTGCGGCAAATCACCACACCCAAAACGCCTCTCATTCACGACCATTGCTCAGCTAACCCTTTGCTTCTCAAGCACAATCCCGGACAATCGCCCCCCCTTTTATGGCCGGGGCGCTGCCTGCTTCATGTTTCATCCCGCCTCGGCCACGTATGAATAACCGGCAAGCGGAGATTCGACCGGATGAATGAACAGGCCAATAGCCTCGACCAGACCTTTGACGCGGCGCCACAAGCGACGTTGGCAGGTTGGAACCGTCACGACACCACCTGGATGCTGGGCCTGTTCGGCACAGCCATCGGCGCCGGCACCTTGTTCCTGCCGATCAACGCCGGCCTCGGTGGTTTCTGGCCTTTGCTGATTCTGGCCGTGCTGGCCTTCCCGATGACGTTCTACGCACACCGCGGCTTGACCCGCTTCGTGCTGTCGGGCCGTGAAGGCGCGGACATCACCGAGGTGGTGGAGGAGCATTTCGGTGCCAAGGCCGGGGCGCTGATCACGCTGTTGTACTTCTTCGCGATCTTCCCCATTCTGCTGATCTACAGCGTTGCCTTGACCAACACCGTGGGCAGCTTCATCGAGCACCAACTGAACCTGCAGCCGCCACCCCGGGCGCTGCTGGCGCTGGTGCTGATCGTCGGCCTGCTGGGCGTTGTGCGTTGCGGCGAGCGGGTGATCGTCAAAGCCATGAGCCTGATGGTGTACCCCTTCATCGTCGCGCTGCTGCTGTTGGCGCTGTTCCTGGTGCCGCATTGGACCGGCGGCATCCTGACCACTGCCAGCAATGTGCCTGAGCCTTCGGCGTTCCTGCATACCCTGTGGCTGGCAATTCCGGTGATGGTGTTCTCGTTCAACCATTCGCCGATCATTTCGGCCTTCGCGGTGGACCAGAAACGTCGTTACGGTGCCAACGCCGAGAAGCGCAGCTCGCAGATCCTGGCCCGTGCCCATGGCCTGATGGTGGTGATGGTGCTGTTCTTCGTGTTCAGTTGCGTGCTGACCCTGTCGCCAGAGCAACTGGCGGAAGCCAAGGCGCAGAACCTGTCGATCCTGTCTTACCTGGCCAACCACTTCAGCAACCCGACCATCGCCTTCGCCGCGCCGCTGATTGCTTTCGTGGCCATCGCCAAGTCGTTCCTGGGCCATTACATCGGTGCCAGCGAGGGCCTCAAGGGCCTGATCGTCAAGAGCGGCAAGCGCCCGGCAGCCAAGACCATGGACCGCCTGGTGGCAGCGTTCATGCTGGTGGTGTGCTGGCTGGTGGCGACGCTCAACCCCAGCATCCTGGGCATGATCGAGACACTGGGCGGCCCGGTGATCGCGGCCATCCTGTTCCTGATGCCGATGTATGCCGTGCGCCGTGTGCCGGCCATGCGCATGTACGCGGGCAAACTGTCGAACGTGTTCGTGGTGATTGTCGGCCTGGTGGCCATTTCGGCACTGGTCTACACGCTTTGAGATGCAAGCTGCAAGCTAATGCAGCTGTCGGCTTCTAGCTTCTAGCTTCTAGCTTCTAGCTCAAGCTCGCAGCGGCTAGCTGCGCCAGCCAGCCCGGCTGGCGCAGCCCATCAAACAACCTTGCGTAATCCGGGTGCAGCCGCCCCGGCGTTCGTGTGCGCGGGTATTCTCCGGGGGCCGCGTCTGTAGACGATGACGGTAGCCCCAGCCACGACTTGCACAACGGCAGCGGCACGGCTCAGTATCGGCTGTACACGGCGGCCGGCCAGGCCTTCGCCAGCACTTCCCGCACCTATACGTTGTACGCGCGCCTGCAGCCCGGCCGTGACGGCGCGGCGGGCGTGTACCAGGCCATGAGCGCCATCCGGCTGGTGTACTGATGTTCAGGAGACGATTGATGAACCCACCCAAGCCTGTGTACCTGGCCGGTTTCGATGTGTTTCGCCGCGATGCCGTTGCCCGCGGCCTGTACCTCAAGGCGCTGTGCGCCGAACAGGGGCTGGAGGGCCTGTACCCCTTCGACGATGAAGTACCGGCAGGCCTGACGGGGGTAGCTGCCGCTCGGCTGATTTGTGCGCAGAACATCGCCATGATCCGCCGCTGTGACGCGGTGCTGGCTAACCTGAATGTATTCCGCGGCCAGGAGCCGGATTCCGGCACGGCCTTTGAGGTCGGCCTGGCGGTGGCCCTGGGCAAACCGGTGTGGGCCTATTTCGAGCCCGACCGCAGCCTGCGCCAACAGATTGCCCACGACCCTCAGGGCTATGATGCCCAGGGCTTCGCGGTGGAAGATTTCGACCTGCCGCGCAATTTGATGTTGGCAGCGAGCTGGGCAGGGTACAGTGCGACGGTCGAACAGGCGGTCGGCGATCTGCGCCGACACCTGGCATCGACGCCTTGAGGAGGTAGACGGCCATGGATCAAGTCCAGCAACTGGGCGAGATGCTCAAACACTATGCCCAGAGTGAAGAGCACAAGAAGCAGCAATTCGAAGCCCAGTGCAGCCATTGGAGCCTGAGCATCAACAGCCTGTTCGAGCGCATCGAACAGTGGTTGCAGCCGCTGCGCGACGGCGGTCTGGTGGAACTGGCCCGCGAGCCTTACCTGGCGACCAATGCCAGCTTCCCCGCGCCGGTATCGCCCTTCGCCAGCCACAAGCTGGTCATTACCCTGGCCCTGCGCACGGTGGAATTCGTGCCTGAAGCGATGGGTGCCAAGGGTCAGATCAGCCTGGCGGTGATGGGCCTGACCTCGGACCGCTATGGCAGTATCAGTGTCGTCTGCACACCGCCCGCCGAGGAGTGGCTGTGGCGCAAGGAACGCGGCGTCAAGGAGCCGGAAGCGCACCCGCTGACCGCTGACTTCCTGGCGCTGCAGTTGCAGGCACTGATCCCGCGTCAGCATCGGGAGTAGGCCGGGCATGTTCGACCGTTCACCCTTGCTGGCCTGTGCCGATGACTACGCCAATGGCGAGGTGATCGCCCCGCACTGCCATGGCCAGATCCAGTTCATCCATGCCATTTCCGGGGTCATGCGCGTGACCACTGGCCAAGGCAGCTGGGTGGTGCCGCCGGGCCATGCGCTGTGGGTGCCCGAGGCCATGGAGCACGAAATCCGCATGACCGGGAACGTGCAGATGCGCACGCTGTTCATCTGTCCCGCGGCGCTGGACTTCAGCGTCACCGCGTGCAAGGTGGTCAAGGTGTCGGCATTGGTTCGTGAACTGATCCTGGCAGCCATTGGCGGCCTGGGCGCTGCCCGGCGCGAGGTGCGCGACCAGCACCTGCTGGGGCTGCTGTTTGCCGAACTGGAAGTGGCGCCGCCCTTGGCGACCCACGTGCCGCTGCCCCTCCAGCCGCGGTTGAAGGCCCTGTGCGAAGCCTTTGTGGCCGACCCTGCGCAGGAATCCACCCTGCAGGACTGGGCCGACCAGAGCAGCATGAGTTCACGCACCCTGGCGCGCCTGTTCCTGCGCGAAGTAGGAATGACCTTCGGCGAGTGGCGTACCCGCACGCGGCTGATCCTGAGCTTGCAGCGCCTGGCCTCGGGCGTCTCGATATTGGAGGTGGCGCTGGAACATGGGTATCAGAGCCCGAGCGCGTTCAGTGCGATGTTCAAGCGTGAATTGGGGTATGCGCCCAGTCATTATCAGGTGGGGTAGGGGGGTGGTTTTTGGGGGTAGGCTTGATGCTTGTTGCGCCCTTGAGACCGAGCGCCGCCCGCGCGGCGCTCGATCTCAAGAACCCTGCAACACCATCGCCTGGCACTTGGAGGCCCTGAGGCAACCCTTCAGCAAAACCACTTTGTCCCAATCAAAACGACACTTGTCCAGATCTCACGAGCACTTCGCATACCGGATCCAATAATCTTCAGGCCTTGCCCTTCCAGATAAAGGTCCGCGATGCCCCCTGCCTGTTTTCGCCCGTTGCTCCCTTGGCTGTTGATGGCCATGTTGCCCGGCTGCAGCCAATGGGCCAGCCACGAACCCGCGCGCTCGTCGTTGCCCGCCACCAACCCTTTGCCAGCGTTGCCCGCGCAGGTCAGCAACGCCCCGTTACCCCTGCGCTGGTGGCAGCTGTACCACGAGCCGGCCCTGGACCAACTTGTACGCAAGGCCCTGGCCCATAATCGTGACCTGGCCCAGGCCAGTGCCCATGCGCAAGCCCTGTTGGCGGGCCTGCGCGAGGCCGATGCCCAGCGCTGGCCTTCCACCACGCTTGAAATGGGCGCCAGCTACGGCAAGACCGCCGACGACCAGACCCTGGCCAAGGCGACCGGCAGCCATGCGCCCGCCCAGTGGGAATTCAACCCCGGGCTCGAGCTGGCGTACCAGGTGGATGTGTGGGGCCAGGTGCAACATGCCATCGAACGTGCCCAGGCCAATGCCGAGGCGGCCGCGGCCGCTGAGGACCAGGTGCGTGTGACCGTGGCGGCACAGACCACGCGGGCCTACGTCGACACCTGTGCCTTGGGCGCCCGCGCCACCGTGCAGCGTCAGTCGCTGGCGGTGTTGGCTGATAGCGTCAGGTTGCTGGAACGCCAGCGCCGAGCTGGGTTGGTGACCGACTTCGAGGTGTCGCGCATGCAGGCCCTGCAAGGCCAGGTCCAGGCGGTGTTGCCGATGCTGGAGGCACGTCGGCAGGCAGCGGTGTTCGAACTGGCGACGCTGACGGGCAACGCAGCGCCGTCGCCGGTCAGTTGCCAGCAGGTGCCGCGGTTGAGCGCCGAGCTGCCGGTGGGGGATGGCTGGCAATGGTTGGCGCGGCGCCCGGATATCCGCCAGGCCCAGCGTGAATTGCAAGCTGCCAGCCTGCGGGTGGACATCACCCAGGCCGACCTGTACCCCAAGGTCAGTTTCGGTGCCTCACTGACGTCTTCCAGCCACCCGTTGAACGAGCTGGGTGACAGCCACGCGGTGATGTTCGGCATCGGCCCGCTGATCAGTTGGCAGTTTCCCAACCGTGCTGCCAACCGCGCCCGGGTCGACCAGGCCCGAGCCCAGGAGCAGGGCCAGGTGGCCCGGTTCGATGCTCAAGTGCTCGGCGCGCTGCAGCAGGTGCGCCAGGCCCTGGTGCTCTACGACGGCGAGCGCCAGCGCCATGCCGCGCTGGCTCAGGCGCTGAGTAGCAGCCAGCGGGCCTTTGACCTGGCCCAGCGCAACTATCGCGCCGGTGCCCTGGACTTTCTCGATGTGCTCGACAGCGAGCGTGAACTCATCACCCTGCAAGCCGGCCTGGCCGATGCCGACGGCCAGTTGCTGCAACGCCAGATAGACCTGTTCGCCGCCCTGGGGGGCGGCTGGCAGCGCGACGACCCCTCCCTTTCCACTGCTGACGGAACCGCACCATGAACATTGCCGCCCATGACATCGACCACAGTGAGGCCCAGGCTCTGCGCCTGCGCCGCAAGCGCCGGTTGCAACTGGGGGCCGGGGCGCTGGGGCTCTGCGCAGCGGTGACCGTGGCGGGGTACTGGTGGCTGGAGGGCCGTTTCCTGGAAAGCACCGACGATGCCTACGTACGCGCCGACTGGGTGCCGGTCAGTGCTCGCATCAATGGCTACGTCGCGCAGGTGCTGGTGGCCGACGACCAGCCAGTGAAAGCCGGGCAAGTGCTGGTGCGCATGGACGACCGCGACTACCTGGCCCACCGTGATCAGGCTCGTGCGGCCGTCGCCGAAGCCGATGCCGCCGCGCTGGCCGGCCAGGCCAGCCTGGCCGTGGCCCACGACCGGGTCGCCGAGCAGCAGGCTGCCATCGCCCAGGCCGCCGCCCAGGCCCAGGGCAGCCGGGCCGAACTCCAGCGGGCCAGCCTCGACCGCCAGCGTTATCAGGGCCTGGTGCATGACCAGGCCGCCAGCGCCCAGCGCCTGGAAAGCGCCGAATCCAGTTTCGCCCAGGCCCGCGCCAGCCTGGATGCCGCGGTGGCGCGCCAGCACCAGCAAGACCTGGCGCTGAACGTAGCCCGTGGCCGCGAGACACTGGCCCAGGCCACCCTGCAGCAGCAGGTGGCGCGTCAGGCTCAAGCGCGGGCGCAGTTGGCGCTGGCCGACAATGCACTGGAAGATACCCTGATCCGTGCGCCTTTCGACGGCATCATCGGCCAGCGCAAAGTGCGCGAGCGCCAGTACCTGTCGCCCGGGCTGCCGCTGCTGGCCGTGGTGCCGGTGCAACAGGCTTATGTAGTGGCCAACTTCAAGGAAACCCAGTTGCAGCACATGCACCCCGGCCAGCCGGTGGAGCTGCGTGTGGACAGCTATGGCGGCCAGCGTCTGCAAGGGCATGTGGCGAGTTTCTCGCCGGGCTCGGGGGCCGTGTTCGCGCTGTTGCCGTCGGACAATGCCACCGGCAACTTCACCAAGATCGTCCAGCGTTTTCCGGTGCGCATTGTGCTCGATGAACCCCAGGGCCAGGCCCCGATCCTGCCCGGCATGTCGGTGGTGGCGACCGTGGACACCCGCCATGAGCGTTGAGCAACCGGTTTCCCTGCGCGCCTGGGTAGCGGTCATCGGTGGCCTGTTCGGTTGTTTCATGGCCGGCATGAACGTGCACGTCACCAGCGCCGCCCTGCCGGAAATCGAAGGCGCGCTGGGGGCCAGCTTTCAGGAAGGGTCATGGATCTCGACCGCGTACCTGGTGGCCGAGATCGTCATGATTCCGCTCACGGCATGGTTGGTGGAGGTGTTCTCGCTACGCCGAGTGATGCTGGTGGGGGCGTTCGTGTTCCTGCTGGCCTCCGTGGCCTGTTCGCTGGCGCCCAACCTTGCGGTGATGATCGCTATCCGCGTGGTGCAGGGAGCGGCGGGGGCGGTGCTCATCCCCTTGTCATTCCAGCTGATCATCACCCAACTGCCGGCCAGCAAGGTGCCCATGGGCATGGCGCTGTTCAGCTTGGCAAACAGCGTCGCCCAGGCGGCCGGGCCGTCCATTGGTGGCTGGCTGACCGACGTCTATAGCTGGCGCTGGATCTTCTACCTGCAACTGGCACCCGGTGTGTTGCTGTTATTGGCGATCGCCTGGGCCATCGATGCAAGCCCCATGAAACTGGGGTTGCTCAAGCGCGGCGACTGGGCAGGGATCGCCGCCATGATCATTGGCCTGGGCGGTGTGCAGATCGTGTTGGAGGAGGGCGGGCGGGAAGATTGGTTTGGCTCCGATTTCATTGTCTGGATGAGCGTGGTGTCGGTCGCGGCGTTGGTGTACTTCATCGGTTCGCAGTTGTATGGCAGCCGCGCCTTCATCAACCTGAGGTTGCTCAAGGGCTACAACTTCGGGGTCGCCAGCGTGGCCATGTTCATCTTTGGCGGCATGACCTTCGGGCTGGTGTTCCTGGTGCCCAACTACCTGTCCCAGCAGCAGGGCTACAGTGCCAGTGAGGTAGGTGTCAGCCTGATCCTCTACGGCCTGGTGCAGTTGCTGCTGGCACCGCTGATGCCGGCGCTGATGCGGGCATTGAACCCCAAGCTGATGGTGGCCGGCGGTTTTCTGATCATGGCCCTGGGCTGTTATCTGGGGGCATTCCTGGACGCCGACAGCGCCGCCAACGTCATCGTGCCCTCGGTGGTGGTACGCGGCATTGGCCAGCCGCTGATCATGGTGGCGCTGTCGGTACTGGCGGTGGCCGGCCTGAGCAAGGCCGAAGCGGGCTCTGCCTCGGCCTTGTTCTCGATGCTGCGCAACCTGGGCGGCGCGGTGGTCACCGCAGCTCTGGCCCAGGCCGTGGAAGTGCGCGAACGGGTGCACAGTGAACGTATCGGCGAGACCCTGAGCCCCTTCATGGCGCCGGTGCAGGAGCGCCTGGGCGGCATGCTCGACCCCTCGTTGCCGGAGCAGCAACAGACCCTGGCGCTGATGATGGCCAGCGTCCGGCACCAGGCTTACCTGATGGCGTACAGCGACGCGTTTTTCGTCGCGTGCGTGGCGCTGGCGGCGTGTGCGGGGGCAGCGATGATGATGCGGCGGTGACGGGGAATCCGCATCGCCGCAAGGTGACTTGCCAGCAGTGATGCAACCCCCCTAAACCGCAATCCCCACCACCCACTCCCGGGCCGCCACCACCCGTCGATCACCCTCGGCCCGATGCACCAGCACATAATGCCGCGCCGCGCCGGCGGTGAGCGGTGACACCACTTTGAGCAAACCCAGCCGCACATCCTGCTCCACCAGAGCCAGGGGGCACAACGCCACGCCGTGCCCGGCGATGGCCGCGGTGCTCATCTCGTTGAAGTCGTCGAACACCAGCCCGGGCTGGGGTGGCAGGTCCTCCAGCCCGGCGTCGGCGAACCATTGCTGCCACGGACGGCTGTCGATGTGGTGCAGCAAAGGGGTTGCCAACAGCGCTTGGGCCGTGTCCAGCGGTGCACTGCGCTGCAGCAGCGCCGGGCTGCAGACCGGTTGCGCGGCACCGCTGAACAGCGGCCAGGCCTGCAATTGCCCCTGGTAGGGACCGTCGCACGGGATGATCGCCAGGTCGGCGTTCTCAGGCAGGGTGCAGGTGTCGCCTGCATCGAACATCAGGCGCATGGACAGTTCGGGGTGGGCCGCGTTGAACTCGGCCAGCCGCGGGATCAGCCAGCGCGATGCCACCGGTGCGGGGCATGCCAGTATCAGTGGCCTGTCGCTGGGGCGCGCGAGGGTGCGTCCGCACGCCTGGTCGAGGCGCTTGAACACGTCGGTCAACGACGTCGACAACTCGCTACCCGCGGCCGTCAACCGCATGCCCCGCCCATGGCGGCTCAGCAGCGGTGTTTCGAACCAGGCCTCCAGCTCGCGCAACTGCCGGACAATGACCGCATGGGTGAGACCAAGCGTGGCAGCGGCTTCGCTGACGCTTTCAAGGCGGGCAGCGGCCTCGAAGGCGCGCAGCGCGGGCAGGGGAGGAAGGCGGGCCATGGGAAACGCTCACAAAGGAAAGCGGCCAATATAACGATTTGTGCCGTTCCACTTTGTTCAAGAGTTTGTGGCCATGTTTCTGCCTCGGGCCACGCTCTGTGGCGGCTGCAACCTATGGGGCGAAAGTGGCTTCTGCTCTCAGGAAAACTCAAGCGCCGGGTGTTCCACGCGCCCAAGGCAAAAGAACAGGTAGTCCAGCAGGTAGTTCTGGCGCAGCAGCCAAGGCGCACGCGCGCCTTGCTTGGGCAGCCCGTCCAGGGCCCGCAACACGTAGCTGGCGTGCAGGTCCAGCAATGGCCGACGCTCACCCGCGGGGCCATCCAGCCGGGGCCGGCACTGGTGGTAGCCATGGCGGCGCATATGGTTGAGCAGACGGCACACCTGGCGCGACGACAGGTCTGCACGCAGGGTCCAGGAGGCATTGGTGTAGCCCACACAGAAGGCCAGGTTCGGTACCCCGTCCAGCAGCAGCCCCTGGTACGCCACGCACTGGCCCAGGTCCACGTGCCGGCCATCAACGCTCAGGGCCATGCCGCCACAGGCCTGCAGTGTCAGGCCGGTGGCGGTGACGATGATGTCGGCGGCCAGGTGCGTGCCCGAAGCCAGGCGCAGGCCGTCAGGTTCGACGCTGGCGACCGTATCGGTGACCACCCGGGCCTTGCCGCTGGCGAGGGCCTTGAACAGGTCGCCATCGGGCACGATGCACAGGCGCTGGTCCCACGGGGCGTAGCGCGGGTTGAAATGCGTATCCACTGCGTAGCCCTTGGGCAGTGCGCCGGCTACTCGCAGGCGCAGCAGCCTGCGGGAAAGGCTGGGCAGGCGCCTGCACAACTGGAACAGGGCAAGCCCCGCCAGGGCGTTCTTCCAGCGGGCCAGGCTACCTGCCCACCGGGTTGGCAGGCAGCGGCGCAGGGCATTGGCCAGGGGGTCGCGGGCGGGCAGGGCAAGCACATAGCTGGGCGAGCGCTGCAACAGCGTGACCTGGCGCGCTGCCTTGGCCAGCGCGGGTACCAGGGTGACCGCCGTGGCACCGCTACCGATCACCACCACCTGCCGATCGCGCCAGTCAAGGTCGTCCGGCCATTGTTGCGGGTGCACCCAGCGGCCACTGAAACGGTGCTCGTCGGGGAACGCCGGGCGGTATCCCCGGGCGTAGTCATAGTAGCCGCAGCACAGGTACAGAAAACTGCACTGGTATTGGCGTGGTTCGCCGTCGGCGCTTACCTGCAGCGTCCACAGGCGCAAGGTGCTGTCCCACGCCGCGGCCAGCACGCGCTGGTTGAAGCGGATGTGCTGATCGATACCCCCGGCCCGGGCTGTGTCATGCAGGTACCGGGCGATGCTCGCGCCGTCGGCGATCGACGCCTCACCCTGCCACGGCCGGAAGGGATAACTGAGGGTAAACATGTCCGAATCCGAACGGATGCCGGGGTAGCGGAACAGGTCCCAGGTGCCGCCCAGGTCCGCGCGGGCCTCAAGCACCGCATAGCGGTGCCCGGGGCATTGTTGCTGAAGGCGCCAGACAGCTCCGATGCCGGACAGGCCGGCACCGATGACCAAAACGTCAAAGGCCTCGATTGTCATGATCTTCCTTGTCTTGTTCTGTAATGATTGGCACCCGGCATTTACGTGCCCCATGACATAAATTTGATAACTGCTCGCTGATACTGTGCGCGCTCCCCTCCAAAAACGGAATTGCTTCGATGGGTACCCGATTCGTCCAGTTGCTGTCGTTCCTGACCCTTGCCGGTATTGTCTTCCTGACGCTGTCGGGGATCGCCAATGCTTGAGTTGCCTGCCCATGCTTCCCGTGGTGTCGCCCGTCAGGCCTGGTGTGCGGGGCTGATCGCGCTGGTGCTGTTCATGGCCGGCGTCTGGGGGCAGGCCCCGGTCGGTTTCGATTCCCGGTTCTTCCTGTTCGCCCAGGAAATGCTACGCCATGGGCCCACGTTCTTCCCGACCACTTATGGTGAGCCATACCCCGACTATTCGGCGACGTCCACCTTCTTCGTGTACCTGCTGTCGCTGCCGTTTGGCCGGGTGAACAGCTTTACTGCCTGGCTACCCAGCGCCATTGCCGCGGCCGCGACCGTGGCCCTGCTGTATCGGCTGGTGGCGCCGTATTCGCGCCAGTGGGCGCTGATCAGCATCGCCTTGCTGGCGTTGAGCGGCACTTTCGTCATGGAAACCCGGGCGGTGTCCCAGGACCTGATGCTGACTGCCGTGGCCCTGGGGGTGTTCTACCTGGGCTACGCCTGCGACCATTTCCACACGCCGCGCCGCCTGGCCGTCATCGCCGCGCTGCTGATCCTGGGGTTTGCCATTCGCGGGCCCATCGGCCTGGTGGTGCCCACTGGCATGCTCTGCGCCTACTACCTGGTCAGCGGCCAGTGGCGGCGCCTGTTCGGCTTTGGCGTCAGCGCCCTGATCCTGCTGGGCCTGGCCATCGGCCTGCTGCTGTGGCTGGCCCGCGTGAGCGGGGGCGACGCCTTTGTCACCGACGTGGTGCACATGCAGGTCACCGGGCGCATCGACGGTAGTGAGGGGGCCAGCGGCCCGCTGTACTACTTCATCAGTTCCCTGGGCAACTACGCGCTGGCCTATCCCTTGGCCTTGCTGGTACTGGCGGGTGCCTGGTTCACCGGGCCGGCACGCCAGGGGCCGGGCCTGCGACTGCTCAAATGTTGCGCGGTCGCCGGCCTGATCGTGCTGTTGGGGCTGTCGGTCCCCCAGGCCAAGAAAGCTCGATATGTATTGCCCATGCTGCCCATGGCCGCGGTGATTGCCGGCTACCCCTTTCATCGCTTGGGTGGGCGCGTGTTCGCCTGGTTGCGCGGCGGCATGCAGACCCTGTGGCTGGTGATGCCTGGCCTGCTGCTGGTCGGGTTGCTGGTGGCCCACCGGCGTCTCCCCGAGTGGCTGCCCCAGGTAATGGCTCCGGTGGCGGTGTTGACGGTGCTCCAACTGCTGGCCCTGGCGTTGCTGGCGAGGCGGGGCATTCGTGCCGTCGGGCTGGCGTACTGTGCCGTGCTGGCGCTGTGGTCCAGCTACATTCTGGTGTTCGAACCGACGGAGCGCGCCCTGTACGACACCCGCCAATTCAGCCTGCAGGTCGACCATGCCATGCAGCAAGCGCCTGGCGCGTTGGTGCTGCACGGCATGGGCAAGGACGCCAAGGCGATCAAGTTCATGGTCAACATCGATCGTGACCTGCGCCCGCAGTTCACCGAAAGCCCGGCACAACTGGCGGCGTTACCGGTCGGCACCTGGGTGATGATGGACGCCAAGGACCATGATGCTCTGGCCGGCACGCCGCTGGGTGCGTCGGCGCCGGTGGCGCTGGGCAAGTTCGACAAGGACGACTACGTACTGCTGCGCGTGCCACCTGCCACGTGAGGGTGGCAAATGCCATCGCGTGAACCACGCCACTGCTGCGTGGTGCACACGGTGGGTCCGAAACTCCCCAGACCCTGTTACAAGGCTGCGGGTAACGTGTAGCGGACCTGGCCGCGTCACGAACGCCGCGCAGCCTCAGGCACTGCGTAGTTACCGCTGACGCGGTCGTGCGCTGGTCCTCTTTTTCCAGGGTTTGGACACTCACCAGCCTCGCTTTCCAGCTCTTCAGAAATCACACCGCTAACTTAGGGACGCGTCCTACATTTTCTTCCAGCGGCCCCGCGTAGAGTTTCCCTCTTTCCTCCGCCTGTGCGGATTCAAAGAGGTAGCCCATGGCGTCAACCACCCCAGGCATCCCGATCTTCTTCGACCACAGCCGCCACCGTCTGGACATCACTGGCCTCCAGGCCCCTGTGAGTGTCCTGGCCTTCGAAGGCGAAGAACGCCTGAGCCAGTGCTTCACCTACCGCATCGAATTCACCAGCCCCGAACAGGATATCGACGTGGGCACCCTGTTCGGCCGCAAGGCGCGCTTTCATCTCTACCCCGTGCCGCAGAAGCCGCTTTACCGCGGCCAGGTCATCCCCGAGCCCCAGCCGCTGCGCACTTTCCACGGCGTGCTCACCCAGTTCCGCCGCCTGTCCGGCTCGCGCGACGAAGCCCGCTACGAAGTCACCCTGCAGCCGCGCCTGGCCCTGGCGGGCCGCGGCAAGCAGTGCCGCATCTACCAGCACCTGTCGGTGCCGGAAATCGTCAAGCGCATCCTGAAGACCCGCCATGACTTCGAGGACTACGAGTTCCATTTCCGCCTGGTACGCACCTACCCCCAGCGCGAACAGGTCATGCAGTACGACGAAAGTGACCTGGCCTTCATCGAGCGCCTGCTGGCCGAGGTCGGCATCTGGTACTGCTTCGTCAACCACGAAAAGGCCCCCCTGACCGTGGTGGAGTTCCACGATCACGTGGTCGGCTACGCATTCGACGTCGCGCTGCCGTACTACCCGCAGGCGGGGTTGGCCAAGGACGGCGAGGACAGCGTGTGGAACCTGCAGACCCACCACCAGGTGGTCGAGCAGCACGTCAACGTGCGCACCTACCGCTACCGAGACGCCAAGGCCTGGCTCGACACCGAGATGGACCAGACCCGCGGCGCCACCACTACCTACGGCGAGGCCTACCACTTCGGCGACGGCTACGCCGCCCTGGGTGACCGCCACGCCTACCGCGACGACCTGGCGCCGGAAACCGGCGTCTTCTACGCGCGCATCCGCCACGAACGCTACCTCAACGACCAGTTGCGCCTGAGCGGCACCACCAGCAGCCCGACCCTGGCGCCACGTCAGGTGGTGACCATCAGCGGCGGCGCGCCCAAGGCCTTCGCGCCGCGCGTGGTCATCACCCAACTGAGCACCTGCGCCGCCCGCGACCGCAGCTTCATCGCCCGCTTCAGCGGCATCCCGTTCAACGACGACGTGTGCTTTCGCCCGCCGCACCTGGCCAAGCCGATCATGGCCGGCACCGTGCCGGCGCGCATCACCAGCCACACCGTCAACGACCCCTACAGCCACATCGACCTGGAAGGCCGCTACCGCGTCAGCTTCCTGTTCGACCGCGACACCTGGCAAGCCGGCCGTGAAAGCCTGTGGCTGCGCCTGGCCCGCCCCTACGCCGGCACCACCCACGGCCTGCACCTGCCCTTGCTGGCGGGCACCGAAGTGGCGGTGGCGTTCGAACAGGGCGACCCCGATCGGCCCTACATCGCCCACGCCCTGCACGACAACCTGCGCCCCGACCCGGTGACGTTGCGCAACTACAAACGCAACGTACTGCGCACGCCGGCCAACAACAAATTGCGCATGGACGACACGCGCGGCGAAGAGCACGTCAAGCTCAGCACCGATTTTGGCGGCAAGAGCCAGTTGAACCTGGGGCACCTGGTGGATGCGCAGAAGCGCAAGCGGGGGGAGGGGTTCGAATTGCGCACGGATCATTGGGGGGCGATTCGGGCGGGGAAGGGGGTGTTCATCAGTGCGGATGCGCAGCCAAAAGCCCAAGGCCTGGTGCAGGAGATGGACACGGCGGTGGGCCGTCTGAAACAGGCGGGGGAGCAGATTCATGGCCTGTCTGACGATGCCAAGGCCGCCGGCGGCGACCCCGCCGAAGTGCACGAGCAGATGAAGTTGCTGCGCGAGGAAATCGAACAGCTGCGCGGCGCCGTCGCGCTGCTCAGCGCCCCCCAGGGCATCGCCTTGACCAGCGGCACGCACCTGCAACTGGCCGCCGCGCGGAACCTGATGTTCAACGCCGGTGGCCAGGCGGACATCAGCGTGGTCAAGCGTTTGTTCATGGGCGTTGGGCAGGGGTTGAGTGTGTTCGTGCGCAAGCTGGGCATCAAACTCCTTGCCAACCAGGGCGCGGTCAGCATTCAAGCGCAGAACGACAAGCTGGAACTGATGGCCCGTCACGGGCTGGACATCACCAGCACCGAAGACGAAATCCACATCACCGCCAAAAAGAAAATCACCCTCAATGGCGGAGGCAGTTACATCACCCTGGACCCCCACCGAATCGAGTCGGGGACTGCAGGCGAATACTTCGTCAAATCTGCGTATTTCGATTACAGCGGCCCGGCGAGCCTGACGGCGGCGCATCCGGAGTACCCGGCGGGGCTATCCAAGCAAAGGCTGAGCATCAAGGTTCCGCAGGCTCCCAATGCTGCAGGGCGAGCTTGTGCAGGTATGCCATTCAAACTCTACGCCGATGGCCTGCTGCTTCGCGAAGGCGTGCTCGATAAAACCGGTGTGGTACCCATCGATCACCAGGTGATAACGCGCAGCTACCGCCTGGTTTTCGCCAACGGCAGTGACTACCAGATTCCGATACCTATCGACTACCGCAACGTTGATCAGGCGCAACTGGCCAATAGCGGTGTGCACAACCATCCCTCGAACGAGACGTCGCATACCGACCATCGCCTGTTATACGCCGACACCCTCAACGTCTCACGGCCCGACGCAGGAAACCCGCAATGAACAACCCCGACATCGTTGTACCGGTGTGTTTCGCCCATACCGACACAGCCACCTGCACGCTACCCTGGTACGTTCACACTAGCCAATACGACCCAGCCATGGCCACCTACGAGCCACTGGTCAATGGCGAGGAGACATTCAGAGCCGTGCACTTGGCCATTGCGGCGGCCGTGAAGAGCGTGGATATCATCTGCTGGGGGTTTCAGCCGTCGATGTTTTTCATCCGTGACGGGAGGGCACCGAGCATTGGTGAACTGCTCAAGATCAAGGCGAGGGAAGGCGTGAGTGTGCGCATCCTGACCTGGGAGATGCCGCTTAACCTTGCCGGCGCGGGTGGCGAGGCGAATCTGCCGGGCAAGGGCTCGGTCCGTATTGGAGGGCGCGCCTTGCAGAGCTCCACGCCCGAGCAGTATGCCCAGGACCGCGAATGGTTCAAAGCCTTTGCCGTGGCCGACAACAAGGCCATCGACAAGGTGAAGAAAGGCGTCCCGGTCCTGGTCAGCCGCGGCTTCAGCTGGGAGGAGCGGCGAAAGATTGGCGCCGACGTCAAGCGCAGCGCCCTGGACACGGATATCAGCTCAAGCACCCGCTACGCCCATATGGCCGCCCCGAGCCACCATCAAAAGAGCGTGATCGTTGACTATGAGGCACCAGAGGTGGCGGTGGGGTTCGTCATGGGCCATAACATGCTCGACGAATACTGGGATACCGATGCCCACTCGGCGCGCAATCGCACGCCCCAGACCTTGCCTGCGCCAGACCGTGGGCCACGGGGCAAAACCCCGCGCCAGGATATTTCCAGCCGCGTGACCGGGCCGATTCTCGCCCACTTGCACCACAATTTCGCCACTGCCTGGCTCAAGGAAACCGGCGAGGATTTGTTCGCGACACGCCCGCCTATGCAAGCCAAGGCCGATTTGCGGTGCGCCCCGGGCGGCAGGCGGCAGTTGGCACAGCTGCTGCGCACCCAGCCACAGGAGGGCAGGAAGGAAATCCAGGAGGTTTACCTCAAGGCCGCCAACAACGCGACCCAATTCATCTACCTGGAAAACCAGTACTTTCGCTGGCCGCCGCTGGCCGAGCTGATCAAGAAAGTTGCCAGCACCCAGGCCCAATGGGGGCGCGACCCGGGCCAGCATGGTTCCTTGCACCTGTTCGTGGTCACCAACGCCACCGCAGATGGTATCGGCCCTGGTGCTGTGAACACCCAGCGCATGCTGGAAAGCCTGGGCCGCGCTGAAACTATTCCCGAGGTGACCAAGCTGCGGCGCATTCAAGCCGTGAAACGCGACGCACCGCCCAAGCCGAGGCCGGAACCGCGGGACATGCTCGGGCAGATGGAACTGAGTCGGTGGCAGGCCTCGATGGATGAAAAAATAAAAGCCATCGAAGATGAAGCACTAAAAATGGAAGATATCCCGAACCTTAAAGTACACGTGTGTTCATTGGTCGCCCCTGACTCCCCGGCGGGCCAGGACTGGGTGCCGGTGTATATCCATTCCAAGCTGATGATCGTCGATGACGTGTTTACCACCCATGGCTCCGCGAATATCAACACCCGCAGCATGCAGGTGGATAGCGAACTGAATATTGCCCATGAATGGGCGAGCGTGACCGAGGCGCTGAGGCGGCGGTTGTGGGGGCTGCATACGGGGTGGCGGGGGGCGCAGGATGATGCGGGCGAGGCGTTTGACGCTTGGCAGGAAATTATCAGTAAAAATAAGGATTTCAAATCCGAAGGGCTGGCTCCTCTCGCATCACTCGTTGAGTTTTACTACAACGAAAAAACCCTAAAGGATCTCGATTGATGAGGCTGGTTTTACTGACGCTAAGCCTATTGTCGGCTGCCTGTACAAATGACTTGAAAGATAGTGAGAGTTTTTTTATGAATCCCTCTGATAGCTTCATGCTGAACCTAGCCTTTAGCTGTGCGCACGAAGTTATTCCGGCGCCCTCCACTGAAGCTGAAATTGTTTTTAAGTACGCACGCTGGTTGCAGAAGGGTAATCAGCTTAAGCAGGATAGGGTGATTGATGCGGACATTGAACGGCTCTACAGGGTAGCCGCCGAGAATGGGCATTTCAAAGCCAACATCAATTTGCAGAATGGCTCATTGCGTAGCCGCTTCAACCTCAATGGTTCGGAGCACTTACGGCTAAGCAATCAACTGATTGAGGCGGGAGTTGCGACAGGTTACTACTTTGTTAGTAGTTTTCTTCGGGACGGAACCGCTGGTTTAAAGCAGGATCAGGAATTAGCCTTACGTTACCTTCGTAAAGCGGCAGATGAAGGCAGCGCATTGGCTCAGGTCTACGTCGCCGATAAGCTAGCACCCAAAAATATCGCACCCGAGATTTCTCGACAGATGCGCCGCTGTGCGGCGGAGCAGGGCAATGGCAAGGCGGCCACGGCACTTGGAGTCAATATGTCGACTCTCGGGCGGCATCAAGAGGCCATTGAAGCATATCAATTAGGCGTGAAAGCGGGAGATAGTTCTTCAGCCTCCTTCCTCGCGAACGGCTTTCGTGGGCCCGCGCCAGACGACCGACTTTATTATCTTGGCCAGCATCAGGATTTGGAGCGTGCCGCACGATATGCAAAGATTCGGCAGATTCTTAGCGGATACTCATACGCCAACCCTGTGGTCCCCGAAATAAACGATATTGTCCCGCTACCTCCTGCTGAACTACCCGAGTGGGACGGCAAGCTCCAATGGCTGGAAGCCCGCCTTGCCAACATTCCCCCCGAAAAGCCTGGCGAGGCCCTGATCACCCAGCTGGCCAACGCCAAGAAGCTAGATCCAGCCACTGGTAAGCCTTTACCCGGTTCACCCGCCTTCAGCCAAGCCAACTTCCCTGTGCGAATCCGCTACACGGGTGAAGCCTGCCCACAAAGCGGATATTGGAAAGTCATCTGGCCTCCGGTGCGCGCAGTGCAAAAGGTTGTGATTCAACACTTTGAGCAAGGGGACATATTCCCGTTGCAAGCGGTGGAGCGATACCACATACGCCCCTGGCCGCTATTCGACAAAACATCACGCCGAGATGAAGTGGTTAAGTGGGGGCTATTGGGATGAGTGCATTGTGCATCGGTTTCCTCTTGCACGCCGGCTTGGACAAATGGAGTCGTTCATGAAAGGCATCATTCGCGTCGGCGATAAAACCACCAGCGGTGGCGAGGTGCGGGCTGGTTCATTGACCCGGATGTTTGGCGGCCTCGGTGTCGCCCGCCAGGGCGATCCGGTGGACTGCCCCACGGCTGGGCACGGTCGTACCTTCATCGCTGAAGGCCATCCGGCGTTCCGCGAAAACGGCGTGCCCATTGCCTTCCACGGCCATGCCTGTGGCTGCGGCTGCACCTTGATTTCGTCTTTGCCACACGCAGGCGCGCGCTGACCATGGCGGTCAGATTCGACCACCCCGTGCCTGTGGCACCGCAGCCTCCGGTACCTCGATCAGATGGTGGTCGGGAGGTAGGAATACAGGATGCACGTCCAACGCTCAGGCGTTTCAGGCGTTTCAGGTGGTGCTCGGGTGATGGCTGGGCTGTCGCTGTGTGGCGGTAGTGTGCACAGTCAGCGCTGCGACGATGATCTGCTGACCTGGCACCTGCGCACCGAACTGGGCCAGGGCCCGCTGGCGTTGTTGAGCCTGCGGGGCTTCACGCTACCATCGCGGGTATTCCTGGCCGAAGATGAAGGGGCCGATGCCTACGCGCTGACGGCGGCGCCTTAACGGACGACATCCTTGAGCGCGGTGTCCCAGCCATCCACGTTCAACACGCCCAGCGCCTGCGCCTTGTCCCGGTGGTTGACGCGCACGAAGAAGGCCGTGCCATATTCACTGGCATCGGCATGCTCGTAGTCCAACTGGGCTTCGAGCTTGCTGATGCAGTCGCTGTGGGTGATCAGGATCAGGTTGCGGTGCGCCTGCTTGTGCGCCAGGGCATCCTGCAGCAGCGTGGCCTTGCTGCACACGCGCAGCCATTCCTGCGCCTGGTTGGCGTCGCCGAACATGTAGTGGCCAGTCTGGGCCGTGCGCGTGGTGGGGCTGCTGATCACGTCGGTGTTGGTCATCCCCAGGGTGCGGAAGCCGTCGCCGACACGGTCGGCGGCCTGGCTGCCATCGTGGGTGATGCCATCGGCCACGCTCAGGCATTTGCCATCCGAGCGGTCACAGCGTTCCGCATGGCGGATCAGCACGATCACGTCCCCCGCAGCCCAATGTTCGCGCACATGGGCATTGGCCATGTTGCCCGCTTTGCCCAGGTCCAGCGGCGAGCGCGGCCAGGCCACGAAGCCCGCGATCAACGCCGGCACCACCAGTACGGCACTGCCGAACACTACCTTGCGCAGCAGGCTATGAGGCGGGCGTGGCGATGGTGTCATGGGATGTATCCGTGCAAGGGGGCGGGTACCTTGGACACTATGGAGCAGAACGTGGGGCGCAGGTGAAAACCCTGTGAAAAATTCGAAAATTCATCCGGCCCGCTACATTTGTCATGGGGTGCCCGAGAAGCCATGTAACATGATTTTGACGAGCACAATGCTATTACGCCTCCTGAATTCAGCGCAGCGTCACCGTGGCGAAGCCAAACGTCGCGGCATGCGCACGGAAAGTACAAGAAAGTGGTGGGGGACCTATGCAAATTCTGGTGGTTGAGGACAACCGAGACATTCTCGACAACGTGACGGAGTACCTGCAATTGCGCGGCTGCGAAGTGACACGCGCGGAGGATGGGTTGAGCGGACTGCACCTGGCGGCCACGCGCTCGTTCGACATGGTGATCCTGGACGTGATGCTACCGGGCATGACCGGAACCCAGGTGTGCCAGCGCCTGCGCGAAAGCGCGCGCGCTGATACCCCGGTAATCATGCTCACCGCCCGCGATGCCGTGAGCGACCGCCTGGACGGCTTCAAGGCCGGAGCAGACGACTACCTGATCAAGCCATTCGCGCTGTCGGAACTGATGGCTCGCATCGAAGCGCTGGTCTGGCGGTTCAAGCGCAAGAGTTCGCGGGTGCTCAAGGTTCACGACCTGTCCTACGACCTGGACACCCTGCAGATCACCCGTGGTGACATTTCCCTGCGCCTGAACCCCACCAACCTGAAGATGCTGGAGCTGCTGATGCGCAAAAGCCCGGCGGTTGTCACCCGGCGCGAGCTGGAAGAAAACGTCTGGGGCGAGTACACCCCCAACAGCGACAGCCTGCGCAGTAACCTGCATTTATTGCGGCGCATGGTCGATAAACCGTTCGATGTGCCGTTGATTCACACCATTCACGGTATTGGCTACCAGTTGGTGTACAAGAGCGGCGAATCTGCCGGAAGCTGAACGCCGGCTGGCCAGGCGTACGTTTTCAACGCAATTTTCATCATTGATCGTGTCGTATGGACTATAAGTAGACATATTTTGCAACATTTAGGATGCCCCTTCACCGCAGGAAGCGGATGCATCACGTATGCGGTAATCGTCTGCGTAGGCCAATCATATGACTGAAGTTGTCAGCTTGCCCCTCACTGCCTGGTCAGGCGAAATCGAAGGAGGGCTGCGTGCTCGAGGTGTGGAGGCGCTGGAGGCTGGGGCCGTGCTGGCCTTCCCGGCCTTGTGTTTCCAGGTTCGCGACGATGAGCTCGACCTGCTGGCCCCCCAGGTAGGGGCTAAAAGCAAGAATATCAGCCTGTCGCCCGGTGGCGACGCGCTCAAGGGCGTGGAGGGCGATGAAGCCCGGGCGCGGCGGATCCAGCAGATGATCGGGCGCTTCGCCGACCAGGCCGAAGCAATGGCCCGCAGCCTGCTGGCCCCTTATGCAGGCGCGCTGCAGCGTGCTCGCACCAGTTTCCGCCCGGAGGAAATCGCCGGCCGTCAGACTTCCTGGCGCAAGGACGACACGCGGTTGCACGTGGATAACTTTCCGTCGTCGCCCACCCGCGGCAAGCGTATCCTGCGGGTGTTCGCCAACATCAATCCGGCCGGCGAGCCTCGCCACTGGCGGTTGGGCGAGCCGTTCGAGCGTCTGGCCGAACGCTATGTACCTGCATTGCCCAGGCCGCTCTGGGGCTCGGCACAGGTACTCAACGCCTTGGGGATCACCAAGGCGCCACGCAGCGCTTACGACCATTACATGTTGCACCTGCACGACCGCATGAAGGCCGACCAGGGCTACCAGCGAACCGCGCCGCAGAGCACCTGGGAATTTGCGGCGGGATCGGCCTGGATGGTGTTTACCGATCAGGTATCCCACGCGGCGACACAGGGCAAATGCGCGCTGGAACAGACCTTCCTGTTACCGGTGCAAGCCATGCAGGATGGGGAGCGGGCGCCGTTGCGGGTGTTGGAGCGGTTGATGGCGCGCAAGCTGGCGTGAGGCCCGTGCGGGACCGGGCTTGCGCCCGATCCCGCGGCGCGATGCGTGATGCACCGCGCCTGAACCCCACCAACCTGAAGATGCTGGAGCTGCTGATGCGCAAAAGCCCGGCGGTTGTCACCCGGCGCGAGCTGGAAGAAAACGTCTGGGGCGAGTACACCCCCAACAGCGACAGCCTGCGCAGTAACCTGCATTTATTGCGGCGCATGGTCGATAAACCGTTCGATGTGCCGTTGATTCACACCATTCACGGTATTGGCTACCAGTTGGTGTACAAGAGCGGCGAATCTGCCGGAAGCTGAACGCCGGCTGGCCAGGCGTACGTTTTCAACGCAATTTTCATCATTGATCGTGTCGTATGGACTATAAGTAGACATATTTTGCAACATTTAGGATGCCCCTTCACCGCAGGAAGCGGATGCATCACGTATGCGGTAACCGTCTGCGTAGGCCAATCATATGACTGAAGTTGTCAGCTTGCCCCTCACTGCCTGGTCAGGCGAAATCGAAGGAGGGCTGCGTGCTCGAGGTGTGGAGGCGCTGGAGGCTGGGGCCGTGCTGGCCTTCCCGGCCTTGTGTTTCCAGGTTCGCGACGATGAGCTCGACCTGCTGGCCCCCCAGGTAGGGGCTAAAAGCAAGAATATCAGCCTGTCGCCCGGTGGCGACGCGCTCAAGGGCGTGGAGGGCGATGAAGCCCGGGCGCGGCGGATGCAGCAGATGATCGGGCGCTTCGCCGACCAGGCCGAAGCAATGGCCCGCAGCCTGCTGGCCCCTTATGCAGGCGCGCTGCAGCGTGCTCGCACCAGTTTCCGCCCGGAGGAAATCGCCGGCCGTCAGACTTCCTGGCGCAAGGACGACACGCGGTTGCACGTGGATAACTTTCCGTCGTCGCCCACCCGCGGCAAGCGTATCCTGCGGGTGTTCGCCAACATCAATCCGGCCGACGAGCCTCGCCACTGGCGGTTGGGCGAGCCGTTCGAGCGTCTGGCCGAACGCTATGTACCTGCATTGCCCAGGCCGCTCTGGGGCTCGGCACAGGTACTCAACGCCTTGGGGATCACCAAGGCGCCACGCAGCGCTTACGACCATTACATGTTGCACCTGCACGACCGCATGAAGGCCGACCAGGGCTACCAGCGAACCGCGCCGCAGAGCACCTGGGAATTTGCGGCGGGATCGGCCTGGATGGTGTTTACCGATCAGGTATCCCACGCGGCGACACAGGGCAAATGCGCGCTGGAACAGACCTTCCTGTTACCGGTGCAAGCCATGCAGGATGGGGAGCGGGCGCCGTTGCGGGTGTTGGAGCGGTTGATGGCGCGCAAGCTGGCGTGAGGCCCGTGCGGGACCGGGCTTGCGCCCGATCCCGCGGCGCGATGCGTGATGCACCGCGCCTGAACCCATGAAGCGTCAGCAGATGAAGCGCATCACTCGCTCCACTTGCGATCCGGAATCGGCAGGTTGCAGGACTCGCCGCGGCCGATCGGGAAGTAGGTGATACCCTTCTGCGCCAACCGCTCCACGTCATACAGGTTGCGCCCATCGAAGATCACCGGATTGGCCAGGCGCTTCAGGATCAAGTCGAAGTCCGGAGCCTTGAACTGTTGCCATTCCGTGCAGATGATCAGCGCATCAGCGCCGTTCAACGTCGACTCCGGGGTGCCCATCAGCATCAGGTCGGGCTGTTCGCCGTACAGCAACTGGGTTTGCTGCATGGCCTCAGGGTCGAAGGCGCGCACCTGGGCGCCAGCCGCCCACAGTGACTCCATCAGTTCGCGGCTCGGCGCATCACGCATGTCATCGGTGTTGGGCTTGAATGCCAACCCCCACAGGGCAAAGGTGCGGCCCTTGAGGTCGCCCTTGAAATAGGCCTTCACGCGCTCGAACAGCTTGTGCTTCTGCCGTTCGTTGATGGCTTCCACGGCTTGCAGCAGGTCGTTGGAGCAGTGTGCCGCCTCAGCGGTGTGGATCAGCGCACGCATGTCCTTGGGGAAGCACGAGCCGCCGTAGCCGCAACCGGCGTAGATGAAGTCATAGCCAATGCGCGGGTCGGCGCCCATGCCCAGGCGGATGGCCTCGATGTCGGCGCCCAGATGCTCGGCCAGTTCGGCGATCTGGTTGATGAAGCTGATCTTGGTGGCCAGCATGCAGTTCGCCGCGTATTTGGTCAGCTCGGCGCTGCGCAGGTCCATGAACAGGATACGGTCGTGGTTGCGGTTGAACGGTGCGTACAACTCGCGCATCACGTCGCGCACTTCCTGGCGTTCGCAGCCGATGACGATGCGGTCCGGGCGGCGGCAATCGCGCACGGCCGACCCTTCCTTGAGGAATTCGGGGTTGGAGACGATATCGAACTGCAGCGTGCGGCCAGCCTTGGCCAGGGCTTCACTGATGTGCTTGTGCAAGGCGTCACCGGTGCCCACCGGCACGGTGGATTTTTCCACGACGATCAGGGGGTCTGCCCGGTGACGGGCAATGGCGTCACCCACCGAGAACACGAAACGCAGGTCGGCCGAACCGTCGTCACCCGAAGGGGTGCCCACGGCGATGAACAGGACTTCGCCGTGTTCGATGGCCAGCTTTTCATCGCTGGTGAAATGCAGACGACCGCTGTCCAGGTTTTCCCGCACCAGGGCTGACAGGCCAGGCTCGAAGATGGTCACGTGGCCCTTGGACAGTTGCTCGACCTTGTGCTGGTCGATGTCCATGCAGATCACGTCATGGCCCACTTCGGCCAATACGGTGGCTTGCACCAGACCTACGTAACCACTACCGATAACACTGATTTTCATTGCGCAGATCCTATGACTTGTTGCCGTGTGTACGTCGCGAATTGATGGTCAGCACGCCGAGGACGACCAGCGTCACCCCCAGGCTTTTAAACAGCGAAAAATGTTCATTGAACGCTGGCAGGCTGGCGGCCAGCAGGTAGACCAGCGCATAGCTGACGCTGAGCAGCGAATAGGCGCGGCCCAGGGGCAGGTGCTGCAGCGCCCCCAGCCAGCACAGCATCGATAACGCATAGGCAAGGATGGCCGCCATCACCACGCCCAGCGCCAGCCATGGCACCGGCCCGTTGGCCAGTGTGTCCAGCCACTGCGCCGGCACAGGCAGGCGCGTCATGCTCCAGCGCATGCCCAGTTGCGCGCCACTGACCAGCACGACACTGCCCCCCGCCAAGGCAAAGCCCTGCACCCGGCTCATGCCTGCCACCCCAGCAACAACACGCCGGCCATGACAATGCCCACCCCCACCCAATGGCGGGTGTCCACGTGTTCCTTGAACACGAAACGCGCCACCAGGGTAATCAGCACGAAATTGAGGCTGAGCATGGGGTAGGCGATGCCTACTTCCAGGTGCTGCAGCACCAGCAGCCAGAGCAACAGGCCCAGGCCCAGGCACAGCAGCGCCAGCCACAGCCAGGGCGTGGCCAGTTTCGCCAGGGCGCCGGCCGGTGCATCGCGCCAGGACTCCACGGCCAGCTTCTGCGCGATCTGGCCCAGGCACGTGAGGGTGCAGGCGGCCAGCAACAGGAGAAAGATCATGGCGGCGTCTGGCTGTAGAACAGGATGGTGATGTTCCCTTGCTCGAAGCGCTGGGTGTAACCCTCCAGCCGGGTCAGCTCGCTGTCGTCCTCGTGATCCTTGATGCGCAGCACCACGGCCACCGTGCCCTGTCGGCGCGCCTCGGCCAACCACTGCGGGCCTTCCAGGAACAGCACCAGGCGCTGTTTGGCGTCCGGGTAGCTCAACCCGTACTTGGTTTCGCCAGACGTGGCGAACAGGGTGATGTCGGGACGCGCGGTGTGCCATGCCAGGGCCGCCGCGGCGCCCAGGTCATTGCTCATCAGCGAGCCGGCATGGCGCAGTTGCTCGGTATGGTCAGCAATGAAACGGTCAGGTGTCTTGTTGTTGACCACCTTGTCGGGCAAGGCATTGGGCAGCAGGGCAGCGACCAGGCCCATGCCCACAGCCGGGGCGGCCCACCAGCGCAGCGGGCGCCACCAGGCCGCCAGGTTGCACAGTGTCCAGCCCACCAGGGCGCCGATCACCAGGCTCAGGTGCAACGGTTCATCCTGGTACACCGGCTTCTTGAGTTGCAGCCAGGCCACGGCGATCAACCCCAGCAAACCGATCACGGCATTGAGCAGGGCGTTGCTGCGCAGCGCCAGTGTCTTGCCTTGGCTGATCAACGTGTTCAGCGTGTCCCCCAGCAGCAACGCCAGTGGCAGCATGCAAGGCAGGATGTACGTGGGCAACTTGCCGCGTGACAGGCTCAAGAACGCCAGAGGCAGCAACAGCCACAGCAACAGGAACACGCGGCGCGGTTCGCCATGCTGGCGCCAGGCCTGACGTGCGCTGGCCGGCATCAGCAGTGCCCATGGCAGCGCCGACAACACCAGCAGCGGCAGGTAGAACCAGATGGGTTCGGCGTGCTGCGCGTCTTCGGCGGCAAAGCGGCGGATATGCTCGTGCCAGAAGAAGAACGACCAGAAATCGGACTCCTGATGGTTGACCATCAGCGCCCACGGCGCCGCGACCAGCACCGCCACCAGCACGCCGAACAGGCCGAAGCGCAGCAGTTCACCGAAGCGCTTTTGCCAGATCATCCAGGGCACGGCGATCAGCACCGGAAACACCCAGGCAAGAAAACCCTTGGTCATGAACCCCATGCCACAGGCAACCCCCAGCAGGCCCCAGCTCAACAGGCGCTCACGGGGTGTGCGGCTGTCGAGGGCCAGCCACAGGGCCACCAGGCTCAGGTTTACCCACAGGGTGAACTGCGGGTCCAGATTGGCGTAACCCGCCTGGCCAGCCACCAGGCCGAAGCTCATGTACAGCACTGCGCAGATCACGGCCTTGCGGCGCTCGCCCCACAGGCGGTTGGCCACCCAGTACGTCAGCAGCGCGCTCAGGCCCAGGCTCAGGGCCGACGCTATGCGTACGCCGAACAGGTTCTGGCCAAACAGCGCCTGGCCGATCGCGATCAGCCAGTAGCCGGCCGCCGGCTTCTCGAAATAGCGCAGCCCCATGAAATGCGGCGCGGCCCATTTGCCGGTCAGCAGCATCTCCTGGCTCATCTGCGCGTAGCGGGTTTCGTCGGGAATCCACAGCCCGTGGAAGGGCAGGGGCAGCAGGTAGAAAAGCCCGAATGCCAGCAGCAAGACGGGCAGGGTCCAGCGCAGGTTCATGGGCGTTGTACCCCGAGCCAGCCTTCGCGCCCTTCCAGGGTGCCGCGGGTCAATTGTTCCACCGGCAGGCTGCCGGGGTCGGCGGGCAGCAGTTGCCCCAGGGGTTGAAACTGTATCTGTCGCTCGCGTGCCGTGGCCAGCAGGCGGCGGAAATCATCGGCCATCAGAATCCCTTCCACTTCGGCGTGTATGGTGTAGTTGTTCAAGCCTCCAGGCTTGAAGCGTTCCAGGATGTAGTCATTGAAACCAGCGGCACTGACCGTTGGTCCCACCACCTCGTCGAAGGTGGGCAGGTCCACGGGCACCTGCACGGTACCCGGGGTGCCATCGACCAGGCGCGGCTGGAACAGGTGGCTACCCCGGCAGTCGCTGTTGTAACGGAAACCGAAGTCTTCCTTGGCCTGCACCACGCGCTCGTCCGCGCGCCAGCCGGCGGCGGCGGAGCAATCGATGCGCTGGCCAAGAATGTCGTTCAGGGTTTCCACGCCACGGCGGATCTGCTCATGCAACCGTGCCTCGCTCCAGCGTCCGGCGTTGGCCTGCCAGCCATGGTGGTCCCAGGCGTGCAGGCCGACTTCGTGGCCGGCGTCGCGGGCTTGGCGCATCAGGTGCCCCAGGTCACGG
The DNA here is from genome assembly GCF_026651855.1 of Pseudomonas silvicola. GTDB lineage: Bacteria > Pseudomonadota > Gammaproteobacteria > Pseudomonadales > Pseudomonadaceae > Aquipseudomonas > Aquipseudomonas silvicola. The sequence continues at coordinate 3,845,601 of NZ_CP093280.1, forward strand.
CCGATGGGCTTGCCTGGCCAGGCGGTGCCCGCCAGCAGGATGTCCCAGCCGTAAAGGCCGGCTGCATTGGAACGCAGCATCTTCCACAGAAATCGCGGGCGGATGAGGCGCCACAAGTGGCGCCCCATGTTGTCCGGCCCGACACTGAAGAAAAATGTCGCCTTGACCTGGGCTTCGTCGAGCAATTCGAGCAACCGCGGCACCCCTTCACGGGTGCCTCGGTAGGTGTCGACGTCGATGCGCAGACCTGCCTGCATCAGCGCTTGCTCTCGATTTCAACCATGGCTTCGCGCAGGAAGAAGTCCAGGGTCTTGCCGATGGTTTCGCTGAGCTCGATGGTCGGGGTCCAGTCGATCAGGCGTCGGGCGTTCTCGATGCTCGGCGTGCGGTGCGTCACGTCCTGGTAGCCATTGCCATAGAACGCCTTGCTTTCGATTTCCCGGAAGCCGGCGAACGGCGGGAAGTTGCCGCGCAGCGGGTGAGCTTCGAACTGACGCAGCAGCTCTTCGCCCAGTTGGCGGATGCTGGCTTCGTTGGTCGGGTTGCCGATGTTGATGATTTCGCCATCGCACTTGCCGTCGCGGTTTTCGATGATGCGTGCCAGGGCCTCGATACCATCGTCGACGTCCGTGAAGGTACGTTTCTGTTCACCACCGTCCACCAGGCGAATCGGGGTGCCTTCCACCAGGTGCAGGATCAACTGGGTGATGGCACGGGAGCTGCCGATGCGGGCCGAGTCCAGGCGGTCCAGGCGCGGGCCCATCCAGTTGAAGGGGCGGAACAGGGTGAACTTCAGGCCCTTGTCGCCGTAAGCCCAGATAACGCGGTCCAGCAGTTGCTTGGAGACCGAGTAGATCCAGCGTTGCTTGTTGATCGGACCGACGATCAGGTTCGAGGTGTTCTCGTCGAAATGGGCATCCTGGCACATGCCATAGACTTCCGAGGTGGAGGGGAAGATCACGCGCTTGTTGTACTTCACGCAGTGACGAACGATCTTCAGGTTTTCCTCGAAGTCCAGCTCGAACACGCGCAGCGGGTTGCGGGTGTATTCGATCGGGGTGGCGATGGCCACCAGCGGCAGGACCACGTCGCACTTCTTGATGTGGTATTCGATCCACTCGGAATGGATGCTGATGTCGCCTTCCACGAAGTGGAAACGGGGGTTGCCGCGCAGGTGCTCGATGGCGTCGGAGCCGATGTCCAGGCCGTAGATTTCATAACGGTCGTCGCGCAGCAGACGCTCGGACAGGTGGTTACCGATGAAACCGTTGACGCCCAGGATCAGCACGCGGGTACGTCGCACGGGACGGCCAGCGGCCTTGCCGACCAGTTTCGAACCTTCCACCAGACCCAGTTCCCGGGCCAACTGCGGGCCGCTCAGGTATAGGCCGTCGTTGTTGCGCTGGCCGGCGGTGATCTGCAGGGCGTCAGTGCCGCAGGCGATGCGCAGCGGTTCGACGCTGATCACGTGGCCAGGCTCGAAACCCTGGTTACCCGCGACCACTTCGGCGCTCCACACGATCAGCTTGTGTTCGCCCACGGCGCAGAAGGCGCCCGGGAACGGCTGGGTCACGGCGCGTACCAGGTTGAACAGTTCTTCGGCTGGGCGTTTCCAGTCCAGCAGGCCGTCAGCCGGGGTTCGGCGGCCAAAGTACGAAGCCTGGCTTTCATCCTGGGCGGTTTCGGTGACTTCGCCCTTGGCCAGCAGGGGCAAGGTTTCGTGCAGCAGGGTAGCGGCGGCATCACGCAGCTTGGCGTGCAGGCTCAGGCCGGTGTCCGCACGCTCGATGGCCACGCTATGCTGGGCGACGATGGCGCCGGCGTCCGGGCGCTTGACCATCCGGTGCAGGGTGACGCCAGTCTCGGTTTCACCGTTGACCAGCACCCAGTTGGCCGGTGCGCGGCCACGGTAGCGCGGCAGCAGCGAGCCATGCAGGTTGTAGGCACCGTTTTTCGCGGTGGCCAGCACCGCCTCGCTCAGCAGGTTGCGGTAGTAGAACGAGAAGATGAAATCGGCGTCGAGCTTGGCGATACGCTCGATCCAGATGGGATGGTTGGCGTCTTCGGGCGCGTGCACCGCGATACCCTTGCGAGCACACAGCTGGGCAACCGAGCCGTAGAAGTTGTTTTCCTTGGGATCGTCAGCGTGGGTAAACACGGCGGCGATGTCGTAGCCTGCCTCGAGCAGGGCGTTGATGCCGGCGCAGCCGATATCGTGATAGGCGAAGACAACAGCTTTCTGGTTCATGAGGCAGCCTTGCTGGAAGAAATGGAAATCGATGTTTCAGGATGAGGTTCGCTGTCGGTGCCAACGGGGTCGTTGCTGCGCAGCACTTTCTCGATGAAGAAGCGCGGGCGGGCACGCACATCGCTGTACATGCGGCCCAGGTACTCACCCAGAAGGCCCATGCCGATGAACTGGCCGCCGGTGAACACGAACAGCACGGCGAACAACACGAACGTCCCGTGGCCCGACCACGCGGCGCCGTAGATCATGCGCAGCACAATCAGCGCCAGGGCGAACAGCACGCCCAGCGCGGCCATGCCAATGCCGACCACGCTCAGCAGGCGCAGTGGCGTGGTGGTCATGCAGGTGACCAGGTCGAACATCAGGCTGATCAGGCGCATGGGGCTGTACTTCGAATCACCGTGCTCGCGCTCGGCGTGCTGCACCAGCACCTCGGTGGTATGGCGGGCGAAGCTGTTGGCCAGGATCGGGATGAAGGTGCTGCGCTCGCGGCAGGCCAGCATGGCGTCGACCACGCTGCGGCGGTAAGCGCGCAGCATGCAGCCGTAGTCGCTCATGGCCACGCCGGTGGAGCGCTGCACGGCCAGGTTGATCAGCTTCGAGGGCCAGCGGCGCAGCGCCGAGTCCTGGCGGTTGTTGCGCACGGTACCGACCACGTCATAGCCCAGCGAGGCCTGTTCTACCAGGCGCGGAATCTCTTCCGGCGGGTTTTGCAGGTCGGCGTCCAGGGTAATCACCAGGTCGCCGATGCATTGTTCGAAACCGGCCATGATCGCGGCGTGCTGGCCGTAGTTGCGGTTCAGGATCACCGCCACCACCGGGCTGCCCGGACGCTCGGCGGCGTCCTGCAGAATATCGGCCGAGGCATCGCGGCTACCGTCGTCCACCAGCACGATTTCATACTTCTGGGTCAGCTGGGCACAGGCCGCTTCAGTGCGACGCAGCAGCTCCGGCAGGCTCTGTTCTTCGTTGTACACCGGTATCACGATGGACACGGTGTTGATCGGGTAAGGTCTCACGGGCGGTGTTCCAGAGTCTTTTCAATGGCGCAGGCAACACGCTCGACATCGTCGAGGGTCATGTCGGGGAACAGTGGGATGGAGCACAGGCGTGCCGAGTTCCATTCCGTGTTGGGCAGGTGCACGTCGGGAAACTTCTGCCGGTACCAGGTGTGCAAGTGCGTGGCGATGAAGTGGATGCCCGTCCCAATACCTTGATCTTGCAGGCCTTTCATGAAGGTTTCGCGGTCCATGCCACAGCGCTCGGGGTCGATGCGCAGGATAAACAGGTGCCAGGCATGCTGCTGCGGCCAAGCAGGCTGTGAAAGCGGCAACACCGGCAGGTGCTTGAGGCGCACCAGGTAAGCCTTGGCCAGTTGCTCGCGCTTGGCGTTGATGGCGTCCACACGCTCCAGTTGCACCAGGGCGATGGCGGCGTTGATATCGGCCAGGTTGTACTTGAAGCCGGGCTCCTGAACCATGGCCTGAGGTTTGCGGCCGTGGGTCATGCGGTCATAGGCGTCCACGCCCAGGCCGTGGAACTTGAGCATGCGCACGCGGTTGGCGAACGCTTCGTCGTCGCTAACGAACATGCCGCCTTCTGCGCAGGTCATGTTCTTGATGGCGTGGAACGAGAAAATGGCGGTGCCCTGGGCGCCGACCTCGCGGCCCCGGTAGCGGGTGCCCACGGCATGGGCCGCGTCTTCGATCACGCGAATGCCGTGGCGCTCGGCCAGCGCATACAGCGGGTCAAGGTCAAAGGCGGCGCCGGCGTAATGCACCGGAATGATGGCCTTGGTGCGTGGGGTGATGGCCGCCTCGATGGCGGCGACGTCGGCCATCAGGGTGTCGCGGTCCACATCGACGAACACCGGCGTGGCGCCCAGCAGGCAGACCATGTTCGCGGTCGACACCCAGGTCTGCGACGGTGTGATCACTTCGTCGCCCGGGCCGATGCCCAGTGCCAGCAGCGCGATGTGCATGGCGCCGGTGGCCGAGGACAGGGCCACGGCATGGGCGCTGCCCGTGCGGCGGGCGAATGCCTGTTCGAGCTCCTGGGCCTTGGGGCCGGTGGTAATCCAACCGCTGCGCAATACCTGCTCTACTGCGGCGATCTCCTGGTCACCCATGCTGGGACGGGAAAAAGGGAGAAAACTCTGATTCATGACATCCTCGGAATCTGACAGGCTTATGCGCTTCGTGCGTCATATGTGCCCTACGTTAGTCGTAGGACGATCCGTTATAGAGAGAGATTATTACCGCCGCAAGCTGAACGAACGCTTGCTGAACGACTTATTGATCCGGTTCATCCATTTGTGGCTCAAGGGCGACGCGGTAGGCATTGAAAGCGACTTTTACTCATTCGTATGTAGGAAATTTCTGATCAAGAGCACAGGAAAATCCAACTGTTGGCGTTAATGCCGCAATGGGGGCGAATGTGCCTGTGCGGGCGTCAAAAAAGAGTGAGCCACTGATGAAAATGCTGTCTTGTGGCCATCCCTGCCGTGCCTTCGACACGTCTTTGACATCCATGAGTGTAAAAGGGGTGTCAGGCTCTGCACGAAATGCATCCCGGCCAGGCCCTGCTGCGTTGAAAACAGGCTCGTGCGCGACTCCGATCGGATGGCCCCTTTACCACCCGTGAAGTCGAGCGCGACCCCGGCCGTTCCTCGCCTGTTTTCGCCTGGCCAGGCTTTCACTGGAATACATTTCATACAGACCCTGGCTAGAATGATGTTCCTCACTGGTTCGCCCTCCTGGACTGTTGCATGACGTTGAGCCGCACGACCCCATGAATTCCATTTTCGCCCGTTGGAAAACCAAGCGCTCGCGCCAGAGTCTGGCTCAACGAATCATAGTCGTCTTTGCCGTGATGACCACATTGGTGGCGGGGGTGTTCGCCGTGGGTATCGTCGCGACCGTGCACGTGGTGGAGAAGAAACTCACCACCACGGGCCTGGGCGGCAACCTGCATCGCCTGCTGTTGATGGAAAACCGTGACGACTGGAGCCACCGGCCGGAAAAGGATGAGTTGTTTTTCGCCGACGAAGGTAACGGGGACCTGGCCATGCCGCCCGACCTGGCGCCGCTGGAGCCGGGGTTTCACGAAGTGCGGCGTCTGGAGCGCAGCTGGTACGCCATGGTTCGTGTGGTCAACGGCCGCAAGTACGTGCTGCTGCGCGACCAGCAGGGCTTCGAAGAGCGCGAGCGGTTGCTCTTCGGTGTGGTCATCACGGGCTTTGTCCTCAGCCTGCTGGGCTCGATCCTGTTGGGCTGGCTGCTGTCGCGCAAAGTCATGGCGCCAGTGATCCGCCTGGCCCGCCAGGTCCGCCACCGCGATCAGTTGCTGGACCTGGCACCGCCGCTGGCCCCTGATTACGCCGCCGACGAAGTGGGCACCCTGGCCAAGTCGTTCGACGACACCCTGGGCCGCCTGCGCTCGGCACTGGTGCGCGAGAAGCTGTTCACCGGCGACGTCAGCCATGAATTGCGCACCCCCCTGATGGTACTGGCCAGCTCCAGCGAACTTCTACTGGAAAACCCAGGGCTGGACGCCCGCGCCCGGGACCAGGTCTCACGCATTGCCCGCGCCAGCAGTGCCATGCGCCAATTGGTGGATACCTTCCTGTTACTGGCCCGGGCCGAAAATGCCGAAGGCGGGCAGGGGCAGAGCGCGGGAATGCTGCAAGTAGCCCAGGAGCTGGTCGACACCTGGCGCACGCCCATCGAGCACAAGGGGCTGGAGCTTGTCTACCTGCCGGATGCCGTGGGCTCCCAGGTTTACAACCAGACCTTCCTGGGCGCGGTGATGGGTAATTTGTTGCGCAATGCCTGGCACTACACGGATGAGGGGTTCATTCGCCTGACCCTGCTGCCCGATGGCTTCACCGTGGAGGACAGCGGTATCGGCATTCCCGAGGAAAAGCGCCTGGAGATGTTCCAGCCGTTCGTGCGCGGTGATGAGCAGCGGGGCGAAGGCCTGGGGCTTGGCCTGTCATTGGTGCAGCGTATTTGCGTGAACGAGGGCTGGACGGTGACCCTGACCAGCCGTGAACCTCATGGTTGCTGCTTTGCGGTGCGCCTGGGTGATCAGCCTTTTACCCGGTGAAGCAGGCGTGGCCATTGTGAGGGATTCAAGTACCCCAGCACCTGCGGCCTGCCGCTGGCGGGGTCCACCGACACGAACAGCGCGCTGGCGTAACTCGGGCCATCGCCACCGCTCAGGCCCGCCTGATCTTCCAGGGCGTTGATGCATTCACTGTGGGTGACCAGCACCAGGTTCTGGCCGGGTTGCTTGTGGGCGACCACGTCCTGAAGCATGGTCTTGCGGCAGTTGGCCAGCCAGTCCTGAGGGGTGGCGGCTTCGCCGAACATGAACATGGCGGTCTGGCGGGTACGGGTCAGCGGGCTGGTCAGTACTTTCGCCTGGGTCATGCCCAGGGCTTGCAGCCCGTCGCCGACCTTGCTGGCCACCTGGCTGCCCGCCAGGGTGATGCCGTCCGCATCACCCAGGCAAGCGTTGTCGGAGCGGTCGCAGCGCTCGCCGTGGCGCACCAGCACCACGATCTTGCCGGCCTTCCAGCCTTCCATCAGCCCGGCATGGCGCAGTACCTTGGCCTCGCTGATATTGGCCGGCCCTTCGGGGCGCAGCGCCCAGGTGGTGGCGGAGGCGAGGGTGGCGAATGCCAGCAGGCCCAGGGCAATGACACGGCGGCGCAAGGCCAAGCGTGGTTGAGGCAGGGCGGCTGAGGTTACCGGCATTTTTAGTCCATACACTGGGAGAGTGGTGCGGACTGTAGACGGTAGAGGGTTAAAGGCTGGTGAACGGAATGTGAAAATTTCAATGCCGGGGAGCATGTCGCGAAAAACGTCCCCAGGCGCCCGAAAGTCCCGACAGGAAATCAGCTGAATCGATTACCCCGATTTCCCTCGAAACGACCCTGTCCAAAGCACCCCCGCGCTCCTGTCGCCTCCCCATTGCAACCCCAAATAACAGGGTATATATAGAGATTTGACGCGCCATTTGGCGCACCCAAACTGCCTGAACGAGGACGCCAAACATGATGACACTGGGACTCTGTTCGCTTGAGCTTCGCAACATCATCGAGTGCGCGTTTCTGCCGGCTCGATGCACCTGTACCGTGGCGCCGGACCAGTCGCTGACGGTGCAGGTGACCGACCCTGTCACCGGCCAGGTGGAACTGATGGTGACAGGTATTTCGACCGATCGTCTCAACAGCAGCCGCGCCATCTCCGAGCTGATCGGGGAGTTGCGCCAGGACCTGGAACACAATCGCACGACCTTCCCCCACGCCCTGGCTGGGTGAGAATAGCGCCGGCGCCGCCGCGCGGCGCCGGCCCCGTCATGGCACTGAAATCACGGCACTTCGCCACTCTCTAAATTTTGTTTCATGCTGTTTCATGGAACTTGTCTCGGAACTGTCATGTGTCGGATCCGTAATGGCGTCAGTTTTTACTGACCTGTAACGAGACCCGTGATGATCAAGAAGATAGTCCGTCCCCTGCTGGGTGCCATGTTGGGTAGTGCCGCCCTGGCGGCGCACGCTGATTTCATCGATGACAGCCATGCCGACCTGACGCTGCTCAACCGCTACCTGAACCAGCAGGGCAGTGACGTGGTTGGCAGCAACAAGAAAGCCAACAGCGTGCGCGACTGGGGCCAAGGCTTCGAGCTCAACTTCAAGTCTGGCTACACCGAAGGCACCGTGGGCTTCGGCCTGGACCTGCAAGCCTTCTACGGCGTCAAGCTGGATTCGCAGGAACAACAGGGCAGCATGTTCCCACTGGACGATGGCAAGAGTGCCAATCAGTTCGGTGTATTGAGCCCGACCTTCAAAATGCGTTTCCTCAAGGATGAACTGCGCGTCGGTACCCTGACCCAGAGCAACCCCATGCTGGCCAACACCGATGGCCGCCTGTACCAACAGACCAACACCGGTGCGCAACTGGTGTCCAGGGACCTGGACAACTACGTGTTCACCCTGGGTAACATCACCCAGACCAAGATTCGCAACGAAACCGGCGACCAGGACATGATCACCGGTGGCGGCGCCAAGGGTAGCAACCGTTTCAGCTACGGCGGGGCCGACTACACCGGCCTCAAGAACACCACCCTGAGCGGTTGGTACTCCAACCTTGCCGACTACTACCAGCAGTTCTACCTGGGCCTCAAGCACACCGACGCACTGCCGGTGGGTAGCCTGGCCACCGACCTGCGTGCCTACCGCAGCCTGGGCACGGGCGGCAACGGCGATGGCGACAGCGAATACGGCGCGGCGGGTTACTACGGTGGCACCACCACCAAGGGTCGCATCAACCAGTCGACCTTCAGCCTGATGGAAAGCTACAGCCTGATGGGCCACACCATCGGCCTGGGTGCGCAGAAGAACACCGGCGACAGCGACTTCCCGTACCTGGATTCGGGCCTCAACAGCGGCGACGCCCGTCAGGGCCCTGGCAGTGGTGCCGACACCCCGGCGCTCACCAACCTGCAACTGAACAAGTTCCAGCACGCTGGCGAACGTACCTTCCTGGCGCTTTACAAGTATGACTTCGGCCAATTGGGCCTCAAGGGGCTGGGCTTCTCGGCGCTGTATGCCCACGGTGACCAGATCAAGGTGGCCAGCGGTGGCGACAGCGAATGGGAGCGTGACCTGGCGCTGAGCTACGTGGTCCCCGACGGCACCCTCAAGGGCCTTGGCGTAACCTGGAAGAATGCCCAGGCCAACCCGGAAATGACCGGCCAGACCCATCAGGACGAGAACCGCTTCTACGTCAGCTACGTGATGCCGCTCTGGTAACAGGGTAGCGATGGCCCGGTCCCACAGGTCAGGGAGGCCTTTGGGAACGGGCGCTCCGCTTCCTGCGAACATCGACATTTTATGTTCACGGGATTCGTGGTTAACTTCGTCTCTTTACCATAACAGCAGAAGGATTCCGTTCATGGCTCAAGTGACGCTCAAAGGCAACCCGGTTCAGGTCAAGGGCGAGCTGCCAAAAGTCGGTGCCAAGGCGCCTGCGTTCTCCCTGGTCAGCGGCGGCCTGGCCGACGAGACCCTGGCCAGCTTCGCTGGCAAGCGCAAGGTCCTGAACATTTTCCCAAGCGTTGACACCCCTACCTGCGCCACCTCCGTGCGCAAGTTCAACGCCCAGGCCAACGAACTGGCCAACACCGTGGTGCTGTGCATTTCCGCTGACCTGCCTTTCGCCCAGGCCCGCTTCTGCGGCGCCGAAGGCCTGGAAAATGTGAAGAGCCTGTCCACCTTGCGTGGCCGCGAGTTCCTGGAGAACTACGGCGTTGCCTTGGCTGACGGCCCTCTGGCTGGCCTGGCTGCCCGCGCCGTGGTGGTGCTGGACGAAAACGACAACGTGCTGCACACCGAGCTGGTCGGCGAAATCGCCGAAGAGCCCAACTACGAAGCGGCCCTGGCTGTATTGAAATAACAGGCGTGATGGGGCGTTGCCGCCCATGGTAGGACCCGCTTGAAGAGCAAGGATGCTCACACGTCGTAACAAAAGAAACGGCCTGGAGTCTTCCAGGCCGTTTGCATTCCAGACTGCCACTACGTAAATACCCGGTAAAGCTGCTTTGCACGCGCTGCAACAATGATTATCGTTCTGCGTCCTGAACCTGAACCCCATTCGAACAAGGGTCAACTTCCCCATGCAACCCGCCGGTACCCGTAAATTTCCCCGTTGGCTGTTTGGCCTGTTGATCCTCGTGCTGTTGGTCGCCGCCGGTGTGTACTGGCGCTCGCACTCCACCAGCGCCCAGCATGAAGCCGGCCCCCCCGAAAAGGGCCGGCCCCACGGCGGCCGCCCGGGCGGCAACCCCATGCGCCCGGGCTTCGGCCCCAGCAGTGGGCCCACCCCCGTACGCGTGGCACCGGTGACGGTGGGCGACTTCCCGGTCTATAACAAGGCGCTGGGCACGGTGACCGCCACCAACACCATCAGCGTGCGCAGCCGCGTGGCCGGGGAGTTGGTGAAGGTGGCATTCCAGGAAGGGCAGATGGTCAAGGCCGGTGACCTGCTGGCGGTCATCGACCCGCGCCCCTATGAAATCGCGCTGCAGCAGGCCCAGGGCACGCTGGCCCAGGACCAGGCGCAGTTGAAGAACGCACAGATGGACCTGCAGCGTTACAAGGACCTGTTCGCCCAGGACAGTATCGCCAAGCAAACCCTGGACACCGCCGCCGCCCAGGTGGGGCAGTACCAGGGCACGCTGCTCACCGACCAGGCCAACGTCAACAACGCCAAGCTGAACCTGGAGTTCACCCAGATTCGAGCGCCCATCAGTGGCCGCGTGGGCCTGCGCCAGCTGGACGTTGGTAACCTGGTGGCCGCCAATGACACCACTGCCCTGGCGGTGATCACGCAGGTGCAGCCGATCAGCGTGGTCTTCACCCTGCCCGAAACCACCCTGGACCCCGTGCTGGCCCGCGTACGCAGCGGGGCTACCTTGCCCGTGGAAGCCTGGGACCGCGGCGATCGCAACCAGCAGGCCACTGGCGTGCTGCACAGCATCGACAACCAGATCGACACCACCACCGGCACGCTGAAATTCAAGGCCTATTTCGATAACAAGGACCTGGCCCTGTTCCCCAACCAGTTCGTCAACGTCCACCTGCTCTCCGACACCCTGCGCCAGGTCACCCTCGCGCCGTCGGCGGCCGTGCAGTTCGGCACCAATGGCACCTTCGTGTATGCCATGGACGGTGACAACAAGGTGCGTATCCGCCCCCTGAAGATCGGCGCTTCGGACGGCAACGTCACGGTGATCGAGGACGGCCTGGCCAAGGGCGACCGCGTGGTGCTGGAAGGCACCGACCGGCTGCGCGACGGCAGCAGCGTGGAAGTGGTCAACGACCCGGCTCAGGTACCCACCACGCCTGGCCAGCACCTCAAGGGTGAGGATGCCGCCGGCAAGCAGGCCGGCACTGGCCAGCGGAGCAAGGCGGGCGTATGAATCTGTCGCGGCTGTTCATCCTGCGTCCGGTAGCCACCACGCTGAGCATGCTGGCCATTGTCCTGGCCGGCCTGATCGCTTACACCATGCTACCGGTATCGGCGTTGCCCCAGGTCGACTACCCGACCATTCGGGTCATGACCCTGTACCCCGGCGCCAGTCCGCAAGTGATGACCAGCGCCGTGACCGCGCCCCTGGAACGCCAGTTCGGGCAGATGCCCGGGCTCAGCCAGATGGCCTCCACCAGTTCCGGCGGCGCCTCGGTGCTGACATTGCGCTTCAGCCTGGACGTCAACATGGATGTGGCCGAGCAACAGGTGCAGGCAGCCATCAACGCCGCCACCAACCTGCTGCCCACCGACCTGCCGGCGCCACCGGTGTACAACAAGGTCAACCCGGCCGACACCCCGGTACTGACCCTGGCGGTCAGCTCAAAGACCATGCTGCTGCCCAAGCTCAATGACCTGGTCGACACGCGCATGGCCCAGAAGATCGCGCAGATCACCGGCGTGGGCATGGTGTCCATCGCGGGTGGCCAGCGCCAGGCCGTGCGCATCAAGGTCAACCCCGAGGCCTTGGCGGCCAACGGCTTGAACCTGGCTGACGTGCGCACACTGATCGCCGCGTCCAACGTCAACCAGCCCAAGGGCAACTTCGACGGCCCCACCCGGGTGTCGATGCTCGACGCCAATGACCAGATGGTCTCCCCTGAAGAATACGCCAACCTCATCCTCAGCTACCGCAACGGCGCGCCACTGCGGCTCAAGGATGTCTCCACCATCGTCGACGGCGCCGAGAACGAGCGCCTGGCGGCCTGGGCCAACCAGAACCAGGCGGTATTGCTGAACATCCAGCGCCAGCCGGGGGCCAACGTCATCGAAGTGGTGGACCGGATCAAGGCCGTGCTGCCGTCGATCACCGACAACCTGCCCGCGGGCCTCGACGTGACCATCCTCACCGACCGCACCCAGACCATCCGCGCCTCGGTCAAGGACGTGCAGCATGAACTGCTGTTTTCCATTGCCCTGGTGGTGTTGGTGACCTTCTTGTTCCTGCGTCGCTTCAGCGCCACCATCATCCCGTCGGTGGCCGTGCCGCTGTCGTTGGTGGGCACGTTCGGCATCATGTACCTGGCCGGGTTCTCCATCAACAACCTGACCCTGATGGCCATGACCATCGCCACCGGCTTCGTGGTGGACGACGCCATCGTCATGCTGGAGAACATTTCCCGCCACATCGAGGAAGGCGAGACGCCCTTGCAGGCGGCGCTCAAAGGCGCCCGGCAGATCGGTTTCACCCTGCTGTCGCTGACCTTCTCGCTGATCGCCGTGTTGATCCCGTTGCTGTTCATGGCCGACGTGGTAGGGCGCCTGTTCCGCGAGTTCGCCATCACCCTGGCGGTGGCCATCCTGATTTCCCTGGTCGTCTCCCTGACGCTGACGCCGATGATGTGCGCGCGCTTGCTCAAGCGCGAGCCCAGGCCCGAGGAGCAGACGCGCTTCTACCGCGCCAGCGGCGCCTGGATCGACTGGCTGGTCGAGGCCTACGGCCGCAAGCTGCAATGGGTGCTGCGTCACCAGCCGTTGACCCTGCTGGTGGCCATCGCGACCCTGGGCCTCACGGTATTCCTGTATCTGGTGGTGCCCAAGGGTTTCTTTCCGGTGCAGGACACCGGCGTCATCCAGGGCATCACCGAGGCGCCACAGTCGATCTCCTTCAGTGCCATGAGCCAGCGCCAGCAGGACATGGCCAAGGTCGTGCTGCAGGACCCGGACGTGCAGAGCCTGTCGTCCTACATCGGTGTGGACGGTGACAACGCCACCCTCAACAGTGGGCGCATGCTCATCAACCTCAAACCTCTGGGCCAGCGCAGCCTGACGGCCAGCCAGGTGATCGAGCGCATCCAGCCAGAAGCCGACAAGCTGGTGGGCATGCGCCTGTTCCTGCAGCCGGTGCAAGACCTGACCATCGAAGACCGGGTCAGCCGCACCCAGTATCAGTTCAGCCTGTCGTCCCCCGATGCCGACCTGTTGAGCCAGTGGAGCGGCAGGCTGGTGGATGCCCTGCGCCAACACCCGCAGCTCACCGACGTGGCCAGCGACCTGCAGGACAAGGGTCTGCAGGTGTACCTGGTGATCGACCGCGACCAGGCCAAGCGCCTGGGCGTCAACGTCGCCGACATCACCAATGCCCTGTACGACGCTTTCGGCCAGCGACAGATCTCGACCATCTACACCCAGGCCAGCCAGTACCGGGTGGTGCTGCAGGCCGCCAATGCGTCGGTGATCGGGCCCCAGGCGCTGGAACAGATCTACGTCAAGAGCACGCCCAGCGATAGCGCCATCACCCAGACCGTTTCCACCACCCTGACGGGGGCCACGTCGGCGTTGCCGGTGACCAACAGTACCCAGGTGCGCCTGTCGAGCCTGGCGCACATCGAGCAGCGCCAGGCGCAACTGGCCATTTCCCACATCGGCCAGTTTCCGGCGGTGATGGTCTCGTTCAACCTGGCACCCGGCGTGGCCCTGGGCCAGGCGGTGGAACTGATCGAACAGGTACAGAAAGACATCGGCATGCCCATCGGCGTGCAGACCCAGTTCCAGGGCGCGGCACAGGCGTTCCAGGCTTCGCTGTCGAGCACATTGCTGCTGATTCTGGCGGCGGTGGTGACCATGTACATCGTGTTGGGCATTCTCTACGAGAGCTACATTCACCCCATCACCATTCTGTCGACCTTGCCGTCCGCAGCCGTGGGGGCTTTGCTGGCCTTGCTGCTCAGCGGCAATGACCTGGGCATGATCGCCATCATCGGCATCATCCTGTTGATCGGTATCGTCAAGAAGAACGCGATCATGATGATCGACTTTGCCCTGGACGCCGAGCGCACCCAGGGCCTGGACCCGCAGACGGCCATCTATCAGGCGGCGCTGCTGCGTTTCCGGCCCATTCTGATGACCACCATGGCGGCGCTGTTCGGTGCCGTGCCGTTGATGCTGGCAGGTGGTTCGGGCGCCGAGCTGCGCCAGCCGCTGGGCCTGGTGATGGTGGGCGGGCTGCTGGTGAGCCAGGTGCTGACGCTGTTCACCACGCCGGTGATCTACCTGTACTTCGACCGCCTGGCGCGGCGCTGGCGCAAGGCCCCGGCAGAGCAGGCACCGGCATGAACCTGTCCGGCCCCTTCATTCGCCGCTCGGTAGCGACCATGCTGCTCAGCGTCGCGGTGATGCTGCTGGGCGGCGTCAGCTTCGGCCTGCTGCCGGTGTCGCCGTTGCCGCAGATGGACTTTCCGGTGATCGTGGTCTCCGCCAACCTGGCTGGCGCCAGCCCCGAAGTCATGGCATCCACCGTGGCCACGCCGCTGGAGCGCGCCTTCGGCAGTATCGCCGGGGTGACGAACATGAACAGTCGTTCCAGCCAGGGCTCCACGCGGGTGATCCTGCAGTTCGACCAGGACCGTGACATCAACGGCGCCGCGCGCGAAGTGCAGGCGGCGATCAACGCCTCAAGGCCGTTGTTACCCAGTGGCATGCGCAGCATGCCCACCTACAAGAAGGTCAACCCGGCCCAGGCGCCGATCATGGTGCTGTCGCTGACCTCCGACGTGCTGCAGAAAGGCCAGCTCTATGACCTGGCCTCCACCATCCTGTCCCAGAGCCTGTCCCAGGTGGACGGGGTAGGGGAGGTGCAGATCGGCGGCAGCTCGCTGCCGGCGGTGCGCGTGGAAGTGGAACCCGACCTGCTCAACCAGTACGGCGTGGCCCTGGACGAGGTACGCACCACCATCGCCAATGCCAACGTGCGGCGGCCCAAGGGCTTTGTCGAGGACGGCGAGCGCAACTGGCAGGTGCAGGCCAACGACCAATTGGAAAAGGCCAAGGACTACGGCCCGCTGATCATCCGCTACCAGAACGGCTCGGCACTGCGCCTCAGTGACGTGGCGCGCCTGAGCGACGGTGTCGAGGACCGCTACAATGCCGGTTTCTTCAATGACGAATCGGCGGTGCTGCTGGTCATCAACCGCCAGGCAGGCGCCAACATCATCAAGACCGTGGCGCAGATCAAGGCGCAACTGCCGGCCCTGGAAGCCGTGCTGCCGGCCAGCGTGCGACTGAACATCGCCATGGACCGCTCGCCAGTGATCACCGCCACCCTGCACGAGGCCGAGAGCACGCTGCTGATCGCCGTGGCCCTGGTGATCCTGGTGGTGTACCTGTTCCTGGGCAACTTCCGCGCCTCGTTGATCCCCACCCTGGCAGTGCCGGTATCGCTGGTCGGCACCTTCGCTATCATGTACCTGTGGGGCTTCTCGCTGAACAACCTGTCGCTGATGGCCCTGATTCTTGCCACCGGGCTGGTGGTGGACGATGCCATCGTGGTGCTGGAGAACATCTCCCGGCACATCGACGCCGGCATGGCGCCGATGAAGGCCGCCTACAAGGGGGCCGAAGAGGTGGGCTTCACGTTGCTGGCCATGAACGCGTCGCTGGTGGCGGTGTTCATGGCGATTCTGTTCACCGGCGGCATCATCGAAAAACTGTTCCGCGAGTTCTCCATCACCCTGTCGGCGGCCATCGTCGTCTCGCTGCTGGTGTCCCTGACCCTCACGCCCATGCTCTGTGCCCGCTGGCTAAAGCCCCATGTGCCAGGCAACGAGAACCGCCTGCAACGCTGGAGCAGCCGCGTTCACGAGCGCCTGGTGCAGGGTTACGACCGCAGCCTGGGCTGGGCCCTGGCGCACCGGCGGCTGACGCTGATCAGCCTGCTGCTGACCATTGGCGTCAACATCGCCCTGTATGTGGTAGTGCCCAAAACCTTCATGCCACAACAGGACACCGGGCAACTGATGGGCTTTGTGCGCGGCGACGACGGCCTGTCGTTCACGGTCATGCAGCCAAAGATGGAGGCCTTTCGGCGGGCGATCATCGCCGACCCGGCGGTGCTCAGCGTCGCTGGCTTCATAGGCGGCAACAACGGCACCAACAACGCCACTATCCTGGTGCGCCTCAAGCCCATCAAGGAGCGTGACGTCAACGCCCAGCAGGTCATCGAGCGCCTGCGCAAGGAACTGCCCAAAGTGCCTGGCGCGCGGCTCATGCTGATGGCCGATCAGGACCTGCAGTTCGGGGGCGCCCGTGACCAGACCACCTCCCAGTACCAGTACATCATCCAGAGTGGCGACCTGGCCGCGTTGCGCACCTGGTACCCGAAGATCACCGAGGCGTTCAAGAAACTGCCTGAACTCACCTCCATCGACGCCCGCGAAGGCCGCGGGGCGCCCCAGGTGACCCTGGTGGTGGACCGCGACCAGGCCAAGCGCCTGGGCATCGACATGAGTACCGTGACCGCGGTATTGAACGACGCCTACAGCCAGCGGCAGATCTCCACCATCTACGACAGCCTCAACCAGTACGAAGTGGTGATGGAGATCAACCCCAAGTATGCCCAGGACCCGGTCACCCTGGACCAGGTGCAGGTCATCAACTCCGCGGGGGCGCGGGTGCCCCTGTCCAGCATCGCCCATTACGTGAACAGCCTGGCCGACGACAGCGTCAGCCACGAGGGCCAGTTCGCCTCGGAAAGCATCTCCTTCGACCTGGCCGAAGGCGTGCCCCTGGACCGCGCCACCGCCGCCATCGAGCGAGCGATCGCGGGGCTGGGGCTGCCGGAAGACATCATCGTCAAGGTGGCCGGTACCGGTGATGCCTTTGCCGCTGCCCAGAAGGGCCAGCCGTGGATGATCCTCGGTTCGCTGGTGCTGGTGTACCTGGTGCTGGGCATTCTGTATGAAAGCTACGTGCACCCGTTGACCATTCTCTCGACCCTGCCGTCGGCCGGCGTCGGTGCGCTGCTGAGCATCTACCTGACGGGCGGGGAGTTCAGCCTGATCTCGTTGCTGGGCCTGTTCCTGCTGATCGGCGTGGTGAAGAAGAACGCCATCTTGATGATCGACCTGGCCCTGCAACTGGAACGCGAGCAGGGCATGGGCCCGCTGGATTCCATTCGCCAGGCCTGCCTGCAGCGCCTGCGGCCCATCCTGATGACCACCCTGGCGGCCATCCTCGGCGCCGTGCCGCTGCTGATGGGCGGCACCGAGGGTGCCGAGATGCGCCAGCCCCTGGGCCTGGCCATCATCGGCGGCCTGGTGTTCAGCCAGGTCCTGACCCTGTACACCACCCCGGTGGTGTACCTCTACCTTGATCGCCTGCGCCACCGGGTCAACCGCTGGCGTGGGGTACGCACCGACGCATCCCTGGAAACCCCGCTATGACCGACTGCCCGACGCCGACCGTGCTGCGCCCCATGACTTGCCAGATGGCCACCGCGCGTGGCTCGCGGCTGCTCAACCTGAGCCTGAGCGCGCTGATGCTCAGTGGCCTGCTGCTGGGTGGCTGCGCCGTGGGCCCCGACTACAAGCGCCCCGAGGTCGCGGCGCCGGCGCAGTTCAAGCAAGCCCAGGGCTGGCGCCAGGCGCAGCCCAGCGACGCCCTGGCCCGTGGGGCCTGGTGGGAATTGTATGGCGACGCCCAGCTCAACGGCCTGGTGGAACGCCTCAATCACTCCAACCAGACCGTGGCCCAGTATGAAGCCCAGTACCGGCAGGCACAGGCCTTGGTCAAGAGCGCCCGCGGCGCGTTCTTCCCCACCGTTGACCTCAGCGCCGGCAAGACCCGCTCGGCCCAGGGTGCCGGCAGCAGCAATTCGAGCCTGAGCAGCGCCAGCAGCGGTATTCGCAATACCTACAGCACCCAGGCCAGCGTCAGTTGGGAGGCGGATGTGTGGGGCAAGCTGCGCCGGGGCCTGGAGGCCGACAAGGGCAGTGCCCAGGCCAGCCTCGCGGACTTGGCCGCCATGCGCCTGAGCCTGCAGTCGGAACTGGTGCAGAACTACCTGCAACTGCGCGTCATCGACCAGCAGAAGCGCTTGTTGCAGGCGACCGTCGAGGCCTACCAGCGCTCGCTGATCATGACCCAGAACCAATACAAGGCAGGGGTCTCTGGCGCCGACGCGGTGGCCCAGGCCCAGACCCAGTTGCGCACCACCCAGGCCGACCTGGTGGACTTGGCCTGGCAGCGTGCCCAGTACGAGAACGCCATCGCCGTGCTGATGGGCGTGACCCCGGCCGATTTCAGCCTGGCCGAAACCGGCGACATCCCGGCGCTGCCGCAGATCCCCGTGCAGGTGCCGTCCCAGTGGTTGGAACGGCGCCCCGACATCGCCGCCGCCGAGCGCTCGGTGATGGCCGCCAACGCCAACATCGGCGTAGCAAAGAGCGCCTATTACCCCGACCTCACCCTGAGCCTGTCCGGGGGCTACAACAGCAGTACTTTTGCCAACTGGCTGACCTTGCCCAACCGGTTCTGGTCGGTGGGCCCGCAGTTGGCCGGTACCCTGTTCGATGGAGGCCAGCGCTCGGCCGAGGTAGAGCGTACCGAGGCGGTGTATGACCAGACCGTGGCGCAATACCGGCAGACCGTGCTCAACGGTTTCCAGGAGGTAGAAAACTACATGGTCCAGCTCAAGGTGTACGAAGACGAGGCCCAGGTGCGCCAGCAGGCCCTGGAGTCTGCCCGCGAATCCCTGCGCCTGACCAACAATCAGTACAAGGCAGGGCTGATTGGCTATCTGGACGTCGTCACGGTGCAGGCCACCGCGCTGAGCAACGAGCGCACGGTCCTGAACGTGTTGCAGAGTCGTTTGGTGGCCAGTGTGCAGCTCATCGCGGCCCTGGGGGGCGGGTGGGATGGGCAAATGGAATTGGTTCGCACGCCTTGAAGCCGTTCGTCTGAAAGGTTAAGGTCTGTCCCGGTCCTGTACAACGCTGTACAGAGCCGGGACCCTTGTAGAAGCTGGGCGCGATAGTGGCAAAGCGATATCTCTCCAGGGCCCCGCATCCAGGCGCTCCGCGCAAGCAAACAAGCGTTTAATTGCGTACAATCCTGGCTATTTACGGGCAGGGAACGCGTCGGACTTGCAGGTTTAGAGTGTCGCATGCTGATTGGTAGTTATTCACCTTCCCTGGTCGTGATTTCGCTGTGCGTGGCCATGCTGGCTTCCTACACGGCGCTGGATCTGGTCGGCCGTATTGCAACGGCCAAGGGCCGCGCCGTGCACCTGTGGATGGCGGGCGGCTCGCTGTCCATGGGTATTGGCGTGTGGTCGATGCACTTCATCGGCATGCTGGCCTTCAGCCTGCCCATCGCCCTGGGGTATGACCTGCGCCTCACCAGCCTGTCGCTGCTGATCGCCATCCTGTCTTCAGGGTTCGCCCTGTGGCTGGTCAGCCAGCCGCGCCTGCCGCGGTGGCAGCTGGCGCTCGGCGCGTTGGTCATGGGCAGCGGCATCGCCAGCATGCACTACACCGGCATGGCGGCCATGCGCATGGTTCCAGGCATCCAGTACGACCCCGTGCTGTTCGTCGAGTCCATTTTCATCGCCATTGGTGCGTCGGCCGCGGCCCTGTACATCGCGTTTCGCCTGCGCCACGCCACGCCCCACGTGATGCTGGCCCGGGGCTGTGCCTCGGTGGTCATGGGCATCGCCATCGTCGGCATGCACTACACCGGCATGGCCGCGGCTATCTTCCCCGAGGGCAGCGTCTGTGGCGCCGCCGCAGGTGGGCTGACGGGCAAGGGCCTGGACTACATGGTGCTGATCACCAGCCTTGCGGTGCTGGGTATCACCTTGCTCACGTCGGTGCTCGACGCCCGCATGGAGGCCCGTACTGCCGACCTGGCCAATTCCCTGCGCCTGGCCAACCGCGAACTGACGCAATTGGCGTTGCACGACAACCTCACCGGCCTGCCCAACCGCATGTTGCTGGCCGACCGTATCGCCCAGGCCATCCAGATGGTCGACGAGACCGGTGGCTGTTTTGCCCTGATGTTCATCGACCTGGACGGTTTCAAACCGGTCAACGACGCCTTTGGTCACCACATGGGCGATGAGCTGCTGCGTGCCGTGGGCTTGCGCCTGCGTGGCAACCTGCATGGCCAGGACACCCTGGCGCGCATCGGGGGGGATGAATTCGTGCTGCTGGTGGCGCTGCATGAGCCCAACGACGCGCCCACGGTGGCTGCCCGTCAGGTGAACCTGATCGCCCAGCCGTTCCGGGTGGGTGACCACAACCTGCAGGTCTCGGCCAGCATCGGCATTGCCATGTACCCAGGCAACGGCACTGACCAGCATGCCTTGCTGATGAACGCCGATGCGGCCATGTACCATGCCAAGAGCGCGGGCAAGAACGGCTACAGCTTCTTCGACGGCTCGATGAACACCAACGCCCGCAAGCAACTGCAATTGATCCAGGACCTGCGGGTGGCGGTGGAGCGTGGTGAGTTGCGCCTGCATTACCAGCCCAAGTTCGACGCTGTCAGCGGCCAGCCGGTGGGCGCCGAAGCGCTGCTGCGCTGGCAGCATCCTGAACTGGGGCTGCTGGGCCCCGACCGTTTCATCGAGTTGGCGGAAAAAACCGGGTTGATCATCGTCATTGGCGAGTGGGTGCTGGACGAAGCCTGCCGGCAGATGCGCGAATGGGCGCTGCAGGGCTACGGCCACTGGCGCATCGCGGTGAACCTGTCGGCGTTGCAGTTCTGCCACGTGGGCCTGGTGGCCAGCGTTGCCGCGGCGCTGCTGCGTCATGAGCTATCGGCCGGCAACCTGACCCTGGAGATCACCGAAACCACCGCCATGAACGATGCCGATGCGAGCATGAGCGTGCTGCGGCGCCTCTCGGACATGGGTGTGGACCTGTCCATCGATGATTTCGGCACGGGCTACTCCAGCCTGATGTACCTCAAGCGCCTGCCGGCCAACGAGCTGAAGATCGACCGGGGCTTCGTCCGCGACCTGGAGCAGGACAGCGATGACGCGGCCATTGTCTCGGCCATCGTCGCGCTGGGCCAGGCACTGGGCTTGCGCATCGTCGCCGAGGGCGTGGAAACCGACAACCAGCAGGCGTTTCTGACGCGCCTGGGCTGTGATGCCTTGCAGGGGTATCTGCTGGGGCAACCCTTGCCAGCGGAACGGTTCATGGCCGATATTCATGCCGCCGAAGCTCGCCAGCAGCGGGTAGGGGTCTAGCCGGCTCCTACAGGGCGCCTTGAATCAGGCAACGCTATAAAACGCCGTACTCTGTCCACGATTCCCCATGAGGAGCGCACCGAAGTCCATGGATAAAGTCATCGTCATCACTGGCGGCAGCCGCGGCATCGGTGCCGCTACTGCGCGCCTGGCCGCCCGCCAGGGCTACCGTGTGTGCATCAACTACCTGTCGGACGAAGCCGCCGCCCAGGCTACCCTGGCCGAGGTGCGTGAACTGGGCGCCCAGGCCATCGCCGTGCGGGCCGATGTCAGCGTCGAGGATGAGGTGGTGCACCTGTTCAACCGGGTCGACGCGGAGCTGGGCACGGTGACCGCGCTGGTCAACAATGCCGGCACCGTGGGGCATACCTCGCGGGTGGACGAAATGTCCGAATTCCGCTTGCTCAAGCTGCTCAAGAGCAACGTCGCCGGGCCCATCCTGTGCGCCAAGCACGCCATCCTGCGCATGTCCACGCGCCATGGCGGCCATGGCGGCAGCATCGTCAACGTCTCCTCGGTAGCCGCGCGCCTGGGTTCCCCTGGCGAATACGTCGACTACGCCGCATCCAAGGGCGCGCTCGACACCTTCACCATTGGCCTGGCCAAGGAACTGGCGGGGGAGGGCGTGCGAGTCAACGCCGTGCGGCCTGGGTACATCTTCACTGAATTCCACGCCTTGAGTGGTGACCCGGACCGGGTCAGCAAGCTGGAGCCATCGATCCCGATGGGGCGTGGTGGCCAGCCCCATGAAGTGGCGGAGGCGATCTTGTGGCTGGCTTCGGAGCAGGCGAGTTATACGACGGGGAGTTTCCTGGACTTGGGGGGTGGGCGGTAGGGAGGGGCGCAGGTGCATGCCATTGATGTGCGTCAGGCCGTCAGGTGTAAGGCTTTGGTTTTTCGGCGCTTTTCAGACCGAGCGCCGCCCGTGCGGCGCTTCCCGGGCAAGCCCGGTCCCACATCTGTTTCGGGCCAGTTATGCCAGTGGCATCACCTGATTCGCCTTGTTGGTTCACCGCAGATCTGTGTGGGTGCCAACAAGGGCGGCCAAGGTGATCTCACAGACAAAATTGGCCCGAAACAGATGTGGGACCGGGTTTACCCGGGAAGCGCCGCGCGGGCGGCGCTCGGTCTCAAGAACGACACAGCACCATCGCCTGGCACTTGGAGGCCCTGACGCAATCCCCAGCGAGGAATATCGAAGGGCCCCCGATCGGCCTGTCTTGCAACCGGGTTGGGGCTGAAAGGTGCATGGCTTGATGCTTCTGGCGCCCTTGAGACCGAGCGCCGCCCGCGCGGCGCGTTCGCGAGCAAGGGCTCGGCGCCCCCCTCGCTCCCACATCTGTTTCGGGCCAGTTATGCCAGTGGCATCACTTGGTCCGCTTTGTAGGTTCACCGCAGATCTATGCTGGTGCCAACAAGGCGGCCAAGGTGATCTCACAGACAAAATTGGCCCGAAACAGATGTGGGACCGGGTTTACCCGGGAAGCGCCGCGCGGGCGGCGCTCGGTCTCAAGAACGACACAGCACCATCGCCTGGCACTTGGAGGCCCTGACGCAATCCCCAGCGAGGAATATCGAAGAACGCCGATCGGCCTGTCTTGCAACCGGGTTGGGGCTGAAAGGTGCATGGCTTGATGCTTCTGGCGCCCTTGAGACCGAGCGCCGCCCGCGCGGCGCGTTCGCGAGCAAGGGCTCGGCGCCCCCCTCGCTCCCACATCTGTTTCGGGCCAGTTATGCCAGGGGGATCACCTGGTCCGCCTTGTTGGTTCACTGCAGATCTGTGTGGGTGCCAACAAGGGCGGCCAAGGTGATCTCACAGACAAAATTGGCCCGAAACAAACGTTGGAGCGAGGGGGGCGCCGAGCCCTTGCTCGCGAACGCGCCGCGCGGGCGGCGCTCGATCTCGAGAACTCTACAACACCATCGCCTGGCACTTGGAGGCCCTGACGCAATCCCCAGCGAGGAATATCGAAGGGCCCCCGGACCTGTCTTGCAACCGGGTTGGGGCTGAAAGGCGCATGGCTTGATGCTTCTGGCGCCCTTGAGACCGAGCGCCGCCCGCGCGGCGCTTCGCGAGCAAGCTCTGCTCCCACATCTGTTTCGGGCCAGTTATGCCAGTGGCATCACTTGGTCCGCTTTGTAAGTTCACCGCAGATCTATGCTGGTGCCAACAAGGCGGGCAAGGTGATCTCATAGACATAACTGGCCCGAAACAGATGTGGGACCGGGTTTACCCGGGAGGCGCCGCGCGGGCGGCGCTCGATCTCAAGAACGACACAACACCATCGCCTGGCACTTGGAGGCCCCACCGCAAAGCAAAAAAAAGCCCCGGCATCTCCCGACACCAGGGCTTTCCCTTGTAGCTTGCAGCTACCCCTTATTTAACCCCCTGCATCCGCATCTGCAGGTATTCCTTCTTGTCCACTTCCTTCGCGTCGCGCTTGCCCAGGTCAGCCATCGGAATACGGTAGGTTTCCTTGGCCGCATAGGCGGCGAGGGCGGCGATCACGGTGATGCCGAACGCCAGGGCGCCCACGGTCATCGGGATGTTGTCCGAGCCGGGCGGGGCCACGGCGGCGAACAGGGCCGGCAGCAAAGCGGTGATCATGGTGCCCACGTTCTGCGAGATGGCCATGGCCGAGACGCGGTAGCGGGTCTGGAACAGCTCCGGGTAGAAGCTGGGGAAAATGGCGTTGTAACCCTGGTAGATCACGCCCCACATCAGCAGGGACATGGCGAAGGCCAGGGGCACGCTGTGGATGCTGATGGCGTACAGGTAACCGAATGCCAGCAGGCCCGAACCCAAGGCGCCACCGATGATCATCGGGCGGCGGCCAACTTTGTCCGACCAGTTGCCCACGAACGGAATCACCAGCACCGCGACGATGTTGCCCACCACCGGGATCCACAGGTACACGCTCTTGGAGAAGCCGATGCCATAGGCTGGCTGCACCGCGTACGCCGCGCCGAAGATAGTCGCCACCACCGGAATCACGTTCATCAGCGCCATGCAGGTCACCAGGCACATGTTGCGCCAGTTGTTCTGGAAGGCTTCGACGATGGGCGCCTTGGGCAGCGCGGTGCTCGCCTCTTCCTTGACGAAGGCCGGGGTCTCGTGGACTTCTTTACGGATGATGTAGCCGGCGATCAGCACGATGGCGCTGAGCAGGAACGGAATGCGCCAGCCCCAGGCGTTGAACGCGTCATCGGGCATGAAGTAGGCCAGGGGCAGGAAGATCGCCGCGGCGAAGATCTGCCCGGCTTGCACGCCCTGCAGCGTGTAGCTGGCGTAGTAGCCCCTTCTGCCGAAGGGGGCGTGTTCCATGATCATGGAACTGGCCCCGGAGATCTCGCCGGCCACCGCAAAGCCCTGGATCAGGCGCAACACCACCAGCAATGCCGGGGCCCACAAGCCCACTTGCGAATAGGTCGGCAACAGGCCCACGGCCATGGTGGCGAAGCCCATCAGGAACATGCACAGCAGCAGTACGTTTTTACGACCGCGGGTGTCACCCCAGTGACCCAGGAAGGCCGCACCGATCGGACGGGCGATGTAACCCACGCCATAGGTGGCCAGCGAGGCGACAATAGCGATCTTGGGGTCTGCGGACGGGAAAAAGATCTGCGGGAAGATCAACGCCGCGGCTTGGGCGTAGATGAAAAAGTCATAGTATTCGAGCGCCGAGCCAATCCAGCCGCTGGCGGTCGCTTTCTTGGTCTGCTTCGAGCCGTGGGACTCGGTGGATGCTTGATCCATGGGTGTCTCCGTTGTTTTTATTATCGAGCAATATCGTTATGGGTAACGCTAGCAGCTGGCTGGCCTGGGCCAAAACTAACTGGATAGTTAACAGATATCAGTCGCCTTGACCTGTGTCAATACAACGGCTTGCGGGCAGGTGCGAACCTGTGCGATTGCCGGTCATTATTATGCCACCACGGAAATAATTTGTGCAGTAAAAAGCCATGCCGGTGCGTCTGGAACAATGGTTGTAGCCATCGGGTGGACATCACGTCGCTTGGTGATGCTGGCCCCGGGCTACACCTTCGGTCGGGCCTGCCGATAAAGTAGTCATGCGACCGTCCGTCCCGCTGGAGCGTCCCCTTGAATTCCCCTCTTTTGCCCGATGAGTCACGCTTGCCGCTGGGCGCTGACGCAGTGACTTCGATCGATGAGGTACTGGCCACGGCTCGCGCCTGGCCTGATAGCCGTGCCTGGGCCTGGTACCGTGACGGTGAACCGCTGCACCGGGTGGCCCAGGGCGGCGTCCCTGGCCAGTGGCCTTTGGCCTTGGCACGGCGGGACCTGGAGGGCTTCTGCCGTGCCGAGAACCTGCACCGCTGGCCCACCGGTGAGGGCGAACATGCCTTGGGCTGGTTGCTGGCGGCACGCACCGACGCCCATGACCCGCGTTTGAACGAACTGGCTCGGGAGCTGGGGATCCGGGTGCAGCGCGAAGCCCTGGCCCGGGCGCAGATGACCCAGCGGGTGCTGTATGAAATCACCTACCTGGCCAGTTCGACCCGTGACCGCGGTGTCTTTCTGCAGGGGGTGCATCAGCACCTGGGCACGCTCATCGACGCCGAGAACTTCTACCTGGCGTTGTACGACGCCCAGGCTCGTGAAGTGTCCTACCCGTATTACGTCGACATCATCGACAACGACGCCATCGAGGCCCAGAGCCACGAGTACCTGGACCCTGAACGCCTGTCGCTGACCGGCTACGTGTTGACCACTGGCCAACCGCTGATGGTCGACGCCAGCGCCATGCGCCGGGCTGAACAGGAGGGCCGGTTTGCCCCGGTTGGCCATCGCCCCGAGTTCTGGATGGGCGCGCCGCTGAAGAATGCCTCGGACGAGGTGTTCGGGATGCTTGCCATGCAGGTCTACGAAGTGTCGCGCATCTACAGTGCCGAGGACCGCGAGTTGTTCCTGGTGGTGGCCCGTCACGTGGCCATGGCCCTGGACCGTATCCTGCACCGCATGGACCTGGAAGAGACGGTATCGCGGCGGACGCAGGAGCTGTCCGAGCTCAACGATGCACTGCGCCTGGAGGTCATCGAGCGCGAGCGCGCCGAGCACCTGCACAGTGCGCTGTTCCAGATCGCCGAGCTGTCCAGCCAGCAGGGCGAGATGGCCGAGCTGTTCCAGAGCCTGCACATGATCGTCGGCGACCTGCTGTTTGCCCGCAACTTCTATATTGCCCTGTTCGAGGTGATGACGGGTGAGGTCACCTTCCCGTACTACATCGACGAGCAGAGCGCGGACGCGCCGGCACCGCGGCGTGGACAGCGCGGGCTCACCGAGTACGTGATCCGCCAGCGCCGGCCATGCCTGATCGACTACGACGACGCCAGCGCCCTGATGGTTGCCGGCGAAATCGCCAACAACCCCGGGCCTGTGCGTTCCCAGTCCTGGTTGGGTATTCCGCTGTTCGACGGCACCCAGGTGCGTGGCGTGCTGGTGGTGCAAAGCTATTCGCCGACGATCCGCTACAGCCAGCGCGACCAGGAACTGCTGACCTTCGTGTCGCGCCACATCGACACCGCGTTGTCGCGCCGCAGCGCCGCCGAGGCCGTGCAGGCCGCCAACCTGATGCTCGAAGCGCGCGTGCAGAGCCGCACCCGTGAACTGGACCACGCCAACGCTGCGTTGCAGCACGAGAACGCCCACGACGCGCTGACCGGGCTGCCCAACCGCAGCCAGTTGCAACAGCGTCTGCAGCAGGCCTGGGCGGCGTTCTGCGCCGAGGAGCGGCCGTTGGTGGTGATGTTCATTGACCTGGACCGTTTCAAAATGGTCAACGACAGCCTCGGCCACCACTTCGGTGACCTGCTGCTGACGCAGGCGGCCACGCGTTTGCGCAGTTGCCTGCGCGAGGGCGACCTGCTGGCCCGCCTGGGCGGTGACGAGTTCGCGGTGCTGGCCCCCGAGGCCGATCTGGACACGGCGGTGGGCATTGC
Source organism: Pseudomonas silvicola (assembly GCF_026651855.1). Lineage (GTDB taxonomy): Bacteria > Pseudomonadota > Gammaproteobacteria > Pseudomonadales > Pseudomonadaceae > Aquipseudomonas > Aquipseudomonas silvicola. Next base: position 3,872,878 of record NZ_CP093280.1, read on the forward strand.
CGAACGTATCCTGCTGGCCTTCGACCTGCCGTTCAATATCGACGGCCATGGCGTGTTTTCATCGTGCAGCATCGGCATTGTCAGTGCCGATGCCCAGTTCCACCACGAGCCCGCTGACCTGCTGCGCGATGCCGACACGGCCATGTACCGGGTCAAGAATGCCGGGCGCGACAGTTTCGCGGTGTTCAACCAGCAGGTGCGCCGCGAAGTCAGCGACCAGATGGAGCGCGAAGGCGCATTGCGCAATGCGCTCAAGCGTGACGATGAATTGCTGGCCTATTTTCAGCCCATCGTCAGTGTCGAGACCGGTGCGGTGGTTGCCCTGGAAGCCTTGATCCGCTGGCGTCAGGCCGATGGGCGCATCACGGCGCCGGGTGATTTCCTGCCGGCGCTGGAGGGCCTGCGCCTGATTGGCCGGCTGGACCTGTACATGCTCAACCGCATCGCCGCGACCCTGGCCATGCCCGAGCACGCCCATTGGCCGCCGGTGCACGTCAACTGTTCCAGTTACAGCATTACCCGCCCTGAGTTCGCCAGCGAGGTGTTGGCCCTGCTGCAGCGCCATGGCATTGCAGCCCATCGTGTGTGCCTGGAACTGACCGAAGGCGGCCTGGTGGCGGAGCCGGCGCGGGCCCGGCAGACCATGCAACAATTGGCCGAGCACGGTTTGAGCGTGATGCTGGACGACTTCGGCGCCGGCTTCTCGTCCCTCAGCTATGTGCACCAGTACACCTTCAGTGGTCTGAAAATCGATAAATCCTTCATCCTCGAACTGACCGCCAGTGAGCGCAGCCGCGCCATTGTCCGGGCTATCGTGCGCATGGCCGAGTCCCTGGGCCTGCCAGTGGTGGCCGAAGGGGTAGAGGACGAAGCTACCTTGCAATTACTGCGCGAAATGGGCGCGTCCCAGGCCCAGGGCTATTACTTCGCCCGGCCCATGGCGATGGAACAGTTGGACCTGCCCGTTCCCGTGGAGCCGGTGACGCCCGTGTAGCACGCCGTTTTCGACGAGATGTGTACCCTCATACAAAACGGCGTCGGCTCAGGTATGATTTCCCGGTCACGCGCCTCCTTTTATGGAACTGTCTAATGGATGAGAACCGCAGGCCCATCAGGACCCGCTCCGCGGGGTGGGCCAAACGTATTACCGACCGATTGGTCGCCAGCCATATCTCCCCCAACCAGATCTCCGTCGCCAGCATCGGTTTCGCACTGTTCGGCGCAGTGGCGCTGAACGTCAGCACCGGTGTGCTTGGCTCGTTGCTGTGCATTCTCGGCATTCAGCTGCGCCTGCTGTGCAACCTGTTCGACGGCATGGTCGCCATCGAGGGCGGCAAGAAGTCGACGCTGGGCACGCTTTACAACGAGTTTCCCGACCGCGTGGCCGACAGCTTGCTGATTGGCGGCCTGGGCTATGCCATCGGCCACCCGGAGCTGGGCTGGTTCGCGGCGCTGCTGGCGGCACTCACCGCCTATGTGCGGGTGTTCGGCGGCTCGCTGGGGTTGGCGCAGCAGTTTATCGGGCCCATGGCCAAGCAGCACCGCATGGCGGTGATGACAGGCGGGCTGGTGCTGAACCTGATCGAGACCCTGACGCTGGGCAGTTTCTACATGCTGTCGTTTGCGCTGTGGGTCATTACCCTGGGCTCGGCGATCACTTGCGTCACCCGCACCCAGGCCATCGCCCGGCAGCTCAAGGAGCCGCGCCATGTGGATCAGTAGAGCGTTGATCGCCGTGCTGCGCCTGCTGATTGGCGCCAGCGCCCGCTGGGAAAGCCCGCCTGACCTGTCGCGCCAGCGCATCTACTTCGCCAACCACACCAGCCACATGGACACCCTCGCGATCATCGCCGCACTGCCGCCCGCGGCGCGGGTCAACGTGAAACCGGTGGCCGCGGCGGATTACTGGGGCAAGAACCGCTTCCTGTCCTACCTGGCGCAACGGGGCCTGAACGCCGTACTGATCGAGCGCAATGCCACCGCCGGCAAGAACGTCCTGGAACCCATCTTCGATGTGGTGCAGGCCGGGCACTCGATCATCTTCTTCCCCGAAGGCACCCGCTCGGCCCAGCCGCTGCCGGGTGAATTCAAGTCGGGCCTGTACCGCCTCAGCGAACAGTTTCCCGACGTTGAACTGGTGCCCATCTACCTGGAAAACCTGCACCGCTCCATGCCCAAGGGCAAGCACGTGCCCCTGCCGATCCTGTGCACCATCCGCATCGGCAACCCGCTGCCGCGTATCGACGGCGAAGACAAACAGGTATTCCTGGCCCGCGCCAGGGACGCGATCGTGAGGTTGGCGCCATGACGCTTCAGGACAAGTTCATGTGGTTCTTCGCCGCCATCGCGGGTCTGCTGGTGCTGGCCTCGGCCATTGGCTGGCTGCTGGCCCGGCGGGCAACGTCGGACAGCGCGGTGGCGACCATCGAAAACCTGAACCAGCGCGTCAACGCCTGGTGGGGCATGGTGGTGGTGTTCTTCGTTTCCTACCAGTTGGGCGGCAACGCCACGGTCGTGCTGTTTGCCTTTATCTCGTTGTTCGCCCTGCGCGAATTCATCACCCTCACACCGACCCGGCGGGGTGACCACAACGCCCTGTTCGCGGCCTTCTTCATCCTGATTCCCTTGCAGTACCTGCTGATCGGTACCCATTGGTATTCGATGTTCACCCTGCTGGTACCGGTCTATGCGTTTCTGATGCTTCCGGCCATCGCCGTGCTCAGCCAGGACACCGAAGCCTTCATGGAGCGCACGGCGAAGATCCAGTGGGGGGTGATGATCTGCATCTACTGCATCAGCCACGCACCGGCGTTGCTGTTGCTTGACCTGGAGGGTTTCAAGGGCCAGAACGCCTTGCTGCTGTTCTACCTGATGTTCGTGGTGCAGATCAGCGACGTGCTGCAATACGTATTCGGCAAGCTGTTCGGCAAACGCAAGGTGGCGCCGCTGGTCAGCCCCTCCAAGACCGTGGAAGGGCTGGTGGGTGGCGGTTTGGCCGCGACGCTGGTGGGCGGCTGCATGTACTGGATGACGCCCTTCGGTTTCTGGCAGTCGCTGGGCATGTCGCTGGTGATCGTGGTGATGGGCTTCGTGGGTGGGCTGGTGATGTCGGCCATCAAGCGCAGCCTCAGCGCCAAGGACTGGGGCACCATGATCAAGGGCCATGGCGGCATGCTCGACCGCATGGACTCGGTGTGCTTCGCCGCGCCGATCTTCTTCCACCTGACCCGTTTCTTCTTCTCTGCCTGACGCTGGACAGTTGCGGGTCACCTGCAGGACCGGGCCCGCGATGTCATTCCATTGCCACGGCGGTTCAGATCACCGAACCGGGCGTCGCCGCCTTCAGGTGCTTCCTGCCATCCAGCGCCCCTGCGACGGTCAGGGCATCGGCTTCGGCCTCGGTGATGGGCACGCGGTGGCCGTTCAGCTCGGCGATGGACATGCGCAGCTGGTCGTCGGTGCTGATGCGAATCTCGGCGGCGGGACCTTCATAGCGCAGGTCTTTTCCGATCAGGGTGCAGCGCTGGGTCTGGGCATCAATTTCCACGGGCATGGCTCCTCTCCCTTGTTCTTGTGGGCTTGCAAGGGTTAGACAGCGCGCGGGTGTCTGGCGCCGCTCGACCTGATCGACGGTCAACCGAGTACAGGGTCTTCAACTTGCCAACAAGGCGGCCAAGGTGATCTCACAGACATAACTGGCCCGAAACAGATGTGGGACCGGGTGTACCCTGGCACTTGGAGGCCCTGACGCAATCCCCACTGCACGGCACTCCCGCCATCGCCCACGGTCAATCCTTCATCCTCCCCGCAAAGGCCCTGACGATGAACGCCTGGTGGCAAGAAGCCTGGACCACGCTGCAAGATGAATTCGCCGACATCACCGACGCCTCCCAGCTCACGCGGGTGGCCATTCGCCTATTGATGGCAGCCATACTGGGCGGGGTGCTGGGGTTCGAGCGCGAGCACAAGGGCAAGGCCGCCGGGGTGCGCACGCACATGCTGGTGTCGCTGGGCGCCGCGTTGTTCATTCTGGTGCCGCAGATGGCTGGCGCCGACCCGGCGGCGATCAGCCGAGTGGTGCAGGGCCTGGTGGCGGGGATTGGCTTCCTCGGGGCTGGCACCATTCTCAAAGGGCGTGCCGACGATGTGCACCACGTGAAAGGGCTGACCACCGCCGCAGGCTTGTGGATGACAGCCGCCATCGGCGTGGCCGCCGGGATGGGGCGCGAGGCCACGGCGGTACTGAGCACCCTCCTGGCATTGCTGGTATTGGGTGTGATGCCGCTGATCGTCGAGCGCTTCGAGCGCGAGGACCGTGAAGATCGCTGAGCCTGCCGAATCGCCCCTCACGCTTTTGCAGGGCCTGGCGTGCCCGCGAGTGTTGGGCACTTTGAAAAGCTCGCGGGCCAGCCAGCTGCTGCAAACAGGGGATCAAGGTAGGCAAAAAAATCATGACCGTTGGGTCACGCTTATTCCCACCCCATCTATGCTCTCTGAGCGCTATCGCGAAAAAAACCTTACAGCTGCGCCGGGGGTTCCTGGTTGGGCGGGTCGCCCACGGTCGGCGGCACGGTGGGCTTGACCGGCAGTTCGTCCGGCTCGGTCTCGGGGTCGGGTGGGGGCAGGGTGGGGTCGTCGATGTTCGGGTCCGGCGTTTCGGCGGGGATAGGGATATTCATGGGGTTCCTCGCAGGTTGTGGGGGCTGTCAAGGATCTGGACACCACGCCGGTGCCAATGACTCCCGAGCATCACTGTCGATGAACTTTCAGCACCCCCATGGCTCGGAACTTAATGCATGTGCCGGCAGCGTTGGCCGGCCATTCCTCTGTAATGGATGAGCGTCCTTTGGGCGTGTAGGAGATGCTCGATGACCGCGGATCAACCCTTCGAAACCGGCCAGGCGGCCGAGCAGAGCAACGAGCAGGCGCTGAGCCTGTCCCAGGCCCTGCTGCTGCCACGTATCGTGATCGAGAACACCCGGCCCACCATCGACGGCGGCCAGTTTGCGGTCAAGGCCGTGACCGGGCAAAGCCTGACCGTGGACAGCAAAGTCTTCGCCGACGGCCACGACAAACTGGCCGTGGTGCTGCGCTGGCGCGCTCTGGGCAGTGACCAGTGGCACAGCACGGCCATGAAGGACCTGGGCAACGACAGTTGGCAAGGGCAGTTCAGCGTCAGCCAGGTCGGCCGCCACGTGTTCACCATCGAGGCCTGGATCGACCTGTTCGCCACTTACCGCTACGAGCTGGAAAAGAAATACGCCGCAGGCGTGCCCATCGGCCTGGAGCTGGAGGAGGGCCGCCGCCACCTGGTGCAGAGCGCCGAAAAAAGCGAAGAGACCCTGCGCCGCCAGTTGATGCACCTGCATGACGAGTTCCAGGGCCTGGACCAGGACGGCCAAGTGGCGCTGTTGCTGCAAAAGGACACGGCCGCGCTGATGAGCCTGGCGGACCCGCGGGCCTACTTGAGCAAGAGCCATGAATTCCCCGTGGAGGTTGAACGAGAGCGGGCCCAGTTCGCCAGCTGGTACGAGCTATTCCCCCGTTCGATTACCGACGACCCGGCCCGCCACGGCACCTTCAATGACGTGCACAGCCGCCTGCCGATGATTCGCGACATGGGCTTCGACGTGCTGTATTTTCCGCCCATCCACCCCATCGGTCGCAAGCACCGCAAGGGCCGCAACAATTCGCTGGAGGCCGGCCCCGAGGATCCGGGCAGCCCGTATGCCATCGGCAGCGCCGATGGCGGCCACGAAGCCATTCACCCGCAATTGGGCAGCCGTGAAGATTTCCGCAACCTGGTAGCGGCCGCCGCCGAGCACGGCTTGGAAATCGCCCTGGACTTCGCCATCCAGTGCTCCCAGGACCACCCTTGGCTGGTGGAGCACCCGGGCTGGTTCAGCTGGCGCCCGGACGGCACCATCCGCTACGCGGAAAACCCGCCGAAGAAATACCAGGACATCGTCAACGTCGATTTCTACGCCGCCGACGCCATTCCCGGTTTATGGTTGGCGCTGCGCGACGTGGTCGTGGGCTGGGTGGAAGAGGGCGTGAAGATTTTCCGCGTCGACAACCCCCACACCAAGCCGCTGCCGTTCTGGCAGTGGCTGATCGAAGACGTGCGCCGGGAACACCCTGATGTCATGTTCCTTGCCGAGGCATTCACCAAACCGGCAATGATGGCGCGCCTGGGCAAGGTCGGCTATTCCCAGAGCTACACCTACTTCACCTGGCGCAACACCAAGGCTGAACTCACCGAGTACTTTACCCAGCTCAACCAGCCGCCGTGGTCCGACTGCTACCGGCCGAACTTCTTCGTCAACACCCCCGACATCAACCCCTTTTTCCTGCACGATTCCGGCCGCGCCGGCTTCCTCATCCGCGCGGCCCTGGCCACCATGGGTTCGGGGTTGTGGGGCATGTATTCGGGCTTCGAGCTGTGCGAAGCGGCGCCGATCCCGGGCAAGGAAGAGTACCTGGATTCGGAGAAGTACGAGATCCGTCCGCGGGACTATACCCAGCCGGGCAATATCATCGCCGAAATCGCCCAGCTCAACCGCATCCGCCGCCAGAACCCGGCCCTGCAAACCCACCTGGGGCTGGCGTTCTTCCAGTGCTGGAATGACAACATCCTGTATTTCGGCAAGCGCACCGCCGACCGACGCAATTACATCCTGATCGCCGTCAGCCTCGACCCGCACAACGTTCAGGAAGCCCATTTCGAGCTGCCATTGTGGGAGCTGGGCCTGGATGACAGCGCGGCCACCCAGGGCGAAGACCTGATGACCGGCCACCGTTGGACCTGGTACGGCAAAACCCAGTGGATGCGCATCGACCCCGGCTACCAGCCATTCGGCATCTGGCGCATCAGCGCGGCGCTCTGAAAAGGACTGACCCATGGCGAAGAAACCCCGCACCGCGGCCTTTATCAACGACCCGTTGTGGTACAAGGACGCGGTGATCTACCAGGTACACGTCAAGTCGTTTTTCGATTCGAACAATGATGGTATCGGCGATTTTCCAGGCCTGATCGACAAGCTCGACTACATTGCCGAACTGGGCGTCAACACCATCTGGCTGCTGCCGTTCTACCCGTCGCCGCGCCGCGATGATGGCTATGACATCGCCGAATACAAGGCGGTGAGCCCCGACTACGGCACCATGGCCGACGCGCGTCGGTTCATCACCGAAGCCCACAAGCGCGGGCTGCGGGTCATCACCGAGCTGGTCATCAACCATACCTCTGACCAGCACCCCTGGTTCCAGCGTGCGCGGCGGGCCAAGCCTGGCTCGCGGGCGCGGGACTTCTACGTGTGGTCCGACACCGACCAGAAATACGCGGGTACGCGGATCATCTTCCTCGACACGGAAAAATCCAATTGGACCTGGGACCCGGTCGCCGGCCAGTATTTCTGGCACCGGTTCTATTCCCACCAGCCGGACCTCAATTTCGATAACCCGCAGGTCATGAAGGCGGTCCTGGGGGTGATGCGCTACTGGTTGGACATGGGCATCGATGGCCTGCGCCTGGACGCCATCCCCTACCTGATCGAACGTGACGGCACCAACAATGAGAACCTGCCCGAGACCCATCAGGTGCTCAAGCAGATCCGTGCCGAGATCGACGCTCATTATCCCGATCGCATGCTGCTGGCCGAAGCCAACCAATGGCCTGAAGACACGCAGCTGTATTTCGGCGATGTGTTCGGTGACAACGGCGACGAATGCCACATGGCCTTCCACTTTCCGCTGATGCCGCGCATGTACATGGCCTTGGCCCAGGAAGATCGCTTTCCGATCACCGACATCCTGCGCCAGACCCCGGAGATTCCCGCCAACTGCCAGTGGGCGATTTTCCTGCGCAACCACGATGAACTGACGCTGGAAATGGTCACTGACCGCGAGCGCGACTACCTGTGGAACTACTACGCCGCCGACCGTCGCGCGCGCATCAACCTGGGCATCCGTCGACGCCTGGCGCCTTTGCTGGAACGGGACCGTCGGCGCATCGAGCTGCTCAACAGCCTGCTGCTGTCCATGCCCGGTACACCGACCCTGTATTACGGTGACGAGATCGGCATGGGCGACAACATCTACCTGGGCGACCGTGATGGCGTGCGCACCCCCATGCAGTGGTCCATCGACCGCAACGGCGGTTTCTCGCGTGCCGACCCGGCCAGCCTGGTGCTGCCGCCGATCATGGACCCGCTCTACGGTTACCAGTCGGTGAACGTCGAGACCCAATCCAATGACCCTCACTCACTGCTCAACTGGACCCGGCGCCTGCTGGCCGTGCGCAAGCAACAGAAAGCGTTTGGCCGCGGCAGCCTGAAGATGCTCTCGCCCAGCAACCGGCGCATCCTGGCCTATATTCGCGAGTACACCAGCCCCGACGGCAAGAATGAACTGGTGCTGTGCGTGGCCAACGTTTCGCGCGCCGCCCAGGCCGCCGAGCTGGACCTGTCCCAGTACGCCGGCATGGTGCCGGTGGAAATGCTCGGTGGCAGCGCGTTCCCACCCATCGGCCAACTGAACTTTTTGCTGACGCTGCCGCCCTATGGTTTCTACTGGTTCCTGCTGGCGACCGAAGCGCAGATGCCCAGCTGGCATGTTGAGCCGGCCCAGCCGCTGCCCGACTTCCTCACCCTGGTGTTGAAAAAACGTATGGAAGAGCTCCTGGAAGAACCGTCGCGCAGCAGTCTGGAAACCCAGGCGCTGCCGCAATACCTGCCCAAACGCCGCTGGTTCGCCGGCAAGGACACCGCCATCGAACAGGTCCGCATTGCCTATGGCGTACGCTTCGGCACGCCCACCAGCCCGGTGCTGCTCAGCGAAATCGAGGTGCGCAGCGGCGGTCAGGTCAGCCGTTACCAATTCCCCTTCGGCTTGCTGGGTGAAGACCAGCCCAGCAGCGCCTTGCCCCACCAGTTGGCGTTGTCGCGGGTGCGTCGCAACCGCCAGGTGGGGCTGATCACCGATGCCTTCGTGCTGGAAAGTTTCATTCGCGCCGTGGTCCAGGGTTTCAGGGCGGGCACCGTGCTGACCTGTGACGAAGGCCAGATCCACTTCACCGCCACCCCGGAACTGGCGCGCCTGAACCTGGCGGCCGAACCGGAGGTGCGCTACCTGTCTGCCGAGCAGTCCAACAGCTCGGTGGTGGTGGGTGGCAGCATGGTGCTGAAGATGATCCGCCGGGTCAGTGGCGGTATCCACCCGGAACTGGAAATGGGCGCTTACCTGACGGCAGCCGGTTTTGCCAATATCTCGCCGCTGCTGGGATCGGTCAGCCGAGTCGATGACCAGGGGCTGCCGCACCTGCTGATGATTGCGCAGGGCTACCTGAACAACCAGGGCGACGCCTGGGCCTGGACCCAGAACAACCTGGAGCGGGCCATCCGCGACGAGTTGCAACTGGGGCATTCCGACCAGGAACAGCATTACAACGCGTTGGGTGAGCTGGCTGATTTCGCCGCGCTGTTGGGCCAGCGCCTGGGTGAAATGCACCAGGTGCTGGCCGCGCCCACCGACAACCCGGACTTCAAGGCCAGCCCCAGCGGCAAGAAAGATGCCCAGGGCTGGAGCAAGAGCGTCAGTGCCCAACTGGAGCGCGCCCTGCAGCTGCTGGAGCAGCACTATCACGAATTGGTCGAGGAAGACCGCGGCTTGGTGGATGATTTGCTCAAGCAACGCAAATCCCTGCTCAGCCACATCGACCAGCTCAGCAAGCAAGCGGTGGGCGGGCTGATCATGCGCGTGCACGGCGACCTGCACCTGGGGCAGGTGCTGGTGGTGCAGGGCGACGCCTATATCATCGACTTCGAAGGGGAGCCGGCACGGCCTCTGGAAGAGCGCCGGGCCAAGTACAGCCCTTACAAGGATGTCAGCGGTGTGCTGCGCTCCTTCGACTACGCTGCCGCCATGGCCATGCGCAACGCCCAGGGCGTGGACGACCGCGCCGAAGCCGAGCAGGCCCGCCAGCGCGTCGGCAAACGCTATTTGCACGAGGCCCGCCATGCGTTCATCGAGGCTTATGGCCTGGCCACGGCCAGCCTGGCGCATGCCTGGCAGGACGCTGATGGCGAACGCGCGGCACTGGAGCTGTTCAGCCTGGAGAAGGCTTGCTACGAAATCGCATACGAAGCCGAGAATCGCCCGAGCTGGCTGGCCGTGCCTTTGCATGGGCTGTTCGGGTTACTGAGTACCAGGGGAGAGTAGTAAATGAACGCGCACAAGGAACAGGGCAAGGTCGGGGTTTTCCCGCCCAAGGCGGACGTCGAGGCGCTGATACGCGCCGACCATCGCGACCCGTTTTCGGTACTGGGCTCGCACGCCGATGGGGCGGGCGGGCAATATATTCGTGCGTACCTGCCCACTGCGCTCAGCGTGCATGTGCTGGACAAGGACACCCAGCAGGAGCGTGGGCCACTGCAGCAGGGCGAAGTGCCCGGGCTGTTCGTCGGCCAGTTCCCCGACCAGCGCCCCTACCTGCTCAAGGTGCAGTGGGCGGGCGGTGAACAGATCAGTGAAGACCCCTACAGCTTTGGCGAGCTGTTGGGCGAGATGGACCTGTACTTGTTCGCCGAAGGCAACCATCGCGACCTCAGCAGCGCCCTCGGCGCCCAGTGCGTGACGGTCGATGGCGTGCAGGGCGTGCGCTTTTCCGTGTGGGCGCCCAACGCCCGGCGGGTGTCGGTGGTGGGCGACTTCAACATCTGGGACGGCCGCCGCCACCCCATGCGCCTGCGCCACCCATCAGGCGTGTGGGAGATCTTCGTGCCGCGCCTGCAACCGGGCGAGACCTACAAGTACGAAGTGCTCAGCCACGACGGTGTCCTGCCGCTCAAAGCCGACCCCGTTGCCCTGCGCACCGAACTACCGCCCTCGACCGCTTCCAAGGTGGCGCAGCCGCTCAGCCATGCCTGGGGCGACGAGGCCTGGATGCAGGCACGCGGCGAACACCATGGGTTGAACAAGCCGTTGTCGATCTACGAACTGCACGCCGGTTCCTGGCAGTGCGAGATCAACGAAGAAGGCGAGGTGCGCAATTATAATTGGCACGAGCTGGCCGACCGCCTGGTGCCTTATGTACAGCAACTGGGCTTCACCCACATCGAGCTGATGCCAATCATGGAACACCCCTTTGGTGGCTCCTGGGGTTACCAGCCACTGTCGCAGTTCGCACCGTCGGCGCGCTATGGCAGCCCGGACGATTTCGCCGCCTTCATCGACCGCTGTCACCAGGGCGGCATCGGCGTGATTCTCGACTGGGTACCGGCGCATTTTCCCACCGATACCCACGGCCTGGCGCGCTTCGACGGCACCGCACTGTACGAGTACGACAACCCGCTGGAAGGCTTCCACCAGGATTGGGACACGCTGATCTACAACCTGGGCCGCACCGAAGTGCACGGCTTCATGCTGGCCTCGGCGCTGCACTGGCTCAAGCACTTCCACGTCGACGGCCTGCGCGTGGATGCGGTGGCCTCGATGTTGTACCGCGACTATTCGCGCAAGGCGGGCGAGTGGATCCCCAACCGCTACGGTGGCCGCGAGAACCTGGAAGCCATCGACTTTCTGCGCCACCTCAACGACGTGGTGGCCCTGGAGGCGCCGGGTGCGCTGGTCATCGCCGAGGAATCCACCGCCTGGCCTGGCGTCAGCCAGCCCACGCAGCAAGGTGGCCTGGGGTTCGCGTACAAGTGGAACATGGGCTGGATGCATGACACCTTGCACTACATCCAGAACGACCCGATTCACCGCAACCATCACCACAACGAGATGAGTTTCGGCTTGATCTATGCCTACTCCGAACACTTCATCCTGCCTATTTCCCACGACGAGGTGGTGCACGGCAAGCACTCGCTGATCGACAAGATGCCCGGCGACCGCTGGCAGAAATTCGCCAACCTGCGGGCCTACCTGACCTTCATGTGGGCGCACCCGGGCAAGAAACTGTTGTTCATGGGGTGTGAGTTCGGCCAATGGCGCGAGTGGAACCACGACAGCGAGCTGGACTGGTACCTGCTCAAGCAGTCCGACCACTTGGGTGTGCAGAAGCTGGTGGGCGACCTCAACCGCCTGTACCGCGAAGAGCCTGCGCTGCATGACCAGGACTGCGTGCCCCAGGGTTTCCAGTGGCTGATTGGTGACGATGCGGCCAACAGTGTGTTTGCGTGGCTGCGTTGGAGCAAGGGGGGCGAGCCGCTGTTGGTAGTGGCCAACTTCACCCCGGTACCGCGCGAGGGTTATCGCATCGGCGTGCCGTTTGCCGAGCGCTGGGAAGAGGTGCTCAACAGTGACGCCGAGATCTATGCCGGTTCCAACTACGGCAATGGCGGCGGGGTGGCCACCGAGCCGGTGCACAGCCATGGTCAGCCGCTCTCGCTGTCCCTGAACCTGCCACCGCTGGCGGTACTGATCTTGCGGCCTGTACAGTAGCCCGGGTCCGCTGTTAGCCGTCGAATCGCAACGGGGCTGCGGGCTGTTTCAACGCCTGCGGGTCCCGGTAGCGGCTGGCGAAGTGGTTGCCCGGCAGCTTCGCCTGGCCCGCGCCGAACAGCCGCTCGCGCAAGGTTTCCCCCGGCTCGTACGCTTGTCGGTAACGCCCGCGCCTGCGCAACTCCGGCACCACCAGTTCGATGAAATCGCGCGCCGTCTCGAAGGACAGGAACTGACGCAGGTTGATGCCGTCGATGCCGTCCTCATCAAGCCACTGTTCGATACGGTCGGCCACCACCTGTGGCGTGCCGGCCACGAAGAAGTACCCCTGGTCCAGGCTGCCCAGCCGGTCCAGGGCCTGGCCTACGGTTTCGTCCTGGGGAAAGTAGTCGAGAAACAGTGAGGCCAGTTTCTCGCGGCGGATGATATTGGCCACCACCTCGTCGCGAGGGTAGGCCAAGAGGTCCACCGGCAGCTGGAAGTGGGCCATGGACCCCTCGACGCTCAGGAGTTGCCCATACGCTTGCAGCTTGCGCGCCACCTCCTCGTCGGTGCGCCCGGTGATGATCGAAGCCATGACCACGAACTTGATGCTGTCCGGCGCGCGGCCGTGGGCCACGGCCTTGTCGCGCATGGTCTGGATGTTGCGCCGGATGGTCTCGTGGCTCTTGCCGCCGGTGAACACCACCTCGGCATGGCGGCCGGCGAACTCGCTTCCCGCTGGCGAACCGGTGGCCTGGAACAGCACCGGCGTGCGCTGGCGCGACGGCTGGCACAAGTGCGGGCCGGCCACCTTGTAGTAGTCACCCACATGGTCGATATAGCGCACCTTGGTCGGGTCTGTGTAGACCCGGTTCTCACGGTCCTGGACCACCGCGTCGTCGTCCCAGCTGCCTTCCCACAGTTTGTACAGCACGTCCAGGTACTCGTCGGCGATCTCGTAACGCTGGTCATGGCGCACCTCGTCGTCATGGCCGAAGTTGCGCGCGGCGTTGGGCAGGTAGGAGGTGACGATGTTCCAGCCCACGCGGCCTTTGGTCAGGTGGTCCAGGGTGCTCATGCGCCGGGCAAAGGCGAAGGGCGGCTCGTAGGTGGTGGAGAAGGTCACCCCGAACCCCAGGTGGCGCGTGACCGCGGCCATGGCCGGGATCACCAGCATGGGATCGTTGCTGGGGATTTGCATGCCTTCGCGCAGGGCTGTTTCGGGCCCGTTGCGGAACACATCGTACGTACCGATCACATCGGCAAGGAACACCGCGTCGAAGCCGCCGGCCTCCAGCAGTTGTGCCAGTTCCGTCCAGTAGTCCAGGTCATTGAAACGGTGGCGGTTGTTGTCCGGGTGCACCCACAGGCCATGGGTGATGTGGCTCACGCAGTTCATTTCGAACAGGTTGACGTGCAGTTTCTTCAGGTTCATGGAAAGGGTCCGGTTGTCAGAAGCGGTACGACACGCCCGTGGTGACGCCAAAGCCGTCACCCACGTAGAAGTTGTCCGAGTCCACGCCTTTGAGGTCGTAGGAGGTCTTGGAGGCGGTCACGTAGTGCTTGTCGGTCAGGTTGCGGGCGTCCAGGAATACGCTCCAGCGCTTGCTCGGCGCTTCATAGCCGACCTTGGCGCCGAAAATGGTGTACTCCGGGGCTTTCACGGTGTTGGCGAAGTCCACGTAGTAGCTGGAGGCATGGTTGAGGTTGACCTCGCCATACCAGCCGCTGGGGTGCTGGTACTGCAGGGCACTCTGGTAGACCTGGCGCGGCAGACCGGGCAGTTGATTGCCGCCGAAGGTGGCGTCGTGGCGGAAGTAGAAGTCGTTGACCGTGTAGGCCTGGCGCCATTTCACCGTGCTGCCGTTCTGGCCCGTCCACAGCAGCGTGCTCAGGCCTGCCTCGATGCCCTGGTGAATGGTGGGCGAGGCGTTGGTGTTGGAGACGATCTCGTTGGAGGTGGCGGTGGCATCGGCGATCACCGCTGACAGCAACTCGCCCTGCACCCACGAACGGTACACCGTGAAGCTGCCGTCGAAGATACCCTGGCTGCCGCGAACCCCCAGTTCCACCGTGTTGGCTTTCTGCGCATGCAGCGGCTGCACGTAGGGGTTGCTGACCGGCCCCGAGGAGTAGTACCAGGTCACTGGCGGGTCTATGGAGCGGCTGACGTTACCGAACAGTTGCACGTCCGGGGTCAGCGCATAGCGAAAGCCGATCCGCGGGGCCAGGTTCCAGTCGTTGTAGTTGACCTCGCTGGGGAACTCGCTGGTGTTGGCGTTGGTGGCGTAGGTCACGCGCACATCGCGCTTGGTGTTGGCCAGCGACAACCCCGTGGTCAGCCAGGTACGGTCGGTCAGTTGCAGGTCGTTGCCCAGGGAGAACACGGTGTCTCGAGAGCCGGTGAAGTTGTTCTTCTGCACCAGCGCCCAGGTATCGGGGTTGCGCACCCGCTCGTTGCCAGGCATCAGCACGGTGCTGCTGAAGCTCAGGGTGGTGTTGCTCGGCAGGCCGAACAGCGTGTCGCCCTTGCGCAGGTAACGCAGCGAGGTGGACAGGTCGGTGGAGTCCCATTGGCCAGGGTTGGCGTAGTAGTGCAGGCCGTCGGTCAAGGTGTAATGGTGGTAGCCCAGGCCCACCTCCAGCTTCGAGTTGTCGTCGAAGGTATAGGTGGTGGTGCTGCCCAGCAGGGTGGTGCCGGGTTTCTTGCGCACCCAGCGGTAATTGTTGGCGGTGGGGTCGTGCTTGATCTGGTATTGGGTCAGGGTGCTGGCGTTGGTGTTGTCTTCGTCGCGGTAGCGGAAGGTGAAGCGTGTTTCCAGTTTGTCGTTGAAGAGGTGGCCGAAGTTGCCCACCACGTCATTGCCGTGGTTGGCCGAGTCGTCCTGGTAGCCCTCGCGTTCGTTGTGCAGGATCGACAGGTAATAATCACTGTCGCCCACCACGCCGCCGGTGCTCAGCTGTTCTTTCTTGTAGCCGAAGCTGCCGCCTTCCAGGCGTACATAGTTACCCGGCGAGGTGTAGCCCGTGTTCGTCACCATGTTGATGGCGCCACCGAGGGTAAGGGCGCTGTATTCGAAGGCATTGGCGCCCGACAGCACTTCGGTGTGGTCGACGGCGGCCATGTCCAGCAGGTCTTCCTGGGTGCCCCCGGGGCCGGTCACGGGGATGCCGTCATACAGGTACTTGATGCCCAGCGCGTACCCGCCGTAGAAGGCGTTGATGCCCGACCCGCGAATCGACACCTTGGCCGCGCTCTGGCCGCTGGTGGCCTGGGCATAGACACCCGGCTGGAAGGCCAGGACGTCCTCGGCAGTGGCGGCGCGGCCCTTTTCCACTTCCTTGTTGTCCACCACGTGGGTGGCACCGGCTACCTGGTTGAGGCGTTCCTTGTCGGCCTGGGTATCGGTCTGAGCGTGGCCGGTGACCACCACGGTGTCGAGGCTGGTGTCGGTGGCAGCCTGGGCGCTGTTGAGCAAGGCCAGCCTAGCACTGACGGCCATGGCCAGGGAAAGTGTACGTGCGCGAGGCGGGAGGGCGCTGTGGCGAACCCGGTCATTCGTGTTCAATATCAATACCCCTGAGAGTCCAATGTCTGTGAGGAGCATCTATGTGAATAGTCTGGCTCTGGCAGGTCAGGAGCAAAAGCCGTACCACCTGTGCCAGAGCGGTTTTTCGCGGGTTTCACGGGCTGGCGCTGGAGGTTGTGTGGCCAGTTTGTCCAACCACTGTTGGCCGCCCAACAGTCGCCACCGGCGGGATTCGTTCACCCGGCGCACAACTGTTGTCCGGGCAAGCGGGCTAATGCTCGGCAAAGGCCTTGGTGATAATTCCGGCATTCCCACTCAGAGGCGTCTGATAATGTCGAAACTGCGAATGGCCGAGCTGATGCTGCTGATGGTGGCGTTGATCTGGGGCACCAGCTATGGCGTGGCCAAGAGTGCCCTGGTGTTCTACCCGGTACTGGGGTTTCTCACCGTGCGCTTTCTGTTGACGTTTGTGCTGTTGCTGCCCTGGTTGCGCGGGCACGTGCGGGCGGCGTTGAAGCCGGGGGTGATGATGGGGAGTATCCTGCTGTCGATCTTCCTGGCGGAGACGTACGGCGTGGCGACCACCACGGCCAGTAACGCCGCTTTTCTGATCAGCCTGTGCGTGGTGCTCACGCCCTTGGTGGAATGGGCGATGTTTGGCCAACGGCCCAGTGGCGAGGCCTTTGGTTATGCGGGCCTGTCGTTGCTGGGGGCGCTGATGCTGACCGGGGCCCGTGAAGTGGTGTTGAACCCGGGCGATTGGCTGATCCTGCTGGCGGCGTTGCTGCGGGCGCTGATGGTGTGCACAACGCGCAAGTTGCAGCTGGGCACCCAGGTGCCGGCGTTGGCGCTGACGGCGGTGCAGGTCGGCGTGGTGGGCTTTGGCAGCCTGGCTATCCTGCTGGTGACCACCGGTGGTGTGCCGGCCTTGCCGCACAGCCTGGCGTTCTGGAGCCTGACCGGGTACCTGGTGCTGTTCTGCACGCTGTTCGCGTTCTTTGCCCAGAACTTTGCCCTGCGCCACACCAGCCCGAGCCGTACATCACTGTTGATGGGCGCCGAACCGTTGTTTGGCGCGTGCTTCGCGGTGATGTGGCTGGGTGAGCAATTGACGCTGGTCTCGTGGTGCGGCGGGGCGCTGATCGTGCTCGCTTCCTGGCTGGGCACCCGCCCCCCGAAAATGGCCAAGGTGGCGGCGCCTGCCTGACCACCGCGTACCGCCGACGCAGCGCCAGGCCCACCGCATGCACCGCCGACGCGGCCAGGTCCGCTGCTACAGGGGCGTCTGGCAGGCTTCGTCGACCAGCTCGATCCAGTGACGCACCGGTGTGCGCCCGGCGCCGTCCAGGTGGGTCTGGCAGCCGATGTTGGCGGTGACGATGATATCCGGCTTGCCGCTCTCCAGGGCATTGAGGCGGTTGTCGCGCAGTTGCTTCGACAAGGTCGGCTGGGTGATTGAGTAGGTGCCCGCCGAACCACAGCACAGGTGCCCGTCGGGTACGGCGCTGAGGGTGAAACCCAGCCGCGCCAGCACGCCCTCCACCGCGCCACCCAGCTTCAGCGCATGCTGAAGTGTGCACGGGCAGTGGAACGCCAGGCGCTGTTCGCTATGCACGGCCAGGCCCTCCAGGGGTTCTTCGCGCAAGACCTCCACCAGGTCCCTGGCCAGGGCGCTGACCCGCTGAGCCTTGGCGCCATAGTGCGGGTCGTTCCTGAGCAGTGTCCCGTATTCCTTGATGAACGCGCCGCAGCCACTGGCCGTCTGCACGATGGCTTCGGCGCCGGCCTCGATGGCCGGCCACCAGGCGTCGATATTGCGCCGTGCCCTGTCCAGGCCCGTGCCCTGGGCATTCATGTGATAGTCCACGGCACCACAGCACGCCGCCTGGACCGTCGGCACCAGGCTGATGCCCAGGCGGTCGAGCACCCTTGCGGCGGCCGCGTTGGTGTTGGGTGAGAAGCCAGGTTGCACGCAGCCTTCCAGGATCAGCATGCGCCGTGCATGCCGGGGTGCCGGCCGTACCCCGGCCGGGCGGGGCAGGCGTGGCAGCTTGGCCTGCAGGCTGCCGGGCAGCCAGGGGCGTAGCCGTTGACCGGCCTGGGTCAGGGCGCTGAACAGCCCGGGGTGCGGCACCACGGCCCGCAGGCCGCCCCGCAGCAGGCGGCTGCCCAGGGAGCGGGGCACCTGCTGTTCGAGGTAGTCGCGGCCGATGTCGAGCAGCGTGTGGTATTCGACCCCCGAAGGGCAGGTGCTCTCACAATTGCGGCAGCTCAGGCAGCGGTCGAGGTGGGTTTGGGTGGCGGCGGTGATGGGGGCGCCTTCGAGCATTTCCTTCATCAGGTAGATGCGCCCGCGGGGGCCATCCAGCTCGTCGCCCAACAGTTGGTAGGTAGGGCAGGTGGCGTTGCAGAAGCCGCAGTGCACGCAGCTGCGCAGCACTTTTTCCGCTTCGGCGGCGCGTGGCAGCAGTCGGGCCTGATCGCTGAGGTGGGTTTGCATGGTCAGAGCTCCGAATACAGACGGCCAGGGTTGAACAGGCCATGGGGGTCCAGGCGCGCCTTGAGTTGCTGGTGGTAGCGCATCAACGCCGGGGCCAGGGGCTGGAAGGGCGAGTCCAGACGCCCTGGCGTGAAGCAGGTGGCGTGGCCGCCGGCCGCGCTCACCAGGGCGCGGATGTGATCGGCATCGGCGTCGGACTTCAGCCAGCGCTGGGCGCCGCCCCAGTCCAGCAACTGCTTGCCGGGCAGGTCCAGCAGGCCGATATCGAAGGGTAGCGACAGGCGCCACAGCGGCCGCGCATCGGCGAAGAAGGGCAGGCGATGCTCGCGCAGGTCCTGCCAGAACGCGGCATCGGCGCTGCGGCAACCCAGGCGGTCGCTGGCCGAAGCGACGTTGCCTTCACCGCCTTCCAGGCGCAGGTGCAGCACCTGGCCGTCATGGCACGCGCCGCTGATGGGCAATGCCTGCTGGCCCCATTCGGTCAAGCGCTGCAAGGCATCGCCAGGGCCGATGTCCAGCACCAGGCTGGCGCTGCAGCGCGGCTTGGGCAAGACTTTCAGCGATACGTCGGTGATCAGCCCCAGGCTGCCGAAGCTACCGGCCAGGAGCCGTGACAGGTCATAGCCGGCGACGTTCTTCATCACCTCGCCACCAAAGCGCAGGTGCTGGCCCAACCCCGTGATGACCCGCGTGCCGAGGACGAAATCGCGTACCGCGCCGCTCCAGGGCCGTCGTGGCCCGGCCAGGCCGGCGGCGACCATGCCGCCCACCGTGGCCCTGCCGTCGAAGTCGGGCGGCTCGCACGGCAAGGCCTGCCCGGCCTCGTCCAGGGCGGCCAGCAACTCGCTTACCGGGGTGCCGGCGCGTACGGTCACCACCAGCTCCGTGGGGTCATAGCTGACGATGCCGCGCCAGGCCCGGGTATCCAGCGGCGTGCCAGCGGTGGGCCGGCCCAAAAAGGCCTTGGTATCACCGCCGTGAAGGCGCAGCGGCGTTTTGCTGGCGATGGCCTGGTGCACACCATCGAGCAACGTGTCCAGGCTCATCAGAAACGCTCCAGTTCGGGGAAGGGCACCTGGCCGTGGTGAATGTGCATGGCGCCGAACTCGGCGCAGCGGTGCAGGGTGGGGATGTTCTTGCCAGGGTTGAGCAGGCCGCTCGGGTCGAAGGCGGCCTTCACGGCGTGGAACAGGGTCAGTTCCTCGGCGTTGAACTGGCTGCACATCTGGTTGATTTTCTCGCGGCCCACGCCATGCTCGCCGGTGATGCTGCCGCCCACGGCCACGCACATCTCCAGGATCTTGCCGCCCAGGGCCTCGGCCCGCTCCAGCTCGCCCGGCAAGTTGGCGTCGAACAGGATCAACGGGTGCATGTTGCCGTCACCGGCATGGAACACATTGGCCACCCGCAGTTGATACTCCACCGACAGCGCGGCGATGCCCTTGAGCACCCTGGCCAGCTCACGGCGCGGGATGGTGCCGTCCATGCAGTAGTAGTCCGGTGACAGCCGGCCCACGGCGGGAAAGGCATTCTTGCGCCCGGCCCAGAAGCGCACGCGTTCGGCCTCGTCGCGGGCCTGGCGCACTTCGGTGGCCCCGGCGGCAGCGAGGATCTGCCGCACGCGCTCGCAGTCTTCGTGCACGTCCGCTTCAACCCCGTCCAGTTCGCACAGCAGAATGGCCTCGGCGTCCACCGGGTAGCCCGCATGGATGAAGTCTTCGGCGGCGCGAATGGCCAGGTTGTCCATCATCTCCAGGCCGCCTGGGATGATCCCCGCCGCGATGATATCGGCGACTGCCTGGCCCGCTTTTTCCACCGAGTCGAAGGCGGCCAGCAGCACCTTGGCGACCTGCGGCCGGGGTAACAGCCTGACGGTGACCTCGGTGACCACCCCCAGCAGGCCCTCGGAGCCGGTGAACAGCGCCAGCAGGTCGAAACCCGGGCTGTCCAGGGCATTGCTGCCCAGGGTCAGAGGCTCACCCTCGACGGTCAGCACCTGCAACCGGACCAGGTTGTGCACGGTCAGCCCGTACTTGAGGCAATGCACGCCACCGGCGTTCTCCGCTACGTTGCCGCCGATGGAACAGGCGATCTGTGACGACGGGTCGGGCGCGTAATACAGGCCGTGGGGCGCGGCGGCCTGGGAGATGGCGAGGTTGCGGACCCCGGGCTGCACACGGGCGGTTCGGGTGTTGGGGTCGATGTCGAGGATCTGATTGAACCGTGCCATCACCAGCAACACGCCCCGGGCCAGCGGCAGGGCACCGCCGGACAAGCCAGTACCGGCGCCCCGGGGCACCACCGGCACCTGGCGCTGGTGGCAGATACGCAACAGCGTCTGTACTTCCTCCAGGTGCCGGGGCAGCGCCACCAGCAGCGGCGTGGTGCGGTAGGCGGACAGGCCATCGCACTCATAGGGCTTGAGGTCTTCGGTGCGGTACAGCAGATCGAGGTCGGGCAGTGCCGCGGTCAGGGCATCGATCAGGCCCTGCTTGTCGACCGCAGGCAGGGCGCCGTCCAGCCGGTCGTCGTGGAGGATATTCATGGCCAGGCTTCTTGTTTTTAGGGTTGCCTTGATACTTAGACCGTCTGGAGCCTGGCGTCCAGTGGGCCCATCTTAATCTTCACCCATGCCAACACCGATACCACCCACCCTGCTCACTCACCTGCAACGGCGTTTGATACAACTCGGACAGCCGCTCGCTGGTCAGCACCTGCGCTTTAGGCCCATCGGCGATCACTTGCCCTTGCTGGATCAGCACCACGCGCTCGATCTCGGGAATGATTTCGTCGATGTGGTGGGTCGTGATGATCATGGCGCGGTCATCGTGGCAGAAGTCGCGCATCAGGCTCAGCAGGCTCATGCTGGCGCCCATGTCCAGGCCGGCGGTGGGTTCGTCGAGGATCAGCGCCCGCGGGTTGTGCACCAGGGCGCGGGCCAGCAGCAGGCGGCGCTTCTGGCCGGTGGACAGGCGCTGGAACATACGTTGCTCATCGATCTGCATGCCCAACTGGCCTAGCAGTTCGCGGGCGCGGGCGGTCTGCTCGGCGTCGGGGCGCAGGTGGGCGTGGGTGCCCATGGCGCCGAAGAAGCCGGAGATCACCACGTCCAGGGCTGACGTGTAGGGGGTGTAGTCTTCCTGCATGTCCTGGGACACGAAGCCGATCTTGGCGCGCAGGTCCCACAGGTTGAAGGTTTCATGGCCGAACAGGCGCAGGTAGCTGCCGGGCCGCTCCACCGGGTAGAGTTCGCGGTTGATCAGCTTTAGCAGGGTGCTTTTGCCGGCGCCGTTGGGGCCCAGGATAGCGACCCGCTCGTTGTAGCCGATGTGCAGCGACAGTTGGTCGAAAACACGGTTTTCCTGCTGGAAGGCGGTAACCTGGTTCAACTCGATCATGGTGGCCCTTAGTGCGTGTTCAAGGTGGCCGACATTGAAGCAATCGGCCACCGCGATTGCAATCGGCCCGCATCCCGGGCCTACCGGTAACCTTGCGCCTGAATGTCGAACAGTTCGGCGTAGCGGCCGCCGCCTGCGATCAGTTGCTCGTGGTTGCCCTGTTCGGCAATGCGGCCCTGGTCCAGCACGATGATATGGTCGGCGCTGCGCACGCTGGAAAAACGGTGGGAGATCAGCAGGGTCATGCGGCCCTTGGCGTACTCGCGGAAATGCTCGAATACTGCCGCTTCGGCGCCCGCGTCCAGGGCAGCGGTGGGTTCGTCGAGGATCAGGATGTCGGCATCACGGCGCATGTAGGCCCGTGAAAGGGCCACTTTCTGCCATTGGCCACCTGACAGTTCCTGGCCCCCCACGAACCAGCGGCCCAGTTGGGTGCCATAGCCATCGCTCAGGCGCTCGATGAACTCGGCGGCGATACCCTGTGCCGCCGCTTCGGACCAGCGCTCGCGGTCATCGAAGGCATTGACGTCACCCACGCCGAGGTTCTCGCCGACGGTCATCTGGTAGCGGATGTAGTCCTGGAAAATGACCCCGATACGCTGGTGCAGGGCCTGCTCGTCCCAGTCCTGCAGGTCGCTGCCATCGAGCAGGATGCGGCCTTGGCCGGGCGTGTACAGGCGGGTCAGCAACTTGATCAGGGTAGTCTTGCCCGAGCCGTTCTCGCCCACCAGGGCCAGGCTCTTGCCCGGTGCCAGGTGCAGGTCGATGGCACTGAGGGTGTCCCGGGACGCGTCCGGGTAGCGAAAGCCCAGGTTTTCGCAGCGCAGTCCGTCACCCGGCCGGACGCCTGCCGTCAGGTGGCCCCGGGGCTGCACACCCTCATGGGCCAGGTATTCGTAGAGGTCCGACAGGTACAGGCCATCTTCGTACAGCCCGGCAATGGCCGCCAGGCTGGCGGTGATCGCGCTCTGGCCCTGCTTGAACAGCACCAGATACATGGTCATCTGGCCCAGGCTGGTCTGGCCCTTGACGGTGTCCATTACCACCCAGGCATAGGCCAGGTAGAACGCGGCGGTGCCCAGCAACCCCAGGGCGAAGCCCCAGCCGTCGCGGCGCAGGGTCAGGCGGCGGTCCTCGGCGTACAGGCGGGTGAAGTTGTCTCGGTAGCGTTGCAGCAGCAGCGGTGCCAGGCCAAACAGCTTGACCTCCTTGGCATGGGCTTCCTGAGACAGCAGCGCTTCCAGGTAGCCCTGCTGGCGCGTCTCCGGCGCGCGGCGCTTGAACAGGCGGAAGGCATCGCCGGAAAAGTGCGCCTCGGCGAAGAACACGGGCAGGGCGCCGAGCACCAGAATGGCCAGGGCCCAGGGCGAGAAATGCACCAGCAGTACCGCGAAGCTGATCAGCGAGATGAGGTTCTGCACCAGCCCCAGGCCCTTGGTCACCAGCCCCAGAGGGCGGGTGGAGGCATCGCGGCGTACCCGCACCAGCTTGTCGTAGAACGCCGAGTCCTCGAATTGCAGCATCGACAGGGTCTGGGCTTTTTCCAGGATCAGCAGGTTGACCTTCTGCCCCAGTTGTACCCGCAGCAACGCCTGCTGCACCGAAAGGCCACGTTGCGCGGCGGCCAGCAGGGCCAGCACCCCGGCTTCGGCCAGCACATAGCGCAGCACCGGCCACACCGGCGCCTGGCTGCCGCTGGCGTGCACCTGCATGGCCTGGACCACGGCATCGACGATGCGCTGCCCTATCCAGGCCGCCAGGGCGGGCAGCACACCTGCCGCCAGGGTGGCCAGGACCAGGCCGATGAACAGTGCGCGCGAGGTGCCCCATACCAGGGCCAAGGCACGCCCTGCCTGGGCGCTGAAAGTGCTGAGGCGGTTGAACAGGGGCATGGTGGGGCGGTGTCCAGGCGGGGCGGCTGGACATTGTGCCAGCTTGCGCCGCGTTTCAGCCAACCTTCGCCCGCTAACGTGCCCAATCTTCGCTACAGTAAGTGGCTTGCCCCTACTGCCGAAGAAGGACGCCTTCGATGATCCGCGATGCCATACCCACCGATGCCTCAGCCATCGCCCACGTGCACGTCAGCAGTTGGCAGCAGGCCTATCGCCAATTGATGCCTGCCGCGTTCCTCGCTTCGCTGACCAACACACTGGCGCAACGGGAAGCATTCTGGGCGCGCTCGATCAGTGCCGGTGACACCAACGTCCTGGTCGCGGAGGTGGCCGGGCAGGTGGTGGGGTGGATCGATGTGGGGGCCGGCCGCGATGAGGATGCCGCTGCGGACAATGCCGGTGAGGTCATGGCCCTCTACGTGCTGGCTGAGCACTGGGGAACCGGCGTCGGGATGGCCTTGTGGAAGGCCGGGCTGCAACGCCTGGCCGACCACGGTCACCGACGCCTGACCCTGTGGGTGCTGGCCGACAATGAGCGGGCGATCCGCTTCTATCGCCGAGCGGGCTGGGCCGAAGAACCCGGCAGCCAACGTACATTGACCAGGGGCGGGGTCACCCTGGCGGAAGTTCGGTATGGGTGGGCGGCAGTGCAATGAAACAGGCAGTGTCTGCTTCGGCGCTTGCACGCCACCAAGCAGCGGAGCGGGCGAAGCTCGGGAAGAGGGCTGCCAGATCGACCGCCTTGCCTGCGGATGCTTCAGGTGCTACGCGCCACGCTGCAGATAGGGCGTGGGCTCCAATTCCCACTCAGCCTCCCACGCCCGCAAATACCCCAGGTGCCCTGCGAACCCTTCGGCAAACACATGCGCCACGATACGCGAAGCCAGCCGCTCGGCTGCTGCGCTGATCGCCGGAATATCCGAGGCCACCGCGCCGAAACTCAAGCTCGCGGCGTGGTTGAGCAGGTGCACGCGGTTGAGCGGGCCGGGGCCTGCGTCCCGCTCCTGCAACTCGAAACCATCCCCTAGCCAGGGGTACAACCCCAGGTGTGGCCGTTGCCCGGCGCGTGCCGGTTCGAAGCGGTCGCGCCACAGGGCGACGCGGTCAGCCACCTCGGCGAACAGCGGGGCACCGGCAAGGTCCACGCGAAAGCCGGTGCCCACGATCAGGAAGTCGGCATGGTCGGTGTGCTCGGACAGTTGCAGGCGCACCCGGCCGTTGGCTTCACGCACGTCCTGCAAGCGTGACGCCAAGTGCAGGGTGAAGCGCTCGCCCCCCGCCGCCAGGGTGCGCAACACGGTTTCGTGGGGTGGCGGCGGCGGGGTATCGTCAAGGTAGCTGGCCAGCGCCCATTGCTGTTCGGGCGCAAGGCTGTGCCAGCCCTCGACAAAGCCCGGGTAGGTGGACGCCCGTGCCTTGTTGATCTGTGGCAGCCAGGCTCGACGGGCGTACATGGTCACCTGTGCAGCGCCATGCTCCAGGGCCGTGGCCGCGTTGTCCCAGGCCGATGATCCCGCGCCGATCACCGCCGCCCGGCGCCCGGCCAGCGCGGCGAAGTCCACCGGGTCGCAGGTGTGGGCCGCCAGGCGGGGGAACAGCCGCTCATCGATGAAGGCCGGGATGCTCGGCCCGCCGGCCCCGGCGCGGCCGTTGGCGATGACCAGGCGCCGTGCCCGCACCTGGCCGCCATCGGCGCGTTTGAGCGTGACGCCCTGGGCGTCGACGGCAAAGGTGCTGATGGCCGTGTCATGTTCAATCGGCAAGTCGAACGCTTCAGCGATCCAGCCCAGGTAATCCTGCCAGGTGCCATTGGGGATCTTGTACAACTGCTCCCAGGCCTGCACGCCATGCACCGCCTCATACCAGGCGCGAAAGGTCAGGGCGCGAATGCCCAGCGCCAACCCGGGCAGTTCCTTGGGCGAGCGCAGGGTGCGCATGCGCGCATAGGTGGTCCAGGGGCCGCTATGGCCCTGGGGGCTGTCATCGAACAGGCGCAGGTTGTCGATGCCCTTGAGCCGTAGCGCTACGGCCGCGGCAATGCCGAACATGCCGGCGCCGATGATTGCCACGTCGGCGATGTCGCTGCTGCCCGCCGGGGTACCCAGGCTGGGCCACGGGTTGGCAGGCAGGCGCAAGTAGGCCAGTTCTTCACGCAGGCGTTGGGTAGCGAGGGCGTTGGTGGCGTGTTGAATGTTCAATGGGTATGACCTCCAAGGTAAGCCTGGACGATGCGCGGGTCGGCCGCGACCTGCTGCGCAGGGCCTTCCAGAGTAATGCGGCCGTTGTCCAGCACCGCGGCATGATCAGCCACCCGCAGGGCCGCGCGGGCATTCTGTTCCACCAGCAGCACGGTCAGGCCGCTGGCCCTTATCTGTTCCACCAGTTGGAAGATTTCACTGACCACCCTGGGGGCCAGCCCCAGCGAGGGCTCATCCATCAACAAGAGGCGCGGCTTGCGCATCAGCGCGCGACCAATGCACAGCATCTGCTGTTCGCCACCCGACAGCGAGCCGGCCAGTTGGTCCAGGCGCTGGCCCAGCACCGGAAACAGCCCCAGCACGTAGTCCAGCTCGGCCAGGCCGTGGGGCCCGCCACCGATGATGAGGTTCTCGCGCACGGTCATGGTGGAGAATATCTGTCGGCCTTCCGGGGTCTGCAGTACCCCCCGGCCGACGATGGCGTGGCTGGGTAGCCCGGCGATGTTCTCGCCGCCTACCAGAATGCGCCCGCTGCTGGGCTTGTAGATGCCGGAGATGGCGCGCATGAGGGTGGTCTTGCCCGCGCCGTTGGCCCCCAGCACGGCAATGATGCTGCGCTCGGGCACAGCCAGGTCGATGCCATGCAGAATGTCGTGGGTGCCCAGGTTGATGCGCAGCGCCTGAATATCGAGGATGTTCATGGCTCATCGGCCCCCAGGTAGGATTCCAGTACGGCGGCGTCGGTGCGGATTGCAGCCGGCAGGCCGTCGGCGATCTTGCGCCCCGAGGCCAGCACCATGATGCGTTCGCAGATCGACATCACCAGGTTCATGTCATGTTCCACCAGCATCACGCTCAGCCCTTCGGCGTTGAGTTGACGAATGAAGGCCGCCAGTTGCGCGGTTTCGGTGTCATTGAGGCCAGCGGCCGGCTCATCGAGCACCAGCAGGCGTGGCTGCATGGCCAGTGCCCGGGCGATTTCCAGGTACTTGCGCTGGCCGTAGGACAGGTTGGCGGCCAACTGGTCGGCCAGGTGCGCCAGGCCCACCCGTTCAAGCGCCTGCCAACTGCATTCGGAAATCTGCTGTGCGCGCTGGCGGTTGCCCAGCAGCGTTGCCCTCAGGCCATGACCGATAATGCCGGTGGCGGCCACCGAGGTGTTGTCGAACACGGTCATGTTGGGAAACACCCGCAGGTTCTGAAACGTTCGCGACAGCCCCAGGCGCGCCACCTTGTGCGGCGCCTGGCGGGTGATGTCGTGGCCATTGAAATGCACCGTGCCGGCGCTGGCGGGCACAAACCCGGTCAACAGGTTGAACAGGGTGGTCTTGCCGGCACCGTTGGGCCCGATCAGCCCCACCAGTTCGCCCTCGGCGACATGGCCGGACACGTGGTCGACGGCGGTCAGGCCACCGAAACGGCGAGTCAGGCCGTTGAATTCGAGCAATTTCATTTCCACCCCACCTTTTTGCCACCTTCGGTTTTCCAGGCACCCCCCAGTGCCCCGCGGGCCAGCGACAGTGCCGACACCTCACCGCACAGCCCCTTGGGCAGGAAGACGATGGAGAGGAACATGACGATGCCGACGATGATGTTGCGCAGGTCGCCGAAGCCGCGCAGGGCCTCAGGCAGAAGCACCAGCAGCACCGCGCCGAGCAGCGCACCGGGCAGGCTACCCAGGCCGCCGACCACGACCATGGCCAGCACCAGGATGGTCTCGGAAAAACGGAAGTCGTTGGGTGACACGTATCCGGTGGTATAGGCCCACAACGCCCCGGCAATGCCGGCGAAAAAGGCGGCTACGGTGAACACCTGGGTCTTGAGCCACACGGTGTCGATGGCCATGGCGGCGGCGCACTGGTCATCCTCGCGAAGCGCGCGCAGCGCATTGCCGTAGTAAGAGTGGCTGAGACGGTGAATCACCGTTACCGACAACGCCACCGTGGTGGCGACCACGAAGTAGATGCCGGTATTGCCGGTGACCTCCAGGCCGAACAGGTCCATGGGTGAAAACAGCGTGACGCCGTTGGGGCCTCCAGTCACGGGCACCCAGTTCATCAGCACCAGGTAGATCATCTGGCCGATCGCCAGGGTGGCCACCGCGAAGTAGATGCTCACCAGGCGCATGGTGGGCAGGGCCACCAGCAGGGCGATCAGCGCCGACCCCAGGCCCGCCAGAGGCATGGCCAGCCAGAACGGCACGTGCCAGGTCACCCCGGCCAGCGCCGCGACGTAGGCCCCCACGCCGTAGAATGCGGCCTGGCCCAGGTGCAACAGGCCGGCGACGCCAGACACCAGGTGCAGGGAGGCCGCGAGCAGGGCGAAGATCAGTACCAGGCAGGCCAACTGGTAGCCATAGCCACCGCCATGCAGGTACAGCCCGGCTGGCACGATGGCGAACACCACCAGCAGCAAGGCCAGTAGCGGCCAACGGGAAAAGAGACGGTCAGACACGCTCGCGCCCTCCGCCAAACAGGCCGCGGGGGAAGAGCACCAGTGTCACGATCAGGAACAGGTACGGCACCATGTCGGCCCAGGCCGAGGGCATGAAAGTGGTCGCCATGCTTTCCGCCACGCCCAGGATCAACGCGCAGGCCACGGCACCGGGAATCGACACCAGCCCGCCCATGACCATGGCCACGAACGCCTTGATGCCGGGGGCGAAGCCCATGGAGGGGTACACCGAGCCGTAGTACAGGCTGACCAGCAGGCCGGCCACCGCGCCCATCAGCGAACCCAGCACGAAGGTGGAAACGATGGTGCGGTCGACATTGATGCCGCTGTACTTGGCCCCCAACGGGTTGTTGGACACGGCGCGAATGGCCAGGCCCATGCGGGTTTTCTTCAGCAGCAGTTGCAGGCCCACCAGCAGCACGGCCGACACCCCGAAAATCACGATGTCACCGCTGACGATGGTGATGCCTGCGAAGACGATGGGGGTGTTGAGCAGGTAACTGGCGGGCACCGGCTGCATCTGTGAACCCATGGCCAGTTCCAGGCCTTCGCGCACGATGATCGATACCGCCAGCGACGACATCAGGGTTGACTCACGCATGGCTCGTGATTTCAGCGAGGCCTCGTCGGCGAACCGGCGGAACGGTTTGAACGCCACGCGCTCCAGGCCGAGGCCGGCCAGCGCACCCACCACCGCTACCAGCAGAATGACTGCGGCCAGGGGAGGTGAAGAGGCACCTATCAGGAACAACCCGGCCACGGCCCCTATCGTATACACCTCGGAGTGGGCGAAGTTGACCGCGTTGAGCACCCCGAAAATCAGCGTGAAGCCAATAGCCACCAGGGCATAGATCATCCCTTGGGATAAACCGATCACCAGTTGCTGTACATAATATAAATCGATCACCAGAAACGCCTCTGACAGCCCACGAAGTTCAGGCCGCCGCGGGGAGTGTGCCGGGTGGCCTGAAGAACCGTTTATTAACCGGGGAGGCAACTTTTAAGTGCGCCTGCCCTATTCTTTTAATTGGCCAGGGGCGCGAAGTGCTCATCCACCACTTGCACTTTGACCAGGGACTTCTGCGGTTCACGATCAGGTCCGAAAGTTGTCGTGCCTGTTACACCGGGGAAGTCTTTGGTCTGCGCCAATGCGTCGCGCACCTTTTCCCGGGTGGGTGCCGGGTACGCATGGGCGACGGCGTCGAGCATGATGCGCGTGGCATCGTAGGCCTGGGCCGGGAACTGCCCTGGTTCCTCACCGTTGCGCGCCTGTTTCCATTCGCTGACGAAGTGCCGCACGTTATCGCTGTCCACCGTGGGCACGAACGTGGAGCTGACGCGCAAGCCGTCGGCGTCTTTGCCCGCCAGCTTGAGCAGCTGCTCGCTGTAGGCCGCGGAGCTGGCGAATACCGGCGCGGTCACGTCCAGTTGGTGCAGTTGCTTGAGGAACTGCGCCGCGTCTTCGTAGAAGATCGCGCCGTAGATCGCGTCCGGGTGCTCACGGTCGAGCTTGGTGATCAATGAGCGGAAATCCGGGATGCCGCGGTTGAAGTACTCGGAGAACACCACCTGCGTGCCGTTGGCCTGGGCTTTCTTCTCGAAGGCCTGCACCGCGGACTGGCCCCAGTCGGTCTGCTCGCCGATCACCGCGACCTTTTTATAGCCCTGGCTGGCGATCCAGTCGGCGTTGAACGGGCCTTCCTGGTTCTCGGTGATGATGTTGCGGAACTGCCACTTGGAAATCTTCGTGTAGTCAGGGTGCGACGCCGTCTGCGACAACTGCGGTACACCGGCGCGTGCGTATACCTGGGCCGAGGCCATGGACACGGTGGATGTGAAATCCCCCAGCACACCGACGATGCTCGGGTCATCGGCGAACTTGCGGGCGATGGACACGGCCTCCTTGGCGTCGGAGCGCGAGTCCTCGAAATCGATCTCCACGGGCACCGGCAGGCGGCCTGAGGCGTTGAAATCCTTGAGGGCGATCTGTGCCGCCACCTTGAAGTCCTGGCCGTACTGGGCGGTGTTACCCGTCAGGGGCAACTGGTAGCCGATGCGAATGGGTGCCTCGGCGGCCTGGGCCATGGCGCTTAAACAGCAGGTGGCCACCGCAAGGCCCAGAAGAGCCTGTTTGAATTTCATGATGTATAAACCCCCAAACCCAAGTTTCGATAGTCGCGCGGGTGCCTTCCAGAGTGTGCTGGAATAAAGCGTTGCGAGCGTAATGTGAATAAAACGGGCAAGACGCTGGTGTTCAGGATCAGCCCGCGAATAGGCAAAACATGCGAGCGGTTTTGTTCAATACCAAAGCAGGGGTGGAGCAGTACTTTGGTAGTAGAAAACAGGTCGATGGAACATAAAAAGTTCGCGGGGCTATTCCATCAGCACAGGGCGTCTGCGGGGCGGGAGAATACGCAGAGTTCTTATGCTTCTCTAATATTATTTGATTGTTTTATATGTCTTTGAGGAATAAGTGACAGGAATGCCTCACTGTGCCAGGCGGGGCGCCGGGCAAGGGCTTTCCTATCACGGGGCTGAAATTCGTTTCATGGTGATTCATTGGCGCTGCGTGGCCGGCCGTCGCCACTATGAGGCCATTGCCATCTACCCTGTGAGGATCACCATGAACACAAAAGCACTGACGCTTTTACCTATCCTGGGCCTGACAGCCCTGCTGTCGGCCTGCGCCGGCAACCTGCCCAAACCCGACCCCCACGATGCTTGGGTGGGCCTGCAGGAAGAGGCGCGCAACAGCATGCTGGCGGAAAAACTCGACGGCAAGCCGCTGCCCGATGGCCGCTACTTTCAGGTACCGCCGGGCAAGCACAGCCTGCAAGTGATGGTCTATGCCTCCAACAGCGTCTACGTGGATGACCGCACCTGCCACGCCAGCTTGACCTACCCGCGTTTCAAGCCCGATGAGCACTACCAGTTGGAGGAATCCAGCCTGGGCGTGGCCATGCACGTGGACCTGGTCAATGACCATGGCAAGCACGTGGCGCGCACTGAGCACTTTGACTGCAACGGCGGCTGACACCCCCCAGTAGGCCCCCATTTATCGCCCGGGCGTGTGATCGACGCCCGTTTGGCGGGCACCCGGCGACGTGATGCGGCAAAATACGCAATCTGCCCTTTCGTCATGCGGTCAGAGAAGGCACAATTCGCGTCCTTTTTTGCCTGGCCTTGCCGGAGGCTCGACATGATCCAGACACCGTACTACCTCATCGACAAACAAAAGCTTGTGCGCAACATGGAGAAGATCGCCTACGTGCGCGAGCACTCCGGCGCCAAGGCCCTGCTGGCACTCAAGTGCTTCGCCACCTGGTCGG
The DNA here is from genome assembly GCF_026651855.1 of Pseudomonas silvicola. Classification (GTDB taxonomy): domain Bacteria; phylum Pseudomonadota; class Gammaproteobacteria; order Pseudomonadales; family Pseudomonadaceae; genus Aquipseudomonas; species Aquipseudomonas silvicola. Next base: position 3,904,602 of record NZ_CP093280.1, read on the forward strand.
TCTTCGACCTGATGCAGCAGTACATGGATGGCACCACCTCGTCGTCGCTCTACGAGCTCAAGCTCGGCCGGCAGAAATTCGCCGGCGAGACCCATGCCTACAGCGTGGCCTGGGCCGACGACGAAATCGAGGAAATGCTCGATAACTGCGACAAGATCATCTTCAACTCCATCGGTCAGTTGCAGCGCTTCGCCGAAGCCAGCCAGGGCAAGGTGCGTGGCCTGCGCGTCAACCCGCAAGTCAGCAGCTCCGACTACCTGCTGGCCGACCCGGCCCGCCCGTTCAGTCGCCTGGGCGAATGGGACCCGGTGAAAATTGAAGCGGTGATCGAGCAGATCTCCGGCTTCATGTTCCACAACAACTGCGAGAACGGTGACTTCGGCCTGTTCGACCAGATGCTGGGCACCATCGAGGAACGCTTCGGCCACCTGCTGCACAAGGTGCAATGGGTGAGCCTGGGCGGCGGCATTCACTTCACCGGTGAAGGCTATGCCCTGGACGCGTTCTGCGCGCGCCTGAAGGCGTTCTCCGAGAAGTACGGCGTGCAGGTCTACCTGGAACCCGGCGAGGCGGCCATCACCCAGAGCGCCTCGCTGGAAGTCACCGTGCTGGACACCCTGTACAACGGCAAGCACCTGGCCGTGGTCGACAGTTCCATCGAAGCGCACATGCTCGACCTGCTGATCTACCGCCTCAACGCCAAGCTGGCCCCCAGCAGCGGCGAACACACCTACATGATCTGCGGCAAATCCTGCCTGGCGGGCGACATCTTCGGCGAATATCAATTCGAGCGCCCGCTGGCCATTGGTGACCGCCTGTCGTTCGTTGACGCCGCCGGCTACACCATGGTGAAGAAAAACTGGTTCAACGGCCTGAAAATGCCGTCCATCGTAGTGAAACAACTCGACGGTACAGTCGAGGTGGTTCGCGAGTTTGGTTTTGACGATTACCTGTCCAGCCTGTCCTGAGCTGGCGGTTGAAGGAGAAGTAAAGAAATTGAAGAAGAACGTACTTATCATTGGTGCAGGAGGTGTCGCCAAGGTGGTGGCCCACAAGTGCGCGCAGCACAACGACGAACTCGGTCGTATTGCCATCGCGTCGCGCAACATCTCCAAATGCCAGGCCATCATCGACAGCGTCAAGGCCAAGGGTAGCCTCAAGCAACCCGCCGATATCCAGGCTTTCGCGCTGAACGCACTGGATGTCGAAGCCACCAAGGCGTTGATCAGCGAGACCGAATCGCAGATCGTCATCAACGTCGGTTCCGCTTTCCTCAACATGTCGGTGCTGCGTGCCTGCATCGATACGGGCGTTGCCTACCTGGACACCGCCATTCACGAAGAGCCGGGCAAGGTCTGCGAAACCCCGCCCTGGTACGGCAACTACGAGTGGAAACACCTCGAGGAATGCCAGCAGAAGAACATCACCGCGATTCTGGGTGTCGGTTTCGACCCGGGCGTGGTCAATGCCTACGCCGCTTTGGCGCAGCAACAGTATTTCGACCGCATTGATTCGATCGACATTCTCGACGTCAATGCCGGTTCCCATGGCAAATATTTCGCCACCAATTTCGACCCGGAAATCAATTTCCGCGAGTTCACCGGGCAGGTGTGGAGCTGGCAGAACAGCCAGTGGACCAGCAACACCATGTTCGAAGTCAAGCGCACCGATGATCTGCCGGTCGTGGGTTCGCAGAACCTGTACCTGACCGGTCACGACGAAGTGCACTCGATCTCCAAGAACCTGAACGTGCCCAACGTGCGTTTCTGGATGAGCTTCGGCGAGCACTACATCAATGTGTTCACGGTGCTCAAGAACCTGGGCCTGCTGTCCGAACAGCCGGTGAAGACCGCCGAAGGCCTGGAAGTGGTGCCGTTGAAAGTGGTCAAGGCCGTGCTGCCCGACCCTTCGTCGCTGGCACCGGGCTATACCGGCAAGACCTGCATCGGTGACCTGGTCAAAGGCAGCAAGGATGGCCAGCCACGCGAGCTGTTCATCTACAACGTGGCCGACCACGAGGAAGCCTACGCCGAGACCGACAGCCAGGGCATCTCCTACACCGCTGGCGTGCCCCCCGTGGCTGCTGCCTTGCTGGTGGCCCGTGGCGAGTGGGACGTGCAGCGCATGGCCAACGTCGAGGAGCTGCCAGCCGAGCCGTTCCTCAAGGCGCTGGACCTGATGGGCCTGCCGACCCGCATCAAGGACGAGCAGGGCGACCGCCCCTGGGATCAGAACGCCTGATTCGTCGCACCGCCTGATGTAACACGGGGTGCGCCTGCAAGGGGCGCATCCCGTCATGCCTGTTTTGTCATGTCCTCCCGCCTTTGGCGACAGACCGTCGCCGCTGAATGAACGCTCCAGTTTTTTGCCGCGGCAAGCCGCGCCAGAGGCCGGTGCCCTGCGCCGAATTGATCGAGGCCATCCTGCGGGTCACCGCTTGAGCGGACTCAGGCGGTGTGGCGCCGCTTGAGGCGGTCGAAGGTCGCAGCGTCCGTCAGCCCGCTCAGCTTGCGGCCATCCTTCAGGGCGAGAATGAAGGTGATCTGCGCGTCGCCGCCCACTGCCTCCAGGCTGTCGATGGCGGCCACCGGCAGGTTCAGCCCGGGCCAGGGCACCAGCGGCGTCTGCAGGTTCAGGAAACCGTCGTGGTAGTGTGCTTCGCCGTGCAGAAAGTCACCGGCGAGCAGTTTGACATTGGCCATGCGTGAATCCTCCTTGAGCAGCGACGAAGGCCGCTGATGTCCTTGTACCGCAACCCATGGCGCCTGCCATTGATCCACGGCAATACCAGGGTGTAGCAGATGTTGCGCCTTCGTGCTGTGCCTTGCTGCGCTTCTTGGGTAGAGTTGCACTTTCCCGGCCAGCCGAACCCCATCATGTCCCAGACCGCTTCGCCCGTTGCCGCCACACCTCACTTCCTGTCGTCCGGTGGGGAGCAGGGCCAGCGCCTGCGCACATTCGATTGGCGCGGCTCGCCGCTGGGCGCTCCCCAGGACTGGCCGCAGCCGTTGCGCTGGGCCGTGGCGCTGTGCCTGGACTGCACGGTACCCAGCGCCATCTTCTGGTCGCGCGACTGCCTGGTGCTGTACAACGACGCCTGGCTGCCATTGGCGGCCGACCAGCACCCCTGGGCGTTGACCCAGCCGGCCCGTGACGTGTGGCCCGGCTTCTGGCACATTCTGGGGCCGCAACTGGACCGGGTGTTCGAGACCGGGCAAGGGGTATCGGTCCATGAGCAGATGTTGCCTATTCTGCGGGATGGGCAACGCATTGAAACCTGGTGGAACTACAGCCTCACCCCACTGCGCGACGAACAGGGCGCGGTGGTGGGTATTCTCAACCAGGGCCGTGATGTCACCGACCGTGTACAAGCCGAAAACGCGCTCGAACAGGAAACCCGTACCCTGGGCATCCTGCGTGCACTGAATTCCACCTTTGCCAGCGACCTCAACCTGGAACGCATCGTCCAGGCGCTCACCGATGCCGGCACCGACCTGGTCGATGCTGCGTTCGGCGCCTATTTCCACAACGTGCTGGACGAGACGGGCGAATACCTGAAACTGTATACCCTGTCCGGTGCCGAGCGCGCCGACTTCGAGAAACTGGGGCACCCGCGTGCCACCGCGATCTTCTCCCCCACCTTCCTGAACGAGGGGGTGGTGCGTTCCGAAGATATCCTCGCCGACCCCCGGTACGGGCTGTCGGAGCCTCACCGAGGGATGCCCAGGGGGCATTTGCCGGTGCGCAGCTACCTGGCCATTTCCGTGGTGTCGCGTACCGGCAAGGTCCTCGGTGGGCTGTTCTTCGGCCACCCCCAGCCTGGGCGCTTCACCGCCCGGCACGAACGGTTGATGGTGTCTCTGGCGGCCAACGCCGCCATCGCCATCGACAACGCCCAGCTGTTTCGCCAGGTGCAACAGGCCAACGAACACCTCGAGGAACGTGTAGCCCAGCGCACTCAGGAACTGGTCCATACCCACGAGGCGCTGCGCCAGTCGCAGAAGATGGAAGCGCTGGGGCAGCTCACCGGGGGCATCGCTCACGACTTCAACAACCTGCTGGCGGGCATTCTTGGCAGTGCCGAGCTGCTGGAACGCAAGCTGGGGCAGGAGCAGCCGGCCAGCGTCGCCAAGCTGCTGGCTGCCATCCACGTGTCCGCCAAGCGTGCCGCGGCCCTGACCCAGCGGCTGCTGGCGTTTTCCCGCCGCCAGACACTGGACCCCAAGCCCACCGCCATCAACGAATTGGTCGATGGCATGGAAGACCTGATCAGCCGAGCGGTTGGCCCGGCCATCGCAGTGCACATCAGCACCGACCCGGCCCTGGGCATTGCCAAGATCGACGCCGCCCAGCTGGAAAGCTCGCTGCTGAACCTGGCCATCAATGCCCGTGACGCCATGCCCGATGGCGGCCAACTGAGCATCACCACCCAGATGGTGGAGCTCGATGCCTTCGCCGCCAGCCGCCTCGAACTGGCGGCCGGCGAGTACGTGGCGGTGACCGTGTCCGATACCGGTACCGGTATTGCCGTCGCGGACATCAAGCGCATCTTCGACCCGTTCTTCACCACCAAGCCCATCGGCCAGGGCACCGGACTGGGGTTGTCGATGGTGCATGGCTTCGTGCGCCAGTCAGGCGGGCAGGTCGAGGTCATTTCCGAGGAGGGCGCGGGCAGTCGGTTCCGCTTGCTGTTGCCACGCTTCATCGGCCGGGTCGAACCTCACAGTGAACCCAGCGAACTGCCTGTGGTGCGCCGCCGCCCCGAGAACGCGCGGATTCTGGTGGTGGACGACGAGGCGACGGTGCGCTTGCCGGTGATCGACGCGCTGAGGGCCGCGGGCTACCAGGTGCTGGAAGCCGAAGACGGGCCTTCAGCCTTGCGTGTCCTGGAAAGGGGGGCGGTGATCGACCTGCTGGTGACCGACGTTGGCCTGCCTGGCGGCCTCAATGGCCGGCAAGTGGCCGATGCCGCGCGCCAGCGCCTGGACGCGCTGCGGGTGCTGTTCATCACCGGCTACGCGGAAAGCATGGTGCTGGGCGAAGGCTTCAGCACGGGGTTGACCCAGGTACTCACCAAGCCCTTCAAACTGGTGGATCTGGAAAGCAAGGTCGCGCAGATGCTGGGCAAAGCGCAGGGCTGAAGACCGTTGCGGCTACACGGTGTGCCGGGCCGCCAGGGGCGGGGCCGAATGGCGGCGGGCCGTGAGGATGCCCAGCAACGAGATGATCAGCGCCAGGCCCATGGTGGTGGTCACTTCGGCCCGGTGCTGGGGCGTCACCAGCATGACGCCGAGTGCAGCGGTGATGAACACGATGATGGCGTAGGTCAGCCAGGGGAACAGCCACATCTTGAAATTCAGTTGCACGTGGCTGCGCACCAGCATCCGCCGCATGCGCAACTGCGACACGGCGATCACCAGGTACACCAGCAGGGCGATCACGCCGCTGCTGGCCAGCAGGAACTGGAACAGCCCGGCCGGTGCGAATTCGCTGATGACGGTGATGGCCGCGCCGATCACGGTACTGGCGACGACCGCCGCCCGGGGTACCCCACCCGCCGAGGTTACCTTGACCTGGCGCGGGGCCTCGTCTCGGCGGCCCAGGGAATAGAGCATGCGCGAGGCGATGTAGATCGAGGAGTTCATGCAACTGGCCACCGCCACCAGCACCACCATGTCCATCAGCAACTTGGCATGTGGAATGTTCATCAGCTCAAGGGCGCGCTGGTAGGAGCCTACCGACGCCAGCAGAGGATCGTCCCAGGGCACGATGGAAATGATCACGGCAATCGACAGCAAGTAGAAAATGCCAATGCGCCAGATCACCGAACGGGTGGCCTTGGCGATATTGCGCGCCGGGCTGCTGGACTCGGCGGCGGCGATGGTCACGGCCTCGGTACCGATGAAGCTGAACATCACCGTGATGAAGGCCCCGACCACCGCGGACAAACCGTTGGGGGCGAAGCCACCGTGTTCGGCCATCAGGCGGCTCAGCCCGCTGACCTGGCGGTCGGGCAGCCAGCCCATCACTGCCGCCGCGCCCAGGCCGATGAAGGCGATGATGGCGGCGACCTTGATCAGCGCGAACCAGAATTCGAACTCGCCGTACTTGGCCACGCTGAACAGGTTGGTCACGGCCAGCAGCACCACCGACAGCAGGGCGAACACCCAGGCATCGACGGCCGGGAACCACTCGTTTAGCACATGCCCGGCGGCCAGCGCCTCGATGGGAATCACCAGCACCCAGAACCACCAGTACAACCAGCCGATGGTAAAACCGGCCCACGGGCCGATGGCCTGGTCGGCGTAGGTAGAGAACGAACCAGTGTCGGGGTTGGCCACGGCCATCTCGCCCAGCATGCGCATCACCAGCACCACCAGCAGGCCGGAGAGGGCATAGGCAATGAGGGTGGCCGGGCCTGCGGCGGCAATGGCGTGGCCGGAGCCGACGAACAGGCCTGCGCCAATGATTCCGGCGATCGACAGCATGGTGACGTGGCGGGGTTTGAAGCCTTGCGACAGTTGGCTGTTCGGCGGGCTGGTCATTGTTCTACGGTCCCTGTATGGCGACGCGAAAGCGCAGGGTTACTGTACGGACACGGGCCAAGGGGCGGTTATGCGTGAGCGGCGCGGCTGATTCCAATCACGACACGCTGCCCTGTCGGGGGGCGCGCCAAAATGGTACATTCCCCGCCCATGACCCTTGCCCGTAACCACCGCTCGCTGATTGCCTGGATGCTGTTCGCCTTCATCCTGTGCAACGGCCTGGCCTGCAGCCTGTGCCACGGGCAGATGCTGGGTGCGTTTTCCCAGCCGGCCAAGGTCGAGCGCGTCATGGTCCACGCCGACATGCCGGGCATGGGCGACATGGGCAAGATGAACATGGCGCCCACTGCCATCAAGAGCATGGACAATGCCTGCTCGTTCGCGGCCACCGTGGCCCTGGCGCTGATTTTCTTCATCGCCCTGGGTTGGTTGATTCGCCGCCTGCGCGTGGCCCTGCCACCGCCTCTCGGGCTGGTACGGCCACCTCCGCGCTACCTGATTCCCGCCCTTCAGCCACAAGCCCCTTGAGCCTTCGGACGCGTCTGCTTTTCCGACCTCTTTGAGTACCGGGCCTGCGCGCTGGCGCGCGGTTGCCCCTAGTGGTGAACCTATGTCTGAACATGCTCTGAAAACGGCGCCTGGGGCGCCGGGGCCGTTGCTTGCCCTGTTGAAACGCTTGCACTTCTACGTCGGCCTGCTGGTAGGGCCGTTCCTGCTGGTGGCCGCCTTGAGCGGGGTGCTGTATGCCCTGACGCCGCAGTTGGAGAACCACCTGTATGACCAGGCGCTTCACACCGCCAGCCGAGGGCCAGCGTTATCCCTGGCGGCCCAGGTGGTAGCGGCGCAGGCCGTGGTGGGGCCGACGGCACGGGTGGCGGCGCTGCGTCCCGCGCCCAGCGAGGGCGACACCACCCGCGTCATGTTCAACCAGCCGGGCCTGGGGGCTTCGGCCAACCGGGCCATCTTCATCGACCCGGTGACGGCGCAGGTACGCGGTGACCTGCCGGTATATGGCACCAGCGGCGTGCTGCCTTTGCGCACCTGGATCGACCAGTTCCACCGTGGGCTGTTGCTGGGGGATGTGGGCCGCCTGTACAGCGAGCTGGCCGCGTCCTGGTTGTGGGTGGCCGCGCTGGGCGGGGTGGCGCTGTGGCTGGCCCAGCGGCGGCGCAAGGCCAGCGCGCTGCGGCGCTGGCATGCCACCACTGGGTTGTGGCTGCTGGTGGGCCTGCTGTTCTTCTCGGCCACGGGGCTGACCTGGTCGCAGTGGGCGGGCGGCAACATTGGCGTGCTGCGCGGCTGGTGGGGCTGGTCGACGCCCAGCGTGAGCACCGAGCTGGGCCAGCCCATGGCGATGAGCATGCCCATGGATGAACATGCCCAGCATCACGGCATGACGATGACCGCGATGCCGGCCCTGACCGACCCGGGGCTGTTCGACCAGGTATTGGCCAGTGCCCGTGCCGCCGACATTGGTTCACCCAAGGTGGAAATTGCCCCGCCTGCGGCCGCTGGCAAAGCCTGGACGGTGACCGAGATCGATCGGCGCTGGCCCACCCATGTCGACGCCGCGGCCATCGACCCGACGTCCCTTAAGGTGGTGAGTACCGTGCGTTTCGCCGACTACCCGGTGGCCGCCAAGCTGACTCGCTGGGGCATCGACGCGCACATGGGGGTGCTGTTCGGGGTGGCCAACCAGGTGGTGCTGGTGGCATTCGCCAGCGGCCTGGTGGTGATGGTGGTGTGGGGGTATGTCCTGTGGTGGCGCCGTCGGCCGATCCTGGTCATTGGCAAGACCCGGCCCCAGGGGCTGGTGTCCGCGTGTCGCGCCCTGACCCCGGCGCAGCGCATTGGCGTGCTGGCCGTGGCCATTGCGCTGGGCCTGGCCTTGCCGGTATTGGGTGGCAGCCTGGTGCTGTTCGTCGCCTGGGATGCCCTGGCCGGCCGCACCCGTAGCCAGTGGGCGCCTATCGAAGAGCGTTACTGACGGACTGCCTGCGGTGCTGTGACGGGCCAGGCCTGCTGCTTGCTTGCAGCAACGGACCTGGCCGCGTCGCAGACACCGCGCATTCAAGTAAGACGATGGTCCCTGTCGCCTCCTGAAGGTTCAGCGGTTACCATCACCGTCGTTCAGAGTTCGGATACCCCCAATGCTTTTCATCGTCATGCTGGGTGGCAAACACCCTCGCGCCCGTATCGAGGTGCACGACGTCGCCTTCGCCGTCGCCGATACCCTCCAGGCAACCTACCCGCAGCTGCGCCAGGCCTGGTTTGGCAGCCAGTCCGGCCTGCACATCGATTCGTGGATGAAGGTCGACGGCGTGGAAGGCTGGAAAGTCGAGCTCAGCCCCCTGGCGCCGGCGCCCGGCGCGCCGCGACTGTATTTCATCAACCTGGGTGGTTATGAAGACCAATCGTTTGGCGAGGCGCATGAATACCTGCTGGTGGTCGCCCACGACCCCAACGAAGCGAAAGCCAAAGGCAAGCGCCAGATGCTCGCCCACTGGCAAAAGGGCCACACCGACGCATTGATGGACGTGGACGACTGCCTGGCCATCGACCTGGTGGGTGGGCGCTACATTCACCTGGTCGAAGCGCCGCATCAGGGCGTGGTACAGCATAACGACTACATCGTGCTACCTGCCTGACTCCCCCGACGGTGGGGGGCTGTAGGACCGGGCGAAGCTCGGGAAGGCCCCACCGCGCTGAGCCTGATACACCGCGCCGCCCGCTTCCCGAGCTGGCGCCCGCTTCCCGAGCTGGCGCCCGGTCCCACAGGGGGGCCTTAGGCTGTGGGGTTTGCTGGTAGGACCGGGCGAAGCTCGGGAAGGCCGCACCGCGCTGGGCCTGATACACCGCGCCGCCCGCTTCCCGAGCTGGCGCCCGGTCCCACAGGGGGGGCTTAGGCTGTGGGGTTTGCTGGTAGGACCGGGCGAAGCTCGGGAAGGCCCCACCGCGCTGTGCCTGATACACCGCGCCGCCCGTTTCCCGAGCTGGCGCCCGGTCCTACCGAGATGCCTGAGCTGCGAGGTTTGCCTGTGGGACCGGGCGAAGCTCGGGAAGGCCGCACCGCGCTGGGCCTGATACACCGCGCGGTCCGCTTCCCGAGCTGGCGCCCGGTCCTACCGAGATGCCTGAGCTGCGAGGTTTGCCTGTGGGACCGGGCGAAGCTCGGGAAGGCCGCACCGCGCTGGGCCTGATGCACCGCGCCGCCCGCTTCCCGAGCTGGCGCCCGGTCCCACAGGGGGGCCTTAGGCTGTGGGGTTTGCTGGTAGGACCGGGCGAAGCTCGGGAAGGCCGCACCGCGCTGGGCCTGATACACCGCGCGGTCCGCTTCCCGAGCTGGCGCCCGGTCCTACCGAGGGACGCCAACTCGCTAAAACCGGCTCACGCGATACGCCAACGGCGCTGGTTGCCCAGCTGCGAGCGCCGCCACCATTTGGGCCGTCACCGCAGCCTGGGTCAGCCCCAGGTGCTGGTGACCGAAAGCCAGCAGCACGCGTCCGTCGCACAGGCGGTCGATCACCGGCAACGAGTCCGGCAGGGAGGGGCGAAACCCCATCCAGGGCGTGGCGGCTTCGGTATTCAGTTCGTGCTTGAACAGGCCCCGGCTCAAACGATGAAGTTGCTCGGCCCGGCCCAGGGTCGGTGGCCGCGCCAGGCCGGCGAACTCGACGGTGCCCGCCAGCCGCAGGCCTTCGGCCATGGGCGTCATGATGAACTTGCGCTCCAGCGAGGTGACCGCGAACGGCAGGCGGCCATGCTCATGGGGCAGCATCAGGTGATAGCCGCGTTCGGTGTCCAGGGGGACACGCTTGCCGGTGAGCGCGCGGGTCAGTGGCGCCGAGTGGGCACCGCAGGCAATCAACACCCGGCGCGCGTGAACGCTGCCCTGGTCGGAAACCAGCACCAGACCCGCGTCATTGAAGTGCGCGCTGTTCACCTGCTGTTGAACAAAGCGCACGCCCTGGGCCTTGGCCGCTTTCACCAGCTCACCCACTAGCCGGTAAGGGTCCAGGAAATGCCCGGTTTCGGGGAAGAACAAACCGCCTTGCAGGTGTTCACTCAGTTGCGGCGCGGCGTCGCGCACCGCTTGGCTCTGCCATGATTCCACCGGTACTTGCTGCTCGCGCATGCGCGCGTGCAACGCGTCGATGGCAGGCAGCGATTCCGGGCGCTCGAACACCAGCAGCGAGCCGTCATGGCGTAGCAGTTGCGGCCGTTCGATGGACTGCAGCAGGCGCTGCCAGGCGCCCAGGCTAGCCTCGTTGAGCGCGCGAATACCGGCCACCGTGCGCTGGTACGGCGCCGGGCGCAGGTTGAGCAGCAGGCGCGTGAACCAGGGCATCGCCTTGGGCAGGTAGCGCCAGTCCAGGCGCAATGGGCCCATGGGGTCCAGAAGCATCCCGGGCAAACGCTTGAGAATCGACACGTCGGCGATGGGAAACACTTGCTCGGTGGCCAGGTGCCCGGCGTTGCCGTAAGAGGCACCCAACCCCGGACCCTGGGCATCAAGTACCAGTACCTGATGGCCCTGACGCGCCAGGGCCAGGGCGCTGGTGACACCGATGATGCCGGCGCCGACCACGGCAATTTCAGTGCACAAGGGCGCGTTGCTTGCGCAAAAACCAGTGGCTCCCATGGTCAGGCTTCCCGTCGGCCGTCAAGCAGGCGGCGCAACCCCAATGGGTGGTCCTGGGCCACACGGTCGCCCATGCTGCTTCGGCAGGCGGGCGCCAGCGCCTGCCCGGTGCTGGGGTCGATGGCGTGGATCGCCGTGCCGCTGCCAGCCACGGCCTGCTGGCCGATCAGCCTCTTGCGTGTCAATGTCATAGGGTGTCCTTGAAAAGAGGGGCTGGCCAGTGATGCCGGCCAGCCGTGGGCTCAGGCCAGGTTGTACTCGGCCGACCAAGTGGCGTACCACTGGCGGAACAGCGCGTACTGGGTTTCGGCGTAGCGGCGCTGGGCAGCGCTGAGCACGTCGGTATCGTTGAAGTGAAGGGTGTATTCGTGGTCGCCGTTGAGCACCATCAAGTGCTTGTAATACAGCACCAGGTCGCAGCCCTCGTCGAAGGACGACAGCACCGCCAGCGCCGACTCAAGCTCGCGGGCCAGGCGCCGTGCCGTGGCATCGCCCTTGGCGGCCTGCTTGCTCAGGGCGACCAATTGCAGCACCTCGCGGGGCAGGGCGTTGCCGATGCCGGTGATGGCGCCGGTGGCGTTGCAGTTGACAAAGCCGTGCACCACCTGGGTGTCGACGCCCACCATCAGGGTCACGTCATCGTCCTGGGAGGTGATGTTCTCCGCTGCATAACGCAGGTCGGCGGCGCCGCCGAATTCCTTGAAACCGATGAGATTGGGGTGTTCGCGACGCAGCTCGAAGAACAGGTCGGCGCGGGTGGCGAACCCATAGTAGGGGCTGTTGTAGATCACTGCTGGCAGCATTGGCGCGGCATGCAGAATGGCCGCGAAGTGGGCCTTCTGCGCCGCTGGCGAAGCGCCCCGGGAAAGGACGCGCGGAATCACCATCAGGCCGTGGGCACCGACTTTGGCGGCGTGGGCCGCGTGGGCCACTGCTTCACGGGTGTTCACCGCGCCGGTGCCGACAATGGTGGGCACGCCGGCGGCCACCAGGCGGGCCACGCCTTCCTGGCGCTGAGCTTCGGTCAGCAGCGGCCAGTCGCCCATGGAGCCGCAATACACCACGGCGCTCATGCCGATGTCGATCAGTTCCAGGCCCTTGGCCACCAACGCCTCGAAATCAGGGGTGCGCGCGGCAGTGCAGGGGGTCATCAGGGCCGGCATGCAACCGGTGAAAATGTTGTCGCTCATGGTGACTCCTTCCAGTGTTCAGTCGGGTATCGGATGGCAAGAAAAGCGCGGGGGCTCAGATGCCCCACGCAAAGGGGTCCTGTTCGTCGATCAGCAGCGTACTGTCGGCGGTCATGTAGGCGCGGCCGGTGATCGAGGGGCGAATGCGCTCGCCTTCCCATTCGAAGCGGCCTTCGAACTGGCTGCCGGTGATGCTTGCCTGCACCCAGCGTTCACCCGCGGCCAACTTGCCGTCGGCGGCCAGGCAGGCCAGCTTGGCGCTGGTGCCGGTGCCGCAGGGGGAGCGGTCGTAGGCCTTGCCGGGGCACATGACGAAATTGCGGCTATCGGCGTTCTCATCGGCGGCAAACAGCTCGACATGGTCGATCAGGCCACCGTCTTCGCCGTGAATGCCTTGGGCTTGCAGCGCCTTGAGGATGGCCCAGGTGAAGGCTGTGAGGCGCTCCGCATTGCCCAGGCGGATGTCTTCGTCATGCTCGGCAACGAGGAAAAACCAGTTGCCGCCCCAGGCGATGTCGCCGTGCACCTGGCCGAACCCGGGCACGTCCACCGGCACGCGCTGGCGGTAGCGGTAGGCGGGCACGTTGCGCACGGTCACGGCGCCGTCGTCGTGCAGGGTGGCACTGACCTGGCCCACCGGGGTGTCGATCTGGTGTTCGCCAGGGCCGATCAGTCCCAGGTGTTGCAGTGAGGCCACCAGGCCGATGGTGCCGTGGCCGCACATGTTCAGGTAGCCGCTGTTGTTGAAGAAAATCACCCCGCAGGTGGCGTCCGCTGATACCGGCGGGCAGTACAGGGCCCCCACCAGCACGTCGTTGCCCCGCGGCTCCAGCAGGCAGGCGCGGCGCCAGCGGTCGTGGTGCTCGCGCAGGTAATCGCGCTGTTCGGCCAGGGTGCTGCCGGCCAGGGTGGGGAAGCCTTTCATCACCAGGCGAGTGGGTTCGCCACCGGTATGAGAGTCGATGACATGGACCTGTTTCATGAGGCTTTCCAGTTCGAGTAGGTGGGGTTGGCGGTGGCCCGGGAGTCGGCGGTGTCGCCGCTTTCGCTTTCGGCGTCGTCCGCCTCAAGGCGTACCAGGTGCTTGGGCACACCGGTGGCGGCGCCCCAGTAGTAGATGGCCAATGCGCAAGCGGCCACGACCACGGTGTCATAAGGGTGCGCCAACACGCCGGTGCCACCGAAACTGCCCAGGTACGACAGTAGAATGGTCACGGCGTAGAAACCGATGAGCCAGGCCGAGGAGCGCACTTGCTGGCCGATGTTCAGGTGGTCGGTGGGCACCAGGCGGTGGCACAGCAGGTACACCACGAACATCAGGATCTGCAGGCCCAGCAGCCAGGATACGGTGGCCCATCCCGACCAGTAGACGATCAGCGCGGCGATGATGAATGACACCGGGCCCAGCACCGCGAAGCCCTTGACCCGGAAGGGCCGTGGCATGCCTGGGGCGTTGCGGCGCAGGGCGGCCACCGAGATCGGCGCGATCGCGTAGCTGAGCACCAGGGCGGCGGAGACCACGTTGATCAACGCTTCCCAGGATGGGAACGGCAGGGTCCAGAACAGCGACAAGCCGAAGGTCAGCCACAGGGCGGGGCGCGGAATACCGGACTTTTCGTCAATGCGGGTGAACACCTTGAAGAACGTGCCGGCGCGGGCCCAACCGTAGATCACCCGTGGCGTGGCGTTCATGTAGATGTTGCCGCAGCCGCTGGGCGAGATCATCGCGTCGGCCACGACCAGGTACGCCAGCCAGCCCACGCCCAGGGCCAGGGCGATGTCGCGGTAGGGCAGGGAGAAGGCCTTGCTGATGCCATTCCAGCCGTCGGCGAGCATTTCAGTGGGCACACCGCCCAGAAAGGCCAGTTGCAGCAATACGTAGATGGCGGTGGACAGCAACACCGAGAGGATCAGCGCGATGGGGATGGTGCGTTGCGGGTTCTTCACTTCGCTGGCCACCGAGATGATCGGCGTCAGCCCCAGGTAAGCGAAGATGATGCCGCCGGCCGACACCGCCATCTCGATACCCGACAGGCCGAATGGGGCGAAGCCGTGCACGGTCAGGTTCTCGGGCTTGAAGAAGGTGAACAGCACGCCGATCACCAGCAACGGCACGATGAACTTGAACAGGCTGATGAAGTTGTTGGCCTTGGCGAAAGTCTTCACGCTGTAGTAGTTGAGGAGGAAGAACAGCACCAGCAGGGCGAACTGCAGCAGCCAGCCGGCCAGCGTCGGGTTGCTGCTGCCGGCCTGCGTCAGGGCCGGGAACCAGGCCGCGGCGTACTGCCGGGCGGCGACCACTTCGATGGCTACCAGGCTGGAGAAGGCGATGATAGTGATGAAGCCCATCAGGTAACCCATCAACGGGCCGTGGGAGTACACCGGGTAGCGCACCACGCCGCCGGCGCGGGGCAGGGCGGCGCCCAATTCGCAGTAGACGATGCCCAGCAGCAGTACCGCGAAGCCACCCAGGAGCCAGGACAGAATCCCTGCGGGGCCGGCGATGGTGGACACATGGCTGGCCGCGAACAGCCAGCCGGAGCCGAAGATGGCGCCCAGGCCTATAAAGGTAAGGTCGGTGAGGGAGAGTTGTTTCTTGAACTTGCCTGAACCTGACATAGCGTCGCCTTTTTGTGTGTTATTGATCGGCAGTGATGTCGCGGGTAGCCCCGAGGGTAGTTGTTATTGGACGTGCGGCTACAGTGAACCGAACAGCCTGTCGGGGCTTGATGCTTTTCGTCATCGGCGATGACGAAATCGGCACAATGGTGTGTTCGACCCCGGCTGGACAGGCCCACCCTGGCTGGGGCAAGCTGCGCTCACCCTACGGCGGGAGAGCCCCTGATGGACCACAATGCCCTGGCGTTCCTGTGCCCTGACCACGCCTGCCAGCGCCCGGAAAACCTGCAGCACATGCTGGCCGGGGTGGCGCCGCTGCTGCCCATGCTGGACGTGATTCCCAACGCGGTGATCTTCATCAAGGACGTTCAGGCGCGCTACGTCATGGCCAACCGCACGCTGGTGCAGCGTTGTGGTTTCAAGCGCTTGCAACCGTTGCTGGGCAAGACCAGCGCCGACGTATTTCCGGCGCAACTGGGGCCGGGCTACACCGAGCAGGACCGGCGGGTACTGGAAGACGGCCGGGTGCTGCAAGATCAGCTGGAAATGCACCTGTACGGCAGCCGGGAACCAGGTTGGTGCCTGACCCACAAACAGCCCATCTACAACCGCCGAGATGAGATCATTGGCCTGGCGGGCATCTCCGTGGACCTGCAATCGGCCAGCGACAGCCACCCGGCTTACCAGCGCCTGGCGGCGGTGGACGACTACATCCGCACGCATTTCCACCGCAACGTCAGCATGGGCGAGCTGACCCGCATCGCCGGTATTTCGGTGGCGCAGCTGGAACGCTATTGCAAGCGCGTGTTCCACCTGACGCCACGGCAGATGATCCACAAAGTCCGGCTGGAGCATGCCCACCGTTTGTTGCATACCGACCTGCCGATCACCGACATCGCCCTGCACTGCGGCTACACCGACCACAGTGCCTTCACCCGCCAGTTCAAGACCCTGACTGGCTTTACCCCTCGCCAATACCGCCAGGCCACGGGCCTCGCGGAACCTGCAGGCAAACCGCTCCAGGACTGAGCCCGCTCGGGAAGCTCACGACGCGGTGGTGCGCTTATAGCCAACACCGCATCAACGGCGCTTTTTGGTGATTGGACGCGACCTCATCTCCATGCGATGTTAGCGCTACCAATGACCAAGAGCCCCCGCGATGAGCGTCAAGCACCTGCTTTGCCTGTGTTCCCTGTTGCTGCCCTGCAGCGCGTTTGCCTTCTATGGCGATGCCCGCCCCGATGCCCCGGACCTGGCGGCCACCGGTACCTACAGCGTTGGTGTGCGCACCGAGCAACTGGTGCACCATGACCAGTTGGACATCCTCGCGACCCCACCTGGCCAGCACCACGACCGCGCGCTGCGTGTGGAGCTCTGGTACCCGGCCAGCCTCACGCCCGGCCAGCAACCCGGTACCACCTATACCGACGTCCTCGGCGCCGGCGCCAATGACCCCAAACGCCCCAACACACCGTTCCAGTTCGCTGGCCGCGCGGTGCGTGACGCTAACCCCACTCCCCAGGGCCGCTACCCGCTGGTGATCCTGTCCCACGGCTACCCGGGCTCGCGCCTGCAGATGAGCTACCTCACCGAGCACCTGGCCTCGCGCGGCTACGTGGTGGCCGCCATCGACCACACCGATTCGACTCGCGCCGACAAGGCCGGTTTCGCCAGCACCTTGCTCAACCGCCCGCTGGATGACCTGTTCGTGCTCGACCAGGTGGCGACCTGGGCTCGGCCCAACAGCGGCCACTGGCTGGCCGGCAAGGTGGATGTGGACCATAGCGCCCTGATCGGTTATTCGATGGGCGGCTACGGCGCCTTGCTGGCGGGCGGCGCGGGCTTGAGTCAGGTGGCCGTGAACTTCGTGCCCGGTGGGGCCTTGCAACGCTTGCAGGCTGGCAACCCCGAGTACGCCAAGCTGCATGACCCACGCATCAAGGCGCTGATCGCCTTTGCTCCCTGGGGCGGGCGCCAGGGCTTTTTCGATGCCAAAGGCCTGGCCGGGCTGACCCTGCCGACCCTGTTCGTGGTCGGCGACCAGGACGATATCGCCGGCTACAGCGATGGCGTGCGGCGCCTGGCCGAGGGGGCGGTGAATGCCGATCGCTACCTGCTGGTGTACCAGAATGCCCGCCACAACGTGGCGCCCA
Organism: Pseudomonas silvicola; assembly: GCF_026651855.1. Taxonomy (GTDB): domain Bacteria; phylum Pseudomonadota; class Gammaproteobacteria; order Pseudomonadales; family Pseudomonadaceae; genus Aquipseudomonas; species Aquipseudomonas silvicola. Next base: position 3,921,751 of record NZ_CP093280.1, read on the forward strand.
ACCCGCCACCGCCGGCCGCCAGCGCCAAGCCCGAGGGCTTCTCGGCCTACAGCGAGCCCGCCTGGGACAGCACCCGCCTGAACAACCTCAACCAGCATTTCGTTACCGCGTTCCTCGACCAGCAACTCAAGGGCCAGGACCGCAGCAACTACCTCACGCTCGTGCCCAGGGCCATCGACGGCCAATGGAAGGTCGACGCCCAGGGCAAGCCCCTGCCGGGCCACACCTACTGGGCCGGGTTCAGGAACCGCAGCGCGGTGGGCATGGAGTTCTACCATTGGCCAGCCGCGGGAAAGTGACACGGCTGGCCGATCAGGTGTATGGGCGGCCGAGCGGCGCGGTGCCCTTGACGCTGGACCTGTACCGGCCAGCCGACCATCGCCCCCGGCACCCGTTGCTGGTGTTTGTCCATGGCGGCGGCTGGGAAGCCGGTGATGCGCGCAGCAACGTCGCTTTCAGCGACTTTCCCGCGCAGTTGCAAGCCTTGGCCGCCCAGGGCTATGTGGTGGCCTCAGTGAACTACCGGCTCAGCGGCCAAGCCCCGTACCCGGCAGCGGTAGCTGACATTCAAGCGGCGCTGGCCTGGTTGCACGCCCACGCCGGACCGTTGGCCATCGACCCTCAACGTACGGGGTTGTGGGGCGTGTCGGCGGGAGCGCACCTGGCCGCACTGGCAGCCTTGACGGCGCGGCCAGAGCAGCGGGTGCAGGCCCTGGTGGCCTGGTACGGCGCCTTTGACTTAGAGACGCTGGCGGCATTCCCTCCGGCCACCGCCGACGCGGCGCGGCGCTGGCTGGGCTGCACCACGGGCACGTGTGCTCAAGCGTTGGCCGCCAGTCCCGTCAGTCACCTGCGCGGGCCCTTGCCACCGACCTTGCTGCTTCACGGGGATCAGGACGCGGTCATTCCCATGGCCCAGTCACAGGGCATGCATCAGGCGCTGCGACGGGCGGGCGGCGATAGCACGCTGATCGTTATCCCAGGCGTGGGGCACAGCTTCGCCAGTCCCGACCTCGCACGCCGCCAGGCTGCGATCGAGCAGGCCATGCACGCCAGCGAAGCGTTCTGGCACCGGGTGCTTCAACCGGCCGGCTGAGCCCGGGGCAGGGCGGGTGTGCCGGGCAGCGCCAGGCCCAGCACACCGAGCAGTGGCAGCGCCGCGCACAGGCGGAACATCGTCACCATGCCCACCTGGTCGGCCAATTGCCCCAACCCGGCCGCGGCCAGGCCACTGACCCCGAAGGTCAAGCCGAAAAACAACCCCGCCACCAGGCCGGTCCGTCCCGGCAACAGTTCCTGGGCCATGACCAGGATGGCGGCGAAGGCCGAGGCCAGGACCAGACCGATGAGGACCGCCAGCACCAGGGTCCACGGCAGGCTGACGTAGGGCAGCAGCAAGGTAAACGGGCAGGCGCCGAGGATCGACATCACCACCACCGGCTTGCGCCCGATGCGGTCCCCCAGCGGGCCGCCGATCAACGTGCCGGCGGCGATGGCGGCCAGGAACAGGAACAGCTGCACCTGCGCCTGGGCGGTGGACAGCTGGAAACGCTCGATCAGGAAGAATGTGTAGTAGTTGGCCATGGCCGCCAGGTACACGTACTTCGATAGCACCAGCACGGCCAGCAGGGCCAGGGGCCGGCGCACGTCGGCGGTCAACGGGGTCGGGCGCTGGCGCGGCGCCGCTGGCCCCACGGCATTCGGCACTGCTGTCACCAGCCAGGCCAGCAGGCCGGCGCCAGCCAGCGCCAGGGCCAGCAGCCAGAGCGCGCCCCGAGCCAGGGGCAGCAACAGCAACGCCGCCAGCAGCAGGGGGCCCAAGGCCGAACCGATGTTGCCGCCCAACTGGAACAGCGACTGCGCCAGCCCCGGACGCCCGGCCGCCAGTTGCCGCGCCAGCCGCGAGCCCTGAGGGTGAAACAGCGACGAGCCGAGCCCGACCATCGCCGCGGCGGCCAACAGGCCATGGAAACCCTCGGCCATTCCCAGCAGGCCCATGCCCGCGGCCATGCACAGCATTGACAACGGCAACAGCCGCGGCAGCTCGAAGCGGTCGATCAGCGCACCCACCAACGGCTGGCACAGCGAGCCGCAGGCATGGAACGCCAGGGTCACCAGGCCGATCTGCGCATAAGTGAGGTGCAAGTCGAGTTTGAGGCGCGGGTACAGCGAGGGCAGCACGGCCTGGAACAGGTCATTGAACACATGGGCGCCGGCCAGCAGCAACAGCAGGGGCAGGGCGGTGCGCGAGGTACGGGTCATGGCAGGTCCGGCAGGCAAGGGGCGCCCTGTGGCCGGGACGCCGGGGTCGGTCAGTAGACCCCGTTGCCGGTTGTGTGGCCAATGCATATTCATCAAAGTTTTTTTGCGTGTCGCGAATAACCGCTGGCGCCCGCCAGTGGCCTGACTTATGCCGAATCAATGGGTTGCATGTGTTTTTCGGTATTTAGCCCTGACCCGTCCGTCGTGGTTTAACGGCGCCGTGCCCCCCAACACCCCACGGAGCTTGCATGTACCGATCCCTGTTCACCGCGCTCACCCTCAGCCTGTGCTGCGCCCATGCTTCGGCGCACACCCTGTTGCGCGTGGCCGTCCCGGATATCGGCGCAGGCACCACGCCTGCCGGTGGTGGTCTGGTGGACGTGATCCATAACCAGCACCTGCTGGAGCAGGCCTTCGCGGCGGACGGGGTCGAGGTGAAGTGGCTGTTCTTCAAAGGCGCCGGGCCGCTGATCAATGAGTCCATCGCCAGCGGCCAAGTGGACATGGCCTACCTGGGCGACCTGGCCAGCATCGTGGGCAAGGCCAACGGCCTGGACACCCGCATCGTCGCCGTCGCCGCCCGGGGCGTCAGCCACTACCTGGCGGTGCCGCCGGACTCGCCGGTCAAGAACCTGGCAGACCTCCGGGGCAAGACCGTGGGATTGTTCCGTGGCACTGCAGCGCAGTTGTCCTTCATCCAAGCGCTGAACACCGCGGGCATGACGGAAAAGGATGTGCGGGTGGTCAACCTCGACTTCGTCGCCGCCAGTGCCGCCCTGGCCGCCCGCCAGATCGACGCCACCTGGGGCGGCGCCAACGTCCTGGCCCTGCGTGACAAGGGCCTGGCCGCCGTGCCGCTGTCCACCCGCAGCCTGGGCGGTGCCGGGGAATTGGCCGGCCTGGTGCTGGTGACCGGGGCCCTGGCCCAGGCCCACCCGGACTGGCCCGCGCGCATTGCCCAGGTGCAGCGCCAGGCTGCCGACTGGGCCGCTGCCCCAGAGCATCGCGACGCCTACCTGCGGTTGCAGGCGGACCAGGCGGCTTACCCCGAGGCCATCCTGCGTGCCGACCTTGAAGGCGCTGCGCCCTTGTCGGTGCTGCTGTCGCCCACCCCTGACCCAGCGTTCATCGCCCGTTTGCAGCAAGCGGTGGAGGTCGCGCTGAAGGCGCGACTGATCCGCCGTGATGTCCAGGTCCGCGACTGGCTGGCCACCCCCCCACCGGGCGTACCTGCGCAGACCGCCGCCGCTCATTGAACCGAACCGCCCCACGATTGCACGGACACCCCATGAAGCACTTTGCCCTGAACCCCTGTACCTCGCTGCTGGCGTTGATGATCGGCGGCGCCAGTACCGGCGCCTTCGCTGACGAGACCAGCCCGGCCGCCTCCAGCACCGAGCCGCAACTGCAGACCGTCAACGTCGAGGCCGCGCGCGCTGTCGATGCCCAGCAACCGCCAGCGTCCACCCAGACCCTGAGCGGCAACACCTTGCAGCAGCAGCGCATCGACCGTCTGCAAGACTTGCAGCAACTGGCCTCGGGCCTGGATGTGGCCACGGTCAACGCGTACGACACACGCATCACCATTCGCGGGGTGGGTGACGGCGGCGGCAGCGAGATCAACATCGGCATGCCCAGCAGCGTCGGGCTGTTCCTCGACAACGTGTACCTCAGCCGCCCCGGCATGCTCTCCAACGACCTGGTGGACATTGACAGCGCCAGCGTGCTCAGTGGCCCCCAGGGCACGCTCAAAGGCTATAACACCACCGGTGGCGCCATCGACATCCATAGCCGCCCACCCACCTTCACCCCCGAAGGCTCGGTGCGCCAGTCGGTGGGCAGCCATGGCTACACCCAGACCCAGGCCATGCTCTCCGGGCCCCTGGGCGACGGCTGGGCCGGGCGCATCAACCTGTCCCACACCGAGCGCGGTGGCACGGTGGAGAACATCACCAACGGTCATGAACTGGGCGGCAGCATCCAGGACGGCTTTCGCGGCCAGCTGCTGTACAAGCCCGACGATGATTTCAGCCTGCGCTTGATCGCCGACTACAACAAGGCCAGCAGTGACCCGGTGCTGGTGCTGGACGCCACCCATGCCATCAATGGCGTCGACACCTACCGCAACCGCGCGGCGCTGCTGGGCGCGGACGTGGTGAGCGGTGGGCGCAAGGTTGCCCTGGACGATGAAAGCAGTGCCAAGGTAGCTCAGGGCGGCGTTTCCGCCGAGGCCAACTGGCGCCTGGGCGAGGGCTACAACCTGCGTTCGGTGACCTCGTACCGTTACTTCGGCTTCACGCCCAAGACCGCTGACAACCTGGACGTGCCGCTGTATTCGGACAGCGGCGGCGATGTACGCGACCGCGTCTGGTCCCAGGATTTCCGCCTGGACTCCCCCCGTGGCGAGTTCTTCGACTACGCGTTGGGCGCCGCCTATTTCGGCGAGAACCTGGACACCTATGCCCACGACCATTACGCGGCGTATTACCCGACGATCTACTACGCCAGCACCACCAATACCAACAAATTGGTGCAGCGCTGGGGCGAGCTGAATGAGGAAGTGTTCTCCACCTGGGCTCAGGGCACCTGGCATGTGACCGACACGTTCGACATCACCGCCGGCGCCCGCGAAACCTATGAGAAGAAATCCGGCTCGTTCCGTCGGGTCAACAAGAACGACTTTTACTCCGGCGACCTCAACCAGTACAGCCGCCTGCCGGCGGCGATGGTCAACTTCAGCTACCAGTTGCAGCCGAACCTGCAGACCTACCTGACGGTGGCCTACGGGCAAAAGTCCGGTGGCCTTAACATATCCTCTGGCGCGGCCACCAAGGCCGGCACCGACAGTCTGTTCATCGACCCGGAAACCACCAAGGGCGCCGAACTGGGCTTCAAGGGCCATTGGCTGGATAGCCGGGTGAACCTGGACACGGCGCTGTTCTGGTCGCAGATCTCCAAATTCCAGACCACCGCCTACGACCTGGACAGCCAGAGCAGTTACCTGATCAACGCCGGCACCCTGCGTTCGCGAGGGGTGCAGACCACCTTGAACCTCAAGCCCCTGCCGGGTTGGAGCATCGACTTCAACGCCACGCTACTGGACAACAAGTACCTGGATTTCAAGAACGCCACCTGCCCACCGGAAGTGACCCTGGCGGCCAACGCCCCGGCCACCTGTGACCAGAGCGGCAACCGCGTATTCCGCTCGCCGAAGCTGACCTACACCCTCGCCAGCCGCTACGAGTGGCAGGCCCTGGACGGCCTGGATGCCTTCGTGGCCGGGCGTTGGGCCTATCGCACCTGGGCCTATGGCACGGTGGACGATTCGGCCTTCACCCGCATTCCCGGCTATGGCGTGCTGGCGCTCTCCACCGGCCTGGGCGGCAAGTACGGTGAGGGGCACTGGAGCACCTCGCTGTGGGTGAACAACGCCCTTGATAAACGTTACTACCAGTCGCTCAATACCGGCGACTACGGCACTGCCTTCGGCGTGCTGGGCGACCCGCGCACGGTGGGCGTCACCCTCGGTTATGACTTCTAGGGGCGCGAAGCAATGGACTCGATGATGTTCAACCGCCGCAGCTTCATGCGCGGCAGTGCGCTACTGGCTGGCGGCGTTCCCTTTATCGGCAGTGCCCAGGCGGCTACGCCTGCGTCCGGGCCGTTGCGCACGGCCTTGGGCTGGCTGGGCGGCAACGTCCCGGGCAGTTTCGCCGGGGTCACCTGGGGCACGCCCTGGCCTCAGGGCCTGGTACCGGCCAGCAGCGGTTTCGAGCTGCGTGGGGAGGGCCAGGTGGCGCCCGTGCAGAGCTGGCCGCTGGCCTATTGGCCGGATGGCAGCCTGAAGTGGAGCGCCCATGCCCTGGGGCCCCAGCCACAGGTGGCAGCCCGCTATGAACTCAGCCCATTGGTGGCGCCGCCGGCCGCCAGCGCAAGCCTGGTGACGGAGCACGCGGACCACCTGGTACTGGATACCGGCGTGCTGCGCTGCGACATTCCACGCCAGGGCGATGTGCTGCTGGCCCGTGTCAGCCGCCAGGGCCAGCCGACCCTGCAAGGCGGCCACCTGCTGCTGCACGTCCAGGGTGACCCCGACCAGCCGGGTACCCGGCTCGAGCAATACCGCAGTCAGATCGACACCGTGGTGGTGGAACAGCAGGGCCCGGTGCGTGCGGTCATCACCTTGCGCGGCAGCCACCAACTGAGCCAGGGCACGCGGCGCCTGCTGCCCTTTACCCTGCGCCTGTACGCTTACGCCCACAGCGACCGTTTGCGCCTGGTGCACTCGTTCGTGTTCGACGCCGACGAGCATCAGGACTTCATCAAGGGCATCGCGCTGCGCTTCGACACCCCGCAGACGGCGGCCCTGCACGACCGCCATGTCCGCTTCGTGGCGGCCAATGGCGGTGTCTTCGCCGAAGCGGTACGCGGCCTCACCGGCCTGCGTCGCGACCCCGGGGAAGCGGTGCGGCGTGCGCAGATCGACGGGCGGGCGACGCCGCCGGTGGCGCAGTTCGCCCCTGAAGTTGCCCAACGCCTGCAGTACATCCCGGCGTTCGGCAGTTACCGCCTGCTGCAGGCCCACCCGGACGGCTATCAGATCACCAAGCGCACCGCCCGGGGCCATGGCTGGCTCAACAGCGCCACCGGCGAGCGCGCGGCCGGGGTAGGTTACCTGGGGTCGCCCGGTGGCGGCGTGGTGTTCGGCGTGCGCAATTTCTGGCAGAGCTACCCGGCGCAACTGGATATCAGCGACGCCCATACCGACCTGGCCCAGGTGACGCTGTGGCTATGGGCCGCCCAGGCGGCGCCCATGGACTTGCGGTTTTACCATGACGGGATGGGCGAAACCGACTTCACCCGCCAGCGCGAAGCCCTGGACATCACCTACGAGGACTACGAGCCTGGGTTCGGCACACCCTTGGGTGTGGCGCGCACCAGCGAGATCGAACTGCAGTGTGTCGCCGCCACGCCCAGCAACGCGCAACTGGTGGACATCGCCCGGCGTATTCAGGACCCACCCCTGCTGGTGGCCGACCCTTCCCGTTTGCACCGTGCCGGGGTGTTCGGCCCTGACTGGGCACCCGCAGACCCCCATGCCTCGGCTACCCGCGGCCTTGAAGCGCAACTGGCGTTCTATTTCGACTTCTACCGCGACGAAGTAGAGCAGCGTCGCTGGTACGGTTTCTGGGACTACGGCGACGTCATGCACACCTACGACGAAGACCGCCATGTGTGGCGTTACGACGTGGGTGGCTACGCCTGGGACAACTCCGAACTGAGCACCGACCTGTGGCTGTGGTACTACTTCCTGCGTACTGGGCGCCAAGATGTGTTCCGCATGGCCGAGGCCATGACGCGCCACACCGGTGAGGTGGACGTGCACCACATCGGCCGCTTCGCCCCGCTGGGCTCGCGGCACAATGTGCAGCACTGGGGCGACAGCGCCAAGCAGTTGCGGATCTCCACGGTGGCCAACCGTCGGTTCCTGTATTACCTGACGGCCGACGAGCGGGTAGGTGAGTTGATGCACGCCCAGGTCGAGGCCTTGCGCACCCTGCGCGAGGTGGTGCCAGGGCGCAAGGTGGGCCAGCAGCGCGATGCCCGCGACGGCTACGCCAGCATCGCCTTCGGCACTGACTGGGGCGCCATCGCCGCAGCCTGGCTCACCGAGTGGGAGCGGACCGGCGACCCGGCGCTGGCCCGTCGCCTGCGCAACAGCATGGACAGCATCGCCGCACAGCCCCATGGGTTTTTCACCGGTGTCGGCGAGATGGAACTGGACAGTGGCCGCTTCGATATCGACACCAGCGGCAAACTGACCGTGTCGCACCTGTCGGCCGTGTTCGGTTTGGCGGAAATCTGCAGCGAGCTCTTGCAGGTATTGCCTTCGGCACGGTTCGAAAGCGCCTGGCTGGATTACTGCAGGTTGTACAACGCCCCCGCCGTGCAGGTGCGCCATGCCTTGGGCAAGCCGCTGGGCAACCTCAACCTGGCCCAGGGCCACGCGCGCCTGACTGCATTCGCCGGCTGGCGGCTGAACGACCGCAGCCTGCAACGCCGGGCCTGGCAAGAGTTCGCCGCCGGCTCCGGGGGTATCCCGCGGCCCAACCGCGAACTGCACCAGGTGCTGGTACCGGCCTACGTGCGGGACCTGAGCGAGCCGGGGCCGGTGTCCGTCATCGATGAACGCGCGGGCACCTCGGCGGGCGCCAACCTGTCCACCAACGCGGTCGCCCAATGGGGGCTGACGGCCATGGCCCTGCTGGCGCTGGCCGGCCGCCCGATTTCCCATGAGCAGTGAAGCTGGAGTGTTCTACATGGAAGGCAATACCCCGGGAGCTATGATCATCCAGGACCGTTTTCAACACCTTGATACCCGCCGGTGGCGGGTGGAGGCCGAATGCCCTGATGACTCCGCGGTGACCGTCCAGGGCGCAGGGCTGGTGATGGACACCAGCGCCGGCATGACCCTGTGGCTGACAGAGCGGCTTGCCGGCGCGTACCGCATCGCGTTTCGCCGCCAGGTGCTGGTGGAAGGGAAGGCCAATGACAGGCTGTCGGACTTCAACTGCTTCTGGGCGGCCCACGAGGTGAATGGAAGCGGGTTGTCAGTGCGCGACGGCGTGCTGGAAAGCTATGACTCGCTGGCCACCTGGTACGTGGGCATGGGCGGCAACGGCAATACCACCACGCGCTTTCGCCGCTACGACGGCAGTGTGCGCCGGCCTTTGCTGGGCGAATGGCTGGATGAAGGGCACCTGCTCAAGGCGGGGCACGATTATCAGGTAGTGATCGAAGTCACCGCTGACGGCACCGGCTTCAGTGTCGACGGTGAACGGGTGTTCCATCAGGCGCTGGCAGGCTTGCCTGCGCCGGGTTACTTCGGTTTCCGCTCGGTGTGGTCCCGGCAGCGGATCACGGACTTCAGTGTGCAAGCCCTGTGAGCACATCTCGCAGCCGGTCGCTGCCATCGCTTGGCAGCGGCGGCAGGCCGGCTTCCACGGCCTGCATGGCCCGGTCAGCTTCCAGGAAGGCTTCGATCAGCGTCTGCGCCAGGTAGGACAGCTTGTAGCCGGCGCGGCTGACGATGCCGTAGTGGGTGTAGAACTCCGCTGCCTGCGGGTCCAGCCCACGCACCTTGAGCAGTTTGAGGCCCTGCTGCAGATAAGGGTTGCTGCGGCTGACGTTGGTGGTGCCTATGGCATCGGAATGCTGGATCACGGCCACCAGGCTATAGCCATTGTCGCACTCGATGCTGGTCTGGAAGTCAGGTCGGCCGCTGAGTTCCACCAGCGCTTTGCGCAGGTTGGGCGGGCGCACGGTGCCGGCCAAGGGGTAGCTGAACAGTTGCTCCACGCTGACCTCATCGAAGGATGCCAGCGGGTGGCCGCTGCGGCAGCAGAACCCCCAGCGGTGGGGGCTGAGCAGTTGCACCCGGTAGTCGGGGTCGAATTCGAAATGGCGGGCGTCGGCGACGAAGAACTCGCATTCCTCGGCCAGCAACCGTTGCCCCAGCGCCTGCCAGTTGTCCACGTGGAAGCGCAGGCGCACCTTCGGCAGTTGGCGGGTGAAGTGGCCGATGGCCTGGGGCATCAGCCAGGCGGCGGGCGCCGGGCCGCAGCCGAACGACAGCTCACCGGCCTCGCGCTCGTTGAACTGGCGCACTTCATTGATCAGGTTGTGGGCGTTGCCCACCAGCAGCCGCGCATGCTCCAGCACGATCAGTCCTTTCTTGGTGGGCTCCAGGTTACGGTTGCGATCGATCAGCCGTGCGCCGAAGCTTTGTTCCAGCGCCTGGATACTGCGGCTGAAGGCCGACTGGGAGATATTGACCGACTGGGCGGCGAGGCCGAAGTTGCGAAATTCGACCAGGGCAATGAAGTGGCGAAGCTGGCGCAGATCCAGGTGCATGTTGACGCGGGTTCCAGAGGCCGGGGGGCGGTTACTGTGCCCGTTTCCTGGCGCCGGGGGAAAGAACCAAAAAACCGCGCAGCGGCGGTTTTGGCATAAGTAAGTGGCCCCGCGTAGCAGCGGACCCGGCCGCGTCCCGAGCGCCGCGCAGCATTAGGCCCACCGCATGCGCGGCCGACATTGGGGAGAGCTAGAACAATTTGGCCAGCCGCAGGTTCAGGCGGGCCTTTTCCTTGAACCCTTGCTCTACCTCAAGGTCTCGCCCGGCTTCGACTTGCATCTGCAGCGACGCGGTGAGCATATGGGTAACCATCACCCGCGCATAGGTGGTGTCGGTGGTGTCATCCTGGTCCACCCCGGCTACCGACGTCTTGCCACCCTGTACCCGGCCGCCCCCCGCTGCCACCTGGGTAGTGGGCGAGAGGTTGTAGCGCAGGTAGGCCTGGTACTCGTAGCGGGCCTGCTGCTTCAACGTCACGCCGCCGCTGGTGTAGTCATGGTTGGGCCCGAACCAGGACACGTCCGCCGCGGTGTCCAGTGCCCACTGTGCATTGAAGTGGTGAATGTAAGCGCCCTGCAGCAACAAGCGCCAACGGTTCTCACCCAGATTCAGGGCATCATCGCGGTCGTAGCTGCCGGTGGGCACATAGACGTAGGGCGCCAGCGACACAATGTCCTTGTTCGCAGTGTTCAGCCGCCACTTCACCGGCGCGCCCAGTATCAGGTCGCCGGTGCCGGTGGTCTGGCCCAGCGCGCTGGCGTCGCCACTGGCATGAAGGTGGCCGTACGGCAGAATGGCTTGCGGTTCGACCACCAGGTTGTCGGCCAGGCCAATGGAGTGGATGTAGCGCAGCAAGCTGACATCGGTCTTGAGTCGGAAGTTATCCGAGACCTTGTGGCCCTGCTGATAGTAATCGCTGTTGTCGGCGTGCTGAACGTACAGCAGCAGTGCACTGGCACCCACGGGCAATGGCTCGTAGTCGCCAGCGGTGATTTCCAGGGCCTGGGCGCTGCTGGCGCCGCAGGCCAGGGCCAGCAGGCCCAGGTGACGGGGGGCACGGGTGAACAGGTACATGGTCGAACTCCAGGCGTGGCGAGGCCTGCGCTGGCCGGGCCAGCGCAACCGAGTAGATGAATGAGCGGTCCGGTCAGCGCGAGAGCAGGCCGCTGCCGGGGTGGCAATTGACGTATTCGAAAAACTGCGCGCTGGCCGGTATGACCGCCACTTCGTGATACAGCCGCAACTGAATCTGGAAGTTGAGGGTTTGCACGTAGCTCATGAACCCGCCGAAGATCGCTACATGCGTGGGGTGGGTCTTGGCCCAGCGTTCCAGGTGGGCGAGATCATCGAACCAGGCCAGGCCGAAGCTTTTATCGATGGGCAGCCCGCTGCGATCCACCGCCTGCATGAACCGGCAACTCAGGCAGCCGATGTCGCCGCCCTGGTCGCGCAGGAAGGTCATGCCGGTTTCCAGCACCGGGCGCACGTCATTCAAATACAGCCGACGCTCCTCGCCACGGGTGTCGCTCCAGTCCTGGCCGGAGCGGATCAGGCACAGGTTGTCACGGCCTGGCAGGCGTACCCGTTTGCCGTGGGGCGGGGGCCGGCTGGCCGGCGCACGCCCCGGTAGCGGATCGACCTGGGCAATGGGCAGGCGATCGCGGGCGCTACCCCAGTAGCCATGTTCCAGAATCGGCGCGCTGACGTGGCTGGCCAGGTGGCCGATGCCTTCGGCGCGGTCCGGGGATGAAAACACCGTCTCGAAGCGCTCGGCGGTAGGGCACACCACTTCCATGAACCAGCCCAGCGGGCCGCGCTCGCGGGCTTCGTGTTGCCACCAGGCGTTAAACCCGCAGGTCTGCTGCCAGCGGGCGAAGGCCTGGACGTCAGCCCAGTAGGCGATGGCGATGCCGGTGTGAAAGCCCTCGGCATCCACGCATTCGGCGCCATCCCAGAACAGCGGGCCGTCGGCCATGGAAAACCGCTCGGTGATGGGCGCCAGATCGCTGAGGGCAATGCCGTCGCGGCCTTGCACGCCGAAACAGGCCATCACCACCTGGCCGGTCAGGGGGCTGAAGCGCGATGACCAGGCCGGGAAAGGCGGTTGGTAGTGGGCCGGTGTCGCTGCCGGGCACTGGCGTTGCTGACGCAGGTGGTCGGGGATCGCCGATTCCATCTCAGGCCTCCTGCGCGCCGCTGGGGGTGTCGGTACCCGGCTCCAGGCTCTCGAAGCTGGGGGCGCAGAAGTCGACCACGCACGGGTTGGCTGCGCGGTTGAGCATCAGCCGGGTGACATCGGGGCGCGAGTAGTGCCCGGCCGGGTCGGCGGCCACCTTGGCATAGATCAGCGCCGCAGGGTCCAGGGTGGCATACAGCAGGCCTTCTTCATCCTCTGCCAGCGGCGTGGCGAGTTCGCTGCCATCGGGGCCGAAGATCCGCGCATGGCCGCCACCGGCCTGCAGCAGATGGCGCTTGGCGTCGGTGTCGCACAGCAACTCGATCATCTGCGGTGACACCAGGGCACAGGGGGCGATCACGAAGCACTGGCCTTCGGCGGCGTACACCCGCGATGCAGCGATGTTCACCTCCGGGCCCAGGGCTGCCGTGGCATGGCGGTACAGGCTAAAGCTCGGCCAGGCGCCCACGTGAATCTGCTCGTTCTGGGCGTACAGGGCGTATTTGGACAGCGGTTGCAGGTGCTCCCAGCAGCACAGGGCCCCCAGGGTGCCCAGCGTGGTGTCGAAGGTGCGCAGCGAACTGCCATCGCTCTCGCCGAACAGGGTGCGTTCTACATGGGTGGCCTTGAGCTTGCGGCGCACCCCCACGGTCTGCCCCTGATCGTCGATGATCCACTGGCCGATGTACAAGCTGGCCTTGGCCCGTTCGCTGTAGCCCAGGACCACATGGATGCCGTGTTCGCGGGCCGCGTCGCTGATGCGCCGGGCCTCGGTGCTGTCGAGCACCAGCGATTGCTCATGGTAGCGGTGTACTAACGGCAGGTACGCGGCCGGTGCGTCGAGCCACAGGAACCACGGGTAGCCCGGAATCCAGGTTTCCGGAAAGGCGATCAACTCGGCACCCGCGGCGGCGGCCTGGGCTATCAGGGCGATGGTCTTGTCGACGGTGGCGTGCAGGTCCAGGAACACAGGGGCAGCTTGCACACAGGCGACTTTTATCGGTTTTTGCATGGTGAGGCTCTCGGCTGTTTCGGTTGAGCACAGCCTAGGGCCGCTCGGTAGCGGGGCAGTAGGACCCACGGGAACTGAAAATTGACTGCCCCGGCACAAGGGGGGCAGGCGGAGCAGGAATTGCATCAAAAACGCCCGTATCGAGGTTGATCGAGGATTGTTGACCATGAGTATCCAGTTCACGACTGACAGCGTGGCGCCGCGGGAGCGCTTGGCCTACTGGCAGGAAGTGGTGTGCGATACCTTCGTGCCACTGGAGTGCCGGCTCGGTTCCCCCGAGGGGTTCGAAGGCCATTTGCAGGCGGCGCGCCTGGGCGAGTTGGCGTTGGTCGATGTGCGTGCCCAGGCGCAGACCGTGGTGCGAGACCGCCGGGCCATCGCCCATGGCGATGCCGAGTACGTGCTGCTCGGCTTTGCCCGTGAAGGCCGGGCAGGGGTGGAGCAGGAGGGGCGCGAGGCATGCCTGGAGGTGGGCGACTTCGCTATCTACGACACGCGCCGGCCTTACCGGCTGCACTTCGATGGGGCATTTCGCCAGACCGTGGTGCAGATCCCTCGCGCCAGCTTGCAGCGGCGCCTGGGTAACCTTGAGTACCTGACGGCACGGGCGATGTCACGAAATAACCCATTGGAGCGCCTGGTGGCCGACTTCCTGCTGGGCCTGGGTGCCCTGGAAGACCAATTGCCGGCTGCCCAGCAGGTGTGCCTGGGCGAGCAGGGCCTGGACCTGCTCGCCATGGCCCTGTTCCAGCGTGGCCAGGGGCAAGGCACGCTGGCCGGCAGTGCGCGCTGCACGGCGTTGCTGTTGCGCATCAAGGATTACGTGAAGGCCCACCTGGGCGACCAGGACCTGAGCGTGGCGGGGGTGAGTGCCTGCTTCGGTGTCACGCCGCGCTACGTCAACCGCCTGTTTCAGCAAGAGCAGACATCCTTTGGTCGTTACCTGCTGCTCAGCCGACTGCAACGCTGCGCCCGTGATCTGCGTGACCCAGCACTGGCGGCCCGGCAGATCAGTGAAATCGCCTACCGCTGGGGGTTTGTCGACATGGCGCATTTCAGCCGGGCGTTCCGCGCCCGCTTCGAGACAACGCCCCGTGAGTACCGCCGCGGTTGAGGAGTGCCGCGTGCGCGGGCCGCGTTTTGGGAAACTTTCCGGGCGTTGAGGGGGTCAAGCCTTGCATCGGCCCGGGCTTTTGCTGCGTTTCCCTTGCCCGGCGCAACCAGAGGCTGACTGCATGACTTCGACCCCTGCGCTCAACACCGTGACCGGCCACGCCGGCCTGATCGCCATCGACAAGATCGGCAACAAGGTGCTGTTCCTCGACCCCATCACCTACCGGCCGCTGCGCGCCCTCGACGGCTTCACCCCGCGTGTCCATGAACTGGCCATTTCCCCCGACCGACGCTTGGCCTACGTGCCCATCTACGGCGACGGCAAGCATGGCGACAACCCGCACCCAGGCCATGAACTGGCGGTGATCGACCTGCACGCCCGCCGCCATGTCCGGACCCTCAGCGTTGCCCCGTTCAAGGCGCCGCACTGCCTGAGGTGGGGGCCCCAGGGCCAGCTCTACTGCCTGTGCGAGAACAGCGGCGTGGTATTGGAAATGGACGCCGAGAGTGGCCGTATCCTGCACGCCATCGAAACCGGCTCCAGCAACGCCCATCGCATGGAGTTGCTGCCCGACGGTTCCAAGCTCTATACCGAAAACGAGGAAGATGCGTTCGTTTCGGTGATCGACTTGCGGGCGCGTCGCCGAATCAAGGACATCGAACTGACAGGGCCACTGGATGGTATCGGCCTGTCACCGAGTGGCGAAACCCTGGTGCTGGTGTCCGATGCCCTGCCGCAGCTGTTTGTCGTCGATACCCGCACCGACCAGGTCACCCGCACCATCGACCTGCAGGGCTACCGCAAACCCGCGCAGATCGCTCGCTACAGCCCCGATGGCCGCTACCTGGTGGTGACCAGCCACGAAGAGCCGCTGGCCACCGTGTTGCCTGCCAGTCTCGATGCCCAGCAGCCGGTCCATTTGCAAAAAGGGCCGATGGACATGGCCTTTCACGAAGATGGCCGCACGGTACTGATCGCCAACCATGATGCCGGGTCCATCAGCGTGGTGGACCTGGCCTCGGGGCAGGTGGTGCGGACCCTTGCGTGTGGCAAGGGCGTGGAGACGTTATCGTTCTATTGAGGGGCAGGGCATTAACTTAGAGCAAACCAGCATTGGCCCGGGGGGGAGTGTCTGGGTAGTCTGCGAGCAAGGTTCTTTTCCACGGAACCAGGCCCAGGGAGGCACGCCATGATGATCTACGACGTATTCGGCACATTGCTGGGGGTGCGCAAGGCCGGCGAACACTGGCAGGTATTCCGCGTTGATACCGGCGAGGGCAAGCACTCGCGGATGCACGAGGTGGTCATCCCCGACTTCGTCACCGAAGCCGAGATCGCCGGTTGGCTGGATGACATTTACCACGAATCCGCGCGCGGGGTTCACCGGGAGGTGAAGCGATTGCAATAGCTGGCCGTCACTGGCACCGCGACGCCTGCTTCGCGAAGTGGCGCCGGAGGGCCGGCGCGCTGGAGGGGTTACTGCTGCACGGCCTGCACTGAACCACCGTCGACGCGTACATTGCTGCCGTTGACGAACGACGCGCGTTCGGACACCAGCAAGGCGATGACAGCCGCGACTTCCTCGGCTTTGCCGCGACGTTTCTGGACGATGCCGGGGCGTTCTTCTTCAAGGAAACTGGCGACGGCTTCGTCGAACGACAGGCCGTTTTCCTTCGCGCGCTTTTCCATCATCTGGTCGGTCATGCCGCTGGCAATGAAGGCAGGCGCCACGGTGTTGCACAGCACACCATGTTCTGCTTCCTTGTACGAGAGGTTCTTGACGAATGCAGCCAGCGCTGCCTTGGCGACATTATAGACCGCCTCGTCATAATACGGTTGCACGGCATTCTCCGAGGTGATGCACACGAATCGCCCCCAGCCGCGCGGGCGCATACGGGGGATGGTGGCGCGGGCCACGCGCACGGAAGAAAAGAAGTCGGTTTTCCAGGCCTCTTCATAGTCCGCATCGGTGAGCGCCAGCGGGTCGCCCTTGGCACCGGTCACGCCGCTGGTGTGTACCACGATGTCGACCTTGCCGAAGCGTTCTTCACCCTTGGCCACGATCTCGTTTACCTGGCGCTGGTCGGTCGTGTCAGCTGCCACCAGCAGGTACTCCCCCGGCAAGTCGACGAACGCCGCTTGCAGGGCTTCTTGCTTGAGGTCGCTGAGTACCAGCAATACCCCTTCTTCACTCAAGAGTTTGGCGGTGGCCTGGCCGATACCGCCAGCGGCCCCGGTGATCAGCGCGACGCGCCCCTTGATACCCAGATCCATGAAAACCTCGCCTCATAAACGACCGGGCCCCGCGCCCGGTCTCTGTCATGGGACCGGGTGCGAGGCCTGTCGACTCAACTTTTCGACAGGTCAGAAATAGTAGGGGAATTTCAGGCTGAAGGTGAAGTCGGGGGCATCGTCGGTCATGCCGATGGACAGGTTGGGCACGATGGTCAGCGAGTCGCTGGCGGCGATGGTCATGCCGATGTTGAAGTAGCCGGCGTTGGCGTCGCTGGCCGGCACGCCCTGCCAGTCGCCGCCGTCCTGCTTGATCTTGCTGCGGCGCTGGATGAGGTCGGTCAGCGAGAAGGACATGCTCATCTTCTCGTTGAGGGCGAAGGCCACGCCGGCGCTGATCTGGAAGCTGTCGCCCAGGTCGACCTTGCCGCCAACCGAACTACCCACGTTGGGGTCGATGTCGTCGAAACTGTTCACGAAGTTGTGGGTGTAGGCGAAGCTGCCGAACAGCACCGCCGGGTCGAAGCTCTTGATCAGCGAAATACCGGGGGTGATGGACCACACGCCGTTACCGGTGGGCAGGGTTTCAGGCACGGCCAGGTTGTCGTTGGTACTCGAACGAATCAGCTTGATGCCGTAGGGGTCCTTGCCGGTAGGGGCTTTGACGCGCAGGCTGACCACCGCGTCAGGCCGGTAGGGGCCTTCGTCCATGAACTTGTAGGCCACGCCGGCGTTGATGTCGCCGATGGTCGGGTCGCGGCTGACCGACTCCTGGGAGATTTTCGTGCTGTCGCCGCCCACGCCACCGGACTGATATTCCGAATCACGATAGATGACCGGCACGTTCAGGTCGAACTGCCAGCGGTTGTTGATGTTGTAGCGGCCCGTGACATCCAGGGTCCAGGTATCGGCCTTGATGCGGTCGACGTTGAGGTCGCCGAGGAAAATCGAGTCCAGCGCCAGGAAACCGTTGAGTACCAGTTGGCGGGTGTCGTAGTGCGAATAGGTGATGCCGGTCTCCAGGCTGAACTTGCCGCCACCAAAGAACCCGGTGTTCTCGTCATACAGGTTGTTGACGCTCTGCGCCGGGGCCTGGTCGTCCTTGAGCGATTGCCCGTAGGAAGCCCCGCCCGCCGCGCCCCCGCTGGCCTGGGCAGCGCTGGTGCCTGGGGCACCGGTGGCCACGGTCTGGGCCTTGCTGGGTTCGGCCGGGGATTTGCTCAGGCGTTTGGGCGGCGGGGCGGCGGGGGCTTCTTCGACCTGCCGGACCCGTTGCTCCAATACCATCAGGGCCTGTTGCTGTTGATCGTAACGTTGCTTGAGTTGCGCCAGTTCCTGTTTCAGCTCCTCGACCTGTGGGTCGGGGGCGGCCTGCAGAAGCGTCGCTGGAAGTAGCGCGCTCAAGCAGACCACAGCGTTGAACGAAAGCGATCGTTGCATGGTGAGCCGTCCCTTGTGACTGCATTTATTTTGAGACGAAGCGTAGTCCAGTTTTTCAGGCAACGTGGTTCAGTACCCCATGTTACGCAGGCCCTTGAGCTGGCTGAGGCCAGCGTCGATCGAGCCGGAGCCCGGCAACTTGTTGCCCAGCACCACATTCAGTTGGGTCAGGTTGCTGACCTGGTTGGTGCTGCCGGTCAATGCCGTCAGTTGCGACAGCCCGCCCTGGCCCAGGGACTGCAGGGTCGAACCCTGGTTGTTGTTGGCCTGGATCGACAGCTGCACGCCATTGCCGTTGCTGGCCACGGTCATGCTGCCCGCGCCATTGCTGCCGGTGATGGAACTGCCGGGGGCCAGCACCTGACCCTGCGGTGCGCTGACAGCAGGCGCCTGGCTGGCTTGGGTGACGCTGAGGTCGACGTTGTTGTAGGCGCTGTTGTTGTCGCCCGCGGCCCGCACCGACTGGGTGACGCCCTGGGTGGCATTCAGGCCGGCGCCGCCTGTGATCACGCCCTGGCCGGGGTTCTGCGCCAGGTTGGCGGTGCCGGTGCCTTTTTCGTTGACCATCTGCACGTAGAATTGCGGTTTGATCGTGGTGGCCTGCACTTGCAGGTTGGCGTGTGCGCCAATGATGTCGCCATTGGCGTTCTGCCAGGTGGTGGACATGACGACGCCGAAGCTGATGATGCGCCCGGGCATCACGAAGCGGCCGCGCAATGTCGAAAGTTCGGAGTCCTTGACCTCTATCGGTTGGAATGCCGGGCTGGCGTGCGCCGGCACACTGGCTGCCAGGCACAGGGCCAACAGCCATTGCTGAGTATTCATGGGGTGCTCCTGGGGCTTCGTGCCCCTTTTTTTATTTAGAAGAAATCACTCTGGATGAAGCCGAAGTCCATGAGATCCGCGTCTTGCACGGGCTTGAACTGATCCAGCTGGCCCTTGGCGGTCAATGGCAGCGGCGGGGCGAGCAGGACATTGGTCTTGTCGTAACCCTGGCCAATGACGGCGAAAATGATGCCGTTCCAGCCTTTTTCGAAGTCCTGGCGGGTGTAACGCTTGTGCCCTAGCACAGGGTCACCCACATAGACCCAGTCGCGCTGCACACGCTGCATCACGACGAAATGCTTGTAGCCTCGGATGTCCATCAGTACCACCACCGGAATGGTGATCTTGTCCAGGCTGTCGGCGGGTATCCGGTAGCCACGGGCCCGCATGCCGATGCTTTCCACGTACTTCTTCATGTCCAGCATCGAGAAGCCCTGCACCTTGACGGTGTCCTGGTCGGAATGGGCGAGCATGCCTTCTATGACGGTCTTTTCATCGACGTCCAGCCAATAGGCCTGGCGCAGTACCGTCGCCAGCGCGGCGGCGCCGCAACTGAAATCGGTTTTCTGTTCGACCAGGTCGGAAAAATGCCGCTCACGCATGCTTTGCACTGGCTTGTAGATGACCGAGCCACCCGGCAACGCGGGCACGGACATGTGGGCGCCCCACGCGGGGCCAGCCAGCAGCAGCAATAACGGGAGGAGGGCAGGAATGCGCATGGTCGGGTCGCCTTGCTGGGTCGTGCTGAAAAAGAGCCCCCTTGCGGAGGCTCTCAAGACTGTCCGGATTACATGCAGGCTTTGCAACCGGCAGCAATGGACAGGGAGTTGCTTTGTTGGTTGCCGATACCTGCGGACACGTTGGCACCGACGTTACCCGACACGTTGTTGAGCGAGTTGGAGACCGAGGCGCTGTTGTTCACAGGGTTGGCCCAGCCGGTAGGGGTCAGCACTTGATACGACGCTACACCGTTGAGCTCGACACTGCCGCTTTCCTTGAAGGCCAGCGGTTGGGTAGGGTCTTGATGCCCACCGTTGTTGCCACTGCGGTTGTCCTGGCCGCCCCAGCCAGGCTGGCCACCGTGGGAGTCACCGCCGCCAACGGTGCCGGTACCGGTGCCTTTGTAGGAACCAGTGGCGTGGAAGGTGGCGTACAGGGTGTCTTTGCTGTAGGTGCGGTCGGCCACGTTGCCCACGGTATTGCCGGTGGAGGTCTGGTCGGCCGAAGCGCTGGCGCCGGCTACGCGGCCGCCGGACACGGCAATGGCCAGGTTGTTTTTCTGTTGGTTGTAGTCGCCAGAGGTGACGTTGATGCCAATGTTGCCCGAGCTGCCGTTGGCGGTGCCGGTCAGGCTGGTCTTGGCGCTGGTGGAGTAGTTGGCCACGCTGTTGCTGGTGTTGGACTGGGTGGCCGTGGTTTGCGCATAGGCGCTGCCGAAGATGAAGCTTTCGTCGGCAGTGGCGATCGCGGCGGCGTTGTCTTGTTGGTTGGCGTCACCGCCAGCCACGTTCACGCCCAGGTTGCCGTTGGAGTTGGCGGCCGACGAGTCGATGGTGGCCGAGTTCTTGGTGCCTTGGTTGACCACGGCGTTGCCGGAGCTGTGCTGAGCGTCCGACACCACTGCGGCGGCGCCGGCGGTGAGCTGAATCTGAAGCATGGGATCGGGTTGCTGTTGATGTCCACCATGGTGAGGGTCACCGTGACCGCCCTGGTTGCGATCGTCGGCCGCGTGAGCGGCGACAGCCATGACGGCAGCGAGGGCGAATACAAGCGGCTTGAGTGCCATTGCAGGTTTCATGGTGTTTCTCCGTGCTTATTTTAGTTAAGTGTTGTTTCTATTTAGGAGGGTCAATCAGCGACCCTTACGCTCAGGGTGTTGCCCATGCGGTTCCCCACCCCGGCGCTCTGGTTCAGCTGGATCAGCCCACGGCTACCGGTGAAGGCCTGGTCATCGGTGTTGACCTGGCGGTTGCCGAGCGGGGAGCCTGCTGAGTCGGAGCCTTTTGCCAGCGCCACGTTCTGTTGGGACAGGGCGCTGTCGTCAATGCTGAGCGGCTGAGTACTGGTGGTCAGGCGCATCGCGTTGGCTTGTTGGTTGGTGGCCCCGGCGGACTGGTTGATGCCCAGTGCGCCGCTGCCGTTGGTGAATGAGTTGCCCTGGATCGAGGCCCGCGCGTTCATGGCCGGGTTGCCCACGGCGCTGGACACTTGCCTGATCTGGGTGGTGGCGCTGACCTGGCCGCCGCTGGCGATGGCGCGTGCGTTGGCCTGCTGTTGCAGGTCGCCGGAGGCCTGGTTGATGTTCAGGTTGCCGACGTAGCCTTGGCCGGTACTGTCCATGACAGCGGTGTTGACCACCGGCACGTTGCTGTCGGCAAACGCGTTGCAACTGGTCAGCAGGGCAAGGGCGAGCAGGGCGCGCTTCATGTCATTGGCCTCCGCTGAGCATGCGCAGGGGGGCCAGCCCTTGGGTCAGGGCCGAGTTGACGGTGTTGGAAATACCGTTGCCCGAGCCGCCACCGTGGCCGGCGGCCATGCCGGGCAATGGGGCGCTGGCGGTGCTGTTGAGGCCACGCAGGTTGCCGTCAGGCATGAGCAGATGGGTGATGCTGTTGCCGCTGCTGATGCCGGCGATGTCGCCGTCGCTCAGCTCGGTGTTGACGGCCCCTGTGACCACCTTCGACACGTTGGTATTGACGGTCAGTGGATTGGGGTCGGGGCGCATGGTGGGGTGATAGGCCACGCGTGGCTGCACCTGACGCTGAAGCACAATGGTGCCATCGCCAGCGGCCTGGCCAGTCAGGCTGTAGCAGCACCCCATCAGCAGCAGGCACGCAATGCCTGTATGAGTTGTCCCGTTCATGGCCATCCCTCTTGTTGTTTTCGCCGGCCTTGTTGGCGTTGCGAGAGAGAGAGCAGAGGGTGTGCCAGTTTTCATCACGCCATGTGAATCAAGGGGTTAACATCCTTGGGCGTTGAACGCGGGCGGCGACTGTAACAGCGCTGAGACAATAAAAGCGTGCTGGCGGATACGAACAGTGGCCAGTGGCCGCCCCGCACATGGATCACGGTGTAACGCTGCGGTAACAGCGTCGGTCACGATTCCGGCGGGGGCGTAGTGGCGAGGGTTTGAGCGCGGTGGAGTGTTTCAGAAATGGACACTCGGGGTGCTTGGTGCCAGCAACGCCTGCACTGCCTCCATGGCGCTGGCACGGCGACGGGCCCAATCGCCTTGCAGTGTTTTCGTGGGTTTGCCGTGGGCCTCCAGCCAGTCCCGGGCCTGGCGGAAAAATGCCTGGCGGTCAGCCAATTGCGGTTGGCAGCGCTGGCCATCCCCCTGCCACGGCACGCCTTCGGGCGACAGCAGCAGGTGCAGGTCGTAGTGGCGTTCCAACAGGTCCGCTTCGATCCAGGCCGGGCAGTCGCCGAACAGCGTGCGGCTCCACAGCAGGTTGCTCAACAGGTGGGTGTCCAACAGCAACAGGGCCGGACGTTGCGCCCGTGCTGCGTCTTCCCAGGCCGACTGCCCGCGGGCGATGGCGGGTATGTCCGCATAGCACGTGTCACGGTTGTGGGTATCAATGAAATGGCGGACGTATTCGCCCACGATCACGCCACCGAACCGGGCGTGCAGGGCGCGGGCCAGGGCGCTTTTGCCGCTGGATTCGGGGCCGGTCAACACCACGATTTTCATGGCTGCGGAAGGCTTTCGGGCAGGGCAGTGGGGAACATTATCGAATTCCGTGGGACAAACGAGGCGATTGTAACCGGCCATGGGAGTGGCCGGCGCTTTGCATGCTCGGTGATACACGAAAATGGCGGGATTTCATCGTATTGTCAGGAGGCGGTGCCAGACTGGTCTGATAGCATTTCGCCGCCTCTCTGATCATTTCGTTTCGAATCGTTGATTTCACAAAGTTTTCACGGTTTGCAACCGATCTTTGGCGCGCCTTGCTGTGATCGTGGTGAACACGACTATAAAACCAGGAGCCTGCCCATGAGCAGTGCTCCACTTGGGGGAATTTGATGGATGTTTGGACCGCCTTTCAGGCACTGATTCTGGGGATTGTCGAGGGGCTCACGGAGTTCCTGCCCATTTCCAGCACCGGCCACCAGATTATCGTGGCCGATCTGCTCGATTTCGGCGGCGAGCGGGCGATGGCGTTCAACATCATCATCCAGTTGGGGGCGATCCTGGCGGTGGTGTGGGAGTTTCGGCGCAAGATACTCGAGATCGTCACCGGGTTGCCGACGCGGCCTCAGGCGCGGCGCTTCACGGCCAACCTGTTGATCGCCTTCCTGCCTGCAGTGGTGCTGGGGGTGATTTTCGCCGACCTGATTCATGAGTACCTGTTCAACCCTGTCACCGTGGCCGTGGCCCTGGTGGCAGGCGGTATCGTCATGCTCTGGGCCGAGGAGCGCGAGCATGTGGTGCGTATCGAACATGTGGATGACATGCGCTGGCCCGACGCGCTGAAGATCGGTTTTGCCCAGTGCCTGGCGATGATCCCCGGCACGTCGCGTTCCGGTTCCACCATCATTGGTGGCCTGGTGTTCGGCCTGTCGCGCAAGGCCGCCACCGAGTTCTCGTTCTTCCTGGCCATGCCGACCATGGTGGGCGCCGCGGTGTACTCGGGTTTCAAGTACCGTCACCTGTTCCAGGCCAGCGACCTGCCGGTGTTCGCCCTGGGCTTCGTCACCGCGTTCGTGTTCGCCATGATCGCCGTCAAGGGCCTGCTGAAGTTCATCGCCAACCACACCTATGATCTGTTCGCGTGGTACCGCATCGGGTTCGGCATGCTGATCCTGGCCACCTGGTGGTTCGGCTGGATCGACTGGGACCATGTCCAGCCGTAACGCAGGCGCCGCGAAGGCGTCGACGGCACCGCGCGGGCCCGGGGTACGATACCTCAAGCTGAAACTGGTGGTGTGGTTACTGTTATGCGCCTTGCCGATGGCGGGTGTGGTCATCCAGTTCATGCGCGGCGGTCGCCCGGTGGTGTTGCTGGTGTACCTGGGCCTCAGCCTGGTCGCGGCGGGGCTGTATTGGCGCGATAAGCACCAGGCCCGCACAGAGGGCCGGCGCACGCCGGAAAAGGTGTTGCACCTGGTGGAACTGCTGGGTGGCTGGCCCGGGGCGCTGGTGGCTCAGCAGGTGTTTCGGCACAAGACCCGCAAGATCAGCTACCAGGTGGTGTTCTGGTTGATCGTACTGGTGCATCAGGGGGTGTGGGCCTACCTCTTCACCCGGCACGCGTTGTAGGTAAGCCCGCTGCACCGCGTCGCCTGCTTCCCGAGCGGGCGCCCGGTCCCACACGGATGGTTGAGGCTACGAGGTTCACCGGTAGGACCGGGCGAAGCTCGGGAAGGGCACGCCGCGGTCTGGCAGTCATACCGCGTCGTCTGATTCCCGGGTGCCTGGCCCTACAGGTCCAGCAGCATTCCGACCTGCACCTTCTTCGGTAACCGCCGCACTACCAGTTGATGCGAGCGGCGCAACAAGTCCTGCACTTCCTCATCCCCTACCGGCAACGGTAACGCCAGGCTCACCCAGCCAGCCCGCGCCAGGTACGGCGCCGGGCGAATGCCCGGACGGTCGACGTAGCCCAGGAACAGCTCTTTGTCGACCTTCAGGGACAGGCTGTCACCGGCCAGGCCAAACACTGCGAACATCTTGGTCTGTGCAACGGACAACACGCGAATGCCGCCCCATTTATAGTCTTCCCGGGCCCCGGGCAGGCTCAGGCAGAAGTCGGCCAATTGCTGTTCGCTCATCATATGTAGCGCTCCCCGCATTCTTCCAGGCTTTTGACCAGGTGGTCGATCCAGGCCCGCACCGCCGGCAACACCCCGCGCCGGTGCGGGTATACCGCTTGCAGCCAACCATTGCTCAAGGACCAGTCGGGCAGCAACTGCACCAGTTCACCGCTGGCCAGTTCGGCTTCACAGTGCATGATCGGCAACAGGGTGAAACCCAGCCCGGCCATGGCCGTGGCCTTGCGCACCACGAAATCTTCAATCCCCAGGCGCGCTTCCAGCACCAGGTCGCGCTTGTTGCCCTGTTCGTCCAGCAGACGCAGGTGGACCATGCGGTCGGCTTCCAGGGCACCGAGCACGGGAAGGGCCACCAGGTCGTCAGGGCTGGCAATGGTGTTGCCGGCCAGCAGGGCGGGGCTGGCCACCAGTACCGTGCGCGCTTCGCGCAGGCGGCGGGTGACCAGGCCCGGGTCTTCGTCACCCGGTTCACGCACACGCAACGCCACGTCGATGCCCTCGGTAATCAGATCCACCCGGCGGTTGAGCAACACCATGTCCAATTGCACGTGGGGGTACTCGTGCAGAAAACTGCTGATGACCTTGGGCAAAAATTCGTGGGCCAGGCCCACCGGGCACGACACCCGCAGGCGGCCACGGGGTTCGCTGGACAGGCTGGCGACTACCTCGTCCGCCATTTCCGCCTCCAGCAGCATGGCCTGGCAGTGGCGCAGATAACGTTCACCCACGCTGGTGAGCTTCAGTTGCCGGGTAGTACGTTGCAGCAGGCGGGCCCCGAGGCGGTCCTCCAGCTCGGCAATACGCCGTGACAAGCGCGACTTGGGCACTCCCAGCTGGCGCCCAGCCGCGGCGAAGCCCTGAGCTTCAACCACCTTGGCGAAATAGTAGAGGTCGTTGAGGTCCTGCATGGCCGTTGCTCTGATCGTCTCATGAGTGGGACAATCTAACGCAAACTCACGGACTAATCATCTATTCCATATCCCGGTAGGATGATCTCCATTCCAGCTGCCCCGGCGGCCTTTTCCAACAGGAGATTCCCCATGAAACTGTTGCACATCGATTCCAGCATCCTCGGCGACAATTCCGCTTCCCGTCAGCTGAGCCAGGCCGTGGTTCAATCCTTCGCTGGCGCTGACGTCACCTACCGTGACCTGGCCACCGACGCCCTGACGCACTTCTCCTCGGCCACCCTGGCTGGCGGCGAAGTGGAAGCCAAACTGTCGGCGGACACCTTGAGCGAATTCCTGGCCGCCGACGTCGTCGTCATCGGCGCGCCGATGTACAACTTCTCGATCCCGACTCAACTGAAGGCCTGGATCGACCGCATCTGTGTGGCCGGCACCACGTTCCGCTACACCGAGGCCGGCCCTGAAGGCCTGTGCGGTGGCAAGAAAGTCGTCATCGTTTCCACTTCCGGCGGCATCCACGCTGGCCAGCCAAGCGGTGTGGCCCACGAAGAGTTCCTGAAAGTGCTGCTGGGCTTCATCGGCATCACCGACATCGAAATCGTCCGCGCCGAAGGCCTGGCTTACGGTGAAGAAGTTCGTGCCAAGGCGCTGGCTGGCGCCCAGGCTAAGATCGATTCGAAGCTGTTCGCTGCCTGATAGATCGAAATACGCTGAACCCGCGCCGCCCGTGGCTGCTCAAAGCAGTCACGGGCGGCGTTTTTTGTGTGTCATGAAAAGTTGGCCCGCGTTATGCTTATGCAACACTGATCAACCTTTCACTCGGTGGGCGCGCGTACGGGACGTACACTGAGCGCACTGCGGTAGCAGCGAAAGGTTCCTATTCAGGCGGGTGGCAAAGGTGGGCATCCCATGATGCGTCTTTGTGCGAATATTCTCATGTGCGTGGCCCTTGGCCTGATTTCAGTGCAGGCTTCGGCCGCGCCGCCCGCTCACTGGAGCGTGGGTTTCCATCGCCTGACCTTTCTCGATCCCCTGGACCATCAGCCCATGCAGGCGCTGGCGTTCTACCCGTCGAACCAGCGCGAGCAACTGACCCGCATCGAGAACTACAAG
Source organism: Pseudomonas silvicola (assembly GCF_026651855.1). Classification (GTDB taxonomy): domain Bacteria; phylum Pseudomonadota; class Gammaproteobacteria; order Pseudomonadales; family Pseudomonadaceae; genus Aquipseudomonas; species Aquipseudomonas silvicola. The sequence goes on from NZ_CP093280.1 coordinate 3,948,523, forward strand.
GTAGAGGCGACCGAGGATGCACGCATCGCCATGGGCCGCTACCCCATGCTGATGTTGTCCCATGGCAACGCCGGCACCCCCCTGGCGCTGCATGATCTGATCACCTCGCTGACCCGCAAGGGTTTCGTGGTGGTGGCGGTCTACCACCCAGGCGACAATTGGAAGGACCATAGCCGTCTGGGCGCGGTGAGCAACCTCTACGGTCGCCCCCTGCAGATCTCCCAGGCCATTACCTCCGCCTTGGCTGAGCCGATGCTGTCGCCTTTCATCGACCCGGACCAGATTGGCGTGATCGGCTACTCGGCCGGCGGGGAAACGGCGCTGATCCTCTCCGGCGCTCGGCCAAACCTGGACCGCCTGCGCAAGTACTGCGCCGAGTTTCCCAATGACGCCGATGCCTGCCAGACCCATGGCGAATTGCTGGTGGACCGTGACGACCTGCGCCCCGCAGCGGATGCGCGGGTCAAGGCGTTGCTGCTGATGGCGCCATTGGGCCTGATGTTCAACCGCGAGACCTTGTCACAGGTACACGTGCCCACGCTGATCTACAGCGGTGACAACGACAAGCTGCTGGCCCTGGACAAGAACGCCGCCGCGCTAGCGCGCAAGCTGCCCATGGTCTCGGACTACAAGGTGTTGGCCGGCGCCGGGCATTTCGTGTTCATGGCCCCTTGTGATGACGAGCAGAAAGCCGCCATGCCGGGCCTGTGCAACGACGCTGAAGGGGTCAACCGTGAAGACATCCACCGCGACCTGGTGCGCCAGGCCGGGCACTTCTTCACCCAGACCCTCAGCGAACCGAGCCATGCAGGCATGCAGACGGCTGATCAGTGACCGGCGCGGCGAGTGCGCCGCGCCAGTAGCAGTACCAACCCCAGGCCGCTGATGGCCAATAGCGCGGCGAAGCAGAAAATCCAGCGATAGCCCAAGTGCAGGGCAATCGCCCCCATCAACGGCCCGGCCAGCGCCAGCGCCAGGTCGAAGAATACCGCGAACGCGCTCAGCCCCGCCCCTCGACTGGTACTGGGCACCTGGCTTATCGCCAGCACGCCCAGCGCCGGGTATACCAAAGACAGGCCGAAACCCGCCAGGCTGGCCCCCAGCAGGGTGAAGGCAGTGGAGGGCGCCAACCACACCAGCCCCAGCCCCACGGCCTCCGTGGCCATGCAAGCGAGTGCCACGGTGAAGCCGCCCAGGCGGTTGATGGCATTGATGAACAGCAGTCGGGCGATAATGAAGCTCACCCCGAAAGCGGTCAGGCAGAAAGCTGCGCCGGTCCAGCCGCGGTCCAGGTAGTACAGGGTAATGAAAGTCGTCAGGGTGCCGTAACCGATGGAGGCCAGCGTCAGGCTCACCCCATACGGCGCGACCCTGCCGAAAGCGGCCCAGAACGGCAGGCGCTCACCGCGTACCAGGGGGGCGGAGGTCTTGCGACGAATGCACAGCAAACCCACGGCCGCCAATACCGTCAACGCCAGCCCCAGGCTGTTGAACCCGCCAAGGTCTACCATCCATACGCCCAGCGGCGCCCCCAGGGCCACCGCGCCGTAGGACGCGATGCCGCTCCAGGAAATCACCCGTGCCGTGTGCTCGGCGCCCACCTCGTTGATGCCCCAGGCATTGGTGGCCACGCCAACCAGGCCCTGGGCGGCCCCCAGCAACAGGCGCGCGACGATCAGCACTCCCAGGCTGATCGCGGGGTCGCCATGCAGCAGCGTCGCCGCCAGGGTCAGTACGCCGCTGCCGCCGACCCCGATCAACCCCAGCACCACCGTGCGCTTGGTGCCAAGGCCATCGGCGGCGCGCCCGGCCAGCGGACGGCTGAGCAGCGTCGCCAGGTACTGCGACCCGATGACCAGGCCCGCGATGACCGCGCTGAAGCCCAACCGGTCATGGACATAGCTGGGCAGCACCGCGATCGGCAGGCCGATGCAGAAGAAGGCGATGAAGGTATAGAAAACGATCGAAACGATCTTCAGGGTGACACTGGAGGTGCTGGGCGCAGGTGGCTGTTGGGCGGCAGTCATGGCGGCTCGTTCGCGGGCGGGCGGTTGGAGGTCCGGTCATGATGGCGGGGCAGGGCGGGAAATGGAAGCCGGGGTGAAGCAGTGGTGTGCCTGACGCCGCGCGGCGTGTGCGACGCGGCCAGGTCCGTGTAGCGGACCCGGCCGCATCGGGCCGCGTGTGGTGCAACTGATGCGCCGTGGCGCGGGTGGCCGCTACACGTCGGCTTTTAGAACGTCACGCCCTGGCTGCGCAGGTAGTCGTCGTAAGTACCGCTGAAGTCCACCACGCCGCTGTCGCTCAGCTCGATGATGCGGGTAGCCAGCGACGACACGAACTCGCGGTCGTGGCTGACGAAGATCAGCGTGCCCGGGTAGTTTTCCAGCGCCAGGTTCAACGCCTCGATCGACTCCATGTCCAAGTGGTTGGTCGGTTCGTCCATGATCAGCACGTTGGGCTTTTGCAGGGTCAGCTTGCCGAACAGCATGCGGCCTTGCTCACCACCGGAGATCACTTTCACCGATTTCTGGATCTCGTCGTTGGAGAACAGCATGCGGCCCAGGGTGCCACGAATCATCTGCTCGCCCTGAGTCCACTGGCCCATCCAGTCGAACAGGCTGACGTCGTCTTCGAAGTCATGGGCGTGGTCCTGGGCGTAGTAACCCAGTTCCGCGCTCTCGGTCCACTTCACCGCACCGGCGTCCGGTGCCAGCTCGCCCACCAGGGTGCGCAGCAGGGTAGTCTTGCCGATACCGTTCGGGCCGATGATCGCCACGCGCTCGCCGGCTTCCACGGTAAAGCTGAAGTTCTTGAACAGGGTCTTGCCGTCGAAGCCCTTGGACAGTTGCTCCAGGGTCACCGCCTGGCGGTGCAGCTTCTTGGTCTGTTCGAAGCGGATGAACGGGCTCACGCGGCTCGATGGCTTGACCTCGGCCAGCTGGATCTTGTCGATCTGCTTGGCGCGGGACGTGGCCTGCTTGGCTTTGGAGGCGTTGGCCGAGAACCGGCTGACGAAGGTCTGCAACTCGGAGATCTGCGCCTTTTTCTTGGCGTTGTCCGCCAGCAACTGCTCGCGCGACTGGGTGGCCGCGGTCATGTACTCGTCGTAGTTGCCCGGGAACAGGCGCAGCTCACCGTAGTCCAGGTCAGCCATGTGGGTGCACACGCTGTTGAGGAAGTGACGGTCGTGGGAAATGATGATCATGGTGCTGTTACGCGCCGTGAGAATATTTTCCAGCCAGCGGATGGTGTTGATGTCCAGGTGGTTGGTCGGTTCGTCGAGCAGCAGCACTTCCGGGTCCGAGAACAGCGCCTGGGCCAGCAGCACCCGCAGCTTCCAGCCAGGTGCTACTTCGGTCATCGGGCCGAAATGCTGTTCCAGCGGGATACCCAGGCCCAGCAGCAGCTCACCGGCGCGCGACTCGGCGGTGTAGCCGTCCATCTCGGCGAACTCGGTTTCCAGCTCGGCCACGGCCATGCCGTCTTCTTCGCTCATTTCCGGCAGCGAGTAGATGCGATCACGCTCGGCCTTGACCTTCCACAGTTCCTCGTGGCCCATGATCACGGTGTCGATCACGGTGAACTGCTCGTAGGCGAACTGATCCTGGCGCAGCTTGCCCAGGCGCACGTTCGGCTCCAGCATCACCTGGCCGCCGGACGGCTCCAGGTCGCCGCCGAGGATTTTCATGAAGGTCGACTTGCCGCAACCGTTGGCGCCGATCAGGCCGTAACGGTTGCCGCCGTTGAACTTGACCGAAACGTTCTCGAACAGCGGCTTGGCGCCGAACTGCATGGTGATGTTAGCTGTGGAGATCAAAGGGCTTACCTATCAATAACTTGGGGAGCGCTGGTTTGGGCTGATACCGTCTTGATACCAATTTGGAGCATTGCCAGCTCGTTCCGACCTGAGCTTGGGTTGACCCAACGCGCATGCGCCGTCAGCAGCATCTGCGCGCGAGGCCGAGCTGCCGGACGTTAAATGCGGGATTCAAACCGGACATTGAGCGTATTGTCGCATAGGTATGGCGGCAGTTGTATGGCGGGCAGTACTGGATTCCCAGTGATTTTCAGGGTTGGGACCCTTTATGTGTGGCGACCGCAGGTCCATGTCAGCTGCACGCCGTTCCTGCTCGCCGGTAATACGTGGGGCGTGGAGATGATCTTGCCTCGTTTTTTCGGCGGTGTGCGGACGGCCTGACGAATCTGAGTGGATGAAGCGTCGATGATGGCTGAGTACTGTTGCGCGGGCTGATCAGTTTTGTCAAAACGGCGCTGACCAGCGCGAAGCCGAGCGCAAAATCCTTCGGAAATACCCTGGCGCTGCCATCTTGGGTGTGCGATAGCAGTGATGGCTCGATCGGCCTGATTCGAGACACGAAAAGCTGTACCCGCCGTCTGTGGGCGGCTTTTATTTTTCTTGAGGAAAGTGGGCAGGTACAACTTCGATCCACCGAATTGCTTTCCTGTTTCATCTAAACCAGGCCGCGCTCTTTGGGTGCCAAGCATGTAGCGAGTCTGCTGGCCAACCGCTTGCCCAGCGCTTTTGATGCGTACCGGCAAGGCGACTCGATGGTGTGGTAGGCGACATAGGATAGTGCGATGGTCGCGGCGACCAATGCGACCTGTGCACAGGCCGTCGCACTTGTCCCCGAGACTTGAATGATATAACTATCCGCATACCTGATTAAAATAAGGTGGAACATGTAGAGGGAGAAACTCAGTTCCCCAAGTTTGACGAGCGGCGCCCAGGACAGCACTGCGGACACCCAGCCCCTCGCCAATGAAAACGCATGAATGCATAGAGAAAAGGCGGGTATGAACAAAAGGGTGTAATCCAGTGGCAGTGTTTTGCCAACGCCCCAACGGACCAGCATCACGTAAAGCGCCGCAATGCCCGCCAGTGAACCCACTTCCAGGCATGTGGCTGCCCCTCTGGAGGGGGACCGCGGGCCTGCATTGATATGGTGGAGGCCGATCGCGGCACCTGAAACGAATACGAGTGCGTTCAGTGGTGATATCTTGAGTAGCCACCAATAATGGTTGAAAGGCTCCATCCGGTCCACGTAGGCCAGGCTTACCGCTGATAGTGCGACGATAGGCAGTATGTAAATCAAGACCAGGCCCACACGGGAAGTGTCCAGTTTCAATGATTTTATCGCGTGTAGCATGAACGGGAACGTCAAGTAGAAAGCCCATTCAATCGAGAGCGTCCAGGAAACGGAGTTGTAGCTGAAATAGTCAAGGTCGCTCGGGTACCAGCTATGCATGAGCAGCGCATTGGTGATGAACACAAAGGGGCCCGATGGCGCCGTGGCAATGGGTATGGCGAGTGCGAGGGTGAACAGGTGGATTGGGAAGATGCGCCCGAACCGCGAGGCATAAATGGCTGAAAGCGCCGGCGCACTGAGTGTGGTGGTTCTTGAAGAGTACGTGAAGGCGATAATGAAGCCGGACAGAAGGAAGAAGAACAGAACGCCCAGTCCTCCCGTATGAGAGCCCGTTCCGAGGTGGTCATAGACAACCGCCAATGCTGCAAAAAATCGCAGGGATGTAAGAGGCTTTATCACTCAACGTCCTTAATTCAGAATTCATCAGCGCTTCAAGCAGGGCGCGCGGAGTTTACCAAACAGCCGGCCTGAGCGGCTGTTTTCGTGTAGAACCGGGCGGCTGACGATTGCAAGGGCGCTGCCCGTTCGTCTACCGTGGGGCACTCCCCTGGTCTTGCCTGCCTCCCAATAGAACGCGTATCTGCACGCGTTCAGCGGAGGTAGTGATGGACATCGACGAAAATGCCCCAGGCAATATTTCTCAGCGTGGCGTAGGCGGAACCACGGATAACGAAACGGCCCATGGCCCGAAAGGGGACGATCATGAGGTGCCGTTGCCGCCCGACGACGAAGCGGCGGTTGAAGAAGACATGTCGGACGTGGACGCTTCCGATTCGGTATCGAGCGAGCACCCAGCCCCTTGACGGGAATAATCATCTACGGAGGACGATGAAGGACCCCGGCCAGGCAGCGGCTGATTCGTGCGTTATCGGCAAGGGGCCCGCCGTGACACGAGGGTTTTCAGTGCGACTGCAAGGCACACTCAGCCAGATTCCAGGCAAAAAAATGCCCGCGATGGGGGTTAGCGGGCAGGGGAATCAAAGGAGCTGGTTGTACCTTACGCCCCGTGATGTGAAAACTTTGTTAGCTGGCTATTGGATTCGGCGGTGTATCAGTCACTGTTCGTTGGCTGCTTCCCGAGCTTCGCCCGGTCCTACATGGGCCTCCTCACCATCACGGCCATCCTCTGTGGGACCGGGCGCCAGCTCGGGAAGCAGGCGCCGCGGTATATCAGGCGGACGGGGTTCGCCTTTATCGAGCTTCCCCCCGGTGCCACAGGGGCAATCCGCCCACCCGCAGTCACAGTGAATCATTGATAGGAATGGGCAATCCTCAAACACGAACTGGCATGGGGCTGCCCGCCCGCGGTGCCTATGATGGGCCGGTACCCCTCGACAGGACCTCGCCATGACTACCCTCAAAACCCTTTTCATTACCGGTGTCAGCAGCGGCTTCGGCCACGCCCTCGCGCAGCAGGCATTGGCAGACGGGCATCGCGTCATCGGTACGGTGCGCACCGACGCTGCCTTGCAGGCGTTTGAAGCCCTGGACCATGAACGTGCTCACGGCGTGATACTCGACGTCACTGACGTTGACCGCATCGATGCCGTGGTCGCCGACGTTGAGGCTACCCATGGTCCGGTGGACGTTCTGGTGAACAACGCCGGCTATGGCCATGAAGGTATCGTCGAAGAGTCACCGCTGGAGGAGATGCGCCGCCAGTTCGACGTCAATGTGTTCGGCGCCGTCGCCGTGACCAAGGCCTTCGTGCCGTATTTTCGCCAGCGCCGTGCCGGGCATATCATCGCCATCACTTCCATGGGCGGCACTATCACCATGCCCGGTATCGCCTACTATTGCGGCAGCAAGTTTGCGCTCGAAGGTATTTTCGATGCCCTGAGCAAGGAACTGGCGCCTTTCGGCATTTTCGTCACGGCCGTGGCGCCAGGCTCGTTTCGGACCGACTGGGCAGGGCGCTCCATGCGTCGTACGCCGCGCAGCATCAGTGACTACGACGCCAGTTTCGACCCTATACGCCAGGCGCGCGAAGCGAAAAGCGGCAAGCAGTTGGGGGACCCGCTGAAGGCGGCGCAGGCGATACTGCACATCATCGCCAGCCCGGCACCGCCGGTGCATCTGCTGCTGGGCAGCGATGCCCTGGGGCTGGTCAGGGACAAGCTGGCGCAGGCGGCCAGTGAGATTGATCAATGGCAAGACCTCACCCGTTCCACTGACGGTTGAGGGTTGCGCCGAGGTGACTGACATGGTGCATGCCGATACCTGCACTGAGCGCATGGTGCAGTTGATGGAACAGTTGGCGCCGGTCGAGGGCTATAACCTCAGTGCGCTGGACGATGTGCGTTTCCTGCGCTCCAACCGACCGCTCACGCGCACGCCGGTGCTGTACGACCCGGGTATCGTGATTCTGTGCCAGGGCCGCAAGCGTGGCTACCTCGGTGAAGAAGTGTATGTGTACGACGCCCAGCACTACCTGGTGGTGTCTGTGCCTGTGCCGTTCACCATGGAAACCGACGCCAGCGAAGCGCAGCCCATGCTCGCGGTCTACATGCGCCTGGACCTGCAACTGGCCAGCGAGCTGATGCTGCAGGTGGACGAGGCCTTCGGGCCGAGTGGCGCCCCGCCCAAAGGTATGTACGCCTCCCCCATGGACGACGCATTGCGCGCCTCGACGCTGCGGTTTCTGGAGGCCATGAGCGTGCCTGCGGATGCATTGATACTGGGCCCGGCGCTGGTGAGGGAGATCTATTACCGCATCCTGACGGGTGAGCAGGGTGGTTCCCTGCGTGCCGCCCTGAACCGTCAGGGGCATTTCGGCAAGGTATCCCGTGCCATCCGCAAGATTCACAGTGGCTATCACGAACGTCTGGATGTAGAAGCACTGGCGCAGGAAGCGAACATGAGTGTGCCCAGCTTCCACCTGCACTTTCGCAAGGTGACCGACGCGTCGCCCATGCAGTACCTGAAATCGACGCGGTTGCATCAGGCGCGGTTGCTGATGCTGCGACAGGCGATGAGCGCGTCCACTGCGGCGTTCAGCGTTGGCTACGAAAGCGCCTCGCAGTTCAGCCGTGAATTCAAGCGCTTCTTCGGGCGCACGCCGCAGGCAGAGGTGGAGTGGATGAAGGCCACCTATGCGCTGCCCGCGCCCAGCGGGCCGTCTGCGTACGTGTCATCCCACTGATGGAGCTATTGCTGGGGCGCGGCTTTGTGCGTGGGCGTGGTTTTTTTGTGGGTGCTGGTGCTCTTGCCGGTGCTTTTGCTCGAGGTTTTCGAATCCTTGATCGTTTGCTGGGTGTCGGCCCCCGAGTTGTTACCCGACGCTTCCTCGCCTTTCTTGTTGGCCCGGTTGGCTTTATCCGCGTCTGCGCTGGCGGGCTGGTTCATCCCCGGTAGCGCGGTGGCCGGTGCCGGCGTTTGTGTTTGCGTTTCGTCTGCAGCGGCCACGGCAAACAGCGGGCTTACCAGTAGCAAGCCCGCCAGTGCGTGTGCTGTCATGAGTCTGTTCATGGCCCAGTCCTCCAGTGCCTGTGTATTGCATTGGAGGAGCGGGCAGGGGGAAGGTGCGTCAGCGCTGACCGACGGTATCAGACGAAGCGCTGAGCACCGGTCGTCCCGCGCGGCAACCGCGAGCGGCCTGGCAAGTCTGCCAGGCGCGCACGCCAGTCGGCCTTGGCATCGAAGCGCGCGGGTGCCGGCTTGGCCGTTTTGGCCTGGGCTTTTTGCTTGCGGATCTCAGCCAGCGACGGGGCCTTGTTGGCGACCGGCTGGGCGTTGGTGTCGGCCTTGGCCAACGAGCGCAGGCACGATTTGCAGGTAACTTGCTCAGGGCTCGCGCAGCTGACGACGTTGGGTGTGTTGCGACCGCAAGCGATTTCGCTGCCGTTCGATGAGTAGTGAGTAACCAAACCTGTTTCTCCAAGCTTTTGAAAACGAAGCTGATTTTCTCACAATAGACGGTCTTCTGCCGAGTCCGGCGTGCCCAACGGTGCAACCAGCCCCGGTCCTTCGTTCCGCACATTGCCCACTTCACGCCCTACCGGGTACCACCGGAAGTCGCTCACCGGCCGCCCTTCATGGCGGGCAATGGCTTCGGCCTGGGCACCATCGAGGGCGGGGTCCGCCCAGGCGCGGGCAGCATCCGGGGCCAGCACCACGGGGCGGCGGTCGTGGATATCGACCATGCCCTGGTCGCTGGCGTCGGTGATGATCACAAAGCCGTTCCCGGGGCCGCCGACCTGCGCCAGGCCGGCGAAGAACAGCGGTTTGCCGCTGGTCAGCTGGATGAACCAGGGCTGCTTGAGCTTCGGTGCCTGGGGATTCTTGACCCATTCGTACCAGCCGTCGGCCGGCACCAGTACTCGACCAAGGGGCCATAGTTGTTTGAAGAAACGGTTGGTGGCCATGGTTTCCACGCGTGCATTGATCGGCGCGGGGCGCTTGTCCTGCGCCCAGGCGGGCGCCCACCCCCAGCGCAGGTCGTCGCTGTGCAGCGTGTCGCCGTCACGATGCAGCACGGGTACGCGGGTGGTGGGGGCCACGTTGTAGCGGGGTGTCACGGGTTCCATGCGGGCGCGGTTGATGAAGTCCAGTTCCAGCAGGTATTGCTCCATCCGCGCCGCCTGGGAAAATCGTCCACACATGGCTTCGTCCTCCGATGATGCCTACAGCGTAGTGGTAATAGTTTGAAACATTTGCGCGGGCTGTAGTCCATTGTTCACACCCTAGACGGCCCCTCCATGAAAACACCGCGCCCTTCCGCTCGCCTCAAGCCCCTTACCCAACTGCGCAACCTGAAAATGGCCCGCTCTGCCCACGCTTACGTGCGTGGCAGTACGGTGCAATTCTACCAATGGCTGCATAGCCAGTCTGGCCGGCGCCTGCCCAATGGCCCGGCAGTCTGGATATGCGGTGATTGCCACGCGGGCAACCTGGGCCCCACCGGGGACCTCAAGGGCCGGATTGACATTCACATTCGCGACCTGGACCAGACCGTGATCGGCAATCCGGTTCACGACCTGGTGCGCTTGGCCCTGTCCCTGGCCACCGCCGCGCGTGGTTCCGACCTGCCCGGCGTCGTCACTGCAAAGATGCTCGAAGAAGTGATGCGCGGGTACCAACTGGCGTTCACCGAGGCCAGCGACGAGGATCCGCCGCGCCCAGCCCAGGTCAAGGCCGGCATGCGCAGCGCCGTGCAGCGCACCTGGAAGCACCTGGCGCAGGAGCGCATCGAGGATGCGCGCCCCACTATTCCGCTGGGCAAGCATTTCTGGCCGCTGTCGCGCCAGGAGCGCACGGCCTTGCAGACTCTGTGCGACAGCCAGGAAATCCATGGCCTGGTCACCTCCCTCAAGGGCCGTTCGAAGAATGACCGGGTAGAGCTGCTGGATTCTGCGTACTGGGTCAAGGGCTGCAGCTCCCTGGGGCTGAGCCGCTACGCTGCGTTGCTGGGCGTGGGCGATGACGACGACCCCGATTACTGCCTGATCGACATCAAGCAGGCCGTGGGCGCCGCCGCGCCTCGGGCGGCCCGTGCACACATGCCACGCGACAACGGCAAACGCGTGGTCGAGGGTGCGCGGCACCTGAGCCCCGGCCTGGGCAACCGCATGATCAGTGCGCGCATGCTGGACCAGGGTTTTTTCATTCGCGAATTGCTGCCCCAGGACATGAAGCTGGAACTCGACCAGCTCAGCCAGGTTGAAGCCATGCGCGCGGCCGCCTACCTGGCGCGGGTGGTGGGCCAGGCCCATGCCCGGCAGATGGACAAGGGTACCCGCGCCGAATGGATCAAGGACCTGCAACTGAACCGCTCGCGGGTGCTGGATGCACCCTCGTGGTTATGGTCCAGCGTGGTGCAACTGGTGGGCAACCACGAAATCGGTTACCTGGAGCACTGCCGGCGCTATGCGCTGGATGCGGACAAAGGCTGAGCCGCAGGCACCTGACCAAGCAGGCGGGCCGGCCGCGGTATCCGCGGCCGCCCGACCATGGCCAAGGGACCAGGGGTGCAAGCCGCGTAGCTGCGGCACGCCTCGCTTCATGGCAACGGGTTGCCGCCCGTCACGCCATACGTCTCACCGGTGATGTAGCTCGATTCCTGAGTCGCCAGGAACACATACAACGGCGCGCACTCCGCCGGTTGGCCTGGGCGGCCCATCGGCGTCTGCGAGCCAAAGGTGGGGATCTTGTCCCGCGGCTGGCCACCGCTGGGTTGCAGCGGCGTCCAGATGGGACCGGGCGCCACGGCGTTGACCCGCACGCCCTGGGCGATCACCTGCTTGGCCAGGGCCTTGGTGAACGCCACGATCGCGGCCTTGGTGGACGCATAGTCCAGCAGGTTCTGCGACGGGCTATAGGATTGGATCGACGCCGTGTTGATGATGGTCGCACCCGCTGGCAAATGCGGCAGTGCCGCCTTGCACAGCCAGAACATCGCGTAGACGTTGGACTTGAACGTGGCGTCGAACTGCTCGGTGGTGATGTCGGCGATGGCTTCCACGGCCTGCTGTTTGCCGGCCACGTTCACCAGAATGTCCAGGCCACCCAGGCGCTCCACGGCCTGGCTGACCAGGGACTGGCAAAAGCGCTCGTCCTTCAGGTCGCCCGGCAGGCAGATGGCCTTGCGGCCTTCGGCTTCGATCAGTTGCACCACTTCCCGCGCGTCGCTTTCTTCCTCGGGCAGGTAGTTGAGCACGATATCGGCGCCTTCACGGGCGTAGGCGATGGCGGCGGCACGGCCAATGCCCGAGTCGGCGCCGGTGATCAGCGCCTTGCGCCCGGCCAGGCGGCCAAAGCCCTTGTAGCTGGTCTCGCCGTGGTCGGCGGCCGGGTGCAATTCGTGCACTGTGCCGGGGGCTGACTGCGGCTGGTCGGGGAACTCGGGCTGCGGGTACTGGGTCAGCGGGTTCTGCATGCTGTACTGGTTGTCGGTCGCCATGTCGGTTCTCCTCGGACGGCATCATTGAAGTCATGGCAGTGGAGGGCGAGGGGCAGGCAAACGTTCAAATTTTCTCCGCGTCCCGCGAAGGCAAAAATTTTTTAAACCTTGTGCGAAGACCAGCAGTCGATAACTCATCAGTCATGGCTTCGGCGCGGCGAGGGACAGTAAATGATCGGTGTCGTGATACCCGCACATAATGAGGCAAGTTACATCGAACAATGCCTGGCGTCAGTTACGCTGGCTGCCGGGCATCCCCGCCTGGCGGGTATCAGGGTCGAGGTGCTGGTGGTGCTGGATGACTGCACCGACCTCACTGGCGACCTGGCCCATGCCGCCGGCGTCACTACCCTGGCCGTGACCTTCCGCAATGTCGGCCGGTCGCGCGCGGTAGGCGCCCAGGTGATGATCGAAGAGGGGGCTCAGTGGCTGGCCTTTACCGATGCGGACACCCAGGTGCCGTTTGATTGGTTGGCCAGGCAGTTGGACTTTGAAGCGGACGCCGTGTGCGGCACCGTGCAGGTAGACAGTTGGGAGCACCACGCCCCGGAGGTACGTGACAGTTACCTGGCGGCGTATCGTTTCGTCGAAGGCCACCGGCATATCCATGGTGCCAACCTGGGCCTGAGCGCCAAGGCCTACCTGAGCGCGGGTGGTTTCCAGCACCTGGCTGCCCATGAAGACGTGCAGCTGGTGGCCGACCTGGAGCGTACGGGGGCGCGAATCATCTGGACCGCCACCCATCCAGTCGTCACCAGCGCCCGCCGTGACTTCAAATGCCGTGAAGGTTTCGGCGACTACCTCCTGTCCCTCGAACCGCCGCTGTCCGCAACGCTCTAAAACTGAACAGCTCGTTGGCTTGCCAGCGAGCTGTTCAGGGGTATTGGCTCAGTTCCCGTCCGCCACTTTGCGTTCGATCTCGTCGGTCTTGCGGCGAATTTCTTCAGCGTCCTGCTCCAGCACGCGGGTGGAGGAAGGCGTGATCGCCTCATCCACGGCGCGGGTGTCGTCGTCGCGGTCTTGCAGGTCTCGCTCGACCACGTTCACCGGTTTGCCCGCCACGTCGGTGGGCGGGTTGTTGTTACTGTCGCGGTTGCTCATGTCCGTCTCCTCGGTTGTTCTGAACATTGGAGATGCACCGCGTGCAGGAGTTCGGCTTTTCTGAGGTCAGAACAGGTTGATTGGGTAGGTGACGATCACCCGGTGCTCATCCTGGTCCCGCGCCCCTGGAAACTCGGTGCGCAGGGACGCATGGCGCAAGGCGACGCTCAAATCCTTGGCCGGACCCGATTGCACGGTGTAGGTGAGCGTCAGGTTGCGTTCCCACTCGCGCTTGTCGCCGGTGGCGGTGTGAATTCCCGAGCCGCTTTCATACATGCCCAGGAACGTCAGCCCCGGCACCCCCATGGCGGCGAAGTCGTAGCCGTAGCGCACCTGCCAGGTCCGCTCGCCGGCGCGCTGGAATTTGCCGATCATGGACTCGGTCATGAAGTAAGCGGTGGAGCCGTCACCCTGGTTCAGCCACACCGCATCGCTGTCGCCGGTCACTTGCTGGTAGCCGGCGGCGAGGGTGTGCGGGCCCACCAGGTAGGTGAACAGGGCACTGGACAGCTGGCTGTCGACCTTGCCCTTGGTGACGCCGTCGCCGTAGTAACCGGCGGTGTAGTAGTCCGGGTCGTTGTTGTCCTTGCCATCGGCGCTGTTGTTGAAGTAGCGCAGGTCGCTGCGCAAGGTGCCGGGGCCGACCTTCCAGTTGTGCACCAAACCGAGGAAATGCTGGGTGTAGAAGTTTTCCAGGTTGCCGTAGTAGTACTGCAGCAACAGGTCGGGGTTGGCTTTCCAGTCCACGCCGGCGTACTGGAATTTGTGCACGAACTTGCCGGTCAGGCGGCTATTGGCCCCTGGAATCGACATGCCCATCTGGTTGGTCGACCCACGGCCTTTGACACTGTCCAGCTGGCCTGCGGTGAAGGTGAAGTCGCGCAGGTCTCTGGACTGGATCTGTTCGCCGTTGAAGGTCTGTTGCAGCATGCGGTCGGTGGACATGACGACCGGCAGCATGGGGACCAGCGCACCGGCGCGGATTTCGGTCTTGGCCACCCGCATCTTGGCGGTGGCACCCAGGCTGGCGAATTCGTCAGCCGCACGGCCATTGTCGGTGGGGAAGATGTTGCCGTTGTAAGCGGTGCCCGACGGGTTGTAATGGCGGCCCTTGCCCGAGTCCAGCTTGATGCCCAGCATGCCGATGGCGTCCACCCCGAAGCCGACGGTGCCGGGGGTATAGCCCGACTTGAAATTGAGGATGAAGCCCTGGCCCCACTCCTGGGTGTAATTGGGGTCGGCGGCGCCGCTGCGGTTGTCGGCGTTGCTGAAGAAGTTGCGCGCCAGGATGCTCGCGGTGCTGTCTTCGATAAAGCCTTCGGCGTTGCTCTGTTGCGCGATGACCAGGCCGCACAGGCCGGCCAGCAAAGTGGGTGCGCGGTTGGCTGCGCGATTCAAAAGCACCATCGGGTTATCCTCATGCTGTAGTCAATGTTGTGGGAGGCAGGCAATGGCGGCAGTCAACGTCGTTATTGTTCTTCAGGAGTAACCGGGGCCAGGGCGCGGGTCAGCGCCACCGGCGGTAGGCGCATCAATACCCACAGGGCCACCGCGGCCAGCGCCGCGCACAGCAGCAGGCCGGTGCCCAGGCCTTGGGCAAGCGCTTGTCGGGCCAGGTCCAACAGGGCGCTGTTATCGTGGGCGGGGCCACGTTGCAGCAGTACCTGCGGGTCGAGGTAGGGCGCCAGCGCGCTGCCCTGGCCGATGGCGTCGAAGGCGTGGCGCAGGTGCACGGCGTACAGCAGTTTGACCAGTGCGCCCATCACCGCGGTGCCCAGCAAACCACCCACCAGGCGCAGCGACTGGGTGAGGGCCGTGGCGATGCCCAGGAACTCGCGGGCGGCCAGGGTCTGGGTGAACACCGTCAGGTTCATCAGGATGAAACCCAGGCCCAGCCCCGCCAGCAGGATCAACCCCAACAGCAAGTGGAACGAGGCCTCCAGGCCCACCCACCACAGGCCCAGACAGGCCAGCGCCAGCACGGCGAAGCCGGCCAGGGGCACGCGGTTGGGGTTGCGCAGGTGGGTGATGACGCGGCCGTTGACGATCGCCCCCAGGGTGATGCTCAGGGCCAGCGGGGTAATCAGCAGCCCGGCGTCCTGGGGGGAATAGCCATAGCTGCCTTGCAGCAGCAGCGGCAAGTAGAACAGCAGGGTGAACATGATCGCCCCGGCCAGCAGCGACAACACGAACAACTGGCGCACGCTGCCCGCCTTGAAGAGGGCGGCGGGCAACAGGGCGTGCTGGCAGCGCCGCTCCCATCCGACCAGGGCAAGCAGCGCCGCCAGGCACAGACCGCCCAGCGCGGCACTGGCGGCGGTGGACGACTGCCCCAGCCATTCCACCCACAGTTGCAGGCTGCCCAGCACCAGGGCAATCAGCAGCGCGCCCAGCCAGTCGAGGCGAATGGCCCCCCGGCGCAGCGGCCGATACCAGGGCAGGTAGCGCCAGGCGAAGAAGAGCGCGAGCGCGCCCAGGGGCAGGTTGATGTAGAACACCGAACGCCAGCCGAACGCACCGGTCAGGTAACCCCCCAGGCCTGGGCCCAGGGCATTGACCACGCTGAACAGGGCGCTGAGCAGGATCTGCCAGCGCAGGCGCTGGCGCGTGTCGGGAAACAGCTCGGGAATGCACGCGAACGCCGTGCCGATCAGCATGCCGCCGCCCACGCCTTGCAGGCCCCGGCCCAGTACCAGCACCGGCATGCTGGGGGCCAGCGCGCACACCAGCGAAGCCAGGGTGAACACCACGGTGGCCGCGAGCACGAAGGGCTTGCGGCCGAAGTAGTCACCCAGGCGGCCGAAGATCGGGATGGTGATGATGGACGCCAGCAAGTAACCGGTGGCCACCCAGGCATACAGCTCGAACCCCTGCAGTTGGGCGACAATGCTTGGCAACGCATTGCCGATCACCGTCTGGTCCAGGGCCGACAGCATCAGCACCAGGGACAGGCCGAGCATGGCCAGCAGGGCCTGTTTGAAGCTCAGGGCCGGAGGGCTCGGCAGCGTCATCGTCAGCCCCTTACACCAGCGCCGCGACGGCGGCGGCGATGCGCTGGCACCCGATTTCCAGAGTCTCGATGGCCGAGGCCGTGGACATGCGGAAGAACGGCGCCAGGCCATAGGCACTGCCCGGGATCACCGCCACGCCCTGGCTTTCCAGCAGGTACAGAATGAAGTCGCTGTCGCTTTCCAGCACTTGGCCTTGCGGAGTGCGCTTGCCCAGTACGGCGGCACAGTTGACGTACAGGTAGAAAGCGCCCTCCGGCGGCAGGCAGCTCAAGCCTTCGATGGCGTTGATCAATGCCAGGCAACGGTCGCGGCGCTGGCGGTACACGGCGCGGCTTTGGGCGATGAACGCCTGATCGCCGGTAAGGGCCGCCACGGCGGCGGCCTGGCTGACGCTGCAGGCGTTGCTGGTGGACTGCGACTGCAAGGTGGCCATGGCGGTGATCAGGTCGGCAGGGCCGGCGCCGTAGCCGATGCGCCAGCCGGTCATGGCGTAGGACTTGGACACGCCATTGATCACCAGCACACGGTCCTTGAGCGCCGGCTCCACGGCCAGGATATGGGTGGCGGGGCGGTCGTCGTACCGGATGTGCTCATAGATGTCATCGGTCATCACCAGCACGTCGGGGTAGTCCAGCAATACATCGGCCAAGGCGCGCAGTTCGTCGGCGTGGTACACGGCGCCGGTCGGGTTGCTGGGGGAGTTCAGCAGCAGCCAGCGGGTGCGCGGGGTGATGGCGGCGCGCAATTGGTCGGCGGTGAGCTTGAAGTGGTGGTCTTCGTCGCAGGCAAGGGTCACGGGTTCGCCTTCGCAGGCCAGCACCATGTCCGGGTAGGACACCCAGTAGGGCGCGGGGATCAGCACCTCATCGCCGGCGCCCAGGGTGGCGGAGAAGGCGTTGTAGATCGCGCTCTTGGCGCCGTTGGTGACCACGATCTGCGCCGGGGTGTAATCCAGGCCGTTCTCGCGCTTGAGCTTGTCGACGATGGCCTGGCGCAGCTCCGGGGTACCGGCGTTCTGGGTGTAGCGGGTGTGGCCGGCTTCGATGGCGGCGCTGGCGGCCTGGCGGATGTGGCTTGGGGTGTCGAAGTCTGGCTCGCCCACTACCAGGTTGATGATCGAGTGGCCGGCGCGGCGCAGTTCGTGGGCGCGGTCGGCGGCAGCGCTGCTGGGCGAGGGTTTGATGCGGTGCACACGGGCGGCGATGCGGGAAGCGGTCACAGGGTTTTCCTCGGGTGGTGGCCTGATGACGGCTACGTTACGAGGCACGGCGGTTTCGCTGATAAGACAAGTTTGTTCTGGTTTGATAGGCACAGCTTATGACCGCCGCTCGCGCAGCCCGCACCAACATAGTGCTTAGCCCTGATTACTAGCCGTGGCGAGGGGGGTGGCTGCGTTGTTATGCGTATCCATAGCGAAGGCTTATACCTCGCGGTAGGCCTGATACACCGCGGCGCCTGCTTCCCGAGCTGGCGCCCGGCCCCACAGAGAACGGCCGCGCCGTTGAGGTTCACCCTGTGGGACTGGGCGAAGCTCGGGAAGGCCACGACGCGGTAGGCCTGATACACCTTGGCGCCTGCTTCCCGAGCTGGCGCCCGGTCCCACAGAGATGAACGCGCCGGTGAGGTTGCCCCTGTGGGACCGGGCGAAGCTCGGGAAGGCCACGACGCGGTAGGCCTGATGCACCTTGGCGCCTGCTTCCCGAGCTGGTGCCCGGTCCCACAGGGCATGGCCGCACCGACGGGTTCACCCTTCAGGAAGAGCCCGGCTGGCCCGGCTTTTGCTCTAAAGATCTCATCCGCCTTGCCTGAGTGTGTTGTCCAGTGAACCTGCGCCGTTTGAAGTACTTCGTGAAGATCGTCGATGTCGGCAGCCTGACCCAGGCCGCCGATGTGCTGCACATTGCCCAGCCAGCCCTCAGCCAGCAACTGGTGACCCTGGAAGCCGAGCTGCAACAGCAGTTGATTATCCGCACCAAGCGCGGCGTCACCCCCACCGAGGCCGGCAAGGTGCTGTACGGCCACGCGCAGTTGATTCTGCGCCAATGCGAACAGGCCCAGAGCGATGTGAATGCCACCGGCTTCGCCTTGTCCGGCCAGGTCTCCGTGGGCCTGGCGCCCGGCACGGCGGCCTCCGCGTTGTCGCTGCCGCTGCTGCGCCGGGTGCGTGAACGCCACCCCGGTATTCTGCTGTACCTCAACGAAAACTTCGGCACCACCCTCAGCGAACTGATCATGAACGGGCGCATGGACATGGCCGTGCTGTACGGCGGTCGTGAAGTGCATGGCCTGAGCTTCGTGCCGTTGATGCGCGAGCAGTTGTACCTGGTCAGCGCCGACCCCGAACTGCACGCCCGGGATGAGATCAGCCTGGCCGAGGTGGCGGGCCTCGACTTGCTGCTGCCGCGCACCTACAACACCATGCGCCGCCTGGTGGACGAAGCCTTCCTGAAGCTCGGCCTCAGCGCCCGGGTGATCGCCGAGGTGGAGTCGTCCACCACCCTCGCGGCGGCCGTCAGTGAACACTTCGGCTCCTCCATCCTCCCGGAGTCCGCCGCCCGCGCCCTGGTGGCGGTGCACGATGCACACCTGTGCCGCATCACCCAGCCGGACATCGAGGCGCCCCTGGCCCTGTGCCTCTCCGGGCATTTGCCGCTGTCGGTACCGGCCCAGGCGGTCAAGGCCATCCTGCTGGAACTGATCGCCGACATGCGCGGCAACCTGGTGTCGGCGCAGTCATAAGGGCCGCTTATCTCCCCACAGTCAAACCGTCTTGGCCGTGTTTTGCGCCGCTCGATATCGTTCACCCAGCCACTTTTCTCATTCACGGCAGGGGCTTTTGCATGAACCCGGAACGCATCAAAGCGCTGATCGACCTGATGGCCGCCTCAGACCTCAGCGAACTGATCATGAACGGGCGCATGGACATGGCCGTGCTGTACGGCGGTCGTGAAGTGCATGGCCTGAGCTTCGTGCCGTTGATGCGCGAGCAGTTGTACCTGGTCAGCGCCGACCCCGAACTGCACGCCCGGGATGAGATCAGCCTGGCCGAGGTGGCGGGCCTCGACTTGCTGCTGCCGCGCACCTACAACACCATGCGCCGCCTGGTGGACGAAGCCTTCCTGAAGCTCGGCCTCAGCGCCCGGGTGATCGCCGAGGTGGAGTCGTCCACCACCCTCGCGGCGGCCGTCAGTGAACACTTCGGCTCCTCCATCCTCCCGGAGTCCGCCGCCCGCGCCCTGGTGGCGGTGCACGATGCACACCTGTGCCGCATCACCCAGCCGGACATCGAGGCGCCCCTGGCCCTGTGCCTCTCCGGGCATTTGCCGCTGTCGGTACCGGCCCAGGCGGTCAAGGCCATCCTGCTGGAACTGATCGCCGACATGCGCGGCAACCTGGTGTCGGCGCAGTCATAAGGGCCGCTTATCTCCCCACAGTCAAACCGTCTTGGCCGTGTTTTGCGCCGCTCGATATCGTTCACCCAGCCACTTTTCTCATTCACGGCAGGGGCTTTTGCATGAACCCGGAACGCATCAAAGCGCTGATCGACCTGATGGCCGCCTCAGACCTCAGCGAACTGAGCCTCAACGAAGGCGATACCCATTTGCGCCTGCTGCGCGACGCTGCGGCGGTGCCCCTTGTCGCCGCCGCGCCTCAGGTAGCGCCCAGCCCTGTCGCCCCCCAGGCGGCGCCCCCCGCCGGCTTCGAAGCCTGCGCGGCCCTGTATGGCGTGCTGCACCTGACCCCCGCCCCCGACCAGCCGGTATTCGTGCAAGTGGGCGACGCAGTGGAAGCCGGCCAGACCCTGGCCGTGGTGGAAGCCATGAAGATGTTCCACCCCCTCAAGGCCGAACGCGCCGGCACGGTGCTGGCGGTGCTCGCCGCCAGCGGCGAAGAAGTCGCGGCCGGCCAAGCCGTTTTTCAGCTGGGGGAGGCGTGACATGTTCGACACTGTATTGATCGCCAACCGCGGCGAAATCGCCCTGCGCATCCTGCGCGCGTGCCAGGGCCTGGGTCTCAAGACCGTGGCCGTGTACTCGGAAGCCGACCGCGACGCCCGCTACGTGCAACTGGCCGACCAGGCCGTGTGCATCGGCCCGGCCGCCCCTGGGCAGAGCTACCTGAACCAGGCCGCGTTGCTGTTCGCCGCCGAAGTCAGCGGCGCCCAGGCCATTCACCCCGGCTACGGTTTCCTCTCGGAAAATGCCGCCTTTGCCGAGCGCGTGGCTCAGGCTGGGCTGACCTTCATCGGCCCCAGCGCCGCCTGCATTCGCACCATGGGCGACAAGGTGGTCGCCAAGCGCGCCATGCGCGAGGCCGGAGTACCCTGCGTGCCCGGCCCCGACACCAGCATGCCCGAAGACCCTGAGGCCATCCTGGCCATCGCCGGCGACATTGGCTACCCGGTGATCGTCAAGGCCGCCGGCGGCGGTGGTGGGCGCGGCATGCGCGTGGTCGAGCAGCAGAGCCAACTGCTCGACGCCATCAACCTGACCCGCGAGGAGGCCCGGCGCGCTTTCGGCAACCCGGAGCTGTATATCGAGAAATTCCTCGGCGAGCCGCGCCATGTGGAAATCCAGGTGCTCTGCGATGCCCACGGCAATGCCCTGTGGCTGGGGGCCCGTGACTGCTCGCTGCAACGCCGCCACCAGAAAGTCATGGAGGAGGCACCCGCCCCCGGCATCGCCCCGGCGCTGCTGGCCCAGGTGGGCGAGCGCTGCGCCGCCGCCTGCCGGCAGATCGGCTACGTGGGGGTGGGCACGTTCGAGTTTCTGTTCGAGCACGACGCCTTCTACTTCATCGAAATGAACACCCGCCTACAGGTGGAACACCCGGTCACCGAAATGACCACGGGCATCGACATCGTTCAGCAACAGATTCGCATGGCGCGTGGCGAGCGGCTGAGCCTGAGCCAGGCCGACATCGGCGTTCACGGCCACGCCCTGGAATGCCGCATCAACGCCGAGGACCCGGCCAGCTTCATGCCCACCCCCGGCGTCGTCAGCCGCTGGGAAGTGCCCGGCGGCTACGGGGTGCGGGTCGACAGTCACGTCAGCCATGGCTACCGCGTACCGCCGTACTACGACTCCATGGTGGCGAAGGTGATCACCCACGGCGCCACCCGTGAAGAGGCCCTGGCGCGGATGCGGCTGGCCTTGGGCGAGATGCGCGTGGAAGGCATCAGCACCAACATCGCCTTGCACCTGGACATCCTCCAGGACCCGGGTTTTCGCGAAGGCGGCGTCGACATCCACCACCTTGAACGCTGGCTGCACACGAGGACTTCAGCATGAGTGCCCTGAACATGGACGACACCCCGCGCATCAGCCTGCTGGGCACCACCGCCGTGCTGTTCGAAGCCCCGGGGGCGCTGGACCTGGCGCCGCAGCAACGCATCTGGGCCCTGGCGCGCCTCGCCCAGGGCTGGCCAGGCATACGCGAAGCCGTGCCGGGCATGAACAACCTGATGCTGACGTTCCACCAACCCCCGCGCGACCTGCATGGCCTCAAGAGCCGCCTGCTGGAGGCGTGGGAAGCCTGCCAGCCGCTACCCCTGGAAGGCCGCATCGTCGAACTGCCGGTGACCTACGGCGGCGACTTCGGCCCGCACATGGCCGATGTCATCGCCCACACCGGGCTCGACGTGGAAACCCTCTGCAACCTGCACTGCGAACCGCTGTACCCGGTGTACGCCCTGGGCAGTCACCCGGGCTACTGCTACCTGGGCGGCATGGACCCGCGCCTGGCCACCCCCCGGCGCCAGGTGCCGGTGCTGAACATCGGTGCTGGTGCCGTTTCCATTGGCGGCGTGCAAACCGGTGTATCGGCCTCGGCAGGCCCCAGCGGCTGGAACACCATCGGCCACACCGACATGGTGTTCTTCGACGCCCTGCAATCGCCCCCCGCGCTGCTGCAGCCGGGTGACCATATTCGCTTGCGTATCGAGAGGATCATTCGATGATCGAGATCATCAGCGCCACCGCCCTGGCCACCGTCCAGGACCTGGGCCGCCATGGCAGCCTGGGCTACGGTGTCGGCACGTCCGGGGCCATGGACCACCTGTCGTTGATGCTCGGCAACCTGTTGCTGGGCAACGCCGAGGGCGACGCCGCCATCGAGATTCCGCTGTTCCCTTTCCAGGTGCGCTTCATTGAAGACTGTGCCTTCGCCGTCACTGGTGCCGCATGCGGCGCGACCCTGGATGGCCAGGCGCTGCCGCCCAATTGGGTGGCACAGGCGCAAGCCGGCCAGGTGTTGAAGTTGAATTACCCATCGGCGGGCAGCCGCGCATACCTGTGCCTGGCCGGCGGTGTCGACGTACCCCAGGTGCTCGGCTCGCGCAGCACCCAGTTGCGCGGTGAGTTCGGTGGCTGGCAGGGGCGTATGCTGCAGCAGGGCGACCGTCTGCCAGCCGGCCGTCCGGGCCTGGCGGGGGCGACCGATTTCGGCGTCGGCCTGGCCGCTCGGGCCTTGCCCCTGGAGGTGGACGGCGTACCCGCCATGCGTGTATTGCCGGCCGCCGAATACGACTGTTTCAGCGAGGCTTCGCAAGCCGCGTTCTGGGCCGGGCAGTGGAAAATAACCACCCAGAGCAACCGCTACGGCTACCGCCTGGAAGGCGAGCCGCTGTTGCCGAAGCAGCCACTGGAAATCCGCTCCCACGGCATCGTGCCCGGCGTGATCCAGGTGCCCCACGGCGGCCAGCCGATCATCCAGATGCGCGACGCCCAGCCCAGCGGCGGCTATCCGAAATTCGCCACGGTGATCGAGGCCGACCTCTGGCGGCTGGGCCAGGCGCCCATTGGCAGCCACGTGCGGTTCATCCCTTGCAGCTACGAACAGGCCCTGGACGCGCTGGAGGCCAACCGGGCTTTCCTCGACGCCACCCGGCGCCTGCTGACCTTGCACACCCTTTGAGGAGCGCCGCCATGAACATCAAGGATATTCGCCAACTGGTCACCTGGCTCAGCGCCGCCAACCTCACTGCGCTGCACATTCAGCGCAGCGGTTTCGAGCTGATGATCCGGCGCGGTTCGGCCAAGGCGCCGTTGCCAGCGCCGGTCCCTGTGGCCCAGGTCGTGCAGGCAGCGGAACCGGTGGCCACGGTGAACGCCAGCGGCCCGGGGCACTTTTTCAGCCAGCACCCGGACGAGCGCAAGCCCTGGGTCCTGGTGGGCGACCGGGTGCAGGCCGGGCAACTGCTGGGCGTGCTGCAGATCGGCCAATTGATGCTGCCGGTGCGCAGCGACCGGGCCGGGCTGGTCCGCGCGGTGCGTGCTGGTGAAGGTGAGCCAGTGGGCTATGGCCAGCCGCTGTTCGAGCTGGCCAACTGAGGAGGCACACCATGCGTATCGATTTGAATGCAGACCTTGGCGAAGGCTTCGGGCCCTGGACGATGGGCGAAGACCAGGCGCTGATGGAGATCGTTTCCTCTGCCAACGTGGCCTGCGGTTTTCACGCCGGCGACCCGCTGATCATGGACACCACCGTACGCCGGGCCAAGGCCCTGGGTATCGACCTGGGGGCCCATGTCGGCTACCCCGACCTGCAAGGCTTTGGCCGCCGCGCCATGAACATCGACCTGCCCGAGCTGGCCGCCTGCGTGGTCTACCAGTTGGGTGCCCTGGCCGGCATGGCCGCCGTGGTCGGCCACCCCATGACCCACATGAGCTTCCACGGCGCCCTGGGCAACCGCGTGGCCGCTGACCCGCACATGGCTGAGGTGCTGGTGGGGGCGGTGGCCAGGTTCGACCCGAGCCTGATCATCAGTTCGTCCAGCAGCCAGGCCATCGAGGCCGCCGCCGACCAGCATGGCCTGCGCGTGGCCACCACCTTCCTGGCCGACCGTGCCTACGACCGCAACTGCCTGCTGGTGCCGCGGGGTACCCCCGGCGCGGTCATCAAGGACCCGGCCCAGGTGCGCCAGCGGGTGGCGCAACTGCTGCAACACG
Source organism: Pseudomonas silvicola (assembly GCF_026651855.1). Classification (GTDB taxonomy): domain Bacteria; phylum Pseudomonadota; class Gammaproteobacteria; order Pseudomonadales; family Pseudomonadaceae; genus Aquipseudomonas; species Aquipseudomonas silvicola. The sequence continues at coordinate 3,972,653 of NZ_CP093280.1, forward strand.
GCACTGTCACCACGCTCGACGGCGAAGCGGTCAAGGTCAATGCCTGTTCCATCCTGCTGCACGGCGACACGCCGGGCGCAGTGGAACTGGCGCGCCAATTGCGCTCATTCATCGAAGGGCAGGGCGCCGTCATCACCCCTGTCAGCCAACTGGTGCGGTCATAAGCGCACCTTATTGCCACACAACCAATGCGTCTTGGTCGCTACGAGCCTGGCTCGGTACAGTCCAGAACAGAAGCAGGAATTGAGGAACACAGCATGCCATTCTCCGACTATAAAACCGCGCTGGTCACCGGCGCTTCCTCCGGCATCGGCGCCGCCGTGGTCGAGCGCCTGTGCGCCGAAGGCTTGCAGGTACACGCCCTGGCTCGCAGCGCCGACAAGCTGGCGGAGCTTGCCGAACGCACGGGCTGCATCGCCCACGCCATCGACGTCACTGACCTGGCCGGGCTGACCGCGCTGTTCCAGCGCCAGCGCTTCGACATCCTGGTCAACAACGCCGGTGTCGACCGTCCGGGTTCGCTGCTCAAGGCCGACGCCGAGGGCATCGACCTGCTGGTGGACGTCAACCTGCGCGCGGTGCTGCACCTGGCACGCCTGGCGCTGCCAGGCATGGTCGAGCGCGACAGCGGCCATATCATCAACATCAGCTCCATCGCTGCCGCGTACAACTTCGGCGGCAACGCCACCTACCACGCCACCAAGGCGGCGGTGAGCATGCTCTCCAAGCAACTGCGCGTGGACGCGTTCGGCAAGCGCGTGCGGGTGACCGAAATCTGCCCTGGCCGCGTGGCCACCGACATCTTCGCCCACGTGCACGGCGATTCCGAAGAAGTACGCCAACGCTTCATCGAAGGCTTCGAATTGCCCGAAGCCAAGGACATCGCCAACGCCATTGCTTTCGCCATTGCCGCGCCGGTGTCGATGAACGTCGGCCATATGGAGATCACCCCCACCCTGCAGGTGCCGGGCGGCCTGTCCACCGCGCGCCCCCAGGACTACCCGGCCTGAGCACCACGCCCCGCCAGAAGAACGGCCCCAGCCGTCACTGCCGTACCCGCGCCGGGGCTGCCCTGGCGCCTTGTATCTGCCCCACGCCGCATGTCGATGGGAATTGACCATGAAGCATGACTTCGATCTTGCCGCCGTTTTTCAGGGCGAATACACCGAGCTGATCCTCAAGGGCATCGGCATGACCCTGCAACTGGCCCTCTTTGCCTGGTGCTTGGCGATGGTCCTGGCGCTGTTGCTGGTGGCCATCCGGTTGACTGGAAACCGCTACGCCGAGCGCCTGGTGGCCGCCTACGTGTCCTACCACCGCAACGTGCCCACCCTGGTGCAGCTGATGCTGTGGTACTTCGGTATCCCGACCCTGCTCAGCGACAACACCCAGGTGTGGCTCGCCAATTTCAGTACCGAGTACCTGTTCGCGATCATCGCCCTGGGCCTGTGCCAGGCCGCTTATTTCAGCGAAGACATTCGCAGCGGCCTGCGCGCCATTCCCGGTGGCCAGGCCGAAGCGGCCCGTGCCCTGGGCCTGGGCTACGTGCGCTCGCTGCGCTACGTGGTGCTGCCCCAGGGCGTCAGGAACTGCCTGCCGTCGCTGATCAACCACAGCGTGCTGCTGTTCAAGAACACCAGCCTGGCCATGGCCATCGGCGTGGTGGAACTGACCTACGCCACCCGCGAAGTGGAGAACTACACCTTCCGCACGTTCGAGTCATACCTGGTGGCCACGGTGGTGTACCTGGCGTTCTCGCTGATGCTGATGGGCGCCGGCGCCCTGGTGGCTCGGCACTTCAGCAAAGCCCTGGCGAGGTAGGCCGCGATGTTCGACTTGTTCAAGATTGTCCACGACAACTGGCCGCTGTTCCTCATCGGCCAATACCCCCACGGCCCCTTGGGTGGCCTGGCCAGCACGCTGATCCTGGCGGCCTCGGCCCTGGTACTGGCATTCCCGCTGGGCCTGCTGCTGGCCCTGGCCCGGGTGTCGCCCTGGCGTTGGCTGCGTTACCCGGCCACCGTATGGGTCTATGTACTGCGCGGTATTCCGCTGTTGATGGTGATCTTCTGGACCTACTTCCTGGTGCCCTTGCTGATCGGTCACAACATCACCGGCTTCACCACCATGCTCTGCACCCTGGTGGTGTACCAGAGCGCGTACCTGGGCGAGATCATCCGCGGCGGCATCCAGGCGTTGCCCGGTGGCCAGTACGAAGGGGCCCGCGCCCTGGGTCTGGGCTATGTGCGCTCGCTGCGCTACGTGGTGCTGCCCCAGGGCGTCAGGAACTGCCTGCCGTCGCTGATCAACCACAGCGTGCTGCTGTTCAAGAACACCAGCCTGGCCATGGCCATCGGCGTGGTGGAACTGACCTACGCCACCCGCGAAGTGGAGAACTACACCTTCCGCACGTTCGAGTCATACCTGGTGGCCACGGTGGTGTACCTGGCGTTCTCGCTGATGCTGATGGGCGCCGGCGCCCTGGTGGCTCGGCACTTCAGCAAAGCCCTGGCGAGGTAGGCCGCGATGTTCGACTTGTTCAAGATTGTCCACGACAACTGGCCGCTGTTCCTCATCGGCCAATACCCCCACGGCCCCTTGGGGGGCCTGGCCAGCACGCTGATCCTGGCGGCCTCGGCCCTGGTACTGGCATTCCCGCTGGGCCTGCTGCTGGCCCTGGCCCGGGTGTCGCCCTGGCGTTGGCTGCGTTACCCGGCCACCGTATGGGTCTATGTACTGCGCGGTATTCCGCTGTTGATGGTGATCTTCTGGACCTACTTCCTGGTGCCCTTGCTGATCGGTCACAACATCACCGGCTTCACCACCATGCTCTGCACCCTGGTGGTGTATCAGAGCGCGTACCTGGGCGAGATCATCCGCGGCGGCATCCAGGCGTTGCCCGGTGGCCAGTACGAAGGGGCCCGCGCCCTGGGTCTGGGCTATGTGCGCACCACGCTGTGGGTGATCCTGCCCCAGGCGCTGTACAACGCGTTGCCCAGCCTGATCAGCCAGTTCGTGTCGATCATCAAGGAAACCTCCCTGGGCTACGTGATCAACGTGCAGGAAGTGACCTTTGCCGCCAACCAGGTCAACAACCAGTTGCTGACCAAGCCGTTCCAGGTGTTCTTCATCCTGGCCATCACCTATTACGTCCTGTGCTACGGCCTGACCCGCCTGGCCGGCGCGCTGGAAGGGCGTATCGCCCGCAAGCGCCTGGGCAGTGTCGCCACCGTCGCGCCGCAGGCTTCCCTGCTGACCACCGATAACTGAAGAGGGTTGCCTTCATGCATCCGATGATCATGTTTTCCAGCATCAACAAATGGTACGGCGAGTACCAGGCGCTCACCAACATCACCGCCGAGGTCAAGCGTGGCGAAGTGGTGGTGCTGTGCGGGCCTTCGGGCTCGGGCAAGTCGACGCTGATTCGCACCGTCAACCGCCTGGAGGACATCCAGAAAGGCCAGATCCTGTTCGACGGCCAGGACGTCAACGGCACCGACGCCAACCTCAACCGCCTGCGCAGCCGTGTCGGCTTCGTGTTCCAGAGCTTCAACCTGTTCCCGCACCTGTCGGTGCTGGACAACATCATCCTCACCCCGACCAAGGTGCGCGGCCTCAAGGCCAGCGCCGCCAAGGCCCAGGCCTTGCAGTTGCTGGACCGCGTGGGCCTGGCGCACAAGGCCAACGCCTACCCGGCGCAATTGTCCGGTGGCCAGCAGCAGCGGGTGGCGATCGCTCGTGCCTTGGCCATGGAGCCGCCGGTGATGCTCTTCGACGAACCCACCAGTGCCCTGGACCCGGAAATGGTCGGCGAAGTGCTGAGTGTGATGAAGGGCCTGGCCAAGGAGGGCATGACCATGATGTGCGTGACCCACGAAATGAATTTTGCCCGCGAAGTGGCAGACACCATCTGGTTCATGGACGCCGGGCAGATCCTGGAAAAGACCGCCCCCGAACAGTTTTTCAGCCAACCCAGCCATCCCCGTGCGCAGCGCTTCATCGCCGACCTGCGTGCCCACTGAATCCAACCCTCTGGAGTAAGCCCCATGGCACTGAATAAATTGCTGACCGCCATCGCTCTGGCGCCCCTGGCCATCGCGGTGGCCCAGGCCGACCAGTTGAGCGACGTGATGGCCAAGAAGAGCCTGAGCTGCGGTGTGTACGCCGACGTGCCACCGTTTTCGGCGCCCGACCCGACCACCCGCGAACTGGTAGGCATGGATGTCGACCTGTGCACCGCCCTGGCCAAGCACCTGGGCGTGGCCCTGGAGCTCAAGCCGATGTCGGTGGAAGCCCGGGTGCCCGAGGTGAAGATGGGCCGCGTGGACCTGATCTTCGCCAACCTGGCGTACACCAAGAGCCGCGCCGAACAGATCCAGTTCAGCGACCCGTACTACATCGCCAAGGAAACCCTGGTGGTGCGCGCGCCGAACGCCGACCAGCCGCGCGAGTTCTTCAAGGGCAAGAAAATCAGCTCTACCAAGGGCTCGACGTCGGAGCAATCGATCCGCCTGGCCGATGCCACGCCCGTGACCTTCCAAGACACCGGGTCAGCCTACATGGCGCTGCAGCAGAATAAAGTAGTGGGGCTGGTGACCAACACCATGACCGCCATCAAGCTGGTGGGCCAGGCGAAGGAGGGCGGGGTGAACCTGGCCATCGCCAAGGAACCGATGGCCCTGGAACCCATCGGTGCTGGCATGCGCCAGGGCGAACCCGCCTTCCTGGCCAAGGTCAACGAAGCGCTGCGCGCCATGGACCAGGCCGGTGAGATCGACGCCATCTGGAACCGCTGGATAGGCCCGGACACCGCCTACAAGATGGTTCGTGAAGACAAGGTGCAAAGCCTCGCCGACCTGAAGTTCGACCCGCTGCCGTGATTCGGTAAGGGCCGGGCGACGCTCGGGAACCCGGCCGCCCATGGCTGCTGACAGCAGTCAGGCACCGTTCCCGAGCTTCCCGCGGCCTTGTCGCGCTTCCTCCCGGGGCTGGGGGGTTATTCCACGCAGCAGACCCAGTGATGGTCGTGCCGGTACGGCGCGCGGGTGAAGTGTACGTCCGAGACCAGTACCAGGCCGCGCTGTTGCAGGGCTTCGGTCAGTTCTACCAGTGTCTCTGCTTCGATGGTCATGTGTGTTTACCTCGCCAGATTGACTGCATACATAGTCTTGACCGACCCCGGCGCGGGTTGATTCATTTTTTCTTCGCTTGCTACCTAAGTAGGATCCGTCCTGGGGTCATATCATGGTTTCATGAAGGCTTTTGCGCACATGGAGTGACCGATGAACCACCTACCGCTACGCTCAAGCCTCCTTCTGGCCCTGCTCACGGCCAGTATCACCGCCCACGCCGCGGGGTTGGCCAGCCAGCGCAGCAGCTTCGGTACCCTGGCCGATGGCACGCCCATCGAGAAATACACCCTGACCAACAGCCATGGCATGCAGGTGGGGGTGATTACCTACGGCGCGATCCTGCAGTCGGTGATCGTCGCCGACAAACAAGGCCATTTCGACGACGTGCTACTGGGCTTCGATAACGCCCGCGACTACCAGGCGAAAAACGGCGATCCGCACTTCGGCGCCACCATCGGCCGCTACGCCAACCGTATCGCCGACGGCACTTTTGCCCTCGACAGCCATGTCTATAAAGTGCCCCTCAACGCCGGCCCGAACGCCATGCACGGCGGCCCCGCGGGCTTCGATACCCATGTCTGGAAAGCGCAACCCACCCGTGACAAGGATTCGGTCGGCGTGACCCTGAGCTATGCCAGCCCGGACGGCCAGATGGGCTTTCCCGGCGAACTCGACACCCAGGTCACCTACAGTCTCAACGAGCAGGATGAGTTGCGCATCCAGTTCCACGCCACCACCAGCAAGCCGACGGTCGTCAACCTGACCAACCACGGCTACTACAACCTGGCAGGCGCGGGCAACGGCACCATCCTGGACCAGGTGGCCACCCTGCACGCCAGCCATTACACGCCGGTGTCCGCCAAGCTGATTCCGACCGGGGAAATAGCTCCGGTGGCCAGCACGCCGATGGATTTCCTGACGCCTACGGCGATCGGCACCCGCATCAAGGCCGACCACCCGCAACTCAAGTACGCTGAGCCCAAGCAAGGTGGCTACGACTTCAACTACGTGCTGGACACCCAGGGCGACCTGAGCAAACCGGCCGTGGAAGTACACGATCCGAAAAGCGGCCGCCGCCTGCAACTGTTCACCACTCAGCCCGCGGTGCAGTTCTATACCTCCAACTCCCTGGACGGCTCCATCAAAGGCAAGGTTGGCAAGGTCTACGGGCACTGGGGGGCCTTTGCCCTGGAGGCTGAGCACTACCCCGATTCGCCCAACCAGCCAGCATTTCCCAGCACCCGCTTGAACCCGGGCCAGTTGTACCAGCAGACCACGGTGATGAAGTTTTCCCACGACTGACAGCCACGACGGTAAGATGGCCACTTGATATTGATGTGATAAGGGAAACCCATGATGTTCGGTTTGAATGGCAAGACCTGCGTGATGCTAGCCACCGTGGCAGCCCTGGCGGGCTGCGCTTGCGCCGCCCCGGCGGCCAAGCCCGCGGCCGGCTCGCGCACCGTGTTGCAACACGTGGTGTACCCGGCGGGCTATGAAGTGAACGTGATTCGCATCATCCTGCCGGCCAACGCCAATTCGCCGCACCACGCCCACCCAGGCCTCGAGTCGGGCTACGTGGCGCGCGGATCGGTGACCATTGCCATCGACGGCCAACCTGAGCACGTACTGCATGCCGGGGACACCTTCGAAACCCCGGCCGGCGCCCCGCACATCGTCAAGAACGGCCCGCAGGAAACCGAGATCGTCTCCACCTACATCACCGAGCTGGGCAAGCCGCTGACCCAGGTGCTGGCGCAGTAACCGCACCGGCCCTGGCCGAGGAAGACTGACACTCGTTAGGGTGGCGGTCCGGGGTTCACTGGGCCGCCTGGTCTTCCTGCACGCCTTCGATGGTCAGCAACTGCTTGAGGATTTCTTCGGCCTGGGCCCCGGAGGTGCGCACCAGCTCGATGGTGACGCTGTCGGTGTCCTCCTGGCTGCCTTTTTCGACGATGAACTGCTTGACCTTGCTGGAGCGGTTGCCCATCACTTCGTTGACCTTCTTCAAGGTCAGGGTGCGCGACGGCGCGACCAGTTTCAGCACGTGCTTCTTCACCTTGTTGCGGTACAGGCGCTCCACCGGTTTGATCGCCACCAGAATCAGCAGAATCATGAAGGTCGCCGCGGTGCCCACTGCGTAGAGCCCACCCCCCACCGCCAGGCCGATCGCCGCCACCGTCCACAGGCTCGCCGCCGTGGTCAGCCCGCGGATCACTTCGCCGCGCAGGAGGATCGAGCCGGCGCCCAGAAAGCCGATCCCCGAGACCACCTGCGCCGCCACCCGGGAAGGGTCCAGTTCGGTATGGGCCATCTGCAAGGCATCGTGGAAGCCGAACGCCGAAACGATCATCAACAGGCACGAGCCCACGCACACCAGCATATGCGTGCGCAGCCCCGCCGCCCACAGCAGGCGCTCGCGCTCAAGGCCGATCAGGCTGCCGAGCAAGGCCGCCAGCAGCAGTCGAATGCACATTTCCCAGTCACTGAGCATGCTGTCCTCCCTTGGGTTGTTCGAGAGTGGACCGGCTGGCACCTGTATTGGTTCGCAGCGCAGGCCTGGCCTCTTTGGTCGGAAAAGTCACGGCTGCGGCAATGTGGAGTGCCTGCGCCCCTGCGAAAAAAACCGGCAAGCGATTACAATCCGGCTTTTAACCGCAGAATTGACAGGCCAGTCAGGTTATGACGCTCGATCCACCCACTATGTTGACCCTTTCCGTCGCCCTGGCAGCGGCGGCGGCGCTTTACCTGGCAGTGGAGTGGCGCAGCGTTCGCGAGGCTTCGCTGCTATTCTGGAGCGGCGGCTTCGCGATCATCACCGTGGGTTGCGTGTTGGCGCTGATGCGCGGCAGTGGCCTGGTGCTGGTGGGAGTATGGTTCGCCAACGGCTTGCTGGTGGTGGCCCACTGGCTGTTTCTGCTGGGGGTGGCGCGGTTTACCGAAACGCGGTTGTCCCGGGGCTGGTACCTGATCGTGGCGGTCTGGCTGGCCATGCTCATGCTCCCCAGCGACCAGGCCTGGTCCAAGGTCATGTTGATGGTGCAGTCCTCGATGATCGCCCTGGTGACCCTGCGCGGCAGTTTTCTGCTGCGCTCCCACGGCAAATCCCTGAGCGTGGGCGCGGTGCAGTTGCGCTATGTGTTGCTGGCCCATGGGGTGTTTTACCTGTTCAAGGTGGGCACCGCGGCCATTTCCGGCACGGCCATCGACCTGGTGTCGTTTCGCGGCGAAATCATTCAGATCTCCCTGGTGGAAGGGGCCATCGCGATCATGCTGATCGCCTTGTCCATGACCGGTACCGAGCGCTATCGGCGCGAACAGCAGATCGCTCGCCTGGCCAACCGTGACCCGCTCACGGCGCTGTACAACCGCCGGGCGTTGGAGGTGCGCGCGCCGCGCTTGCTCAATCAGGTTGCCAGCGCTCGGCCGGGGGCGTTGCTGTTGATCGACATCGACAACTTCAAGCCGGTCAACGACCTGTATGGCCACACGGCCGGTGACCGCTTGCTGATCACCCTCAGCGAGATGATCCGCGCGGTACTGCCCGAGGGCGCCCTGGCCGCGCGCCTGGGCGGCGACGAATTCGTCATCCTGCTGGCCAATGCCTCCACCGAGCGCGTCGAGGGCCTGGGCACCGCCTTGCGCGAGCAGTTCCGGCATGTGGCGGCGCTGACCTTCGATACGCCGGCGCCGGTCACCCTGAGCATTGGTGCCACGGTGTTCGACCAGCCGCCTGCCAGCCTGGCCGCCCTGATCGAGCAGGGCGATCATGCGCTGTACGCCTCCAAGCGCGGAGGCCGTGACAGCATCCGCCTGGTGGACCGCACGGCGGCGGGCGAGGCGGTCACTGGGCGTTGAGGCGCAGAAAGTCGACCAGTGCCCGTAACGGCGGCGTCATCATGCGGCTGGGGTAATACAGGTAGAACCCTGCGAAGGCAGGTGTCCAGTCAGCCAGCACCTGCACCAGTGCGCCCTGGTCGATGTAGGCCTGCACCTGGTGGGCGAAGAGGTAGGCGATGCCCGCGCCATCCAGTGCGACGCGGGTCAGCATTGCCGGGTCGCTGACCCGAACCGGGCCGTCCACCGTGATTTCCAGCGCCTTGCCATCGGCTTCGAACTCCCAGCGGTAGGGACTGCCGTCGGTGGGCCGTCGATACCCCAGGCACGCGTGGCCTTGCAGGTCGCGGGGCGTGAGCGGTGCGCCGTGGCGCTGAAGATAGGCGGGGGAGGCGACCACCATCATCTGCAATGGCCCCCCCAGCCCCACGGCGATCATGTCTTGTTCGAGGCGTTCGCCCAGCCGCACCCCGGCGTCATAGCCTTGGCCGACGATGTCCACCAGCCGGTCGTCCACGTCCACCTCCAGCCTTATGCCGGGGTGCAGGTGCAGAAACGGCGCAATCAGGGGGGCCAGGCAATGGTTGGCGGCGTCGCGGGTACTGTTGATCCGCAGGCGGCCAGTAACGCTTCCGGGCTTGGCACCAGCCTCGGCCACGGCGGCCTCCAATTCGGCGAACATGGGCTGCAAGCGGGCGAGCAACTGCGCCCCGGTGTCGGTGAGCGCGACGCTGCGGGTGGTACGGGTCAACAGCCGTGCCCCCAGGCGAGTCTCAAGGGTCTTGAGGGTTTGGCTCAGTGCCGAGGCCGACAGACCCAGGTAAGCCGCTGCTCGGGTGAAACTGCCGCGCTCGGCAATGGCGACAAAGGCCTTCAATTCCGCGAATTCGCTGCCCCGCATTATGCCTCCGTGGCTAAATGACCCTTGGTGATAATAGCGGATTAACCTCTGAGTGCGCCGCTGTCATCGTGTGCCTTTCATAACGGCCAGGGGCGCGAGATGGGCAGGTTTGGTGGCAAGACGGTGATGATCACCGGAGGGACCCGAGGCATCGGGCTGGCGGGTGCCCAACGTATCCTTGCAGAGGGTGGGCAGGTGATTGCCAGCGGGCGCGGCAACGAACGTTCGATCCTGGGTGATGACTGCCAGATAGTGCTCGGTGATGTCTGCGATCGCGCCAACATGCAGGCGCTGGTGGCGGCGGCCGAGCGGGCTGGTGGCCTGGACGGGCTGTGGCTCAACGCCGGGTTTGCGCGGGTGGGGGCCCTGGAGGCGTTGACGGCCGAGTGTTTCGACGCATTGATGGCCACCAATGTGCGGGCGCCGGCATTGCAACTGGCGAGGCTTTCACCGCTGTTGAAACCGGGCGCTTCGGTGGTGGTGACGGCGTCATCGTCAGCGTTCGAGGCGGCGCCGCTGGTCAGCGCCTACGCGGCCACCAAAGGCGCCCTGCTGTCGATGATGCGTTGCTGGGCGGCTAGCCTGGCGCCTCGGGGGGTGCGTGTGAACGCGATTGTGCCGGGGCCGATCGACACCGGTTTTCGCGGGTTCATGGGCGAGGCGGCGCAGGCGCAATTCGAGCGCGGCGTGGTCGACCTCGTGCCGCTGGGGCGTGCCGGGTCGGCGCAAGAGGCCGCGGCGGTAGCGTTGTTCCTGCTGTCGGCAGATGCCGCTTACGTGACCGGCAGCCAGTACGCGGTGGATGGCGGGCTGTTGATGCGCTAGCGCCACAGCCTGCTGGCGAACGGCGGTAGCGTGCTGCGGTTTCAACTGCAGGTACCGTCATGTCGCTGTCATGTTTCATTGCTAGCGTTGCCGCCGACTTCCTGTACAGCGCAGGTTACACCAATCAAGCATTCCGGCCCGGCAGGCTGTCGCGCCCAGGAGCGCGCACCCCGCCCAGGTATCGATAATCATGCAGGCAGCCGCCACGCGCAGTCAGTTCATCATCCGCTCCGACCACATGGGCGGCGAGGCATTCGGCCGCCTGTTCTCGAACGTCTTCGGCAATCTGTATAACGACGTCGCACACGTTGGCAGCCCCTTGAGTATCGCCGGGGTCTACGGCCGGTACGAGGGCGTCAGTTTTCGACGGCTGAGTTACCGCGGTGATTTCACCGTGGAAATTCCCGATCTCAATGATGAAATCACCTTCGTGATTCCCACGGCAGGGCAGATCATCTTCAACCTGCCAGGCGCTACCGTGGGCAGGCCGAATGTGGGCCTGGCCGTGGAGAAAGCTCAGGTGCGGTCGATGCAGATCATCGATGGCCACGGGCAGCATGGCCTGTCGGTGCGCCGCGCGCTGTTCACCCAGCGGCTATCGACCCTGCTGGGCCGGCCCATCGTGCGCACGATCCGTTTCGAGCCCCAGGTGGACTTGAGCCGCGCCGCGTTCCAGGGCATCAAGGCCATCGTCGCGTTCGCCACGGGTGCCGAGCTGGACACGCTGATGAACAGCAGCGCGTTGATGCCCGCGCGGCTGCAGGAAATGTTCGTGGATGCGGTGCTGGAAAACTGGCCGCATACGTACAGTGAGGCACTGCGCCGGCCTGGTCCGGCCATTGCCCCGCGGCACGTGCGCCTGGCCATGGAATACATTCGGGAGCACCCGCACTGCCTGGTCAGCGGCACCGAGTTGGCGGCCCTCAGCCACGTCAGTCTGCGTGCACTGCAAGAGGGCTTTCGGCGGTTCATGGGCACCTCCATCGCCGCCTATCAGCGCCAGGTGCGCCTGGAACGCGCCCATGAGGCGTTCCGCCAGGGTGGGCCGGAGTCAGTGACGCAGGTGGCCCTGGCCCTGGGTTTTTCCAATGTCGGTCGCTTCTGCCAGTACTTCCAGAACGCCTACGGGCTAAGCCCGCAGGACGTTCGCAACGGCCTGCGCAGCACCACTCAGAACTGGTAGCTGGCCTTCACGCTACCGCTGAAACCCTGGCTGTCGCCGCCGGTGAGGGCGCCCGCTTCGGCCCCCACACTGAACGCGCCGAGGCTGGCGGTGAGGTTGAGTGCACCGTTGAACTGGTCACGGGTGCTGTAAGCCGCCTGCTGTTCGATGTCCAGGCCCAGCAGGTGAGCGTCGCTGTTCACCGAATGATCGCCTAGCACACGCTCGTAGCCTACTTGTGCGCCGGGCACCAGTTGCCAGCCACGGCCGACGCCGATCGGTGCCAGGGACGCCTTGAGCTGGCCGAAGGCGCTGCGGCGAGTCTGGTGCGTGCCGTCCACGCCCTGGGCCACTTCGCTGCCTTTCTCATCGAAACCGTCCAGGTTCAGGTGGCTGACACGCACGCCCAGGCTTGGCTCCAGGGTGACCTGGCTCGTGGGCAAGCGATAACCCAGGGCGACGTTGGCGCTGCTGACGGTACCGTGGGTATCGCCCCTGGCCGTGCCCAGGCCGCCGCCGATGTCACGCTTGCTGCGGTAGTCGACATAGCCGGCGGTGGCATCGGCGCTGACGAACAGGCCGCGGTCGAGGCTGTCGGCGCCCAGGCGCGCGCCGGCCGTCAGGAAGGTCAGGTCGGTGTCCACCGAGCCGCTGGCCGCGCCGACGGTGCCGCGGCTATAGCCGAACGCCGCGTGGCCGCTGAGCTGTTCGCTGAAACGCTGGGTGAGGCCCACCAGGGTGCCTTGGGTGTGCTCGTTGCTGCTGGCGGCATGGCCGGAACCGTCGGTGCCCAGGTAGCCGGCCAGGCCCGCCGTCCATACGCTGCGCTGGCCGACCTTGAGGTCGGTACCGCTGCTGTAGGGCGCCATTGCACTGTTGATCAAGGCGTCCTGGCGCAACAGGTAGCTGGTGGCATCGGCGTGTACCTGGCCGCCCACGGTGGCTTGCACGCCACCCAGGTCGCCGGCGTCGATTGCCGCTTGCAGGTAGTAGTTGTAAGCGGTGTAAGTGCCGGAGAGGCTGCTGTTCTGCAACTGTTGCAGCAGCAGGGCGCCCGCGGCGGCGTTGCCCAGGAAACCGGCCTGGCCGGGCAGGCTGTTGTAGTAGACCATCTTGGCGCGCAGCACGTAGATCGTCGCCTGGGACAACCCCAGGCCTTCCTTGAGGTAGTTGTCCATGCTGCCGTACAGCGCCGTGACTTCGTCCAGCGCTGCCTGCAGGTAGCTGGCATCGACGGTGAGCGTGGGCTCGTAGATGGCCGCGAGGCTGGCTGGCAATGCCGCCAGGGTGGCGTCCACGCGAGTCGCGGTGTAGGCGTTGGTCGCCAGATAGTCGGCCATGATGGTGGCGCTGTCGACACCGGCGATACTCAAGAGTACCGCCGTGGCCCAGCCGGTGCGGTCCTTGCCGGCGGTGCAGTGAAACAGCGCGGCGCCGTCCACTGAGGCCAGGTCGTTGAACAGTACCGAGAACTCGCTGCGCACGTTGGCATCACTGACGAACTCGCGGTTGGTTTCCTGCATCAACGCCACGGCGCTGGCCGCACTGGTCACCGTGATGCTGGACAGCACCGCGCCCGAGGTGAGGTTGCCCAGGATATCGACGTTCGTATAGGTGGCGCCATCGAGCAGGGTGTCCGGTGTGGCGGCGATCTCGCTGGCGGTGCGCAGGTCATACACCGCCGTGATCCCCAGGCTGTTGAGGGTGGCCAGGTCGGCCGCCGAAGGGGTCAAGGCGTTGGAGCGGTAGAACACCCCCGAGCGCATGGTGCCGTCATGGGCGGTGGTATAGGCCGTGGTGGTGCCGGCGATGTCGCGGAAGTTGTCGACACTGCTCAGGATGGGCGTGTCGATGGCGTAGGTTTCGGCAGCCTGGGCAGCGGTGATCGACAGCGTCAGGGCAGACAGTGAACAAAGGGCTCGGGACAGCACAATGCAGCTTCCTTGGGGACAGGTTGGGCTGCCTACTATCTGTATCGAAATGAACGCCAATGTGACAAGTTCGCCGGGCGCAGAAAAGGCTGCGCGAAGTGTCCGCACTGTGCGCGTGGTGTCCGTGCCATGGCCTGAAACAACCTGCTGGCGAAGCGCCGCGCCCGTGGCGCCCTCTCAGGCTGACGCGGCTTGGACGTCCAGCAACCGCTGCAGAAATGTCGCCAATGCCACCTCTTCCAGCCGCAGGCCCTTGCGCTTGCGTGGCTTGGGCAGTTTGGCCAGTTCACCCAGTACATACCGTTCCAGCACGGCCGGGTGAATGTAGCAGCGCCGGCACACGGCGGGGGTATTGCCCAGGGTGCGCGCCACCGCCTTGACCATCTCGACGATCTGGCGCTTGGCCTCGGGCTCCGGCTGCCAGTGCAGTTCGCGCAGCATCGCCAGCGCCAGCGCGCTGCCGGCCCAGGTGCGGTAGTCCTTGGCGGTGAAGTCGGCGCCCGTCATGTCCTGCAGGTAAGCATTGATGTCTGACGAGGTGACGGTATGGCGTTCGCCCTGGTCGTCCAGGTACTGGAACAGGTGTTGCCCAGGCAGCTCCAGGCAGCGCTTGACGATACGGGCCACCCGCTTGTCTTTCACCGACACCCGGTGTTCCACGCCGCTCTTGCCGCGGAAGTGGAATTCAATGGCGCTGCCCTTTACCTCGACATGGCGGTTGCGCAAGGTGGTCAGTCCGTAGGACTTGTTGTCCCGGGCATATTGGCTGTTACCCACGCGAATCAGGGTGGTGTCCAGCAGGTAGATCACCGTGGCCATGATCTTGTTGCGGTCAAGGCCCGGTAGCGCCAGGTGGCTTTCCAATTGCTTGCGCAGTTTGGGCAGGGCGTTGCCGAACGCCACCATACGGGCGTACTTGTTCTCATCGCGCACTTCGCGCCAGCGCGCGTGGTAGCGGTACTGCTTGCGCCCCCGTGCATCGCGGCCCGTGGCCTGAAGGTGGCCGCGCGGGTCTGCGCATATCCACACGTCGGTGTAGGCGGGTGGCACCGCCAGGGCATTGATGCGCTTGATCACCGCCGGGTCTTCGATCAGCGCGCCCTTGGCGGTGAAATAGACGAAGTGGTCGCCTTCGCGCTCGCGGCGAATGCCAGGCTGGCTGTCATCGACATAGTGCAGGTCCGGCGGTAATTCGGGCAGTTCGGACAGGGCGGCAAGGTCGGCCATGGTGTGGTGTTTCCCTCGGGGTTCTCGCTAATAGACCGCGGGGTTTCCCGGAGGTGCGAAGCAGATCGGGGGTTTCCGTGTTTGGGAAATTTCCGAGGTTTATTCGGAATTGTCCGGCTTTTTCCTACAGCCTCTGGTGCCAATACTGCGGCCTAACGGGCAGGGAGGCGTTTCCATCGCCGCTGCTCTACCGTCTGCCAAGCGAGGATGCCATGTACAGAGCAATGATTGTCGACGACCACCCTTTCATCCGCGCCAGCGTGCGGTTGCTGCTGGAAAAGATGAAGGTCAAAGTGGTGGCGGAAACGGACAATGGTGCCGATGCGGTGCAAATGGTGCGGGACTACGGTGCCCAGTTGGTCATCCTCGACATCGGCATGCCCAAGATGGACGGCCTGGAAGTGATCCAGCGGATCAAGGCGCTGGAACTGCCCGTCAAGATTCTGGTGCTGACCTCCCAGGCGCCCGACTATTTTTCCTTGCGCTGCATGAAAGTAGGGGCCGCCGGCTACGTGTGCAAGTCGGACAACCTGACCGAGCTGGTCAAGGCCGTTCAGGCCGTCACCTCCGGCTATACCTATTTCCCCGACGTCGCTCTCAGCTCGGTACACCGTGGCGACTGCCTGGACACTGAGGCCCAGTGCATCGCCCGCCTCACCGACCGCGAGTTGCTGATACTCCAGCAACTGGCCCGGGGCTACAGCAACAAGGCCATCGGCGACGCCATGTTGCTGAGCAACAAAACGGTCAGCACCTACAAGGCTCGCCTGATCGAAAAACTGCGTGTTCAGTCCCTGGTTGACCTGGCGGACCTGGCCAGGCGGCATGCCTTGGTCTAGGGGCCGCGCCATGTTCACACGGATGTTGTGCTGGTTTTGCCTGGTATGCGCTTCGACGGCCCTGGCGGCCCCGAATGCCCCGGTGCTGTATGGCCGTTCCACCTTGCCCGCAGGCCAGGCGGAGCGCCTTGAATTGACCGACGACGACCGCCGCTGGCTATGGCAACGGCGCGTGCTGCGCCTGGGCGTCAGCCAGCCGGACTACGCCCCCTTCGATATCCTGTGCACCGGCCAGGAATACGAGGGCATCACCGCCGATTACGCCGGCCTGGTGGCCAGCCTGCTGAACCTCAACGTCGAAGTGGTGCGCTACCCCAGCCGGGCCGAAGCCCTGGCGGCGGTGCGCGATGGCTCGGTGGATGTGCTGGGTACCTCCAACGTGTTCGAAGCCGCGACCTCCAACCTGGTCTTGTCACAGGCCTACGCCCAGGATGAGTCGGTGCTGGCCAGCCGCAGTGACGACCGCACCGCGCTGTTTGGCGGCCTGGACAACAGGCGCCTGGCGATGCAGGAATTCTACCTCCCCCAGGCGGTGGTTCAGGAACTGTACCCGGGTGCGCGCATTCAGTTGTATTCCTCTACCGTGGCAGCGCTGGGGGCCGTGGCGTTCGGGCAGGCCGACGTGTTCCTGGGCAATGCCCTGGGCGCTTATTACCAGGTGTACAAAGGGCAACTGAACGGTTTGTACCTCAGCCACCTGCCGCAGGTGCAGAGCAATTATTTCGGCTTCGCGGTCTCGGCGCGCAACAGCCGCCTGCTGACGTTGGTAAACGCAGCGCTGCAGGCCATTCCGGAGCATGAACGCCTGGCCATTCTGGGGCGCTGGAGCGTGGGCGGGGTCACCATCGGGCAACGCCACGCCCTGGCCCTGACTGAAGCCGAACAGCGCTGGCTGGCCAATGCGCCCACCCTCAAAGTGTTGATCGACCCGCAGTTCCTGCCCCTCAGCTACCTGGACAGCCAGGGCCGTTACCGGGGCATCAGCGCCCAGGTGCTGGAAGTGATCGGGCAGATGACCGGCCTTGAGTTCGAAGTGCACACCGGCAAGTCGCTGGCCGAGATGATCAGCCGCGTGCAGCGCGGCGACGCCGACCTGCTGGCCGCGCTGCCACCCAGCCAGGCACGGGAGCAGCAGTTGAGCTTCACCCGCGCCTACATGAGCAGCCCGCGGGTATTGGTCACCCGGGACGGCGAGGTTGCGCCGCACTCGCTGGAACAGATGGACGGCAAGCGCCTGGCGGTGATTCACGGCAGTTTCCTGTTTGACGTGCTGCGCGAGCAATACCCAGGCGTCATCCCGGTGCCGGCCCCCAGTGCCGACCATGCCCTGTCGATGGTGACCAATGGTGCGGCCGACGCGGCGATGCTCACCCTGATCGGCGCCCGCTACCGAATTTTCCGTCAGTACGCCGGGCGCCTGCACATCAATGCCACTCTGCCGGTACGCCCGGCCAGCGTGGCGTTCGCCACTTCCCACCACGCTCCGGAGCTGCTGTCGATCCTGAACAAGGCACTGCTGGCTATCCCGCCCCAGGAGTTCAATGACCTGGCGGCGCGGTGGCGCGGCGAGGTCGTGCTGGAGGAAAGCTTCTGGGCGCGCCACCGCTGGCACATCGTGCAGCTGATCATCATGGCTGTGGTCGTGCTGGGCCTGGGGCTGGGCTGGATCACCCAGTTGCGCCGCCAGGTACGGCGGCGGGTCAAGGCGGAAGTGGCGCTGACCGACCAACTGGAGTTCATGCGCGTGATGATCGACGGCACCCCCCACCCGATTTACGTGCGCGACCCGGAAGGTTGCCTGTTGACCTGCAATGCCAGCTACCTGGAGGCCGTGCAGGTGCAGTTCGAAGAGGTGGTGGGCAAACCGGTGGGCCAGAGCATTGCCTTTACGTTCGAGGAAGCCGAGTCGTACCAGCAGGCCTACCTGCAAGCCATGAAGGACAACGTCAAGGTAGTCGCAGACCGCCGGGTGCGCCTGCGCAATGGCGAGTTCAAGACCATTTACCACTGGGCGCTGCCTTACACCACCACCGACGGCGCCATCGCCGGGCTCATCGGCGGCTGGATCGACATCACCGAGCGCCAGCGGCTGTTGCTGGCCTACCAGCAGGCCAAAGAGCAGGCCGAGGCCGCCAACCGCGCCAAGACCGTGTTCCTGGCCACCATGAGCCACGAGATTCGCACGCCCATGAACGCCATTACCGGCATGCTCGAACTGGCCCTGAAGAAATCCGAACAGGGCGTGTTCGATCACCTGTCCATCGAAGTGGCTGCCAACGCCGCCAGCAGTCTGCTGGCGCTGATCGGCGATATCCTCGACATCACCCGCATCGAAACCGGCCACCTGACGCTGGAACCTCAGCCCACCGACCTGATGGGCCATGTGGAAGCGGTGGTGCGCCTGTTCGAAGTGCAGGCCCGGCACAAACGCCTGCGCCTGGCGCTTGACGTGGAGGGCGAGGCCGGTTCGCTGGTGCTGCTGGACCCGCTGCGCTTCAAGCAGATTGTCTCCAACCTGCTCAGCAATGCCGTGAAGTTTACCCACGAAGGCGAGGTGCGGGTCGCAGTGCGCTTGCGCCCCGGCGAGCAGGGCCTGGGGGTGAACCTGACGGTCAGCGACACGGGTGTCGGCATCCCCCCGGACGAAGTGGCGCAACTGGGCAGCGCCTTTACCCAGGCCAGCAACCATCAGCAATCGCCCCGCGATGGCTGCGGCCTGGGCCTGAATATCAGCCGCACGCTGTGCGCCATGATGGGGGGGCGCCTGGGGCTGCAGAGCACGCTGGGGCAGGGTACCCAGGCGGGTTTTGAACTGACGCTGCCGTGGGCGACCGCCAGGCAGGCAGACGCTTCAGGCATGCCTGCGGCCAGCCGCCCGTTGAACGTGCTGGTAGTCGATGACTACCGCGCCAACCGGATTCTGCTGCAACAGCAACTGGCCTACCTGGGGCATCGAGTGACCTTGGCCGAGGACGGCAACAGCGGCTTGCTGTGCTGGCTGCGCGGGGATTTCGACCTGGTCATGAGCGACTGCAACATGCCGGGCCTGGATGGCTACCAACTGGTTCAGGCCATCCGTGTGCACGAGCAGCGCAGCGGCCAGACGCGTTGCAAGGTATTGGGTTTTACCGCCAATGCCGTGCCCCAGGAACGGGCTCGATGCCTGGCCGCGGGCATGGACGGCTGCCTGTTCAAGCCATTGAGCCTGACCGGGCTGGCGCAGGCACTGGAGCCTTCGGGGAGTGACCTGCCGGCCCCGGCGCCCGCGCCATCGCGCGGCGAACATGACCTGGGCGCGTTGCAGGCGTTGACTGGCGCGGATACGCAGGCATTGCAGGCGCTGCTCGATGGCCTGGCCGACTGCTGCCGGCAGGACCTGCTGACCCTCGACTCACTGGACATGGAAGCGGACCGCCAGGCCATCGCCGACCTCGCGCACCGCATCAAGGGTGGCGCACGCATCATTCGCGCAGCGCAGGTGCTGGACGCCTGTGATCAGGTCGAGCAGGCCTGTGCGACGCAGGGCAAACCACTGGAGGGGCTGGTGGGCGCATTGCGCACAGCGTTGAACGACCTGACCGCACGCCTGGAAAGCGGCGCTCAGGCCTGAAGAAAACACGTGGGGCCGGTACGGCGGGCGCCCACGGGGGTATCACTTGTTGTACTTGTCCAGACGGCTCTTGACCCGGTCGGTGATGGTCAGGCATTCCTTCGCGTTGCCCTTCTCCTTGGCCGCGGTTGCGCTCGCGATGTCCTTCTCCACCAGCTCCTTGACCTTGGGGTCGGTGGTGCCCGCGCTGTTGACCCGGTCCTGCAAGCGCTGAATGTTGGCGTTGCACGTGTCCTCGTCCGCCGCGCTGGCCTGGAAGCTCAGCGCCCCCGCCAGTACTAACAGCCCACAGCCTAGCAATCGCTTCATGAATGACGTCCTCGATCAGTTGGATGAACCTTGTCAATGCACAGCACAAGCCAGTGTAGTCGGCTTATAACTACGACAGAGGTCGTTATCGCTTGGTTCAGCACACTATCGCACAAGGCGTGCCACAGGAGGGGGTGGCAGGTAACTGGTTAATAGATATAATCATTAATCGTGTTACCTACGTGCCCCACAACCACAACAAGAGATGCACGCCATGCCTGTTTTTTCCGCTGCTTCCGGGCGCGCGGTCCTGACCGTCGCCTTGTGCTTCGCCGTCGCCTTGCTCGAAGGCTTCGACCTGCAATCCACCGGCATCGCCGCCCCCTTCATGGCCAAGGCCCTGAGCCTCAGCCCCGAGCAGTTGGGCTGGGTATTCAGCGCCGGGCTGATCGGCCTGTTGCCCGGTGCCTTCCTGGGAGGCTGGCTGGCCGACCGTGTGGGGCGCAAGCCGGTGCTGCTGGCGGCGGTGGTGCTGTTCGGTGCTTTCACCTGGTTCACCGCCCACGCCATGAGCTTTCCCAGCCTGTTGTTGGCCCGGTTGCTGACCGGCCTGGGCCTGGGGGCGGCGCTGCCCATCATCATTGCCGTGGCCAGTGAAGCCGCCGCGCCCCATTGGCGCAGCACGGCCGTGAGCCTGACCTATTGTGGTGTGCCCCTGGGTGGGGCGCTGGCCGCCCTGATCAGCCTGGCCGGAGTCGGGGATGACTGGCGCCTGGTATTTCAGGTGGGCGGCGTGGCGCCGCTGGCCATCGCCGCTGGGCTGCTGGCCTGGCTACCCGCTGGCGGGCCGGCGGCTGTCGGGCAGGCGCCTGGGTCGTCGGCCGCGCGCCTGTTCTCCGAGGGGCGCGGGCGCCGTACGCTGTTGCTGTGGCTGGCCTGTTTCTTCACCTTGACCGTGCTGTACATGCTGCTGAACTGGTTGCCGTCACTGCTCATGGCCCAGGGTTACAGCCGCGACGACGCAGGCCATATCCAGGTGTTGTTCAACCTTGGTGGTGCGGCGGGCTCGTTCCTGACCGGGCGCCTGATGGACCGCGGCCGCACGGCACTGGCGGTGAGCATTGCCTACCTGGGCATGCTGCTGTCGCTGGCCGGGCTGGGCCTGGCCAGCAGCTTCGTTGCCATGGCCCTGGCCGGGCTGGCGGCCGGTTACTGCTGTATCGGCGGGCAACTGGTGTTGTATGCGCTGGCGCCGCGGCTGTACCCGGCTGACATGCGGGGTACCGGTACCGGGGCGTGCGTGGCGGTCGGGCGGCTGGGGTCAATGGCAGGCCCGCTCGCCGCGGGGCAATTGCTGGCTGCTGGCGGCGGCGTGGCCGGTGTGCTGTTGGCTGCCGCCCCGGGGCTGGTGATCGCGGCCATGGCGGCGTTGGCGCTGGCAGGCGGCACCCGGCAGCCAGCAAGCGCGGCTCTTCAGGAAATATAGTTAATATTGTTAATCATTAATTGACGTAATCAGTTGCCCACGCTACTGTCTGTTCATTCGCAACGCACATTCAAAGAACAAGAGGTGTGAGATGAGCCGTTACCAAAATCGCTGGCAGACCGTGACCGTCGACGTCGAAGACGGCATCGCCTGGGTCACCCTGAATCGCCCGGAAAAACGCAACGCCATGAGCCCGACCCTGAACCGGGAAATGCGCGACGTGCTGGAGACCGTTGAACAGGACGCCGACGCCCGGGTACTGGTGCTCACCGGTGCCGGCAGTGCCTGGACCGCGGGCATGGATCTCAAGGAATATTTCCGCGAAGTGGACGCCGGCCCGGAAATTCTCCAGGAACGCATCCGCCGCGATGCCTCCGAATGGCAATGGAAGTTGCTGCGCCTGTACAGCAAGCCGACCATCGCCATGGTCAACGGCTGGTGCTTTGGCGGCGGTTTCAGCCCGCTGGTGGCGTGCGACCTGGCTATCTGCGCCGACGAGGCGACCTTCGGCCTGTCGGAGATCAACTGGGGCATCCCGCCGGGCAACCTGGTCAGCAAGGCCATGGCCGACACCGTGGGCCACCGCCAGTCGCTGTACTACATCATGACCGGCAAGACCTTCGATGGCGCCAAGGCGGCCGAGATGGGCCTGGTGAACAAGAGCGTGCCACTGGCTCAGTTGCGTGAAGAGGTGATGCTGCTGGCCCGTGACCTGCTGGACAAGAACCCGGTCGTGCTGCGCGCCGCCAAGAATGGTTTCAAGCGTTGCCGCGAGCTGACCTGGGAGCAGAGCGAAGACTACCTGTATGCCAAGCTCGACCAGGCGCAGTTGCGCGACCCTGAACACGGTCGCGAGCAGGGCTTGAAACAATTCCTCGATGACAAGAGCATCAAGCCGGGGTTGCAGGCCTACAAACGCTGATCGAGCATCGCGTTGCCGGGTTCCCGAGCTTCGCCCGGTCCTGCAGAGAATGGTGCAGGCCCGGGCGAAGCTCGGGAACCCGGCCATGCAGGATCAAGCGTTGACGATCATTCCCCACAACCATAACAACAGGAATGCACCATGTTCGAAGTCCCTCTGCTGATCGCCGGCAAGGCCGTCGGTGCCCGTGACGGTCGCACGTTCGAGCGCCGTTGCCCAATGACCGGCCAGGTGGTGTCGATCGCCGCTGCGGCGACCCTGGAAGACGCCGACGCCGCCGTCGACGCCGCCCAGGCCGCGTTTCCCGCCTGGGCGGCGCTGGGCCCCGGCGAGCGTCGCAACCGCCTGTTGCGAGCCGCGGACGGTCTGCTGGCACGCAGTGCCGAATTCATGGCCATGGCCACCGAAACCGGGGCCATGGCCAATTGGTACGGCTTCAATGTGCAGTTGGCCGCCAACATCCTGCGCGAAGCCGCCGCCCTGACCACGCAGGTCAACGGCCAGGTGATTCCCTCCGATGTACCCGGCAGCTTCGCCATGGCCCTGCGCCAACCGTGCGGCGTCATCCTCAGCATCGCGCCGTGGAACGCCCCGGTCATTCTCGCCACCCGCGCCATCGCCATGCCGCTGGCCTGTGGCAATACCGTGGTGCTCAAGTCCTCGGAACTGAGCCCGGCCGTGCACCGGCTGATCGGCCAGGTGCTGGAAGATGCCGGCCTTGGCGCCGGGGTGGTGAATGTCATCAGCAACGCCCCGGCTGACGCCGCGGCCATTGTCGAGCGCCTGATCGCCCACCCGGCGGTGCGTCGGGTCAATTTTACCGGCTCCACCCATGTGGGCCGCATCATCGGCCAGGTCGCGGCACGCCATCTCAAGCCCGCGCTGCTGGAACTGGGCGGCAAGGCGCCGTTCCTGGTGCTGGCCGACGCCGACCTGGACGCTGCCGTCGAGGCCGCCGCCTTTGGCGCGTACTTCAACCAGGGCCAGATCTGCATGTCTACCGAACGCTTGATCGTCGACGCGGCAGTGGCCGATGATTTCGTGGCCCGGCTGGCACGCAAGGTCGCGGGCTTGCGCGCCGGTGATCCGGCCGACAGCAGCTCGACGCTCGGTTCGCTGGTGGACCCCTCTGCGGCGGTGCGCATCCAGGGGCTGGTGGACGATGCCGTGGGGCAGGGTGCCCGGCTGGTCTGTGGCAGCCCTGCCTGCGGCAGCGTGATGCAGCCGGTGCTGCTGGACCAGGTCACCCCGACGATGCGCCTGTATGCCGAAGAATCCTTCGGCCCGGTGGCCGTGGTGCTGCGCGGTGAGGGCGACGAGGCCTTGCTGGCCTTGGCCAACGACTCAGCGTTCGGGCTGTCGGCGGCCATCTTCAGCCGCGACACCAGTCGCGCCCTGGCCCTGGCCCAGCGCCTGGAGTCCGGCATCTGCCACATCAACGGGCCCACCGTGCACGACGAGGCGCACATGCCGTTCGGCGGCGTGAAGGCCAGCGGCTACGGCAGCTTCGGTGCCACTGCGGCCATCGAGCAATTCACCCAACTGCGCTGGGTAACGATTCAGAACGGCCCGCGCCATTACCCCCTCTAGGCGCCGCGGCCACAGGCCACCGACCCGGTGTGGGAGCTGGCTCGCCAGCAAGTTTTGATTCACTGCTTCAACAAAAACAACAGGCAGAGGGATATCACGTGAACCGTTCAATGGAGGCGCCATGGCGCGCCGTGAACATCGGCCACCCGCAGGTGCAGGTCGATGAAGTGCAGGGCGTGCTGCACATGCGTGCCCTGGAACCGCTGCAGGCCCACCCGCATCGCCTGATGGAGCGCCTGCAGCACTGGGCCCGCGTACGCCCGCAGCAGACCTTCGTGGCCCGTCGCGGCGCCGATGGCCAGTGGCTGCGCATCAGCTATGCGCAGATGCTCGAACGCACCCGGGTCATCGCCGAGCAGCTACTGGACTTCGACCTCAGCGCCGAGCGGCCACTGGTGATTCTCTCCGGCAACGACCTTGAACACCTGCAACTGACCTGCGCCGCGCTCTACGCCGGGGTCCCCTATTGCCCGGTATCGCCAGCCTACTCGTTGGTGTCGCGCGACTATGGCAAGTTGCGTCATATCATCGACACGCTGACCCCCGGCCTGGTCTACGCCGCCGACACCAGCTACGGCGCGGCCATCGCCGCGGTGCTGCCCACCGAGCTACCGGTGGTGCTTGGCGAAGGGCAATTGCCAGCGCGCAGCGGCCTGGTCTTCGCCGATCTGCTGAAGGGAACGGGCGGTGCCCGGGCCGACGCTGCGTTCAGCGCACTGACGGCCGACAGCATTGCCAAATTCCTTTTCACGTCCGGCTCCACGAAGCTGCCCAAGGGCGTGATCACCACACAGGGCATGCTCTGCGCCAACCAGCAGATGCTGTTGCAGACCTTCCCCGAATTCGCTGACGAGCCGCCGGTGCTGGTGGATTGGCTGCCGTGGAATCACACGTTTGGCGGCAGCCACAATGTCGGCATCGTGCTGTACAACGGTGGCAGCCTGTACATCGACGACGGCAAGCCGACCCCGGCGCTGTTCGAGGAGACCTTGCGCAACCTTGCCGAGATTTCGCCCACCGCCTACCTGACCGTGCCCAAGGGCTGGGAAGAACTGGTCAGCCGCCTGGAGCAGGACGCCGCGCTCCGGTCGACCTTTTTCAAGCGCATGAAGCTGTTCTTCTTTGCGGGCGCCGGGCTGTCTCAATCGGTCTGGGACCGCCTCGACAAGGTCTCGGTGGCGCATTGTGGCGAACGTATCCGCATGATGGCCGGCCTGGGCATGACCGAGACCTCGCCTTCCTGCACCTTCACCACCGGGCCGCTGTCGGTGGCGGGCTATGTCGGCCTGCCGGCACCGGGTTGCGAGGTCAAGCTGGTGCCGCGCGAAGGCAAGCTGGAAGTGCGCTTTCGCGGCCCCCACGTGATGCCTGGCTACTGGCGTTCACCGCAACAGACCCGGGAAGCGTTCGACGAGCAGGGTTTTTATTGTTCGGGTGACGCGGTGAAGCTGGCCGACCCGGCCAACCCGCAATTGGGGCTGATGTTCGATGGACGAATCGCTGAAGACTTCAAGCTGTCGTCCGGCGTGTTCGTCAGTGTCGGGCCGTTGCGCACGCGGGTCATACTCGAAGGTGCGCCTTATGTGCATGACGTCGTGGTGGTGGGGCCGGATCGTGAGCGCCTGGGGCTGCTGGTGTTTCCACGGCTGGACGAATGCCGCCAGCTCAGTGGCCTGGGCAGCGAGGCGTCGGTCGCCCAGGTAATAGCGGCAGCCCCCGTGCAGGATTGGCTGGCCGGCTTGCTTGCCCACCTGAACGCACAGGCGACCGGTAGCGCCAGCCGCCTGGACTGGGCCAGCCTCGCCCAGGAGCCGCCCTCCATCGACCGGGGTGAAATCACCGACAAGGGTTCGATCAACCAACGCCTGGTGCTGCAATGCCGCGCAGCCCTGATCGACGACCTCTACGCCGGCAACATCTCGCGGGTACTGGCACCCTGAGTCGGCGTGTTATGCCTGGTCTGCCACAGGGTCATTGCGAACCCGTAGGACCGGGCGAAGCTCGGGAAGGGGCCTGCCAGATCGACCGCGTCGTCTGCTTCCCGAGCTTGCGCCCGGTCCCACAACGGAACGCTGCTAAAGGGCCATGGCATTCCTGTGGGACCGGGCGAAGCTCGGGAAGGGGCCCGCCAGATCGACCGCGTCGCTTGCTTCCCGAGCTTGCGCCCGGTCCTACCAACCAGGTCTCACGAAGATAGTTGCTGCGGGGCCAGGTGGCTTGCAGTAACTTCCAGGCGCCGCTCTCAGCCCTGATACACCTTGCGTAGCAACCCGCGCAGTTGATCGCGCTCTTCACTGCTCAAGTTCGCCGTGGCCTCCTGGTCGCTGCGCGCTGCGACTTCTTTCAACTCCTTGAGCAGCGCCTCGCCGGCCTTGCTCAAGAACAGTCCATACGAACGCTTGTCCGGTTTGCAGCGCACGCGCAGGGCCAGGCCGCGCTCTTCCAGCTTGTTCACCATCGGTACCACCTGGGGCGGTTCGATTGCCAGGCTCTTGGCCAGTTCCGCCTGGGTGGGGCCCGGGTTCTGGGCAATGATCGCCAGCGCGGAAAACTGCGCAGGGCGCAGGTCGTAGGCATTCAGACGCTCGACCAGGTGCTGGAACACCTGAATTTGCGCACGCCGCAAGGCGTAACCGATCAGGTCGTCGAGCACCCCGGTATCGAGGGTGTCGGGGGTGGGGGGCAACGTACTGGGAGTGGCCATGGCATCGGGCTTTTTGTTGGAGTAATCGTTAAACAGTATAACGGTTTTACCTGCCGTGGATACCCGCCTGAACCGGGGTCGCCGCTCGGATCCCTCGGGCTTGCATGAAATGCATTCCAGCGAAGGCCAGGCAAGGCGAAAACTCGCGCCTGTTTTCAATACAGCATGGCCGAGCAAAGCCTAGGCGCAACCCTCAACCTGGCTGCGTAGCCAGGCGATGAATTCGCGCACAGGCGCGCGCCGCTCCTGACCTGGCACGCACACCGCGCAATACGTCGCTGCCGGCAGCCGTACCTGCGCACGGTAAGGCGCCAGCAGCCCCCGGGCGACACTGTCAGCCACCAGCACGCTGCTGGCCAGCACCAGGCCGTGGCCGGCGACGGCTGCCTGCAGTGCATAGTGTTCATCATCGTACTGGCGCAGCCGCGCCCGTGCTGGCCAGTCCGATTGCCCGGCGCGCTCGCACCAGGTGGGCCAGTCCAGGACCAGGGGCGCCTGGCTTTGCCACGGCACGCTGATCAGGTCCAGCGGCCCCTGGTCCGGCACTACCAGGCCCGGCTGCAGGTAAACCGCCATGAACTCCGCCAGCAGCGGCTGGGCAAACAGTGTCGGGTCGGGCTGGATGACGGCGCGCAAGGCCAGGTCCACCGCCGCGTCGCGGTGCAGGTCAACCAGCTGGTTGTCGGTTTGCACCCGTACCTGGACGTCAGGGTAGCGCCGGTAGAAATCCCCCAGGCGCGGGATCAGCCACAGGCTGGCGAACGCCGCAGTGGTGGTCAGCGTCAGGCTGTGAGTATCACGGTCCGGCACTAGCGCGCTCAAGCTGCCCAGCAAGTCGCGCAAGGCATCGTGCACCTGGAGTCGCAGGCGCTCGCCGTCAGCGGTCAGGCGCACGCCCTGGCCGGTGCGTTCGAACAGCAGCACGCCCACATGCTGTTCCAGGCTCTTGACCTGATGGGACACCGCCGCGGGTGTCACCGCCAGTTCATCGGCGGCCGCCTTGAAGCCCCCCAGGCGGGCAGCGGACTCGAAGGTGCGAAGGGCGGTCAGGGGCAGTCTGGCAAACACGGTCGGCTCTCGATCATGGGCATTGGCAGCCTATGAAGCGCAAGCCGAACGTGTTTAGTCAAGGTGACTCAGTAGCGGGTGATCCAGCGTTTGAGCCGCGCCAGGCCGCCGCTTGTAGCAGGGGCAGGGCGTTCTTTCAGGGCATCCAGGGTGCTGGCGGCCGTGAGGGTGTGTTCGCGCAGGGCGCTGAGACGCGTATGCAATTGCTGTTTCAACTGGTCGCGTTCGTGGGCAGGCGATAGCTGAATGAGTTGGTTGGCGAGGAAGAAATTGAGCTCCATCTGCTGGTCCAGGGCATCGTTGACTTGCTTGATTGCCTTGATCATGTGTGGTCCATCCAGGGCAGGTACGAGACGGCCTGCTCAGTCGCGAGGTTCGGGCATCAGCACGGGGGCCGCTTCCAGGCGGGTCCTGAGCTGTTCGACATAGGCCTGGGCCTCTTCCTCGTTGCGGAAGGTGACCGGGGCATCGTTCAGCCAGACCAGGCAGGTGTTATCGTTGTTGTTTTTTTCGATCTTGATCTTCATCCGTAAAGCCATCTGCAATAGGTGTGAAGCGATAGTATCGTATTCGCGGGGAGCGTCAAAATGTATCGTAAGGTGTCTGGAATGGGCCTTTCAGCCGAATTCTGATTTTGGCTAGGAAAAATTCAGTTTTGGCTAGCAATAGGCGGGTGTCGAGAAAAGGCTATCGATAGGCCGTGTGTCCAGGCTGAAATCATTTGAGGCAGGCTCAGAAAAGCTCGTTTGAGGCGGCACGCGACGCAGCGCTAGGCTAGCGGTCTCTCAACGGTTTCAGGTGTCCGATCATGCAAGGCATTTCCCGTCGTGTACTTCAGGCGTTGCTCTACGAAGGCATTGCGGTGCTGTGCGTCGGCCCGCTGCTGAACCTGTTCTTTCACCAGGGCATGGGCTATTCCACGGCGCTGGCGGTGATCATCAGCGTGGTGGCTCTGGGTTGGAACCTGTTGTTCAACCTGGTTTTCGAGCACTGGGAGCGCCACCAGCGTCACCCGGCGCGCACGCCCTCACGACGGGTACTGCACGCCGCAGGTTTCGAGGGCGGGTTGGTGGTGTTGCTGGTCCCCTTGATGGCGGCCTGGCTAGGCATCGGGCTGTGGCAGGCGCTGGCGGCTGACCTGGGGCTGTTCGGGTTTTTCTTTCTGTACGCGCTGGTGTTTCAGTGGGGCTTCGACCGGGTGTTCGGTGGGCCGCAATGGTCATGAGCTACAGGCTTGCCACCAGTGGCCACACCCACCACCCTATCGCGAGCCCAACCACACAGCCGGGCGATGACCGAGGCGACCCCCGCGAATGCTGTGCCAGCAGTTGCGCCAAATAGCGCCTGACGGCATTCAGGCCTCGGCAGGCGCGGTGGCCGCCTGGTCGGTTTCACTGGCCAGTTTCGCCCGGTCAGCCTTGCTGATGTATTGCGGCTTGCTTTTGGGGGCCAGCTTGGCGCTGGCTTTCTTGGCATTGGCTTTCAATAGCTGATTGATCTTCTTGCGACGGTTCATGGTGTTTCGCTCAATGGGGTGAGGCTATTTGCACTGTTCCAGCACGACCTTGCACGTACGCGGCGTGCCTCCCGAGCGCTCGGCGTAGAGCGCGCAGTTCTGCAGGGACTTCTTGCGCGCCGCGCCGAGGCTCGCGCCCCAGGCCAGGCTGCCCTCGCCCCGGGTCGGCAACGCCTTTGCATAGCACCTGGAGGCCGACTGGCTGGAACACCCGGCCAACATTGCCAGTCCCAGGGCAAGCACGGCCCAACGCAGGAGTGGGCGAGGCGTCATTTCAATTCCCCTGTCGCGAGAGACGGCTGGTTCTGGCGTACAGCCAAAGGTATGCCAGCCATTATGCCACCAACCTGGTTGTGTGGGGGGGGCAAGCTCGCGCACCTGGCTTCACATCCGGCGGCAGGCGTTGTGCAACCAAACCGGCAGCCCTCAGGTCAACAAGCGTATCCTCCCACCGGCCAATAAGGTGCGCACCGTGAAAAGCGTTATCACCGCAGCCGATCTGAATATTCGTCTGGGAGCAGACGATGACCCTGCGCTGTTCAAATGGCTGGTCGCCAGTTTTCTGATGGGCAAGCGCATCCAGAGTGACATTGCCGCCGAGGCTTACCGGGTCATCGTTCAAAAACACCGATGCGATACACCGAGCAAGCTGGCGGCGTGCAGCCATCGTGAGCTGGTGCGCATGCTGGGGGAGGCACGTTATACCCGATACGATGAATCCACCGCCGAACGGTTGCTCAAGTTGAGCAGGCGCCTGAATGATGAGTATGGTGGCAAGGTGACCAACATCCGCCAGGCCAGCGACGACTGTCCGGCCTTCGAAACGCGGCTCAAGGCGTTCGAGGGTATTGGGCCGAAAACCGTCGAGATCTTCCTGCGGGATGCCCGCGGTGTGCTGTTTTGAACCGCACCGCGCTCTACCTGGGCTGCGCGGGCTGGAAGCTTGGCCGCGAATACTGGCCGGAATTCGCCAGCGTTGGCACCCACCTGGCGCGCTACGCCTCGCGCCTGAATGCCGTCGAGATCAATAGTGCGTTCTACCGCCCGCATCGCCCCGCCACCTATGCCCGCTGGGCGGCCAGCGTGGGGGAGGCGTTTCGCTTTTCGGTGAAAATGCCCAAGGCCATCACCCACGAACAGCGCCTGCAAGACGTGTCGATGCTGCTGGAAGGGTTTCTTTGCCAATGCTCGGCACTGGGGGACCGGCTCGGTTGCCTGTTGGTGCAGTTGCCACCCTCCCTGGCATTCGATGCGGGCGTGGCGCAGGCGTTTTTCCAGACCCTGCGGGCGCAGTACTCAGGGGATGTGGTGGTCGAGCCACGGCACGAGTCCTGGGTTGAGGCTCACGATTTACTGGTAGCGCATCGGATCGCCCAGGCGGCGGTCGACCCCTCACGAATCAGCAGCGATAGCCTGCCGGGCGGGTGGCAGGGTCTGCGCTACTGGCGCCTGCACGGCGCGCCGCGCATTTATTACAGCGCCTATGGGGACGAATGGCTTGAGCGCCTGGCCCGGGAAATCGAAGCGACCCTCGCCGATGGCGTACCCACGTGGTGCATCTTCGACAACACCGCGCGGGATGCGGCCGTGGGCAATGCAGTGTTCACGGGGCGGTTGCTGGGTGTCGGCGGCAGCGCTGCCAACGGGTAGGACCGGGCGCCAGCTCGGGAAGTGGGCGGCGCGGTGTATCGTGCAGACCGCGGGCTGGCTTTCCCGAGCTTCGACCGCTCCTACCGCGAGCGGTCGCCGCCACTGGCTGGCGGTAGGCCTTTGAAGGCAGCCATTGCAGCGAGCAGCAACGCCGCCACCGCCACGAACAGTGCCTCGCGCAGGCCCGGCATGAATGCCTGGGGCCCCGGCCCCCTGACCAGAAAACCGAACCACGCCACACCGACGATGCCGCCTACCTGCCGCGCCGCGTTGAGCAACCCCGATGCCGTCCCTGCAAGCGCCGAGGGCACCGACATCAGGGTGGCGCTGGTGATGGTGGGGATGGTCAGGGCGATGCCGCTGCCAGAAAGCAGCATCGGGGCGATCAGCCAGCCGAAGCCGGGCATCGTCAGGGCAGGTACCATCAGCAGGTAACCGACTGCCGAGATCAGCAGGCCAGCACTGGCCAGTGAGCGCCGGCCGACCCGCCTTGCCAGCCTGCTGGCGAGGATGTTCATGACCATCAGCACGGCCATCATGGGCAGAAACGCGAGCCCGGTCTGCTCGGGGGTGAACTGTTCGATCCCTTGGAAATACAGGCTCAGGGTGAAGACCATGCCGTAGAACACCAGGTTCGCGACCAGGCCGATGAGGCTGGCGCTGCGCAACGCTGGGTCGTGGAACAGGCCCAGGGGCAGCATCGGCTGAGCCGCGCGCGATTGCCGCCATACGAACAGCATCGTCAGCACCAGGCTTGCGGCCAACGCCCCCAGAATCATGGGGTTGCACCAACCCCACTGACTTGCCTGGGTCAGGGCAAAGGTGAAGCTGGCCAGGGTCAGTACCGCGGCGAGTTGCCCGGGTATATCAAGGCTGCGCTCGGGCTGCGCCGGCGAGCTGGGGGCATGGTGCGCGGTCAGCCACAGGCCGATCAACCCGACCGGCATGTTGATGAAGAACAGGCTGCGCCAGCCGAACGCGGCGATCAGCAGCCCGCCCACCACCGGCCCCGCGGCCAGCGCGATGCCACCGCCGGCCCCCCACCAGCCCACGGCGCGGCTACGGGCGTGGTCGTCGACGAATGCTTGTTGCAGCAGTGACAGTGAGGTAGGTACCAGCAAGGCAGCGCCTACCCCCTGGGCCAGCCGCCAACCGATCAAAGCACCCAGGCTGGGGGACAGGCCGCAGCCCAGCGACGCCAGCGAGAACACGCCAAAGCCCAGCATGAACACACGCTTGGCCCCCAGCCGGTCACCCAGGGTAC
Source organism: Pseudomonas silvicola (assembly GCF_026651855.1). Classification (GTDB taxonomy): domain Bacteria; phylum Pseudomonadota; class Gammaproteobacteria; order Pseudomonadales; family Pseudomonadaceae; genus Aquipseudomonas; species Aquipseudomonas silvicola. The sequence continues at coordinate 4,004,566 of NZ_CP093280.1, forward strand.
CGGCCATCAAGAGCAGCGAGGCGAACACCAGGGCGTAGGCATTCACCACCCATTGAAGCGCGGTGATATCGGCATCCAGCCCTTCGTGCAAGGACTGCAACGCCACGTTGACCACGCTGACGTCCATGAGCACCACGAAAAAGCCCAGGCACGTGGCGAACTGCACAGAGCGTGAAGTGGGGCGAGTGAGCGCTTGCATCGGTTGACCTCCTGGTTGAGCCACTTAAGCTACAGGGGTACCTTCTGTGCGAAAATTCCGTAAAAGTGCACGGCAAACTGGAGAAAACGCACCGATGTTCGAATGGGAAAACCTTCGTTTTTTCCTGGCCGTTGCCCAGGCCGGCACGTTATCGGGCGCCGCGCGGGCGTTGAACGTCGACCACGCCACGGTCAGCCGGCGCCTCAATGCCCTGGAAACGCAATTGCAGGTGCGCCTGGTCGACCGGTTGCCCCGGGCCTGCCAACTGACCGGGGTGGGCGAACAGGTGTTCAAACTGGCCACCCAGATGGAGGCCAGTGCCTTCGCGGTACAACGTGCAGTGCGCGCCGAGCACTCGCCCACTGCCGGCCACGTGACCGTCAGTGCCCCACCGGTGCTGGCCAGCAACTTTCTGGCGGGCACACTGGGGGCGTTCCGTCAGCGCTATCCCCAGGTGCAACTGTCCCTCGCCGGGCAAACCCAGAGTGTGTCGTTGGGCCGCCGCGAAGCTGACATCGCCATTCGGCTTTACCGGCCAACCGAGCCGGACAGTGTCATCCGCAAGGTGGGCAGCATGCCCTTTGCCCTGTACGCCAGCCTCGACTATGAACACCTGGAGGCGTCGGTACGCTGGGCATTCATCGCCTACGAGAGCCAATGGGCCGACCGCGCGCATCAGAAATGGCTGCTCGGCGTGGCGGCGGGACGGCCCATCGCGTGTGGTGTCAGCGATATCACCACCCAGCACGCCGCGGCGCGGGCAGGCGTCGGCGTGGCTGGTCTGCCGACGTTCATCGGCGACAACGACCCCCGGTTGCGGCGGCTGGCCTGGGACGGCGAAGGGTTTTGCCCGGATATCTGGCTGGTGGTGCACGAGGACTTGCGGCACTCGGCGCTGTTGCGCGCCGTGATGGATTTTTTGGTAGAGGTGTTTGGCCAGCGGTTTGATGCACAGCCGTGAGGGTAGTGGCCGGTGCACAGCACCGACCGGCGGCTTCAGCTTTGCCGAAGCCTGGCCGATACCCTCATGTCCCGCACAAAAACACCAGACCTGCCACGGACATGGGCACGAACACCCCCCTGGTATTGTCCCATTGCGACCCAACCCATGATCCGGTGCCGCATGCCTGTTCCCGCTCCCGACAGCTCCAGCCCCGACGACCCTCACATGCTGGCGGAGGTCGAGCTGACCATCGCCGCCGGGGTGCGCACTTTGCGTTTCAGCCGTGAATTGGAGCAGCGTTACCAGCGCGACACCCTCAAGCAGCGTCTGAAGTTCATCACGACTGTCGGTATCGGCGGCGCGCTGGTCTACAACCTGTTCCTGCTCAGCGACTGGCTGACCCTGAACGACAAGTTCGCCTGGGTGGCGGCAGGGCGCTTGTGCCTGATAACACCGATGTTCATCGCCTTGCTGTATTTCGGTCAGCGCCTGACCCAGCGCTGGGCGGTGGAAGTGGTGGCGGCGACCGGCACGGTGGTGTCGTCGCTGATGCCGCTGGTGGTGATGATCTACAGTGACAGCCCCTACCGGTTGCACTACCAGCTGGGAATGCTGCTGATCATGGTGTACTGCACCATGATCCAGCAGTTGCCCACGCGTTTCGCCTCGGTGGCCATGTTGTGCATGCTGGGGATTCAACTGGCGACCACCTACCTCGCCGATTTTGCCGACATCCGGATCTGGCGGGCCAACGCGTTGCTGTTTGTGTCCACGGTGGCGCTGTTGCTGATGGGCTCCTACTTTCTGGAGCGCGGCAGCCGGCTGAGTTATCTGTTCGCCTTGCGCGGGCGTTTGCTGCAGGTGCAATTGATGGCCCTGGCGCGCACCGATGCGTTGACCCAGTTGTTCAACCGCCGCTATCAGGGCGAGGTGATGAACTCCATATGGGCGGCCGCGGCGAATGCGCCGGCCAGCGTGGCGGTGATTCTGCTGGATATCGACCACTTCAAGGCCTACAACGACAACTATGGCCACCTGCAGGGCGACGCGTGCCTCAAGCAGGTGAGCCACGCCGTGCAGCGCACGGCGCAAGCGCATGGTGCCCTGGCGTTTCGCTTTGGCGGCGAGGAAATATTGGTGGTGCAGGTGGATGCCGATGCGGCCCAGGCCAGGGAGTTGGCCGAGGCTTTCCGCGGCGCGGTGGCGTCGCTGGGGGTTCCCCACCCGGTGCTGGGCGAAGGGGCGCGGGTGACGATCAGCCTGGGCATCGCGGCGGCGATGGCGCCGCGGGTTACCGCCAATACCCTGATCGCTTTGGCCGACAGCGCCCTGTATGACGCCAAACGCGCCGGGCGCGACTGCCTGCGCTGTGCACGGCCCGAAGCCGTGCACGGCTGATGTGGGCGGGCTGCCCGAAGCCCGCTCTCACGGTGCAAGCCGGACCATCTGCCCATGCTGCAATACCGTGAAGGCGTTTTCGGGCAAGCCCGCCGCCTGGGCCGCTTCATGCAACTTCTTCGGCGGTTCATCCAGTGGCTCGTCGGTCAGTTCGAACGTGCCCCAGTGAATGCCCACGGCTTTTTTCGCACCCACGTCCTGGAAGATTTTCACCGCCTGTTCGGGATCGACGTGCTGCGGGCCCATGAACCAGCGGGGCGCGTAGGCGCCTACCGGAATCAATGCCAGGTCGAAGCCGCCAAAGGCGGCGCCAATGCGCCGTGAGTCGCTGGAGTAACCGGTATCGCCGGCAAAGTAGAACGAGTAGGGCCGCGCGGCGCCGGGCACGGTTTTGACTGCCCAGCCGCCCCACAGGGTTTCATTGCGGTCGGTGTAGCTGCGGGCGGACCAGTGGGTAGCCGGCACGAACCAGAAGTCCAGGCCGGCGACCCGGGTGTGGTCGCTCCAGTCCAGCTCCTCGGCGTTGTCGATGCCCTTGCCGGCTAGCCAGGCCTTGATGCCCAAGGGCACCAGGAAGCGCGGCGGCCCACCCGGCTGAGCATTCAGGGCCTGGACGCTGGCGGTGTCGAGGTGGTCGTAGTGGCTGTGGGAAATCAGCACCACGTCGATGCGGGGCAACTCGTTCAGGGCCAGCCCCGGTGGCGTCCGCCGTTTGGGGCCGGCGAAGGTGAAAGGCGATGCGCGTTCGGAGAACACCGGATCGGTCAGCACATTTACCCCGTTCACCTGCACCAGCGCCGTCGAGTGGCCGACCCAGGTCAGGGTGTCGGTACTGCGGTTGGCTTTCAGCCAGGCCACATCCGGGTGGGCCATGGGGAAGGCGTAGCCGTTTTCCGGGGGCGGTGGCAGGTGATGGATAAAGGCGTTCCAGCGCCATTTCCACACGGAACCGTGCTGCAGCGGGCCGTCGTTGTTCTCATAGCCATCAGCGGTTCGCGGTGCGGGGTGGATACCACTGGCGGCCAGTCGTTCGGGGGAGGGGCTGAGCGGTGCGTCACTGGCGCCACTGGCGCAAGTGGCGGCGCAGCACAGGGAAAAGCTCCACAGCAGGGGCAGGCCAAGTCGGGGCACGGGATCATCCTTCTGGCGGCATCAGGAAGGCGCCTGCACGGCGCCCGTTCCCAGTGTAGAGCCCTGGCGCGCCCCTGCGTTCCCTGCGGGGCGCGGCATTCAGCGCGCGGCGTCTAGAGGGTGAAGCCGAACAGGCTGAAGTGCTGGTGCGGGAAGCGTACGCGCACCGGCAACGAGTCGATCCGCCATTCGCTGGCCAACGGTGCGGTGAAGCGCGCCGGTACCATCAGGCCCCGTGCAGGGCTGCTGAACGGCTTGCGCAAATCACTGGGCAGCGGGTTGGCGCTTTCTGCCGGGTTGATGACCTGCGCACCCACCCACTGACCATTGGGCAGGCGCACGTCCAGGGGCGACCCCGGGGTAGCATGCTCCACATCCTTGGGGTCCAGGTAGACCCACAACTGCGCCGGGCCACTGCGCTCCAGGCGCATCAGCAAGGTGCCGGGGCCGACGTTTTCACCGGGTGCGGTGATGACTTCCGCCACACGCCCACGCTCGCTGGCCTCCACGTTCATGCGCGCCAGTTGCTGGCCCAGCCACTGGCGTTCCCGCTGCTGCTGTTGCTCATAGCGCTGGTTCTCGGTACTGCCGCCAGTGCTCATGCTACGCTCGAATGCCAGCAGTTCAGCCTCGCGGCTGTCAAGGGCGTTCTGGGCCTCCAGCAATTCGCCGCGGGTGGCGGCGCCTTGCTGGACCAGCCTGCGGGTATCGCTGACCCGTTGCGCGGCACGGTTGACCAGGCTTTGCAGCACCGAGCGGCTGTGGGCACCCAGGTCGGCGCTGGTGCCCAAGGTGGCCGTGCTGTCGGCTTGCAGCAAGGTCAGGCGCAGGCGCCATTCGGGGTTGTCCAGGTCCACCAGCGGCGTGCCAGCCTCCACATGGTCACCGGCCTGCACGCGCAGGGCGCGGACCTCGCCCGGTTGCAACGCGCGCACGTCCAGGGTGGGCAGGCGCACCAGGGCCGGGGCCTCGATGCGCAACAGGTCCAGACCGTAGCGGCCCGCCAGCCACAGGGCTGGCAGCAGGATCAGGAACAGGATCAGGTACCAGCGCAGGCGGAACGCCAGGCGTTTGCCGGGTGCGTACAGCACCTGCATGCCATTGTCCTGGGTGGGGTGCTGCTCTTTGGGGCTGTTGAATCGAATCTTCATGGGGCGCTCGGGTAGTCAGTCCAGGATTGCCAGTCGACGCCAGTCAGGCCGGCGGGCTGCAGGGCCTGTTGCCAGCGTGCGGCCTGAGCCTGCAATTGCTGGGCGTTGGCGTCAGCCCAGCTGAGGTCGGCAGGCTGGTCGGGTTCCACGCTCTGGGCCAGGCGCAGGTGCAGCGCCGGCCACTGGTGGGCGATGGCCAGGGCCTTGGTGGTACTGGCCTGGGGGTTGCGGGTATAGATCATCAGGCTCACCTCGCTCACCCCCAGGTGCTGGAGTTCGCAGGGCACGCACGGGGTGCGCTGGGCCTGTTCGCTGAACCAGCGTGGGTGGCTGGACAGGCTCACGTGCCAGGGGCTGGCGGCCTTGGCTTCGCGCAAGGTGTCGAGCCACTGACGCAGGCGCTGGTCCGGCACCGGCCAGCCCAGTTGTTCGACTTCCAGGTCCAGGTGCAGGCCGTCGAAGGGCAGGGGGCCCAGGCGCTGGATCAGGGCAATCAACTGGTGCCGCTGGCCGGGTTTGATCCAGGTCGCGTCGCCCAGCAGCAGGTTGACCTGCAGGCCCTGGGCGTGGGCGCGGCGTAGCAGATTGATGAGCGACGCCTGAGTATGGGCCATGTCAGCCACCTGGCCGCTGTCCAGGCCCACATTGACCACCTGCATACCGGCCTGTTTCAAGGCTTGCAACTGCCGGTCCTGTTGGCTGGAGTCCAGCAGCGCCTGGCTGTGCCAGAGGTAGGTCCCCTGGCGCCAACTCGCCTCGGCCGGGACGCTGGGGTTGCCTTGCCACTGCAACCGTTGCCCGCCCAGCAGCGCGTCGAACGCCGGACTCTCATCGCCGAACAGGCGCAGGGCTGCGTCCTGCAACCAGGCGGCATGCCAGGCGGCGATCTGTGCGAAGCCGGCGTTGTAGTGGTCCACTTCTGCCTGCAACAGGCGCAGGCTGGCCTCGCCGGCGTCCAGCCCGGTACGCTGGCGGCGCTCGCCGATGATCTGGTCCACGGCGTGGCGGCGCTCACTGCGCCACACGTATTCATCCACGTTGCGCCGTTGCTGTTCCAGCACCTTGCCCAATTCGCGCAGCAAACTGCCGCGCTCCTGTTCCTGGGCCTGCACGGCCGCCTGGTAGCGCGCTTCGCCTTCGCGGCCACGGGCCGAGCCGTAGTCCATCAGGTCCACGGGTGCCGAGAAGGTCACCCCGGCGCTCAGGCCACTGCCGTTGTCACCGGCACCGCTGCGCTGTTCCACCGTCTGGGTGACGTTGAAATACGACTCGATGGCGCTGTACCAGGGACGCTTGCGGTCCTGCTCGGCGCTGGCCAGGTCGGCATTGCGCCGGGCCATGCGCGGGTTGCTTTCCAACTGGTCCTGCCAGGCCCGCAACGGCTGTGGGTGGCTGGCCAGCGTGGTGGCTTGCGGGGTGTCGTCGGGGCTTACGTCCACGCCCAGGCTGCGCAGGCTGGTGCGCATATCGTCCAGCAGGTCGGCCTGCAAGGCACAGCGGTGGGTCACGGCGGACCACTCGCTGGTCATCAGGCCTGCGTCGGAAGGCAGAATCCAGTGGCCCTCCAGCCGCCTGTGCACCTGTTGCGCGGCGTCCTGGGCGGCGGCCTCCACACCTTGGCACAGTTGCTGTTCCTGGGTGGCGCGCCACCAGTCGGCGTAGGCGCTGCGAACGGCCAGGCGTTGGCGGGCGCGTTGGTAACCCTGTTCGATCTCGCCCAGACGCGCGTCATGCTCGCTGGCGCGCACGGCATCCATGCGCCGGCGCAGGCTGCCCAGCAGCGGGTAGCGCACACCGATGGCGGCGTTGCGGCCGTAGTAGTCATCGCGGATGTCTTCGGTGACCAGCTCGTGGTAGCGGCCGACGTTGGCATTGCCGAACATCTCCCAGCCACTCTCGCTGTCACGTTGGTCGCGGGCGGCGTAGCGGGCCTGCAACCGGGCGCTGGCCGAAGCCGTGCCATAGCCGTCGCCGGCCTGGTGCAGCGCCTGTTCAAGGGTCAAGGGGGCAGCCGTGGCCAACAGCGGTGCGCAGAAGGCCAGGGGCAGCAGGCGAAGTGCTGTTTTTGCAATCATGGTGTAGAAAAAGCCTTAGAACCGGTTGGCCCGTTTGAGTACCCACCAGGGCGCCATGCTCGATTCCTCGTGCCCGCGCCGCAGGGTTTCATTGAGAATGGCGACCACGCTCCAGCAGCGCAGGGCGTACATCGCCAGGGGGTAGAACGGCAGTATCCAGATCAGCGCCAGGTCCTGGCGCGGTCGTTCGCTGACCATCAGCATCAGCCCCAGGTACAGCAGGCCGCTCATGGCCAGGTACAAGGCGTAGATCAGCAGCGAATAGAACACGAACGCACTGAACGGCAGGATGAACACCGCCACCAGGCTGTAGCCCAGGATGATGAAGGGCAGCACCAGCTGGAAGAACAGCCCGCTGAGCATCAGCATCAGGAAGTTCGGCCAGCCCAGCAGCCGCGGCGTGAACGCATGGCGGTGCTTGCGCAGGTAGACGAAGAACAGGTCACCGTCCCAGCGCAGGCGCTGGTCAAGGAAGCTGCGCAAGGTCGAGGGCGCGTCGGTATGGCCGATAGCGCGGGGTTCGAACGGGATGCGCAGGCGGTAGCGGCGGAAGTAGCTCTTGATGCGCAGGGTCAGGTCCAGGTCTTCGGCGGTGTGGGTGTCCCAGCCGCCGACCTGGCGCAGGAAGTCGCGGCGAAACGCGCCGAAGGCCCCCGAGACGTTGTTGACCAGGTTCCACTCCGCCAGGCCGATCTTGCACATGTGGATCGACAGCAGGTACTCCAGCGCCTGGATGCGCGCGATCCACGACTGGCGTGCATTGCGCACGCGCAAGCTACCTGCCACAGCGGGCACCTTCGGGTCGACGAAGTGGCGCACCATGCGCACCACCATGTCGTTGTCGAACGAGGTGTCGCCATCGACGTTGATCAGGATCTCGCCCGTGCTGAAGGCCAGGCCCGTGTTCAACGACGACACCCGGCCACCGCGCTGCCACTTGGCGATGGGCCGCAGCACGCGGTTGGCCGGCAGGCGGTGCTCGGCCTTGAAGCGACGCACCACCTCGGTGGTCACCGCGTTGGCGCTGGCGCCGTCGACAATCGGGATGATCTCGATCATGCCCGGGTAGGTCTGTTCGGCCAGGCTGCGCAGGGTCAGCTCGACGTCCTTGCCTTCGCTGTAGCAGGTGATGATCACCGACACCCGTGGGTTCCAGTTGCGGTGAATTGGCACCGCGCCGTGCTCACGTATGAACCAGCGCAGTGTGCCCAGCAGCACCAGCAGGTTGAGCGGCACTTCCAGCAGCAGAAAGTACGGGAAGACCATCAGGAACAACTGCCAATGGCCGTCGGGCCCCTCGATCTGCGCCAGCCAGGCGTGGAGGTGGTCCAGGAGCACGCCCATCAGAGCGCTCCGGCCAGGCGCGCCATCAGCAGTTCGGCGTCTTCCTTGTCAATCAGTTCCCCCGGCGCGACGCAGCCGCTGGTGGTCAGCTGGATGTCCTGCAGGTCCTGGCCCACGAACAGTTCGCCGATCTGGTTGAGGCGTTCGGTCACGGTTCGCAGGCCGGGCGCATCGGTGTACATCAGCAGCAGCCACAGGTGCTCTTCGCTGGTGCGGGTACAGCGGTCGGTCTCGCGGATGGCCACCTGGATGCGCTCGATCAGGCTGTCGAGCAAGGCATGGCCCCGTTGTGGGCCCAGGCGGCGCAGGGTCACGCCCAGGTTGCGAAAGCGCAGGCCCAGCAAGGCGAAGGTGGGGGTGCCATGACGGGCAATCAGTTCCAGTTGCCAGTCGAGCAGGGTCTTGAACGTGCTGACCCCCACCATGGCCAGGCCGCCGAAGTAGGCGTCGCTGCTGCGCTCCAGGCCCTGGCGTGCCGTGAGCTGGCCGCTCTCGGACAGCTGGTAATCGCGGACCTCGCGCACCTGCAACTGGTCGGGCGCGTGGTGCTGGCCGCAGTCCAGGCAGCGCGCCTCGACATCGGCGTCGACGAAGAACGCCTGGCAGGCGTTGCAGCGGTAGTTTTCTAGCGGCCGGTCGTAGTCGGTGCCGATGTGGCGCAGCCGGGTCAGGCAGTTGGGGCACACCAGCACGCCGTCCTTGAGGTACTCGGTCTGGGCACCAATGTGGCCACAGGTGAAGCAGTGCAGCGAAGGCTGGCGGACGATGTCCAGGGCCGTGCACTCAACGCACACGTCCACGTAATTGAGGTGGCCGCTGCCGCAACTGCGGCACAGCCGGATGCGGTCCACCAACGCGGTGCTGTCGAGCAGGTGACGCTGCGCCAGGTTTTGTACCAGCGCGTGGGCGTTGATTTGGTCGCCACCCAGGGCATCCACCAGAGGGTAGCTGTAGTGCCCCGGTGACAAGGGGGCGCGCACGGCTTTCAGGCTACCGGGTGCCCGCAACCACAGGTACGCCAGGACGTGGGCCTCAAGGCCTTCGGGCGCGCGGCCCAGGTTGAAGACCGCCAGGCGTTCCTGCCATTGCTGCCAGGCGGCGTGCAATTGGCCCGGCAAGGGGCCGTCGGTGAGGGCACCGGTCAAGGGGTGGTCGGTGGTGCAGTAGATCAGGGTCAGGGCGTAAGCGGGGTGGCGACGCAACTGCTCGGCCCAACGTGCATTCTGTTCAACCGTTGCGGTGAGTACCACGACGTCGCAGGGAGGTTGTGCAAACAACGCCACAAGGTCGGTGAAGCGAGGGCTGGCGGGGGGTAATGCGTCATGGCCGGGGCCGAGTATGGCAAGGCGAAGGGTAGAAGCGGGCATCGATCAGTCCAGTAAAAGTCTGGAGGGTCCGACCGACCGATGGTAACGAAAGTTCTACGAAGCGATAGTTTTGTACAATTTCTGTAGCGGCAGCCGCAAGGCCGCGTCAGCCTGCACAGGGTGCGCCTGATACGCCGCGGCGCCCCAGGGCGCGGCCTGGGGCGCCGCTACAGGGGCTTCACCGCCACCAATTGCCCTTGGCCAGGTTCACCAGTTCCTTGGCCCGCCCATCCAGCACGGCGCGCATCATGAACAGGCCGAAGCCCTTGACGTTGGCCGCGGTGATTTCCGGCGGCATGATCAACTCCTGCCGTTCGCTGACCACGTCCACCAGCACTGGGCCGTCGTGGGCAAAGGCTTGGGCCAGGGCGGCTTCCAGGTCCTGGGGTTTCTCTACCCGAATACCCTTGACCCCCATGGCTTCGGCCATGGCGGCGAAGTTGGGGTTTTCCAGGTCGCAGCCTACATCGACGAAGCCGCTGGCCTTCATTTCCATTTCGACGAAGCCCAGGGTGCCGTTGTTCAGCACGATGACCTTGACCGGCAGCTTGGCCTGCTTGAGGGTGAGGAAGTCGCCCATCATCATGCTGAAGCCGCCGTCACCGGACAGCGATATCACCTGGCGGCCGGGTAGGGTGGCCTGGGCGCCGATGGCCTGAAGCATGGCATTGGCCATGGAGCCATGGTTGAACGAGCCGATCAGGCGGCGCTGGCCGTTCATTTTCAGGTAGCGTGCAGCCCAGGCAGTGGGCGTGCCCACGTCACAGGTGAAGATGGCGTCGGCGTCGGCCATCTCGCTGACCAGGCGGCTAACGTACTGCGGGTGAATGGTGGAGCTGTTCGGCCCGCTTTCGGCGAGGTTGTCCAGGTCTTTCCGGGTTTTGGCGTAGTCTGCCAATGCGGTGTCCAGGTGGGTGGTATCCGTGCGTTCCTGCAGCCGTGGCAGCAGTTGCTGCAGGGTGTGGCGCACGTCGCCGATCAGCCCCAGCTTCAACGAACAGCGATTGCCCAGAGCCTCGGGGCGCAGGTCGACCTGGGCCACGCGGCCGTGCTCGGGAAAGAACTGCCGGTAGGGGAAGTTGCTGCCCAGCATCAGCAGCGTGTCGCAGGCCTTCATCGCGTTGAAACCCGAGGCAAAGCCGATCAGGCCGGTCATGCCGACGTCGTAGGGGTTGTCGTATTCCAGGTGCTCCTTGCCGCGCAGCGCATGGACGATGGGCGCCTTGAGCAGGCGGGCCAGCGCCACGACTTCCTGATGGGCCCCGGCGCAGCCCGCGCCGCACAGCAGGGTGATGCGCTTGCCGGCGTCGAGAAAGTGCGCCAGCTCATCCAGTTGCACCGCATCGGGCACCACCACGGGCGGTTTCGGCGCCAGCCACTGGCTGACCGGTGCGTCCAGCGACTCCAGTGCCACGTCACCGGGAATCACCACCACCGCCACGCCGCGGCGGCTGACCGCCACGCGCATGGCGCGCTCCAGCACCTGGGGCAGTTGCTGGGGGCGTGATACCAGTTCCACGTAGTGGCTGCAGTCCTTGAACAGGGATTCGGGGTGGGTGGCCTGAAAATAATCGATGCCGATTTCGCTGCTGGGAATATGGGCGGCGATGGCCAGTACCGGCACGCCGCTGCGGTGGCAATCGAACAGGCCGTTGATCAGGTGCAGGTTGCCGGGGCCGCAGCTACCGGCGCACACCGCCAGCTCGCCGGTCAGGTGGGCCTCGGCGCCCGCGGCGAACGCCCCGGACTCTTCATTGCGCATGTGCACCCAGTCCAGGCCGCCCAGGCGGCGCATGGCATCGGTAAAGCCGTTGAGCGAATCGCCAACCACGCCGTAGACGCGCTTGACGCCCGCCTGCTTGAGGGTGTTGACCATGAAATCGGCGGCTGTGGGCATTGCGGGGCTCCTTGAATGGGGGGATCAAGGGTGTGAGTGCCGGAAGAGGGCGGGTGTTCCGTAGAGGATCATTAAGAAAATGATAGTTTCAAGCGCCTCAGACCACGGCGTAAAACTTGCGCACGTAGCCCTGGCTCAACCACCCGCAACGCGCGCCCTTGGCGACGAACACGGTGTCGCCAGGGTTCACCACCAGCTCGCGGCCCTGGTCCAGGCGCAATGTCACCTGGCCTTCGGTCAGGTGCATCAACTCGTGGCACAGATGCCCGCGGCTGCGGCGCTCATACGCAGTGGAGTCCCACACGCCGATGCGCAGGGCGCCTTCCTCAAACGCCCCTTGGGCCCGGCACTGGGGGGCCTGGCTGATGAGGATGTCGTCACCCGGCGGCGCGGACGGGCTCAAGTGGGCGTGCCGGTCCAGTACCGTCAGCCCAGGCGTTGCGCCAGCGTGTGCGCGGGTTGCGCACCAGGCCCACAGCGTCCCGGCACCAGCGTCGAGGGTGAATGCCGTGCCCCGGGCGATGACCACGCTGCCCCCAGCCTTCAAGTGCACCACTTGCTCGCCGCTGACCACGCTCAATTCCCCGGCATGCACGACCAGCATCTCGGTCAGCGGATAGTCCACCACTTCATGCCGGCCGCCCACCCTGACGACACCGGCGGCAAACCCCAGGTCGTCAGTGAAGACGGTACTGCGCCCCGCGGCGAACGGATCGTCGGCCACCCATGGGCCCACCCCTGCCGCGGCGCAGGCAGCGTGCCCCTCTGCAAACGCCAACACCACTGCAATCGAACCGCTCATATCCTTTTCCCCTGCAATCAACCAATGGCCTGAGTCACCAACGCAAAGGTACGCGCGTCACCCGAGGGCTGCGGGATTTCCCCGCGGCTCATGCAGGTAACGGTATCCACCCCGGGCAAACCGACGCTCTCCAGGAACCCTTCAAGCCCACAGCCCACGGGAATGTCGATGCGCACGAAGGCATCCGGGACCTGGGCCAGCAGGTGCTCGATCAGCCCTTGCGCCTGCTCGGCGCTGCCGGCCACCACCGGGCCTATGCAGCGGCCGCGGCCGAATGGGCGAAGCACGGCGAAGGCCTGAAGTTGGCCGTCGACATCGATGCCAACCGCCTGCTCGATGTCGGCAAACACCGCCTGCATCACGCTGCCGCGCGCCAGCCCGGTAGCGGCACTGGCCAGCGCGCTCATGCGGGGGTGGTCTGCCGCCGTCAGCCCGCGGCCCGGCGTGGCAGGCGCGGTCAGGGCGCCCACGGTCCCCTGGCGTTGCTGAATGTGGCCGAATTCCACGAAACCCATTTTGCGGTACAGCGGCGCCCCCGCCACGGTGGCATTCAATAGCGCCGTGCGTGGGCCGATGCTTGCCAGTGCCAGGTCCATCAAGCGCCGGCCAATTCCATGGCCCTGGTAGTCGTCACTGACGATCACCAGGCCGATGGTCGACCACGCGCCCTGGTGGCAGGCGAAGGCCGAGCCGATGACGCGGCCGTTGTCCAAGGCGACGAAGCCGTCGGCGACACTCTGCAGCATGGCCCAGTCCTGGGCGCGGTGCGGCCACTTCAGGGCAGCGGACAAGGCATGGGCGGCCGGTACGTCGGCGGCGGTCATGGGGCGGTACGTGTAGTCAGGCATGAGGGCCTCCGATGGGTCGCGATGGCGCCTTGTATCGCACCTGCGCCGAGGGCTGGCAAGGGGGCGCGACAACTTCGGCAGATTGTGCACGGCGGCACGGGGCAGACCACATTAACTGCTTCCACCGCCAAGGTGCCCAGCAGCAAATGCCAGGACCGAGCCAGGTCGGCAGGGTTGTCTTCAGCAGATTCTGCTTGCCGCAGGCCGCCTGCAGGGGCGGTGTGGTGGGCCCCTCTATAAAGCAGCGGAAAACCCCCGTTGTTTCAAGGCTTCCACGCACCTGGCGCTCGTCTTGCATTGGTCTTTTCCGGCGCAGATTCTGCTGCCGTTCGCCGGCTGCTGCCGTCCGGGTCCCGAATTCCGGGGCCAAAACGGCGCACTTTTTCGGCCTTTGCCCGCGTGTGGAGCAGAAAGCACGCAATGCTGCGGGGACGTGTCAAAACGGTTTTTTGTGTTTTCCAGCCTGCGCTTTAAACGCCATCTGCTGATTTCACAGTGTTGTAATGAAGTCGCTGCGCAACGGAGGGTTGCCCTCCCCGGGACTGCAACAACGGGCCTTTGCGCCACAGACTTCCACGAACTCAGGACGGCACCATGAGCTTTCTTCGCCCCAAATACATCACCTTCGATTGCTACGGCACCCTCACCAATTTTCACATGGGCGCCATGACCCGTGAGCTGTTCGCCGACCGCGTGCCGGCCGAAAAGATGGACGCCTTCGTCAAGAGTTTCTCGTCCTACCGCCTGGATGAAGTGATGGGCGACTGGCAGCCCTACGACGTCATCCTCAAGAACGCCCTGGAGCGCACCTGCAAGCGCTGGGGCGTACCGTTCAGCGAAGCCGAGGCACGCCTCTACTACGACGCCGTGCCCACCTGGGGCCCGCACCCGGACGTGACCGCGGGCCTGGCGAAGATCGCCGACAAGATCCCCCTGGTGATTTTCTCCAACGCCAGCGATTCGCAGATCATGTCCAATGTGGACAAGCTGGGCGTGCCGTTCCACAAGGTATTCACCGCCGACCAGGCCAAGGTGTACAAGCCGCGCCTGGCGGCCTTCGAGTTCATGCTGGACAACCTGGGTTGCGGCCCCGAGGACGTGCTCCACGTGTCCTCCAGCTTCCGCTACGACCTGTTCTCGGCCCATGACATGGGCATCAAGAACAAGGCCTTCGTTGCCCGGGGCCATGAGCCTGCGGCCAACGCCAGCTACGAGTACAACCAGATCAGCGACATCGGCGGCCTGCCGGGCCTCGTCGGGTTGTAAGCGCACCCCTGGGCGCCGCCACGCTGGCGCCCGTTCCCATTGCCTGCAGGAGCCGTACATGAGCAGTGAATCCTACTGGTTGGATACCGCCCCGGCCTTCGGCCTCGGCCAGGCCGGGCCGGTCGAGGGGCAGGTTGACGTGGCCGTGGTGGGGGGTGGCTTCACCGGCCTGTCGGCGGCGCGCGCCTTGGCGCTAAAAGGCGCCCGGGTCGCGGTGTTCGAGGCCGGCCGCGTGATCGGCGAAGCATCGGGGCGCAACGGCGGGCAATGCAACACCGGGGTGGCCCAGGACTACGCGGCGTTGTCGGCCAAGCTGGGCGCAGGGCAGGCCCGAGCGTTCTACCAGGCTTATGAAAGCGCGGTGGCCAGCGTGGACGAAATCGTGCACAGCGAGGGCATCGACTGTCATTACCAGCGAAATGGGAAACTGAAGCTGGCCGCCAAGCCGGAGCATTTCGCCGGCATGGCCAGAACCTGTGAACTGATTCGCCGCGAGGTGGATGCCGACGTGCAGTTGCTGTCGGCCGCCGAGGTGCGCCGCGAGGTGGACTCGGATCAGTTTCACGGCGGCCTGTTGCAGCGCAATGGCGTGCAGATGCATGTGGGCCGTTTTGGCGTGGGGCTGGCCGAGGCGGCCGCGCGCAAGGGGGCGCTGATCTACGAAAACGCCGCGGTCAGCCAGTGGCAGGCCAGGGCGGGCGGGTACCAGGTGCACACGGCACGTGGCTCGGTACAGGCCAAGCAGTTGTTGCTGGCCTCGGGGGCGTCCCAGGTAGGCGACCTGAACTGGTACCGCCGGCGCATGGCCCCGGTGGGCAGTTTCATCATTGTCACCGAGGTACTGGCCCCTGAGCTGCTGGCCCGGTTGCTGCCGGCCCAGCGCTCGTACGTGACCAGCCGCATCATCGGCAATTATTTCCGTGTGACGCCGGACAACCGCCTGCTGTTTGGCGGCCGGGCGCGCTTCGCCATGTCCAGCCCGCGTTCCGACGCCAAGAGCGGCGAGATTCTGCGCGCGGCCCTGGCGCAGATGTTCCCGGAACTGGCCCGGGTGCGCATCGATTATTGCTGGGGCGGGTTGGTGGACATGACCGCCGACCGCCTGCCACGGGCCGGCCAGCATGGCGGTATTTTCCACTCCATGGGCTACAGCGGCCATGGCGTGCAGATGTCGGTACACATGGGCCGGGTGATGGCCGATGTGCTGGACGGCAATGCCGCGGCCAACCCCTGGCGCGGGCTCGACTGGCCAGCCATTCCGGGGCATTTCGGCAAACCCTGGTTCCTGCCCCTGGTAGGCGCGTACTACCGGCTGCAGGACCACTTGCACTGATTCAACCTGCTTTCGTTCAAGCACGTTCGCGGCCAACCGCGAGCCCTTCGTGTAACCCGATTCTCGACAGGTAGAACCGCCATGACAGACAAGAAGGTCGAAGCCCAGCTCATCACCGGCGCCGACAGTGTGCGTATTTTCGATGGTTTGAACCGTGGCATGTCACGCCGTGACGCCCTGCGCATGCTGGGGGTGGCAGGGATCATGGCCAGCAGCGTCGGTGGCTTGCTGGGAGGCGCCGGTTCGGTGTTCGCCGCCGAAGCCGATGCCGGCCCCGCCACCGTGGGCAAGAAGGGCGGAAAAATTCGCGTGGCCGGCATGTCGTCGTCTACCGCCGACACCCTGGACCCGGCCAAGGGCGCACTGTCCACCGACTACGCCCGCCAGTACATGTTCTACAACGGCCTGACCCGTTTCGACTCGCACCTGGTGCCACAGCTTGAACTCGCCGAGAAAATCGACCACACCGATGCCAGCCTGTGGGTCATCACCCTGCGCAACGGCATCACCTTCCATAACGGCAAGTCGCTGACCGCCGAGGACGTGGTGTTTTCCCTGACCCGGCACAAGGATCCGGCCACCGGCTCCAAGGTCATGCCGCTGATGGAGCAGTTCGCCGAGATCAAGGCGACCGGCCCGCTGGAAGTACAGATCAAGCTGAGCGCGCCCAACGCCGAGCTGCCATCGATTCTGGCCGTGTCGCACCTGTTGATCGTGCCGGCCGGTACTACCGACTTCAACCTGGGCATCGGCACCGGGCCGTTCACCGTCAAGGAGTTCCGCCCAGGCGTGCGCTCGGTGGCGGCGCGCAACCCCAACTACTGGAAACCGGGCCTGCCGTACCTGGACGAGATCGAGTTCATCGCTATTTCCGATGAGCCGTCGCGGGTCAATGCGCTGCTGTCCGGCGACGTGCACATGATCAACGAGGTCAACCCGCGCTCCACCGCCCGCATCGCCGCCAGTGCCGGGCACGCGGTGGTGGACGCGCCGTCGGGCAACTACACCGACATGATCCTGCGGCAGGACCAGATGCCCACCCAGAATGCCGATTTCAGCCAGGCCATGAAGTACCTGCTGGACCGTGAGCAGGTGAAGTCGGCGGTGTTCCGCGGTTATGCGGTAGTGGGCAACGACCACCCGATCGCGCCCGGTTCGCGCTACTACAATGCCGACCTGCCGCAGACGCCGTACGACCCGGACAAAGCGCGCTTCCTGTTGAAGAAAGCCGGCATGGCCAGCGTCAAGATGCCATTGGTGGCCTCGCCGGCCGCCACCGGTTCGGTGGACATGGCGGTGCTGTTGCAGCAGTCGGCCAAGCAGGCCGGCCTGGACCTGACCGTGAACCGCTTGCCGTCGGATGGCTACTGGTCCAACCATTGGATGAAGCACCCCATCAGTTTCGGCAACATCAACCCGCGGCCCAACGCTGACATCATCTTCTCGCAGTTCTTCCAGTCCACGGCGCCCTGGAACGAGTCGGGCTGGAAGAACGAGCAGTTCGACCAGTTGCTGATGACCGCCCGCGGCGAGACCGACGACGCCAAGCGCAGCCAGATGTACAAGGACATGCAGACCCTGGTGCACGACCACTGCGGCATCGGCATTCCGGTGTTCATCAGTAACATCGATGGGGTGGACGCGCGCATCAAGGGCTACGGCAGCAACCCGCTGGGCGGTTTCATGGGTTACATGTTCGCCGAGCAGGTGTGGCTGGACGCCTGACCTCAGCCTTCGTAGCCGCTGCCGAAGGCCGCGGCTACGGGAACGCGTTGAACCGGGTAAACACACAGGTGCAGGAGACGTACCATGCACAACACTCTGTACTGGCTGATCGCGCGGCGCCTGGGCCTGGTGGCCCTGACGCTGCTGATCGTGTCGATGGTGGTGTTCGCCATCACCGCGATACTGCCCGGCGACGCCGCGCAACAGGCCCTGGGCCAGTTCGCGACCCCCGAGCAGGTGGCAGCGCTGCGCACCCAGTTGGGCCTGGACCAGCCAGGCATCGTCCGTTACCTGCACTGGCTGGGCGGCCTGGTCACCGGCCACCTGGGCGACTCGGTGTCCAACGCCATGCCGGTCAGCGAACTGATGGCGGGGCGCCTGCCCAGCACACTGATGCTGGCGGCCGTGACCGCGCTGGTGTCGGTGCCCGTGGCGCTGACCCTGGGCATCGTCTCGGCCATGCGCCGCGGCGGCCGCCTGGACAGCGTGCTGAGCTTCTGTACCCTGACCCTGGTAGCGGTACCGGAATTCCTGGTGGCGACCCTGGCGGTACTGATCTTCGCGGTGAAGCTGCGCTGGCTTTCGGCGCTGTCGTTCGCCACCGAGGTGCACACGCCGCTGGCGTTTCTGCGCGCCTATGCCTTGCCAGTGGTGACCCTGTGCTGCGTGATCGTGGCGCAGATGGCGCGCATGACCCGCGCCGCGGTCATCGACCAGCTCGACAGCCCCTATGTGGAAATGGCCCGCCTCAAGGGTGCAAGCCCGGTGCGCATCGTGCTGCGCCATGCCTTGCCCAACGCCATCGGCCCCATCGTCAACGCCGTGGCCCTGAGCCTGTCCTACTTGCTGGGTGGCGTGGTCATCGTCGAGACCATCTTCAACTATCCCGGCATCGCCAGCCTGATGGTGGACGCCGTGACCAACCGCGACATGGCCCTGGTCCAGGCCTGCACCATGCTGTTCTGCGCCGCTTACCTGGCGCTGGTGCTGGTGGCTGACGTGGCGGCAATCCTTTCCAACCCGAGGCTGAGACAGCAATGAACAACGTCATTGGCAAGTCTGCCCGTTTCAAACCGTTCCCTCGGGTGCGCACGCCGCTGTTGGGCCTGGTCGGCGCGGGGCTCTGTGCCTTCTGGCTGCTGGTGGCGCTGTTCGGCGGCTGGCTGGCGCCCCACGGCGTGGGTGACGTGATCTCCAGCAACGTGTTCGATGACATAGGCCGGGCGTTCCCCCTGGGTACTGACTACCTGGGCCGCGACATGCTCAGCCGGGTGTTGATCGGCGCGCGTTTCACCGTCGGCCTGGCCCTGGTGGCGGCGGTACTCGCCAGCACCGTGGGCACCTCGTTGGCATTGCTCTCGGTGGTATCGTCACGCTGGTTGGACGGCTGCGTCAGCCGCCTGATGGATGCGTTGATTTCCATCCCCAGCAAGATGCTGGCGCTGGTGGTGGTGTCGGCGTTCGGCGCCTCGGTGCCCTTGCTGATTGCCACGGCGGTGCTCAGCTATGCACCGGGTTGCTACCGCATTGCCCGCAGCCTGGCCACCAACATCGAAGCGCTGGAGTACGTGCAAGTGGCCCGTACCCGCGGCGAGCCGCGCTGGTACATCGCTTGCGTGGAGATTCTGCCGAACATGCTCAACCCGGTGCTCACCGACCTGGGCCTGCGGTTCGGTTTCATCGTGCTGCTGCTCAGTGGCATGAGTTTTCTGGGCCTGGGCGTGCAGCCTCCGGACGCCGACCTGGGCTCGCTGGTGCGGGAAAACATCGGCGGCCTCAGCCAGGGGGCGCCGGCGCTGGTGATCCCGGCGTTGGCCATCGGCTCCATGACCGTGGGCATCAACCTGCTGATCGACAGCATTTCCAGCCGTCGCCAGCGTAGCAAGGGAGGGCACTGAATGAGCCATCTCATCCAAGTCAAGGACCTGCGGGTCAACGCCTGCGGCGACAGCGGCGAAACCGAGATCGTCAAGGGTGTGAGTTTCAGCCTGGAGCGCGGCGAAGTACTGGCGCT
This sequence comes from Pseudomonas silvicola, assembly GCF_026651855.1. Taxonomy (GTDB): domain Bacteria; phylum Pseudomonadota; class Gammaproteobacteria; order Pseudomonadales; family Pseudomonadaceae; genus Aquipseudomonas; species Aquipseudomonas silvicola. Next base: position 4,024,059 of record NZ_CP093280.1, read on the forward strand.
GATCGGCGAGTCGGGTTCGGGCAAGACCACCATTGCCCTGTCGCTGCTGGGCTATGCGCGCCGTGGCTGCCGCATCGCCGGCGGTGAAGTGCGGGTGGGTGATCAAGACGTGTTGACCCTGAGCGAGGGCGAACTGCAAGCCCTGCGTGGCAACCGGGTGAGCTACGTGGCGCAGAGCGCCGCGGCGGCTTTCAACCCGGCGCACCGCCTGATCGATCAGGTGCTCGAAGGTGCGCTGATCCACGGTGTGGGCGGCAGCCGCGAGCAATTGCGGGCAAAGGCCATCGAGTTGTTCCGCGACCTGGCCCTGCCAGACCCCGAACACATCGGCGAGCGTTACCCGCACCAGGTCTCGGGCGGGCAGTTGCAGCGCGTCATGGCCGCCATGGCGCTGATCAGCGACCCCCTGCTGGTGGTGCTCGACGAGCCGACCACGGCGCTGGACGTCACCACCCAGATCGAGGTGCTGCGGGCCTTCAAGCGCGTGGTGCGCGAGCGTGGCGCCACGGCGGTGTACGTCAGCCATGACCTGGCGGTGGTGGCACAGATGGCCGACCAGATCATCGTGCTCAAGGGCGGGCAGATTCTCGAAGACAACGGCACCGCCGCGCTGCTCAAGTCGCCGAACCATGAATACACCCGCCGTTTGCTGGAGGCCGCGCGCCCGGCGGCGAAGATTCGCGTCGACGACGTGGCCCGGGGCAACACGCCGTTGCTGACCCTGCGCGGGCTGACCGCCGGCTATGGCCCTCGCGACCTGCACGGGCTGCCGCGCATCCGCGTGCTGGAAGACATCGACCTGACCCTGCACCGGGGGCAGGCCATCGGCATCATCGGCGAGTCAGGCTCGGGCAAGTCTACCCTGGCGCGGGTGGTGGCCGGCTTGCTGCAACCGGCGCGTGGCGAGGTCATGTTCGACGGCCAGCCCTTGTCCGGTGACCTGCAGGGGCGTTCGCCAGACCAGTTCCGGCGCATACAGATGGTGTTCCAGAACGCCGACACCGCGCTCAACCCCATGCACAGCATCGCCAATATTCTTGGCCGCCCCTTGCGGGCGTGCCACGGGCTGAAAGGCGCCGCCCAGCGCCAGCGCATCGATGAACTGCTGGACCTGGTGAAGCTGCCGCGCAGCCTGGCTGAACGGCGCCCTGGCGCCCTGTCGGGCGGGCAGAAACAGCGGGTCAACCTGGCCAGGGCCTTGGCCGCCAAGCCGGACCTGATTCTGTGCGACGAGGTGACCTCGGCCCTGGACACGGTGGTGGGGGCGGCCATTCTGGAGCTGCTGGCCGAACTGCGCCGTGAGCTGGGGGTGTCGTACCTCTTCATCAGCCACGACATTTCCACCGTGCGCGCCCTGTGTGACGACGTGGCGGTGATGTACAGCGGCCACATCGTTGAAAGCGGCAGCCGCCAGGCGCTGGGGCAGGCACCGTTCCATCCTTACACCAACCTGTTGATCAACTCGGTGCCGGCCCTGCGCCAGGGCTGGCTGGAAAGCACGGCGGTGGCGTGCAAGCTGCCGCCCATCAGCGCGCCCACCGCCAACCAGCGCGAATTGTGCACGTTCCTCAACCGTTGCCCGCTGCGGGTGGAAGGGTTGTGCAACCACACCGCGCCCAACCGCCGGGTGATCGCCGGTGGCAGCGAGATTCTCTGCCACCTGGACAGCCCGCAACTGGCCGCTGGCCAACCGACCCTTGTCTTGCCCGCTCAGGGAGCCTACGCATGAGTGCCCGTTTTGTCCGCTTGGCCGAGCAGCAACGCCCGGCCGTTCACTTGCTGGTCGATGGCCAGCCGGTTCAGGCGCTGGAAGGCGACACGCTGATGGTGGCGCTGCTGACCAGCGGCGACAGCCTGCGCGGCTCTGAATTCGACAACGGCCGGCGCGCCGGCTTCTGCCTGATGGGCGCCTGCCAGGACTGCTGGGTATGGACCCGCGACGGCGAGCGCCTGCGCGCGTGCGGCGAAGACGTGCGCGAGGGCCTGGATATTCTTACCTCACAACCGGAGGCGGCATGGCCACTGCGCGGGTAACCATTGTTGGCGCCGGGCCCGCGGGCATCCGCTGCGCCGAAACCCTGTTGGCGGCCGGTATTCGCCCGACGCTGGTGGACGAGGGGCGTCGCGCGGGCGGGCAGATTTACCGCCGCCAGCCCGAGGGCTTCACCCGGGACTACCGTCAACTGTACGGCAGCGAGGCCGGCAAGGCCCAGGCCCTGCACGAACGTTTCGACCAGGTGCGCGGGCAGCTGGATTACCGCCCCGATACCCTGGTGTGGAACCTGGCCGACCAGCAACTGTGCTGTGTCAGCCAGGGCCGCCATACGGCGCTCGAATACGACGCGCTGGTGCTGTGCACCGGCGCCACCGACCGGCTGCTGCCGGTGCAGGGCTGGCAGTTGGCGGGCACCTACAGCCTGGGCGGCGCACAGATCGCGCTGAAGGCCCAGGCGGTGTCCATCGGTGCCAGCGTGGTGTTCATGGGCACGGGGCCGCTGCTGTACCTGGTGGCCAGCCAGTACGTGAAGGCTGGTGCCAAGGTGGCTGCCGTTCTGGACACCTCGCCGCTGTATTCGCGGCTGCGCGCCGCGCCAAAATTGCTGGCCCGCCCGGGCGTGCTGGCCACCGGCATCGGTTTGCTGGCCGGGTTGTACCAGGCGGGTGTGGCCGTGCACCTGGGCGTCACGCCGTTGCACATTGATGGCGACGAACGCACGGGTGTGCAGGGCGTGACCGTGCGCACGGGCAAAGGCGCGACCTTGCGGGTGGGCTGCGACGCCGTCGCCCTGGGCTACCACCTGCGCCCCGAAACTCAACTGGCGGACCTGGCCGGTTGCGCCTTCACGTTCGACGAGGCATCTGGCCAGTGGCTGGTGCAGACCGATCAAGACGGCCGCACCTCATTGGCCAGCGTCTACGCCGCTGGCGATGGTGCGCGTATTCGTGGCGCGGACGCGGCAGAGGCGGCGGGGCGCCTGGCGGCCCTGGCGTTGTTGAGTGACCTGGGTGTGCCGGTGTCGTCGGGCGCGGCCGAGGCCCAACGGCGCGTCCTGGCGCAGATGGAGCGCTTCCGCCTGGGCCTCACCGAGGCGTTTCCATGGCCGGCGGCGCAGGTTCAGCACTTGCCGGACGAAGCCATCGTCTGCCGCTGCGAGATGATCAGCGCCGGCGAACTGCGTGGCGTGGTGCGCGAAAAGGGCGCCTGCGAGGTCAACCGCGCCAAGGCGTTCAGCCGGGTGGGCATGGGCCGGTGCCAGGGCCGTTACTGCTCTCAGGCCGGGGCCGAGATCATCGCGGCCGCGGCCGGGGTGCCGGTCAAGGAAGTGGGGCGCCAACGTGGCCAGGCCCCGGTCAAGCCATTGACCTTGAACCTGCAGGAGGTGCAGGCATGAACGTGCAACAGGCCGATGTAGTCATCGTGGGCGGCGGCTTCATGGGCGCGGCCGCCGCGTTTTTCCTGCGCCAGCATGGGCGCTCGGTGATTGTGCTGGAACGTGACCAGATCGGTCAGTACGCCAGCGGCGTCAACTTCGGCAATGTCCGCCGCCAGGGCCGTTACCTGTGCCAGCTGGAACTGTCCAACCGCTCGTATCACCTGTGGAAGCGCCTGCCGGAATTGATCGGCGAAGACCTGGAGTTTCTGCCCAGCGGGCACATGCGGGTGTGTTATGACGCGGCGCACATCGCCGATCTGGAGGCCTACGCCCAGGCGCCGGAAGCCCGTGAACTGGACTTGCAGATTTTCAGTGGCAAGGCCTTGCACGAGCGCTTCCCGTTTCTGGGGCCGGAAGTTCAGGGCGGTTCCTACGCGCCCCACGACGGTCACGCCAACCCGCGCCTGGCGGCCCCGGCGTTTGCCCGCGCCGCTGTCCGCGCGGGGGCCACGGTGCATGAGCGCACCGAGGTGCGCGAGGTGCAAAAGGTAGGCGGTGACTTCCACATCGAGACCAGTGACGGGCGCCGCTTCAGCGCGCCCAACCTGCTGGTGACCGCGGGCGCCTGGGGCGACAGGCTGTCGGCGCAGTTCGGTGAACCGGTGCCGCTGGACACCAACGGCCCGCAGATGGCGGTGACGGAGCCGGTGCCCTACGCCTTGAAAACAGTGATTGGCGTGTACACCAAGGTTCCGGAAGAAGTGATCTACTTCCGCCAGATCGCCCGTGGCAACATCGTCATTGGCGGCGGTTACCGCAGCAAGCCGGACATGCTCAACCGCCGCGCCCACGTGGATCCGCGCAGCATCCTCAACCAGATCAGCCAGATGCGCCGGCTGGTGCCGGGCATTGCGCCGTTGAACATCATTCGGGTGTGGAGCGGTATCGAGAGCTATACGCCGGACTCGTTGCCGATCATGGGCCCCAGCGGCCAGGTCGACGGCCTGTACTACGCCTTTGGTTTCTGCGGCGCCGGCTTCCAACTGGGCCCCGGCGTAGGCGCGGTCATGGCTGAACTGATCGCCACCGGCAGCACCAGCACGCGTATTCATGATTTCCAGATCAACCGGTTTGCACCTGCCACCTCCATGAACGCGCTCATGAAGCCAGCTAGAACACACTGATGCATTGACATTCAACAGCCGACCCGGTGGGACCGGGCGAAGCTCGGGAAAGACGCACCGCGTACGCTCAGCCAGTGCGCAGTGCTTCATTCCCGAGCTTCGTCCGGTGCCACGGAGAGCATAATGACCTCATCCTGAGTGGCCACTCATGAACCCACGCACACTCGACATTCTCAACCAACTGATCAGCTTTGATACCACGTCGTCCCAGTCCAACCTGGCGTTGATTCACTGCGTGCAGCAACGACTCGAGGCCAAGGGTATCGAAACCCGCCTGGTGCATGACGATGCCGGTACCAAGGCCAACCTGTTCGCCACTGTCGGCCCCAGGGACGTGCCCGGCGTGCTGCTGTCCGGTCACACCGATGTGGTGCCCGTGGCCGGCCAGGCGTGGACCAGGCCGCCGTTCCAGGCCACCGTCAGTGACGGCAAGCTGTACGGCCGTGGCGCCTGCGACATGAAGGGTTTCATCGCCGTGGCCATCGATACGCTGCTGACGGCCGCCGACCAGCCGCTCAGCCGGCCGCTGCAATTGGCCCTGTCCTATGACGAGGAAATCGGCTGCGTGGGCGTGCGCCGCCTGCTGGATGTGTTGCACCTGGCGCCACAGCGGCCGTTCCTGTGCATCGTCGGCGAGCCCACCCAGATGCACTTCGCCCTTGGCCACAAGGGCAAGGCCTCGTACCGCGTGCAGTGCCACGGCCAGGAAGCGCATTCGTCCCTGGCACCACTGGCGGCCAACGCCATTCACCTGGCCAGCGACTTCATCACCCGGCTGCGCGCCACCCAACAACGCCTGCAAGCGCAGGGTGCCCATGATGATGCTTACGATATCGCCTACAGCACCGTGCACGTCGGGCGTATCGATGGCGGCAAGGCGCTGAACATCGTGCCCAACCTGTGCACCCTGGAATTCGAGATTCGCCACCTGCCGGCCGATGATCCCGAGGTGATGCTGGCGGACCTGGCCGAGCAGGCCGAGGCCATTGCCCGCGAGGCGAAGAAGGTCAGTGGCGTGGCCGACATCCACATCGAAACCCTCAACGCGTACCCGGGCCTGGAAACCTCGCCGACGGTAGAGGCGGTGCGCTGGCTGAAGGCATTCGCCCCGGCCGAAACGGCCCAGGTCAAAGTCGCCTTTGGTACCGAGGGCGGGCTGTTCGCCCAACGCCTGAACGTGCCGGTGGTGGTCTGCGGGCCGGGTTCCATCGAGCAGGCGCACAAGCCTGACGAGTACGTGGAACTGGCACAACTGCAGGCCTGCGAACACCTGCTGCACACCCTGTTGCAGGGCGTGCGCGGCTGAGCAGGCAGCTCATGCTGCCTGGCCGCCGATTTCAGCATTCGGCACTGTTGCCGGGGCGTATTCGGCATCGCCCCGGCGACGCATGTTTTTAGACTGGTCCTACCACGACTCACAGGATCAGCCCCATGTTGCGCAACCGCTTGAAAGACCCCACCCTGCTGGCCGAACGGGCCTATATCAACGGGCAATGGCTGGCTGCCGATGACGGCGCCACCCTGGAGGTGCTCGACCCGGCCACCGGCCAGTGCATCGCCCACGTACCGGCCCTGCAGGGTGCCGAAACCCGCCGCGCCATCGAGGCCGCCGAAGCGGCGTTGCCGGCGTGGCGTGAACGCCCGGCGGCGCAGCGTGCCTTGCTGCTGGAGGCCTGGTACCAGGCGATTCTGGACAACCTGGACGACCTGGCACTGATCATGACCCTGGAGCAAGGCAAGCCCCTGGCCGAGGCCCAGGGCGAGATCCGCTACGCCGCCAGCTTCGTCAAATGGTTCGCCGAGGAAGCCCGACGCCAGTACGGCGAGACCATTCCTTCGCCCAGTGGCGACCGTCGTCTGTTGACGCTCAAGCAGCCGGTGGGCGTCTGCGCCGCCATCACCCCCTGGAATTTCCCCACCGCCATGATCACCCGCAAGTGCGCGCCAGCGTTGGCGGCGGGGTGCACCATCGTGGTCAAACCTTCGGACCTGACGCCGTTGTCGGCCCTGGCCCTGGCGGTGCTGGCCGAGCGGGTGGGCATTGCGGCCGGGGTGTTCAACGTGGTGACCGGCATGCCCCAGGGCATCGGCGGCGAGCTGACCGGCAACCCTGCCGTGCGCAAGATATCCTTTACCGGCTCCACCGCCGTTGGCCGGCTGCTGATGCGCCAGAGCGCCGAACACATCAAGCGCCTGAGCCTGGAACTGGGTGGCAACGCGCCGTTCATTGTGTTTGATGATGCCGACATCGAGCAGGCAGTGGCGGGGCTGATGCAGAGCAAGTTCCGCAACGCCGGGCAGACGTGCGTGTGCGCCAACCGCATCTTGGTGCAAACGGGGATTTACGCGCGCTTTGCCGCGCGGTTGCTGCAGGAAGTGGCAACGCTGAAGGTCGGCAACGGCCTGGAGGCAGGCGTCACCCTGGGGCCGTTGATCAACCAGGCCGCCGTGGAAAAAGTCGCGCGCCATGTGGATGACGCCCTGGGGCAGGGCGCGCGGCTGTTGTGCGGCGGTGTGCCAGAGGCGGCCAGCCCCTTCGTCGAGCCCGTGGTGCTGGCGGATGTCACGGCTGACATGCTGTGCACCCGCGAGGAAACCTTCGGCCCGCTGGTGCCCTTGATTCGCTTCGACACCGAAGCCCAGGCGGTCGCCATCGCCAACGACACCCCCTACGGGCTGGCGGCCTATTACTTCACCCAGAACCTGCAACGTTCATGGCGGGTAGGGGAGGCATTGGAGTTTGGCATGGTGGGGCTCAATACCGGGGCCATCTCCATGGAAGTCGCGCCGTTTGGTGGCGTGAAGCAATCCGGGCTGGGCCGTGAAGGTTCGCGCTACGGGCTGGACGAATACCTGGAAATCAAGGCGTTTCACATCGGCGGGCTGTAACCGCGGCAGGCTCGGTCCCTCCCTGAGGGACCGGGCGGGGGTCAGTAGCCGTCGGCGCGGTCGATCTGGCCGTTCAGAGGTTCGCCGCGCTGGTGGCGGCGGATGTTGTCCAGCAGCACGGCAAAGGCGCTGTCCGGCTGGGTCATGGCAGCGATGTGCGGTGTCAGCACAATGCCGGGGTGCTGCCAGAAAGGGTGGTCGGCCGGGGCCGGCTCAACCCCCAGCACGTCCAGCACCGCGCCGCTCAACTGGCCGCTGGCCAAGGCCGTCAGCAGGTCGGCTTCGTTCAGGTGTGCCCCACGGCCCATGTTGATCAGGGCAGCGCCCCTGGGCAGTTGCTCGAACAAGGAACGGTCGAGGATGCCGCGGGTCTGCTCGGTCAACGGCAGCAGGCAGATCAGGATGTCGCACTGGCCGAGAAAGGCAGGCAACTGCGCAGGACCGGCGAAACACTCGACCCCTGTCAGCTGATGCGCGCTGCGCGCCCAGCCCGATAGCGCAAAACCCAGCCCCTGCAGACACTTGACGATGGCCTTGCCCTGCTGCCCCATCCCCATCACTCCGACGCGACGCTGGCTGGCGGGCACCAGCGCCCGCGCTTCCCATGCCCCGGCCTGCTGCTGGGCACGGTAGCGCAGCATGTCGCGGTGCAGGCTCAGCACCGCCCAGGTAGCGTATTCGCACATGCCCTGGGTGATGCCTGGGTCGAGCATGCGCGCCACCGGCAAGTGCGGGGGCAGTGCGGACAGGTTCAACTGGTCGACCCCGGCGGATATCGCCAGCAAGGCCTTGAGGTTGGGCAGCAGGGTGGCCAGGTCATCGGGTGCCTGCCACGCGGCCAGGTATTCGATCTCCGCAGGGTTGCCGATGTCGGGCCACTGGCGGAACTCGATGTCGGGGGCGTGGGCGGCGAACAGCTGTCGCCAGCGCTCGCCTCGCTGGGGGTCGGCTTTGTAGAGCAGGGCCATGGGGGAGTCCTTGTCGGGGGAGTCAGGCTGTTGAAGCGTTCGTTCAATAAAGCCCTCATCCCATTGTGCCCCATCCCCGCCAAGCGATTCTGCCGTTTGCGCCCCGCAAAACAGTCGATGTGCCCTTGCTGGCCGGCAACTTCGGCCACGTCGCCTCCGCGCAACCCGTACTCTGGAATGCATCGAAACCCACCGCGGGCATGGCCACAGGAAGCTTTCATGAACAGCAAACTCAATGACACCCCTCGACTGCTGCAACAGCGTGAACAATCAGTGCCCCGCGGCGTGCTCACCGCCCACCCGCTGGTGATCGACCGCGCCCAGGGCTCACAGCTGTGGGACGTGGACGGCAAGCGCTACCTGGACTTTGTCGGTGGCATCGGCGTGCTCAATATCGGGCACAACCACCCCAAAGTGGTCGAAGCGGTGCAGGCACAGTTGACGAAAGTCTCCCATGCCTGTTTTCAGGTGGTCGCCTACCCCCCCTACATTGAGCTGGCCCAGCGTCTGAGCACACTGGTCGGCGGTGACGTACCGCACAAGGCGGCGTTGTTCACTTCGGGCGCCGAGGCGGTGGAAAACGCCATCAAGATCGCCCGTGGCCACACCAACCGTCCCGGTGTCATCGCCTTTCGCGGTGGCTTCCACGGGCGTACGCTGCTGGGCTGCAGCCTGACCGGCATGAGTCAGCCGTACAAACAGAACTTCGGCCCGTTCGCGCCGGAGATCTTCCATACCCCGTACCCCAACCCTTACCGTGGCATCAGCAGCGCTGATGCACTGGCGGCCTTGCAAGATGTGTTCGCCACCCAGATCGCCGCGGACCGAGTGGCGGCCATCATCGTCGAGCCGGTGCAGGGCGATGGCGGCTTCCTCACCGCGCCGCCGGAGTTTCTGCAGGCACTGCGCGCGTTGACCGAGCAACACGGCATTGTGCTGATCCTCGATGAAATCCAGGCCGGATTTGGCCGCACCGGCCGCTGGTTCGGCTTCCAGCACGCTGGCATCCAGCCGGACCTGGTCACCGTCGCCAAGAGCCTGGCCGGCGGCCTGCCGCTGTCCGCCGTGGTCGGGCGCAGTGAGATCATGGACGCGCCCACCCCCGGCGGCCTGGGCGGCACCTACGGTGGCAATGCCCTGGCCTGCGCCGCGGCGCTGGCGGTGATCGACGCCTTTGAGCACGAGCATTTGCTGGCCCGTGGCGAACAGTTGGGCGTGCGCTTGCGCGCGGGGCTGCAGGTGCTGCAGCAGCGTTACCCACGCATCGGCGACGTGCGCGGCCAAGGCTTCATGCTGGCCATGGAAATGGTCAGCGGCGATGCCGGTGCCAGCCCCGACGCGGCCCTGGCCCAGCAGGTCATCGACGCCGCCCGCGAAGGCGGACTGCTGGTGATCAAGTGCGGGGTGCACCGCAATGTCGTGCGGTTCCTCGCCCCCCTGACCACCACCGACGTCGAACTCGACGAAGCCCTGGCCATCCTCGATCGCGCTTTGGCACGGGTCTTGATTGCCTGAACCTCACGACAGGCCCGGGCTTCATCGCCTGGGCCGCCGTTGTCCATCATGGAGATGAAGTTGGCATGCGCCTGACTGATTATCGTGTGTTGCTGCTCGACTGTGACGGCGTGCTGATCGACCGTGACAGTGGCGTCTGGACGGCGCTGCAGGGCCTGCTCGTCGGCACGGGCGTGGTGGCGGAAAAGGGCCCGGTGCTGGACCGCTTCGAACAGGGGCTGCATGGCCTGTACCCGCGGTTCGAGGAGCTGGGCTTTACCGGGCTGTTGTGTTTCGCCCATCGCCAGTTGGCCGAAGCGTTGCAGGTGCGGGCCAGTTGGGAGGAGAGCCTGAGCTTCGCCCGTACCCCCGTGACCTGGCCGCTGTTCGAGGACGCGCCCGGGGCATTGCTGTACCTGCGCAAGTTCTACCGGCTGGTGATACTGTGTGATCGCGATGCTCAGGACCGCGAAGCGCTGTGCGAGCGCCTGGGGATCCTCGCCGAGGAGCTGGTGGCGCCGGCCCAAGGCCAGGCCTGGCTGGACCAGCAGCAAGTACCGTTCGAGCAGGCGCTGTGGGTGCGCGCCAGCCTGCCTGAGCCTGCGGTGCAGGGCGCCATGTGTCTGTTGCGACGGGGCCGGCGGCAAGCTGGTCAATGCCCGGTGGACGAGTGCATCAACAGCCTCGCCGACCTGGTGGCTCAACATCAGCTATGGTTACGCCGTTGAATTGATTGAAAAACCTCAGGGACATTGGCATTCGAGGGCAACTGAATGGAAGGCATGGTCAAACTGGACCGCATCGACATCAATATCCTGGTCGAGCTGCAAAAAGATGGCCGCATGACCAACGTCAGCCTCGCCGACGCCGTTGGCCTCTCGGCCAGCCCCTGCCTGCAGCGGGTCAAGCGCCTGGAAGCGGCGGGCTATATCTCCAGCTACAAGGCCCACATCAACCTGGCGAAGATCACCGAGTCGGTGACGATCTTCACCGAGGTGACTCTCAGCGATCACAAGCGCGAGGACTTCGCCAAGTTCGAGGCCAACATTCGCCAGGTCGACGAGGTGCTCGAATGCCACCTCATCAGCGGCGGGTACGACTACCTGGTGCGTTTCATGACGCGCAGCATCCAGCACTATCAGGAGGTGATCGAAAGCATCATCGACAAGAACATCGGCATCGCCAAATACTTCAGCTACATCGTCATCAAGTCACCGGTGATGAAAGAGGTGGTCCCCCTGCGCAAGCTGATCCGGCACTAGTGCGCGGAAAACCGCCGCCATTCAGCACAACATCCCACGCAACCCCGGAGAACGGCACGCTGCGCCTGACCGCGTCTGGTAGCGTATCAGCCATGGATTTTCCTTTTTTCGGGGGCACGTGAATGACCGACCAGACCACCCATGTTTTCAGCATCGACCCGGCCCTCACGCGCCGGTTCTATATCAATGGCGATTGGTGCCTGCCGGTGCGCGAGGCGGGCAGCCTGCCCGTGGTCAACCCCGCGACCGAGCAGGTAGTGGCCGACGTCGCCAAAGGCACCGCGCTGGATGTCGACCAGGCCGTGGTGGCTGCCCGCGCTGCGTTTACCCACTGGAGCGTTTCGCCGGTGGCCAGCCGGGTGCGGATACTCACGCGCTTGCATGAGCTGATGCTGGAGCGCAACGAGCAGTTCGCCCAGGCCTTGTCCCTCGAGATGGGCGCTGCCATCGGCTTTGCCCGCACCTTGCAGGTGCCCCTGGCCGCGGAGCACATTCGGGTCGTCCGTGATCTGTTGCCCGAGTATCCCTTCCAGCAGGTTGAGAACGGTACTGCCATCGTCCGTGAAGCCATTGGCGTATGCGCGCTGATCACCCCATGGAACTGGCCGCTCTACCAGATCACCGCCAAGGCCGCCGCGGCCATCGCCGCAGGTTGCACCGTGGTACTCAAACCCAGCGAACTGTCGCCGTTGAGCGCGCTGCTGTTCGCCCAACTGGTGCACGACGCCGGTGTGCCTGCCGGGGTATTCAACCTGGTCAACGGCAGCGGCGCCGAGGTGGGCGAAGCCATGGCCAGCCATCCTGACATCGACATGATCTCCATCACCGGCTCCAACCGCGCCGGCGCCCTGGTAGCCCAGGCCGCGGCACCGACGGTGAAGCGCGTGACCCAGGAACTGGGTGGCAAATCCCCCAACGTGCTCCTGCCCGATGCCGACTTCGCCAGGGTGGTACCGCTGGGCGTGATGACGGCATTCCGTAACGTGGGCCAGTCCTGCAGCGCGCCGACCCGCATGCTGGTGCCACGTGCGCGCCTGGCCGAGGTCGAAGCCCTGGCGGCGGCCACCGCCGAGTCGATCCTGGTGGGTGACCCGGCCTCGCCTGACACCGTGCTTGGCCCCATCGCCAACCAGGCCCAATTCAACCGCGTGCAGGCGATGATCGCTTCAGGCATCGAGGTGGGCGCCAGGCTGATCTGCGGCGGTACGGGACGTGTGGCGGGCCTGGAAGTCGGTTATTACGCCCGGCCGACCATTTTCTCCGACGTCGAACCGGGCATGGCCATTGCCCAGGAAGAAATCTTCGGCCCGGTGCTGTGCATCCTCCCGTATGACACCCTGGACGACGCCGTGGCTATCGCCAACAACACGGTCTATGGCCTCAGCGCCCACGTGCAAGGCACGGACCTGAACCAGGTGCGCGCGGTGGCCTCGCGTATCCGCGCCGGCCAGGTGTTGCTCAATCATCCGGCCTGGAACCCGCACGCGCCGTTCGGCGGCTACAAGCGCTCGGGCAATGGCCGGGAGTTTGGCGTGCATGGGTTCGAGGAGTACCTGGAAACCAAGGCCATCATCGGCTACGAGACCTTTTAACCCCGCCAAGCAGCTTCGGCCGCGTCCCAGGCTGACGCAGCCTGTAGGAGCACAGCTTGCTGGCGAAGGGCACGATGCGGTCCATCAGGTACACCGCGCTGCCTTTTTCGCTAGCAAGCTACGCTCCCACCCACCTGGCTGAATGAGCCTGTAGGAGCACAGCTTGCTGGCGAAGGGTATAACGCGGTCCATCAGGTACACCGCGCCGCCTTTTTCGCTAGCAAGCTACGCTCCCACCCACCTGGCTGACGCAGCCTGTAGGAGCACAGCTTGCTGGCGAAGGGTACGGCACGGTACATCAGGTACGGCGCAAGCACCCAAAGCAGCCCTGTGTGGTTGTGAGGAATCATCGCGCTTCGTGCCTTCTGGGCATGCGACCCGCCTCGTGGGGAGGGGCGTGCATCATCGCAGATAGACGAACAAGCACAAGCGCTAGCCAGGAGGGTGCCGCCCGAGCCCGTTTTCAACGCAGCCTGACCAAGTGGGGACACGTTCATACAGCGGCTACCCCGCCAGGCACGTGCGCAGGTCGGCCAGCAAGCCGGGGCCCGTGGGCTGCCACCCGAGGCGGTCGCGGGTCTTGTGGCTGGCGCTGGCCATGCTCTTGTCGACGAAGGCGGCCATCCAGCCGAAATGCGCTGCTACCTGGTCGGCAGGCAGGGACACCGTGGGCAGGCCCAGGCCCTCGCCGATCGTCTGGGCGATGTCACGAAAGGCGATGGCCGACTCGGCGGCAGCATGGTAGCGGGCGCCGGGCTGATGTTTTTCCAAGGCCAGGCGGTACAGCAGTGCGGTATCGTCCAGGTGCGCCGCCGACCAGGGGGTCAGGCCGTCACCGACGTAGGCGCTGAGGCCTTTTTCCCGGGCCAGCCGAATGAGTTCGGTCACCAGCCCCTGCTTGCGGGGGTCGTGTATCTGCGCCAGGCGCATGACCACCACGTTGGCGCCGCGGTCGCTCAACACTTGGCCGGCCAGCTCGGAGGCAATGCGCGGATTGGGGTGGTTGCCATCGAAATGGTCTTCGTCCGCTGGCTGCCCTGGGGCGAAGGTGCCGATGGCGGTGCCGGAGGTGATGATCAGCGGCCGCTGCGTTCCCTCCAGCGCCGCGCCCAGGGCGGCGATGGCGCGGGCGTCTTTCTCGCAATTGGCGACGAAGTGGCTGAAGTCATGATCGAAAGCGGTGTGGATCACCGCGTCGCACCCGGCAGCGCCTTCATGCAGGCTGGCCAGGTTCTGGAGGTCGCCTTGCCAGGGCTCGGCGCCCTGGTTGCGCAATGCCTCGGCGCCTGCGGCCGAGCGGGTCAGTCCCAGCACCTGATGGCCGGCGGTGAGCAGTTCGCGGGTGACCTGGGTGCCGATGAAACCGGTGGAGCCGGTCAGAAATATGCGCATGGTTCAACTCTCCCTTTGCTGGAGTGCCCAGGGTGAGCGTAATGTTTAACCGGTAAAAGCCGTGACGTTATCAGGGTATAAACACTAACAGGATTCCCATGGCACCTCATCTGCTGGGCACTTACCTCAAGGATTGCCGGGCGCGCCTGGACCCGGCCAGCTTCGGTTTTACCCCTGGCCGCCGCCGTACCCCCGGGCTGCGCCGCGAGGAAGTCGCACAGCGGGCCAATATCAGCGCCACGTGGTACACCTGGCTGGAGCAAGGTCGCGGCGGCGCGCCTTCTGCCCAGGTGCTTGACCGTATCGCCCAGAGCCTGCTGATGACGGCGCCCGAGCGCGAACACTTGTACATGCTTGCTTTCGGCCACCCACCGGAGGTGGTCTACCACGCCCCCGAAGGCGTGACCCCGCGCTTGCAACGGTTGCTCGACACCCTGGCGTTCAGCCCGGCACTGATCAAGACCGCTACCTGGGACGTGCTGGCCTGGAACCGCGCCGCAGCCGTGGTATTCACTGACTACAGCCTGTTGCCGGCCAAGGAGCGCAATATCCTGCGGCTGATGTTCTGCCATTCCGAAGCGCGGGCGCGCCAGGATGACTGGCAAGGCATGGCGCGCTTTATCGTCGCCGCGTTTCGCGCCGATGCCATTCGTGCCGGCGCAGCCTCCGAGGTCGGCCAGCTGGCGGATGAGCTCTGCGAACGCAGCCCGGAGTTCGCGGCATTCTGGGGTGACAATGATGTCCGTGTGCATGGCGAGGGTACCAAGCGTCTGCACCATGCCACCCAAGGCATCATCGAGCTTGAGTATTCGGGCTTCGCGGTGGACGGGCGCCCGGACCTGGGCATGATCGTCTACAACCCCGTGGGCCCTGCGGATGCGCAGCGTATTCGGGCGCTGTTAGACTAGCCGGTCTCATCGTCCAGCAAGGAATGCACGTGAAGTTCTTGAGAAAACTCTTTGGCGCCCCGAAAACGCCCGACAGCCCGCCAGTTGCCCCATCCTCGCCCGCGCGCGAAGCCGCCGAGCAGGCGGCCCGGCTGGCCACTGGCGAATGCCTGGACCGCCACTGGCAATCAGTGGGCACCGTGGAGCAGGATGTCATTTCCTACCTCATCAGCCCCAGCCTCACGGGCGGCACCCAGTGGCCATCGACGCGCCAGGCGTATCGGGTGGTGCGCCGTGATGGTGCGGTTCTGCTGGCCAGCGACGGCCTGTCAGACCCGTTCGATGATGTAGAAGGGGCGGGCAATGGCTTTGAAATGGAGGTGTTCCTGGAAACCGCCGACATCCCCGAACAGGCCCGTGGCGCCCTGGGCGAGGTGGACCCGTTGAAGCACAGTTGGGCCTTTGAGGTGCTCAAGCATGTCGCCGACACCGTGGCTGACGCGGGCGGCATTACTCACCAGTTGGCCCAGCATGGCGTGCTGTCGCTGGAGTTGCCTGGGGTCAGCCAATCGCATCATATCGGTGAGCAGGTGCCGGCCCGTTTCGTCACCGAGGATGATGCGGTCGGCGTGTTGCTGGGTGGCCCGGCCGCGGATTTTCCTTCGCGCCTGGAGGGCATGCCGTTGTCGCCGGTGCAATTGGTACCGGTGGTGCTGATCACCGCGTCGGAGCTTGAATATGTGCGGGCGGGCGGGCGTGCGGCGCGTGAGGAACTGGTGGCCCGGCTGGGGGCTGCGGGTGTCGGGCACAGGAGCAGCCTGCAGCGTGACAGCGTGGTGTGAGGTCGCCTTGCTGTGTATCTGATAGCGCGCGGCATCCCGGACGCGGCCAGGCCCGCTGCTTTGAAATTTTTGGTTCTTCGTGAGTTTCCGGGCCACGGATCTGTAGTGAGCAAACTGCAAGACGGGCCGACAGAATATTCCTCGGAGCTCTTGGCTGGGGATTGCATCAGGGCCTCCAGGCGCCAGGCGATGTTGCTGTGTCGCTGTTGAGCTCGAGCGCCGTCCGCACGGCGCGTTCGCGAGCAAGGGCTCGGCGCCCCCCTCGCTCCCACATTTGTTTCGGGCCAGTTATGCCTGTGAGATCATCTGGTCCGCCTTGTTTGTTCACCGCAGATCTTTTTTGGGAGCGTGGGAGCCGGTGCACCCTGTGGGACCGGGCGAAGCTCGGGAACCCGACGCCGCCACTCTAGAGGGCCACCAGCACACCGTCACGCCCCACACGGTAACGCTGCAGATCCTGCGCCAGCACCAACTGCCCGCTGTAGCGTGTTTCAGCCTCTACACGCACATCATCGATGCAGGGGCTGCGGTTCGGGTCGCCCTGGTAGCGTGCACTGAAGTGCGTCAGCACCAGGTTCGGCACGCCCGCGGCCTCGGCGAACTGGGCCACCGCCGCCGCGGTGCTATGCCCATGGCTGGTCTGAGCACGTTCCAGAACCGGTTGGGTAAAGGTGGCCTCATGCACCAGCACGTCAGCCCCTGGTGCCACCTGCGCGAGCAACTCTGGCCGGTCGTTGTCACCACAGACGATGATGCGCCGCCCCGGCCGGGACGGGCGCAGGTAGGTGCTGGCGGTGATCGCCCGGCCTTCATGCTCCACGTCGCGGCCGTGGGCCAGTTCGCCCCATAGCGGACCGCGGGGGATGCCGTCGGCCAGCAGGCGCTCGCTGTCCAGGCGTGGGTCCGGGTTGACTTCAGCGAACACATAGCCCCAACTGGGCACCCGATGTGACAGCGCCACGGTGCTCACCGCCATGCTGGCGTTGGCCCACTGGTCCAGGGTTTCGAGTGCGTGCAGGCGCAGTTCGAAAGGCAGGTGGGTCGCACTCACGGCCAGGCTCTGGCGCACCCACGCGTGCAGCGCCTGGGGCAACACCAGCTCCAGCGGTTCGCTGCGCCCGGACATGCCGGCGCTGGCCAGCAACCCCGGCAGGCCGAAACAGTGGTCACCGTGCACGTGGGTGATGAAGATGGCACGCAGGTCGCGCATCGACAGCGGCGAGTGCAGCAATTGGTGCTGCGTGCCTTCGCCGCAATCGACCAGGTACCAGGCTTTGCCGGAGGCTTCGATGACCGCGGTGGCGCTGACGTTGCGGGCCTTGGTGGGCACCCCGGAAGAGGTACCCAGAAACAGCAGGTCCATGGCGGGCCCCTTGTTGGAAAAAGCTCAGTGTACCGGGTTGCGCGGGTGTTGCATCGACGCCAGCAGCCATTGGCACGGCGGTGGCCTGGTAGCAGCGGACCTGGCCGCGTCGGCGGTACACGCGGTAAAGCGGGTACCGCGCCGCGCCCGTGACGCGGCCAGGTCCGCTGCTACGACGTTGCTCGGGCTTTGTTGAGGGCCTTGAGGCGCAGCGTGGCGCGTTGCACGGCGGCCATTTTTTCCGGGCGTTTCATGCGTTTCCACTGGCGAATGTCTTGCCGGCTGCGCCCGCAGCTCACGCACAGGTCACCGCTGAGCTGACACACGGCGATGCACGGGTTTTCGATTTCCTTGGCCATGAATCAGGCCCCCCGGAATTCGACGGTCAGGTGGCTGACCTCGTGAACCGGCTTGAGACGCTCGCGGATGCGCTCGGCATCCAGGCTGCCCTGGCCCAGCACACTGACGATGGCGGCATGGGCTTCGGGGCCCACGCGCCACACATGCAGGTCGGTGATGGTGGCGTCGCCCGGGGTTTCCACCAACTGGCGAATTTCCGCGGCAACGTGCTCGTCGGTGCGGTCGAGCAAGACGCCGGCAGTGGTGCCGATCAGGGTCCAGGACCAGCGCGCGATCACCAGCGCACCCACCAGGCCCATGGCCGGGTCCAGCCACACCCAGCCCAGGTAGCGACCCGCCAGCAGGGCGGCGATCGCCAGCACCGAGGTGAGAGCGTCGGCCAGCACGTGCACGTAGGCTGACTTCAGGTTGTTGTCATGGCCATGGGGGTGGCCGTGGTCATGTTCATGGTCATGGTGACCGTGGCTATGGCCGTGCCCCAACAGCAGGGCGCTGACGATGTTCACCGCCAGGCCGACTATCGCGATCCACGTGGCGGTGCCGAAGGCCACCTGGGTGGGGTTGACCAGGCGCATGAACGACTCCACGCCGATGCCCAGCGATACCAGGCCCAGAATCAGCGCCGAGGCGAAGCCGCCCAGGTCGCCCACCTTGCCGGTACCAAAGCTGTAGCGGGCGCTGGTGGCGTGGCGCTTGGCATAGGCGTAGGCCGCCGCCGCGATGCCCAGGGCGCCCGCATGGGTGGCCATGTGAAAGCCGTCGGCGAGCAGGGCCATGGAACCGGTGATGTAGCCTGCGGCGATTTCACCGACCATCATCACCACGGTCAGGGCCACTACCCACAGGGTGCGGCGGGCGTTTTCATCATGGGTGGAGCCGAGGAATACGTGGCTATGGGCATGGGGCGCGTTCATTTCGAATACCGCCGAATGGCTTCCAGGAGGTCCTCGACGCCCTTGCTGCGCTCCGCGTCGCTGAGCGCCGGATTGGCCACGTGCTCGCGGGCGTGGTCCTCGATGATCTCGTCCATCAGCCCATTGATGGCGCCGCGGGTGGCGGCCACCAGGTGCAAGGTCTTGGCGCAGTCGTGGTCCGACTCCAGCGCCCGTTCCACCGCCTGGATCTGCCCGGCGATGCGCTTGACCCGCTTGAGCAGATCGTCTTTGTTCGAAGCAATGTGGCCCATGGGATACCCCCCCTACCTATATACTGCATAGGATAGGCATACGGGGTACCCCTATGCAAGGCTGTTCAGCGCCGGCCGCTTCGGGTGCTCACGTCCACCCACACCGCCAGCACCAGGATGCTGCCCTTGACGATCATCTGCCAGTAGCTGTCCACGTCCAGCATCGACATGCCGTTGTCCAGGCTGGTGATCACCAGGGCGCCCAGCAAGGCGCCGTACACGGTGCCCGACCCACCGCGCATGGAGGTGCCGCCGATAAAGCATGCGGCGATGGCATCCAGCTCGCCCATGTTGCCCGCCGACGGCGAACCTGCCGCCAGGCGCGCGGTGTTGACCAACCCCGCCAGGGCGCACATCACGCCCATGATGCCGAAGATCCACAACTTGACGGCCTGCACGTTGATGCCCGACAGCCGCGTGGCCTCCATGTTGCTGCCCACCGAGTAGATGCGCCGGCCAAACACGGTCTGGCTGGTGACGTAGCTGAACACCCCCAGCAGCACCAGCAACAGCAGCACCGGCACTGGAATGCCGTCGTAGCTGTTGAGGGTGTAGACGAAGCCGGCCAGCACCGCGCCAATCAGCACCACACGCAGCACGTCGCGTAACAGGGGCCGCGCCGCCAGGCCATGGAGGGCGCGGTTGCGCCGTTGCTTCCAGGCCAGCACCAGGGTCAGGGCGAACAGCACCGCGCCCAGTATCATCCCGACCGCTGGCGGCAGGTAGCCCTGGCCCACGTACACCAGTTGCGGCGACACCGGGGCGATGGTGGTGCCGCCGGTGACGCCCAGCAGCACCCCGCGAAACGCCAGCATGCCGCCCAGCCCGACGATGAACGAGGGGATGCGCAGGTAGGCGGTCATGGCGCCGTTGGCCAGGCCGATCACCAGGCCCAACACTGCCACCAGCCCCAGGTTAACCAGCAGTGGCAAGTGGTAAACCACGTCGAGGATCGCCGCCACGCCCCCCAGCAACCCCAGCAGCGAGCCCACCGACAGGTCGATCTCGCCGCTGATGATCACCAGCACCATGCCGCAGGCCAGGATGCCGGTGATGGACATCTGCCGCAGCAGGTTGGACAGGTTGCGCGGGGTGACGAAGCCGCCCTCGGTCTGCCAGCTGAAGAACAGCCAGATGATCGCCACGGCGATCACCAGCGCGAGCATTTTGTAGCGGCTGAACAGTTGCTTGACCTGGTTCATCTACGCGGGCTTCCGATCAGTAGGGGCAGTGTGCACGGGTTGGCTGAGGGCGGCGGCCAGCACGGTTTCCTGGCTCAGGCCCTGGTTGATGAAGTCGCCGCGCAGCTGGCCTTCGCCAATCACCAGCACGCGGTCGGATACCCCCAGCACTTCGGCCAGCTCCGAGGACACCATGATGATCGAGACCCCCTGGGCCGCCAGGGCGTGCATCAGTTTGTAGATTTCGTACTTGGCGCCCACATCCACGCCGCGGGTGGGTTCATCGAGAATCAGCACCTTGGGCTGGGTCAGCAGCATCTTGGCCAGCACGGCTTTCTGCTGGTTGCCACCGGACAGGCTGGTGATGGGCAGAAAGGGGCTGGCGGTCTTGAGGTGCAGGCGGGCGATTTCCTGGTCGATGCTGCCCAGTTCGGCCTCGGCGTCGATGCGGGTCATTTTCGAATAGCTGTCCAGCACCGCCAGGGTGATGTTCTGGCCCACCCCCAGGTCGGGGATGATGCCTTGGCGCTTGCGGTCTTCGGGCACCATGCACAGGCCGTTGCGGATGGCCTTGAGCGGGGTGCTGGTGTCGATGCGCTGCCCTGCCAGCCACACCTCGCCCTCGTAGCGCCCGGGGTAGGCGCCAAACAGTGCCGACACCAGCTCGGTGCGCCCGGCGCCCACCAGCCCGGCGATGCCCAGGATCTCGCCGCGGCGCAGGCTGAACGACACATCGTCGACGCGCTTGCGCTTGGGGTTGTCGACGTCCAGGCAGGTGAAGTGTCGGGCTTCGAAGATTACCTCGCCAATGTCGTGCGGGCTGCTGGGGTACAGGCTGCTCAGCTCACGCCCGACCATCTGGGTGATGATGCGCGGGATGTCCAGGTCGGCCATGGCGGTGGTCGCCACATGCTTGCCGTCACGGATCACGGCGATGGTGTCGCACACCGCCGCCACCTCGTCGAGCTTGTGGGAGATGTACACGCAGGCCACGCCCTTGGCTTTCAGGTCGCGGATGATGTCCAGCAGCACATCGATTTCCGAGCGGGTCAGGGCCGAGGAGGGCTCATCCAGAATCAACAGGCGAGCCTTCTTGTTCAGCGCCTTGGCGATTTCCACCAGTTGCTGATAGCCGCCGCCGTATTGCGACACCGGCAGCGACACGTTCATGTCCGGTACCTTGAGCTCGCGCATCAGGGCCTCGGCGCGGTGGATCATGGCTGGGTAGTTCATGCGCCCGCCGAACAGGGTCAGCTCGTGGCCCATGAAGATGTTCTCGGCCACCGAGAGGTCGGGCACCAGGGTCAGTTCCTGGTGGATGATGACAATGCCCGCGGCTTCGGTTTCGCTGATGGAGTGCGCCTGCAGGGGCTGGCCCTGCCAGAGGATCTCGCCCTCCCAGGTACCCCAGGGGTACACCGCTGACAGCACCTTCATCAGCGTTGACTTGCCGGCGCCATTCTCGCCGCACAGGCCCACACACTCTCCGGGTCTGACTTTGATGTCGATACCGTTCAGGGCATGCACGCCGCCAAAGGTCTTGATGATGCCTTTCATTTCCAGCAGGTATTCGGACATGGCTTTCAGCTCGGCAGAAAGACGCCCCGGCACCTCCTGTGGGACCGGGCGAAGCCTGGGAAGCCAACACCGCGCAGTGTCAGGCACAACGCGGTGCCGGCTTCCCGAGCTTCGCCCGGTCCCACAGAGGCCAGAGCAACTCGACAGGGTGGGTCAGCAACGGTTACTGCCCTGCGATCTGCGCCTTGGTGTAGAAACCGTCCTTTTCCAGCAAATCGATGTTGTCCTTGGTCAGCGGGGTAGGGGTGAGCAGGATGGTGTCGACCTTCTTGCTGCCATTGTCGTACTGGGAGCTGTAGGCCGGCTTTTCGTTGCGCGCCAGTTGCACCGACAGCTTGGCCGCCTCAGAGGCGATCAGCTTCAACGGCTTGTACACGGTCATGGTCTGGGTACCGTCGAGCACTCGTTTGACCGCGGCCAGGTCAGCGTCCTGGCCGGATATCGGCACCTTGCCCGCCAGTTTCTGCGCGGCCAGGGCCTGGATAGCGCCGCCCGCGGTGGCATCGTTGGAGGCGACGATGACGTCGATCTTGTTGTTGTTCCGGGTCAGGGCGTTTTCGACGATGCTCAGCGCCTCGGTGGGGTTCCACTCCTTGACCCATTGCTGGCCAACGATCTTGATATCGCCCTTGTCGATGGCCGGTTGCAGCACTTTCATCTGGCCTTCGCGCAGCACCTTGGCGTTGTTGTCGGTAGGGGCCCCCCCGAGCAGGAAGTAATTGCCTTTCGGCGCGGCCTTGAGCACACCGCTGGCCTGCATTTCGCCGACTTTCTCGTTGTCGAAGGAAATGTAGGCGTCGATGTCGGCATTGAGGATCAGCCGGTCATAGGAGACCACCTTGATGCCCGCCTTCTTTGCCTCGGCAACGGTGTTGGTCAGCACGGTGGCGTTGAACGGCACGATCACGATCACGTCCACGCCGCGGGAGATGAGGTTCTCGATCTGGGAAATCTGCTTCTGCTCGTTGGCGTCGGCCGACTGCACGTAGACCTTGGCGTCCATTTTCTCCGCCGCCGCGACGAAGTAATCGCGGTCCCGGGCCCAGCGCTCCAGGCGCAGGTCATCGATGGAAAAGCCGATCTTGGGGTGGGCGGCGTCGGCCATCACCGGTAGCGACAGCAGCGCGAGGGCGCCGGCCAGGAGTGTGCGTTTGAATGATTTCATGGTGAGCGTCCTTTTTTTATTGTTGGAGACACGAGTGACGATGAAACTGTAGATGCTGGCGGCCGATGACGAGCACAGTTTTGTAGCGCGTTTGTCACCGGCCGGCTTGCCTCAGGGGTAGATAAAGCGGTTGACCAGGCCTTCGAGCATCTCCTGGCGGCCGCTGACCGCCCGGGGGTTGAGGTCCTGGGCCACGGCATGTTCGGCCAGGGTCTGCAGAGTGAATTCGCCGGCCAGCACTTTCTGGCCCAGGGGCTGCTGCCAGCCGGCGTAGCGCAGTTCCTTGAACTGTTGCAGCCGGTCGTTCTCGACCATGGCGGCGGCGCGCTTGAGGGCCAGGGCCAGCACGTCCATGGCCGCCACATGGCCGTGGAACAGGTCCACCTCATCCACGCTCTGGCGCCGCACCTTGGCGTCGAAGTTGAAACCGCCGCTGCGGAACCCTCCGGCCTTGATGATCTCGTAGGTGGCCAGGGTCATTTCTTCGACGCTGTTGGGAAACTGGTCGGTGTCCCAGCCGTTCTGGGGGTCGCCGCGGTTGGCGTCGATGCTGCCAAAGATGCCCAGGGACAGGGCGGTGGCGATCTCGTGGTGAAAACTGTGGCCCGCCAGGGTGGCGTGGTTGGCTTCGATGTTGACCTTGATTTCCGCTTCAAGCCCGAACTGCTGCAGGAAGCCGAACACCGTGGCGCTGTCGTAGTCGTACTGGTGCTTGGTGGGCTCCTGGGGCTTGGGCTCGATCAGCAGGTCACCCTTGAAGCCGATGGCGTGCTTGTGTTCCACCACCATGCGCATGAAGCGTCCCAGTTGCTCGCGCTCGCGCTTGAGGTCGGTATTGAGCAGGGTCTCGTAGCCCTCACGGCCGCCCCACAGCACATAGTTGGCACCCTTGAGGCGCACGGTGGCGTTCAGGGCGTTGTACACCTGGGTCGCGGCATAGGCGAACACCTCGGGGTCCGGGTTGCTGGCGGCTCCGGCGGCGTAGCGAGGGTTGCTGAAGCAATTGGCGGTGCCCCACAGCAACTGGATGCCGGTGTCCTCCTGGTGCCGTTCCAGGTGGTCGACCATGTGCGCGAAGTTGTGCTGGTATTCCTTCAGCGAGCTACCTTCCGGGGCCACGTCGGTGTCGTGGAAGCTGTAATAGTCGATGCCCAGTTTGGAGAAGAACTCGAACGCCGCCTCGGCCTTGCCGATGGCCAGTTCCAGGGGGTTGCCCGTGCCGTGCCACGGACGCTGGAAGGTGCCCACGCCGAACATGTCGGCGCCTGGCCACACGAAGGTGTGCCAATAACAGGCGGCCATGCGCAGGTGCTCGCGCATCGGTTTGCCCAGCACCAGTTGATCGGCCTCATAGTGACGAAATGCCAGGGGCGACTCACTGGCGGGGCCCTCGTAGCGAATCTTGTCCACAGCAGGGAAGTACGGCATGGCGGCGTCCTTATTGTTCTTGGCGGTGTGCTGATACTAGCGACCCACCGGGGCCCGGCCGTCATGAAAATCACCAAAGTGCTGTGCGATTTTGCGTAGCGGCTACGCTTGGCAGAGCGCACACCAGCCCATGGTCAGGACACCGACAATGAAAAACCTGCCCCCTGCCCACCGCATCGCCCTGTTGTTCAACGGCAGCAAGGTCTACGACCGGGGTGTCATCGCCGGTATCGGCAACTACCTGAGCAGCACCCGCGTGGCGTGGGACCTGTTTCTGGAGGAGGACTTCCTCTGCCGGCTCAAGGGCATCGAGCGCTGGCAGGGCGATGGCATCATTGCCGACTTCGATGACCCACTGATCGGCGAGGCCCTGGCGGGTATCGCGATGCCGGTGGTGGCGGTGGGCGGCTCCTATGAAGACCCACGCGCCTACCCCCGGCACATCCCCTACGTGGCCACCGACAACGCCGCCCTGGTGAAAATGGCCTATGACCACCTGATCGAAGCCGGCCTGAACCGTTTCGCCTGCTTCAGCCTGCCACCCGCCCAAGCCAACCGCTGGGCCCAGGAGCGGGAAAAGGCTTTTATGCACCTGATGCACCGCGACGGCCTGCAGGGAGAGGTCTACCGGGGCCTGGGCACCAGCGCACCGCTGTGGGACAGCGCGGTCGAGCAGCAGATCGCCTGGCTGCACAGCCTGCCCAAACCCATCGGCATCATTGCCGTCACCGACGCCCGCGCCCGGCAACTGCTGCAAGCCTGCCTGACCGCCGGTATCGCCGTGCCGGACCAGGTGGCCCTGATCGGCATCGACAACGACCCGCTCACCCGCACCCTCACGCGCGTGCCGCTCAGTTCGGTGATCCAGGGCACCGAAGCCATGGGCCGCACCGCTGCGCACTTGCTGCACCAGATGCTGCATGGCAAACCCGCCACCGGTGTGCAGATCCTGATACCGCCCGACGCGGTCAACGTGCAGGCCTCCAGCCTGCACCAGCCCATGGGCGACCCGTACGTGATGCAGGCGCTGCACTTCATTCGCCAGTATGCATGCCAGGGGATCAAGACCGCCCAGGTGGCAGCGTACGTGGGGGTTTCCCGGTCATCATTGGAATCGCACTTCCGCAAGGCCCGGGGCTGCACCGTGCATGATGAGATCCTGCGTTTCAAGCTGGGCGCCGCGGCCAGTCAACTGGGCCCAGGTGGCGTGGCGATCGCGGAAGTGGCGGGGCGCTGTGGGTTCAAATCGGCGCAGTACCTGCACACCGTATTTCGACGCGAATTCGGCTGCACCCCCGGGGAATATCAGCGCGCCAGGTCGTAGCAGCGGACCCGGCCGCGTCACAAACGCCACGCCCCATCAGGCCCACCGCCGACACAGCCTGGCGCGGCGCTCCCGGACTCATGGCACCGGCGTAGCGGCGGATCTTGCGCGGGCAGCCCCCGTCATCAACCCCGACGCTTTCAACAGGTCCTGAGTATAGGGATGCTGCGGGTCGGCGAATACGCGCCGGGCCGGGCCCTGTTCCACCACCCGGCCATGGCGGATGACCATCAGGTCGTGGGCCAGGGCCTGGACAACGGCGAGGTCGTGGCTGATGAACAGGTAGGTCAGGCCATGGCGCAGTTGCAGGCTGCGCAGCAGTTCGATGATCTGCTTCTGTACGGTTCGGTCCAGGGCCGAGGTGGGTTCGTCCAGCAGGATCAGCGCCGGTTCCAGCACCAGCGCGCGGGCGATGGCGATGCGCTGGCGCTGGCCCCCGGAGAATTCATGGGGGTAGCGGTGGCGGGTGGCGGGGTCCAGGCCCACCTCGCCGAGCACGCGTACCACGGCCGCTTCCTGCTCGGCCGGGGTGCCGATGCCGTGGGTGTGCAGGCCTTCGGCGATGATCTGCTGCACCGACATGCGCGGGCTGAGGGCCGCGAACGGGTCCTGGAAGACGATCTGCATCTGCCGACGCAGCGGGCGCATCAGGCGTTGGTTGTGCAGGGTCAGTTCCTTGTTGCCCAGGCGAATGCTGCCCTTGCAGTCCACCAGCCGCAGGATGGCCTGGCCCAGGGTGGATTTGCCCGAGCCCGACTCGCCGACAATGCCCAGCGTCTTGCCCTTGAGCAGGTTGAAACTGACCCCATCCACGGCCTTGATGTAGTCACGTTCTTTCTGGAACAACGGCTTGGGCAAGGGAAACCACACCCGCACGTCGTCCACCGACAGCAGGTACTGGTCAAACATCACCGGCACCGGTCGGCCATCGGGCTCGGCTTCGATCAACAGGCGGCTGTAGGGGTGGCGGGGGTGCTGGAACAGCGCCTCGCACTCGGCCTGCTCGACGATTTCGCCGCCGCGCATCACGCACACCCGCTGGGCGATCTGCCGCACCAGGTTGAGGTCGTGGCTGATCAGCAGCAGTGACATGCCCAACCGCGACTGCAGGGAGCGCAGCAGTTCGAGGATTTTTTGCTGCACCGTCACGTCCAGGGCCGTGGTGGGCTCGTCGGCGATCAGCAGGTCCGGCTCGTTGGCCAAGGCCATGGCGATCATGATGCGCTGGCGCTGGCCGCCGGACAGCTGGTGCGGGTAAGCCTTGAGGCGCTTGGCCGGCTCGGTGATGCCCACCAGTTCCAGCAACTCCAGCACCCGTGCCCGCGCCGCCTTGCCGCCCAGGCCCTTGTGCACGGCCAGCACTTCGCCAATCTGCTTTTCCACGCTGTGCAGCGGGTTCAGGGAGGTCATGGGCTCCTGGAAGATCATGGCGATGCGGTTGCCTCGCAGCGCACGCAGCTGTTTCTCGGTCGTCCCCACCAGCTCCTGGCCGTTGAAGCGGATGCTGCCGGTGGTGTGCACGGTATTGCCCGGCAGCAGGCGCAGGATCGAGTGCGCCGTCACCGACTTGCCCGAGCCGGACTCGCCCACCAGCGCCAGGCATTCACCACGGCGGATGTCCAGGTCGATGCCGTGCACCACTTCGCGGTCGCCGAAGGCCACGGCCAGCTGGCGGATTTCAATCAGGTTGTCAGTCATGGTCAGGTCCTTGGGTCGAACGCGTCACGGCAGGCTTCGCCGATGAACACCAGCAGCGAGAGAATCAGTGCGAGGACGAAGAAGGCGGTCAGCCCCAGCCAGGGCGCTTCCAGGTTCTGCTTCGCTTCGCCCACCAGCTCCCCCAGCGAGGCACTGCCAGCGGGCATGCCGAAGCCGAGGAAATCCAGGGCGGTGAGGGTGGAGATGGCGCCGGTGACGATAAAGGGCAGGAAGGTGAGGGTGCTGGTCATGGCGTTGGGCAGGATGTGCCGGCGCATCAACACGCCATCGGTCACGCCCAGGGCGCGGGCAGCCTTGACGTACTCCAGGCTGCGCCCACGCAGGAACTCGGCGCGCACGACGTCCACCAGGGCCAGCCAGGAGAACAGCGCCATGATCCCCAGCAGCCACCAGAAGCCTGGGGCGACGAAGCCGGAGAGGATGATCAGCAGGTAAAGCACCGGCAGCCCCGACCAGATTTCCTGCAGGCGCTGGCCCACCAGGTCGACCCAACCGCCGTAGAAGCCTTGGACTGCCCCGGCGAACACACCGATCAAACCACTGACCACCGTCAGGATCAGGGCGAACAGGATCGACACCCGCGCCCCATACAACGCCCGGGCCAGCACGTCGCGGGCCTGCTGGTCGGTGCCCAGCCAGTTCTGCGTCGTGGGCGGGCTGGGTGAAGGCTGGCTCAGGTCGTAGTTCACCGACTGGTCGCTGAACGGAATGGGCGGGAACAGCATCCAGCCACCCTTGGCGCTGATCAGGTCGCGCACGTACTGGCTGCGGTAGTCCGGTTCGAAGGGCAACTGGCCGCCGAAATCGGTCTCCTGATACTCATGCAGGATGGGGTAATAGAGGGTGCCGTCGACGCTGATCAGCAAGGGTTTGTCGTTGGCGATCAACTCGCTGCACAGGCACGTCACCAGCAGTGCCATGAACAGCCACAGGGACCACCAGCCGCGGCGGTTGGCCTTGAACGCGGCCAGCCGGCGCTGGCCCAGGGGGGAGAGGTGGAACATCAGGCAGTCCTCGCCGAAAAGTCGATGCGCGGGTCGACCAGGGTGTAGCACAGGTCGCCCACCAGCTTGATCAACAGGCCGAACAGGGTGAACAGAAACAGGGTGCCGAACACCACGGGGTAGTCCCGCGACACCGCCGCGTCGTAACTCATGCGGCCGATGCCATCGAGGTTGAAGATGGTTTCGATCAACAGCGAACCGGCGAAGAACACATCGATGAGCGCCTGGGGAATGCCGGCCAGTACCAGCAGCATGGCGTTGCGAAACACGTGACCATACAGGGTGCGGTGCTCGGTCAGGCCCTTGGCCTTGGCCGTGGTCACGTACTGGCGGCTGATCTCGTTGAGGAAGCTGTTCTTGGTCAGGATGGTAAGGGTGGCGAAGCCGCCGATCACCAGGGCACTGACCGGCAGCACCAGGTGCCACAGGTAGTCACCGACCTTGCCCAGGGGCGAGAGCTGGTCGAAGTTTTCCGACACCAGGCCTTGCACCGGGAACCAGTCCAGGTAACTGCCGCCAGCGAACATCACGATCAGCAGGATAGCGAACAGAAACGCCGGCATGGCGTAGCCGACGATGATCGCCGTGCTGGTCCATACGTCGAAGCGGGTGCCGTGGTGCACGGCCTTGCGGATGCCCAGGGGGATGGAGATCAGGTAGGTGATCAAGGTGGCCCACAGGCCCAGCGATAACGTGGTGGGGATCTTCTGGGCGATCAACGTGGTCACCGGCGCACCCCGGAAGAAGCTGGTGCCGAAGTCCAGGTGGGCGTAGTTGTTCAGCATCAGCAGCAGGCGTTCGTGCATGGGCTTGTCGAAGCCGTAGTGGTGCTTGATCTCCTCGATCAGCGCCGGGTCCAGCCCGCGGCTGGAACGGCTGCCGCTGCCGCCCGCGCTTTCGCCGCCGCCACCGCCGATACCATGGCTGCCAGCGCCCTGCAGGCGGGCGATGGCCTGCTCCACCGGGCCGCCGGGCGCGGCCTGGACGATGACGAAGTTGACCACCAGGATGCACAGCAGGGTGGGGATGATCAGCAATAGCCGACGGCCGATATAACGCAGCATCTCAGTGCTCCTCCTTGTTCGCCAGGGCGCTCATTTGCAGGTTGGTCAGGGGCTTGGGGCTGACCTGCCACCAGGTGTCCAGGCCCACGTCGTAAGTGGGCGCCACCTTGGGCATGCCGAAGCGGTTGAGGTACACGGTGGGGGTGCCGGGGGCGTAGTAGTTCTGGATCGAGTAGTAACCCCACTGCAGCACCCGGTCCAGGGCCCGGGCGTAATGGACCATGGCGTCGCGGCTGTCGGCCATGACCAGGCCGTCGATCAGGCTGTCCACGGCCGGGTCGCGCAGCACCATGAAGTTGGAGCTGCCCGGTTGCGTGGCACTGGCGCTGGCGTACAGGTTGTACAGCTCACGGCCAGGGGAAATGATCGGGTCGCCGCTGCGCGGGAATTGCACCACGATGAAGTCGTAGTCGCGGGCGTTCATCAGGTTGTTGTACTGACCGGCGTCGATGCGCCGCAATTCCATGTCGATACCGATCTGCGCCAGGCTGCGTTTCATGGGCAGCAGCAGGCGGTCGAAGCCCCCCTGGCCGTCCAGGAACGTGAACTTCAGTTGCTCGCCCTGGGCATTCACCAGTTTGTTGTGCAGCGGGTGCCAGCCGGCCTCGGCCAGCAGCTTGAGGGCTTGCAGCTGCTGGTCGCGGAGGTTGCCGCTGCCATCGGTTCTGGGCGAGTGGTAGACCTGGGTGAACACCTCATCGGGGATCTTGCCGCGCAGGGGCTCCAGGATGGCCAGTTCCTGGGCGTCCGGCAATTGCGTGGCGGCCATTTCGCTCTTGGGGAAATAGCTGTCCTGGCGGGTGTAGAAGCTGCGCATGATCTGCCGGTTGGCCCAGTCGAAATCCCACAGCAGCGACAGCGCCTGGCGCACGCGACGGTCTTGGAAGATCGGCCGTTTCAGGTTGAACACGAAGCCCTGGGCGCCCACGGGCAGGTTGGGGGCCAGGATGCGCTGCTGCAGGCGCCCGTCGTCGAGCACCGGGCTCTGGTAGCCCACGGCATAACCGCTGGCGGAGAACTCGCGGTTGTAATCGAACGCCTGGGCCTGCAGCAGTTGCCGGGCCACTTCGGTGTCGCCATAGAAGTTCACGGTCAGTGTGTCGAAGTTGTACAGGCCGCGGCTCACGGGCAGGTCCTTGGCCCACCAGTCCGGGTTGCGGGTAAAGGTGATGCTGCGCCCGGGGTCCACGCGGGTGACCCGGTACGGGCCGCTGCCCAAAGGCGGCTCGAAGCCGCCGCCGCTGGCGAAGTCGTGGTCTTTCCAGTAGTGCTCGGGCATCACCCGCATCGAGGCCAGGTCCAGCGGCAAGGTGCGGTTGAGGTTGTTCTTGAAGGTAAAGCGCACTTGTCGCGGGCCTTCGACCACCACGTCGTCGACGTCGCCGTACAGCAGCCTGAAGCTCAGGCTGGCCTTGGTCATCAGCAGGTGGTAGGTGAAGGCCACGTCCTGGGCGGTGATGGGCGTACCGTCCTGAAAACGCGCCTTGGGGTTGAGATAGAAGCGCACCCACAGGCCATCGGGGGCGCGTTCGATCTTCTCGGCGATCAGGCCGTAGACCGTGTAGGGCTCGTCCAGCGAGCGGTAGGCCAGGGGCGAGTACAGCCAGGTATCGGCCTGGACCACGCCGGTGCCCTGGTCCACGTAGGGGAGGATGTAGTTGAACTGACCGATCTCCATGGAGGAGCGGCTCAGCGACCCGCCCTTGGGCGCGGCGGGGTTCACGTAGTCGAAGTGCTGGAAGTTCGCCGGGTACTTGGGCGCTTCGCCGTACACGGTCATGGCCGTGACCGGTTCGGCCTGGGCCGCCAGGCTGAGCAGGCTGGCCGCGCAGGCGCACAGCAGGGTCTTGATGGGGTGGGGCATGGTTGCTAATCCTCGAACCGCGGTAACACTCAAGGCCTGGAAAAAGCCCCGGCGTTGAAAGCGCCGGGGGTGCGATATCGCAGGCGGGTCGGTGGGGGCCGGAGCGCAGCCCCGTCGACCTCGATCAGAAGTGGTAAGTCATGCGCGCGAACAGGGTTCGGCCCAACGGGTCGGTGTAGCGCGGGTCGTAGCCGCTCTGGAAGGTGTAGGCCTGGTTGGAGAACGGTGGGTCGCGGTCGAACACGTTCTTCACGCCCACGTCCAGGTCCAGCACCTTGTCGAAGGTGTAGCCGGCCGACAGGTCCCACAGCGAATACGAGCTGACGCGGCTGTGGGTGGTGGGGTCGTAGTCGTTGTAGCCGGTGGTGAAGCGGTTGGTCACCGAAGCACGGTAGGCATCGTAGTTCCAGCTGCCGGTGATGTTGTGTTTCCAGCGCTGTGCCACCTGGTCGCCCTGGAAGTCGCCGACGCGGTCGGTATAGGCACCGCCGATGATCTGCTGGTAATCGTAGCGGGTGACGTACGTGCCCTGCAGGTCCAGGCCGAACTGGCCGAAGGTTGTCTGCGGGAAGCGGTAGTCGAGGCTGACGTCGATGCCACTGGTTTTCACGTTACCCAGGTTGGCCAGGCCCGTCACGATGTGATCGATGGAGCCGTCAGCGGCGCGCACGATACGGTCGCTGTACAGCTCAGGGTTGGCGAACACCTCGGACTCGGGAAACTCCTCGATCTGCCCGGCGATCTTGATCCACCAGAAATCCAGGCCCATGGAGAGGTTGCGCACGGGCTGGTAGACGAAGCCCAGGGTGACGTTGCGTGCCGTCTCGGGCTTGAGGTCCTGGTTGCCGCCGGTGCTGTTGAGGAATTGCTGGTTGCAGTCGCGGCCACCGTTGCCGCCTGGGCGCACGACGCCGCCGGCGCACAGGGTGGGGTCGTTGTAGTTGCCTTGGGTGAACGTGGTGTAGGTGGGGTTGTTCAGTTCATACAGCGAGGGGGCCCGGAAGCCTTCGCTGTAGGCACCGCGCATCACCAATTCCTTGAAGGGTTGAAAGCGGAAGGTGTACTTGGGGTTGGTGGTGCTGCCAAAGTCGCTGTACTTGTCGTGGCGAACCGCGGCGCCCAGTTCCAGGCTGTCGATCACCGGTACGTTGATCTCGGCATACTCGGCGCTGATGCTGCGGTCGCCCGAGACCGAGCTGTTGGGGTCGACGCCCAGGCTCGACAGGTCGCCGGCCCAATCGGCCACCGACTCGTGGTATTTCTCCTTGCGGTACTCGCCGCCCAAGGCCAGACCCACCGGGCCGGCACCGAACCAGTCACCGATCTCGCGGGTGACCTTGCCGTCCAGCGACGCCACACGGCCCGTGGATACCGCATAGGCGCCATGGTAGGTGTTGGCGTCGATGTAGGCCTGCCCGGCGGCGCTTTGCGCACCGAAGGGGTTGAGCAGGCCGCTGTCCAGCCCGCTGGTCAGCGCCGAATCACTGGCATAGCCCCCGGTGACACTGTTGTACACCTGGTTCTGGTTGTAGCCGGCGCCGACGTTGTAGTCCCAGCCGCCGACGGTGCCATCGAAGCTCAGCACCAGGCGCTGGCTGGTGTTCTGGTCCTTGGATTCACGGTCGCCGGCAGCCGTTTCACGCCAGTTCACGTCCACCGGTTGGGTGGGGTCCAGGGCGAAACCGGTAGGCAGGGGGGTAATGCCGTTGCCAGGGTAGTAAGGCGAGGAGGGTGCCAGGCTGAGGCCCGTCAGGGGGGCCGGGGCGACGGTGGTGCTGTTGTTGTTGCGCGACCAGAAATATTCCAGGTTGACGTTGTGGTCGTCCGCCAGCTTGCCGGTCGCCTTGCCGAAGAACGACGTGGATTCGGTCTGGGGCAGCAGGTCGATCGAGTTGCGCGTGCTGTAGCGGCACACGCCGTTGCTGGCGATCAGGTTGGCGCCGCTGCACGCGGTGCCCAGTGGGTTGGCGGCGTTGCCGTTCTGGCTGTAGTTGCCGGGGAAGGCGGTGCCGGAGGTGTTGTCCAGGCCGCGGCCGGGCACGTAGTCCCGGTCGAAACTGCGGTCGTTGGCATCCAGGTTTTGCTGGGTGCGGTAGTTGAACACGCCCATGACGTTGAAACGGTCCTTGTCCAGGTCACCGTAGCCCCAGCTGCCACTCATGTCCTTGCTGCCGCCACCACCGCTGTTGGTGGGGTTTTCGCCGCCGAGGGTGAGGGTGCCATCGGTCAGCGATTTCTTGGTGATGAAGTTGATCACGCCGCCGATGGCATCGGTGCCATAGAGGGCCGAGGCGCCGTCACGCAACACTTCGACGCGGTCGATGGCGGCGAAGGGGATCATGTTCAGGTCGACCGCGCCGCCCTGGGAGTCGGTCCCTGACATGGCGTTGTTGGCCAGGCGCCGGCCGTTGAGCAATACCAACGTCTTGTTGGCGCCGATGCCGCGCATGTCGGCGAAGCTGGCGCCGCCGGTGGCTGCGCCCACGGAGCCGGCCGAGTTGCCGATCGAGTTGTTGCCGGTGATGCGCTGCATCAGCTCGGCGGTGGTGGTCACACCCTGTTTCTCGAGCTCCGCGGCACGCAGAATGGTCACTGGCACGGCTGTTTCGGCGTCGACCCGGCGAATGGCCGAGCCAGTCACTTCAACCTTTTGCAGTTGCGTGGTGGCGGGTGCCACGACCGCGGCGGTGCTGCTGTCGTCGGCAGCCTGCACGGTGCCCATCCCCATGGCCATCACGTACAAGGGCACCAGACGATGCCGTTGCAGGGTGGCCGCCAGTGGTTTGAGGGTAAAACGTGGAAAACTCATCAGCATGGTAATTTCCGACTTTTTCAGACGTTTGTGAAATGGCCTTGTGAGCCCTCTGGTTTCCGGATGGGTTGTGCCGGCCCCGGATAAACTCCTTTGCTTCAAGCAAGCCGCTCCCCTGCAGTGCCCAAGGGGGCACCGCACAGGGGTGGAACGGCTGGTACTGGCGCGTGGCCGGGCTGCTACCGCCCCCGCCCGGCCCCGCGTCTCACCGCGAGGTCATCACCGAAATCCTGGTGATGCCCGAACGTTCGATCGAGGCCATGGCCTTGGCCACCTGGCCGTAGTTCACACTGGTGTCCGCTTGCAGCTGGACACGCACCTCGGGGTCCTTGGCCTTGACGTCCGAGAGGCTTTTTTCCAGCAGCTCGGGGGCGACTTCGCTCTTGGCCAGGAAGAATTTGCCGTCCTGGTCGACGCTGACCACGACCGGGTCTTTCTTCTCGGCGGGGGCCACGGCGTCGGTCTTCGGCAGGTTGACCTTGATGGCGTTGGTCATCAGGGGCGCGGTGACGATGAACACCACCAACAGCACCAGCATCACGTCCACCAGCGGCGTGACGTTCATTTCGCTGAGCACTTCATCGCTGTCCTGGGTAGAGAAGGCCATCAGCTTGCCTCCCGCACGCCGGTGGCATGCTTGTGGGCGATGGGTTGGCGGCTGACCGCGAAGGCGCTGCGCTGGGCGAGGCTGTCGAAGTCATGGGCGAAGTCGTCCATGTCGGCCATGGCCAGCTTCAGGCGGCGCAGGAAGAAGTTGTAGATCAGCACCGCTGGCACGGCGACGGCGATACCCACGCCGGTGGCGATCAACGCGTGGCCGATGGGCCCGGCCACGGTTTCAAGGCTCGCCGAGCCGCTGGCGCCGATGCTCTGCAGGGCTTCCATGATGCCCCACACGGTGCCGAACAGGCCGATGAAAGGCGCGGTGCTGCCGATACTGGCCAGAATCGCCTGGCCAGCCTCCAGGGCGCGGCGCTCCTTCTGGATCTGTTGGCGCAGGTTGCGCTCCAGGCGGTCCTGGCGGTTGATGGTATGGGCCAGTTGCTGGGCGTTGCGCGGGTTCTCTTCGCTGGCCATGGCCTCGAAACCGCTGTTGGCGATGCGCGCCAATGCGCCGGGGTACTGACTGGAGTGCTCGGCAGCAGTGAGCAGGTCGGGGGCGGCCCAGAAGGCCTTGGTGAATTGCCGGTTCTGGGTTTTCAGGCGCAGGTACTGGGCTGATTTGATCAGCAACAGGCCCCAGCTGAGGACGGAGAACAGCACCAGGGCCCAGAGCACGCCCGGGACAATCATTGCGGACATTGAAGCGTTCATGGCGATACCTCTTGAATCAGTCGAATGGGTCGTGTTCGTTTATTGCGGCAACTTGAAGTCGATGGTCTGGGTCGCGAAGCCTTCGATGGGCGTGTCGCCGCGCTTGGCCGGAATGAATTTCCAGTTGCGCACTGCCTCCACCGCTGCGTCGTCGAGCTGTTGCTTGCCGCTGGAGCGGGTCACCTCGACACTGCCGGCACGCCCGTTGGGCAGCACCTTGATGCGCAGCACCACCGTGCCCTCCCAGTTGCGGCGCAGGGCCAGCGACGGGTACTCCGGCGGCGGGTTGCCCAGGCTGGCCAGGCCCGACACGGCCGCTGACTCCTTCACCGGGCCCGGCGCGGCGGCTGGGGCCGCGGGCGCAGGGCTGGGGTTGGGCGGCGCGCTTTGTGCCGGCGTGGGGGCGGGCGCGGGCGGCGTCGGTGGCGCGGGCTTCTTCAGCGGCTGCGGTTTGGGCACCGGCTTGGGCTTCTCGACTTTCTTCACCACCGGTTTGGGCGGCGGCTTCACCGCGTCCGGATCTTCCTCGGGCGCGGGGGGCGGCGGGGGAGGGGGGGGCGGTGGAGGTTCCGGTGGCGGTGGTTCGGGACTGGGCGGCGTGGGGCTGGTGAGCTCCACGGTCATTTCCGGCACTTGCGGCGCAACGTCCGGCACCGTTGCCTTGGCCTGTTGCATCAACCACCAGGCGCCGCCGTGCAATACGAACGAAACAGCAACCAGTAACAATACGTGCTGTTTCTTTAATCCGCCGGGACGTGAAGTATTCGTTGTAAAGGGAATACTCGGCCACGTGGAAACCACAGCGCCAGTTAATGGCGGTTGAGGTGGTTTCTTTTTTACCGCGTCATTCATTAAGGCTCCCTCGGACAAATAGAAGGGCAACGGGCGTCCGTTCAAACATGTGATGAATGTTCGAAGTGCGGGTGGGGCGTGGGTTTGATTCTGGAAGTCTGCAGGGTGAGTGTCAGAATCCAGTCTTTTCAATTAATGGGGTATTCGATTGTACGGTTTCATGGCGCCTTCCTTTGTTGTTGATTGTACGGATAGGTACAACGCTGTCTCGCACGTGTTACAGAGCAACCGCTATGCCAGGAATGCTGTTCTAGAGGGGTTTATTGGCATTTGATCCAGTCATGTCGCAATTCTGTAAGTTCTGCGTTGCGATGGCGTGCACGGGTCCCTGACCGGCAATTCCGTTGCCATCATCGGGTGAAACTCGGGCTGCACGAGGCCGCGGCCGGTATGTTTTAAAACAATTGGCCGTGGTCGGTAGCGATGTTTTCAGGGCTGCACCAATCCGGGAAGTTTGGATTTATTTGGTGCGTGGGCGTGGTTGGTTTATGCCAATGAACACCTGCTTTGTTTGTGGGTAGGAAAAATAAAAAAGGGGGGGCTGGAAATAAAAGTTATGGGTTCAGGTGTGAGGGCTTTGTTTCCTGGCGTTCTCAAGATCGAGCGCCGCCCGCGCGGCGCTCGATCTTGAGAACGCTGAAAAAGCCAAGCCCTGCACGTGGAGGCGCTACCTCACAAGGTCAACGTAAACCCTTCCACCAGCGCCCCCGGCAGCAACAACGTCTGCGCATCCCGTTGCCCATAGGTACTGGTACTGATCCGCAGACTGCGCTCGCGGGTCAGCCCGAGCAGGTTGTCGCCGAACATCGCATACAGGCTTTCATCGAAGCGCATGGTCGCCAGCGGCGCGACGATCTTGCCGTCTTCCACCCAGAAACTGGCGAAGCGGGTCATGCCGGTCATGCGTGCCAGGCCCTGGTCCGAGTAGTTCAGGTACCACAGGTTGCCGATGTACAAACCGGTACCGAGGGCCTGCAATACCTCATCGCTGGGCAACACGCCCGCAGCCATTTCGATGGAGGAGGGTTTTTCGTACCCGTCGGCACCGTTGGCCGCCAGGCCATATTCCTGGGCCGAGCGCGAGCTGACCATCTGGCCGACCAGTTGGCCCCCCTCGATCAGGGGCTGATCCTGGCGCAGGCTGCCTTCGCTGTTGAACAACGGCTCGAGGCCGGTGGAGGCCATTTCGCTGATCGACACCAGCGGCGACAGGCGCGCGCTGCCCAGTTGCAATGCCTGCAAAGGGCTGTTGCGGGTAGCCAGCGCGCGGGCGGAGAAGCCATCCCACTGCAGCATGCTGATGATTTCTTCCACGGCCGCCGGCGCCAGGTAAGTGCGGTACGTGCCGGGGGCCAGGGTCTTGCGCGGCTTGCCCAGGTGGGTGAGTTGCTCACGACCACGGGCGAACTCGGCAGCCAGCGCGTCAGCGTCCCATTCACTGGCGGCGTAGGTGATCTTCACCGCTTCGCCGTTGGCGTGGAAGAGGCTGAAATCCAGGCTGGCGCTGATCGCCACGTGCCAGCCGCGGCCGCCCCAGGAACTGGCGAAGCCGCGGTACATCGGCCCACCGGCATAGATGCCGACCATGTCCAGGCCTGCGCTGAGGGTGGCCACCTGTTCAATCAGCTCGTCGGCGCCGGGCAGGCTGCCGTCGGGCAGGCGGTCGCTGGCGAACACCTGGTTGTCCAGTTGCAGGTAGGGGTCAGCGGGCAGTACATCGAGCAGGGCACGCAACTGCACCAGCGTCTCGGCCAGGCGGGCGCGGTCGGTCGCTGCGTCGCCGGTGAGGTTGAGGGTTTCGCTGGCGTGGCGTTCTTCGCGGATCAGGCGCACGGTGGCGTCGATCTGCCGAACCTGGCTGGCCTGGCGTACCTGGCCGTGGTTGAAGCGGATGAACTGCGAGTCTTCGGCGCTGTACCACAGGGAGAAATGCTCGCCGGTGGCCAGTTGGGTGTGCAGCCATTGCTCCAGGGTGTCGAAGGAACGGCGGTAGTGGGTGTGGCTCATTACGCAGGCATTCATCAGGCTTGCCCCCCGAACACGTCGATCTGCTGGAACACGCAGGGCGGTGACGCATGCCCCACGGTGACCGCCTGGTTGGGTTCGCCCTTGCCGCAGTTGGGCGTGCCCATCACCTCGAAAGTGCTGCGCTCGCCCACGGCGCTGAGGTTGCGCCAGAACTGCGAGGAAATGCCGCGGTAGTTGGGGTTCTTGACCACACCGGCCAGCTCGCCGTTTTCGATCAGTTGCGCCCATTCACAGCCGAACTGGAACTTGTTGCGGGCCTGGTCGATGGACCATGAGCGGTTGGTCGCCATGAGGATGCCGTGTTCGATGTTGCCGATCATCTGCGCCAGGCTCTGGTCGCCTGGTTCGACATTGAGGTTGGCCATGCGGTCGATGGGCGGGCGGTTCCAGTCGCAGGCGCGGCTGTTGGCCACCCCGGCCAAGCCGCTGCGGGCCTGGGAAAGGGCGCCGCCCAGGGGCCGCTTGAGCACGCCGGCTTCGATCAGCAGGTGCTTGTGGGCGGGCAGGCCTTCATCGTCGTGGCTGTAGCTGGCCAGCTCATCCGGTACTTGCGGGTCGAAGCTGACGTTGAGCAGCGGCGAGCCGTACTGGTAGCTGCCGAACATGTCCTGGGTGACGAAGCTGGTGCCGGCGTAGTTGCGTTCGTCGCCCAGGATACGGTCCAGTTCCAGCGGGTGGCCGATGGACTCGTGGATCTGCAGGATCATCTGATCGGGCATCAGCAACAGGTCGCGCGGACCTTGCGGCGTGTTGGGCGCGGCCAACAGTTGCAGGGCCTCGTCGGCGACCTGTTCGATCTGGCCGATGAAGCCCGAGGCGTGCACCAGTTCGGCGCCGCCCTGGCGGGCGATGGCCCAGCTGCGACGCTGGCTCTGTTGCCCGTCGAAGGCGGTCACGGCCAGTTCCGGGTAGAACTGGCGGGTGTGGGTGGTGATCTCGCTGCCGGTGCTGTCCACGTACAGCTGTTGGCTATCGGTGATGCGCAGGTTGGCTGACCAGTTCACCAGCTTGTCGTGCGGGGTGACCCGCGCCGACTCGGCCCGCAACACGTCCAGCCAATGGCCGGCGTCGGCCAGCGGCTGGTCGACGGCAGGTGAGGCATAGGCGCTGTGCACGGCGCTGCCCTGCAACGGCGGCAAGCTCAACAGGCCGTGCTGGCCCATGGCGTGGGCCAGCAGCAGCGCCTGGTCGTAGGCTTGTTCCAGGCCCTTGTCGGTGAGGTCGCTGGTAGCCGCGAAGGCTTCATTGCCGTTGACCCGCACGCACAGCATCACCCCACGGCTGTGGTAGCGGCGGGGCGGGTCGACGACATTGCGGGTGACGCCTAGGCCCAGGCTGCTGTGCTGGACGTAGCGCAAGGAGTGGAAATGGTTCGCACCCTGATGGGCCTGATTAAAGCGGGACAGCAACAGCCTGAGTGAGGACGGCACGTCAAACATTGATCCGACTTCCTGTTCTACTGCTCGAGAAACCTGCTGCTTTTGGCAGCG
Organism: Pseudomonas silvicola; assembly: GCF_026651855.1. Lineage (GTDB taxonomy): Bacteria > Pseudomonadota > Gammaproteobacteria > Pseudomonadales > Pseudomonadaceae > Aquipseudomonas > Aquipseudomonas silvicola. Next base: position 4,063,675 of record NZ_CP093280.1, read on the forward strand.
GTTTCTGCACTGGTAATGGACAGGCGTACTGTCCGGTGTCTGCAATTGGTGCATTGTGTGCACCCCGGGATCCAAAGAAAAGGGCATCCTGACATTGCGGTCAAAACCATTAGAAAAAACTGTGCCAATTGTTGCACGGTCGTACCAGAAAGGCGGGAATAATGTCGGGGCAGATACAATTACAGCCCAATTCCAAGGCGAACCAAGAGGGCGGTCCAGGCAATGGCACCTACATAACTGGCCCGAAACAGATGTAGGAGCAGAGCTTGCTCGCGAAGCGCCGCGCGGGCGGCGCACGGTCTCAAGGGCGCTGGAGAAACCAAGGCATGCACCTGGTGGCCCTGACCCAATCCCAAGCCAAACAACCAAGGCGGACCAGGCAAAGGCACAGACATAACTGGCCCGAAACAGATGTAGGAGCGAGGGGGGCGCCGAGCCCTTGCTCGCGAAGCGCCGCGCGGGCGGCGCACGGTCTCGAGGGCGCCGGAAAAACCAAGACATGCACCTGGCGGCCCTGACTCCATTCCAAGCCAAACAAACAAGGCGGACCAGGCAATGGCACAGGCATAACTGGCCCGAAACAGATGTAGGAGCAGAGCTTGCTCGCGAAGCGCCGCGCGGGCGGCGCACGGTCTCGAGGGCGCCGGAAAAACCAAGCCATGCACCTGGCGGCCCTGACCCAATCCCAAGCCAAACCAACAAGGCGGTCCAGGCAATGGCACAGGCATAACTGGCCCGAAACAGATGTGGGACCGGGCTTGCCCGGGAAGCGCCGCGCGGGCGGCGCGCGGTCTCAAGGGCGCCGGAAAAACCAAGCCATGCACCTGGCGGCCCTGACTCCATTCCAAGCCAAACAAACAAGGCGGACCAGGCAATGGCACAGACATAACTGGCCCGAAACAGATGTGGGACCGGCCTTGGCCGGGAAGCGCCGCGCGGGCGGCGCTCGATCTCAAGGGCGCCGGAAAAACCAAGACATGCACCTGGTAGCCCTGACCCAATCCCAAGCCAAACAACCAAGGCGGACCAGGCAATGGCACAGGCATAACTGGCCCGAAACAGATGTAGGAGCAGAGCTTGCTCGCGAAGCGCCGCGCGGGCGGCGCACGGTCTCAAGGGCGCAGGATGTCTCCAGCCATGCACCTGGCGGCCCTGACCCAATCCCAAGCCAGACAAACAAGGCGGACCAGGCAATGGCACAGACATAACTGGCCCGAAACAGATGTGGGACCGGCCTTGGCCGGGAAGCGCCGCGCGGGCGGCGCACGATCTCAAGGGCGCTGGAGAAACCCAAGCCATGCACCCAGAGGCCCTGATGCGGTTTCAAGCCGGAAAAACAAGGCGGTCGAGGCAATGGCACAGACATAACTGGCCCGAAACAGATGTAGGAGCGAGGGGGGCGCCGAGCCCTTGCTCGCGAAGCGCCGCGCGGGCGGCGCACGGTCGCAAGAGCGCCATTAAACCCAAGCCATGCACCTGGCGGCCCTGATGCGATTTCATGACAGGCTTTTGGGGGCCCCGCTGGAGATCTCATCATGGCCACCAAGCGCTAGTCGATGGTGTTGTAGCGCCCTTGAGACCGCGCGCCGCCCGCGCGGCGCTTCGCGAGCAAGCTCTGCTCCCACGTTTGTTTCGGGCCAGTTATGTCTGTGGAATTGCCTGGTCCGCCTTGATTGTCCGCCTGGAGATTGGGTCAGGGCCTCTAGGTGCATGGCTTGGATTTCTTCAGCGCCCTTGAGACCGCGCGCCGCCCGCGCGGCGCTTCGCGAGCAAGCTCTGCTCCCACGTTTGTTTCGGGCCAGTTATGTCTGTGGGATTGCCTGGGCCGCCTTGTTTTTCCGGCTTGAGACCGTATCAGGGCCCCTAGACGCATGGCTTGGATTTCTTCAGCGCCCTTGAGACCGTGCGCCGCCCGCGCGGCGCTTCGCGAGCAAGGGCTCGGCGCCCCCCTCGCTCCTACATCTGTTTCGGGCCAGTTATGTCTGGGGGATTGCCTGGTCCGCCTTGATTGTCCGCCTGGAGATTGGGTCAGGGCCTCTAGGTGCATGGCTTGATGCTTCTGGCGTCCTTGAGACCGTGCGCCGCCCGCGCGGCGCTTCGCGAGCAAGCTCTGCTCCCACGTTTGTTTCGGGCCAGTTATGTCTGTGGGATTGCCTGGACCGCCTTGTTATTCCGGCTTGAGACCGTATCAGGGCCCCTAGACGCATGGCTTGGGTTTCTCCAGCGCCCTTGAGACCGTGCGCCGCCCGCGCGGCGCTTCGCGAGCAAGGGCTCGGCGCCCCCCTCGCTCCTACATCTGTTTCGGGCCAGTTATGTCTGTGCCATTGCCTGGTCCGCCTTGTTTGCCTGGCTCAAATCCGTGTTACCAGCGCCTGCGGGCCTTGGGTCAGGGCTTGCTTGAGAAATTCAATGCACACCCGAATCTTCTCCGATTCCCCACCCCGCGCCGTAGTCACCGCCCACACGTCCGCCGGCTGGCGGTAGCCCGGCAGCACTTGCACCAGTTCTCCCGCCTTGAGGCTGGCCGCGACGTCCCACATCGAGGCCATGATGATGCCGTACCCCTCGTGCGCCCACTGGCGCACCACGTCGCTGTGGTTGGAGGCCATGGGGCCGGTGACTTTGACGCTTTCTTCGCCGTTCGCGCCGTGCAGGCGCCACAGGCCGAAGCGCTGGTCACGCTCGCGGAACAGCAGGCAGTCGTGCTGGGCCAGTTCGGCCAGGCTGCGCGGGGCGCCCATGCGTTCTACATAGGCGGGGGCGGCGCACAGGATGCGGTAGCTGCCGGTGATGCGGTGGGCAATCAGGTGCTGTTCCAGTACTTCGCCCACGCGGATGTCGATGTCGAAGTTCTCGGCGATCAGGTCGGCACGCCGGTCCAGCAGCTCCAGCCACACCTCCAGCGCCGGGTAGCGCTGGCGCAGGCGCGCCATCACCGGCGCGATGTACTCGCGGCCCAGGCGCAGGCTGGTGCTGATACGCAGCGCGCCGCGCGGTTCGTTGCGTACCCCGGACAACGCCTGGAGCATGTCGTCGACATTACCCAACAGGGTCTGGGCCCACGTGAAGGCTGTTTCGCCGTCGGCTGTGATGTTCACGCGGCGGGTGGTGCGCTGGAACAGCTTGACCCCCAGGGACGCTTCCAGCAACGCGATGCGCTTGCTCAGGTGGGCCGGTGAAATGCCGCTTTCCTGGGCTGCCGTGACGAAGCTGGCATGGCGGGCCACGCTGCAGAACAATTGCAGGTCGCGCAGGAAAGGCTCATTGTTCGCTAATCGCGCATTCTGAATCTTCATAATGAACGATTATGTCCTGATCGCACTGGATTAAGCTACGGCCATTGCTCACCATAATAATCAGAGAGCCCTATGCCCCTTCTTCGTATCGCCGTGGCCGGCGCCGGCATGATCGGTCGCAGCCACCTTGAACAGATTGATGCCAGCCCGGACTGCCAACTGGCGGCCATTGTCGACCCCTCTGCGGCGGCCGCGCAGTTGGCCGAGCGTTTCCAGGTCCCCCTATACCCGTCCCTGGACGCGTTGCTTACCGCTGACACCCCGGATGGCATTATCCTCGCCACGCCCAACCAACTGCACGTGCCCCAGGCCATGGCGTGCCTGGCGGCGGGGGTGCCGGCGCTGGTGGAGAAACCCCTGGCCCACAGCCTGGAAGAGGGCGAGCGCCTGTATGCCGCGAGTCTGGCGTCGAATACGCCGCTGCTGGTTGGCCACCACCGGGCTCATAGCCCGATCCTGGAACAGGCTCGGCGGCTGGTTGCCGAGGGCGTGCTGGGTGATCTGGTGGCGGTGATGGGTAGCGCGCTGTTCTTCAAGCCGGACGAGTATTTTACCGCAGGGCCCTGGCGTACCGTGGCGGGTGGCGGGCCGATCCTGCTGAACCTGATCCATGAGATCGGTAACCTGCGTTCCCTGTGCGGCGAAATCGTCGAAGTGCAGGCCATGGCGTCCAGTAGCACCCGCGGCTTCGAGGTGGAAGACACGGCCGCCATCCTGTTGCGCTTCGCCAGCGGCGCCCTGGGAACCTTCATGCTGTCGGACACGGCGGCCAGCCCGCGCAGTTGGGAGCAGACCAGCGAAGAAAACAAAAGCTACTGCCACTATGACGATGAAGACTGCTACGTGATCACCGGCACCTTTGGCCAACTGTCGGTGCCCACCATGCGCCTCAAACGGTTCGGCAAGGCCGAGGACCGGTCGTGGTGGAAACCGTTCGATTGCGAGCAACTGGCCCAGGAACGGGATGACCCGCTGGCACGGCAACTGGCGCACTTCTGCCAGGTGATTCGCGGGCAGGCGCAACCGTTGGTGAGCGTGCGCGACGGGTTGCAGAACCTGCGAGTGGTAGAGGCCATCGCCCAGGCGTGCCATGGGCGTGAACGGGTGCTGATCACGCAATAGCCTCGCGTGACCACCGCCGCGTCGGCGGTGCAGGCGGTGTGCCTGGTGCTGCGTGGCATTCACGACGCGGCCGGGGCCGCTGCTACAGTTCGAGGTGGCCACCGCCTTTACTTGAGGAACACGACCTTTGTTCGATGTGCTCGCCATCACCGCGCCGATTTTCATCATCATTGGCCTGGGCTACCTGGCCTCTGCCCTGAAACTGCTGAGCCGCGAGCAGGTGCGCGGGGTTGGCACGTTCGTGATCATCTTCTGCCTGCCCGCCCTGGTGATCCATGCCCTGGCCGACCGGCCCATCAGCGAAGTCTTCAACAGCCATTACCTGCTGGCCTACGGCCTGGCCTCGCTGGGCAGTTTCGCCGTCGGTTTCATGGTTTTTCGCCGTACGCGTCAGGCCAGCGTGGCCAACGCCGCCATCGCGGGCATGGGCATGTCGGTGTCCAACAGCGGTTTCATCGGCTACCCCATCGCCGCGATGGTCGCGGGGCCTTCCGCAGTGGTGGCGCTGGCCTTGGGGATGATCATCGAAAACCTGGTGATGATCCCCCTGGCGCTGGCCTTGGCCGAAGCCGGGGAGCAGCAGGGTGGTTCTGCCCGACGCGTCATCGGCGAGACCCTCAAGCGCCTGGGCAAGAACCCATTGATCGTGTCGATCATCATCGGCGGCGCCCTGTCGCTGGCCGGCGTGCGCATTCCCGTGGCGCCGCTCAAAGTCATCGAGATGCTGGCCCAGGCCTCGGCGCCGGCAGCGCTGTTCGTGATCGGCGGGGTACTGTTCGGCACCAAAGTGCGTGGGCAGTTGCAGGAGCTGGGTCTGATCGGTGCGGGCAAGCTGCTGGTGCACCCCTCGCTGGCGGCGCTGATGTTCTGGGTGCTGGGCGACATTCCGGCACCGATGGTGCTGGCGGGCGTGGTGATCGCTGCCGCGCCGATGATGAGTGTGTACCCCATCCTCGGCCAGCGTTTTGGTTTGGAAGGCCGCTGCGCGGCCGCGCTGGTGTTGACCACCCTGGCCTCATTCATCACCGTCAGCGCGGTGCTGATGATCGCCCACCCGTGATTTACAGGCTGCGGCGGCGCGCCCGCACCAGGTGCTTGAAGCCCTCGATGATCAGCACCACCACCGCCAGCCAGATCGGCAGGTAGGTGAACCACTGATCACGGGCGATGCTTTCGCCCAGCAGCAGCGCCACGCCGACCAGCAGTACCGGTTCGACGTAGCTGAGCAGGCCGAACAGGCTGAATGGCAATAGCCGGCTGGCCATGACATACGACACCAGCGCCAGGGCGCTGATCATGCCCAGCACCGGGATCAGGCCATAGAGCGCCGGGTGCTGGAGCAGGTCGGCCGATGACAGGGGCCCGGTGATCACGAACCATAGCGCCGGGACCATCATCAGGCACATGTCGGTCCACAACCCGCCCAGGTGGTCGGTCTTGCACTTGCGCCGCAGCACGAAGTAGGCCGGGTAGCCGGAGGCAACCACCAGGGTTTCCCAGGCGAAGCTGCCGTGTACCCACAGCTCGTGCCCCACGCCGCACAGCGCGAAACCCACTGCCACCTTCTGCAGGTACGACAAGCGTTCGCCGTAGACCACCCGTCCGGTCAGCACCATGGTCAGCGGCAGCAGGAAGTACCCCAGTGACACCGGCAGGCTGCGGCCATGCAAGGGCGCCCAGAGGAACAGCCATAGCTGTACGCCGAGGAGCGACGCGGTGCCCACGCTGCCCAGCACCAGAATGGGGCGCTCGCGCATGCGTTTGAGCAGGCCGATGACCAGCTTGAAGTCTCGGGTGATGAGCAGAAACAGGGTCACGCAGGGCACGGTGAGCAGGATACGCCAGCCGAAGATTTCTTCGCCATCGAGCGGGGTCAGCAGCGAGGTATAGAAGTACATCACGGCAAACAGCGTCGATGCCATGACGGACGAAATGATGCCTTTGGACAAGGGAGCCTCTGGGACGCGGGGTGGAACGGGCAGGTAAGCGGACAATGATCGCATTCGCAGGCAGGGTGTGTCACCAGAATGGGGCGGTCATTGATACATTTCGGTGCACGCTGGAAGGATGGCTGCCGGGTAGGATGGTGACGCCAGATATCATCCGCCAGCGCACATCTAACCAAACAGTTCATATAGCAGGCTGATTGGATCCAGCCGAACGGTAGGCTCAGGCTATCGACGGCGTAGTGGCACACTGATATATTCGCGCCACCTCCCACTGCCCATCGTGTGCCATCATGTACCCCCTCAAGTCACTTCTGGCAGCCTGCGTGCTGCTCAGCGGGTGCAACGGAATGCCGACCGCCTTCACCACGGACCCTGTCTATGATCAAGCCTTCGTCGTTCATTCAGGGGGGCCTTTGCCTTTCATGCTGATGGGCACGGCGGTGCAGTGGAACGCCGACTACGCGGTGACCGTCAAGCACATCCCGTACCTGTCGGGGGCTGTCTACCAAGGCCAGGCCGACGTACAGTTCTTCCGCCACAAGGCCGATCACGCTCCCCAATGGCGGGCGTATGCGCCGGGCGAGACATTGACGGCAGTGGGTTTCAACTCCCTGTACGTGCCCGTCAAGGGTGAAGGCCATGCGCTGCCGGCCATGGTACGGCTGAACGCCCAGGAAGGCGGGGTGATGTACGGCACCCATGATGGCGCCACCGCGAAAGGCATGTCCGGCGGCCCGGTGTTCGCCGCCGACGGCAAGGTGGTCGGCATCAACGTTGCCTACCTGACCCGCGGCGACCTGGCGGGCCTCAAGCGTGCAGACCTGGCCAACGAGCCACGGGTGAGCATCTTCCTGCCCTATGCCGAAATCACTCGCGAGTGGCAGCGGTACCTGGCGCAGTCGCAGCCGTTGCAGGCGCCAGCCACCAAGTTGGCGAGCCGCTGATCGCCGCCCTGCCTGTTAGCGCTCGCGCAGGGCTTCGCGGGCGCGGTTCAGCGGTTTGATCAGGTAGTCGAGCACGGTTTTCTCGCCGGTGCGGATGTCGACGGTGGCGATCATGCCCGGGACGATGGCGAAGGTCTTGCCGGCCTTGTTGCGCAATACGTCGGCCTTGGTGCGGATGAACACCCGGTAGTAGAACACTTCCGGCTTGGCTTCGTCCTGGATGGTGTCCGGGGAGATGGTCACGACCTTGCCGTCCAGGCTGCCGTAGATGGAATAGTCATAGGCGGTGATCTTGACCTTGGCTTCCTGGTCCGGGTGGATGAAGGCGATGTCCCGCGGGGCTATGCGGGTTTCGATCAGCAGTTGCTCGTCCAGCGGCACGATTTCCATCAGTTGGCCGTTGGGCGGTACGACGCCGCCCACCGTGGTCACCTTGATGTCCTTGACGATCCCGCGCACCGGCGAGCGCAAGGTCAGGCGTTCCAGCGAGTCGTTGCGCCCGCGAATGATGGCCACCAGCATGTCTGCCTCGGCGTTGGCCTTGGCCAGGTCTTCACGGGCGCGCACCATGTAGTCCGAGCGCGCCTCGGTGGCCTTGAGCTCGAGTTCCGAGCGCTGGCGGTTCAGCCGCAGCACCTCGACGCGGCTGGACGCGCCGATCTTGGCCAGGTTTTCGGTGATCTCCAGCTCGCTGCGCACCAGGCGCAGGCTGTCCTGAATACCCGCCAGGGTCGCCTCCAGGCCACGGCGGCGGGTGCTGTACAGCTCGGTTTCGGCGCGGGTCAGGTCGGGGTAGGCTGCCAGTGATTCGGGAAACTTCAATGGCTTGTCGCTGACCTCGGCCTGCAAACGGCTGACGCTGGCCAGCGCGGCGCGGTATTTGGCTTCGCTCTCGCCGACGTTGGATTCGTTCTTCACCGGGTCGAGCTGGGCCAGCACCTCGCCGCGTTCCACCAGGGCGCCTTCGGTGACGTTCATTTGCTTGATGATGCCGCCTTCCATGGACTGGATCACCTGCTCGCGGGAACTGGGAATGACCTTGCCGGTGCCGGTGGACACCTCCACCACCTGGAACCAGTAGGCCCAGGCGAAAAAGCAGCCCAGCATCAGCGCGCAGCCCCAGATCACCCGGGTGCCGCGCACCAGGCCACGGTCGTCATCGCCGTCCAGATAGGACGCGTGCTCGTAAGTGCTCATGCCTGGGCTCCTTGGGGTTGCTTGAGGCGCGCGAGCGCGGCGTCGCGGTGGTCATCGATGACGATGCGGCCACCGTCGAGCACGATGATCCGCTCCACCAGTTGCAGCAGGCTGACCCGGTGGGTGGCTACCACCAGGGTGCGGCCCTGGGTCCAGGTGGCCAGTTGTTCCAACAGGCGCCGTTCGGTGATGTCATCGAGGCTGGCGGTGGGCTCGTCCAGTAACAGTACCTGGGGCTGGCGCAGCAGCAGGCGCGACAGCAGCAGGCTCTGGCGCTGGCCGCCGGACAGGCCCTGACCGCCTTCCAGGATGAGGTGGTCCATGCCCTTGGGCAGCAGGCGCACGAAATCCAGGGCACCGGTCAGCGACAGCGCCGCGAGGATCTCCTGGTCGCTGGCCTGGCCGGCGCCCAGGGTGATGTTGTCGCGCAGGGTGCCGTGAAACAACCGCGCGTGCTGGGCCATCAGGCCCACGTCGCGGCGCAGGTCGGCGGGGTCCAGGTGGGGCAGGGCAATGCCGTCCAGGGTGGTCTCGCCGGTGCTCAGGTCCATGGCCCCGGCCAACGCTTGCAGCAGGGTGGACTTGCCGGCGCCATTGCGGCCCAGCACGGCGATGTGTTCGCCCGGGCGGATGGTCAGGTTCAGGGCACTGAGGGCCGGCGCGGCCTCTTCGCTGTAGCGGAAGCTGGCCTGCTTGAACTGATAGTCGCCACGAATGGCCGGCAGGTGCACCCGCTGGCTGCCTTCGGGGTGGTCCACCGGCAACTGCATGATGCGGTTCAAGCCTTCCAGCGCCACCTTGGCCTGCTGCCAGCGGGTCAGCACGTGGGTCAGTTGCGCCATGGGCGCCATCATCCGCGACGACAGGATCGACGCCGCCACCAGGCTGCCGGTGGTCAGGTCGCCGGCGATGACCATGGGTGCGCCGAACACGATCACCACCGCGAACACCGCGCTCTGCACGTTCTGGGTCCAGGCCACCAGGCTGTTGGTGAGGTTGCGCAGGCGCAGGCTGCTTTGCGCGGAGGCTGCGTTGTACTGGTTCCACTGTTGCTGGAAGCGTTGCTCGGCCTGCAGCGCCTTGATGTCGTCCAGGCCCTGGATGCTTTCCACCAGCATGGCGTTGCGCAAGGCGGCCTCGCGCATGGACTCGTTGGCCAGGCGCGCCAGTTTGCGTTGCGCCAGGATACCGGGCAATACCATCGCCACCAGGGCGACCACGGGGATGGCCACCAGGGCGCCACCGATCAGGTAGAACACCAGCAGGAACAGCAGGAAGAACGGCAGGTCGGCCAGCGCCGTGGCGGTGCTGGAGGTGATCAGGTCGCGAATTTGTTCCAGCTCGCGCAACTGCGAAATGAACGAGCCGGTCGAGCGCGGGCGTGCCGAATTGCGCAGGCGCAAGGCGTGCCCGAACACCAGGTCGGACACCCGCAGGTCGGCGCGCTTGCCCAGCAGGTCAGTGATGCGCAAACGCGCGATGCGCATGACGAAATCGAACACCACCGACAGCAGCACGCCACCGAACAGCACGTACAGGGTGGGCAAGGATTCGGCCGGGATCACCCGGTCGTACACCTGCATGGAAAACAGCACCCCGGCCAGGCCCAGCAGGTTGGCCACCAGCGAGGCGATCATCACGTGGGTGTAGGGGCGCAGGTCGCGCAGCACGATGCGGCGGAACCAGTGTTCGTCGAAGGGCTTGACGTAGTCGTCGGTGCGCACGTCGCTCAGGGCCCGGGTGGGGCGCAGCACCACGGTACGGATCGCTTCGCCCGCCAGGGTGGCCGGGGCCAAGCGGCTTTGCAGGCCCTGGTCGCCGCTGAACACCACGCCCAGTTCGCCGTCCTCGCCCACGCTTTCCACCACGCCCACCTGGCCGTCGCGCAACTGCACCACCAGCGGCGCGCGCCAGCGGCTGAGGCTGCGCCGGTCGAAACCGGCGAACTTGACGCTCAGCCCGGCCTGGCGGGCCATGTGCCGAACCACGTCTTCCAGGCGCCCGTCCGGTTGCAGGGAGGCGAGGCGGATGCTTTCCGGCGACACGTCCAGGCGGTAGTGGCGGGCCACGGTGAGCACGGCTTCAAGCCACGGCGCGTAGTCGGCCTTGGGGGCGGCGCCGGCCGGGTCGTGGGGGATGACGGTGGCGTCGGTCATGGCTGGATCTCCACGTGCTGGATGGTGCTGTGGTCGATGCCGAAGGCGCGGCGCAGGCCACCACTGTTGTACAGGCAATCGATTTGCAGGCGGCGCAGGTCGGCCACGGTGTTTTCCAGGTCGAAGCGCGACTGGTAGATCTCCTGCTCGGCGTTGAGCAGGTCCAGCAGGGGGCGGGTACCCAGTTCAAGGTATTGCTTGCCATAGAGCTCGCGGGCCTGGCTGATGCTGGCCTCGCGGGTTTTCAGGGCATCGAGGCGCCGGCCCAGGCCGGCGGTCTGCGATTGGGCTTCGGTGAGGCCCTGGCGCGCCTGCAGGCGGGCGGCGTCCTCGGCTGAATCGGCGGCGGTCAGGGCATGGCCGGCGGCGCGGCTGCGCGCGCTGATGGCGCCGCCCTGGTAGATCGGCACTTCCAGGTTGAGGAAAATGCCCACCTGGGTACGGTCCACCGCCGGGTTGTCTTTGTTGTAGTCGTTGTCCAGGTACTGGTTGAACGACGGTTCCAGCGACAGGGTAGGGTAGGCCTCGGCCTTGGCCTGGGCCAGTTCCGCCTGGGCCTGGCTGCGCTGCGCCACGGCGGCGAGCACGGCAGGCAGGGCATCGCCGTTGTCCGGTGCCACGCACGACTGGTTCAGGCCGGGCGCGAAGGCATCGGTGACCTGCGGCACGCTGCGCCGCCCCAGCAGGTTGGCCAGGGTTGACTGCCAGCGTGCGTACTGGGCCTTGTAGTCTTGCAGGGTGGCCATGCCGCCTTCCGCCCGGGACTGCGCCTGAACCACATCGGAGCGGGTACTGGCGCCCATGTCGCTGCGTTGCTGGGCCAGGTCGACGATGTCGCCGATGCCATGGATCTGGTCGCGCGCGATCACCAGCAGGTGCTGGTAGCGCTGCACTTCGATGTAGGCATAGGCGGTGTCGCGGGCCACCTGGTCGATGGCCAGCAGGATATTGGCCTGGCTCTGCGCCACCTTGGCGCGGGCGGCGTCGACGGCGTTGTCGACCTTGCCGAAGTCATAAAGCATCTGCTTGAGCGAGATGCTGATGGCCTGGGTGTTGCGGTCGCCGTCATAACCGCTGTCGTAGCCGCCCTTGATACCCCCCGTGACCTGGGGGTAGTAGCCGGCCTTGGCGACGTTGATGCCTTCGCCCTGTTGGTAGAGGGTGCCGATGGCCTGGCCGATGCTGGGATGCCAGTCCACCGCCACGCGAATGGCCTGCTCCAGCCCCAGGGACTGCTCACTGGCCTTGACCGAGGCCGGGCCCGTGGGCTCGGCGCTGACCCGGTCGGGCGCGGTGCGCAATTTGCTCGGGCTGATCACGCTGAGCTCGGGGTCCAGATGGTCGTCGGCCGTGGCCGATGGGGAAAACGTGTACTGCAGGCTGGTGGTCAATACGACCGCCGATAACATCCCTAGTCGAACTGGCTTCACGTAAGTCCCTTACTGTGGTTCTGAATTCCTTTGCCCAGTGCAGGGGCTGGCTTGCCAGCGAGCTTTTCAATGCTGCCGAACAGCTCTGGCAAGCCAGCTCCCGCAGGGCTGATGCCTACTTCATTACCCTAGTGCAATTTAGACCACATGCACCCCGCTCTGTACCCAAAGATGGTGGCTGGGATCTTGCTCGGGCGTGTACTGGGTATAACTCACGCCGTCGGCGGTCTCCGTGCCGCTGGCTGTCCACGTATCGGTCATGTGCACGCTGTCCTGGCTGTTGCCCTTGATGATCAGTTTGCTGTCACCACTCTCGATCACCGCCAGCATGTCAGCCAGGTTCAGGGTCAAGGCCACCGCGCTGGTGCTGTTGAGGTCCAGGATCTCGATGTTGTGGATGCGGCTGGCCAGGGTGCCCAGGTCGATGGTGGCGTCGCCGCCGTCCCACATCAGCGTGTCGGTGCCGGTGCCGCCGTCCACCGAGGCAAAGTTCTGGTCGTGGACGATCATGGTGTCGTTGCCGGCACCGCCGATGATGGTCACCGCGCCACCGTGGATGGCGTCCAGTGTGTCGTTGCCGTCGGTACCTTGCAGCACCTCGGTACTGGTGCTGGCCGCCGCCACCGTGGTGGTCGCGGTGCTGGTTTCATCGCTGACCAGGGCCAGCGCACTGAAAGTGCTGGCTGTGGCGCCGGCCTGGGTCAGGTCGATGGTCAAGGTGGAGATGTCGGTCGTGCCGTTGGGGTGGGTGAGTTCGTAGGTGAACACATCGCTGTGGCCGATCGCCGCGTCCGTCAGCCCGGCGTTGAGCGTGTAGGTGTAGCTGCCATCGGCATGCACCAGCAGCGAGCCGTAGGTGCCGGCGATGGTGGTGCCGTTGTAGCCGGGCGTCACGTAGCTGCCGGCCAATAGCACGCTGAGCACGGTGTAGGCCGAGCCCAGGATGTCGGCCCCGCCGCCCGCGGTGTCGGTCAGCAGGTTGCCGACGACCGGCGTGTAGCTGCCCACTACGTACTGATTGGTGTAGGTGGCCACGTTGGTGATGCTGGTGGTGATGCTACTGGCCAGGCCAATGCCGGTGACGACGACCTTGACCTGGTAGGTGCCGGAGGTCTGGTCGTCGAAGGTCACGCCATAGTTGTTGCCACCCAGGCTCAGCAGCGCGCCACCGCTGACGCTTTTCACCAGCACGTACTGGCCGGTGCTGGTGTTGAGCTTGTAGAGGCCCAGGGTCAGGCTGCTGGCCAGGCTCAGGAGGTTGCTGGCGTTGAGGGTGACCGTCAGGTCGCTCACCGTGTTCGCCGCCACGCTGGTAGTGTAGGTGGCATTGGCGCCACCCAGCAGCGGCACGGACAGCGTGCCCAGGATAGCGGTGCTGGTCACCTCTTTGGCCGCCAGGGTAATGCTGGTGCTGGCGATGTCGTAGGTGGCGTCCACCACGGTGGCGGCGGCCGCCAGGTTGGTGCTGCTCCAGGTCTCGGTGGACTGCGGGCTTTCGATGCGTACGTACAGCGTCGCGGTGGCGCTCAGGCCGTTGGCGTGCACCAGCTGGTAGGTGAAGGTGTCCACCTGGCCGATGCTGCTGGTGCTGCCGTTGGCGGTGTACGTGTAGCTGCCATCGGCATGGATCACCAGGGTGCCGTACAGCCCCTGTACCGTCGTGCCGGCGCCACTGGCGGCGGTGACGAAGGTGCCGTTCTTGGAAATCTGCAGCACGGCGGCGCTGTCCGGGCCCAGTTGGTCGGCCAGGCCGTTGGTGCCCAGGTCGGTGAGCACGTTACCGGTGGTGGCCACGCCCGCCGAACCGGTGAACTGCGTCAGGCTGCTGGTCTGCTGCGTTACGTCGGTGGTGACCGTGGTCAGCACACCAATGCCGCTGCTGGACACCACCAGGCGGTAGTCGCCGGACAGCAGCGCGCTGATGTTGACCTGCACTTCCTGGGAGTTGATGGTCAGCAGGTCGAGGATGCCGCGGCTGCCGTTGACGTCCAGGGTGACCCAGTTGCCGCTGGCGTCCTTGACCTGCAGGGTGTAGCTGACACCGGTCAGCAGTGACACCAGGCTGCCCGCAGTCAGCGTCATGCTCGAAGTTACCGAGGTGCCGCTGCCCACGGTGAAGGTGTAGGTCTTGGAGAAACCGGCCAGCAGGGTGGTGAAGGAATCCGTGTAGTGGGTGGTGGTGCTCACCGGGGTCAGGTTGACCGTGGCCACGGCCAGGTCGTTGCTGGCAGTGACCGGGGCATTGGCGTCCAGGTCCGGGGCGGTGACCGTCACCGCGGTCGAGACGTTGCCGTTGGCGTCGGTGAGGCTGACGCTGAGGGTTTCGCCGTTGATCTGCGCGGCGCTGAGGACCACGCTGAACACCCCGGTGCCACCCACGGTGCCAGTCCCCAGCACCAGGCCGGAAGCGGCCTTGATGGTGACGATGCTGTTGGCCTCGCCGGTACCGCTGACGGTGAGACCATCGGCGCTGACCAGCAGGGTACTGGCCGCGGCGGGTGGGGTCAGGTCCGGCGCGATGGTGGTCGCGGCGGTCGAGACGTTGCCGCTGGGGTCGGCCTGGGTGACGCTCAGGACCTGGCTGTTGATCTGCGCGGTCGTCAGGGCTACCGAGAAGCTGCCGTTGGCGGCCACGGTGGTGGTGCCCAGTACCGACGTACCGGCGCGCACGGTGACGGTGGAACCGGCCACGCCGGTACCGGTCACCAGGGTGCCGCTGGCGTTCACCAGAACGCCGGTAGGCGCGGCGGGTGCCGTGGTGTCGGGTGCGGTCAGGCTGGCCGTGGCCGAGGCGTTGCCGGCCACATCGGTCTGGCGCACGGTCAGCACCTGGCCATCGAGCTGGGCGCTGCTCAGGGTCACGGTGAAGGAGCCCCCGAGGCCGACCACCGCGGTGCCCAAGGTGGCGCCGCCACTGCTGACGGTAACCGTGGCGCCGGCCTCGCCGGTGCCAGTCAGGGTGATGCCGTTGGCGGCCAGCGCCAGGGCCCCAGGGGCGGTGGGCGCCTGTGTGTCCAGGGCCGTCAGGGTCGACGCCAGCGAGGCATTGCCGGCGGCGTCGGTCTGCACCAGGGTCAGCACCTGGCCGTTGAGCTGGGCGGTGCCCAGCGTCACGGTGAAGGTACCGGCCGAGCCCACCTGGGTGGTGCCCAGCACGGTGCCGGTGGCACTGGTCACGGTGACCGTGGCCCCGGCTTCGCCGGTACCGGTGACTTGCAGGCCGCTGCTGGTCAATGCCAGATTGGCCAATTGCGCCGGCGCGGTGGTGTCATTGGCCACCAGCGTGGTCCCGGCCGAGACGTTGCCGGCCGCATCCGCCTGGCTGACGGTCAGGGTCTGGCCGTTCAGTTGCGCGGCATTGAGGGTGACGGCAAAGGTGCCGCCCACCACGGTGCCGGTGCCCAGCACCGTGCCAGCGGCGTTGGTGACGGTCACTGTGGCGCCGGTCTCGCCCAGCCCCGACAGCACCAGGCCCGCGGTATCGAGAGCCAGTACGCTGGGCGCCACCGGGGCGGTGGTGTCCGCGGCCTGCACGGTCACCGAGGTAGACGTATTGGCGTAGGCATCGGTCTGAACCGCAGTCAACACTTGACCGTTGGTCTGTGCGGCATTGAGGTTGACGCTGAAGGTACCGCCGACGCCGACCACGCCGGTGCCCAGCAGCGCCCCGGTAGCTGATGTGATCGTCACCGTCGCACCCACTTCACCATGGCCGGTCACCAGCAGCCCGGCACCCGTGACCGCCAGGCCCGTCAGCGGGTCAGGCGCGGTGGTGTCGGCAGCGATCAGCTCGGTCGGCAGCGAGGCGCCACCGGCCTGGGTACTGGCGGTGACCGACAAGGTCTGGCCGTTGGTCTGCGGCGTGGTCAGGGTCAGGTCGAAGATGCCGTTGCTGCCCGTGGTACCGGTGCCCAGCACCGTGCCGGTGGCGCTGTAGACGGTGATGGTGGTGCCCGCCGCGGCGACACCGTTGAGGGTCACGCCGTCGGCGGCCAGCACCACATCGGTCGGTGCATCGGGTGCCGGGGCGACCGGCACGATCAAATCCGCGGAGACCGAGGTGTTGTTGCTGGCATCGGTCTGCACCACGGTGAGCACGGTGTTGACGTCGACGACGGCGGACAGGGTGATCACGAAGGTGCCGTTGGCGGCGACGACACCGCTACCTAATGGGGTGCCGTCGGCATCGGTGACCAGTACCGTGGCCCCGACTTCACCACGCCCGGCCAGCAGGCTGTGGTCGGCGCTGATGCTCAGGTTGGTGACGGCATCGGGTGCCTGGGTGTCGAGCGTGGTGTAGATCAGCGGCGTGGAGGTGTTGGTCGAGGCGTCGGCGGCGACGATCGACAGTACCTGGCCGTTGATTTGCGCAGGGGTCAGGATCACGGTGTAAATCCCGCCCGCTGTGGCGGTGGCCGTTCCCAACTCGGTGCCGTCGACGCTCCTGACGGTCACCAGACTGTTGGCCTCGGCGGTACCGGTCAGGGTCACACCATCGACGGACAGGGAAGTGACCGTGGGCACGGCAGGGGCGGTGATGTCGCTGGCGGTCACCGTCTGGTTGCCAGACAGGTTGCCCGCGACGTCAGTCTGGCTGACGGTGAGCGTCTCGCCGTTGAGTTGCGCACTGCTCAGCCCCACGCTGAAGTGACCGTCGGCGGCCACGGTGGTGGTGCCCAGTTCAACGCCTGCGGCGCTGCGTACCGTGACAGTGGCATTGGCTTCGCCAAGCCCGGTGACGGTCAGGCCACTGGGGCTGACGGCCAAGGCGGTGACGTCGGCAGGCGCGGTGGTGTCGCCCGCCTGGTACACCAGAGGCAGGCTGTGGTTGCCAGCGGTATCCGTCTGCACCAGGGTCAATAGCTCGCCGTTCACCTGGGCGCTGCTCAAGGGCGTGCTGTAGGTGCCGTCGGCGGCGACGGTCACGGTAGCAAGCACGCCACCGGTGGCCGTGGTGACCACCAGGGTCGCACCGGCTTCGCCAGTGCCGGTCAGGGTCAGGCCATCGGCACTGAGCGCAGTGACCGTCGGTGCGGTGGGCGCGGTGACGTCGCTGGCCACCAGGTTGGCGGTGACGGAAGGATTGCCGGCGGCGTCCTGTTGCACCACCGACAGTTGTTCACCGTTGAGCTGAGCGGCGTTCAGGGTCAGGGTGAACTGACCATTGGCGTCGACCGTGCCTGTGCCCAGCGTGGTGCCGGCGGCGTTGGTGACCGTGACGCTGGCTCCGGCCTCACCGGCACCACTGAGCACCAGGCCAGTGGCGTCCAGTGCCAGCCCGGTGACGGCGGCGGGTGCTGTGATGTCCGGGGCGATCTGGGTAGCGGTGGCCGAGGTGTTGCCGGCTGCGTCGGTCAGGGTCACCCACACGGTCTGGCCATTGGTCTGGGCCGTATCCAGGGTAATCAGGAAATGCCCGGAGCTGTCGACGGTCCCTGTGCCGACTTGAGTGTTGTCAGCCAGGATGATGCGCACGGCCGTGCCTGCCTCGCCCACGCCACTGAGTACCGTCCCGCTGGCATTGAATTGCAGCTGCGTGGCCAGGTCGGGTGGGGTCAGATCCGGCGCGTTCACCACCACCGGGGTGCTGACGTTGCCGGGTGGGTCGGCTTGCTGCACGGTCAGCGCCTGGCCGTTGATTTGTGGGGTGCTCAAGCTGACGCGGAAGGTGCCGTCGGCCAGCACCACGGCGGTACCCAACACCAGCCCTGCCGGGTCTTTCACGGTGACGGTGGCGCCGGCTTCGCCGGTACCGGTGACCAGAGCGCCAGCGGCGTTGATGGCCACATCGGCCAGTGGGTCAGGGGCAGTGAAGTCAGGGGTGGTCAGGGTGGCGGTGGGCGACACGTTGCCCGCTGCGTCGGCCTGTACCAGTGTCAGCACTTCGGCGTTGGTCAGCGGCGTGGCGAGCACCAGCGTGAAGGTGCCGGTGGCCCCTACGGTTGCGGTGCCAAGCGGTACGCCGAGGCTATCGCTGACCGTGACGATCGCGCCAGCTTCACCGTGGCCTGTGAGGGTAGCGCCATCGCTGGCGATGGCCAGTTGGGTGAGCGCCGAGGGCGCGGTGGTGTCCACCGACGTCAGGTCGGTGGCCGCCGAGGTGTTGCCAGCAGCATCGGTGAGGGTCACGGCCAGTTGCTGGCCGTTGGCCTGAGGCGTGTTGAGGGTGATCTGGAAGCTGCCGTCCACGTTCACGGTGCCGGTGCCCAGCAGGTCGCCGGCAGCGTTGACCACCTTGACCGTGGTGCCTGCCTCGCCGGTACCGGAAAGCAGCAGGTCGCCGGCAGCGTTGACCACCTTGACCGTGGTGCCTGCCTCGCCGGTACCGGAAAGCAGCAGGCCGTTGCTGCTGACCGTGAGGCCGGTGGGTGCGTCGGGGGCGATCAGATCCGGTGCGGTCAGGTTGACGCTGGGCGATTCGTTGCCCGCGGCGTCGGTCTGGCTCAGGCTCAAGAGTTGGCCGTTGGTCTGCGCCGTGTTCAGGGTGACGCTGAAGGTGCCATTGGCGCCCACCACGGCGGTACCCAGTTCGACACCGCCCTGGCCCAGTACGGTGACCGTCGCACCGGCTTCGCCATGCCCGGTGAGGGCAGTGCCGTTCGCGGCCAGGTGCAGGTCGCTGAGGGCGGTTGGCGCGGTGACGTCGGCGGCGATGAGGCCGGTGGGCAGCGAGTTGATGCCGTCGCTGGAAGTGGCCGTGGCCGATAGCTGTTCGCCGTTGAGCTGGGCGCTGGTCAAGGTGATGCTGAAGGTGCCATCGCTGGCCACTTGGGCGGTGCCCAGCAAGGTGCCGGCGGCGTTGTGCACGCTGACGCTGCTGCCGGCGGTGGCATTGCCGGTCAGGCTCAGGCCGTCGGCGCTGAGCACCAGGTTGGTGGGGGCCGGTTCGGCAAGGCTGCCGGGGGCGGTCACGTTGGCGGCGCCGGAGGCATTGCCGGCCGCGTCGGTCTGCACCACGCTCAGGGTGCTGCCGGCGGCCGCGGCAGGCGCCAGCGTCAGGCTGAAGCTGCCGTTGCTGGCCACGGTGCCGGTGCCCAGCAGCGTGCCGCTGGCGTCGCGCACGGTGACGGTGGCACCGACTTCGCCCTGGCCAGCCACGGTGGCACCGTCGGCGGCCACCGCGAGGTTGGTCACCGCCAGTGGCGCGGTGGTGTCCGCCGCCGTATAGCTGGCGGCCGTGGAGACGTTGCCTGCGGCGTCCGTGGCGGTCACCGACAGCGCCTGGCCGTTGGTCTGGGCGCTGTTCAGGGTCAGTTGGAAGGTGCCGTTGGCCGCGGCGGTGGCGGTGCCCAGCACGGCCCCCTGGGCGTTGCTGACGGTCACGGTGCTGCCGGCCTCGGCATGGCCGGTCAGTTGCAGGCCTGCGCTGTTGAGGGCGAGGTCCGTGGGGCTGTCGGGCGCTGTCAGGTCTTGTGCGGTCACGGTGACAGCGGTGGAGACGTTGCCCGGTGGATCTTCCTGCGTCACGGTCAACACTTGCGCGTTGAGCTGCGGGGTATCGAGGGTCAGGGTGAAGGCGCCATTGCTGGCCACCAGGCCGGTGCCCAGCAAGGTGCCGTCGGCGCTGCGCACGCTGACCGTGGCGTTGGGTTCGCCGTGGCCGGTCACGGTGATGCCGTCGGCGTTGACGGCCACCTGGGTCAGCGCGGCGGGCGGGGTGATGTCCGGTGCGGTCAGGGTCGCCGAAGGTGAGGCATTGCCCGCCGCATCGGTCTGGTAGATATCCAGGGTCTGGCCATTGCTCGGGGCTGGGGCCAGGGCGACCGAGAAGGTGCCATTGGCGGCCACGGTCGCGGTGCCCAGCAGCGTGCCGCTGGCGTCGCGCACGGTGACGGTGGCACCGACTTCGCCCTGGCCAGCCACGGTGGCACCGTCGGCGGCCACCGCGAGGTTGGTCACCGCCAGTGGCGCGGTGGTGTCCGCCGCCGTATAGCTGGCGGCCGTGGAGACGTTGCCTGCGGCGTCCGTGGCGGTCACCGACAGCGCCTGGCCGTTGGTCTGGGCGCTGTTCAGGGTCAGTTGGAAGGTGCCGTTGGCCGCGGCGGTGGCGGTGCCCAGCACGGCCCCCTGGGCGTTGCTGACGGTCACGGTGCTGCCGGCCTCGGCATGGCCGGTCAGTTGCAGGCCTGCGCTGTTGAGGGCGAGGTCCGTGGGGCTGTCGGGCGCTGTCAGGTCTTGTGCGGTCACGGTGACAGCGGTGGAGACGTTGCCTGCGGCGTCCGTGGCGGTCACCGACAGCGCCTGGCCGTTGGTCTGGGCGCTGTTCAGGGTCAGTTGGAAGGTGCCGTTGGCCGCGGCGGTGGCGGTGCCCAGCACGGTGCCTGCGCTGTCCAGGGCCGTGACGGTAGCGCCTGCCTCGCCCTTGCCGGTGAGGGTAGTGCCGGTGCTGTTGACGGCGACGTCGGTCGGGGCATCGGGGGCCGTGCTGTCACTGGCGACCACGGTGGTGGGCACTGACGTGTGGTTGGCGCTGTCCGTGGCGGTCACGTGCAGCACCTGGGCATTGAGCTGTGCCGTGGCGAAGCGGATGCTGAAGCGCCCCAGGCTGTTGACCGTGGTGGTCCCCAGGTTGGTGCCGGCGCTGTCCACCACCGTGATGGTGCTACCAGCGGTGCCGGCGCCGGTCAGGGTGGTGCCGTCGCTGCTCAAGGCGAGGTCGCTGGGCGCGGCCACCTGAGTGCCGTCCGGGCCAGCCACGTCCACGGGGTTGGAGCTGTTGTTGGCGGCGTCGGTGCTGACCACGTTGAGGGTGCTGCCATTGCTGGCCGCGGTGGTCAAGGTAATCACGAACACGCCGTCGCTGCCCACGGTGCCGCTGCCCAGCACGGTGGAGCCTTCGCGCACGGTGATGGTGCTGCCGGCTTCGCCGGTGCCCGACACCTGGGTGCCATCGGGGCTGACGGCCAGGTTGGTGACATCCTGGGGCGCGGTGGTGTCCGGCGCGCTGACGGCACCGGGCAGGGAGGTATTGTTGCTGGCGTCGGTCGCCGTCACCTGCAGCGCCTGGGCATTGGTTTGCGCGACGTTCAAGGTGACGCTGAACACGCCATTGCCATCGGCGCTGGCCTCGCCCAGCAGGGTGCCGTCGGCGGCACGAACCTGGATGCTGCTGTTGGCCTCGGCGGTGCCGGTGACGGTCAGGCCATCCGTGCTGACGGCCAGGTCAGTGGGGGCTGCGGGCGCGGTCAGGTCCGGGGCGGTCACAGTGGTGACGGCCGATGGGTTCTGCGCCGTGTCGAGCTGGTTGACGCTCAGCACTTCACCGTTGAGCTGCGCCGGGGTCAGGGTGACGGTGAAGGCGCCGTTGCCGGCGACCACGGCGCTGCCCAGCAGGGTGCCGTCGCTGGCACGTACATACACGGTGTCGCCGGCTTCGCCGGTACCGGTCACGGTGGCGCCGTTGCCGCTGATGGCCAGGCTGCCTACCTGTGCCGGTGGGGTGTTGTCGGCGGCGGTCAGGCTGGCGTCGGCCGAGGTGTTGTTGCTGGCGTCGGACTGGTTGACCCGCAGCACCTGGCCATCGGCCTGGGCGCTGTTAAGTGCCACGGTGAAGGTGCCGCCGGTGCTGACGATGTCGCTGCCCAGCAAGGTGCCGTCGCGGCTGTATACATGCACGGTAGCGCCGGGTTCGCCGGTGCCGCTGAGCGCATCGCCGGCGCCATTCAGGCTCAGGTTGGCAGGTGCGTCAGGTGCTTGAATATCGGGCGCGGTCAGGTCAGTGCCGGGGCTGGCATTACCCGCCGCATCGGTTTGCAGCGCGGTCAAGGCCTGGCCGTTGATCTGCGCCGGGCTGAGGGTGACTTCGAAGGTACCGTTGCTGCCGACCACTGCCGAGCCGATGCTGTTGCCATCGGCATCACGCACGGTGACCGTGGCGCCCACTTCACCGTGGCCGCTGACCAGGGTGCCGTTGGCGGAGATGTCGACGTTGGTCAGGCCGCTGGGCGCCACCAGGTCGGGGGCGGTGACCTGCGCGGGTGTGGACGGGTTGCCGGCGGCGTCGACCAGTACGACCTGCAGTACTTCAGCGTCGATTTGCGCTGGGGCCAGGGTGACACTGAAATGCCCGGTGCCGTCCACGGTCGCGGTGCCCAGTACGGTGCCAGAGGGGTCGCGCACGGTCACCGTGGCGCCGATTTCACCGCTGCCGGTCAGCACGTTGCCGCTGGCATTGACCGCCAGGTCGGTGGCCGCGTTGGGCGCCAGGGTGTCGGGGGCGATGAAGGTGACCGGGCCGGCGCCATTGCCGACCGCGTCGGTGGCGGCCACCAGCAGGGTCTGGCCGTTGTTCTGAGCGCTGCTGAGGGTGACGCTGAAGGTACCGTCGGCCGCGACGATGGCGGTGCCCAGGGCATTGCCGTTGGCATCGGTGACGGTGATGTGCGCGCCTGCCTCGCCGTTGCCGGTCAGCACCGTGCCGGCCACGTTCAGCGCCAGTCCGCCGGGTTGCAGCGGGCCGTCCAGGTCAGGGGCGGTGATGGCGGTGGCCGGCGAGGGGTTGCCCGCCGCGTCGGTGAGGGTCACTTGCAGCGCCTGGCCGTCCACCTGGGCGCTGGCCAGGGTGACAGCGAAGCTGCCACTGGCCGAGACCACCGCGGTACCCAGGACATTACCGTTGGCATCGGTGACGCTGACCGTAGCGCCCACTTCGCCACGGCCAGTCAACAGCAGGCCGTTGGCGTTGACGACAAGGTCGGTGGCGGCGGTCGGGCCGGTGATGTCGGGCGCTGTCACCGGAACGGTCACCGAGCTTTCGCCGTTGCCGTCGATGGCCGTGACGTCCAGCACTTCGCCATTGGCCTGTGCGGGAGTGAGGGTAATGGTGAATTCGCCATTGCTGGCGACCACGGCCGAGCCCAGCAGGTTGCCACTGCCGTCACGCACCTCGACGAGGTTGCCGGCGGTGGCGCTACCGGTTACCTGGCTGCCGTCGGCGTTGACCACCAGGGCCGATGGTGTGCCGGGGCCATCGGCATCCGGGGCCAGCACGGTGATGGCAGGCGAGGTATTGCCCTGGGCGTCGGCCTGGACCACCCTGACCGTGTCGCCCTGGGTCACGCCGGGTGCCAGGGTGATTTCGAAGGTGCCGTTGGCGCCGACTGTGCCGGTGCCGATGAGGGTACCCGCGGCATTGGTGATGCTGACCGTGGCGCCGACCTCGCCCTGGCCGGACAGCGCTACGCCGTCAGCACTGATGACCACATTGGTGACCGGGTCGGGCGCGGTGGTATCACCGGCCTGCAGGGCTACCGGTGCACTGCTGTTGCCGGCGGCGTCAGTGGCGGTGACGTCCAGGTGTTCGCCGTTGGTCTGGGCGCTGTCCAGGGTCAGGCTGAAAGTACCGTCCTGGGCGGCGCGGGCAGCACCGATCACTTGGCCGTTGGCATCATGCACCAGCACCCGGGCGCCGGGCTCGGTGGTACCGGTCAGCGTCAGGCCGTCGGCGGACAGCACCAGGTTGGCCGGTTGTGCAGGCGGTTGAATGTCGGGGGCTGTCAGGGCCACGTTGGCCGAGACGTTGCCGGCAGCATCGGTGAGGGTGATCTGCAGCACCTGGCCGTTGTCCTGGGCCGGGCTGATGCTGACGCTGAATAACCCGTCGGGGCCGACCACGGCGGTACCCAGCACCGTGCCATTGGCGTCGATGATGGTGGCGGTGCTGCCGGCCTCGCCATGGCCGCTGACCAAGGTGCCGCTGCCACTGATCGCCACATCCGTGGGCGCGTCGGGCGGGGTGGTGTCGGGGTTGCCGATGTCGGGTGCCACTGCCGTGGCGGGGCTGGAGGTGTTGCCGGCCGCGTCCGTGGCACTGATGTTGAGGGTTTGGCCATCGGTCTGGGCCGGGCTCAACGTGAGGGTGAAGGTACCGTCGGCAGCGGCGACGGCAGTGCCCAGCACGCTGCCATCGGCGGCGCGCACGGTCACGGTGGAGCCTGCCTCGGCGGTGCCGGTCAGTTGGCTGCCGTCGGCGCTGACGGCCAGGTTGCCGGGGGCGTCGGGGGCGGTGGTGTCGGCGGCGGTCACGGTGCCGGACGCAGAGGCGTTGCCGGCGGCATCGGTGGCGTTGACGGTCAGGGTCTGGCCGTTGGCCTGTGGCTGGCTCAGGGTCAGGGTGAACGTGCCGTCGGCGGCGGCCACGGCGGTGCCCAGCACGCTGCCATCGGCGGCGCGCACGGTCACGGTGGAGCCTGCCTCGGCGGTGCCGGTCAGTTGGCTGCCGTCGGCGCTGACGGCCAGGTTGCCGGGGGCGTCGGGGGCGCTGGTGTCGGCGGCGGTGACGGTGCCGGGCGCCGAGACATTGCCCGCGGCGTCGGTGAGGGTCACGTCCAGGGTCTGGCCGTTGGTTTGCGGGTTGCTCAAGCTGACCTGGAAGCTGCCGTCGCTGCCGACGGTACCGCTGCCCAGCACATTGCCAGCGGCATCGGTGGCGTTGACGGTCAGGGTCTGGCCGTTGGCCTGTGGCTGGCT
The DNA here is from genome assembly GCF_026651855.1 of Pseudomonas silvicola. Taxonomy (GTDB): domain Bacteria; phylum Pseudomonadota; class Gammaproteobacteria; order Pseudomonadales; family Pseudomonadaceae; genus Aquipseudomonas; species Aquipseudomonas silvicola. The sequence goes on from NZ_CP093280.1 coordinate 4,088,237, forward strand.
CAGGGTCAGGGTGAACGTGCCGTCGGCGGCGGCCACGGCGGTGCCCAGCACGCTGCCATCGGCGGCGCGCACGGTCACGGTGGAGCCTGCCTCGGCGGTGCCGGTCAGTTGGCTGCCGTCGGCGCTGACGGCCAGGTTGCCGGGGGCGTCGGGGGCGGTGGTGTCAGCGGCGGTCACGGTGCCGGATGCAGAGGCGTTGCCGGCGGCATCGGTGGCGATGACGGTCAGGGTCTGGCCGTTGGCCTGTGGCTGGCTCAAGATCAGGGTGAAGGTACCGTCGGCGGCGGCCACGGCGGTGCCCAGCACGCTACCATCGGCGGCGCGCACGGTCACGGTGGAACCTGCCTCGGCGGTACCGGTCAGTTGGCTGCCGTCGGCGCTGACGGCCAGGTTGCCGGGGGCGTCGGGGGCGCTGGTGTCGGCGGCGGTGACGGTGCCGGGCGCCGAGACATTGCCCGCGGCGTCGGTGAGGGTCACGTCCAGGGTCTGGCCGTTGGTTTGCGGGTTGCTCAAGCTGACCTGGAAGCTGCCGTCGCTGCCGACGGTACCGCTGCCCAGCACATTGCCAGCGGCATCGCGCACGATCACGGTGCTACCGATTTCGCCCAGGCCGCTGAGCACCAGGCCGTTGCCGGACAGGCTCAGGCCAGTGGGGGAGTCCGGGGCCGTGGTGTCGGCAGCGGTGCCACTGTCGCTGCTACCGCCACCGCCACCGCCGCCACCTACCGCGGCCGCGGTGGCACCGCCGGCCCCCAGCAGGCCAAGGCCTGCGATCGCCCATTCAGGGGTAGCACTGCCGACCACGCCGACGCCCGCCAGCAGGTCGTCGAGCGACGATACTTGAGCAAACGTAAAGCCGTGGAAGGCTTCGGCGTTGTACTGCGCCTGCCACAGGGTGCCGTTCTCATCCTGGAACACCATGTCACTGCGCACGCCCTCGGCGTTGGCCTTGAAGAAGTTGCTGACCCGCACATGCTCGCCGTTCTTGAGGTTGAGCACGGCATCGTCACCGGAGCGGGTGACGGACGCGACCTGGTCAGGGGGTACGGGAATCTGTACAACGGCGGGGTTTGGCAGCGACACATCGCCAAATTGCTGGGCGGTGACTTGGGCAGTTGCTTTGTCGGCGACGACGATATTGTCCATTATCGGCTCTTCCTTTCGCTTTCTTGTCAGTCACCACACTGCACTGCGTGGTGATCATCACTACTGCTGCATACGGGCAGGCAGCACCGAAAAAACCTGTACAGATTGGATCCTGTAGGTATAGCAAAGGGGTACGAAAGCGCGCGCTAGCTTTCCGGCTAGCAAGGGTTACGCGACAGGCGGTGCGGGGTTATCGGAGGGAAACCTAGGTGTGACAGGTGGGATGAAGGAAAAGTGCTTTTTTTGTACAAAGAACATTGGCATGTAGCGACAACGGTCTTTGTCGGCGCCGGGGGCATAAGGCCGCGTCGGCGATCAATGGGGTGAGCCTGATGTTGCGCGGCGCCTGTGATGCGGCAAAATCCGTCTGCTGCGAGGGGCGTGGGTCAGGACTGGCCGGGACGCGTGCGCGCGGGGTTCAGACCGAGCGCGGAATAGACATGGTAGCGCGCGATGCCGATGTACTCATGGAGGGCGGCGTCGGCAACGATGAAGTTGAAGGACAGCGGCAAGGCCGACGGCATGGCGCGCAAGTAGTCTGCCCGTACCGGGGTCGCCGTCACATCGAAGTGGGCGAAGTACACCTCGCTGCGGCGCAGGTGGATGGCCGACGATACCAGCACCACACGGTCGGCGGATTGGCGGTGCAGCAGGGCTGCGGTGAACTCGGCGTTCTGCCAGGTATTCATGCTTTTATCCTCCAGCAGCACATCACCTTGCACCACGCCCAGAGCCAGCAGGGTTGTCTGGTACACCGCTGCTTCGGCGACGCCGGTATGGCGCGCGTCGCCGCCGCTCACCAGTACCTTGCAGTCGCCACCGGCCTGATGACATTGATTGTACAACACGGCGGCCTCGACCAGCCGCGGGTAGGCGAAGATCCCAGGCTCCACGGCATCGGGCGCCTGCTCGGTGCCCGCGCCCAGCAGCACGATCACGCTGCGCGTGCCCCAGGTGATCGACGGTTTCAGCGCGTAGTCGGCTTGAAGGTTGCTCAGCAGCCACGCCGGTGCCGGGCCGCAGCCCACCGCCAGGAACCAGGCGGCTGCCAGGGCCATGAAGGTACGTTGGGTACGGCGCCGTTTCAGAAAAGTGAAGAGGGCGGCCAGGGCGATCAGCAGGATGAGCAGGAACAGGGTCATGGCGGCAGGGGGCAGTATGTTGGGGGAGGGTGACTTTACCTGGGTTTTGGGCTGGGGTGGCGGTCGGGGTATGTCCTGGTTTTTCGGGGGGACGGTGGGGGGCTGCCAGGCGCAAGCACACCCCTTCGAATCCGGACCTTACCCTAGCGGCCAGCCCACCACTCGCTTGCGGCGCGGCGTCGCATAGGTGCGCACCTTTGACGTGCTCAAGCCCAACCGTACCAGCGACTCCGCCAGCGCCACCGCGGCCGTCACCCCGTCCACCACCGGCACGCCGGTGCTTTCGCGAATCATCGCGTCCAGCCCGGCCATGCCGCCGCACCCCAGGCAGATCACCTCGGCCTTGTCATCGCGCACGGCCAGTTCGGCCTGGGCAACGATGGCGGCCACGGCACGCGATGGATCCTGCTCCAGCTCCAGTACCGCCAGGCCGCTGGCGCGTACCGAGGCACAGCGCTGGTACAGGCCGGCCAGGCGCAGGCGGTCCTGAATCAACGGTACGGTGCGGTCCAGTGTGGTCACCACCGAATAGGCGTGGCCTAGCAGCATGGCCAGGCTGGCGGCGGCCTCGGTGATGTCCACCACTGGTACGTCAAGCAGTTCCTGCAGGCCTTCGCGACCGTGTTCGCCGTACCCGGCCTGGATCACCGCATCGAAGGGCTGGTCATAGGCCATGACCGCGTCCATGACGCCGATGGCAGCCAGGTAGCTCTCGAAATTGCCTTCCACCGATTCCGCGCCAAAGCGCGGCGTCAGGCCGATGATCTCCGTACCGGGGGCCGCGACGCTGCGGGCCTGCTCAGCGATGGTGTGGGTAATGGCAGCAGTGGTGTTGACGTTGACAACCAGGATACGCATGGCAAACCTCAGGGCAGGAAAAATCAGTGCTGGGCATTGTCGACAGCGATGGTTTCACCGCTGACGTCCAGGAACGGTTGGTGACGGTCGCTGAGCAGCAGGTACACCGCGGCAGCGATGGCGGCGCCGAACAGCCAGGAGAATGCCGACACGGTTTCGAAGGCCGGCACCAGCGCCAGCACGATGGCAATGGTTGCCGCGGGCAGCACGGCGGCCACGGCGCGCGGGTTGATGCCGCGGCGGTAGTGGTAAGCCGCCTCAGGCGCCTCGGTGTACAACTGGGGGACGTTGACCTTGCCCCGGCGCAGCAGCCAGTAATCGGCGGTGATGATTCCGTATAGCGGGCCGAGCAGTGCGCCCAGGCCGGCCAGGAAGTACTCGATCACCAGTGGGCTGTTGTACAGGTTCCACGGCAAGATCAGCACGGCCACGGTGGCGCTGATCATCCCGGCGCGGCGAAAGGTCAACAGCCGCGGCGCCAGGTTGCTGAGCACGAAGGCCGGGGCCACGAAGTTGGCCATGATGTTCACCGCCACGGTGACGATCAGCAGCGCCAGGCAGCCGAGCACCAGGAACAGGGTATCGGGGATGGACTGGATGATCTGGGTGGGGTTCTCGATCACCCGCCCATCAATGGAAAACTGCGCGCCGCACAGCACCACGGTGACCACGGCGAAGGCGAGGATATTCACCGGCAGGCCCCAGAAATTGCCTTGGCGGATACAGCGTCGCGAGGGAGCCGAGCGGGTAAAATCGCAGAAGTTGAGGATCATGGTGCCGTAGATCGCCAGCCACAACGCACCGCCGGCGAAGATATGCCGCCACATGCTGGCGCCCTGCAATGGCTCACGGATCGACCACGCCAGGTCGCCGCCCACGCGGGCGTACATCCATACTGCCAGGCAGCCCATGGTCAGCAGAATCACTGGCCCCGCGAAGCCCTCATAGCGGCGCACGGTTTCCATGCCGTAGGCCAGAATCACCAGTTGCACCAGCCATATGCTGACGAAACACGCCCAACCCAGGCTGGAGAGCCCCAGAACCTGGTTGTGGTCCCAGGCCGCCACGCTGGGCAGCAGCGCGGTGAGCAGCACCTTGAGTACCACCGAGGCCAGGTACGTCTGGATGCCAAACCAGGCAATGGCGATGACTGCGCGCACCAAAGCGGGGAGCTGTGCACCAAAAATGCCAAAACTGATGCGGCTGATGACCGGAAAAGGCACACCCGTCTTCTGCCCCATGTAACCGGTGAGGTTCATGAAGCCATAGACCAGCGCGGCACCGATCAGCAATGACAGCAGGATCTGCCAGCCGCCCAGGCCCAGGGCGTAGAGCCCCATGGCAAAGGAGTAGTTGGCGATATTGTGTACATCGTTGGTCCATAGCGCAAAGATGCTGTACCCGCCCCAGCGCCGGCCTTCGGTTCGCGTGGGGGCCAGGTCGCGGTTGTGCAGGCGAGGGCTGAGCGCTGGGTAGGGCACGGACCCGGTGTGGGTCACGTCGGAACGGGAGGACTCGGCGGGGCTGTTGAGCTGCATCGGTGTGGCTCCACGGTTGTATTTATTGCTGTATACATATTGTGGTTTTCAGGTAGCCATAATCGTGCCAGCTTTGTTTTAGACTTGAGATGCGATCACCTTAGGTATTGTTTTGACTGTCTATTCTATCCAAAAGGCTAGAGCTTTCTGATCAGGTGGTTAGAATTATTGTATACAATGACGTTACTTCGGGTGACACAAAGCGTGTGTGTCAGTAGGCCGCCGGGCGTTCTGCAAGGCTTGAAAAGCCCGCTGGCGCGCCAGCGCCGGCAGGGTCGGTGCAGCAGGCGAATATAGGGTCGTCCCGGGTTAAACCTTCCCCACGTCGCGCAGTCTTTCTCTTTAGCAGCCCCCATCCCCGGGGCCCCACAGGAGACCAGTCATGGCCCGAGCCATCTGGAAAGGCGCGATCAGTTTTGGCCTGGTGCACATTCCCGTGTCGCTGAGCACGGCGGTGTCCAGCGAGCGCATCGACTTCGACTGGCTGGACAAGCGCAGCATGGACCCGGTGGGCTACAAGCGGATCAACAAGGTCACCGGCAAGGACATCGACAAGGACAACATCGTCAAAGGGGTGGAATACGAGAAAGGCCGCTACGTGGTGATCAGCGAAGACGAGATCCGCAAGGCGCGCCCCGAGGCCACCCAGACCATTGATATCTTTTCCTTCGTCGAGGCGCAGGAAATACCCTTGCAGGCGTTCGATACGCCCTATTACCTGGCGCCGGACAAGCGCGGCGGCAAGGTGTACGCGCTGTTGCGCCAGACCCTGGAAAGCACCGGCAAGGTCGCCTTGGCCAGGGTGGTGTTGCACACCCAGCAGCACCTGGCCTTGTTGCGCCCCCTGGACAACGCGCTGGTGATGATTACCTTGCGCTGGCCCGCCCAGGTGCGTGGCATTGAAGGGTTGGAACTGGACAGTAGCGTCACCGATGCCAAGATCGACAAGCGCGAATTGCAGATGGCCAAGCGCCTGGTCGAGGACATGAGCGGCACCTGGACGCCAGAGGAATACCAGGACGACTTCAAGGAAACCATCATGGAACTGGTAGAGGAAAAGGCCAGCAAGGGCAAGATCGCCACGGTGACCTCGCTGGACGAGGAGGGCGAGCACAAGAGCGCCGATATCATCGACCTTACCGACCTGCTCAAGCGCAGTCTGGCGGGTAAAAAGCCTGCGCCGGCCAAGCCGGCCAAGAAAGCCGAGGCACCGGCCAAGCGCACGGCGCGGAAAAAAGTGTCCTGAACGACGCTTCCCTGACCGGACCCGTAGACTTGTCCGCGGCTGCAAGGCTTCAGGTTGCGTTGTTTTCCAGGGCCTCGCTGGGCTCGCCGGGGGTGGTCTGCAGGCCCTTGTCCAGCTTCAGCAGCGCCAACAACCGCCGTGCGTCGTAAGGCGCGCGTACCTTGATGTCATTGTCGAAGTAGCAATAAACGTCACGCTGGCTGGCCTTGGGTGGTGCGCTGTGGGGGTCGATAAGGTCGGCGTCGCCGGGCTGGGCGCCGTGCTTCCAGGCCCGCAGGCGCTGTTGCCACCGGGCAAGTGCCGCATCGGAATAACCGCTGCTGTAGAGCTTCTTGTCGCCATGCAGGCGCAGGTACATGAAGTCACTTGTCACGTCCTGCACATGGGGCCATTTGCGCGCTGCATCGGCGATCACCACGGCCACCTGGTGCTTGCGCAACAGGGCCACGAAGGCCGGGTCGATAAAGCTGTCGTTGCGAATCTCCACGGCATGGCGCAACACCTGTTTCGGCTTGCCGTCCAGGTAACCGGGGTGCTGCAGGCGTTCGGCGCAGCCTTTGGCCAGGGCAATGGCCTGTTGGCCGGTGCGCGGCAGGGTGGCCAGAAAGTCTTCGAACAGCCCGGCATCAAATGTGAAGTTGGGCGGGAACTGCCAAAGCATCGGGCCCAGGCGATCACCGAGCGACAGGGGGCCGGAGGCATAGAAGTTGGCCATGGCCTCGTCTATGTCGCGCAGGCGTTTGACGTGGGTGATGTAGCGCGGGCCCTTGACGCTGAATACGAACCCGTCGGGCGTTTCACTGGCCCATTCGGCGAAGCGTTCGGGGCGCTGCAGGGCATAAAAGGTGCCGTTGATTTCGATGCTGTTGACCGCCCGCGAAGCGAAGCGCAGTTCATCCTTCTGGCGCAGGCCTTCGGGGTAGAAGTCGCCGCGCCAGGGCGTGTAGCGCCAGCCAGAAATGCCGATGTGCACCTGAGCTCCGGCCATCATTCACCCCCCAGGCGGTTGCGCAGGGTGGCGGTGATGGACTGCTTGGTGGCGGCGTAGTCGGACCAGGGATCGTCCCTGTCCGCCAGGCGCTCGTGCAGGTTGAAAATGTTCCACTGGTTGGCACCCTTGAGCCCGCTCAGTTCATCGCGGCGGATCGGCACCGACACTGGCAGCCCCTCGCGGGCGCGAAGGGTGTAGGCGCAGGCGGTGGTGGCGCCTTTGGTGTTGCGCAGGTAGTCGATGAAAATCTTGCCCACGCGGTTTTTCGGTCCCGACACCGAGGTCAGGCGGTCAGGGAACAGGCCGGCCAGGTGCTTGACGATGGCGTGGGCGAAGTCTTTCACCTCGTCCCAGCCCGCGCGCCGGGTCAGTGGCACGACGATGTGCATGCCCTTGCCGCCGCTGGTCTTGAGGAACGCGTTCAGGCCCAGCTCGTCCAGCAGGGTCAGGGTCAGTTGCGTGGCTTCGAGCATGCTCTTCCATGGCAGCGCGGGGTCCGGGTCCAGGTCGAGGATGAAACGGTCCGGCTTGTCGTAGTTCTGGTCGGTGGCGTTCCAGGTGTGCAGCTCCAGGGTGTTCATCTGCACCGCGCCCAGCAGGGCATCGGCGCGGTTGATGATCATCACCGTCTGGCCGGCGGCCTCATCGGTGACCAGGCCGGGAATGTCCAGGTGCGCGGCATTTTTCTGAAAGAACAACTCACCCGTCAAGCCTTCCGGGGCGCGCACCAGGGCCACGGGGCGGCGCTTGAGGTGCGGCTCGATCCAGGCCGCGACCTGGGCGTAGTACTCGGCCACCTGGCGCTTGGTGGCGCCGCAACTGGCGTCGATGATGCGGTCGGGGTGGGTCAGGCGCAGGCTGTCGCGGGTGGCGCTGGTCTTGGCTTTGCTGGGGGGTGCCTTGCGGGTTTTCACGGGTTGCTCCAGGTCGATGGCCTTGGCCGGCTTGTCGTCGCGCAGGCCGTGGAAAACCGAATGGCGGACCACGCCATCGCGGGTCATTTGCGCATAGGCCACTTCCGCCAGCAACTGCGGCCTGAGCCAATGCACGTCGCGGGCCTGGGCACCGGTGGGTGGGCGGGAAAACTGGGGTTTGGGCACTTCCAGGGGGCGGAGTTTTTCCAGAATGCTGGCCAAGGTCGCGGTGGTGAAGCCAGTGCCGACCTTGCCGGCGAAACGCAGCTCACCGCTGTCATGGTCGTGCAAGGCCAGTAACAGGGCGCCGAAGCCGCTGCGGCTACCTTTGGGGTCGGTGTAGCCGACGATCACGAATTCCTGGCGCTGCTGGCACTTGAGCTTGATCCAGTCACTGCTGCGCTTGCCGCTGTACAGGCTGTCGGCGCGCTTGCCGATCAGGCCTTCCATGCCCATGCGGCAGGCACTGTCGAGCAGGGATTGGACCGGTTCGTCGAAATCCGCCGAATAGCGCAATTGCGGGGCTTCGTTGGGCGCCAGCAGCGCCTCCAGCGCCGCGCGACGTTCCTGCAAGGGGCAATGGCGCAGGTCCAGTCCGTTCAGGTAAAGGGCGTCGAAGAGGTAATAGACGATGGCCTCATCGCTCCCGTCGTCGAAGGCATTTTGCAGGGCCTGAAAATCCGAAACGCCGTCTTCCCGGGCTACTACCATTTCGCCGTCCAGCCAGGCCGAGTGCAGGCCAAGGCCGGCGAGCGCCGTGGCCTGGCTGGGCATTTTCGCGGTCCAGTCGTTGCCGTTGCGGGTGAACAGGCGCACTTGGTCGCCGTCGATGCGCGCCAGCACGCGGTAGCCATCGAACTTGATTTCGTACCGCCAGTCGCCGCTCGGCGCGGACTCCACCAAGGTGGCCAATTCGGGTGTCAGGGTGGCAGGCAGGCTGGCCTTGTGTGCGCCGGTGAGGGAATGACGTTCGGGTCTGGCCGGGGGTTTGGCGGCCTTCGCAGGCTTACGGGTTTTAGGCACCAGCGTTCGGTCACTGAGCACGCTGTCGGGCAGCGCGGCGACAACGTCGAAGTCCGCCTCCGGGCGCGCTTCGCCATCGGCGGATTTGATCAGCAGCCATTGTTCTTTCTTGCCGGCCAGGTGGGTGCGGAACAGGTTCCAGATACCGGAGAGCTTTTCCCCCTGGAGACGAAAGCGCAGCTTGCCTTTCTCATAACTGTCCTGAGGGTTGCCTTCGGGTATCCAGACGCCGCGGTCCCAGACAATCACATCACCGCCGCCATAATGGCCTTCGGGGATATGGCCCTCGAAATCGGCGTAGTCGAGCGGGTGGTCTTCCACGTGTACCGCCAGGCGCCGCACCTTGGGGTCCAGCGACGGGCCCTTGGGAATGGCCCAGCTTTTCAGCGTGCCATCCAGCTCCAGGCGAAAGTCGTAGTGCAGGTGGCTGGCATCGTGTTTCTGGATGCAGTACTGCAGCGCATGGACCTTGCCCCGGTGGCCGCCCTTGCCGCTGGGTTCGGGGGTGGCGTCGAAGTTGCGCTTGCTGTGGTATTCCTTCAGGGAACGGGCCATGGGGATGCTCCGGCGCACGAGGTTCTAAAAAGTGGAGGGGCGCAGGGGGCGTAGAGTTCCCGTGAGGTGAACGAGTGGCGCTGGTCAGGTTCAAACAGGCACGGCCTGGAAAGTGCCCCGAGGAGCCCGCATGAAAGCCTTGAAAATCGCCACCTTCAATATCAACGGCCTGCGCGCCCGATTGCCCAACCTGTTGCAATGGCTGGAGCGCGAACGCCCGGACATCGCCTGCCTGCAGGAGCTCAAGGCCACCGACGCACAATTTCCGGCCGCTGAGTTCGAAGCCATCGGCTACGGTACGCTGCACCATGGCCAGCCTGCCTGGAATGGCGTGGCGATTCTGGCCAGGGACGCCGAGCCGCTGGAGTCGCGCCGTGGTTTGCCGGGTGACGACAGCGACACCCAGAGCCGCTACCTGGAGGCCGCCGTGCATGGCGTGCTGGTGGGCTGCCTGTACCTGCCCAATGGCAACCCGCAGCCGGGGCCGAAGTTCGACTACAAACTGGCCTGGTTCGAGCGCCTGATCCAGCACGCCCAAGCCCTGCAGGCCAGCGACCATCCGGTGGTGCTGGCAGGCGACTACAACGTGGTGCCCACTGACTTCGACATCTATAACCCCAAGTCCTGGCTCAAGGATGCCTTGTTGCAACCCGAAAGCCGCGACGCTTACCAGCGCTTGCTGGCGCAGGGCTGGACCGACGCCTTGCGCCACCTGTACCCGCAAGAGCAGGTGTTTACCTTCTGGGATTATTTTCGCCAGCACTGGCCCCGCAACTGTGGGTTGCGCATCGACCATCTGTTGCTGAACCCGTCACTGGCGCCGTACCTGAAAAACGCCGGGGTAGATGCCTGGGTGCGCAATGAAGAGCATGCCAGTGACCATGCGCCGGTGTGGATCGAGCTGAGCACCCGCAAGCGCAAGGGTTAGGGGCGGTCGCAGCATGCCTGTAGCAACGTGCCGTTGTAAGACCGGGCGCAAGCTCGGGAAGCAGACAACGCGGTCGTCCTGGCAGGCCTCTTCCCGAGCTTCGCCCGGTCCCACAGGATTGCCATGACCGCTGAGCAACGTGCCGTTGTAGGACCGGGCGCAAGCTCGGGAAGCAGGCGACGCGGTCGATCTGGCAGGCCCTTTCCCGAGCTTCGCCCGGTCCTACAGGATTGCCATGACCGTGGAGCAACGTGCCGTTGTGGGACCGGGCGCAAGCTCGGGAAGCAGACGACGCGGTCGATCTGGCAGGCCCCTTCCCGAGCTTCGCCCGGTCCTACAGGATTGCCATGACCGTGGAGCAACGTGCCGTTGTGGGACCGGGCGCAAGCTCGGGAAGCAGACGACGCGGTCGATCTGGCAGGCCCTTTCCCGAGCTTCGCCCGGTCCTACAGGATTGCCATGTCCTTGCAGCAATGTGGCGTTGTAGGACCGGGCGCAAGCTCGGGAAGCGGACAACGCGGTCGATCTGGCAGGCCGCTGCCCGAGCTTCGTCAGGTTCTGCAAGGCTGCCATGCCCGCGTCCCAGGCACCGCGCAGCGTCAGGCCTGTCGCATTAAGACCGCTGTGACAAGGGATATCGAAAAACGCATAAGCTTATGCATTTCCGGTAGTTGATTATTAGCGTGGCTGGCCGTGAACTAGGCGCTTTTTCGCAAGGCACCTGGGCATGGAAAAACACTATGAAGTTCTGGTGCTTGGCTTGGGCGCCATGGGCGCAGCAACCGTATACCAGTTGGCCAAGGCAGGGGTGAAAGTAGCGGGCATCGACCGTCACCACCCCCCTCACAACCTGGGTTCAAGCCACGGCGACACTCGTATCACCCGCCTGTCCGTGGGCGAAGGTGCGCAGTACGTGCCTATCGTGCGCCGGTCCCAGGCTATCTGGCGTGAATTGGAGGCCTTGTCCGGCGAGTCGTTGTTCGAGCAGTCGGGCCTGCTGGTGCTGACCTCCAGCGCCGAATTCGACCCCGCTGACGCCAGCGATTTCACGCTGCGCACCATCGGCCTGGCCCGCACCTACGGCATCGAACACCAGGTATTGGACGCCGCGCAGATCCGCCAGCGCTTCCCGCAATTCGCCCATGTGCGTGATAACGCCATCGGCTATTTCGAGCCCGAAGGCGGTTTTGTGCGGCCCGAACGCTGCATCGACGTGCAATTGAAGCTGGCCGGGCAGCACGGCGCCACGCTGTTCAAAGGTGAGACCGTCACCGCCATCGCGTCTGATGCCGAAGGCGTCACCGTCACCACCAATCAGCGCACGGTGCGTGCCGGCAAGCTGGTGATCAGCGCCGGCAACTGGGCCGGTGGCCTGCTGGGCGAACCGTTCGACGGCCTGCTGAGCGTCTACCGGCAAAAGCTGTTCTGGTTCGAGCTGCAGGAAAACGCTGGCCTGGAAGGTGCGTCGCCCACCTTTATCTTCACCCACGGGCGTGGCGACGACTGCATCAACTACGGCTTTCCGGCCCTGCCAGGCGAGGGCAGCCTGAAAATCGCCACCGCGCAGTACAAGGTGGCTGGCCACCCCGATAGCCTCGACCGCACGGTATCGGCGGCCGAAGAACGCGAGATGTACGAACAGCAGGTTCAAGGCCGTATCGCTGGGGTCACCTCCCATGTCGTGAAGTCCGCCGTGTGCGCCTACACCGTCACCCCCGACCGCCACTTCATCATCGACCAGCACCCGGCCCTGCAGCACACCCTGGTGGTCAGTGCCTGCTCCGGCCATGGCTTCAAGCACTCGGCCGCCTTGGGCGAAGCCTTCGCCCAATGGTGCGTGCGCGGCACCACCGACCTGGACCTGTCCTCCTTTTCCCTGCAACGCTTCAAAGGTAACGCATCGTGAAACGCATCGTTCTGTCTGCTGCACTGCTGGTCGCCGCCATGGGCAACGCCTATGCCGAAACCCTGAAAATCGCCGTGGTACCGGTGCCCCACGCCGAGATCCTGGAGTTTCTCAAGCCTGAACTGGCGAAGGAGGGCGTGACCCTGGACGTCAAGGTGTTCTCCGATTACGTGCAACCGGACCGTCAGGTAGACGAAGGGCAGCTGGACGCCAACTACTTCCAGAGCAAGCCGTACTACGACGCCTACAAGAAAGACCGCCCCAGCAGCGACCAGGTACCGATCGTGGCGGTGCACATCGAACCCTTCGGTGCGTACTCGAAGAAAATCAAGACCATCGCCGAGCTCAAGGACGGCGCCACCGTGGCCATCCCCAACGACCCGGCCAACTCGGGCCGCGCACTGCTGTTGATCGCCAAGCAGGGTCTGATCACCCTGAAGGACCCGAACAACATCATGGCCACCCAGCAGGATATCGTCGGCAACCCCCGGCACCTCAAGTTCAAGGAGCTTGAGGCTGCCATGCTGCCGCGGGTACTGAACCAGGTAGACCTGGCACTGATCAACGCCAACTATGCGCTGGAGGCCAAGCTGGTGCCGCACCAGGACGCGCTGTTCATCGAAGGTTCGCAGTCGCCATACGCCAACTACCTCTATGTACGCCGTGACAAGGCCAACGACCCGGCGGTACAGAAGCTGGGTGCCTTGCTGAACTCCCCGCAAGTCAAACAGTTCATCCTGGAACGCTACCACGGTGATGTGGTGCCGGCGTTCTGACCTAGCCCTGGAACTGGATGTCCGCCGTGGCGACCACGCGGGCGATCGGCCCATTCAGGGTCTGGTTGTGGTGGGCGATGATCACCTCGGCGGCCAGCAGGTCGGTGTCCATGCAGCTATGGGCATCGGCCACCAGCACCGGCCTGAAGCCCAATTGCGCGGCGACGCGGCAGGCTGTGTCGACGCAGTATTGAGTCTTGAGGCCGACGATCACCAGGTCCTGGATGCCATCGGCCTTGAGCCATTGCTCAAGGTCGGTGCCCTGGAAGGCGCTGGCGGCCTGCTTGTCGAATAGCCGCGCATTGCTTTCATTCAGGCCAAGCTCCGGGGCCACCTGCCAGAACGGGCTGCCCTGGGCGATGGGCGAGCCGTGCGGCCCTGTGTGGCGCACGGCCAGAACCGGCGCACCGGCCTCGTGGGCCTGGGCGATCAATAGGTTGATATTGGCCAGCAGGCGCTCGCCATCGAGCGGTTTCCGCGGACCGTGGATCAGGCCTACCTGCACGTCGATGATCAGCAGGGCGGGGCGGTTGAGCTTCAATGCAGCCATGGTACTACTCCTTGAAAAAACCAGTCCCGGTCCGGGCACAAAAAAGGCCCCGACCATTGCTGGCGGGGCCTTGGGTGTCGCGTGTCAGGTACTGCTCACGCCTCGCCGCACGGCCCGCCGGTGGCGGTCGTGGTGGTAGTGGTCGAGGTGGTGCGCAGGAAACCGTTCATGAACCCAGAGTGCACCAGTTGCTGGCGGGCGTCAACGACGTGTTCATGAAACATCGAACCGCCACCGCCGACCCGACTGCACTCACAGGTCTCGATAGTCAACTTCCCTCATGGCCCAGCCGTCGTGGCTCGAACCTGCCGTTGGCCACGATCGCCGCGGGCGCTTCATCATCGTGCGGCTGGCAGAGGAATTCGCGCATGGCTTCAGCGGTTTGCCTGGCGCTGGTTACCACGAAAAAATGCCCTTCGCCCCGCAGGATGTGCACTTCGGCACGGCGAATGGTGCGGCGCAGGATGTCCGCGTTGTACAGCCGCACCAGGGTGTCACGGTCGCCGCTGAGGATCAGCGTGCGCTGGCGCAACCGGAACAGCCGGGGCAGGCTGGTCCAGCCCACTAGGGCAGCGATTTGGTAGTAGTACGCGCGAGGGTTGGCGGTGAGCATGCCGTGCATTACCCCGAAGTGCATCAGCGTCTGCAGCGAATGAGGAGAGCGTTCCTGCTTCTGCCGGCTGGCGCCTTCGCCCCTGCCCAGAAAAGCCAGGATATCGGCGGGCTTGACCAGCAAGGCCGGCCCCGCTGAAGTCGCCGCGAGGATCAGCCGGCGCACCCTGGCCGGGTGGCGCAGCGCGAACTCCTGGGCCAAGGCACCGCCCCAACTGACGCCGAACACATCCACCCGGTCGACTCCCAGTTGCGTGAGCATCGCGGCGATCAGATCGGCGTGGCCCGGCAGGCGCATTGGCCAACGCGGCAGCTGCGATGTGCCGACCCCCGGCACGTCCAGCGTGATGGTCGTGTAGTCCGCCAGTTCCTCGCGCAGGGGGTCGAAGGAACGAATCAGGCCCCCCAGGCCGTTGAGCAACAGCAGCGGTGAGCCTTGGCCGCGGATCGAAACGTTCAACTGCACGTCGTTCACGGTGAGTGTTTGCGTTGCCATGGTGGAGTTACTCCGATTTGGCCCAGCCTGACGCCTCTTGCCCTGGCTGACCTTACCCCAGGGCCTGTGCACTGAACAGTAGCCGTTCGGACCGGTTGCGTTGACAAGGCTGAACCGGTAATGGTTAATCATATTATCGATAATTACAAAAAAGAGGTCCGGTAACCATGAGTCTGCGCCAGCAATTGCCCACGTTGGCCCTGACGGCCTGCGCCTGCATGACGCAAGCGGCCGCCTACGAACCACCACCGCTCAAGCTTGAGCCACTGGCGCGGTTCAGCGTCGACCTGGTAGCCCCTATCTGGGAACTGGGGCCAACGAGTGGGCAGGGCAAACGGCGGATCATCCCGATCACCGGAGGGCACTTTGAAGGCCCGCGGCTCAAAGGCACCATTCTCGACAACGGCGCGGACTGGCAGGTCGTGACCCCGGACGGCGTGGCCATCATCGACACCCGCTACCTGCTGCAGACCGACGACGGCGCGTTGATCTACCTGCGCACCGAGGGTTACCGGTTCGGCCCCGCCGACGTCATGAAAAAGGTCGCCGCGGGAGAGAACGTCGACCCCAGCCTGTACCAGTTTCGCATCACCCTGCGGTTCGAGACGTCGGCGCCCAGGTACGCCTGGCTGAATCGCACGGTAGGGGTGGGCAGCGCCATGCGCTTGGGCAATGCGGTGGTGTACGACGCGTTTGAAGTGAACTAGATGATCTGCAACTGGTTAATTTGATTAATCAGTCTGATGTGGACCTCTACCAGCGGGCTGCACACCGCAAAAATGTGGCCGAGCTGGATTCCTGGGGTTTTGGGCGAAGATCCGGTCGCGGGGCTGGCTGAAACGTTTCTTCTAGTCTATAAAAATGGGCACAACTCCAAGAAAGGCTGCTGTCATGACCCCGCTCAAACTTTTTGTTGCCCTCGGCGCACTGTCCACCGCCTCCCACGCCATGGCCTGGGACTACGTTCTGCTCGACACCGACAAAGCCGCTCAGAACTGGCAGATCACCAGCCAGGTGCTGGGCGTTAAAACCGACAAACCCTTCAGCGTCACCTTGCGCACCTTGCACGGGGGGCGGCAGGAAGGTGTCAGCATCGTCGATATCGATAACGGTACGATGAAACTCTCCGTCGTGCCGACGCGTGGCATGAATGTCTTGCAGGCCTCGGTGGGTAATGTGCGCATGGGCTGGGATTCGCCGGTCAAGGAAGTGGTCAACCCGTCCTTCATCGAGCTTAATGGCCGTGATGGCCTGGGCTGGCTGGAAGGGTTCAACGAGCTGGTCGCTCGCTGCGGATATGAATGGGTCGGCCACCCCGGCATCGATAACGGCGAACTGCTGACCCTGCACGGTCGCGCCGCCAACCTTCCTGCGAACAAAGTCACCCTGCACATCGATGAAAAACCACCGTACGCCATCACCCTGCGTGGCGAACTGAAAGAGCAGGCGTTCAAGAAGGTCGACTTTTCCGTCGCGACCGAACTGGTCACCGAACCCGGTAGCGTCGCGTTTGCCCTCAACGACACCCTGACCAACAACGGCGATTATCCGAAGGAATACCAGGCGCTGTATCACAGTAACTTCAGCACTCCGTTCCTGGAGCAAGGGGCTCGTTTCGCCGCGCCGGTGAAACAGGTGTCGCCGTTCAACGACAAGGCCAAGGGCGATCTGCCCGACTGGCAGACCTACCGCGCACCCACCAGGGACTATGACGAAACGGTCTACAACGTTGTGCCGTATGCCGATGCCAAGGGCGATACGCTGACCGTGTTGCACAACAAGGCAGGCACGCTGGGGGTATCGGTCGGTTTCAACACCCAGACGCTGCCGGTGTTTTCCCTGTGGAAAAACACCGATACCCAGGGCCAGGGCTATGTCACGGGGCTGGAGCCGGGAACCAGTTTCTCCTACAACCGACGTTACCAGCGGCCACTGAACCTGGTACCGACCATCCAGCCGAAGGAACACAAGCAGTTCCACATCACCTACAGCCTGTTGGCGGACAAGATGGCGGTGGACAAGGCCCTGAAACAGGTTGGCGAGATTCAGGGTGGGCGGGAAGCCGAGGTGCGGCAGACCCCGTTGGTTGATCTGACCAAGGGTTAATAACGGCCAGGGCACTGTTGGCCGGTACCCTGGTTCTGCAGGGGCATCAGGTTGATGCCCCCAGGCGTTGAGCCATGCCGCTCAAGCCAGCCAGAATGAATTCGTCGATAAGCGATTCATACTGGGTGGTCACTTGCTCGTCGGCCGACGTGAAGGAGGCACCCCATTGCAGCGTGCTCTGTTCGCCATTGGCAGTGGGTTTGACCGAGAGGGTAGCGGCGTAGTCGTCGAGGGGGATGTCGGTGCCCGTCAAGCCATAGGTCATCGTCATCTGGTCGTTGTCGATGGACAGCAGGCGCTCATGAATCAGGTCGCCGCTGGCCAGGCGCAGGGTGCGGATTGACCCGCCGTCGTCTGACGCCTTGCCGTCCTCGATCACGCATGAGGTGATCTGCGGGTGCCAGGTGTCGACCAGGCCGAACTGGCGCAGCAGGTGCCAGACTGACAGCGGGGCGGCGTCGATCAGGACGGTATGAGTTATCGAGGACATGGGACGTTTTCCTGGCTGGCTTCATCCTTTCGAGGGAAAGCCGGCCATGGAAGTTCGGTTGGATGCCCGCCGATCTGCTCGTGGGCACCCGGGGCAAGGCTCAGCAGGGTTGCGGCGCCAGGCTGTTGCTGACACTGCGCCCCAGCACCAGCACGGTGACAAAGCCGCAGCCCACCAGCGCCGTGGCCAGGCTCAGCAGCACCGAGCTGCCCATCTTGTCGACGATCTGCCCGCCGAAGAACGAGCCCAGCGCAATGATCACCTGGAACAAGGCCACGAACAGTGGCATGCCGCGCTCGACGTCCTTGGGGGCCACGACGAACATCCAGATGCTGGCGCAGGCCGGGAACGCACCGAAGGCGAAGCCCCAGAGGGCGATCAGCATGGCGGCGCCCGTCATGCCTGTGGCGAAGTAGGGGAACAGGGCGGTGCTGGTACCGATCATCAGCGCGACCAGCAGCAGGGTGTGACGCACGCTGCGGTTGGCGGCGAAGCCGGCGAAGATATTGCCCAGAACCCCAGCCATGCCATACAGCAGCAACAGCGAGCCGATGGCGGGCCCGTCGAAGCCGGCACGTTGTTTGAAGAAGGGCGCGACATAGGTGTAGGCGGCAAAGTGCGCCAGGCCTATCAGCAGTACGGCGATCAAGCCAACCCGCGCTTGTGGGTTGGTAAACAGGGCCGGCAGGTCACTGACGCGGATAGCCTTGTCCGGGGTGAGCCGCGGCAGCAGGAAGACCTGCGCCAGCAGCACCGGTACACCCACCAGCGCGGTAACCAGGAACGTCATGCGCCAGCCCATCAGGCCGCTCAGCCAGGTGCCTACCGGCACGCCCAGCACGGTGGCCAGGGTCACCCCGACCATGATGATCGACGTGGCCTGCGCCACGCCCACGCCCCTGGGGGCCAGGCGGCCACTGAGGGCAATGGCGGTTGCCCAGAAACCGCCGATACTGACACCCAGCAGTACGCGGCCGAGCAGTAGCAGGTTGAAGTCGCTGGCGTAGGCCACCACCGAGTTGGCGATGATCATGATCAGGGTCAGGCCGATCAGCAGGTAGCGGCGGTCCATGGCGCCGACGCCCACGGACAGGAGGGGGGCGGCAAGGGCGGCCATGATGCCGGGCAGGGTGACCATCAGGCCGGCGTGGCCTGCGCTGATACCCAGGTCGCTGGCGACATCGTTGAGCACGCCCACCGGAAGAAATTCGCTGGTCACCAGGGCAAAAGCGCCCACGGCGACCGAGAGAATGGCCAGCCACTGCTGCTTGACGCTTTGTTGACTGTGTTCGGGACGGCCATGAGGGACTTGGGCGGGGGTTGGCATGGTGCGGGGTTCCAAGGGGAATGACGCCTGAAGCAGGCGCGAGAAACGGGGGGAATTGGCCGCGATTATAGAGGTCAGTTCTGACAATCGGACAGGCCGGCCTTTCGATAGTCACCATTAATGTGATCGATAAAACCGCTCGGCAGGGCGTGCTGCCCACGTCGTCAACCACGGCCCGGGCGTCTGCTGCCCCCTGGCCGTGGCAGACGAGGTAAAGTGAGCTTTTTATCCGGAAGCCGCGCATGGACTTAAAGCAGTTGGAGTGTTTCGTTCGAGTGGCGGAGTTCGGCAGTTTCACCCGCGCAGCCGCGGTGCTGAACATGTCCCAGTCCGCGGTGAGCCGCCAGGTTCGTCAGCTGGAGGTGGAGCTTGCCGAGCACTTGTTGCTGCGCAACGGCCGCAATGTATCGCTGACTGATGCCGGGCAGCGGTTCTTCAACCATGGCAAGGGCATATTGCGACAGGTACAGGTGGCTCGCGAAGAATTGCGTGACCAGCGTGGCAGCCTATCCGGCAAGGTAGTGATCGGGCTGCCACCCAGTATCTCTCGTCGCCATACCGTGAACCTGGTGTCGGCATTCCGCGAACGGTTTCCCCATTGCATCCTGGGGATCAAGGAGGGTTTGAGCCATTCGATGCGCGAATGGCTGCTACTGGGACGGCTGGATTTCGCCCTGCTGTTCAACCCCAGCCAGAGCTCGCAGCTCCAGTACGGACACGTGCATGCCGAGCCGCTGATGGTGATCGGTAGCGCCGATTCGCCGTTGCCCCGCGAAGTGCCCATGAGTGCGCTGCCCGCCTACCCGTTGATTACCCCGAGCGAACCGCATTCCATTCGCCGCCTGATCGAAGCCGAGGCCGGGCGCCAGTCGCTGGCGCTGGACATTGGCCTGGAGATCGACAGTATCCCTGCTTTGCTGGAGTTGATTCATCGCGGGATGGGCTACGGGGTGTTGTTCCAGTCCGCGCTGGCGCGGCATGACGATTCACTGGAAGGCTTCAAGGTGGCGCCGATTGTCGAGCCCATGATCCAGACGCACCTGTTCATTGCCACCGCGCAGCAACGGCCGCTGTCGCGCCTGGCTGAACAGGCCATGGCAATGGTCCGCGAAATCTGCACGCCAGGAGGTTGAGCATGCAAAACACGCATAGCAGCTAGAACAGCCATCCGGTTGTCGCACCCGGCCAACAACGCCACCATTCAGGCTCGCTTCCGCTAACAATGACTTAAGGATCCGAGATGAACAGCTGCCTTGCACCTGATGCCCACCCAGCCCGCCCGACATGCGTTCTGCCCCACGGCGCGTGGGATGCCCACTGCCATGTGTTCGGCCCCGGCGCGGAATTCCCCTATGCCCCCGACCGCAGTTATACGCCACCCGATGCACCCTGCGAGCAGTTGCGGGCACTGCACGACTACCTCGGATTGACCCGTGGGGTCATCGTCCAGGCCAGCTGCCATGGCAGTGACAACCGCGCCATGCTGGACGCCATCGCGCGCAGTGAGGGGCGGTACCGAGGCGTGGCCATTGTCGATGGCAGTGAATCGGATGCGCAGCTGGAGGCGCTGGATGCCGGTGGTGTTCGTGGCGTGCGGTTCAACTTCGTCGCGCATTTGGGTGGCGCCCCGGACCTGGAAGTGTTCGACCAGACGGTCGATCGCCTGGCGGACCTGGGCTGGCATGTGGTGCTGCACCTCGATGCCCAGGACATCTCCACCTACGCCCAGCGGTTGCAGCGTATGCCGGTGCCTTTCATCATCGACCACATGGGCCGCGTCAAAGCCCGGGATGGCTTGGGCCAGCCTGCGTTTCGAGCCTTGCTGGAGCTGATGGAAAACCCCTTGGCCTGGGTCAAGGTGTGCGGCGCTGAACGGGTTTCTGCCGGGCGCCGGCCTTTTGAAGACGCCGTACCTTTTGCCGAACACCTGATCCAGGCCGCTCCAGATCGCGTGCTGTGGGGTACCGACTGGCCTCATCCGAATATCAGCCAGGACATGCCCAACGATGGCGCGCTCGTAGACCTGATGGCCACATTCTGCCCAGACCCTGCGCTGCGCCAGAAGCTGTTGGTCGACAACCCCCTCAAGCTCTACGGTCGTTGACCCTGCGCCCATACGTGCCACCCCCAACAATAAGATTGCCAGCGAGCCCGATGCCATGATTCCCCGCCCTGTAGCCGCACCCGTGAAAGCGCCGCCAGTACCCCAGGCAAATGCCCGGCAGCCGTTCTACCGCGCCCTGTATTTTCAGGTATTGCTGGGGATAGGTGCGGGCATCGCCGTGGGCCACTTCTGGCCCACCTTTGCCGCTGACCTCAAGCCGCTGGGCGACGGGTTCATTCGGTTGATCAAGATGATCATCGGCCCCGTTGTGTTTTGTACCGTGGTCACGGGCATCGCGGGGATGCAGGATTTGAAGAAGGTCGGAAGGGTGGGCGGCAAGGCGCTGCTCTATTTTGAGGTTATCTCATCGGTGTCACTGGTGATTGGCTTGGTCGGCGGCCACCTGTTGAACCCGGGTGGTGGCTTCAATGTCGACGTGAACACGCTTGATGCCTCGGCTGTGACGGGCTTTGCGCAAAAGGCTGAGCACTTGCATATGGTCGACTTCCTGTTGGGTATCATTCCCGCGACCTTTGTGCAGGCTTTCGCCGAAGGCAACGTGCTGTGCATCCTGCTGGTGTCGGTCCTGTTCGGTTGCGCCCTTTCGTCCATGGGCGAGAAGGGCCGGCCGGTCTACGCCATGATCGAAGGCCTGTCCGGGGTGTTCTTTCGTATTGTCCATATCATCGCCAAGCTGTCTGCCCTGGGGGCGTTCGGCGCAATGGCGTTCACCGTGGGCACCTACGGTGTCGGCTCGCTGCTGCCGCTGCTCAAGCTGGTGGTGTGCTTCTACGTGCTGTGCGCGCTGTTCGTGATCGTGGTGCTGGGGGCCGTGGCGAAAGCGTGCGGCTTCAATATTCTGCGGTTTCTGGGGTATATCAAGGAAGAGCTGCTGGTGGTGCTGGGCACCAGTTCATCGGAAGTGGTGTTGCCGCAGATCATGGAAAAAATGCAACGCCTTGGCTGTTCCAAGCCGGTCGTGGGGTTGGTGGTTCCCACCGGTTACTCGTTCAACCTGGACGGTACCAACATCTACCTGACCATGGCCGTGCTATTCATTGCCCAGGCGTTGAATATCGATTTGTCCTTGTCCCAGCAACTGACGCTTGTGGTGGTCGCCATGTTGACCTCCAAGGGCGCCAGCGGTGTTTCCGGGGCGGCGTTCGTGATGCTCACCAGTACCCTGATGGTCGTGCCGCTGGTACCGGTAGCGGGGATGGTGCTGATCCTGGGCATCCACCGCTTCATGGGCACTGGGCTTGCGATGACCAACCTGGTGGGCAACGGTGTTGCCACGCTGGTGGTATCCGCCTGGGAAAAAGAGCTTGATCGTGACCAGTTGGCCCGGGAACTGGCCCGTCGCGCCTGACCCCCCTGGCTGCTTGTGGCAGTGCGCAAGAGTGCCGTGTTGGCGGATCGACCATTGCCCCTGATCACGGGGGGCAGAGCGATACCACCGCCTCGAGCCGTCGCTGTACCATGCGTGTCAACCGCTCACCCGGGTTCGCCAGGCCCTTGTTCTGCGCCACGACCTGAGCGCCCTCCATCAGCAAGGTCAGTTCCTCGGCGACCTCCTGCGGTTCGTCGAGCCAGATGCGGGTACACAGCTCGGTCAATCGCGCAAACTGCCGTTGCTTGTGCGCTTGAATCAGTGCCCGTGCCGGGTGCGCGTCGTCTGGCAGCTCGGCCAGGGTATTGGTGAACGGGCAGCCGCGATAGCCCGAGCGCTCCAGGTCCTGGACGATGAACGCGACGAAGCCCAGCAGTTGCTGGTCGGGGGCGTCGGGGTAGTCCGCGGCCAACCGGTCGAGCACCCCGCTGTAGCTGGCCGTCAGGCCCGCCAGCCAGTCCAGGATCAGCACATCCTTGCTCTCGAAATGCCGGTACACGGTCATTTTCGTCGATGCCGCCAGCGCAGCGATCGCGTCCACGCTGACGCGCGAAATCCCTTGTTCCATGAAAAGCGCCTGGGCGGCATCAATGATGCGTTCCCGTGGCGGTAGCTGGGGCGTGCGTTGCGGGCGCATGAAAATCTCCTGCCACTTCGATACTTGGTGGTATCGTATGATACTTGCTGGTATCTTTTGATACCGATCAGTATCGATCATACCCAGTTGGAGACGTTCATGCACCTGTCTGAATATGCGGCCCTGGATGCGACGGGCCTGGCGCAGCTCATCCGTGACGGCCAGATCAGTGCGTCACACGTGCGCGCTGTTGCGTTGCAAGCCATCCAGGCCGTCAACCCGCAGCTCAACGCCGTGGTGGAGGTCTGGACCGATGAGCCGGGCGTTGTCGAAGGGCCGCTCGGCGCCGTGCCCTTGTTGCTCAAGGACCTGGGCATCACCGCGGCCGGGCGGCGCAATGAAATGGGCAGTGCGCTGGCACTCGGTTGCACGGCGCAGAGCGATTCGGAGCTGATGCGGCGCTTTCGGCGTGCCGGGTTGTTGGCGCTGGGCAGAACCGCCACACCGGAGTTTGCCGCCAGCACCACCACTGAAAGCCGCCTGCTGGGCCCCACGTGCAACCCTTGGGATGTAGCGCGCAGCGCTGGCGGCTCCAGTGGCGGTGCAGCGGCGGCCGTGGCGGCGGGGATGGTGCCGGTGGCTCACGCCACCGATGGCGGTGGTTCCATCCGCGTGCCCGCGTCACTGTGCGGGCTGTTTGGCTTGAAGCCCAGCCGCGGGCGGGTGCCCATGGGGCCTGAGGTGGATGAGGTGTGGAGTGGCCTGGCGGTTCACGGGGTGCTGACGCGCTCGGTACGTGACAGCGCTGCGTTGCTGGATGCCATGCACGGCCACGCCGTCGGCGACCCATTTCATGTACAGGCCCCTGAAGCGAGCTTTCTGGCACTTTACCAACGTCAGCCGCGGCCATTGCGTATCGGTGTGCAGATGAGCCCACTGAACGGCGAGGCGCTGCACCCTGCCGTGCAGAATGCGTTGCTGCAGACGGTCGGCCATCTTGAAGCGCTTGGCCACCGGGTCGAGCCGGTGGCGGTCGACATCGGCATCAGTTGGGAAGCTTTCGTGGCGCTCAACGCACGCTTCTGGTCGTCCAACACCGCAGCCTGGATCGATGCCATCGCCGCCGCGACGGGGCGCAGCATTGATGCCCATACCCTGGAACCGGCGACTCTGGCGTTGTACCGGCAGGGCAAAGCGCTGTCGGCCACCGAGTTGCTGGGCGCACTGTTCGAGCGCAACATCGTCGCCCGCCACGCCGGTGGCTTGCTTGAGGCTCACGACGTGCTGCTGTCGCCCACTTTACCGGGGTTGGCGCCGATGCTGGGCACCTACAACGCACAGCAGGAACAACTGGATGGGTGGGGCTGGATGAACCATGTGTTCAACCAGTCGCCGTTCACGGCCCTGGCCAATGTCGTGGGGGCGCCAGCCATGTCGGTACCGCTTGCCCATGACCCTCTGACGGGCTTGCCCATTGGCATGCAGTTCATGGGCAGGTTCGGTGATGAGGGGCTGCTGCTGGGGCTGGCGGGGCAGTTGGAGCGAGAACTGCCCTGGGCCCAACGTCGCCCGGCGGTGTGGGCGGGAAATGCTTAACGCCGGTCGGGACCTGCAGGGTTAGCGCCTGGCGCTGGTTCTTCTTCCGCTTTTTTGATCATGATGTCCAGCTCTGCCAGCATCTCGTCCACGTCGATCTCGTGCCATTGGCCGTGTTCGGCCTGGTTGATCAGGGCAACGACGTGTTCGTCGGACTCACCGCAGTCGGCATCAGCGGGCAGGGTATGGGGCGCGCCCAGGCAATAGCCATACATGAAGGCTGCCGATTCAAGTGCCCGCAACGCATCACCCTGACTGCGGGCCAGGTTAAAGCGGCTGTAAGCCGCGGCAGGGTGGGCGAGCACTGCACTCATGACCCAGCTGGCGCGCAGGTTCCACAACGCATGGTGGGCATGGGAGCGCAGGCGGATGAACGCCAGGGTGCCGTTCCCAGGATTGCGGCGCTTGGGGGCCTGGGCGTTTTTACCTTCCTTGGCACCTGCCCAGGGAAAGCACAGGTACTGGGGAACGGTGGTCAATCCGTGAAGGGTGCAGAACAGGACCACGGCATGCCCCAGAAAAGCGGCGACACGGCTGTCGTAGATGATGAAGTCGGCGCACAGCAGCGAGTACACCTTGGTCATGCCGGCATTGAAGCGCAGCGTTTTGGCGCGCAGTACCGGTGCCGCGGGGTCGCCGGCGTCAATCGCAGCCGCAACCTCGTTGACCTGCTGCGCAAGGCCGCGTTCGTTAGCGCGCAGCCACTGGGCGTTACCGGCCGTCACGCCTCCCCAGGCCATGATGTCCAGGGTTGCTTGCAGCATCTTCGCATCATCACTGCCAGCGGCTTTCAGGTCGCGGCGCAATGCCTTCAGTGCTTGTGCATTGCCGGCTGCATCGCCAGTGGCGGCGAAGCCTAGCCGGTCGTTCGCCGGGCTATTCCACTGGTAAGTCTCGAAGGCGTCGTACAGGCTCTCGCATGCCCACACCTTGCCCGTGCGGCGTTGAATATAGGTGTGCTGGAACAACGTTCGGGAATCGAGTTCGCGGGCAAACCACTCGATGAAATCGGCAACGTACGGGCGGGCAATGAATTGCTGTCTGGCGGTCATGCGAGGCTCCTGTGGGCTGACACGGGTGGGGTTGTGTGCCAGCGAGGTCATGATGTCAAATGACATGACCGTCCGTTGTCCGTGTCCACCATTCTGGAGACTTTATTTTGCCCCGTCGAGCGCCCAGGGAAATTCCGCGTAGCCCCAGATCCGATCGCAGCGGTCTCAACCGTCAGGGGATATTGATCAGTATCTTGCAGGCCAGGGGAGGCTCGATGACGACGGAGGAGCTGCACGAGGCGAGTAGAAGTCATTACACGGTCGCCTCGCGAACCACGCGCCGGGACCTGTTCAACCTCAGGGATGACAAACGGGTAGAGTTGTGTGATGGCGCCCAGGGCCGCGCGCATCATTGGACTATCGGCGGTAAAAGCCTGCAACTCGAATTGACCCCCACGGATGCGATTACCCTGACGGCGATCTTTCACCACGCCGACCGTTTCGGTTTCAAATCTTCCGTTGAGCAACTGGGGGTGCTGCGTACCTACGCAGAAGCGCGAATTCGCGCCCACGCCAAAAGGGACCTGGTGGGGGAGGGGCGCATCACCACCAATACCCGCTTCACGGTTCTGCAACCCGGTGCTCATGTGCCCGCGCACCTCACGCTGATCCAGGAAGCCCTCCTGGGCGATAGAAGCCTCAAGGTGGTCTACCGCCCGCGAGACAACCTGGAGGCTATCTGCACCTACCGGCTGCAGCCGCTGGCGCTGTCCTGGCAAGACTCCAACATCTACCTCAGCGCCCTGGTGGTGTCGGAACAGTGGTCGGATGGTCGTGACCCCCATGGGACCTTCCCGCGTGGCAAGTACAGCAGCAATGGCCCCGGCAAGACGTGCGCCTTGATGCTGCATCGCATGCTCGAAGTCACTGACGACTGGCTGCAGGTGGACCAACCGCCGGGGTATCGCGTGGACGACCTCCAGGTGCAGAAAGACCTCATCACCGTGCACAGCGACAAGCCGATCGGCCTGGCCCTGCGGTTGATGCCCAATCTGCTGAACCGCCTGAGGGAGAACCCGCTGGATCCAGGCCAGCAGCTGGCCGAGCACGACATTGGGTGGCTGCTGCAGTGCCAGATCCTGGACACCCAGGGCTTGCGCCTGTTTCTGCTCAGCAATGCGGCAGAGATCGAAGTGCTGGCGCCTGCGTACCTGCGCGACCATGTACGAGAAACCTTGCGTGCTGCCGTGGCGATGTACGATAACCACACCGTCGAACCCTGATCTTTCTACTGTGTTTCGGTATTTTCAGGACCTCGGTGGCTGACTGGAACCCCATCCATTCCGGCTCCATGGCCCCACCTTGCTGGAAGGCGACGTGGTGCTGGTGAACCGCGTGGCCTATGACCTCAAGTTGCCGCTCAGCAGCTTCGGGCCGGTCACGGTGCCGGCCGGCAGCTACTTCATGCTGGGCGACAACCGTGACGACAGTGCCGATTCGCGTTATATCGGATTCGTGCCCCGCCAGATGTTGATCGGCCGGGCGCACCATGTGCTGGTCTCGGCGGGCATTCTTGACGACTGGCTGCCGCGGCTTCCACGGTTTGGCCATCGACTGGAGTGAGCCCCGGATGGCCGATTTTGGCTCCCGGGCAGGCGCTTGGCAGCAGTGAAACAGTAACGAGCGCAATACATGAAAATTCGCTGCACCTGAAAGAAAGTGATAACAGTTCGCAAATGCATTTGTTAGTATCTTCATTGGATAGCATTTTGCCAGGGGGGCGTCGACTTCAGCCATTTTGACTTCAGGATCCTCCCCCATGACCCCGCGCTTCCCTTCCAGGCCCACACTGCTGGCTCTGTTCTGCTGCTTGTCCGCCGGCGCTCACGCAGCCGATACCGCCATTGACCTGGGGCCGGTGGCGGTCAACGCCGACGCGGTGAAGAAAAGTGCTCAACCGCTGGTGCCCGAATTTACCGGTGGCCAGGTGGCACGCGGCGGGCAAATGGGCATTCTGGGGAACCAGGACATCATGGACGTGCCTTTCACCATGACCAGCTACACCTCCAGGCTGATCGAAGATCAGCAGGCTGAGGACGTCGGGGATGTGCTGCTCAACGACGCCTCGGTGCGTACGTCATATGGCTATGGCAACCAATCGCAGATTTTCGTCATTCGCGGTTTGCCGCTCAACAGCGACGACGTTTCCTTCGGTGGTCTGTACGGTATCCTGCCGCGTCAGATCATTGGTGTGGAAGGTGTTGAGCGGGTAGAGGTGTTCAAGGGGCCAAGCGCATTCCTCAATGGCGTGACACCCTCGGGAACCGGCTTGGGGGGTGTGGTCAACCTGCAGCCCAAATATGCCACGGATACGCCCATTCGCCGTTACACCCAGGACATCAGCAGCGATGGCCGCATCGGTGAACACCTTGACCTGGGTGAGCGCTTCGGTGAAGACAACCGTTTCGGCGCGCGCGTGAACCTGATGCAGCGCGAGGGCGATACCGCGGTTGACGACCAAAGCCAGCGCAGCAAGCTGTTCGTGATGGGGCTCGATTTCCGCGGTGATGATTTCCGTGTGTCCAGCACCTTTGGCTACCAGAAGCAGCGGGTCAATGGCCTGCGCAACGATGTCTACCTGGGCAGCGTGACCAATATTCCCACGGCCCCCAGCGCCCGCACCAATTACGGTACCGATTGGAGTTACGAGGAAACCGAAGACACCTTCGGCATGATCCGTGGCGACTGGGACCTGAGCGACAGTTGGTCGGCCTACCTGGCCGGCGGCGCCAAGCACGACCGCGAGACCGGCGTTTACGCGACCCCTACGCTGACCAATGCCAGCACGGGCGCGGCGACCATCAGCGGCTCCATGATTCCTTCCAACATCGACAGCACCAGCCTGATGGCCGGGCTGAACGGCAACTTCGCCACGGGGCCGGTTACCCATCAGGTGAACATTGGCGCGTCCACCCTGTGGACCCAGACCGAAGCCGCCTACGAGTTCTACAACGGCACCAGCACCGCCACCAATATCTACTCGCCGGCGGCCATGGTGAAGGGCACGACCTACCTGACCGGGGGCGACATGGGGGACCCGGGCGTCACGGCCAAGACCCGTGCACGAAGCATCGCCGCGTCCGACACCCTGGGTTTCTTCGACGATTCGGTATTGCTGACCCTGGGCCTGCGCCGCCAGCAGCTGCGCGTCGAGGGCTACAACTACGACGGTTCGACCTACAACGGCGTTTCCACGGGCGCCGACGGCACCCGTAACGCCCTGTACGACAAGTCGATCACCACGCCGGTGTTCGGCATTGTCTACAAGCCGGTCGACCACGTGTCGGTGTATGCCAACCGTATCGAAGGCCTGGCCAGCGGCGGTACTGCGCCGCTCACCGCCAACAACAGCGGGCAGTCCTACGCGCCGGGGCGTACCAAGCAAGTGGAGGCGGGCGTCAAGCTCGACATGGGCACCTACGGCGCCAGCGTCGCGGCCTACCGGATCGACAAGCCCAATGACGGCTACACCGACTCGGCGAACAACTTCGTGCGCGCCGGTAACCAGATCAACCGCGGTGTCGAGTTGAACCTGTTCGGCGAGCCGCTGCCAGGCCTGCGCCTGCTGGCTGGTGCTACCCGCATGACCTCCAGGCTTGAGGACACCGCGGTGGCCAGCAACGACGGCAACCATGCCATTGGCGTGCCTACCTTCCAGCTCAACGCCTCGGTGGACTGGGATGTGCCTGGCCTGGACGGCGTCGCCCTGAACGCGCGGATGCTGCGCACGGGCGCGGCGACCATCAGCGGCTCCATGATTCCTTCCAACATCGACAGCACCAGCCTGATGGCCGGGCTGAACGGCAACTTCGCCACGGGGCCGGTTACCCATCAGGTGAACATTGGCGCGTCCACCCTGTGGACCCAGACCGAAGCCGCCTACGAGTTCTACAACGGCACCAGCACCGCCACCAATATCTACTCGCCGGCGGCCATGGTGAAGGGCACGACCTACCTGACCGGGGGCGACATGGGGGACCCGGGCGTCACGGCCAAGACCCGTGCACGAAGCATCGCCGCGTCCGACACCCTGGGTTTCTTCGACGATTCGGTATTGCTGACCCTGGGCCTGCGCCGCCAGCAGCTGCGCGTCGAGGGCTACAACTACGACGGTTCGACCTACAACGGCGTTTCCACGGGCGCCGACGGCACCCGTAACGCCCTGTACGACAAGTCGATCACCACGCCGGTGTTCGGCATTGTCTACAAGCCGGTCGACCACGTGTCGGTGTATGCCAACCGTATCGAAGGCCTGGCCAGCGGCGGTACTGCGCCGCTCACCGCCAACAACAGCGGGCAGTCCTACGCGCCGGGGCGTACCAAGCAAGTGGAGGCGGGCGTCAAGCTCGACATGGGCACCTACGGCGCCAGCGTCGCGGCCTACCGGATCGACAAGCCCAATGACGGCTACACCGACTCGGCGAACAACTTCGTGCGCGCCGGTAACCAGATCAACCGCGGTGTCGAGTTGAACCTGTTCGGCGAGCCGCTGCCAGGCCTGCGCCTGCTGGCTGGTGCTACCCGCATGACCTCCAGGCTTGAGGACACCGCGGTGGCCAGCAACGACGGCAACCATGCCATTGGCGTGCCTACCTTCCAGCTCAACGCCTCGGTGGACTGGGATGTGCCTGGCCTGGACGGCGTCGCCCTGAACGCGCGGATGCTGCGCACGGGCGGGCAATTCGCCGATGAGGCCAACACCCTCAGCTTGCCTACCTGGAACCGTTTCGACGCAGGGGCTCGCTACGCGTTCAAGGTGGATCAGAAGAACGTGACGTTGCGCCTGAACGTGGACAACCTCACCAACAAAAACTATTGGGCGTCGGCCAACGGGGGTTACCTGACCCAGGGCGAGCCGCGTCTGGTCAAACTGTCGGGGTCGGTAGACTTCTGAGCCTGATCGCGCCCTGAAGCGGCCCGTAGGCCGCGACAGGGCCGGATGCGGTGTGCCAGTTGCAACGCAGCGCTGGCACAGTGAATTTCGTTTGTCGCACTTGGCAACTGACCCGGTGAAATCGCGCGCAGCTGTTGCAGGACGCTTCCCCTTGCCGCGGCTATCCTGTGCGCTCATTTTTCCACGCACGGATGCCCCCGCCATGGTCTCCCTCGATACCCTTCCGGTCTTTTTTCTGGCTGTCATTCTTTTGCTGCTGTCGCCCGGCCCCAACATGGCGTTCGTGCTCAGCCAGGCGATCGCGCGGGGCTGGCGTGGCGGGTTGATGGCGGCGGCGGGCATCACCATCGCCGACCTCAGCCTTGCCGTGCTGACCGCCACCGGCGTGACCGCGCTGGTGGCCAGCTGGCCGCCGTCGTTCGACCTGATTCGCTACGCGGGCGCCGTGTACTTGTTGTGGCTGGCGTTCAAGACCTTGCGCGGTGGCGGCCTGGGCGCGTTGAACAGCGGGGAGCAACTGCCGTTGGCGCGCATCCTGTTCTCCGCCACCCTCAATAGCCTGCTCAACCCCAAGGCGCTGCTGTTCTTCATGGTGTTCCTGCCGCAGTTCGTGCAGCCGGAGCGCGGCCATGTGGGCTGGCAGTTGATCCAGCTGGGGGTGATGCTGGCGCTGACGGCCACGGTGTTTCATGCCGTGCTGGGCGTGTTCGGCGCCGCCATCCACCGCCGCCTGGCCTCCACCGGGCGTTGGGCCAAGGTGCAGTCGCTGGGGCTGGCAACGGTCCTGACGGCGCTGGCGGTGCGGCTCGCGTTGCTCAGTCGTCCTTGACCGCCGCCTCTGTAGCATCCATGGCAACCCTGTGGGCGCGGGCGAAGCTCGGGAAGGGGCTGCGATATGGAGCGGGTTGTCTGCTTCCCGAGCTTGCGCCCGGTCCCGCAACGGCATGCGCGTCGCCAGCGGCCATCGCAATCCTGTAGGAGCACAGCTTGCTGGCGAAGGGCACAACGCGGTCCATCAGGTATACCGCGTTGCCATTTTCGCTAGCAAGCTAAGCTCCCACCCCAAGGCCGACGCAGCCTGTAGGAGCACAGCTTGCTGGCGAAGGGCACAACGCGGTCCATCAGGTATACCGCGTTGCCATTTTCGCTAGCAAGCTAAGCTCCCACCCCAAGGCCGACGCAGCCTGTAGGAGCACAGCTTGCTGGCGAAGGGCACAACGCGGTCCATCAGGTATACCGCGTTGCCATTTTCGCTAGCAAGCTAAGCTCCCACCCCAAGGCCGACGCAGCCTGTAGGAGCACAGCTTGCTGGCGAAGGGCACAACGCGGTCCATCAGGTACACCGCGTTGCCATTTTCGCTAGCAAGCTAAGCTCCCACCCCAAGGCCGACGCAGCCTGTAGGAGCACAGCTTGCTGGCGAAGGGCACAACGCGGTCCATCAGGTATACCGCGTTGCCATTTTCGCTAGCAAGCTAAGCTCCCACCCCAAGGCCGACGCAGCCTGTAGGAGCACAGCTTGCTGGCGAAGGGCACAACGCGGTTCATCAGGTACACCGCGTTGCCATTTTCGCTAGCAAGCTAAGCTCCCACCCCAAGGCCGACGCAGCCTGTAGGAGCACAGCTTGCTGGCGAAGGGCACAACGCGGTCCATCAGGTATGCCGCGTTGCCATTTTCGCTAGCAAGCTAAGCTCCCACCCCAAGGCCGACGCAGCCTGTAGGAGCACAGCTTGCTGGCGAAGGGCACAACGCGGTCCATCAGGTATACCGCGTTGCCATTTTCGCTAGCAAGCTAAGCTCCCACCCCAAGGCCGACGCAGCCTGTAGGAGCACAGCTTGCTGGCGAAGGGCACAACGCGGTCCATCAGGTATACCGCGTTGCCATTTTCGCTAGCAAGCTAAGCTCCCACCCCAAGGCCGACGCAGCCCGTGGGACCGGGCGAAGCTTGGGAAGGGGGCTACGAGATGGAGCGGGTTGCCTGCTTCCCGAGCTTGCGCCCGGTTCTACGACGGTACGCGTCGCCAGGGAAGGAACGTTCAAGGCGTGGCGGCTGGCCAGCGGGTGTTTTTATAGGGGTTGCTGTCCGGCGCGTTCGCCGGTGCAGCGGCCACCGGCGCGAGCGACAGGTTGCCGTGGTCACTGAAGCGTACCGTGCCGAACACGCCGTTGGCCAGCTTGCCGTGCAGTTCGTAGGGCAAATTGTCCAGGGACTGGGTCTGGCTCAGGCCCAGGGTCTGGCGCAGTACGCTGAAGGCGGTGACGCTGACCGGTACGGTGACGATGGTTTCCGAGAAACGCGCCAGCGTACCGCTTTCGTTGCTCACCCCCGAGGCCAGCGGCCGGCCGTTGACGTCCAGGCTCAGGGCCACGCCGTTGTAGCTGTAGCTGTCTTCATTGGGGTTCTGCAGCCGGATCTTCACGGCGAAACGTACTTCCAGGTCCTGCCCTTGCAAGGGTTCAATGCCCACCACGTTGATGTTGATCGGGTCGCGGGGTGGCAGCAGGGCGCATGCGCTCAGACCTGCCAGCAGCATCAACAGCAGATAGTGGCGCACAGCGGGCAGCAGGTAGGGGGGCATGAAGGCACTCTCGGGTGATGGACGGCACTGCTTCAGACCATGGCCAGGCCCCTGGGTTCGCGTGGGCGCAGGGCTATCGAGCCACAAAATGTTACGACTGTAACAGCGGTTTCATCGAACGCTCACTCGGGTAGCGGTTCCAATGCACCTATAGTCAGCATTCCCCCAGGGAGACTGCACCATGAGCCGCTACCCGCTACTGCTCGCCTCACTGCTGCTGGCCGCCGCCACCAGCGCCGCGGCTGCCACCGACCCCGGCAACCCGTACAACAGCGCGGTGCGCCGCGCCAACCCCAACAGCATGCAGGGCACGCGCCCTGTCACCCCCAGTTCGCCGAACCTGCAGCGCCAGGTCAACCCGCGTCCACCCACCTTGCAGAACGGCGGCATCGGCAATGGCAACAACCTGCGGCCCGCGCCGGCGCCGCCCACTACGCCCAGCCAGACGGCGCCACGCCCTGCGGACAGCAACTGAAGCCCCACAGAAGGAATTGCCCATGTTTCGACTTACCCTTTTGGCCACCCTGTTGACGGTACCCCTGCTGGCCCATGCTGCCGCGCCTGCGAGCTACAAGAGCGAATTGGGGCCCTTGAGCGTCACCCCGGTGGTCGAAGGCCTGCACCACCCCTGGGCGCTGGCGTTTCTGCCCGACAGGAAAGGCTATCTGGTCACCGAGCGGCCGGGTACCTTGCGGGTGGTGAGCCCCGAGGGCAAGCTGTCGGCGCCTGTCAGCGGCGGCCCCACGGTATGGGCCCATGGCCAGGGCGGCCTGCTGGACGTGGCGCTGTCGCCGCAGTTCCGCGAAGACCGCCTGGTGTACCTGTCCTTCGCCGAAGCCGGCCCCGACGGCAAGGCGGGCACGGCAGTGGGGCGCGGGCGCCTGTCCGATGACCTGACGCACCTGGACAATTTCACCGTGATCTTCCGCCAGCAACCCAAGCTGTCCACCGGCGAACACTTTGGTTCACGGCTGGTATTCGACCGTGACGGTTACCTGTTCATCGCGCTGGGCGAGAACAACCAGCGGCCCACGGCCCAGGACCTGGGCAAGTTGCAGGGCAAGGTGGTACGCATTTTCCCCGACGGGCGCGTTCCCGATGACAACCCCTTCGTGGGGCAGAAGGGCGACCGGCCCGAGATCTGGTCCTATGGTCATCGCAACCAGCAAGGTGCGGCCCTGAACCCCTGGACCGGTACCCTGTGGACCCATGAGCATGGGCCACGGGGTGGCGACGAAATCAACGTCATCGAGCGCGGTCAGAACTACGGTTGGCCCCTGGCGACCCACGGCATCGACTACAGCGGGGCACCGATCTCCGAAGCCAAGGGCACGACCCTGGCAGACGGCAAGGACCCGGTCTACTTCTGGCCAAAATCGCCGGCCATCAGCGGCATGGCCTTCTATGATGCCGACCGCTTCAAGGCCTGGCAGCATGACCTGTTCGTAGGCGCCCTGGGCGATCAGGAACTGATTCGCCTGACGTTCGAGGGTGACAAGGTCAAGCACGAGGAACGGCTGCTGGGCGAGCTGAAATCAAGAATACGCGATGTGCGCCAGGGCCCCGATGGCTACCTGTACGTGCTCACCGACGCCGATGATGGGCAATTGTTGCGGGTGGGCTTGCAGCAACCTTCGCAGTGACACGGCCCGCTGATGCTCCTCTATGGGACCGGGCGTGGGTGATGCCGTAGAATCGGTGCGTCAGAGCCCATTGCACAGGATGTCACATGCTATCCCCACGCTCGCCCCAGGCCGCTTACGAGCACGCCCTCGCTGATCGCGACTTCGCCGCCGACCCTGCCCAGCAGCGCGCCGTACAGGCCCTGCAAGCCTGCTTCGAAGCCCTGGAAGCCGGGCGGCCGTGCCAGGGGCTTTACTTGTGGGGCCCCGTGGGCCGGGGCAAGACCTGGCTCATGGATCTGTTTCACCAGTGCCTGACCGTGCCCGCGCGGCGTCAGCATTTCCACCATTTCATGGCCTGGGTGCACCAGCATCTGTTCCAGCTCAACGGCACCCGTGACCCGCTGCACGCGCTGGCCGGCCAACTGGCGGGGGAGATCCGGGTATTGTGCTTCGACGAATTCTTCGTCACCGACATTGCTGACGCCCTGATCCTCGGCGGCCTGATGTCAGCGCTGTTCGACGCGGGCGTGACAGTGGTCGCCACCTCCAACCAGCCACCGGCGCAGCTGTATGCCGATGGCTTCAACCGCGACCGCTTTCTGCCCGCCATCGCCGCCATCGAGGCGCACATGCAGGTGCTGGCGGTGGAGCAGGACCACCGCCTGCACCCAGGCGCCACCCGGCAACGCTATTGGGTGAACGAGCCCGAGGCGCTGGCCGGGGTATTCACCGAGTTGAACGGCGAACAGCCCGCCAGCGACCAACCCATCGCCGTGGGCTACCGGCAGTTGCCTGTGGTGATGGCCAGCGAACACACCCTGTGGTGCACGTACGGGCAACTCTGCGAGCAGCCCTGGGCCGCCATGGACTTCATGCAACTGTGCGACCGCTTCAGCGCCATTCTGCTGGGTGAGGTACCGGAACTGGGCGCCCGGCAACGGCCGGCGAAGATTGCCCGTGGTACCGAAGATGCCGCCGAACGGGTAGTGGCCGGGGACCGGGAACTGCCGCGATTATCGGCCAACGACGACGGCGTGCGCCGCTTCATCGCCCTGGTGGACGAGTGCTACGACCGCCGGGTGCCGTTGTACATCGAAGCACGGGTGGCGCTGGAGGGGCTCTACACTCAAGGGTACCTGTCGTTCCCGTTCCGGCGTACCCTGAGCCGGCTGCGGGAGATGCAATTGCAACGTTTCAGCTGAGGAAACCGTGATGGCCGACCTCCTGTCGCATCATCTGCTGACCATGGCCTACAACAATGGCTGGGCCAACCACCGCCTGTACAAGGCCTGCCTGCAACTGAGCCAGGACGAGTTCCTGGCGCCGCGCAGCAGTTTTTTTCCCTCGATCAAGGCCACGCTCAACCACACCCTCACGGTGGACTGGTTCTACCTGCAGGCGCTGGAGTGCGAACAGGCCGGCGAGCCGCCGGAGCTGGACAGCCAGCGCTTCTTCGACCCCGAAGAGCCGTTCCACACGTGCCTGGCGCTGCACCGCGAGCAGGCCCAGGCCGACCATCGCCTGATTGCCTGCTGCCGGCTCCTCAAGGACAACAGCCTGGGCCGCTACGTGACCATCCTGCGCCCCGACCGTACCCAGCGCGATACCCGCTTGCGCCTGCTGTCGCACCTGTTCGAGCACCAGATCCACCACCGTGGCCAGGTACACGCCATGCTCGCGGAAACCGACATCAAACCGCCGCAGCTCGACGAATTCTTCTGCGAAGGCGAGGCGCATTTGCGCGCCCAGGACTTCGCCGAGCTGGGCTGGACCGAAGCCCAGGTGTGGTCAGGCCAGTAGGCGAATGGGCTGGCCGTCATGCCAGGCCAGGATGTCTTCGATCATCTGGCCGTAGAACACGCGATAGTTGTTGGCGCTGACGTAGCCCACGTGGGGGGTGGCCAGAACGTTGGGTAGCGTACGGAACGGGTGGTTGGCCGGCAGGGGCTCGACGCTGAACACATCCAGCGCCGCACCGCCCAGGCGGTTGGCCTTGAGTGCCTCCACCAGCGCGTCTTCGTCGACAATCGGCCCGCGCGCGGTATTCACCAGCAAGGCACGGGGTTTCATCCAGCCCAGCGCTTCGCGGTCCACCAGCCCGCGGGTGCGCTCGCTCAGCACCAGGTGCACGCTGAGCACGTCGGCCTGGGCAAACAGCTCCTGTTTGCTGACCCAGGTCACGCCGATGCTGCTGGCGCGCTCGGCCGTCAGGTTTTCGCTCCAGGCGATGACCTTCATGCCGAACGCCTGGCCGAATTTCGCCACTTTTTCACCGATGCTGCCCAGGCCGAGAATGCCCAGGGTCTTGCCGTGCAGATCGCCTCCCAGGCCGATCTGCCAGCCGCCCGATTGCAGCGACGCGGCTTCAGCCAGCAGGTTGCGGGTGGAAGCCATGATCAGCGCCCAGGTCAGTTCCGGCGCGGCGTGCTTGTAGCTGTCGGTACCCACCACCTGCACGCCCAGGGCATTGGCCGCGGCCAGGTCGATGGCGGCATTGCGCATGCCACCGGTAGCCAGCAGCCTGAGGTTGGGCAGGCCGCGGATCAGCGCCGCATCGAAGCGGGTGCGCTCGCGCATCACGCAGATCACGTCATACGGCAACAGGCGGGCCACCAGGGTTTCGGTGTCGGCAGGGTAGTCCGGCACAAAGTCCACCTGGCCCAATGCGTGCAGCGGGGCCCAGTCCACCACATCACTGGCCACGTCCTGCCAGTCATCGATCACGGCTATGCGCATACCTTTGCTCCTTGAGTTCAGTTTTTCGATAACCAGGCCAGCAGGGCCTTGTGAAATTGCTCGGGTTGTTCCATTTGCGGGGCGTGGCCCAGGCCGGGGAATTCCACCAGGGTGGCGTGGGGTATGACCTGGCTGACCTGTTTGCCCAGCACGTTGTAGTGGCCGATTTTCGCCTTGACCTCGGGGGGCGCGATGTCGCTGCCGATGGCAGTGGTGTCCGCGTCGCCGATCAGCAGCAGGGTCGGCATCTTCAGGTCCTTGAACTCATAGACCACCGGCTGGGTGAAGATCATGTCGTAGATCAGCGCCGAATTCCACGCCACCAGGTTGTGCCCAGGGCCCTGGTTGAGCCCGGCGAGCATGGTGACCCAGCGTTCGAACTCAGGTTTCCAGCGCCCGGCATAATAGGTGCTGCGTTCGTAGTTGCGGATGCCGTCGGCATTGAGCCTGGCCTCGCGTGCGAACCACTGGTCGACGGTGCGGTAGGGCACGCCCAGGGCTTTCCAGTCTTCCAGGCCGATGGGGTTGACCATGGCCAGGCGCTGCACTTGCCCTGGGTACAGCAGGGCATAGCGGGTGGCGAGCATGCCGCCGGTGGAGTGGCCGAGCACGGTGACCTTGTCGATGCCCAGGGACGCCAGCAGCGCGTGGGTGTTGGTCGCCAGCTGCTGGAAGCTGTACTGGTAGTAGTCAGGCTTGCTGGAGGTGCAGAAACCGATCTGGTCGGCAGCCACCACGCGGTAGCCGGCGTCGGTCAGGGCCTTGATGGACGTGTCCCAGGTGGCGGCGCAGAAGTTCTTGCCGTGCATCAGCAGCACGGTCTGGCCGTTGGCGCGGCCCGTGGCGGGCACGTCCATGTAGCCCATTTGCAGGGACTTGCCCTGGGACTCGAACTCGAAGTGCTTGAGCGGGTAGGGGTAGTCGAAGCCTTGCAGCTCCTGGCCATAGACCGGCGCCTGAGGCTCGGCGGCCTGGGCGCCGGCGGCCAGCAGGCAGGAAAGAATGAGTGTGGAAACACGAAGCATGGAGCGTCCTCGCCATGGAAAATATCAACCGACCGACTTTACCCTTTTCCAACCCCTCTGGGACCGGGCGCGTTCATCACTTGCGGCACTATCGCTGCTAGGATGGACTGTCCACCCTGTCGAGCAGTTCCATGGCGCAAAAAGACACCATCTCGATGCAAATGGTCCGCGAAGCCTTGCAGCAGGCGGCGCTGGCGCCCGAGGCCGCGCTGGCCCTGGCGGGTATCGACCCGGCGCAGGCCCGCGTGCCGGTGCTGGCCTATTCGCGCCTGTGGCGACAGATAGCGCGCCGTACCGACGACGAATTCTTCGGGATGGACCCGCGCGCCCTGCGCGCCGGCAGCCTGGCGTTCCTGTGCCGCTGCGCCATGGCTCAGCCAACCCTGGCAACCGCGCTGGAAGCCGGCCTGGGCTTTCTCTCGCTGATGCTCGAGGACCTGCCCGCCACCCTGCAACGTCAGCAAAGCCTGGCCGAGATCGTCATCGACGACAGCGCCTTGCCACCGCGCCGGGCCTTCACCTATTTCACCTACTGGATGATCGTCCACGGCGTGGCGTGCTGGCTGGCCGGGCGGCGCATCCCGATTCTGGCGGTGGAGCTGCGCGGGGAGGCGCCGGACTACTGCGACGACTACCGGGTGATGTTCTCCGATAACCTGCGCTTCGAGCGGCCGCGCACACGCATCATCTTCGCCGCCGATTGCCTGGACCTGCCGGTGCGCCGCACCCCCGCCGAGCTGCAACGCTTCCTCAACCGCGCCCCGGGCAACATCCTGGTCAAGTACCGCGACCCCGATAGTTTCGCCCGCCAGGTGCGCCAGTGGTTGCGCCAGCAGCCGCCCCACGGCTGGCCGGAAGCCGAGGCCGCTGCACGCCAGTGGCAACTGTCGGCGGCCACCTTGCGCCGGCGCCTGGCCGACGAAGGCCAGACCTGGCAACGCCTCAAGGACAGCGTGCGGCGCGAGCTGGCGGTGGCCTGGCTGGCCGAAGCGCACGTGCCGTTCGAGGCCATCGCCGAGCGCCTGGGCTTTGCCGATGCCAGTTCGTTCTACAAGGCCTTTCGCAAATGGACCGGCGCCAGCCCCGGGCACTATCGCAGCCTGATCCTGGGCGCCAGTGGCCAAACTGCTCACGCCCCCTGAGCGCTTTGACCATTGCCGCCGTGCCGGGCCGGGGCCATATTTCAGGGAGACGCTCACAACAATAAGGAAGCGCTCCATGCATATCGCACAACGGACGTTCATGGTCAGCGGCGCTGCCTCGGGCCTTGGCGCTGCCACGGCGCAGTTGCTGGCCGAGGCGGGCGCCAACGTGGTCCTGGTAGACCTCAATGCCGAGGCCGTCGCTGCCCAGGCGCAAAAGCTCGGCCCCACGGCTCGCCACGCCGTGGCTGACATCCGCCGCGAAGACCAGGCCCAGGCGGCCGTCGAACTGGCGGTCAGCACGTTCGGTGGCCTGCACGGCCTGGTCAACTGCGCCG
Source organism: Pseudomonas silvicola (assembly GCF_026651855.1). Taxonomy (GTDB): domain Bacteria; phylum Pseudomonadota; class Gammaproteobacteria; order Pseudomonadales; family Pseudomonadaceae; genus Aquipseudomonas; species Aquipseudomonas silvicola. The sequence continues at coordinate 4,127,899 of NZ_CP093280.1, forward strand.
GGGTGGTCGCTGGCGAGAAGATCCTCGGCAAGGAGGGCGCCCACGGCCTCGACAGTTTCCGCCGGGTGCTGGAGATCAACGTGGTGGGCAGCTTCAACCTGATGCGCCTGGCGGCCGCAGCCATGGCCGAAGGCGTGCCCGGCGAAGACGGCGAGCGCGGCATCATCATCAACACCGCCTCGGTGGCCGCCTATGACGGCCAGATCGGCCAGGCCGCCTACGCCGCTTCCAAGGGCGCCATTGTCAGCCTGACCCTGCCTGCCGCCCGCGAGTTGGCGCGCTTTGGTATCCGCGTGATGACCATCGCCCCTGGGGTGTTCGAGACGCCCATGATGGCCGGCATGAGCGAGCCGGTGCGGGCGTCCCTGGCCGCTGGCGTGCCATTCCCGCAGCGGCTCGGCCACCCTGGGGAGTACGCCGCGCTGGTGCGGCACATCATCGAAAACCGCCTGCTCAACGGCGAAGTCATTCGCTTGGACGGCGCCCTGCGCATGGCCGCCAGATAATTCCCGGAGAGACCCATGAACACCGATCCCGTCGTCATCGTCAGCGCTGTACGCACGCCCATGGGCGGCCTGCAGGGCGACCTCAAAAGCTTCACGGCACCGCAGCTGGGTGCCGAAGCCATCCGCGCCGCCGTCAGCCGCGCCCAATTGGGCAGCGATGCGGTGGGCCAGGTGCTGATGGGTTGCGTGCTGCCCGCCGGCCTCGGACAGGCCCCTGCGCGCCAGGCCGCCCTTGGCGCTGGCCTGGACAAGGGCACCCCGTGCACCACCCTGAACAAGATGTGCGGCTCGGGCATGCAAGCGGTCATCCTCGGCCATGACCAGTTGCTCGCCGGCAGCACCAGCGTGGTAGTGGCCGGCGGCATGGAGAGCATGTCCAACGCCCCCTACCTGCTGGACAAGGCCCGCGCTGGCTACCGCATGGGCCACGGCCGGGTACTGGACCACCTGTTTCTCGATGGCCTGGAAGATGCCTATGAACCCGGTCGGCTGATGGGCACCTACGCTGAAGATTGCGCCCAGGCCCTGGGTTTCAGCCGCCAGCAGCAGGACGACTTCGCCGTTGCCTCCCTGACCCGTGCCCAGCAGGCCATCAGTAGCGGCCAGTTCACGGCCGAGGTCGTGCCCCTGACCGTGTCAACGGGCAAGGAATCGCGCCGGGTCAGTGACGATGAACAACCGCCCAAGGCGCGGCTGGACAAGATCCCTGGCCTCAAGCCGGCCTTTCGCGACGGCGGTACCGTCACGGCGGCCAATTCCAGCTCGATCTCCGACGGCGCCGCCGCGCTGGTGCTGATGCGCCGTAGCGAGGCCGAGCGTCGAGGCCTGGCACCGTTGGCGATCATCCACGGGCACGCTACTTTCGCCGATACGCCGGGGCTGTTCCCCACCGCGCCCATCGGCGCCATTCAGCGCCTGGTCAGCCACACCGGCTGGGACCTGGCCACCGTCGACCTGTTCGAGATCAACGAAGCCTTCGCGGTGGTCACCCTGGCGGCCATGCAGGCGCTGGACCTGCCCCACGCCAAGGTCAACGTGCACGGCGGTGCCTGCGCCCTGGGCCACCCCATCGGCGCCTCGGGCGCGCGCATCCTGGTGACCCTGATTTACGCCCTGCGCCAGCGCCAGTTGTCACGAGGCATCGCCGCCATCTGCATCGGCGGCGGTGAAGCCACTGCCGTGGCCGTCGAATGTGTGTATTGAGGAGTGTCCATGCTAGCCAATGAAGAGCAACGCCAGATCAGCGAAGCCGCCCGCCAGTTCGCCCAGGAACGCCTGAAGCCGTTTTCGGCCCAGTGGGACCGCGACCACACCTTCCCTCGCCAAGCCCTGGCGGAAATGGCCGAGCTGGGTTTCTTCGGCATGCTGGTGCCGGAGCAGTGGGGTGGTTGCGATACCGGGTACCTGGCCTATGCCATGGCCCTGGAAGAAATCGCCGCCGGTGACGGTTCGTGCTCCACCATCATGAGCGTGCACAATTCGGTGGGCTGCGTGCCGGTCCTCACCTTCGGCACCGAGGCGCAGAAAGCCCAGTACCTGCAACCCCTGGCCAGCGGCGCCATGCTCGGTGCGTTTGCGTTGACCGAGGCCCAGGCCGGCTCCGACGCCAGCAACCTGCGCACCCGCGCTCGCCGCGACGGCGACCATTACGTGATCAACGGCAGCAAGCAGTTCATCACCTCCGGCAGTCACGCTGGCATGACCATCGTCTTCGCCGTCACTGACCCGCAGGCGGGCAAACGGGGCATCAGCGCTTTCATCGTGCCCACCGACACCCCCGGCTATCAGGTGGTGCGGGTCGAGGAAAAGCTCGGTCTGCATGCCAGCGACACCTGCCAACTGGTGTTCGACGACCTGCGCGTGCCCGCCGCCAACCTGCTGGGCAGCGAAGGGCAGGGCTACAAGATCGCCCTGGCCAACCTCGAAGGTGGGCGCATCGGCATCGCCGCCCAGGCCGTGGGCATGGCCCGTGCTGCCTTCGAGGCCGCCCGCGACTACGCCCGTGAACGCACCAGCTTCGGCCAGCCCTTGATCGAGCACCAGGCCGTGGCTTTTCGCCTGGCCGACATGCACACCCAGATCAGCGTCGCCCGGCAAATGGTCTACCACGCCGCGGCCCTGCGCGATGCCGGGCAACCGGCCCTGGTGGAGGCCTCGATGGCCAAGCTGTTCGCCTCGGAAATGGCTGAAAAGGCCTGTTCAGACGCGTTGCAGACCTTGGGTGGCTATGGTTACCTCAATGACTTCCCGCTGGAGCGCCTTTACCGCGACGTGCGTATCTGCCAGATCTACGAAGGCACCAGCGACATCCAGCGCATGGTCATTGCGCGCAACTTATAACAAGGAGACCGCTTCGATGGCGTACCAAACCCTGCTGCTGGAAACCCGTGACCGTGTTGCCCTGATCACCCTCAACCGGCCGGAGGCGCTCAATGCCCTCAACGCCCAGCTGATCAGCGAATTGAACCAGGCTCTGGACACCCTGGACGCCGACCGCGACATTGGCTGCATTGTCCTCACCGGCTCAGCCAAGGCGTTCGCGGCCGGTGCCGATATCAAGGAAATGGCCGAGCGCACCTACCCGCAGATCTACCTGGACGACCTGTTCAGCGAGACCGACCGCATCGCCAACCGCCGCACCCCGATGATCGCCGCCGTGGCCGGCTTCGCCCTGGGGGGGGGTTGCGAACTGGCGCTGATGTGCGACTTCATCCTGGCCGCCGACACGGCGAAGTTCGGCCAACCGGAAATCAAGCTGGGCGTACTGCCAGGCATGGGCGGCACCCAGCGCCTGACCCATGCCGTGGGCAAGGCCAAGGCCATGGAACTGTGCCTCACCGGCCGGCTGATGGATGCGGTGGAAGCCGAGCGTGCCGGTGTGGTGGCGCGCATCATCCCGGCGGACCAGTTGCTGGAAGAAGCGCTGGCGACGGCCGCGCAGATCGCCGCCAAGTCGTTGCCGGTGGCGATGATGGTCAAGGAAAGCGTCAACCGAGCCTTCGAAGTCAGCCTCAGCGAGGGGGTGCGGTTCGAGCGCCGGGTGTTCCATGCGGCGTTCGCGACGCAAGATCAGAAAGAAGGCATGGCCGCGTTCATCGCCAAGCGCGAAGCGCGTTTCAACGGGCGGTGATTCAGACCCTCGCCAGAGCCCTGCGGTAGCGGCGGCCCCGGTTTTTGCTATACCCCTTCGAAGAACTGCTGCACCTGCTTGCGGTCCAGCAGTTCCAGTGACGGCGGCCGCCAGCGTGGCTGCTTGTCCTTGTCGATCAGCAGCGCCCGCACACCTTCCAGCAGGTCGCCATGGGCAAACCACTGGCGGTCCAGGTGCATTTCCATGGTGAAGCACTCCTCCAGGCTCATATGCCGCCCGCGGCGCAGCATTTCCAGGGTGACGGACATGGCCAGCGGCGAGCGCTGTTTCATCAGTTGCGCGGTGGCGTCGGCCCATTGGTGGCTGTCGGCGACGGTGACCTGGTGCAGTTGCTCGATCATGCTGGCAATGTCGGGCAGCGCGAAGAAGTGGTCGATGGCTGGGCGCAGGCGGTCCAGGGGGGCGTTGGGCAGGGCTTGCTGGCCCAGTTTCGCCAGGGCGCTCTGCAGGTCCTTCAGAGGGTTGCCCGTCCAGGCCAGGCGGTCGAGGCGCTCATCCAGGGTGGCCAGTTTGCTGCTGTCCAGGTACCAGTCGGCCAGGCCGCAGTACAGGGCATCGGCGGCCTGGACCTGGGCGCCGGTGACGCCCAGGTAGATGCCCAGTTCGCCCGGAATGCGTGGCAGGAAGTAGCTGCCGCCGACGTCGGGGAAGTAGCCGATGGCGACTTCCGGCATGCCGATGCGGCTGCGCTCGGTGACGATGCGCAAGTCTGCGCCCTGAGCCAGGCCCATGCCGCCGCCCAGGGTATAGCCATCCATCAGCGCCACCACTGGCTTGCGGTAATGGTGCAGGCACAGGTCCAGGGCGTATTCCTCGGTGAAGAAGGTTTCGTGCTGCTGGGTGCCGTTTTGATACGTGTCGTACAGCCAGCGGATATCGCCGCCGGCGCACAGGCCGCGGCCGTTGCCACGCAGCATCACCGCGTGAATGTGCGGGTCGGCGGCGAAGGCATCGAGATAGCCGCGCAGGGTGCGCACCATGTCCAGGTTGAGCGCGTTGAGGTCGTCGGGGCGGTTGAGGGTGAGGTGGCCAATGTGGTTGCGCACTTCACCCATGACCTGATCGGTCAGGGTACCCAGGCTCAGATTGAGGGTGCCAAACGCCGCAGCGGTCATCGCGTACTCCCTGTTTTGTGTGGTATTCCAATAAGTTGCGGGCCAGTTGGCATGCATTGCCGGCGGCCCTCTGCAAGCATAGACGCTAAAGCGGCGGTTGCCTCAGGGATGTTGCGGGTCGTGCCCCAAGGCCTGGATAAACAAGGAAAAAAGCTCGGGCTGCGAGGCGATATCGAGTTTGGCGTACAGGTGGCGGCGGTGCACCTTGATGGTCTCCGGGGAGATGTGCAGCCGCTCTGCCATGGCCTTGGAGGAGAAACCGCGCAAAATCAGCCGGGCGATTTCCACTTCCCGCTCCGATAGCACCCCGGCACCGAACTGGCTCATGGCGTCGCGGATATGGTGGGACAGCTCCCGTGGCTCAGAGGCCACCGCGCGTGGTGCCTGGGCGTGCCAGTGCTGGCGCATCAGCGCCAAGACCCAAGGCGCCAGGGTGTGCAGGCGGCCTACCTGCGCCGTGCTGAACGGTTGGCGCATGCCCAACGACAGAGACAAAGTGCCTTCGGCGCCCAGTTGCACGATGAATTGCAGTTCGTCTTCCAGCACGTTGTCGTGGAAATAGTTGAGGTAGTACTCGCTCTGGCGGAAATGGTCGGGCGCCACTTCCTCCAAGCGATACAGGCCGCTGGCGATGCCCTCGCGGCAGGCCTGGAAAAACGGGTCCAGCAGGTACAGGCCGTCCAGGTAGATGAGCATGGCGGCGGGGCCGCTATGGGGCAGGGCGTCGTATTCTTCCAGTGCGCGGGGGGCGGCGTCTCTGGGGTAGTGGATGGCCAGGGCATTGTCGAAGGGCAGCCAGTGGTGCAACAGCAGGATCAATTGCTTGAAGAAGCGCGGGCTGCCCAGGTGCTCGATGGTACGGGCCAGGCTGGCGTGGGCGCCGACTTCGCTGAACAGCAGTTCCATGGGGCGGTTTTCCGGGGCGGGGGTGGGGTGTTTTTGCGGCTTTTTCATTGGGGCGTCAAGGGGGAGTAACCCAAAACGGGAATAGCCAGCGCCTGATGCGCACCGTAGGGTTCACCCAACCGGACGCGCCGCCAGAGCGCGCTGGTTCTCACTTTTCGTTGCTGCCTCCGTATACCTAGAACAACCAAGAGGATAACGACATGAGCGATGCCCCCGCGCAGGCCCCTGCGCTCAAGCCCACCCTGAAAGTGTTCGATGTGGTCGCCATCACCGTCTCGGCGGTGACCCCGGCCAGCTCCGTGTTCGTGATCGCGCCTTTCGCCATCAAGCAGGCCGGTTCCGGGATGATCATGGCGTTCCTGATCGCCGCGGTGCTGGCCCTGATGTTTGCCTTTTGCTACGCCGAACTGGGCCGCGCCCACCGCAGTGCCGGTGGCGAGTATGTGTACGCCAAGCGCGTGTTCGGCGGCATGGCCGGCTACGCCACGTTCCTGACGGTGCTGGTGATGTTGCTGTTCATTCCGCCCGTGCTTGCCACGGGTGCGTCTACTTACCTGAATGCGGCGCTGGGTACTCATTTCGACGCGCAGACGGTGGCCCTGGTGATCGTGGTCGCCAGTTTTGCCCTGGGCGTGCTCAACATCAAGCTCAATGCCTGGGTGACCGGCACCTGCCTGATACTGGAAGTGGCGGCGCTGCTGGTGATCGTCGCCCTGGGCTACGGCCACGCTGAACAGCCCATGAGCGTGCTGGTGCACCCGCAGGTCGTGGTCGACGGCGCCTTGCAGGCCGCGCCCTGGGCGCTGGTGATCGGTGCGGTCGGCGTGGGGCTGTTCTCCTATAATGGCTACGGTGGTGCGGTGCTGCTGGGCGAGGACATGCACGACGGCGGCCATGGCGTGGCCAAGGCAGTGCTGTGGTCGCTGGTGCTGGTGGTGATCATCGAACTGGTGCCGCTGAGCGCATTGCTGATCGGCGCGCCGTCCCTGAGCGCGATGATCGCCAGCTCCGACCCTATCGGCTACCTGCTGACCAGCCATGGCAGCCCGCTGCTGGCACGCCTGGTCAGCGCCGGCATCTTCCTGTCGGTGTTCAACGCTTTGGTGGCCATCGTTATCCAGACCGGCCGGGTGGTGTTCAGCAGTGGCCGCGATGCACTGTGGACAGCGCCGTTGAACCGGGCCTTCAGCAAGATCCACCCGCGCTGGGAGTCACCCTGGCTGGCCACGTTGTTCCTGGCCGTACCCTCGGCGGCGCTGACGTTCAACTCGGATCTGGCCAGCCTGACCTCGTTCAGCGTGCTGCTGATCGTGCTGGTGTACCTGATCGTCGCCCTGTGCGCGCTGTTCAGCCGGGTACTGCGCCGCGACCGCGAGCACCCGTACCGCATGCCGCTGTGGCCGATGCCGGCGCTGCTGGCCACCGCGGGGGCCGGTTACCTGATGCTGACCTTGCTGGCCGATGCGTCGAGCCGCGATGTGATGGTGCTGACAGGACTGCTGGCGGTATCGGTCATCCTTTATTGCACCACCGGGCGCCTGAGCCCGGCTTTCCAGAAACTCTGAAACAGGAGCCACCATGCGTGCGCGTGAATTGGGCATCACCCTGGGGCTGGGCACGCCCGGCGAACTGAATGCGATTACCGATGTACCGGGTGTGCGGGTGGGCCACAGCACGCTGCGCACGGTGGTCGAGGGCAAGCACGTGCGTACCGGTGTCACCGTGGTCGAACCACGGCCCGGCGCTGCGCGCCAGCAGCCGTGCTTCGCCGGGTGTCATGTGCTCAACGGCAATGGCGATGCCACGGGGCTGGAGTGGATTCGCGAGGCAGGGTTGCTGACCACGCCGGTCGCCATCACCAACACCCACAGCGTGGGGGTGGTACGCGATGCGCTCATTGCCCATGAGCGTGACAGCCTGCGTGACCCGGCGGTGTACTGGTGCATGCCGGTGGTGATGGAAACCTATGATGGCGTGCTCAATGACATCTGGGGCCAGCACGTGGGCGCTGCTCAGGTCGAGCAAGCTTTGGCGGCAGCCCGTCCGGGCCCTGTCAGCGAAGGGGCCGTGGGCGGCGGTACCGGCATGATCTGCCACGAGTTCAAGGGCGGCATCGGCACGGCCTCGCGCAAGCTGGCGGCCGAGCAGGGTGGCTGGACAGTGGGCGCCCTGGTGCAGGCGAACCACGGCAAGCGCGGCGAATTGCGGGTGGACGGCTACCCGGTGGGGCGCCACTTGGGCGAGCTACCTTCGCCCTTCGCCGAGCAGGGCACACCGGGCATGGGCTCGATCGTGGTGGTCCTGGCCACCGATGCGCCGTTGCTGCCGCACCAGTGCCAGCGCCTGGCCCAGCGGGCGTCCATCGGCATTGGCCGTACGGGTGGCGGCACCGAGGATTCCAGTGGGGATGTGTTCCTGGCATTCGCCACTGGCAACCGCGACCTGCCACCCGCCGATTACGGGCGCAAGGACCTGCCGCTGACCACGGCGCTGAGCATGGTCAACAACGACCACATCTCGGCGCTGTTCGCGGCGGCGGCGGAGGCGGTGGAGGAGGCGATCATCAACGTGCTGCTGGCGGGGGAGGACATGCGCGCCGATGACGGCACGCCGGTGCAGGGGCTCAAGGCGCAGGTGTTGCTGGCCGCGTTGCGGGCCAGCGGTTGGCGGTGAACCTTGTGGGGCCGGGCAACGCTCAGGAACGGCTCAGCGCGCAGGATCAGTGGAGGCGCGGTAGTGTCTTCCCACGCCTGGCCCGGCGCACGGCAGCGCCTTGGCGTTACTTGAGCAGCGTGGCGAACCGGTCGATCGCCAGGGTGTAGCCCTGAGTACCAAAACCTGCGATCACGCCCACCGCTACCAGCGATACGTAGGAATGGTGGCGGAACGATTCACGCTTGTGCACATTGGAAATGTGCACTTCCAGCGTTGGCACTTCACAGGCGATCAATGCGTCGTGAATGGCCACCGAGGTGTGGGTCCAGGCGCCGGGGTTGATGACGATACCGGCCACGCGACCGCGGGCTTGGTGAATCCAGTCGATCATCTGGCCTTCGTGGTTGGTCTGCTTGCATTCCACGGCAAAGCCGTGGCCCTCGCCGTGGCGGGTGGCCATGGCTTCGACGTCGGCCAGGGTCTCGTGGCCGTAGACCGCCGGCTCGCGCAGGCCGAGCATGTTCAGGTTGGGGCCGTTGAGTACCAGGATGATTTTGGACATTGTGTGTTCCTTGTAATGACAGGCGAATACCGATAGCAGGTTACAGGCGGCGCTCAGGATAACGGTAAACGCAGGGCAATACGAACCGTCGGGGCGATGACAGATTTTTCATCTGAGGTGGCTAAATATGTTATATCATAACCACCTCCACCTGCCGACGCTGTCTCGATCATGCCCTTTTCGTTTACCCACACCGCTTCCGTCTCAGGGGGGCGCCCTTGATAACCTGCCAACAGTTGCAATGGGGGCCGGCGGCGCGCCCGTTGACACCGCCACTGGACCTGCACCTGCCTGCCGGCAGCCTCACCGCGGTGATCGGTGGCAACGGTTGCGGCAAAAGCAGCCTGCTCAAGTGCATCGCCGGCCTGCAACGGCCGTTGGCGGGCAAGCTGCAGGTGACGGCGCGCACCGGTGGCATTGGCTATTTGGTTCAGCAACAGGCCATCGACCGGCAATTTCCCATCAGCCTGGGTGAACTGGTCAGTGCCGGGTTCTGGGGCAGCCGCCTGTCGCGCGCCGAGCGCCGGGTGCGGCTGAGCCGGGCCATGGACGACTGGCGCCTGGATGGTCTGGAAAACCGCCATTTGCAGGCCTTGTCCGGCGGTGAACTGCAGCGCGCGCTGCTGGCGCGCCTGAGCCTGACCGAAGCACCGCTGTTGTTGCTCGACGAACCTGACGCCAGCCTCGATGAAGCCAGCCAAAGCCTGTTGTGGCAACAAATGCTGCAATGGCACCACCAGGGCCGCACCCTGTTGCTGGTGTGCCATGACCTGGCGGCGGTGCGCGAGCGCATCGACCAATGCCTGCTGATCGCCCCCCAGGGCTGCCGCCTGGACCACAGCGCCCAACTGATCGCCGGCGCCAGCCTGCGCAAGGTGGCCTGATGCTCGCGCACCTGTGGCAACCCTTCGTTGAATTCGCCTTCATGCGCCGTGCCCTGTTCGGTGGCTTGCTGCTGGCCGCCAGCGCCGCCCCGCTGGGGGTGTTCCTGGTGTTGCGACGCATGAGCCTGATTGGCGACGCCATTGCCCACGGCATTCTCCCCGGCGCGGCCACCGGCTTCTGGATCGCCGGCCTGTCGCTGCCGGCGCTGACCCTGGGCGGCCTTACCGCAGGCCTGGCGGTTGCCGGGCTGGCGGCCTGGATCAGCCGTAACACCGGCCTGCGCGAAGACGCCAGCCTGGCGGCCATTTACCCCATTTCCCTGGCCTCCGGTGTGCTGATCCTGGGCCTGGCCGGCAAGCGCCTGGATTTGCTGGGCCTGCTGTTCGGCTCGGCCCTGGCGGTGGACAAGACCACCCTGGACGCCATGGTCTGGGTGGCCATCGGCAGCCTGGCCGTGCTGGCGCTGATCTACAAGGCGCTGGTGCTGGACAGTCTCGACCCCTTGTTCCTGCGCAGCGTCAGCCGCTTCGGGCCGCTGGCCCACGGCCTGTTCCTGGGCCTGGTGGTGCTGAACCTGGTGGTGGGTTTCCAGGCCATCGGTGCCTTGATGATGGTGGGCCTGATGATGCTGCCCGCCACCGCCGCCCGGTTCTGGAGCCGCCGGCTGCCGGTGCTGTTGCTGTGCGCGGCGCTGATCGGTTGCCTGTCGGTGTGGCTGGGCCTCCTGGTGTCCTATTACCTGTCGCTGCCCAGTGGCCCCGCGATTGTCGTGGTAGCCGGTGCCGGCTACCTGTTGTCCGTGCTGTTCGGCCCGGTGCATGGCGTGCTGCGCCGTGACGGTTCGCCCATTCCCCAGTGAGTCTGATCATGCGTGTATTGATTGTGCTGTTGTCCGTGTTGTTGCCCGTGCTGGCCCAGGCCGCCGACAAGGTCAAGGTGGTGACCAGTTTCAGTATTCTCGCCGACATGACCCGGCAGATCGGCGGCGACTACATCCAGCTGGAAAACGTGGTGGGCCCCGACCAGGACGCCCATGTCTACGAGACCTCGCCGGATGACGCCCGCCATGTGCAACAGGCAGACCTGATCATCGAGAACGGCCTGTCCTTCGAGCCTTGGCTGGACCGTCTGGTAACCAGCAGTGAAACCACCGCCAAGGTCATCAAGGCCAGCCAGGGCGTGCTGCCGCGCACCCTGGATGAGGAAGGTCAGACCGTGCCCGACCCGCATGCCTGGAACAGCCTGGCCAATGCCGAGGTGTACGCCGGCAATATCCTGCGTGGCCTGACCCAGGTCGACCCCGCCCACGCCAGCCAATATCAGCGTAATCATGATGCCTACGTGGCGCAGATCCGCGCGCTGCTGGCGGTCGCCCGGCAGACCTTCGACAGCCTGCCGGAAGGCAACCGCCGCATCGTCACCTCCCACGATGCCTTCGGTTACCTGGGCCAGGCCTACGGCATCCAGTTTCTTGCGCCCCAGGGCCTGAATACCGAGCGCGAGCCATCGGCCGGTGAAGTGGCGGCGCTGATTCGGCAGATTCGCGCCGACCATATCAAGGCAGTATTCATCGAGAACATCGAAGACGCCCGCCTGCTGCGCCAGATCGCCGAGGAAAGCGGCGCGCGCATCGGTGGCACCCTGTATTCCGATGCCTTGACCGCCAGCGGCCCGGCCAGCACCTACCTGGGCTTCTACCGCGCCAACATCGAGACCCTGGGCAAGGCCCTGAAGGACTGACCCCGCGCCTGCCGGGGACTACAGCACCTGTCTGGCGCAGGCGCTCAGCCTGCGGTATGCCTGATACCCCGCGGCGTTCGTCACGCGGCCAGGTCGGCGCGTGCCGTTGTGGGACCGGGCGCCAACTCGGGAAGCAGGCGACGCGGTCGGCCTGGCGGGCCCCTTCCCGAGCTTCGCCCGGTCCCACAGGAATGCCATGGCCCTGGCTGCGCGGCGCTTGTGGCGCGGGCGCTACACCAGTTTCTGGTGAATCTGCCGGGTCAGCAGTTCCACCCGTTCAGCCAACTGCCGGGTGGTCTCGGTGAGCTTAGTGTTCTGGTCCATCAACTGCAGCAGCAACGCGGTGTTCTTCTCCGCGCGTTCCTGGCGTTCCATGTTGGCCTTGGCCAGGTCTTCGCGGTGCAGGGCATCCGCATCGGACTGGGCCTTGTCGCGGGCGGCCTGGCGGGTCTGGGCCAGCAGAATCAGCGGTGCGGCATAGGCCGACTGCAGGCTGAACGCCAGGTTCAGCAGAATGAAGGGGTAGACGTCGAACGTCACCAGCCCCGTCACGTTCGCCAGCACCCACAACACCACCACCAGCGTCTGCGCGCCGAGAAAGGTCGGCGTGCCGAAAAAACGCGCGAACGCTTCGGCTTTCAGGGCGAAGGTGTCATTGCCAAACGTGGTGTTCAGGTGGTCGTGTTGGCGGTGAAAGCGCAGGTGGTCTTTGAGTGGGGTGGACATGCACGACTCCAGCGGTTCAGAGGGATACCCGACCATCTAAGCACAACGCTCGAGGCCCCATCATGAAGGCGGCAGGATGCAGAACGCCTGCCGTCACGGGGGCTTATCATGCACTTTGCATGATGTCGCAAAACACCGCCGCGCTAACGTATTGAATAGTAAAGGTATTGTTTTTTGGCATGGCTGGCACGCGCGCTGCACTAACACCTGTGCATGACTTACTGACTGTTTGCCAGGAGCACTACAACAATGACTACCCAAGCTGAACTTGCCACTGCCGCCGAGGGGTCCAACCACTCGGGTGTTTCATGGGCAGCGATATTTGCCGGGGCCGCCGCGGCTGCCGCGTTGTCGCTGATTCTCATCCTGCTGGGTTTCGGCCTTGGCTTCTCGGCGGTGTCGCCGTGGGCCGGGGAGGGTGCCAGTGCCAAGACCCTGGGCATTTCCGGGATCGTCTGGCTGGCCGTGACCCAGATCATCGCCGCGGGCATGGGTGGTTACCTGGCCGGGCGCCTGCGAGTCAAATGGGCCACCGTGCATGGTGACGAAGTGTACTTCCGCGATACCGCTCACGGCTTCCTGTCCTGGGCCGTGGCTACCCTGGTCACCGCTGCGCTGGTGCTCGGTTCGGTCAGCAGTGTGGTCAGTGGTGGTGTCAAAGCCGGTGCAAGCGTAGCGGCCGGTGCCGTGACCGCTGCCAGCGCCGCGGCAGGTAGCCAGGCTTCCGGTGGCAGCGACCCGTTCGGCTACTTCGTCGACACCCTGTTCCGTGATGACCGTCCTGCCGCCGTCAGCGATGACGCCGCCCATGCACAGGTCACCCGTGTCTTCGCCCGTACCGTCAACAATGGCGGGCAACTGAGCCCTGAAGACCGTGCCTACCTCGCGCAACTGGTCAGCCAGCGCACCAACTTGACCCCTGAGCAGGCGCAGCAACGTGTCGACCAGGTCTACGGCCAGGCTCGTCAAGCCGTTGAAGATGCCAAGGTCGCTGCGCAGAAAGCCGCGGACACCGCCACCAAAGTGGCGGCCTGGACCTCGCTGTGGATGTTTGTAGCGCTGCTGTGCGGTGCCTTCTTCGCCAGCCTGGCGGCAACTTTCGGTGGTCGTCGTCGTGACGCAGTGGTCCTGGTTCATACCGAGGCCTACACCACTACCGCCCCCATCCGTTAACCAAGGAGCATCACCATGCGCTCATTACTGCTGTTTTTCCTCGGTGTGCCAATTCCTGTGATCATTCTGATTGCGCTGTTCATGCATTGATACCCGCAGTCGCCTGACCCCGCCGCCCCTTGTGACAAAGGGGCGGTTTTTTTGTCAGATGACGTTGTGGTTTGTACAAGTCTTGTATAGGATTTAAATCGAGGCTTGGCACTTTGATATCACTGCGTTCAGGTGCCTTCCGGACGAGCAAAATGATAAGAATTTTCGACACGACGCTGCTGTGGCCCCTGGGCCAGCGATCGACAAGTACGTCTGTCTGCTCAAGGTCGAGCATCAACCTCAACCCTGAGCACACGAGATGCTAACCATGCTATTCAACTCCGGCCTGCGCCAGGCCATCGCCGACCTGGAACACCACAACGCCCAACAAGCCAGCCTGCTGGCTGCCATCGAACGCTCCATGGCCGTGATCGAATTCGATCTCAATGGCATGGTGTTGCGCGCCAACGACAATTTCCTCAAGACCGTGGGCTACCGCGCCGACCAGGTCGTGGGTCAGCACCACCGCATGTTCTGTACCCCTGAATACGCCCGCAGCGCTCCCTACAGCCAGTTGTGGGCGCGGCTCAAGGCTGGCGAATTCGTGGCAGAGACCTTCGAGCGCGTCAACGCTGCCGGCCAGGCCATCTGGCTGGAAGCCAGCTACAACCCGGTGCGTGATGCACAGGGGCGGGTGGAGAAGATCATCAAGTTCGCCACCGACGTCACCGCGCGCGTGCAGTGCGAAAATGAAGCCCAGGGCAAGTTGCACGCCATCGACCGGGCCATGGCGATCATCGAATTCGAACCGGACGGTCGCGTCATCACCGCCAACGCCAATTTCCTGGCCCTGACCGGCTACACGCTGGCGGAGATCAAGGGCAAGCAACACGCCATGTTCTGCCCAGCCGCGTTGGTACGGGACAAGGGTTACCAGGACTTCTGGCGCCGGTTGAACCAGGGCGAGTTCTTCAGTGGCCAGTTCGAACGTGTGAGCAAACACGGCCAGGTGTTGTGGCTTGAAGCCAACTACAACCCGGTGTACGACGCCAGCGGGCGTTTGGCGAAGGTGGTGAAATTCGCCTTCGATATCACCGCGCGCATCGTCAAGCAGGCCGAAGATGGCCAGAGCGCGGCGCGTGCCTATCATATCTCCATGGACACCCGGCGCGTGGCGGAGCAGGGCACCGAGGTGATCCACCAGGCGGCCGGGCAGATGCGCGAAATCGCCGGCAACATCGACGAGTCCTCGCGGATACTGGGGCAACTGGGCGAGCGCTCGGAGCAGATCACCGCCATCGTCAACACCATCCGCGGTATTGCCGACCAGACCAACCTGCTGGCGTTGAACGCGGCCATCGAGGCGGCGCGGGCCGGTGACATGGGCCGTGGTTTTGCCGTGGTGGCCGATGAAGTGCGGCAACTGGCCGGGCGCACCAGCGGTTCCACGGCGGAGATTTCGGCGATGATCGAGCGCATCCAGGCGGAAACCCGCACAGCCATTGCCAGCATGGACGCTACGCGTCAGCAGACGGGGCGCAGCGTGGAGCTGGCGGACCAGGCGGGGGAGGTGATTGTGCAGATCTGCGAGGGGGCCAGCCGCGCCGTCGAGGCCGTGAGTATTTTTGTCGGCGAACAACGTTAGATCGCGCGGGCCGGTTCCCGAGCTTCGCCCGGCCCTGCTGCGTTCAGCCGACGCCGCACTACGAGACCGCCAGCACCGGCTGCGAGTACTGGGCGAAGCGGACATTGTCACTCTGGTCCACCAGCTTCTTCAGCCGTTCGTTGAACGCCCGGTTCACCCCGTACTGGCCCCCGGAAATGGTGCGGAACTGCGCCGTCAGCGAGATGCCGTTGAGGTCCATCTTGTCGACGCCGAACACCTGCAACGGCCCTTGCAGATTGTGCTTGAGCACAATGTCATCGCTGATGGAACGTCCCGCCTCGCGGATCAGTTCCAGCGCGGTGTCGATGTCGCTGTCGTAGCTGACCTGCACCGAGAAGAACGCGTAGGCAAATTGCCGTGACTGGTTGGTGACCGCTTTGATCTGGCCGAAGGGCACCGAGTGCACGAAGCCCTTGCCGTCGCGCAGGCGCAGGGTGCGGATGGTCAGGCTCTCGACGGTACCGGCATGGCCAGAGTCGAGCACCACCCAGTCGCCGATGGCGATGGTGTCTTCGATGAGAATGAACAGCCCGGTGATCACGTCCTGCACCAGTTGCTGCGAACCGAAACCGATGGCCAGGCCCACGACCCCGGCGCCCGCCAGCAACGGCGCGACATTGATGCCCAGGTTGGCCATGGTGGTGATGGCGCAGATCACCACCAGCACAATCTTGATGGCGTTGCGCACCATGGGCAGGATGGTCTTGACCCGGGTGCTGGGCTCGCGCCCGGCGCGCTTGCCCACGGCAGGCTTGAGCGCTTCCTGAATAGCCGTGTCGATGACCACCCACAGCAGCCAGGTCACCAGCAGGATCAGGCCAATGCTGCTCAGCGAATCGCTGATGGCCCGGCCCAGGCTGTTCCTGGCGGCGAAGCCCAGGATGGACACGCCCCAGATCCGCCCCAGCAGCTCGATGAACGCCACCGCCATGGCGATGCGTGACAGTGCGTGGGCGAGGTTGCGCAGCAGTTCCACATAGGGCCGAATCCGCTGGCGCGGGGCCGCTTCGCCGGATTGAAACAGGTGTTGCAGCAAGGTGCTGAGGAACACCGTGCCCACCAGCAACAGGGTCGTCAGCATGGCGCTTTGCAGGGCTCGCTGGCTTTCCGCGCCAGCGCCGATCAGGTGCACCATGGACACCAGGATCATCAACAGAATAGGCAGGTACCACACCCCTGAGAAGATCCGCAGGGTTTCCTGCACGGCGCGGTGGTGCAAGCGCTGATTCAGCGAGCGGTTGCGGATCAGGTGCGCCACGGGCCGGCGCATGCGGATGACCAGCACGGCGAAGGCCAGGGTCGCCAGCAGGCCGCACACCACGGCCAGGCTGGCGGTGATGTTGCCGCCCAGTTGGCGGGCGATCTGCGGGCTGTTGAGAGCGTCGCCCAGCGCCGCCAGAAAGCCGATCACGAACAGCCGCCGAGGCGCTCGCTGGCGCAGGATACGCACGGCGGTGCGCTTGTGGCCGGAGTCGAACAGCACGATCAGGCACAGGATGATGGAACTGGAGACCAGCCCGCTGCTGGTGGCGTAGGCCAGGCACAGGGCCAGGGCGCGGGCGACGGACACGTCCAGGTAATGGCTGATGGTCAGGGTCAGTGGCAGGCTCACCAGCGCAGGCGCGGTGAAAGGCAGCAGGTAGCCGAGCAAGCCTTGAACCCGGGGCCGGTGCACGATGAATCGGCGGCGGCCGAGGCGCTTGACGACCAAGTGGCCCAGCAGGCTCAGGCCACCGAAGATCGCCACCCAGCACAGGGTCAGGATAGAGAAGTCACCGGCCATGCCCAGGGCGGAACTGGCGTCATGCTGGTCCACCAGGCTGCCGACCTCGTCGGCGGCGCGGTCGGCGCGTAGCCGCCAACTGTCCACCAGGTGGCCGTCCAGGTCGAGGTTGTCCTGCACATCGTCGATGCCCGACGACAGCGCTCCCAACAGCCCCCCTTGCACCAGCACCTCGGGCTTGGCTGGTGCACTGGCCGCCGGGGCTGTGGCGGCGCTGGCAAGCCCCAGATCGACACTGAGCACAGCGCCCAGAACCCACATCAGAATTGGTTTGGCCTTCGTGGATAACACCCGATTTCTCCTTGGTTACCGACAGGGGTCTCCTGAAACTGATCGACAAAAGCCGCGCAAGTTCGGCGCTTGGTTGATTCACGGGGCAGATTGTGGGATGCCAGCCAGGTGCTCGGCGCTGTTCCTGAGATCGAGCGCCGCCCGCGCGGCGTTCGATCTCAAGCACCCCGCGGAACCCTGGCCCACCGCACGCGCTTGCATTTTGGCCTTCGCGGCACCAAGGTAAGGCAGACTTTGTTCAGCGAGATAAGGCTGTCTCCGATGTCCTCCAGTACCACGGTTGTCCAGGCGGAGCCTGGCAAGTACGAATTCTTTTCCACCCGGGTGGCGTTTTTCATCGCCGGGTTCACCATGTCGGCCTGGGCGCCGCTGGTGCCGCTGGCCAAGGCCCGGGCGGGCCTGGACGACGGTATGCTGGGCATGCTGTTGCTGTGCCTGGGTGCAGGTTCCATCATCACCATGCCGGTGGCCGGTTACCTCACGTCGCGGCTGGGCTGCCGGCGGGTGATCCTGGCCGCCGGCGCCTTGCTGTGCCTGGTGATGCCGCTGCTGGCCACCGCCGCCAGCCCCTGGCTGCTGATGAGCGCGGTGTTCGTGTTCGGTGCCGGCCTCGGCGGCCTGGATTGCGCCATGAATATCCAGGCCGTGCTGGTGGAACGTGCCAGCGGCCGCGCAATGATGTCCGGCTTTCATGGCCTGTTCAGTGTCGGCGGCATCGCCGGTGCGGCGGGCATGACCGGTTTGCTGAGCCTGGGCATGGAGCCCTTGGCTGCGGTGTTGGTGGTGATCGCGCTGGCGGTGCTGGGGCTGCTGTCGGCGGCGCCGCACCTGCTCAACTTCGGCAATGGCGAGCCCGGCCCGCTGTTCGCACGGCCCCGGGGCATCGTGCTGTTCATGGGCGTGCTGTGCTTCATCGTGTTCCAGGCCGAAGGTGCGGTGCTCGATTGGAGCGCGGTGTTTCTGGTGGGCGACCACGGCATGGACCCACGCTATGCCGGCCTGGGCTACGCCGCGTTCGCCAGCACCATGACCGTGGGCCGGCTGACCGGCGACATGATCGTCACGCGCCTGGGGGGCGCCCGTGTGGTGGTCATCGGCGGGCTGGTGGCGGCGCTGGGCCTGGCACTGTCGATTCTGGCCCCGGACTGGTCGCTGGCGCTGCTGGGCTACGCCCTGGTGGGCGCTGGATGTTCGAATATCGTACCGGTGCTGTTCACTGCGGTCGGCCGGCAGAAGACCATGCCGCAAAGCGCGGCCATCCCGGCCATGACCTCCCTGGGCTACGCCGGCATCCTCATCGGCCCGGCGGCCATTGGTTTTATCGCCCACGCCAGCAGCCTGGCGGTGGCCCTGGGGGTGATGGTGCTGCTGCTGGGCTTTGTCGCGGCCAGTGGTCGGGTGCTGGCACGGGGGTGAACGCAGGGTCCGCAGGGGTGGTCTAGTGTCCTGACACCTGATCACCCAGGGGGACATACCCATGAAGCTTGAAGGTTCTTGCCATTGTGGCGCTGTTGCGTTCAGCCTCGACAGCGCCCATCCGTATCCGTACCAGCGTTGCTACTGCTCCATCTGCCGCAAGACCCAGGGCGGGGGCGGCTATGCCATCAACCTGGGGGGCGATGCCAGGTCACTGCACGTGACCGGCCGCAAGCACATCTCCATCTACCACGCGCGCATGAAGGAAAAAGGCGACAGCCGCGCCCACGCCAGCACCGCCGAACGGCATTTCTGCAACCAGTGCGGCACGGCGCTGTGGCTGTTCAGCCCCG
This sequence comes from Pseudomonas silvicola, assembly GCF_026651855.1. Taxonomy (GTDB): domain Bacteria; phylum Pseudomonadota; class Gammaproteobacteria; order Pseudomonadales; family Pseudomonadaceae; genus Aquipseudomonas; species Aquipseudomonas silvicola. Next base: position 4,146,857 of record NZ_CP093280.1, read on the forward strand.
AGTGGCCAGACCTGATTCACCCCTTCGCCAGCGCCATCGACACGCCTTTGCCCGTGCCACCGGAGCATACCCACCTGCTGCTCGATTCCAAGGCGCCGTGGGTGGAGGTGGATGCCAAGCCCGGGGACAAGCAGTTCCAGGGCTACCCTGAAGAGTCCATTGCCCAGTGGCATGAGCGTTTGGGGCTGGTCAAACCCCGCTGACCGATCAGTTCAGGCTGTTCTGGCGCCACTGGCGCGGGCTGACGCCGAACCAGCGCTTGAAGGCGCGAGAAAAGGCGCTGGTCTCCGAGTACCCCAGCAACGGCGCCAGTTCGCTGATGGACAGGTTCGGCTGGCGCAGGTACTGGCGCGCCAGGGCCTGGCGAGTCTGGTCGACCAGTTGGCTGAAACTCAAGCCATGGTCGCGCAGACGTCTCTGGAGGGTGGAGTCGGTGAGCTCCAGCTGTTCGGCGATCAGCTCCAGCACTGGTTCGCCCTGGTGCAGCACCGTGCGGATCACCTGCCGCGCCTGTTCGAGCAAGTCGGGACCCAGATCCACCTCACCCAGTTGCCGAATCGCATCCTTGACCAGCATCAACAGCACCGGGTCATGGCCCGGCATCAGCTTGCCCTGCAGTTCATGCTTGGGAATGAGGATGGCATTGCAGGGTTGGTCAAAACGCACTGGCGCGTCGAACACCTCACGGTGCTCTTGCCAATCCATGGGCCGGGCATGCTCGAACTGTACCTCGCGCGGCGCCCAGCGCGGGCCGAGTACGTGGCGCACCAGGTTCATGGCCATGCCCATGGTCAACTCGGCGTCCTGGCGCTTTTCCAGGATGGCGCCGTGGCGTACCTGGTAGTCGAAACGGTAACACTCGCCCTGGTCCACCAGTTGGATCAAGGTGCTGTGCTGGTGAAAGGGGAAGGCCGCGGCGAAGTTGACCAGCGCTTCCTCCAGGGTGGCCGAGCACAGCCCTACATAGCCCAGCAAGCCAAGGGCCTGGGGCTTGAATTGTTCGCCGTAGCGCAAGCCGAAGTTGTCGCAGCCCGTCTGGCGCGCGGCTTCTTCCAGCACCTGGCAATAGTTGGGCAGGGCCAGGCTCAGGGTGGGGTGGCGCAGTTGCTCGGCGTCGATGCCCGCTTGGCCGAACACGCGGTCCAGGTCACCGCCGTGGTGGGTGATGAACTGGTCCAGGCCATTGGCGGCGGCCGACAGTACCCCACGGTTGTTCGCCCGGGAGCTTGGCGGCGCGGCGGGGGAAAACAGGGACGGGGTCATGGCGGTTACCTTTTCAGCGGTCATCATGAAAAAACTTCAAGCAAGAGTTGTTCCGAATTTCCGTTCGCCCCGGGGTAGAGCGTTCCGGGGGGCAGGGCCAAATCTGTGGTCACTGCACAATGGGAAGATCGGTAACCGGTTGCGCGTGAGGGCGGGCCAGTCAAGTGTGGGCGGGTTCTGACCGCCCGCTGGCAAGCCTGCCCTGCAGAATGAGAGCCGATTCGGTGCACTGGGTCGGCGTTGTGCCCCGCCATTGCGCACCCACCGGCAAATTTGACCGCAGGGCACGAAAACCGGCTTTGACCGGTCAAGTCTTGCAAGCGAATGCTTCGATAAGCTGGAGCCCAGGCATCCTCTCGAAGGTACGACACAATGAGCAGCACGCAACTCAAACCGACTTTGGGCACCCTGCACCTGTGGGGCATCGCCGTGGGCCTGGTGATTTCCGGCGAGTACTTTGGCTGGAGCTATGGCTGGGGCACCGCGGGCACGCTGGGCTTTCTGGTGACCACGCTGATGGTGGCAGTGATGTACACCTGTTTCATCTTCAGTTTCACCGAGCTGACCACCGCCATTCCCAACGCAGGTGGGCCGTTCGCCTACAGCCTGCGTGCCTTCGGCGTGGGCGGCGGGATGATCGCCGGCATGGCCACCCTGATCGAGTTCGTGTTCGCCCCGCCGGCCATCGCCATGGCCATCGGTGCCTACCTGAACGTACAGTTCCCGGGCCTTGACCCCAAGTGGGCCGCCGCCGGTGCCTACGTGGTGTTCATGACCCTGAATATCGTCGGCGTGAACATCGCCGCCACCTTCGAGCTGATTGTCACCGTGCTTGCTGTGCTGGAACTGCTGGTGTTCATGGGCGTGGTCGCCCCCGGCTTCAGCTTCAGCAACTTCGTGCTGGGCGGCTGGGCCGGTAGCGATACCTTCAGCTTTGGCGCCTTGTCTGGTGTGTTTGCCGCCATCCCATTCGCCATCTGGTTCTTCCTGGCCATCGAAGGCGCCGCCATGGCCGCAGAAGAAGCCAAGGACCCGAAGAAAACCATTCCCCGTGCTTACATCTCCGGCATCCTCACCCTGGTGGTGCTGGCCATCGGCACCATGGTCTTCGCAGGCGGCGTGGGCGACTGGAAAGCCCTGTCGAACCTCAACGACCCGCTGCCCCAGGCCATGAAAACCGTGGTGGGCAACAACTCCAACTGGATGCACATGCTGGTGTGGATCGGCCTGTTCGGCCTGGTCGCCAGCGTCCACGGCATCATCATGGGTTACTCGCGCCAGTTCTTCGCCCTGGCCCGTGCCGGCTTCCTGCCCGCCGGCCTGGCCAAGCTGTCGCGCTTCCAGACCCCGCACCGTGCCATCCTGGCCGGCGGCGTGGTGGGTATCGCCTCGATCTTCAGTGACGGCCTGGTCAACCTGCAGGGCATGAGCCTGACCGCCGCCATGATCACCATGTCGGTGTTCGGCGCTATCGTGATGTACATCATCAGCCTGTTGAGCCTGTTCCGCCTGCGCAAGACCGAGCCGAACCTGGAACGCAGCTTTCGTGCCCCGGGCTACCCGGTGGTACCGGCCATCGCCCTGGTATTGGCGGTGGTGTGCCTGGTAGCGATGATCTGGTTCAACGGGCAAATCGCCTGCGTGTTCGCCGGCCTGATGATTGCAGGCGCAGTGTTCTGCAAGATTGTGCTGGGCCGTGGTGCTGCCCGTGCCGCACTGGCCGGCAACGCATGACAAAGGAGTGACGCAATGAGTGGTTTCGTACATACCGCGGGCGGCCAGGTGTGGCGCTTCGACAGCCTCAAGGAACTGATGGCCAAGGCCAGCCCGGCGCGTTCCGGTGACTACCTGGCCGAGGTGGCCGCCAGCAGCGACGCAGAGCGCGCAGCGGCGCAGATGGCCCTGGCGGATGTGCCGCTCAAGCGCTTTCTCAATGAAGCGTTGATCCCCTACGAGGCGGACGAGGTGACCCGGCTGATCCTCGACAGCCACGACGTGGCGGCCTTCGCGCTGGTCAGCCACCTGACCGTGGGTGGCTTTCGCGACTGGCTGCTGGGCGACGAGGCCGACGAGGGCAGCCTGCGCGCCCTGGCGCCGGGCCTGACCCCGGAAATGGCCGCGGCGGTGTCCAAGATCATGCGCGTGCAGGACCTGGTGCTGGTCGCGCAGAAGATCCGCGTGGTCACCCGCTTTCGCAACACCGTGGGCCTGCGCGGGCGGCTGTCGACCCGGCTGCAGCCCAACCATCCCACCGATGACCCGGCCGGCATCGCCGCCAGCGTGCTCGACGGCCTGCTGTACGGCAATGGCGACGCCATGCTGGGCATCAACCCGGCCACCGACAGCCTCAGCGCCATCACCGAGCTGCTGAAGATGCTTGACGGTGTGATCCAGCGCTACGAGATTCCCACCCAGTCCTGCGTGCTCACCCACGTCACCTCGTCCATCGCCGCCATCGAGCGCGGTGTGCCCCTGGACCTGGTGTTCCAGTCCATCGCCGGTACCGAGGCGGCCAATGCCAGCTTCGGTATCAGCCTTGAGCTGCTGCGTGAAGGCTACGAGGCAGGCCTGAGCCTCAAGCGCGGCACCGTGGGCCAGAACCTCATGTATTTCGAGACCGGCCAGGGCAGCGCGCTGTCCGCCAATGCCCACCACGGTGTCGACCAGCAGACCTGCGAAGCCCGTGCCTACGCCGTGGCCCGGCATTTCAAGCCGTTCCTGGTCAATACCGTGGTCGGTTTCATTGGCCCCGAGTACCTGTACAACGGCAAGCAGATCATCCGCGCCGGGTTGGAAGACCACTTCTGTGGCAAGCTGCTGGGTGTGCCCATGGGCTGTGATATCTGCTACACCAACCATGCCGAGGCCGACCAGGATGACATGGACATGCTGTTGACCCTGCTGGGGGTGGCCGGTATCAACTTCATCATGGGCATTCCCGGTTCCGACGACATCATGCTCAACTACCAGACAACCTCGTTTCATGATGCCCTGTACGCCCGCAAGACCCTGGGCCTGCGGCCCGCACCGGAATTCGAGGACTGGCTGGCGCGCATGCAGATCATGACCCAGGGCGACGGCACCCTGCAGCTGGGCAAGGGCTTGCCACCGGCGTTCCGCCAGGCACTGGCGCAGTTGAAGTGAGGGCCACGCGATGACTGACGAACACAAGCAACCGGCCCAGGCCGACCCCTGGCAGCCACTGCGCAGCCTGACCTCGGCGCGCATTGCCCTGGGGCGCGCGGGCACCAGTTTGCCGACCGCCGCGCAGCTGGATTTCCAGTACGCCCATGCACAAGCGCGGGATGCGGTGCACACACCGTTCGACCGTGACACGCTGGCCGCCCAGCTCAATGGCCAGACCCTGCTGCTGCACAGCGGCGCCAGCGACCGTCACCAGTACCTGCAGCGCCCGGACCTGGGCCGGCGGCTGGATGAGGCCTCGGCGCGGCGACTGGATGAACATCGCCAGTTGAATCCCGATGGCTACGACCTGGCCGTGGTCATCGCCGATGGCCTGTCGTCACTGGCCGTGCACCGCCACAGCCTGCCGATGGTGCAGCGTATCGATGAACTGGCCGCCGCCGAGGGCTGGCGCCAGGCGCCCGTGAGCCTGGTGGAGCAAGGCCGGGTGGCGGTGGCCGATGAGATCGGCGAACGCCTGGGCGCGCGCATGGTGGTGATTCTGATTGGTGAGCGGCCGGGGCTCAGCTCACCGGATAGCCTGGGGCTGTATTTCACCTTTGCGCCCAAGGCAGGGCTCAACGACGCCGCGCGCAACTGCATTTCCAACGTACGCCTCGAGGGCATGAGCTACGCCATGGCCGCGCACAAGCTGCTGTACCTGATGCGCGAAGCGTGGCGGCGGCAGTTGTCGGGGGTCAACCTCAAGGATGAGGCACAGGTGCCGGTGCTGGAGGGCAATGCGGGGCCGGGGAATTTTCTGTTGGGCTGAATGATAGGGTGCCGCTTCCCGAGCTTCGCCCGGTCGGGGCAAAGCTCGGCACGCAGTGTTAGCGCCCGTACCGCCGCACCACGCTGGTGTTGCCCAGGATATGCCCCTTGATCTGCCCCAGCAGCGCCTCGCGGGTGAGTCCGGCCGGCAGGTCGCCGGGCGCCAGGTCCAGGGCGTACAGCTGAATCACGTAATGGTGCGGGTTGTCGCCAACGGGCGGGCAAGGCCCGCTGTAGGTGGTCAGGCCCTTGCTGTTGGTGCCGCCCAGGCCGCCGGCGCCGCCCTCCAGGCCATCACCGGTAATGCCGTAATGCACCCAGTGGTCCACCCCGAGGCCTTTCTGGCCATCGGGGTCGTGCAGCACCACGGCAAAGCTTCGGGTGCCGGCCGGCGCGTTGCTCCAGCTCAGGGCCGGCGCCACGTTGTCGCCGCCGCAGTCGCCGGTGTTGGCCGCGTTGGCCCGGCTCAGCAGGGCGTTATCGGCGCCGTCCGGGGTGGTCAGGGTGAAGGCAGGCTGCGCCTGGGCCAGCAAGGGCAAGCTCAGGCACAGGGCCAGTGTCACGACGCGAGGCAACATGGAACGTCTCCTTTTTATCCCGTTGCCTGCCAGTCTAGAAGTCAGTCGGCCTGGGCGAAAGTTTTCAGCGAATCGCCCGCCAGGCGATAGCGAATCCACTCCGGCTGCGCGGCGGCACCGATAGACTCGTAGAACTGGATGGCAGGCTCGTTCCAGTCCAGCACGCTCCACTCCAGGCGGCCGCAACCGCTCTCATGGGCGATCTGGGCCAGATGCTTGAGCAATGCCTTGCCGGCGCCCACACCGCGGTGCTTCGACGACACGTACAGGTCTTCCAGGTAGATGCCCTTGCGCCCCAGCCAGGTGGAGTAACTGAGGAAATACAAGGCAAAGCCCACCGCCTCGCCGTCTACCTCGGCGACCAGCGCCCGGGCGTAGCCTTCCGGGTCCTGCAGGCTGTGGCGGATGTCCTCGACGCTGGCGATGACCTCGTGCTCGGCCTTTTCGTAAATGGCCAGTTCGGTGATGAAGCCCAGGATCAACTCGGCATCGGCGGGGGTGGCGGGGCGGATGTTCAGTGGCACGGCGGTTCCTCTCTGCGGCGATGAAGGGGTAGCCGCCTATTGTGCCTCAACCGCCCCGTCAGTGGTGGCAGCATCCGCCCTGGGGTTTGCCTTCGTATTCGTCGTGCAGCCGTACCCAGTCCATGATCTTGACTTCGTTGCGGCCCTTGGGTGTCAGGTCCAGCAGGTTGTAGGCGCCGACCAGCATGTCCAGGCCACGGGCGTACGTGGAGTAGGTGTGGAAGACCTGGCCCTGGTCGTCCTTGTAGAACACGCTCAGCCCGGGCATCTCGCCAGCGGCCTCCATGGGCTCGTAGTTGTAGGTCATCTGCCCGTCGGCCTTCTGCTGGTCGCTGGCTGCGACCTGGAAATCCACGTCGAAGTCGCTGCCCAATGACGACACCCAGTCGAAGTGCCAGCCCATGCGGGCGCGGTAGGCGTGCAGTTGGGCCAGTGGGGCATGGGAAACCGCCACCACCGCCACGTCGTGGTGGGCCAGGTGCTGGTTGGGGCCATCCAGGTGGTCACTGAGCAGCGAGCAACCGGTGCAGCCTGCGTCCCATTCAGGGGCGTACATGAAGTGGTAGACGATCAGTTGGCTGTGGTCGCCGAACAGCTCGGCCAGGCTCATCGAGCCGTTGGGCCCCTGAAAGTGGTAGGGCTTGTCGACACGCACCCACGGCAGCTCACGCCGCTCCTGGGCCAGGCGGTCACGTTCACGGGTCAAGGCTTTTTCGTGTTCGAGGTGGTGGAGGCGGGCGGCGAGCCATTGTTCGCGGGAAACGACAGGGTGGTTCATGACGGGTACTCCAATGGAAACCGACCCTTCCGTTATACCAGCCAACGGCGGTGCTCCCCGCCTGGCCCGACCTGTGGACGCTTTGGGCATGGGCCCGGCAAGTCTTTGATTTGTCATATTGCTGTCACAATTATCCGTCAGCGTCTAATGGCAGATTGCCCACCGACGAACAGCATTCAAGAAGGCGCCAACAGCGCCGACAGGTGGCATGAAGCATCGTTTTTACGCATGAAGAAAGGGATGTCTTCGACGCCGGCCAGTGACCCTGGCGCGGTGATATATCCCTGTCGCGAGTGCCCATCGATGTTCGTACGAAAATCCCTGAAAGCCCAGATGCTGACCCTGATTGGCGGCAGCCTGCTGGCCATGCTGCTGATCGCCTTGTCCTGCTTTCACCTGTTGGCCAACGGGGTAAGGGATTACCACCAATTGATCGAGGGTCCGTTGCGTACTTCGCAACTGATCGATGAAGCCAACCTGCAGTTCAAGATCCAGGTGCAGGAATGGAAGAACGTACTGCTGCGCGGCAAGCAGCCGGCGGACCTGGCTCAATACTGGGGCCAATTCCAGGACCGTCAGCGCGATGTACAGGACATCCTCGGGCGGCTCGCGTCGCAGCCGGGTATCGACGCGGGGCTGAAAAGCGATATCACGCGCCTGCGTGATGAACACCGTGCGCTGGGTGATGCCTACCAGCGTGGCCGTGATGCCTTTGCCGCCGCTGGGGGCGATGCCGCGGCCGGTGATACCGCCGTGAAAGGCGTTGACCGCGCCGTCAGCGAGCAGATGAGCAAGCTGGTCAGCCAGATCCGCAAGGACGGTGAGCAGCAGGCGTCGGCCATTCGCGAGTCGGCCGACACCACGGTGTGGGTCGGCCTGGTGGTGTTGCTGGTGTCGGGGCTGGTGATCGCGTTGTTCAGCGTGATGCTGGTCAGCCGTTTCCTGGTGGTGCCGATCCAGCGACTGATCGAGTACGTCGCCGACCTCAGCCGTGGCCGTTTCAACCAGCGCGTGGACAGCCGTCGTCAGGACGAATTGGGGCGCCTGGCGGTAGCCGCCAACACCCTGCGTGACTTCCTCGCCGAGACCTTCACGGGCCTCAAGCGCAACGCCGGTGACCTGGACGGCGCCAGCGCCGACCTGCACGGTATCGCCGGGCAGATGTCCCAGGGCACCCACGACCAGTTCAACCGCACCGACCAGGTGGCCACGGCCATGAACGAGATGTCCGCCACCGCCCAGGAAGTGGCGCGCCACGCCGGGGATGCGGCCCAGGCCGCTGACCAGGCTGACGCTTCGGCTCACAAGGGTGAGCAGGTGATGCGCGCCACCATCGACACCATCACCCACATGCGTACGGAAATTTCCACCACCGCCCAGGTGATCGGCCACCTGGAAAACGACAGCGCACGCATCGGCAAGGTGCTGGAAGTGATTCGCGGCATCGCCGAGCAGACCAACCTGCTGGCCTTGAACGCTGCCATCGAAGCAGCCCGTGCCGGCGAGGCAGGGCGCGGCTTCGCCGTGGTCGCCGACGAAGTCCGCAGCCTGGCACAGCGCACGGCAGCATCGATCATCGAGATCAACCAGATCATCAATGCTGTGCAGGCCGGTGCCAGCGACGCGGTGAAGGCGATTCAGAGTGGCCAGTCACGCAGCGAAGAAGGCGTGGCCCAGGTCACCCAGGCGGGCGACATGCTGCGCCAGATCACCTCGGCGGTGGAGGCGATTCGGGACATGAACCGGCAGATCGCCACGGCGGCCGAGGAGCAGACCTCGGTAGCCGAGGACATCTCGCGCAACCTGACGGACATCACCCAGATCGCCAGCACCAACCAGGACAATGTGCACCGCACCGAGGTGGCCAGCCGCCGGTTGCACGACCTGTCGCGTCAGCTCAACGAGGTGACGGCCAGGTTGGGGTAACGCAGCTTCAACGTGCAGCTTGCTGCTCCCGAAGGGCCTCCCACAGGCGTTCATCGTCGAAGTCGTCGATGACCAGGTGAGCGCCGGCCGCCAGCAGTGCTTCGCGGCTCTGGCTGGTGGTCAGGCCCACGGTGAAGACGCCAGCCTTGACCGCGGCGGTCAGGCCCGGCACCGAGTCTTCGAAGGCCATGGCCTGGGACGCCTGGGCGCCCAGGCGTTCCAGGCCTGTGAGGTAGGGCAGGGGATCGGGTTTGGCCCGTGGCAGTTCTTCGGCGACTACCACGCTCTGGAAGCGCGGGGCGATGCCCAGGGCGCCAAGCATGTGGTCGGCATTGGCGCGTGGGGCGTTGGTGACCACCACCATGCCAATGCCCTGTGCGTCGGCGAAGTCCAGCAGGCGGGGCAGGCCGCGCAAGGGCGCCAGTTGCGGGGACAGGTGGCGGAACCGCGCTTCCTTGCGGTCGGCGAACACCTTGTGTTCTTCCACCGAGCGGTCGGGGAACAGGTTGCGGCACATGTCGGGGTTGGCCCGGCCGCTGCAATGCAGCACGAAGTCATGCTCGGTGAAATCCCGGCCCTCTTCGGCCAGCAGTTGCTGGATGGCCAGCAGGTGCAGTTTGTCGGTGTCGGTAAGGGTGCCGTCGAGGTCGAAGAGCAGGGCGGTAAGCATGGCGATATCCATTCAAGGGGGTCGAGATGCACAGGCTGAAAGCATTGAGCGGGCCATCCTAGCAGGTGTTGACCGAGGCGTCAGGCATTGCGCCAGCCCCTCGATTGCTGTCGATCAATTTAGGGCTGATGTTGTTTGGCTATTATTCAGGACCGGCTTTTTCAACGGCCGGACCACCAGGAGTTGCCCATGCTACGAGACGTTTATGCGCTGACGCCTGCGACTGCGCGGTTGGACCCCATCAGCCGGTTGCCGGACCGTGTGCAATTCGCCGCCGACCTGGAGAAACTCGCCTGCCAGCATCCCGGGCAACCGCGCACCCTGGTGCTGGTCGATGCATTGGACATGGCGTGGGCCCATGGCATGACCCTGGCCATGGGCCTGGCGCCGTTCGAGGACATCATCCGTTGCATCACCTCGCGCCTGCATGAGCAGCTCGACGGCGTGGCGCAGGTGTACCACATTGGGGTCAAGCGCTTCGGTTTCGTGCTGGCCGCCACCGGTGACGACTTCCCGGCCTTCATCGAGGGGTTGGTAGACAGCCTGCGCAAGCCGATTCTGTTGGATAGCCTGCCGATCCGCCCCACGGTGCGCGCCGGCAGCGTCGATTTCGCGTTGAACACCGAGGCCGTGGGCGATGTGCTGCGCAAGGCCATGTACGCGGGCGAGCTGGCGTTGCGGGCCGGCCTGCGCTGGGCGCCGTTCGACCCGGTGCGTGACGCCGCCTACCGCCGCGCGTTCTACCTGGTGGCCGACATCGCCGAGGCCCTGGCCGACGGGCAGTTGAGCCTGCGTTTCCAGCCGCGATTCGCCATCGCCGATGGCGCCCAGGTCAGCGCCGAGGTACTGCTACGCTGGCAGCACCCGCGGCTGGGCGCGGTGTCACCGGCTGAGTTCATCCCGGTGCTGGAGCGCAACGGCATGATTCATGAAGTGACCCGTTGGGTCATCGACAGCGCCCTGGTCCGCCTGGCGCAATGGCAAGGCCAGACCTTCGGCCAACTGTCCATCAACCTCTCCCCCATGGACTTCGACGGCCACGACGTGAGCGGTACACTGCGGCGTCTGTGCCATGCCCATGGCATCAACCCCCAGCGCCTGGAAGTCGAGATCACCGAAGGCGAGTGGCTGCGGTCCAATCCCCGTGTGCTGGGGGAATTGGCGCAAATCCGCGCCTTGGGCATCGACGTAGCCATCGACGACTTCGGCTCTGGCTACAGCAATTTTTCCTACTTGCACGAGATTCCTGCCAACGTGGTCAAGCTCGACCAGTCCATGGTCACCGGCATCGAAGGCAACCCGCGTTACCAGAAGATTGCCCGCTCGATCCTCAGCCTCGCCCGCGAGCTGGGCTACCGCACCGTAGCCGAGGGCGTGGAAACCTTCCGTTGCTTGCAGATGATCCGTGAGTTTGGCTGCGACGAGGCGCAAGGCTACTTCTTTGCGAAGCCGATGGATGAAGGGCAGTTTCTGGCCTGGAGCGAAAGCGGGGTGTTTCCGTTGGCGCGATAGGCAAGGTCGCACGGGCGCCAGAAGCCTTGAGGCATGCACCTGGCGGCCCTGCCCAATCTCCAGCCGAACCACCAAGGCGGACCAGGCAATCTCACAGACATAACTGGCCCGAAACAGATGTAGGAGCGAGGGGGGCGCCTAGCCCTTGCTCGCGAAGCGCCGCGCGGGCGGCGCACGGTCTCGAGGGCGCCGGAAAAACCAAGGCATGCACCTGGAGGCCCTGACCCAATCCCCAGCCAAACCAACAAGGCGGACCAGGCAATGGCACAGACATAACTGGCCCGAAACAGATGTGGGACTGGCCTTGGCCGGGAAGCGCCGCGCGGGCGGCGCACGATCTCAAGGGCGCTGGAGAAACCCAAGCCATGCCCCTAGAGGCCCTGACCCAATCTCCAGGCGGACAATCAAGGCGGACCAGGCAATCCCACAGACATAACTGGCCCGAAACAAACGTGGGAGCAGAGCTTGCTCGCGAAGCGCCGCGCGGGCGGCGCACGGTCTCAAGGGCGCCAGGAAAACCAAGCCATGCACATGGAGGTCCTGACCCAATCTCCAGGCGGATAATCAAGGCGGACCAGGCAATCCCACAGGCATAACTGGCCCGAAACAGATGTGGGACCGGGCTTGCCCGGGAAGCGCCGCGCGGGCGGCGCGCGGTCTCAAGGGCGCTGGAGAAACCCAAGCCATGCACCTAGAGGCCCTGACCCAATCTCCAGGCGGACAATCAAGGCGGACCAGGCAATCCCACAGACATAACTGGCCCGAAACAAACGTGGGAGCAGAGCTTGCTCGCGAAGCGCCGCGCGGGCGGCGCACGGTCTCAAGGGCGCCGGAAAAACCAAGGCATGCACCTGGAGGCCCTGACCCAATCCCCAGCCAAACCAACAAGGCGGTCCAGGCAATGGCACAGGCATAACTGGCCCGAAACAGATGTGGGACCGGCCTTGGCCGGGAAGCGCCGCGCGGGCGGCGCACGATCTCAAGGGCGCTGGAGAAACCCAAGCCATGCACCTAGAGGCCCTGACCCAATCTCCAGGCGGACAATCAAGGCGGACCAGGCAATCCCACAGACATAACTGGCCCGAAACAAACGTGGGAGCAGAGCTTGCTCGCGAAGCGCCGCGCGGGCGGCGCACGGTCTCAAGGGCGCCGGAAAAACCAAGGCATGCACCTGGAGGCCCTGACCCAATCCCCAGCCAAACCAACAAGGCGGTCCAGGCAATGGCACAGACATAACTGGCCCGAAACAGATGTAGGAGCGAGGGGCGCCGAGCCCTTGCTCGCGAAGCGCCGCGCGGGCGGCGCGCGGTCTCGAGGGCGCCGGAAAAACCAAGCCATGCACCTGGCGGCCCTAACCCGATCCCAAGGCGAACAACCAAGGCGGTCCAGGCAACGGCACAGACATAACTGGCCCGAAACAGATGTGGGACCGGGCTTGCCCGGGAAGCGCCGCGCGGGCGGCGCGCGGTCTCAAGGGCGCTACAACACCATCGACTAGCGCTTGGTGGCCATGATGAGATCTCCAGCGGGGCCCTAAAAGCCAGTCATGAAACCGCATCATGGCCTCTAGGTGCATGGCTTGGGTTTCTCCAGCGCTCTTGAGACCGTGCGCCGCCCGCGCGGCGCTTCGCGAGCAAGCTCTGCTCCAACGTTTGTTTCGGGCCAGTTATGTCTGGGGGATTGCCGGTCCGCCTTGTTTTTCCGGCATGGAACCGTATGAAGGCCGCCAAGTGCATGGCTGGAGATATCCGGCGCCCTTGAGACCGTGCGCCGCCCGCGCGGCGCTTCGCGAGCAAGGGCTCGGCGCCCCCCTCGCTCCTACATCTGTTTCGGGCCAGTTATGTCTGTGAGATTGCCTGGTCCGCCTTGTTTGTATGCCTTGGAATTGGGTCAGGGCCACCCGGTGCAGGTGAGCGTGTTTCGCGGCTGTCACCGCCGAAGATAAGCACCGAAATCTATCTCCCCTGCGCTCAATATCGCCTGCACCCGATTATGCACATTCAGCTTGCGCAGTATCGCCGAGACATGCGCCTTTACCGTGGTCTCGGCGATGTCCAGGTGCCAGGCGATCTGCTTGTTCGACTCGCCCTTGGCCATGCGCTCAAGTACCTGCAACTGCTTGCGGGTCAGGGCTTCCAGCAGTTCCACCGTCAGCCCCGGCACCGAGGTGCCAGGCTGGGCCGGGCGGCTGGCGGCGCTGCGGATGATGTCGGCGGGCAGGTAGACGTCGCCGTCCAGCACCTGGGTGATGGCAGTGGTCATCTGCGTCCGCGGCGATGACTTGGTGATGAAGCCGGCGGCGCCGTAGGTGATGGCCTGCAGCACCACCTGCTTGTCCTGCTCGGCCGAAACGATCACCACGGGAATGGTCGGCGCGTGGTTGCGCAAGGTCAGCAACCCGGCCAGGCCGTGCATGCCAGGCATGTTCAGGTCCAGCAGGATCAGGTCCAGGTCATCGTGGGCGTCGGTCAGCGCCAGGGTGGTGTCCAGATCCGCGGTTTCCAGCACTTCGCAGCCGGCGAAGGCGTCAAGCAGCACCCGGGCCATGGCTTCGCGGAACAACGGGTGATCGTCGGCAATCAGAAATCGGTACATGGGGGCAGGTTCTTGTTGTGGGCAACGGGCCTGGAACAGGGTATCACAAGGCGCGGACCCACTTGGCGCGGGGGGCCTGGGACGGGCTGGCGGCGTGGGCGAGGGCGGCGATGAGCAGGCCAAGCAGGAGGCCGACCAGGGCTTGGCAGAGCAAAGAGACAAGGACACGAATCATGGCGGGCAGGCTCTTTCTAGTTATGCGGGCATTACAGGCGCGGTGCGGCGTTTTGCCTATGCTACTTTGGCACGCCATGCCAGTACCAAAGTAGTAGTCGGCACGGCGCAGGCAGGCTGCGCATTGCCGTGCCAATGCTTTACCCTGACCGCAACTGTCCCTGCCAGAAGAACAGCCCATGAGCCCCGCCATCAGCCAACTGCGCAAATTCGTCTCGCCGGAGATCATCTTCGGTGCCGGGTGCCGCCACCACGTCGCCAATTACGCCAAGAACTTCGGTGCCCGCAAGGTGCTGCTGGTCAGCGACCCTGGTGTCATCAACGCTGGCTGGGTGGCGGATGTGGAGGCCAGCCTGGCCGCCGAGGGCATCGACTATGCGCTGTACAGCGCGGTTTCACCCAACCCGCGTATCGAAGAAGTGATGCAAGGCGCCGAGCGCTACCGCGCCGAGCACTGCGATGTGATTGTCGCGGTGGGCGGTGGCAGCCCCATGGACTGCGCCAAGGCCATTGGCATCGTGGTCGCCCACGACCGGCATATTCTCGAGTTCGAAGGCGTGGATACCCTGCGTGTGCCCAGCCCGCCGCTGATCCTGATTCCCACCACGGCCGGCACCTCGGCGGACGTGTCGCAGTTCGTGATCCTGTCCAATCAGGAACAGCGCATGAAGATTTCCATCGTCAGCAAGGGCGCGGTCCCCGACGTGGCGTTGATCGACCCGGAAACCACGCTGAGCATGGACCCGTTCCTGTCGGCCTGTACCGGCGTCGACGCGTTGGTGCACGCGATCGAAGCCTTTGTGTCCACCGGCCACGGGCCACTGACCGACCCCCATGCGCTGGAGGCCATCCGCCTGATCAACGGCCACCTGGTGCAGATGATCGCCAACCCCCATGACCTGGGCCTGCGTGAAAAGGTCATGCTGGGCAGCATGCAGGCCGGGCTGGCGTTTTCCAATGCCATTCTGGGGGCGGTGCATGCCATGTCCCACAGCCTGGGCGGTTTTCTCGACCTGCCCCACGGGTTGTGCAACGCGGTGTTGATCGAACACGTGGTAGCGTTCAATTACAGCGCCGCCCCGGAACGTTTCCAGGTGATTGCCCAGACCTGCGGTATCGATTGCCGTGGGCTCGGCCACCCGCAGATCCGCCAGCGCCTGGTGGACCACTTGATCGCCCTGAAGCACGCCATCGGGTTTCACGAAACCCTGGGGCTGCACGGGGTGCGCATGGCCGACATCCCATTCCTGTCCCACCACGCCATGCACGACCCGTGCATCCTCACCAACCCGCGCCATTCCAGCCAGCGTGACGTCGAGGTGGTGTTTGGCGAAGCCCTCTGACCCGCGCCAGGAGGCGTTGGCCGGGCTACTGGGGCTGACCAACCACTCGGTGCGCAAAAGCCATTACCCGGAACTGGCCGCGCGCCTGCAGGAACTGGAAACCGAGCGCAACCGTTATCAGGCCCTGTCCCTGCGCTTGCAGCAGCTCAATGATGAACTGGAGCGGCGGGTCAGCGAGCGCACCGAGGAGTTGCGCGAAGCCCGCGACGCCGCCCAGGCGGCCAACCTCAGCAAGGACAAGTACCTGGCGGCCGCCAGCCACGATTTGCTGCAACCACTCAACGCGGCTCGCCTGCTGATTTCCACCCTGCGCGAGCGGCCCTTGCCGGCGGCCGAAAAGGGCCTGGTGGAGCGCACCCATCAGGCTCTGGAAGGCGCCGAAGACCTGCTCACCGATTTGCTCGACATCTCGCGCCTGGACCAGGCCGCGGTAAAGCCGGACGTCGAGGTCTACCGCCTGGAGGAAGTGCTGGCGCCGCTGGCTTCCGAATTCCAGCCCGTGGCGCAGGCAGCCGGGTTGGGGCTGAGCCTGCGCTGCGGGCAGTTTGCCGTGTGCACCGACCTGCGGTTGCTGACGCGTATTCTGCGCAACCTGCTCAGCAATGCCTGCCGCTACACCGAGCAGGGCCGTATTCTGTTGGGTGCGCGTCGTCGGGGCGAGCACCTGCGTATCGAGGTCTGGGACACGGGCCGGGGCATCGCCCCGGACCAGTTGCAGGCCATTTTCCTGGAGTTCAACCAACTGGATGTGGGCCTCGCTGCGCAGCGAAAGGGGGTGGGCCTGGGTCTGGCGATTGTCGAGCGCATCGCGCGTATTCTCGACAGCAGCGTGCAGGTGCGCTCCACCCCGGGGCGCGGTTCGGTGTTCAGCATCCTGGTGCCGGTGGCGACCCGCCCGCCGCTGGCCAGCCTGCCAACGCTACCGCGCCTGGGGAACCCGTTGCCGGGGCGGCGTCTGCTGGTGCTGGACAATGAGCCGGCGATTCTGCGCAGCATGGCCGACCTGCTGGGCCAATGGGGCTGCCAGGTGCTGACCGCCACGGACGAGGCCGGGGCCATGGCGGTGCTGGCCGGGCACGCGCCGGAATTGATCATCGCCGACTACCACCTGGACCGCGGCGTGACCGGCTGCCAGGTGATCAAGCGCCTGCGTGAGCACTACGCCCTGGCGATCCCGGCGGTCATGATCACCGCCGAACGCAGCGACCCGTTTCGGCGGCAGATGCAGCGGTTGGGTGCACCGGTGCTGAACAAGCCGGTGAAAGCGGGAAAGTTGAGGGCGGTGTTGAGTCAGCTGTTGGGGTGAAGGTTGTCAACCAGCCGGCTGGCGTCTCAGGCGCGTGGCCTGCGCACGATCGTGCTAATCCTCAAACCCCACCTGCTCATGCATCTCGTCCACCTTCAGCTCGAGCCGGTACGCCACCGCGATGAACAACGCCTGGCACAGGCACAGCGTGGCGCTCAACGAGCGGAAGGCGAACGAGCTGCCCTCATTGACCAGCAGCACGCTGTTGGCGCGCTTGGCCAGGGGCGAAAGGGTGGAGTCGGTGATGATCAGGGTCTTGGCCAGGTGATGCTGGGCGATGCGCAGGCAGTGCTGGGTTTCCTTGCCGTAGGGGGTGAAGCTGATGGCGATGACCAGGTCGCCCTGGCGTACGCTGCGCATCTGCTCGCGGTAGCTGCCACCCAGGCCCGATACCAGGTGGATGCGCTTGTTGGTGTGCTGCAGGTTATAGACCAGGTAGTCGGCCACCGCGAATGAACGACGCACGCCCACCACGTAGATGTTCTCGGCGTTGACCACCAGGTCCACGGCTTTCTCGAACGCTTCGTCATCCAGCTCGCCGCCCAGGCGCTCGATGCCCGACAGGGTGGCGTCGATGCATTCGCGGGCCAGGTCGGCGCCGCTGGCTTTCTGCGACTTGTTGGCGATCAGGCTGCGGATGCGCTGCTGGTAGTTCTGCACCGGCGTGGCTTTGTGGGTATAGGCCTCGCGGAACAGGGCCTGCATTTCGCTGAAGCCGCTGAAGCCGAACCGTTGGGAGAAGCGCACGATGGCGGAGGGGTGCACTTCGCATTCGCCGGCGATGTCGCTGATGCGGTCGACCATGATGCGGTCGCTCTGCTGGCTCATGTAGCTGGCGATACGCTTGAGCTGGCGCGGCAGCCCTTCGTATTCGCGGGTGATCAGTTGCAGCAACTGCTCGGCGCTGGCCGGGGCGCTGGCGGCTGACGGCTCGGGGGAGGCCTGCTGATCAGGGCGGGACATGGTCGTATCCTTCTACGTATTCGTTCGGGCCCCTTTTGCACGCGGGTCCCAGGTGGTGGCTGGCACACGCAGTCTACAGGGTAGGCCGGGAAAAAAACCTGAGCAAAAGGTCCAGTTCAAATGACGAACCCGCCAGAAACGCTCAAACACAGTATGCGGGCTTCAAATTGGAAAATAAATTCCGCTTGAAAAATTTATAGAAAAAAAGTTGATCCGGTAGAAAAGCCGTTCTAGTCTGGAGTTCAAGAAAGCGATACCGGCCGCCTCAGGCCGTGTCGCAGGCTGATAACAATAACAGGAGCCAGCATGGGCCAGACTCGTTTTGCCACCGGTCGACACGTGGACCTGATTTGCCTGGGCCGCCTGGGCGTCGACCTCTATGCCCAGCAAGTGGGGGCCAGGCTGGAAGATGTTTCCAGCTTCGCCAAGTACCTGGGCGGTTCTTCCGCCAACATTGCCTTCGGCACCGCACGGCTGGGCCTCAGGTCGGCCATGCTCAGCCGGGTAAGGGACGACCACATGGGGCGCTTCCTGGTCGAGTCGCTGCAGCGTGAAGGCTGCGACACTTCGGCCATCAAGGTCGACCCTGAGCGCCTCACCGCCATGGTGCTGCTGGGCCTCAACGCCCCGGCCAGCGAGCTGGCCGAAGGTTTTGCCCAGGCCGCTGCCAGCACGACCTGCCGCGGTTTCGCCGTGGGCCGCACGATTTTCCATGAGCCCAGCCGCGCCTGGTTCAACGGCGAGCTCGACGACGCCGGCCTGGTGGCCCAGGTGCGCCAGCGGTTCAGCCAACTGATCGAAGCCTGGCGTTCGGCCCGCCACGGCCGCTGAACGTCACCCACACCGATAACAACAACAGGTGCAGCCATGCCATCCGCGATTCGTATCGGCATCAACCCGATTTCCTGGAGCAACGACGACCTGCCGTCCCTGGGCGGCGAGACCCCGCTGAGCACCGCGCTCAGCGAGGGCAAGGCCATCGGCTACGAAGGCTTTGAACTCAACGGCAAATTTCCCAAGGATGGCCCGGGCGTGGCCCAGGTGCTCAAGCCTCATGACCTGGCCCTGGTGTCGGGCTGGTACTCCGGGCGCCTGGCCCAGCGCACGGCCGCCGAAGAGATCGATGCCATCGCCAGTCACGTGCAGTTGCTGGCGTTCAATGGCGCCAGCGTACTGGTGTACGGCGAAGTGGCCGACGCCATCCAGGGCAAGCGTATTCCCCTGGTGGAACGCCCGCGCTTCCATAGCCGCCAGGCCTGGGAAGACTACGCGGCGAAACTCGACGAACTGGCAACCTTTACCCTCAGCCAGGGCGTGCGCCTGGCCTACCATCATCATATGGGCGCCTACGTGGAGGCGCCCCAGGACATCGACACCCTCATGGCCCTGACCGGCCCGCAAGTGGGCCTGCTGTTCGATGCCGGCCATTGCTACATGGGCGGCGGTGACCCGCTGACGGTGCTGCGCACGCATATCCAGCGCGTGTGCCACGTGCATTTCAAGGACGTACGCAAGCCCGTGGTGCAGCTGGCGCGCAACAACCTGTGGAGTTTCCCCGACTGCATCGTCAACGGCACCTTCACCGTGCCGGGCGATGGTGATATCGATTTCGCGCCACTGATCGATGAACTGCTGGCCGTGGACTACCTGGGCTGGCTGGTGGTGGAGGCCGAGCAGGACCCTGCCGTGGCCCCCAGCTATGTCTATGCCAAAAAGGGCTTCGACACCCTGCATACCTTGCTTGCCCAAGCCCGTGAACGGAGGACTGCTGCATGAGCCTGCTGGTCAAGAGTCATCAACAGGGCCAGGAGGTGGTACGCCTGGCCGACAATACCCTGGAATACGTGGGCTTCAGTGCCCATCGCCTGAGCCTGGGTGAAAGCCTGCCCCTGGCGGCCGGTGACAAGGAACTGTGCGTGGTGATCCTCACCGGGCGCGCGAGCCTCAGCGGCGAGGCGCCCGTTCAGGGCGCCTTCACTTGGGACAACCTGGGGGAACGGCACTCGGTGTTCGAGGAGAAATCGCCCTGGGCGGTGTACCTGCCCAGCGGGAGCCAAGCCCGCCTGGAAGCCCTGAGCGATCTGCAGGTGGCAGTGTGCGCCGCCCCTGGCGCGCCGGCCGGCGAGTTGAGCGCACGGCTGATCACCCCCCAGAGCATGAAGCGCAGCAGCCGCGGCAAGGGCGCGAACACCCGCTACGTGTGCGACATCCTGCCGGACACCGAGGTGGCCCATTCCCTGCTGGTGGTCGAGGTACGCACGCCTTCGGGCCATAGTTCCAGCTATCCGCCCCACAAGCATGACCGCGATGCGCTGCCGGCCGAGAGCTTCCTGGAGGAAACCTATTACCATCAGGTCAACCCACCGCAGGGCTTCGTGTTCCAGCGGGTGTACACCGACGACCGCCACATAGACCAGGCCATGGCCGTGGAAAACAACGATCTGGTGGTTGTGCCCGAAGGCTACCACCCGGTCAGCGTGCCTTACGGCTACGAAAGCTACTACCTCAACGTGATGGCCGGGCCCAAGCGGGTGTGGCAGTTCCACAACGACCCGCAGCATGAATGGCTGCTGGACCTTTGACTCCCTTCTGGACATGAGAACGACCATGAGCGAAGCCCCCGTAATCGGCCACTACCTGCACGGCCGCGTCAGTGAAGAGGCCCAGCGCCACAGCCCGGTGTTCAACCCGGCCACCGGTGAGGTGCAGGCGCGCGTGGCCCTGGCCAGCGTGCACACGGTGGAACAGGCCGTGGCCTCGGCGAAAAAAGCCTTCCCGGCCTGGGCCGAGCAATCGAGCCTGCGCCGCGCACGCATTCTGTTCAAGTTCAAGGAACTGCTGGACCAGTACCACGACGAGCTGGCGCACTTGATCTGCCGAGAGCACGGCAAGGTGTTCTCCGACGCCAAGGGCGAAGTCACCCGTGGCATCGAGATCGTCGAGTTCGCCTGCGGCGCGCCGAGCCTGCTGCAGACCTCCTTCAGCGACAACATCGGTGGTGGTATCGACAACTGGAACCTGCGCCAGCCCCTGGGGGTATGCGCGGGTGTCACGCCCTTCAACTTTCCGGTGATGGTGCCGCTGTGGATGATCCCCATGGCCCTGGTCACCGGCAACTGCTTCGTGCTCAAGCCCTCGGAGCGTGACCCCAGCGCCAGTCTGTTGATGGCCCGCCTGTTGACCGAGGCCGGGCTGCCGGATGGCGTGTTCAACGTGGTGCAGGGTGACAAGACGGCCGTGGATGCCCTGCTGCAGCACCCGGACATCGAGGCCATTTCGTTCGTGGGCTCCACCCCCATCGCCGAGTACATCCACCAGCAGGCCAGTAGCCGCGGCAAGCGTGTCCAGGCCCTGGGGGGCGCCAAGAACCACATGATCGTGATGCCCGACGCCGACCTCGACCAGGCCGCGGACGCGCTGATGGGCGCGGCCTTCGGTTCGGCGGGGGAGCGCTGCATGGCGATTTCCATCGCTGTGGCGGTGGGTGACGTGGGTGACAAATTGGTGGAAAAACTGCTGCCGCGCATCGACCGCCTCAAGGTCGGCAATGGCTTCCACGCTGACAGCGAGATGGGCCCCCTGGTGACCGCCGAGCACAAGGCCAAGGTCGAAGGCTTCATTGCCCAGGGCGTGGAGCAGGGTGCCAGGCTGCTGGTGGATGGCCGCGGCCTGAAGGTGCCGGGCAGCGAAGCGGGTTTCTTCATCGGTGCCACGCTGTTCGATGGCGTGACTGCCGAGATGAGCATCTACCAGCAGGAAATCTTCGGCCCGGTGCTGGGCATCATCCGCGTGCCGGATTTCGCCACCGCGGTAGAACTGATCAACGCCCACGAATTCGGCAACGGCGTGTCGTGCTTCACCAGTGACGGCGGCATCGCCAGGGCCTTCGCCCGCAGCATCAAGGTGGGCATGGTCGGCATCAACGTACCGATTCCTGTACCCATGGCCTGGCATTCCTTCGGGGGCTGGAAGCGCTCGCTGTTTGGCGACCACCACGCCTACGGCGAAGAAGGGCTGCGGTTCTACAGCCGCTACAAGAGCGTGATGCAACGTTGGCCCGACAGCATCGCCAAGGGCGCCGAGTTCAGCATGCCTACGGCCAAGTAGCCCCGGCGTCGCCTGCCCCCACAGCACGGCTGCTCTTTTCCCTGTGGGGCCGGGCGAAGCTCGAGAAGCGGCCATCGCGTATTCAAAACCGTCCGCGCCATTCTTCCGGAGAACAATGACAAATGCGCCAGCCCCTGCGTTTCGCCCTCAACCGCATGGTCGCCCCCCACCTGCCACTGGCGGAGTTCATCGACCTGGCCGTGGCCCTGAAAGCTGATGCCATTGAGATCCGCAACGACCTCAAGGGCGTCGAGATCGAAGACGGCACGCCACCGGAACGTATTCGCCACTTGTGCGCCGCACACGGCATTCGCGTGTTGTCGATCAACGCGCTTTACCCCTTCGACGTATGGAACGATGAACGCCGCGCCCAGGCCCTGAAGCTGGCGGCCTATGCCCGCGATTGCGGTGCCACGGGCCTGGTGATGTGCCCGCTCAACGAGCACGGCGATACCCGCGACACGGCTGCCCGCGCCGCGGGCCTGCGTACCGCGCTGACCGAGCTGGCGCCGATCCTGCGCGAGCATGGCTTGCTGGGGTTCGTCGAACCCCTGGGCTTCGAGCAGTCTGCGCTGCGGCGCAAGGGCCAGGCCGTGGAGGCGATCAAGGCCGTCGGCGGCCTGGACGTGTTCCGGCTAGTGCATGACACCTTTCACCACCACCTGGCCGGTGAGCAGGCGTTCTTCCCGGCGCTCACCGGGCTGGTGCACATCAGCGGCGTGGAAGACGGCGAGGCGCCGCTCGCCAGCATCCAGGACGGGCACCGCGTGCTGATCGGCGAACACGACATCCTCGGCAACGCCGCGCAGATCGACAGCCTGCTCAGCAGCGGCTATGACGGTTACGTGTCATGGGAACCGTTCGCCGAGAGCGTCCATGGCCTGGCCGATATCCGTCACGCGCTGGGGCAGAGCATGAGCTACCTGAGCCAGCAGTTGAGCTGATTCCGGGGCGTCGGTTTGACCACAGAAACCGTTTGAAGAATAAAAGGTGCGAACATGAGCACGACACGATTGACCATGGCCCAGGCCCTGGTGCGTTTCCTGGACAACCAGTACATCGAAGTGGACGGCGTGCAGAGCAAGTTCGTCGAAGGCGTGTTCACCATTTTCGGCCATGGCAACGTGCTGGGCCTGGGCCAGGCCCTGGAGCAGGACGGCGGCCAACTGGTGGTGCACCAGGGCCGCAACGAACAGGGCATGGCCCACGCCGCCATCGGCTTCGCCAAGCAGCACCTGCGCCGTAAAATTTACGCCTGTACCTCATCGGTGGGGCCGGGCGCGGCGAACATGCTGACGGCGGCGGCTACCGCCACGGCCAACCGTATCCCCCTGCTGTTGCTGCCCGGTGACGTGTACGCCAGCCGCCAGCCCGACCCGGTGTTGCAGCAGATCGAACAGTTCCATGACCTGAGCATCAGTACCAACGATGCCTTCAAGGCCGTAAGCAAATACTGGGACCGCATCAACCGTCCCGAGCAACTGATCAGCGCTGCCCTGCAGGCCATGCGTGTGCTCACCGACCCGGCCGAGACCGGTGCCGTGACCCTGGCGCTGCCCCAGGACGTGCAGGCCGAGGCCCATGACTACCCTGACAGTTTCCTGGCCCGGCGGGTGCACCGGGTGGACCGTCGCCCGCCGGTGGACGCCGCCATCGCCGACGCCGCTGCGTTGCTGGCGGGCAAGCGCAAACCACTGATCATCTGCGGGGGCGGGGTCAAGTACGCCGGCGCAGGGGACACCCTGCAGGCGTTCGCCGAGCGCTTCGACATTCCCTTCGCCGAAACCCAGGCGGGCAAGGGCACCCTGGTCTCCAGCCACCCGCTGAATGTGGGCGGCATTGGCGAAACCGGCTGCCTGGCGGCTAACCAGTTGGCCCTTGAGGCCGATCTGATCATCGGCATCGGCACCCGCTACACCGACTTCACCACGTCCTCCAAGTGGTTGTACCAGAACCCCGAGGTACAGTTCCTCAACCTCAACGTCAATGGCGCCGACGTGCTCAAGCTGGACGCCGTGCAGGTGCTCGCCGATGCCAAGCTGGCCCTGCAGCAGTTGGCTGAACCCCTGGCACGCCAGGGCTATCGCGCCGGTTGGGGTAACCAGGTGATCGAGGCGCGAGCGCGGTTGCAGGCCGAGGTGGAGCGCGTCTACAGCGTGGGTTACCGCAGCCAGGATTTCGTGCCGGAAGTGGTCGATGGCCTGGACCCGGCCGTGCTGCGCGAATTCATTGAACTGACCGGTTCGGCCTTGACCCAGAGCCAGGTGCTGGGCGTGATCAACCGCGAAATCGAGGCCAGCGCCGTGGTGGTCGCGGCGGCTGGCAGCCTGCCGGGTGACCTGCAACGCGTCTGGCAGACCCGCAGCGCCAACAGCTACCACGTGGAATACGGCTATTCGTGCATGGGGTATGAAGTGAATGCAGCCCTGGGGGTGAAACTGGCCGAGCCCGAGCGTGAGGTCTACGCCCTGGTGGGCGACGGTTCGTACCTGATGCTGCATTCGGAGCTGGTCACCTCTATCCAGGAGCGGCGCAAGATCAACGTGCTGCTGCTGGACAACATGACTTTCGGCTGCATCAACAACCTGCAGATGGGCAACGGCATGGGCAGCTTCGGCACCGAGTTCCGTTACCGCGACCCCGAGACCGGGCGCCTGGATGGCGGCTTCATCCCGGTGGACTTTGCCATGAGCGCCGCGGCCTACGGTTGCAAGACCTACAAGGTCAGCACCCTGGACCAGCTGCACGCAGCGCTGATCGATGCCCGCCAGCAGACAGTGTCGACCCTGATCGACATCAAGGTACTGCCCAAGACCATGGTGCACGGTTACCTGTCGTGGTGGCGGGTAGGCGTCGCGCAGGTCTCCACCAGCGACCGTACTGCCCAGGCGCGGCGCGCGCAGGACCAGCAACTGGCGCGGGCGCGCCAGTACTGAACCGCAACAGGAGGACCGCAGCATGCGTATAGGACTGGTAGGGTATGGCCGCGGCGGCCGCGT
Source organism: Pseudomonas silvicola (assembly GCF_026651855.1). GTDB lineage: Bacteria > Pseudomonadota > Gammaproteobacteria > Pseudomonadales > Pseudomonadaceae > Aquipseudomonas > Aquipseudomonas silvicola. Next base: position 4,171,549 of record NZ_CP093280.1, read on the forward strand.
GTTTCACGCGCCACTGCTGGCATCGCTGAGCAGCGCCACCTGGGTGGGGGTGGTCACCCGGTCGCCGGAGCGGCGGGCGCAACTGGCAGCGGATTATCCCGGCGTCGCGGCGTACGACAACCTGGCTCAACTGGTGGCGGCGGGGGTCGACGCGGTGGTGATCTCGACCTCGTTGAAGGGCCGCCCTGGCCTGGTGCTCGAAGCGATCGAGCATGGGGTGGCGGTGGTCAGCGACAAGCCGTTCGCAGCCGACGCTGAACAGGCGCGGGTGCTGGTGGACGCCGCCGAGCGCCAGGCGGTACCGCTGAGCGTGTACCAGAACCGGCGCTGGGACTCGGATTTTCTCACCGTGCGCAAGTTGCTGGACACGGGGGTGCTGGGCCGGGTGCAGCGCTTCGAGTCGGCCATGGAGCGTTTTGAACCCGACAGCGTCGGTAACGACAGCGGTGGCGGCTGGCTGCGCGACCTGGGCAGCCACCTGGTGGACCAGGCGCTGCTGCTGTTCGGCCCGGTCAGCCAGGTGTATGCCGAGCTTGAGCAACACCCCCAGCATAGCGTCGACCATGGTTTCTTCGTGTCCTTGACCCACGCCAGCGGGGTGGTCAGCCATTTGTACGGTCATGCTCTGGAAAGTGCACCAAGGCCACGGTTTCGCGTCAGTGGCGAGCATGGCAGTTACTGTGTCGAGGGCCTCGACGTACAGAGCGAGCAGGCCGAGGCCGGGCTGACCCCAGCCAGCGCCGGCGATAGCTGGGGCGTGGAGGAGCACCGACGCTGGGGCTGGTTCGAGCAAGGCCAGGACCGGGAGAAAGTACCGTCCGAACGGGGCGACTGGCCGCGGTTCTACCAGCAGTTGCAAGCCGCCGTCGACCACGGCGCGCCGTTGCCGGTTGACCCCCGCGATGCGGTGCAGGCCCTGGTGGTGCTGGACGCTGCCCGGCGCAGTGCTGCCCGGCATGAGGTGGTTACGCTGGAAGCTGTAACAAAATTCTAATTTCATTTGATATGGAATTTATTTTCTACTAGAGTCAATTGCAGGTTCCGACTTTCACATCCACCGCGCATCCGGCGCGGCGGATGAAAAAACCAAGCACAACAATAAAAAGGTGCCGTCGATGAAAACCTCCACCCCGTCAGCCACGCGGCTGCGCTCCACACGCTCGTCTGCCATCCGCCGCCTATGCCTGGCAATGGCCCTGTCCCTGGCCAGCGGTGCTGCCTTGGCCGACCTCAAGGTCGGTGTGGCCATGTCGCAATTCGATGACACCTGGTTGACCTACCTGCGCGAAGCCATGGGCGCCAAAGCCAAGTCCTTGCCCGAAGGCGTGTCGCTGCAATTCGAGGATGCCCGCGGGGACGTGGTCAAGCAGCTCAGCCAGGTTGAAAGCTTCATCAGCCAGAAGGTCGACGCCATCATCGTCAACCCGGTGGACACCGCGGCCACCGGGCGCATCACCAAAGAGGCCACCGAGGCTGGCATTCCGCTGGTGTACGTGAACCGCAGTCCGGATGACCCCAACCAGCCCAAGGGCGTGGTGGTGGTGGCCTCCGATGACGTCAAGGCCGGCGAAATGCAGGCCCAGTACCTGGCCGACAAGTTGGGCGGCAAGGGCAATGTGGTGATCCTGCTGGGCGACCTGGCCAACAACTCCACCCAGAACCGCACCAAGGGCGTGAAGGAAATCCTGGCCAAATACCCCGGCATCAAGATCGACCAGGAGCAGAGTGGTATCTGGTTGCGCCAGAAAGGCATGGACCTGGTCAATGACTGGATCACCCAGGGCCGTGAGTTCAACGCCGTGTTCTCCAACAATGACGAAATGGCCATCGGTGCGGCCATGGCGCTCAAACAGGCCGGTGTCGAGAAGGGCAAAGTGCTGATCGGCGGTGTGGACGGCACGCCCGACGGCCTCAATGCGGTGAAGAAGGGCGATCTGGCCGTTTCGGTGTATCAGGACGCCAAGGGCCAGGCGGATGCCTCGGTGGACGCGGCCGTGAAATTGGCGAAAAAGGAAACCGTGGCGCCCCGGCTCATGGTGCCGTTCCAGCTGATCACCGCTGAAAATGCCGACCAGTTCAAACACTGATTGCCGCTCGCCCTGGAGTGCTCCCCGATGCTTGCCTATGCCAATGACCCTGTTGAACATGAATGCTTGCTGGAAGTGGCCGGCGTGACCAAGCGCTTCCCCGGCGTGACCGCCCTGGACAACGTTCGCCTCAGTGTGCACCGCGGTGAAGTGCTGGCCCTGATGGGCGAGAACGGCGCGGGCAAGTCGACGCTGATGAAAATCATCGCCGGCATCCACCAGCCCGACAGCGGTGAGCTGCGCCTGCGTGGCCAGGCCGTGACCCTGGACAACCCCCTCGCGGCCTTGAAGTCCGGGATCGCCATGATTCACCAGGAACTCAACCTGATGCCGCACATGAGCATCGCCGAGAACATCTGGATAGGCCGCGAGCCGCTGACCCCATGGCACACGGTCGACCACGGTGCCATGCACCGGGCCACCACGCAGCTGCTCACCCGGCTGCGCATCGACCTGACGCCGGATGATCTGGTGGGCGAACTGAGCATCGCCGCGCGGCAGATGGTGGAGATCGCCAAGGCGGTCAGCTACGACTCCGAGATCCTGATCATGGATGAACCCACCTCGGCCATTACCGAAAAGGAAGTGGCGCACCTGTTCTCCATCATCCGCGACCTCAAGGCCCAGGGCAAAGCCATCGTCTATATCACCCACAAGATGGACGAGGTGTTCACCATCGCCGATCAGGTAGCGGTGTTCCGCGATGGCTGCTTCATTGGCCAGTACCCCGCAGGCACCCTCAATGGCGACACCCTGATCACGCTGATGGTCGGGCGCGAGCTGACCCAGTTGTTTCCGCAACGTACCCAGCCCTTGGGCGAAGTGCGCCTGGCAGCGCGCAACCTGGGCCTCAAGGGGGTGTTCGAAGGCGTCTCCTTTGAGCTGAGGGCTGGCGAGGTGCTCGGCATCGCCGGGCTGATGGGGGCAGGGCGCACCAACATCGCCGAAACCCTGTTCGGCATCACCCCGGCCACCGAAGGCGAGATGTTCGTCGACGGCAAGCCGGTGCGCATGACCGACCCGGGCCAGGCCATCCACCTGGGCCTGGCGCTGCTGACCGAAGACCGCAAGCTGACCGGTCTGTTTTCGTGCCTGTCGGTGCTGGAGAACATGGAGGTGGCGGTGTTGCCGCACTACGTGGGCCACGGCTTTGTGCACCAGAAGGCCCTGCGTCTGCTGTGCGATGACATGTGCAAGCGTTTGCGGGTCAAGACCCCGTCCCTGGACCAGTGCATCGACAGCCTATCGGGCGGCAACCAGCAGAAGGCCTTGCTGGCGCGCTGGCTGATGACCCAGCCCCGGGTGTTGATCCTCGACGAGCCTACCCGGGGCGTCGACGTCGGTGCCAAGGCGGAAATCTACCGCCTGATCGCCAACCTGGCCGACGAGGGCCTGGCAGTGATCATGATTTCGTCCGAATTGCCGGAAGTGCTGGGCATGAGTGACCGCATCCTGGTCATGCATGAAGGGCACATGACCGGCACCCTGGACCGCGCCGACGCGACCCAGGAACGCATCATGCACCTGGCCTCGGGCGTCGCGACCAGCACGCTGGAAACCGCCGCGCCCGCGTACCCACAATAAGGAACCAGACCATGACCACCCTGACTGACAACAAACCTGTCGCCGCGCCACCCAGCCGCTCCCGGCGGCGCATGCCCACCGAACTGAGCATTCTGCTGGTGCTGATCGGCATCGGCCTGGTGTTCGAGGTATTTGGCTGGATCGTGCGGGACCAGAGTTTTCTGATGAACTCCCAGCGCCTGGTGCTGATGATCCTGCAGGTGTCGATCATCGGCCTGATCGCCATTGGCGTCACCCAGGTGATCATCACCACCGGTATCGACCTGTCTTCAGGCTCGGTGCTGGCCATGTCGGCCATGGTCGCCGCCAGCCTGGCGCAAAGCTCGGACTATGCCCGCGCGGTGTTCCCGCACCTCACCGACCTGCCCGTGTGGGCACCGGTGCTGGCGGGATTGGGCGTGGGCCTGCTGGCGGGGGCCATCAACGGCAGCATCATCGCCCTGACGGGCATCCCGCCCTTCATCGCCACCCTCGGCATGATGGTGTCGGCCCGCGGGCTGGCCCGCCTGTACACCGAAGGGCAGCCCATCAGCATGCTGTCGGACAGCTACACGGCCATTGGCCGCGGGGCGATGCCGGTGATCATCTTCCTGGTGGTGGCGGTGATCTTCCACATTGCCCTGCGCTATACCCGCTATGGCAAGTACACCTACGCCATCGGCGGCAACATGCAGGCAGCGCGTACCAGTGGCATCAACGTCAAGCGCCACCTGGTCATCGTCTACAGCATCGCCGGCCTGCTGGCGGGCCTGGCCGGGGTGGTGGCCTCGGCACGGGCCGCCACCGGCCAGGCCGGTATGGGCATGTCCTACGAGCTGGACGCCATCGCCGCGGCCGTGATCGGCGGCACCAGCCTGGTGGGCGGGGTAGGGCGCATCAGCGGCACGGTCATCGGTGCGCTGATTCTCGGCGTGATGGCATCCGGCTTTACCTTCGTGGGGGTCGACGCCTACGTTCAGGACATCATCAAAGGGCTGATCATCGTGGTGGCCGTGATCATCGACCAGTATCGCAGCAAGCGCTTGTTGAAGCGCTGACGGGGTTGCGATTTTTTGCCCGCGCGGCGCCGTTTTCGGCGCCCCGCGGGCTTTTTTGCTTTTTGCTGCGTTTAGTCCGAAGATGGCCGCCTGTTGGCGGCATTTTATTCGGCTACGCCAGCCCTGGGCCGGTGCGACGCCGGTGCCATTGCGCAAAGATGCAGGTTATTGGTCAAATCTGCCTTCAATTCAGTTGCTGCGCGCGAAAACCCGCCTTAGACTGCCGCCCCTCATAAATTGAGTGCCGGTTGGCGCTTGAAGAATTCCGTGGGGTCGGACCGGGTCCGGCAGCACATTTTGATTCGCCTTAATGCACGTATTTTTTATAGAGAAATCAATGACAAAGGAAAAGTTGCTGGCCATGCCGGCCGATGACTACATGAACGCCGAGCAGCTGGCATTTTTCACCGAGCTGCTGCAGGCGCTCAAGGTCGAGACGCACGAGCGTATCGAGCAGAGCCGCATCGCCATCGAGAGCCTGGACACCCCGGCTGACCCGGCTGACGCTGCTTCCGTCGAAGAAGAGCGCCACTGGCTGGTCAACGTCATCGACCGCGACCAACGTTCGCTGCCACAACTGGAACAGGCCCTGGGCCGCATCGCCGACGAAAGCTTCGGCTGGTGCGACGACAGCGGCGAGCCGATCGGCCTCAAGCGCCTGCTGATCAGCCCGACCACCAAATATTGCATCGAGGCCCAAGAGCGCCACGAGCAGATCGACAAGCACCAGCGCCAGGCCTGATGCGTCGCAGGGGCGCGAGCCCCGCTGACCAGTAGCAGCGGACCTGGCTGCGTCAGCAGTACACGCGATGTGCCGGACGAAAGGCGGCGCCCGGCACTCAGCCACACCGCGTTCCAGGTCGGCGTGGAGCGAGCGGTAGTGGCCAATTGCCTTGTTGTGGCGTTTAATGACGTCAGAACAATGACAATGCCCACGAGGTGCTTGAAATGATGAGAGACGGATCTCTGCTCGGCGCTGCCCGGCCATCGGCCGTGCGCCGCCCCCACTTCTGGTTGCCTGCCCTGCAAAGCCTGGCCTTGCTGGGCCTGCTGACCGCCATGGCGTTCGCCAGCCTGTCCTTCTACCTGGCTGCTCCCCTGGCGTTGTTGTGCCTGTGGCTACCGCGCCTGGGGCAGCCTGCGCCCGCGGCGACGGTGCTCGATACGGCGCCGCCCCTCGCGGACCTGACCCGTGATTTGTCCCGCACTACCAGCCACAACGCCTTGTCCGCCGCGGGGGTGGCATTTTCCGTGCGGCAGTTGGCGGCGCGCGTGCAGTCACAGCTTGGCGCGGCCGCGCAGGTCGTCAGCAGCGCCGAGGTCATGATCGGCACCGAACAGGTCACCTCCCAGCTCAGCGAGCAAGCCCTGGCCGCCGCCGGCGAGGTCCATCGCCATGGCGTGGCGGGCCGCGAGGTGCTGGCCGTGTCCATCGCCCGCATGCACCAGCTCAGCGAGCGAGCCACGGCCAGCCGCGAACTGGTCGAGGCGCTGAGCCAGCGTAGCGAAGATATCCAGCGGGTCACGGCGGTCATTCAGTCCATCGCCAGCCAGACCAACCTGCTGGCCCTCAACGCGGCCATCGAGGCGGCCCGTGCCGGCGAGTACGGGCGCGGCTTCGCCGTGGTCGCCGATGAAGTGCGCGGCCTGGCCGGGCGCACCGCGACTGCCACGCAAGAGGTGGGGCAGATGGTGGCCGACATTCAGTTGCGCACGGCCCAGGTGGTGGAGCAGATCCGCCAGTTGTCCAGCGACCTGGGCGAAGGGGTGGTGCAGGTGGAGCATACCGGCGGGCAGTTGAAGACCATCGCGGCCCTGGCGGCGGGGGTTGAAAGCCAGGTGGGCGAAATCGCCCGGGGCGCCCGGACCAACCGCGAGCAACTGGCCAGCCTGTTCCAGGCGGTGGAGCAGATGCGCGGCGACCTGGCCGTCAGCGACAGCCAGACCCAGCACCTCGCCAAGGCCGCGATGCAGATGGAGGCCCAGGCCGAAAGCATCAGCGAGCGCTTGGCCGAAGTCGGGCTGGACGACTACCACCAGCGCATCTACGACCTGGCCCGCGAAGGCGCCGCGCAGATCGCGGGACAGTTCGAGCAGGACGTCGACAGCGGCCGTATCAGCCTGGACGATCTGTTCGACCGCCACTACCTTCCCATCGCCAATACGCACCCGACCAAATTCCACACCCGTTTCGACCGGTACACCGACCAGGTGCTGCCGCCGATTCAGGAACCCCTGCTGCAGCGCCACGAAGGCCTGGTGTTCGCCATTGCCTGCACGCCCCAAGGCTATGTGCCTACCCATAACCAGGCGTTCAACCAGCCTCTGACCGGCGATGCGGCCCAGGACACCCTGCGCAACCGTAGCAAGCGCAGGTTCGACGACCGTACCGGCGCCCGCTGCGGCAGCCATGAGCAGGCGGTGCTGCTGCAAACCTACACGCGCGATACCGGGGAGCTCATGCACGATCTGTCGGTGCCGATACACATCAAGGGGCGGCACTGGGGCGGGTTTCGGCTGGGATACACACCGCAAAACGCTCGAGGTTAACCCGCCTTTGTTACCGTTTCTGTAACGAAGCTATACCAGAGTTCACTGTTTCTTCATCGCCGAAGGCACTATGATAGCTATATTGTTAGCTAGCTAATGAAATCTCGGGAGGGAAATCATGCAAAGCAAAGTTGATGTGGCCGTCATGATCGGCAGCGGTGTGCCTTCCGGCCTTCAGGCCGTGGGCAAACGTGTGTGCTGGGTAGTGCTGGTCAACGGCGAGCGGCGCGGCACTGCCTTTGCGAGCCGCGCCGAAGCGCTGGAGTGCCGCGACGCCTGGGTCGCGCAACTGGCCGTCGACCCTGGCCTGTTGCCGGCCCGTCAGGCCTGCTGATGCAGGCGCTGGTTCAATTCGTCGATGGGAATGGCCCAGTCGCCCCCATCGGCGCGTAGCTCTTCTTTCAGAAATTGCGCCTGACGTTCTTCCCAGAACGGGGCATCGATCAGTTTGACGTCCGCTGGCAAAGGGTGAGCAGCGATGAAACGGTCGATGCTGTCAGGGTCGCTGTCCAGCCCCAGTTGTGCGAACAGGGTGCCCAGATTGGTTTGTTCGGTTTCCATGTCATCTCCAAGGCAGGGGAAGCCTGCCGGTGCGTGGCTGAATATGCGCCTGTCTAGGCTATGAAAAGTTTCATGCAAAAGAGTTCGATCCAACCCTAAACCTTGTGCCAGAGCGGCCGACACCGTGGTCTTCAATCTGAAACCTATTCGCACCATCACCTGCCTCAGGTGCAGAACTGGCCCCCCGCGGCCCCTGCCGCCGAGCACAAGCCGCGGGTGTAGGTAAGCCCGGGCCCCGACGCCCTTATCAAGCAGTTGGCGCAAAGCTCGCTGCAGGAAGCGCTGCAGCGCAAGCTGATTTGATGGGGTATGGCGCCGGTCCTGTCAGGGGCGTGTAGTCACGCTTTTCCTGCAGGCGCTGGCTTGGCAGCCAGCGCCTGCCAGGGCGACCGAGCCCCTCAGGCGTCGGTGTCGATACTGCGCGAGTCCACATTCCCGGTGCCGGCCTGCTGCTGTGGCGTGGCGGGCACGGTGGTCGCCAGGTCCCTGGCGATATGCGCGGCCATCATGCTGGCTCGAGCACGGATCAGTGCCAGGTTACGCTCGGCAACGGTGGGGTAGTCGGCGTTCTGCGCCGCCATGTACTGGTGCTGTTCATGCCTGGCCTGGCTCTGCAGTTCGGCAATGCGCTGGTTGTGCTGGCGCGTGCGCCGGCGGCTGGCGGTCTGCTGGGCCTGGCGCTGGGTGGCAGCTTCCTTGGCCGCCGCGGCTTCGGCTTCGGCACGTACCCGCGCCGTGTCCTCGTCCGGCTGCGCCAGCAGGCCGAGGACCGGGTTGATTTCTAGCATGGCGATCATCTCGAAGAGGGTTTGCCAATTGTATCGGCGATACTACAAACTCCTTTAGGCGGGTACACCGCTTTCCAGTTGCCGGGCCAACGCGCATGCTTCAAGGTGGCCACTGCGAAACCCCAGGGTACGCCCCGAGTCGCGTTCCTGAATATGATAGAAGTTGCGTCCGGCCGGAATTACATGGCAGCGGGGCGTGGAGTGGTAGCCCTGTGACCCCATGTGTCGGTACAATAGAGCGCCGAAGTCGATAGTCGTGTTGGCCTCGTCGATGAATGCTCGACGCTTTTCCGTTGAATCGTGCATGTTCGTTCCTTCTCGTGAGGGAGCTGTGCGCCCTGTGCGCAGTGGCCTGCATAGCTATCGCATTTTTCACTGCGTCAGGATGTCGGAAAAGGTACCGCGGACTGTGGCGTATTGCTGATTCCAGTGAATGGGCAACGTCTTACACGCTAGGTGGTTTTTTCCTTCGAGGTCAGTTTCTGCCTGCGGGCGTCGTCCCTGGGCTGTTTCCGTTAGTCTTCTGCGCTGCGGAGCGAGCCTCGCCTTTTCTGGTGGCAGGGCTGGCCTGGTCTTTTCTGGACTTGTTTTCATCACGCCGGGCCTTGGTGTTCGGGTCCGGCCGGGTTGGGTTCGGCTGCCCGTGCTGGACGGGGCAGTGTTTTCATTTCGAGGATTTTTAATTGGCAGTAAGTAATCTGGAAATGCACGCGCTGTTCGTGCTGGGCGATCTTCGCGCCAAACTGGTAAAACTGTTTCAATCGCGTTTTGTGTATGTCACCGAGCAAACCGCCGAAGGCATTTACATGGCCGAGCTCGACACCGAAAGCGCACTGGTAGTGGACGACAAGCCCCGCCTGGAACTGAAAGTGGGCGACCACTTCCGGGCTGCGGTATTGCCCAGCCGAGAAGGCGGAAAGTTTGAAATCAAGTTCCGCGAAATCAAGTTGGCGGTGTATGGGCTGGGTGAATACGCTTTTGTCAGCACGGCCGATGGCAACGGTATCGTCTTCAAGGAAGGCCAGACCGTGGTCATGGTGTTCGCCGCTAACGAGCAACTGCAGGGTGGCCTGGCCAAGACCCTCAAGGCCGCCTCGTCCAAGGCCGCCAAATGGCGCAAGGGCGAGCTGACATTCAAGCCCAGCGAGTAACGCCGGCGCAGTGGTCTACAGTCAGTGGGTGCTGATTGTCGAGGCTGTGCCGATGAAACTGATAGTGTCCGCTGTGTTCTGCTGCTTGTTGCTGGGGGCGTCGCCGTTGCGCGCCGCGCCGGCGCCCATTCACTTTGCCGACCTGAACTGGGAAAGTGGCAGCCTGATCACCGAGGTGCTGCGCCTGGTGGTAGAAAAAGGCTACGACCTGCCCACCGATACGCTGCCCGGCACGACCATCACCTTGGAAACCGCCCTGGCGAAGAATGATATTCAGGTCATCGCCGAAGAGTGGGCCGGGCGCAGCCCCGTGTGGGTCAAGGCCGAGGCCGCGGGCCAGGTCAAGGGGCTGGGCAACCTGGTGGCGGGGGCGACCGAAGGCTGGTGGGTGCCGGAATACGTGATCAAGGGCGACGCTGCGCGAGGCATCAAGCCGCTGGCGCCCGAGCTGCGCAGTGTCAGTGACCTGCCGCGCTACAAAGACGTGTTCCGCGACCCCGAGGACCCCGGCAAGGGCCGCTTTCTGAACAGCCCTATCGGCTGGACCTCAGAGGTGGTCAACGGTCAGAAACTCAAGGCTTATGGCCTGAGTGACAGCTACACCAACTTCCGTTCGGGCAGTGGTGCGGCGCTGGACGCTGAAATCACTTCGTCGATCAAGCGGGGCCAGCCGGTGTTGTTCTATTACTGGTCGCCAACGCCGCTGCTGGGGCGTTACCGCCTGGTGCAATTGCAGGAGCCGGCGTTCGACCCCGAGGCCTGGAAAACCCTGACCCAGGCGGACAACCCGGCGCCCCGGCCCACACGCTCGCCGCCATCGATTCTATCGGTGGGAGTGTCCACGGCGTTTGCCAAGAATTACCCGCAACTGGTGAGTTTCTTCGAGAACGTGCAGTTGCCCATTGATGACCTCAACAAGGCCTTGGCCACCATGAGCGAAAAGCACCTGCCGCCGCGCCAGGCCGCGACCGCCTTCCTCAAGGACCACCCGCAACTGTGGCGTGCCTGGGTACCCGCCCCGGTGGCCGACAAAGTCGCAGCCGCGCTGTAGCAGCGGACCTGGTCGCGTCATGAACGCCCCGCAGTATCGGGCAAACCGCGACGCGGCCAGGGCAACCTTGAACCCTCTGCGCAAGCCGCTAAGGGGTTTCGCGACTGCTGACTTCACCCGGCACGGGCTCGCCCGCCATGCGTTTGCGAAACAGCGCGGCGCGCGCCAGCAGCAGGGTGGTGACCGGCAGGGTTATGGCCAGCAGGATCGGCACCAGCCAGGCATGCAGCACGGGTTCGTGTCGCACCATCGAAAAGTACAGAATCGAGGCCAGCGACACGCACCAGGCGCCCAGGGTCGAGGCCAGGGCCGGAGGGTGCATGCGCTGGAAAAAGTCTTTCAGGCAGACCATGCCAATCGCCCCCAGCAAGGCGAAGAGGCTACCCAGCAACAGCAGCACCCCAACGGCGATTTCAGCCCACACCGGTACTTCGCTCATTCGATCACCTCGCCGCGCAAGAGGAATTTGGCCAGGGCAAACGAGCCGACAAAACCAAACAGGGCAATCAGCAGCGCTGCCTCGAAGTAGGTTTCACTGGCGTAGCGAATGCCCAGCACCAGCATGGTCAACATGCCCAGGATGTTCAGGTAGTCCAGCGCCAGCACCCGGTCCTGGGCGGAGGGGCCCTTGAACAGGCGGTACAGGGTCAGCAGCATGGCCAGGGCGAAGATCGCCAGGCTCAGCACGATGACGTGGTCCAGCAGGGCGCTCATTCGAAGATCTCCATGAGAGGGCGTTCGTAGGTGGCCTTGAAGTGGGCGATGAAGCGGGCTTCGTCCTCCAGGTCGAACACATGCATCAGCAGAATGCTGCGGTCCAGGGCCAGTTCCGACCAGACCGTGCCAGGCACCACCGTGGTGATGGTCGACAGGGCCGCCAGGCCGTTGGCATCGCGCAGGTCCAGGGGCACCTTGACGAATGCCGAGCGGGGCGGCCGGCGGCCCAGGTTGAGCACGGCCCAGGCCACCTGCAGGTTGGAGACCACCACGTCGATCCCCACCCGGGCCAGCAAGCAGAGAATGACCCCGGGTTTGCGGATGCGCACAGGCAGCGGCCGCAGCGAGCGCATCAGCAGGGGGGCCAGAATGCCCAGCACGGCGCCCAGCAGCAGGTTGCCCGGACTCAGCGACAGGTTCAGCAGCAACCACAGCAGGCCGCAGGCCAGCGATAGCAAAGGCGCAGGGAACAGGCGCTTCATGGCCGCACCTCGGTGGTCATTACCGCGTCGATGTAGTGGCTGGGGTCATTGAGCAGCGCGGCGGTGTCGCGGGTGTAGTCCAGCAGCCACTGGCCCTTGACCGTCAGCACGACGCACAGCCCCAGCAGCACCACGATGGGCACGCATTCGAAACGTCGCAACAGCGGCGAGGGCCGCTCCTGGGGTGTCCAGAAGCGCTGAATACCCAACCGGGTCATGGCCAGCAAGGTCGCCAGCCCCGAAAGGATCAGCAGCGCCACCAGCGCCCAGGCCGCCGGGCCCGACGTGCGCACCAGCGCACTGATCAGGTTCAGCTTGGCGATGAAGCCCGACAGCGGCGGCATACCGATCGCCAGCAGGGCGCAGGCGATGAAACTCAAGCCCAGAAACGCCATGGTCCAGGGGATTACCTGACCGACCACCGCCTTCTGTTCGTCGTCCAGGTTGATGCCTTTGGGCGGGTGCAGTGACTCCACGGGGCGCGGCAGCAGGTCGCCGTCGTCTTCCAGGGCCACCTCGTTGGCCGAGCGCGAGCGCTCTATCAGTTCCGCCAGCAGGAACAGCGCGCCCAGCGCCAGGGTCGAGCTGACCAGGTAGAAGAGGGCGCCCGCGGTGATCGCCGGCACGCCGAAGCCGATCGCCGCCAGCAACGTACCCGCTGACACCAGGATACTCAGGCTGGCCATGCGCTCCAGGCGCTGGGCTGCCAGTACGGCGATGCCCGCCACGGCGAGGGTGAGCAGCCCGCCGGCTAGCAGCCAGTTGCCGCCGAAATAGGCCGAGGCCCCCGCCTGGCTTGAAAACAGCAAGGTCCACAGGCGCAGCAAGGTATAGACGCCCACCTTGGTCATGATCGCGAACAGGGCTGCTACCGGTGCGCTGGCCGAGGCGTAGGCCGGCACCAGCCAGAAGTTCAACGGCCACATGCCGGCCTTCGCCAGGAACGCCGTGGCCAGGATCGCCACCCCGGCGTGCAGCAGGCCTCGGTCGGCCTCCGGCACCAGCGCGATCTTCTGCGCCAGGTCGGCCAGGTTGAGGGTGCCGGTGACGCCGTAGATCATCGCCGCGCCGATCAGGAACAGCGAGGAAGCCAGCAGGTTGATGGCGATGTAATGCAGCCCCGAGGACACGCGTGCCCGCCCGGACCCGTGCAGCAGCATGCCGTAGGACGCCGCCAGCAGCACCTCGAAGAACACGAACAGGTTGAACAGGTCGGCGGTCAGGAAGGCACCGTACAGGCCCATCAACTGAATCTGGAACAGCGCATGGAAGCTGGCCCCGGCGCGGTCCCAGCGAGCCATGGCGAACACCAGGGCGGCGCTGGCGATGATACCCGTCAGCACCAGCATCAAGGCGGACAGGCGGTCCAGAACCAGCACGATACCGAAGGGGGCTTGCCAGTTGCCGGGCAGGTATACACCGATGGCACTCGCCTGGTCCTGTTGCTGCACGCCCAGCAGCAACAGCACGGCGATGCCAAGGCCGGTCAAGGTCGACAGCAGGTTGAGACGCGCCTTCAGCGGGCGGTGTTTTTCCCCCAGCAACAGCATCACCGCGGCCGTTAGCAACGGCAGCAGGATAGGGGTGATCAGCAGTGACGGCATCGTGCTCATTCCCGCGTCTCCCGGCCATCCACATGGTCGGTGCCGGTCAGGCCGCGCGACGCCAGCAGCACCACCAGAAACAGCGCGGTCATGGCAAAGCTGATGACGATGGCCGTCAATACCAGGGCCTGGGGCAGGGGATCGGTGTAGTGCAGCAAATCCTGCGGGACACCGTCCTTGATGATCGGCTCCTTGCCAATGAACAGGCTGCCCATGCTGAAGATGAACAGGTTGACGCCGTAGGACAGCAGGCACAGGCCCATGATCACCTGGAAGGTTCGGGGCCGCAGCACCAGCCAGACCCCGGAGGCGGCCAGCACGCCGATGGCGATTGCGATGACTTCTTCCATCAGGCACTTCCTTGTGGTGGGGCGATGGGCTTGGGCAGCCCGGTGGGTTTGTGCGCGCGCACCGACTGGTGCGCCAGGGCGGTCAGGATCAGCAGGGTCGAGCCTACCACCACGCAGAACACGCCGATGTCGAAGAACAGCGCGCTGGCCACGTGCACGTCACCCAGCACGGGCAGGTGCAGGTGGGCCGTGTGCGTGGTGAGGAACGGGTAACCCAAGAGCATGGCCCCCACGCCGGTTAGGGTGGCGAACAGCAGGCCGGTGCCCATCCAGCGTTGCGGCCGCAGGCGCATCTGCGCTTCCACCCATTGGGTGCCGGCCACCATGTACTGGAGGATGAACGCCACTGCCATCACCAGGCCGGCGACGAAGCCGCCACCGGGCTGGTTGTGGCCCCGCATGAACAGGTACATGGACACCACCAGCGCCAATGGCAACAGCAGGCGTACCAGCACCGCCGGCACCATCATGAAGCCCAGCGCGGTGTCGCTGGCCTGGCGCGGGTTGACCAGGTCAGTCACCACGTCCGGCGCCAGCAGGCGTTGCTGGGCAGGCAACTGGATGCTCTCGCGCGGGGGGCGGAAGCGTCGCAGCAGGGCGAATATGGCCAGGGCCGTGGCTACCAGCACGGTTATCTCACCCAGGGTGTCGAAGCCGCGGAAGTCCACCAGCATGACGTTGACCACGTTGCTGCCGCCGCCTTCGGGCAAAGCCTTGCGCAGGTAGAACTCGGAAATGTGGTTGGGCGTGGCGCGCGTCAGCATGGCGTAGGACAAGGCCGCCATGCCGCCCCCGGTGGCAATGGCCAGCAGCAGGTCACGCACCCGGCGCACCCGCGCGCGACGCTCGTGGCCAGGCAAGGGCTGCACGTCTTCGATCCGCCGTGGCAGCCAGCGCAGGCCCAGCAGGATCAGCACCGTGGTCACCACTTCCACCACCAGTTGCGTCAGGGCCAGGTCCGGTGCCGAGAACCAGATGAAGGTGATGCAGGTCATCAGCCCGCAGACGCTGACCATGGTCAGGGCTGCCAGGCGGTGGTATTTAGCCTGCCAGGCAGCGCCCAGGGCGCAGGCAATGGCGATCAGCCACAAGGTCACGAATACCCCGGAGCCGGCGATCTTGGGCCGCAGCCCCCAGGTCAGCCCGCTGTGCAGCAGGGGGATCACCGCGGCGACCACCGCGACCAGCACCAGCATGAACAATTGCGGTTGCAGGCGCCGGGTGGTCAGCCAGCGCTCGCTGCGCCGGGCCAGGCGCATCAGCAGCACCAGGCTGCGTTCGAACAGGCGCTTGCCGCTCAGGCGCCCCACCAGCGGTGGGCGCTGCAACCGGCCGTGGCGCAACTGGCCGCGCAGCAACAGGTAGAGCACGATGCCGGCGCCCATGGCGATCAAGCTCATGATCAGCGGCGCATTGAACCCGTGCCAGATGGCCAGGCTGTAGGCGGGCAATTCGCCGCCCACCACCGGCAGCGCCGCGGCCGCGAGCAAAGGCCCCACCGATTGCGCCGGGAAAATGCCCACTACCAGGCACAGCAGTACCAGCAGCTCCACTGGCGCGCGCATCCAGCGGGGCGGTTCGTGGGGGGTATGGGGCAGGTCAGTGGCCGGCGGGCCAAAGAACACGTCGACGGTAAAACGCAGGGCATACACCACGCTGAACGTGCCGGCGATGGTCGCCACGGCGGGCAGCGCCGCTTCGACCCAGGCCGTGGAGGTGATGAACACGGTCTCGGCGAAGAACATTTCCTTGGACAGGAAACCGTTCATCAACGGCACCCCGGCCATGGCCGCGCTGGCCACCATGGCCAGGGTCGCCGTGAACGGGATCATCCGAAACAGCCCGCTGAGGCGGCGGATGTCGCGGGTGCCGCTTTCATGGTCGATGATGCCGGCGGCCATGAACAGCGAGGCCTTGAACGTGGCGTGGTTGAGGATGTGGAACACGGCCGCCACCGCCGCCAGTGGGCTGTTGAGCCCCAGCAGCAAAGTGATCAGGCCCAGGTGGCTGATGGTGGAGTAGGCCAGCAGGCCCTTGAGGTCGTTCTGGAACATGGCCGCGTATGCGCCCAGCAGCAGGGTGCAGGCGCCCGCGCCGCTGACGATCCAGAACCACTGTTCGCTGCCTGACAGCGACGGCCATAGCCTGGCCAACAGGAACACGCCGGCCTTGACCATGGTCGCCGAGTGCAGGTACGCCGACACGGGCGTGGGCGCCGCCATGGCGTGGGGCAGCCAGAAATGGAAGGGGAACTGGGCACTCTTGCTCAGCGCGCCGATCAGGATCAGCGTCAGCAATACCGGGTACAGGTGGCTGGCGCGGATCTGCTCACCGGCCGCCAGTACCGTGTCCAGGTCGTAGCTGCCCACTACCTGGCCGAGCACGATCACCCCGGCCAGCAGGCACAGGCCGCCGGCGCCGGTGACCGCCAAGGCCATGTAGGCGCCACGGCGGGCGTCGGCGCGGTGGTGCCAGTAGCCGATCAGCAGGAACGAGAACAGGCTGGTCAGCTCCCAGAAGAACACCATTTGCACCAGGTTGCCGGAAATCACCAACCCGAGCATGGCGCCCATGAACGCCAGGAAAAAGGCGAAGAAGCGCGGCACCGGATCATCCGGCGACATGTAATAGCGCGCGTAAAGCGACACCAGCGTGCCGATGCCCAGCACCAGCAAGGAGAACAGCCAGGCGAAGCCGTCCATGCGCAGGGTCAGGTTCAGGCCCAGGCCGGGCAGCCATTCGAAGGTCTCGCGAATGACCCCGCCATGGGCTACCTGCGGGTACATCAGTGCTACCGCGACCGTGCCGGTGAGCGCCACCAGGCCGGCCAGGATCGACTCGCGGTTGCGCGCGTCATGGGGCAGCACGGCTGCCAGGCAGCTGCCGATAAAGGGCAGAAGCAGTAGAACTATCAATGACATAGCGGTCTGATCTGCTGAAATGGACAAGGAATCATACGGGGCAGGGCGGCCATCACCAACCGCCAGGCTGTGTCTGAACCCTACAATAGTGGTCTATTTGGTGGGTTTTTCATTGCAAAAGTTTACAAAAGACAACGTCGGGCGACCCCCAACAGGCGCAACGCTTCCCTCACGCCTGGTGTTCCATGATTCTAGGGTGCACGGGCGGCGCTCAACTGACCGAGTTGTCCGCTTCCCGAGCTCGCGCCCGGTCCTGCAACGGCCCGCGCACGCGCTGTAGCAGCGGACCTGGCCGCGTCACGTGCGGCGCGCAGTACCAGGCATATCGCAGGGTGAGCTCCCACGCAGGCGGTTGCTGCTACCGCCCTTGCGGCCGTGCTGCAACTCGAAAGGGCTCGGCGACCCCAGCTCCAACCGAGGGCAGATACCTTATACTGCGCGAACACCCACGCCAGAGCCCTTTTTCGTGCCCCCAGACTCTCTCCCTCGCGCTTCGGTGCTGCAACACGTCAGCCATAATGTGCGGCGTCTGCGCCATGCCGCTGGCCTGAGCCAGACCGCTCTGGCCGAGCGCTCCGGCGTCAGCCGGCGAATGCTGGTAGCCATAGAGGCGGGGGAGCGAAACGTCAGCCTCGGCACGCTGGACAGGGTCGCCGAGGCGCTGGCGGTGGTGTTCAGCGACTTGATCAGCGCCCCGGACAACCGCGACCGCGGCCGCATCAATGAGCTGGCCTGGGCCGGCAGCCAGGCGGGCAGTACCGCGGTGCTGCTGGCCAGCGCCCCGGCGCGTCGGGAAGTGGAACTGTGGGAGTGGCGGCTGGCGCCCGGGGAGACGTATCAGGGCTGCTGTGATGGCCCTGGTTATACCGAGCAGGTGTTTGTCTTCGACGGCTGCCTGACCCTGGAGGTAGACGGCCTGGCGCGGGCGGTTCGTGCCGGTGAATTCTTCATGTTCGCCAGCAGCCGCCCCCATGGCTATCGTAACGAGGGCACGGTGGCGGTACGCTTCGTGCGCAACGTCATTTTCTGAAAGCGCTTCTCTGCCAATCGCCCGTTGGGTAGCATGTGCGCAACCGCGTTGAAGGCAGCGAAAAATGACAGAAAGATCCATGCCCGCAGGGTTGCGCCTGTGCCTGTTGCAGTATCCCGGTAGTCAGGCGTCCACGGTGGCCGGGCTGGTGGATCTGTTTGCCTGTGCCGAGCAGGTTCGTGACGACCTTGGCATGGCGAAAACGCCAGCGTTGCGGGTGGATGTCGTCCAGGGCGTCGATCAGGGGCAAGTACCGACCGTGGTATTTGTGCCGCCGTTGTGCGCGGTGCAGGTGCCGGATGCCGACTCGCTGGCGCCGATGGTAGCCGCGTTACAGCACTGGCATGCCGAAGGCGCGGTCCTGGTCGCGGTGTGCTCAGGCGCCTGGCTGCTGGCCATGGCCGGGGTACTCGATGGTCGCCAGGCCACGCTGCACTGGGACCACGCCATGGGCCTGGCGGCCTGTTACCCCCAGGTGCAGGTACTGCCCCATGAGCCCCTGCTGGATGACGGCGATGTGGTGACCTCCTCGGGCAACCACGCATGGCAGGCGCTGGGCCTGGCGGTGCTGGCGCGTTACCTGGGGGCATCGCTGGCGGTGGAAACCCATGGTGTGCTGAATGTGCCCTGGCGCAGCGAGCCCTTGCCGCCCAGCCCTTTCCAGCCTCGCCTGGACCACGGCCGTGCCGAGGTGCTCAAGGTGCAGTTGTGGTTGCAGACCAACCAGGCAAAGGGTGTGACCCTGGACGACATGGCGGCGTGCGCAGGGCTTGAACCGCGCACGTTTCTGCGGCGCTTTCACACCAGTACCGGGCTAAAACCGACCGAGTATTGCCAGCACCTGCGTATCGCCCGGGCTTGCCATTTGCTGGAGACCACCCAGCGCAATGTCGATCAGATCGCCAACAGCGTCGGGTATCAGGACGTGGGCGCCTTGCGCAAGATTTTCATGCGGGTCACAGGGTATGCGTTGAGCGAGTACCGGGAGCGGTATGGGGTGAGGGAGTTGTATCGGCCGGTGGGGTTGCGCGGGCGGTAGGGGGGAGGATTGGGCCGGGCAGTCAGGTGCACGGCTTAATGCTTCTGGTGTTCCCAAGATCGAGCGCCGCGGGGGGCGCTCGATCCGGAGAACGCAACAGCTGCAAACCCATGAACCCCTACTTCAAAGGCTCCTCGATCCGCAACAACCGCCCCGCGTTCCCCAGCACCAGCAACGTGCTCAAGTTATGCAGCAACGCTGCGATCACCGCCCCCGCCACACCCAGCAAACCGAACGCAGCCGCGGCGACGATCGCCAGGGTCCAGCCCAGGCCGATGGCCACGTTCACCTGCAAGGTGCGCCGGCATTGGCGGCTCAGGCGCACGCAGGTGCCCAGGCGACGCAGGTCGCTGCCGATCAGCACGATGTCGGCCGAGGCCAGGGCGATGTCGGCACCGCCGGCACCCATGGCGACACCCACCACGCCGGCCTTCAGCGCCAGTGAATCATTGATGCCGTCACCCACGACCAGCGGCCGGAAGCCCTGGCGGATTTCATCGGTGACGTGGCGCAGTTTGTCTTCCGGCAACGCCTGGGCCACCACGTCCTTGATACCCACCTGGCTGGCCAGGGCATTGGCCACCGGCAGGCGGTCACCGGTCAGCAGCAGTTGCCGGCCCAGGCCCAGTTCGCGCAGGTCGGCCAAGGCGCTGGCGGCCTCCGGGCGCATCTGGTCGGCCAGCAGTAGCCAGGCCAGGAAGCGACCGTTGAGCGACAGCCCGGCGATCGGGCCGTCGTGCTCGGGCACCGGCGGCAGGTCGATGCCCAGTTGCTGGAACAGCTCGGCGCGGCCCAGGGCCGCTTCGCCCTGCGGGGTCTGGGCGATCACGCCCAGGCCCTGGCGCTCGCGCAACTGCTCCAGCGGGTGGTAGGCATCCTGGGCCACCAGGGTCGCCAGTGCACGGCTGACCGGGTGGCTGCTGGCGGCGCCGAGGCTGGCGGCCAGGTGCAGCAAGGTCGATTCATCGGCGCTGCAAGCGGGTACCGCCTGCAAGCGCTGCAGGTGCAGGGCGCCATAGGTGAGGGTGCCCGTCTTGTCGATCACCAGCGAGCTGAGATCGGCGAACTCTTCCAGGAACGCCGAGCTGCGGATCAGGATGCCATGGCGCGCCGCCACCGCGATGCCGGCGATGGCCGTGGCCGGTGCCGAGAGCACCAGGGCGCAAGGACAGGCGGCTACCAGCACGGCCAGCATGGCCTGGGGATCGTTGGTGACGAACCAGGTCACGGCGGCGATCAGCAGCACCAGCACCATGTACTGGCCGGCGTAGCGCTCCAGCAGGCGGGTGATGGGGGGCTTGGACTGCTCGGCCTTCTGCATCAGGGCGATGACCTTGCCCAGGGTCGAATCCTCACCGGTGCGCGACACCTCGATGCGCAGCAGCCCGTCCAGGTTGATCGCGCCACCGAACACCTCCATGCCCGGCGCGGCCTGCACCGGCACCGATTCTCCCGTGATGGGCGCGGTGTCCAGGCTGGCCTGGCCTTCCAGGACGCGGCCGTCGGCGGGCACGCGGTCACCGGCGCGCACCTCCACCTGGTCGCCGGCCTTGAGGGTGCCGTTGTCCACCTCGGTGATGCTGCCATCGCTACCGATGAGGCGCGCATGGCTGCGGGTCAGGCGGCCCAGGGACTCGATGGCCTCCTGGGAGCCGATCACGCTGCGTTCTTCCAGTACATGGCCGAAGATCATCAGGATGGGCAACAGCGCCGCGGTCAACAGGTCGCCGGTGGCCCAGGCGCCCAGCAGGGCAATGGCCACCAACTGGTCGGTCAGGCCGTGCAGGCTGGGGTAGCGGATGCTGAACCAGGCCGAGCGCAGCACGGGAATGGCCACCAGCAGGGAGGCCACGCCGAAGAGGATCTGCGCCACGCCGTCCTGGGCCGGGTCGAACCAGTGCCAGCCCAGCCCCAGGGCCAGGAGGCCCAGGGCAACCATGGCCAGGGTCAGCTGGCGGGCGGCGCTGCGGCGTTCGTCGACGCTGAGCATGCCGCCGGTGAGGTGGCCGTGGGAATGCCCGTGGTGGGCGTGGCCGTGGTGGTGATGGGAATGCGCACTCATGGTTGGCTGCCTTGCAGAATCAGACGGGCGTCGTCGTGGGGGTCGACCGTGGTCACGTTGCCGGCCTTTTGCAGAATGGCCGGAATGCGCTCGCGGTACAGGCGCTGCAACAGGCCAGGGTCGCCACGTTCGCGCTGGGTCTGGGCCAGGCTGGTGATGGTCGCCGTGTCGGCCTGGGCCTTGGCCAGGCGCTCGCTGGCCTGGGCGTGGGCCACCTGCAGGGTGCGGTCGGCCTCCTGGGTAGCGGCCTGGGTGACCTTGGCCGATTCATTGCGAGCCGAGGCGATGTTCTGCTCGGCCTTCTGGCTGGCGGTGAGCACGGCGTTGAACGCGTTCACCGCGCCGTCAGGCAGGCTCGATTGCAGGTCGACCCGTTCCACGTGCACGCCCAGCCCGCCGCCTTGGGCTTGCAAGGCCGCCAGGCTCTGGTTGATGCCTTGCATCAGGTCGCCGCGCAGGCGCTCGCGGCGTTCGGCGGCCTGGCTGTCACTGCCGACCAGTTCCGGGCGCGCCACCAGGATGGTGTCCAGGTCGCGGGAGGCCGAAACGGCCACGGCGCTGCGGGCGACCACTCGGTCCAGAGCGGCGGTCATGGTCGCGCTCTGCAGCACATACTGGTACGGGTCGATGACCTTGTAGAAGACCCGCACGTCCAGTTGCACCACACCGGCGTCACCGGTCAGCAGGTAACCGGCGCCTGCCACGGCATCGCTGTTGGGCGAGGTGTTGGGGTCGATGCCTCGGGTCTGGTTCTCGCGCAGCAAGGTTTCCACCCGCTGTTCGATCACCCGGTCGGCGGAGGGCACCATCACCACCTGTTCGAACGGCCGTGGCCATGCCAGCAACAGGCCGGCGCCGTGGATACGTTCCAGCGCGCCCATGCGCAGTACCACGGCCCGGCTTTCCGGGCCCACCTGGCGAATGTTCGACACGGCCCAGCCGAACGCCGCCAGCAGGGTGATGCCGTACAGCGCCAGGAAGGTCAGGCGCCCGGCCTGCATCCAGGGGCTGGGCGAGCGGGGGGCGGGTGCTGCCCCCCTCATGGCTTGGCTCCGGCAGCCGCGCCAGCAGGCGCCGGCAATTGCGGCGGCCCGTCCACGAGGGCGCGGAACGGCGCCGCGTCGGTGCGCAAGACCAGGCGAGTGCCGGAATTGACGATGGTGCCCAGGGTGTCCAGGGAGCGCAGCAGGTTGTACAGCTCGGGCGAGCCGGCGTAGGCCTTGCCGTAGATCTGCGCCGCCTGGACCCGTGATTGGGCCTCGACGTCGGCGGCCTTGACCGTGGCGTCGGCCTGCAGGATGCGCGCGTCGCGTTCGGCGGCCGAGCGGATTTCAGCGGCCTGGCGCTTGCCCTCGGCGGTGCGCTCGGTGGCGATGGTCTCGCGTTCGGCGCGCATGCGCTCCACGGTGGCGTTGAGGGTCACCGCGGGCAACGTAAGCCGTTCGATGCCCACCTGCAGCACGCGTACGCCATAGGTGTCGAGCAACTGCTTGGCGATCTGTTGGCGCACGTGGTCTTCGAAGTCGGCGATCTGCACCTTGCCGGCGTCGGTGTTCACCAGGCTCGACAGGTCGAAGCCGCTGGCCGAGGTTTCCAGCGCCGAACCGAGGAAGGTGCGGATCTGCCGCGCGGCTTCGTCGGGCTGGTTCTGCACGGCGCGCATGAAACGCTGCACGTTGGCGTTGTCGCCCTGTACCTGCCAGGCCACGTAGGCCTGGACGATAATGCGCAAGCCGTCGCGAGTACCCACGTCCTGCAGGCCGCTGGAGGTGGTACGCAGGCGAAGGTCTACCGGCACCGCCGACTCGAAGGGGATGGGCAGGCGCCAGGCCAGGCCCGGTTGCAGCAGCACCCGCGCCGGGTTGCCGAAGCGGGTGATGACCGTGGCCTCGCCACTGCGCACCTGTACCAGGCAGGCGGTGGCAGCCGCGAACAGCACCAGGACCGCGGCGATGCCGATGCGCTTCCACGGCCGCGAGGGGGCCGCCTCATGGTCATGCTCGTGGTCATGGCCGTGGTGATCGTGGTGGGCGTGATCGTGGCCCGCGTGGTTATGCGATGAACTCAAAATCAATACTCCTGCGGGCCATCAAGGGCGGGGCTGGGCGGGGTCGACCGGGGCGGCGAAGTTTCTCAGGTCCAGGGTCGGCGGCTGGTCCCGGGCGATGCGGTGGTCCAAAATCAACGCCTTGGCATTGACCAGGCCCTTGGCCAACTGGCTGAAATACTGCTCGTCGATGAACGCCTGGCCGGCGCTATGCCAGGCCTGCAATTCGGCACCGAAGCGCAGGTCGGCGGCCTTGGCCGTGCCCAGGGTCTCGGCGCTGCCGGCCTGGGCATTGTCGGTGGCCAGGCTGGCGTCGGTGCGCGCCTGGTTGCCGGTGACACTGGCGTTGCCGCGCTCGCGGGCAATCAAGGCCTGGGCGCTGATCTGCGCGGCCTGCACGCCGTGGTAGGCATCGGCGGCGCCGGCCGGTGGGTGGATGGCCTCGACCACCGTGGCCAGCAGCTCCACGCCGCTGTTTAGGCGGTCAAGGTCAGCTTGCACCCGCTTGCCAATGTCCTCGCCCAGCTGCGCACGGGTTTCGCCGAGCATGTCGTCCAGCTCGCGGCCGGCCAACTGGTGCACCAGCACCCGGCTGGCGGTGCTGCGGATCAGTGCCGGCACGTCGGCGCTGTTGTAGGTGGCCGCCAGGGCAGCCTGGTCGCTGAGGCCGATGCGGTAGACGAAACGCACGTCCATGTTCACCACCTGGAAGCTTTGCTGGTCGCCGGCGCGGCTGGCGATGACCTGGGACTTTTCCGCGCGGTGGGACGCGTCCCACAGGCGGTTGGCGCTGACCGGCGCGGGGCCGTCGGCACTCACCGGTGCTTCGTCGCTGCTGCCCTCGGCACTGGTGGCCAGCTCATGGATCACGCCGTTCTCAACGGTGCGCACCTGGCCGAATGGCCATGGCAGGCCCACATGCAGGCCGGGGCCGTACACGGTCACGGGCTTGCCGAACTGCTCGTACACGCCGCGGCCGTTCATGGGCACCTGGGTGACGCCGCTGAGCAGCCAGCCGATCACTGCGATCAGGCTGAGTACCGGCAGGCTGGCGCGGCGCATGAAGCCCAGCGCCCAGATTTGCCGCAGGTCGATGCCGAAGCGGTGCTGCATTTCATCCTGCAACCGCCCCAGCGGGCGCGGCGGCCAGTGCAGC
Organism: Pseudomonas silvicola; assembly: GCF_026651855.1. Taxonomy (GTDB): domain Bacteria; phylum Pseudomonadota; class Gammaproteobacteria; order Pseudomonadales; family Pseudomonadaceae; genus Aquipseudomonas; species Aquipseudomonas silvicola. The sequence continues at coordinate 4,195,766 of NZ_CP093280.1, forward strand.
AAGCCCGCCACCAGGCTGTCGGCGACGATCTGCGGCTCGAGGGTAGGGCGCTGGGGGCTGAACACCGACAGCAGCGCACGCACCAGCAGCTCCAGCGCGGCCAGCGCTGGCAGCAGGCCGGCCAGAACGGCCAGGCGCAGCGGCCAGATGGCCTCGGCGCTGGCGAAAAACAGGCACACGGCGGCCAGCAGCAGGCTGGCCAGGGTAATGCGCAGCTGCAGCGCCAGCCCCGAGGCCTCTGGCCATTCCACGGCGTCGGCGGCGCTCAGGTGGCGCTCCAGCACCAACAGCCCGAAGGCCAGCACCAGGCCCAGGCCAGCCAGCACGTAGGCACTCTCGCCCAGGGCCTGGGGCAGCAACGCCAGGTTCCAGCCATAGCGCACCAGCAGCAGCGCTGTCACGCTTGAGGCCATCAGCCACAGGGCGCCGACCCCCAGGCGCTCGACCCACACCAGGCCGGTGTCGGAAATGCGGTTGAGCAGGCGGTCGTAACCGCTCTGGGGTTCGTCCTGCACCCACTCCACCGGCAGCAGCCCCAAGGGCTCGCCCTTGAGTGCGGCATCGCGCCAGCGGGCGATGCTCCAGGCCCATTGCACGGCGCCGAGCAAGGTCAGGCTGGCGGCGCAGACCAGGCACAGCAGGGGCAGCCAGAGGGTGTCACGGGTGAACAGTTCGACGAATATGCCGCCCAGCAAGGCCAGGCCCAACACCCCTGCCAGCCCCAGCATCACGGCCAGCAGGCGCCGCGCCTGCCAGCTCGCACGCACAAACCGCGGCAGGGCGTGCAGGTCGCCGGCCGGGGAATCCAGATCAACTCTCATAGAACGCATTCTGACTCTTTGAATGATTGGGCTTGCCGCGCTCCATCCCTCCCTTCAGGTGTGAGAGGCGACCGGGCAGTCTACGTGGAAAAAGTAACTGTATAACAATGGGCGTGAAATTTTCGTCGCCAAGGCTCAGGCCAGAGGTGTTGCCTGGGCAACAGCCTGACAACAGTTTGCTGGCCAACAGTACCGCCAGGGTGCCGTGAACGGCCGCTTCGGCCCGCATCCATGGCCACATGCAAGACGGCACGCACTGTGCAACGTCACCCCCACTGTATGCATGAATCTTTGTTCAGATTGGAGTTTTTGCCATGTCGCGTGAAATCCGCCTCAACGCTTTCGACATGAATTGCGTGGGCCATCAGTCACCGGGCCTGTGGGCGCACCCGCGTGATCGCTCCTGGGAATACAAGGACCTTGCCTATTGGACCGACCTGGCGAAGATTCTCGAGCGTGGCAAGTTCGACGGCCTGTTCATCGCTGATGTGCTGGGTATCTACGATGTCTACCAGGGCAACGGCGACGCGGCCATCCGCCAGGCCACCCAGGTGCCGGTCAACGACCCGCTGCAGCTGATTCCGCCCATGGCCCTGGTCACTGAACACCTGGGCTTCGGCCTCACCGCGTCGCTGTCGTTCGAGCACCCGTATCCCTTCGCCCGGCGCCTGTCCACCCTCGACCACCTGACCCAGGGTCGCGCCGGCTGGAACATCGTCACCTCGTACCTGGAAAGCGGCGCCAGGAACATCGGCCAGGCCGCGCAGACCGAGCACGACGCACGCTATGACTTTGCCGAGGAATACCTGGAGGTCTGCTACAAGCTGTGGGAAGGCAGTTGGGAAGACGGGGCGGTAGTGCGCGACCGGGCGCGGCGAATCTTCAGTGACCCCAGCAAGATTCACCCCATCGAGCATGCCGGCAAACACTTCCAGGTGCCTGGCATTCACTTGTGCGAGCCGTCGCCCCAGCGCACGCCGTTGCTGTACCAGGCAGGGGCGTCCAGCCGTGGCAAGCAGTTCGCCGCCGAGCATGCCGAGTGCGTGTTCGTCGCCGCGCCGTCCAAGGTCCTGTTGAAAAAGACCGTGGCCGATATCCGCCGTCGCGCCGCCGAGGCCGGGCGCGACCCGCGCAGCATTCTCATCTTCAACCTGCAGACGGTGATCGTCGACGAAACCGATGCCAAGGCGCGGGCCAAGTTCGAAGAGTACAGGTCCTGGGTCAGCTACGAGGGCGCCATGGCGCTGATCAGCGGCTGGACGGGCATCGACTTCAGTCAGTTCCAGCCCAACGAAGCCCTGCGTCACGTCAAGACCAATGCCATCCAGTCCGCCGTGGAAGCCTTTTCCACCGCCGACCCGGACACCGTCTGGACCCCCAACTCCCTGGCCGACTGGGTAGGCATCGGCGGTTTCGGGCCATTGTTCGTCGGTGGCCCGCAGACAGTGGCGGACCTGCTTCAGGAGTGGATGGACGAGACCGATGTGGACGGCTTCAACCTGGCCTACGCGGTGACGCACGAGACCTTCAGCGACGTGGTCGACCACCTGGTGCCGGAGTTGCAGAAGCGCGGCGTATACAAGACCCAGTACCGCCCCGGCACCCTGCGTGAGAAGCTCTTCGGCGCAGGGCCGCGCCTGGCGGCCAACCACCCGGGCGCCGGCTACCGGCGCGGTTGAACCGAGGCGAAACCCGTTTATGCTCTATCCGGCAACCCCACTGACAACAGTGAGTCCCCATGAATGACATCCTGATCATCGGCGGCGGCCTGTCCGGCACCCTGCTGGCCGCGCAACTGCTGCGCCTGCCAGGCCAGCGGCGGGTCCGTGTGTTCGAAACCCGCGCCGAACTGGGCCGCGGCGAGGCGTACAGTGCCACCGAGCTGGGCCACACCCTCAACGGCAATGCCGCGCGCATGAGTGTGGACCCGGACGACCCCGATGACCTGACCCAATGGCTCACGGCCCATATCGCCGCCGGTGGCTGGCCAGAGTCCGATGCCCAGCCTGTACCGGTGGCCGAACTGTTCCCGCCACGGGGCCTGTTCGGCGTCTATGTGCAGCAGCGGCTGGCCGAAGCGCGGCAGGTCGGCCAGGCCCATGGCGCTACGGTGGAGCACGTGCGCGGCGAAGTGGTGGACCTGCAGGTCGATGCCACTGGCGTGCGCTTGAGCCTGGCCGATGGCAGCCAGGTACGGGGCAGCCAGGCGGTGCTGGCCACTGGCATGTTCCCGGCGGCGCGCACCCGCCAGCGCCAGTCCAGCGGCCTCAACGCGGCGGCAGTCGACCCATGGGACGTGCAGGCCATGCGCGGGCTGGACCCTCAGGGGCGGGTGCTGATCATCGGGTCCGGGTTGACCATGGTCGATGCCGTGGTGTCGCTGGACCAGGCGGGCCATCGCGGCCCCATCCAGGTGTATTCGCGCCATGGGCTTTTGCCCCATGTGCGCCGTCAGCCACCGGCATGGCCGGACTTCCTGGCGGCCGACCTGTCCCTTCGCAGCCCCTTGCAGGTATGGCGGGCATTGCGCGGCCAGTGTCGTCAGGCCATGGCGGTGGGCATCGACTGGCAGTCGCCGCTGGACACCGTGCGGGCCCATATCGGGCGCTTGTGGAACCAGGCCAGCGAGCGCGAAAAGCGCCAGTTCGTGCGGCATGCTCGCCCCTGGTGGGAAAGCCACCACCACCGCTCGCCGCCGCCCAGTGATGCGCTGTTACAGCGCTTGCTGGCCGAGGGACGGGTGACCATTGCCGCCGCGTCTTTGCTGGGCATGGCGCCTGCCGAAAACGGCCAGGTGGGTATTCGGGTGCGGGACCGCGGCCAGGCGAGGGAGCGTGTCGACACGGGCGTTGCATTGATCAACTCCACCGGCATCGAATATGACTGGCGTCGGGTTGATCGGCCCTTGCCCAGGCAACTGCTGGCCCGCGGCCTGATCCGACCGGGGCCACTGGCGCTGGGCATCGCGGCGACGGCCAACGGCGCGGTACAGGATAGCGAAGGCCAGGCGTCACCGCGGTTGTTCGCCATGGGCCCACCCCTGCGCGGCCTGTGGTGGGAAAGCACCGCCGTCACCGACGTGGCCTCGCAGGCCAAGGCCCTGGCCCTGACCTTGGCCGGCCCGCAGGTGTAGCGGCCGCGCAAGGTTTCGCCCGGCGGGGGCGCGGCTGAATACCTTTTGACGCGGCTGGACAGGTGCCGAAGCGGTAGCCAGAGTTCAAGGTATCAGGCCATGGAGTGCGCCCCCGATGCTGTTCGATACCCGCTCGCAACCGCGCGCAGTGCTCAAGGATCCCAGGTTCTGGCTGGTCCTCTTGCTGGCCGTGGTCCTGCGTTGCTGGGCGTTACCCAACCGCCCGATTTCCTTCGACGAAGGCTACAGCCTGCTCATCAGCCCGCTGGCGCTAACGGATATCGTTTACTGGACGGGGCGGGACGCGCATCCTCCGCTGTATTACTTCCTGCTGCATGGCTGGTTGAACGTAGCAGGGCATAGTGTGACAGCGGCACGCCTGCTGAGCGTGGTACCCGGGGTGATCACGGTGTTCGTCCAGGCGTGGCTGATGGACCTGCTGGCGGGGCGCCGCGCCGCCTGGCTGGCCGGCCTCCTGCTGGCGATCGCGCCGTTTCTGGTGCGCTACAGCCAGGACGTGCGCATGTACAGCTGGCTGGCCCTGTGGCTGTGGGCGGCGACCCTGATGCTGGTGCTGTGGCTGCGTTCACCGCGGCGCGGGTGGCTGCTGCTGGCCTACGCCGTGCTGATGACTCTGGCGTTTTATACCCATTATTTCGCCGGCCTGACGTTGGCCAGCCACTGGCTGTACCTGCTGTGGTTGCGTGTACGCCGCGGTCGGCCTGAAGCAGGGGAAGCGGTGTGGTGGGCCTGCACGGGCCTGGTGGTGCTTGGTTTCGCGCCGTGGTTGCCCAGCCTGCTGCAGCAGTTGCAGCACACGGGTTTGTACTCCGGCTGGATGCCCCCCGTGACGGTGCGCAGCGTGCCGGAGCTGTTCTGGCGGTTCTCCGTGCTGGGCGGCGGGGGCGCACTACCTGCGGCCCTGTGGCTGGCCTGGCCGTTGCTGCTGGCACTGCTGGGCATAGTGTTGCTGTTCAAGGAACGCCATGCCCTGGAACCCGCGGCGTTGCTGTTGGCCAGTGTGCTGGTACCCATTGTGCTGGTGCTGGCTTTGGCGTGGAAAGTGACGTTGTTTTATCCCCGGTACCTGATCGTTCCCGCGGGGGCGCTGCCGCTGTTGCTGGCACTGGCGCTGGACCAGGCGATGACGCGTCACAAAGGTTGGGCAACGGCGAGCCTCGCCGCGCTGGCGGGGTTGTCGGCCGTGGGTATCTACACCCTGGTCACCCAGGGTGACCAGGACATCAATCGGCTACGCGAGGATGATCGCGTCACCTTCGTCACCGGTTTCATCGGTGCTCGTGCCCGGCCTGGCGACCTGGTGCTGGCGGACCATTTCGGCACGTACGTCAAAGTGTTCTTCTACCTTCCCGAAACGGTGCCGGTGCAGGTGCTTTCCGGTTCAACGCCGCCGGGCTCGCTGGGGGCCGAAGGGATTCTGTACAGCAATGCTTCCCAGCGTCTGTTGCCCTCGCTGGCGGAGGTGCCCGACACCATTTGCCGGGTGTGGTGGTTGAGTTTCGACCATGGCGCCAGTGCCCAGGCACTCTTCTCGGCGGCCGGGTGGCAGTTGGCAGACCACCTGCCGGCGCAGACACCCGAGGCGTGGCTCTATGAGCGGTCCGCGCCGGGCTGCGCGGTGCCGGGCACTGCGTGGCGCCCGGGGCCCGGCCAGGTCCGCTGGGCTCAGGTTTTAGGGCCGTTGCCAATCAGCCAGACAAACGGCGGCTCGGTGCCGTTGATGGCCCAGTCGCCGACAATCCGCGCCTTGTAGAGGGTGGGGTTGTGCGAGGACACGGTCCGCGCATTGCGCCAATGGCGGTCCAGGGACTTGCTGGCGCGCACATCGGACGCGCCCAGGGCGTTGAACAGGGTGGTGGTGACGCGCTGGATCAACTCGGTCACGGCCACCTGGGCGCGAGCCGATTGCAGTTCGGCCTCGACGTTGGCCTGGTGCTCGGCGGCACTGTCCTGGCCGAAGCGCGCCAGGTAGGCCTGCTGGGCAGGCTGGGTCGCGCGCAGGGTAGCGGCCTCGGCGGCGTACACCCAGGCCGCGATTTCACCCACCACTTGCTGCACCTGGGCGTCCTGGCTGACATGGGGGGCGTTGCCGTGGCTGTAGATACGCTGGCGCTGGCTGACGCCGCGTGACACGTCGCGCAGGGTAGCGCGGCCGATACCGGAGAGCGTGGCCAGCAGCACCAGTTGGTAGAACGCCGTCTGGTATTTGAAGCGGGTGGAAAAATCGATGACGTTTTCGGCTTCGACCACGGCATTGTCGAAGCGGCTGCTGCCGCTACCCGTGGTGCGCTGACCGAAGCCATCCCAGTCGTCGGTCTGGACGATACCAGGCTGCGCGGTGCGCACCGCAGCGATCACGTCCGCCCCCGTGTCGCTGCGCCGGGCGAACACGTCTATCCAGTCGGCAAACAGGCTGCCGGTGCTGTAGAACTTCTCGCCATTGAGGCGCCACTGGTCACCGTCAGGGGTGACCTGGGTCATCACCTCGCCGATGGCCACGGCGCCAATTTCGGTCCAGGCGCAGCCGACGATGTCACCGGCCACGAAGCGGGCGAACCAGCGGTCGCGGCCAGGCGAGGGCGGTGCATTGAGGCGGTCCTCGGCAAAGGCGAAATGCCCGCGCAGGGCCTGGGGTACGTTGGCATCGGCTTCGGCCAGCTCGATCAGCAGCTCGAACAGCTGGGGTACGGAAGCGCCACTGCCGCCGTATTCCACCGGCACGCGCACGGCGCCGAAGCCGGCTTCCTTCAGCCATTGAATGGGCTCGTGAGGCAGGATGCGCTGTTGTTCGCGCTGCACGGCGCCTTCGGCGATGCGCGCGAAGATCGGCCGAAAGCGCGCTGCCAGCGCGGCGTAGTCGGTGCCGGTGGACAGTGGGTTGATGACGTGGTGATCGGTCATGGTGCTACTCCCTGGTACGTTGACTGGGGTGTTGCAGCCTTCATGCCACGCCCACGGCCACGTAATCGCGGGCCACGCGCGCGCGCGGGGGGTGGGTACTGTTGCCTTGGCAGCAGTGAATCAGCAATGGGTTGGTTCACCCACAGTAACCCTGGACTGGACGTAGGCGCCCGTGTGGTTTGAACTCAACGGGGAACCTGCACACAAGGAACCACGCCATGGGCAGTATTCACCCCAACGCCAATGACCCGGAGCCTATCCTGGGCATCGTGCGCGCCAGGCGCCTGGTGCAGGCACTGACCGCGCAACCGCTGACGGCGCGCCAGGTGCTGGTGTTCTACCTGCTGGCCCTGGGGCTGTATGCCTTGCCACTGATCCTCAACAACGTGTTGTTCATCGATGACAACCTGCGCGAGATGCAGGCTGCCACCTGGTGGCGAACCGAGGGGCGGGTGCTGGGTGACTACCTGTTCAACGTGGTCAGCTTCACGCCAGGCACCCCGGACTTCTTCCCTTTGTCGATGTTGCTGGCCATTGGCTGCATGGCCGTGGCGCTGACGCACCTGGCCCATCACTGGTTCAAGCGCCCGCTGTTCAGCCAATGCCTGATTCTGTTGCCACTGTGGTACAACCCGTTTTTTCTGCAGGAATTGTCGTATCAGTATGAGTGCCTGACCCTGTCGCTCGGGGTGGCGCTGGTGATCCTGGCCATGAGCCTGGAGATGCGCCGGGGCTGGCTGCAGGTGCTGGCAAGGGCGGTGCTGCTGGCGGCGGCGCTGAGCCTCGACCAATTGCCGTTGAATGTCTACGTGGGGCTGGTGTGCGTCGATGTGCTGCGCCAGGGCACTGTCGCGCCGACCTGGCGCGGGCTGTTGAAGGTCCCTTCGAACGCCCTGGCCACGCTGCTGCTGGGCGGGATGCTGTACTACCTGAGCGCCTACCAGTTGCTGACCGATGACCGTGGTGGTGTGATCCTGCCGAACCTGGGTCAGTGGCAAGCGCGCATCGCCCTGCTGGCGGCGCATGTCGGTCTGTTCATCACCCCGGCCAATGGGCTGATATTCGCCGGTTTGGCGGGGTGTGCGCTGGCCGGGTGGTTGATCACGGTGCGCGTTGCCCTGCGCTCGCCTGTCGGTGCCGGGCTGAAGGTCGGCTACCTGTGCCTGACGTGTGCGGCGACCGCGGGCGTGGTCCTGGCCGTGGGGGGCTTGCTGCTGTTTCTATTCGACATGGCCGCCAATGCGGAGGCTCGCGTCCTGGTGGGCGTGGCGCCCCTGCTGGTGGCGCTGTTGCTGCTGGCCCACCGCTTCATCCAGGCGCTGCGCCCTGGCTGGACCCTGCTCCTGGTACTGCCACTGGCGACCTTCCTGTCCTTTGCGTACGTGTACGGGCAGTACATGCGCCAGAAGAACGAGCTGGAGTTGTTCGTGCGCACGCTGGTGGTGGCCGACCTCTTCAACCACGAGGCGCTGGCCAGTGCCAAAGGCATCTACGTGATGGAAGACAGCAACAACGACATCAACAATGTCTTCGCCCGGGTCTGCGTGCAGCGCATGCTACCAGCGCTGCGCTATATCGCCGTCAACGACTACCAGTTTCTGCCCGAGCAGCTGACCAAGTGGGGCGTTGCCAACATGGCCGGCGATGCCCCCGCGCAGGTGCCCGATCTGGGCGAACCGTTGGTGAAGCGGCCGTTTTACGCCCTTTACCGCGCGGGGGAGTATGGCTACATCCGTTTTACCGCGCGCCAGCTCGGTTTGCCATGCCCTTCGTTGCGCTAGCGCCGCGCTGTTGCTGGGGCAACAGTCTTCCAGCAAAAGCGCGGGGGCGAACAGTCGACGGGTGTCCGTGTTTTTCCTAACCTTATGAATATGAACCTGTTTTATGTTTGGCACGGTTGCTGCTCTGGCATTTGCACCTTCTGCCAGAGAGTAAATCGACATGAGCCAGACCCCTGTGAAGTTCGCCTACTGGGTACCCAATGTCAGTGGCGGCCTGGTGGTCAGCAAGATCCAGCAGCGCACCAGCTGGGACATCGACTACAACCGCAAGCTGGCGCAACTGGCCGAGGCGGCGGGTTTTGAATACGGCCTGACGCAGATTCGCTTCACCGCCGGCTACGGTGCCGATAACCAGCACGAGTCGGTAGCGTTCAGCCATGCGCTGCTGGCTGCCACGAACACGCTGAAAATCATCGCCGCCATCCTGCCAGGCCCCTGGCAGCCAGCGTTGGCCGCCAAGCAGTTGGCGACCATCGACCAACTGACGGGTGGGCGCATCGCCGTGAACATCGTCAGCGGTTGGTTCAAGGGTGAGTTCACTGCCATCGGTGAACACTGGCTGGAGCACGACGAGCGCTACCGGCGCTCCGAGGAGTTCATCACCGCGTTGAAGGGTATCTGGACCCAGGACAACTTCACCTACCGCGGTGACTTCTACCGTTTCAGCGACTACACCCTGCGGCCCAAGCCGCTGCAGCAACCGCACCCGGAGGTTTTCCAGGGTGGCAGCTCGCGGGCTGCCCGGGACATGGCCGCGCGGGTATCGGACTGGTACTTCACCAATGGCAACACGGTGGAAGGCATCAAGGCCCAGGTCGATGACATCCGCGCCAAGGCGGCCGCCAACGGCCATTCGGTGAAAGTCGGGGTCAATGCCTTCGTGATCGCCCGCGAAACCGAGGCCGAGGCGCGTGCGGTGCTGGCCGAGATCATCGACAAGGCCGACTTCGACGCCGTCAGCGCCTTCGGTGCGGCGGCGAAACAGGCGGGTAGCGCGTCGCCGGAAGGTGAGGGCAACTGGGCCAAGTCCACCTTTGAAGACCTGGTGCAGTACAACGACGGCTTCAAGACCAACCTCATTGGCACCCCCCGGCAGATCGCCGAGCGCATCGTTGCCCTGAAGGCCGTGGGCGTGGACCTGGTGCTGACCGGCTTCCTGCATTTCCAGGAGGAAGTGGAGTACTTCGGCAAGCATGTGCTGCCGTTGGTACGCGAACTGGAAGCCGCCCGTGTGCCCACGGTTGAACCGGCCATCTGACCCACCTCGGCGGTATTCTTCCCCCCAGATGCGCCCCGTCCCACCGGATGGGGCGCGCAGGCCAGGTTTCCCCTCGCAAGCGGACGAAGCCCGGGAAAAAGCTGCCGCCGATGCTACCCCGGCTATTTCCCGATAGCGTTCGCCCCCGGTTTTTGTCAACAATAGCGCCCTGCAAAAAACGCCTGCCCGTCCGGGGCCGTGCCGCTTTCATTTCTACCGGGAATACCATGCCGCTGATTCACCCTCGAACCTGCCATCGCCCCGCTGCCTGCGAGGCGCGGCCATGACCGACCTGACCATTGAACTGCTGCCCACCGAGCTCGACCAGGCACCGCTGATCCGCAACCTGTACCAGTTCTACGCCTATGAGTCGTCCGACTGGGAACAGGAAGACGTCGACCTGGACGGCCGCTACTACATCCACGACGAGCACCTGTTGCGCTACTGGCACGACCAGGACTGGAGCGCCAACCTGCTGCTGGTCAACGGCTATGTCGCTGGCTTCCTGCTGGTGGAGCGCAGCGAGCTGCCCGGCATCGATGCGCTGGAACTGGCTGACCTGTTCATTCTCAAGAAGTACCGCCGCAAGGGCATCGGCAAGGCCCTGGTGACCCAGGTACTCACCGGCGGCCACGAGAACTGGCTGGTACGCTACTACCGCCAGGACGACGCCGCCGAGGCGTTCTGGGGCGCGGTGCTCAGCGACTTGCCACGCCCGGCCCGGGCCATCGAGCTGGACGATGAGCCGGAGTTGAGCAATTTCCTGGTGACCCGCGTCACCCACTGACACGCTACCCCGGCGCGGCCAGGCTCACACCTCCTGGCGCGTCGGCCGGAACAGAATCTCGTTGATGTCCATGTCGTCCGGTTGGCCAATGGCGAATGCCACCGTGCGGGCGAACGCGTCCGCGGGCAGGGCGATCTCGTACATCTTGCGGACGGCCTCGGCAATGTCCGGTTCGGTGATGCTAGCGGGCAGTTCGGTGGCCACCGCGCCGGGGGAGATGATGGTGGTGCGGATGTTCCAGGCCTTCACCTCCTGGCGCAGGCCTTCGGACAGCGCGCGCACGGCGTGCTTGGTGGCCGCGTACACGGCGCTGCCGGGGCGTACCTTGTGGCCGGCCACCGACGACACATTGATGATCTGCCCGCTCTTTTGCTGCTGCATGTGCGGCAGGGCGGCGGCGATACCGTAGAGCACCCCCTTGATATTGACGTCGATCATGCGGTCCCAATCCTCGACTTTCAGCCGCTCCAGCGGCGAGTGAGGCATGAGGCCTGCGTTGTTGAGCATCACGTCGACGCGGCCATGCGCCTGCACCGCGCTGTCGACCAGGTGCTTGACCTGGGCGCTGTCGGTGACGTCGGTCTGCACGGCCAGGGCCTTGGCACCGCTGGCGATCAGCTCGTCGGCCAGGGCCTGGATGCGTTCCAGGCGGCGCGCACCCAGCACCACATGGGCGCCCTGACTGGCCAGCAGGCGCGCGGTGGCCTCACCCAGGCCGCTGCTGGCACCGGTGATGACGATGACTTTACCTTGTATGTGCTCACTCACGGCGAGAGGACTCCTGAACGGGGTGGTGCGGGGCGATGGCCGCCCGGCGAGGAAATAGGCCAGCACGGGTTGGCCTCCTGAACCTGTGACCAGTGGCGCCCATGATAGGTGCCCTGGCACCCGGTGATTAGCCCGCCGAACGTGTTTGGCCTTGTGAATGGCGTTCATGAGTCTGTTCGACCGGTAACGTTACTGGCCGTTGATGACCTTGGCGTACTGGCGGGCGAACAGGGTTTGGGACACGCCCAGCACGATATCGATCTGGCGCGACCCGGTGGTTTCCACTCGTACCTTGCCACAGTGGTTGTCATGGTCGGTCTGGTGGGTAACCACCGACAGAAACTGGCGGTCGACCTTGTTCGCCACCAGGCCCCCGGCCATCAGCATCGTGGCCAAGGGGTCGAAGATCGGCACTGGCAGGTTGCCTTCGGCATTATCGCCGGTCTTTTTCTTGAACACATTGCGCACCAGGTTCGCCACGGGATCGGTGGCGGTGATGGTGTCGATGTAGCTTGGGTCGAGGATCACCTGGTTGCAGGCATCCAGGGGCACCAGGGTCAGGGGTAGCTCAGACTTGAAGAGGATGTCCGCCGCCTCGGGGTCGACGAATACGTTCCACTCGGCGTGGTAGTTGCTGCTGTAGCGGCTACCCTGGTCCCATTCCTTCATGGCGCCGTTGAGGGCGGCGACGTTGCCGTCCACGTACACCGCGCCAGCCATGGCGACGACGCGCTCGACCTTCGCCAGGTCGCTGGCCGCAGGCTTCAGGGCCAGCAGCTTGGCCAGGTTGGTGAAGCCGCCCAGCGACAGAATGGTCACGGGCTCCGGGGTGGCCTTGAGGGTATCGTGCAGGAACTCCCATGCCGGTTTCGCCGACAGCGGCGGCAAAGCCTTGGGATTGAGCGTGCCGATCAGGCCCATGATGTCGTTCATGTCGTTCTTGAACAGCTGGGGAAACACGTTGTGCAGCTTCAGCGGTACGTCGGTGCCGCGCGCCACCGGGATAGCGGTGTGCTGGCCGATGCCCAGCAGGTGCTGGGCAATGATCACCCCCCAGCCCAGGTCCGTTTCACCGCAGCCGGTGACGGTCAAGCCGATGATCTCGATGCCCGGGTCTTTCATCAGGTAGGCGATGGACAGCACGTCGTCCCAGCCCATGTCCGAATCGATGATGACTTTCTTCTTGATGCTCATGGTGTTTCACCGTAGGGGTCTGAAAGGGTCAGGGTGCCGTCGTGGTAGAGGACCTCGCGGCCCAGCCAGGCGCTATCGACCTGGGGCAGCACCGCCGACGGTTTGCGCAATTCACGCAGCAGCGTGGCGCCGTGGGACAAACGCCCGCCCATGCACGCGATCACCGCGCGGGCCTGGCGGTAGTGGTCATGGCGGCCGGGGTCCAGGGCCTGCTCCAGCAGAATGTCCTGGCCCAGCACGCCTCGTACCTGGCCGGGGTAGATCATGAAAGCGTTGGCCAGTTCGGTGCCGGCGTCGCCGTCTTGCCAGAAGCTTCCCTGGCGCCCGCGCACGGCGGGGTGGGGGGCGAACCAGTAGGCGGCGTCGGCGGCGGGCATGGTGTGATGCAGGGCGAAGAACACCCGCATGAGGTTGTCGCGGTACCACTCGCGCACCTGCAGGTAGTAGCCGCGCATACCTGGCAGGCCCAGGCGGTGGGCCAGGCGCACGGGGGCGGGCCAGCTCGGGAAGGCCTGCAGCGGCAAGGCCACCGGGGCCGCGCGCGGCGTGGCCGGGTCGGTCTCCCAGGGCAGGCGGTGCGGGCTGTGGTCCAGCTCGCGGTAGGCCGTGGCCGGGCGGCCCAGGGCAGCACCGCCGCTGCTGGCCAGGGCAGTGCCGATGCACAGGTTGCCTTGCACCACGAACACATAGAAGCGGGTGAACCAGTCCGCCAGTGCCTGGCCGTCGGCACCTCGCAGGGTGTGCAATTCGTCGGCGAAACGGCGCAGGCCGTGCTCCAGGCTGTTCAAGTGCCGACGTGCCTGGCGCTGCATGCGCAGGAACACCGGCAGGCTGCGCAGCAAACGCATGGGCCGCAGCGGCAGGTGCGGCGTGGCGCCACCGACTTCATCGGCGTAACGCCTGGCCGGTATGCCCCAGTCCGCCAGTCGGGCCAGGAACACATCGTTGTTGATGTAGGAGGCGTCGCCGAACAGGGCGGTAAAGGGCTCGTTGTCCTCCAGCACGCGGGCATCCCAGCGCGCCATCACCGCCGGGATGCTGCCGGCCGCGCGGCGCTGGGCGTACTCCACCAGGCGGCTGGGCCGGGGGGGCAGAATCTCGGCGATGTTGGCGGCAGTGATGTGGCGCCGCCAGGGGTGGTCGGTGATGGGGCGGTATTGCAGCAACCACAACTGGCTGCCGTCCCAGGCCCATTCAATGTCGCCGGGCACATAGTGGAACACCCGCAGGGTTTCCTGCAAAAAGGCCCACAGCGCGTCGGCGGTCAGCCCGTCGGTAGTGGGGAAGTGCCCGCGTGCCCAGCTGGCGCCCAGACGCGACAACGTTGCCCGCTGTGGATCACAGCGGCCATCGGCCAGGCCTTCCAGATGGCCCGGCACCCATTCCAGCTCCACGGCCAGGTGGCGGGTGAACGCAATGCCCGAGAGCGTGGGTTGAATGAAACGTTGCACCACCACTTCTTCCACGCCTTCGCCCAGTAACCGGGCGATGCGCACGGGCACCTCGGCGGCCGTTTCACGCAGGTAAGTGGTGCTGAGCCCGGCATTGGCCGCATCTGCCTGGTCTTCGTCATGGCTGGAGGAGCGCACGGCCCACGATGCCTCGGGGGCAGCCGCCAGCCAGGGGGCCAGGCGTGGATCATCGGTGCGCTCGATGCTCAGGGCCGCGGGCACCGGCAAGCCGGCCATGGCCGCCAGGCGCAGGCGGCCACCCTTGGTGTGGGCGACGAAGCCGTCGGTTGGCGCCTCAAGGTACTGGCAGAAGGCGGCCGGGTTGTCGATCCAGGGGTAATGCCCCCAGCCCGGCACCAGGCTGACCCGCAGCTCGGCACGGGCGAGGATAGCGGCCCAGGCCGCGGCCTGCTCGACGTTCAGGACGTTGTCCTGGTCGCCCCAGACCAGCTCCACGGGGTCAGTCACCCATTCCAGCAAAGGCAGGGCGGTGTCGGCGCGCACCATGTCCCAGTACGGCACGAAGGCGCGGCAGCGTCGGTAGCCTTCGCCCATGCGCTGGTATTGCGCGGCCGTCCATGGCTGGCTGGAAAATCTGTGCGCGAACCAGGCCGGGCGGTTGGCCAGTGCCCAGTGAATGGTCTTGCGTATTGGCAGGGGCGACATCAGCGCGGGCAGGCGCCGCCGCCACAGGTAGGCGCCCACGGGAGCCAGCAGTACGGTGCGGCTGAAATGCCCGGGCTTGCGTTGCAGGGCGTGCAGCACGATCAGTGCATTGACGCCCACGGCGAAAATGGCGCTGCCGGCCTGGGTCATGTTCAACAAGGCGTCGGCGTAGGCGGCCAGGTCTTCACAGGGCGGCTGCGGGTTGTCGCCGAAGCCCGGCAGCTCCACAGGCTCGGCCCGATACCGGCTGAACCGCTCCCGTACATCATCCCACCAGGCTGCGGCGCTGCCATTGCCGCCCAACAGGTACAGTGTTTGCGCGCTCATGCCTTCACCACTTGGCGGTCATGGCTGATCAGCCACAGCAGCGGGGGGGCCAGGGCACACAGCGCCAGCAGGTCGGCCAGTACATTGATCCATACCCCGGCACTGGCCGACAGCCAGATATCCTGAGGCGCCCACACGCCGATACCGAGCAATAGCCAGCCCCAGGCTGCGGCACTGCGCTGTCGTTGGCCGATGTGGACGAGGGCGAACATGGCGATGCCGTAGCTTTGCAGCGTGGCGCCGAACAGGGCGAACCACCAGCGTTGCTGGGCTGCGGCTGGCGCCGGGGCAGGGGTGGTCCAGAAGGCGTTGTCCACCCAGTGCAGGTAGGCGTCCAGGTGGCCGGCGGGGCTGGCCCAGGTCAGCAGCAGGCCGCCGAACACATGGCCCAGTACAACCAGGTAAAGCCAGGCCACGACGGTGCGGCGGGTACGGGTGGGGGTAGCGAACAGCGAGCGAACCATTCCATGTCCTGGGTGAAACCGTGAGAGCGGCGAGCATGCAGGGGTTGTCGATGGGTGTCAATTTGGCTGGGTACACAGCAGGGCGCTGCACTAGTCAGAGGACGACGCGCCTGTGTGGTCGGTTTGCTAAGGTGCCGCCAGCGCCCGCAGATAATCGGGGCTGTCCGATACCGTGTTGTGCCCCGTGCCGGGGATCAGCGTCAGGGTCGCCACGGCTGCGGCAAAGTGCGCGTAGAGCCGCTCCGTGCTCGCCCTTGGCACCACCTCGTCATCGCCCGCGGCGATGATCCGCGTTGGCGCCCGCACCCGCGGTGCGTACCGCCAGGACTCATATCGGTCTTGCAGCAACCAGTCCACCGGGAACAGGGCAAAGCGCTGGCGTGCCAGTTCGGCGAGGCTGTTGAACGGGGTGACCAGGATCAGCCGTGTGATCGGCCGCTGGCTGGCCAGGCGCACCGCGATGCCGCTGCCCAGGCTGCGGCCCAAGACCGTGACGTGAGGGTGGTGGCTGGCGACCTGGTCGAACAGGGCCAGGGCATCGGCGTGCAAGGCCTCTTCGCTGGGCGACCCTTCGCTGCCGCCAAACCCGCGGTAGTGCAGCAGGTACAGGGCATGCCCCGGGAAAGCCAGCGACAGGTCGGGCAGGCTCTGTGAAACGTCTTCGGCGTTACCGCCAAAATAGACCAGGGCGTCGGGCCCGTCCCGCGGGCGTACGCTGAGTTGCAGCCTGATGCCATCCACCAGCAGGGACTGACGCGAATCGGCCGTGTCGCCTTCGCTGGGCTGGGGGTGGTAGATCAACTGCCGTTGAAACGCGAACAACAGGGCGCAGAGGATGGCGTAGAACACGGCCAGCCCGATGATCAGCCCCATGATACCGCGCCACCTGCGCCTGAACAGATTCGCACCCATGCTGACCTCTGCCTGCAAGCCATCAAGTGTAGCGGCGCAGGCGCAAGGGCAGGGCAAATCGGCCTTTTCCCGGTCGCCATTGGTCTGGCGGCTGCTTTCACCTCAGGTTTGCCATTGCCGCGCCGATGCCCTGAATGCCAGGCCCGGTTCGCCAAGGGGCCATGCCAATGACAACAGCAATGCATGGAGTAGCGGTGATGAATATGCGCAACCTTTCCATCAGCCGGCGGTTGTGGCTGATCCTGATCGTCGCGGCGTTGATGCTGTGCGCGATGGCAGCGGCACTGGTCAAGCAGATCCACGATGACCTGTATGACGCCAAGGCGCAGAAGACCATGCACGTGGTGCAGACCGCCAGTGGCCTGCTGGCCTATTACCACGGCCTGGAAACAGCGGGTACCCTGACCCGCGAGCAGGCCCAGGCTCAGGCCATGACGGCTGTTGGCGGGCTGCGCTACAACCAGACCGACTACTTCTGGATAAACGACTTGCGGCCCGTGATGATCATGCACCCCGCCAACCCCAAGCTGGTGGGCCAGGACCTGTCCGCGGTGAAAGATCCGGACGGTGTGGAGGTGTTCAACGCCATGGTCAAGGTCGCCAAGGCCCGGGGCGCCGGCGTGGTCAATTACCGCTGGCCCAAGCCAGGCGCCAGTGAACCGGTGGCCAAGACTTCCTATATCAGCCTGTTCGAACCCTGGGGCTGGATCATCGGTTCCGGCGTGTACGTGGACGACGTCGAAGCTGAATTTCACCAGCAGGTGTGGAAGGCGGCGGTCATTACCCTCGGCATCATTCTGATCATGGCTGTGTTGCTCATTCTGATCGCCCGCAGCATCGTGCGGCCCCTCAACGCTGCGGTACAGGCCATGGCCGACATCGCCAGCGGCGACAGTGACCTCACGCGCCGGCTGGATGCCCACGGCCAGGATGAAGTCACCCAACTGGCCCTGCACTTCAACGCCTTCGTCGCCACGTTGCGCCAGGTAGTCGGCGACCTGCAGCAGTCGGCCACCCGCCTGGGCCAGGCCTCGGGCGAGCTGGGCCAGGATGCCGACCAGGCGCAGGCGCGCAGCCAGCAGCAGTCGCAGCAGATGGAGCTGGTGGCCACGGCGGTCAACCAGGTGACTTACGGCGTGCAGGACGTGGCGAAAAACGCCGAGCATGCCGCCAGTGAAATGCGTGATGCCGAATCCGAAGCCCAGCGCGGCCAGGCCAACATCGACAGCAGCCTGCGGCAGATCGACCAACTGTCGGCCACCATTGCTCAGGCGGTGGAGGTGATCCGTACCCTGGCGGCGGAAAGCACGCAGATCGGTGGCGTGCTGGAAGTGATCAGCGCCATTGCCGAACAGACCAACCTGCTCGCCCTCAACGCCGCCATCGAGGCCGCGCGGGCAGGCGAGCAGGGCCGTGGTTTCGCCGTGGTGGCCGATGAGGTGAGGCTGCTGGCCCAGCGCACGCAGAAGTCGACCGCGGAAATCCAGGCCATGATCGAGCGTCTGCAGCGCCATTCCGACGCGGCGGTGAAAGTCATCGGCGACAGCAGCCGCGCCTCCCAGCTAACCACCGAACAGGCTCACCTGGCCGGCCAGAGCCTGGCCTCCATCAGCCAGGCGCTGGGCAAGCTCAACGGCCTCAACACCTCGATCGCCAGTGCCACGCTGCAGCAGTCCCATGTGGTGGAGGACATCAACCAGAACGTCACCCAGGCGGCCGAACTGTCCCGCCATGCGGCGCTGGCGGCCGAGCAATCCAACGCCGCGAGCGTACAGCTCAAGGCGCTGAGCCAGCAGTTGGACGGGGTGTTGCGGCAGTTCCGGGTGTGACGCCTCTCAGGCATAGGGGCGATTGGCTGCACTGAAGCCAGAAAAACCAAGCCATGCCCTTGGTGGCCTTGATACGGTTCCAAGCCGAAAAAACAAGGCGGACCAGGTAATGGCACAGGCATAACTGGCCCGAAACAGATGTGGGACCGGGCTTGCCCGGGAAGCGCCGCGCGGGCGGCGCACGATCTCAAGGGCGCCGGAGAAACCCAAGCCATGCACCTAGAGGCCATGATGCGGTCTCAAGCCGGAAAAACAAGGCGGTCCAGGCAATGGCACAGACATAACTGGCCCGAAACAGATGTAGGAGCAGAGCTTGCTCGCGAAGCGCCGCGCGGGCGGCGCGCGGTCTCAAGGGCGCTGGAAAAACCCAAGCCATGCACATGGAGGCCCTGACCCAATCTCCAGGCGGACAATCAAGGCGGACCAGGCAATGGCACAGACATAATTGGCCCGAAACAGATGTAGGAGCAGAGCTTGCTCGCGAAGCGCCGCGCGGGCGGCGCGCGGTCTCAAGGGCGCAGGAGAAACCAAGGCATGCACCTAGAGGCCCTGATGCGATTTCATGACAGGCTTTTAGGGCCCCGCTAGAGATCTCATCATGGCCACCAAGCGCTAGTCGATGGTGTTGTAGCGCCCTTGAGATCGAGCGCCGCCCGCGCGGCGCTTCGCGAGCAAGCTCTGCTCCTACATTTGTTTCGGGCCAGTTATGTCTGGGGGATTGCCTGGTCCGCCTTGTTTTTCCGGCTTGAAACCGTATCAAGGCCGCCAGGTGCATGGCTCAAGGTTTCCGGCGCCCTTGAGACCGTGCGCCGCCCGCGCGGCGCTTCGCGAGCAAGCTCTGCTCCTACATCTGTTTCGGGCCAGTTATGTCTGGGGGATTGCCTGGTCCGCCTTGTTTTTCCGGCTTGAAACCGTATCAAGGCTGCCAGGTGCATGGCTTGATGCTTCTGGCGCCCTTGAGACCGTGCGCCGCCCGCGCGGCGCTTCGCGAGCAAGCTCTGCTCCTACATCTGTTTCGGGCCAGTTATGTCTGTGCCATTGCCTGGACCGCCTTGATTGTCCGCCTGGAGATTGGGTCAGGACCTCCATGTGCATGGCTTGGGTTTCTCCAGCGCCCTTGAGACCGTGCGCCGCCCGCGCGGCGCTTCGCGAGCAAGCTCTGCTCCTACATCTGTTTCGGGCCAATTATGTCTGGGGGATTGCCTGGACCGCCTTGTTTTTTTGGCTTTGGATGGGGTCAGGGCCGCCAGGTGCATGGCTTGATGCTTCTGGCGCCCTTGAGACCGTGCGCCGCCCGCGCGGCGCTTCCCGGGCAAGCCCGGTCCCACATCTGTTTCGGGCCAGTCATGTCCGGGAGATTACCTGGTCCGGGTGAAGTCGCGTAATCACTGCCAGCGACTCACCGGTCTATATTCAATACTACCTCCACCGCGTCCGGCCGCCAGTATTCCTGGTCGAATTCAACCGTAAGCCCCTCAGCATCGAAACACGACCGCTGCAAGTATAACCCGCTGGACCCGCTGGCTATTTCCAGCAACGCGCTTTGCCCTTCGTCGAGCAGGCACGGTTTGAGGTTGATCTGGCTGCGAGCCTGCTGCCGTCCGTATTGCTCGCGCAGCAGGTGGGTCAACGAGCCATCCAGGCGGTGCTCCAGCAAGCCTGGGCACCAGGCCTCCGCCAAGGCGTTGGTCTCCAGCAGCACCGCGCGGCCGTCTACCCAGCGCCGACGTTCCAGGTAGAACACCCAGTCGCTCGGCGCCAGGTTCATCCGCTGGGCCAGCCACTCGCCAGCTGGACGGCGCTCGGCCAGCAGGCATTCGGTGCGGGGCTCGCGGCCCTGGGCGCTGACGTATTCCATGAAGCCGCTGACCCGCGTGGGGTCGTAGCGGATCGGCGCGGGCGACACGAACCAGCCGCGGCGGTGCCCGCGGTACAGCACACCCTGGGCCTCCAGGCGCTGCAACGCCTGGCGCAGGGTCACGCGGGTGCAGCCAAACTGCTCGGCCAGTTCGCGCTCGGTGGGCAAGCGGGCGCCGTCGAGCAGTTGGCCGCGGGCGATTTCGCCCGCCAATTGCTCGCTGATCCGCAGGTACTGGGACTGCGCGGGTTTGATGCTCATGTCAGCGAGCCGGCTCGAGGGCGCCGCCGGCCGGCTGCTGCGCCAGGTCACGCTGCCAGGCGCGCAAACCATAGATCGCCAGCACGATGAAACCGGCGTACAGCACGGCCGTGAGGGTCAGGTCCTTGTAGTAGTACAAGCCCGTGTACACCGCGTCGAGCACGATCCACAGCCACCAGTTGGCAATGAATTTGCGCGCCGACCAGTAGCTGGCCACCAGGCTGTAGCCGGTCAGGGTGGCGTCCAGCCACGGCGCGGCGGCGTCGGTGAAGTGCGCCATGGCGGCGCCCAGCAGCAGTGACAACACGGCGCCAGCCAGCAGGCTGATGACGGCCACGTTCAACGGCAGTGCCTCGATCCGGACCTTGCCCTGGGCCATGCGCCCGGTGCGCCAGCGCCACCAGCCGTAGCCTTGCAGAAAGACGAACAGCACTTGCAGGAGCATGTCCGAATACAGCTTCACGTCATAGAAGATCCACACGTACAACAGCACCGCCACCACACTGACCGGCCAGCACCAAGGGGTACGCCGCGCCGTGAGCCAAACGCCCAGCACATTGACCAGCACCGCGAGTATTTCCAGGTTCGACATGATGAGTTTCCTTAGAAGTTGACCGTGGCCGACAGCCGCGCGGTGCGCGGTGCGCCGAGGAACAGGTAGTCGTCGCCGGCGTATTCGCCCACGTCGCGCCAGTAGCGCTTGTCGAACAGGTTGTCGACGCTCAGGCGAAACACGGTTTCATAGCCTTCGATGCGCGTGGTGTAGCGGCTGCCGGCGTTGAATACCGCGTAGTCACCCACTTGCACCGTACCTTCGCGGTTGGCGTACTTCTTGCCGCTGTACTGCACGCCACCCAGCAGGGCCAGGCCGTCGATGCCAGGCACGCTGTAGTCGCCATAGAAACTGGCGCGCAGGGCCGGCACGTTGATGGCCTGATGGCCCTCGTAACTGTCGGTGCCGCTCCCTTCCACCCGGGCGCGGGTGGCGGCGACGCTGGCGTTCAGTTGCAAGCGGTCGGTGGCGCGCCCGCTGGCGGTCAACTCTAGGCCGACGTTTTTCTGCTTGCCTTGCTGCACGTAGGTGAACGTGCCGTCGTCGTTGGGCCGGGAATACTGGTAGCCCTGGCTGATCTGGAACAGCGCCGCGCCCAGGCTCAGGCGTTGCCAGTCCTGCTTGATGCCTACTTCCAGTTGCCGGGAGATCGTCGGCGCCAGGGTTTCACCCGCGTTGCTGGCGAACCACGACGCCTCGCTGCCCAATGACAGGCCCTTGCTGTAGCGGGTGTACAGCGACAGGTTGTCGGTGGGCTTGTAGATCACCGCCAGGTTGGGCAGCAATTCCCACATCCGGGTGTGGCGCGTGGTGTCGCCGTCGGCATCGAAGGCCTTTTCGTCCAGGCGCACTTCGCGGCCGCCCAGCACCAGTTGCCAGTGTTCGTCCAGGTGCAGGCGGTCGTTGATGAACAGCCCGTACTGGCGGCTGTCCAGGTGCCGGTAGGTGTGGCCTGCGTCCCCAGGGTAAGGGTCCCAGGTCTGGGGGGTGGCGTCGATGTTACCGCTGCCCACGTATTCGTTGACGGCATCGCGCTGGTCCACCGTGCGGCGGAAGGCGCTGAGGCCCACATCCAGCTCGTTGCGCAGGCCAAAGGCGTTGAACTCGCCGCTGAGCGAAGCCTCGGCCTCGTCGTTGCGGCGGGTGTCGTCGGGGCTGCGGAAATCATAGATATCGTAGTCGCCGGTGCTGCTGAACTGGCTGGTGGTCGCGGTGCAGCCAGCGCCATAGTAGCAGCCATACGGGAAGGCGCTGTTGTCGTCGATGATCACCCGGCTGCGGGACAGGCTCAGTTGCGTGCTCCAGTCATCGGTGAGACGGTATTGGTAACGGCCTTCCATGTTCAGCGAGGTGATGCCCACCGGGTCCGACCAGCTCTGGTAGCCCAGCAGGTCGTGGGGGTCGGCGTGATGCGGGACTTGCGTGCCGCCGAGCAACTGGTAGCCGGGCACCGAGCGTTGTTCGCGGTGCTGGTATTCCACGTCGAGTTGCAGGCTGGAGCGCGGGTCGATGTTCCAGTCGAAGGCCACCGAGGCGAAGTCGCGCTGGCCGTCGGCGTGGTCGACGTAGGAACGAATGTCTTCGTGGGCCAGGTTGGTACGGATGCCGAACTGCTGCTCGCTGCCGAACCAGGTGCCCAGGTCAGTGGCCAGGTAGCGGCCGCCCTGTTCGTCGGTGGACACGGTGACCGAGCGAACGTTGGCAGGGCGCTTGGTTTCATAGTTGATCACGCCACCCGGTTCGCTGACACCGCTCTGCAGGCCCGCCAGGCCCTTGAGCACTTCCACCTGCTCCTTGTTTTCCAGGGCCACGTTCTGCTCGCCGGTGATGGTGCGGCCGTTGATCTTGTAGCTGCTGGCGGCATTCAGCGAGAAGCCTCGAACCACGAAGTTTTCGTAGTAGCCGATGGGGGCGTAGCTGTCGCCCACCGCGGCGTCGTTGCGCAGCACTTCGCTGAGCAGCCGTACCTGCTGGTCTTGCAGCAATTGGGTGTTGAACACCGACACCGCCGCCGGGGTATCGAGCAAGGGGGCGTCGTCGACGCCGGTGACCGAAGCGTGGGTAGCCCGGTAACTATCAGGACTGTCACCGACGACGGTGACGGCGCCCAGGGTCACGGGCTCTTCCGCGACCGCCCACGGGGAGGCGAGCGCGATGCTCGACACCAGCAGGCGCGCCGGGAAGGGAAGGGGGCGAAACATGGGGCAGCTCCTTGCGAACACAATGATTTTTCTTCTGGTGCAGGCGACCGGGCGCGGACCGCAGGGGGCCGCGCCAGGGTCAGCGCCTGTTCCGCGAAGGGTCAGGCCGGAGCTGCTCCGGTGGTCATTGGCAAAGCGGGGGCGGCGCTCCATTGCTGCAGCGAGCCATCGTACAGGGTCACGTCGTGACGGCCCAGCAGTGTCAGGGCAAAGGCGCTGGCGGCGGCGGAAATTCCACCGCCGCAATAGAGCAGGATGGGCTGTGGCAGCTGCGCCAGGCCCAGACGTTCGGCCAGCACCTGGGGCGGGTGGTAGCGGCCTTGGTCATCGAACAGTTGCCGGGCCGGGCGGTTGAGGCTGTTGGGGATATGCCCGCGGCGGCTGTAACGGGTGATGGCACTGCCATCGAACACGGCTGGCGACAGTGCACAGATGAGGTGGCCCAGGGCGCGTCCTTCGCTCACGGCGCGCACGTGTTCCAGGCTGGCCCAGTGGCCCGGTTGCACGCGCAGGGTCGGCGCGGTGGCGGCCGGGGTCGGGTTCCCTGGGCCGTTGGCCGTCGGTTGCCCGGCACGTCGCCAGGCCTGCAGGCCGCCGTCGAGAATGGCCGCAGGCACGCCGACGCTGCGCAGCATCCACCACAGGCGGGCGGCCCAGAAGCCGTCGGCACGGTCGTAGATGACGATGTGGCTGCGGTCGTCGATACCCAGTGCCTGCAAGCCGACGGCCAGGTCGGCCGGGGCCGGCATGGCGAAACTGTAAGGTGCCGAGTGGTCGTGCAACCGTGCCAGCAGGTCGGCGTGGAGGGCACCGGGCAGGTGTTCGGTGCGCCAGCCGGGTTCACCGGAACAGGCCTGGTAGTCGCCATCGAATTGCGGTGCGCGCAGGTCGACGGTGGCGTCCAGCAGCACCAGGTGGGGCAGGTGAAGGTTGGCCGCGAGCCAGGCGACGTCTACCAGCAGGTCGGTCATGACCGATCTCGCTTGCGCGGGTGCAGGTGCTCGATCAGGCGCTGCCCTTCAGGGCCGACGAACCAGTCGGCATGCCGCAGCAGGTAGCCATCCCAGGCGATATCGGCGCTGGCGCGGTCATTCAGGACGCCGGCGAAATACTCGGTCTCGGAGATGGCGAAATCGGCATGCACCACCGGCAGCCAGGCCGCCAGTGCCTCGATATCAGCGGTGGCCAGCGGTTTGATACTGGCGTAGCCGGCCAATAGTGCATCCACGGTACCCAGGTCTGCCGCGGCCTGGCCGCCGCTGTCCAGCTCCAGCCAGGGGATAGCGTTGCGTTCCAGGGCGGTCGCCAGGTCGAACAAGGCGAAGGTGCGATCGCACAGGCCAAAGTCCAGCACGCTGCTGACCTGGTCATTGGCCCACAGCAGGTTGGAAGCGTGCCAGTCGTTATGCGTCCACAACGGCGTTTGCCGCGCCAGGTGGGGCAGTAACGCCTGGTGCGCGGGCAACAGGGCACGACTCAGTTCACCGGGCCAGTCACGGTCGGCCAGGTAGCGGCTCAAGGCAGGGCTGTGCCGTACCTGCCGGGTCAGGGTAGCCAACGGCTGAGGCTGGGCGAACGCATGGCAGCGGCTGCTCAGCACCGTGGCGTGCCGTGCCGGCGCGTGGTAGCCCTCGGCGGCCTGATGCAGTTCAGCCAGGGCACGGCCGGCCGCGTGGGCATGGGCGTGGCTGTGAAACGGGGACCAGGACTGGGCGTCGCGATACAGGTCGGCGCCAGGGGAACGGGCGTGGACTTCATAGGTCCAGGCGCCGACGGCAATGGCGCTGCGGCCTTCGCGGTCGAGCTGGACCTTGGGCGCTGGTACGCCGTGGGCGCGCAGGTGGCGGATGAAGCCGTGTTCTTCTTCCAGCCAGGCGGCGCTACGCACGGCCTGGGCATGGCGTTTGACGAACCACTGGCCGGCCTCGGTGCTCACCAGCGCCGCGGCGGAAAACGGCCGTGGGCTATGCCAGTCGATGCTGTGCAGGGCACCCAACCGCGGGTAGCGTGCCAGCAGCGGGCGCAGTTCCGTTTCGGCCAGCGGCGCCCACACGGGCGCGACATCTTCGCCGGCCAGGCCGTGGCTGTGCAACGCGTGGGTCATGCCGCCGCTCCGGGCAAATACTGGTTGGTGGTCGCTGCGCGCCAGGCATCCGCAGAGCGCAGGATACCGTGGGCGTGCAGCCAGTGGGCGTAGGGTTCCAGCAAGGCCTGGCGCTGCTGGCCGAACCGGCCCTGGTGCAGCCAGGTTGGGGCGATGTGCTGCAGTGATCGCTCGATCAGTGCGCCAGGGAAATAGGGAATGACGCGCTCGTAGGCGGCGCGGGCCTGCTGCGGGTGTGCGGCGACGCTTTCAAAACCGCGCACCGTGGCGGCGAGAAAGGCGCGCAAGGGATCAGTGTGGGTGGCTATCCAGTCTTCCCGCGCGCCGAGCAAATAGCTGTGGTACGCCGGCGCGCCCCACTGGCTGACGCGGTGTACCACACGCCGGGCCGTGTCCACGGGGCTGTCCATCAGCGCTTCCCAAGCCCAATAACCGCCAAAGCTGGCGTCGGCATGACCCGCTTCCAGCTCTTCGGGGCGCAATTCGCGGGCACCGGCGTCGACGATGACCACGGCGTCCGGGTCGCCGCCGTCCTTGCGCACCAGGTCGCGGACCATGGCCAGGCCGCGTGGGGTAGGGTTCATCGCCAGGCGTTTGCCCATCAGGTCGCGGGGGCGCTGGATGTTGAATTCGCGCAGGGTCTGGAAGGCTTCCAGGCCGTCATGGTTGATCGCAGCCACACCCTTCAGAGGCTGGCCCAGGTCACGGCGCACCAGCAGGCGGTTGCTGGGGAAAACCGCCAGGTCCACGGCGCCGGTGAGCAAATGCTCCAGGCTGTCCCCGCGCTCCGGGTCGGGCACGCACAACTCCACCTCCAGGCCTGCGTCGGCGTACCAGCCGCGCTCGCGGGCCAGGTAGAAGCCCGCGGAGTTGGGCCAGGGGTGGAAGTATTCGAGCATGATGCGCAGTTGTTGCATGGGGCAGAGCCTTGTCCGTGAGAGGGTGGCTCTTTATAGGGCATTAGTTTGGTATATACCAAATAGTGAATGGGTCTATGCTTAGACTGGATTGGATCGGGGCAGCCAGGTGTCTGTCAGACAGGCACCTGGCCGCCCCCGGCCTTGATCGTCCTCCGAGCTTTTCACTTCAGACCGGATCAGGTATCACCGCCCCCCCACCCTGACCCTGGCTGATCAACATCATGCTCTGCGGCGCCGACAACGCCACGCCCATCTCCCGCAACCGCCCCAGGATGGTGAACAACAGATCACTGCGCGCCCCAGACACCGAACGCGGGCTGTTGACGTAGCCGCTGGCACTGATGATCAGCCCGTTGGCGGTCAGATCCTTGAACGACACCGAAGGCGCCGGGGCGTCGAGGATTGACTCGTGCTCGGTGAAGGCGGTGATCAACAGCTCGCGGATCTTCAGCACGTCGGTGTCCAGCGGCAAGGTCAGGCTGATGCCCACCACGCCCAGGGCATTGCCCATGGTCACGTTGCGCACGTTCTGGGTGATGAACTGCGAGTTCGGCACGATCACCGTGGAGCGGTCGGACATCTGGATCTCGGTAGCGCGCACGTTGATGCGGCGGATGTCGCCTTCCACGCCGGCCAGGCTCACCCAGTCACCCACCTTCACCGGGCGCTCGGTGAGCAGGATCAGACCGGAGATGAAATTCTGCACGATGGCTTGCAGGCCGAAACCGATACCCACCGACAGGGCGCTGACCACCCAGGTGAGGTTGGTGAGGCTGATGCTCAGGGTGGACATCACCACGATCGCCAGCAACACGTAACCCAGGTAACCAACCAGGGTCACCAAGGACGCGCGCATGCCGGCATCCATGTTGGTTTCCGGCAGCAGGCGCTCGCTCAGCCAGCCCTTGAGCACGCGGATGCCGAACAGGCCACCGACCAGGAAGGCGATGGCCAGCAGGATATCGCCAGGCACGACCTTGAGTCCGCCCAGGGGCTGGTTGCCCAGGTCCAGCAGGGTCAGGCCCTGGAGAATTTCACTGGGGCTGGAGCCCGAGGGCATGAAGGCGATCAGCAGCCCCGTGAACAGCAACAGGGTACGCCCCACGCCGGCCAGCAGGGTCGCGGCCTGGGCCTGGTGGCGGGGCGACAGGCTCAGGGCCGAGGCCAGGGCACGGCCACCGGGCTCCTTGGGCGACAGCAGGGTTTCGCACAGGTCGCCGAAACAGGCGGTGAGCAGGTAGGCGGTGGTGGCCACCACGCTCATCCACAGCAGTTTCACCGTGAGGAAGTAGGCCAGGGTCAGGTAGCCGCTGATCAGTGCCAGCAGAATGACCACGATCCACATGCCCAGCACGAAGGGCACCAGCGCGGCCAACCCGGTCAGGCGTTCCAGTTCGAATTGATGGCGGGTGCGGTGGTAGCGCACCAGCGCCCACAGCGAGATCACCGACACCGCCAGGGCGGTCAGGCCGTTGACGGCGACGGTCAGCGCCAGGCTGCTGGCGATGACGCTGTTGATGCGCTCCTGGGTGCCGATGAGCATCAGCGCCAGGGCCAGCATCTTGGGAAACGGGCCCAGGGCCGTGGCGATTTCGTCGGGTATCTCGGCCAGGCGCCAGGAGGGACGGCGCAGCATCAGCAGGGCACGGCCCAGGCCGAGGATGAAGGCACAGAAGATCACCAGGGTGGTCAACTGGTCGATCAGGTTGAGGACGTTGGCGCTCAGTTCGGCGCTGTAGGTCACGCCCCAGCGCAGCACCGTGGTGGCGCCGCTGACGGTCAGCAAGGTCGCCAGCCCCACGGCCAGGGCCAGGGCACTGCGGCGCAGGCGGCCTTCGGGCAACCAGCGAATCATCGACCAGGCCAGCAGGCGTTCCAGCGCACGGCGCCCACCCACCCAGATCAGCACCGCCAGCAGCAGCGAGGCGATGAAGTAGCCCCGCGCGCCCGGTGCGAGAATGGCTTCACTGGCGCTTTCCACATCCTGGCCAAGGCTATTGAGCCGGCGCAGGTCGTCGTCGGTCGGGCGGATCAGGCTGGACCAGAAGCTGGGGCTCAGGGGGCTGGCCGAACGGGCACTGATCTGCGAGTTGAACAGACCGCGTCGCAGGTTGACGATCTGGGTGGCCAGGTCGCGGGCCGACTGGCTGAGTGCCGTGAGCTGGCGCTCGTCCGCGGCCAGGGCGTTGCTCTGGCTGGTCAAGGTCTGGCGCTGGGTGCTCAGGCTGGCGGCCTCGTCCGGCTGTGCCGGGCCGATGACCTTCAGCTGATCGTTCAGGTGCTCGATGCTCACGCCACGCGCGGTCGCGAGGTCATCGGCTTGCTTCTGTACCTGCTGCGCGGCCTGACGCAGGCTGGCCAGCACATCGTCGTTGGCGTTGCCGGTGACGCGCTGGCGGATCAGGTCGAGCTGGTCGTTCAACTCTTCCAGGCTGGCGCTGTCGGCGAGCACCGGCAGGCTGCCGGACGTGGTTGCCTGTGGTGCGGTGGGCTGTGCGAAGGCTGGCACGGTGAAACACAGCAGTAGCAGGGTCAGAAGCCCTGAATACCAGCGGTTGCGCATGGCGAGCTGCATGCGGGGTCCTCATTTTGCGGTAATCGAAGGGGGGCTATTATGCCCTGTGGGCAGGGGGTGGGGGTGAAGAAGGGCTGGACGGAAGCGTTTTCGACGGAATGCACCTGCGGGCCTGCACCTCGCGATCACCACCTATCCCTCAGGATAATTGCCACCTTTCCCCCGGCGCTCTATCCTTCTCAGACCCCCAGCCCCAGGGAAACCCGCCGCATGCACGGCTCACTGGCAACCCCATGATTCGTATCGCAAACGTCACCATTTCGCTGCCCATGCGCGAGATTCACGACAACGGCAGGCCGGTCAAGCTCGGTAGCCGCGCGTTCGATATCCTCGAAAAGCTGCTTCAGGCCCCGGGCGAATTGGTCAGCAAGGATCAATTGCTGGCCCACGTATGGCCCAACGCAGTGGTCGAAGAAAACAACCTGCAGGTGCATGTGTGCGCCTTGCGCAAGGCCCTGGGCAGTGCTCGGGCATGCATTCGCACGGTGCCTGGGCGGGGTTATCGGCTGGTCATGGACACCCCGGAATTCGACGAGAAAGCGGCCGCCACCGATGCCCCGCGTGACAGCCTGCTGATCGCGCTGCTTGAGCGGCTGGGCCTGAACGACATGCTGGCTGAAGCCAGACCCACGGCCATGAACCTGGCGCCGGCGCTTCACGCGCCCAGCGGCGACCTGGCGCCGATCGTCTACGTGGTGGACGACGAGGCGGCGGTGCGCGATGCCCTGGCGCGGCTGTTGCGCTCGGCAGATATCGCCGTGCAGACGTTTGCCAGTGCCGACGCCTTCCTCGCCGAACCTTTTGCCCAGCGGCTGGCGTGCCTGGTGCTGGACGTCAACCTGCAGGCCGGTACAGGTTTCGACCTGCAGAACGAATTGCAGCGCCGCGGCTGCGAACTGCCGATTATCTTCATGACCGGTTACGGCACGATTCCCATGTCGGTCAAGGCGATCAAGGCCGGTGCCCAGGAGTTCCTCACCAAGCCGTTTGACGAGGGCGAACTGCTGGCCGCCATCGACAAGGCCCTGGCCTGGGCCCGCCAGCGCTTCGCCGCCCAGGCCCAGGCCCGCGAGGTGCGCAGCCGCTACCAGAGCCTCACGCCGCGGGAGCGCCAGGTATTGGCGCTGCTGGTGGATGGCAAGGTCAACAAGCAGGTGGCCCAGGCCCTGGGCACGCGGGAAGTCACGGCCAAGGTGCACAAGAAACACGTCATGGCCAAGATGAAGGCCGCCACTCTGATCGACCTGGTGCGCCAGTGTGAACAGATTGGCGTGGGCCCGGAGGCAGTCCATGCCCGGTCCGATTGAGCCGCTGCCCCCTGGCCTGCGCCAGTGACCGGGCGCCAGCCGCTGCCCGGGGAGCTAGCGGCCTATCGTCAGCAGCTCGGCGCGTTCGATGAACAGTGGCTCCGGCACCTGACCTGGCGCCTGCTGCTGGTGGACGGTGAAGTGGCGCGCTACCGCGTACGCTCGCCGATTTCCGCGCGCGACTGGTTGATCGCCCGCCCGGCGGCCCTGCCTTCCCAAGGCGGCTTTCGCCGCCTGCATCAGGAGTATGACCTGCGCCAGCACCTGGACCCGGCCTGGGCGGTGCTCGGGCATGCATTCGCACGGTGCCTGGGCGGGGTTATCGGCTGGTCATGGACACCCCGGAATTCGACGAGAAAGCGGCCGCCATCGATGCCCCGCGTGACAGCCTGCTGATCGCGCTGCTTGAGCGGCTGGGCCTGAACGACATGCTGGCTGAAGCCAGACCCACGGCCATGAACCTGGCGCCGGCGCTTCACGCGCCCAGCGGCGACCTGGCGCCGATCGTCTACGTGGTGGACGACGAGGCGGCGGTGCGCGATGCCCTTGCGCGGCTGTTGCGCTCGGCAGATATCGCCGTGCAGACGTTTGCCAGTGCCGACGCCTTCCTCGCCGAACCTTTTGCCCAGCGGCTGGCGTGCCTGGTGCTGGACGTCAACCTGCAGGCCGGTACAGGTTTCGACCTGCAGAACGAATTGCAGCGCCGCGGCTGCGAACTGCCGATTATCTTCATGACCGGTTACGGCACGATTCCCATGTCGGTCAAGGCGATCAAGGCCGGTGCCCAGGAGTTCCTCACCAAGCCGTTTGACGAGGGCGAACTGCTGGCCGCCATCGACAAGGCCCTGGCCTGGGCCCGCCAGCGCTTCGCCGCCCAGGCCCAGGCCCGCGAGGTGCGCAGCCGCTACCAGAGCCTCACGCCGCGGGAGCGCCAGGTATTGGCGCTGCTGGTGGATGGCAAGGTCAACAAGCAGGTGGCCCAGGCCCTGGGCACGCGGGAAGTCACGGCCAAGGTGCACAAGAAACACGTCATGGCCAAGATGAAGGCCGCCACTCTGATCGACCTGGTGCGCCAGTGTGAACAGATTGGCGTGGGCCCGGAGGCAGTCCATGCCCGGTCCGATTGAGCCGCTGCCCCCTGGCCTGCGCCAGTGACCGGGCGCCAGCCGCTGCCCGGGGAGCTAGCGGCCTATCGTCAGCAGCTCGGCGCGTTCGATGAACAGTGGCTCCGGCACCTGACCTGGCGCCTGCTGCTGGTGGACGGTGAAGTGGCGCGCTACCGCGTACGCTCGCCGATTTCCGCGCGCGACTGGTTGATCGCCCGCCCGGCGGCCCTGCCTTCCCAAGGCGGCTTTCGCCGCCTGCATCAGGAGTATGACCTGCGCCAGCACCTGGACCCGGCCTGGGCGGTGATGCCCGTGGCCCTGATCAGCGCCGTGGACGGGCCTTTGCTGGTGCTGGACGAAAACCAGGGGCGCAGCTTGCATGAAGTGGTAGGCGAAGGGCTGTCGATCGCCCGTTTTCTGCGCCTGGCTCTGGGCGCGGCAAGCGCCGTGGGGCAGTTGCACCGTAGCGGTTTGCTGCACCGCGACATCAAACCGTGCAACCTGATGGAAAGCACCGATGGCAGTGTGCGCCTCATGGCGTTTGCGCTGGCGTGCCGGCGTGACGCGGCGCAGCCGGCGCCCCGGGCGATCTGTGGCAGTTTCGCCTACATGTCGCCGGAGCAGGGCGGGCGCGTCGGCGCGGATGTGGACGAGCGTAGCGACCTGTATGCCTTGGGTGTCAGCTTCTACGAAATGCTCACAGGCCGCGTACCGTTCGAAGGCAATGACCCGGTAGAGTGGTTGCATCAGCACCTGGCCTTGCAACCCACGCCGCTGGGCGAACTGCGGCCCTCGGTACCGGCACCGCTGGCCGCGGTGGTGCTCAAGTTGCTGGCCAAGCAACCTGCCGAGCGCTATGCCTGCGCCGACGACCTGTGTGTCGACCTGCGCCTGTGCCTGGTGCAGTGGGACGAATATCAGGCCATCCAGCCGTTCGAGCCGGGTGCCCGAACGGCCCTGAGTGCGCCGCGCTGGCGGCAACTGCCTGGCCGTGAGCGCGAAGCCGCCGTGCTGCACGACCGGGTCATGCGTTGCGCGGTGACAGGCGAGGGCGAGCTGGTCTGGCTCGGCGGGGCGCTGGGCAGCGGCAAGACGGCCCTGGTGCGGCAGTTGCACCAGGATCTGGTCAACGGCAGCATTGTCTTTGCCGTGGCGCGCGTCGATCACCCCGGCCAGATCACCCCGTTTGGCGCCTTGAGCACAGCCCTGCGGGCCCTGGTGATGCGCGTCCTGGGCGAGCATCCCGAAGGGCTTGCCGGGTGGCGCAACCGGTTGCTGAAGACGCTGGGGGCTGATGCCAGCCTGATCCTGGCGCTGGTGCCGGAGCTTGGCCTGGTGACCGGCCATTTACCCCCGGTACCGGAGCCTGCGCGGCCTGATACCGGTTTGCGCCTGCAAGGGCTGCTGCGAGCCTTCATTGCTGCGTTCGGGACGCCGGGCACGCCGTTGCTGCTGTTTTTCGACGATGTGCAGTGGCTGGACGCGGACACCTTCACCTTGTTGCACAGCCTGGTGCACGCACCCCTGGCGCATGTGGTGCTGGTGCTGGCCGGGCGTGAGCCGGTACCGGCCAACACCGTGCTGGCCCAGGCTGCCCGCGCCCACGGTGCGCACTGTACCGAATTGAACCTGGCGCCCCTTGACCGCGCGGCCGTGCTGGCCATGGTCAACGGCCTGCTGGGCAGCGAAGGCGATGCGCTGCTGCCCCTGGCCGTGATCGTGCAGGACAAGAGCGGCGGCAACCCGCTGTTCATTCAGCAACTGGTGCGTACGTTGCTGGAAGAGAAACGCCTGGTGCCACAGCCCGGGGCCCTGGGCTGGGCCTGGGACCAGCAGGCGCTGCTGACATCGCCGCTGGCCGACAATGTGGTGGACCTGCTGGTGGCCCGCCTGGGGCGGCTGCCCCGACGGACCCGCTGGTTGCTGGGTTTGCTGGCGTTGCTGGGCAACCGGGCCGGCCATGACGAGCTGGCACGGTTGAGCCGCATCGGCTCGGTGCGGGTCAGCCAGGGCCTGGCGGCGGCGGTGCAGGGCGGTTTGCTGCTGGTGGAGGGCGATGGCTGGTGCT
This sequence comes from Pseudomonas silvicola, assembly GCF_026651855.1. Taxonomy (GTDB): domain Bacteria; phylum Pseudomonadota; class Gammaproteobacteria; order Pseudomonadales; family Pseudomonadaceae; genus Aquipseudomonas; species Aquipseudomonas silvicola. The sequence goes on from NZ_CP093280.1 coordinate 4,229,032, forward strand.
TCAGCCATGAGCGGGTGCGCGAGACCGCTTACCACGCCATCGCCGAAGGTTACCGTGCCGTGTTGCATACCCGCCTGGCGCGCTTGCTGATCCAGTCCATGAGCGATGCCAGCCCGCGCACCGAGCTGTTCCGCATTGCCCTGCATATCCAGCAGAGCGCCCATGCACGGCTGCGCGAGCGCGATCTTGGGGCCTTCATCGACGCGTTGCTGGAGGCGGCGCAGCGCGCCCGTGAGGCCGCGACTCTGCCATTCGCGCTGCAGTATCTGCGTCTGGCCCGGCAATTGGCCGCCCGCCAGTGGTGGGCCCAGCCTGCTGAGCAGGCCTATGCGGTGGACCTGCTTTACGCCCAGTGCCTGATGCACACTGCCGACTACGCCGCGGCGCACGCCTGTATCGAGCACAGGCTCGAACGCGTGCAGTCATTGACCCAGGTGTCGGCCCTGCATGTACTCAAGGTCGAGGCTCTGACCCTGGCCGACGGCTATGCCGCGGCGCTGCAGGCTGGCCGCGCGGGGCTGGCGATGTTCGGCCTGACCTTTGCCGCGGGCGATGTCCCTGCCCGCCCGGTGGCGGCCGACCCGCCGATCAGTGCCTTGGCCCCTATGCGCCGCCTGGACAATTCCTTCGTCGCCGCGGCACTGGACCTGATGGCGGCCATGATCATCCCGGCGATTCTGGTGGACCGGCCACTGGCGACCCGGCTGCTAGAGCGCATGCTCGACATGACCTGGCGCCACGGCGTCAGCCCCGCGGCGATCCACGGGCTGGCCTGGTATGGCGTGCTGCTGGCCGACAGCCCCGATTCCTGTGAACTGGGGCTGCAATACGGCGACCTGGCGGTGCGCCTGGAACAGGTAGTGGGCGAGCCATACACCCAGGCCTCGACGCAGTTGGCCCTGGGCCGTATCAGCGTGTGGACCCGTTCGTTGGGCTTTTCACTGGAATGCGGCGAACAGGCCTTCCTGGCCGGGCGCCGCGAGGGCCGGGTGGCGCTGAGTTGCTACGCCTGCCACCACCTGGTGTGCACCCTGCTGGTCATGGGGGCCGGCCTGGACCGGGTCGAACAGCGCCTGGACAGTGCCCTGGCGCTGGCGGCCTCGTCGCATTTCGCCGACAGCCAGTTGTTGCTGCAGATCCAGCAGACTTACGTGCAAGCCTTGCGTGACCCCGCGCTGTCGCCCCAGAGCGATCCGTTGCGCGCCTGGCACGAGGCGGTGCAGGGCAGTGCCATGCTGCCGGTGGCGTTTTTCTTCTGGCTGTACCGCGGAAAGCTGGCGTTCAGCCAGGGCCGCTATCACGACGCCCGGCACCACCTGGGCCGCGCCGAGCAGCTCAAGGGCTGCATGGCGGCCCACGTGCACGTGATGGACGTAGCATTCTATTCGGCGCTCACCCACGCGGCCCTGGGCGAGGCGGCGCAGATGCAGTCCTACCTGGCGCGGCTGCGCCAGTGGGCGCGGCTCAACCCGGCGTCATTCCTGCACCGCCAGTGGCTGGTGGACGCTGAAGTCGCCCGCCTGGGAGGCGAGCTGCTCAAGGCGTTGCGCCTGCTGGAGCAGGCCATCGACCAGGCCGCGACCGTGGGCTGTGTGCCGGTGCAGGCACTGGCCCATGAACGCGCCGCCGAGTGCCATGAGGCCCTGGGCCTGGGCAGCGCCGCGCGCAGCCACCGGTTCAGCGCCCGGGACGCCTGGCAACGCTGGGGCGCACAGAGCCAGGTCGCAGCGCTGGAGGCTCGCCACCTGTACCTCAATGGCAAGCCACTGGATGCCCGTGCGTCCATCGACATGCTGCAAGGTCAGCAGTACCTGGACCTGGTGTCGGTGACCAAGGCCTCCCAGGCGCTGTCCCGCGAGATCGTCTTCGAGCGGCTGGTGGAAACCCTGATGGCCAACACGCTGGTGCACGCCGGTGCCCGCCGCGGCGCGCTGCTGCTGGTGGAGGCCAGTACGCTGCTGAGCGTGGCCAGCGCCGAAACGGTCGAAGCGGGCGCGCGGGTCACGGTGCACAGCCCTGCGCAGCGCCCCCAGGCCGTGCCGTTGTCGCTGCTGTACACGGTGATGCGCACCGGGTGCTCGGTGACCCTGGGCCAGGCCGACGGCGACAGTGGTTTTACTGACGACCCCTATTTCAGCGGCCAGGTGCCGGGGTCGGTGCTGTGCTTGCCGTTGCTCAAGCAAGGGGAGGTGATTGGCCTGCTGTACCTGGAGAATCCGCTGGCACGCGGGGTGTTCACCCACGACCGGGTAGTGATGATCGAGGTGCTGGCGGCCCAGGCGGCTATCTCGCTGGAAACCGCGCGGCTGTATGCCCAGGTGCTTGACGAGAACGCCCGACGGCGGGAAACCGAAGCGCAGCTGCGTACCAGCGAAGGGTTATTGGCCATCGGCCAGAAGATCATCCGTTCGGGTTCGTTCCGCTGGGACGTCACCACGGACGTGGCCTACTGGACCGACGAGCTGTATGCCGTGTGGGGTTGGCCGGTCCGGGCCACGGCCCCTGGCGCGGTGGAACTGCTGCGCCGGGTGCACCCCGAGGACGCTGCGCGGTTCACGGCGCAGTTGCAACGGGCGCGGCAGACCCGGTTGGCGTTTCGCATGGAGTTTCGCATTCTCGTGGACGACCGGGTGCGTTACCTGGAGGCCCATGGCGAGCCTGCCGAAGACGGCGTGTTCATGGGCGTGACGTCCGATGTCAGTGAGCGGTGGGCTACCGAGGCGGCGTTGCGCAGTGCCCGGGCGGAACTGGCCAGGGTGCGCCACAGCACGGTGATGGGGGAACTGGCCGCGTCCATTGCCCATGAAATCAACCAGCCGCTGGCTTCTATCGTGACCAACGCCAGCGCCAGCGTGCGCTGGTTGCAGCGTCAGCAGCCGCAGGTTGACGAAGCCCTGGCAGGGTTGCGCGACATCGCCCGCGATGGCAAGCGTGCGGCGGACATCATTCGCGCCTTGCAGGCCCTGGCCCGGCAGAAGCCCGCCGAGCGCCGCTGGCAGCCCATGGACGCGCTGATCAGCGAAGTACTGCGTCTTTGCGCGGTGGAGTTCGACCAGCAACACGTGAGCGTCAGGGCCCGGTTGCAGGCGGCCGCGGCACAGGTGCAGGTGGACGGTGTGCAATTGCAGCAGGTGCTGTACAACCTGGTCATCAACGCGCTGGATGCCATGGCCGTCCTGCCGGCTGGCGAGCGGTGGCTGCAGGTGACCTCGACCGTGGAGGCGGGCGACGTGGTGGTCATCACCGTGGAAGACAGCGGCCCCGGGATCAGCGCTGAGCATCAGGACAGCATCTTCAGCGCATTCTTCACGACCAAGCCCACGGGCATGGGCATGGGGCTGGCGATCTGTCGCTCGATCCTGGATGCCCAGGAAGGCACCCTGAACCAGTGCCAGGGGCGCGCGGGGCAAACGGTGTTCGTGTTTACCCTGCCATCCCGAAACAGGTACCACCCGGACCTGTAGCGGACCTTGCCGCGTTGCTGCAGGGCGCGCGGGCCGTTGTGGGACCGGGCGCCCGCTCGGGAAGCGGGTAACGCGGTCGATCTGGCAGGCCCCTTCCCGAGCTTCGCCCGGTCCCACGGGGTTGCCATGGCCGTATAGCAGCGGACCTGGCCGCGTCACCTGCGCCGCGTAGCATCAGGCATACCGCGGACGCGGCCTCAAGGCTGCTAAAGGCCCTTGGCAAGACCGGCCGTCAGCCGCGGGCGAACGCCAGCAGGTCCTGGTTCAACTGGTCCTTGTGGGTGAAGTACACCGCGTGCGGGGCGCCCGGGTAGACTTTCAATGTGGCCCCGCGCACCAGTTCGGCTGCGGCCTTGCCGGTCACCTCGAAGCTGACCACCGCATCGCCGTCGCCATGGATGACCAGGGTCGGTATGTCGATGCTGCGCAAGTCCGGGCGGAAGTCGGTTTCCGAGAAGGCCTTCACGCAATCAAGGGTGCCCTTGAAGCTTGCTTGCAGGGCCAGGAACTGGGTCCACTCGAGCATCGGCTTGCCTACGTTGCTCCCCGGCTTGTCGCTGCCCGTGAATACCGGCCCGAAGGCATCCAGGAAACCGGCGCGGTCATTGAGCAGGCCGGCGCGGATACCGTCGAAAATCGCCGGGTCCATGCCCTCGGGATGGTCGTCCCGGCGGATCATCAGCGGTGTCACCGCGCTGACCAGCACGGCCTTGGCGATGCGCTTGCTGCCGTGGCGCCCCAGGTAGCGGGCGACTTCGCCGCCGCCCATGGAGAAGCCGACCAGCACGGCATTGCTGATATCCAGGTGGCTGAGCAACTGTTCCAGGTCATCGGCGAAGGTGTCGTAGTCGTAGCCGCTCCACGGTTGGCTGGAACGGCCGAACCCGCGACGGTCATGGGCGATCACCCGAAAGCCGTTGGCCGCAAGGAAATTCGCCTGGTAGTCCCACATGTCGGCGTTCAGTGGCCAGCCATGGCTGAGTACCACGGGCTGCCCGCTGCCCCAGTCCTTGTAATGGATTTCAGTGCCGTCTTGAGTGGTGATGTAAGGCATGCTCGACTCCTGTAACGGTGAGGGGGAACCGCCACGCTAATCCTTGGCCAGGGATAATTCCTTGGCCTGGCCTTAAACGTTCTGAAGGGTGCGATTTCAGAACGTTTAAGGGACCGGCAAGGACGCCTCAGGGGCCGGCGGTGGAGACTGCAAGGGTAGTTCAGACTGTACAAGGAGCGACCTGATGAATGCCTGTACCCCAGCCCCCACCGGCCCGCTGGACCCGGTGACCCTCGACCTGCTGCTGACCCTGGCGGCCACCCTGGCCGACAGTGACGGCGCCCAGCCCAAGGCGCTTTACCAGCATTCCAGCGCCCTGTGCACGCACCTGCTGGTGCACTACAGCGACGTCGTTGCGGAGCCTGCGCCGACGCGCATCGCTCTGTCACCCTGGCAGGAGCGTCGGGCCAAGCAACTGATGCAGGAGCGGATGAGCGGTGACCTGTCGATCGCCGACGTGGCGCGCGCCTGTTCGCTGTCGCGCAGCCATTTTTCCCGTGCGTTCAAGAAGGCCACCGGCCAGGCCCCCAGGGACTGGTTGGTGCAGGCGCGCATCGAGCGGGCCAAAACGCTGCTGGCCGACCGCGCACTGTCCATTGCGCAGGTAGGGCTGGAATGCGGTTTCGCCGACCAGTCGCATTTTACCCGAGTGTTTACCCGTCACCTGGGTACCACGCCGTTTGCCTGGCGCCGGGGTATTAACCCTCGGGTTAATGGCACGGCGCCAGGTTTGGCCCTTACCAGCTGAACTTCATTTCCACGCCCAGGTAATTGCTGTCATGGCCACCGGCGTCGCGCAGGCTCTGCCCGACGTCGTAGTGCACCGCCTCCACGGCGCCACTGAGGTTGGCGGTGAAGGCATAGTCAGCGCGCACCTGAGCATAGGCCCCGGTCCAGCGTTGGCCGGTGCCGGCGGTATTGGCCACCGCGATGTTGGGCTGGGTGTACACCGCGTCTTCGGTGGTCTGGCGCCATAACAGGCCGATGGCGGTCTGCACGCTCAACCCGGGCAACGGTTTGACCGTAATCGATGGCTTGACGTGGATCAGGTTGCTGTAGCCGGTGTAGCCCGCCAGCGTGAAGTAGTAGCCGTTGGGAAACAGCGGGTTGAAGGTGCCCACGCGGCCATCACCGGGGTGGCTATCCCCCGAGGCCATGTCCACTTGCAGGCCCACGCGCGGGGTCCAGCGAATGTCGGCGAAGGTGTAGCCCACGCGGCTGCCCGCTGCCCAGGCGCGAATGTCCTTGCCCCCCACCGAACCGCCTTGCAGCATGCCCTCCAGGTCCCAGTCGACGCTGGCGGCGCTACCGGCGTAGCGGGCGTCGAATATCGCCCGGTTTTCCGAGCCCGTGGCGTCCAGGTACTGGGCCTGGTCGCGTTGGTAGCGTGCATAGTAGGCTGACAGCTCCTGCTGGTTGCCCACCAGGCGCTCCACCCTCAGCATGTCGAAGCGCACGGCGTGGCTGGAGGTGTCATCGAATTCGTGGTCGTCGCGGTACTGCACCGGGTGGCTGGCAATAGCGATGAAGCGCCACTGGGTAGTTTCCCAGTCGGCCCACAGGGCGTCGAACGACTGGCGTACGTTGGGGCCATCGCGGGACGAGACGAAACGCTGCAGATCGAAAGCGAAATCCTGGCGGCCGACGCGAGTCTTGAACGTGCCGCTGCCAAAGGCATTGACGTACTCCAGGAACGCCAGGCGCAGGTCCAGGCGGTTCTGGTCAGCGCCGCCAACGGTGGTCTTGTCGTAGGCGCGCACATCCTCCAACTGGGTGAACAGGCGCCAGTGCTCGTTGAAGTGCAGGTCGGCGTGTACCTGGAAACGCTGCAGCAGGTAATTGTCGCGGGCCACGCCCCGGGTGCCGAAGCCGCTGGCGTCGTTCATTTCCAGGCGTTCACGCAAGGTGGCACCCAGGGACAGCCAGGCGCCGTCGCTGCCCAGCGGGATGTACTTGAGGTTGTCCAGCGGTTCGCTGCGCAGGGCCGGGGAGGCCAGCGCCGACCAGTCTTCCTGCCAGCGGTTGGCCTTGATCGCCGGGCGACCGTCGTCGCCCTCGGCGTTGGCAGGCGCGCTCAACAGCGGCCACAGCAACGCCAGCGACAGGCCCGCCAGGCGGGCAGGGGCCACGCGGGTTTCACCTGGCATGGCCATCACCCTCACTGCTGGGTCACGGGCTGGTGGATTTCAGCCACGTAGCCGCCGGGGAACTGCACCATCGCCGCCTTGCGACCGTCGCTGCCAAATGGCGCGACCAGCACGGTGGCGCCGCTGCCGGTGGCCTTCTGCAGGGTGGCGTCGAGGTCGGCGACTTCGTAGCCGGTGGTTTCGTGGCCGTAGGGGAACGGCAGGTGGCCGTCGGTAACCAGCACGGTCATGCGGCCGAAGTCGGAACTGATGCGCACGCGTTCGAAGGTACCCTTGTCTCGGCCGATTTCCACGCCGGGGGCGTGCTTGTCATCACTGATCACCTTGCCATGGGAAAAGGTGGTGAAGGCCTTGACGAACGCTGGCGCGCGATCGGGAGAGACGTACACACGGTTTTCCGGCACCCGCTCGAACGCGGTGTAATTGGGTGCGGTCGTGTGCCAGTACAGTTGCAGGTTGACGCCACCCGGCCATTGCACCACGGCGTCGCGGCCAATGGGGTCGGGGAAGGGCGCGACAATCACGTCGGCGCCGGCCTTGCGCGCTTGCTCGATGGCCAGGTCCAGGTCCTTGACCAGGTAGCCGTTGCGCTCGTCGCCGAACGGGTGGGGTATGGGGGTCTTGAAGCCGAACAGGGAGATGGTCCCGGAGGGGGTCTGCAGCAGTTGCGAGGTGGTGCTGCTGGGCGTCGGGGTGACATCGGCAACGACCTGGGCAGTGCTCTTGCCGCCGAAGGTAGCCAGGAAGCTCTGCACGAACGGGTCGACATCGGCGGGGGCCACATAGACGTGGCTGGTATCGTACTGCGGGCCTACCGCAGGGCCAGTGGCGGCCAGGGCCGACAGGGGCGTGGCCAGGGACAAGATCAACAGGGTGTGACGCATGACACTCTCCAGGACGGGAAACGGACAGCGTCAGGGTGAGGTCAGGGGTACATGAATAATTGCATGGCTGTGCTTTTGTGTCGAAGACACCGCGCCGACCCGCTGCCCTTGTGGGGCCGGGCGAAGCTCGGGAAGCAGGCACCGCATGATGACTGGAACTGCGCGGTGCATGGTTCCCGAGCTTGCGCCCGGTCCCACAGGAGAGGGATATCAGCGAATCAGCGGCACGCCGCTCAGTTCCTGCAGGGCTTCGAAGGTGATGTCAGCCACGATTTCGCGTACTTTCAGGCCGTCGCTCGTGACATCCAGGATGGCCAGGTCAGTGTAGATGCGGCTCACGCAGGCAATGCCGGTCAGCGGGTAGGTGCACTCGGGCACCAACTTGCTCTCACCGGTCTTGGTCAGGTGGTCCATCATCACGAACACCTGGCGCGCGCCGGTAGCCAGGTCCATGGCGCCGCCCACGGCCGGGATCGAGCCTTCGGCACCGGTGTGCCAGTTGGCCAGGTCGCCCTTGACCGATACCTGGAAGGCACCGAGCACGGCGATGTCGATGTGGCCGCCGCGCATCATCGAGAACGAGTCAGCGTGGTGGAAGAACGCACCACCGGTCAGCAGGGTCACGTGCTGCTTGCCGGCGTTGATCAGGTCATCGTCCTCTTCGCCCTCGGCCGGGCTCGGGCCCATGCCCAGCACGCCGTTCTCGGAGTGCAGGAACACTTCCTTGTCGCCCAGGTAGTTGGCCACCAGGGTCGGCACGCCGATGCCCAGGTTGACGTAGGAACCTTCGGCGATGTCTTCGGCCACGCGTTGGGCCATTTCGTTACGCGAGAGTTTTTTAATGGCAGTCATGGCAGGCCTCAAACAGCTTTGGCGGAAGGGTAGGTCGGCACGGCAACCACGCGCTGGACAAAGATGCCCGGCGTGATGATGTGCTCGGGGTCCAGTTCGCCCAGCTCGACGATCTCGTTCACCTGCGCGATGGCGGTCTTGGCGGCCATGGCCATGATCGGCCCGAAGTTGCGCGCGGCCTTGCGGTACACCAGGTTGCCCCAGCGGTCGCCCTTGTAGGCCTTGATCAGGGCGATGTCTGCGTGCAGGGGCATTTCCAGCACGTAGTTGCGGCCGTCGATCACGCGGGTTTCCTTGCCTTCGGCCAGCAGGGTGCCGAAGCCGGTGGGCGAGAAGAACGCACCGATGCCCGAGCCTGCGGCGCGGATGCGCTCGGCCAGGTTGCCTTGTGGCACCACTTCCAGTTCCACTTTGCCGGCGCGGTACAGCTCGTCGAACACATAAGAGTCGGACTGGCGCGGGAAGGAGCAGATCACTTTGCGCACGCTACCGGCCTTGAGCAGCGCCGCCAGGCCCACGTCGCCGTTGCCGGCGTTGTTGCTGATGATGGTCAGCTCGCGCGCGCCGGAGGCGATCACGCCGTCCACCAGCTCCGAAGGCATGCCGGCCGTGCCGAAACCACCCACCATGATGGTAGAGCCGTCGGCAATCCCTTCCACCGCGGCAGCGATGGACTCAAATGTTTTATTGATCAAAGCGAGCTCCTGGTTTTTCCTGGAGTGTGAGTGAATCAAGGCACGGGCCAGGCGGCGGCCACGTCTGCTTGCTTGTTATTAGCTTAGCCAACCCGGGGGTGGCGGCGACGCCAGTTACCCCGTGAGGGGCATTTGTCGTCCTGGGCTATAGCCTGCCGCAAATCGGGCGCGGGGGAGAGTGCCAAATGGTGAATTGGTGCGATTACCGGACGGTTGTGCGATATCTGGAACTTGTAGCGTCCGTAGCCGCGACCGTGAGGCCGCGTTGGCGGTACAGACGGTGTGCCGGTTGCTGCGCGGCGCCGCCAAGGGTATTCAGGTCGCGCGGCTGGCCGCCAGCAGGTTGTCCAGGCGTTCCTGGTGGGTGTCGGGGAAATAAACCTGGCCGCTGGCGCGGGTGATGGCCGTGTACAGCAGCGACAGTTTGCGCGACAAAGCGGTAGCGCCACGCAGGTCGGAAAAGTAATACAAGTCTTCGGAAATCGCCAGCCGCGACAGCTCGAAGTTCTTGGCCGTGAACACCGTGGCCAGCAACGGCCGCCCTGGGGCGCCACCGGCGAACTCCGCCAGGGTAGCGCCCTGGTAAAGGCCCGATACGCCAATGCGCGTACCCACTCGTTCCAGCCACTGCTCCACCCGCACGAATGCTTCGTTCCAACCCATCACCGCACGCAGTTGCTCCCAGGTCCGGTAGCGGGCAATGGCGCCGTGGCGCGGTGGCTGGTCGCCCTTGTACAGGCCCAGGCAGCCGTCCAGGAACGACTCGAACTCGCGGTTCCAGTCGATGACCGCCGCCCCCTGGTTCGTCTCGCGGCTGCGCACCAGCCAGTCGAACAGGCCCCACTCATCCGCCACCAGGATCACCGCGGGTTGGTCCGGAAACTGCTGGGCGGGGTATTCGCGAACCACGGTTTCCCGCGCCTTGTCAGCGATGAAGGGCAGGGCGGTGGCGCCGGGGAAGGCGGCGATCAGCGGGTTGACGTAATCCATCAACTGCGGCCCGCACCGCAGCGACAGCGACATCTCGCTGTGGCGGATGGTGGCGGCATGGGAAACAGACCAGCCCTGCAGGTTCTGAAAGCGGTCGCCCAGGGTGATGACGGTCTGCGGCGACTGGTCGAGAAACTCGACCATGGGGGCGGTCAGGTCGTGGCCTTCATCGATGATCACGGTCTTGATCTGCTCGGAAAGGCGATGCCCCGCCAGCACCATCTGCTTGACCCGGTGGTAGCCACGCACGGGCAGCGGCTGCAGCTCGGGGTCGGGGCGGGTCATTCTGAACCACAGCTGCTGGGCGGCCAGGGTCAACAGTTGCTGGTGGGCGACGCTCAACCAGGGCAACTGGTCCTGGGGGATATGCCGGGTGGTGATCTGGCTGTCGTTGCTGCCGCAGAATTTGGCCACCACTCGCCAGCACAGGGCTGCTACCTGAGGGGGCTTGCGGTTGCCGATGTCACCCAGCCCCGCCAGTTCGGCAATGGCCGCATAGGACACCGACCGCGCCGCGGCGGCGTTGAGTTGCGCCTGCCGATGCTTGTCGCCGCCCGCCAGGAAGCGTTCGGCCAGTTGCTTGAAAGTAGAGGTCCAGACCCGATTGCCGAAACGCGAGCGGATGGTTTCCAGCTTCAGTTCGGTATCGGCCAGGAACAGGCACTTGCCTTCCGGCATCAACGCCAGCACCTCACCCAGCACGAAGGTCTTGCCCGTTCCCGCATGGGCCTGGGCTTCGATGGAGTCCTCGCGATTTTCGCGAATGGTCTGCACCAGGCGCAACTGGTGGTCGCTGAGGCGAATGATGACGCCGCCCGGGCGCTGGTGCTCATGCTGGATGGCGCCGCGGGCCTGCCAGTGGCGCTCGGCGAAGCCGAAGTCCCAGCTGCCGTCGGGGTGCAGGAACGGCCGCAGGGCCACCGTGGCGTTGTCCAACAGGCCGATGTCCAGCGCGCTGGCCTGTTCCAGCCCCGCGCCCAGCGCCCCGGGGTCGTACGCCCTGGCCAGGGTGGCGGTCAAGGTTTCGCCGGGGAACTTCAGCAGGTTGGCGAACTGGCGCTGCATCTCCAGCGGTTTGCGCACCGTCAGCTTGGGCAGTTGCAGCAGGAACAGCAGGGCGGCGGTGCCATGGGCGGGCAGGCTGGCCGGCTCAAGCGGGCTGCCGGCAGCCAGGTGTTCGCAGAACTCATCGGCCAGGGGCAGGTACCAGTGGGGTCGGGTCATGGGGCAGGGGTCTGGGCCAGTTTCAATGGGCAATGATCGCACACTGGGAAAAAGCACGCGGGTGCTAAATTGTTACCTGCGGCTGTGCTTCACTGTGAGCCCGCCGCCACGTACGCCATGGAGCCACACCCGATGAACCGCAACGACCTGCGCCATGTGGACATGAACCTGCTGGTGCTCTTCGAAGCACTGATGTTCGAACGCAACCTGACCCGGGTGGCGGAAAAGCACTTCATCGGCCAGCCAGCGGTCAGCGCCGCCCTGGGCCGCCTGCGCGACCTGTTCGATGACCCGCTGCTGATCCGTAATGGCCGCACCATGGAGCCGACGCTGCGGGCGCTGGCGATCCTGGAAGAATTGCGCCCGGCGCTGGACACCATCTCGGGTGCTGTCAGCCGTGCCAAGGATTTCGACCCCGGCACCAGCTGCGCCACCTTCCGTATCGGCCTGTCGGACGATGCCGAGTTCGGCCTGTTCCCACCGCTGCTGGCGCAACTGCGCCACGAGGCGCCGGGGGTGATCATCGTGGTGCGCCGGGCCAACTACTTGCTCTTACCGGCGATGCTGGCCAGCGGCGAGATCTCGGTGGGGGTCAGCTACACCACCGACCTGCCGGCCAACGCCAAGCGTCGCAAACTGCGCGATATCGGCTGCAAGGTGCTGCGCGGCGATAGCGAGCCCGGCGCCTTGACCCTGGATGATTACTGCCAGCGGCCCCACGCCATGGTGTCGTTTTCCGGTGACCTGAGCGGCAATATCGACCTGGACCTGGCCAAGGTCGGGCGCAGCCGCCGGGTCGTGCTGGGGGTGCCGCAGTTCCACGGTCTGCGAGCGCTGCTCAAGGGCAGCGACCTGATCGCTACCGTGCCGGACTATGCCGCGTGCGCATTGATCGAGGATGGGGCATTGCGGGCTGATGAGCCGCCGTTCCCCATTGTGCCGGCTGAGCTGTCGATGGTCTGGAGCGGGGTACATGACAATGACCCGGCGGAGCGGTGGTTGCGCGCGCATATCAGTCGGGTGATGGGAGGGTAGGCATCGGGCTTGAGGCGCCTGGCTTGGGGCTTCCGGCGCTCTCGATATCGAGCGCTATAATAATCAAGCTCTGCACCCGGAGGCCTTGCCCCTCGTTCCAGCCAACCCCACAACCCACCGCACACCCATCCCAAACAAAGCACGCCCATCCAATCCCGCGCCCCGCCCCCCGGGCATGATCTATTCCCACCATCTGCCGCCCACCTGACCAGGAGCCGCAATGAACGCCGAACTGATCCTCTTCAATGGCAGGTTTCACACTGTCGACCGCCAGAACCCCACCGCCAGCGCAGTGGCCATCCGCGAAGGACGCTTCGTGGCCGTGGGCAGCGATGCCCAGGCCATGGCCTTTCGCGGCGACGCCACGCGGCTCATCGACCTCAAGGGCCGCACCCTGATTCCGGGCCTCAATGACTCGCACCTGCACCTGATTCGCGGCGGCCTGAACTACAACCTGGAATTGCGCTGGGAAGGCGTGCCTTCGGTGGCCGACGCCCTGCGGATGCTCAAGGACCAGGCCGACCGCACGCCATCGCCCCAATGGGTGCGGGTAGTGGGCGGCTGGAACGAATTCCAGTTCGCCGAAAAACGCATGCCCACCCTGCAGGAACTCAACCAGGCAGCGCCCGACACGCCGGTGTTCGTGCTGCACCTGTATGACCGAGCCTTGCTCAACCGCGCTGCCCTGCGCGTGGTGGGCTATACCCGCGACACGCCGAACCCGCCGGGTGGCGAAATCCAGCGTGACGCCAATGGCGACCCCACCGGCATGCTGATCGCCCGCCCCAATGCCATGATCCTCTATGCCACTCTCGCCAAGGGGCCCAAACTGCCGCTGGAATACCAGGTCAATTCGACCCGGCAGTTCATGCGCGAACTCAACCGCCTGGGCCTGACCAGCGTCATCGATGCCGGCGGTGGTTTCCAGAACTACCCCGACGACTACGCCGTGATCAACGAGCTGGCGGCCAAGCAGCAATTGACCGTGCGCATTGCCTACAACCTGTTCACCCAGAAGCCCAAGGAAGAACTGGCGGACTTCAGGCACTGGACCTCCAGTGTCACCCTGCACCAGGGCGACGATTACCTGCGCCACAATGGTGCCGGCGAGATGCTGGTGTTCTCGGCAGCCGACTTCGAGGACTTCCTGGAGCCGCGTCCCGACCTGCCACAGACCATGGAACAGGAACTGGAACCCGTGGTGCGCCACCTGGTGGAGCAGCGCTGGCCGTTCCGCCTGCACGCCACCTATGACGAGTCCATCTCGCGCATGCTCGACGTGTTCGAAAAGGTCAACCGCGACATCCCTTTCAACAACCTGCCGTGGTTCTTCGACCACGCCGAGACCATCAGCCCGAAGAACATCGAGCGGGTGCGCGCCCTCAATGGCGGTATCGCCATCCAGGACCGCATGGCCTTCCAGGGTGAATACTTCGTCGACCGTTACGGCGCCAAGGCCGCCGAGGCCACGCCGCCCATCCAGCGCATGCTGGCCGAGGGTGTGCCCGTGGGCGCTGGCACCGATGCCACCCGGGTGTCCAGCTACAATCCATGGACCTCGCTGTACTGGATGGTCAGCGGCCGCACCGTGGGTGGCCTGGCGCTGCAACCCGAGGGCCTGTCGCGGGATGTCGCCCTGGAGCTGTTCACCCACGGCAGCGCCTGGTTCTCGTCCGAGCAGGGCAACAAGGGCCAGATCAAGATCGGCCAACTGGCGGATGTGGTGGCCTTGTCGGCGGATTATTTCAGTGTCGACGAAGACGCCATCAAGTGGCTGGAGTCGGTGTTGACGGTGGTCGGTGGCCAGGTGGTGCACGCCGCCGCGGAGTTTTCCGACCTGGCGCCGCCCAGCCTGCCGGTGGTACCGGAATGGTCGCCTGTGGCCAAGGTGCCCGGCCATTGGCGGCCCCAGGCGCCGCTGGCGCAGCAGGTTCACCATTGCAGCGGCCCGTGCGCCGTGCATTCCCACAGCCATGAACGGGCGCGCCACAGCAGTGCGCCGGTCAGCGATTTCCAGGGTTTCTGGGGCGCGTTCGGCTGTTCGTGCTTCTCGTTTTAATCCACCCACGTCCCATTTGATTGCAGGAGTCCGCAATGAGCAACGCACCCGTCTACAACCGCCTGAACAAAGACGACGCCGTGGTACTGCTGGTTGACCACCAGACCGGCCTGATCTCGCTGGTACAGGACTTCTCGCCCAACGAGTTCAAGAACAACGTACTGGCCCTGGCCGACTGCGCCAAGTTCTTCAACCTGCCGACCATTCTCACCACCAGCTTCGAGAAAGGCCCCAACGGCCCGCTGGTGCCCGAGCTCAAGGAAATGTTCCCCGATGCGCCGTACATTCCGCGCCCCGGCCAGATCAATGCCTGGGACAATGCCGACTTCGTCCAGGCCATCAAGGCCACGGGCCGCAAGCAACTGATCATCGCCGGGGTGGTCACCGACGTCTGCGTGGCGTTCCCGACGTTGTCGGCCCTGGCCGAAGGCTTTGACGTGTTCGTGGTCACCGACGCTTCGGGCACCTTCAACGAGACCGTGCAGCAAGCTGCCTGGGCACGCATGACCGCCGCCGGTGCGCAGTTGATGAACTGGTTCGCGGTAGCCTGCGAGCTGCACCGCGACTGGCGCAATGACATCGAAGGCCTGGGCAACCTGTTGTCCCAGCGCCTGCCCAACTATCGCAACCTGATGAACAGCTACGTGGCGTTGACCAACAGCAAGTAATTCCTGGGCTGCTCATGCCCCCGTGGGGCCGGGCGAAGCTAGGGAAACGATCGCCGCGTTGTTACCCATGTGCGCGGTGTTGTTTTTCCGAGCTTCGCCTGGTCCCACTGGGGCCGCCTGTGATGCAAACGCTTGCCATTCCCGCCGGACAGGGTACTGTCGCCTGCATGAAAAGCTGGCAAGGCCCTGGACATGAAACACGTCGCGATCATGCTGTACCCCGATTTTCTGCTGCTGGACATGGCCGGTCCGGTGGAAGTGTTTTCCATCGCCAACCGCTACCTGGCGCCCTGCCAGCATTACCGGATATCCACGTGCGCCAGCCCCGAGCGCAGCGTGCGCGCCTCCAGCGGCATTACCGTGCTGGCCGACCACGGCATCGAGGACGTCAGCGGTGACATCGACCTGTTGCTGGTGCCCGGCGGCCCCGGCGCCTACAACCAGCAGCATGCCGCCCTGGTGGCCTGGCTGCAGGCCGCCGCCCAGCAAGTGAAGCACTACGGCTCGATCTGTACTGGCGCCTTCATCCTCGGCCATGCCGGCTTGCTCGATGGCCACCGGGTGACCACCCACTGGCACTACACCGAGCGGCTGATCAAGGCGTTTCCCAAGGCGCTGGTGGGCACCGAAGACATCTATATCCACGACCGCAAGCTGCTTTCTTCCGGCGGCGTCACCGCGGGTATCGACCTGGCGCTGTCGGTGGTGGCCCGGGACCATGGTCGCAAAGTAGCCCTGGACGTGGCCAAGGTGCTGCTGGTGATCATGCGTCGCCAGGGCGATCAGGCCCAGTTCAGCCCGCTGGTGGCGGAAGTGGCTGCCCAGGATTCCCCGGTGACGCGCGTGCAGCACTTCATCCTCGAAAACCTGGAACAACCCCTGAGCATCGAGCGCCTGGCCGAGGTGGCGGCCATGAGCCCACGGCACCTGGGCCGAGTGTTCGCCCGCGATGTGCAGATGACGCCCATGGCGTTTATCCAGAACGCCCGCATCGATCGTGCCCGGCATCTGCTGGAAAGCACCGAACTGCCGCTCAAGACCGTGGCGTTCAAGAGCGGGTTCGGCAGTGTTCGGCACATGCGGCTGTTGTTCAGCGAGCGCCTGGGGCGCACGCCGGCGCAGTACCGTGAGCAATTCAATTAGCAGGACATGGCCGAATTGGGCACCCCTATGGCCGTCCCGGGCCTCGGGTTGTACGGCACCGGACACATTTGTTTGTCAAGATAGCCTGAGGTAGGACATCAGACAGGCGGGGCGAGCCATGAGCGACATGGGGGTGATGGAAGAAATCGCGCAAGCACTGCGCAACAGCATGAGCCCTGGTGATCGCCTGGCCAGCTGGACCTTTCGCTGGGCCGTGCAAAGCGGCCAGCTGGTGTGTACCCAGTGCCAGGCGTACCAGGCGGCCACGCAACCCGGCGTGGCGTTTGCTCACCGGCCGGGCTGTTGCGCCCGGCGCGATGAATACCCGTGGCGGGAGTTGGCCGCGCTGCTCGGGCGCCTGCCTGATCATTGAGCACCCTGGAAAGACCACTGAGCCCCTG
This sequence comes from Pseudomonas silvicola, assembly GCF_026651855.1. Taxonomy (GTDB): domain Bacteria; phylum Pseudomonadota; class Gammaproteobacteria; order Pseudomonadales; family Pseudomonadaceae; genus Aquipseudomonas; species Aquipseudomonas silvicola. Next base: position 4,245,648 of record NZ_CP093280.1, read on the forward strand.
TTGGAGCACAGCTCGCTGACGAACCAGGCGAACCCGTCTGCTCAGGCATGCCGCGCGGCCATGCGGCAGCTACTCACAGTTGACCGATCACTGCCTCACGCCTCGCGCTGTTCGGCGGCCTGGCGCTCGGCCTTCTCCTTGCGACGGTTTTTCAGGTCCAGGTGGGCGCCCCAGGCCATGGCGACGACACCGATGAGCACGAGCAGGATGAGTTGGCTGGTTGGCATGAGGTTCTCCCTGGGAAAAGATCCCATTGAACCGGCCAGGTGGCGATAGGCCAACCCGTTCATCGTTTCACGATGTTTCAGCGGACCCTGGCGCTACCGGCACGTCACTCACGTGCTTCTATTGTTACCGCCCCGACAACAGTGTTTCTTGCGCATTCGAATGACAACTTGTCGCAGGGCCGGCATTTTTTGGTATGATTACATCTAGTAACTAACTGATTAGTTAATTGCGTTCAGATGGTCTCCCCGACATGCTGGCGTGTCGTCTCGTCGGCGGGTGGCCTGCATTTTATTGCGCGTTCCCTGGTGAGATGGGTCACAAACGGCACCAAAAGCCGTGACCTCCACTATTCTGAAAACTTCCCCACAACGTTCATGCGTCAGTAGGATCATGCACATATGACTAACAACACACATTCGGCGTCCGTCGCCCGTTGGCCCATGTGGCTGGCTGGCCTCGGCACGCTGGTTTTTGCCTTGCTCTATACCGGCCTGGGTGGTTACCTGGCTTCCCTGGGCGGCAGCTGGTACTTCGTACTGGCTGGCCTGGGCATGCTGGTTTCCTCCGTACTGCTGTTCAAACAACGTCTGGCCGGTGCCTGGCTGTTCGCCCTGGTCATGATCCTGTCGGTGATCTGGTCCGTGGCCGATGCTGGCCTGGTGTTCTGGCCGCAGGTGTCGCGCCTGTTCGCCCTGGGCGTCCTCAGCCTGGTCGTGGCGCTGGTCTACCCGACCTTGCGCAAGGCCAATGGCCTGGTGCCCGGCAACGGCGGCTACGCCCTGGCCGTGCTGCTGGCCATCGCCGTGGCCGGTGGTGCCTATGGCATGTTCATCCCGCATGACACCGTTTCCCCGACGGGTGACGGCCCGGGCCTGACCAAGGTCGACCCTGCCCACGCCCAGAAAGACTGGAAACACTACGGCAATGACGAAGGTGGCAGCCGGTTCGCCGCGCTGGACCAGATCAACCGTGACAACGTTTCCAAGCTGACTCCGGCCTGGACCTACCATACCGGTGACGTGGCCATCAGCGACGGCAACGGCGCGGAAGACCAGGACACCCCGCTGCAGGTTGGCGACAAGGTGTTCATCTGCACCCCGCACAACAACATCATCGCTCTGGACGCCGACACCGGCAAAGAGCTGTGGAAGCGTGATGTGCACGCCCAGAGCAAGGTCTGGCAGCGTTGCCGTGGCCTGGCGTACTTCGACGCCACCACTCCGGTCGCCGCACCTACCGACGGCAGCACCCCGGCCGCCGCGGTCTCGGTCGCCCCTGGCGCCATGTGCCAGCGTCGCCTGCTGACCAATACCATCGACGCCCGCCTGATTGCCGTTGACGCCGACACTGGCGAATACTGCAAGGACTTCGGCAACAACGGTCAGATCGACCTGAAAGCCGGCCTGGGTGACGTACCTGACTCCTACTACCAACTGTCCTCGGCACCGCTGATGGCCGGTACCACCGTAGTGGTCGGCGGCCGTGTGGCCGACAACGTCCAGACCGACATGCCTGGCGGCGTGATCCGTGGTTTCGACGTGGTGACCGGCGCCATGCGCTGGGCCTTCGACCCGGGCAACCCTGAAGACAAGAAAGCCCCTGCCGACGGCAGCACCTATGTGCGCAGTACGCCGAACAGCTGGGCGCCGATGTCCTATGACCCAAGCATGAACACCGTGTTCCTGCCGATGGGCAGCTCGTCCACCGACATCTACGGTGTAGAGCGTACCGCCCTGAACCACAAGTACGGTGCCTCGGTACTGGCCTTGAACGCCACCACCGGTGAAGAGAAGTGGGTCTACCAGACCGTCCACAACGACCTGTGGGACTTCGACCTGCCGATGCAGCCAACCCTGACTGACTTCGCCAAGCCTGACGGCACCAAGGTTCCCGCCGTGGTGATCGGTACCAAGGCCGGCCAGATCTACGTGCTGGACCGCCACACTGGCCAGCCGCTGACCAAGGTTGAAGAAGTTCCGGTCAAGAAGTCGGACATTCCGAACGAACCGTACTCCCCGACTCAGCCGAAATCGGTTGGCATGCCGCAGATCGGCGCGCAGACCCTGACTGAATCGGACATGTGGGGTGCCACGCCGTTCGACCAGATGCTGTGCCGTATCCAGTTCAAGAAAATGCGTTACGACGGCCTGTACACCGCGCCAGGTACCGACATTTCCCTGAGCTTCCCAGGTTCCCTGGGCGGCATGAACTGGGGCAGCCTGTCGACCGACCCGGTCCATGGTTTCATCTTCGTCAACGACATGCGTCTGGGCCTGTGGAGCCAGATGGTGCCGCAGCAGAAAGACGCCAAGGCCTCGTCGGGCGGTGAAGCCCTGAACACCGGCATGGGCGCAGTACCGCTCAAAGGCACCCCATACGCCGTGAACAAGAACCGCTTCCTGTCGGTAGCCGGCATCCCTTGCCAGGCGCCACCGTTCGGTACGCTGACGGCCATCGACATGAAGACCCAGAAGATCGCCTGGCAGGTGCCGGTCGGCACCGTGAAGGACACCGGTCCAATGGGTATCAAGATGGGGCTGTCGATGCCAATCGGCATGCCGACCCTGGGCGGTACCTTGTCCACCCAAGGTGGCCTGGTGTTCATCGCCGGTACTCAGGACTACTACCTGCGCGCCTACAACTCGGCAACCGGCGAAGAAGCCTGGAAAGCCCGCCTGCCAGTCGGCAGCCAGGGCGGCCCGATGACCTTCGTCTCGCCGAAGACCGGCAAGCAGTACGTGGTCATCACTGCGGGCGGTGCTCGCCAGTCGCCTGACCGTGGCGACTACGTGATCGCTTACGCGCTGCCAGACAGCAAGTAAGACGCTCGCCTGAAAACCCGCTGTCGCCCTCTGGGTGGCAGCGGGTTTTTTATTGTCCGCTGTGCGCCTGCAATGGGACGCACTGTCCCACCAGGGGGCGAAGACACTGGCGGTCACAGCGCGTACCATTTCCTTTTTTTTGCATCCCCGAGGCACACCCATGAGCAGCCGCACCGTCGCCGCGACCTATCCGGCCTACCGCGATGACATCGCCGACCTGGTGACCCGTCGCCCCGTGCCAGGCCCAGGCCTGGAGCAGGTTGACCCGTTCCTGTTCCTCAACCACCACGGCCCGCAGGTATACGCGCCGAACAACAATGGCCTGCCGTTCGGCCCGCACCCGCACCGGGGCTTCGAGACGGTGACCTTCATCCTCACCGGCAACCTGGCCCATTACGACACCGGCGGCCACGAAAGCGTGATCGAGGCCGGTGGTGTGCAGTGGATGACCGCCGGTTCAGGCTTGATCCATGCTGAAGTGTCGCCACCGAGCTTCAAGCAGAGCGGCGGCCCGCTGGAGATTCTGCAACTGTGGGTCAACCTGCCATCGCGCTTGAAAATGACCTCGCCGCGCTACAGCGGCGTGCAGGCCTATGGCATCCCGGCCATTCCCCTGGCCGAGGGCCAGGCGGTGCTCAACCTGATCGCGGGTGAGTTCCAGCATACCCCGGGGCCGATCCACTCGCTCACTGGCGTGTTCATGAGCACCGTCACCCTGCAGGCCGGCGCGCAGGTCTCATTGCCCGCGCCCAAGGGTCGCAGCGTGTTCCTCTACGTGGTCAGCGGCCAGGTCGGCGTTGGCGGCACGGCGGTCAAGCCGTGGCACCTGGTGACCGTGAATGATGACGGCGACACCCTGGCGATCGACGCCAGCAGCGACGCCGTGCTGCTGTTCGGCCATGCCGACCCCATTGATGAGCCGGTCGTCGCCCACGGGCCGTTCGTGATGAACACCCGTGGTGAGATCGAGCAGGCCATTCGCGATTACCAGGCGGGCAAGTTCAATGGCGATGGCAAGCTGCTGGAAGTCGGCGCCTGACGTTACCCTGCTGGCGTGCATGCGGTGTGCCTGGCGTGCGTGCTCATGCCAGGCGCATGGACAACTCCACATCCTCGGCAAACGGCAGCGACAGGTAGCCGCCATTGGCCGCGCGGACTTTTTCCAGGTACTCTGGGCTGTGGTCGGCGTTGTCGGCGACGATCAGGGCGCCGGGTTTCAGGCGGCTTTCCAGCAACCCCAGGATCTGCGGGTAGAGGGCCTTGGCGCCGTCCAGCAGCACCAGGTCGATACGTTCAGGCAGGTCATGGGCCAAGGTCTGCAAGGCGTCGCCGACCCTGATGTCCACCAGGTCCGACAGGCCACCGGCGCTGAGGTGTTCCCGCGCTCGCTGGACTTTCGACGGTTCGAACTCGCTGCTGATCAGGTGGCCGCCACCGTTATCGCGCAGCGCCGCGGCCAGGTGCAGGGTCGACAGCCCGAACGAGGTGCCGAACTCGACGATGCAGGTGGCGCGGCTGCTGCGCGCCAGCAGGTACAACAACCGGCCGGTTTCGCGCGACACCGGCAAGGGGAAGTCCTTCAGGCGGGTGTACAGCGCCAGGTAGTCGGTCTTGCTGTGCATCAGGCGAGTGATCTCTGCTTCAGGCACGTCGCTGAAATCAGGGCGGTTGGCCTCGGCTTCGGTGAACAGGCGGTCGAGCAGGGCGGCAAGGGGGGCGGCGGTCAGGGTGGTCATGGTGACTCCAGGTGGCGTGGTGAATGACGTGGGATTAGAATGCGACGAATCCTTCATGTTTTCTATTCGCATTCCCGGAGCCCCATGAGCGACCGTCAGAACCCGCCGATCAGCCCGCGAAAACAGCCACGCCAGGCCCGTTCGGCAGAACTGGTGGCGGTGATCCTCCAGGCGGCCACTCAGGTTTTGGCCAGCGAAGGCGCCCGGCGTTTCACCACGGCACGGGTGGCGGAGCGGGCCGGCGTCAGTGTTGGCTCGCTGTACCAGTACTTCCCCAACAAGGCCGCGATCCTGTTCCGTTTGCAAACCGAGGAATGGCGCCAGACCAGCGAATTGCTCGGCAGCATTCTGGAAGACCCACGTCAGCCGCCCCTTGCACGCCTGCGCACGCTGGTGCATGTGTTCATCCAGTCCGAGTGCGACGAAGCGGCCATGCGCGTGGCCCTGGACGACGCAGCCCCGCTGTACCGCGACGCGCCCGAGGCGCACCAGGCGCGGGCGGCGGGGCAAGCGCGCTTCGACACCTTCCTGATGGCGGTGCTGCCCCAGGCCAGCCCCTCGACGCGAGCGCTGGCGTGTGATCTGCTGGTGTCCACCCTGAGCGCCGTGGGCAAGCGCTTTTCCGCCAGCCCGCGCACGACGGCCGAGGTACATGACTACGCCGAGGCCATGGCAGACATGTTCTGCGCCTACCTGAACACCTTCGACCCTTCACAAGGACCCGTGCATGAACCCCGCTGAAACTGTCGTCAGCTTCACCCAGACCGCGCCGGTGCTGCGCATTTTCGATGTGGCCAAGGCGCGGGAGTTCTACCTGGACTTCCTTGGCTTCCAGGTCGACTGGGAGCACCGCTTCGGCGATGACTTTCCCCTGTACCTGCAAATCTCCCGCGCCGGGCTGACCTTGCACTTGAGTGAACACCATGGCGATGCCAGCCCCGGCGCCACGGTGTTCGTGACCATGAGCGGGGTCGAGGCGCTGCACCGTGAGTTGCAGGCCCGCCCGTACCGCTACCTCAAGCCCGGCATCGAGTCCCTGGACTGGGGGCGCCAGATGACCCTGACCGACCCGTTCGGCAACCGCCTGCGGCTGTGCGAGCCCACCCCTGACTGAACCGTGCGGGCACGCCCGCGTTGCATTTGTGCGGCGCCTTGGGCAGTCTTGCCGCCTGGATCAGTCAGGGAAGCGTTACCCATGCATGCCTCGTTGCAGGAAGCGGCTCTTCAGGTACGCGCCGCCGTGCGCGTCGCCATCGAAGGGCTGGTTGGCCGTGAACAGCTCGCCGAGTTGATCGTGCTCGCGGCCGTGGCCCAGGAGCACATCCTGGTGGTGGGCCCACCGGGAACGGCCAAGAGTGCCGTGGTGCGCCGGGTTGCCCAGGCCATGGGCGGCCGTTATTTCGAATACTTGCTGGGGCGGTTCACTGAACCGTCCGAGCTGTTCGGCACCGTCGACCTGCACAAGCTTCGCGAAGGCCGGGTCGAGACCGACACCACCGAGATGCTGCCGGAAGCCGACATCGTGTTCCTGGACGAAGTCTTCCTGGGCTCCACGGCCATCCTCAACAGCTTGTTGGGCGTGCTCAACGAACGCCGCTTTCGCCGTGGCCATACCCAACTCGACTGCCCGTTGCGCGTGTGCGTGGGCGCGGCCAACGGCTTGCCCGACGACGAAGGCCTGGCCGCCTTCGGTGACCGCTTTCTGCTGCACCTGTTCATTGAACCGGTGGCCGATGAACAGCTCGAAGCCCTGCTCAGCGGCGGCTGGCAGGCCGAGCGGCGGCCGGTATTGCCGCAACTGAGCCTGGCCCAGCTGGACACCCTGGCGCTGGCCAGCGCCGACGTCGACCTGGAAGCGGTTCGGCCCTTGTTGGCCGGTGCCGTGCGGCGCCTGCGGGACGCCGGGCTGGTGCTGTCGGACCGGCGCATCGTCAAGTCCCAGCGCCTGATCGCCGCTGCCGCGGTGCTCAACGGCCGTACAGTCGCGGGGGAAGGCGATCTCTGGCCGCTGCTGTATGCGCTGCCAACCCGCGAGGCACAGCACCAGGGCCGCGAGGTCTTGAGCGAACTGCTCAAGCGCTCGGCCAGCAGCCATCTGTTCAGTGCGGTCGAAGCCGCCAGCCAGCAACCGCTGTCGCGTCTGGCCCGGCTGGTGGAGGCGGCAACCCGATGCCTGGCGCAGGAGGCCGCCAGCGTCGCGGCCGAGCGCGAGAGCCTGTTGCGGGAAATAGACGCCAACTTTGCCGCCGAGGCCTTGCCCGAGGACCTGCGCCAACTGCGCGGCCGGCTGGCGGCGCACACTTCGTTCGCCCTGTGAGCCTGCCCTGGCAGTGGCAGCACCGCGCCCAGCCCTTGGCCGCGCAGGCGGCGGTGGCCTGGGGTGAAGTGGCGCCGCGCCTGCACGCGCGCCTGGCGCAACTGCCCTTGGCCACCTGCAAGCGGTTGACGGTTGCGGCCAGCGACGGGTTGCTGCTGGTCATCGGCGCTACCGCCGACTTGCCCTGGGTAGAGGGTATCGAGTACGCGGCACCGGACCCCGACGCGCCTGGGTTGTGGCTGCCCACCCGCTGGCAGCCGCAGGTGCCCGCCGAGTGGCTGTTGCAGGCGCTCGGCACGCGCGTCACGCGGCAGCCGTTGTTGCTGTGGCGCGAGCCCGCGCGTGTCATCCCCCTGGACCGCCAATGGCCGTTGGCCGAGGCGGGGCAGTTGGCCCATATCCAATCGCAGTGGGGCCGCCATGCAGCTTCCTGATCGCCTCAAGCCCTGGGCCGAATGGCTGGCCTGGTTCGACCCGGCGCTGTGGCCCAGCCTGGCCGACCTGTTGCCGCGCCTGGGCGCGCTGCTCGGGCCCGTGATCGATAGCCAGGCGGGGGGCGCCCCCGAGCCCGATGGCCTGGGCGACCTGCAAAGGCGGGGGCCTTATGAGCGGCTGCTGGCCAGTGAGTGGCTGCTGGCCGACGCACTGCCAGATGAATTCCTGCGCCGTGCGGCGGCCGGGGAACACCTGTTTCTGGCGCCACGCCAACGCCCGCGTCAAGCCACCCGGCAGATGCTGGTGTTGTTCGACGCCGGCCCCACCCAGTGGGGCGCCCCGCGGCTGGTCCACCTGGCGTTGATGATTCTGCTGGCGCGGCGTGCTCGCGCGGCGGGTGGCGAATTGCTCTGGGGCACCCTGCAAGCCCCTGGCCAGGTGGCGCCGATGGACAACGCGCAAGCGCTGCGCCAGATGCTGGCGGCGCGTACCGAAGTTGCGGTGCAACCGTCGCACTGGCAGGCGTGGCGTTCCTGGCTCGATGCCCGGGAACCCTTTGCCCAGTGCTGGGGGGTGGGCGTGCGTCTGGCTGGCGAGACGTTGCCGTTCAGCCATCGCCTGCGGGTGCAGCGTACCCTGGACGGCCAGGGTATGGGCGTGTGCATCGAAGGCCGCCCGCCGCGCCAGGTGGTGTTGCCCTTGCCGGATGCGGCGGCCAGCCAGCGCCTGCTGACCGGCCAGTTTGGTACTCGGCCGGTGACCCGGCGCTTGCCAGGGCAGAGCTGGCGCGTGGCCTTGACCTTCGCCCCGGTGATCTCAGCCCAGGGCACACGGGTGGCCCTGCAACTGCTGGATGAACCGGGCGCCCTGGTGTTCCAACTGCCCCCGGTGGGCAGCGACAAGCCGCCCCGTGCCCACCGGCACTGTTGGCCGCGGCGCTTGAAACCGGTGGCCTGCGCTTTTTTCGGCAAGCAGCTCACGGCCATTCTGTCGGACGCGGCCACCCTGACGTTCTGGCACATGCCGCGGTTCGACGGCATCGAGGTGCCGGCTCGCGAGACTTTCCAGATGCCCGTGGGCACCGCGACCCAGTTGCCTTTCGTCAGGCTGGGCCGGCGTGATCGGCGAGTGTATTGCCTGGACCGCCAACACCGCCTGGTGTATTGGCAGCCCACGGCGGCGCCGGCCCGGCGCCTGCATGCCGAGGCCAGTGGGGTACTGGGCCTGGCCCAGGTCGGCCAGGCATCGCTCGCGTATGTCAGGCAACAGAGCGGGCAGTTGTTCCTGGAGGTTCTGCACGATGAAGACTTCTATCGGCAGGGCAGTGCCCTGGGTGTTGGGCGCGACGCTACCCAAGTGCTGTTTGCCGGGTCGCCGGGCCCGCGCTGCGGTTTCGTGCCCTGCGCGGTGTACCACGGCCGGGGCAGCACCGGTACCTGGCAGGTGCATGATCGCGCTGACGACCCGCGGCATCAGCATGCGGTCAACCTGGCACGCGGCTACCAGGCCATCGGCCTGCTCCACGACGCGGCAGGCGGACGCTTCAGCCTGGTGTTGATGAGTACCAGCCGGCAGAGTTTTTTCCTCTACCAGGACCAGCAGGTCGAACCGCTGTTCACCTGTACCGCGCCTTCGGCCCACTACAGTTTCTGCGCGGTCAGCGGGATGCTTGCGGTGCTGACCCGCCAGCGGGAATTATTGGTGTTTGCCGTGCGCGAGCGCTTGATGCGCCTGCAGGTGCTGTGCACCGATGACGTTACCCGAGGTGCCCGCCATGACTGAGACCGTACAACAACCCTTATTGCGCGGCGTCCATGCCGTGGCGGGCTTGTGGTTGCCCGCGCAACGCTTCGCCGAACCGGCACGCCAGGCGTTGTTGCTCACGCATTGGCGGGCCGGTAGCCGGGCCTGGCGCTTCGCCGACGGTGATTTGTTGCGTTGGCCTGCGCCGCAACGCCAGCCCTGTGAGCCGCTGCTGGGTTGGCCGTTGATTTTGCTCGATGGCACCCTGTGCTCGGCGCCCTTGCTACCCAGGGAGCGGGCGGGGCTACCGGCCGCCGACGCCTGGCTGATACGCGGCGGGCAGGTTCAGGCGTTGCGCCTGGTGGACGCCGAACCGCTGCAGCCCGGCCATTGGCTGTGCATGGATGGCTATGTGTGGCAGGACACCTACGAAGCGTGCCCGCCTGCCACATCGCCATCAGTGGTCGACGAGGCGCCGCGCCCGCTGCGCCAGGTACTCGGCAACGTCGTGCAGGCGCCGCCCGGCCAGCGCGCCGAGGTCATGCAGGCGCTGGCGGCAAATACCGGGGCCCGCAAGGCATTGGCGCCGCGGCGCCAGGCCCACGCGTTCGTTCCCGGCTTCCTCGAGCGCTGGTTGGGTCGGTTCCTGGACCAGTCGCGGCTGGGGCAGGTGTTCGGCAAGCGTCAGGCGGCCTACCTGCGACGCATGCTCGACCTGTTCGAGCAGGGCCAGATGGCCGAGGCCCTGCGCCATGCCATTCCCCTGGACAGCGCCCAGCAGCCAGGGCCTCCGGCCTTCGGCACGCCGACCCCACGCGCCGACCTGCGCCTGCGCACGACGGCGGCAGCCCCGGCGCGGTCCTTGAACCTGCCCGAAGACTTCAGCAGTCACCTGCGCCAGGTGTACCGGGCCAGTTTCGCCCGGTTGGACCGCGAGGGGCGTATCGATGAGGCAGTATTTGTCCTGGCCGAGCTGCTCAGTGCGCGGCAAGAGGCGCTGGATTATCTGGAGGCGCACCAGCGTTTCCAGCAGGCCGCCGAACTGGCACTGGCCTGGGACCAGCCGGCGGCCGCCATTGTCCGGCACCTGTGCCTGGCCGACGACTGGGAGCGCGCGGTGCAGGTAGCGCGCCGGGATAGCGCGTTCGCCGAGGCAGTGCTGGCGTTGCAAGGTAAATGGCCGGGGCCTGCGGCGCGCCTGCGCCTGGAGTGGGCGAACTGGCTGGCCGATCAGGGCCGCTGGCTGCCGGCCGTGGACGCGGTCTGGCCGTTGGCCGATGAGCGCCCTCGGGCAGTGGCCTGGCTACTGAGCGCCGAGGCCGGGGGCGAGGCGCTCGCGGCAGAGGCACTGGTCAAGCGTGCCGTGCTGCTGCCCGATACGCTGGCGCGGTACGAGGAGTACGTGCTGGCGGTACGCGATGACCCTGCGCGTGGCAGCGAACGCTCGGCCATCGCCTTGGCCCTCCTGCACCATGAATGCCGCGCCTCGGCAGCCTGCGCGCAGTTGGCCATAGCATTGCTGGGGGCCGTGGTGGAGGACCGCGCCGTGCGTGCCGACGTGATCAAGACGCTCGTGACGCTGGCGAACGACCCTTGGCTACGCGCGGACATGCCGGCGCTGGACTACCGCCCCGAGAAGCCGACGCGCTGGTGGCAGCTGGCATCGCCACCCCAGTGGCAAGCGCCGGCCGCCGGGGTTCGGGCCGTGCTCGATGCGCGGGTGCTGGACGCTGACCGAAGCCTGGTGGCGTTGGGGGAGTCAGGGGTTGCGGTGGTCAACGCCCAAGGCCGTGCGCTCACGTATTTCGCCGTGCCTGCCAGCCACCTGGTCATGGGCGATAGCCGCCAGGTGGCACTGGCGTTGATTCGTCGCGAGTCGGTGTGGCGCGTCAGCAAGCTTGACCTGGCCAACCGAGGGTTTCAGGACCTGGGCGTGCTGGCTCTGGACAGCTTCGCCCGCCACTTCAATGGCTCGGCCTGGTCCGTGGCCAAGGGCAACCACCTGCGCGTGCTGGATGTGGACCGCGGGTTGGCGACCCTGTGGCAAGTGCCTGACCTGCCCGGTCCGGTGTGGGTCATCGGTACCCGGTCCCATGAGGAAAATATTTTGCTCAACGGGCCGGATGGCAGCCTGGAGCGCTGGTGCTATCGCCTGCCAGAGCGCAGGTTGCAGGCGCGCGACCCGGTGGCTCGGCGCCCCGGCCCCCCTGGGGCGCTGGCCTTTGGCGGCGATGGCAGCGTGCTGGAGTTCGACCTGGCCAGCGACGGCAGCGGCGAGTGGGCCGTGCAGGCGGGCAAGGATCGCTACCCCTTGCCGGCCCTGGACGAACGCTACCTGGACAGCTTCAGCCTGACGTGGAACGGCCAGCACCTGGTGGTGGTCTACCCGGTTCTCGAGGGGCAGCAGCAGGTCCGCTTCTTCGATGCGCAACGGTGCAGGCTGCTGGCCAAAGTCAGTTGGCCCGACAGGGTGTTCGTGCATGTGCAGGACGACCATGGCCACTGGTTGCTGTTTGATGCCCAAGGCCGCCTGCTGTGCCTGGACCACGGCGCCGCGGCGCCCCGTACGGTTCAGGTGCAGGCGCTGCGGGTCACATGAGCGTTCACGAGGTTTTTCAGTGGCAACGGTTCTGCACCCAGGGTGTGCGTTACCTGCCACGGCGCACGTCGCTCAGATCGACAACTGCAGCACCCGGTCCTGCTGGATGGTTTCCCCGGGCCGGCGCTTGTTCACCGCCAGTTCGCCGATCTTGATCAGCCGCGTGCGGGTGACGTTGCGCGTCAGCCCCAGCAGGTTGGCGGTGTGCACCTGGTTGTAGTGGCTGAACTTGTAGGCGGCGCGCAGCAGTGCGTCCTCGACCTTTTCATGCAGGGCGCCAGCCTGTTCGCCAAACAGTTTCTGGAAGGCGCGCTCCAGCAGTGCTTCGGCCGAATCATCGGTGGCCTGGCTATCGTCGGCCCGTTCGATGCGCATGTGCGACAGGCGCAGGTCTTCGGGTTCGATCACGCCGTTGCGGCAGATCAGCAAGGTGTGATGGATGACGTTTTCCAGTTCGCGGATGTTGCCCGGCCATTGGTAGCTGCGCAATTTGTGTTCCGCCGCCGCGCTCAGGGTCACGGCGCCGTAGCCCAGGCGCTGACTGTAGGCGTCGATGAAGTGCCGGGTCAGCGGCAGGATATCGCCGGGCCGGTCGCGCAGCGGGCTCAGGTCGAGGCTGACCACGTCCAGCCGGTAGTACAGGTCCTCGCGAAAGTGCCCGGCGTTGATGGCCCGCTCCAGTTGCACGTTGGTGGCGGCCAGCACCCGCACATCGATGGGGATGGACTTGCGTGACCCCAGGCGTACCACCTCTCGTTCCTGCAACACCCGCAGCAGCTTGACCTGAATGGCCATGGGCAGGTCGCCGATCTCGTCCAGGAACAACGTGCCGCCGTTGGCTTCCTCGAACCAGCCGGCCTTGGCGCTGAGGGCACCGGTGAAGGCGCCCTTTTCATGGCCGAACAGTTCGGCTTCTACCAGCGACTCGGAAAACGCCCCGCAGTTGACCGCCACGAACGGGCGGTTGCGGCGCCCGCTGAGGTTGTGGATGTGGCGGGCGACCAGCTCTTTGCCCGTGCCGGTTTCACCGATGATCAACACGCTGGCTTCGCTGGGGGCTATCTGTTCCAGGTGGGCCAGCAGCGCCTTGGACTTGGGGTCTTCGAACACCTGGGCGGTGGCGCGGATCGAGGTGGCGAGGGCAGGCGAGGGCGGCAAGGTCAATAACTGCATGGGCGGTCTCTAGGAATAGAAAGTGGGAATCGGCAGCGTCTGGTTCAATGCCCAGTCGCCGAGTTCATGAAGCTTGTAGTCGATGGGGTCGTGCAGGCTCTGGGTGCGCAGGTTGCGCCAGTAGCGGTCCAGGCGCAGCGAGGCGTGGGTGGCGCGTGCGCCCGTGGCCTCGAACAGTCGGCTGCATATCTCCAGGCCATGGCGGCTGGCAGCGACCTTGGCGGTGGCGATGGCCACGGCCACATGCCCGCGCTCCTCGGCAGTCAGCGCCGGGCCCCGGGCCCAGGCTTCGTCGAGCAGGCGGGTGGCACGCTCCACCAGCAGGCGCACCGACTCCAGGGCGACCCAGAATTCGCCATAGTGGGCCAGCACGTAAGGGTCCAGGCGGGCCTCCTGGCTGCCGGACTTGAACCAGGGCCGGGTCTCGTGAAGGGTGTAGTGGCGCGCTTCTTCCAGCGCGCCCTCGGTCAGGCCCAGGAACATGTGGGTGAACGTCAGTTGGGCAATCAGCGGCCGCAGGCAGGCAAAGGGCGTGCTCAAGGGGCCGGGGTCAAGCAGCAGTTCCGATTGCTCGACACGCACCCGCTCGAAACTGGCGCTGCCGCTGTCGGTCTGGCGCTGGCCGAAGTTGTCCCAGTCATCGTGCAGGGTGATGCCGCTGCGGTTACTGGGAATGGCGGCGATCAGCAGTTTGCCGCCCGCGTTTTCGTCCACCGCCGAGGCGATGAGCATCTGCGAATCGGCGGCGCCGGAGCAAAAGCTTTTCTTGCCGGAAAATTCGCACCAGCCGTTGAAGCGGCGGATCACGGTGCGAGTGTCCAGGGGGTTGAGGGCATTGCCCCAGAACCATTGCTGGCGTGCGGTCTGTTCGAACCACGGCTGCCATTGTTCGGGCTTGGCGAACAGGCGCACGGTGGCCAGCATCAGGTGGTGAAAGCCGAACACATGGGCGATTGAACTGTCGACCCGCGCCAGTTCGCGTACCACCCCGAGGGTGTCCTGCCAGGTACCCCCCTGGCCGCCGAATGCCTTCGGAATACTCAGGGCCAGCAGGCCGCTGCGGCGCAGGGCGTCGCGCTCGGCCTTTGGCGTGCCGCCGCGCTGGTCGCGTTCCACCGCGGTTTCGGCGAAGTCGGCGGCCAGGGCGCGGGCGATGTCCAGCGCTGAAGACGATGGGCTCATGAGGCCGCCTTGCTGCTGGGCAGCACGTCATTGGCGATCATCTCGCCGAACGGCCCGGTCAGGTTGGTGATGCCGCGCCCCGCGAGGCTGGCGTAGGGTTCAGGCAGCAGCGGAAACACCAGCTCGGCGAAGCGGTAGGCTTCTTCCAGGTGGGGGTAGCCGGAGAATATGAAGCTTTCGATGCCCAGGTCGGCGTACTCCCTGATGCGTTCCGCCACCTCGGTGGGGTTGCCCACCAGCGCAGTGCCGGCGCCGCCGCGCACCAGGCCAACGCCGGCCCACAGGTTGGGGGCTATTTCCAGCTGGTCGCGGCGCCCACCGTGCAGGGCGGCCATGCGCCGTTGCCCTTCGGAATCGAAGCGGGCGAACGACTGCTGGGCTGCGGCAATGGTGTCGTCGCTGATGTGTTCGATCAAGCGGTTCGCGGCCTCCCAGGCTTCTTCGCTGGTAGGGCGCACGATCACGTGCAGGCGGATACCGAAGCGCACCTGGCGGCCATGGCGCGCCGCGCGTTCGCGAATGTCGGCCAGCTTGGCGGCGACGGCGGCGGGCGGTTCGCCCCAGGTCAGGTACACGTCCACCTGCTCGGCGGCCAGCGCGTGCGCGGCCTCTGAGGAACCGCCGAAATACAGCGGCGGGTAGGGTTTCTGCACCGGTGGGTAGAGGGCCTTGGCATTCTCTACGTGCAGGTGCTTGCCTGCGAAGTCCACGGCTTCCCCTTGCAGCACGCGGCGCCAGACCTGCAGGAATTCGTCGGTCACCTCGTAGCGTTCGGCGTGGCTGAGGAAGCTGCCGTCGCCGCGGTTTTCATCGGGGTCGCCGCCGGTGACCACGTTGATCAGCAGGCGGCCATTGGACAACCGGTCGAGGGTAGCGGCCATGCGCGCCGACACCGTGGGCGAGATGATGCCTGGGCGAATCGCGACCAGGTAGCGCAGGCGCTCGGTCAATGGCACCAGCGCCGAGGCGATCACCCAGGAGTCTTCGCACGAGCGCCCGGTGGGGATCAGCACGCCGTGGTAGCCCAGGTCGTCGGCGGCCTGGGCCACCTGCTTGAGGTAGTTGAGGGTGACCGGGCGGGCGCCTTGGGTGGTGCCCAGGAAATGCCCGTCGCCGTGGGTGGGCAGAAACCAGAAAACGTCCATGTGAACTCCTCAGGCGATCTTGCGCAGGTGGGTGGCCAGTGCGCCGAACAACGGCGCGGCGCGCTCGGCTGCCAGGCGAATACGCGCTTGCAGCAGCTCGCTGGTGATCTGGTAGTTGGCGAAATCCGCCTCGGTGGCGTACACGCCGATGGGCAGGGTCAAGGCCTGGAAGAAGCTGAACAGCGGGCGAAGCTGATGGTCCAGGACCAGGGCGTGGCGTTCGCTACCACCGGTGGCGGCCAGCAACACTGGGGTGTCGATCAGGGCATTGAGGTCCACCAGGTCGAACAGATGCTTGAGCAACCCCGGGTAGGAGCCTCGATAGACCGGTGCTGCGACGATCAGCAGGTCGGCGCCCTCGATGGCCTTGAGGCTCGCCTCCACCTCGTGGCTGGCTTCCTGGCGCGACAGTGATGCGCCCAAGGGGCGAGCGATATCGGTCAGTTCGATGACCTGGGGGGTGATGGGCAGTAACGCGCCCAGCTCGGCCAGGATGGCCTGGGTCAGCACCAGGGTGCGGGAAGGGCGGTAAGTGCCCCCGGAGACAGCGACAACATTCAGCGGGCGAGACATGGCAAATCCTCAACAGTGGCTCGATGGACAGTGGAGGGTCCTGAGCAAGCACCGTACCAATCCCTGGAAACCCCGCCGTGCCTGCCTTTCGGCCTGGCGAGTGGGGGCGGCGGCTGTCGCTGTGGCCAGGGTCTGTGGAATGGCTGTTGCTGTGGCAACAGTGTCCTGGGCAACAGTGGGCGGCGCGGTAGGGTCTGTTATAGAGAATTGGGCTTATGTCGTAAAAGAACAAAAATATATGCCATTAGATCTTTTATTTAATGACCCCCGGAATGTGGCGTTTAGTCCACAAGGCCGGCCAGGCGATGGCACAGACATCACTGGCCCGAAACAGATGTTGGAGCAGAGCTTGCTCGCGAAGCGCCGCGCGGGCGGCGCGCGGTCTCGAGGGCGCCGAAAAAAACAAGCCATGCACCTAGAGGCCCTGATGCGGTCTCAAGCCGGAAAAGCAAGGCGGTCAAGGTAATCTCACAGACATAACTGGCCCGAAACAGATGTAGGAGCAGAGCTTGCTCGCGAAGCGCCGCGCGGGCGGCGCACGGTCTCAAGGGCGCCGGAAAAACCAAACCATGCACATGGAGGCCCTGATACGGTCTCAAGCCGGAAAAACAAAGCGGTCCAGGCAATCCCACAGACATAACTGGCCCGAAACAGATGTAGGAGCAGAGCTTGCTCGCGAAGCGCCGCGCGGGCGGCGCGCGGTCTCAAGGGCGCCGGAAAAACCAATCCATGCACATGGAGGCCCTGATACGGTCTCAAGCCGGAAAAACAAAGCGGTCCAGGCAATCCCACAGACATAACTGGCCCGAAACAGATGTAGGAGCAGAGCTTGCTCGCGAAGCGCCGCGCGGGCGGCGCGCGGTCTCAAGGGCGCCGGAAAAACCAATCCATGCACCTAGAGGCCCTGACGCGGTCTCAAGCCTGGACCGCCTTGTTTTTCCGGCTTGAGGCCGTATCAAGGCCGCCAGGTGCCTGCCTTGATGCTTCTGGCGTTCTTGAGATCGAGCGCCGCGCGGGCGGCGCGCGGTCTCAAGGGCGCCGGAAAAACCAAGCCATGCACCTAGAGGCCCTGATGCGATTTCATGACAGGCTTTTGGGGGCCCCGCTGGAGATCTCATCATGGCCACCAAGCGCTAGTCGATGGTGTTGTAGCGCCCTTGAGATCGTGCGCCGCCCGCGCGGCGCTTCGCGAGCAAGCTCTGCTCCCACGTTTGTTTCGGGCCAGTTATGTCTGTGCCATTGCCTGGTCCGCCTTGATTGTCCGGCTGGAGATTGGGTCAGGGCCGCGCCGCGCGGGCGGCGCACGGTCGTAAGGGCGCCAGAAGCATCAAGCCATGCGCCTGGCGGCCCTGACCCAATCCCCAGCCAAACCAACAAGGCGGTCCAGGCAATCCCACAGACATAATTGGCCCGAAACAGATGTAGGAGCAGAGCTTGCTCGCGAAGCGCCGCGCGGGCGGCGCACGGTCTCAAGGGCGCTGAAGAATCCCAAGCCATGCACCTGGTGGCCATGATGCGGTTTCCTGACTGGCTTTTCGGGCCCCGCTGGAGATCTCATCATGGCCACCAAGCGCTAGTCGATGGTGTTGTAGCGCCCTTGAGACCGAGCGCCGCCCGCGCGGCGCGTCGCGAGCAAGCTCTGCTCCTACGTTTGTTTCGGGCCAGTTATGTCTGTGCCATTGTCTTGTCCGCCTTGATTGTCCGGCTGGAGATTGGGTCAGGGCCGCGCCGCGCGGGCGGCGCACGGTCGCAAGGGCGCCAGAAGCATCAAGCCATGCGCCTGGCGGCCCTGACCCAATCTCAAGCCGGATTACCTGGACCGCCTTGTTTTTCCGGCTTGAGGCCGTATCAAGGCCGCCAGGTGCCTGCCTTGATGCTTCTGGCGTTCTTGAGATCGAGCGCCGCGCGGGCGGCGCGCGGTCTCAAGGGCGCTGGAGAAACCCAAGCCATGCACCTAGAGGCCCTGATGCGATTTCATGACAGGCTTTTGGGGGCCCCGCTGGAGATCTCATCATGGCCACCAAGCGCTAGTCGATGGTGTTGTAGCGCCCTTGAGACCGTGCGCCGCCCGCGCGGCGCTTCCCGGGCAAGCCCGGTCCCACATCTGTTTCGGGCCAGTTATGTCTGTGCCATTGTCTTGTCCGCCTTGTTTTTCCGGCTTGAGACCGTATCAGGGCCTCCATGTGCATGGTTTGGTTTTTCCGGCGCCCTTGAGACCGTGCGCCGCCCGCGCGGCGCTTCGCGAGCAAGCTCTGCTCCAACGTTTGTTTCGGTCCAGTTATGTCTATGCCATTGCCTGGACCGCCTTGTTTGTTTGGCGTGGGATTGGGTCAGGGCTGCCAGGTGCATGATCGGTCATGCCTGGCACACCCTTGTGTGATCCTTCACACCAATACCCACTATCACGAGGGATGATTTATTACTCCACCCCCCAAACCCTTAACCTTTGTTCATCGAATCACTCCCCAGAGCACCCACGGTGCAGGAGGCCCCTGATGAACAAAGCAATCGCCCTGGCGCTGTTGATCGCCACCGCTACACTGGCCGGCTGCGCCACCAGCCACCCCGAAGACCGTCCCTACAGCGCCGAGGAACAGCATGAGCTGGCCCTGGAGGCCCTGAGCCGCCGCGGTCTGCCGTTTGACGAATACCAGCGTGAACATGCCCGGATCGAGCGCGCCCAGGTTCACGAAGTCATCGGCCAGCAGGCCAGCGGCATCAAGGCATCGGGCGAGGGCGCCTGAAGGTCAGGAATAGCGTGGTGAATGATGCGGGTAGTTGTCCAGCCGTTCGCGAATCACCATCTCGCTGACCCACTGGGTCAATATCGCGCTGTAGGCTTTCTGATTGGCATCGGTGGACAAGGCATGGTCGGCACCGTCGACGATGCGATGGGTCATCGAATGGGCGTTGATGAACGCCGAGCGGTAACTCATCAGGGTGGTATGGGGCACGTAGTCGTCCTGCTCCGATTCCACCAGCAGCACATCCCCTTCAAATTCCGCACACGCCGCCAAGGCGCGGTTGTCCGCGGGCCCCAGGTGTTCGCGGCGGTACTGTTGCAAACCGGCCCGGTCCAGGGCGAACTTCGGTACGTTCCACTCGTTGTCCCAGTACAGCGCCGGCACCCGCAAGGCCAACCAGCGCACCGGGCGCAGGCGGGTCAGGATGGCCGCCAGATAACCCCCGTAGCTACTGCCGATCACCGTGATGGCGCCGTTGTCCACCGCGGGCTGGCTGGCCAGCAGGTCGTAGGCGGCCAGCAGGTCGTCCAGGTTCTGTTCGCGCGTCACGCTCTGGCGCTGGCTTTCGGTTTTCTCGTGGCCGCGCAGGTCGAAGGTCATGCACACGCAGCCCAGGCCGGTGATGTTCTTCGCCCGGGCCAGGTCGCGCTGTTGGCTGCCGCCCCAACCGTGGACGAACAATATGCCGGGCACCTTGCTGCCTGGCGTCAGTAGCGTACCGGCGATGGTTTCGCCGTCTACCTGAATGTCGAGGGCTTCGCTACGGATACTCATGGTCGCGGATCCTTGCATATTTGCTCAGGCGCCCCAGCTCACTGTCATCGCCTTGATAGAACAGGGTGGCGTCAGCGGGTATGGGGCTGTTATCGAAGACTTCGTGGGTAGATGCCTGCACGCAGTCCAGCGTCGGGTCGGCGGCAAAGGCCTGCAGGGCAAGCACCTCGGCGCTGCTGGCGCCGCCCACCCGCCAGGACTGCTCCAGCACGCCGCTGCGCACCTGGCCTTGGTGATCCAGGCCGCGTGCCACATCGTAGTTGCGCCGAGAGGCGATGAAACCGGGCAGGGCGTTCAAGGCCGCCTGCTCATAACGACGCGCCTGGGTCACGGCATGGCGCGTGTCATCATCCAGCTCCAGGGCCAGCAGCCGGTCATAGCCGCCGCGTACCACCACCAGGTGCGAACCGCCGTACACCAGTTCGCCTCGGTGGTCTTCGGTCAATTGCTGGGTGCCGTGGTAGGAGGCCATCAGGCCGGCGACCTGTACCTGGCCGACGCTGTACGTACGCACTTCGGTAAGATTCTGTTCCAGCACCAGCCCCCATACCTTGATCTCGTCCTCGTCCAGATGGGGGAGCACCAGGTCCAGCTCCTGAATGTCGCGAATAATGGTCTGGCCGCGCCCGGCGGTGGCGCGCACGGGCTTGAGCCGCAAGGGTGCGTCCTTGAGCAGCAGCCCTGCGGCTTTACGCGCATCGGCCAGGCTGAACACGGTGTAGCCATCGAGCAAGGCATCGCCAGCCTCTTCGGCGAAGGCGTCGGCCCAGCCTGCGGGGCAACGTCCGCCCGGTACTCGGGGATGGGAAATGGCCTTGGTGGCCATGAAGGGTTGGCTGACCAGCCCACCGAAAAAGTCGTCGATGCACTGGATGCCGTGGCGTTGGCTGCAGTCGGCCGGGTCGATCAGGGTGGTTGCGGGCAGGTAGTACAGCGGCTGGCCCGCCATGGCCTGACGTTCATCGTCCTGTACGAAACGCGTGCCCAGCAAGGCGGCAATGCGCACCGCCAAGGCTTGCTGAACCACGCGTTCGTGCTCGGGGGTCGGTGTGGCGCCGGGCAACAGGACAACACCGGATTTGCTGGGCGAGTGTGGCATGGGCGCCTCCCGTGGCGCGGGGGTTGAACAACCTTATGAAGGTCGACCCCTTTTCACGCAGAAGATTCGGGATTTTTATGGCGTCTGCCGATAGGGTGCCGCCCCCTCTGCAGGACCGGGCGCAAGCTCGGAAGCAGGCACCGCCGATATCCTTGACATTGCGCAGTGCCCATTCCACAAGGCAGGAAGCAAGCGGTCGCGCCACAGCCACCTAACTGGCGCGCAGGGCAGCGATGACCAAGCGTACCGCCAATGACGACTGGCGACGGGTCGCATAATAAGCATGGTGCCCGGTAAAGGTCGGAAACCAGTCCTCGAGTACCCAGCAGAGCCGTCCTGCCTGCACGTGTGCTTCCACCAGCGCCTTGGGCAGGTACGCCAGGCCAAAGCCTTTCAGGGCGGCATCCAGCATCTGGTACGAGTTGTTGAACACCAGTTGGCCGTTCACCTTCACGTCCATGCGCTCGTTACCCTTGCTCAGTTCCCAGGTCATGAGCGAATCCCTGGTGGGTAACCTCAGATTGATGCAATTGTGAGCGGTCAGGTCCTGAGGCTGGACGGGCGCCGGCCTGTTCTGCAGGTAGGACGGCGAGCCAACGACCGCCAGGGTTTCATCCGGTGCTATGCGCACCGCAATCATGTCTTTCTGTACCTGGTCCCCCAACCGCACGCCAATATCGAAACGCTGCGCCACGATGTCCAACAGGCCGTAGTCGTTGATCAGCTCGATATGCAGCTCGGGGTGTTCGACCAGCAACCCTTGCAGCTTTGGCCAGACGTACTGGTTCGCGACGTAGTCGGTGGCCGATATCCGCACGGTGCCCACCGGTTTTTCGCGGAGCTCGGCCATGGCGAGCAGCTGCGCGTCGATTTCCTCCAACTTGGGCGCCACCTGGTCCAGCAGGCGCTGGCCGGCTTCGGTGGGTGACACGCTCCTTGTGGTACGCGCAAGCAGCAGCGTTCCCAGCCTGGATTCCAGCGCGGTCACGGTTCTGCTCAGGCTCGACTGGGAAACACCCAACTGGATGGCTGCCCTGGTGAAGCTTCGCTCCCGTGCCACGGTCAGCAGGGCAACAAGACTGTTCAGATCGGTACCGGGCATTAATTCACCTGTGCATAAGTTTATCCCTATTTTGCCACCTAGTCGGTCTATGCCGGAAGCTCTACAGTGCTTCGCACGGCAGCCAATTGGCCCTCTCCACGGCCAAGCCTCCACGAATCAGAGTGAGTGTTCATGAGCAGTTCCAACCAGACCATCATCCGTAGCGGCAGCAAACCCTCGATCAAAGGCCCTGATACCTGGTTTACCGGTGCCGTGCGTATCGACCATATGTTCCAGGCAACGGCGCCTGGCCGGGCAACGGGTGCAATCGTGACGTTCGAGCCATCGGCGCGTACCTTTTGGCACGCACACCCGATGGGTCAGACACTGGTCGTGCTCACCGGGGTGGGCTGGACCCAGTGTGAAGGCGGCCCGCGCACCGAAATTCGCGCAGGTGACGTGGTTTCGTGCGCCTGTGGCAAGCGCCATTGGCATGGCGCCGCCGCGACCACGGCAATGTCGCACTTCGCCGTCACCGAAACGGTCGACGGCAAGAACACCGATTGGATGGAGCCTGTGACGGACGAGCAATACCTCGGCGGGGAGTTGGTGACCGAGTAAAACCGGCCGTGCCCACCTGGCCGAAACCCGGCCGCCTCAGCGGCCGGGGAAGCCATTGCGTCTTCCACCGGCAAGCACCCTGATCGACGTCCTGTGAGGGCGCCTGACGGGTACTCACCCCCCGGCGGTCAACAGGCGCTTGCGCATCGTGAACGAGACGCTCAACCCATGGGCGTCCCGTGAAGATCCACCGACCTTCAACGTCGCCAGCCCCTGGGGTACATACCAGCCATCACGCCACACGCTGAACCGGGTCGATGGCAGGGCAAGGCTCAGCGTGCGCGATTCGCCCGGCTTCAGATGCACTTTCTGCCACCCCACCAACCGCTGGGGTGGCTCGCCGCTGTCGATTGGCAGCCCGGCGTAGAGCTGGGCCACTTCGGCACCCTCGCGGGGGCCGTCGTTGGTGAGGGTGAAGCTGACGCGGACATCGCCTTCGGCGGTTGGAACCACCTTCAGGCCGGTGTAAGTGAAGTGGGTATAGGACAACCCATGGCCGAACGCGAAGAGCGGCGAGCGGTGTTCTGCGTCGTAGCGTCGATAGCCCATCAGCAGCCCTTCGTCATAGTGGACATCAGGGGTGCGGGTGCTGATCTGCCGTTGCGGCAGGTCCTGTTCGGAGGCCGGGAAGGTGATCGGCAGTTTCCCGGAGGGGTTGACCTCGCCAAACAGGACACGGGCAATGGCAGGCCCACCCTGTGCACCTGGGAACCACGCCGCCAGGACCGATTGAACCTTGTCGACCCAGGGCATGGTCACCGCCGTGCCGTTTTCCAGTACCACGATGGTGTTGTGGGCTCGGCTGGCAATGGCGTCGATCAGGGCGTTCTGGTCGTAGCCCTGATTGGCCGGGTCACGCTTGGCGTCGGGGAGTGACAGGTCCGGCAGGTCCACTTGCTCCATGGTGTACTGCGTGGCGAACACGATGGTCGCGTCCGCTTTCGCGGCGGCTGCCGACGCGGCCGCGGCATCGCTGCCGTCGAAGTAGGTGACGGTGGCGTCGGGCAGTCGTGCACGGATGGCTTGCAGGGGAGAAGACGTGTGCCATATGGCGCACAGATCGAAGATATGGATGACCGAATCCTTCGCCCCAGGTGTCCTGCACGGCACGGCGTTGCCGTCGCGGGCCGGAACCGAAGCGGAACCACCGCCGCCCATGACGCCAGCGTCGGCGTGGCCACCCACCACGACCACGTTGTGCAGTTGCCTGGCGTCCAGCGGCAGCGGCGCGCGAGCACCGGCACCGGCCTGGGGCGAGTTTTTCAGCAGCACCATCGACGATTCGGCGGCATGCAACGCCAGCGCGTCGCCCGCGGCCCGGTCGACCTGGCCGCCCGGCACCGGCGGTGCATCCATGATGCCGTGGCGATAAAGCATGGTCAGTTTGCGGCGTACCATGTCATCGAGACGCTCGGGTGCGACCTGGCCATTGTGCAGGGCGGCCTTGAGTTTCTGGTTGAACCAGGTGCCGCGGCCCATCAGGCCAGGTTCATCGTCATTCGCCGAGCCAGGTTCTTCTTCATCGGTGCCGCTGTTGGCGGCGCGTGCGGTGTCGGTCACCGCCATCACCCAGTCGGACTGCACATACCCGTCGAAGCCCCATTCACCCTTGAGGATGTCGCTGAGAAGATGCTTGTTCTCACAGGCTTTCTCGCCGTTGACCTTGTTGTAGGCGCACATGACGATGGCCGGTTGGCCGTCCTTGACGGCGATTTCGAACGGGCGCAGGTACAGCTCGCGGAGCACCCGCTCACTGACCACCGAGTTGGAATTGAAACGGTCGGTTTCCTGGCCATTGACCGCGAAGTGCTTGGCCATGCCCAGCACGTGCTGGGATTGGGTGCCCTTGGTGCGTTCAGCTAACAGGGTACCGGCCAGCAGGGGGTCTTCGCCCAGGTACTCGAAGGTACGACCGTTACGCGGCTCGCGGGCCAGGTTGGTGCCGCCGCCCAGGCCGCCGGCGAAACCCAGTGTGCGCAACTCGCTGCCGATCAGCGTGCCGTAGCGGTGGGCCAGGGCAGGATCCCAGCTGGCGGCCAGCGCCAGTGTGGCGGGTAATGGCGTGGTGTTCTTGCCCGACAGGTTGATGCCGGAACTGGAGTCGGCATAGTTGACGGGTGGGATACCCAGGCGTTCGATGCCCGGTACATACCCCCCGCCACCGATGGGTGAGGTGAAGAAGCCGGCGCCGTGGACCAGGCTGACTTTTTCATCCTGGGTCATTTTGGCCAGCAGCTCGTTTGCCCTGGCGGTAGCGTCCGTGTCGAGCTCGCTGGCATGGCCGGTGGCACAAAGCGTGGCACCGATGGCCAGCGCCAGCAATGGGCGGGCAATGAGCCCGTGACGTGCGGTAGGTGTGCTTCCTGGCATGTGGTTCTCCTGTAAATGATGGAATGGCAGAGGCCGTGTCTTCACACGAAGGCACGGCCAGGCGACCGGTATCAGTGCCCCGTTTGGACCATCAGCGGTCCTTGCAAGCCGTATGGCTGGAAGGGCAGCGCGCCGTAGATAGCGGTTTCCTGCTGCTTCATGCGGTTGTTCAATGTGGAGGCAACACTCAGCTCAACGGTGTTGCGCCCGGGGTGCGCATACTGGCTGACCACGACTTCACGCAGGTGTGGGTCCACGGCCACGGCGTGGCCGTTGACCTTCAACTGCCACAGGCCGTCGGCAGCCGGTACCAGCAAGCGCACGGCCGTGTCGCCAGGCGCGAGCTGGAAGGTGCCCTGGTAATTGGCCCGGCCCGAGAGGTTGCGCAGGGCTTCCACGTCTGACCACGGGCCGTCAGGGGCTGTGCCCAGGTACCTGGGCTGGATGCGCGTGGTATAGCCATCCGCCGCCGGGCCCCAGTCTTCCAGTCGCAGGCTCCAGTGGGTCAAGGCCACGGGCGCCTGCCATTGCCGGGCGGGGGTGGCAGGGGCGAGGGCGAATTGTTCGCCCAGGGCAAAGGCTATCGACTGGCCAGGTTGCAGCTCCACGGCGGTAGTCAGCATGCCCTGTGCCTGGGGCGAGAATGCCACCGGCACGACCTTGCCGCTCCAGGCATCCAGTTGCACCAGCTTGCCTTGGCCACGCAGTGCGACCTGTGCCTTGTAGACCTGCTTGCCCGTGTTGACCAGCCAGTAATAATCGCTGCCAGCGTCGCGGCGATGCACGCTGTACACGTCGGCCACACCTGGGACGAAACCGGGCAGTACCCGCAGCGTTTGCAGGGCGGCCAGGGCATGGGGGTAATCGGCAACAGGGGTTGCCCCGTCCATTGCCAAGGTGCCGCCCACCACGATCACCGGCGCGCCCTCGGCGATCAGTGCTTGCAGCTTCTGCCGGACATCGGCAGCCAGCGGCCGGCGGCCGTCCAGCAACAGTGCACGCCACGATGCATGGCCCATCACCAGATGCGTGCCGTGCCAGGCCAGGCCGTGGCTGAGCAACTGCTGGCTGCTGATAAACCCATAGTGGTAGCCCGCCTGCGCCAGTGCCGGTTCAGGCAGCAGCGGCCCTTCGTGATCCAGTTCGTCGTTGAGCACCACCAGTTCGGTCTGCGCGATACCGTGGCGCAACAGCGCCTGGGTACGCGCCAGGTAGCGGGTGATCACCGGCATGTCTGGCCAGGAGGGTTGGCGTGGCCCCCAGGCTTCGGAGAAACCGTTGTCGATGGTGGGCGAAAACAGGCTCGGCCCGAAGGGCTCGAACGGTGACCAGCCCGGCCAGCGCGCCGTTGGTACCTTGCCTGAATAGGGATAGCCGTGCACGGTGATCTGGTTGACGCCACCGGCGTAGTGCAGTTGCAGCAGGTTGAGCATGTCCGGCCAGCTTTGCCGGTAGCTGCCACCGATTATCGAGCAGCATTCGGTGGAGAATTGCCCGCGCCCCTGGATCTGGCCAGCGGTGCCCAGCACGCGGAACAGGTCCAGTTGATTGTCGAGGGTCAGGTTTTCGCCTTCCGGGGTATCGGCCTGTTCGGCAGCGGCGCCCATGTCCATGGGTTGGCCGTAGGTTTGCACGCGGTAGCCCAGGCCCAGGCCATGGGCCCACTTGGCCAGTGGCCGCAGGTGGTGCTCGCGGTACAGGTCACTGAGGGTGCGCTCGTAGTCGTTGTACACCTCGGTGGAATGGGGCGTTGCGGTGGCCAGCGCGAAGGTCGGGACGCGGGTGCGCGGAGCGCCGAAATGGCGCTGGTTGTCGACGATGATCAGCGGCAACAGCGGTTCCAGGGCGTAGCCGCGGTGCTGGGCGAAAGCGGTGGGCAGGCCAGGGGTCCAATTGAGGTGGGAATCCAGTTCCAGGGAGTCCTCCAACAGGTCGCGGCCGTGCTGGCGGATCAGCCTTTTGAGCCTCGGGGTGAGAATGTTGGCTGCCCAGTAGCCGGTCACGGCCTGGGTACCGGCCTCGGCAAAGTGGTCTGGCACATAGGCCTGGGGCGCACTGGCGGCGGGGTTCTGCGGCATGATGGCCAAGGCGGCGGTCTGGCCGGTACCGCGCTGCCAATAGGCGATGACGATCCAGTGGCCGCCCTGGGGCGCTTGCCAGTGAAGGGTGTCGCCAGCCTTGAGGTCGATGAGCGAGCCGGTCTTCAGGCGGATCGGTGTTTCAGCGCATTGCTCGGCGCATTGCCAGGCTTGCGCCGCTACCGGATGTTGCTGGGTGACGGCCGCCACGCGGCTTCTGGCGGGGGCTGGCAAGGGCGCATCGTAGGTGTCGTTGCCGGCCAGTACTTTCCAGCCGACCACCAGCTCCTTGGCGGCTTGCGGGCCGTTGGGGTCCAACCCCGGCACGACCACGGGCCACGCCGGGCCGATGGTCAGCGAGACGCGCAGGTCATTTTTCCCGGCGGCGCGCAAGGTGGTTTCCAGGGTGTCGCGCCACGCCGGCGTGCCCCAGCCGTAGCGCGTCGGGTCCACGGGGCCGGCGTTTTGCGGCAGGTCGGCAACTTCCACGCTACCGAAGCCGGCCTGGGCAATGCTGTGCAGGTCCTGAGCGATCACGGCGTGGTCCGTCTGGGCGCCGGGCAGCCAGTAGCGGATGCTGGGTTTGAAGGCTTGGGTGGGCGCTTCGAACAGTGCGCGCAGTTGATTGAAGTCGTCGGCGGCGTGGGCCACCGTCGGCAGGCCGGTGACCAGGCAGGTGCAGGCCAGAGCCCGGGTGAAGGGGGAAATAGGCACGGGAGGCAGTTCCTTTGTCCAAATAAGCGTTCAAGCAGGCGCGCGGTCGCTCACGGCCAGCGCGGCTTTCAGTATCCAGGGCGCGGACAGCGCGCCGACGATGGCGGCATAGCCCATCTTGAACGCGACGAAGGGCCAGAACGCCAGGGCATCAACGGCCAGGGTCATCAGCGCCAGGCAGGTCAGCGGCACCAGGGCAACGGTCATCAGCAGCGCCACGATCACGGTGCGCACCGGCAGCGGCAGTGATGCCAACGCCGCAATCCACGACGAAGGGTGGTTGTGCGGCGGAGCGATGCGACCCTGGCGCAGGCGCTGGCGGGTCAGCAGCGAAATGGCCAGGCTGCCGAACAGGGTCAGCATGAACACCGTGGGTACCAGGTCAATGGCGATACCCTTGCTGCCCCATAACGGGATGACGGGGGCGTTGTGAAACAGCAGGGCGGCGAAAAACAGGGCGATGGCGGCGTTTATCGCGCAGCCCAGCAGGGTTTCACGCTGGATGTAGCGATGGGCCGGAACGGGGGAATGATTCATGCGGTTACACCTGATTTATTGTTAGTGTCCAGGGTGCGTACAGCGGTCATGGTTTGCCTGCGGGGGGGGGCCGGGGAAGCGTGGAAGGCGGACGACTCGCCAGGCCCGCGCTTCACCCCGGCCCCCGGGGAATCATGTCAGGGCGGTGGCGGCCTCCAGGAACGTGAGCAGTGGCGCGCTGAGCGAGGTGTCTGGCGTGCCGATGCTGAACCCCTGGGAGAAATGGTTATGGTCAGGCAGCACCAGCAACTGGGGGTTGAAGCCGTGCTGGCTGACCAGCCGGGCAAACAGCTCGCCGGCCTGCACCTGCATTTGCACCAGGTCCAGTTGGGTAAAGCCGATCAGCAGCGCGAAGGGCGCGCTGGACACATGGTCCACGGTACTGGCGCTGTCCCACTGGGCCGGGTCGCTGCCAAAATAGGCCTCGTTGCGCGGGTCGGGCGTGTCGATCCCGAATTGTGCCCGGGCCTTGCCTTCCAGCCGAGGGTTATAGGGGCCGGACAGCAGCACCGCGCCGCGGATGTTCCAGCCGGGCGGGTGGAACGCTTCGCGCAATGCAGTGGCGCCGACATGGGCGGCGCCGGCCGACTCGCCCATCAGCACGATGCGCGTCGGGTCCACGGGGCCGGCGTTTTGCGGCAGGTCGGCAACTTCCACGCTACCGAAGCCGGCCCGGGCAATGCTGTGCAGGTCCTGAGCGATCACGGCGTGGTCAGCCTGGGCGCCGGGCAGCCAGTAGCGGATGCTGGGTTTGAAGGCTTGGGTGGGCGCTTCGAACAGTGCGCGCAGTTGATTGAAGTCGTCGGCGGCATGGGCCACCGTCGGCAGGCCGGTGACCAGGCAGGCACAGGCCAGAGCCCGAGTGAAGGGGGAAATAGGCACGGGAGGCAGTTCCTTTGTCCAAATAAGCGTTCAAGCAGGCGCGCGGTCGCTCACGGCCAGCGCGGCTTTCAGTATCCAGGGCGCGGACAGCGCGCCGACGATGGCGGCATAGCCCATCTTGAACGCGACGAAGGGCCAGAACGCCAGGGCATCAACGGCCAGGGTCATCAGCGCCAGGCAGGTCAGCGGCACCAGGGCAACGGTCATCAGCAGCGCCACGATCACGGTGCGCACCGGCAGCGGCAGTGATGCCAACGCCGCAATCCACGACGAAGGGTGGTCGTGCGGCGGAGCGATGCGACCCTGGCGCAGGCGCTGGCGGGTCAGCAGCGAAATGGCCAGGCTGCCGAACAGGGTCAGCATGAACACCGTGGGTACCAGGTCAATGGCGATACCCTTGCTGCCCCATAACGGGATGACGGGGGCGTTGTGAAACAGCAGGGCGGCGAAAAACAGGGCGATGGCGGCGTTTATCGCGCAGCCCAGCAGGGTTTCACGCTGGATGTAGCGATGGGCCGGAACGGGGGAATGATTCATGCGGTTACACCTGATTTATTGTTAGTGTCCAGGGTGCGTACAGCGGTCATGGTTTGCCTGCGGGGGGGGGCCGGGGAAGCGTGGAAGGCGGACGACTCGCCAGGCCCGCGCTTCACCCCGGCCCCCGGGGAATCATGTCAGGGCGGTGGCGGCCTCCAGGAACGTGAGCAGTGGCGCGCTGAGCGAGGTGTCTGGCGTGCCGATGCTGAACCCCTGGGAGAAATGGTTATGGTCAGGCAGCACCAGCAACTGGGGGTTGAAGCCGTGCTGGCTGACCAGCCGGGCAAACAGCTCGCCGGCCTGCACCTGCATTTGCACCAGGTCCAGTTGGGTAAAGCCGATCAGCAGCGCGAAGGGCGCGCTGGACACATGGTCCACGGTACTGGCGCTGTCCCACTGGGCCGGGTCGCTGCCAAAATAGGCCTCGTTGCGCGGGTCGGGCGTGTCGATCCCGAATTGTGCCCGGGCCTTGCCTTCCAGCCGAGCGTTATAGGGGCCGGACAGCAGCACCGCGCCGCGGATGTTCCAGCCGGGCGGGTGGAACGCTTCGCGCAATGCAGTGGCGGCGACATGGGCGGCGCCGGCCGACTCGCCCATCAGCACGATGCGTGTCGGGTCCACGGAAAAGGCCTGGCCATTGTCCTGCAGCCATTGCCACACCCGGCCCACATCCTGGGGCCCGCACGGCCAACGGCTTTCGGGTGCCAGGCGGTAGTTGGCCAGCACCACGGCATAGCCGTGGCGGGCCAGGAAATGGCCAATGTTCTGCCGGTGCGCCTTGCTGCCGCGAATGAAACCGCCACCGTGGAAGAATGCCAGTACCGGCCAGCCCCCTGCCGGTGCCGCGCTGGTGGGCGTGAACAGGTCCAGGCGGTGCCGCTCGTGGGGGCCGTAGCTCAGGTCCACGCGCAGGTTGACTGCGTCACCGTCAGGCGCCGGCTGGGCATCGGCGTACAGGGCAGCCACGGCGGGCAGGTCATTGCCCACCTCGCGAATGCGTGCGGCCAGTGCCGCGCTCATGCCGCTCATGGCCGCGACTCGGGCGTTTTGTACAACTGGCCGTCCTTCATGATCAGGGCAATGTTGTGTTTGTCCTGCAGCACGGTGACGTCCTCGGTAGGGTCGCCCTTGATCATCAACAGGTCGGCCAGGTAGCCGGGCTTGATCAGCCCCAGTTCGTCACCCATGCCCATGATCTGCCCGCCCAGTTCGGTCGCCGCCTGCAGCACTTCCAGCGGGGTGTAGCCGAAATGGCGTACCCACAGCTCCAGGTCGCGGGCGTTGCGGCCGTTGGGGTTGAACGGGAAGCCGTAGTCACCGCCAGGCAGCAGGCGAATGCCGCGTGCGCGCAGCTTGGGCACCAGGGCTTTCTGATGCTCCAGCACGATGGCGGCATCGGCCTTCATGTGGGCCATGTCAAAGTGCGGCGGCGGGTTGGCGTCCAAAGTGGCCTGGATGATACCGATGGTGGGCGCGACGAAGATCTCGTCCTTGCGCGATTCCAGCAGGTCCAGCCCTTCTTCGTCGGCGTAGGTGCAGTGGTACAGCACGCGGAAGCCGCTGCGTACGCCCACTTTCACGGCTTCGGCGCCGTGGGCGTGGCCGGTCAGCCAGACGTTGGACTCGCGGGCCTGTTCGCCGGCGGCGAGCAGTTCGGCTTCCTCGTACAGCAGTTCGTGGGAGGCGCCGGGCTTGAGGGCGCTTTCGCCGGAGATCAGGAACTTGACGGCCTTGGCGCCCAGTTCGGCGCATTCCTTGACGAAGCTGCGCATGCCGTCGGCACCGCGCTGGTTGCCCTCGACCTTGCCGGGGTCCAGCTCGGTCTCGTTCGGCGGCTCGCGCTCCACCGACGAGGGGATCAGTCGCGGGCCGGGCATGCCACCGGAGACGATGTGGGCGTTGAGGCTGATCTCCAGGGACTTGCTCAAGGCGCCGGCGGAGTAGGCGCTGGTGAAGCCATGGTCCAGCAGAATGCGGGCGTTGCGAGCCGCGGTCAGGGCCAGTTCCTCGGGCGGCAGGTACATGCCCGGGACGAATTTTTCCACTGAGGTGGGCCAGGTGATATGGGCGTGGGGCTCTACCAGGCCGGGCATGACGACGTGGTGGGTACAGTCGACGATGCGGGCGTCATGGGCCGACACCGTCTGCGGTGCACGGGCCACTTCGGTGATGCGGTTGCCTTCGACGCGGATCTCGCCAGCGAAGGCGGCGGCACCGCTGCCGTCGAAGATGCGGGCATTGCGAAAGACGACGTTCATGGACTTTTCCTTGTAATTGTAAGCAGTCACTGAGCACTGGGTCAGGCTGTCAGTCTCTGGAGCAGGCCGCGTTGCAGTTCGCCCAGGGGCTCGCTACCGGCGGCGGTGGCGTACACGTAATGGTCAGGGCGCACGATGGCGGCGCTCACGTCGTGGCGCGCGAACCAGGCGGCCAGCAAGCCGTCCGCTTCGGTCAGGGCCTGGCTGTTGAGCACGACGCGTCGCATGCCGGTGGCGGCCTGCAGCCGTGGGTCCAGGGCGTGGGCCGGGTCGGTGACCAACAGGCGCCAGCCACCGCCGAGCACATCGTCCATGCGCCGGCGAACGCCGTCGCGCAGCAGCCAGGGTTGCGGGAACAGGCTACCGGCGGCCGGGCTGTCGACCAGCAGGCCGGTGGTCAGGCGCGGCAGAATGTCCTGGCGCGGGGTAGGGCGCACGCTGCCACCCTGTTCGGCCAGCAGGCGGGCGTCGCGTGCGCGGGCCTTGTCCTTGTCGCGTTCGCAGATCACCGCGCCCACCGACTTGATGGTGGTAGTCAACTGGCGCACGTGCTCCTTGCGCTCGGTGCTGTAGCTGTCGAGCAAGGCTTCGGCGGCGTTGCCCTGCACACGGCCGTCGAGCACCGCTTGCAGCTTCCAGATCAGGTTGCTGACATCGCGCACGCCCTGGCACATGCCCTGGCCCAGGAACGGCGGTTGCTGGTGCGCGGCATCGCCGGCGATGAACACACGCCCCACGCGCCAGTTCTCGGCCACCAGGGCGTGGAAGCGGTAGCTGGCCTGGCGCCACAGTTGCGCATCCGCGGGGCCGATCCAGCGCTCCAGCAAGCGCCAGGCGCCTTCCGGGGTGGCGGCCTGCACCGGGTCTTCCCCCGGCTTGAGGGAAATTTCCCAGCGGCGGTGGTTGCCCGGGCCCATCACGAACGAGCAGGGGCGCTCGGGTTCGCAGTACTGCACGCTGGTGGTGGGCAGTTTGGCCAGGCCCTGTTCGTTGGCCAGCACATCGACCACCAGCCAGGGCTCGTCGAAGTCCAGGTCCTGCAGGGTCAGGCCGACCTGTTCGCGCACGGTGCTGGACGCGCCGTCGCAGCCGATCAGGTAGCGGGCCGTGACAGTCTTGTGCTCGCCGTTTTCGGCCTTGAGGGCCAGGGTCACGTGGTCGGCACTTTGCTGCAGGGCCTCAAGCTTCATGCCGGTTTCAACGGTGACGCTGGCCAGCGTGGCGATCTTGCGGCGCAGCACGGCTTCCACCGGCGGCTGGGTGAACACCACCGAAGGCTGGTGGGCCTGCGGGTAGGGCTCGGGTACCACGGTCATGCGGCGGATCATCTGCCCGTCCAGGCCGTAGTAGCACGAGTCGGTGAACGGCTCGCAGTACTGCGCCACCTCGTCGGCGATGCCCAGGTGCTGGAATACCCGCAGGATCTCGTGGTCCAGCGCGATGGCGCGTGGTTTGTCGTAGACGTCATGGGCGCGGTCGCACACATGGACGTTGACGCCTGCCTGGCCCAGCAGCGCGGCGGCGATGGCCCCCGAGGGGCCGAAGCCGACGATGGCCACATCGTAGTAGTCGGCCGCCATGGCTCAGGCTCCTTCGGCCAGGATCGGGTTGCGCAGCAGGCCAACGTTTTCGATTTCCACTTCCACCACGTCGCCGGCCTTCATCCACAGTTGCGGCGTGCGCGCCTGGCCGACGCCGGCCGGGGTGCCCATGGCGATGACGTCGCCCGGCTCCAGGGTCAGGCATTCGGACAGCAGCGAGATGGTTTCAGCGACTGACCAGATCATGTCGCTGGTGGTGGCGTCCTGCATGATCTCGCCATTGAGACGGCACTGGATGCGCAGGCCGGTGGCGCCAGCAGGCAGCTCGTCGGCGGTGACCACGACCGGGCCCAGGGCGCCAGTGGCGTCGAAGTTCTTGCCGATGGTCCACTGGGGGGTGCGTTTCTGGTAGTCGCGCACCGACATGTCGTTGAAGCAGGTGTAGCCGAACACGTAGTCCAGGGCATCGGCCTGGGCCACGTGACGCGGCACTTTGGCGCCGATGACCACGGCCAGTTCGGCCTCGAAGTCGAAGCGCTCGGACACCTTGGGCACGCGCCCGGCCACTTCGTGGGCCATCAGCGAGGTTTTGCCACGGTAGAAGAACCACGGGTATTCAGGCTTGCCGCGGCCGCTTTCATTGGCGTGGTCGAAGTAGTTCAGGCCCAGGCATACGGTCTTGCCGGGCTCCGGCACCAGCGGCGCCAGTCGCAGGTCCACCAGGGGCAGGCGCGGGGCCTGGCTGTCAGCGGCGGCCAGGGCGGCTTCGTTGAGGTCGATACCCTGTTCCAGGGCTTGGCGCAGGTCGGCCGGCACATGGGGCAGGGCGGCGTTGAGGTCGATGACCTGGTCGCCTTCGATCAGGCCCAGGCGTGGGGTCCCGTTGTGCAGGAAAGTGGTGAATTTCATTTTATTGTCCTTGTTCCTGGGAGGTGAAGAAGACGTTGCGTTGTGCGGCCTTGAGTGCTGGCGACGGTGGCTGGGAGATGCCCCACTGGTCCACCCGGCCCTCGGGCCAGGTCCAGTCGCCCGGCGCGCCGGCCTGGTAGCTGTCGTCGATCTGCTCGACGTCGGCGGTGTATTCGATGACTTCGCCGAACGGGCCGATGAAGTAGTTGAAGGCGTTATTGCCCGGGCCATGGCGGCCTGGGCCCCATTCGATGGGGTGTTGGGCGTCGCGCATGCGGCCACCGCCGCGCATCACCGACTCCAGGTCCGGCATCAGGAAGGCGATATGGTTGAGCGCGTCGTTGTCGGTCACGCCCAGGGCAATGGAGTGGTGGTCGCGGTCGCAGTTGAGGAAGGCCATGATCTTGGTGCGGTCGGACAGGCGGAAGTCCAGCACGCGCTCGAAAAAGGCCTGGGACTGCGCTACGTCGTGGCTGTTGAGCACGGCATGGGCCAGGCGGATGGGGCGATCGGTGGCTTCGAAGGCCTGGGCGCGCTCGTCGCCATGCACCACGCGCAGGATGCGCCCGTGGGGGTCGCGCAGGGTCAGGGCGATGCCGCCACCGGGCTCGGTCACGCTGACCTGGTCTTCGATAATCTGCCCGCCATTGGCCAGCGCGGCTTCGCGAATCTGCCCCAGGGCATCGGCATCGCGGGCGCGCAGGGTAACGTTGCGAATGGCCAGGTGGTCGGCCTGGTGCAGGGCGAGCAGGTGGTGATCAGCACCGGTACCCTTGAGGTAAATGGCCGTGTCGGTACGCGCGGCGATATCCAGGTGCCAGACGCGGGTGTAGAAGTCCTCTGCGCGCGCCAGGTCTGGTACGTCCAGCGCGACGCTGCGCAATGCCTGAATCCATTTGGAAGCCATAGATCAACCCCTGCCTGTGTGAGTCGAGAGTGCGAAAAATCGTTCGGCGTTGCCGTGCATCAGGGCCTGGACCTGGGCGTCGGTCAGGCCGCACTCCGCCAGGCGTGCCACGGGTTTGCGCTCGTGGAAATTGAAGGGGTAGTCGCTGCCCAGCAGCAGTTGGCTGGCGCCGAACGTGGCCACCAGGTGGCGCAGGGTCGGGGCGTCGAACACCAGGGTGTCGAAGTACAGCTGGCGGGCCTGTTCGCCAGGGGAAACGGCGATGCTGTCGCGCAGCGCGGGAAAGGTTTTCCAGCCCTGTTCCAGGCGCGGCAGCAGTGAGGCGAAGGTACCGCCACCGTGGCTGAAGGCCAGGCGCAGGCCGGGGCAGTCGTGCAACAGGTTGCCGGTGATCACGGCGGCAGCCGCCAGGCCCACGTCGCTGGGGTAGG
This sequence comes from Pseudomonas silvicola, assembly GCF_026651855.1. GTDB lineage: Bacteria > Pseudomonadota > Gammaproteobacteria > Pseudomonadales > Pseudomonadaceae > Aquipseudomonas > Aquipseudomonas silvicola. The sequence continues at coordinate 4,281,045 of NZ_CP093280.1, forward strand.
CCAACACCTGCTGCAACGGCGCGGGGCCACTGAGGCGGTCCATGCCGCACGGCTTGAGGGCGTGCACGAACACCGGCACGTCCAGCGCCACGCACGCCTGGAAGAAGGGGCGCAAAGCAGGATCGGCCAGGGTCAGGCCGTTGATGTTGCTGCCCAGTTCGACAGCCACCAGCCCCAGTGTCCGCACCGCGTATTCCAGTTCGGCGATCGCCACGTCCACGTCCTGCAGCGGCACGGCGGCCATGCCAAGCAGGGCACCACCACTGTCGTCGCACAGCTGGGCGATGGATTCATTGATGTAGCGCAGCAGGGGCTGGGCATGGTGCACCGGCATCCAGTAGCTCAGCAATTCAGGCATCGGCGAGATGACCTGGCGCCCCAGGCCCATGTCCGGCAGGTCGGCCAGGCGACGGGGCAGGCTCCAGCATTGGTCGGAGACGGTACGGTAGTGTTTTCCATCGATCATCACGTGGCAGTGGCAATGGCCATCGTGTGAGGGGGCTTGCAGCATGGACGGCCAACCGGCCGGTACATGCGGGTCAGCCCAGGCGGGGAACTGGGCGGGGACAAAATGGGCGTGGATGTCGATGCCCAGGTCGGGAGCGAGGTGGAAGGTCATGGCAGGGCATTTTTATGATTGTGTGGGCTGATCCTATATAAAATGAATTTTAGTGGCAATATAAAATATTAAAAATATCGTATCGTTTTTTCATACACTCCCGGGCCCGGTAGAGCGCCGATGGGCAAGGCCATCGGCGCGATTGCCTGGCCCAGTCAGCGGGCTGCAAGCCCCGCAGCGTCGATGCCAACCGTCACGATCAGCTCGTCTTCGTCACCGGTTCCGCCCGACGCGCCAATCGCGCCTACCACGGCGCCGGAGGCGTCTAGCATCAGCATCGCGCCGGTTTGCGGGACGAACGGGTGCTGAGAACTCGTGGCGATCGAGCCGAAGAACGCTGGCATTTCACCGGCTTTCTTTGCTAATAATCGAGTATTGGCCCCCATGCCGATGGCGGCGCAGGCCTTGCCCGTGGCGATGGTCATGCGCAATGGCGTTGCGCCGTCTTCCCTGGCAGCGGCGACAACGGTGCCCGCGGTGTCTACCACCACGATGGCCATGGGCCGGAACTGGTGGCTGCGTGCGGCCTGCAAGGCGCCGTGCAGAGCGGTTTGAGCCTGGTCGAGGGTGAGGGTGGGCATGACGGTTCCTTTTTATATATTAAATGAACGGTGTGGCTGTATCTGATATGATTGGCCGCGCAATCGCAACCCCGACTGCTTGTTTTTCATATTTTCTGGTGTACCTACCCATGGCTCGAACCCCCGCTGTCAGCATCGACAACCGCCCCTCTACCCGCGCGACCGACCTGTATGACCAGTTGCGCGCTGACCTGCTCAACGGTCAGCTGGAACCGGGCAGCAAGCTGGTGATCGATGCCTTGGCCGGGCGTTACGCCACCAGTGCCACGCCACTGCGCGAGGCGCTGAACCGGCTGATCTCCGACGGGCTGGTAGAGAAGCGCGAATTGCGCGGGTTCGTGGTGGCGGAGGTCAGCGAGCAAGACCTGCTGGAAATCACCAAGACCCGCTGCTGGCTGGAAGAGATTGCCTTGCGCGAATCCATTGCTCGCAGGGACAGGGTGTGGGAGGAAGAAGTGGTCATTGCCCACCATCGCCTGGCGCGCACGCCCCGCTCATTGTCCCAGGACCACTTCGAGGACAACCCGGATTGGGAGCCCGCTCACCGGGCGTTTCACCGCGCGCTGATCGGCGGCTGTGGTTCGCGGTGGCTGCTGGCGTTCTGCGCGCAACTGGCCGACCAGCACCACCGTTACCGTACCCTTTCGGCGCCCCAGGCGTTTACGGCCAAGCGTGATGTGAAGTCTGAGCACCAGCAGATCATGGAAGCGGCGGTTGAAGGGCGGGCGGACGAGGCGGTGGGGTTGTTGCGCGGGCATATCGAGCGCACGGCCAGCATCGTGCGCTCCGACTCGCCGATGTTCAACAAGGGCCGCTAGCGCTTCCTCCACCCTGTAGGAGCACAGCTCGCTGGCGAAGGGTACGACGCGGTCCATCAGGTACACCGCGCTGCCATGTTCGCTAGCAAGCTATGCTCCCACCCACCCACCAGGCTGACGCAGCCTGTGGGAGCACAGCTTGCTGGCGAAGGGTACAACGCGGTCGGTCAGGCATACCGTGCTGCGTTTTTCGCTAGCAAGCTACGCTCCCACCCACCCACTCATCAGGCGGACGCAGCCTGTGGGAGCACAGCTTGCTGGCGAAGGGTACAACGCGGTCGGTCAGGCATACCGTGCTGCGTTTTTCGCTAGCAAGCTACGCTCCCACCCACCCACTCATCAGGCGGACGCAGCCTGTGGGAGCACAGCTTGCTGGCGAAGGGTACGACGCGGTCGGTCAGGCATACCGTGCTGCGTTTTTCGCTAGCAAGCTACGCTCCCACCCACTCATCAGGCGGACGCAGCCTGTGGGAGCACAGCTTGCTGGCGAACAGTACGACGCGGTCTGTCAGGTACACCGCGCTGTCATGTTCGCAAGCAAGCTACGCTCCCACCCACTCATCAGGCGGACGCAGCCTGTGGGAGCACAGCTTGCTGGCGAACGGTACGACGCGGTCTGTCAGGTACACCGCGCTGCCATGTTCGCTAGCAAGCTACGCCCACCGTTTCAGCTCAGTGCGTTGCGCTGGGCAATGGCCCCCAACACCTGTGCGCTGCCTTTGACTTCGCGCTTGAATGTCGTGCGGTCCACCGCCACCAGCCCGAACCGGGGCTTGTAGCCGAACAGCCATTCGAAGTTGTCCAGCAGACTCCAGTGCACATAGCCCAGCACCGGCACGCCATCCTGCATGGCCCGTTGCAGGCCGGCCAAGGCTTGCGGGATGTAGGCGGCGCGCCGTGCATCGTTGGAGGTGCTGATGCCATTCTCGGTGACGATGACCGGCTTGCCAGTCGCCGCATGGGCATAGCGAACGGCGCCTTCGAGCGACGCCGGGTAGTATTCCTCGCCGCTTTCGGTCAGCTCCGCACCCTTGGGCGGCAGCATCGCGCCCTTGGCATCGAGCTGCTGGCGGCCGTAGTTCTGCACACCAATGAAATCACTGGTCTTGGCGGCTTCCATCCAGGGGCCGTACACGCTTTCGCGCTTGGCGTCGCGTTTGCTGTCCGGGCCCACGGCCTGGTCGTCGGTAATGGACAGGCTCACGCCCACCAGCGCATGGGGCGCCACCGATTTGATCGCCTGGTAGCCTTTGAGGTGGCCTTCCAGCATCAACTTGAGCTTGGGCTGGTATTGGCCAAAATTGGCCACTGAATAATTGGCGCTGCCCGTGGCCCTGGCCGCCGCCTGCAGCATCTGCGCCTCCACTGCCTTGAACGCAGGCGGGAAGGGCAGCGGCAGCCAGTCCAGAACCGCCAGAATGTTAGGCTCGTTGAGGGTGGTGGCATGGCTCAGGTGGGCGCCCAGGTGGGTGGCCGCGCGCTCGCAGAACCGTGCGAACAGGTCCGGCGCCCCGGCCGCCTCCCAGCCGCCGCGTGCCGCGAACCAGCGTGGGGTGGTGAAGTGGTTGAAGGTGACCATGGGGGTGATGCCGCGTTCCAGGCAACTGCCCATCATGCGTTTGTACAGGTCGAGCATGGCCACTGAAAACTGGCCTTCGGTGGGCTCGATGCGCGCCCACTCCAGGGAGAATCGGTAGGTGTTCAGGCCGATGCCCTTGACCAGGTCCACGTCTTCGTTCCAGCGGAACAGGCTGTCACAGGCGTCACCGGAGCGTTCGGCGAACACCGTGGGGGTCACTTGTTCCAGCAGCCAGATGTCGGAGTCGCTGTTGTTGCCTTCGATCTGGTGCCCGGCCGAGGCCGCGCCCCACAAAAAGCCTTTTGGAAACGCGGGGTTCTTGCTGGCGCCATAGCCCACGCCAGGCAGGCTCGCCGCAAGGGCCAGGGTCGCGCCGCTCAACAGCACATCACGCCGGGTCAGGGGGGCAGAGGAGATTTTCACGGTCATCACTTCCTTTTTATTCGAAGGGGTTCAACGATGCTGGCCCGAATCCAGTCCCAGGAAACTCTCCAGCTGGACATGGAACAGGAAACCGGCGGACATGCCGCTTTTCGGCGCGATACCATTGAAAGGGTTGACCGTGTTGACCGGGTCCCAGGTGTACATCACGTAGGGGCTGACCACCACGCCGCGGGTCAGGATCAGGTTGGCGTCCAGTTCCACGGCGTACTCGCCGCCCGGGCTTGAATAGTCCTGGCCCGCGGTGCGGAACGCGGCGTTGATGTACTTCTGTTCGTGGTCACTGAGCTGCACCCAGTGGGCGCTCAGCGAGTAGGTGTCATAGGGTCGGGACTTGAACGGCGCGGACAGGATCAGGCCGGTGCTGACCTGGTTGGGAATGCCATTGGGCACGTCTTCTTCGAAGACGTGGCTGCCAGCGAAATAGGCGCTGAGCGCGGTGGGGCTCATGTCGTTGGACTGGCCGCCATCGGCGCGCCAGAAGGTCTTTTTCAAGCCCAGATAGAAGCCGTTGAGGCCGTTGGTGGTGGCGGCCGCGTGGGTGGAATCGGTGAGCTGCGGCGTACCGGCCACGGTGTAGTAAGGGTCACTGCCGTCGCGGGTGTTGTGAAAGCCCACCAACTCATAGGACTCGGGATAGGCCGTGTTGGAAAAGTCCGTACGGTAGGCCACGTTGGCCAGGTAGGTGGTGGACATGTTGCCGCCTGAGCTGCCGGCTCCGCGCTCCCAGCCATTGGTAAACGGATAGGCGTCATTGACGCGCCACGTGCCGACCTGCGCGCTCAAGGCAGGGGTGAACTGGTAATTCATCCGTGCGCCCCAATTGGCATAGGGGGCAGGGTTCGCGCCGGCGGCGTCCGGTAGGGTGGTGCAGCCCAATCCCACGTTGCACAGGGGTAGGGCGAAGTAGTTGCCGGCATTGCTGATGCCGCCTTCGACGGTCAGCTTGTCCTGCAGCAGCTTCTGCTCCAGCGTGAACAAGGTGAGGTGGCTGACCCGTGGAATGTACGGGCTGGATTTGCTCGACAGCACGTCCCCGGCTTGTGCGCCGAAGTCCAGGTTATTGCGGTAAGGCACGTACAGCTCGTTGAAATGTACGCGGGTACCTTGCCAGCCAATGATCTTCTCGAGATCGAAATCCACGCCCACATCGAACAGCGTCAGTGACTCGTGGTTGCCGGTGTCCGTGCCCACGTCCGGGTTGGCGAGGTAGAACTGGGTCAACCCCAGGTGCGGGCTGATGCCGTGGTCGTCCAGCCATTTACCTTGCTTTTCCAGTGGCGGCGGGGTCAGCACAGGAATGAAGGAGTCTGGAATGCCGACACTCGGGCCAATGGGTTCACCGGGGTATTCCAGGCTGGCGAGCTCAAGCTGTGCCAGTTCGGCGAAACTGGGGGAGGCACACAACAGCGAGACAGCGAACAGTGAATACGGGGCGTATTTGTTCATGGATACCTTCTTTTATTATTGTTGTGGCTCTGTTCACAAGGCGCACGAATCCCTGCCAGCGGAGGCGGCGCTTCCAGCATTGCTTGAGGTGACTCAGGTATCAGATCCGGGCGTATCCGGCCCGTGTGGCACGTATCAACTTGAAGACGTACGTGGGCCGTTGAGGCACTGCGGCGGTATCGCCTGCGTGTTGGGGTGGCCGGTGGCGCGCTCCAGGTCAGGGGCGCGCGCGAGCGATGTGAGCAGGCACGGCAAGCTGTGGGGGGCAGCGTCTACCGCTGCGGCAAGCTGGGTAGTGGTCATGGCATCTGTTTTTATGATTGTTGATGCCAAGGATCCTATACAGAATGAAAATTCGAAGCAATATAAAATATTAAAAATGATGTATCGATAATTTGTACATGCTTTGGCGAGGTAAACGGGGGAATCTCCCGGTCAGGCGGTTGAGCGGGGAGCACGGGGGAAGGGGGCGTGATGCCCACCGCAGGGCTAAAGATGGGCCCGGTCGATGCCATTGCTGGCGCGCAGGATGTCGGCCATCACCGCCAGGGCAATTTGCGCCGGCGTCTTGCTGCCCAGGCTGAGGGCGAACTGGGCGCAGAATTCGGCCACGGGGGACAGCCCGGCGATCAACAGCTTTAGCGCCGGGCCTACGTGCAGTTGGACCTTTGATTGGGCGTCATCCAGGATAACCTTCGCGGCGGTCCCCGGGTGCTGCACGACCTCACAGGTCTGTGCTACCACGTCTACTCGCCGCACCACGGCCCCCTCACCTGACAGGGCGCCACGCATCAGGTGCAGGTCATGCAACGTACGGTCCGTTGGCACCAGGTGTTCGACCAGCACCAGCAGGCTACCGCCACAGGGCAACGCCACGGGGGTGTCATGGCCGCCGGCCCCGTAGCGGATCAACTGTTGCCTCAGCGGTTCACGGTTCTGGCCGGCAGGGCCAGCACCAGCAGCGAGCTGAGCAACAGGCACCCGGCGAATATCCACAGGGCGATCTGAGGGCTGTGGAAATGGTCCATCACCGCGCCCATCAGCGAGTTGCTGACCAGGCCGGCGATGTTCGCCACCGAGCATGCCAGGGCGAAACCGGTCGCTGCCGCGGTACCCTTGAGGAAGGTGGCGGGCAGACTGAAGAACACCGGCACCGCGCCGATGATGGTCAGCGATGCCAGGGAGAACAGCAGCACCGTGATGGCGACGTCATGGGTGAAGAAGGTGCTGAGGAACATCGAGGCAGCGCCGATGATGAATGGCACCACGATGTGCCAGCGGCGCTCGCGGCGGCGGTCGGAACTGGCACCGATGGCGAGCATGCCGATCAGCCCGGCCAGGCTGGGAATCGCGACCAGCAGGCCGATCTGGCTCGGGTCGGCCACGCCGGCGTTGCGGATGAAGGTGGGCAGCCAGAACCCCATCGCATAGGCGCTGAGCAGGATGGAGAAGTCGATGCCGCCAAGCATCCACACCTTGATGTCGAAGAAGCCATCGCGGAAGGACTGGCCGCCCTTGTTTTCGCTGTCATCCTGGTCGAGCAGGCGCTTGAGTTCCAGCTTTTCAATAGCGCTCAGCCACGTTGCCTGGCTGATGCCGTTGGGCAGCACCACCACGCATAGAAAGCCCAGCAGCACCGTAGGGACGGCTTCGAGCAGGAACAGCCACTGCCAGCTGGCCAGGCCGCCGACCTTGTCGAAGTTGCCCATGATCCAACCGGAAATGGGGCTGCCCAGCAGGCTGGACAGCGGCAGGCCGATCATGAACAGGGCGATGATGCGGCTGCGGCGGTAGGACGGAAACCACTGGCTGAGGTAGTACAGCACCCCCGGCAGAAACCCCGCTTCGGCGGCGCCAAGCAGGAAGCGCAGGGTGTAGAACTGCCACTCGCTGGTGACGAACATGGTCAGCCCGGACAGCAGCCCCCAGCTGATCATGATGCGGGCGATCCATAGCCGCGCGCCGACTTTTTCCAGGGCCAGGTTGCTGGGCACTTCAAACAGGATATAGCCGACGAAGAACAGGCCGGCACCCAGGCCATAGGCGGTCTCGCTCATGTGCAGGGTGTCGAGCATCTGCAGTTTGGCGAAACCGACGTTGATGCGGTCCAGGTAGGAGGCCAGATAACAGAAACACAGGAACGGAATCAGGCGCCAGATGATCTTGCGGTAGAGCGTGGTGCTGCTGACCGGGGCTATCGGCATGGCGGAAGCTTGGCTCAGTGACATGGTGGAACTCCTGGATCTGCCGCGAAAGCACAGCGGCGCAAGTCGGTTCATGGGGGGGGCAGTCAGGAATGAGAGGCTTCAGGACGGCCTTTTTTTATAATGTGTACAGCCGCCTCTGTACCGGGGCGGTCTGTGTGTGCCAGCGATGAGCGTCCCTGCTCGGCCGTGGTGTTGCTCAGTGGGCACCGAGGTAAGCCAACGCCTCCTGCTTGTCCACCACGTCGCCGTACTTGCTGTCGATGTCGAACAGGTTGGCGTCGTGGGGCGCCTGGTGACGGTCACCAACGCACTGGCGGACAACGATGGTGCGAAACCCATGCTGCACGCCATCGACTGCCGTGGCTCGAACGCAGCCGCTGGTGGAGCAGCCTGCGAGGATCAGGGTGTCGACGTTCAGGGCCTGCAGCATCGGTGCCAGCGCGGTGCCGAAGAAACTGCTGGCGTATTGCTTGGTCAACACCACTTCTTCAGGCAGGGGCAATACCTGGGGGCAAAACGCGGCCAGTGGGTTGCCTTCAACCATATCCTTCATGACCGGCGCTTTCTTGACCCACATGCCGCCGTCGGCGAAGTGGCCGGGGTGGTAGCGGATGTTGGTGTGGATCACCGGGATGCCCGCTTGCCTGGCCGCGGCGAGCAGCGCCACACTCTCTGCCACGGCACTGACCACCCCCGGTGCGAACAAGGGCGCGCCCTCTGTTGTGTAGCCTTGCATGAAGTCGATCATCAGCAGGGCGGGGCGCTGGCCGAAGCCGATGCGGTTGCCCCACACGCCCTGATAATTGTCCTGTGCACTGACCATGGTCTGTTCCTCAGTAGGCGCCCGACAGCAAGGCACCGGCACCGGGCACTATCGGCTCCAGGTCCAGTGCCTTGAGCATGGCATAGGTGGTGGCGATGGCGGCGGTCAGCACCGGCTTTCCGGTCTGCGCCTCGACCTTGGCAACTGCGCCCAGCGACGGCATTTGTACGCAGGCCGAGAGCACGATCACGTCCACGCCTTCCAGGTCCAGGCCGGCGACGATGCCGGGCAGGCGTGCGGGGTCGTGTCGTGCCACGTCGAGGTTGTCCGGGATTTCCAGTGCATGCCAGACCTTGACCTCGATGCCTTCGTGCTGGATGTAGTCCACCACCAGCTCGGTCAGGGGCTTCATGTAGGGGGCGACCAGGGCGATGCGCCTGGCACCCAGCACGTTCAAGCCATCCACCAGGGCGCCGGCGCTGGTGATCACGTTGGCCTGGGAGTCGTTGTCGCGCACCACCTGGCCCAGGCGCTGCTGGGACTCGCGGTGGTAGCCGCGGCCCATGGACATGATCGCCACCAGGCAGGCGTAGCCCAGCACGTCGACGCGGGCGTCGGACAGCTCCAGGGCGCAGCGGTCGGACTGGGCGTCCATGGCCGCCAGTTCTTCCTTCTTCACGTGCTTCATGCGCATGCGCGCCGAATGGAAGGTGAAGCGCTGCGGGCGGATCAACTGGCGTGCAGTGAGCATCGCCGGGATCTCGGTTTCCATGGTGGTGTTGGAACTCGGCACTATCTGGCCGATGCGGTACAGCTGGTTCATGAGAGTCTCCAGGTCAGCAGAAGGAGTGGCCGAGGAAGTTGCCCAGGGCGGCAAAAAAGCCGTCGAAGTCGTCCCAGGGGATCATGTGGCCGGCCTCGGGGGCATGGCTGATTTCGATGGCCGGGTGCAAGGCGTGGATCGCGGCTTCGTCCTCGGGCAGGATGACGCCGCCTCGCCCAGCCACCATGAGCAGGGCAGGCTGGCGCAGGGCAGGGAAGTCCTGGTGAATGTCCACGCTGTGGAATTCCTGGTACGCCTGCACGATGGCCGGCTCGAAGCAGGTGTGCAGCCATTCGGCACGCAGCGCGCGCTGCTCCAGCGTCCAGGAGGGGCAAAACGCGGCCAGTGGGTTGCCTTCAACCATATCCTTCATGACCGGCGCTTTCTTGACCCACATGCCGCCGTCGGCGAAGTGGCCGGGGTGGTAGCGGATGTTGGTGTGGATCACCGGGATGCCCGCTTGCCTGGCCGCGGCGAGCAGCGACACACTCTCTGCCACGGCACTGACCACCCCCGGTGCGAACAAGGGCGCGCCCTCTGTTGTGTAGCCTTGCATGAAGTCGATCATCAGCAGGGCGGGGCGCTGGCCGAAGCCGATGCGGTTGCCCCACACGCCCTGATAATTGTCCTGTGCACTGACCATGGTCTGTTCCTCAGTAGGCGCCCGACAGCAAGGCACCGGCACCGGGCACTATCGGCTCCAGGTCCAGTGCCTTGAGCATGGCATAGGTGGTGGCGATGGCGGCGGTCAGCACCGGCTTTCCGGTCTGCGCCTCGACCATGGCAACTGCGCCCAGCGACGGCATTTGTACGCAGGCAGAGAGCACGATCACGTCCACGCCTTCCAGGTCCAGGCCGGCGACGATGCCGGGCAGGCGTGCGGGGTCGTGTCGTGCCACGTCGAGGTTGTCCGGGATTTCCAGTGCATGCCAGACCTTGACCTCGATGCCTTCGTGCTGGATGTAGTCCACCACCAGCTCGGTCAGGGGCTTCATGTAGGGGGCGACCAGGGCGATGCGCCTGGCACCCAGCACGTTCAAGCCATCCACCAGGGCGCCGGCGCTGGTGATCACGTTGGCCTGGGAGTCGTTGTCGCGCACCACCTGGCCCAGGCGCTGCTGGGACTCGCGGTGGTAGCCGCGGCCCATGGACATGATCGCCACCAGGCAGGCGTAGCCCAGCACGTCGACGCGGGCGTCGGACAGCTCCAGGGCGCAGCGGTCGGACTGGGCGTCCATGGCCGCCAGTTCTTCCTTCTTCACGTGCTTCATGCGCATGCGCGCCGAATGGAAGGTGAAGCGCTGCGGGCGGATCAACTGGCGTGCAGTGAGCATCGCCGGGATCTCGGTTTCCATGGTGGTGTTGGAACTCGGCACAATCTGGCCGATGCGGTACAGCTGGTTCATGAGAGTCTCCAGGTCAGCCGAAGGAGTGGCCGAGGAAGTTGCCCAAGGCGGCAAAAAAGCCGTCGAAGTCGTCCCAGGGGATCATGTGGCCGGCCTCGGGGGCATGGCTGATTTCGATGGCCGGGTGCAAGGCGTGGATCGCGGCTTCGTCCTCGGGCAGGATGACGCCGCCTCGCCCAGCCACCATGAGCAGGGCAGGCTGGCGCAGGGCAGGGAAGTCCTGGTGAATGTCCACGCTGTGGAATTCCTGGTACGCCTGCACGATGGCCGGCTCGAAGCAGGTGTGCAGCCATTCGGCACGCAGCGCGCGCTGCTCCAGCGTCCAGGAGGGGCAAAACGCGGCCATGTCCTGCGCGCTCATGCCTTGCCGCGCCTGGCGAATCGAGTCCACGTACCAGGGCAGTTTGCCAGGGTATTCGCGGCGGCCCGGGCCAGACACCGGTGGATCGATCAATACCAGGCGCCCGAGGGTTGCCTCGGGGTGGCGGGTAGCGGCCCGCAGAACGAAACGGGCGCCCATGGAGTGGCCCATCAGATGATAGCCCTGCAGCCCCAGCGCGCTGGCGAAGGCAATCACGTCGTCGGCGCAGGTATCCGTGTCATAGGCCAACCCTGGCCCGGTCGAGGACAGGCCGCGACCGCGCACGTCCAGCACATAGGTGTCGAAGTGCTCGCCCAGACGTTCGGCGACGAAACCCCAGGTGATGGCGGGGCTCGTGATGCCAGGTACCAGGATCAGTGGTTGGCCCTTGCCCCCGTAGCGCAAGTAATGTTGACGGATGCCATTGGCCTGCACGTTGGCGCCGTACTGGAAAGTACTCATGCGGCGGTTTCCGACTTCAGCGGGTGGGCGAACAGGTCATAGCCGAACACCCAGGCCGGGTCTTCCTGGGTGCGCAGCCAGGTGTTGGCATTGGACACTGCCTGCACTCGCGACGCACGTTCCTTGCGGTTGGCTTCGTAGAGGCGGAAGGCGGTGCCGTAGTCACTCAGGCCGGTTTCCTGCAAGCAGCGCGCCAGCATGGCACCGTCTTCGATGGCCATGGCCGCGCCCTGGGCCATGTGCGGCTTCATCGGGTGGCAGGCATCACCCAGCAACACCATGCGGCCTTTGCTCCAGACCGGCAGCGGTTGGCGGTTGAGCAGCGGCCATTTGGTGATGTCTTCGGCGTTGTCGATCAGCGCCTGCACGGAAGGGTGGTAGCCCTTGAAGGTGTCGAACATTTCGGCCTTGGAGCTGGGGATGAAGCTGGCATTGCCGCCTTCCCACGCTGGCTGGGGGACGCCGCTGACGAAGTAGTATTCGTCGCGCTTGCCCGTGGTGTAGTAGACCATCAAATGGCGGTCGCCCGACCACCATTTGACACAGTCTTCAAAGCTGAAATCGTACTTCGCCAGGGCGCTGGCCTTGATCAGTGCGCGGTGCCCCACCCAACCGCTGTAGGTCGGTGCTTCAACGCCCAGCAGGTGCTCGCGGACGCGGGAGTTGATGCCATCGGCACCGATGACGATGTCGGCGAGCGCGTGGGTGCCATCGGCAAATTGCAGGCGCACCTCGCTACCGGTGTCTTCGATGGCGGCCAGGTGCTTGGAAAAATGCACGCTGCCAGGTGTGAGGGTCGACATCTGCAAGGCGTGCAAATCGCCGCGGTGCACGGTGATGTAAGCGGCGTCGTATTCCTTGCGAGCAAAGTCGCCCAGCGGGATGCGCGACAGGTAGTCGCCACCGGCGTCGCGGCTGAACCAGAACTCGGGGTGCGAGCCCATCGCCTCCAGCTGCTTTTCGATGCCCATGCGCCGGAAGATCTTCATCACGTTGGGACCCATGTGGATGCCCGCCCCCAGTCGCGAGAACGCAGGGGCCTGTTCGTAGACGTTCACCTCGAAGCCGGCCTGCTGCAGTGAGGTGGCAGCGGCTGCGCCGCCAAGGCCTGCGCCGATGATGGCAATTCGTTGTGTCGCGGGCATAGCACTTATCTCCTCGGAAGCCGATCGCCAGGGAACGGGTCGGCGTGTAATTGCAGTGTATGCACTCTTTTATTTTCTTGGGAAGGGTCTTTTTTAAAAAATGTGAAGTGGGGGTTTTGCTAGCTATTCATGGGCGGTAACACTAGGTATTCCCCGTATTTGTTACGTCTGTTCCCACTCGCTCGAATGGCTTGCAGCATTTCTGGAATAGATCCATATTGGGAATTAAGTAGTGTATACATTATTAATTCGCACCATCCTGGCGCCTCGCGCGCCGTGATGGTGCAGCGTTTGGCACGAGGAGAAAGGCAATGGCAGTCAGTGACGGTGAGTTGGTGCAGATGTTTGAACATGTGTTGAAGCTTTCGCGGGTGGACGCCAGTCAGAGCGTGGCGGTGCTCAAGAGTCATTACTCGAACCCCCGGACGGTCAGGGCCGCTACCGAAGCTGCGCAGCGGTTGGGGGCCAAGGTTTACGCGGTAGAGTTGCCGGCCTTCAATGCGCCGGTCGCGATGGGCAATGACATGACCGCCTACTGCGGCGATACCGCGTTGACCGGCAACCTGGCGGCCCAGCGGGCGCTGGAAGCGGCGGACCTGATCGTCGACACCATGATGCTGCTGCACTCCCCGGAACAGGAGCAGATCCTCAAGACCGGCACGCGCATCCTGCTGGCCGTGGAACCGCCGGAAGTACTGGCACGCATGCTGCCCAGCGAAGCGGACAAGGCCCGGGTGCTGGCCGCGGAGCAACTGCTCAAGGCCGCCCGCTCGATGACCATGCGGTCGGCGGCAGGCAGTGATTTTCGCGCGCCACTGGGGCAATACCCCGCGGTGACCGAGTATGGTTTCGCCGATGAGCCGGGGCGTTGGGATCACTGGCCCAGCGGTTTCCTCTTCACCTGGCCGGACGAGGACAGCGCCGAGGGCGTGCTGGTGCTGGATATCGGCGACATCGTGCTGCCGTTCAAGAACTACTGCCGCGAGCGCATCACGCTTGAGATCGAAAAGGGCTTCATCACCGCCATCCACGGCGGTTTCGAAGCCCAGTACCTGCGCGAGTACATGGCCTATTTCAAAGACCCCGAGGTGTATGGCATTTCCCACATCGGCTGGGGCCTGCAACCGCGCGCCCAGTGGACGGCCATGGGCCTGCACGACAAGAACGACGGCATGTGCATGGACGCGCGGGCGTTCTACGGCAATTTCCTGTTCTCCACCGGGCCCAACACGGAGGTGGGAGGCAAGCGCAAGACGCCTTGCCACCTGGACATTGCGCTGCGCAATTGCGATGTCTATCTGGATGACACGGCCGTGGTACTGGCCGGTGACGTGGTTGCCCCTGCCGCTTCCATCGCCCGCTGAAGGCCCACTGCAAGCGGCTGCCGGTGCGCATCGGCGGCCGCTTGCGTTATCGTAGGCGCCTTTTCACCCATTGTCGGGCAGCACTGCATGAACGCTTCAGACTACTCCTACACCGATCAGGTCGGCCATTTGCTGCGCAAGGCCTACCAGCGGCACATGGCGATCTTCCAGCAGAACGTCGGCGAGTCGCAATTGACGGCCGTGCAGTTCATCACACTCTGCGCGGTTCGTGACCACGGGCCGAGTTCGTTGAGTGAGTTGGTGAAAATGACCGCCGTGGACCAGGCTACCATTCGGGGCATCGTCGAGCGCCTCAAGGCGCGTGACCTGATCGTCCTGGGCCACGACGCCCAGGACAAGCGCAAGGTCATCGTCAGCCTGTCCGACGCCGGGCGCCACGCGGTGGAGCAGACCGTTCCCTGCGCCCAGGCCATCAGCGAGTTGACGCTCAGCAACCTCAATGCCGGTGAACGCGTGGCCATGATGTTCCTGCTGCGCAAGATGATGGACGACCCCGAGCAAGCCTAGTGTCCCGTCCGTAGCGGGGCTTGGCAGGAGTGGGAGTTGGCTTGTGGGGCACTCCCGCCTGTCGACGTTCGTCAGTTGGCACCGTTCTTGCCTTTTCATGTAGTAAGTACTTCATGAGTGGGTGGGAAACACAATGGACAAGGCCGCTCTACCGGACGCATTGGTCAACGTTTCGTGCACCGTCAACGGGCAGGCCATTCAACGTACCGCCATGGCTGATACCCCGCTGCTGCTGGTGCTGCGCAACGACCTCGCGTTGAACGGCCCCAAGTACGGCTGCGGCCTGGGCGAGTGCGGTGCCTGTACCGTCATCGTCGATGGCAAGGCCGGGCGTTCCTGTGTACTGCCCTGGGCAGGCATGCAGGGGCGTACCATCACCACGCTGGAGGGCCTGGGTGCCCGTGGCAACCTGCACCCGGTGCAGCAGGCCTTTGTCGAGGAGCAGGCCGCGCAATGCGGTTACTGCCTCAACGGCATGATCATGACCACCAAGGCCCTGCTGGACCGCAACCCCGAGCCCAGTGACGAACAGATTCGCCGCGCGCTGGCTGCCAACCTGTGCCGCTGTGGCACCCATCTCGAAATCCTCAAGGCGGCGCACCGCGCCGTGACGCTATGCCGGGAGTGCCCACGCCGTGACTGACCTGACTTCCCCCATCCCCACCCAGGCGCAACTGCTGGCACGCGAGGGCGTGCTGCTGGTGGTCAATGAAATCCAGCCCCCGTCCGGCCCGGTGCCCAAGGGGCAGCAACCGGTGCTCAAGCCCAAGGAGCTGGGGTTGTTCATCGCCCTGTGCGACACCGGCGAGTTCTATGCCTTCAACGGTCATGTGGACCTGGGCACCGGCATCCAGACCTCACTGGCACAGATCGTCGCCGAGGAACTGGACCTGCGCATGGACCAACTGCGCATGGTGCTGGGTGACACTGCGCGCGCCCCGAATCAGGGGGCGACCATCGCCAGCGCCACCCTGCAGATCTCCGCCGTGCCGCTGCGCAATGCCGCCGCCGAGGCGCGGCGCTGGCTGCTGGACGCGGCAGCCGCGCGCATGGGGGCGCCGAAGAGCGCGCTGCGTATCGAAGCCGGCTGCGTTTTTGGGCCCAACGACCAGGCGCTGACCTTCACGCAGTTGATCAGCGGGCAGCACGTCGAATTGATGATCTCCGGCGAGGCGCCGCTCAAAGCCATCGAAGACTACACGCTGGTGGGGCAGAGTTCGTCACGGGTGGATATTCCCGCCAAGGCTGCTGGCGAGCTGACGTTCGTGCATGACATGCGGGTGCCAGGCATGCTCCATGGCCGCATGGTACGGCCGCCCTACGATGGTCACGACACCGGACCTTTCGTGGGTACTAGCCTGGTGCGCGTCGACGAGTCGTCAATCGCCCACCTGCCCGGCATCGTCAAAGTGGTGGTGATCGGTGATTTTGTCGGCGTGGTGGCCGAGCGTGAAGAGCAGGCGGTCAAGGCGGCCCGACAGCTGCGGGTAGAGTGGAAACCCTGGCAGCACCACGTGCCCGACCTGGGTGATGTGGAGCAGGCCATCCGCGACAACCCTCACATCGAGCGTGTGGTGCATGACACCGGAGGGGTCGACGCGGCGCTGGCCAGCGTCGACCGGCGTTTCACCCGCCGTTACCTGTGGCCCTACCAGTTGCACGCTTCGATCGGGCCCTCATGCGCGGTGGCGGACTATCGGCCCGAGGGCATTCGCCTGTGGTCCGGGACGCAGAACCCGCACCTGCTGCGCGCCGACCTGGCCTGGCTGCTGGCGTGCGACGAGGCGCTGATTGAAATCATCCGCATGGAGGCCGCGGGCTGCTACGGCCGCAATTGCGCCGATGATGTGTGCGCCGACGCCTTGCTGTTGTCCCGCGCCGTGGGCCAACCGGTGCGGGTGCAATTGACCCGTGAGCAGGAGCATGTGTGGGAACCCAAGGGCACCGCGCAACTGATGGAGGTGGACGGCGGTATCGACGCGGCGGGGGACCTGGCGGTCTACGATTTCCGCACCAGCTACCCATCCAACGGTGCGCCCAACCTCGCGCTGCTGCTGACTGGCCGGGTCGAACCGGTGCCAGTCACCTACGAAATGGGCGATCGCACTTCCATTCCCCACTATGAGTACCCCGAACTGCGTGTCAGCATCAACGACATGGCCCCCATCGTTCGGGCCTCGTGGCTGCGCGGTGTATCGGCATTGCCCAACGTGCTCGCCCACGAGTCCTACATCGACGAACTGGCGTGCGCCGCTGGCGTCGACCCGGTGGAATATCGCCTGCGCTACCTGCCGGACGAACGCGCCGCCGAACTGGTGCGCTCCACCGCCCAGCGCGCGGCCTGGACCCCGCGCACCCAGCCAGGCACCACGCCTTCCGAGGACGGTGTGCTGCGCGGACGTGGTTTTGCCTATGCGCGCTACATCCACAGTAAATTCCCCGGCTTCGGCGCTGCGTGGGCGGCCTGGGTCGCTGATGTGGCCATCGACAAGGCCACCGGCGAAGTGGCCGTCACCCGTGTGGTAGTGGGCCACGATGCCGGAATGATGATCAACCCCGCAGGGGTTCAGCACCAGATCCACGGCAACGTCGTGCAGTCCACAAGCCGGGTGCTCAAGGAGCGGGTGACGTTCGAGGAGTCGCGGGTGTCGAGCAAGGAGTGGGGAGGGTACCCGATCCTGACCTTCCCCGAGGTGCCCAAGGTCGACGTGATGATGATGCCCCGCCAGAACGAGCCGCCCATGGGCGCGGGCGAGTCGGCGTCGGTGCCCAGCGCGGCAGCCATCGCCAATGCCGTCTACGACGCCACGGGCATTCGCTTTCGCGAGTTGCCGATCACCCCGGAGCGCATTCTGGCAGCACTCAAGGCCAAAGAGCCTGTGGATCCGGTCGGCTTGCCCTATGCGGCCCCGATAAAGCCCAAGCGCAGGAGATGG
This sequence comes from Pseudomonas silvicola, assembly GCF_026651855.1. Lineage (GTDB taxonomy): Bacteria > Pseudomonadota > Gammaproteobacteria > Pseudomonadales > Pseudomonadaceae > Aquipseudomonas > Aquipseudomonas silvicola. The sequence continues at coordinate 4,298,527 of NZ_CP093280.1, forward strand.
CTGTTCGGCGGCCTGACCGGGCTGCTGGGCGCGGCATTGGGGCTGGGCATCACCGCCATGCCCTGGCGCCAGGAAATTGCTCGGGTGGCGCCGCCGGGCGCCAACACCTGGAGCGCTGCCACCCTGGAGCATGGGCGGCTGCTGGCTGCGGCGGGCGACTGCGCCGTATGCCACACCGCGCCCGGCGGCAGCACCAACGCCGGCGGCTTGGCCATGGACACACCCTTTGGCCGCCTGTACAGCAGCAATATCACCCCCGACCCCGCTACCGGCATCGGCAACTGGTCGTTCAGCGCCTTTGATCGGGCGATGCGCCAGGGCATCAGCCGCGATGGCAAGCATCTCTACCCGGCGTTTCCCTACACGGCGTTCCGCTCGACCACCGAGGCCGACATGCAGGCCCTTTACGCCTACTTGATGTCCCAGGCACCCGTGGCCAGCACCCCACCTGCCAACCGCATGAGTTTCCCGTTCAACGTCAGGCCGCTGATGGCCGGGTGGAACAGCCTGTTTCTCAAACAGGGCGAGTTTCAGCCCGTACCGGAGCGCAGCGCTCAGTGGAACCGCGGCAACTACCTGGTCAACGGCCTGGGCCACTGCGCGGCCTGCCACTCCCCTCGCAACCTGATGGGGGCAGAGCAGGGGGGGCGGGCTTTTCTGGCCGGCGCCGTGGTGGATGGCTGGGAGGCTCCGCCCCTGGCCGGCATGGCCAGCGCCGCGGTGCCCTGGAGCGAGGAGCAATTGGTGGACTACCTGCGCAGCGGTTTTTCCAGCGGCCATGGCGTTGCCGCCGGGCCCATGGGGCCGGTGGTAGCGGGGCTGGCCACCTTGCCGCAGGCGGACCTGCAGGCCATTGCCCACTACCTGTTGTCACTGCCAGGCGAGCCATCCGCCGCCAAAGCCAAGCCAACCCCGCAGGCCGCCCTGAGTGACCGTATGCCTGACAAGGTGGCGGGAAAGCGGATCTTCGAGGGGGCCTGCCAGGGTTGCCACACGGCGGCGAGCGGCGGCCCGGTGCTGTTTGGTGTCAGCCCCGACATGGCCGCCAACACCAGCGTGCACAGCGACCGGCCCAACAACCTGATTCAGGTGATCTTGCAGGGCATCGAGCGCCCGGCAACCAGCGACCTGGGGTACATGCCGGCCTTCAAGGGCAGTTTCAGCGATACCCAGGTCGCCGACCTGGCCGCGTATCTGCGCGCCGAGTTCGCGCCGCGCGAACCGGCGTGGCCCGAGCTGAGCAAACAGGTCGGCTGGCTGCGCGCCAACCCGGGTAGCCACTGACGCTCAACCCGGGCCATCAGGAAGGTTGCGCAGGCCGCGCAGCACCTGGTCGCAGGCATACGCGAGCCAGCTGTCGCGCGCGTGGGCGCTGGCCAGGTCGGTGCCAAGGAAGGCGCCCAGGGTGTGCTGGTTGGAATGGTAGAAGTAGCACAACGAAGAAATCAGCAAGTACAGGTGGTGGAGGTCGACATCGGCGCGAAACACCCCCTGCGCCTGGCCGGCCTCGATGATCGGTGCCAGGTTGCCCAGAGCCTCCCCGGACAAGGCCCTGAGGGCGGGGGACTTGCGCGAATGAGCGGCCTTGTGCAGGTTTTCGGTATTGAGAATGCTGATGAACTCGGGGTGCTGGATGTAGTACTGCCACACGAACGCAATCAATTGCCGCAGCGCGGCTACCGGGTCATCCAGGTTGAAGCGCTGGCGGCTTTCAGCCTCATTGAAACCGGCGTAGATGCTCTCCAGTACACGGATGAACAGCTGCTCCTTGCTCTTGAAATAGTAATAGATCATCCGGTCGTTGGACTTGGCCAACCGTGAGATCTTCTCGATGCGCCCGCCGCTGTAGCCGTCCTGGCTGAAGACGCGGGTAGCCGCCTTGAGGATGCGGGCGCGGGTCAAATCCGCTTGCTGGGCGCGGACGCCGGAATTGGGCGTGGGCATGTAGGCTCCGCTGACGGTGAAGCCCTGATCATACGGCATGAAGCTTTTGCCGGTCTTGCCGCCTTCGAAATTATGTCCCAGGCCCCGCGTGAGCGCTACGAGACGTTGAGTTGTCCCCCTTCGTTAAAGCCGATCAGGGCGTGCTTCACACGCTGCCTAACACGCGGGACGTCTTCAGGGCGTTCGAGCGGGGGGGGCTTCGATTTCCCCCGAGAGGATTACGAGGTGAACTGGAAGGACCGCTTCACCGCGCCGTCTGCTTTCCGAGCGTGCGCCCGGTCCGAAAGCCAGATCAACAGGGTGCGGTCCCTATCAGCCATGCATCGCGGAGCACCTCATAAAAAGATCCACTCGCTCGATCACCAATAGGCACTTCTTCCAGCACAAGGATGCGTTGCACCCTGTGGGCAATGACAAAAACACAGGAAACCGATCATGCGCCTCGGCTGGTACTCCGCACTGACTCCCAAGGAAAAACGCACCTACTGGGCGTGTTTCGGTGGTTTTACGCTCGACTCCATGGATTCGACCATCTACGCACTGATGATGCCCGTGCTGATGACCGTGCTGGCCCTGAGCAAGTCCGATGCCGGCATGCTGGGTTCGGTGTCGTTGATCGGCAGCGCCATCGGTGGCTGGGGCGCGGGCCTGCTGGCCGACCGTTATGGCCGGGTCCGGGTGATGCAGGGCACGGTCCTGTGGGTGGCGCTTTTCACCTGCCTGGCAGGGTTGTGCAGCAGCTTCTGGGCGTTTCTGCCGGTGCGGTTTCTGCAGGGTATCGGCTATGGCGGCGAGGCGGTGGTAGGCGCGGTGCTGATCAGCGAGGCCATCGCGCCGGCCTTGCGGGGGCGGGTGGTAGCGTCGGTGCAAAGCGGCTACGCGGTGGGCTATGCCATCTCCCTGACCATGATGCCGGTGGTGTTCGCCTGGCTGCCCGAAGACATCGCCTGGCGTGCCTTCTTCGCCATCGGCCTGCTGCCCGCCGCGCTCATCTGGTTTATCCGCCGCCTGGTGCCGGAGTCCGAAGCGTTCACCCGTGCCAGCCAGAAGCGTCGGCGCATCGAGGTGCGCGACATATTCGGCGCAGAGCATCGTCGGGTCACGTTGATCAGTACCGTACTGGCCAGCGGGATTTTCGGCGGCGCCTACATCATGATCACGTGGCTGCCCACCTACATGCGCCTGGTGCTGAACCTGCCAGTGGCCTCGACCTCGGGCTACCTGGCGGTGAATATCATCGGTTCACTGCTGGGCCCGTTCATTTACGGGCGCATCAGCGATGGCATCAGCCGTGGCAAGGCGTTCATGCTGTTCCTGGTGTGCCAGGCCTGCGTAGTGGCGGTGTATACCTTCGCGCCCATCAACATGGCGGTCACCCTGGGCCTGGGCCTGCTGCTGGGCGCCTTCCAGGGCGGCCTCGCCTCAGGGCTGCCGGTGGCGTTCGCCGAGCTGTACCCCACGCGCATCCGCGCCAACGGCGCCGGTTTCTGCACCAGCTTTGGTCGCGGTTTCGGTTCGATCATGCCCGCGGCGGTGGGTTTCGCCGCCACCGGCATGGGGTTGCCGACCGCCATGGGGCTGTTCGCGATCACTTCTTACCTGATCGCCTTCATCGCGGCGCTCTGCCTGCCCAACGCCACCGGCGCGGACATGACCGATGAGCAGCCCGGCAGGGCGCAGGAAGACGACAGCTCGCCCGTTGTGCACCACCATTGAGGGGCTGCGCTGCAGATGGCCTTAGCGCATTGCGCTTAGGTGGGTTGAACAATCCGGGTGGTCAACGGTTCGAATGTTCACCACTAGGGAGGATTGATCATGCAGCCGAAAACCGAAGGGATGGAAGAGCAGGGGCCCGGGGGCGTACCGTTCATCAACGACCCTGAGAAACCCTCGTCGGACCATCGTCTTGTCGAAGAACCCGTCGAGAGTGATGAAGACGACGAGGAGGAGGACGAGCCATAGGGGCTCGATCCCGCCACTGATCCCGGTACAAGCTGCATGACATCGAAGCGACGTATGAGTTGTTCGCTCACCAGCGCGACGGGGTGATGAGGGGCGGGATTGGGGGCATCAGGGCTTGCAAGGCTGAGCAGAGCGCCAGGCTGTCTGGGTCGCTGCAATGAGTGCATCCCAGTCATCTGGAGGGTTGCCCCGGCCCAGCATCTTCTCGAACACGGCGTAGGGGGCGGATTTGCTGCCTGCGGAGCGCAGAAACTCGATATTGCTGCCGCATGAGTTACACCGGGACACGATCAAAAAATTCGCAAACCTGGGGCCGTCACGAAGTCGAACAGGGCAAGGTAACAGTGAACGTCGTGCCACCGGTATCGGTGGAATTCACGGTCACATCACCGTCATGGGCAACGGCGATCTCGCGAACGATGAACAGGCCCAAACCGACGCTGCGCACATCGTCGTCCTTGTGACTGCCTCGGGTCATCGGCTCGAACAGCCTGCTGATCACCGGTTCCGGGATGCTCGGGCCGGCGTTGTGCACGGCAAGGGTGGCGGTTGTTTCGTCGATTGTCGAGAGCAGGCTAATGGGCTTCTGCAGGTCACCGTACGCCACGCTGTTGGCGACCAGATTGCCAATGACCTGCTGGATGCGGTCGGCGTCCACGTGCGCCGTGCCGGTGCCGTGAGTGTGGTGTATCAGTGTTGCCTGGGGGAAGGCAACGCGCAGTTCATCAAGGCTGCGGCTGACGATGTCGTGCAACCGCTGCGGCTGCTTGTGAATGGCGATACCGTGTCCAACCCTGGCCAAGGCCAAATCAAGCAGATCGGCGATGATCCGTTGAGCACGGTCTGATGACTGACTGATATGGGTGAGCAACTGGGCTTCCCGCGGGCTGCGCTCGGCGCGGGCCAGAAAGTCGGCCGCCATCTTGATGGCAGTGAGCGGGTTCTTCAGGTCATGGCTGGCGATGGCGACCATCTGTTCGGCAAACAGGGCACGGCGTTGGGATTCTTCGTAGGCAATGCTGAGCTCGCCCTTGATCTGATGCAGGGCGGATTCAGCAACGGTCTTTTCCCACAGAAGTTCCTCGGCATGCTTGCGTGCACTGAGCAATTCGCGCTCATAACGGTCGCGATCAGTGGTGCCAAACAACGCCAATTCGTAGAACACGCCGTTGGCATGCTCGCGCCGAACGCCATTGAGCAGCATCGTCACCGTATGTCCGTCATGATGTATCAGGTCCAGCTTCACCTCGGCTACCGAGCCTTGCATCTGCATCAGCGGCGCCCAGTGGGTTTGGTGGAAGATGCGCCCGCCCATGGTCAACAAGGTCTGGAATCGCAGGCCGAGCAGCGCATGCTGACGGCGGCCGATCCACGTGCAGAAGATCGGGTTGGCGCGCAGAATGGTGCCGTCCTCGGTGGTCACGATCAGCCCACAGGGAGCGCCTTCGAACAAGGCATCGCTGTCGGGGAGTGGCGGGTGTTCAGTCGACATGCTCACGCGCCCAGGGCTGCAGGAAACGGTCCATGGCCTCGGAGCAGGCGCTGGGTGCACTCATGTGCGGGCAGTGGCCGACGTTGGGCACGATGCACAGGGTGCTGCCGGGTAACAGCGTGTGTAAATAATGACCGACAGCGACAGGCGCGATCAGGTCGTCGGTCGACTGCAGGATCAACGTCGGCGTGGTCAGGCCGGCGAGGTCCTGGCGGTTATCGGACAGGAAAGTCACCCGGGCGAACTGCTTTGCAATCTCCGGTTCGGTGCGGCAGAAGCTGTTGGTCAGTGCCTCTCCCAGGGCTGGCTGGCCTGGAGCGCCCATGATGACCGGGGCCATGGTGCTCGACCAGCCGAGGTAGTTGCTGTCGAGGGTATCCAGCAGGGAATGAATATCCTCGAGCGTGAAGCCGCCCACGTAGTCGCCGGAATCGATATAGCAGGGCGACGGCCCGACCATGACGTGAGCTGCGATTTGCCCAGGTACCAGCCGATCGGCCAGCGCGCCGATCATGGCGCTCACAGAGTGACCGACCAGCACGATGGGGCCAACGCCGTAATGCTGGATGATCTCGACCAGGTCCTGCGCATAGCCGCTCAGCGAGCTGTATTTTTCACGGCTGTAGGCGCCAAGGTGCGACTGGCCAGCCCCCACCAGGTCATATAGCACCACCCGGAAACGGCCGAGGAAGTGCGGGTACAGGTAGTGCCACATGGTCTGGTCGCATCCAAAGCCGTGGGAAAACACCAGCGTGGCGGGGCCGTCGCCCAGAACGGTAATGTTGTTGCGCTGCGCAAGATCCACGTGATTGCTCCTTTGGGCCAGAGCCTACCGGGCTGTGGTGGAGGGATGATGCCTTTCAGGGCGTGCAAAAGGCAACCTGACGCTCACTGTGCCCCAACCGGGAAAGCAGAACCCATGCGGCGGCAAGGGCCCGTTGTTTATCGATGGGCATGATCGTACCTGCCGCTTGGATACGAGGCTGACGCCAGCTCGGGCGCAAGCGTTTTGACGGTAGGCGCCCGATCAACACACATTGCTCGGAAAACCTTAATCAGGTGCAAACCAGGCCATTGTGATATCGGCAATGAATGTGCCGTCGGGTAGCAGAATTCGCTTTTCCAAGCGTCCTTCCTCAATAAAACCAAACTTTCCGTACAGGCGTCGGGCCCGCACATTGGTTTCACGCACGCGTAGCTCGATCTTCAGCAGGCCGGGCCGGGCTTGGGCCCATTTCAGAAGTGCGGTCATCAGCGCTTCACCCACGCCTTGCCCGAGGTTGTCGGGATGCACAACGATAGTCAGACTATAGACGTGGGCGAGCGCCTTGAGGCTGTTAGGCTCCAGCAGAGCATGACCGACCACCAAGCCCCCTCGCTCGGCCACTGCGTAAAAACCCTCACGACCCAATACCTCGATTTTTTTCTCAAAGGATTCATAGCTGAGTTCACTCGGGCGGGATATCAGCAGCCCAGGTGTGCGAGCGGTTTCGCGCTCAGCGTCGCACAGCACAACTGCGTCAGCGATCAAGGCGTTTCGAATGGTCAGGTCGTTCAAGCAGCTGCCTCCTGATGGGTAAGTCAGGTCAATTTTGTAAGCGGTTGAATATGCCTGGTTTGCTGAGACCGATGCCGGGATAGCGGCCGACGGCAAACAGGAAGCTAATCATGGAAGTCAGTGGTATTTGCTCAGAGACTGTCCGGATCTCCGAAAAACATTTGGACAGAGCTCTAGCAAGCGGGTTTCCGCTGAAAAAATCGAAGTTATACCCCCACTTGTACCCCCAGTCGCACTGCGTGGATCCGGGATCGAGAATCGGGATTTACGTCAGCGGCCCCGTCCACGAATGGCTGTTTGTCAGTGTAACGCAACGTCCTGACGGGGTTGGATGTGCACCAGCACTCTGATCATGACACCGGGTGGGGATGCTAGGGCAGGCTGTAATAACCTATCGCACCGTGGGGCCTCCCTCCGGCTTTGCGTGACGGAGTGAGGCCCTGCTTGATCAATGCCTGGCAGCCGGGTTCACGACCCGGCTCTCAGGGGGTTGCAACCGTTTCGCCGCCAGCGCAAAGGTAGCGCGGTCGGCCATCGCCAGCGCTCTTTTCTAGCCGATTGCCAGCACGGTACGCCCCACCAGTGCACCTTTACGCATGCGCTCGAAAATCTCGTTGATATTGTCCAGGTTGTCCTTGACCACCTGCGCGCGTACCTTGCCCCTGGCAGCAAACGCAACCGCTTCGTTGAGGTCCTGGCGGGTGCCGATGTTGGAGCCGGTGATGCTCAGTTCCCAGCCGGATATGGCCGAGATCGAAGCGCGCACGGTGTCGGCCGAACCGCCTGGCAAGCCGATGAACACCGCCGTACCGCCTGGGCGCAACATGGCCACCGACTGTTCGAACGCCGCGTTGGCCACGGCAGTGACCACGGCGGCATGCACGCCACCGGGGATTTTTTCGCGCAGGGTTTCAACCGGATTATCCAGGGCGTTGATCAGGCACTCGGCACCGTAGCTGCGAGCCAGTTCCAGCTTGTCCTCAGACACATCAACCGCCACCACCCGCAACCCCATGGCGATGGCGTACTGCACGGCGACATGCCCCAGGCCGCCGATGCCTAGCACGGCCACCCATTGCCCCAGGGTTGCCCGCGAGCGTTTCAGGCCGCGGTACGTGGTTATCCCGGCGCACAGAATGGGCGCCAGTTCATACAGGTCGACATTGTCGGGGATGTTGGCGACGAACGCGGCGGGCGCCACCATGTATTCGGCGTAACCGCCAGGCTTGGTGTAGCCGGTGGACTCGCTTTTCGGGCAAATGGTTTCCATCCCGCCCAGGCAGAACTCGCACGTACCGCAGGCACTGTACAGCCAAGGGACGCCGACGATGCTGCCGACGACGGGCTCCTGCACGCCGCTGCCCAGCGCCACCACTTGCCCGGTGATTTCATGGCCGGGGATCAGCGGCAGTACCGGTTGCGCCGCCCAGTCGCCGTCCATGGCGTGCAAGTCGCTGTGGCACACTCCGCAGGCGGTAATGCGGATCAGCACTTCGCCAGGGCCAGGTTGGGGTACCGGTACTTGCTGGATTTGCAAAGGGCCACCGATTTGATGCAATACAGCGGCTTTCATCATCGTTTGCATGTTGCGCTCCTGAGGTCAGTATCAAGTTGAACGGGACAGTCAATGTCAAATGGCAGGCAATGGTTCACCCGGTCCCGATAACTAAGTTGTCGGGATGCAAGTAACAGTTCGTATTTATATGGTGTGAAGTATGGCTGTTTTAATTATTCTCAACCGGTATCGGGTGCTGCCGGAAACAGCACCCGTCATTGTTCAGTAGAGTGCAGGCGTGGCCGTCCAGATCAATTCACAGGGTTCATCGCCAATGCACCAGAAGCGCACTTGCCGCACCCCTTCGAAGGCAAAGGCGTCCTGGGGCTGGATGATGGTCTGCTGGCCATCCACTTCCAGGCCCATGCTACCGCTGAGCAACACGCCGGTCTCGGCCACGCCGCGGGCGGTATAGACACCGGAGTCGCCGCCAGGCTGCACCACGATGCGCATCATCTGCACGCTGGAGCAGGCGTCCGGGGTCAGCAGTTGTTTGATCATGCCCTTGGCGCCCAGGTCCAGGGTGCGCCGCTGGCTGGCTGGCAGCACGTAGCTGGCCGCGTCGCTGGACAGCGGTTCATGGCGCTCGAACAGCCAGCCCATGGGCATGCCCAGCACAGCGCAGATCTGGCGCAACGAACGCAGGGACGGGGAGGAAACCCCACGCTCCACCTGGCTCAGCTGACCAACCGACAGGCCACTGCGCTCGGCGACGTCCTGCAGCGAGAGCCCTTTGATCTTGCGGCGCAGGCGCAGTTTGTTGCCAACATCCTGATGGGCTTCCTGATCGACATCGCCAGCGGAGTCGGTCGGTTGGTCATGCATGTCCAAAATCAGATTCCTCTCTCACGGTCTTGGCCGTGAGCATTAAAAAAGGGGGCGGCTTATACCTTGAGTCGATCCAGCAGATCGTACCAACGGGCATACAGTTGGGCTACTACGGGGGTCAAGCCATGCAGGGGGATGGGCTGCAGTGGAAGGGTGGGGAAGTCGACCTGCTGGGCGCTGGCGCCGCCAGCGCGTTGCGCCAGCAATTTGCCCATCATGGTCGCCATTGCCACGCCGCGGCCATTATAACCAAGCCCGGCGAACATGTTCGGCGCCAGTTCGTGCAGATGCGGCAGGAAATCCCGCGTCATGGCCACGCAGCCGGTCCACACGTACTCAAGCTCCATCCCGGCCAGTTGCGGGAACAGGATCAGCATGTCGCGGTGCAGGTCGCGGGCGTCGGTGAGGGTCACGTTGTCCTTGTGCGGTGCGCGGGCACCGATGATGAATCGCCCGGCGGCGTCCAGGCGACTGTAGCGCAACACGCGGCGGGTTTCCGAGACGCTCTGGCCGCCAGGCAGCAGGGTGTCGCGCACGGACGCCGGCAGCGGTCGGGTAGCGATTTGCAGCGAATAGGCCGGCACCACGGTTTCACGCAGCCCGGGCCACAGGTTCTGCTGCTGGTGGGCGTTGTTGCCAATCACTACCTGCCGTGCATGCACCCGGCCGCCGGGGGTGTGCACCACCCAGCCGGCCGCGTCACGCTCAATGCGCGTGGCAGGGCTGTGGGTGAACAGCCGGGCGCCCAGTTTGATCGCCGCCGCCGCCAGGCCCCGGGCATAGGACAGTGGCTGCACGGTGCCGCCGCGCGGGTCCAGCCAGGCCCCTTCGTACCATTGGCTGCCGATGGCCTTGGCCGCTTCGCGCTTGTCCAACTGGAAGGTCTGCACGCCGCGCGCGCGCCATTGACGAGCCCGTTCGGCCTGCAGCTCAAGGCCACTTTGCGAGTGTGCGCCCTGCAGCCAGCCTTCGCGGCGGGCCTCGCAGTCGATGGCGTAGCGCTGGATCAATTCGAACACCAGGTCCGCCGTGCCGCCAGCGGTCTTGACCATGCGCGGGCCCATGTCCGGGCCAAACATCTGCTCCAGTTCGTCGGGGTTGTACTTGAGCCCGGCGATTACCTGGCCGCCATTGCGCCCCGAGGCGCCCCAACCGATCTCGTTGGCCTCCAGCAACACGCAGTCGGTGCCGGCCTCGGCCAGGTGCAGGGCACACGACAGCCCGGTGTAGCCGCCGCCGATGATGACCACCTGGGTGCGCTGCTCACCCAGCAGGCGCTCCAGGTGGGGGGCGGGGCTGGCGGTGGCTGACCACAGTGACGGGGGCAGTGCAGTTGAGGCTGGGCTGTTCATGAAATCTCCGGAGAAGCGCTGGCCTGTTGTTCGCCATGGTCTGTCGGCGAAGGACGGTCAGCAAAGGTCTGTCAGCGAAAATCCTAGGAGCAAAAATGATGAAAGTCAAAATAGTTTCACGCAAAACTGAAAATATCGTTAATTATTTTCATTTTCGTGTTCAGTCTAGATTTGCACCATCATTTCGACGTTAACGTTTGTGAGGAGATTTCATGTCAGCCGCGTCCATCCGTTTTGACCAGCACCGCCAGGCAGACGCCAAGCCGGTCTTCAGCGAATGCCTGTTTGGCGAGTCCGGCGGGCCCGCCAACAGTGGCTTCTGGGCTTCGGAGCCGGGGTGTATCGAGGTGGCGTTCAACCAGGATCAGTTCGAGTTCTGCTCCATTCTGGAGGGCCAGGTGCGCCTGACCGACAGCCAGGGGCGGGTCGAGCTCTACAACGCCGGCGACGCATTCATCATGCCGGGTGGCTTCAAGGGCACCTGGGAAACCGTGCAACCGGTGCGCAAGTTCTATGTGATCTGTGACCTGCAGGGCTGATGACCCTCGGGTCCGGTCAAGGAGAAATGTCGATGAAACATACCCTCAGAAGTGTTGGCCTTGCCGCGCTGATGATCGCCGCCGGCCAGGCCAATGCCGCCAATGACACCGTTGCCCCGGCCAACGCCGGGGTCATCAGCCGCTACATGGCGGCCTGGAACGCCCACGACCCGGAAAACGCCGCCAGCTACCTGGCGGCCAATGTCGAATGCATCGACGCCTCGGTCGGTGAGGCACAGAAGGGCCGCGAGGCTGCCCGCGACAACGTGATCAAGGTGTTCATGGCCGCCGTGCCGGACCTGACCTGGACGATGCGCGGCACGCCGATTGTCAGCAAGGACGGCATCGCCTTCGAATGGACCTTCAGCGGTACCAACACCGGGGCGTGGGACGCCAGCACCCCGGCCACCGGCAAGAAGATCTCGTTTGACGGGGTCAGCTATATCCGCATCAAGGACAAGCAGATTGCCTATGAAGGGGATTATTACGACGCCCTGGGCCTGCACAAGCAATTGGGCTGGCAATAACGCGAACTGGACGTAATCGATGTGTCACCTGGGAAGGCATCCATTGTGCTGTAAATAATAAAAAGCAAGTTGCTCGAACTTTAAACACTGCCTCTAAATTTAATAATCGGACCGAGCCCCCACGAGGCCGGAGAGGATAAAATGAGCGATATAAAAATTGGCACGGATGCCCATATCGTCAATGACGATCGGAGCCTGGATCAGGACCTGGTGCGTCAGTTGAATGCCATTCTGGGCGATCAGCACACCGCGTCGGACTGTTGGCAATCGGCCAATGGCATGTTAGTCGAATCGTGTGTGTGGTTACTTATCGCGGCCGCTATCTGGGTCGTTACTTTAGTCTTTCTGGGGTAACGGGAGCCGCCATGAAAACTGAATCTTCCAACGCTCATATTGGTCAGGAAGCGCTTGCGGGTCGGCTGCCGGTGGTGGCGGGCGAGCGCCTGTACAAAAGCTACGCCTCGTTCATGTGGACCTGCTGCGCCTTCAGCGCCGCCACCTGGGCATTCCTGATCGGCGGTTACCTGCCTTTTGTCGGTGATTGGCGCCTGGGCATCGTTGGTTACCTGATTGGCTCGATCATCGGCATGGTGGTGGTCACCCTGGCCTCGGGCGCCGCGGCGCACAAATACGGTACCGACGTGATCGACACCGCCAAATCCTCGTTCGGCTACCGCGGCATTGTGTTGCCCCTGCTGGCGTTGCTGGCCACCGAGGTGGGCTGGACTTTCGTGGTCGAGGCGCTGACCTCGCGCGGTGCTGCCAACGTTGCCGCCACCATCGCTGGCACCGACGTGACGGGCACCTCCCACGAACACCTGGTAGTGATGGTGGCGTTCGGCGCGCTGTTCCTGGTGTGGTTGATCGCCAGCAAGGGGCCGATGCTGTTCGAGCGCCTCAACGGTTACATCGGCCCCATGCACATGGTGATCACGGTGATCATGATGGGTATCCTGATCCATAAATTCGGCCTGGCGCACCTGTGGAACACCCAAGTGCCGGTTGAGCAAATGCTCACCCGTGATCCGGTGGAGGGGCTGGCCCTGGCGGTTGAGTTCGGCATGTCCAGCTCCATGACCTGGTGGCCGGTGATGGGTGGGCTGACACGCCTGGTGGGCAAGCGCAAGCATATCGTCGGCCCGTCGGTGATCGGTGTGGGCGTGTTGGGCGCCGCCGTGGTGTCCACGGTCGCTGCGCTGGCTTCCATCAGTGCCGGTACCTACGACCCCACCGTGTGGATGATCGCCATTGCCGGGCCGGTGTTCGGCACCTTCGTGATGTCGGTTGTGCTGGCGGCCAACATCGCCACCATGGTGGTGATGATCTATATCGCCGGCGTGGCCATTCAACAGATCAAGTGCCTGGCCCGGGTGAAATGGGAGCTGCTGCTGGCGGTGTTGCTGGCCCCAGGCTTGTACTTCGCCTTCAAGACCGAATGGCTGCTGTCGGTGGTGATGAGTTGGCTGTCCTATAACGGCGTGATGTTCGTCGGCATATCGGGCATTACCCTGGTCGACTACTTCTTCCTGCGCCGCCAGCGCCTGGACCCCGCCAGCCTGTTTGCCAAACAGGGCGGCCACTATGCCTTTTGGGGGGGCGTGAACTGGCTGGCGATACTGGTCAGTATCGCGGCCACGGCGCTGTACCTGTGGCTGTACAACCCGGTGACGTCAGCCATGGCCGCGCCGTTCCGCTACCTGGGGGCGTCCATCCCCACCATCATCCTGGCGGGCGCGGTGTACTACCTGGCCATGCGCCTGTTGGCCATGCCGTTGCGCAAAGGTGGCTACGAGCACTTGGCCGCGCGTGCCAGCCGTCCCACCCTGAGCGACCAACCTGGCTGCGGACCTTGTCCAGCTGCTTGCTGGGGGTTGTGCTGGCCTGCTCGGCGGGCCAGTCGACGGCCATGGCCGACACCTTCAAGGTGGGGTACAACAATTCGGGCATGCCGTTCTCGGCGGTCGACATGGGCACGCAGAAAATGCAGGGCTTCATGGTCGACCTGATGGAGCAGGTAGCCAGCGTGCAAGGCTTTGACCTGCTGCCGTCAACCATCGAGTTCGGCGCGCTGATCCCCTCGCTGACCAGCGGCAAGATCGACATCAGTGCCGCGCCGATGTACAGCACCGAGGCCCGCCAGAAAGTGGTGTCGTTCAGCACGCCGCTGTACACCTATGGTGAGGGGCTGTTGGTGAAGAGCACAGACGATCACCCTTACACCTCACTGCAAAGCCTGGCCGGCGAGAAGGTGGGCGCGGTGGCCGGCACGATCTTCATCGACCACATGAACCAGATGGGCATCTTCCAGCAGGTGCAAGCCTACGCCAATGAAAGCGACATGATGCGTGACATCGCCAACGGGCGTATTACCGCCGGTATCGTCGATCAGCCGCTGATTGCCTACCAATTGAAAAAAGACCCCAGTGCCAAGGTCAAGCTGGTGGCCGGGTACCAGCCGCAGATGGCCGGCTCCATCGCCATTGCGGTGGCCAAGACAAACCCTGAGTTGCTGACGCGCATCAACGACGGAATCGCCCGGCTCAAGGCCGACGGGCAATACGAGGCGCTGATGAAGAAGTGGGCGCTGGTCAATTGAACCCCTTGCGGGCCCTTGCGGGCCCGCATTGCGTTGGAGGGTACTGTGATGTGGGACAACATAATGGTTTTCCTGCCCTTGCTGCTCAAGGGCGCGGTGGTAACGCTGCAGGTGACGGCGCTGGCGGTGCTGTTGAGCACGCTGCTGGGTTTGCTGTGGGCATTGTTGCAACTGTCCAGGTGGCCCGCCGTGCGCAGCGCCACTCGCTGGGCGGTGAACGTGCTGCGCTCGTTGCCCATAGTGATTCTGCTGTTCTACTTTTATTTCGTGATGCCGGACCTGGGCATCAACCTGAGTGCCTTCACCGCCGGCGTAATCGGCCTTGGGCTGGCCTATTCGGCTTATCAGGCGGAGAACTTCCGTTCGGGCATCGAGGCGGTGGACCGCGGCCAGCGCGAAGCGGCGCAAAGCATCGGCATGAAGGAAGGGTTGATTCTGCGCCGTGTCGTGTTACCCCAAGCCTTCAAAATCGCCCTGCCGCCGTATGGCAACACCTTCACCATGATTCTCAAGGACTCCTCCCTGGTGTCCACCATCACCGTGGCGGAAATGACCCACGCCGGCCAACTGATTGCCTCCTCGACCTACCAGAACATGACGGTCTACACCCTGGTGGCGCTGCTCTATGTGGCAATGGGCCTGCCCTTGCTGTACGGCGTCGGCCGCCTGGAAAAGCGCTTCGCGCACCGTTGAGGACTCGCTGTGATTTCATTGATCGATGTACACAAAAGCTATGGCAACGTACAGGTATTGAAAGGCGTGAGCCTTGATGTGGCACAAGGGCAGGTGGTGTGCCTGATCGGGCCTTCGGGCTCGGGCAAGTCCACCTTGCTGCGCTGCATCAACGCCCTTGAACACCACGACAGCGGCGACATTCTGATCGAAGGGGCGCAGGTGGACTTCCGCAGCCCGGACATTTGCGCCGTGCGCTCCAAGGTGGGCATGGTCTTTCAACGCTTCAATCTGTTCCCGCACCGCACAGTGCTGGAGAACGTGATCGAAGGCCCGCTGTACGTCAAAGGCATCGCGCGGGCGCAGGCCATCGACGAAGCCATGGTACTGCTGGACAAGGTGGGCATGGCGCACAAGCGCGATGCCTACGCGCCGCAGTTGTCCGGGGGGCAGCAACAGCGGGTGGCCATCGCCCGCGCCCTGGCCATGAACCCCAAGGCCATTCTGTTCGACGAGCCGACCTCGGCGCTTGACCCCGAGCTGGTTGGCGATGTGCTGGCGGTGATGCGCCAATTGGCGGACGAGGGCATGACCATGATCGTGGTGACCCACGAGATGGGCTTTGCCCGCGAGGTGGCCGACCAGGTGTGCTTCCTGCAGGACGGCAGGATAGTCGAGACGGGCAGCCCACAGACGGTGCTGGTCAACCCGCAGCACCCACGTACCCGGGATTTCCTCAGCCGGGTGCTCAAGCACTGAGGGCGTCAGAACGAAAAGGAAGTGCACGATGAGTGGTGTGAGTGTGCGCCTGGCCCATGGCTCGGCGCAGCAACTGAGTTTTTTCTGGAATGGCCAGCCACTGATGGGGCGCGCCGGTGACCACGTGGCGGCGGCCTTGTTGGCCAACGGTGTCCGCACCCTGGCGTGGAGCCGCAAGTTGCACCGGCCATTGGGCCTGTCGGGTAGCTACGTAAGTGGGGTATTGGCGCGTGTGGACGGTGTGCCGAACGTGCGCCTGGATCAGGTTCAACTGCGCGAGGGCATGCGGGTCGACATGCAGAACTGCTGGCCCCACCCACGCCTGGACCTGCTGCGCCTGGCACGGTGTATACCGGCGCGCTGGGTTCAGGGAGGTTTTGAGCACAGCCGGTTGATACCCAGCGGGACTTGGCTGTTTCAGGCGTGGGAGCGCTTGCTGGCGTTTCTGGCCGGGGTGGCTCGGCCAGCAGACCGGTTGCGCGCCGAAGCGTGGTCGATACCCGACGGCAAGGCTATGACCTGTCAGGTCCTGGTCATCGGCGCAGGGCCGGCCGGATGTGCGGCCGCTAACGCCGCGGCCCGACAGGGCCAGGATGTGCTGCTGGTGACGCGCGGTGCGCGGCCCGGCAGCCTGGCCACCGCAGCCGGGCTGACGCTGCCGCCACTCTCGCCGCGGGTGCGCAGGCTGTCCGGGGTAGAGGTGGCGGGTGCCTACCGGGATGGCGGGCTGTTATTGGGGGTACCCATTGACCCTGCGCAAGGCGCGCTGGCCTTGAGCGCCGAGCACGTGGTGTTGGCCACCGGCGCCCGCAGTTGCGCGCCATTGGTGCCCGGTGGTTGGCTGCCCGGGGTGATGGATGCGCGCTGCGCCCTGACCCTCGCCCATGAGTGCGCGGTGGCGCCGGGCAGGGCGGTGGTGGTGGTCGGTAGCGGCGATGAGCTTGCCGTGGCCCAGCGTCTGCGCGAGTTGGGTGTCACGGTGGTGGCGGTCAGAAGCCTGTCCCGTTTGCGCCGCGTGATAGGCCGCCAGCGGGTGCGGCAGGTGCAGTTCGAGGATACGCTGAAGTGCGACGCACTGGTGCACGCAGGGCCCTGGCTGAGCGAAGCCAGCCTGCAGTTCCAGAGTGCTGCCGCAGGCCTTGATCAGTTGCGTGGTGGCTGGAGCCGTTTTGGCCGGGTAGGGCGCGCGGCCCAGGCAGATCAGTCGTTGCTGGTCAGCCCCCTGGAGCCACTGTTGCTGTGCCCTTGCATGGACGTCTCGGGTCAGGAAGTGGCCGGGCTGTTGCCGCGCCCCACCTTGCGTCCCCCTCGCCGACACCTGACGGTAGCCCAGGCCGCAGGGCTGGTCGACACCGTGGAGCCTTTGCAATGAACGACTCAGATACTTTGCCGCGCCAGGCCGACGTGGTGATTGTCGGTGCCGGTATCCAGGGCCTGTCGCTGGCCTTCAACCTGGCGCTGCGCCAGGTGCGCGACATTGTGGTGCTGGACGCAGGCTATTGGCAGGGCGGCGCGTCGGGCCGCAACGGCACGCTGATCCGCGGCGCCTTCAGCTCGCCGGAGTGGACTCGATTTTTCGCCCACTCCAACCGCCTATGGTGGGGCCTGTCCCGGCAACTGGGGGGAAACGTGATGTATTCGCGGCGCGGCTACACCATGGTTGCCGAGCGCGATACCACCGCGCATTTGCTGCAGCGCACGCTGGCGGTACACCAGGACTGTAGCATCGATTCGCAGCTATTGAGCCCGACCCGCCTGCGCAAGGTTTTGCCGGCGCTGGCCCATGAACGGGTCAGCGCCGCGCTGCACTTGCCAGACAGCGGCGTGGCCCCCCACCACGCGGCCATGCACGCTTACCTCAAGGCCTGCCGGGCGCGCGGCGTGGACGTGCGGTATCGCAGTCAGGTGACGGCCATCGACCAGCGCAACGGCGCGGTGGATGGGGTATGGCTGGCAGATCAGCGTATTGCCTGCGACTGCCTGGTGCTGGCCGGTGGTGCCCAGAGCACAGCGTTGGCCGGCATGCTCGGGGTGGCGCTGGACGGTTACCCCATGCGCCTGGAAGCCATGGCGCTGGAGCCCACACGCCAGTTGATCGGCCCGGCCGTGGCCTTGCTCGACCGCCAGTGTTACATGCATCAGACCGCGCGCGGCGAGGTGGTGGGCGGTGCCGAAGTGGCGGAGCGGCCGCAGCATAGCCTGGCGGCCGACGTGCCGGTGATGGCGGCCACCGCCAAGGCCTACGCCGAGTTGTTCCCACAGCTCAAGGCGGCGCGAATACTGCGGCAATGGGCGGGGTTGGTGCATATCTCCAGGGACTTCGGGCCGTTGTTGGGTGCGCACCCCGGGCTCAAGGGCCTGCACGTGAGTGCGGGGTGGTGCTACGGCCATGCCGGGGCGCCGGCGGCGGGGGAGTTGCTGGCCAAGGCCATTGTCACCGGGGCGGTGGATGAGCGCATGCGCGCCTTTGCCGTCGACCGTTTCGAGCGCGGGTGCCCGGTGATCGAGCCAGGTATCGTGCTCAGTCATTTTGAATGAGCCCACTGTTCACTCGATCAGAAACGACAAGGCCCCGCTACCGACCAACCGGTCGATAGGGGGGCCTTTGGTCATTTACCCGAGGGTGGCGCCCCAGCCCACCACGCCCTTGATTTCCAGGAAGTCGCTGATGCCCCAGCCAGCGTACTCGCGACCGTTACCCGACTGCTTGTAGCCACCGAACGGGGCGAAGGTGTCCCAGTCGGGGTAGTTGAGGTACACCGAGCCTGCGCGCATGCGCAGGGCCACGCGGCGGGCATGGGCCAGGTCGCTGGATTGCACGTAGGCGGCCAGGCCGTAGACGGTGTCGTTGGCGATCTGGATGGCCTGTTCTTCGTTGTCGTAAGGGATGATCACCAGCACCGGGCCGAAAATTTCCTCGCGGGCCACGGTCATCTGCGGGGTAACGCCGGCGAATACCGTAGGGCGTACGTAGTAGCCGCGGGTCAAGCCGTCCGGGCGGTCCAGGCCACCGGTGACCAGCTGGGCACCTTCCTCGATGCCGGTGGCGATCAGGCCCTGGATTTTTTCGTACTGTGCCTGGCTGATCACCGGGCCCAGGTCAGTGGTGTCGTTGCGTGGGTCACCGGTCACCAGCGCCTCGGCGGCGGCCCGGGCGATTGCCACGGCGCGGGCGTGTTGCGCGGCCGGCACCAGCATGCGCGTCGGCGCGTCGCAGGATTGACCGGTGTTGGAGAAGCAGCCCTGGACGCCCTTGGCCACGGCGGTATCGAAGTCGGCGTCTTCCAGCAGGATGTTGGCCGACTTGCCGCCCAGTTCCTGAGCCACGCGCTTGACCGTATCGGCGGCGGCCTTGGCGACGATGATGCCGGCGCGGGTGGAGCCGGTGAACGACACCATGTCCACCTGTGGGTGGCTGGCCATGTGTTGACCCACGTCGGGGCCGGTGCCGTGCACCAGGTTGAACACGCCTGCGGGCACGCCGGCGGCGTGCAGGATTTCGGCGAACACGGTGGCGCTCAGCGGGGCGATTTCGCTGGGCTTGAGCACGACAGTACAACCGGCGGCCAAGGCCGGGGCGACCTTGCAGACGATCTGGTTGAGCGGCCAGTTCCATGGGGTGATCAGTGCACACACACCGATGGCTTCATGGGTGATCAGGGTGGTGCCGCGCACCTCGTTGACCGCAAGGTTTTCCAGCGCGGTGATGGTCGATTCCAGGTGGGCACGGCCGGCCCATACCTGGGCGTCGCGGGCGAAGTGCAATGGCGCGCCCATTTCCTGGCTGATCACGCTGACCAGGTCTTCGTAGCGCTCGTTGTACACCTCCAGGATCTTTCGCAGCAGCGTCAGGCGCTCGTCCACCGAGGTCACGGCGAACGCGGGGAAGGCCTTGGCGGCGGCCTCCACGGCCTTGTCGACGTCACGCACGTCGCCTGCGGGGATCTGTGCAAAGGCCTGTTCGGTAGAGGGGTCGATCACGTCCAGGGTCTGTGCCGATTCGGCATTGATCCATTGGCCATCGATGTAGAATTTGAGTGCGTTTTGCATGGGTGCTTTCCAGTGAGATGAACGGATTGAGGGGTACCGCTGAATCCTGTGTTCACGCCGTTGCCGTGGAGGTCGTGGTGAGCTGCGGGTCAAACGAAAAACTCGGCCGGGAAGGCGGCAGGGGTGTGCGGCCCTTGATCAGGTCCGCGGCCTTTTCGGCAATCATGATCACCGTGGCATTGAGGTTGGCGCTGATGATGTCGGGCATCACCGAGGCGTCCACCACACGCAATGCCTGGATGCCGTGCACCTTTAATTCAGGGTTTACCACGGCCAGTGCATCGTTGCCCATGCGGCAGGTGCAGGAGGGGTGGAATTCGGTTTCGGCGATGCCCTGGATGAACTGCAGCAGTTGTGCGTCGGTGGCCACCGCGGTGCCGGGGTACACTTCCTTGCCACGGAACGGGGCGAAGGCGGGCTGGTCGACGATGTGTCGGGTCAGCTTGATGGCTTCCACCAGCTCTTTGCGATCATTTTCTGTCTGCAGGAAATTGAAGATGATGTGCGGCGGCGTCTGCGGGTCGGTGCTGACCAGCGCAAGGCGCCCGCGTGACTCCTGGCGCAGTTGGCTGATGTGAATTTGAAAGCCTTGCTTGAGCTTGATCCGGTCGCCGACGTAGTCGATGCCCACCGGGCCGAAATGGAACTGGATATTGGGCGACGCCAGCGCGTTGTCGGTGCGTACCAGGCCGCCGGCCTTCCAGATATTGGAGGCCACCGGGCCTTGGCGGGTGAGCAGCCACTGGGCACCTACCGCTGCCTTTACCAGCGGATTCTGCAGGTGCTGCAAGGTGACCGGCTGGGTGCAGCTCCACTGCATCATGAAGTCGACGTGGTCCTGCAGGTTGGCCCCCACGCCCGGCAGGTCGGCGAGGGCAGTGATGCCCAGTTTCGCCAGCTCCTGCGCAGGGCCGATGCCTGAGAGCATCAGCAGTTGCGGGGAATTGATGGCGCCGCCGCACAGCAGCACCTCTTTGCTGGCCAGGGCGGTGACGCGCTGCCCCCGATGAACGAACTCGATACCCTTGGCACGCTGGTTCTCGATGATCACCTTGTGGGCCAGGGCGCCGGTCAGCACGGTCAGGTTGGGCCGGCTCATGGCCGGGTGCAGGTAGGCTACTGCCGTTGAGCAGCGCTTGCCGTTCCATTTGGTGCTGTCGTAGCGCGCCAGCCCTTCGGGACGGTAGCCGTTGAGGTCTTCCGAGGCGCCTACGCCAGCCTGGTCCCCGGCCTGCACGAAGGCGTCGTACAGCACGTTGGCGGTACTGCCCCTGCTGACCCCCAGCGGGCCGGTGCCGCCGTGCCATTCGTTTTCGCCACGTTCATTGCGCTCGGCTTTCTTGAAGTAGGGCAGGCAGTGGGCGTAGTCCCACTGCGGCAAGGTGTAGCGCTGCGCCCAGTTGTCGTAGTCCAGCGGATGCCCGCGCAGGTACACCATCGAATTGATCGAGGAGCTGCCGCCCAGCACCTTGCCCCGTGGCACGGGAATGGAACGGCCGGCCATGTGCGTTTCGGTCTGGCTTTGGTAGTTCCAGTTGAAGCGACTGTCTTTCCAGATCTTGTACACGCCGGCCGGCATATGGATGAACAGGTTGTTGTCGGCGCCCCCGGCCTCCAGCACCAGCACCCGCACACTCGGGTCTTCGGTCAATCGGTTGGCCAGCACACACCCTGCCGACCCTGCTCCCACGATGACGTAATCGTACGCCTGCGCACTTTTGGCCATGCTGTTCACTCATTCATGGTGATTTTTATTGGTAAGCCCTGTCGCGGCACAAGGGCCGCGGGCGGGGTGGGCGCAACATAACAGTTGTTATGTCGCAGGGTCAATAACACTTGTTATGTGGCTGGTGTATGCTGTCGCCACGCGCTGTAACAGGCTGACGAGCATGAGGAAATTGATTATCGATACTCCAGTTGTTGATCCCATCCAGCGCATCGTGGCAGCGGTGTGCGACGTGTTGGCTGAAGAAGGCGTGACCCAGCTCAGCCTGCGCAAGGTGGCGGCAAAGGCCGGGGCCACCCTTGGCCTGATTACCCACCACTTCCCCAACCGCGCAGCCATGGTCAAGGCTGCCGTGGCCGAGACCTGGAAGCGTGAAAACCAGGTGGTGCAGTGGGCCGAAGTGCCGGACAAGGCGGCAGTGATGGGGGCCATCGAGGTGTTTTTGCCGTATGACGAGGAGCGCCGCCGACAGACGGCAGTGTGGGTGGCGTTCTGGGCGCTGGCGCACCAGTCCAGGGACTTGCAGAAAATCCACCAGGACGTGCACCGCTTCATCCGTGAAAAACACACGGTCTGGATCAGTGCCCTGGGCTTTTCCCCTGATCGCGCCGAACTGTTGGCCGACCGCCTGAAGCTGTTCATCGACGGCCTGTTGCTATACGCCTACCTGGACCCCGAGCACTGGACGCCGGAACGCATCCGTCGTTCGGTGGACGACATGATCGATTCAATCTTCGCCCAGGCGCCTGACGCGCCCTGAAGTCAGGCCTCCATTGCGGCGGGGCCTACAGGGTTGAAACATCCATGTTTCGGGCTGGAGAAACACTGGCCCCGCCAGGCAATGGGTACATCTAGCCGTACCGACCACCCATTTCATGGGCTTGATGGTGATCTGCCTGACTATGGGCTGCCCATCGAGTGCGCCACCACCATTACGGTCCTTTGGAGGAGGGTGCGTCCATTTTGCAAAGACTCATACGTGGAGCATTCGTTTTTTTCGAATGCACCCATCCTTTTTTTGAATTTTCAAATGCTCTGTCCGATCGCTAGTCTTTGCGCAGGAGCGATACTTCGGGGCTTCCCCAGTTCATCGCCTCATATAAAAACACTCAAACAGGATGTGGCTTTGATCTCGCCCAGCGCTCTGGTTTCGGTGCGTCCAAGACACCGGGACAATGCTGCTTGAACAAACCTTTTAGCTGCCGCTATCACAAAACCACAAAACATTGAGCCTAAAGCCAAAGAGGTTAATCGTGGAATTTCAATTTTTACTCCCAACCAAAATCGTAATGGAGCCGGGTCTTCGCGACCGGACAGGCGTCCATCTGCTTGATCTTGGGCTGAAAAAGGTCCTCATTGTGACCGATGCCGGGGTAAAGGCTGCAGGGCTTTTGACCAGTATCTACGCAAGCCTTGAGAGGGCCGGGATCGCTTTCGAGGAGCTTTCGGATGTAAAGCCCAACCCGCGCAGCGAGGATATCAACCAAGCCGCCGAGGTTTACCGGGGCAAGGGTATTGATGGCCTGCTGGCAGTCGGCGGCGGCAGCGCCATGGACGCCGCGAAGGCTATCAGTGTCCTCTTGACGCATGAAGGCCGGGTCGAGGACTACGAAGGCGCTTCGAAACTCACTCACCGCGTGCTGCCTATCGTCGCTATTCCGACTACGTCGGGCACCGGCAGTGAAGTGACGTTTTTCTCGGTGATCACCGATACCGCACGCCACTTCAAAATGAGCATTCTGGATTATCGAATTGGCCCGGTTCTGGCCCTGCTGGACTCCCACATTACTGCAACGCTCCCACCGTCCATTGCCGCGGCCACGGGGATGGATGCGCTTACCCATGCCATTGAGGCCTACACCGGCCGCCTTTCGAACCCGATCAGCGACGGCCTGGCCCTGCATGCCATTCGGCTGATCAGCACGTTCCTGAAACCTGCCGTGCAACAGCCAGATAACCTGGAGGCGCGGGAGCAAATGCTTGCAGCCAGCCTGATCGCGGGCATGGCATTTGGTAATGCCGACATTGCCAGCGTGCATTGCATCTCGGAGGCCATCGGCGGCATGTATGACACGCCCCACGGTGTGGGCAATGCCATTTTCCTGCCATTCGTGTTTGGGCATAACCGTGATGCCGACATTCTGCGTCATGCCCAGGTCGCGTATGCATTGGGTATCGACCCCAGCCTTGCTCCGGTCGATGCGGCGCAAGCGGCAGTCGATTACCTGTTCCAGTTGAGCAAGGACCTGGGTATTCCCCGGTTTGCAGAAGTGAAGGGGGTTCGCGAGGAAGATTTCCAGGCGATTGCAGAAAAGTCCAAGGGCAACATGTCGGATTCCAGCAACGCGAAGGAAATGACCGTCGAGAGTTATCGTCAAATTGTGGCGGCTGCCTACCGCTTCCACTATTAAGGGGGACTGAGTCATGAGCCAATCAACCCCTAGTGCTTCCTTGAAGCGTACCCTGGGTCCTGTCTCTGTATTACTGTTTGGCCTGGCGTTCATTGCGCCATTGATTGTCTTTGGCACCTATGGCGTCATTGCCCAGGCCAGCCAGAATACGATAGCGCTGTCTTACGTGGTGGCCTCCATCGGCGTCATTTTCACGGCATTGAGCTATGGGCGGCTGGTCAAGGTTTTCCCGGCAGCAGGCTCGGCGTATACCTACACTCGCCAAATGATGAGCCCTAATCTGGGATTCATGGTTGGCTGGGCAGCGTTGCTGGACTATTTCTTCATTCCGATGCTGATTTGGCTATTGGGTGCCAGTTACTTCAATATGGCTTTCCCCGATGTGCCGCAGTGGGTTTTTATCTCGGGCTTCATTGTTTTCACGACGCTGCTGAATATCCTTGGCATCCAGGTTGCCAATAGATTCAACATCGTTTTGATGGTGGTTCAGCTCACAATCATCGCGTTCTTCATTGGGCTTTGCTGGCATTACATCGCTGCGGCGAATGGTCCGGGCGGCCTGCTGTCGGCAAAACCTTTCTTCAACCATGATGTTCCGTTCGCCGCGACCATGGCGGGCGCCGCGATTGCCGCGTACTCCTTCCTTGGTTTCGATGCACTGTCGACACTCAGTGAGGAGACCAAGGACCCTGGCACCACGATCCCGCGTGCGATTCTGCTGGTGGCGGCGATTGGTGGCGTACTGTATGTGGGGTCTGCGTACTTCATGTACCTGGCCCACCCAAGCATCGAGTTTGCCAACGTCGATGGAGCAGCCTTCGAGATTGCCCGCATGATCGGTGGTGATCTGTTCTTCGCTGTGGTGCTGACGGGCATCATCATTGCCCACTTCGCTGCCGGCCTGTCCTTCCAGGCAAGCGTTGGTCGCCTGCTGTATGCCTTGGGGCGTGACAACCAATTGCCACGTCAGCTGTTCGGGGCGTTACACCCGCGCTACCAGACCCCTGTGTTCAATATCCTCATTTCCGGGGCCTTCGGCGTGGTTGGTTTCGGTCTGACCATCGCTACCGCGACCTCACTGGTCAACTTTGGTGCTTTCGTGGCCTTCACCTCGGTAAATCTCTGCGCCTTGAAGCTCACCTTTGACGAGCGCTTCAAGGACGGCGCAGGCGTGCTTCGTGGCTTGGTGTTCCCGGTGATCGGTGCGATCACAGCCGGTTGGATGCTGATTAGTCTGGATAGGGACGCGCTGTTGCTGGGGGTGGGCTGGCTTGTGTTCGGCGCCGTTTACCTGGCGTTCCGGACCAGTTTCTTCCGTGTCTCGGTTCCTGAAGCGCACGTGTAGCCCCTGCACGGCCCGTCTGGGCCGTTCTCGAAAAAACATTCATTGATTGCAAGGCTGGTTCGCTGGCCTTGCCGTAGAGTCGTGGGAATCAGTATGCAAACCAAGCTTCTTATCAACGGTGTTCTTGTAGCAGGCGAAGGTGAAGAACTCGCCGTTTTCAATCCCAGCCTGGGCACTGTTCTGGTTCAGGTGCCTGAGGCAAGCCGGGCGCAAATTCACGCCACCGTTGTCAGTGCCGATATCGCTTACCAGCAATGGTCGCAGACAACCCCAAAGGAACGCTGCGCGCTGTTGCTCAAGCTGGCCGACGCCATTGATGAACAGGCCGAGGCGTTCGCCCGCTTGGAGTCGGACAACTGCGGGAAACCGTACAGCGCCGTTGTACAGGATGAGCTGCCTGGGGTCTCCGATGTCTTTCGTTTCTTCGCTGGTGCCAGCCGCTGCCTGCAAGGTTCGGCGGCGGGTGAGTACCTGCCGGGCCATACCTCGATGATTCGCCGTGACCCGGTGGGTGTGGTGGCCTCGATTGCCCCATGGAACTATCCATTGATGATGGCAGCCTGGAAGCTAGCGCCAGCCCTGGCGGCTGGCAACACCGTCGTGCTCAAGCCCTCCGAGCAAACGCCGTTGACGGCGCTGAAGCTGGGTGAGCTCTTGGCCGCCATTTTTCCTGCCGGTGTCGTCAACATCGTGCATGGGCGTGGCGCTACGGTAGGCGAGCCACTGACCAGCCATCCGCAGGTACGCATGGTTTCGCTCACGGGCTCGGTCAGCACCGGCAGCCGGATCATCGAGGGCACTGCCGAGACCGTCAAACGTATGCACATGGAGCTTGGTGGCAAGGCCCCCGTACTGATCTTCGATGACGCGGATATTGATCAGGCCGTGGCGGGTATCCGAGCATTCGGCTTCTACAATGCGGGCCAGGATTGCACCGCAGCCTGCCGCATTTACGTCCAGAAAGGCGTCTATGCCGAGTTTGTCCGCAAGCTGGGCGAGGCGGTCTCCAGCATCAAATGCGGGCTGCAGGATGATGCGAGCACGGAAATGGGACCGCTCATCACCCAGGAGCACCTGCAGCGAGTGGAAGGCTTTGTGGCCCGGGCCATTGAATCGCCTAACATCGAAGTCATCACGGGCGGTAAACGGGCAGCAGGAGCAGGGTATTTCTACGAGCCGACGGTGCTGGCCGGGGCCACCCAGCAGGACGAAGTCGTGCGGCGTGAGATCTTCGGTCCGGTCGTGACCGTATCCCGGTTCGATGATGAGGCGCAGGTGCTAGCCTGGGCGAACGACTCGGACTACGGGCTGGCCTCCTCCGTATGGACGAGCGACGTAGGGCGTGCTCATCGTCTGGTGGCGCGGTTGCACTATGGGTGCACCTGGGTCAACACGCACTTCATGCTCGTCAGCGAAATGCCCCATGGCGGTGTGAAGCTCTCTGGCTATGGCAAGGATCTCTCGATGTAGGGGTTGGAAGATTACACAGTGGTCCGACACGTGATGTTCAAGCACTGATTCAGTTCGTCGTTGTTGCCGTGGAATACCGCTACAGAATGGGTATTCCTCGTTTTCAACCAGGACAATGAAAACTGCCTGCGGCAGCGACGACCAGATGCCATCTGGTCATCGCTGCCGCACCTCATCGACGTGCCAGGCAATTACCACGCCGCAATATGCGAGTCGGCCCGCGGCTCGGTCCCCCCACATAGCACCCCGGTGCGCGGGTCTCGCAGAATGATCTGCCCGCGGCCGAACTCGATCGAGTCGCACGCCACGCTTACCTCATGCCCGCGCCTGGCCAAGCCCGCAGCGAGGGCGCGGGGGGCGGCCTGTTCGATGCCCACCTTGAGGCCGCCCAGCCACTGCCACCGCGGTGCGTCGAGGGCAGCCTGGGGGTTGAGGCCGAAGTCCACCAGGTTCATCACCACCTGCACATGACCTTGGGGCTGCATGTAGCCGCCCATCACACCGAAGGGCCCCAGGGGCTCGCCGTCCTGGCTGAGGAAGCCGGGGATGATGGTGTGGAAGGTCTGCTTGCCCGGTGCCAGGCAGTTGGCGTGGGCCGGGTCGAGGCTGAACTCCGAGCCCCGGTTCTGCAAGGCGATGCCGCTGTCGGGCAGCACTACGCCCGAGCCGAAACCGTGGTAGTTGCTTTGGATGAACGAGACCATGTTGCCTTCGCCATCGGCGGTGGCCAGGTACACCGTGCCGCTGGCGTGCGGGTCGCCGGGCAGGGGCGGCTGGGCGTGCTCGCCGATCTGCGCGCGGCGCTGGGCGGTGTAGCGTTCGTCGAGCAGCGCGGCGGCGGATACGCGCATGTGCTCGGCGTCGGTGATGTAGTGCAGGCCATCGCTGTAGGCCAGTTTCATGGCTTCCAGTTGCTGGTGCCAGGTGCGCTGGCTGTCGCGCTGGTCGAAATCCATGCCCTTGAGGATGTTCAGGGTCATGAGGGCAATCAGGCCCTGGCCGCTGGGGGGTATTTCCCAGACATCCACGCCACGGTAATTGAGGCTGATGGGTTGAACCCACTTGGGGCGGTAGTCGCGCAAATCGGCCATG
The DNA here is from genome assembly GCF_026651855.1 of Pseudomonas silvicola. GTDB lineage: Bacteria > Pseudomonadota > Gammaproteobacteria > Pseudomonadales > Pseudomonadaceae > Aquipseudomonas > Aquipseudomonas silvicola. Next base: position 4,326,405 of record NZ_CP093280.1, read on the forward strand.
CTCAGGTAGCCGCCTGTGGCCTGGGCGTGGGCGGCCAGGCGTTCGGCCAAGGGGCCGCGGTAGAAACTTTCGCAGCGGGTGCTGGCCAATTCTTCGAGGGTGCGGGCCTGGGCCGGGTTGCGGAACAGTTCACCGGCCCGTGGCGCGCACCCGTCGATCAGGTAGGTGTCGAACCAGGCTTGCAGCACCGGGTCGCGGTGTGGGCTGAACTCGTTGAGGGCCAAGGCCCATTGCCGTGCTACCACGGGCGACACCGGAAAGCCGTCTCGGGCCAGCTCAATGGCCGGTTGCAGCAGCGCGTCGAACGGTAGGCGGCCGAAGCGCGCCGACAGCTCGGCCCAGGCCGCCGGCACTCCGGGCACGGTTACGGGTGTCCAGCCGTACAGCGGCATCTGGCTGTAGCCGGCAGCCTTCACCGTCTCGATGTCCAGCGCCGCCGGCGCATGGCCGCTGGCGTCCAGCCCGTGCAGGGCGCCGCGGGTCCAGACCAGGGCGAAGGCGTCGCCGCCGATGCCATTGCCCGTGGGCTCGACGACGGTCAGGGCGGCGGCGGTGGCGATGGCGGCGTCGATGGCGTTGCCGCCCTGGCGCATAATCGCCAGGCCGGCTTCAGCGGCCAGAGGCTGCGAGGCGGCGACCATGCCCTTGCGCGCATACACGCATTGCCGTTGGGAGCCGTAGGGGTAGTCATGGGCAGAAAAGTCGAACATGGGCAGTGCTCTCGAAAAGTCTGGGGGTCACAGCACGCGGCTGAGGAAGGCTTGGGTACGCGGATGTACAGGGCGGGTGAAGATCTGCTCCGGCGGACCTTCCTCTATCAGTTCGCCCTGGTCGAGCACCACCACACGGTCGGCGACCTCGCGGGCGAAGCCCATCTCGTGGGTGACCACGACCATGGTCATGCCATCCTCGGCCAGCTCCTTCATCACCTGCAGTACTTCGCCCACGGTTTCCGGGTCCAGGGCACTGGTGGGCTCGTCGAACAGCATGGCCTGGGGTTTCATGGCCAGGGCACGGGCGATGGCCACGCGTTGCTGTTGGCCGCCAGACAGCATCGATGGATAGTGGTCGGCCTTGTCGGCCAGGCCCACCCGGGCGAGCAGGGCGCGCGCCTGCTCGATGGCGCTGGTGCGGGGCACGCCCAGTACCTGAATCGGCGCCTCGATAATGTTTTCCAGCGCGCTCATGTGCGGGAACAGGTTGAAGCGCTGGAACACCATGCCGATGTCACGCCGCTGGCGGGCGATGTTGCGCTCCGAGTCGCGCGCCAGGCTGCCGTCGGCCCGTTGCTTGTAGCCCATGGGGTGGCCGTTGACGCGGATGCGTCCGCCCTGGATGTCTTCCAGCAGGTTGATGCAGCGGATGAAGGTGGTCTTGCCGGAGCCGGAGGCGCCGATCAATACCACCACTTCGCCCCGGCGTACCTGCAGCGAAATGCCTTTGAGTATCTGCAGCTCGCCGAACGACTTGTGCACGTCCAGTGCTTCTATCACCAGTTCCGGATGGGGTTGGGTCATGTCAGCGGCCCCTCAGCAGTTTGCCCGCGCTGCGCCCGAAAAAGCGGCTGGCGGCGGGTGTGGGCCGGTCGGAGCGGCCGAAGCGCGCTTCCAGCCAGCGTTGGAAAAAGCCCCACAGGGTGGTCAGCAACAGGAAGTAGAGGGCCACCACCAAATACAGCTCGAACACACGGAAGGTCGCCGAGGTGACCATCTGTGTGCTGAGCAACAGTTCTTGCACGCCGATCACGCTCACCAGCGTGGTGTTCTTGAGCATTACATTGAACTCGTTGCCCAGTGGCGGCACGATCACCCGGAACGCCTGGGGCAGCACGATGCGACGCATCAGCTTGCCGAAGGTCATGCCCAGGCAACGCCCGGCCTCGTACTGGCCCTTGTCCACGGCATTGATACCGGCGCGGATGATCTCGGCCATGTACGCGCCTTCGTTGAGCCCCAGGGCGATGATCGCCGCCTGCAGGTTGCCGGGCAGGATGAAGCCGCCCAGGCTCAGGTCTTCAAAACGAAAAACGCCGCCGGCCGCGAGCGCCGTGTACAGGAACACGATCTGCACCAGCAGCGGCGTGCCACGCATCAGCCACACGTAGAGGCGTACCGGGTATTGCAGGAACGGGCTGGCGGACAGGCGCATCAGCGCCGCTACCAGCCCCAGCACGCAGCCCAGCAGCATGGCCAGCACGGCAATCACGCAGGTCAGCCAGAGCCCGTTCAGGTACACGCCGCTGGGTTGCAGCAGGTAGTGCCAGAACACATCCCAATTGAAATTCATGGCCGCTGACCTCAGTCCAGGGTGTCGCTGGAAACGTTCCACTTCTTCAGCAACTGGCTGTAGCTGCCGTCACTACGCATGTCCTTGATGACCTGGTCGACGGCCGCGCTCAGTTGCCCATCATCCTTGCGCATGCCCAGGCCCGTCAGAATGCGGCTGAAGGCGGGCACGGCTTCCTGAAACAGGTCCGGGGCCATGCCGGCGTAATAGCCGGCGGTTTCCACCGTGGTGCCGTAGGCGTCCACCTGGCCGATGCGCAGGGCCTGGAAGGCGTCGGTGTCGGTGTTGTACACCACCAGCTTCATGGCCGGCTTGCCGGCCTTGGCCAGGCTGTCATTCTCGCCGTCAAGCAGGGTCTTGATGGTGGAGCCATTCAGCACCGCCACTTTGTGCCCGCCCAGGTCATCCAGGGTGGCGATGGCTTTGGGGTTGCCCTTGGGCACCACCACCGACTGGCTGGAATACATGTAGTTGACAATATCGATGACCTGGCGCCGTTCGGGCTTGTCGAACAGCTGGTCGACGATCATGTCGCACTGCTTGGCCAGCAGTGCGGGCACCAGCCCGGAGAACGGAATCACCCGCCATTCGATTTTCGGACCTCCCAGGCGCGCGGCGATCTCGGTGCCCAGGTCCACGGTCAGGCCGCGCGGTTTCTGCGCCTCGTCGAAGGACACCAGCGGTGGCGAATCCATGCCTGAGCAGTAAGTAATCTTGCCGCTTTCCGCCAGCCGCGGCGGCGCGGTGACAGCGGCAAAGGTGGGCGGCGCCAGCAGCCCCAGGGCAGCGCAGGCGAGGAGGGCGGTGGGTTTCAGCATGACGAGACTCCGGTTCGAATGGGAAACAAGGCAGTACTCAATCTCATGGGTGACACAGGCGGCTCTGATGGCCGCTTCAGGCGTTGCGTTGCAGGAATTCGATGATGGCCGGGGTGGTGCCTTCGATGTGCTCGCGCAGGACCTGCTCGGCCAACAGCGCATCACCGGCGTGCAGCGCATCAAGAATGGCGGCGTGTTCCTGGCGGGCGCTGAGGGGCTTGTCGACGTGCTGCAGCCACAGGCGCATGTGCGGCTCGATCACCGCGTACAGCGATGAAATCTGGCGCATCAGCCGCGGGCGCTCGGCCACACTGCACAAAAACTCATGAAAGGTGCGGTGGCGGCTAACCCACTGGGCACTGTCTTCGCGGCACTCGTCCATGTCTTCCAGCAATCGTTCGAGCTGCACCTTGTGCCGCTCGGTGAGCTTGGGTACCGCCAGCCGAATGGCCAGGCCTTCCAGGGCGCTGCGCATCTCGAACACCTCGCACATTTCCTCGATGTTCAAGCCGCTGACCACTGCGCCACGGTTTGGCCGCAGGGTGACCAGGCCCTCGGCATCCAGACGCCGAAACGCTTCGCGCACCGGCATGCGGCTGGTGCCGATTTCGCTGGCAATCTCCTCGGCCACCAGGCGCACCCCGGGCAGGTACCTGCCGGTGCAAATGGCGTTGAGCAGGAAGCGATAGGCCTCTTCTTCGGCTGTTGCCGAACGAGGGCTTGCGAGTGCGTGATCGAATGACATGTGGGGCGCCTTTTGTATTTCTGTATCCAATTATCCATTTATGCAAAAAAGCAGGATGCATGCCAGCCGAGCCAATTGGGTGCCAAGCGCTTGATCAGGAAAGAGAACCGCCATGGTCGAGCGCAAGGACCGGTGTCACGCTCGGTAGCAGGGTGCACGATGATGGGGCGGGGAGTGCGTACTTTGGTGGCATGTTGCGCAGACCTAGGCTGAACATTGCCGGGGCAGCACGCCCCGGCAATCTCTCTTAACGGGTCAATGCCCGGCCCAAGGTTGTGCATCGAGCTGCTTGCGCGCCGCCGCCACCTGTTGCGCGGTCACCTTGCCCGCACTATTTCCCCAGCTGTTGCGGATATAGGTCTGAACGGCCGCAACGTCCTCATCGGCCAATTTCCAGTCAAAGCCCGGCATGCCTGCCCCCGTCGGATTGCCCGCGGTTAGCGGGGCATCAGCACCCTTGAGCACCACGTTGATCAACGACGAAGCATCGGCTGCATTGACCTGGGCGTTACCGCTCTGTTGCGGGATCATTCGGCGCACGCCGTCGCCGCTGGCGGTGTGACAGGCTTCGCACTGGCTTTCGTACACCAACTTGCCCTGGACCATCTGCGCATCGTTGGCGCCTATCGCCACGGTTGGCGTTGCTTGGCTGGCCGGCAGTTGCTGCAGGTAGGCGGTGATGGAGTGCAGGTCGTCGTCCGTCAGGTACTGCGTGGAGTTCTCCACCGCTTCCATCATCGGGCCTGCGGCTACGGCTTGGCGGCTGGTGCCGGTCTTCAGGTAACTGACCACATCTTCGTTCGACCATTTGCCCAGCCCGGTGTGCGGGTTGGGCGTCAAGTCAGGGGCGTGCCAGCCTTGCAGCGTACCGCCTGCAAAGGCCGCCGCGACGTCGCCGCCCAAGGCGTTCTTGGCCGTGTGGCAGGCGGCGCAGTGGCCAGGGCCGTTGACCAGGTAGTCGCCGCGGTTGATCGCTGCGGTTACACCCGGGATCGGCGTGAACACCTGGTCCTTGAAGAACAGCAGGTTCCAGCCGGCCAGCAACAGGCGCTGGTTATAGGGGAACGGCAGTTCGTTCTCCACCACCTTTTGACGCACGGCCGGCAGGGTCTTGATGTAGGCCCATAGATCGGCCATGTCCTGGTGGGTCATCTTGCTGTAGGCGGTGTACGGCATGGCCGGGTACAGGTAGCCGTGGCTGCCGATGCCGTGGCGCACGGCCTTGTCGAACTGTGCAAGGTTCCAATCGCCGATGCCTGTTTCCACGTCTTGGGTGATGTTGGACGACTTGATCACGCCGAAGGGCGTTTGCAAGGCGTAACCGCCGGCATAGGGCTGGGCGCCTGGCACCGAGTGGCAGGCAGCGCAGTCGCCCATGGCGGCCACGTATTGGCCACGTGTTATCTGATCGGCCGCGCCGGTCACGGCTTTCGCGTCGATGGCGGTGAAGCTTTTGTGCTGACCGTACTCGGCCAGGCCGATAAAGCCCAGGCCACCGATGACGGCACAGCCGGCCAGCGCCGCGAATAGTGTGGTTTTCTTCACGTTGCTCTCCTTAGCGCGTCAGCAGGCCGGGTTGGCGGATGTAGTCATTGATGATGGCCTTGGCCGTCCACAGGGTCAGTGCGCTGAGGGTGCCCGTGGGGTTGTAGCCACCGTTGTTGGGGTACGACGAGGCGCCGCAGACGAACAGGTTGTGCACGTCCCAGCACTGCTGGTAGCGGTTGAGCACCGAAGTGGCCGGGTCCAGGCCGATGACGGCGCCGCCGATGGTGTGCGAGCTGTCGTAGCCGCGCATGGGCGAGTTGGGCTGGTCGGGGAATGAAACGGTTTCCCAGCTCTTGGCACCGCTGTTGCGGCAAATCTCGTCAATGTGGCCTTTGACGAAGGTCGACATGCGGCGGTCGTTGTCGTTGTAGTCGAAGGTCATGCGCAGCAACGGCTGGCCGTTGGCGTCCTTGTAGGTGGGGTCCAGCGACAGGTAAGAGTCGACGTGGGAGTACGAGGTGCCCTGGCCCTGGATCTTGGCGTAGTTCTGGTAGCTCTGCTGGAAGGCTTTCTTCCATTGCGAGCCCCACATCTTGGTACCCGTGGGCACACGGTCGGTCATGCCGATGGGCGTGCCCTCGTCCGACAGCGCCTGGATGCCTGCACCGCCGATGAAGCCCAGGCCGGTATGGTCGAAGTTGTCGCCGTTGTAGTCGTCGATCTGGGTGGAGAGCGCGCCGGTGGAGATGAACGGGTTCATCTGCTCGTTTTCGTAGTACAGGAAGCCGTACGACATGGTCTGGTAGTTGTAGGCGCGGCCCACGGTGCCGGTGCGGGTGGTCGGATCGTAAGGCGTGCCCACTTGCGAGAGCAGCAGCAGGCGCACGTTGTCCAGCTGGTAGGCGGCGAACACCACGATGTCGGCAGGCTGGAAGCCCAGGTTGCCGTCGGAGTCCTTGAAGGTCACACCGGTAACGGTCTTGCCGTCCGGGGCTTTCTCGGCCTTGAGCACGGTGCATTCGGTGAGCAGGGTGAAGTTGCGGCGCAACACCAGGGCCGGGATCACGCAGGCATTGGGCGAGGATTTGGACCAGTTGCCGCAGCCGTAGAAACCGCAGAAGCCGCAGTAGGTGCACGGTGCCAGATTGACGCCCAGGGGGTTGGTGTACGGTGCGCCGATGGTGCCGGCCGGGATGGGGAAGGGGTGCAACCCCATTTTCTCGGTCACTTCACGAAATTTCTCGTTCCAGTGCGAGCGGGCCATGGACGGCGTGGGGTACTGGCTGGTGCGCGAGCCTTCGAAGGGGTTGCCGCCAGGCTGTACCTTGCCATCGAGCACACCGGCCGTACCTGCAACGCCGGCGATCTTTTCCCAGCGGTCGTAGTGCGGTTCCAGGTCATCGTAGGTCACGCCCCAGTCCTGCACGATCAGGCCGTCGGCCAGTTTCATGTTGTGGTAGCGGTCCTTGACCCGAGTGGCCATGGTGAAGTCCGACGGGTTGAAGCGCCAGGCGTTGGCGGCCCAGTGCTTGCCGGCGCCGCCGACGCTGAAGCCCATCTGCCAGATGTTGAAATCGCGGCCGGGCAGGGCGGTCTGCCGCGGGTTGTTGCGGAAGGTCAGGGTTTCCACGCTCGGTGGCTTGAGCGCTTCGCGACGGGCGCCGTAGCGCAGTTCGTCGGCGGCAATGCTGGGCGGGTAGTTCTTGTTGGCTTCTTCCCAGACACCGCGCTCAATGGCGACGACGTCCAGGCCTGCGCGGGTGAGTTCTTCGGCCATCAGCGAGCCGGCCCACCCCAGGCCGACGATGACAACGTCGGCTTTCGGTCTTGTGTAGGTCATGTGTAATTCCAGAATCAGGCTGCGCCTTGGTGGCGCTTATGGTTTGGCAAGGCTGCAACGCAAGGTCAGACGCGGCCGATGATGCTCACCGGGATGATGTTGAGTTTCTGCCCGCGCTGTTCCACGTAGTCGCGGTAGTCGTAGCGCGAGCCGGGGAAGCCGATCATTTTCCAGCCCACCATGTCCTTGTTGCCGCCGTACACCGGATCGGCGAAGTAGCCTTCCTGGACGTTGGCCAGCAATTGCTTGAAGAGGATGTCCGAAGGCACGTTGCCCAGGCGCACCTGGCCTTGCTCCATGCTTTCGAGCAGTTCGTCCTGCTGCTCCACCGACAGCGCTTCGAAGGGCGCATCCAGGGTCTTGCGGCAGTAGGCGTCCAACTCGGCCAGGCCTGCGCGGTACAGCTCGGCGGGGCTCTTGAGTGACTGATCGCCCTGGGCGGCCGTACCTTGCTGCTCGGGACCTGCGCGATAACGCCATGAGCCCTGGCCGTAATCGCCTGACAGTTGATGGTCGATAAACACCACGCAACCAGCTTCGGAGGCGCTGACGCTGATCTCGTCCGCGGGAATCAGGCGGTCGAAGATCGCCTTGATCTGGGCGAACTCCTTGTCGCTGAGGAACATGCGTTTGCTGGGGGCGGCGGGTACCGGTGGCAGGGTTGCCTTGGCGTGCCAGCGGGCGCCGCCGTTGAACACCCGCAGCGCTGCACCGGCCGGGCGGTAGATGGTGGCCGCGGCGCTGGTGGTGATAAGCACCAGCCCGGCCTTGAGGACACTCCGTCGTTTCATGTCGACTCCTGTTGATCGATAGCGGGGAAATCAGTCGCTGGAAACGATGATCTGTCCATGAGAGCGCTCTCATTGGCGCTCAAAAAAATCCCCGCTCAACGCTGCAAGGCATGTGCTAGACACGTGCGTGCGGGTAGGCGGGGTGCGCGCATAGTAGGTGCGGCGTATTGCCACGTCAAATGAATGCGTTGTCAGCAATCCGTATGGGTGGGCTCAGACGGGCTTCGGCGGGGCGCTGGAGCGGCGCACCATCAAGGTGACCGGCATACTGCGTCGACGCGCCGGTTTGTCCTTGCCGGCGATGATGATTTGCAACGCCTGCACCGCTTCCAGCGCCTGCTGATCGGTGTCCTGACGCAGTGTGGTCAAGGAAAACACTTCGTTGGAAGCGGTGGGCACATCATCGAAACCCACCACCGACACGTCCTCCGGTACCGACAGGCCCATGCCCTTGAGCCGGTCCATCACGCCCAGGGCGATAAAGTCGTTGGAGGCGAAAATGGCGGTAGGCCGCGGCGTTTGGGCAAACAGTTGGTCCACCCCTCGGCGACCCGACGCCGCATCGTGGGTGCCGCGCAGAAAGTGTGGCTGCAAACCGGCTTCCTGCATGACCCGGCAGTAGGTGCGCGTGCGCTGGCGCGCCGACACTTCGCTGCCGCCCCCCAGGTGCGCGATGCGCTGATGGCCCAGGTCTAGCAGATGCTGCAGCGCCATGCGTACGCCGGATTCGTCATCCACGGCAATGGCCGTGACCCGGGGGTGGGCGATGTTCTTGCTGCCGATGTACACGCACGGAAGCTTGTCGGCGATGTCGGCAATGGTCTGCGAAGTGTGTGGCGTGCCGATCAGAATCACGCCTGCGGCGCGCAGCGTTAGGAGGCGATCGGACTCGCGCAGGGCAGAGGCATCTTCCACCGCGCGCAGGGATGTCACAGGGTCGAATCCGGCGGCGGTCAGCTCGCGGTCCACGGCCTGGGCCAGTTGGATATGAAAGGGGTTGTTGGGGTCGCCGATCACCAGGCCGACGATGGATGAGCGCGCCGACACCAGGCTGCGCGCCGCAAGGTTGGGGCGGTAGTCCAACTGGGCGGCGATGGCGTCGATGTGTTTGCGGGTTTCGGGACGCACGCCGGGGTCGCCGCGCAGGGCCCGGGACACCTGGGCGCGGGACATGCCGGCGGCCTTGGCGACGTCGTCGAGGGTGCTGAATGGCTTGCTCATCAGAGCGGGCCTTTGCATGCGTGCATCGGTGTAGGTTCCTGCCAGCTTAAAACGGCAGGTATTGTGGCGTTGCTGAGCTAAAAGGCAACCTTTGAGGGCCTGAACCTTCAATTAGCAGAACAAGGATCATGGCGAGGCCTTTCAAAACGAAGCGATGATGCGGCCCAGCAACGCCATGGCATCTTCACTGCGCTTGTCCCAGCGGTGGCCGCAATTGAGCCGTATGCAATGGCGATGCTGGTGGCTGGCGGAGAAAATGGGTCCCGGGGTGATGCTGATGCCCTGAGCCAATGCCAACTCGAACAACTTCAGCGAATCCACCCGTTCCGGAAACTCGAACCACAGGAAATAGCCGCCCAGTGGCTGATTAACGCGCGTGTCGCAAGGGAAATAGCGTGCTGCGGCAGCCAGCATGGCATTTTGCTGGGTTTCCAGGGTATCGCGCAGTTTATGCAGGTGCCGGTCGTAGCCGCCGTACTGGAGGTAGTCGGCGATAGCCGCCTGAGCAGGTAGTGAGGGGGAAAGAGTGGTCATGAGTTTCAGGCGGTCGATCTGCTGGGTGTAGCGCCCGCCAGCCACCCAGCCCACGCGGTAACCTGGCGCAAGGCTTTTGGAAAACGAGCCGCAGTGCATGACCAGCCCGCTACGGTCCAGGCTTTTGACCGGATGGGGTGGTTTGGTCCCGTAGTACAGCTCGGCATATACATCATCCTCGATCAGTGGTACCTGATGCTGCTCCAGCAACCCATACAGGGTGGCTTTGGCATGATCCTTCATGCTGGCACCCAAAGGGTTTTGCAGGTTGCTCATGAACCAGAAGGCCTTGATCGGGAGCCGGGTGAGGGCGTCCGCCAAAGCCATTTGGTTGACGCCGTCACGTGGGTGCACGGGAATTTCGACGGCCTTGAGCTTGAGGCGTTCAAGTACCTGCAGACAGGCATAGAACGCCGGGGCTTCGATGGCAACCAGATCGCCTGGCTGGGTGACGCATTGCAGGCACAGGTTCAGCGCTTCCATTGCTCCGTTGGTTATCACCAGCTCATCCATGGGCAGGCGCACACCGCTGTTCATGTAACGCAATGCAATTTGCCGGCGCAGCTCGGGATGGCCGGTGGTCATGTCGCTCAACCGGCTGCTATCCAGGTAACGCACGGTCTTGGCCATGGAGCGCCCCAAACGCGCCAGAGGATAAAGGTCGGGGCTGGGAAACGCTGAGCCGAACGGCACGGTATTTGGGTCCTTGAGGGACGAGAGCACCGAAAAAATCAGCTCGCTGACGCCAACTTCGGTGCCATCGCTGGCCCGTTGAACGGGGTTGGGTTCGTCCATTGACCGGGCTGTAGTCTCGCGAACGTAATAGCCAGAGCGCGGACGCGCCTGGATCAGCCCGCGGTCTTCCAGAAGGTAGTAGCCCTGGAACACAGTGGAGGGGCTGACTGAATAGGTTTGGCTGGCCATGCGCACCGAAGGGACTTTCTGCCCGGGTGGCAGCAGTCCGCTGCGTATTTTCTCGGCGATCACCGCAGCAAATTGTTCATAACGTTTCATGGCAATACTTCAGTTGGCTTGACCCGCAGCATGGGACAATCCGCTGGCGCTAAACAGATTCACATTCCGATATTAAAATCGGATCAGATGATGATTTAATGCGTCAATTGACCACACCATGAGGGTATCTGATCTGCTTTTTTATTGGTGATGTGAATCTGTAACCCGTATCAGCATCAGAGGATAGTGCCCCCATCGAATCTGCCCCGTGCGAGAGGGCAGGCCCTGATGAGGTCCTGACGATGTACCGATACGATGATTATGACCGTGCCCTGGTGCACGAGCGGGTGGCCCAGTTTCGCGATCAGGTGGAGCGTTTCCAGGCCGGCGAGCTGAGCGAAGAGGAGTTCCTGCCGCTGCGCCTGCAAAACGGCCTGTATATGCAGAAGCATGCCTACATGCTGCGCGTGGCCATCCCCTACGGCACCTTGTCGTCCCGTCAGTTGCGCACGTTGGCGCATATCGCCCGGGAATATGACCGCGGCTATGGGCATTTCACCACCCGCCAGAACCTGCAGTACAACTGGATCGAGTTGCATCAGGTCCCGGACATCCTCCAGCACCTGGCCGACGTGGACATGCACGCCATCCAGACCTCGGGCAACTGCGTGCGCAACATCACCACCGAAGCGTTCGCAGGCGTTGCCGCCGACGAATTGATGGACCCGCGCCCGCTGGCGGAGATCCTGCGCCAGTGGTCGACCATCAACCCCGAGTTCCTGTTCCTGCCGCGCAAAATTCAAGATCGCCATCTGCTCGGCCGAGCAGGACCGCGCCGCAATCATGATGCATGACATTGGCCTGTATCTGTACGCCAACGCCGAGGGCGAGAAGCGCCTGCGGGTGATGGTGGGAGGTGGCCTTGGGCGCACCCCGATCCTGTCGCAGCAGATCCGCGAGGACCTGCCCTGGCAGCACTTGTTGTCGTATGTGGAGGCCATCCTGCGGGTGTACAACCGCCATGGTCGGCGTGACAACAAGTACAAGGCGCGCATCAAGATTCTGGTCAAGGCGTTGGGCATCGAGGCGTTCTCGGCCGAGGTGGAGCAAGAGTGGCAACACCTCAAGGACGGTCCTGCGCAGCTGACGGTCGACGAGTACCAGCGTGTTGCCGATGCGTTTGTTGCGCCCACCTATCAACTGCTGCCGGACGATCATTTGAACTTCGGCAGCCAGCTGATGGCGTTTCCCGATTTCGCTCGCTGGGTATCGCGCAACACCCACGCCCACAAGGTGCCAGGCTATGTCAGCGTGACACTGTCCACCAAGCCCGGTCCTGAAACGCCGCCGGGCGACCTGACGGCTGCGCAGATGGAGGCCGTGGCCGACTGGTCGGAGGTGTTTGGTTTCGGCGAAATCCGCATTGCCCACGAACAGAACCTGATTCTGCCGGATGTGCGCAAAACCGACCTTCTGGCCTTGTGGACGTTGGCCAGTGAGCAAGGGCTGGGCGTGGCCAATACCGGCCTGCTGACCGACATCATTGCCTGCCCGGGTGGTGATTTCTGCGCCCTGGCCAACGCCCGCTCGCTGCCCATTACTGCGGCGATCCAGGCGCGCTTCAACGATCTGGACTTCCTGCACGACCTGGGCGATTTCAGCCTCAATATCTCCGGCTGCATGAACGCTTGCGGCCATCACCACATCGGCAATATCGGCATTCTGGGCGTCGATAAGAACGGTCAGGAGTGGTACCAGATCACCCTCGGCGGTGCTCAGGGCAAGAGTGCCTCGCTGGGCAAGGTCATCGGCCCTTCGTTCAGCGCCGAACAGATCCCCGAGGTAATCGAGCGGGTGGTGCACACCTTCGTTGATTACCGCGAAGTTGACGAGCGGTTCATCGACACCTTTGCTCGCATTGGCATCGAGCCGTTCAAGGAACGGGTATATCCACCGTGCGAGGAGCAATTGGCATGAACAACCTGCTGATACTGGATACGCAGGGTGCATGCCTGGCTGCCGACGACCCCTGGACGTTGGTGCGTGAACGGGAAGGCGAGTTGCCCCCAGGCCGATTGATCCTCCCGCTGAGCCGTTGGAGCGCACAACACGATGTGAGCCATGGCGTATGGCTGGGGCCGGATGACGATCTGGAATGCCTGGAACTGTGGCTGGAAGTGCTGCCGCTGATTGCTTTGGATTTCCCCAGCTTTCGTGACGGCAGGGCCTACAGCCAGGCTTATCTGTTGCGCACCCGCCTGGGCTGGGAGGGCGAGCTGCGCGCCATTGGCGATGTGCTGCGTGATCAACTGAGCCACATGCGCCAATGCGGTTTCAGCAGTTTCGCTGTACGCGAGGATAAGTCCGCCGAAGACGCCCTCAAGGGCCTGGCCGGCATGAGCGTGCTGTACGGTCGTTCGGCCATCGAACCGCGGCCGTTGTTCCGGCGTCGGTAATCGCCAAACCGCAACTACGACCAAAACCAAAACCGTAGCCGCTGCCGAAGGCTGCGCTGGCCCTCAGCCGCCCTGAATCTCTCCAGTGTAATCGCTGGCCAGCGCAGCCTGACGGCAGCGGCTACATCATTTCCTTAACTTGAGGTGGCTCATGCTCAACCTGCCGGCGATTGACCTCGCCCGAATGCAGTTCGCATTCACCGTGTCATTCCACATCATCTTTCCGGCCATCACCATTGGCCTGGCAAGCTTCCTCGCCGTGCTCGAAGGCCTGTGGCTCAAGACCCACGACGACACTTACCGCGACCTTTACCATTTCTGGTCGAAGATATTCGCCGTCAACTTCGGTATGGGCGTGGTCTCGGGCCTGGTCATGGCCTATGAGTTCGGCACCAACTGGAGCGGCTTTTCGCAGTTCGCCGGCTCCGTCACCGGGCCTTTGCTGACCTATGAAGTGCTGACGGCCTTCTTCCTGGAAGCGGGCTTCCTGGGTGTCATGCTGTTCGGCTGGAACCGGGTAGGGCGCGGCCTGCACTTTTCTCCTCGTGCATGGTGGCGCTGGGCACGATCATTTCGACGTTCTGGATTCTGGCCTCCAACAGTTGGATGCAGACGCCCCAGGGCTTTGAAGTCGTCAATGGCCAGGTCATTCCAACCGATTGGCTGGCGGTGATCTTCAACCCTTCGTTCCCGTACCGACTGATGCACATGGCCACCGCCGCCTTCGTGGCCACGGCATTTTTCGTCGGCGCCTCCGGCGCCTGGCACCTGCTGCGCGGCCGCGACAACGCCGCGGTGCGGCGCATGCTGTCGATGGCCATGTGGATGGCGTTGATCGTGGCGCCGCTGCAGGCGGTGATCGGCGACATGCACGGGCTCAACACCCTCAAGCATCAGCCAGCGAAAATCGCCGCCATCGAAGGGCATTGGGAAAACACCGATGACAAACCAACGCCGCTGATTCTGTTCGGCATTCCCGACATGCAGGCCGAGAAGACCAGGTTTGCGGTGGAAATCCCGTACCTGGGCAGCCTGATCCTGACCCACAGCCTGGACAAACAGATCCCGGCGCTGAAGGCCTTTGCGCCGGAAGACCGGCCCAATTCCACCATCATCTCCTGGTCGTTTCGCATCATGGCCGGCCTGGGCATGTTGATGATCGTGGTCGGCCTGTGGAGCCTGTGGCTGCGCAAGCGCGGCACGCTCTACCAGTGCCGGCCGTTCCTGTACCTGGCGCTGTTCATGGGGCCGTCGGGGTTGATCGCCTTGCTGGCCGGCTGGTTCACCACCGAAGTGGGGCGTCAGCCCTGGGTGGTGTACGGCGTGATGCGCACCCAGGATGCCGTCGCCAACCACAGCGTCGAGCAACTGACAGTGACGCTGGTGCTGTTCGTGCTGGTGTATTTCAGCCTGTTTGGCACCGGCATCGGCTACATGATGCGCCTGGTGCGCAAGGGCCCGCAGCCCCACGTTGACCATGGCGCCCACGGCGGCCCTGGCCAGTCCCGCACCCCGGCACGGCCGCTGTCCGCTGCCGACGAGGAGAATTGAGATGGGTATCGATCTACCGCTGATCTGGGCAATCATCATTATCTTCGGGGTGATGATGTACGTAGTCATGGACGGTTTCGACCTGGGCATCGGGATTCTCTTCCCGTTCGTGCCTGGCGAAAAAGACCGTGACGTGATGATGAACACGGTGGCCCCGGTCTGGGACGGCAATGAAACCTGGCTGGTGCTGGGTGGCGCGGCGCTGTTCGGCGCCTTCCCGTTGGCTTATGGCGTGGTGTTGTCGGCGTTGTACCTGCCGTTGGTGCTGATGCTGGTGGGGCTGATTTTCCGCGGTGTGGCGTTCGAGTTTCGCTTCAAGGCCACCAAGGCCAAACAGCATCTGTGGGACAAGGCGTTCATCGGCGGCTCGTTGGTGGCGACCTTCTTCCAGGGCGTGGCCCTGGGGGCGTTCATCGATGGGTTCACGGTGGTCAATCGCAGCTACGCGGGTGGGGCTTTTGACTGGTTCACACCGTTCAGCCTGTTCTGCGGGGCCGGCCTGGTGGTGGCGTATGCCTTGCTGGGTTGCACCTGGTTGATCATGAAAACCGAAGGGCCGCTGCAACGGCAGATGCATCGCCTGGCCCGCCCATTGGCATTGGTGCTGCTGGCGGTCATCGTGGCGGTCAGCATCTGGACGCCGCTGGCCCATGGCGACATCGCCGCGCGCTGGTTCAGCCTGCCCAACCTGTTCTGGTTCCTGCCAGTACCGGTGCTGGTGGCGCTGGTGCTGGTGTGGCTGCTGCAAGCGGTCTCCAGGCAAGCGCACTACACACCGTTCCTGCTGACCCTGGCGCTGGTGTTCCTGGGCTACAGCGGGCTGGGCATCAGCCTGTGGCCGCACATCATTCCGCCGTCGATTTCGATCGTCGAGGCCTCGTCGCCGCCGCAGAGCCAGGGCTTCATGCTGGTGGGGGCGCTGTTCATCCTGCCGTTCATCCTGGGGTACACCTTCTGGAGCTACTACGTGTTCCGCGGCAAGGTGCGGGCTGAAGATGGTTACCACTGAGCCGATGGGGATGAGCATGGACGATAAGACCACAGCCAGCCTGTGGAGCCGCATGGCGTGGCTGGTGGTTATCTACACGGCCAGCGTGGGTGTTTTGTTTCTGGTGGCGATGGCGTTGAGAATGTTGATGTCCGCTGGGGGCATGCGGGTGAATTAACGCCCGCGCTTCAGGAGGTTGCGCATTGACTGGCAACCTCTCGAGGGCTTCACCGCATCTGCAGGTCCTGTCCTCGGTTAATGGACCTGAACGCGCAGTACGGGCAGTGGTTGGCGCAACAGCAGCCCAACAATGATGCTCAAGCATAAAGCCGCCACGCCTGCGGCCAACAACACGCCGTGAAAGGCCGCTCGAAAGGCCAGCGGTGCCAGGTGGGTCACCTGTTCCGACAAAGCGGGTGGCAGCAACCTCACTGTCGATGCGAGGTCCCCGGCGGCTACCCGCGCAGCCAACTCGGCCAATGACAGCCACGGGGGGAGTTTCATCCCCGCCAACCCTGCCTCCAATCCCGCCCGTAGCAGGCTTGACAGCAATGCACCGAACGCACCGAACGCCAGCAGGATGGAACTGAAGCGCATGGTGGTACTCATGCCCGAGCCCATGCCGGCGCGGTCACGGGGTATGCACATCATGATGTTTTTCTGGGAATCGCCGTTCAACATCCCGGCACCAGCGCCGGTCACGATCATGGCCAGCGCGAAGTCACCATAACGGCCACTGCTGGTTGCCCACGCGCACAGCAGGTTACCCATGCCGACCAACGCCAGGCCGGTGCCCATCAGGGTAGCCGGCGCATGGTGGGCGGCGAGGCGGGCGGTCATGCGGGGGCATACCAGCATGGCCAGCGCAAAGGGCAGCATGCCCAGTCCCGAGTTAATGGTGGAAAACCCCAGGCCGTTCTGTAGATAGAAGGGCAGCAGGGTCATCATCACTTGTGCGGTACCCGCATAGGCAAACATGCCGAGCAAGGCGCCAATGAACCGCGGATAGTGCAGCAGTTGCAGGTCGACCATGGGGCGAGGTTGGGCTTTCTCTATCCAGATGAAGGTGCCAAGCATGGCAGCGCCGGCAGCCAGTCGCAGCAGGGTAGTGGGGCTTTCCCAGCCAATGCGATTGGCCTCTATCAACCCCCACACCAGCAACGCCAGGCTAGTGCTGAAGGCCAGGCTGCCCAGCGGGTCAAGGCGGGCGGCCTGGGTATCCCTGGACTCGTCGACCCCGCGTTTCACACCCCACATCAGCACCAGTCCAATCGGCAGGTTCAGCAGGAAGATCCACCGCCAACCTACGGTGGCAGTGATGAACCCACCCACCACGGGTGCCAGGGTGATGACCACGCCCATGCACGTCCCCCAGAACGCCCAGGCCCTGGCCCGCTGCTGATCGTCGTGGAACGCGTGACCGATGCACGCCAGTGCTGAGGTCAACAGCATCGCCGCGCCTACTCCTTTCACGGCGCGGGCCATGTCCAACGAAAAGCTGCCTGTAGCCAACCCGCAACCCAGCGACGCCAGGATAAACAGGACCAGGCCGCAGAGCAGCATTCGTTTGCGGCCAAACCGGTCGGCCAGACTGCCGGCGGGCAGCAACAATGACGCAAAGCTGAGCATGTAGGCGCTGACCACCCACTCAATATCTGCCAAGCCTGCGCCCAGGTCGCGAGTAATGCTGGGCAGGCTGACGGCGACGATGTTGGTGTCAAGGATGATGAGTGAGCAAGCCGCCGAGGCGACCAGCAGGGTCTGTCGAGGGCGGGCCGGAAGCAGCGATGACATGATTTAATACTCTAAGGTAACGTTTTGGCAGCTTAATACAGCGGTGATAGTGTTTAATTAGCTGGAAAACGCCTTTTCATTACCTGCGGGGTAATCAGCTTGGAGCTACGCCATTTCCGTTATTTCCTGGCCGTGGCCCGCTTTGGCAGCTTCAGCCTGGCGGCGAGCCACCTGGGCATTGCGCCGCCCACGTTGACGCGGCAGATACAGGACATGGAGCAGCAATTGGGCGCACGGTTGTTCACGCGTCAGGCGCGCAAGGTGGGTTTGACCGAGGCGGGTGAGGTGCTGAAGGTGCAGGCCTCGCTTGCGGTGCTCCAGTTCGAGCAGGCCCAGCAACAGGCGCAACGCGCCGGGCGCGGCGAGACCGGCAGCATTGAAATCGGCTACGTGGCCTCGGCCGTCTATTCAGGTGTTTTGCAGCGCCAGGTGCAGGGGTTTACTGCTCGTTATCCCGATGTGCTGCTCAATGTGCGTGAGCGGCCCATGGCATCGTTACCGGACCTGGTGGCCCAGGGCCGGCTGGATATCGCTATCGTGCGGGCACCCGTGTCACTGCCCGAAGGCGTTGAATCCATACCCCTGCACAGCGAGGGGTTCGTGCTGGCCATGGCGACCCACTCGCCGCTATGTCGTTTCTCCGAGGTGGCGGGGGCGCAATTGGCCCAAGCCACTTTTATTTTGCCCGAACAGATCAATGGAACGTTGCAGGTGGCCGTTGATGCAGGTTTCGCCCCTCGGCTTGGCCCGCAACCGGGCAGCCTGGTGGCGGTGCTGGCGTTGGTGTCGCTGGGCCAGGGCGTGGCGGTAGTGCCAGAGTCGCTGGTAGGGCGCGTGGCGTTGCCCGGGGTCGAGTACCGCCCGCTCAAGGGGGCTACTGCACAATCCTGGCTGGCATTGATTCATCGGCGGTTTGAGCAGGCGGCAGCGGTCCGGCACTACATCGAGCACGCCACGTTGCACCTGTGAAGATCCGGCCCGGAAATTGCTGCGTTACGTGAAAACAAAACGGAGCATGCCCATGCAAGTCAACCCAATGGACATGACGAACACTGAGCTCGACCTTTTCGCTCAAGTCGTCTGGCGCCTGCGTACCGGTGGTTCAGGGGACGAAGTACGCCAGCACGTCCTGGCGGATATAACCCAGTTGCTGCGCTCGGACTACGGCGCCTCCTACCTGTGGGACAGTTCACGTAACCTTTCCACCCGTTGTGCGGCGGTTAACATCGACACACGGATGCTCAGGCGTTACGACGAGCAGATCCATGCCCGTGATACCGTCACGCCGCGCCTGAGGGCGCAGCGCAAAGCTGCTTGTGTCGATGAGGTGATTGGCCGGAACGTGCTGGAGCAGACCGAGCACTACGCCGAATTCCTCAAGCCATGCGGCATGCACCATGGGGTGAACGTGTTCTTCTTCCACGAGGGCAGGGACGTGGGCGACCTACGCATATGGCGTAGCGCTGATCAACCTGCTTTTGGTAGACGCGAACTGTGCTTGCTCAATGCACTTACGCCTTATTTTCAGCAGGCGCTGGCGGTCGAAGCGCCCCTTGCTGGTGCCTTGAGCCCCCGGGAGCGCGCCGTTGTCGAACACGTGGCCGCCGGGCGCAGTGACAAGGAGATTGCGCGGCTCATGTGCATCGGCTTCACAACGGTGCGAACCCACCTGAAAAACGCCATGTTCAAGACCCATTCCAGCAATCGAACCGAGCTTGCCATGCGTGCAGGCGTGCATTGATAGCTCCTCATTAATGAGGATGTTTGACGGATATTTTCCTGTGCGTAAATGACGTCATCGAACCCTGCAGTAGGGATCGACTGACGCTCAAGGAATATCCGTGAAGACTAGACTTTCCTGCCTGGCGATTAGCCTGTTTGCCGCAAGTGCCGGTGCTGCGGCATCGGAGCTGCCACAAGACTTCCATTTGATGAGTGCCGAGCAGACGGCCCAGGCTATTTGCGAGAGAAAGTTCACCAGCGAATCAGTCGTCGGTTACTGGCTGGCCCGTATCCACGCTCATCCGCAACTCAATGCGTTTATATCGTTGAATGCGCAGAGTGCACTTCGCCAGGCGCGTGCCGCGGATGAGCGCATTGCCAAAGGGGAGAAGTGTCTGCCTCTGGGCGGTGTTCCTATTGCAATCAAGGATAATATCCAGGTCGTGGGGTTCGCCAACACGGCGGGTACCCCTGGGCTGGCGCATTTCTATCCCAAGGCAAATGCGCCGATCATTGACAGGCTTCAGGCCGCAGGCGCCATCGTGGTTGGCAAGACCAACATGCATGAACTGGCCTTCGGCGCCACTGGCTATAACACCGCTTTCCACATTCCAGGTGTTGTAGGGGTACGCAATGCCTTCGATCAGTCACGTATTGCAGGCGGCTCGTCCTCAGGCAGTGCAACGGCGCTCGGTGCACGCCTGATCCCGATCGCCATGGGCACCGATACCGGCGGCTCCAGCCGCGAGCCATGTGCCCTCAACGGCTGCGTGGGGTTCCGCCCAACGGTGGGACGGTACAGTGGCGTGGGCATCACGCCGATTTCCACCAGCCGCGATACCGCTGGCCCCATGGCCAATGCCGTAGGCGACATTGTGCTGCTGGACTCGATCCTCAGCGGCAGGTCCGCCTCCGCGCTTGCGCCCTTGGCGCCTGCGAAGATCCGACTAGGTATCCCGGATTTCTTCTGGGCGGACCTGGATACCGAAGTGTCAGCCCAGGCCAACGCTGCGCTTGATAAGTTGCGAGGTTCAGGCGTCCAGATCGTCCCTGTCAAAATGCCAGGCCTTGGGGCTTTAGCCTCGGCCGTTGCCACTCCGGTGGCAATCATGGAAGCGCGCAAAGCGCTGACCGATTACCTCTTGTCCCAGTCCACCGGAATTACCTTCAAGACCCTGGCGCACAAGGTTTCGAGCCCTGACGTGCAGAGTATTTTCTCGGCCATGGTGGTGCCCGGGAAAGTCCCTGGGCCTGATGGAAAGATGATTCCGGGCGCGGACGCCTACCACTATGCGCTCAAGACCGGGGTGCCGAAGTTGGCCGAGCTCTACCGCAAGACGTTTGCGGATAACAAGCTCGATGCGCTGCTGTTTCCCACTGTGCCAGAAGTTGCGATTGCGGCAGGCCCTGATGCGGGTACGCCTGAAAAGTTCGGGCGAATCATCCGCAATACTGATCCGAGCAGCAATGTAAAAATGCCAGGCCTGAGCATGCCGGTGGGAGTAGGGACATCAGGACTTCCTGTAGGGATGGAAATTGATGGTTTGCCTGGTACGGATGACCAGCTGTTGGCAATCGGTCGCACGCTTGAATCGATCTGGGGGCCAGGGCCGTTGCCCGCCATCGCACACTGATCGACGTAACCCATTTGAATGCGCAGCGGCCTCACTGCGCGATCTCGAAATCTTTCGGACATAAAATAATGAACGCGATCCCATTTGTCGCAGGCACTTCTGCGCGTCGATTTTGTGTAACCGTTGGTTTGGCGTTGAGCAGCATGACGGGGGCAGCCTGGGCTGATGCCATGGCTACGGACGACAATCCATTCAAGGCGCACCTGATCGTCAGCGATCTCATGCTGGAAAACCTCAATACCGGGCCTCGGCCCCATACCTTCGCCAATGAAGCGGTCATCTTCGCGGGGGCTGACGTGGATATGTCCAAACTGCTTGGCTTGACCGGAGGCACGTTCCAGTTCGAATACACCTTCTTTCCATGGATGCGCAATGAGGGCCAACCCACGGGCAATGCCTGGCAGGGGGCTACAGGGAGCGCGCTTGGCGGCGCCCCCATGCATAACGACATCGACAGCGGATACCTGTCGAAATTCGAGTACCGGCAAATGCTGCTGGACGACCATCTGGAAGTGGATGTGGGGCGCAGCAACGCCAAGCAGCATTTTTACATGATGAATTGCGCCAACTGGGTTACGTGCAACGATCCGATCATTGAAAACACCATGGGTATCCTGCCTTACCCCTACGGCAGCTGGGGCGGCTACACGCGTTACTCGTTCGACAATGGCCACTATGTACACGCCGGTGCCTTCGAGTCCAACCCAGCGGATTACCTGAAGCACACCAAGGGCTGGAACTGGAATGCTGACGACGCCAACGGTATTACCTGGCTTGGTGGCGTAGGCACACAAAAGAGCTTTGAGCAGGACCCGCTGGCTTATCACTATGAACTCAACGGCTACTACAACACGGCAGAGCAGACGGTTGTGCTGGACGGATCAACTCGGCGCGGCAGCAGTGGCTTGATCCTACGCTTCATGCAAACGCTTTCTCGAGAGGGCGCTCACGCGACGGGCGCGCCGGACAAGGCCTGGCAAGTCTTCGGTGCCTGGACCTGGAGCGCCGATGACCTGCAGCCGTTCCGGCACTTCGTCGAGGCAGGCATCACCCGGGTCGGGCCGTTCGGGCGCCCACAGGATTCGGTCAGTGTGAAGGCCAGCTACCTGCGTCTGGGCGATAAACAGGTCCAATACCAGCACGATCAGCGGTTGGCCACAGGTCTCGATCAGGGGATGGCCAAAGCCGAGTCACGTGTGGAACTCAACATGGTATGGCAGGCGACGCCGTACCTGGCGTTCCAGCCAAGCGTGCAGTACGTTTTCAACCCCAGCAACTTCTACAACCCGCAGGCCGAGGTGAGCAGCAACGGCGCAGTTGTAGGCTTGCAGGTTGTCTACGACCTGGGGGCGCAAATCGGTCTTTGAGTGTTGCCTGGACAGCGCAAGGATGCGCTGCCTTGCGTCAAGAACGAGCAGGCCACCCTCAGGTCCTGCCGGATTCGCCCAGCGTGGCCTTGATCTGTTCGAAGAACCAGTTAAGCCCCGTCGACTGGGTACTGCGAGTGTGCCAGTGGAGGGTGACCTCGAAAGCGGGCACCTGGAAGGGAAGTTCGAGGGTTTTCAGTGGGCTGCTCAAGGGCATTTCACAAAAGCTCTCCGCTATCTGCGAAGGCAGAATGACCAACAGCTCTGTGCCCGGTATCACCTTGGGCAGCACCGAAAAATGGGGCAGCCTGAGTTTGATTCGACGCTTGGCGCCCAGCTTCTGAAGTACATCCTCCGCCATCCCATGCCCCGATGTCCGGGTCACCAGCACATGAGGCTCGGCCAGAAACTGCGGCATGGACAGTTCGGCCTGGATGCGAGGGTGGCCGGCGTCCAGCAGGCAGACGTAGCGCTCACTCAGCAGTTTTTGCGACGACAAACCAGGGCCAGCCACCGGTCGACTGCAAATGGCTGCATCGATATGCCCGTCATTCAGCCAGGTACCTACCTGATCGATCTCCAAGGGAACGATTTCAAGCTCGATGTTGGGCGCCCGGGAATGGAAGCGCTCCATAAGCCTGGGCAACAACGCCATCTCGCCCAGATCAGAGAGCGCCAGACGAAACTGCCGACTCGAGTGGGCGGGATCGAATTTCCGCGCCTCTGCCACTGACTCGTCGATGCAGCGCGCCGCCTGCTTGAAGCCCACATACAGCTGGGCGGCAAGCCGGGTCGGTTGCATGCCTTGGCTGTTGCGCACAAACAAGGGGTCGTCGAAATGGTCACGCAGCTTGCCCAGGGAATAACTGATCGACGGTTGAGTCACGAACAAGCGTTCAGCCGTGATGGTCAGGCTTTGGGTCTCGTACAGGGTGACGAATGTAGTGATCAGGTTGAGATCAAAATGAGCCATGGCAGACCTAGTTCAGAATAAGTGGTATTTATTGTTGCAGCATAAAATATTGATTTGATCGATTTTATTCCGATTTCTACAGTAGGGCCATCAGCCATACCCTGGAATACGAACCGATGAAAACGATTCACTCTGCCGCCTACGCGCTGCTGCGTCGTCATGGCATGACCACTATCTTCGGCAACCCCGGCTCCAACGAACTGCCGTTCCTGAAGGATTTCCCCCAGGATTTTCGCTACGTGCTGGGTCTTCATGAAGGTGCCGTGGTGAGCATGGCTGATGGCTACGCGCTGGCCAGTGGAAAGCCTGCGTTCGTAAACCTGCACGCGGCGGCAGGCACAGGCAATGGCATGGGGGCCTTGACCAACTCGTGGTACTCCCACAGCCCACTGGTGATCACCGCAGGCCAACAAGTACGGTCGATGATTGGTGTGGAGGCGATGCTGGCCAACGTGGACGCCCCCCAGCTGCCCAAGCCGCTGGTAAAATGGAGCTATGAGCCAGCAACCGCTCAGGACGTACCTCGGGCATTGAGCCAGGCAATCCATACCGCCAACACCTCACCTAAAGCACCGGTCTATCTGTCTATTCCTTACGACGATTGGGAACAAGCGGCGCCTTTGGGCGTGGAGCACCTGCTGGAACGGGAAGTACAGACGGCCGGGGCTCCCCACGCGCGCCAGCTGGAGGCGCTGATCAAACAGCTTGATTCGGCGCACAACCCTGTGCTGGTGCTGGGCCCTGACGTGGATGCCACCCGCGCCAATGACCATGCTGTTGCATTGGCAGACAAGTTGAAATTGCCTGTATGGGTAGCCCCCTCTGCTTCGCGCTGCCCATTCCCGACACGCCATCCGGCGTTTCGTGGGGTGCTGCCTGCGGCTATCGCCGGCATCAGCAAGACGTTGACTGGCCACGACCTGATCGTCGTCATCGGCGCCCCGGTGTTCCGCTATCACCAGTTCGCACCAGGGGACTATCTGCCGGCCGGGGCGCGTTTGCTGCACATTACCTCCGACCCGCAGGAAGCTGCCCGCGCACCCATGGGTGACACCCTGATCGGTGACATCGCCGAGACGCTGCGGGTACTGGCCGAAGGCGTGGAGGAAAGGGCCAGGGCTTATCCTGATCCTCTGCCTGCATTGCCTGCCTTGCTGGATGAGCCTCATCACTTGCGCCCCGAGACGTTGTTCGATGTGCTTGATGCGGTCGCGCCCGAAGACACCATCTACGTCAAGGAATCTACGTCCACCACTACCGCGTTCTGGCAGCGCATGAACATGCGTCACCCAGGCAGTTACTACTTCCCGGCTGCCGGTGGCCTGGGGTTCGGCTTACCGGCCGCAGTGGGGGTTCAACTGGCCCAGCCAGACCGGCGTGTTGTTGCCCTGATCGGCGACGGCTCCGCCAACTACGGCATCACTGCGCTCTGGACTGCGGCGCAGTACCACATCCCGGTCGTGTTCATCATTCTGAAAAACGGTACATACGGCGCGCTGCGCTGGTTTGCTGGCGTGCTGGACGTCGAGGATGCTCCGGGTCTGGATGTACCTGGCCTGGATTTCTGCGCCATTGCCAAGGGCTACGGCGTGAACGCTGTACACACCGACACGCGAGAGGGCTTTGAGGCTGCCTTGAGGGCGGCCCTGGACGCCACGGAGCCCACCGTGATTGAAGTGCCCACCGTGACCATCCAGCCTCATTGATGACCGGCGGGCGCCCGCTGGGCGCCCGCCAAACCCTCGCATAACAAAAACAAGAGAGTTGATCATGATTGTAAACAACGCGACAGAGGTTGCCGGGGCAGCGCCGTTGAGCAGGTTTCATTACGGCCTGTTGTTCTGGTGCTCGTTCATCATGCTGTTCGATGGCTATGACTTGGTCATCTATGGGTCGGTGGTTCCCCGGTTGATGGAGCAATGGTCGATTCCCCCGCTGCAAGCCGGGTGGATGGGGAGTGCCGCGTTGTTCGGCATGATGTTCGGGGCGGTAGCGATTGGCCCGCTGGCTGACCGGTTTGGTCGCCGCACGATCATCCTTGGCGCGATAGCCGTCGCCAGCACCAGTGCATTGCTCAATGCATTTGCCTGGGATGCGCCCAGTTTTGCAGCTATGCGGTTTTTCACCGGCGTCGGCCTGGGTGGCGCGATCCCGAATATCGTGGCCTTGATGAGCGACCTGTCGCCCAGCCACCGACGCAGCACTCTGACCACTGTCATGCTCAGCTTCTATTCCATCGGGGCAATGATATCGGCACTGGTGTCCATGCTGGTCATACCCAGGTTTGGCTGGGAAGCGACGTTCATCATCGGTGGGTTGCCATTACTGAGCTTGCCGTGGATGTATCGATATCTTCCGGAGTCGCTGCCTTTCCTGGTTTCGAAAAACAAATCCGCCGCGGCTGCTCTGCTTGCCCGCATTGTGCCAGGCGTGGACATCTCTTCTGTGCGTTACGAGGCATTGGCACGCACCTCAACGTCCACGCCCCTGTCCCGATTGTTCAAAGAGGGGCGGGGCGTGGGCACCCTGTTTCTGTGGTTGGGTTTCGGCATGTGCCTGCTCATGGTCTATGGGCTGAACACCTGGCTGCCAAAAATCATGGTCGCTGGGGGTACCCGCTGGGATCAAGCCTGATGTTCCTGGTGATCTTGAACCTTGGGGCAACGGCAGGAGCCCTGGGCGGCGGCTGGTTGGCGGACCGATGGGGTTGCAAGCCTACCTTGATCGTGTTTTTCACGTTGGCGGTGCTGTCCCTTTGCACTTTGGGCATCAAGCCCGGGCCAGTGCTGCTCAATGTCATGCTGTTGATTGCGGGGGCTACCACCATTGGCACCCTGGCGGTCATTCATGCCTTCGCGGCTCAGCAATACCCAAGTGAAATTCGCTCCACCGGTGTCAGTTGGTGTTCCGCCGTCGGACGTTTTGGGGGTGTTGCGGGCCCTGCGCTTGGTGGGCTCATGCTCAGCCTGAACCTGCCGCTTCAATTGAATTTCATCTGTTGCGCCGTGCCGGGGCTGATTGCGATTTTCGCCATTGCCATGGTCAAGCAGAGCACCCTGCTGGCCAACGAATCGGCCCCCCGCACGGCTGACGCTCATTCCTGATTTCAATGCATTACCGTCCAAGGAGACACCACGTGAGTCAAGTCAATCCAGTACGTTATCAAGACATGCATCTACTGCCGATCGCAGGAGAATGGCGAGCAGGCAGCGCAGCCAGCGTGCTCACCGTCACGGATCCCTACACGGGCAATACCTTGTTGGAGGTTGTCCAGGCCGACCGCCAGGATTTGAATCAGGCCTATGTGGCCGCTGAACAGGCGCAGGCGGCCTGGGCCAACCTCGGCCCAGCACAACGTGCTGCAAACATGCTCAGGGCAGTGCAGATTTTCGATGAGCGCCGCGAGGAAATCATTGACTGGATCATCCGTGAGTCCGGCAGTACGCGGATCAAGGCACAGATCGAGTGGGGCGCGGCACGGGGCATCACTCAGGAGTCTGCTTCTTTCCCTGCGCGTGTCCACGGCCGGATCCTGCCGTCCAATGTGCCTGGCAAGGAAAATCGTGTTTATCGTGAACCGCTCGGCGTAGTGGGGGTGATCAGCCCCTGGAACTTTCCCTTCCACCTGACCCAGCGCTCGGTGGCGCCGGCATTGGCACTGGGCAACGCCATCGTCATCAAGCCAGCGAGTGACACTCCTGTGACGGGCGGCTTGCTGGCCGCGAGAATTTTCGAAGAGGCGGGTGTGCCCAAGGGTGTGATCAGTGTGGTGGTGGGCGCGGGGGCTCAGATTGGTGATGCCTTCGTTGAGCACCCTGTACCCAAATTCATTTCGTTTACGGGTTCCACCCCCGTTGGGTTGAATATTGGGCGTATTATTGCCAGTGGTGGTCGATATCTCAAGCATGTAGCGCTGGAACTAGGTGGCAATAGCCCGTTCGTGGTGCTCGCCGATGCTGACCTGGAACAGGCGGTGGCTGCTGCGGTGGTCGGCAAGTTCCTGCATCAGGGGCAGATATGCATGGCCATTAATCGGATTATCGTCGAAGACGCATTGTACGATCGTTTCGTCGAACTGTACGCGGCCAAGGTCAGGACCCTGAAGGTAGGCAATCCCAACGATGCCGACACAGTGATTGGGCCCATCATCAATCGCAAGCAACTTGACGGTCTGCTGAGCAAGGTCGCTCGGGCGAAGGAGGAAGGGGCGAGAACGGTTGTGGAAGGCGAACCACGAGGCAATCTGTTGCCACCGCACGTATTTGCCGATGTGACGGCTGACATGGAAATTGCCCGAGAGGAGATTTTTGGACCGCTCGTGGGAATCCAGAGGGCTCGCGATGAAGCGCATGCCTTGCAACTGGCCAATGACAGCGAGTACGGGTTATCAAGTGCTGTATTTACCAAGGATCTGGAGCGGGGGGCGCGCTTTGCCAGGCAAATCAAGGCAGGCATGACACACGTCAATGACATACCCGTCAACGATGAAGCCCATGCGCCATTTGGTGGCGAAAAGAACTCGGGACTGGGGCGATTCAATGGCGAGTGGGCCATTGAGGAATTCACCACCGATCATTGGGTGAGTGTCCAGATGCGACCGCGTGTTTATCCCTTCTGAGTGCAGTCGAGTTTTAAAGTAAGTCAAAGCCGCTGAAACGTAATTACTGCTCTTCATGGATCATGAAGAGCAGTCTGCTGTCGCCTTCCAACAATAATAAACAGGTAAGCTTATGCAGACTATTTCCAAGTCGTCGTGCCGGGTGTTCGCTATGGGTTGCGTGACGTTAATTCAACCCCTGGCCGCCAGAGCGGACATTGTCGATGACAGTAAAGTAACGTTGGGGCTGCGCAACGCTTACATTGATCGCGACTTCAAGCAAAGTGATGCACCCAAATCCAGAGTAGGTAGTTGGAGTCAAGGATTCGACTTGCGGTTCATCTCGGGTTACACCGACGGGGTGGTCCAATTTGGCCTGGACGCCAGTGCTCAGTGGGCTTATCGGCTTGATGGCGGCGGCGGCCGGGGACCCGACACCGTCCTTCCCTATGACGCAGGCCGTCAGGAACAGGTGAGGGAATACGGACGTTCGAGTGTGACCGGTAAAATTCGAGTGTCCAGGACCGAGCTGAAAATCGGCGAACTGCGGCCGACTTTGCCCGTCGCCTATATAGATGATTCCCGCCAGCTGATTACCACGTACCAAGGGGCCATGCTGGAGTCGAAGGAGTGGGAAGGTCTTACTTTGACAGGCGGAAGGATTACGCAAATCGCTGCTCGGGATTCGTCCGACCACGAAAAGATCTACTTGATGAACGGGCCGGATATCAAGCACCGGAGCGATGGTTTGAGTTTCGCGGGGGCAACCTACCAGTTGGCCGCAGGGCTGAGCGGTACTTATTTTTACGGCCAGCTTGAAGACGTTTACAAACAACACTACTTTGGCCTCACCGATGTGCTTGGGTTAGGCGACGGATACACGTTGAAGACGGATATTCGGTATTACCGTAATAGCGAAACGGGTGAGGCGTTGTACGGCAAAATCGACAATCGGACGTATGGCGCGATGACAACATTGTCGACATCGGGGCATTCATTTGGCCTAGGGTATCAACGGATGTTGGGCGAGTCCGCTTTTCCATTGTTCAACGGCTATGCGCCACAACCGTATCTGGTGAACTGGTCGACCCTGGGTTTTTTCAAACTCAATGAAAGCTCTTGGCAACTCAGGTATGACTACGATTTTGCAGCCATAGGTATTCCAGGCCTGAAGGCCATGGCTCGTTACATGCGGGGCACGGGCATTGATCGTGGCACTGCATTGCCTAGCAACGTGGAAAGTGAAAGCAATCTGGTGTTCAGCTACGTCATCCAAAGTGGCCCTTTCAAGAACCTGGGCTTTGAGTGGCGCCACATCGACGTCAAGACTCGTTTCGGCAGCGGTTCTCTCGCCGGCGCCGACTATGACGAGAACCGCCTGATCACCACCTACACCTATCGATTTTGAGGAGTTGCCATGCGTATTGGTGTCATAGGGGCAGGGGCCATGGGAGGGCTGTTTGGTACTCGCCTGGCTACCGCGGGTCACGATGTGGCGTTTATCGAGGTATCCAGGCCGGCGATTGATGCCATTCGCACACATGGCCTGCAGCTGCTGATCGGCGATGAGGATGTCCGCATCTGGCCTGAAATTGGCGAGGCGAGCGACTTCACTGACCCCTTCGAGTTGCTGATGATCTTCACGAAAGGGTTCCATACCGCGCAGGCTATCGAGGATGTACGGCACTTGCTGACCCCGGCTACCTGGGTGTTATCCGTGCAGAACGGGCTTGGTAACGCCGAACTGATCGCTGGCGTCGTCAAGCCGGAGAGAATCATCGTGGGTACAACGGATTTTCCCTCGCAGCTGCTGGCTCCAGGCTGTGTTTCCAGCCATGGCCGTGGCTGTGTAAGGATATGGAGTCACACTGGCGAAGCAGTGGAGCGGGTCATGACGATCGCCGCTGCATTCGATGATGCCGGTCTGACCTGCACCGCCGAACCACAGGTCCAAGTGTCTATCTGGGAAAAACTGGCGTTCAACGCCGCGTTGAATTCGATCTGTTCGGTCACTGGGCTCACGGTGGGCAAGCTTGGTCAGTCGCCTTCAGGCAAACGGACGGTTGCCGCAGTAGTCGGGGAGGCCGTGTCTGTAGCGCAAGCAATGGGGGTCAATGCAAGCAAGGCTCGAATCACGGCGGCCATCGACAATGCTTTCGCGCACCATACAAGCCACAAACCCTCGATGCTTCAGGATATCGAGGCTGGGCGACGGACTGAGAACGATTTTATCGCCGGCGCCGTCGTCAGAATGGGCCTGGCAAACCAGGTTCCAGTGCCGGTTACCCAAACGCTGCATGCACTGGTGCAAATGAAAGATCAACGCTGAGTTACACCTTCACGTGCAGCCTTACTGGGGGCTGTGCGTGGCCAGGTGCTGATGCCGGAACTCTTTGGGAGTCATGCCGGTTTCGCGTTTGAAGGCGCGGCTGAAATGCGTGCAGTTGCTGAACCCCCAGTCGAAGGCAATGTCGCCGATGTTCTTGCCCACCAAGGCAGGACTTTTCAAATCTCGCTGGCAGAGCTGAATCCGTTGGCTCCAGATCCACTGCGAAAGAGGCTGCTCCTCGTTCTCGAAAGCGCGATACAGCGAACTGACTGACATCTTGAGGTCAACGGCAATTTTCTCGACGTTCAGGCTAGGATCTCCAAGGTGCTGGAGCACATAGTTCTTCACACGGGACAGGTGAAAGGTCTGCAGCCTGGAAGCCGTGCAGTGTTGAGCCTGGGGCAGAGACTGAAGGCCGCCAACCACGAGCTCAATCAGGGCATTCGCAATAGGGTGCAGTACATGGCTCCCTACCTCGACGGTGTGCTCTGTCAATGAACGCAACATGCCGCCCAGCAGAATGCTGGGGCTCGATTGGGCGTTTATGGTCAAACCGCAGAGGCGTTCCGGGCTGCTGAGATGAGCATTGAGCACGCTCCGGGGAATCCTGAGGATGTGCTTGGTGAACGGTGTCGCATAGGCCATCTCGAAAGGCTGAGTGCTGTCATACAGCACAAACTCACCCGCGCACTGCGTGGACTCCTTCCCCCCTTGCCGCAAATGCCCTTGCCCGTGAATCTGATAGCTGACCATGAAGTAGTCGGCGTCGGATTTTCCAGCCAGTCGAGCACTTCTGGTGACCTGGTGAGCGCTGGCCGACAACGTCATCAGATCGACTGCGCCAACCTGTGCGTGCTGAAGGTCGGCGTTGAAACAGTCACCGATGCCGATGGAGCATTCGAGCGGCATGAACATCCTGCCAATGGTTTCTCGCCAGAAAGGCAAGCGATCACCGTCAGGGATTGCTCGGGTTGAAAGGGTGGTATGCATGTAAGTGTCCTGCGCAGGCGGCTTGACTATGACAAGCAATTAAGGTGCCCCGCATCGCCATCCCGATTGAAACGGGATCTACAGGCAACTCTGGGAAGAAGTCCAGTACATAGGTTGGGTGGCTACCGTTGCGAACAAGAATAACGCGCCTCATTGAGGAGCGCTCGCTTCATTTGTGCACGGTTCTGGGGAGCCACGAAAACGTGAGGGGCGCTGGGGAAACTCAGGCAAGTTCGACGGGATTTTCAGCACAGTGTGCCTGCTCATTTTCATCAAAGATGTTGGCAACGGCTGCATGCCCTTTTGCTTGAGGTTTCCCATGTCTTCTTCACCTTCGTATCGAGTCGCAGTAGTCCAAGCCGCACCCGTCTTCATGGACCGTGCCGCCACGGTCGACAAGTGCATTGGCCTGATTGCTGACGCTGCCGCCAACGGTGCGCGCGTCATTGCCTTTCCGGAAAACTTTATCCCGGGCTACCCATGGTTTTTCTGGCTGGGGTCACCGGCCTGGGCGATGCAGTACATGCTGCAGTATCACGAGCAGGCACTGGTACTCGACAGTCCGGACTACAAGCGTCTTGAACAGGCTGCGGCAGATCATGGGATCTTTGTGTGCGTCGGTTTCACGGAGCGTTCCAATGGCAGCCTGTACATGGCGCAGGCGTTCATTGACGACCAGGGGCAGACCCTGTCGACCCGTCGCAAGCTCAAGCCGACCGTGGCAGAGCGCATGGTATTCGGGGAAGGCGACGGTAGTGATATTCAGGTGCACGAGACCGACATTGGCCGCCTTGGGGGGCTGTGCTGCTGGGAACACATTCAGCCGTTGACCAAGTTCGCGATGTACAGCAAGCACGAGCAAGTGCATGTCGCCGCCTGGCCAGGCTTTTCGCTGTACACCGATGTCACTCCCGCCATCGGTGGCACGGTCAACAACGCGGTCAGCCGCACTTACGCAGTGGAGGGCCAGTGCTTCGTACTGGCGCCATGCGGGATGGTCTCCGAAGACGTGATCGAGTTGCTTTGCCACAGCGATGAAGCGCGGAATCTGCTCAAGGTCGGCGGCGGTTTCGCTCGCATCTACGGCCCGGATGGTGCCGATCTTGCCCCAGCCTTGCCGCCGGACCAGGAGGGGTTGCTGTATGCGGACATCAACCTTGATGCCGTGACCCTGGCCAAGGTTGCCGCAGACCCGGTTGGGCACTACTCCCGTAGTGACGTGACCCGCTTGTTGTTCAACAGCGAGTCACGTCGCCCTGTCGCAGACAAGGGTACTAGCGCTTCGAGTGACGCATTTGAACTGGCCGACGAGCCAGAAACCAATTAATCGGTATTACCTTTGCAGGGGGCAGGGCATGCAGCACAAGACGGTGGGTGATTCAGCGTACGAGTGGAAGATGGTATGGCTGCTGGCGGTGTTGTTCGGCATCGTGGGGCTGGACCGGTTGGTGGTGGTGTACCTGTTCCCAATCCTGATACCGGAGCTGGCCTTGAGCAACACCCAGGCAGGCGCCATCGCATCAGTGCTGGCGTTGACATGGGCGCTGTCGACCTACTTTCTGGGCGGCATCAGCGACCGCCACGGGCGCAAAAGGGTGCTGATCTACTCTGGCATCTTCTTTTCCCTCATGACATGGATGACGGGCGCCGTCAAAAGCTTCGGTGGGATGCTGGCCGTCCGCGGCCTGCTGGGGGTAGGTGAGGGCGGGGTGTTCAGTGCCAGCGTTGCGACCCTGGCGGAAATTTCCACACCAAGACGTCGCGGCCTCAACATGGGCATTCACCAAGCGTTTTTCCCACTGCTGGGCATTGGCCTGGGCCCGATCATCGCTACCCAGTTGAGCTTGTACATGCGCTGGGAGTGGGTGTTCTTCCTGCTCGGTATCCCGGGGCTGATCTTGACACTGATGCTTGCCAGGATCATGCGCGAACCGCGAAAGGTGGCGACTGAGCCCAATGCCGCCGACCGCGCCTCACTTGCCAGCGTTCTCAAATTCCGCAACATCTGGGTCACCACGGTCATCGGTTCGCTGTTCCAGACCGGGCTTTTCGTGTTCTCGACGTTTGTCGCGCTGTACCTGACGCAAATTGTGGGTTTGTCGCTGAGTACCACTGGTTTGATCGTATCGGGATGGGGTTTGGTGGTTTCCTGGGGATGATTGCCGTGCCTGCCCTGTCAGATCGCTGGGGGCGTAAGCCGATATTGGTGACCTGTGCAACGCTTTACGGAGTGTTGATGCTCGCCTTCGCGCTGAGCCACGCAGGGCCGTTGGTGATGTTCGCCATCCTGTTCGGCGCCGGCATCTTCGGCTTCGGTATTGCACCGTTGTTCCTCGCGGTGATCCCCAGCGAATCGGTTCCACCCACCATGACCGGCGCCGCCGTGGGTGTACCAACCGGCGTGAGCGAGCTGGTCGGCGGGGTCCTGATGCCAGTCGTTGCCGGTGGTTTGGCTGACGTGTACGGCCTGGCAGTTCCCATGATGGTTGTGGGGGTTGTGTCGCTCGCCGCAGCGTTTGCCGGCCTGTTCCTTATCGAGACGGCGCCGGGTGCCACCGCAGAGACGCTGCCCCTGGCTGCTCCCCGAGCCATCCCAGAATAAATAGTATCTATTTATAGGTCTGAATAAATCGATTTGATGAATTCAACCCCGCTCAATAGAGTGGGGTTTTATTGTGTGTTCTAGTGTGGTGTTTCACAAATACCATGGAAAATCACGCGCCCAAAGCTCGTGCTGCACGAGCTACCGAGGCGAGGATGTCCTCTGCTTTTTTGTGCCACCGGAACGGTTTCGGGTTCTGGTTGTAGGTCTCCAAGTAGTGCTCAATCGAAGCTTCGAGATCTTTGACACTGGCGTGCGCCTGTCGCTTGATCCACTTCTCGCTCAACGTTGAGAAAAAGCGCTCGACCAAATTCAGCCAAGAGGCAGAAGTCGGCGTGAAGTGGATGTTGTAGCGTGGACGCGCAGCAAGCCACGCTCTGACCTTGTCGGTCTTGTGCGTGGCATAGTTATCCATGACCAGATGAATCGGCATGTCATCAGGAACCGATGCATCGATTTCTTTCAGAAAGGCGAGGAACTCAGTGCTGCGATGCTGGCGTCTCAACCGGCCAATGACTTCACCCGTTGCCACATCCAAAGCGGCGAAAAGAGAGGTTGTTCCATGGCGTTTGTAATCGTGCGTGCGAGTGGCGGGATTACCTGGTGAAAGCGGTAATCCAGGCTGTGTGCGGTTCAAGGCCTGAATCTGGCTTTTCTCATCAACGCACAGCACCAGCGCCCTTTCGGGCGGATTCAAATACAGCCCAACAATGTCGTGAACCTTGTCGACAAACAATGGATCTGTGGAAAGTTTGAAGGTTTTTTCCAGATGCGGTTTGATTCCGAACGCGTGCCAAATGCGCATGATGCTGGCTGGAGAAAGGCCCGTCTCGCGGCTCATACGGCGCGTACTCCAGTGGCTGGAATCGTCGGGTTTGCCTTGCAATACCTGATTGACCACTTGCTGAACTTGCTCATCCGAAATGGTGCGCGGACGACCGGAGCGCGGTTCATCATTCAACCCCAGCAATCCCAATTTAGAGAAACGTTGGCGCCATCGTGAGACCACATCCTTGCTGGTACCCAGGCGCAGAGCAATGTCGTTGCCTGACTCGCCGGCCGCACAAGCGAGGATTATTTGGGCGCGCAGAGATGCATCTTGGGCGCCTTTGCGGAGCTTTATCCGGCGTAGAAGCTCCGCTTTTTCAGTTTCAGAAAGAGTAATGACGGTTGCTGGTCGGCCCATGTCGAGACACAACTCTTGATGAGTGGGTTTCTATGAAGCGTAGACCAAATTTTCCATGGTATTTGTGAAACACCACACTAGTGCTGCCTTGAGGATCCCATGAGCTCAGCTTTTAGCGTCGAAGGTTTTCGTTCACTGGCCAAGCGACGTCTTCCCCGAATGGTGTTCGACTACCTTGAAGGCGGCGCCGAAGATGAGAAGTGCCTGCAGCGCAACCGCCTTGCATTCGACGAGTGGGAATTTCGCCCCCGGCGGCTGGCGGATGTATCCACGCGGGACCTGAGTGTCAACCTGCTGGGCAATGCGCTGCCAATGCCTTTGCTGGTCGCGCCCACGGGCCTCAACGGTGCCTTTTGGCCAAGGGGGGACATCGCCTTGGCCACCGCGGCCAGGAAGGCAGGGATCCCCTTCATGCTGTCCACGGCAGCCAACGCATCCATCGAACAGGTAGCGGACAAGGCGGGCGGAGAGCTGTGGTTTCAACTGTACGTCGTACATCCGTCCCTGGCTGATCAGTTGGTTGCACGGGCCTTGGCCGCAGGCTGCCGAACACTGGTGCTGACCACTGACGTTGCGGTCAACGGCAAGCGTGAGCGCGACCTGCGCAGCGGTTTCGGCTTGCCGTTCAAATACACGCCGAAAGTGATGCTTGACGGTATGTTGCACCCGCGTTGGTCCATGAGCTTGCTGGCAGGTGGCATGCCTCAAATGGCGAACTTTGCCAATCAGGACGCCAACAATGTCGAGCTGCAGGCCGCATTGTTGTCACGTAAAATGGACGCCAGTTTCGACTGGGAGGCATTGAAGCGGCTACGGCAGCAGTGGCCTCATCGCCTGTTGGTCAAGGGCATTCTCCACCCCGACGATGCCGCACGCTGCATCGAACTGGGGGCTGATGGTGTCATCCTCTCGAACCACGGTGGCCGCCAGCTGGATTCGAGCTGCTCGCCAATGTCCGTGCTCAAGGACATTGCGCTCGCCCATCCCGGCCGAGTCCTCGTCGACAGTGGTTTCAGGCGCGGTTCTGATGTGGTCAAAGCGATGGCGCTTGGCGCGGCTGGGGTACTGATTGGCCGGCCATTGCTCTATGGCCTGGCGGCGGCTGGTGAAGCTGGTGCCAGCCAGGTGTTAAGTATTTTCAAGGATGAAATGGACCGCACTCTGGCCAATATGGGGTGTGCGGCGATGGCGGGTTTGTCGCTTGAACATATCAACTCTGTCAGGGGCTGATAGTGGCAACAGTCGCAGGCCGGAGCTGATTTGCCAGCCCGGCCTGTGTCATCAAACAATAGCGCCGTTTCATTGCAGACATTCGGTTACGGCGGGGCATTTGGCGCCCGGAAGCGCGTTTCGGTCAATCCAATCGCAGAACCGCATCAATCGGTTCTCCTCGTGTCAGCCGTTCAAGCAGTAACGGTTCGGCTTCATCGCTGTCCAGGGCCTGGTCAATGATGGCTGCAAGATGTTCTCCCGAACTGATCAACACGCCATTGTCGTCCCCCAGCACCCAGTCGCCCGGTCTGACGGGTACGCCACCGCATCTTATCTCGACATTCTGTGCACTGCACGGGTCGCTGCGCAGTTTAGTGGTCAGCAAGCTGGTGCCTCGGGCGAACACAGGCAATCGTGCTGCGCGGAGTTCATTGAGATCGGTCACAAGCCCGTCGACGACTATGGCCTGGGCACCTTGGGCTGCGGCAGCGCAACTGGTGACGGCGCCGACGCAGGCATGCTCGTGGTCGCCTTGCATGTCAATGACCAGCACATCACCTACCTGGAGCCAGGCGAGCGCTCGGTTGACTGCAAATGCGTCAGCATTTCCAACGCTAACGGTACGAGCGCGACCAATCACTTTGATGCCACTGAGCTGAGCGCGAATGGCGGGGGAGACGAAGCCGTCCTCCAGGAAATGACCCAGAGTGGCAAAGCTTACGCGTTCGAGTTTTTCCCGCAATTGCTGTTCATTCATCATGGTCGGGCCCCCGGTGGATCAATCAGCTCGGCCACGCAGTCGAGTTCAAGCGTCACGCCCCACAGCGACACACACACCGTTGTTCGAGCAGGGGGGGCATGTCCCAATACCTCTGTGTACACGCGGTTGAAGGGCTCCAGTTGCGCAGGGTCCGTCAGGTAGCCATTGACCTTGATGACGTGGTCGAAGTCGGAGCCCGCCGCAATCAGGATCGCTTCCAGGTTGCGCAGTGTCTGGCGGACTTGTTCCTCGAAAGTGTCAGGTTGTGAGTCGAAGTCCTCGCTCGCGGGAATCTGGCCGGCGGTAAACACCAAGTGGCCGCTGATAACGGCCTGCGAGTAGGGGCCCACAGGACCGATGGTGCCAGGGGCGGCAGTGATACGTTTCATGTAATACCTCGGTTTGGATGGCCCGCTTGCTTGGTTGGCAGGCGAGCCAAAGGGTCAGAGCAGGTCCAGGCTATAGCTGACGATGAGTCGTGTTTGATCCTGATTGGCGTCGGCCTGGGAGTGGAATACCCCCTGGCGCAGGCCCAGGCCAACACCTTTGAATGTGCCGCTTTGAATCACGTAATCCAGCGCCGCATCGCGCTCCCATTCGCTTTGATCCTGGCCTGAGGCTGTCTGAATGTGGTCGCCCTTGAGATAGACCATCGATGCACTGAGGCCAGGGACGCCCAGCGCCGCGAAGTCATAGGCATACTGCCCAAACCACGTCCGTTCGCCTGCACGGTTGAAGCTGGCGAGCAGACGGTCGGTGAACAGGTAAATGCTGGACCCACCTGCGCCCTTGCCGGTGATCGAGCCCTGGTTTAGCTGGGCGAAGTTGCTCCCCGACGAGACGCTTTGGTAGCCTGCGGTCAACGCATGGCCACCAAGGCTGTAGGTGAATATCGCGCTCCAGGTCTGGTTATCGATCTTGCCGTTGCTATCGTCCGTGTAGCCGCTGATCTTGTAGCCCTGGCTACGCCCTGAGGCACTGTCGTTGGCACCGCTGGAACGAGTATCGAAGTAGCGCAGATCAGTCTTCAGCGATTGGCCGTCACCCAGTGGCAGTACATTGAGCAGTCCGAAGAACTGCTGGGTGTAGTAGTCCTCCAGGTTTGCCGCGTAGTACTGCAAGGTAAGGTTCTTGCTGACCTTGTAGTCGGCGCCGGCGAATACAAAATCGTTGCTGGCGCGGGTACCACCGCTGACAGCGAGCCCGGTGCGGTCACTGGAGCCGCGGCTGGTAGTCTGGTTGATCCGGCCGCCGGTCAAGGTCAGATTGTCGATGTCATTGCTGGTCACCATCGCGCCGTTGAAGGTTTGTGGCAGCAAGCGACCATCGTTGCTCAGCAGCACTGGCAGCTTGGGTTGCAGGGTGCCGACCCGGGCCTCGGTCTTTGCGAAGCGAACTTTGGCGGTCAAGCCCAAGCGTGCCCATTCGCGGGCTGCGCCATCGCCGTCATTGGGTATCATCGAGCTGCCAAGGTGGCGGCCCGGGCCGCTGTCCAGCGTTATACCCAGCAGGCCAAGCGCATCTACCCCAAAGCCTACGGTGCCGTCGGTGTAACCAGAGGTGTACTTGAGCATGAAGGCTTGCGCCCATTCTTCGGTCTTGCTTTGCCCGGCGCTGCCCGCCTGGTCGCGATAGTCGTTGTTGAAGTAGAAATTGCGCAGCCCCAAAGTGGCCTTGCTATCGGCAAAGAAATCAGCTGACGCGCTGCCGCTCAGCGACATCAACACGGCGCTGGTGCCCAGGCCCAGCAGATTCAGCGACTTGCTCATTGTATGGGTCCTGTTGTCGATCAGCGAAAGTGGTTTCAAGCGAGGAGTGAACTCAGGCATGGTTGTCAGTCCGGGTCAGGTCACGTTTGAAGGTTTCGGTGAGCAGCAGCAGAGCAATCAGCGAGATGAGTGCAGAACCAATCATGTACCAGGCCACGGAGGAGCCTTTGCCTGTCCAGTTCAGCAGGGCTGTGGTGACCATGGGTGTCGCAGCGCTGCCCAGCAGGCCGGACAACATGTAGGCCACCGACAGACCCGAGTAACGCACGCGGGTGCCGAACAGCTCGGCAAGGAACGTTGCGATCGGCCCGTAGTTGGCAGCGAAGGCCGTCATCAGCAGCATGTAGCCCAGGAACACCATGGGCAGTTCGCGGGTGTCCATCAGCCAGAACATTGGGAACGCCACCAGGGCTTCGGCGACGATGCCGCCAATGATCACTGGCTTGCGACCGATACGATCGGAGAGGGCGCCGAAGGCTGGCAGCAGGAATACGCACAACGCACAGGAGGCCAGCACCACGCTGAGCATCACTGGGCGGGTGAAGCCCAGGGTCTGGGTTCCATAGGTGAGGCCGAAGGCGACGATGATGTTGAAGGAGGCACCGGTGGACATGGTGGCAATGCCGCCCAGCAGTACTTGCTTCCAGTATCTACGACAGATTTCCAGCAACGGTACCTTGACGGCCTGCTCGCTGGCCTGGGCCTGGTGAAAGGTAGGCGTTTCCGTGATGTTGAGGCGAATGTACAAGCCCACTGCGATCAACAGCGCACTGCCCAGGAAAGGAATGCGCCAGCCCCAGGCCAACAGGTCCTCGGGCGACAGCATGGCGGCGATCGCGAGGAACGCCAAGTTGGCAATCATGGTGCCGGCTGGCACGCCGATCTGCACCCAGGAACCGTACAGACCGCGCTGGTTGGTAGGGGCATGTTCGACCGCCATCAGCACTGCGCCGCCCCATTCACCGCCCAGGGCCAAGCCCTGGATAATTCGCAGCGTCAGCAGTAGCGCCGGCGCCCAGATTCCGATGCTGGCATAGTCGGGCAGCAGGCCGATGGCAAAGGTTGCGGCGCCCATGGTCAACAGCGAAATCAACAGCATGGATTTGCGCCCCAGCTTGTCACCGAAGTGGCCAAACAAGGCGGCGCCGATGATTCGGGCTCCATATGCCGAGGCAAAGGTCCCGAAGGCCAGCAATGTGCCGATCAGAGCATCGAAGGCGGGGAAGAAAATCTTGTTGAAGACCAACGCTGACGCCGTCGCGAAAACGAACAGGTCGTACCATTCGACGGTGGTGCCAATGACACTGGCGACCGCCACCTTTTTCATGTTGACCGGTGTGGCTTCGGTGGCCAGCGGGTCGGGAATGCACGCGGAACTGTTCATGCCTTATGTCTCCAAAATGAGCCAGTGCTC
This sequence comes from Pseudomonas silvicola, assembly GCF_026651855.1. Taxonomy (GTDB): domain Bacteria; phylum Pseudomonadota; class Gammaproteobacteria; order Pseudomonadales; family Pseudomonadaceae; genus Aquipseudomonas; species Aquipseudomonas silvicola. Next base: position 4,366,426 of record NZ_CP093280.1, read on the forward strand.
AGCGGATAATGTTTTTGATTGGCAGGTATTGCGTGGTGCGCGCGCCCGCGTCCGGGCGCTTGTTTATTGTTGGTTCGGGCCTCGACGTGCCCTGGATGCGGCGCTCCGGTTGCGCCGCAGTGGGACTATCAGCGTTGCAGGCGCTCGATCACGGCGTTGAGCAGAACATCACATCCCTTGCGGGCGTCCTCCGGTATCACATCCTCTGCCTCGTTGTGGCTGAGGCCGCCGATGCAAGGGATGAAAATCAGGGTGGTAGGGCAATGGCGCGCCAGTAGAATCGCATCGTGTCCTGCACCACTGACGATGTCCTGATGTGGGTAGCCCAGCGCTTCGACGGCACGCCGCACGGCGCCGACGCAGTCGGCGTCAAAAGGGGTAGCCGGGCTCAACCAATGGCGATTGATGGTTAGTGTCAGGCCTCGGGTCTGAGCAACGTGCTTGAAGCGCGCCCGTACTTGCTGCTCCATGAGTGCGATCTGGGCATCATCGTGATGACGCAAGTCCACCGTAAAGCTGACCTGGCCGGCAATCGTGTTGCGCGATGATTTCGCAATATTGACCTGGCCGATGGTGACGAGGCCCTTGGGTGCAAAGTCATCGGCAAGGCTTTCCAGGCGGGCAGCCATGTCTGCTACACCGAAAAAAGCATCACGGCGCAGGTCCATCGGCGTGGTGCCCGCGTGGGCGCTCATGCCGGTAACGTTGATGTCCAGCCAGCAGATGGCCTGACCGCCGGTGACCACGCCCACGGGCAAACCGTTGTCCTCAAGGATTGGGCCCTGCTCGATATGGGCCTCGAAATAGGCATCGAACGGGCGATTGAACGGCAGTTCACCGACGTGAGCCGTGCTGTCCAGGGCCTGGGCGACGCTGATACCGTCGGCGTCACGCGCATCCAGGGCGGTCTGCAAAGGCAGGGTCCCGGTAAAGACTGCGGACCCGAACATGGCTGGGGTGAAACGCGCGCCTTCTTCGTTGGTCCACACCGCGATCTCGATGGGGCGCTTGTTCTTCAAACCTTGTTCTGCGAGGCAGCGGACCACCTCCAGTCCACTGAGCACGCCGTAGATGCCATCGAACCGGCCGCCTTTGGGTTGGGTGTCCAGATGACTGCCCATGACGACCGGCGGAAGGCTGTCATCGGCACCGGGTAACCGGGCGAACAGGTTGCCGATGGCATCAAAGGCCAGGCTCATGCCTGCTTCCTTGCACCAACTCATGAACAGTTCGCGGCCTGCTTTGTCTTCACTGGAAAGCGCCAGGCGGCAGTTGCCCCCTTTCTCGGTTGCGCCGACCTGAGCCATGTCCATCAGGCTGCTCCACAGCCGTTCACCGTTGCAATTGAATACGTTCATGCCTACCTCTCGTATTGCTTCAGTAGCCCTGCGAAGGGTCCACCAGGTTGTTCAGGGCCTCGCCGGCCAGCAATCGCCGAGTGTTGTCGGCGACTTGGCGGACGATGCAGTCATGAGCAGCGGCCGATGCCATATGCGGGGTGACCACAACGCCCGGCATTTGCCAAAGCGGGTGCTCCGCAGGCAGGGGTTCGTGTTCGAACACGTCCAGTACCGCGCCGCGGAGTTGGCCACTGGTCAATGCCTGCTGCAGGTCGTCGATCAGCACATGCTGGCCACGCCCACCGTTGACGATCGCCGCACCCGGAGCGAGTTTCGAAAAGGTTTTCTGGCAGAGGATGCCGTGGGTGGCCTCGGTCAGCGGCAGCAGGTTGATCAGCAGGTCAAGCCGATCGAGAAACTGATTAAACGATGAATCGCCGTGACTGCAGGCTACTCCCGGCAATTGTCGGGCACTTCGTGACCAACCTCGTACGTCGTAACCGGCGCTGGCCAGATCGGCGGCGATTGCAGAGCCCAGCGAGCCCAGGCCCATGACCCCCACCTTGAATTGGCTTGCAGGCCGCTGTGGGTGACGCAGCCACAGGTTCTGACGCTGTTGCGCATTCACACGGTCAAAGTCGCGGTGGTAGTGCAGGACCGCCCAGCGCACATATTCGGTCATGCCGCGCCGGTGATCCGGATCGACCACACGACACACAGGCACCAATGGGGCGCTGGGGTCGGTACTTAGGTGGTCGACCCCGGCGGCAACTGAGTGCACCAGGCGCAGGCGAGGCAAACGGCCCAAGCTTCCGGCCGGCGGGTACCAGCAGGCGGCAACTTCCGCTTCGGCTGCTTCTGGGGCGTCCGCGAGTGCAACCTTCAGCGCTGGCGCGTGCTCGGCGAACGCTTTTTGCAGTTGGCCCAGCAACACGGTATCGCGGCTGAGCAGCACGATGGTGGTCATGAGCAGTACGACTCGCGCTGGTCTTCGATCAGACTCAAGGCCGCTTTCCAGCCAAGGTCGATGATTTCGCTGGCCTCATCTCGATCGAATTGTTCAGCGGTCAGGCGACAGACTTCCTCGTTCGGGTAGACCAGCTTCGCGTTCCCGGCCAGCGCTTGCACCTGTGCCTGACAGGCGCGCTCCAGGAAGTAGATTTCCTGGAACGCCTGGGCCACGCCGTTACCGCCCACCAATAGGCCGTGGTTACGCAGGATCATGGCCTTGTACGGCCCCAGGTCGGCAACCAGGCGAGCACGCTCATCCAGCGAAAGGGCAATGCCTTCGTAGGTGTGGTAGCCCAACTTGCCATAGAACTTCAACGCGTGCTGGCTGATTGGCAGTAGGCCTTGCTCTTGGGCTGCCACTGCCATGCCCGCAGCGGTGTGAGTGTGGATCACGCAGGTCAAGTCATGGCGGGCCATATGAATGGCGGAATGGACCACGAAACCCGCGGCGTTCACGCGGCTGCGCTCGCGATCACCATGGACGACCCTGCCATCGCGGTCGATCAGTACGAGGTCGCTGGCCTTCATGCGATCAAAGGCAACGCCATAGCGATTGATGAGGAAGTGGTGGTCCGGCCCGGGGACGCGCAGGGTAATGTGCGTGTCGATCAGGTCGGTCATGCGGTAGTAAGCCACCAGACGATACAAAGCGGCGAGTTCGCAGCGTGCCTGCCACTCCACGGGGCTGATAGTGTCTGAGTTATGCATGTGAGCTCCTTGTTAAAGTGCCGAGGCTGGCTGGGCGATGGGGGCTTCGCGAAGGCGGGTAAGTCCACAGACGCCGAACAACGAAAGCCCGGCCAGCAGGCTGAAAAACAATGCCAGCGGCAGCCACTGGCCGGCGTAGTGGGAGGCGAGCAGCGTGCCGATGACGGGCGTGGTACCGCCGGCAATGGCACAGATCAATTGGTACGCCAGGGAGATCCCGCTGTAGCGAAGGTGGGCTGGAAACGCCTGGGCCATATAGCCAGCGATCACGGCGTAGAGCCCTGACAGCGTGACCACGGCCATGGTGATACCCAGGGTCATCAACACCAGGTTGTGCGAACCGACCAGCAGGAACATGGGGTAGGGCATGGCGATCGACAGTAGGGCCGCCAACGTCAGGAATCGACCTTCGCCTATTTTTTCAGCCAGCAGCGCACTGAGGGGTTGCGACAGAAATTGCAGAATCGTGACCACGAACAAGCAGTCCAGAATCGTGACCCTGGGAATGCCTTGGTACTGGGTCACGTAAGTGATCATGAAGGTGTTGGTGAAAAAAAAGCCTGCCGACCCGATGGTGACGGCACAGGCTGCAAACAGGATCTGCCGCCAGCAAGTACGCAGTACCTCCATGACCGGAAACTTAGCGGTCGCGCCGGTCTTGGCGACCTCTTTGAACTCCGGGGACTCATCAACGCCAAAGCGGATGAACAGACCGATAAGCATCAACACGCCGCTGGCCAGGAAGGGCAGTCGCCAACCCCAGTCGACAAATTGCGCAGGCTCCAGGGAGGTAACCACGCGGAAGGCGATCAGAGCTAGCAGCAGGCCCGCAGGACTACCCAGCTGGGCAAAGGAGGCGTAGAAGGTTTTCCGACCTTTCGGGGCGTGCTCACTGGCCATCAGCACTGCACCACCCCACTCACCGCCTACCGAGATCCCTTGCACGATCCGCAAGGCTACCAAGCCGATCGGAGCCCAAATGCCAGCGCTGGCATAACTGGGCAGCAGACCAATACCAGTGGTGGCAAGGCCCATGAGTACGATAGTCAGCAGGAGCATTTTCTTGCGGCCAAGGCGGTCACCCAGGTGGCCGAAGACAACGCCAGCCAAGGGGCGGGCGATGAAGCCGACCGCGAAGGTCCCAAACGCTGCAAGGGTGCTGAGCGCGGGGTCACCGCTGGGAAAAAAGACCTGACCAAGAATCAGCGCGGCTGCCGTGGCGTAGATATAGAAATCGTAGAACTCGATGGTCGTGCCCACGAAGGCGGCAGCGGCCGCGCGGCGCGGCTGAGTGCTTGAAGAGTGCATACAAGGCCCTTTGTTTTTTTGACTTCTGGCAGGGTGCTAAGGCTGATCACGGTGCGCTCTATGGCGCTTGGCACCTTTATCCCTTAACCTTCATGATTATTCAATTTGCTAATACTTATTCTGATTATTAGCCAGATTACTGATGGTGAGTGATGAGCGAAGAACAAGTGCCCGCTGCGGGCCAGGAATGGCTGGGTAGACGCTTTCTGCACGATCGGCTGGATTGGAACCTGCTGCGCACCTTCCTGACCATCGGCCAGGAAAAAAGCATCAGCCGTGCTGCGGCGCGCCTGCATCTCACCCAGTCAGCGGTCAGCCAGTCACTCAAGCGGCTGGAAGAGCAACTGGAGTGCGCCTTGATTTTGCGTCGCGGTCCGCGATTTGATTTGTCGCCGGCCGGCGAGGAGGTACTCCGCATCGCCCAGGAGATCTACGGCAACGTGTCGAGGTTGGCGGCGACGATCAAGACGCCTCAGGACGACGTGGTAGGCAAGGTTAGAATTCTTACAATCAGCCAGGTGCAATCGGCGTTGTACGACGATTTCTTGATTCAGTTTCACCGTGACCATCCGCGTGTGGAGCTAGAGGTCGAGGTGCTTCGCAGTTCCGACATCCAAAGCTCGCTTAGCCAGAAAACCGCCACGGTTGGCCTGGGGCTGTGCCGTTTCGCCCAAGCGAAGCTTGAACGACGCCGTCTGTTGCGACAGCGGTATGCATTCTTCTGCGGTAAGCGGCACCGCCTTTTCGGACAGCGTCGGCTTCCCCTGGAAGCGCTGCAGGGTGAGAATTTCGTGAGTTTTACCAGCGACCAGGTGGGGGGAAACCTTTCACCGATCACTATGTTTCGTGACCAGCAAGGCTTCACTGGCAAGATCGTCGCGTCATCATCCAGTTTCGAAGAAATCCGGCGACTGGTCATCGCCGGTTATGGCATCGGCTGTCTTCCGGAGCATTTGGTTGATGTCGACTTGCACAACGGGTTGTTGTGGCGCCTTCCACCCGCGGACGGAGTAGCTGATGTGGACGTTTATTTGATGTGGAATCGTGAACAGCGGATGAACCGTGCCGAATCGGTGTTCATCGAATCCCTGCAGGGCTTGCTCGAGGATGTAGACGCCGTGCAGCTCTTGTAGAGTGGTCCCATCCACTGAGTCCGCCCGAAGCGAATTCGGGCAGGTTCTCGCCAGCGTTATGGGGCGCTGTCCTTGACCATCGCCAATTCTGGATGCGCCACTAGCTTGTCAATATGCAGTTCCTCATTGTTGAGCCACAACTCCGTCAGCACCCGGTAATGTTCCATGTCCTTGCAGCGCATGCGCAGACTGTAGTCAAAATGCCCACTGATCAAGCGGCAGTCCAGCACCTGCGGACACTCCTTGACGGTGGTCTCAAAGGCTCTTTGGGCAGAACGCCCGCTTTGGTTGGACAACGCTACCAGCACCAGCAGTGATAGCCCTGGCGATAACGTTTGGGTATCAATAATCGCGCTGTACCCGCGAATCACGCCGTTGCGCTCCAGCTTGCGGACCCGCTCAAGGCATGGCCGGGGCGTGAGGTGCACCAGGGTGGATAGCTTTTCATAAGTGATACGCCCGTCATGGCGCAGCACGTCAAGAATGGCCTCGTCGATCCGGTCCAAGGTGTACCGCGAGTTGCTGTCTTTGGTGTCCATCAAGGCGTCTTGTTCACTTCAATCGGTTTGACAGAAATTGCTGCAGCCGCTCACTTTGCGGGTTGTCCAGAATGGTGGCATCGCCCTGTTCCTCTACCAGCCCTTGGTGCAAGAACAGCACCTTGGACGATACCTGCCTGGCGAAGCCCATCTCGTGCGTGACCATCAACATGGTGCGGCCTTCCTCTGCGAGCGTCTGGATAACCTTCAGCACTTCACCCACCAATTCCGGGTCGAGTGCCGAGGTAGGCTCGTCGAAAAGGATGACTTCCGGCTCCATTGCCAAGGCGCGAGCGATGGCCACTCGTTGCTGTTGGCCTCCGGAAAGGAAGGCAGGGTACTGTTCGGCGACGCGCTGTGGAAGCCCGACCTTGTCCAGGTAACTGAAGGCGCGCTCACGGGCTTGCTGGGCACTGACGCCCAATACGCGCTGCGGTGCCATGCAGATATTCTCCAGCACGGTCATGTGGCTCCATAGGTTGAAATGTTGAAAGACCATGGCCAGGCGTGTGCGCAGGTTTTGCAGTTGGCGTGGGTCTGGGGCCTGCAGGCCGCCGCGCCCGTTGCGCAGCTCTATCCGTTGGCCATCCAGGGTGATGCTGCCGGCATCGGGTTGCTCCAGGAAATTGATGCAGCGCAGAAACGTGCTCTTGCCTGAGCCGCTGGCACCGATCAGGCTTATCACATCGCCGCTGCGCGCTTGCAGCGAAACACCTTTCAACACTTGGTGATTGCCGTAGCACTTGTGCAGGTTTTCCACGTTCAGTTTGGCCGAGCTTGCCATATCTGCTTTACCTTGGGCAGCCGTTGACACAGAGGGAACACTCGCGAATTCGGGTAGTGCTTGCTTCAGGGACTGGGTCATGACTTAGCCTCGAACGGGAACAAGAAAGCGCATCCAGCGGCCTTCGGCCAAGCGAAACGCGCCCACCAGGGCAAGTGAAAGGAGCATGTACAACAGTGCTGCCACACCGAAGGACTGAAACGTGAGAAACGTGGCGGCGTTGGCATCACGAGCAATTTTCAGGATATCCGCAACGGTTGCAGTAAAGGCCAGCGAGGTGGCATGCAGCATCAGAATGGCCTCGTTGCTATAGGCCGGGATCGAGCGCCGCAGTGCAGAGGGCAGCACGACAAACACATTGAGCTTCCAACTGGTGAAGCCATATGCGCGGGCTGCTTCGATTTCGCCATGGGGGACGTTGCGGATCGCCCCGGTAAATATTTCCACGGTGTAGGCGCAGGTATTGAGCACGAATGCCAGTACCGTGCAGTTGATGGCCTGGCGGAAGAATGCATCGAGTACCGCGTTGGCTCGCACGGCGTCGATGCCGTAGAAGCCGGTGTAGCAGATCAACAGTTGGATGTAGAGCGGCGTACCCCGGAACAGGTAGGTGTAAAACGCCACTGGTTGTGATAGCCATGCACGGGGTGAGACCCTGGCCAAGGCGAGCGGGATCGATAGGAAAAACCCCACCACTAAGCTGATCACCAACAGCCAAAGCGTCATGGACAGACCCGACAGGCCCTGGCCATCGGTGTAAATGAACGCACTGCCATACTGCTGCAGCAACTCGATCATGAGGTTGCTCCCTTGATGCCTGTGTTGTACCGGCGCTCCAGCGATTTGAACAACCGATTGGAGAGGGTCGTGATCACTAGGTAGACCAGCGCGGCCAGCAGCAGAAAGAACAGTACATTGTTAGTGGTCTTGCCCGCGTTTTGTGCAGCCTTGACCAGGTCCGACAGGCCGATCAACGACACCAGCGCGGTGGCCTTGAGTAACACCAGCCAGTTGTTGCACAGGCCAGGCAGTGCGTAACGCATCAGTTGCGGGAACAGGATCAGGCGAAAGCGTAACGTCCTGCTCAACCCGTAGGCAGTCGCCGCTTCCAGTTGACCGGCGGGCACACTGAGGATGGCTCCGCGAAAGTTTTCGGTGAAATAAGCGCCATAAATGAATCCCAGCGTTATCACGCCTGCCATGAAAGGATCGATTTCCAGGTAATTCCAGCCCAACCAGTCGGTAACGTTGTTAACGCCAATCTGCAGGCTGTAAAAGATCAGCAAAATCAGCACCAAGTCGGGCACGCTACGTACCAGTGTGGTGTACAACGTGCCCGGCAAGCGCAGAAGCCCTAGGCGTGACAGCTTGGCGCTGGCGCCCAGCAAGCCCAAAATCAGGCTAAACAGCAATGACAGGGCGGCGAGTTTGAGGGTCATCCACGTACCCATGGCCAGCATCGGCGCAAAACCGTGCAGGCTCGGCAGGCCCAGGCCTGCAAAGTGTTCGAGGTCGTTCACGGAAAAATTCTCTTCGAAAGGAAAGAGAGCAGGGACGGCCCGACGCGCCGGCCGGGCCAGGCACTCGCCTTACGGGTGGTAGATGTCCAGATCGCCAACGTATTTGCGCTGGATCTGCTCGAAGGTGCCATCAGCATGCACTGCGGCAATTCCCTTGTTGATCAGTTCGCGCAACGACTCATCGTTTTTGCGCAGCCCCATGGCGATATCCAGCGGCAACGACGGGTCTTGGATAGCGGGTCCAGCCTGGAACTCGGCGCCCTGGGGGGAGGCCAGGAAATTGAGTTGCGCTTCCAATTTGTCGGTTAAGGTTGCATCAAGGCGACCATTGACCAGGTCGGCGTAATTCTGATCCTGGGCCTGGTAAGCCTTGAGTTGAGCCCCCAGTGGAATGAGCGTAGTGCGGGCATACGCCTCCTGAAGTGATCCCTGCAACACGCCGACCTGTTTGCCTTTGAGTGATTCAGGTGTCATGCCGAACTCTGCGCCTTTCCTGACGACCACGGCAGTGGGGCTGGCGTAGAGACGATCGGAGAAAGCGATATTTTTCAGGCGCGCAGGCGTGACGGCCATGGACGACATTATCGCGTCAAACTTGCGCGCCAACAACGCCGGGATCATGCCGTCGAACTCGTTCTGTACCCACACGCACTTGACCTCCAGCTTGGCGCAAATCGCGTTGCCCAGGTCGATGTCGAAGCCCTTCAGCGAGCCGTCTGCCGCTACCGATTCGAAAGGCGGGTAGGCGGGGAAGACCCCAAAACGAATTTCCTTGGGGGTATCTGCGTAGGCCAAGTTGGCCAGGAGTGGCAAAAGCGCCACCGCGAACAATCGTCGAATCGTCACCATGTGCGGTATCCCTCTCTGTTTTTAGTGGATGTAAGGGCAGTGAAAGTAGGTGAGGCATGGTTATTGGGAGTGACTCTTTGGTCACGTGCAGAATGCATCAGTGTCTTTCGTTATTTTTGTCGTTTACGGTCACGCCGACCGCCGCTATCGGCTGTTCAAGTGGTGTTTGCAGCCGATTCGGCTGTGCGGCGATCGAATCTGGTTGAGCAGGCACGTTCGGTGTGTTCAAGCACTTCGTCGCAGGGTGTGCTCGGTTGGCTTGAGAAGGGCAAACAAATCCTTGGGGTCGTGCAGGTCGGGGACCAATTCCAGAAGGCTGCCGATATTTAATGCTTGCGCTATATCAAGCACGTACCGCAAGGCTGAGTAATCCTCGAGGGCGAAACCTACCGAGTCGAACAACGTCACCTGATCAGATGTCTCGCGGCCACATGCCTCACCATTCACCACACGCCAGAACTCAACTACCGGTGAGTCGGCGGGCATATGCTGAATCTCACCCTCGATGCGGCTTTGGGGTTCGTACTCAACGATGACGCGGGCCGCCTCCACAATGTCGCGGTGCAGTTCGGTTTTTCCTGGGCAATCACCCCCTACCGCGTTTAGGTGCATGCCGGGCTCGATCATCTCTGGAGTCAGGATCGTCGCGTACGCCTTGTCTGCAGTAACCGTTGTAACGATGTCGGACCCACGTACCGCTTGCGCCACGCTCTGGGCAATGGTGACACGCAGGCCTGGGTAGTGCCGCAGGTTGGCTGCCAGCTTAGCGGTGGCTGCTGGGTCAATGTCGAACAGCACGATGTCTTCAATGCCCAGCATCGCGTGGAACGCGACGGCCTGGAATTCACTTTGCGATCCATTGCCGATCAAGGCCATGCGGCGGCTGTTGGGACGCGCCAGGTAACGTGCTGCCAGCGCTGAGGTGGCTGCGGTGCGGATGGCGGTAGTCAGGGTCATTTCACTGAGCAGCAGTGGTGTGCCAGTGTCGACATCAGCGAGCGCACCGAACGCCATCACCGTAAGCCGACCTTGTTGAGTGTTCTTGGGGTGGCCATTGACGTATTTGAATGCATACAGGCTGGCATCCGACACGGGCATCAACTCAATGACGCCGTCAGGGGAATGGTTGGCCAACCGCGGGCATTTTTCAAAGTCTGTCCAACGCAAATAGTCTTGGCGAATGTATTCGGCCATTTCCACCAAGCAGCGTTGCAGCCCCTGCTGACGAACCAGTTGGGTTAAATCTTTGACGTCGATATAGCGGGTCATGAGTGTTTCCTTTACGAGAGGGAAGAGATCAATGCGCGGACGGCAGGTGGACTTCGGCCAACATGCAGCGAGCACTGCCGCCGCCGATTCGTTCGATGTGATCAATGCTCACCACTACCGGCCGGCAATGCCGCTCAATGTGCTGTCGCTGCTCATCGCGTAGTGAGCGCCAAGCGCTTCGAGACATCACCAGCAGAGCCTCGCCTTGGCGGTTGTGGACTTCGAGCATGTTTCCTGCAAAGCCTTCCAGTTGGTCGAAGTCCAGCGCCAGGACATCTTTGCCGGTGGCTTGCAAAGACTTCAGCAGGGCTTCGCGCTCAGTCAGGAGTGGGAGGGCGTCCAGGCAAACCACGGCGAGGGTGCGGCCTACGCTCATCATCACGTTGCAGTGATAGATCGGTGCGCCTTGGCGGTCGACTGCATGGAAGACATGGAGCTTGTAGCCCAGCTGGTCAGCGAACTCCCTCAGCGCATCTTCGTGGGTGCGATTTGAGTGGCACGCGTAGCTGATCTGGTTGACGCGATCCAGCACCATGCTGCCAGTGCCTTCCAGGAATACTTGGTGCTGCTCCAGATGGCTGAGATCGATAGTGCGCTCAACGCTGAAGCGGCCGGCCAGCACCTTCAGGACGCCCTTGGAACGCTCCAGGCGCCGGTTTTCGCCTTCCATTGGGTAAAGCACCAGGCTGCCATCGGCGTGCGTGCTCCACCAGTTGTTGGGAAAGATGGAGTCCGGGGTATGAGGGGCGGGAGTGTCCTCCACGACCAGCACCTCCACACCTTGACGTTGCAAGGTATCGACGTAGCCGTCGAATTCTTCGAGTGCCATGCGCTGGGTGAGGGCTGGGTCTGTATCGGGGCGCTGGAATCGGTTGCTCGCAGCGGTATCGGGGTTGAAGCCGAAGCGAGCAGGGCGAATCATCAGAACGGTGTTAGTGGTTTGCATCGAAGTGGAGTCCATGCGGTAACAGTGGACTCATTATCGAGGTAGGCGGTTAGCGATCCCGGTCGAGAAAGGGTATGCCGGCAGCCGATTGCCGCGAAGTAAAGGGATAGACAACGGAATCGGCTGCTCTGCGTACAGACCTTTAAAAGAGAGGCTCGCTGTGGCTGTACCGACCATCAGCATGGGGGGTAGAAAAAAAAACACAGGTTATAAGCGTAAATGCCAACCGCACCTGCCTACAGAACAAGCTGGCGCTGGCCCTGGCGGTAATTCGCCGTTGTGCAGGCGGTCCACCTTGTTTCGGCTTCAGCCTGACATTGCGGGTCGGTGGTGAGAGGGTACTGAAACATTACACCCCCTTGTCGGACCCCAGCACACGGCGGATCCGCTGCTGCTGGTATAGTGATCTTGGTTCCCAGTTACCGGCGGCTTCGATGAAGCGGCGATGTTGCTGACCAGACACCCATGCCACATGTACACTTCAGCCTGTCCCAGCCACAGGCTCTATACAATTAGAATGTTCGATTTGACTGCCGATGTTCCCCTGCACAACCTCCAGGGCCAGGTCGTAGGACCTAAAGGCCTTCGCACTCGCTTGCGTTTGATCGAAACCCTGGAAAGCCTTGTACAGTCCTGCCCGCTGCGCGAACTGCGGGTCATGGATATTTGCCGGGAGGCAAGAACAGCGCCAGGTACGTTCTACTTGTATTTCAAGGATGTTCAGGACTTGGCTTTGGAAGCGATTCGTATCTACCAGAAGCTTCCTCCCGAACTCGACGAATTGTTGAACCAGGAATGGCCGCGGTCTGAGGCGCTGGCGTTATCGCGTCGATTTGTGAACGATTACGCCTGCTATTGGGATGCGCACTTTCATTTACTGCAAGTACGTAACCTCACCGCGGATGAGGGTGATGCGCGCATGATCGAGTTGCGGTACGCATGCCTGGTCCCGGTGCTTGAGCGGTTGGCGGATAAAATTGCCCCCGGGCAGCGTGCCGCCATGCCCCACCCGATGGCCGCTGCCACAGTGGTCATGGCCAGCCTGGAGCGAATGGCCTCCGTGCTGCGCCTGATTCCGGCGCAGCGCGAAGATATCACTCGTCACCAGGTCATCGAGGCACAGGCCTGGGTGTTAGCTAATTTGATGGGCTATTCGCAGGAGTAGCGTAGGACAGCGCGATAGGGGCTCATCAGCCTGACCGCCATACATGGCGCGCGAGGCTTCCGCGTAAAACTGGATGCGCAATTCTCCAAGCTCGATGCCTCGTGCGCCTGCGGCCCAAGCACCGGCTTTTGAGACAAGGCTCCGCGCCTGACGTGTCGATTGACACTGCACCCTGCTCATCTGGCGAGCACAGATCGTCAACGACCCAAATCTCTCTCGCGAGTGTCCGAGCAAGGCCGAGGGCGATCCGCGCAACGAGGGCAAGCGATATAGCCGATCGAATGACTGTAAATTTCTATAATCATATGTATTATTGATATGTATGTAGGCACTCATTTCGCGTTGTAAAAAAGGGGCAAGCATGGAAAACCTGGAGCGCAATGCCTGCTTGTCAGGCATCGGATTGTCGACAGTGGGCCGACGCCTGGGACGCAGTGGTCTCGATTTGACTCTAGAGGCCATCGACAGGGCGCTCGAGGATTCAGGGCTGACGGCGGCTGATATCGACGGACTATCGTGCTGGCCTGGGCAACAGGCTACTCCAGTTGGTATGTCGCCTGTGTCGATTTTCGAACTGCGCGATGCGCTGAATCTCAAGTTGAACTGGTACGCTGGCGGCGCAGAGGGCCCGGCGCAACTGAGCTCGATTCTCAACGCTTGCATGGCCGTCGCCACCGGGCAGGCACGTCATGTACTGTGCTTCAGAACCCTGACCGAATCGACTGCGGCAGCGTTAGGCCATGGCGCCAGTCGAACAGGGCAGGTCGGGCAGCGTATCGCTGGCATGTTTCAGTGGCAAATTCCCTTCAATGCCCCATCGGCGTCCATCTGGACGGCGTTGTTCGCGCAAGCGCATTTTCATCGTTACGGCACCACTCGCGAACAGATGGCCCAGATTGCCCTGAACGCTCGACGCAATGCAGCCTTGAATCCCGCCGCAGTGTTCAAAGAACCGATGACCATGGATGACTACATGGGCGCGCGGATAATCTCTACCCCGTTATGCCTTTACGATTGCGACGTGCCTATCGACGGAGCGGTGGCAGTGATCGTCTCCCACGTCCATTCGGCCAAGGACCTGGCGTGTCCGGTGGTGCAGGTGGAAGCCATCTGCGGGGCGTTGCACGGCAATAGCGGCTGGGACCAATTCGATGACCTGACCACGATGGCTGCAAGGGACGCCGGGCGCAGATTGTGGGCACGTACCTCGCTGACACCAGCTGATGTCGATGTGGCTCAGCTCTACGACGGCTTCAGTTTTCTAACGCTGTCGTGGCTGGAAGCGTTGGGCTTCTGCGCGCCCGGTGAGTCTGGCCCATTTGTGGAGGGCGGGCAACGTATCTCACTGCAGGGCGAGCTGCCGCTGAATACCGGCGGGGGGCAGTTGTCTGCCGGCAGGTTGCATGGCTTTGGCCACCTGTATGAGGCTATCGTGCAGTTACGCGGGGAGGCTGGGGCGCGTCAGGTGCCCGGTGCGAAGGTCGCGGTGGTTGCCAATGGCGGAGGGCCTTTGGCTTCCTGCGCACTTTTGTCGAGGTATTGAGCCTGGGGTGAAGGGCATCGACGGGAAACGGAAAACAGTTGCGAGAAAATAACCGAATAATGTTCGGTTTCTATTGACCGTCATCCCTGCACGGCAGTAAGTTAGCTGAGTGCAAACAACAATAATTGCTCTACATGAGCCAAACACGAGCGCAGCCGTGCGCTTTGCTGAAGGAGATGCACCATGAATGTCGAAGATCTCATTCTTGTCAGCGTGGACGACCACATCGTTGAACCTCCCACCATGTACGATCAGCACCTAACCACTGCACAAAAGGCGTTTGCGCCAAAGGTGCTCAAGGACAAGAACGGTGCAGACTTCTGGCTGTTCGAGGGGCGTCGTGCGGGCAACATTGGCCTGAACGCCGTGGTTGGCCGGATGCGCGAAGAGTACGGTTGCGAGCCGGTCTCTTTTGATCAGATGCGCAAAGGGGCTTGGGACATTCATGCGCGGATCGAGGACATGAACGCCAACGGGCTACTGGCGTCACTCAACTTTCCAAGCGTCGTCACTTTCGATGGCAGCCTGTTCCACCAGTTCGAGAACAGGAAAAATGCTCTGACGCTACTGAAGGCGTACAACGATTGGCATATTGATGAATGGTGTGGCAGCTACCCGGGCCGCAACATCCCTAACGCAATCGTGCCGTACTGGGACATCAAAGCGACGGTGGAAGAGGTAAAACGCGTGGTCGCCAAGGGGTGTCATGCCATTTCCTTTACCGACAACCCCTCGCTGCGCGGTCAGCCATGCGTGCACGACGAGCACTGGGAGCCGCTGTGGAAGGTCTGCGCGGAAAACAAGGTCATCATCAACATTCACATCGGGTCTGGTGCCGCTGCACCACATGCGTCCATGGGGTCGCCCATCGATGCCTGGATCATCACCATGCCGATATCCATCGTCAACTCTGCGGCGGATTGGCTGCATCTAAAGGCATTGCAGCGTTATCCGGATCTGAAAATCTCCCTCTCCGAAGGCGGTATTGGCTGGATTCCTTATTTCCTGGAGCGTGCCGACTTTACCCATGAGCACCATCGGGCCTGGACCTACGCGGACTTTGGCAAGAAGAAGCCGAGCGAAGTGTTCCGCGAGCATTTCCTGACATGTTTCATCGATGACCAATTCGGCTTGAAAAACCTTGATGCCATTGGTGAGGACAATGTCGCCTATGAATGCGATTACCCTCATTCGGACACGGTGTGGCCGGAATCGGCGGACCGCCTCTTCGAAACGGTCAAGCACCTGCCTCGCCAGGTTATCGACAAGATCACCCATGGCAACGCGCTTCGCCTTTTTAACTTCGATGCCTTCGACATGATGGGGGGGCGGGATAAGTGCACGGCCGGTGCACTTCGTGCCCAAGCTTCTCATGTTGACACTGCACCGCGCTCGTTCGGTGGACCTGCGCCCCTGGCAGAAGGGGAAGTACGCCGTCGTGTGACCTCGGGTGACATTGTCAAGATGTTCACTGCGGTCGCCAAGGAAGACGGCAAGCTGACGGCCGACGCCTGACGCGATTCCCCTTGGATGACGCCGACGCGTGGACGCCGGCGTCGAGACTGACCCGTCAATAACAAGAACAAGGTGAGGAATATGAGCAATCAGCAGGTATGGAGCACGGGCGTGCCCAATACGGTCACCCAAGTACTGCGCGAGGCCGCAGAGAATGGGGGAGACAATCCGTTCATCGATATTCTCGGCGAGGTTTACTCTTTTAACGATCTGGATCGTGAGTCATCCAGGCTTGCCAATGGCCTGGCGGGGCAGGGGGTTCGACAAGGGCAGACGGTGGTGAGTATCCTCGACAGCCATTTCGACACCGTTGTGACCTGGTTCGCCATCAACAAGCTTGGCGCGATCAGTGTGCCGGTCAATACTGCTTACAAGGGCGAATTCCTCCGGCATCAGTTGGCCGATGCCGGCGCTGCGGTAATCATCGCCGAATCCGATTATGCGGAACGTGTGCAGGCGATCGTCACAGGGCTGCCGGATGCCACGACACTGATTTATCGAGGGCAAGCTCCGGTTTCGCAAACTGCTCTGAAACTGCTGCCCATCGATGAAGTGCGGGCTGCGGACACCAGCTTGCCGCAGGTGGATATAAAGCCTACCGACCTGGCCATGTTGATCTATACCGGTGGTACTACGGGACCGTCAAAAGGCTGTATGGTCAGTCACAACTATGCGTGCTCCCTGGCGCAACAAGTAGTGATTGCGAATGGCCGAACTGCAGAAAGCATCAACTGGACGCCGTTACCGCTATTCCATATGAACGCCACGTCCACCAGTATCCTCGCGCAACTGATGGTAGGCGGCCGTGTAGCTGTCTATCCCCGCTTCTCGGTATCCAACTTCTGGCCAGAAATCGAGCGTACCGGCGCCAACGATATCAACCTGCTCGGATCAATGATCCCGATGTTGCTCAACGCGCCCGAAAACGAGGCTATGAAGCGTTGCTTTGGTCAGATACGTCACGTAGGCGCGGCACCATTCCCGAGTGAGCTGCAGCAAGCTTGGACCGCGCGGTTTGGTACACCAAGCACCAATGTTCCAGGCTATGGTCTGACGGAAGCGTCGTTATTGACCAGCGCGAGGTTTGGCGAGCCTTCTCCTCCAGGCGCTTCCGGGCGCCGCAACGAATGGTTTGACGTACGCATCGTGGATGAGAACGACATTGAAGTGCCTGTTGGGGAGGGGGGCGAAGTCATTGTCCGCCCCCGCCAGCCCAATATTATGTTTGACGGCTACTGGCGGCGTCCGGAGGACACCCGCAACGTCATGCGCAATCTGTGGTTTCACACTGGCGACATCGGCAGGTTCGACGAGCATGGCTTCTTCTTTTTCCTGGACCGCAAGAAAGATTACTTGCGGCGCCGCGGTGAAAACATCTCGAGCTTCGAACTGGAGACTACATTCCGCCAGCATCCAGGCATTCTCGATGTTGCCGTACATGCAGTGTTGTCTGAGCTGACGGAGGATGAGGTCAAGGTTACGGCGGTGTTGAAGCCTGGCGTGACCATTGCAGAGATTGAATTGTGCCGTTGGGCCATAGATCATCTGCCTTACTTTGCGGTGCCGCGCTACATTGAGTTTCGCAGCGAACTGCCTCGCAACCCCGTAGGACGTGTTCTGAAGTATGAGTTACGCGACCAGGGCGTGACGGTTGGGACCTGGGACCGAGAAACCTCCGACATCCAACTACAGAAGCGCTAGAGCGACACCGCAAGCTGTAGCCGCTGCCGTCAGGTCGCGGCTATAGTCACGCGGTGGTGTGCTCCTGCTTGTTTCAACCCGCGTGGAAACTGATCGACTTGGTTTGCGTGAACTCCAGCAATCCTTCCCGGCCATACTCGCGGCCCAGCCCCGAGCGCTTATAGCCACCGAACGGGGCCGCCGAGAGCATTGTGCCGGCGCCGCCATTGATGGCCATACCACCTGTGCGCACGCGTGTGGCGATTTGATAAGCCTTGCCCGCGTCTGCAGAGAAGATACCGCCGTGTAAACCAAACGCCGAATCGTTTGCCAAGGCAATGGCTTCTTCGTCGGTATCGAAGCCAATGACCACCCCCACCGGGCCAAATATTTCTTCCTGGGCAATCCTCATCTCATTCCGCACATCATCGAACAAGGTCGGCGAGTAATAGAAACCCTGGTTCAGACCCTCGGGCCGTTGGCCACCACACACCAGTGTCGCGCCACTGTCCAGGCCGTTTTGTACGAAATGTTCTGTGCGTTGGCGTGCCGCTTCGCGGATCAGCGGGCCCATGTGCACGGATGGGTCGATTGGGTTACCTACCTTGATGTGCATTGCCATCGCGCCGAGTGTTTCAACATAGGCTTTGCGCACCGAGTTGTGCACCAGATGTCGAGTGGTCAAGGCGCAACCTTGGCCGGATTGCAGCGTGAAACCGCCGAGTCCTGCCTGCGCGGCTTGGATCAGGTCTGCATCGGCACGAACAATCAAGGCCGATTTTCCGCCCAGTTCCATGTGGACCTTCTTCAGCGTGGGCGCCGCCTGCGCCATGATGTCCGCGCCCACTTTGTCCGAACCGGTAAAAGTGACCATATCGACGCGTTTATCAGTGGTCAATCGGGTACCAGTGTCGATGCCACCATTGATGATGTTGAGCACTCCGCGTGGTAGCCCTGCAGCCTCGGCAGCAGCCCCCAGGAGGCTAGCTTGCATAGGGGTGTAAGGGGACGGCTTGAGTATCAGGGTGTTTCCCATGGTGAGGGCGTGGAACAGTTTTGTGACGTTCAGGAAGAACGGAAAGTTGTAAGCAGTGATGGCTGATACTACGCCAATGGGCTCGTACAAGGTCACCGAGGTACCCAGCACGGTCCTCCCTTGGGCATCAGGTGTCAGCTCTATGGGCGTCAATGCCGACTGAATCCTCATGGCGTCATTCAGCAATTGGCCGGCGTGCTTCATGGCGATGCCGAAGTGCAAATACTGGGCGGTCATCTGCGTCGCGCCGGCTTCACGGATGACCAAATCCACAATTTCCTCGCGCCTGCCCTGCAGATGATCGTGCAGTCGGCGCATCACCAAAACCCGCTCGGCAATGCTCAGGCGCGGCCATGGTCCGGTATCAAACGCATCTCGAGCCGCGGCGATGGCCTGCTCGCATTCGAGCGTGCCCGCCATGCAGGCCGTGCCGATAACCTCCTCGGTTGCCGGGTTGATGATTTCGGCGCGGTCGGCCGTATCACTGATCCACTCGCCACCTATGTAAAGTGATGCCTTGAGCGTCTGAACCATGTTTGGTTTCCCCGAAGTGATGACCACCGGGAGTGGTGATCGCAGAAAGTATATAAATCATCTGCATGATTACAAGGTCGAGTGGTGCTTTCTTGCGCGGTACGAAAGCGCGGTGACCGCGGCTATCTACGCGACCCTATACATCTGTATGATTAATATGTTTATATGGAGCGGCTCAGTTTTTCAAATCGATCGAGGAGGTGCTCATGAATCCAGACCTGAAAGGCAAAGTCATTGCCATCACCGGAGCATTTGGCACGTTGGGGCTGGCAGTTGCACGGGAAGCTGTAGCATTGGGGGCAAAAGTAGCACTGCTGGACCGGGTACACCCGGATCTGCAGACTTTGCCGGGGGCATTGGATGGCGCGCTGTGCCTGGGTGGTATCGACTTGACATGCCAGGCATCGGCCCAAGAGGCGTTTGCCCGGATCGCCACTCATTACGGTGCACTCGATGGGTTGCTCAATATCGCCGGTGGCTTTCGCTGGGAAACGTTGGAGGACGGTGACCTGGCTAGCTGGGATCTGCTCTACAACATGAATGTACGAACTTCGATAACCGCCTCGAAGGCCGCGCTTGCGCTGTTGCTGCAATCGCCCGCCGGCCGAATCGTCAACATCGGTGCCGGGGCAGCGGTGAAGGCCAGCATCGGCATGGGCGCGTATGCGGCGTCCAAAGCAGGGGTGGCCCGTCTGACTGAAAGCCTTGCTGACGAACTCAAGGAACGAGGGGTGACGGTCAATGCCGTCCTGCCAAGCATTATCGACACGCCGCAGAACCGGATCGATATGCCCGATGCGGATTTCGCCAGCTGGGTTTCACCTCGTGAGCTGGCTGCCGTAATCCTGTTCCTGGCCAGCGATCGTGCCAGTGCCGTCACCGGAGCATTGATTCCGGTAAGCGGCCGCGTTTAGCCCATGTTGGTGGCAGATGTTTGCTGGTGCTTGTTCCGGGCGAGCGATTTAGTCGGTCAGCGAGTTGCGGGGCTGTCGCAATCGTGATAATTGTATTAATCGTATACACGATAATTCGTTGACTTTTGGCCATCCGCAGGGCCACCACGAATCATGTGTTCCTCAATAAAAAAGACAATGAGGTTTCCATGCAGCACTCAAGCTCTATTTTTTTCCCACCCTCCGACCACTTGCATCTCGCTGGCGATTCAGCCAGCGGCGAGCGTTGACTTTGATCCGTGGATGAGCCGCAAGCCCTGAAGCAACAATAACAACAAGCAGGAGATTGCCATGAACCGGTGTTCGGCAGCATTGTTTTGTGTGGCGCAACTGGCCTGGTTCGCGGCAAGTGCAGCGCCCCCCACGTTCATCGATCCGCTCGATCAACCTTCCGCTGTGCTGCGCGCGTCCCGGCAAGGTGAGTTGATGGACGTGGTCGACACAGGCAAACGCTTGGTGGCGGTCGGCCCGGGCGGTTACATCGTCGTTTCTGACGACCAGGGCAATACCTGGGTGCAGAAGCCATCCCCGGTCAGTAGCGACCTGACGGCAGTAGCGTTTGCAACAGCAGAACAGGGCTGGGCCATCGGACATGATGGCGTGGTGTTGCATACTGCGGATGGTGGTTCGACTTGGGTCAAGCAGATGGACGGCCGACTGCTTGCGACGCAGTTGCAGCCGTATTACCAAAAGAGGGCTGCGGAAGGGGACGCCAAGGCGTCGCGGTTTCTGCCGGAGGCCGCGCAGCTCGCTTCCGACCCAGCTGCCTTCCCCCTGTTCGACGTCTGGTTCAAGAATGACCAGGAGGGCTTTGTCGTAGGCGCCTTCAATCTGATTCTACATACCGTGGATGGCGGCAAGACATGGCAGCCATGGATGGAGCGTACGAATAACCCCCAGCGATACCACCTCTACAGCATTACCGGAGGCAGAGCAGGTGTATTCATTGCCGGTGAGTTGGGGCTGTTGCTGCGCCTGGATAGTCAGGGGCTAAGCTTCGATGCCCTGGAGTCTCCCTATCAGGGCAGCTTTTTCGGTGTGATGACCCGGAACGACCAGGTGGTTGCATTCGGGCTTCGTGGAAATGCGTTCGAGAGTAGCGATGGTGGACAGCATTGGCTGCGGTTGCAAAATGGCACCGACGTAACTTTGGCTGCCGGGGCGTTGTTGGCCGATGGCGCAGTGATGCTGCTGGATCAGGATGGACAACTTCTCACGGCCGCGCCTGGGCAATCTCGGCTTGTTGCCGAGACCACGAGCACGCGCCTTCCGGCAACGGCTTTAGTTGTGTCTGTTAGTAAGAAACAGATCACGCTGGTAGGACCGTTCGGCGCCAGGATTGCGCCCCTAAACAAGTCCTGACGTATCCAACTCTACTCGTTGCCGGAGGTAATCAGCGTGGCTTTTGAAAAAGAGAGATCCAGCCATTTTCCCGTCCTGAAGAACCGCGAAGACTTCGATACAAAGAGCGGCAGCTGGTTTGAACGACTGGTGTTCAACTATCGGCCGGCGGTGCTGCTGCTGTGCGTATTGCTGACAGTCGTGTTGGGATATTTCGCGGCCCATATTGAACTCAAGGCTAGCTTCGAGCGAGTGATCCCTGCCTCAGACCCGTATATCAAGAACTACTTGGAGCATCGGGGAGAGCTGCCGGGTCTAGGCAACAATATTCGGATTATCGTCGAAAACCGAAGTGGCGACATTTACGACCAATCTTACCTTGACGTGCTTCGCGAAGTGAACGACAGGGCATTTCTGATTCCGGGTACTGATCGCGCGTGGATGCGGTCCATCTGGACGCCGTTGGTGCGTTGGCGCAAGGTTACCGAGGATGGTATTTCCGGAGGGCCCGTAATGCCTCCGACCTTCAAGGGGGATATCGCCAGCATTAGTACTTTGCGCGAGAACATAGGAAACGCAGGACTAATTGGTTCACTGGTTGCCAACGACGGCCGCTCCAGCATGATTGTGGTTCCGCTGATGGACACCGATCCCAACACGGGGAAACCTCTGGACTATAGCGAGTATTCAGACGCACTTGAAAAACAGATCCGCTCGTTGCAAACCGACACGGTCAAAATCCATATCATTGGTTTTGCCAAACTCGTGGGCGATCTGGTCGATGGGTTGGTCCAGGTGCTGGCGTTCTTTGCGCTCTCGACGCTGATTGCCACGGTATTTGTCTACCTCTACACGCGCTGTCTGCGCAGCACGCTGCTGCTGGTCTCGGTCTCATTGCTCGGCGTGGTGTGGATGCTGGGGTTGATGGACTTGACGGGGTTTGCATTAGATCCGTATTCGATACTGGGCCCATTTCTGATATTTGCCATTGGCTTGTCTCATGGCGCCCAGAAAATGAACGGCATTCTGCAGGACGTCGGGCGTGGGACCCACCGATATGTCGCCGCCCGCTATACCTTTCGACGACTGTTCTTCACCGGTCTGACCGCATTGCTGGTCAACATTGTCGGCTTTTCTGTGATGATGGTTATCGACATTCCAGTGATTCGTGACCTAGCGATCACCACCAGTATTGGCGTCACGGTGTTGATCTTCACCAAGCTTGTGCTAATTCCTGTGACTCTTTCCTACATCGGTGTCAGTGAACAGGCTGCCCAGCGCTCGATCGAGCAGGATCAGCGGTTGCAGACCGATAGCAAGGATCGCCTTGGCAGGATGTGGAGCACCTTGGTCCGGTTTACCGAACGACGCTGGGCTATCGCAGCCATCCTGGCAGCTATTGCGCTTGGGGGCATGGCACTGCTCTTACGTACAGACCTGAAGGTGGGGGACCTCGATGCCGGCGCACCTGAATTGCGCCACGACTCGCGCTACAACCAGGACGTGGCGTTTGTTGCGCAGCATTTCGGTTTATCCAATGACCAATTCGCGGTCATCGTCAAGACTCAAGATGAAGGCTGCCGCGCTTATCAAAATCTGCTGGAGATGGGCCGTCTGGAAAAGGCGCTGCAGCAAACCCAGGGCGTTCAGGCAGTGCAATCGTTGGCTGGCACGACCCGTAGGATCACCTCGGCGATGTTCGAAGGAAACCCGAAATGGTCGACCATCAGTCGTGACCAGCGGATCGACGATACAGCAGTGTCTGCAGCCATCGTTGCTGATCCTGGCGTAACCAACCTGGGCTGCTCCATCACCCCGTTGGTGGCATACCTCAGTGATCACAAGGCCGATACGCTGGCGCGAGTGTTAACCACCGTGGAACAATTCGCCGCCTCTCATGACAGCGACCAGATCCAGTTTTTGCCCGTCGCAGGGTCGGCGGGCATCGAGGTGGTCACCAACCGGGTAGTGAAGCGCTCATTCTGGACAATGCATTTCCTGTTATACGGCGCAGTCGTGCTGTTGTGCCTGCTGACCTTCCGATCATGGCGCGCCACCCTGGTTGCATTGATTCCACTCATGCTGACTTCGTTAATGTGTGAGGGCTTGATGGTGGTGCTGGGGATCGGCATCAAGGTCTCGACTCTGCCCGTCATCGCATTGGGCGTCGGGGTCGGTGTTGACTACGCGCTCTATCTGCTCGGCGTGCAACTACTACTCCAACGTCAGGGAGCTTCCTTGGCTCAGTCTTACCGCGGGGCACTCGACTTCACCGGCAAGGTTGTTGCGCTGGTGGGTTTGACGATGTCCGCGGGTGTGATGACCTGGGTGTGGTCACCGATCAAGTTTCAGGCGGACATGGGCGTTCTTTTGACCTTCATGTTCATGTGGAACATGGTTGGAGCATTGATCCTGATACCGGCACTTTCACATTTCCTGTTGAAGGACACGAGGCGGGACCGGAGCCTGGCATCGCCACCTCCAACCGAGGCGCCGGTAGTTGAGCGCCCTCGGGAGATTCATCAGCAGGCACGCAGGGCCTGATGCTTCACGGCGTTTGCCAGGTGACGGCCAGCTTGTTCGCCGGTAACGCCCCCCGTTCATTATCACCATGTTAGTCAACGCGGTGACGTGTCGCCGTGCTGTTAGCCAGAGGAAGAGGGCAACATGCCTGGAAAAAACGCTTACCGATTCGATTACATTGACGCGGCAGCCGAGTCTGAACTGCAACGTATATTCCAGCAGCAGCGCGCTCACCGTGGCGTATTGAAAGCCTCCGCGGCTGCCGAACGCTGCCGACGGCTGCAACGGTTGCGCGACGTGCTCACCGCGAATGCCTTGGAAATTGACCAGGCGTTGTTCGAGGACCTGCGTAAGCCGCGCATGGGTAACCAGCACTTCGAATTGCTGTCGGTGCTTGAGGAAATTGACCTGGCGTTAGCAGAGCTGGAACAGTGGATGGCGGACGAACCGGTTACGGTGTCGACCCGCCACGCCGGCGCCAAAGCGTGTGTGCGCTATGAGCCCAAGGGAGTTTGTCTGCTGTTCGGTGCCTGGAACTTCCCCTTTGCTCTGACACTCGCACCTCTGGTCCCAATTATTGCGGCTGGTAACTGTGCAATTGTCAAACCCAATGAATTGCAACCTGCCACCAGCCGATTGATCGCTAGACTGTTGTCGCAAACCTTCGACGAACAGGAAGTGGTGGTCGTGGAGGGGGGAGTGGCGCTGGCAGAAACCTTGCTCCGTTTGCCGGTTGATCATGTGTTTTTTACCGGTAGCCCGGCGGTCGGCAAGCGAGTCATGCGGGCGGCGTCAGAGCACCTCACCAGTGTGACTTTGGAGTTGGGGGGCAAATGCCCAGTCATCGTCGACGAAACGGCAGATCTGCAGGATTTGGCGATCAAGGTTGTAGGCGCGCGGTTTTTCAATGCCGGGCAACTGTGCCTCTCTGCCGACCATGTCTGGCTGCCACAGTCGCAGCGTGCCGCTTTCGTAGAGATCCTTGGCGACATCATCCATCACGGTTTTTATCCTGATGGCCAACTTGATACAGCTCGCTTGGCGCGAATTGTCGATGCGCGCAACGTTGCGCGGCTTCAGGCCTTCGTTGATGACGCTGTGCGGCTAGGGGCGTGCGTTGTTGTCGGTGGGCAGGTTGAAGCCGAGGAGTTAACTATTCACCCCACCGTACTGATCGATGTCCCGCTTCATGCGCGGTTGATGCAGGAAGAAATATTCGGTCCGATTCTCCCGGTAATGACCTATGAGAGCTTGGATGAAGTCTTTGATCACATCGATGCCACCGGCAAGCCGCTGGCGGTTTATGTCTTCAGCCAGCGTCCGGCGTTCGTCGAGCAAGTCTTGCTCAATACCTCGTCCGGTGGGGTGACGGTGAACGATGTGATGCGCCACTACCAGGAAATCCGGTTGCCGTTTGGTGGCGTCAATCAGAGCGGAATGGGGCGTTACAAAGGGCGGTATGGCTTCCAGGAGCTGTCCAACGCCCGGTCGGTATTCATTTCTGCCTGAGTTGCTTTCAGGTGCATCGCCCAGTGGCGGCAACGGGCGCGAGCATTTCTAATGACAATAACAATCGGAGAGGTCAAATGTCTGTATCCGAGACTTTCGATACCATCATCGTCGGCGCAGGCTCCTCGGGGTGCGTGCTCGCCAATCGCTTAAGCGCGGACCCGTCGCATCGTGTGTTGTTGATCGAGGCGGGCCCTCCGGACAAGAACCCTATGATAGGCATGCCTAAAGGCTTCGGTGCCCTGATGCCGGATCCGAGACACACGTGGGTTTACACCACTGAGCCGGAGGAGGGGACGGCAGGGCGCCCTGAACATTGGGTCAGGGGTAAGACTCTGGGAGGATCGAGCAGCATTAATGGCATGATTTACGTTAGGGGCCAACCCCAGGATTACGACTTCTGGGAACAAGAACTCGGGCTGGAGGGGTGGGGGTGGAAGGACATTGGTGCCGCGTTCCGCGCGATCGAGGACCACGAGCTTGGCGATGATGGAGTGCGTGGCGTGGGGGGCGCACTGAAAGTCGGCCCTTCCCCCGCCAAGCACCCGGTCCTGGATGCGATGTTGGCCGCCGGTGAGGAAATCGGCATCCCGGTCAAGCGGGATCAGAGTGGCCTTGATCAACACGGCATGGGCTATGCCATTCACACCATAAAAAATGGGCGCCGCCAAAGCGCCGCCAGGGCATTTCTGCACCCTGTTTTGGGAAGAACCAATCTCAAGGTACTCACTCACACCATGGTCCAGCGAGTACTGTTTTCGCCGGCGCCAGAGGCGCAGCGTGTCACGGGCGTCGAGGTAGCTGATGCCAAGGGAGTTCCGTTGGCCGAATACCAGGCCTGTTCCGAGGTTATTTTGTGCGCTGGCGCGTTGGAATCGCCGGCCATCCTGCAGCGCTCCGGCATCGGTCCGCAGGCGTTGCTGCAGAGTCTGGGCATTGCGGTAAAGGTGGTGGCGCCAGGTGTCGGGCAAAACCTGCGCGAGCAGCGCCTATTGTTTTTACAGCATCGGGTGAAGCGGGGGGGCTCCTACAATAAGGAATTTTCCGGTTTGCGCCTGGCGCGCAATCTCCTACAGTACCTGTTCACCCGACGTGGAGTGATGTCTACGGGTTCCCAGGACCTCAATGGCTTCCTCAAGAGCAGGCCGGATCTCGGTGCGCCGGATCTACAGGTCCACGCAGCGCCGTTCTCTCTCGCCTTCGAGGAAGATAAACCGGGGTTACCTGCTTTGGAAAGCGGCGATGGCGCGCACATGCTGGTGTATCCTATGAAACCCTCCAGCCAAGGCTCGGTTCAAATTCGCTCGGCAACGCTGGGTGCCCCCCTTGTCGTGCGGCCAAATTATTTGAGTACTCTACAAGACCGGCAGACTTCGATCGCTGCGCTTCGTCTAGTGCGCAAGCTCTTCGCTCAGCCTGCCCTGCAGGCGGTCGTAGCAGAGGAGACGTTCCCCGGAGTGAAAGTCCAAAGTGACGAGCAGATCCTGGACTATTTCCGACGATTCGGCTCCACAACTTATCACGCGGTGGGCACTTGCAAGATGGGGGGTGACGACGATGCGCTTGCTGTGGTCGATAATCGGCTGCGAGTCAGGGGAGTCGAGGCACTGCGGGTAGTGGACATTTCGGTGTTCCCCACTCAGGTATCGGGCAACACTAACGGCCCGGCCATGGCTGCCGCCTGGCGCGCCGCGGATCTAATCCTGGAGGAGCGCACGCAACGTCAGCAATCGTTGTGTGGCAAGGGGACATCGGTGTTAGCTTCTTCACGTGTGCCACGGTTGGGCTAATCGCAGGCCTGAACATACGATGTTATTTGGTCCGGCAACGGCCAGGCGAAAAGCGTATGAGGCGTTCGGTGTCCAGCAGCGAGTAACGGCAGGGAGGGCAGCCGATGGGCGCAGGGTGTTTGCCCATCGGCTGGCTGGTAGTGCCTCATGAATTGGCGCACAGCCCGCCGAGCATCTGCTGCACTTCCAGAAGTCGACCTTCAAGGGTGGCCAGTCGCTCCTCTAGCGAGCGCGGTTCAGTGGTGGAGACCTGGGGTCGGTCCTGATAAGCCAGCACCGGCAGAACGAACAGATTCAGCCTGGCCTTGAGGTCGGCTGGCTCCCATGGCCCCTTGGAGATCAACCAGACCAGTTGGCTTATTAGCCAGTCGAGCAGCTCCTGCGGATCCAGCTGTGCACTCAACATACCCTGCGCCTTGCAGCTTTCAATGGCAGGAAGCAAGATCTTGCTTATCCGCTCCCGAAAGACATTGCTGAACAAGGTCTCCGTCGTGGGTGAAGCCTGGTTGAAAAAATGCATAAGGATCGGGTTGGTTGGGCTGTGGGTTACGGCCCATGAGATAAGGTTCTCCATGCGCAGGATAAAACTTTCTGGCCCTGTGACTATTCGGGTTGCTTGCTCTTCGAACGGTCTGGAGTAGTGCTGAAGCGTCGCTTCGAATACGGCTTCGCGATTGGCAAAGCGCCGGTACAGAGTGGCCCTGGAAATGCCCGAAAGACGGGCGATGTCATCCATTGTCGTCCGCTCCAGACCGAGCTCCGCCATGCAACGGGCGGCGGCTTCCACCGCCCGTTGGAGCAACCTAGGTTCAGCTCTGCCGTGCAAAGTCGCTGTTTTCAACGTAACTCCTTCAATGTTCCAGGTATGCCGGGCTGGCCTGGCTCGCATATGACCGCGCCGGTTCGTCGTAAACCCGTGTTGCCGGTGTATATCTCACGGGCATGTGTTTAATGCCATTGGTGAAGTTGGAGCGCAAGCGAGTGGCTGGGCCGGCCAGTTCAATATCGGGCAGCCGCGTCACGATTTCCTTGAAAATGGCATGTAGTTCAGAGCGCGCGAGCATCGCGCCCAAGCAACGATGGATGCCGGCCTTAGAGCCAAACGCCATATGGTCTCGGGCGTTGGGTCGAAGTATGTCGAACCTGTCCGGGTCGGTAAAGATCGTCTCATCCCGGCTGCCAGAGCAGTACCACATGATCACCTGATCTCCAGCCTTGATCTGTTGGCCTTGCAGCAGGTAATCGCGAGTCGCTTTGCGCCCAAAACACAATGCAGGGGAGGTGATGCGTAGCATTTCCTCCACTGCGTTAGGAATCAGTGAAGGGTCACGCCGCAGCGCGGCCATGGCATCAGGGTTTTCCATCAGCGTCAGCATGCCTTGCAGAATCTGCGTTCGGGTGGTTTCGTTGCCGGCTGTGGCGATAATGAGAAAGAACGCGCCAAGATCCAGGTCGCTAAGCATTTCGCCGTTTTCCTGGGCGACGGCGATTTGGCTGAAGACGTCGTCGCCTGGCACCTTGCGCCGCTTGATGGCTAGGTCCCGGGCGTATTGAAACATTTCGCCAGCGGCTTTTTCGCTTCCCGCAAGGCTGGATATTTCGGGGTCACCCGCACCGAAAATCGCATTCGCCCAATTGAACAATTGTTGGCGATCGGGCTCAGGCACCCCGAGCAATTCAGCCACCACCTCGATGGGCATGTATGCGGCTACGTCGTGAAGATCGCATTCGCCAGCCTCGGCCACGGCGTCGACAGCTGTCACGCATAGCCGGCGAATTTTTTCCTCGATGCGCGAGATGGCCTTGGGTGTGAACCCTTTCATGATCAGCTTGCGCAGTTGCGCGTGGCGGGGCGGGTCGGAAAGGATCAACAAACGGTCCACCAGGGCCGCGATGCTGGAGTCTGGGGCTGGTAGTGGCTTTATATTGGTTCGCGAGGTAAACACGTCGACATTGGTTTCCACCTCGACGATATCCGCATAGCGCACCACATTCCAGAACCCACCCCCTTGTCTATTGGGCTGCCAGCTGACGGGTGCATTGCTGCGCAACCAAGCGAAATACTCATGGGGAACGCCCGCGATGAAAGTGTGCGGGTCTGATAGATCGAAGCTGCCGAGTTCCATTTTTCTTATCCTCGTTGAGACAACCGTGGTCGATTGAATCTCACTAAATGAGACGATGCAAGAAAAACTGAATAATCTTCGTGTTTTTTATTGACTGTAATGATTTAGATGATTAACGTTGATTTACATCAGGTCACATCGTCATCAGTTAGCTGCTCAGACCTGGAGCCCGCAAGCGTAGGTTGCCCGCGGGGCGTGCGGAGATAAGAAAAAAATGAAAGTCCGAAACGTGGTGCTGATTGTTTGGCCGTGGTCATTAACCTGGCCCGGGCGGATCGGGATCCCTGTTACCTGAAGCGGAGCAAGACTCATGCCTTTGAAAGATTTGTCTGCCGGCGCCCCCGCCACACGCAATGTGGACGCCGTTGTGGTAGGTGCCGGAATGGGGGGGCTGTACATGTTGTATCGCCTGCGCGAAATGGGCTTTTCGGTGCAGGTCATTGAGAGCGGCGACGACGTCGGGGGTACCTGGTACTGGAACCGCTACCCTGGGGCCCGTTGCGATATCGAGAGCATGTACTACAGCTTCTCGTTTTCCCGAGAGCTGCAGCAGGAATGGAACTGGACAGAGCGCTATGCTGCTCAGCCAGAAATTCTGCGCTACATCCAGCATGTGGCTGAACGCTTCAATCTCAGACCACACATTCAATTCGAAACGCGTGTGACCTCAGCTACCTTCGACGAAGAGCAGCTTGGGTGGCAGGTCAAGACCGATCACGGTGAAACCTACCAGGCGCGGTTTTGCATCATGGCCACCGGTAGCTTGTCAGCAGCCAACCTGCCTGCAATCGAAGGGATCGAAACCTTCAAAGGCGATTTTTATCACACGGCGCAATGGCCCAGGGATGGTGTTGATCTTACTGGGAAACGCATTGGCATCATCGGCACTGGATCATCCGGCGTCCAAGCGATTCCGCTGCTGGCGCGCCAGGCCAGCCACCTCTATGTGTTTCAGCGCACACCAAATTACTGCATCCCGGCGCGCAATGCTCCCCTTCAACCAGACTACATAGCGCGGATAAAAAGCCAGTATGAAGACATCGGTAGAAGGGCTCGAGCATCGGCTTCCGGGGTTGCTTACGTAGGTCCTGCTGAGTCGCCCCTGAAATTGCCGGTCGAAGAACGCCAGGCAATGTATAAGCGTCACTGGGCCGTGGGTGGCTCGGTGTACTCCGCGACTTTCCCGAATCTCCTGATCTCTCGCGAAGAGAACGACGAGGCGACGGCGTTCATCCGGGCGCAAATCAAAGCCACTGTCAAGGATCCCGAAGTCGCAGCGAGGTTGAGTCCCAAGCATTATCTTGGCACAAAGCGGAACTGCCTCGGGACCGATTACTACGAAACCTACAACCGCGAAAACGTCACCCTGGTGGACGTCAAGCAAACCCCCATATCACGTCTGACCAATACCGCAGTAGTCTGTGGGGACCAACAATACGAGCTCGACTGCCTGGTGCTGGCGACAGGGTTCGATGCGATGACAGGGTCCTTGCTGCGTATCGACATCCGTGGGCGAGGCGGCGTGGCGCTCAAGGACAAGTGGGCCGATGGCCCAAAAAATTATCTGGGCCTGATGGTCGCCGGTTTCCCCAACCTCTTTATCATGACGGGCCCAGGCACGCCGGCCTCCCTGACCAACTTCGTGCTGGCGATTGAGCACCATGCAGAATGGATTTCCGACTGCGTCCATGATCTCGACCGTCAGGGCGCAGCGCTGATCGAGGCGCGCGAGGAGGACGAGGCCCGCTGGATTAGCCACGTCAATGACGTGGCGGACATGACGCTGTTCCCTACTGCCAATTCCTGGTACCTGGGCGCGAATATTCCGGGCAAGCCGCGGGTCTTCATGCCCTACGTGGGTGGCTTTGCCAATTATGTGGCGCGCTGCGCGGAAGCGGCAAGTAATGGTTACCACGGTTTCAAACTGACACCGTGCAAGCGTCCAGTGGAGGCGTAATGGAACGGTCCAGCATGGCAGCGCTGTACCTGCGTAAGCCGGGTGATGTGCAGATAATTCAGCGGCCAATACCCCGGCCGGGCCCCGAGCAAATCCTCGTGCGTGTGGAATGCGCCGGGGTGTGCGGATCAGATGTGCACCTTCTGCATACACATCAATGCAAGGCAACCATCCTAGGTCATGAATTTGCCGGCGTGGTGGTACAGGTTGGCGAGAATGTGGAGCGTTTCCAGCCCGGCCAGCGGGTGTGTGCAATGCCCACCATGGGGTGCGGTCATTGCAACCATTGCGCGTCTGGGGACCCGAAATACTGCCCCCACGTTCAGGCGATAGGGTTGTCCATGCCAGACAACGGTGGGTTCGCCGAGTACGTGCTGGTGGGGCAGCACGAGACCTTCCTGGTGCCCGACGGTGTCGACATGGAACTGGCGGCGATGGTCGAACCACTTGCCGTGGGGCTCAAGCAAGCCCAGTTGGCAGGCTGCACACCTGGGCAGAAAATGTTGATTCTGGGGGCTGGCCCCATTGGGTTGGCCACAGCGGTTTGGGCACGTGCTTTGGGGGTGGGTCAGGTCTTGGTCAGTGACCCGGTAGCATCACGTCGAGCACTGGCACAGTCGCTCGGGGCGACGGCAGTAGTGGACCCAGGGAAGGAAACGCTTGAAGTTCATTGCGAGCGTCATTGGGGAGGGCGCCCGGACGTGGTAATCGAGTGCATCGGTAAGCCTGGAAGCATCGACATGGGCACTGCCATTCTCAAACCCTACGGGCGTTTGGTGGTGGCGGGCGTGCATATGGAGGCCGAGCAGGTCAGCCGGCTGCTGCCGTTCACCAAGGAACTGCAATTGATCTATAGCCGCATGTACGAGAAGCCGCACTACCAGCACACCCTGGAAATGCTAGCCCAGCGACGTATAGACCCGCGTCCGATGGTGACCCATCGTTTAGGCTTGCACGAACTGCCTGACGCGCTGCACACGATGTCGCGGCCAAACACCTTTGGCAAGGTGATGGTTGATCCCCGTCAAGTGCAAACGACAAGGCAGGGCACCGCCGCTTCCAACCATCACTGATCACCCACGGAGGTTATAACGATGACAATCAACCTGATTCCGCTAGCCGTCGGTAGCGTCAAGACTGGCGCGCCTTCATTCATTAAAAACGGCCCCAAAGGCACACGAATTCTCGTCGACGTCAGCGAGGGCCACTGGGAGGGCGAGCGTCTGCGGGCCACCCAGAAAGGCATTGCCGCTGGTGACTGGGCTCACATGGACGAACAGGGCATCGTTTCGGTCGACGTGCGCATGCTGTTAGAAACCCATGACGGGGCCCTGATCTACGTGAACTATCAAGGTCGTGTGGATGCATCGAAGCAGGGTAACGCGCCGATCTGGATTGCCCCAACCTTCGAAACCGGCGACTCGCGCTATACCTGGCTCAATAAGATTCAGGCAGTGGGCAAGGGCCACAAAGATTTAGAAAGCGGAAAACTCATTTACGAGTTGTTCGAGTTGGCTTGACCAATCGGCCACCCTACGGCCTGTCATCAGAGAAAACGCCATGGACCTTCAGCGACACTTCAAAAAAGTCATCATCGTCACCGGCGCGGCGCGTGGCATCGGTCTGGCGATTGCCAGGCGTTTGTATAACGAAGGCGCATTGCTGGTGCTGTCCGATATCCAACCTGAGCAGTTGCAGGCGTTAGAAGAGGAGTTCGATGGCGCACGATGTCTGCTCAAGGTTGCGGACGTGAGCCGGGCGGCCGATTTTAGCGCGTTGGTAGACGCTGCGGTCCAACATTTTGGCAAGCTCGACGGCTTGATCAACAATGCGGGCGTCGGCTCATTCGGCCGTGTGACCGAGTTGACGGAAGAGCAGTGGAGCAAGGTGGTCGGCGTTGATTTGAACAGTGTGTTCTTTGGCGCCAAGGCGGCCATTGAACACCTTGCCCGTAGCGGGGGCAGCATCGTCAATGTGGCGTCTATCTCGGGGTTGTTTGGTGATTATGGTTTTGCCGCCTACGCGGCAGCGAAGGGGGCAGTCGTCAATCTAACGCGCAACATCGCCATTGATCACGGCCGCGATGGAGTGCGCTGTAACTCAGTTTGCCCTGGACCAATAGTTACTCATGAGTCGAGTTTGATGCTGCTACCACACGTCAGAGCGGTTCATGAGCAAAACATCCCGCTCGGGCGACTGGGCCAACCAGACGAAGTAGCGTCGGCGGTCAGCTTTCTAGTGTCGACAGAGGCCAGCTACATCAATGGCCACAATCTGGTCATCGACGGCGGACTGACTGCACATTCGGGAGCGCCCAATTACTCCACGCTGCTCGGCGAGCAAATAAATGCTGCCATCGCCAACCGAGGCGGCTGACCCTTAGGTGGCGGCGAGCGCTCGCGCGATCGCCACACATTGAATCATGAATAAACGGGTGCGTCCTGGTTGGCGCGCCGGGCTTTCGTTCGGCCATGAAACAGCAGATGACTTTCACCGTTGTTCAATTATCCACCGCGTTTTGCGGTGAAAACCTCGATAAAAAAAACAAGGAGAGGATGGACATGCGCGACTTCAAACGCACATTCGGATTGAACGGCTGCACCCTTGGTATCTATGCGTGGCTGGGCATGTGCGTATCCGCGCATGCCTTCACGATCGATACCGACAACCCTGATCTTGCTATTCGTCTCGACAATACAGTGCGTTACAACCTAGGTTGGCGCGCGGAAAGTCCTGACAGCAGCATTTATAGAAATTCGCTTTACGATGATTCGGACCGCAAGTTCAAAAAGGGAGACCTGGTACAGAACCGCGTGGACCTTCTCACTGAATTCGACCTTGTCTACAAGCAAACCACTGGTTTTCGGTTGAGCACGGCCAGCTGGTATGACAATGCCTACAAAGATCATGACGTGGATACTTACAGCGGAAGCTCGTTGCCTAGCAGCTACAACAACAACCGCTATTCCGGATATACCAGTCGTTACTACAACGGACCGTCGGGCGAAGTCCTTGATGCGTTTGCCTTCACCCGGTTCAACGTGGGCGACATCCCGGTTAACGTCAAGGTTGGCCGTCATACCGTATTCTGGGGGGAGGGGCTGTTGTTCCCGGGGCACGCGATTTCCTACTCCCAAGGTCCGATCGATGGGCAAAAGGGCGCAGCCAACCCAGGTTCAGAGACCAAGGAGTTGTTCCTGCCCGTGGGTCAGGTGTCGTCCCAGGCGCAAATCACCGACGACTTTTCCCTCGCGGCGCAGTACTTCTATGAATGGCGGCCTACTCGGGCGCCTGAGGGGGGTACCTACCTGGGCGTCAGCGATATCGGCGTAGAAGGCCCAGATCGGTATCCAATCGCACCTGGCGTCAGCCTGCCGAGATTGGACAGCAAGACTCCCAGCGAAGTGGGCAACTTTGGCCTCGCCGGACGTTGGCAGATCAACTCGTGGAACTCGACGCTCGGGCTCTACTACCGCGAGTTCAACGACTACAACCCAGCGGGATTGCAGATCATTTCCGGGGGATATCGCTTTGTTTACGGCGTCAAGACCAAACTCTACGGCCTGAGCCTTGCACGGGAGGTCGGCTCGGCTTCGCTGGGTATGGACGTGTCCTATCGCCAAGGTACGGGGCTCAACACCCGGGTGTTGGGCAACGATGGGCAACCCGCGCGTGGCGACACGATCCACCTGGTCACGAACTCGGTCTGGTTGTTGCCAAGCACGCGCTTTTATGACACCGGCAACCTCGTCGCGGAAATCGCAGCCAGCCACTTGCAGCGCGTTACCCATAACGCCGATGTTTTCAACGGAGTGGGTTACGCCGATTGCGATGACAATGGCCGTAACAAATGGGACGGGTGTTCTACCCGAAACTGGGTTGGGGCCGCAGTGAACTTCACGCCTCAGTGGCTGCAAGTGTTCCCCAAAGTCGACATCGACCTGCCAACTTCGCTTAATTACGGTATCTATGGGAATGCCGCCGCCGGTGGCGGCAACCAGGGCGCACTGACCTGGTCGGTCGGAATTAAGGCGACGTACGAACAGCGCCATGAATTGACCTTGCGTTACAGCGACCAGTTCGCCCATTCACATGACGTTGATGGTGTAGCAACCAGTGGTAACGGTAACTACAGCCTCAACGATCGTGGCTGGGTCTCGCTGACTCTGAAGACCGGGTTTTGACCCATGCGCTCCCACTTTGGCTGTGCGAATGGCCGTCCGACCCTCCCGGTTCGGGTGGCATTCGTGCTGTTGTGCCTGTGTCTGATACTCGTTGCCCAAGGGCCAAGTAGGCAGGCGACTCTGGCGCAGGATACGGGGAACCAGCCGGTAAATAGGCTCTGCACCACATTCGTGGACAGTACGAGATGGCAGCGCCCAGTGCAACCCGTGGCCAACGAGGCAAGCACAGAAACAAGGAGTTTCGCTGTTCCCCGAAGCTCTGGCAGGTTGACAGGAACCGATTATTGGCTTAATCATACCTATGATTAATAGGATAATTCATTTCTTGTCTACCACTTGGCCTGTCACGGATAGGGTGGCCCACGAACGCCTATCGCTGGGAAACCGTACAGGCGTTAGATGCCAGGTGTGTTGCTCAGGATTGCTCAGGAGCGACGTGCAGCTGTCACGAACAACCGATGTCAGTGGGTTCTGCAGGTCACTCGGGTGCTGTACTCGTTGGCCGTATCCATTTGTCTTGGCACAGCAGCAGTGCTGCTGCTTTGACATGCGAATAATCGAGGAAATAAAAATATGAAACTTCGAAATGTTCTCATCATCAACTTGGCGGCTTATTTCTGCGCTTCGTCCGCTTTTGCTGCGGTGCCACCGGCCGAAGCTGCAAAACTGGGAGGCGAGCTAACCGAGTTTGGCGCCATCAAAGCGGGAAACCAGGCTGGAACCATTCCCGCTTATACCGGTGGGATTACCACTATTCCTGCACAGTTTGATCCCAAGGCGGGTTTCTGGGCAGACCCCTATAAGGATGACAAACCACGCTTGCGCATCACTGCCGATAACATGAGTCAGTATGCGGACCAGCTTTCCGAAGGCGTCAAGCACTTGTTGAAAACCAACAAGGATTACTATCTGGATATTTACCCAAGCCACCGTTCAATTGCCTATCCAGCGAGTGTTTTGCAAGCGAGCAAACGTAATGCTCTGACTTGCAAGACAACGAATGATGCGCTTGCAGTGAGCCCCGATTGCCGCGGGGGCGTGCCATTTCCGATTCCCACCAACGGCAATGAGATGATGTGGAACAAAATTTTGTCGTACAACGGTCAGGGGGCGTTGTTCGGATACGGCTCACGCAATTACATCGTGCCGGCGAATGGCAGTTTTGTGATGACGTCGCAGATTCGGACCTACACTGAGAAGCCGTATTATCAAACGGACCGTACCGATCGCCAGGGGAATATGACGCTCCGCCTCTACAGCCAAACGGATGCTCCTTCACGTAAGGCGGGTGAGGCCACTGGCTACAGTGACTTCCTCGATCCTTTGGGTAACCCTCGCAAGGCTTGGAGCTATACGCCCGGTCAGCGAAGGATCAAGATGGCACCGGAATTCAGCTACGATACGCCGGTGTCGACGACAGGTGGCGTGATGCTGTACGACGAACTTTATCTATTCAATGGTGCGATGGATCGATTTGATTTCAAGTTGGTCGGCAAAAAGGAGATGTTCATCCCTTACAATAACTACAAAATGCTCTCGCCAGAGTGCACCCCCGAGAAAAAGTTGAAGCCGGGCTTCGTTTCTCCGGAATGTGAGCGCTGGGAACTGCACAGGGTATGGGAGGTGGAGGCGACGCTGAAACCAGGTATGCGACATGTTTACAAAAAACGTACGTACTACTTTGATGAAGACGATCTGACCTCTGGCATGTTCGACGGTTGGGACCAGAATGGAACACTCTATCGCACGGGGTATCTCTACTCGGCGGCGCTGTATGATAGCAAGGCTATGTTCGATGGTGCTTGGGTCATTTTTGACTTTAACAAAGGCATGTACTCATTCCAGTCAGATGTCAGCGGTGGCAAAGATTTCTATCGTAATGATGTGAAGTCAGAAAGAGAGTTAAGCCCGGAGTCCATTGCGGGTTCGGGTATACGCTGATCCAACTGCTGAGGTGATCTGGGATAAGCCACTCCCGATCACCTTTTTCCAAGTGCCCTCACGTAAAAGCTTTTGCTGCAGGCAGTCGCGACAATTCAGTGGTACCAGCAAATGATCGCTCGACGCTGCACCATTGCTACGCAACAGCGAATGCATGCTCATGGGGTACAAACAGTCTTGATTTATGGAACCTCCCGGTATGCAGAAGCGAAATACGGTCGTGCGCTTTGCGAAAACTCCCGCGCCTGGCCCTCTCGAACGGGATGTATTTACCTGGGAACAAAGTCCGATTCCCGTGCCCAAGGACGGAGAAGTGCTGGTGCGCACGCTCTATCTTTCCATTGATGCCGGAAGCCGAGCGCAACTGGATGATCGCGGTGAGTACGTGATCAAGGCTGCCTTGGGCAGCGCAATTATCAGTTCTGGCGGGGTTTTCCAAGTGGTCGAGAGCCGACATGGCGACTGGCGCTCTGGGGATATTCTGGCCACCACTGTCGCGCGCTGGCAGAGTTATCAGATTGTCTCGCCCATACGCCAGTTGGCATGGCGCGTCGACCCTCAAGACGGGCCACTAACACTTCATCTGGGGCTGCTGGGCATGGTTGGCTTCACGGCTTACATCGGTATCCTCGAAGTAGCCCGACCACAGCATGGGGAGACGATCCTGGTATCCGCAGCGGCTGGTGCCACAGGTGCCCTGGCTGGCCAGTTTGCGAAAATCCACGGTGCGCGGGTTATTGGCATTGCCGGCGGAGCGCAGAAATGCGCCTTCGTCAAAGAGACGCTTGGCTTTGACGATTGCATCGATTACCAAGCGGGTGATCTCCATCAATCGATCCGTGCCGCCTGCCCGGAAGGGATCGACGTCTACTACGAGAATGTAGGTGGCGGGATTCAGCAGGCTGCTTTCGCACAGATGAACGATTTTGGCCGTATTGCCATGTGCGGAATGGTAGGGCAGTACAGCGGCCAGGGAGCACCGGCGGGACCGAACCTAATGTCCGTTGTGCTGAAGCGTTTGAAGGTTACCGGCTTCCTCGCCAACGACCACATTGAACGTCACGCCGAATTCGTTGCCGATGCCACGCGCTGGTATCGGGAAGGAAAGCTACAGCACCATGAAACGGTGACCAGTGGGTTGGAGCATATCCACGAGGCCATTAATTCGCTGACCGCGGGCCGCAATTTCGGCAAGCAAGTGTGCCGCGTCGCTGACGTGCTGCCGTACTAAGCGAAATCGATCAGGACATGGAATCTTGATGGCAGCCCTGAGCACTCTACCGTTACGCGGTTCCCCAGTGCTGGCACTACGGCCTTGTAACCGCCCGCTTTTTCAAAGGAAATACAGATCATGCGACTACCTGGTCGGCCTTTTCGAATCGATATTGACCAAGCTGTGCTCCAAGACCTTAAAGTGCGCCTGTTGCAGACCCGTTGGCCAAACCAGCCGGTTGGCCGACCATGGGCTTACGGTACCGATAGCGCTTATCTCAAGCGCCTGGTCCATTTCTGGGCCCATGACTTTGCCTGGGAAGCTTGGCAGGCGCGCATCAATGGTTATGAACAACGGCTTGTGGAGGTAGAGGGACATCAAATCCACGTGCTGGTCGAGCAAGGTTCGGGCAGCCAGC
This sequence comes from Pseudomonas silvicola, assembly GCF_026651855.1. Classification (GTDB taxonomy): domain Bacteria; phylum Pseudomonadota; class Gammaproteobacteria; order Pseudomonadales; family Pseudomonadaceae; genus Aquipseudomonas; species Aquipseudomonas silvicola. Next base: position 4,405,261 of record NZ_CP093280.1, read on the forward strand.
CTTTGCCATTGTTGCTGACTCACGGGTGGCCAGGCTCATTCCTGGAGTTTATCGACCTGATCGAGCCCCTCGCTCATCCCGAACGTTACGGCGGTTCGCCGGACGATGCGTTCACAGTGATCATTCCAAGCCTGCCGGGCTATGGTTTTTCACCATCCCCCCTCGCGCCCATTGGGCCGCGTGCGGTGGCAAGGCTATGGGGCAAGTTGGCCAGCGATGCGTTCGGTCTGGATCGCTATGTGGCGCAAGGAGGGGACTGGGGGGCCGTAGTCACCGGGCTCATGGCGCGTCAACGCCCTCCTGGGTTACTCGCAACGCACCTTAACATGGTCGGGCATGTGCCGGACTTTGTGGCAGCGACGCAATGGAGCGAGCCTGAAAAGACCTGGTTGGCCAAAATGGCAGTCATGCAACAACAGGACGGTGCCTACCAGCAGATTCAGGGCACGAAACCCCAGTCATTGGCCTATGGGTTGACCGACTCGCCCGCGGGCTTGGCGGGGTGGTTTTGCGAGAAGTTTCAGAGCTGGACGTTGGGAGACAGCGATGAAGACCCGCCTTTTAGTATGGACTGGATAGTTGCCAACCTTACGGTGTATTGGCTCAACGGCGTCAACGGCGCTAACTGGTTGTACCATGCCGCGCGTCATGGGCGGGATAGTTGCATTGGTGCGCATGAAACGCACACTGTGCCGACAGGATTTTCACTGTTTCCGAATGACCTGATTCCCCCCGCGCCACGCTGTCTGATGGAGCGCATGTTTGATGTGGCGTACTACAAAGTTTTTGACCAGGGTGGCCATTTCCCAGCCTTGGAGCAGGGGCGCGCTTTGATTGGGGAGCTCCGGCGTTTTTTTACGACCTACAGGTAGCGAACCGGGCGCGACGCGCCCGGTTGGGACTTCTTCGCACTTGAAACCAATGTCGGTATCATGAGCGTGTTGCCCGTGGCATGCGGACGACGGGTTTGATGGTCACACCGTTTAGAGAGTCGGCAATAGCATCATTGATCTGGTCGAACTCATAGAAGCGCAGCATTTTTTCAATTGGCAACTGACCACTTTTCCAGAACTCGATCAGTTTCCTGATGAAAGGCTCGGGAACGCTGTTTTCCCCTGCCAGCATGCAACCTTTGATATTTGCACCTTTGCTCTGCAGCGTCACTGGATTGAAATTCACTGTCGCCTGACTGCCCGCCATTCCAACAATCGCCACGCTGCCCCCTTGGCCTACTGCCTCAATGGCAAGCTCCATCACCTTAGGCACGCCCGATGCCTCCACTACGTAATCCGCACCACCTCCCGTGAGTTCGCGAATGGTGGCCATGGTGTTTGCTTCGCTGGCATCAACCACATGTGTGGCCCCCAGGTCCCGGGCCACTTGCAGACGCGCACTGATCTTATCCACGACGATCAATCGGCTGCAGCCGGCGATTTTGGCTGCCATCAGTGCCGAGAGCCCAACCGCGCCAGCGCCGAACAGCACAAGACTGGAGCCCGGGCGTGGCTGCAGCGTGTTAAGAACTGCAGCGGCACCCGTGAGCACGCCACAGCCTAGCGGCGCCATGACGTCCAAAGGTAGTTGCGGGTGCAGTTTGATGGCGCTTCGTTCATTGACCAGCGCGTGGCTGGCGAATGAAGACTGTCCCAAGAAACGAGAAAAAACAGGTTTGCCAGCTTGAGTGTGCGTGCACGAGCCGTCTGCACAACGCCCGCCGCCCATGTTCAAGGCGTGGAACTCCAAGCAATACGAAGGGTTGCCGGCCTGGCAGCGAGCGCAGTATCCGCATGATGCGCTGGTCAGCAGCACGTGGTCACCCACAACGACCCGCGTGACCGCCGAGCCGACTTTCTCGACGACACCCGCGCCTTCATGGCCGAATAAGGCTGGTAGCGGCAGCGCCGTGTTTGCTTTGGCGATCAAATCGGTATGGCAGATACCTGTGGCGACGATGCGTACCAGTACGTCGCTGGGTTTCGGGTCCGCAAGATCCAGTTCCTGAATAATGAGCGGACCGTCGTTATTCAGCGACAAGGCGCCGTTAATCTTCATTATGCCACTTCCCTTTGGATAGTTGTTTTGGTTGGGAGGCTTGCAAGTTTCTGGCTGTTGGTGGTCATGCGCGGCCAGGGCGTCTACAACGCCCCGACGCTGACGGAGTGGCTTGGCCCATTGTATTGGCTAAAAGCGCGCGTGAGGGCACGTAGCCGGTCGCTCTCGAACTGCTTGCTTACGCTGGCATCAGGCAATATGTCGAAGCCGTGCATGGCGCCTGGGTACACATGCAGCTCCACCGCGACGCCTGCTTCCATGAGCCGTTGGGCATAGTCCAGCGCTTCTCTGCGCGAAAGGTCCAACGCACCGATGGCAATAAACGCGGGCGGTAGCTCGCGCAAGTCTTGCGCTCTACCAGGCGCCATATAAGCCGATACATTACCCTCGCCAGGGGCATGCCCAAGCAGGGCTTCCCAGGCGAAACGGTTTGATTCGGCAGACCAGTTGTATTGTCCGGCAAATGGGGCGGCGGGAAATAGGGACCCGGTTCTATCATCCAGAGTGGGGTAAAGCATCGCCTGGTAGGCGATTGTCGGCCCACCGCTGTCACGTACCCTCAGGCAGAGTCCTGCAGCCAGACCACCCCCCGCGCTTTCGCCAATTACGGCGATCCGATACTGATCGATGTTCAGCCGTTGGGATTCAGTGTGCAGCCACAGGAAGGCGGCGTAGCAATCGTCGATGACATTCTGGCCCGAAGCCTCAGGCGCTAGGCGATAATCGACTGATACCACCATGCATTTGAGTTGCCGGGCCAACGAACGATTGGCGCGATCGCTCTGGTCCGCCTTGCCCATTACAAACCCACCCCCGTGGATGTGCAAAATCGCAGGCATGGGATGTTCTGCCTCCTGTGGGGTATACACCAATACGCGGACCTCAGGCTGGCCCGCCAAGCCGGGTACATAGTGCTCTGCTGCGGTGATTCCCGGGGTAGATTCGATGCGTTCCGGTGCCTGGTAGGCCTTGAGGATAATCTCCCTAATGCCAGGTAATGCTGAATGGCTCAGTTCCATTCGTGGGCGTTTGGCCAGTGCTTCGAGTTCAATGTCGTAGGGTTGAAGTCTGCCGCGGATGTCCATGAGGCTGTCTCCCTCAACGTTTTTGAATTATTGAAATGATGGAGGTGTTTGGGTTTCGACTAGATTCGCGCTTCCAATGGGTGCCGTTCCCGCCAGCACACGTTATTCAAGCGTGCTTCAAATCCTTGGCTTTCCCGCTGTCGTGGCGCCAGCCGGGGGAGCAGGACGGGAGCTCAAATCGGGTTCGAAGAGTGGTAGCCAAACGTCTTCGTGTCGTTCGAACGTCACCTGCACCTCCATGCCGATGCTCACCTGCTCCATAGCACAATGGATGATGTTGCTGGTTAGCTGTAAACCGGGCTGCTCGATCAGCTCCACGATGGCGACGGTGTACGGCACCGCGAGCCCCGGGAACCACGGTTGGAAGTTGTGCGTGAAGGTCTTGACGGTTCCCTTGCCGCTAAGCGCGTGGGGCTTGGGAAAGCGGGCGCGACAGCGGGGGCAGATGGGCAAGGGAGGATGGATCAGGAAGGTACATGCCTGGCATTGCATAACGGTCAGGTGGCCCGAATCACCGCCGGTCCAGAAAGGGCGATTGAGGTCATCCAGCAATGGCAGGACACGTTCAAAGTCGGGGGTTGACGCCATGGTGAATCTCCTCTGCCAATAATGCTAGCCCATGCGGTGTATCTGGCGGCCCGTTGAAGGGTAGCGCGCCATTGAAAGCCGATCAATACAGCTTAATGATTGTGATGAAAAGGTACGTGGCACCCACAACGTGGTCTCGGTGGAAAGATTGACAATTCATACAAATCATCATAATGATTAATGTCTATTCCGTCTATCCCATTGCCATCAAGCGATACCCGCGAGGATTGCGTGCCATGACCGCCACTACGATAAAAACAACAACGATGACGACAACCGGGACCGCCGACGCGGAGTCGCAGGCCCAAGGGTTTGCCAGCCGGCGAACGCTCTTGACCCTATTGCTGCTGACGCTCGTGTACCTGTGTTTGAATATCGACAGAGGGATCGTCTCGGTAATGTTGGAGCCAATCAAGGCAGAGTTCGTCCTCAGCGATAGCCAGCTTGGCTTGATTCCGTTTGCCTTCTCACTGTTCTTTGTGCTGGCCGGGGTACCGCTGGGCATCCTGGGCGACCGTTGCAGCCGCCGTTCGATCATTGGCAGTTGCCTGGTGGTCTTCAGTTTGGCGACTACCTTGGGCGGCGCAGCACAAAACTTTACCCAGCTGCTTTTCTCGCGGTTGGTGGTAGGGGCAGGGGAGGCAGGATGCGGCCCTGCGGCTATGGCGATGATCTCCGGGCTGTTCCCTGACCGCCATCGGGCCACGGCAATGTCGATCTATTATTCCTCGGTCCCCGTCGGTTTTTTGCTGACCTTCTTCGGGGGTGGGCTGATGGTGGCTCATCTCGGTTGGCGGCTGACTTTCCTGGCGGCAGGGCTACCAGGCTTGATATTGGCCATCCTCGTGCTTTTTTTGGTCCAAGAGCCTGTGGCTGAACGGCGATCAACCTCGATCAAGATTCCCCTGGCTCAAATGGTAAGGAGCCTATGGGAATTGAACGCCCTCCGGCACCTGATCAGTGCCATTGTGGTCAACGCGTTGGTCGCCGCGGCGGTTATGACTTGGATCGCACCGTTCCTCAAACGGTCTCATGGCATGCCCATACAGGAAGCTGGGCCCATGATTGGTCTCTTTTACGGGCTGGTCAGCCTGCTGGGGGTGGTTTTCGGTGGCTTGCTGGGTGATCGCCTAGCGCGCCGCAACGCACTTTGGCAGACCCGATTCCTGAGCCTGGCCAGTATGGCCTGTGCTCCACTCTTGCTCGGCACGCTGCTGTGCACTGGTACGGCGGCGATGTTGGTGTTTTTCGTGCTGTGGGCCGTAGCATCCTCGCTGTGGTATGGCCCTGCCTACGCGATGACGCAGTCATTGGTACCTGCAAACCTGCGGGCCACTTTGGCCAGCATCATCTATTTGTTGACCAGCCTGATCGGCGTTGGCCTAGGCGCCCAATTGATTGGCCTACTTAGCGACGCCTTTGCGCTAGCCGCAGGAGTCGAATCACTGCGTTATGCCTTGTTGACGTTGGTGCTGGTTCACCTGTGGGCCGCCTGGCATTTCTTGCTGGCCGGTCGTAGTCACGATCACGGCTGACGATGCTCGGTCAGCCGTGAACCGGGAAGGTCAGCGAGAAGGCCCCAGGCTGTCGAGGAAGTCGTCGACAGCCTGGCTGAATACATCGTTACGGTCACCGGCGACCATGTGGCCGGCGCCTTCCACATCTACATAGCGAGCGTGCGGGATCAGTTCCAGCAAGTGTTGCGCACCGGCCTGACTGACCACTTCGCTTTGCTTACCCCTTACCAGGAGCGTTGGGATGTTGATGCGGGTTGCCGCTTCTTCCATGCGGTTGAACAGATCGTTCAAACGGGTGTGCGCCCCGTCATTCTGAAATTGCGGGTCCCAGTGCCAGTAATAACGTCCATCCTCCTTCAGCCTCAGGTTTTTGCTCAGACCCTGACTGGAACGGGGGCGCGGCCTGCCTGGCAGGTAATCAGCGACGGCCTGGGCGGCTTCTTCAAGGCTGGCGAAACCTTGGGGCCGGGCGCTCATGAAGTCACGAATATGGCGGACACCTTCGGGCGCCATGCGGGGTACTACGTCCACTAGGACTAGCGCCCGTGCCTGAGGGACAGCTGACTCGCCAACGGCCAGCAGCGATGTCGCACCGCCCAAGGATGCCCCCACCAGCACAGGAGGAGCGGGGAGGGTGGCGATAACAGCCAGGAGATCTTTGACGAAGGCGTCAGTGCTGTAGTCACCGTTAGCCGCCCAGTCACTATCACCGTGCCCGCGCAGGTCCAGACTCATGCAATAGTAGCCTCGTTGCGCCAGTGTCCGCGCGGCCTGTCCCCAAGAGTGTCGGGTCTGACCGCCGCCATGCAGGAAGATTACGGCGCTCGCTCGAGGGTCGCCGCCGATATCGCCGCACAGTTTTAGCGATCCGTGGCCGTTGAAATACCTGGTCTGCAATTCCATGGAGAGTCGTCCGGTGATGGCTTTTAATGATATATATCATTGTTGTCGTTGCGTGGGCAACGAGTGACGCAACAGCAGTTAGGGCGACACTGGAATTGGATTGCACGTATAGTATTACTCAGATATATCATCTAACGGATAGAAACGGCCGACACGCTTTCCGCGTGCTGGTCGCTGGATGTCCCTGACCACTCAGGATTCATGCATGGCAAACGCAGACGCAACGCCCAGTGCTTCTCCCTCTGTGCGGCGCAAACAAGCGCTACAAATTCCCAAGGCCCCGCAGATTGTGGCTTCACGTCTCAAGAAGCTAATCGTCAACGGTGAGCTGAGGGAAAATGATCTCCTTCCTGCTGAGAGCAAGCTGATGGAGGAGTTCGGTGTATCCCGCCCGACCATCCGTGAGGCCTACCGTATTTTGGAGGCCGAACGGCTTGTGACCGTCTCTCGTGGCGCCAAAGGCGGTGCGGTCATCCATGCTCCCGATCCTGGCCTGATTTCCAGCTACGCGTTGATGGTTTTGCAGTGCGAGGGTACCCGGGTTGCCGAGGTCTACCAGGCGCGTATGGCGGTGGAACCTGCAGCGGTACGAATGATTGCCAAGGACGCAAAGAAGACTGCGCCGGCAATCCTGCGCGCTGCCGTGGAAGCGGAGCGTGGAGTGGTGTTGGACGCGGCGAAGTTTGCCCAGGCCATCGCCGAATTCCACCAGCTTGTGGTCGAGCTTTCCGGCAACCGCCCCTTGATCCATTTGTGGGGAGCCATCCATGAGGTGGTGGTGCAGCATCAGGCGCTGGCGGTGTCGGCCTATCGGCGCACTACCCAGGCAGAGGACATCATCAATAGCGCTGCAGTTGGCCTTCGTTCCCAGGAAAAGTTAATCAAGCTCATCGAGGCTGGGGACGAGGATGGCGCCGAGGCGCATTGGCGCAAGCACATGCAGGCTGCCTACAAGACCTGGATCTCTGGTTACGAGGACACCACTATCGCTGAAATCATGCAGGACTGAAGCTTGGCCGGGGCCGCTGGTCTTACCGTTTGTTCACCAAGGCCCGCAGCGCCGCCTGAGAATCCTCGCTTTGCAGACACTCGATGAAGGCTAGGTTCTCCTCTCGAATAATGGCCAAGAGCGCTTCACGTGGAGGCTTCTTGAGCAGGCGTTTGCTCACTCGCAGCGCGGTTTTCGGCGCTCGAGCAAGTGCCCGGGCCATGTCGACCGCTGTTGCGTGACACTCTTCGGGTGTCTCCAGCAAATGAGTGCACAACCCCCAATCCAATGCGGTGCGGGCTTCTATGCGTTCGCCTGCCAGCAACAATCGCGCGGCCCGACCGTGGCCTAGCCGCTGCGGGAATAGCAAGCTGGCGCCGAACTCTTGGCACAGTCCCAGTTTCACGAATGGCGTAGAAAACTGACTGTTGACGCTCGCCACTACAAAGTCGCAATGGGGTAACAGGGTGGTGCCAATCCCGACGGCTGGGCCGCAGACGCACGCAATCAGCGGCTTGTCGAGGTTTACCACCGCAGCCATGAAGCGGAACGCCGGCGCGTCGAGGTCGGTTGGTGGCCGCTCCATGAAATCCTTCAAGTCGTTGCCGCTGGTGAAAAACTGCCGGCCGCCTGTGATCAGCACGACATTGATACTGTCGTCGGCAGCAGCCGTATTCACGAGGTCTGCAAGCTCGCCATACATCTGCACAGTCAGTGCGTTATATTTCTCGGGGCGAGCTAAGGAGATACTTAACCAGCCGTCATTGCGTTGCACGTCGATGTTGGCCACTGGCTTGTTCCTAACGGCACTGTGAAAAAGGAATATTTTTGTCGACGCGAATCTCGCCAGGTAGGCCTAGAACGCGCTCGGCGATCTGGTTTCGCAAGATTTCGTCAGTCCCCCCGGCTATGCGCAAAGCAGCTGACCATTCATAGCCGTGCTGAAATTTTTCGTTGGGCTGTTGCAGGCCATCCAGGCCGATTGCATCCAGCCCCAGAGCAGACAGCTGCTGCAGGGTATTGGTATACACCAGCTTGCTCATTGCCGCGATGGGGCCTGGGGTTTCGCCTTTTGACAACGAGGTCAACAGGCGGTAACGGAAGTAGCGCAGGCCCATTTCCTGAGTAAGCAGTTGTGCGATTTTGAACTTGTCTTGTTGGCCAAGTTGTCGCTCCACCTGCTTGATCAACTCTGACACGGTAGGCAGTGCCTGGCTTTCACCGCCGATGTTGATACGTTCGTTCATGAGTGTGGTGATCGCACATTTCCAGCCATCGCCGACTTCACCAACCCGATAACAGTCCGGAATACGCAAGTCCGTCAGGAATACTTCGTTGAATTCGGAGACGCCGGAGATCTGGCGGATAGGCCGTACGTCGATTCCAGGACTTCGCATGTCAACGATAAAAAACGTCAGGCCCTTATGCTTGGTGGCCTCAGAGTCGGTTCGCGCTAACAGGATGCCCCAGTCGGCTACATGAGCCCATGACGTCCAGACTTTTTGTCCGTTGATGACCCACTCATTGCCCTGCTTGATCGCACGGGTACGCACGTTGGCGAGATCTGAGCCGGCCGCTGGCTCGGAGAATAGCTGACACCATAGGAGGTCGCCGCGTAGTGTCGGCTGGGTGAACTGCTCAATTTGCTCGGGAGTGCCATGGGTTCGTATGGTCGGCACCGCCATTTGGGTGCCAATGGTGACAAAAGGACCGACGGGAAGTTCGTGTCTGGCTTCTTCGTCCTGGAAAATTACTTCCTGCATGGGAGAGCCTTCCAAGCCGCCTTCGGCCTTGGGCCAACGAATCGCCGCATAACCTTGCTCAGCCTTTTTGCGCTGCCAGGCACGGGCTTTGGCGATGAATTTCGGTACATCCGCATGATCACCGCCGATAACGTAGTCATGGGCGTGGTCGCGCAACCAGGTGCACACCTGCTGGCGGAAACCGGCTTCTTCTGGGGAGTCATTGAAATCCATGAACCTTGTCCTCAACGAGTATGCAGTGGGGCGAGCGAGTGGGCGGCCAACAGTTGATCGACCCAGATCCCTGGCTGGCCAAGGGTCATCGCCAATAGACGCGAGCGCTTGAAGAAGAAATGGCAATCGGCCTCCCACGTGTAGCCGATTCCGCCATGAAGGTGCAGGCATTCACGCGCCGCGTATTCAAAAGCTTGGGTTGCGCTCAAGCGGGAGGCGGCGGCGGCCAAGCGCTGGTCGATAGTTTCGCCAGCATGCATTGCCCAGGCACCGAACCAGGCATTGGATCGGGCCAGCTCGATGGCTACGGCCATGTCTGCAAGTTTATGCTTGACGGCCTGGTAACTACCGATGGGCCGTCCGAATGTATGGCGCTCCAGCGCGTAATCTCGCGTCAGGTTGCAGGCGGCATCAGCGCCTCCGATTTGTTCGAAGGCGGTCAGGATCGCATCCTGGTCCACAATTTCGCGCATCAGCAGGCGCGCTTCGTCGCCACGGGCCAGCAGGACTGCGGGCGTATTGTCGAAGGTGAAAATGCCATGAGGTTGCGCCTGATCGACGGAGGTCGCAGCTGCAACCTGCAGTGCATGACGCTCAAGGTCCACCAAGGCCACGACTGGTTCGCCCTGGTCCAGGGCCGGGACGATAACGGCGTTGCCATGGGCTGCATAGGCGAGGGGCGGGGTACGACCGTTTAGCTCCCCTTTGTGCCATTGAAGCTTGGTATCACTCCAGTCTAGGGTCAGTTGCACGGTGAGAAACGCATCACCGACGGCAATCCTGGCTAACCAGTCTGCAGCCTCGGGTGCCATGGACCGTTTGAGTATTTCGGCGCCGGTGAACAGGGTGCCGTGGAAGGGGACTGGCGCCAATGTACGCCCCAGTTCCTCTGCCAACACGCAAAGCTCCAGTACGCCGAGCCCCAACCCGCCCTGTTCTTCGGGAATGGCCACGGCCAACCAACCCAACTCGGCCATCTGGCGCCACAAATTCAGGTCCACCTGTTCGCCCTGGTCAAGGCGTTCACGCAACGCGTTGAAGTTGCAAGTCTCGCGCAGCAAGCGCCGCGCCTGGTCTCGCAGCATCTGCTGCTCATCGGAGAAATCGAAGTTCATGATACTCCCGGGCTTGTATGGATCGATATGTATAAATCATATACACGTATTTTTCCGGCTGTCCATAGGCGCTTGAGCCTGCTCACCGATGTTGACAGAAAATGTCCGGCCACGGGAGCCACGAGAGCAGAGGCGAGGACAACATGTCGACCTTGAAATTAAAGTGTATTAGATTTAAATCATAGGTATGATTACGATTTTTAGAGGCATGGTTTTGATGCCCAGGCGTTGTTGAAAAAGGGGGGTGAAATGAGCGATATGAAGGAGTTTCATTTGCAAGCGAACCGGGGCACCGAGCGCCGACAGGTTTTGCATATCCCTAAAGCTCCCCAGATCGTCGCCGGGCGCATCAAGAAAAAAATCGTCCAGGGAGAACTCAAGGAGGGCGATACCCTGCAGGCGGAAGGTAAGTTGATGGAGGAGTTTGGTGTTTCCCGGCCGACCATTCGCGAAGCCTTCCGCATTCTGGAGGCCGAGCACCTCATTACCGTTGCACGCGGAGCCAAAGGCGGCGCCATCGTGCATGCCCCCGATCCGCAATTGATCGCCAGCTACGCTTTGATGGTGTTGCAGTTTGAAGGGACCACCGTAGCGGAGGTGTACCAGGCACGGATGGCGTTCGAGCCATCTGCGGTGCGCTTTGTCGTGGCGGATGCTCGAGGGCGGGCACCATCGATTTTGCGCGGAGTTCTGGAGCAAGAGCGCGAGTGCTTCGACGACCCGACTCTATTTGCCGCTGAGGTGGCGCGTTTCCATCGCGTATTGGTGGAACTGTCTGGCAACAAACCCTTGATTCACCTTTGGGGTGCCATGCATGAGGTCGTGGAGCGCCACCAAGCTGCGGTCGTCGCCTTGCAGCGTCGCAATCTGTCACTTGAAGGCGCGCGGTTGGCAGCGGTGGCAGGTTTAAAGTCTCAGGAAAAGCTGATCCAGTTGATTGAGGGGGGCGAAACCGATGCTGCCGAAGCCCATTGGCGCAAACACATGGCCCGCGCCAGCAAGGTCTGGGTGTCGGGCCACGAGCATACCCTGATAGCTGACCTTTTTCACGAGGCGTGAAGCAGCGGATACCCATCAACGTCAGGCTGCCCAAACGCGGTGGCCTTGCAGCCGTGGAACAATGTCAATAAAGCCCACTTGAGCCGAATAGCTTACCTCCTCATCGAGCGGGCCTGAGGTCAGCAGTTGACCAAGCTGGCTCTGGCGCAGGCAATGCTCAGGGCTCTGATACTGGCGATAAACTGCCAGCGCGATGTGGCAGGTATCGCCCAGCTGCCAGGTGTCGGTAGCAGCACCTTCCATCAAGGCATGGATCAGATAGCCTGCCAAATAAAGATCCTCCAGGTTCACTCGACCGGCCGAGCCAGAACAAAGCAGAACCAGGGTTTGGCCGGCATGGCTGCGCAGCTGGCGCACAATGGCGGGTGCATTGAGCAGGGCCGCGGCGTAAACATGGCGGGCACCTTCTGCTTGGCGCAGCGCCACGGTGCCGTTGGTGGTGGCGTATACCAAGCTGCGCCCCTGCAGCGGTTGCCGCGACAGGGCTAGGGGCGAGTAACCGCTAAAACCGTCCAGATTGCGCAAATGGCTTTCGCCTGCCAGCACGTACGAGTCTTGCCTTAGAGTGCGGGCGATCTCGAGCGCGCATTGCCGGTTGATCGCTGGATAGACGTCGCAGGCACCTTGGCCCAAGGCCGAAACGATACTTGAGGTGGCAAACAGCACGTCGATTACCACGGCAATTTTATCGCTCAGGAAGGATGGGTCCAGGTCTTCCTTGCGCAACACCACATTTATCTTGGCCACAGATTTGTCCTTGTCGCGAAGTGATGACGGGCCACAGGTTGTGGGCCCGCCAAGGGCTGTGGAGCGAGCTGGATCAGTCGAAGCAGCTCTGGGCGCGGCTCAACTGTTCGCGGCACTCGGTAACCATGCGCTCCAGTAATGCTGAGCAGGTTGGAATATCGTCGATCAGGCCGATGACCATCCCGGCGGTCACGATCCCCCCATCTACGTCGCCTGCCTCAAGCGCTGCCTTGCCCCGTGCGCCAGCGACAAGGGGGCGGATGTCGCCGAACTCACAGCCGCCCGGGCGGTGCTCGATGCCTACCACTTCATCTGAGATGCTGTTTTTGAAAACCCTCGCCGTATTGCGCAGCGTGCGGAATATCAGGCGGGTATCCCGCTCATTGGCATTCACCAAAGCCTGTTTGATGTTCAGATGAACTGGCGCTTCCTGGGTGCATACGAAACGGGTGCCCATGTTTACGCCCTGGGCACCTAGGGCCAATGCGGCAGCCATGCCGCGCCCATCGGCGATGCCACCTGACGCGATGACTGGGATGCTCAGTTGGCGTACGGCAGCAGGGATCAGCACCAGACCCGGGATATCTTCCTCGCCAGGGTGGCCGGCACATTCAAAGCCATCGATGCTAATGGCGTCCACGCCCAACCGCTCAGCCGCCATTGCGTGGCGTACCGCCACACACTTGTGAATGATCTTGATACCGGCTTCCTTCAGCCGGGGCATGTACTCTATGGCCTTGTTGCCGGCTGTTTCGACGATCATCACTCCACCGTCGATAATCGCCTCGATGTACTCTGCGTAGGGTGGGGGGCTGATGGTGGGGAAGATGGTCATGTTGACCCCGAAAGGCTTATCGGTCATTTGCCGGCAACGGGCAATCTCTAGCGCCAGCGCCTCTGGCGTAGGCTGTGTGAGCCCGGTCAGCATGCCCAGGCCGCCAGCATTGGAAACAGCGGACGCCAGTTCGGCGCGTCCCACCCATTGCATTCCTCCCTGAATGATGGGATAGCGAATTCCCAGGAGCTCTGTAATCTGCGTCTTCATGGCGTGGACCTGCTTAGTGATCAAGTGTTTGGTCTAATCATAGTAATCATACATAGCTTTATGGTGCAATACAGGTCGTTGAATGACGGGCCGAGAGGGCAAGCGATGGACGCATTTGATCACACCAATTGTGCGACACCCGCGGGGTGCAGTTGTTTATCGTATAAACCATATATATGATTAAGGCATGGCGGCGCACGTCGAAGCGTGCCCGAGGATCTGACGCGAAGTGGGAGAAATACAGTGGTCGATGCCTATATTTTTGATCATGTTCGCACGCCGAGAGGGCGCGGTCGCGCCAATGGCGGACTTCATTCGGTTCCTGCCATTGAGCTTGGTGCACAGGTGTTGCGGGCGTTGCAGCAACGCAGCCGGCTTGATACCCGTGAGGTGGAGGAGGTGGGTTTCGGTATTGTCACGCCTTTTGGTGAGCAGGGCTCCAACCTGACTCGTCCCGCGATACTGATGGCAGGTTATGACCAATCCGTGCCGGGCTTTCACATTGATCGCGCCTGCTCCTCAGGACTGGACGCGGTCAATCTAGTGGCAGGCCAGGTCATGGCCGGCCAGGTGAAACTGGCGATTGGCGGCGGTGTGGAATCAATGTCGAGGGTGCCCATGGGCTCGCAAGGTAGCGTTTGGGCTCGCGATCCCGCAGTTGCCTACGCGACCTGGTTTGCCCCGCAGGGGATCGGTGCCGACCTTATTGCCACGCGTGGCGGCTTTTCGCGTGAGGACGTCGATCGCTACGCGCTGCACAGCCAGCAGCGGGCGGCCCGGGCTTGGGAGGAAGGGCGTTTCGCCCGTTCTGTGATTGGAGTGGTCGATTCGCTTGGGCAGATGTTGCTCGATCGTGACGAGCACATCCGACCTGAAACGCAGTTGCGGGACCTTGCGGAGTTGCAGCCGGCATTCGCGCAGATGGGCAGTCTTGGCGGTTATGACGCCATCGCGTTGCAACGGTACCCGGAGGTTTTCGAGATCGATCATGTGCATACGGCCGGCAACTCCTCGGGCATTGTCGATGGTGCCGCTGCGGTGCTGGTGGGCAGCCGCGAGGCGGGTGAACGCCTGGGATTGGTGCCACGTGCACGTATTCGCGGTTTTGCGGCCATTGGATCGGAACCTACGATCATGCTCGATGGCCCCGCAGCTGCGTCCTTGCGTGCACTCAAGCGCGCAGGTATGTCGGTCACTGACATTGATCTATTCGAGCTCAACGAGGCCTTTGCCTCGGTTGTCCTTGAATACATGCGAGTGCTGGGCATCGGGCACGAACGTATCAATATCAACGGCGGCGCCATCGCCATGGGACACCCCCTGGGTGCTACAGGCGCAATGTTGCTAGGCACTGCCCTTGATGAATTGGAGCGTAGCGGGGCTGCCACCGCACTGGTAAGTCTGTGCGTAGGGATTGGCATGGGCGCGGCAACCGTCATCGAACGCGTTTGACTATCGACTTTCATGAGCGGCGAAATTCATGTTCGAAAATATCCAGTTTTGCGTAAACGATGACGGCATCGCCATCATTACATTCGACTCCGCCGACCAGTCGGCCAATACCATCACGCCGTTGTTCCGCGACGAGTTGGTGCAAGCCGTGCAGAGGGTGAGCAGTGATCCAACGATTCTCGGAGCGATCATTACCTCGGCGAAAAAGGATTTTGTAGCCGGGGGTGACCTCAAGCGCCTGGTCCGCGACTTGTCCGGAGAAATCAGCGCGAAGGATGCCTTTGCGATGGCCACCTCGTTCAGCCCTTTGCTGCGGAGCCTGGAAACTTGTGGCAAGCCCTTTGTGGCGGCCATCAACGGATCGGCATTGGGCGGAGGGCTAGAGATTGCCTTGGCCTGTCATTACCGTATCGTGGCCGATGACCCCAAACTTCTGCTGGGCTTGCCGGAGGTGACCCTGGGTTTGATGCCGGGCGCCGGCGGCACCCAGCGTCTGCCCCGGTTGCTGGGGATCGCTCAGGCGTTGCCATTGATGCTTAAGGGCACTTTGCTTGGGGCGCAGGCTGCTCTGGAAAAAGGTCTGGTGGACGAGGTCGTCGCCACTGACGGCCTACTCGCTGCCGCTACTCAGTGGCTCCTGCAATCGCCGCGTACCGTTCAGCCCTGGGATGAGAAAGGCTTCAGCATCCCAGGGGGCGCAGGCTTTGCCGATGTTGAACTCGGTAATCTGTACAACCTGACTGCCACGCAGATAGCCCGAGATACCGCGCGTAATCTGCCAGCGCCTATTGCGTTATTGACTGCGGTAGCCCGCGGTACCGCCGTGCCACTGGAGCAGGGGTTGCACATTGAGGCCTGCGAGTTCGCCAAGTTGGTCATGGACCCCACGGCTCGCAATATGGTGCGTACGCTATTCGTGAACAAGGGCGAGCTGGAGAAGCTCATCCGCAGGCCAAACGCGATCCCGCCCGCGTCGATCCGCTGCGTAGGGGTGGTTGGCGCAGGGCTGATGGGGGCTGGCATCGCCCACAGCTCCGCAGCCGCCGGCTTGCAGGTGATACTTCTCGATGCGACGGCCGCTCAAGCAACGGCGGGTAAGCAGCGTCTGGCCGATGAGCTGGCCAAACGCGTTAGCAAAGGTCGGCTTCAGGCCGAGGCTGCCGAGGCTATTTTGGGGCGCATCCGGGTGACAGCGGACTACGCCGCGCTCAGCGAGTGCGATCTGGTTGTGGAAGCGGTGTTCGAAGACCTTGCGGTGAAGGCGGAGGTTTTCGCTAAAGTTCAGGCACATCTGCGTGGCGGGGCGATATTGGCTTCCAATACCTCGACGCTGCCAATCAGTGAGATGGCGCGCGATCTTCATGCACCTGCACTCTTCATCGGTTTGCACTTCTTCTCCCCAGTCGATCGCATGCCATTGGTGGAAGTTGTTGTCGGTGAGGCCACCAGTGAGCAATGCCTGGCTCATGCCCTGGACTATATTCGGCTACTGCGTAAAACGCCGATCGTGGTCAAGGATTCCCGTGGTTTCTTCACCTCGCGGGTAATCGCTGCGTATCTGCAGGACGTGCTCACCATGCTGGCCAGCGGCGTCAAGCCTGCGTTGATCGATAATGCTGCTCGACAAGCCGGTTTTGCTATGGGCCCCCTTAGCCTGATGGATGACATAGGTCTGGAGAATGGCTACAAGGCAGCGAAGGCCGAGGCGGCTGCGCTGGGGAACGCATGGGAGCCAAGCCCATCCTTCAACGTTCAACGCCTTTTCTGTGAGGAGTTGGGGCGCACTGGACGCCGGGTAGGTAAAGGCTTCTACGATTACCCTGAGGGCAAGCGTGCTCTGTGGTCAGGGTTGGACCAGGTGTTCCCTCCTTTGATCCAGCAGCCGTCGGTGGCGCAGGTCAAACAACGGATGCTGTATTCTCAGGCGCTGGAAGCCGCCAAATGCCTGCATGAGGGGGTTATCACCGATCCGGGCGAAGCTGATGTTGGTTCAGTATTGGGCATCGGGTTCCCGACCTGGACCGGGGGAGTGTTCAGTCTGATTGACACGGTTGGCGTCGCCACCTTCGTGGAGCAATGCGACGTGCTGAGCCAAACAGCCGGAGAGCGTTTCCGTCCTGCCACGTGGTTGCGTGAGCGCGCAGCCCGGGGCGAGCCTTTCTATCCGCAGCCATGACTTACGGCCTGGAGCCAGAAAATGAATTTCGATTTTTCAGCCGAGCAGGAACAACTGCGGGATCAGGCTCGCAAGATCTTTTCCAAGGCGCTCAGCAGTGCGCGGCGGGTTCTGGAGACTGGTATTACGCACGATAGTGAGTTATGGGCGTCGATTGTGGCGCTCGGTTGGCCTGCTGCAGGTATTGCCGAGGAGGCGGGAGGGCTCGGGTTGTCCGCTCTGGAGTGGTGTGTCGTGGCAGAAGAAGCGGGGCGAGTGCTAGCGCCCGTGCCCTTTGCCAGCTCGGTGCAGATGGCCACTGTGATGTTGCAGCAGCTTCAGCCGTGCCCGAATGCCCACGCGTTGCTGGAAGCTTTGGCATGCGGAGAGAGCATAGCCAGCGTAGCGTTTTTGGAGCGTGGCCAGGACAGTTGGACCAATCGTCCCAGCGTCCGGATCGTCGATGGGCGGCTCAATGGCCGCAAGGCGCTGGTCGCAGATGCGGGTGTTGCCGATGCCTTCATAGTTTCCGCCCTCGATGAGCAGGATAATCCTGGCTGGTGGTGGGTGAACGCGCGCGACGCTGGCGTGAACCTGGAGGTGGTAACGGCTATTGACCGTGTGCGCAGCCACGCCGACCTATGCCTGGACCGGGTAGTCGCCACGCGGCTTGGCGCCGGCCTTCCCTGGCAGGCGGTGACCGAGCGCGCACTCAATGCCAGTGCAGTGTTAGTCGCGTTTGAACAATTGGGGACGGCTGAAGCAGCCTTGGCTCTGACGCTTGACTACATCAATACGCGTAAGACCTTCAACCGAACGGTGGCCAGTTACCAGGCGGTCAAGCACCAGATGGCTGACCTATACGTGAAGCTGCAACTGGCGCGTAGCCACTGCTATTACGGTGCGTGGGCCTTGACTGAAGCACCCGACGTGCTGCCGCTGGCGGCCGCCGGTGCCAGACTGGCAGCCAGTGATGCGCTCAATGACGTCGCCGAGGCCGCTGTCGAGCTTCACGGTGGGATCGGGTTCACCTGGGAAAGCGATGTGCAGCTGTTCTATCGTCGGGCTCGTTTGCTGGCAACACAATTGGGCGGTCGGGCAGTGTGGTCCCAGCGTCTGGTCGACGCATTGAGTCCGGTACATTTGCAGGAGATAAAGGGATGAATTTTCAGGACACCGACGACCAGGCACGCTACCGTGCTCGCGCCCGTGACTGGCTGGCAGAGAATGCCCCGCACTATGAAGTGCATCTGGAGGACGACCTGCTGCCCGACGCGGTCATGGCTCGTGCACGTGCCTGGCAGGCGTTGAAATTTGCGGCCGGTTACGTTGGCATCCTCTGGCCACGTGAAGTGGGCGGGCAGGGGGCTGGGGCCATCGAGCACGTTATCTTTCATCAGGAAGAGGAGCACTGGAGCCTGCCCACAATTCCTTTTGCTGTCGGAATCGGCATGTGCCTGCCAACGCTTTTCACTCACGGGAGCACTGAGGTTGTTGAGCGGTTCATGGCTCCGGCCATGCGAGGTAATGAACTATGGTGCCAACTGTTCTCCGAGCCGGGGGCGGGCTCGGATCTCGCCAGTCTGCGCACCCGCGCTGTTCGTGATGGGCAAGCCTGGCGGCTCAGTGGTCAAAAAGTTTGGACGTCGTATGCCCACGAAGCGGATTTCGGCATAGTGCTGGCACGCACTGACGCCACCGTGCCCAAACACAAGGGCCTTACCATGTTCTATGTCGACATGCGCACGCCCGGCATCGAGGTTCGTCCCATCAAAACGCTGCTGGGTGACACGGAGTTCAATGAAGTGTTTTTCGACGATGTGGTCATTCCTGATCGTCAGCGATTGGGTGAAGTCGGCGAAGGTTGGAAGGTGTCCTTGAGTACCCTCATGTTCGAGCGGCTGGCCGTGGGAGGGAAACCGGCAGGCGCCCCCGACGTTGGCCAACTGATCAGCGAGGGCCTGGCCGGGCCGGCCAATGCGGAAGTGCTGGCGCGCTTTTACCTTGCCGACCAAGGCATTGCGCTGACCCGGCTACGCTCCATGACCGCAGTCTCCAGGGGCGGTGTGCCTGGACCTGAGGCGTCGATCAACAAACTGGTCATGGCCAAGACGCTGCAGGATATGAGTGCCTATGCGCTGGAACAACTCGGCGCATTGGGCCTTTATGAATTCGATGACCCACGGGCACGGCGCTACAACTACTGGTACCTGTGGTCGGCGGGGCTGCGCATAGCGGGTGGCACCGACGAGATCCTGCGCAACATCATCGCCGAGCGGGTTCTGGGGTTACCGACGGAAATGCGCACTGATCGTGATCAGCCTTTCAATCAGGTCAGCTAGCGGGCTTCGCTTGCCTCCGTCTGTAAGCGTCGGAGGCAGGCAAAGTTGCTTCTGGGATTGCTCAGTACTGACGTAAGGGGACGCGAACCACTAATCCGTCGAGTCCATCATTCAGCACTATCTGGCAAGCCAGCCGGCTGTTGTCGCTCACGTCCAGCGCTCCCTCCAGGATTTCAAGTTCCTCGCCGCTTGCCTGCGGCACTTTTTCCGCCCACCCAGCCTCAATGTACGTATGGCAGGTTGCGCAGCTGCAATTACCGCCGCAGTCACCCAATATCCCGGGGACCAGATTGGCGACCGCAACCTCCATCAGTGAGGTGCCTGAACGGGCATCAACGGCGTGTTCGGTGCCATTGGCTTCGATGAATGTCACTGTCGGCATGTGCAGCTCCTTTCTCTTGTTGTGGTTGAATCGGTGAGACTGTTGCTCGATGCTTGTCTCATTTCATGGGACTTTGCATTGATTTTAATCTTATATATGATTAATGTGATTGCGACAAGTATTCTTCTGGGAGTGAGGCGATGCATACGGCAGTTGAGAGCTGGGACGTAGTAATTGTCGGTGGTGGGCAGGCGGCAGCTGAGACTGCGTTCAGCCTTCGGCAGCAGGGGTTTCCGGGGCAGGTATTGTTGATCAGTGACGAGTCGGTCCTGCCGTACCAGCGTCCTCCTCTCTCCAAGCAGTACCTGCGCGGAGAAGTTGAGCTCGACGTACTTCAGCTGCGTTCGGTGCACAGTTATGAGCAGGCGAACATCGCTGTTATGTTGAACACTCGGGTTGAACAGCTTCGTCCCGCGGCCAAAGAAGTCGTATTGCAGGACGGGAGGCTTGTCCGCTATGGCAAACTGGTTCTGGCCACAGGTGGACGGGCTCGCCAGTTGGGCGTGCCTGGCATGCACTTGCAGGGCGTGGAGGTATTGCGAACCGTGGCTGATGTCCAGGCCATCAGAAGCCGTTGGTCGCCCGGGCGCTCGCTGGTGATCGTCGGTGGAGGTTACGTTGGCCTGGAAGTAGCTGCGGCTGCTGTGGCCAGCGGCCTGAAAGTGACGTTGCTCGAGCAGGAAAGCCGTGTGCTCGGGAGAGTGACTGCGCCTGTCATTTCCAGCTTTTACCAGGCGTTGCACGCCCGCCATGGCGTGGCGTTGGTCACTGGTGCCCAAGTGGACGCGCTGATACCCGCCGACAACGGGCTCGAAGTTAGGGGCGTTCGGCTGCTGGACGCCAGAACCTTTCCGGCCGATCAAGTCATTGTCGGAGTTGGACTGGTGGCCAATGTTGAGTTGGCGCAACTGGCAGGTTTGGCCACCAATAATGGCATTGAGGTGGATGAGAGCTGCCGCACCGCTGATCCAGATATCTACGCTGCCGGGGACTGTGCAAACTTTCCATGTGGGTTCTTTCAACGCCGCATGCGCCTGGAGTCAGTCCCCAATGCCAACGAACATGCGCGTTGCATCGCCGCCAATTTGTGTGGCACTCCTCGCAAGCTGGACGCCATGCCCTGGTTCTGGTCCGATCAGTATGGGTTGAAGCTGCAGATGGCCGGTCTGTCCAGTGGGCATGAGCATCTGGTGTTGCGTGGCGACCCCGAGCAAGGTCATTTCAGCGCGTTTTACCTGCTCGGCTCTTCGGTCATTGGTGCTGACTGCATCGCTCGGCCTGCGGATTTCATTCAGGCGCGTCGGTTGATCATGGGACGAGTGTCCGTTAGTGCCGAAGCGCTTGCCGATGAGGCCATTGCGCTCAGGTCTCTGGTCTGAGCAAGGGTTGGCACCTATGAGGCCGGCACGCTCCGATAAAGAGCGTGCTGCGCCAGATTGGCTACTAGGTCGCCGGCGCGCGTGTAGATCGCACCGGTAATCAAGCCCGCTCCGCCGTTGAGCGCAGGACAGTGCAGGTCAAACAGCAGCCAATCATCAGCTCGAGTGCGCTGATGAAGCCATAGGCTGTGGCTCAATGTAGGTGCGAACACTGCCCGAGTGAGTCTGGTTTCTATGTGGGGCAAGAGCATTGGACTGTTAGTCCAGGCATCCGACATATAGATGAGCGCGGCTTCGTGAGCGCGTGCGTCTTCACCCAGTGGCAAGCGGCTGCGCATCCAATAACGCACTCGGTTTGGTTGACCTTCGCAGAACAGGAACGCTTGAGCATCGACAGGTCGCAAGTCGTAAAGCTGCGGTGTGCGTAGCAGGCGAGCCGCACCCGTACTCAGGCGCGAGGCAAGTTCACTGGCCAGGTCAGTCAGGTTCACCAATTGCTCGGCAGGCACTACCTGCGGAGCACGACCACCGTGGACTGGGCTTTCGGCCGGCCCCTGCAGGCACAGGCTTACGCTCAGGCACGGTTGGCCTTCGTTCAGTACGCGCACGTCCCAGTTGCTGAACTGTTTCCCCTGAAGCAACAACTGGGTGGAAAAACGTGGGCAGCGCGTTAACGGGTGAGGGCGCAGAAAGGAGGCGTGCAGTGATCTCAGCGCACGTTCTTCCGGGGTGGCCGTCACGATGCAGCTCAACGCCTGGGCCATCAATTGTCCACCGAAAACATTGCCTGTCAGGTTCGCCAACCCGTACCGGCCCTGGTAGGCGCCATCGACAAGGTCCAGTTGCATCAGGTCGGCGAAGCTCTGTGGCTCCAGAGGGGTTGTCAGGTGCATGGAGACGTCCGGTAATCAGATTAATCATTGAGGAGGATGTGTGGAAAGGTTACCGTGTTCTTGCATAAAGATATATATGATTGATATGATTTTATATGCCAATCATATAGAGGAATTTACTGTGGTCGACAGCACGCTGTACCAATTATTCGGGCTGGAAGGTAAGTGCGCGTTGGTCACCGGCGCTACCGGTGGACTGGGACTGCACTGCGCGAGGCTGTTGGCAAGGGCTGGCGCTGACGTTGTGATCGCTGGCCGTAACCTGGACCGGCTACAGGAGCTGGCGATGAACATGCCAGGCATTGTCCGTGCAGTTGCCCTCGATGTAACCGACGCAGACTCGGTACGTGGCGCATTGGATTCAATGGCCGAAGACGATCTTGTACCGGACATTGTGCTCAATAACGCGGGAATTAGCGTCACCCGTCCGGCCCTGGAGCAGACAGAGGCAGATTTCGACGCGGTGATCGGTACCAATCTCAGGGGCGCGTGGCTGGTGGCTACCGAGTGTGCCCGGCGCATGGTTAACGCGCACAAGCAGGGAGTGATTATCAATACAGCGTCGATCCTCGGCGAGCGTGTAGCCGGTGCCGTTGCGCCTTATGCCATCTCCAAGGCTGGGGTTGTTCAAGCAACCAAGGCACTGGCGCTTGAATTGGCGCGTTATGGCATTCGCGTGAATGCGCTCTTACCGGGTTACATCGTGACTGAGCTCAACCGGGCCTTTCTCCTCAGCGAGGCGGGCGAGCGCCTGCGTCAGCGTATTCCGAGCCGGCGGTTCGGTGAACTCAACGATCTTGATGCCCCACTCTTGCTGCTGGCCGGTGACGGAGGTCGGCATATCACTGGCGCCACTTTGGCGGTAGATGGCGGGCATTTGGTCAGCGGCCTCTAGGAGGTATGTGTGAACGCTCAGCAAAAGGAAAATTTGGCAAAGTATCTGGCATCGGCGGCTGATGCATCATCGGTGACACTGACCCACATCCGGCTGTTGTCGGGCGGCGCAATTCAGGAAAACTGGTGGCTCGATGCCCTCTTCAGTGATGGTGCCTACCGTGGCAGTCAGGCTCTGGTGGTGCGTTGTGATGCTGTTTCCGCGGTCGCCGCCAGCCATACGCGTACTCAGGAGTTCGCGCTGCTTGACGTCGCGTTCGAAGCGGGTGTGACGGTACCTCAGCCGCTGTTCCTGTGCACCGATCCACAGGTGATCGGACGCGACTTCTTTGTCATGCGCCGCATTCAGGGTACGGCAAGTGCCCACCTGATCGCACGCCCAGAGTCGCACTGGGGCGGGGATCGTCGCGAGCTGGCGGAACGGCTGGGTCGTGAAATGGCAAAAATACACAGCGTCAGGCCACCCCACCCGGACTTGGCTTTTCTGCCCGTGTTTGATGAGCTGCCAGCACACTATCTGGTAGGCCGTTATCGTGAGTTTCTCGACCGCCACACTACACCCTACCCCGTGCTGGAGTGGGGGTTGCGCTGGCTGGAACGTCATGCACCGCCTCGTGACCTGGTGGTCCTTTGTCATCGGGACCTGCGCACCGGCAATTACATGGTGGATGAGAGTGGGTTGACGGGGATCATTGATTGGGAGTTTGCCGGCTGGGGAGATCCGCTGGAGGACATCGGCTGGTTTTGCGCCAAATGCTGGCGCTTTGGCCAGAACCACCTGGAAGCGGGCGGGATAGGCACCCGCGAAGACCTGTACAGAGGCTACGAGGCGCAAAGCGGCCGGGCGCTGGATCGCCGACAGGTACATTATTGGGAGGTCATGGCCCACGTGCATTGGGCGATCATTTCGATTCAGCAAGGCCACCGCCATGCCTCTGGCGAGGAAGATTCCTTGTTGCTGGCCCTGACTGGGCATATCACGCCCCAATTGGAGTGGGAAATACTCGACATGACGGAGCACGACTAATGCGTAGAAGACCCGATGGCGCAGACCTGCTGGCCGCAGCACAGCGGCTGCTGCGCGGCAAACTGCTCGAGGCATTAGGCGACGCCCACAAGCATGATGGTTTGATGATTGCCAACGCCATGGCGGTTGCGGCTCGCCAATTGGAGGCAGGGGATACGCCTGCGCTGCGCGAGCATATCTCGTTGCTGGAACTGTTGGGGGGAACCCATCCTCACCCTTTGAGCCTTGCCGAAGGGAGTCGCGAGCTAGGCCGACGGTTGCGGGCGGGGGCCGCAGACCCGGGGCAACCTGGCCGGGAGGCGTTGCTTGCGCACTTGCGCGATGTCACTCGCCAACAGGTTCTTGAAAGTAACCCCAAGTACTTCGATTGAGGCCTTGGCGCTCATCCTTGAACAGGATGAGCGTCCCATAGCTCAACGAATGTCAAAGACTTTCTGGCCGGCACGCACCTGGTCTACGTCAAGCTGGGTCTGGGCGACAGGGTTGCCGACCTGGCAATATTTGAGCGCCTGCCCGATGGCCTGCGAGCGCGGCATATCCAGTGACTCCCAGATAGCTCGCACAGTACCTTGCACGGCTGCCGGCGGCTTGGCTGCCATGCGTGCCGCCAGCAGGTGTGCTCTATCCCAAAGCGACTCGTTGCGTGTGACCTCGCTGACCAGGCCGATACGCAATGCCGTGGTAGCGCCGATGCGCTCGTCGTTGCCAAGCAGCGACATGCGCAACACTTCACCCAAGGGGAGGCGGTAGGACATGCCCACTGGCTCCACAGCGCATACGAGCCCGTAGGACACGTGGGGATCAAAAAACTGTGCGTCTTCCGAGCAAATAATGATGTCACTCTCCTGCAGCCAGTAGAACGCTCCGGCGCAGCACAATCCGTGCACCGCGGTTACCACGGGCTTCCAAACTCTGTTCGCCCGTGGGCCCAGGCTCTCGCCGGGGTCCCGCTGGTTCCACACATTGGCGCTGCCGGTGACCGGTTCGCGGGCGTGGGCCTTCACATCGGCTCCGGTGGAGAACGCACGACCGGCAGCGCCCCGCAATACCAAGGCCCTGACGGCATCATCGTCGCGAATCCGTGCCCATAGATGTTCGAATTCACGCAACATCGTCAACGTGAAGGCATTCATCGCCTCCGGTCGGTTAAGTGTGATGGTGCCTACGCCATCGCCACTGACCTCGAACAACAGAGTGGTGTAATCCATGTTTGCTCCTTTGCTGTAGCTGAATTGGAATCGATGGCTGGTTTAGCGCTGACGATACAGCCCTTCCTGGGCCAAGGTTGCCAGCAGCTTGCCATGGCGATCATGCACGCTGGCCAGCGACAGCCCACGCCCTTGGCCCGCCCAGGGACTGCTTGCTCGTACCAAAAGCCAGCCGTCTGCGCGCAGACCTTGCTCGTGGAACCACATGGAATGGTTCAGGCTGGACACGTACAGGTCGTTGCCGAGCTTATGCACCCGATGGGGTGTCAATGCGGTTAGCCCGAGCCAAGAGTCGGAAAGGTAGGCTAGCACCGAGCTATGCAGGCGTGGCTCCAGATCCAGTGACTTGCTGGTTCTTATCCAGTAACTATGGCGGGCTTGGGGGTTGCGTTCCAGGAGAAACCTCTCAGGATCCAGCGGGCGTACCTCCACCGCCTGATTGCGTCCGATGTGCAGCTGTTCGATCGGGTTAAGACGATCGAAGTAGTGCTCACGCAACTGAGCGAGATTCATGAGCTCTTCCGGGGCAATGGCCTGCGCACAAGGGGATGCATGGACATATCCTGCTTCCCCTGTGTGCAAGGCTACCGTTGCCACAGCTATCGTGCGATTACCCTGTTCTATGTGGATTAGTCGCGTCGCAAAGCGCCGTGTCTGTTGCACCCGCTCTACCCGCAGGTGCAAAGGGAGGCCGAGCATGCCTGGCGCGAGGAAATTCAGCTGCAATGCCGTCGGTTGCAGAGCCTTATCCGTGGTCTCCAAGGCAGCTGCACAGGCAATCCCCAGGGATTGGCCACCATACATGACCCCGTTCTGATTGCTTTGGTGGCAATTACATTGGAAGCGATCCTGCCCAAGGGGTTGCAGGGTGAGAAGTGGGGCGATATCTATCCCGTCCCACGCCAGGGGTGACTGGCCTGCGATGGCGTGATTTTCTTGTGTACTAGTGGACACGGTTCAAACCCCCTTGAAAGCGGCGGGGCGTTTGGCAAAAAAGGCATCCCGGCCTTCGGTAAAGTCTTCAGAACCGATCAATAGCGCCTGGCTATCAGCCTCCCAGTCGAGCAGCATGTCCAGGCTCATCGGCGTGCGCGCCAGGAACGTCTTGGTCATCGAGAGCGCTCCTGGGGGCGCCTTGGCTAGCCGTGCCGCGTGTTCGAGTGCAGTGGCCTTGACGTCGCCCACCTGGGCCAGGAAGTCAACCAGTCCCATGCTGGCCGCGTTCTGGCCGTCCACAATCTGTTGAAACATGAGCAGTTGCCTTGCTCGTGGTAAACCAAGCCGTTGCGGCAGCGTCCACAGGGCTCCCCAATCGGGCATTACTCCTACCTTGCCAAATACTGCGCCGAAGCGGCTGTTGACATCGGCCACGACAAAGTCACATGCAGCAGCAAGGGAAAGGCCGGCGCCATAAGCCGCGCCTTCGACCGCCGCCACCACCGGCAGGCGGCCGCCGACGATCGCGCGGATGACTCGATGGCCACAGCGCATGTCCGCGCGCATGGCCAGCGGCCGAGTATCGAGCCCATCCAGTGGGCCACCAGCACAGAAATGCGCGCCTCCCCATAGCACAATGGCCCGCACCGTGCGCTGGTCCTGCAGGGTTTCTAGCGTGTCGGCCAACTCCCGATACAGTTCTGGCACCAAGGTGTTGCGCTTGGAATTAAGGTTCAAGGTGATCAGCGCGACATCATCAATGTGTTCGAGGAGCGTGGTCTGGTTCATCACAGCATCCTCACAGGCGTTCAATGATGGTGACATTGGCCAGCCCACCCCCTTCGCAC
Source organism: Pseudomonas silvicola (assembly GCF_026651855.1). Taxonomy (GTDB): domain Bacteria; phylum Pseudomonadota; class Gammaproteobacteria; order Pseudomonadales; family Pseudomonadaceae; genus Aquipseudomonas; species Aquipseudomonas silvicola. The sequence goes on from NZ_CP093280.1 coordinate 4,431,852, forward strand.
ATGGTCTGCAAGCCGTACCGGCCACCGCTACGCTCCAGCTCACTCAACAGGCTGGTCATCAGTTTGGTACCAGTTGCGCCGATAGGATGCCCTAGGGCGATAGCACCGCCATTGACGTTGGTGCGCATAGGGTCGTAGTCCAACTCCTGGAGCCATGCCATGGACACCGACGCAAACGCCTCATTGATCTCCACTCGATCGATTTCGTCCATCCGCAGGCCTGCCTTGGTCAAGGCATGACGCGTCGCGGCTATGGGGGCCGTGAGCATCCACACCGGATCGTCCCCCCTGACGCTCATGTGCACGATGCGTGCCCTGGGCTTGAGGTCATAGCGCAGCAGAGCGGCTTCGGAACACACTAGGACGGCACTGGCTGCGTCGGACATCTGGCTAGCCGTCGCGGCCGTCAGCAGACCATCAGGCACTATGGGCTGCAGCGTGGCCATTTTCTCCAGACTGCTGCGGCGCGCCGTTTCGTCCATGGCAAATTCGCCGTAGGGCACTACTTCGCCTGAAAAACGGCCGGCCTCGATGGCTGCTAAGGCTCTGTTGTTAGACTCCAGTGCGTAGGCTTCCATGTCATGGCGGGTGAATCCCCATTTGCGCGCGATGCGTTCGGCTGCAGCAAACTGGGAGAGCGCCTGATCGCCATACCGCGCGCGAAAGCTATGCGCAGTAGTCCATGGATCAGGGAAACCCAGCTCGGCCGCTGCGTAAAGCGCAGTGTTGATCGGAATCTGGCTCATGTTCTGCACACCACCGGCGATGACCACATCCTGAGATCCGCTCATCACCGCCTGCGCTGCGAAGTGCACGGCCTGCTGCGACGAACCGCACTGGCGATCTATAGTGACGCCCGGCACGGTTTCCGGATGCCCGGCGCCAAGCCAGGCAAATCGCGCGATGTTGCCGGCCTGCGGACCTATGGCGTCGATCGCGCCGAATATGACGTCGTCATAGTCTTCGGCGGGAACGGTATTACGAGCGACCAGGGCTTTGAGCACATGAGCCCCAAGGTCCATAGGGTGAACCTGAGACAGACTGCCTGCCCGCTTGCCAGTAGGGGTCCGGAGCGCGTCCACCAAGTAGGCTTGATTCATGATTTCACCCCTACGGATGGTTGGCGATCGCGTTGCTGGCGCATAATGTGTTTGGCAATACTCCACCGATGGACCTCGGAAGGGCCGTCGTAGATCCGAAACGCCCGGACATCTGCGAAAATACGCGCCACGATGGTTTCGTGAGTGACACCTTGCCCACCCAGCACCTGCACACTTCGGTCAACCACACGCCAGATCGCTTCACTGGAAATGACCTTAGCCACACTTGACTCATGCCGGCCCAATTCGCCTTGGTCCAAGGTCCAGGCACAGTGCCATACCGCCAGACGCGTCGTATGCAGGTCTAGTTCGTTGTCTGCCAGCATGAACCCCACGCCCTCATGATCACCTAGGCGCTTACCGAATGCTTCGCGCTTGGCTGCGTACCCGGTCGCGACATCATGTGCCCGGCGTGCAGCACCAAGCCAGCGCATGCAGTGCGTCAGCCGGGCAGGGGAGAGACGAACCTGGGCGTACTTGAATCCCTCGCCGGGTTCTCCCAATATGTCGCGTGCTGGTACACGCAGGTTGTCGAAGCGCACGACACCATGGCCGCCGGGGAAGCAACTATCCAAGGCATCCACCGAACGCTCGATTCGAATGCCTGGACGGTCCATGTCCGCGAGGAACATCGTTGCGCGGCCGTCTTCGAGCTTGGCCATGATGATGGCGAAGCTTGCGCCCTGAGCACCAGTAATGAACCATTTCACGCCATTGATGATGTAGTCGTCACCATCTCGTACCGCTGTGGTTTCCAGCATGGCTGGGTCCGACCCTGAACCTGGTGCAGGTTCGGTCATGCAAAAACATGAGCGAATCTCGCCCAGTGCTAAGGGTCTTAGCCACCGGTCCTTCTGGTCGGTGGTCGCAATGACTTCCATCATGTGCATGTTGCCCTCATCGGGCGCGGCTATATTCAGTGCCACCGGGCCCAGAGGCGAGTAGCCGGCCTCCTCGAACATAATGGCCTTTGCCATGTGATTGAGCCCCAGTCCACCCAGATGCGCCGGCATATGCGCCGAGAGCAAACCTTCCTCGCGGGCCATGGTTATCATTTTTCGGCGTAGCTCTTCGGTCGGGCCGTGCGGTTTGCAGCGTGGGTCCGTTTCCAGAGGAACTATTCGCTCGGCTATGAACCTGCGGGTTCGTTGCTGAAGGTCAAATAGAGAAGGGGACAAGCTGAAATCCATGATCAGTCTCCAGACAGTGGGCAACGTTTTAATCAGTAGTACCGAGCGCCGGTTATAGCTCTTTCACGCATTTGCGCGGTAGGCGCGTAAAGCGGCCCCAAGTGAGCGTACTGTTCGCAGCGTTCGAGCAAGACGTGGGGGCCAAGCCAGTCGGCGTATTTGAGTGGGCCGCCGACGTGGCGGGGGAAGCCGAGCCCCAGCACCAACGCCATATCGATCTCGACGGCCGATTCGGCAACGCTTTGCTCCAAGCAATGGATGGCCTCTATCACCATGGGCAACATCACGCGGTCCACCATCTCCTCGGGACTGAAGGCGCGTGGGCCGTTCGCTTGGATTTTGGCCAGCAGTGGCGTCACATCAGGATCTATGCGTTTGTGCAGGCGGCCACGCTCGTCCCGTTCGTGAAGGTAGAAACCCTTGCCGTTTTTCTGGCCGAGCCGCCCGTTAGCTACCATGTGTTTCACCGCATGCTGATACTCAGGTGCCATGCGGGCCTGGTACCCGGCGCTAATGAAGTCGATAACATGTTCGGAGGTATCCATGCCGATCACATCTTGCAAATATGCCGGTCCCATTGGCCAGCCAAACGCTTCAAGTTCTGCGTCGACCTGTCGGAAGTCCGCACCGTCATGAACCAGGCGCAAGAAGCCCAGAACATTTGCAGTCAGAATTCGGTTGACCAAAAAACCGGGGCAGTCCTGGACCACGATGGCCGTCTTGCCCATGGAGCTGGCGTAGCCGGCTATGGTTGCGGCCGCGGCATCACTGGTGCGGGGCCCGCGTATGACTTCAACCAAGGGCATGAGCGGGACCGGATTGAAAAAATGCATGCCGACAAAGTTTTCCGGACGTTCCAGCGCCCGCCCGATTTCGCCGATGGACAGTGAAGAGGTGTTCGAGGCGAGGACGGTGTCGGTCCCCACGACCTGCTCCACGGCTGCCAGGACGGTCTGTTTGATGCTGAGGCTTTCGACAACTGCTTCCACCACAACTTCCACGGTATTGAATCCGGTATAGGACAGGGTAGGGGTGATGGCGGCCAGAATATGGTCGGCTTTGTCCTGGGATAGGCGTCCGGAGGTGACTTGCCGATCCAAAAGCTTACTGGCCTCGCCCATGCCTAGCTCAAGGGCGTTGGGTGTGATGTCCTTCATCAGCACCCCGATACCCTTGGCAGCGCTGGTATAAGCGATCCCACCGCCCATGATGCCTGCACCCAGCACGGCGGCACGGGTGACCGGGCGGCTGCTCCTGGAGTAATTTCGGGCCTTGCGACGTAGTAGTTGATCGTTGACGAACAACTGCATCAGGGCATGGGCCGCTTGAGTCTGTGCAATGGCGGCAAAAGCACGGTTCTCTGCCAACAATGCATCGGCCAGGCCAATAGCTGCGGTAGATTGCAACAAACGGATAGCGGCGCCTGCGGCTGGTACGTGGGGGTGTAGGCGAGCGGCCTCAGCCAGGGCAGCTTCGACTTGTTCGTCGAGGAGAGCAAATCCTCCAACGCGACGCTGCCGGCTATCCTGCCAGCCATGCGTGTTCCCTGCGGCCTCGCGCAGCAACTCCAGTGCCGCGTCGTGCAAGTGGGATGCACTGACCACACGATCAACTGCGCCATGCAGCAGGGCGGCACTGGCGTCCTGCGCCTTGCCGCTCAGTACCCAATCGATAGTTGTCTGTGCACCAACAAGACGAGGGAGCCGCGCCATACCGCCCAGGCCGGGGAAGAATCCCAGCCCGATTTCTGGAAGTCCGACCTTGGCATTGTCGCCAACCACCCGGTAATCGCACGCCAGGCTGACTTCAAAGCCCCCGCCTAGCGCTAGTCCATTGATCTCACACACCAACGGTACCGGCAGGGCAGCCAATCGGGAAAATACCCGGCTCTGCCCAAGATTGTGCGCGGCAAGCTCGGCTTCCGAACGGACGAAAAGCTCGGTGAACTCGAAGATATCTGCCCCTACCACGAACGCGTCCTTGGCACTGCTGATCAGCACCCCACGCAGGCCTGCTGTGTGCTCCAATACTGTGATTGCATCGGACAGCTCATTCACCGTAGTGATGTCGAACTTGTTGAAGACATCCCCTTGACGGTCGAAGCACAGCTCTGCGAGGTGGTCGTCCAGAGCCTTAAGGTAGAGAGTTTTTCCGTGATACATATTGGCAACCTTTCCCATCGGGCTATTGTTTTATTTGAGCTTGCGGTCATCCAGGCCAAGGCTTCGGCCGATGATTTCCTTCATTATTTCGCTGGTGCCCGCGAAGATCCTCGATATCCGGGCGTCGCGGTACATCCTGGAAATGCGGTACTCCTCCATGTAGCCGGCGCTACCATGCAGCTGTACGCATTCATCCATCACCCGTCCTTCCAACTCCGAGGTCAGCAGCTTGGCCCCTGCGGCGGCTTCAGCGCTTAACTGGCCAGCGTTCATTTGGAGGACCAACTGGTCGACCCACGTCTGCTGGCAGTCCAGTTGGCAGCGCAGCTCCGCTAAGGTGAAGCGGCTGTTCTGGAAAGTCCCAATAGGTTTACCGAAGGCGGTTCTTTCCTTGACGTACTCCAAGGTCAAGTCGAATGCCACCTGGGCATGAGCCAGGGATTGGCAGGCACCAAGCAAGCGCTCCTCGGCTAATCCATGGGCGAGGTAAGCGAAGCCTTTCGTTGGGTCGCCCAATGTGTTGGTCTTGGGGACGCGCACGTTGTCGAAGTACACGATTACAGTGTCCTGTGCGTCCAAGCCCATCTTTTCCAAGGGGGTACGATGTATCCCGGGCCATTGGGCTTCGACCAGAAACAGGCCAATTGCGTATTTTTGGTCGGGTTGCGTGCGCGCCGCGACTACGAATAGATCAGCATTCAATCCGTTGGAGATGTAAATTTTCGATCCATTGAGCAGCCAATGATCGCCGGCATCCTCTACGCGGGCACGCATGCCCGCCAGGTCAGAACCGGCATCCGGCTCAGTCATGGCCACGGCGAGAATGGTCTCGCCGCGGACACATCCAGGCAGATATTGCTGACATTGCTGTTCAGTGCCAAAGCGTTGCAGATAAGGGGCGACAATGCGTGAGTGCAGGGTGAAGAAAACGCCGATGTCGCCGTGCCGAATCAGCTCCTCGTACAGGATCTGTTCGTAGCGCAGGTCGGTCAGGGCGCAGCCGCCATATTCCTCACTGGCCCACATGAGCAGAAAGCCCTGCTGCCCTGCCTTGGCAAATACTTCGCGGTCGACTCGGCCCTGCCGACGCCAGTGGTCAACATGGGGGGTGATTTCCTTTTGCACGAACTTGCGCACCTGATCGCGAAATAACGCGTGATCGGCGGTGAATATCAAGCGCTCTTGCATGGAGACTCCTCAGCCACGCCGCTGGCATAAAACGCCTCACCGCGTTGGGCACGAGCGCGAAGCCAAGATGACGGCCGGAAGCGTTCACCGTGCTGGTCTGCCAAGCGGTCGCAGCACTGGATGAAGACGGGCAGGCCCACAGTGTCGATCAATGACAATGTCCCCCCTGTCCACGCGGGATATCCGAGCCCCAGGATTGCCCCTAGATCAGCATCCACCGGGTCAGTGATGACCCGCTCCTCCATGCAACGGGCGCTCTCCAGGGCCATGATATAAAGAAGGCGATCGCGGATATGGGTGACGTCTGGTTGATCGGCGCCGACCGAGAACAGGGTGTGCAATTGTGGCCAAAGGTGTTTTTTACCGCCCTGCGGAAACTCATAGAATCCGCCGCCGCTCTTGCGTCCCAGGCGGCCTAAGGTGGTCATACGCTCCACCACGGGTCGCGCGTGACTACGCAGGAATTGCAGCGGCAGATGGTCTGCGTGAGCCTGGTCGATCACACGCTTTTGCAGATCCAGAGAGACCTCATCGGTGACCGCCAACGGCCCGGTTGCCATGCCCGCCAGCCGCGCGGCATTCTCGATCAAGGCGGGTGCCACGCCTTCGGCCAGCATCGACATGCCTTCGTCGATATAACAACTGAAGATGCGGCTGGTGTAGAACCCCGGACTGTCATTGACAACGATCGGGGTTTTCTTCAACAGGCCAACGAAGTCCAGCGCGTGGGCGACTGCTTTGGTGCTGGTCTGTTGACCTACGATGATTTCCACGAGCGGCATCCGCTCGACTGGGGAGAAGAAATGCATGCCAATGAAGTGTTCGGGACGCTGGGCATATTGCGCCAAGCCGCTGATGGGCAAGGTCGAGGTATTGCTTGCAAATAGCGAATCCGGCGCCAGCAGCGCTTCGGCTCGAGGAATGACACTGGCCTTGACATCACGGGTTTCAAACACAGCCTCGATGACCAATTCACAGTCCTCGAGTTCGCCAAATTCAGTAGTCGCGCGGATACGCTGGAGCTGCGCCTGGGCTAATTCGAGGGTCTGGCTACCTCTTTCAACGGCCTTGTCCAGCAAGCGTCCTGAATAGGCTTTACCACGTTCGGCAGCAGTGCGGTCGGTATCGATCAATACAACTTCAACACCGGCCTGCGAAGCAACATAAGCAATGCCAGCTCCCATCATGCCGGCGCCTATGACGCCGACCTTACGTACGGTGAACCGGTCGTGCTCCACAGGTCGACGCGACAGCTTGTCGGCCGCGCCCTTATTGATGAATAGGGTACGCATCAAATTGCGTGCAACCGGATTGGCCAGGAGTGTACCGAAGTATTTAGCCTCGACTCGTAGTGCCCTGTCGAACGGCAGTTGAGTACCTTCGAATACGGCTGAGAGAATGGCCTGGCGCGCGGGATAATTATGATTGTCCCGGCGTGCAAGCGTAGTGTTGTACTGGAATGAGCGCACGGCATGAGGCGCCAAGCAGCCAACGCCGCCTGGTACGGTAAAGCCTTTGGTGTCCCAAGGCTTGGTAATGGCGGGGTGGCCGGTCGGATGGTCCAGCACCCATTGACAAGCAGTCTCAATAAGGTGCTCTGCCGCCACCACTGCATCGACCACGCCCAGCGCCAATGCCTGGTCAGGTTTCAGCGTGGTGCCCTCCAGAAGCAGCGGCAGGGCGCGTTCGACCCCGATCATGCGAGGGAGCCGCTGGGTGCCTCCGCCAGCAGGAAGCAAGCCGACGTTGACTTCCGGTAATCCGACCACCGCCTTGGGGCTGTCAACTAGGATGCGGTGGTGACACGCAAGGGCTAGTTCCAACCCCCCTCCTAGCGCCAGGCCGTTGATTGCCGCTACAAATGGCTTCGTGCCAGTCTCAATGCGTCGCATCATGGCAGTTTCTCGCACGAAGCGACGGCTGGCTGCGGCCGGGGTGATGCCACCATCGAAGGCTTCGACTAGCACCTTCAAATCGGCCCCAGCCAGAAATCCAGGCTTGGCAGAGGTGATCACAGCGCCCACGATCTTGTCATCGCCAAGGACGTATTCAACAACGTCCGTCAATTCGTCGACGAAAGTTGGTGTGAAAACATTGAGGCTGCGCTCCGGCACATCGATACGGACTATTGCTACCGCTTGCGGGTTGATTTCCAGGGTGAGGGTATTCATCTTCATGCTCCGCGTCAGATCCGTTCGATCAAGGTTGCCGTGGCCATGCCGGCCGCTGCGCACAGGGTTATAAGGGCCGTATTGAGGTCACGTCGTTCCAGCTCGTCGAGCACAATGCCTACCAAGATGGCGCCGGTTGCGCCCAATGGATGCCCCATGGCGATGGCCCCGCCGTTGACGTTGACTTTGGCCGGGTCCAGATTGAAATGACGCATGTAGCGCATGACGACTGAAGCAAACGCCTCGTTGACTTCGAACAGGTCAATGTCTTCGATGCGCATACCGTTTCGATGTAACAAGCGCTCAGTGCAGGCCGCAGGGCCGGTGAGCATGATCGCCGGCTCTGAACCTATTGAGGCGTAGCTGTGCACCCTGGCGCGTGGCCGCAGCCCGGTGTCCAGACCAAACTGGCGGTCCGCGAGCAGGATCGCCGCGGCACCGTCAACGATGGCGCTCGAGTTACCCGCTGTATGCACATGCTGCAGGGACTCGGTCTGGGGATAGCGTTGCAGCATAACGCCGTCAAATCCTGCGTGGGTACCAAGCCCCTCGAAGGCAGGTTTAAGTTTCGCCAAATCTTCAGCGCGAGCGTCATGACGAATGGCTTCATCGTGTGCCAGTAGCGGTTCGCCGACGAGGTCTTTGACGGTAAAAAGGGAGCGATCGAACAAGCCGGCCTTCTGGGCAGCGGCAGCACGTTGCTGGCTGATCAGTGCAAAGGCGTCCACGTCCTCGCGGCGGTAGCCATCCAGCTGCGCGATCATGTCAGCGCCAATACCTTGAGGGATGTACCAGGTTTTATGAATGACCTGGGGATCGGTATAGACCGAGCCACCATCCGAGCCCAGGGCCACACGCGACATTGCCTCAACCCCACCTGCGACAACGGCCCGTGTCTGTCCGGCGCGAATGCCGGCGGCCGCCAGGTTCACGGCTTCCAGGCCTGAAGCACAGTAGCGATTGAGCTGGAATCCGGGCACGGTTTGGGCATAGTCGGCATTTAAGGCAGCCACGCGAGCGATGTTGCCACCCTGTTCCCCGGCGGCCATGACGCAGCCAAGTATGACGTCGTCCACCAGCGCGGTATCTAGCTCGTTCCGGTCTCGCAACGCGGCCAGGGTCTGCGTTGCCAATGCAGTGGCAGTGACCTCATGCAGCGCGCCATCCGGGCGGCCCTTGGCACGGGGGGTGCGTACGTGGTCGTAAATCAAGGCATCATTCACGGCAAAAAGTCCTCGCGATAGGAAGCGTCAGCCAGAAGCTGGCAACGTATTTAAGATTATAATCATATATATCATTAAGCAACCCTCCGGCTTCATTCAATTGGAGGGTTGATCAGATGCTGAGAGCTCCGTGCTGGCGGCTGGAGTGGCCATCCGGCGTGGTGCACTACCGTCTGCGCAATTTGCGGCCTTCGGAGGAGCGAGCCGTCGTTAAGCGGGTTTCAGCACTTTTCTTTTCGATCTATGGATAGCAAACCGGGCGCTAAGCGCCCGGTTGTCATTTAGCGATTTTTCCAAGCCGGAGGGCGCTTCTGGTTGAACGCAATAGCGCCTTCAATGCGGTCCTCGCTGTTGACCACCAGATCGATGGACTTGTAGGGCACTCGTACGGCCTCTGTTTCGCTGGCGTACTTCGCCTGCTCGTTAAGAAGCTGCTTGGTTAGGCGTAGGCTATTTGGGGAGCACTCCAACAATGTGTCCGCCAAATCGCGAGCGCCCTGCAGAGCATTTCCCTGTTCGACGATACGGTTGATGAAGCCCAGCCTTAATGCCTCTTCTGCGGCCACTCGACGGCCAGTGAGAATGATCTCCAGGGCTTGTTTATAGGGAATCTGCCGGGTCAGGCGCTGCAAGCCGCCCGCACCGGCCAACAGGCCCACCCGTACTTCGCTGAGAGCGAACTGAGCGGCCGCGTCGGCGACCACCAGATCGCAAGCCAAGGCAATCTCGAACCCACCTCCCATAGCGAAGCCGTTGACGGCGCAGATGATTGGCTTTTCCCTATCGAGCCGGGCGGTGAGGCCGCCGAAACCATTGCGTGGCATCCACATGCGCCGTCCAGTGGAGCCCGCCTTCAGGTCGTTGCCAGTGCAGAAAGCGCGGGTGCCGGCACCGCTAATGATCGCGATCCACAGGTCGTCATCCGCTTCGAAAGCATCGAAAATCTGGTCCAGTTCGTCATTACCCTCAGGAATGAGCGCGTTGTTGACCTCAGGACGATTGATGATTACCTCCAGAACGTGGTCACGGCGTTCGACCTGCACATGTTCGTAATGATCGAGCAGTTTGGTCGGCCTTGGCAGTTGCTCATCGAGCGAAGCCTGGCTCATGGCAAATCGATTAGTACCCTGCGACAAGCGCACATGGACTTCCTGACCTAGGCCATCTTCTGCGGTGAAAGCACACAGGGCCTGCGCGTCGCCGGGCAGACTGTTGGCGACGAAGCGTTCGCCAGTCACTGCAAGCGTGCCGATGACGATGACTTCCTTGGGCCCTTGCTTGTCATAAAGCACGGTATAAGTGTCGACGCGGCCCGGGCCACTGGCGTCCATCTTGAAGCCTGCTGGTGCCGCAGAGTCGAGGCGAGCTTGTTCCAGCGCACTGTTGCAGCGTTGAAAGGGCCGTGGCGTGGTGCTGTAGATTCCGACCGCATGAGTGGAAAGGTAGCCACCATTTGCACCCACCAGGCCAAACGCGCCTGGGGCTTCGCGCAATCGTTCCATCATTTGCGTCAACGCGTGCAACGAATAGCCGTTGCCTGGACCACCGAAGAACGGCAGCCCACCCGTGACCGTCAGGCGGCGGGGATCATCGGCCTCGATGCCCAGGACCTCCATGGCATTAAAGACGGCAATGGGAAAACAGCTATACAGGTCCAAATAGCGCAGGTCATCGCTGGTGACCTTTGCCTGTTCCATTGCCTGTTTATAGGCTGCGGCCATCGCGGGTGAGCGAGAGAGATCCTGGCGCTCCAGCACGCCACGTTCTTTGAATTCGCTGTAACCATGAAGGAACACCCATTTGTTTTGAGGCACGCCAAGGTCACGTGCGAACTCTACAGTAGTCAACAGGAGGGCGGCCCCCAAGTTAACCTGGTCACGCGCCACCACGCTGATAGGGTAGGGATCACTGACCATTCGATTGTCCTCACGGACGGTGGCTATCGACTCTGCAGTGCGGATGCTCGGGCTGGCTGCATGCGGGTTGGTGTGAGCCACTTCGCTGAACGGGGCGAACAATTTTCCCATTTCCAGCCCATATTCCTCGCGAGACAGCCCCAGGCGCTTGCGCCTTGCCTGCTCGAAAAGCGGGTATAGGGTGCTGGGGGCGATCAAGTTCTGATCGCTCATATGCTTGGAGCGCACCATGCCGACGTTCCAGTGCCGATCGTCCAGCGCACCCTCGAGGGTTTCGCCCCAGTCTAACGTTTGCCCGGCCGATTGTGCATTGCGTTGGGTGGAGGTGGCTTCCCCAGAACAAAGCAGGGCCATCTTCAGTTGGCCAGTGTTGAGACGTTCGCAGATCTCTCCAACCAGTTTCTGTGGTTCGTCTCCGCAGGCGGGGGAGTACACATGCAACGTCGGGGAGGCGCCAAGCCGGTGAGCGATCGCAGCGGGTACGTTATCCGGCCCACCGAAGGGAAAGAGCTTGGCACGCAGTACCGCAGGGGTTGAGTCGGCGACTGTGCGTATGGCGTAGATGGCATCAATGTTACCGACCAAGAGGTCTAAACCCAGCGCGTCGTCACAGGCCTTCCTCGCTGCAAATGCAGCCAGGTCCGTAGGGGAGAGCTGTTGGTAGGACGCAGTATTCAGCTTATCCGAGTGTTCACCCACCCCAATGAGTATGGGTGTGTTTCCAGCAAGATTTAGCTCGCTCATGTATCTATGTCCTTCAGGCGGCATCTGTTGTGGAGGGCTCAGGCTTCGAGCACGCCTTCGATGATCAATGCTTCTATTTCTTCAGGAGCCAGGCCAAGCAAGCGTCGTGCGACCTCTCGAGTGTGCTCACCTTGCAGCGGCGCGGGACGTAGAGGCGGATCCGGCATGTGCAGAGAGTTGCCGATCCGGTTTTCCGTGGGTAGGGGGGCTGGTAGGCCGGGATGGACCAGCTCGCGGATGAAAGCCCTCGCCGCCAATTGAGGGTCATCGCGATATTCGCTCAAACGCAACATGAATCCTGCCGGCACCCCGTAAGCCTGTAAGTGACGAGTAGCGGCACGGGCCTCCTGCTTCGAAGTCCAGCCACTTAGGAGTGAGTTGATCTCTTCACGATGGGCGATCCGGCCTTGGGCAGTCGCATACACTGGCTTATCGAGCAGGTCTTCACGGTCGATCGCTTTCAGCAGCGCTTGCCAGTGCGTCTGGGTGGTCACCGAGATGGCGCACCAGTTGTCGTCCCCTTCGCATGGGTAGATGCTATCGGGCTCCTGCCATGCACTCTGGTTGCCTTCGGCACGGAACGAACCTGGTTGAAGCGATTCGAGCAAAAAACGTTCGCTTGCGCAGTTCAGGAAAATTTCTGCCTGGGACACGCTCACGCTTCCACCAATTCCTGTGCGTTGCCGTCGTAAAAGTGCTGCCAGGACGCCGATCACCGCGATCCTCCCGGCCACGTGATCAGGGAAAATCGTGACACCGTCGCCGAAGAATTCCGGAAGGTCTGGGTACCGCCATACTGCTGTCAGGCCTGCAGACGCGCGCACGAGAGGTCCGTATCCGGGGGTTTTGCTTTGAGGGCCTGTATTGCCCATTGCGCTGCTGTCGAGCACGACAATGCCAGGGTTGACGGTTTTGAGTGTTTCGTAACCAAGGCCCAAAGATTCCAGAGTGCCGGGCTTGAAGTTCGATAGCACTACGTCTGCATTGGCGACTAACTTCCTGAACAGCTCGCGACCGGCATCACTGCGCAGGTTTATGCCTATGCTTTCTTTATTGCGATGCCCTTGGGCAATCGAGGGGGTCATCAGCAGGCCTGTGCTGGACTGGCGCCCGCCATCGGGGAACGCTTTGTTCTCGATCTTGATCACTTCGGCGCCTTGGTCCGCCATCAGACGCCCGGCTTCCGCCCCCGCAACGATAACCCCCAGATCAAGCACCCTCAGCCCTTCCAGGGGGCGGCGCTTTGCTCCGTCCTGTGAAACGACAGTTCGATTACCGTGATTGGCGTCTTCAGCAAGCAGTGTTTCACTGTCTTGGCCCAGCGCAGGCGCGGGCCGGCGTATGCCTAGGCGCACGCCGTCCAGCTCCAAAAAACCTGAAGGAACGAGCCCTGTGACACCCTCGCCGACTGTCAGGTTCGCGAACGATCCGCGGGCCTTGAAATGCTCGTCGGTCAGCACCTGAGCCGGTTCGGCAACGATGGCGATGGGTATACCGCGTCGTTGTGCTTCAACCAACAACTCCTGGCCAGTAAGCTGGCTGAACAAGTCCCGAACCAATGCGTTAATCTGATCCATGGCCTGGCGACGTATCGCAATTTGCCCGTACTTGGGGTCTTGGAACGGGTGGTCGGGCCCTAACCATTCGCACATACCCTGCCACTGTCGAGGGTTCAATGTGCAGAAGCGCACGAACCCGTCTTTGCAGGGAACAATCGGATACAGCGCCACGGGTTCAGGACGACCGTGGGACGGGGAGTCCAGTGCTGACTTGCCCGCCTGAGCACTGCCGGTCACCCCGAGTGCAGGATCTAGGATTTGAGCGATTGCGTCCTGGATGGAAATGTCCAAGTGCTCGCCCAAGCCGGCGTGCCGGCGTTGCCAAACGGCCAGCAGGGCCCCCCATGCAACTTGAATCGCAGCGGATTCCCAGCACAGCAGGCCTGGGACCAGCAAAGGCATGCGGCCGGGTTTGCCGGAACGGCACAGTACTCCGCTCATAGCGGTGTGCACGCAATGGCTGGCCGTATAGTCACGGTAAGGTCCAGTGAGGCCAAAATCGCTGACCGAGACCACCACCAGGCCGGGATACTGGGTACGTATCTGTTCGACGGCCAAGCCCAATGCAGCGAGGCCATTCGGGCCTAGGCCGTCAAAAAGCAGGTCCGTGCTGCCGAGCAAGTCCAAGAAACGGGCCTGGTCGTCCTTGATCCGGAGATCCAGAACCAAGCTGCGCTTGTTGGCGTGGTGGGTTGCGAAGTGCAGGCTGTACCCGTTGAAGAGCGGGGCGGCGTGACGACCATCGAGGCCCGTCGGCGGCTCGACCAGAATTACATCAGCCCCCAGATCGGCCAGGAGTCGAGCCGCCATATCGGTTTTGCCGTTCGCGAGCTCTACGATACGCAGGCCCGAGAGTGGCAGAATTGCTTCGTTGCAAGCCGTGTCTGTCATGGTTCGCTCCATTTAGTTCTGTAGGTGGGCGTACTCAATCATCTGCAGAAGTTCTTTTTGGCTGGTTAGGCGGTTCTGGCGGTCAGGGCACTCCCCAGGCGTTGGCGCAAGTACAGCGAATTGCCAAGGTGGGCGTGAAGAAATATTGCCCGTTTGAGGTACAGGTGCATGTCCGCCTCCCAGGTGTATCCGAAGCCGCCGTGCAACTCGATGGTCTTGCGTGCCACGCGGAGGTAAGCATCGCTGAGGTGCGACTTCGCTAACGCCGCATAGCGGCTGGCCAGTGTTTGACCTGCATCCGCCGCCTGTGCTGCGTGCCATACCAGAGGGCGGTTGGGGTCGGCCTCAAGAGCGAGGTCAGCGAGCTGGTGCTTAACCGCTTGGAATTGTCCGATGGGAACGCCGAATTGCTCGCGAACCTTTGCGTAGTCCGCCGCCTGTTCTACGCACGCCCTAATGCCTCCACATGCTTGAGCAGCTTGCAGTACCCAGCCCGCATCGACGATGGCCTGGCCGTATTCACCTCCGCCGGGAAGCGGGTCGATGACTGCGGCGTCAATGATGACGTCAGCGAGAAAACTGCCTGGGTCGACGCATGGCCTGTCGGTGCGGTTACCATGGGTTTGTTCCGGCGAAAGGATGCCCAAGCCGCCGCCGGTTAGGCCAACAACTATAAGTGAAGGAAGATCGCTACCTGATACTTCAAGATTGCTCAGTTGCTGGGGTGAGCTAGTACTTTGATCTATACGCCAGTCTTGTGGCAGGTACCGCCCGCCACCTCCGGCTAGCGCTACGCTACCGATCAGTTCGCCGCTGGCCAGCCGCGGCAGCCATTTGGCTTTTTGTGCGGGACTGCCTGCCCTCTGAATGGCCAGGCAGCACAGGTGATGGGCAATGAAAGGCATAGGCGCCACGGCTGCGCCAACAACTTCATTGATCAGCGCGGTGTCGAACAGCGAAAGGCCGATGCCGCCGAATTGCTCGCCAATCAGCAAGCCAGCGAAGCCCAATTCGGCGAAGGCCTGCCACAGGAGCTTCAGTTCCTGTCGCCAGTCCCCTCGTCTATCGGCGATCTGGTGCAGAAAGGAGGAGGCCGCATGCTCGCTGAGGAACTTGCGTGCAGTATCGATGAATGCCTCTTGGTCATCGTTGAGTAGATAATTCACGGCGGTATACCTCAGGAAACAGACGCGGGGTCCCGGGGCATGCCCAGGCCGCGCTCGGCGATAACGTTACGCTGGATGTTCGAGGTTCCGCCGGCAATGGCGATGCCTAATGATCCAAGGTACTGGTTGAGCCATTTCTCCGGCCCTGCGTGCCCCTCATGACCAAAGGGGGAGAGCATGAAATCATCACCGAGAATGTCTTTGCAGATATCTGCCACTTCGCTGGCGATACGGGTGACGATCAGCTTGTTCATCAAGGCCACGTTGCCAGGCTCCTGGCCTGCGAGCCGGAGAGCAAATTGCCTCTGCATGTTGTGGTAGTGCGCATTGACCATGCCTTCAAGGACCACAAGCCGGTCCTGGATGCGAGCATCGTGAATGGCGGGCTCGCCGTTGAAACGACACTGTTTGGCAAGCTCGAGCAGCTTTCGATGCAACGTCATTGAACCTTCTGCAGCGCCAATGAAGCCAGCACGTTCGGCGCTCAAGGTTGTCTTGGACACCTTCCAGCCCTCACCACGCTCACCTACAATCCAGTCAGCGGGTGTCGTTGCAGCATCGAAGAAGATTTCGCTGAACTCTTCACTCCCATTGATTTGCCGCAAAGGACGGATGGTGATTCCAGGTTGGCGCAAGTCAACCAACAAGTAGGAAATGCCTGCATGTTTCGGGGCTTCAGGTTCTGTGCGGGCCAGCATGAACAGGAAGTCCGCCTCATTTGCACCCGAGCTCCAGATTTTTTGGCCGTCAATGATCCACTGACCGCTTTCTAGCCGGGCTTTGGTCCTGATGGAGGCCAGGTCTGATCCGGAATTGGGCTCGCTGTAACCTTGAGCCCACCGGATCTCTCCGCTGAGGGTGGGGCCAATGAAGCGCTCTTTCTGCCATTCGCTGCCGCAGGCCAGGAGGGTTGGTACCAACATGCCGTAACCACCGCCGGACACCTCCATGGGAGCGCGTACGCGGGTGAACTCCTCTTGGATGATTTGCGCCTTGAGCACGTCCGCTGGCTGTTCGGAGCCTCCGTAGGCGCGAGGTACATTGCGATATAGGTACCCCTTTGACGTCGCCAGCGTGCGGAAACTGCGTTCGTGAGCCAGCCGCCCTTCGCCTTTGACCAGATGCCAGTGCTCCCTCAGAAAGTTCGCTACGACTTCCCGGAACTCAACCAGGTGCGGGGCATCAAGGAAATCAGCGGCGCTCATGACTTGCGCTTCCCGGCCAAGAGTTCCCAGTGTCTGGCCATCATCCGTGCGGCGCGCACCTGTAGTTCGTGGGGGACAGTCGGAAGCACCATCGTGTCGGTACGACTGGGCAACACCACGACGGCATCGCACAAAACAGTGTCTTCACCACGCTGGTTGGTCATTTTCAGTTTGACGTCCACCAGGTTCAAGCCGTCCTCACTGCGTTTGCCCACGATCTCGCCGCTGATGAACTGAGTGTCACCCATGTAGTTGAACTTACGGATCTCGTCGTATTGCTTGAACACCCAGCCGTGATCGCCGATCCAGTCGCTGAGGTAGCGAAACAGGTAGTTCTCGCGCATGACGCCATAGTCATACGCCATGGGATTGCCAATGGCTTTGGCCCAATCACTGTCCCAGTGAAGTCGCTGTGCGACGTCTGGGATACCGTGGGCGTTGTTGACGTAGAAAGGCGCAATTCGTTTGCGGTTGTTGTTCCACAGTCGGCCGCTACGCAAACCATATGGTACCCAGCCATAACCACCTCCGTGAAAATTGACCACATCGGTGACCGTTAGTGGCCCGCTTGCTCCTCCCGGCAGGGCCTGACCGACGTCCAGGTCTTCAAAGTACAATGGCTCGGCGGCACGGGACTGTTCGGCGCTGTAGATTTCGTCAATGCGCGTCAAATCTGCTTCGGTATAGGTTGCCGGCTGGATATCCTTGTACTTGCCTGTTTCACGCGCTTTCTTGCGCTCCGTCATAATGGCGCGGTAACGATATACAGAAACGACTTCACCGCGTTGGTTGACTTTGACCTGGCTGTTAAAGCGAGTCACCGAGCGCCCGGCGAATTCGGACTGTTTTACCTCGAGCCCGTCCTCTCCACCAAAGCTATACAAGGTGTCACCCGGGAAAATTGGCCGGTAGAAGGTCCATTCGCCACCGGAGATGAACATGTGGATACCGCGAAAAAGGCTCTTGGTTGCGGCCTTGAGTTCTGCTGGCAGAGGGTCGCCGAGCATCGGCCGGTTGATCACCCCGGCCATCATGGACGGTGCGATCACGGATCCCCAGCGGCTGCTTGCCGCGTGTTCAGGGTCGCAAAAAAGTGGATTGTCACTGCCGCAGGCGTAGGCAAATGACCGAATGTTGTCGATCGAGGCGGTGCCGATCTGTTCCTGATCGCGGCTGGCAAGGTCGACGTGCAGCAGCAGTTTCGCACGCTCAATGTCGTGATCAGTGAGTTCGTAGGCGGTGGCTTTTTCAAATTCTTCAGTCAGGGTTTGCTCGGACATGATGTCTCCGTCTGCTTTTTCGCGAGGTTATTGGGTTCAGGTACCGCTGAAAACCGGATCGCGACGCTCGATAAAGGCGCGCACAGCTTCTTTGTGGTCATTGGTTTGGGCACTGAGGACGTTGAGGGTGGCCTCAAGGTCCAACGACGCGGGCAAACTCATATCCTGCGCTGCATTAAGGTTCTGCTTGATGTAACGCTGGATAATCGAGGAGCCAGCGGCCAACTGATTGGCCAAGATGTAGGTTTGAGCCTCCAGGGCTGCGTCATCTACCACGCGGGATGCATAGCCGATGCGCAGGGCCTCGCTGGCATCAACACGATCACCCAACAGCATCAACTCCCGGGTCTTCGCGGTACCCAGAAGGCGGGTCAGGAAATAGCTGATGCCGTAGTCGCCCGACAAGCCTGCCTTGGCAAACCCGGTAATGAATGAAGCGTTGTCCGACACCACCCGAAAGTCGCAGGCGGCCGCGATGGCCATGCCCACTGATACCGTAGCGCCACGAATCATGGCAATTGTCGGTTTAGGCATTTCAAACAACTGCCGACTGGCGTCCATGTTGCCCCGCAGCCAGTCGATGCGAGTGGCGAGGCTATCAGGGGCCTTAGGTTTGCTGACCTTCGGGGCTTCATCAGCGGACGCCGGTGCCGTTGGTTTACCGCTCAAGTCACCGCCGGCGCAAAATGCACGACCTGCTCCGCGTATGATCACGACCTTGGCTTCCGGATTTTTCGCCGCCTGGCCTACAGCCTCGGAAAAAGCGCGCATCAACGAAGGGTTGAACGCGTTCAAACGATCTGGACGGTTCAGCGTGATGGTCAAAACGCCGGCTTCCAGATTCTGCAACAGCACTTCTTCGGGCATTACATTCTCCAGAGGCGTCTATTTACACCGAGGGCTGGGGCTGGGTGGCAGCAAGGAACAGCTGACGTACTTCGTGCTGGCTGACTTTCAACGAAGGCGTTCGCGGAAGTGCATCGACCACCATCCAGCGCACGGGCACCTGATAGGCCACCAGGCGTTCGCGGGCAAAGGCGTTCAGTGCGCTCTCATCCACGGTTGTGCCCGCGCTCAGCTCCACGGCTGCTACAGGCACCTCGCCCAGGCGCGGGTCGGGTAACCCAACGATGCAGATGTCCCTGATTGAAGGGTATTCGCGCAGAACCTGTTCCACGTCCCGCGGCAGAACCTTGAAGCCGCCACGAATGATCGCGGAGTCGAAGCGCCCCCGGATAAAGATGAAACCATCGTCGTCGATTTCAGCCAGATCGGTGGTGCGTACCCACTGGCTGCCATCCACCTGCATCGCGCGGACTTCCAGCAGGCCTACGGCATTGATGCCTAGGCAGGTTCCGCTCTGAACATCAACTACGCGTATTTCACAGCCAGGCTGAGCACGGCCGACTGCGCCACGCTTGGTCGTCGCATATTTTCTATGGTCTTCCAGACTCCAGCCGGCGACGGCACCGGCGAATTCAGTGGCACCGTAGGCATCCAGCAGCGGAATCCCGTAGCGTTCCTCGAACTCGATCTGCAGTTCCGGATCCAGGGGGGCACTACCTGTGCGTATGGCCAACAAGCTGCTGATGTCATCCTTCGGTACTTCGGCATCCAGAATCATCCGTATCGCCGCAGGCGGCAGCGAAAGCATTTTGGGACGGTAGGCAGCAACCGCACGGTGCCAGTCAGACACCGTGAATTTTTCCAGCATCACGATGGGACGTGCCGCAACTACCGCCGCCACTGCGAAGTACATGCCGCCGATGTGTACTAGCGGGGTAGTGAGCATCGCCGGGCTGGTCTTGAGGGCCAGGCCGTGGGTGGCTTTGCCAGCCTCATAGTGGGCAGCATCGAGGAGGGAGGCCTCGAGCCGAGAGTAGGGGAGGGCGATACGCTTGGCCGGCCCGGTGGTACCGCTGGACAGCATCAGGATAGCCGTCTGCGTTTGCAAGGTTGGCGATGCGATGTTGGGCGATGTTGCCAGTAACTTGGTGGCGCTCATTGTGCGCTGGGAGGCAACGCTGATACCCAAGCAGCCTTTGGCTTCGGCAGCAGCTCGTAGTGCCGTTGCGCTCCAATCCTGTTCGTCTGCGATGAGTGCGCCAAGCTCCACGACAGCCAGGTCTTTGGCGATTTTTTCCGGTGACTGGAATGGATTCAACGTCACGACACAACGACGCGACGCCAGTACCTGCAGCAATGCACAGAGCTGGGCTGGCCGATTGCGAAGCAAAATTCCAACTGGTGCGCCTTCTGCCAATTGAGCTTGAGCCAGCTGCTCTTCGATGGCGTCCATCAAGGTCTTCATTTCGCCCCAGGAGTACCAATGATTGTGGTACTCGAGGGCAGGCGATTCCGGAGACAAGGCCAATACGCTGTGGATTCTCGATGCAAGGTCAAGCGTCATAAGCATGCTCTCGTGTTGTGCCCCATCGCCCTTTTGCAGAGACGGAAGGGCCCGATTGAAATTATCATATCAATGAGCTGTATGATTAAGCAATTTCTTCAGTTTGTATATGTGTGAATGATCTGTAGGTTTCTATTGGGTGTCAGCGACTCTTCACGAGCAGCCGAGAGTTGGAGCTAGCCTCGCGGAATTCGGCGATCTGGTCGAAGCTCAGGTAGCGGTAAACGTCGGCAGCCATGCTGTCGATGTTCTTCGCGTACTCCATGTACTCCTCGACGGTTGGCAGCTTGCCCAGGATGGAGGCAACGGCAGCCAGTTCGGCGGAGGCCAGGAACACGTTGGCACCATCGCCCAGACGGTTCGGGAAGTTACGAGTCGAGGTCGAGACCACGGTGCTGTTCGGCTCAACACGTGCCTGGTTACCCATGCACAGCGAGCAGCCCGGCATTTCCATGCGCGCGCCAGCCTTGCCGTAGATGCCGTAGTAGCCTTCCTCGGTCAGCTGGTGGGCGTCCATCTTGGTCGGCGGCGACAGCCACAGGCGGGTCGGCAGTTGGCCTTTCACCTGGTCCAGCAGCTTACCGGCAGCGCGGAAGTGACCGATGTTGGTCATGCACGAACCGATGAACACTTCGTCGATCTTCTGGCCTTGAACGGTGGACAGCAGGCGAGCGTCGTCCGGGTCGTTAGGGGCGCAAAGTACAGGCTCCTTGACGTCGGCCAGGTCGATTTCGATGATTTCGGCGTATTCGGCGTCGGCATCGGCGGTCAGCAGTTCAGGGTTGGCCAGCCAGGCTTCCATCGCCTGGGCGCGGCGTTCCATGGTGCGCGCATCGCCGTAGCCTTCGCTGATCATCCAGCGCAGCAGGGTGATGTTCGACTTCAGGTACTCGGCGATGGCCTTTTCCGGCAGCTTGATGGTGCAACCGGCGGCGGAGCGCTCGGCCGAGGCGTCGGACAGTTCGAATGCCTGTTCAACAGTCAGCTCGTCCAGGCCTTCGATTTCCAGGATGCGACCCGAGAAGGCGTTGATCTTGCCTTTCTTCTCGACGGTCAGCAGGCCTTTCTGGATGCCGTAGTAAGGGATGGCATGTACCAGGTCACGCAGGGTGATGCCCGGTTGCAGCTTGCCCTTGAAGCGCACCAGTACCGACTCCGGCATGTCCAGCGGCATGACGCCGGTGGCTGCGGCGAAGGCGACCAGGCCCGAACCCGCCGGGAACGAGATGCCGATAGGGAAGCGGGTGTGCGAGTCACCCCCGGTACCGACGGTGTCCGGCAGCAGCATGCGGTTCAGCCAGCTGTGGATGATGCCGTCGCCTGGGCGCAGGGAAACGCCGCCGCGGGTGCGGATGAAGTCCGGCAGGGTGTGGTGGGTGACCACGTCGATCGGCTTCGGATAGGCAGCAGTGTGGCAGAACGACTGCATGACCAGGTCAGCGGAGAAGCCCAGGCAGGCCAGGTCTTTCAGCTCGTCACGGGTCATCGGGCCGGTGGTGTCTTGCGAACCCACGGTAGTCATCTTCGGTTCGCAGTAGGTGCCAGGGCGCACGCCCTTGCCTACTGGCAGGCCGCAGGCCTTGCCGACCATTTTCTGTGCCAGGGTGAAGCCCTTGCCAGTGTCGACCGGCGCTTCGGGCAGCTTGAACAGGTCGGTTGGGCCCAGGCCCAGCTCGGCGCGGGCTTTCTCGGTCAGGCCACGGCCGACGATCAGCGGGATACGGCCACCGGCGCGGACTTCGTCCAGCAGCACCGGGGTCTTCATTTCGAAGGTGGTGATGACTTCGTCGGAACCGTGCTTGCAGACCTTGCCAGCGTGCGGGTACAGGTCGATCACGTCGCCCATGTTGATGTTCGAGACATCGAATTCGATCGGCAGGGCGCCGGCGTCTTCCATGGTGTTGTAGAAGATCGGGGCGATTTTCGAGCCGAAGCAGAAGCCACCGGCGCGCTTGTTCGGCACGTACGGGATGTCGTCGCCGAAGAACCACAGCACCGAGTTGGTGGCCGATTTACGCGACGAACCGGTACCGACTACGTCGCCAACATAGGCGACTGGGAACCCCTTTGCCTTGATTGCCTCAATCTGCGCGAGTGGTCCGACGACTCCAGTCTGTAGTGGTTCGATCCCATCGCGGGCCATTTTCAGCATGGCTCGTGAGTGAAGTGGAATGTCAGGACGCGACCAGGCGTCGGTGGCTGGGGACAGGTCATCGGTGTTGGTTTCGCCGGTGACTTTGAATACTGCCAGGCTGTACTTGTCGGCTATGGGAGGCTTGCAAGTAAACCATTCACCCTCGGCCCAGGATTGCATCGCCGCTTTTGCATGCTTATTACCGTTTCTTGCCTTCTCAGCCACATCATGGAAAGCGTCGAACATCAGCAGCGTGTGCTTGAGCTGCTCGGCGGCAACAGCGGCCAGTTCCGCGCTGTCCAACAACTCCACTAAGGTGGCGATGTTATAGCCTCCGTGCATGGTACCCAGCAACTCAACGGCACGTTTCTTGTCGATCAGCGGGGTGATGGCTTCGCCTTTGGCGATGGCAGATAGGAAACTTGCCTTCACGTAAGCCGCTTCGTCCACGCCTGGCGGAACGCGGTTGGTGATCAGGTCGACGAGGAAAGCCTCTTCGCCAGCGGGAGGATTCATCAACAGCTCGACCAGGCTGGCTGTCTGAGTGGCGTCGAGTGGCAAAGGGACGAGCCCTTGCGCTGCACGCTCCTGGACATGGCATGTGTAGGCTTGAAGCACTGTGGTTCTCCAAATTGCGAAAAAACAGGGTCAGGGATGGGTACCAAGGGCACCGAGAATCATTTTTTTCATGTGATCGACAAGAGCTGTATGGCAAAGCCCTTCGTCTTCACGAAACCAGAAAGCGGCACTTGTGAGCATGCCTAGGATGCTACTGGAGCAGGTGCGTACATGCTGCGGAGCGAATGCACTGCTGCGGATGCCTGCAGTGATGATGCCTTCGAGGCACGTCCGGTATTTGGCGAGCAATTGACTAATCTGGGCTCGATGCTCCGCATCAAGGCTGCGAAGCTCGAGTCCCAGAAGCTGAGCGCAGTCACGCTCGCGAAACTGGAAATCAAGGTGAGTGCTAATCAGGGTGATGAGCTTGTCTTTCGGCGCGACCACCTTCTTGACGCGCAGCGCGACGGTTTCTACCAGGCACTGCAAATGCTCCTCGATCAGGTCAAACAGCAGCTCCTGCTTATTTTCAAGGTGGTTGTAAAGTGAGCCGGGTTGCATGCCGACTCGCTTCCCGAGAGTGCGCAGGCTGACATTGGCAAACCCTTCTTGGACGAACAATGCGAGGGCAGCCTGACGGACTTGCTGGCTACGTGGTGCGTTATCTGCTGGTGCGGGATAGTTGCCGTGAGTCAAGGAAGAATGATGCATACCGGTCCACTCGTGACGACATATGTGTTTATCATATATATGATTAAGCTCATTCGGCAAGCTCCTCTTTTGCATATTTGTCGATGGGCATCGGCGTAATGGATAGAGCAGTCTGCGCAGAGCGAGCGCTTGAATAGGGAAGGAAGAGAGCGGTGATCGGCTAGGACGCTGAGTGGTGAACGCTTCAGCCGCCGTCAGCGTGCGCGGAGTTTCTCAGTTGAACCAATGCGCGAAGTGTTGCTCGATTCTGCTCTGAGAGGATGCGCTGCAGCGTGCCTACGTCGTATTTCGACATCGCGTGTAGAGGTCCTGCTCCCCCAAGCAGCATGCTTTGGCAATTGAACGCGAGGGTGCGGATTATCGTTGTCTCATCATCGACGGAGTGGCCTGTCAGTCGTCCGACTATGCTTCGAGTGAGCCGGATCAACCGCAGGTAAAAGCCTTTCTGCATAAGGTCGAACGCAGGTTCGGGTCCAAGCCCCGTTTGCTCACGGGCCATGAAGCGCTGCCAGTTTTTCAAACTGGAAGTGTCGTAACTGAAGACATTGAGGCCTGAAAGGATCTCCAGGTAGGCTTCGATCAGAAAGTCGTCGTGGGTATTCTGTTGCGCAAGGAGGGCTTCAGCTGTGCAAACCCGATCTCCAAGTTCATCCCAGATTCGTTCGATGATGGTATTCATGCACGCGGTATAGAGGCCTTCCTTTGTGCGGAAGTAATAATGGACGGCCGGGGATTTAACCCCGGCGGCCTTCGAGATCCCCCTGATCGAAGCCCCCTCGAAGCCGTGCAAGGCAAACTGTGCCAGGGCGGCTTCTATGATTTCCCTGCGCGTATTCTCACCACACAGGTAGCCGCCCTCATGCACAGAGCGATGGTGGCTCATCAGCTATTACCCAGTGTATTTGGCGCGATCAGGGCCAGGCGTTCGCACCCAGCCTTCCATCAACACCCGTGCACTGCGGCTCATGATGGCCTTGAGTACCTTCCATTCGCCATTGACCCGCTCGGCCTGGGCGCCCACGCGCAAGGTGCCGGAGGGGTGGCCGAAGCGCACGCTCTGGCGCGCGCCACCGCCGGCCGCCAGGTTTACCAGGGTGCCGGGAATGGCCGCGGCGGTACCGATGGCCACGGCGGCGGTGCCCATCATGGCGTGGTGCAGCTTGCCCACGGACAGCGCGCGCACCAGCAGGTCGACGTCACCGGCTTGCACCGCCTTGCCGCTGGACGCGGTGTAGGCGGCGGGCCCGGCGACGAAGGCCACCTTGGGCGTGTGCTGGCGCGTGGCGGCCTCGTCCAGGTGCGAAATCAGGCCCATGCGCAGGGCGCCGTGGGCGCGGATGGTCTCGAAGCGTGCTAGCGCCTTGGGGTCGCCGTTGATGGCGTCCTGCAGCTCAGTGCCGGTGTAGCCGATGTCGGTGGCGTTGAGGAAGATGGTGGGGATGCCGGCGTTGATCAGCGTCGCCTTGAAGGTGCCGATGCCGGGCACCTCCAGGTCGTCCACCAGGTGGCCGGTGGGGAACATGGCGCCTGCGCCGCCTTCTTCCTCGGCGGCCGGGTCCATGAACTCCAGCTGCACTTCGGCGGCGGGGAAGGTCACGCCGTCCAGCTCGAAGTCGCCGGTTTCCTGCACCGCGCCGTCGGTGATGGGCACGTGGGCGATGATGGTCTTGGCGATGTTGGCCTGCCAGATGCGCACGGTGGCCACGCCGTTGCGCGGGATGCGCTCGGCCGGCACCAGACCGTTGCTGATGGCGAACGAACCCACGGCGGCCGAGAGGTTGCCGCAGTTGCCGGTCCAGTCGATGAACGCCGCGTCGATGGCCACCTGGCCGAACAGGTAGTCCACGTCGTGGCCAGGCCGCGTGCTCTGGCTCAGGATCACCGTCTTGCTGGTGCTGGAGGTGGCGCCGCCCATGCCGTCGATCTGCTTGCCGTACGGGTCTGGGCTGCCGATCACGCGCAGCAGCAGCGCTTCACGGGCCGGGCCCGGTTGGCGGGCATCTGCAGGCAGGTCATCAAGCTTGAAGAACACGCCCTTGCTGGTGCCGCCACGCATGTAGGTGGCGGGAATGCGGATTTGTGCGGGGTAGCTCATGGCATCGCTCCTCAGGCCGCAGGGGCTTGTTCAAGGAAGTCCTGGGCGAAGCGTTGCAGCACGCCGCCGGCTTCGTAGATGGAGACTTCTTCGGCGGTGTCCAGGCGGCAGGTCACCGGCACCTCAAGGCGTTCGCCGTTGGCGCGGTGGATCACCAGAGTCAGGGTGGCGCGTGGGGTGCGGGCACCGACCACGTCGTAGGTTTCGCTGCCATCGATGGCCAGCGTATGACGATTGGTGCCTGGGACAAACTCCAGCGGCAGCACACCCATGCCCACCAGGTTGGTGCGGTGAATGCGCTCGAAGCCTTCGGCGGCAATCGCTTCAACACCGGCCAGGCGCACGCCCTTGGCCGCCCAGTCGCGGGACGAGCCCTGGCCGTAGTCGGCGCCGGCAATGATGATCAGCGGCTGCTTGCGTTCCATGTAGGTTTCGATGGCTTCCCACATGCGCATCACCTGGCCGTCGGGCTCCACGCGTGCCAGTGAACCCTGTTTGACCTGGCCGTTTTCCTTGACCATTTCATTGAACAGTTTGGGGTTGGCGAAGGTGGCGCGCTGGGCGGTCAGGTGGTCGCCGCGGTGGGTGGCGTAGCTGTTGAAGTCTTCCTCGGGCAAGCCCATTTTCGCCAGGTACTCGCCGGCGGCGCTGTCGAGCATGATGGCGTTGGACGGCGACAGGTGATCGGTGGTGATGTTGTCCGGCAGCACCGCCAGGGGGCGCATGCCCTTCAGCGGCCGTGCGCCGGCCAGGGCGCCTTCCCAGTAAGGCGGGCGGCGGATATAGGTGCTTTGCGGGCGCCAGTCGTACAGCGGGGTGACCTTGGGCCCGGTGTCTTCCTGCACGGCGAACATGGGGATGTACACCTGGCGGAACTGCTCGGGTTTGACCGAGGATTTGACCAGGGCGTCTATTTCCTCGTCGCTGGGCCAGATGTCCTTCAGGCGGATCTCGGCGCCGTCGGGGCCGTGGCCCAGCACGTCTTTCTCGATGTCGAAGCGGATGGTGCCGGCAATCGCGTAGGCCACCACCAGCGGCGGCGAGGCCAGGAACGCCTGCTTGGCATAAGGGTGGATGCGCCCGTCGAAGTTGCGATTGCCGGACAGCACCGCGGTGGCGTACAGGTCGCGATCGATGATTTCCTGCTGGATGGCCGGGTCCAGCGCGCCGGACATGCCGTTGCAGGTAGTGCAGGCGAACGCCACCACGCCGAAGCCCAGCTGTTCCAGTTCCGGTAGCAGGCCGCCTTCTTCCAGGTACAGCTTGACGGTTTTCGAGCCGGGCGCCAGCGAGGTCTTCACCCACGGCTTGCGGGTCAGGCCCAGGCGGTTGGCGTTGCGCGCCAGCAGGCCTGCGGCGATCACGTTGCGCGGGTTGCTGGTGTTGGTGCAGCTGGTGATGGCGGCGATGATCACCGCGCCGTCGGGCATCTGCCCCGGCGTCTCGGCCCACGGCGCGGCGATGCCCTTGGCCGCCAGATCGCGGGTGGCTAAGCGCGCATGGGGGTTGCTGGGGCCGGCCATGTTGCGCATCACGCTGCTCAGGTCGAAGCTCAGGGTGCGCTCGTATTCGGCGGTCTTCAAGCTGTCGGCCCACAGGCCGGTGCGCCGCGCGTACTCTTCGACCAGCTGCACCTGCTGGTCTTCGCGGCCGGTGAGTTTCAGGTAGTCGATGGTCTGCTGGTCGATGTAGAACATCGCCGCAGTGGCGCCGTATTCAGGGGCCATGTTGGAAATGGTGGCGCGGTCGCCCAGGGTCAGCTTCGCCGCGCCCTTGCCGTGGAACTCCAGCCAGGCGCCCACCACTTTCTGCTGGCGCAGGAACTGTGTCAGGGCCAGCACCATGTCGGTGGCGGTGATGCCCGGCTGCAGCTGGCCGGTGAGCTCGACGCCAATGATGTCCGGCAGGCGCATCCACGAGGCGCGGCCGAGCATCACGCTCTCGGCTTCCAGGCCGCCGACGCCGATGGCGATCACGCCCAGCGCGTCGACGTGGGGGGTGTGGCTGTCGGTGCCCACGCAGGTGTCGGGGAATGCGACGCCGTCACGCACCTGAATCACCGGGGACATTTTCTCCAGGTTGATCTGGTGCATGATGCCGTTGCCGGGCGGGATCACGTCGACGTTCTTGAAGGCTTTTTGGTCCAGTCGATGAACGCCGCGTCGATGGCCACCTGGCCGAACAGGTAGTCCACGTCGTGGCCAGGCCGCGTGCTCTGGCTCAGGATCACCGTCTTGCTGGTGCTGGAGGTGGCGCCGCCCATGCCGTCGATCTGCTTGCCGTACGGGTCTGGGCTGCCGATCACGCGCAGCAGCAGCGCTTCACGGGCCGGGCCCGGTTGGCGGGCATCTGCAGGCAGGTCATCAAGCTTGAAGAACACGCCCTTGCTGGTGCCGCCACGCATGTAGGTGGCGGGAATGCGGATTTGTGCGGGGTAGCTCATGGCATCGCTCCTCAGGCCGCAGGGGCTTGTTCAAGGAAGTCCTGGGCGAAGCGTTGCAGCACGCCGCCGGCTTCGTAGATGGAGACTTCTTCGGCGGTGTCCAGGCGGCAGGTCACCGGCACCTCAAGGCGTTCGCCGTTGGCGCGGTGGATCACCAGAGTCAGGGTGGCGCGTGGGGTGCGGGCACCGACCACGTCGTAGGTTTCGCTGCCATCGATGGCCAGCGTATGACGATTGGTGCCTGGGACAAACTCCAGCGGCAGCACACCCATGCCCACCAGGTTGGTGCGGTGAATGCGCTCGAAGCCTTCGGCGGCAATCGCTTCAACACCGGCCAGGCGCACGCCCTTGGCCGCCCAGTCGCGGGACGAGCCCTGGCCGTAGTCGGCGCCGGCAATGATGATCAGCGGCTGCTTGCGTTCCATGTAGGTTTCGATGGCTTCCCACATGCGCATCACCTGGCCGTCGGGCTCCACGCGTGCCAGTGAACCCTGTTTGACCTGGCCGTTTTCCTTGACCATTTCATTGAACAGTTTGGGGTTGGCGAAGGTGGCGCGCTGGGCGGTCAGGTGGTCGCCGCGGTGGGTGGCGTAGCTGTTGAAGTCTTCCTCGGGCAAGCCCATTTTCGCCAGGTACTCGCCGGCGGCGCTGTCGAGCATGATGGCGTTGGACGGCGACAGGTGATCGGTGGTGATGTTGTCCGGCAGCACCGCCAGGGGGCGCATGCCCTTCAGCGGCCGTGCGCCGGCCAGGGCGCCTTCCCAGTAAGGCGGGCGGCGGATATAGGTGCTTTGCGGGCGCCAGTCGTACAGCGGGGTGACCTTGGGCCCGGTGTCTTCCTGCACGGCGAACATGGGGATGTACACCTGGCGGAACTGCTCGGGTTTGACCGAGGATTTGACCAGGGCGTCTATTTCCTCGTCGCTGGGCCAGATGTCCTTCAGGCGGATCTCGGCGCCGTCGGGGCCGTGGCCCAGCACGTCTTTCTCGATGTCGAAGCGGATGGTGCCGGCAATCGCGTAGGCCACCACCAGCGGCGGCGAGGCCAGGAACGCCTGCTTGGCATAAGGGTGGATGCGCCCGTCGAAGTTGCGATTGCCGGACAGCACCGCGGTGGCGTACAGGTCGCGATCGATGATTTCCTGCTGGATGGCCGGGTCCAGCGCGCCGGACATGCCGTTGCAGGTAGTGCAGGCGAACGCCACCACGCCGAAGCCCAGCTGTTCCAGTTCCGGTAGCAGGCCGCCTTCTTCCAGGTACAGCTTGACGGTTTTCGAGCCGGGCGCCAGCGAGGTCTTCACCCACGGCTTGCGGGTCAGGCCCAGGCGGTTGGCGTTGCGCGCCAGCAGGCCTGCGGCGATCACGTTGCGCGGGTTGCTGGTGTTGGTGCAGCTGGTGATGGCGGCGATGATCACCGCGCCGTCGGGCATCTGCCCCGGCGTCTCGGCCCACGGCGCGGCGATGCCCTTGGCCGCCAGATCGCGGGTGGCTAAGCGCGCATGGGGGTTGCTGGGGCCGGCCATGTTGCGCATCACGCTGCTCAGGTCGAAGCTCAGGGTGCGCTCGTATTCGGCGGTCTTCAAGCTGTCGGCCCACAGGCCGGTGCGCCGCGCGTACTCTTCGACCAGCTGCACCTGCTGGTCTTCGCGGCCGGTGAGTTTCAGGTAGTCGATGGTCTGCTGGTCGATGTAGAACATCGCCGCAGTGGCGCCGTATTCAGGGGCCATGTTGGAAATGGTGGCGCGGTCGCCCAGGGTCAGCTTCGCCGCGCCCTTGCCGTGGAACTCCAGCCAGGCGCCCACCACTTTCTGCTGGCGCAGGAACTGTGTCAGGGCCAGCACCATGTCGGTGGCGGTGATGCCCGGCTGCAGCTGGCCGGTGAGCTCGACGCCAATGATGTCCGGCAGGCGCATCCACGAGGCGCGGCCGAGCATCACGCTCTCGGCTTCCAGGCCGCCGACGCCGATGGCGATCACGCCCAGCGCGTCGACGTGGGGGGTGTGGCTGTCGGTGCCCACGCAGGTGTCGGGGAATGCGACGCCGTCACGCACCTGAATCACCGGGGACATTTTCTCCAGGTTGATCTGGTGCATGATGCCGTTGCCGGGCGGGATCACGTCGACGTTCTTGAAGGCTTTTTTGGTCCAGTCGATGAAGTGGAACCGGTCTTCATTGCGGCGGTCTTCGATGGCGCGGTTTTTCTCGAACGCCTGCGGGTCGGAACCGCCGCGCTCCACGGCCAGGGAGTGGTCGACGATCAGTTGGGTGGGCACCACCGGATTGACCTGCGCCGGGTCGCCGCCCTGGCTGGCAATGGCGTCGCGCAGGCCGGCCAGGTCCACCAGCGCGGTCTGGCCAAGGATGTCGTGGCACACCACGCGGGCCGGGAACCAGGGGAAGTCGAGGTCGCGTTGGCGGTTGATCAGTTGGCTCAGGGAGGCGCTGAGGGTAGCCGGGTCGCAGCGGCGCACCAGGTTTTCCGCTAGCACGCGGGACACGTAGGGCAGGCTGGCGTAGGCGCCGGGCTTGATCGCGTCGATGGCGGCGCGGGTGTCGAAATAGTCCAGGGCGGTGCCTGGCAGGTTTTTGCGAAATTCACTGTTCATGGCTGCTGGCTCGATCACGGTTTTGGTCTGTAGCCGCTGCCGCCAGGCTGCGCTGGCCAGTGTGAACCCTGCAGATCTCCAGCGGGGCACAGGGCCAGCGCAGCCTGGCGGCAGCGGCTACGGGTCAGCGTTGTTCCAGGGGGACGTAGCTGCGTTGCTCAACGCCGATGTACTCGGCGCTGGGCCGAATAATGCGGTTATTGGCACGCTGCTCGAACACATGCGCCGCCCAGCCGGTCAGCCGCGAACAGACGAAAATCGGCGTGAACAGTTCGGTGGGAATGCCCATGAAGTGGTACGCCGAGGCGTGGTAGAAGTCGGCGTTGGGGAACAGTTTCTTCTGTTCCCACATGGTCTTGTCGATGGCTTCGGACACCGGGTAGATCACCGTGTCGCCCACTTCGGCCGCCAGCTTTTGCGACCAGCCCTTGATCACTTCGTTGCGCGGATCGCTGTCCTTGTAGATGGCATGGCCGAAGCCCATGATCTTGTCCTTGCGCTCCAGCATGCCCAGAGTGCCACGCACGGCTTCCTCGGGGTTCTTGAACTTCTCGATCATGGCCATGGCCGCCTCGTTGGCGCCGCCGTGCAGTGGGCCGCGCAGGCTGCCGATGGCGGCGGTCACGCAGGAATGCAGGTCCGACAGGGTCGAGGCACACACCCGCGCGGTGAAGGTCGAGGCGTTGAATTCGTGCTCGGCGTAGAGGATCAGCGACACGTTCATGACCTTGCGGTGCAGCTCGCTGGGCGCCTTGCCGTGCAGCAGGTGCAGGAAGTGCCCGGCCACGTCCGGCTCGTCGCTGGTGCAGTTGATACGCACGCCGTGGTGGCTGAAGCGGTACCAGTAGCACATGATCGCCGGGAAGGCCGCCAGCAGGCGGTCGGTGGCGTCGTGCTGCTGGGCGAAGGTCTTTTCCGGTTCCAGGTTGCCCAGGAACGAGCAGCCGGTGCGCATCACGTCCATGGGGTGGGCGTTGGCGGGGATGCGCTCCAGCACTTCCTTCAGCGCCTTGGGCAGGTCGCGCAGGATGCTGAGCTTGTGCTGGTAGTGGTCCAGGTCCTGGTGGTTGGGCAGCTCGCCGTACAGCAGCAGGTAGGCCACTTCCTCGAAGGTGGCGTGCTCGGCCAGTTCGCGCACGTCGTAGCCACGGTAGGTCAGGCCGGCGCCGGCCTGGCCGACGGTGGACAGGGCAGTCTGCCCGGCCACCTGGCCACGCAGGCCGGCACCACTCAATACTTTTGCTTCGGCCATGGTTGTCTCCATTCTTGAATTTATTGTCTGGAATGTGGGAGCTGGCTTGCCAGCGAGTTTGTGGGGCCCCGAAAAGCTCGCTGGCAAGCCAGCACCCACAGGTGTTTCTTAACCTTTTTTCTGGGAGAACAGGGCGTCCAGCTTCTGCTCGAACACGTGGTAGTCGATGGCGTCGTACAGCTCCATGCGAGTCTGCATGGTGTCGATGACATTTTGCTGCGTGCCGTCGCGGCGGATGGCGCCGTAGACGTGCTCGGCGGCCTTGTTCATGGCGCGGAACGCCGACAGCGGGTACAGCACCAGCGACACGTCCACCGACGCCAGCTGCTCGGTGGTGTACAGCGGCGTGGCGCCAAATTCGGTGATGTTGGCCAGGATCGGCGCGCGCACGCGGTCGGCGAATTGCTTATACATGGCCAGTTCGGTGATGGCCTCGGGGAAGATCATGTCGGCGCCGGCCTCGATGCAGGCTTCGGCACGTTCCAGGGCCGCGTCCAGGCCTTCCACGGCCAGGGCGTCGGTGCGCGCCATGATCACGAAACTGTCGTCGGTGCGGGCGTCCACGGCCGCCTTGATGCGGTCGACCATCTCCTGCTGGCTGACGATCTCTTTATTGGGCCGGTGGCCGCAGCGCTTGGCGCCCACCTGGTCCTCGATGTGGATGGCGGCAGCGCCGAACTTGATCATCGACTTGACCGTGCGCGCCACGTTGAACGCCGAGGAGCCGAAGCCGGTGTCGACGTCCACCAGCAGCGGCAGGTCGCAGACGTCGGTGATGCGGCGCACGTCGGTGAGCACGTCGTCCAGGCCGCTGATGCCCAGGTCCGGCAGGCCCAGGGAGCCCGCTGCTACGCCGCCACCGGACAGGTAGATGGCCTTGAAGCCGGCGCGCTTGGCCAGCAGGGCGTGGTTGGCGTTGATGGCACCCACCACTTGCAGCGGATGTTCGCTGGCCACGGCGTCGCGGAAGCGTTGGCCGGGACTGTTCTTATTGTTCATGACTCACCTCTCAGGCTGGGTGGATGCGTCCGCGTAGTGACGCTCGATATTGCGCCGCGATGCGCCGATGTGCCGGCGCATCAGCAATTCGGCCAATTCGCCATCGCGGTCGGCGATGGCATCAAGAATGCGGTGGTGCTCGGCAAACGCCTGGCGCGGGCGGTTGGGCGTGGCCGAGAACTGAATGCGGTACATGCGCACCAGCTGGTACAGCTCGCCACAGAGCATCTGCACCAGGGTGCGGTTGCCGCTACCCTGGATGATGCGGTAGTGGAAGTCGAAGTCGCCTTCCTGCTGGTAGTAGCCCACGCCGGCCTGGAATGCGGCGTCGCGCTCGTGGGTGTGCAGCACCTGGCGCAGCTCTTCGATTTCGGCCTCGGTCATGCGCTCGGCCGCCAGGCGGCGGGCCATGCCTTCCAGCGATTCGCGAATTTCGTACAGTTCGATCAGCTCGGCGTGGCTGAGCGACACCACCCGCGCGCCCACGTGGGGAATGCGCACCAGCAGCCGCTGGCCCTCCAGACGGTGGATGGCCTCGCGCAGTGGCCCGCGGCTGATGCCGTAGGTGCGCGCCAGCTCCGGCTCGGAGATCTTGCTGCCGGGGGCGATCTCGCCCTTGACGATGGCGGCCTGGATACGCCGGAAGACGTTTTCGGAAAGTGTTTCCGAAATTTCCGGCGAAAGCTCCTGGCGGGTAGCATTTGTCATAAGTGTCTACACATTTACAATCGTATAGATGATTAATAGCTTAAACATGGCATTGCTGTCAACTCGCCGCGGGAGATTGTTGACAGTGATGATCGTTAATCTGGCGATACTTGGAGAAAACGACCGCGCAGAGGCAGGCATCCGCGCCTTGGTTTAGCCGCTGACTGCGTTCTTACCTGCCACTGCAACCTGAGCATCCTGGTCGGCCTTGACTCCTGATACGCCGACTGCGCCAATGACTTCGCCATCGATCACAACAGGGATGCCACCCTCCAGAGACGTCAACAATGGAGCGCTCAGGAAGGCAGTACGACCATCGTTGACCATATCTTCGTAGCCCTTGCTTGCTCTACGTCCCAAAGCAGCGGTGCGAGCTTTTTCTTGGGCTATATACGCACTGATCGGTGCTGCGCCGTCCAGGCGCAATAGAGCCAATGGATGGCCTCCGTCGTCCACAACGCTGATCGATACCGCCCAGCCTTGTTGGATAGCTTCGTCTTGTGCAGCTTTGATAATGGCTTCCAGCTCCAACTGGCCAAGAATGTAACGATTACGCATGGGATTGCTCCTTATAGGAGGCCAGGGCCTCGTCGATGATCTCGATCCAATGGCGCACGGGCGTGCGTCCGGCACCGTCCAAATGCATCTGACAGCCGATGTTGGCGGTCACGATCACTTGAGGACGACCACTTTCCAGAGCATTGAGACGGTTATCTCGCAACTGTTGCGAGAGCCCCGGTTGAGTCAATGAGTAAGTTCCTGCCGAACCGCAGCAAAGGTGGCCGTCGGGTACAGTGGTCAAGCTGAACCCGAGCCGCATCAATACGGCCTCGACCGCGCCACCGAGCTTTTGCGCGTGCTGCAAGGTGCATGGACAATGGAATGCTAGGCGAAGATCATGATTCAGGCTCAAAGTGCCCAACTCTGCGGACTGCAGCACTTGAACCAAGTCACGTGTGAGTTCACTGACGCGTTGCGCCTTTACGGCATAATGCGGATCGTTCTGAAGCAACTGGCCGTACTCCTTGACGAACGCGCCACAGCCACTGGCCGTCTGTATGATGGCCTCGGCACCTGCTTCGAGGGCTGGCCACCAGGCGTCGATGTTTCTCCGCGCGCGGTCCAGGCCTGTCTCCTGTGCATTCATGTGAAAGTCTACGGCACCGCAGCAACCTGCCTGCGGCGCAGATATTAGACTGATGCTTAACTGGTCCAGCACTCGCGCAGCGGCTGCGTTGGTGTTGGGCGACAAGCCAGGCTGCACACATCCTTCCAGGATCAGCATGCGCCGTGGGTGGCGGATGGCCGGGCGCACACCAGCAGGCCTGGCCGTGCGCGGCAGCTTGACCTGCAGGCTGCCGGGCAGCCAAGGCCGCAGCACCTGGCCGGCGCGGGTCAGGGCGGCGAACAGGCCGGGATGCGGCACCACGGCCCGCAGGCCGCTGCGCAGCAGGCGTTCGCCCAGGGGGCGCGGTACCTGCTGCTCGATGAAATCGCGGCCAATGTCCAGCAGGGTGTGGTACTCCACGCCCGACGGGCAGGTGCTCTCGCAGTTGCGGCAGCTGAGGCAGCGGTCCAGATGGGTCTGGGTAGCGGCGGTGATGGGCGCGCCTTCGAGCATTTCCTTCATCAGATAGATGCGCCCCCGCGGGCCATCCAGTTCGTCGCCCAGCAGTTGGTAGGTGGGGCAGGTGGCGTTACAGAAACCGCAGTGCACGCAGCTGCGCAGTACTTTTTCCGCTTCGGCTGCACGAGGTAGTTGGCGAGCCTGTTTGCTGAGGTTGGTTTGCATTTCAGAGCTCCGGGTACAGGCGGCCAGGATTGAAGATACCGTGGGGGTCAAGGTGGGCCTTGAGGCGTTGCTGATAACGCATAAGCGCATGGGGCAGTGGCTGAAACGGCAGGTCGCAAGCATCGGCGCTGTAGCAGGTTGCGTGGCCCCCATACTCGTTTACTCGGGCGCGAATCAGATCGCTACCGGCATCGCTCTTGAGCCAGCGTTGAGTGCCGGCCCAGTCCAGCAGCTGCACTCCTGGCAAATCCAGCGGCTCTACATTGAAGGGCAGAGACAGGCGCCACAAAGTAGTCTGGCTTTGAAAGAACGCTAGGCGATGGTCACGTAGGTCAGCCCAGAACCCAGCATCGGCGTCGACACAGCCCAAACGATCACGTGCGGCTGACACCGAGCCCTCTCCGCCCTCCAGTCTTAGGTGTAGCACCTTGCCATCATGGCAAGCTCCACTGATGGGTAGAGCCTGCTGCCCCCAGTCAGTGAGGCGGCGCAATGCTTCGACGGGGCTGATCGTCATTCTCAGGGTGGTGCTGCAGCGGGGCTTCGGAAGGACTTTTAACGACACTTCGGTGATGAGCCCCAAACTCCCAAAACTGCCAGCCAATAGACGCGAAAGGTCATACCCGGCGACATTTTTCATCACCTCACCGCCGAAGCGTAGGTGTTCACCCTGACCTGTGATCAGTCGTGTACCCAGCACGAAGTCACGGACTGAACCGCTCCAGGGGCGGCGTGGCCCTGAAAGTCCGGCGGCGACCATACCACCTACAGTGGCAGCACCGCAGAAGCTCGGTGGCTCACAGGGTAGCATTTGCCCGGCCTCGGCCAAGGCATGTTCAAGCTCGCTCAGAAGCGTGCCCGCTCGTGCCGTGATAACCAGCTCGGTAGGATCGTAGCTAACGATTCCACGGTGGGAGGTCGTGCTGAGGGTGGCGGCTTCCACGGCTCTACCGAGGAAGGCTTTGCTTGCGCCACCCTGGATACGCAACGGTGTCCTGTCGGAATAGGCTTGGCGAACGGTATCCTGCAGCGCCGCGCTATCATCGTGGTCAGAAGGGGCGTTCCATACACTGTTCATCAAAACCGCTCCAATTGCGGAAAAGGCATTTGACCGTGGTGAATGTGCATCCCGCCGAACTCGGCACAGCGGTGCAGAGTGGGAATGTTCTTGCCGGGGTTGAGCAGGCCGCTGGGGTCGAAGGCGGCCTTGATGGCGTGGAACACGGTGAGTTCGCCGGCGTTGAACTGGGCGCACATCTGGTTGATCTTCTCGCGGCCCACGCCGTGCTCGCCGGTGATGCTGCCGCCAACCGCCACGCACATCTCCAGGATCCTGCCGCCCAGGCCTTCGGCGCGTTCCAGCTCGCCGGGCTGGTTGGCATCGAACAAGATCAGCGGGTGCATGTTGCCGTCGCCCGCGTGGAAGACGTTGGCCACGCGTAGTCCGTATTCGGCCGACAGCGCGGCAATGCCCTTGAGCACAACGGGCAGTTCGCGACGGGGAATCGTGCCGTCCATGCAGTAATAGTCTGGCGAGATACGCCCCACGGCGGGGAAAGCGTTCTTTCGACCGGCCCAGAAGCGCACTCGCTCGGCTTCGTCCAGGGCCTGGCGTACGTCGGTGGCGCCGGCAGCGCCCAGCACCTGGCGTACGTGCTCGCAGTCCTCGTGCACGTCGGCTTCCACGCCGTCCAGTTCGCACAGCAGGATTGCCTCGGCGTCGACCGGGTAGCCGGCGTGGATGAAGTCCTCGGCGGCGCGGATGGCCAGATTGTCCATCATCTCCAAGCCACCGGGGATGATACCGGCGGCGATGATGTCTGCCACCGCACGGCCGGCTTTCTCCACCGAATCGAAGGCGGCCAGCAGCACCTTGACCACTTGGGGCTTGGGCAGCAGCCGCACGGTGACCTCGGTGACCACGCCGAGCATGCCCTCGGATCCGGTGAATAGCGCCAGCAGGTCGAAGCCGGGGCTGTCCAAGGCGTCGCTGCCCAACGTCAGCGGCTCGCCCTCCACAGTCATTACCTCCAGCTTGACCAGGTTGTGCACGGTGAGCCCGTACTTGAGGCAGTGCACGCCGCCCGCGTTCTCGGCGACGTTACCACCGATGGAGCAGGCTATCTGCGAGGACGGGTCCGGTGCGTAGTACAGACCATAAGGCGCCGCCGCCTGGGAAATGGCCAGGTTGCGTACCCCCGGCTGCACGCGAGCCACCCGCGCCTGTGGGTCGATGTTCAGGATCTGGTTGAAGCGCGCCAGCACCAGCAGCACACCCTGCGCCAGCGGCAGCGCGCCGCCGGACAGGCCGGTGCCGGCACCGCGGGGTACCACCGGCACCTGTCGTTGGTGGCAGATGCGCAGAATGGTCTGCACCTCTTCCAGGTGCCGGGGCAGCGCCACCAGCAGCGGCGTGGTGCGGTAGGCCGAGAGGCCATCGCATTCGTAGGGCTTTAGGTCTTCGCTGCGGTACAGCAGGTCAAGGTCGGGCAGGGCGCCGATCAGCGCGTCGATCAGGCCCTGCTTATCGACCTGCGGCAGCGCACCGTCCAGGCGCTCGTCGTGGAGGATGTTCATCTTCAGGCTTCTTGTTGTTGTGATGCCTTGATACTCAGATAGACCAGCGGCACCGTCCAGTACCAGAAACGCTGGTCCGACCAGTTTTTACGACCTCTAGCTACTCTCAGCCCGTAAGCCGCGGCTAAACTGGTCGCACTGGGAATGCCGACAAAAACAAAAAGTGGTCCTACCAACGGTGAATGGCATGAAAGACAACAAGCAACGGCAGGTTGCAGACGTGGTAGCCGAACAAATCGAACGGCTGGTGGTCGACGGCGTGCTGAAGGTAGGCCAGGCGTTACCCTCCGAACGACGCATGGGGGCCAAACTTGGGGTATCCCGGTCGGCTTTGCGTGAGGGTCTCCAGTTGCTGCGCTCGCGCGGCATCATCGAAACCCGGCAGGGTAGCGCTTCGCGGGTGGCGCGTCTGTCAGCGCTACCCGACAGTAGCCCTCTGATGCATCTGCTCGCTGCGCAGCCAGAAACACTCTACGACCTGTTGGAGATGCGTGCATTGCTGGAGGG
This sequence comes from Pseudomonas silvicola, assembly GCF_026651855.1. Lineage (GTDB taxonomy): Bacteria > Pseudomonadota > Gammaproteobacteria > Pseudomonadales > Pseudomonadaceae > Aquipseudomonas > Aquipseudomonas silvicola. The sequence goes on from NZ_CP093280.1 coordinate 4,470,439, forward strand.
GGAAGCTGCGCGCCTAGCGGCACTGCGAGGTACCGAGGCAGACTTTGTGATCCTGGGCCGGCGTTATCAGGAAATGTTGGCCGCCCATGAAGATCTGCAGAGCCATGACGGCCCGAATCACGCGCACCTGGATCATGCGTTCCATCTGGCCATCGGCGACGCGTCCCATAACCCGGTGCTGGTACATATTCTGCGATCGCTCAACGAATTGACGTTGAGCAGCGTCTTTGCCTCTGTCAACAACCTCTACCACCGCCCCGAGCGACTCAAGCAGATCCAGCGCCAGCACGCCCGAGTCTATCATGCTGTAGTTCAGCGCCTGCCGGCAGTGGCACAGCGAGCGGCCCGCGAGCATATTCAGTCTTTGAGCGCCGGTTTTCGCGAGATTGAACTGCAGGAACGGAGGTTGGATCGGGCAACGTTGCGACTGGAAGGTTGGGCATGACCCCCTGGGAAATCGAGCCTATTACACCATTTTTTCGGCCTGACTGGTTGATGGCTGCCAAGGTACGGCCAGTCGGCCGTTTAGACTTTCTTGATGTGACTCGGCACCATCCGGAGGACCGCCTGGATGCTGTCACCCATCAAGTTCCAGGCCGACATGGGGAGCTTGCTGGGTTTCATGTTTGCCTGGAACATGGTGGGGGGGCGATGAGCCTAGTGCCGGCCCTGGCGCACTTTCTGCTGCGCGCCAGGGTTCAGTAGTCGCGATCTATTGGGCGTCCAAGGTCAGGGGCAACCCGCTGGACGCATTAGAATAATAACCCGGTGCGTAACTCCATTACCCAGGCATCCGCGGTAGCCTGAACCCCGCCTGGCTGATGCCAATACTGGATCCCGGGCTGCACATGCAGCCATGGCGTAAGGTGAAAGCGGTAGAAGACCTCGGTGTCCACCTCAAAGCTGTTGACTGGCAAGTGCAGCGGATTGTCGAAGTCCGTCGCCTGGTTGGCGGTGTTTTGCTCCCGGTTGGAACGCGCCCAATCGCGGCTACCTTTGAGATAAGTGACGCCCACCCCGAGTTTGTCCTGCGGCCGACTGGCAAACAGCCCTTGCACCCGTACCCCGGTGCTGAGCTTGGACTGGATGTCGAACGCTCGCGGGTCCATGACCGCGCCCGCCAAGAACCAGGCTACACCGGGGTCTGAATGCCGCTCACGTACGGTCAGGTCCTGTTGCAACCCCCAGTAGGCATAGGTGCTGTGGCCGCGCAGGCGGTAGCCGTCCGGGTCGCTCCAGCCTGCGCCACCGTTTTTGCCGCGGTAACGCTCGGACAAAGGCATGTCGCTCCATACCGCACCGAGTTCGTACTGGCCTTTGCGGCCGGCAAACTCGGTTTGCCAGGCCAGCTCCACCGGCACGGTGTTGCCGCCGCCACCAGACTTGGTACTGAAACCACCGTCGTTGCTGTTCATATAGGTGGCGTCGCCTTTGTAGACGGCGGTCTTCAGGGTCAGTTGCGGGGTCAGGCGGTATTTGAACACCGTGCCCCAGAAATGCACGTTCCAGTTGGGCCAGACGCTACTGCTGGCGCGGCCGCCGCATAATTGCAGCAATTGAAAGTCGCATTCGTTGCTCTGGCTGAAGTCTTGGACCTTGTTGAGGAGGCCGACGCGCCACAACAGGCGTCGATCAAAAAATGACTGACGCCACGACAGCCAGCCCAGGCGTGTGATGCTGCCGGGGCCAAGGCCCTCCTGGGCCTTCTCTGATACGCGCTTGAGGCGCTGGTCGATCAACCTAGCGGTGGTCAGGTCGTCATTGCCGTTGCGTTGCACTATCAGGCCTTCGATGGCGCCATCGGCAATGCCGAAACGTTCGAAATCCTGCTGGAACATCAGGTGAAACTCATCGCCGTAGGACAGATAGTGGTTGTGACTGTCAGCGCCACCGGCCAGGTTGCTGGCGGCCTCGTTCATGTAGCCGGTCTGAAAGGTGAAACCCTGGCGGGCGAGGGTGCTCCGCAATCCGCCCATGTCACCGAACAGACCGTCGATGGGGCGTACCATCCCCGGCCAGGGCTGATCGGCATCCTGCGCCAGGCAAGGCAGAGCGTAAAGGGCCAGCGCGCAGGCACACAGCGCCGCGTCCTGACGAACGTGCAATAGCTTCATGGTCAACTCTCGACGGTGGCTGAGTCAGCGCAGCATTTGTGTCTGGGGGGGTGTGCAAGGGGTGACTTGGTTGCTTTGTCGGGGGGCGTAGCCTGGGGCGAAGCGATACAGCAGCAGGCTCAGCACAATGCCGAGATAGGCCAGCACGGGCACCCAGACAAAGCCCACTTCCAGCCATTGCATCGTGGCTGGGCTTTGCACCGGGGTATTGGGCACATAGTGCCCCCAGGCAAGCAGCCCTGCCCCCAGGGCGCCGCCAATGCTCATGCCCAGCTTGACCCCGAAGCTTGAGGCGGCGAAAAGGAAACCTTGGGCGCGCACGCCGTTCTTCCATTCTCCGTAGTTCACCGCCTCGCCCATCATGGCAAATAGCAGCCCGATCACCAGGCCCATGCCCAGCTTGGCCACCAGGTTGAGGGTGATGAAGGCAACGGGTTCATGTACCCAGGCCATCGCCAGCGTGGCCCCGACCGTGGCCACGCAGCCCAGCAGTACCGTCGGGCGCATGCCCCAGCGGCGGGTCAGCCAGGGGCACAGGGCAATGGTCAGCAGCTTGACTGTGCCCGTAGCCATGACTACAGGGATCAGGTCCGCGCGTTGCAGGTTGTAGGTCAGGTAAAACAGGGTGAACTGGTTGACTGACACAAAACCCACCCAGAATAGGAAATTGATCAGCATGGTCGCCAGCCACGGCCAGTTGCCGCGCGTAGCACTGAGCGATTGGCGCAGGGTGAGGGGGTGGGAGCCGTGACGCGCAGGCACCCGCTCGCGCGTGTGGACAAACGCCAGGCTCAACGCAATCAACGCCAGTAGGGCGCACACGGCAGCGGTGAGCATGAAGCCGCGGCGATCATCGCCTTGGCCCAACCAATGCACGCTTGGCATGGCCGCCAGGCCAATCACCAGCACGCCGCCCGTGCCGAGCAATTGGCGTAGGGCATTGATCTCAGTACGCTGCTGCGCATCGGCAGAGAGAGTGGGCAGCATCGAGGTCAAGGGCAGACTCACCGCTGAATACAGCAGGCCCAGCAGCGTGTAGCTTATGAAAGCATAGGTAATCTTGCCTTGGGCAGATAGGTCCGGGGTGGCGAAGGTCAGCACCCCGCACAGCGCGAAGGGCAGACCGAACCACAGAAACCAGGGGCGGTGCTGGCCGAAGCGTGTGCGCGTGCGGTCGATCAACAGACCGATCACGGGGTCGGCCACGGCGTCCAGCAGGCGTGCGACCAGGAATAACGTGCCGATGGTGGCAACTGACAGGTGGAAGACATCAGTGTAGAAAAATAGCAAGTAGCTGCTGACTAATCCCAACAGCAGATTGATGCCGCCGTCTGCGCAGCCGTAGCTCAGGCGCTCGGCAAAGCTGACCTTGTGGTCCATGGGGCAGTCCTCGATTGATTATTGGTTTTGTGAATCGATGCCTGTGTGTTAAAGGCTGGCCCGCGCCAGGCGCGGGCCGGCGCTCAGCCGCGTTTGAGGGCGTCGATCAGCAGATCGAACAGCTCCAGGTCCTGCTGCGCGTCCTGAAGATCGGTCTTGATCGGCGCGCCGGTGGTCAACGCGTTGTGCAGGTACTCAAGCTCCAGGGTGTAAGGGTCGACGAAGGTGGGGCGTACCTTGCGCTCCTGATAAATGCCGTCAATGGTTTCGCAGAACGTTAGCGTAACTGGTAGCCCCTTCACGTAAGGGGTGTCGTACTCGATGCGCAAGGTGCAAGTTTCCCCAACCACCTCGATCAGGGCATCAAAGCGTGCATTGGCGTCGATGCCGGTTTCGTAGTTGACATTGAAACCCTCATAGGCAAACAGCGCATTGAGGAACATGCCATTACCGGCCTTAGAGGCGGCGAGCACGCGCTGCGGCATGCCCAGTGCCTCGCGCATCAACGACAGGTCGTGACTGCCCAGTCCCGCTAGAAAACGGTAGGGGCGGTGCCAGCGACTGTCATCGCCAACGGCCTCGTGCACCTGAGCAGCGGCGCGTGCTTGGCGGTCGGCGGACTGCGCGGGGGCGACGTCGTCGAAGCGTTGCGGGTAAGCGCCAGATTGTTCGACGAAGAAGGCATTGGGCCCAATGATGTCGCGTACTCGCACATAGAGGATTTTGTCCATGGCGCGAATGTGCTGCACGGCCTGCACGAACGCGGTGGCGTAGCGGCGCATGTAGCCGATCATGATCCGCACACCGTAGGCGTCCTGTGCCGCGATGATCGCTTGCAGATCGCGGTGGGTAAGGGCTGCAGGTTTCTCGATGAACACATGCTTACCGCTTGCGGCCGCGGCGACAGCCACTTCGGCGTGGTATTCGTCGCTGTTGAGCACCATCACCAGATCCAGGCCGTCCTGGGCCAGGAGTTCCTCAAGGTGTTGGGTAGCATGGGGCACGTTGAAACGCGCTTGAACATGGGCCAGGGCGCCTGGCGAGACGTCACACACCGACACTACTTCGTAAAGGTGAGACAGCATCGCCAGGGTCGGTAGGTGCACCACCTGCGCGACTTCGCCAATGCCTACCAGACCGACTTTCAGACGCTGGTTCATTGTGCTGCTCCTTGGTTGACGCCCATCAGGCGCGACAGGTTGCGATAGCTGATGGCGACGCTGTCCAGTTCATCAATATCGGTAGCGTCCAACTCGACGATGATGGCCTGGGGCTGGCAGTGTTGGCGGGCACAGTCGATGATCTGGGCAATGGGAAGCACACCGTTGCCCACTTCGGTGAACAGGTGCGGGGCAGTAAAGTGGCGGATGGTCGACAGGTCGATGGGGCGGGGGGCTGCTTGTCCGGCCAAGATGTCGACGTTTGCCAGGCCTGCGGGCATGTCCTTCTGGTGAATCAAGCCACAGCGCGGGCCCAATTGCTCCAGTAACGGCACGATGTCCGCGCCGCCACGCACGGCCCAGTAGGTGTCGATTTCAAACTTGACCAGCTGTGGGTCAGTGCGTTCGAGCAAGGTTTGGAAGGCGCTTTTACCGTCAAAACGCTGAAATTCCTGGAAGTGGTTGTGATAGAACAGCTGGATGCCGTTTTGACGAAAGACCTCGCCAAAGGTGTTCAGGCGATCTGCGAGGGTTAGCACCTGTTCTTGGTTGTCGATCAGGCCCAAGGGGATGACCACGTTGCTGCTGCCTGCGGCAAGGCTGTAGTCGATGGCTGCGGCCAATTGCGTATCGTCAGTCAGGCGCAGGTGGGTGGCGATCAGCTTCAGCCCTCGGGAGGCGAGTTTTTTGGCCAGGAAGGCGGCGGGAACGTCACCCATGCCGAAGCGGTTTTCGCCACTCAGGTCCAAAGGGAACTCCACTGCTCGGTATCCGATGTCCGCCAGGCGATCCAGCGTTGTATCGGGGTTGTCGATAAAGTGCTTTTTGATCGAGAAGAGTTGTACGCCGAGATCCATCGTTTCTCCTTGCGACCGCCAAAGGTGATTTGACGAGCCATCTATTATTTTTCTGAGTAAACGTTTTCTCATCAAATCGTAGGGTCGTCTGCCTCTGTCGTCAAGGGTGTATTCACATTTGAATAAGGTTTGAAGGAGTTCCTTAGCAAGCTGATCGCATGCGTCAAAACATGACGCTTGAACTATTTTTATAAAGAGGGTAAACGTTTACTCATGACAACGATGACTATTCATGAAATTGCCCGGCTGACGGGCGTCTCCATTGCTACCGTGTCGCGGGTTATCAACGGTACCGGGCGGGTGGGGGCTGCTACTCGCGAGAAAGTCCAGGCGTGTATTGCCGAGCACAGCTTCAGTTTGAACCGCCACGCCAGCAGCCTGCGCAGCGCGCGCAGCCACTTGTTATTGGCGCTGGTGCCGGACTTGGGTAACCCGTTTTATGCCGAGGTTATCCGGGGTATCAACGCGGCGGCCCGGCGTCAGGGATATAACGTGCTGGTGTGCGATACGGGGGCACAGGTCGACAATGAGCGTCGGTTCTTCGAGATGCTCAAGAATCACCAGGCTGATGGTGTCATTTGCCTGGATCCGGAAACTACCCAGCACGCGTTGGGTCAGGACGCTGCATTGCTGCCCTGGGTGGCGTGCTGCGAATTCGACCGCAAGGCAGCGGTGCCGTACGTGGGGATCGATAATGCCGACGCGGCACACGCCGCGGTCGCGTACCTGATCGGCCGGGGGTACCGGCGCATCGCGCTGATCAATGGTGACCCACGGTTTCTGTATGCCCGCGAGCGTGAGCGTGGTTACCGCCAGGCATTGACCGACGCCGGTTTGCACGCCCCGGCTGGCGGTGTGGTGATCGCTGGCGATGTGGCCATGGAGGATGGTCGGCTCGCCGCGGCGCGCCTGCTGGCACTGACCGAGCGGCCGGATGCCATCCTGGCCGCCAGTGACATGCTGGCCATTGGCGCCATGCTCGCGATTCGTGAGGTCGGCCTGCGAATTCCCACTGATATTGCCGTGATGGGCTTTGACAACATTCCCTTTGCCTGCGCGACACAACCTGGCTTGAGTACGGTGGCGCAGCCCTCTGTGCGCTTGGGTGAATGTGCCGCAAAGTTGTTGCTAGACAAAATCAATCACCCTGACCAGCCGTCCAGCGGCGTGTTACTGGAGCATGAATTGATCGTGCGCGGTAGCACATGAGTTGGACTGCATAAGGAGTTGCAATGAAAACGCTGAAAGGACCAGGGCTGTTCCTGGCCCAATTTGTTGGTGACGGTCCCCCGTTCGACACCCTGGAGGGTTTGGCCCGCTGGAGCGCCGATCTGGGCTTCAAGGGCGTGCAGATCCCTAGTAATGTCACGGCGTTGTTCAACCTGGAGTTGGCTGCCGAAAGCCAAGCATACTGCGACGACATCCGGGCCACGCTGGACCGCCATGGGCTGGTCGTTACCGAATTGTCCACGCATATCCAAGGCCAGCTGGTGGCCGTTCACCCGGCCTACGACCTGCTGTTCGATGGTTTCGCGCCACATCAGGTCAGGGGTAATCCCAGTGCTCGACAGGCATGGGCCATGCGCCAGATGGTGTGCGCTGCCAAAGCTTCCAGGCGACTGGCGTTGGATGTGCACGTGACGTTCTCCGGGGCCTTGGCATGGCCATATGTCTATCCATGGCCGCAACGTCCGACTGGCTTGGTGCAGGGCGCCTTTGAGGAATTGGCACGACTCTGGCGCCCGATTCTCGACCACTTTGATGAGCAGGGCGTGGACCTAGCGTTCGAGTTGCACCCAGGCGAAGACCTGTTTGATGGCGCAAGTTTCGAGCGTTTTCTGGACGCTGTGGGGCAACATCCACGTTGCCACATCCTCTATGACCCCAGCCATATGTTGCTGCAGCAGATGGACTACCTGGCGTTCATTGACCGCTATCACTCGCGCATCCGCGCCTTTCACGTCAAGGATGCCGAGTTCCGCCCTGATGGCCGCCAAGGGGTTTACGGCGGCTACGCTGGTTGGGCGGATCGTGCCGGGCGCTTCCGTTCGCTGGGCGACGGTCAGATCGATTTCGCGGCGATTTTCTCGAAACTGGCGCAATACGATTACACCGGCTGGGCGGTACTGGAGTGGGAGTGCGCGTTGAAGCACCCGCAGGATGGTGCGCGAGAGGGGGCTGCGTTCATCGACCGCCATATCATCCGAGTGACTGATCGCAGCTTTGATGATTTTGCCCACGCCGCGCTGCCTCGTGCGGCCTTGGTGCAGATGCTGGGGCTGGTTCAAGGAGGGCAACAGTGATGCAACGACCTATTCGAATCGGCATGGTCGGCGGGGGCGCCGGCGCTTTCATCGGCAACGTTCATCGTATCGCCCTGCGCATGGACGGCCAGTATCAGTTGGTGGCTGCTGCCTTGTCTTCAAACCGCGAGCGTGCTCTGGCCAGCGCCGTGGAGCTTTACATAGACCCTGAGCGCAGTTACGCCGATTACCGGGAAATGGCTCGGGCTGAAGCGCTGCGCGACGATGGCATCGAAGTGGTAGCGATCGTCACCCCCAACCACCTGCATGCTCCAGTCGCCACCGCCTTCCTGGAAGCGGGGATCCACGTAATTTGCGACAAGCCACTTTGCTTGTCGGCCGCCGAGGCGAAGAACCTGCAGGCGGTGGCGCAGCGTAGTGGTCGTCTATTCATGCTGACACACAATTATTCGGCTTACCCCCTCATCCGCCATGCTCGTGAGCTGGTAGGCAGCGGCGCGCTGGGCCAGCTACGTACGGTGCACGTGGATTACGCCCAGGGCTGGCTCACCGAGCCATTGGCTGATGAAGGCTGGCGCGGCGACCCGGCCCTGGCCGGCGCTGCCGGGGCGCTGGGCGACATCGCCACGCATGCCTTCCAGTTGGCCAGGTTCGTCACGGGGTTGAGGGTTGAACAGCTCGCGGCGGAACTGACCACGTTCGTACCGGGGCGCCGCCTGGACGACTACGTGCACGCCATGCTGCGTTTTGAGCACGGCGTCAAAGGCTTGTTATCTGCCAGCCAGGTGGCGGCCGGCGTAGAAAATGCCCTGCAGCTGAAAATCTCAGGAAGCCGTGCTTCCCTGGCCTTCGATCAGCAAAACCCAAACGAACTTTGGTTTACACCACACGGTGCGCCCGCCCAGCGGCTGACACGGTGCGGTCCAGGAGTGGGAGAGGCAGGCGCGAGCGCCAGTCGCGTGCCGGCAGGCCACCCTGAGGGCTACCTGGAGGCTTTTGCCACCCTATACCGTGATTTTGCCGAGCAGGTTCGGGGGTTTGGCCTTGGTGAAATGCGATCAAGCACCGTTACGCCAACACTCGTCGACGGCGTGGAGGGCATGAGGTTTATTGAAACAGTTTTGCGCAGCGATCGAGCGGGCAATGGCTGGGTGTCATTCGTCGATTAACTATTTCGCGCTTGGGGGGGGGCGTAGCTAGGCTATTGCGCTAACGCCGGCGTCGCGGCAACAAAAGCTACCCAGGGGAGCATGAAATGTTCGGTGCCATCGAAAAGTGCTGATCCGATTGCCTCGACGCTATGCTGCCACCCCTGGCGCCCGGCCAGGGGCGGCAAGTCATTATGCTGTTAGCTATAGTTCATACAGATTCTATACCTTCCTGGAGGCCCGCCCGCCAAATGGCGTCATCTCGGCAGTCTCGAATGGGTTGCTTTATTTGACCAGATCTACAGGGCTGTCCGTTCCGGAACGATGGGCAATTCTGCGCGCCGAGTAGACTTGTCTGAGCCTGGCGCTATCACCAACCACATGATGATTGAAGCCGCCAACATCCCCGTTGTCATGAAGATATAAGCAGCGCCCGGGTTGCCGGTCAGCCCGATCAAATACCCAACGATCCACGACCCCAGAAACGCCCCGAGCGCTCCGCAGGCGTTAATCAGTCCAATGGCGCCGCCAAACACGTTGGCGGGCAGCAATTCGGGGATAAAGGCAAAAAAGGGCCCATAGGGTGAGTACATGGCAGCTGCGGCAATTGTCAGCAGGCCGAACGATAGCCAGAAGTGACTGGCACCCAGCAGATACGAACCCAGAAATGCCAGAGCCCCCAGTGCCAGCAACGGCCAAACGAAAAGCTTGCGCTGCCCCGTCTTGTCCGAAGCCCAGGACACCACAAGCATCGCCATGACTGCTGCCAGGTAGGGCACCGAGCTTAACCAGCCGGTGGTGACAATGTCGCTAGCTGACGCCTGCTTAATGATGGTAGGTAGCCACATGATGAAGCCGTATACGCCGATGCTCCACAGCGCGTGCACCAGGCACAACTTGATCACCAACGGTGAGATAAGTGCCTGGCGGTAGTTGCGCACCACTTTCAGATCTTTCTGCTCCGCCACCAGGGTGGCTGCCAGGCGGTCTTTCTCCTCGCGGTCCAGCCAAGTGACTTCCTCAGGTCTGTCGCGTGCCAGACGCCACCAAATGACGGCCCAAATCACGGCAGGCGCGCCTTCTATAATGAACATCTCGCGCCAGCCCCAGCTATGGATCAGATAGCCCGAGACCACCGACATCCACAGGACGGTGATGGGGTTACCCAGGATCAGGAAGGTGTTGGCCCGCGAGCGCTCCTTGCGGGTGAACCAGCGGCTGATGAAAATCAGCATCGATGGCATGACGGCCGCTTCCACCACGCCTAGGGTGAAGCGAATGACCATCAACATGGGAATGCTGGTCACCAGCCCCGTCGCCATGGCGCATAGGCCCCACAGGATCAGGCAGGCAAACACCAGCTTGCGCACGCTGTAGCGTTGGGCGTAGATAGCACCAGGCACCTGGAAGAAGAAATAACCAAGGAAGAACAGCGAGCCGATCAATGATGAGGTGCCTTTGCTGATGCCCAGGTCCTGCTCGATGCCGGAGGCACTTGCGAAGCCGTAGTTGGCTCGGTCCAGGTAAGCCAGGCTATAGGTGATGAAAATCAGCGGAATCAGGTAGAGCCAGCGCTTGCTGGTAACAGTGGTCATGGCGGGTCCCTTGATTTGTTGTTGTAAGGGCAGGGCGGTAAAACGTCCCGACGCATGCCGCCGGGACATGTAGCATTGTTACGGGCGCGCCGCAGTGCCGTCGGGCAGGCGCGCGTTGGTCCAGTCCGGCAGGCCGCCCTGGCAGGGGAAGCGCCTGGCCTTGTCCTCGTCGATATCCACACCGATACCGGGGCGATCACTGAGGTATGCATAGCCGCGATCGATCTCGGGGCTGCCGGGGAATACCTCGCGCAGGGCATCGTTGAGCGGAGTCCATTCCTGGATGCCGAAGTTGGTGGTGCTCAGATCCAAGTGCAGGTTGGCCGCCACGCCCACCGGCGAGATGTCGCCGGGGCCGTGCCAGGCGGTGCGCACACCATGGAATTCGGCGAAGGTGGCGATCTTCTTCGCCGGCGTGATGCCGCCCACAGTGCTGACGTGGCAGCGGATGAAATCGATAAGCCGGTCTTGGATCAGCGGTTTGAATTCGTTGACGTTTGTGAACAGCTCGCCCATGGAAATGGGTGTGCTGCTCTGGGCGCGCAGGGTCTTGAGCCACTCAAGGTTTTCCGGGGCGACCGGGTCTTCGAGGAAGAATAGTTGATGCTGTTCAAGGTTCTTGGCGAGCTGTACGGCGGCAATGGGTGAGACCCGTTCGTGCACGTCATGGATGAATTCCACGCCAAAGCCCAGGGTGCTGCGCAGGTGGTCGAACAGCTTGGGTACGGCGCGCAGGTACGCATCCGGGTCGAAGTAGATGCCGTGGGTCTTATTGCGTGGCGAAATCTTCGCTTGGATGTTCTTGGCCCGGGCCAATTTCCCGGCGATCAGGCGCAGGTCTTCGGTACCAGCGCCGCCGTACATGCCCATCTGGCAGCGCACGTGCTGGTAGCCTTCCTCCATGGCAGCGCGGATGCTGTCTTCCACGGCGAGCTCGTCTTCGCCGTCACAGTGGCGGTACAGGGGAATACCGTCGCGACAGCGGCCGCCCAGCAATTGGTACACCGGCAGGCCGGCGACCTTGCCCTTGATGTCCCAGAGGGCCATATCCATCCCGGACAAGGCGTTGTTCATGATCGGACCGCTGCGCCAGTAGCCGCTGACCGCCGCCGACTGCCACAGGTCCTCGATGCGCAGGGCATCCTTGCCGATCAAAAAGGGCTTGATGTACTGCTCGATGGCCGCCTCGACCGCGTGGATGCGCTGGGTGAAAGTGGCGCAGCCCAGACCATACAGGCCCGGCTGATTGGTCTCCACCTTGACCACTACCAGGTCAATCCCGCCAGGGGCGGTGAGAATCGTTTTTACATTTGTGATTGTTATAGATTCCATCTCGGTCTCCCGGTTGTACTGCGAGTATTCAGGTCATTCGGCCTGCCTGGCGTCCTTTATGGCGTCGACGTTGCTGGCCATGGCTTCGTTGAGGGTCTCGGCCGCTGCTGCGGCGTCGTGGTTCTTGATCGCCATGTACACCTTGATGTGCGCATTGACGCTTTCCAGGGTGATGCCCAGCACTCGGTTCAACTCCTCCAAGTAGTAGAGATAGATGTGCCGGATGGCGTCCATGGCGTGGATGAAGATCTTGTTGTGCGAGGCCTTGACGATGGCGTAGTGGAAGTCGAAGTCGGCCTGGGAATAGCGCTTGTAGTCATCACGGTTGACCAGCATGCGATTAAGCGCGGCCTCGATCAGGGCGATGTCGTCCAAGGTGGCGTTTTGCACCGCCAAGTCCATGCAGCGGAATTCCACGGTCTGGCGGAACACGCGCATGTCTTCGAACTCGGCCTGGGACAGGTGCATGATCGGTTGGTTGTCGTTGACGTGGTGCGCGTCCAGGTCGTCGATGACGAAGGTGCCCTTGCCCTGATGGGTGATCACGATGCCCAGGCCGCGCAGCCGCTGTACGGCGCTACGCACACTGACGCGGCTGACGTCGAAAGCGGCAATCAGCTCGGATTCGGAGGGCAGTTTGCTGCCGGGCGCCCAGGTGCCGTCCTGGATATTGCGCTTCATTTGCTCGTAGACGACGGTAACCAGATTCTGGGTTTTCACGGCGGTGGCACTCATTTTTTTGCTGTTCAACTTATCACATAAGTTGATTTATTTTTAGCACCTTTTCTCGTCTGCGCGCTATCGAAATGTGGGGCTGAATTCAAAATTTTGCAAAATACCCTTGATAATGGGCTGAAACCGGGTTCAGGATAGTGACATAGCGCTGCAAAGACCTTGTAGCACCTGCTGTTAGCTTATGCGACAAGTATCTCGAGCCCAAGTCAGCGCTACCTTCCAAGAACAAGAACCCAAAGAGGTATTCACATGTCATCACTGTTTGATTTGCACGGCCGCACGGCTTTGATCACCGGCTCCACCCGCGGCCTGGGCTTTTCCTACGCCCAAGGGCTGGCCGAGGCGGGCGCCGCAGTTATCCTCAACGGTACTGACGCAGGGCGCCTGGACGAGGCGGTGGGGCGCCTGCTTGCCAGTGATCATCAAGCGTGTGGGTTTGTCTTCGACGTGGCAGATGAAGCCTCGGTTGAAGCCATGTTTGCCACCCTGGATCGCCAAGGGGTGCAGGTCGACATCGTGATCAACAACGCTGGCATCCAGCATCGCCAGCCCTTGCTGGAACTACCCCTGACTAACTGGCAGCGCGTGCTGGACGTCAACCTCACCAGCGCCTTCATTGTCGGTCGTGCGGCAGCGCGCCGTATGGTGGCCCGCGGTTCGGGCGGCAAGATCATCAATATCGGCTCGCTGACCAGCGAAGCCGCACGTGCCACGGTGGCGCCGTATACCGCTGCCAAGGGCGGCATCAAGATGCTGACCAAGGCCATGGCCGCCGAGTGGGCCGAACATGGTATTCAGTGCAACGCCATCGGCCCCGGCTACATCCACACCGAGATGAACGCGGCGCTGACCAGCAATGCCGAGTTTGACGCCTGGGTGAAAGCCAGCAATCCGACCCGCCGTTGGGGGCGTCCCGATGAGCTGATCGGCACAGCGGTGTACCTGTCGTCACGAGCCTCCGATTACGTCAGTGGCCAGATCATCTATGTCGATGGCGGGTGGTTGGCCACGCTGTAGCGCGCACCTCACGTTTCTGACCTGAAAAAAACAACTAGGGAAGAACCATGAAACCGACTCGAGCACGACTGTCGATCCTGGCCATGCTGTTCATGGTCACCGCAATCAACTACATGGACCGCGCCAACCTGTCGGTAGCCGGCTCTGCCATACAGGGCCAGTTCGCGTTGTCACCAACGCAGCTGGGGCTGCTGTTTTCGATGTTCACCTGGTTCTATGCCATGAGCCAGGTGCCGGTGGGCTACCTGCTGGACCGGGTAGGGCCGCGCAAATTGTACGGAGGTGCCATTATCCTGTGGAGCTTCTTCACGCTGCTGATGGGCCTGGCGTCCCATCAACTGTTTGCTACCGCATCGGCGTCGTTCGTAATGCTGCTGGTGTGTCGCGCGTTGATTGGCGTGGCCGAGGCACCATCCTTCCCGTCCAATACCAAGATCATCGCCAACTGGTTTCCCGACCATGAACGGGCGCGAGCCACGGCCACCTATTCCAGCGCGCAGTACATCGGTTTGGCGGTGCTGACCCCGGTGTTGTCCTGGATCGTGGCGTCGTGGGGCTGGGAGGTGTCGTTTTATATCAGTGGCGGTGTCGGTATCGCATTCGGTGTGTACTGGCTGGTGGCTTATCGCGATCCGCAGGACAGCGACAAAGCTAACGCTGCAGAGCTTTCCATGATTCGCGAGGGCGGGGGGTATGGCTCGGACAACCAGCGTGGCAACCGAACTCGGGTCAACTGGCCGGACGTGCGCCACGTGCTGCATCAGCGCACGGTGTGGGGGCTGTTCATCGCCCAATTCGCCACGGCCTCAACGCTGTATTTTTTCCTGACCTGGTTTGTGGTTTACCTGGAAAAAGGCCTGCACCTGCCCATCGCCAAGGCCGGCATCGGTGCGATGTTCCCTTACCTGATGGCCATGGCCGGGGTGCTCTGCGGTGGCGTGCTGAGTGATCTGCTGCTAAAGCGCGGACGGTCGCGCACGTTGGCACGCAAGCTGCCCGTCATGCTGGGGCTGGCCGTGACTACCTGCATTGCGCTGGTCAATTTCTTTGAAAGCCAGCCAGTGGTGGCCATTGCCATCCTGTCCGTAGCGTTTTTTGCCAATGCCTTTTCCAACCTAGGGTGGGTGGTAGCCAGCGACGTCATTCCCCGGCATCTGATCGGCACCGTAGGCGGCTTTTTGAACATTTTCGGCAACCTGGCCGGGGTCATCAGCCCGCTGGTCATCGGTATCATCCTGCAGCATACCGAAAGCTTCCAGTACGCCATGTTGTACATCGCTATGGTCGCCCTGTGCGGCTTGCTCGCCTACATCTTCCTGGTGGGGCGCATCGAGGTGATTGCGCTGGGCCAGGACTCATCATCCCCTGAAGCGGCAACCGAGCGCCCCCTGGGCCAGCCTTCCAACGCATAAGGACAATAACAATGAGCATTCAAACTATCGAAAACCGGGCCTGCGTGGCGTTTGGCATCAAGGATGTGCGCCACGTGACGCAACCGCTGGCTTATTCGCCAGAGGAGCAAGTGCTGGTCAAGGTATCACGGGGCGGTATTTGCGGGTCGGATATTCACTACTACCAGCATGCTCGCGCGGGAATGTCGATCCTCAAGAATCCCTTGGTACTGGGTCACGAGTTCATCGGCGTGGTCGAGGCTGCGCCGGCGGGCAGCCACCTGACAGCCGGGCAGCGCGTGGCGATCAACCCGTCTCAACCTTGCAACCGCTGCCCCCTGTGCCTGGAAGGCAAGCAGAACCTGTGCCGTGGCATGAAATTCATGGGCAGCGCGCAGTTCAACCCCCATGTCGATGGCGGCTTCCGCCAGTACGTGGCGGTGACCGAGCAACAATGCGTACCTTACGCAGAGCATGCTAAGGACAATGTCATGGTATTTGCCGAACCCCTGGCAGTGGCGATTCATGCCGTGCGCCAGGCCGGTGATCTGGTGGGCAAAAAGGTGCTGGTCACCGGTTCCGGGCCAATCGGCTGCCTGGTCATGGCCGCTGCGCGCAGTGCAGGCGCTGCCGAAGTAGTGGCCACCGACATGAGCCCGCGATGCCGCGAGCTGGCGCTGCAGATGAGCGCAGATCGCGCCGTGGACCCCACTGACGAGGCGGTTACTGCAGCCTGGGGCGAGGACGGCGGTTACTTCGATGTAAGTTTCGAGGCATCGGGGGCGCCTGCGGCCATCGCCTCCACGGCAACTTTCACGCGCCCCAAGGGCACGGTGGTGCAACTGGGCATGGGGCACGCCACAGTTGAGATGCCGCTGGGCCTGCTGCTGGTCAAGGAAGTCAAAGTAGTGGGCTCATTCCGCTTCGTCGATGAGTTCAACACGGCGGTGCGCTGGCTGGAGAGTGGCCGCATCGACCCGCTGCCATTGCTGTCGGCCGAGTTCGAGCAAACCCAGGTGGTTGAGGCCCTGGAAATGGCTGGCGACAAGCGCCGTGCGGCAAAAGTGCAATTGGTGTTCGCATGAGGCCCGCCCGAATCGCACTGATCGGCGAGTGCATGATGGAACTGCAGCAACGCGCCGATGGCTCGCTGGTGCAGGGGTTTGGTGGCGACACCCTGAATACGGCTGTGTACCTGCGGCGCTTGTTACCGCCAGACTGGCAGGTCTCGTACGTGACAGCGCTGGGTGATGACAGCTTCAGCGACGCCATGTGCCGCGACTGGCAGGAGGAGGGCATCGACGTGTCGCTGGTACAGCGGCTGCCCGGGCGGCTGCCGGGCATGTATTGCATCCAGACCGATGCCCAAGGAGAGCGACGCTTTCTATACTGGCGTAACGAAGCAGCAGTACGTGACTGTTTTACCCAGCATGGTGCCGCCGATGTATTAGGGGAACTTGAAGGCTATGCGCTGATTTACCTCAGCGGCATCAGCCTGGCGGTGATTGGACAGCAAGGGCTCGATGCGCTTCTTCCCCGGCTGATAGAAGCTCGACGTCATGGAGCTTTGGTGGTGTTCGACAACAACTACAGACCTCGGCTATGGCGCGATCGCGAGCATGCGCTCCACGTTTACCACCGCGTGTTGAAACATATCGATATCGCCTTGCTCACGTTGGAAGATGAACAGGCATTGCACCCCGGAGAGGATGAAGCGGCCATATTTCAACGCTACGCTCAAATGGGCACGCTCCATGTAGTGATCAAGCGAGGGCCTCGCAGCTGTCTGATCGAGCAGGCATTCAAATGTTATGAAGTAGAGGCGCAAGAGGTAGAGCAAATTGTGGATACGACCGCCGCAGGCGACTCATTCAGCGCCGGCTACCTAGCAGCCTGGCTAATGGGCGCGTGCCCCGAAACGGCGGCCTTTCGGGCGCACGCACTCGCAGCACAAGTCATCCAATACCCAGGGGCCCTGATACCCCTTGACGCTATGCCCAGCTAGCATGTTCAGGAGATCGTGGAGGTGCAGCCCGATTCTTCTAGAGGCTTGAGAGCGTAGGAAGGTGTAGCAGCGTCATTCACTACCTTTCAAGGCTGGAAAGAAAGCGAGCCATGGTGGCACTATGCTCCCTATTCTGGTGGCGGGCAGGATAGTTGAGATCGCTTAATAAAGCCTTGCGCGTCAGCCGGCCTGCTTTGAGCCAAGCACTGCTAGGGAAATAGTGATGAAGGGAATCTTTTGCACAACGTGCGGAACGGAGAATTTGGCTGATGCCAATTTCTGCTTTAACTGTGGTCAATCGATCGTAGGCAAGCCGGCGGAAGTTGAAATTCCCCCAACTCCCTTTTCGGGCCAATTATCAGCCCTAGGAAGAGAGCTGGGGCACAAAACTGCTGAGCCAGCAGCCACGTCCACCAGCGTCCGTAAGGGGAGGCGTTACAATTTCGTTGCCAAACATTGGCATGGGGAATATTCGCTCGCAGTTTCATACTGGTTGTTCGGCTGCCTGGTTTCCGTTGTAAGCGCGCTATTGTCAGCGGCGTTCGGCAATTTCAACGATGCTCTAGATCTGGGTACCGAACAACAAGGTGCAATGATTGTGATATTTTATATCGCAGTCATGGCGCTCTCGGTTTGGCAGATAGTCGGAGTGATACGCTCTGCTTCTGCTCATGTTTCTCGTGGTGGCAAGCAATTTTGGGCCGTCGCTGCCAAAGTGATGGTTTGCATTGGCGCTATTCGCTTGGTGATGAGTTTTACCCTCGACGGTATTCCGCTTATTCGCGAGGGTATTACCATGGTCCGTGGCAATGACAATATCCCCCCGTACTCACTCCGCCTGATGCGCAATGACACCGAATTGGAGCTAGCAGGCGGCATTCCGATCGGTACCACGAGCGCCGTTCGCAGGATTCTTGATTCGTCCCCTAAAGTTCGAGTCATTCACTTAAACAGCACGGGAGGGCGAATTGCAGAGGCAACTAAACTTGCCGATCTAATATCCCAGCGCCAGCTTATCACCTATACTCGGACAACCTGCTCAAGCGCTTGTGCATTGGCATTCCTCGCCGGTCGAGAGCGTTACATTAGCGAGCAGGGGCGGATTGGTTTTCACAGCGCTTCGATCCATGGCGCTACTGGCAGCGACGCGTTAGATGTTAATGCTAGCTTTAAAGGCGCGCTTGTCCGTGCCGGCGCAACGCCCCAATTCGTCGCCAAGGCAACCAGTGTCAGCCCTCAGAGCCTATGGTTCCCGACTGCGCTGGAGCTGAAGGAACAAAACATAATTACCTCCGTCGTCGACTCCCGCTATTTTGGACTGTCAGGAATCTCGGATTGGCGCGACGCCAACATTATTGAGCAGGCGTTGCTGAAAACGCCTGTCTATATGGCGCTCTCACTTTATGATTCGGGTAATTACCTAACACTGAGGAAAACCGTTGTTGAAGGAGTCCAAGCCGGGCGTTCAGCTGCTGAAATTCAAACGGATTTACAGAAATTGCTGACGGAGTCGTTTGTACCGGGCTACCTGAATCGAGGACCTGACCAAGCTCTGATTCGTTACTGGCGCTCCCAAATTGCTGAAATCAAGTACTTTGGAAGAACCAACCCTAGCCAATGTGTGACCTTCCTCGGCTTGGATGCCAAAGCGTCTACTTTAGACCTTATGAAAGGTATGCCAAGCGAGCTGGCCAATGAGGATCTTGCGGCACTGGCGGACCTAATCAAGCAATCGGGAACGAACCCGGTAAAAGCGCTACCATTCTCGGAGTACGACAAGGAGTTTAAGGGCGTGCTAGTCACTATGATGTCAAAGGACCGTGGGTCGGTTGAGATTATTGCAAACCCTGAAAAATTCGCCAATGATCCGGCCAGAACCTGCCAGAGTATGATTGCGCTATACGATGCAATTCTGTCATTAAGCGACCAGAAAAAGGCGGCTGGCATGCTGCGAAGCATGTCACAGGAGAGCAAGCGCTGAACCAAGTGGGCAGTCGAAACCGCCAGTTAGAGCAAACGCGCATCGCCGCGCGTTTGCTCGTATGAACTTTCCTCAGGCACCCCGGACCAAATAATCCTCGACCAGCTTCATCCAGCAATCTGCTCCTAAGCGGATCAGCGCGTCGTTAAAATCATAATGTGGGTTATGCACCGAGCAGCCGTGGAACTCACACTCGCGGTTACCTAGCATGAAGTAGCAGCCCGGCACCTAGGTCAGCATCCAGGCGAAGTCTTCGGTGCCCATTACCATGCGCCCACGGATGTTGATCTTGCAGTCATCGAACAGCGGCGCCCAGGCTCTTTTGTACGAAGGCGGTTTCGGCCTCGCTGTTGATCAGCGCTGGGGCCGGCGGTGTGAACTGCATATCGATGCTGATATTGAATAGGGGTCCTGCCAGGATATTTCCTCAACAAGGGGCGATTTCTCAACGTTTGTAGCCATGCCGGCAGAGGTCATGACTTGTCATGCGATTTCCTCAAGGTGCTGTAGGGCTGTTGCCCTAAGCTCTTTAGAAACTCAGAGGTATTTCCGTGACTTTGCCGCTGGCACCGGATACTTAGCCTTCGGTCGACCTGAGAAACGGATTGTCCTCCAAGAGGTTTTCGCTGAGCGTCTGTGAGTCCTTGAGCAGGTATCCGTTCAGTTTTCCGCGTTTGCGAGGACCCTTTACCTGGCATGTCCAGATATTCTGGCCATCGGGCCTGCGCAGGTGAAGGTTCAGTTTTTCAAAGCGTTTCTGCACGCTTAACCAGGCTTCCGAGCTTTCAATATGACTCCCTTCCGGTTGGCGCTCCGAGGTGTAGCGCTGGAAGACTCCCGGGGTCACCAGGAAGAACGTGCCGTTCACGGTATGCACTTTCGCTTGGCTGTCATTAATGATCAGCGAGTGGTTCTTCAATCCAGCGCGCAGCCATTCCACGAATTGCTGACCGAGATCGTTGCTGTGCTCTGGAGTCGTCTGCGGCTCGCTGGAAGACGCGTCGCCCTGTTCGAGTTCAGGCGTATCAAAGAGCTCCACTAGCGGGCCTAGGTAGTCGCTGTCAACGGTGTCGGGAGGATAGGCCTCCGGATGTTTGGGCCGGTCCGCCTTGGCTGATATAGGGGCGGCCGGTGTCGGTGTGGCGTTACCGCCACCGGGCGAGGTTGGCGGATCCGCGGGGTCGGAGGTGACCTCAAGGACGGTTTTGAGGGTGCCGGTGAAAATGGGCGGCCGGGTTTCATCCGCCCAGATCAATGAGGGCTGCAGGCGTAGAAAGGTGAACGGCTGCTGCCAATCGCCGTCGGTGACGGTGGCTGTCCAGATGGCCTTGCCGTCCGCCGTGGCGTCGACCAATCCGTGCGACTGCAGTTCATCGAACAGGGCGATGTTAGAGGAGGGGATGCCGTCTACGGACTGAGCCAGCAGGTAGGCGCGTAGCTTGTCGGTGGCGGTCTTGCTGACCAACCACAGGTGCTCATCGGTGAGCCAGCCCGCAGCACCAGGCTGGTTGAGCTTGAACTCGTTTTTCACCAGGTGGCGCAGGCCGCTGAGCAGGTGGTGCTGCAGCGAGTATATGGGCGCTTGCAGGGCCTTGTTAGGGTTGGCGCCGATGTTCTGTGCCGTCGAGACCCGGTCGGCCTGCAGGACCAGCTCGCCGAGGATGCCAGCGTGCTCGTAGTGGTTGGCCAGCAGGTACAGCAACTTGCCCCACAGCGCTGGATAGCCACTGAGCCAATCGAGGACGGCGCGGTCCAGCACCTGGGTGTACAGCAGACCGGCCGCGGCGCCGTGCAACTGGTAATCGCGGCCCTTCAGGTAGCGAAAACGATAAGGCTGGTCCAGGGCGCCATGCCAAGGGTGCCAGGGCTGGCCGTCCTGGTATTCGACCTGCAGGTCGACGGCGATCTTGCCGATGTCGTGGAGCAGGGCGCCGTAGGCAATGCCGGCGCTCCAGGCATCGGCCTGGGCCGCCTGGTCCTCCGGAGCGGCGCCGCTGGGCAGCAGATGGGACTGGCGCAGCTTGAGGCTGCAGGCCACCAGCTCCAGGCCATGGTCGAGCATGCCGCCGGGGTAGGCATGGTGGTGGCTTTCACTGGCGGGCAACTGCTGGACATAGCCGGCGTAGCGGCGGATCGGGTTTAGGTAGAGCTGCTCGAACTGCGGCTGGGACAGCGCCGTGTATTGCCAGATGCGCTCGAGCAGCTTCTGCCGGTGCTCCGCGGCGAGCAGCGCTTTGGCCGTCATCGGCGCGTAATAGCCCTCGGCAATGGGGGCAACTGAGGGCGTGGGGACTTTGGCCTTTTCATGCGTGAACCAGCTCGGCATCGTCGCCACCTCGGTTGAATGCCCATAAGGTCCTTTTGCCTTTTCGGATAAGCCTCTTACCCTTGCCAGCCCTTCCTTTGCCGCCCTTACCCTTTACCCCGTTTCCCTTTGGCTCGCGTGCGGGAATGTGAAAGTGCAGGTATCGAGTACTGGGATCAGGGTGATCAGCCGAAGGTGTCGGTGCTTGTGCCTGTTCGCGAGGTGGGGGTAGGGTGCTCATGCCAGGCGATAGGAACCATCGGCCCATGGAAAGAGCATCAGGACGAGGCATGGACTATTCAGTCACGGTGATCCGCGTCTGGGTCATGGAGCGGATGGCGATTTCCCGCGCGCGTTGTGCTCCCATGGCTAGGGCCTTGCCGACGGAGGCGCCCGGCAAGTTGGCATAGCTTTCTTCGGCCAGCATTCGTCCATCCCCTTCATAGACACTCAAGAACATTTCCGTGGCGCCACTGCGCGCAATCCTGGCCCTGACATCAATCTCGGTACCGTCGTCCAGGGTCTCCGCGTGAACCACGGCGTAGAGCCTGTGGTCCTCCCACGCGGTGAAGCATGAGCCTCGTTGCCGCATGACAACCTTCTCCTCTCCAGTGCCTGTGTGACCGGGTGGGCACCATGGCTTGCACCTAGGATATAAGCAGATGATCGAAAGGGGAGAGATGCGGGTGGCAATAAAGTGTGTGACGGTATGTCTGAAGCAACTACGCCATCGAGGCCGACTGTGCTGTATTGTTCGAGGCACATTGTCCCAGTTTGGGCATGGACTGACTTGATCTACGCTTACGATGTCGATTAGGCTATTTCCCCTCCCATTTACCAGTTATTGCGTGCCATCCGTGGCGTGCGGCCTGTGCTGTTGCAGCACCTAGAGTATTTAAAGATGCATGATTCGCTGACAGAACAACAAATGCGTGAAGCATTATTCGGTCCCTCGGCTGCAACTGCGCCTGCGGCGACGGTGGACTCGACAGAGCTCCAGTTCGTGCCGACCAAGCGCGCGGCGTCGAAACCCACCGCGAAGAAGGCCAAGCCTGCGTCATTGTTCCCGAAGCTGCGGGTCACGATGCAGGTGACCAAAACCTTTGAGGGAGAAGTTGAAACCCTGGTGCATGAAGCCCGGACATTGAGCGCGCTGCTGGCCGAGCAAGAGGCGCGTGACCTGGCCAAGAAAAAGAAATTCAAGTACATCGACATTGTCTCAATCGAGCAGGTTTAGCCAGCGCTATTATCCACTGCTGATCTCAGCCTAGTGGTTGTTCACGAGATTTCCGCGATTGGTTGTCCTAGTTGCGTATCCTGCATGAAATAGTTCTGAACCTTTCAGCTATTATTTTTCCTAAACTGTTTCAGATGAACGTCCTCACTCTTGCAAAAGGATTTCCCATCTCAAAACTTGCAGAATTCAAAGCCCTGGAGGCCCAACTGGCCGCGCAGATTCAGCAGTTGGATGCCTTGAAAAATGATGCCGAGCTGAAGCGGGAGATCGAGTTCGAGAGCAAGCTCAAGGCGTTGCTGGAGGAGTACGGTGTCAGCCTGAAGCACATCATCGCGATCCTTGACCCCGTCGCCGCTGGCGGATACTCGGCCGCGAAGTTTGCCGCTACCCCGCAGCGCAAGCCGCGCGAGCTCAAGCGCTACAAGCACCCAGATAGCGGCGAAGTGGTGGAAACCAAAGGTGGCAACCACAAGATCCTCAAGCAGTGGAAGCAGGAGCACGGGGCTGACACGGTGGAGAGCTGGCTACAGTAATCGACGCTGGACCATCGGCATCCTTGCTTGAGCGTGAACAAAACAAAGGCCCCATCGGGGCCTTTGTGGTTTTCGCTGCTGAGTCATGCGGTGAGTTGATACAGTGGCTCGGTGCTGCCTTGATCGTGCAGCGTCATTAAATACTCCGACGCTTCGCGTGCCTGGCCGCTGGCTCGGAAGATCGCCCGCTTGTCCTCCCGAAGGATGCTCAGCCATGAGGCCAGGTACTCCTCGTGGCGCAGCTCTCCCTGGATACCAGTGAGGGCGCACAAGAACGCTGCGCCCATCTCTGCCACCAGTTCTTCGAACGCATATTCCGCAGAACCGAAGCGGTGTCCGCCGGTAATGCCGTCGCGCTTGAGGCGCGATTGATGGCCGGACCAATGTGTCAGCTCGTGGAGGGCCGTGGCGTAGTAGCTGCCGACGTCCTCGAACTGGGCCTTGGTGGGCAGCTGTATCAGGTCGCGCAGGGGATGGTAGCAAGCATCATCTCCAAAGCAATGCTCGATGCGCGCACCTGATAGCTCCAAGACTCGCTCGGCTGGCCCATGGTCGATGAAGGGGGCGGCGGGTTCTGCCTCACCTGTATCCTCAGGCTCGCTGGCCAGGCCCTCGGTCTGTTCGATGTTGAACAAGCAATGGGTACGCAGCAGTGCGAACTGCACCATCTTGATGTTGCCCTGTTCATCCCGAACAACCTCGCCATGCTCGTCCTGGGCTTCCTTGCACATGGGTTTGTACAGCACCGCCAGGGTCGATTGCTCACCTTTGCGGATATGCGCGCCCGCCTTGCGTGCCTGGTTGAAGGTAAGCCAGCGATCCTGTCGATACCCGCGCAAGCGAGCCTCCGCCCAGAGCAGGGGGATGTTGATCCCGGCGTACGCTCGTCGGGTGATGGCATTGGTGGGGAAGGGAGAGTCAGCACCTGAACCCGGTGTTGACCAAGGCTTGATCCAGGGAACCACGCCTTGATCAAGCGCGGTGATGATCTTGTTGGTGACGTCGAGGTAGATGTCGGACATGACGTTCTCCTGATGTGTAAGGGAACGCCGCCCGACCGGGAGGGGTTCCCGGTGGGGTGAAAGGGGTGTTGCAAGGCGGTGTTGGCCGACTGCTTTCAGGGGCCGACTGTTGCCTCGCTGGGTAGGTGAATCAACAGAAACGCAGGTTCTCCGGTAGGCTCCATCTTGTTGACCTGCACCTGCTGCAGCGAGCTCACTGAGAGGTCAGCGTCGAGCTCAAGGTCGACTGCGCCGCCGTGTAAACCGGTACTGGCCAGCGACAAGGTGGTGCTCAACAGGCGTGAAAGCCGCCGGCTCGAAAGCCCAGACAGCGGACTTCCACCGTTGGCTTCCATAACGTATTGCCATACGCCGGGACTCAGTACGATGGCAGTAGACAGGGGGCTGGGGTTAAGCATCGCTACCTCCCACATCTCGGGTGAGCACGGCACCTGACAGGTAAGCAGGTGGTTGGCCGCTGCAGGTTTGATACGAAAAGCACTGCTGATGACTGTGGTTTAAACCCCGCTGGGCGAAGGGTCAACCCAGGCTCGCGCAGCTCAATGGCAGGCGGCGTCCAGCGAATTCCAACGAAGACAGTGCCGCTCACAAACCAGATGAACGGCTGGTGTTGTCTCGTTTGCTGCTGCCGGCGCCCCTCGGAATGAGGGGCTGTCGGCACAGGTAGTGGTGGATTGGCTCAACGCTTGCCAGGGACGGTAACTTCGGCTGCCAGGCACAGGTGTGTAGGAGTGGCTTCAAGCAGCAAAGAACCCGAGGTACCGCGAAGCGCGGCCAGCACGGGATCGTCGACGTTGAAGTATTCGACAAAGTCGTCACCACCAAACTCATCCCGAGCGCGGTGCCACCAGGACTCGAAGTCGTCAATTTCAGGATTGCAGCCGGTTGCGTAAGCGATCCGCTTGCGCCCACCTTCTGGTTTGGACTCGCCAATTTCGGACATGAGGTAAACGCCGTGATCCTTGACCAGGATGACTCGGCAGCCATTGATGCCGGCCTCAGCCAGCACTGCTTGCAGTTCAGTTCCCGTGAATCGAAGCATGATGAGTTCCTCGAGCAATAGCGCTGAGGAATGCCGCCCGGCTGGGAGGAATTCCCAGCAGTGGAGCGGTTGGTATGAAGGCCGAGGATGAGCAGGGCCTGTCGGGAGAGCGTTCATCTCCGCGGGAGCGGCGATCGTGTGAGCTGCCGAACGCGAATCACACTTGGGGGAACCGTCGTCGAAGCGACGTAGCCTTCAAGGTCCGGGCTACCTGGGCGCTGGAGAACCAGCAGTTGCAAATCTGGTTTATCAAATCGATAGGAGTAGCGTCAATGAGTATTGAGGCCCTGCTTGAACTGCTTGGCTCACTAAGTTCCAGTGAGGTTTTTCGCTAAGACATGAGGTGATAAACGGTCAGGACTTTTTACCTATCGAGAGTAAACTAGAGCTTGGATCCAACGACTTACGCTTTTCGTTCTTCGGCTTTAAGAATTATCTTGGAGGGTTGCGTATGACATTCCATAAATCTTCGAGATCGAATCAGGTACCAAGCCGTCAGCATCTGGTAATAGCCGCAATACATGCCGGCCGCTGGATCAGACGGATTGAGTTTACCGCTCTACGCTCCCCTCGGCTCGCTGCTATTCCATTGGCGTACCGCCAGATTGGTTTTCAGGCGTTCAAAGTATTCGCGTCCTGTATTATCGCATTGTATGTTGTACTTTTGACGCTGATGACGATTGTCGTCTGGGTAATGGCTGTGCTGCCTGTCCCTCGCTCAAATGACGAGCCAGATATTTTCCAAGTAAGCCACCCGCAGCACCGGGTGAAACACCCCGAGATGTACGACGAAAATGGGGATCTTCTTTAACAGGTTTACTTTAGTTTTCGAGCGGCACCGAGTATCTCGGACGAACCTTTGCCCGCTTGGAGCTTGGACGATTCTGTACCTTGGTTAAGAAGACTCTGAACGCCGGCCCCTATGGTATGTCCTGCCCAGCTCATCGTGCCAAGGAAGAGAGCGGGCAACACCACAAACATCGCCCCCATCACGTATTCGATGACTTGCGCTGTCACAGTCCCATCCATGAATCCGGAGGTGGGCAGCGACAACAGCGTTTGGTCAGTCGACGACACCTGGTTATACAAGGCGTCCAACATGCTCGAGTCCACCCACCGGGCCAGCTCCCACCAGAAGCTCAGCATGTGCAGAGTGAATAGCGCGAACGTAACTGTCATCAACGCCTTCAACTGATAGGTGCTGATCAGCAACACCAGCGGCAGGCTGATGATTGCCCCCAGGATCAGGAACGCCTGCACCATCGGCAGTGCTGCCCGCAGCGCATTCATCGCCGGAAAATTGCTGTACGACCCAAGCGCCAGTCCGGTGTTGGTGGCGAGATTGTTCAATCCTTGCGTAACCGAACCGCCTCGGGCGCTGCTGCCATAGTCCTGGAACACCTGGCCGGGGGACATGCTGATGGACTGCTGCCGCGGGCTAACTAGTTCGCGTAGCGTGGCATCTTCGACCTCGGTGTTGGTACGGCCCGTCAACCAGCCCTCCAGGCGCGAGATCAGCGAGGGGTCGACCTCGGCCAGCAGGCGCGCGCGCAGGCCAACATCGGCATCGCTCCACCATTGCTTGCAGTTGGGATAGCCCGCGCCGTTGGCCAACTGAGGCAGCGACGTGTCGCGAGCCTCGTCGTAGGGCCATGCGACCCTCGGCGTCCGTGAGCGGTCGATATCGTAGTAGCCCGGCGTGTTGAGGAAGTAACTCGAGCCAATCCAGGAGGCGTCGTAGCTTTGCGCCTTGTCGAGCTCGGGCCGATTGGTAAACAGCCGTGACCGCGAATAGCCGTAGCAGTCTCGAGTAAAGTCCGCGACCTCCTGCAGCAACACCTGGTTGCTGATACGCGAGCTGTCGATCTCCATGCGCATTTCACGGATATCGGGTGCGCAAGGGATGGCGGCCGTGGCCGCCGCAGTGATGCCCTTGCTCAACGCATGCACGAGAAACCACCACACCGGTACGTTCGCCGACTTTTCGCCGATCGTGTTAAACGTTGTGCCCCAGGACGTATCAGCCGGCTTGGCCAGTGAGACGCCGCAGCGCTGGCTGGCCGCATCATCGAAGGTAATCGACGACAGGTTCAACGGGAAAAACGGGATGCAGGCGAACAGGATCACCACGTAGGCCATCCATAAACGGTTTTCGACGCGAGGAATCGACAGTAGTCCTTTGTTGCCCTCATCAGCGCCTTGTTGTCGTGCTGACAGCCACTCCTGGAGAATGATGGCCCCGAAGGGTACGGCGAACAGCCCCGTGTCGACCAACGTGTTCCAAATGCCGTTGTTGATGATCCAGGCCAGCAATGACAGGTAGACCTCCAGGTAACTGTTGGTGCTCAGGGTCATGGTCCACCTCACAGACGTGTCAGTTCAACCAACGCAATGGCACTGAAGCCGATCAGCGCCAGGCACTGCAGTCGGCGCCGGCCTTCCATAGAGCGCTGAGCTCGGAATGCACGCCACCATCCGGCGCTGATCAGGCTGTAGATCAGAACGCGCCAACACGCGAGGTAGCCGCTTAGGGCGCGCGGGATCGTTGGCCATTCAGGCCACACGTTCAGGGAGTGAACGGCCAACCAGGCAATCGACATGAGGGCGACGTAAGCGCCACTACCGAGCAGCACGCCTATTAGACCTGCCTTGAAGGTGGCCATCGTCATGGCGTGCTCCTGCCTTGATCGGCGCGCTGGAGCCTGCCAGGTTCCGGGTCGCGCTGGTCGATGATGCGCGAGGCATCTGCACCGCCGGCATGGCGGTCCAGCACCAGGCTGGCAGTGTTGGTGGCCAGGGATTGCCGCACCTGCAGTTCGGTCTGCAGCAGGCGGACTTCCCGCTCCAGGGTTTCGACGTTGTTGTTCAGAGAGTTGGTTGCGGGCTGCGCCGAGGCTACGTTGGGCTCATGACTGCCTGCCAGCAGGGTGCGCTGCAGCAACATGGCCTTGTAGATGATGCTCGACAGTGCGGTCTCGCTGGCGAGACGCCGGGCGAGCAAGTCCTGGTCGGGGTCATTGCGCAAGCCTTCGATCACGCCCCGTGATACTGGCAGCAGCGGGCTGGATACCTTGCTCAGATTCTCGGGCGTAGGTTGATCGGTGCCCGCTACCAGCCGCTGCAGCCCGGCCAACTGCTCGGTGTAGGCTTCCTGGATCAGAGGCGAAAGACCGGTTCCAGCAGTCGCGTGCAGCGTCTCGCAGTCATCACAGGTCTCCACCTCGGTCTCGCCCAGCACCCGGGTCGCCCAGTCGGAGGCTTCGCCTGGGCTGGACCAGGCTTGGCAGATGGCACCGCTCTGGCAGGCAGCGCCCACAGCAGAGCTGTCGTCCAGCGAGCGGTTGTGCAGCAGGTTGTAGCCCGCCTTGACGACGTCGGCAGTCACCCGGATCGGCGCCTGGGCTCGACCTCCGGCTTTTTGGCCTCCGACCCAGCTAACACCATTGTTGCCGTTGTTGGTTTCGGTGTTTTTCACCGCGGTTACCGCGTCGCCGCCGGACTGCTCAAGGTTGGCCTGCATTTCCTGGTTCTTCGCCATATCGCCCCAACCCGCTTGATCGACCTTGTCGGCCATCTTGGCGGCCATGGCCTGGCAGGTGAGCTTGGAGCGGTCGAAATCGAGCCGCCCTTGCAGCACCCCGTTGCTGAGCAATTCGTAGAGGCCGGGATTGGCACGCTGGATGATCATCGCCGGCAAGGACATCACAGCTTGTGTGGCATTCTGGATGACGTTGCCCATGATCTGCTGGAAGCCCTGGGTGGCGCCGTTCAACTGGTTCTGCAGCGTGTTGGCGAGGTTCATGTTTCCGCACATCATGTTGGCTCGCCATGACAGCCCTACGCCCAGGCCGCTGGGGCGGTACAAGGAGGAGGGGGCTCCCGCAGCCGAGCCACCACCGATGGTGTACATCAACCGGTCATCCAGTACCTGGCCTTGATCCCCAAGGTGGTAGTCACTATCCGCCGCAGCGCTTGAAGCGCACGCTAGTGCACCCATCAGACCGAGCAGCATGGCAATTGGGTAATGCCATTTACGCGCACTCATCAGTGACCTCCATCGAAGTCGATGCTGAACAGGAAGGTCTGGCCCATGCGCTGGCAACAGCGGTAGGGCCTCCATAGCGACCAGGCATAGGCACCGTCGTCGCTTTCAACCGCAAGGCTCGGAAACACCGCACACGTAGTCTGCAGTTGCGGGTAAAGCAGCTGCCAGCGATGGTTGCTGAGGTCGTTTTCCATTACCGGCAGCGGCGGCCAGTAGCCGTCGTACGGCATAGGCTGCAGCGGCAGGTAGACGTGAGGTTGCCCCATCCGGGTGATGAAGTCGCTGGCGCGTTGGGCCATGACGGCGGCGGCTTTGAAGTCGTCTGGCTGGACCAGGAAACCCTCTCGGGGATAGACATTCCCCCACATCTCGCCCAGCGCCTGGCTGCCGATTTCACGTACGCCGGGCACCAGCGCCTGGGGGTAGACTGATTCGGGTACGCCGTGGCGCCAGCCGAGTGGGTCAAGGGTGCTGAGGTAATAGGGAGTAAGCGGGATTGCGCCGGTCGGGCAACTGTAGCCAAAGCGCTGGGCCAGGGCGGTCAGTGCCAGTTGCCCGGGATGGCCGATGCCGTCGACATTCTTGAAGTGGGGCAGGTTATCGCGTCGCGGGGAAGGGGTAATGAGGTTGCCCCCTCCTTCCGAACCTGGAACCGGCATCGACAGCGGCGACATTTCCAGCCAAGGGTTGGCGCCGGTATCGGAGTAGCTCGAAACCACCAGTTCGGGAATGAAGTGGCGGACTTTCGGGGAGGTACGGACCGTGCAGCCGAAGGGGGTGCACAACAACCAGTAGCAGATGCCGACGACCCGGTACTCCAGGCACTGCAGTGAGTTGACCGAGGCAACGATGGCCGGCGTCGTCAATGCGAAGCCTAGTCGAGCCGTCAGGGCGATCAGTAGCGCAGCAATCACCCGGATTGCCCGGTCTGCGCTCCGGTGCCAGGCTCGACTGGTAATTTTGCGCTGGCAATTGATGGCTGGGGTAGGACTGACATTCATGGACGGTTCTCGACAAACTGCATGCGTTGCAGCGTGTCCGAGCATCGTCGATTCACCCGCCCGGGGCGGTTAAGAAAGTGAGAACGAGCGTATCGATTTTCCCTAACCTGGCACAGTATGAGCTAAAGCCGGGGGGCGGGCTATAGCGAGGCATAGGCCTCAATCTAATAGTCCAGCCGGTTCAGTACCAGCAGTTGCAATGTTCTGCTGTTGAACACGTAGTGCCCATGATGCCGAACAGCGCACAACTTCAATGAGCTGCTTGAAAGCCAGCGAACGCCTTGACGATCGCTTTGGTTGCGTTGCTGGCTTCGATATCGCGAAAGCGTTTCCAGTGGTTCCACTTGCACGCCGCGATCTCGTTTTTTGGTACGGGCTTGTCCCCGGGTGGAACTGCGGTGACGAACACGAAGTGCATGGTGTTGTCTTTTTCGAAGCGGGCGAGGTAGATCAGATCGTTTGCAACCAGCCCGGTTTCCTCTTCAAGCTCGCGGGCAGCTGCTTGCGCAGGCGTCTCTCCTGATTCAATCTTTCCGCCGGGAAGTGACCATTTTGAGTTTGATTTGCGCACGTAGAGAACGCGTTCGTCCTTCTGGCATATCACCGTGGCTCTGGCTTTCATGCTCACCTCCATTGCCATGTAGCGTTGCTTCATTCGCTGAATTTCTGACTATAAGACTGCGCTGTCATCAATATGTCACAAATTCGGGCAAATTTTTGTGTCCGACAAAGCCGCTTCTTATAACGAGCATAGTGCGGACAGGGGAAGAGTTGGCGGCGAGCATTAGTTTTGGAGATTCGACGGCTATGTCGTGGGCTAATGCTGCGGAATAGCAATCGTGACAGGGGACGCGTCATCCTGATCGAATACTCCGCTCGAGTACGAGAAATCGCTCAATAGAACACGGCATATCGGGTAGCGGGCGCTGTGACGTTCAACACTATCAATTCGTGAACCACAATGCAGACTACAATCATGCCCACCGACCAAGGCTTGGCGAGATACGCCCCGACGCTGGGAATATCATGCTCCGGCAGGTCATAGAGGGGTGTTGAATCATCCAGGATCGTGTCCCAGGAAGTGGTGTAACTCATCACGGCCTTGGCCACTGAGTTTGCCGTTTAGTTGATCACGGCCGACAGCTTGGCCTGCGGATTATCGCTGACCGCCTCGAACGCCTCCAATTGCATGTAGCGCCTTTGCAGGCACCACTCGTCGTTCTGTTCCAGCAGCATCGCCCCGACCAGGCGAGTGATGGCTGGATCGTTCGGGAAGATACCCACGACCTCGGTGCGGCGCTTGATTTCAGCATTTAACCGTTCCAACGGATTAGTGCTGTGAAGCTGCTGCCGGTGTGCCTTGGGGAAGGCCATGTGCGCCAGCACTTCATCCTCGCAGCCATCCATAAGCGTCGCGATCTTTGGGTATTTCTCACGTAACTGGTCAGCTACCAGGCGCCATTGCTGGTGGCATTCCTGACGACTGTCCTGGGCAAACACCGTGCGAAGTAGTGCCGCCACCATCGTGCGCTGGCCCTTGCCGACGTGGGCCATGGCATTGCGCATGAAATGCACGCGGCAGCGCTGCCAAGTCGCATGGAATACCTTGGAAACTGCGGCCTTGAGCCCTTCGTGAGCATCAGAGATGACCAGCTTCACGCCTCGGAGCCCACGCCGCATCAGGCTTCGCAGAAAGTCAGTCCAGAATGGTTCGGCTTCCGAAGGCCCGACCCTCATGCCCAGTACTTCACGGCCGCCGTTGGAGTTCACAGCCACGGCGATTATGACGGCGACCGGCACGATACGGCCGGCCTCCCTGACCTTGACGTAGGTGGCGTCGATCCACAGGTAAGGCCAGTCGCCCTCAAGCGGGCGATCAAGGAAGGCGTGTACGCGCTCATCGATCTCGCCGGCCAGCCGTGACACTTGGCTTTTTGAGATGCCAGACATCCCCATCGCCTTGACCAGTTCGTCCACTGAGCGCGTCGAGACGCCTTGGATGTAGGCCTCCTGGATCACCGCTGCCATGGCTTTTTCGGCAGTACGCCGTGGTTCCAGAAAGCCGGGAAAGTAACTGCCTTGGCGCAGCTTGGGGATCTTCAGATCAACATCGCCGGCGCGGGTTTGCCAGAGGCGATCACGGTAGCCGTTGCGGCTGTTTAGCCTGTCAGGGCTTTTGACATCGAACCCGGCGCCGCACAGGCTCTCGACGTCGAATTCCATCATGCGCTGGGCAACGAACTGGATCATTTGCTTGAGCAGATCAGCATCTGCCCCTTTCTCAACCAACTCGGTCAATGCGATAGTAGGTTTGGTCATCGTGGTTTCCCTGGTGAATGTTAGGTCTTCGCAAACTCAACGTTAGCCAAGAACCACGATGACCAACCTCTTTCGCCCGCAGGGCGCCTTCGGTTGGTTTAGTTACACCACTTCCTGGGACACGATCTCATCCAGCACCACCGATCATCAGCTTGGAACTGGCAGAGGTTCACTTGGGCGTTCGTTCTAAACGCCTAGTTGGCCGGGTGTAGCCGGTTGTATGGGCCTAGCTCTGCTTATTGCCTGTCAGCAACGGTGGATATCAGCATACAAATTTCGGTTGGAGTACAAATGTACTCTTTCGTTTTGGCTCCGGCTGCAGTGCTACCCACCACAACAGGGCAGGTCGCCTGCGGCTAAGGGCTGCCACGAACGGCGTGATCAACCAGCTGCCTCCTTGCCCACCATTTCCAAGCAACGACCAATGCGGGCTGATGACGCATCCAGGCTGTCCAACGCGTCACGTGCGTTCCTGGCTGAATGCCCGCCACCATTGTTTTCTGCCCATAGCGCGAGCTCTTCGATCGCGGCACCGAGAGCAAGGTGGGCCTGAACTTGCGCCTCCATCAACTGCCGTAGCATCTCCACTGCCGTCATGACGATATCCTCTGGTTAAAACCTGAGACTAGCAGTGGCTTGAGTGGAGCGGGCTTTTCAGCCGGGGCGTGGGTGTATAGGTCCTTGCAGCCAGGAATAGGATGGGACAGGCGGTGAGGAGCCGGCGGATCAATCGTGTGATTTTGGTAGCAGCTATTCGCTGAGCGATTGCTCGGGTAGAGTCTCACCCGTCAGGAATCGAACTGGACGCCCAGGCATTGCACAGGATGGCGTCAATCCTGCGTAAAGATGAGGTGAGCCTGGAGGAGGTGGCCGGCCAACTGGGCGCGGCTGGCACCGGTCAACGCGAACCCATCGCACCTGCGTACTGAACAAAACGGCGGTCCTCGCGCCCGCGGAAACTTTGGCTACCGGTCCGTTTGGAAGATTTCTGCAGCAGGCTCGGCGCACAGGCAGACCTCTACCAGGGCTTGCAGTTCATCGTCGGAGAGCAACTCGAGCGCCTCGCAAAGATCGGGATCCTGTTTGATCAGCTTGGCGCGGTATTCCTTCAGGCTGGCCTCATCCATTGGTCATATCCTCCGCATCACGCGGGTATCTGGCTCCATACAATCAGTGACAGCGCCATCGCCACGATGCTGAGTGACAGCGCGACCCTACCAATCAAGCGTACCTTTCGCAGGTGTGGACGCAGCCTTTTGGGCTTGGTGGTGTAAGTACCTAGAAAATCTAAGCAAAAAGCAATCAGTGCAGTGCCGAGCGGCACCGTCAATACGATCAAAACGACCCACCCATCGACCAATTTCGTGCCTCCCTAGCAGCGTTGATGGCTTAATCCATAAGCCGACTCGACGATATTTTAGCGTAACAGAACGCAAATATTGGTAAACCGACAGGAGGAGCTGCCTGAGCGTGATGTCGGTTTCAACGCTTGTTGCGGATATAGACGAGCGCTGCTGCAGCCGAGCTCTCTCGATGGCTCTGCCATGGCTGATGTCTTTGGCGCTACGGCAAGCCACGTAGGCGATCTAAGGCGGCCGCTATCTGTCGTGCGGCATCCAGCTCAGACAGGTTCTGGGTCTGCATGAGTTGCCAGCGTTGCGCTTTTTCCTCGGGTTCGGTCATGGCCAATGCCAGATAGAGGCTTGGCGGCACGGCGCGAAACAGTGTTTCCATGTTTTTGGCCAATACCACGCCTTCGGTGTACTTGCCCGATGCCTTGCTCGCCGAGAGCAGCAACGCCTTCTGTGCCGGCGTCAGCTTCTTGAATCGGGCGATCTCCTCGATTTCGGCCGGCGGCATGTTCAGACAGATCCACCATTCGATCATGTTGAGCATGGTCTGCGCGGCGGTGGGGAAGTCGGCGAGGTTCTGCGTGGCCAGCCAGAACCAGGCCCCCAGCTTACGCCACATCTTCGTGCCCTTGACCACGAACGGCGCCAACAAGGGGTTCTT
Source organism: Pseudomonas silvicola (assembly GCF_026651855.1). Lineage (GTDB taxonomy): Bacteria > Pseudomonadota > Gammaproteobacteria > Pseudomonadales > Pseudomonadaceae > Aquipseudomonas > Aquipseudomonas silvicola. The sequence goes on from NZ_CP093280.1 coordinate 4,504,935, forward strand.
GGTGATGATGTGGCCCTCGTCCGTCACCATGATCAACGGTCGGCCCAGGTATTGATCGCGTTCGGCCAGGTTGTTCACGGTGTTCATTAGGCTGATGTAGCTGATCGACATCTGCGCCTCGTAGCCCTCACGGGCGTAGGTCGCAAGATCCACGATGGTGACGTCACTCTCAGGCCACGGCGTGCCGGTCCGGTCAAACAGCGTGCCCTCGAAGCCTTGGCAGAACAGGTCGATGGACTCGGCCATCTCTTGGGCGCGTTCACGGCGCTTGTCGGGCAGATGAGCATCACTGGCCACCCGCAACAATGCATCCCGCACGTCATGGGTCAAGACCTGCTCTTGGACAGCCGCGCAGGCCTTGGCGGCATCGAGGATGCATTCCCGGATCAGGCTGCGGTCCGCGCGAGTCAGGCGTGCTTCTTCCCTGGCTTCGCCGCCGGTGATCATCAGCCGCGCGGTAATCTCCAGTTCTCCCAGAACGTCGCGTTGCTCATCGTTATCCGTGTTGCCGTCGTCGAGATCATCGGTGGCCAGGCTGGCCACCTGGTCGGGGCGCTCGACCAGCCGCCGGGCATCGGCGAAAGGCGCCAGGCTCAAGCCGCTGCCAGGCTTGAGCTGGACCTTGTTGACCGATAGCCCCAGGGTGGCGAAATAATCACCTTGCAGACCAAACGAGTTGCCCGCTTCGACGATGAACAGCCTCGGTCGGTACACGGCCATCACCTGCATCAGAACCGAGACCAGGGTGGCCGACTTGCCCGCGCCAGTGGGCCCGAACAACAAGAGATGGCCGTTCATGGACCGATCGAACCGCGACAGCGGGTCGAAGGACAGCGGAGCGCCGCCGCGGTTGAAGAACGTGATGCCTGGATTGCCGGTGCCGACGCTGCGCCCCCACAGTGGCAAGAGGTTGGCAACGTGCTGCACGAACAGCAGGCGGGTGTACCAGTTTCGTTTGTCGCGGTTGGCGTTGTACACCATAGGTAGCCAGCGCAGGTAGCTGTTGCACGCGGCAACTTCATCGCCGTCGCGCACCGGCTGCAGGCCGGCACCGAGCAGGACGTTGGCGGCCTGGATGGAGCGCTGGCGCAGCTCTTGCGCGTCCTTGCCACACAAGTACAACGCCAAGGTGCCTCGGTACAGCTTGTGCTGGCGGCCGATCAGCGAGCGCGCCTCCTCGACATCCTGGCGGGTCTGGGTGGATGCCAGATTCTCGCCGATGGCCTTGCGGGCGAGCCGGTTCAGGTGCTCCTCCAGTACGTCCTGCGGTGTCACCACCAGCGTCAGGCTCATGACCGTGGCTTCCGGCATCTGGTCGAAAAGCGCATTGAGCGCCTCGCCCTTGCGCGTCTCTCCGGTGAGTTGGCCGATGTAGGGCGGCTTGCGCAGCTTGTCGACCACCATCACCCGCTGGGGTTGCTGGTCGAAGTACCACAGTCCCTGCTCAACGTCGGAGCGCGGTTCCTGGTAGAACAGGCGCTCGGCAAAATCGTGGTCGAAGGGTAGTTGCAGAGAGTCTGTTTCCCCGTCTTCGGGATAGGGCACGCGCCGGTAGAACTCGGCGCGTGATTCGCCGGTCAGGGCCGGGGCAGGATTGAACCAGGGCAGGAGCCAGGCGTAGAAGTCGCGTCCGTTTAACCGCCGAGGGCTGACGCCGCAGGCTTGCAGGGAGGCGGTGATGCGATCGCAGGCCCTAGCCAGCAGCTGAATGGGCGCTTGTTCCTGGCTGTCGGGTTGAGCATCCAGCCAACGATAAATGACCAAGCGAATCCGTCGATTGCTGCCGCGCCACGGCAAGTGCGACACCACGTGGTCTTCAAACAAGCCCCCAGTCTTGGCCACGGCGGCCAGGTGCCGGCGCATCAAACCGAGAAAAGCCTCGGTGAATGGCGTGCCCGCCGCCCGGGGAGCGATATAGCGCTCCAAGCGCTCCAGATAAGGTGAGAAGTCGCTGTCGTCCTGGCAGTAGAACTGCACCACCCACGGCGCCTGGTCGAGCTCATCGAAGCTGTCCTGCAGGGCATCCTCCAGCGCATCACGTGCGGCCAGCAGCCATTCGGGCTCGCGGCCTTCGGTACCGATCGGCTGCAGCTCGAACGCCGCACCGACCGAGCGATTGTCGTCGAGCAAGAAGCAGCGCTCGGCCTCCAGGTACTCCACCCACGGCAGGTGGTCGGTGAAGCTGGGTTTGTGCGCGTAGTGCGCGGCTTCATCGGCCTGCGTTGCACGTCGGCGCTGGGCGGCGCGCCAGGCTTTCCAGCGTGGCTGCCCCTGATCGCGTTCTTCGGCCATTACAGATCGTCCAGGCGCTCGCCCGGCAGCGCGTACTGGACCTTCTCGTACAGCGGAAAGACAGTCGAATAGCCTGGCACGGGCGCCTGCTGGGTGCCACTCAGATGCGGGTAGACATACATCACCAGATCAGGGTTGGGCAGACGCGGAAACTGCGCGCGGATTTCGTTGGCCGCGGTGCGTGTGTAGGAGGCCTGGTCACTGATCAGCCGCTCGGGTTCGAGGACCGGTCGGCGCAATTCGCTGCGGGCCTCCTGCAGTTGTGCCTGGGTGCCCACAGAGCCGGCGCCGTTCCAGATGTCGAGCATCGTCTGGTCGCCATGCGGCAGCAGCTTATCCTTGTCGGTGCTGCAGCCGAGCAGCGCCAGGCAGAGCAGGCTAATCCAGGTCCAGCGTCGAAACGGATGAGTTTTCATGATGGACTCTCCGGCCTTTGGGCTCGTAGTCGATGGTGATCTCGTGGTCCAAGTGCAGCGCGACCTTGGCGGAAGGTGGTACGTAGATGGCGGCGAAAGCCTCGCCGTAGAGCTTGTTGATCCAGTCACGGATATCGCCGATGCCACCGCTGATGACCGCGTTCAGCGCGCTGTTGCCGCTGCTCTGGCTGACGCCCAGCGAGCTGCTGCTTGAACTGATGAAGGAGGCGCTGTTCTGCTCGCTGCCCAAGGCCGCGGCAAAACCGGCGCCGGCGGCGGTGATCAGGCTCTGGCTGCCCAGGTACTGCTGGGCGTTGGAGCGACGCTCGCCGGAAACGCAGGGAATGCCGTAGGGGTCGGAGATATAACCCAGGCCGCCACGGATCTTCTCGGTGTTCGAGGACTGGCTGGTGGCGCTGTTGCGGCTGACCACGGCCTGTGGTTGCGGCACGGTGCGCACGGTGCCGTCGGCGAAGACGAAGGTAATCGACTCGACCTGGCCTCGCACGCAAGACAGTGTCCAGTCGCCGGAGGCGGTACCACTCATGACCGCGCCCACCACCTCGGGCAGGTCAATGCCATTGGCCGTGAGGTTATCCGGCCCCACCAGGACCTTGAAGGGGTAGGGGTCGTTGACCGTGCCGTCTACGGGGACTCGGCCAATCAGCGCGGTCATGGCCACGGAACCCATCAATGTGGCGTTCTCCGGGATGGTGTAGACGGGCTTGGCGCCTTCGCTTCGATCATGCTGAGCCGCGAGATCGCGCTCGCCCTTGGCCACGGCACGCAGCTGTTTCTGGCCACGGTCGATGGCGTTGTCCTGCAGCCCCTCCAGGCCATTGAGCTTCGAGGACAGCTTGGACAGCGGGCTGTCAGCTTTCGCGGCGCCGTCGTTCGCCGTGCGTGAGGACGCCGGCTCGATCCATTGCAGCGCATCCACCGGTGGCTGCACGCCCTTGATGGCCTGCTCATCACCGGGCTCCAGGCCGAAACCCACGGGTAAGTCGGACTTTGGTCCTGATAGCCCGGCAATCTGGTCCTTGAGCTTCGACAGCAGCCCTTGGGTTTCCCGGTGCTGTTGTTCGGCTTTCTGCCGAGCATCATTGGCTTGCTGGCGCTGCTCGGTCACCTGCTGGGTGACGCTACCCAAGGTGTTCTGGATGCGACTGTCGATGCTGCCCTCGCGCGTACGCAGCCGATTGTTCTCGGTCTGCAGCGATTCATTGCTTTTCTTCAGCGTCAGCATATCGCTGCGCATGGCTTTGACCTGGCCGACCAAGGTGGCCACGGTGTCGCGCGGTGTATCGCCGGCGATGCCCAGAGACTTGGCCTGCTCGGCGGTAAGGGTGGCGTTGTCCTGGGGTTGAGGATGCTTTTCACCCTGTGGTGCGATCCAGGACCTGAAGATGATCAGCACGACGGCGACCAGCAACCCGGGCACCAGCCACTTCAGCAGCACGTTAGCTTTCATGGTCGGCACCCTCCGGCTTGGGTGGGGGCAGCAGCAATGCCTGTTTCAGGCCGCCACCCCGCGTGACCAGGTAGGCCACCGTGGTGTCCTGGAGTGTACCGGAGCGCCCCAGCGAGTTGTGCTGGAAGGTGGCCGCAAACAGGGTCGCCTGCAGATGACGTGGGTCGAGCAAGACCTCGCCTGGCCCCTGGTTGACCAGCTTCACTGCGGTGACCCAGTAGTCGCCAAGACGCCAGGCGGCAAGGGCTTTGGCGGTGATGTGCTCGGTGGGTAGCAGGGGGCTGAAGTCAAGGGACCCACCAACCGGTACGCGGCGGACACCTGGCAGCGGCGCCACGGTACGCAACGGCGCATAGAGGTTCTGCGCGGCATAGCGAGTGAGCACCACCGGAATCGGCGTAGCCGGTACCGCCGGCGTAGCTTCTGGGGCGCCCTCCGCTTCAGGTGCCTTGGCGTCCGCAACAATCTTGATCGGTTCCAGCGCGGCAGTGCCGGCGAACGCTTCAATGTCGATCAGCACCATGTCGCCGGATTTCACTGACTGCAGTTGCAGACGTGTCGGCGGAATCGCGTCGGACGCCAGCAAATACACGGTGCTGCCCACCGATTGCACGCGCAGCTTTTCGCTGATTGAATTGGGCACGCCGACACGAACGTCCTCGTCGAGCATCAGGATGCGTTCCTGGCCAACCACCAGTGGCACGGCCAAGGGCAGGCGATCCCAATGCTTGACCTCAACGGCGCTCGCGGTTGCGCACCAGGTAGCTGACCCTACGAAGGCCAGGATCAGTAAGGGTCTGTTCATGACGCACCTCCCGGTAGGGACAGCTTTTGCGGCGTACCTTCGTAGCAGTCCAGGGCCAGGCCCCACTTGTTGTGCTCGGGGTCGACATCGAAGCGCACCACGCGCAGCGGGTAACGCACGACCACGCGCTTGACCGGTTCGGCCGCGTAGTACTCATCGGCGTTGAGATCAAGCTGCACCAGCCAGCTGTGCGTATCCAGCTGCTTCACCCGCAGGCCGGGGTCATCGCTGTACCCGCGGCCGAGTACTTCATAGACGCCCCGTACGCGACCGCGCAGTTCCCCGGCGACCTTGCGGAACTCGAAGTCACCGTCGAGGAAGGTCTTGCAGGCCGGCGTGAGGTATGGCTGAAGGGCATAGATCGCCCGGGGGTAATCGGCCTCGCCATCCGTAGGCCAGCGATTGAGCTGGCCGAAGATATACAGGGCGAAGGAGTAGATGTTTTCCGGCGGCACATCCCACCATTTGCGGGTGCTACCCGAGCGCAGATCCGGCGGTACATGAATGGTCAGCTGGCTGGGAGCGGTCTGCCAGCCATACCAGAGCCCGGCACTGAGCAGCGCCAGCGCCCCCACGGCCAGGCGCAGGCTGAAAATATGCGCCTGTTGCGCATCGACCTTGTTGCGGAAGCGGCTCATGGGTTGCCCTCCCGATGACGACGGGTACGCCTGACCGTCCAGGGTCCTGAGTGCAGGATCAGGTGCTGGGCGCCAACGTCCCAGTGCAGGGCCAGATCCCATTGCAACTTGCGGTACAACCAGGTCTCGGGCCGGGCGCGTTTGGCGCGGCGCAGCAGCTTGCCGCCGGCAAACAGTGTCACTGCCATGCTGGCGATCATGCAGGTGGGCAGCATGGCGATGGAGGCGGTTGCCAGCGCCAGGGGCACCCCGACGATAAGGCCAACGCTGGCACCGATGGCCAGGGCCACCCACATCTCATCGTTGGTCAAACCACGCAGTACGGCCGGGTCACGATTCAGCCGTTCGGGCAGGAAGGTCAGGGTGCCGTCGGGCAGGCTCGCGATGGGATCGGACATGGCGACCTCACAGGATGGCGGCGGCTTTGGTCAGGAACCAGATGATGACCACCACCAGCAGCGCACCGACACCGACGACCGCGCCTAGATCCTTCCAGGTTTTGCGCTGGTTCTGTACGTCGGCGTAGACCGTCAGTGAGTGCCAAGCCACACCGAGAAAGGCGAGGAGGGCGATCAGCAGGCCGAGCAGGATGCCACCATCGTAGGCGTAGTTTTTGATGGTCTCGATCAGGCCGGTGCCCTCGCCGCGGGAGGGTGCTTCCATGGTTGGGAGATCGGCGAAGGCCAGGCTCGACATCAAAATCAGCAGGCTACCCAGAAAGCCTTGCTGCAGGCGCTGGCGTATGTGGACGAAGCGAATGGGACGAAGTAGGCGAAGGGGCATGGTTTGGGTCTCCTGCGGTCAGGACAGCATGAAAAACATCAGCACGAGCAGGGTTAGCGCGAGGCGCGCCGTGCTCCCGCCGAGGGCACCAAAGCTGAGGTTGCCGGCCGCCCAACCCCGGTAGCCTGTCCACAGCGCCCAGGTGCACCACAGCAATGCCAGCACGAGTACGGTCGAACGCCAGAGCACCGAACTGAGTTGTGGCGCAAAGCCGGCAGCCGCAGTGAATGCGCTGATCTGGGTGTCAGTCATGCTCATGGCTTGTGCCCGCCGTTGGCTTGTTGGGGCGGTAAGATCCAGATAACTGGGTGAGTTCGTTGGGTTGGGCGCGTGAGGGCGCCAGGTAGTCGTCGACGCCATGGCGTATTTGTTGGAGGTCTTGGGCGAGTTGCTCGTAGTCGAAGCGATAGCGAGGTTCGCCAGCGGGAGGGGTGGCAAGCTTTGATCGGCCAGCCAGTCCAGCAATGGCGTCTAGCTGCTTGACGATCAACCACAGGTCGTGGGCATCTACCCCCTCTTGTGCCAGCACGGGTAGCGGGAGTAAGACCGTAAGAAGAATGAGTCTCGGCATCGAGGAAAATGTCATCACATGTAGTCCACGGCATGTCTGGCACTACCGTGACTGACTCATGATTTTTTCGCTTGATGAATATTGATCAGAGTCTGGTCAATTTCGATGCCAAACGTAAAGCTAGCGATGCGAACTACGTGGTGCGAGTGGACTTGCTGCGTGTCTTGTGCCCCTGCATTAGGACTGCGTTCGCTTCCACGATGTGGTCGGGTTGGTAATACAGGATGTGCTGCTCAAACGTCGCCTGGTTCTCGTAATCAATTTCCAGCCAATGGGCACCCAGAGCTATTTCGGCGTGCCGTTGCGGCTTGACTACTCCCATGAGGACCGCGCAGCCAAGGGGTTACGCGCGTTCCAGCCTGGACAGCGGAAGGCCGCCCCGGTGTACTTCGGCGCGGCCGAGTGGATTGAGAATGCGCCATTGTTGGTGCTGCACGGTCCTGCCGGAAGCGGTGTTGCGCAGGTGGAGGTCGTTGCCGGCTGGGCCTTGTTGGAGCGGTGGCAGCAGGCCCGTGAAGACCTGGTCCAGGTGGGGCAGATCGAGCAACAGCTGCTTAACGAAGGCGCGCAGTGGCATGCTCGCGTGTAGTTGTAGTTGTGGTTGCAACCCTCGGCCGCGGCCTGCGCGTCCGCCACGCTGCGCGACGGCACAGGATGGCGGACGTAATTAACTGGGCAAGAGAGAGTTGCTGCCACGCGGAATTCGCGAAGCCGGGAGGGGGCTGGCGTGCGCCGGAAAAGCATTTCAGCGCCGTCTGCATATGGACGAAACCTAGCCGCCAATGCATTTTTAATATTTCTGGCTATATACAATTCTAGTTAAAGTCGACTCCTGTATTTTCATCCGTCGTCGCGGGAACTTCTCATGAGCTACACCTCACGCCCCGGGCAGGTGCTGACCCTGCCACAGGGCGATCAACAACCCCTGTCCATCCGGGCCAAGGCGCTGGTCTTCGCCGACCCGCGTTCGCGGCAGTTGCTGGAGTACCTGCAACGGGTGGGGCCCAGTGATGTGCCGGTGTTGATCAATGGCGAGACCGGCACTGGCAAGGAACTGGTGGCGCGCTACCTGCACAGCGCCAGTGGCCGCACTGGCCGCTTCGTGGCGGTGAACTGCGGGGCGATCAACGAGAACCTGGCGGAGAGCGAGTTGTTCGGTCATGAGGCCGGCAGTTTTTCCGGCGCCACCGGGCGGCGCGCAGGCTGGTTCGAGGAGGCCGATGGTGGCACGTTGTTCCTGGATGAAATCGGTGATTTGCCGTTGCCGCTGCAGGTGAAGCTGCTGCGCGCCCTGCAAGAACAGGAGATTGTGCGGGTTGGTTCGCGCAAGCCCATCAAGGTGGATATCCGCCTGGTAACGGCCACCAACATCGACCTGGAACAGGCCATCGACGCTGGCAATTTCCGCCTCGACCTGTTCTACCGCATCAACGTCGCCCAGGTGCAGGTGCTGCCCCTGCGCGAGCGGCCGCTGGACATCCTGCCGCTGGTGGAGCATTTCCGCAGCCAGTACAGCCAGCGCCTGAAGATAGCCGAGCCGATGCTGTCGGAAGCGGCCACCGCGGCGCTGCTGGAGTACCCGTGGCCGGGCAATATTCGCGAGCTGGAAAACATCGTGCACCTGGCGCTGCTGGTGGCTGGTGACAAGCCCATTCGGCCCGAGCACTTGCGCTTTTCGGCAGGCCTGTCGGCCCAGCGCCTGGCGGCGGATAACAGCAGCATTGCGAAGATCCCGCAGCAGGTGATTCGCGAGCAGTTGCTACGGCTGTTCGAGGTGCCGGGCGATCAACTGCTGCACGACATCGAAGACCTGATCGTGCGCGAAGCCTTCGCCCACTGCGGTTTCAATCAGGTGCGCAGCGCCGAGCTGCTGGGCATTACCCGCAATGCCATGCGCACCCTGCTGGTCAATCACGGCATGCTCAAGGGCCGGGACAAGGGCTGATGCGCCGCAGCAGCGGCAGCAGTTCAGCACCCAGGTGAATGGCTTCCTCCAAGTGCGGGAAGCCCGACAGCACAAAGCTGTCGACGCCCATCTGGTGATATTCCTCGATACGTTCGGCCACCTGTTCGTAGCTGCCCACCAGCGCCGTGCCGGCGCCGCCCCGCACCAGGCCGACGCCGGCCCACAGGTTGGCCGACACCTCCAGTTGCCGCGCACCACAGCCACGGCCCTGGGCCAGCTGGGTCTGGCGGCTCTGGCCCACCGACTCGTAGGCGGCCAATTGCTGCTGGGCGCGCTCGATGGCGTCGCGGGGTAATTCCTCCAGCAGTTTCTCCACATGCGCCCAGGCCTGCTCGGCCTGGGGCGCTGCGAAAATGTGCAGGCGCAGGCCGAAGCGCAGCGTGCGCTGGTGGTGTGCGGCCTGTTCGCGCAGGCGCTGAATGCGCTCGGCGATCATCACCGGCGGCTCGCACCACAACAGGTAGGTTTGCGCGTGCTCGGCGCCCACCTGCTCGGCGGCCTGCGAGGCGCCACCGAAGTAGATCGGCGGGCGTAGCGCCGGCGGCATGATTGCCGCCGTGTCGGCACCACGGTAGAAGCGCCCGTGATGCTGGCGGCCGTGCCCGGCCCACACGGTTTCGAACGCCTGGAGGAATTCGGCGGTGCGCGCGTAGCGCTCGTCATGTTCGAGAAAATCCCCCAGCGAGCGCTGCTCGAAACGGCTGGAGCCGCTGACCACGTGCAGGCGCAGCCGGTTGTTGCTCAGCAGCTGCAATGTCGCGGCGCGGTGGGCGGTGTAGGCGGGCAGCTCCAGGCCCGGGCGCAGGGTCAGGAGGAAATTCAGGCGCTGGACTTCCTGGGCCAGCACCGCGGTGATCAGCCAGGGGTCTTCAAAGCCGCTGGCGGTGGGCACCATGATCGAGTCGAAGCCGCCCAGTTCTGCGGCCCGTACTATTTGCCGCAGGTAGTCCAGGGTCGGCGCCCGTTCCCCTTGCTGGAACAGGCCCACCTTGGGCAGGCCGCTGCTGGTAAGGTGGCGGCCGTCGCCGTTGGTGGGCAGGAACCAGTCTATTTCCAGCGGGCTAGCGCTCATGGTGGGCGGCCTTGTGGTGCAGGCCCCTGGCGCGCAGCAGCGGCAGGACCTGTTCGGCGAAGCGCAGGACTTCGGCCACCGCCGGTTCGCCATGAATGATCACCTGGTCGATGCCCAGGTCGTGCAGTTGCTGCAAGCGCGCGGCCACCTGCGGCGGGTCACCCACCAGCGTCAGCGGGCGGTCGCGGTAGGGGCGCCACAGTTGCGGGTGAATCTCGTCGCGGCGCAGCGTCGCGTGTTCGGCGAACAGCGGCCGCACCTGCCGGTCGGCCATGGGTTGCGTGCCTGCGTCACTGGCTTGCGCCGATTGCCCGGCGGCGTCCCACGCCTGGGCTTCGCTGTCACGCAGGATCAGGCCCAGCGGCAGGGCGAAGCGCAGTGCTGGTTGCAGGGCACGCAGGCGCTGCACCTCGCGCGCTAGTTCATCGGGGTGGGCGCCCGCCAGTTGGCACACCTGCGCGTGCTCGGCGATCAGTTCGCTGCTTTGGGAGGCGTCGAGAATCAGCGGTGGCGCGGGCAACGGGCGCAGCCCCAGGCCACCCTGTTCCAGCTGGAAGTAGCGGCCCTGATGGTCCAGCGGCGCGGCGCCCGGGGCCAGCAGGCGGGTCAGCAGGTGAAGGAATTCGCCGACGCGTTCGTTGCGCTGGTCGCGGTTCAGCCACTCGCCGAAGGCGCTGTGCAGGCTGCCGCGTTCGCCATCGGGCAGGTGCACGCTGATGCGCTGGCCGCTGATCGACTGCAGGCTTTGCAGGGTGGCGGCCAGCGCCGCCGGCAGCATCACCTGGGGCGGCACGCCCACGTGCAGCCGCAACTGGCGGGTGTGGGCACACAGCGCCGCCGCCACGCCCAGGCTGTCCACCGTGCGCGAGTCGGCGGGAATCCACAGCGCATCCAGGCCTGCGTACTCAACCGCCTGGGCCAGCTGTATCCACTGCCCGGGCGTGCTGGCCGGCTGGCTGCCGGCAGCCAGCGGCAGGTACCAACTGAACTCAAGGGCCATCCAGGTGCTCCGACGGCGAAAGACAAGGGTGCATCATCTCACTGTGCCTCCTGGCTGAGTAGCGCCGGGCGCAGCTGATTGCCCAGCGCGCTGCCCACCACGGTCGACGCCGGTGCGCCATTGAAGGCGCTGACGGTCACGTACCCCTTGGCCAGCCACACGGCCTCATCGTTCTGTTGTGCAGGACCGGCCGGCGCGCTGTACCGAAAGCTGATGCCGGGCTTGCCGGCCTGTTGCGGGAACAGCTTCGCCAGGTCATCGGTCCAGGCGGCTTCGAAACCGGTGTACTGGCCGATGCGCGTCAGGCGCATGCCCTTGGCCGGGTTGGCAGCGGGCAGGTTGACGTTCAGCCCGGTGGCGGCGGGCAGAAGCCGGCCGTCAGGCTGGCGGTGGCGGTCCAGGGTCGCCACCAGGCGGGTGAGCAGTTGCGCGGCGCGCTGAGGGTCTTGCTCCTTGAGGTCGGTGCTCACCGCCAGGCTGGGGATGCCGGCCTGCACCGCCACGCTGGCGGCATTGAAGGTGCCTGAGGCGGCGTTGATGGCGCCCACGTTGTTGCCGGGGTTGGGCCCGACGATCACCAGGTTAGGGTGTGGCATGACCTTTTTCAGCCCCATCAGCACCGCCATCACTGGCGTGCCGCTGATCTCGATGGCCACGGTCTTGCCGCTGCAGCCGGCGCTCTCGCACAGGCCGCTTTCCTGGGTGCTGACGTAGTAGCTGTGCGGGAAGGCAGGGTCGGTGTCCTGGCCGACGTGCACCTCGCGGCCGAAGTAGAACGCGCCGCCGCGGGCGCTCTGGTCGCTCTGCGGCGCGGCAATGGCGACAGTGTGGCCGGCGGCGGTCAGGGCGCTGTACAGCGCGCGAATGTTGGCGTGCTGGTAGCCGTCGTCGTTGCTCAGCAGAATGTTCAGTGCCCAGGCCTGGGGTGTTGCCAGCACGCCGGCAACCGCCAGCGCGCCTACCAGCCGCTTCATGACGCCACGCTAAAACGGTTCGCCGGCCGCGCCAGTCCCAGGCTGTCGCGCAGCGTGGTGCCTTCGTATTCCTTGCGGAACAAGCCGCGCCGTTGCAGTTCGGGGGTGACCTGCTCGACGAACACGTCGATGGCCCCGGGGAAGTACGGGAAGAACACGTTGAAGCCGTCGCAGGCGCGGCCCTGGAACCAGGCCTCGAAGGTGTCGGCGATGTCCTGTGCGGTGCCGATCACCGGGTTGCCGCCGGCCAGGCGCAGGTACAGCTGGCGGATGCTGAGGTTTTCCGTGCGCGCCAGTTCCAGCACCTTGTCACGGCGGCTCCCGCGCTGGCCCACCGGGGTCTCGGGCAGCGGGCCGTCGAGGTCGTGGCCGGCCAGGTCGATGTCATCGCCCAGTGTGTCGGCCAGCAGGCGGAGGCCCAGCACCGGGTCGATCAGCGCCTGGAACTCCTCGAACAGCGCCTGTGCCTGTTCGCGGGTCTCGCCAATGAACGGCGTGATGCCGGGCAGGATCTTGATACTGTCCGGGTCGCGGCCGAACGCGGCGGCGCGTGCCTTGATGTCGGCGTAGAACGCCTTCGCGCGCGTCAGGTCACTGTCCACGGCAAAGATCACGTCGGCCACCCGCGCCGCCAGCGCCTTGCCCGGCTCCGAGGCGCCAGCCTGCACCAGCACTGGGTGGCCTTGGGGCGAGCGCGCCACGTTCAACGGCCCGCGCACGCTGAAGTGCGTGCCCTGGTGGTTGAGCACGTGCAGCTTGGCGGCGTCGAAATACTGCCCACTGGCCTTGTCGCGCACGAAGGCGTCGTCGTCCCAGCTGTCCCACAGGCCGCGCACCACGTCGTGGAATTCCCCTGCGCGCTGGTAACGGTCGCCGTGGTCCACGTGGTCCTGGCGGCCGAAGTTCCAGGCCTCGTCGCTGACCACCGAGGTCACCAGGTTCCACGCCGCGCGCCCCTTGGACAGGTGGTCCAGCGAGGCGAATTTGCGCGCTATGTGGTACGGCTCGTTGTAGGTGGTGGTGGCGGTGGCGATCAGGCCGATGCGCGAGGTGACGGCGGCCAGCGCGGCCATCAATGTCAGCGGCTCGAAATGCTCGGCGCGCGCGGTGCGGCTGAGGGCGTCATGGTGGTGGCCCCACAGCGCTACCACATCGGCGACGAACAGGGCGTCGAACTTGCCGCGCTCGGCGGTCTGGGCAATGCGCTTGAAGTGCTCGAAGTCCTGGCTGGCGTCGGCCTGGGCCAGCGGGTGGCGCCAGGCGGCCACGTGGTGGCCGCTGTTGGCCAGGAAGGCGCCCAGCTTGAGCTGGTCGGTACGGCGGGTCATGGGCTAGCTCCCGTTGCAAGGTTGAAGGCCCGGCCGGGTGGCCGGGCGCGAAGGTCAGAAGTTGTAGGTCAGGCCGGTGTACCAGTAGCCGCCGGTGGTGCCGTAAGGCGAGAAGTTGCCGTACGGGAAGGCGCCCGAGGTGCTGGCGATGTTGGTGCGCTCGGGGTATTTGTTGAACAGGTTGTTGGCCCCGGCGTTCAGGGTCAGGTTCTTGGTCACGTGGTAGTCCACGTTGAGGTCGGTGATCCAGGCCGCCGAGAAGGTGCGGTCGTAGATCGCGGTGGTGCCGTACTGGGTGTACTCGCCGTAGCGGGTCAGGGTCAGGCCGATGTCGAACTGGTCGATGCTCCAGGTGGTGCCCAGGATCAGCTTGGATTCAGGCAGGCCGTGCTTGAGGTTGCCTTGCGCCTGGCGGCTGTAGCCACCGTCCGGCCCCAGTGCTTCCTGCGCCACCGATGAGGCGTGGATGGCGTCGATCTGCGTGGTGTTCCAGTTGAAGCCCAGGTTGTACTTCAGGCCGCCCCAGGCACCCAGGTTCTGCCGATACTCGCCCACCAGGTCGACGCCACGGGTGGTGGTGTCCAGGGCGTTGGCGAAGTAGGTGACGTACTGGTTGCTGTCCAGCCCAGCGGCGGCCAGGATGGCCTCGATCTGCGAGGTGCCGCCCAGGTAGCCGGTCTGGGCGATGCGGTCCTTGATCTTGATCTGGTAGGCGTCCAGGGTCACGCTGGTGGCGTCGGTGGGTTGCAGGGTCAGGCCGAGGCTGACGTTGGTGGATTTTTCCGGCTTCAGGGTGCTGGCGCCCAGGGCCTTGCCCACGGCCGAATCCACGCCCACGTTGCGGTAGTCGATCAGGTTGCCGTTGACGCTGCTCTGCGAGGTGGAACTGTAGATCTGCTGGGCCAGGGACGGGGCACGGAAGCCGGTGCTGAAGGTGCCGCGCACGGCCAGTATCGGCGTCAGCTGGTAGCGGGTGGAGAACTTGCCGTTGGTGGTGGTGCCCGAGCCATCGTTGTAGTGCTCGTAGCGCCCGGCCAGGTCAACGTGCCATTTGTCGGTCAGGTCCTGGCCGATTTCGCCGTAGCCGGCGACGCTGGTGCGGCCTTTCTCGGCGGCGTCCTCAGGGGTGGTGCCGGCGCCGGAAATGGTGCCCGGCGCGATCGGCGCGCCGTCGGCACCGGTGGTGAGGTCGCCCGAGGCGTAGGAGGCGACATCGCCCTTGCCGATCTTGTAGCTCTCGTAGCGCTGCTCAAGGCCCCAGGAAACTTGCGTGGGGTGGGCCAGGCCGAAGTCGAAGGCGCGCGTCAGGTCGAGGTTGTTGGTCCACTGGCTGAAGGTCTTCGCGCCGGTGTCCACCGAGGTCGGCGAATCAGGCCCGTAGCTCAGGTTGTAGGTGTGGCGCAGGGTGGCCTCGGCGTGGTCCTGGCCGTAGGTGCTGGACAGGTCGTAGTCCCAGCCGGCCAGCTTGCCCTTGCCACCGAACGCCACCTGGAAGTCGTTTTCGATGAAGCGCAGGGTGTCCTCGATGCCTTCGGGGAAGGGCGTCTGGATGCCGTCGAAGCTTGCCGGTTGGTGAAACGCCAGGGGCTTTTCCGAGTTGCGGCGGGTGTAGGTGGAGAACGAATACAGGGTGAAGTCATCGTTCACCGGCAGCTCGGCGTTGTAGCCGAAGCTGATGTTGCGCGCCTGCGGCAGGCCGGTGCCGTAGTAGGTGTGCTCGTTGCTGGTGACACCCTCGGCGCTGGTGTAGGGGGCGTCGTCGGAGCGGTCGGAGATGTCCTGTTTCTTCACGTCCAGGGCCATGTTGAAGAAGCCGTCGTTGGGCAGCGCGAAGCCCAGGTCAGCGCTTTGCCGGCGGGTGGCGCCGTCGCCGTTTTCGTAGTTGCGGCCAAAGCTGGTGGACACGCTGCCGCCGTGGTCCTGCTGCTTGAGCACAATGTTCACCACGCCGCCGATGGCGTCCGAGCCGTACTGCGCCGAGGCGCCGTCGCGCAGCACTTCCACATGGTCCACCAGGGCGGTGGGGATCATGTCCAGGTCCACCGGCTGCGAGCCGGAGTTGAGGTAGGTGCCGTTGTTGAGCAAGGCGCTGTTGTGGCGGCGCTTGCCGTTGACCAGCACCAGCACCTGGTCGCCGTTCAGGCCGCGCAGGCTGATGGGCCGCACTACCGAGGCCGAGCCGTAGCCCGACGACGCTGGCTGGTTCAGCGAGGGCAGGGCGCGGCTGAGGGCGGCGGTAAGGTTGCTTTGGCCGGTGGCCTGCAGTTGGTCGCCGGAAATCACGTCCACCGGCGAGGTGCTTTGGGCCAGCGTACGGGCCTGGCCACGGTTGCCGACCACCACCACGGTGTCCAGCGGGTTGGCCGCCTGGATATTGGTGTCGTCGGCGCCCAGCGCCACGTTGGCACCGCCAAGGGCACCGGCCACGGCGAGGAACAGCAGGCTGTAGGGGAAGGGTTTGCGCAAGGGCACGGTTGATGACTGATTCATGGGGTGTAGCGCTCCTGAGGCAACGCCATGGGCGTCGCGAAAAATGGGCATCGAGACGGCTTGTTGGGATCAAGCTCTGGTGAAGGGTGCTCAGCAAGGGCTGTGCCAGCGTTGAAATGGCTTGTGAATCAAAGGGCTAGCGCGAAGGTCGAAGATTTTTTGCTGTTTTTGAAACAGTCCCGCTTCAGGATGCTGGTTTTCCTGCAGTGCCCCCGGGACGCTGCCCCCCCCGTAGCAGCGGCCCCCAGGCCGCGTCATGGCCGGCACCCACCCAGCTGGCACAACCATTGCTCCCGTGCTGTACATCAACCATTCACGGAGCCCCTTTCATGCCGTCACCCGGTCCCCGCAACCTGCTCACCGATGTACCCGGCATCACCGTCGGCCACGCCACCGATGCCACCGTGCGCAGCGGTGTCACCGTCATCCGCACGGCCGCCGCCTTCACCGCCAGCGTCGACATTCGTGGCGGCGGCCCCGGCGGCCGCGAAACCGCCGCCCTGGAGCCGGAAAACATGGTGGGCCAGCTGCACGCGCTGGTGTTGGCCGGTGGCTCGGTGTTCGGCCTGGGCGCCGCCGATGGCGTGGCAGCGGTGCTGTCGCAAGAGGGCGCTGGCCTGCGGTTGAAACCCGATGGCATGGCCATTCCCATCGTGCCCGCCGCCGTGCTGCACGACCTGGCCAACGGCGGCGACAAGGCCTGGGGGCTGCAGCCGCCGTACCGTGCGCTGGGCCAGCAGGCACTGGCGGCGGCGGAGCAAACGTTCGAGCTGGGCGCCGTGGGCGCCGGGCGTGGCGCCATGGCCGGGGTGCTGCAGGGCGGGCTGGGCTCGGCCTCGCTGGACATTGGCGGCGGCCTGATCGTGGCGGCGCTGGTGGTGGCCAACCCTATCGGCTCGGTGTACATGCCCGACGGCCAGACGTTCTGGGCCTGGCCCTGGGAGATTGCCGGCGAGTTCGGCGGCGTGCGGCCCCTGGGCGACATGGACGTCAGCGACCCTATCCCGCAGTTGTCGCGCCTGGACGAGCTTGGCCGCCTGCACGCCGGCGCCAACACCACCCTGGTGGCGGTGGCCTGCAACGCCGCGTTGAGCACCGCCGACTGCAAGCGCGTGGCAATCATGGCCCACGACGGCATCGCCCGCGCGGTGCGCCCGGCGCACCTGCCGTTCGACGGCGACACCGTGTTCGCCATGGCCTCCGGCGCAATGGCACTGGCCGAGGGGCCGCGCCGCCAGGTGGACGTCGGCCGCATCGGCTCGGCCGCCGCCGACTGCGTGGCGCGGGCTATTGCCCGGGGCGTGCACCGGGCGCGTGGCGGCTCGCCACGAGGGTGACCCGCGCCTGGGCCTGCGCGGCCAGTTCCGGCAGGTCCAGGGCGCTGTACACGTGCACCAGTTGGCGGTTGGCGGGCACGTCCAGCGGGTCGTAGCCACGGCGCAGCTCCAGCTGTTGTTGGGCGTTCAACCAGTCTTCGCTGCGCAGCCGCGCGTCCAGCTCGATCAGCGCGAACAGGTCGCGCTGGGCGTGGCTGCCACCGATCTCGTTCAGCCGTGGCAGCGCCGCGCCCAGCCTGCGCAAGGCCAACGGGGCGTCGCCGCGGGCATGGGCCAGCAGGCCCTCGGCCAGGGGCAGGGTCACTTCGGCCCACACCGGCTTGCTATGGGCCGGTGCGGCCTGGCTGTGGCGGCGCAGGTTGGCCAGCAACAGGTCAGCCTCCGGGGCACCGGCGCGGGCCAGGCCGTATAGGTATTGCACGCTGAGAAACGGCTGCACCGTGTCCTCCACGCGCTTGGCGAGATAGGGCCTGAGGGCATTCCAGCGCGTACCAATGTCGATGCCTGCAAGCTCGATGCGGGTCAGCAGCGACACCGCGCCAATCTGGTCCTGCGAATACTCGGGCAGCCGCCCCCACACATGCTGGTCGTAGATCTGCAGCACCCGCTGCCCATCGCCGCGCCCCAGGTAGAACAGCGCCAGGTGCCACCAGTTGTGGGTGTACATGAACGAGTTCAGTGGTGCCCAGCCAGCCTGCATGCTTTCCAGGAAGTCGATGCCTTCCTCGATGCGCCCTCGGGTCAGCATCACATGGGCCAGCGCGTGCTGCGCCCACGGCTCGTCGGCCTGCAGGCCCAGGGCCACGCGGGCACTGGCTTCAGCCTGGTCCAGCAGGTGGCATTGCTCGTAGGCGAAGGCCAGCATGGCGTGGCTGTGGGCGCTGTCCGGCGCGCCGCGCCGCGCTTGCAGGCCGACGCGCAGCAGCGCCGGCCAGTTGCCGCGGTTGAATTCCAGGTACTGGTTGAGTTTGGCGGCGAACAGCTCGCGCGGGTAGCGCGCCAGCAGCTCGGCGCTCAGGTGCAGCACCTGCTGCAGGTCATCGGCCACCCAGGCCGCCAGCAGGCTGGTGTAGGTGTCGCTGCGCGGGTGGCGGCGTGGCGCGGCCAGGGCGCGGCGCAGGAAACGCTCGGCCAGCCCCGGCCCTTCGGGCGACTCGCTGAACATCAGCAGCACACCCGCCAGGGCGTTGACTAGACGGCTGTCGGGGTCGGCCTCGGCGGCGGCAAGGATGCCCTCGGCCTTGGGCAGGTAGCCGAGCATGCCGGCGACGAAGTCGTCGATGGCGGCAACGCTGGCGGGGTGGTCGGTGTCGAGGGGGTTTCCCAGGTAATCCTGTGGCATGACGAGGCTCGTGGTCCAAATAGCCTTCTACAGGGCAAGGGTTGTGCCAGTGGTGGTAGCCCCGTGGCATGGGGCGATTGGCAGGGGCAGGCTGGAACGCGCTGCTGCTTTTTCCACAATCGTCGCCGGCCACTGTGGTTTTTTCATCAGCCAGCCGCCCCGCAGCCCAGCTGCGCCGCCCATTCCACGGCCTGGCAGGCGCTGGCACAGCCATTGCAAAACCCCTGGCACGTTGTCTTTGCCAAGGAGTTCCCATGCCGCATCCCGTTTCCATCCCTTGGTCGCGCCTGGCCAGGCGCCTGTCCCGGCCGCTGCTGGGCGTGTTCATGGGCGGCCTGCTGGCAGCCGGTGCCGCCCAGGCTGAACCCACTGCGGGCGGGGTGCTGAACCTGGTCGCCCAACCCGAGCCACCGTCGCTGATGCACGGCGTGGTCACCCACGTGGCCACCCAGTACGTGGGCGGCAAGATCCTGCAGGGGCTATTGACCTTCGATACCCACCTGCAACCGCAGCCGGTGCTGGCCCGCCACTGGGCCATCGCGCCCGACGGCCTGACCTACACCTTCGACCTGCAACAGGGCGTGCAATGGCACGACGGCCAACCGTTCACCGCCAAGGACGTGCTGTTCAGCTTCAACACCTTCTACCCCGAAGTGGACAAGCGCATGGCCAGCGTCTTCGGCGAATTCGTCGCTTCCATCGACGCGCCAAACCCCAGCCAGGTGGTGTTCCACCTGAAGAGACCCTTCGCGCCGTTGCTGTCGTCCCTGGGCAGCGGCCTGCGCCCGATCGTTCCCGAGCACCTGTACGCCGGCACCGATTTTCGCAATAACCCCTACAACCTCAAGCCGGTGGGCACCGGGCCTTTCATGTTTGCCGAGTGGAAGCGCGGCGCCTACATCAAATTGGTGAAAAACCCGCACTACTGGAAGCCGGGGCTGCCGTATCTGGACGCCATCGTCTTCCACGTGATTCCCGATGCCAGCGCCCGCGCCTCGGCCTTCGAGCGTGGCGATGTGCAGGTGCTGCGCAGCGGCGACGCCGACTATGCCGACATGAAACGCCTGGGCGCCTTGCCCGGCGTGACCGCCTCCGACAAGGGCTACGAGCTGTACACCGGGCTGGCCTTCCTGCAGATCAACGTGCGCAAGCCACCGCTGGACAACCCCAAGGTACGCCAGGCGATTCTGTATGCGCTGAACCGGCCATTCATCGTCAACAACATCTTCTTTGGCGGCGGTGAAGTGGCGCAGGGGCCGTTCGCCACGAACTCGCCGTACCACGACCCGCAACTGCCACAGTACGCCTATGACCCGGCCAAGGCCCGTGCGCTGATCGCCGAATCAGGCGTGGACGTGGGCAAGGTGCGCATCCGCCTGCTCAATGGCGAGAAGGGCGGCGCCTGGGAACGCCTGGCCGAATACACCAAGCAGGCCCTGCAGCCGCTGGGCTTCAAGGTGCAGGTGGTGACGTCCGACGCGGCCACCTGGTTCCAGCGCGTCAGCGATTGGGATTTCGACCTGACCTACAACTTCATCTTCCAGATCGGCGACCCGTACCTGACCAACGCCTACCTGTACCGCTCCGACTACATCGTCAAGACCTCGCCGTTCGCCAACGTCAGCGGCTACCAGAACCCGGCGGCCGACGCCTTGTGGGACAAGGTCGCCAACACCCCCGACGGCGCGCCGCGCCAGGCCCTGTACAGCCAGCTGGAAAACCTGCTGAACACCGACCTGCCGATTGTGCCGATTTTCCAGATGCGCTATCCCACGCTGTACAAACAGACGGTGGGCAACCTGCTGCAGACGGCTACTAGCCTCAACGAGGACTATGACAGCGTCTACCTCGAGGCCCCGGCGCCATGAGCGGCTGGCTGTTCGCCGGCGGGCGCCTGCTGCGCGCCGGGCTGATGATCGTCGCCGTGGTGGTGCTTGCCTTCGGGCTGGTGCGCCTGGCCCCCGGCGACCCGGCGCTGTTGATGGCCGGCGAGGCCGGGGTGGACGACGCCAACTACATCGCCCAGCTGCGCCACACCATGGGCCTGGACCAGCCGCTGCTGGCCCAACTGGGCCACTACCTGTATGGGGTGGCACACCTGGACCTGGGCTATTCCTACCGCAACCAGGCCAGTGTCTGGTCGCTGATTGCCGAACGGCTGCCGGCCACGTTGCTGCTGATGGGCTCGGCGTTCGTGCTGTCGGCGCTCCTAGGCGTGGGCCTGGGCGTGCTGGCGGCGCGCAGCCACCAGCGTCGCGGCTGGCTGGATGGCGTCATCTTGCAAGGCGCGCTGCTGCTGTACGCGGTGCCGTCGTTCTGGCTGGCGATGCTACTGGTGCTGGTGTTTTCCGTGCAGCTGGACTGGCTGCCGGCGTTCGGCATGGAAAGCGTTGGCGAGCCGCTACATGGCATGGCGCGGCTGGTGGATGCCGCCCAGCACCTGCTGTTGCCATGCCTGTCGCTGACCTTCCTGTTCCTGGCCCTGTATATCCACCTGACCCGCGCCGCCATGCTCGAAGCGCTGCAGCAGGACTACGTGCGCACGGCCCGCGCCAAGGGCCTGCCTGGCACGCGCATTCTGCTGGCCCATGTGCTGCGCAACGCTTTGCTGCCAGTGGTGACCATGGCCGGCCTGCAACTGGGCCAGCTGGCCAGCGGCGCCTTGTTGATTGAAGTGGTATACGCCTGGCCGGGCATCGGCCGGCTGTTGTACGACGCGCTGACCCAGCGCGACTACGCCTTGTTGTTGGGAGTGTTCCTGGTGATTTCGTTCCTGGTGGTGGGCTTCAATCTGCTCACCGATCTGCTGTACCGCTGGCTCGACCCGCGCATTGGCCACGGGGGGCAGGGCGCATGACCAGGCACTCCGTGTGGCAACGCTTTGCCCGCCAACCGGGGCCTCTGGCAGGCGCGCTATTGGTGCTGGTGCTCGCCGCGCTGGCCGTGGCCGCGCCCTGGCTGGTGCCCGGTTCACCGTGGGACATGACCACCACGCCGCTGCTGGTGCCGTTCGCCGATGGCCACCACCTGCTGGGTAGCGACATGCTCGGCCGCGACATTGCTACCGGTCTGCTGTACGGCGCGCGGGTGTCGTTGTCGGTGGCGCTGCTGGCCAGCGCCGCCACGCTGTTGGTGGGCCTGTTGGTGGGCGCGCTGGCCGGTTACCTGGGCGGCTGGCCGGACGCGCTGCTGATGCGCGTGGCGGAGTTCTTCCAG
This sequence comes from Pseudomonas silvicola, assembly GCF_026651855.1. GTDB lineage: Bacteria > Pseudomonadota > Gammaproteobacteria > Pseudomonadales > Pseudomonadaceae > Aquipseudomonas > Aquipseudomonas silvicola. Next base: position 4,526,636 of record NZ_CP093280.1, read on the forward strand.
ATCATTCCGCAGCTGGTGCTGGCGGTGGTGCTGGTGGCAGCGCTGGAGCCGTCGCTGGGCTCGGTGATCCTGGCCATCGCGCTGGTGGCCTGGCCCGGCATCGCGCGGTTGGTGCGCAGCGAGTTCCTCACCCTGCGCCAGCGAGAATTCGTCCAGGCGGCCCAGGTGCTGGGCCAACGCCCGCTGACCATCATCGCCCGGCAGATATTGCCCAATGCCTTGGGCCCGCTGCTGGTGACCCTGACCTTCGTCATGGCCTCGGCCATCCTCACCGAGGCAGCGCTGGCCTTCCTCGGCCTGGGGGACCCGGACGCCATGAGCTGGGGCTACATGATCAACGCCTCGCGCAATATGCTCCGCGAGGCCTGGTGGATGAGCCTGCTGCCAGGCGTGGCCATCCTGCTGCTGGTGCTGGCGGTGAACCGCATTGGCGAAGGCCTGCGCGTGGCCCTGGAACCGGCCAACCGCCAAGGGGGCCGGCCATGAGCGCGTTGCTGGATATTCAACAGTTGCGCATCGCCTTGCCCGCAGGCGCTGACCGCAGCCATGCGCTGTACGACTTGAGCCTGCAGTTGCAGGCCGGCGAGGTGCTGTGCGTGGTGGGCGAGTCGGGCAGCGGCAAGTCGATGCTGGCCAACGCCGTCCTGCGCATGTTGCCCCAGCACCTGGCGGCCCATGGTGGCGTGGTGCGCTTTGCCGGCCAGGACCTGGCAGCGCTGAGCGAGGCGCAGATGCGCCAGCGGCGCGGGCGTGACATTGCCATGGTGTTCCAGGAGCCCATGAGCGCGTTGAACCCGCTGCTGACGGTGGGCAAGCAGATTGACGAAACTCTGAAGGCCCACGGCCAGCGCGACCGCGCCAAGCGCCAGGCGCGGGTGCTGGAGCTGTTGGGGTACGTGGGCCTGGCGCAGCCCTCGCAGCTGTGCCAGCGCTACCCGTTCGAGCTGTCGGGCGGCCAGCGCCAGCGCGTGGTGATCGCCATGGCCCTGGCGTTCGCGCCCAGGTTGCTGATTGCCGACGAGCCCACCTCGGCGCTGGACGTGACCACCCAGGCGCAGATTCTCGACCTGCTCAAGCGCATCCAGCGTGAGACGGGCATGGCCATGCTGTTCATCACCCATGACTTCGCCGTGGTGCAGGCGGTGGCCGACCGGGTGCTGGTGCTGGAGCGCGGCCATCTGATCGAGCAGGGCCCGGCGGCGCAGGTGCTGCAGGCGCCGAAGGCGGCCTACACCCGGCGCCTGCTGGACGCGGTGGCGGCCACCGGTGTGGCGCGGCCGGCGTTGCCCGCGACGGCCGCGCAGGTGTTGGCGGCGCAGGGCTTGCACAAGGCTTTCGTGCGCCGCACCCTGCTGTGGCGTAGCCGCCGGGTGGACGCCCTGGCCGATGTCAGCCTGAGCCTGCGCCAGGGCGAAACCCTGGGTGTGGTGGGTGAGTCTGGTTCCGGCAAATCCACCCTGGGCCGCGCCCTGGTGCGCCTGCTGACCCCCGACAGCGGTACGCTGGCGTGGCAAGGGCAGGCGGTGCAGGGCCTGTCCCAGGCACGCCTGCGGCCCCTGCGCCAAGGCGTGCAGATGATCTTCCAGGACCCGTTCGCTTCGCTCAACCCGCGCCAGCGCATCGACCAGATCCTCATGACCGGGCCCCTGGCCCACGGCGTGCCGGTGGCCCAGGCGCGGCAGCGCGCCGAGCGCCTGCTGGAACGCGTGGGTTTGAGCGCCGCAGCCATGGCGCGCTACCCGCAGGAGTTCTCCGGCGGCCAGCGCCAGCGCATTGGCATCGCCCGTGCGTTGGCGGTGCAGCCCCAGGTGTTGATTGCCGATGAATGCGTGTCGGCGCTGGACGCCTTGATCCAGGTGCAGATCCTTGAACTGCTGGAGTCGCTGCAGCGCGAGCTGGGCTTGAGCATCGTCTTCATCACCCACGATTTGCGCGTGGCCGCGCGGCTGTGCGACCGCATCGCAGTGATGAAAGATGGCCGCGTGGTGGAAGAGGGCGACACCTTGCGCGTGCTCGGCCAGCCACGGCATGCCTACACCCGCGCCTTGCTGGCGGCGCTGCCGGGGCCGCCGATTGTCGCTTTGCCCACCGCTGATGCACCGCTCAAGGAACCGAGCCGATGATGAGCCTCAATGCCTTCCTGATGGCCACCGGGCACCACCTGGCCGGCTGGCGCCACCCTGATGCCCAGGCCGACGGCGGCCTGGATTTCGACCACTACCGCCACCTGGCGCGCCAGGCCGAGGCCGCCGGCTTCGATGCCATTTTTCTCTCAGACACCCTGGCCATGCTGCCCGGCGAACTCGGTGCCTTGAGCCGCATGGCGCGCACCGAACATTTCGAGCCGCTGACGCTGCTTGGCGCCCTCGCGGCGGTGACTGAGCGCATCGGCCTGATTGCCACCATGACCACCTCCTACAACGACGTCGCCACCGTGGCCCGCAGCTTCGCCGGCCTGGAGGCGTTGGGCAGCGGGCGCAGCGGCTGGAACCTGGTCACTTCCAGCAACGCGCTGGAGGCACACAATTTCGGCCGCGCGCAGCACTACGGCCATGGCGAGCGCTATGGCAAGGCCGCCAGTTTTCTGCAGCAGGTGCGTCAGCGCTGGCACGCCCAGGGCATCGCGCCGGTGCAGGTGGTAGCGGGGGCGTCGGAAGCCGGGCGCGAGTTTGCCGCCCAGCACGCCGAGGTACTGTTTACCGCGCAAACCGACCTGGGCAGCGCCCAGGCGTTCTACCGCGACGTGAAGGGGCGCATGGCGGCGTACGGGCGGCGGCCCGAGCAGTTGAAGATTCTGCCGGGGCTGATGCCTGTGGTCGCCACCAGCACCGCCCAGGCATGGGCGCTGCACCAGCAGTTGCAGGGGCTGGTGCAGCCTGAGGTGGGCTTGTCGTTGCTGGCCGACATCGCCGGTGGCAGCGACTTGTCGGCGTACCCGCTGGACGGCCCGTTGCCGGCGCTGGCCAGCACCGAGTCGGGGGTCAGCCGCCGCGAGCTGCTGCTGGACGTGGCCCGCCGCGAAGGCCTGAGCATTCGCCAGCTGTACCTGAAAATGGCCCCGGCGCGTGGCCACCGGCTGGTGGTGGGCGATGCAGCGCATATCGCCAACCAGATGCAGCAGTGGTTCACCGAAGGCGCTGCCGACGGTTTCAATATCATGCCGGCCTACCTGCCGGGTGGCTTGGAAAGTTTTATCGCGCAGGTGGTGCCGCTGTTGCAGCAACGCGGGCTGTTCCGCCGTGGCTATGCCGGGCGCATGCTGCGCGATCACCTGGGCCTCAACCCTCCTGAATACGACCTGGAGCAACGCCGTCATGCCTGACACTTTCGACCCCACGCTGCTGCCACGGGTGCAGGGCCAGCCGGTGGAGATTCGCCCGGGGCGCTGGCTCAGCATCAGCCACCAGCCCGGCCATGCCCATGCCGACACCGTGGTGTTCTTCGCCCATGGCGGCGGTGGCAACCAGGACCAGTGGCGTGAACAATGGCGTGCCTTGGGCCAGGCCGGCTACAGCCTGGTGGCCTGGGACCTGTTGGGCCATGGCCGCAGCGCCAAGCCACGGCAGCGCCAGGCGTATGCCTGGGATGAACTGGTGAGCGACCAGCGCGCGGTGCTGGCGCGCTTCGCCGGGCAGCGCAATATCATCGCCGCGCACTCCTTCGGCACCGGGCTTACCCTCAGCGCCGTGCTCGAAAGCCCGGTAGCCGTGGAGGCGTTGCTGTTGCTGGGCACCACCCTCAACCGCCCACTCAAGCCCGGTGGCCTGCTGCGCCTGCCAGCCTGGGCGCTGGAGTTGTTGCGGCCGGTGTTGAGCAAGGGCTTCCGCCAGCGGGCCTGGGACACCAATGCCGCCCCGGCGCTGATCGCCTATGAAGAATCGCTCACCCGCCACAACCCGTTGTACGTGTTCAAGGGCTTGATCGACGGTGCGCGCTGGCCCAGCGCCGCGCAGCTGGCGAGCCTGGAGCTACCGGTGCAGGTGCTGGCCGGGCGCAGCGACGGTCTTACCCCTGTGGCCGGTGGTGAAGCCTTGGCGCAGGCGCTGCCCCATGCGCAGTTCCGGGTGCTGGAGCAGTGCGGGCATCAGTTGATGCTGGAGCGGGCGGAGGTGGTGAATGAGATATTGTTGGCACTATTGGTTCCGGGGAAAAGCTCCACCGGTCAGGGCAGATCGTCTGTGACGGCCTGATTTTATATGGCTGGTACGATGCTAGCCGGGGGCTGCACAAGAGCGGGTCTTTGCTGGTCCTGGTTGTCTGCGACCGCGATAATTATGCTGTCCTTTACCAGGCAGCCAAGCGTTGCAGATTCCTAATCTTCGATGATCTGCAGGTTAGCCAGGATTGTTTTCGGTCCGGCAGTACCCCCGCCGAAAGCGCTGATAATCGGTCGACGCTGCGCTCAAAGGTATTTTTTGAACGTCGATCCAGTGATCGCGACCATCCAGCCCAACACCCAGGCGCAGGGCACCAATATCCAAGTGGGGTTGATCGACCATGGTAGCGATAAGTAGACGATCCAAGGCGTGAGCAGCAGGGGGATGAGCAGGCGTTTCGCACGGTGATAGACAAAGCTGCTTTCCCGGCCAGCACTAAATTTTCGCAGGTCACGGCGCATCAACCCGTCTACCCCTCCTGTGACCGCCGCCAAGAGGAACAGGGGCATTGACAGCACCAGCACTGCGACGCGGACTACAAACGTGAGGACGGTGAAAAGGGCCGCTACCAGGTAGTCCTGCAACCCGACGTACAGTTGCGCCGCGGCTCCCTGAATGTTGTCCTCCAGGCTTAGCTTCGTCATATGCACCTGGAGTTCGCCCCAACCGACGCTGACGAACAACCACTCATTGATCGCCTCGAAGATTCGGCCAACGGCCTCGGCAGGCTGAGCAATGAGCAAGGACTGTTTGAAGTTGGCACTCAACCATCCCAGCTCGCTCTGCCACATGATCTTGCTGTGATGCCAGCCCTGATCAGGCCAAAACCACACCATCCCTGCAAACTCCAGCACGATGGAAAACAGCATTGAGCCAAACAACACGCCCAGCAGCCTCAGGCACAGTTCGACGGTGGCGAGGATAAGCCCGGGTTTTCGCGGTGCAGGTGCTTGGTTGCCCGGCGTGGTCGGCATGGATACCTCGGCGCACGTGGTATTTCATCAGGTGCTTTACGATGCGCGCTTGCGCGCTGGCGGTGGCGCTTCGGGGTTGAAATCAACCGTGGGTGCGCCACCGGCGCAGGCCCACCAGTTTCCCGCGTTGGCGTTGTAGGACTCGCGCATGTGGTTGGCCAACTCCTGCAGGTCCTTGGGCATAGCGTCATCGTCGGACGGTTGCGGCAGCGGCATGCGTACCTTCCACAACTGGCCCCCTTCCTGAAAGGAAAACATCTGCCCCTTCGGCAGGCTGACGATATGCGCGGGCTCAATCAGCGGTACGGCGGTGCTGCTGACACGGTCCTGGGAGGAAGAGGTGAAGTCGGTATGGGCGTCCGGGTCGGCGGTGTCGGTGGCCCCGGACACCAACGTGCGCGTCTGCACGTTGACCTTGGGCAGTTGGTTGGTCAGCAGCTCGGCCGTCGCGGTCTCCCGCACCCGTAGCATCTGCAGGGTGTTGAAGTTGCCGATCACCTGGCCGGCTTTGGCACGGTTGCCGATGCGCGCCTCGATATCGCTCAGCGTTTGGGTGTAGGCGGTGACCTGGATGCCCGCGCCGCCGCCCTTGTTGATCAGTGGGATAAACTCGTCGCCCATCAACTCATTGAACTCGTCCGCATGCAGGTTGATTGGTAGCTTCTCTGTCGAGCTGTAGACGCCTGGCAGGCCATGATCGACCCCATGCTTGTAGATGTGCCCCGCGACCGAAACCAGGTCGGCGAACATCGAATTGCCCACGGCGGCGGCTACCTCGGCATCGGTCAGTGCATCGAGACCGACGTAGACGATGCCGCGTTTGCGGATCACCTGCAGCCAGTCGAAGATCGGTCGCGGGTCGTCCAGGTCGGTGTAGTTGGGAGCCAACAATTGTGCGGTCTTGCCGCTGGTGAGCTTTTCCAGCAATGGCAGCAGCGAGGCGACGATCTTGTCGAAGTAGGTGCGGTCGTAGCGCACCGCCGAGCGCAGCCCATCCATCACCGGATCGAAGATGCGCTTGGCGGCGAGGTACTGCTCGATGGCGACCACGCGTTTCTCCCGGCCAATCATGTGCCGGGGGATATTCTTCTCATTGAGCCGTCCCTCGATTTGTACGATGGCCTCCCACGCCTGGGGATCATGGCGGGCGGAAAACTGCTGCGCGTACTCGATGAACAGGGCGTCGATGTTGACCACGTGGCGCTGGATCTGCAGATAGTCCGGGCGCCGGCCCAGCTCGATCAGCGCGCGGGCAATGATGTTGACGAAGCGCCAGGCGAATTCGCGGAATGCGGCCGAATTGCCTTCGCCGCTCAACTGCCCGGCGATACGAGTGGCGACCTCGGAGATACGCCCGAAGCGGCCGATGGCGTTGTAGCGCGCGGAAATCTCCGGCCAGCCCAGGTGGAACACGTAGAACTCTTTCTCGCGTCCGGCCCGCCGCGCTTCGACGTACATCCGCTTGAGCAGGTCGGCATCGCCCTTGGGATCGAAGACAACCACCACTTCCGGTTTTTGCCGATGGATGTCCTGGGTAATGTACACCTCGGCCAGGCGGGTCTTGCCGACTCGCGTGGTGCCCAGCACCAGGGTATGGCCGACGCGTTCGCCCAGCGGCAGGCTGGCCTCGCACTCATGGGGCTCGACGCCGTGCAGCAGCGGGGAGCCACCTACCGGGGGCAGTGGCCGAACCGGGTTGAACGGGCTGTCCCAGGCGGTGAGCTGGGCGAGGCGTGAAAGGGCATAGGGGGCTTTCTCCAACACCCGCTCCAGGCGTCGAGCGCACTGGTAGGCGGCGGACTGATTCACATAGCGAGCAAGCGCAGGGTCCTGGGCTTCGACCAGGCGTTGGGTGTGCAAACGTGTCCAGCGGAAGCCGCAGCCCATGAACAGGCGCTTGTTGCTGACCGGGATCTGCCGGCTGGTGAGTGAATAGCGAGGCAGCCGGCGGATGTTGCGCCGGTAGCGCAGCACGACGCGGGCTTCGTTCAGGCGTTTGAGGCCAAAGGCGGTGTAGGCCACCGCCATGCCGGTGCCAATCTCGGGCGAGAGCGCCACCGCCCAGGGCGAGTGCAGGCACAGCGCCGCGGCGCCCGCGCACACGCCGACGGTGTACAGCTCCACGGCGGGTCGCAGCAGGGACTCCATCGCGTGATCGGTCATGGGTTGCCCTCACTGTTCCAAGGCGGTTGGCGTAATCAGCACGGGGTAATGCTCCAGTTGCAGGCGCGCGGCGATGTCATCACCGCTGACCGGCCAGATCGGTAGCTCTGGCGCCGTTGCCTGGATGCGCTGCAGCGCGTCGCTGTTCGCGGCTTCCACGGCCAGACCGCTGGCGCCAAGCGCCTGCAGGGCTTGGGCATGTTCAGCCAGCCATTGCAGGGACAGCGGGTCCTGACCGACCAGAAACAAGGGCGTCATTCCCGGTATATCCAGCACTCGGGGCGTAACAGGACCAGGGCTTAACCGAGCGCTGTGGATGGGCAGTACCCAGCTCAGTCGGCGTGGGTCGGGGCGCGGCATCGTTGGCCCGTCGGCCTGGGCTGTCACGCCGTACCACAGCCAGCACAAAGTGATCAGAGCAATGATCCGCAACCGTGTCATGGCGGGCTCTCCTGGGGGAGGGCAGCCGATGCGTCGACGCGCTGCCAATGGCGGATGAACTGCGCGCGGTAGCGGGCGGCCGGCTCGCCTCCCGCTGGCCGGTGATAACGGCCGGCGGCTTGCACCCAGTCGCCTGCGGCCTCGAAGTGTTCCTTGAGCAGGGCGGCAGTGACCGCCAGGTTGGTCCGCGGGTCAAGGGCTTCACAGGCGCTGGAATAGCGCTCGGGGTGGTAGCCAAGGTTGGTTTGGCCCAGGCCAACGTCGATGCGCCGAGGATCCTGGCGGGTGAGTTCGAGCATGAGCGCGGTACACGCCTGCTGACGATTGGCAAAGCGCTGCGGGTTGCCGGCGACATTCAACGTCCAAGGCCAGGGGATGATCTGGCCGCGCAGCTGAGTACCACTTTCCTGCAAGGCGATGGCGAACAGCACCGAGGAGGGAATGCCGGCCTGCGCGGCAATCATTTGGTAAGCCGGAGGGGGTATCACCTGTGCGCTGGCCTGAGTGACAAGACCCAGCGCCAGGGCGCAGATCAGTCGACGCGCTGCCATTGTCCGTCCACCTGTTGATAGCGTGCCGGCAGGGGGCGGCTGGCACCCAAGCCGAACCAGCGGCCGCGGTCATGGTTGAGGGTGATCTGTCCGCTGCTGACCTGCGCCGCGGTGATGCCCGCTTGGCGCGCCCAGTGCCGGAGCACGTCATCCTTGCCTTGGCTGCCGACCAGGTACACATCCAGTTGCACGCCCTGTTTCGCCAGTTGTGAGGCCCGGGTTTGGCAGGCCGAACACTGTTCTTCGACGAACAGCGCATAGCGGGTGTTGGTTGATGTATTGTCCGCGCTGCTCATGCCTTGCACGGGCTGCAGGCCAGGGAACAGCCGCGCCCACGCGGCGGTGTACGCCTGCTGGTACGCCAGCTCGCGCTCGGCCCGTTTGGCTTCCAGGCGCACCTGCAGCTCGGCGTAGCGCTGCCGCTCCTGGTCGGACTCTGCCTCCACGCCCAGGGTCGTCAGTGGGTCCAGCTGCGGCGACCAGTAGTGTCGGGGGCCGCTTTGCAGGTGTTCAAACTTGGCCCATTCATCGTCGGTCAGCCCCCACGCCTGCGCGGCAGTGGCCTGGTGTTGCTGCAGCGGCGTGACATTGCTGTTCCGTTGGGTGGATTCGGAGACTTCCTGCTCCGCCGCGGCAACAACGGCAGCGTGCAGGCAGATGAGTAGCAGGAGCACGTTGAACAGAGCGAAACGGCGCATGGCAGCGTCCTCAGGGCAGGGGCAAGCTGCGGTCGGCGTGCCCCGCGACCTGGAAGACGGCCTGGTCGCGCTGGATCTCGCGCAACTGCCAGCTATCCAGGCTATCGCCTGGCTGCAGCAGCTGCACGGCGGACAGCGAGCGCGCATCGGTCGGCAGCACTGACAGGAACCGGGCGCTGCCACGCGTCTCAATACCCAGTACCGAGAACGGCGGTTGGGCAGGGCGCAGTGATTTCACCTTGGGCTTTAGCATCGGGACGGGTTCAGCGCGGGGACGGGGTTGAGCTATTGCCGCGAGTTGGACCTGCACATGGGCAAATTCACCCTCGACTTTGTCGAGTCGTTGCTGCCACGCCGCAAATACCTCGCTGCCGGGGAAATTGGCTGGGGACTGGGCATGCTCAGCGACGGCAGCTTCGAGCCGATCAAACTGCTGCCGGATCGCCGCCTGACTGGCTGTGACGGCCTCCTGCTGGCTGGTCAGGTCGTGCAGCTGTGCCTGCAGCTTTGCCTGACTGTCGCGGAGCTGATCCAGATCCCGCCGTAGGGCCGGAGCAGGATCGGGCTGGACCTGTGCGGCCACCGCGACCATGGCCGCGAGTTGCTGATGATGGTTGTAGGTCACCGCTGCCAGCAAGGTCGCGGCGATGCACAGGGCGCCGATCAACAGGTCGTGGAAGGTCTGTATTTTCATGGGGCGAGCCCCAGCGTGCCGACCGGTGCAGCAGGTGATGGCGACCGCAGCGCATAGCAGACCGAGCGATTGAGTGGGTCGACGCTGAGTTCCCAGGCCGGCCCACCGAGGATGGTCAGCGCATCGATCAGGGCCATCGGGCCGATCTGATAGTGCACCGCCGGCAGCGGCCGGCTGAACAGCAGCGCCTGCGGCGGGACATCCGGGCACAGCGAATAGCCCGAACGCTGCAGCACATGGCGCAACGCCTCGCCGACATCACTGTGCAGCGTCGGCGGAATACTGACCTCGACCATCTGCAGCAGCGGTTGGCGTTGCTCCAGCGTCGGCCGGGCGCTGACCAGGGTGTAGCGACCTTGCCGCACCCAGTCAGGTGCCTGGAGTGTTTCCGGTACCCGCGGCTTGGCGGGTGTCGCGGACTTGTCGGGGGCGGGCGTTGGACGGGGCGGAGGCGCAGCATGGCTGCAGCCCACCAGCAGAGCGGCAATGACCAGCGTGAGCATGAGTGGACGATGCATGGCGATATCTCAGGGAAGGTTGCCGCTACCATGGCGAAAAAGGCAGCTGTTCCCCCACCGATAAAGCGATTCCCGCCCACGGCTATTCACGCCCAATAAAAAAGGCGCCCGTAGGCGCCTTGCATCAATCATCGGGAAAAATAGGGAGCTCGGGCAGCCGTCGGGCGTCTGGATCAAACACCAGGAAGCGTACGTCGGCTTGTCCGGCCAGCAGCAACAAATCGGTCAGCACGGGCGGGATTTGGTCGTCATGCATGCGCGCCAGAACTTCTGCGCGGCTGGCGACGCACTCGGACGCGTTGCCGCCATCCTGCCAAGGCGTCGAATACAGCTTGCAGCCGATGGCATGGCTGTCGAACAGCTCGAAGCACTCGAAGAAGCCGGATTCGATGCCCCGCCAGGTACGCTCCTCAAGCAGTTTGAACTCCGCGGGAGGCAGATGGGCGGAACTGATCTCCCAGCTACGGCTGTAGTGCCCCGTGGCAAAGGTCAATTGCGTGATTACCGCTTGCGCTGCCTCTTCGCTGGGATAGTCACCCAAATGGGCAGACTGGCCAAAATGATCGGCGATGACCGTGTAGACCACCGCCACCACCGTCCCGTCGTCAGTGCATTGTCCGATGGCTTCTCTGACCAGGGTTTGCCCTCGGGTGATCAGCACGAAATCATCATTGAATATGCAAGGCTGGCGGTTGATGTCATGGTCCGGCAGATGCACCTGTGAATCGTGCAGGGGCCGGTAGCAGGGCTCACAGTAGTCCTCGTAGATAATCTGGATAAGGCGTTCACAGCGGAAGGATTGGTAGCCGCGGGCGAAAGGAGTGGACGTGAGGGGATGCATGGCTGCTCTCCAGGAAAAGTTGAGGCCACCCCAGGCAGGCGGTGGCATCGGGATGACGGTTCAGATCCAGCCAAACTCGGCCAGGGACAACGGGCGGCCTTCGCCAATGATGATGTGGTCCAGGACGCGGACCTCAACCAGGGCCAGGGCCTCGGTCAGGCGCTGGGTCAGCACGCGGTCGGCGTTGCTGGGTTCCGGGCAGCCGGAAGGGTGGTTGTGGCTGAAGATCACGCTGGCGGCGTTATGCTCCAGGGCCTTGATGACCACCTGCCGCGGGTAGACGCTGGCGCCATCGATGCTGCCGAAGAACAGCTCGTCGAAGCCGAGCACGCGGTTGCGCGAGTCCAGACAGAGCAGGGCGAAGACTTCCTGCCGGTAGGGGGCCAAGCGCAGCTTGAGGTAGGCCGCGGCATCGGCAGGCTGGATCAGCAGCTCGCCACGCTGGAAATAGCGGCGGTCGAGCAACTGCAGGGCCTGTTCGATTAGCGCATCCTCGTTGACGCGCTGGATCACGGCGGGATCGACGGAGTCGACCAGGTTCAGGGTGGTGTTCATGGGACATTCCTCGTTAAGCAGGAGCGCCCCCAGGGGGAGAGCCCCCGTTGGGTAGGTATCAGCAGTTCAAAGCCGTGTGAAGCGATGCCGCGTACCGTGCAAGCAACTGCAGCAGGCCTCGCAGGGTTGGGTGGAAAAGTCCTCGATGCCGATGCCGGTCTCAGGATCGAAGTCGGCACTCAAGGGTAGTAGGGCTTGCAGGGCGGCGCGCATCTGGGCGATGCGCTGGTCGACCTCAGCCTCGCTGTAATACAGCGACAGCGCGCTGAAGTCGTCATAGGCCACCGCCTGCAGGCAATCCTGGCAGAGCCAGTAGCTCTCCATGGCAACCTCCGACTCAGGTGAAAAAAAGGCGCTCGTGCGAGCGCCTGGTGGGTGGGTCAATCGCCTTAGGCAGACTGACGTGCCGGGGTGGAGGTGCGACGGCTGTTGGCGGCCGGGGCTTGACGGCGGCCAGTGCTGGCGCGGGAGGTGTCGGCTGGCGCTTCAGGTTCGGCGTCGGCCTGATCAGTCTGCTGCTCCGGTTCAACTGGAGCAGGGGCTTCAGCCCGGGGTGCGGCCTTGTAGGTGAGTTGGCCATCGACCTTGATCCACTCGATGAAGATCAACCGACCCTTGAGGCTGGCCCCCGGCAGGCCTTTGCGCTCACCTTTTTCATAGGTGAAGGCATCGACCCACAGATCGCTGATGCGAAAGGCCAGCAGCACCTTGCGATCGGCCTTGACGTCTTCCAGGTGCTCGCGGATCAGACGTTCCGCTTCACCGCCGGCGACCTTGCAGTCGAAGCGGGTGTACTCGACGTCATCCGAGGCACCGTGCAGCGCAGCAATGTCGCAGGCCATGAACGGTTGCCCGCGACGTACCGGGACTTCGCGAATGCGGTTCAGGTAGCCAATGCCTTGGGTGTGCAGGTTGAAGTAGCTGGTGGGTGCAGCGTTGTTTGCAGTAGCCATGGTGAATCTCCTGTTTGCAAGAAACGCGGATATCCACCAGCCCTGGCGGGAGGTGAGTTCCGCAAGGGGAGGCAAGGGTGGTCACAGGACCGGTCGAGGAGCGCTCATCACCGAGGGATCGGTGACCGTGCGAGCTGCCGAGCGCTGATCGCACTGGGGGAGAACCACCCGCAACGGGTGTAGCCTTCAAGGTTCTGGCTACCAGGGTGCTGTCATCGACAGCGAGGTGCAGTTCATCTATAGATCGAGGCGAACCCCGAGTCAACAGGGGCTTGAGCTCGTTTTCGGCGGCCGGAAGTCGATGGTCTTCGGTGGAAAGTCGCCGACGAAAAAATAGCCCGACGGTCGTCAGGCTAGGACGAGGAGGACCACCTTTGACCCGGTACCCTGACCGCGAAGTCCATCGCAAAACTGTCGCCGGTCATTCACCTGGTTCAACCGACCCTTGTCGTGGCCTGGATCGGAAACTGCTGGCACGCATCCGCGCACAAAAGGCGCCCAGTCTTTCGCCGGCGGGCACCGGTGCTGAGCATCATCGCCGAGGCGAATGACCCCTGGGGCCTGCAGCAAGCCGCACGGGTCATCCGCCTGGAGGATCTATGACGCCGAAAAGCAATCACGGGGGAAGAGGTGTGGCATGGCTCCGAACACGACGGTTCGACCGAGCTGCCCGGAGCGTTTCGGTCTTGGTTCGCCAAGTGGCGATGGGGCCCCTTCACTACAACAGCCTCGGCGAGGAGCGTCAAGGTACCGGGCGCTGCTCAGGAGGGGCAGGGCTTGCGGGTGCGCTTGGGTGTGGCCACCGGCTTGGTGCCCTTGCAGTCCGGATAACGCGAGCATGACCAGAAGGCACCGGTGCGGCCCTTGCGCTGGCGCATGGCGCTGCGGCACACCGGACACGCGGGACCTTTGGCGGCGGCTGGGACGCGTAGGGTCAGCGAGGCGTGGCTGTGCACCAATTGTGTGAGCCAGGCGGCCTGCTTGGCCAGGAAGGTCTCGACGTCCAGCTGCCCCGATTCGATGCGGTCCAGCGCCTGCTCCCAGAGAGCGGTCATCACTGGATCGGCGACCTCCGGCGGTACCGCCTCAATCAGCGTGTGCGCGGCCGCGGAGGCCGCCAGGCTGCGTTTCTTCTTCGCCAAGTAGCCGTGATCGATCAGCCCCTGGATGATCGCCGCGCGGGTGGCCTCGGTACCGATACCGATGCTGTCCTTGAGTTTCTGCTTCAGGCGCGGGTCGGCGACCTGGTTGGCAATGGTCTTCATCGCCTTGACCAGGGTACCTTCCGTGTAGGCTTTGGGCGGCTGGGTGCGGTGCGCGTTGACCACGGTATCGAGCACGGGCAGCGACGCACCCTCGCGCAGCGTCGGCAGTCGCTGGCTCGGCTCGCCCGGTTCGCTGCCATCGGCCTCATCGATCACCGCCTTCCAGCCGCGCACCTGGATCTGCTTGCCGCGAGCCTGCAGCTGGTCTTCGTCGCTTACGAGCAGCACCTGGGTTTTCAGGTATTCGTGGTCGGGCAGGAACTGCGCCAGATAACGCGCGCGAATCAGCGCGTAAACCGCTCGCTCGCGCTCGGACAGTTGCCCCAGGTCGAGGGTCACGGCCGTGGGGATGATGCCGTGGTGGGCGGTGATCTTGCTGCTGTTCCAGGCGCGTGAGCGTCGGCTCGGGTCGACTTCCTTCAGCCATTGCCCCAGCGACGGCGCGCTGGCTGCCAGGGCATGCAGCACGCGCGGTACCTCATCGAGCATGCTCTCGGGCAGGAAACCGCAGTCGGTGCGCGGGTAGGTCGTGGCCTTGTGGGATTCGTACAGCGCCTGTGCCGTGTTCAAGGTGTCCTGGGCACCAAGGCCAAATTTGGCCGAGCAGATCTCCTGCAAGGTCCCCAGGTCGAAGGGTAGCGGCGGTCCTTCGCACACTCGCTCCACGTCGACGCTCGACACCCGCGCCTGGGCGCGTTGCACCAGAAGACGCGCCGCCCGTTGCGCGCCGGCCTCGTCGATGCAGCGCCCTCTGTCGTCACAACTGCCGGCAGGCGGCTGCCAGCGCGCCAGGAACGCCGTGCCCTCGGCCTGCAGCTGCGCATCGACGGTCCAGAACGGGCGGGGCACGAAGCTGGCGATCGCTCGATCACGCTCCACCACCAGGCGCAAGGTCGGCGTCTGCACGCGGCCCACCGGCAGCAGGCCATCGTAGCCGGCACGCCGGCCGAGCAGGGTAAACAGCCGGCTGAGGTTAATGCCCACCAGCCAATCGGCACGGGAGCGCGCCAGCGCGCAGTGATACAGCGACAGCGTCTGCTCGCCGGGGCGCAGGGCGGCCAGTGCCTTGCGGATCGACGCCTCGTCCAGCGCTGAGAGCCACAGACGCAAGATCGGGCCCTGGTAGCGGCAGCGCTCGAGGATCTCGCGGGCAATCATCTCGCCCTCGCGATCGGCGTCGGTCGCCACCACCACCTCGTTGCAGCTGCGCAGCAGCTGTTCGATGACCTTCAACTGCGCCGCGACCTTGGGCTTGGCAACCACTTGCCACCGGCTTGGGATGATCGGCAGGTCCTCCAGGGTCCAGCGCTTGTACTGCGCACCGTAGGCCTCGGGTGGCGCGGTCTCCAGCAGATGGCCCACGCACCACGTCACGGTCACCGCATTGCCCTGCAGACAACCATCACCGCGGCGGCTGGCCTGCAGCACGCGGGCGATATCGCGGGCCTGGGACGGTTTCTCGCAGATGTACAGGCGCATGGCTAGGCTCCCCTGATCAGATAGCGACAGGGTGAGGGTGAGGTGGGAAAGATCCAGCGCAAAGCTGAACCAGGCGCCATCGTTTCGGCGTGGCTTAGCGGCGCGGGGGGATGCAGAGCGTGGGGATCGTTATTTGGGCGCTAAGTGTGCGGCCATGCGTTCCAGCATCTCGAGGGTGAACTGCCGGTTCTCGTCGCTGAGCTTGTCCAGCAGCGCCGTGATTACCTGAGCCTGGTCCTGTGTGCGGGTGCTAATGGCCATCAACAGTTCGGCGGCGGGGCACTGGAAAATGTCCGCCAACTGCAGCAGCTTGGCTACAGAGAGATCGACCTGGCCGCGTTCCAGGCGCGAGACCGCCTCGGCGCCGATATCCAGGCGTACGCCGACCTCCTCCTGGGTCAGGTTGCGGGCAAGCCGAAATTTGGCCAACTGGCGACCGATGTGGCGTGGGCTAGGCTGTTTGACGGGCAACGGGGCACTCTCCAATTCGACCCGTATGGTTGACCATCAACCCGCGTATATGAACGCCCTATAAGGTTGACTAGCAACCTATCGAGGCGTATTTAGCTGAGAAAGAGAGGCACGACCTGTTAGCACGAGGAGGCAAACATGGACCGTTCCGATGACGCCGACATGACGGCGCTGGAGATCAAGGCGTACGAGCTGTTCCTGGCGACTCACGTGGAGCCGGATAACCTGCAGGCGAGGGAGGCGTTGGCCGCTTGGGTCAAGCAGAGTCCGGCGCATTGGCAGGCGTTCCGTGCCCTGGACCAGCACCTGTACGAGGTAGCCCTGCTGCTGGCGCACGCCCAGCATGAGCTCGCCCGCCAGCAGTAATCACGGTGTGGGGCAGCCGCGGTGGCTCCACGCCGGGCAGGTTGCCGCCCAGCGTGAACCTCGCGTTGAGCCGGCGTGATTCCACTGACGTCCACCTTCAATCGGTTTTGCGCGCGCCTTTCTTGCCGCCAGTCTTACGCGCCGAGCCGTCGCCCTTGGCAGGCTCGCTGGCTTTCTCGCGCATGGTCACCGACGCCAGGCGATGTGGCAGGATGCCGATGCGCCGCGCTTCCACCTTGAACGTCACCCGCGCGTTGTCCTCGCTGTCCTCCCACTCGTCCTTGACCGTGCGGCCCTCGACCAGAATGCGCATGCCTTTTTGGAACAGCGTGCTCCAGTGCTCGGCATCCCGATGCCAGAGCTCCACCGGCGCCCAGTAGCCGCCGCGATCCTCATAGCCGCCCTCGCGCGGTACTGGGTTGTCGAAGTACACGTTCAGCCGCAGCAGGCGCCGTGGCTCATCGGGGTTGGTGTTGAACTCCTGGAATTCGGGGACGCTGCCGATGTTGCCTTCGCCGACAAACAGAGTGCTCATGGTTGCTGCTCCACGGTGGGGGTAGGGGAGTGATCGAAGAGGGTTTCTGCGGCCTGCAGTTTGGCCGCGCTCGCCGTGGCGTGTCGGTGCAGCGAATGCAGGCTGCTCATCTGCAGGTTCAGGGTGATGCGGTTGACCTCCAGCTGCAGCAGCGCCTCGCGCACCGACTGTGCCAGGTGCGGCTGTGCCATCGCCCGCTGCCACACCAGTGCGCCCATGCGATTGAAGTCACGGCTGCGCCAGCGCAGGAAGGTCGTGCCGGCCGCGCTGCTCTGCGCCACCAGACGCAGGTCGAGCAGCACGAAGGGGGGCTGCGCCACGATGGCCAGCAGCACGCTCATCAGCTCGGCCACCTGGGTTTCCAGGCGTAGCGCGGTATCGGCCAGTTGCTGCAGCTCCCCCTTACCCTTAAAAGGCTTTAAAAGGCCTTTTAGGGAGGCACCCTGTTCGAACTGCCGATAGGCATCCGTTGACAGGCGTCGGGCGATCGCCTCGGCCAGGGTCATGCCGCACCGCCTGCGGGCTGGGTGCCTGGTTTGGGCGGCAACGGCTCGCTGGGCGGCTCATCCCCGAGCACGTCCTCCTGACGGACAGCTGGGTGGCGCACGGTCGGCGGGGCGAACTGCGAACGCCGCAGGCCTTCGAGGATGTCCTGCGGCGGCAGGCCAAATTTATCCACGGCATCGCGGGCGCGGGCATTGTTGGCGGCCATGTCATCGCGGCTGACGCCGGCCAGGCGGTAGCGTTGCGCCAGGCCAAACAGGCTGCGCAGCAGGTGCGCACCGCGGTCGATCCAGATTTCCATGTCGCTGCGGCCGATCAGCGCCGTGTGGTGGGCCAGCAGCACCCGCCGCACTAGGGTGTCGTAGTCGGTGAGCAGGTAGACCGCGAGAAATCCCAACTGGCTGCCGATAAACAGCGGCAGGGTCACCGGGTGGATGTTGAGGTTGTCGCCGATATCGACCTGGCTTGGCAGGTCGCGCTCCAGGCGCCCCACCTGTTCGGACAAGGCGAGCATCTCGGTCTTGGCCAGCAGCAGTTTCTCCTCCAGCTGCAGCATGAACCAGTCAGCGAAGGGATCATCCTGGCTGCTGGCCTGCTTGAGCAGGTTGGTGACGCTGATGTAGCCGGCCATGCCCATGATCGCATGCACGCCCTCGCGGGCCAGGCGTCCCTGCCACAGGCGCGCGGCGTGATGGGTGTGGAGCGTGAGGGTGATGCTGCTGCGCAATGAGCCCAGGTTGAGTTGGTAGTGGTCGACCATCGCCGGTTCCTCGCCGTGGAGATGGCGCCCACCTTGGTCGGTCTTTCGGCGCTCTACAGCGATCAATGCGAAGGCGATCGCTTCGGATTGCTCGGGGTGTGGACGTCGCTGGAGTGATGCCATCAGCATCAGTTCCACCCGGAGCCATTGAGGATGTGGCGTCGTGGCTTTGGTTCAAACAATCACGCCACAGCCTCATGGTAAGTCGGCGGGCGAGCACGGCGACTCGGTTGCGCCGATCAGTGCCCAAGGCGTTCCGGGACGGCTTCACCGTGGCAGACGTGGTTGATCGATCCCATTGTTGGTCCTGATCGTCGTCATCGCTCTCCTTGCCATTCGAGCACCTGTGACGACGGCGGCAGCGCTAGCTTTGCGCGGTGATCAATGTGAGGACAAGCGCCCCGGATCGCCCGCTATCAGTGGACCTCGCTGGACGTGATGTCGTTGGCATCAGATCCGTCAGCTGGCGCTGACCACGCGGCATCGTTGCTTCAGCTCGGTGAGACACGCCAGCGCCAGTGGCGAAGCCTCGCGCGGTGGCCTTGATGCATCCCTCGGCTTGTGCGATGTCGAGGGGCGGGGGCGAGCGGCCTCCGGTTCGCTGGTGAGTGCCCGCGCCGCCCAGAGGGTAAATTCGCCGTTGCAGGCGCGCTTGATCAGCCCCATCAGGTAGGCGGCGGGTTTTCGGACCGTGCCGCGGATACAGCGGGCGACCGCCTCATTGATCACTGCTTGGCGTTGGTCCGGTTCCAACCGATGCAGCGCCTGCTGCGCCATCTTGCGTTCACCCAGGCTCAGTTGCAGCGTCTCCGGCCACTGCGCCGCAGCGTCCGCCAGCCCCGCGCGCGGTACTGTTTTTTTATTGCTTTGGCTTTTAAGTACTGTACAGGTTACGTTCGGATTCCGAACATCAGCCAAAGTCGGGGGCTCGCTGTCATCGGGGCTTGTTGCTGAGCTGGTTTTAGGATTCCGAACGTTGTCCGCTGCCGTCCGTTCGGAACCCTCACTGTTGGATGGCTGCGCGAACGGCAAGGCTTGTTGCGCCGAGCGCTCCGCAGCTTGGTCGAGGCCCTTGAGGACATCGGCAGGTACCTGTGCATCATCCCGTAGCTCTTGCAGCACGTGTCGCGCCAGGTCGCGCACGCCCTTGGTGGCATGGCTGAGGTTCTGTCGAATCAACGCCAGGTAGCCGCTGTCGACATCGAGCGCCTGATGCGGGGACAACGGTTCGTCGTAGAGCACGTAGATGCTGCCACGCAGGCAGCCCTGCTGATCGCGCGCACGGTCGGCCAGGCTCAACCAGCGCGTGCTGCGCAGTACGTTCAACGCCCGGGCGATGGTCTCGCGTGAGGCTTGCGCGCCACAGGGACTGGTGGCCAGGTACGGTTGTAGATCCTGGTAGCGCGGGGCCTCGACATGGCGCTCGGTGATCAGCCAGCGCAATACCTGCCAGGTATTGCGTTCCAGCGGCGTCAGCCGTGTGTCGTGCAGCAACGCCTGGGGCATCGGATTGTCCTTGCCTGCGTAGACAAAGCGTGGAGACGCTGCTTCGAGCGCGGCTGGGCACAGAGCCCCTTGCTTGACCAGGTACTGGTTATACCGTCGCAGGGCTGGAAGGCTCTGCCGAACGACGTCGGCCCAATCGATGTCGTAAAAACTCAGCATGGTGCACCTCCGTAGAGATCGATCTGCTGCCACACCAGGGTCAGGCTGATGTGCTGCTCCTCGGCGAGCATCATCATCGCGTCCAAGGGGTCGAAGTGCTGATCGTCGCGCAGTTGGCACCAGCGTTGCCACACCGCGTGCTCCTGGGGTTCGCTTAGTTGTACCGGCCGTCCACGGTGGCTCTCGATCTTCAGCACCCGTCGGCGCAGGGCAGTTTCCGAATGATCCAGCCCGAAACAGCGGTACATGATGCTGGAGCTGGCACCCAGTTTGAGGGCACGATTGATCAGCCGCTCGTTCTGCTCATCACGCTCGGCCTGGCTGATCAGCCGGCGCAGGACGGTGATGTCGACCTTGACCTCCACCCAGGAAATGTTTGAATGCGCCAGGTGGGAGAGGGTGGTGGGCGGCAGTGACTGCAGCACCTCGATATCCTCGTCGCCCAAACCGAGGGCCCTGCAGCGCTGCACGCGACCATGACGCAGCTCATGCAGCACCTGGTTGAGCATGGCGTGATTCAACAGATTGAATGTCGTGCCCATGGGGCACCTCCGAGTGTTAGCGAGTGGACGATAGCGAGAGGTCAATCAACTGGCGGGACAGGCGGATAAGGCAGAACAGTTGCAGTAATTGCTCATCAGGCAGGCGTTCGAGCTTCACCGGCAGCGGTTGGTGGTTCTCCAGCGGCTGGTCGTAGACCCCGGTCAGCAACTGGCCGAATAGCGCGGCGGGCAGCTGCTGTTGATGCTCCCAGAGCACCTCATCGTGGAGCCGCAGCAGGCTGCCCAGCAGCAGTTGAATGCCGAGGCTGCGCGGTTCGGAGGGAGGTTCGATGGCAGGTGTCAGGGAAAACCCCAAATGCGTGTTCAGCGGGACGACCCCATCGCCGAGATCACCGTATTCGGCCAATTGCAAGGCCAACTGTGCGCAAGCCTGCCGTAGCTGGCCGGCACTGACATGGTTGAGGCTCAACAGCCACAGCTGGTCGAGTGAAGTTGGCAGGGGAATCGCCGATGCATCTGCTGGCGAGGCGGCGGCGGGTTGAACCTCCTCCTCCTCGTCATGCTCTGCCTGGGGCGTTTTAGGCAGTCCATTGGGTAGCGAGATGTCCTCACTCATCTGCGGCACTGGATTGTGCTCGAGCATCGCGTCCTGGCTGGAAGATGATTCAAGGAACGTTGCAAGGCTTGGGTCTGTTTCCCCAGGCTCGTTCCCATAAATCACCGGAGGAGGCACGGTCACGGCGCTAGCTACCTGGGCCATGTCCAACGCTAGCGTGCGAGGCGACTGGCGTAGGATATCCGCCATCCGCGCCAAGAGTTCATCCTCCACCTGGGATAGATCGAAATCCGCAGCGTCACCGTCAAACTGTGCCAGATTCTCCAACCACAGGGGCTCAAAGTCGCCGACGTCGAACGCATACCGGTTCCAGACTGCTTCGCTCCTGCGCCGCAGACTGATGGTGCGCTCGATGAGCTGTTTGCCCAGTCCGGTGTATAACACTTGAGGGACCGCTGGCAGGACGTGCTCCAACGTATCGAACATCCGGCTGATATGCGGTTGCGAGATGGGGTACCCCCCCTCACCCAAGCGCTTTGCCAGCTCACGTTGGCTTAACGGGGCGCTGTCGGCTTCCAGCATGTCCCTGAGCTTGGCCACTGCCAAAGCGCGTTCGATGAAGGTCAGTTGACCATGCAGGTCGCTTTCGGCCAGGTGCCCCAGCAGCGCGTGTGTCTCGGTTGACCAAGGTCGGAATAGGCAGGCAATCCGGAAGAACTGCTGGTCGCGGGTTTCCTGCCAGAGCTCATTGAGGATCGCCAGGCGCGTATTGCCGCCGTTGTGGATAATGAAATGAGCCTCGCCGGGACGACGGGTGATGGCCGGGGGCTGGTCCAGGCCGCGCTCCCGGATCGATTCCTTGATGTCGGCGTACAGCGGATTGCGGATGAACCGCGGGTTGTGATCATAAGGGCGCAGTTGCTCGAGGGTAACGAGCATCGGCGTATCGCACGCAGGATCTGCCGGTTGTCCCAGACTAGGCGTGTTGGGAAAGTGGGAGTGCTGCAGCTTGCGGGTGATTTCCTCGCAGGTGGGTGTCTTCATGAGGTCGGCCCGGGTCTAGCCACGCCCGGGATGGGGCACGGCGGGGTGGTTGGAGATTACTCAGGAAGCAGTCCTGCGCCTGTCCGAGCCGGGTGCAGTCTTGACTAGTTGCCGGCGCCATTGCGGAAACAGTTCCAAGGCCAGGTTGAGCATCACCTGAGCGGCTGGACAGCCGCGGCTACTTCGCACGGGATGCGGCTCGACACGGTGTACAGGCATTCCCAGGGTGGCGGCATTCAGATAGGCCACACGGTCGGGAATAACCGTGTCGCAGAGGCTGACGTGCACATCCTCCGCAAAGGTCGTCCGTAGACTCTGCACGATCAGACGCGTGTCCCGGCGGTTGAAATTGACCTGGTTGAGCAGCAGTTTTACCGGCGGCAGCGACACCCCCAGGTGCCGGTACGGCTCCAATTCCTCGAACAGCCCCAGGGTGCCACGACGCAGCTCTCGCGCCGCGAGCATCTCCGGTGGCAAGGGACACAACGCGCAGTTGGAGGCGAGGATGGCCATTTCGACGACGACGCTGCGTGCACCCTGGGTGTCCACGACTAGCACGTCGTAGTTATCGGCAAAGGCTGGCAGCAGGTTACGCAGGCGCAGTCGTCCATCGGGGGCGTGCAGCAACAAGGTGTTGAGATGGCCGGCACGGTCGTTGGAGACAATCAGGTCAAGGCCGGGTATCACCGTGGCGCTGACGACCTGGTCGGCCACGATGAGGTTCTGCGCGATCAACTCGTAGCTGCCGGCGGCACGGGGATGGGGCAGGGCATAGTAGCTGGACAGCGTCGGCTGGCTGTCCAGGTCCAACAGCAGAACGCGCACACCGGCGTCGGCCAGCAAGCCACCTAGGTTGGCAGCGACGGTTGTCTTGCCGGCGCCGCCTTTGGTTGAGATCAGCGAGAGAACGTCCATGGCCTCAGTCTCGGATCGACAGGCGATCTTGCACCCACTGCTCGATTTCCAGCGAGTCCCAACCTACCGCGCGGGTACCGATGCGTCGGCTTTGCGGAAACATCCCAGCCTTCATCAGGTTGTAGATGTGCGAGCGCTTGAACCCGGTTTTCTGTTCGACCTCGTCACGACGCATGATGTGGCGATCGGCGGAGGCGGTGATGGCGGTAGATTGCATGATGTCACTCCTTAGCGTCGTTTGGCGCGTGGTGGGATGTGACATTCAGTCAATGCCGGAAATGGGAAAAAGTCATTGCCAGACAATTTGAGCTATTGCCTGGCAATTTTTTGTAGGCCTTACTCCTCCTGCTCCAGGCAGCGCCAAGCCTCGGCAAATTTCCGATCAAGGGTGGTTTTACTCAAGCCCCTGATTGCGGGGAAGCGGCGGGTGATTTCAGTGATAACCGACGCCTGGTTTTTGTAGATGGACTGAACCTGGCCGTCAGGTGATTTACCTACAGTGACTGCCAACAGTGAGCCAATTATCTGGCAGTAGATTAGGGTAGAATCCTCGCTCGGTTTGTCTGACATGCCCTGTCGATCCAGCGACGTCTGGAGTTTGCTTACCTGTGACTCCAATTCTGCGGTGCGAACAGCGTGCAACTGGCGAAGCTTCAGCAGTTCACGCAGGGCGACATCCAATTCTGATTTCTGCGCCAAATGAGCGCCCAGAGATACGCACTGTGTATGCTCATCAATGGGTGAGAAGAGAAATTTGGGTTTGTCGTCGGGATGGTCCCGCTCTACCCACCTTCTCAGATCTGATCGACGAACCGTGTAATAGGCGCGATTAACGTTGGTATCGGGGCGGAGCAACCGACCTAGATACCACGCCGGCAATTCACCACAGACAATCGCATCGTAGATTCGCTCGGTGTAGGCGTGCAGGTATGGCCATTGGGGGAATAGCCCCTGCAACTTGTCTGGGTTGAAGAAAGCCACCCTGAGTATTTCAGTGGCATGTTCCGTGAGGTTGCACCACTCAATCGCTACTTCGATGGGGTGATAGTCAGTTTTGAGCGAGAGCATTTGAACATCCTCCCTTGATGAATCAGTCCATGAGCAGGGCTCTCCCACTAGCTGCAATAGCGGATGACCTGCGTCCGTGACCTAGTTCTCGCAGCGGAGTTCAAAATACTGGGTTCCGGATGCACTCGAGACCGAAAGGAAAACAATGAGTTCCTTCACTATTGGTATCGTACTGGATACATTTTATGTTGGAAGCCTGACCATTTAGTCAGATAAATGTGCTGAAAATCGGGAAAATCTTTGATTTCTTGGCTGGTTGGATCCAAGCTAGGCTTGACGGCTCATAATATTTATCTCACCAATCGGACACATCCAGTTACAAAGTTGGTGTGGGCACAGGTATTTTTGGGTTTAAGGCGCTGGATCCTCAGCATTCCTCTTCTGAGTGACAGTGATAATTTCAAGCGCTTCCGAAGCTTTGACAGTTACGCTGAGAAGCGTGATGAGAAGCCTCCACTTTAACCCTAGCCCTACCCAATAGCAGTCTCCTCTTGTAATTGACATTGGATCTGTTACCGGCCACCTGTGCCCTCGGCTATCAAGCGATCACGGGGCTTATAGACGCTATACAGCCGTATCCGTCCGGCCAAGTCATCTACCCAGCCCCGCGAGGCCAGTACATGGTGTGCACTTAAATTTAGGCGGACACCAGTTCTAGCCTTTCAAGCGGGTATTTCATGCAGCCACAACGCCGTTCCTACTCCAAGTCCTTCAAGGCCCAAGTCATTCAAGAGTGTGCCCAGCCCGGCGCTTCTATTGCCAGCATCGCGCTCAGCCATAGCCTCAACGCAAACCTCGTCCATAAATGGATTCGGGTACAACCGCAGAAAAACACGGCGCCGCAGCCTGCGTTTATTCCGTTACCCATGCAGCTGGCCGGAGTAAATTCGCAAGCTGCATCATCGAATATCTGCGTTGAGATCCAGCACACGCGTGGCACCGTCAAAGTGAACTGGCCAACTGAAAGTGCTGCTGCGTGCGCGACCTTTCTTCGAGACCTGCTGCGATGATTCGCATCGACTCCATCTGGCTCGCTACCGAGCCAATGGACATGCGAGCTGGCACCGAGACCGCGTTGGCCAAAGTGATAGCGGTGTTCGGTGCGGCGAAGCCGCACTGTGCTTATCTGTTCGCCAACCGCCGCGCCACCCGGATGAAAGTTCTGGTGCATGACGGCTTCGGCATCTGGCTGGCTGCTCGCCGGTTGAACCAAGGTAAGTTCCACTGGCCAGGCATTCGCCATGGCTCTGAAATAGAGCTGGATACCGAGCAACTCCAGGCCCTGGTGTTGGGCCTGCCGTGGCAGCGCGCGCGCTCCGGCGGTGCGATCACACTGCTTTAACGGCTGCCATTAGCCTATCGGTCTATCGCCGCGAATTGCCCGGCCTGGCAAAATCGGCACCATGACTTCGCTCCCCAATCTCGATCACCTTACCCCCGAACAACTGCGCGCTTTGGCGGCGCAGTTGATACAGCGTGTCGAGACACTCGACCAGCAAGTCGAGACCATGGGCAAGAAGATCAACCGTGATCAGACGGTTATCGAGAAACTGACCCATGAGATCGCGCAACTAAAGCGTTTGAAGTTTGCCAAGCGTAGCGAGCAGTTGAATCCGCAGCAGACCAGCTTGCTCGATGACTTGATCGATACCGATATCGCGGCGATTGAAGCTGAGCTTCAAACCTTGCGAACAGCTCCTATACCGACCGAGAAAAAGCAAAAGCCCAAGCGCACCGCGTTGCCGGCAGAATTTCCACGGATGTTGATTCATCACGAACCGGACAACACCCACTGCCAATGCGGCTGTGCACTCAAGCGCATCGGTGAGGATGTCAGCGAGAAGCTGGACTACACGCCCGGCGTATTTACCGTCGAGTGCCATGTCCGTGGCAAGTGGGTATGCGATGACTGCGAAACACTGATCCAGGCACCCGTTCCGGCACAGGTCATCGACAAGGGTATCCCGACCGCCGGGCTATTGGCCCACGTCATGATCGCAAAGTTTGCCGACCATCTGCCTCTTTACCGTCAGGAATCGATTTTCGGTAGAGCGGGCCTGGCGATTCCACGCTCAACCTTGGCCCAAGGGGGGTTGGCGTTACTGGCGTGCAGTTGCAGCCTCTGGTCGATGCGCTACGCGATGTAGTGCTCGGGCACCAGATCATCCACGCCGATGGAACGTGCAGATGCTCGCTCCGGGCTCGAAGAAAACCCATCGTTCTTATGTGTGGGCCTACGCCACCAGCCAATTCTGCGAAACAGCGGCTGTCGTTTACGACTTCAGCCCCAGCAGAGCCGGTGAGCACGCTCGCAACTTCCTGCAAGACTGGAAGGGCAAGCTGGTGTGTGATGATTTTGGCGGTTACAAGGCCAGTTTTGAACTCGGCGTGACCGAGATCGGCTGCATGGCCCATGCGCGACGCAAGTTCTTCGAACTGCACGCCACCAACAAGAGCCTGCTCGCCGAGCAGGCCCTGCGTTATATCCAGTTGCTGTACGAAATCGAGAGCGAAGTCCGCGACCTTGAACCGGATTTACGGCGCCGAATACGGCAAGAAAAAGCCTTACCGGTGATGGATATGCTGCACGCCTGGATGATCGCCCAGCGTGATCTTATGCTCGAAGGTTCGGCTATCAGCAGAGCGTTGGATTACAGCCTGAAACGCTGGGCAGCGCTGTCGCGCTACCTCGATGACGGGGCCGTACCCATTGACAACAATTGGGCCGAGAACCAGATCCGCCCCTGGGCTCTTGGACGCAAGAACTGGCTCTTCGCAGGGTCGCTACGCAGCGGCAAACGGGCAGCGGCGATCATGAGTTTGATCCAGTCTGCGCGGTTGAATGGGCATGATCCGTATGCTTATTTGAAGGATGTTCTCACGCGGCTGCCGACACAGCGGGCGAGTGAAATCGAGCAGCTGCTTCCGCATAAGTGGCAGCAGGTTTAATCACACAAGAGGGGATGCCCGGACGCCCCAGATGAACCACGTCAGAGCCGATAAAAAAACCTGTCACATTCGACTTTGTTGTCTACGCTAAGTAGCGATGAGGTCACAAAGGCCTCGCTGTTCGTACAGGAGTATCACCATGAACAAATTCGTTTCGTCAGCCATGATCACCTTGCTGCTCTCCGGTTCCGTCCTCCCGTTGGCGTTTGCCGAAGACGAGGTGGCCAAAGGTATTCGCCATGACAATCGCGAAGTAGACAAAGGCGTCGACCACGATGCTAAGGAAGCGGACAAAGGCGTCAAGCATGATGCTAGCGAAGTGGATAAAGGCGTGAAGCATGACGACGAGGAACGGCATAAAGCTGACAAACATCTGGACAAGGAAGCTAAGAAGCATCTTTGAGTACTCCCGGCCGTCGATCACACAAATTAGTTATTTCCAAGGTGTTTCCCATGCGATTGCTAATACCCTGCCTGCTAACGACGTTCCTTGTTACGAGCCCTGCATTTGCCAAGGATGACCATCACGAGTGTGAGGAGGCTTTGGGGAAGCTGAAGGCCGCCACTGAGGCTGATTTCACTTCCTCAGGGCACCATGAGCATCAGCAAGCTAAAGAGGCTCACAAGTCCGGTGACTACAAGAAGTGTGCCGACCAGGCCAACAAAGCTCTGGATCATATAAAGCAGAAGTGAAAGTTGGCTCGGTAGGAGTTTCATGAATAAACTTATCGTCATTTTCGTGTTCACGCTGTGTGCGGGCTGCCAGTACTTCAGCTACCAGGACAGTTGCTCGGATGACCCTGACCAGTTGGGCTGC
This sequence comes from Pseudomonas silvicola, assembly GCF_026651855.1. Taxonomy (GTDB): domain Bacteria; phylum Pseudomonadota; class Gammaproteobacteria; order Pseudomonadales; family Pseudomonadaceae; genus Aquipseudomonas; species Aquipseudomonas silvicola. The sequence goes on from NZ_CP093280.1 coordinate 4,554,078, forward strand.
GACGGCAGCCATCAGGCAGAGAGTCATCGCAAGTAGCTAGCTGTATTTGCGGTAGAGGCATCAGGTTCGGTGCGCTCCCAAATAACTCGGGTTTTGAAGAACTTACTGTAGGTACGGCGGCGAGGGGCAATGGGAAGTTTGCTTGATGGGCCAGGACAGGTGTGTCCTCAAGTGCGCACCATGCCCTTCGGCAGTATCGCTGGGAAGACGTGTTTACCGGACGGTTACATACAGCCACCATTGATGACGCAGCATAATCGTCTCGGGCCAGCCTAAAGTGGCTAACGGAGCTTCTGGAGATATTGGTAGACACGTGGCTGGCGGATACTTCCAGCAGGGTCTTAAGTTCGTCGTCGGAGAGTGCCAACAACGCCCGGCGCATTCCAGGGTTCTCGTTGGTCACATTCGTCCAATATTCCTCCACAGAGACCTCATCCAGCAGTAGTTTTCTGAAGATCATGCAGGTATCTGACTCCCTGCAATCAGTGACAGAAGCATGGTCGCAATACTTATTGAAAGCGCCAGGCTGCCACCCAGCCGTAAATTGCACAGATGAGCAGACAGCCTGTTGGTTTTCGAACTGTAGGTGGCCAAAATTCCAGACCATACGCGATCAGTGCGATACCGAGCGGCACCGCCAAGACTCGCTAAGTGAGTATTCAAGTAGCACTTCCGTGCCCTCTACAGCGTGTTGAACACAATATGCGCTGAGCCCCGATTGGCGCCATTCTAGCGGATCGAAACCGAGTGTTTTAGGTACCGAGATGCCCCAACACAACGATGCAGGCTCTACTAGAATTGCTTCCACATTGCGGAAATGCAGTGCATGCAGCGCTGCGGCACTATTTCCTTTTGATGGGTTAGTGTGTTGATCTGCTGGATACAGTGAGTGGTATACCGTGCGGTCGAGTAAGTATGGCTATCACCTGCTGTCCATGCTCCCCAGGAGCCGAAGGCTCCTGGGTTAGCGTAAGATGCTTCAAACGGACTAGCGTTTTGACTGTCGTTGGTGGCATGTTCATCTGCATCCTTCGGCTCGCCAAAAGATAGCCCTACGAGTCGCAAACACTTGAATGGGATCACCGTAGTTGTCAGATCGATTTTCATACGCTCGGACCTGAGGACCGAGTTACTGCACTTGAGGTCTGTTGTCGCCTCGCTTACGCCATCGTTGCCCCGGCAATTACCTTACTGTCAGTCGCCGCCGGTTTGGATGCCAGCGCCGCAATACACGCCACCAGCGACAACCCACCAATGAAATACCCCACCGGCAACCACCCAGCGCCCTGGTTGAGCAGCGCATAACACAGGCTGGGCGAAAACCCCGAGACGATAAAGCTCAGCTGCGTGGCCAGCCCCACCCCGGTGTAGCGCACGCGGATGCTGAACAGCTCGGCGTAGAGCGATGGCCACAACGCGTTGGGTGCACTGTAGAGCACCGCCTTGAGCAACACCGTGGCAAAGATGATCAGGCCAATCTGCCCGGTGGTGATCGACCACAGGAACACGAACACCCCCGCGCAGCACGCCAGCGACCCCAGCGCAAAAATGCGTTTCTTGCCGATGCGGTCGGCCAGCAGGCCGTACAGCGGCTGGCAGATCAGCGCCACCACTTGGCTGGCGGCGATGGCGGTCAGCATTGCCGAGCGGTCGACGTGCTGGTTGTTGGTGGCCCAGGACAGGCCGAAAATCATCACCAGCGACGACACGGAACAAATCAGCGCACAGCAGAACACCGTGACGAACGCACGCCGTTCCTTGCTGAACATCTCCACCACCGGTGCCTGGGCGACTTCGTCGCGCTTTTCCAGGAACTCGGGGCTTTCGTCCACGCCACGGCGGATCATCCAGGTAATAGTGACCATCACCGCGCTGAGCAAAAAGGGGATGCGCCAGCCCCACGCCAGCAACTGTTGTTCCGACAGCATCGACAACGGGATGAACACCGAGGTCGCCAGGATCGAGCCCATGGACGCGCCATTGATCAACCAACTTGTGTAGAACGCCCGTTTCCTGCCCGGTGCATGCTCCATGGTCAGCAGGCTGGCGCCCACCTGTTCACCGCCTGCCGACAGGCCTTGCAGCAAGCGGCAGAACACCAGCAACCCTGGCGCCCAGGCGCCGACGCTGGCGTGGGTGGGCAGCAGGCCGATCAGCGAAGTGGACAGTCCCATCAGCACCAGGGTCATCATCAGCACCCGCTTGCGGCCGATGCGGTCACCCAAGTGGCCGAAAATCAAGGCGCCGAAGGGGCGGGCGATGTAGCCCACCCCAAAGGTGGCCAGCGCCGCGAGGGTGCCCGCCATAGGGTCGGAGGAGGGGAAGAACAGCGTGCTGAACACCAGCGCCGCGGCCGAGCCGTAGATGAAGAAGTCGTAGTATTCCACCACGCTGCCAAGGAAGCTGCCGAAGGCGGCCTTGCGGGCCATCCTCCGGTCGTAGGGTTGGTGTGTGCTCATGGGCAACCTTTATTGTCGTTGTTGGGGTTGGTTAGTCAGGGTGCAAGGCTCAGCCGTTGCCGAACGGCGCCAGCTGGCTGCCGCCGCACACGTGAATGACCTCGGCGGTGATGAACGCGGCATCGTGGGAGGCCAGGAACGCCGTGGTGTTGGCGATATCCGCAGGCGTGGTCAGGCGCTTGAGGGGCGTGTTGCGAATCGACCCCTCTACCATGGCGTCAAAGCTTTCCAGGTCGCGCCCCTCCTGGGTGAACGCCGACGGCAGCAGGCCCGGGGCGATGGCATTGACGGTCACATTGTGTGGCGCCAGTTCGCGCGCCATCGAACGCGTCAGCCCCACCAGCCCGGCCTTGCATGCCACGTACGCGGGCGGCCCTCCGGCCACCCAGCAGCGCGAGACCATGTTGATCACCCGGCCGCTGCGCTGTTTTTTCCAATAGGGCGCCACCTGCTGGCACAACAGGGCCGGGCCGCGCAGGTTGACCGCCATCATGTGGTCCCACTGCGTGGGATCAAAATCGTACAGCGAGCCGCGATGGTTGACCGCCGCGTTGTTGACCACCACGTCGATGCGGCCGAAGGCGGCGCCGGCTTGCTCGACCATGGTGGTGATGGAGGCGGCGTCGCCCAGGTCGGCGCGCAGGGCCAGGGCGCGCTGGCCGGGTTCCAGCATCAGGTCCTGTACCAGGCCTTCGGTGGCTTCCAGGTTGAGGTCCACGGCGACGATATCCAGGCCATCCTTGCACAGGCGTTTGCAGATGGCCCGGCCCAGTTCGCCGGCGGCACCGGTGATCAGGGCTACACGGCGGTCAGTGGGTGCAGTGGTCATGGGCAGTCCTTGTGGGGGCGGTGGTGGGGGTGCCGGGAGTGTCCAGGCCCAGGTAGTCACGGATCAGCGCGCGGTTGCGCCCAAGCTTTAGCACGTCATCGCAGGCCGTGGTGCAGAAGTCCTCGATGGACACCCAATCACTGAAGCCGCTGTCGCGCAGGGTGGTCAACATCTGCCGCAGGGGCAGCACGCCCTGGTCCGGCGGGCACCATTCCCAGGCCCAGCCCTGGCCAGGAGCCAGAGCCTTGTAGGCGACATTCTTGACCTGGACGTGGGTCAGGTGGGCGCCCATCAGCTCCAGCGAGAGCTTGACGTTCTCCCGGCCTTCGATGGCCAGGTTGCCCATGTCGTAGATGATGCCCAACTGCTGCGCCGGGTAGTGCTCGGCAATGCGCATGGCCAGCGAGGGGCTGGAGCAGATGGTGCGTTGGTGCACCTCCAGGGCCAGTTGCACGCCGCTTGCCTGGGCCCGTGGCACAATCTGGTCGAGAAAGCGGCGCATGCGGGCGCAGGCCTGGGCATAGCTTTCCTGCTCGGGATCCGGGGCCCATAGCCGCAGGCGAGCCTGGCCAGCCAGTGCCGCGAGGTCGATCAGGCGCACCGCCTGCTGAACATCGCCGACAGCCAGGTAAGGGCTGAGGGCGAAGATTGTCAGGTCGGCCGCTTCGCACAGCCGCTGGATGCGTTGAATCGATGCCTCGTCGGGCGCGACGGTGCAGCGGTTGTTGTCCCGTGCATGCCAGGGCGCCGATGCGCTGATGCCGTGGGTGTCGGCCACGCGCCACTCCACGCCCTGGTAACCCTGCGTGGCCAGTTCATCGATCAGTCTTTCCGGGGAGAGGCTGGGCAGCGAGGCGCTTGAAACGCCGAGCCGCCTGTCCAGAGTCCTCATGAGGTTGTCCTCGGTTTTTGTTGTAGGGCAAACGTGGGTCCATGCTAGGTCAAACGCGAGGTTGATTAAATTGATATAAAATCCGCTGTTGGTTAACCTCCAGGTTGATTAAGTAGCGGAGGCTTATCGTGAACCTGATCAATCTTCGCCACCTGCGCGTGTTCGCGGCGGTGGTCAGCTCGGGCAGCCTGGTAACGGCGGCCAAGCTGATGCACATCACCCTGTCCGCCGTCTCCAAAAGCCTCAAGGAGCTTGAACAGGACGTTGGCGTGCAACTGCTGATACGCGGCCGCAAGGGCGTGCAGTTGACCCGGGCCGGCGAGGCCTTTCACACGCACGCTGCCCAGGCCCTGAGCAGTTTCAGCCAGGCGCTGGCGCTGCCCCAGGCCGCCCCGCAAATGCCCCAGGTGGTACGCGTGGGCGCGCTGCCCACGGCGGCGGGCTACATGCTGGCGCCCGTGGTGGCGCAGATGCGCGAGCAGGCGCCCCACGTGCAGGTGCAGGTGCTGTCGGGTGTCTATGAGTTTCTGGTGGGCAAGCTGCGTACCGGCGCCATTGACCTGATCGTGGGGCGGCTGATCGGCCGGGACTGCTGGGTGTGGCGTTTGAGGCGCTGTACGAGGAAGACCTGCTGATGGTGGTGCGCAGCGGCCATCCCTTGGCGGATCGCGAGCACCTGCGGCTGGAGGACTTGCGCCCCTACGTGTTGATCGCTTCGCCCCAGGGCTCGTTGGTGCGCATCAGCGTCGAGAATTTTCTGTTGTCGGAGCACGCCACCGAGCGCTTCGATATGCTCGAATCATTGAGCGAGACGTTCTCGCGGGTCTATGTGCAGGATCATGACGCGGTCTGGTGCGTACAGCGCGGCGTGGTCGACCTGGACCTGCGCCTGGGCATCGTCCGCGCGTTGCCGTTCAGCAGCCCGTTGCTGCGCGCACCGGTAGGGCTGACGACCCCCACTGATCGGCCGTTGTCGGAGGCGGCAATGAGCTTCAGCACCTTCTTACGGTCTTGGCGGGGTCGATAGTCAGCCCTATACGCCAGGTAGCGGGCTGGGCAGTCGTCAAACGTGCACGCCTGCCCAGTCACCTCAGGCGCAACCGAGGCTAACGTGATAGTCCGTATTACCTCGAGTATTCAGGCGGTAGAAGAATCTGCATCGTGCAGCATTGCTCCCAATTCGGCAGCCAGGGTGGCAGCTTCTTGCCGATACTCTGCGTTCCAGATGGGCGACCAATCACCTGGCTTGCCTTGGTCTTCCCATTTCGCCAGCGCCAACCCGTTGATGATCTCCAGCTCGAACCAAAGCCGCTGCCAGGCGGCGGCGTCCTGGACCAAACCGGTGTCTTGCCATAGAAATTCTGTTTGCGCGACAAAAGCCGCCCATGTGAATAGATCCTCTGAAGCTCGTTCGCTGAGCGTCAGCCAGTACGTTCTGACACTCATTGGGCCATTCCTTGTGGTCGTGTTGTCAGGCATGAGCATGTCCTTGTTGATTGCGTCATAAAACATCCATGCCGGGATAGAGGTCCGCAGGGGGATGATAATCGGGATCCTTGAAGCGGCTATTGTTGTAATGGGTTTTGGCCGTCGGCCCTTCGCCCTTGTAGGTCACCTGCGAGTTTGGCGTGAGATGCCAGCCATCGCCGTCCTTGTCGCGCTCGATCAGCGACGGGTACAACGTACAGGTGCCTGCTGAACCTGATGTAAGCCTGAACTGGTACAGGCGCCCAGCTTGGGGCCTAAACGTCGTTGTGACGTAGCAGGACTGCGTGCGCGCGCCCTCCCAGAACATACTCACATGCGTTTCGATGCCGGGCCTGATCCGAGTTTCGTAATAGTCCGAAGTCAGATTTTGCCCCGCTTTGGGCATACCTTCATCCTGGGTATGGATGAACGGAAGCGGCCCATTGCGAATTGCGCCGCCCGAACGTACACCGTTTTCGTACTGGTACAGATCGGCGTGCTGAGTGAAGTTGACGATGCGTATCCAGGCGGGGTTGGGCTCATTGTCAGGGGCCATAAAGTAATCGGTGTGGGGGATATACTGGCAGCCTGTAAACAGCGGCAGGGTCAGCAGGCAGAGCGCAGTGCGTCTTGACATGAAGCCTGTCCTTTTGCGGAGTCAGGGTAGAGACCGCAAGAAAGGAGATGCATTGCGTAACAGGTGCAAAATTTCGTTGGGGCTGTTAGCGATGCGGGCGTAGTGGTCTAGCGCTATGACGAAACAAGAAAGTCGTTGGGGGCAGCGTTAAGAGAGCCCCGGCCTTGTGTGGTGGGACGGCAGACAGCCCTTACGTAACGTCGGTCAGAGAATTTCTCTGTGCGCCGCAGCGCTCCAAGATAAAGGGAGCGAGCGACTAAGCGTAAATCCGACGAGGCCTAACTCAAGCGCTCAAGATCGGGGCACGCCAGCAAGCGCGTCGATTTCCTTGAGCACTGAGCGAGACGGCTTTGCGAATCCGCTATGCCTGTGCGCCGGGTAACACCATATTAGAGGTCAAGCCTATATTCCTGCCCGATGACCTGCGGGTCAAACGGCCTCCGGCCAAAAACCCTGCGCACCATGGGCTCGAAATGATCCAAGGCGGGGATAGGGTAGTCAGGATCAAATGATGCCTGATCCCAGCGCTCGCAGAAGTCTACGCAGCCTTGATAAAACGGGTGGTCCTTGTAACGATCGCGTTCATGGCGGTCGCCGCCGTAGTAATGGATGTGGTAGAAGTTCTGGAACAAGCCGTGGTGGTGCAGAATCCAGGTCACTTCGCTGCGCACGTACGGGCGGATGATGGCGGCGGCGAATTGCGAGTGGTTGTAGGGTGCCAGGCTGTCGCCTAGGTCGTGCATCAGCGCCCCGACGATCATGTCCTCGTCGGCACCGTCGGCTTCGGTGCGCGCTGCGGTCTGTAGGACATATTCCAGGCGATTGAGCTTGTAACCGCTCAGCGTGCCGGCGGACTCTTCCAGCGCCTGCAGGATGCGCTTGGGCAGGTTGCGGTTGTAATCCTCCTCCAGGCGCTCAAGGAAGCATTAGGTGGTGCCTGGGCAGGGATGGCGAAATGACACAACAGCTCCAAAATGATTTTCACGCGCGTTTCTTAGGCCTTTGCAGTGGAATGCACTGAAAATTTGAATGTTGGCTTAGAAAATACAGCCACCAGGCGAGTTAACAGTGTCAACGTCTGGACCAGGTCCGGGTCGTCAAACAGCGTCGCGCGCGTGTTCAAGCTGCAAGCGCGCCGAATAACATGTCGTGCGGGAAGCACGAACGGCACCTTCTTTCGATGGCGGAGCGTTTGACGATGGGCCGTTCGGGGCGCTGTTCGTCATCACTCACCTACGGCAAAACAGGGATGCGGGGTGCTTCTGAACCCGTTGCACATGGTGGGTTCGACATCCACCGCATCCTCTGCTTCCATGCCGAACTGGGTAGGGGCCTAGGCCGAACACTCCACCCATTTACGATCGGTGAACGTCGCAATGCCGACGAAACATAGCGACCGTCAAAATTTCACCTTGTCTACGGAAGGGGCGCATGCCTAGCCCGGGCATAGATCAGTGGCAGATCCTAGAAATTTGGTCTATCTATAAAAAGTAATACCCGGTTAGTGCGTGTAAAGCAAGGAAAGCTATATGAATTGTGCGATTTGTGCTGAGCCAGCAGAGCGGTTTCAAAGTGATGATAGTTGGGTGGAGCGTGTGTGTCCGAGGTGCGGTCACTATGTAGTGGTCAACTAATCCCGGACACCGAGTTAAGTTTTTCTTCGGCAACGGCGGGCGCCAAGCCGTCGTTGAACTGATGCGGTCGCCGCCAGTTGTACCGCTCCATCAGGAACCGGCCGATATCCCGTTGTGCGAGCGCAGCGCTCATGTAACCCACCGTCGGTATCCATTCAGTTTTCAGGCTCCGAAATAACCGTTCCATGGGCGCATTGTCATGGCAGTTGCCGCGTCGACTCATGCTCTGTGTGAAGCGGTATCGCCATAGTCTCTGGCGGAAACTCCGACTGCCATATTGGCTGCCCTGGTCGCTGTGAAACAGTACATTTTGCGGCCTGCCACGCTGCTCATAAGCCATGTCCAACGCCTTGATTACCAAGTCGGCATCGGGCTTTGCCGAGAACGCCCAACCCACAACACGGCGGACACAAAGGTCGATGACAGCCGCTAGATAGTGCCACCGGCCTGCAGCCCAGACGTACGTAATGTCACCGCACCAGACGTTGTTGGGTGATGCCACGGTGAACTCTCGATCAAGCACGTTCGGGATATCGGGCCGCTCCACTGTCGCCTTTTTGTAGGCGTGGGAGCCCGGCTGTTTGCTGATCAAGTTCATCTCGCACATCAACCTACGCACCTTGAATCGCCCGATTTGCATGCCGTCCTCTTTCAACATCAGCATGATGCTCCGGCTGCCCGCAGCGCTTCGGCTTTGCGTAAACAACTCGTTAACGCGGCTGCGTAAAACCACACGTTCAGCGTCCGGATACCGACGTTTTCGGCAGTATGCGTAGTAGCAAGATCGGGTGACTTCAAATACCGAGCACAACAGATCAACAGGCTCTTGAGCCCGCAGTTGATCGATTAACGCGAACGCTCGTGTTCCTCGGCCATCAAGAGCGCGGTGGCCTTTTTTAGGATCGACTTTTCCCGTTCCAGCCGGTTGATTCGGGCCTCCAACTCCTGGATTTTTTGCTGCTCGGGCGTCAGCGCTTTGCTAGTCGGTGTGATACCGCCTCGTTCTTGCTGGAGCTGGTTGACCCACCGGCGCAGGGCCGACTCAACCAGCCCAAGCGAACGGGCGGCATCGATGTGGCTGTAGCCCTGGTCGAGCACCAGGCACGCAGCCTCGCGCTTGAACTCAGGGGTAAAGGTACGACGTTGCTTGGTCATCAGACACCTCTCTGTGGCGAGCATTCTCGCCTAAATGGGTGTCCGGTTTCATTAGACCACTACATGTGAATATAGTCCGAGGTAAGAAAAAAACCGCCCAACGGGGAGGCACTGGGCGGGTCAGTTAGCGCGTCATCGGTGAGGCCAGCCACACATTTAGCGCTCCTGATGAGCGTAGCGCAAAAATAAAATATCGGGGCCGTAATTTACGAGGACTGGTCGCCAATCCTACTGCCGTCTGAGGACGCAAGGCGAGATGGCCTACTACCGGCCTTTGATTAGCCAAAGCGCGCCTACGCGTTGGTTGCTCGCAGCAGCGGCCGCCTCGCCTCACCGTTTCGCAACTTACAGACGGAATTTATGCGTAAGTTAATAGGGATTGTTTGCGGAAATTAATACTCTCCAACTTCCAAACGAAGCGTGTTGTTAACAGGGTAGAATAACTTGGCGGGACACGAGGTTTGAAAGCACTTCTTGGGAAAGTACGCATGTGCTTTAGATGCTGGGTGGATGCCGACAAGACCAACCGAAGCCGATCGTTGATGATTTATCAGTTTTGCGATCGCACGGCGTAATTACGATTTTTAGCACCAAGAGAAAACCTTTGCGCTATTTCATTATGCCGCTACTTTCAGGTGTCTGGAACTTTTGCGCTTTTCGTGTCTTTGTTACGCTACTTCAAGCGCACTATGGAATAGCCGTATGGGGCTTTGTTGTAAAGGCAAGATGTCGTGAGCTGATGAAGTAGAAACATTGCCTATCGTTACTCTAGTCGAGCAGAAGAACATAACGAAAAGACTGCCCATGATGCGACGTTGTACACCGCCTCCTCATAGTACGGTTGTGCGGCGTTCTCCGAAGTGATGCACACAAATCTTCCCCATCCGCGCGGGCGCATGCGTGGAATAGTGGCGCGGGCGACGCGCACCGAGGAGAAAAAGTCGGTCTGCCAGGCTTCCTCGTAATCAGCATCGCTGAACTCCAGTGGATCGCCCTTGGCGCCGGTGACGCCTGCGGTATGCACGACGATATCAATCTTGCCAAAACGCTCTTCCCCCAGGGCCACCACGCGCTCGATGGCCCGCTGGTCGGTGATATCGGCAGGTACCACGAGTTTTCTCCTGGTAAGTCGGCGGAGAGCAACTGTACTGCCTGCTTGTCGCGATCGGTGAGTACCAGCAGCGCACCTTCCTCGCTCAGCAGTCGGGAAGTGGCTCGGCCAATGCCACCGCCGGCGTCTGTGACCAGCGCGACGCGCCCCTTGATTCCAAGATCCATAGTCACCTCTCTGTTGTCTCGAAAGACGGCAGCGCGTCGCGGCGCAACGCCTGCCGCGTCAGGTTACGGCAGTGGATTGCCGCCTGTGACGCCAAACACCTCGCCGGTGATGTAGCTGGACTCCTGACTCGCCAGCAGCACATAGAGGGGTGCGCACTCAGCAGGTTGGCCAGGTCGCCCCATCGGTGTTTCCGTGCCGAACTCGCGGATTTTTTCCTGAGGTTGGCCGCCGGAGGGTTGCAGGGGCGTCCAGAACGGCCCAGGGGCTACGGCGTTTACACGAATGCCTTTGCTGATGACTTGTTTGGCCAAGGCTTTGGTGAAGGCCACGATGGACGATTTGGTAGGTGCGTAGTCCAGCAACGTTTCCGAAGGCTGGTAGGCTTGGATCGACGCGGTGTTGATAATGGTGGCGCCGGCAGGCAAGTGAGGCAATGCCGCCTTGCACAGCCAGAACAATGCGTAGACGTTGGTCTTGAAGGTGGCGTCGAACTGCTCGGTGGTGAGTTCGGCGATGTCTTTTTGGGCGGTTTGCTTGCCAGCGACATTCACCAGGATATCAAGCCCGCCCAAGGCCTGGACTGCCTGGCTGATGAGCGTGGTGCAAAAAGCCTCATCCTTGAGGTCGCCGGGCAGCGTTACCGCCTTGCGCCCCTCCGCCTGGATCAGCTCCACCACCTCGTGTGCATCGGCCTGCTCTTCGGGCAGGTAGCTGAGCACGATGTCGGCGCCCTCACGCGCGAAGGCAATGGCTGTGGCGCGCCCGATGCCCGAGTCGGCGCCGGTAATCAACGCCTTGCGACCGGCCAGGCGACTGAACCCCTTGTAGCTGGTTTCACCGTGATCGGCCTTGGGCTGCAGAGCGTACACACTGCCCGGTGCCGGTTGGGGTTGTTCTGGAAACGGCGGTGCCGGGTACTGGGTCAGTGGATTCTGCATGCGGTACTGGTTTTCAGTGGTCACGGAGTTTCCCTCAAGTGGATGGTCAACGCTGCTAGCCTGTGCCAGTGGGCGTGTCATGAGGGTGGAGAGCGCGGGAGAGGTGATCGTTCATTTTTTCTGGCCGGCAATGCTGGGGCCACAGGAGGTATGCGGGCGGAAGGTTCGCTGAACGACCACCTTATGCCTCTGTCGGATTAACGTCGAACTGCGGCAGGAAAATGATCATGCTTGGACGCAAACTGATGGAGTCGTCGCAAAGTCTGCTCGGCGACAACGCGCTGCCACGCGGCCCTAGCAACTCGAAGGTCTTCCGTTTGACCATGGCGTTCATGGCGCTGGTGGTCGTGACCTTCATCGGTGTCGAGGGCTGGCGCGCGGAGCGTGACTATCACCGTGCGTATGCCGTGGCGCAGGACTCGGTCAGCAACCTTGCGCGCGCCACCGCGCAGCATGCCGAAGACGCTGTTCGCGAAGTCGATGTGGTGACGGCGGGACTGCGTGAGCGTTTGGAGGGCGATGGACTGAATACCATCGATACGCCACGTATCCAAGGCCTGCTAAAGGAGCAAACGCTGCTGATGCCCCAGCTGCAAGGGTTGTTCATCTACGGCCCGTCCGGCAATTGGATCGCCACCAGCCAGTACATTACCCCCGAAACCGCCAACAACGCCGATCGTGATTACTTCAATTACCATCGCACCCACGCCAGCCGCGATATTTTGATTGGCAAGCTGGTGAAAAGCCGGACCTCTCGCGAGCTGGTCATACCAGTATCTCGTCGCCTGGATAACCCCGATGGCTCGTTCGGGGGCGTACTGCTGGGTACGCTCAAACTCAGCTATTTTCTGGATTACTACGGTGATTTCCAGTTGGACGACAAAGGCGCTTTGGTGCTGGCACTGCGCAGTGGCGAGGTGTTGGTGCGCCGTCCGTTCATGTCCCCGGCGGCAGACCTGAGTCTGGCGGAAAGTGAGATTTTCAAGCGTTACCTGCCCGTCTCTAACAAAGGCGTTGCCGAGGTGATGGCCGTGATCGACAACACGCCGCGGCTATACGCCTACAGAGCGCTCGCCTCCTACCCGTTGGTGGTGGAGGCGGGTTTGTCGCTGGAGTCCATCGTGGGGCCTTGGCGCCACGATTTGTTCAAATCAGCCCTAGTGCTGTTGATCCTGCTGGCCGGGTTAAGTGGTTTCGGCGCTATCGTTCTGAATCAGCTACGCGGCCGCATGGCCTTGGAGAAAGAAATCAGGCTGGCCCATCAGGCGGTTCGCGACATGGCGTTGACCGATAGCCTGACCGGCCTGGGCAATCGAGGCAAGCTGGACTTGACGCTGACCCGCGAAGTCGAGCGTGCCAGGCGTGAGCGGACCCCTATCGCCCTGGTGATGTTGGATGTCGATTACTTCAAACGATTCAATGACCGCTATGGTCATCCTGCCGGAGACGCGTGCCTGCGACAGGTGGCGGCAGCCATCCAGGCGACATTGAAACGACCGGCCGATCTGGCTGCTCGTTTTGGCGGTGAAGAGTTCACGGTGTTACTGCCTGACACCGACCTGGCAGGCGCCTGCGCCATCGCCGAGCAGATCCTTCAGGCCATCCGCACGTTGGGGATCGAACACCTGGATCACCCGCAACAACAGGTCACTGCCAGCGTCGGTGTGTGCTGCCGCAGGCCGGCGCTTGAGTTCGCGAGCCCCACCAGTATGATCGCTGCCGCTGATGCCTGCCTGTACATGGCCAAGCGTCAGGGCAGGGATCAATGGTGCTGCGAAGTCGGCCATGAGGCACTGACGCCTTCAAAGGTTAGGTGATCACCTCAGGGAGTCCGGGGATGTGCTGGGTTGCACCACTCGTCTGCGCTGGAGCTGATTACTTGAACGATGGTGAGGTGTGCCGGGACTGATACTGCATGGTCAGCGAACTCGCCAGCCAAGCACCGGAGATCACCATGAAAGCAATCGTCTATAACGGACCGCGCGATGTGAGCATTCAAACCGTGCCCGACGCCAGGATTGAGAAAGCCTCCGACGTGCTGGTTCGCGTGACCACTACCAATATTTGTGGTTCCGACCTGCATATGTACGAAGGGCGCACCTCGTTCGAATCCGGGCGAGTATTTGGGCATGAGAACCTGGGGGAGGTCATCGAAGTCGGTGCTGCGGTAGAGCGAATCAAGGTGGGTGACAGGGTCTGTCTGCCCTTCAATATCGGCTGTGGATTCTGTGAAAATTGCGAGAAGGGCCTGACCGGCTTCTGTCTGACCGCCAACCCGGGCAGCGCAGGCGCCGCCTATGGCTTCGCCGAAATGGGACCCTACCAGGGCGGGCAGGCGGAGTTGCTTCGTGTGCCCTTCGCAGACTTCAATTGCCTGGTACTGCCGGAGGATGCCCAAGAACGTGAAGACGATTACGTGATGCTGTCGGATATCTTCCCCACCGGTTGGCATGCTACCGAACTGGCCGGCTTGCAACCCGGTGAAAGCATCGCCATTTACGGCGCCGGGCCGGTAGGCTTGATGGCGGCTCACTCGGCAATGATCAAAGGCGCGTCCCAAGTGTTTGTGGTCGACAGTCACCCGGACCGTTTGCGGCTTGCGGCACAATTGGGTGCCACGCCCATTCATTCCCTCGGACAAGAGGCCGTGGACCAGATTCTCAACCTGACCGATGGCAAAGGCACGGATCGCGGGTGCGAGTGTGTGGGGTACCAGTGTTGCGATCGGCACGGCCACGAGGCCAACCACCTGACCATGAACAACCTGGTGGCATCGACCAAGGCCACGGGCGGTATCGGTGTGGTCGGGGTATTCGTGCCACAGGACCCGGGGGCGAAAAACGAGTTGGCTAAAGAAGGCAAGATGGCCTTTGACTTTGGCGCCTTCTGGTTCAAAGGGCAGCAGATTCGTACCGGGCAGGCCAACGTCAAAGCCTACAACCGCCGACTCGCGGCCCTCATCCACCACGGACGGGCCACCCCTTCGCAGATCATCTCTCATCGGCTAAAGCTTGCCGACGGCCCTGATGCTTACCAGCATTTTGATGCGCGTGACGAAGGCTGGACTAAAGTGGTGCTCAAACCTGGGGCGTGACGATCCTGGTTGACCGATCGCAGTCAGGTGAATTAGATCCCGCAGTGTCGAACTTGCCCACTGGCCTGCGTTCCTATGCCAAGGTGCCACCATGGTGGTGCCTTTCAGCATTGCAGTCCGGGGCGTTTCATGAGTACCAGCGAGATCCACCTTCTTCAAGCCGAGATTGCCAGGCTCACGCAGCAACTGGCTGAAGCTGAGCATCGGCTTGCTACCGATCAGCAACCCGGCGCACAGGCGCTAAAGGCCAGCCAGCGTCGCTATCAGCGCCTGCTGGACTCCATTGATGAAGGGTTCTGTGTCATCCGCATGCGCTTCGACGAAAGCGGAACGCCTGCAGATTACCAATTCATCGAGACCAATCGCGCTTTCCAATCGCATACGGGCCTGCAAGACGCCTGCGGCAATTGGATGCGTGAACTTGCGCCTGATCATGAGCAGCACTGGTTCGATATCTACGGCGAGATTGCCAAAAGCGGCAAGGCTGCCCGTTTCGAACAGCGTGCCGAAGCCCTGAATCGCTGGTACGACGTGCGGGCCTCGGCCGTGGGCAACGATGGCGAATTGGTTGCACTGCTGTTCAGTGATATCAGTGCCCAGCGTCAGGCTCAAGAAGCCTTGCGGGACAGCGAGGCCTACTGGCGAGGCATATTCGAGAACCTCAATGATGGTTTGGTGCTGGGCGAGTTGATCCGCGACGCCGAAGGCCGGGCGGTGGACTGGCGCTACCTCGATGTCAATCGCGCCTGGGGCGACAAGGTGGGCATCGATCCTGCGAGCACCAAGGGAAAAACAGTCCGGCAGGTATTTCCATCCGTAGAGACTTTCTGGATCAGTGGCCCGGCAGAGGCCGTCGCGCTCGGTGAGTCCATCGCTTTCAACCACCAGGTGGGCAATGTCAGCCGCTGGTATGAGGGCCGGATCCACCCGCTGAGTGGTGACAGGTTCACGATCATTCTGCAGGACGTCACCGAGTTCTACATCTCGACGGCCCGCCGCAGCGCGTTGCTGGAGCTCGGGGATCGTCTGCGCGAGCTCAGTACCGATGCGGCCATGGCGAACGCCGCCACCACCGCAGTGGTCAGGGCGCTGAATGTCGAGGGGGCGTATTACTTGGCGTTGGATGACCGCGGTGGCGCCTCGCGGGTTGCGGCGTCGGGCACCGAACTGCTCGAGCCCGCGCTCATCGCGATGCTGCCTTGCACGCAATGGTTCGCCGTTGACGACCTTGGACGAGACCCCAGGACCCAAGCCTGGAAGGGCGATACGCCCTTGGCGGTGATGAACACCCCAATTCTGGAATCAGGCCGTGCGATTGCCTCGCTGCTGATTTTCACGCGCGCAGAGCATACGTGGAGTCAGCCGGAATCGCGGTTTGCCCGCGATATTTTGGAACGTACCAACAGTGCGGTCGCGCGTAAACAGGCTGAGGAGGAGTTGCGCAATCTCAATGCTTCGCTTGAGCAGACTGTCTTGCATCGAACAGAGGCGCTGCTGCATTCAGAAGCGCAGTTGCGCCAGGCGCAGAAAATGGAAGCGGTCGGCCAGTTGACGGGCGGCATCGCTCACGACTTCAACAACCTGCTCACAGGCATATCCGGCAGCCTTGAGATGATGCAGAACCGTATTGCCCAGGGTCGCATCACCGAGCTGGACAAGTATCTGTCGGCCGCCCAGGGCGCTGCGCGTAGGGCTGCGTCCCTGACCCATCGGCTCCTGGCGTTTTCGCGCCGCCAGACGCTTGACCCCAAGGCGACCCATGTGGGGCGTTTGGTGGAAGGCATGAAGGAACTCATCGCCAGAACGGTCGGGCCGTCCATCGAAACTCAGACGCGGGCGGGCAACGAAGTCTGGCCGGTTTACGTGGACGCCAATCAGCTTGAAAACGCTCTGTTGAACCTATGCATCAACGCCCGGGATGCCATGCCCGATGGCGGTAGGCTGACCGTTGAGACTGACACTTGCACGCTAGACGCCCGTTGCGCGGCAGCCTTAGACCTGCCTCAGGGCGATTACGTGTCGTTGTCGGTTTGCGATACGGGCACCGGCATGCCGCCAGACGTGGCCGCCAAGGCATTCGAGCCGTTCTACACCACAAAGCCTATCGGCATGGGTACCGGCCTGGGCCTGTCGATGATCTATGGCTTTATTCGTCAATCGGGGGGGCAAGTGAAAATCGATTCGCAGGCAGGTCAGGGCTCGACCGTAAGCCTCTACCTGCCACGGCATAGGGGAGAGAGCGCTGCCGTCGAACCTTCACGAGTTTCCACGATGCCCAAGGCCGGGGAGGGCGAGACGGTGCTAGTGGTCGATGATGAACCGAGTGTTCGCGTGTTGGTGATGGAAATACTGGAGGAGCTGGGGTATCACGCGCTTGAGGCTGCCGATGGGCCCTCCGGGCTGCGGGTGCTTGAGTCTAGTGCCCGGATCGATCTACTGGTGTCCGATGTCGGCTTGCCGGGTAACATGAACGGCCGGCAAATGGCCGACGCTGGCCGAGTGATACGGCCGCAGCTCAAAGTGCTGTTCATTACTGGATACGCCGAACAAGCGGTGATCGGTAGCGGCGATCTGGACGCAAACATGCACATCATGACCAAGCCGTTTTCGGTAGAGGGTCTAGCCGTGCGGATCAAGAGCCTGATGCATGCGTGCTGAGCTCAGGCAAACAACAGGCAGAAAAATCAAACTTACAGGGCTGGGGGCTTTCTGCTGTAGACACCATTGGAGATCGTGTCATGACCAAGCCAGACCAACCGCCAAATACCGCGCAGGGCCCGCACTCTTCAGATCAGGCCAAACCCAAGCCGGATCTGGATTTCGATACCGACTCGCCCGACCTGGAAGATCCTCAAGTGGATCCGCAAGGTCCGGCGATAGCGCCCAAGGATTCACCAAAGCGCAAATAGAATCTTTGCGCCGTCGAGAGGCTACATAAGCCCGGAGCGGGCTGCTGCCGCTTGGCGTGCCATCAGGGGCGCTTGCGGGTCATCGGCAGCGGTTGTAGAGACCAGGGCCCCTCGGCCCAAACGGTGGCAGCGTCCGGGTGCATTCGGCCGGGTTGGGCCAGGGCAGCCACTTCACCGTGCTGTTACCGCTGAGTTTTCAGGCGCCGGAGCCTGTCGAGGCAGCGTACGAGGGCGTCACCGGTGGCCAGTTGGTGGGGCTCAAAATTCTGCTGGTGGATGACTCGTCCGAGGTCCTGGACGCGCTGACCCACCTGTTGGAGATGGAGGCCGCCAATGTTCACGCTTTTGCTGATCCGCACAAAGCCCTGGAGGCGGCCACAGACGATACGTACGACCTCCGACATCGGCATGCCCGGTATGAATGGCCATGAATTGATGCAGGCGTTGCGCGGACTGCCGGCAATAGCTCACACCCCAAGTATCGCCCTGACGGGTTACGGAGCCTCCACCGACCTGACGCGCAGCGGGGCATCGGGCTTTACCCGACACGTGGGCAAACCCGTGAACTTCGATCAGTTCGTCGAAGTGATCGTCGAGGTCTGTCCATCGCGCGTTTGAGGTCTCGGCACCTTGGACTCAGGAGGGTGGGGGGAGAATGCCAGCGGGGGGATTTGAACCCCCGTCGTAGCCGACTATACACGGCTTACGGGCAAAAGGTTGTCATTTTGCTGTCATTAGGTTGATAGCTGGGTGGCGAACTGCCCCACCGCACTGACCACCTCTTGGGCGCCCGACTGAATTTCAACAATCACTTCTCCAGCCTGACTAGCTAGGGCCAACCCTTTTTCAGCTTGCTTACGACTTTCACCCATGCTCGCAACAGCCTCTTCTACAAGTGCATTATTTTTCTTAACCACCTCTACGATCTCTTCAGTGGCTGCACTAGTTCGTCCGGCTAGCTTCCTAACTTCATCTGCTACAACCGCAAATCCCCTACCTTGTTCGCCAGCACGAGCAGCTTCAATTGCAGCGTTAAGAGCGAGTAAGTTAGTCTGCTGCGCGATGCCGCCAATCGTAGCGACAATAGAAGTTATTAAATGCGACTGGCGGCCCAGCGCTTCTACTCCATCCGAAACACTAGAGATTTGAGTGACTATATTGTTCATGGTCGTGACTGTGTTGTTTACCGCTTCGGCACCTTTTTTTGCGGACGTATCAGTTTGCCGAGATACTTCGTAGGCTACACCTGCTGCTGAACTGACCTCTGTCTCTCTTCTTATCTGGTCAGTTATATCTGTAGCAAACTTAACTATTTTGTATAGTTTTCCTCTGGTATCCCGCACCGGGTTATAGGAAGCCTCCAGCCAAATCTCTTTCCCATTTCGATCTAAGCGCTTAAAGCGACCGGCAACAAACTGTCCTTCGTTTAGACGTTGCCAAAGTTGTTGGTAGGCAGGAGAGGTGGCGTATGATGCGTCACAGAAAATGCTGTGGTGCTTACCCACTATCTCATTTTCGGAATAACAGACTGTTTTCAAGAAGTTTGTATTTGCTGCTAGTATAGTCCCATCTAATTGGAATTCGATTGTTGCAGTGGAACGGTATAGTGCCTGTATTAATTCCTCATGCTCTCGCGCAGCATTAATGCTATCTGTAACGTCAATAGCATAAGCCTTCATGTGCGTGACTGAGCCGGAAACAGATTTTAAAGGGCACCACGTTGCTCGCATCCATACCATGCGGTCATCTGCAGCGATGTAGCGATAGTCGTCGCTCACGCTGCTACCGGAGGCGACAGCTTTCTGGAAATTTTTGAAGCACGGCAACTCTTTTACATAGCTCGGAGAGAGGGTGCCGAGTGAACTACCGATCAGTGATGATGAGGGCTTTCCTACAAATCGAGCAAAATTGTCATTTGCCTCCGTTATACACATGTCTGTATTAATTGTTACTTCAAGCATCGAATTGTTTCGGGTCTGTTGTTCATTGCGTAGTATAGTGATCTCGTCCTTGAGCCTCACTAGTTCTTTTTTTATCTGTTTGTTAAACATTTCAACGTGCTCGAGGCTGTCAGTGATACCCCTCTATCGGCAAAATTTAGCAAAAGTTTAATTGGGTTTTTGTTGCGTGGCTAACTAATCTTTATTTGACTAGTCACGCACTCTTCTGGTTGCCAGATCGCTTCAGCCCTAGTGCCCGCATTTGAGTCCGCCTGTGGCATCCATCGCCCATAAACTCGTGCAATCATTGTCCAGTCAGTGTGCCCCATCTGCTTAGCTACCCACATTGGATGCTCGCCCGCCGACAACATTACGGATGCGTACGTATGACGGGTCTGATAGGGACGCCTATACCGGATCCCTGACTTCTTCATCGCAGGCATCCACATCGTTTTCCTAATCGGCTGATCACCAGCCCAGCGTTCGAGCGTCCGTGGATTTTGGAAGACCTCCTGATCAGCGAGGAAAGTGTGCTCTTTCTGCGCCTTGAGCGCCTCCAACGCTGGCCGTAGCAGCTTCACTGCTCGACGCCCAGCGGTGGTTTTCGTTACCTCCGCAGTTCCGCCGGCGGCCTGGGTCATAGCGCGGGTGATCATCACCTCGCCCTGTAGCCAGTCAACATCACCCCAGTCCAACGCCACTAATTCACTGGTGCGCAGCCCGGTCCATAGCGCGAACTAGACAAGGTTTCTGGCCTGGCCGGTGAGGGCGGCTAAGATCGCTTGCTGCTCCTCTGGACTGAACGGGTCCACATCATCATCCTTCGCCGGCGCCTCTTTCCTCGAGTAGGTCCAGCCGGCGAGAGGGTTCGACTCAATCAGTTCCTCCTCGCACGCGTCATTCAGCGCGGAGCGCAGGCAGCTCTGGATGTTGGTCAGGGTCTTATTCCCGACCTCCAGCTTGTCCAGCCAGTCGCGGACGGTCTTGCGCTTTAGGTCCACCAGCATATGGTCGCCCAGGGCGGGCACCAACCGGAGCTCTACGAGCTTTCGATACCCTTCAAAGGCGCTGCTCGCAATGTGCTTTCGCTTGGCCTCCAGCCATCTGGTTAGGAATCCATTCACCGTTTCCCGGCTGGCCTCTGGGGCAAATTTTGCTGCTCGAGCCGAGCCGGGGAAAGTCACCGAGTAGTCGAAGGTGCCGATTGAGATCGCGTGTTCAATGGCCGCCTTGTGCCGCTCGGCCTTCTTCAGATTAGTGCCGGTGGGCTTGAGCGTGATGCGCTCGCGGCACCGGACGCCCCGATACATGAACGTGATTTCGATACTCGAATCGGAGACCGCCCGAACTCCCCTCCCGCCTCTACCCATGACTCATACCCCTCAACTGTAGTGGTCTAATGAAACCGGACACCCATTTAGGCGAGAATGCTCGCCACAGAGAGGTGTCTGATGACCAAGCAACGTCGTACCTTTACCCCTGAGTTCAAGCGCGAGGCTGCGTGCCTGGTGCTCGATCAAGGCTACAGCCATACCGAGGCAGCCCGTTCGCTTGGGCTGGTTGAGTCGGCCTTGCGTCGTTGGGTGAGCCAGCTCCAGCAAGAACGTGGCGGCGTCACGCCGACCAGCAAGGCGTTAACACCTGAGCAGCAAAAAATCCAAGAATTGGAAGCCCGAATCAATCGTCTGGAACGGGAAAAATCGATCCTAAAAAAGGCTACCGCGCTCTTGATGGCCGAGGAGCACGAGCGCTCGCGTTAGTCGATCAGCTTCGCTCCGAGGAGCCGGTTGATCTATTGTGCTCGGTATTTGAAGTCACCCGATCTTGCTACTACGCATACCTTCGAAAACGCCGAGCCCTGATGCCGAACGGGTGATTTTGCGTAGCCGCGTCAACGAACTGTTTACCCAAAGCCGAAACGCTGCGGGCAGTCGAAGCATCATGCTGATGATGAAAGAGGACGGCATGCAAATCGGGCGATTCAAGGTACGTAAGTTGATGCGTGAGATGAACCTGATCAGCAAACAACCGGGCTCCCATGCCTACAAAAAGGCCACCGTGGAGCGACCCGATATCCCGAACGTACTTGATCGAGAGTTCAGCGTGGCATCCCCCAACAAGGTCTGGTGCGGTGACATCACGTACATTTGGGCCGAAGGTCGATGGCACTATCTGGCAGCGGTGATCGATCTTTATGCCCGCCGGGTCGTAGGCTGGGCGTTCTCAGTCAAGCCTGACGCTGAGCTGGTGATCAAGGCATTGGATATGGCCTATGAGCAGCGTGGCCGGCCTCAGAATGTGCTATTTCACAGCGATCAGGGCAGCCAATACGGCAGCCGGAGTTTCCGCCAAAGACTATGGAGATACCGCTTCACGCAGAGCATGAGTCGGCGCGGCAACTGCCACGACAACGCGCCGATGGAGCGGCTATTTCGCAGCCTGAAAACTGAATGGATACCGATGGTGGGCTACATGAGCGCCGCGTTGGCTAAACAAGATATCAGTCGTTTCCTTATGGAGCAGTACAACTGGCGGCGACCACATCAGTTCAACGACGGCTTGGCGCCTGCCGTTGCCGAGGAAAAACTTAACGCAGTGTCCGGGATCAGTTGACCACTACACACACCGGTTAGCGCCTGGCATGGCGATCTCCGTTTACCTATCAAGGTAGTCGCTCCATTGCTGCATCAATTCCTTGCGCTTGCTGAACAGGTCGCCGCGGCGGTAGGCAGCCTCGACGCGATTTTCGATGGCGTGCGCGAGGGCCATCTCGGCAACTTCGCGAGGGAAATGGGTGCATTCGGCGCACCAGTCGCGAAAGCTGGAGCGAAAGCCATGCACGGTGAAGTGGCTTAGGCCCATACGGCGCATCTGCATCAGCCCGATCATGTTTGACACTGGCTGGCCGCGCTTGTGGTGCTCGAAGACGAATGCACGGCGAGGGCGTTGCAGGGAGGTGAGCAGTGCGACCGCCTGCGGGGTGAGCGGCACGCGATGGGCGACGCCGGCCTTCATGCGTTCCTAGGGGATGATCCATACGTCCGCTCTGAGAGCGAACCCCTCCCAGCGCGCGGTCAGTACTTCGCTGGTGCGCACGGCGGTACACGTGATGAACTCCAGAACGCAAAAAGGCCTTAGACCTACGCCACAGTTTCTGATGACGCACGCTGCCACTGGTATAGAGGCGAAGCCGCTGACTTTCTATCGCGATGCAATGGAATCGGTTGGACTGGTGACAATCAACCTGACGCATCCGACGCGGCGTTTTTGCGCAACCGATCCAGATAGTCGGCCCACTGCTGGGCGGCTTCCCTGCGCTGGACCAGCAGTTGCGCACGCGCATACACGGCGCCCAGTGCGCCCGGCATGCGGTGTGACAGCGACAGCTCCAGCACGATGGGGTCGATGCCCAGGTGTTCATGGGCGATGGTGCGGTAGGTGGCGCGAAAACCATGGGCGGTGATGTCGTACTCCGGCCAGATCTTCTGAAACGATTTGAGCATGGAGGTCGGGTTGATCGGCCGGCCCGGATAGACCGGCGAGTCGAAGACCCAGCCGTTGCCTTCATCATCCACCACACGCGTCTTGCGCAGCTCGCGCAGCAGCACCAGGGCCTGCTCGGGCAAGGGGACGATGTGCTTGCTGCGGTCCAGGTGCTTGGTCTTGCTGACCACATAACGCCAGTCGGCGCCGACCAGGTCGACGTCCTCCCAGCGCATCCTGACCAGCTCGCCGGGACGCACCGGCAGCATCACCAGCAGACGCATGGCCGCTGCCACGGCGCCGGTGCTGCGCTCGTCGAGGCGCAGCAAAAAACGGCCGAGGTCCGCCGGCCGCTCGATCGCCGGGTTGCTGGTCACCACATGGCGAATCTTCAGTTCCTCGATGTTGCTCAGCGCCACGTTGCGCTCGACCCAGCCGCGCCCTTCGGCAAACCCCAGCACCGCGCGGATGATGGTGCGGACTCGGCGTGCCATGGCCATGATGCGCTGGCGGCGCAGCTCGGTGAGGATGGCGGTGATGTGCTCGAGCTTGATCTCGCTGACCGGCTTGTCGCCGATGCGCGGCAGGACGTGATTCTTGAGCGCACCGGTGAACCCCGAGACGGATTTGGTCACCAGTTCCGCGGACTTGAAGTTCAGCCACTGCTCGGCGACGTAGCGGAAGGTGCGCGCCTCGTTGAGCAACTGGGCCTCGAGCTTGGCCGTCTTTGCCTTGAGCGGGGCAATATGGTTGGCCACGTCACGTCGCGCCGCGCGGGCGATGTCGCGTGCTTCCTTGAGGCCAATGTCCGGATAGCGGCCGACGGCAAACAGGTTTTCCTTGCCGTGCAGGCGGTACTTGAGCCGCCAGTACTTGGACGCCGGCTTGCCAGCTTTCAGCGAGGTCTTCACCTGGAGGAACAGACCAGGGACTTCGCCATCGGCGTATTTGCCCGATTGGTCCACCGAGCGGACGAAGGCGTCGCTGAGTTTGCGCCGAAAAGCGGGGGGACTGTCAGGGGGCATTTGTTGGGGGTACCGTTTTCGTCAAAATGAAGAATTACCCCAAATATACCCCCAGAGGTCTTGGAAATCAGTGGATTTGGACGGACGGCAGTGGACCAGTTTTATCGCTAACTTATTGGTTTATAACGAATTTATGGACGTCAGTGGAACTCGGTCACAAACTATCGGGGTCCCCAAAAAACATCTGTATCCGCGACCGCAACCACCGCTCCCCCGGATCATTGTCCTGCGCCCCACGCCACGCCATGTGCAGCTCGAACCCTGGCATCTCCAACGGCAGGTCTTCCGCCCGTACCCCACCCGCCGCGGTCAACGCCTCGGCCGTGTAGTCCGGTACCGTGGCCACGATGTCCGTGCCCGACAGCAACGTGCTCAAACCGTTGAACTGCGGCACCGCCAGCACCACATGGCGCTTGCGTTCAAGTTTCTCCAGCTCCGTATCGATGAACCCGCTCAGGTCGCCGGCGAACGACACCAGGGCATGGGGGCGGGCGCAGAAGTCGTCGAGGCTGATGGGCCCCGGCATGGTGTCGGCGCGCAGCAGTTTCGGCTGGCTGCGGCGCAGGATCTTGCGCTTGGCGTTGGCGGGCAGGTCGTTGGTGTAGCTGACCGCGATGGAGATTTCGCCCGAGGCCAGCAGTGGCGGGGCGAGGATGTAATTGACGCGGCGAATGACCAGGACGATGCCCGGGGCTTCGGCGCGCAGGCGCTTGAGCAGTTGCGGCAGCAGGGCGAATTCGACGTCGTCGGACAGGCCGATACGGAACACCGCGGTACTGGTGGCGGGGTCGAACTCCGAGGCGCGGCTGACGGCCGTGGAGATGGAGTCCAGGGCAGGGGACAGCAGGGCGAAGATCTCCACGGCGCGGGCCGAGGGCTCCATGCTGCGCCCGGTGCGCACGAACAGCGGGTCATCGAACAGGCTGCGCAGGCGTGACAGGGCGGCGCTGATGGCCGGCTGGCCCAGGAACAGTTTCTCGGCGGCGCGGGTCACGCTGCGCTCGTGCATCAGCGTTTCGAAGACGATCAGCAGGTTGAGGTCGACGCGGCGCAGGTCGTTTCGATTCATCGGGTTCGCTTCACGGCAAAGGTGACAAATGGTTCATGGGTGAATCTTACGGGCAAAGGCTGTTAACCTGCACCGGTAAATTCAGTTTTGCCTGGGGCGCAATTCATCGCGCAATCAATGTCAGGCATGTCGACTATTAATGGCCACGGGTGGTCGAACGGCCAAAGCCCGGATAAAGTTCATGGCATTAGAGGTTCAAAAGGCGAGGTTTGCGATGTCCCGCACCATCCGTTTTCACAAGTTTGGCCCGGCCGAAGTGCTCAAGTGCGAAGAGCATGCGGCCGCCTTGCCCGGCCCGGGCGATGTGCAGGTGCGTGTCGAGGCGATCGGCATCAGCTGGTATGACGTGCTCTGGCGTCAGAACCTGGCGCCGTCCCAGGCTCGCCTGCCCGCAGGCCTTGGCCATGAAATGGCCGGCGTGGTCACTGCCGTCGGCGAGGGCGTTGATGCCTTTGCCGTGGGTGACAAGGTCGCCAGCTTCCCGGCTGAAAGCCCCAACGAATACCCGGTGTACGGGGAGAGCATCGTGCTGCCGGCGCTGGCGCTGACCCGTTACCCGGACGTGCTGACCCCGGTCGAGGCGGCGGTGCATTACACGCCGTACCTGATCGCGTCGTTCGCCTACACCGAACTGGCCCGGGCCAAACCCGGGCAGGTGGCGCTGGTCACCGACGCCAGCCATTGCGCCGGGCCCTCCTTCGTGCAACTGGGCAAGGCCCTGGGGCTCAACGTGGTGGCGGCCACCAAGTCGCCGGATGAGCGCGAGTACCTGCTGTCGCTGGGCGCCGCCAAGGTGATCGTCACCGAGGAGCAGGACCTGCTGATGGCGATCAACAAGTACACCGACGGCCGTGGCGTGGACATGGTCCTGGACGGCCTGGGCGGCCCGCAGATGTCGATTCTGGGTGACGTGCTCGCCCCGCGTGGCAGCCTGATCCTGTATGGCCTGCAAGGCGGCAACCAGACCCCGTTTCCGGCCTGCGCGGCGTTTCAGAAGAATATCCAGTTCTACGTGCACTGCCTGGGCAACTTCACTGGCAAGCCGGAACTGGGCATCAGCCAGGACCTGGCGGCGCTGCAGCGGGCGCTGCGCGAGATCAACCAGCTCACCGCCGACCGCGTGCTGGTGCCGCAGATCACCCGAGTGTTTCCCTTCGAGCAGTTCGTAGAGGCGCACCGGTTGATGGACGAGTGCCCGTGTGGTGGGCGAATCGCCTTGAAGGTCGGCTAGGCGCGCGCCGCGGGTCCGGGCGAAGCTCGGGAAGCGGTTGGCGTGATTCGTTACGGCACTGCGCGGCGCCTGCTCTCGAGCTGGCGCCGGGTCCACAGGGTGTCGCCTCATATCGCGAACCTGTGCTTCAGGCGCAATGCCTAAAGTAGTCCCCATTCAAAGCCTGAAAATTCCCAAACTTGCCGCGAAATTTCCCACAAATTAAGGCAGCCACTCCGTGCGACCCCTCTAGCACGGGGTTTCTTCTTGTCCTAACTTGGGCATGTTTAAACTGTACTGGTTTTCGTCGACTATCTGTTGCTGTTATTTCCCTTCTCGCCCTGACTACCATTTACCTTCGAATCAGCTCAGGGACTGAGACATGCCCTTCAATTTTATCTGCGAATGCTCGCGAAGCCCGGGCTTGAGCCCGCGCGCGCCGCCGTGTCGGATAATGTCCTGTGCGTGTTAATTATGCGTAGGAAGTTGTAGGAATGTTCTTAGGATTATAAAACATCACCCTCAGGGTATTCAGCAGTGGCCAGTCAAAACGTCAGTCTTATTCATCTCCAGGCCATGCAAGGCATCTACCAGCAAGTACTGGAGAAGTTGCTGGCGCATTTCACCCATGCCCAACGGTCGGCGTTGTTGTTGCTGGTGCAGCGTATTGGCGTGGCGGCGGGCGGTTTCGACCGCCTGGCACGGTTCAAGGTGCTGCTGGCCCATGGGGGTGGCAGCAACAGCGGCCAGTGCCTGGCGCTGCTGCGCGCGGCACAGCTGAGCCTGGCCGTGCGCAACCCCGGAACCTTCGTGCTGCGGGTGGCCACATACCGCCATTCGGGGATGGACCAGGCGGTGATGGACAACATCGAGCGCGGTTACGCGGCGCTGTCGTTGCACGATGACCCGCGCGTCGAACTGCTGGTCGTCGATGATCAGCAGGTAGTGGATTACGACGCGCTGGCGCCGTTGTCGCCCGCGACACGGCTGCGCAACCGCACCGACCTGCTGGTCAACGGCCATCTCAGCGGCGGTGATGGTCGAGCCAGCCTGTGCCACGGCTGTTACCTGGGGCGCGCGGATTTCTACCGGCGAGCCCTGGCGTGGGACGGTGGCGTGCACGCCATGGCCTGTGTCGAGTCGCCGGCCCGCCAGCGCCGCTACCTGGCCTGGGGCTTGCGGGTGGCGCGCAGCGCAGGCCTGCCCCCGCGAGTGGGCAGCGAAGGCGGCAAGGGTGCCCTTGAGGTCATCGGCCAGCTGGGCGACGCGTACTACCGCCAGCTATACGGCGACAAGCTCACCATGCGCCGGCTGCCGCGCAGCAAACCCCCGGTGCAATTGCTGCCCATGCATGACCTGCTGGCGGTGGCACCGGAGCAGCACTGGCGGCTGCTGGTGGATTTTCTGGGTTTTCGCTTCTCCGCCCTGGCGCTGGGGTTCAGCGAGACGGCGTGCGCCAACCCGCTGCTGATGGCGCACCTGCGGGGGTTGCGGGCCGAACAGCTGGAGCGGCGCAGCTATGCCGAAGGGGTCGAAGAGTACCTGCGGGCGGCGCGCCAGTTGATGGCACGCAAAGGCATGCCTGCTCACCTGGTGGACCTGATGCTGTCGGCCTATGACGACCCGCACAAGTCCCAGGAGCGCCGCGCGCTGGCGCAGGCTCATGCGCTGACCAATTACCAGGTCGATGAGGCGCAACTGGTGTGCCTGTTGTTCGCGCCCTTTGTCGAGGGGGGCAAGGGCCTGGCGCGCTTCCTGCGCTGCTGCCATCCCGAGCGAGTGGATTGGCTCGGGCAGTTGCATCAATTGCTGCAAGGGGGGCGAGGTTCGGCGGAGCAGATTCGCTGGCTGGCCGCCGTCAGCGGCCTGCCGATTCAGGCGTTGCGTCGCCTCTATGGCCAACGCCCCAGCCTCGGCCCCGGGCAGCAGACATTGATCGCACGGGTGGTGGCGGCTGACCCGGACAGCGCCAGCATCCAGGTCACCGACCTGGCCACGGGGCAATCCAGAACCGAACGGGTATGCGGGCGTTGAGCATGACGATCAAGTCTAAAACCGGGTTTGCCTACCAGGCGGTCTACCGTTACCTGTCGGCGCTGATCGAGGAGGGTGAGCCCGATGTGCCCTTCAGGCTTCCGTCGCTGCGGGCACTGGCTGGCCGGCTGGGTGTATCGGTGTCGACCATTCAGTACAGCTACACCCTGCTGGAACGCGAAGGGCGTGTGTATGCCTTGGCCAAGTCCGGCTACTACGCCCGGCCCCCGGCGCGCGTGGCGCTGGCACCGGACGGCAGCGACCTGCTGCAGCGCCTGCAGGCCGGGCAACGGCGGCAGTCGGGTAGCCTTGCCCCCTTGCTGGCGCTTGATGGCCCGTTGCTGCGGCTGGAACGCCAGGTGCAACGCCAGTACGCCACGTTGCCCGGCCCCGCCTGGAACCCCTGTGGCGACCCCGAGTTGCGTCGGGCCCTTGCTGGCCGCTATACCCAGAGTGGTGCCCACCAGTGGCACGCCGACCACGTGTACCTGGGCAGCGACCTGCGCGGCGTGCTGGACATCACCTTCGAAGCCTTGGGGCTTGCCGGGCAGACAGTGCTGGTGGCGACGCCCGGGTGCCCGCTGATTCTGCAGGCATTGCAACTGGCAGGCGCCAACCTGGTCGAGTTGCCGCTCAGTGATAACGGGCGCCTCGACCTGGCGGCGGTGCGCGACCAACTGAACGCAGGTCCGGTGCGGTTGCTGGTGCTGGACGCGGTGTTCGGCGCGGTGCAGGGCCAGTGCATGCCTGAGGACGACCTGGAGGCGATGGCCAAACTGTTGAACCGCCACGATGTGCGCCTGCTGGAGAATGACGTGCAGGGTGAGTTGTGCTTCAGCACGGCGCGCCCGCTGCGCGAACGGCTGGCTAGCCATCGGGTGCTGATCCTTGGTTCCCTGGAGCCGTGGTTGGGGGCCGAGGCCTCGTTTGCCTATCTCGTGGCCGGCGGTGCCAGCAAAGCGCTGAGCGCGGCATTCCAGCGGCGCGCCCTGCGCCTGCCGCCGCTGCGTCAGAAAGCCGTGGCGCGCCTGCTCCAGCAAGGCCTGCTGGACGAGCAACTGCCGGCGTTGCGCATGCGCCTGCAGCAACAATTGTGGCGGCTGGACCGTCAGGTACGCAGCCGGCTGGGACGTTACCTGCTGGCTTTTCACCCAGTGGGCGGTACGGGGTTGTGGTTGCGCAGCCGCTACCCGCTGGACATGCGCAAGGTGTTCGAACGGTTGTTGCCCCAGGGGTTGCTGATCGAGCCTGGCCCGCTGTTCAGCACCCAGGGCTTGCATGAGCGTTACCTGCGCATTGGCGTGCAGGGACTGGCCGAGGTCAGCCATGGCCCTTTGCTCAATGCCCTTGCCCAAGCGCTGGTGGAAGAGCACAAGGGGCTCGCGCTGGCCAACCATTGACCCGAAACAGGCATACCGTACCCTGGCGCGGCCTTGCGGCCACTGCTGCTAACGTACACATCGCTTGCAGCGCGGACGCCGTGCCGCCATCGGTCCAAAAGTCTTTGCCAAGCGACCAGGTCTGTATGTATAACCAGTGCCTTTTCACAAGGCCTCTGCGTAGAACACCGTGACCCCCAGCAATCTGGACGACCCGTTTTATTACCTGATCAACTTTCAGCGTGTGCTGGACTGGCTGACGCATCGTTATGCCGATCTGCTGGACGCACAGGAAGCCCGGTTCATCAGTGGCTTCGCCGCAGTGCCGCGCGAGTCCCAGGCGCTGCTGGTTCGGATGGTCATGCGCAAGGGCCCGCTGTACCGGGCCAGCAAACTCAATTATGAAGAGATCGGTCCGGCCCGCCAGGCCGTGCTCCCGCTGCTCGCCCATGGCTGGGTAGACAGCCAGAGCCCGTTGAGCCTTGTGGAGCTGTCCGACGTGCTGCAGAAAGCCGAACTGCTGGCGCTGTTCAAGGGCCGCGCTTCGTTGCGCAAGGCTGAGCTGCTGGCCCTGTGGCTGGAAAGCGCGCCTGAACCTCAGCCTTTCATGGCGTGGTGCCCGGATATGGACGATGCGGTCTATTCACTGCCGGTACGGCCCTTGTGCGAGCGCTTGCGCCTGCTGTTCTTCGGCAACCTGCGCCAGGACTGGTCTGAATTCGTGCTGGCCGACCTCGGGGTCTACCGGTACGAACAGGTCGAATTGCACCCGGCCTCCCGGGGCCTGCGGAGCCGCGCGGATATCGACTTCTGCCTGGCCCTGCAAGCTTGCCGCCAGGCGCTGGAGGAGGGCACCGAACTGGCGTCGTTACGCCAGCAACTGGCGGGCCTGGAAAGCACCAACCCCTGGCTGCTGGGCCGCCGCGAGCGGCTGTTGTTTGCCGTGGGCCAGCAATGCGAGCGCCAAGGCCTGCTGGACGATGCCGTGGGAATTTATGCCCAGTGCGCCTACCCCGGCGCCCGTGCCCGGCATATCCGGGTGCTGGAGCGCAGCGAGCAGCACCAGGCTGCCCTGGCCCTCGCAGAGGCCGCGGCCCTGGCGCCGGAGAGCGCCGCCGAAGCGCAGCAGCTGCCCCGCATGCTGCCCAGGCTGCGGCGCAAGCTGGGACTGCCAGCGCTGCCGAAAACGAAGAAGCCGGTGGTCAATGAATGGCAACTGGCGCTTGCGCCGGAACCTGGCGTCAGTGTCGAACTGCGTGTGGCCCTGCACCTGGACCAGGAGCAGGCGCCGGTGCATTACGTGGAGAACAGCCTGATCAACTCGCTATTCGGTCTGCTGTGCTGGCCGGCGATTTTCGCGGCCGTCCCGGGCGCGTTCTTTCACCCTTTCCAGAGCGGCCCGGCCGACCTGCACCAGGCCGATTTCCGCCAGCGCCGTGCCGAGCAGTTCGAGGCGTGCTTCGCGCAACTGCACGATGGGCGTTATCAGAACACCATCCGTACCTGCTACCGGGAAAAATGGGGCCTGCAATCGCCCTTCGTGCATTGGCAGGCCATCAACGAGCCGCTGCTGGAGCTGGCCCTGCGATGCTTGCCGGCCGAGCACCTGCACCATTGTTTCGAGCGGTTGCTGCAGGACATCGCTGCGAACCGCGCGGGCATGCCTGACCTGATCCAGTTCTGGCCCCAGGAACGACGCTACCAGATGATCGAAGTCAAAGGGCCCGGCGACCGCCTGCAAGACAACCAGCTGCGCTGGCTGGAGTTCTGCGCGCGCCACGCCATGCCCGTGCAGGTCTGCTACGTGCAATGGGCGCCGGCATGAGTTACCGCGTGGCGGTACGGGCCCTGTGCGAGTTCACCGCCAAGGTCGGCGACCTGGACCTGCGCTTCACGCCCTCGCCGACGGCCCAGGAGGGGATGGCCGGGCACCGGCGCGTCACGGCTGGGCGCGGCGCCGGTTACCAGAGCGAAGTGGCGCTGGAAGGTACCTATCAATCCTTGCAGGTGCGCGGCCGTGCCGATGGCTATGACCCGGCGCGCAACCGCCTGGAAGAAATCAAGACCCACCGTGGCGACCTGGAGCGCCAGCCGGCCAACCATCGGCAGTTGCACTGGGCGCAGGCGCGGGTATACGGCTGGCTGCTGTGCCAGCGCGACGGGCTGGCGCAGCTCAACCTGGCGCTGGTGTACCTGGACGTCGACAGCGACCGCCAGACCTTGATCGAAGAGCAGTGGCAGGCCAGCGACCTGGAGGCGTATTTCCACCAGCAGTGCGCCCTGTTCCTGGCCTGGGCCGAGGCTGAAATGCAGCGTGCCGGCGTGCGTGACCAGGCGCTGGTGGCGTTGAAGTTTCCCCATGGCGAGTTTCGCCTGGGCCAGCGCGACCTGGCGGAAACCGTCTACAAGGCGGTCAGCACCGGCCGTTGCCTGATGGCTCAGGCCACTACCGGTATCGGCAAGACCCTGGGCACCCTGTTTCCCATGCTCAAGGCCCTGGTGCCTCAGCAATTGGACAAGGTGCTGTTCCTCACCGCCAAGACCCCAGGCCGGCAACTGGCCCTGGAGGCCTTGCGCCAGATCGGCGCCAGTGCGCCTGACCTGCCATTGCGCAGCCTGGAACTGGTGGCCCGGGACAAGGCCTGCGAATACCCGGACAAGGCCTGCCACGGTGATTCGTGCCCGCTGGCCAAGGGCTTTTACGACCGGCTGCCGGCGGCCCGCGCCGCAGCGGTGCAACTGCGCCTGCAAGACCAGCAGGCGGTGCGCGAAGTCGCCCTGGCCCACCAGGTGTGCCCCTATTACCTGAGCCAGGAACTGGCCCGCTGGGCCGATGTGGTGGTGGGCGATTACAACTACTATTTCGACCTCAACGCCTTGCTGTTTGGTCTGGCCCAGGCCAACCAGTGGCGCCTGGCGCTGTTGGTCGACGAGGCGCACAACCTTGTGGAGCGAACCCGCGGCATGTACAGCGCCAGCCTCGACCAGTACTACCTGGGCGTGCTGCGCCGCGACCCGCCCGCGCTGCTGAAAAGCCCCTTGCAAAAGCTCAACCGCGAATGGAATGCTCTGTACAAGGACCAGCTGGGGCCCTATCAGGCCTGTGCGCACCTGCCGGACCGCTTCGTGCAAGCCTTGCTGCGCTGTGTCAGTGCCTTGGGCGAACTGTTCAACGAGCAGCCCACCGGGCTGGATCGTGCCTGGCTGGACTTCTATTTCGATGCCCTGCAATTCACCCGGGTGGCCGAACTGTATGGCGAGCACTATGTGTTCGATATCCAGCAGCGCGAGGGCGCAGGGCGCAAGCGCCAGGCGCAGTTGAACTTGCGTAACGTGGTCCCGGCGCCTCTGAGCGGCCCGCGCCTGAAAGCGGCCCGCAGTGCGGTGCTGTTCTCCGCGACCCTCAGCCCGCAGCATTATTTCGCCGACCTGCTGGGCTTGCCGGCGGACTGCGCCTGGATCGACGTGCAGTCACCCTTCAGCGCGGCGCAATTGGACGTGCGCATCGTCGACAGTATTTCGACCCGCTTCAATCACCGGCGTGCCTCCCTGGCGCCCATCGCCGCGTTGATCGCCGAGCAGTTTGCCCGCCAGCCCGGCAACTACCTGGCGTTCTTCAGCAGTTTCGATTATCTGCAACAGGTGGCGGAGGTCATGGCCGCCCAGTATCCCGACGTGCCGTTGTGGCTGCAGGGGCGCAAGATGGACGAGGCCCAGCGCCGGGACTTTCTCGGCCAGTTCAGTGACCACAGCCAGGGCGTGGGCTTCGCCGTGCTGGGTGGAGCGTTTGGCGAGGGCATCGACCTGCCTGGCAAGCGCCTGATCGGCGCGTTCATCGCCACCTTGGGCCTGGCGCAGTTCAACCCGGTCAACGAACAGCTCAAGGCGCGCATGGGCGAAGTGTTCGGCGCCGGTTACGACTACACCTACTTGTATCCCGGGTTGCACAAAGTGGTGCAGGCGGCGGGCAGGGTGATCCGCGGCCAGCAGGACCAGGGCGTGGTGGTGCTGATTGATGACCGTTTCAGCGAAGGGCGGGTGAAAGCGTTGCTGCCGCGGTGGTGGGCGGTCTGAACCTGTGTGTCAATTTTCCTGCAATACGGATCGAAGCCGTCGCGTTGCGGTCAAACTGCCAGTAAACTGACCCCTTAGTGTCCACGATTTCCCTTTTCAGAGGTTATGCATGAAGCTCAGTCCATTGGCGGGTAAGCCGGCTCCAGCGAACGTGCTGGTCGATATTCCGCGACTGGTAACCGCCTACTACACCGTCCAGCCCGATGCCAGCGAAGCCACCCAGCGCGTGGCCTTCGGGACTTCCGGGCACCGGGGCAGTTCGTTTGACGCAAGCTTCAACGAGTGGCACGTTCTGGCCATCAGCCAGGCTATCTGCCTGTACCGCCAGGCCCAGGGCATCGATGGCCCGCTGTACCTGGGGGCGGACACCCACGCGCTGTCGACCCCGGCCGCCGCCAGTGCCCTGGAAGTGCTGGCGGCCAACGGTGTGCAGGTGATGATCTCGCACAATGACGAGTACACCCCGACCCCGGCCGTGTCCCATGCCATCCTGTGCTACAACAAGGGTCGTACCCAGGGCCTGGCCGACGGCATCGTCATCACGCCGTCCCACAACCCGCCGCAAAGCGGTGGCTTCAAGTACAACCCGCCCAATGGCGGTCCGGCTGACAGCCATGTGACCAAGTGGATCGAAGCCAAGGCCAACGAGCTGCTGGCCGATGGCCTCAAGGGCGTCAAGCGCATCGGCCACGAGCAAGCGCTGAAGGCGAGCACCACTCACCGTCACGACTACCTCAATACCTATGTCGCCGACTTGGGTAACGTCATCGACCTGGACGCCATCCGCAACGCAGGGCTGCGCCTGGGCGTCGACCCCCTGGGCGGCGCCGGGGTCAACTACTGGTCGGCCATCGCCGAGCACTACGCGCTGAACCTGGACGTGGTCAACACCCATGTCGACCCGACGTTTCGTTTCATGTGCGTGGACTGGGACGGCCAGATCCGCATGGACCCGTCCTCGCCCTATGCCATGCAGGGCCTGATCGGCCTCAAGGACCGCTTCGACGTGGCCTTCGCGTGCGACCCGGACCACGATCGCCACGGCATCGTCACCCCCAACGGTGGCCTGCTGGCGCCGAACAACTACCTGGCGGTGGCCATCGACTACCTGTTCCAGAACCGTCCGAACTGGCGTGCCGATGCGGCCGTGGGCAAGACCGTGGTCAGCAGTGGCCTGATCGACCGCGTGACCGCGCGCCTGGGCCGTCGCCTGTACGAAGTGCCGGTGGGCTTCAAGTACTTCGCCGATGGCTTGTTTGACGGCTCCCTGGGCTTTGGCGGCGAAGAAAGCGCCGGTGCCTCGTTTCTGCGCCGTGACGGCAGCGTCTGGGCCACCGACAAGGACGGCCTGATTCCATCGCTGCTGGCGGCGGAAATCACTGCCCGCACCGGTCGCAACCCAGGCCTGGCTTACCAGGAACTGACCCGCGACCTGGGCGAGCCTTTCGCCACCCGTGTCGAAGCCAAGGCCAACCCGCAGCAGAAAGCGCTGCTGGGCAAGCTGTCGCCGGAACAGGTCAAGTCCACCCAGCTGGCAGGCGAGCCGATCGAGCAGATCCTCAGCCACGCGCCTGGCAACAACCAGGCCATTGGTGGTTTGAAAGTGATGACCGCCAACGGCTGGTTCGCCGCGCGGCCGTCGGGTACCGAGGATATCTACAAGATCTACGCCGAAAGCTTTGTCGACGAGGCGCACCTGCAGCGCCTGGTAGCGGAAGCCCAGGTATTGGTGGACGCGGCGATCAGCTGATACCGCGCCGGCACGAAAAAGGAAGGGCCTGCATCGCTGCAGGCCCTTTTTGTTTTCACGCTACATCCACCAGCACGATCTCGGCATCTTCGATGGCCGTGACACGCAGCACGCGCTCGTCCTCCACGGCCACACCGTCACGGGCGAAGGCCCGCACGCCGTTGACTTCGATCACGCCCTTGGCCGGTACCAGGTAGGCCTTGCGGCCAGCGTCTACCGCGTACTCGGCGGTTTCCCCGGCTTTCAGGGTAGCCGCCACCAGGCGGCCGTCGGCGCGGATGCGCAGGCTGACGTCATCGTCGGCACGGCCACTGGCCAGGGTCACGAAGCCTTCGCCACGTTCGCCTTTGGGAAACGGCCGGGCGCCCCACGAAGGTGCTTCGCCACGCTTGTCCGGGATGATCCAGATCTGGAAGATCCGGGTCGGGCCGGGTTCGAGGTTGTACTCGCTGTGGACGATACCGGTCCCTGCACTCATCACCTGCACGTCACCGGCTTCGGTACGGCCCTTGTTACCCAGGCTGTCCTGGTGAGTGATGGCGCCTTCACGCACATAAGTGATGATTTCCATGTCACGGTGCGGGTGTTGCGGAAAACCGGTGCCGGGGGCGATCACGTCATCGTTCCACACCCGCAGGTTGCCCCAGTTCATGCGTTTGGGGTCATGGTACTCGGCGAAGGAAAAATGGTGATGGGCGTCGAGCCATCCGTGGTTGGCGCCACCCAAGGACGCGAAAGGTCTTAACTGGATCATGGTGCTCTCCTCAAGTGGGTAATCTGAATCACGGGACTAGTGTCTCGCGTCCATAGATCGAAAAAAAGCGTAAAATATTCGACAAACCAATCTACTATATCGATATATATGTGTTTCTCTGTGGGACCGGGCGAAGCTCGGGAAGGGTTCGCTGCGGTCTACCTGACGCAACGCGGCGTCTGGTTTCCGAGCTTCGCCCGGTCCCACAGGGCGGGTGGCGTCTTAAATACTTGATTCACAATGCTTTGGCTGGCAGTGTCGGTGCCTGTCGAACCCATGCCGGAGCCCGCGTGTCAGAACTACCCGCCGAACTTGTCCCCCCCGCCCAATTACCCTGGCTCAAGCGCCTGGTGGCCCGCCTTCTGGGCCGCGGCCTCAGCCGCCTCAGCGCCCAGCACCGCGACTCCTGGTTTCATGGCCACGTGGCCGGGCAGCGCAGTGGCCATGGCGAGGGCCTGCGCGAAGGTTTCGAGCAGGGGCACGAGCAGGGCTTCGAAGAAGGGCGGCAGGTGCTGGTGATCCGCGATACGCGTCCCGACGAGCACGGCGTGCCCGGTGTCGACGACTACCTGTTCGACCACTGGAAGCCAGGCCTGAGCGCCGAACTGAAGAAGCGCATCAAGGCGGACGTCACCGCGCGCCTGCCCGAGGCCGCGCAGCCCAGCGCCGCGCAGTGGAAACTGATCTTCAGCGATACACCGTCCACGTGCGTGATCGCCGGGGCCGGGGCGGGCAAATCCACCTCGTTGGTGCTGCGGCTGCTGGTGCTGCACCACTACCTGGGCATGGAGCTGGATGCGCTCACCGTGGTGACCTTCACCCGCGAGTCGCGCAAGGACTTCATCAACAAGGTGCAGCAGGTATTCGGCCTGTGGGGCTACGCCCTCAGCATGCGCCAGGTGCGTGAGGTGGTGCGTACCTTCCACTCACGCATTCTGCCGCTGGTGCGCAGCCTGCCGGGCTTCGAGCAACTGCGCGCGTTCGAGAACCTGAGCAACCAGGCGCCACTGCCGGGCGCCGAGGAAGAGGCTGACAGCAACCCCTTTGACCTGCGCCTCAACGATGCCCAGCGCCAGCAGATGAACCTGTGCTATCGGGACCTGATGCAAGGCAGCGACCGCTTCGCCGAGCTGATCGGCCAACTGCGCCGCCAGGCCCTGCAACTCAAGGAACTGGACCGCGACCATCCTGACGTGCAGAAACGCGTGGCGGTGACCGAATTGTCGGCGCGTCGTGACGAAGAGCTCTGTGATCTGATCGAGGACCTGTGGTTCAACGCGGGCGCCTGGCCCATCAAGGGTATCGAGCCGAGCCGCGAGACCGTGGACATCAATGGCAGCCGTTTTCATTTCCACGGTTATATCCCCGAGATGGACGCCTGGGTAGTGCTGGGTTTCGACCCGTCCCAGGACCAGCAGATGAAACGCCCCGGCGCCAAGCTACCCGTGTGGGCCGAGTGGGTGATCAAGCGCACACTGTTCCAGGCCTTCTGCGCCAAGCCGGTGATCTGGCTGGAGAACTACGCCCAGGCCCGCCGCCTGCTCGGTTCCCTGGCAGCGGACGCGGTGGCCGGGCCGGGCTTCGACTATAAGGTCAAGGGCGAGCTGGTGACCGCGCCGCTGCTGGATTGCTTTGTGGGCGCCGCCGGTTTCATCGAGAACCTGGGCCTGGACGTGTCCGCGGCGGTGGGGCAGATGAGCTTTGCCAGCGATGACAGCGACCGGTTGTTTTTCGAGGCCCTGAGCCTTTACTGGAAAGCCTTCGAAGCGCACCTGCTCAACCAGGCGCCACCGGTCATGACCTACAACCGCATGTTCGCCCTGTTCGGCGAGAACAACCCGGAGAACCTGCGCCGCCTCGGCGACGAGGTATTGCGGCCGTTGTCGCACCTGATGATCGATGAATTCCAGGACGTTTCGCCGCAGATCGTTTCCTGGCTGCGCGCCACGCTGCGGGAAATTCGCAGCCGTGGCCCGCAGTTGTCCGTGGGCCGGGTAGCGCAGTATTCCTCATTGCTGTGCGTGGGGGATGACTGGCAGTCCATTTACGGCTGGCGCGGCAGTTCACCGAAGTACTTCATGGAGTTCGCCAGGCAGTTCCCGTCCCCAGCCACCACCCGCGTGATGCTGGCCGACAACTTCCGCAGCCACCAGCACATCATCGATGCCGCCGAGCATCTGGTGCGTAGCGCGCCGGCCATCCCTGGCAAGAAGGCGAGGGCGGCCGGCCCGCAGCCGGAGGTGCTGACCCCGGTACGCGTGCTGGAGCGCGACGACGAGACCATGGCCTTGACCGTGGCCGAGCATTACCGGCTGGGGCATTCGATCCTGTTGCTGTTCCGCAAGGGCAGCGACCGCGCCGCCGCGGTCGAACACCTGCAAGGGGTGTTGCAGCGCGACCAGGCGCGGCCACTGGCCGAGCGGCAGATCAGGCAGCTGACGTACCATAGCGCCAAAGGCCTGCAGGCCGATGCGGTATTCCTGCTGGGCGACTGCCAGCACGTTACTCGGTCCCCCTACAAGAACCAGGTGTACCGCCTGGCCGGCCTTGGCAAGGCCGGGGAAGCGGAGGCCTATGACAAGGCCCAGCAGGACGAGACCCTGCGCCTGGCTTATGTGGCAGTGACCCGTGCCGTAAGCCATTGCTACTGGTACGTGGAGCCGCCTGCCAAGGACACCCCGGCGCTGCCCCGGGCGTCCGACCATGTGGCGGGTGACAAGCCGTTCTTCGACGACGTGCGCGCCTCACCGGTCTGACCGCGGTCCTGCTGCGGGGCACCCGCACAAGAGGCAATAAAAAACCGATGCCGGCAACCGGCATCGGTTTTTTTGTGGATCTGCGTGCGGGTCAGCCGTAGGCCGACAGCGAATGCGGTGGAATGAACGCCTCCAGCTCTGCCTCGACCGCTTCGATGATGCGCTCCACATCCGCTGCATTCATCACCGTGGCGCAGGGGATACCGGCGATCGCGATCAAGGTTTCGCCGCTGGCCCGGTCGAACAGGCGCGCCACCATGCTGCTGGGCGCGTCCATGCTGCCCTCGAACCCCATGGGGTGAAAATGCCAACGCATGACTTGGCAGGCGTTGGGAAAGGTCATTTTGTTCATTGTGCCACCTCTGCATCGTGCAGCCTGGCCTGGCGTGCCGTTGTATTTGAAACGGCGTGGGTACCGGCCTTGTCGAGAACTTAAACGTAGCACCGCAGCACACCGGATATGAAGGTTTTTTAAGTAAAAAGTGTGCTCAAGTCCAGTTTTTTGATGCAGGTCATAAAACCACCGACCAATGGCGATGTCTACGCGCGAATTGATAATCGCGCAAACGTTTAAGTGCAAAAGTAATTAACCGTTCAGTACATGAAACTTCATTTTCCGCCCTCATGTTTTCGCCAAACAGTCGATAGCCCTTGTAAGCAGGGGCTGCGCTGACGTATCGCCCCCGCACCTTTGCATGGATGCCCGCCCTTTGCATTGCGAGAGTATTCCATGTCCCTTCGAAATATGAGCATCGCCCCGCGTGCGTTCCTCGGCTTCGCTTTCATCGCCCTGCTGGTGGTGGCGCTGGGGGTGTTCGCGTCCAATCGCATGGCGTTGATCCGCCAGGCCTCCATTGACATGCAGACCAATCAACTGCCCAGTATCAGCTTCCTGGGCAATGTCACCGAAGGCGTGGTGAGGTTGCGCGTTACCTCGTTCCGCCTGCTGGTCAACCGCGAACCGGCAATGGTCGCTGATACCGACGCGCGCATCGCGGTACTGGTCGATAAAGTCAAACAGGCTGCGCACAGTTATGAAGTGTTGCCCGCAGAACCTGAAGAGGCAGCCCTTTATCGGGAGTTCCAGGGCACGCTGGACAATTACCTGCAATTGCAGAGCCGCCTGCAAGACCTGTCGCACCAGAACAAACTGGAAGAGATGCGTACGCTGCTCAATACCGGTATCAAGGACGGTTCCGACAAGATGGGCGAACAGCTCGGCCGGCTGGTCGCCATCAACCAGGCCGGCGCCAAGGCGGCCAACGATGAAGCTGCCGCCCAGTATGACCTGGCCAACCTGTGCGTGATCATCGTGTCGGTGATCGCCTGCTTGATGACCGTCCTGCTGGCCTGGCTGCTGACCCGCAGCATCGTCAACCCCCTCAGCGTGGCCGTGAAGGCCGCCCAGACCATCGCCGGCGGCAACCTCACCCAGCCGATCCAGGTGGACGGTCGCGACGAGCCCGCGCAACTGCTCCAGGCCTTGGCCCAGATGCAAGGCAACCTGCGCCAGACCATCGAACAGATAGCAGGCTCCGCCACGCAGTTGGCCTCGGCCGCCGAAGAGCTCAGCGCCGTCACCGAGGAAGCGTCCAAGGGCCTGCTGGCACAGAACCAGGAAATCGAGCAGGCCGCCACGGCGGTCAATGAAATGACCGCGGCGGTGGAGGAGGTGGCGCGTAACGCAGTGTCCACGTCCCAGGCGTCGCAGGACTCCAACCAAGTGGCGTTGCAAGGCCGCGACCGGGTTACCGACACCGTGGGCGCCATTCAGCACATGACCCAGGAAGTGCAGCGCACCTCGGTGCTGGTCGAGGGCCTGGCGGCCCAGGGCCGTGACATCGGCCAGGTGCTGGACGTGATTCGCGCCATCGCCGAGCAGACCAACCTGCTGGCCCTGAACGCTGCCATTGAAGCGGCCCGCGCCGGTGAGGCCGGGCGTGGTTTCGCGGTGGTGGCCGACGAGGTCAGGGCGCTGGCGCACCGTACCCAGCAGTCCACACGCGAAATCGAGCAGATGGTCAGCGGTATCCAGACCGGTACGGGCGAAGCCGTGCAGTCCATGCAGCAGAGCACGCAGCGCAGCCAGTCCACCCTGGACATGGCCCGCGAGGCGGGCAGCGCCCTGCAGCAGATTACCGACTCCATTTCGCTGATCAACGAGCGCAACCTGGTGATTGCCAGCGCCTCGGAGGAGCAGGCCCAGGTGGCGCGGGAAGTGGACCGCAACCTCGTCAACATTCGCGACCTGGCCAACCAGTCAGCCGCCGGTGCCCATCAGACCAGCGCCGCCAGCCATGAGCTGTCGCGCCTGGCCGTGGACCTGAGCGGCATGGTCGCGCGATTTGTGATTTGACGGCACGCACAGCGGTGGTAGGGTCAAGGGCCGCAATGCCGCGACAAGGATATGTGCATGCGTTATTCCGCCTTGACCCAACGTATCGCCGGTGACGGCGCCGCCGCCTGGAATATCCACTACCGTGCCCTGGAGATGCTCGACCAGGGCCGCGACGTGATCCTGCTGTCGGTGGGCGACCCGGATTTCGATACCCCAGCGCCGATCGTGGACGCGGCCGTCGCCAGCCTGGGAGCCGGCCACACCCATTACTCGGAAGTGCGTGGCAACCTGGCGTTGCGCCAGGCTATCGCGCGCCACCATGGCCAGTGCAGCGCCCGGACGGTGCAGGCCGATGAGGTGGTGGTGTTGCCGGGCGCCCAGTGCGCGGTGTTCAGCGTGGCCCAGTGCCTGCTCGATCCTGGCGACGAGGTGCTCGTCCCCGAGCCCATGTATGTGACCTACGAAGCCGTGTTCGGCGCCTGTGGCGCCACGGTGGTCCCTGTGCCGGCGCGCCCTGAGCACGGTTTTCGCGTGCAGGCCGCCGATGTCGCCGCGCGCATTACCCCGCGCACTCGCGCCCTGATGATCAACAGCCCGCACAACCCGTCCGGGGCCGCCTTGCCGCTGGCCACCTGGGAGGCGCTGGCACGGCTGTGCATCGAGCATGACCTGTGGCTGATCAGTGACGAGGTCTACAGCGAACTGCTGTACGACGGTGAGCACTTGAGCCCGGCGAGCCTGCCGGGCATGGCGGCGCGCACCGCGACCATCAACAGTCTGTCCAAGTCCCATGCCATGACCGGCTGGCGCGTGGGCTGGGTAGTGGCGCCGGTGGAGTTGGCCAGCCATCTCAGCCACCTGGCGCTGTGCATGCTCTACGGCCTGCCGGACTTCATTCAGCACGCTGCCCAAGTGGCCATCGAAGTACCGTTGCCGGCGTTGGTACAGATGCGTGACATCTACCGTGAACGCCGCGACGCCGTGTGCGCGGCATTGCAAGACTGCCCAGGGGTACGCCCGCTGAAGCCTGACGGCGGCATGTTCGTGATGGTCGACATTCGCGCCACGGGCCTCAGCGCCCAGGCGTTCGCCGACCGGTTGCTGGACGAGCAGGGCGTGTCGGTGCTCGCAGGCGAGGCGTTTGGCCCCAGTGCGGCGGGGCATGTGCGCCTGGGGCTGGTGCAGGACACCGAGCGCTTGCTGGAGGCTTGCCGCCGAATCGCCCGCTGCGCCGCGGGGCTGCCTTCAGTGCGTTGACCTGAAGCCCGTAGGGCCGGGCGAAGCTCGGGAACCAGACGCTGGGCAGTGTCAGATAATGGGCATCACCGGGTTGCCCAACTGCACCCGGTCCTGCGGCGCCTGCTGAGTAGTGAGCGGGTTGATGCACTACATCAGGTGTCGTCAGAAGTTTTCATAACTTATCGATATTTATCATGCATAGTGGCCAGGGGCTACAGTACTACGCCCGGTTTTAAGGATTGAAACCACCATGGCGCTCGATACATCCAATAATAAAAAGTTGCTCAGGGCATTGCAGTCGTCAATGCCGTTATTGAATAACCTGCCGTTAGCCTATATCGCCCTCAATAAACAGACTCAGTGCGTCAGCCGCCTCGTCTCGAATTACCCTGCCGCGTGGCTGGGTGTTTACCGGCGTTTCAATTACCACCAGATAGACCCTGTTATTCAATATGGCATCAACCAGGTAGCACCGTTTCCCTGGCGCACGGCCCGTGGCGTGACGGCCAACCGTGGCGACACGCTGTTCAGCCAGTCGCGGCATTTTCAATTGAGCGGCGGCTATACCTTCATCCTGCATGACGCCTGCGGCCAGTTCGCGGCCCTGAGCCTGAGCAATGCCGACCAGTGCCCTGAATTCGATACCTGTATTGGCGACCATGCCGCGCAGTTGCAGATGGTACTGATCGATATTCATCAGCAAGCGCTGGAGCTGCCCGCCGCGCACGATGCGCACTCGGCGGGCGGCCTGTCGGCGCGGGAAATGACCATCCTGGCGTGGGTGGCCAGAGGCAAGGCCTACAGCGAGATCGCCGGTCTGGCAGGGATTGTCGAGCGAACGGTGAAATTCCACATGAGCAATATCGTACGCAAGCTGGGCGTCAACACTGCCAAGGAGGCCGTGTTCAAGGCTACGACGCTAGGCCTTGTATGAGCGGCCGTGGCGCGCTGGCGGGAAAGTGGGCCACGGTCAGGTCCAGTCCCGCTGGCGTGCCGATGCGCGCCAGCAGCCGCTGGCGGTTGGCCTCGTCCACCGGCATGCTCAGCAGCAACACCCGTTCGCCGGGTGACGCCTGGCCCTGGCTGAGCACCTCGTAGTGCCAGCCGGCGCGGCGCACGATACGTGACATCGCCGCACTCACCACGGTCACCACGGCTTTCATCCCGGTTACCTGGGCATGATTGTGCATGGCCAGCAACAGCAGCTCCGTGAAGGGTTGGGCGGCCAGGCCCAGGGTGCTGGCGCGCTCGGTGTCGACGAAAAAGCGGCTGGACTCGCACAGCCGCGGGTGCTTGGGTGGCGCTACATCGAAAAAGGCTCGAAATGGGCCTTCGACCATGTACGGCCGCAGGGTATTGATCAGCCGCACCCCAGCCAAGGGCTGACCATTCCAGCAGCCGACAATGTAAGTGGCATCGGCATTGTCGTAGTGGTCGAACTCATGGCCGTTGCGCACCTGAACCTTCCAGTTCAGGCGGTCAGCGAATACTTTCTTGCGCAACCCGTATAACTGCGAGAGCACCGAAGGGCAGGTATCGGGGTGAGCAGAGGCATGAAAGGCAATAGTGTGTTCGGGCATGTGAGCAGTACTTTTTATTGTCAGAAACTTCCTACACGGAGTCTGCGGGTCGTGCAGCGCCGTTACAACTGGACCAAAGAACAGGTGGGCAGGCGCGACGCCCTCCTGTACCTGCGTACAGTTGTTGGGGATAAACGGGACGGGCAACTATGAAATGGCCGCCGAATGTGTTCGGTGGCCAACGTCGATTTTCATCGCCCCAGGATAAAAATAATGAATAGTTCACTGGCCTTTGATGCCCTGACCACTGCCCAGCCGATCAAGGACGATATTACCCAGCACGAAATATCGGCCCTCAAGACGCGTTTCAACCTGGCCGATGCTCACACGCATCAGGCGCAAAGCCCGAGCCAGCAGCAGATCATCCAGAACCTGCCAGCGCTGTGGTATCAGGCCGAATCGCAAACCCAGTACCAGAGCGAACAGGCGTTCATCGAGACCTTCTTCACCTTTCACGGCCAGCGCCATGCGCTCAAGCGCCGCGATGAGATCTACCTGGTGTATGCCGCGTCCATCGCCATGCACATCACCGCCACGTACCTGCGCAAGCGCAACATGAGCGTTGGCCTGATCGAACCCTGCTTCGACAACCTGCACGACCTGCTCAAGCACATGGAAGTGCCCATGACCCCGCTGGCCGAGTCGATCTTCGCTGACCCGGCGAAGGTCTACAGCCAGCTGAGCCAGCATGCCGAGGGGCTGGACGCGATCTTCCTGGTCGACCCCAACAACCCCACCGGCACCAGCCTGTTCGCTGACGGCCCGGAGCCGTTCGTGGAAGTGGCGCGCTATTGCCGCGACCACGGCAAGCTGCTGATTCTGGACTTCTGCTTTGCCTCCTTCCTGCTGGCCAGCGGCCGCAAGCGCGTGGACGCCTACCAGATCCTCGACGAGA
Source organism: Pseudomonas silvicola (assembly GCF_026651855.1). Classification (GTDB taxonomy): domain Bacteria; phylum Pseudomonadota; class Gammaproteobacteria; order Pseudomonadales; family Pseudomonadaceae; genus Aquipseudomonas; species Aquipseudomonas silvicola. The sequence continues at coordinate 4,598,897 of NZ_CP093280.1, forward strand.
TGGGCACCGATTACATCGTCATGGAAGACACCGGCAAGACCTGGCCGCTGCAGGACACCAAATGCGCCACCCTGATGAGCAGCACGCGCATCAACCCGGACATCTACAGCCTGGTCACCAGCGTGCTGCTGAACGTTTCGCCGTTCGTGCTCAACGTGGTCACCCAGTACGTGCGCGACAGTGCCCAGGACCAGTTCGCCTCGGTGCGTGACCTGCTGGACCGCAACCGTGCCATCGCCCGCGAATGCCTGCACGGGGATTTCCTCAATTACCTGGAGCCCAAGGTCGAGACCAGCGTGGCCTGGTTCGAGATTCGCCGCGAAGGTGTCACGGCCGATGCGTTGCAGGCCTACCTGCTGACTCACGAGATCTATGTGTTGCCGGGCAAGTATTTCTACTGGAGCCAACCCGAGCGCGGTCAGAAATACATCCGCCTGGCGTTGGCACGCAAGCCTGAAGATTTCGCCGCCGCCGTGCAGACCATCGCCCGTGCCCTGGAGGCCTTCAATGGTTAATGTCAGCGCCCCGTTGATCGACGCCACCGTGTTCATGGGCATGCACCATGCCGACCCTGCGGTGAAACAGCAGTCGTTGGCGTTTTTCGGCAACTACTTCGACAAGACGGTGAAGATGAACTTCGCTCAGATCGGCTTGTGCGACGCGGTTATCTGGAAGAAAGCCCGAGCGCTCCAGGACGTCTATTACCCATTCATGGACGTACTGCACACCGACATGAACATCGAGCGCCAGGGCTACTGCCAGCGCGTGCTGGACCGCGCCGCGCGCGCCGATGAGCTGCAGGGCCTGGACGCCGAGCGCAAACTGCTGGCCGCCCAGGTGCTGGAGTACCGCCTGCCATTTTTTACCCATGACCCGCGGTTGACCGGCCTGGCGGCGTTGCAGCCCTACCTGCAGCCGTTCCCGTCCCTGGAAGACCCGCTGGTCTTTCCCTCGGCGTTACAGGCGCTGTACCAGCATTCCACCGCGCTGGTGGTGGCGGCGGAGGATTTGGCCCATGTCTGAAGGCAAGATTTTCGTACCTCTGGTCACCCCACTGGATGAAGCCCAGGGCATTTGCGTGGCCAGCGTCCGGCGCCTGTTGCACAGCTGCGCGCCTTTCGTGGATGGCTATATTCCCTGCCTGACGTCCGGGGAGGGCTGGCGGCTGAGCGACGCCCAGTGGCAGGCCATGCTGGGCGCCACCCTGGACCTGGCGGGGGGCAAGACCGTGATCGCCGGCATCGAGGCGGCCACCACCGAACAGGTGGTGGCTCGTGCCTGGCTCGCCGAGCGCATGGGCGCCCATGCGGTGATGTTTACCTCGCCATTCGCCCCCGGGCTCACCCAGCCGCAGATCATCGAGCACTACCGGGCCGTGCATGCTGCCACCTCGTTGCCGCTGATGATCTACAACGAGTCGGCGTTGTCGGGCAATGAAAAGACCCTGCCCACCCTGTTGGCCATCGCCGCCCTGGGGCGGGTGACGGCGATCAAGGACTCGCCTTCGGTGCCGCGTACCCCGGCTGACATCCAGGCCCTGCGCAGCGCCGGCCTGGCCTACCTGATCGGCTGGGAAGCGCAGTTGGCGGGGGCGTTGGGCAGTGACGGCAACGTGGTGTCGCTGGCGAACCTGGAGCCTGGGGTATGCCGCCTCGCCACCGTCGCCGACCAGCCCCGCGTGGCCCAGTGGGTGGCGCGCCTGGACGAGCGCTTCAACCTGGGCGCCGATGACTGGTATGCCTGGGTCAAACGTGAACTCAAGGCCCGCGGCGTGCTGGCCAGCGACTACCTGGTAAAGGAGGACGAACGCCCATGAACCCCTCGCACAAGGCCCTGTTTCGGGCCAACCGCGCGCTGATCGAGCGGCTGACACCTATCGACCCGGCCCTGCTGGCGTTCGAACAGCAGTGGGTTGAGGCAAACTTCGCCGCCACCCTCACGCCGGAGCAACCCACTGACCTGGCGCAGTTGCGCAAGGCGTTGGCCGAATTGATCGCATTCGAGAAGGATCAGGCGCCCGACAGCGTCGTCTACGTGGCCAATGACATGGACCGCGAAGAGTTCAAGATCCTGGTGCAGGAGTTTGCCCTCGACGGCCTCACTGAAGCGCAGGTGTTCTACCACCTGATGCCGCGGCTTTCGCTGGAAGCGCAGATGCCCATGTTGCGCATGATGATCGACGAGTTCGGTTCGGGGAACATCAAGCGTTCGCACACCACGCTGTACCAGGAGCTGTTGCGCGAACTGGACATGCCGGTCGACCTGGAACACCACATCCAGGTCAACGGTGAGGCGGGGTGTTCGTTTCCCAACCTGTTCTGCTGGCTGACCATGAGGGCGGATGACCCGTCCTATTTCGCCGGTTTCGTCACCTATTTCGAAACCGTGGTGCCGTTTTTCTTCGAGTGCTACACCGACTTGTGCACGCGCCTGGGTATCCAGGCCCATGCCTACTATTCCGAGCATGTGCACATCGATGTGTTTCATGCCCTGGAAGGCCAGCGGTTGCTCAAAGCGATGGACAGCGGCGGCCACCTGGACGTGGGCAAGGCTTGGCGGGGCATCTGCATGGGCCGCGAGATCATCAACGCCGCCTTCGACGCCGCCGTGCTGAAGGCCCAGGAAATGACCCGGGAGCGCCAGCGCCATGTCGAGCGAGCGTGAGGAACTGAACCGTGCCGAGACCTTCAACCTGGTGGTCGCCGACCGCGAATACCAGGTGCCCCACCAGTGTCCCCATCGTGAGGGCTGGCTGGAGCACGGCATGGTCAACGAAGGGCGCCGCACCATCACCTGCCCGCTGCATTTTTCGGTGTTCTGCCTGGAGACCGGCAAGCAGTTGGGTGGGCCTGAGTGTGGCAGCCTGAAGGTGAAGCGGTTGAGGTAGCCCAGGGCGGCGCTGCTGCCAGGCTGCCGCAAACCTGTGGGACCGGGCGGAGCTCGGGAAGGGCCAGGCCCGGTCCCACTACGGAGAAGGGGCGCAATGCGCCCCTTCTTTGTTTACCACCCAACGCTATCAGACACTCGCCGGGTCCGTCTTGCCGGTATCGATCTCAAGGTCCACCAGGGCCTTGGCTACCACACTGCGTTCAATCACACCGTCATCGGCCAAGGCCTTCAGGGCTGCCAGCACCACGAACTGGCGGTCCACTTCAAAGTGGCGGCGCAGGGCTTCGCGGGTGTCGGACTGGCCGAAGCCGTCAGTGCCCAGGGCCACGAAACGGCGGCCATGAACGAAGGGGCGGATCTGGTCGGCGAGGATCTTCATGTAGTCAGTGGCAACCACGACCGGGCCCTGGCGGCCGGCCAGGCAGTCTTCCACATGGCTGGTGCGTGGCTCGGCCAGTGGATTGAGCAGGTTCCAGCGTTCCACCGCCTGGCCGTCACGGCGCAGTTCGGTCAGGCTGGTAGCGCTCCACACGTCGCTGCTCACGCCATAGTCCCGGGCGAGGATTTCCCCGGCGGCGATCACTTCGCGCAGGATCGACCCACAGCCCATCAGTTGCACATGGGGGGTGCCCTTCGCCGGTGCGGTGGTCGACAACGGGTACAGACCCTTGAGTATGCCGTCGGCGACGCCTTCGGGCATGTCGGGGTGGCTGTAGTTTTCATTGAGCAGGGTGATGTAGTAGTACACGTCCTCGTTGTTGACATACATGCGGCGCATGCCTTCCTGGATGATCACCGCCAGCTCGTAGGAGAAGGTCGGGTCATAGGACACACAGCACGGAATGGTCGAGGACAGCACGTGGCTGTGGCCGTCGTCATGCTGCAGGCCTTCGCCCATGAGCGTGGTGCGTCCCGAGGTAGCCCCCAGCAGGAAGCCGCGCGCCCGGGCGTCACCGGCGGCCCAGGCCAGGTCGCCCACCCGCTGGAAGCCGAACATCGAGTAGTAGATGTAGAACGGGATGGTCATCACGCCATGGTTGGCATACGAAGTACTGGCCGCGATCCAGGACGACATGGCCCCGGATTCGTTGAGGCCTTCCTGCATGATCTGGCCGTCCTTGCTCTCCTTGTAGTAGCTCAGCTGGCCGGCGTCCTGCGGGGTGTACAACTGGCCTACATGGGAGTGGATGCCGATCTGGCGGAACAGGCTTTCCATGCCGAAGGTGCGCGATTCGTCTGGTACGATCGGCACGACCCGCTTGCCGATTTCCTTGTCCTTGAGCAGGGTGCTGAGGATCCGCACGAAGGCCATGGTGGTGGAAATCTCGCGCTCGCCGGTACCTTTGAGCTGCGCCTCCAGCGCGGTCAGGGGCGGTATGGCCAGCGGTTCGACGTTGGCGTGGCGGGCCGGCACATAGCCGCCCAGCTTGCTGCGCGCAGCCTGCAGGTAGCGCGACTCGGCGCTGTCGGCATCGGGCTTGAGGTAGGGCAGCTCAGCCAGTTGCTCGTCGCTGAGGTCCAGGTTGAAACGGTCACGGAAGGCCTTGATGGCGTCGGTGCCCATCTTCTTCTGCTGGTGGTTGATGTTCTGGCCTTCGCCAGCCTCGCCCATGCCGAAGCCTTTCACCGTCTTGGCGAGGATCACCGTCGGGCCGCCGGTGTGGCGCATGGCGGCAGCGTAGGCGTTGAAGACCTTCAGTGGGTCGTGGCCGCCGCGCGACAGCTTCCAGATCTCGTCGTCGGTCATGTCGCTGACCAGTTCCAGCAGTTCAGGGTACTTGCCGAAGAAATGCTCGCGCACGTAGGCGCCGTTCTGGGACTTGTAGTTCTGGTAGTCGCCGTCCACGCATTCCATCATGCGCTGGCGCAGCAGGCCGGTGCGGTCCTTGTTCAGCAAACGGTCCCAGCCGCTGCCCCAGATGACCTTGATCACATTCCAGCCAGCGGCGCGGTACAGGCTTTCGAATTCCTGGATGACCTTGGCGTTGCCGCGCACCGGTCCGTCCAGGCGTTGCAGGTTGCAGTTGACGACGAAAATCAGGTTGTCGAGTTTCTCCCGGCCGGCCAGGGAAATGGCGGCCAGGGACTCGGGCTGGTCCATTTCGCCGTCACCCAGGAAGGCCCACACCTTGCGGCCCTGGTGTTCCTTGAGGCCACGGTTTTCCAGGTAGCGCATGAAGCGCGCCTGGTAGGCGGCGGTGATCGGCCCCAGGCCCATGGACACGGTAGGGAACTGCCAGAAGTCACCCATCAGGCGCGGGTGCGGGTAGGAGGAAATGCCATCGCGGTCGGTTTCGCGGCGGAAATTGTCCAGTTGTTCTTCGCTCAGGCGGCCTTCCAGAAAGGCGCGGCCATAGATGCCTGGCGAGGAGTGGCCCTGGATGTAGACCATGTCGCCGGCAAACGTTTCGGTGCGCCCGCGGAAGAAATGGTCGAAGCCCACGTCGTACAGCACGGCAGCCGAGGCATAGCTGGCAATGTGGCCACCCACCCCTGAGTGTTTGCCGGCACGCAGCACCATGGTCAGGGCGTTCCAGCGAATGAAAGCATTGATGCGCTTTTCGATACCCAGGTCGCCAGGGTAGGGCTGCTCACGCTCAGGGGCGATGGTGTTGACATAGGGGGTGGTGACGCGGCCGTGGAAATCCCCGTGGCGCGCGACGTCGAAGTCGAGCAACTGATCGATGAGGTAGTGGGCGCGGGAACGGCCTTCCACATCGATGACCGACTCCATCGAGTCGATCCATTCGCGAGTCTCCTGCGGGTCCCTGTCAAGAAACATCGATTGCTCTTTCATAGCTAGTCTCCTTCGGCAGCGTGAGCAGGCACCGCACTGTTCGGTGCCCAAGAGGGTCTGTTCGGCTTGTGGCCGGCCCCCGAATTATTTCATTGCAACTGCAACTATCCGCTGAATTTATCCCGCGCTGGCGTACAATTGCAACTAAATTACCCCCGCTGCAGGAGAACCCATGCCTCAGGGCCAAGCAGACCTCTGGTTCAACTTCGTTCGGGCGCACCGCTCGCTGATCCGCGAGATCGAGCGCCGCCTGGCCGCCGAGCAGTTGCCCGCGTACGCCTGGTACGACGCCCTGTGGGGGATCGAAAGCGGCCCGCAGGGCACGCGGCGCATGCACGAACTGGCCGATGTGATGGTGATCGAGCGCTACAACCTCACGCGCCTGGTGGACCGCCTGGAAGCTGACGGTCTGGTCGAACGCCGGCGTTCCCAGGCCGATGGGCGCGGCGCCGTGGCGTGCATCACCGACAAGGGCAAGGCACTGCGCAAGCGCATGTGGGTGGTGTACGAGGGCGCTGTGAACGAACTGTTCCTCAGCCAGTTCGCCCCACAGGTGCGCCAGCCGATGGCGGTGGCGCTGGAGCAGGTGCGCCTGGCCGCCAACGCCAGCAGCGAGGCTCAGTGAGCCCGGCGGGCATCGCTCAGGGCACGATCGGCCAGGGCGCTGTCAACGCTGCCCTGGCGCGCCAGCTCGGTCAGGGCACTGACAACGATCCAGTGGCGGCTGACGGGTTGGCCGTCGCCCAGTGAGTCCGCGCCCAACGCACAGTAGGGAGCGCGCACGTGGCTGGCCAGTTGTTCGGCGATGTACTGGCCATAACCGGTGACGGCGACGATGGGCACCTGGCTGCCGGCCAGGCTGTGGTGCAGGTGCGCGGTCTTGCGCGGACGGCCGGGGTTGAGGCGGTTCCAGCGTTCAGCGCTGGTGGCTTCACGGGCCAGGCGGGTGTAGCTGGGGCAGCTCCAGACTTCGCTCTGCACGCCCCAGCGCTCATCCAGCAGGTGTGCCGCGGCGCGGACCTCGCGCAGGCTCAGCCCGGCGCCCAGCAGGCGTATCCTGGGCCGCGAATCATCGACGTCGAAACCCTGCACCGGGTACATGCCCTTGAACGCCGCGCTGGGGTCCGCCACCTGGGTGGGCTCCATGGCGGGTTCGTCGTGCAGGGTCAGGTAGCAGAAGCCGGGTTGCCCTTCGACATACAGTGCCTGCAGGGCACCCAGCAGGATCGCCCGGGCTTCTTCGCTGCACGCGGGGTCGTACGGCAGGCACTGGTGGTTGGCCGCCAGCCACAGCGGTAGCCAGGGGTGGGCACCCTTGGGCCAGCGCGAGGGCGAGGACTCGATATCGTTGCAGACGATGCCGCGGTCGGCGGCCTGGTTCGCCAGTGCACACAGCTCCGCCGAGGTAGGGGACTGGGTGAGGTACAGCAAGGGTTTCTCGCTGGCCCGCGCTTTTTCGCTGAACCACAGCGGCCAGGTGCTGATCTGGCCGCCGTCGTGGCCAGGGCGCAGCGTATCGCGCACCACCCAGATCTGTTGTGCGGTGTGCGGGTCGCCTTCCAGGCGGTTGGCGATGTCCAGCAGGGTATAGAGGGGCGAACTGGCGCCCGGGCCCGGCGCGGCCAGGGGGCCGCGGATCTTGTCCATCAACGCCTGGGCGGCGCGGCCGGTATCGGGAGTATGGGGGAAGTGGGTCGTGTCCATGTGGGTGGTGTCCTTTTCAGTCTGACACCACCATAAGGGATGGAAGGTTGTTGTTGCAATTGCAATTATATCCTGCCCCGTCACCGTATCAGGGCTGTGGCGTATAGGGTGCGAAGAAGTCCGCGCCCAGCCACGCCGGAGTCGGCGATGTGTCCTGGGGAGCGCCGCGCCGGTAGCTGGCCGCCAGCCGCGGGTCACCTTTGCCGTTGTAGGCGGCCGTGTACGGCCAGGGGTACACCGGCCGTGTGCGTCCGGCATTGGCCTGGTCAGCGGCGGAAGGTGGCAGGCCCAGCATGCCCATGGGCGGGCGCTTGCCCTTCGGGTCGCCAGCCGGCGGTGCCATCGGCGCGCCAAAGCTTGAGTGGCTGTCGGCCTGGGTGGCAATGATTGCATCGGGGGCCTGCTGGCGCTCCACCCAGCTCATCATCGGCGTCAGCAGGTCCAGCTCGCTGGGGCCTTCGCCACCGTTGCAGTGGTGCACGCCGGGCAGCAGGTACAGGCGCTCAAAAGCCTCGGTGCGGGCCTGGCCCATCTGCTTGATCAGCGCCTGGTGGTAGGCCAGGGAGTTGAGCGGCGAGATATGCGGGTCGGCCCAGCCGTGCCAGATGATCAGCTTGCCGCCCTTGTCGGCGAAGGCCGACAGGTCCGGGTTGGTGGCGTCGTACAAAGGATGCAGGGTGCGCAGGCGGGCGAACGTGGCGCTATCGAAACGGGCGTCGGCCAGCGTCAGTTCGGTGGTCGGGTTGGGTTCGAAGCTGACATTCTGCAGCGCATCCAGGGCGATCTTCTGGCTGAAGATCGGCTGGTCGGCGCTCATGGGCACGAACACGCCGGCCCAGGCCAGCTCCGAGCCAGGCTGTGGGCCGCCGATGGTCAGGCGTTGGCCGCTGGCCGGGTCGTGGGGGCCATCATACAGTTTGCGCACCGCGCCGACTTCGGCCGCCGTGAGGCACTGGGCGGGGTTCTCGCCGGCCTTGCATTGCAACACCGCCGGGTCGAAATGGCAGGCGCGCGGGTCACTGACCAGGCGGTCGACCTGGCCGTCCAGAGCATCGCATTGCTTGAGCACGGCATCGTGCAGCAGCGGCAGCCGTGAGGCCAGTAGAATGGCCTTGCCGTCCGGCCCTTCGTTGGCCTTGGCCTGCCAGGCGTGATACAGGGCGTTCTGCACCTGAAAGTTCAACGCCGCGGCGCCGGCGATGATGCCATTGAAGTCATCCGGGTAGCGCTGCGCTTCCATCAGCGCTTCGCGCCCGCCGTCCGAGCAACCACTGAAATAGGCGTAGGCCTGGGGTTGCCCGTAGTAGGCCTGGATCAACTGCTTGGCCACCTGGGCGGTGAGGTGCTGGCTGCGGTAGGCGAAGTCCACGCGTTTTTGCCGGTCTTTGCCGAACTCGCTGCTGTTGCCTTCGTGGCCCATGTCGGTCGCGGCGATGACGAAGCCGCCGGCATTGAGCGGCGCGCAGCCCTGGGCCGCGCCCACCTGGTTGCTGATGGTGCCGCACAGGCCGCCGCAGCCGATCTGCAGGTAGCGCTGGGTCCAGGTGTGCACAGGCAGGGCGACGCGAAAGCGAATGCTGGGGGCCAGGGTACCCTCGACCACGCAACTGGCGGCGCCATTGGCAGTGGCTTCGCTGGCACTGTCAATGTGGCTGCCGGCGCCGCCCAGTGCGGTGAGGTCCTGGGTTTTCAGGGCGGTGCAGGTCTGGGTAGGTTGCACCACGGGCAGGGCGGCGATGTCTTCGGCGTGGGCGGTGCCGAGCAGCAGCGCCAGGAGGGCGCCGGCCAGGAATGTCTTCATAACAGTGTTGGCTCCTGTGTGGAAACGACTGCAGGAACGGGCTTGCCCGCGAGCTTTTGCAGTGTCGAAAGCTCGCTGGCAGGTCCGCTCCTGCAGGGTAGGCGTAGGGTAGCAGCCCCGGGGTCAGAAGGTCTGGCCCAGGGAGAACTGGAATACCTGGGCTTCGGAGCCGCTAGGGCTGCGCAGCGGCAGGGCCAGGCTGAAGGTCAGCGGGCCCAGTGGCGAGTACCAGGTCGCGCCGACACCCAGGGACGCGGCCATTTCGCTGAGGCTGACGGTGCCGCAGTTCTGGGTGGTGCTCAGGTAGCACTTGTCCGAGTACACCGTGCCGAAGTCCCAGAAGATCGACGTCTGCAGCGACTTCTGGTCTTTGATGAACGGCATCGGGAACAGGTACTCGGCGCCGCCGGTGATCAGGATGTTGCCCCCCAGCGAATCGGTGCTGCGGTCCGAATAGTACTCCTGGCCCATGGACGAGTAAGTGCCGGTGGCCGGGGTGCTGCGCGGGCCCAGGGTGCCGCTCTTGAAGCCGCGTACGCTGCCTTCGCCGCCAGCGGTGTAGTTCTCATAGAAGGGCAGGCCGTCGGTGGAACCATAGCCGTTGCCGTAGCCCAGCTTGGTGTGCAGGCGGATCGAGGTGTTGCTGCTCATGGGCAGGAAGGTCTGGCCGTTGTAATCGAGCTTGTAGAAGGTCAGGTCGCTGCCCGGCACCGTGGCCATGAAACTCAGGCTCTGGGAGTGGCCGCGGTTGGCCAGCACGCCTCGGTTGAGGGTCGATTCCGACCAGGCCACGCTGGCCTTGAGGTTGGTGAAGCTCTCGCCGTTGCGCTCGATGAAGTCGTAGATTTCGTCGGCGCTGTAGGTGCCCGGGCTGATCTCGTCGTGCTGCAGGGTCAGGCCGTAGGTCATGCGCGTGGTTTCACTGATCGGGTAGCCGAACGTGGTGCCCATGCCGTAGCTGTTGATCGAGTAGTACGACACGCCGTCGTCGTAGTAGTCGTTGTAGTCGGTCTTGTTGAGGAACAGGTTGTAGCCCAGGCTCACACCGTCGGGGGTGAAGTAGGGGTTGGTGTAGGCGAAGTTGTACTTGGTCTGGTATTCGGACTTGGTCAGGCCGATGCTGGCGTAGTTGCCGGTGCCCAGGAAATTGCTCTGGGTAATCGAGCCGCCCAGGATCAGGCCCGCGCTCTGGGCAAAGCCGACGCTGGCGGTGATCGAACCAGAGGCTTGCTCTTCGACGGAGTAGTTCACGTCGACCTGGTCGTCCTTGCCGGGCACGGCCGGGGTTTCGACGTTCACCGTCTTGAAGAAGCCCAGCCGTTCGAGGCGGGTCTTGGACTGGTCGATCAGGTAGGTGGAGGCCCAGCCGCCTTCCATCTGGCGCATTTCGCGGCGCAGCACCTTGTCATCGGTCTTGGTGTTGCCGACGAAGTTGATGCGGTCCACGTAGGCGCGCTTGCCCGGCACCACCATGAAGGTGATGTCCACGGTGTGGTCCTCATCGTGGGTCTGGGGCACGCCGTTGACGTTGGCGAAGGTATAGCCCTCGTTGCCCAGCCGGCGGGTGATCAGCTCCGACGTGGTGGTCATCAGCTTGCGCGAGAACACCTGGCCTTTCTGGACCAGCAGCAGGGCCTTGACCTGGTCCTCGGGTGCCTTGAGCTCGCCCGACAGCTTGACGTCCCGCACGGTGTAGCGCTGGCCTTCGTTGATGTTCACGGTGATGAACACGCTCTTCTTGTCCAGGCTGATGGACACCTGGGTAGAGGTGATGTCCATGTTGATGTAGCCACGGTCCAGGTAATACGAGCGCAGCTTTTCCAGGTCACCGGAGAGTTTTTCCCGGGCGTATTTGTCATCGTTCTTGAAGAACGACAACCAGTTGCTGGTCTTGAGCTGAAACTGGTCGGTCAGCTCCTCTTCGCTGAACACCGTGTTGCCCACCACGTTGATGTGCTTGATGGCAGCCACGCTGCCCTCGTCGATCTTGATCTTGAGGCTGACGCGGTTGCGCGGCTGGGGCACCACGTCGGCGTCCACGGTCGCCGAATATCGGCCCTGGGCCACGTACTGGCGTTGCAGTTCGTTGCGCACACCTTCGAGGGTGGCGCGCTGGAAAATCTCGCCCTCGGCCAGGCCCGACTGCTTGAGGCCCTTCATCAGGTCTTCGGTGCTGATGGCCTTGTTGCCCTCGATCTCGATGGAGGAAATGGACGGGCGCTCCACCACGTTGATGATCAGCACGTTGCCGTCGCGGGCCAGGTTGATGTCCTGGAAAAAGCCGGTCTTGAACAGGGCCCGGGTCGACTCCACCAGGCGGCCGTCGTCAGCCTGGTCGCCCACGTTCAAGGGCAGGGCACCAAACACACTGCCGGCGGACACCCGTTGCAGGCCGTTGATACGAATATCGGAAATCTTGAACGCTTCAGCCTGTGCGAGCGTGGCATTGGCCACCAGCACAACCGAGCAGAGCAGGCGCGACAAATTCATCAGGATCGGTTCCAGGACGCTTCGACAGACAGCCCAGGCGCACCGCACGGGCTCGCGGTAAGGCAAGGCGCCAGGCGGTCGCTTGGCTTGGGGGGTGAAGCATAAAAGGCCGGGAAGTTCGGTGCGGTTAACCCAGTGTCAAGTTAGGTAAAGGTTGTGCGCTTGCGGTGACGCGCGGCGGGACTAGGGTAATAATGGCCCGATGCCCCTTCACGAGTCCGCCATGATTTCCGTACTGCTTGTCGACGATGACGAGGAACTGACCGAGATGCTCAGCGAGTATCTGCAGCGCGAGGGCTTCCATGCCACCGCCGTGCATACCGGCGAGGAAGGCGAGGTACAGGCGCTGTCCGGGCGCTACAGCATCGTGGTGCTGGACGTGATGCTGCCGCGCCTGTCGGGCATCGAAGTGCTGCGCCGCATCCGCGCCACCAGCCAGGTGCCGGTGTTACTGCTGACCGCCCGCGGCGACAATATCGACAAGATCACCGGCCTGGAGCTGGGGGCTGATGACTACGTGCCCAAGCCCAGCTCGCCAGGGGAGCTGGTGGCGCGCCTGCGGGCGATCATGCGCCGCGTGCAGCCCCAGGACGCGCCGGCCACCGATGCCATTCGTACTGGCCTGCTGGCCTTGTGGCCGGCCAAGCGCCAGGCCACCTGGCAAGGCAGCGAGCTGGACCTGACCAGCACCGAATTCAGCTTGCTTGAAGAGTTGGCGCGCCACGCCGGCCAGGTGGTGAGCAAACAGAACCTGTCTATCAACGCCTTGGGCAGGCCGCTGACCCGCTATGACCGGCGCATCGACGTGCACATCAGCAGCATTCGCCAGAAACTGGGGCCGCGTTCCGATGCCAAGGCCTGGATTCAGAGTGTGCGCGGCCTGGGCTACCTGTTGATCGCCGAATGATCAGGCCCAGCCGGCTGTTCTGGAAGCTGTTCCTGGCGTTCTGGCTGGCCACCAGCCTGACGTTCCTGATGGGCCTGGCGATCTTGGTGCTGGGCCGCTTCTTTCCGGGCGACCCGCAGATCGGCACTGTGTTCTTCAATACGCAGCACGTGATCGAACGGTTTGGCGTGGACGCGGGCAAGCCGCTGTTGACGGTGTGGGCCGACGACCTGCACGGCAAGCAGGTGGGACTGTATGACCAGCAGGGCCACCTCCTGGCCGGCAGTCCCGTGCCTGCCGGTGCCTACAACCTTGCCGTGACGGCTGCCGATGGTCAGGTTGTCACCCTGCGTGCTCCTGAAGACCCTGGGGCGCCGGAAGGCAAAGGCCCCAGTCACGCCATTCCGCTGCTGGTGGGCACGGTGATGAGCGCATTGTTCAGCTGGTACCTGGCTTATTACCTGGTGTGGCCCTTGGTGCACCTGCGTCGAGCCATGCGCAATGTCGCCCAGGGTCGGTTCGACACCCGGGTCAAACCGATCATGGGCCGGCGTCGCGATGAAATCGTCGACCTGGCCGAAGACTGCGACCGCATGGCCACCCAACTGAAACTGCTGGTGGATGCCCAGCAGCACCTGCTGCATGACATTTCCCACGAGTTGCGGTCGCCGCTGACGCGGATGCGCGCGGCCATCGGCCTGCTGCTGCAGGACCCCGACCGTCTGGAGATGCTGGGGCGCATCGAGCGTGAGTCGGAACGTATCGACACCCTGATCGAGGAGCTGCTGACCCTGGCCCGGGTGCAGGGACGCCCAGAGAGCCTGGGCAGCGAGCGGCTGGATGTGATCGAGTTGCTGGCTGATATTGTCGAGGATGCACAGTTCGAAGCGGGCATCAAGGGCTGCCAGGTGATACTGGCCGCGCCCACGACCTTCGTCAGTCAGGTGAATGGCGAACTGTTGTATCGCTGCTTCGAGAACGTGGTACGTAACGCAGTACGCTATACCGCGCCCGCCACCCAAGTGTGCGTCACGGCCACCACCGGTGAGCCGTGGGACTGGTTGCATGTACGAATCACCGACCGGGGCCCGGGTGTGGAGCCCCACCGCCTGCGCAGCATCTTCACGCCCTTCGAGCGTGGTGCCGAACAGGCCCAGGCAGGCTTCGGCCTGGGCTTGGCCATCGCCCAGCGCGCGGTGGAAATGCATGGCGGGCAGATCGTCGCCAGCAACGGCGCCGAGGGTGGGCTGATCGTCGATATCGCGTTGCCCCGCAAGGCCTGAGCCGGACCCCACCCGGTCCCACGGCGGCGCGCTGCCCGTGGTTGATCTTTACCCAATATTACATCGCCTTGACCGCCTTGAACCTGCCCCCCGCGTAAGCTTTTCCCACGGCGCCAGTTGCGCATGGAGAGCTGGATGCGCTGGATACTCAGTGATCGAGGCGATGATGAAAGACCTGATACGTTCTGTTGGCTTGACCTTTCTGCTGGACCATAAAGTGGTACGCAGCCCCTGGTATGCCGATCCGGCAACCCCGGTATTCGTCAGTGCCTGTGACTTCAATGTGGTGCAAGGCCAGGTGGCCGCCTACACGTTCGCATTCGCCCACCCGGTGGCGGTGCAACTGCCGTGGCAGGCAGTGGAGGGCGCGCGATGAAACTCAAGCGCAAGGCCCTTCGCGCCCGCCCGGCCAAACCCCTGGCCGAGGAAGTGCCGGTGGCCATCCAGGATGCATTGCAGGACCAACTGCGCGCCTACCTGGGCCGCGGCTTCACCCCGGTACTGCTGGGCAGTGGCGGGCGTGACGGTTCGCGGCGCTACCACCTGCAGATCCACCACGATAAGAGCGGCCAGTTTCTGGAACTGCATGGCGACTTCAATAGCCGCTGTGCCGAGGACATCTTCAAAGTGGCCCACCAGATGAAAACCCTGCTGGCACCCGCGCCCAGCGCCCTGGGCGCCAATGTGCGGCTGATCGCGCGCATCACCGACCTGCCATGTCCCGACGCGCTGAAGGCAATCGCCCGCCAGCTCACCGGTGACAAGCGCACCTTCCGGTTCGCCGAAGAGTGACCTCGGCGAGCTGGCACTGAGGTTCCAACCCGATAAACAAATCACATACCTGCTTAAGGAATACCCGGAGGCGCGCTTCGGGTATTCGCCCGTAAAGTCACGCTCACCGTAGTACCCCGATGGCCCGCAGAGGCCACGGCAACCTTACAAAAACAACAAGGTGATAAAACATGCGCAACACCTCCGTCGACATCAAGGCGTGGATCGACAACCGCCCCGTAGGCGCTTACCAGTGGCTGATCATGGTGCTGTGTTTCCTGGTCGTCGTGTTCGATGGCCTGGACGTGGCCGTGATGGGCTTCATCGCACCGTCGCTGACCCAGGAATGGGGCCTGACCAAGGCCGCGTTCGGCCCGGTGATGAGCGCCGGCATGATCGGCCTGGCCATCGGCGCCCTGACCGCAGGCCCTTACGCGGACCGTCTGGGCCGCAAGAAAATCCTGTTGATTGCGGTCACCGGTTTCGCAGTATTGAGCCTGGCTTGCGCCTTCGCTCGCAACCCCTGGGAACTGGCCGGACTGCGTCTGTTGTCTGGCGTGGCCCTTGGCGCGGCCATGCCTAACACCACCACGCTGCTGTCGGAGTTCCTGCCACAGCGCAACCGCTCGCTGTTCATCACCGTGATGTTCACTGGCTTCAACCTGGGCTCCGGTGGCGGCGGCCTGGTGGCAGCCTGGTTGATTCCGGCCCACGGCTGGCAGTCGGTGCTGCTGGTAGGGGGTTTGCTGCCGTTGGTGCTGCTGCCGTTCCTGTGGCTATTGCTACCGGAGTCCCCCCGTTTCCTGGCGACCCGCAATGCCTCGGCTGCCAGCATCGCCAAGGTGCTGAACAAGCTGGGCGGGCGCTTCGATGCCGATACCGTGTTCACCCTCAGCGAGCCTCCGGCGCAGAACAAGGCCCCGGTCAGCCAGTTGTTCACTACCACTTACCGCACCGGTACCCTGGCGCTGTGGGCCACCTACTTCATGGGCCTGATGGTGATCTACCTGACCATGGGCTGGCTGCCGACCTTGTTGCGTGACGGCGGCCTGCCTATCGAGCGTGCGGCCACCATCACCGGGCTGTTCCAGATCGGCGGCACCGTGGGCGCCATCGTGGTGGGCTGGATCATGGACCGTCGCAACCCCAACCGCGTCATCGCCACCTCGTATGCCCTGGGCGGTGCCTGCATCCTGTTGCTGGGCGCCTTCAGCCTGGAGTCGAGCTTGCTGGCCGTGGGCGTGATCGCCGCTGGTTTCTTCATGAGCGGCGCGCAAACCGGCCTCAACGCGTTCGCCCCCAACTACTACCCCACGGACTTCCGTGCCACGGGCGTCAGCTGGATGCTGGGCATCGGTCGCTTCGGCGCGATCTTCGGTTCGCTGATCGGCGGCGCCGTGCTCAGCATGGGCCTGAGCCTGCCCGCCCTGTTCGCCATGCTTGGCGTGCCCGCGTTCTTCGCTGCCGTGGCGATCCTGGCCAATGGCGTGGCCCGGCGTCGCGCCGCTCAGCCGCTGGCGGCCTGAGCCTCTGGCCGGGTGAGAGCCCGGCCAGCTCCCTCCTTGTCGCTTCACCTCCGGCGCCCTGCCACCTGGGCGCAGGGGCCCGCTTGTCCTCATGAAATGGAAAACAATAACAATGAAAATGACATTCAAGCCTCGCCTGGTCGGCACCCTGGCACTGCTCGCGAGCCTGCCGCTGGACGCCATGGCCGAAGGGTTCGTCGACGACGCCAGCGTCAACCTCAACCTGCGCAACTTCTACCTGAACCGTAACTTCACCAATCCCGGCTATGGCCAGAACCAGGCGGAGGAGTGGACCCAGAGCTTCATTCTCGACGCCCGCTCCGGCTTCACCCAGGGGGTGGTGGGCTTCGGTGTCGATGTGCTGGGGCTGTATTCGATCAAGCTCAACGGTGGCGGTGGCAGCGGCGGGTCGCAACTGCTGCCGGTGGACCACGACGGTGACCCGGCGTCCACCTTCGGGCGCCTTGGCGTGGCCGGCAAGATGAAAATCAGCCAGACCGAATTGAAAGTCGGCGAATGGATGCCGGTGCTGCCCATTCTGCGTTCCGACGACGGCCGTTCGCTGCCCCAGACCTTCCAGGGCGGCCAGATCACCTCGAAGGAAATCAACGGCCTGACCCTGTACGGTGGGCAGTTCCGGCAGAACAGCCCGCGCAATGACTCGAGCATGACCGACATGTTCATGCAGGGGAACACCACGGGTACGTCTGACCGTTTCAACTTCGCGGGTGCCGAATACACCTTCAACGACAAGCATACGATGGTTGGCGCCTGGAACGCCCAGCTCAAGGATGTCTACCAGCAGCAATACGTGCAGTTGCTGCACAGCCAGACCGTAGGGGCGTGGACCCTGGGTGCCAACCTGGGCTATTTCTGGGGCAAGGAGGATGGCAGCGCCCTGGATGGCGACCTGGACAACCGCACCCTGTCCGGGATGTTCTCCGCCCGTTACGGCGGCGGTACCCTGTGGGTGGGCCTGCAGAAGCTGACCGGCAAGAACGCCTGGATGCGCGTGAACGGCACCAGCGGCGGCACCCTCGCCAACGACAGCTACAACTCCAGCTTCGACAGCGCCCAGGAGCATTCCTGGCAGCTGCGCTATGACTATAACTTCGCGGCGCTGGGTATTCCCGGGCTGACCCTGATGAACCGCTACATCAGCGGCAGCAATGTGCACAGTGGCACCATCACCGATGGCAAGGAGTGGGGCCGCGAGAGTGAAATCGCCTACACCCTGCAAAGCGGCACCTTCAAGGACCTCAACGTGCGGCTGCGCAACTCCAGCATTCGCCGCGACTACAGCACCAACGAGTTCGACGAAAACCGCTTGATCGTCAGCTACCCGTTGTCGCTGTTCTGACCTGAGGGCGCGGGTTGCGGTACCATGGGCGTTTTTCCTGCATCACGGAACCGCGCCCATGGCCGCCACCCACAAGCAAGACAAACGCGCCGCCCGCGCCAAGACCAAGGCCAAGCAGAACCGCGTCAAGCGCGCCGCGCCCGAAGTAGAGTTGGACCCCGACGACCAGCGCATCGACTTTGAGTCGGTGGATTTGACCGAGCTGTTCAAATTGATGCGCGATGCCGAACAGCAAAGCCAGCAGGCCTTGTGCGTGGCGTTCCTGGCGCACCCGTTGCTGACCCTGGTGTTCGAACAGGAAGGCGAGGAGGGCGCCATGGATTTCATCCTCGCCGCCTTGCTGGAATACCGCCAATGGTCGGCGGGCGCCGACGAAGCCCAGGCCCTGGCATGGATCGAGTCCCCCGCCTTTCAGGCCGATTACCTCGCCGCTTCCGAGCAGGTCGCGCAGCAGGGCTGACCTGCCCTGTTCGTTGGGAAAGGGGCGGCGCTGTGATGTGACCCGCGTCGGCAGCGCAGCCTCAAATCGTCGGGTCCTGAGGGCTTAGGGCAGGAACCGTCTCAGAACGGGGCGCGCGGCGCCATCCACGATATGGTCCGCCACCATCAGACACTTCCCATCATTCTGAATGGCGATGGCAGGGACATTATTCGCACCGGGAAAAAGAAGATAGCCCTCATCGCCAAAGCTGGTGTCGGGTCGTCCGTCCGGCAAGAACCGGGCAAGTACCGCCTGGTAATTGTGAATAGCTATCACTTCTCCGCTCACCCAGAGCTCCCCGGCGGTGGGCGTGGCGACGATGCTGCGAAACCGGAATGGGTCAGGTAAAAATGATTTTTGCGTGGCGGTGAAGGTGCTATCCAATTGGCCCGTTGCCGTGTAGCCAAGGATGATGCCCTCGGCGGGAGGCTCTTGAACCTGAGTGCCGAAGTTGCCGACGGCAATGATTCGCTGAGCGGCGGTCACCAAGACTCCACGGATCTGGGTTCCGACCCCCTTGTCGATCACCGTCATGCCGTCATCGCCAAAATCTGAGACAGGATTGCCTTGCTCGTCAATCATGGCCAGGATTACCTTACCGAGGCGCTTGCCGCTGATCACCCATCGGTCATTGGATAACGGCACCCGTGTGGTGAAGTCCACCGGCTCACTGCCGATACGAATCTCTGTATAGCCATCGCCATGAAAATCCTTGTCATAGGAGCCATCGTGGTTGAGCTTGATCAGGTAGGTATGGGATCTCGGTCCGTTAATCTGCTGATGCTTGTAAAAGAGAATGATCTTGTTTTCTCGTGTTTCCCAGGCACCAATGAGCGGGTCAGCAGGTGGTGGGGAGTCCTTATCGCTCGGGAGGGCAGCCAAGGGCGGGAAGTTCAGAATAAGCTTGCCGTCGTCGCTGAACGACGTGTCCCTGTTTCCATCACCGTCATAGGCGGTACATCCCAACAGGTATTGGTTGCCGTTGAGGTCCAGTATGAGCCATGACAAAAGCAGGCGGTCACCCACCAGGCTCACCGCATAGGGAACGCCGTGATAGTAGTCGTTTCCGTCTCCGGTCACATCGTCCTGGATATAGCCCTTGTTCTGTCCGAACGTGTCGTCCAGTTTTCCTGCTGAAGTCAGCTTGAGCAGGTACCCGCCAGTTCCCGCGGATCCCAAATATGCGTCTGCCGCTAACAGGATCGAGCCATCAGACAGTGGCAGGAGTGCGCGCACATACCCCACGTGCTCAAGGCCTGGGGTGTCTTCCATCAGTTTGGTGATCCAGAGTTCGCCGTCAACGCCGAAGTCTGGGTCCAGGTGCGGGAACGGTAGCGAAGCGGAAGTGGTCATGGTCGGGCTCATTCAGGGGGGGTGAATGGCCAGCTTAGGCGGAACGGCTTGACGCCCTCTACTGTCATATTTGCCAGTTTTATTTTTGTCGTCGTTCCGCTTTCTGTAAGGAAAAGCCCAGCGCTTGGGCGCCACCCGGCCGTGCAGCCTACTCCCCCAACGTATCATTTCTGAAAAACACGCAATTGCATTTGCGATTGTTATTGAGAGTTATTACCATCAACGTGCCGCGACAGGTTGCACCTCGTTGAACAGCGCTGCATAGCGCGGGCATCAGCCCTTTACGCCTCGCCCGATCGTTTCGCTCACGCCTGCAAAAGCTTGGCCGGCCGACGTTCGCCCATGGGAAGTGGTGGGGGCCACTGGTAACGCTTACGGGGCAGGGTGCCTGGAAAGACGATCTGCAAGAAGCGGTGTGAGTCATTCAAAGGCTGCGCTTTAAGGCGCAGGACAAAGACATCTGTCATCAACAGATCATGCAAAGGAAGTGGTATGAACGGAAGTAAACGTAGCGGTGCCCTGCGACGCACCCATGGCTTGATCCTGGTAGGGCTGCTGGCGCCATTCCCGCTCAGCGTCCTGGCCGAGACGGTGGCCCAGACCGCCGCGCCGGTGGAGCTGGAGAGCCTGACCATCGAAGGCAACAAGCTCTACGACATGCCGCCGTCGGAACAGACCGGTGGCTACACCGTGCAAGGCGCCACCGTGGGCACCAAGACCCCGGCACCGCTCAAGGACATTCCGCAATCCATTTCCACCTTCACCAACGAGTACATCAAGGACCGCAAGTTCGTGCACCTCGATGACCTGGCCAAGTACACCGCCGGCCTGCGCGTGCTGACCAACGACAGCGGTCGGTCGTCCATCTACTCGCGGGGCTACGAGTACGACGAGTACCAGATCGACGGCCTGCCGGCGCCCATGACCAGTATCTTCGGCACCGTGCCATCGCTGGCTGCCTATGACCGCGTGGAAGTGATGCGCGGCCCCTCGGGCCTGTTCAGCAGCACCAGCGAGCTGGGCGGTATCGTCAACATGGTGCGCAAGCGTCCCACCGCCGACTTCCAGGGCAGCGTCGAGGCCAGCTACGGCACCTTCGACACCAACCACGAGCAGGTCGACGTTTCCGGCCCGCTGGATTCCCAGGGGCGCGTGCGTGGCCGCTTCATCGCGTCACGTGACGCTACCAACGGCATGGTGGACTACAACGCCAGCGATAGCGAAACCTACTATGGCGCCCTGGACATCGACCTCGACGACGCCACCCAGTTGTCGTTCGGGCTGAACCACGAGGTGAAGAACATCACCCCGAACAACGGCTACCCGACCGACTTGAAGGGCAATCTTCTGAACTTCAGTCATTCCAGGTTCCTGGGCGCCGATTGGAACTACTTCGACGGCAAGACTACCGACTTCACTGCCGAGCTGACGCACCATTTCGACAATGGTGGCAACGGCCGCATCGCCCTGCGCACCTCGGACCGCGACGCCGACTACCTGTACGCCTTCACCCGCGCTGGCGTATCGACCGCCGGTACGGCGACGGAAGGGTACACTGGGCGCGAATTCACCGAGAACACGGTCTCGATGGATGCCAGCTATAGCCAGCCGTTCGAGGCCATGGGCAATGTCAGCGAGTTCGTGGTGGGTACCGACTACAAGAACTATCACAACTACTACAAGAACGCGGCCGGGGTGCTGGGCACCATCAACGTCAACACCTACGACCCGACGCAGTTCGCCGAACCAAGCAATATCTACGGCAGCAGCACGGCCACCATGGTCGGCACTCAGTCCGAAGAATACGGCCTGTACTCCAAGCTGACTTTCCGCCCCATCGCCGACCTGGCGCTGATCGGCGGCGCGCGCCTGAGCTACTACAAGGGCAGCGGCTATACCACCACCATCAAGACCGGCGCCCAGACGGACTACGACCAGACCATCAGCGCTCACGTGACCCCCTACGGCGGCGCGGTCTACGACCTGGACCCGAACAACTCGCTGTACTTCAGCTACTCCCAGGTGTTCAAGCCGCAGACCGAAACCAACCAGGCGGGCAATGTGCTCAAGCCACGCACCGGCGAGCAATATGAAGCCGGTATCAAGGGCAGCTACTTCGGTGGCGACCTGAACACCCGCGTCTCGGTGTTCCAGCTGACCGACAAGAACCGTGCCACCAGCCCTGAAGACGACCCTACCGCCACCTATGACGTGGCCTCCGGCAAGACCCGTATCCGCGGTGCCGAGTTCGAAGTCAGCGGCAAGCTGCTGCCGAACTGGGACATCATGGCCGGCTACACCTACATGGACACCAAGGTTCTCAGTGGCGACGCGGTCAGCACCTTCCAGACCATGCCCAAGCACTCGGCTTCGCTGTGGAACAAGTACACCGTGGCCAGCGGCCCACTGGAAGGTCTGGCGATCGGCAGTGGCGTGACGGCCATGAGCGACTTCTACATGACCACCAGCACCTACACCGTCGCCGCCCCCGGCTACGCCACCGTCGACGCCAAACTCTCCTACCCGATCACCAAGAAACTCACCGCCACCCTGGACGGCACCAACTTGCTCAACCGCGATTACTATTCGCGTGTAGGCTCGGCGGCAACGTTCAACTTCCTGGGCCAGTCGCGTGCATTCAGCGTCGGCGCCCGGTACGAGTTCTAAGAGGACCCCATGCACGAGCTCCTGGCACGCAAGGACCTGGGCAGCGATACGTGGTGGCAGGCGCTGGCCGAGCAGGGTACCCCCCTGGTCGGCCCGGCGCACGCCGGGCAGCACGCCGTGACGTTTGTCTGGCGTGACCCCCGTGGCAGCGCCGCCACATCGCCCACCCGCCGCGTCTGGATCAACATCACCGGTCTCACTGACCACCACCGCCAGTGCCCGCCGCAAAGCCTTGCGCGGGTCGATGGCACCGACCTCTGGCTGTGGCAGACGCGTATCGATGCGAACTGGCGCGGCAGCTACAGCTTCATGCCCAGTGACGAAGACCGCGACTACGACGGTTTCGACGCCCAGGGCAACCTTGATCTCAACGCCCTGCGCCCCTGGTGGCGCGCGACGTTTCCCCTGGCTGAACACGACCCCTTGAACCGCACCCGGCCCTGGACCGGTGGGCGAGGGCTGGGCGTGTCCGCCTTGCACATGCCCCTGGCGCCGGCACACCCGGCCTGGGCCGCGGTGGACAGTGGCCTGGGCGCCGCCGCGACGTTGCAGTGCCACACGTGGGACAGCGCTCGGCTGGGTAACAGCCGCCGCGTATGGCTGTTCAGTACCGGCCGCGACCAGGACCCCGGCCGGCCCCTGGCCGTGCTGCTGGACGGGGCCTTCTGGACGGGCGCCTTGCCCCTGGCCGCCCCCCTGCAAACCCTGACCGACGCTGGCCAGTTGCCGGGCGCGGTGTACCTGTTCGTCGACAGTATCGACACCGCCCACCGCAGCCGCGAGCTGGCCTGCAACCCTGAATTCTGGCTGGCCCTGCAGAATGAACTGCTGCCCCAGGTGGCGCAGTGGCAGGCGCACTCGACAGCGGCAGCGACCACCGTGGTGGCCGGGCAGAGCTTCGGCGGCCTGGCGTCGCTGTATGCCGGCCTGCAATGGCCACAGCGCTTTGGCTGTGTGCTGGCCCAGTCCGGTTCGTTCTGGTGGCCACGTGGCGAGCCCGAGCAGCAACTTCCCCAGCGTGTGGCGGCAGGCCTTGGCCACGGGCAGACCTTGAAACTGTTCATGGAAGCCGGGCTGCGCGAGCCGGTCATCCATGCCGCCAACGACCACATGGTCGAGGCGCTGCGCGCCGCCGGGCACCACCCGCAGTACCGCGTGGTCAACGGCGGCCATGACGCCCTGTGCTGGCGCCAGGGCCTGCTCGATGGTCTTGGCGCCCTGTGGGCCGATCTTTTGCCAGCGGCCTAGGCCGCTGGGTCATTCTTCAAAACAAGGAACACCGCGTGGAGCACCTCAACCCCTTCGACGACCCGCAGCAGGCTTGCCATGTGCTGATCAACGCCCAGGGCCAGCACAGCCTGTGGCCGGATTTCTGCGACGTGCCGCCGGGCTGGACCATCGTCCACGGGCCCGCCAGCCGGGAGGCCTGTGGCCACTGGCTGGAAGCCCATTGGCGTGACCTGCGTCCCGCTTCGCTGCGCCGCCTGCTGGCGGCCGACGCCTCTTGAACTGGAGCCACGCATGAACCTTTCAAACCCGAATTCGGTAAGCCCCATGCCCACGTCCCTGCGTGAAATGCCGCTGGTGGCGGCCCAGTCCGGCATCTGGATGGCCGACCAGCTGTCCCCTCATCACAATGCCTATGCCGTGGCCCACTACGTGGAACTGCAGGGTGAACTCGACAGCGCCTTGCTGATGCAGGCCATCGTCGCGGGCCTCGCCGAGGTCGACACGCTGCACATGCAGGTGGCGGAGCGCGATGGCCAGGCGGTGCAGTGGTTCGACCTGAGCCAGCCCTTGGCAGCCCCGACCTGCGCCGACCTGCGCAGTGAAACCGACCCGGTGGCCACCGCCATGGCCTGGATGCGCGCCGACCTGCAGGGCGACCTTCGGGTGGCCAGCGGCGGTCTGGCCTGCATGAACCACCTGATGCAGGTGGGCGAGGGCCGATGGTTCTGGTACCAGCGCTATCACCACCTGGCCGTGGACGGCTACAGCTTCGCCGCCATCACCCGGCGCATCGCCGAACGCTACACGGCGCTGCGCCGCGGTGAAGAGGTGGGGCCATCGCCGTTCACCCCGTTCAGCCGTGTGGTGGAGGAATACCAGGCCTACCAGCAGGGCGCCGTGTGTGCCCGCGACGCCCAGTTCTGGCAGGACAAGGCCCGCCAGTTACCGCCACCCGTGACCCTGTCCAGCGCGCCGTTGGGTGGCCAGGCTGCCAGCAGCCGCGTGTTGCGCCATACCCTGAAGCTGGAGGCCCAGGGTTTCGATCGCCTGATGGCGGCGCAGACCGGTACGGTCAGCCGCGCCGACATGGCATTGGCGCTGGTCAACCTGTGGCTGTCGCGCCTCAGCGGCCAGAGCGCCTTCACCGCCGGCTTCATCTTCATGCGCCGCATGGGCTCGGCCGCCGCCAGCACCAGTGGCGCGGTGATCAACGTGCTGCCCCTGCAAGTGCAGGTGACGCCCGAGGCCACCCTGGACGAACTGGCCCAGGGCATTGCCGTGGAGCTCAAGCGCCTGCGCAAGCACCAGCGCTACGATGCCGAACAGATCCAGCGCGACCTCGGCCGCCTGGGCGATGCCGAGCCGTTGTATGGCGCGGTATTGAACCTCAAGTTGTTCGAGTTCGCCCTGGACCTTGACGGCATCGCCGGCGTCACCCACACCCTGGCCTCTGGGCCGGTACGTGACCTTGAAGTGGCGTTGTTCCTCAATGACCGAGGCGAAATCAGCCTGGAGTTGCTGGCCAACAGTGAACGCTATGACGACGCTACCCTGGCCCGCCACCTGCGCCGCCTGACCTTGCTGCTGGAGCAGTTCGCCGTCAACCCACACCTGAGCTGCGAAGCGGCCAGCCTGCTGGACAGCGATGACCTGGCGCTGCTGGAGCGCGTCAACGCCACGGCCCACCCGCTGACCGACGACACCCTGGTCAGCCTGATGGCCGCCCAGGCGCTGCTCACCCCCCATGCGCCGGCGCTGTCCGACGCCCACTACCGTTTCGATTACCAGCAGGTGCGCGAGCAGGTCCAGGCCTTGGCCCAGCACCTGGTGGCCCAGGGCGTGGTGCCGGGGGATATCGTCGCCGTGGCGCTGCCGCGTTCGGTGTTCCTGTCGCTGGCGCTGATGGCGATCCTGGAAGTCGGCGCGGCCTATTTGCCACTGGACAGCGGCTACCCGGACGACCGGCTGCAACTGATGCTGGAGGATGCCCAGCCACGGCTGATCATCACCGAGCGCAGCCAGGCCCTGCGGTTCCCGGCCAGTTGCCCGACGTTACTGCTGGAAGCGCCGCTGGCCCTCGACCTTGCGGGCCCGTTGCAGTTCGCCGGCCCGAGCCCCGAGCACGCGGCCTACATCATCTACACCTCCGGCTCCACCGGCCGGCCCAAGGGCGTGGTGGTGGGCCATGAAGCCATCGTCAACCGCCTGCTGTGGATGCAGCACCAGTACCCGCTGGGCGCTGATGACGTGGTCCTGCAGAAGACCCCGTGCAGCTTCGACGTGTCGGTGTGGGAGTTCTTCTGGCCATTGATCACCGGCGCCCGCCTGCACATGGCGCCGCCCGACGCGCACCGCGACCCGGAGGCGCTGCAGCGTTTGTTCAGCGAGCAGGGCGTGACCACCACCCACTTCGTACCGTCGATGCTGGCTGCCTTCGTCAGCGCCCTGAACGATGACGCGGCCATTGCCCACTGCCATAGCCTGCGCCAGGTGTTCTGCAGCGGCGAAGCCTTGCCCACCGATCTCTCGCAACTGTGGCAGCGTCGTACCGGCGTGCCCCTGCACAACCTCTATGGCCCGACGGAAGCGGCGGTGGACGTCAGCTGGTACCCGGCCCATGGCGAGGCGTTGGCGGGTGTCGAGGGGGCCAGCGTGCCGATCGGTTTCCCGGTGTGGAACACCGGCCTGCGCATCCTCGACCGTCGCCTGCGCATGACCCCGCCCGGTGTGGCCGGTGACTTGTACCTGACCGGCGTACAACTGGCCCACGCCTACCTGGGCCGCCCGGACCTGACCGCCAGCCGCTTCATCGCCGACCCCTATGGCGATGGTGGGCGCATGTACCGCACCGGTGACGTGGCGCGCTGGCTGGACAATGGCGCGGTGGAGTACCTGGGCCGCAGCGACGACCAACTGAAGATCCGCGGCCAGCGCATCGAGCTGAGTGAGATCGACCATGTGCTGCTGGCCCTGCCCGGCGTCGAGCAGGCGGTGACCCATGCCCGGGTGCTGGGCGAAGCCCAGGTGGGCGGTGGTGACGCACGCCAACTGGTGGGCTATGTGATCGCCCAGCAAGGTCGCGAACTCGACCTGGCGGGCCTGCGCCTGGCCCTGACCGATCGCCTGCCGGCGCACATGGTGCCGGTGGCCCTGGTGCAACTGGACAGCTTCCCCCTGGGCGCGACCGGCAAGCTCGACCGCAAGGCCTTGCCGCTGCCCCAGGTCAGTACCCGGAGCCAGGGGCGTGCGCCGCAACCCGGCCTCGAAAGCCACATCGCCGAGGCCTTTGGCGTAGTGCTGGAGCGTGAAGGCGTGACCGCCGAGGACGATTTCTTCGCCCTGGGCGGCCACTCGCTGCTGGCCATGAGCCTGGCGGCGACCTTGCGCCGGGAGCTGCAACGGCCGGTGTCGGTGGGCCAGGTGATGATCGCCTCCACCGTGGAACGCCTGGCCGCGCTGCTGGCCAGCGAGCAGAGCGGAGACGCCAGCCGCCGTGCCGGTTTCGAAACCGTGTTGCCCCTGCGTCAAGCCAACGGCCCGACGTTGTTCTGCTTTCACCCGGCCTCCGGGTTTGCCTGGCAATTCAGTGTGCTGCAACGTTACCTGGACCCGCACTGGTCGCTGGTGGGCATTCAATCACCGCGCCAGGGCGGCCCCTTGCAGGCCTGCGAAAACCTCGACGCCGCCTGCGACGCGCACCTGCGCACCGTGCGCGAACTGCAGCCCCAAGGCCCGTACCATTTCGCTGGCTACTCCCTGGGCGGTACCCTGGCCCAGGGCGTGGCGGCGCGGTTGCAGGCTGCGGGTGAAGAGGTAGCCTTCCTGGGCTTGCTCGACACCTACCCGCCGGAGACCCAGAACTGGGACGAACGCCAGGGCCGCAACGTGCTCAAGCAAGAGGTGCTGGACGAAGTGAACCGCGAGCGCGAGCTGTTCCTGGCGGCCCAGCAGGGTTTGCAGGACGCGGCGATGGCGGCGGGTGGCGGCGACATGTTCGACGATATCGAAGCCAACTATGCCGATTCCGTCCGCTTGCTGGCCACGGCGCGCAGCTCAGCGTTCAAGGGCGAGGCGACGCTGTTCGTGGCTGAAAACACCTTGCCCGAAGGCATGGACGTACGCCAGACCTGGGGGCCATTCGTGGGCAGCCTGAACGTCCACCGGTTGCCGTGCGCGCACGTGGACATCATCTCGCCGGCCTCGATGGCGCAGGTAGGGCCGTTGATCAACCGGGCTTTGAAGGGGCTGTAAAAAGCGAGCGCGTCACAGATCCGAAGCCGAAAAAACGGAGCTCGGGAAGCGCCGCGCGGGCGGCGCACGTTCTCAAGGGCGCCGAATATGTCCAGCCATGCACCTGGCGGCCCTGACCCAATCTCAAGCCAGACAAACAAGGCGGTCCAGGCAATGGCACAGGCATAACTGGCCCGAAACAGATGTGGGAGCAGAGCTTGCTCGCGAAGCGCCGCGCGGGCGGCGCGCGGTCTCAAGGGCGCCGGAAACCTTGAGCCATGCACCTGGCGGCCCTGACCCAATCTCAAGCCAGACAAACAAGGCGGTCCAGGCAATGGCACAGACATAACTGACCCGAAACAGATGTAGGAGCAGAGCTTGCTCGCGAAGCGCCGCGCGGGCGGCGCACGGTCTCAAGGGCGCCGGAAACCTTGAGCCATGCACCTGGCGGCCTTGATACGGTTTCAAGCCGGAAAAAACAAGGCGGTCGAGGCAATCCCACAGACATAACTGGCCCGAAACAGATGTAGGAGCAGAGCTTGCTCGCGAAGCGCCGCGCGGGCGGCGCACGGTCTCAAGGGCGCTGAAGAATCCCAAGCCATGCACCTGGTGGCCATGATGCGGTTTCCTGACTGGCTTTTCGGGCCCCGCTGGAGATCTCATCATGGCCACCAAGCGCTAGTCGATGGTGTTGTAGCGCCCTTGAGACCGTGCGCCGCCCGCGCGGCGCTTCGCGAGCAAGCTCTGCTCCCACGTTTGTTTCGGGCCAGTTATGTCTGTGCCATTGCCTGGTCCGCCTTGATTGTCCGCCTGGAGATTGGGTCAGGGCCTCCATGTGCATGTCATGGTTTTTCCGGCGCCCTTGAGACCGTGCGCCGCCCGCGCGGCGCTTCGCGAGCAAGCTCTGCTCCCACGTTTGTTTCGGGCCAGTTATGTCTGTGCCATTGCCTGGTCCGCCTTGATTGTCCGCCTGGGGATTGGGTCAGGGCCTCCATGTGCATGTCATGGTTTTTTCGGCGCCCTCGAGACCGCGCGGCGCTTCGCGAGCAAGCTCTGCTCCTACATCTGTTTCGGGCCAATTATGTCTGGGGGATTGCCTTGACCGCCTTGTTGGTTTGGCTGGGGATTGGGTCAGGGCCACCAGGTGCATGGCTTGAGTTTCTCCTGCGCCCTTGAGACCGAGCGCCGCCCGCGTGGCGCTTCCCGGGCAAGCCCGGTCCCACATCTGTTTCGGGCCAGTGATGCCTGTGCCATTGCCTGGCCCGCCTTGTTTTTCGGCTTTGAATTTACGGTGCCACCGGCGCCGTCATACCCGTCCCTCCTTCATCTCCTGCGCAATGTAATCCGCCTGCCGTATCGCCAGCGTCACGATCGTCAACGTCGGGTTCTCGGCTGCGCTGGTGGTGAACTGGCTGCCATCGCTGATGAACAGATTCGCTACCTCATGGCTCTGCCCATGTCCGTTGCAGACACCATCCTCGGCCTTGACGCTCATGCGGGAGGTGCCCAGGTTATGGGTGGAGGGGTAGGGTGGGACGCGGTGGGTCTTGAGGGCGCCGACCGCTGAATACAACGCCTGGCCCTGGGTGAAGGCGTGCTCGCGCATGGCCAGGTCGTTGGGGTGGTCGTCGTAGTGGACGTTGGCCACCGGCATGCCGAACTGATCCTTGACCGCGTCGTTAACGGTCACGCGGTTGGTTTCGCGCGGCATGTCTTCGCCCACGATCCACAGGCCCGCCAGGTGCGTGTACTGGTCCATCACGCGGGTGAAGTCCGGTCCCCAGGCACCGGGGTTGAAGAACGCACCCAGGAACGATGGGCCAAGCGAGATCGTCTCCATCTCGTAGCCGCCGACGAAGCCGCGCTCCGGCTTGAACTTGACCTCGTCGCTGATGATGCCAGCCATGATGGTGCCGCGGTAAAAGTGCACCGGTTCGCTGAACTCGGCAAACACGGAGCCAGTGGTGTGCCGCATGTAGTGTTTGCCGACCATGCCCGCGCCGTTGCCCAGGCCTTGGGGGAACCGGCTGCTGGAGGAGTTGAGCAGCAGGCGCGGGGTTTCGATGGCGTTGCCGGCCACGGCCACCAGGCGGGCGGCCTGGCGCATCTGCTGGCCGGTGGCGTCAGCGTAGACCACGGCGCTGACCAGGCCCTGGTCATTGTGCTCGATGTGCAGCACCTGCGAGGAGGGGCGCAGGTCCAGGTTGCCCGTGGCTTCGGCCGCAGGAATCTCGGTGTACAGGGTCGACCACTTCGCGCCCATCTTGCAGCCCTGGAAGCAGAAGCCCAGTTGCTGGCACGAGGCGCGGTTGGCGCGCGGGCGGCTGTTGATCGCCATGTGGCCGGTGGAGCATTCGGTGTAACCCAGTTTCTGCGCGCCGTTGTACAGCACCTTGAAGTTGTTGTTGCCCGGCAGCCCGGGGATGTCATGGGTGCGGGTCACGCCCATCTTGTCTTCGGCGCGGGCGTACCAGGGCTCAAGTTCCGCCAGGGTCACGGGCCAATCCAGCAGGTTGGCGTCTTTCACCGCGCCATAGGTGCTCAATGCATGGAACTCATGTTCCTGAATACGCAGGCTGGCCCCCGCCCAGTGGGTAGTGGTTCCGCCGACTGTCTTGCAGATCCAGGCGGGCAGGTTGGGGAAGTCCTTGGCCACCCGCCAGGTCCCCGAAGTGGTGCGGGTGTCGCCCCAGGACAGTTGGGCGAAGGAGGGCCACTCGTCGTTGATGAAGGTGCCCTGGTTCTGGCGCGCACCGGCTTCCAGGAGCACTACCTTGATGCCTTTCTGGCACAGTTCATTGGCCAGGGTGCCGCCGCCTGCGCCGGACCCGATGATCACCACCACCGAGTCGTCGTCATGTTTGAAGTCAGCCATGTGCATGCATCCTCAGGAGAAGGGATCGGGGCTCGCGGAGGCGGGCGGGTTCGGTAACCAGGACAGGTCGTTGAACCCACGCATCAGGTAGCCACCCTTGGGAAAGGAGGCGCCTTCATAGCCAAAGTGCAGGTAGGCCAGTTCGTTGCTGTACAGGGTGTTGACCGCGTTGCCGCGCACCAGGGCGAAGAACGGTGTGTCCTGGATGTCCTGGAGGATGGCGAACTGCTTGTCGGCGTCGATCTTGCGCCAGTCGCCGCCGGCCTTCTGGTCGAGCATGGCGACGCCTTGCCTGAGGGTGTCGGCGACGCCGGGGTCGGTGCTGGCTTTCTGGTCCAGTGCCTTGACGGGAAAGGCGTAGACCGCGTCTTCCATGGTGTCGTGGGGGTAGATGCGCCGCACCATCAGCAGCAGCTTGTCGCCGCTGTCACTGTCCAGGGTGGTCATGGGCAGGGCCCAGCTCAGGCTGGGGGCCATCAGCGCGATGGGACCGCTGGTGAACAGTAGCGTACCGAGCAGCAGGCCGCCGCTGCCCTGAAGAAACCGGCGACGGTCGAGTGTCAGGTTACTCATGGCGATGTCCTTTTTATTGTTGTTGTCACGCAACCCATAGTAGTAACGCCAGCCGGGGGCAGGTAATAGGCGCCTACTACGTTGGAATAAGCTTAGACCCGTAGTAGGCGCCTATTACCACCGCCGGGCGCACGCTTCCTAGAATGGGTTCACTGCCCCCCGGAGAACCCTGTCATGTCCTTCATCAGCGAAACCCAGCCCGGCGTGTGCCTGACGCCCGACGCCGAAACCCAGGCCTACGTGTTCAACCACAGCATGATCCGCGTCAAGGACCCGCAGCGGTCCCTGGACTTCTACACCCGGGTGCTGGGCATGCGCCTGCTGCGCCAGGTGGATTTTCCCGAGGCGAAGTTTTCCCTGCTGTTCCTGGCCATGACCGCTGGCGAAACCGTGCCTGAAGAGCGCGGCGCCCGCCAGGTGTACACCTTCGGCCGCCAGTCGGTGCTGGAGCTGACCCACAACTGGGGCACCGAGAGCGACGACTCTCAGTACCACAACGGCAACAAGGACCCGCGTGGCTTCGGCCATATCTGCTTCAGCGTGCCGGACATCGAAGCCGCCTGCGCGCGGTTCGAGCGCCTGCAGATACCCTTCGTCAAGCGGTTGGACAAGGGCATGAAGCACGTGGCGTTCATCAGTGACCCGGATGATTACTGGATCGAGATCGTTCAGGCTGACCTGCTGGCTGATCTGGGCCAGTAACGCCGGTCCCAACCCTGTGGGACCGGGCGAAGCTCGGGAATGGAACACCACCGGTGGCGCGTCAGAACACCGACCAGTTGATTCGCTCGCTCAACAGCTCGAGCGCTTTCATGCCCACCAGCGAGTTGCCCGCCGGGTTGAGCTCCGGCGACCACACGCACACGGTGAACTGCCCCGGCACCACGGCGATGATGCCGCCACCCACGCCGCTCTTGCCGGGCAAACCGACGCGGTAGGCGAAGTTGCCGGCTTCGTCGTACAGGCCGCTGGTGGCCATGATCGAGTTGACCTGCTTGCTCTGCCGCGGCGTCAGGATCTGCTCGCCGCTGTGTTTGCAGAACCCGTCATTGGCCAGAAAGCAGAATGCCTTGGCCAGGTCGATGCAGTTCAGGCGCAGGGCGCAGTGGCTGAAGTAGCTGCGCAGCACCGCTTCCACGTCGTTGTGGAAGTTGCCGAAGGACTGCATCAGGTAGGCCATGGCCGCGTTGCGCGAGCGGTGCTGGTATTCGGACTCGGCCACCTTGCCGTCCACCAGCACATTCGGGTTCCCAGACAGCCGCCGCACGAAGTCGCGCATGGACAGTGCCGGGGCGGCGAAGCGCGACTGGTTGATGTCGCAGATCACCAGGGCGCCGGCGTTGATGAACGGGTTGCGCGGCCGCCCGCGTTCGAATTCCAGTTGCACCAGCGAATTGAACGGCTGCCCCGAGGGCTCGTGGCCAAGGCGCTCCCAGATGGCTTCGCCGGAATGGCCGATGGCCTGGACCAGGCTGAAGACCTTGGAAATGCTCTGCACCGAAAACGGCGTGTCGGCGTCGCCTGCGCTGTACAGGCTGCCATCGTTGCCGTAAACGGCGATGCCCAGCTGGTTGGCGGGTACATCGGCCAGTGCCGGGATGTAGTCGGCGACCTTGCCCTGGCCGATCAGCGGGCGGACTTCGTCGAGGATCTGGTTCAGCAGTGCTTGCATGGGTGGGCCTGTGCCTGTGGTGAGGGTGGCTGTTGCCTAGACGTCGGCGGCCAGCCCGGCATCACACCGGTGTATGATGGCGGCTCATGAACCGGAGCCAGTCCATCGCGATGCCCAGTATCACCCTGTTCCAGACCCCGCCCCCCGAGTCGTTCCAGAGCCAGATCCAGCAACTGGTGATCGACAACCTCACCACCATCAGCCAGGTGGCGCTACCGGCGTCCAACCGGCTGTACCCCTTGTACCAGTACGGCGTGGGCTATGAGATGCACCTGTACCTGCAGGCCATGGACGGTTCGCGTGGTTTCCCTGTGGAAGTGGTGGCAGCACTGGACGACGATGACCCCTCGCAGGTGCTGGGTTTCGTGCTTTACCTGCCACTGACCAACGACCCCCAGGCGTGCACGCTGCTTTACCTGGCGGTGCAGGAAGGCCACCGTCGAAAGGGTATCGCCCGGGCGATGCTGGCCAGGGTACTGGAGCGCTACCCTCATGCGGAAATGGGGTGCACGGTAAGCCAGGTGGCGTGCGCCCAGGCCCTGGGCTTCCAG
This sequence comes from Pseudomonas silvicola, assembly GCF_026651855.1. Lineage (GTDB taxonomy): Bacteria > Pseudomonadota > Gammaproteobacteria > Pseudomonadales > Pseudomonadaceae > Aquipseudomonas > Aquipseudomonas silvicola. Next base: position 4,632,036 of record NZ_CP093280.1, read on the forward strand.
GTGCTGGGCACGCGCGGTTCACAGGTGTTGATGAATACCCGCGACCACGCCAGCGCCGGCCTGACGCCGTTGCTGGATACGGCGCCCATCTACCGCTCGGTAGAGGTACGTCAGATTCACGCCTACTTGCTCAAGCAGCACGGCGAGCAGGCCATGGTCAATGCCGAACGGCAGCGTGACCGCCACCTGGACCAGTTGACGAAAGACGCCCAGGCATTCGTCAAGGTGCACCTGGGGCGCTGAGCCGCGCTTTTTCGAGGCCATCCAGCGAGCGTCCAAGCAGGAGAATGAAATGAACATGGAAGGACACCAGGCGCGCCTTCGCGCGCACTTGATCGAGCTGCTCAAGGTCGACCCGCGTCTGGATGCGGTGTATGCGCTGGCGGGCGATTTTCCGCCACGGGTGCGCGAGCCTGGGTTCGCCGGGCTGGCCCGCATCGTCTGCGGCCAGCAAGTATCGGTGGCCAGCGCCGACGCCATCTGGAAGCGCTTGGCAGCGCTGCCCCACGCCACCACGCCCGGCGGCTTTCTGGCCCTGGGCGAAGCCGGGTTGGCCGGGGTGGGGCTGAGCCGCGGCAAGTTCAAGACCCTGACGGCCCTGGCCACCGCCGTGGAACAGGGCGACCTGGACCTGGCCCACGTCACAGGATTGCCCGGCGAAATGGCATTGGCCGAACTGACCCGCCACCCTGGGATAGGCCCGTGGACGGCGGAAATCTACCTGATGTTCTGCGCCGGTCACCCGGATATTTTTCCTTCCGGTGACCTGGCCCTGCAAAAGGCCGTGGCCCACGCCCTGCAACTGCCAGCGCTGAACGCCCGCCAACTGGCCGACTTGGCGCTGGCATGGGCACCGTACCGGGCCACGGCGGCGCTGCTGTTCTGGCGGTTGTACGCGGTGATGCGCGGCCGCCAGGCGTTACCGCTGTAGCCTGAGACTGGCCAGGGCCAGCAGCGCCAAGGTGGCGATCAGCGCGGCCAGTACGGTAACGCCGGTGGTGATGCCGTGCACATCGATCAGGTAGCCGGCCACCACCGGCAGCGCGCCAGCGGGCACATAGCCGCCCATGTTGAATACGCCGTTGGCTTCGGCGCGGCGGGCCGCTGGCACATGCAGGGCGATCAGGCTCAGCCCCCCCAGTTGCCCCATGCCCTGACCCGCCCCGGCCAGCAGCGCTGACACCACCAGCCACTCTACCGACTGGCCATTCAACGCCAACCACAGGGTGGCCATGGACAGCACGGTGGCAAGGCCGCTGAGCACGAAAATACGCGCCACCGCCAGGCGCTGCACCAGCAACTGCACGGCCACACCTACCATGAACATCGCAAACGCGGTGCCGCCAGCGATCAGCGGACTGCTGACGTGGACAAAGCTGGCGAACAGGCTGGGGCCCAGGCTGAGCACGAACGACGTCGAGGTGATACCCGGCCCGAAGAAGCCGATGCCGCGCAGTACATGGCCAACACTGTTGCGCGGTACCGAGGGCAGCCGCAGCCTCAACGCGCCCGACGCCCGCGGATGTGCAGGCTGTGCCAGTACCACCCCCAGTGCCAGGGCCAGCAGCGCCAGTTCCAGGTTGAAGACGATGGCCACCGGGTGCTCGCTGAACCGCGCGATGAGCCCCGCCAGCAAGGGGCCGGTGCCAGCGCCCAAGACCATGGCCACCGATGCCAGCAAGGATGCCTGGCGCTTGTGGGTGTCGGCGGCCTGATCGACCACGTTGGCCATGCCGGCGGACACGATGATGCCCACCGCAATGCCGGTGAGCAGCCGCGCCAGCATCAGCACCGTGACGCTGCTGGCCAGCTGGAACAGCACGGCGGCGCTCATCGCCAGGCCCAGGGCCGGCACCAGCAAGGCCTTGCGACCAAAGTGGTCGGCCAGTTGGCCCGCCACCAGCAGCGTGCCGAGCAGGCCCAGGATGTAGCAGGTGAAGACAGTCGCCAGGGTGGCGGCGCTGAAGCCCATCTGTTGTTGCCAGTGGCCGTACAGGGGCGTGGCGGCATTGGAGAGGATGAACACTGCCGTCACTACCCAGGCGGCGCGCAGCACCGGCAGGGACGAGGGCGGGGTAGCCGTCAGGGCTGAAGGGGAAGGGGTCATGGGCGAGGTGCCATTGCAATCAATCGAGGGGGGTGATGCTAGTGCGCGCAGGTGCGGGTTTGAATTCCCCAGGAGCGCAGGCTGCTTGTGCAAAAATTCACACCTCGCATCAAGAGCGGGCGTTTGCGCCAGGAAATGGGGTCAGGCCGAGGTGACGCAGTCGGCGATAAAGTCCATCACGGTACGAATGGGGGCCGCGTTGCGCACGTCTTCGTGCACCGCCAACCAGACTTCGCGCACCAGGCAGGGACCGGCCGGGTCCAGCAACTGCAAGGAGTGCTGTGCGGCCATGAAGGCTGGCAGCGATACCACGCCAGCACCCCCGGCGGCGGCGATCGCCTGGATGCGCAGGTCGTTGCTGGTGACCGCAAGGGGCCGGCCGGCGGCCTGTTCCAGCAGCCACTCCTGCTGCACCGAGCCCTCCATGCTCTCGTCGTAGCCAATGAAGCTGTAGTCGGTAGTGCGCGCGAGGTAGTCAGGGCTGGCGTACAAGCGAAACTCCAGTTGCCCCAGGCGCCGGGCCACCAGCGTCGGCTCACTGGGCCGTGCCAGGCTGACGGTGATATCGGCTTCACGGCGTGTGAGCGAGGCGCGGGACTTGGTGCCCACCAGGCGCACCTTCAACAGCGGGTGGTGCTGCATCAGGGTGCCCAGCCGAGGGGCCAGCAGGGTGCCCGCCAGCGCGGGTGGCGACGACACCACCACCTCGCCCTGCACCTGGTCCTGCTCGCCACCGGCGAAGCGTTCCAGGGCGAAGGAGGCCAGGTTCATCTGCTCGCCGAACGCCGTCACCCGCAAGCCGTCCTCGGTCAGCACGTAGGCGCGCTGACGCCGGTCCACCAGCTTGAGGCCCAGCGCCGCCTCCAGTGCCGCGATACGCCGCGCCACGGTAGCGTGGTCGACCCGCAGCACCTTGGCCGCCGCCGACAGCGAACCGGCCTGGGCGAACAGGCAGAAATAGCGGAGGTCTTCCCAGTCGAACATGATGTATCCCGTGCAGAGCGAGCAGGGATGATAGCGCCCCGAGGGGCGCAGCGCACGGGCAGGAGCTGGCGCGCCGGCAGGCCAGCGGGCCAGCTCCCGAGGGGGGCAGTTATCGCAGGGTCAGTATTTCCAGGTCACCGAGGCCATCACGTTGCGTGGGTCGCCGTAGTTGCTCTGGGCGTAGCGCACGGTCTGCAGGTACTTGCGGTCGGTCAGGTTGTTGACGTTGACCTGGGTGCTCCAGTGGCTGTCGATGTCGTACTTGCCCATCAGGCCGACCAGCGCGTAGGCGCCCTGGTCGGCGAGGGGAGTGTCGTCGTTGGCGATCTTGCTCTGCCAGGTCACATTGGCACCGACCTTGAACTGCGGAGCCATCGGCAACTGGTATGTCACCGAGCCATTCATCTGGTGGCGAGGAATGAAGCGCCGGGCGCGACTGTCGTCGGCATCGGTGATGTACACGTAGGTGTAGCCACCGCTGACCTGCAGCCCAGGTGCCAGTTCGCCGGAGGCTTGCAGTTCCAGGCCGTCGCTCTTGTACGACATGCCGTTGTACAGGTAGCCGCCCAGGCTGGCGTCATAACCGGCATAGGTCGCCACGTTATCCTGCTTGGTGTGGAACACGGCTGCTGAAACGTCCAGCTTGTTGTCCAGCAGGTGGCCCTTGATGCCCGCTTCATAGCTCTTGCCCTGCAACGGGTCCAGCACCTTGCCCTGCGGGCTCAGGGAATACTGCGGGTTGAAGATCTCGGTGTAGCTGGCGTACAGCGCATATTGCGGGGTCAGGTCATAGACCAGGCCTGCGTAGGGAGTCACCTTGCCATGGATGCGTACATCGCGTGGGGTGGCGTAGCTGTCGCCGTCGCTGTCGGCGCTGAGCATGCGCGCGCCGGTGATCAGGTGCAGGTCATCGGCCAGGCTCCAGCGTGCGCCGGCGTACAGGCTTTTCTGACGGTCTACGTAGTTGGAGGTGGCGGCCGCGCTGGCGATATTCCAGTCGGTGGTGCGCGGGATGCTGCCATTCAGGGCATCTTGCAACGACACCGGGGTGTAATACGACGATTCGCCGTACAGGGAGGTTTCCTGGTTGTGCGAGCGCGCCACGTTGGCGCCGAAGGTGAACTGATGCTCGCGGCCAAACAGGGTGAGCGGGCCGCTGAACGATACGTCGCCGTCCAGCTCGCGGTTGTCGTCCTTGTACTTGGAGGGGAGGCCCGTGTAGCCGGTGGCCGAAGTGGCATCGCTGTAGATGTAGAACATCTCGGTGTCTTCGCGGTGCTCCATGCCGGTCAGCGTGACCGTGGACTTCCAGTCATTGGCGAACTGGTGCTGCCACTCGGCGAAGGCGCGGGTGGTGTGCACGTTCCAGTACACCCACGGCTGCGAGATGTTGCTGGAGCGGCTGCTGTAATGAATGGCGTTGCCATTGCGGTCCACCAGCGGCAGCGCGCCCCAGCTGGAGCCGTTGGCGTTGGTTTTCTGGTCTTCGTAGCCAACGGTGAGGGTGTCGCTATCGGTCAGGTCGAACGCCAGCGTGCCGGCGAACACGTTCTTCTCCCGGGCGTAGCGGTCCAGGTAGGAGTTGCCTTTTTCATAGGCGTAGACCAGGCGGCCGCGTACGTTGCCGGTCTCGGTGAGCGGGCCTGACACGTCGATGTCCACTCGCCGGTCGTCCCATGAACCACCGCTCACGGTAACCGACGCCTGCGGGTCATACGTCGGGCGCTTGCGCACGAAGTTGACCGTGGCCGATGGGTTGCCGTTGCCGGTCATCAAGCCGTTGGCGCCGTGCAGGATGTCTACCTGCTCGTAAGGCGCCATGTCATAGTCGCCCACCAGCAGGCCATTGGTCAGGGGCATGCCCATGCCGTCATACTGGAAGTTGGTGATATCGAAACCCCGGGCGGTGAAGTAGGTGCGGTCAGTCTCGACTTTCTGCACGTTGACGCCCGGGGTGTTGCTCAGCACATCGCGGATGCTGTTGAGTCTGAAGTCGTCCAATTGCTCGCGCTTGACCTCGGTCACGCCTTGTGGCGTCTGCTGGGCGGTGAGGTTCAGGCGGGTGGTCGTGCTGCTTGGCTTACCCTGGTAGCCCGGTGTCGGCGCGTCGTCCTGAGCGTCGGCGGTGGTGCTGATGGTGGTGGAAGGAAGATTCAGCGTGCTGTCCTCAGCATACGCGTGGTCAAGGATGCCCAGGGCGATCAGCGAAAGAGCCGATACGGCCAGGGGAGAGGGTTTACGCATGGACGACGATTGCTCCTACAGGTTTTTTAAGTGATATTGTTTCTCAATCATGCCAGTGGAAACAAATGGTAATCAATATCATTCCGTCGTTTTGTTGACATATTTTTCACATCTGTTCAGGAAAGGTTCATGAGCGGCTATCGCGAGTTGTTTGAGAAGGGCATGGGGTTCGCGGCGTTTGTCGCCACGGGGCTTGATGCCGAGCAGGAAGGCGTGGTGCGTGCAGGGCAAAACCTGGCGGCAGCCGGCTTGAGCAAGGTCACTCGTCAGCGCCTGGCTACCTTGGTGGGCGACTATTACCTGCTGGTGGCGGGCGAAATGTGGTGCCCGGACTGCCAGGTGAACCTGGTGGCACTGGATGCCCTGTGCGCTGCCCAGCCCCGGGTGCGCCTGGCGGTCATCAGCAAGGCCCGGGCTGAACAGCAGTTGCGCGAGCGGCTGGGGCTGACCAAGGTCTCCATCCCGCTGGTGGTGGTGCTCGATGCCGGTTTTGAACCGGTCGGTCTATTCGTCGAACGCCCCCAGGTAGTGATCCAGGGCGATGAGCAAACCCTGGCCGCGTACAAGGCTGCCCAGCTGCTCGAAGCCACGGTGACCGATGTGCTGGCCCTCATGGAACGGGCCGAAAAAAGCCGATAGCCCGGCAAACGTAGGGGAAAAGCCGCCGGACGGTCTCACCCCGCGCAAAAGCTCGCCGATACTCTCCATACCACATGGAGGTCGTCGGTTTATGTTCAACAACCAACTGAAGAAGCAACTGGCTGATCAACACGCTGAACTGACCGAGTTGCGCCAACTGGTCGGCGGCTTGCAACAGGAAATGCTGACCCTGGATGTCGACCCCCACCTGCGCATCCTGGGGTGCAACGAGCGCTTCGCCAAGGCGCTGGGTTACAGCCCGGCGCAATTGGCCGGGCGGCCCATGGCCGAGATCGTCCCCAGCTACGTGTCGAAGCTGCCGTGCTACCACCAATTGATGGCGGCGATTTCCGGCGGTACCTCCATCACCGATGACTACCGTTTCCTGCGCGCCGATGGCGTGCTGGTGTGGATACGCGCCCATTGGCAGCCGGTCAAGGATGCCCAGGGTGTGCTGCAACATGTGTGCTGCTTTGCCAACAACATCACGGTGAACGTCGAGAAAAGCGCGGAAAGCACCTCGTTCATGGAGGCTTTGCTGAGGTCAACCGCGGTGATCGAATTCGACCTCAAGGGCGTGGTGTTGTCGGCCAACGACCAGTTTTTGCGGGCCATGGGCTATAGCCTCAGCCAGGTAAAGGGGCAGCACCACCGTCTGTTCTGCACGCCGGAAGAAACCGGCTCAGCCAAGTACCAGGAGTTCTGGGCCACCCTCAACCGTGGGGAGTTCGTGGCCGGGCGGTTCAAGCGTGTCGACGCCCATGGTCAGGTGGTGTGGTTGGAAGCCACTTACAACCCGGTATACGACCCCGAGGGAAACTTGAGCAAAGTGGTGAAGTTCGCCACCGTGGTCAGCGACCAGGTGGCCCGGGAGGAGGAGGTCAATGCCGCGGCCCACACGGCCTACGACATCTCCCAGCAAACCGACGTCAGCGCCCAGCGGGGCGCCGTGGTGGTCAATGACACGGTGCAGACCATGCGCAAGCTGGCCGACGACATGCAGTCCGCTGCCAGCGGAGTTGAAGCGTTGGGCAAGCAATCGTTGTTGATCAACTCGATCATCCAGACCATCAGCAGCATCGCCCAGCAGACCAACCTGCTGGCCCTTAACGCCGCCATCGAGGCCGCGCGCGCCGGGGAGCAGGGGCGTGGCTTCGCCGTGGTCGCCGACGAAGTGCGCCAATTGGCCGGGCGAACCAGCACCGCCACCGAGGAAATCGCCGCGGTGGTACAACAGAACCAGACCCTGGTGGAAGGCACCGTGCGCGAAATGGCCAACAGCAAGCACCAGGCCGAGCAGGGCGTGCAACTGGCCAGCCAGGCGGGCGAGGTAATCGTCGAGATCCAGGAAGGTGCGCGCAAGGTGGTGGACGCCGTTGGGCGCTTCGCGAATCAGTTGGGCTAAGCGCGATGCCTGGACTTGCTGGTGTTAACAATTGGCCCGAAACAGATGTAGGAGCGAGGGGGGGCGCCGAGCCCTTGCTCGCGAAGCGCCGCGCGGGCGGCGCACGGTCTCAAGGGCGCCGGAAAAACTAAGACATGCACCTGGCGGCCCTGACCCAATCTCAAGCCGGAAAAACAAGGCGGTCCAGGTAATCCCACAGACATAATTGGCCCGAAACAGATGTAGGAGCAGAGCTTGCTCGCGAAGCGCCGCGCGGGCGGCGCACGGTCTCAAGGGCGCTAGAGAAACCAAGGCATGCACATGGAGGCCCTGACCCAATCTCCAGGCGGACAACCAAGGCGGTCCAGGCAATGGCACAGACATAACTGGCCCGAAACAAACGTGGGAGCAGAGCTTGCTCGCGAAGCGCCGCGCGGGCGGCGCACGGTCTCAAGGGCGCTAGAGAAACCAAGGCATGCACATGGAGGCCCCGACCCAATCTCCAGGCGAACAACCAAGGCGGACCAGGCAATGGCACAGACATAACTGGCCCGAAACAGATGTAGGAGCAGAGCTTGCTCGCGAAGCGCCGCGCGGGCGGCGCACGGTCTCAAGGGCGCTACAAAACCATCGACTAGCGCTTGGTGGCCATGATGAGATTTCCAGCGGGGCCCCTAAAAGCCTGTCAAGAAATCGCGTCATGGCCACCAGGTGCATGGCTTGGGTTTCTACAGCGCTCTTGAGACCGTGCGCCGCCCGCGCGGCGCTTCGCGAGCAAGCTCTGCTCCCACGTTTGTTTCGGGCCAGTTATGCCTGTGGGATTGCCTTGTCCGCCTTGTTTTTCCGGCTTGAGACCGTATCAGGGCCTCTAGATGATGGCTTGGGTTTCTCCAGCGCCCTTGAGACCGTGCGCCGCCCGCGCGGCGCTTCGCGAGCAAGCTCTGCTCCTACATCTGTTTCGGGCCAGTTATGTCTGTGCTGTTGCCTCGTCCGCCTTGTTTTTCCGGCTTGAAACCGTATCAAGGCTGCCAGGTGCATGGCTCAAGGTTTCCAGCGCCCTTGAGACCGTGCGCCGCCCGCGCGGCGCTTCGCGAGCAAGCTCTGCTCCTACATCTGTTTCGGGCCAGTTATGTCTGTGCCATTGCCTCGTCCGCCTTGTTTTTCCGGCTTGAAACCGTATCAAGGCCGCCAGGTGCATGGCTCAAGGTTTCCCACATCTGTTTCGGGCCAGTTATGTCTGCAGGATCACCTTGCCCACTGCAGATCAGTGAAAGCTGGCCTTCATCAAGGATTCACCAGGTTCTGCGGCCGCTCGCCCCGTAGCGCCGCCAGCAGGTTGTCGACCGCGCAGCGGGCCATGGCCTCGCGGGTTTCATGGGTGGCGGAGCCGATGTGGGGCGTGGCCACGACATTGTCGAGGGCGAGCAACGGCGAGTCTGTCTGCACCGGTTCTCGTTCGAACACATCAAGGCCCGCCGCGCGAATCTGGCCGGTTTGCAAGGCGTGGATCAAGGCCTTTTCATCGACCACCTTGCCACGGGAAATGTTGATGAAGATGCTGTCCTTGCCCATCAACTCGAATTCCCGCGCCCCGATCAGGCCAGTGGTTTCCTTGGTCAAGGGCAAGGTCAGGCAGATGAAGTCTGCCTCGCGCAGCAGTTCGTCCAGCGTGCAGTGACGGGCGCCGAAACGCTGGTCCACGGCGGGCTTGGGCGAGTGGCTATGGTAGATCACCGGCATGTTGAAGCCGAAATGGCCGCGCTGGGCCAAGGCTTCGCCGATGCGGCCCATGCCGATGATGCCCAGGGTCTTGCCGTGCACATCGGTGCCGAAATGCCGGGGGCCGATGCTGGCGGTCCATTGCCCGGCGCGTACCAGCGTCGCCAATTCGACCACCCGCCGCGCGGCGGCCAGCACCAGGGCAAATCCGGTGTCGGCGGTGGTTTCGGTGAGCACGTCCGGGGTGTTGGTCAGCATCACCCCGCGACGGCTGAGGTCGGCGATGTCGTAGTTGTCCACGCCTACCGATACGCTGGCCACGGCCTCAAGGCGCGGGGCCAGGTCCAGCAGCGCCGCGTCCAGCTTCAGGCTGGCGCCCAACAGGCCGTGGGCGTGGGGCAGGGCCTGACGCAAGCGCGCCAGGCCGTCGCTGGCCGGGTCGTCGATGTAGGTCACGTCCACTTCGTTTTCCAGGCGGGCCAGCAGGGCCGGGGAGAGTTTCTTGTACAGCACCACATGCTTTTTCATCGGGAATGCTCGTGTTCAGGAATGGTGGGCGGTGAGCGGTCGGGCGTCGGCCTTGGGCAGCACCCGATCACAACCACCGGGTGTCAGCAGAATGGTCAGCACCGCCGAAACCACCAGGGCGCCACTCATCAGCAAGTAGGAGGCACCAGGGTTGCCGGTGGTGCTGTTGAGGTAGCCCACCAGGTAGGAGCCGGCGAACGAACCCAAGGCGCCCATGCTGTTGATCAACGCCATGGCGCCGCCGGCAACGTTGGCCGGCAGCACTTCGGGGACAATGGCGAAGAATGGCCCGTAGGGTGCATACATGCACGCGCCGGCCAGTACCAGCAGGCCGTAGGACCACCAGAAATGCTCGGTGCCCAGGGCGTAGGAGCCGTAGAACGCCAGGGCCGCCAGCAGCAATGGCGGCCACACGAAACGCTTGCGCCGCTGGATGCGGTCCGAGCCCCAGGACACCGCCAGCATGGCGATGGCCGCGGCGAGGTAGGGCAGCGCCGACAACCAACCGGCTTCGACCATGTCCATTTCCTGGCCTTGCTTTAGGATCGACGGCAGCCACAGCACGAAGCCATACACGCCGATGCTCCAGCAGAAGAACTGCACTGAAAGAATGATGACCTTGCCCGAGCGGAACGCCTCGGCGTAGTTCTTCACCGGCTTGATGCCTTCCTGTTCAGCGGCCAGCGTGGCTTTCAGGTCTTTTTTCTGCTGGCCGCTGAGCCAGGTGGCGTTGGCCGGTTTTTCGTCGGCCAGGCGCCACCAGATGAACGCCCAGAGAATGGCCGGCAGGCCCTCGATGATGAACATCCAGCGCCAGCTGAAATGCTGCACCAGGTAGCCGGACACCACCGACATCCACAGCATGGTCACCGGGTTGCCCAGGATCAGGAAGGTGTTGGCCCGCGACCGCTCGGCGCGGGTGAACCAGTAGCACAGGTACACCAGCATCGCCGGCATCACCACCGCTTCCACCACGCCGAGCATGAAACGGATGGCGATCAGCCAATAGGCGCTTTCCACCATGCCCGTGAGGCTGGCCAGCGCGCCCCAGGCGATCAGGCTGACGAAGATCAGTTTCTTCACACTGCGCTTTTCGGCGTAAATGGCCCCTGGCACCTGGAAGAAAAAATAGCCGAGGAAGAACAGCGCCCCCAGCAGTGATGAGAGACCCGGCGTCATGGCCAGGTCCTTGGCCATGCCGGAGGCCGCGGCGAAGCCATAGTTGGCCCGGTCCAGGTAGGCCAGGCTGTAGGTGATGAATACGATGGGCATGATCACCCACCAACGGCGGGTCGCCAATTTCAGGTTGTCCATGGCGTGCTCCTGAGCATTTTGTTGTTGTCGCAACAGGCCAGTCGGGTAAAGGGTTCAGGCGCGGCGCAGGGCCACGGCATCGAGCAATTGGTCGCGGCTGGGCAGGCCTTCCATGTCGCCCTGGCTCTGCACCGCGCGGCTACCGATCCAGTTGCCACGGTCCACGGCCTGTTCGATAGTTAGCCCTTCAAGCAGGGCGCTGATCACGCCCACGGCGAAACCGTCGCCAGCGCCCACGGTGTCCACTACCCGGGCGACAGGGTGGGCGGCCACGAAACCTTCACCCAGGGCCGTGCGGTAGTAAGCCCCTTCGGCACCTAGCTTGATGGCCACGGCCTCGGCGCCGTGGTCCAGGTAGAAGGCCGCAATGTCACCGGGCTCTTCGTAACCGGTGAGCAGGCGGCCTTCGGAGAGCCCCGGCAGCACCCAGTCGGCATGGCTGGCCAGGGCGTTGACCTCGCTGATCATGCGCGTCTGGCTGGACCACAGCGAAGGCCGCAGGTTGGGGTCGAAGGACACGCTGCGGCCCGCGCCGCGCATTGTCTGCATCAGGTGGCTGGACAGTTCCTGAGCGCTGGCCGACAGCGCCGGCGGAATGCCGGTGGCGTGCAGGTGGCGCGCGCTCAGCAGGTCATCATTGAGGTCGGCGACGCTCAGGTGGCTGGCCGCAGAGCCGCGGCGGAAGTACTCCACCACCGGGTCCTGGCCGTCGTCCTCGCGGGACTTGAACTGAAAGCCGGTCGGGTGGGCTGGGTCCACCGCGACATGGCGGCAGTCGAGGCCTTCACGCTGCAGGGTATTGACCACGAAGCGGCCCAGGGAATCATCGCCCACCCGGCTCAGCCAGGTGACGTCGAAGCCCAGGCGCGACAGGCCGATGGCGACGTTGCTGTCGGCCCCGGCAATGCGTTTGTGATAGTGAGTGACGGCGGCCAGGTCGCCGGTCTGTTCGGCGACCAGCATCGCCATGGTTTCACCGAAGCACAGGACATCAGCCATGACGGGCAGCCTCCGAATGCGGTTGGCCCAAGCGGGCAAGGGTGGCCACATGGCCACGGGTTACCTGCAGTAGATCCTCACCTTGCAGCGGGAATTCCGCAGCGCGCATCACGCCAGGCGCCATGCGCAGGATCAGTTCATCCCAGGCTTGCAGGTCCTTGGCGCTTGGCGGTATCGCAACCAGTTTGCCCACGCTGGTGCGCTCCACTGCCTTGCAGTGCACGTATTCCACGTACTGGCCCAATTGCACAGCGGCGCTGAACACCGACTGTTCCTGCCACTGCCAATTGCCGATGTCGAAGGTCATGGCCACGGGCACCTGATGCTCCTTGGCGCGGGTAAAGAAACGCACCAGCGGGTCGATGCGCCCACCCTGCACCGTCTGGTCGTTTTCAACCAGCAGGCGCACCGGCTGCTCGGCCAGGGAGCGGTTGAGGGCGTCGAAATCGTTGTGTGGTGCGAAAAAGCCGAGGGACACCTTCAGCCAGCGCGAGCCACAGGCGGCGGCGTTGGCCAAGGCGTCAATCAATGCCGGGTTGGGTTCGGCGCGGCCTTGTTCCCAGAGTTCCAGGGGGGCGGAGTACACGCTGCTCAGGCCTTGAGCCTGGGCGGCGTCACGCAGGTGCGTGGGCTCAAACGCAGTGAACAGCTCTTCGCGCCATTCAATGACGTCAGCGCCTGCTTGCTTGAGCAGGCTGGCGAAGGGCGCTTGGCCCTTTTCGCGGATCAGGGTGGCGCCGTAGCTGGACAGGCTGATGGACACGGGGTAGAGATTCATTGTTATTGGTCCTCTGTAACCGGTTTCATTTTTGTATGAGTCAAAGACCCCTGGAAGCGGGGCGGGTTCATTTTTTCAACGGGGCGCGACGGTGCACGGTAAGGGCGGCGCGGAAGGGCCGGCACCGCAGGAATGAGCGAGGGCTGGGAAAATACCAATAGGTTTCATGGCCTGTTTTCCTTTTTGGAATTGTTGTTGCCAGGCGGCTGGGGGTGCGGCTCTGAAATCGGTTTCAGTCTGAGAACAGGAAACACCTTTGGTCGAGGCTCGTCAAGTTCCACAGCAGTTTCACCGCCGACGCGGTCCACGGCTGCCGCAGGGCCATGGCAACCTGCAGGACCGACCGAAGCTCGGGAAAAGCCCTGCCAGATCGACCGCGTATTCCGCTTCCCGAGTGTGCGCGCGGTCTTGCAACGCCGCGCTCACGAGGCCTTTTGCGGGGTGGAGCCGCGTACGATCAGCTCGGCCGCGAAATCAAACCGCTGCGCCGGACCGGTGTCGCCGCGCAGGCGCTCCAGCAGGCATTCGAAGGCGCGTACGCCAATGGCGTGGGTGGGCTGGGCCAGGGCGGTGATGCCGCTGCCTACCAGCGGGTACCAGTCCAGGTCGTCGAGGGCTATCAGGCCCACGTCGTCGAACAGGTTGCAGTTCAGGGCGCGCAGCGCCTGGGTGGCCGCCAGGGCGGCGAGGCCGTTGGCGCAGAACAGGGCCTTGGGGCCCGGCCCCGGGGCGTCGAGGTATTCCTGCAGGCGGCTTTCCAGTTCGGCGCCGGTCTGCAGCAGGCTGCCGCGCAACTCGCGGTCCTGGGTAACCAGGCTATCGAAGGCGCTGATGCGTTCGTTGCGTGAACTGGTGCCATCCTGGGGCTCGCTGACCAGGGCCACGTCACGGTAACCACGCGCCTTCAAGTGCACCAGGCCCATGCGCATGGCGCCGGCGTTGTCCAGCCCGGCGATGTCGCTATGGAAGTCCTCCAGCTTGCGGTCCACCAGCACCATGGGCCGCTCACCCTGCAGTTCGCGCAGTTCGTCCATGTGCTTGCCCAAGGTGTTCACGATCAACCCTTCGATGTTGTACGAACGCAGCGCTGCCAGTTGCTGGCGCTCCTGCTCGCCATCACGGTCGGTGTTGCACACCACCAGGCTGTAGCCGTGGCGCCGGCAGGCGGTTTCCACGCCATGCATCACGGCGATCGAATAGGGGTTGCGGATATCGGCCATCAGCATGCCGATCAGGCGCGTGCGTCCGCGTTTCAGGCCGCGGGCCATCTGGTTGGGCCGGTAGCCCAGGTCATCGATGGCTTTCTCGATGCGCAGCGCGATGGCGTCGGACAGCAGGGCGCGGTCGTCACCGATGAAGCGCGATACGCTGGCTTTGGAAACGCCGGCGCGCTGGGCCACGTCCAGCATGGTCACGCGGTGGCGGGGCAGGGCGGTGGAACTGCTCACGGGCCTGTGGTCCTTTTGGAATTGTTGTCGCCAGGCGGCGTTGGTTCAGGCTGAAAACGGTTTCAGCGTGGGGATAGAAAACACCGTCGACGGGGTGTCGTCAAGTGTACCGTTTGTCGGTGGGCGGGGGAAACGCGGCGCGGCCTGTCAGCCCCGACACGTGTGTCGCCCGCTCAGTTGATCAGCCCGGCCGCGATGTTGATCGAGAACCCCAGGATGGCCGTGTTGAACAAGAAACCAATCAGCGAATGCCCCAGTACCACCCGCCGCAAGGCTTTGGTCGCCACCCCTACGTCCGAGGTTTGCACGGCGACGCTGATGGTGAAGGAAAAATACAGAAAGTCCCAGTAATCGGGTGCTTTTTCGCCATCGGCGAAGCGCAACGGCGGCTCGTTGCCCCGGCTGAGGTAGAACAGCCGTGCGTAATGCAAGGCGAACACCATGCCGGTCATCAACCAGGAGCCCACCACGGTCACGCCGGTAAAGGCATAGTGCAGGCCGCGGATGCCCGGCGGCAGTTGTTTGCCCCCGGCGAGCTCGAACCCGATGGCCGCGAGGCTGGCGATGGCGGCGATGCACACGGTCACCAGCACGAGGCCGGCGTTTTCATCTTCCTGCTGGGCCGTCTGCTGCACTTTTTCCGGGCTGGCATGGGTGGCCAGCCAAGCCATCAACAGCAGGTAACACCACACTCCTACGTTCCAGCCGATGAGTATGCGCATGACAGCGTCGGCCGGGGCCAACAGGCTGGCGACCACGCCGACGGCGACGGCGCTGGACAGGCGAGGATGGGTGCGGGGCAGGCTGGGCAGGGCCATGGAGATCCTTGATGGGGCTGTGCCAGGAACACAGCCGGAGAGTTTTCAGAGGGGCGTACGCTTTTTTTCAAAGCGTGTCACCTGTCAAATCTACCAGTAGCCAAGCGTTTTATTTCCCCGTTGAATGTAGGACGAATACTACATGGAGCGTACGAAATGGGCACAATAGGCACGTTTAAAGAGTCCTCGTTGCTGCTGGGGATGATGAGCCAGGCACGGCTGTTCCAAGGTGCGCGCGATGCCAGCCGGCCAGCGAGCAACCAGGCGGCATTCGACGCGCTGCCGGTTGTTCCGAGCCCCAGCGAGCCCCGGCCCCTCCAGCCGCCCGAACCTCGATAAATACCCGGGCGACAACGTTTTGAGCGTCGACCGCTGGCAATGGTTCTTTCCATGCACTGCGCTTTTTACCAGTTACGTGGCGGATGTCGAGGCCCTTCAATGACGATTCCCCCGTCTATTGGAGCGCCTCATGGATTTTTTCACCTTTACCCTCATTGGCCTGTTCACGGGTGCGATGGGCGGTTGGGCCGCCTTCGCCTTCGGCAGCAAGACCGGCAAATTCATCGCTGGCTCGGCGAGCCTCAGCGCGGCAGCCCTTGAGGCCGACTCGGCGCTCAAGGGTTTTATCGGTTCAGGTCACGACTCGGGCGAGCTGGTGTTCAGCCTGTGTGGTGCCTACATCATTGGGTTCATCGCCACCATCGTGCTGCTGACCCGCATGCTATTGCAGCAGGACTCGCGCTACCGCATTACCCTGATCGACGTCGTGTTCGGCAATAACCGTGCGCTGGACGCTTACCATGAAGCCAAGCGTGTAGAGCTCGATAGCCTGCTGGAGCGGGAGCTGAACGTGGGCGCCCTGCAGCAGGAAAGCCAACTGCTGGAAGCACGCAAGCGGGCGCTGGATGAGCAGGCGCGTGCGTTGCAGCTGGAAACGGAGGAGGCCAGGGCGGTACTGCAGGCACGTGATGAACTGGTGGGCGGCCAGCCCAGCATCAGCCTGCCGCATGGCTATCGGTTGCCGATAAAATCCGTGTTCCTGCAACTGCTTCCGCATCATGTTGCCCGGGCGTGCCAATGCCACCTGGGGCTTCAGCAACTGAACGCTCGATTCCTCGCGGACGCGCCCGCGGCCATCAACGGCATGGACCTGTTCGATGCTTACCTGATGGAGGTGGCGGGCTGCATCAAGCAGCATTTGTTCGATCAACACGGGCCGGCCGTCGACGATGAGGTGCGGGTGCATTTTCGCCGCTTCGACCCCGGGGACCGGTTGTACAAAGGCCACGTGGTGCATGGGCAGGTGGGCCGCCAGCTGACCGCGCTGGCGGCGGGGAGCGGGCTGATCGGTTTATCCCGCCAGACCGGCCGCAGCCTGGTTTATTCGGTCAACCGGCAGGCAGCGGTGAGCACCGCGAGTGCCCACTGGTGGCAGGACTACCTGACCTATGTGTTCGACGGCATTCTGGAGCATGGCGAGCCGACCTACACCCTGGGGATTTCGGTGCGCCATGGCGCGGTGCATTCCGGCATGCTCTATTTTCTCAGCTTCAACCAATGGGAGCACGGCCTGCAGCAGGACCTGATCACGGTCCATCGGGCGTTGTGCCCGCCGCGTGCCAGTGCACCTCAAGCAGCCGAGGTGCAGCCGTCTTTTTGAGAGGTATTACCGCAGGGAATTCACTACATAAAAAACATGAATTTTATTTATGAAGGGGCTGGCGGTAGCGTAGGGCGACCTGAGAGGAGAGCACTCCATGGATTTCCCCGACAACGAACAACACTGGCAGCGCAACCTGGCAGTGTGCGTGTTCGGCGCCTTCACCACTATTGTTGCCATGACCCTGTTGCTGCCGTTCCTGCCTCTGTACGTGGAGCGCCTGGGTGTGACCGATCCGGCGGCCATCGTGCAATGGTCTGGCGTGGCCTTCGGCGCCACCTTTCTCTCCGCGGCGCTGACGGCGCCACTGTGGGGACGGTTGGGTGACCGCTACGGGCGCAAGCTGATGCTGATGCGGGCCAGCCTCGGCATGGCCATCGCCATGTCGCTGATCGGCCTGGCCGAGACTATCTGGCAACTGGTGCTGCTGCGGCTGTTGGCCGGGCTGCTGGGTGGCTACGCTTCGGGGGCGACTATCCTGGTGGCCACCCAGACACCCAAGGCCCGCTCGGGATGGGCGCTGGGGGTTTTGTCGTCGGGCATCATGGCGGGCAGCCTGGCCGGGCCTTTGATCGGTGGGGCGTTACCGCCGCTGGTGGGTATCCGCAACACGTTTTTCCTCGCCGGCGCGGTGATCTTCGTGGCTTTTCTGGCCACCACGTTCCTGCTCAGGGAAGTGCCGCGGCCCAAGCGTGAACCCGGGGCCAGGGCGGGTGCCCCGGTGGACCGCGTGGCCAACCTGGCGCCGGTGCTGGCGATGTTCGTGGTCGCTTGCCTGGTCACCTTTTCCAACATGTCCATCGAGCCCATCATCACGGTGTACCTGATGCAGCTGGGCACCGCCAATGTCACTGTGGTGGCCGGGCTGGTGATGTCGGCGGCGGCACTGGGCAGTATCCTTTCGGCATCACGCCTGGGCAAGCTCGCCGACCGCGCAGGGCACTGGAAGGTGGTGATCGCCTGCCTGGTCGCCGCCGCGGTGTTGCTCATTCCCCAGGCGCTGGTGACCCAGCCTTGGCAACTGGTCGTGCTGCGCCTGCTGATGGGCCTGACGCTGGGCGGCTTGTTGCCCTGCATCGCCAGTATCATTCGCCATTCGGTACCCGAGGGCGTGGCCGGGCGGATGCTGGGGTATTCCACTTCCTGCCAGTATGTGGGGCAGGTGCTGGGGCCGTTGGCAGGGGGTTACCTGGGGGGGCATGTGGGCATGCGTGTCGTGTTCATCGTTACCTGCGGGCTGATGGCGCTGGGGGCAGTGATCACTGCCCTGGCGCGCCCACGGCCTGCGGTATCAGAAGGACATGGCGACGGCGAAGAACACGCCGCAGGCCACCACCACGTAAAGTGAAAACCTGATCAGTTCCTTCACGCCGAACTCTTGCATCGCTTGAACTCCCGTATCGCTGTGCTGGTGAGTTCACTATGCGCTGCCAGAGGTAAAGGACACCAGATTCAGAAACGCGATAAAAAACCGGATCAGATGTCCCGCACCGGTTGCCGCTGCTGCAGGGCCATGGCAATCCTGAACTGAGGTAGCGGGGTTTGCCTGCGGGACCGGGCGAAGCTCGGGAAAGGGGCCCGCCCGATCGATCGCGTTGCTCGCTTCTCGAGCTTGCGCTTTGCCGAAGCGGCCTTGCGGTCGCTTGCCCGATACTGGTTGCGGCTACGTGTTGCGTTACACCAGGCTGTCGACCACGCCGCCATCCACGCGCAACGCTGCTCCGGTGGTGGCGCTTGCCTGGGGCGACGCGATGTAGACGACCATGTTCGCTACCTCTTCCATGCTCGCCGCCCGCTGGATGATGGAGGTGGGGCGGTTTTTCATGACGAAGGCGGCCGCGGTTTTTTCCAGCGACTCACCACTGGCCGCTTGCTGGTCCTTGAGCATGTCCTGCAGGCCCTCGGAGAGGGTAGGCCCCGGCAGGATGGCGTTGACCGTCACCCCGGTGCCGGCCATGCGCTTGGCCAGGCCACGGGACACGGACAGGTTGGAGGTCTTGGTGAAACCGTAGTGAATCATGTCCGCCGGAATATTCAGCGCCGACTCCGAGGAAATGAACAGCACCCGCCCCCAGCCACGTTCGGCCATGCCGGGCAGGTAGGCACGTGACAGGCGGACACCGGACATCACGTTGACCTGGAAGAAGCGCTCCCATTCATCGTCCGGGGTCTCGAAAAAGTCCTGCGGCCCATACACACCGACGTTATTGACCAGAATATCCACCCTGGGCAACTGTTCAATGGCCTGCCGGCAGCCTTCGGCGCTGCCGACGTCGGCCGTCAGGCCCTGTACCTGGGCGCCGCTGACGGCCTGTTGCAGCTTGGCCACGGCCGCGTCCACCGCCGGGGCCTTGCGGCCGTTGACCACTACATGGGCGCCGGCTTCGGCCAGCCCCAGGGCAATGGCGAAGCCAATGCCCTGGGTAGAGCCGGTGACGAGGGCAGTCTTGCCGTGCAGATCGATGTTCATGGGCTGTCTCCAAGCGAATGGGCGATAGCATCAAGACCGGTCATGGCCGCCAGCGTTCCCTCGGCAAGGCGAGTATCAGGCGGCGCGCAAGGTCTTGATGATGGCCTTGGCGTTGGGGGTCAGGCGCAGTTCATGCGACTGCTGGCGGTGCTGCCAGCGGCATTCGGCGATCTCGTTCTGGGCCTTGGGCTGGGCGTTGTCCGCCAGGCGGGCCTCAAACAGGTGGTGCAGGGTGTCGTCGCTTTGATACGCACCCAGGAACACCAGTTCGAGCACGCTCAAGCCGGTTTCTTCCTGCAGTTCGCGGGCGGCGGCAGCGGCCGGGCTCTCGTTTTTTTCGATCTTGCCGCCTGGCAGGTTCCAGCGCGACTTGGCTTTGCGCACGTAGAGAATCTGGTCTTCACGGCGGCAGATGAGGGTGGCGCGCTCTTTCATGGTGCGTGTTTCCTTCTTGCCTCAACGCTTTGCCCGGTGATGGGCACTGGCGCTGTCACAAATTCGTCATATCCTTGACTCAAGCATTAAGAATGCCAAGTAATTATGACAAAGACTCGGTCGCCTGCCGGTCGTTCGGCCATTTGCCCAAAAAAACCATGACCGGTGGGCCGCTGTCACACAATTTGCAGGTGCTCAGCGTTAAAGTTAAGAAAAACAACAAGAAGGAGGCCGCCCATGAGCTGCTTGATATGCGCGGGAAGCGCGGAAGACCTGCAGTGCGATGGTGAGTGGGAAGAGCGTCATTGCCCCGACTGCGGGCGCTACCGCATGTCCCATGAGTTGGTACTGACCCTGATGGAGCAGGGGCAGATATTCGACGTGCACAAGATGCGTGCCTGGTTGCAGGCGCAGCGGCACCATTGTCAGGTGCCGAGCGTGGAGATCCATGAAGCGTTGCTGGTGCCATGACGTGGGAAAGCCAATAGCGGCTTTCCGGGCCTGCAGGCGGGACAGCGGGGTGCCTGGGAGGCCGCGGCGTTCTTGACGCGGCCAGGCCCGCTGCGGGGTTCAGTCCTTTTTGCCGGGTAACAGGGCGCCCAGTACCTGCTTGGCGGTCTGGGTGATGATGCCGGCTTCGTCGGGGTCACCCTTGAACAGCGTGGTGGCGAATTTCTTCGCCTGCTCCAGGGTGATGTGGGGCGGCAGTGGCGCCACGTTGGGGTCGGTCTTGAACTCGATCAGCACCGGCGTGTCCGAGGCCAACGCCTGCTCCCAGGCGGCGGCGACCTGGTCTTCACGGTCGACGAAAATACCTTTCAGGCCAATGGAGATGGCGAACAGGTGGTACGGCACGTCAGGAATGTCCTGAGAAGCGGCGAATTTCGGGCTGCCTTCCATCACGCGCTGTTCCCACGTGACCTGGTTGAGGTCTTCGTTGTTGAACACCGCGCAAATCCACTGGGGGCTGTCCCAGGTTTTCCAGTATTTGGCCACCGTGATCAGTTCGGCCATGTTGTTCATTTGCATGGCGCCATCGCCCACCAGGGCGATCACCGGCTTGTCCGGGTGGGCGAACTTGGCGGCGATGGCATACGGGACTGCTGCGCCCATGGAGGCCAGGCCGCCGGACAGCGAGCATTGCATGCCTTTGCGGATCTTCAGGTCGCGGGCATACCAGTTGGCGCACGAGCCCGAATCGCTGGTGATGATCGCGTGATCGGGCAGGCGCGGTGACAGTTCGTAGACTACCCGCTGAGGATTGATCGGCTTGGCGCTGGCCAGGGCGCGCGCGGTCAGTTTTTTCTCCCAATCGTCACGCCAGCCCTCGACCTTGTCACGCCAGGCACCGGCGCTCTTTTCGTGCAGCAGCGGCAGCAAGGCGCGCAGGGTTTCGGTGGCGTCGCCCGTCAGGTTGACCTCCATGGGGTAGCGCAGGCTGAGCATGTCGGGGGCCAGGTCAATCTGCACCCCCCGTGCCTGGCCCTCCTTGGGCAGGAATTCGGCATAGGGGAAGCCCGAGCCGATCATCAGCAAGGTGTCGCACTCGGTCATCAGTTTATAGCTGGGCTCGGTGCCCAGCAGGCCAATGCTGCCGGTGACCCAGGGCAAATCATCAGGCAATACCGCTTTGCCGAGCAACGCCTTGGCCACGCCGGCGCCCAGCAGTTGCGCCACCTGGATGACTTCGTCCGCGGCGCCCAAGGCGCCGGCACCCACCAGGATGGCGACCTTCTTGCCCTCGTTGAGCACATCGGCGGCCCGTTGCAGGTCGGGCGGGTAAGGCAGCACGCGCGGTTTGCTGTAGCCCACACCGGAATGCACGGTGCCGTGAGCGCGGGCCGGTTCCTGGTAGGGCAGTTCCTGGAGGTCGTTGGGTAAAATCAGCGCAGTGACCCGCCGTTCCCCCACCGCCGAGCGCACCGCGCGGTCGAGCAGGTGACGCACCTGGGACGGCACGCTGGCTTGCTCGACAAAGGTGCCGGCGACATCCTTGAACAGTGACGCCAGGTCGACTTCCTGCTGGTAGTGACCGCCCAGCGCGCCCCGGGCCTGCTGGCCGACGATCGCCAGCACTGGCATGTGGTCCAGGCGTGCGTCGTACAGGCCGGTGACCAGGTGGGTGGCGCCTGGGCCGGACGTGGCGATGCACACGCCCAGCTCACCGGTGAACTTGGCGTGGGCCGAGGCCATGAAGGCGGCCATTTCCTCGTGGCGGGCCTGGATGAACTGGATCTTGCCGAAGCGCTGCAGTGCCCCGAACACCCCATTGATGCCGTCGCCAGGGTAGCCGTAGATACGGGTCACGCCCCATTCGTGGAGCCGTTGAACCAGGAAGTCGCCTACTGTCTGAGCCATGTGAACCTCGCCTGTCTAGGGATCTAAGGTTCTGGACCCGGCGCCCGGCGCGATAGTTTCATCGCATCCCGGTGGGGGCTCAACGTAGTGGGCGGAAGAACGCGCGGATGTCTTCGGCCAGGGCGTGGGGGCATTCCATGGCGGCGAAGTGGCCGCCGCGGTGCATGTGGGTCCAGTGCTGCACGTTGTAGCAGCGCTCTACCCAGCTGCGCGGCGGCATGGGCAGTTCGGCGGGGAACCGGGCCACCCCCAGGGGGGGCAGCACGCGTTGGCCGGGGCTGAAGTGCAGCGGCTTGCGGCGGCTTTCCAGGTACAGGCGAAACGAGGCACCAATGCTGCCGGTGACCCAGGGCAAATCATCAGGCAATACCGCTTTGCCGAGCAACGCCTTGGCCACGCCGGCGCCCAGCAGTTGCGCCACCTGGATGACTTCGTCCGCGGCGCCCAAGGCGCCGGCACCCACCAGGATGGCGACCTTCTTGCCCTCGTTGAGCACATCGGCGGCCCGTTGCAGGTCGGGCGGGTAAGGCAGCACGCGCGGTTTGCTGTAGCCCACACCGGAATGCACGGTGCCGTGAGCGCGGGCCGGTTCCTGGTAGGGCAGTTCCTGGAGGTCGTTGGGTAAAATCAGCGCAGTGACCCGCCGTTCCCCCACCGCCGAGCGCACCGCGCGGTCGAGCAGGTGACGCACCTGGGACGGCACGCTGGCTTGCTCGACAAAGGTGCCGGCGACATCCTTGAACAGTGACGCCAGGTCGACTTCCTGCTGGTAGTGACCGCCCAGCGCGCCCCGGGCCTGCTGGCCGACGATCGCCAGCACTGGCATGTGGTCCAGGCGTGCGTCGTACAGGCCGGTGACCAGGTGGGTGGCGCCTGGGCCGGACGTGGCGATGCACACGCCCAGCTCACCGGTGAACTTGGCGTGGGCCGAGGCCATGAAGGCGGCCATTTCCTCGTGGCGGGCCTGGATGAACTGGATCTTGCCGAAGCGCTGCAGTGCCCCGAACACCCCATTGATGCCGTCGCCAGGGTAGCCGTAGATACGGGTCACGCCCCATTCGTGGAGCCGTTGAACCAGGAAGTCGCCTACTGTCTGAGCCATGTGAACCTCGCCTGTCTAGGGATCTAAGGTTCTGGACCCGGCGCCCGGCGCGATAGTTTCATCGCATCCCGGTGGGGGCTCAACGTAGTGGGCGGAAGAACGCGCGGATGTCTTCGGCCAGGGCGTGGGGGCATTCCATGGCGGCGAAGTGGCCGCCGCGGTGCATGTGGGTCCAGTGCTGCACGTTGTAGCAGCGCTCTACCCAGCTGCGCGGCGGCATGGGCAGTTCGGCGGGGAACCGGGCCACCCCCAGGGGGGGCAGCACGCGTTGGCCGGGGCTGAAGTGCAGCGGCTTGCGGCGGCTTTCCAGGTACAGGCGAAACGAGGCACCAATGCTGCCGGTGAACCAGTACAGCGCGATATTGGTCAGCAGGGCATCGAGGCCGAAGGCCTGTTCCACGTCGCCCTGGCAATCGCTCCAGGCCTGGAACTTCTCCAGGATCCACGCGGCAAGCCCCGCGGGCGAGTCGTTCAGGCCCACTGCGAGGGTTTGCGGGCGGGTGCCCTGGATCTGCCCGTACGCACCGTGCATCTGGCTCCAGGCGCTGGCCTGGTCGAGAAAACGCTGTTCTTCACTGCTGACCGGCGCCTGGTCCGGCCCCAGCGGTGGGCGGTAGGAGCCTGGCAGGAAATTCAGGTGCAGGCCTTTGACCCGTACCGGGTAACGGTAGGCCAGCCAGGTGGAGACACTGGCGCCCCAGTCACCGCCCTGAGCGCCGAAGGTGTCGTAGCCCAGGGCAGTCATCAACTGCGCCCAGAGGCCGGCGATTTCAGATGGGCCCGTGCCCTTGCTGGCGGGGGCTGGCGAAAAACCATAGCCGGGCAGGGACGGTACCACCACATGGAAGGCGTCGGCTGCGTCGCCGCCGTGGCTGGCAGGATCGGTCAGCAGCGGCAGGATGGCTTCCATTTCCACGAACGAGCCAGGCCAGCCGTGGGTCAGCACCAAGGGCAACGGCGCCGGCCCCTGGCCGCGCTGGTGCAGGAAGTGGATGCGTTGGCCGGGTATGTGCGCCATGAATTGCGGCAGGGTGTTGAGTCGGGCCTCCTGGGCGCGCCAGTCGAAATCCCGTTGCCAATACTGCACCAGCCGGTGAAGGGTGGCGCTGTCGGTACCCTCGCTCCAGCCATTGCCTTCCACGCCCGTGGCCCAGCGCGTGGCGCCCAGGCGCTGGCGCAGGTCCTGCAGCGCCTCGTCGCTGATGGCAATGCTGAAAGGCTCGATCCTCATCCGTCCTACTCCCTGGCGCTGGCGGTGGCATGGGGATGATAAATGACTACGCTCAGAAATGGTAATACACCCCCACCGACAGGTTCTGCGGGTCGTCGCCCGTCTGTTCCACCGGGGTGCCTGCATACGTCACCGCCGAGTTGCGCTGGTTGCTGATCATGCCCAGGTGCACGTAAGTCGCCAGGCGAGGCGTGAAGAAGTGGTCGTAGCCGATCATGGCACCGTAGGCATCCTTGGCGCCAAACTCCACGCTGCGCTTGACCAATACCAGGCGGGTCAGGTCGCGCTTGCCCAAGGGCATGATGAAGCCTGCGGTGACCACCGTTGTGCTGGGGGTGGCGCTCTGGTCCACGTCCTGGCGCTGCCAGGTGAGACTGCTGGAGAATGGCCCGAAGTCGTAGAACGCCGACAGGCTCTTGTAGTAGTTGGCGGTCTGCTTGAGTTGGCCGTCGTCTTCCCAGGGGTCGCTGAGGTAGCGGTTGAACGATGCCAGCAGAATGAGGCGTTTGTCCGTGTACTGCAGCTTCGCGCCGGCACCGCGCAGGGTGCGTCCTTCGCTGGCATGGTCGTCCAGGCCGAGGCTGGCGGCGGTGGCGATGCTCCAGCCATGGAAGGTAGGGGTGGTGTAGGCCACGGTGTGCTTGGGGCGCAGGTCCAGGTAGTAAGCGCCTTTGCCCGCCGCTGGCACGGCCAGGTAGGTGTAGGGCGAACCATAACTGGCCAGGAACGGGTCGGCAAAAGTGGGGGTGCCCATGCCGTAGGTCTTGCCGACCTCCAGTTTGCCGTACTCCCTGGAGCGCAAGGCCGCGACGGCCAGGCGCAGGGTACCGATGCTGCTCCAGTTCTGCCCCACGGTGTTGCCATTGACGTTGAAGCCTTCCTCAACGTCCATTTCCAGCACGGTATCGGTGGCCACCGGGGTGCGTGCATACACCCCGAGCTTGTTGGTCCACGCGCCGCCACCGCCCAGCTGGGTACCGGTGGAGTGGCCTGAGTCGTGGTAGCTGGCGAAGGCGTCGAGGGTGCCATAGGCCTTGAGTTTGCTGTCAAAACCGCTATCGATGGCGTAGTAGCCGAAGCCGGGGGCGATCATGGCAATACCGGGAAAACCATCGGCCTGGGCGGTAGATGCCAAGGCAAAGCCCTGGGCGAACACGGCCAGTGACGCGGCGGTAGCATAACCTTTGTTCATCGACGACTCCTTGGGCAAGACCGGGAGCGTCAGGGTCGCGGACGACGGGCCGCGAGGGGAATTGCCGATTGGTGCAGGCCATGCGTTTTGCGCAAGGAAGGCCTGGGCCCGTGAATGCATCGGGCCAGAGCCCGCGCCGCTCCAGGAAGCAGGGCTGCAGGGTGCGGGCGCGGTGCGCCATCGTGGGTCAAGGGCAGGGGAATCGCGTAGCAACCCGGCGGTGCTGGGGCAGGCCGTTGCGCGCAACGGCCAGGGCATCAACCGATGGTCAAGCCCTTGCCCAATTGGCACGGCGGGCGCGCATTTGCGACGTCGCTTACAGGCACTCGCGCACGGCTTTGTTCAGCGCGCCGCGGTTGAAGCTCAGCGGTTCGCGTTGATACCAGGAGACTTCGCTGCCGTTCTGGGTCTTGTAGATATCGAGGATTTCATCGGCGGCCATCTTGCTGCTGACGGTCAGCCGGTAGTGGCGCTGGTTGCCGGTGTTCTCGGTGTCCGGGCGCAGGGCCTGCCATTTGGGCAGGATGCAACTGCCCACTTCCTCGGGGGACTTGCTGCTGGTGAATGTCTTGGAAGGGGCGTTGGGTGCCGACGCACAGCCGGCCAGGCCGATGACACAGAGCAGGGAAAACAAGGGTAGTCGCATTGAACGGAATCCTGAAGCGCGGGCGCAGCCGCGGGACGGCGTGAGGGTATAGGCACGCAACGTTCAATTATATCGAGAAAATACGATATGGGCATGTTTTTTAAGCATGGTTCAGCGCTGCGACAGCTCCCGCAGCTGCTGCAGCACCTGTCTGTCTTAGCGTCCTGGACGCCGGGTCATGGCTGGCGGCCAGGTGGCTCGTCCCAGGGCGCGGGCACGCGTATCCAGCCCTCCATCAATACCCGTGCGCTACGGCTCATGATGGCCTTGACCACGGCCCACTGGCCGTCGACAAGCTCGGCCTGGGCGCCGACGCGCAAGGTGCCCGAAGGGTGGCCGAAGCGCACGCTGTGGCGTTCGCCACCCCCTGCCGCCAGGTTCACCAGGGTGCCGGGGATGGCGGCTGCCGTGCCGATGGCCACCGCCGCGGTGCCCATCATGGCATGGTGCAGCTTGCCCATGGACAAGGCCCGCACCAGCAGGTCGACGTCTGCGGCCGCCACCGCCTTGCCGCTGGAGGCGGTGTAAGCGGCGGGGCCGGCGACGAACGCGATCTTGGGGGTGTGCTGGCGGGTGGCGGCTTCGCGCAGGTCCTTGATCAGGCCCATGCGCAGCGCCCCATGGGCCCGAATGGTTTCGAACCGGGCCAGGGCCAGCGGGTCGCCGTTGATGGCGTCCTGCAGTTCGGTACCGGTGTAGCCGATCTCGGCGGCATTGAGGAAAATGGTCGGGATGCCCGC
Source organism: Pseudomonas silvicola (assembly GCF_026651855.1). Classification (GTDB taxonomy): domain Bacteria; phylum Pseudomonadota; class Gammaproteobacteria; order Pseudomonadales; family Pseudomonadaceae; genus Aquipseudomonas; species Aquipseudomonas silvicola. The sequence goes on from NZ_CP093280.1 coordinate 4,658,832, forward strand.
GTTGATCAGGGTGGCCTTGAAGGTGCCGACGCCGGGTACCGGCAAGTCATCGACCACGTTGCCGGTGGGGAACATGGCGCCGCCACCGCCGTCCTCCTCGGCGGCGGGGGCCATGAACTCCAACTGCACCTCGGCAGCGGGAAAGGTCACGCCGTCCAGTTCGAAGTCGCCGGTTTCCTGTACCGCGCCCTCGGTGATCGGCACGTGGGCGATGATGGTCTTGGCGATGTTGGCTTGCCAGATGCGCACGGTGGCCACGCCATTGCGCGGCATGCGGCTGAGGTCCACCAGGCCATTGCTGAGGGCGAACGAGCCCACGGCAGCGGAGAGGTTGCCGCAGTTGCCGCTCCAGTCGATGAAAGCGGAGTCGATGGACACCTGGCCGAACAGGTAGTCCACGTCGTGCTCGGGCCGTGTGCTCTTGCTCAGGATCACCGTCTTGCTGGTGCTGGACGTGGCACCGCCCATGCCGTCGATCTGCTTGCCATAGGGGTCGGGGCTGCCGATCACGCGCAGCAGCAGCGCGTCACGGGCCGGGCCTGGCAGCCGGGCTTCCTCAGGCAGGTCATCGAGCTTGAAGAACACGCCTTTGCTGGTGCCGCCACGCATGTAGGTGGCGGGTATTTTCAGTTGTGCGGGGTAGCTCATGGGGTGAAGTCCTCAGGCGGCGGGCGCTTGTTCAAGGAAGTCCTGGGCAAAGCGTTGCAGCACGCCACCGGCTTCGTAGATGGACACTTCCTCCGCCGTGTCCAGCCGGCAGGTCACTGGCACCTCCACGCGTTGGCCGTCGCGACGGGTGATCACCAGGGTCAGGGTAGCGCGCGGTGTGCGCGCGCCCAACACGTCGTACATTTCGCTGCCGTCGATGCCCAGGGTGTGGCGGTTCGTGCCCGGCAGGAACTCCAGCGGCAGCACGCCCATGCCCACCAGGTTGGTGCGGTGAATGCGCTCGAAGCCTTCGGCAGCGATGGCTTCCACGCCGGCCAGGCGTACGCCCTTGGCCGCCCAGTCGCGGGAAGAGCCCTGGCCATAATCAGCCCCGGCGATGATGATCAGTGGCTGCTTGCGCTGCATGTAGGTCTCGATGGCCTCCCACATGCGCATCACCTGGCCTTCAGGCTCGACGCGGGCCAGGGAACCCTGTTTCACCTTGCCATCCTCCAGCACCATTTCGTTGAACAGTTTCGGGTTGGCGAAGGTGGCGCGCTGGGCGGTCAGGTGGTCGCCACGGTGGGTGGCGTAACTGTTGAAGTCTTCCTCGGGCACGCCCATTTTCGCCAGGTATTCACCGGCGGCGCTGTCGAGCATGATGGCGTTGGACGGCGACAGGTGATCGGTGGTGATGTTGTCGGGCAGCACCGCCAGCGGGCGCATGCCCTTGAGGGGGCGGGCGCCGGCCAGGGCGCCTTCCCAGTAGGGAGGGCGGCGAATATAGGTGCTTTGCGGGCGCCAGTCATACAACGGCGCGACCTTGGGCCCGGTGTCTTCGTGGACGGCGAACATGGGAATGTAGACCTGACGGAACTGCTCTGGCTTCACTGACGTTTTGACCAGCGCGTCTATTTCGTCATCACTGGGCCAGATGTCTTTCAGGCGGATTTCCTCGCCGGCAGGGCCGTGGCCCAGGACGTCTTTCTCGATGTCGAAGCGGATGGTGCCGGCGATGGCGTAGGCCACCACCAGGGGCGGCGAGGCCAGGAATGCCTGCTTGGCGTAAGGGTGAATACGCCCGTCGAAGTTGCGATTGCCTGACAGCACGGCGGTGGCATAGAGGTCGCGGTCGATGATTTCCTGCTGAATGGCCGGGTCCAGGGCGCCGGACATGCCATTGCAGGTGGTGCAGGCGAAAGCGACCACGCCAAAGCCCAGTTGTTCCAGTTCCGGCAGCAGGCCGCCTTCCTCCAGGTACAGTTTGACGGTCTTGGAGCCGGGGGCCAGGGACGTTTTCACCCACGGCTTGCGGGTCAGTCCCAGACGGTTGGCGTTACGCGCCAGCAGGCCCGCGGCAATGACGTTGCGCGGGTTGCTGGTGTTGGTGCAACTGGTGATGGCAGCGATGATCACCGCACCGTCGGGCATTTGCCCCGGCGTCTCGGTCCACGGTGCGGCGATGCCCTTGGCGGCCAGGTCGCGGGTGGCCAGGCGAGCGTGAGGGTTGCTGGGGCCGGCCATGTTGCGCACCACGGTGCTCAGGTCGAAGCTCAGGCCGCGTTCGTATTCGGCGGTCTTCAGGCTGTCGGCCCACAGGCCGGTTCGCCGCGCGTAATCCTCGACCAGTTGCACCTGCTGGCCTTCGCGGCCGGTGAGCTTGAGGTAGTCGATGGTCTGCTGGTCGATGTAGAACATCGCCGCGGTGGCGCCGTATTCCGGGGCCATGTTGGAAATGGTGGCGCGGTCGCCCAGGGTCAGTTTCGAGGCGCCGGGGCCGAAGAACTCCAGCCAGGCCCCCACCACTTTCTGTTGGCGCAGGAATTGGGTCAATGCCAGCACCATGTCGGTGGCGGTGATACCGGGTTGCAACTGGCCGGTGAGTTCCACGCCGACGATGTCCGGCAGGCGCATCCATGAGGCACGGCCCAGCATCACGCTTTCGGCTTCCAGGCCACCGACGCCGATGGCGATCACGCCCAGGGCGTCGACATGGGGGGTGTGGCTGTCGGTGCCCACGCAGGTGTCGGGAAAGGCCACGCCGTTCTGCACCTGGATCACCGGTGACATTTTCTCCAGGTTGATCTGGTGCATGATGCCGTTGCCCGGGGGGATCACGTCGACGTTCCTGAAGGCCTTTCTGGTCCAGTCGATGAAGTGGAACCGGTCTTCGTTGCGACGATCTTCGATGGCTCTGTTCTGTTCGAACGCCTGGGGGTCGAAGCCGCCGCGCTCCACGGCCAGGGAGTGGTCGACGATCAGTTGCGTGGGCACCACCGGGTTGACCTGGGCCGGGTCGCCGCCTTGCAGGGCAATGGCATCGCGCAGGCCGGCCAGGTCCACCAGGGCGGTCTGGCCGAGAATGTCATGGCACACCACCCGGGCAGGGAACCAGGGGAAGTCGAGGTCGCGCTTGCGTTCGATCAGTTGGGTGAGCGACGCCGTGAGGGTGGCGGGCTCGCAGCGGCGCACCAGGTTCTCGGCCAACACCCGCGCCACGTAGGGCAGGGTGGCATAGGCGCCTGGCTTGATCGCGTCCACGGCGGCGCGAGTGTCGAAATAGTCCAAGGCAGTGCCTGGCAGGGGCTTGCGGTACTGAGTATTCATGGTGCTGGACTCGATCACGGTTAAGTCGCAGATCTGGGCCTGCTCAATTCCCTGTGGAACCGGGGGCGAGGCGAGGTGTGGTTGTTCAACGCTGCTCTATGGGCACATACGCGCGCTGTGCTGCGCCCACATACTCTGCACTGGGCCGAATGATGCGGTTGTTGGCCCGCTGTTCGAACACATGCGCGGCCCAGCCAGTCAGGCGTGAACACACGAAAACAGGCGTGAACAGCTCAGTGGGCAGGCCCATGAAATGGTAGGCCGAGGCATGGTAGAAGTCGGCGTTGGGGAACAGTTTCTTCTGCTCCCACATGGTCTTGTCGATGGCCTCGGAGACGGGGAAGATCACGGTGTCGGCGACTTCCTGCGCGAGCTTTTCAGACCAGACCTTGATGACCTCGTTGCGCGGGTCATTGTCCTTGTAGATGGCGTGGCCGAAGCCCATGATCTTGTCCTTGCGCTCGAGCATGGCCAAGGTCCCGCGAACCGCTTCTTCCGGGCTCTTGAACTTCTCGATCATGGCCATGGCCGCTTCGTTGGCCCCTCCGTGCAGCGGCCCGCGCAGGGTGCCGATGGCGGCGGTGATGCAGGAATGCAAGTCCGAGAGGGTCGAGGCGCACACCCGGGCCGTGAAGGTCGAGGCGTTGAATTCATGCTCGGCGTAGAGGATCAGCGATACGTTCATGACCTTGCGGTGCAGCTCGCTCGGCGTCTTGCCATGCAGCAGGTGCAGGAAGTGCCCGGCGGTGTCTGGCTCGTCAGTGCGGCAATTGATGCGCACGCCATGGTGGCTGAAGCGGTACCAGTAGCACATGATCGCGGGGAACGCGGCCAACAGGCGGTCGGTGACATCGTGCTGCTGGTCGAAGTTTTTCTCCGGTTCCAGGTTGCCCAGGAACGAGCAACCGGTGCGCATCACGTCCATGGGGTGAGCATTGGCCGGAATGCGTTCCAGCACTTCCTTCAGCGCCTGGGGCAGGTCGCGCAGGGTGGCGAGCTTGTGCTGGTAGTGGTCCAGGTCCGCGTGGTTGGGCAATTCGCCGTACAGCAGCAGGTAGGCCACTTCCTCGAACGTGGCCTGTTCGGCCAGTTCGCGCACGTCATAGCCGCGGTAGGTCAGGCCGGCGCCGGCCTGGCCCACCGTGGACAGGGCAGTCTGCCCGGCCACCTGGCCACGCAGGCCAGCACCACTCAATACTTTTGCTTCGGCCATGGTTCTCTCCATTCTTGAATTTATTGTCTGGATTCACGGTAAAAAAATGTTGTGAGCGCGTCCGGCACGCGGCTTGGTGGCCGCTGCTAAAGGGCCGTCTTCGTCTGGGCGAACAGCGCGTCAAGCTTCTGTTCGAACAGGTGGTAGTCGATGGCGTCATACAGCTCCATGCGAGTCTGCATGGTATCGATGACATTTTTCTGCGTGCCATCGCGGCGGATGGCACCGTAGACGGTTTCGGCGGCCTTGTTCATGGCCCGGAAGGCCGACAGCGGGTAGAGCACCAGGGCCACGTCCACGCTGGCCAGTTCCTCGGTGGTGTACAGCGGCGTGGCACCGAACTCGGTGATGTTGGCCAGGATCGGCGCGCGCACTCGCTCGGCGAACTGCTTGTACATGGCCAGTTCGGTGATGGCCTCGGGGAAGATCATGTCGGCACCGGCTTCCACGCACGCCTCGGCCCGGTCCAGGGCAGCCTGCAGGCCTTCCACTGCCAGGGCGTCGGTGCGTGCCATGATGACGAAACTGTCATCGGTGCGCGCGTCCACCGCGGCTTTGATACGGTCGACCATTTCCTGCTGGCTGACGATTTCCTTGTTCGGCCGGTGGCCGCAGCGCTTGGCGCCCACCTGGTCTTCGATGTGGAGGGCGGCGGCGCCGAATTTGATCATCGACCTCACCGTGCGCGCCACGTTGAACGCCGAAGAGCCAAAGCCCGTGTCCACGTCCACCAGCAACGGCAGGTCGCAGACATCGGTGATGCGCCGCACGTCAGTGAGCACATCGTCCAGGCCACTGATGCCCAGGTCCGGCAAGCCCAGGGAACCGGCCGATACCCCGCCGCCCGACAGGTAGATGGCCTTGAAACCGGCCCGCTTGGCCAGCAGGGCATGGTTGGCATTGATGGTGCCCACCACTTGCAGCGGGTGTTCGCTGGCCACGGCATCGCGAAAACGCTGGCCTGGGCTGTTCTTGTTATTCATGACTCACCTCGAGGGTTGGTGGCGGCGTCCGGGTAGTGACGCTCGATATTGCGGCGGGACGCACCGATATGGCGGCGCATCAGCAATTCGGCCAGTTCGCCATCGCGGTCGGCGATGGCGTCCAGAATTCGGTGGTGTTCGGTGAAGGCCTGCCGGGGGCGGTTGGGCGTGGTGGAAAACTGGATGCGGTACATGCGCACCAATTGATAGAGCTCGCCGCACAGCAGTTGCGCCAGGGTGCGGTTACCGCTGCCCTGGATGATGCGGTAGTGAAAGTCGAAGTCGCCTTCCTGCTGGTAATAGCCCAGCCCGGCCTGGAACGCTGCGTCGCGCTCGTGGGTGTGCAGCACCTGGCGCAGTTCGTCGATCTCGGCCTCGCTCATGCGTTCGGCGGCCAGGCGGCAGGCCATGCCCTCCAGTGACTCGCGAATCTCGTACAGTTCGATCAGTTCAGCGTGGCTGAGCGACACCACGCGGGCACCCACGTGGGGTACGCGCACCAGCAGACGTTGGCCCTCCAGGCGGTGAATGGCCTCGCGCAGCGGGCCCCGGCTGATGCCGTAAGTGCGCGCCAGCTCGGGTTCGGAGATTTTGCTGCCCGGGGCGATCTCGCCGCTGACGATGGCGGCCTGAATGCGCCGGAAGACATTTTCCGAGAGGGTCTCGGTGTCTTCGCCGGTAACGATGGTGGAGGAGTCCGCGAGCATATTGTCGACACAATGTTGGGATGTCCGCTAAAAAATAGCGCTGCACGCCAAATTGGTCAATCATGAAATTGCTATTGTCGACAATCGTCGAATGTCACGGCCATGTTGCCGTCCGTGTGGGCGCCGCTGTGGCCGTATGCTTTACACTGATGCTTCATGAACCGCCCAGGGGGCCCCATGCCGTACACCTGCTCACTGATCGATTCCCCCGTCGGCATGCTCACCCTGGTCGCCCGCGGCCCCAAGCTGGCCGCCATCCTCTGGCAGGATGACCGCCCTGGCCGTGTGCGCCTGGGTGAGGTGCGCGAGCAGCGCGACCACCCGATGCTGGTGCGTACCGCCACGCAGTTGGACGAATATTTCGCGGGGCGCCGGGAAACCTTCGACCTGGAACTGGATTTTGCCGGCACAGCGTTTCAGGTGCAGGTCTGGCAAGCGCTGCTGCGCATTCCCTTTGGCGAAACCCGCAGCTACCTGGATATCGCCCTGCAGTTGGGCAACCCCAAGGCCGTGCGGGCGGTGGGCGCCGCCAATGGCCGCAACCCCATCTCCATCATCGCACCCTGCCACCGGGTGATCGGCAGTTCTGGCAGCCTGACCGGGTTTGCCGGCGGCCTGGCCGCCAAGCAGTACTTGCTGAACCTGGAGCGCCGGGATCTGTTGTTCGGCTGTTAAAGGCGCAGCCCTTCAACCTGCGCCTTGGCGCGAATCAGGTCGGCGTCGACCCGGTCCAGCCCGTCCAGAAAGGCCGGCAGGAACGAGCCGGGGCCCTGGGCCAGGGGCTCGGCATATTCGGCGGCCAGGGCGAAGTGCACATGGGCGGCGGCCACGGCGCAAAAACCATCCTGGGTAGCGGCGGCATAGGCCGCCACCAGCGCACCCAGCGAGCAACCCGAGGCCGTGATACGTGGCAGCAGGGCGCTGCCGCCGGCGATGCGCAGCAGGTAATGGCTGACCTCGCCGCGGTCGTCCCGCACCTTGCCCACCACATGGTCGATGGGCCCCGACGCCGATACGCAGGTCGCGTGCTTGAGCAAGGTGATCGCCGCGGGCATGGCATCGGCCGGGTCGCTGGAGCTGTCGAAGCCTTTCGCCTGGCTATTGCCCAAGCCTGCCAGGCCGATGATTTCCGCCGCGTTGCCGCGGATCACCGTGGGCCGCAGGGCCAGCAGCTCGGCCGCTACCTGGCCACGCCAGGGAAGCACGCCGGCCCCGATAGGGTCCAGCACCCAAGGGCGGCCGAGGGTGTCGGCGGCCTGCACAGCCAGGCGCATGGCCCGCACCTGGGCGTCGGTGGGGGTGCCCAGGTTCACCAGCACGGCCCCGGCGATGGCGGCGAAGCCCGCGGCTTCCTCCGGGTTGTCGACCATGGCCGGGGAGGCCCCGGCGGCCAGCAGTACATTGGCCATGAAATTCACCGATACGCTGTTGGTCAGGCACTGCACCAGCGGGCCCTCGGCGCGCAGCGCAGCGTGGGCGGTGATGATGGATTCGACGGTGGGCGGCTGGCGGGGGATGAGCGACATGGGGAACGTCCGAAAAGGCGGGGGTTGATCAAAATACTCTCTTCTTTTGTGGTTGGCGCCAGGGCGCTCGGAAAACCTGGAATTGAGCAATATCATTCAAGACCCACCCAGTCGCCTCTGCGACACTCACCGTCCGTTCCAGCCATTTCAATAAAACATGCCGACTACCCTGCTCCCTCGTCACGCCTTTCTACGGGGCGCCGCTGCCATCGTGCCACTGTCCCTGGCCACCGCGCCGTGGGGGCTGCTGGCCGGCTCCATGGCCATCGAGGCCAACCTCACCCCGTTGCAGGGCCAGGGCCTGTCGGCCATCGTCTTCGCCGGTGCCGCGCAACTGGTAGCCATTGGCATGCTCAAAGGCGGAGCGGGGGTGCTGTCGATTCTGTTGACCACCGTGTTGCTGACCTCCCAGCACCTGTTGTACGGCATGAGCCTGCGGCCGATGATCGCGGGGTTGCCAGGGCGCTGGCGCGCAGGCCTGGGCTTTCTGCTCACCGATGAACTGTTTGCCCTGACCAGCCGTTACGACCAGCAGACCTTCAGCCGGTGGTACGCCCTGGGTGTGGGGCTGACCTTCTACATGGCCTGGAATTTCTTTACCCTGCTGGGCATCCTGTTGGGCCGTAGCCTCCCGGGCCTGGAACACCTGGGCCTGGATTTCTCCATCGCGGCCACCTTCATCGCCCTGATCACACCCGTGGTGCGCAACATCCCCGCGCTGGTGTGCGTGGCGGTGTCGTTGTTCTGCTCGGTGCTGTTCAGTTATTGGCAGTGGGGGTCCGCCCTGGTGCTGTCAGGCCTGGCAGGCATGACGGCAGGTTTTGTGTGCAGCAAACTTCAAGGAGCACGTTCATGATCTGGGTCGTCATCATCGGCATGGGTACCCTGGTATTCCTCAACCGCTACGTATTCCTGGAACCGCGCTTGCCAGTACGGCTGGGCAGCAATGTGCGGCAGTTTCTGGGGTTCGCCGTGCCGGGCATGCTCACGGCCATCTGCGGGCCGATCGTGTTCATGCCGGACCGGCAATTGAACCTGCACCTGGACAACCCTTACCTGATCAGTTCGGCGGTAGCGGTGGGCCTGGTACTGTTCACCCGCAATACCCTGCTGAGCATGGTCTTGAGCATGACGTTCTTCTTCCTGCTGCGCGTCTGTACCGGCCAGGTCTAACGATTTGACCGGCGCACATGGGCGGCAAAACCCTGCACCCCTGGCGCGATATCCTCACGCAAGGTCAACTGCGGAATGGCATAGTCCCCGCCATTCTGCGGCCTGAACGCGATGGGCGCGTCGCTCCACAGGGCGTCGAGTCGCTGCCCCAGCGCGTGGGCCACGGTAGCGTAGCGGTCATCATCCATGCGGCCGGTGCGGTGAATGACCATGGCCGGCAGTACGTCGAAGCCGGGGTAGTGGAGGATGCCGTGCTGGATGGGAAACAGCAGGTCGTCCATGGGCCCGTTGATGCCTCGGGCGCTGTAGTGTGAATCCCAGCCCCCCGTGGTAACCAGAAGCATGGCGCGCTTGCCCGCCAAGGTACCTTCACCGTAGCGCTCGCCCCAGCGCGCTTCGGAATGTTCACCCACGCCGTAGGCAAAGCCATGGGCGTACACCCGGTCGACCCACCCTTTGAGAATCGCTGGCATCGAGAACCACCACAGTGGAAACTGCAGGATCACGGCGTCGGCCCACAGCAATTTCGCCTGTTCGGCCGCGATGTCCGGGCTTTGCAGGCCATGTTCCAGGGCGTGGCGGGATTCGCCTGAGGGTGAAAAGCATCGCGGGTCCAGGCGCCCCAGGGTGTCGCCGGCGTCCAGGGTGGCTTTCCACTGCATGGCGTACAGGTCGGATACCTGTACCTGATGGCCGGCGCGTTGCAGGTGGGCCACCGCAAAATGCTTCAGGGAGCCGTTCAGCGATTGCGGTTCAGGGTGGGCATACACAATCAGGACGTTCATCGTTGGCACCTCGTGGTCAGTGAATGGCATCAGCGTGCGCGGTGCTAAGGTATAGTGGAAATGAATAACCGATATTCCAGGTATAGCCATGGTTAATCTCAGGCAGTTGGACCTGAACCTGCTGGTGACGCTGGACGTGCTGCTGGCCGAACAGAACGTCACCCGCGCCGCCCAGCGTTTGAGCTATTCCCAGCCGTCCATCAGTGTGCACCTGGCCAAGTTGCGCGACCTCTTCGATGACCCCCTGCTGTTACCGGGGCCGCGGGGCATGCGCCCGACCGCGCGGGCACTGGCCTTGCGCGAACCGCTGCGCCAGGCCTTGGCGGGGCTTGAGGAGGCCGTGGCGCCGCTGGCACCCTTCGACCCGGCTGAGGCACGCGACACCTGGCGGGTGGCGGCGTCCGACGGCAGTGCTTCGTCCCTGGTCCTGCCAGCGTTGCAGGGGGTGCGCCAGGCCGCGCCACACACTCGCCTGGCACTGCTGCAACTGGTTCCAGCGCGTCTGGCGCGGCAAGCCGAGGAGGGGGAGGTGGACATGGCGTTCCACACCCGTGACGAGGCGCCGGAAAGCCTGCGCAGCCGCGTCCTGTTCACCGAACGCTATGTGCTGGTGGGCCGGCAGGATCATCCGCGCCTGCGCCGCCGACCCACCCTGGCGCAGTTCTGCAAATTGGAACAGGTAATCGTGTCACCCGATGGCGGCGGCTTTTCGGGGGTGACCGACAGCGCCCTGGCAGCCGTGGGCCTGAGCCGCAAGGTGGTGTTGTCGGTCGCGCATTTTCTGCTGGTGCCCAACGCCCTGGCCAGTACCGACCTGGTAGCGCTGCTGCCCGAGCGGCTGGTGCGCGGCCATCCGGCCTTGCGCGTGGTCGAACCGCCGTTGGCGTTGCCGACGTACCAGATGACCCTGTTGTGGCCGGAGCGCTGCCACCGCGACCCGGGGCATCGCTGGCTGCGCGAGTTCATGGTGCAGGCGCTGGGCGAGGGGTGAGCGCACGCTAAAGCGGCCCGTGAACCGAATTTCATCCTGTGGCAACTTGACGCACCCCCGTCAAAATTGCGCTAATTCGTTTTTTGACGTGAAAAGAGAAGCCGTCGCCCACCCTGTCACGCCCGCGCAGCCTGCGGGCGCTACCGTGCGTGGTGCGCCCTAGCCTATGACGGATAAAGAGATGAAAAACGTGCCTAACCAGTCCCGCCCGCTCTACATCGCCTACGCCGGCCCCTCGCTGCTGGAGATGCCGCTGCTCAACAAGGGCAGCGCCTTCACGCCTCAGGAGCGTATCGACTTCAACCTGATCGGCCTGCTGCCGCAGAACGTCGAGACCATCGAAGAGCAGGTCGACCGCGTGTATCGCCAGTACGAGCAGTGCGCCAGCGACCTGGACAAGCACATCTACCTGCGTTCGATCCAGGACAACAACGAGACCCTGTTCTTCCGCCTGCTGGAATCGCATCTGGACAAGATGCTGCCGATCATCTACACCCCGACCGTCGGCCAGGCCTGCCAGGAATTCTCCAAGATCTACCGTACCCACCGCGGCCTGTTCATCTCCTGGCCGGACCGCGACCGCATCGATGACATCCTGCGCAGCGCCACCAAGGACTCGGTGAAGATCATCGTGGTTACCGATAGCGAGCGCATCCTTGGCCTGGGCGACCAGGGCATCGGCGGCATGGGCATCCCGATTGGCAAGCTGTCGCTGTACACCGCGTGCGGTGGCATCAGCCCGGCCTACACGCTGCCGATCGTGCTGGACGTGGGCACCAACAACCAGGAACTGCTGGACGACCCGATGTACATGGGCTGGCGCCACCCGCGCGTGACCGGCCAGGAATACGCCGAGTTCGTCGACCTGTTCATTCAGGCGGTCAAGCGCCGCTGGCCGGGCGTGCTGCTGCAGTTCGAAGACTTCGCCCAGACCAACGCCATGCCGTTGCTGGAGAAATATCGCGACGAACTGTGCTGCTTCAACGATGACATCCAGGGCACCGCTTCGGTGGCCGTGGGCACGCTGCTGGCGGCCTGCAAGGTCAAGAACCAGAAACTGGGCGAACAGGTGGTGGCCTTCGTGGGCGCCGGTTCCGCGGGGTGCGGCATTGCCGAACACATCGTCGCCGCCATGCAACTGGAAGGGCTGTCGGAAAGCGAGGCGCGTCAGCGCATCTTCATGGTCGACCGGTTCGGCCTGCTGACCGACGACATGAGTGGCCTGCATGATTTCCAGATGCGCCTGGCGCATAAGGCCGGCGCCGTGCAAGGCTGGCAGCGCGACGACAATGGCATCGCGCTGCTGGAAGTGGTCAAGCAGGCCAAGCCGACCATCCTGATCGGGGTTTCGGGCCAGCGCGGCCTGTTTACCGAAGCGGTGGTGCGTGAGGTATACGCTCATTGCCCGACACCGCTGATCATGCCGCTGTCCAACCCCACCTCGCGGGTCGAGGCCACCCCGGCCGAAGTCCTGGAATGGACCGACGGCAATGCCCTGGTCGCCACCGGCAGCCCGTTCGCCCCCGTGGAAATCAACGGCCGCACGCTGCCGATCGCACAATGCAACAATGCCTACATCTTCCCCGGCATCGGCCTGGGCGTGGTGGCCGCCAAGGCCACGCGCATCACCGACGCCATGCTGATGGCTGCCTCCAATGCCCTGGCAGAGTGCTCGCCCGTGGTCACCGGGACTGGCGATGCCGTCCTGCCGCCGCTCAAGGACATTCAGGCGGTGAGCAAGAAGATCGCCGTGGCGGTTGCCAAGCAGGCTCAGGCCGATGGCGTGGCCCTTGAAACCCCTGAGGAACTGCTGTTGCAGGCCATCGAACGCAACTTCTGGTTCCCGCGGTATCGTTTCTACCGCCGCTCGGCGGTGTAAGCGGCACGACGGGCCTGGTTGCCAGGCCCGTTTTCCATCGCTTTTTTTCGCGCTTTCGCCTATTACTGTGTGTCTTCCATGACACAGGATTGTCGGCGTGAACCCACCTCCCAAACACCCCCGGCGTTTCTCGCTGGTATGGCTGCTGCCCGTGGCCGCGGCCATCGCTGCCGTGCTGGTGTTGTCCGGGCATTTTCGCGGCCTGGGCCCGCGCATCACCGTCAGCTTCCAGACCGCCGAGGGGCTGGAGGCCAATCAGACGCCAGTGCTGTACAAAAGCGTGCCTGTCGGCAAGGTGGTGAGCATCAGCATCGACAAGGCCCGCGACCGGGTGGACGTGGATATCCAGTTGCAGGCGGACGCTCGCGCATTTGCCGACAAGGGCACGCGTTTCTGGGTGGTACGGCCCCGTATCGGCCTCAGCGAGATTTCCGGGGTCAAGACGCTGCTCACTGGCAGCTTCATTGGCGCCGACGCGGGGCGTGCGGGGGAGACTGCCGAGCGTTTTCGCGGCCTGGAACACCCGCCGGCCATTCGCTTTGGCGAGATGGGTACCCGTTTCGTGCTGCATGCCGATAGCCTGAATTCCCTGAACATCGGCTCGCCGGTCTATTACCGCCGTGTGCAAGTGGGGAGGGTGATCGGCAGTGGGCTGAGCAGCGAAGGCAAGGGTGTGGATGTGACCGTGTTCATTGCCGCGCCCAATGACCGTTTCGTGACCCAGAACACCCGCTTCTGGAATGCCAGCGGTGTGGACATCAAGGTGGGCGTGGGCGGCCGTCAGGTCAATGTCGAGTCCATGGCGGCGGTGCTCAACGGCGGCGTGGCGTTCCAGGCGCCGGCCTACCCGCCGGATTCGCCCGTGGCCGAGGCCAACAGCCGCTTTACCCTGTTCGACGAGCGGGGCGATGCGCTGTCGCGGCCCTTGGGGTATGCCCGGTACCTGGTGATGCATTTCGATGACTCGACACGTGGGCTGGCGGTGGGCGCGCCAGTGGAATTCTTCGGTATCGAAATCGGCCGAGTGGTGTCCGTGCAACTGGACTACGACCCGCGCCGCCAGTGGCTCAGCAGCCGGGTGGGCGCGGTGATCTACCCCAACCGCCTGGGCGCCGTGCATGACAAACTGCACAAGGACATGGGCCGCGATGACGAGTCCACCACCGCCCTGTTGATGGGGCGCTTCATCGAGCACGGCCTGCGCGCCCAGGCGCGGGTGGGCAACCTGCTGACGGACCAGAAATACATTCAGTTGGGCTTTGTGCCGGGGGCGCCGGCGGTGCCGTTCGACTATGACGCGCGGCCCATCGAAGTCCCGACCGTGGCGGGTAGCTTCTCGGTCATGGAAGACCAGATCAAGCGCATCATGGCCATGGCAGGGCGCGTGCAGGGCAGCGAGCTGTCGCGCAACCTCACCCGCAGCCTCGAGCAATTGCCGCTTGTGGTGAACCAGGTGAACCAGCAGGTGGTACCGCAACTGCGCGATACGTTGCTGGAAGCGAACCAAACCTTGCACGGGGTGGTCGATAGTGTCGCCGAGGGTTCGTCCCAGCGTGAACAGCTGGACCAGACCACCACACAGCTCAAACAGGCCTCGCGCTCGGTGCAGGCGCTGCTGGACTTGTGGAACCGCTACCCGGAACTGTTCCTGCGCGGGCGCTCGGCCGAAGACCCGGCGGCGGCCGCGTCGTTGCCACGAAACTGACCGTTAATTTACCTTTTGCAGACGTTGCCGGTGGTTTTTTCGCCGATACTGAAGGTGCACGGGCCGAATGCCCCATGGAGCTTTACATGAAGAAAATCATTGCCGCCAGTTGTGCCTGCCTCATGCTGCTGACACCGCTGGCCAGCTTTGCCCAGCCTGGCCCCGATAACGGCGGCCCGGACCGTGGCCACCAGGGCCAACAGCAAGGGCGCCCGCCACAGGATAACGGTGGGCAGCGCGGGGGGCCGCAGCACGGGGGCCAGAACCGGCCACCCCAGCAGCATGGTGGGCCCCAGCGCCCCGGCGGCCATGGCGGTGGCCAGGCCTACCAGCCGCAACCGAACATGCCGCGCCCTCACAGCGAGTGGCACCGTGGCGGCTTCGCTCCCCCGCAGTACCGCAGCGACCGTTACTGGGTCACCGACTGGCGCGCCCGTCACCTGCGTCAGCCGCCGCGTGACCACCGCTGGTTGTACGTGAATGGTGATTACGTGCTGGTCGGTATCGCCACCGGTGCCATCGTGCAGATCCTCAGCGGTTACTGACGCCACCGGGTCCGCCGCCATGTCCTTGTCGGGCCGAGCTTCGCTCGGTCTCGCAGGGAATGCCTTCACCACGGGGCGGGGCGATCAGCCGTTGGCCAACGCGCCGTCGAATTCACGGCCGCGCTTGTTCAACGGCGGCAACAGCGAACCTGCCAGCATCCCCAGAGCGCTGATCAGCAACCCGGCCAGCTGCGGCGGCCACAGGTCACCCTCCTGGTGGGTGAGCTCCAGCAGGCCCCACGACGTCAACCCGAAGATGATCGCGGTGATCGCACCCTGGTTGGTGGCGCGCTTCCAGAACAGCCCGGCGAACAACGGCACCACGGCCGCTACCAGGGTGACCTTGTAGGCGTTGCCGACCATCTCGTAGATGCTCGAATTGGAGTACAGCGCGAACAGGCACGTCAGCCCCGCGCCCACGGCGATGGTGATACGCATGGCCAGCAGGAACTGGCGGTCGGTCATGTCCGGGCGCAGGCGCTTGAGCACGTTCTCGGTGAAGGTCACCGACGGCGCCAGCAGGGTGCCGGAAGCCGTGGACATGATCGCCGACAGCAGTGCACCAAAGAACATGATCTGCGCGAACAGCGGGGTGCGTTCCATGATCAACCGCGGCAGGATCATCTGTGCGTCACTGTCCAGCAGCTCGCTGACCATCTGCGGGTCGATCATCGACGCCGCGTAGGTCAGGAAGATCGGCAGCATGCAGAAGGTCAGGTAGCAGCACGCACCCGCGACGGACGCGCGGGCGGCGACTTTTTCGGTCTTGGCTGACATCACGCGGGCATACACGTCCTGCTGGGGAATGGAACCAAACATCATGGTCACCGCCGCACCCAGAAACGCCAGGATGTCCTTGGCCGAGGTGCTGTGGACCATGGTGAACTTGCCTGCCTGCGCCGCGTGTTCGATCACATGGGTGGGGCCGCCCGCCATGTTGCCCAGCAGCCAGGTCAGGTAGGCCAGGCCGCAGACGATGATCAGCATTTGCATGGAGTCGTTCATGGCCACCGACCACATGCCGCCGAACAGGGTATAGACCAGCACGATGAACGTACCCAGCAACATGCCCTGGGTGGTGCTGATGGCGCCGTCGGAGAGCACATTGAAGACCACGCCCAGGGCGGTCAGTTGCGCGGCGATCCAGCCCAGGTACGAGCCGATGATCACCAGGCTGACGAACAGCTCTACCTTGGGCCCGTAGCGTTTGCGGAAGAAGTCACCGATGGTCAGCATGTTCAGCCGGTATAGCGGCCGGCAGAACACCAGGCCTACCAGCATCAGGCAGCCGAAGGAGCCGAAGGGGTCTTCGATGATGCCGGAGAAACCGTTCTTCATGAACGCGGCGGGAATGCCCAGCACGGCCTCGGAGCCGAACCAGGTCGCGAAGACCATGGCCGTCACTACCGGGAATGACATGCTGCGGCCAGCGGCCGCGAAGTCCTTGGAGTTTTTGACACGAGTGGAGGCGTAGAAACCTACACCTACGGTGATCAGCAGGTAAACCGCGACAAACCAGATCAGCATGTGTTCTTCCCGTTCGCACGCCTGGCCTGGCCAGGGTAGAACCCTGGGCGCGGGGGGCGTTGCGCTAGACAATTGTTTTTTTTGGACGCGTACGGGGCGCTCAAGCGGGGCGTGGCAACCTGGGCAGGCTGGCCGGCGGCCCGGTGATCTCCGGTACAACGGGTCGGCAGTGTGCCAAACACGTCAAATATGTCAAACGTTTACAGCGTGTAATGTGCAAAATAACGACACATGTTTTTGCTGAAACGATGTAACTGTTTGAAAATAAACAGGCTTTATGGGTGGTGCGAAAACCGACACGTCAATAATTATGAACCGCGTGAGGCTTGACCTGCCAAGGCCGTGGGCCAAGAATGGGCCACTCGACTGACAAGGATTTCTCATGATTTTCAGCGTGGCTGCCGATGGAGTGGTGCTGTTCCATGGCCTGTTCATTATTTTTGTACTGCTGGGTGGGCTGCTGGTACTCAAGTGGCGCGCGGTGGCATGGCTGCATGTGCCAGCGGCGGTCTGGGGCGTGGTGGTAGAGGTGTTTCACCTGACCTGTCCACTGACGCACTGGGAGAACCTGTTGCGGCTGATGGCCGGGCAGCAGGGGTACACGGGAGGGTATGTGGAGCATTACCTGTTGCCAGTGATCTACCCGGCCGGGCTCACGGCGGGTATCCAGCTGGTGCTGGGCAGCGTGGTGCTGCTGATCAATGGCACGGTCTACTGGCGGTTGTGCCGCCAATGGCGCGGCGGGACGAAGCAGGCTATTCCTTGACGTCCATGAACTCGCGCGCCCAGACAATGTAGCTTTCGGGCAAGGTGTAGGTGTGTGTCAGTTCCGTGGCACTCAGGTTCTGGGTGCTGCGGGTCAGCTTGCGCTGTTCGCGCAGGGAGTCGTAGGTCGCCTTGATGGCCGCGAAATACGCCCCGTGGCCATCGACGCTGATGCGCACCCCCAGTTTCGCCAGGCGCTCGTCGTCCTGCAGCGCGGGGTTGCCATAGGTCACCAGCATCAGCGGCACGGTGAGGTGCTGGGCAATCTCTTCCAGGTGGTCGAAATCCCGTACGCCTACCATGCAGATGCCGTCGGCGCCGGCTTCCTGGTAAGCCTTGGTGCGGGCGATGACATCTTCGGTGGACAGCACGCCGGCGTGGGTGCGAGCGATGATGGTCAGTTCCGGGTCCACGCGTGCTTCCAGGGCGGCCTTGATCTTGCCGATGCCTTCGGCCACCGAGATCAGGTCGGTGGATTTGCGCCCGAACTGGGCCGGCAGCAGGGTGTCCTCGATGGTCAGCGCGGCGACGCCGGCGCGCTCCAGCTCGGCCACGGTGCGCATCACGTTCAAGGCATTGCCGTAGCCGTGGTCGGCGTCGGCGATGAACGGCAGCTGGGCGACACGGCCGATGCGGGTAGCCTGTTCGACGAACTCGCTCAGGGTGATCAGGGCGAAGTCAGGGGCGCCCAGCACCTGCAGCGAGGCCACGGAGCCGCCGAGGATGCCGACTTCAAAGCCCAGGTCCGCGGCAATGCGTGCCGACATGGGGTCGAAGACGGAGGCTGTGTGGAAGCAGGCATTGGAGGCGAGCAGTTGCCGAAACGCGCGACGCAAACCTTGATGGGAAATTCTGGGCATGACCGCTCCTCAATATGGCATGAATCGGTGGTACCTTGCGGGCCGATAGGAAAATGGTGGGAGACTATCACAGGCGACCCAGCCATTGATGTCGTTTTCGCATCACTCGATGCGCGTGCGTTATCAGCAGCTTAAACGTTTCAGGCGCAAGAACTCCCCCACCATCGGCTGGCGATTATACAGCGTGGGATCAACGACTTGGGAGTTTCTGCAGGCTGGCGAAGCGACGGCCTGTAGCAGCCATGAGTCTGCGTCGGCGGTAAATGGGCCATGTCTGAGCTGCGGGCTGTGACGTGGTCAGGTCCGCGCGGGCCGTTGTGGGACCGGGCGCAAGCTCGGGAAGCAGGCAACGCGGTCGATCTGCCAGGCCCGTTCCCGAGCTTCGCCCGGTCCCACAGGGTTTCCATGGCTTTGAGCAGTGGGCCTGATGCTGCGCAGCGGCTGTGACGTGGTCAGGTCCGCGCAAACCCGTAGCGGCCTTGGTCGAATCCCAGCTGTCGGCTAATTCAGGCGCACTGGGTGTGCCGCCGACGAGGCAAAGGCTGCTGTTGAACCAACTGTTCAGTGGCCTCGTGCACTCCTGATGAATGCCTCATCCAACGTGGCCTCAGCAAAATGATCCAGAAACTCCCGAGCCCCGGCAAACTTCAGAAAACGCCGCTTGTGAATCAGGTGGAACACATCACAGTGCTCAGTGATTTCATGGATATTATGAGACGACACCACAATCGTTGCTCCCTCGTCCCTGGCTTTATGCAGGACCTGCCAGATGTAATGCCTCGACTCAGGATCTACGCCTGCCGTAGGTTCATCCAGAATAATCAACTTATTAGGTAGCGACAGAAGCGACAGGGTGAAGAAAAATCGGATTTCCCCGTAGCTGCAATGACTCGGCCGTTTTTTCAGGGTTTCGGCGTATTTACCGGCCAGGTACGGGTCCCAGTGTCTAAGCTTCGTCAGGGTGTCGTCCGTTGATATAGAACGTTTGGAAGACAGTACCGCCAGCAGCCCATAAATTTCCCGCATCGTAAGATTGGCGGGCATCCCTAACGTCTGCGATAGATAAGAGCGCGCTTCGCACGCTACCTTCAAGGTACCGGAGTCCGGCCGCCGAACGGAACAGAGCAAATCAAAAAAGGTCGTTTTCCCAGCACCGTTCGGCCCGATGATGCCGGTTATCTGCTGTCGATCAATATCGATGCTCGCACCGTCGAAAATGGGCTTGCCGGCGATACGAAGGTTAATGTTCCTGGCGCTGATCATCAGTAACGGCTCCATACGGGGTTAATCCGGAGGGTTTTTATCGTCAGCAGTACGGTGCCTGACAAAAGCGCAGCGCTGCCGGCCAGCGCCATGAGCGGGATCTGAGCATTCTCCATGACTTGTTTGGCAATCACGAACGGGTTTAGCGCAGTGAGCCACTGGAAAGAGGGGCTAACGGCTTGCGTACCCATCAGTGCCGTCATGATCCCGCAAAACAGCAAGACAGAGATCAAGGTATTGGCGGTCTGGAACTTGAGCCGAGCGTTGGCGAGTAGCAAGGCCGGCGTGCAGAAACCCAGGAAGCAGACGTAGAAACGGAGGGTGAGGGCGATCGCCTCGCGTGGGTCGTAAGGCCCAAACGAGGGTTTGGTGATGAGGTAAAACGTACAGGCGTAAAGCAATGAAACGAGGGAATAGCTTAGAAAATGGCTGGTTAGAAATACGACTTTCGCAGAGCGCGTGTGCATGAAGGAGCGCACGAAACCGCTTTCTCTTCGGCCGATGAGGTAGAAGCAGAACCCGAAAAAGGCGACGCTTGAGGCTATGTAGGCATAGAACCAAGAGGTGGCGTGGGAGTAACCAAGCGTTACAGCAGTTTCGCGATTGTGGGATAGCAGATAAAAAAGTGCCGCAGGGGAAATGATTGTCCATATCAGTGAAAGAGGCTCTCTGATTTGTTCGAGGGTAAAAATCCAGGTGAGAGACAAGACGCGGCGTGGTAGGGATGCTGTCATGGGAATGGCACCATTGTTTTTGAACGGTTCGGGTTTATTTTTGATGAAAAGGTGCCGGAGTACGCGTTGTGTAAGTTTATGCTTGTGGCATTATTCATGTGCATAAATATTCTGGGTGAAATGTATTTGCAGTAAAAATATATTGTTTTCTCACTGGTTTTTTGTTGTAAATATAAAAAGCCGTCTAGGTTGTTCTGGATAATATTTTTCCGGAGAGTTTCCAGCGATAGGGGGCGGGGCGGGGGAGTGGGTAATGATGTGGCTATCGTGTTGCCTGATGTGGCTTCAAGATAGGTTGTGAATTTGTTGCATAGCATGAAGTGAAGTAGGTAGGGGTCCTCGATATCTTCGATGCATCGCGCTGTTAAGTGAAAGTCTCTAATGAACCTGAAGGTTTGCCAAAGCTCCAGAGCGGCCTTTTCAATAGCGCTGCCAACATCCGAACCATACCCCATGCCGGCACAGTAATGTACGTGCTGAGTAGTGTGTTCCGCGCCGTACAGCATCAGCGCGCAGTGGCCTGGGTAGGCGCTATCGGTGATATCAAATACACTAATCGAGCCCTCCGCTAGCAAGGCGTCGAGAAGCGGTGCCGCCGGTGATCCTGTTAAAAGTGCTTTGCACAGTGAGATGTTGTGCTGGCGGGTGATTTCTTTGGTGAGCCAATACCTGAGCAGGAACTGGCGTTCAAGAGACTCTTTCAGTGCCCCGGTTATTACGGTTTCGAGGTCCCAATGGAAGCTACATCCACAGGTGTCGCGTACCGGAAAAAAGTTGTTATCTATGTTTAACCCGGTCGGGTTGATTGACAAGCAAACCGTGGGTATTTCACATTCTGAGTAGTCGATGAGCCTCAAGGCGGTTGTTTTTCTGAAATGATGGGTAGTGATTGAGAGGTCAGATTGGGTAGCGTTTTTTGTTTGCTTGAAAGCCTTGGTGAAGTCATCTGTTTCCTGTGGGGTCAATGTGTCTTCGATTCGAGCCATTCCGGAGGTAGCGACCTCCATATAGAAGTGGCGCCGTTCGTAAAACTCACCGAGAGCACAACGCGTCGCGGAGGTTCCCCTACCGATACCAGAACCATACCGTTGCCACGGGTCTCCTATCTCTACTATGTTTGGGTAATGCCGGTTAAGCGCCGGCTGGTATAGTAGGTGGGTGGGTTGGTCGATGTTGAATGAAGTAGAAAAATGGTGCATGGTTAGTATCCTACGAATTGAACGCAAAGGGGAACCGCCAGACCTGGATTTATAGATAACGCATTGCTTACCATATGGTCGGTGTACCCGGACCAGACACGGTTTTTGAGGCCGAGAGCTCTACATTGCAAATCAACAAGCATATACATGGACCCTACTTCCATGAGCGCAAGACGATAGCCGCGATAACGGTATTTGAATAGGGTTTTTGGTAAGAATGCTACGTATATTAGAGCGAGGTAAGGTGTGCCTATAAAGCTTTGCCCTAGAAGGGCTTCTTTTAAATAATCATCTGGCTGGGTTGCTACAATGATCTCCAGTTTTCTGGATGCGGGTAACAGATGTAAAATATCGGATTCACTGGGCCATCTGTCATTGCCTGGGCCCAGCCTGCAGCAAAACACGTCCACGGGATACAGCGCACCTCCACTCGGGTAAAGCCGATGGTGACCTTCCGCCGACGCTGTCGTAAGCGCTGAGAGCAGGCCTTTAACTGTCGGGAAACTGATTGGATCGTCTGTAAATCTGTCGCAGGAGCGATCTCGATTGAGAGGTGAGTTTGGTGGAAGAGGTCCGAGGTTCTCACTATTCAATGTGTTTTCCTGTAGTAGGTCGTAGCGTAGTTCTTTCCCGGATAATAGAGTTAAGGTGCTATGATCTATACCGTGAAGTATAGTCAGGTTTGAGGTTGCGGGGTGGAGGCAGTAGTTGCCCAAGGCGTGAAAGGCGAGCGTCTCGTCAAGGACCTGGGGGTCGCAAGATTTTAGGAAATGCTCATGCGGAATGTTATGCATGGGTACCTCCCAAACAGTCGCATAGGTGCCAGTGGGGAGGCCTTTCTTCGCAGATGACTGAGCTATGAAGATTAATAGTGGTGTTTGAAAGAACGTTGTCCTGGTAGAACGAGGGGGCGCGTTGCGCTGTCATGGCGGATATTTTCCTCCCGATCAGTCCGATGACCAGTGAATGCTGAAGTGCAGAGAGCTTTGGGTTGGGCAGGTCCACGTTGTTTGTCGAGCAGAACTTCATGGTTGCATTCCAGGCGCTCCGACTAGGTAGTTGGGTCTCGAAATGTACAACTCGGTCAACTGAGCAGAACAAGCAAGGGTTCGCGAGGCTGATGGAGTAAGGCTGTGTCATGGTAAAGCTATCTGGGGTGAAGTATCCAACGGTTGTAAAGTTTTCCCGGTGGCCTCTCGCAAGCGCAAAGTACATGGTCTTGATTGAATTAATGTTCTGGCTATTAGGGAGCAGGATTACAAGGCTAGGGCCGCCGTCGATGTTTTTTATTGAGTCCATCTCGAGCGGGAGCCAGGTCAACGGCAATTTGATTTCCTGCTCTAGAATGTTTCGGGCTGCGGCCCAATGTTCGCCCTGCGTATGAAGGATGACTATTCTCTTGAAGTATGGCGAAGGAATATCAATATCAATTTTCAGCAGGGTATCCAGGTCGGGGAGGTCGATATGGGTTAACTGATGTCTTTTTAAAATATTATCGATATGTGCGGTCGTGGTAGGGGTGTCGCAATAGTCTTTGAGTTCGTGCAATGCTTTTATCATTTTTTTGGATTTGATTCGAGTTATGCCTTTTTTTGAAGAAAGGAGGCTATAGTCTTCAAAATTTAGCAGTTCGTAGTTGTGGATTTTTATAGTGGTCATCGTTGTCCCCAGCAGCGCCCGCCAATTGGCAGGCGTGCATTGGTTTGTTGATGGGGTAATAATCTTAATCGGTCACTTCGTCCATAGTGATCGCATTGCCGCCGGAACCACCTCCACAACCTCCGGATCCCCCACTTCCACCGCTACAGCCACCGCCACCCCCACTCCCCCCACTTCCACCGCCACCACCAGACCCTCCGGATCCGCCGTTGACTGAAAGCAGCAGGTCATCGTGATTGTCGTCTAGCGCGAGCAGAATTTCATAGGTTTCATTGTTCATCGTTATGGTTCTCCGATTCAACTATGTGCCCCTGGACTCCAGAGGTAAGTACTTTTTAGTTTTGAAGTTTGGGTACGTCAATCGGGAGGTGGGCATAGAGGCGGGTGTTGGGGGATGCGGTTTTTCAGAGTTGTAGGAATGGTCTGGCGGACATATCCTAGGGTGGTGTAGGGAGAAAATGATAAGCTGTATGTCGTGGCTGTTATTTGTATCTTTCTGTAATATTAGGTAGGGGAGTTCTTGAATTAGCGTAGGATAGTTCCGAAAATAGATGAGAAAAGTATTTTTAAACGCTATGAATTATTGATTCGTTTCCGATGAACGGTCGTGGGGCGAGGAGGGATTTTTTGCCACGGAGGCATTTTCCTAAAAAACGGGGGAGCTCGCCCCGGGTACGGATGTACGGCGCGTGACGCACGCTCATGGGGCTTGTTCGGGGCATCAAAATGCGGCTGGATGCTTGTGGCGCTCCCAGGACCAGCTCTACTCGCACCGAGCCCGATGTTGGGAACGCCGAAACATAGAGGCTTGCACCTAGCAAGCCGTATCGGCTAGTCCTACCTCCTGAACCAAGATCCGACGCCCCGGTATCGCGTCCAGCAACTCCCGCGTATACCGATCCGACGGCTGCCCCAGCACTCGGCTCGCCGGCCCTTGCTCAACCACTTCCCCACGCCGCAGCACCACTACCTCATGAGCCAGGCTGGCAACCACGGCCAGGTCATGGGACACCAGCACATAAGCAACGCCCAACTCAGCCTGCAAGCCGCGCAGCAGTTCGAGGATCTGTGCCTGCACCGACACGTCCAGCGCCGACACCGGTTCGTCCAGCAACAGCAGGTCAGGCTTCAGCGCCAACGCGCGAGCGATGGCCACGCGCTGGCGCTGGCCGCCGGACAGTTCCCGGGGCAGGCAGTCCAGGTAGCTGGCCGGCAGTTGCACCTGATCCATCAGTTGCCGCGCCGCCTGGCGCAGTGGCTCGCCCTTGAGCAGGCCGAAGGACACCAGGGGCTCCACCACGCTCTCGAAAATCGTGAAGCGCGGGTTGAGCGAGGCGAAGGGGTTCTGCTGCACCAGTTGCATGCGTTGGCGCAGGGGACGGAATTGCTGCCAGGTGAGGTGGGTGAGGTCCTGGCCGTCAAAGCGCACCTTGCCTTCGCTGGCGGTTTCCAGGCCCAGGGCGATGCGCAGGCTGGTACTTTTCCCCGAGCCGGATTCCCCGACGATGGCCACGGTTTGCCCTCGGTGCACATTCAGGCTCAGCCCCTGCAGGGCCTGGAAGCTTTGCGCCTGGCCGTTGCGGGCGGGCAGGGCGTAACGCTTGCCGACCTTTTCCAGGGCGAGCAATGGCCGCGAGGCGCCGGAAGGCAGGGGCACGGGGCCTTTGCCCTGGCCAAAGGCCGGCGCCGCGGCGAGCAGGGCGCGGGTGTAGGCCTGGGTCGGGGCGCCGAGCACCTGGCGCGCAGGCCCCTGTTCCACCCGTTGGCCGTCTTTCATGACCAGTACGCGGTCAGCGCGGTCAGCGGCCACGCCCAGGTCGTGGGTGATGATGATCAGTGAAATGCCGCGCGCCTGTACCAGCTGTTCCAGATGGTCGAGGATGCGTCGCTGCACGGTGACGTCCAGGGCACTGGTGGGTTCGTCGGCGATGATCACCTTGGGGTTGCCGGCCAGGGCGATGGCGATCAGCACGCGCTGGCGCATGCCGCCGGAGAGTTCGTGGGGGTATTGCCGCGCGCGCAGGGCGGGGGCATCCAGGCCGACCTGGGCCAGCAGTTCGAGCACGTCGGCATCCAGCGCTGGGTAGCGGCGGCCGTGGGCCAGGATCAGGCTTTCACCGATCTGCCGGCCGATGGTCAGCGTCGGGTTGAGGCTGACCATGGGGTCCTGGGGTACCAGCCCGATGACCCGGCCGCGTAGCTGACGCTTGACCCGCTCGCTGGCGTGGCTGATGTCGGTGTCGGCGACCCGCAGGCTGCCGCCGCTGATGCGCGCGCTGGCGGGCAGCAAACCGAGCAGCGCGCTGGCCAGGGTGGTCTTGCCGGAGCCGGACTCGCCCACGATAGCCAGGGTTTCGCCCTGCTTCAGGCTGAAGGACAGCTGGCGCACAGCCTCCTTCACGCGCCCGGCGGTGTGGTAGCTCACGCTCAAGTCACGTACTTCGATCAGGGCACTCATGGTTGAACCTCCTCGAGGGTGCGGGCAATGTGGTTGAGGCTGAACACCACCAGTACCACCACCAGGCCAGGCAGCAGCGAGACCCAGGGCGCGGTGATCAGGAACTGACGGCCGTTGGCGATCAGCGTGCCCCACTCGGCGGCCGGTGGTTGTGCGCCGAAACCGAGGAAGCTGAGGCCTGCGGTGGCCAGGATGGCCGCGCCGAAGTCCAGGGTCGCCAGCACCGCCACGGGGCCCCAGGCGTTGGGCAGCACGTGGCGCAGCAAGGTGCGGCGCCAGCTGGCACCCCCCAGGCGGGCGGCTTCCACGTAGGGCAAAGTCTTGACCCGCAGCACTTCGGCGCGGGTGGTGCGGGCGAAGCCGGGAATGATCCCCACGCCCACCGCCACGGCGACGGGCAGGGTGCCGAAGCCGATGGCGGTGACGATGGCCAGGGCCAGGAGCAGCCCAGGCAAGGCCAGCATGACGTCTATCAGGCGCATCACCACTGCGTCAACCCGGCCGCCAAGGAAGCCAGCCACCACGCCCAGGCCCAAGCCGGCGACCAGGGCCAGGCCCACCGCCAGCAACGCCGCGAGGATCGACAGCCGTGAGCCATACAGCACCCGGGTGTACAGGTCGCGGCCCAGTTCGTCGGTGCCGAACCAGTGCCCCGCGCCCGGTGGCAGCAACTTGGCCACCGGCACCGTGGCATAAGGATCGACGCTGGTGAACAGCCACGGTGTCAGGGCCGCCAGCAGGCTCGTCACTACCAGCACCACGGCCAGGACGAAGCCGGGGCGACGGAGCAAGGGCAGTGCCACGTCCAGCGTGCGGCGCAGACGGCCGCGTGGTTGCCAGTGGGGGCGTGGCAGGTCGGCGGGGGCAAGGGTGGTATCGGTGGCGGTCATGTCAGGTCACCTTGGGCGCGTGGCTGATGCGCGGGTCGAGAATGGGGTACAGCAGGTCCACCAGCAGGTTGACCAGGACGAAGGCGGCGGCCGAGACCGTGACCACCCCCAGCACCACGGGGATGTCCTGGCGCAGCACGGCTTCCTGTACCAGGCGGCCGACGCCGTTGCGGGCGAAGATTGTTTCCACCAGAACCGCCCCGGACACGGTGTTGCCCACCTGCAGGCCCACCAGCGTCAACAGCGGCAGCGCGGCATTGCGAAAGCCGTGCCGCGCCTGCACCTGGCCACGGCTCAGGCCCTTGGCCTGGGCGGTGAGGATGTAGGGCTCGCGCGACACGTCAAGGAAGCCTCGTTGCAGCACCTGGGCGTAGACCGCGGCGCTGGGGATCGCCAGGGTCACCGCCGGCAGCACCAGGCTTGCCGCACCGATACTGCCGGTGGAGGGAAACCAGCCCAGGCTGAAGGCGAACACCTGGATCAGCAGCAGCCCCATCCAGAACACGGGCACCGAAAACCCCAGGGCCGGCAGGCGTGACAGGGCAGTTTTCAACGGCCGCCAGCGCACGTACGCGGCCAGGTAGGCCAAGCCAATGCCACCGGCCAGCGACAGCGCGATCGCGCTGGCGGCCAGGGCCAGGGTTTGCGGCAGGCGCTCGGCGAGAATCGCCGTCACCGGCCGGTTCAGGGTCAGTGACTGGCCCAGGTCACCGTGCAGCACGCCCCACAACAGGTGCCCGTAGCGCACCAGCAGGCTCTGGTCCAGGCCGTAGTAAACCTTGGCCTTGGCCAGCTGTTCGGGCGTCAGGGCATCGATCTCCATGCCCGAGGCGTTGAGCATGATCGACAACGGGTCGCCTGGCAGCAGGTACAGGATGAAGTAGGTGATGGTGAAAGCGCCCCACAGCACCAGCAGCGCCTGGCCGATGCGGCCTAGCAGGTAGCGGCTCATGGGCTGACCTCGATGTCGTTGAGGAAGGCAAAGCCCTCGGCGCTCCAGCGGAAGTTGTGCACCCGTGGCGCCGTGGCGGCCTGCCACACGCGTTCGAACACCGGAATGGCCACGCTCTGGTCGATCAGGAAGTCCTGCAGGTCGCCGTAGGCCGTGGCGCGCTGGTCACTGGCAGTCGCGGTCAGGCCCGCGTCGAACAGCCCTTGCGCATGGCCGAGGATGGCGGGCGGATAGGTATTGGTGGCCATGGTCGGGCTGATGGCGCTGCGCGGGTCGAGGATGGTCTGCAGCACGATCGGGTCGGCACGGGTCATGTAGGAGAACGTCAGGTCATAGTTGCCCGCGGCGTTGGCGGTGAACCATTCGGCGGTGGTGCGCACCTTCAGCGCCAGGTCGATGCCCACTTTGCGCAGTTGGTCCTGGATCAGCACATCGCCGGCGGTTTCCTTGGTCGGCACGTTGTATGACAGGCTCAGGCGCTTGCCGTCCTTCTGCCGGTAGCCGTCGGCCCCCAGTTTCCAGCCGGCCTTGTCCAGCAGCGCGGCGGCGCCCTGAGGGTCATAGCCGAGCTTGGGGCCCTGGCTGCGAAAGTACGGCGTGGTCACGTCATAGACGCCGTCCACCACGGGGAACTCGGGGCTGTACACGGTGCTGGCGTAGGTCTTGCGGTCGATGGCCTTCTGCACGGCCAGGCGCACGTCGGCATCGGCCAGGATGCGGTCGCCGTGGGTGTTGGGGTAGAGGTTCCAGGCCGGACCGGGCAGCGAGCGGCTCTGGATGGTGGCCTTTTTGCTTTGCAGCAATTTCAGGTCGACGTCGGCGAACGGATTGCGCGGCCACAGGATGTCCACCTGGCCCTGCAGGAACTGACCATTGCGCACGCTTTCTTCCGGTACGTAGGTCACCTCGACGGCGGCAACGTGGGACTCGCCCTTGTTCTGCACGTTGGCCGACGCCCAGGCATAACCGCTGCGCTTGACCAGCTTGAGGCCCGACTCGGGCGTGTAATGGTCGAGCACGAACGGCCCGGTGCCGATGATCGCGCCCAGGGAGCGCTCCTTGGCGGTGTGGCGGTAGGATTCCGGCGCCAGGATGGCCAGGTTGGTGGTGGACGTGGCTTGCAGGAAGCCAGCGTTGGGCGTGCTCAACACCAGCTTGATGGTATGCGGGTCAATCACTTCGGCGTGGTCATAGCCGGTCAGGTAGGTGGCGCCGAATGCACTGAGTACCTCTGCCGTGAAGGCCTTGTCGCTGTCGAAGGCGGTCTTCACGGCCTGGGCGTCGAAGGCCTCGCCGTTGCTGAAGGTCACGCCTTGGCGCAGGTGAAAGGTGTATTCGCGGGCATCGGCACTGACGTCCCAGCGCTCGGCCAGCCAGGGGATGATCTGGCCGGTCTGCGGGTCCTGGTCGGTGAGGGATTCGACCACGTTGCGCAGCACCACCCGGTGCTCCAGCCAGTACACCTGGAAGGGGTCCAGGCTGACCAGTTGCGTGTTGTCACCGAAGAAAGCGATTTTCAAGGTGCTGGCCGCCTGGGCGTCAGGGTGCGAGGGCGAGCAGCCCGCCAGGCCCAGGGCCAGGAGGATGGCCGCGCTGGCCAGGGTTCGTTGTAGCTTCAAGGGCGGTTCCTCATGCAAAAAGGCCGCACGCCGGTGGGGGCGATGCGGCCGCTGGGTCAGAAGTCGTAGGCGAGCTTGGTGTACCAGGAGCCACCACCGGGGTAGAACGGCGGGTTGCCGTACGGGGCCAGGCCCAGGCTGCTGTACACCGCGTTCTTGTCCGGGCGCACATCGAAAATGTTGCTGCCGCCCAGGCTCACGGTCAGGTGGTCGAAGAAGGTGTAGCTGACGTCCAGGTCGGTCAGCCACTTGGCGCCGAAGCTGCGGTCGCCGCTTTCGTTCACCGCCAGGGTCGACACCGAGCCGTAGCGGGTGGTGGTCAGGTTGGTGTTCCAGTTGCCCACCTTCCAGTTGGCCCCCAGAATCCATTTGGTCTTGGGCAGCGCGTCGGTCAGGTCGCCTTCGCGGTTGCGGCCCACCAGGGTCACGCCGGCATTGGCCAGCGAAGCCGGGGTGTCCTTGGCGTCAGTGATGGTGGTCTTGTTGTAGTTGAAGGCGGCGCTCCAGCGCACATCGCCAAACTCGCCGAACGGCGTGGTGTGGTCGGCCACCACGTCCAGGCCGCGGGTGCGGGTGTCGAAGGCATTGGTGTAATAATCCACCCAGGTGCCGGCGGTCACGCCCTGGGCGGCCAGGATGCTATTGACCACGCCGTCGCCGTGGTCATAGATGGCACTGGTGAGTGCGATGCGGTTCTGGATGTCCACCAGGTAGGCATCGGCAGTGACGCTGGTGCGCGGCGCCGGTTGCCAGGTGATGCCCAGCCCCAGGTTCTGGGATTTTTCCGGCTTCAGCGCGCTGCCGCCCAGCGCCTGGGCCAGGCTGCTGTCCGACGGGGTCAGGCGGGTGGTGGCAGGCACCACGTTGCCGTTGACGTCGGTGTTCACGCGGCTGTCGGTGGTGGTGTAACCGGTCTGGGTCAGGGACGGGGCGCGCACACCGGTACCGAGGGTGCCGCGCACGGCCACGGTATCGGTCAGCTTGTAGCGGCTGTTGAATTTGAGGCCCAGCTTGTTACCGTTGTAGTCGTCGAAATGCTCCAGCCGCGCGGCCACGTCGGCGTACCAGCGGCTGGTCAGGTCAAAGCCCAGGTCCAGGTAGGTGGCGTAGGTGTTGCGGATCAGGTCCACTTCGTCTTCGGGGCGGATGATGACGGACGCCTGGGCGCCGCTGGCCGCGTTGTAGGTACCGGTTTCGTAGGAATCCGCAGAGCCTGCGAAGGTGCTGAACCGCTCCCATTTATGCTCGATACCCGTGGACACGGTCACTGGCACGCCCAGGTTGAAGGGGTTTTCGAAACGGCGGCTGAAGTCCAGGTTGTTGACCCACTGGTCGGAGCGGAAGGTGGCCAGGTTGTTGAAGCTGGTGGGCGAGTCCACGCCCAACGACGGGTTGAGGTTCAGTTCGCTGGAGTATTTCAGCGTGTCCCGGCCGTAGCTGGTGCTCAGGTCATAATTCCAGCCGCCCACATCACCCTTGCCACCGAACACGAACTGGTAGTCGATGTCGCGCAGGTTGTTCACCGGGTAGTAGCCGTCGGGAAAAATCTCCGGTACCGAAGCCGTGCCATTGGGGAAGCGGTAGTAGTTCTGGATCACCGCCTTGCGTTCGCCATAGGTGCCGAAGGAGTACAGGGTTACGTCATTGAGCGGCAGTTCGGCGTTATAGCCCACGTTGTAGGCCTTGAGCTCGGGGTCGCCGTTCTTGATCGCCACCCGGTCCCAGCTGGCTTCCTTGGCTGGGTCGCTGTAGGCGGTGACAGTGCTGTCGGCCTTGCCGTCCCACGACGCGTAGCCGCGTTTGCGGGCGTCGGCGGACAGGTGCAGGAAACCGCCGTTGTCGCCGAGCTTGAAGCCCTCGTCGGCGGCGATTTTCTTGGTGGCGCCTTCGCCGGAAAACAGCTCGCCATAGCTGGTTTCCACATGGCCGCCCGAGTCCTGGGACTTGAGAATGATGTTCACCACCCCGGCCACGGCGTCGGAGCCATAGCGCGCGGCCGCGGCGTCCTTGAGCACCTCGATATGGTCGATGGAGCTGATGGGGATCATGTCGATGTCCACGACATTGGCGCCGCTGTTATCGGTGGAGCCTTGTTGAATGGCCGCACCCAGGTGGCGCCGCTTGCCGTTGACCAGCACCAGCGTGTACTCCGGGCCCATGCCACGGTTGCTCAGCGGCCGGGTCGTGGAGTTGAACCCGGCAATGTTGCTGCCGAAGGTGAAGGAGGGCAGCAGTTTGGCAATGGCCTCGGACAGCTCCGCCCGGCCGGTCTTGACCAGCGCATCGTTGCTGATGATGTCGGTGGGCGTGGAGCTGTCAACGATGGTGCGCTGCTGCGCACGGGCGGTTTCGGCGGTGGTGGTCACCGTCACGGTCTTGAGCTGCGTGTCAGTGGCGGCGGTATCGGCGTTGGCCAGGGGCGCGGCGGTGGCCAGCAGCATGGCAACGCTCAAGGTTGAGAGCGGGAAAGTCCGGGGCTGCTTGACTGAAGGCGAATACGGCATGTCGGGCGTTGTCCATTAAAGCTGACACTGGCCCGTGGTGGGGGTACAGGTTCCATTTCCTGAAGGCAATCGTTTGGGACGGCAAGAGTGGCGTCTTGGATTGATAGTATTTTCATAACAAATTCATTGGAAATTCTTTTTTGGAATAACGATATTATTCAAAACATGCATTAAATAAAATCTAATTATGCGGTCAGGTTATGTTGTTTTGGCTGATTCGCTACGCATGTACCACGGCAATGCCCGCCGTCAGTGGCCCGTGCAAGGGCTTGAGCGGCCTGAACACCACCCCTTGGCGCCTGACCTGCTGCAGCGATGCGGGCAGCAGGGCCATGCCCTGGCCCTCGGCGATCAGGCCCAGCAGGTTGTGATGGTCGTCGGGCTCCGGCAGGCGGTTCGGGGTGAACCCGATGCGGTCGAAGTACGCCTGACAATGGTCATGAAAACCGGGGTTCAGCCGCCGTTCGAAACGAAACAGCGGCTGCTCGCGCAAGTCGTCGAAGGACAGGCGTAGTAATATCACTTTAACATTGGTTCGCTAGCATCGCGCATTCACCACGGGTTGGTCCTTGAGCATGCACGCCGAACACTTCCCCTTCATGCGTCCCACACTCCTGCGCGATCACCGCTGTGCCGGTGATCTGTGCAAGCAGATGCCCACCGTCGAGTCCAGCGCCACCAATGCCCTGGTCATGGACATCTTCAGCTCGCAGAAGGACATGGTCTGCCTGGCCGTGGTAGAAGGCGCACGGCCCATTGGCTTGATCAACCGCAACATTTTTCTGTCGCAAATGAGCCGCCCCTTCCACCGTGAGCTGTACGACAAGAAAAGCTGCATTGCCTTCATGGACAAGGAGCCCTTGATCGTCGACGCGCAGATGAGCATCGAAACTCTGACGTTCAAGACCGTCGAAT
Organism: Pseudomonas silvicola; assembly: GCF_026651855.1. Classification (GTDB taxonomy): domain Bacteria; phylum Pseudomonadota; class Gammaproteobacteria; order Pseudomonadales; family Pseudomonadaceae; genus Aquipseudomonas; species Aquipseudomonas silvicola. The sequence continues at coordinate 4,690,939 of NZ_CP093280.1, forward strand.
ACGGCGAGAAAGCGCTGTCCGATGGCTTCATCGTCACCCATCAAGGGCGCTTCGCCGGCCTGGGCAATGGCCTGCAGTTGATGTCGGTGGTGGCCGAGATGCAGGCGCAGAAGAACCGTCAGATGATGCAGAGCATCGAGTACGCCAGCGTCATTCAACGAGCGATGTTGCGCGCCTCTCGCGACGCCCTGAAGTCGACCCTGGATGACGCGGCGCTGCTGTGGGAGCCACGTGACGTGGTCGGCGGTGATTTCTACCATTTCTGCGCCTACCCCGATGGCTGGTTCGGTGCCATCGCTGATTGCACCGGCCATGGTGTGCCGGGAGCGTTCATGACCCTGATTGCCTCCTCGTCGTTGACCCAGGCCCTGGCCCGGTGCGGGCCGCGTGATCCGGCGCGGCTGCTGTCGGTAGTCAACCGCAGCGTCAAGGAGCTGCTGGGCCAGGTCCAGGGCGTGGCCGAAACACCGGAGTCGGACGACGGCCTGGACGCGGCATTTTTCTGGGTCGACACCGTCAGCCAAACGCTCAGCTTCGCGGGTGCGCGCTTGTCCCTGGCGCTGCTGCACCCCGGCGCCGAGCAGGTGGAGACACTGGCCGGCCAGCGCATGGGCGTGGGTTACGTAGGCAGCGCCCTGGATTATCAATGGGCCAGCACCCAGGTGGCGCTGCAACCCGGCAGCCTGCTGTTCGTGGCCACCGATGGCCTGACGGACCAGATCGGCGGCCCCCGCAACATTGCGTTTGGAAAGCGCAAGGCATTCGACACGCTGCTGGCTCACCGCCAGGCGCCGGCGAATGAAGTCTGCACGGCGGTACACCAGGCACTGGCCGGGTGGCAAGGATCGCAACGTCGACGTGACGACCTCACTCTATTCTGTGCCCGACTCAGGACCCCCCATGGCTAACCCACACACCGCCCAGGATTGCACCTTTTTCGAACTGGCCCAGCAGCGCAATGTGATCTTCTATCACATGGGCTATTTCTCCCACGGCATCATCACCACCATGGCCGAGGTGGTGAAGGTGCAGCTGGAAGTGGCTGGCGTCAGCGGGCCGACGCGGCGCAAGCTGTTTTCCTCGTTCATCGAGCTGTCGCAGAACATCATTCATTATTCGTCCGACTGGCTGCGCCCGTCCGTGGAGGATGGTACCGCCCTGCGCCAGGGAGCGGTCTGCATCAGCGCCGAGGGCGACCGTTACCTGATGCAATGCGCCAACCCCATCGCCACCGACGACGTGGAGCGCCTGCGCGAAAAACTGGTGTCGCTGTGCAAGATGTCCATCGACGAGATCAAGCAGGCCTACAAAGTGGTCCTGCGCAGTGAAACCCCCGAGGACAGCAAGGGCGCCGGCCTGGGGTTCCTGACCATGGCCCGCGACGCCAGCGCGCCACTGGAATTCAGCTTCCACCCGCGCGCCGATGAGCCCGGTACCTCGCTGTTCTGCCTTAAAGCCACGATCTGACAAGAGTGACGCAGTGAAAATGGATAATTTCTACGTAGAAGCCACCGCCACCTCCCCGGAAGTCGACCTGCGTTTCGACCAGCGGCTGCTGAGCCTCAAGGGCGAGTCCTACCCCGAGAACGCCGCCGCGTTCTACGCGCCGGTAGTCCAGCAGTTGCGTGCGTTCCTCGACACCTGCCAGGGCCAGACCCTCACCGCCAATATCGCCCTGGCCTATTTCAACAGCTCCAGCACCAAGATGTTGTTCAGCCTGTTCGATGCCCTGGATCAGGCGGCCCAGGCCGGCAACCAGGTGATCGTCAACTGGTACCACGATGAAGAGGACGAAACCATTTTCGAGTTTGGCGAAGAGCTGCAGGCGGACTTCACCGCGATTGTCTTCCACGACCACGCCATCGCCAGTTGATGAGGACCGCCACCATGCCCGCTGCCGTCAGTGACCCGCTGCCCGATCTGTTCAAGAGCGAGTTCGACGCCCTCCAGGAGGCACGCGAGATTCTCGCGCTGCCCCAGGCCGAGGCTCAGGTGTACAAGCACTCGCTGGCGCAGATGAGTGCCCACTTCGAACGCCTGGTGCGCGAGACCAGGCGCTTGATCGGCCGCAGTGATCGCGCCGAGCGCGAGATGAATACACTCAATGCGCAGCTGAGCATCCTTGCTCGACAATTGGAGCACCGCGCCACCCATGATGCCTTGACCGGCGTGCTGAACCGAGGCGCGATCATCGAGCAGACCACCAACACCCTGCTCAAGGTGGGCGTGGCGATGATCGTGCTGGACATCGACCATTTCAAGCGGGTGAACGACGAATTCGGCCACCCGGCCGGTGATGCCGTGATCCAGGGCATTGTCGGCTGCCTGCGGCGCATCGTCGGGGAGGGCGGCCTGATTGGTCGGGTAGGCGGTGAGGAGTTCACCGTGCTGCTGCCGGGGGGCAACCTGGAGGAAGGCCTGGAAGTGGCGGAGGCCATGCGCGCGGCCATCGCCACCCAAGTGTTCATGCGGCCGGTGAACCGCCCGGTCACGGCCAGCTTCGGCGTCAGTGCCCACCCCGCGGGCACCGGTTTCGACCTGGCCTATGGGTCGGCCGATGCGGCCTTGTACCGGGCCAAGCGCAGCGGGCGCAACCGCGTGGTCGCCGATGGGGCGCCGTGAAGGCCTGAAAAAGAATTACATTTCCGATATTGCCATATTGGAATTTATATTCCATAACTAAGGCCATCAAAACAACAATTCAACAGGCACTTCTCATGCGTGAACTTGGCATCGGGCTCATCGGCACTGGTTTCATGGGGCGTGCCCACGCCCTGGCCTTTCGCAATGTCAGCGCGGCGTTCGAGCTGCCGGTCAGCCTGAACCTGGCGGCGCTGGCCGATGCCGACCCTGAGCGCGGCAGCCAGTGCGCCCGGGCCTGGGGGTTTGCCACGGCCCACAGCGACTGGCAGCGGCTGATCGACGACCCGGCGGTGAACCTGGTGGCGATCACTACCCCCAACCACCTGCACTTTCCCATGGCCATGGCGGCACTGGCGGCAGGCAAGGCCGTGTACTGCGAAAAGCCGCTGGCGGTGAGCCTGGAGCAGGCCGAGCAGATGCACCATGCGGCCCAGGCGGCCGGGGTGGTCACGCGGGTGGGCTACAACTACCAGCACAACCCCATCATCCAGCAGGCCCGGCAGATGATCCAGGGTGGCGAGCTGGGGCGGATCATCAGCTTTGACGGCGAGTTCTGCGAGGACTTCATGGCTGACCCGGCATCGCCCTGGTCGTGGCGCTGCGAGCCCAGCCACGCCGGTGGCGCACTGGCCGACCTGGGCAGCCACCTGCTGGCCATGGCGCGCTTCCTGATCGGCGACGTGCAGGCCGTCTGTGCCGACAGCCAGACCGTGCACCGCGAACGCCCGGCCACCACTGGCAGCCCTGAACGCAAGGCCATCGCCATCGACGATCACACCCAGGCATTGCTGCGCTTCGCCAATGGTGCGCGCGGCACGTTCAGCAGCAGTTGGCTCAAGCACGGCTACAAGAACCACCTGAGCTTTGAGGTCAGCGGTACGTTGGGCACGTTGGCGTTCGACCAGGAGCGGCTCAACGAACTGCGCCTGTGCCGTGCCGGGCAGGCGGGGTTCGAGCGCATCCTGGCAGGCCCGTCACTGCCCGGTTACGCCGCCTTCAGCCCCGCGCCGGGGCACCAGCTGGGCTACAACGAGCTCAAGACACTGGAAGTGCATGAACTGATCCAGGCGGTAGCGGGGCAGGGGCAGGCGGGTACCGATTTCGCCGAGGCGCTGGCGGTGGAACGGTTGGCGGCGGCGATTCGCGTCGCGGCGCGTGAGCAACGGTGGGTGCAGGTGCAAGGGGGCTGATCGGCGGTGCTCCTTGCCCGAGCGTCGTCCGGTCCCGCGCGCCGCGGGACCGGACGACGCTCGGGAAGCAGGCGCGGCGGATAACCCTGCCGGCTACTGCGCCCCGAACATCCCCGTCCAGTAGATCCCCGCGTCGCTTTTCGGGTCGGTGGCATAGGCAGCCCCCAGATCGCGAAACTGCGGGTTCATCAGGTTCGCACAATGCCCCGGGCTGGCGAGCCACCCGGCCACCACCTTGGCCACGCTGTCCTGCCCGGCGGCGATGTTCTCACCCAGTGCCTGGGCGTTGTAACCCGCGAGTTCCGCCCGGTCGCCCGGGGTATGGCCGTCGTGGTCCAGGTGGTCGAAATAGTTGCGGTTGGCCATGTCCTGGGCGTGAGCCTGGGCTACCGTGGCCAATGTCGCGTTCCACGCCAGCGGTGGCGCCGGGTTGAACGCCTGGGCGCCGCAGGTGTGGGGCTGGGCGCGCGCCGTGTTGAGCTGGGCCAGCAGCTTCTGGCCTTCTGCCTGGGCACTGCCCAGGTTGCTGGGCAGCAACGGCCGCGCCACCACGATCCGCCAGTCCTGGCCCTGGTGGCTGACACCGATGTCGATGAACTGCGGGTCGAGCACCACCTTGCAGAAGCTTTCCTGCACGGCCGCCATGGCCGCCTGTGCGTCCCGCGGGCCTGACAGGCTGATGGCCTGCACGCTGACCATCGGGTAACCCGCCCGCGCCATGCTGTCGCGCAGGTCGCCACTGCCACTGGCCGGCAGCACCAGGCGCGGGTCGACGTTGAGCGGCGGCAACTCATGGGAAGCCTGGCCGTCACAGCGTTGCACCTGGCCACGGAACTGGTTGATCGAGTCAATCAACGGCGACTCGTCACTGGCGGCGGCGTGGGCGGCCAGCGTCAGGCCCAGGGAGCAGGCGGCCAGGCGCAGGACGGGGGGCAAAGCGGGCATGGCGGTCTCCAGGGGGCACACGACTGAGGGACGTTTCTAGGGTATCTGCAAACCGTGTACGAATGCACGCTTAGCGCAGGTATCTCGAGTTTGAATGAGGTGAAGCCAGGAAATTCCCTGGCGAAGATGAAAGTCTTGCTCTATCGACGCCCAATACCGCGGCTATTAGCCCTATCCGCCAGAGCGGTCTAGGCTGTCTCTACCGCCATCGCACGTCGGTCGGCGGGAACCTGACAAGGAGATAATAATGACCTTCACGCCTGTCCAGCCTGCCGAGGATCGTGGTCCCGGCACCCTGATTGTCGCCAATCGCCATTGCCCCGTGGCCTCGCCGACCCGCTGATCACGTCGCCGGCCCCGCACCCTATGTCCTTGAAATTGCCCATCCTGCTTCGCGCCTTCGCGGCTCGGGGCAGTTGCACGCAGATGACCATAAGGTAATCAATCATGGCAACCGAATCGAAATGCCCGTTCAACCATGCCGCTGGCGGCGGTACCACCAACCGTGACTGGTGGCCGAACCAGCTGAACCTGAAAATCCTCCACCAGCACTCCGGCCGCTCCGACCCCATGGGCGAGGGCTTCGATTACGCCAGGGAATTCAAGAGCCTGGATTTCGCGGCAGTGAAAAAAGACCTCCTGGACGTGATGACCCATTCGCAAGACTGGTGGCCCGCCGACTTTGGCCACTACGGCCCGCTGTTCATCCGCATGGCCTGGCACAGTGCCGGTACCTACCGCACCGGCGATGGCCGGGGCGGCGCGGGGGCCGGGCAACAACGCTTTGCCCCGCTCAATAGCTGGCCCGACAACGTCAGCCTGGACAAGGCCCGCCGGCTGATCTGGCCGGTCAAGCAGAAATACGGCCGCAAGATTTCCTGGGCCGACCTGATCGTGCTCACCGGCAACGTCGCCCTGGAGTCCATGGGCTTCAAGACGTTCGGCTATTCCGGTGGCCGCGCGGACGTATGGGAGCCGGACGAAGACGTGTACTGGGGCTCGGAGAAGACCTGGCTGGGCGGCGACGTGCGCTACGGCAACGAACAACTGAAGGCGCAACCCCCCGGTGACGGCACCCTGGTGGCCGAACCCGACCTGCACGGCAGCGAGACCAGCCGCACCGACAATGGCCGCCACCTGGAAAACCCCTTGGCGGCCGTGCAGATGGGGCTGATCTACGTCAACCCGGAAGGACCGGACGGCCACCCCGACCCGGTGAAGTCCGGTCTCGACATCCGTGAAACCTTCGGCCGCATGGCCATGAATGATGAAGAAACCGTCGCCCTGATCGCCGGCGGCCACGCCTTTGGCAAGACCCACGGCGCCGGCCCTGCCGACAACGTCGGGGCAGAGCCCGAAGCCGCCGGGCTGGAAGAGCAGGGCCTTGGCTGGCGCAACAGCTTTGGCACCGGCAAGGGCGGTGACACCATCACCAGTGGCCTGGAAGTGACCTGGACCTCGACCCCCACCCGCTGGAGCAACGAATACCTGGAAAACCTGTTCGGCTTTGACTGGGAACTGACCAAGAGCCCAGCGGGCGCCCACCAATGGACGCCGAAGAACGGTGCCGGTGCCGGCAAGATCCCGGACGCCCACGACCCGAGCAAACGCCGCGCGCCCACCATGCTGACCTCGGACCTTGCCCTGCGTTTCGACCCGATCTATGAGCCCATTGCCCGGCGTTTCCTGGCCAACCCCGATCAGCTCGCCGACGCCTTCGCCCGCGCCTGGTTCAAGCTGACCCACCGCGACATGGGCCCATTGGCTCGCTACCTGGGCCCGGAAACGCCCACCGAAGAACTGCTGTGGCAAGATCCGCTGCCCCAGGCCGGGCAAGCCGTGCTCAGTGACCAGGATGTGGCTGCGTTGAAGGCCAAGATCCTGGCGTCGGGCCTGAGTGTTGGCGAGCTGGTGTCGACCGCCTGGGCGGCGGCCTCCACGTTCCGCGGTTCAGACAAGCGCGGCGGCGCCAACGGTGGGCGCCTGCGCCTGGCCCCCCAGAAAGACTGGGAAGCCAACCAGCCGGCGCAGTTGGCCAAGGTGTTGCAGACCCTGGAAAGCATCCGCAATGAGCACGGCGCCAAGGTATCCCTGGCCGACCTGATCGTGCTGGCCGGTAACGTGGGTGTCGAGCAAGCCGCCAAAAACGCCGGGCACACGGTCAGCGTGCCGTTTTCGCCGGGCCGGGTCGATGCCTCGCAGGAGCAGACTGACGTGGAGTCCTTCGCTGTCCTGGAGCCCATCGCCGATGGCTTCCGCAACTACCTCAAAGGCAAGTACACGGTCTCCGCCGAAGCGCTGCTGGTGGACAAGGCGCAGTTGCTGACCCTCACGGGGCCCGAGATGACCGTGCTGGTGGGTGGCCTGCGGGTGCTGGGCGCCAACGTCGGCCAGAGCCAGCACGGGGTGTTCACTGACCGTCCGGGCAGCCTGACCAACGACTTCTTCGTCAACCTGCTGGACATGGCAGTGGAGTGGAAGCCGACGGCGGGAGGCACCGACACCTTCGAAGCGCGCGACCGCAAGAGCGGTGAAGTGAAATGGACCGGCACCCGGGTTGACCTGGTGTTTGGTTCTCACGCGCAGCTACGGGCGTTCTCGGAAGTGTACGGCAGCGCCGATGGGCAGCAGAAGTTCGTCACCGACTTCGTCGCCGCCTGGGCAAAAGTCATGGACCTGGACCGCTTCGACCTCGCCTGACCCGGTTCACTGCTACAGGCCGCGAGCGCCTGTAGCAGCAACTGCCTGGGTGGACTCAGAGGATAAACCGCGCCACCTTGCCGTTCAGGTCGCTGGCATGTTCCTGCAGCGACCTCGATTGCTGCTCGGCATCCAGGGACCCTTCCACCAGGTCCTCGCCCAGGCTCTTGATGGTCACCACGTTACGGGTGATCTCCTCGGTCACCGATGACTGTTCCTCGGCCGCGGAAGCGATCTGCTGGGACATCCCGGAGATCTCGCTGGCCGCTTCGGTGATTTCCTCCAGCGACGCATACGCCAACTGCGCATCGGCCACGCTGCGCTCTGCCAGGCCGGTGCTGTTGGCCATGCGGTTCACCGCATCGAGGGTAATGCGCTGGATGTTGTTGATGGTCACCTGAATCGACTGGGTCGACTCCTGGGTGCGCTGGGACAAGGTGCGGACCTCATCGGCCACCACGGCGAAGCCGCGTCCCTGTTCACCCGCGCGCGCCGCTTCGATGGCGGCGTTGAGGGCCAGCAGGTTGGTCTGCTCGGCGATGCTCTGGATACTGGTGAGCACACTGCTGATGGACTGCGAGTACTCGCTCAGCTCATTGACCACCTGGGTGGCGGCACTGATCTCGCTGGACAGGTCGACGATCGAACCCTGGGTCTTGCGCACCAGGTCCAGGCCCTTGAGGCTGCTGACCGACGACTGCTGCGCCGACACGGCGGTGCGCTCGGCGTTGCCGGCGATTTCCTGGGTGGCCGAGGCCATTTCGGTGACCGCGGTGGCCACCAGGGTCAGTTCCTGCTGCAGGCGTTCCAGGCTCTGGGCCGAGTCGCTGCTGCGGTTCAATACGCTGGTGGACTCCTGGCCGATCTCCACCGCCTGGTGGCGCACGTGGCTGATCAGGGTGTGCAGGCTGCCGACGAACTGGTTGAAATGGCGGCCCAGTTCGCCTACCTCATCGTCGGACTGCTGGACGATGCGCTGGGTCAGGTCGCCGTCGCCGCTGGCGATCACCTGCAGGCCGCGGGACATGGCCCCCAGGGGTTTGAGCAGCCACACGCACAGGGCGTTGACCACCAGCAGTGACAACACCAGGATCACTGCCAGGGTGCCCAGCGCCACCCACAGGCTACGGTGCAGCGGGGCCAGCAACACATCGTTATCCAGCACCAGGACCAGTTTCTCGTGCTGGTGCTCGATGGGAATCACGTACAGACGCTGCCCCTGGTCGTTGAGCAGAAAGCGTGCGCCATCGCTGGCGACCAGGTTTTGCAGGGCCGTGGTCGTGAGGGCGGGGTAAAGGCTGTCGACCGGTTTGTCGAGGGCATTCTTGTCGTTGTGGCCCAGGATGATGCCGTCGTGGTCGATGAAGAATGCCGAACCGTTGCCCGGCAGCTTGATCTGTTTCAACTGGCTCAGGATCTCGCTCATGCTCACGTCAGCGCCCAGCACCCCCAGGGTCGCGCCATTGCGGGCCAGCACTTTGCCCAGTGACAGCACATAGCTCTGGGTGGCGGCGGCCACTGAAGGCGTGGAGAAGTACACGTCGTTGGGGGCCAGCAGCGCCTGCTGGTACCACTTCCACTTGCGCGGGTCGTTGTTGTCCGGGGGCAGGGTGGCGCCGTTGGCGTTGACCTGGCTGCCATCGGGGCGGGCCAGGAACACGTTGTCGAAGCCACCGGAAACCTTGGCCTGCTGCAACTGTGCCAACAGCGTGTCATCGCTGGCACCGGCGGTCACGGCGGCCATGGCCATCTGTTTGCTGGTCAGCCAGTAGCTGACGTTGGCGGCAAAGACCTTGCCGGTGTTGCCGACCTGCTGGGAAATGCCGGTCTCGATGTTGTCGCGGCTCTCGATGTAGTGCAGCGCTGTCAGGCTGCAGCCAACCAGCAGCAGTGCGACGCTGGCCGACAGAGCCAGTTTTTTACCTAGGGTCAACTTCATAAAGCACCTTGCTTGGCAGTGCGAACGTGAAGGCGAAACGCATTCAGGGGTTCGTTGCCACGCTATCGGCGCAGGTGTTCAAGGCTGGAGGTCATTGGTCGTGAAAGATTAGTGACCTGGCACCGTTGAACGTCTGGCCACGCCGCAGGCCGCCGGCGCACGTCTATCATCAGAGGGTCTAGCGATTGCACGTGCCGCAGGAGTCGACCATGACCGCAGCCACACGCACCCTCGTCAGCCGTGAGCCCTGGTGGGCGCGGCCGCCCGCACCGGGGCAGGATGAAACCACCTGTGAATGGGGCTGGCTGGAGATCTACTCCGACGGCACCTTCCACTTCGACCGCACCCGGCCCACCGACGAAGAAATTCGCCATCGCAAGGGCTGCCGGGTAGCGGCGGAGCATTGACCCGCCAACGCCTGGCCCATCACGGCCCCAGCACCAGGTGTTCGGCCAGGAAGTCCACGAACGCCCGCAGCTTGGGTAGCGGCTGGCGGCTGCCTGGCCACAGCAGCGAGAACGTCCCACCGGCCACCAGCCGGTCATCGAGGATGCTCTGCAATTGCCCGTCGCGCAGGTACTGGCCCACGGCGAAGTCCGGCAGGTAAGCAATGCCCAGACCACTGATGGCGGCGCCGATCAAGGCTTCGATGTTGTTGAAGGTGAGGGTGCCCGGCAGTTCCAGCGCCGGCAGCCCCTCGCGCCCCTCGAACGTCCACGGCTGAACCTGGCCGTTGCTGTGAAACCGGTAGAACAGGCATGCATGGTTACGCAGTTGTTCAGGTGTGCCGGGCGTCCCATGCTGGGCGAAATACGCGGGTGCACCTACCAGTACCAGGCGGAAGCTCCCCAGCGTGCGGGCCTTGAGCCGGGAGTCGACGACATCGCCACTGCGGATCACCGCGTCCATGCCTTCGGCAATCACGTCGACCATGCGGTCACTGAAGTCCAGGTCCAGTTCGATCCTGGGGTAGCGACGGGTGAATTCCGGCAGGATGGGCACCAGCATGCGGTAACCCAGCGCCGGCGAGCTGATGCGCAGCCGGCCCTGGGGAGCTTCGCGCTGGGCCAGCAGCTCGGTCTGGGCTTCCTCCAGTTCCTGCACCACGCGCCGGCCGCGGGCATAGAACAGCTCGCCGGCCTCGGTCAGGCTCAGGTGCCGGGTGCTGCGGTTGAGCAGGCGAACCCCCAGGCTTTCCTCCAGCCGCGCCACGCTCTTGCCAATGGCCGAGGGCGATACCCGCAAACGTTGGGCCGCCCCGACAAAGCTGCCCAGCTCCACGGCGCGAACGAAGGCGGTCAGGCCGCCAAGGCTTTCCATGCACACTCCTTTATGGACATTCTGTCCGCTCAGAGGGGACTCATGGCCTGTTTTTCCGCGATAGCAGACATCCTATCCTCATGGCCTCGAATCTGGCCACAGGATGTTGCTCATGACCTCTGCACCTGCCCCCCGTTACGGTTTGCTGGCCGTGTGCCTGGCCGCCGTTATCTTGCCGTTGAGCTTTTCCGCCGGCGCCATCGCCACCCCGGCCATTGGCCGTGACCTGGGTGGCAGCCCCCTGGCCCTGGCCTGGATCACCAACGCCTTCATGCTGACATTCGGCAGCCTGCTGCTGGCCGCCGGTACCCTGGCCGATACCTATGGGCGCAAGCGCCTGTTCGTCACGGGCGTGGGCCTGTACTTACTCGTTTCCCTGGCGCTGGGCGTCGCCCCCAGCGTGCTGTGGCTGGATACCCTGCGGGCCATGCAGGGTGTCGCTGCGGCGGCGGCACTGGCCGGTGGCTCGGCGTCGCTGGCCGAACTGTACGACGGTCACGCCCGCACCCGCGCCTACAGTGCCCTGGGTAGCAGCTTCGGGGTCGGGCTGGCCCTGGGCCCGATTTTATCCGGTTGGCTGATCAGTCAGTTGGGCTGGCGCGCGGTGTTCGTCACTGCTGCACTGATCGGTGCCCTGGCACTGGTGCTGGGTGTACGCCACTTGCGCGAGTCCCGCGATCCGGCTGCCGGGCGCGTGGATGGTGTGGCCACGGTGCTGTTCAGCGCGGCGCTGGGGCTACTGACCTGGGCGATCATGCAAGTGCCGGTCGATGGCTGGGCCAACCCTGCCGTCTGGGGCAAGCTGTTGGCCGCTGCACTGCTGCTGGCCGGTTTCGTGGTCAGCCAGCAACGCGCCGCGCGGCCAATGCTGGACCTGTCCCTGTTGCGCTACCCACGGTTCCTGGGCGTGCAATTGCTGCCCATCGCCACCTGCTATTGCTTCGTGGTGCTGCTGGTGGCGCTGCCGTTGCGCTTTGTCGGCATCGAAGGCCGTAGTGAAGTCGACGCTGGCCTGGCCATGCTCGCCCTGTGCGGGCCCATGCTGGTGGTGCCCAGCGTGGCTGCCTGGCTGGTACGGTTTGCCTCCGCCGGGGTGATTTGCGCGTTGGGCCTGGTAGTGGCAGCGTTTGGTTTGTGGTGGTTGGGGCGCATCGACGCGGGGGCCCACCCCTTGGCCTGGGTGGCACCGATGCTGGTGATCGGGGTGGGCACCGGCCTGCCCTGGGGCCTGATGGACGGGCTGTCGGTCAGCGTGGTGCCCAAGGAGCGCGCGGGCATGGCCACGGGTATTTTCAGCACCACGCGGGTGGCGGGCGAGGGCATTGCCCTGGCGATCGTCACCGCGCTGAGCAGTGGTCTGATCGCCCGGCAGCTGGGCCTGGCGCTGCCACGTTTGCCCGCGGATCAAGTCGCGCAGGCCGCGCAATACCTGGGCGCGGGGGAAATGACCCAGGCCCGGGCGCTGCTGGGCGCGGCACCCCGCGAAGTGCTGGCCGCTGCTGTCGCCAGTGCCTTTGCCGAGGTCACCTGGGCCCTGATCGCAATCACTTTGGCATCGGCAGCGGTGGTGCTGCTGTTCCTCGCGGAACGGCCGGTGACCGCACAGCAGACGAGCCTGGCAGCCGAATCCGACTGAACCCGTGGCAACGCCTGGCGGTCACTTGCATGTTGCCACCGACCCGACAAGGAGTCCGCCATGCGACCTTTGCACTTCACCAGCCTGACCTGCGCCGCCCTGTTGGTAGCGGCGTGTTCCAGCCACCCACCGGCCATGTGGGGGGCGGGTGACCCCGCCAGTCTGCAGGCACTGCCGCCTGACCAAGCCTACCCGGAACTGTTCGAAGCCGTGCAGCGTGACAACGTGTTCACCGACCAGAAACACTTCGTCGATGCCTTGCCCAAGCGTGACCCGGCGCGTATCCGCGCCGACTACCTGGCCCAGCGCGAGCGCTCGGGCTTTGACCTGAAAGCCTTCGTGACCGCCAACTTCGTGGAGTCCGGCGAAGCCGAAAGCCCGGCGCCCAGGCCCGGGGCGCCGATCAAGGAACATATCGACAACCTGTGGCCGGTGCTGAGCCGCAGCTACAGCCAGGTGCCCCAGTACAGCAGCCTGCTGCCGTTGCCACAGCCCTATGTGGTACCCGGCGGGCGGTTCCGCGAGATGTACTACTGGGATTCGTACTTCACCATGCTCGGCCTTGAACAAAGTGGCGACAAAGCCCAGGTTCGCCAGATGGTCGACAATTTCGCCTATATGATCGATACCTACGGGCACATCCCCAACGGCAACCGCACCTACTACCTGAGCCGCTCGCAGCCGCCGTTCTTCGCTTACATGGTCGACCTTGAAGCGCGCATCGAAGGCGACCAGGCCTACAGCCGCTACCTGCCGCAATTGCAGAAGGAATACGCCTACTGGATGGACGGCGCGCAAACCCTCAAAGCCGGCCAGGCCATCCGCCATGTAGTGAAGTTGCCCGACGGTAGCCTGTTCAACCGCTATTGGGACGCCAGCGCCACGCCCCGGCAGGAATCCTGGCTGCAAGACGTGAACACTGCTGAACAGGTGCCCACCCGGCCGAAGGAAGAGGTGTGGCGTGACCTGCGCGCGGGTGCCGAAAGCGGCTGGGACTTCAGTTCACGCTGGCTGGGTGACAGCAAGAGCCTGACCAGTATCCGCACCACCTCGATTGTGCCGGTGGACCTCAACAGCCTGATGTACCACTTGGAAAAAACCATCGCCAAGGCCTGCCAGGCCGCGGCCGACAGCGCCTGTACCCAGACTTTCGACCAGCGTGCCCAGCAGCGTCAGGTGGCCATCGAGGCCCACCTGTGGAACAGCGCTGGTGGCTATTACGTGGACTACGACTGGCGTCAGGCCCGCCAGCGCCCGGCGCTGACCGCCGCCACGGTGTTCCCGCTGTACGCGGGTGTGGCGTCCCCGGACCGCGCCAAGGCGACGGCCGATGCCGTGCGCAACGGCCTGCTGCGCCCCGGCGGCCTGGCCACCACCCAGGTCAGCAATGGCCAGCAGTGGGATGAGCCCAATGGTTGGGCGCCTTTGCAGTGGGTGGCTGTGCAAGGCCTGAGCCGTTACCAGGAAACCGGGCTGGCGGCGCAGATCGGCACGCGCTTCTTGCACCAGGTGCAGAACCTCTACAGCGTGCAGGACAAGCTGGTGGAGAAATATGACCTGTCCGGTTTGGGCCAGGGCGGGGGTGGTGGTGAGTATGAGTTGCAGGATGGCTTCGGCTGGACCAATGGCGTGACGCTGAAGCTGTTGCAGAAGTACTCGACACCCTACACTGCCGGTAAATAGACCGCATGGTCCAAACGGTACACCCCGCGTAGCAGCGGACCTGGCCGCGTCAGGCCCCCTCTGCGGTATACCTGACACCGCGGGGCGTTCATGACGCGGCCAGGTCCGCTGCTACGAGTCCCGTGTAGAAAAGTTTTCAATCGGGGGCATAGGGCCTTTCAATTTACGATTTCGGGTTAACCCTCTCTAGGCTTGAAAAGGCAAGCACATCATAAGATCCATGAGGGATTAACTTTGAAAATCAATACCTTATCTGGCCATGCGCTCAGCCTGGCCGCCTACGGCCTGCTGGCTTGCAGCTCGGCATTCGCCGCTACCCTGACCCGCGATAACGGCGCCCCGGTGGGCGACAATCAGAACTCCCAGACGGCCGGTGCCAACGGCCCGGCCTTGTTGCAAGACGTGCAACTGCTGCAGAAACTCCAGCGCTTCGATCGAGAACGCATCCCCGAACGCGTGGTGCATGCCCGTGGCACCGGGGTGCATGGTGAGTTCGTGGCCACCAGCAACATCAGCGACCTGAGCAAGGCCACCGTGTTCCGCCAAGGCGAACATACCCCGGTGTTCGTGCGTTTCTCCTCGGTGGTGCATGGCAACCATTCCCCGGAAACCTTGCGTGACCCGCGTGGTTTCGCCACCAAGTTCTATACCGCCGATGGCAACTGGGACCTGGTGGGCAACAATTTCCCGACGTTCTTCATCCGCGATGCCATCAAGTTCCCTGACATGGTCCACGCGTTCAAGCCTGACCCGCGTACCAACCTGGACGACGATTCGCGCCGCTTCGACTTCTTCTCCCATGTTCCGGAAGCTACCCGCACGCTGACCCTGCTGTACTCCAACGAAGGCACCCCCGCCAGCTATCGCTTCATGGATGGCAATGGTGTGCACGCCTACAAACTGGTAAACGCCAAAGGCGAAGTGCACTACGTCAAGTTTCACTGGAAAAGCCTGCAAGGCATCAAGAACCTCGACCCGGCCCAGGTTGCCCAGGTGCAGTCCAAGGACTACGCACACCTGACCCATGACCTGGTCGGTGCGATCAACAAGGGCGAATTCCCGAAATGGGACCTGTACATCCAGGTGCTCAAGCCTGAAGACCTGGCCAGGTTCGACTTCGACCCGCTGGACGCTACCAAGATCTGGCCGAATGTGCCGGAACAGAAAATCGGCCAGATGACGCTGAACAAGAACGTCGACAACTACTTCCAGGAGACCGAGCAGGTGGCCATGGCGCCCGCCAACGTGGTGCCCGGCATCGAGCCGTCGGAAGACCGCCTGTTGCAAGGCCGGGTGTTCTCCTACGCTGACACGCAGATGTACCGCCTGGGCGCCAACGGCCTGAGCCTGCCGATCAACCGGCCACGGGTGGCGGTGAACAACGGAAACCAGGACGGTGCGCTCAACACTGGCCATACCACCACGGGCGTGAACTACGAGCCCAGCCGCCTGAACCCGCGCCTGGCCGACCCGGACGCCCGCTACAGCCAACTGGCCCTGAGCGGCACCACCCAGCAGGCGAAGATCCAGCGCGAGCAGAACTTCAAGCAGACCGGCGAGTTGTATCGCTCCTACAGCCCGAAAGAGCAGCAGGACCTGATCCAGAGTTTCGGCGAGTCGCTGGCTGACACTGACACCGAGAGCAAGCAGATCATGCTGTCGTACCTGTACAAGGCGGATCCGGCCTACGGTACCGGGGTGACCAAGGTGGCCAAGGGCGACCTGGCGAAAGTCAAGGCATTGGCTGCGCAGTTGCAGGACTGATTCACGCTGCTCCTGGTAGAACCGGGCGAAGCTCGGGAAGCGGCCTGTGCGTTGGCTGGCAGACACCGCGT
Source organism: Pseudomonas silvicola (assembly GCF_026651855.1). Taxonomy (GTDB): domain Bacteria; phylum Pseudomonadota; class Gammaproteobacteria; order Pseudomonadales; family Pseudomonadaceae; genus Aquipseudomonas; species Aquipseudomonas silvicola. The sequence goes on from NZ_CP093280.1 coordinate 4,706,830, forward strand.
TCTCCGCTTTCCGAGCTTCGCCCGGTCCTACCGAAACGGTGCTTCCGAGAGGCTTTCAAGGGTGAGAATTTTTCTTCTGGGCCTGCTTCTGGCCTTTTACACCGGCGCCGTCAGCGCCGACCCGCGCACGCAGTTGCGCGAACTGTTTTTCGACGCCGCCCGCGAAGGCGACCAGCCGCGGCTGGCGACGTTCATCGAGGCCCATTACGACCTGAACATCCAGGACGAAAAGGGTTACACCGGCCTGATTCTGGCCGCCTACCATGGTCAGCAGGCAGCGGTGGAGCAACTGTTGCAGGCCGGGGCCAACCCCTGCGTGCAGGACAACCACGGCAACACGGCGTTGATGGGGGCAATTTTCAAAGGCGAGTTGAGCATTGCCCACCGCCTGGTCAACGCCGACTGCAACGCCGACCAGCGCAACCACGCCGGCCAGACCGCGGCGATGTACGCCGCGCTGTTCCACCGCCAGGACATCCTGCAAGCGCTGAAGGCCAAGGGCGCCGACCTGGATGCCAAGGACGACCTGGGCAATGACGTTCAAGGGCTGGCTCAAGGGCAGTTCCGGGCGCCGCCTGGGCGATGACTAGGAAAAAAGGGCAGTGCGGTGTACCTGAAGCACCGCGTTGTATTCTTCGCCAGCGAGCTGTGCTCCTACAGGTTTGCGGGGGCCGCGTGATACTTGCACGTCCCAGTGGGAGCGTAGCTTGCTAGCGAAAAGGGCAGTGCGGTGTAGCTGACGGACCGCGTTGTGCCCTTCGCCAGCGAGCTGTGCTCCTACAGGTTTTGCGGGGGCCGCGTGGTACTTGCAAGTCCCGGTGGGAGCGTAGCTTGCTAGCGAAAAGGGCAGTGCGGTGTACCTGGCGGACCGCGTTGTGCCCTTCGCCAGCGAGCTGTGCTCCTACAGGTTTGCGGGGTCTGCGTGGTACTTGCACGGCCTGGTGGGAGCGTAGCTTGCTAGCGAAAAGGGCAGTGCGGTGTACCTGGCGGACCGCGTTGTGCCCTTCGCCAGCGAGCTGTGCTCCTACAGGTTTGCGGGGGCCGCGTGGTACTTGCACGTCCCAGTGGGAGCGTAGCTTGCTAGCGAAAAGGGCAGTGCGGTGTAGCTGACGGACCGCGTTGTGCCCTTCGCCAGCGAGCTGTGCTCCTACAGGTTTTGCGGGGGCCGCGTGGTACTGGCACGTCCCGGTGGGAGCGTAGCTTGCTAGCGAAAAGGGCCGTGCGGTGTACCTGGCGGACCGTGTTGTGCCCTTCGCCAGCGAGCTGTGCTCCTACAGGTTTGCGGGGTCCGCGTGGTACTTGCACGTCCTGGTGGGAGCGTAGCTTGCTAGCGAAAAGGGCAGTGCGGTGTAGCTGACGGACCGCGTTGTGCCCTTCGCCAGCGAGCTGTGCTCCTACAGGTTTTGCGGGGGCCGCGTGGTACTTGCAAGTCCCGGTGGGAGCGTAGCTTGCTAGCGAAAAGGGCAGTGCGGTGTACTTGGCGGACCGCGTTGTGCCCTTCGCCAGCGAGCTGTGCTCCTACAGGTTTGCGGGGTCTGCGTGGTACTTGCACGGCCTGGTGGGAGCGTAGCTTGCTAGCGAAAAGGGCAGTGCGGTGTACCTGGCGGACCGCGTTGTGCCCTTCGCCAGCAAGCTGTGCTCCTACAGGTTTGCGGGGTCTGCGTGGTACTTGCACGGCCTGGTGGGAGCGTAGCTTGCTAGCGAAAAGGGCAGTGCGGTGTACTTGGCGGATCGCGTTGTGCCCTTCGCCAGCAAGCTGTGCTCCTACAGGCTGCGTCAGCCCGGCAACTGCAAGCGCGCGCTGAGGCCGCCGCCTTCGCGGTTGCTCAGCGTGAGCTGGCCACCAATGGCCAGGGTCAGTTGCTGGGCGATCGCCAACCCCAACCCGGTGCCCCCGGTCGAACGGTTGCGCGAGTTCTCCAGCCGGTAGAACGGCTTGAACACGGCCTGCAGCTCTTCCTCGGCAATGCCAGGGCCCTGGTCCAGCACTTCAATGGTGATGCTGCCATCGCTGGCGCGGGTGCTGCCCAGGCTGACGTCGCCGGCGAATTTCAGTGCGTTGTCCACCAAATTGGACAGAATGCGCCGCAGGGCCTGGGGCCGGGTGTCGACCTGCGCCTGGCTGTTGCTGGCCAGGGCCACGGGCTGGTTGACGTCCTGGTAGTCGAATACCAGGCTCTGCAGGAACGCATCCAGGTCGATGCGGCAACTGGCTTCGGTGGCGCCGTGCAGGGTGCGGGCATAGGCGATGCCTTCGCGCACCAGGTGCTCCATTTCGCTCAGGTCATGCCACAGCTTGTCCTTCTCCACGCCATCGTCCATGAATTCGGCGCGCAGTTTCATGCGCGTCAGCGGCGTCTGCAGGTCATGGCTGATGGCGCCCAGCAGTTGCATGCGCTCCTTCAGGTAGGTGGCGATGCGATCCTGCATGGCATTGAACGCCGAGGCCGCGTGGGTCACTTCGCTGGGGCCGCTGAGGTCAAGGCGCTGGCCGGCGCTGTTGGGGTCCAGGGCCTCGGCGGCGCTGGCCAGGCGGGTCAGGGGGCGGGTGGCCATGCGTACCGCGGCCCACGTGCAACCCCAGACCACCGTCAGCTGAATCAGCAGCATCACCGGCAACCACTGGGGAATGGGCATGGAGGAGGGGTGCACGTCAATGGTCACCGGGGTGCCATCGTTCAGGCGCAGGTGTGCCTGGAAGCGGTCGCGCGGGTCGACGGTGTGGGTGAAGTTCAGGCCATGACTGTTGTTCAGCCCCGTGAGAATGGCCTGGCCGGCATGGGGCAACTCGGCGATGGGCAGCGGTTGGCCCGGCGCGCCGTCGCCCAGCTCGAACGTGTATACCTGGCGCTCCAGGCGCGGGATCCAGGCATCACGCTGGTCGGCGGGCAAGTGGTCGAGAATCGCCACGCCGGTGGCCACGTCGCGCTCCATGGTCTTGTGCATCATCGACTCGGAACTGAGGTAGCGCTCCCAATATTGCGCGCCGAACGACAGCCCATAAGCCAGTACCAGGCCGGCGAGAAAGATCAGCGACAAGCGTGAGGCCAGGGTGCGTGGCCACGGGAACCAGGGCTTCATGCTGGCGCCCCGAGCACCTGTACCGGCATGGAGAACACGTAGCCTTCGCTGCGCACTGTCTTGATATAGGCCGGCTCGCGGGCGTCATCCAGCAAGCGCTGGCGCAGGCGGCTGACCAGCAGGTCGATGGAACGGTCGAACAGGTCGGCATCACGCCCCTGGGTCAGGTTCAGCAACTGGTCACGGTTGAGCACTCGCTGGGGGTGGTCGAGAAATACCCGTAGCAGCCGGTACTCCGCGCCGCTCAGCGCCACCAGGGTGTCATGGGCGTCCAGCAGGTGGCGGGCGCTGGTGTCCAGCCGCCATTGGCCGAAGGCCAGCAACCGGCCACTGTCGGTGACCTGCAGGTTGGGCGGCAGCATGCGTGTACGGCGTAGCACGGCGTTGATGCGCGCCAGCAGCTCGCGGGCGGCGAAGGGCTTGGTCAGGTAGTCGTCGGCGCCCATTTCCAGGCCAACGATACGGTCCGTCTCGTCGTTGCGGGCTGTCAGCATCAGTACCGGAATGGCCTTGTGCTTGCCGGCGCGCAATTCACGGCACAGCAGCAAGCCGTCGTCACCGGGCATCATGATGTCCAGCACGATCAGGTCCACCGGGGTGTCTTCCAGTGCCGCGCGCATCTGCCGCCCGTCACCGGCCACCGTGGTGCGCAAGCCATTCTTTTTCAGGTAGTTGCCCACCAACTCGCGAATCTCGCGGTCGTCGTCGACGATCAGGATATGGTCCACGTGCTCCATGACAGCTCCTCTCTGGCGGTTGCGCGCATTCTACCCAGCAGGCGTGGGTTTGCCCGTCTCGCTTTGTATTCCAGTGTATCTGCGGCGCCACAGATACACAGTGGTGCAAAACCGCCGTTTTCAGGCCACGGGGTGACACATTGGAGATACCCGTCCGGCATTCAATAGCGTCACGGCCACGCAGTTGCAGCGGCCACTTCGATGATTGAATTGCTTGAGGGCACCACCATGAACATCAAAACCATCAGCGCCATCGCCGTCTTCGCCCTGGCCAGCACCGGGGCCGTGGTCGCCCAGGCCGATACTATCCATGACAGCTACCACTATGGCCAGCACCTGGACATCCAGAAAGTACTGGCCGACAACGCCGACGCCTCCCAGACGTGCAAAGTGGTGGGCGCGCACATGACGTACCTCGATTCGCAACACCAGGAACACGTGCTTGATTACCGCCGGATGGCTGAAGTCTGCAACCTGGGCGAATGAACCCCAGCTGAACGACCCGGCGATCGGGCGTAAAGACTCGGTAAAAGCGGTTGCCAGGCCTACGTCCTTGGGGGGATTCTTGCGTTATCACCCAGCCTGGCAGGGATTGACCATGAACCATTCGACTATAGGCCTGATCGCGCTGGTCGTGATTGCGATACTGGGCCCGGCGACTGTGCTGTATGACCTGTTGCGCGACGGCGAAGACAAGCGACGCGCGCACGTAGACAAGGAGGAGGGCGGTTCCCTATAGTTGCAAGCCTACTTGTTAGGTTGCTATCTATATGTCCGCTCCGCTGTCTGCCGTCAAACCGCGTGCCCCGCTTTGGCTGTTGGTGCTGATCACCATCAGCGGCACGCTGGCCATGCACATGTTCGTTCCGGCGCTGCCGGCCGCCGCCCAGGCGTTGGGGGTGGACAGCGCCGCCATGCAGCGCACCATCAGCGTGTACATCCTGGGCCTGGCGTTCGGGCAATTGGCCTATGGGCCGCTGTCCGATGGTCTGGGCCGTCGGCCTTTGCTGCTGGTGGGCTTGGCGTTGTACACGGTGGCGGGGTTCTGCGCCGCGTTTGCCGGTGATGTCCATACCCTGGTGCTGGCGCGGCTGGTGCAGGCATTGGGTGGTTGCGCGGGCCTGGCGCTGGGCCGGGCCATTGCCCGCGATGGCGCCGGCCTGGAAGAAGCCGTGCGCGACCTGGCGCTGCTCAACCTGATGATGATGGTCGGCCCTGGCTTCGCGCCCCTGATCGGCTCGCTCATCAGTGAGCACCTGGGCTGGCGGGCGATCTTCTGGGTATTGGCCAGCCTGGGCACGGTGACCTTGCTGTGCACCTGGCGGTTGTTGCCGGAAACGTCCACGCCCAGCGGCCAGGTCAGCCTGCGGGCGCTGGCGCGTGACTACGGCCAGTTACTGCGGTCTCCGGTGTTCCTGGGGTTCGCCGTGGGCGGTGGCTGCATGACCACCGCCATCTATGCGTTCATTGCCGCCGCGCCGTTTATCATCGGTACCGAACTGCACCGGCCCTTGAGTGAGGTCGGGTTGTACCTGGGCATGCTGATCGTCGGCATGTCGGTGGGCAATGCGCTGACGCGTCGGTTGATTCGCACGGTATCGGCAGACCGCCTGCTGTTGGTGGGGGCCTGGCTGAGCATCGCCAGCGCCCTGGGCCTGCTGGCGGTGGTAGCGTCAGGCTTGGGCTCGGTGGCCTGGATCGTCGGCCTGGTCAGCCTGTTCGCGGTGGGCGCGGGGCTGGCCAGCCCGGCGGCCTTGAGCCGCGCGTTGAGCGTGGATGCGCATCTGGTGGGGTCGGCGGCGGGTTTGTACGGGTTCGGCCAGATGGCCGTGGGCGCGCTCTGCACCTACGCCGTGGGCTTTGGTCAGGACCCCGCTTTCGCGGCGGCGGTGGTGCTCAGCGTGGCGTCGCTGCTGGGGCTGACCGGCTTCTGCCTGGGCATGGCGGCCCGTCGGGCCGACACCGGACAACTTCAGCCCAGTCGCTGAGGAGGCCGAGTGGACGCTGCCGTGCACCCGGCTCATTAAACCGTTAGCGGAAAAAGACTATTGCGTTAGTTGCAATCAAAGATAGATAAACAGCAAAACAAATACCGCCACTACTGCCCACTTCTCCGCGTAATAACGCATCCGGTTGCGTTTCTTCAAAGCCTTGCCGCGTTCACGAATGGTGTAGATACGGCTGAACAGGCGGTTGATGCCGCCGGTCTTGTCACCTTCATTGTTGGGCGCGGCGGCAGCCGCCATGACCTTGTAGCTGAACCAGCGATTGAAGGCGGTGGCCCAGCGGTATTTCAGCGGCCGCTCGATGTCGCAGAACAGGATGATGCGGTTCTGCTCGGTGGTGTTTTCGGCGTAGTGGATATAGGTCTCGTCGAACATCACCGGTTCGCCATCGCGCCAGTGGTAGTTCTCACCGTCCACATTGATGTAACAGCCAGGATCGTTGGGGGTTTCCAGGCCCAGGTGGTAGCGGTACGAGCCGGCGTAAGGGTCGCGATGGCGCACCAGGCGCGAGCCTGGGGGCAGGGCGGCGAACATCGCCGCCTTGACCGAGCCGATGCCGGCCAGCAACTCCGTGGTGCGCGGGCACAGGGCACTGGCCGAGGGGTGGCTGTCGCCATACCACTTGAGGTAGAACCGCTTCCAACCGGTCTTGAAGAACGAGTTGAAGCCGACATCGTCGTGGCCGGCCGACCTCTTGATCTCGCCCATTTCCATCAAGCGCACGCCTTCTTCACGAATCTCTTGCCAGTGCGCTTGCAGGGGCGCCAGGTCGGGAAACTCGCGCACGTCCAGGTAAGGACGCGCCGGCAGGCGGGAGAACAGATACAAGAACGCGTTCACCGGCGCCAGGAAACTGGAATGGTCACTCAGTTGGCGGGTGAATCTGTGGCGCACACGTCCGCGAAAATGAACGAAGGCAATGGAACACATGAACAGGGCAAGGATTATATATTTCATGACGGATCGTTTAGAGAGGACCGAATACCAGAAGCCTGGCCACAATAAAGAAGGAAAAGCCGAAATCAGGGCGAAGAAAGCGTCGCCCAGTATAACCGATCGATATGTCGGGGGAAGTAGTGGGCGAAAGTCGCACCGCTGAATTCATCCGCTGTTGACCTCGATCATGGGTTGACGTGGACCAGAAAGCGCCGGCTGAAGATGAAGAAAAGATCAGGTAAATCTTTCAAGGGCCAATTGTTTCTGTTTTGCGCGTTGCGCGTTGCGCGAGCGACCACGGCGGGTGGTACGCCGCCCGCCTGAAGCCGCTGCCGATATTCTTGTCGAAGCAGGGGGGCAGGATCAGTATCATGGCTGCAGCCTGCCCTGTACCCGTCCTGGAGCCGCGATGCCTACCGAGTCCCCCACGCCCAGCAACGGCGCGCCGATGATCCCCGAACAGCGACGCGAACTGATGCTGCGCCAGTTGCGCAAGCACCAGGTGCTCAGCGTGCATCAGTTGATGGAAATGTTCGACTGCTCGCACATGACCGTGCGCCGCGACATCGCCCTGCTCGAACAGGAAGGCCGTGCCTATTCGGTCACGGGCGGGGTGCGCATCGCCAGCCAGGTGCATAGTGAACCCAGCCACGAGTCGAAGGCCGTGCTGGAACTGCCACAGAAGCAGGGCATGGCTCGCCTGGCCGCAGGCCTGTTGAAAGCCGACATGACCCTGTACCTTGACGCCGGCACCAGTACCCTGGAAATCGTCCCGCACATCATCGCCCTGTCAGGCATGACCGTGGTCACCAACGACTTCGGCATCGTTCACGCCCTGGAAGCCGCCGCCCACATCGACGTGATTCACACCGGGGGGCTGCTGGACCACCCCAACCGCTCCTGCGTCGGCGGCCTGGCCGCCGCTACCCTGCGCCAATTGGGGACCGATATCGCCTTCATCTCGACCAGTGCCTGGGACCTGCAACGTGGCCTGACCACGCCGTCGGCCTTGAAGGTGGAAGTGAAACAGGCCGCCATGCAATCGGCCTCGCAATCCGTTCTGGTCGCCAGCAGCTCCAAGTACGGCAGCTTCGGGATGTACAAGATCGCCGGGCTAGAGCAGTTCGACACCATCATCAGTGACAGCGCCCTGACGCCGGGTGCGGTGGAGAGCGTGCGCAAGCTTGGGGTGGATCTGCTCCTGGCTTGACCGAGGGGGCTTGTCCAGGATTTAACCTTTTTTAACATTGGATGCGCTTTTTTGCGTAGGTCGACCCGTTCCTGTTGCAAATGCGGTGTTAAAAAATGTTAAATGATGAAAACGCTTAACAAGATCCGATCATGAGCGCATGATCGGGACAGCGCATTCACCCCAGGAGTACTGCCATGAATAACAACAACGTCGGTGTCATTGGCCTGGGCGCCATGGGGCTGGGCATTGCCCGGTCGCTGTTGCGCGCCGGCTTCAAGGTCCATGCCTGTGACGTGCGAGCCGCCGTCACTGAACAGTTCGCCAGCGAAGGCGGCGTTGCCTGCGCCAGCCCCGCGGTGATGGCTGCGGCCTGTGACGTGATCATCACCGTGGTGGTGAACGCCGAGCAGACCGAAACCGTGCTGTTTGGCGACAACGGTGCCGTGGCCGCGCTGCGGCCTGGCAGCCTGGTGATCGGCTGCGCCACCGTGGCCCCGACCTTCGCCGTGGAACTGGGCGAGCGCCTGGCCACCCAGCACCTGCTGTACCTCGACGCGCCGATCTCCGGTGGCGCGGCCAAGGCCGCCGCTGGCGAAATGACCATGATGACCTCTGGCCCCGCCGAGTCCTACGCCAAGGCTGAAACCGTGCTGGCCGGCATGGCGGGCAAGGTCTACCGCCTGGGCGACGTTCACGGCCTGGGTTCCAAGGTCAAGATCATCAATCAACTGCTGGCCGGTGTGCACATCGCTGCCAGCGCCGAAGCCATGGCCCTGGGCCTGCGCGAAGGTGTGGATGCCGACGCCCTGTACGAGGTCATTACCCACAGCGCCGGCAACTCCTGGATGTTCGAAAACCGCGTGCCACACATCCTCAAGGCTGACTACACGCCGCTGTCGGCGGTGGACATCTTCGTCAAGGACCTGGGCCTGGTACTGGATACCGCCCGCGCCAGCAAATTCCCGCTGCCGCTCTCGGCCACCGCCCACCAGATGTTCATGCAGGCTTCCAGCGCCGGTTTTGGCCGCGAAGACGACTCGGCCGTGATCAAGATCTTCCCGGGCATCGAGTTGCCCACGGCCAAGGCCGAGCAGGAGTAAGCCGACCATGAGCCCTACGCCGAACCGCCCGTTGCTGGGCTGCATCGCCGACGACTTCACCGGTGCCACCGACCTTGCCAACATGCTGGTGCGCGGTGGCATGCGCACGGTGCAGAGCATCGGTATTCCCGAGGAAAGCCTGGCCGCGGGCCTGGACGCCGATGCCATCGTCATTGCCCTCAAGTCCCGTACCGTGCCGGTCGCCGACGCGGTAGAAGAATCCCTGGCCGCCCTGGAATGGCTGCGTGCCCGGGGCTGCGAGCAGATCTTCTTCAAGTACTGCTCCACCTTCGACTCCACCGCGGCGGGCAACATCGGCCAGGTCAGTGAAGCCTTGCTGGCCCGCCTGGGCAGCGATTTCACCCTGGCCTGCCCGGCGTTCCCGGAAAACGGCCGGACGATTTTCCGTGGCCATCTGTTCGTCCAGGACCAGTTGCTGAACGAGTCGGGCATGCAGCACCACCCGCTGACTCCTATGGGCGACGCCAACCTGGTGCGCGTGCTGCAAGAACAGACAACCCTCAGGGTCGGGCTGCTGCGCTATGACACCGTGGCCCAGGGCGCTGAACCGGTGCGCCAGCGCATCGCGCAGCTGCGTGCCGAGGGCATCGGCATGGCCATCGCCGACGCCGTCTCGGACACCGACCTGTACACTCTGGGCGCTGCCTGCGCCGACCTGCCACTGCTGACCGGCGGATCGGGCCTGGCCCTGGGCTTGCCGGAGAACTTCCGGCGCGCCGGCAAACTGCGCGACAGCGACGCCGCGCAGCTGCCCGCCGTCAGCGGCGGGGACGTGGTGCTGGCCGGCAGTGCCTCGGTGGCCACCAACGGCCAGGTCGCCGCCTGGCTGGAAGCGGGCCGCCCGGCCCTGCGCATCGACCCGCTGGCCCTGGCCGCTGGCAAACCGGTGGTGGAGCAGGCCCTGGCTTTTGCCCGTGATGCCGGGCAGACCGTGCTGGTCTACGCCACCAGTTCGCCAGACGAAGTCAAGGCGGTGCAGGCCCAGTTGGGCGTCGAGCGCGCCGGTAGCCTGGTGGAGAAGGCGTTGGGTGATATCGCCAAAGGTTTGCTGCAAGCGGGCGTACGCCGCTTCGTGGTGGCCGGTGGGGAAACCTCGGGGGCCGTGGTTCAGGCCCTGGGCGTGCGACTGCTGCAGATTGGCGCGCAGATCGACCCCGGCGTGCCTGCCACGGTCAGCAGCCAGGGCGAGCCCCTGGCCCTCGCGCTCAAGTCCGGTAACTTCGGCGGTCGCGATTTCTTTACCAAGGCCCTCAAGCAACTGGCGGGGGGCGCGGCATGAGCCAGGAAAGCGCACTGCGCGAGGAAATCTGCGACATCGGCCGGCTGCTGTTCGGCCGTGGCTACACCGTGGGCAGCGCGGGCAACATCAGCGCCTGCCTGGACGACGGCTGGCTGATCACCCCCACCGATGCCTGCCTGGGCCGCCTGGACCCGGCGCGCATCGCCAAGGTCAACCTGGCCGGTGACTGGGTGTCCGGTGACAAACCGTCCAAGACCCTGGCCCTGCACCGCCAGGTCTACGACCGCAACCCCGGCGTGGGCGGCGTGGTACACACCCACTCCACGCATCTGGTCGCCCTGACGCTGGCCGGCGTGTGGCGCCCGGACAGCATCCTGCCACCCATCACCCCTTACCAGGTGATGAAGGTGGGCCCCATCCCGCTGATCGCCTATGAACGTCCCGGCTCGCCCTTGGTGGCCGACCAGGTGGCCTTGCTGGCCAACAGCGTGCGCGGCGTGATGCTCGAGCGCCTTGGCCCGGTGATCTGGGAAGCCTCGGTGGCCAAGGCCGCCTACGCCCTGGAGGAGCTGGAAGAGACGGCCCGCCTGTGGCTGATGACCGAACCCAAACCCGACGCACTGGACGCAGCGGCCCTTGAAGCCTTGCGCGTGACATTCGGCGCGCGCTGGTAGCGCGCCACCTCACCGCTAGCCCCAACAATAACAACAGGAAACCAGAAAATGACTGATTCCTTCTGCCGTTCGCACGGGAGTGCCCGGCCATGAGCCCTCTGTTGCTGATGACCATTGCCGGCGCCGGTATTGCCGTGCTGTTGCTGCTGGTGCTCAAGTTCAAGTTCCAGCCGTTCGTGGCGCTGATGCTGGTGAGCATCGTCGTCGCCCTGGTCGCCGGGGTGAAAGCCCAGGACCTGGTCGCCACCATCGAAGGCGGCATGGGCAAGACCTTGGGCCATATCGCTATCATCATCGCCCTGGGTGCCATGATCGGCCGTATCATCGAGCTGTCCGGGGGCGCCGAGGCCTTGGCCAGGACGCTGATCGCCCGCTTCGGCAACCGGCGCACGCCCCTGGCCCTGACGGTGGCCGGCTTCATGGTCGGTATCCCGGTGTTCTTCGAAGTGGGGGTGATCATCCTCATGCCGCTGGCCTATGGCGTGGCCCGTGCGGCCCGCAAGCCGCTGCTGATCTTCGCCTTGCCCATGTGCGCGGCGCTGCTCTCGGTGCATGCGTTTCTGCCGCCGCACCCCGGTGCCGTGGCCGCCGCCGCGCAACTGGGTGCTGACCTGGGGCGTGTGCTGATGTTCGGCCTGCCGATCGTTGGTGTGCTGTGCGTGCTGGGTTATTTCCTCGCCGGGCGCATGACCCGCCGGGTGTACCCGATGACCGATGACATCCGCGCCGAAGTGTATGGCCCGCACGTCAGCAACGCTGACCTGGTGGCCTGGGCCAAGGGCGACTACACCCACACCAGCGAGGCGGCCCACGCCAAGACGCTGGGCCTGGAGGAGAGCGCCAGCAGCCTGGCCGCGCGCCTGCCGGCTGCACCGGCCCCGGGCTTCGGGCTGATCATCGCTCTGATCCTGCTGCCGATTCTGCTGATCCTGCTGGGTACCCTGGCCACGACGCTGCTGCCGCTGGAGTCCGGTTTGCGCAGCGTCATGACCGTGCTCGGCGCGCCGCTGGTGGCGCTGTTGCTGGACACCCTGCTGTGCGCCTGGTTGCTGGGCTCGCGCCGTGGCTGGAGCCGCGGTCAGGTGTCCGATGTGATCGGTTCGGCTTTGCCGGGCGTGGCCATGGTGATTTTGATCGCAGGTGCCGGTGGCGTATTCGGCAAAGTACTGGTGGACACCGGCATTGGTGCGGTAGTGTCCGAAGCGTTGCGCAATACCGGCTTGCCGGTGTTGGCCCTGGGCTTCATCCTGACGCTGCTGTTGCGGGCCGTGCAAGGCTCCACCACGGTGGCCCTGGTGACCACCGCCGGCATTCTGAGCCCGTTGATCGCCACCCTGAACCTCAGCGCCAACCACCTGGCCTTGCTATGCCTGGCCATGGGCGGTGGCGGCCTGGCCATGTCGCACATCAACGATGCCGGCTACTGGATGTTCACCAAGCTGGCCGGGCTGAACGTGGGCGATGGCCTGCGCACCTGGACCGTGCTGGTGACGGTGCTGGGCACCCTGGGCTTTTTCATGACGCTGCTGCTGTGGCCGTTTGTCTGACCTGTCGAATACCGGAGTTAACATGCCTCGTTTTGCCGCCAACCTCAGCATGCTGTACCCGAAACACGACTTCCTCGACCGCTTCGCCGCTGCCAGCGCCGATGGGTTCGAGGCGGTGGAATACCTGTTTCCCTATGACTACAGCGCCGCTGACCTGAAGCAGCGTCTGGATGACAACGGCCTGGTCCAGGCGCTGTTCAATGCGCCGCCCGGTGACTGGGCCAAGGGTGAGCGCGGCACCGCCAGCCTGCCTGGCCGCGAGGCCGAGTTCCGCGCCGGTTTCGAGCGCGCGCTGGACTATGCCGCGGTGCTGGGCAACACGCGCGTGCACGTCATGGCTGGCTTGCTGCCTTCGGAAGCCGACCGCACTCGTCACCACGGGGTGTACCTGGAAAACCTGGCGTTCGCCACCGCGCAGGCGGCCAAGGTAGGCGTCACGGTCATGCTGGAGCCGATCAACACCCGTGACATGCCCGGTTTTTTCCTCAACCGCCAGGACCAGGCCCAGGCCATCTGCCGCGAAGTCGGCGCGGCCAACCTCAAGGTGCAGTTCGACTTCTACCATTGCCAGATCGTGGAAGGCGACCTGGCCGTCAAGCTGCGCCGTGACATGGCCGGCATCGGCCATATCCAGATCGCCGGGGTACCGGACCGCAACGAGCCGGATGTGGGCGAGGTGAACTTCCCGTACCTGCTTCAATTGATCGACGAACTGGGCTATGACGGCTGGGTAGGGTGCGAATACCGGCCCAAGGGCGACACCAGCGAAGGCCTGGAGTGGCTGCGTCGCTGGCGTGCGCTGTAGCGGCCTCGCCGCCCAGGTCTGCTACGAGGTAACTCAGTAGTACCGCGCGCCAGCTCGGGAAGAAGACGCTGCGGTGGGCAGGGTTGTACGCGGTGCTGCCTTCCCGAGCTTCGCCCGGTCCTACAGTGGACCATGTTCGGGCACGTTCCGCGGCCCCCTGTAGGACCGGGCGCCAGCTCGGGAAGCAGTCGCCGCGGTGGGCAGGGTTGTACGCGGTGCTGCCTTCCCGAGCTTCGCCCGGTCCCACAGTGGACCGTGTTCGTGCAGGTTCCGCGAACCCCTGTAGGACCGGGCGCCAGCTCGGGAAGCGGTCGCCGCGGTGGGCAGGGTTGTACGCGGTGCTGCCTTCCCGAGCTTCGCCCGGTCCCACAGTGGACCGTGTTCGTGCAGGTTCCGCGAACCCCTGTAGGACCGGGCGCCAGCTCGGGAAGCAGGCGCCGCGGTGGGCAGGGTTGTACGCGGTGCTGCCTTCCCGAGCTTCGCCCGGTCCCACAGTGGACCATGTTCGGGCACGTTCCGCGGCCCCCTGTAGGACCGGGCGCCAGCTCGGGAAGCGGTCGCCGCGGTGGGCAGGGTTGTACGCGGTGCTGCCTTCCCGAGCTTCGCCCGGTCCCACAGTGGACCGTGTTCGTGCAGGTTGCGCGAACCCCTGTAGGACCGGGCGCCAGCTCGGGAAGCGGGCAACGCGGTTGATCTGGCAGACCCCTTCCCGAGCTTCTGTCGTTAGCGGCTGTGAGGCGTCGTTTGCACGGCGTACGTGACGCGGCCAGGTCCCTTGCTGGCGGATCGATACCGGGTCATGTCGCCGTCTGGTTGTGCAGCTCGGTGCTGGCCTGCAACCATGCGAACCCGCCATCACGGACGACCAGCACGCGGTCCTGGGGAATCTCGATCAACGGAACCCGCGCTGCGTCCATGCCGCCTCGCAGCGCCAGCACGCTGCGCAGGATACCCGCATGGGCGACGATCACCGTGTCACCGGTCAGGCCTTGCAGCACGGCCTCGACCCGGTCGAACACCATGGGGTAATTTTCCCCGCCCGGCGGGGGATAGTTCAATGGGTCGGCCCAGCGTTCCTCATAGTGGTGAGGCGCCTGTTCGCGAATCTGCTCCCAGCTCAAGCCTTCCCACTCGCCGAAATGAATCTCCACCAGACGTTCGTCCTGGCGGTAGTCGGCCGCCGTCAATCCGGCGCCGCTGCGCACGATTTCCATGGTCTCGCGTGTGCGCGCCAAGGGGCTGGCGACAAAGTCCCAGGTCGTCAGATCCAGGGGCAAGGCCTTCAGGCACAGACCGGACTGGGCCGCCTGGCCGCGGCCCGTGTCATTCAGGGGAATGTCGCGGCGGCCTTGCAAAAGGCGTTGGGCGTTCCAGGCGGTTTCGCCATGGCGAATCAGCAACAGGGTAGGGGCAGGGCGGGACAAGAAAACCTCCACTGAATATCGGGCCGAATGAAGTCGCCCGTATCCTAACGCGGGTGAACCGCCGGCAGGCCACTTTCTGCTACGGTGAGGTCTTCTTGCCCGTGAGGCCGCGTCGAAATGGGGGGTATGCCAAGCCTCAATCACGCTCGCGCATGAAGAACCCGGCCACGTACTTGCGGAAAGTGTCCAGGCTCTTGAAGTCGGCCAGGCGCTTGAAGGTATCGCTGCTGGGTTCCGGCCCCAGGGGCTGGTTCATCAGCGACACCGACAGCACCCGGTCCAGGTCGGAGCTGAGTACCAGTTCGTCCATCACGTCGCCGCCGATCACTGGCCGGCGCATGATCACCTTCACGCCCTTGCCTGCCATCCAGTCGATCAGCGAGACGAGCATCTTCAACGGTTCGCGCTCTTCCTCGCGCAGCACCGGGAACAGGTGCGCACGCGACAGCACCGGCACCGTGGCCACATGGATCATTTCGTAATACTGGCTGCCGGCCGTGGTCGGCGAATACAGCGCCAGGGCCAGCAGCGGCCCGTTGGTGCGCTCGCCGCCCCATAGCCAGTGGTGACCCTGAAAGTCGAAGCCGTTGTCGCTGCGGCCGTTGAACACCTTGCGCGTGCGCACTTCGTTGACGCAATCGAGCAGCAGGCCGTAGCGGCGCTGGCTGCCGAACGCCGTGGACTCCTTGAGGCGTGCCTTGAGCATCATCATGTGCTTCATGTCGATGCGCGTTTCCAGGTAGTTGCTGGCCGGAACGCGCTCTACCAGCGGGTAGCGGCTGGCGACGCCGCGCAATTCGGCGAACTGCTGGGTCAGGTCTTTTTTCAGGTGGCTGGCATACACGTTCAGCCCCGACGCCTCGATGAAGGTCACCAGCAGCGACAGCAGGCGATGCTGTTCCTTGCGGCTACCCACGCCGCTGCCACTCCCGGTGCCCTCAACGGTGCCCGCGGGGCGAAACTCGCCGATCAGCTTGAGCGGCACGTCCGGCGCTAGCCAGGCGGCCGGTGGCTCGTCACGCTCACCGGCGCTGCCTGGCTCGCGTTCGTCCTTGATGAACGGACAGTCTGGCGCATGGTCGGCAGTGCCCGGGTTGTTCTTCAGGAACAGTGTGCCAGTGCTGCTGTTGAGGGTCACGTTCATGACCGGCAGGGCCGTGGCCTGGCAGTCGCATGCCAGCCACTGGCCGGCGCCGCGCACCTTCATCAGCCACTGGTTGGCCTGCAACAGGCGGTGGCCGTCGAGCTGGTTCAGGACAAAGCCTTCGACCAGCACCTGCTCGGCTGCGGTAAGGGTGCGCACCAGGGCGCCGTTCTTTTCGATGATTCGCATAACGGGTCAGGCAAGTCCCTGGCCAAAATGGCCGCTGCACGTTGATGGATTGCTCGGGAGCAGGTCGTCTCTGCGCAGTGTACCTGAGCGCTACACCGGCGTTCAGTCTGCTGAGCCGAGCATGCCGTCGGCCGCCAGGTACGGTGTGATGGCTTAAGTTGCGTAAAACGCATATTAACTTATGCCTAAAATGAATTTCACGGTTCGAAGGGGGGCTGTTAGCTTATGTGCAAAGGTTGTCAGCAACCTTGCGCATATAACCGAATTATAGGAGATTGCCGCCGTGCGTACCTTCCTGCAACTGGCCGCCGCCGCGCTGGCCGCCTCCATCAGCCTCGGCGCCTCGGCACTGACCCTGACCGTGGGCGACCAGAGCTATAACACTCGCGCGGTGATGGACGCCGCCGGGGTGCTGGACAACCTGCCGTACACCTTGGAGTGGAAGCAGTTCACCGCGGGCTCGCCAGTGGCCGAAGCACTGAACGCCGGCAGCCTCGACCTGGGCTTGCTGGGCGATGCGCCGCCGCTGTTTCTCGGCGCCCTGGGCGCACCGATCAAGGTCATCGCCGTGACCCAGCAAAACCTCGACGGCGTCGCCATCGTGGTAGGCAAGCATTCGCCCATCAAGCACATTGCCGACATCCGTGGCAAGCGTGTGGCGATCTGGAAAGGCTCCTGGAGCCAGCAACTGTTGTTCACTGCGCTGGACAAGGCGGGCGTCCCCCGTGACTCGGTGGAGGTGCGCTACCTCAGCGCCCTGGACGCCTCCCACGCCCTGGACGGCGGTTCGGTGGACGTGATCGCCACCTGGGAACCCTACGTTACCCAGCAGGAGCGCCAGGGTGGCCGCGTGATCGCCTCGGCCAAGGGGCTGATTCCGGCGCAGAGTTTCGTGGTCGCCAACAACCGCTCGCTGGACGACAAGCGCGCCGCCATCAGCGACTTTCTGCAGCGCCTGAAAAAGGCCCGCGAGTGGACCGTCACCGACCCGGCTCATAACGATGCCTACGCCGACGCCTGGGCCGCCCGTACCCGCGCCGACCGCGACATCGCCCGCGCCTGGTTCGGCCGGGCCAAGACCGATGTCGGCCCGGTCACGCCGCAAAGCATCGCCGATGCGCAGACAACCATCGATTTCTTCAGCGGCCTGGGGCTGATCAAGTCCTACCCGGCTGCCAGCCTGTTCGACACTTCCTTCAACGCTGCCCTGCAGCAGCCCGCCACGGCCCAGGCCGCGCCATAACCGACAAGGACCGTTGCCATGAGCACACGTCAATTGAAACTGGGGGCCCTGACCATGGGCGTCGGTGGCCCCGGCCGCCACAACCTGTGGCTGGACCCCGAATTGCCCAGCGACGCCAGCGTCAATATCGACTGGTACATCGACATCGCCCGACAGGCCGAAGCGGCGCTGTTCGACCTGGTGTTCATCGTCGACAGCCAGTTCATCACCCCCGGCTCGCCACCCCATTACCTCAACCGCCTGGAGCCGTTGACGCTGCTGTCGGCGCTGGCCGTGACCACCCGGCACATCGGCCTGGTGGGCACCCTGACCACGTCCTACAACGAACCCTTCAACGTGGCCCGGCGCCTGGCCTCGCTGGACCTGATCAGCAAGGGCCGCGCTGGCTGGAACGTGGTCACCAGCGGTGATGCCGGCACCGCGGGCAACTACGGCCGCGATGAGCACTATGACTACGACACCCGCTACGGCCGTGCCAAGGAACATGTGCAGGTGGTGCAGGGCCTGTGGCAGTCCTGGGAAGACGATGCGTTTGTCCGCGACCGCGCCACCGGGCGCTATTTCGACCCGGCCAAACTGCATGCGCTGAACCACAGGGGTGAGCACTTCTCGGTGGTGGGCCCGCTGAACCTGCAGCGCTCGCCCCAGGGCCAGCCAGTGATCTTCCAGGCCGGCGATTCGGAGCAGGGCAGGGAGCTGGGCGCGGCCATCGCCGATGTGATTTTCACCCACGCCCCGAGCCTTGAGCAGGGCCAGCAGTTCTACCGCGAAATCAAAGAGCGCGCCGTGCGCCAGGGCCGCGACCCCGAGCAGGTGCTGGTGCTGCCGGGCGCCGAGGTATTTGTCGGCGACACGGACGAGCATGCTCGCGAACTGGAGCGTCAGTACCATCAGGCCGACCACAGCTTTGAACAGGCCCTGGTGGAGTTCGGCCGCTCCTTTGGCTGGCATGATTTCCGCCAGTACGAACTCGACGCGCCGTTTCCAGCCCAGGCACTGGAATGGGCGCGCAGCAGTTTCTTTACCGCCGCCAAACGCATCACCGACCGCGCGGTGAGTGAAAACCTGACGCTGCGCCAGGCGGTGGAAGCATCACGGCAACTGCGCCCGGGTGCTTTCGTCGGTACGGCCGAGACCGTGGCGGCGAAAATGGCCGAATGGTTCGACGCGCGTGCGGTGGATGGTTTCAATATCTACATCGGCCACCCGGGGCAGTTCCGCCGCTTCACCGAAGAGGTCGTGCCGTTGCTGCAGGAAAAGGGCGTGTACCGGCGCGAGTACCCCGGCACCACCCTGCGCGAGAACC
Organism: Pseudomonas silvicola; assembly: GCF_026651855.1. Classification (GTDB taxonomy): domain Bacteria; phylum Pseudomonadota; class Gammaproteobacteria; order Pseudomonadales; family Pseudomonadaceae; genus Aquipseudomonas; species Aquipseudomonas silvicola. The sequence goes on from NZ_CP093280.1 coordinate 4,725,475, forward strand.
TGGGCTTGGATATCCCGCGCAACGTGCGCTGACGCCTCGCACGGTGGACCGAGCTTCGCCCGGTCTCGCAGGTTGGCGGCGGGGCGTTGCACGCCGCATATCGCGTCAACACTGTCGTCAATGGGCAAACCCCCTGGGCGTGTACGGGCTATCATCAACCCGCCAAGTGCCACCAGAGCACCCGCCAGGAGGAACGCCCCATGACCCGCCCCGCAACCTGCAGCGATACCGAGTGGCAAGCCCGCTGTGACCTCGCCGCGCTGTACCGCATGATCGCCCACTTTCGCATGACCGACCTGATCGACACGCACCTGACGTTGCGGGTGCCGGGTCCTGAGCATCACTTTCTGATCAACCGTTACGGCGTGCTGTTCGACCACATGCGCGCCAGCGACCTGGTACTGATCGACCAGCACGGCAAGGCGGTGGACCCCGCGTGTGCGCACATCCCGGTGAACGCCGCAGGCTTCGTGATTCACTCCGCCATCCACATGGCCCGCCCGGACCTGGCCTGTGTGATCCACACCCACACGGCGGCGGGTATCGCGGTGTCTGCCCAGGAACAGGGGCTCCTGCCCATCAGCCAGCATGCGCTGAAGTTCTACGGCAAGCTGGCTTACCACACCTACGAAGGCATCGCCTTGTCGCTGGACGAACGCCAGCGGCTGATCGCCGACCTGGGCCCGCACCGGGCGATGATCCTGCGCAACCATGGCCTGCTGGTGGGCGGGGGCAATGTGGCCGAGGCGTTCCACGAAATCCATTTCCTCGAGCGTGCCTGCCAGGCCCAGATCCAGGCGCTGGCCGGGGGCGGCAAGCTGATCTATCCGTCAGCGGACGTGTGCGCCCACACGGCCAGGCAGTTCGAAAGCGACGGCGTCGAGCAGATCATCGACCTGGCCTGGGCCGCCGCCTTGACGCTGATCGAGGGCCAGCGCGAGGCCTGGTGTTCCTGAAGGTTTTGGCAACACAATCCCAGGCAGGGCAGGGTGGTGGAATCAGGTAGGGTGCCCATTCGTCTGGGTTTACCGTGCAGGATGGTGTTCGATGAAACGCTTTACCCCCATCGCCGGGCTACTGGCCTGCCTTACATGGCCCGCCGCGGCCGCCGACCTGATCGGGTTCTGGGACAGCCCCCGCCACGGCGGCAACAGTTTCAACCGCCTGCCGCCCTCGGCTGAGTATTACCAGGCCTTGAGCGACTACGGTGCCAGTTGGGTGCGCCTGTCGTGGGACAAGTGGCGGCCGGCCCGTCGCGACTTTCTGCTCGGTGATGCCGACCAGTACACCGGCCTTGCCCAGGACGATCTGCGCACGCTGATCAGCAACCTGGACCGCGCCCATGCCGCAGGCTTGAAAGTGGTGATCACGCCGTTGTCCCTGCCGGGCATGCGCTGGTCGCAGAACAACCAGGGCCGTTTCGACGACCGCCTGTGGCAGGACAAGCGCTGGTGGGCGCAATCGGCCGCCTATTGGCGCGACCTGGCCGCGGCCCTCAAGGACCATCCGGCGGTGGCCGCCTACAACCTGATCAATGAACCGGCTCCGGAAAAACACGGCGGCCTGGCCGAGCACGCCGCTGCCCAGGCCATGCACGCCTGGTACGCCACCCACCGGGGCACGGCCCGCGACTTGCCGGCGTTGTATACGCAACTGGTGGCCGCGGTGCGTGAGGTGGACCCACGCACGCCCATCATGCTCGACGCCGGTTGGTACGCCGCGGCGGACGCCTTTACCTACTGGCCCCACGCCCTGGCCGACCAGCGCCTGCTGTACAGTGTGCACATGTACGAGCCCTACGCTGCCACCAGTGCCCCGAACCTTTCGCGCGCCACGCCGCTGGGCTATCCAGGCGCCGTGCCCTTCGGCGGCCAGGTGCAGCACTGGGGCGCCGCTCGGGTGGCGGACTACCTGCGGCTGCCGCTGGCCTGGGCCGAACGGGTCGGCGTGCCTCGCCAGCGCCTGGTGGTGGGGGAGTTCGGTTGCATGCGCCGCTTGCCGGGTTGCCGGCAATACCTGGACGACGTGCTGGCCGCCCTGGACCGTCAAGGCTTGCACTGGGCTTTCTACAGTTTCCGTGAGGATAACTGGGATGGCATGGACTATGAATTGGGCACCGCCAAGGTGCCGTGGCGCTACTGGCAGGCCATCGAGCGCGGGGAACCCGATCCGTTGCCCCGCCAGGCTACCCCGCTGTTCGAGCCCATCCGGCATCGGCTGGCCCCCGCGGGCCCCGAGTAGAAGTCAGCTGGCCGGCCCGGCTCCTGCGCTAGATCGCTTGCCGCAAGCCCGCCGGGGCCGTATCTTTGTCGCCTGATCAACGAATTGAATCCTTGCGATCATCTGTAGAGGGCATCATGAGCGGCGCTGGCATAAACTGGGACAACCTGGGTTTCGACTACATCAAGACAGATCTGCGCTTTCTGTCGGTATGGCGCGATGGCGCTTGGCAGGAAGGCACGCTGACTGAAGACAACGTCCTGCACATTGCTGAAGGCTCGACGGCGATTCACTACGGCCAGCAGTGCTTCGAAGGCCTGAAGGCCTACCGTTGCAAGGACGGTTCGATCAACCTGTTCCGTCCCGACCAGAACGCTGCGCGCATGCAGCGAAGCTGCTCGCGCCTGCTGATGCCGCATGTGCCTACCGAGATGTTCATCGAGGCCTGCAAGCAGGTGGTGCGTGCCAACGAGAAGTTCATCCCGCCTTACGGCACCGGTGGCGCGCTGTACCTGCGCCCGTTCGTGATCGGCGTGGGTGACAACATTGGCGTGCGTACCGCCCCCGAGTTCATCTTCTCGGTGTTCGCGGTCCCGGTCGGTGCTTACTTCAAGGGTGGCCTGAAGCCGCACAACTTCTCCATTTCCACCTATGACCGCGCGGCCCCGCAAGGTACCGGCGCGGCCAAGGTCGGTGGCAACTATGCCGCCAGCCTGCTGCCAGGCGCCGATGCCAAGCAGCACAACTTCGCCGACTGCATTTACCTGGACCCGCTCACCCACTCCAAGATCGAAGAGGTGGGCTCGGCCAACTTCTTCGCCATCACCGAGAACAACGAGTTCGTCACGCCAAAATCGCCGTCGGTTCTGCCGGGTATCACCCGTCTGTCGCTGATGGAACTGGCTGAAAGCCGCCTGGGCCTGAAAGTGGTCGAGGGCGACGTGTTCGTCGACCAGCTGGACCAGTTCAAGGAAGCGGGCGCGTGCGGCACTGCTGCCGTGATCTCGCCGATCGGCGGTATCCAGTACAACGACAACCTGCACGTGTTCCACAGCCTGGAAAGCGTTGGCCCGGTGACCGTCAAGCTCTACAACGAGCTGACCGGTATCCAGTTCGGCGACGTCGAGGCCCCGGCAGGCTGGATCGTCAAGGCCTGATGCCTGATGGCGGGAGCTGGCCAGCCAGCTCCCGCACGGCCGTGGCCGTTACAGCTTGTAGCTCACCGACACCGTGAAGTTGCGCGGGTCGCCGTACAGCGCCTGGTTGTAGAAGCCGATCATGCTGTAGTACTTCTTGTCGAACAGGTTGTCGAGGTTGAAGCCTAGTTGCACCTGGTCGGTCAGGTCGTAGCGGGCCATCAACGACGTCAGGGCGTAGGCGCCTTGCTCTACCTTGACCGTCCCCAATGCGCTGGTCGCATCCTCGTAGAAGCCGCTCTGCCAGCGCGTACCACCGCCCACCGTCAAACGGTCCAGCGCCCCGGGTAACCGGTAGGTGGTGAACAGTTTCGCCGTGGTGCGCGGCAGGGCGCTGCTCAGCCGGGACCCATCGCCCTGGCTGGCGGTGTAGTGCGAATACCCGAACATCAGGTTCCAGTCCTGGGCCAGTTCACCCTGCAGGTCGAAGTCGAAGCCCTGGGACTTGGTGCCATTGGCGGCATAGTAGGCTTGCGCGCCGGTGACCGGCACGTAGTTGCCGGTGTCGGTCTGGGCGACGTTGTCCAGGCGCACATCGAACACCGACAGCGAGGCATTGACCCGCCCATCCAGGTAGCTGGCTTTCAGGCCCACCTCGCGGTTCTTGCCGGTGGTCGGCTGCAGGATCTTGCCACTGCTGTCGCTGTAGCTTTGCGGGTTGAAGATCTCGGTGTAGCTGGCGTAGGCCGAATAGGTGTCGTTCAGGGCGTAGATCACCCCGGCGTAGGGTGTGAAGCGCCCGCGGGTCTTGTAGTCGAACAGGGTGCCGGCGGTGTCCTGGCTGATCTCGTATTCACTCACCCGGCCCCCGATGATCACTTTCAACGGGTCAGTCACCGACAGCCGCAACGCCGCATAGGCCCCGCGCTGCTTGATCAGGGCGTCGGTGGCGCTCCAGGTGGCGGCGCCGAAGTCGGGCATGGGGAATTCGCCGTTGGCCTCCAGGACACCGCCGGGGTACACGAAGCCGGTGCCCAGGGCATGCTCCTTGCGCCGCGAGTCCATGTAGCCCACGACGGCCTCGTGCTCGCGACCCAGCAGGGTGAAGGGGCCGCTCGCCATCAGGTCGACGCTGTTCTGGCGGTTGGTGTCCTTCTCGGCAAGGGCCAGTGGGTAGAGCCCCGAGCCCAGGTAACCCAAGGTGGAGAGCAGGCGTTCGTCACTGGTGGTCTGGCTGTGGTCCAACGCCAGGCGTACGTTCCAGCCGTTGTCGAAGCGGTGTTCCAGGTTGGCGAAAGCCGTCTGCTGGCGCGTGTCCCAGCGGCTCCATTTCGCCGCCAGCGAGGCCGAGCGCGAGTAGTGCGCGCGCGAGCCGTCGCTGTTGAACAGCGGCATGCCGCCCCACGTCACGCCCGTGGGGGTGTTGTTCTGGTCTTCGTAGCCCACGCTCAGCGTGGTGTCGTCGGTGAGGTCGGCGTCCACCACGCCGTAGTACGCCTGTTTTTTCGCCTGGTAGCGGTCCAGGTAGGAGTGGCCGATCTCTTCCACCGCCACGAAACGCCCACGCACCCGGCCGTCGGCGCTCAGCGGGGTGGACAGGTCCACGGTGCCGCGGTAATTGTCCCACGAACCGCCGCTGACGCTGGCCTTGAGGGAGAAGTCGGGTGTGGGGTGCTTGCGCACCAGGTTGATGGACGCCGATGGATTGCCGGCCCCAGTCAGCAGCCCGGTGGCGCCGCGCACCACTTCCACGCGGTCATACAGCGCGGTGTCCAGGAAGCTGGTGCCGGGGGTGAAGGCGGTGGGAATGCCGTCGAACTGGAAACTGTCGATCTGAAACCCGCGGGAATAGAAATACGCTCGTCCGGTGTCGTAGGTCTGGGTCGACAGGCCGGTGGTGCGGGCCACCACCTGGTCAACCGAGTCCAGTTGCTGGTCATCCATCGCCTGGCGGGTGACCACGGTCACGCTTTGTGGCGTTTCCTTGAGCGACAGCGGCAGGCGGGTAGCGGCGGCCGTCTGGCCGGTGGTGTAGGCGCGGGTGTCTTCGGTGGTGGCCGAATCAGCGATGCTCTGGGCGTCGACGGTGGTGCTGGGCAGGTCGACGGTGGTCGCGGTCGAGCTGGCGGTGGCGGCCCTGGCGGGCAGGGGCACCGCCAGGGTGACGAGCAGGGCAACGGACAGCGAGGTAAGCCTGTGGGGGCAGGGCGCGGACATGCGCATCTTCGGTTCCTTGAGCAGCGAGTGGGAGAATGCAGGAGAACGCCGGGGCGCCCGGTGAGGGGCGCGCCCTCAGCAGAGCCATCGTTTCGAAGTGATGGCCTGATGATGTTGCGACGCATTCTCAGTGCTGTCGCCGCTCGGGTAAATGCCGCCTCGCGCACTTATGAAGTGCGTCTTCTGCACTTCCGCTGCGCCGTGTTGCGCAGCTAACCTGCCGTTGACACACGCCAAGGAGTACCCACATGTCACTCGACACTACCCGCTTCGCCGTACATGACGTCAGCCGCTTTCCGCTGGTTTATTTTCGCGAGCAGGCTGCCACGCCGGGTTACGCCAGCCAATGGGAGACGGAAACCGCCGCACTGGTGGAGCATGGCCGGCCCTTCGTGCTGATCTACGACCAGTTGCGCCAGGAAGAAACGGCCGAAGACCGCCGTCAGCGCGGCGTCTGGCTCAAGCACAACAAGGTCCCGCTGGCCACGGTGTGCAAGGCGATGATCAGCATCGAGCCAGACGAGCAGCAGCGCGCCGAGGCTCAGGCGCGCGGGGAAATGGCGGTCAAGGCCTTCGGCATCGCGCACCTGGCCGTGGCTTCGGAACAGGAAGCCGTGCGCCAGGCCCTGCCCCTGGTATGCCTGACCTGAACCTTCGCTGGCTAGCTGCAGGCGCTGGTTTGCCAGCGCCTGCGGGGGTCAGGCGCGGCCGCTGACGAAGTGGCCCGGGTCGTTGTAGCCCGGTGTCGAGGGGTGCCCCGGTGCCACCAGGCTGTCGATGAAGGCCTCGTCTTCAGCCGTGATATTCACCTGCAGCGCACCGCCGTAAGTGTCCCACTGCGCCTCGGTACGTGGCCCGACGATGGCCGAGCTGACGCGGGGGTTGTTGAGCACCCAGGCGATGGCGAATTCGACGATGCCCACGCCTTTGTCCTCCGTGTACGCCTGGATCTGCCGGGCGATGCGCAGGGATTCGTCGCGCCATTCGGTTTCCAGAATGCGCTTGTCCTGGCGCCCGGCGCGGCTGCTGGCGTCGGGGGCGGCGCCTGGGGTGTACTTGCCACTGAGCACGCCGCGGGCCAGGGGGCTGAACGGCACCACGCCCAGGCCGTGGTAGGCCGCGGCGGTCAGTTGCTCGGTCTCGACCTGGCGGTTGACGATGTTGTACAGCGGCTGGCTGGCCACCGGCTTGTCCACGCCCAGGCGCTGGGCCACGTTGACGATTTCGGCCAGGCGCCAGCCGCGGAAGTTGGACACGCCCCAGTGGCGGATCTTGCCCTGGCGCAGCAGGTCGCCGATGGCGCTGACGGTCACCTCAAGCGGGGTATTGAGGTCGTCGCGGTGCAGGTAGTACAGGTCGATGTAGTCAGTGCCCAGGCGGGTCAGGCTGGCTTCCACACCGTTGAAGATATGCTTGCGGCTCAGGCCACTGCGGTTGGGCACGCCGTCGGCGGGACCGAAGCCGACCTTGGTGGCGACAATCCACTCATGGCGGTGGCGGGCCACGGCTTCGCCGACGATTTCCTCGCTGCGCCCGCCGTTGTAGACGTCGGCAGTGTCGATGAAATTGATCCCCTGGTCCCAGGCCTTGTCGATGATGCGCAGGGCATCCTCGGTGGCCGTCTGCTCGCCGAACATCATGCTGCCCAGGGTCAGGGCGGAAACCTTCAGGCCACTGTGGCCCAGTGCGCGGTAAATCATCGGTGACATCCCTTTGCGGTGGAAAACCTCAAAGGTACGCCGGGTGGCACCGGCGCCGCCAGTGATCTTTACGCCATCAGGGCCAGGGCAGGCCAGGTCAGGCGCGTTTGCCAGCGACCTTCCAGGCTACCGCGCTACCCACCACGATGAGCCCCGCCAGCGCATACAGCGCCGCGTCGGTGGAGCCGGTCTGGTCCTTGATGAAGCCAACGATGTAGGGGCTCAGGAAGCCGGCCATCTGCCCCACCGAGTTGATGATCGCCAGACCGCCCGCGGCAACGCCTGCGCTCAGGCGCGCGGTGGGCAGTGGCCAGAACATCGGCAGGCCGGTGAGGGCGCCCATGGTGGCGATGCTCAAGCCGACGATGGCGATGGCCGGGGTGGCGGCGAAGTTCACCGCGATCACCAGGCCTGCGGCACCCATCAGCATCGGCACCACCAGGTGCCAGCGGCGCTCGTTGCGCAGGTCCGCCGACCGGCCCACCAGCAGCATGAAGATGCCCGCCAGCAAGTACGGAATGGCGCTCAGCCAGCCAATCACCAGGGCATCGCTGAACCCCAGGTTCTTGATGATCGACGGCAACCAGAAATTGATGGCGTACACGCCGCTCTGGATGCAGAAGTAGATCAGCCCCAGCACCCAGATCAGCGGCGTGGCGAACACCGCGCCCAGGGTTTCACGCGGTTGCACCGGCTTGCTGCGTGCGTCGTCGGCCAGGTCTGCTTCCACCACCTGGCGCTGTTCGGCGCTCAGCCAGGTGGCCTTGGCGAAACTGTCGCTGAGCAGGAAATAGGCCAGGGCCCCCAGCACCATGGTCGGGATGCCCTGGATCAGGAACATCCACTGCCAGGCGGCCAGGCCGTGCTGGCCTACGGCGAAGTGGTTCAGGATCCAGCCGGAAAACGGGCTGCCCAGCAGGCCCGACACCGGAATGGCAGACATGAACAGCGCCATGATGCGGCCACGTCTGGCATCGGGGAACCACTGCGAAAGGTACAGCACGATGCCTGGGAAGAAGCCCGCTTCGGCGGCGCCGGTGAGCAGGCGCAGCGCGTAGAATTCCATGGGCGTGGTGACGAACAGCAGGCAGGTGGACAGGCCCCCCCAGGCCAGCATCATCACCGCGATCCAGCGCCGCGGGCCGAAACGGGTCAGCGCCAGGTTGCTGGGCAGGCCGCACAGCACGTAGCCAATGAAGAAGATCCCAGCCCCCAGGCCGTAGATGGTTTCGCTGAACTTCAGGGCGTCGAGCATCTGCAACTTGGCGAAACCGACGTTCACGCGGTCCAGGTAGTTGAACAGGTAGCAGACGAAGATGAAGGGGATCAGGCGCAAGGTGATGCGCCGGTACACAGCGTCCCTGACGCTGGAAGTGCCATGGTCAAGGGCGGTTGGGGTAGACATGCAATTTCTCTCTGTTTTTATGTTATTCGCGGCTATCGTGAGCCACCCTTGAGTGTCTGTGACGAAGCAGGCACTGTCTTTGTGTGTTTGCACAGGCATCGGGCGCCCCGACTGTGCAATTCTACAGGCGCGTTTATCAGGATTTCTCCAGACCATGTTTGAACTTGATCACGACCTTGCGCAAGACATTGTCGACCGCGCGATGGCCATTCTGCCCTGCAACGTCAACGTCATGGACAGCCAGGGGCTGATTCTGGGCAGCGGCGAGCCGGAACGCATCAACACTCGCCACGAAGGCGCCCAACTGGTATTGGCCAACGGCCGGGTGGTGGAGCTCGACGCCCAGGCCGCGCAGTGCCTGAAGGGCGTGCAGCCGGGGGTAAACCTGCCGCTGCTGCTGGACGGCCGCCTTATCGGCGTGCTGGGCCTGACCGGCGACCCGGCGCAGTTGCGCACGTTTGGCGAACTGGTGCGCATGACCGCCGAGATGCTGGTAGGCCAACGCCGCCTGCAAGTGGAACAGCACTGGCGGCGCCAGCGTTGTGACGACCTGCTGGCGTTGCTGCTGGAAGGCGACGATTCGCCCCGGCTGCTCGACGAGGCCCGGCAGATGGGCCTCAAACCGCAGTTGCCGCGCACCCCCTGGCTGTTCGAACTGCAGCCAGGGCAGGGCTGCGAGGCCATGGCCGCCTGGCTGGCGGGCCGCTATCCGGACAGTTGGTGCCTGAGCCCGGCCGCTGGGTCGCTGCTGTGGTGCCGGCCCGCCAGCGTGGTAGTGGATGAGCAACGCCTGCTGGACAAACTTGGCGCCCAGGGCTGGGCAGTGGACCGCGTGGCGCTGGGGCAGCCCGCCGACGACCTGGCCACCGTGCGCCGCGGCTATCGCGGCGTGCGCGACCTGCTGGCCTACGGCCGCGACATTCTGCCCGGCCAGCGCTGCCTGTACCTGTCGCGCCTGCGCCTGCCCGCCATGCTCTGGCGCCACCGGGGTGATGACAGCCTTGAAGAATGGCTGGGGCCGCTGCACAGGGTCATGGCCAAGGACAGTGGCGGCCAGTTGCTGACCACCTTGCGCGCCTGGTGCGAACACGACGGTCAGAGCCAGGCCTGTGCCGATGCCCTGGGTATCCACCGCAACAGCCTGCGCTACCGCATGGAGCGCATCGCCGAACTGAGCGGCATTGACCCCAACCGCCTGGAGGGCATGCTGACCCTGTACCTGGGGGTGCAGTTGCTGCCAGCCGATTTGTCGAAATGAACAACAAAGCGCCGTTGCCCTTGTGCAGGGGCCTGGCGCAGAGCGGCCGGGCAACTGGCAGCATGGCCGTACAAGAAACTGGAGTAACCGTCATGAAAATCGTCATCGCCCCCGACTCGTTCAAGGATAGCCTCAGCGCCGCCGGCGTCGCCGCCGCCATTGCCGAAGGCCTGGCCCAGGCACTGCCCCAGGCCCAGTTGCTGCAATGCCCCATGGCCGATGGAGGCGAGGGCACCATGGAGGCGATTCTGGCGGCCTGTGACGGCGAACTGCGCACGGAAACCGTCCAGGGGCCGCTGGGTTCGGCGGTCCAGGCACGGTGGGGCTGGCTGGCCGACAGCGCCACGGCCATCATCGAAATGGCGGAAGCCAGTGGCTTGCAGTTGGTGCCGTTGGCCCAACGGGACGCCTGCGCCAGCAGCACCTTCGGCACCGGCGAACTGATTCGCGCTGCCCTCGACGCTGGCGCGCGGCGGGTCATCCTGGCCATTGGCGGCAGCGCCACCAACGACGCCGGCACCGGCATGCTCCGCGCCTTGGGCCTGGACCTGCGTGACGCAGTCGGCGCGGTCCTGGCCAAGGGTGGCCTGGCCCTGGCACAGCTGCATCGGGTGGACCCCGAAGGCCTGGACCCCCGCCTGGCCGAGGTCACTTTCGAAGTGGCCGCCGACGTCGACAACCCGCTATGCGGCCCTCACGGCGCGTCCCATGTATTCGGCCCCCAGAAGGGCGCCAACCCCGAGCAGGTGTTGCACCTGGACGCTGCCCTGGGGCGCTTCGCCGACCACGCTGCCGGCGTGCTGGGCCGCGACCTGCGCGATGAGCCGGGCGCCGGTGCGGCAGGTGGGATGGGCTTCGCCGCCAAGGCTTTCTTGAATGCCACCTTCCGCCCCGGGGTGGAAGTGGTGGCCGAACTGGTGGGCTTGGCCAAGGCGGTGGAGGGCGCCGACCTGGTGATCACCGGCGAAGGGCGTTTCGATGCGCAGACTCTGCGTGGCAAGACGCCGTTCGGTGTGGCCCGCGTGGCCCAGGCCGCGCACGTGCCGGTAGTGGTGATCGCCGGTACCCTGGGCGACGGCTATGAGCAGATGTACGACCACGGTGTCGACGCCGCCTTCGCCCTGGCCAGCGGCCCGATGACCCTGGAGCACGCTTGCCGGAACGCCGCGCCGCTACTGCGCGATCGGGCGCGTGACATCGCGCGGGTGTGGGGGCTGGGCCGGGGGTGACCCCAGGTAGCGGTGAGCGGTGAAATAAACGCCGCTGCCTTGCTGATTCTGCACAACGACGATGCATTTCAGGTCATTCTGGACGGCAAAGCCACGCCCCAGGTACGTGTCTGGAATCAGCCAATAGCCGTCCTCGCCAAAGGTGTCGTCGGGTTGTCCGTTTGGCAGCAAGCGTGACATCAGGATTTGCGCGTTGAGGTTGCCCCCCGAAAACCGCCAGACATTGGACAGGCACCAGAGGTAGTTGTCGGTCGGTGTCGAGGCTATGGCACCGAATCCGGCCCCGAAGTCGCCTTCGTAATGACGGTAGGTGGTGGTGAATCCCGCCTCGTCGACGCCGTTGGCGTCATAGCCCCTCACAAACTCGTCCCAGCGCTGTTTGCCACTGAGCAAGCGCCGGCCGATGACCCTGATCGTGTCGCCTGCCGTCACGAACAACCCCGTCAGCTCGGATTGTGTACCGTCCTCGATCAACAGGAAACCTCGGTCGCCGAAGGTGCTGTCGATGGCGCCGTCTGCCGTGAGCAGGGCCAACGCTCCCTGTTGGTTCACTTGTCCGGCGACGAGGATTGTGCCGTCCGAGCGTTTGTCAAAGGCGTTGATGCGCATGAAAACGTCAGGTGCGTAGGCGACCCGCGTATAGCCAGTCTGCTGGAATGCCAGATCCAGCTCACCTAGTGCGGTGACTTGAATCATGTAGTCGCGCTCGGTCGAACTCTGCATGTCCCGATGTCGGAACGCAAGCAGAATGGCGTGATGCGCGGTGGTGGTCGGCGGGGGCGGGGGCTGTGTGGCCGGGACGGCAGCCGGGTTGAAATTCGGCAGTTGTGTGATCAGCAGTTGCCCCCCGTTAAACCAGTCATCAGGCGTTCCATCCGGCAAGTAACCGATCAATAACGGAATCATTTCAAAGGTTTCGCTATTCTCGAACAGCAGGCCGACGACGATAGTGCCGCTCTCGAGCTGTCGCAGTGATTCGATCGCCACTACCTCTTCTGCAATGACGTAGCCATTGTCGTTGCCAAAGGACCGGTCCAACGTGCCGTCGGTGGTGAGTTTCATCAGCAGGGGTGTTATGAGTGCTGAGTTGCCATTGGGCCCTGGCAGAGCGGCACCTACCAGTACGCCTCCGTCTTGAAGTACCAGGCAGGGGCCTGCGGCAAGAAGTTGCATGCCGGCTGGCAGCAGGCGCTGCAAATCGACGATACCTCCTGCGAAAGAGGGGTCCAGGTCTGCGTTGCGGGGTGCATCGGAAAGGTTCATGGGGCGTGCCTCGTGAAGGTTCAGAGGCACCAGTATTTTCCCCGCGGGGAGTTCGCGAACCTGTCAATTCTGACAGTACAGGTGGCGGGCTCCCTTTGTATTAGACCTTGGTGCGATGCAATGTCGCACCGGTGTATGACATCGTATCTGTGCTGTTACGCCTTCAATCGACCTTTTGCGTCGCGTGTCTGTCAGACCTTGCGCTGACTTCATACCTATAAAAAACCAGGCCGTCGCAACGCTGAACCCGGTATAGACCGGACGGTCGTCGCGCGCCTTTCATCATTCTGGAGAAAACGCACTATGAGCACAGACCGTGCTTCCACGCCGCGTCGCCTGCTGCCGAGCCTGCTCGGCGTAGTGATGCTGCTGATGGGCCTGGCCCTGTTAGCCGGCGGTATCAAGCTGGCGACCCTGGGCGGCTCGCTGTATTACCTGTTGAGTGGCATCGGCATCGCCGTGACCGGCGTGCTGCTGCTGGCCGGGCGCCGCGCCGCCTTGGCGCTGTATGCGCTGGTGCTGTTCGCCAGCACCCTGTGGTCGCTATGGGAAGTGGGCCTGGACTGGTGGCAACTGGTGCCGCGCCTGGCCCTGTGGTTCGTGCTGGGCCTGGTGCTGTTGCTGCCCTGGTTCCGCAAGCCCCTGCTGGCAGGTGTGCCTTATGCCTTGGGCACCGGTAGCCTGAGCGTGGCCGTGGTTCTGGCCGGCGCCGCTGCCATTGCCAGCCAGTTCACCCACCACGACCTGTGGGACATGGACGTGGGCGGCCAGCCAAGCCTGATGGACATCAAGACCGCCGACGGCATCAAGCCGGCCGTGATCGCGTCCACTAAGCAGGGCAGCGTCTACGTGCTGGACCGCACCAACGGCCAGCCGATCGTGCCCATCGACGAAGTACCCGTGCCCGGCGGCGCGGTGCCCGGCGACCACACGGCGCCTACCCAGCCCAAGTCGCAGCTCAACTTCATGCCGCCGGTGATGACCGAGCGTGACATGTGGGGCGTGACCCCGTTCGACCAGATGCTGTGTCGCATCGACTTCAAGCAACTGCGCTACGACGGCGCGTTCACGCCGCCGTCGCTGCAGGGGTCGCTGGTGTACCCAGGTAACTTCGGGGTGTTCGACTGGGGCGGCGTATCGGTTGACCCGGAGCGCCAGATCATGTTCGTGAACCCCAACTACATGGCGTTTGTCGACAAGCTGGTACCCGCCTCGGACGTGGAAGGCGGCCCTGCTCGCAAGAGCGAGACCGAAGGCGTCCAGGCCAACAAGGGCGCACCGTATGGTGTGATCATGAACGCCTTCCTGTCGCCCATGGGCCTGCCGTGCCAGGCACCGGCCTGGGGCTACGTCGCCGCCGTGGACATGACCACCCACCAGGTGATCTGGAAGCACAAGAACGGCACGGTGCGTGACAACTCGCCGGTACCGCTGCCGCTGACCATGGGCGTGCCCGCGTTGGGCGGCACCTTCATGACCAAGGGCGGCGTGGCTTTCCTTAGCGCCACTCTGGACCAGTACCTGCGAGCCTATGACGTGCGCAACGGCAAACAGTTGTGGGAAGCCCGCCTGCCTGCCGGCGCGCAGACCACGCCGATGACCTACACCGGCAAGGACGGCCGCCAGTACGTGCTGGTGGTCGCCGGTGGTCATGGTTCGTTGGGCACCAAGCAGGGTGACTACGTGATGGCGTTCGCGCTGCCCAAGTGATGCGATGGCCCTGATGCTCAGCATCAGGCACACCGCGTTGTCCGCTTCCCGAGCTTGCGCCCGGTCCCACAAGGGTTGCTGCAGGACCTTGGTCACCCTGTGGGACCGGGCGAAGCTCGGGAAGGGGGCAACTCGTACTGGCTGACACACCGAGTCGCCTCGTTCGCCAGCAAGCTGTGCTGCTACCGGCTGAACACGGTTTTCGGTATGAGTGCTGACGAATTCGGTCATGGTCGCGCGCGCGAGGGGTCCTTAACCTGTGGGTACTCAACTACCACAGGACAACGCCATGAGACTCACCCTGACTTTCGCCGCCCTGGCCCTCGGTTTCGCTGCCGCCAGTGCCCACGCCGACCCCGCCCAAACCTATACCTACGGCCAGAAACTCGATATCGCGCGGGTCATCGACGCCGGTGACATCCCCGACGTGTGCACGGTGGTCCCGGTGACCATGGTCTACGAAGACAGCCAGGGCCAGCGCCACTCGCTGGTGTACCGGGTCATGGGCAAAGGCTGCTCCAACTGAGCGGTTCCGCTATCCTAGGTCCACGCCCCCTGGACCGAGCCCTTCATGAATTTGCGCCAGTTGTTGTACTTCAAGACCATCGTCGAGCGTAAATCCATCGCTGCCGCCTCCGAGGCACTGCACATCGCCCAGCCGCCACTGAGCCAGCACCTCAAGACCCTGGAAGCCGATTACGGCGTGCAGTTGTTCGAGCGCCAGGGCCGCGGCCTGCTGGTCACCGACGCCGGCCAGCACCTGTACCGGCGCGCCTGCGAACTGCTGAACCTGGCCGATGAAATCGACGCCGAGATGCGCGGCCTGGCCCAGGGTGTCAGTGGCAAGGTCAGCATCGGCACGGTCACTTCAGGGGTCGGCTGCGTGTCCCGCGTCATGGCCGACCTCAAGCAGCAATTGCCGCAAATCCTCTTCTCCATCTACCACGCCGAGCCCGCCGCCCTGGAGGACATGCTCCAGGCCCGCCAGCTGGATTTCGCCATCAGCCAATGGCCGGTGACCAACCCTCTGCTGCATACCGTTGCCCTGCAGCCCCTGGCGTTGATGGCCGTGGAGGCGCTGCCCGGGCGCCTGCCCGAGGGCAACGAGTGCACCCTGGCCGAACTGGCCCGGGTGCCCTTGATCGTGGTGCGTCGGCGCCAGGGCCATGGGTTTTACGAGCGCGTGCAACAAGCCTTCGCCGCAGCCGGGTTGCGGCCTGAAGTGGCGTTCGAGTGTTCGGACATTGCCGCCGCGCTGGCGCTGGCCTCGGCGGGGGCAGGGGTGGCGTTGCTGCCGGTGTGGCCCGGCGAGCCGGTGCAGGCCGGACTGTGTCAGCGGCGCGTCAGCGACCTGCCCAGCGAAGAGCGCCTGGTGCTGGCCTGGCTCGCCGAGCGCGACCGCCTGCCGGCGGTGGCCCAGGCGGTGAAAGCCTTCGAACAGCTGATTGCCGAATGATCCAGGCGGTGGCGTCCAGCGAGGGTTTCACAGGGGGGGGTAGGTTCACCCGGCGCTTGCGGTCGCCGCCACGGGAAAGCCACCCCGGCGGGCCGACCACACGACCCAGAACGTCGCCAGCAACAGCGCCAGGACCGCAGGCGCGAAAGTGGTGGTACCGAAGCGGTCCAGCAATACCCCGCCGACAATGCCGCCGCCCGCGATCGCCAGGTTCCACGCCGTGACCAGCATGGCCTGGGCCACATCCATGGCGTCGCCGGCCGCATTGGCCAGGGCGGTCTGGAACAGGGTGGCGGCGCCACCGAACGCCAGGCCCCAGCACACCACCGCGGCGTACACCGCCAGCGGCTGGCTGCCGGCGATGCCAATCAGCAGCGCCGCCAGGCCGAACAACAGGGTGCTGACCAGGGTCAGGCGGCGCAGGTGGCGGTCGATCAGCGCCCCAATCACCCAGATACTCAGCACCGACGTCACGCCGAACACCAGCAGCACCAGGTCAGTGCGCTCGGCCAGGTGCGCGGTGGCCAGGAACGGTGCGATGTAGGTGTACAGGATGTTGTGGGCCAGCACGAACGCCAGCACCACGAACAGCACCGGGCGTACGCCTGGCAGGCTGAACACCTGGCGGGTGGTCAGGCGTTTGCCACCGGGTTGCCCGGCGAAATCCGGCAGCCCCAGGCGTACCCATGCCATCAGGACCAGCGTCAGCACGCTGATCAGGCCAAAGCACAGGCGCCACCCCAGCACGTTGCCCAGCAGTGTGCCCGCCGGTACCCCCAGCGACAATGCCAAGGGGGTGCCAACCATGGCGACTGCAATGGCCCGGCCTTTCTGTTCATCGGGCACCATGCGTGCCGCATAGCCCGCGATCAGCGCCCACAGCAGGCCTGCCGAGACACCGGCTATCAGCCGCGCCACCAGCGTCAGGGTGTAGCTGGTGGAGCACGCGGTGACCGTATTGGCCACCGCAAAACCGGCGATCGCTGCCAGCAGCAGGGGCCGGCGCCGCACGCCCTGGGTAGCGGTAGCCAGGGGAATGGCCGCCAGCATCGAGCCGAGCGCATAGGCAGTGATCATCTGCCCGACCCAGGTAGGCGCCACGTTCATGCCGGCGGCCATCTGCGGCAACAGGCCGGCAGGCAAGGCTTCGGTGAGAATGGTGATGAAGCCGGCCATGGCCAGGGCCAGCAAGGCGCCAAGCGGCAAGGGGCGAGCAGGGGTGTCAGTTGAAGGGCGCGCAGTCATGGAGAACATCCAGGTTCAGAGGAATGCCGCACACGGTAGAAAGTTCCAGGCCTGAGACAAAGTAGGGTACTGTTCCGTGCTTTGCGGACCGTTCGTTCCGCAATGGAGGAGTGCCATGGATCGCCTCGGCAATTTCGCCGTCTTTGTGCAGGTCGCTGAAACCCGCAGTTTCGTCGCCACCGGCCGCGTTCTGGGAATATCCGCGTCAGCGGTGGGCAAGAGTATCAGCCGGCTGGAGCAGAGCCTGGGCGCGCGGCTGTTTCACCGCAGCACCCGCAGCGTGGCCCTCACGGTCGAAGGCGAGATGTTCCTGGAGCGCTGCCGGCGCATCCTTGCCGAGTTCGACAGCGCCGAACAGGAGCTCGCCCAGGCGTCGGCTGCCCCCCGGGGACGGCTGCGGGTGAGCCTGCCCATGGTCAGCCCTTTGATGTTGCCGGTGCTGGCGCAATTCATGGTGGCCTACCCCGACATCGAGCTGGACCTGGACTTCAGTGACCGCTTGGTGGATGTCATCGACGAAGGTTTCGATGCCGTGATTCGCACGGGCGAACCCAGCGACTCGCGACTATCCGCGCGCCGGTTGGGGATGTTCCGACTGTTGCTGGTGGCGTCCCCCGCTTACCTGGCGCAGCGGGGCACCCCCAGGGTGCCCACGGATCTGCTCAGGCATGCGTGCCTGCATTACCGCTTCCCCAGCAGCGGCAAGCTGGAGACCTGGGTGTTGCGCCGCGAGGACGGCGAAGCGGACTTGCAGCTGCCGGTGGCGATGATCTGCAACAACATCGAGACACGCGTGTGCTTTGCCTTGCGGGGGCTGGGCATCGCCTACCTGCCAGATTTTGCCATTCGCGAGGAACTGGCGGCAGGCACCTTGCAACCTGTCTTGCAGGAGTATGTATTACATACCAATGTATTCCATGTGCTGTGGCCGGGCAGCCGTCACCCGTCGCCGAAGGTGCGCGCACTGGTGGACTACCTGTGCGCGCATGTATTCCCGCAACCCTCCACCCCCTTGTAGCAGCGGACCCGGCCGCGTCACAGGCACTGCGTTGCACCAGGCATACCGCAAGCACCGTGGACGCGGCCAGCTTCGCTGCTACAGCGCGCCCAGGGCGGCTTACCAGCGGCCGTAGCCCCGGTCATACCCGCGGTGGTAGCCCGCATCGTAGTAGCGCGGTGGCGGTGGCGGCGCATAGCGGCGGTATTCGTACGCGACCGGCTGGTAGTACACGGGGCGCGGGGCCGGTTGGTAGTAGTGAGGGTGATGGTGCTCATGGCCGCCGCTGATGACGGTCGCCAGTACCGCGCCCACCGCGGCTCCGGCGATGACAGGCACGATCACGTCGCGCTGGTCGGCGGAGGCGGTGCCAGCGGCGATCAGGCAGCCGGACAGGATCAGGGCTTTGGTCATCTTCGAAATCATGGTGTCTCCTTTGGCGAAAAGTGTGGGTTCGCCATGGACACATGAAACACCAGATCCGTGTAAACGCAGGTCTAGGGTTGGTAAAGGTTCGGTAAAGCGTCAGTCCAGATCCGCGGCCTGGTGGCGCTCCGGTACCTGCGATGCCTCATCTCCCCAGGTGCGGTTGACCCGCGTACCGCGCAGCACGGCTGGGCGCTGGGCGATGTTCTGGGCCCAGCGCTGCACATGGGTGTAGTCCTGCACGCTGAGGAACTCGGCGGCTGAATACAGCTTGCCCAGCGCCAGTTGCCCGTACCACGACCACACCGCGATATCGGCGATGCTGTAGTCATCGCCAGCCAGGTATTCGCTGTGCGCCAGGCGCTGGTCGAGCACGTCCAGTTGGCGTTTGGCTTCCATGGTAAAGCGGTTGATGGGGTATTCCATCTTCTCCGGCGCATAAGCATAGAAGTGCCCGAAACCGCCGCCCAGGTAGGGCGCCGCGCCCATCTGCCAGAACAGCCAGTTGAGGGTCTCGGTGCGAGTGGCTAGGTCGGTGGCCAGGAAGGCGCCGAACTTTTCCGCCAGGTACACCAGGATCGAACCGGACTCGAACACACGCACTGCGGGTTCGACGCTGCGGTCCAGCAGGGCTGGGATCTTGGAGTTGGGGTTGATGTCGACGAAGCCGCTGGAGAACTGGTCGCCCTCGTTGATGCGGATCAGCCAGGCGTCATACTCGGCGCCGCTGTGCCCCAGGGCCAACAACTCTTCGAGCAGGATGGTGACCTTGATGCCGTTCGGCGTCGCCAGGGAATACAGCTGCAAGGGGTGTGTGCCGACCGGCAGTTCCTTGTCGTGGGTAGGGCCGGCGACAGGGCGGTTGATATTGGCGAATTGGCCACCCGACGGTGCTTCGTGGGTCCAGACCTTGGGTGGGACGTACGGGGTCTTGCTCATGGAATCAAACCTCCTGGTCAACGATGCCTCGCACCTTAACACGGTGCGCCGGCCATGGATTCAAGCCGGGCGTAACGATGCCGATAGCAGTGCCACGAACCTGCCCCTTATCAAGCCTTTTCGAGACACGGTCCCCATGATGTTTAACAAGCGGTTGAAGCACGCGTTGTCCGTTGCCAATGAACAGTTGTCGTCGTTGCAGCAGGTCCAGGAGAGTCTCGACACCGAGATGCTGGCACTGACCCTGGACCCCCAGGGCCGGATCCTCTACGCCAACCGCAATTTCGAGCGGGAAATGGGCTACCGCGCCGAACAGGTGATCGGCCGGGCGCTGGTCGACCTGGTACCGTCACAGGCCACTGGTTCCGAGCACTTCAAACGCATGAAGCAGGCGATCCAGAACGGCGCCCACTGGGCAGGAGCCCTGCAACTGAGCCGAGGTGACAACGTCGAAGCGTGGCTGCGGGCCATTGTCCAGCCGGTGCGCGACAGCGCCGGCCGCGTGATGCATTGCTCGGTCTTTGCCAATGACCTGACCCGCACCATCGTCACCTCTCGCGAACACCAGAACCTCATCGAAGCCTTGCAGCGTTCCACCGCCGTGATCGAGTTCAGCCTCGACGGCGTGGTGCTGGCAGCCAACGAGCGGTTCCTTGGCGCCATGGGCTACCGGCTCGATCAGGTCATGGGCAAGCACCACCGGCTGTTCTGCGACCCCGATGAATTCAACAGCCCCCGGTACCAGGCCTTCTGGGACACCCTGCGTCGAGGCGAGTACGTGGCCAGCCGCTTCAAGCGCGTGGACAGCGCCGGCCGCACGGTATGGCTGGAGGCCTCCTACAACCCCATCACCGACGTGCATGACCGTTTGTACAAGGTGGTCAAATTCGCCACTGTCATCACCGAGCAGGTCAACCGTGAGCTGGCCGTGGCCGACGCGGCCGACATCGCCTATACCACTTCCGAGGACACTGACGCGGCCGCGCGCCGGGGCAGCAGCGTGGTGCAGGAAACCGTGGAAGTGATGCGGCAACTGGCGGCCCAGATGGAGAAAGCCGCCGAGGGCATCGCCGCCCTGGACAAGCAGTCCCAGGTGATCGGCACCATCATCAGCAGCATCAGCAGCATTGCCGACCAGACCAACCTGCTGGCCTTGAACGCAGCCATCGAGGCTGCCCGCGCGGGCGAGCAGGGGCGCGGCTTTGCGGTAGTGGCTGATGAAGTGCGGCAACTGGCCTCGCGCACCAGCAAGGCGACCGAGGAGATCGTGGCGGTGGTATCGCAGAACCAGACACTGGCCGAAGAGGCCGTGCAGGTGATCGAGCAGGGCAAACGCCAGGCCGAACAGGGGCTGGGGCTGGCGGCGCAGTCGGGGGCGGTGATCGCCGAGATCCAGGAAGGCGCGCAGAAAGTGGTGGATGCGGTGGGGCAGTTCAGCAACCAGTTGAGCCATTGATCTCGGCGGCGCATGCTCCTCGAACGGTGCCCGGCCCCTCTGGCGACCACGCGCACCGAGTGGGACCGGGCGAAGCTCGGGAAAAGAGCACCGCCGAGCTGGCGACTACAGGCTGTCCAGCTTGCGCCGCTCCTGGGCCAGGTCCTGCGCACTCAACGGCACATAGCCTTCGGCACTCGCGGTTTGCCTCCGCACCAAGGCCTGGCCTTCATCGCTCAACGCCGCCGCCAGGTAGGCCTTGATAAACGGCTCCAGGCGCTGGCCCGGCGCCGCATTGACGAACAGGTGCAGGTACGAAGATAGCGGGTACGCCCCGGCGGCCACGTCTTCCAGCGCAGGCCCCCGTGCCGCCTCGCCAGGCTTGGCGGCCAGGGGCACGATGCGCAGCCCCGGCGCCAGTGTGCCGCTGTTGGCCCAGCCGACCAGCCCGATGCCGTGGCTATCAGTGGCCACGGCCTTGAGCACCGCGCCCACGCTGTCCAGCCCTTCATAATGGGGGCTGAACGGTTTGCCGCCAAAGCGATCCATGCGCTGGTTGGTGGCAAACCCACCCTCGTCGCGCAGGCCGTAGACGTGGATGCGCCGCCCGGCCCAATCACCTTTCAGGCCCAACTGCCCCCAGGTATTGATATCGCCCCCTGGCTGGCCAGCGGTGACTACCTTGGCCAGCTGGTTCAGGTCCAGGCTCGCCAGCGGGTTGTCCGGGTGCACGTACACCGCAGGCGGGGTCTTGCCATTGGCGCGTGGCCCATACCCCGAATAACCGATACGGATGTCCAGAGGGACACGCTCGAACACCTGCTCGAAGCCGTGCAGGTCACCCGCCCAAGGCTCGCGCGACAACGGCGCGATGGCGGTGGCGCCGGCCGTCAGGGCGGGCAGGCCCACCGACGAGCCCTGGGGGGTGACGGCAAAGCGAAAGCCGGGATGCTGGCGCACGAACAGCGCGTTGAGCTGTTCGATCAGCGGCTGCATGCCGTCGTTGCCGATGATGGCGATGGCGCCGTCGGCGGTCAGATAACTGGCGTGTACGGGCGGTGTCAGGCTGTCGGCCTGGGCCCAGGTCATGGGCAGGCACAGGCCCAGCCAAGCCATGGATTTGAGCAGGGGCATCATCGTGGGGCAACCTCGTCGAGTTTGGTCAGTTCCGCCCGGGCCTGGGCAGCGCTGAGGGGGAAGTAGCCCTTTGGCTGGCTGGCGATGATCTGCTGGCCCTGGCGCGACAGGACGAAGCGCAGGTACTCGCGTACCACCGGGTCGACGGCCTTGCCAGGCTCGCGGCGCAGGTACAGGTACAGGAACCGCCCATAGGGGTAGCGACCTTCGCGGACTTCAGCCTCGGTACCGGTGGTCACGGCCCCATGCTCGTCTACCATCGGCAGCGCCTTGATATGGGCGTCGCTCAGGCCGATGGCCGCTACCGCCAGGCCGGCCGGGTCGGCGGCCAGACGCGCCAGAATCGCCTCGGTGTTGCCGTAGGCCTCGTAGCCCGGTGTCAGAGGGCGGCCCTGCAGGTGGTTGGCTTGCAGGTAGGTGCCGAAGCCGGTGAACTCCGGTGTGCCGTAGGGGTGTATGCGCCGCTCCCGCCAGTCGCCGCCCAGGCCCAGTTGGCCCCAGGTGGACAGGTCGCCGTCCGGGTTGCCGACGGTCAATGCGCGGCTGACCTGAGCAGCGCTGACCTGGGCCAGCGGGTTGGCGCGGTTGACGTACACCGCCAGTGACGTGGCCAGGTGTTGGGAGGTGTCGTTCGCCGCCAGGGCAATGCGGATCTCCAGGGGCGCGGTACCGACGATCTTGCTGTAGGCCTTGACCTCCAGCGGGTTGATCTCGCGGCCCATCGCACCGAATAGCGTCACCCCGTGGGTGAGCAGCGGCACGGCGCTGGTGGTGCCTTTGGATTCGTCCTGAAAATGCCAGCCGGGGTGGCTTTCGAGCAGGGCGGCATTGAAGCGCTCGACGATGTAGCGCACGTGCTCGGCGCCACCGATGCGAATGGCACCCTCGGGCGTCAGGTACGGTGCGCCGGGCGTCGGTTGCACCGCTTGCGGGCTGTAGGCCGGCAGTTGCGGATCAAGGCTGGCGGCCATGGCCTGGCCGGCGAGCATCGCTGCGGCCAGGCTCAGTGCCTGCGTGAGGGAACGGGGCATGATCGGTCCTTGGGGTCAGAAGGCCAGGGTGGCTTTGGCGATCACCTGGCGTGGTTCTCCAATGACAATGGCGGGGGAACCCAGGCCGCTGCTGGAGACGTAATAGGTCTCGTCGAACAGGTTCTTGACGTTCAGCTGCAGGGTCAGGTCTTTCTGGTCAAGCTTCATCTTGTAGGCCACGAACGCGTCGGCGACCTTCGCCGAAGGCAGCCAGTACTCGGTACCGGTGCCGTCGTTGGCGCCCCATTTGCTCATGTAGCGGCCCCCGAAGCCGGCGCGCAGGTCGCCGATGCCGACGTGGCCGAAGTCGCGGGTCAGGTACAGCGCGGCGGTGTTCTTCGACACGCCGTCCAGGGGCGTGCCCTGGAGGATGGGGTCCTTGGTCCACTCGGTGTCGGTGTAGGCGTAGCTGCCGGTCACGCTCCAGAATTCGTTGAGCTGGCCGCTGACGTCCAGTTCCACTCCGCGCGAGCGCGCTTCGCCGCCCAGCCGCGTGCAGGTCTCGGTGCCGCAGGTGGCGCTGGTCTGCACATTCTTCTTGGTGATGGTGAACGCCGCCAGGCTGGCGGTGAGGTAGTCGTTCTGGAATTTGGTGCCGATCTCGTAGGCCCGGCCTTCCTCGGGCGCCAGGTCGCCGATGACGGTGGCAATGGAGGTGTTGGGGCGGAATGATTCGGTGTAGCTGCCATACACCGACCAGTCGGGCTGGATCATGTACACCAGGCCCAGGCGTGGCACGGCCTTGCTGCGGTCGACGTCGGCGCCCACCACGAACGGACGGCCCTTGCCGGTGTATTCGGTGAACGACTCGTAGCGCAGGCCGGCCTGGAGTATCCATTGGTCGTTCAGGTGAATGGCGTCCTGCAGGAAGAAGGCGTGGGTGTGCAGCAGGTCGGTCTGGTCGCTGTTGGCGGCGCTGACGCGGCTGGGCACCGGCACTTGCCCGTACACGGGGTCGTTGTAGTTGAAGTGGGTGTCGTTGACGTTGCGGATCAGGTCGCCCAGGGTGCGGTCGTTGTGCATGTAGTCCACGCCCACCAGGAATTCGTGGCGCATGCCGGCGAACTCCAGGTTACCCAGGGCGCTGACGGTGGCGGTATGGGCTACCTGCAGGGCGTCGCGGGTGGCGTCGCCACGCCGGGTGACCTGGCCGGTGGTGAAGTTGGCGGAGATATAACGTGACTGGTGGTCGTTGTAGTAGTTGCGGCTGTAGCCGTAGCCGGCCTTCAGGGTCCAGTCGTCGTTGAGGCGGTGCTCGGCCGTCAGGTTGAAGGCGTCGGAACGGCCAGTGGTGATGTTGAAGTGTTCATCCAGACGGCGGTTGCGCGGAATGTCCAGGACCTTGCCGGTGGTGGTGTTGATCTGGGTGCCACGGTCGAAGGGCACCGAATACTCCATGTGTTCGTAGGCCGCGGTAATGGTGGTGTCGTCACCGAACCAGCTCAACGATGGCGCCACCACTTCCTGGTCGGTGCTGCCAAAATTGCGCCAGTAGTCGTACTGCTGCTTGTCGTAGATCAGGCGGTACGCCAGGTTGGTATCGCCCACCGGGCCGGTGGTATCGAACTGACCGCCGCCACCGCCATAGCTGGTGCCCCACCCGGAAATCGACGTGGCCTGGGTCTGTTGCGGTTTCTTGGTGACCACGTTGATCACGCCGCCCGGGTCCTGCACGCCGTAGAGCATGGAGGCGGGGCCCTTGAGCACTTCGACGCGCTCGGTGGTAGGGGTGAAGTTGCGCGCCTGCACCGATTGCATGCCGTCGCGCATGATCGAGTTGTCGCGGTTGGTACCAAAGCCACGCTTGATGATCGCGTCCTGGGTGCCCCCCAGGGTGTTGCCTTGCTTGACACCGCTGACCGCGTTGATGGCTTCGTCCAGGCTCTGCGGCGCGCGGTCCTCGATCACCCGGTGAGTGACCACGTTGACGGAGGCGGGCACTTCGATCAGCGGCGTTTCGGTGCGGGTGGCCACGGTGGAGGCCACGGCCTGGTAGCTGGTCTGGCTTTTCTCGGTGGTGGTCGGGGTGGTGCTGTCGATGGTCGTGGCGCCAAGCTCCACGCTGTCAGCCGCCCACAGCGGCTGCGCCAGGCTTAGCATCAGCACGCCGCCGGCACAGGCGCTTCGGTAGCGCGGGTGGGTAGGGAGGAAGAAGGTGTTCGCCGAGTGCCTGTAGGTCATGCCGATGCTCTGTGCTGGGTGAAGTGAATGCGAATAGGATTGCCTTTCATTCACTACACGAGCGCCGAGCCAGAACACCTCACTAGAAAATGAAAATTATTTTCATTGGGGCGTCGGTGCTGGACGAACCGCACGAACCGACTGACAGCAGCGGTTGCTGGTATTGTCACCGCTAGCGGCGACAACGCTGCACGGCACACCGGGCCACTCGGAAAAAGGGACACTCATGCACCTCTACACCCTGCAATACCGCTTCAACGGCGAGCCCCGTACCCACGCGCTGGAACTGCAGCAGCCCGAGTTGCTGCCCCACGAAGCGGCGATGCACCTGTTGCAGCTGCATTTTGGCGACGCGGAAAACAGCCTGTTCATGCCCACCGCGGACGCAACGCCCGGGCAGATCCTGGAACAGGCTGAAACCGCAGGGGTGACCCAGATAAGCGTTACAGCCCCCTGACCGGCGGTTCACTTGGCAAAGGCATACTCCCCACCTTGCTCCACCGCCTTGCGATACGCCGGCCGCGCCTGGAAGCGTTGCACCCAGGCGGCCAGGTTCGGGTAGGCCGGCAGCTTGCCCTGGGCCTTGGCGACTTCGCCGATGAAGCTCATCTGGATGTCGGCGCCGCTGAGTTCGTCACCCACCAGGTAGGGTGTCAGGCCCAGGGCCTGGTCCAGGTAGCCCAGGTAGTTGGCCACCTCGGCTTCGATGCGCGGGTGCAGTGGCGCGCCGGCTTCGCCCAGGCGCCCCACGTACAGGTTGAGCATCAGCGGCAGCATGGCCGAGCCTTCGGCGAAGTGCAGCCATTGCACATACTCGTCGTAGGTGGCAGTGGCCGGATCCGGCTGCAGCCGGCCTGCGCCGTGACGGCGGATCAGGTAGTCGATGATGGCGCCGGATTCGATCAGCACATGGGGGCCGTCCTCGATCACCGGCGACTTGCCCAGCGGGTTGATGGCCTTGAGTTCCGGCGGCGCCAGGTTGGTGTTCGGGTCGCGCTGGTAGCGCTTGATTTCATAGGGCACGTCCAGCTCTTCCAGCAGCCAGAGAATGCGCTGTGAGCGCGAGTTGTTGAGGTGGTGGACGGTGATCATGGAAACTCCGCTGGCAGGTGAGGTGTTCAGAACAGACCGCTGGGCCGGCATGAAGTGCCTTGCTGTGGAACCGCGGGCTATTGCTCGTACCGGTGCTGGATACGTTCCAGCTCGCCAGAGCGGCGCAATTGCTCCAGGGCACGGGACCAGGCGGCGACCAGCCGGTCGTCCGCGTCACGGCTGAACGCGATGTACAGCGATGAGCGATAGAGCTCGACCGGTACCTGGCGCAGGGTGCCCGGCGCGATGCTCAGTTGGCGGCTGTAGTAGGCGACGCCTGCCGCGGTGTCGCCAACGATGATACCGGTGCGCCCGGCCAGCAACATGCGGTACAACTGCAGGTTTTCGGCGGCGCTTTTGTCGACGTTGGTGAAACCCTGTGCCTGCAGCGTCTGGGGAATCAGCCCGGCCTGGCGGGTGGTGATCCGCGGGGCCCGCAGCAGTTGCTCGCGGGTATTGACCGCAGGGTCCGCGTCGGCCAGTTGGTAGGGGTAGATGGACTCTTCCACGATCGGGCCCACCCACTTGTACAGCGGGTCGCGGTCGGCGGTGCGGAACATTGAGTACATGATGGTCCTGGGGTGCGTCTTCAGGGCATACGTGCTGCGCATGCTGGGCAACATTTGCATGGGGAAGTCGTCCCCGGTCAGCGCCATGATCGCCCTGACGATGTCGGTGGTCATGCCGGTGAGGCGGTTGTTTTCCACGTAGTTGTAGGGTGCCCACTCTTCGGTCACGACCTGGTACGGCGCGGCAGCGGCGGTAGCCTGAAAAGGGTTGAGCAGCAGGCACAGCAGGGCTGCCAATAATGTCGAGTCGTTCACGGGTCCTGCCTGATGGGCGTGCACAGTCACTATAGACCGTCTTCAGGCCGGGTCAGAAGCCCAGCGTGGTGCTGAGCACCAGTTGGCGCGGGTCTCCCACCGATACGAAGTACTGGCTGACGCTGGACGGGTAGTAGTGACGGTCGAACAGGTTGTTGATGTTCAATTGCACGCGCAGGTCATGCTCGCCCAGGTGCGTGTCGTAGCGGGCGAAGGCGTCGGTGATCGTGTAGGCCGGCAACTGGAAGCTGTTGGCCGGATCGCCGGCGCGCTCGCCCACATAGCGCGGGCCGCCGCCGATGCGCAGGCGGTCGCCGCCCAGCAGGCCACCCAGGTCGTGGGTCAGGTACAGAGAGGCGCTATGGCGCGGCACGTTCTGCAGGGGTTTGCCGGCCAGCTCCGGGTCGCGGGTGACCCAGGCGTCGGTGTAGGCATAAGCGGCCATCCATTGCCAGCCTTCGGCCACCTGGCCGCTGGCTTCCAGTTCCAGGCCCCGGGAGCGCACGGCGCCAGCGTTGCGGCTGACCGGCAGGTCGTCGACCGTCTCGCTGACCAGCACATTGCGCTTGCGGATGTCATACAGCGCGATGCTGGCCGACAGGCCATCAGGCACCTCGTATTTGAGCCCGGTCTCCCAGGCCTTGGCCTGTTCCGGGAGAATGCTGGCGTCGATGATCTGTTCGCTGGCGGCGTTGAGCGGGGCGATGCTGGAGTTGGGCTTGAACGACTCGCTGTAGCTGCCGTACCACGACCAGTTCGGTGCGAAACGGTAGACCAGCCCGGCGCTGGGCACCCAGGCCTCGCCGTTGATGTCCGTGTTGGCGTGGAAGGGCCGCCCGCGGCCGGCGTACTGGTCGTACACCAGAAAACGCGCGCCCAGGGTGGCGATCCACTGTTCGTTGAGGTGAAGGGTATCGCGCAGGTAGAAGGCGCTGGTGCGCAGGCGGTCCAACTGGTCGCTGGCACTGGCCGACGCAAGGGTCGGCGCCACCTCCTGGCCGTACACCGGGTTTGTGTAACTGAAGGTGGTCAGGCTGGCCTGGCGCAACAGGTCGCCACGAAAATACAGCCGGTGCTCTTCGCTCAAGCCCACCAGCACTTCATGCTCCAACCCCAACCACTGGCGGCTGCCGGACAGTTCCAGTTCACCTTGCTGGGCGCGGCTGACCGAGCCCAGGGTGCCGTCCATGCTGCGGGTGAGGGTGCCCTTGGCGGGGTCCACGGCCGTGATCCGCACCTGGTACGCGTCGTAGGTTTCTTCGTTGTAGCTGTAGGCGCCGTGCAAGGTCCAGTCGTTGTCCAGCAGGTGCTTGACGCTCAGGCGCGCCAGCTCGGAGCGGCCGGTCATGTCATTGAACGGCTCGTCCAGGCGCCGCGTGTACGGAATGTCCAGCGGGTGGCCGGTCGCCGGGTTGATGGCCGTGCCGCGGTCGAACGGGGTGACGAACGTGCGGTGCTCGTAGCTCAGTTGCACCTCGCTCTGTTCGCCGTACCAGGCCAGTGAGGGCGCCACCAGGGTTTCGCGGTGCACGCCGAAGTTGCGCCAGTAGTCTTCATCCTGATGGTCGAAGATCAGCCGGTAGGCCAGGCCGCTGTCGCCCAGCGGCCCGGTGCTGTCCAGGGTTACCGCGCTGCCGTCGCGGCCATGGGCGAAGCTCGATGCCTTGGTCTGCAGTTCATCATGGGCGCTGAGCTGTGGGGTCTTGGTGACCACGTTGATGACCCCGCCCGGGTCCTGGATGCCGTAGAGCAGGGCAGTGGGGCCCTTGAGCACTTCGACACTGTCGGTGGTGGCGTTGAAGTTGCGGCCCTGGACCACCGGCATGCCATCGCGCATGATCGAGCCGTCGCGGTTGTCGCCGAAACCGCGCTTGATCAGGGTGTCCTGGGTGCTGCCCAGGGTGTTGCCCTGGGTCAGGCCGCTGACATTGCGCAGGGCGTCATCCAGGGTGCGCGGCTGCTGGTCGCGCAGCACGGCGTTGTTGACCCGGCTGATGGACTGCGGCTGTTCCAGCCACGGCGCGGTGCTGTGATTGATGTGGCTGACAGGGTCGGGCTGGTAGCTGGGGCCGCGCTCGCCATTGATGTTCAAGGGTTGCAGGACAATACGGTCGTCGCTGCCGGCCAGCGTTGCCAGGGCCAGTGTGGTGGGGCTGGTGCGACGAAAGCCCAGTGGGGTGCCGACCAACAGGCGCCCCAGGGCCTGTTCCACGGTGAACTGCCCGGCGACGGCCGGGGCCTGGACCTGATAGGGCAGGTCCTCGGCGTAAACGATATTCTGACCCGTCTGACGGCTGAGGGCCGCCAGGGCGTCGGGCAGCGGCTGGGCCTTGAGCGCAATGGCGTAGCGGGGCACGGCAGCCACGGCGGCGTCGGCCAAGGCCGACGGGGGCAGTGCCAGGGGGCCGCTCAAGGCTGCTGCCAGCAAGGAGAGTCGCAACCGGCAGCGCATCGGGCGTGGGCTCGGGTCAATTCAAGAGGATGCGAATATATCTCATTTGCTTTGCCGCCGCACCCTTTTAACGAATCACCACGGTGCCGCCGGGCAGAACGTGCTGCGAATAGCCCAGCAGCCCCTGGAACGCCGCGAGCATGGCCGCAGGGTCGTTGCTGGCGAAATCGCCGCTGACCGTGCGTGCGCCCAGTTCGTCATTGAGCAGCAGGATGCGCGCCGGGTAGTAGCGCTGCACCACAGCCAGGGCGTCGGCCAGTGGCTGACGGCGGAAGCTGATCTGGCCCTGACGCCAGCCGAAGGCCTGCTGCGGGTTGATGCTTTGCAGCGGGCCGACCTGGCCCTGGCGGTAGTCGACCCGCTGCGCGGCGTTCAGCAGCACGGGGGCCGGCGCGCCCGTGGGCTGCACCGCGACCTTGCCTTCTTCCACGCTGACCTGGGTCGCCGCGGCTTCGCGGCGCACTTCGAAATGGGTGCCCAACACCCGGACTTCGCCGTCGCCGGCATGCACCACGAATGGCTGGCCGTTGTGGCTGACATGAAAATACGCCGCGCCGCGCCGCAGGTGCACGCTGCGGCCCGCGGCAGTCAGCGACACGTCAAGCGCGCTGTTACCGTCCAGTTGCACTTCGCTACCGTCCGCCAGGGTGATGTCTCGCAGTTGCCCGGGGGCACTGTGGTAGTCGGCCCGCAGGTCTTCCAGCCAACGTTCGGGTTGCCACAGCAGCGCCAGCACCCCGGCCAGGGCCACGGTGGCCGCCATGGCCAGTGACACCACACTGCGAGGGGCCGGGCGCCGGGGGGGCCGAGCGCGCAGCAGCAAGGCCTGCAGGGCGGCATCTTCCTCCTGGGCCAGCCGTGCGGCGCCGGGGGCTGTCAGTTGCCACAGGCGTCGGGCGCTGGCGTAGGCATCGGCGTTGGCCGGGTCCTGGTGCAGCCAGCGCTGCAGTTCGGCCTGCTCAAGGGTCGGCAGGCGCGTCTCGTCCAGCAGGGGGTTGTCGGGCTCGGCGGCCAGGCGGGTCACCCACAGCAGCGCGATGTCTTCGCTCGCGCGGTGGGCAGGGGGGCTGACCAGGTTCATTTCGGGGCCTTCACGGTGGGCGCGTCGACGCTACTCTTGCAGGCTTGCAAGGCGCGCATCATGTGTTTTTCCACGGCACTGGCGGAGATCCCCAGCGCCCGGGCGATATCGGCGTAGCTCTGGCCATGGATACGGTTGAGCAGGAACACATGGCGGGTGCGTTCTGGCAAGGCGCGCAGGGCCGCCTCTACCTGGTGCAACTCATGGGTGGCCTGGTGGCCGTCTTCCAGCGCCGTGGGCGCCCCGACCATCTGCTCGGGCAGCAGTGCCGATTCGGTGCGCAGGCGGCTGCGCTGGCTGCGGATATGGTCGATGGCCAGGTTGCGCGCGCTGCGCATCATGTACTGGCTCAGGTCCTGCACCTGCACGTCCTTGCGCCGCCACAGGCGTATGAACAGTTCCTGACACAAGTCCGCGGCGGTAGCCCGGCAGGCAACCCAGCGGCTCAACTGTTTTTCCACGCGCCCCTGCTGCTGCAGGAACACGTGCAACATGTCCTGTGGTCCGCAGGGTTCATCCGGCTCGGGGAGGGTGGGTTTGGGCATGGGCGCGGTGGGTCAGGGAAAACGCGCATGATAAGCGCTTGCAACGGCGGATGCCATGGGAAACCGGTGGGTATCATGGATGAGGCCATGAAGCCACGGTTCCCATGGCATTGATGGCCCCGCCCCTGCGGTTATTTGACAGGCAGGTCCGCTACCGGCAGCCGGCCCGCTCGGCCAACCAGGCCTCGAACTGGGCCGCGGGCATGGGTTGGGCAATCAGGTAGCCTTGGCCCACGTCACAGCCAGCCTGGCGCACGAACTCATATTGCTCGTCGGTTTCGATGCCTTCGGCGGTCACGCGGAACTTCAGTGCGTGGCCCAGTTGGATGATTGCCCGGGTAATGGCCATGTGGGTAGCGGAGTGCGGCAGTTCCTGAATGAAGGCGCGGTCGATCTTGAGGTTATCCACGGGCAGCAGGTGCAGGTACGCCAGGGAGGAGTAACCGGTGCCGAAGTCATCCACCGCCGTGGTCACCCCCATTGCCTGCAGGCGCCCAAGCACACTGCGCGCCAGTTGCCGGCTTTCCAGGAACAGGCTTTCGGTCACTTCCACTTCCAGCAGCCGCGCCGGCAACTGGTAACGTTGCAGGACGCGGCTGACCGAGCCGGCGAAGTCACTGCGCTCGATCTGCGGCACCGCGACATTGATCGCTACGTGGCCGTCGAAGCTGCCGCGGTCACGCCAAGCCCGCAGTTGCCCACACACCTGGTCCAGCAGCCATTCGCCCATGGGCACGATCAACCCGGTACGCTCGGCCAGGGGAATGAAATCGGCCGGGGCGATCAGTCCGGCCTGCGGGTCGCGCCAGCGCATCAGCGCCTCGGCGCCCACTACCTGGCCGTCAGCCATGGCCAGTTTGGGCTGGTACCAGACCTCCAGCTCCTGGTGCTCCAGGGCACGGCGCAACGCATGCTCAAGGGTCACGCGCTCCTGCATGTGCTGGGTCATGTGCTGCTGGTAGAAGCGATAGTCGTTGCGCCCCGCCTCCTTGGCCGCGTACATGGCCGTGTCCGCGTGGCGCAACAAGGTATCGGCGCAGCCACCGTCGGTGGGGTACAGGGCGATGCCGATGCTGGCCGTGATCAGCGCCCGGCTGCCGTCCAGCTCGAAGGGGGCCTGCAGGCAGGCAAGCAGGGCTTGCAGGCGGCTGATCACTTCCTCCAGGTGGCGGTTGATCGGCAGCACGAAGGCGAACTCATCGCCGCCCAGCCGCGCGATCATGTCGTCGGGCCGCAGGGTGCGTTGCAAGCGCACGGCCGCTTTCTGCAGCAAGAGGTCACCGGTGGGGTGGCCCAGGGTGTCGTTGACCGTCTTGAAGCCGTCCAGGTCCAGTACCAATACCGCCAGTTGCCGCCCGTGGGTGGCGGCCAGGTGAATTTCCTGGCCCAGGCGCTGGTGAAACAGCACGCGGTTGGCCAGCCCGGTGATGGCGTCGTAGTGGGCCAGGCGTTCCAGCGCGGCCTGGGTCTGTTTCAGGCGGGTGATGTCGTTGGAAATGCCCAGTACCCCCAGCAGCTTGCCGTCGGGGGTGCGCAGCGGGCATTTGGTGGTCAGGTATGTGCGGGCCAGGCCCTGGGGGTCATGGTGGATGTCTTCGAAGCGGCGCGCCTGGCCGGCGACCAGCACGGTCGAATCGTCAAGGTTCTGCTGATGGGCATCGGCCGGAATCATGAAATCGTCCCGGCGCTGCCCCACCAGCTCGGCGCTGACGTGACCTACGGCATGCTCGTACAATTGGTTGCACAGCGCCAGTCGGCCCTGGGTGTCGAACATGTAGATCAACGACGGTGCGTTGTCGACGATGGCCTGCAGCAGGGTTTTCTGACGCAGCAGTTCGGCCTTGGCTTCGCGGCGCTGAGAAATGTCGCGTACCACGGCGAAGGTCACCGGTTCGCCGTCCAGGTCCAGCACGCTCAAGGTCACTTCCGAGGGAAAGCAGCTGCCGTCCAGCCGGCGGTGCAGCCACTCGAACCGCTGCACGCCCTTGGCGTTGGCCGCCGCCATCACCGCCTCGGCACGCTCCACTGACGGCGTGCCGTCTTCCTGCTCGGGGGGCGACAAGTCCAAGGGGCTGACGTTCTTGAAGGCCGACGCATCGCTGAACCCGAACGCCGCCAGCATGGCGGCGTTGGCCTGGCTGCTGAAACCATGCTGGTCGAGGATCCATACCGCGTCGGGGGATCGCTCGAACAGGCTGCGAAAGCGGTCTTCGCTGCGCGCCAGCGAAGCACGCACCGCCGCGTGCTCCTGGATCTGACCCTTGAGTTCCAGGTTGCGCCGCCTGACCAGGCGTTGGCTGATACTCAGTTGCACGGCAAGCATGGCCAGCACTACCAGCACGCCCACGCACAACGCCACCAGAGGGGACTGGGGCGCAGGCCCCCAGAGCTCCAGCCGGGTGATGGCCAGCAGGCCGACCAACAAAGCCACCGTCGCCAGGAGGTAGCGGGTGCCCGGGCAACGCAGATAAGCGCGCCAGCGGCCTTGAGGGGGGGATTTCTCTATCATGGATGCCGATCTACCGAGTCATTTGGCGACTCCCTGTCCAGCGCGCAGGCTCCCTTGATCCTTGATATCGGAAGTCCGGGTGCAAAGTTGAGGGCCTGGGTAAAAAAAGCCCGGGGTGCAGGTGCCATCCTGCAGGCTGCACTGTGCAACGCCCCCCGAGCGTGCAAAATGCACGGCCCGGGGCGCGTTAACCTGTTGATTCTGTGTGCCGTAGAGGGGGCCGCGATTGGCCCGAACCCTGCACCGTCATTAACAGGAACAGTCGGGGGTTCACCCCGGGGAGGTCACCGTGAGTATCATCTGCCTGATCAAAGGGTGTGAGTGGGCGGTGTGTGCCCCGCAAATGCTGGGCTCGACCCAGGTGACCTGCGAGCGCTGCGCACGTTGTGGCGCGCAGCGCTACCACAGGGTGGGTACTTCATTGCCCCTGTAGCGGCGCCCTGGCCGCGTCACCCATGCCGGGCAGTATCTGGTACCCCGCCGGTACCGCTGACGCGGTCAGGTGGCCATCATGAAAACTCGGTCAGTTTCGCGCTTTTGACAGGCAATCTGGGCGCCACGGGTTTACGCTCCACTGCTTTCCTGCCCGAACTCGGATAACCCTGCGCATGCTTGCTCCCACTGACGGTCTGCCCAGCCAGAATCGTATTCCTGCTGTCTTCGCCTTGTCCCTGGCCGTTGGCATGGCCACGTTGGACACGGCCATCGTCAACACCGCCTTGCCCACCTTGGCCAGCGGCATCGGCACCGACTCTGCGTCGGTGATCTGGGTGGTCAATGCCTATCAGCTCGCCATGGTCGCCACCATTCTGCCGTTTGCCTCCCTGGGTGAGGTGCTGGGGCATCGTCGGGTGTATCTGGGCGGGTTGATTGTTTTCCTGTTGTCTTCACTGGTATGCGGGCTGGCGTGGTCGCTGCCGTCCCTGGCTATCGCGCGAGTGGTGCAGGGCCTGGGGGCCGCGGCGATCATGAGCGTCAACACGGCGCTGCTGCGTTTTATCTACCCGGCCAACATGCTGGGGCGGGGCATGGGCTACAACTCGTTGGTGGTGGGGCTGGCCTTTACCCTGGGGCCCACCGCGGCGTCGGCGATCCTGTCGGTGGCCAGTTGGCACTGGCTGTTTCTGATCAACGTTCCCCTGGGCGTATTGGCCGTGGTGCTCGCCTACCGCAACCTGCCCGATATCGAGCGGGCTGGCCACGATTTCGACCGGGTGGCGGCCATGCTGTGCGCCGGGCTGTTCGGTTGCCTGGTATTGGGCCTGGGGACCACGGTGCACGGTGAAAATGGCCTGCTTACTGCCGCCGAACTGATGGTAGCGCTGGTGTGCGGGGCCTTGCTCATCCGTCGTCAGGCCGGGCACCCGGCGCCGATGCTGGCGCTGGACCTGTTTCGCAGACCGCTGTTCGCTCTGTCCTCGGCCACCGCCATCTGCGCCTTCAGCACCCAGGGCCTGGCGTTCGTGGCGCTGCCGTTCCTGCTGCAGAGCGTGCTGGGCCACAGTCAGGTGGCCACGGGCTTCCTGATGACGCCGTGGCCTGCGGTGGTCGCGTTGACCGCGCTGGTGGCCGGGCGCCTGGCCGACCGCTTCTCGCCGGGTTTGCTGGGGGGCATCGGCCTGTTGGCATTGGGGTTGGGCATGGCGTCGCTGGCGCTGCTGGGCAGTGGGGCCTCGGCGTTCGACATCGGTTGGCGGATGGCCCTCTGTGGTGCCGGTTTTGGCTTCTTCCAGTCACCCAACCTCAAGGCCTTGATGACCAGCGCCCCGGCCCACCGCAGCGGCGGTGCCAGTGGCATCGTCGCGACGTCGCGTTTGCTGGGGCAGACACTGGGAGCGTCGTTGGTGGCCCTGTGTTTCCATGCCTCATTGACCAGTGGGCCGCAATGGGCGCTGTGGCTCGGATGCGTATTCGCCCTGGCGGGGAGCGTGGCCAGTGGTGCGCGGGTGTTGCAGGTGGGGGGTGGGTTTCGCTGAAGCGCCCCCAGCACCTCACCGCGGCACCACGTGCACCGTGCCGACCATCTGCGGGTGCACGGTGCAGAAGTACTGGAACGTACCCGGTGTGGTGAAGGTGAAGGAGAACCGGTCATCGGTATCCAGCGCCGCCGACCGGAACAGGTGCGAGCTTTGCGCGATGGTATGGGGAATGGGGTCGTGGTTTACCCACGTCACCGTGGTGCCGACGGGTACGTCCAGTGGCTGCGGGGCGAACATGAAGCCGGTGATGTCAATGCGTACCTCGTCAGCCTGGGCCGCGCTGGCCAACAGCAGGCACAACCACCAGGCCTTCATGACGTCACCAGGGTGGCGTCGATCAGTGCCAGCGGGTGGTCGCCCTGGGTCGCCCGCACTTCGGTCAGCCCCAGGTAATTGCGCAACTGGTCGGCGGCCACCGTCATCGGCCCCGGGTTCGGCGCCGCGCCGGGTGCTGGCTGCGGATACGCCGTGCCCCTCGCGGTATGGAAGGTGATATGGCCCTCCACCTTCTGGATCACCTGGTGGATATGGCCGTTGAGCACGGTCACCGAGCCGTGGTCACGCAGCAGGGCAATGGCCTGGGCGCCATCTTCGGTGCCCCAGCCCCAGGGCTGATAAATGGTCCACAGCGGAATATGGGTGTACACCACTACCGGGGTGCTTTTGCTGACCGCGCGCAGGTCGTCTGCCAGCCACGCCAGTTGCTCGCTGCCCAGGGTGGCCTCATGCCCGGCCTGAAAATTGAACACGTTGACCAGGGCGATGAAGTGTACGCCGTGGTCGTCGAAGCTGTACCAGCCATTGCCCTGGGTGCCCTTGCCGTAGCGCTGCAGGTACAGCTTGCCGCCGCCTTCGTCCAGAGTGTCATGCTCGCCGGGCACGTAATGCACCCTGGCGGGCAGAGCCTTGAACGCCTGGTCGGCCAGGTCGAACTCGTCCGGCCGCGACAGGTGGGTGATGTCGCCGGTGTGCAGAATCAATGCAGGGCGCACGGGCAGGGCGATGACCTTGTCGATGGCCACCTGCAAGGTTTTCAACGGTTCGGGGTTAGCCTCCTTGTTGAAACCGATGTGCGAGTCACTCAGTTGCACGAACTGAAAAGAGCTGGCCAGGGCCGCCGGGTCGTGGGATTGGCCGTTGCTGTCCAGGGCGAAGGCACGGGGGATGCCGCCGCTCAGCGCCCATAGTACCCCGGCACCGGCCCAGGCCGAGCATTTGAGCAGGTGGCGGCGCGCGGGGTCATGGCTGGGGTCGGCTAAGCTGTCGGTGCGGGGGTGAGTGGTGTTCATCGCAGAGCTCCATCGCAAGCGTCAGCCGGGCTGGCTGACGGTTATGGAAACGGGGCGAGGGCAGGGTTTATTCCGGCGATTGTTTTTATTTTTTCGGGAATAAAACCGTGCTGTTCGGGGTTACGTATCACAGGTCAGGTCGAGAGCCGCCATGACGCGATTCGAGGCATTGTTCGCACCGCATCTGCAGGCTGCCTACACCCTCGCGCGCTGGTTGACCGCCAGCGACTCGGCGGCCCACGACGTGGTGCAGGAAAGTGCCTACCGCGCATTCAAGTACCTGAACAGCTTCGACGGCGAGAACCCACGTGCCTGGTTCCTGAGCATCGTGCGCAACGAAAGCATGAACTGGCTGCGCCTGGCCGCGCACCCGCCGTGGCTGACCATGGGGGAGGACATCAGCGACGATGACCTGGCCCTGGGGCACCAGCAAACCCCGGAGTTCCTGGCCTTGCAGGCCGAGGACGTGGCGTTGTTGCAACAGGCTCTGCAGGCATTGGCGCCGGGTTATCGGGAGGTGATCGTGTTGAAGGACCTGGAAGGCCTGCCGTACAAGGACATTGCCCAAGTGACCGGTGTGCCGCTGGGCACGGTGATGTCGCGCCTCTCGCGGGCGCGGTCAGCGCTGCGGGTTCAGTTGCAGGCACTGCGGCGATGACTATCATCGACCACGCCACCTGCCTCGGGTTGCTGGATGCTTACCTGGACCGTGAGCTGGACCCGGCTCGGCGCGCCGCCGTGCAGGCCCACCTGGAACAATGCGCCGCCTGCACCGCCCAGTTCGAGGGCCTGCAGCGTTGGCTGGCAAGTGTGAGCAGCACGGCGCCGCGCTTTGCGCTGCCCAATAGCCTCACACACCTCATGCATGAACTTGACGCGCCCTCTGCGCCCAGGCGCGTCTGGCCCTGGCGCCACTGGTTGGCGCCGCTGTGTTCGG
Organism: Pseudomonas silvicola; assembly: GCF_026651855.1. Taxonomy (GTDB): domain Bacteria; phylum Pseudomonadota; class Gammaproteobacteria; order Pseudomonadales; family Pseudomonadaceae; genus Aquipseudomonas; species Aquipseudomonas silvicola. The sequence goes on from NZ_CP093280.1 coordinate 4,763,168, forward strand.
TAGCGCTGCTGGCCATGGCGCTTCTGCTGTACGTGCGTAGCCCAGAGGTTTCACCGCAGCTGGTTGATGAGGCAGTTTCCAGCCATGTGCGCTCGTTGATGGGCCAGCACCTCAATGACGTGGCGTCTTCGGACAGGCACACGGTCAAGCCCTGGTTCACCGGCAAGCTGGACTTCTCACCGCCGGTCACGGACTTCGCGGGCGCCGGTTTTCCCTTGCTGGGCGGCCGGCTCGACTACCTGCAACACCAGGCGGCGGCCGCTTTGACCTATGGCCATGGCAAGCACCTGATCAACGTCTTCGTGCTGCCCACCGAGCAGCCGGACAGCCCCCGGCAGCGCATGGACAGTCGCGGCTACAACCTCGTCAGTTGGCGTCAGGGGCATATGCAGTTCATCGCGGTATCGGACGTTGAGGCCGGGGAACTGGAGCGGCTGGCGCGACTGCTCAGCCCGGACAGCCCCACCGGCCCGGAAGCTACTCACCAGTAGCTGTCAGCCTGCCGTGGCAGACATCGAAACAGACACCGTGAAACGGTTCAACGACGCCAAAGGCTTCAGCGTTATCCGCTGGTAAGCGGCCACCGCGGCCTATCAGGTGTACCGCGATGCCGCCGCACCCACAGGCTTAAACAACGCACAGGCAATCTGCTCATTTCCTGACTACAGTTAAGTAAGCTTCCGCCCCAGGCGGCGGCCCAACCGTGATCCGCCCACGTGCCCGCGGCGATGTCCCGCAGGCTGTTACCTGATCAGGAGTGCACGATGGACCTCAACCGTCGTCAGTTCTTCAAGGCCGCCGGCATTGGCCTGGCCGGCGCCAGCATCGGCGCGCTGGGCATGGCCCCGGCGCCGGCGTTCGCCGAGCAGGTGCGCCACTTCAAGCTGGCCCACACCCGCGAGACGCGCAACACCTGCCCCTATTGCTCGGTCGGCTGCGGCCTGATCCTGTATGGGCAGGGCGATGGCGCCAAGAACGTCGCCCAGAACATCATTCACATCGAAGGCGACGCCGACCACCCCGTGAACCGCGGCACCCTGTGCCCCAAGGGCGCCGGCCTGCTGGACTTCATCCACAGCCCCAACCGCCTGCAATACCCCCAGGTGCGCAAGCCCGGCAGCAACGAGTGGACCCGCATCGGCTGGGACGAAGCCCTGGACCGCGTGGCTGAACTGATGAAGGCCGACCGCGACGCCCATTTCATCGAGAAGAACGAAAAGGGCCAGACCGTGAACCGCTGGACCACCACCGGTTTTCTCGCGGCCTCCGCAGCGTCCAACGAAGCCGGTTACCTGACCCACAAGGTGGTGCGCAGCCTGGGCATGCTGGGGTTCGATAACCAAGCGCGTGTCTGACACGGCCCGACGGTGGCAAGTCTTGCCCCGACGTACGGCCGTGGCGCCATGACCAACACCTGGACAGACATTGGCAACGCCAACCTGATCCTGGTAATGGGCGGCAACGCAGCAGAAGCGCACCCGTGCGGCTTCAAATGGGTGACCGAAGCCAAGGCCCACAACCAGGCCCGGCTGATCGTCGTCGACCCCAGGTTTACCCGCACCGCGTCCGTGGCGGATTACTACGCGCCCATTCGAACCGGCAGCGACATCGCGTTCATGGGTGGGCTGATCAACTTCCTGTTGACCGAGGACAAGATCCAGCACGAATACGTGCGCAACTACACCGACGTGTCGTTCATCGTCAAAGCCGGTTTCGGCTTCGAAGATGGCCTGTTCACCGGCTATGACGCGGCCAAGCGCACCTACACCGACAAGTCTACGTGGGGCTATGAACTGGGCGACGACGGCTTTGCGAAGGTCGACCCGACCCTGCAAGACCCGCGCTGCGTATACCAGTTGATGAAGCACCACTACAGCCGCTACACCCTGGAGCTGGCCAGCCAGATCTGCGGCATGCCCGTGGACGCCATGCGCAAAATCTGGGACGAGATCGCCACCTGCGCCGCGCCCGGCAAGACCATGACCATCCTCTATGCCCTGGGCTGGACCCAGCATTCCATCGGCTCGCAGATCATCCGCAGCGCCGCCATGGTGCAGCTGCTGCTGGGCAACGTGGGGATGCCGGGTGGGGGCGTCAATGCCTTGCGCGGGCACTCGAACATCCAGGGCCTGACCGACCTGGGCCTGCTGTCCAACGCGTTGCCTGGCTACCTGACCCTGGGCACGGACAACGAACAGGACTACAGCGCGTTCATCACCAAGCGCACTCAAGTGCCGCTGCGCCCTGGGCAATTGTCCTACTGGCAGAACTACAGCAAGTTCCACGTCAGCCTGATGAAGGCCTGGTACGGAGCCAACGCCACCGCCGACAACCACTGGGGCTACGACTGGCTGCCCAAGCTGGACATCCCCAACTACGACATCCTCAAGATGTTCGACCTGATGGGGCAGGGCAAGGTCAACGGCTACGTGTGCCAGGGCTTCAACCCCATCGCCGCGCTGCCGGACAAGAACCGGGTGATGAAAGCCCTGGCCAAGCTCAAATGGCTGGTGGTGATGGACCCCCTGGCCACCGAGACCTCGCAATTCTGGGAACACGTGGGGCCTTACAACGATGTGGACACCGCGGCCATCCAGACCGAAGTGATCCGCCTACCCACCACCTGCTTCGCCGAGGAAGACGGCTCGCTGGTCAACAGCAGCCGCTGGCTGCAATGGCACTGGAAAGGCGCCGATGGCCCGGGCCAGGCGCGCACCGATGTGGCGATCATGAGTGGGCTGTACAGCCGCCTCAAGGCGCTGTACCAGGCCCAGGGCGGCGCCTATGCCGAGCCGATCATGAAGCTGGCCTGGCCCTACAAGGTGCCGGACGAACCCTCGCCCGAGGAACTGGCCAAGGAGCTCAACGGCTTTGCGGTCACCGACTTCACCGACGGCGCCGGCGCGGCGGTGAAGGGCGGTTCGCAACTGGCCGGTTTCGGCCAGCTGCGAGATGATGGCACCACGGCGTCGGGTTGCTGGATTTTCTGTGGCAGCTGGACCGAGCAGGGCAACCAGATGGCCCGGCGTGACAACAGCGACCCTTATGGCATGAAGCAGCACCTGGGCTGGGCCTGGGCCTGGCCGTTGAACCGGCGCATCCTCTACAACCGCGCTTCCGCCGACCCCCAAGGCAAGCCATGGGACGAGAAGAAGCGCCTGGTGTGGTGGACCGGCAAAGCCTGGGGCGGTACCGACGTGCCCGACTACAAGGCCGACGTGCCACCGGAAGCGGGCATGAGCCCGTTCATCATGAACCCCGAAGGCGTGGCGCGGTTCTTCGCCGTCGACAAGATGAACGAAGGCCCGTTCCCCGAGCACTACGAGCCCTTCGAAACACCCATCGGGGTCAACCCGTTGCACCCCAACAACAAGCAGGTGGTCAGCAACCCGGCGGCGCGCATCTTCGATTCGGTGTGGGAGTCGCTCGGCCAGGCCAAGGACTTTCCCTACGCGGGCACCAGCTACCGGCTCACCGAGCACTTCCACTTCTGGAGCAAGCACTGCCGCCTCAACGCCATTGCCCAGCCCGAGCAGTTCGTGGAAATAGGCGAGGTGCTGGCGGCCGAGAAGGGCATCGCCGCGGGCGACCGGGTGCGGGTGACCTGCAAGCGCGGGTTCATCGAGGCCGTGGCGGTGGTCACCAAACGCATCCGGCCGCTGCAGGTCAACGGCCAGACCGTGCACCAGATCGGTATCCCGCTGCACTGGGGGTTCACGGGTGTCACGCGCCACGGCTACCTGACCAATACATTGGTGCCGTTCCTGGGTGACGGCAATTCCCAGACCCCGGAATCCAAGTCGTTCCTGGTCAACGTGGAGAAGCTCTAGATGGCCATTCAAGACATCACCGCCCGTTCGGCCACCACCACCGTGCCCTCGTCGGTGCGCCAGCTGGAAGAAGTCGCCAAGCTGATCGACACCACCAAGTGCATCGGCTGCAAGGCCTGCCAGGTGGCGTGCTCGGAATGGAACGAGCTGCGCGACGAGGTCGGCCACAACCATGGCACCTACGACAACCCCCAGGACCTCACCGCCGAGACCTGGACGCTGATGCGCTTCACCGAGCATGAAAACACCGACAGCGGCAACCTGGAGTGGCTGATCCGCAAGGACGGCTGCATGCACTGTGCCGACCCCGGCTGCCTGAAGGCTTGCCCCAGCCCCGGGGCCATCATCAAGCACGCCAACGGTATCGTCGACTTCAACCAGGACCACTGCATCGGCTGCGGTTACTGCATCACCGGTTGCCCGTTCAACATCCCGCGCATCTCCCAGAAAGACCACAAGGCCTACAAGTGCACCCTGTGTTCCGACCGGGTGGCGGTGGGCCTGGAGCCGGCCTGCGTGAAGACCTGCCCCACGGGCGCCATCGTCTTCGGCACCAAGGCCGACATGAAGGAACACGCCGCCGAACGCATCGTCGACCTCAAGAGCCGGGGGTTTGAACAGGCCGGTCTATACGACCCCGATGGCGTCGGCGGTACCCACGTGATGTACGTGCTGCACCACGCCGACCAGCCCAGCCTTTACGCCAACTTGCCCAACCAACCCACCATCAGCCCGCTGGTGGGCCTGTGGAAAGGCGTGACCAAACCCCTGGCCTTGCTGGCCATGGGCGCGGCGGTGCTAGCCGGGTTTTTCCACTACGTGCGCGTGGGCCCGCAACTGACCGAGGAGGATGAAGAGCCCCACCTCGATCCTGCCGTGCATACGGTCGACCCGGCCGTACATACCTACGATCCCCGCGAGGGTAAGCAGCCATGATGCCCAGACAGATCCTGCGCTATACCGCCAACCAGCGCACCAACCACTGGCTGGTGGCGATCCTGTTCTTCATGGCCGGGTTGTCGGGGCTGGCGCTGTTTCACCCGGCGCTGTTCTGGCTCAGCCAACTGTTCGGCGGCGGCCCGTGGACACGCATCCTGCACCCGTTCATGGGCGTGGCCATGTTCCTGCTGTTCATGGGCCTGGTGGTGCGTTTCTGGCGTGCCAACTACTTCATCCACAACGACAAGCTGTGGCTCAAGCGCATCGACCGAGTCATGCTCAACCAGGAGGAGGGCGTGCCCCCCATTGGCAAGTACAACCCGGGCCAGAAGCTGCTGTTCTGGACCTTGCTGGCGTGCATGCTGGTGTTGCTGCTCAGTGGCGTGGTGATCTGGCGGGTGTATTTCAGCCAGTGGTTCGGCATTACCACGATCCGCCTGGCGGTGCTGGCCCACGCGGCGGCGGCGTTCGTGCTGGTGACCAGCATCATCGTGCATATCTACGCCGGTATCTGGATCAAGGGGTCGGTGGATGCCATGCTGCACGGCTGGGTCAGCCGCGCCTGGGCGCGCAAGCACCATGCGCTCTGGTATCGTGACGTCACGGGCGACAAGCGCCCTGAGCACCCGAACAGGATCAAACCGTGAGAGACACCCTAGAACCTCAACAGATAGCCGCCTCGGCCAGTACACCGCCGTACCTTGACCTACCCCCCGCGACGCTCTTTGCCCAACGTGCCGAGCGGCTGCGCGCTCTGGCGCCGGGCCATCAACTGCAGGCCTTCCTGCACCTGGTGGCCGACCTGTGCGATGTGCAGCAAAGCCTGTTGGACCAGCCCCCGGCCGCACCGATGCCGGCCCCTGACCGCCTGGTGCTGTGCCAGCAGCACGGCCTGCCACCGCTGGCATTCGACAGTCTGGTGCGTGAAGGGGCGTGGCAGCCTTGGCTGGATGCGTTTCTGGACCGCTATGCAGCGGCCGGTACCCCCAAGGTGCAGCAAGCCTTGCACAGGTTGAAAGCCGCCCCCGCCGACCAGCGCCTGGTTTGGGCCTTGGCCCAGCTCAGCGGCAATTACGCTGCGCTGCCGGCCGAGATCGTGCCATTCCTGGGGGCGGCCTTGCAGGCCGCCTGGACACATTGGCTGATCAACCTGCCCAACCCGACCCTGCAACCCGGCGCTAGCCTGAGCCAATGCCCCGCGTGCGGTTCGCCGGCCATGGCCGGGGTCATCCGCCAGCGGGGTGCCCACAACGGCTTGCGCTATCTGGTGTGTTCGCTGTGCGCTTGTCAGTGGCATGTGGTGCGGGTCAAGTGCGTGTACTGCGAAGAGAGCAAGGGCCTTGATCACGTCAGCCTGGTCACTGACCGTCATCCGCCGGAACAGGCACCGTTGCGCGCGGAAACCTGCCACCTGTGCCAGCTGTTTCTGAAGCTGCTGTACCTGGAGCATGACAGTGGTGCCGAAGCGCTGTCGGCTGACCTGGCCAGCCTGGCGCTGGATATGTGCCTGGACGATGCCGGCTTCAACCGGCTGGCGCCGAATTTGATGTTGTCGCCGGGACGGGGGTGAGCGCGAACGGCCTGGTTTGGCAGGGTTTGAACACACAAAGCCCGCTGTGACCAGACCGGCCTCTGGAGACGACCAATGTAGTTTTGCGGGCAGTTGCATTGGCCGTCCCACGTTTAGTCGATTCCGTGCAGGGCAGCCAGGAGACCACAACATTTACACTGGTTGCGAGTCTCCATACCACGGCGTTTAACCTTGCGGCTCCAAAGTTGCCTGAAATCAGCGGCTGCGCATTCAGCGTTCCCCCGGTGATGGCGCCGTTTTTAACGAACTCTATGGACAGCGTGACGTAGGCCTCCTTGCGGTGTATCTGATAGTGCGGGGCGTCCCGGACGCGGCCAGGTCCGCTGCCATGAATTTTTTGGTTCTTCGCGAGTTTCCGGGCCACGGATCTGCAGCGAGCAAATAAGACGGACCAGGTGAGCTCACAGCCATGCCTGGCCCGAAGCCTGCAGGAGCACAGCTTGCTGGCGAAGTGCACAACGCGGTCCATCAGATACACCGCGCCGCCTTTTTCGCTAGCAAGCTACGCTCCCACCCACCTGGCTGAAGGAGCCTGTAGGAGCACAGCTTGCTGGCGAAGGGCACAACGCGGTCCATCAGGTACACCGCGCCGCCTTTTTCGCTAGCAAGCTACGCTCCCACCCACCTGGCTGAAGGAGCCTGTAGGAGCACAGCTTGCTGGCGAAGGGCACAACGCGGTCCATCAGGTACACCGCGCCGCCTTTTTCGCTAGCAAGCTACGCTCCCACCCACCTGGCTGAAGGAGCCTGTAGGAGCACAGCTTGCTGGCGAAGGGCACAACGCGGTCCATCAGGTACACCGCGCCGCCTTTTTCGCTAGCAAGCTACGCTCCCACCCACCTGGCTGAAGGAGCCTGTAGGAGCACAGCTTGCTGGCGAAGGGCACAACGCGGTCCATCAGGTACACCGCGCCGCCTTTTTCGCTAGCAAGCTACGCTCCCACCCACTTGGGTGAAGGAGCCTGTAGGAGCACAGCTTGCTGGCGAAGGGCACAACGCGGTCCATCAGATACACCGCGCCGCCTTTTTCGCTAGCAAGCTACGCTCCCACCCACCTGGCTGAAGGAGCCTGCAGGAGCACAGCTTGCTGGCGAAGTGCACAACGCGGTCCATCAGGTACACCGCGCCGCCTTTTTCGCTAGCAAGCTACGCTCCCACCCACCTGGCTGAAGGAGCCTGTAGGAGCACAGCTTGCTGGCGAAGTGCACAACGCGGTCCATCAGGTACACCGCGCCGCCTTTTTCGCTAGCAAGCTACGCTCCCACCCACCTGGCTGAAGGAGCCTGTAGGAGCACAGCTTGCTGGCGAAGGGCACAACGCGGTCCATCAGGCACACCGCGCCGCCTTTTTCGCTAGCAAGCTACCACCTGGCTGAATGAGCCTGTAGGAGCACAGCTTGCTGGCGAAGTGCACAACGCGGTCCATCAGATACACCGCGCCGCCTTTTTCGCTAGCAAGCTACGCTCCCACCCACCTGGCTGAAGGAGCCTGTAGGAGCACAGCTTGCTGGCGAAGGGCACAACGCGGTCCATCAGATACACCGCGCCGCCTTTTTCGCTAGCAAGCTACGCTCCCACCCACCTGGCTGAAGGAGCCTGCAGGAGCACAGCTTGCTGGCGAAGTGCACAACTCGGTCCATCAGATACACCGCGCCGCCTTTTTCGCTAGCAAGCTACGCTCCCACCCACCTGGCTGAAGGAGCCTGTAGGAGCACAGCTTGCTGGCGAAGGGCACAACGCGGTCCATCAGGTACACCGCGCCGCCTTTTTCGCTAGCAAGCTACGCTCCCACCCACTTGGGTGAAGGAGCCTGTAGGAGCACAGCTTGCTGGCGAAGGGCACAACGCGGTCCATCAGGTACACCGCGCCGCCTTTTTCGCTAGCAAGCTACGCTCCCACCCACCTGGCTGAAGGAGCCTGTAGGAGCACAGCTTGCTGGCGAAGGCTACAGCACGGTACATCAGGTACGGCGCGGCGATTGCAACGGAGAATCAGGTCATGCAGCCGCTTATCAACGAAAGCTCAAGCATCGGCCGTCAGCCTCGACACATCCAGCTCGGTCCCTTGTACCTGGGTGATCGCCGGGGTGGGCAGGGCGTTCTGCGGTTATAGACGATACTCCCAGGATCAACGTCTGTGACGTACCGACCGGCACATTGGCACGGAACACCACGCACACCACTTCAATCGTCTTGCCCACGCCGTCCGGGTAGCGCTCAAGGGGTTGGCCACGCTGCCCGTGGCATCCGTCACCACAGGCACTGGCGAGGGTGGGCGGAAAGCCGTCGTGGCGGGCATGGTCAGCCCGGCCGGGAAGCGCCGCGGCTGCCGCTACGCCCGACTACCCGTGCGCGCCCAGGCGCCTACCTGCAACGGGCCGAGCAGCTGTGCGTTGGCCTGCGACGCTTCACGGCGAAGCTGTTCGGCTAAGGTGCTCAAGTCAACTTCATCCGGTTTTACAATGCCCAGGCGCACCAGATGCGGTAGCACTCCGCCTGCGCCTTCAACTGCCCAGCGATACAGTGGCGAATGTTCGCCGCCGCCTATCAGGCATTCACAGAATAATTCAGGCCGCGGCAGCCCCGCTTCGGCGAAATGCTGTACCAACCGGGTCGCTGCACCCGGGCTGGGCGTGGCGGCGCCCAAGGCCCCCAGTACCCATTTTCCGATACGGTCCCAGGCAGGCACCGTCGGAAAGGATTGGGCCAGGGGCTCCAGCACTAGCAGCTCATGCAGGCCGAGCAGGCCGCCCGGCCTGGTCAGCTCCGCCATCTTGCGCAGGAAAGCAACCGGGTCGTGCTGGTGAAGCAGGATGTACCGGCCGATGACCGCGTCGTAGGGGGCCTGCGTGCTGAAGGCGTCGATCGTGCTGGTGTGGAAGCGGACATTCTTCAGCTTTCCCTGCGCTGCCCTGCGGGTCGCCAGCAGAACGGCTTCAGGGTTCTCGTCTATGCCCTCCACCGAGCCGCGCCGGCCCACCTGCCGGGCTGCCAGCATCGTCAGGTCGCCCGCGCCGCAGCCCAGGTCGAGCACCCGCATACCCGGCTTGAGCCCCATCTCGCCGAACAGCCGGAGGCTCACCGGCTCGAGCACGCGTGCCTGGTGTTGCAAACGTTGCAACTCGTCGTTGCCGTGGCCAAACGCGTAATCCACCATGTACGGTTCCCCCTGGCTCAATGGCGCTCGCCACGATGGCCGGATTGCGCCTGGACCAGCCGGCGCATGTGTTGCAAGTCGCCGGCGCAGAGCCTGAGCGCCGCTTCGACCCACTGGGTGGTGATGGCCATGAGCTCATGATGTGAGACGGGCAACGCCCTGCGGCGGGCGGCGTAGATCGCCGCGAGGCCGTTATGGCGTTGCTCGGCGCCCGTCACGTACGCATGCACCGCGTCCTGCCCGGTGCCGGTGGGCACCACCCGATCGACGATCCCCATGCTTTTGCAGTCCGCTGCCGAATAGACCCTGCCCGACGTCATCATCTCCTCGGTCTGGCGCATGCCGATGCGTCGGCACAGCAGGCTGTACCCGCCCATGCCGGGGAACAGGTTGAAACGAATTTCCGGAAACCCGAACGTGGCGTGCGCTTCGGCGATAATGATATCGCTGGCCAGCGCGGCTTCGAAGCCGCCGCCCAGGGCGGCGCCCTGCACCAGGCTGAGGGTGACCAGCCCCTGGGCTTCGAAGTGCCTGAGGCGCCGGTCGACGTTGTCGATGCACAGGGTGGCGTACTGCAGCAGCGCTGCGCGGTCATGCTGTTCGATACAGGCGATGAAGTGGGCCAGGTCGCCGCCCAGGCCGAAGACTTCACGGTGCCGCGACGCCCATACGTAGTAGGCTACGGGCTCATCACGCGCGGTGCGCAGGCCCAGGTGTGCGTCCCGGCGCAACGCAAGGTCATGGCGACCCACTGCGTTCAACAGCCCCAGTGTAAAGCTGGGTTCGGCCTTCGGGGTGAGGAACCCCCATAGCAGCCGGCGCGTCGCATCGTATGTCGTCTCGTAGTCCAAGGCCGTCCCCTCGAAAACTGTTGGCAGTCGCCGCTTGCCCCTATTACAGGGCAACCGGCCGGCCAGCGAAACTGGTACATCTGACAGTGGTGCCAGCAAGCCTTCAGCAGCGACTACGCTGTGTAGGTGTTGCCAAGGAGACCCCCGATGCCGTCACGTTTGCCTTCCGTTGATAGTCTGCTGCGCCACCCCGCGTGCCACCCGTTGATCGACCGCTTTGGCCGCCCGGCCACGTTGGCGGCGCTGCGCCAGTTGCTCGATGACCTGCGCCAGGCTCAGGCGCTGGATGCCGCCGAGCAGGGTGCAGAGGTGCTACTGGGCCGCCTCAGCGAACGCCTGGCCGTTCAACACCAACGCCGCGTGCGCCGGGTGTTCAACCTCACCGGTACGGTGTTGCACACCAACCTGGGCCGCGCCTTGCTGCCCGAAGAGGCCGTGGAAGCCGTGCAGACCGCCGCGCGCTACCCGCTGAACCTGGAGTTCGACCTGGCCACCGGCAAGCGCGGTGACCGCGACGATCTGATCGAGGGGCTGATCCGTGAGCTGACCGGCGCCGAGGCGGTCACGGTGGTGAACAACAATGCCGCCGCCGTGCTGCTGACCCTCAACAGCCTGGGCGCGCGCAAGGAAGGTATTATTTCGCGCGGCGAGTTGATCGAGATCGGCGGTGCTTTCCGTATCCCCGATATCATGGCTCGCGCCGGGGTCAAGCTGCACGAGGTCGGTACCACCAACCGCACCCACGCCCGTGACTACGAAGCAGCCATCAGCCCGCGCACCGGCTTACTGATGCGCGTGCACCGCAGCAACTACAGCATCGAGGGTTTCACCGCCCAGGTGCCCACCGTCGAACTGGCGACGCTCGCCCATGAGCACGGCGTGCCGCTGCTGGAGGACCTGGGCAGCGGTAGCCTGCTGGACCTGACACGCTGGGGCTTGCCCGCCGAACCGACCGTGCGCCAGGCCCTGGCCGACGGTGCGGATGTGGTGACCTTCAGCGGCGACAAGTTGCTGGGCGGCCCCCAGGCCGGGCTGATCGTGGGGCGTAAGGAACTGATCGCGAAGATCAAGAAGAATCCGCTCAAGCGTGCGTTGCGCGTGGACAAGCTGACTCTGGCCGCGCTGGAAGCGGTGCTGGGCCTGTACCGCGATCCCGACCGCCTGGCCGAGCGCCTGCCCAGCCTGCGCCTGCTGACCCGCCCTGGGCCCGATATCCTGGCCCAGGCCGAGCGGCTGCTGGGCCCCATGGCCCAGGCATTGGGGCAGGGCTGGGCGGTGTCGGTACAAGCGGCGCTGGGCATGATCGGCAGCGGCAGCCAGCCGGTCGCGCGCCTGCCCAGTGGCGCCTTGTGCCTGCGCCCGCACGTCAGCAAACGCCTGCGTGGGCGTCAGTTGCTGGCGCTGGAGCGTGCCCTGCGGCGTTTACCCATTCCAGTGCTTGGGCGCATCGACGATGACGCCCTGTGGCTGGACCTGCGTCAGTTGGACGACGAGCCGGGCTTCGTCGCGCAACTGCCGCGCCTGACCCTGGAGGCAAGCGAGTGATCATCGGTACAGCCGGCCACATCGACCACGGCAAGACTGCGCTGCTCACCGCACTGACTGGCCAGGGCGGCGACCGTCGTCGTGAAGAGCGCGAGCGCGGCATCACCATAGACCTGGGCTACCAGTACGCGGTGCTCGAACGCGACGCCGCGCCCACCGGGTTTATCGACGTGCCGGGCCACGAGCGTTTCATCCATAACATGCTGGCTGGCGCCCAGGGCATCGACCTGGTGTTGCTGGTGGTGGCCGCCGACGACGGCGTCATGCCCCAGACCCGCGAGCACTTGGCCATCGTCGAGCTGTTGGGCATCCCCCAGTTGCTGGTGGTGATCAGCAAGTGTGACCGGGTAGCGCCTGAAAGGGTGCGCGACGTGCAGGGGCAGGTGGCGCGGTTGCTGGCGGCAGGGCCTTATGGCGCCGCGCGGCAGATCGCCGTGTCGAGCGTGACCGGCGCGGGTATCGATACCTTGCTCAAGACCCTGGTGATGATTCAGCGCGAAGTGCGCCAGCAGCGTGACAGCGGCGGTTTTCGCCTGGGCATCGACCGCGCCTTCAGCATCGCCGGGGCCGGGGTGGTGGTGACGGGCACCGCATTGGCGGGGCGCGTGCAGGTGGGCGACCATTTGTTGTTGGGCGCTGAAGGCCGGCCCGTGCGGGTGCGCGGCCTGCATGCGCAAAACCAGACGGTGGAGGTGGCCCAGGCCGGGCAACGGGTGGCGCTGAACCTGGCTGGCGAGCGCCTGGCGGTGGAGCACATCCACCGGGGCGACTGGCTGGTGCCGGATTGGCTGCATGCCCCCACCCGCCGGGTGGACATCGAGCTGCGCCTGCTGGCCAGCGAAGCCCGGCCGTTCGAGCATTTCAGCCCGGTGCACGTGCACTTGGGCACTCAGGATGTGACCGCGCGCGTGGCCTTGCTGGAAGGCCCGTCGGTAGCCCCTGGTGAGCGCATGTTCGCGCAGTTGCTGCTCAATGCCCCGGTGCAGGCGGTGCGTGGTGACCGCTTGGTGCTGCGCGACCAGAGTGCCCAGCGTACCCTGGGTGGCGGCAAGGTACTGGACCCGTTCGCTCCCTCGCGTCAGCGTCGCAGTGCCGCCCGGTTGGCTCAGTTGCAGGTGCTCGACAGCGGCCTGAGCCTGGAAGGGGCGCTGCCGTTGTTGCTGACCAACAACGGCCTGGGGCTGGACCCGCAACGCCTGGAACGCCAGTTCAACCGCTTGCGCGACACCTGGCGGTTGCCGCCTGCGGTGCGGGTGGTCGCCACGCGCCAAGGCCCCTTGCTGTTCAATGAACACCGCTGGCAGTCGCTGAAGGCAGCGCTGCTGGCCCACCTGGAGCGCTTTCACGAACTGGAAGCCGACCAGATGGGCCCCGACCGCGACCGCTTGCGCCGCTTCGCCGCGTTGCCGCTGGAGCGCCCGGCGTTTGTCAGCCTGGTGGATGAGGTGCTGGCCGAAGGCGCGGTGGCGGCCAGCGGGCCATGGCTGCACCTGCCAGATCACCAGCCACAGTTGAGCGCGCAGGATGAAAGCCTGTGGCAGTTGATGCGCCCCCTGTTGGCCGAAGGCGGTTTCGACCCGCCCTGGGTGCGGGACCTGGCCGCCACCACCGGCCGAGCCGATGCCGAGGTGCGCCTGCTGTTGCGCAAGCTCGCGCGCCTGGGCCAGGTGCACCAGGTCGTGCGGGACTTGTTTTACAGTGATGAGGCATTGCGCCGAATGGCGGCTATGCTGAGGCAACTGAGCGCCGCCAGCACCGATATCCAGGTGGTGGCGTTTCGGGACAGGCTGGGGCTGGGCCGCAAGCGCAGCATCCAGATTCTCGAGTTTTTCGACCGCATCGGCCTGACCCGCAGGCTGGGCGACCACCGCCGTTTGCGCCCGGACAACCCCCTGGCGCAAGACGATTGAACGCATCGGGAAAGATGCTTTACCTTATGACTTGAAACCTGGCGATGGCACGCGGTGCTGGCCGCCGGATATCACGAAATTCCGTGCCCTGGGAACCGCACCGACGGTTTGAGTCACGCTGAACTCCCCCCGTAGATCCACGCCCTCGACCCTGGCAGTAATCGTACCGGTCGTTGCACCGCCCGGATTGATTTTGAACTCGACCTGGCCCGCAGCCGTGTAGGCGTAGTACCAGTCTTGTGCAAACTCTTCCAAAACAAACAGCCATGCATCACGCTTATCGAGTGGTATCGACAAATCGTCCTCGATTTTGAATATCCCGTTCAACGGCTGGGGGGAGGCATCTTTGATAGCCAGGTACAAGCCAGTGCTCTTTCCAATGTTGCCACGTTGGGTGTGAGCCTCAAGCTCCCACCATTCGCCCGTGTGGGAGAAGGCGATGTCATCGGCTTCGAAAGAATTGCCATTTACAATTGCCCATTTGACCGTGTCGCCTGGTGCCTGCGTTTTTTTCTGTTGTGTGGTCATCGTGTGTCTCCTGAACTGAGCGCCGCCTCGTGACAGCCGTTTGATATTGCAGGCGATGATGCAGGAGTGACTACTGACAGAATTGACAGTCGCTATGTCGCAAGAAAGTTTATAACGCACTCCAACCACACAGGGTGATGCGGTGTGTCGGGCTGGCCCCGCGGCTGCTCGCTCCAACCAGCGAGTGCACTCACGGCGATGGCGGCTATGCTGAGGCAACTAACCCCCCTTGCGTCCGAATAATCCCTTGGCGCGAGACGGGTCAAGGTTCAAGGAAGGCAATCGCGCCCGGTGGCGCGGCCGGGCTTCAAACCCGGTTGGGGACGGCATCCGTTCCCGGGCAGGTTCGACTCCGGCTGCCTTCCGCCAATTTCCCTGAGGTTTTCAATCCTCAGCGTCTCCGCGCCCGTGCTGGGACGGGCTACAGGTCGTACCGCACACTCAGCAGTACGGTGCGAGGGTCGTTGACCGCGTAGTACGCCGCGCCGCTGGACGGCACATACCCCACGGACTGCGGGTAGGCGCGGTCCAGCAGGTTCTTCACCGCCAGGGTGGTGGTCCAGTGGCCGTCGGCGCTGATGTAGCGGGTGTTGGCGTTCCAGAAGGTCTGCTTGGGGATTTCCTGAATGTCGTCGTTCAGGGCATTGGCGTAGGACCTGGTCTGGAACTGCGCGTCGGTACCCACCAGGACGGTACCCGGCAGGCCGATGGGCACGGTGTAGTTAAGGCCCAGGCTGGCGTTCCATTTGGGTGAGAACACCAGGTGCTTGCCGTCCGCGTCCACACCGGCGCCCGCCGCGTTCTGGAAGTCGTCGTAGCGGCTTTGCAGAAAACCGACATTGGCGGTCAGCTGCAGGTCGCGGGTCAGTGCCGTCAGGGTTTCCACTTCCACACCATAGGTATGCGCCTTGCCCACGTTGGTGCGCAGGCTCACGCCCAGCGCCGGGTCGTAGGCATTGGTCTGCAGGTCCTGGTAGTCGTTGTAGAACAGCGCCACGTTGGCGCGCAGGCGCTGGTCGAAGAAATCACCTTTCACGCCCGTCTCGTAGGTGGTCACGTCCTCGGGCGAAAACGCCGTCTCGGCCGCCGCCGCAGTGGGGGCGCGGTTGTCGTAGCCGCCGGCCTTGAAGCCCTTGGCCACGTAGGCGTACTGGTTCAGGTGCTCGGTCCAGGCGTATTCCAGCCCCACTTTGGGGCTGGTGCTTTGCCACGACTTGCTGGCGTCGGCGGTGAAGTTCAGCCCGGTGATCTGCCGGTTGGTGTTGATGACGTAGTTGGTGTAATCGAAGTTCTTGTGTTCACGGGTGAAGCGCAGGCCGGCGGTCAGCGACAGTTGTGGCGTCAGCTTGTAGCTGCCCTGGCCGTAGAGCGCGTAGCTGTCGGTGGTGGTGGTGCTGTACTGGCCCTGGCCGATCACCCGGCCCCGGGCGACGGAGTAGGTGAGGTTGTCGCGGTCGGCGTCGAACTGTTCGTGGTACAGGAAGGCGCCGGCCGTGAAGTTGAACCGGTCATAGTTGCCGTTGATCTGGAAGTCCTGCGTGGCGTATTTCTGCTTGTACAGAATCAGGTTCTGCTGAATCAGCGCCGCCTGGCCAGCGTTGTCATAGTCCACGGGCTGGTGGAAGGCCGAGTAGGCGGTCACCGACTTGAAACTCAACTGGTCGTTGAAGCTGTAGAGGGCCCGTAGCACGGCGCTGCCCTGGTCGAGCCGGTTCTTGGGGTCCAGGCTGGAATAGCTCTTGAACTTGTCGAAGCGGCCATTGGCATCGAAGGGGCTGTAGCTGGTGGTATCGCCGCGGTCGAAGGTGCCGGCCAGGGTCAGTTGCACGTCCCAGGGCGAGTCGTCGGGCTTGAAGCGCAGCTTGCCCCGGTATGACTGAATGTCGATGTCGTTGACGTGCTTGCCCCGGGTAGGGTCCGACACGGTGCCGCCGCGGTTCAGGTCGATGGCCGAGAAGCTGCCGAACAGCGCGTTGTCCACCAGTGGGCCGCTGATCAGCAGCCGTGCGTTGCGCGCGTCATAATTGCCCCCGCCCAGTTCGAAGAAACCGCGGGTCTGCTGATCGGGGTCGCGGGTGATGACACGGATCGCGCCCGCGCTGCTGTTGCGCCCGTACAGGGTGCCCTGCGGGCCGCGCAGCACTTCCACGCGCTCGACGTCGTTGAAATCCAGCATCGAGGAAATGGCCCGGGGGATGTACAGGTCATCGGCATACACCGCCACCGCCGATTCCTGGATCGGGTCGGTTTCGCCGATGCCGCGGATGCCGTACGTCTGGGCGCTGTAGGAGATGGACTGGTGGCTGAGGGTCAGGTTGGGCACCTGGCCGGACAGGTCGCGCACGTTGCGGATCTGTTTGTCTTCCAGGGTCTTTTCGTCGAAGGCGGAAATCGCCACTGGAGTTTTCTGCAGGTCTTCGCTCTTGTGTTCGGCGGTCACCGTGACGGTAGGCAGCGCGGGGCCTGCGGCCTCATCGGCCCAGGCCCCGGGGCTGGCGGTGAACATGATCGCGAGGGTGAGCGGGTGGTACGCAAAGCGCGGTGTTGGCATGGCGTTTCTCGGTTGTCGTGGGGGTTGGGGGCCTCCTCCTGGCGGGGTCGGGCTTGAATCGAGACGGTGTGGCCGAACCCTGTGGGACCGGGCGAAGCTCGGGAAAAGAGCGCCACTAATTCAAGAGAACTCGCGGTATCCGCTTCCCGAGCTTCGCCCGGTCCCACAGGGGGGGTATGCGATCTGGTGTGGCTCAATAGCCGCGGGTGCGGTCGGCCAGGTTGTGCAAAGGTTGGCCGGCGAGGAAACGCTCCAGGTTATCCAGCAGGATGTCGGCGATGGCTTCGCCACCCTTTGTGGAAATCGCCGAAGTGTGTGGCGACAGGCGTACCTTGGGGTGGCTGTACAAGCGATGCCCTTCAGGCAGCGGCTCGGGTTCGGTGACGTCCAGCGAGGCGAAACCAAGCGGGCCATGATCCAGGGCGTTCAGCAGCGCGTCCTGGTCCACCAGCCCGCCGCGGGCGATATTGATCAGGTGCAGGCCCGGTTTGGCACTGGCCAGCACCTGGGCGTTGACCAGGTGCCGAGTGCCGGGCGTCAGCGGCGCAGCCAGCACCAGGTGGTCCGACTCGGCGAACAGGTGGTGAATGTCGCGCGCTGTCTCCACGCCCTCCACCCCCAGTGGGGTGTCGCTCTGGCGCAGGGCAACCACGCGCAGGCCCAGGGCCCTGGCCTTGGTGGCCAGGCTGGTGCCAATGGAACCGAAACCCAGAATGCCCAGGGTCTGGCCCTTGACCGGGGTGAGGGCGGTGAACTGCCAATCGGTGTTCTGCACCCAGATGGCGGGCAGGTGTTTGTTGTGGGCGAAGATCGCCGCCAGGGCAAACTCGGCGATAGGGTCGCTGGCACTGCCACGGGCGGTGGTCACCGGCAGCCCATCGAACAGCCACGCCGGGTAGAAATCGATACCCGACGATGCCAGCTGAATCCAGCGCAGGCCATAGGGCCAGCCTGGCGGCGGGGTGTCCGGGGCCTGGTAGCCGCGCACGTTGATAGGCCGGCCCATGAGCACGGTGGCCTCGGGCGGCAGGTCGCTGGGCACGCCTGCGGCAACCTCGACCACCGTGGCGCCGGGGTGGGTCCTGGCCAGGCGCGCGCGCAGGGCGTTGTTGAATGTCGCGTCCAGCTGGCTGGCGATCACCAGTTCACTCATGGCTGTGCTCCTGGGGTGAAAGCGGCGAAGGCGGCCTTGCCGACCCCGGTGAAAATGGCGTCGTTCTGCGGTGTATGCACGCGGCTGCAGAGTACGTCCCGGTAGTGCCGTTGCAGCGGGTTATGGCGTGACAGGCCGGGGTTGCCCGAGGCCTGAATCGCCAACTCCACGGCGCGAATGGCGTTGTCGGTGACCAGGTACTTGATCTGCGCGGCGTGCTGGGGCGGTGTCAGGCCTTGGGCGGCGGCGTCGAGCAGGCTGCGGTTGTTGAACAGCAGGGTATCGATCTGCCCCACGGTTTCCTGGAAGCGCGGCAGGCTCGACAGTGGCGCGCCCAGATTGGATGGCGTGCGCTCGGTCAGCCAGCGCACCAGCCAGTCGCGAGCCGCCTGGGCGACGCCGTCGTACACCGACGACAGCAGCACCGACATCCACAGCAGGCCCTGGGGGTCCAGTTCGCTGCGCGGGGCGCTGGCCGGGCTGACGCTGACGGCCTGGTCCAGGGGCACCAGCACGTCGTCGAAGATCACCTCGTGGCTGCAGGTGGCGCGCATGCCCAGGTGGTCCCACGCGTCGACAATGCGGATGCCGGGGCTGTCCTTGTGCACCAGCCAGGCACCCACCAGCGGGTCGTCGTCATCGCTGCGCGCCCACACGCTGTACCAGGTCAGGCCATGACTGCCGGTGGAATAGATCTTGGTGCCACTCAGGCGCCAGCCCTCGGCGGTACGCCGCGCCGTGGTGGCGGGCAGGCCGCCGCGGGCCGGGGTGCCGAGGTCGGGTTCCACGCGCAGGGCGTTGATCAGGGCGCCGTCGCGCACGGCGTCTTCGCTGACCCGCGCGCGCAAATGCTCTGGCCAGCTGCTGTCCACCAGCCGCGAGTGCTGCAGATACTGCATCACCAGGATCAGTGCGGTGGAGGGTTCACCCCGGGCCACGGCGGCGATCACGTCCCGGGCCTGGGGCAGGGTAGCGCCGCCGCCGCCCAGGGCCTTGGGCACGGTGTAAGCCAGCAAGCCATGGCGGTGCAGCAGGGTGAAATTATCGGCGGGGAACTCGCCCGTACGGTCATGGTGCTCGGCGCTGGCGGCCAGCTGCGCCGTCAGTTTGGGCAGCAGTGAGCGGAAGCTGAATTCAGTCATGCCAGCGCTTCCTTGGCGGGGGCTTTGGCGGCGGCCGGCGCGGCGTAGCGGTTGACCGGCACGTCCAGGCCCAGGTGCTCGCGCAGGGTGGTGCCGGTGTATTCATCGCGGAACAGGCCGCGCTGCACCAGTACCGGTACCACCAGCTCGGTGAAGTACTGCAAGCCATCGGGCAGGACCGAGTTGACGATGAAACCATCGGCGGCGCCGGCCTTGAACCAGTGTTCGATCTGGTCGGCGACCTGCTCGGCAGTGCCGACGAAATCGCGTTTGGGCCGGGAGAAATACAAGGCGGTTTCACGCAAGGTCAGGTTGCGCTCACGGGCTAGTTCGACGATGCGCTCGCTGCTGCCCTTGTGGCTGTTCGCACCCAGGTGGCCAACGTCGGGGAAGGGCGCGTCCAGTGGGTATCGAGTGAAGTCGTGGTCATCGAACGAGCGGCCCAGGGCGACGATGGCGTCCTCGATGCTGACCAGGTCCACGGCCTGCTGGTAACGGCTTTCCACTTCGGCTTCATCCTTGCCGACGATGGGCCGGATGCCGGGCAAAATCGCCAGTTTCAACGGGTCGCGGCCGGCCTCGGCGGCGCGGCGCTTGAGATCCTGATAGTAGGCACTGGCCTGCTCGAAGTTCTCGCCGTGGACGAAAATGGCGTCAGCATTGCCTGCGGCAAAGTCGCGGCCGTCCTCGGAGGTGCCGGCCTGAAAGATCGGTGGTTGGCCCTGGGGCGAGCGGGCGATGTTCAGGGGGCCCTTGACCGAGAAGAATTCGCCTTTGTGGCCCAGGGTGTGGAGCTTGGCCGGGTCGAAGAATTCACCGGTCTGTTTGTCGTAGGTGAAGGCATCGTCCTCCCAGCTGTCCCACAGGCCCTTGACCACGTTCACGTGTTCCCGGGCGATGCGGTAGCGGGTGGCGTGGGCCGGGTGTTCGGGCTTGCCAAAATTGTCGGCGGTGCCGCTGAGCCACGAGGTGACCACGTTCCAACCGGCGCGGCCGCCGCTCAACAGGTCCAGGGACGCGAACTGCCGGGCGACCTGGAAGGGCTCGGTGTAGCTGACGGTCACAGTGGCCACCAGGCCAATGTTGCGGGTGGTGGCGGCCAGGGCCGAGAGGATGGTCAGCGGCTCGAAGCGGTTGAGGTAGTGGGGGCTGGATTTCTCGTGAATATGCAGGCTGTCGGCGATGAAGGCGAAGTCCAGTTTCGCGTCTTCGGCCAGGCGTGCCTGCTGCTGGTAGAACGCCAGGCTGGTGCTGGCGTTTGGCAGCGCCTTGGGGTGGCGCCATTCGCCCCAGCCATGGCCGACACCGTGGATCATGGCACCGAGTTTGAGTTGGCGTTTCTGGGTCATGGTCATGCTCCTTTGATCATTCACTGGGCGCGTGCGATGGGGGGGCTGGCGTTGAAGCTGGGGTCAAAGCCCTGGGACACGTCCACGGGGCGCGTGAGGATGCCTTCGCTGCGATACAGGTCGGCGGTCTGCTGCAGGCCGTGCACGACCTGGTCATCGATGGCGACGCGCTGCATATGAGTGTTCTGCGCCGCCGCCAGCTGGATCTCCACCGGCAGGCCGGTGACCTTGGCCATGGCCGTGGCGTACTCCTTGGGATGGGCGTTGGCCCACTGCCAGGCGCGGTCGACGCGGGCGACGAAATCTTCCAGTTGCGGCCGCTTGCCCTCGATGGCCTTGGCGGTGGCCGCCAGGTACAGGTGGTTGCTCAGCAGCGTCTCGCCGCTGACCAGGACGCGCTCCTGCCCGCTGGCGGTGGCCACGGTGGTGTAGGGATCCCAGGTGGACCAGGCGTCGACGCTGCCGTTTTCCAGCACCACCCGCGATTCGCTGGGCATCAGGAAGGCAAAGCTGACATCGCTGCTCTTCAGCCCTGCCTGTTGCAGCGCCTTGATGGCGAGCAGGTGGCCGATGGACCCCTTGGTGGTGACGATACGCTTGCCCTTGAGGTCGCTGGCCTGGTGAATGGGGGAGTCCTTGGGCACCAGCAGGGCGGTGGTGTAGCGGCCTTCCAGGTGGGTGATGCTGACCACCTTCAGGGGGGCGCCGGCGCCCAGGGCGAACACATAAGGGGCATCGCCCAACGCGCCGACATCCACGGCACCGGCGTTCAGCGCCTCGCCCAGGGGCGCGGCGGCAGGAAATTCGGAAAAATCGATGGTGTAGGGCACATGGGCGAGTTCGCCGGACACCTGCAGCAGGGTCTTGATGGTGGATTTCTGGTTGGCGACTTTCAGGGGTTGCAGGTCAGCGGCGTGTACGCCAGCGGCGGCCAGGCAGAGCAAGGCGGCGGATAACAGACGGGAGATCGGCATCGAGGCGCTCCGGTGATGAAGTGTGGGAGGGCCTCCGCCGGGTGTGGGGTCGGTCTAGGTATGAGAATATGACTATAAGAAATGGCTGTGAAATTCTTTTTGGATCTATACTAATTATAAAATAAAGTGATTTTGAAGTTATCAAATATGCACAAATATGCTGATAGTCTCTGTGGGGCCGGGCGAAGCTCGGGAATCAGGCACCGCGGTGTTTCAGTCAATCCGCGGTGCGGCCTTCCCGAGCTTCGCCCGGTCCCACAGGGGGTGAATCGGTCAGCGCCCCGATCAGATCACGAAGAACCCATGGGTGCCGTCCCGGCCCAGCTGTTCCACCAGGCCAAACTCCCAGTCCAGGTACGCTTGCATGGCTTCACGCGGCGCATCAGTGCCCTCGTAAGGCCGGCGGTAGCGGTCGGTACGCGGGGAGGCCAGGTGGTTCTCACCGCTTTCAGTCGGCAGACCGGCCTTCAGCCAGCTTGCAGTACCGTCCTGCAACACGAACACCGGCTTGCCGGTCAGCGCTTCCACCTGCGCCACGGCAAAGCGCGCCAGCAGGCTGCTGCCACAGGTGAGCACATAGCGCTCAGCGGCCGGGACTTTCTTCACCACGTTGGCCAGGTCCGCACGCAGCGCCCACCACGCGCCTGGAATGTGCTGCTTGACGTGGTTGGCGCTGGTGGTGAAATCCAGCAGTTGCGTGCTGCCTTCGGCCAGCCATTGCTGCAAGGTCTGCGGGCTGATGGTCTCGAAGGGCGCGACCGCCGGCACGGCGGGCTTCCACGCGCCGGTTTCGCTGAAATCGGCCGCGTTGGCATCGTCCAGTACATGCACTTCCCAGCCCAGTTGCGCCAGCCACGACGCGCTCATGTTGGCGCGTACGCCATCGTCGTCCACCAGCACGATCCGTGCGCCGCGCACGCTGGCGTAATGGTCGGTTTCCTGCACCAGCTGGCCACCGGGTGTGGAGCGCGCTGCCGGCAGGTGCCCGGCCTCGTACTCCTGGGGTGTGCGCACGTCGAACAGGTAAGTGGTGCGCCCGTTCTCAGACCGCCACTGCTGCCAGTCCTTGAGCGTGGCGCGGCGTACGCCGGCTTTGTCGGCGACAGCGCGGGCGTCATTGCTGGCCTGTACGCGGGTGTCTTCACCGGTCTGGGCGAATTGCCGTGACTGGCCGTGGTCAAGGGTCTGCCCGGCCAGCAGCCAGCCAATGGTGCCGTTGCGCAGCGCGGCGATGGGGTTGGGCAGCCCGGCGTTGACCAGCGACTGGGTGCCGATGATGCTGCGGGTGCGCCCGGCGCAGTTGACGATGATGCGGGTGGCCGGGTCTGGCGCCAGTTCTCGGGCGCGCAGCACCAGTTCGGCGCCGGGCACGCTGATGCCGGTGGGAATACTCATGGTCTGGTATTCGTCGAAGCGGCGGGCGTCCAGCACCACCACGTCAGCCTTGCTGTCCAACAGCGCTTTGACTTCCTCGGCAGGCAGGGAGGGGGTGTGGCGCTCGTGCTCTACCAATTCGCCAAAGGCCTTGCTCGGCACGTTGACGTCGATGAACAACTCGCCACCGGCGTCGCGCCAGCCCTGCAGGCCACCCTGCAGCAAAGCGACGTCGGTGTAACCCAATTGCAGCAGGCGTTCCACGGCCCGTTGCGCCAGCCCTTCACCGTCGTCATACACGGTGATGGCGGTGTCCAGGCGCGGGATGCGCGGGTAGACCTCGACCTCCAGCTTCGACAGCGGGATGTTGGCCGCGAACAGCGGGTGCGCTTGGGCGAACGGCGCTTCCTCGCGCACGTCCACCAGGGCGACTTCCCGGCGTTCCAGCAGCGCCTGGCGAATGTCGGCAAAAGAGCGGGTCAGGGGGTGGCTCATAGGCTGCGGTTCTCTTTGGAAAGGTCCCAGATGTTGGGTAGCGTGGTGTTGGAATAGCCGGAGATGAACAGCTTTTCGCTGCCATCGGGCTGGTACACCGCACGGTGCACGGCACCGATATTGGCGCCATACACATGGATGCTGATCGACACCTGGTCGGCGAAGGCATTGCTGACCTGGTGAATATCGCCGATACGGGGTGATACCGCTTCGACGTGGCCAGGCTCCAGGCGGATGCGCGGGCCGTCGGGTACAAGCGCGTTATCATCGCCGCGCACGTAGTTCTGCGAGTACTCGGCCCCGCGCAGCATGCCGATCAGGCCCCATACCCGGTGGTCGTGGATGGGAGTCTGCTGGCCCGGGCCCCAGACAAAACTGACAATGGAGAAGCGTTGCCGCGAGTCGGCGTGCAGTAGAAATTGCTGGTAGCGCTCGGGGTCGGGCTGGGCGTATTCCTCTGGCAGCCAGTCATCGAAGCTCACCAGTTGTTGCAGCAGTTGGCCGCCACGGTGCAGCTTGTCGCCTTCGCGCGGGTCGCTGTCGAGCAGTTCCGCCAGTGCGCCGATAAAGGCGCGCAGGCGTTCGGGGTGACGAACCTGGGACATCATTGCTCCTTGGTGTCAGGCGACCTGGGCCTGTCGTTGCGCGACCAGCTGACGGGTCAGCGGAATCAGCTTGCGGCCGTAGTCGATGGCGTCGTCCAGCGGGTCGAAGCCACGGATCAGGAAGGTGGTGATACCCAGGTCGTAGTAGTCGAGCAGGGCTTCGGCCACTTGCTCCGGGGTGCCCACCAGCGAGGTCGAGTTGCCCTGGGCGCCCAGCAGGCCAGCGATGCCGGTCCACAGGCGTTTGTCCAGGCGCGAGCCCTTGGCGGCGGCGGCCAGCAGGCGGCGCGAACCTTCGTTCGGTGGCTCGCGGCGCACGAAGCCGCGTTGTTCGGCCAGGGCGGTGGCGCGTGCCAGGATGCTGTCGGCGCGGGCCCAGGCCTTTTCCTCGGTTTCGGCCAGAATCGGCCGCAAGGACAGGCTGAAGCGCACGGTGCGGCCATGCTTGGCGGCTTCGGCGCGTACTTGGGTGACCACTTCCTTGACCTGCTCATAGGTTTCGCCCCACAGCGCATACACGTCCGCGTGCTTGCCTGCCACCGCGATGGCCGCCGCGGACGAGCCGCCGAAGTACAGCGGAATCGGCTGCGCACTCTTCACTGCCGAGTGGGCGCCTTCGAATTGATAATACTCACCCTTGAAGTCGAACGGCTGGTCGGCGGTCCATTCCTGGCGCAGCACGGTCAGGTATTCATCGGTGCGGGCATAGCGCTCGTCCTTGCCGATGAAACTGCCATCGGCGCGCAGCTCCTTGTCGTCACCGCCTGTGATGATATGCACCGCCGTGCGCCCGCCGTTCAATACGTCCAGTGTGGCGAACTGACGAGCGGCGAGGGTAGGGGCGGCAAAGCCGGGGCGGTGGGCGATCAGGAACTTCAGGTTTTTGGTCACGCTGGCGGCGTGGCTGGCGATCAGGGTGCTGTCCGGGCTGTTGGAGTGGAAAGCCACCAGGGCACGGTCAAAGCCCGCTTCCTCGTGGGCGCGGGCGACCTTCTCAATGTGTTCCGGCTGCAGCACGGGGCCGGTCGCAGGGTGAATTTCCGAGGCGTGATGGCCGCCGATGTAGCCGATGAATTCGATGCTCATGGTGCTTCCTTTATGGGTAGAGCTGATCAAGGGCCTCCGCCGGGTGAGGGGTCGGTCGTTGATGAAGAACATAAAGGCAGGGTAAGGCGGTTGTGAAATTCGATTTTGTTCTAAGGTAATTATTAATTAATTGAATTTAAAAACAATTAACTATTACAGCAATGCATATTATGCTGAAGCTGCCCCTGCTGCGACCGGCCCGCGCATCACCACCTAGCCAACTCCCCACCTTTAGTACTATGCTTTTCCCACATTTTGTCACCCCCCAAACATGTGCGGCCCGAATGAAAATTGATGATATCGATGCCTTTGTCGCGGTAATCCGTTGCCAGTCGATCAGCCATGCGGCCGAGTCCTTGCAGCTGACGCAGCCAGCCATCACCCGGCGGGTGCAGAATTTCGAGCAGGCGCTGGGCGTGGAGTTGTTCGACCGCAACACCAAACCCCTCAAACCCACCCTGATCGGCCATCAGGTGTATGAGCAGTGCCGCACCATCCTGCGCGAGATGGATGCGCTGCGCGAACTGGTGGCCAGCGATGCGCCGCCCACGGGTGTGCTGCGCCTGGGTGTGCCGCAGACCATCGGCGATGTGGTGCTGCTCGACGCCCTCAAGCACTTGCGCCAGCAATACCCTGCGCTGCGTGCCCAGGTGGCCACCGGCTGGGGCAGCCACCTGGTGGGCAAGATCGAGAAGGGCGAACTGGACGCGGCTGCCGCGCTGTTCCCGGCCGGCAAGATCTTCCCGGACAACATCATTGGCGAGTCCATTGGCAAGATGGAGCTGGTGGTGGTCTGCGCCAAGGACAAGCTGCCCAAGCGCCCCGGCAAACTGGCCGATATCTATGACAGCGGCTGGATTCTCAACCCCGACGGCTGTGGCTTTCGCGCGGGCCTGCAGCGTACCCTGTCGGACCAGGGCCTGGGCTTGAAGATCAACCTGGAAACCTTCGGCACCGAACTGCAACTGGGCCTGGTGGCCGAGGGCATGGGGCTGGGCCTGGTGCCGCGCGACCTGCTCGACCGCAGCGCCCATCGTGAACTGCTGGCGGCCGTGCCGCTCAAGGACTTCAAGCCGGTGATGGACCTGTGGCTGATCTTCCCGCGCTTCCTGGGCAACCTGCAGGGGCCGGTAGAGTCTTTCGGTGACCTGGTGGCTCGGTCGCTCAAGAAAGCCAGGGACGCGGCCTGAAAACATAAAAATTTATGATAATTAGCTTAGAATAAAATGTGATTTTTAAATGCTTCCCGAGGCGCTTAGGCTGCGTGCACGACAGTCCTAGGCCCCACAGGGAGCAGTGCCCATGAGCAGCGTCACATCCTTACCGCTACACACCCAGACCTCCAGCGTGCGCGACCGCGTCAGCCCCGAAGAGTGGGAAGTGCGCGTCAAGCTCGCCGCCGCCTACCGCCTGGCCGCGCTGCACCGCTGGACCGACCACATCTACACCCACTTCTCCGCCCGCGTGCCTGGCCCCGACGAACACTTCCTGATCAACGCCTTCGGCCTGCTCTTCGATGAGATCAACGCGTCGAACCTGGTCAAGGTCGACCTGGACGGCACCATCGTCGATGACCCCACCGGCCTTGGCATCAACTACGCCGGTTACGTGATTCACAGCGCCATCCACGGCGCACGCCCGGACTTGAAGGCCGTGCTGCATACCCATACCCGCGATGGCATCGCCGTGTCCGCACAGAAAGACGGCCTGCTGCCGATCTCCCAGCACTCCATCGGCTTCTCGGGCCGTGTGGCTTACCACGGTTACGAAGGCGTAGCGCTGGACCTGGACGAGCGCGAGCGCCTGGTGGCCGACCTGGGCGACAAGAGTGTGATGATCCTGCGCAACCACGGGCTGTTGACCGGTGGCGTCAGCGTCGAGCATGCCTTCCAGCAACTGCACGGTCTGGAGCGCGCCTGCGCCATCCAGGTCGCCGCCCAGGGCGCGGGCAACGCTGAACTGGTTTTCCCGCCGCGCGAAGTGGTGGAAAAGGTAGAGCGACAGGCCAAGGCCTTCGCGGCCGGGGACGGCCCAGGCGTGGCGCGGCACTGGAACGCACTGATCCGTCAGCTGGAACGTACCGACACCGACTATAAACTCTGAGCAGGGAAGCAACATGAGCCGACAACTGAAACTGGGTGCCATCCTCACGGGCGTGGGGACCGGCCAGGCCGACTGGCTGAGCCCCGAGATTCCGGGGGATGCCAGCGTCAACATCGAGTGGTACCGCGAACAGGCGCGCCAGGCCGAGGCCGCCAAGTTCGACCTGGTGTTCATCGTCGACAGTCCCTACATCACCCCGGATTCGGCGCCGCATTATCTCAACCGGCTGGAGCCGTTGACCCTGCTGTCGGCCATCGCCGGGGCGACCTCGAAGATCGGCCTGGTGGCGACCCTGACCACCTCGTACACCGAGCCCTTTAACGTGGCGCGCCAGTTCGCCTCGCTGGACCTGATCAGCCAGGGGCGCGCGGGGTGGAACGTGGTGACCACCGGGCTTGAAGGGGCCGCCGGTAACTTCGGGCGTGAGGAACACATCGACCATACCGAGCGTTATCGCAAGGCCCGCGAGCACCTGGAGGTTGTCCAGGGGCTGTGGGACTCCTACGAGGACGATGCCTTCCCGCGCGACAAACAGCACAAGCAGTTCCTGGACCCCAGCCGCCAGCACCGTCTGGACCACAAGGGCGAATTCTTCTCGGTGACCGGGCCGCTGAACATCGCACGGTCCAGGCAAGGCCAGCCGGTGATTTTCCAGGCGGGCATTTCCGAGTCGGGCAGGGCGCTGGCAGCGGATTTCGCCGAGGGGATCTTCGCCGGGGTCGACAACTTCGAAGACGCCCAAGCCTATTACCGTGACGTGAAGCGGCGCACCGCTCAGGCCGGGCGCAACCCCGAGCATGTGGTGATCCTGCCCGGCATCGCACCCATCATCGCCGACACCGATGAAGAAGCGCGGGCCATCGAACGGCAACTGCACGGTGAACTCGATCTGGAGAAGGCCCTGGTGCACCTCGGCCGGCCATTCAACTACCACGACTTCAAGCAGTACCCGCTGGACGCGCCGTTCCCGGAACTGGGTGACCTGGGCAGCAACGGCTACCGGGGGCACGCCGAGCACATCAAACAGGTGGCGCGCGAGCAGAAGCTCACGTTGCGCCAGGCGGCCCTGCGGTTCGCCACGCCGTTCTCGCATTTTGTCGGCTCGCCGCAGACGGTGGCAGACGAGATCGAGCGGTGGTTCGTGGAGGGGGCTTCCGATGGCTTCAATATCCGTGTGACCGCGCCCAGCGAGTTCAAGGCGTTCACCGAGCGGGTGCTGCCGCTATTGCGAGCCAAGGGGTTGTTCCGCGAGGAGTACAGCCATGACACCTTGCGTGGGCACCTGGGGCTGCCGGTGGTGGAGAACCGCCATACCCTGGCCCGTGGCGTTGATGCAGGGCTGAAAATTTCAGCCTGAGCCGGGCTGCCCTCCGCGGCGCCTGGTTCCCCGCTTCGCCCAGTCCCACAGCGCAGGTACAGATGCCTGTGTGGGACCGGGCGAAGCTCGGGAACCAGGCGCCGCCGTCGTTTCAGGCATGCTAAGATATTCAAATAGCTGATCTAACATACAAAAAACAATAAAATAAAATCATATAGTTTTATGTCTAAATAGAATTATACAGCGCTCACTTATTCCCATACCTTAGCCTTCAGACCACCTACCCCCACCCCCGGATGGTATCCATCAGAACAGGCCTGCAGCCTATCGGTACCCCGGACGGGTACCCGCCTCGCAGGTGTTGGACGGGAGTCACCCCCAGGTATGGAATTCGTCAGCCAACGCAGTGGACGCAATCCTTTCACCCCCACGTTGAGCCTCAGCCCGCTGGCCGTGGCCGTCACCGGTATTCTCTTTGCCTCGGTCGCCCACGCTGAAGATAGCGCCCTGGACACCGTGGTGGTCACCGGCAACCGCGGTGCCGAGCAGCGTACCGTCACCAGCAGCCCGGTACCGATCGACGTGGTCAGTGCCAAGCAACTGCAGGCCACCGGCAAGCCCGGCCTCATGGAAGCCCTGAGCGCGGCCATTCCCTCGCTGACCCTGCCGGAAAAGACTGGCTGGGATGCCAGCGGCATGGCCCGCGCGCCGAACCTGCGCGGCCTCAACGCTGCCGAAGTGCTGGTGCTGGTCAACGGCAAGCGCCGCCATACCGCCGCCACCCTGAACATCAATGGCATCAACACCGGCGCCGCGCCGGTGGACCTGGACATGATCCCCATCGGCGCCATCGACCACGTCGAAGTGCTGCGTGATGGCGCCGCCGCCCAGTACGGTTCGGACGCTATCGCCGGGGTGATCAACGTGATCCTCAAGGCCGATTCAAGCGGCACCTCGGTGACCAACGTCGGCCAGGGCTACGACGGCAAGAAACAGACTGTGCAGCAGAGCATCGACAAGGGCTTCGAGATCGGCGACGGCGGCATCGTCCACCTGTCCCTGGATGCCCGCAACCAGAACGATGACAACAAGGCCAGCGCCAACGGCTACACCTACGCCCAGGCTTACGACAAGGCCGGCAAGTCCACTTACGGTGGCTACGGCACGCCGAAGATCGACCTGTACAACCTGGCCTACAACGCCGAGTTGCCGCTCAACGATACCTTGAGCCTGTACTCCTTCGGCACCGTGTCGCACCGCGAGGCCGAGCAGGGCCAGAACTTCCGCCTGCCCACCATCACCAACACCATCACCACCGGCCCGAACGGCTACCCGGCCGGCTACACGCCCACCTGGACCATCACCGAGGACGACTACCAGGCCGCCTTCGGCGCCAAGGGCCTGGCAGGCGCATGGGACTGGGACCTGTCCACCACCTACGGGCGCAACGAGGCGGAGCAGGGCACGTTCCACAACCAGAACCCCTCCCTGGGCGAAGCCACGCCGAACAGCTTCACCAACGGCACCTGGGTGTCGGATGAACTGACCACCAACCTGGACTTCAAGCGCAACTACGACATCGGCCTGAGCAAACCACTGGACGTGTCCTGGGGCCTGGAGCACCGACGCGACAGCTACGAAGTGAAGAAGGGCGACTATGCGTCCTATGCCGATGGCGGTTACTGCGTGGCGCCGGGCAATTGCGCCTCGTCTGGCGCCCAGGTCACCAACGGCATTTCGCCGGCGGACGAGGCCAGCGCCAGCCGCAACAGCGTCGCCAGCTACGTCGACTTCGGCATCAACCCGCTGCCCCAGTGGTACTTGGGCACGGCACTGCGCTACGAACACTACAACGAAGGCGTGGGCAGCACCCGCAGCGGCAAGATCACCACCCGCTACGAATTCACCCCGCAACTGGCGATTCGCGGCACGGTCAGCAACGGCTTCCGTGCCCCGTCGCTGGCCAACAGCATCTTCAGTGCGCGTTCCACCACCTATGGCGTGGTCGACGGCGTGTACCAGTCGATCAACTACGGCGTGCTGCCGGTGGACTCGGCCGCGGCCAAGGCGTTGGGGGCCAGTTCGCTCAAGCCTGAGCGCTCCACCAACTTCAGCCTCGGCCTGACCTGGACCCCGGCCGACCGCCTGAGCTTCACCGCCGATGCCTACGTGGTCAACATCCGCGACCGCATCACCCTGACCGGCACGCTGCTGGGCGACGAAGTCACCCAGGTACTGCAGGCCAACGGCATCAGCTCCACCTCCGGTGGCCAGTACTTCCTCAACGGCGCTGACACCCGCACCAAAGGCCTGGACCTGGTGGGCAACTACAGCCAGGACCTGGGCGACTGGGGCTCGCTGAAATACACCGCGGCGTTCAACTGGAACGAGACCGAGATCCTCAGCTCCACCGGCAGCACTACCATCGGGGGCACCGAATACGAGTTGATGGACCGCAAGGCGCGCAACCTGCTGACCAGCGTGCAGCCCAAGACCAAGCTGATCCTGGGGGGCGACTGGAGCATCGGCAAGTTCGACGTCAACCTCGGCCTGACCCGCTACGGCTCATGGAAGGAAGTCAACGACGCCAGCGACCGCTCCCTGGACCGGGTGTGGAAAGCCCAGTGGATCACCGACCTGGACGTGGGGTACCACCTGACCAAGGACCTCAGCCTGGCGGTGGGCGCCAAGAACCTGTTTGACGTGTACCCGAAAAAACAAGGGGTGCCGTCTTCCACCATGGTCAGCGGCTACGGTGTGTACTCGCCCTACGGCTTCACCGGTGGCTACTACTACACCCGCCTGACCTACGCCTTCTAAGAGGAACCTGCCATGCCGATCGTCTCCGAAGCCGTTCAATACCGCAACGACGCTGCGCCCGTGGCGAAACCGGTGCCGCCGACCACGTTGCAGATCGTGCCGGCCCGCCACCCGGGGCGCTGGGTGGGCACGCTGTTCGCTGCTGCCGTGCTGGTGGGCATCGTCCATTCCCTGGCCACCAACCCGCGCTGGGAATGGGGGGTATTCGCCCAGTGGTTCCTGGCCCCGGCGGTGCTCAAGGGGCTGGGCAAGACCTTGCTGCTGACGTTGCTGGCGACCCTGATCAGCGCCGTGCTGGGGACTGCGCTGGCGCTGGCGCGGCTATCGCGGTCGCCGCTGCTGGCGTCGCTGGCCTGGGGCTATATCTGGTTCTTCCGCTCCATGCCGGCCCTGCTGGTGCTGATCATTCTCTACAACTTCGGCTATCTGTACGACCACCTCTGGCTGGGCGTGCCGTTTACCGACATCGGCTACCAGTGGTCAACCGTGGACGTGCTCAGCCAGTTCACCGTGGCGGTGCTGGGCCTGGGCATGCTGCAGGCCGCCTACACCGCCGAAATCATCCGCGGCGGCGTGCTGAGCGTGGACAACGGCCAGCATGAAGCCGCCGCGGCCCTGGGCCTGCCGGCGCGCCGGCGAATCTTTCGCATCATTCTGCCCCAGGCGCTGCGCTCTATCGTGCCCACGGCATTCAACGAGGTCATCGGCCTGGTCAAGGGCAGTTCCATTGTCTACGTGCTGGCCCTGCCGGAGCTGTTCTACACCGTGCAGGTTATCTACAACCGCACCCAGGCGGTGATTCCGCTGCTGATCGTGGCGACCGTCTGGTACCTGCTGATCACCACCGTGCTGACCAGCGTGCAGTACTACATCGAGCGGTATTTCGCCCGGGGCGCGCTGCGCAATCTACCGCCCACGCCGCTGCAACGCTTGCGTGGCTGGCTGAAGGAGAAGACCCATGGCTGAAGGGCGCATCGAAATCCAGGGCGTGAGCAAGCGCTTTGGCAACCAGTGGGTGCTGGATAATATAGACCTGACGGTCGACCCGGGGCAGGTGACCGTGATCCTAGGGCCATCCGGCTCGGGCAAGTCGACCTTGCTGCGCACCATCAACCACCTGGAGAAAATCGACGCCGGGCACATCACCATCGACGGTGAATACGTGGGCTATCGGCGCAAGGGCAACCAGTTGCACGAGCTCAAGGAACGCGAGGTGCTCAAGCGCCGCCTGGACGTGGGCTTCGTGTTCCAGAACTTCAACCTCTTCGGCCACCTCACGGTGCTGGAGAACATCACCGAAGCGCCGCTGGCGCACAAACTGTGGAGCCGTGGCGAAGCCCGAGAGCGTGCCCTGGCGCTGCTGGCCAAGGTGGGCTTGCAAGAGAAGGCCGACGCCTACCCCCGGCAATTGTCCGGTGGCCAGCAGCAACGGGTGGCCATTGCCCGGGCCCTGGCCCTGCGGCCCAAAGTGCTGCTGTTCGACGAACCCACCTCGGCACTGGACCCGGAACTGGTGGGCGAGGTGCTCGACGTCATTCGCCAGTTGGCCGCCACCGGCACCACCCTGGTGGTGGTCACTCACGAAATCGGTTTTGCCCGGGAAGTGGCTGACCATGTGGTGTTCCTCTGCGACGGCAAACTGGTGGAACAAGGTCCCCCTGAAGTGATTTTCCACCACCCGCGCCACCCACGCACCGCTGCCTTCCTGGGCAAGGTGCTGACCGCCCCCCTGTTAAAGGAATGACTGCCATGACACGCCCCCTTGCCTTGCTGGCCCTCGCGGTTGGCGCCGCGTTCGCGCTACCGGCCCTGGCCGCCGAGGCCCCGCCGGTGTTCGACCTCAGCCCCAACCGAGCGCACATCGACGCGCCCCGCAACCCGGCGGCCATTGCCCAGATTCCTGCCGGCTTCAAGTTCGCCGAACCCGGCAAGTTCACCGTGGCGGTGGCCGGCGCCTCGGGCCCGCCCCTGGCGCTGCTGGCCAGTGACGACAAGACCACCATCGGCAGCGAGGCCGACACCGCGCGGTTGATCGCCGACAGCCTGGGCCTGGAGCTCAAGGTGGTGCAGACCAGTTGGGAGGATTGGCCCCTGGGCGTCAGCTCCGGCAAGTACGACGCGGTGCTGAGCAACGTCACGGTCACCGAGTCACGCAAGAAGCGCTTTGACTTCGCCACCTACCGCCAGGACGTATTGGGCTTTTACGTGAAGGACAGCAGCCGCCTGACCTCGATCAAGGAAGCCAAGGACGTGGCCGGCCTGAAGATTATCGTCGGCTCGGGCACCAACCAGGAGAAGGTCTTGCTGGCCTGGAACGAGGCGAATGAGAAGGCAGGGCTGGAGCCGGCCACGCTGATGTATTTCGATGACCAGGCCGCCGCCACCCTGGCCGTGCAATCGGGGCGCGTGGACGCCATCTTCGCCCCCAACTCGATATTGGCCTACATCAAGGCCACGCGCGGTAACCTGCGGGAGGTGGGCCTGGTCAACGGTGGCTGGCCGCTGCAGGCCGACATCGCCGTGACGCTGCGCAAGGGCAACGGCCTGGTGCAGCCGATCCACACCGCGCTGGAAGGCGCCATCGCCGGTGGCCAGTACGCCGCCGTGCTGCAGCGCTGGGGCCTGGACGCCGAGCGCATCGACCATTCGCAGATCAATCCACCGGGCCTGCCGGACTGAAAGGAGCACTACCATGGCACTGACACGACGCGAAGCCCTGGCCAGCATCAGTGCGGTAGGCGGCGAAAAAGCCGCCCAGGCCGCACTGGCAGCCTTGGGCCTGGGCCCTTCCACCCACCTGCAGCATCAGGCACTGGACTATGGACCCCAGGCCGGGCAGGGTGCCAGCGTGCTGATCCTCGGGGCGGGCATTGCCGGCCTGGTGGCCGCCCACGAGCTCAAGCGCGCCGGCTTCCGGGTACGGGTGCTGGAAGCACGCAAGCGCACCGGCGGTCGTAACTGGACCCTGCGCCATGGCGACCGGGTCGAGTACCTGGACGGCCGCCAGCAAACCGCCGAGTTCGCCCCCGGCCTGTACTTCAATGCCGGCCCCGCGCGGTTGCCCAGCCAGCACCGGACCATCCTCGATTATTGCAGTGAGCTGGGCGTGCCCCTGGAAGTGCTGGTCAACACCAGCCACAGCGCCCAGTTGCGCCCCGACCTGGAACAGCCGGCATTCAGTGTGCGCCAGGCCCTCAACGACACCCGTGGGCACCTGGCCGGGTTGCTGGCCACCGCGGTCAACCGTGATGCACTGGATGATCAACTGTCGGCCGAGGAGCGCACGCGCCTGCTGACCTTCCTGCAGGGTTATGGCGACCTGTCCCAGGAACTGATCTATGAGGGCAGTGTGCGCGCTGGGCACGGCGTGGCCAAGCCAGCACCAGGTTCTTTGCCGGCGTTTGCTGCCCCGGTGTCACTGGACCGTTTGCTGCACCCTGAACTGTGGGGCGCCTTGTTGCACACCGAGTACCCGGAGTTTTCCGCCACCATGCTGCAGCCCGTGGGGGGCATGGACCGTATCACTCACGCCTTCGAGCAACGCCTGCGCGACGAGCTGCAACTGGGCGCGGTGGTGCGCCAGGTACGCCAGAACGAGGAGGGCGTCAGCGTCACCTTTGATGATGGCGTGGGTGGCGACCCTCAGGTGGCGCGGGCCGACTACCTGATCTCGACCATTCCCTTGCCCCTGCTGGCACGCCTGGACACCGACTTCAGCGAGCCCTTCAAGGCAGCCCTGCACACCACCCGCAATGACCAGGCCACCAAGGTAGCGTGGCAGGCACCGCGCTTCTGGGAGCGTGAGTACCGCATCTACGGCGGCCTGTCGTGGCTTGAGCATCCGGCGCGCCTGCTGTGGTACCCCAGCAACGAACTCAACAGCCCCGAGGGCCTGCTGGTGGCCGGTTACGTGACAGGCGAGGGCGCCGCGGCGTTCGGCCGCCAGGCGTTCGAGGCCCAGTATGCGGCTTCAGCCGAAGCCGTGGAGCTGTTGCACCCCGGTCATTCGGCCAGCCTGCGTCACCCCTTGGCCGTGTCCTGGGAGCAGGTGGCGTACAGCGAAGGCCCGTGGTTGCAACGCGAGCATTTCCCCGCCGATGCCCATGCCCTGCTGGAAGAGCCCCAGGGCCGTGTGTACCTGGCCAGTGATGGCCTTGGCCAGAACGGCATCGGCATCTGGCAGGAGTCGGCGGCCAACTCGGCGCGCCGGGTGGTCGGGCAACTGGCCGAGCATGTGATCCGCCAACGGCAAACGGCCTTGGCGTTCTGAATTCATCCCACTTTTCCTGATAAAGAGAGTACCCACCATGAGCCACGACATTCTGCGTACCGGCCCTGCCACTTCCCCCATTTCCCAGACCGTCAGCGTACCGGCCAGTGCCGAGCTGGTCTTCCTCAGCGGCGCCTTGCCCGATGTCGCCGACCCTCAGGCGCCCCAGGGCACTTCGGCGGCCTACGGCGATACCCGTACCCAGACCGAGTCGGTGTTGCGCAAACTGAAAAAGGTGCTGGAGGACCAGGGCCTCGGGTTGGGCGATATCGTGCAGTTGCGGGTATTTCTGGTGGGCGTTCCGGAACTGGACGGCCGCCTGGACTTCGCCGGGCTGCAGGCCGGCTACCTGCCGTTCTTCGGTACCGCCGAGCAACCGAACAAACCGGCGCGCACCGCCATCCAGGTCGCTGGCTTGCCGTTGCCGGGCGCGCTGGTGGAAATCGACGGCATCGCCGTACGCCGCGGCTGACTGAAACGTGGGTGCCTGATGCCACGCGGCGCCTGGGGTGCGGCCTGACGGCCGCTCCCCCTTCGCGGCGGTTGTCTGCCATGCCCCTCGGTGCGACAATCGGTTTTTCGTCGCAGCACTCAGGATCAGGCGGACTGCATGGATCATCGGGGACGGCAGCAGCAACAGGATCTACAGATCGCCGAACAGGTTCGTACCGACCAGTTGCAACAGTTGTTCCGCCAATCGATGTCGGCGTTGTTCGGCAGCTACCTGGCCGCTGTGATGCTGGTCTGGCTGGGCTGGGACCGCTTCGATCACAACGTGGCGGCGTGCTGGCTGGCCGTGCTGGCGGTCTCCATGCTGGTGCGCGGCAGTGTATTCCTGCGCTATTTTCGCAGCCCCCTGGCCGAGCGCACCCCCGCGCGCTGGGAGCGTCCCTACTGGCTTACCCTGGTGTCTTCAGCCACGATCTGGGGCGTGGGCGCGCTGGCGGTGATTCCCGCCGACGACCTGCTGGCCCAGGCCCTGGTGATGCTGTTCGCCGTGGGCATGTCGGTCAGCGCGGTGTCCTGTTACTCGGCCTACCGGCACATGACCGTGGTGTCCATCGGCCTGGTGCTGGCGCCGTGCACGGTGTGGCTGCTGTTTCAGCCCAGCACGCTGCAGGTTGGCATCGCCCTGGCGGTGGTGGTGTTTGCCTCGTTCGTCTTCCAGGCCACCCACAAACTGTCCGAGGCGCTGGAAAAAGCCTATCGCCTGACCCACGAAATCGAACGCGCCCATACGCTGTCCACCTATGCGGCCCAGACCGACGAACTCACCGGCCTGAAAAACCGCCGCGCATTTTTCGAGCACGCCCAACAGACGTTCAAGTACTGCCAGCGCAACCAGATGCCGGTGTGTGCGCTGATGCTGGACATGGACCATTTCAAGTTCATCAACGACACCTTCGGCCACCCCGTGGGCGACGAGGTCCTGCGCCAGATCGGCCGGGTGATCAGTACGTCGTTGCGCGCCGCGGACATTCACGGGCGTCTGGGCGGCGAGGAGTTCGCCGTGCTGCTGCCCAATACTTCCCTGGAGATGGCTGAAGCCATCGCCGCGCAGTTGCTGCGTACCATCGCCCGCCTGGAGCTCGAACCGGTGCGGCACGTGACCGCCAGCCTGGGGCTGGCCCAGGCCGACACCGATGCCCAAGACCTGCACAAGCTGATCAACAACGCCGACCAGGCCCTCTACCGCGCCAAGGCCCAGGGCCGCAATCAGGTGGTGGTGGCCGAGGTCGTCTGAAGGCCGGCCTGTCAGATCTGACAGGTTACAGCCCTGCGGCACACTTCTAGACTCGGACCTCTCACTTGGAGGTTCAAGCCCATGACCACCCTCAGCCAGGCCTTGCGCCGCGTCACGCTAAACGAGCAACTACGTGCCAATCCGACACGCCACGACGGCCTGCCTCCGACCCTGCCACCGCCTATCATCCCCAGCATGCTGGTGCATGGTGGTTTGAACAACAGCGACCTGCGTGACCCCAGAACGGCGGTGCTCGTGCAGGTCGTCGTGCAATTGGACTGGGGGCTCGGTGACCGCCTGGACCTGTACTGGGATGACCAGATAGTAGCCAGCGAAACGGTCGGTCAAGACGAGCAGGAGCTGGCCCTGATCAGTTTTCGGGTTTTCCCGGTGGACATTCCCGACGGTATCGCCCATGTGCACTATCACCATACCGGCCTGGTGGGCGGTGGCGAGAGCGCTTCCCATGAGCATGCCCCTTTTCTGGTCAAGCGTACGGTACCTGGCAACCCTGACCCCGACCCCAGTACGCCGTACATCAACGAAGGCCTGCGGTCGCTCACCGGCATTCCCTCGTCAATGCCGGCTGACCAGGGGGCTTTGGTGGTCGGTATTCCCCGTTACGAGTACATCACGGCTGGCGACCTGCTCACGGTGTACTGGAGCGGTGTGCCGGTCACCAAGCAGGTGTCCGCCGCCGAAGCCAGTGGCGGGCCTCTGAGCCTGGTGATCAGTGCCGACATCATTCGCGATAACCCTGGCCTCAGCCTGGTCGTCACCTACGATATCCGTGACACGGTCAGCAACTGGTCACTGTTCAGCGTTGCCCAGCATATTGACGTGGAAGGGGCCAACGCCTTGCTGGCGCCTGCGGTGCGTGATGCCGATGACAACGATGTACTGGATATGGACGCCCTCGGGGGCGGCGACGTGGCCATCCAGGTGCCGGTCAATGGCAACCTGGACCTGCAGTCCTCCGGCACGCTGACCTGGGCTGGCCAGCCAGTTGTCGGGCCGTCGGTGCTTTTCAATCTACCTTTCAGCATCACCCAGGCGGCCACCCGGGTCACGCTGTACGTGCCCAATAGCCAAGCCGCCGCGCTGGTAGGCAGTACGGCGACGGTTTACTACGATGGCGTGAAAGCTGGTGTGCCCAGCCGCTCGCGGCGGGTCACGGTAGGCCTCGTCGGCCAGCCGGTGGAATTGGCCGCGCCACGCCTGACCGGGGTCACGGGCACGACCTATAACCCTGAGTTGATCGTTGGCAGCCACCAAGAAGTGATCGTGCCAGCCTATGGCTTCATGGCGGTCGGGCAGCGCGTGACCCTGGTGTGGGATGGCATCACCGCCAGTGGGGGTAGTGTTTACCAGACATGGACGCGGCCTATCGAGCAAGCCTCGCAGATCGGACTGCCGATCAGTTTCCAGGTCGAGAAGGCATATGCCACCGCGCTGGTGGGCGGTTCGTTACGGGTCAGCTATCGGGTGGCCTCGCTGGGGCAGGAGTACGCTTCTGCAGCATTGGTGCTGGCGGTCAGTGGCCAGGTCAATACCCTGCCAGCGCCGGAAACCGATCCGCAATTCCCCGGAGGGCAGGTTGACCCCGGGCAGGTGGGCGATACCCTGAACGTGGTGGTCAGAGCCAACAACGTCCTGCTGCCCGGTGACAGTATCACTGTGCACTGGCACGGCCGGCCGGATGCAAGCACCACTCCCACCGCGACCTTCCCGAGCACCGGTGACCTGTTGGTACAGATCGCCAAAGTGCCCTATGTCACCGGCAACGCCAACGGGGCGGTGGACGTATGGTACGACGCGCGGCGTAATGGGGCGATCATCGGCAGTTCGCGGTTTCTTACCCTGACCATCGGCGAGGCGGGGCAGCAACCCTGGCCAGCCCCCATCGTCATCGACGCCACCGGCGGCCCGGCCAACCCCTTGAGCCCGATCCGCCCTGGCACTTCCAATACCGCCAATACCGCCACGGTGGTACTGACCGACTCACGGCTGGCTGTGGGGGACACGGTGTCGGTGGTATGGCGCTACCTGGACGGGACGCCCGCGGCGAACCTTTCCGCGCCGGTGAGCATCAGCGGCACGGCGCTCGTCAATGTGCCCAGCGCGGTCATCGCCACCAGCCTGGACTCGACGGTCGAGGTGGTGTGTGTGGTGTTCCGCAATGGCCAGTCGATCGGTACTTCCCCGGCGCTGCAATTGCGGGTATCGGGCATCCCCCAAAGCGCGCTGCCGACGCCGGCGATCACCCAGGCCCAGTTGGCCGACCTGGATGTATCGAACCTGACTGGCGATGCCACGGCCACCGTCGCCGCCTGGCCGCTGATCGCTCTGGGCCAGCGTTACTGGCTGCAGGCC
Organism: Pseudomonas silvicola; assembly: GCF_026651855.1. GTDB lineage: Bacteria > Pseudomonadota > Gammaproteobacteria > Pseudomonadales > Pseudomonadaceae > Aquipseudomonas > Aquipseudomonas silvicola. The sequence goes on from NZ_CP093280.1 coordinate 4,802,872, forward strand.
CGGGGCAACCTCAGCGACGGTTCCGCGACGACGATCGAATTGGCGAGTGGCCGGCCTGTCACGTCGCTCAACGCTGTCAGCCATGTCATCCCCCTGGCACGGCTGCAAGCATTACGCGATGGCAGCGACCTGCTGTTGGAAATGCGCGTGGCCTTCGACAGTCCTGCCTAGCGAGCCACGGCGCGAGCAGTCCCGGGATGGGGCCAGACCGGCTGCGCGCGCGTCAGCGGCGCAGGCGGTGGGGGATATCATCGTCGGCGATCAGCACGCGCTCCATCACGCGCGCAAAGTCGCCGTAGTTGTACACCGGGTAATGCAAGAGGGCGCGGTTGTCCCAGAAAGCGATGGCGCCCTCGGTCCATTTGAACCGCACGTGGTACTCGGGGTTGCTGTACTCGCGCAACAGCAGTGCCACCAGGGCCTGGCTGTCTTCCTGGGACCAGCCAATGATTTGCGGTGACATGGAGAAGTTGATGAACAGCGCGTCCTCGCCCGTCTCGGGGTGTGTGCGCACCAGGGGGTGGGCGAGGATCGGGTAGGGGTAGCCCACGCGGTCCAGGGACGACTTGAAGTTGTGGGTGACGAAGGCGTTGTCGATGCGTTCGCGCACCTCGGGTGGCAACCCGCGGTACACCAGGCCGCTGTCGGCCCACACGGTGTCACCGCCCACCGCTGGCAGGCTCACCGCCCGCAGCACGGCGCCGTAGGTGGGCTTGAGCATCCAACTGGTGTCGGTATGCCAGCGGCCCTTGCGCGCGTCGCCATAGCTCAGGCGTGCATCCTCGGCCAGGATCAGGTGCGCTTCCGGCAGGTTGGCGTCCTGCTTTTCGGTGGTGGGGTGCACGTACAGCTCGCCAAACTGGCGGGCAAAGGCCACCTGCTGGGCACTGGTGATGTGCTGGTCCCGGAAGAAGATGACCTTGTGCTTGAGCAGCAGCGCGTGAACCTGGTCGCGCTGGGCCGCGGTCAGCGGCCGGCTCAGGTCGATGCCGCTGATCTCGGCGCCCAGGGTAGGCTCCAGTGGGGTGACGACAAGGGATTGTTCGAGGTCGATAGCGTGTTCCGCGCCCATGGCGACGACTCCTGTTCAGGCAATGGCGGGGCTGGGGGTGGCACGGGCGAGCAGGGCGTCGACCGCGGCAATGATCGGCTGCGCTTCGGTGCGCACCAGCCAGTCGGGGCTGACCTGGGCGAAGTGCACGCGGTGGTCGCTGCCGATCACCACCACCGTTGGCTGGGGCAGCTCCCAGGTGCCCGTGCCGGTCACGGTACCGATAGGCGACCCCTTGGCCTCGGCCGCCTGACGTGACGCGTCGTCGAAGCTGTAGAGAATACCCAGGCGCCGGGCCAGCTGGTTGTTCCGGTCACTGGCGACCTGCAGGGTCAGGCCGTGGCGGGTCTTGATCTCCACCAGGCGCTCCGGCACCTGCGGGCTGACCGCCACCAGCGGCACGCCGCGGGCCTGCAGTGCTGGCTGCAGGTGGCGCTCGTAGTAAGGAATGGCGATGTTGCAGGCCGGGCAGCCGGCGAAGCGGAAGAACACCAGCACGGCCGGGCCCACGCGGGTCAGGCTGTCGAGGCTCAGTTCGCCGCCTTCAACCCTGTGCAGGGCGAAAGGCGCCACCGGGTCGCCTGCCTGGACAAACGCTCGGCCAGCGGCCTCGGCCACCAGGCGCGCACGCTGGTTGATATTGACCTGCAGGGCGGCCGGGTCCCAGGTACGCACGCGTTCGGCGTGCAGGTCGGCCAGTTGTTGGTCCAGGGAAGGGGGTACAGCGGTGCTCATGGGCAACCCTCGCGTCGGAAGATGGGAACAGTGGGCCTCCGCAGCGTAGGGTCGGACTGTGGAACGGACGTTAGAGGGTAAACGAGGCGGGGGGAAGGTTTGTTTCGTTATAAGTTAATATGCAAATATTTGATTATTTATTTTATTGTTATGCGGTAATCGATGCTTTCCGCAGCCCGCAGGACCGGGCGAAGCTCGGGAAGGGGCTCACCGCGTACTGCCTGAAGACCGCGGCGTCTGCTTCCCGAGCTGGCGCCCGGTCCTACCGGTTTGGCTGCGGTGGTTGGGGGTTTCCTGTAGGACCGGGCGAAGCTCGGGAAGGGGCTCACCGCGTACTGCCTGAAGATCGCGGCGTCTGCTTCCCGAGCTGGCGCCCGGTCCCACAGGGTTGACTGCGGTGGTTGGGGGTTTCCTGTAGGACCGGGCGAAGCTCGGGAAGGGGCTCACCGCGTACTGCCTGAAGACCGCGGCGTCTGCTTCCCGAGCTGGCGCCCGGTCCTACAGGCTTGGCTGCGGTGGTTGGGGGTTTCCTGTAGGACCGGGCGAAGCTCGGGAGGGGCTCACCGCGTACTGCCTGAAGACCGCAGCGTCTGCTTCCCGAGCTGGCGCCCGGTCCTACCGGTTTGGCTGCGGTGGTTGGGGGTTTCCTGTAGGACCGGGCGAAGCTCGGGAAGGCTTCACCGCGTACCGCGTGAAGACCGCTGCGTCTGCTTCCCGAGCTGGCGCCCGGTCCTACCGGTTTGGCTGCGGTGGTTGGGGGTTTCCTGTAGGACCGGGCGAAGCTCGGGAAGGGGCTCACCGCGTACTGCCTGAAGACCGCGGCGTCTGCTTCCCGAGCTGGCGCCCGGTCCTACCGGTTTGGCTGCGGTGGTTGGGGGTTTCCTGTAGGACCGGGCGAAGCTCGGGAAGGGGCTCACCGCGTACTGCCTGAAGACCGCGGCGTCTGCTTCCCGAGCTGGCGCCCGGTCCTACCGGTTTGGCTGCGGTGGTTGGGGGTTTCCTGTAGGACCGGGCGAAGCTCGGGAAGGGGCTCACCGCGTACTGCCTGAAGATCGCGGCGTCTGCTTCCCGAGCTGGCGCCCGGTCCAACAGGGTTGGCGGCGGTGGCTGGGGTTTCGGTAGGACCGGGCGAAGCTCGGGAAGGGGCTCACCGCGTACTGCCTGAAGACCGCGGCGTCTGCTTCCCGAGCTGGCGCCCGGTCCTACCGGTTTGGCTGCGGTGGTTGGGGGTTTCCTGTAGGACCGGGCGAAGCTCGGGAAGGGGCTCACCGCGTACTGCCTGAAGACCGCGGCGTCTGCTTCCCGAGCTGGCGCCCGGTCCTACCGGTTTGGCTGCGGTGGTTGGGGGTTTCCTGTAGGACCGGGCGAAGCTCGGGAAGGGGCCACCGCTTACTACCTGAAGACCGCGGGGCGCTCGGCCCGGCCCGGGTACATGGCGTCGCGGCTCGATCAACTGCCTTGCAGCGGCTTCTCATCCACGAAGAAGTAATCCTGCCACGAGGCCGGTTTGTGCTTGATGGCGCCCACCCGGTACATGAACTCGGCCAGCGGGTAGGTATTCTTCGGGTTGATGGTGAATTCGAACCGCGGGTTGTCGATGATTTTCAGCAATTCGGTGCGATCGATCTTGGCGTGGGTCACGCGAATGTAGGTGTCGGCGGCGCCCGGTTTGTCTTTCTGAATAAAGTCCGCGGCCTCGGCCAGGGCTTCCATGAAGGCGTGGTAGGTCTTGGGGTTTTCGTTGCGGAATTTCTCCGTGGCAAACAGCAGCGTCGGTGAGTTGGGGCCCAGCAGGTCGTAAGTGTCCAGCACCACATGCACGCCGGGCTTGGCCACTTCCTGTTCCTGAAAGGGCGGGTTGGAGAAGTGCGCGGTCACCTCGGTGCCGCCCGAGCCGATGCTCGCGGCGGCGTCCGGGTGTGGCAGGTTGATGGAGTAGGCATCCAGACGTGCGTAGTCCTTGTCCCCCCACAGTTTGGCCGACGCGTATTGCAGGTAGCGCGATTGCACCGACACCCCCACCGCCGGTACGGCGATACGGTCCTTGGCGGTGAAGTCGGCGATGGTCTTGACCTGCGGGTTGTTGGTCACCAGCAAGTAAGGGAAGTTGCCCAGGGAAGCCACGGCCTTGACGTTCTGACGGCCGTAGGTGCGGTCCCAGACGGTCAGCAGCGGGCCCACCCCGGCGCCGGCGATGTCCACCGAGCCTGCCAGCAGGGCATCGTTGACCGCCGATCCACCCGATAACTGGGTCCAGTCCACCTTGATGTCCAGGCCTTCCTTCTGGCCATACTTCTCGACCAGGTGCTGGTCGCGGACCACATTGAGCAGCAAGTACACCACGCCGAACTGTTCGGCGATGCGCAACTGGCCTTCGGCCTGGGCAGTGGCCGGTGCCACCAGGCTACCCGCCAACAGCGACAGGCCCAGCCCCAGGGCGGTGGTGAGTTTGCTCAAGCGTGCGAAAGGAGGGTTGAAAGCGTTCATCGACTGTTCTGCCTGACTGTCAGCGAAAGGATGGAACAGACAATATAGGCATAATGAATTTAGTTTAAATAACATCTGGAGATAAGCTAATGCCCCCCAAATGCGCTGTATTTCCAACCGAAGCGGCCAACCACGCCATGTACCGGGCCAAAAGCGCGGGGCGCGACCGGTACGCGTGGTGACCCCGAGTGCGACTCAAAAGCGGCCGGACTTGCTTATAATCGGCAGCCCACTTCAAGGAGAAACCCATGGAAAAGCCTACCTGGCACGCCGACCCTCTGACCTGGGGCCACGGTCCGCGCATGTTCGAGGTGTTCCTCGAACCCACGTGCCCGTTCTCGGTCAAGGCGTACAACAAGCTCGACGAGTTGCTGAATCTGGTTGGCGAGGACCGCGTGACCATCAAGGTTCGCCTGCAATCCCAGCCTTGGCATCTGTTCTCGGGGGTGATCGTACGCTGTATCCTGGCCGCTTCGACCTTGCCTGAAGGCAAGCACGCCGCCAAGGCGGTGCTGGACGCCGTGGCCCGTCACCGTGAGGAATTCGAGTTCAGCCACCATGCCGGCGGCCCCAACCTGAATGCCACGCCCAATGACATCATCGCCCGCATCGAGCAGTACAGCGGCGTCCTCCTGGCGCACGCGTTTGCCATTCCCGACCTGGACCGGGAAGTAAAATGGCATTGCAAGTACGCGCGTCAGAACGGCATCCACGTTTCGCCCACCTTCATGGTCGACGGCCTGGTGCAGGGAAGCATCAGCAGCGGCGACTCGGTCGCGGACTGGGCCAGGCACCTGGCCTGAAGTCCAGCCCCAGGGCCTGTGGCAGCGGCCTGGCGGCCACTGCTACACCGCGCGGTCAAGGCCTCAGTGCGGGGCGCGGGGAATGGTCTTGAGCAGGTCCTCGGGGGTGATATGCCCCACCACGCTCTTCTTGCTGCCCGGCGGCGCCAGGTCGAGGATGTGGCCCTTCATCTTGCCGATGACGTGCATTTCGCACGGCTTGCAGTCGAACTTCAGGGTCAGCACTTCATCGCCGTGAATCAGTTGCATCGGCGCGACCTTGGTGCGTACGCCAGTCACGCCCTTGGCCTGCTTGGGGCACAGGTTGAAGGAGAAACGCAGGCAGTGCTTGGTGATCATCACCGGTACTTCGCCCGCTTCTTCATGGGCCTCATAGGCGGCGTCGATCAGTTTCACCCCATGCCGGTGGTAGAAGTCGCGGGCTTTCTGGTTGTAGACGTTGGCCAGGAACGACAGGTGCGAATCAGGGTACACCGGTGCCGGATCCGTCTCGGGCTTGCGGCCACCGCGTGGGTGGGCGGCGACGCGGGCGGCGGTCAGGGCTTCGATCACCTCACGGCGCAGGGCCTTGAGTTGCGAATTGGGAATGAAGTAGGCCTGGGGCGCGTCCAGCTTGATGTCGGTGGCGTGGTACGGGGTGGTGCCCAGTTGGCCAAGCAGGTCGTGCAGTTGATCCAGTGCCTGCTCAGGCTTGTTGGCCACGCCGAACGGGCCATCCAGCGCGACGCTGGCGCTGATCCCTTCCTCGCTGGTGGCGGTCAATTCCAGTCGCTGCTCGCGCAACTGGGCCTTCCACGCCAAGCCAATACGACGCTCGGCGGAGGTCTTCTGCAGGGCTTGCTGCCAGTTGTGGTCCAGGTTGCGGTTCAACGGATGGTTGGGGCGCGCCTTGTACAGGTCGGCCGGCATCTCGTTGGGTTCCACGCGGTAGCGGTAGCGCTTTTCACCTTCTTCTTCGAACTCGCCCTTTGGCTCGGCGATGTTGGCACGGAAACCCACCACTTCGCGCTTGATCAGCACGTTGAGGCCGTCACCGTTGGTCAACGGCTCATGGGTGACCACCTGCAGGTCACGCTTGCCAACCTTCTCCACCACGCCCACGGCCAGCCCGGTGAAGGTCGGGGTGTCAAAGGCGCCGATATCCACCTTGCGGTCGGTGACGAAGTAGTCGGTGCTGCCGCGGTGGAAGGTCTTGTCCGGGTCGGGCACGAAGAAGTGCGCGGTGCGGCCGCTGGACGCGCGGGCCAGGTCCGGGCGCCCTTCGAGGATGTCGTCCAGGCGCTGGCGGTAGTAGGCCGTGATGTTCTTCACATAGCCCATGTCCTTGTAGCGGCCTTCGATCTTGAAGGAGCGTACGCCAGCCTCGACCAGGGCGCGCAGGTTGGCGCTCTGGTTGTTGTCTTTCATCGATAGCAGGTGCTTTTCAAAGGCGACCACGCGGCCCTGGTCATCCTTGAGCGTGTAGGGCAGGCGGCACGCCTGGGAGCAGTCGCCGCGGTTGGCGCTGCGGCCGTTCTGGGCGTGGGAAATGTTGCACTGCCCGGAAAAGGCCACGCACAGGGCACCATGAATGAAGAACTCGATGGCCGCGTCGGTCTCGTCGGCGATGGCGCGGATTTCCTGCAGGTTCAGCTCGCGCGCCAGTACCAGCTGCGAAAAGCCGGCCTGGTCGAGGAACTTGGCCCGGTCCAGGGTGCGTATGTCGGTCTGGGTGCTGGCGTGCAGCTCGATGGGCGGAATGTCGAGTTCCATTACCCCCAGGTCCTGGACGATCAGCGCATCTACCCCGGCGTCGTACAACTGATGGATCAGTTTGCGCGCCGGCTCCAGCTCATCATCGTGCAGGATGGTATTGATGGTGGTGAACACGCGCGCGTGATAGCGGCGGGCGAACTCCACCAGCCTGGCGATATCGGCTACTTCGTTGCAGGCGTTGTGCCGTGCGCCAAAGCTTGGGCCGCCAATGTAGATGGCATCGGCACCGTGCAGGATCGCCTCGCGGGCGATCTCCACATCACGGGCAGGGCTGAGCAATTCCAGGTGGTGCTTGGGTAGGGACATGTTTTTCTGGTCTGGGTGATCACGGTCAAGGCGTGCATTGTAGCGGGCATTGGCCCGCCAGGCACTCAAAGCCTGCCAGGCGGCCCGTAGCAGCGGACCTGGCCGCGTCGCGCCGCGCAACACCAGGCCCACCGCACCCAGTTCCGCTGCTCGTTCAGCCCTTGGCCGCCATCGCGGTCACTTCAACGCGCATGCCTTCCACCGCCAGCGACGCCACGCCCACTGCCGCGCGCACGGGCCAGGGTTTGGCGAAGAAACGCTGGTACACCTGGTTGAACGCCGCGCGGTCGGCCATGTCGGTCAGGTAGATGGTCAGGTGCATCACCCGGTCCAGGGAACTGCCGGCGCGCTCCAGGGCCACTTTCAGCGCCTGCAGGGTGCACTCGCTCTGCTCGACGATACCGCCCAGCTCAAGGCGGCCGTCGGCGTGGGTGGGGATCTGGGTGGAGACCAGGATGCCGTTGAAACTGGCCACGTCCGAAGAAATGGACTCCGGGTCAGGGTCGGGCAGGAAGGTCAGGTCGCTGTTGGCCATGGGGCACTCCGGGTTGGCGTATCGAGGGCCCGCACCATAGCCTCAACCGGCCGGTGGTGCCAAGCCCTGCAGCCGGATAAGCGCAGGCCCGTGGCAGCGGACCTGGCCGCGTCACAGCCACCACGCAACGTCAGGTACCCCGCCCGGAGCGCCGGCCTTCTATGAGAACCGGCTCGCCACCGGGCTTTTCAGGCGAACGGTCGCTGGCAAGGCAGCTCGCACACGCAGTGCCTAGGCGTGGACCAGCGCCACGGAAAAGAACAACACCAGGATAGCGGCAAGGGTGAGGTGGACATTCATGTCAGTGGACCGCGCAGGGGAAGGAGCGGGCAGTGTAAAAAAGCTGCCCGCCAAAACGTAATCGAATAAGCAGATTACGGTTATCACGTTCAGTGATGGAGGCGCCCCGGAGCTGTTTGTAATGCCGTTACCAAGTGGCCGTCTTTGTGCGGCGTTTGGCCTTTGCAATCGGTTTTTCCGGTAAAGTCCCCTTCAATGTCAGACTGTCCACTGCACTGCCATCGAGCTGATGTTGGAGGGACCTGTTCAGGCTTTGGCGAAAAGCTGCCAAGTGCGGCAGATCGTCCTCGGAGTGCTGCTCCTGAAACTCCTGGAGGGTAGTGATGGCTTCGGCCAGCGACGGGTTGTTGCGGCAAAGATTCTCCCGAGCGGCGACGATGTACAGCAATTCCCTGCACAGGTGCTTGCCTTGCGGGGTGTGGCCTATGTAGGTGACGTTGCTGACGTGGTTGGTTTCACGGCGCTCGAAACTAATGTGGTCGGTATAACGATGAAAGCGCGGGTGATACCACTCGCTGAACTGCACAGCCTTTGGATAGTGGGCAAAAACCACGGGGAACGCACCCCAGCGCTCATCGTGTTTAAGCTGGTTGCAATCAAAACAAGCAACTGCCAAATTCCAGAAGTACAGGGAGAAGTGCGGATAGCTGGCACGCGGCAGGATGTGCTCGATGGGTTTGGCATGGGCGATGTTGAGCAGCCAGCGGCGACAGTAGCAGCAGCGGTTCCCCTGCAACTGGCCGACGAACCGGCGAAACGCAGCTTTGATCAGGGGGCCGGTCACCCCGCTAGTTTCGGCTTTGCGGTGCGCCGACAATTCATCCCAGACATCCCCTTCCACGCGTGACCGTGCATACAGTGCCTGCAGGTAGGTAACGGTGTCTGCGTTATGGGCTTCTATCTCGTGTGCCAAGCGCTGGTAATGGGCGAATTGAGTACGCAGTTCCGCCTCGCTCAACGTCCCCGTCATTGTGATACTCCGGGGCTGGCCCGCTTGAATAGTTCTTTGATAGCGTCTCTGGCATGGCGAATCAGTTGCTCGTCTTGCTCAAGGCGATCCGGGTTCTTTTGGCTCTCGCCGACTATTCGCGCCAGTTTTTTCAGTGAATCATCGAGTGCGGTTTCCAGTGCGGGGTCCGGTCGGCCCGGTTGGTTGATGGCACGGATAGCCCGAGACACCAGCACGGCGCAGCGTTCATTGATTTCGCTATTGTCAGGGGAACTGGTTTCGAACCCATCAAGCAAGATCGCCTCTACCGAGTGGCGTTGATGCACGGCAATACTGTTCAACTGCTGGTCTTTGGCCAGGAAGCAGTGGCTAATATTGTCGGTTGCATTGGCAACGATGATGGGGGCATGGGTTGCGCTGACGAACCAGCAGTGAAATTGCTTGGCAAGCATGGATAACAAGGAAGGTAATTGCTGCTGCCACCGGACATGGAGGCTGATCTCCGGCTCATCGATCAGAAAAACGGTCTGCTGTTCTGCATGAGCGCAGATGCTGGTGAGCAGAGAGAAAACCTGTTGCTCACCGGAGCTCAGAGCGCCGAACTGAACAAAACCGTCCTTGTCTTCACGCGCAATCAAAGGCGCGTAGCCTGTGGTATCAGCAGGAAAACTCTCGCTTTCTATATCGATTGGCGCTGACAGGTGCTTCCAGTACGGCACTTCTTCTCCGGCTTTTGGCGCGTGTAACACGTAAGCGTGACAAGCAAACCCCAACCATTCCAGCCCGCTTTTGAACGTATTCAACCGCGTGGAACACTGGCGGATCCGACCCAATTTGGCGCAGATTGATTCTAGAAAATCTTCGTGCTTTGCAAAAGCGCGCATGCCTTGGTAGACGAAATTCGATGTTGCGTCTGGTTCAATAGGGAACCGGTCAGTAAGGTTGAACCCAACGCCCACCGAACGGCGGCCTGACCGATCAAGCTCAATAGCAAGGCTACCCAACATCATGCTCTTGCCCGCCCCGTTGTTGCCGATGATGTATGAGCAATTCGGCAGCCTCTCTGGCTTTAGTTCCAGAAGCAGACAGCGGTTATCCAAGCTGAAGGTGGGCGGCACTCTTTGAGCTCTTAAAAATGCCAGTAACGCGGAGACAGGAGTGTTCAAAACCTGCTGGCTAGACGCGCCGAAGCACACGCCAGGGATGTCGGTGTAGGTATCACCCAAATGCTTCAGGAAAAACCCCTTCAACTCACCGTAATGCAGCTGTTTGAATAAGTTGGAGCTGATTTTATGTACTGAGGACCGCCATCTCTGAACAACCGCTGCAGCAAACCAGATCGTCTCAAAGCAGCTTTCCTTGGCTAGCGGCACTGTATCAATAAACAACGTTTCACCGGCGTTGGTTTTCTGGCTATTGAGGAGCCAAGCCGTGAAGGCGCCTCGGCTACCCGCAGCGTTCAGCGTCGGCAGATTGATCACGGCTTCTAGCAGGTCATGGTCCTCAATGTATCGCCGTACGGGGTCGGGAATAGGCTCAATATTGGCGGGGTCAAGGATGACCAAAGTCAGGCCGCTCAGCGCCTCCGTGTCTATCAGGTCGTTCAGTGCAACCAATACGGGTAACGACTGCGCTTGTGGAGGCAGGCCCCCGTCGATGACCGTCATGTCTTCGGCGTCGACCTCTAATTGGTAATCGAACACCGCTTCCTGTGACGTGCCGCGCAACTCCAGCCGTAGCCTGATCAGGTCCTGGTGTGGATACGGATAGCCATAGTGTTTCCAGTAGTAGGTGTCGACAGGTTTCTGCAGCACTTTGGAGGTGACAGGCATCGCTCCGCTATAGGGGAAGGTTTCGAAGATTCGGCCGGTGCTAGTCAGACTGATACTTAGGGCCGCCACCAAGTGCGAATGGTAAAAGCTGATTTGGTAAACTTCTTCCAGCGTACGCCGCAGCATGATGTCGAATAGACGCCGGGCGAACCCGTGTTTAGCGGTTACCCGCTGTTCAATACCTTCGAACTGCTTGAACAGGCGGTTTATGAATACGCCATTCAGTGCCTCCACCAACCCAGCGCGGGCGGGGACATCGACGCTATGTTGGTTGATGCATCTGGTCATCTTATCGATGAACGCCGGGATACTGCGCGGGCGAACGAGCACGCGCTCTTCTTGTTTGCCCGCGTCAGATTTACCATTGGCAATCAGGCACGCCACGAAATACAGCAGCGCAGGGTGGAAGTGTTTATCCGGGAAATCCCCTTGCGCTGTGCGTAGCGAGTCTAGTAAGCGGTTTGCGTGGATATTGCGCTCGTCCAACTGCTGCATTTCGTCGAGCTGTTCTGCTGCATCAAGCATGTCGAGTCCTTTGAAAGCCTGAGTATTCGAAAACGGCCGACAGGATAGTGGCGTTTTGACTTCTCGGCTATCAGGTTCTCCCTGCTTCGCTACGGCGCGCCGGCACTGTGGGCAGGTGGTGGCGCGCCGGCCAAGGCCCGTATCCCGCAGGCAAGGCACAGCAGCGCCAGCGCCGCGCAACTCAGCATCACCCAGGCCATCGCATGGGCCGAGTGGCCGTCATAGAAGTGCCCGACCAGCAGGCTCGCCAGGGCGCCACCGGCCATCTGGATGGCCCGCAGCAGGGCCGCGCCGGCGCCGGCGGTGTGGGCCAGTTGTTCCAGGGACAAGTGGGTGGCATTGGGCATGACCAGGCCGGTGCACAGGTTGCTCACTACCACCAAGGCCGCCAGCCCCAGTAACGGCGCGGTGCCGAAGGTGGCCAGGAGCACCAGGCCCACGCTGCTGCCCAGGCTTGCCAACAGGCTGATGCCGATCAGCCGCGTTTCGCTCCAGCCGGCGTGCGCCAGCCGGTTGTTGAGCCACGAGCCGCCCAGGGTGCCCAGGGCAGTGACCGCGAACAGCACGGCAAAGCCTTGGCTGCTCATGCCCAGGCCTTCCATGAACACTAGCGGCGAGGCCGTGATGTAGGCGAACATGCCGGCGAAATTCAGCGCCAGAATCAATGCGCACAGGGTGAAACGGCGGTTGCCCAGTACCTGCCGGTAAGTGGCGATCAGCGCTTGCTGGCGCCGGGCCTGCGGCGGGTGGGACTCGTGCACGATGCCCCTGGCGGCCACCAGCAACGCCAACCCGGCCAGCACCAGGGCGGCGTAGATCGCCCGCCAGTCACTGAACGCCAGGATAGCCGCGCCCAGCAGAGGCGCCAGCAGTGGCGCGACGTTGTTGATGGCCACCAGCGAGCTTTGCAACGCACGGCCCTGCTGGCCGCTGAAGGCATCGCGCACGATAGCGACCGGCATGGCCGCTGCCGCCCCGGCGGCGGCGCCCTGCAACAGGCGGCTCAGTAGCAGCACCGGCATGTTCGGCGCCAGGGTGCAGACCAGTCCCGCCAGCGTGAACAACGCCAGCCCCACCAGCAGGATCGGCCGCCTGCCGATGCGGTCCGACAACGGGCCGAAGAGCAGTGGGCCCAGGACGAAACCGAGGATGAACAGGCTGATACTCTGCGCCGCCGCGGCTGACGTGCTATGCAGCGCGCCGCCCAGTTGGCTGATGGCGGGCAGGGCCATGTCGATGGACAGCGGCGGCAGTGCGGTGCAGGCGCCCAGCAGCAGGATGTAGCGCCAGGGCGTGGTGGAGTGGGGCATGGGCACTGGCTCGTGGCAATGAGTGAAGGAAGGGTGTGCAGGAGAGGGCCCGCGGCCCCCTCCGCTCAACAGGCTGCCCCAAGGGGGATCAAGGCGTTGGCTGGTAGCCCTTGCGCAGCTTCTCCGCGACCAGTTTTTCCACCTCGCGCAGCGCGCGTTCCGGGCTGTCCATGGTCTTGATCAATGTCTGCCCCTTGGTACCGATTCGGCCAAAATGCACCACCACGTCGGCGTCAGCGGTGCCGATGCGCCAGAACTTGTTGGCGCTGCCCTCACCGAAGGTGAATTCGCGCAGGGCCGGATCGGCCTTCGCCGCGGCAGGCAGAGGCGCCGGCGGCTCCACGTCGGCCTCGGGTTCCGGCGCTAGCGGCTCCTCGCCGCGCAGCGCCGCTTCGATGCGGTTGAGCACCGTTTCGCGGTCGTGCAGCCAGTCATGGCTGAGCACATCGATGATCTTCCAGCCGAAGCTGCGCAGCACCGTCGGGCGGAAGATGTAGCGTTCGCGCACGTTGGCCATGGCGTCAGTGTCGCCATCGAGCAGGATGCCCAGGTTGAACTGCGCGCCGCCTTCGTCGGCAATGGCCAGATCGCAGCGAAACTGCGAACGGCCCACGTATTCGGCCACCTGATGGCCGCGCTGGCGCAGGGCGGCGGCCAGGGCAGCACGCAGGCTGTCGCGCGGCAGTGTCACGGCGAACGACTGCTTGGCCCCCTGGTTGAGGTTGGCCAGGATGCCTTGGGACCGTGCCGCGTCGCCCACTGCGCTGGCCTGGGCAAACTGCAGAAAGGCGCGTAACGCCGCGGCCCCCTCGTTATGGGTATTGGTGATGGCTTCGGCGTCGATGCTGGAGACCACCGCCATGCGCTTGCGCGCGCGGCTGAAAATCACGTTCAGGCGCTTTTCGCCACCGCGCTGGTTGATGGGGCCGAAGTTCATCAGCATCTTGCCGTTGGGCCCGGGGGCATAGCAGATGCTGAGGATGATCACGTCGCGCTCGTCGCCCTGCACGTTTTCCAGGTTCTTGACGAACAGCCCGTTGAACTGCCCGGCGTCCTCGCGCACGTACTCCTGCTCCAGGCGAGTGGCGAACGCCGAGTCGCTGCTGGCCAGGTTTTCCAGAGCCCGCTCGATTTCCCCTTGCTGGGCCTCGGAAAACGCCACGATACCCAGGCTCAGGCCCGTCTCGCGTTGCAGCAGTTCACGCACCAGTTGCGCGATGTAGCGCGCTTCGGCGACGTTGCTGCGGCTCACGTACACGCCATCGGCCATTTTCAGGTAACTGATGGGGCTGGCCAGTAGCGCATCGGCGCCCTGGGCCACGGCTTCATCGCTGGCGTCCAGGGGGGCCGCAAGCTGGCCGGGTTGTTCGATACGGCGGTCGGGAATGGTGATCAGGCGGCCCTCGTAGAAGGCCGCGTTGGAGAAGCTGATCAGCGCTTCGTGTCGGCTGCGGTAGTGCCAGGCCAGCAAGGTGGCCGGCAGGTTGCGGGCGGCCTGGCTCAATAGGCTGTCGGCGTCCAGGTTGATAGCGACCTGTTCGCCGTCCTCCACGGCAATCAGTTCATGCTCGTCCTGCTCTCCGGCCCCGGAGAAAAAGCGGGTAGGGGGCAACTGCATCTCGTCGCCCACCACGACCACCTGCTGTGCCCGGCTCAGAGCCGGCACGGCTTCTTCGCTGGGGATCTGGCTGGCCTCGTCGAAGATCACCACGTCAAACAGGTCGGCGGTCAGGGGCAGGGTGTCCGACACCGACAGCGGGCTCATCAGCCAGATAGGCTTGAGGTCGTTGATGACCAGGCCGCTGTCGCCGCTGGCCAGCTCGCGGATCGCTCGGTAGCGCATGGTCTTGCCCAGCTCGTGTTCGAGCTCTCGGCGCCCCTTGGCGTACTGTTTCTTGAACTCCCGGGCGCCCGCATCCAGTTGGCTCACGGACAGCGCCGAGTGTTTCACATGGTCGAGGAAGCGCTGGTGCACGGTGGCATTGAGCACGCGGGCGTTGTGGGTCAGCAGGCTGGCTTCGGCCTGGCTGACCTGGCGGGTCGCGGCGCTCAAAGCCTGGCCGTCGAAGCGTGCCACGGACGGGTTGGCACGGTACAGGCGAGCCAGGTTTTCGCCGGCGATCAGCCCGTCCAGGGTCCGTTGTGGCAGCGGCTGGTGTTGCACCACCCACAGGCAAGCGGGATCGGCGCCGTGCAGCTCGGCCAGCAGCGGCAGGGTATCGGGCAACTCATCCAATGCTTCCTGCAGGTCGCGCAGGTATTCGGCCAGTTCCCCCAGGGTCAGCGTCGGACCGAACGCGCAGCCATGCTGCACCTGAGCCGCCAGGCGTTCCACGACACTGTGCAGATTGGCTTCTTCACGGGCTTCGGCCAACGCCTGGGGCTGGGTGTGCAAGCGCTCCAGCCACTGGCGCAGCAGGCGCGACTCGGCCAGTTGCTGCAGCAGGGCGTCCAGGCCGTGCACCAGCCGTTCGACATCGTCGATGCCGTAGTGGCCCTGCAGGCGTGCTTTCTCGGCCTGCAGGTGCGCCTGGGCGCTGTGCTCGGCGGCCAGGGCCGCCAGCACGCTGGCGTAGCCCGGGTCGATGGCGTGCTGGCTGAAGTCGTAGCGCCGCTGCAACTCCCCGCGCAGGCGCCACCAGGCCGGCTGCAGCCAGCGCAGCGGCGACTGCCCCAGGCGCTGCACCAGGGCTTGGGCGGCCTGGGTGTCCTGGGTATCGAGTTTGTCGCGCCAGTGGCGGTTGGCTTCGCTGGCGCCGTGTGCCTGCACGGCCAGGGTATGCAGAGTGGCCTGCTCGGCCTGCAGTGCCTTGGCCGCGGCAGAACCGGGCTGCAGCAGGTCCAGGTGCGCCGCGAGGTTGGCTTGGGTCAGTTGTTGCGCCGCATGGGTCAGGAGCTGGGCATCGACCAGGCGGGTTTCGCTGTTCAGCAGGCCGCTGGACGTTTCCAGGAACTGCTCGACGCGGTCCATCAGTGGGCCGGCCTCGTCGAGGAATGCCTTGACCTGACCGTAGGCATGGTCGTGGCCCACCACTGCGCCAGCCAGGCGGCTGAAGGGGTGAAGGGCGAAGCTGTCGAGGCCGAACTGTTGGGCCATGGTCGTGAACAGCCGGCTGGTCAGGTCGCGCTGCGCCTGCCAGGTGTCCCAGCGGGGCAGGCGCTCGAGCACCTCAGGGGGCAGTTGCAGCCCACTTGAAGGCTGCTCGATCAGGTAGCGCACCAACTCGCGGATGGAGCAGGCCAGCGCCTCGGGAACGCTGGCCATGGCCTGCTCGAACTGTTCGATCAGGCCCAGTTGCTGGCGGGCAGTGGCGAGTGTGGCGTCGCGCCGAGCCTGCAATTGCGGTGCCTGGGGGTCGTTGCCGATCCAGCGTTCATAGCATTCGCGCAGGTCGCTGACGAAGGCCTTCTTGTCTGTCTGCGAGTCATGGATCAGGCAGCACAGATCGCCCAGTTCACTCTGTTGCAGGCGGTGGAACACCACGTCCAGCGCCGCGCGCTTTTCGCACACGAACAGCACGCGCAAGCCGCGGCCCGCGTAGTCGGCGATCAGGTTGGTGATGGTCTGCGATTTGCCGGTACCTGGCGGCCCCTGGATGATGAAGTGGCGGCCGCTGCGGGCCAGGCTCACGGCGGCGTTCTGCGTCGCATCGGCGGCCACCACGTTCCACTGTTCGGCCAGGGCGATGGGGGCGGGCGCCGGTACGTCCACCTCGCGCGGCTCGATGGAGAACAGCCGGTCGAATGCCTGGTTCTGCGCCGGCTCGTCGATCAGTTGCGCGTAGTCGCGCACCAGCGACATCTTGCGGTAGTTGAAGTTGGCCAGGGTCACCTGGGTCAGGTCGATGTCCCAGGCATAGCGGTGGCCCAGGTCCTGGGGCAGGCTGAACGTGCTGTTCTCGGTGGTACTGGCGGCCATCTGGTGGGTGCGGGCCGCGGGTTTGCTGCCTACCGCACCGCGTAGCGGCAATGCGCTGGGCAGTACCTTCTGGCGGAACAGTTGCAGGCCCAGGGGCCGGTAGTCATCGCGGGCGTAGCTGAAATCCGGCCGCACCGACGGCCCGGTGGCACGCTGGCGGGCACGGCGGCGCTGAAAGTGGTGCAGGTGCTGCACCGCTTTCTGGTGAATCATCTCGATCTGCGGCTTGCTTTGCAGGCGCAGCTCCACCCCGGGTTCGGTCAGTTTGATCTGCCGGGCGATGTCCTGGTGAATCTGTTCCAGGGAGGTTTTCTGCAGATCCACGGTTTCCGGTAGCTGAATGTCGTAGAGCTGGCGCAACTGGTGGCGCAGCACCGGGTTGAACTGCGCTTCGGTTTCATCGCATTGCAGCACGAACTGGTCGCGCACGCCTTTCTTGCGGCTCAGTTCCACCGGCAGCCACAGCAGCGGCGTGACAATGCGCTCCTGCGGGTCATCCTTGAGGTTGTGCCAGCGCATGAACGCGACCACCAGGCGCAGGTTGCTGAAACCGAACTCAGCGCGGTCGCGGCGGGTATCCTGTATCAGCCGTTCCAGCGACGTCTGGAGCCAGGCCTGGTCTTCGAAGCGCAGCCACTGCTGCAGGCCCACGGGCTTGCCACTGAGTACCTGCTCGGAGAAACCGCCAAAGGTGGCCTGCCAGGTACACAGGGCTTCGGGGCGGATGCTTTCCACGCGCATGACCAGGGGCACGCTGGCCACGGTCAGGTTGATGGTGGCCTGGGTGGGGCGGAAATGCAGCAGGCGGTTGCGCCGGGACAGGTCGAACAAGCGGTTGCGCAGGTGTTCCAGCACCACAGTGCGCCGTGAGCCGGGGCCCTGGGCCTGGGACAGCACCCACTCCACATCCAGCGCGGCGGGCTGGTCGCGCCAGGTTTCCAGGCGCCGGATCAGCGAGGCAAGGTCAGTGGCCCGCTGGTGGCGGTTGAGCTCGGTCATTTCAACGATGACGTTAGCCAGCACCGGGTTCAACTTGGCATTGAGCTGGAACAGGTTGCGGCGGTGGCGGGAGAAGGTTTTCAGGTCTTCCAGCTCGGCGATGTCCAGCCCGCAGGCCAGGGCCGCCAGCAGCAAGCCCAGCTGGAAGATGTCGGTGATTTCATCGTGATGCCCCAGCTGCTCTTCCCAGGTATGCAGCCCCGTGAGGTAGACGGGGTGGGCGATAGGCGCGTGCGGGTCTTCCTGCACCTGCAGGTCGGTGACCGCGGTGCCTAATTCGGAGTCATGGGTGAGGCGCACCGTGCCGACGATGTTCAGGGCCGACTCAGGGCTGGGTTGCACCTGCTTGATGGCCTCGAGGGCCAGACGTGGCGCCTGGCCGTGGGCCTCGCGCAACACCAGGCTGCGCTCCGGGCCCTGAACGATGGCCTGGTAGCCTAGCCGCGCGACGTGCGCCTGTTCGTGCAGGCGGGCGACTTCGCGCAGCAGCGGCAGCATCAGGAACAGTACATCGTCGATGGGCACGGCAGCGCCGTCGTGATGGGTGAGCAATTGCTCGAAGGTGATGTCCTGATTCATTGGGTCCATGTGTCGACCTCCGCCTTGAGGGCACGGGTGAGCGGGTCGAGCTCGCGTTTCTGCAGCTTGAGGTCCTGCTTCAGCCGGGTGATGAATGCGTCAGCGCTGCCTATTCTCTGCGCCGTGCGCAGGGCATGCAGCAAAGCGCCCTCGCGCAGGTCGGGGTCCACCAGGCACAGGTCGAGCATGACGAAATGCAGGTATTCGTGGACGCTGGCGTCGATGCGTTCGATATCCAGGGTGTTGAGGTCCAGGGCCGGTTCCGTGTCCTTCCAGTCGGGGAAGAAGCTGCGCACC
The DNA here is from genome assembly GCF_026651855.1 of Pseudomonas silvicola. Lineage (GTDB taxonomy): Bacteria > Pseudomonadota > Gammaproteobacteria > Pseudomonadales > Pseudomonadaceae > Aquipseudomonas > Aquipseudomonas silvicola. Next base: position 4,821,254 of record NZ_CP093280.1, read on the forward strand.
TGGTGGCCGATGGCTTCGGACCGCATGGCCGGGGCGTTGACGAAGGCGGCGATGAAACCTCGGGTCAGAGCGGTGAGGTCAACTTGCCCGACCAGGTCCAGGCGGTCGAGGGCCAGTGGGCCGCGCAAGCGCCGCTGCAACCAGGCTTCCATGTCAGGGGCTTGCTGCCACCAACTGTCCAGCGCGTGGGAGCGCAAGAAGGTTTCCGGGTGCGAGACGCCCTGGGACACGGGCGCATCCTTGCCGTCCAGCTCCCGCGCCTGGGCCAGGTAGCTGGCGGCGTCGACCGTGGCCAGGCCCGTGTGCACCTTCACCAGTGAGGTGATCGCCGGGCCTGGGCCGCCGGCCACCAGTGCCGCGCCGCGGTCGGCGTAGATCTCCGTGTGCAGGCTGTACAGGCGTGCCGTCTGCTCCAGGCTGGGCGGTGCCAGGACATTGGCCAGGGCATGGTTGAGCACACGGTCGGCGGTCAGGTAGTCACCGTCCTGCTCCGACCACAGGCGGTAATGCGCCAATTCGTGGCCCAGCAGCGCCAACAGCTCCTGAGCGTCCAGGCGTTGCAGAATCGGGCCATGGAACACCACGTGCACTTCGCCGGCCAGGTAGAACAGGCTGGCGTTCATCGCGCCGTCGCCGGCCTGGTACAGCGTGGCCGGTGCCTCGATCTGCAACTGCTGCAGGGCCGTGGCGCAGGCGTGGTAGGCGTCCGGGTGGCTGTCGGGGCTGAGCCGGTAGGTGTCGCGCAGCAGTTGCGCGCGAACGTCCTGGGCGTGTTCCTGCTGTACCACCAGTGACGATGCCCAGCTCCACACGGCGGGCTCCCGGGTCTTCAGGTAGTCGACCACTTGCTGGTGGTAAGGCAGTGGGGTCAGGCTGGCGAGGTCCAGCGCGGGTGTCGTCATCGTTCAAACGTCCTTGAGGATACCGTTCCATCGGGCGCGCCTGGAAGACGCGCGGAGGGCCGGCATCCCGATATCGAGCGGCAGGTCATGGCTGCGGAGCATACCCATTGCAGGGGCAAAATACTTGTGAAAGTGCTGGGGCTGGCGTGCCAGCGAACGTTCGCGGCCGACGCTGCCCTGACCGCGTCCCACAGGCCACGTTGTGGCAGAAGCGGCGCGTGACGTCACGTAGCGAGCGGGGCCAGGGGGCCGAATCGGTCGGTGTACAGTTCCCGCGCCCAGTCGATGAATACCCTGACCCGCGGTGATAGCTGGCGGTGGAAGGGATACAGCGCCGAGACGGGTAGGTCCGGGCAGGGCCACTGCTGGAGTACCTGCACCAGGCGGCCAGCCTTGAGGTGGTCTTCCAGCCGGAAGCGTGGCACCTGAATCAACCCGCAACCGGCCAGCGCTGCCGCCAGGTAGCATTCTGAATCGCTCACCGTGACCCAGCCGCTGGCCTGAAATTCGCTGACAACCCCTTCGACCACAGCGGTGAAGGGATACCGGTGCTCGTGGCCGCGGGAAAAGAAGCCGATGCCCGCGTGCCCCTCCAGCTCGGCCGGGTGAAGGGGCTCGCCATGCTCACGCAGGTACTGCGGGCTGGCGCAGATGATCTGCGGCATGTCGGCGAGTTTTCTCGCCACCAGCGACGAGTCCCCCGGCTGACCGGCGCGAATCACGCAGTCGATGCCTTCCTTGACCAGGTCGACCAGGCGGTCGCCGCTGCTGATCACCAGTTCGATGTGTGGGTAGCGTGCCCGAAACTCGCCGATGCGGGGCAGGATGATCGCCGTGGCATGAGCGCCGTGAACATCCAGGCGCAAGGTGCCGTGGGGGTTGCCGACCTGGGTGCTGAGGGCGGTCTCGGCGTCCTCCAGGTCAGCCAGCAAACGCTTGCAGCGGTCATAGAAGGCCAGGCCGTCCAGGGTGGGGGAGACCTGGCGGGTGGTGCGGTCCAGCAGCCGCGCGCCCAGGCGTTGCTCCAGTTGCTTGATGGCGTGTGTGGCGGTGGCGCGTGGCAGCGCCAGCACGCCAGCCGCTTCGGTGAAGCTGCCGAGCTCGACGATGCGGGTGAACAGATGCATGGCATCGAAACGGTCCATGGAACTCCGCATTGTTGACGTTCATTGAACAGACAAACCCATCAAAGCCCATTTATTCGTCAGGCGTCAATTGCCATGATGAACCCACCCCATCAGAGGATCACCGCATGAACCCGTCATCCCGTTCCGCTATCGTCACCGGGGCTTCCCGGGGCATCGGCCGCGCCATTGCCTTGCGGCTGGCCGCCGATGGTTTCCAGGTGGTCATCAATTACGCCGGCAACGCGGCGAAGGCCCAGGAGGTAGTCGCGGCCATTCAGGCAAGTGGTGGCCAGGCCGTGGCCGTGCAGGCGGATGTCAGCCAACCCGATGATGTGCAGCGCCTGTTCGCCAGCACCCAGCAGGCGTTCGGTGGCGTCGATGTGGTAGTGCACAGTGCGGGGGTGATGACGATGGCGCCGATCGCCACCGACAGTCTCGACGCCTTCGACCGCATGCTGCACGTCAACCTGCGTGGGGCGTTTCTGGTGCTGGCCGAGGCGGCGCGGCACGTACGCGACGCCGGGCGGGTGATTGCCCTCTCCAGCAGCGTGATCGCCAAATCATTTCCGCAGTACGGGCCCTATATCGCGTCCAAGGCGGGTGTGGAGGGCCTGGCGCGGGTACTGGCCAACGAGCTGCGTGGCCGTCGCATCAGCGTCAATGCCGTAGCGCCCGGGCCGGTGGGCACCGAGCTGTTCCTGGAAGGCAAGAGCGCAGAGCAGATCGCCCAGTTGGGCCGTGCGGCGCCATTGGAGCGGCTGGGTGAACCTGAGGATATCGCCGCGGTGGTGGCGTTTCTGGCCGGGCCCGATGGCGGCTGGGTGAATGGGCAGGTAGTGCGGGCCAATGGTGGCTTTGCTTGATACCTGCCGAGTCTCGCCCTACACCCAGGTCCTCATTGCCTGGCCGGCGCAGCAACGGCCGGGTCGTCCGGGTTGATGCCGGTCAGCTCGGCCAACAGGTGTGCCGCCTGTTCAGCCTGGCCCTGTTCCTGATAATACTGCGCCAGCGTCAGGCGTACCTCACGGTTGCCCGGTTGCTCCAACCACTGCCTGAGGCTGACCACGGCTGGTAGAAAACCGGGGTCGCGCGCAGCAATTGCGGAACGCCGACAAGACCACCCGGGGCAACTGGCAAAGTGCCACGCAAGAGTGAATCGTTAGTGTGCTTATTACTGCCGAAAAGTTCGGGGGTGTAATAGTCCTGGATATTCAGGCCGGGCGCCAGGTTGAGCGGGTTGTTGCTCTTGTTGGCTGTTTCGGCATTGTCGGCCACGGCAGAGTGGGCAGTGCACAATGCCGCGCCGAACATGAGCGCAGTGTACGTCGTGGATTTCTTCATCACGGGCTCCAGGCCGTTATAGAAAATGCGGACGTTCCACTGCTTGAGGTGCCGCGAATAGACACTAGCAGGTGACAGCGAGGTTGCAAGGGGGGCACGGACGGGGTGGGCTAATTATGCCACGAGCCTGGCGAACATACCGGGCGGGCCGCGTTGCCAGGCGTCCACGCCCTTGGGCGCGCTACGGGCTGGGCCCTGCGCGAAAGGGCAAGACTTCCCGCGTGAAAAACCGGATAATGCGCGCCATTTTGTTTCGCTCGCTTATGGTAATTCCCGCATGGAAATCAAGGTCAACTTTCTCGACAACCTCCGGCTTGAAGCCAAGTTCGATGACTTCACGGTGGTGGCCGACCAGCCTATCCGCTATAAAGGCGATGGCTCTGCACCGGGGCCATTTGATTACTTCCTGGCATCGTCGGCACTGTGCGCGGCTTACTTCGTGAAGTTGTACTGCGAGACCCGCAATATCCCAACCGATAATATCCGCTTGTCGCAGAACAATATTGTCGACCCGGAAAATCGTTATAACCAGATTTTCAAGATTCAAGTGGAGTTGCCGGCGGATATTTCTGCCAAGGACCGTCAGGGTATCTTGCGTTCCATCGACCGTTGCACCGTGAAGAAAGTCGTGCAGACCGGGCCCGAGTTCATTATCGAGGAAGTTGAAAACCTCGATGCCGATGCCCAGGCCTTGTTGATGCTGAATGCCGATTCCCAGGCCAGCACCTTCATCGCCGGCAAGGACCTGCCCCTGGAGCAGACCATCACCAACCTGTCGAGCATTCTGGCCGGGTTGGGCATGAAGATCGAGATCGCCTCGTGGCGCAATATCGTCCCCAACGTGTGGTCGTTGCACATCCGCGACGCACAGTCGCCGATGTGCTTCACCAACGGCAAGGGCGCCACGAAGGAGGGCGCGCTGGCCTCGGCCCTGGGCGAGTTCATCGAGCGCCTCAACTGCAACTTCTTCTACAACGATCAGTTCTGGGGCGAGGACATCGCCAACGCGCCATTCGTGCACTACCCCGACGAGCGCTGGTTCAAGCCTGGCCGCAAGGATGCCTTGCCCAAGGACATTCTCGACGAGTACTGCCTGGCTATCTACAACCCCGACGGCGAGCTGCGTGGCTCGCACCTCATCGACACCAACTCGGGCAACGAAGAACGTGGCATCTGCTCGCTGCCGTTCGTGCGCCAGTCGGACGGCGAGGTGGTGTACTTCCCCTCCAACCTGATCGAGAACCTGTACCTGAGCAATGGCATGAGCGCCGGCAACACCCTGGCCGAAGCGCAGGTGCAGTGCCTGTCGGAGATTTTCGAGCGCGCGGTGAAGCGTGAGATTCTCGAGGGCGAGATCACCCTGCCGGATGTGCCCCAGGAGGTGTTGGCCAAGTACCCCGGTATTCTCGCCGGCATCCAGGGCCTGGAAGAGCAGGGCTTTCCGGTGTTGGTCAAGGATGCATCGCTGGGCGGTGAATTCCCCGTGATGTGCGTGACCCTGATGAACCCGCGCACCGGCGGTGTGTTCGCTTCGTTCGGCGCCCACCCACGCTTTGAAGTGGCGCTGGAGCGCAGCCTCACCGAACTGCTGCAAGGCCGCAGTTTCGAGGGCCTGAACGACCTGCCGCAGCCGACCTTCGAAAGCCAGGCCTTGATGGAGCCGAACAACTTCGTCGAGCACTTCATCGATTCCAGCGGTGTGGTGTCGTGGCGTTTCTTCAGCGCCAGGTCGAACTTCGAATTCGTGGAGTGGGATTTCTCCGGCAAAGGCGAAAACTCCAACGCCGAGGAAGTCGAGACGCTGATGGGCATCCTCGAAGGCTTGGGCAAGGAAGTCTACATGGCGGTCTACGATCAGTTGGGCGCCACGGGCTGCCGAATTCTGGTGCCGGACTATTCGGAGATCTACCCGGTCGACGACCTGATCTGGGACAACACCAACAAGGCGCTGTTCTTCCGTGAAGACATCCTCAACCTGCACAGCCTGGACGATGATGAGCTGCAGGCGTTGGTCGAGCGCCTGGAAGAAAGCGAGCTGGACGAGTACACCGATATCACTACGCTGATCGGTATCGAGTTCGACGACAACACCGCGTGGGGGCAGTTGACCGTCCTGGAGTTGAAGCTGCTGATCCACCTGGCGCTCAAGCATTACGATGAAGCCAAGGAGCTGGTGGAAATGTTCCTGCAGTACAACGACAACACGGTGGAGCGAGGCCTGTTCTACCAGGCCTTGAACGTGGCGCTGGAAGTGGAACTGGACAGCGACCTGGACATGGCCGATTACGAAGTCAACTTCCGCCGCATGTTCGGTGACTTGCGCATGGATGCGGTACTGGGTTCGTTGGACGGTAGCGTTCGCTTCCACGGCTTGACGCCCACCAGCATGAAGCTGGAAGGGTTGGAGCGCCACCAGCGCTTGATCGACAGCTACAAGAAGCTGCACGCGGCGCGTGCGCGGGCTGCTGGCCTGACAGGCTGACGGCAGCGCAGCAGTCGCCTGTGGGGTCTAGCTTCGGCTAGCCCCACAGCGGCCATGGCGGTACGGCAGAGACCCAGGCATAGTGCGTGAACGGCCTTGCCCATTTGCCCGGGTGGCCTGGGAGCGTTCCATGAGCCTTCGATCGCTGATTGGCACTGTCCTGCTGAGCACTGCGCTGTTCAGCCATTCAGGCCGGCTGCAAGCAGCCGAGTACACCACCGTCAACTCGGCCGCCAGCACCCTGAGTTTCACCTTCAACCAGATGGGTTCGCGGGTGTACGGCACCTTTGCCCGCTTTGTCGGCACCCTCGATTTCGACACGGCCCACCCCGATACCGCCCATGCGGCGCTGACGATCGAGCTCAACAGCATCGATGTCGGCGGTGATGACGCCAATCGCCAGTTGCAAACCCCAGCCTGGTTCGACACTGCGAATTACCCGGTGGCTACCTTCGAGTCCCGCCGAGTCGAAGACCTGGGTGAGCAACGCTACCGGATCACGGGCAATCTCACCCTGCGCGGCATCACCCGCGAGGTCAGCGTGCCGGTGCTGCTGAAATCGGAGGGAGGCATCGGCATCTTCGACGGTGAGTTGGTGGTCAAGCGCAGCGCGTTCAGCATTGGAGTCGGCGAGTGGGCCGACACCGTGGTATCCGATGACATCGAAATTCGCTTTCGCATGGTAGCGCCACAGCACTGAGCGCGCGGTGCAGCCTTCCCGAGCTTCGCCCGGTCCCACAGTGGACCGTGTTCGGGCAGCCTCCACGAATCCCTGTAGGACCGGGCGCCAGCTCGGGAAAAGGACGGCGCGGTCGGTAGGGTTGTACGCGGTGCTGCCTTCCCGAGCTTCGCCCGGTCCTACAGTGGACCGTGTTCGGGCAGCCTCAACGAACCGCTGGGGGACCGGGCGCCAGCTCGGGAAAAGGACGGCGCGGTCGGCAGGGTTGTACGCGGTGCTGCCTTCCCGAGCTTCGCCCGGTCCCACAGGTGGACCGTATCCAAACAGCCTCCGCGAACCTGTGTAGGACCGGGCGCCAGCTCGGGAAAAGGACGGCGCGGTCGGCAGGGTTGTACGCGGTGCACCCTTCCCGAGCTTCGCCCGGTCCTACAGTGGACCGTGTTCGGGCAGCCTCAACGAACCCCTGTGGAACCGGGCGCCAGCTCGGGAAAAGGGCGGCGCGGTCGGCAGGGTTGTACGCGGTGCTGCCTTCCCGAGCTTCACCCGGTCCTGCAGGGGACCGTGTTCGGGCAGGCTCCGCGACCCGCTGTGGGCGGGGCGATGCGGTGGGTGTCAGGTTGGCGCCAACCTCGACAACGCCGCGGCGCAACAGGCCTGCAGGATTTCATCCGCCAGCGCCGAGTCGTCCGGGCAAGCCCTGGAGAGCATCACGGCACCCACCAGTTGCGCCATGGCGTCGATCCGCCTGGCCCGCGCCTCTGGCCCACCCACTTCAGCTACCGCCGCCAACTGGCGTTCGATGCCATCGGCAAATACCTGCTTTACCTCGTCGGGCTGGCGACCGGCGTCGGCGGACAGCGCCGCCATCACGCAGCCATCCCCAGGCGAGTCCCGGTGCTCCCGCGACAGGTACTGGCACACCAGGGCGCTGCGTTCGGCCTGTGACGTACGGGCTTCCATCTGCGCGATGCCACAGGCGGCCGCTTCCGTCATCAGGGCGGCCTTGGACGTGAAATGTTTGTAGAAACCGCCATGGGTGAAGCCGGCCGCATTCATCAGGTCGGCCACGCTGACCCCGTCGTAGCCGCGTTCGCGGAACAGGGTGGCGGCGGTTTCGACTATGCGCGCGCGATTTGCCTGCACCTGCGCTTTGCTGACCTTCATGTTCAAGCTCACAAAATTATTGCCAGGATGCGTTCATCATACATTGATGTCGCTCAACATCAAAATGCTTGACGTTTTAGATTGTGATCATCATCATAAGTCCATGCCTTACCCCCCCACGTCCATTTGGAGCAATACCCATGAGCAAGCTTCCTGCGGTTCTGATCACCGGCGCTTCCAGCGGCATTGGCGCTACCTACGCCGAGCGTTTTGCCCGACGCAGCCATGACCTGGTATTGGTGGCCCGCGACAAGGCGCGCCTGGACGTGCTCGCCGCGCAACTGCGTGAAGCAGGTGCCATCAGCATCGACGTGATTCAGGCCGACCTCACCCAACCCGATGACCTGGCCAGGGTGGAGCAGCGTCTGCGGGAAGACACGCGCATCGGTGTGCTGATCAACAACGCCGGCGTAGGCCAGCCCGGTGGCTTCCTGCAACAGACGGCCGCCAGCATCGATGGTCTGGTCGGCCTCAACATCACCGCGCTGACCCGGCTGGCGGCGGCCATCGCTCCTCGGCTGGCCCAGGCGGGCGAGGGCGCTATCGTCAACATTGGCTCGGTGGTGGGTTTGGCGCCGGAGTTGAACATGTCCGTGTATGGCGCGAGCAAGGCCTATGTGCTGTTCCTGTCTCAAGGCTTGCAACTGGAGCTGGGGCCCAAGGGGGTCTACGTCCAGGCGGTGCTGCCGGCCGCCACCCGTACCGAGATCTGGGAACGCTCGGGCATGGACATCGATGCACTGCCGGAAGTGATGGAGGTCGGTGACCTGGTGGATGCGGCCCTGGTCGGTTACGACCGTCGCGAATGGGTGACCATCCCGCCGCTGCATGTCGCCGAGCGTTGGGACGCGCTGGATGGGGCGCGCCGGCTGTTGTTGTCGGACCTGCGCCAGGCGCAGCCGGCCGAGCGTTATCGCACCGCCGATTGACCTCGGACGAGGGCGAAAGATCAGGCTGTGGAGGCCGGCCTGCCAGTGAGCTGTTCAGGGCTTGAAAGCTCGCTGGCAAGCCAGCTCCCACAGCATGAAATTCTGCCGTGGTATCAGCTGCCCGGCGAGCAGTTCAGCCCACCCGTGTTGGTCGCCAGCACTTCCTGGTGACGGCGCAATTGCAGGCTGACCTTGTCGGCAATGCGCTGTTCATGGATGTTGTACACCTCGCCATCCTTGAATTGCGCATACTCGATCTTGGCGTAGCAGAATTGCATTTTACCATTGGGGTCGCGTCGCTCTACGATGACCACCAGGTCGTGCGAGCCGGCCGGAATCTTGAAGGTCCTGCCGTCTTGCGTGGTCTGGCCATCCAGTTTTTGCCCGAGCACCTCATCCTGGTTGTCGTGGCTGAAACGCACCACGGAAAAATCCGGCCCGGGGTTGGGCGGCGGGGTGGCACAGGCGCCGAGGGACAGGGTCAGGGCGCAAAGAACGGCTTTGGCTGGGCGCGTCGTTTTCAGCATGGGCACTTCCTTTTTTCTTTTATGGGCAGGTAACAATGTGAGCGTAGCAGTGGCCACAAGGCCGCGTCGCGCTTCACGTGTTGTGCCACGTGCACCGCAGCGCCCGAGACGCGGTCGCAGGGTCGCTGCCTACGCGGTCTGTGCGTTCTGAAGGCTCGTCCAGAAGCGCTCGCCATGATCCCCCAACGGCATCCGCGGCCGAAACACGCGGATCTGCGCCGAGATGTTCTGCAGCCCGTTGCCCACGGCCACCAGCCGTCCCTGTGCCACCTCCTGCGCAGCGAGGGTCTCGGGCAGCCAGGCCACCCCCTTCGCTTGCAGCGCCATGGACAACAGCACCGCTGCCAGGTGCGAGCTGAACACGGTTTCCAGCCTTGGGTGGTCGGGGTGTGCATGCAGGTGGGAGGCCACGATGCGGCCCAGGCCCGATTCGGCCGTGTAGGCCAGGAACGGGATGCGCTGGACAGTGTCCAGCTCCGGTGACTGCAACGCCAGGAGGGCATCATTGCCAATGACCTTGCTCTCGAACTGCAGGCTGTCGAAGCGCGGCGGTACCCCCGGGTGCTGGTGGCAGATCAGGAACTGCACCTCGCCGCTGAGCAGCAGTTGTTCGCACGCGGCCATGTTGTCCGAGTGCAGGCTGATGCCTTCCAGCGGCGTACCGTTTTCCACCGCCCTGATCCAGGCGGGGAAGAAGGTAAAGGACAGCGAATGGGTGGCGGCGAAGTGCAGGGTTCTGCTCGCCTTGCCGGCCACCTGCTGAACGTCCGCGCGCATCTGGTAGAGGCGCCGGGTCAGCTCGCGAGCGTTGTCGAGCATGCTTCTGCCAGCCTCGGTCAAGGTCGCGCCCTGAGGTGTGCGCACAAACAGTTCAACCCCCACCCAGCTTTCCAGCGCGCGGATACGGCGGCTGAACGCGGGTTGGGTAACGTGCCGCAACTGCGCCGCCCGCGAGAAATTCTCGCTTTCAACCAGGGCGTTGAAGTCTTCCAGCCACAGCAATTCCATGGGTGATGCCTTGTGCGCATAGGGTGCCCCATTAATAGCATTGGCTCGATTTTCCCGTCCAGCCGTAGAGTCCCTCTGGCACCCACCTGGGACACCAGGCACAACAATCAGAGAGGACGCTTTCCATGCGCATCGTCGAAATCCGTGAGAAGACGGTTTCCATTGCATCGCCCATTGCCAATGCCTATATCGACTTTTCGAAAATGACCTGCTCGGTGGTCGCGGTGATAACCGACGTGATCCGCGACGGCAAGCCGGTGGTCGGCTACGGCTTCAACTCCAACGGACGCTATGGCCAGGGCGCGCTGATGCGCGACCGTTTCCTGGCACGCATCAGCGAGGCGGACCCTGACTCGCTGGTGGACCAGGCCAACGACAACCTGGACCCGTTCGCCATCTGGAAAACCCTGATGACCAACGAAAAGCCTGGCGGCCACGGCGAACGTTCGGTGGCAGTGGGCACCCTCGACATGGCGGTGTGGGACGCGGTGGCGAAAATCGAGGGCAAGCCCTTGTATCGGCTGCTGGCCGACCGTTACCGCAACGGCGTGGCAGACGACAAGGTCTGGGTGTATGCGGCAGGCGGCTACTACTACCCCGGCAAGGACCAGAGCAAGCTCCAGGCCGAAATGCAGAGCTACCTGGACCGCGGTTACGACGTGGTCAAGATGAAAATCGGTGCCGTGCCGCTGGCCGATGACCTGCGCCGTATCGAGGCCGTGCTGGAAGTCGTGGGCGATGGCCGCCGTCTGGCGGTGGATGCCAATGGCCGCTTCGACCTGCCCACTGCGCTGGCCTACGCCGAGGCGATCAAGCCCTACAACCTATTCTGGTACGAGGAAATCGGCGACCCGCTGGACTATGCCTTGCAAGCCGAGCTGGCCAACCACTACGCGTTGCCCATGGCGACCGGCGAGAACCTGTTCTCTCATCAGGATGCGCGCAACCTGCTGCGTCATGGCGGCATGCGCCCCGACCGTGACTACCTGCAATTCGACTGTGCGCTGTCCTACGGCCTGGTGGAGTACATGCGTACTCTTGACGTGATGAAGGAGTTGGGCTGGTCATCGCGTCGGGTCGTACCCCATGGCGGTCACCAGATGTCCCTGAACATCGCGGCCGGGCTGCACTTGGGTGGGAATGAGTCCTACCCGGATGTGTTCCAGCCCTTCGGTGGTTTCGCCGACGGCATTCGCGTAGAGAACAGCTACGTGGGTCTGCCGGATATTCCCGGCGTGGGTTTTGAAGCCAAATCGGCGCTGTACCAGGTGATGCGCGAACTCGGCGAAGGCTGACCGCGTCTGCTTCCAGGCGGCCCCAGCCAGGGGTCGCGCTTGTCCTCATACAAAAACAACAGTGAGGTACAACCCATGAACATGGCCACGCGCTGGTACAAGCTTCTGTACGTGCAGGTACTGATCGGCATCCTTGTCGGCGGCGCCATCGGCTACCTGGTGCCGGAGTTCGGCGCCAAGCTGCAACCGCTCGCCGATGGCTTCATCAAACTCATCAAGATGCTGTTGGCGCCGATCATCTTCGGCACCGTGGTGGTCGGCATCGCCAAGATGGGCAGCATCAAGGAAGTAGGGCGCATTGGCGGCAAGGCGCTGCTCTATTTCGAAGTGGTCTCCACCATCGCGCTGGTGATAGGCCTGGTGGTGGTCAATATCATGAAGCCTGGCGTTGGCATGAACATCGACGTGGGGACCCTCAACGGCGAGGCCATCAAGGGCTATGCCCAGGCCGCCCAGGACCAGGGCGGTGCTATCAATTTCTTCATGAATATCATCCCCACGACCTTTGTAGACGCCTTCGCCAAGGGCGCCATGCTGCAGGTCATCTTCATTTCGGTACTGCTGGGCGTTGCCCTGGTGCAGATCGGCGCACCGGCGGCACCGTTGATCAACGTCATCGACCTGCTGTTGCAAGGGCTGTTTCGCATCGTGGCGATGGTGATGCGCCTGGCGCCCCTCGGTGCGGGGGCGGGCATGGCGTTTACCATCGGCAAGTACGGCATCGGCACGCTGCTTTCCCTGGGCCACCTGATGCTGGCGCTGTACCTCACCACGTTGCTATTCATCGTCGTGGTGCTGGGCACCGTGGCGCGCTGGTCCGGCATTCCGTTATTGACCTTTCTGCGCTACTTCAAGGACGAGATTCTCGTCACCCTGGGTACCTGCTCCACTGAAGCGGTGCTCCCGCGCATGATGATCAAGCTGGAAAAGCTTGGCTGCCGCAAATCGGTGGTCGGCATGGTGCTACCCACCGGCTACACCTTCAACTCCGATGGCACCTGTATCTACCTGACCATGGCAGCGATCTTCGTGGCGCAGGCCACCAACACCCCGCTGACCCTGGCGGATCAGTTGGTGGTGCTGGGGGTGTTGCTGCTTACCTCCAAGGGCTCTGCCGGTGTGGCTGGGGCGGGGTTCGTCACACTGGCAGCGACGCTGTCGGTCATTCCGGACATCCCGCTGGTAGGGCTGGTGCTGTTGCTGGGGGTGGACAGGTTTCTCAATGAGGCACGCGCGGTCACCAACTTGCTCGGCAACGGCATCGGCACCCTGGCCATCGCCAAGTGGGAAGGGGCGTTGGACCGGTCCATGGCGGACCGGGAGATCACCCTGATGAATCACCCCGTGGTGGTGCCTGCCGCGCCAACCGTCAAGGTGGGCGACGGGCTATGATCGTGGCCGCCTAGCGCATCGCGCTGCGTCAGAAGCTGTAGCGCGCTGTCATCATCAGGTTGCGCGGGGTGCCGTAACTGTCGCCGCCATAGTCCACGGAATTGGCGATGGTGGTGTAGTACGTGCGGTCGAAGATGTTGTTGGCGTTGAGTTGCAGGTCCAGGTGCCGGTTGACCCGGTAGCCGGCCATCAGGTCGGTGACCGCGTAGGCACCTTGTTCCAGGCGATGAACGCTACCGTCGGGCACTTGGATATCGTTATACAGGCGGCTTTGCCAGCTCAGGGTACCGCCTACCCGCAGGTCTTTCAGGGCGCCCTGGAATTGATAGCGGGTGGTCAGCTTGAACAGATGCTCCGGCACGTCCGTGTCGAACCGCTGGTTCACGTTCTGCGGGTTGGCAGCGTCCTTGAGGGTGTGCACGCGGGCGTAGGTATAACCACCGCCGACTTGCCAGTTCTCGGTCAGGGCGCCCTGCAGCTCCATGTCGATACCCTGGCTGCGCACCTCGCCAGAGGCCTCGGAGCAGGTGGCCTGCGGGCAGGTCGGCACGGTGATCGCTACCGCGCGGTTTTGCTGGTCGACGCGAAACAGCGCGAGGCTTGCGTTCAGCGCGCCGTCAAAATATTCACCCTTGATGCCCACCTCGTAGTTCTTGCCCACGATGGGTTTTACCGGGGTGCCGGAGGTATCCTTGGCCGTCTGCGGGGTGAAGATGTCGCTGTAGCTGACGTAGACCGAGTGGTGCTCGTCCAGGTCGTAGATCAGGCCGGCATAGCGGGTGACGTTGCGGGTTACCTTGTAGTCGCCGTCGCCATCGCGGTTGTCATAGTCATACCAGTCCAGCCGCCCGCCGAGGATGAGCGTGAGCGGATCGGCCAGACGCAGGCGGGTGGTCATGTACACGCCGTCCTGGGTGGTGACGTCGCGGGTGTTGCCGCTATGGACGAAGTTCGGCTTGCCCGCGTTGAGCGGCCAGTTCATGTCGTAGGGGCTGTAGGCGTGGGACGTCATGTCGTAGATGCGCTTGCTGGCACCGACCACCAGTTCATGGGTACGCCCGAATGCTTCGAAGGGGCCGCTGGCGAATGCGTCGATACCCGCCTGGTTCTCGTCATAGGCGGCCTGGTACACCGTGCGCGCCAGGGTGTTGTTGACCCATCGCGACTGATAGGACCCGGAGAACAGCGCGTTCTGCTCGGCGTAGTTGGCATTGACCTGCAACTTCCAGTCGTTGGCCAGACGCTGGCGGACCTCGGCGAACACCGTGTTGATTTCCTGGTCCTTGTCTTCCCATGGGGTGCCGGGGTTGTAGGAGCGTGGCAGGTCGAGGTGGTGACCGTCCTGGCCGATCATGGCGGAACCCCAGAAGTAATTGGTCTTGTCCTTCTGGTGGGAGAAGCCGAGGGTCAGGGTGGTGTCCTCGCTCAGATCGGCCTCGGTGACCGCGTAGAACAGGTCGTGACGTTCCTGCACATCATCGATGAAGCTGTTGGCGTCGCGGTAGGACGCCACCACACGGCCACGCACCGTACCGGTGTCATTGAGCGGGCTGGAAGCGTCGACTTCGCCGCGATAATCGTCCCAACTGCCGGCTGCACCGGTGAGCGTCAGGGCCTGTTCGGCCAAGGGCCGCTTGCGCACCAGGTTGATGGCGGCCGAGGGGTTGCCGGCACCGGTCACCAGGCCGGTGGCGCCACGCACGACCTCGACCCGGTCGAACATCGCCAGGTTCGGCTGCGCACCTACTGACACACCGTTGTAGCCGCTGGGAATGCCGTCGTACATGAGGTTGTCGACGTCGAAACCGCGCGACGTATAAGACTGCCTCCCGGGACCATTGGAAAAATTGAGGAACAGCCCCGGCGTGGCCTGGACCACGTCGTTGATGCTGGTCATGGCCTGGTCGTCCATGCGCTGGCGGGTGATCACCGTGACAGCCTGGGGCGTTTCACGCAGGGACAACGGCAATTTCGTCGCGGTTGACATGATGCCGGTGGTGTAGGAGTCGGAGCCTTCGGTGGTGCTGCCAAGTTCCGTGGTACTGACCGCAGTCGCCCCCAATTCCAGGGTCGTGGCGCTGCCATGCTGCTGTTTTTCGCTGGCCTCGTCGGCAAGCGCCGGCGTCAGGGCCGACATGCACATGGCCATGGCCAAGAGGTTGCGGGAGGGGGTGAAACAGCGTTGAGAAAAAACGTGCGACATGAAGGCTTCCTGGCTCGACCACACAATGAATGCATCTGAGAATCATTTGTATTCAATTGTGTCAGTATTTGTTACACAGGCAAAGCCGTTCATGAACAAATTTTCATAAATATTCTGAAATGCTTGGCAGCGGGGCGCCATTCAGATGCTTCTGCAACGCCTGAGGCGGCTGCCCGAAGGCCCTGAGAAAGGCTTGGCGCAGCCGTTCCCGGTCCCCAAAGCCGGTTTCCCGGGCGATGACCTCCACGGGATGGCGACCGGTTTCCATCATGGCGCGCGCGGCTTCTACCCGCAGCGACTCGATAGCCTTGGCCGGTGTGCGTCCGGTTTCTTCGCGAAACACCCGGCTGAATTGGCGCGGGCTGAGGCGTGCCACGGCGGCCAGGGACTCCACCGACAGCTCATCGCGCAAGTTTTCCCGGGCGTAGCCAAGGGCCAGTTGCACGCGGTCGGACTTGGGGTCCAGCTCCAGCAGGGCGGACAACTGCGACTGTTCGCTGCCACGGCGTTGGGCGATGACCAGCTTGCGCGCTACCTGCCGTGCCAGGTCGCTGCCCAGGTCGTTTTCCACCATCGCCAAGGCCAGGTCGAGGCTGGCGCTCATGCCGGCGCCGGTCCACACCTGGCCGTCGATGACGAACAACTTGTCTTCGTCGAGGTCGATATCCGGGTAGCGCTTGCGGAAGGTGGGCACGTGCAGCCAGTGAGTGGTCGCACGCTTGCCGGCCAGCAGCCCGGCTTCAGCCAGCACGAAAATGCCCATGCACAACGCCACGACCCGTCGCGATTGGGTCGCCGACGCCTTGACCCGCGCCGGCAGGCTGGCGTCCGGCAGGCGGAAATCCAGGTAGCCGCTGACGATCAGCGAGTCATAGCCTTCGGCCCGCAGCGGCACGGTGTTCACCGAGAACCCCTGGGACGACATCACCGGGCCGCCGGTTTCGGAGACCAGGTGGAACTCGTAGGCGGGTTCGCCGCGCAGCAGGTTCGCGCATTCGAATACCGAACCGACCGACAGGCCGAGGGGCTGGAAGCTGGGGTAGACGACGAGGGCAACGCTGTGCATGGCGGCTTTCCGGGTGGCGGCAATCGGCCGATTGTCGGTGACGCCCAATGCCCTGGCAATGGCTTTGTGCTCGGCCAACGATGTCCGAAATCCTTGCGGATTCGACATTGTCCGGTGGCGACCTCGGTCCTACCATGAACCCACGTTTTATCACTTTGCGAGGAAGTAGCGATGAAAGTACTGATGGTTTTGACCTCACACGACCAACTGGGCGACACCGGCCGCAAAACCGGTTTCTGGCTCGAAGAGTTCGCGGCCCCGTATTACACCTTCAAGGACGCCGGTGCCGACATCGTCCTGGCCTCGCTAGCCGGTGGCCAGCCGCCGCTGGACCCGAAAAGTGACGAACCGGACTTCCAGACCGAGTTCACCCAGCGCTTCAAGGCCGACCCTGCGGCCCAGCAGGCACTGGCCAGCACCGTGAAACTGGACAGCGTCAACGCCCAGGACTTCGATGCCGTGTTCTACCCGGGCGGCCACGGCCCGTTGTGGGACCTGGCGGAGTCGCCGGTGTCCATCGCCCTGATCGAAGCGTTCGAGCGGGCAGGCAAACCTATTGCCTTTGTCTGCCACGCCCCTGGCGTGCTGCGCCATGTCAAGGCGGCCAATGGCGAGCCGCTGGTCAAGGGCCGGCGCGTGAGTGGCTTCACCAACTCGGAAGAAAAGGGTGTTGGCCTGACCGACGTGGTGCCGTTCCTGGTCGAAGACGAGTTCAAGAAGCTCGGTGCGGTGTACGAAAAAGGCCCTGACTGGCAGTCGTTCCTGGTGGAAGACGGCCTGCTGACCACCGGCCAGAACCCGGGCAGCTCCGAGGCGGTGGCTGAGGCATTGGTGAAACGCCTGGCGTGAATGCCGCCGCAGGTGTGGGACCGGGCGGGCTTGCCGCCGGGTCCTGCCTGGGAGCGCGGGTCAGGCCAGCGACTCCCGGGTAATGTCTTGCACCGACCTGGCCCCGGTCAACACCATGGCCACGCGCATTTCCTTTTCAATCAGCTCCAGCAGGTTGCGCACCCCGGCACCGCCCGCGACCGCCAGTGCGTAGACGAACGCGCGGCCCAGCAGCACGGCGTCTGCGCCCAGGGCGATCATGCGCACGATATCCAGGCCACTGCGAATGCCCGAGTCCGCCAGAATCGACAGTTGGCCTTTCACCGCGTCGGCGATGGCGGGCAGGGCGCGGGCGCTGGACAGCACGCCATCGAGCTGGCGGCCGCCATGGTTGGACACCACGATGCCGTCGGCACCGAACGCCACGGCGTCGCGGGCGTCCTGAGGGTCGAGGATGCCCTTGATCACCATCGGTCCTTGCCAGTATTCGCGTATCCATTCAAGGTCTTTCCAGGAAATGGACGGGTCGAAGTTGTTGGCCAGCCAGCCGATGTAGTCGGCGAGCCCAGTGGGGTTGCCGCGGTACGTGGAGATGTTGCCCAGATCATGGGGACGCCCCAGCAGGCCGACATCCCAGGCCCACGCCGGGTGAGTGACCGCTTGCAGCATGCGCCGGGTGGCGGCGTTGGGGCCGCTCATGCCCGAATGAGCGTCGCGGTACCGCGAACCCGGCACCGGCATGTCCACGGTGAATATCAGGGTGGTGACGCCTGCGGCGCGGGCGCGTTCCAGGGCGTTCTTCATGAAGCCACGGTCCTTGAGCACGTATAGCTGGAACCACATGGGCCGCTGGATGGCCGGGGCGACTTCCTCGATGGGGCAAACCGACACGGTGGACAACGTAAACGGAATGCCCCGTGCCTCGGCCGCCTGCGCGGCTTGCACTTCACCGCGGCGGGCGAACATGCCGGCCAGGCCGATGGGGGCCAGGGCGGCCGGCATCGCCAGGGTTTCGCCGAACAGGCGGGTTTCCAGGTTCAGTTCCGACATGTTGCGCAGCACCCGCTGGCGCAGGGCGATGTCGGCCAGGTCATCGACATTGCGCCGCAGGGTGCGCTCGGCGTAGGCGCCGCCATCGAGGTAGTGGAAAAGGAACGGCGGCAGCTTGCGCTGAGCGGCGGCGCGGTAATCGGTTGAAGCGGAAATGATCATGGAAGGGGCGTTCTCTCACCGGGCAGGAACAGCGCGCATGGCAGCCAGTGGCGAGAAGGTTAGCCCATGTGCCACCAGGCGCAAGCGCGGCCCCACGGGTGTGTCATGGCCCTGTAGCTGCGGACCCGGCTGCGTCGCGACGCCGCGCAGTATCAGACCCGCCGAACGCACCGCCCCGCGGCCGCTGCGCCGGTCACGGGTAGCTCGCCACCTTGTTCAGCCGCGCCAGGGCGTGGTCGTACATGCGGGTGCGGCGGTGCCCCTGGGCATAGCCGCCACAGGCGGCCACGGTGCCGGCCTGAATGTGGTCCAGGTAACGGAACAGGCGGCGGGGCGAAATGCTTGCCACCGCCAGGCCCGCTTCGACCATGCGGTCCTGGAGGGTATAGCCAGGCACCCGGTCGTCCATGCAGAAGTGCAACCCGCGCTGCTTCATCACCTTGGCATTCCACAAGGTACAGAAACTTTTCAGATACACTTCTTTCCACGGTTTTGGATCACGCCCGGGCAAACCGGCCGCACGCACCAGCCGGCGATAGTGATGTTTGCAATAACGCGAGGTGAAGCGCCACGCTGTGCGAATCAGGCCGCGGTCAAGTTGCTCCACGCAACCGGCTGCGACCCTGTTTTCATCACGCATGCATTCATTGAGTAATAATTGGAATACTGCATTATTGTATATAAATGTATCCGTATGCATGAGCAGGATATATTCGGTATCAATACGCTCAAGAATCAAGTCAAGCGCCTTGCCATGGGCGATATG
Source organism: Pseudomonas silvicola (assembly GCF_026651855.1). Taxonomy (GTDB): domain Bacteria; phylum Pseudomonadota; class Gammaproteobacteria; order Pseudomonadales; family Pseudomonadaceae; genus Aquipseudomonas; species Aquipseudomonas silvicola. The sequence goes on from NZ_CP093280.1 coordinate 4,840,175, forward strand.
CCCCGGTTCGCCAGCCGCGGGGGCCCGTTCGATGAGGTTGATCCAGTCAAGGCCGCGCAGGTACGCCGTGCTGGCATCGGCGGAACCGTTGTCCACCACCCACACGGGCACGTCCAGGCCTGCGAGTTGTTCGCGCAGCAGTTCCAGGCAGTTGCGGGTGAGTTCGGCGGTCTTGTAATTGACCATGGCGATACTGAAGCGCGGCGTCGAAGTCGATCGAGTAGGGATATTCATGGGCGTTGCCTTGATACTCTGGCAAAAGTTAAGTCAGATTGAATGAAGTAACTATCGCGGCGGCAACGTGAAAATTTCGTCAGGGTTTGGGCAATAAAATGTTTGAACAATGGGCGAAGTGTAAAAGTATGTAAAACGGTGTATCGAATTGTTTCGATAGTTACCACGCTGTGGTGGATGAGCAGACAGGTACTGCTCATCCACTCCCTCTTGTCAGAAGGTCGTACGCAGGCCCACTTCGATACTGCGTCCCGGTGCCGGGGCGATATCGCGCAGGATGGAGCTGGCGTAGCGTACCGTCTGGTTCGTCAGGTTCTCGCCCTTGACGAAGGCCAGCCACTGGCTCTGACCCACCTTGAACCGGTAGCCAGCGCTTGCACCCAGGGTGGTGTAGCCATCGGTGCCGGACTCGTTATCGGGCACGCGGTGCTGGGCGCTAGCGTGCTGCACGTCCACGCGCGCCTGCCACGCGTCCTTTTCCCACAGCAGGCCGCTGTTCAGGCGCAGCGGGGCGATACGCGGCAGGGCTTCGCCGTTATCCAGGTTCGTGGCGCGGGTGTAGTCACCCGACAGTTCCAGGGCCCACTTGCCGTAGGCATTCTCGCCAAGGGCCCAATGGTCCTGGGCCTCGACGCCGGCGAAGCGCGCGCGCACCCCCGAGTAGGTGTATTCGGGAATGCCGCCGGCGTCTGCCTCACCCTCGTCGTTGAGCGTGCGCCCGGTGCCCAGCAGGCCGATGTAATTGGAGAAGTGGCTGTAGAACACCCCGACGCTGCCGCGGTGCACACCGTTGTCGAAACGCAGCGCCAGGTCACTGGACACCGCCTTTTCCTTGGACAGGCTGGCGTCGCCCACCTCGTAGGTGCCGGTGGCCACGTGCGCGCCATTGGCATACAGCTCGTAGAAGGTCGGCGCGCGTTCGGTGTAGGCCAGGGTGGCGGCCAGCGACCACACCGGCGTCAGGCTGTACACCACCCCCGAAGACAGGCTGCCGGCGGTGAAGTCGCTGTTTTTGTCGGCCGCTTCAAAGCGTTCGTTGCCCTGGGCATCGGGGGACACGCGGGTATGTTCCAGCCGCCCACCCAGGCTGAGCTTGAGGCGTTCGGTGGCTTGCCAGTCTTCGAGGATGAACAGAGCGGCCGCGTCGGTATCGGTCTGGGGCACGAACGCCTCTTCGCCCAGCGCCTGGAACTGGCTGCGGTTGACCTGGGCGCCAATCACGCCTTCCAACGGGCCCAGGGGCTGATGGCGGCCCTCGACACGGGCCTCGTAGCCCTTGTTCTTGAACGTGGTGCCAACCTCTCCGTCCTCGATCTCGCTGTGCTTGTAGTCGGTGTAGCCAGCGTTGACCTTGACGGAGGTGAACGGCCCATCGAGGTCGCGGATCTGCGAAGCAAACCCGTAGTGCTCCTGCTGCATGCGGATGCGCACGTCGTCCTCGGCGGGCGATCCGTAGTTGGCGTCGTAGGTGCTGTAGGACAGGCCTGCATAGCCATGGTCCCAGGTATAGGAACCGCCGATGGCGCCACCGTCCTGGCGGCCGTCGCTGTTGGCCAGTCGGTGCTTGCCGCCATTGTCGTCGGCGTCTTCCGTGGCCCGCACACTGGCGCTGTGGGCGTAGCCGGGGATGCGCACGTCGTTGAAAGTACGAGCATTGGCGTCCAGGTGCAGGGCGAAGGTGCCATCGCCGGCTTCCAGTTTGCCAGCGCTGCTGCGCGTGGTGTCGGCGCCCCCGTAGCGCAGTTCACCGGCGCCATGGATACCCTCGATGGCTTCGGTGGGAATGCGGTTGTCGAGGGTGTTGACCACACCGCCGATGGCGCTGCCGCCGTACAGCAACGCCGCCGGGCCTCGAACAATTTCCACACGCTCGACGTTGACCGGGTCCAGCGGCACGGCATGGTCATAGGACAGTGACGAGGCATCCAGGGCGCCGACGCCGTTTTGCAGCAGGCGGATGCGGTCGCCATCCTGCCCTCGAATGATCGGCCGGCTGGCGCCGGGGCCGAAGTAGGAGGACGACACGCCAGGCTGGCCATTAAGGGTTTCACCCAGGCTGCCCTTTTGCGCCAGGGTCAGGGTGTCGCCCTCCAGCACGGTGCTGGGCGCAGCGAGCTGAGCATTGCCCAGGGGGTTGGCGGTGATGACCTGCGGTTGCAGCTCAAGCGCATGACTGGGAGCGGAGACGAACAGGGCAGCGGCGAGTGGGCTGAAGCGCAGGGGCAGGGGGGTACGGGAAAAGCGGTGCATCGTGCAAGCCTTAGTGAGTTGATTGATTAAGAATGTTATATCATAACATTAGTGAGGTGTTCATCTTTCTCTCGAGCGTGCTCCCCAGTACATGACGGGTTCATATAAGGAAGCGCTGTTGCCAGCCAAAGCAGTTGGTCGAATAGCCGGTGCACGGGCGGTGAATGTGCGTTACTGGTGAAGCCATCGCATTGGCGATGGCTTCAAGGACTCAGGTGATCATGCGCTTGTCTGCTTTCATTCTTGCCAACATCGAACCCATTGTTCAGGAGTGGGAAAATTTCGCCCGAACCCTGAGCACTGCAGCCAGCCCCTTGGACGCTGAAAACTTGCGGGACCACGCCGAACTGATGCTGCGCACCATCGCTACCGACCTGGACACCGAGCAAAGCCAACGCCAGCAGCGGGACAAGTCACGGGGTCGCGGGCCCCTGCAGGAAGGTACCGCGGCGCAGTCTCACGCCATCACCCGCTTGGTGGCCGGCTTTACCATCGACCAGGTGGCCGCTGAATTCCGCTCGCTGCGCGCCAGCGTGGTCAGTCACTGGATGGCGCACATCCAGGCCGGCGGGGCTTTTGACGTGCAGGACCTGATTCGCTTCAACGAAGCCATCGACCAGGCGCTGGCGGAGTCCATCGGCAGTTACACCACTGCGGTGCAGGCCTCGCGCACTATCTTCCTGGGCATTCTGGGACACGACCTGAGGGCCCCCTTGAGTGCGATTCTGCTGGGAGCGGACGTGTTGCTGCGCACGGATGACCTTGGCGCGCGCGCCACCAAGATCGCGTCGAAGATCTATGCCAGCGTGAAACGTGCCGGCCAGATCGTCGGTGACCTGCTGGACTTCACCCGCTCGCAGTTGGGCCCTGGCATACCTGTGACCAGGACTCACGTGGACCTCGCACCCGTGTGTACCCGCATCGTGGATGAAGCCCGCACCATCTACCCGGAAGCGACCATTGTGTTCAGCGTTACCGGGTCCGCCTACGGACTGTTTGACGGCCCACGCCTTGAGCAGGTGTTTTCCAACCTGATCGGCAACGCCGTGCAGCATGGCGAGCACCGTTCCCAGGTGACCGTGCACATGGACGGCGGTGGTGATGACGTCATGTTCAGCGTGCACAACACCGGGCAGCCGATACCCGCTGAGGTCCTGCCACTTATCTTCAACCCCATGGGCCGCTATTCAACCCATGGCGCGGTGGAGCAGGGCCCCCATGCCAGCCTGGGGCTGGGGCTGTTCATTGCCGCGCAGATCGTGCGCGGCCATGAGGGGCGTATCGACGTGTATTCGGATGCCGAGTCGGGGACCCGGTTTCTGGTGCATCTGCCCCGGTAGGTGTACAGCGCCGGTCACACCGTCAGCCGTATCACAAGTCCAGCACCAGTACCGCTGAACGCGCCCGGGAGCAGCACGGTGTGAACTGGTCGTTGGCGGCCTGTTCCGCTTCGGTGAGAAACAGGTCACGGTGCTCAGGCACACCCTCCAGCACCCGGGTCAGGCAGGTGCCGCACACACCTTGCTCGCAAGACACGGGAATCTCTACCCCATGGCTTTCCAGCACCTGTACCACGGTCTTGTCCGCCGGGATCTGGAATGCCTGGCCGCTGCTGGCCAGCCGAACGGCGAAGCTGCCGTCGCCCGCGGTGTCTTGCGGCGCAGCGGCGAAGTATTCGCGGTGCAACTGGGCGTCGGACCAGCCTTGGGCCTTGGCGCTGTCCAACACATGCTGCATGAACCCGCCAGGCCCACACACGTACAGGTGCTGGCCAGGCTGAGGGTTGGCCAGTACCCGTGCCGCGTCGAGGGCCGAACTCGGCTCTTCATCGAAGTGCAGGTGTACCTGGGCTGCGAACGGCGAAGCCTCCAGTCGTTGGACAAACGCGGCGCGCTCGCGGGAACGTGCGCAGTAATGCAGCTCGAATTCGCCACCGCTCTGGGCCAGGTGTTCGGCCATGCTGAGGATCGGGGTGATGCCGATGCCACCTGCGAACAGCACACTGCGCCGGGCATCCGGTACCAGGCCGAAGAGGTTGCGGGGTTCGCTGATCATCAGCCGGGCGCCGCGCTGCACCTGGCCGTGGAGGGCCTGCGAGCCGCCCCGCGAGGCACTGTCCTTGAGCACGCCGATCACATAGCGGTGGCGCTCCTCGGGGTGGTTGCACAGTGAGTATTGGCGCACCAGCCCGCCGGGCAGGTGCACGTCGATATGGGCGCCAGCGCTGAACGCTGGCAGCGGCTGACCCTGGGCGCAGGTCAGCTCGTAGCTGCAGATGTCCAGGGCTTCGTCATTACGGGATGTCACCACGACTTCAATCATGTCGCACCTTCACATGACGGCCACCGTGGGGTGGCCGTGTCCAGGAGGAAAGAAAAGCGTTACTGGGCGCTGGCGATCAGGTCGGCGGCCGGCGCGCGTTCAGCGGCGATCAGCCGTTCCAGCACTTTGCGCGACTGCACCCCCCCGGCGTCGATGTTGAGCTTGAGCAGGTTGCGCTGGGGGTTGGCCAGCAGGTTGTGCTGCTGTCGCTCGAGCATCTCCAGGTCTTCGCTGAAGATCTTGCCCTGGCCTTCGCGGATACTGGCGGTCAGTGCCTGGTCCTTTGGGTTGAAGTTGCGCGCCATGCCCCAGAAATACCAGATGGAGGTATCGGTTTCCGGGGTGATGAAATCCACCACGATGCTCGACGCCTTGTGCTGGGCGTCAGCGTGGTAGCCGCCTTTGCCGGCATGGGCCACGCCGACCTCGATCAGCACATGGCTGGGCGGGGTGAAACGGCAGATCTGCCAGCGGTCCACCGGGACGTCATCGGCCAGGTCATTGCCCCGCAGGGCCATCTGCCAGAAGGGCGGCGGCATGATGTTTTCCATGTGCCGGGCAGTCACCACTTCGTCGCCGTGCACGGTGGTGACGGGTGGCGCTTCATCGATTTCCTTCTGGCCGATGCTGGAAGCGTGCACGTAGGTTTCGTGGGTCAGGTCCATGAGGTTGTCGATCATCAGGCGGTAGTCGCAACCGATGTGGAACAGTCCGCCGCCGTACGCCCATTCATCGCTGACGGCCCATTCCAGGTGGTGGATCAGGGCAGGGTCGGCCTTGTCCTGCTCGCCCGGCCATACCCAGATGAAGCCGTAGCGCTCCACCACGGCATAGGTCTTGTTGCACGGAAAGCCGCGCACGCGCTGGCCGGGCATGGACTGCACCTTGCCGTCCGCGCCCATGGCCAAGCCGTGATAGCCGCAGACCAGTTGGCCGTCCTCGACGTAGCCCAGCGACAGCGGCGCACCCCGGTGCGGGCAGAAGTTTTCGACTGCGGCGACACGGCCTTCGGCACCGCGGTAGAAGGCGATCTGTTCGCCGCAGATTTGCCGGCCCAGGGGTTTTTCAGCGATCTCATCAGGGGTACAGGCGACGTACCAGGTGTTCTTCGGGTACATGGTGGTTCTCCATTGTGTTTGTTCTTATGGATCCATAAGGCATCAAAAATCGCCTTCTCGTCAATATTTATTGATTTTTATGATGTCTATGGATCCATGGATAGCAATGGCCTGTGGCGTTTGTACCCGGCGCGAGAGCGCGGTTTCGTGCAGGCCAAGCCCCAGCACCGCCGCCGTACAGCCGGCTTCTTCTTTCGCCTAAACGTCTTTCCCATCCACCTGCCGCCATTGCGCAGACGCCGCGCCGACATCCCGCTGAACTGACCCCCAAAAGTTGGACAGTGCTCGGCTAGGCCGATTTTCGCTGAGTCCTGTATTCCACAGGACTCTTGCCGCCACCCATGCAGCCTGTTTATTCAACATGTTGACATATAATCTAGTATAATGGATGTCCCCGAATCCCTCTTCCACGGCACCGCCCATGGACATCAATACCCGTATCGCGAACCGCCTCAGTACCCTGCGCAAATCCCGACAGTTGTCCCTTGAGGCCCTGGCGGAGAAATGCGCCGTCAGCCGCTCGATGATTTCACTGATCGAACGCGGCCAGAGCAGCCCCACCGCGGTGGTCCTGGAAAAACTGGCCACCGGCCTGGGCGTGCCCCTGGCGGCGTTGTTCGAGGCGCCGGCCCAGGAGCCCGGGCACTTGCTGCGGGCGGGCGATCAATTGCAATGGCGCGACCCGCAGTCGGGTTATATCCGCCGCAACGTCTCACCCAGCGGTGCGCAGTCCGCTGTTCAGGTGGTCGAGGTGCACTTCCCGGCGGGCGCATCGGTGGCCTATGAGACGTCTTCGCGCGACGCTCGGGTCGACCAACAGGTATGGATGCTGGCGGGGCGCATGGACATTCATGTCGGCGAGCAGGCCTATGCACTCGAGATTGGCGATTGCCTGGCCTTTCAGCTGGACCGCCCCATCCGCTTTCACAACCCGCACGATGAGCCGGCTCGCTATGCCGTGATCATCGTCACCGATGCTTACCGCTAAGGACAGTCAACCATGCACATCAAACGCCTCACCCAACTCGACGACGCCGTCTGCACCCAACTCGCCGATATCCTTGTCGACTGTGTCGAAGGCGGCGCTTCGGTGAGCTTCATGCTGCCCCTGTCACCCGCCCGTGCGCAGGCCTTCTGGCAAGGCTTGCGCGCCAGTATCGAGGCGGGCGAGCGGGTGCTGCTGGTGGCTCAGGATGAACAAGGGCAACTGCTGGGCACTGTGCAATTGGTACTGGCCCAGCCTGAGAACCAACCCCACCGCGCCGATATCGCCAAATTGCTGGTGCACCGCCGCGGCCGTCGGCTAGGTGCAGGGCGTGCCCTGATGGAAGCGGCCGAACGGGAAGCGGCCGAGGCGGGCAAGAGCGTGCTGGTGCTGGATACCGCCTCGGGCAGCGATGCCGAGCGCCTCTACCAGAGGCTGGGCTGGCAGGCGGCAGGGCAGATTCCGGCGTATGCATTGTGGCCGGCGGGCGGGTTGTGCGCGACCACGGTGTTCTACAAGTTCGTGGGAGGCTTTCAGTAACCCGTGGTATCAGCCCTCGGCAGGGGGCAGTGTTCCCGGGCGTCCTTGAGCGTGTGTTCAACCGCCACCAGCCCGGTATGGCTTTTCTGGTACCGTGCGTGGGGATGCTCGAATCAGGCGGCAACAAAGGAGTGCCAGGATGACGAAGAAATTCATGATGAACCACGAATGCCCGTCGCCCGCCGCGGCGCTAGCCATTGCCGAAGCCGTTCTGCGCACTCGTTACCCCGACGCTTCTTTTGCGTTCGTGGCCGGTTCGATCATGCGGGGGCAGGGCACATACCTTTCGGATATCGACCTTGTGGTCGTATACGCCCATCTGCAAGCAGCACGCCGCGAGTCATTCGTGGTCCAGGGGGTGCCGGTGGAGGCGTTCGTTCATGACCTGCGGACGCTGGCGTGGTTCGTCGATGCCGACGTTGACCGTGGGCGGCCCAGCCTGCTCAATATGGTTGCCGAGGGGGTCGCCATTGGGGAGGGCGCGCAGCAGGCCGAGCCGTTGCGCCGCGAGGTTGTACAACGGCTGGCCGATGGGCCGCCGCCCATGACGTCAGCAGCCTTGAACCTGCTGCGCTACGAAATCACCGACGCGGTGGACGACCTGCGCGGCCAGCGGTCGGACGCCGAGAAGATGGCCATTGGCGCCATGCTGCACCCCAGGCTGGTAGAGGTGGCGTTGCGTGGCCGGGGCCGGTGGTATGGCACCGGCAAATGGGCACCGCGGCTTTTGGCGCAGATAGATCCGGCGCTGGCGGAGCGTTTTGACCGCGCGTTCCGAGGGTTGTTTGTGTCGGGGGCCGCAGCGCCCGTTATTCAATTGGCCGAGGAGGAATTGGCGCCCCATGGTGGTTTGTTGTTCGATGGCGACTGCCGCGTCGCACCAGTCGAGTGGCGAACCTGACAGGGCCTGTTGCCCCGTTCTGCCTGTAGCGTGAGCATAAGGCACACCGCGCCTGCCGCCCGCGCGGCCTCACGGCTGCTACACGCCTTGCGCAGCGTCCGGGCTTGGCTTGGCGACCCCCAGCCCACGCAGCAACAGGTCGGTCAGGAACCGCGAATACTGCTGCGCCAGTGCTTCATCGCTGCTCTCGGTGAAGAGCACATCGAACAAGGGCTGGGCCGTGGCGAAGAACGTGCAGGCCCCGACCAGCGCGACGTGCAGCATCCGCGCGTCTATGTCCGGCAAGCCGGGAACGGGCGGCCTGGCCTGCAGCAGCGCCTCGCTCAGGGCCACACCGCGCTGGGCGATGGTGTCCAGCGCCTCGCCGGTCTGCGGGTCCTGGCCCTGGTAAATCTCGCGCAGCACCAGTTGCACGAAATGCGGGTTTTGCCGGCCGATGTCGATGATCAGGCGAATACGCCGGTAGAGCATCTTCTCGACGTCCTGGCCATCCTCGGGTGCCTGGCTGCCCAGTTGCGTCACGTCCAGCAGTTGCAGGGTGGCGGCGCGCAGCAGACCGTCCTTGCCGCCGAAGTAATAGCGGATCAGCGCGGGGTCGACGTTTACCTGCCGTGCGATGTCCTGCAAGGTCAGGTCGGTGGGCGAGCAGGTGCGCAACAGGCCCAGGGTGGCGTCGATCAGCCCTTCGCGGCCAATGGCGACCTTGTGGGCGGGGCGCCCGCGTTTTTTCTTTTCGGTTGGAATGTCCATGGCCAGGGATCATACCTTGAGGAAACACCAATTTGGGTAGGCCGGTGACAATTTGCTGCACCCTGGTGCAGCCGGTTGAACACGCCCCCGTGTTTCGTTAGTGGCACAGGTTAACCCGTTGAATTTAAACGCCTTTCAATTAATTCCTTTTTAAAGGAATTAATGGCATTCAATCTGCATTGCCTCTCTTCATCTACCAGAGGAGAGCAGCAACCATGAAGATTGCCATCATCGGCGCCGGCATCGGCGGGTTATGCGCCGCCATCGCCCTGCAGCGTGCCGGCCACCCCGTCACGGTGTATGAACAGGCCCAGGGTTTCCTGCGCGTGGGCGCCGACATCAACCTCACGCCCAATGCCGTGCGCGCCCTGGATGGGTTGAGCGTGGGCGCCGCCGTGCGCGAACCGGCGGCGCGGCCCAGCCACCGCATCAGCCGGCTGTGGGACAGCGGTGAAGAGACCTCACGCCTGGCCATGGGCGATACCGCCGAACAGCGTTATGGCGCGCCGCAACTGACCATTCACCGCGCCGACCTGCTGGCGGCCCTGGCCGGGGCCTTCCCCCTTGAGCAGGTACGGTTCGCCAAGCGCTGCGAGTCCATCACCCAGGACGACGCTGGGGCCACCTTGACGTTCGTGGACGGCACCCGCGCCCAGGCTGACCTGGTGATCGGCGCCGACGGCATCCACTCTGCCGTGCGCACCACGATGTTTGGTACCGAGCAGCCACGTTTCACCGGCGTCGTGGCCTACCGTGCCGTGGTCCCGGCGCACAAGGTGGCCCATGTGCCGGACCTGCAGGCCTTTACCAAATGGTGGGGCCCCAACCCGCACAGCCAGATCGTGACCTTTCCGCTGAACCGTGGCCGTGACATCTTCATTTTCGCCACCACCGCCCAGGACAGCTGGCACCTGGAAAGCTGGACCACCCGCGCCAGTGTCAGCGAGCTGCAGAGCCCTTACGCCGCCTTCCACCCTGACGCCGTGGCGCTGCTGCACGCCTGCGATGAAGTGCTCAAGACCGCCCTCTATGAGCGCGATCCGCTACCGCGCTGGACCGAAGGGCGCCTGACCCTGCTGGGTGACGCCTGCCACCCGATGATGCCGTTCATGGCCCAGGGCGCGGGCCAGGCCATCGAAGACGCGGTGGTGCTGGCCCGTGCCTTGAGCCTGCCCGGGCTTGAGCTGCGTGCGGCCTTGCAGGTTTACGAAGACGCGCGTCTGGCGCGCACCAGCCAGATCCAGATTGGTTCGCGCGGCAACCAGTGGCTCAAGGGCGCCGGCAGTGCCGACTGGGTCTATGGCTATGACGCCTGGACCGTTGCCCTGGGATGAACCAGAGGCCGTTGCTCACACCGCCTGATAACCCGAGGAACCTGAGATGCTCAGCGAAGAAAAGAACCGCACACTGACCCAGGTGGGCCCCGGTACCCCCATGGGCGATTACCTGCGCCGTTACTGGCAACCCATCGCCGGCGAAAGCGAGTTCGATGACAAGCCCATCAAGACCCTGACCCTGATGGGCGAAGACCTGGTCCTGTACAAGGACCTTGGCGGCACCTATGGCCTGATGGACCGCCGTTGCCCCCACCGCAACGCTGACATGTCCTACGGTTACGTGGAACAGTCGGGCCTGCGCTGCAGCTACCACGGCTGGCAGTTCGACCAGAAGGGTGGCTGCCTGCACCAACCCTATGAAGACACCTGCGACACCACCGGCCGCATGCGCGCCAAGACCCGCATCAAGGCGTACCCGGTGGTCGCCAAGGCCGGCCTGCTGTGGGCCTACCTGGGCCCGCTGCCAGCGCCGCAGTTGCCCGATTGGGAACTGTTCAACTACAAGAACGGCTTCGCCCAGGTGGTCTGTGCCGAGATCCCGTGCAACTGGTTCCAGTGCCAGGAGAACTCCATCGACCCCGTGCATTTCGAATGGACCCACAACAACTGGACGCTGCGTCAGCAAAGCGATGACGTCGACTACGTGCCCACTCACCTGCAACTGGCCTTCGACGAATTCGACCATGGCTTTGTCTATCGGCGCCTGCGTGAGGGCGAGGCCAGCGACGATGTGATGTGGAAGGTGGGCCGCGTGACGCTGTGGCCCAACGGGTTTTACCTGGGCCACCATTTCGAATGGCGGGTGCCCATCGACGACCACCGCACCCTGAGCATCCTGTGGGTATTCAGCCGTGTTCCTACTGAGCAGGAACCGTATGTGCAGGAGAAGATCCCGACCTGGTACGGGCCCATCAAGGACCCGGTCACCGGCCGCTGGATCACCAGCCACGTGGCCAACCAGGATTTCGTGGTGTGGGTGGGGCAGGGCGAGATCACCGACCGGACGCGCGAGCACCTGGGGCAGAGCGACCGGGGCGTCGTGATGATGCGCCGACGCTTTTTCGAGGAGCTCGATGCCTTGCGCGAAGACCCTGCGCATATCCCCAAGGGCCTGATCCTTGACCCGGAAAAGAACCGTGATGTGTACCTGCCGTCGGCATGCCGCGACGAGCTGATCCAGGGCTTGCCCCGGGAGCAGTTGGCCGCGCATCCGTTGCTGGGGCCTTACCTCAAGGACTTCTTCGGGCAGGCAGGGCAGCCGCCTCAGGTGCGTGCGGCCTATGAGGAGGCGGTGGGCCAGAAAATGAGCGGGGCGCAGTTCTTTGCCGTGCATGGCAGTCGGCGCTAGGCCTCGCGGCGGCAAGGTTTCGTTCCCGCTTCGCCCGGTCCTGCCCGAGGCGTTGGTGCAGGACCGGGTGAAGCTCGGGAAGCGGCCACCACACAACTACCAGAACCACGAAGGTAACAACCATGAAAAGCCTGATCCGATGGTGCGTGTCTGCTGTGTTTGTTTTCCCGTTGCTGCTCCCGGCCGTGCAGGCCGATGTCCAGGACGTCACCTTCCTGATGCCCGCACCCCCCAACCTGCCCGGCTTCGCGCCGTGGATCATTGCCCAGCAGAAAGGCTATTACGCCCAACTGGGCCTGCGGGTGAACTGGGTGACGGCCAAGGGCGGGGTCGATGTGGCCAAACAGGTGGGTGCCGGCAATGCCCTGTTCGGCGCCGCCAGTGGTGATGTGCCGGTCATCGTCCGCGCCAACGGCGTGCCGGTGCGCAATGTCGCTGTGCTGGGTACTCACGGTTACACCCTGCTGGCCACCGACGCGGTTCAGCATATCGATGCCATCGAGCAGCTGCGCGGCAAGACCGTGACCGTCATGTCTTACTCGGACTCGTTGTACTACGCCTTGCTGGCCTCGCTGCGCAAGGCTGGCATGAGCAAGAACGACGTCAATATCCAGGCCGCGGGGCCGGCGGGCGTGTGGCAACTGCTGGCCGATGGCAAGGCCGATGCCATGGCCGGGTCGCCCGACTGGGTAGTCAATGCCCAGGAGGCCGGGCGGCCTTTGCAACTGATTCCCCAGGCGCAGATGTTCGACAGCATGGCCCAGTCGATCCTGGCCTCCGATGACGCCATCGCCCAACACCCCGACCTGGTGCAAAAGATGGTCGACGGCACGTTGATGGGCCTGCGCGACATCCTTCAGGACCCGGCCCAGGCGGCCAGGACCTTCGTCGCGGCGGTGCCGGCTTACCAGGGCAAGGAGCACAAGGTGGAACAGATCCTGGCGCTGTACCGCCAGTACGTCTACGGCCACCAGGAACGCCTGGGGCAGATCCAGCCGGAGCGGGTGGCCGATTCGGTGCGCTTCTTCAGCGAGGAAGGCATCGTCAAGTCGACGTTGCCCACGGATGAGTACTTCACCAACCGTTTCATCGGCGCGCTGCCGGCTTCACAGCCCTGACCGAGCGCGGTTTCGCAACACCAACCAGATCCAATCCAATCATCAGGCATGCGGTGTCCGCCTTGACGGCGCCCTGCACGCCAGGCAGGAGTGTGGGCGATGGCTTTATTGAAGTGGAGTGCAGTGGTAGTGGGCATGGGCCTGATCAATGCCCCGGCGGCGATGGCGGCGGCGTTCGTCAGTGATCAGGCCGACGCCAAGGGCTTTGTCGAGGACGCCTCGTTGAACCTGCTGCTGCGCAACTATTACTGGAACCGTGACAACCAGAACGGTGCGCCGGATGCCAGTGACTGGACCCAGGGCATTCAGGGCGTGTTCACCTCGGGTTTTACCCAGGGCGCGGTGGGCGTGGGGGTGGACGCCTTCGGCTACCTGGGCCTGAAGTTGTGGGCGCCGGAGCGGTATTCGGTGCCTGGCTATGTGTCGGGCAACCTCACCGAAGGCGCTGACGGCCACCCTGACGATAGCTATGGCAAGGCGGGTGCGGCGTTGAAGGTGCGGGTGTCGCGCACGTTGCTGAAGGCCGGTGACATGCAGCCGTCCACCAGCCCGGTGTTCGCCGTGGGCGGCAGCCGGTTGACGCCGGTGACCGTCAGCGGCCTGCAGTTGATGAGCAGTGAGGTCACCCACCTGGACCTGGAAGCGGGGCATTTCTACTCCGGTACCAGCCAGGACCAGACCAACCGCAATGGCAGCCTCTGGGCCGCCTACGCGAACCGGTCGTCCCGTGCCATGGACTACGCGGGTGGGCGCTATGCCCTGGGCGACACGCCGTGGAGTCTTGGCGTGTATGGCGGGCGGCTGGAGGATATCTGGAACCAATACTACGCCAACCTCAACTACACCCGGGCGCTGTCCGATAGCCAGTCGCTGGCAGTGGATTTCAACTATTACCGCACCACGGACCAGGGCGCTGCCCGGGCGGGGACCATCGACAACAACACCTTCTCCCTGCAGGCCGGTTATACCTTTGCCGCGGCCCATACCCTGACCTTGGGCTTCCAGAAGATCAACGGTGACACGCCGTTCGATTACGTGGGCACGGGTGACAACAACCGGCCGGGGGACTCGTGCTTCATCGCCAACTCGGTGCAGTACTCGGACTTCAACGGGCCGGGGGAGAAGTCCTGGAAACTGCAGTACGACCTGAACATGGCGGCGTATGGCGTGCCGGGCCTGACGTTGATGACCCGCTACGTGTACGGGTACGACATCGATGGTACCCACCTGTCGCCCACCAGTGCGTATTACGGCCTGTATGGCGCCGATGAACGCCATCATGAAACCAACGTCGAGGCCAAGTACGTCATTCAGTCGGGGCCGGCGCGGGACCTGTCCATTCGCGTGCGCCAGGCTTGGCACAGCGCCACGGCGGGGGACCCGGACGGGGATGCCAACGAGTTTCGATTGATTGTCGACTATCCGATCGCCATCTTCTGAGCCGTGGCCAGCTGTACGGCGGCGTCCGCCCGAGCTTCGCCCGGTCTATCAGGGTAACGGCATGCGTCGTCGTACAACCAAATACGCTATGATGCCTGTTCCCAAAAACCGAGACTGCTGTTGCTGATGGACAACCACGATCCCCATGCCAGTGTTCGACGCCGGCACCGTAGCCTGGCGCAGGACCTGGTGACCGAGCTGTCGCGGCGCATCCACAGCGGTGAGCTGCGCTCGGCGACCAAGCTGCCGACTGAATCCCAGGTCATGGCGGAACACGGGGTCAGCCGCACGGTAGTACGCGAGGCGATCTCCCGCTTGCAGGCGGCAGGGCTGGTGGAGACCCGCCATGGCATCGGTACCTTTGTACTAGACCTGCCCAGCCCCAGTGGTTTTCTCATAGACCCCGCCAGTATCGTGACGCTGGAGGATGCGCTGGCGGTGCTCGAGCTGCGTATCAGCCTTGAAACCGAGGCCGCGGGCCTTGCCTGTGCCCGGCGCACCGACGCCCAACTGCGCCTGATGCGCGAATCGCTGGACGCCCTCAATGCACGGGTGATCAGCGTCGAATATGCGGTGGCGGCGGACTTCCAGTTTCACCAGCAGATCGCCCTGGCCACCGGCAACCCGTATTTCACCGACATCATGCTGCACATGGGGGTCAGCATCCTGCCCCGGGTGCGGGTGCACTCAGCGCGCGTGCGCGATAAACACGAGCCCTACCTTGAGCGCTTGAGCCGCGAGCATGAAGACATCTACACCGCTATCCTGCGCCGCGACGCCGATGCCGCCCGGGCGGCGATGCGCCTGCACCTGTCCAACAGCCGCGAGCGCATGCGCCGGGCCTATGAAGCGGCGGGCGCCGAGGTGTTGAACAGCTGAACAAGAGCGCTGGCCAGTCACAACCTCGATGCAGATGCATTCCCCGAGCGCCTGCAGACAGGCCAGCGCGGCCGTGCCATGTGCCTGGTACTGCGTGGCGTTGGTGATGCGCTCAGGTCCGTTTGCTACAGGTCATCGACGGGAGGAGGCGAGGGGTTACGCAAGCCTTGGGGGCTGCGTGCCAGGTAATCGCGCAAGGTTGCCGCCGGGTGATCGCCGGTGGCCAGTGCCACATAGCCATCCGGGCGCACCAGGTACAGCGCATGGCGCGCGAAGCCGGCATGGCCGTGGTCCGCGTGCCAGTCGAAGGTGTGCAGGCGCAGGCCTTCACTGGCACACACGGCTCGCAGGTCGTCACCGGCTTTCCCGTAAACGTGCACCTGCCATTCGATAGCCTGCAAGGGCGTGAAGTTGTCGCGCCCGCCGACGTTGACCCAGGGCAGCCGGTCCCCGCCGTGGATATGGCCGGCAGCGCCATCGCTGAGGGCGCTGTGGCGGTAGTTCAGGGTTAGTTGCGACACCGTGCGAAACAGCCACTCGCGCACCGGGCCCAGGGCCAGCGCCTTGGGAATGAGCAGCGGCGCGAGGCGGGTGCGCAGCAGGTCGGCCATGGGGCCCTGGGCCGTCGCGAAGGTGAATACCCGGTCAGTGGTGGCCACCAGTTGCCGGGCGAAGCCGATGCGTTCAGGTTCGTAGCTGTCCAGCAGGGCTTCATCGGCATGCCCGTTCAGCACACTGGCCAATTTCCAGGCCAGGTTGATCGCGTCGCCGATGCCAGTATTCATGCCCTGGCCGCCCGCCGGGCTGTGCAGGTGCGCGGCGTCGCCGAGCAGGAAGACCCGCCCCACACGAAACTGCTCGGTGACGCGGTGGTGAACGCGGTAGGTGGAAAACCAGTTGAGCTGGTCCACCTGCACCTTGAGGTGGTCGATGGCCCGGTGGCTGATGTCCTCGAATCGAAGGCTTTCGGCCCGCGCGGCGCGCTCGTCGCGCACGGTGCCGATCAACCGGGCGCGGCCGCTGCCGGCAAGGGGGAACACGGCGAGGAAATCGGCCTCATCCAGGTCCACATGCAGCTCGCCATTGAACGCCGGGCCCTGGCCCTGCACGTCGGCGACATAGAACACCTGCTGGTAGGTGCCCCCTGGAAAGCCGCTGCCCAGCCCGTGGCGCACGGTCGAGCGAGCACCGTCGCAACCAGCCAGGTACCGGGTTTCGGCGGACTCCACGTGGCCGTCGGGGTGTTGCAACTGCACCCGCACCTGCGCGCCCTGATCCACGAAGCCACGCAGCTCGACACCACGCTCCACGCTGATACCCCGTTCTTCAAGGCGTTCGATCAGCAGGCGTTCATGTTCGTCCTGGGGGAATATCTGCAAAAAGCTGTAAGGCGTCAGGCCCTCGCCAATAGGGGCGAAGGGCAAGTGTGCCGCGGGTTCGCCCTTGACCCACAGGTTGACCGCCGCCACGGTGTGGCCGTGCTGCAGCACGTGCTCGGTGAGGTTCAGTTGCCGATACAGTTCCAGGGTCCGGGCTTGCACGGCGAGCGCGCGGGAAGTGGTGCCAGGTTGCGGGTTCAGGTCGATGATCCGTGGCCGCACGCCTTGCGCCGCCAGCCACAGGGCCAGGACCAGGCCGGTGGGGCCGGCGCCGACGATGAGTACGTCGCTGGGGTGCATGGGCAAGGCCTCGTTTTTCTGCGGCGGTTTCTGAAGTATGGCAGGTGTGGGGCTGCGGCTCGGGGTTTGTGTAGGGGAGGGCGCAGGGTGCATGGCCGGGTGACTTTTATTCAATCCCGATTGAACTCACGCCTCGAAACCAGTCTCACCCAAACGTAAACGCATAAGCCGCGACCCCAGGGTCCAGGAACTCGATACTGAACGTATGCTCCCCAACCCCCCCAGGCTGCCGCACCAGCTGATACAACCGCTGCTCCGTCACTTGCCCGCTACCATCGGGCGCTACATCGGTGCCATGGGCATCGCCCGGGGCCTTGCCGTCGACGGTGACCTTGAACCGAACCGGCCGGCCGTCGCTGCCCGGGCCCAGCACCAGGTGCAGATCACGTGCCTGGAAGCGGTAGGCGATGCGCCCATTGGCCTGGGCCAGGGTGGCCTGCTCGGCGCCGATGGTCCAGTGGCCTTCCACGCCCCACTGGTTCAGTTGCGGCTGGGCCGGCAATTGGTACTGGGTTTCCTTGTCGCCCGCCACTGCCGGGGTCGAGGCGAAGTGCTCGGCGCGGCGGTAGCCCACGTAGGTTTCCGGTGAGCGCATGTCCTGGTTGTCGGCGGCCTTCTGCACGCCCTGGGCATCAGCTTGCACCAGGTCGCTGCTCACCTGGGTATGGCCGGCTTCGCGCAGCAGTTGCTGAATCACGTGTTCGGACTGGTCGTAGTCGCCTTCACCGAAGTGGTGGTAACGGATATGGCCCTGGGCATCGACGAAGTAATGGGCCGGCCAGTACTCGTTGTCGAAGGCGCGCCACAGCGTGTAGTCGTTGTCGATGGCCACCGGGTAGGTGATGCCCAGTTTCTTCATGGCGGCGGTGACGTTGCCCACATCGCGTTCGAAGGCGAATTCGGGGGCGTGCACGCCGATCACTACCAGGCCCTGATCGTGGTATTTGGCGGCCCAGGCCTTGAGGTAGGGCAGGGTTCGCAGGCAATTGATGCAGGAGTAGGTCCAGAAATCCACCAGCACCACCTTGCCACGCAGGGCTTCGGCCGTCAGCGGTGGCGAGTTCAGCCACTGCACCGCACCGCTCAGGGCGGGCAGGTCGCCCTCCACCGGCAGCGGTTGGTTGTCGGCCACCTTGATGGCGGCGGCCTGGCTGGTTCTGTTCTTCTCACCGAGCACGCGGTCGACCAGGGTTTGTTCCAGCCCCCCGGTGGAGGCGGTGGACAATTGCGCCAGCACACCGGTGTCCAGGCCCAGCGCAATGGCGGCGACCCCTGCCAGCATCAGTACGCCCAAGCCCCGGCGAATCCACTCGCCCGCGCCCAGGGCGCGTTTCATCGCCGTGAACAGCTTGCCGCCAATCAGCAAGGCCGCAGCCAATGAAGTCGCCGCACCGGCGGCATAGGCCAGCAGCAACAGGGTGGTGCCGATACTGGCGCCTTGTAGTGCCGCACCGGTCAGGACCAGTCCCAGGATCGGCCCGGCGCACGGTGCCCACAGCAGGCCCGTGGCCACGCCGATGAGAAACGACGCACCTGGGCGGGGGCGGCTGTCGTGGCCGGCGGCTTCGGAAAGGCGGCTGCCTGCGGCAACCAAGGGCCGGGTCAGGCGCTCGGCCAGTTGTGGCAGCAGCAGGGTCAGGGCAAACAGCGCGACAAACACCAACGCCAGCCAGCGGCCATATTGGTTGAGCTGCACCACCCAGGCACCGCCCACGGCGGCCAGTGAAGCAACCAGGGCAAAGGTCACGGCCATGCCCGCCAGCAGTGGCAGGCCGCTCTTGACGAAGGGCTGGCCGGTGCGGGCGAACACGAATGGCAGCACGGGCAGGATGCAGGGGCTGACGATGGTCAGCACACCCCCCAGGTAGGCAAGCAATAGCAGCAGCATGGTGTGGCCCTTGTAAGCGTTGGAAGGATGAGGCTGATGCTAGCGCGCTGGCCCGTGCGAAATCCTCACGGGTAGTTAAACATTTTGTGATACCTGGCGCGCCAATCAATCGGCCCATGCCCATGGCCGGCGTACACGTCAGGCGGCCCGCATGCAGCGCTGGGCTGGCAAGCACATAGCGCTTGCGTCCATGATGGTGCCTACACGCCCACAAGGAAGCTCACATGAAAGTCAGCGCACGCAACGTGTTCAAAGGTACTGTCAGCCAGGTCAACGAAGGCGCGGTGAATGCCGAGGTGGCCTTGACGCTGCCAGGCGGCGAGGCGTTGGTGGCCGTGGTGACCCTGGCCAGCGTGAAGAGCCTGGGCCTGGCGGTGGGCAAGGAAGCCGTGGCGCTGGTCAAGGCGCCCTGGGTGGTACTGATGACCGACGCGGGTGGCTATCGCCTGTCGGCGCGCAATTGCCTGCAAGGCCAGGTGGTACGGGTCGGTGACGGCGCGGTAAACGCCGAGGTGGTGCTGCGCCTGCCCGGCGGTGCCGAGGTGTTCGCCATCGTCACCCGCGAGGCCGTGCAGGAACTGGGCCTGGCCGCGGGTGTAGCGGCCACGGCGGTGATCAAGGCCTCGCATATCATCCTGGGCGTGGCCGACTGATCACATCAGCACGCCGTCCACCGGCTCTTCGGGCAGCGGCGCCGGTACTTCCAGCAGTTCCTGCACGGCAATCTCGATGTTGCGGCACATGGCGTGCAGCGGCAGGTCGTTGGGTTGCAGGTCGAACGGGTCGGCGATCTGGTCGCCCAGGGCGTCCAGGCCGAAGAAGGTATAGGCCAGGATGCACACCGCCACCGGCGTGAACCAGCCGATGCTGTCGATCAGGCAGAACGGCAGCAGGAAGCAGTAGATGTGCACCGTGCGGTGCAGCAGCAGGATGTAAGGGTAGGGGATGGGCGTGCCCTTGATGCGCTCGCAGCCGCCCAGCACATAGGACAGGCGCGTGACCTGCTGGTCGATGCTGACCTGGATCTGCTCCCCGGCGCCGGCCTGGCGCGCCGCGTCCTGATAACGCTTGCCCAGTAACCCCAGCAATGCGCTCGGCGGGTTCTGGTGGCCCAGCACCAGGTGCCGCGCGTGCTCATCCAGGTGCTGTAGCGTCTGCGGCGCCATGGCCTCCCGGCGCAGGTAATGCTTGAGCACGTGGGCGAATCCGATCAGGCCCTGGCCCAGCAGTTGGCGTTGCTCAGGTGCCAGGGTGGGCAGCAGGCTCAGAGTCTGCCGGGTCAGGTTGCGGCTGACGATCAGCAATTCCCCCCATAGCGTGCGTGCTTCCCAGAAGCGCTGGTAGGCCACGGTGTTGCGAAAGCCGAGGAAGATCGCCAGTGTCAGCCCCCATAGCGTGAACGGCGTGGCCGTCAGCACCACCTTGAAATGGAACAGCGTGCCGTGAATGGCGACCACCGCCGAGCTGATCAGTACCGTGAACAGCACCTTGCGCCAGATGGCCGGAATGATGGAGCCCTTCAGGGAAAACAGCAGCGTCAGGGCGGACGGGTTGTGGGGGCGGACGATCATGCGCGGTTCGGGCTCCTGTGGCACCAAGGTATTTGCGATGGGCAGGGCTAGCGCTATATCATTTGGTATATAGCGAATGCCGCTGCTGCATCCTACCTGTTCATTTTGGCCCCTGGAACGCTGCAATGCGCGAAAGAATCTACCCCTACACCGCCTGGCTGCTGACCCGCAGCTTCCAGCCCCTGGAGATCGAGCTGATCGGCCCCGGTTATGCGGCCAGTGGTTACGACCGTACCGAGTCCGGGCGCAATTACCACGTGGACGAGCTGTACCCCAGCAAGGCCGCTGCCATCGCCTGCGGCGAAGACCGTCTGGCGGAGCTGGCCGCCGATATCGCCAAGCGCCAGGCCAGCCTGGACAAGCGTCGCGACGCACTGTACCGGCACAAGTGAAGTTGGCAGGAAACCTGCAATAGCTGACTTGTAAGTCAGCTTTTCAGGTGGAAGCCATCGTTATATGCACTGCTATATAGCGATACATGAAAACAGTGCCCTATCCCGGTGCTGCCACCTGCGAAAGCCTTTGTATGCCCATGCCGAGGTGTTTTGCCATGTCGATGATTGCTACTCGCGAACTGCTATCCCCGCCCGCTAATTGCACCTTCGAAGCCAATGACTGGCAGGTGCTGGCCCAGCACTGGTACCCCGTGGCCAGGGTGCAGGACGTTGAAGACAAACCCGTGGCGGCGCAATTGCTGGACGTGCCCCTGGTGTTGTTTCGCACGACGGCAGGCATCACCATTGCCCGCGATATCTGCCCGCACCGTGGTGTGCCCCTGAGCATGGGGTGGGTAGAGCACGATGAAATCGTCTGCCCCTACCACGGCCTGCATTACGGGGCTGACGGCCGATGCAGCAAGATCCCGGCGCAGCCGGACCTGACCCGCATCTCGCCGCGCTTCACCCTCAAGACCTTTCCCGTGGTGGAGCGTTTCGGCCTGGTGTGGACCAGCCTGCACAGCCTGGAGCCCAACCTGCCGCAACTGCCCACCTGGGACGACCCCGACCACCAGCCTATCCTGCCGCCTTGGGTGGACATAGCCGGCTCCAGTGGCCGTCAGTTGGAAGGCTTCATTGACGTGGCGCATTTCGCCTGGGTGCACCACGAAGCCTTCGCCGACCGTGATAACCCGGTGGTGCCATCCTATGACACCCAATTGACCGACTATGGCCTGCGCACCGAGTACTGGAGCGGGGTGAGCAACTACCCCAAGGCCCTCCAGTACCTGGAGCCCGAAGGCTTTCGCTGGCTGCGAGTGTTCGACGTCTACCCGCCCTTCAGCGCGGTGCTGACCGTGCATTTTCCCGATGACGGCCGCCTGTGCATCCTAAACGCGGCCTGCCCGGTGTCCGCGCGCAAGACCCGCCTCTTCGTGCCGCTGACACGTAATTTCGACAAGACCGGTTCGGTGGAGGATGTGTATGCCTTCAACGCGCAGATATTCGCCGAAGACCAGGCCATCGTCGAATCCCAACGGCCGGAAGACTTGCCTCTGGACCCCTTGCTGGAGGCGCATTTCCAGGCCGACCGCAGTTCCACCGCCTACCGTCGTATCCTGTTGAACATGGGCCTGGGGCGCCAGCAGGTGGGGTGAGCCCATTCATGGCTTTTGGTGATACACCTCACACTACGGCATGAATGTGAAGGCCCCTCGATGGTGGGCTTTCGTCGATGTCGCCGTATAACGTTGTTACATATGCCGCGCGCCGACCCGCCATTGGCGGGCGCTGAATGGATTAAACAGCCCAAGCAATTTCCATACCCAGGCCCGGCGCCATGGGCTTGCTTGGGTGTGGGTCAATTTGACAGTATCGAAGATGGCACATAGATTGTTCGCAGGGTGTTCTGTACGCGAGCCGTCTAACTTCCTACGCATTCTTAGCTGTTCTTCACGGTATAAAAAAGCATGACCGGGCGTTTGCGCGGGCGGTGCACAACAATGTGGGGATTCACCAAGGAGCGCCAAATGATAACAAAAATAAGGTTCAGGGGTTTTTCACCAACCCTCGTGGCCGTTGCCGTCGGGTGTGCGGTCAGTTTCGACGCCCAGGCCGTCAACTTCAATATCGGCGAAATCGAAGGGCAGTTCGACTCTTCCCTGTCGATTGGTGCCAGTTGGAGTACCCAGAGTCCATCGCAGAAACTCATCGGTTCGGCGAACGGTGGGCATGGCTTTACCCAGACCAACGATGACGGTCGCCTGAACTTCGACAAGGGCGAGACTTTTTCCAAGATATTCAAAGGCATCCATGACCTGGAATTGAAATACGACAACATGGGCGTATTTACCCGGGTCAAGTATTGGTATGACTTCGAACTTCAGGACGAAAACCAGGACTTCAAGAACGTCAGCAATGACGGCCGCCAGGAAGCCGCCAAATCTTCCGGTATCGAGCTGCTGGATGCCTTCGCTTACTACAACTACCAGATCGACGATAAACCTGGCAGCGTGCGCCTGGGCAAGCAAGTGGTCAGTTGGGGTGAAAGTACCTTCATCGGCAACAGTATCAACTCCATCAACCCCATCGATGTCTCGGCGTTCCGCCGCCCGGGCGCTGAAATCAAGGAAGGGTTGATCCCGGTGAACATGTTGTATGTCTCCCAGGGCCTGACCGACAAGTTGTCTGCCGAGGCGTTTTACCAGTTGGGCTGGGACAACACCATCCTCGACAACTGTGGCACCTTCTTCTCCAGCACCGACGTGGCGGCCAAGGGCTGCCGGGCCAACTACAACATTCTCGACGCCACCACCGTGGGCGCGCTCAACCAGCCCGGCACCAAGGCGGCACTGGCCTCCCTGGGGGTGGCCGTGACCCCCGAAGGCCTGATCGTGCCACGCGGTTCCGATAATGAAGCGCGCGACTCAGGGCAGTGGGGCCTGGCCCTGCGCTGGCTGGGTGACAATACCGAGTATGGCGCCTACGCCATGAACTACCACAGCCGCACCCCCTACGTCAGCGTGCAGAATGCTGGCCGTGCCGACGTCATCAGGGCGTTGAGCACCCCGGCCCTGGCGCAACCGATTCTGCTGGGGCGCGGCAACTACTTCCTGGATTACCCCGAGGACATCCGGCTGTACGGCCTGAGCTTCGCCACCACCCTGCCGGAGGGCACCGCCTGGAGCGGCGAGATCAGCTACCGGCCGAACATGCCGCTGCAACTGAACACCACTGACGTCACCACCTTGCTGGCCAGCAGTGTCGCCACCGCGGCGGCCACGGGCGGCGCGGCGGCGGCGCTGGCCCAGGCAGGCGCGATCAACACGGGGTACGTACGCAAGGAAGTCACCCAGGCACAGACCACCTTCACCCACTTCTTCGACCAGGTCATGGGGGCCCAGCGCCTGACCCTGATCGGCGAGGTTGGCGTCGACCATATCGCTGGGGTCAGCGACACCGCCGGCAACCGCTATGGCCGAGACTCGGTGTTCGGTATTCCGGAAAACGCCGCGGCTGACGCCGAATATGGCTCCGGTGGCTTTTACACCAGTGTTTCGTGGGGCTACCGCGCCCGCGCCATCTGGGATTACGCCAACGCCATCGCCGGCATCAACCTCAAGCCCAACGTCGCCTGGTCCCATGACGTGCACGGTTACGGGCCGGTGTTCAACCAAGGGGTCAAGGCGGTCAGCCTGGGCCTGGATGCCGACTACCAGAACACCTACACCGCCAGCCTCAATTACACCAATTTCTTTGGCGGCGATTACAACACCGTGTCTGACCGCGATTTCATCGCCCTCAGCTTCGGCGTGAACTTCTAAGGTGGGGAACCTCATGATGATTGGCAAGCAGGCAATGCAATGCGCCGCCCTGGCCCTGAGCCTGGTGGCGGCGAACGTGATGGCGGCCGTCAGTGCCGACCAGGTGGCGAAGCTGGGCACCAGCCTGACGCCGCTGGGCGGGGAAAAGGCCGCGAACAAGGACGGTAGCATCCCGGCCTGGGACGGCGGCCTGAAAACCAACGCCGCGCCTGTCTCCAGCACGGGGTTCATTGGCGACCCCTATGCCGGTGAGAAACCGCTGTTCACCATCACCGCGAAGAATGTGGACCAGTACAAGGCCAAGCTATCGGCGGGGCAACTGGCGATGTTCAAGCGTTACCCCGACACCTTTGTGATCCCCGTCTACGTGACCCACCGCAGTGTCTCGGTACCGGCCAACGTCGAGGCTGCGGCCAAGGCCAGCGCTGCCAAGGTCAACCTGGTGGCAGACGGCAACGGCCTGGAAAACTTCGACCAGACCCGGTTCTACGCTTTCCCCATTCCACAGAACGGCCTGGAGGTGATCTGGAACCACATCACCCGCTACCGCGGCGGCAACCTGAGCCGTGTGTACACCCAGGCGGCGCCGCAGACCAATGGTTCCTACAACATCGTGCAGCTTCGCGACCAGGTCGGTTTCCCCGACCAGATGCCCGGCATCGACCCCGAAGAAGCGAAGAATGCGCTGCTGTACTTCAAGCAAGAGGTCACCGCCCCGGCGCGGCTGGCCGGCGACGTGCTGCTGGTGCACGATTCGCTGAACCAGATCAAGCAGCCACGCGAAGCCTGGGTCTACAGCGCCGGCCAGCGCCGGGTGCGGCGTGCTCCCCAGGTGGCCTACGACGGCCCGGGCACGGCGTCCGACGGCATGCGTACCTCGGATAACTTCGACATGTTCAACGGCGCGCCAGACCGGTACGACTGGAAACTGATAGGCAAGCAGGAGCTGTACATTCCCTACAACAACTTCCGCCTGACCCAGCCGACGGTGAAGTACGCCGACATTCTGAAGGCCGGCCATACCAACCAGGCCGATGCCCGGTACGAGCTGCACCGGGTGTGGGTGGTGGAGGCCACTTTGAAGCCCAGCGCCCGCAATATCTATGGCAAGCGCACATTCTATGTGGACGAGGACAGCTGGTACATCGCCATGTCCGACCTCTACGATGGCCGCGGTCAACTGTGGCGGGTAGGGCAGGCGATGCTGGTGCCGTGGTACCACCGCCAGGTGCAGGCCGAAGCGTTCGAAGCGCTGTTTGACCTGCAGAACGGGCGCTATATCGTGACCGGCATGAGCAACGAAGAGCGCAACTTCGTGCAGTTCGACCTGAAGATGACGCCTGCCGACTACACCCCCAACGCCCTGCGCAGCGCCGGCACCCGCTAGACGGCGCCGCTCCTGTCGGACCGGGCCGACCCGGGAAAAGAACGCCGCGGTGTACCTGATGCACCGCGGCGTTCTTTTCCCGAGCGTCGCCCGGTCCCACACGGCAAAAATGGTTACAATACCTGCACATCGCGTGCTCGCCGCTTGGTCAGCGTTCACAATTGTCATTTGAATGGGCATTCGCCGTGACGCGAAGGCGTTACGTGCGTCTATGACTTAGACCCGTCACGTTGCCCTGGCAACGTTGGCCCACAGCACACCGTACAGGGAGCTCTCTACATGATCATCAAACCACGCGTTCGCGGCTTCGTCTGCGTGACTACCCACCCGACTGGCTGCGAAGCCAACGTCAAGGAGCAGATCGAATACGTGAAGCAGCACGGCACTATCGGCAATGGTCCGAAGAACGTGCTGGTGCTGGGTGCTTCCACCGGTTACGGCCTGGCCGCGCGCATCAGCGCCGCGTTTGGCGCCGGCGCCAAGACCCTGGGTGTGTTCTTCGAGCGTGAAGGCGACGAGAAGAAGGCCGGTACCGCTGGTTGGTACAACACCGCCGCGTTCCACAAGTTCGCTGCCGCCGAAGGCCTGTACGCCAAAAGCATCAACGGCGACGCGTTCTCCGATGAGATCAAGCGCCAGACTATCGAAGCCATCAAGCAGGACCTGGGCAAGATCGACCTGGTGGTCTACAGCCTGGCCGCCCCACGCCGCCTGCACCCCAAGACCGGCGAGTTGCTGAGCTCCACCCTCAAGCCGCTGGGCAAGTCCGTGACCCAGCGCGGCGTCAACACCGACAAGGGCACGGTTGAAGAAACCACCCTGGAACCGGCCACCCAGGCCGAGATCGACGGCACTGTCGCGGTCATGGGCGGTGAAGACTGGAAGATGTGGATGGATGCGCTGCAGGAGGCCGGTGTGCTGGCTGAAGGCGCCAAGACCACCGCGTTCACTTACCTGGGCGAGAAGCTGACCCACGACATCTACTGGAACGGTTCGATCGGCGAAGCCAAGAAAGACCTGGACAAGAAGGTGCTGGATATCCGCGCCAACCTGGCCCCACTGGGCGGCGACGCGCGCGTGTCGGTGCTCAAGGCTGTGGTCACCCAGGCCAGTTCGGCCATCCCGATCATGCCGCTGTACCTGTCGCTGCTGTTCAAGGTGATGAAAGAGCAGGGCACCCACGAAGGCTGCATCGAGCAGGTCTACGGCTTGTTCAAGGACAGCCTGTACAACGCCGAGCCGATCGTCGATGCCGACGGCCGCCTGCGCGCCGACTACAAGGAGCTGGCCCCTGAAGTCCAGGCCAAGGTCGAGGCCCTGTGGAACGAAGTGACCACCGAGAACCTCAGCGACCTGACCGATTTCGCCGGCTACAAGCACGAGTTCCTGCGCTTGTTCGGTTTCGAGATTGCGGGTGTGGATTACGAGGCTGACGTCAGCCCGAAAGTCGACATTCCCAACCTGATCCAGGGTTGAAAAAAGGGGCGCGAAAGCGCCCTTTTTTCATGGGCTCCCTGTGGGACCGGGCGAAGCTCGGGAGGGCCGCGCCGCGGTATGCCGGCCAGTCCGCGTCGCCTGCTTCCCGAGCTGGCGCCCGGTCCCACAGCGTCTTACAGGCATTCCAGTATTCACCCTGTGGGGTCCGCGTAAAGGGCCGTGCGGTGTACCTGGCGGACCGCGTTGTGCCCTTCGCCAGCAAGCTGTGCTCCTACAGGTTCGCGGGGTCTGCGTGGTATTTGCACGTCCCGGTGGGAGCGTAGCTTGCTAGCGAAAAGGCCGTGCGGTGTACCTGGCGGACCGCGTTGTGCCCTTCGCCAGCAAGCTGTGCTCCTACAGGTTTGCGGGGGCCGCGTGGTACTGGCGCGTCCCGGTGGGAGCGTAGCTTGCTAGCGAAAAGGGCCGTGCGGTGTAGCTGACGGACCGCGTTGTGCCCTTCGCCAGCAAGCTGTGCTCCTACAGGTTCGCGGGGTCTGCGTGGTACTGGCGCGTCCCGGTGGGAGCGTAGCTTGCTAGCGAAAAGGGCCGTGTGGTGTACCTGGCGGACCGCGTTGTGCCCTTCGCCAGCAAGCTGTGCTCCTACAGGTTTGCGGGGTCCGCGTGGTACTGGCGCGTCCCGGTGGGAGCGTAGCTTGCTAGCGAAAAGGGCCGTGCGGTGTACCTGGCGGACCGCGTTGTGCCCTTCGCCAGCAAGCTGTGCTCCTACAGGTTCGCGGGGTCTGCGTGGTACTTGCACGGCCTGGTGGGAGCGTAGCTTGCTAGCGAAAAGGGCCGTGCGGTGTACCTGGCGGACCGCGTTGTGCCCTTCGCCAGCAAGCTGTGCTCCTACAGGTTCGCGGGGTCTGCGTGGTATTTGCACGTCCCGGTGGGAGCGTAGCTTGCTAGCGAAAAGGGCCGTGCGGTGTACCTGGCGGACCGCGTTGTGCCCTTCGCCAGCAAGCTGTGCTCCTACAGGTTCGCGGGGTCTGCGTGGTATTTGCACGTCCCGGTGGGAGCGTAGCTTGCTAGCGAAAAGGGCAGTGCGGTGTAGCTGACGGACCGCGTTGTGCCCTTCGCCAGCGAGCTGTGCTCCTACAGGTTTTGCGGGGGCCGCGTGGCACTTGCACGTCCCAGTGGGAGCGTAGCTTGCTTGCGAAAAGGGCCGTGCGGTGCACCTGGCGGACCGCGTTGTACCCTTCGCCAGCGAGCTGTGCTCCTACAGGTTTTGCGGGGGCCGCGTGGCACTTGCACGTCCCGGTGGGAGCGTAGCTTG
The DNA here is from genome assembly GCF_026651855.1 of Pseudomonas silvicola. Classification (GTDB taxonomy): domain Bacteria; phylum Pseudomonadota; class Gammaproteobacteria; order Pseudomonadales; family Pseudomonadaceae; genus Aquipseudomonas; species Aquipseudomonas silvicola. The sequence goes on from NZ_CP093280.1 coordinate 4,868,431, forward strand.
CTAGCGAAAAGGGCCGTGCGGTGTACCTGGCGGACCGCGTTGTGCCCTTCGCCAGCAAGCTGTGCTCCTACAGGTTCGCGGGGTCTGCGTGGTATTTGCACGTCCCGGTGGGAGCGTAGCTTGCTAGCGAAAAGGGCCGTGCGGTGTAGCTGACGGACCGCGTTGTGCTCTTCGCCAGCGAGCTGTGCTCCTACAGCGTCTTGCCGCATTTCAGTATTTACCCTGCGGGACCGGGCGAAGCTCGGGGCGCGTTCAGGGCGCTTGAAACACCAGCAATGCATTGCCATTCAAACGTCCGGCATACACCGGTTCCAGCCCCTGCAACGGCGTGCCATCGAGCAGGCTGCGTTCACTGCGCGCGACGATGACCCATGCCGGGTGCGGCAGGTGGGCCAGCGGGGTGAGGTCCTGCTGGCCAACAAACACCGGCGGCGGCACTTCGTCGTGGTCCAGGTTCATCATGTAGCGAATGGCCCACGTGTCGCGCCCCAGGTTGAGGAACACCAGGGTGCCCGGCGCGCCCTGGCGCAAGGTTTCGACATGGTTGACGAACGTGCGGGTGTCAAACTGACGGTCCTGCGCTGGCTCGACCATCTTCACCAGCAACCACCACTGGGCGAGCAACGCCACCAGGCTCAGCAGCACCAGGCGGTGGGCGCGCTCTGCACTGCTGCACCAGGCCCACAGCGCCGCCAGTTGCAGTAGCACCAACACCCCTACCAGCAGGAATAGCGATACGTCGGGCCAATCATCATGCTTGTGCCACAGGTGATGGCAGATGAACACGATGACGATGCCCAGTACCGGCAATACCGCCACCAGCCAGGTATACGCGCGGGTGACCTTGGCCAGCCAGCCACGGGCTTCCAGCAGGCCATAAGCAGCCACTGCGGCGAACAATGGCACCATCGGCAGCACGTAGTACGCCCGCTTGAAGTGCGGCACCGACAGCCCGAGCAAAATCATCAGGCCACAGGCGCCCAGGCGGATCACCAATTGCACGTCACTGTCCTGGCCACGGGTGGCCCAGCGGTGGCGCAGAGCGACCAGGGTGGCCAGCGCCAGGGGCACTACCGGGAAATAACGGTAAAGGCTCAACTGCAAATAAAAGAAAAAGGGTTTGCCGCTCTCGTCCAGGCGGCCACCCACCTGCATGTTGCGCACATCCTGGGCAAAGCTGTCACCGCCTGCGACGCGCGCCAAGGCCATCAGCAACCACCAGCCCGCGCCCAGCAGTACCAGGCCGACGATGCCGTAGCCCAGCACCCGCTTGATACGCAGCACAGCCTGTTCACGGCCAGTAGCCACACCCAGCGCCCAATAGGTGCACGCCACGCCACAGACTTCCACCAGCCCCAGCGGGCCACGAATGGCAAAGCCCAGCGCGAACAGCGGCACCACCGCCCACTGCCGCAGCCGCGAACGCAGCTGTTCGCCCCGGTGCAGCAGGTAGAAACAGGCCAGGCACAGCAGCGAACTCATCTGGTCCAGGCAGACCGCGCGCGACTTCTCCAGCCACTGGGTGGTCAGCGCCGTGAGCAGCACCGCCAGCAACCCCCAGGCCCGGCCAGACGGGGCCAGCAGGCGATACAGCAGCGCCAGGATCCCGGCCGAGGCCATGGCCGTCGGCAATACGTTAGCCAGATGGTTGGGGGCCCCGAAGAGCCGGGCACACAGGTAGCTGAGCCAGGTCGCCGTGCCAGGGTAGTCTGCGTAGGGTTGGCCATAGGTGGTGGGAAACAGGCTGGGACCGTGGCGAAACATCTCCTGGAGAAACAGCGCCCAGCGGTCGTCGAAGCCCTGGGGTTGTTCGTCCCAGATACCCAGCGTGAACAACACCAGCGCGGCCACGAAAATCAGCAGTGCATGAAGGCGAAAGCGAGGGGCGTGTTCCATCTTCTATCCATTGGTCGATCAGGTGCCGAAATGCTAGCCACTTCCCAGGGGGCTTTTGTGAAAGGATCGTCGTAGGCCCATGACAGCCTGATGAAAGCCGGTGCGCGTTCAGCCTCTGTTCAACTTCTGGTGTTTCCAGGCTTGCTGCAACTTCTTGAGGTGGCGGTTGGTGGCGGTGATCGTCCAGGCGCCGGGGTCGAATGCCTTGCCATGCCAGTCGACCATGGCCGGGTGGTCGGGGTGCGCGGGGTCGGTAATAGCCTCGACAAAGTCTGCGTAGGCAATGGGGCCACCACTGTCTTCCGGTGGGCAGGCATTGGCGCCGGCCACGCAGAAGGGTGCCGACGACACCCGCGGTAGGCCCTCGTAGGGGGTGACCGTCACCTCATGAAGCCAATCGTCACCCAGGTCGTACAGGTAACTGAAGGCCGTGGTGCTGCCGAGGGCCTCGACCAGCACCACACCGGCCTCGTCGGTCAACGCCGGTCCGTAAGCGCCATCGGGGTCGGGCACGCCATAATCCCGGCCCTGGATGCGGAATTCGTGCAGGTGCATGTCATGCCAGCCCATGGCAACCTGCAACGCATCATGCAGGTGGGGCAGTGTCAGGTAGGCGGGCACCACCAGTTGGCGCCAGATGGCCGGTTCGATGCCGCTCAGTTCGACGTGCAGGCTCAGCAGGGGCGTGGGCATGGGGCACACCTTTGGCAGCGTTGACCGAAGGCTTGAGTCTAGTCCAGAAAGGCTACAGCCTGCCTACCGCGCGGCTGCCACCTGACGTTCCGCCTCCAGGGCGCGGAAAATCACCCCCGAGGCCAAGGTGAACAGCCCCACCACGATGAACGCCCAGCGGTACGCCACCGCCGCCTCGCCGGCGCTGGCCGACAACAGGTTGACCACGCCACCGCCGATGATCACGCCAAGGCCAATGGCCAGGATCTGCACCATGGAGAACAGGCTGTTGCCGCTGCCAGCATCGCGCGCGCCCAGGCCCTTGAGGGTGACACTGTTCATGGCCGCGAACTGCATGGAGTTGCAGCACCCGAACAGGCCGATCTGGGCGATTTCCAGTGCCAGTGGCCAGCCCGGCGAGATCAGCCCGAACGAGGCGATGCTGGCGCCCACCAGCACGGTGTTCACCAGTAGAAAGCGGTTATAGCCGAAGTGTTTGACCAACGGCACCACCCAACGCTTGGACAGGATCCCGCCGATGGCGGCCGGCAGCAGCATCAGGCCCGAATGCAGCGGCGAGTAGCCCAGCTGCAGTTGCATCAACAGCGGCAGCAAAAACGGCACGGCACCGGAGCCGATACGGCACAGCAGGTTGCCGATCAGGCCGACGCTGAAGTTGCGCTGGCCGAACAACGCCAGGGAGAACAACGGGTTCTGCCGGCGCCGGGCATGCGGGATGTAACACAGCGCCGCCAACAACGCGATGCCGAACAACCCCCCGCTGAGCAGCGCCTGGTGGCCGTTACCCGGCACATCCAGGGCCAGGGAAAACGCCGCCATGCACAGTGACAGCAAGCCACAGCCGACGAAGTCGAAGGGCGGCGGCTGTTCCAGCGCGTCATCGGTCAGAAACCGTCGTACCGCCGCCATGCCCAGCAGGCCGATGGGAATGTTGATCAGGAATATCCAGTTCCAGGCCATGGTCTGGGAAATCCAGCCGCCCAGCACCGGACCGATCAGCGGCCCCACCTGGCCTGCCACGGAGACCATGGCCAGGGCGGCGATGTACTGCTCGCCGGTGACGCTGCGCAGCACGGCCAGACGCCCGATGGGCAGCAGCATCGAGCCGCCGATGCCTTGCACCACCCGCGCGAGCACCAGTTCAGGCAGGCTCTGGGATGCTGCGCACAGCACCGAACCGATGACGAACAGCAGGATGGCCAGGAAGTAGATGCGCCGGGTACCAAAGCGATCGGCCAACCACCCGGAAGCCGGGGTGAGCATGGCCATGGTCAGGGAGTACGCAACCACCACTGGCAGCATGTCCAGCGGGTTCTCGCCCAGCGCGCTGGCCATGGAGGGCAGGGCGGTGTTGACAATGGTGGTGTCCAGGGTCTGCATGAAGAAACCCGAAGCCACGATCCATAGCAGCGCGGTGTTTCTTGATGAAGAGGGCATGTGGGGCTCCGGGGGCAGGGGTGGTGCTGGGGGGACTTTACCGAGGGGCGGTGGGGGGAGTCAAAGTGGGGGAGGATGAAATTTTCTTTGGAGGGATTTTTGGGGGGCTGCCGGGTGCATGGCTTGGGTTTTCCGGTGCCCTTGAGATCGAGCGCCGGCCGCGCGGCGCTTCGCGAGCTAGCGCCCGCTCCTGCATCTGTTTCGGGCCAGTTTTGCCTGCAAGATCACCTGGCCCGCCCTGTTGGTACCGCCACAGATCGGCGGTGGACAAACAAGGCGAACCAGGTGATGCCACAGACATACGATCTCAAGGGCGCTGCAAAGCGACCGTCATGCACTCAGCAGTCACCTCGATCACCGAACCATCGCCACCGCCTGCCCCTTGTCCGGTACCTGCCACCCGCCACCCAGCGCCTTGTAGATCGCCACGATGCCGCGGTACTGATCCACCTCGGCCTGGGCCTGGGCGTCTTCGGCGCTCAGGCGCTCGCGTTCGGCGTCCAGCAGCACCAGGTAATCCACGGTGCCTTCGCGGTACTGGATCGACGCCAGGTCAGCCGCGGCGCGGCTGGCTTCGCTCTGCTTGTTCAGCGAAGCCAGGCGCTGTTGCACCTTGCCGTAGTCGCTGAAGGCGTTTTCCGACTCTTCCAGGGCCAGCAACACTTGCTGTTCGTAGGTGGCCAGGGCGCCTTCGGCATCGGCATTGGCGCCACGGATACGCGCCCGCACGCTGCCCAGGTTGAAGGCCGCCCAGGTGATGCTTGGGCCCAGGGACCAGGCGTTGGCGGCGGCCGAGCCGATCTGCGAGCCACGGGCCGCCGTGAAGCCCAGGAAACCGGACAGGCTGACCCGGGGGAACAGGTCGGCCGTGGCCACGCCGACATTGGCGGTGGCCGCAGCCAGCTTGCGCTCGGCGCTGCGCACATCGGGGCGGCGGCGCAGCAGTTCGCCCGGGTCGCCGATGGGTAACGCCTTGGAGATGGCCGGCAGCTTCGCCGGGCTCAGGTCCACGCTCAGTTGGTCGGGGCGTTCGCCCAGCAAGGTGGCGATACGGTTGCGGGCGCGCACTTGTTCAGCCTGCAATTGCGGCACGGTGGCTTCGACCCCGGCCAGGCGCGCGTCGGCACGCACCACGTCCAGTTCGTTGCCCACCCCGGCGTCACGCAGGCTGACGGTGATGGTGCGCGATTCCTGCTGGGTCTTGAGGTTGGCCCGGGCAATGTTCTCGCGCAGTTGCGCACCGCGCAGGTCACCGTAAGCGTCCACCAGGTCGGCGATCATCGTCACTTGCAGTTGCTGCAGGTCGGCGCGCGCGGCGTCTTCCTGGGCATCGCTGGCTTCCAGGCTGCGCTGGATGCGGCCGAACAGGTCGACTTCCCAGGCCATGTCCAGGCCCAGGTCGTAACGCTCCTGGTTGACCCGGTCGGTGGTCTGGCCAGGCACCTGGCCCTTGCCGACTTCACTGCTGACGCGGCTGGTCACCACCGGGAAGCGTTCGGTGTTGACGTCGTCGCGGATGGCCCGCGCCGCCTTCAGGCGGGCGAAGGCCACGCGCAGGTCACGGTTGCCCTGCAGGGATTTGTCGACCAACTGGTTCAGCGTCGGGTCGTCGAACTGCTGCCACCACACGGCATCGAAATGCCCGCGGTCGTATTGCCCGGCCGTGGCGGCGGTGATATTCGCCGCCGCGGTGTCCGGGGTCTTGTAGTCCGGGCCCACGGCGCAGGCGGCCAGGGCCAGCACCAGCAAGCTGGGCATGAAGAGTTTCAAGCTCATGCTGGGTTCTCCAGGGTCAGAAGCTGGGCGGCCTTGTGGGCCTTTTTCTTTTCCACGCGGTTGCGGATCAGCACGAAGAACACCGGGGTCAGCAGCAGGCCGAAGAAGGTCACCCCCAACATGCCGGAGAACACCGCCACGCCCATGGCATGGCGCATTTCGGCACCGGCGCCGTGGGACAGCACCAACGGCACCACGCCCATGATGAAAGCGAACGAGGTCATCAGGATCGGCCGCAACCGCATGCGGCAGGCTTCCAGTACGGCAGCCAGCGGGTCGAGGCCTTCTTCCTGCTTGTCCTTGGCGAACTCCACGATCAGGATCGCGTTCTTGCACGCCAGGCCCACCAGCACGATCAGGCCGATCTGGGTGAAGATGTTGTTGTCGCTACCGGCAATGATCACACCGGCAATGGCCGACAGCAGCGTCATGGGCACGATCAGGATCACCGCCAGCGGCAGGCTCCAGCTTTCGTATTGGGCGGCCAGCACCAGGAAAGCCAGCAGCACGCACAGCGGGAAAACGAACAGCGCGGTATTGCCCGAGAGGATCTGCTGGTAGGTCAGCTCGGTCCACTCGTAGGTCATGCCGTTGGGCAGTTCCTCTTTCAGCAGTTTCTCGACCGCCGCCTGGGCCTGGCCCGAGCTGTAGCCTGGGGCGGCGTTACCGTTGATTTCGGCGGTGACGAAGCCGTTGTAGTGCATGACCCGGTCAGGGCCCGAGGTGTCCTGCACCTTGATGAAGGTGGCCAGCGGGATCATCTCGCCCCGGTTGTTGCGCACTTTCAACTGGCCGATCTGCTCGGGTTCGAGGCGGAACTGCTGTTCGGCCTGGACGTTGACCTGGTACGTGCGGCCAAAACGGTTGAAGTCGTTGGCGTACAGCGAACCCAGGTACACCTGCAAGGTGTCGAAGATGTCGCTGATGGCCACGCCGTGGGTCTTGGCTTTTTCGCGGTCGATGGCGGCGTCCACCTGCGGCACGTTCACGGTGTAGCTGGTGAACAGCCCGGCCAGTTCCGGCACGCTGCGGCTCTTGGCGATGATGTTCTGGGTTTCCTTGTACAGGGCGTCATAGCCCAGGTTGCCACGGTCCTCGATCTGCAGGCGGAAGCCGCCGATGGTGCCCAGGCCTTGTACAGGCGGCGGCGGGAAGATCGCCATGTAGGCGTCCTGGATGCTGGCGTACTTGCCGTTCAGGGCCGCGGCAATGGCATTGGCCGATTCGCTGGGGTCCTTGCGTTCGTCGAAGTCCTTCAGCGCCACGAACACCACGCCGTTGTTCGGGCTGTTGGTGAAGCCGTTGATCGACAGCCCCGGGAAGGCGATGGCGTTGGCCACGCCGGGTTGCTTCATGGCGATCTCGGACATGCGCTTGATCACGTCCTCGGTGCGGTCCAGGCTGGCAGCGTCAGGCAACTGGGCGAAGGCCACCAGGTACTGCTTGTCCTGGGCGGGCACGAACCCGGTGGGGGTGGTGGAAAAGCCCAGGTAGGTGAGGCCGATCAGCCCGGCGTATACCACCAGGGCGATGCCGCTGCTGCGGATCACCCGCCGCACGGTGCCCACGTAGCCATGGCTGGCCTTGACGAAGAAGCGGTTGAAGGGCCGGAACAGCCAGCCGCCCAGCAGCTTGTCGAGGAACCGCGAGAAACGGTCCTTGTGTGCGTCATGGCCCTGCAGCAAGACGGCGGCCAATGCGGGCGACAGGGTCAGCGAGTTGAAGGCCGAGATGACCGTGGAAATGGCGATGGTCAGGGCGAACTGCTTGTAGAACTGCCCGGTGAGGCCGCTGATGAACGCCGCCGGTACGAATACCGCGCACAGCACCAGCGCCGTGGCGATGATAGGCCCGGTCACTTCGCGCATGGCGCGCTCGGTGGCTGCGACCGGCTTGAGCCCCAGTTCGATGTTTCGCTCGACGTTCTCCACCACCACGATGGCGTCGTCCACCACGATACCGATGGCCAGCACCAGGCCGAACAGCGACAGTGCGTTGAGTGAAAAGCCGAACATGTGCATCACGGCGAAGGTACCGATCAGCGACACCGGCACGGCCACCAGCGGAATGATCGAGGCGCGCCAGGTCTGCAGGAACAGGATCACCACCAGCACCACCAGGATCAGTGCCTCGAACAGGGTGTGGATCACCGCTTCGATGGAGCCGCGCACGAAGATGGTCGGGTCATAGACGATGCTATAGTCCATGCCTTCGGGGAAACTCTTCTTCAGTTCGGCCATCTTGGCCCGTACTTCATTGGAGATGTCGATGGCGTTGGAGCCAGGGCGCTGGAAGATCGGGATCGCCACGGCCGGCTGGTTGTTCAGCAGGGAACGCAGGGCATACTGACTGGAACCCAGTTCCACGCGGGCGATGTCCTTGAGGCGGGTGATCTCGCCATCGTCGCCGGTGCGAATGATGATGTTCTCGAACTCATCCTCGGTCACCAGGCGGCCCTGGGTGTTGATCGACATCTGGAAGCTGGTGGCGCTCGGCGAGGGCGGCGATCCCAGTTGGCCGGCCGCGACCTGGCGGTTCTGCTCGCGAATGGCGGTGACCACGTCAGTGGCGGTCAGGTTGCGCGAGGCGGTCTTGTTCGGGTCCAGCCAGACGCGCAGGGAATAGTCGCCCATGCCGAACAGTTGCACATCGCCCACGCCGCCCAGGCGCGCCAGCTCATCCTTGATGTTGAGGATGGCGTAGTTGGACAGGTACAGCATGTCGTAGCGTTTGTCTGGCGAGGTCAGGTGCACCACCATGGTCAGGTCGGGGGAGGCCTTGTCCACGGTAATGCCGATACGGGTCACCTCTTCAGGCAACTTCGGCTCGGTGCGGGTGACCCGGTTCTGCACCTGCACCTGGGCATTGTCCAGGTCGGTGCCCAGGGCGAAGGTGATGGTCAGGGTCAGCTTGCCGTCGGCGGTGGACTGGGAGGACATGTACAGCATGTTCTCCACGCCCGTGATGGCCTGTTCCAGCGGCGCGGCCACGGTTTCACCGATGACCTTGGGGTTGGCGCCGGGGAAGTTGGCGCGCACCACCACGGTGGGCGGGACCACTTCGGGGTATTCGCTGATGGGCAGTTGGAACAGCGAGATCGCGCCGCCGATCAGAATCAGCAGCGAGAGCACGGCGGCGAAGATCGGCCGCTTGATAAAGAATTGCGAGAAGTTCATCGGTCTGTTCCTGTTAGCCGCGTGGAATGGCGACACTGGCCACGTTCACCGGCGCAGCCGCGGCGGCCTTGGGCAGGTTGCTGGCTTGCAGCGCCTTGAGCTGTTCGGCCAGGGCGGCGAGGGTGGCCGGGCTGGCCATGGGGGCGTCTTCAGGGTCGACCTGGCTACCGGGGCGCACCCGCTGCAGGCCGTTGATGACGATGGTGTCGTCCTTGGCCAGGCCGCTGCGCACAATGCGCAAGCCTTCGAGTTTCGGCCCCAGCTCCACGGTGCGGTAGGTAGCCTTGTGATCCTTGTCCATCACCAGCACGTATTTCTTGCCCAGGTCGCTGGCCACGGCCTCGTCCTTGATCAGCACGGCTTCGTAGGTGCCGCTGCCCACCAGTTTCAGGCGTGCGTACAAGCCCGGGGTGTAGCTGCCGTCGCGGTTGTCGAACACCGCGCGGCCACGGATGGTGCCGGTCTTGGGGTTGACCTGGTTGTCGACGAAGTCCATCTGGCCCAGGTGCGGGTTGCCGTCTTCGTTGGACAGGCCCAGGTACACCGGGGTGGTGGCGCCACGCTCGCCCTTGCGCGCCAGCTGGGTGTACTTGAGGTACACGCGCTCGTCGGCGTCGAAGTAGGCGTAGACCTTGTCGGTAGAGACCAGGCTGGTGAGCGGGGTGACGTCGGCGGTGACGATGTTGCCGGCGGTGATCTCGGCGCGGCTGACCCGGCCGCTGATGGGCGCGGTGACGCGGGTGAAGCTCAGGTTCAGGCGGGCCAGGTCCAGTTGTGCCTGGATGGCGGCGACCGCGGCGCGCGACTCCTGCGCGGTACTGGTGCGTGTTTCCGCCAGTTCCGTGGAGATGGCGTTGCTGGCGCGCAGGCGCTCGCCGCGCTGGGACTCGCTTTCGGTGCGGGTGGCGGTGGCACGGGCCTGTTGCAGTTGCGCCTCCAGGCGGCGTACTTCGGCTTCAAAGGGCCGGGGGTCGATCTGGAACAGCAGGTCGCCTTTCTTCACCAGCGCGCCTTCGGTAAAGGCCACCTGGTCAATCTGCCCCGACACCCGTGGGCGTACTTCGACGGTCTGGGGCGCTTCCAGGCGGCCGGTGAACTCGTCCCACTCGTTGATCGGCTGTTCCAGCACCTTGGCCACGGTGACCTTCGGCGCGGCGGGCGCCTGGGCCACTTCGGGGGCACGCCCGCAAGCACTCATCACCACCACCGCCAGCGCGGCGAGGGGGAAGCGTAGATGTTTGATTGACTGTTCCATGGGCACGTCCGCCAATTTATTGAGAATGGGCGGATTCTGTTCGCTGCGGCCTGTATCGACGAATCGAATGGGGCGAAGGTATATATCATTCGCAATGATATTAGAGTGCCCTGATTGCGTGCGTTCCGGTTATATACAAAGCTCCCTATTAATTAGGTTGATAATGAAGCCGGCCGTCTACGCTCATCGTTTGCAATGACCGCAATCGGGGTAAGCCGCGTCAGGCTATCGGCGACGGGGCAGGTAGCGTGGGGTGATGGCTTATTGCTATCTTGGCGGTCAGGAAAAGAACAGTGCACTTGCAGAGGTACCCGTGAACAGGTTTGAAAGTCTCACTCAATTGGTGGACGGAAGCGACAATGCCTACACCCGGCAGCGCTTGCGGGGGTTCCCCTGGTTGCGCTTCGAGCCTGAGCTGGAGTGTGAGTACCGTGAGCTGAACTACCAGGGCTTCCAGCGCACCCGCAACGCGTCGGCATTGTTGCTGATCGTGGCGCTGCTGGGCTTCCTGATGCTGGACATTGTCTACGGCTATGGGGCCCAATTTCCGCCGACGTCTTTTTTTGCGATGGCCCTTCGCTCGCTCACGGTGCTGTTTGCCTGTGTGGGTTACTGGCGGGTGCGGAACGAGTCTCGGGTGCATATCGGTGAGCGTTGGATCGTGGCGGTACTGGGCTTCACCGGTTTCACCTCGATCCTGATGATGCTCGTCTACGCCCGTTACCACCAGGAATTCCACCTGCCGTTGCTGCTGGACGCCGTCATCCTGCTGATGATCACCGTGCTGTTCCCGGTAGGCCTGAGTGTGCACGTGGGCATGGGCATGGCGCTGTTGATCGCGCTATCGGCCTGGCTGCTGACGCCGTGGGTGTCGGGCCACCTGATGGACCAGCAGTATGTGGCGTTCATGCCGTTCCAGGTGGCCTCGCTGGTGGCGCTGATGGCCCTGCGTTATTACCATGAGCGCTCGTTCCGCACCTTGTTCCTGCTGCGTGGCTCGCTGCATGAAATGGCCAGCACCGATGCCCTGACCGGGCTGTTCAACCGCCGGGCGTTCGACGCCCTGGCGCGCCAGGCACTGGCCCAGTCGGCGCGCGAAGCTCGGCTCTGCGCGCTGTTGCTGATTGATGTGGACCATTTCAAGCGTTACAACGACGTGCATGGCCACCCGACCGGCGACCAGGCGCTGAAGGCCATTGCCAAGCGTTTGCACGACTTTCCCCGGCGGCCGCTTGATCTGGCGGCGCGGATGGGGGGCGAAGAGTTTGTGCTGTTGTTTGCCGATGTCGACAAGGCATTCGTGGCGCGCATTGGTGCGCACGTGTGCGAGGCGGTGCGGGCGCTGGGCATCGGTGGGGAAGGCGGGCCGCTGACGATCAGTGTCGGCGTGGCACTGGGGCCGCCTGGGTGTTCGCTGGATGGGTTGTATGAACAGGCGGACCAGGCGATGTACCAGGCCAAGCAGCAGGGGCGCGATCGGGCGTACGGTGGGGCCGATGACCGCCAGGGGGCTTCGCAGGGCAGGGTTCGGTCCTGAGAACACCATAAAGACTAATGCCATGTGGGCAGCGGCGCTGATGCCGCGGGTCACTGCAGGGCTGGGCGAGCATGGCACACTGGCGCTGGCGTTCAGTGCCTTCGCCGTGGCCCATGGGCTGTTCACCTGGGCCCCGTCATCGCCGTGGTGTCTGGTCGGCGGGGGGTGCCTGGGGGCCGGTTTCGGTTGGTCAGTACCCTTGCTCAACCACATGACCGTGGAACAGAGCGCCCCGGCGTTGCGCGGCCGGCATCTGGCCTTCCTGTCCATGGCGCTGTTCCTGGGCCAGTTCCTGTCGGCATTCCTCGACCTGCTACCGGGGCACGGCGATAGCCTCTACCTGGCGGCTGCTTTGCTGGCCGTGGCGCTTGCGTCGGGGATGGCGCTGGCGCATCGAAGGGGCGCTGCAACAACGTTATTGAATGAAAATTGAATTTCCGTCGGGCTTGTCGCTCCTACGTTGTACAACAGGCGCACGCTGTAGCCCAGACCAGGAAATGATCGTCATGAATTCAACATCGATGGAACGCAATGAACTCGCTCACCCCCTGGTAGTGGTGGTGGAAGACGAAGTCATCATTCGCGAATTTGTCTGCGAAATACTCAAGGAGGAGGGGTATGAAACCGTCGAGTTCGAGACCGCCGATGCCGCGGTGCCGTTTCTGGACCAGCGCGCGCCCGAGGTCGGGTTGCTGCTGACTGATATCCTGATGCCGGGCGAACTCAATGGTGCCGATTTGTCCAACCTGGTGCATGAGCGTTGGCCCGAGATGCCCATTCTGATCATGTCGGGCCACGAGACCCCGGAGTCGTCGGGGGTCAAGTGCGAAGTCGCTTTCCTGCGCAAGCCATGGACCATCGGCCAGATGCTGCAGGGCGTGGAAGACGCCGTGAAGCATGCCGAAGCCCGGGCTCACTGAGCCCGAGCCGGCTGTGAGGGCTGCCCTACGCGGCAGTCAGCGCGTCCAACTCTTCGCGGCTTAGCACCAACCGCGCCGCACGGCCGAAGCTCTGTACTTGCTCCAGACTGGTAGCGCTGGCGATGGGGGCGGTCACGCCTTCACGGGCGATCAGCCAGGCCAAGGCGACTTCACCGGGCGCCGCCTGGTGCGCCTGGGCGATGCCGTCCAGGGTGGCCAGCAGCTTCAGGCCACGGTCATCCAGGTACTTCTCGATGCGACCGCCGCGCACGCTCTTGCCCAGGTCTTCCTTGCCGCGGTATTTGCCGGTCAGGAAGCCCGACGCCAGGCTGTAGTAGGTCACCACCCCGATGTTGTCGGCGATGCACAGGTCGCGCAGCGCACCTTCGTACTGGTCGCGGTCGTACAGGTTGTACTCCGGTTGCAGCACCTGGTAGGTGGGCAATTGATGGCGGCGGGCCGTCTCCAGGCTCGCGGCCAGTTGGGCGGCATCGAAGTTGGAGGCGCCGATGGCGCGGACCTTGCCGGCCTGCAGTAACTTGGCGTACGCCCCGAGGGTCTCCTCCTCGGGGGTGGTGGGGTCCGGGCGATGGGAGAAATACAGGTCGATGTAGTCAGTGCCCAGGCGCCGCAGCGAGTCCTCCACGGCCTGCACAATCCATTTTTCCTTCAGACCTTCCTTGTGCTCACCCAGCTTCATGCCCACCTTGGTGAACAGCGCGACCTGTTCGCGCCGCCCTGGGCGAGCCTTGAACCACTTGCCCAGCAGGGTTTCCGATTCGCCGCCGCTGTGCCCCGGTACCCAGGCCGAGTACACGTCGGCGGTGTCGATGGCGTTGAAACCCTGGTCGACGAAGGCGTCCAGCACCGCCAGGCTGGTGGCCTCGTCGGCGGTCCAGCCTAGCACGTTGCCGCCGAAGACCAGCGGTGCGATGCGCAGATCGGTGTTGCCCAGTTGTCGCTGTTGCATGTCATTGCTCCTGCATTGAAATGAATGAACCCCCCGGATGAAAGCACAGAATGAATGGCGCGGGGATGAAATCAGGGCAGGCGGTCAGCGGTGAAGTCGGCTTCGGTGCGCGCCTGCAGGCGGCCCGCGCGGCAGGCTTTCTGGAATACCTCGAAGTCGCGTTCATTCTGCTGTCCGTAGGCCTGGGCGTAGGTAAACAGCGCCTCGGCCAACTGCTGGCTTTTACCGATGTAGCCACTGATAACGGCCGCGGCGCCACTGGCCTTGGCGTGGGCCCGGGCCAGAGCACGGCCGCAGAGGCGGGCGTAGGCGACCAGGGTCTGGTCATCGAAAGTTTCCAGTTCCGCCGATACCTTCATGTCCCGCAACTGGCGTACGTAGAAATGGTGGCCGTTGGGGCTGGCGGTCCAGCCCAGGAACAGGTCGCTGGCCGGCTGCATCAGGCGCTGGCCGTCCACCACCCGCTGGCCGTGGTGCTTGAACGGGGTATGCACCTTCACGTAGTCCGCCAGCACTGAGCGGCGGGCTTCCTTGAATTGCAGGAACAACGGGTTGCGCAGCTCATCGGTGAGCAGTGCCACCAGGCAGCGCGTGCCGACACTGCCCACCCCCACCACCTTGAAGGCCAGGTCGTCCACTTCAAAACGCGACAACAGCTCGCGGCGGTCGCCCTGCAGGGTGGTGCTGTATTGGCTCATCAGCGCCTTGTACAAGGGCTGCCAGCGCTTGGCGGCCAGCCAGTCGTCATCGTGGTCCAGCAGCGAATGCTTGCCCTGCAAGTGGAAGATTTCAGGGAGGTCGTCACGAAGGGTAAGGCGGCCGTGGCGGTCTTGGTCGACGATCTTGGGCAGCAGCCCGGCGTGGGTGCGGCGGTGGGCTTTTTCGATGGTTTGGCGCAGGAATTCCAGGGTGCGGCTGTTTTGCGGCTGTTCCAGCAGCTCACCAGGGCTGATGCGCCCGTACCAGGTGTTGAGCGCGCCTTGCTCTGCACACAAGGCCATGGTCGCCTGGTAGGCGCCGACCACCTCATGGCATACCGCTTCCTCCACACTGGCCGGGTGGCGCAGGGCGCGGGCGGCGATCAGGAAACTGGCGGTCAGGCGCTTGAGGTCCCATTCCCAGGGGCCCGGGTGCGCTTCGTCGAAGTCGTTGAGGCCGAACACCAGGTTGCGTTCCGGGGTGGCGAAGCCGCCGAAATTCATCAGGTGCGCGTCCCCGCACAACGGCACGGTAAGGCCCATGTCTGGCGTGCCCGCCAGGTCATGGGCCTGCAGCAGCGCGCTGCCACGATAGAAGGTAAAGGGCGAGGCCAGCATGCGCCCGTAGCGCAGCGCCACCAGGGATTTCACCCGGCCTTTGCTGGAAGCTTCGATCAGCGCCAGCGGATCGCGGTCGATGTTGCCGGCGTGACGGTGGCTGGCCCGGGGGCATTGCTTGCGGGCGGCTTTGCCTTGGGATTGAGGGGTCAGGGGCATTGGGTGGCTGTCCTTGGGGGTTCCCCAGTTGAGACTGCAAGGGGGAGGGCAAGTGCCCGGCGTCGGGTTTACAGGGTTGTCGAGATCCAGCGCCGCCCGCGGGGCGCTCGGTTTCAAGAGCGGCAGAAACCCGAAGCCATGCACCTGGCGGCCGCGCCGCGAAAGCCCTGAACAACCTCACCCCGGCCAGGCAAACCCCTCGATCTCCCGCCCCAACCCCCGCGCCTGGTCCAGCAACACCTGCATCATCCGCCGCGCCGCCTCCGGCAGCGGGTCGAACCGCGAAAACACAAAGCTGATATCAAAACCGATCTCGTCGGCCAACGGCTTGACCACCAGCCCGCTGTCCTGGGCCACGAATTCATCGATGATGGTCACGCCCATGCCTTGCTTCACCAGCGCCACCGCTTCCGGCGCATTGGTGAAGTCCAGGAACGAATTCAAGGTCACGCCGCTGCGCTCGATCGCCCGGTTGATCAGTTGGCCGAACGGAATGTCGGGGCGAAACAGCAACATCGGCTCACGCGCCAGGTGCGCCATTTCGATCACCGGCTGGCTTTCCAGCGCGTGTCCCGGCGGCAGCACGCACACCATGCGCCCGCGCATGAAGGGCAGCGAGTACAGGTGGTCGTGAAGCACCGGCAAGGCCGAGATGGACAGGTCCACTTTCTTGCCCAGCAACTGCACGGGCATGTCGCTCATCAGGGTGGTGTGCCATTCGATGTGCATGGCAGGCACCTGGCGTTTGAGCTCGGCCAAGGCGTGGGGCAGTACCACGGTAGACAGCGATGCGCTGCAGCAGACCCGCAGTTGGCGGTTGGGGGTGGTGGCCAGGGACTGGGCGCACTCGTTCACCCACAGCGCCGCCTGGTACACACGCTCCACTTCACGGTACAGCGCCTGGGCTTCGCTGGTGGGCACCAGGCGGTTATTGATACGGTCGAACAGGCGCAAGGCCAGGCGGCTTTCAATGTACGCGATCAGCTTGCTGACTGCCGGTTGCGAGACATAGAGCATCTTCGCTGCGCCGCTGATGGAGCCGGTGAGCATCACCGCACGGAAGACTTCCATGTGACGCAGCTTGAACGCCATGTTGCCGGCTTCGGGGGTGTCCGCGGAAGGCAGAGTCTGGGCCATGAAGGGGTAATTAACCTTTGGTTATGGTTTGCGCCATCTGAGTATGAGCCATGGGCGGGGGTTTTTTGTAGCCTGTTGCCATTCCCACCCGGTGCAGGCCGTGCAATGAGCATTTTTGACGAACCCAAGATCGACTGCCACAACCACCTGTTCGACCCGGCTCAGTTTCCCTACCTGGCCAATACCATTTACCGCCCGGCCGGCCAGGAAGTCGGCACCCTCAACCAGTTCAACCGAGTACTGGACGCCTATGGCGTGCGGCACGCGCTGCTGGTGCAACCCACCAGCGGCTACCGCGGCGACAACCGCTTGCTGCTGCAGGCCCTCGCCACTGGCGAAGGCCGCTACAAGGGCGTGGTGGTGGTTGACCACGACATCAGCCTGGAAGCCTTGGCCACCTACCAGCGCAAAGGGGTGGTCGGCGTGGCATTCAACCCGGCCACCGAAGGCCTGACCGTGATGGCGGGCGCCGAAGCGCTGCTGCCCAAACTGGCGGAATTGGGCATGTTCGCGCAGATCCAGACGGTGGGCGACCAACTGGTCCAATTGCTGGAACTGATCGACCAGAGCGACGTGCGCCTGCTGATCGACCATTGCGGGCGCCCGGAGATCGAACAGGGCCTGTACCAGCCCGGCTTTCAGGCCTTGCTACGCCTGGCCGAGCGTGGCCGAGCCACGGTGAAGATCTCGGGCATGCAGAAATTCGCGCCCATGGACAGCGTATTCGAAGACACCCTGACCTACGTTCAAGCCCTGTTGGGCGCGTTTGGCCCCGAAGCCTGTGTGTGGGGTTCGGACTGGCCGTTCCTGCGGGCCCAGCAACGTGTCGACTATGGCCCGCTGCTCAAGCTCGCCGAACAGTTCATGCCTGACGCCCATGTGCGGCGCCAGGTGATGTGGGAAACACCGCGGCGCCTGTTCGGGTTCCGCTGAACGCTGTACTGAGATGCCTGTGCAACAACAATAACAAGAGGTAAACCTCATGAGTGCCGACCGCAATTTCGAACTCCCTGCGTACCGCGCCGCCGCCCCGGCGGTGGAAGCGCGCAGCCGCACCCGCTTCATGATCCTGGCGCTGATCGCTGGCGGTACCACCATCAATTACCTGGACCGCAGCGTGATGGGCATCGCCGCCCCAAGCATCAGTGCGGACCTGGGCCTGAACGCGGCGATGATGGGCCTGATTTTCTCGGCGTTCTCCTGGACCTACGCCGCCGCGCAAATCCCCGGTGGCATCCTGCTCGACCGCCTGGGCAGCAAGCTCACCTATTGGCTGGCGTTGACCCTGTGGTCGCTGTTCACCGGCCTGCAAGGCCTGGCCACCGGCTTCGCCTCGCTGCTGGGCATTCGCCTGTTGATCGGCGCCACCGAAGCGCCCTGCTTCCCCACTAACAGCCGGGTGGTGGCCACCTGGTTTCCCCAGAGCGAACGGGCCCGTGCCACCAGCATCTACACCCTGGCCGAATACTGCGGCCTGGCGTTTCTCACGCCCTTGCTGTTCTGGGTGTTGCATGCTTACGGCTGGCGCTTCCTGTTGATGGCCGTGGGCATCGTCGGGGTGCTGTATGGATTGGTGTGGTGGCGCAAGTTCCATGAGCCGCACCAGTCCAAACAGGCCAACCAGGCTGAACTGGACTACATCGCAGCCGGCGGCGGGGTGGTCGACGGCGGGCAGAAGGCCACGCGTTTCGCCTGGTCGCAGATCCCGCAACTGCTCAAGCAGCGCAATATGCTGGGCATTTGCCTGGGCCAGTTCGCCTGCAACTCCACCAACGTGTTTTTCCTGACCTGGTTTCCGACCTACCTGGTCACCGAGCGGCACATGCCCTGGCTGAAGGTAGGTTGGGTGGCGGTGCTGCCCTTCATCGCGGCCTCGGCGGGCACCCTGGTGGGTGGGTGGCTGTCGGACAGCATGCTGCGCCGCGGTATTTCCCTGAACCTGGCGCGCAAGGTCCCGGTGATCACCGGCCTGCTGGCGTCCTCGGTGATCGTGCTGGCCAACTACGTGCAGTCCGATGCCCTGGTGGTCGCGATTCTGTGCGTGGCCTATTTCGCCCAGGGCATGTCGGCGCTGGCCTGGATGATCGTGTCCGACATCGCGCCCAAGGGCCTGATCGGCCTCAGCGGCGGCCTGTTCAACCTGTTCGCCAACGCCGCCGGCATCGTCATCCCGCTGGTGATCGGCATCATCGTCACGCTGACTGGCTCGTTCGTCTGGGCACTGGCCTTTATCTCGCTGGTGACCCTGTGCGGTGCCGGCTGCTACCTCTTCCTGGTGACAGACCTCAAGCGTCTGCCCGATATCCCGAACCTTTGAAAGGAGCGTCACATGAGTCAACATCTGGAAGGCCAGACGGCCATCATCACCGGCGGCATGCGCGGCATCGGCCTGGGCATCGCCAAGCGTCTGCGCCAGGCGGGTGCCAACATCGTGATCTGGGACTTGAACGTCGACCATTGGGACGCCGGCGCTGCCGGCTTCACCCCCGCGTTGCGCCAGGCCGTGAACGTGGCTTCGCTTGAGTCGGTGGAAACAGCCTTCGCCGAGGTGGTCAACCAACTGGGCCGGGTCGATATCCTGGTCAACAACGCCGGCATCAACGGCCCGGTGGTGGAGTCGTGGAACTATCCGGTGGAGGCCTGGGACCAGGTGCTGGCCATTGACCTGACCGGTGTCTTCTATTGCTGCCGCACTGCCATCCCGCACATGCGTGAACGCAAGTACGGGCGTATCGTCAATGTCGCCTCCATGGCCGGCAAGGACGGTGTGCAGTACATCTCCGCTTACTCGGCGGCCAAGGCCGGTGTGATTGCCTTCACCAAGTCGGCGGCCAAGGAACTGGCCCAGGACGGCGTGCTGCTCAACTGCATTGCCCCGGCCATGGTGGAAACCGGCCTGATGGCGGAAATGACCCCTGAGCACATCGCCGCCAGCAAGGCCAAGATCCCGATGGGCCGCTTCCTGCAGATCGAGGAAATCGCCAACATGGTGACCTGGATCGCCGGCCCGGAGTGCAGCTTCACCACCGGCTTTGTCTTTGACCTCAGCGGCGGCAGGGCCACGTACTGATGGCCCTTGGCGTGGCTCATCTGACCGCGCTGCAACTGGCCCCCGCCGACCTGGTTCGCCAGGCGGCGGGGGTTGGTTTTTCTGCGGTAGGCGTGCGTCTGCACCCCGCCATGGCGGGGGGGGTGTGCTACCCGCTGGAGGCGGCCGCGCGGCGCGGCCTGAAGGCTGTGTTGGCGGAGGAAGGCATGCGGGTGGCGGACATCGAGTTCGTCGAGCTGACGCCCCAGGTGGATATTCAGGCGTTGGCACCGCTGCTGGAGGCCGGCGCCGACCTGGGTGCCGGCAGCCTGACGGTGTCCGGGGACGATCGCGAGTTTTCCCGGCTGACCGACCGCTACGCGGCCCTGTGCCAATTGGCGGCGGGTTACGGTGTGCGGGTGGAACTGGAATTCATGCGCTGGCGCGCGGTGGCGAACCTGGCGCAGGCACGGCAGATCGTCGAAGGCGCCGGGCAGGATAACGGGGGCATTTTGCTGGATGCCCTGCACCTGTTTCGCAGTGGCGGGACGGTAGCCATGCTCGAGGACGTCGACCCGCGCTGGCTGCGCAGTGTGCAACTGTGCGATGCGCCGCTGCAGGCACCGCCCGAAGAGGGGATTATCGCTGAAGCCAGGGAGGGGCGGTTGCCACCGGGCCAGGGGCAATTGCCCCTGGCCGAGTTGATGGCGGCGTTGCCGCAAGGCGTGCACGTGAGTGTGGAAATGCCCTACGGGGCGTTGGGGAGCGTTGAGCGGTTGGCATTGGCCTATCACGCCACCCGCGCCCTGTTGACCCCACCGCGCCCGTAGCGCTCACACCGTGCCGGAGCGCGGTGTGCCTGATGGTACGCCGCGCCTTGGACGCGCGGCCCATCGGTCAGGCAGACCGCGTTGCTCTTTTCGCCAGCAAGCGGTGCTCCAACCCGTGCGTCACGCCTACAGCGAGGCATCACTCCACTCACCATTGACCAGGCGCTTGAGCCCCAGCGGGTTGCTGTTGCGCAGGGCCTCGGGCAGCAGCGCCTCGGGGTAGTTCTGGTAGCACACCGGGCGCAGGAAACGGTCGATGGCCAGGGTGCCCACCGACGTGCCGCGCGCATCGGAGGTGGCCGGGTACGGGCCGCCATGGACCATGGCATCGCAGACTTCCACGCCAGTAGGGTAGCCGTTGACCAGAATGCGCCCGACCTTCTGCTCCAGGAGAGGTACCAGCCACTGGTAGGCCACCAGGTCGTCGTTCTCGCCGATCAGGGTGGCGGTCAGTTGGCCGCGCAGGCCCTGCAGAGCGGCCTTGAGTTGGGCGTCGTCCTTGGCTTCGATGACGATGGTGGTTGGCCCGAACACTTCTTCCTGCAGCAGTTCATCGCCCTTGAGCAGCAACGACACGTCCGCCTTGAACAGCTGCGGGCGCGCTTGGCTGCCCGATTGCGGTTCGCCGGCCAGGTGGGTGACGCCCGGGTGGGCCGCCAGGTGTTCCAGCCCTTGGGTGTAGCTGCGCAGGCCGCCAGCATTGAGCATGGTCTGCGGTGCCTGGGCGGCCATCTGTTCCTGCAACTGGCCCAGGAAGGCGGTGAAGGCCGGCGAACTGACGCCGATCACCAGGCCCGGGTTGGTGCAGAACTGACCACAGCCCATGACCACCGAAGCGGCCAGCTCCTTGGCCACGGCCTCGCCACGGGTGGCCAGGGCCTGGGGCAGCACCACCACGGGGTTGATGCTCGACATTTCGGCGAATACCGGAATCGGTTGCGGGCGCTCGGCGGCCATCTTGCACAGGGCGTTGCCGCCGCTCAGGGAACCGGTGAAGCCCACGGCCTGGATGGCCGGGTGCTTGACCAGCCACTCGCCAACGCCACCGCCGTAGATCATGTTGAACACGCCCTTGGGCATGCGGGTCTTGTCCGCGGCGCGGATGATCGCGCTGGCGACCTGGTCAGCGGTGGCCATGTGGCCACTGTGGGCCTTGAACACGACGGGGCAGCCAGCGGCCAGGGCCGCGGCGGTGTCGCCACCGGCGGTGGAGAAGGCGAGCGGGAAGTTGCTGGCGCCGAACACGGCCACCGGGCCCACGCCCACGCGGTATTGGCGCAGGTCCACGCGGGGCAGTGGTTTGCGGTCCGGCAGCGCCTGGTCAATCCGTGCACCCAGGAAGTCGCCCCGGCGCAGCACCTTGGCGAACAGGCGCATCTGGCCGCTGGTGCGGCCGCGCTCACCTTGAATGCGGCCGGCGGGCAGGGCAGTCTCGCGGCATACGATAGCCACGAAGTCGTCGCCCAGGGCATCGATTTCATCCGCAATGGCATCCAGGAACTCGGCACGGCGAGCTGGGCTCAGGTGGCGGAACTCATCGAAGGCCGCTTCGGCGGCGCGGCAGGCAGCGTCGACTTCGCCTTCGGTGGCTTGAATGAAGGCATAAGGCAGCGCTTCACCGGTGGTGGCGTCCAGGCTCTGCAACTGTTTGCTGCCCTGGGCGCTGCGGCTGCCGGCGATGAAGTTATGGCCGAGAAGGGTGGACATCGTGATCTCCTGGTTCTTCAGATTGTTCTGAGAAAGCCTGACGGCTTGATGTTGACGGACATCGTACAACCAGGCGAAAGGATGTGCAATCGGTAGCCTCGTCGCAGGAGCGGGGGTGCCAGTGAGTGTGCGGGGCGATGAACGGCTGGGTGCGTGACGCGGCTCTTTGATGCAGAGCCCCGTGGTTTGCCTACCTGTAGCGACCCCCCTCCAGGTATCGACTCCGCCAATACCTCGTCTGCACCGAAATCGATTAGTCACTGCCCCCCCACCCGCAATACGGTATCGGCTGGCCCTCTTCGAACCCGGATCCCCTCCATGCGCTACCACCGTCTCGACCTGAACTTGATGGTTGCCCTCGAAGCCCTGCTGTCCGAATGCAATGTCACCCGCGCCGCCGAGCGGCTGAACCTGGGCCAGTCGGCCACCAGTTCGGCGTTGGGCCGGCTGCGCGAGCATTTCAATGATCCGCTGCTGGTGCCCGTCGGCCGTCGTCTGGAGCCCACCGCGCGGGCGCGGGGGTTGTTGCCCAAGGTGCGCGAAGCGCTGGCGTTGACTCGTGCCCTGGTCGACCCTCCCGCGGCGTTCGACCCACGCCAGTGCCAGCGCCGGTTTACCGTGGTGGCATCCGATTATGTGGCGGCGGTA
Source organism: Pseudomonas silvicola (assembly GCF_026651855.1). Lineage (GTDB taxonomy): Bacteria > Pseudomonadota > Gammaproteobacteria > Pseudomonadales > Pseudomonadaceae > Aquipseudomonas > Aquipseudomonas silvicola. The sequence goes on from NZ_CP093280.1 coordinate 4,890,916, forward strand.
TTGATGCCAGCGGTCAGCCGGGCAGTGGCGCGGGCGGCGCCAGGGGTACGCCTGGCCCTGCGTGACCTGCCGTTACCACGTGGCGGCGATGCGGTCAGCGAAGCGCTGGACTACCGCCGTAGTGACTGCGTGATCGTGCCCCAGCGGCGCCTGAATAACGAATACCCCCATGCGCCACTGCTGGTGGACCAGTGGTGCTGCATTGTCTGCGCCCAGGCGCCGGTGTATGAGCGGGGCCTGACGCTGGCCGCCTACCGCGAGGCTGAGCACGTGGTGCGCGAATTCGCCGATGGCCGCACCCTGGCGATGGACGCGGTGTATTTGGCCGAGCGAGGCATCGAGCGCAAGGTGGGGGTGGCGCTGGAAAGTTTTTCCCTGATGCCGGCTTTTGTCACCGGTAGCCAACGGGTGGCCACGGTGTTTCGCCGCCAGGCTGAACAGTTTGCCAGCACCTACCCGTTGCGGGTATTGCCGGCCCCGCTGGACTTTCCCGAGGCGCTGCAAGTGTTGCAGTGGCATCCCTACCAACAGGACGACCCGGCGCTGGCCTGGTTTCGCGGCCTGTTGGCAGAACAGGCGGCGGGGTTGAATCAGGCCTGAGCGTCACCGGTATCGGCCACTAGCCCGGCGTTGTCGATAGCGGCCAGGGCAGCGCGTTCGTCGTTGTCGGAGGTGTCGCCGCTGATGCCGATGGCCCCCAGCAGCAGCCCGTGGGCATTGCGAATGAGCACGCCCCCCGCCACCGGGATCACCTGGCCATCGGTGAGGCTGTTGATGGCGTCGAAGAACGCCGGCATTGCCTGGGCCCGGCGTGCCAGTTCGCGGCCACCCAGGCCCATGCCCAGGCAGCCGCGGGCCTTGCCGGTGGCGATCTGCGGGCGCAGGAAACTGGCGTGTTCGTCGCGCAGCACCGCCAGTGGGTGGCCAGCAGCGTCGAGCACGGCGGCAGCCAAGGGACGCAGGCCCAGCTCGCGGCCACTGGCAATGGCCTGGCGGGCGATCAGGGTGGCGGTGTGCAGGTCGAGAAGGTTCATACGGTCCATTTTCCCAGTTGGGTGACACGGTCGCGGGTGTAGAGGTCGGTCCACTTCAGCGAGTTGAAGTCCGACACCTGCTTGGGGTTGTAGGGGCTGCGCGTCAGGTTCACCGCTTGCCCGGCCTTGTACACAGCCTTGAAGCGGCTGCGGTCCTGGAGCAGGCGGATGTCGTCCAGCGGCGAGCCATCCAGCACCAGGAAGTCGGCCTGTTTGCCCACCTCCAGAGTGCCCAGTGTGTCGCCCTTGGGCATGCAGCGTGCGCCAACGTGCGTGGCGGCGAACAAGGCTTCAGCCGGGGTGAACCCCAGGCGCTTGACCAGCAGTTCCAGCTCCCGGGCATGCCATTCGCCATAGGGCGTCACGGCGAAGCCCGAGTCACTGCCGCAGGCAAAGGGAATACCGGCGGCCTTGGCGCGCTTGAGCACTGCCGAGCCCACCTCCAGGGTGCGCGCGCAGTAAGCGGCATACCCCGTGCTGATCGCCGGGTCGTGGGGTTGGCAGAAGTCCACGGTGTTCTGCGGGAAGGTCATGGTCGGCGCCAGAATGCTACCGGCTTGCAACAGCGCCTCGATGCAGTCGTCGTCCATGTAGAAGGCATGGAATACCAGGTCCACCCCGGCCTTGGCGGCATACAGCACTGCCTCGCGACCATAGGCGTGGGTGGCGACCTTGCAGCCCAGGCGGTGGGCTTCGTCGACCATTTCGCGGGTCTCGTCGGCGGTGAAGGCCGCGACGATCGAGCCGTCGGGGCGGCGGTGGGTGCCGTCCATGGCGATCTTGATCAGGTCGACGCCGTCCTTGGCCTGGGTGCGGATCTCGGCGATGGCCTCGCTGCGGCTGGTCACCAGGCGCGCGGTGAAATACTCCGGCGCACCGACGCGGCTGGGGAACCAGTCGTTGAGGCTCTGGCGGTTGGTGATCACCCGGCTGCTGGCCGCCACCCGCGGGCCATCGAACAGCCCGGCATTGATGGCGTTGCGCACGGAAATGCTCAGCTGGCCGCTGTCGCCGGGGCACACCATGCTGGTGACGCCCGCCGCCAGCACATGCTGGGCGAAGAACATGCCACGCAGGGCGCGGAATTCGTCGCTGGTCCAGATATCGATGTCTTCCTCGCTCTGGGCGTTGCCGAAGGCCAGGTGGGTATGCACGTCCACCAGGCCAGGCATGACGAAATGCTCGCCGGCGTCCACCCGGGTATCGCCGGCCCTGGGGGCGGGTGCCTGGGCGGTGGGGCCCACGTAGGTGAGCACGCCGTGCTCGGCGACCAGGGTCTGCTGAGTGCGGGGCGACAGGCTGGTGCTGTCGAACAGGGTCTTGCAGTGCAGGTGTAGGGCGCTCATCGGACCGGCTCGCTGTCATCATGGGTACGAGGCGAGGGTAGGGGCGCTTGGGGGGTGTGGGGAAACAGATTAGGTTGATGGGCAAGTATTGATGGCATCGAAACCTGGCGGCCAGGCGCATGCAGATGTTTCGCGACAACCCCGGAGAAACACCTGCATGGCTCTGGCCACCGCCAGCATTCAAGCCGCCAACCGCTGCTCCAACCCTTCGATGATCCCGCCGATCTGCTCGCGCAGCCACCGGTGCATCGGGTCGCCTTCCATGGTCCGGTGCCATAGCATGAACTCGCGCATCAGCGGTATCTTCACCGGCGTGGGCAATATCCGCAGGGGCAGGTGCTCGGCATACAAGCGTGCCAGCCGGCCATGCATGGTGGCGATGCGCTGGGTGCCGATGATCAGTTGGGGCAGGGTGTTGAAGTCGTTGGTGATCACTTCCAGCCGGCGGCTGACGCCGTACTGGTTCATGAACCATTCCTCGATGCTCAGGTGCCGGGTGCGACCGAAGCCTACCGACACGTGGCCCATGTCCAGGTACTGTTCCAGGGTCAGGCTGTCACCCACCTGGTGGTTGCCGGTCCACACGGCGCACACGTGCTCCTCCTCGAACAGCAATTGCGAGGGTTGGTCCTCCAGCACGTAGCGCTCAGGGACGATCATCAGGTCCACCTCGCCACGGATCAGCAGTTCGCTGGAATTGTCGCCCGGGCCGAGCATTTCGAAGGTGATGAAGGGGGCCTGGTGGCTGATGCGCTCGATGACCCGGGCCAGCAGCACGCTGATCAGGTAATCGGAGGTCACCAGGCGGAAATGGCGTTTGCTGGTGGCGGGGTCGAAGGCCGGTTTGCTGGTGATGGAGGAGCGAATCTTCAACAGCACATCGCGCACCGGTTCCATCAGTTCCTCGGCATAGGGCGTGGGTTGCATCTTGCGGCCGACCTGCACCAGCAATTCGTCCTCGAAGTAGGTGCGCAACCGGCCCAGCACGCCGCTGGTGGCTGACTGGGTCATGTGCAGGCGCTCGGCGGCGCGGGTGATGTTCTGTTCCTCGAGCAGAATGTCGAGGGCGACCAACAGGTTCAAGTCCAGGTGGTTGAATCGCATGGCTCGGGCTCACGGTTTTTTGTAGTTGTTTTCACGATACCTTCACGGCAAACCATCGCCGCGTCAATACCCCGGACGAGTATCGCGTTTGCCGATACATCCCATCCCCACACACGATTAGTCAGCTGTCAGCCCCCGCGCCACTCTGTGCCGCAACCCGGTGCGCCGGGCATGCCACCGGCCGCCGCTCGCGGCTCGACAATCATTTCAATGGAGTGGTCTGCATGAACATCCTAGGCCTTGATGCCCTGGTTTTCGGCGTCGACGATATCCCCGCCTGTACCGCCTGCCTGACCGACTACGGCTTGACGCCAGTGGATGTCAGCGCCCAGGGCGGCCGATTCGAAGCCCTGGACGGCACCGCCATCGTCATTCGCCGCGCCGATGACCCCGCGCTACCGGCAGGTTTCGGGCCATCACCGTCCATTCGGGAAACCGTGTATGGCGTGGCCCGCGCCGCTGACCTGGATGCCATCGAAGACGAGTTGGGCCGCGACCGGGCCGTTACCCGTGGTGCCGACGGCGTCTTGCGCAGCGTCGACGACATGGGTTTCGCCATCGCCTTTCAGGTCACCGTGCGCCGTGAGTTGTCCGCCAGTGCAGACCTGACCAACGCGCCGGGCAGCGCGCCCCAGCGGCCGATCAACCAGATCGGCATCAGCCCCGACATGCCCGCGTTGCCGCGAACCCTTTCGCACGTGGTGTACTTCGTGCCGGACTCGGCCAAGGCCGAAGCCTTCTACCAGCGCCTGGGCTTTCGTACCACCGACACCTTCGTTGGCGTGGGACCGTTCATGCGTCCGGCCGGCGCTGATGACCACCATTGCCTGTTCATGATCCAGACCCCGCCGCACATGAAGGGCTGTGAACACTTCACGTTCCACCTGGGCAGCGGTACCGAGGTGCTGCTGGCCGGCACGCGCTTCGCCGCCAAGGGCTGGACCAGTTTCTGGGGGCCGGGCCGCCACCTGCTGGGCTCCAATTGGTTCTGGTACTTCAACAGCCCGCTGGGCTGCCACATCGAATTCGACGCCGACATGGACAAGCACGACGACGAATGGGCAGCCCGCCAGGCGCCCATGTCGGCCGATAACTCGCAGTTGTTCCTGTTCACGGGCCGCGAGAAGTGGGCGCCCGGCGGCCCGCCGCCGAAGCAGGGCTGACCATGGCGATCGCCTTGTGCCCGCTGGACCGGCTGGTGGAGGGCCAGTCCCTGGGGTTCGACCCCCAGGGCGAGGGTAGCGATACGGTATTTGCCCTGCGCCATGGCGGCCAGGTACGGGTGTTTCGCAACCGTTGCCCGCACCTGGACGTGCCGCTGCAGTACCGCAAGGACCGTTACCTGTCCGCCGATGGCCAGCGAATCATCTGCTACGCCCATGGCGCGCAGTTCCTGCCGCACACCGGCGAGTGCATCCACGGACCGTGCCTGGGGGAACGCCTGCAGGCGCTGGCGCACCGCGTCGAAGACGGCTGGCTGCTACTGGAACACGCCTGAAAAGGCGGCTGGGGAGGTATCACGCAGGCCGATACATCGCATCCGAACATGCGATTAGTCAAATCCCTCGCCAGCCTCGAAGCTCATTGCACGACAGTGGAGACAATAATGACTCATCCATCGATCGAAACGCCCTTTGCCCTGGGCACGTTTTCCGCCGCCGGTAGCCCGCGTTTCGCCGGGCTGGTGATCGCCGACCAGGTGGTGGCCGTGGGCGCCCTGGCGCACCTGGCCGACCTGCGAGGCACCCATAGCGTGCTGGGGCTGCTGGAGGACTGGCAACACAACTTCACCCACCTGGACCGCCTGGCCAGCCAGCTCGCCGCCGACCGCGCCGGCCTGCCGTTCCTGAACCTCGGCCAGGTGCGGTACCACCCACCGGTGGACCTGCCTCGGCAAATCTTCTGCTCGGGTGCCAACTACCACAAGCACGTGGTGGACCTGATCGTCGATGACCCGCAGTTCGAAACCGACGGCATGGACAGCACCCAGCGCCGCGCCTATGCCGAGGACCTGATGAACAAGCGTGCCCGCGAAGGCAAGCCGTTTGTGTTCAACAAGGTGGCGTCCAGCGTGACCGGCCCGTTCGACCCGATCATCATTCCCGCCGGCTCGAAAAAGCCCGACTGGGAGCTGGAACTGGGGGTGATCATCGGCCGGCCCACCTACCAGGTCAGCCGCGATCAGGCCCTGGCCCACGTAGCCGGGTATGTGGTGGTGAACGACCTCACCGAGCGTACCAAGGTGTTTCGCCCCGACATCCCACAAATGGGCATGGACTGGCTGAGCAGCAAGAACGCCCCGACCTTCTTGCCCATGGGCCCCTACCTGGTACCGGCTGCCTACGTGGGCAACCCCCAGGAACTGCAACTGACCCTGCGCCTGAACGGCCAGGTGATGCAGGACGAAAGCAGCGCCGACATGATTTTCGACGTGGCGCGCCTCATCGAATTCATCTCCCAGAGCGTGAAGCTACTGCCTGGCGACCTTATCTGTACCGGTTCGCCCTCGGGCAATGGCACTCACTACAACCGTTTTCTGCAAGCCGGCGACGTGATGGAAGGCACCATCGCCAAGCTGGGTACCTTGCGCAACCCCTGCATCGACCCGGCCTGACGCCCCCATGACAAGCATACGGAGCAACGCCATGACAGCAGTGAGCAACGTCCTGATCGTGGGCGGTGGCATCGGTGGCCTGTGCGCCGCCATCGCCCTGCGGCGCAAGGGCATCGAGGTCGAGCTGGTGGAACTGAAGGCCGAATGGACCGTGTACGGCGTCGGCATCATCCAGCAGTGCAACGTGGTGCGCGAAATGGCCCGCCTGGGCGTGCTGGACGGTTACCTCAACGCTGCGTTCCCGTTCGAGGACGTGGCGCTGTACAACGCTGACGGTCACACCCTGGCGCGCATTCCCGGGCAACGCCTGGCCGGGCCGCATTACCCGGCCAACGTCGGTATCTCGCGCCTTGCCCTGCACCAGGTGCTCAGCACCAGGGCTGCCGAACTGGGTACAAGGATTCGCCTGGGCACCAGCGTCGAGCGCCTGGACCAGGACGAGCAGGGCGTGGACGTGACGTTCACCGACGCAAGCCGGGGCCGCTACCACCTGGTGGTGGGCGCCGATGGCCTGTTTTCCAGGGTGCGCGGCCTGCTGTTCGGCGATACCTACACCCCGCGCCACACCGGCCAGTCGGTATGGCGTCACAACTTCAAGCGCGCCCCCGGTATCGACCACCTGGCCAACTATGTGGGCCCGGATGGCAACGCCGGCCTGTGCCCGCTGGCCGACGACCTGATGTACCTGTACCTGACCAGCTACGAGCCCGGCAACCCGTGGATGGACAGCGCCACGCTGGCAGAGCAAATGCGCAAGCGCCTGGGGGGCTTCGGTGGCCTGATCGGCGAGCTGCGCGAGCAGATCACCGACAGCAGCCAAGTGGTCTACAAGCCCATGGAAGTGGTGTTCGTCAGCGAGCCCTGGTACCGCGGCCGGGTTTTGCTGATCGGCGATGCCGCCCATGCCACTACCCCGCACCTGGGCCAGGGGGCCGGCATGGCCATCGAGGACGCGGTGGTGCTTGGCGAATTGCTGGGCGAGCAGCACGGCCAAGGGGTGGAGGCGCTATTGCAGCGCTTCATGGCGCGTCGCTACGAACGCTGCAAGTTCATCAGCGAAAGCTCGATCCTGGCCGGCGACAAGGAAATCGAGCACGACCATGCCTTCGACCGCGTGGGCCTGGTGCGCAAGATGCTGGCCCTGACCGCAGAGGAAATCTGAACCACCCCTTGTGACACGACTGCGTGCCCGCCCACCTGAGGCCCGCAGCGAACCTGATAACAAGAACAACAGAGAGGTTTCACCCATGGTACGTCTGCACACCGTGCTGCGTGGCGCGCACCCGCCGTACGCCCTGAGCCTGATGATGTTCGGCTTGCTGGCGAGCAACGCCCAGGCCTTCCAGTTCGACACGGGCAACCCCGATATCAGTACCCGCTGGGACAACACCCTCAAGTACAGCGCCGCCTGGCGCACCGAGGGGCGCAGCGACCGGCTTACGACCGGCACTGCGGCGGTCAACGGCGACGACGGTGACCGCAACTTCAGCGGCGGCCTGATTTCCGACCGCCTGGACCTGCTGTCCGAGTTCGACATCAGCTACAAGAACGTCGGCGCCCGGGTGAGCGGCGCGGCCTGGTATGACGATGTCTATAACAAGAGCAATGACAACAACTCGCCGGGAACCAACAACAGCACCTCGGTGGACTACGACCACTTCACCGACCAGACCCGCAAGCTGCATGGCCGCGAGGGCGAGATCCTCGATGCGTTCATCTACGGCAAGGCCGACTGGGGCGATGTGCCAGTGTCCGGCCGCATCGGCCAGTACGCCATGCAGTGGGGCGAAAGCCTGTTCTACGGCATGAACGGCATCGCCGGTGGCATGGCGCCCATCGACGTGGTCAAGGGCCTGTCGGTGCCCAACACCCAGTTCAAGGAGCTGATTCGTCCGGTACGGCAGATGTCCGGCCAGTTCCAGTTGACCCCGGACGTGTCGGTCGGCGCTTACTACCAGTTCGAGTGGGAAGCCAACCGCCTGCCGGCGGCGGGCAGCTACTTTTCCAGCTTCGACAGCATCGGCAACGGCAACGAACGCCTGTTCGCCGGTGACGCGGTGATCCCTGGCGGCCAACCGCTGGCGTTCTACAGCGGTGGCAACAAGAACGCCAAGGACTCGGGGCAGGGCGGTGTGCAACTGAAATGGCGCACCGAGACGGTCGACTATGGCCTCTACGCCATTCGCTTCCACGACAAGAGCCCGCAACTGCTGGTGCGACCGGACTTCGCCAACCTCAACCCGGTCACCGGGCAGGCCGGCGAGTACTACTGGGTGTACCCCGAAGGCGTCGAGGCTTTGGGCGCGAGCTTCTCCACCACGGTGGACCAGTTCAACATCGCCGGTGAACTCTCCACCCGCTGGCACCAGCCCCTGGCGTCCACCAACCAGCGCACGCTGCTGGCCGGCGAGGCGATTTCCAATGAGGCCGATGACGCGCTCTACGCCACAGGCCACACCCTGCACGCCAACCTGTCATGGCTGGCCAGTTTCGGCCCGACCTTCATGGCGCTGGAATCGAGCTTCATCGGTGAACTGGCCTGGAACCGCACCCTGAGCGTCACCCGCAACCCCGATGCCGTGGACCCCAACGCCGACCGCGATGCCTGGAGCTTTCGCACGGTGTACGAGCCCATGTACCGGCAGTTCTTCCCTGGCATGGACGTGAGCATTCCCGTGGGCATCAGTTACACCCACGGCGCGTCGGAATCCTTGGGCACCGCCTTTGGCACCAACCGTGGCGGCGACATGAACATCGGCATCAAGGGCAACTACCTCAACACCTGGAACCTGGGCCTGACGTACACCCACTACTACGGGCCGGCCAACACCTTTCTCGATGCCAACAACAACTACACCTTCGAACAGTCGCTCAAGGACCGGGATTTCGTGGCCTTCAGCGTCAGCCGTACTTTCTGAACCGAGGACATGACGATGAAACCAATGATCCTGCTCCTGGCCTCTTCGCTGTTGCTGGCCCATGGCGCCCAGGCGGCGGTGCCGGCGAGCGAAGCCGATACCCTCAAGACCACCCTCACGCCCCTGGGCGCCGAGCGCGCGGGCAACGCCAGCGGCAGCATTCCGGCCTGGAACGGCGGCCTGACCCAGGCCGACCCGGCGTACAAGGATGGCGGCAAGCGCGGCGACCCCTTTGCCGCGGAAAAACCGCTGTTCACCATCAATGCCCAGAACGCCAGCCAATACGCCGACAAGCTGTCCCAGGGCACCCTGGCCATGCTCAAGAAATACCCGAATAGCTATCACCTGGACGTCTACCCGACCCACCGTACCGCCGCCGCGCCCCAAGGTGTGTACGACGCTACCTACAAGAACGCCCTCAACGGCAAGCTGGTGGACGGTGACGCTGGCCCCATGCCCCAGGACGCCCAGGGCGGTATCCCGTTCCCGATCCCGAAAACCGGCGCCGAGGCCATCTGGAACCACCTGCTGCGCTGGCGCGGGGCCTCCTGGCACGCTGACTTTACCCAGTACCTGACCACCGCCGATGGCAAGCACGTGCTCACCAACGACTCGCGCTCCGACCTGCAGATGCCCTGGTACCTGCCCGACGGTGGCAAGAAGGACGGCGTGTTCTGGACCATCCGCATGGTCAATGACGGCCCGCCGCTACGCGCTGGCGAGGCCATCACCGGCCGCGAGAACCTCAACGCCAACAACGCCGGGGTGTGGACGTACCTGCCGGGCCAGCGCCGGGTTCGCCGGCTGCCCAACGCGTGCTGCGACACCCCGACGCCGGCCACCGCCGGGGTGATGAGCTTCGACGAACTGTATGTGTTCAACGGCCGTATCGACGGCTTCGACTGGAAGCTGGTGGGCAAGCAGGAGCTGTACATCCCCTACAACTCCAACAAGGTCTTCACGGTCAGCAACCCCACCGATCTGCTGGGTGAGCACCACCTCAACCCCGCTGATATCCGCTGGGAACTGCACCGTGTGTGGGTGGTGCAAGCCACGCTCAAGGCCGGCAAGCGCCACGTGATGCCGCGCAGCACCTACTACCTGGACGAAGACACCTGGGCCGCCGTGCTGGGCGAACGCTATGATGCCCAGAACCAGTTGGCCAAGGCGTTGTGGACCACGCCGGTGGTACTACCGGACATGCCTGGCGTGGTGACCCTCACCAACGGCTTCTATGACCTGCTGTCGGGCGCCTGGTTTACCGGTGACATCTTCGCCGGCAAGAACGAACAGTACCGGGTGGTACAGGCCTACAAAGACTCGGTGTTCACCCCGGATGCCCTGGCCGGCGAAGGCGTGCGCTGAGATGAACACTTCCCTTGTCGTCAGCGCCCTGTGCCTGGCCTTGGCTGGGCAGGGCGCCCAGGCCGCTGAACCTCTCGACGTGCTCACCGTGCCAGCCGTGCAATCGCAACAGGCCCTGCACGGGGTTTTGCTTGGCATTGGCCGCGCCGGCACGCGGCTGGTGGCGGTGGGCGAGCGGGGCATTATCCTGCTGTCCGATAACAACGGTGTCAGCTGGCGGCAGGCCGCCGTCGCGGTCAGCACCAGCCTCACCGCCGTGCAGTTCGTCGACGCCCAGCGCGGCTGGGCCGTTGGCCATGGCGGCGTGGTGCTGTTCAGCGGCGATGCCGGCGAGCACTGGCAACTGCAACTGGACGGCCGCCGCGCCGCCGCGCTGGAACTGGCGGCGGCGCAACTGGCCGGCGACGACGCGCGCCTGACGGCCGCGCGCCGGCTGGTGGCCGACGGTGCCGACAAACCGCTGCTGGCCTTGAGCTTCAGCGACGCGCGCCATGGCCTGGTAGTCGGCGCCTATGGCCTGGCCCTGGCCACCGAGGACGGCGGCGCCACCTGGGCCTCCTGGGCTGGGCGCCTGCCCAACCCCCAGGGCCTGCACCTGTACGCGGTGGCCCGGGACGGCGGTGAAGTGGTGGTCGCCGGTGAGCAGGGCCTGGTGCTGCGTTCTACTGACAACGGTGCCCACTTCGACGCCTTGGCCAGCCCCTATGACGGGAGCTATTTCAGCCTTGTCCGGTTGCCGTCCGGCGACCTGTTGCTGGGCGGCCTGCGCGGCCACCTGTTCAGCCTGCGCGACGGGGCCTTCAAGGAAGTCGGCAACCCGGTGCCGGTGTCCATCAACGCGGCCCTGGTCAGCGGCCAGCGTCTGCTGGTGGTCAACCAGGCCGGTGGCGTGCTGCAGGGCCACCTGGATGGCAGCGGCCTGACACCCTTGCCGCTGGCCGCCGCCGCGCCGCTGTCGGCACTGGCCGAGGGCGCCGACGGTAGCCTCATCGGCGTCGGCTTCGCTGGCCCCTTGCGCCTGAGTTCGGCGCCCACTCAAGCTTTAGCGGAGTAAGCCCATGCACGCCCCCAGTGCTTCCCCGGCGCAGCGGCCCAGCGGCCGCCTGGCCGATTTCGACAGCCGTTCCGGCTCGTTGCTGGAACGCGCGCTGTTCAACCACCGGCGCATCGTCTTGCTCCTGTGCCTGCTGGCCACGGCGGTACTGGGCTGGCAGGCCACGCGCCTGACCCTCAACGCCAGCTTCGAGAAGATGATCCCAGGCGACCAGCCCTTCATCGCCAACTACCTGGCCCACCGCCAGGAGCTGTCGGGGCTGGGCAATGCCGTGCGCATCGCCGTGGTCAACACCCGAGGCAGTGTCTACGACAAGGACTACCTGGCCACCCTGCAGCAACTCAATGACCAGGTATACCTGCTGCCCGGTGTCGACCGTGCCTACATGAAATCGCTGTGGACCCCGGCCACCCGCTGGGTGGGCGTGACGGAGGAGGGCCTGGAAGGCGGCCCGGTGATCCCCGAGGGTTACGATGGCAGCGCCCCCAGTCTGGAGGCCCTGAAACGCAACGTCGAACGCTCCAACGAAATTGGCCAGTTGGTGGCATTCGATCAGCAGTCGAGCATTATCTACGTGCCGCTGCTGGCTACCACCGCCGACGGCAAGGCGCTGGACTACAGTGCCCTGGCCACGCGGCTGGAGGCGTTGCGCACGCAGTACCAGGGCCACGGCATCGAAATCCGCATCACTGGCTTCGCCAAAGTGGTGGGCGACCTCATCGATGGCCTGCGCCAGATCCTGCTGTTCTTCGCCGCCGCCATCGCCATCACTGCCGTGGTGCTGTACGGCTACACCCGTTGCCTGCGCAGCACCGCGCTGGTGATGAGCTGCTCGCTGGTGGCCGTGGTGTGGCAACTGGGCTTGCTGCCATTGCTGGGCTTTGAACTGGACCCGTACTCGGTGCTGGTGCCGTTCCTGGTGTTCGCCATCGGCATGAGCCACGGCGCGCAGAAGATGAACGGCATCATGCAGGACATCGGCCGTGGCATGCACCGCCTGGTGGCCGCGCGCTTTACCTTCCGCCGGTTGTTCATGGCCGGGCTCACGGCGCTGCTGTGCGACGCGGTGGGGTTCGCGGTGCTGATGATCATCAAGATCCAGGTCATCCAGGACCTGGCGCTGATCGCCAGCCTGGGCGTGGCGGTGTTGATCTTCACCAACCTGATCCTGTTGCCGGTGCTGCTGTCTTACGTGGGCGTCAGCGCCACGGCGGCCAAGCGCAGCCTGCGCGGCGAGCAGGCGGATGCCGCGGGCGCCGTGCACCACCCGGCCTGGCGCTTTCTCGACCTGTTCACCCAGCGTCGCTGGGCCAGCGTTTGCGTGCTGGCGGCGGCGCTGCTGGCGGCCGGCGGCTATCTGGTCAGCCTGCACCTGAAGGTCGGCGACCTGGATGCCGGTGCCCCGGAGCTGCGCGCCGATTCGCGCTACAACCAGGACAACGCTTACCTGACGGCCCACTACGGCGCCAGCAGCGACGTGTTCGCGGTGATGGTCAAGACCCCCGCCGGTGGTTGCTCCACCTATGACACCTTGCAGCGGGTGGACAACCTGGACTGGCAACTGCGCGGCTTGCCCGGTGTGGATTCGACCAACTCCCTGGCGCTGCTCAACCGCCGGGTGCTGGTAGGGCTGTCAGAAGGCAACCCGCGCTGGTACGAGTTGCTGAACAACCAGGCCACCCTGAACATGGTCACCGCGGGCGCCCCCCGTGGCCTGTACAACGAAGACTGCAGCCTGCTGACCCTGTACGCCTACCTTACCGACCACAAGGCCGACACCCTCGCCCGGGTGGTGGACAGCGTCCAGGCCTTCGCCCGGGGCAACGACAGCGACCAGGCGCAATTCCTGCTGGCGGCCGGCAGCGCGGGTATCGAGGCGGCCACCAATATCGTGGTCAAGCAGGCCAGCCATGAAATGCTCTGGTACGTGTATGGTGCCGTCGTGCTGCTGTGCCTGGTGACGTTCCGTTCCTGGCGCGCGGTACTGTGCGCGGTGCTGCCACTGATGCTCACGTCGGTTCTGTGTGAAGCGCTGATGGTGGCCCTGGGCATCGGGGTCAAGGTCGCCACCTTGCCGGTGATTGCCTTGGGTGTTGGCATTGGCGTCGACTACGCGCTGTACGTGATGAGCATCGTGCTGGCGCAGATGCGCGCCGGGGCCAGCCTGTCCCAGGCCTACTACCAGGCGTTGCAGTTCACCGGCAAGGTGGTGATGCTCACTGGCGTGACCCTGGCCATCGGGGTCGGCACCTGGATGTTCTCGCCCATCAAATTCCAGGCCGACATGGGGGTGCTGCTGGCATTCATGTTCGTGTGGAACATGGTCGGTGCGCTGATCCTGCTGCCGGCGTTGGCCTATTTCCTGCTGCCCCGGACGCAGCGCGAGGAACCGCTGGGCGCCGCCCAGGGCACCGCCTCCCGCGCCGAAGCCGTGCGGCCGCTGACCTTGGAGGTGGCCCATGAAGGCTGACCGCCAGGCAGGCCTGCCGCAGTCGCTGCTGTTGTTGCTGGGCAGTTGCCTGCCGGTGCTGGGGGCCGTGTTGCTCGCACCCGTGCTACCAAGGATGCAGGCGCATTTCGCCGACACCCCCGGCGTGGCCGTGCTGGTACCGGTGGCGCTGACCCTGCCGGCACTGATGGTGGCGTTGCTGGCGCCGTTCGCGGGGGGCATCGCCGACCGGGTAGGGCGCCGGCCGCTGCTGCTCTGGGCCATGTTGCTGTACACCCTGTGCGGCACGCTGCCCTTGTGGTTGCAGTCACTGCCGGCGATCGTCGCCAGCCGGGCCGGCATCGGCCTGGCCGAGGCGGCGATCATGACCGGTTGCACCACCTTGATGGGCGACTACTACAGCGGCGCTCGACGCGAAAGGCTGTTCGCGTTGCAGATGGTTGTTACCTCGCTGTCGGCGGCGGTGTTCATGGGGCTGGGTGGGCAGTTGGGGCAGGATAACTGGCGTGCACCGTTCGCCCTGTACGCAGCAGGGCTGGTGTTCCTGCCGTTGATGGCGCGCCTGCTGTGGGAGCCCGTCGCCCCGGTACAGGTGGCCCATGGGCAGCAGGCGCTGCCGTGGCGTGCCCTGGCGCCGTTGTACCTGTTGGCGCTGCTGGCAGGCGCGAGCCTGTTCATCGTGCCGGTGCAGGCCGGGTTCGTCCTTGGCCTGCTGGGTATCGATGCCCCGCAACAGATCGGTTTGACCATGGGCGCTAACCAGTTGGCCGTGGTAGCCGGTGCCCTGAGTTTTCGACTGATCGGTCGACTCTCGCCCGCGCGGCTGCTGTTGCTCGCGTTCGTGCTCGCCGGTTGCGGCGGCGTGTTGATGGGCAGTGCCAGCAGTCAGCTGCACGTGGTGGTGGCCGTGGCCATCAATGGCCTGGGCATCGGCCTGATGCTGCCCACCCTGATCACCTGGATCATGGCGCAGGTGGGGTTCAGCCAGCGCGGCCGGGCCACCGGGCTATTCACGGCGGCCATTTTCGCGGGCGAGTTCGTCAGCCCCCTGCTGGTGCTGGCCATCAGCGCGGGGCAGGTGACGGCGGTGCCCCATGCGGTGCTCGCAATCGGTCTGCTGCAAGGGGTGGCGGCGTTGCTGTGCATGGCGCTGCCCCGCCTGGAAGGGCTGCCCGAGGCGGATCAAGGGCTTCACCCATGATCGGGTCTCCTCGAGAATCTCCAAGGACTTGTGTATGAAACTAGCCACACTGAAAAACAACGCCCGTGATGGTCAGCTGGTGGTGGTCAGCCGTGACCTGAGCCAGTACTCGGTCGCCACGGGTATCGCGCCCACGCTGCAACATGCCATCGAGCACTGGGCCGAGACCGCGCCCTTGTTGCAGGCCCTCTATGAGCACCTGCAAGCGGGCACCGCTGACGCTGCCCGGCCCTTCGACCCCGCTCAGGCCATGGCGCCGTTGCCCCGGGCGTACCAGTGGTGCGACGCCTCGGCGTTCCTCAACCACGGCACCCTGATGCAGAAGGCCTTCAACCTCGATCCCATCGAAGGTGCCGAGCGTATCCCCTTGATGTACCAGGGCGCAGGGGATGATTTTCACGGGGCCCAGGACGACCTCAGGCTACCCAGCGAAGCGCAGGGCATCGACTTCGAGGGCGAGTTCGTGGTGCTGGTGGATGACGTACCTCTGGGTTGCAGCGCCGAGCAGGCGGCCGGGCACGTCCGCCTGATCCTGCAGGTCAATGATGTCAGCCTGCGTGCCCTGGCCCCTCGGGAAATGCTCACCGGCTTCGGCTTCCTGCAGGCCAAACCCTCGTCCAGCTTTGCCCCGGTGGCGGTCACGCCGGACGAACTGGGGGCCGCCTGGGCCCAGGGTCGCGTGCAGTTGCCGTTGCAGGTGGC
The DNA here is from genome assembly GCF_026651855.1 of Pseudomonas silvicola. Lineage (GTDB taxonomy): Bacteria > Pseudomonadota > Gammaproteobacteria > Pseudomonadales > Pseudomonadaceae > Aquipseudomonas > Aquipseudomonas silvicola. The sequence goes on from NZ_CP093280.1 coordinate 4,906,703, forward strand.
GCGCTCCGGAGAATGGTTCGGCCACCCTCACGGTGGCGAAATGAATTTCAGCTTCGGCCAGTTGATCGCCCATGCGGCGCTGACCCGTCGCCTGGGGGCCGGGACGCTGGTAGGCTCAGGCACCGTGTCCAATAGCGACCGATCGGTCGGTTCGGCCTGCATCGCTGAACGCCGGGCCATCGAGATGATCGAGCACGGCAGTGCGCGCACCGGCTTCCTGCGCTTTGGCGAGCGGGTGCGCATGGAGGTCATTGGCCTGGATGGCCAGTCGATATTTGGCGCCATTGACCAGCGCGTGGTGGCGGCCCATGACTGATCGCCCAGGCGTTCGGGTGTTGATCACCGGCGCCAACGGCTTCCTCGGCCAGGGCCTGGTCAAGCGCCTGTTGGCGCAGGGCCAACTGCGTGGCCAGCCGATCGCGACGCTGCGGTTGCTGGACATGAACCTGGACGCCGCGCCCTCCGATGCGCGCGTACGCCTGCATATCGGCAGCTTAACCGACCCGGCCTTGCTGCGCCGCGTATTGGCCGACGGCATCGATGTGGTGTTCCACCTGGTGGGCATTCCAGGCGGGGAAGCCGAGCGGCAGTACGAGCTGGGCTACGAGGTCAACCTTCAAGCCACCCTGCAATTGCTGCAGCAGTTGCGCAACCGTGCCCGGCCACCGGTACTGGTGTTTGCCAGCAGCGTGGCCGTGTATGGCGCCGATTTGCCCGCGCGCCTGGATGAAAGTGCAGTACCGGCGCCGCAGTCGTCCTACGGCGCCCACAAGCGCATGGTGGAAATCGCCTTGAGTGACCTGGCCAGGCGCGGTGAAGTGGACGGCCGTGCCCTGCGTTTGCCCGCCATCGTTGCCCGTTCTGGCCCCGGCTGCGGGCTGTGCTCGGCGTTCATGAGTGAGCTGCTGCGCAGGGTCGCCGCCGGCCAGCCGTATCAATGTCCCGTATCACCGGCCGCCACGGCCTGGTGGATGTCGGCCCGCTGCTGCGTCGACAACCTGGTGTGCGCCGCAGAGCTGACGTTGCCGACCGACGCCCCGCGGGTCTGGCAGCTACCCGTGCTGCACCTGTCCATCGCCCAGGTCATGAATGCCCTGGCCGAACGCTTCGGTGACGGCTGCCGGGCCTTGGTCAGCTACCACCCTGACACCCAGCTGGAAGCCCGGTTAGGCCGCCAGCCACCCTTGAAAACCCCCCAAGCCCGCGCCCTGGGCCTGCGCCACGACGGGAGCGCCAGCGCCCTGGTGCGCCGGGCGCTGGAGTTGCCGGCCGTGACTCGTCGCCCCGCACAAGGAAACCCCTGCCATGAAGCCTGAACGCCGCCTCATCGACCTCTCCGTGACCCTGGAGAACAACCCCTGGACCGACCCGCCCCCGTTGCTGCCACGCATCGACTACATGGACCACCAGCAGGGTTGGCCGGAAATGGCCGCGATGTTCCCGGGCCTGACCCTGGAGCAGTTGCCGGGCCAGGAATCCTGGGCCGCGGAGCGCCTGACCCTCACCACCCACAGCGGTACCCACATGGACGCGCCCTGGCATTACGCGTCCACCACCGACGGTGGCAAACCGGCCTGGGGCATCGATGAACTGCCGCTGCAATGGTGCCTGCAACCCGGGGTGAAGCTCGACTTTCGGCACCTGCCGGACGGCCATGTGGTCAGCGCCGCCGAGGTCGAGGTTGAACTGCGGCGCATCGGCCACGTGCTGGCGCCCTTGGACATCGTGCTGGTCAACACCCGGGCGGGCGCGCTGTTCGGCCAGCCTGGCTACCTGGACGCGGGGGTGGGCATGGGCCGCGAGGCCACCCTGTACCTGCTTGACCGGGGGGTGCGCGTGGTGGGTACCGACGCCTGGAGCTGGGACGCACCGTTCAAGTACACCCGCGAACGGTTCGCCGCCACTGGGGATGCCGCGCTCATCTGGGAAGGGCACAAGGCGGGGCGCGACATTGGCTACGGGCAGATGGAAAAGCTCGCCAACCTGGAGCAACTGCCAGCCAATGGCTTCGTGGTGTCCTGCTTCCCCTACAAGATCAAACACGCTTCGGCCGGCTTCGTCCGCGCCGTGGCCATTCTCAACGACTGAGCATCTGCCATGACTGACATCGTATTATTCAACGCAGGTGTTTCCACCTGCAGCCAGCGGGTGCGTTTCGTTCTGGCCGAGAAGGGCATCGCCTACACCGACCAGCGCTTGCGCCTGGACCAGGGCCAGCACCTGACGCCCGACTACCTGGCCATCAACCCCAACGGCTTGCTGCCGGCCTTGGTCCATGACGGCCAGGTCATCGTCGACTCCAGCGTGATCAACGAGTACCTGGAAGAAGTGTTCCCCACCCCGCGGCTGGTGCCCGTGCAACCGGTGGCCCGGGCGCACATGCGTGCGTGGGTGGTGTACCTGGACGAAGTCATGACCCCAGCCATCCGCTACCCGTCATTCCAGCAGTTTTTTGGCGGCGGCCTGCGCAACATGACCCCCGAGCAGCGGCAGGCCTTCGCCAGCCGCTTGCCATTGCGCAAGGACTTCGCCCTGGAGATCGGCCCCCAAGGCTTCCCCGACGAGAAGCTGGCGGCGGCGATGGCGCGAATCGAACAGTCGCTGGAGCGCATGGAACGGGCGCTGGCGGACAAACCATGGATGGCCGACCGGCAGATAACCTTGGCCGACATCGCCATGATGCCCAGCGTCGTGCGTTTGGAAGACCTGGGCATGAGCCACCTGTGGGCCGGCCGGCCCAACGTCGCCCACTGGTACGCCCGCCTGCAGGACCGCCCGGCCTTCGCCGCGGCCTACGGGCCTGGCAGCCGCTTGGGGGCGGGCGCCTGAGCGGCGGTCAGGCACACCGCATGCACCGCCGACGCGGCCAGGCAGGATTCAAGTGCACCGCCACAGGTACCACGCCGCCACCGTCCGCCAGGGTGCCCAAGCCTTTCCCAGCTCACGCATCTGCCCAGGCGTGGGCGCCTTGGGCAGCCGCTTGAGGCGCCGATAGCCCTCGCGCACGCCGAAGTCGTCCACCGGCAGGATATCCCCGCGCTCCAGGGTGTAGATCAGGAACATCTCCACCGTCCACCGGCCTATACCGCGCAAGGCGCTCAAGCGGTTGATCAAGTCTTCATCCGTCAGCAGCACCGCGTCGGCGCGGCGTGGCACCACGCCGTCCAGGCTGGCCTGGGCAATCGCCCGGATCGTGGCCAGCTTGGCCGCGGAAAACCCGCAGGCACGCTGCAATGCCGGATCGGTGTGCAGCAGTTGCCGGGGGCTGGGGAAAGCGGTGTCGGGGTACAACGCCAGCAACCGGCCCAGTATGGCGTCACCCGCCTTGGCATGCAGTTGCTGGTAGGCAATGGCCCGGATCAGCGCTTCATAGGGTTCACGCGCCGGCTTTGGCGCATGCCCACAGGGGCCCACCCGTGCGATGTGGTTGGCCCAGTCGTCGTCCAGGCCGGCCAGGAAAACACTGGCCTGGGCAAGGGCATCGGCGTCCACGGGTCAGGCTTGCCCGGCGCGGCGCGCGGCGGTGCGCGACAGGGCTGCCCAATCGAGCTGGCCATCGCCGTGGGCCACGCCTTCGATCAGCGCATCACGCAAGGTGCTCGCCAGGGGCAAGGGCACATTGGCTTTCTCGCCCGCGTCCATGGCCAGGCGCACGTCCTTGAGCCCCAGCGCCAGCTTGAAGCCCGCCGGCTCGAAGCGCTCCTGGGCGATAGCCTCACCGTAGCCCTTGTACACCGGGGCAGCGAACAGGGTGGAGGTGACCAGGTCGATCAGTACACCCTTGTCCACCTCATAACCCTCGGCCAGTGCAGCGGCTTCGCCGAGGGTGCCGATCGCGCTGGCAATCATGAAGTTCACCGACAGCTTCACCGCATTCGCCTGTTCCGGGCGGTCGCCCAGGGCCCAGGTCTTCTGCCCGAGCACGTCGAACAGCGGCTGCACCGCCGCCAGCGCCGCGGCATGCCCGGCGGCCAGAATCTGCAACTGCCCGGCTTCGGCGACATTGACCCGGCCCAGCACCGGGGCAGCGATATAGGACGTGCCGTGTTGCAGGTGCAGCGCGGCGAGCAAGTTGGCCAGGCCCACCGACACCGTGGCCATGTTGATGTGTATCGCGCCGTGCTTGAGTGCCGGTAGGGCTTGGGCATCGACCAGGGTATCCAGGGTGGCGGCGTCGTCGGCGAGCATCGAGATCAGCACATCGGCATCCTCCACCGCTTCACGCGGGCTGGCGGCCGCCACGGCGCCCAGGGCCACCAGTTTTTCCACCGGCTGCGGCGAGCGGTTCCAGGCACGCACCGAGTAGCCGGCATTGAGCAGGTTGGCGGCCATGGGCAGGCCCATGGTGCCCAGGCCGAGAAAGGCGATCTTCATGACGGGTGCTTCCTTTTTTCAAGACTGGTGGGCAGTACACAGCAGGGGATGGCGTTTGGCAACCCGGGCAAAGGGCGAGCGTCCAGCGCCACCGCACGGCCCATCGCCTGGCCTACTCTGAAAGTGCCAGCAGACGAACTATTTTGCGCGCCGTCGCGGCTACAGCATCAAGTCGCGCCACTGCCAGCCGACATCAATCGTGCTGACTGCCCCTTTACCGTTGCCTGCGAGACACCTTGATGAACAGCCTTTCCGCTGACGACCGCGCCCAGGTCTTGCAGGATGCAACCACGCAGTTCTGGAAACACATCATTCCCATCGTCTGGATTGCCTTCGCCATCCATATCCTGTTGTTCGCGCTGTTTCTGTTTCTGAAGATTCCAGTGCTGTTGGGCGCCAACGCCGTCAGCATCCTGGTGTATGTTGTCTGCCTGCGCGCCATTGCCCGCGGGCGCCTGCAGACCGCCGGGATGCTGCTGAGCCTGGAGATCATCGGCCACGCCGTCGTCGCCACGTGGATGGTGGGCTGGGACAGCAATTTCTACTTCTACCTGTTCTGCCTGGTGCCGATCATTGCCTTCAGTTTCCAGAACGCGCCGCTGCGTCGCCGGGGGTTGAGCCTGGCAATCGTGTTGGTCGCGGTCGGCGGCTATGCGTTGCGCCGCCAGACAGGTGTGGCCACCGCGATCAGCGGCGGGCTGACCGAGGCCTTCGGCATCGGCAATGCGTTGACTGCCGTGGGCCTGTTGCTGCACGCCACCTACCTGTCGGTTCGCTTCACCTTGTCCATGCAGTTGCAGCTGTTTCACACCGCCCACCGTGACAGCCTGACGAGCCTGTACACCCGCCGCCGGGTGCTGCAGCGCTTGCGTCAGATCGGCACCGAGCGCCCGGCAGGCTCGACCGCCATCGTGCTGCTGGATGTGGACCACTTCAAACAGATCAATGACCGTCACGGTCACGACTTCGGCGACCGGGTGCTGCAGCGGGTCGCCGACAGCATCGCTGCCTGCGTGCGCGACACGGATATCGCTGCCCGTTGGGGAGGCGAGGAGTTTCTGGTGCTGATGCCCAACACCACCGTGCAGGAGGCCCGGCAGGTGGCCGATAGAGTGTTGGCCCACATCCGAGAATACGCAGGCCAGGTCCAAGGCGCCGGGCTGATTATCACGGCGACCCTGGCCGTGGCAGCGTTGCAGCCCGAGGAGGCGTTTCGGGATGCACTCAACCGCGCCGACCAGACGCTTTATCGCGGTAAGGAAGCCGGGCGTGACCGTGTCATGGTCGCGATCTGACGGAGGAGTCACGGCTGTCATCGCGCTGCAATGAAACTGAAATATCAGCTTGCTAATGTTTTTTCTTTTCGCGGATCCAACAGCCCATGCGTCGTGTTGTGTTTAATCAGAAAGGGGGCGTTGGCAAGTCGAGCATCGCCTGCAACCTGGCGGCGGTCAGTGCCGCCGAGGGCTATCGAACGCTGTTGGTGGACCTGGATGCCCAAGCCAACTCCACCCATTACCTGACCGGGCTAATGGGGGATGACATTCCGGTGGGCATCGCCGACTTCTTCAAGCAGACCCTGTCTGGCGGGCTGGCCAGCAAGAAAAGCCGCGTCGAGATTTGTGAAACCGCCTACGATAACCTCCACCTGGTCACCGCCAGCCCGGAGCTGGCGGACTTGCAGCCAAAACTCGAAGCCAAGTTCAAGATCAACAAGCTGCGCCGCCTGCTGGTGGACCTTTCGCAAGATTACGAACGCATCTACATCGACACGCCGCCGGCGATGAACTTCTACACCTTCAGCGCACTGATCGCCGCGGACCGGGTGTTGATCCCCTTCGACTGCGACAGTTTCTCGCGCCAAGCCTTGTACAGCGTCATCGAGCAGGTCGCTGATCTGCGTGGCGACCATAACGAGTCGTTGGTGGTGGAAGGGATTGTCGTCAACCAGTTTGTCAGCCGCGCCAGCCTGCACCAGAACCTGATCAACGAACTGGTCGGCGAGCAACTGCCCGTGTTGCCGGTGTATATCAGCAGCTCGGTGAAGATGCGCGAGTCCCATGAGGCGTCGGTGCCGCTGATTCACCTGGAACCGCGGCACAAACTGACGTCGCAGTTCGTCGACCTGCTGACGGTACTCGAACGCGCTGGCTGACGCGCTGCGCGGGGCCCCGCTCGACGTTGCCGGTTGTAAACCAGCATCACCACAACGGCGGCGGAGCGCTCACGGCCTGGCCGATGACTTCAATGGCGCGGTCGACGTCGGCGTCCGTGGTAAAGCGCCCCAGGCTCAACCGAACACTGCGCTGGGCCTGTTCCGCACTCAAGCCAATGGCCACCAGCACATGGGACGGCCCGGCGCTGGCCGAGTTGCACGCCGAGGTCGATGACAACGCCAGGTCGTTGGCCAACGTCGCGCTGTTGAACCCCGGCACATCGATGCACAGGTTCAACGTGTGAGGAATGCGCTGGTCCGGACAACCGTTCAGACGCACACCCGGTAGTTGCAACAAACCGTCACGCAGGCGCGCCGACAAACCGTGCAGGCGCTGGGTTTCCTCTTCCTGGTGCAGGGCCGCCAAGGCGTAGGCGCTGCCCATGCCGACGATCTGGTGGGTGGCCAGGGTACCGGATCGCAGGCCCTGTTCATGGCCACCGCCATGAATCTGCGCGCGCAGGGCAGGCCGTGCGCGGTCCCCCACGTACAGGGCGCCGATGCCCTTGGGGCCGTAGCTCTTGTGGGCTGACATGGACAACAGGTCCACCGGCCAGCGGGCCAGGTCGATGGCGACCTTGCCGGTGCCCTGGGCCGCGTCCACGTGCAGCAGGGCGCCGTGGTCACGGACGATCTGGCCGATGGTGGCCACGTCGGTGAGGGTGCCCAGTTCGTTGTTGACCAGCATCAGCGACACCAGCAGGGTATCGTCGGCCAGGGCGCTGGCAACGGCCTGGGGCTGGATCAGGCCGTGGGCGTCCGGGCGCAGGCGGGTGATGCGAAAGCCTTGCTGCTCCAGTTCGCTGACGGTGTCGAGGATAGCCTTGTGTTCCAGGCTGCTGGTGATGATGTGCCGGCGATTGGCCGGGGCGGTGGCAGCGATGCCCTTGAGTGCCAGGTTGTTCGATTCGGTGGCACCCGAGGTCCAGACCAGGCTGTCGGCGCCAGCACCGATCAGTTCACCCACCTGGCGACGGGCCAGTTCCACGGCCTGGCGTGCGCGCTGGCCATAGGTGTGTGAGCTGGACGCCGGGTTGCCGAAAGTGCCGCTCTGGCCCAGGCATGCCATCATGGCCGCGATCACGCGGTCGTCGACGGGGGTAGTGGCGGCGTAATCGAAATACAGCGGGTCGGTGGGCATGGGGGCTTTCCCTTTCTTCCAATGAGGCGATAGGGAAAGCTTACCCGCGTGTGGACGCAAAAAAGTTGATTTTTAGCCGATAAGTTACGGCGTTATTAGAATATTTTTCGCCTTTTTTCGGTGAAACGAAATAAGCCCCGGCTTGCCAGGGCTTCGAGGGTTTATCGGTCGACGATTTCCACCCAGTTGGCGCCATTGCCCACCGGGTAGCGGCCATTGAGCGTGAGACGACCGCTGGCCGGATCGATGTCGAACACCGACAGCTGCTGGGACTTCTCGCCACTGCAGATCAGGTGACGGCTGTCGGCCGTGATGGCGAAACCCCGTGGCTGCTGTTCGGTGGCAAAGGTGCCGACCGGGGTCAGGGTGCCGTGGGCCTTGTCGACCTTGAAAGCGGCCAGCACGCTGCTGGTGCGTTCGCTGGTGTACAGGTAATTGCCATCCGGGGTCACGTGGATGTCGGCGGCCCAGATGTCCTGGCTGTTATCGGCATGCGGCTGCATGGCCGGTGTGCCCACCCGTGAGGGGCCGCGCGGGGCTCCGGGTTTGAGCGCAGTGTCGGCGGGGAGGCTGCTGGCCACGGCGACCTCGGTCAGTTGGCCGCTGTGGGCCTCCAGTGCATAGCTGATGACCTTGGCTTGCAGTTCGTCCAGCACATACACGAAGCGGTTGTCCGGGGCGAAGACCAGGTGGCGGGGGCCCAGGCCAGCGGGTGCGGGCAGGTGGTCGGGGGTGTAGGGGGCGAGCGCGCCGGTGTGGCTGTCGAAGTGGTATTGCAACACGCGCTCGCCGCCCAGGTTGGCCACCAGCAGGGTACGGTTCTGTTGGTCGATGCGCACCGAATGGGCATTCTGCGCAGTCTTCAAGGTCTGCAGAGGCTCGGGGGCAACCTTGCCGTCATCGACAGCGGTGACGGTGACGATGTCATTGTCATAGGACACACCGAACAGGTACCGCCCGGTCTGGTCCAGGGAAATATAGGCATAGCTGTCGGGCGTCGGGCTTTCACTGACTTTGGTCAGGTGGCCGTCGCTGGGGGCGATGCTGAAGGTCTGGACCTTGTAGGGTTTTGAGCGCACGGCGGCGAACAAATAGTTACCGTGGACAGCCAGCGGCATCACGGTGGGGCCTGCCTGGGTGACGGGGCCTGGGGTGAGCGTGCCGCTGCTGGCGTCCAGGCGGAAAGCAGAGAGGGTGCCATCGGTGGCGTTGGAGACGTAGACGAAGGTAGAGGCCATGGTGAACTGACTCGACAGGACGAAGAGGAAGGGAAGGGTCCGACAGGCCAGGCGTGCGAGGGGAGAGGGCATGGGCGAACTCCTTGTTATTGTTCCTCCGAGGTTATCAGACGTCGTATGACAATGACCAGCATTGCAACGTCGCCACGATGCCCCGCCGCAGGGCCGGGCGACGCTCGAAAAAAAACGCGGCGCGGTGCTTCAGGTATTTCGCGCCGCCCGTTCCCCGCGCTTCGCTCGGTCCTACTGGGAATGGCCAGCAAGCCGATGACTCAGGTAAAACCCACCACCGCATGGGGGATATAGGGCGCCTGCAACTGCTCGATTTCCTCGTCTGTCAGCTTCAACGACAGCGCCGCCACCGCATCGGTCAGGTGCTCCGCCCGGGAGGCGCCCACCAGTGGTGCGGTCACGCCTGGGCTTTGCATCACCCATGCCAGTGCGACCTGCGCACGGGGTACGCCACGGGCGGCGGCGACCCTGGCCACGGCTTCGACGATCTGCCGGTCACACGCCTCCGTGTGGGGCTGGTACAGGCTTTTGCCGTAGTCATCGGTTTCGGTGCGTACGGTGCTCTGGTCCCAGTCGCGGGTCAGACGGCCACGGGCCAGGGGGCTCCAGGGCAGCACGGCGATGCCCGCGTCCCGGCACAGCGGCAGCATTTCGCGTTCTTCCTCACGGTTGATCAGGTTCAGGTGGTTCTGCATGGAGACGAATTTCGTCCAGCCATGGCGCTCGGACGTCGCCAGGGCCTTGGCGAACTGCCAGGCGTGCATGGACGATGCACCAATGTGCAGGGCTTTGCCGGCCTTGACCACATCGTGCAGGGCTTCCAGGGTTTCCTCGATGGGCGTGGCGTAATCCCAGCGGTGAATCTGGTACAGGTCGACGTAGTCGGTGCCCAGGCGCCGCAGGCTGTTGTCGATCTCGGCGAAGATTGCCTTTCGCGACAGGCCGCCCACGTTGGGTGCCGCGCGCAGGGGGAAATACACCTTGGTGGCGATCACGATCTCGTCCCGCCGGGCGTAGTCACGCAGTGCGCGGCCGACGATTTCCTCGCTGGTGCCGTCGGAATAGCTATTGGCCGTGTCGAAGAAATTGATGCCCAGTTCCACCGCGGCCTTGATCAGCGGCCGGCTGGTGTCTTCGTCCAGGGTCCAGGGGTGTTTGCCACGGTTGGGCACGCCATAGGTCATGCAGCCCAGCGCCAGCGGCGAGACCTTGAGGCCGGTATTGCCCAGGTTGACGGTGTTCATGCAGCGCTCCTGTCGACGGAAAATGTACCGAAATATCCATGAAAGCGTTCCAGCCTAGACCCAGCGTGCGACAGGGTGCAAGCAAAGGGCTGATCTGCCCGCGCAGAAATGGCATGATGGGGATCTTTATTGCGGTGTTGTATCCGCTGGCAAGGTATTGAACTGGGGAGTGTTGAACAAATGACTGCGCAACAAACAATCACGGTGATCCCGCCAGGCGTCGCATTGAATGGGCAGGTTTCGCCACCCGGCTCGAAATCGATCACCAACCGCGCCCTGTTGCTGGCGGCCCTGGCCAAGGGCACCAGCCGCCTGGATGGCGCGCTGAAGAGCGACGACACCCGTCACATGTCCAATGCGCTGCGGCAGATGGGCGTGGTCATCGACGAGCCGGACGACACCACCTTCGTGGTCACCAGCACGGGGCAACTGCAGGTGCCCGACGCGCCGCTGTTCCTGGGCAATGCCGGTACTGCCGTGCGCTTCCTGACCGCGGCCGTGGCCACTGTCGAAGGCGACGTTACCCTGGACGGCGACCATTACATGCAGAAGCGCCCCATCGGGCCGTTGCTGGCATCGCTGCGCGCCGGTGGCGTGGACGTGCACAGCGCCACGGGCTGCCCACCGGTGCAGGTCAAGGGCACGGGCCGCCTGCAGGCCCAGCGTTTCGAAATCGACGGCGGCCTGTCCAGCCAGTACGTGTCGGCGCTGTTGATGGTGGCTGCCTGCGGCACCGCGCCCATCGACGTGGCCCTGACCGGCAAGGACATCGGCGCGCGTGGCTACGTGGACCTGACCCTGGCCTGCATGCGTGCCTTCGGCGCCCAGGTGGCGCAAGTGGACGACGTTACCTGGCGCGTGCAGCCTACCGGCTATGTGGCCGGTGACTACTTCATCGAACCGGATGCCTCGGCCGCCACCTATTTGTGGGCCGCCCAGGCGCTGACCGGTGGGCGCATCGACCTGGGCGTCGCCGACGACGCCTTCACCCAGCCGGATGCCGCGGCGCAGGCCTGCATCGCGCAGTTCCCGAACATGCCGGCGGTGATCAACGGCTCACAGATGCAGGACGCCATTCCCACCCTGGCGGTGCTGGCCGCGTTCAACCGCACGCCGGTGCGTTTCGTCGAACTGGCCAACCTGCGCGTCAAGGAATGCGACCGCGTGGCCGCCCTGGACGATGGCCTGAATGCCATTCGCCCGGGCCTGTCGACGGTGGAAGGCGATGACCTGCTGGTCCACGCCGACCCAGCCCTGGCCGGCACCACGGTGGACGCGCTGATCGACACCCATTCCGACCATCGCATCGCCATGTGCTTTGCCCTGGCCGGCTTGAAGGTGGCGGGTATCCGTATCCAGGACCCGCTGTGCGTGGGCAAGACCTACCCGCGGTACTGGGACGCGCTGGCCTCGCTCGGTGTTACGTACAAGTAACGCCACCCGGTAGCAGCGGACCCGGCCGCGTCACGACCGCCGCGCAGTAACAGGCACACCGCGCCAGCCGTGAATGCGGTGTGCCTGTGACGCGGCCGGGTCCGCTGCTACGGTCATCATGACAGCGCGTCCAGGCTATGGCGCAGCCGGCGCCCCTCGATCCACACCCGCAACCCGCGGTACTTGACCATGTAGCGCACCGCCACGGCCGCTGCCAGCAGCCCCGAAGCCGCGCCAATACCCAAGGCCCAGCGTGGCCCGCAGACATCCGCGACCCAGCCGACGATAGGCGCGCCCAGCGGGGTGCCACCCACCGAAATCGCCAGCAGAATGGCCATGACCCGGCCGCGCATCAGCGGGTCGGTGGACAATTGCACGGTGCTGTTCGCCGTGGTGGTGAAGGTCTGTGCCGACACGCCCACCGCTGTCAGCGTCAGGCCAAACCACCAGTAGCCCGGCATCAGCGCCGCCAACCCGGTGCCCACGCCGAACAAGAGCGCACCCACCAGCAACATCCCCAGGCGCGGGTTGGTGCGGCTGGCCGAGAGCAGGGCGCCCAGCACCGAACCGACCGCCAGGCACGAAGACAGCACCCCGTACTGACTGGGGCCCTGGTGAAACACGCTGACCGACATGGTGGAAATGAAGATGGGAAAGTTCAGCCCGAAGGTGCCGATCAGGAAGTACATCCATAAAATCGCCAGCAGGTCCGGGCGGCTGCGCACGTAGCTGAACCCTTCACTCAGGCTGGCACGGGTGCCCTTGCTGCGCTTGAGGGTGCGCAGTTCATCCAGGCGCAGCCAGCGCAAGGACAGCAGCACGGCACCGAACGACGCCGCATTGAGCAGGAACACCCAACCGCTGCCAATGGCGGCGATCAGCACGCCGGCCACTGCCGGGCCGATCATGCGCGCGGCGTTGAAAGACGTGGAATTGAGGGCCACGGCATTGGACAGGTGCTTGTCGCCCACCAGCTCAGCGACGAAGGTCTGACGCGCCGTGGAATCGAATGCGCTGACGCACCCGAACAGGAAAGCAAACACGTAGACATGCCATAGCTGCACCATGCCGGTCAGGGTCAGCACCCCCAAGGCCAGCGCCAGGACGCCGGACAATGCTTGGGTGGTCATCACCAGCCTGCGCCGGTCGAAGTGGTCGGCGGCCAGGCCCGTGAAGGGCATCAGCAGCAGGTAAGGGCCGAACTGCAGCGCCATGACGATACCCACGGCGGTGGCGCTTTCATGGGTCAACTGCACCAGCACCAGCCAATCCTGCGCGGTGCGTTGCATCCAGGTGCCAATGTTGGAAATCAGCGCGCCGCCGGCCCAGACGCGGTAGTTGTAATTATGCAGCGAGCGGAAGGTGCCTTTCACTGACCGGTTCCCGAATGCAGAGCTGAGGACGGGAAGCCAACGAAACCGTTAGCTTCCTATCTTCGATCTTCAGTGCCACGGGATCAGGCTGTCAAGCCGTGTGGCTCAACGAATGGCGGCCGGCTTGTGTTCCAACCGGCCCACTGGCCCCAACCATTGCCCGGCCTGCTGGTCGAGCCACTGCTGGGCCGCGGGGGTCTGTTTGACCGTGGCGTCCAACCAGGCGGTGGTCACGGCCGCGATGCTGGCGGCCTGGCGGCGGTCGACGCCTGGGTCGACAGGTTTGCCTGCGCCATGGCGGCCACCGCCACCGCCGCCGGGGCCGCCAGGGCCGCCGCCCTCGCCACCTTCGTCATGGGCGCGGCCAGCGGGCTTGCCGGCATGCACCAAGGTGCCTGACAGGTCCTTGTGGCTGGCGTCCTGCAGCCGTAGCTGGTAGCCACCGCTGGCGCCCAGGCCGTCAAACAGGGCGAAGCGCTGCTGGGCACTGGCAACCCAACTGAACGGGTCTTCGTCCAGCGGCCCGGTGACCGACAGCAGCGGGGTGTCGATATGGGCGAAACGGGCGGGGTCCGCACCGGCCGCCACATAGGGGCTCAGCACAATGGCCCCCAGCGGGCGCCATTGGCTCAGGCGCGCCTGGCCATCGTCGTGCTCTCCTGCCAGGGCGGCGGCGGTCTGCGCGCCCAGGTCATAGCCGGCGACCACGGTGCGTTGCACGTCCACGGCGTTGAAGCCGGCTTCACCGGCCAGGCCGCGGCGGCGTACCTCGGCCAGCACCGTGACGACTTCAGCGACCCGCGCTTGCAGCGCCGCATCGGCGTAACTGTTGGCGGCAATGCCGCGAAAGGCGCCGGCCTGGGCATCAGGGGTTTTATAGACCGAAGAGTCGTAACGGGTCGGTTGCACGGTCAGCACGGCGTACCCGGCGTTGCCCCAGCTCTGCCGCCACAACTGGCCGGCGCTGTCGTCTTCACCCAGGCCGGGCAAGTAGACCACCAGCGGCACGTTTTTCTGGCCCGCTGGCACCAGCAACGACAAGTCGATCTGGTGGTTGCCCCAGGCCCAACGGGTGGCCCAGCCGTCCAGCTTGTTGGACACGCCGGGGTTGTAGGCGGTCTTGAGGTATTCCTGCAGCGAGACCATGCCGTCATCGTCGGCAGGTGGCGGGCTGCTGCAAGCGGCCAGGGCGGCCAGGGCTACGCTCAGGGCGAAAGGGCGGGCAAGACGGGCAAAGGAAAACGGCAGTAATGACATGACTATTCGGCTTTGACAGGATGAAAGGCCCGATTATGCAGAACCCGCAGGCCAGACGGGGCGGCCACGGGGTAAAAGCTTGGTAAATTTTTGCTACATAAGTACGGGGGAGTGGATACATCCGTGGCGGCCGCCAACACTTCATCGGCGCCTTGTCCCCTTGCGTGTCAGGCAAGGTCGCCTAAGCTTCACCGCAGCAAGACCAAAAAACTTACAAATTCAACGCACTAAGCCGGACCTTTCGCCCAGCCCTGTAGTCTCTAGGGCGTCAATTGGAAATGGAGGTATACATGCTCATTCGGTCTCTGGCCTTCGCTGCCCTCGTTGCTGTCGCCGGTCCCGTGCTGGCAGTCGATAGCGACTCGCCGCTGGCCCAGGAGCAGGGCAAGACCCGGCCCTTGATCATCATTGCGCGCAGCTCCGTGGACCCGGACCTGGTGCATTTGAAGGACGCGCTCAAGGAACCGGCCAATCAGCAAGGCTTCACGCAGCGCAACATGGTGCTGTACACCGTGGTCAATACCATCGGCCAGCGTGACGGCAAGAACCTCGACCCGCAGGCCACCATGGCATTGATCCGCAGCCTGAGCCTGGGGGCCGGCGAATTGCCGAAAACCATTCTGGTAGGCAAGGACGGTGGCAAGAAGCTGGAGAAGAGCGGGCGCGTCGAGCTCAAGGAAATTTTTGATGCCGTGGACGCCATGCCCATGGCAGAGAAGGAAGCTGCGGCGCCCGCGCAGGCGGCACCGGCCGCGGAGCCTGCAAGCGGCAAGCCTGCCAAGGGCGCCAAGGCCAGCAAGGCCGCGCCGCAGTCCCTGGACGACTGAGCCAGCGGCACTGACTGAAGAACAGCAACGTCAGCTGGCTTGCGCGGGACCAGGCGCACGCTCGGGAAGGGGGCCGCGCCGCTGGCCTGGCGGACTTCTTCCCGAGCTTCGTCCGGCCTCAGGGGATCAGGCGCTCCACACGTAGCTGCGCGAACACGTCGAAGAAGGCCTGGTCACTGGCCTGGAAGTCAGTGAAGCCCAGCCGGCGGCTCTTGGACATGTCGGTCACTACCTCTACCGGCCGCCCCAGGTCAGCGTCCGTGTGCCACGGCGAAACCAGCCGTTGAATATCCTTTTCCACCAGCCCATGGTCGGCGGCCAACTGGCTCCACACGGCCTGGTCGTCGGCCATCTGCGTGGCCAGCGGTTGCGGTTGCTCCGGGAACGGCGCGGCCTCCAGGCCAAACCATTCAGCGATGCGTGACCACATCCAGCTCCAGCGGAACACGTCGCCGTTGGTCACGTTGAACGCTTCGTTGGCGGCCGCTGGCGTGGTCGAGGCCCACAGCAGTTGCCGCGCCAGAATGCGCGCGTCGGTCATGTCGGTGAGGCTGTCCCACTGTACCCGCGAGCCCGGGAACACGAACGGCCGGCCGGTGGCCTTGCAGACACTGGCGTACACCGCCAGGGTGGTAGCCATGTTCATGGCATTGCCGACCGCCACGCCCGTGATGGTGTGGGGGCGGTGCACGCTCCAGGTGAAATGGTCGCGCTTGGCGGCGGCGAATACTTCATCTTCCTGGGCGTAATAGAAATTCTCCACGTCAAGGCGGGGCTGGGTTTCGCGGAATGGCGTCTGCGGCAGTGTGCCTTGGCCGTAGGCCTCGAACGGCCCCAGGTAGTGCTTCAAACCGGTCACCAGCGCCACATGGCGCAGGCTGCGCGAACCGCGCAGGGCGTCGAGCACGTTGCGCACCATGGCCGCGTTCACCCGGATGTTCTCGGCTTCGGTGGCCTGGCGCGACCAGGTGGTGATGAACAGGTGGGTAGGGTTGAGGCCGGCGAGGGCGCCGGCCACGGCGGCTGGGTCTTGCAGGTCGGCGGCTACCGGGATGATACCAGGGGCCAGTTTGGGCGCGCGGGACAGGCCCGCGACTTTCCAGTTGGTGTTCTCGGCCAGTACACGGGTGACCGCGTTGCCAACGATGCCACTGGCGCCCACTACCAATGCAATTTCAGTCATGTCTGCCTCTGTGCAACAAATGTTGTCACACCTTAACGGCAGATGGCCGTTGATCCAAGCCGCAAGGGGCGACCGATTGCCGCTGCAGGACAAACAGCGGCTTCATGCCATGGGATCTGCGCTCAGTTCATGACCACCGCGGCACCGGCGCGCTGCAACAGGCGCTGATTGCGCTCGGACAGTTGTTCCAGGGCAAAGCCCTTGCCGGCCTTCTCATAACGCGACGCCAACGCCTCCAGCGCGGCAATGGCCGAATGATCGGCCAAATGCAGGTGCCGGCAGTCGACGATGACCTCGTGCGGGTCGTTGCGCGGGTCGAACAGCGCTTGAAAGTGCGTGGTCGAGGCAAAGAACAGCGTGCCGTGCGGTGTGTAGCGCTTACGCCCAGGCTGGCTGTCATCGGCGTCGGCGCGGATTTCCCGGGCGTGCTGCCAGGCGAACGCCAGCGCGGCAATGAGAATGCCGCACAGCACAGCGGTGGCAAGGTCGGTGAACACGGTGATGACCGTGACCGCGACGATCACCACGGCATCCTGGCGCGGCACCTTGCCCAGCACCCGCAACGAACCCCAGGCGAAGGTCTGCTGGGCGACCACGAACATCACCCCGGCCAGTGCGGCCAAGGGGATGCGCTCGATCAGCGGCGACAGGAACAGAATGAACAGCAGCACCATGATGCCGCTGACCACCCCGGACAGGCGCCCGCGGCCCCCGGAACTGAGGTTGATCACGGTCTGGCCGATCATGGCACAGCCGCCCATGCCGCCGAACAGCCCCGACGCCACGTTGGCCACGCCCAAGGCCACGCACTCGCGGTTGGGTTGGCCACGGGTTTCGGTCAGTTCATCGGTGAGGTTGAACGTCAGCAGGGTTTCCAGCAGCCCGACCATGGCCATCAGCACGGCGTACGGAGCGATGATCTTCAGCGTCTCCAGGGTCATCGGCACGCTGGGCCAGTGCAGGCTGGGCAGGCCGCCGGCGATGTGCGCCATGTCACTGAGGGTGCGCGTGGGCAGGCCCAGCGCGTACACCAGCAGGCTGACGCCGACGATGGCGACCAGGGCCGGTGGCACGGCGCGGGTCAGGCGCGGCATCAGGTAGACCACCCCCATGGTCAAGGCCACCAGGCCCAGCATCACCGCCAGTGGCGTACCACCGAGCCATGCGTCGCCCACCTTGAAATGCTCCAGTTGCGACAAGGCGATGATGATCGCCAGGCCGTTGACGAAACCCAGCATCACCGGGTGGGGCACCATGCGCACCAGCTTGCCCAGGCGCAACAGGCCGAACAGCACCATGATCAACCCGCCCAGCACCACGGTCGCCAGCAGGTACTGCGCACCGTGCTGCACCACCAGCGCGACGATCACCACCGCCATGGACCCGGCCGCGCCGGAAATCATCGCCGGGCGGCCGCCAAACAGGGCGGTCAAGGTACAGATGATGAAGGCGCCGTACAGCCCCATCAGCGGGTTGACCTGGGCCACCAGGGCAAAGGCAATGCACTCCGGTACCAGGGCGAAGGACGACGTCAGGCCGGCCAGGACATTGTTGCGGATCGAAGACAGCGACATGGGGTTCCTTGCGTGAACAGCAGCCCCGCACAGCACGCCGGTGCGCCTTGGTCCTTGCGGGGCGCGCGCGGCTGGGCCAT
The DNA here is from genome assembly GCF_026651855.1 of Pseudomonas silvicola. Lineage (GTDB taxonomy): Bacteria > Pseudomonadota > Gammaproteobacteria > Pseudomonadales > Pseudomonadaceae > Aquipseudomonas > Aquipseudomonas silvicola. The sequence goes on from NZ_CP093280.1 coordinate 4,924,655, forward strand.
TCGGGTTGTTTGAATAGGAGAGGCGCACAGTTTAAGAAATATGGACCGTTTCGACCACTCGTTTTGACCATCGGCAGTTGTCGTACCACCCCGGCAATCGTATAGACTCGGCAACTGCTGCCTTCCTGCCCCATAAGAACAATCCTCTGCAACAGGAGTCGCACCATGGAGCACCTTTCGCTGGGCCTCGTCGGCTACGGCAAGATCGCCCAGGACCAGCACGTGCCGGCCATCCTCGGCAACCCCGCGTACCAGTTGCGCGCGGTAGCCACCCTGGGCCAGCCTTGCCCGGGCGTGGCCAATCATTCCAGCCTGCAGGCGTTGCTCGCCGACGGTCCGGCGGTGGACGCCGTGGCCTTCTGCACGCCGCCCCAGGGCCGTCACGCGCAGGTGCGCCAGGCCCTGCTGGCCGGCAAGCATGTACTGGTGGAGAAGCCGCCCTGTGCCAGCCTTGGCGAGGCCATGGACCTGGTGGAGCTGGCCCGTGTGCAAGGGGTGACTTGCCTGTTCGCCTGGCACTCACGCTTTGCCCCCGCCGTGGAGCCGGCGCGCCAATGGCTGCGCGGGCGAACCCTGCGCAGCGTGGCCATTACCTGGAAGGAGGACGTGCGCAAATGGCACCCCGGCCAGGCCTGGATCTGGCAGGCGGGCGGGCAGGGGGTATTCGACCCGGGTATCAATGCCTTGTCGATCGTCACCGCCTTGCTCCCCGAGCCCCTGTTCATCACCGCCGCCGAGCTGGCGGTACCGGCCAACCACCAGGCCCCGATCGCCGCGCGCCTGGAAATGGCCGACGCCCATGGCTTGGCGGTGAGTGCGGAATTCGACTGGGATCATTCTGAACCCGACATCTGGCGCGTGGTCATTGTTACCGAGGACGGCGAGCTGCGCCTGGAGAAAGGCGGCGCTGCGCTGTTCATCGACGACATTGCACAGCCGTTGCCTGCCGAGGCAGAGTACCCGTCGCTGTACCGGCATTTCCGGCATTTGATCGCCACCGGGGCCAGCGATGCCGACCTGCAACCGCTTCGGCTGGTGGCAGACGCTTTCATGGCGGGCAGCCGTATTCAGGCGCCCGTCTTCGTGGATTGACACCTTCCACGCTCATCGACCGAGGGATTCCCATGTACCCTAACGTGCAGCTCTACATCAATGGCCAATGGCGCGATGCCGCCGACGGGCGCAGCATCGCGGTGGTCAACCCCGCCAACGGTGAAACCCTGGGCCGCGTGGCCCACGCCGACATCGCCGACCTGGACCAGGCTCTGGCGGCCGCGCAGCAGGGCTTCGAGACCTGGCGCAAGGTGAGCGCCTTCGACCGCTACAAGATCATGCGCAAGGCCGGTGAGCTGATGCGCGAGCGCGCCGACCACATCGCCCGGCTGATGACCCTGGAGCAGGGCAAGCCTCTGGCCGAGGCGCGTGCCGAAACCTTGGCCGCCGCCGACATCATCGACTGGCTGGCGGAAGAAGGCCGTCGCAGCTATGGCCGCATTGTCCCGTCCCGTGCCCAGGGCATCGAACAACGGGTCATCAGTGAGCCGGTCGGGCCGGTGGCGGCGTTCACGCCGTGGAACTTCCCTATCAACCAGGTGGTGCGCAAACTCAGCTCGGCCCTGGCCGCCGGTTGCTCGATCATCGTCAAGGCCCCGGAAGAAACCCCGGCGTCGCCTGCCGAACTGATCCGCGCCTTCGCCGACGCCGGCGTGCCGGCCGGGGTCATCGGCCTGGTATATGGCGTGCCCGCGGATATCTCCAATTACCTGATCCCGCACCCGGTGATCCGCAAGGTCACGTTCACCGGCTCCACCCCGGTTGGCAAGCAACTGGCGGCCATGGCCGGCCAGCACATGAAGCCGGCGACCATGGAGCTGGGTGGCCACGCCCCGGCGATCGTGTTTGCCGACGCCGACGTCGAAAAGGCCGTGCAACTGCTGGCGGCCTCCAAGTTCCGCAATGCCGGGCAGGTGTGCGTGTCGCCCACGCGGTTTCTGGTGCAGCGTGAAGTGTTCGAGACGTTCCTCACGCGCTTCGTCGAGCTGGCGGGCAAGGTCAAGGTCGGCAACGGCCTGGAGGAGGGCGTGACCATGGGCCCGCTGGCCAACGACCGCCGCGCCCCGGCCCTGCAGGCGCTGGTGGATGACGCCCGCGCCAAGGGCGCTACCGTGCACCTGGGCGGCGCGGCCATCGACGGGCCGGGGTACTTCTTCGCGCCGACCGTGATCAGCGGCCTGAACACCGGAATGCGGTTGATGAACGAAGAGCCGTTCGGTCCGGTGGCGCTGGTCGTGCCGTTCGATACCCTGGACGAGGTGATCGCCGAAGCCAACCGCCTGCCGTTCGGCCTGGCGTCCTATGCGTTCACGGCCTCGTCGAAGACCGCGCAGGCGCTGAGCGATCGAGTCGAGGCCGGAATGTTGTCGATCAACCACATGGGCATTGGCCTGCCGGAAACGCCGTTTGGCGGGATCAAGGATTCCGGCCATGGGTCGGAAGGCGGGACTGAGGCCATCCAGGCGTACCTGGTGACCAAGCTGGTAACCCATTTGGGGTGAGGCTGCTGGGCTTCCGGGTGCATGGCTTGCCGCTTTCAGCGTTCCTGAGGTCGAGCGCCGTTCGCGCGGCGCTCGACCTCGAGCCCTCGGAAAACACACGCCATGCGCCCCGATTCTACCCAACTTTACGCATATTACCTTATGCATTAAATGAATTTAGCCTATAACCCGCCAGGTGGTAAGGTTCTAAGAAGGTCGCCAGACCGATCAAAACCTTATTAGCCACCCTCGGCGACCGTACGCGCGGACCCGAACCCACCCTCGCTCAGGAGAGGTTCGACGATGCGCCCTCAACCCCCGTTCAATACCCTGTCTCGCCGCCGTCTGCTAGGCCTGGGCGCTGCCGCGCTCGCCAGCCCGTTGGTGCTGTCGTGGCACGGCCGCGTCTGGGCAGATGAACATGACCACATGCCAATGGGCACGGAACCCCAGGGTACCGGCGATTTCATCAAGCTTGACGCGCCGCGCAAGCTCAAATTGGCCATCAACCTCAACGCCGTCTGCCTGGCCCCGGTGGTCATTGCCCATGGCGAAGGGTTTTTCACCCACCACAATCTGGACGTGGAGTTCGTCAATTTCGGCAACTCCACCGAGGTGCTGCTCGAAGCCATCGCAACCGGCAAGGCCGACGCGGGTATCGGCATGGCATTGCGCTGGCTCAAGGCACTGGAGCAGGGCTTTGACGTCAAGCTTACCGCCGGTACCCATGGCGGCTGCCTGCGCCTGCTCAGCGCTACCAATGGCCCCATCGCCCGCCTGGAAGACCTCAAGGGCAAAGCCATTGGCGTGACCGACATGGCGGCGCCCGACCGCAACTTCTTCTCCATCCTGCTCAAGAAGCACGGGGTCGACCCGGTGCGCGACGTGGAATGGAAGCTGTTTCCCGCCGACCTGCTGGGCACGGCCCTGGACAAGGGCGAAGTGCAGGCCATCAGTGGCAGCGACCCGTTCATGTACCGCCTGATCAAGGGAGGGCAGGCGCGCGAACTGTCCACCAACCTGGTGGACGAATACGCCAACCTGTCGTGCTGTGTGGTAGGCGTGACCGGCAAGCTGGTGCGCGATGATCGTCGTGTCGCCGCGGCCCTGACCCAAGCCATTCTGGAAGCTCACGACTATGCCGTGCAGCACCCGGAAGCGGTGGCCAAGGGTTTCCAGAAGTTCGCCATCAACACCAGCGAGGCCGAAGTGCAGGCCATTCTCCACGACCATACCCATGGCCACCATGCCGTAGGCGCGGCGCTGGCCACGGAGATCGTCACCTACGTGGACGACCTGAAGACGGTGGAGGTGTTCGATGCCAGCACCAACGCTGGCGAGTTCGCCAAGGAGATCACCGCCGATGTCTTCAGTTGAATTGACCCGTGCGGGCGCCCCGGTAGCCCTTGAGCGGCCACGGATCGGCTGGCGATCGGCCGCGGCAGTACTGGCGTGGCTGGCCGCTGCGCTGGTGACCCGACTGTACCCGGACGCTACCCGTCATTGGCCGTTGACCGAGGGGCTGGCCAACCTCGAACTGGCGCTGGCCGTGGTGATTGGCGCGTTGGCGCTGGTGGCGCCCCGCGCGCCCAGGCTGGCGCGTCGGTTGCGCCACCTGGCGCCGTGGCTGGTGGCGCTGGCGTTGCTGCTGGGCGCCTGGGAACTGCTGACCGCCAAGCTGGGCGTGTTGCCGGTGCCGTTTTTCGCGCCGCCCCAGGCCTTGCTCAATGTCTACCTCAGCGACTGGCCACGCCTGCTCGACAGCCTCTGGCACTCGGCGGTGCTGTTGGGCTTTGGAGTTGGCCTAGGGGCGTTGTTCGGCTTCATCGCCGGGGTGTCCATCGGCTGGTCCGCGAGTATCGGTTACTGGTTGCACCCGGTGTTGCGCATCCTCGGCCCGGTACCGTCCACGGCCCTGTTGCCGCTGTGTTTTTTCCTGTTTCCGAGCAGTTGGAGCGCCAGCGTCTTTCTGATTGCCCTGGCCACCTGGTTCCCGGTCACCGTGTTGACGTGGTCGGGGGTGGCCAGCGTCGACAAGGCATACTACGACGTGGCGCGCACCCTGGGGGCGAAACCTTCGTTCCTGATTTTTCGCGTGGCGATTCCGGCGGCCTTGCCCCATGTGTTCGTCGGCTTGTTCATGGGCCTGGGCGCCTCGTTCTCGACCCTGGTGGTGGCCGAGATGATGGGCGTCAAGTCGGGCATCGGCTGGTACCTGCAATGGGCTCAGGGGTGGGCCGCCTACGCCAACATGTATGCCGCGCTGCTGGTGATGGCGCTGGCCTGTTCGGGGCTGATCTCAGCCCTTTTCCTGGTACGTGACCGGCTGTTGGCCTGGCAGAAAGGAGCGGTGAAATGGTAGCGCTGCAGAAACCCGCGAGCCCGGGGCTGGCCCTGCATATCGAAGGGCTCAGCCATGCGTTTCACCTTGACGGCGAACCGCTGCCGGTGCTCGACAATGTCAGCCTGGACGTGGCCCCCGGCGAATTCGTCGCGTTGCTGGGGCCTTCTGGCTGCGGCAAGTCGACCCTGCTGCGCCTGGTGGCCGGGCTGGAGCCGGCTGACCGGGGAACGCTGGAGGGAGACGGTGACACCATTACCGGCCCGGACCCGAGCCGTGTGGTGGTGTTCCAGGACCCCACGCTCTACCCCTGGCGTCGGGTGTGGGACAACGTCGCCGTGGGCCTGCAGGCCCAGGGGTTGCTCAAGACCCAGCGGGGGCGCGTGGATGCGGCCTTGGCGAAGGTGCACCTGAGCGAGTTTGCCCGGGCCTGGCCGCGCCAGTTGTCCGGCGGCATGGCGCAACGGGTCGCCCTGGCCCGGGCGCTGGTCAACGAACCCCGTTTGCTGATTCTCGACGAGCCGCTGGGCAAGCTCGATTCGCTGACCCGCATCGCCATGCAGAAAGAGTTGATCGAACTATGGCAGCGCCAGGGCTACACCGCGCTGCTGGTCACCCACGACGTGGAGGAGGCGTTGTTGTTGGCCAACCGCATCATCGTGTTCAGCGAACGGCCGGCGCGGGTCAAATCCGAGATCCAGGTGGAGCGCCCGTATCCACGGCGTCGGGATGACCCTTATCTGGTAGAGCTGCGCACCCGCATCCTGGCCTCGTTGGGCCTGGCCGACGCCTGATGCGACCCCGGTCCTGCAACGTTACCGGGTAGCAGCGGACCTGCGGCATGCCTTTTACTGCGCGCCGTTCGTGACGCGGCCTGGTGGCAACCCTGTGGGACCGGGCGCAAGCTCGGGAAGCAGACAACGCGATCGATCCGGCGGGCCCCTTCCCGAGCTTCGCCCGGTCCCACAGGGTTGCCGTGGCCCCGTCGCGGCGGTCAGCCCCCGGCCCGCGTGCGCGCCAGGGCAAACACCCCATCCATGCGCCAGTGTTCATTCTGGTGCGCGGGATCGCCGGCCCATTCACCCCAGCCCGAGTCTCGCCGGTATTGGCCCAGCAACCCGCTGGCAGCGATCTGCGCGGGCGCCGGGTGGTGCAGGCGTTCGGGGTCGGGATCAACGTACAAGGCGTCCTCGGGGCAATACAGCTCGCACATGAAGCACGTCTGGCAAGCCTGGGGGGCGCTGATCTGCGGCGCGTTGCCGGTGAAGGTCAGCACATTGGTGGGGCAGACGCTGGCGCATTGGCCGCAGCCGCTGCAGCGGTCGTTGAAGATCAGTTCGAGCATCAGGCGTGTGCCTCCAGCGGGGCAAGGGCGTCCAGGCGTGTCCAGGGTTGGTCGAGGCCGCCGGTTCGCAGGTGGCCATCGAAGGCCGGGGATTGCGCAGGGGTGTCGCTGCGCTGGTGCATGCCACGGCTTTCCCGACGTGCCGCCGCCGCGCCGTAGCACCAGCGCGCCGTGGCGGCCATGGCGACGATCTCCCGCGCGCGCAGGGGGTTGTCGTCGGCGCCGGGGCCTTGCTGCACCTGGTCCCATACGTTGTCCAGCGCACGCAATGAGCGTTCCAGTTGGCTGCCACGACGAAACAGGTTGCGGTCAAGCGGGTGAACCTCGGCCTGGATACGGGCGAGCAGGGCGCTACTGTCCTGGCCGCGGCCCTGGCCCAGCCCAAGGCCGTTGAAGCCCTGCAAGGGGCCTTGTGGCGTGCCGGTGGCCAGGGCCTGGCGTGCGGCACCGCGCCCCGCCCATTGCCCTGAGGACAACGCCCACGCCGAGTTCTGCGCGCCGCCACCCGACGTGGCCCCGGCGATGAGTTCTCGGCTGGCGGCATCGCCCGCGGCGAACAGGCCGGACAGGCCTGTCTGGCAGTCCGAGTCCACTACCCGCAGGCCACCGACACCGCGAATGGTGCCTTCCGGATGCAGGGTCACCTCGAACCGCTGGCGATAGGGGTCGATCCCCCGGCGGTCGAATGGCAGCATCAGGTTGGGCTGGATACTGGGCAGGCGCTCACGCAAATCCGTGGGCACGGCGCCCAATTGACAAAAAACCGGGCCGCGCAGCAACGCGCGACCCAGCGCATCGGTGAAGCCAGGGCCCTGCGGCAGGTCCACGGGCCGGCCGGCACTGTCGGTGTATTCGCCGAAGCCATAGACCATGGATCGGGTCATGGTGCTATGGGCCGCAGCGATGCAGTAGTAGTTGGAGAACTCCATGCCGGACAGTTCGGCGCCCGCTTCGGCCGCCATCAGGTAGCCGTCACCGGTGTTGGTGTGGCAGCCCAGCAACCGTGACAGAAAGGCGCAGCCGCCGGTGGCCAGCACCACGGCGCCGGCCCGTACCTGCCACTGGCCGCCAGCCTGGCGCCGCCAGCCACGGGCCCCTGCCAGGCCCCCGTGGTCGTCGCGCAACAGCTCCAGGGCCGGGCAGTGGTCCAGAATCGTCACCCCGCTGTCCAGCACCCGGCTACGCAGTGCGCGCATGTATTCGGGGCCACGCAGGCCTCGGTACTGGGTCACACCTTTCTCGTCGCGGGGGAAATCGTAATAGCCGGCCAGGCCGGGCAGGCTCGTCCAGGTGGTGTCGATGATACGTGCCATCCAGTGCCGGTCAGCCAGGCCGAAGGCTGTGCCCAGGCGCTTGTCGATGGCCGCTTCGCGGGCACCTGGCACAGGGGGCACCCACCAATGCCCGGGCCCGGCCGTGGCGGTGACACCACTGGTGCCGCAGTAACCCTTGTCCACCAGCACCACCCGGGCACCTTCGCGGGCGGCGCCGATCGCCGCCCAGGTACCAGCCAGCCCGCCGCCGATGATCAGCACATCGGCGGTCAGCGTCAGCGTTGGGGTGTTTTTTCTCACGGCGGGTTTCCTTGTTTCCCGTAGGGGTGGGCGCACGCTATAGCGTTCAGGGACAGGAAGGGAAATGTCGGTTAGTTATATGAATATATTGCATATAAAATGTATTTTATAATGCTTGTGGTTATTCTGTTCTCGCCACGCATCGATCCTTCGCGCAGTGCGGCGCGTTGGCCGGGTCCGGCTTGGCATGAAACTCCGTCGGCCTGCGCGGGTCAGTCTTTTCATACCGGCCTGAAACCGGTTTCAATGTAGTTTTACTCGCCCGTCAAGGAGACTTGCAATGCCTGCCACTGTTCCCTCCATTACCCTCAACGATGGCCATACACTGCCCGCCGTGGGTTTCGGCACCTATCGGCTCAATGGCCGGGAGGGTGTCGAAGCCATCGTCAACGCGACCGCCAGCGGGTACCGCCTGCTCGATGGCGCGGTGAATTACGAGAACGAAGGCGCCGTGGGTGAAGCCGTCCGCCGCAGCGGGGTGGCCCGTCAGGACCTGCGCATCGCCTCCAAGCTGCCCGGCCGCCACCACGCCTACGAAGAGGCGCTGGTGTGTATCGAGGAGTCACTGTTCCGCACTCGCCTGGACTACTTCGACCTGTACCTGGTGCACTGGCCCAACCCCAGCAAGGATCTGTATGTGGACGCCTGGCGAGCGCTGATCGAGGCCCAGCGGCGCGGCCAGGTGAAGTCCATCGGGGTGTGCAATTTCCTGCCCGAGCATCTGCAGCGCATCATCGACGCCACCGGCGTCAAGCCGGCTGTCAACCAGATCGAGCTGCACCCCTATTTTCCCCAGCATGAGCAGTTGGCCTGGCACCGTGAGCACGGCATCGCCACTCAGTCATGGAGCCCCCTGGGGCGCGCCAACCATTTGCTCAAGGACCCGGCGCTGCAGGGTATCGCCCAGCGGTTGGGCAAAACCCTGGTGCAAGTGATCCTGCGCTGGCACCATCAGCTGGGCACCATCGCTTTGCCCAAGGCGGCGTCGGTGCAGCGCCAGCGCGAGAACCTGGCCATCTTCGATTTCGAGCTCAGTGCCGAGGACATGGCGCTCATCGCCACGTTGGCGACGCCCGACGGGCGTACGTTCGACCAGGACCCGGCGCACTACGAAGAGTACTGACTGGCCCTGGAGGGGCCGCAGCAGGTGTCATGGAGTCATCAAGGGGCCGCGAGGCTGCGCTTGATCCAGTTGTACAGGTTCAGCCCATCGGCGGACAGCTCGGTGGCTGAACGCCGGCACAGGAAATACGCTCGCCCATCATCGATCTGCAGCGGCGACAGCCGCACCAGGTCGCCGCTGGCCACCAGGGGCGCCACCAGGGGCGGGCGCAGCAGCGCGCACCCCAGCCCGGTCAGGGTTGCGGTCAGTGCCAGTTGGCCGTCCTCGAACAGCAAGCCGTTGAGGGCCGCCGCATGCTTGACCTCGGCGGCCTGGAACCACTGGGCCCAGGTGCCGCGCTCTTCATCATGCAGCAATGGCAAGTCGGCCAGCGCCTGCTCGTCTTCGAACGGCCCGTGCTCGGCGCCGAAGGCTCGGCTGCAGTAGGGGCTCACCGCACCGCTGAGCAGCAGTTCGCTGTGGTAGCCCGGCCAGTGCCCGGTACCGAAGCGAATCGAGAGGTCTGCCGCGTCGCTGGGGTAACTGCGGTGGTTGGCGTAGGTGACGTTGATGTCCAGCCCGGGGTTTTCCTGCAGGAAGCTGCCCAGCCGGGGAATGAACAGGTTGAAACCGAACATGGGGATCAGGCTGATGGTGACCTGGCGAGTGGCGGATTTCTCCAGCACATGCTCGGTGGCACTGCGCAGCACCGCGAACGCGGAGCGAATGGCGCGGTAATACTCGCGGCCTTCTTCGGTGAGTACCAGGTTGCGGCCCTGGCGCAAGGTCAGTGGCTGCTGCAGGAAGGTTTCCAGCAGGCGCAGCTGGTGGCTGACCGCGGAAGCGGAGATCCCCAGTTCCCTGGCAGCGGCGTTGACGCCGCCATGCCGGGCGAAGGCTTCGAAGGTGCGCACGGCACGCAAGGGAGGATCGTTGGGTAACTGTTCTAAATTATTCATGTATTGAATGTAGCATGGGTGTTGCAGCGACTGAAACCCCCGTTTTTATTCAATTGTTGAAGTTAAATCAGACCATTTTCGATTGGAATAAGCATATAAACTTCTGATGGTTGATAAAAACAGAATAGATAATTACCGTGCCGCCTTCTCGCTTCTCGGAATTGATCGATTCACATGGATACTTTCATCCAGCAGGTGCTCAATGGGCTCCTGCTCGGCAGTCTTTACGCGCTGATCGCCCTGGGCTACACCATGGTCTACGGCATCTTGCGCATCATCAACTTCGCCCACGGCGACCTGCTGATGGTCGGCGCGCTCGTGGGGCTATCGGTGCTGCATGGGGTACAGGCCGCGTTCCCGCACTGCCCAGGGGTATTGATGCTGTTGGTGGCGACCCTGGTGGCCGTGGCCGCCTGCGCCTTGTTGGCCATGCTGATCGAGCGCGTGGCCTACCGCCGGCTGCGCAACGCGCCGCGCCTGGCGCCGCTGATCAGTGGCATCGGCGTGTCCTTGCTGTTGCAGACCGTGGCCATGCTGGTGTGGTCGCGCAACCCACTGATGTTTGCACAGCTGTTGCCCCTGGACCCGATCCAGGTAACGCCGGGGCCCACGGGCGCCATCACCAATGCCACAGCCCTGACCACCATCGCCGTGGCGTTGCTGGTGATGGCCGGCCTATGGTTGCTGGTCGAGCACACCCGGCTGGGCCGTGCCATGCGCGCCGTGGCCGAGAACCCCCAGGTCGCCAGCCTCATGGGCATCAACCCCAACCGGGTCATCGTGCTGACGTTCGCCATCGGCGGTGCGCTGGCGGCGTTGGCCGGCATCATGATGGCCAGCAATTACGGCAGCGCCAATTTCTACATGGGTTTCCTGCCGGGCATCAAGGCCTTCACCGCCGCCGTGCTGGGCGGCATCGGTAACCTGCGTGGCGCGATGCTGGGCGGCATTCTGCTGGGGCTGATCGAAGCCTTGGGCACCGGTTACCTGGGCCAGGCCACCGGCGGCGTGTTCGGCAGCAACTACCAGGACGTGTTCGCCTTCGTGGTGTTGATCGCGGTGCTGGTGCTTCGGCCTTCGGGCCTTCTCGGTGAACGCCTGGCGAGTCGCGCATGAATCTTTCAACGACATTGACCCTGCCACGGGCCAAGGCCCGCCTGGGGGCGCTGCTGTTCGCCCTGGCGATTGTGCTGGCGCCCTGGCTGTTGGGCCACGCGGGCGGCAACGCCTGGGTACGGACCCTGGATTTCGCCTTGCTGTACCTGATGCTGGCGCTGGGCCTGAACATCGTGGTGGGTTACGCGGGGCTACTGGACATGGGCTTCATCGCGTTTTACGCGGTGGGCGCTTACCTCACCGCGTTGCTGGCCTCGCCGCACCTGACCAGCCAGTTCGCCGTGCTGGCGGCCTGGTTCCCCCAGGGGCTGCATGTCAGCGTGTGGCTGATCGTACCCCTGGCGGCACTGCTGGCCGCCGGGTTCGGGCTGTTGCTGGGGGCGCCGACCTTGCGCCTGCGGGGTGACTACCTGGCCATCGTCACCCTGGGCTTCGGTGAAATCATCCGCATCTTCATGCGCAACCTGGACCGGCCGCTGAACATCACCAATGGCCCCAAAGGCATTGCCTCGGTGGACCCGGTCAGCCTGTTCGGTGTCAACCTGGCACGCACCCAGGACCTGTTCGGCCTGCGCGTGCCCTCGGTGTATCTCTATTACTACCTGTTCGCGGCATTGGCCCTGGTGATCGTGTTCGTCTGCGTGCGCCTGGAACACTCGCGCATCGGCCGCGCCTGGGTGGCGGTGCGCGAGGACGAACAGGCCGCCAGCGCCATGGGCCTGGATACCAAGCGGCTGAAGCTGCTGGCTTTCGCCATGGGCGCGGCCTTCGGGGGTGTCAGCGGGGCAATGTTCGCCTCGTTCCAGGGCTTTGTCTCGCCGGAATCATTCAGCCTCAATGAGTCCATCGTGGTACTGGCCATGGTGGTGCTCGGGGGCATGGGGCACATTCCCGGTGTCATCCTCGGCTGCCTGTTGCTGGCCGCCTTGCCGGAACTGCTGCGCGCCAGCCTTGGCCCGTTGCAGCAAAGCCTGTTTGGCCAGGTGCTGGTGGACCCGGAAATCATCCGGCAATTGATCTACGGCCTGGCGCTGATCCTGGCGATGCTGTATCGCCCGGCGGGCCTGTGGCCGGCTTCCCGAGGTGGCCAATGAGCACTCCCTTGTTGCAGATTGACCAGGTGCGCAAGCAGTTCGGCGGAGTCGCCGCGCTCAATGGCGTGAGCCTGACCATTGCCCCCGGGCATGTCCACGGCCTGATTGGCCCCAACGGCGCTGGCAAGACTACCTTCTTCAACGTGATGACCGGGCTGTACACCGCTGACAGCGGCCGCTTCATGCTCGATGGCCAGGCCTATGCACCGACAGCGGTGCACAAAGTGGCCCAGGCCGGCATTGCCCGTACGTTCCAGAACATCCGCCTGTTCAATTCGATGACAGTGCTGGAGAACGTCATGGTTGGCCGCCATGTGCGCACCCGCAACGGCGTGTGGGCGGCACTGAGCCGCCATCGCCGGGCCCGGGAAGAGGAACGCGAGACCGAAGCCGTGGCCCGGCACCTATTGGACTATGTCGGTATTGGCCAGTGGGCCGACAGCCGCGCCGATGCGTTGTCCTACGGCCACCAGCGGCGCCTGGAAATTGCCCGGGCACTGGCCACCGAGCCACGCTTGCTGGCCCTGGATGAACCGGCTGCCGGCATGAATGCCACCGAGAAGCAGCAACTGCGCGGGCTATTGGAGAAGATTCGTGACGATGGCCGCACCGTGCTGTTGATCGAGCATGACGTGAAGTTGGTGATGGGCGTGTGCGACCGCATCAGTGTGCTCGACTACGGCACCCTGATCGCCGAAGGCACGCCCCAGGACGTGCGCCGCCATCCCGCCGTGATCAAGGCTTACCTGGGGGGCGCTGCCCATGTCTGAAGCACTGTTGCACATCAAGGGGCTGAAGGTGCGCTACGGCGCCATCGAAGCGGTGAAGGGCATCGACCTGCAGGTGCAGGCCGGGGAGCGCGTGACCCTGATCGGCGCCAACGGCGCTGGCAAGACTACCTTCTTCAACGTGATGACCGGGCTGTACACCGCTGACAGCGGCCGCTTCATGCTCGATGGCCAGGCCTATGCACCGACAGCGGTGCACAAAGTGGCCCAGGCCGGCATTGCCCGTACGTTCCAGAACATCCGCCTGTTCAATTCGATGACAGTGCTGGAGAACGTCATGGTTGGCCGCCATGTACGTACCCGCAACGGCGTGTGGGCGGCACTGAGCCGCCATCGCCGGGCCCGGGAAGAGGAACGCGAGACCGAAGCCGTGGCCCGGCACCTATTGGACTATGTCGGTATTGGCCAGTGGGCCGACAGCCGCGCCGATGCGTTGTCCTACGGCCACCAGCGGCGCCTGGAAATTGCCCGGGCACTGGCCACCGAGCCACGCTTGCTGGCCCTGGATGAACCGGCTGCCGGCATGAATGCCACCGAGAAGCAGCAACTGCGCGGGCTATTGGAGAAGATTCGTGACGATGGCCGCACCGTGCTGTTGATCGAGCATGACGTGAAGTTGGTGATGGGCGTGTGCGACCGCATCAGTGTGCTCGACTACGGCACCCTGATCGCCGAAGGCACGCCCCAGGACGTGCGCCGCCATCCCGCCGTGATCAAGGCTTACCTGGGGGGCGCTGCCCATGTCTGAAGCACTGTTGCACATCAAGGGGCTGAAGGTGCGCTACGGCGCCATCGAAGCGGTGAAGGGCATCGACCTGCAGGTGCAGGCCGGGGAGCGCGTGACCCTGATCGGCGCCAACGGCGCTGGCAAGACGTCCACCCTCAAGGCCCTGGCAGGCTTGCTGCCAGCGGCAGCGGGGGAGATCCGCTTCGGCGGGCGCTCGATCGCCGGCGCGGCCGCCCACCGGCTGCCGGGGCAGGGCATGGCCCTGGTGCCGGAGGGGCGGGGCATCTTCACCCGCATGAGCGTGCTGGAAAACCTGCAGGCCGGTGCCTACCTGCGCCGCGACCGCGAGCAGGTGGCCAGTGAAATGGACGGACTGTTCGACCACTTTCCGCGCCTGCGCGAGCGCCTGGCGCAGCCGGCAGGCCTGTTGTCCGGCGGTGAACAGCAGATGCTGGCGCTGGCCCGTGCGTTGCTGTCCAGGCCGCGCCTGCTGGTGCTGGATGAACCGTCCATGGGCTTGGCGCCCTTGATGGTGGAGAAGATTTTCGAGGTGATCGATAGCGTCTGCCAGGCCGGCATGACCCTGTTGCTGGTGGAGCAGAACGCCCGTCTGGCCTTGCAGGTCACCGACCGCGCGTACGTGATGGACAGTGGCCGAATCACCCTTAGCGGGCCGTCTGCGCAGTTGCTGGACGATCCGCAGATTCGCGCAGCGTACCTGGGTGAATGAATTGATTTGACCCCCGACGCCACCGGACCGCCGGCGTGTTCCCTCCTTGCAGTGTGGCTGGCAGCAGCCGCGTTTTTTAACAGGAAATGACCATGAACAACTTTTTCAAACGCGCGGCCCTCGTGGGCTTGGCCCTCACCAGCGTGGCCAGTGCCATGGCCCAGGCCGACCAGGAAGTCCTGATCGGCCTGGCGGGCCCCTTGACCGGGCCGTCGGCCCGGATCGGCAAGGACCTGGAAAACGGCGCTCAACTGGCCATCAGCGACGCCAACGCCAAGCACCCGACCCTGGGTGGCAAGCCGGTGACCTTCAAGCTGGTCAGCGAAGACGACCAGTCCGACCCACGCACCGCGGTGACCGTGGCCCAGCGCTTGGTGGACGCGGGGGTAGTGGGTGTGGTGGGGCACTGGAACACCGGCACCAGCATTCCGGCGGCGCGGGTGTACCATGACGCCGGTATCGCCCAGGTGGCGCCGGTCGCCACCGGCCACGCCTACACCCAGCAGGGCTTCGACACCAGCTTCCGCATCATGGGCCACGACGATGACGGCGGCCAGGTCGCGGGCCAATACGCCCTGCAAACCCTCAAGGCCCAGCGCATCGCTGTCATCGACGACCGCACGGCCTTCGGCCAGGGCCTGGCCGACCAGTTCATCAAGGCCGTCGACGCCCATGGCGGCAAGGTGGTGGCCCGTGAGTACGTGGACGACAAGACCATCGACTTCAGCGCCGTGCTTACCACGATTCGCGCGCAGAACCCGGACCTGATCTTCTTTGGCGGCGTGGACTCCCAGGCCGCGCCCCTGGCCCGGCGCATCAAGCAGTTGGGCATCAAGGCTACCCTGATGGGCGCGGGTGGTTTCGTCAGCCAGACCTTCCTGCAACTGGCGCAGAACGATGGCGAGGGCGTGACTGCCCTGGAGCCAGGCCTGGCCGTGGCGCAGATGCCCGGCGGCAAGGCGTTCGAAGCCGCCTACCGCGCGCGCTTCAAGGCCCCCATCGAGCTGCACGCGCCATTTGCCTACGACGGCGTCGGCGTGCTGATTGCCGCCATCGAAAAAGCGGACTCCACCGACCCGCAGCAGTACCTGCCGGCGCTGCGCGCCAGCCAGTATGCCGGGGTGACTGGCACCATCGCCTTCGATGCCCAGGGCAACCTGAAAAACCCATCGTTCACCGTGTACCAGGTCAAGGCCAACCAATGGCAGCCGGTCAGCGTGGCACACGGCGGGCAGTAATCATTTCATCACGGCGCGGGCAGCCCCCGCGCCTTCGCAGGAGACACGCGCATGAGCAGTCATGACGGTGAACTGGGCATTCTGGCCCGTCGGCGCATTGAAGCCGAAATCATCAAGCCCATCTACGAGATTCTCGTCCGTGAGCATGGCAAGGCCCACGCCGCGGCCGTGATTGGCGAGGCGGTGGGCAACGCCGCTATCGAGGCCGGGCGCAGCTTTGCCGCCAAGGAAGCCAAGGGCGCCGACCTGCAGAGCTTTGTCGAGCTGCAGGTGCTGTGGGAGAAGGATGACGCCCTCAAGGTCGAGGTGATCGCCAGTGACGCCCAGCACTATGATTACGACGTCAAACGCTGCCGTTACGCCGAGATGTACCACGAGATGGGCTTGAGCGAGATCGGCCACCTGTTGTCGTGCAACCGTGATGAACTGTTCATCGTCGGCTATAACCCCGACATTGAACTGACCCGTACCCAGACCATCATGGGTGGGGCGCCACGGTGTGATTTCCGCTACCGCGCCAAGCCCGAGGGCGGCCAGCCATGAGCCAGGCACCGCAGGTGAACGGCGAGCGCCTGTGGCAGACGCTGATGGACATGGCCCAGCATGGCGCCACGGCCAACGGCGGCGTGTCGCGCCTGGCCCTGAGTGAAGAGGACCGCCTGGGCCGTGAGCTTTTTGTACGCTGGGCGGAGGAGGCGGGGTGCCAGGTCCGTGTCGATGCCATGGGCAACATTTTCGCGCGCCGCGAAGGCCGCCATCCGCAATTGGCGCCGGTGGTCACTGGCTCCCACGGTGACTCGCAACCGGCGGGGGGCAAGTTCGACGGTATCTACGGCGTGCTGGCCGGCCTTGAGGTGGTGCGCAGCCTGAATGACCATGGTATTCAGACTGATCGGTCTATCGAGGTGGTCAACTGGACCAACGAAGAAGGTTCGCGCTTCGCCCCTGCCATGATCGCCTCAGGTGTCTATGCCGGGGTATTCGACCTGGAATACGGTTTGTCGCGGGTCGATGCCAACGGTGTCACGCTGGGCCAGGCACTGGCGCAGATCGGTTACGCTGGCGAGCACCCGTGCCAGGTCACGCCCATTCATGCCGCGTTTGAGTTGCACATCGAACAGGGTCCGATCCTGGAGGCTCAAGGCATCACCATCGGCGTGGTCACCGGTGCCCAGGGCCAGCGCTGGTATGAAGTGGAACTCACTGGCCGCAGCGCCCATGCCGGCACCACGCCCATGGACCACCGGCTGGACGCCTTGCTGGGCTTTGCGCGCGTGGTGGAGGCGGTCAACGGCCTGGGCCTGGCCCAGGGTGCGGAAGGGCGGGCCACGGTGGGCATGGCCAACGTCTACCCCAATTCGCGCAACGTGGTGCCCGGCCGGGTGTTCTTCAGCGTGGAATTCCGCCATCCGGACGAAGCGGTGCTGGCCGTCCTGGATGGCCAGTTGCGCGAGGCCGTGCAAGGCATTGCCGACGGTATCGGCTTGCGCTGGCAGGTAGAGCAGATTTTCCAGTATGCGCCGATTGCGTTCGATGCCGACTGCGTGGCCACCGTGCGCGCGGCCTGCGAGGAACTGGGCCTCAGCCACCGGTCGATGATCTCGGGGGCGGGGCACGATGCCTGCTACCTCAACCGCGTGGCGCCCACGGCGATGATCTTCGTCCCGTGTGTGGACGGCCTCAGCCATAACGAAGCCGAGCACATCCATCCCCACTGGGCAACCGCTGGGGCCGATGTGCTGCTGCACGCCATACTGGCCAAGAGCAGCGCCCACGACTGAAACTGTGGGACCGGGCTTGCCCGGGAAGGGCCTGGCGGGGTATGTCAGGAATACCGCAGCGCCTGCTTCCCGAGCTTCGCCCGGTCCCACAGGGCAAACCCCAAAACCGCAGCCACTCCTTGTGGGACCGGGCTTGCCCGGGAAGGGCCTGGCAGGGTATGTCAGGAACACCGCGGCGCCTGCTTCCCGAGCTTCGCCCGGTCCCACAGGGCAAACCCCAAAACCGCAGCCACTCCTTGTGGGACCGGGCTTGCCCGGGAAGGGCCTGGCGGGGTATGTCAGGAATACCGCAGCGCCTGCTTCCCGAGCTTCGCCCGGTCCCACAGGGGAAGCTTTGCTGCAGCTACCTTTTACGCACGGGCGGGGCGGCTCACTGCCCGCCGCGAGACTTGAACACCCCGCTCAGGACAAACGCATAGCGCTCTGGCCGGATGTGAAAGGTGGTGCGGTCGCAGCAGCGGCCATCGGCGAACCACGAGGTGCGCTCCATGACCAGCAGGGCCGCGCCGCGCTTGACCCCCAGGCTGTCAGCCAGAGCCTTGTCGGCCTCCTGGGCACGGATAGCCAGGTCGGCACGGGCAACCGGGCTGCCGGTGACTGCCTCCAGTATCGAATAGATGGGCTGCTGCTCAACTTCTTCCCACACCACGCTGGCCAGTTGCGCCGGCAGGTAGCTGCGGCCCAGGGCGATGGGTTCGCCGTCGACGAAGTGCAGCCGCTCCACGCACAGGCACTGGGCGGCACCTTCGAATAGCGCGCGCAAGGCTTCCGGCGTCGGTTGCAGGTGCTGGCCCACCACACGCATGGTGGGTGTGAGGCCCTGCAGCAACAAGGCCTCATGGAAACTGCGCAAGGCATCCAGACCATGACGTACCTGCTTGGCGGCGGCGAAGGTGCCCTTGCCCTGCTTGCGTTCGACCACGCCGTCGTCACACAGCTTGCCCACCGCCAGGCGGACGGTGACGCGGCTCACCCCGAAGCGCTTGCCCAGTTCGGCCTCGGACGGCAGTTTGCCGGTGGGTTCGAATTCGCCGCGCTGGATTTCTTCCAGCAACTGCTGGGCGATCTGCTCTTGAAGTGACGTGGTGCTGTCGCGAAGGATGGGCACTGTGCGGTTCCGTTGCTTCTAAGGTTATGAAAATACAATTTTGGTTCAGCTTGTATTAATACGTATTATGTCAGGACTATCCATTGTAAACGACCTGACAGCGCTTGCCATGCCCTTGACTCCCTTTGTTTCGCCCCCCGGTGCCAACGCCCTGAATGTCGACGCGATCAGTTTCGGTTACGCCAACGGCCATACGGTGTTCGAGCAATTCAGCCTGCGGGCGCGGCCAGGCGAGTTCGTGGCCATTCTCGGGCCGTCAGGGTGCGGTAAAACCACCTTGCTCAATTTGCTGGCCGGATTCCAGGCACCGTCCGCCGGGCGCATCCTGATCAACGAGCAGGCGGTGCGCCCGGAACTGCCGGAGTTGGGCTACGTGTTCCAGGCACCGCAACTGTTCCCCTGGCTCAGCGCCCTGGAGAATGTGCGTTTCGGTTTGCGCATGGCCGGGCAGGGCAGTGATGCCGAGCAGCGCGAAAAAGCCCTGGGCTATTTGCGCCTGGTGGGCCTTGAGCACGCTGCCCAGCGCCTGGCCCATCAACTGTCGGGGGGCATGCAGCAGCGCGTGTCCCTGGCCCGAACCTTGGCGCTGGAACCCGGCGTGCTGCTGATGGATGAACCCTTCGCCGCCCTGGACGCCATCAGCCGCAACAGCATGAACGAGGAAACCCTGCGCCTGTGGGCCGAATTGGGCCAGACCGTGCTGTTCATCACCCATGACATCGATGAAGCGGTGTTCTTGGCCGACCGCGTGGTCGTGCTCAATATCGCCCCCGGTGGTATCCACAGCGAACTGGCCATCGACCTGCCACGCCCACGCAGCAACCGGGTGACCCGGCGCCTGCCCGCGTTCCTCGATTACCGCAATGAACTGATGGAGCGCATCTCCCAGGTCATGGCCCAGTCGCCCCTTGCCATTCCCGTTCGCCCCTTGCCCGAGACCCTCGCATGATCAGAACTGCCCTCCTGGCCGCCACGTTGTCGGCCCTGACCCTGGCCACCAGCGCCTTTGCTGCCGATAAACCGCTGCGCATCGGCTATGTGTTCGCCATGGCCAACGCCCCGGCCCTGATCGCCGACAAGGAAGGCTTCTACAAACAGGAAGGCCTGGACGTTGATCTCAAGGCCCTGGGCGACGGCCCGGTGATCCAGCAGGCCTTGGCCGCTGGCGAGCTGGACGTGGCCTATGTGGGGACGCCGCCGGTGTACCAGTGGTATTCGCGCGGGCTGAAAAGCACCATCCTGGCCAAGGTCAACTACGGCCAGGCCGCGGTGCTGGTGGGGGACCACAGCCCTGTCCAGCAACTTCAGGACCTCAAAGGCAAGAAGCTCGCCGGGGTCAAGAAGGGCAGTGGCATGGACGTGCTGCTGCGCGGCTATGTGCTGAAAGAGAAGGCCGGGCTGGACCCCGACCATGACCTGAACATCATCGACATGCCCCCGGGCAACATGAACGCTGCCCTGGACCGAGGCATCGTCGATGCTGCGTTCACCTGGGAGCCCTTCGTCAGCCAAGCCGTGCTGTGCGGTTCGGCGCGGGTGCTGCTGGACGTCAACCAGGCGCTGCCGCAATACCCCTGGTACGTGGTCATCGCGCTGCCCAAGACCCTGCACGAGCGCCCCGACGACGTGGTCAAGCTGCTGCGTGCCCATCGCAAGGCAGTCGCTTTCCTCAACGAACACCCCGCCGAAGCCAACCGCATCATCGCCGATGCGTTTCGCCTGGAACCGGTGCAAGGCCCTGACGGCAAGACCATCAGCCCCGAAGCAATCGTTGCCCAGGCTCGCACGCGGCTGGGCTGGTCCGCCGACCTGGGGCCAGCCGACATTCAATTCATTCAGCGCCTGATGAACGACTCCAAGGCTCTGGGGTTCATGGACACCGCCATGACCCCAGCGCAACTGGTGGACACGTCATACCTGGAAAAAGCGTCGCACTGAGCCCTTCATGACCTTACCAAAACCAAACTGGGGCTGGGCCTCGCTACCGTTCCTGCTGTTGGTGTGGGTGGCCCTGGCCAGCCGCTTCCCTAGCTATGTGCTACCACAACCCTGGGTGGTGGCCCATGAGGCGCTGCGCTGGCTGGCCGATGGCTCGCTGTGGTTGCAACTGCGCGCCAGCCTGATGGAAGAGTTGGCCGGCTTTTGTGGCGGCGTGCTGGTGGCGGTGCTGTTGGGCAGCGCTGGCGGGCTGTCGCGGCGCTTTCGCGACTTCATCTCGCCCCTCAACAGCCTGTTCATGGCTATCCCGCCGATCGCCTGGGCGCCGCTGATCCTGATCATTTTCGGCCTGGGGTTTTTCTCCATCGTGCTGGTGATTTTCATTGCCGCGGTGTTTCCCATGGCCGTCACCCTGCAGGAGGGCGTGCAGAGCATTCGCGGCGGTGAAGTGCGCGCCGCCCGTACCTTGGGCGCCAACCGCTGGCAATTGCTGGCCCATGTCTATATGCCGGCCTCGCTGCCCTTCCTGACCGCAGCCCTGCGCATCGGCTTCAGCCAAGGCTGGCGGGCGCTGGTGGCGGCGGAAATGATCGGCGCCTCCCAGGGCATTGGCTGGATGGTGTCCATGGGGGGGCAGATCGGCAACAGCAGCCAGGTGCTGCTGGGCATTGTCCTGATCGGCTTGCTGGCCTGGCTGATGGAAAGCCTGGTGTTCCGCCGCATCGAACGTCATTACCAGGCCTGGCGCCCGCAGTGACGCGGCCGGCCCATTCTGAATCGAACCCTTCACGAGGTGTCACTTGAGTACTACTTTCGATCCGCGCGACGCCGGGCACTACATCGCCCCCCAGGGCTTGTACGAGCGCAACAAGCAGCGGCCATTCCTCGGCAGCATCAGTTGCGACCGGCAGACCCTGGTGGCCGGCCAGTGGGATGAAATCACCCTGGTCTACGAAGTGGGCGGCAGCGGCCTGGCTGACGGCGCCTGGCTGAAACTGGCGTTCAAGTTCTATTCCGACTGGGCGCTGTTCCAGATCAGCAACCCGGCCGGCGCCAACTACGTCAGTGCCGAGTACCAGGCCGGTGACCTGGTGCCCGGCCAGAGCCAGGCCACCGTGCAGCACCTGAAGGTGCGGTTCGACCAGAAGGGCCATGAGCGGCCGTTCCAGAAAGCCTTGATCATCGACATCATCGACGGCTACCTGAACCCCGGTGACCGCATCATCATCCGCCTGGGCGACCGCCGTCAGGGCGGAGCCGGCACGCGGGTGCAGAGCTTTGTCGAAAAAGGCTTCCAGATGCGCCTGTTCATCGACCCGCTGGGCAGCTCCAAGTTCGCCGAGGTGCCGGGCGACCTGCTGCTGGATATCGTGCCCGGCCCGGCCAGCCACCTGCAGGTCATCGCCCCGCGGTTGATCAGTGCTGGCGAGGCCTTCGACGTGCTGGTGCGTGCCGATGACGCCTGGGGCAACACCTGCCGGCAGTTACCCTTGGCCGGTGTGCTGACGTTGGCCGGTCCTGAGGGCGAGGCGCAAGAATTGCCTTTCACCCTGGCCGGCGACGGCTGGGCCGTGGTGCGCCAGAGTGCCTTGGTGTTGCAGGGGCAGGGCGAATGGCAATTGCTTGCCCGGGTCGACCACCCCGGCGTCGCACCCAGCATTGCCTATGTGACGGTAGATGCCGCCGGTGCCGGGTTGCGGCCGCTGTATGCGGATCTGCACGTGCATTCGGATGATACCGTGGGCACCAACGACACCTTGTACAACCTCAGCTATGGCCGCGATGTCGCTGGCCTGGATGTGCTGGGCTACACCGCCAACGACTTCAACATCACCGAGCAGCGCTGGGACCAGGCCGTTGCACTGATCAGCGAACTCAACGAGCCGGGGCGGTTCGTCTGCTACCCCGGTACCGAATGGTGCGGCAACTCGTGCGCCGGGGGGGATCGCAACGTGGTGTTCCTGCATGACCGCAAGCCGGAGTTCCCGTTCGACAACCAGGGCCGCCTGGTGCGGTCATTCGAGTGGAACGAGTTCACTGCCGGCACCATCAAGCCGGGCGCCTGGCCGGTGGATGAGTTGTACGCCGCCTACGCCAAAGACCCCGAAGGGCACTTGATGATGCCTCACGTGGGCGGGCGCCGCTGCAACCTGGACTGGCACCACCCTGAGCTGGAGCGCCTAATCGAGGTAGGATCGGCCTGGGGACAGTTCCACTGGGTGTACGCCGAGGCCTTGCAGCGCGGGTACCGCGTCGGGGCGGCGGCCAACAGTGACGAGCACCAGGGCCGTTGCGGCGGCGGGGTGCCGGCCACGGCGGTGTTTGGTTCCCGTGGCGGCCTGACCGGGGTGCTGTCCAGCGGTTTCGACCGCGCCAGCGTCGGCAAGGCCCTGCGGGCCCGACGTACGTTCGCCACCACCGGCGAACGCACGTTCGCCAGCCTCCGCCAGGGCCAGCACTTGATGGGTGAGGTGTTCAGCGCCCAGGCCAGCGACCACCTGGACTATCGCTTGCTGGGCGACAGCGGCTGGGAGCAGGTCGACCTGTTCGACGGTGAGCAGTTGATCTGGTCGCGCAACCTGCACCAGGAATTGGGCCTTTCCAGCCAGCGTATCCGTGTGCGGCTGGGTGGCGCGCGGATCAAGGACCGCTACCGCGGCGCCTATTGGGCGGGTGAAATCGAGGTCACCGGCGCGGTAATCAAGGGTTTCACTACCCGGGGCCTGGACCATCCCGAGCAGACCGTCTGGCGTCAGGGGCCCACCCGCCTGGCATTTCGCACCGACACCAACGGCGACACCGACAGCATCGAGCTGGAGCTGTCGCACCTTGCCGGCGCGCGGATTCAGGTATGCAGCCGTATCGACAGCTACGTCAAGGTGGGGGACCCGTCGCAGCCTCAGCCGTTCGTGCATGCGCCCAGGGTCGATATCGACCTGACCGGTGACACCCTGCTGACCGCAGGCGCGCACGTGCAGCACCTGGCGGGCGCTGAGTTGCAGGTAGCCGTGGAGTGCATGACCATGGCGCCCTTGCCGCGCGAAATACAGGGGCAGGTGGCGCTCGCGGACCTGGACCTGGACCCGGCTCGCGAACACCCGTTGTTCATCTGTGCCCGGCAGCGTGACCAGTCCCGTGTTTGGACCTCGGCGCTGTTCCTGACCCTGAACTGACGCGTTTGTGGCCGTGACCTTCACCCGTTGATAACCGCGGCGCCTGCTTCCCGAGCTTCGCCCGGTCCCACCGGCAAGCCCCGCAGCCTGTAGGAGCACAGCTTGCTGGCGAAGGGCACAACGCGGTCCATCAGGTACACCGCGTTGCCTTTTTCGCTAGCAAGCTACGCTCCCACCCACCAGGCCGACGCAGCCCTGTGGGACCGGGCGCCAGCTCGGGAAGCGGGCGGCGCGGTGTATCAGGTCCAGCGCGGTGCGGCCTTCCCGAGCTTCGCTCGGTCCCACAGGCAAGCCCCCGCAGCCTCGGCATCTCGGTAGGGGCACAGCTCGGCTAACAGGTCCTCGCGTACGATGTGTTCGAGGCTGGCGGTTGGAATGCCAAGCAGCCGATATCCATGGACAGCCTCCCAAAGCAATGAGTGGAAATGCAAATAGCTGATAACACAATGAAGATTTAATAAATATTAATCAGCATATAACTAATCAGAATTTTACTACTGATACTTAGACGAATAATGTTGATACACGCTTGAGCCCAAGCGTTCATCCCGACCCCCGCACGGTGGAGGAGAGCCTGTCTGCTTCCTGACCTGCGAGGGGTACACCATGCAAACCTGACCACCCGACTGCTTCGCGCCACCGCCATCGCAGCCCCCTGGCCCTTGCCAGCGGACCCGGCTGCGCCGAAGAAGCACCTGCCCAGGCAGGAGACAACCCGAGTCTGTCACCATGAGCCAACATCCGTCGTTTCCCCAAGGCATCTACAGCCTGCCCCAGGACAATAACCGCCTGGCCCTGCGCCACCCGGTGCGTCACGAAGACCCGTTCAAGGAGCGCCTGCACCGCAAGCAACGGCTGGCGGCGTCCTATAGGCTGTTTGCCCAGCTGGGCTTCGAAGTCGGTGTGGCAGGGCACTTTACCGCTCGCGACCCGGTGGAGCCCGACCACTACTGGATCAACCCGCTGGGCGTGCCATTTTCCCAGATCAGCGTCTCACACCTGCTGCGCGTGGACGGTGATGGCCAGGTCGTGGAAGGCGAGGGCGTGCTCAACACCAGTGCGCTGGAACTGCACTACGACCTGCAGAAGGCGCGCCCGGAGGTGGTGGGCATCGCCCATGTGCATGGTTTCCATGGCCGGGTGTGGTCGTCCCAGGGCCGCCTGTTCCAGCCCATCACCGCCGAGTCCAGTGCCTTCATCAATGACCAGGTGATTTTCGACCGCCATGCCCTGCGCGCCGCCGACGGGCGCCTGGAGCAGGACCGCGACCGGGTCAGCCAGGCGTTTGTCGAGACCTTTGCCGACCATAACCTGCTGGTGTGGCAAAACCACGGGCTGTGGGCCGTGGGCCAGACCGTGGAGAGTGCCGCCTGGCGCTTCATTCTCGCCGACGACACGGCCCGGGCGCACTTGCTGGCGTATGCCGCCGGCACGCCCGTGGTGCCTGAACTCGACCCGGCCGACAGTGGCGACAAGGCCCGCCATGAGTTCTTTGCCTGGCTGAACTTCCTGCCGCTGTGGGACCGCATCCGCCTGGAACAACCCGACCTGCTGGATTGAGGAATCACCATGCCGCATTTTTCTCGACGCCGCGTGCTGCAGGCGGGGCTGGCGCTGGGCGCGGGCTGCCTGGCGGGCCGCGCGATGGCCACCGGGCCAGGGCTGCGGGTCTGGCGCTACAAGGGCCTGGTGCCGTCGTTTCTCGACCTCGCGGGGCAGGGCAACCTGCCGTACCCGGTGGAGTGGGCGGATATCGCCGGGGGCAGCATCGTCATCGAAGCGCTGGCCAGCGACCACCTGGACTACGCCTACATGAGCGAGATCCCGCCCGTGTTCGCTGCCGCGGCCAACGCCCCGATCAAGCTGATCGCCGTGGTGCGTGGTGACGCCAACGAGACGCGCCTGGTGGTGAACAAGGCGGCGGGCATCCAGCACATCAGTGACCTGCGGGGCAAGCGCGTGAGTTTCGTGCGCGGCACCAACACCCAGGCGTTTCTGCTCAACCTGCTGCAGCACAACGGCCTGGCCTTGAGCGACGTGGTGCCGGTGCCGATGCCCATGCAGGACGCGCTGATCGCCTTCCAGAACGGCCACATCGACGCGCTGGTGGCCGGTGGCATCAGCGGGCTTCGGGCCGCGACGATGATGGATGGCGAGATGCTCGAGGGGACGGCGGGTTACTACGCCGGCAACTACCTGATCGCCACCAATGACGCTGCCCTGGCCGACCCCGTTCGCCGCGCGCGCATCGGCGATTTCCTGCAACGCGAGCGTGCTACCTGGGCCTGGATACAGGCGCACCCGGACGCCTGGGCCGACCGCAGCGCGCAGCTGACCGGCATCAGCCGCGAGCTGTACCTGCAGCAGTTCCGCCAGCGCAGCCAGCCGGCCGAGGTGGTCGCCGTGGATGACACGGCCATCGCTTCGCAACAGCACGTCGCCGACCTGTTTCATGACCAGCAATTGATTCGCCGCGCCGTCGACGTCCGACCGCTGTGGCGCCACGACTTCAATCAACTTCTGAGCGTTTGACATGACCCCGTATTCCTCGCGTCTTACCCTCCGCTTCGCCCCCCTGTTGCTGGCCGGTTACGCCCTGCAGCCGATGTTCGCCGCTGCCGATACCAACAGTGATGACACCCTGGGCACGGTGATCGTCACCGGCTCGCGCGGCAGCGAGTCCCGTACCGTGACCAGCAGCCCCGCACCTATCGATGTCATCAGTGGCCAGCAACTGGAGAAAACCGGCAGCGGCAGCCTGCGCGGCGCCTTGCAGAAGGCCTTGCCGTCGTTCTCCCAGCGGCCCTCCGGCAGTTCCAACGACAGCATCGCCAGGCCTTACAGCTTGCGAGGCCTGAACGGCTCCAACGTGCTGGTGCTGGTCAACGGCAAACGCCGTCACAACAGCGCGGTGATCAACCTCGACTCCACGGCGGCCTACGGCACCAACCCCGTGGACCTGGACATGATCCCGGTCAGCGCCGTGGACCACATCGAGGTGCTGCGCGACGGCGCCTCGGCCCAGTACGGGTCGGACGCCATCGCCGGGGTGATCAACATCATCCTCAAGCAACAGGACCATGGTGGTTCGGTCAGTACTTCCTATGGTGATTATGCGGCCAAGGGCGATGGTGGCATCCTGCGCCAGACTTACAATCAGGGTGAGGCACTGCCCAACGACGGTTTCATCAACTTCTCCCTGGACGCCAAATCGCAGCAGACCGCCGTGCGTTCGCGCGATGCCACTGGCAGCTTCTACTACAAGCAACCGGACGGCAGCGCCGACCCGCGCGACGCCACCGCCGACCGCAAAGTGCAGGAGAACGGCCTGCCGAAGATCAAGGACATCAAGGTCGCCTACAACGCCGAGTTACCGCTGGACGATGTCACCCTGTATTCGTTTTCCACCTACAGCCACCGTGACGCCCGAGGCGGGCAGAACTACCGCCGGCCCAACTCGACCAACATCATTCCGCAGATCTACCCCGACGGCACCGCGCCGTTCTACACCCTGGTGGAGGACGACTACCAGGCCGCTGCGGGTGCCAAGGGCCAGGCCCTGGGCTGGGACTGGGACCTGAGCTCCACCTTCGGCCGCGATGACGCCCAGTCCGGCGCCGACAAGACCCTCAACGCTTCGTTGGGCCCCAGCAGCCCGACCCATTTCAACACCTACAGCAGCACGTTCGACCAATGGACCAACAACCTGGACGTCACCCGTGCCTTCGATGTTGGCCTGAGCAAGCCAGCCCAGGTGTCCTGGGGCCTGGAACACCGGCATGAGCGCTACAAGACCGAGTCCGACAACCCGCTGTCGTACCTCAACGGCGGCTACATTTACCCCAGTGGCCCGTTGGCCGGCCAGCCCGCCGCCGTCGGTGCCCAGGGCGCCATCACCCTCACGCCCGAGGACGCCGGCCAGGCCAGCCGCAACAGCTACGCCAGCTACCTGGACGTGGGCTTCAACCCCTTCGAGAAACTCTACGTGGGCGCCGCGGGGCGCTTCGAAGGCTACGACGACGGTTCGGGCACTACCACCAGCGGCAAGCTGTCGCTGCGTTACGACCTGACACCGACCTTCGCCTTGCGTGGCACGTTGAGCAACGGCTTCCGCGCCCCCTCGCTGTCGCAATCGGTGTACGCCCAGACGTCCAACCAGTACACCTCGGTCAACGGTGTGTCGCAGTTCGTCGAAGCCAAGACCGCCCGCGTCGACTCGGCGCTGGCCCGTGCCCTGGGCGCCGAAGACCTGAAGCCCGAAAAATCGCAGAACATCAGCTTGGGTTTCACCTGGCAGCCGATACAGGCGGCCAGCGTGACCCTGGACGCCTACCAGATCAAGATCGACGACCGTATCGCCTTGACCGGCTTCCTGTCCGGCGCCGGGGTCAACCAGATTCTGGTCGCCAACGGCTACAAGCCCGGTTACCAGGTCAAATACTTCACGAATGCCGCCGACACCACGACCCGTGGCCTGGACCTGGTGACCGACTACAAGGTGGACTACGGCGCCTACGGTAGCGTCAAGTACGGCGTCGCGTTCAACTGGAACAAGACCCAGATCGATAGCATCAAGTCCACGCCGGCGGCGCTCACCGCTGCCGGCAGCAACCTGGCGCTGTTCGACCGCGTAGCGCAGGGCTACCTGACCGTGGCCAACCCCAAGACCAAGCTGATCCTCAGTGGCGTCTGGGACATCGGCCAGTTCACCGTCACCGGCGCCGTGACCCGTTACGACAAGGTCACCGCCCGCGACACCAACCCTCAGTACGACGTGACCTACGGTGCCAAGTGGCTCACCGACCTGGAGGTGGCTTACGCCGTGACCAAGGACCTGAGCCTGGCGGTGGGGGCCAACAACCTGTTCGACGTGCGCGCCGACAACAACGCCTACCCCCAGGGGGACGTCAACGGCTTTCCCAAATTCGGCAGCATCTCGCCGTTCGACCCCTACGGCGGCTTCTGGTACACGCGCCTGACCTACAACTTCTGAGGAGTGGCACATGAGCACAGCGCATAAGCAAATCATCCTCGGCGCCTTCATTCCCAGCGCGGGCATCATGGGCGCCGGCTGGCGCCATCCCTCGGCGGCGGCGGACTCGTTCCGCGACTTCGAGCACTTTCGCTGGGTGGCCCAGACCCTGGAAGCAGCGCGTTTCCATGCCGTTTTCTTCAACGACACGGTGAACGTCGACACCGACCTGGACGTACTGGCCCACGGGCCCAACAGCGTGCGCTGGGACCCCCTGGTGCTGCTGCCTGCGCTGGCCCTGAGCACCCAGCGCATCGGCCTGATCGCCACCGCGAGCACCACCTACAACGAGCCCTACAACCTGGCGCGCAAGTTCGCCAATATCGACCACCTGAGCGGCGGCCGGGTAGGCTGGAACCTGGTGACGTCCCTGGGCGGTGGCGAGAATTTCAACCGCGACGCCCATGTGCTGCACGCCGATCGCTACGACCGCGCCGAGGAGTTCTACGACGTGGTCACCGGCCTGTGGGACAGTTGGGACGACGACGCCTTTATCCAGGACAAGGCCAGCGGCCGTTTTCTGGACACTGACAAGCTCCATGTGCTGAACCACCACGGCACCCATTTTCAGGTGCGTGGCCCGCTGAACGCCGCGCGCCCGGTGCAGGGCTACCCGGTGATTGCCCAGGCTGGTTCCTCCGACGCAGGCCGTGCATTGGCGACCCGGGCAGGCGAACTGATTTTCACCGCCCAGCACACGGTAGAGCAGGGCCAGGCGTTTTACGCCGAGATCAAGCAGCGCGCCGCCGCCCTGGGGCGCGACCCCGACCACTTGAAGGTACTGCCCGGCGTGTCACCCATTGTGGGCCGGACGCTTGAGGAGGCCCAGGCGCGCTATGACCAGCAACAGGCGCTGCTGGACCCGCCTTCGTTCCTGCGTTCGATCTCGCGTTTCACCAGCCTGGGCTTTGATCTGTCCGAGTTGCCGTTCGACGCCGTGGTGCCGCTGCCGCCCGAGCAATTCGACACCAACACCCACAAGAGCCGGCAGAAACTGGTCTTCGACCTGATCCGCCGCGAACGGCCCACGGTGCGCCAGTTGTTCAACAAGCTGACCGCCGGTGGCCATCGCATCCTGATCGGTACCCCCGAAAGCATCGCCGACGATTTTCAGGCGTGGTTCGAGGCGGGCGCCGCCGATGGCTTCAACGTGATGTTCTCCGGGCTGCACCAGGGCATCGGTGATTTTGCCGAACAGGTGGTACCGGAACTGCAACGCCGTGGGCTGTTCCGCCGCGAGTACCAGGGCCAGACCCTGCGCGAAAACCTCGGGCTACCCTTTATTGCCAACCGACGCGCCGAGGCCCGTTCATGAGCCTGCTTCGTCCTTTCGCCGTATCGCTGCTGGCCGTGGCGCTGGCCGCCTGCGGTGATACCCACGCGCCGGTGGCCAGCGCCGACCAGCCAGGCACGCCGCACCGCGGGGGTGTGTTGAAAGTAGCCCTGGACGGTGACCCGCAATGCATCGACCCGCAACAGGCGGGTAACAACACGGCACTCAACGTGGGCCGACAACTGGTGGATTCGCTGACCGACCAGGACCCGGCCACCGGGGCCATCAAACCCTGGTTGGCCGAGCGCTGGGAGGTGTCCGCCGACTCTCGCCACTTCACGTTTCACCTGCGCCCGGGCGTGACGTTCAGTGACGGCACAGCCGTGGACGCCGCGGCGGTGAAGGCCAACCTGCAAGGGATCGTTGAACTGGGTGCGCGGGCCATTCTGGGCTCCACCTACCTGGCGGGCCTGACCGGTATCGACACACCCGACGCGCACACCGTGGTGGTGCGCTTCGCCCAGCCCAACGCCCAGTTTCTGCAGGCCACCTCGACCATGAGCCTGGGCGTGTTGGCCGCCCGCACCCTGGCCACGGCACCGGCCCAGCGGTGCCAGGGCGAGCTGGTGGGCTCGGGGCCGTTCACCCTGAAGTCATTCGTGCATAACCAGGTGGTGTCCCTGGCACGGCGTGACGACTACCGCTGGCCATCGGCGCTGGCCGCGCACACCGACCAGGCCTGGCTGGAGGGCATCGACTTTCTGATCATCCCGGAGTCGGGGGTGCGCCTGGGCAGCCTGGTGTCGGGGCAGATCGACGTCAACACCAGTGTCGCGCCTCAGGACGAGGCCGCCTTGCAAAGCCAGGGCCTGCCAATTCTCAGCCGCGCCAACCCCGGCGTGGTATTCATCCTGGCGCCCAATGAATCCACGCCGCTGTTCAGTGACTTGCGCGTGCGCCAGGCGCTGAACAAGGCCATCGACCGCCAGCAGTTCAAGCCCATTCTTTCCCATTACCAGCAGTTGGCCAGTGCCTTGCTGGCCAGCAGTACACCCCTGTATAGGGACTTCTCCGCATTGCTGGCCCATGACCCGCAGGGGGCTGGGCGGTTGCTGGATGAGGCCGGTTGGGTGCCGGGCAGCGATGGTATCCGGGTCAAGGATGGCCAGCGGTTGTCGTTCAAACTCGACTACTGGCAATCCGTGCCGATTCTGGAACTGGTACAGCAGCAATTGCGTCAGGTGGGCATCGAGCTGCGCCTGAACAAGACCACCCTCGGCCAGACCACCGCGCTGCAGGCCAGCGGGGACTACAGCGTGCGCTTTCTCAACCTGACCCGTGCCGATCCGGATGTGCTGCGCACCGTGTTCCAGGCGCCAGGCTATAACGTCAGCGTGCGCCAACCCGGCCAGATCGACTCGTTGCTGGCGGACTCGGCGGCCACCCTTGACGCCAGCAAGCGCCAGGCGCTGGTGGATCAGGCCAGCCAGCAGTTGATCGAGGGCGGGCACGCGATCGCCCTGGTCGAACTGGCCACGGTGCTGGCCCAGGGCAAGCAGGTGCACGGCCTGCACTATGAGGCCTCGTCGCGGCTGCAATTCTTCGACACCTGGGTGCAGCCATGACCCGCCTGGCGCAGCGCGCCTTGGCCAGTGCGGTGCGCTATTGGCTGGGCCGCCTGGCCCAGGCGGGGGTGGTGCTGTGGGCGGCGTTCAGTGTGTCATTCGTGATCCTGTACGCGCTGCCCAGCGACCCCGTGAGCATCATGCTCAACCAGAGCGGCGAGCAGACCAGCGTCGATGCCGCCCAGGTGGCGCGGCTACGGGCTGAGTACCATCTGGACCAACCGGTGATCGTGCAATACGGGCTGGCGCTGGAACGGGCGTTGCACCTGGACTTCGGCCATTCGATCCAGACCGGCCAGCCCGTGGCGGGCGCGCTGCTGCAGGCGCTGCCCGCCACCGCGCAACTGGCGTTCGCCGCCCTGGCGCTGGCGTTGCTGCTGGGCGTGGGCCTGGCGTTGATTGCCAGCCTGACGCGGGTGGCATGGCTGCGCGATGCGCTGCTGGGGGTGCCGGCGCTGGCGGTGTCCTTACCCACGTTCTGGCTGGGGCTGTTGCTGTTGCAGGGCTTTTCCTTCGGCCTGCACTGGTTTCCGGCCATGGGTAACCGTGGCCTGCCGGCCCTGGTGCTGCCGGCCCTGACCCTGGCCATCCCCACCGCTGCGATCATCGCCCAGGTGCTGCTGCGGTCCATGGCGACGGTGCAGCGCCAGCCTTTCGTCGAAGCCTTGCGGGCCAAGGGGCTAGGCTGGCCCCGGGTGGTCTGCCAGCACATTCTGCATAACGCGCTGATCCCTGTGCTGAGCCTGGCGGGGGTGATCGTGGGCTCGCTGCTGGCCGGCTCCGTGGTCACCGAAACCGTGTTTTCCCGCCAGGGGGTGGGGCGCCTGGCGCAAGCAGCGGTCAGCGTCCAGGACATTCCCATGGTGCAGGGGGTGGTGGTGCTGGCGGCAGTGATTTTCGTGCTGGTCAACCTGCTGGTCGATGCCCTGTACCCCTGGCTCGATCCACGCCTGGGGAAACGCTGATGAAACGACTTTTTCTGGTACTGGCCATCGCCATCCTGTTGACTGCCGTGGGCTGGGCCCTGTGGCCGGGGCTGTTCAGCCATGCCGACCCGCTGCTGGGGGTACCGACCCAGGCCTTGCAGGCACCGGGCGCCCAGCACTGGTTTGGTACCGACCAATTGGGGCGCGACCTGTACAGCCGCACGGTGTATGGCGCCGGCCTGTCATTGCGTGCGACCTTGCTGGCGGTGCTCATCGCGCTGGCCAGCGGCATTGTGCTGGGGGTGCTCAGTGGCTTCTTTGGCGGTTGGCTGGACGCCGGCCTGATGCGCCTGGTGGAGGTGCTGATGGCGGTGCCGGCGCTGCTGCTGGCCATGGCGGTGATCACGGTGCTGGGCTTCGGCACCTTGAATATCGCCCTGGCGGTGGGCCTGTCGGCGGTGGCCAGCTTTGCCCGCCTGGTGCGCGGCGAAGTCCTGCGCTGGCGGGTGAGCACCTTCGTCGAAGCTGCCAGCGCCTGCGGGGTGCGACCCTGGACGGTCATTGCCCGCCACATTCTGCCACCGGTAGCCGGGCCGGTGCTGGCCTTGGCCGCGCTGGAGTTCGGCAGCGCGGTACTGGCGGTGTCGGCCCTGAGCTTCCTGGGCTTTGGCGCACCACCGCCGCAACCGGAATGGGGCCTGCTGGTGGCCGAGGGCCGCAACTACATGGTCACGGCCTGGTGGTACACCGGCCTCCCTGGGCTGGTGGTGGCCGCGGTGGTCATTGCCGCCAACCAACTGGCCAGGGCCTTGCAGGCCCGGCAAGGAGTCTACCGATGAGTGTCCAGGCCACGCCGTTGCTGCAGGTCAGCAACCTGCACATCGACTATCACAGTGCCCAGGGTGATGTGCCCGGGGTGACCGGCATGAGTTTCGAACTGCACGCCGGCGAGGTGCTCGCGATCGTTGGCGAGTCGGGTTCCGGCAAGTCCACCACCGCGGCAGCCCTGGTCGGCCTGCTGGCCGAGAGTGCCCGGGTCCGTGGCGGCAGCATTCGCCTCGATGGGCGCGAGCTGCTGGGCCTGGGTGAGCGGCAATGGCAGCAGGTGCGCGGCGTGCGGATCGGCTTCGTGCCCCAGGACCCGGGCCTGTCCCTTGACCCGGTGAAACGCGTCGGCGCGCAACTGGTCGAGGCCATGACCGTGCACGGCCTGCCACGTGCCGTTGCCCGGGACCGGAGCCTGGGGTTGCTACGCGAAGTGGGGCTGCCCGCTGTCGAGCAACTGGCGCGGCGCTACCCCCACGAACTGTCCGGCGGCATGCGCCAGCGGGTGCTGGTGGCCATGGGCCTAGCCAACCGCCCGGCACTGGTCATCGCCGATGAGCCTACCAGCGCGCTGGATGTCAATGTGCAGCGCCAGGTGCTTGATTGCCTGCAGGGGCTGGCCCAGGAGCGACAGGCGGCAGTGATCCTGATTACCCATGACCTGGACGTGGCCTTGCAGCGGGCCGACCGGGTGTTGGTGATGCACCGCGGGCGTGTTGTCGAGAGCGGCGCGGCGGCGCAGGTGCTGCGCCAGCCGCGGCACGCGTACACGCGGGCGCTGCTGGCCGCGGCCCCCAGTGCCCAGGCGGCCTGTGTGCGCCAGCGCTCACCGGCGCACTGGGCGCGGGCCCCGATACTGCAGGTCAGTGGCCTGCACAAAAGTTTTGCAACCTGGCGCCAACCCGGGCCGCCTGCCGTGGACGACGTGTCGTTCCAGGTGCCCCGTGGGGGGACCACCAGCCTGGTGGGGGCCTCGGGTTCGGGCAAGTCGACCACCGCGCGGCTGTTGCTGGGCCTGGAACGCGCCGATGGGGGCTCGGTGCGGTTCAATGGCCGTGAACTGCTGGGTGCTTCGCGGCGCGACTGGCGCGAACTGCGGCGGCAGATCCAGGTGGTGTACCAGAACCCCTACGCGTCGCTGAACCCGCGCCTGAGCCTGGCGCAGATCATCAGCGAGCCCCTGCAAGCCTTTGCCGTGGGCACCGCGGCCACGCGCCGGCAACGGGTAGCGGACTTGCTCGCCCAAGTGCATGTCCCTGCCACCCTGATCGACAACCGCCCTGACAGCCTCTCGGGCGGTCAGCGCCAGCGCGTGGCCATCGCCCGCGCCCTGGCCCTGGAGCCGGAACTGGTGGTGCTGGACGAGCCGCTGTCGGCCCTGGACGTGCTGGTGCAGCAGCAGATTCTTGAACTGCTGGATGAATTGCAGCAGCGGCTGGGGTTGAGTTACCTGTTCATTTCCCATGACCTGGCCGTGGTACGGCGCATCTCCGACCGCGTGGTGGTGATGCAGGGGGGCAGGGTAGTGGAGCAGGGGGTGTGCGAGGAGGTATTCAGCCGGCCGGTGCATGGGTTCACGCAGGGGCTGCTGGGGGCCGCGGTAGGCGTGCCGCAGCTGTAGCCGGGCACCGCGGTCCCGCACGGTACCCTTCCCGATCTGGCGCCGGGTCCTACTGGGGGCGTGCCCGGGCAGGCCGCCACAGGGGGATGCCCTGGGCATCTATCGCCCAATGGGCCTGGCCCGGCCTGATCGCTACGCCACCTACCCAGCGCTCTTGGTCGCTGTGGTCCGGCCAGTACGCCTGGCCGGCGAGGACCCTTTCACCCAAGGCGGTCAACCTCACCGGCCGGTGCGGCCAAGGCAATTGCGGCGATTGTTCGCTCAACAGCGGTTGCCTGGCATCGATCAACGGCCGCAGCAGGGCGTGGAACATCAGGTCGCCTAGGTAAGGCAGCGGTTCACGTCGGCCCATCAGTTCGGCAAACACCCGGCCGATCGTCACCGCCCCCACCTCATGGATGTAGTGCAGCGCCAGGCGCTCGGTCAGCGACAGGCCATCGGCAATACCCGGCAGCTCCTGCAGTTGTCGACGCAACGCCGGGGCCAGTAGCGGCAACGCCAGATGGTCTTCACGTGCCAGGTCCGCCAGGGCCAGGGGGGAAGGCGCACAGTAGGCTTGCCAGGCCTGACGCGCCAGGGCAAGCATGGCGGCGTCCACAGGGCGACGCTGCGGCCACAGCCAGGCGAGCAGGTCCGGCGCCAGCTGGCCGATGCCGATAAAACGCTGCACGCCCGGCACCTGCCGTACTTCGATCAGCTCCAGGCGTTCAGGCACCTGCGGGAGCCCGGCCAGGGCCCGGATCAGAAATAGTTGGTCATAGGCATCGGCCTCGCACCACAGCACGTTGTGGCCGGGGCCTGCCAGTTGCGCCAGCGCGTTGTATTCATTCTGCGTTCGCTGCAAAGCGTCGGCCAGCGGAACATCGAATGTCTGGCTGATGAACGCACTGCGCAATGCCCGATACGGTTGTGGCGCCATGTCCTGGACCGGGCCCATGCACAGGGGGTCGCTGAGCATGTGAAAGGCACCGCGAAAACCGGCCAATCGCAAGCTGTGGGCAATGTCGTTGCCGCAGCGCCAGTGGCCGGTGTTGGCCTCATCGCTGGCCTCAAAGCCTGGGTGGCGGGCGGCGAAGTCGATAGCGTCGACGTGGGCCTTGAGCTTCGGCCAACTGCTGAAGCCCAGTTCCCGGGCCGTCAGCCACTGAGCGTGGGCAAGTGTCGGTGGTGCCGAGGGATCGGCCCCGGCCTTCAGTTGGCGCAGAAGGTCCTTGGCGCGCTTGCGCTGCTGTTCAAGGTTGATACGGCCGTCGTTGGAAGATGCAGGCATACGAGCTCCTTGGGCAACCTGGGTCCGCTTCAAGGTCGGGGAGTCGTGATGACAGAAAAACGCATGAACAATCCTGGGCGCAGCCCTTTCCGCGGATGGCGGCGTGGATAACGCCGGGCAGTCACTATAAGGGAAACATCCGGTTCGAGCCACCGTGCTTATAGCAGTGGCGCATAAGCGCGCATTTTCGATTATTGGACGCCGCCGGGCGCAACGCGCAAAGCTGGCCCTTTTTGCACCGGCACAGGGAACATTGCCCATGACCACCGCCCGACAACTGAAACTCGGCGCTTTCATGCGCCCCGTGAGCATTCATACTGGCGCCTGGCGCTACCCCGGCGCGTGGAAAGACGCTAACTTCAATTTCCAGCACCTCAAGCGCCTGGCACAGACCCTGGAGCGGGGCAAGTTCGACGCGTTTTTCATGGCCGACCACCTGGCCCTGCTGAACATGCCGCTCGATGCTCTGAAACGCAGCCATACGGCCACGTCCTTCGAACCCTTCACGCTGCTGTCGGCCCTGAGCCAGGCCACCGAACACCTGGGGCTGGTGGCCACCGCTTCCACCAGCTTCGATGAACCCTTCCATATTGCCCGGCGGTTCGCTTCCCTGGACCACCTGAGCAACGGCCGGGCCGGCTGGAACATCGTGACCACCTCCAACCCCGATGCAGCCCTGAATTTTGGCCTGGAACAGCACCTGGACCACGACCAGCGCTACGCCCGTGCCCGTGAGTTTCATGATGTGGTCACGGGCCTGTGGGACAGTTGGGCCGACGATGCTTTCACCCGCGACGTGGCCACTGCCGAGTACTTTGACCCAGCCAAGTTGCATACCCTCAACCACCGCGGCGAGCATTTGTCGGTGCGCGGCCCGTTGCACATCGCCCGGCCGGTGCAAGGTTGGCCGGTGATCGTCCAGGCTGGCGCTTCGGAGCCAGGTCGACAATTGGCCGCCGAGACCGCCGATGTGATTTTCGCCGCACCCGGCAACCTGGAAGAAGGCCGGGCCTTCTACGCTGACGTCAAGGCCCGCCTGGCACCGTTGGGCCGTGAACGCGATCAGTTGAAAATCCTCCCCGCGGCCTTTGTGGTGGTGGGCGATACCGTGCAGCAAGCCCAGGAAACCCGCGCGCGGCTCGACAGCCTGGTGCATTACGAGAGCGCGATTGCCTCGCTGTCCATCGCCCTGGGCACCGACGCATCACGCTTCGACCCCGACGCCTTCCTGCCGCCAGTACCGCAGACCAACGATAGCCAGAGCAGCCGTGAGCGGGTGCTGGCCCTGGCCGACCGCGAGCAACTGACCGTGCGGCAGCTGGCCCAGCGCCTGGGGGGTTATGCCGGATTGGCGTTCGTGGGTACCGCGCAGACGATCGCCGATGAGATGCAGGAATGGCTGGACCGCGAAGGCAGTGATGGCTTCAACGTGATGTTCCCGTGGCTACCGGGTGGGCTGGACGATTTTGTCGACAAGGTGGTGCCGGAACTGCAGGGGCGGGGGATTTTCAGGCGAGAGTATGAGGGCGCGACGTTACGCGAGAATCTGGGGTTGGCGCGGCCGGCGAACCGGTTCTTTACTGCGGATCAGGCTTCGCCCGAAAAAAAACCGTAGCAAGACGCGGCCTCACGGCCGCGTGCTGCAGGGTAACGACTCGCTTAGCGGTAGCGCTCCAGCCAATGCGCGTAAGGTGCTGGCAGTGTCCAGGATGCCTTGTCTACGCCCAGTTCCTTGGCCGCGAAGTACGCCCAGTGCGGGTCGGCCAGGTGCGCGCGGCCCACCGAGACCAGGTCCAGCTGGCCGGCCTTCAACGCGCCGTCCGCCAGTTGCGGTGTGCCGAAGCCCCAGGCCGAGGTGACCGGCAGGTCCGCTTCGCGGCGCACGCGTTCAGCGATCGGCCCCAGGAACGCCGGGCCCCACGGGATGTTGGTGTCAGGAATGGTGAAGCCGACACTGACGCTGAGCAGGTCCAGGCCACCGGCCTTGAAGCGGCGAGCCAGTTCAATGGATTCGGCCAGGGTCTGTTCGTCGCGACCGTCATATTCCACCACGCCGAAACGTGCGGTCAGTGGCAGGTGCTCGGGCCAGACTTCACGCACGGCCGCCAGGGTTTCCAGGAGGAAACGGCTACGGTTGTCGAAGCTGCCACCGTAGGCGTCGGTACGCTGGTTGGAGTGTTCGCTGAAGAAGCTCTGGCCCAGGTAACCGTGGGCAAAGTGCAACTCGATCCACTCAAAGCCTGCGTCGCGGGCGCGGCGGGCGGCGTCGACGAAGTTCTGGCGAACGCGGGCGATATCGTCCAGGGTCATGGCCTTGGGCACTTTCGGCAGGTTGGCGCCGAACGCGATGGCGGAAGGGGCGAGGGTGTCCCAGCCTGCCGGGTTGCCTTCGGCAATGTGGTCGTCGCCTTCCCACGGCCGGTTGGCGCTGGCCTTGCGGCCGGCATGGGCAATCTGGATGCCGGGGACGGAGCCCGCGGCCTTGATCGCCTGAACCATGGGCACGAACGCCTGGGCGTGCTCATCGCTCCAGATACCGGCGCAACCGGGGGTGATACGACCCTCGGGGGCTACGGCAGTCGCTTCGACGACTACCAGGCCGGCGCCGCCACGGGCCAGGCCCGCCAGGTGCACGTGGTGCCAGTCGTTGACCAGGCCATCTTTGGCCATGTACTGGCACATCGGTGGAATCGCGATGCGGTTACGCAGCGTAACGTCCTTGAGGGTGAAGGGCTCAAACAGTGCGGACATGTGCAGACTCCAGGAAGTGGACTAGTTTCGGTTGTTCGATCATAATCGAACAATGGCATTTTATGGAAGCCTCGATATCATGTGCGCCATGCGAGCCTATACCCATCCCAATCCTGAAGACTTCACCCTCGAACGTTTGCTCTATGCACTGAGCGACCCTGTGCGCATGGGCATTGTGCGCTGCCTGGCGAACGTGGCTGAAGCCAGCTGCGGCGAGCTGGACGGTGGGCGGCCGAAATCCAGCATGTCCCATCACTTTCGCGTGCTGCGCGAAGCGGGGCTGGTGCATACCCGGAGTGTGGGCACCAGCCACATGAACTCGTTGCGGGCCGAGGCGCTGGAAGGGCGGTTCCCGGGGCTGCTCGGCAGCATCCTGGCCCAGCGGTGAAAGGCATGTGGCTGCTCAAAGCGGGCGTGTGCCGTTGCAGGACCCAGGCAACGCGGTCGTCCTGACAGGCCCCTTCCCGAGCTTCGCCCGGTCCCACAGGGCTGCCATGGCCCTTTAATAGCCTGCCGTTGTGGGACCGGGCGCAAGCTCGGGAAGCAGACAACGCGGTCGATCTGGCGGGCCCCTTCCCGAGCTTCGCCCGGTCCAACAGGATTGCCACGGCCTTGTAATAGCCCGGCGTTGTGGGACCGGGCGCAAGCTCGGGAAGCAGGCAGCGCGGTCGATCTGACAGGCCCCTTCCCGAGCTTCGCCCGGTCCAACAGGATTGCCACGGCCTTGGACGCGGCCAGGTCCGCTGCAGGACGGTGTGGCGCCTCAGTCGCCGCCTTTCATTCGGCGCGCCACCAGGTACAGCCCCAACCCCACCAACGCGGTCGCCGCGCCGATGTAGCCGGTACTGGTCCAGCCCAGGCCCGCGGTGATCGCCATTCCGCCAAACCAGGGGCCCAGGGCATTGGCCAGGTTGAACGCAGCATGGTTGGACGCCGCCGCCAGGCTCGGGGCCTCATGGGCGATGTCCATCAGGCGGATCTGCAGCGGTGACGCCAAGGCCACCATGGTGCCCACCAGACCGATGCCCAGCATCACGCCCCATAGCGAGCCGGCGGCGAACGGGAAGAGCAGCAGCACGGCCATGGACCACACCAGCAACAGCCCTACTGCCCGGAAGCCCATGCGGTCGAACAGCTTGCCACCGGCGATGTTGCCGATGATGCCGCCCACGCCGAATGCCGCCAGGCCGAAGGGAATCCACTCGGGCGTTACGTGGGTAACGTCAAGCATGGTGGGTGCCAGGTAGCTGAACACGCAGAACATTCCGGCGAAGCCGATGGCACCGATGGCCAGCGCCATCCACACCTGAGGCTGGGTGAAGGCGAGCAATTCGCGCCGTGGGTCGCTGCGCGGTTCGTCGCGGCGGTCCGGCACATAACGCCAGACCAGGGCGATGGTGCACAGGGCGATGGCGCCCACCAGTGCGAATGCCGAGCGCCAGCCAAAGAATTGTCCCAGGAACGTGGCGATGGGGTTGCCCAGCAGCATCGCCAGGGTCAGGCCCATCATCACGCGTGCGACCGCGCCAGCGCGCTTGTTCGCTGGAACCATGCTGGAGGCCACCACCGCGGCAATACCGAAGAAGGCGCCGTGGGGCAGGCCACTGATGAACCGGAACGCCACCAGTGCGCCGAAACTGGGGGTGAACGCGGTGGCCAGGTTGCCCAGCGCATACAGGGCCATCAGCAGCAACAGCATGTGCTTGCGCAGCAGTTTGGCGCCCAGGATGGCCAGCAGCGGCGCACCCACCATCACCCCCAGCGCGTACGCGCTGATGGCGTGGCCCACCTGGGGTTCGCTCAGGTGCAGGTTGGTAGCGATGTCGGGCATCAGGCCCATGATGGCGAACTCGCCAGTACCGATGGCGAAGCTGCCCACGGCCATGGCCGCCTCCATTTTGGCGGCGGCGCGAGCGGGCATTACATGCCCGGGTGTTTGCTGGATGGACATGCGTCGTTCCGTTCTCAAGTCAGTGCGAAAAGGCAAACCGCCGATGATAGCGAATGGGCGGTGAAGGCGTCTAGAACAGCCATTTGCGCGATAGTTCCACACAATCGAGGGGCAACGGGACGGGTACCGCCCCGGTCACTCGTCCTCATCCCCATAGTCGACGATGAATGCATAGTGCCCGTCGATCAGGCCCTGCAGGTACTGGTCGAAATCATCGGCGATGACCACGTAGCTGTCGGGGTCATGCAGAAAACGCACGACCTGGCCCACCCGGCCGGTGGCGGTGGGGTTGAAGTCGATGAACAGCTGCGAGGTGCCGCCGTTGTTCATGCAGTGGGAGAAGCACAGCCGCAGGTTCATGGCCAGTGCCATGTCGATGCGTGGGTCCACCAGGTCGGGGTATTCGTCCAGGTAACCGGCGTAGATCTCGGCGATGCTGCGTCGAGGGCGTGTGCCTTCTTCGATGATCTGTTCGGCGGACAGCAGGTAATAGGGATACTCGAAAACGTCGGACCCCAGCATCAGCACCTGGATCTTCTCGCCGGCATATTCCTGCCAGTAGGTGCCGTTGATGCGGGCCAGCAGGCCGAGCAGGGTGGTGGGGCACTGAGGGTAGAGGCGCCGCACGGCGTCCAGTTGCGCGCGGGACGCGCCCGTCGCGGTGGCCAGCGCGGCCTGGGCGTAAGCGGGCAGGGCGGCGCGCAGGCCAGCCAGGTAGGTGTCGATCAGGGGCGTGTCCATACGTTCAGGGCTCGGGCGATGATTGGCGTGCAAGGGTCTCATGCGAGGCACCATTTGTCTGCCAACCTGACGGCCCAGCGGAACGTCACGCGTGGCGTCGGGGACGAACGTAGGCCACCCATGAAAAGGAACCACTGCCATGACCAAGCCGACCCGTTCCGGGCAGAACCCCGACCGTGCCCACCCCCCGGGCGAAGTAGAGCGCGACAACGATGCCCACCGTGCCGATACCCCCAAGGACCGCACGCGTGACTCCACGGCCCAGGAGACCGCCCGGGAAGTGACGCCCAAAACCGGGCAGGCGCCAGCCCGCTGAATCCGGCTGAACTTTTCACCGCCCCTCCGTCTCCCTTGATAACCCCGTCACACAAGGAGATCGGATCATGAACCCGCTGAAATTGCTGGGCATGTCCTGCTGCGTATTGATGTTGCACGGCTGCTTCAATGAAACCGACCACCCCGCCAAGGATGCTGACCGCAGCAAGGCGTCGGTGCAAATGCAAAAACCGGATGCGCCAACGGGCGAGGCCACGCCACAGGGCGAGCCGTCCAAAGCCAACCAGTAACCCGTGGCACCCAGGAGCCTTTACATGGATGAATTCAAGACTTCACGTCGCTACTTGTTGCAAGGTGCGGCCATCACCGCCGCTGTAGGGTTTACCGCACCGGCGCTGGCCCAATCGGCGACGCCGGGCGCAGCGCCGGCGGCGGCACCGTTGCGTAACCCCCAGGGTGGTTTTCCCAAACCGCCGTTCACCGAGCAGTCCCAGCCCTGGCCGGGCCTGGCAAGCAAGATGGACCCGCGGCCAGACCACGGTGAAGACAGCTATGAAGGCTCGGGCCAGTTGGCAGGGCGTCGTGCGCTGATCACTGGTGGCGATTCCGGTATTGGCCGCGCCGTGGCCATCGCCTTCGCCCGCGAGGGCGCCGATGTCGCGATCAATTACTTGCCCGCTGAAGAGGCCGACGCCCAGGAAGTGGTGAAGTTGATCCGCGGTGCCGGCCGCAAGGCCGTGGCCATCCCTGGCGACCTGCGTGACCCGGATTTTTGCCGCAACCTGGTGCAGCAAGCCAATACAGCGTTGGGCGGCCTCGACATTCTGATTAGCAATGCTGGCCGGCAGCACAGTTACGATTCGATCCTGGATATCCCCGACGAACAGTTCGACTGGACCGTGAAGACCAATCTGTACGCCATGTTCTGGGTGACCAAGGCGGCGGTGGCCGTGATGCCGGAAGGCGCAGCCATTGTCTACACCGCCTCGGTGAATGCTTACGACCCCTCCAGGAACCTGCTGGACTATGCGATGACCAAGGCTGGGATCGCCAACTTCAGCAAGTGCCTGGCCAAGCAGTTGGCTGACCGCGGTATCCGCGTCAATGCGGTAGCCCCAGGGCCATTCTGGACGCCGTTGCAGGTCAGCGGCGGGCAGACCATGGACAAGCTCAAGTCATTCGGCAGTGACACACCGTTGAAACGCCCGGGGCAGCCTGCGGAAATTGCCGGGCTGTACGTGCAACTGGCCTCTGCGAAATCCACGTACGTGACCGGCCAGGTATTTGGCGCCTCCGGTGGCGCCGGGCAGCCTTGACCCATGCTCCACGGTGGGGTGGCGGATGGCTAGCATCGACCGCCACCCCCTTTGGTGAAACACTCGACGCCTCTAACGCAAGCGGGGGTGTCGTGGACATTCAATGGCAGGAGCTGCAACCGATTCAAGGCGACGTCATCGTCATCGAAGACGACCCGATACTTCGGGAGCTGATGGTCGACATCATTGAACAGCTCAACGCACGCTGCGTTGCGTTCGACAATGCCGACGACGCTTTGATCTACATGCTGAAGCCCGACAATCCGTTCGCTTTGCTCATCGCCGATCATGGGGTGCCGGGCGCCATCCAGGGCATGGAGCTGTCGACCATGGTTCACCAGAGGTGGCCGGACGTGGGCATCATTCTCACTTCCGGCTACCTGCTGGATGTCTCGGCGCTGGCGCCGAACATTGTCTACCTGCTCAAGCCGTGGTCGCTCGATGATCTGGTGACCACGATCGCCGGCCTGGTGCAGCCAGGCGTCGCGCTGCACAAAACCGCAGGTTGACGCTTTGCACGGGTTTAAAGCGCCGTTTGCCGAGTGGACGCCGTGCGTTGGTCGATCAGCCGTGCCAGCCACAGGCACAACCCGAATGCCAGCAAGGCCAATGCGGTGAGCATATGGATCATCGCTTCGCTGCCCAGCGTGGAAATCAAGTAACCGCACGCAATGGGCGCGACCGCCTGCGCCAGCAACGCCGGGCGCGCCATGCGCCCGGACACCACGGCATAATCGGCCGGGCGTACCACGACCAAGGGCAGCGTGCTCTTGACGATCGCCCGCAGACCGTTGCCCGCCCCGTAGCACACCAGGCCCCAGGCGACCAGGCTGGGGGCGAAGTCCACCACCAGCAAGCCGATGGCCGTCATGCCGCTGGACAGCAGGGCGGTGAACAGCGGTGCCTGGCGTTTGAGCACCAGGTCGATTACCCGGCACAACACTTGGGCGGGGCCCACCAGCGCGGCCAGGCCAATGGCCGATGCCAGGCTGTGCCCACGGGCTTGCAACACTGTCAGCAGGACGATGGAAATGCAGGTCATCAGCGCGGCGGCGATGGCGAACAGGGCCGTCATTACCCAATAGATGGACGGTGACAGAGGCTCGCTGTGTTCAGGTTGAGCCTGATGAGGAGCAGGGGCGGCGACGTGCGCCGGCAGCGCAAAGCGGTACAACGGAAACAGCGCCACCAGCACCAGCACCGCGAACGCGCCGCACGTGCCGCGCCAGCCCAGCAGGTGCACCATCAGCGCCAGCAACGGCCAGATCACGGTGGTGCAGAAGCCGGAAATCAGGGTCACGCCGACAATGATAGGGCGCGCCTGCATTCCGTAAGTGGCGCCCAGTGACGTGAACAGCGCATCATAAAGCCCAGTCGCCATGGCCGCGCCCAGCACCACCCACGCCAACAGGTACACCGCCAGGTTCGGCGCCAGGGCCATCATGGCGAGGCCCACGGCCATGATCAGGCCATGGGCAGCGATCACTTTGCGCCCGCCGACCCGGGCGATCAGGCGCCCCACCAGCGGCGACAGCAGGCTGGCCACCAACAGGCCGATGGAGGCGCCGCCCAGCACCCATTGGTGGGACCAGCCGGTGTCGTGCGCGATGGGGTCGGCCAGTACGCCGAGCAGATAGAACGAGCCTCCCCAGGAGAGGATTTGCAAAACCCCCAGCAGGGCGATTCGGGCAGGGCCCGGGCGTGGGGGCAGGGTAGCGGTGTTCACGCGATGTCCTTGGTCAGCAGAGGTGAAGGG
This sequence comes from Pseudomonas silvicola, assembly GCF_026651855.1. Lineage (GTDB taxonomy): Bacteria > Pseudomonadota > Gammaproteobacteria > Pseudomonadales > Pseudomonadaceae > Aquipseudomonas > Aquipseudomonas silvicola. The sequence goes on from NZ_CP093280.1 coordinate 4,969,566, forward strand.
GCGTCAGCATGCCGTGCGCGTGCGCCGCGGTCCAGCCAGACCATGGTGGAGGCCGCCAGGGCCCGCCCGACGTGTCTGTTTCCGAACTCTGCGCGACGCTTGGGGGTCACAACCGATGCACGTTGCAAGGACCTCGACCCCCAAGGAGATGAACATGCCTCACGCACCCCGCACGATGTTCAATCGTTCCTGCCTGGCGGCTTTGCTGCTGGCCGGAGCGTCACTGGCCCAGGCCGATGACCTGCTGCTGGTCGGCAACAAGGACGGTGCCAGTGTGTCGGCACTGAGCCTGCAGGACGGCAAGCAGGTGCTTCGCCTGCCCGTGAGTACGGGCCCCCACGAAGTCATCGTCGCCGCCGATGGCCGGCTGGCGGTGGTCGGCAATTATGGCGCCCAAGGCGTCGCCAACAACCGCCTGAGCGTGATCGACTGGACCTCGCGCAAGGTGGTACGTACCATCGACCTGGGCCAGGATTCCCGCCCCCACGGTATTCGTTTCTTCCCGGACAACCGACGCGTGGTGGTTACCACCGAGGACAGCGAGCGCCTGCTGGTGGTCGACCTGGAACAAGGCAAGGTGCTGCAGCGCATCGCCATTGGCGGCGGGCAGCCGCACATGGTCGTGCTGTCGCCCAACGCCGACCGCGCCTACGTCACCCACGTCAAGGGCGGCAGCCTGTCGGTGGTGGACCTCACTCGGCAGCGCAAGATCGCCACGGTGCCGACCGGCAACAGCACCGAGGGTATCGCCATCAACCAGGCGGGCACCCAGGTGTGGGTGAGCAACCGCGAAGACAACGACGTGGCGATTGTCGATACCCGAACGCTGAAAGTGACTGACCGGATCAAGACCGGCGCTTTTCCCATTCGCATCGTGATGACGCCCGACGGCAAATACGCCCTGGTGACCTGCGCGAAATCGGCGGAACTGGCGGTCATTGACGTGGCGCAGAAACGCGAGGTCAAGCGGGTCAACCTGGCTTTCGAGGGTGCCAAGTACCGCCAGACCCTGCTGGGGGCGGCGGCGCTGCCGATTGGCGCCGTGGTGTCCGATGACGGCAAGCGCGCCTACGTGGCCATCAGCGGTGGCGACGAAGTCGCGGTGATCGATACAGCTAGTTGGACCGTGCAAGCTCGCTGGCCGGCCGGCCCGGAACCGGATGCGCTGGCGCTCGTGCCGCAAGCGTGATGGGCTGGAACCCCTGGCGGCTGTCGCCTCCGCCAGGGGTTTTCACGGCGGCAGGCGGGCCCGAGCAGCGAGCTGGGCGAGACGTTCCACCTGAGTGAGCCGTTGTCGAGTGACAGGGGATGGCATCAGCCGCATCGATATTCACTATGCCGCCAGGTGTTTTTTCCATCCGGCCCGGTGGCCGTAAAGTGGGCTCCATGTTCTCCCAACCTCATCAGGAGCTCCACCATGAAACCTGTATTGACCTTCACCCTCGCATTGTCCCTTCTGGCCACCGGTAGCGCGTTCGCCACCCCACAGACCGTCACCAGCCATGAGCGCGCCACCGTTGCCCAAGATGGCGCCGAGCACGCCCGTGACCATAACCTGCGCATGGCCGAGAACGGCAGTGAGCATGTGTTGCCGCACCAGCATATGGACCGTCAGGGCGTGATCTATGTGGCTGAAGTGCGCAAGGAGTTTGGCTCGCAGTACCAGCGTTATTGAGCAACAGGCTGCTGCCACGGCCCTGACAGGTTCAGGGCCCGGGCAGGCCGGGCCCGCCCGCATCAAACGCCTTTCGCGTCGTCCTTCAGATCATCCAGCGCATCGACGATGGAGTGGTCGCTGTCGGCCATCGATTTCTGCATCTCTTTGGCAATGTCGGTTTGAACCTTCATGACTTTCTCGGCCAGCGCACGCCCTTCCTTGGAGCCCAGGATGATGGCCATCGCTTGTTCGGGATGCTGGTTGGCACGGATCATCAGCTCCAGTTCATTGTTGTCAAAGTGGTCTGCGTAGATGTCGACCATATCGCTGGCCAACTCTTTCTGATCCAGGTTGTCCCGCACGACGTTTCGGATCTGTTCACGTTCGAGCATGGGGTACCGGGTGGCATAACCCGCGGCTGCCATGTCCACGACTGCGCCATAGTGCTTGGTCAGACCGCTGGCCTCGACCAATTCCCTTGCCTTGTCCTTGCTACCGCCACAGCCTGCCAGCGCGACTGCGAAAGCCACGGCGACCGCGATTTTTTCAAGCTTCATGTGCCTTTGTTCCTTGGCCCCTTGGGGGGTGATGAGTTAGCGGCGGTTCAGGTGAATCGCGCCAATGACCACAACCAGGACAATCATGCCCAGGAACGCGCCAAACGCAGGGAACATCGCGGCCGGCCAGATCAGGCCCCGGCCGAGATTGTAGGCGAAGCTGGCATGGGAGTAGGCAGAGAATAGCCAGGAGTAGAGGGCGTAGATCAGGCCAATGACCAGGTAGCCTGAAATGATCTTTCCTTTGAGTGTCATGCAGCCTTCCTTCATGGCGGATAATGTGGCGGCAACATAACAGGTGGATAGTGGCATTTCAATATTGCACATGCCTCGCCATCGTCTGGCATGCCTGTGACCGCCACGGCGGGTCTTGCTGTCGGGCAGGGGCGCGCTGGCCTGACGGTTACGCTGCGCCCCTGACTTTACCGGCGGCGGTAACGCTGGGTGAGCAGGCGCGCCAGTGTGACGCCGATGATGAACGCCGCACCCACTGCGCCCCACAGGGCGGCCGGCGAGGCCTTCGTCGCAGCCGGGTCGGGATCTGGGTGCTCGTCGTGTTCGGCCCTCGGCTCGCTATCCGAGGGCGTGTCATGAGAAATGAACCGCTGCTCCTGCAACTTCAGCGCCGCGCCCTCGACGAGGGTCAACGTCAGGTCCTCGATAACGCCCGCGATACGATCCGTGTAGACCGGGGCGCCGGTGGCGTCCAGTTCGTCGTAGATAAACTGCTGCCCCTCCAGCCAGCCGACCGCGGTCAGCAGTTCGGGGCTCAAGTAGTACTTGCCATCAAGGAAAAAACCGGTGAAGCGATGTGCGTTGTCATGGCCTTCGACGGTGTAGCGTTCGCCTGCTCGCATGCCTGTCGCTGAGTCGATCATGGCTGTAGTCTCCTGTTGTTGTCCTGGTCCAGCGAAATCCCTCGACACCTGCACGCGCTGGTTGGCCAGCGCCCACGGGGGCACCGGCGCCTCAATACACCGGCAGGCCGACGACGTCGTCCGAGACGGGGATCTCGATCCCGGCTTTGCCCGGCGTGAGGATGACCTTGCGGCAGTCTTCCTCTTTCTTGTCAAAGATCTTGTAGCCCTCCGGCGCCTGCTCAAGGGACATGCGGTGGGTAATGATGGCTTCGGGGGTCAGCTTGCCCGCTTCGATGATGTCCAGCAGTTCCGGCAAGTAGCGTTGCACATGGGTTTGCCCCATGCGGAAGGTCAGGCCCTTGTCGAATGCGTCGCCAAACAGGAACCCGTGGATGAATCCCGAATACACCCCGGGCACGCTGACCACGCCGCCCCGGCGCACCGCGGCGATGCACTGACGCAGGGCCTTGCCGCTGCTGCCTTCCAGTTTCAGCGTGGCCAGCACGGTTTCAGTGGTGCTGCCCTTGGCTTCGAACCCCACGGCGTCCACGACGCCGTCGACGCCGCGCGACCCCGGGGTTTGCCGAATGATGGTGTCGGCGGGGTCATCGTCTTCATCGAAATTGATCGGGATGACGCCATAGGCCTGTTGTGCGTAGGCCAGCCGGTAGGCGTGGTGGTCCACCATGAAGATACGTTCGGCACCCAGCATGCGGGCCACCGCCGCACACAGCAGGCCCACGGGCCCGGCACCATAGATGGCGATGCTGGAGCCTGCGCCGATCTGGGTGTTGGTTACCGCCTGGTAAGCAGTGGGTAGAATGTCGGAAAGGAACAGCACCTTCTCGTCCGACAGGGTGCCGGGCACCTTGAACGGGCCGGTATTGGCCTTGGGAACCCGAACGTATTCCGCCTGGCCACCGGGAATGCCGCCATACAGATGGCTGAAGCCAAACAGCGCGGCGCCTGGCGGGATGGCCTTCTTGTTGATGATGGCTCCGCGCCCGGTATTGGTGGTTTCGCAGGCGGCGAAGAGGTCGTGCTGGCAGAAGAAGCAACTGCCGCAGGCGATCACGAACGGAATCACTACGCGGTCGTTGCGCTGCACGGCGGTTACGTCGCTGCCGACGTCTTCGACGATGCCCATGAACTCGTGCCCGAATATGTCACCGTGCTCCACGGTGGGAATCTTGCCGCGAAACAGGTGCAGGTCCGACCCGCAGATCGCTGTCGCCGTGACCCGCAGGATGATGTCGTCCGCCGCCTCGATGACCGGGTCTGGAACGGTGTCGACCTTTACGTCGTGTGCGCCGTGGTACGTCAATGCTCTCATGGTGCGTCTGCCTTTTGGTGGGTGGCTTTAAGTGCAGAGGAGGCGGGCAGCCGCGAAGTTCAAAACACTCGAGGAACAGGCGATTGATGGTGCTCCGCCCGCCAGGGGCACCCGCAGCGGGCGCACCTAGCGGTGCAGGGTGATGGGCACCGACTTCGCCGCTGGCACCTTGCTGCGTTCAGCGTGGTGCCACAGCGGTATCAGCGCGTTGCATTCCGGGTAATACGCCGCCGCGCAGCCGGCGGGTATGTCGTACGCGATGACCTGAAACGGTCCGACCTCACGGCGCACCTCGGGCTCGACGGCGGTACGCAGCCGAACCCAGTCGCCGGCCGCGAGGCCCAGGCGGGCCACGTCGTTGGGGTTGAGGAAAATCACGCTGCGGGTGCCTTTCACCCCTCTAAAGCGGTCATCGTAGCCATATACGGTGGTATTGAACTGGTCATTGCTGCGGATCGTCATCAACAGCAGCACGTCGCGACGCTGCGGGCTGACGGCCACATCACGGTCTTCGTCGAGGCTGCGCGGGGCCGTGAACCGCGCCTTGCCCGAATCGGTCTTCCACTGCCGCTGGCTGGCGGGCAAGGGACGATGGAAACCGCCGGGCTCCCACATGCGGGTTTCCATGTCATGGAACATCTCCGGGTAGGCCTGGCTGATCGCCTGGCGAACCAGGGCGTAGTCGCGGCGCCAGGTATCCCACGGGATAGTCGTGCGGCCCTCGAGGGTGGCCTCGGCCAGGCCGGCGATGATTGCCACCTCCGAGCGCAAGTGCTCGCCCGCGGGTGCGCTGGTGCCTTTCCAGCCATGCACGCAGCCGGTGCTGTCTTCGGTGCTGTAGGTCTGCACCACGCCGTCCTGGCTGTCGAGTTCGATGCGGCCCAGGCAGGGCAACAGCCACGCCCGTTGACCGGGCACCAGGTGGGTGCGGTTGAGCTTGGTCGCGACCTCCACGTGCAGCTCAAGCGCCGCCCAGGCCGGCTCGATGCGCTGGGTGTCCGGCACCGCCCGCAAAAAATTGCCGCCCAGGCCGATAAAGGCCTTGATGCTGCCATCGATCACCCCGGCGCAGGCATCGACGGTGCTGGTGCCTTTACGCTGCGGTACCGTGAAGCCGAACAATTGCTCGATCTTGTCCACGGGCACCTTGGCCGGGTCTTCGGTAATACCCACCGTGCGCTGACCCTGCACGTTGGAGTGGCCGCGTACCGGGCAAATGCCGGCGCCCGGCTTGCCCAGGTTGCCGCGCAGCAGCAACAGGTTGACCAGCATCTGCACGTTCTCGACCCCGTGCCGATGCTGGGTCATGCCCATGCCATACACTACCATCACCCGCTGGCTGCGGGCATACACCGTGGCGGCCGCCTCCATGGCGCTGCGGTCCAGCCCCGACCGTTGCTCAAGCTCGGCCCAGTCGTGCCGTTCGACCTCGGCCACGAACGCCTCGAAGCCCTGGGTGTGTTCGGCGATGAACGCATGGTCGAGGACTGCCGGCCGTCCCTCTGCGCTCGCCACCCGGTCCATCTCCAGCAGGTGCCGGGCGATGCCGATCACCGCCGCGGTGTCGCCGCCAATGGCGACCTGGTGATACTGAGTGCTGATGACGGTTGATTCGGGCCCCAGCATTTCGATGGGCGACTGTGGGTTGACGAAACGCTCCAGCCCCCGCTCGCGAATGGGGTTGAACGTAATGATCGGCACCTTGCGTTTGCGTACTTCCTGCAGCGGATGCAGCATCCTGGGGCTATTGCTGCCCACGTTCTGGCCAAAGAAAAACACGCAATCGGTGTGCTCGAAGTCCGCCAGGGTGACGGTACCCACCGGTACGCCGATGCTCTCCTGCAAGCCCACCGAGGTGCTTTCGTGGCACATGTTCGAGCTGTCCGGCAGGTTATTGGTACCGTACGCCCGCGCCAGCAACTGGTACATGAACGACGCTTCCAGCGACGCGCGCCCGGAGGCATAGAACACCACCTCATCAGGCACACGTTGGCGCAGGTGGCCGCCGATTTCCTGGTAGGCCTGCTCCCAGGTGGTGACGAGATAGCGGTCGGTGGCCGCATCGTACCGAAGGGGGTGGGTGAGCCGGCCATGTTGTTCAAGGGCGTAGTCGGTCCAGGTACGCAATTCGGTCAGCGTATGCTGGGCGAAGAATTCCGGCCCCGTCCGGTAGGACGTCAGTTCCCACGCGGTGGCCTTGGCGCCGTTTTCGCAGAACTCCAGCGCATGGGGGTCGCCGGGTTTCGCCCAGGCGCAGCCGACGCACGCAAACCCCTTGGGCTTGTTCTGGCGCAGCAGTGCCAGCGGCGCCCGCTGCAACGCCTGCTCGCGCCAAAGGATGGTCATGACCGACTGCGCGGAGCCCCAACCACCGGATGCATGGGTGTAGGGCTTGTAGCGGGGTGTGGGGTGAAACAGCTGCATGGCAGGGTCCTCGGCGAGCTTCGTGCTATTACGAAGCGTGCGCCGAGGTGATGGTTCAATGCGCGAGATGGAAGGCGGCTTATTTGTCCTTGCGCGCATCCAGGGTCTTCTGGTGCTCGGCAAGAAACGGTTGCTCTGCCACATCGAAGCGGTCAATGCCCGCGGTGAAGCGGTGCCAGTAAGGGTACAGCGGCTGTCGCCGGGTGGCGGCTTCGATACGGGCCGTTTGTTCCGCGGTGAGCTTGAGCGCTGTGGCGGCCAGGTTGTCGTGCAGATGCGCTTCGGTTCTGGCGCCGACAATCAGCGACGTGATGCCGGGTCTGTCCTTCAGCCAAGCCAAGCACACCCGTGCCACGGAGACGTCGTGCTCGTCGCCGACGCTGGCCAGGGTTTCGATGATATCCAGGGCGCGCTCCTGATCATGCACATAGGGTTCCGGCCAACCGCTGCCTTGGCGTGTATTGGCGCCCGGCGTGCGGCCACGCCGGGTGGTACCTGTCAGCAGGCCTTCGCCCATGGGGCCCCACACCAGCGTACCGATGGACTGGTCCAATGCCAGCGGCAGCAACTCGTACTCCGCTTCTCGCGACTCGGGGGTGTAGTAGATCTGCTGGGTGATGGGTTTGAGAAAACCGTTGAGTTCAGCCTTGCCCAGGGTTTTCATCATCTGCCAGGCGGTGAAGTTACTGGTGCCGAAGTAGCGAATCTTCCCAGCGCTGACCAGATGGGTCAGGGCCTCGAGGGTTTCTTCGATCGGCGTCAGGCCGTCCCAGTTGTGGAGTTGATAGAGGTCCAGATGGTCCGTGCGCAAGCGCTTCAGGCTGGCCTCGCAGGCCCTGATCAGGTGGTAGCGCGACGAGCCCGAGTTGTTCGGGTTCTTGTCGACGGGGCTGCGGCCCTTGGAGGCCAGGAGGATATCGTTGCGCTTTTCCCCCAGTGCCTGGCCGACCACTTCCTCGGCCAAGCCGTGGGAGTAGAGGTCGGCGGTGTCCACCATGTTGACCCCGGCCTCGAAGGCGATGTCGAACATGCGCTTGGCCGTGGGTACATCCACCGCCCCGCACTTGGCAAACTCGGCACGGCCGCCGAAGGGCACGGTGCCCAGGACGATTTCGGATACGAGCAGGCCTGAATCACCCAGTTGTCGGTATTGCATGTTGCCTCCCAGATTATGTGACACGTAGTTTTCTGAGGGGCAAGGCACGCATTAGTTTGAATTTATTCTGGGGCAATCACTGGGCAGGGGCGTCGAAAATGCTTTCGATGGGCATGGCAAACAGCCGCGCGATGTGAAACGCCAAGGGCAGGCTGGGGTCGTAGCGGCCATTTTCGATGGCGTTGACGGTCTGCCTGGAGACGCCCAGGCGCTCGGCCAGGTCCTGTTGCGACCACCCCTGTGTGGCGCGCAGTTCCTTGAGTCTGTTCTTCATTGGTAGCGGCGCCTGGCCAATCTCAGGCCAATGATCCACATAAGCCCCATTACCGGCCACACCCACAGCCAGGGGATGTGCGGCGCGCCGATGTTCTCCATGAAGCCGTAGCTGAAGGTCAGCAAGGCGGAGGCGGCGAAGGCAAAACCGAGGGCTTCGAACTGGATGCGCAGGTGCATTTCATCCAGGCGGCGCAATTGGCGGACCACGGCCCAGCAGATGAAAGCGGCGGGGATGACCGGGGACAGGGTGAGCGCGGTTCGGGTGATGAGGCTGGCGTCCTGATAGTGGGCCAGGGCCAGGACCGATGCGATAAGCACTACCACATAGCAGGCCAGGGCGGCGCCCATTTCGTAGAGATAGGTTTTCATGAGGGGTCTCGATGTAAAGTTGGCTTTACATTAGAGGGTGGTAGACTGAATGTAAAGCAAGCTTTACTTCCATGCGCTGTGGCTAGTCACGGCACGCCTGGGAATGATACGGTCTGGCCTTTGACGTTTTCAGCTTTCACCTGATCAACCCATGGAGCAATGGATGAAACGCAACGGATGCCGCAAGCGAGCCCGGGAAAATATTGGACGAATGATCGCCAGGATTGACGGTGGCGATGAACAGCATGGTTCGAGGCTTGTGCGGTTGGCCATCGTGGGCTTTCAGATGGCGCGGGGCATTGTGTTGAAAACCTTCGGCGAGAAGGGCGGGGCTAAGGTGTTGTAAATGAGCATTCCGGTCGGACTCGCGCAAGTGCCTGTTTTCAACGTGGCATGGCCGAGCCCGGGAAAGGTTTCTGCCGGCCAAGCTGAAATCTATTCCCCCTGGTCCGGGACTGAATGGGCCGCCGCGAACTCAAGTGCGCTCTGGAAGTCGAGGTGAGTCGAGGCAAAAGACTTCATCAAAAGTGGCTCTGGCAGCGCCCAATCCCACTTTTCGCGGATCTTGTTCTTCACCCCTGCCAGAATCGCTTGAATGTCACCCGGCCCTAACGCCGAGATTGCACTGAGCGCGTGAACGGTGTCCGCTTCGGACGCGTCGACTGTCAGTGCCAAACCTGTGCTTTCGCACGTTAGCCCTACATGTTTGAGCAGCAGCGCGAGGGTGTCGTTGGTGTAATCCCCTTGCCAGGTCAACAGGTAGCATTCACTCCCCGAGCCGTAGAGGTAACGTGTCCCAAGACCCAGTTCATTGAACGTCCTGCGCGCTTCATCCAACAGGCGTTTTGCCGAGTTATCGAGAAACGCGTAGCGCTCGGTATCCATGAGCACCGCCCGCATCTCTTCGCGAACACGGTCGTGTACCTGGGCACCCAAACCTTCGAAAAACGGCGCATCGCCACCGCGTGCCGCCGCCACGACTATGATCCTGGCCTGCAGATCCACCTGTTGCACCTGCCACCGACGCCCCCCGAAGATAATCCTTTGCCCGACCGCCAGCGGTTTGCTGACGGGCAGCGAGCCCAGGGGCTTGCCGTCTCGCATCAGGCGAAACTCTTCATCGCTGGTAAAGGCGCTGTAGAACTCGTAGTGGTTGATCAGCCGTTCGCCCAGCTCTCCCGGTAGCAGCAAACCAGAACTGTCTTGCACGATCAGTTTCTTCTCACCGAGGGTTTTCAGCAGGCCGAGGAAGTCTGGCTTGTCGAGATGTGCGAAGGCCTGGCTGGCGATGAGGTTGCCCCACAACTGACTGGCGTGCGCGCCCCCCAATTGTGCGATCGACGACAGGCACTGCTGCACCAGGGTCGAGGCATGAACACCTTTCGTCCGAGGCGGCTCGAACCAGCCGGCGATCAGCAAGCGGACCATGGCTATCGTCTGTACCAGGCCTTCCCTGAGTTGGTCGGAGAGCTCGGAGTTCACGTCCAGGGGGCATTCCCGGCAGTAGGCGCGCAGGATGGCAGGCTCGCCTGCACGACGGCCAGAACGGCCCAGGCGCTGGCGCAGGCTAGCCACCGAGGGCGGGCAGCCGATTTGGGCCACCGTGTTGATGTTGCCGATGTCGATGCCAAGCTCCAGTGTGCTGGTACACACGCCGGAGGCGGGTGGCGTGCCGGCCTTCAAGGCACGTTCGGTGTCCTCGCGCAGCTCTTTGGATAGACTGCCGTGGTGGGGCCAGAACTCGTTGGCCACCCCGTCACGCTCGCACAGCGCCCTTAGCCTGTCCGAGTACCACTCCACGTCCTGTCGGCTATTGGGGAAAATCAGGTTGTTGCTGCCACGCAGTGCAGTGTACAGATGCTGTGCGATGTCGAGCCGGCTGCCTGCGGTTTCTCCGTCGTCTTGCTGCGTGCCTTCATCGTGGCGGTTGTTGCCAGCGCTCATGGCTACCTGTATCGGTTGCTCCACATAACCGCGAATCTGAACCAGCAGTTGCTGACCGGATGTTCTGGACTCGATTACCGTCACGTTGCCCGCGTCGGCAGGACGCAGGAACAGCTTGGCAAGGGCCATGTCACCCAATGTCGCCGATAGCCCCACCCTGGGAAGCTTGTGGCCGGCTACAAGCTCGACGCGCTGCATCAACGACTGAAGCTGCTTGCCCCGTTCGCTACCAATGAAGGAGTGCAGTTCGTCAACAACGATGTAGCGCAGCGCGGCGAATGCGCCCGGCAACGTCGTGCCACGGTTCACGAACAGCGCTTCCAGCGATTCCGGAGTAATCAGCAGCACGCCAGCGGGCGATTTCAGAAAGCGCTGCTTCTTGCTGGCTGCGACATCACCATGCCAGGCGGTAACAGGGATCTCCAGCCGCTCGCACAGGCGGCTGAGCCGGTCCCACTGGTCGTTGATCAATGCCTTGAGGGGGCTGACGTAGAGCACGACCCCTGGCGTATCTTGCCGGTTCTTGAGGTGAGTCAGGATTGGTAGAAAAGCGGCCTCTGTCTTGCCGGCAGCCGTCGACGCGGCAATGATTACATCGCGGTCACCGTCAACCAGCGCAGGCACTGCCCACTCCTGGGCATCCCGAAGTGACGTCCAGCCCTGGGACCACACCCACTGCTGCACCTCGGGGTGCAGCCGTTCGAATGACGAGGAGTCAGAGTTTGAAGCTTGCGAGTTCATCGTCTGCCTCGACTGCGAAGTCCTGATCACCGCCGTGGTCCTTGGCCAGTTCGACTGCGCCGAGCAAGGTTTCCCAGTCTGTGCCGGGGTTCTGCTCCAGCACGGCCAAGAGGTTGATGAATGCCGTGATGGTGGTGCGTGGTGTGCGGAAGTACGCTTCGCCCAAGCGCTGGTTGCAGTGCGCCATGAACGCTGGAATGGCTTCATCGGGCAGCAGATACTGTTGCGGGTCACCATAGCCATATACGTTTCGCAGTTTCTGCAACAGCACGTAGAAGTCTTCGGGCGTCAGGCTGTTCAGGCGAATCACCGGGCCCGACAGATCGACCAGCCCCGTGCGGGCGAAGCTGTTCTCTGCCAGCCGCGACTGCAAGGCGGGGTAGCTGTAAAGACCGCGGCGTGTGTCCATGAGAAATTCAGGCGTGCCCCCCAACACAAAGCCCAAACCCTCGGACGAGCCCTGCAGCGAGTCATTGAGGATACGCAGTATCTGCTCATAGTTGGAATTACGCGCTTGGGTGTTTGCCAGCTTGTACAGGTTGACCAACTCGTCCAGGCACACCATCAAGCCGCAATACCCCGCCAGGCGAACGAAGCGAGCCAGTAGTTTGAGTTGATCATAGACGTTGGTGTCGTCGATGATTGCCCGCACACCCAATGCCGCACGGGCGTCGGTGCGAGTGGTGAATTCTCCGCGCAGCCAACGAATGGCATCCGCCTTGAGTTGTTCATTACCCTGTTCAAAACCACGGCAATAAGCGGCGATCACATCAGCAAAGTCATACCCGTTGACCATTTCGGTGAGTTCGGTGAGGTACTGGCGAATGACCTCCTCGCTATCAACGCCCTTCGCCTTGGCCTCTGATTTCGCCTGGGCGATGAATTTCTCGACGATTCCCGGCAGAGCACCGCCATCGGGCTTCGTGCGGGTGGCCATGTTCTTGACCAGTTCCGCATACAGTGACCGGGCCTGGCCTCCTGAAGCGTGAAGCCGTCGATCAGGGTTGAGGTCGGCGTGCAGAGTCACTAGTTTGCGTTCCACCGCGATGCCACGCACAAGATTCAGGAAAAAGGTTTTGCCGGCGCCATACTCGCCGATCACCACCCTGAAGCTCGACCCTCCGTCCACCAGACGATCAATGTCCTTGAGCAGCGAGTCGAGTTCAGCCGACCGCCCAACCTGGATGAGGTGCTGGCCAAGGCGCGGAACCACGCCTGCCCGCAGTGACTGGATAACCGCGTCGCGATCCTTGGCTCGTATCGTACTCATAGCGCTAACTCATCCAAAATGTCGGGGTTGATCTCTATGGGGTCGTCGCCTTCGGACACCGGCATGTCGAAGCGCTCGTACGCCATCTCGTTAACCTGTTCGAGCGCACCATCCAGCATCAGGTCCAGGTGGCGGGTCGCTGTTTCAAGCTCTGCACGGCTCCACTGCAGCCGGGAGACCAGCAGCCGCAGGAAAGCTGAGAGGCCGCTATCCAGACCGTTTACCGAGTCGGCTTCAGGCAGTGGCGGGGGCAGGTCAGGCGAGGCAGGCGCCTCGTCGCTGAAAACGCCAGCAAGCAACGCAGAGACTTCAGCCGTCTCCCGTTGAAGTTGAGCAATCCTGTCCATATCCAGGGTGAAGCCGGGAGCATCTGCCGCGTGCCCGGGTACGATGCTGACGCCAGGCGCGCACGCCACTGTCGCGTGCAAGTCACGGTAGACGGCTTGGGGCTCAAGGGAGAGCACCTTGTAAACACGTTCCAATTGCTGCACTTCCTGCGGGCTGACGACGCCTTCGGCCTTGGCAAGCTGGGCGAGAAAATTCGCCATTTTGCTTTTCGCATCGTGGTCCAAGGGGTCGAGCTTTTTCTTCAGGCTCGCCAGCTCCGGGGGCTGTTGCAACTGAAGCGCAAGGTGTGCCTTCAATCGCTTGCGCTGGGCAATGCTCAGGTGTTCCCAGGCATCGATATGACTCGAAAGCCATGAAGTCTCTATTGGCGACGTCTTGCCGTCCGCGGCTGCCACGGCGCTGGCCAAATCCAGGGTGACCGCCGCGGCCTGATAAGCACTGTCTGCGCGCATCGAGCCGTCGGTGGTCGCGCAGGCAAACAAGGCGACAGGATCGCCTGGCTTGGGTAATCTCGCACCAGACAGGACGTCGGGCTCGCAGCCCACGTTAATGGCATCGAAGAGTTGGGCAAGGGCAATGGCCTGGTCACGGGAAAGCGCCTCGATGGCGTTCAACCGCTGGGTCAGGTCGCCATAGCTCAGGCATAGCGTGTCTGTGCCTGCCCGGGCTTTCAGTCTATCCAGCTCGGCCTGGGTTTCCAGCGGCCAGAGCTCGACGGGAAGGTACAGTAAGGCCTCGAGTGTGTGGGCGCTGTCAGGATTGCGCCCCAGATAACGACTGAACGGGCCGAGGACGGTGGAGCACTGATCGACGATCAACTGCAGTTTTTTCCGGGTTCCAGAGGAGGCGGTGACATCGGGTAGACCGTCGATCAGGGTTGAGGTCGGCGTGCAGAGTCACTAGTTTGCGTTCCACCGCGATGCCACGCACAAGATTCAGGAAAAAGGTTTTGCCGGCGCCATACTCGCCGATCACCACCCTGAAGCTCGACCCTCCGTCCACCAGACGATCAATGTCCTTGAGCAGCGAGTCGAGTTCAGCCGACCGCCCAACCTGGATGAGGTGCTGGCCAAGGCGCGGAACCACGCCTGCCCGCAGTGACTGGATAACCGCGTCGCGATCCTTGGCTCGTATCGTACTCATAGCGCTAACTCATCCAAAATGTCGGGGTTGATCTCTATGGGGTCGTCGCCTTCGGACACCGGCATGTCGAAGCGCTCGTACGCCATCTCGTTAACCTGTTCGAGCGCACCATCCAGCATCAGGTCCAGGTGGCGGGTCGCTGTTTCAAGCTCTGCACGGCTCCACTGCAGCCGGGAGACCAGCAGCCGCAGGAAAGCTGAGAGGCCGCTATCCAGACCGTTTACCGAGTCGGCTTCAGGCAGTGGCGGGGGCAGGTCAGGCGAGGCAGGCGCCTCGTCGCTGAAAACGCCAGCAAGCAACGCAGAGACTTCAGCCGTCTCCCGTTGAAGTTGAGCAATCCTGTCCATATCCAGGGTGAAGCCGGGAGCATCTGCCGCGTGCCCGGGTACGATGCTGACGCCAGGCGCGCACGCCACTGTCGCGTGCAAGTCACGGTAGACGGCTTGGGGCTCAAGGGAGAGCACCTTGTAAACACGTTCCAATTGCTGCACTTCCTGCGGGCTGACGACGCCTTCGGCCTTGGCAAGCTGGGCGAGAAAATTCGCCATTTTGCTTTTCGCATCGTGGTCCAAGGGGTCGAGCTTTTTCTTCAGGCTCGCCAGCTCCGGGGGCTGTTGCAACTGAAGCGCAAGGTGTGCCTTCAATCGCTTGCGCTGGGCAATGCTCAGGTGTTCCCAGGCATCGATATGACTCGAAAGCCATGAAGTCTCTATTGGCGACGTCTTGCCGTCCGCGGCTGCCACGGCGCTGGCCAAATCCAGGGTGACCGCCGCGGCCTGATAAGCACTGTCTGCGCGCATCGAGCCGTCGGTGGTCGCGCAGGCAAACAAGGCGACAGGATCGCCTGGCTTGGGTAATCTCGCACCAGACAGGACGTCGGGCTCGCAGCCCACGTTAATGGCATCGAAGAGTTGGGCAAGGGCAATGGCCTGGTCACGGGAAAGCGCCTCGATGGCGTTCAACCGCTGGGTCAGGTCGCCATAGCTCAGGCATAGCGTGTCTGTGCCTGCCCGGGCTTTCAGTCTATCCAGCTCGGCCTGGGTTTCCAGCGGCCAGAGCTCGACGGGAAGGTACAGTAAGGCCTCGAGTGTGTGGGCGCTGTCAGGATTGCGCCCCAGATAACGACTGAACGGGCCGAGGACGGTGGAGCACTGATCGACGATCAACTGCAGTTTTTTCCGGGTTCCAGAGGAGGCGGTGACATCGGGTAGACCGTCGATCAGGGTCGCCGGAGGGTCGAGGCGGCTTGACGCCGCGCGGTAGAGGACCGTGAGCCTGGTATTGTCATGCTTAAGGAGGATGCCAGTGGGGTGGCGGTTGGCGAATTCGCTGCGAAACAACCGCATGAACGCCTCCTTGCAGCGCTCCATTGGGGGGCGTCGAATGACATTCGGGTCGTTCAATACCCACGCAAGTGCCCAGCTGGCTGAGAGCGGATACTGATCGGTCGCCATCTGCCCCAACGCCACGCCCAGGGAAGTCGGTATTTCGTGACCGTCAGCAGCCGGTAAGGCAGGTTCTTGCAGGTAAGACCGAGGGGCGATTTCGCTCAGTTTCAGGTGTTCAAGCAGTCTGCGGCCGTGAGCGTGGAATGAATCGTCATGGCCATAGACCTCCATCAGGCGTTGCACCTCATGCCTGATGGTCGGCACTTCAAGGCACACCTGCGGGTCGAGGCCTGCATCCACGAACAGGCGTCTTTCAAGGCCATAGAAGAAAAGGAAAACGTGCCCGATGTCGACGGTCGGATCGCAACGGCCTTGGGCGTGCCATTCAAGATAACGACGGCGTGCGTCGGGCAACAGTTCGTGGTAGCCAGGCGACCAGGCTTCCGGGTTGGGGCTGATCGCAATGGGTGAGCGCCGGACCTTGCGAGTGGCGTCAATCATCGAAGGTTCCGAGTAGTCGGTGCCTGCTGCCTCGGAGAAGTAGAACAGGCCGTGCGGCAATGAGATGCCCGCGACGGTGACGCCCTCGCCTTTATTGATCCAGCGTGCCTTGGCGGGCGCTGAGGAGGGACGGGGAATAGCGTAGGACTGCGCCATTCCAGTGCCCAACTGGATGGGGTGCAGATCAGAAGCCGCAGGCAAGGCTTCGTCTGGCACTCGCCTCAACCCAGCGCTACCCGCTTCGTGCGTCCCTGCCATGGTGCGTTCCCTGATGAATAATGGCTGACTGGCAGTATTGTCGATTTACTTACAGAGGCCAAGGGCTGAATTGGCGGGCGGCGCTTGTCAGATCCCAAGGCCGGGCAGCCAGCTGTTTCAAACGAGGCTCAACACCGCATCCGCAAAATCGGCAGGCGCTTCCTGCGGCACGTTATGCCCCACGCCATCGAGAATCACCCGGCGAACGGGCCCGGTAAACTTGCTCAGCGCCGTTCGTTCATCCTCGATCGGCCTCACACCGTCGTCAGTGCCCGCCAGTATGGCCGTGGGTACCGAAATCAGCGGTTGCCGCGCTAGCTGCTGCTGTATAGCCGCATACTGCGGATCGCCTTCGACCAAGCCGAAGCGGTGTCGATAGGAATGCGTGACGACATCGACGAAATCGGGATTATGGAACGACCGGGCGGTGGCCTGGAACTGCTGGTCACTGAACGTCCACAACGGCGACCATTGCTGCCACAGCAGGCGGCAGAATGCGTCCCGGTTCGTTTCGAGCGCGGTGTAGCCGCGGTCACTGTGCAGGTAGTACTGATACCACAGGCGATGCTCGGCCTCAGGCGCAGCAGGCTGGCTGGCCGCTGCGATGTCCTGGATGTTGTAGCCGGGCTCGCAACTGACCAGGCCGACCACCCGCTGCGGCCAGAGCGCTGCGACGACGCAGGCGGCCCTCCCGCCCCAGTCATAGCCAGCGAGCACCGCGCGCTGGATGTTTAGGGCGTCCAGTAGCGCTAGCAGGTCGGCACCCAGTGCCGCTTGCTCTCCGGAGCGCGGCGTACCAGGTGAGACAAAGCGCGTGTCGGCGTAGCCGCGCAGTGACGGGATGATGCAGCGGCAACCGGCCGCGGCCAGGCGCTCGGCGACATCGTCGTAGGCGTGGGCGTCATAGGGGAAGCCGTGCAACAGCAACGCCACGGGCCCGTCGGCCGGACCTGTTTCCCGGTATGAAATTTTCAGTACACCGGCGTGGATTTCTTTCACAGCGTCGTCCTCGGCAAGGGTGTCTGCATCAGACCGCACGGATGACAATTTCGTCATTCTTGCCGGGCCGAAATTCGGTTTAATAAAACACACCGACCAAACCAGGAGGCTCTATGACTTTCACGATGAAAAACGGTGCGATGCGGGCCAGCTTGCTGGCCTGGAGTTTGGCTGGCAGCACAGCAATGGCCGCGACGGCCGAGGCGCCCCCGGTTCCCGTCCTGGGTACTGCCGAGGTGCAGGCCACGACCACCGCGAACCCCCAGCACCCCACGGTGCCCTACGCCAACCTGTGGGCCGATGCCGAGGGCCACACCCATGTGGCCAAGTGTGAACTCAACGGCATGAAGCTGCTGAGCTATGCGCCACCCGCCGCGCCGGAATGGTTCGGCACACCCCCCGAAGACATCCAGAGCATTACCTATGCGGTGCTGCCGGTGGGCTACGTGGGCTCCTGGCATCACGCGCCAGGCCCGCAATGGGTCGTGACCCTGTCCGGCCAGTGGTCGGTGGAAGCCACCGATGGGCAGACGCTGGTGCAGGGGCCGGGGGATTTTCAGTTCAACGCGGATACCTCCTCGTTCGCCAGCACGCCCGGGGGCAAGGTGGGGCACATTTCCAGGACGGTGGGCAACGTTCCCAACGTGCAGCTGATCATCAAGCTCAAGCCGCGTGCCGGGGCGGTGTATGCGGGCAAACCATGTGCCGTCTGAGGTGGGCGGCTGATGTTCGTTGAACTATTGGTTACAGCGATTTGACTAACATTGTGCAGTCAGCCCTGGCCAGTGGCCAGGGCCATTTCTCAACGATGCACTTGCAGACGAAGGTCGGTGAAATCATGAAGCGTGAACAGATCGAAGGTGTTGCGGAAAAGGCCGCCGGTAAAGCCCAGAGCGCGGTAGGGCGGCTGCTTGGGGACTCGCAAATGGAGGCTGAAGGCGCAGGGCACCAGGCTGCTGGCCAGGTGACCAAGACCTACGGCGACGCGCTCGATACCGTGTCGGCTTTTGTCAAAGAGAAGCCGGTGGCAGCCCTCGCCATCGGGGCAGCGCTGGCGCTGGTGGTCAGCCGCCTACTGCGCCGCTGAGCAGCTCCCCCTTCCAGGCCGCTGCCGGTCAGGTGTACGAAGCCAGCAGTTGCCGCACCTCTTCAAGCCCAGGCGCGTAAGCGCCTGCATGGCTGCAGGACACTGAAGCACAGGCCGCTGCGAAACGCAGTTGCGCCTGTGCTTCGTCAATGCCCAGTACTTCACACGCCAGCCATCCCGCCATGCAGGCATCTCCAGCGCCCACGGTATCGGCGACCTCCACGGCAATCGCCGGTTGGCTGTATTGCTGGCTGCCGATATGCAGGACCATACCGGCCTCACCTCGGGTAAATAGCACGCGAGCCGCTGGGTTGAGGGCACGCAGTGCGTCCAGCGCCTGTTCCTCCGTGCGCCCAGGGTAGATCTGGCGCAGGTCCTCGTCCGACAGCTTGATCAACTCTGCCAGCCTGACCATGGTGGGGAACGTGTGCTCAAGGTAGTGCGGATCCATGAGGTTGCGCCAGTTGGGGTCAAAGCTGATGCGCTTACCCGCTTGCCTGGCCTGTTGCGCGATGCCCACCAGACGGTCGGCCAGCGGTTGGCGCGCCAGGCTGATGCAACTGAAATGGCACCATCGGGTGGCGTCGAGCCAGCCTTGGGGAAGGTGCTGGGGATCAAACCGCAGGTCGGCGTCACCGGCGAAAAAATACCGGGGAGGGTGGCTGGACGCAACGATCGCAACGAGCGGATCGCTGTCGACGCGCTGGATGAAACGCATGTCCAGCCCGGCGGCGCGGGACTGGTTCGCGATTTCATCACCCAGTGAATCCTGGCTGATGGCCCCAGCGAACGCGGCCTGCACGCCCAGGCGGCTCAAGCTGCGGGCCACATTCCAGGGCGCGCCGCCGGGGTACCCTTGCCAGTGTCCAGGCGAGCCCTGGACGATATCGGTCAGGGCTTCACCGAAAACGATTACGTGGGGCAGTGACATGGTTTCTCCTGCTTCAAGGGGTGGCAGCGGCGAGAATAACCATACGTGGGAGGGGGGCGGGGTGGCTAGTGGCAAATCGACGTGGCACCGATACTTATTTGCCCTGCGGAACTGGGGCAGAGCTCAAGAGCATCGGCCTGGTACAGACGCGGCCACAAGGGCCGCGGTTGGGCGGGTGCGGGCTCAGGGCTTGATGTACTGGGCGCTGACGAAGGGGGTGTAGTCGGGCAGCACGCCCGGGATCTTCTTCTGTTCCTGAAGGAAGGCCGCGGTGCTGGCTATGTCCTTGGCGGTGCCACCGCCCAGCAGCGCGGGGCTGAGTTGCGCCTTGGCGTCCGGGTAGTTGGAGCCTGCCAGCAACTCGGGCACATCGCTGGCGTTGGCGCCGGTCAGGCGGGCGATTTTCTGGACGGGGGCCGAGTCGGCTGTCCACTCGCTTTTGTGCGCGGCATAGTCGGCGAAAGCCTTGAGGGTCACGCCGGCGAACTGGGCAATCACCTCGGGGTGTTTTTGCGCATAGTCCTTGCGTGCTACCCATACCTCAAAGGTGGGCGAGCCCCATTGGCCGACCTGAGCGGCGTCGGTGAGGGTCTTGCCTGTCTTGCGGATTTCCCCCAGCGCGGGCGACCAGACGAAGGCCCCGTCGATGTCCCCGCGCTTCCACGCCGCGGCGATTTCGGTGGGTTGCAGGTTCACCACCTTGACCTTGCCTTCCAGCCCCCAGTGCTTCAGGGCGCCTAGCAGGCTGTAATGCGAAGTGGACACGAAGGGCGTGGCGATGGTCTTGCCGACCAGGTCCTGCGGGTTGTTGATGCCGCTGCCATTGCGGACCACCAGGGCTTCGGAAGAGTTGATTTGCGCTGACACGATGAAGGCCACGATGGGCAATTGCCGCGACGCGGCCGCCGCCAGCGGACTGGAACCCAGGTTGCCGATCTGCACGTCACCGGAGGCAATGGCGGTCACGACCTCCGGGCCGCTGTTGAACCGGCGCCAATCGATTTTTTCACCAATGGCCTTTTCGTACTCGCCGTCGGCCTGGGGGACTTTGCTTGGGTCGGTACCGGTCTGGTAGCCGATGGTCAGGTTCGCCGCCTGGGTGGCGAAGGCGACGCTCATCAGCAGTGAAGCGGCCAGCAGTTTGAACGGGCGAGGGGGCATGATCGGGTGCACCTGAGTCAGTAGAGGTGCGTTAATGTTATTAGCTATTAAAAAACCGAAACAAATAATGTATTGGAATATGCATATGGTCGTATCAGTAGCACACAGCGTGGAACAAGCGCCGTGTGCTACCTGGTACCCCGACCACAGTCCTGGCAATACAAGCTCCCGCCTTTTAAAGGATTCAGGCCAGGGTTGAAACAGTGACGTTTCAAATAACATTAGCCAGATCAGATGGCGGTTTACTGCGGCAAAGCGCCACATCAGACGTGAATCTGATCTGCTTTTTTTACCGGGATGTGAATCTGTAACCCGCATCAGCTTCGGAGGATAGTGGCCCCCATCGAATCTGCCCCGTGCGAGAGGGCAGGCCCTGATGAGGTCCAGACGATGTACCGATATGATGATTACGACCGTGCCCTGGTGCATGAGCGAGTGGCACAGTTTCGCGATCAAGTGCAGCGCTTTCAGGCCGGCGAACTGAGCGATGAAGAGTTTCTGCCGCTGCGCCTGCAAAACGGCCTGTACATGCAGAAGCATGCGTACATGCTGCGCGTGGCCATCCCCTACGGCACGTTGTCGGCGCACCAGTTGCGCACCCTGGCGCATATTGCCCGCGAATACGACCGCGGCTACGGCCACTTCACTACCCGCCAGAACTTGCAATACAACTGGATCGAACTGAACCAGGTACCGGACATCCTCCAGCACCTGGCCGCGGTGGACATGCATGCCATCCAGACCTCGGGCAACTGCGTGCGCAATATCACCACCGAAGCGTTCGCAGGCGTTGCCGCCGACGAGTTGATGGACCCGCGCCCACTGGCCGAGATCCTGCGCCAGTGGTCGACCATCAACCCTGAATTCCTGTTTCTGCCACGCAAGTTCAAGATCGCTATCTGCTCCGCCGAACAGGATCGCGCGGCGATCATGATGCATGACATTGGCCTGTACCTCTACGCCAACGCCGAGGGCGAGAAGCGCCTGCGGGTGATGGTGGGCGGTGGCCTGGGGCGCACCCCGATCCTGTCGCAGCAGATCCGCGAGGACTTGCCCTGGCAGCACCTGCTGTCATACGTGGAGGCCATCCTGCGGGTCTACAACCGCCATGGCCGCCGGGACAACAAATACAAGGCGCGCATCAAGATTCTGGTCAAGGCGCTGGGCATCGAAGCGTTTTCGGCCGAGGTGGAACAGGAGTGGCAGTACCTCAAGGACGGCCCTGCGCAGCTCACCGTTGACGAATACCAGCGCGTTGCTGATGCCTTCGTTTCACCGGCTTACCAGACGCTGCACGACGATCACTTGAACTTCGGCAGCCAACTGATGGCTTTCCCCGATTTCGCCCGCTGGGTATCGCGCAACACCCGTGCGCACAAAGTGCCCGGCTACGTCAGCGTGACCTTATCCACCAAGCCCGGCCCTGACACCCCGCCCGGCGACCTGACGGCCGCGCAGATGGAAGCCGTGGCCCACTGGGCCGAGTTGTTCGGCTTTGGCGAGATCCGCATCGCCCACGAGCAGAACCTGATTCTGCCAGATGTGCGCAAGACCGATCTGCTGGCCTTGTGGACCCTCGCCAGCGAGCACGGCCTGGGAGTGGCGAACGCTGGCCTGCTGACTGACATCATTGCCTGCCCCGGTGGCGATTTCTGCGCGTTGGCCAACGCCCGCTCCCTGCCGATCACGGCCGCCATTCAGGCGCGCTTCAACGACCTGGATTTCCTTCACGACCTGGGTGATTTCAGCCTCAACATCGCCGGCTGCATGAACGCCTGCGGCCACCACCACATCGGCAACATTGGCATTCTGGGCGTCGATAAGAACGGCCACGAGTGGTACCAGATCACCTTGGGCGGTGCCCAAGGCAAGGCCGCATCGCTGGGCAAGGTCATCGGTCCTTCGTTCAGCGCCGAGCAGATCCCCGAGGTGATCGAGCGTGTGGTGCACACGTTCGTCGATTACCGTGAGGTGGACGAACTGTTTATCGACACCTTTACCCGCATCGGCATCGAGCCGTTCAAGGAACGGGTGTACCCGCCCCGAGAGGAGCAACCGGCATGAACAACCTGCTGATACTGGATGAGCAGGGCGCGCGGCTGGCTGCCGATGACCCCTGGACGCTGGTGCGTGACCTGGAAAGCGAATTGCCTCAGGGCCCATTGATCCTCCCGTTGTCCCGCTGGAACACACGTCAGGATGCCAGGCATGGCGTGTGGCTTGGCCCGGATGATGATCTGGAAAGCCTGGAATTGTGGTTTGAAGCGCTGCCCCTGATTGCCCTGGACTTCCCCAATTTCCGTGATGGCCGGGCCTACAGCCAGGCCTACCTGTTGCGCACGCGCCTGGGCTGGACCGGCGAGCTGCGGGCCATTGGCGATGTGCTGCGCGACCAGCTCAGCCACATGCGCCAGTGCGGCTTCAGCAGTTTCGCCGTGCGCGAGGACAAATCCGCCGAAGACGCCCTCAAGGGCCTGGCTGGCATGAGTGTGCTGTACGGTCGCTCGGCCATCGAACCGCGGCCGTTGTTTCGCCGCCGCTGAATTCATTCACTCCACCCGAGGTGGCTCATGCTCAACCTGCCGGCGATTGACCTCGCCCGAATGCAGTTTGCATTCACCGTGTCATTCCACATCATCTTTCCGGCCATCACCATTGGCCTGGCAAGTTTCCTCGCCGTGCTCGAAGGCCTGTGGCTCAAGACCCGCGACGACACCTACCGCGATCTCTACCATTTCTGGTCGAAGATATTCGCCGTCAATTTTGGCATGGGCGTGGTCTCGGGACTGGTCATGGCCTATGAATTCGGCACCAACTGGAGCGGTTTCTCGCAGTTCGCCGGTTCGGTGACCGGGCCGTTGCTGACCTATGAAGTGCTCACGGCCTTCTTCCTCGAGGCCGGGTTCCTCGGTGTCATGCTGTTTGGCTGGAACCGGGTAGGGCGGGGGCTGCACTTCTTTTCGTCGTGCATGGTGGCCCTGGGCACGATCATCTCGACCTTCTGGATTCTGGCCTCCAATAGCTGGATGCAGACGCCCCAGGGCTACGAGATCGTCAATGGCCAGGTGGTACCTACCGACTGGCTGGCGGTGATCTTCAACCCGTCGTTTCCGTTCCGCCTGATGCACATGGCCACCGCTGCCTTTGTCGCCACGGCCTTCTTCGTCGGTGCCTCGGGTGCCTGGCACCTGCTGCGCGGCCGCGACAACCCGGCGGTCCGGCGGATGCTGTCGATGGCGATGTGGATGGCATTGATCGTCGCGCCCCTGCAGGCGGTGATCGGTGACATGCACGGCCTCAATACCCTCAAGCATCAGCCGGCCAAGATCGCGGCCATCGAAGGGCACTGGGAAAACACCGATGACAAACCCACACCGCTGATTCTGTTCGGCATCCCCGACATGCAGGCCGAGAAAACCAGGTATGCGGTGGAAATTCCGTACCTGGGCAGCCTGATCCTGACTCACAGCCTGGACAAGCAGATCCCGGCGTTGAAATCCTTTGCCCCCGAGGACCGCCCCAACTCGACGATCATTTTCTGGTCGTTCCGCATCATGGCCGGCCTGGGCATGTTGATGATCGTGGTCGGCCTGTGGAGCCTGTGGCTGCGAAAGCGCGGCACCTTGTACCAGTGCCGGCCATTTCTGTACCTGGCGCTGTTCATGGGGCCCTCGGGCCTGATTGCCCTGCTGGCCGGCTGGTTCACCACTGAAGTGGGGCGTCAGCCCTGGGTGGTGTACGGCGTGATGCGCACCAAGGATGCCGTTGCCAACCACAGCGTCGAGCAATTGACGCTGACGCTGGTGCTGTTCGTGCTGGTGTACTTCAGCCTGTTTGGCACCGGCATCGGCTACATGATGCGCCTGGTGCGCAAGGGGCCGCAGCCTCACGTTGACCATGGCGCCCACGGGGGGCCAGGCCAATCCCGCACTCCGGCGCGGCCGCTGTCCGCTGCCGACGAGGAGAATTGAGATGGGTATCGATCTACCGCTGATCTGGGCAATCATCATTATCTTTGGGGTGATGATGTACGTCGTCATGGACGGTTTCGACCTGGGGATCGGGATTCTCTTCCCGTTCGTGCCTGGCGAAAAAGACCGCGATGTAATGATGAATACAGTCGCCCCTGTGTGGGACGGCAATGAAACCTGGCTAGTGTTGGGTGGCGCGGCGCTGTTCGGCGCTTTCCCGCTGGCCTATGCGGTGGTGCTGTCGGCGCTTTACTTGCCGCTGGTACTGATGCTGGTGGGGCTGATTTTCCGGGGTGTTGCCTTTGAGTTTCGCTTCAAGGCCACCAAGGCCAAGCAGCACCTGTGGGACAAGGCCTTCATCGGCGGCTCGTTGGTGGCCACCTTCTTTCAGGGCGTGGCCTTGGGTGCGTTCATCGATGGCTTCACGGTTGTCAATCGCAGCTATGCGGGTGGGGCTTTTGACTGGCTCACACCGTTCAGCCTGTTCTGTGGCGTCGGCCTGGTAGTGGCGTATGCGTTGCTGGGTTGCACCTGGTTGATCATGAAGACCGAGGGGCCGCTGCAACGGCAGATGCATCGCCTGGCCCGGCCATTGGCGCTGGTGCTGCTGGCGGTCATCGTGGCGGTCAGCATCTGGACGCCCCTCGCCCATGGCGATATCGCCGCGCGCTGGTTCAGCCTGCCTAACCTGTTCTGGTTCCTGCCAGTGCCGGTGCTGGTGGCGGTGGTGCTGGTGTGGCTGCTGCAGGCTGTGTCGAAAGAAGCCCATTACGCGCCGTTTCTGCTGACCCTGGCGCTGGTGTTCCTGGGCTATAGCGGCTTGGGCATCAGCCTGTGGCCGCACATCATTCCGCCGTCGATCTCCATCGTCGAGGCTTCATCGCCACCGCAGAGTCAGGGCTTCATGTTGGTGGGGGCGCTGTTTATCCTGCCGTTCATCCTGGGGTACACCTTCTGGAGCTACTACGTGTTCCGGGGCAAGGTGCGGGCTGAAGACGGCTATCACTAAGACGCCCCTGGGAACAGGCAGGCGACGGTGCGCATCGACTTCTTGAGGATAAAACGCATGCACCCTCATGGCTAGGCAGGCCCGGTATGACGCTGACTTCAGCGAAGCGCGTCTGATTGCCACTTCTACCTGGAAGTTGTTTCAAAGGCGATGCCCGCCATCATACCCACAAGGTATGGCATCAGACCTTGGCAATATTGGCGTTCGGGCCGCCGCACAGGCGAAGATGAACCATCAGGCAGGCTTTTCCGCCGCCCTGCAACTATAAAAACAAATAGAGTGATGATGCCATGCACACGCCGTTACTGGGCCAGCGCAGCGAAGTCTTCAACCAGGCCGACCCCCATGCCGTGTCGCTGTATGTGAACCAGCATGTGGGCAGCCATTGCATCGAGTTGCCACGCGCCAGCCGCCCCCAGGCGCACCTCAGCCACCGGGCGTTTGCCGAACTGGACCTGTGCCGTATTACTTACGGCGCTCCGGTGCGGGTGGTATCGCCTGCGCTGGAGCTGTGTTTCCACTTGCAGGTGTTGCTGCATGGCCATTGCCTGTGGCGCCATGCCCGCCAGGAGCACGCGCTGGCACCGGGCGAGTTGCTGATGATAAACCCCGATGACCCGGTGGACCTGACGTATTCGGCCGACTGCGAAAAATTCATCGTCAAAGTGCCCGTGCGCCTGCTCGCCAGCCTGTGTAGCCAACAGCGTTGGGGCGTGCCCGAGGGTGGCGTGCGTTTCGTCCAGCACCGTTACCGCCTGGACGATGTGCACGGGCTGGTGAGCCTGCTGGGCATGGTCTGCCAGGAAGCCGAGGAAGCAGAGGCGCAGCCGCTGGTGCAGTCCCATTACACCCAGATCGTCGCCAGCAAGCTGCTGTGCCTGCTCAAGACCAATGTACGCCGCGAAGGCGCCCAGGCGTCGCCGTTGAATTTCGAGCGGGTGCTGGCTTACATCGACCGCCATTTGCAGCAGGAACTGGATACCGACACCTTGGCTCGCGTGGCCCAGGTCAGCCCGCGCACCCTGTACGGCCTGTTCGAGCGCAATGCTCACACCAGCCCCATCGACTACATCCGCCAGCGCCGCCTGGCGCGTGTCCATGCCTGCCTCAACGACCCGGGCTGCACGGTACGCAGCGTGTCGGAACTGGCCATGGACTACGGCTTCATGCACCTGGGCCGGTTCTCCGAGCAGTACCGCAAGCAATTCGGCGAGCTACCGTCGCAGACGCTGCGCCAGCGTCGGAAAAACCCGTAGCGGGCCTGGCTGTCACCCTTGCCGCACCGGCGCCACGCGTAGCGCCTGTATATTTCCGAAACGCCGCACGCCAGCACTTTTTATTCTTTCCGGCAGTAATTCGGACTCTGCGATATTGGCCGCCCCCTCTCTTTCGGTTCAGGCTCGCCAGGATGTCTCGTCATCTGCTGCTCGCTTCGCTGTTCAAGGACCACTACACCTGGCTGCGCAGTCGCGCGGCCAGGGCCATGGGTTGCCATTTCAGTGGCGAGGACATCGCCGCCGAAACCTTTCTGCGGGTGCTGGGGCTGCCGGACCTGAGCGCGGTGCGTGAGCCGCGTGCCTTGCTGACCACGATCGCCAAACGCCTGATGGTGGACACCTGGCGGCGTGGCGACCTGGAGCGCGCTTACCTGGCCTCGTTGCAGGATGAACCGGCCAACAGTGTGCCAACCCCTGACGAGCGCGCCGAACTGGTGGAGATGCTGCTACGCCTGGACCAACTGCTCGATGGCTTGCCCGGGCTTGGAAAGGCTGTGTTCGTGCACAGCTACCTCGGCGGTTTGACCTACGTCGAGATCGGCCAGCAACTGGGTATTTCCAAGAGCCGCGTGCAGCAGTACATGGAGCAGGCGCTGGCGCAGTGCCTGCTGGTGCTGGTGCCATGAGCCAGGCCACCCGCGAACAGGTCATTGCCGAAGCGGCTCGCTGGCTGGCGCTGCTGCGCAGCGGCGATATCGATGCGCTGCAGCAGCAGGCCTTTCTCGACTGGCAAGCCCGCAGCCCGTTGCACGCTACCCTGGTGGCCGCTTTCGAGGCACAAGTAGGGGCGCTGACGGCCTCGGGGCTGGGCCGTGAGCCGGGGCGGGTGGTCCGCGTACTGGGCACGCCGTCGAGCCGCCGCGGCTTCCTGCGGGCCGGGCTGGCGGTGGCGGGGTTAGCCCTGGGAGCCGGGGTGCTGTCGCGCCTGGGCGCGAGCGGCTTTGTCTGGCCGGGGGAGCTGTACACCGGCATTGGCGAACGCCGCCATTTCACCCTGGCCGATGGCAGTGGGCTTGATCTCAATGCGGCGAGCCGTGTAGCCCCACACTTTGCGCCGGGCGTGCGCGGCCTGCGCCTGCAGCGCGGGGAGCTGCTGGTGGAGGTAGCTCCCGGCCGGGTGCCATTCGAATTGCACACCGAGGGTGGTCGCCTGGCGCTGCAGGAGCATCGTTGCCTGTTGCGCGAGGAGGGCAGCGGCTGGTTCGTGCAGGCGCAGGGTAGCCCGGTGCGGTGGCATAACGAACAGGGCAGCCAGCAGGTCATCGCTGCCGGCCACTGGGCACGCTTTGACCGTGCCGGCATCTTCGCCAGCGGGCACGCCAACGGCGATGAAAGCGAGTGGCTCAGCGGTTTGCTGAGCGTCGATGATCGCCCGTTGGCCGAGGTGGTCGAACGCCTGCGTGCTTACCATCGTGGGTTGTTGACCCTGGCACCGGCCATTGCCGGGTTGCGGGTCAGCGGGATTTTCCCGCTGGACGACAGCCAGCGCGCGCTGCACATGCTGGCGCACAGCTTGCCCGTTCGCGTGCAGCGCACCACGGACCTGTGGGTCAGCCTGGAGCCCGCCTGACAAACCGTTATGAGCTTGGACCGAAACGATCTGTAGGTACGCTGGAAAATTTCAGCACTGCTTCGTCAACAGGCCATTCAACACAACAGGAATGGCGCAATGACGCAGCCACGACGCTTATCGCTTCCCCTCAACCACCTGGTGCTGGCCATGGCCCTGGCCGCGTGCAGTTCCGTGCCGATGGCCGCCATGGCCGACCAGACGGTTGGCAAACGGCACCACTACAACATCGCCCCCGGCCCCCTGGGGTCGGTACTGCTGAGCATTTCGCGGCAGAGCGGGCAATTGATCGCCTTCGACGCCACCACCGTGCAAGGGCGCCTGGCGCCTGCCATCAGCGGCGACCTGGACGTTGATCAGGCCCTGGGCCGAGCGCTGCAAGGCAGTGGCCTGGTGGCCGAGCATGATGCCAATGGCACGGTCAGCCTGGTACCTGCCAAAACCGCGGCAGCCACCCCGGAGAAAGCCTTGCAGACGGTGACCGTCACGGCCCGCCGCCGCGAGGAAAATGCCCAGGACGTGCCTACCGCGATCACCAGTCTCAGTGGCAACGCCCTGGAAGCCCAGCGTATCTACCGCATTCAGGACATCCAGCAACTGGTGCCCAGCACCACCGTGGCCTATGTTCACCCACGCCAGTCGAGCATCGCCGTGCGCGGGTTGGGCAACAATGCCGCCAGCGATGGGCTGGAAGGCAGCGTCGGCGTGTACCTGGACAACGTCTACCTGAGCCGCCCCGGCATGGCTGCCTTCGACCTCCTGGACATCGACCAGATCGACGTGCTGCGTGGCCCCCAGGGCACCCTGTTCGGCAAGAACACCACGGCTGGGGTGGTCAACGTCACCACGCGGCCGCCCACCTTTACCCCGGAACGCACGGTGGAAATGTCCACGGGCAGCCGTGGCTACGTACAGACGCGCGGTACCCTTTCCGGGCCGATCACCGACACCCTGGCCGGCCGCCTGTCGGCCACGCGTACCCACGATGACGGGTTTATCAAGAACGAATACAACGGGCACGAACTCAACGGGGGCACCCGGGACGGCCTGCGGGGGCAACTGCTCTACAAGCCCGACGACGACTTCAGCCTGCGCCTGATCGCCAGCTACAACGACGAGGACTCCAGCGCCGGCACCTTCCCGTTGTACAGCACCGGCCCGACCATCAACGGCGTCAACCGCTACGCCCAGCGCGCCGCCGCGGCCGGCGCCACCCTGGTGTACGGTGACAAGGTCAACATCGACTCGGGGCAGAGCATCAAGGTCCATCAAAGCGGCTTGAGTGCCGAAGCCAACTGGCGCATGGCCAACGACTTCACCCTGACGTCGATCACGTCCTACCGCACCTGGAACTTCAAGCCCAGCAATGATGATGGCCTCGATGTGCCGGCCTACTACGGCACGGGCGTGGACGTGCATGACCGCGAGTGGTCCCAGGAATTTCGCCTGGCGTCGCCCAAGGGCACCTATTTCGATTACGTGCTGGGGGCGTACTACTTTGGCCAGAGCCTGAACAACGAGTCGTTCACCCGCTATGGCCCCAAGGCCGATATCTGGACCGGCACGCCCACTGGCGCGCTCAACAACGTCAACTCCTACGGCTATGGCCATATCGACGTGGACAGCTACGCGCTGTTCGCCCAAGGCACCTGGCACCTGACGCCCAAGCTCGACCTGACGGCCGGGGTGCGCGCAACGTACGAAGAGAAGAGCGGCTGGGTCAACCGCGAGGCGCCCGAAGGAGGCGCGGCAGTCACTGGCGCGGCCGCTACCTCGCGCCAGGCGCAGATCGGCGCCTACGACTCGGGCAACGTTGGCCTGCACGCCACCAGCCCGTCGGGCCTGTTGAGCCTGGCCTACCACGTTGACGACAACCTGATGGGCTACGCCTCGCTGTCCCACGGGGAGAAGTCCGGCGGTATCAACATGACGGTGGCCAGCGCGCCGACGGCGGGCGCAGATTCGCTGCTGGTGGGTACAGAGCGTGCCAACGCTGCGGAGCTGGGGCTCAAGAGCAGTTGGTGGGACCACCGCGTCACCTTCAACACCGACGTGTTCTGGACTCAGGTCGATGGCTACCAGACCAACGCCTACGACGTGGCCAGTACCAGTTTCTACCTGACCAACGCTGGCAGCGTACGCTCGCGCGGGGTGGAGTTCGACACCTCGATCCTGCCCATCGACAACCTGACCATCAACATCAACGGCTCGTACAACCAGGTGACCTACCTGGACTACAAGGACGCACCATGCCCGACCGAGATCAGCTTTCAGCCAGGTGCCCCCAAGACCTGCGACCTGACCGGCCACACGGTGGCCAACGCGCCGCGCTGGATAGCCAACGTCAACGGTGAGTACCACTGGAACCTGGATAACAGCCTCACCCCCTACGTGACCGGTAGCTACGCCTACCGTTCGGGCGCGCCTGGCACGGTGGACGACTCCTCTTACGCGCAGATCCCGGCCTATTACCTGGTCAACCTGTCCACGGGCTTGCGCGGCAACTTCCATGCGGGGCAGTGGGACCTTTCCCTGTGGGCCAAGAACGCGTTCAACCGGCGTTACTACACAGGGCTTTCAAACAAGAACAACGGCGGTTTCGTTTCCTTCCTGGGTGACCCGCGCACCCTGGGCGTGACCGCGCGCTACGACTTCTGAGGGGCAGAACCATGACTAACTATTTCACCAGACTCGGCCGCCGGCACTTCCTGGAGCTGGCCGGCACTACCCTGGCCATGAGTGCGTTGCCCTCGTTCGCCCAGGCGGGCGGGCGCAAACCCAATATAATCTTCATCCTGGCCGATGACCTGGGCATCGGCGACGTGGGCTGCTATGGCCAAAGCCGCATCCTGACGCCCAACATCGACCGCCTGGCCCGCGAAGGCAAACGCTTTACCCAGGCCTACGCTGGCGCGCCAATCTGCTCGCCCTCGCGCTGTACCCTGATGACCGGGCTCAACACAGGCCATAGCCGCATACGCGGCAACTTCGCCCTGGGCGGGGGCATTGTCGGCACCAAGGGCGGTGAGTCGGTGCGCCGTGCCAACCTGCAAGCCTCGGACATCACCGTGGCCCAGCAACTGCAGGCGTTGGGCTACCACAGCGGCCTGATGGGCAAATGGCACCTGGACGGCTTCGACCCCGCGGCCACACCGCTGGACCACGGCTTTGACGAATTTCGCGGCTGGCTGATCCAGACCCCCAGCACCCAGGGCTATTTCCCCACCCAGCGTTACCACAACCGTGAGCTGGTCGATATTCCCCAGGCACTGGGGCACACGGCGGCCCATTACGAAACCGACCTGTGCACGGACGACGCCTGCGACTTCATCCGGCGCAACCACGCCGATCCGTTCTTCCTGTTCGTGGGCTACAGCGCCCCGCACAGCCCGTATATTTCCCCCAGCTACGGTTCATTCGCCGGTGAACCCTGGAGCCAGGACCAGAAATCCTACGCGGCCATGATCGAACTCATGGACCAGGGCGTGGGCAGCGTGTTGCGCACCGTGGCCGAACAGGGCCTGGACCGCGACACCGTGGTGTTCTTCGCCTCCGACAATGGCGCCCGCTCGGAAGCCACCCCTGCGCAGACGGCGGTGGTGGAATTCTTCGACTCCAGCGGTGTGTATCGCGGCTACAAACGTGACCTGTACGAGGGTGGCATCCACGAACCCTTCATCGTGCGCTGGCCGGGTACCATCGACGCAGGCAGCCTGAGCGATGAGCCGGTGTACTTTCCCGACTTTCTTCCTACCGCCATGGCACTCGCCGGTGCGGCACCGGTGCTGGGGGATGGCGTTGACATCAGCCCTTTGCTGCACCATGACGCGGCGCGGCTGGCGCCCCGGTATTTCTACTGGGAAACCTTCGAGCCTGAGTTTCGCCAAGCTGTGCGCCGGGGCAACTGGAAGGCTATCCGCCTGAGCAAGGGGTTGCCCCTGGAACTGTATGACCTCAAGGCAGACCCACGTGAAACCCGCGATATCGCCGCCCAGCACCCGCAGGTCATCGCGGAGCTGGAGCACTACCTGCTGACGGCCCGCACCGCGTCGGTGGAATACCCATGAGCTGTTGCACGCCGTCGCGAGGCGCTGGCCCACGGCCCCGGGAGGATGTGCCCCAGGGGCCGCCCGGGCTGGGCGCAGACATGCTGGAAATACCGGGTGGCGTTTATCAGCTAGGAGGCGACGGCCCAGAGTGCATCGTCGCCGATGGTGAGGGGCCGGTTCGCGCGGTGCAGGTCGACAGCTTCCTGATCGACATCACCACCGTGACCAATCGCCAGTTTTCCGGGTTTGTCGCCCAGACGGGGTATGTCACCGATGCCGAGCATTTTGGCTGGTCCTTCGTGTTCGAAGGGCTGCTGGCCCCTGGCACCGAGTGCCTTGCGCTGCCGCCTGGGACCACCCCCTGGTGGCGGGCAGTGCCCGGTGCCCACTGGCGTCAGCCATGCGGGCCAGCGGCCGGCCGACTGGCGCTGCCGGACCACCCGGTGGTGCACGTTTCCTGGCACGACGCCTGTGCGTTCGCACGCTGGGCCGGCAAGCGCCTGCCCACCGAGGCGCAGTGGGAAGTCGCGGCGCGCGGCGCGACGGTGGGCCAGACCTTCCCCTGGGGCGAGGCATTGGAGGAGGGCGGCCGACGTCATTGCAACGTCTGGCAGGGTGAGTTTCCCCATGCCGACCGCGGCGCAGATGGCTTCACCGGTACAACCCCGGCCTTGGGGTTCGAAGCCAACGGTTATGGCCTGTTCAATATGCTGGGCAATGTGTGGGAGTGGTGCGCGGACTGGTGGAGTGTGGACTGGCATCGACCCGCGTCGCCCGCCACGCGCCTCAACCCGCTGGGGCCGCAGGCGGGGCAGGCAAAGGTGATCCGTGGCGGTTCCTGGTTGTGCCACGCCAGTTACTGCAACCGCTATCGGCTGTCTGCCCGCACCCACAACACGCCGCACAGCAGCACCGGCCACATGGGGTTTCGCTGCGTGCTCTGAGGCAGTCACGCCCCCTGGGCGTTGCAAGAAACGGATAGCGGTCTGCGAGCGGCGGCTATCGACAATACCCATCCATTCGTACGCTGGAGGTGCCTGAATAATAACAACGGAGGCCCCGGCCATGACCCAGGGAATCGAGTACCTCAATGCCTTGCTGCAGGAAGACCGCGAGCAGGGTATCTACCGCTGCAAGCGCGAGATGTTCACGGACCCGCGCCTGTTCGACCTGGAGATGAAACACATCTTCGAAGGCAACTGGCTGTACCTGGCCCACGAAAGCCAGATCCCCAACGTCAACGACTACTACACCACCCAGATGGGCCGCCAGCCCATCTTCATCGCCCGCAACAAGGACGGTGAGCTCAATGCCTTCCTCAACGCCTGCAGCCACCGCGGCGCGATGCTGTGCCGGCACAAGACCGGCAACCGCGCCTCCTACACCTGCCCGTTTCACGGCTGGACCTTCAACAACTCCGGTAAGCTGCTGAAAGTGAAAGACCCCAAGGAAGCGGGCTACCCCGACAGCTTCAACTGCGAAGGCTCCCACGACCTCACCCGCGTGGCGCGCTTCGAGTCCTACCGCGGCTTCCTGTTCGGTTCCCTGAACCCTGACGTGCCGTCCCTGGCCGAACACCTGGGCGAGTCGGCCAAGATCATCGACATGATCGTCGACCAATCCCCCGAAGGCCTGGAAGTGCTGCGCGGTTCCAGCAGCTACGTGTATGAAGGCAACTGGAAGCTGACCGCCGAAAACGGCGCCGACGGTTACCACGTCAGTGCCGTGCACTGGAACTATGCCGCCACCCAGCAGCAGCGCCAGCAACGCGAGGCACAGGCTGCGGCCAAGACCATGAGCGCCGGTGGCTGGGCCAAACAGGGCGGCGGCTTCTACTCATTCGACAAGGGCCACATGCTGTTGTGGACCCGTTGGTCTAATCCCGAGGACCGCCCGCTGTACGAGCGCCGTGACGAGCTGGCCCAGCACTTCGGTTCAGCCCGCGCCGACTGGATGATCCAGAACTCGCGCAACCTGTGCCTGTACCCCAACGTCTACCTGATGGACCAGTTCAGCTCGCAGATCCGCATCGCCCGACCCATCGACGTCAACCGCACCGAAATCACCATCTACTGCATCGCGCCGAAGGGCGAGAGCGATGCGGCGCGCGCCCAGCGCATTCGCCAGTATGAAGACTTCTTCAACGTCAGTGGCATGGCCACCCCCGATGACCTGGAGGAATTCCGTTCCTGCCAGATGGGCTATCAGGGCAGCACCACCGCCTGGAATGACATGTCCCGTGGCGCCGCGCACTGGGTGGAGGGCGCCGATGCGGCGGCCGTGGAGATCGATTTGCACCCGCAACTCAGTGGCGTGCGCACCGAAGACGAAGGCCTGTTCGTGATGCAGCACAAATACTGGCAGGCAACCATGATCAACGCCTTGAAGGCCGAGCAGGCCAAGCGTATCGACGTGGAGGCAGTGCAATGACCATCGCCTATGACACCGTTCGCGACTTTCTCTACCGCGAGGCCCGCTACCTGGACGACAAGGACTGGGACAACTGGCTGGAGCTGTACGCCCCCGACGCCAGCTTCTGGATGCCCAGCTGGGATGACAACGACGAGCTGACCGAGGACCCTCAGCGCCAGATATCCCTGATCTGGTATGGCCGCCGCGATGGCCTGGAAGACCGTATCTTCCGGATAAAGACCGAACGGTCCAGTGCCAGCATTCCCGACACCCGCACTTCCCACAACCTGAGCAACATCGAGGTACTGGAGCAGGGTGACGGTGTCGCTCGGGTGCGCTTCAACTGGCACACCCTCAGCTTCCGCTACAAGACCGTGGACAGCTACTTCGGCACCAGCTTCTACACCCTGGATATCCGCGGCGCCCAGCCGTTGATCACCGCCAAGAAGGTGGTGCTGAAGAACGACTACGTCCGTCAGCTGATCGACATCTACCACATCTGAGGCGGCCATCATGACGTACAAGATCGCACTGAATTTCGAAGACGGCGTCACCCGTTTCATCGACAGCAGCGCCACTGAAACCGTGGCCGACGCTGCGTACCGCCAGGGCATCAACATTCCGCTGGACTGCCGCGATGGTGCCTGTGGTACCTGCAAGTGCTTTGCCGAGGCGGGTCGATACGACTTGGGTGAGGAGTACATCGACGACGCCCTGACCGCGCAGGAGGCCGCCGAGGGCTTTGTCCTGACTTGCCAGATGCGTGCCCAGAGCGACTGCGTGGTACGGGTGCCGGCGTCCTCGGACGTGTGCAAGACCCAGCAGTCCAAATACGAAGCCACCATCAGCGCGGTGCAGCAGTTGTCCGACAGCACCATTGCGTTGAAGATCAGGGGCCAAGCACTGAGCCAGCTGGCGTTCCTGCCCGGCCAGTACGTGAACCTTCAGGTGCCGGGCAGCGAGCAGACGCGCGCCTACTCATTCAGCTCGCTGCAGCGCGACGGTGAGGTCAGTTTCCTGATCCGCAACGTGCCCGGCGGCCTCATGAGCAGTTTCCTGACCGGTTTGGCCAAGGCCGGTGACAGCATGACCCTGGCCGGGCCCCTGGGTAGCTTCTACCTGCGCGACATACGCCGGCCCCTGTTGTTGCTGGCCGGTGGCACGGGCCTGGCGCCATTCACCGCCATGCTCGAACGCATTGCCGAGCAGGGCAGTGAGTACCCGGTGCACCTGATCTATGGCGTGACCCAGGACATCGACCTGGTGGAAACCGCGCGGCTGGAGGACCTCGCCGCCCGCATTCCCGCCTTCACCTTCAGCGCCTGCGTGGCCAGCCCCGACAGCCAGTACCCGCGCAAGGGCTACGTGACTCAGCACATCGAGCCTGCGCACTTGAACCAGGGCGATGTGGACGTCTACCTGTGCGGCCCGCCGCCGATGGTGGAAGCGGTCAGCCAACACCTGCGCGACCAGGGCATCGTCCCGGCCAACTTCTACTTCGAGAAATTCGCCGCCAGCGCGGCGTGACACGCCATTCAAAGTCGCCACGCCCCCACCGTGAGGGTGGCGTGCCGGCAGGAGGTTTCGCATGAACCGTTTTACCGACAAGGTCGCACTCGTCACCGGCGCCGCCCAGGGCATTGGCCTGCGCGTGGCCCAACGCCTGGCTGCCGAAGGCGCCCGCCTGGTGCTGGTGGACCGTTCCGAGCTGGTCTTCGAGCTGGAGCACCTGCCCAACCAGCCGTTGGTGTTGACGGCGGACCTGGAACAGCATGAAGAATGCAGCCGCGTGGTCGCCGCCGCAGTCAAGCACTTCGGCCGCCTGGACATTCTGATCAACAACGTGGGCGGCACCATTTGGGCCAAGCCCTTCGAGCACTACGAGCCCCAGCAGATCGAAGCTGAAGTGCGCCGTTCGCTGTTCCCCACCCTGTGGTGCTGCCATGCCGTGCTGCCGATGATGCTGGAGCAGGGCAGCGGTGCCATCGTCAACGTCTCGTCCATCGCCACCCGCAGCCTCAACCGCGTGCCCTACGGCGCGGCCAAGGGCGGCGTCAACGCACTGACCGCCTGCCTGGCGTTCGAAACCGCCCAGCGCGGGGTGCGGGTCAATGCCACGGCCCCAGGGGGTACGGAAGCCCCGCCACGGCGCATTCCGCGCAACAGCGCCGAGCAAAGTGAACAGGAGAAAGCCTGGTACCAGCAAATCGTCGACCAGACCCTGGACACCAGCCTGATGCACCGCTACGGCACCGTGGACGAGCAGGTGGGGGCGATTCTGTTCCTGGCGTCCGACGAGGCTTCGTATATCACCGGGGTGACGTTGCCGGTGGGCGGTGGTGACCTGGGCTGAGGATGACAGCCTCCCCATCCATATCGCCCCGTATCTGGTCTGCGTGGCGCTGGCCCTGCGTGCAAAAAAGCTTGAACCTTTTCGGAGTTCGCTATGCTTGAACGGCGATGCTGCTGGCATTGGACGTTGATTTTTCCATGGAAAGGGGATCGAGATGCGCGAGAAACGTGGGGATGAGGCAATTGTCTACGCAAAGATCCACCCGTCGATAGGGGTGGCGCGGGTTGGAAACTCCAGTGAGGAGGATGGCTTCTACATCGGGCCTCAGGTCGTTGACCCTGCCCCAATGCTGCAAGGGTTTTATCGGGATGCCACGGGGGCATTGAAGCGCGAGGTAGCAGAGTTTCGTATCTATGGGTATGACGGCCTGGGAAACGTGGTTCGCGAGCTGCGCATGGACGAAGGTGTGCAGATTACCTGGTCGGTAGAGCTCGCTAACCACAAGGCTGCCTGGTACACCTTCCAACTGGCGATGGATATTCCCGAGGCTGTCTCGGCACCGCCGTCCAAGCGCCGTAATGCGTCGGTAAGCGACCGAAATTCCCTGTCAATAAGGCCCGGCACACGCAGTATCGATGCTCCGGGCGCACAGGGGGCGCAGTTCCAGTTTGACGGTGGCACGTGCTTTGGTATCGAGGTACCGCTGGGGGAGTTGCGCACTGATCCGGCGGGGCGGTTATGGGTGTTCGGCGGCCATGGGAAGTCAGCTTCCTGCGAAGGCAAGGCGCCTACGGATTTCGCCAACAACGATGGATGGTACGACGATACCAGCGACGGCCCCGTGACTGCCCGTGTCCACCTGGGCGAGCGGGAGCTGACGGTAGCGCCTGCGTGGGTGGTGGTGGCGCCCCCTAACTACGGACCACAACAGAAATCGGTGCGCACCTTGTACGCACTGATGACTGACGTGGCTATCCAGGCAGGGCATTTGCCGACGCCGACAACACCTTCGTTTCGCGATGACATTTTGCCGATCCTGAAGGCCACCTGCGACCTGCAGTGGATGAATGCCGGTTTCGCGGCCGGTTTTGGCTACGGCATGGCGCAGCATTTCCTGGCGCCCGACTACCTGAACAAGCTCGCTCGGCCTGACAAGATCCATGCCGAGCTGCGTCGCACAGTGGCCAACGGTTTCCGCAACCCGATTGACAACGATGTTTCGCAGAAACCCTGGCCTTGGGTGTATGGCGATGCCATGGACATCCCCATGCCGGTGTCACCCCGCGCGATGAATGCATTGACCGCTACCCAACTGGCGCTGCTGGAGCGATGGGCCGAGGGTGATTTCGTCGCCGATCATGACCCTGCCTGGACGCCGCACCGAAGCATCGCCGTGGTACCCCTGCAGGAACAACCGGCGATGCTTGACCGGGCATCGCTGGAATTTTGCCTGGCCGACGCGTTTCATCCTGGCTGCGAAGTCACCTGGCCGGTTCGCCATGCAAGTATGTACATGGCGCCGTACCGTTGGCGTCACCGCGGTGCCGAAGATCCGGAGCCCGATTACGGAACCACCCTGACGATAGCAGAGGCAACGTCTTATGGCGGACCGCTGTATGGCCAGTTTCCGGGGGCGCTCACACGGTGGATGGCGATACCCTGGCAAACCGATTCCGCCAGTTGCCGCTCCGGTTACGACAAACAGTACGATCCGTATCTGCCGACTTTCTGGCCGGCTCGCGTGCCGAATCAGGTCTTGAGCGACGAGAACTATCGCAAAGTCATGGATACCTCACTTGACCGTGCGGAGCGCCTGGAGGCCTACCACTTGCGGTCTGATTGGGACCGCACCCTGGGGCCAGGTGCCGATCATCAATTACAGGTGATGGTGGAGCACTTTGATCGCCAGGGCATCGTCGAGGTGCGCCCCGGCATTGCTGATGACCCCGACTTTCCGCCCGTCATGCAGGTCGAAGATCGCGGCGGCGACGACTTGAGTCATGAAGAGCGAAAACTGACCGATCAAGGCATGCGCCGAGCGCTTATCAACGGGACGCTCAAACAGTGATCACCGGGGCGCGGCCAAGGCTGGCGAACCACTGGGATGTCATTGTCTTCGGTGCCGGGCCCGCTGGCTCGGCACTGGCGCATAACCTGGCGGCGCATCATCGTGTGCTATTGCTGGAACGGAACCTGGCCGTTAACCCTCAAAGTCTCCCCGAGGGTTGGCGCATCGGAGAGTCACTGCCTGGCGCTGCCGCGGTTTTGTTGCGCCAGCAGGGGCTGCTTGATCGGTTCCTGGCTGACGGCCACACCCTGCGCGGTGCAAGCGTTTCGGTGTGGGAAGGCGGAAACCCCGTGTGGTTCGATGGCCTGCGCGACCCCAATGGCCCTGGTTGGCACCTGGATCGTGTTCGATTCGATGCCATGCTGCGAAACGCCGCGCGTGATGAAGGCGTGGTCTTCTCGGCCGTGGGCGGTGGTGTCCGATTGCTTCGCGCGGGCGCGCAATGGCAGGTGAACGATGATCGGGGAGGGCGGCAATACACCGCTTCGGTCGTGGTAGACGCCACGGGCCGAAGCGCAGCCTGTTGCCGAGCCCTGGGGTTGCGCAGGCGCGCCCAGGATCGCCTGGTGTGCGTGCACGCGTTGCTCGCACCCAAGGTTCATGACCAGGACCGTTGCACGCGCATCTGCGCTGATGTGGACGGATGGTGGTATAGCGTACGCGTACCCTCGGGGCAGCGGGTGCTGGCCTACCACCTGGACGCGAAAGACCCGGCGCTGCGTGGTTTGCGTAACGCGCAGGCGCTGCTCCTGCAGGCGCGGCATCTCCCCGTATTGGCGTCAGTGCTGCCTGACCGCGTCGCGTCGGGTACGGCACAAGTTCGGCCAGCGGGCAGCGTCTTCCTGGACATAGCCGATGGCGGCCCAAGAAGCGGGTTTTACGCAGTGGGCGATGCGGTGCTGGCTTTTGATCCGCTGTCGTCTCAGGGGTTGTTTCATGCCTTGGCTTCGGCGCAAAGTGCTGCCGCGGCGATCGCCGATGAGCTTGAAGGTGATCGCCGCGCCGGCCAGCGGTATTTTGCGCAGATGCGAGACGTTCAGGCGCGTTACCGCGAGCAACTCGCTGTCACCTACGCCAGGCCTGCGCACTACGGCGGCCGTCCGTTCTGGGCGCAGCGGCGGAGGGAGGGAGACTGGATGACGGTGGCATGAACCACCGGTTTCCGGCCTCGGCAGAGCTCCTTTTTTGCAACTCACAAGGAGGAGGATCAACAGGGATATTGCCGGGCCGCTGTCAGGGCCTGGCTGACTTTCCGGCAAGCCTATAACGCGCGCAGCCTGATCAGCGCGCCGCCCGCAGGGCATATTCCACGATCGCGCGCTGTACCCGCAATAGCGCGCTCTTCTGTTCATACCCCACGAACCCGGCGTACCCAACCGGGTCTACGCTCACGCTTTCACCGATGAAGAAAGGCGGCGTGGGCAGCAGGAGTGGGTTGCCGAGCTGGCGCAGATGGTCTTCTGTGAGCGACCACTGGGCGTCGGTGAAACCCGCTGGCCATGAGTCGGTAATCAGGACATCCACTGGCCGATCCGCGACGTCGGACCAGGAAACATGCGGGTTCACGGTATGAAGGTCCTGGCCACAGAAATGCACGATCACCATGCCCAGCGCTTCCGCCAGTTCGTGCCATGAGCGCATGACATTTGTGAGCGGGCCCCATAGCCCGATGGTTGTCTTGCGGATGTCGCCAAATTCAGCGTGCAGGTAAAACCCGTCGGCGAGCACCTCGCAGGGGTGGCCCATGGCGGACATGGCATTCACCACGGGCCTTGAACTGGCTTGGGCAAACGCTTCCAGCCTCTGGTGGTTGGACTCGCGGATGACATACAGGGAATAGAAGGGGTCGAGGTAACCGGCCAGGTCTACCGGGCGCTCTTGCGACTTCAGCAGGTTCGGAAGCTCGATGAACGGTAAGCCAAGTTGCCCGAACGCCTGGATGAACGTGGTACGGGTACGGATGCCGTTTCCTTCGAATGACCAGGCGACGGTACCGTCGCAGCGCTGAGGTGGCTGCTTTGCCAGCGCCCATATTGCCAGGATGTCCTGGGCAGTCAGATCCTTGAGGTTGACGATGTTCAATGAATGCTCCCTCCATGGGTGGTGTTCGAAAAGCGAGGCGATCGTGAGGCGAGGATTTCAGCTAGGCAGAGGCGCTCCGATCTCGTCCAGGAACCCTTCCAGAAAACCCTTCAACCGCGCCTGCCTGACGCTTGCCAGGCGAGCCCCCTCGGTCGTCTGAAAACCCGAGGCCAGGGTCAGCAACTTCGTATGGAAATGTTCGAGGGCGAAACGGTTGTCCTCATAGTCCCTGCCGGTGGCGCTTGGGTTCGTGAAGTCATAAAGCGCCGAGCCCATGCGGCCTGCGACATAGAAGCAGCGCGCCACGCCGACCATGCCGATGGCGTCCAGCCGGTCGCTGTCCTGAAGGATCTTCGCTTCGATCGTCAGCGGCTCGATGCCTGCGGAAAAACTGTGAGCTTTCACCGCGTGCGCCACCCGCTCGATACGCGAGGCAGCCCAGCCGATACCGCGCAGAATGGAAGCCGCGTGTTCCGCCGAGAGGGTCGAGGCCTGCGCCCGTAACGGCGAGTTCTTTTCGACCGCCACGCAGTCATGCAGAAGGGTAGCGGCGAGCAAGATCTCCAGGTCGCCACCTTCTTTTTCCTGCAACCGGCGCACGTTGACCCACACGCGGTGAATGTGCGACAGGTCGTGGGAGCCATCGCTGCTGTAGGCCTGGCAGGCTAGCAGGTCCGACGCCAGGCTCTGGAACGGGAAGAAGGGCTCATCGAACATCGGTCAACTCCAAGGCGTGTTGTTGGTCAAACACCCACTGCGTGCGCCGGCTACAGGGACGCCCATCACGCGGTTACTGCACCGCGCGGTGGCCACTCGGCGCCCGGCGCGATGAACCCTGCCTGATAGGGCTACAGTGACTTCTCCAGCCACCTTTGCTTTTGCGGCAAAGATCTTACGCTTTGGAGAAATAATATGAGCTTTTTCAGCACGATTCTCGAAAAACTAGGCATCGGCAGTCACTCCGACAGTACACCCACCACCGCACCGCCGGACACCGCGCCCAGCGCCCCGCCGTCTGAGACGATACCGCTTGGCTCGCCTTCACCCACAGCGCTCTCACAGGTCGACGTCGCCGCCAAGCTGGAGGCCCTGGCCAGCCAGCATACGGAAACGCTGAACTGGCGGACCTCGATCGTCGACCTGCTGAAACTGCTGGACATCGACAGCAGCCTCACCGCCCGCAAGCAGTTGGCCGCTGAGCTTCATTACACGGGCTCCACGGACGACTCTGCCGCCATGAACACCTGGCTGCATGGTGCCGTGCTGAAAAAGCTGGCTGAAAACGGCGGCAAGGTACCGGCTGATCTCTTGCATTGAGGAGTCCCCGGAACCGCTGTTCGCGCACAGCACACTGGCGAACGATACGGCGCGGTCCATCAGGGGAACCGCGCCTGCCTTTTGATTGACCCGCTGGCTGTTTGGCTGGTGCAATACCTGTCCAGGCGTTCGCGTTGCAGACGTCAATGCAAAAGGAAGCCTATGACAGGTGCTGCGCTATTCATTGCTCTGGACGGGCCGAAAGGCACCGGCAAGACCACGCTGCTGGAAGCCGTTACGAAGGTGCTGAGGGCTGACCACAAGGTAGTGGTGCGGCTGACTGAACGGAACAATGACCCTCACAGGGCTGAAACCATGGCCCTGGTCAACGAACTCGCGCGAAACCCCAGCCACGAGAGGGAGCGGGGCGTGTGCGAGCGCTTCGCCGACAGCCGTAGCTGGATCTCGCGCCACGTACTGCCGAAACAGCCTGCGGGCAGTATTATCCTGATGGACCGCTGGTACCCGTCCGATGCCGCGTTTCGCCGGTTGGTGCCGTTTTCACAGATTCTGCAAATGAACCTGGATCGACAGGTACGAGTGCCCGACTTGCATGTGGGGGTGGTCACCGCTCCCGAGATTTCATGGGCGAGGGCAGCGGCACGCACGCGTGGCTTCGGCAGTACGGTGATCCA
Source organism: Pseudomonas silvicola (assembly GCF_026651855.1). Classification (GTDB taxonomy): domain Bacteria; phylum Pseudomonadota; class Gammaproteobacteria; order Pseudomonadales; family Pseudomonadaceae; genus Aquipseudomonas; species Aquipseudomonas silvicola. The sequence goes on from NZ_CP093280.1 coordinate 5,012,652, forward strand.
GAAGCTGGAAGAGCATGTCGCCAGCACCGAAGCGTTCGAGCGAGCGGCTGCGCAGCACGGCTGGGTGCTGTGCTGCAACGAAGGAACGGTCGAAGCCGCCACGCTGCAGGTCGTGTCCGAGATCTACAGGCTACTCTGATGCCCGTAGCAGCGGACCTGGCCGCGTCCCGGGCGCTGCGCAGTGTCAGGCATACCGTGTTGGCTTCGACGCGGCCAGGTCCGCTGCTACGGGGGTGGCTGGAGCAGGCTTCTCGCCAGTTGCAACCACGCCTGCGCGGCGAACGACAACTGCCCATGGCGCCGCCACGCCAACACCAGTTTCCAGATCAACGCCGGCGAGCGTACCTCGACGATCGTGAATTGCTCTGGCCGCAGGGTCTGGCAGTACATGTGCGGCAGCAAGGCGATGCCCACGCCCAACCCCACCAACGACGCAATGAAATCCCACTGCCCACTGCGGCCACTGATGCGCGGCACGAAACCCGCTTCGGCGCAGGCGTCGGTGACCAGGTCATTAAGGGCAAAAGCGTCGCCATAGAAGATGAAGTCGCAATCGGCCAATTCCCGCAGCTCCACGAAGTCCCGGCCTTGCCACGGCGACTGGGCGGGCGCCAGCAAACACAGTGGCGACTCAAACAGCGGCAATGAATCGAACTCCGTCCAGATATCCGCCACGCGCGGAAAATCCAGCAACGTGCCCAACTCCAGGCCGCCGTCACGCAAGTCTGCGACCGTGGCGTTGCTGCCGATCTCGAACAGCTTCAGCTCGATCTTCGGGTGATTGGCGTGGTACGCCGCCAGCACGGGCGCCAGTACCGTGTGGGTGAAGGGTGACAGCCCCATGCGTAGCACCCCACGGCCCATTTGCTGCAGGTCGCGCACTTCCACCTTCATGGTGTCATGCAGCGCAATGATCTCCCGGGCCCGTTGCAGCACCACGTTACCGGCATCGGTTACCTGAAAGCGCTTGCCATCGCGGGCGAGCAGGGCGACGCCGAAGCTCTGCTCCAGTTGCTGCACCATCTTGCTCACCGTCGGTTGAGTGACATGCAGGCGAGTGGCGGCGCGAGTGAAGCTTTGCTGGTCGACCACTTCCACGTAATAGCGCAGCGCGCGGATGTCCATGATGCATTCCAATCCGGCATGATTTTGATGAAGTTAATTCATTATATCTTTCAAGGTCAACTGGCTAGCATGGCTTCACTTTCACCTGATTGAACGCCCGGACCACCCCCATGTCGACCTCACTCCCTATCCCTTCGAGCAAACCGAAGGCCGCCTTGCGCGGGCTGCAAACCCTCGGGCAAATCCTTTTTCTGGTCCTGATCTGGGCGCTGGCCGACCGCATCGCCACGCTGGCGCACCTGCCCATTTCCGGGGGCATCCTGGGCCTGCTGATACTGGTGGCGTTGCTGCTGAGCGGCGTGGTCAAACCTGCCCTGTTCGAACAGGGCGGCGAACTGCTGCTGGCCAACATGCTGTTGTACTTCATTCCGCTGGTCGTCTCGGTGGTGCAGTACACCAGCCTGTTCGAAAGCGAAGGCTTGAAGCTGCTGGTCGCCATCGGCGTCGGATTTACATCAGTGCTGGTCACCACCGCCTTGACTGTCGAGTGGTTGTGCGCCTGGACGCGTAAACGGCACTTGCAGCGCCTCACCCAACAACGCAGCAAACGCCCCGTGCTGGCCAAACAGGAGCTGGTGTAATGCAGGCCTGGCTTATTTCCCTGCTGTTCCTGTTGGCGACGGTGGGCCTGTTTTACGCCAACCAGGCCGTTTACAAACGCTACAAACGCGTGTGGCTGATGCCGGCGATCGTCACCTCGCTGTTGTTGATCGGGCTGGTGCAGGTGACGTCGACCCCGTACTCGCTGTACTTCCAGGACGCCCACTGGCTGGTGTGGCTGCTGGGCCCGGCGACCGTGGCGTTCGCCTTGCCGATCTACCAGAACCGGCGCCTCATCCAGAAATACTGGCTGGCGCTGTGCGTGGGCAGTGTGGCTGGGATCGTGGTGTCCATCGCCACTACCGAGCTGCTGGTCAAGGCGCTGCATATCGACAGCCATATCGCCCGCAGCCTGCTGGCGCGCTCGGTGTCCACGCCGTTCGCGGTGGAAGCTTCAGCGCACCTGGGTGGCACGGCGCAGCTGACCGGGCTGTTCGTGATCATCACCGGGTTGTTCGGGATTGTGCTGGGTGAAGTGATCCTGGCGCTGTTACCGCTGCGCTCGCGGGTGGCCAAAGGCGCACCGTTCGGGGCTGCGGCACACGGATTCGGGTTGAGCATTGCCCGGGCGGTGGGCCCGGAAGAAGGGGCGGTGGCCAGCTTGACCATGATTTTCAGTGGGGTGCTGACGGTGGTATTGGCACCGGGGATTGCGCTGCTGTTGGGTTGAAATGGCGACGGTTTTACCGGGTGCCGCGCTCTCTCTGAGCCACCGCATGCACCGCCGAGGCGGCTTGCGCGCAACACGTACCAGCGGACCTGGCCGCGTCAAGAACACCGCGCAGTGTCAGGCACACTGCATGCATGAACGCCCCCTGGGTAGATAAGCTCAACCGCTGGCCCTCATAACCCCCAATCAATGGCAAAATCTCCCTGACTTGATGGTATTGGAGAACCCCATGCTTCGCGTGCTCGAACGACGCCTCGACCCTTTCCCCCCCGATGAACTCCCGCCGCCCCCCGAAGGGCTGGCGCGGTTCATGTGGGCCTGCACGCGAGGCGCCCGCGGCTACGTGCTGGCACTGGCGCTGCTCAGCGCCGGCGTATCACTGTACGAAGCCTGGCTGTTTTCCTTCCTCGGGCAGGTCGTGGACCTGCTCTCGACCTGGCAGGCAGGCGGCGAGGGCGCCGGGCAGGAGCGCCACGTGCTGTGGGGCATTGGCCTTGTACTGCTGGCCAGTGTCGGGCTGGTGGCCCTGCGCACCATGGTTCAGCACCAGGTGCTGGCCATCAACCTGCCGTTGCGGCTGCGCTGGGACTTCCACCGGCTGATGCTGCGCCAGAGCCTATCGTTTTTCTCCGATGAATTTTCCGGCCGGGTCACCACCAAGGTGATGCAGACGGCGCTCGCTGTGCGCGATGTGCTGTTCACCGTCATCGAAATCATCCCCGGCATCGGCGTCTATTTCATCGCGATCATTGCACTGGCTGGCGCTTTCGACCTCAAGCTGATGGTGCCTTTCATTGCCTGGATCGTGCTGTTCGGGCTGGCCATGCTGTACTTCGTGCCTCGCCTGGGCAAGGTCGGCCAGGAACAGGCCCATGCGCGGTCGTCCATGACCGGCCGTATCTCGGATGCCTATACCAACATCACCACGGTGAAGCTGTTCTCCCATTCCAAGCGTGAAGCCCAATTCGCCCGCGCCGCGATGGAAGACTTCAAACACACCGGCTTTCGCCAGATGCGCCTGGTCAGCCAGTTCGAAATCGTCAACCAGGCCCTCGTCGTCGCCCTTATCCTGGCAGCGGGCGGCTATGCATTGTGGCTCTGGCACCTGGGCCAGGTCGGCACCGGCGCCGTGGCCGCTATCACCGCCATGGCCTTGCGTATCAATGGCATGTCGCACTGGATCATGTGGCAGATGACCTCGCTGTTCGAGAACATCGGCACCGTCCAGGATGGCATGGGCACCCTGACGCGCGGCCCCAAAGTGCAGGATGCACCGGATGCCGGCACCCTGATCACCTCCGGCGGCGCGGTTACCTTTGATGACGTGAGCTTCAACTACAACGGCGAACGCCAAGTGCTCAATGGCCTGAACCTGCATATCCGCGCCGGTGAAAAAGTCGGCCTGGTGGGCCGCTCAGGCGCTGGTAAATCCACCTTGATCAACCTGTTGCTGCGGTTTTACGACGTGGACCATGGCGTCATTCGCATCGACGGGCAGAACATCGCCGAGGTCACCCAGGACAGTCTGCGCAGCGCGGTCGGCATGGTGACGCAGGACACCTCGCTGCTGCACCGCTCCATCCGCGACAACATCGCCTACGGCCGGCCCGACGCCACCGATGCGCAGATCCGCCGGGCGGCGGCCAACGCCCAAGCGGATGGCTTCATCAACCAACTGAGCGACCGCGACGGCCACTCGGGCTACGACACACTGGTGGGTGAGCGCGGCATCAAACTGTCGGGCGGCCAGCGGCAACGCATCGCCATCGCCCGGGTGATGCTCAAGAACGCGCCCATCCTGTTATTGGACGAGGCGACCAGCGCCCTGGACTCCGAAGTAGAGGTGGCGATTCAGGAAAGCCTGGACGAGATGATGCAGGGCAAGACCGTGATCGCCATCGCGCACCGGCTGTCCACGATCGCGGCGATGGACCGGCTGATCGTGATGGACGAAGGGCAAATCATCGAGCAGGGCACCCATGCCGATTTGCTGGCGAAGAATGGGACCTATGCGCGGTTGTGGCAGCATCAGAGTGGCGGATTTCTGGGGGAGGATCAGGGGGTCGTGGAGGAAGTCGAGTAGGCGGGCGGAGGTGTGCGGTAGGTACATTCTTGTCTAGCGGCAAGCCGGCCACGCCACTGCAAGCCGCTTTTCCTTAATGCGCTCCGCCGTATGAAACGCGTCGCGAATTTAGCCTGGTCAAAGAGCCCCTTACTTGCTGGGCGCTTTGTGCCGTGCGTACATCGCCGTCCCACCCCCGGAACCGCCCCGGGCTTGAAGCTCGAATGTCTGCGGATACGCCTTGATCAGGTCGCTCAGCTTCTTGAACCCGTGAGTGCGAGGGTCAAAATCGGGGCGCAACTTGGTGATGTTCGTCCCCAGCACGCTTAAATGTGCCCACCCGTCCTCATCTGCAATATCGTCCAAGACCTTGGTAATGAACCCGATGGGCGCCTTGGGCTTTTTCGGCTTTTCTGGCGCCACTGGTTTGGTGGTGTCTGGCGGGGCAGAGGACTCCACCGACGACTCGGGGTTCGCCGCCGGTGCCGCTTCGTCACGCAGCAACTCGATGTAGATGAACTTGTCGCAGGCCGCCACGAACGGTTTGGGCGTTTTTTCTTCACCAAAACCGTAGACCGTCAAACCTTCCTCCCGTAGCCGGGACGCCAAGCGAGTGAAATCGCTGTCGCTGGACACCAGACAAAAGCCATCGAACCGCCGGGTATAGAGCAAGTCCATGGCGTCGATGATCAGGGAGCTGTCCGTTGCATTCTTGCCCTTGGTGTAGGCGAATTGCTGGATAGGTTGAATCGAGTGGTCGAGCAGCACTTTTTTCCAGCCACCCAATTGCGGCCCGGTCCAATCACCGTAGATGCGTTTGACGCTGGCAACCCCATATTTGGCGATCTCTTCGAACAGGCCCTCGACGATAGCAGCTGGGGCATTATCGGCATCGATCAAGACAGCGAGGTGCTTTTGCGTAGTACTGGTTCCGTGGGCAGGCATGGGGCGTCCCTGAGGCGTTTGCGTTGGCGGCCAACCTACAACACAACGGGCCCACGGCGCGACAGTTGTTCACTCCATGCCAGTTGCGTGGCCGTTACTGGGCACCCTTTGTTCCCGAGCGGGACGCGGTAGCTCAACGCCCACAAACCGTTGCTGCTGCCTGGGGTCGAAAGCGTCGGTTTCCCTCAAGACTCGGGCCAGCTCATCATCAGAAGTTCTTGCGCACCTGGATGCCGAAGTAACCGTGGGGAGGAGGGTGTGGATGATGAAACCTGGTTTCGCTGCGTAAAAAAACCAGATCGCATTGTAGGAGCGCTTGCGCCTAATGATTCACTGCCTTGTCTTTAAAGATAGCGGCGAGCCAGTCCATGAATGCCCGTACCTTGGGAGAGCGGTATTTGCGATCACTCAGGAGCAGTGATACAGGTTTGGGGATGGTGGCGAGGTGCGGGAGGACTTCCACCAGTTCACCAGAATCGATATGTGGCTGCAGGGAAGGGCGCAGACCCTGCAACAGGCCCAGGCCAGCGAGGCCGCAGCTTAAGAATGCCTCCGAGTCATCCACTACGATCCCGCTCTTGAGCGTCACCGTGACGGTCTCACCGTCGATTTGAAATTTCCAGGGCATGATCTGGCGGCGATGATCAATCAGAAAGTTGACGGCCGAGTGCGTGTCCAGGCTTTCAACATTCACCGGCATGCCATGTCTTTCGATATAGGCCGGTGCAGCGCAGGTGACCATCGAGACCGTACCGATTCGGCGCGCGATCAAGCTGGATGAGTCCAGTTCGCCTAGCCGGACAGCACAATCGACGCCCTCTGCGATGAGATCAATCTGGTGATCTGTTGAGCCCAGGATCAGCTCGATATCCGGATAGACCTCTCGGAACCGCGGCAGCGAAGGAATGATGAACGCCTTGGCCAGGGTAACCGGGACATCAACACGCAGCTTACCGCGAGGAGGTCGGTCAGGAGAGAACCACGCTACGGTATCGGCGAGATCAGCCAACATCTGTTTGCAGCGCCCATAGAATTCCTCCCCTTCTGGGGTGACATGTATCTTGCGGGTCGTGCGGTGCAGCAACTGCACATTGAGCTCTTGCTCAAGGTTCTGGATGGCCTTTGAGAGGGCAGGACGATGAAGCCGGAGGGACTCCGCCGCGCGCGTGTAACTTCCCTGTTCCACAACGCTCACGTAGATCTGCATTGCTTCGATCATATTCATTTTTTGGTCTTCTACTACGGGTGAGGCCAGACGGCTGGAGGGGGGTGGATGTGAGTCTAGCAATGCCAGACCTGCCGAAGCCTATCAGAAGCCATTGCTGAGTTGACCAGCACGCCGCCACCGACCGAATGAAGGTGACTGGCATGCACCTCTGTCGTGGGCGTAACGGGCCGATGGTGAGCGCCGGGGCAGCAATGGATGTCACCTGGGATCTGCAATTGTAATTCTTAAAATAACAATCTTGTTCCCAAAGCAATCTTTATCCACTTCGCGAGACAAGAAACAATGGCTTCCAGTTCAGGCATGGCCGAACGACTCGGCGCGCCCCTATATTGGTTGGAGTAGAATGATGAAAGCCTGGTTGCTGCAAGATTTTGGTCTCGATAATCTAAAACAAGGCGAAACTGAAACGCCTACCCCGCAAGCCGGTGAGCTGCTGGTCAAGATCGGCGCCGTTTCCCTCAACTTCCGTGACAAAGCGATCGTGGACGGTATCTACGAGCCGCACACGGTACCTAAGCCTTTAATTCCGGTTAGCGACGCTGCGGGTATTGTCGTCGCCGTGGGCGAGGGCGTTAGTCGTTTCACTGTCGGCGACCGCGTCAACTCGCACCTGTACTCCCGTTGGATCGAGGGCATGCCGGCTCACGATGAACCCGACTACTGCTTCGGTTCTCCGCTGCCTGGCGGCCTGGCCGAATACATGATCATCCATGAAAACAGCGCAGTTCGTGCGCCGGATGACATGAGCGATGAAGAAGCTTCTACTTTGCCGATTGCCGCGCTGACCGCCTGGTACTCGCTGGTAGATTTCGGCCAGATCGAAGCAGGCCAGACCGTCCTGGTACAAGGCACTGGCGGCGTGTCGATTTTTGCCGCTCAGATCGCAATGGCACTGGGTGCCAAAGTCATCATCACTTCCAGCCGTGACGAAAACCTCGAAGCGGTGATCAAACTGGGTGCAGTGGCTGGCGTGAACTACCGTAAAACTCCGGACTGGGCGGCTGAGGTATTGAAGCTCACCGACGGTAAGGGTGTGGATCTGCTTCTGGAAGTCGCCGGCGGTGACGGCATCAACGATTCTGTTCAAGCGACCAAGGTGGGTGGCAGGATCGCTCAGATCGGCTTCCTGACTGGCCAATCGACCCATCTGAACTTGATGCCATTGATCTTCCGCCAAACGACCATTCGCGGTATTGCAGTAGCACCGCGCTCGTCCTTTGACCGGATGAACGAGTTCCTGAACACCCACCACATCCGTCCTGTGATCGATCACGTCTACCCGTTTGAGCAAGCCCGTGAGGCTTACGAGCATTTGGCTCGCGGCCCATTCGGCAAGGTCGTTATCAAGGTCAGCTAAGACGTGGATTTGAGTGGCTCATCTCCACGTAGATGGGCCTTCCCGACTTCTGGCTCATCTGGCGTGCTTGCGAAGGTTCTGGGTGGCGCGGTGCGGTAGCTGACCACCGCTTCTCGCACGGCCTCGCGAGCCGTGACCCGCACAGATGGCCTGGCGGTGAGGTTCCGCTTCCAGCAGGTCTAGGGCGACAGACGCCACTATCCCCACGCCTGCGCTTGCTCAATGAAATGCAGCACAGCACTCGAGCGCTCATCAATCCTGGAAATCAGAGACAGTTCGCTCACCATTTCCGGCATATCCAGAGCGAAAAGATGCACGCCGGGCATAGTCAACCGCGCCAAGGGCTCAGGGACGATACTGACGCCAATCCCCGCAGCCACCAGACCAGGAATGCTCATCAACGAGGGCACGTAGAAAATGTTGTCGGGATGCAACTGGTTCAGTCGACATGCTTGAAGCGTGTGTGAGGTCAAGCCGATACCCGTGGGATCTTGCAGGAAGACGAATTTCTCCCCCCGCAGGATCGTCAAGTCACCCTTGAAGCGTGTGGCCAGTGGGTTGTTGTCCGGGATCAATAACACCAGGCGCGATTGACTGAAGTGGTGGGTACGCAGTCGATCAGGCAGGTGGTCTTTGAAAACACGCGCGAATGCCAGATCAATTTTGTGCTCCAGCAACATCTCAAATTGTGCGCGAATGCCGGCGTCGATGAGTGAGACCTTGATGTCGGGGAACGTGGTGAAGTAGTGCCGAAGCAGTTGCGGGAGGTTGTGTTCAAAAAGCGCTGAGTGATAGCCAATGCTGATTTCGCCAACCTCTCCGCGCCGGGCACGGCGGGCGGCGGCAACCGCCAGCTCGCTGGACGCGATGGATTGCTGTGCATGAGGCACAAATGCCATGCCTGCGGCAGTCAATACCACGCCCCGATTTTCCCGTCGAAATAGCGACAACCCGAGCTCTTTTTCCAGTGACCTGATGAGCTGGCTCAGGGCTGGCTGGGCAATGCCCAATTGTTCAGCGGCCTGACTGAAATGCTGGAGCTGCGCCGCGACGACAAAGGCTTTTAGATGACGAAGCTCCATAGATCAACTCATAAGGCAGGCTTATTGAAATGTTCGGTTTTCGATAATTATTCTGCAAGCGCTCTGCGCTAATGTCTACTCACTGCGTGTACTTGGCAGCAAGCACCCCATTCATCCCGGGCTGGCTCCTATAACAACAACGATGAGCACGACTATGAGCACACAAAGTAGTACACCTTCTGATCCAAGCATGTCGCGTAGAGCCGTCACGGCAGCAACCATCGGCACAGCGCTCGAGTGGTTCGATTTCACGCTGTACGGCGCGGTTTCAGCGACCGTCCTCCCCAAGCTGTTTTTCCCTGCCATGGAACCCACCGCTGGCCTGCTTGCCTCGCTCGCCACCTTCGGCGTCGGCTTGGCAGCACGGCCGTTAGGCGCGATAACCTGCGGTTACCTGGGAGACAAGTTGGGCCGTCGCAACTTGATGCTCGCGACCGTGACGATGATGGGGCTGGCCTCCGTGCTGATGGGCTTGCTCCCAACGTACAGCCAGGTCGGCGTCTGGGCGCCAGTGCTGTTGGTGCTGCTGCGCATCATCCAGGGCTTCGCTCTGGGAGGGGAGTCGACAGGCGCGCAGCTGATGGCGCTGGAACATGCTTCCTCCGACCGCCGTGGTCGTTATTCGGGATTGCTGGGCTTGTGCTCACCCTTGAGTCAGATCCTCGCGAACGCAGTCTTGATGGCGCTGGCCGCAATCCTCAGCGCTGAGCAGTTCGAAGGCTTTGGCTGGCGTATCCCTTTCCTACTGAGCTTTGTCTTGGTGGTAGTCGCCATCTTCATACGCCTGAAGGTCGATGAAACACCCGCTTTCGTCGCACTGAAAAACACAGCGAAAGAGAAGGTACGCAGCCCTCTGAAAGCCGCGTTGGGCAGTCACTGGAAAACCATCGTCAGGCTGATGCTGTTCTTCTGCTCGCCGGCCGCGCTGTTCTACCTGATCGTGATTTTCTCCCTCAGCTACCTGACTAAACACCTGGGACTCACCCAGTCCATGGGGTTCATGTCGCTGATGGTGGCCAACATCTGCGCCATCGTGGGGGCTCTCGCGGGCGGTTACCTGTCCGATCGTTGGGGACGCAAGAAGGCGCTCGCATTTGGATCATGCATGACGCTGCTGATCCTGACGGTCTATTTCCCCATTTTGAACACCCAGAACATCGCGTCGATCATGGCAATCATGGGGCTGTTCCTGGGCTTCACTCAGTTCCAGAGCGGTATCCAGCCCGTTGCGTTCGCTGAAGCCTTTCCTACTCAAGTCCGCTACTCCGGCTCGGCATTGGCCTACACCGGCGCCAATCTGCTCGTCGGCGGGCCAATGCCCATGATCGCTGTCTGGCTGATGAGCCAATCGGGCAATTCGCCTTGGCCACTGGTATCGCTATGTGCCGTGATCAATCTGGTGTCGCTGGCCATGATCGTGATCGGGCCTGAAACGCGCGGGATCGACCTGAATCACGTGGCCGATGGGGCAAGCCAGGACGCCGCACCTAACGTACTTCTTTCCAAGCAACTTGGCGGACAACCATGAATCGCACAGTCTTTATCCTGAACGGCCCGAACCTGAATCTGCTGGGGCGTCGGGAGCCACATATCTACGGTCACACAACACTCGACGAAATCCGAACAGCCAGCTTGGCTACTGCAGCCGAGCTGGATCTGCGATGCGAGTTCCGCCAAACCAACCACGAAGGCGTGATGGTGGATTGGCTGCAGGAGGCGTTTGAACAGCAAGCAGCGGTCATCATCAACCCGGCGGGCTTTTCATTTCACTCCATTGCGGTACTTGATGCGCTGAAGCTGATCCAGGCGCCCTTGATCGAGCTGCATTTGTCGAATATTCATGCCCGTGATGAACTCCATCGTCACTCGATCATGTCAGGCGTTGTAAATGCAGTAATTTGCGGGCTGGGTGCGACTGGTTACCCACTTGCGCTGAGGGCGGTTGCACAACTGCTGACGCGCGACGTCTGACTGCGTGGGCGAACACCTCGCGGCAGGGCAATGAAAACGTAGGGTTCTCAGGATGGTCGCCCGTGAGGCCAAGCAGGGCATGCTCGGACAACGCGTACACGACCCGGCCAATGCCCGTCCAATACACTGCGCCTGCGCACATGCAGCAGGGTTCGGCACTGGTGTAGAGCGTGCAGGCCGCCAACGTTTCGGGGCTCACGTGCTTGGCGGCATTGGCCACTGCGACCAGCTCGGCGTGTTGCGTAGGGTCACCCAGCGGCGGCTTGGAGTTGTTGCCGGCTTCGGCAATCACGTTGCCGTTGCGGTCGGCGACCAGGGCGGCGATGTCAGCGAACTGGTTGCCCATCATGATGCGGAACCCGGCGTGGCGTTTTCGCAACCCGGCTACCCAAAGGAATTGGAGTTTCAGCAGATGGGCAAGCTGATCATGTCGCATGTGTGCCACCCCGATCATCCCTTGGCACAGCTTGAACGTGTACGCTTCGATGATCTGCATGTACACCGCCGCCTGGCATTCAGCGCGCACACCAGCAAGCTGCCCAGCAGCGAATACTTGCGCTCCACAAAGGTGTGGCAGGCCGAAAGCTACCTGGCGTTGCTGGAGATGGTACGTGCGGGGTTGGGGTGGGCAACCTTGCCTCGACAATTGATCCTGCGCGAGCTGGCGGCCGGCGAGCTGGTTGAATTGCAACTGCTGGCCTATCCCCACACCGACTGGCACATTGGTGTGGATCTGCTGTGGGCCCGCCAGCGGCCGCTGGGCAAGGCGGGGCGCTGGTTGAAGGAATGTCTTCAAGCCAGGAAGGTGTTTGAGTTGGATCGCATGGGGCAGGCGACTACGCTGTAACCCTCATGGAAAACGTCAACAACATCACTTTTACCACGGGTACGGAATTACTTTCACCCGTATCTCCCGGGTGCGGAGCCCGACTCCAGCGGTGCTGCCTTCAATATCCATGGAGCGGAAACACGGCGCTATCACGGTCGCGCCAGAGACCCCTGTGGGGTCTGGAGAACGTCCGTGATCAGTGCATCTATCCTGGCCAGCGAAAAGGGCTTGCTCAAAAAGGGGATGTCATGCCGGGTAAGCGCATGCCGCTCCACATAACCTGAGACGAGAATCACCGGAAGTGCTGGCCAATGTTTGCTGATCTCGGCGGCCAGATTCAGACCGCTCATGAACGGCATCGCATAATCAGTGATTACCAAATCGACCGGCTCGTGCTCAAGCAGTATCAGTGCATCACGTCCAGAACTGGCCTTGCGCACGCGATACCCCAACTCTTCAAGCATCGTCGTTGTGTTGTTGAGTACGGGTTCGTCATCGTCGACCAGTAGGATCGTTACCGAGGACGCTTTCCCAATGCAGTCTAATCGTGCCGTAGCGGAGGCTGATTGCCTAACCCCGAATCGGGCTGGCCGACCGCGGGAAGCCAGAGTTCTACCGTTGTGCCTCGGCCTGGCACACTGTGCAATCTGAGCCCACCACCAGACTGCTCGGCAAAACCGTAGGCCATGGAAAGTCCCAGCCCTGTTCCTTTCCCGACTGCCTTTGTGGTGAAGAAAGGGTCCAGCGCGCGCTTGAGGGTAGGCGCATCCATACCTTCCCCCTGGTCGACTACCGACAGGCAAACGTAATCACCCGGCTTGATATTACCCTCTGCAACGGCAACGGTTCGTGCTTGCGCAGTGATAGTCAGCAGCCCTTCACCCTTCATTGCATCGCGCGCGTTGACCGCCAGGTTCAGTAGTGCTGATTCCAGCTGATGTCGGTCGGTCTCGATTCGAGGTAAGGCGGGAGCAACCTGCACATCCAGGATAATCATCGACCCCAGGGACGACCTCAGAAAATCGCCGATTTCCAACAGCAGTGGCTCGACATCATTGGGTTGTCTTTGTAACTCCTGAATGCGGGCAAAGGAGAGCATCCGGGAGGTCAGCGATGCGCCTCGACTTGCCGCTTCCTTCGCGGTATCAATCAACCGGGAAGCGCGTGGATCTTCAGGTATGCGTCGGCTGAGCAAATCCAGGCTGCTTTGCACGACGGTAAGCAAGTTATTGAAGTCGTGCGCGATCCCTCCCGTCAATTTACCAATCGCTTCCATCTTCTGTGACTGATGCAGCGCTTGTTCAGCCTTGAGTCGATCGGTCTTGTCCAATGCCTCCGGGACCATGCCGATGACGCTACCGGACTGATCAAGCATGGGGCGTATGGAGAAATCAAAAAACCGAGTGCCGCGGTGCTCTTCAACAGAAAGACTGAAGCTTTCCGTTGCCCCGGCAGCGACGTTAGCCATTGCGGTTTTCACCGTCTCGCTCCCGCCGGCCGAGCGCTCAAACCAGGCGCTATCCCAGAATAGTTGGCCTTCTGTCTCGGCCAGCGTAGTGCCGGCGCCCGCCAGCGCAGTCGCATTCGCGTAAATGACCTTCCCTTCTGGGCAGGTCATCCATTGATACAAATGTGACGTGTCGAAAATGGCACGAATGTTCGCCTCGCTTTGCATCAACTGCGCGGTTCGCTGTACGACCTGCTCTTCAAGTCGTTCTACAAACCGCAGCTCGGTTTTTCGTACTTGCTCTGCTGCGCGCACGCGTTCGATATGCGCCCAGGAACGCTCCGTCACCTCCCGGAGCAAGCTTATTTCGTTGGTCTTCCAGGCTCGAGGTGTGTTGCCGTGGACCGCCATCATTGCCGTCAGCTTACCGTCCTTGATCAGGGGCATGCAGATGCTTGACGCTACGCCCAGTTGCAAAAACATCTGGGCGTCATCGGGCGCCAGTTGCTCGTGGACGTCACCGAGGACGAGGGGAAGACCGGTATGCAGTTGTTTTTCAACCAGACTGCCGAACGTCGACAACCTGTAGTGCCCAACGAGGCTCGGCACACCGGGTATGCACCAGTCGCCTCGGATAGTGAAGTGGTCAGCATCTGGCTCAACGTCGGCATAAGCGCAGATCGCAACATCCAGGTACTCGCCGAGCAGGCGGGTCGTTGTCGCCAGGATCGCATCCGCCCCACTGAGCTGGATGGTGTGCGCGGCCAAACTGTCAAGAAAGCGCAACTGCCTTTCGTTTTCCTGCAAAGCGCATTGGGCACGAAACCGTTCGGTGGTTTCGACCACGACGGCCAGTACACCCACGGGCGTGCCGTCTTCGTCTGGGATGGGAGAGTAGTCGAGGTTCAGCCAGACTTGTTCGGGCGCGCCAGTGCGATTGAGTTCAAACCCGCGGTCAACGTAAGACAGGCGCTGTCCCTGCAACACTTTCTCCATGACGTTGGCATTGAATTCAGCGGCCTCCGGCCACGCGTCGACGACGTCCATGCCCAATACCTGGGGGTGCTTGTTCCCGGCGATCACGGAGTAGGCATCGTTATAGATCATGGTTCCCGCGCGGCCCCAGAGCAATGCCATCGGAACTCTGGACTGTACAACCGTCCTTGTGAGCGTTCTCAAGCTGGGGGGCCATTCCGATAATGGCCCTAGCGCGGTACTGGACCAATCAAACGCTTCGATCAAAGCGTCGAGTTCACCGGCGCACTCGCTCGTCGCGGCCCCAGGATCGTCAGGTCGATCCATTGCGTTGCTGCTTGGAGGAACGTTCATCTGCGGCGCCCAATGCTGAAGTATGGCTGGGTGGGAGTGCACCGAGATCCGCGCTGGTTCGCTGTTTCTGGCTAGCCGAATCTCGGTAATACAGGGCTCCGACCACACTCCTGGTTGGGTGGTTCCGTTGCAATGACAAGTCTTTTTCCGTGCCCGTTTTTCCGGCAACGCTGCCGTGAATCATCGACTGTCAGCGCGGGTGAGCCGTCTGGCTACTTTGCGCGCTGACAGCCGATGGGAGGTATCACCTGCGGTTTCAGACGGCGGCGATGACCACCCGTGGGCGCGAAGACAAGGCGAAGCGTCCGACACCGATGCTCAAGGCACCGCCGATCAACAGCATGAGCAAGGTGCCCCAGGCCGCCTTGGACAGGTTCCTGGCCGCCACGTCAGCGGCTTCGCGGGCTTGCTGCTCGGCCTGCTGCTTGAGCGCCTGCACCTTGGCAACCGCCTGTTCGTAGGCCTGGGCGTAGTTGTCGACGATCTGCTGCGCCTGTTCGTGACTCTTGCCGGTGCGCGCGGCGACGATATTGACCAGCGCGTTCTTGTCGGCGGCGTTCAGTGCTGGCTCACCGGCCTTCTGGACGCGGTCGAACCACTGCTTCAGTTGGTCGCCTGCCTGGGCAGGATCAGTAGACGCCTGGGTAGCCGCCTGCTTGGCGTCGTTACCGGCCTGGTCGGTTTTCTGCTCAAGCGTGGAGGGGTCCAGCTCGGCCTTGCCCGACTGCTTCAGGGTGGTGTCCAGTTGGGCCTTGAGGCTGTCCCAGTCCAGGCTGATGCCGTTCTTGTCCAGTTGCTGCTTGATGCTCTGGCCCACGCCAGGTGCGGCAGCGGCGACGCCATCGGCAGCCAGCGACAGGCCCTTGCCCGCGATGGTGCCGGCGGTCCCCACCAGGCTACCGGCCAGGGACGCCAACAGCCAGGTGATCAGCAGGGTGGTGATGGTCCAGCTCAGCAGGCCATGCAGGCCACCGCGGTCTGGCGCGGTGCGCCCGGCCACCCAGGCGCCGGCCGCCACCGAAATCAGGGTGCTGACAAACAACCACACGCCGGCGCCAGTACCGAAACCGCGCAGGGGGTTGCCCTGGGCCATCGGGTCGACCGCACCGGCGCCGATGGCGGTGCCCAGCACGCTCAGCACCAGGTAAGTGACCAGGGCGATGGCACCACCGGCAAAAACCGAACTCCAGGACACCCGGAACGGAGAGGCCGTGGTAGCAGCTGTGTCTACATAGGTTGTGCTCATGAATCGATCCTCGGGCAGTAAGTGCGTTCGGCCGATGCGCCAGTGGCACCGGCCGGTTGGCGGGCAGCGGGGCTGCCTTCATCGTCGGTTTCGACGTGAGTACCAGTGTGCCGAGGCCAGGTACGGGGTGTATTGGCGCATTTGCACCGGTGCCTCTGGTGCATTCGCACCGACCGCCGCGTGCGGGTACTGCACTAAGCTGCGGGTTGTGGGTCCGATGTCCATGCCACAGGAGATGAAGATGAGTGAGGCCGTGCTTGCCAGAGAAACCAACCGCCGTCAGTTGCAGCAGATCATCTCCGGGCTGTCGGATGGGGTGATGCTGATCGAAACCGACCAGACCATCATCTGGGCCAACGAGGCCGCCCTGCAGATGCATGGGGTCGAGGCCATCGCCGACCTGGGCGCCAACGGCGATGAGTACCGCGAGCGCTTCGCCTTGCGTTATCGCAATAATCATCCGCTGGATGTCGAGCAATACCCGATCGCCCGGGTGGCGGCGGGCGATGTGTTCAGTGATGTGATCGTGGAGGTCGCACCGGCCGACGATCCAGAACAGCGCAGCCGTGTGCACCGGGTGCGCAGCATGGTGCTGGAAGACAGCAAGGGCACGCCGGAGTCGCTGGTGTTGATCATCGCCGATGCCACCGAGTGGGCCAGTGCCGAGCAGCGCTTTGAAAAGACCTTCAACGCCAACCCGGCCCCCGCCGTGATCTGCCGCCTCAGCGACCTGCGCTTCATCAAGGTCAACCAGGGCTTTCTGGAGATGACCGGGCATTCGCGCGAGCAGGTGATCGGGCGCTCGGTGTACGAGGTGGATGTGCTGGAGAGTGCCGAGCGCAAGGACCTGGCCATCGAGCGCTTGACCCAGGGCGGGACCATTCCGCAAATGCAGGCCGAACTGAAGCTGCCGGGCGGCGGGACCAAGCTGGTGATCGTGGCAGGGCAGCCACTGGACATGAACGAAGAGGACTGCATGCTGTTCTCGTTCACTGACCTGGAACCCCGGCGCAAGGCCGAAACCGCCCTGCGCCAGAGCGAGGAGCGCTTCGCCAAGGCCTTTCGGCTCACCCCGGTGCCCACCCTGGTATGCAGCGCCGATCGCCAGCAGGTGGTGGACGTCAACGAAGCCTTTCTTGCCACCCTGGGCTACACCGCCCAGGAGTTGATCGGCCGCACCGTGGCCGAGTTGGACTTCATCGAGGGCGCAGGGATGGCGGGCACCCTGTTTGATGTGCTGGAGAAGAGCGGTCGTATCGACGGGCTGGACGTGAAGCTGCGCAAAAAGGGTGATGAGACCCTCGACTGTGTGCTGGCGGCCGATACCGTCAGCCTCCAGGACGCAGCGTGCTACCTGCTGGTGCTGATGGACATCACCGAGCGCAAGCGGTCGGAGCTGGAGTTGGTGGAAGCCATTGAAACGGTGATGCAGGACGCTTCCTGGTTCAGCCAGACCCTGATCGAAAAACTGGCCAATGCCAAAAGCGTCAACGGCCGGCAGCTCCCGTCGGCCTCCTTCACCGACCTTACCGCGCGTGAACGAGATGTGCTGGGCCTGATCTGCGAGGGGTTGGCCGACAAGGAAATAGCCGCACGGCTCAACCTGGCACTCAACACGGTGCGCAACCACGTGGCCACGGTGTATTCCAAGCTCGACGTGCACAGCCGAAGCGAGGCCATTGTCTGGGCCCGGGAACGTCACCTGTTCGC
Source organism: Pseudomonas silvicola (assembly GCF_026651855.1). Taxonomy (GTDB): domain Bacteria; phylum Pseudomonadota; class Gammaproteobacteria; order Pseudomonadales; family Pseudomonadaceae; genus Aquipseudomonas; species Aquipseudomonas silvicola. The sequence continues at coordinate 5,030,253 of NZ_CP093280.1, forward strand.
GGGCCAGGCCAAGGCCAAACGCAAGGAATAGGGTGCAAATGCACCAGGGGCACTGATGCGAAATCACCTGTCAGGGTGGTTCGCGGGTTCGTAATCTGGGCTAAAGCCGACGCAGTGGTCGGCATCACCCGGAGGTAGCTATGAAAACCGAACAGGTCAAAGGTGCATTGGAACAGGCGGCAGGCAAAGCCCAGGACATCCTCGGCGACCTGACCGGCAATGAGCGGCTGCAAGTGGAAGGCAAGGCGCGGCAGTCGGCGGGGGAGCTTCAACAGCACTACGGCGACCTGCTGGCCGAGGTGTCGGCTTTCACGCAGCGCCGCCCACGCACCACACTGGCGGTGTTCGCGGGGCTGACGTTGCTGGCGGGGTGGCTGTTGGTGCGGGGGCGTGACTGACAACCTGATCGATGTGCGCCGGTATAGGGGCGGCGGCTGGACGCGGCGCCGCACGTCAACGGCTCTGTTGACCGCGACTACCCGGCGGAAATGCGAAGCGACGACCTGCCGGTGCCATGACAAAAGCGAGGAGTGCAAGAGCAGCAACGGTGGTCGGCAGCATCGACGTACCACCACTTGCAAGTAGCGCCCCACCGATGGCTCCGCCGGCCGCGATCGCCAGGGTCCAGGCAGGGGTGACCATTGCCTGGGCCAAGTCCACGCCATCGCCCGCTTTGCCTTGATTGCTGGAGGCTTTAAAGCGTTTTTAAAGCGTTTTGAAGAAATCGAACGGCGCGCGGAAGTCGTCGAGGGACGTCGTTTTCTCAAAGATGATGCGATTGACGATGGTCATGCCAATGGATGTCCACCACTCGCCGGCGCTGGTGTCGATCATCCGCTGCTCGTCCTTGGCGATGGCCAGGTAGTCTTCGCTACGCAGGAAGTCTTCGAGGTCATCGACGCTTGCAAAATTCAGCAGGCTTACGCCGTCGAACTTGCAAGCGTCAGGGTGATAGAACGGTTCACCTGGATCTGTCGGCCCAATGCTGTGAAGCTGTACGTAGCGCTTGACCAGGCCGCCGGTGTGCCCGGCAACCACAGGCGCATGCTCGTGCAGCCACCACGTCTGGAAGTCTTCACGCGTGGTATTTGGTGCACGTACATGCAGTTTGTTGTCGCCCAAAGTTAGGCATGTCGTGGATTTGCTGGCTGAGCGTTTCGTGCCTGAGCAACCTTGGGAAGTAAAGCCAGAACGCTCCTGAGACCTGCCACATCCAGAGCCGCGAACGCTGCCAAGGGTGACCAGTTGGGCAAGGTCAACGATGGATTATCGGGCGCATGAGAAAGCGTGGTGAACCCCGCTTCCCCATGTCCGACGCACTGGTGGTTATTGGGTGGCAACGCGTGATCGGACTACCCCAGGGCGTCCAGTACGCGCTGGCCGTGGCGCAGTTGATCTAACAGCCACAGATCTCGATCAGGCGCTGCGATTACCTGCAGGCCAACAGGCAGCCCATTTACAAACCCCGCAGGCAGGCTCAGGGCCGGTAACCCAGTGATGTTCCAGGCACTGGTCAAACTCAGCACGGCGTCACGCACGCTTACCATGCGCCCGTCGATGGCCACCTCGCGCTGGTCTAACATTGGCGCGGTGATGGGGAGGGTGGGCATGACCAGGACATGGAAGTCATCAAAATAGCGCGTGATAGCTGCGGTTAGCTCCAATCGGGCACTCAAGGCGGTAACGTACGCCTCCTCTTTGACCGAAGCTGACATCCGCAACCGCTCCAGCACCTCCGCCTCAAAAAGCTCCGGGCGTTCCGCAACCCGTTGCGCGTGAACCTCATAAGCTTCCCGTCGCTGAATATCTGCCATCGCGACTCTCAGGGGCATGATCATATCCTCGATTCCCTGGATAACCACTCCCTCCTTACGAGAAAAAAATATGGCCCCTGATCTCAGCGAAGAAGAGATGCGCCAAGCGCTTTTCGGCACCCCGGTGCCCGCGCTGCAAGTCACCGCTTCACCACCGGTACAGGAAGTGGTATTCGTGAAGCCAGCGCCTCCAGTGGCAAGGAAGAAGGCCGTGAAGGCTTTCACCCCTCGGCTGCAGGTAACCTTGCGCGTGGGCAACGAGTTTGAAGGCAAAACGTTTGAGCTGATCCACGAGGCGGACACGCTCAGCAAATTGCAGGCGGAGGTAGATGCTCTCAAAGCTGCTAGGAAGAAATTCCGGTATGTAGAGGTGTTGTCGGTCAAGTCGATGTAGCTACGGCTCCATTCTCGCAAAGCGGCTACCGTGGCCCCTACGTGGATCGGTAATGGATAGCGCGATTTGAAGGGTCATGCCAATTTTCACCTAAGAAAATTGGCAGGTGGTTGGTCTGATCCGGGATAACAGGCTTTTCGAAATTTGGCCATGAAATAAGACCAAATGGTTCAAATAGCAGAATTTGGATGACTGGCTGGTACGCCCTGAAAGTCAGATGGCGACCAACTCAGCGATTTTTGTTGCGATTTCGGACATTGAATTCTCAAGCGTGTCCAAGCCACTTCGAGAAGCCAACATTGGGCTGATATCTCTAAGCGCGTCATACGTGGTGTTGTGGACGATAGGCACCAACTGGTTGCGAGCCAATAGAACAGAGAGCTCTTTGTCGGCAACGCCTTCCCTGGGAAGGCTAGTCAGTAGTGCAGGGGTGACTAGCACGAGCCCAATTCGCGAATTCGCCAAGCCCTTGTCGATGGCGCGCATCATTGGAGTACCTAGACCAAGATCTTTTTCGCTAAACCAAACCTTGACACCCGCGGCAACGAGCGATTCGTGCAGTTCTTTCGCAGCTCCCTGGCGGTCGTCCCAGGCGTGGCAAAGAAACACGTCGCGTAAATCGGGCTGTGCCGCCGCTCTGACTTCGATGGCCTCACGAACTGGAGTGAGTGATTGCACCTCTAGAACGGTGTAGGAAACACCAGAGCTTGGCTTTGACCAGCGCGGTCTTGGGTTACTTCCGAATCTGCTAGTAGCACCACCGCCATAGGCATAGCTGGTGCTCGGCGGAGAGTAGGAACCATAGCTACCACGGTTGCGGCATGCAGGGCAGGCGGCGGCTGCAGCCGATGAGCTATGACCGCGTACTGGAGCTGTGCATCTAGACATTTGTTAATCCTTCCTTTGATAAGTGCTTGGTCGACATAAGGTGCATGCTGAGGTGAGGATATTTTAGCGCCACCTACCTGGAAAAGCGCGACAGCGCGGTGGCGGCTGGCTCACATGCTGCGGGGGAGGGCTTCTGAAGGTTCCCTTGCTGCAATCGCCCCGGTTCTAAGCCTCATACTGCGAAATGACCATTAGTTATTTCATGGCGATGGATACTAACGGGACAGGCAACGTGTGACTTGGTTGTCCCTGTGCATCAATGGGGACTGAAACCACCGTGCAACCGCGAAAGTGACTGAAGGATCTTCTGAGAGTCAGATGGATACGGTTGCCCTTCGATCCAGCGCTTCAGCTTCAAGCCGGTAAGCTCTTTCAGATGCTCAGTCTTCGCTTCATGGAACACAGGTACTGAATCCATGGCGTAGGATTCGGTGGCAACCACAAGCTCTTTGGCATGCTTGGCTTGCCAAATAAAATGGCTAAACATCAACTCCATATGAATCCACGGAGACCCCGTTTTGTCTTCGTTTTCGATCGAGTTCTGTGTTGACAGCGAATGGTCGGTGTTCAAGAAGAACAGTGCAGTGGAATCGCTAATCATTTGCTGCAGAGCCGTCGCCAGGATCATGTACACATGGGCGGTCGAGCGATTGCGCAGGTCGTAGTGATAGCGAGTAGTGCCTTCGATTTTGCAGTGTTTCTCATCGATTGCCTTCAGAAGGTCGTACGCCGAGCCCCAAACCGTAGAGTCGATGAAGGCTGTTATCCCTTTCTTTTTCAGATCCAGAGCGAGCTGGATCGCCAAACCTTGATCTCTGGAGGAATGGGATATGAAGATGTCGCATTGTTGCGCCGGGAATAGATGCTTGATGACGGTTTTGGCATCAATGCTGACATTGTCTTTCAACAAATAATTTTTAAGCTTGATTGTGAAGGTTTCAAGGGTGCGCTTGAAGTCCGCTACCTCGTCGGTGAGTGAGAAGTGTTCAGGGTTGATCTCAATATTGAATCCGTATTCCATTTACTGGTTATCCTTTACCGAAAGTATTGCCTGGATCGTGTCTGGGTTTCGAAGGTTTCAGTGAGAGATTTCGTTCGCTGTTTAGCCCGATTCCCAGACCATGGGTGAACAGGCCAACGTAGTCGAGCAGCTCGTCGTAGTCTTTTCCGTCGGGTGTGAGCACAGGATCAATCGAAGCAGATGCGCCACCGGGGCTGCGGAGCGCGATCACATTTGCTCCGGAATGATCCTTTCTAAACTGCTTGTGCTCGTCGAGGATACCTTGTTGGCCGCCGATGAAGACCGCGGCCTCAAACTGGTTGTGGCGGAACATGGCTCTTCTCATGAGCTCCAGGCTTGACTGCCGGTCTCCGGTTGAAACTACTTCAACCAAGTTTCCAAACCTGAGGTTCACCTTCGGAGCTTCCGTTGCGAAGAATTTCGACTGGTAGATCGTTACGGCAGCTCTGTTGTCGATCCCCAGATCCTCGCATACCGCGAGAATGAGAGGGGAAATTGTGGGATGACCACCAAATACGAGGTATTTACGACCCAGTACGGTATATAGGAATGTCCGAAGCGCCGCCTGGATCAGCATCGGATCACATTGTTCATAGAAACTGTTATCACTGCTTGGAACGCTGGCAGAAAGGAAAATCTTGCCCATATCGTTGGCCTCTGGTTTAGCTCTTTGGAGGGATGCGCTGGTTCAGGCGTGTGACCGATCTCGAGCTGGTGAGTGATCGCTCACCATGATTGCCGGCGGAGACGCTTGCAGGTCAATCTCTGGAAGGATCGTTTCGAACGGGCACGCGGTTCCTAATACCAATCTTGGAATCGATGGCCAGCGGCGTTCGCCTTCACCAAGCGCGCATGCCCATCAAGCCTGTCTCCGAGCCATTGCATGTGGGCTTTCCAGGTTCTTTCTTCGATGCCTTCTTCGTTATAAATCACGGCAACTGGAGGCGAGTGCTCCTCCAGCGATGCTTCATAGAATGACTCGCTGGTTGGTACGCGAAGCTCTGGGTAGACAACGATTTCTTCATTTTTGACTGAGACCACCAATCCTCTTCGGGACGAAGCGCCCAGCACTTTACCGCCGGCGGCCTCTACCGAAGACGTTAGCTTCCCGACAAGATCCCGGTATCTGATCGATACGCTTTTGCTTCGATAGAGCTCAATTTTCTCGAGAATCTCGGTCAAAGCATCCGAGTGAATCAGCCGATCTGCACCGAGATCAGAGTCCTCCAACTGGACTTGTCCGCTGATCAAATGGATGTTGGTTGCTTCAACGCCTGGCCACCCAACGCGAAGCATGGCGAGTTTCCTCAACGAAGCCCTTTCGAACTCCAGCTCAGTCCAGCGGCCTTTGAAGTACCCTGAGCTATCGAGGTAGACGAGTACGTCGGAGTCGCAGAGGCGCTGCCATAGCACCTCTTGGAAGTGCTCTCCAGGTAAAATCCCGTGCGTGTCGAGGAAAACGTCATACTGCCTCGCACACAGTTCTGAATACAGTTGCAGAGCGGCCTCTGTGGACTCTTTGCGTCGATAGCTGAGGAACACCCGGCGCTGACGTGGGATCAGCGAGCTTGCCTCCAGGAGACAGCTCGCAAGGATAGCTGGGCTTTGGTTCATCGCAACGCCGTTCAATGCTCCAAGCTTTCCGGGAAATTCGGCTTTAAAAGTGTCTGGATCCCGCGCAACCGGAACCAGTGGTACTCGGCGGTCAATGAAATGCTCAATGGCCGCCTCATCAGTGGCATTGATGCTTGCGCAAAGGGCTGCGCAGCAGCGATCAAGCTTGGGTCGGAAGCGCCTGGGATCTCCCCGAAACAGTGTCACGTCTTCATGAAGCACTAATCCGAGTTCCGAAACTCGCTCCTCTAGAGCGGCCTCGATCTCATCGGCAATAGCGGCGGGAAAGTCGCCTAGTAGGGCGAGGGAGTAGCGGGCATCCATGAAGCTTCCGAGCCTCTCTATATTGTTGACGTACAAGTGGCGGGCCGGGGACTCCGCACACCCAGTCGCCTGGGTGAGCTCAGTCCTGCCGGTCAACATGCTAAAAGTGGCGATAGGCTATCATGTATCTAACGCACATGCTCTTGAATGCTGCTAGAAAGGTGCAGCCCTTCCCGTGCTTTCGTCCAGTAATCAGCGGTAGACAGATCACAGTTTCCGGTAGCTTGCGGGGCTCACAAAATGGAAACCATAAAATCCGAGATGACCAGGCACGCTCCGTGCGAACATTGCCGCATCACAGCGCTCTATCTCAAGGAAATCCAATGCTGATGAGATTCGACCCTCCAACCCGCATCACCTACATTGCGTTGACCTACGCGATACCTTGCTTGGCAATGTTAGCGCTATGGATGCAAGACGATTTGACGAATCTAACTGCAGCTCTGACGCTGGGTGTAGCTGCCACCTTGTTTCTTCGAATGGAGTGGATACAGAACTTCGTCCGGGCTAGGTGGCAAAGTGAGTATGAACAAAAACTGGCGGCCACGGATGCGGCATTGGCTCGGGATGATCTAAGCGCCATAGAGCGTCGTCGGCTTCAGCGCTATCGTAACCAACTGGCTGGTCGCTACCACCTGGTTACCTTTCCCGCGTTAACCTACAAGCCGATCAATGTCATGGGGTATGTGCTCAAATTCAGTGTTTACGCGTTCAAGAACTAGGTTGAGTTTGCTGGATTCTTAGCCTGCGGCTTTTTCGCGAGACCGCTATGCTGCTGGATCACGACTTCAAGCGCCGCCGGCTACAGGGCATGCTTTGAGAGTCAGGGGCAAGGTCAATTGAGTCACGCACTCAGTGTTCGAGATGGGCAGCAATGCTCACCTCGGCACGCTCAAGCTTCGAAGGAGCAGGGAATGAGCATTTTTAGTTGGCTGTTCAAAAGGCCCAAGGCTGTCAGCGCTGAAGCCGACCCCGGGTTTCCAGAGCGGCGTCGCTCAACGCTCCAGGTTTCGCGTGATAAACATTTTTTGACGGTGGAGTCGCTCGACTTTTACGGGTTATATCAGCTGTCCAAGTCAAAGCAATGGGCGATTGCGTGGCGCGACTCAGACCCTGCGGCGGGCCGAGGAGGACACCGGGAATCGGGTCTTGGAGCCTACGTACTGGCGGATCTTAGCAGCGGTACAGTCAACATGGCCAGGCCGAACAACGGTCACGTTTCCGACTCCGGTGTTTTCTGCTTGGAGGACTGGCATTTTGGCAGCTCTCTTTCTGGAACATTCAGTGTCTTCGATTCAGCGGGAACTGTAATCATCACGAAAGAGCTGACGGCCAATATCTTCACCAGCGGCATTTCTAGGAATGGGAAGTACGCTTTCTGCGCCACAGCAAACAGCCCCAGTGCGCATGGCAACAAGGTCTTCCTGTTCGACCTGCTCAAGCGGGTAGAGCTGTATTGCGTCACTCCAGAAGCCGGATGGCCCGAAAGCTATGAGGTCGACGAGAAAACGGGAGAACTGATTGCACATTTCAAGGAGGTCGGGAGCTTCCGGTACGACATTGACGGCCAATTCCTAGATGATGATCAACTCGAGGATGCGAATCTCACCTCGTCTCGGTTTGAGCGCATTCTCCTCTCAGCAGAGAAGGTGCTAGGGGAGGTCGATCTAACAGACGAGCGCGTCGTTGAAGTCCTGGATGCTGTCCAGCGTGCTAGGTCGCTTGGCGCAGACCAATATCCTGCTTGGAGAGCCACTGCTTTGAAAGTATAGGGGCTCGCGCACGAGCAACTGGGCCAGTACGCCGAGGCAGTCCCGGTTTACGAAGAAGCGCTTTCTTTGAACCCTAAAATCGGTGTGAAACGTAGGCTCGCTTCTGTGGCGAAGCGGATCAACTTTGGATAGCAGGCACTGAATTCCGGGGTTCAAGCTCTGTAGGCTGGCCGTGGAGGCCGTCCTAGGCCTCCTGCTCATTCGGTTCGAGAAAGCCCGCATTGCCGCTATGCGGATCAGGTTCAGGACGTTTCAAAACCTCACAGAAACTACAGATCAGAAGGGATTCAGTATGTATGTAGGGCTTGAGTTGACCGGCTATAAAAGCTATAGCCCGGTATCCACGTCGGAAATCCAGAAGTTCAAGGAGCAGGTGCAGGGGCAGTTCAGTGAGGTATCCGACTACCTGGTTGATGTATTCGAAGGCAGAAGACTCATCGACGCTCACCTGCTGTCGAGGCATATCTTCCCTCAGCAGCACAGGACGCACGTGTTTCTCTCGCACTCCCATGCTGATGAGGAAAGGGCTATCGAGCTTGCCCTTAGGCTCCGTAACCGTGGCGTCAACGTATTCGTGGACTCATGCATTTGGGGAGCGTCACAGCATCTTCTTGAGAAGCTGATGGCTTATTACGCAGACCAGAAAGCAGATGGAAAGCCACTCAGTGAGCTGGAAGTAAGCGATCTTTCGGCTGGTGTGCATTTGATGCTGGTAGGTGCGCTTCAGGAAATGATCGATAGAACGGAGCTTTTCGTGTTCCTGAACACTGAAAAATCTGTTCCCTTGAAGGCTTACGCTGGCTCAGACCGTACATTTTCGCCGTGGATCTATTCGGAGCTTCAGTTCAGCTCAATGGTGAGACGTCGAGTGCCGGCTCGCCGCAGAGGTCGTAGCCGATCCGTCTTGTCGTTGGAACACCAGCAAGCCAGACGCTTGCTGCCTGATTTTGCTCACAAAGCCCTAAACTCCCATCTGCCAAAAGTCGACGGTTCAGAGTTCAGTGGCTGGATTGAGCTTTTGCTCGAAGAGGGCGAGCCTGCTCTTGATAGCTTGTATGGGAGTTTCGGGATACCAGGCCAGTTCAGACGGCTTCGGGCTCAGGCGGCGTCAAGGAGCAAAAGGCTCTTGTAAGATGCCTCACCGCATCTACATGGATTGAAAGAGGCATTAGCGTCGGAGGGCCGAGCCAAGGGTTTAGCTGGCAGTTCCACGACACGGCCCTGTGTTTCCCCATGGCTGGCATGGTGATGTTATCGACTGATGCTTGGTGTAGTCTTGACTGATTCTAACCCTCTCGATGGCAGTTGACCCTAGTTTCGTAGCGTGCCCTGACTGGGCATGCCAGAGCGAGCAGTGGTCGCTTCGGTATGACGAGGTGGTTGCAAACGTACGGGGAGCAAGGAATGGCACGAAGAACGTTTTTTTCCTTCCATTATCAGGAAGATATATGGCGTGCCTGGAACGTCAGGAATTGCTGGGTCGTCAACGACGATCGACAATCGGTGGGGTTCTTCGATGGCAGCGTGTTTGAAGCGTCCAAGAAAGAAGGCGACGACGCGCTCAAAGTCTTCCTCCGGGATGGCCTCAACAACACGTCCGTGACATGCGTTCTAACCGGCCAGCTCACAGCATCAAGGCGCTGGGTGCGGTACGAGATTGTACGAAGCGTGTTGAAAGGCAATGGGCTATTGGCCGTTGATATTCACGGTTTGAAAAACAAAGCCCAGGTGACTGGAGTTAAGGGCGCAGACCCATTGGCTGAGGTGGGCGTCTATCGCTCCAACGACAAGATTTTCTTCGCGGAGCTAAAAGGCGGGAGGTGGGTTAAGTATGCGGACTATACCCTCGCCATCCCGGCCTCTGACCTGTGGTTTGTTGCCCCTACAAGCGACACGGTCGTTCCGCTTTCCAGGCGCTGCATGCGGTATGACTTTGTAGCGCAAAATGGCCGAGCCAACATCGCAGGCTGGATCGAGACCGGCGCAGGATTGGCCGGTCGTTGAACCCTCCGGCTCGATCGCAGAAACTTTCACTGAAGACTACCCAGGTATTAATTTATGGCACCTACGCAGCGCCTGGCCGGCGTCAGGATCCACTTGTCAGGTTCAAACCCAGAATCGCGAGACGATGTTGCTGACTTCGTACACAAAATTGCTGCGAAAATCTTTAGCGAAGGCGGCTCGATTGTCCATGGGAGCCACCCTTCACTCATCGCCCCGCTGCGCAAAGCCTCCGAATCGTTCATTCAGGCAGGCGGGGGTAGGAGCGCACTTACGTTAGTCCGAGCGAAACGCTTCGCCACCGACGAGTACGCCGCCGAGATTGAGGAACATAGAAAATTCGCATCAGTTGAAATTGTCCCTGCGGATGTTAGCCATGGGCAAGCGGCAGTTGGCTTGACACCCATGCGTGATTGGATGGCTGACCGTTCGGATGCAGTCATCTGCGTGGGTGGTGCGTGGTGGGACGTCAATAAAGCAAATGCAGGCGTGCCGAATGAGCTGGATACCATGCTCGAGCTCGGTAAGCCTGGATTTGTCGCCGCTGGTTTTGGCGGTGCGATAGCAGGGTACCTCCAGGAAGATCCGTCTTTGCTATCTCGCCTGCGAAATGGCCTTTCACTCGAGGCGAACATCACCATTTCCAATGGCACATCGGTTGAGCAAGTCGTGGGCCTGATCGTCGAGCAATTGAAAAATCTGCCACTTGCCCGTCGCAACATTTCGCAGGGCCGTAACTTCCGCATCTTGGCGCTTGATGGCGGAGGACTCAGGGGCACTTTCACTGCCGCGGTCTTGGCCAAGTGGGACGATATGCTCAAATCAGGTGGCGGCAACGACCTTATTTCGCATTTTGACCTGGTCGCAGGCACATCCACGGGTGCTATTTTGGCTATTGGGCTTGCCTTGGGGATGAGCCCCCGAGAAATTTTGGAATTCTACGAAAAGAAAGGCCCACAGATTTTCCCAAAAAATCGAAAGCTGCGGCATTGGCTCAAGTCTAAACATGACTCCGCCACACTACGCGGACTGCTGACTGAAGCGTTTGGCGACAAAACCTTGGCGGACGAATCGCGTTGCCGTTTGGTCATTCCTACTGTTAGGGCTAAGCATGGTCACGCAGAGGCTATTGTCACGCCGCACAGCCCAGATCGGACGGCATATCGTAATATCTCAGCCGTGACTGCGGCGCTGGCTTCTTCAGCGGCCCCCACATATTTTGATGAAGCCGAATATGATGGGCCGATAACATTGGAAACCTTCCTTGATGGGGGCGTCTGGGCGAACAATCCCATCTTGCCGGCCTTGGCGGAAGCGGTTCGGTACCTGAAGATCCCCCTAGATCGAATCGACGTTCTGAGCGTTGGAACGCTCACCAGCGAGAGTGATTTCAGTGATCAGTTGGGCAAAGGCAAAGGGGGATGGGCGCCTCATAGCGTTGATCTCTTTTTTGCCGCCCAAGAACACGGTGCGCTTGCCCTGGCTGAGAGTTTTCTGGGCCCGACGCGGCACCTGCGTGTTAATCAGCAGACCCCTGCCGAAATCAAGCTTGACGACACCGAGGCTATACAGGAAATGGCCCAGCGTGGCAACGAGGCAGCCAAGGAGCACTTCGCTGAGGTGCGCTCCAGGTTCCTTGATGGACAACGTGCGGATGCCTGGGAGCGCTTCTAAGCAGGAATAGATTCTTAAACAGAGTATTGGGCGTCCGCTTATCTTTTTTGTCAGATCTCAAACATTCGACCCTGAGCTGGGAAGTGGGTCGGCTCCTCAAACCACGACCCGGGGTTTCGGCTTTCTTCGATCGCTGAAGCACTGACGAACTATCACTAGAAGGACTCGTAACATGGCGTTTTTTACAAAAGCTGAAGCACGTTCAGCTGCGAAGCGGGCAATGAAGAACCGCAGCCTGGTGGACGTGATCAGCGAGTCAATTAAAGCAAGCAAGCTGGCTACCCAATTCGATGTTTTCTTATCCCACTCTATCAATGACGCCGAGCTTGTGCTCGGGGTAAAGGTACTGCTTGAGGACATGGGAAAAAACGTTTATGTCGATTGGGTAGACGACCCTGAGCTTGACCGCAGCCTGGTCAACAAGCACACGGCAGAGAGATTGCGCGGGCGGATGAACCAGTCCGAGACGCTGTTGTACATTGCCACCGAGAATGCATCAAGCTCGAAATGGATGCCCTGGGAGCTGGGCTACTTCGACGGTCGTAAACCGGGCAGCGTATCTATCCTTCCGGTCTTGGAAAAGGCGGATCAGCGCTTTGAGGGGCAGGAGTACCTGGGACTCTATCCGACCGTGGGTAAGGAAAAGCTGAGTGGCCCGGGCAAGCAGGGCGGAGATCCACCAATGGATGTTGATGCTTTGCGACGAGCGCTGGGAGGCCGAGGGTACCCTCTCGGCGGGATTGGTAAAATTTACCTTTGATGACCGAAGGCAGCGTTAACGTGATGTGCCTGAAACACCCTGGCGATCCTGAGGCCTATGGTTTAGCTAAGACTGAGGCATTCTGCGGGGTGGTCATCAGCGCATCGTTTGCTGCTGCCCACGGTTAAGTCGTTACGCGCCTTCGAGTTCGTAAAGAAGATTAATGCCATCCGCGGCGCCAATCCGCGAGGTGGCCTCCAGCCACATCATGAACTCTGGCTGTGCAAGATTTACCAGATGGCGAATTGGGGCTTCATGCGCAACGTTGTACGACTCTGTCCCAATGCTATCGAACATCCTGCCATCATGGGATTTGGTCATGTGCCGGCGACGTTGTCTGCGCACCATCGAACTGAATTCGAGCTCCATGTGAATCCAGGGTGAAAGGGTTTTCTTGCTTCCATCCACAGAGTGCTTGAGTGAGATTGACTGCTCTGTATTGAGGAAAAACAACGTGTCAGTGTTGTCGATCATTCGCTGCAAGGCTGTGCTCAAAATCATGTGAACATGAGCGGTGGAGCGATTTCTCTCGGCATAACTGTAGTTGATCTCGCCTGGCGATTTGCAATATTTATCGTCTATTACCTGAAGTAGATCATGCGCTGCGCCCCAAACGCAAGAATCGATGAATACTTTTAAGCCGCATTTACGCTCAAGTTCAATGGCTAGCGAGATAGCAAGATCTTGGTCGGCATGAGAGTGAGAGAGGAATATGTCCGCTGAGACAGTTGGAAATAATGCCTCTATCACAAGCTCGGCACCGACTGTATCTTTGTCGAGCATAAGCTGCGCCAAGCTCTCGATATCGCGCTTGTTCTGAGATTTGTAGTCGGCAACTGCAACGCTGTTAGATGCAAAGCTCTGAGCATCAATGTTCAAATTGAAACCGCGATCCATCAGTCCGTCCTTAACTAGTAAAATCTCTATTGGCTCTAGGGTCAATCTCTAGCACCGTGGAGTAAAGAGAGAAAAAATCACGCGAACGCTCGAGACACTGGACTGCTGGATCTTCACTGGATTGGGGCAGGGTAGCAGTTGCACCTCCGCCAGCTCTCACAGCAATTACCCTGGCATCTGGAAATTCCTCCCTGAACAGCGCGTACTCATCGAGAATACCTTTCATTCCTCCGATGAAGATGCCAGCGGTAAACTGGTTTTCACTAAACATTTTACGGCGCATCATGGCAACGCTTTCTGGAATAGTGGCCTCAGCAGGTATTAACCGAACGTCTGCAAACTCAGCATTCTCGAGCGGAAACTCATCCTTGAAAAACTGCGACTGATAAATGGTGGCGCAGCGAATATCGCTTAATCCAAAATGTAGGCAAGCGGAATAAACCATTGGAGTTATTGACGGATGCCCTCCCAAGACAATCTGGCGGCGGCCCAGGGTTAGCAACAGGAGTGAGCGCACGGCAGTATGAATCTGATAGGGGTGGGCTGTATCATAAAACTCTCTTCCGTGCTGCGGAACGCTCAGAAAGAAATATCGACGGTCTCATTGTCTCCAGTCCTCGAAATGCCATCCTGAGCTGTAGGGTTTGATCAAGCGAACTTTATCGTTCAAGAAGCCCCCAATCCACTCCATGTGCGTTACCCACCTTTTTTCATCGATACCGACGTCATCGTATACTACAGCGACGGGCGGGGTGTGATTGTCAAGTGTAGCTTCATGAAGCGTATAGGTGGTGGGCACTCCAAGCGTTGGATAGACCGAAATATATTCGTCCAAGCGAGTTCTAACGGTAATGGTGCGCCGCATCGAATAGCCTTCGATGGTGGCGCGCGAGCGCTGAAGCGATGCCCGGAATGCGTCAATTAGTTGGTGGTAGCGCGTCGCAACCCCTTCGGCCCGCAAGCTTTCGACTGATCTGCAGATCCGATGCAGGCAGCCAGGAGTGAGAGACAGTCCGTCTGCTTCAAAATCTGCTGCTTCCAAGCGAAGGTCACCACTTACCAAGCTCCGGGGATCTAACGCCACACCTGGCCAACCGACGCGTTGAATCGGGATGGCGCGCCACGTCGCGCGTCCGAATTCCGATGTCGTCCAGCGGCTCTTGAAGTAGCTCTCGGTGTCGAGATAGACCATGACATCGCTGTCGCAAAGCTTCTGCCAAAGCACCTCTTGGAAGTGCTGACCCGGAAGGATTTCATGAGTATCCAGAAAAACATCGAAGAGCCGCTCTGACAAGGCTGCATAGAGTTGCAGCGCAACAGGCGTAGACTCGGAACGCCTGTAGCTCAGAAAGACACGGCGTTGCCGCGGCAGCAGGGAAGACACTCGAGCAGACAGTTAGCAATTTCGGGAATATCACAGGAGCTAAGGCCGAGTCCATTCAGGGTCGATATGGGGGCGGCGAATTCGTCGCCTAGCTTAGCGAGGCTGCTAGCAACCGGTATGACAGGCATCCCGGACTTCATCATGGTAACGATTGACTGAACCTGCTCCTTTTCTAGCGGGAAACAGAGCGCCGCGGTGCACTGTCCTCCATGAGCATCGTATTCCCCAGGCGGGCCGACATACCATGCGACTTCTTTACCGAGCTCCAGGGAGAGGATGCTCAATTTGGCTTTCAGCTCTTCGGTGAGTGCGTCGATGAGTCCTTCAGGGGCTGAGCCGAATATGGCTAGGTGATAGGAAGCGTCCTGCATGATTGTCCTCATTCTTCAACGGGGGGGGGGGAGCGGCTCAATACTGTTTTCGGATCTCGGTGGCTTTCTCGATCCAACGGCCAATATTTTCCGCATTGTATCCGCATCGAGCGCGACTATCGAAGCCAGACGGATCGTAGAAACGTGTCACATGAGTTCACGGGTTTTGCTGTTGCCCATTGGTGAAGACAGTGGAAGGGCTGGCAGCATTACCGGCGGTCATTGGCATTCCTAGCGCATTTTAGATGAGGTGGATGTCAATGCCGGCCGCGCCTCCGGTGTGATGGTCACATAGCTAGGCCAATAGGACATCTGCCGGTCGGTCAGGCCCATTGGAGAGCGTGCGACATCAAGTGTTGCATCTATCAGTGAGGATTCAGTGTTACCGAGCCCAGTTGCGTGCTCTGTCAGGTAGATCAATCAGTAATAGACACTGGGTTGATGCTCGGCTTGATGAACACCGATCTTAGACCCTATGTAGGCCGGCGTTTTTCGAGACTTGCTATGCACGCCCGTCGTCTGCGCGGTCTGGTTATCTGATCGCACACGCACCAGGTGAAGAGATACGTGCGGCTGGTCGAACCAACTAAGCTTTTGGCCTCAAGCCCCATAGCCCTGAAGGTTTTCGTGCCTTATCCAGTAGGGTCTTGGCCTGAGCATGTAGAAAAGGGTAAAGCTAATATCCAGCCATCACTCGTCTAGTCGGGGCAAAAAACGATTGAGCGCCCAGATGCGTAGGAAATCTCCACCAACGAGCTTGGCTTTGCCGCCGAAATTCCTGACGAAGCAGGCAGGCAAAGAGGAGGGTGGTTGAACCTCGTTGATCTTTACCTGGCACACGTTGCAGCTGAAAATGCCCAGCCTTAGTTCCTCACTTCACTAAGCGGCAAGATCAATGCCGAGCAAGCCTAGCTGTGTGCCGATGCCTCACCCAATAGCCTCAGCAATCATCGGAATATTCACGTCGAAAAACGCCTAAAACCACCGAAACTGAACACCGTGATTTCCGCCGTAATGCCCAAGTTGACAACTTCCACAGGTTCGCTACGTGGTAATTCAGGCCGTGACGTTGAAATTGACGAATGCGCAGCGTGGCGGTGAATACGTTGAGGAAGATGGGGGTCTGAGGGTCGACGTGATTACCTTGCGGTACCACGGGTCGATGAATCCTATTCTGTATGGCATGCATTTCTAGGTTGCATCAAAAGCTCGCTGGCAAGCTAGCTACTACAGACGCTGGCCGGTAGCACCGGGCGGAACTCGGGAACGAGACGCTGCGGGGTGCCAGATGGAATGAGGCGTCTGTTTCCCGAGCTTCGCCCGGTCCCACAGAAAACTCGATGAGCTTGGAAGTTCGGTGCGTCCTGATGGTTGGAGTATCCAGGTGGCAGAGCAGACCAATAATCACGATCACCACCCACACCCCAATACGCGATTTAACATAATATACATTATGCGTAGTGTTGTATGAGAGCCCGCAGGCCGAGTGTGTGTCGGGATTACTTGAAGATGCGAAAACCATAACTAAAGATGCGAAAGCTCTCAAAATCAGGGGTCTAGCCGAATTTCCTTGCGCTGGGCATCAAGTCGCTTGCTTACTTAAATCTGCGAAAACCAGTTGTCACCAGCTTAAGAGCTTCGGCAGGTACCTTTCGGCAAACAACGCTAGGCTAAGCATTTTACCTCGCGAACTCTGCATTAGGCACGTGTAAGTCGCTACTGCTGGTCGCATAGTTGATTTAGCTGCTCACGGCAGTAAGCGTCGGTTCAACGTGTGGCATGGGCGGAACTCGGAGTCTTCAAAAGTGATTTTGAGAACGAGCCGAAACTAATCGTGTGAGTTTAGCTTTTTGTCGCGCATTCGCGGATTTGCTGCAGGCCGCCACTCAACCAGCAACCCTGATGCCTTGGCTCTACCAAGGGGCTCAGCGTTGCGCTGAGCAGCTATTTTACCTGGTGAGCTAGCCGTCCAGAACGTGGCGGTTGATGCTCTCGTCGCAAAGTGCATTGAACCGTATTGAAGCCTTTGATTTTTGCTCTGTTTCAGGGGGCTAGCTTTTCGTTCTCAATTTGACTGGTCCGGAGTCTCAGCAGCACGGGTATTTCGACGCGCCGCTACGCGAAATCCAAGCATCTCTGCAGGGGTAATGGCCGCAGATTTCACGTACAGACGCGCACTGACGTGAGCGATTTGAGCCAAAGATCCATCTTCTGATGTTCAACCAGGCCAAGTCGCCGTTAGTCATGTTACTTGCAGTGAGGCCCGACACCCCCGGTGCATACCCCGGATGTGGGAACCAGCCTGGCAGACGGCGCGGTACTAGAGGCTTCACATGCGTAGACCAGCCGTTTGGTTGCCCGTGATACGGGCCCATAGGTAAGGCGATTCAGCTGTCGTGCCTTTACCGGGCGCTGCCGAAAGCGGTATGTTGTACGCTGGATCAAGCATGACAACCTAGTGGGTGATCAGATGCGCGACTGCCTAAAAGGGCTGTAGAATAAGCACCCGCTTTCATCATTTTCCCAGCCCCCGTAGTTAACTCAACTAAACGGCTATTTAGTTGAGTTATTTATTTCATACGGCTTGATTCCTGCTCGCCTCATCTTTCCTCTAACAGCGGCGGAAATAGCGGGCTTCGAGAAATTAAGGCCAGGCATTGGTGCTGGTCATGAGACCCCGACCAACATTGATCCACAAAATGGTAAAATTCCGCTTGGCTCGAAATCGGCTGTAACTCGGTGGATAAGCCTTTGTAATAGTAAACGCTGTAGCCCTCCGCAATGGAGTTAGATATCTGGCGTAGCCAGAAAAACTCCCCGCTCCCCACCTCCAGATCATTGGAGATCAGTATGTCGAACCTTTTAATAATGTAGTTGAAGGATGCTTTGCTAATTACAGCTTTAAGCTCTTCCCAATGGTTTGTTTTATAGGATCGCCAGGTCCAAATTTGAGCTGTAGGGCGACCATTTAAGATGGTACTAAATATCATGCTGTAGTACACAATCGAAAGTTCAATATCGTCAATTAAAGCAATTTCGAAATTAACATCTGGAGCATTGTTCCGGTCATCGATCCGGATCAATCGGTAGCCGGATTTCAATGCACATCCAGCATTTTCGGCGATGTCTGTTAGGCGGTTGGCAGCGTTAAGAGCAGCGTAAAACGCCTTGTTATCGACGACTCTCGTCAGTTTTGCCAGGGCCTCTTGAACCTGGGATGTCGTGATTATCGATTTTGGCATGGGACTCAGAGAAGCTGTAGTTAAAAAGCCGAGGATCAAAGCTACCAATTCCCGAAGGTGTTGTCAGCTCCGTTCGCTCACGTACGCGTCGATGTGACGACATCGGTACCCTCCTCTATTTGAAATAACCATCCTTCCCCACAGCTACTGATAGCTTGTAATGGCGCAGCCTTGCCGGCCATCTCGACCTTGTCCTTCTTATTGAAGTTGTCCAGGGGTTGGGTGGCGCGCCAGCGACGAAAACCTCGTAGGTCAGGTTCAACGAATGACAATCCATGGCAACAGCCAAAGGAGCGTGCGATTGGGCAGCGTCAGGTTATTGTTGTGGGCTTGCGCAATGTTATCGGTGATCTGAAAGACAAGGCCGGGGCGTGACGGGCCTGGCCATGGGATCGCGTTCGATGCGTAGCGCCCCCATGGGGTCTGGGTGCCAGTGGGTTTTACTGCAGCACCGGATTCGCGGCTTCGTTGTGGGTCGTGACGTGCACGGTTTAACTATCAATCTGAGCTGGCGAAGCTGAACGGGCCGATGAATACCTGAAGAACTTTGAGCAGCCCGAGAACTTGATCGACCGCGGTCAGCAGCTACCTGCTTGGGTGGATTACGAACGCTTTGCTGTTGGCGACTAAGCCGCGTATCGTACCGACCGACCAATCTGGTAAGGTTCAAGTTCTGAATCGGTGACCTGACTGAACGGCTCGCAGTAAGGGAACCTGTTATGGTCGGGCTCCTTTGCTTCTATACGGGTCTAAACCCAAAAGCGAACGGCGTGCGCCGGATCCCAACCCGAAATGTTGACTACGCTGTCGGTGATAGCGTTGTTTACGCTGAACGATCCGGTGATGAGAGAAGCACTGTACGATCTAACCGGACACCCCCTACAATACCGTAGTAAATGCATTCCCAATTTCGACATTATAAATTTGAAAGCGGATTAATTAAATGGACAAAATCAATACGGAACTCTTCGATCCCATTGTCGAGCCAGTTGGAGAAAAAGCTCACAGAATGGTGCGAATCGTTCTCTCGTCAATCCCTACCATTGGCAGCGCAATCAACGAAACATTTGTGTCAATATTAGAGTCGCCACTGAGCAAACGTCGGAATGAGTGGATGCATGCGGTCAGCCTCGCGATCAACAATCTGATCGAAGCTCAAAAGATAAGCCTTGAATCTCTCCATTCAAATGAAGAGTTTATCGACGTATTGATTCAGGCCACTTTGATCGCACAAAAAACGTCGCAAAAAGCAAAACTTAATGCACTTCGTAATGTTGTCTGCAATACGACGAAAAATACGCCCCGCCCGGTGACAAAGTCCGCTCACTTCTTGAGATTATTGGACTCACTGGATGAGTGGCATTTGAAAACCTTGGATTTTTATCGCGACGCAAATCAATACTGTGACCACAGCAAGCCTGAATATCAAAAAGTTTCAGGCATTAAGCTAGTGATGAAGGCTTTCCCGGATTTGGCTAGTGAAGAAAGCTATGTTACTAGTGTCTGGTATGAGCTCAAGCATGCAGGCCTTCTTACCCCTAATACACCAGGAGAGATTAGCTTGGTGCCAAGTGGGGAGGCTCGTCCCTTAAGTAGCTTCGGATGCATGGTCACACCACTTGCGTTGGAGTTTTTGAGTTTCATTGATGATAAAGAAAGTTCGCCACTGGCTGAGAACTCGCCTTCGTACGGCGTCCGGGTCTTGGGATAATAACTGCATCAAACTTACAATCATTTTAAGAAAACGGTTTCAACTCCGCCACGGAGCCTTTGCAAAGCACTGAGTTTGAGTACAGTGTTGCATCAAGTCGTCTAAGTTCGACCACTGCGTCTTGGAGATCACTTGGTGTTCGATGTTGTGGGGGTTAGCGGCACAAGAGCCATTTGCCGATTTGAACCTTTGGAAAAACGACTGTCGACTGAGCTTTCAGGGAGGCCGGTAATAAACTCTTGCCGGTTCTATTTTCACCAGATTAACACCGATGCCAATCGACTGAGAACCCATTTGGCGCGGCTATTATCACTGTCATTGACCTGGGGGTAGCAATGGCCAACTCATCTAAACGCTCCTTCTACCCTCTGGCTGGTGAAGTACGCGCCTTCCTTTCAGTCGTGTGGGATGTAGGCGCTCAAACAGGTGGCAAACCAAGCCACTTTGCTCGCAGAGAGCCGCGAGATGCTGAACGCAAATAGTCCGGCCAATTCAGCCTTGAGCGCACGGGGGGCAGCAAAGGTATCTGCGTTCGCTACCCTGCAATGTCCCATGTCCGGCCTCTCCGTTCACCTAAACCTTTTTTGGGACGAATCTGCCTTGCTCACGGGAGATGAAGCACTATTGGTACTTGATTTGCGGGATGGCGGTTGCGTATCAACCCATACCCTTCTTCACAGAACCAATCTGAGTTTAGCAGCCCTTCGTATAATGCCGTTTTCCAAGAATTGGCGTCTCGTGCTTGGCATGACCGGAACTGTGCGTCCAAATGCTGACGAATCCCTACAGGCCCGGCTGTGGCACCTATTATTTCGAGCCCATAAGACATGTCGGCCAACTCGCTCGAAGTCTGCGCGACATATAGCTCAGCTAGGCCCATCACCGCAAAGTGGTTTCTGACTCGCGCCGTGAGCACTTCATCCCAAGCCCTGGCCGCGCGAACATCAAATGACACGGTAGGAGGCGTGGAGGGTTGGATATCTGCAATCAGCCAGCGCTCATTGCCAAGGTCATCGAAGTAAGGATGTAGCGTCTGATCCTCGGCCCTCGCAGCAACGGTGGCTAGCTTGCGCTTGTTGCAGTCCGAGCAGGCTGGAATCAGGTTGGCAGGCGTGAGGTTCAGCGTGGGAAAACGAGACTGAGGAAGGTAGTGATCAACCGTCGCGACGTTTCGATGCCCACACATTGGGCAGAAGCCAAACTCAGGAGCCATCCTGATACGGTCGTAGAGTGCACGTGATGGTGACCCCGGACGTAAGAAATGGTTTTTATAGATGACGCCCATCAGTTCAGCATCAATGGCTGGGGTCACACCTTGGCTTGGGAGTATTCGATAAAGCTGGCCGGGTGGCCCAAGCTCCAGATACTCCGCTTCGCACCGCTGAATCGTCGGCAGTGCGTCAGTGAGAGCTTGGGCACGTCCCGCAATCGAGATGCCCGCAACACAGGCTTGGACCGTATCAGCGGCCTGAATGGCTGGCTGTTGAAGTCTTTTCATCCGTTGCCCCTATCAGCGACCAAGCTCCTGGCCAACGCTTGGGCTTCTACACCCAACTGTCCTCGAAAGTAATGATCAACACCTGCATAGGTTATGCCGGGCCTTCGGGCAACGTTGGCAACGAGCTTATGGAAACCAGAGTTGGTGACTTCCAAGCCGAATACCTCCCTGGTCAAGACCCCCGCACTCTCTCCGAACGTTTCAATAGATGGCCTCTCAACCGCAGATTCAGCCCGCGCCCTGCGCAGCATCCAAACGCAGCTCCGCGGGACCTCCTGCAATACCACAGGCGAGTGAGTCGATAACAGAGCGATGCCATTCCGTGATACCAAAAGATCAGCGACGGTGCGTATAAATGCGGCCAGCAACGGCGGATGCAGGTGCCCTTCAGGTTCGTCTAAAACAACGAGGGTTTTCTCATCCACCAGTTCGACAAGGCGCGTAGTCGTGAGCAGCACAATTGCATGCCCCGAGCTTAACTTCCCGAAAAAGCGGGTTGCTCGCTCCCGCCATTCAAAGCCTCCTTCGATCAATTGGTCAACGCCTGTTTCGCCAAAAAGGGGATCAGTAGATAGTGTTGTGACAGCAGTGAGCCAACGTGAGCGCCGAGGTTCGGTATGGCAACGTTCAAGACTTGTAACGAAGTCCTCAGCCAAATCAGCTGCGCTCTTCAGCACATCAAATACATTTCCTTGATCATCCTTTTTCTGAGTCCGTAGCCCTACAAAAGTCGCTGGCGTACGCTGTTGCCCAATCGATGGCAGCTCGAATGAGTCGAAGGCGCTGAAAGACACCGAGACTAAGCCAGAGAAGGTCCACTGATCGTTGTTCTCCCCCAGCCGATGCAACATCCCTTTAGGTGCACTTGGAGTATCCCGGTCTAAAAGCGTGTTGATAATGCTTTGGATGCACCGCGTTTTGCCAACGCCATTGCGCCCCACTAGGACATGCAGGTTCGTCGGGGGCACTACATCTGGAATGACCTGAAACTGCATTATCGCTGGTGCCAGTGGGGGTAGCCCACCCGGCTCCGCAGGCGCTGGCGGGAAGGTGTACTGGAACTCAAACCGAGTCAGTTCCGGGTTTCCATGAGCAAGCCTATTCAAACGGTTCCGAACGTTGGGCTCGTGAATGGACCGTAAGATCGATTCAGACATAACCAGTTCGGCCAGGTGCCGATCCAGGATCTCAAGATTAAAGGCGCAGTCGCACAACGACCTTAAGATTGTAATGCCTTGGCCATTAGGTAAAGCTCTAAGGGTCGAGTAGTAGTCTTCATCCTGTCCGAGGGAGAAGAACTGATGCTCATCCAGTTGAGCAAAGGTGCTGGGAAGCGTAGGGGTCCGGCTGCCAGCTGGGACATCTGCACCGGCTGGGTTCGGCAGCAACCCTGCCTGACCTATTTTGACGGACCCCACCCGGTGTCGAGTCGAGTGCATATCAAACACGAACAGCGTGAACATCGTCCGAAATTTGAACCAGTCATCCCAATTATCGGAGACCAGATACACGCAGTTCGTGCCGCGCTGAGGTAAAAGCTGTCCGGCTCCCAATACAGTAAACATCTGTTTTTACCTCAAAAAATTCACAGACCTTGAGCTGATTCAGTGCTACATGGCGAATGCCTTAAGTACAAAAACGAACGACCACCAGCGGCATTCCGGGTAGCGGTCCACTTGAGTTAAGTAACCGCTGCGCAAAGCATTCCATGGGTTAGGTTTTGTGTTTTCGGATCATGGCAGAGATCAAGCCAAGAGTGTCGATGTGCCAGTACTACCACATTGGGGCGCTACCCTCCAGCCTCAGTCAGTGTTTGCCTACACGCTGGGGGCGTCCAAATATTAGAAACATCGACATGACCTGCTTTGGCTCGACGGCCGAGCACGTGCTGAATGGCGGCAGTATTTTCAAGGCCTGCGACTGGACGCGGTGAAAGCATCGACACGACTAGTGACTTTAACCTCTGGGGCAATGATAGTCATACGTTGGCGACCTGATCGGCCTGGGTTACGGCAATCGTGGTGGCCATACCGCCGCCTTGACGACCCTGATGCTGGGGGCGCCCCGTTCGTCCGCAGCATGCCACCTGGAACAGGCAGCCGAAGACCTTCACAAAATCATTGCCCAAGAGCGTGTAAGCCCCCCGAGGGCAAAAGCGGTGGTCGCCACCTACCTTCCCTTGCGGCCGCCTCAAGGTACATGTGAGGCCTTGGGACGAATGATGCAACAGGCAGGCCCGATGCACGCCGTGGCTGCAAAACTAGCCGAGGTCACCCGCGCTGCTGCCCGCACAGCCGGGGGGCGCTCGTTAACATGGACCAATTGGCTCAAGGTCACGATGCATGTTCGGACCAGCCGTGGACCAACGGCCTAGCGCGGGCCACGGGATCGTCGTTTCATCCCGCGCTGGCGGGAGCGGAGGCTACTGTGCAGGCACTCGTCCAAGCCGTTTGACCCAGGCGCCCTGGTCACAACGGCAACGCCAGTAGCGCTGCCCCCAGTGTCTTGCCATGGGCATCAAGCGCCAGCGAACGGGTCACTCCACCTTCGAGGATGCCCGGCAAGACAAAATTGAGCGCTTGCAACGCGGGTAACTCATAGCGCCGAATCGGGGTAGCGCACTGCCCTAGCAAACCAGCAAAAAACTCCGCTACCACCGTGCACGTCAGCCGTGCCCCACTGGCGGGCAAGCAGAATATGGCGCCGACTCTGACCACATCGATGACAGTTGGGTGCCGCGGGTATGGAATCCCATGTTTGGCTTCTTCAGCTTCATCACCAACATGGCGCCGTTCATGCTGGACGCGGCACTGTGGGAGTACGAGTACGCCCCGGGTTATACCCCGGAAAAGAAACTAACTGAGGGCCAGTAGCAGCACCAGGCCGGAGTTTCGGCGAACAAGGGTTGAGCCGATGAGCACCTACCCTTACCGTCTGGCCACGCTGTCCAAGCCCGGCTGCCCGCCCTTCCCCGCGTTGGTCAAGGATGAGCACGCCATTGCGCTGAGGGCCTTGCGGCCCTTGGCGCTGCTATTGGGCTACCCGTTAGTGGGTGTGGACGACATGGCTACGCTGTTGGGCCACTGGGCAGTCAACCAGCCTGCGCTGCAGCAGGTGGCACAGCACCTGAACGTGGCGACACATCCACTGGCCACGCCAGTGGGCGCCTTGCGTATCGAGGCGCCGGTGCAGCCTACCCAGGTGTTCTGCACCATCGGCAACTACCGCGCCCAAGTCATCGAAGCCACCGTGGATGCGCACCTTTCCAAAGGCGGCAGCCAGCACTAGGTCGAACAGGTGCGAGCGCAAGCCGAAGCCTTCGTAGAAGCACGCCGTCAAGGTGAGCCCTATTTTTGCTTGAAAGCGCCCGCCTGCGTGGCGGGCCCTCATGATCCGCTAAATCTAGGCGTCGAGGCCGGTAGGTTGGTAGCTGGTTTACCAGCGAGCTCCCAGGGCGTGCGGGAAGGCACAAATATTTGCCCAAACTGCGGCGCTCGCCAACCGGGAGCCCTGGTGCGACACCGGCGTATGTATCACTTGGTCGGAGTGATAGCCTTGACGAGCAGCCCCATCAGCGTCATGGCGTCAGTTGTTTTTTGATAATCCGCTTGGCGGAACTGGCTCGAGGCAGCTAACCCAAAGCGGACACGCTAGCCGAAAGGGGAAGTCTACCTACAACGTCAAATCAGATCTCAGACGCGGCTTTTAAAGCGCACGTATAGGGGGCTGGTCTCGTATTGGCCAAAACTTTGAGACAGCTTGAGGGGGAAGAGCAGGCTCAGGGCGCTCACAGTTCGCTTTAGCCTTTGATAACGGGAGCCAACCCTAAGCAATGGGGGTTAGTCGGGTGCGACATGCACCCACTAACCTTCCCCATGAGAGAAGCACGAAAAATCTCACCCAGGGTCTGTAGGTAACTCAAACACATGCTCAGCACCGAACGCGCTGATCTGATCTAATGCTGCCTGGCTCAGCAGTTGAGTGAAAAGCAGAGCCAAACGGATTTTGGGACGAGAACACGCAACGTAGAAGAGATTCCGATTGCTTTCGAATTTTTCACGCCTGTCCGCCGGTGGCCCCCGCTGAAACCACTCAAGCATTTCAGCAAAATTATAGTGGTTCCAGCCGCGGCCCAAGACAACGATCACGTTTTCGAATTCGGCTCCCTTTACCCCGTGTTTGGTCGCGAACGGCGTATGCCCATCAATGAATTGGTCAAGAGCTATAAGTTCAGTGTAAGGAACTGCCCTAAGCTTTCGAAGCTGGCTGATCCTGCGCGGCTCGTCCTCACCTGGTTCAACGCCGGCGGCCTGTAATCCTTGCTCATTTCGTAGAACCGCATCGGGGAGCTGAATCTGCGGCACCGCACTCATGTGGTCAACAACATTCCCGATGGTGCCGGTCAACCTGAGTTCTAGAAGCGCGTCCATTGCCTTAGTCCAAGCGATTTTGTCGCTGTGCCGTCGAATCGTTGGTCGATCGCTTGTCAGGTACCCGAGCATCTCACCGTATCGGCGCTGTTGGTATGCGACACACGCTGGTTCAAGCTGATCCGCTAGGTATTTGATGTGCGGATCTTCTTTCTTCAGCCAGGGTTCATTGTATTGCCCAAAAATTGGAGGGATCGAGGAGTATCCCTGCTCACGAGCAATGCCTTTGTGATTCAGGATCAGGATTTTGGTCGTTTCGGGAGAGAAATCCCATCCTTCGCCCCTGAGCTGCGCTTTCAAGTATTCAAAGTAAGCACTAGCAGCTGCAGGACTGGTGTCACCAGTCCAATGTCCTCCCCCCCTGCCAGTGCGTCGTTCTCCAGGCCAACGATTGGTATGGAACACCCGGGCTTCACCGATTAGGTCCGGATCTCTTATCTCCTGGCGCAAACCTGGCCGCATACCATTCAAAACATCGACAATGCGCGATGCTGAGCGAAAATTCGCATTTTTTTCGATCGTCTGGAGTGCCTCATGTTCTACCAGGCCGCAGCCCTCATCGTAAATTTTTTGCCAATGGTCACCAAACAGGCCAATCATCGGCCCCTCCCCGCGATCTAGAAACCAGGACTTCAATGCGCCTACGAAATGTTCATCCGTGTCCTGATATTCGTCGACAAACAGGATCGGATATCGCGACGTCAGTACGGCCCTGAACTTCGGAGACGGAAGTGCCTGAACCATCAAGGTCAGGACATCTTCGTGTCGAATCGAAACGTCGTCCTCCGACACGCGTGGAATGCCCATTTCGTAATGGATGCGCCTATTGCCTACGCCACCGACTTTTTCTAGGCGCTCTCTCCAAAAAGGTTCAGCATCGAGGAATTCTCTCAGTGATGTTTGAAAATCTCTCAGCAATGACCAGCAGAAGCCATGCACGGTCTCGGCTCGGATCGCAGGGTGCGCTTGGAAGCGAGAGATGATCTCGTCTTTTGCCACATTGGTGTAGGTAATACACGCGACTTGTTGACGCTCCCGGATCAATGCCCGACCTCTGTGCTCAATCAATCGGCTCAGAGCCTTCTCCAGTGAGTAGGTCTTACCAGCTCCAGCCCCGGCCTCCAGGCGGAAGCTTTGACCTTCATCCAAACAAGCGAACATGCGATCCAGCGCTTCTCGCCCAGCTCTGTCCGCGGGGCTTTCGTGATTGTCAGGCATCGCCTTGCTCTCCTTCAGCGGCCACTGCCTCGCCAACAGCCTCAACCACTGCGGCCATGGCCCGAGCAGCCATTTGGGCATCAACAACCGGCGCCCCAACTGCGAGCCAACGCAATCCTTCAGCAATGTATCTGGGCACTCTCCAGTCCGTATCATCGATCGCGTACTTCAACGCAAAAGCTGACTTTTTCTGATCTGCCGCATGCTCGTAAGCTAGGGACGCGACATCGCCCTCCCCCAGCTGAAATCGCTCAAGGTTCGCCAAGATGAACGCGTCCTCAAAGCTTCTGCCTGAAGGCCCGGGTTCATCCCCTTCTGGAATTTGGTAGGCGATGCGCCTCAATCCTCTTGTCTTCTCTGCTGGCGTTTTCGCCAGCAATTGGGCAGGAGTGACTTCGGCCTCAAACCAATCTTTGAGGCACGCATTGCTCGTAAACAGACCCTCTGCAACGAGACAGGCTTTCCGTTTTCTGTCTGCGTTCGGTTTGACGGAGTCGATGTCAGTCACGATCAGAGTGCGCAGTTCGAGGAAGGTGAGCAGATCGTGGAACCGGTGTGCATATGCGCCGCCAACTTCCATAACTGTCAAATACTGACTTGCCAGCTGAGGCTGACCCACCGCAGCCGCGTCAGTTTTATCGATCATGGTCGGTAGCAGCAATCTCTCTGATGTCCCCTCGATCAAGATGGCTTTGTCTGCAAAGAACAGGTCGCATCGAGTGAGCGTTAGGTACTGATAGAGAAAATCTCTGTCCGGTGCGGGAGCCCCGCCCATACCCTGCCTTAGGTCTTTGATCTTCGACTGCCGGATTCCGCTTTCATCGGTCACAGAGAGGAAGTAACGCATGGTTTCGAAGCGCGCTTCGTTGGCCATGTGCGGAGAGTGGGTGGAAATTACAAACTGCACTGGCCACGCACGACTGCCATTAAGCTGCTGCTCGAACGCCCCCTTGATCAGGTGCAACTGTCGGATGAAGACCTCCTGCATTTGCGGATGCAAATGGGCTTCAGGCTCTTCAATGAAGATGAGATGTACGCTTGCGGCTGCCGGCGTAGCTTGAAACTCCCTGAAAAACTTCAGTAATTGTAGAAGTATGTACACCAGGTTACGGACGCCGAGTCCGTTGTAGCTTTCCGGGAGGGTCAGGCCGTTAACCCCCCTGTATCTGACCTGCGTGTGGTCTTTAAGCAAGCGCTCGACATCGAAGGTCGTCACCGTGGTGAGGCCTGGGTCAGCTAACCCTGGGTAGCCAAAAAGCTCGAACGTAGGGAGCAGCGAAGTCAGTCCAGCGTTGAAACCGTCATGCAGTTCCTTTTGAATTTTTTCGACCGCTACATGGAGCTGTTCGGCTGTGGTTCGTTTCTCGGGATCTGTGGGGTCAGTCAAGGCCGATTGGAACAGCACCTCCACCACCTTCCCAAGAACATCGCGCTCTCGATGTGTATCGTCATCTAGGCCGCGTTGCGCATTGATGAATCCGCCGCGGATCAACGAAGTGAGTGATTTTAGTTCGAGGTCCTTGCGGTTCGTAGGATCGTTCGGATCAACCGCTTCCAGGCGGGGCTCGTAGGCCGCCGCCAAACGCTCCTTTATCAGGCTGAAGAAGCTAGGACGTTGATCCTCTTGCTGAGGGTAGGGGGCATTCATTTCCGCGAAAAGCGACTCAAGGCCAGTCGGCCGGGGTCCATACGTCAGGACGATGCGCGCGCAAGTACAATCTGGATCTAGGTCTACGATACATTCGCTGAGCTGCCCTAGGTCTGGGGCATCTACATCATAGGAAATGTCCAGTGTGACCCTAACAACGGGAAGAATGGCAGCAACCTCGGAGCGAGCTACTCCGCCGTGAAACGCATTGAAGGCCGTCCAAAACTCTTCGTGACTTCCCAGGGAGAAATCCTCAAGCCTGAAAGAGGGAGTCCGGTCTGAAAGGAGTCGACGGAACACTTCGGCTATGGAGGTTTTGCCGCAGTTGTTGCGTCCGACAATCAGTGTCGTGCCATCTTCAAGGCCAAGACCGACGTTCTGAAGCAGTCTGAAATTTTGAATCTCAACGCGCTCGATCCGCATGATGTCCCTACCGTGAAATCGTATGGCCATCACTGTACATTCTGAATTGGAGTAGTCAATGCCGGGAAGCACTCGATGCCCCCGGCCGGTAGATTTGGATCGAATACACGGTTTAGGAGCGACCGCTAGCAACCCATTATCACAGTCCGGACCGAACGACTTGCCGGGTCAGCTTCCAATTTCGAGAGGAATTTCGTGATAGGTGAACTGGAATTAAACAGCTTGGTGCGGCGGAATGTCCAACCAGACCGAGTTCGGCCTGGCCTCGTACTTCTAGCCTGCGGCATGAACTGCGTGTTCCGCGGCGCCGAGTTCTGGAAACGGCATGGTGGTTATCAACACGGGCCTGATCTCCAACGAAGTGGCACCAACCGGAGACCTAGCCTCGGCCGCGAGGTTCCAAGTGCGGGATTGAGGACTACTTGGAAACCAAGTATCTCTGCTTGGGCGTAATAACTCAGGTCTCGTGCTTTGATCACCTCTAGGGGACGTAAGACTGCTGTCAAGCGCCCAGCGTTACCTCCACCATTGGATGACCATTCGTTGCCCCCCCCCCCTCGGATCAAGCAAGGTGATAGAGGGCTCGTGCGGCGCCAGTAAGACAATGATCACTACGCTGGCTCAGGGGCGCCAAACGACATCTTGAGGTACAGGTGCAAGACCTTCAGCGACCGTCGTCCTCAGCAAAAGGCATCGCGACAACATCATGAGACACCAACAAACAGAAACGCGAAGGACATGGTCTACTCCGTCGACCGGGCGCGCACCTCATCGGTATAGCTCTCCCTGGTCTTTAGGCGCTTCAGAATCAGAGATGCCATGAGTCTCGGAAAATGCCCTTGGTAAGCCACACTGCCCTCACCCAGGGGGCCGACTTTTTCCTTCCGGGTCGATCCTGGCGCAATGCCCCCCAGATATCCGCAGACACTTGAAGCCCTCAGCCACATCGCGCCGATGCATAAATTGATTATCACGGGGCGTCTTTTCGACACTCTGAATTAGGTAGAATCACGGCCAGCTCCCTAGGAAAAATGGTTAGACGATGGCAGAACACGAACTGGTACGGCCAAGCCGAGACGGTGACCAATTCCATTACCATTGGGCAGCCAGGCACTGCCTCGGTTTATTGGCAGGAATGGGAGATCTTCGAGCTGTATCGATTGAGGGCCCCTCGACCTCAGAAGGCGCCTCTGCAGTTGACGATGGGGAGGAGCTTGTTGACGTTGGCCTGTACTACGGCAATGAGAACTTCGCTGATGCTCGATTCGTCCATTATATCCAGCTCAAGCACTCAACTCGCCAAGCCTCAGTGCCTTGGACGGCTAGCGGCCTCGACAAGACACTGCGGGGTTTTGCCAAGCGGTTTATCGCCTTGCAGCACCCCGATAGGCCAGGCCTTACCCCGGAAAAGGTTCGGTTCACCTTCACGACCAATCGCCCCATTGACATCAAAGTCATTGAATCCCTTGAGGACCTGCGCAGCTCGGCGCAAAGCCGCCATCCCACAGTCCAAGCAACCCTCCTTCGGTACACCGAGCTGAGTGAGGAAGCCGCTGAGAGGTTCTTCCAGCTGTTTTCCGTCGAAGGGGGGGAGCCAGACCTATGGGCCCAACGAAACCTGCTTTCCAGCGACGTGAGCCAATTTCTCGCCGGCGCGGATTATGAATCCCCCCTTCAACTGAAGGAATTGGTGTCGCGAAAAGCAACGTCCGAATTCGCCAGTGATCCGTCAATTCGTCGACTCGATGTTCTCCGGGCGCTTGGGGTGACTGAGCCAGAGCTCAGTCCTGCTCCTTGCTTGATACAGCCACCGGCAATTTGCATGACCAGGGAGCAGGAAGCTGAGGTGCTAGCGAGTGTGCTCAACGCTACGACGCCGGTTGTTTTGCACGCAGATGGCGGCGTGGGGAAATCTACTTTGGCATCGCGGTTGGCGGCGGCAATGCCCTGTGGCTCGGTCGCGGTCCTTTATGACTGCTTTGGCGATGGCATGTACCGCAACGCTATGAGCTTTCGGCACCGACATCGTGACGCCCTCGTCCAAATGGCTAACGAGCTAGCGGGCAAAGGGCTGTGCTACCCCCTAATACCGTCTGCCCATATAGACGTCAAATCGCTGATGCAGGCGTTCCACCGAAGGCTCGAGCAATGCATGAGCCTACTCACGGCCCGCACGCCAGGCGCTAGCATTCTTCTCATAATCGATGCCGCAGACAATGCCGACATGGCGGCGGAAGAGCGCGGCGAGTCGGCTTTCGTCCAGGATCTCATCACCACAAAACTTCCGGACGGGGTGCGGTTGGCACTCACTTGCCGAAGTCACCGTCGAGCGCGCCTTAAGGCTCCGAGCGATGCGGTACCAATACAATTAAGGCCGTTTAATCTCAGCGAAACTGGTGCTCACCTTCGAGCGACTTACCCAGAAGCAACCAACAAAGACGTCGCGGAATTCGCATGGCTTACGAGCGCCAACCCCAGGGTGCAGGCGCTCGTGATCAGCCAAAGCACGAGCTTGAACGACGTGTTGAGCTGCCTTGGTCCCGGCCCAACTACCATTGAAAGCGCGATCAACGATCTGCTGCAGCGCTCATTAGACAAACTCAGAGAGGGTGCAGGCAGAGCGGAAGGTCCGCACATCGAACTGCTATGTCAAGGCTTGGCAACTCTCCGGCCACCTGTCCCCATCCCCGTGTTAGCGGCGATCTCTTCTCTTCCGGAAAGCGCTGTCCGAAGTTTTGCACTGGACCTTGGACGCCCGCTATTCATGAAATCGAATACCCTTCACTTCCTGGATGAGCCTGCGGAAACTTGGTTTCGGGAGCGATTCAAGCCGACACGCGCTAATCTCGACGCCTTCATCGAGCGGCTGATGCCGCTGGCCAGCAATAGCTCCTACGTCGCAGCCACGTTACCGCAACTGCTGCTATCCGGGGAGCGCATCGATGATTTGGTTCGGTTAGCGCTTTCGGAAGAAAGTCTGCCGACGACAAACCCCCTTGAACGCAGGGACGTCGAGCTTCAGCGCCTACATTTCGCGATCAAGGCGTGCTTGCGCACCGACCGCTACCCTGCTGCGGCCAAGCTGGCACTAAAAGCGGCCGGGGAAGCAGCCGGGGAAGCCCGCCAGATCAGCCTGATCCAGAGCAATACCGACCTGGCTGCTGGCCTACTTTCTGCTGAGCGCATTCAGGAACTGGTAGCGAAGCGTACCTTTGAGGCTGGCTGGTTGGGATCAAATCATGCCTATGACGCAGGAGTACTCTCGGGCCAATCAGAGCTTTTGCCTGAGGCTGGCAGCCAGCTTCGAATGGCCATGGAATGGTTGATGTCCTGGGGGCGTCTTCCAGAAAAGGAGCGTGAGAACGAGCAGGTCAGTGACCACGACCGTGCCGAGATGGCGCTGGCTCATCTGCAGGTCGATGGCGCAGCGGCAGCTGTGGGCTTTCTACGCCTCTGGAGGCCACAGTCGCTCGTGTTCAAGGCAGGCCTGCAACTGGCAAGCCGCCTCGTGGACATGGGCAAATTTGGCCTGCTTGATGCCCTCGCGGTGGAAGGAACTGCTGATACATGGCTGTTGCTCGCGATAGCAAGGGAAGCAGGCTTGGTAGGACATCATCTACCCGTCCAGCCATTGCGCGCCTTGATGCAAGAATTAGACGACAGCCAAGCAACCTTGGAGTACTCCGCTCAAGCGCCCGAGCAATGGCTTCTGCTCGAGGCCGTCACAGCCGCCGTAACCATGTCATTGAAGTTGCTGCCTCGCACGCAGGAGCGTTGGGCAGAGACAATCCGGCGCTATTTGCCGACCACTCCGCCGCATGAGCTGTCAAGCTTTCATGGCGGAGACACAAGTCCTTTACTCCGGGCATACGCGCTGCATTCAGCGCTCCTAGGCGAAAAACTGGAGCTGGAGTCGCTAGCGCCGCCACAGGCCCAGGAGCAGCTTTCTGGTGACAACAGGCGTGGGCGCGCCCGTGACGTCAGCGCTTTAAAAATGATGACGGGGGGCATTCTCCCCTGGTTTGTACTCGGCGCTGAAATCGCCTGTCACAGGACTCCCGTTGATATTGCCGCAGCAATCGACGATGCATTGACGGTCACGGATCGAGTAGCGCGCGATGACCATCAACGTATCTTCAATGGTCAGCAAATCGCGGCGATTGAGTGGGCACGACTTTTACGGGACTCAGCTGAACTAAGCGAGGAAGCTATCCGCACCTTTCGTGGCTGGCTGGATAAGTCCCCCGCCATCCTCGATGCGACAGGGTTGATCGCGATTTGTAGGATTGCGTCGCGCACTGAAGGGCTGAGCAATCTGGCATTGGATCTTTCCGTCCAGGCATTCGCCTGGCTAGACCAGCATAGAGAACATGCCGAGACCCAGATCGAGGGGATACAGCAATTGGCTCGGGCGGTGTACACCGTAAGTCGCAGGGAAGCAGGTGCCTACTTCGCCCGGGCGGTCGAGATCGCCAGTCGCATCGGTGAAGAAAACACACAACGTTGGTCGGCGCTTTTACAGCTGGCCGAGGCGGGCGCGGCTGGCGCGCTTTCGCGCCCGCGGACCGCGTACCGCTTATCAAGGGCCGCGGAACTGACCTATGAATACGTTTACAGAGATAAACATTTCGATTGGGGCGGCACCGTCAGTGCGCTGTCGAAGCTATGCGGATCGTCGACGCTGGCCATCCTCAGTCGATGGCGTGATCGCGGTTTTGGTGATCCTGATCGTCTGATCAGATTCGCCATCAATGAGCTTGTGAGTGACGGTCAGTTGTCCGCTGTAACGCCGGTTGCCCTGCTGGGGCTGGCCGCTGGCTGGGACTCTCTGCAGGTGATTCGTAGCGCAATCGATGACGAGCCTGACATCGCTAAGCGCAAACAGATTTTGCACACAGCTTTCCGCTATTGCCGGGTACAACCTCATGGCCTCTCTGACTGGTCGGCCTTTGCTTCCCTTGCGACCGAGCTCGGCACCCTTCTCCCCGATGGAGAAAGGCTGCTGCGGTTTGCCGAAATGGCAGAAGACAACGGGCGACCAACTGTTGCAGCCAAAGCGGGAGGAGCAAGACCGGAAAAGGACGGACCTGATTGGGATGCACTGTTTGCAGGGATTGATCTGGAGGATCCGAATGGACTGCTGGGTATTCGCAATGAGCTACAGAACGCAGATCAAGGGTCTCGCACGGCTTCACTGATGAAGGAAGCCGTCGCCCGGGCATCGCCCGGCGCCCTGCCTGGAGTGATAGACGCGATCGCGGCCTGGCCAACTTTCGGCATTTTTGACCTCAAAGATCTTATCGCCGCCATCCCCTCCACGATGGTCTCGCTTCTTTCCGTCCGCAATGCCTTGAAGGAGGCGGTACTGACCGCGTGCCGCAACAATCCCGAGCTAGCCCAGCGCAAGGGTTGGGGCAATGTGTTGAAATTCGAAAACCTCTATGCAGCCGGAGTGCTGACTGAGCATGCGGTGGTCACCGCGGTGCTGGAGGGTTACGGGCGGAAGGAAGATTTCGAAAGCAGTGATTTTTTCGCGCTAATTGATCCATTGGCCTCGCGTTTGACTGCCGATCAGGCCGACGAAGTACTGGGGTTTGGGTTGGACTTGCTGGAGAGTATCCTGCAGCCAGCGGACGGTGATGGTCCTTGGCACGAGCGGCTGCATCCCCCTGCGCAAGTGATAGACGCCCTCGCTGGCTATCTATGGGTGAGGCTTGGCTCTCCGGCCGCGGCAGAGCGGTGGAAGGCTGCACACGTTGCGAGGAGCTGCATAGAGCTTGAATATGAACCGCTCATTCGGGCGCTAGCCGCTCGTGCGTCGTCCGCGTCACCGGCCCCCTTTACTGACCAGCGGTTGGATTTTTACCAATGGCATGCGCACCAATGGTTTCTCTTCGCGGTAGCACACGCTGCTCGTGACAAACCGGATCTGGTGATGCCCCTCCTGCCGTTCCTCAAGACCTCTACAATCCAAGAGCATGTCATCATTCGGCATTATGCTGCGGAGGCGATGATGAGCTTGCATCAAGCCAGCTATTTGGCTGCAGATGAGGTTGGAGGACTCAACACAATCAACGCAGGCGAACTCCCTCTATGGGATTACTCCGGCTGGCGAGCTGAGACCGAAGAACAGGACGCGCTGGACGGCGACGATGCGCAGGCGCACTCCTTCGACATCGACATCAGCCAGTACTGGTTCAGTCGCTTAGGAAGAGTATTTGGTCTATCCGCCACCACGGTGGAGCGAATGGCTCTAGACGTCATTCGTCGAGAACTTGGCAATCCCGGCAACGCCCAGGATGATGCGCGGTACACATTAAATCTGTTCAAAGATCAGGCCACCCGCCATTCCCATGGCTCTTTGCCGCGAGTGGATGATCGTCAAGCCTATCAGGCCTATCACGCAATGATGATCCTGGCAGCACGCCTGCTCAAAACGCACCCCATAGGGCGCAGCGAGTATAGTGCGCAAAACGATTTCGAAGAGTGGCTCAAGTATCTGACGCTAACCCGCGCGGACGGACGCTGGACTGCTGACCGGCGGGATCCGTCATTGGTCAAGCAAGTTGAGAAGCCAACCCGATACGGCGATACCGACTGGTGCTGGGAGATTACTCGGGAGAGTTTGGATCGTCATTGGCTTGCCGATGATGGCCTACGGGTCGTGTGGGGAGATTGGCGCACTGGTGACCAGCAATACGAAGAGACTGTTTCAATACGCAGCGCGCTGGTGACCAAGAATGCTGCTGGAGCATTGCTCGCTGCGTTGCAGACAGCGCCAAATCCCGACGCCGTTTATTTCCCGACCCCAGACGCGACTCATCTCCTCGGCGGCAAAAGCCTGGCCATTACCCTGTGGGTTGAGGAGGAAGGGGGGGCACTCGGACTGGATGAGTATGATCCTTGGGCCGCCGGGCTCAGCTACCCTGGACCAGGACCCACAATGAGCACAGTGGGAACGTTGGGACTGACTACGGATGCGGACAACCGGCTCTGGCAGACGCCAACCGGAGCGATGCTGCGAAGTGAGGTCTGGGCAACTGCAGTCGGCTTCGACAGGGACGAAGAGTACATCTCTGGTACGCGGCTCAGCGTTGATGCCTCTTTTATGGCCGAGCTACTGGCCGCGTATCCGAATGACTGCCTGCTGATTCGTACCTCCGTGCGGCGGCGCCTGCCTGGTCATGACCGGACCAGTGCCTATGAGCCGCGTCCTTGGCCCTATGAACGTTATTTCCTGGTAGAAAATGATGGAATCACTTGACCGCTCCAGCGCCGTAATTGAACTGGGGCGCCTGTTGGTGAAACAACTCAACTTGGGGGACGACCTGATGGCTCAGTGGCTGGCCCATCTGGTTGCAGAGCGCATGGCCGAGGCCGAAAGTGCCGTGGGCGATGAGCGAGTTGCAGCCCAGGCGAAATGCCAGCAAATGATCCTCACCCTCTGGGAGTACCGCAACAGTTTTCCTTCGGAGCAGCGTCCATTCAACGGGCTTGAGCCACTGATGGCAACACTGCAGTCCCTGGACATCAGCAGTGAGCAACGCTTTCGCTACTTCCGTCGGCACCCAACCCCAGGCGAGCTCGATGAGGTTGGGACAGGCAAGGAGTTACTAGATGCGGCGGCAAGCCTGGACAAAGCCGCACGCGTATTGATTCATCAACTGCTCGGTGACGCCGCGAAGGTTGCGGCAGTGCAGGCGAAGCCTTGGATCGAGGCTGCGGGGCAAGCAGGGGCAGATGCGGCAGCTGAATTGGCCGTCCTGGAGTTCGTCTTGAGTGACGATGAAGCGCTCGACGGCAATGAACAACAACGCCCTACGATTACCCAGAAAGTGGCGGCCTTGGAGGTCTTTATTGAGCTTGCGGCCATCGCCGCCGCGGAGTATCGCGCCTTACTGGCAACTCCGAGGTGATCCAGGCGAACGGTTACTGCTTCAGTGGGATTCGGCGCTCAAACTGCAGGCGCCTGCCATCCCGTGTTGCCCCCTTCCCCGCCTAGAGTATCAGTAAGCCAATCCGAGGACAGTGGCCACAAGCCCTGCAAGCATCAGACCGACACACACGAGACCCGCCAGGGTGATCAGACGATCGAGCTTGCCATCGAAGCTCGTCACTTTCTCCTCCAGGAGTTTGAGGCGAGCAGCAAGGGGCTGCCAAGCATTGCCATCAGTAGCCCAGGCTTGGTAGACAGCCAGTGCCACACCGTTGTGGTACGTTTCAAGGATGTAGCTCCCACATCTCAGCCTAAGTCATTCCAGGCCTAAACCTCGGGACCTTGACTCAGTTTTCCACGCCTAAGCTCGCCCCTTGGGCGCGTTTTTTTTCTGTGACCGGGTAGTTGAGCTGGCGAGCGCCTCGGCACGCGCCTGCGCCGCCGCTGCTCGCTCACGAGCACTCGCCAACTCTTCACGCAGAGCCTGCAACGCGCTGTGCAAATCGCTGTTTTGCTCGCTCAGCGCGATTGACCGTTGCTGAGCCTGGTCCAGCTGCGCGGTCACCAGTTGCGCTTGGGCGCGCGCCGTCTGCGTCTGTTCGCGGCTGTCCGCAAGAGTGAGTTGATCCGCCTGCAAGGCCTGCTGGGCTACGCTGAGCCGGCCCAGAGCATCCTTGAGTTGCAACCCCATCACCTTGTTCTCTTCGCGGGCACGATCAATTTCGCGGTAGGCACGGTCTTCAACGTCGCGGCTGTAGCGCTGCTGCTCCGCGCGCGCCTGCTCGGCCTGCGCAAGACTGGTGTGTAAGCGTTGCTGGATATCCCCCAGTTGCTGACGAGCGTCATCGCACTGGGTCAGGAGCTCTTCGCGCTGTGCACGCAGGTCATCGATCTGCGCCTGCCGTTGGGCCAACAGCTGTTCCAGGTCGGTCAGGCGAGTTTCGATACGCTGCCGGCTGGCTATCGCCTCGACCGCCTGGCGCTGCGCCTCAACGACCTCCAGCCGCCTCTTCGCCTCCACCTCAGCCAATGCCTCCCTCTCGTCGGCAAGCACTTGGCGCTGCGCCGCCATCGACTGTTCCATCACGCCCTGGGCCAGTGTCGTCGCCTGTTGCCAGAGGGCGACAAACGCCTGCGCGACCTCCGCCGGCAGTCCTGGTAACCGAGTTTCGCCGCGCAGGCGACTCGCCAGTTGCTCCCACCATTGGTCGAGCAAGGCGCCAACCCGCGCCGGACTTCCCTTCCCGAGCTCCAGGCGCACGCGCTCAACGGTCGGCCGTTCACCCCGGGCCAGCACCGCGTCCGCCGCGGCAAACACCTCGTGTTCCGGTACTCCTACGGCCATGACCAGCAGCTCCTTAATTTAGGTATGATAATGAAATGTTATCCGATGTTATTTTATCGAAACTGGAATTATAATACGTTGAACGTAACAAATATTACAGATCAGTTTTTACTGCTCGATGAACCGCCTCTGGACCCGCATTTCCTTGCGCTCAGCGCCCAGGAAGCGGCTGCCGCGTTCGTCGCTGCCGGTACGGCTGCCAATACGGTCCGCAGCTACCGCAGCGCCCTCGCCTACTGGTCGGCCTGGCTGCAGCTGCGCTATGGCCTGGTGCTGGGCGAGACACCGCTGCCGGCGACGGTGGCTGTGCAATTCATCCTCGACCACCTGGCCCGGCCGCTCGCCGACGGTACCTGGACCCATCTGCTGCCGTCGACGATCGACGCCGCACTGGTCCGCGCCCGGGTCAAAGCCAACACCGGGGCATTGGCCTACAACACAGTCAGCCACCGCCTGGCGGTGCTGACCAAGTGGCACCGACTGCATGACTGGGACAGTCCCACCGAGGCGCCGGCGGTGAAAACCTTGCTGCGTGAAGCCCGCAAGGCACAGTCGCGGCAAGGCGTGGCGGTGCGCAAGAAGACCGCGGTGGTGCTCGAACCCCTGCAGGCGATGCTCGCCACCTGCGACGATGGCGTGCGCGGGATCCGCGACCGCGCCCTCCTCCTCCTGGCCTGGAGCGGTGGCGGTCGACGGCGCTCGGAAGTGGTGAGCCTGCAGGTCGGCGACGTGCGCCGACTGGACGCCGACACCTGGCTCTACGCCTTGGGCGCGACCAAAACCGATACCGGCGGCACGCGCCGTGAAAAGCCGCTGCGCGGCCCCGCAGCCCATGCGCTGACGGCCTGGCTAGCGGCAGCTCCCGCTAGCAGCGGCCCGCTGTTTCGGCGACTGTACAAGGGCGGCAAGGTGGGCACGACAGGGTTATCGGGCGACCAGGTGGCACGGATCGTCCAGCGCCGCGCCCAGCTGGCCGGGCTTGAGGGAGATTGGGCGGCGCACAGCCTGCGCTCGGGGTTCGTCACCGAAGCC
The DNA here is from genome assembly GCF_026651855.1 of Pseudomonas silvicola. GTDB lineage: Bacteria > Pseudomonadota > Gammaproteobacteria > Pseudomonadales > Pseudomonadaceae > Aquipseudomonas > Aquipseudomonas silvicola. Next base: position 5,069,650 of record NZ_CP093280.1, read on the forward strand.
GGGCGCCAGGGCGTGCCGCTCGGCGAGGTGATGGCCATGACCGAGCACCGCAGCGTCAGCACGGTGATGGGCTACTTCCAAACGGGGTCGCTGCTAGACAGCAAGGCCACCACCCTCATGACGCCGTCAGCCGCCAACTTGGACCAGTCAGGGAAAGACTCATAAACCCCGGCGATCCGCTGGCCCACCAGGCCGGCGCTAACCTAAAGCCATCCCGCCGCTGCGATCAGCACGCGCGCCCATGAACGGACCAATGCTTGGATTCCTAGTGTTCGTAGGTGTAGGGATATTTTCCTGGCTAAGGCGCTTTGTCGATCCGTAGCGTGTTGGCGCTGATGGGATTTTGATCCATGGGTCAATTCGGCTTGAGCAACAACACGTCCCGAATCACCTAATACTACCTAGACAACAATACCGCCCACATATACAGATAATGCGGAAGTCGCTTCCCCGGTCGGCCAAGCGGCAGGCGCCCTTGATCGCCCGCCCTTAGCCGAATTTAGGCGCGGTCAGGTTTGAATTGCGACCGTTCCGTCTGCGTTGACCAGCAAGGTTGCCATCTTCCAGTCGCCCAATTGCACTCCATGCGTAGGCGGGGTTACCACGAGAGTGCTGTTCCGGAGGGTGATACGGCCGCGCAGGTGTCCCGCTGGAAAATGGCCCGGCTCGCTATAATTACGCACGATGACTTCATAGCGCTTTGCATTGAGTTGGTAGATGTTGATCATCTCGACGCCAGGACCCTCTCGCACGTCTTCGAGTAATTGCGCGAAAAACGGCGCCTTCAGCCCTCCCCGGTTTCTGAAATCAACCATGACTTGCTCATTGCTCGTGTCGAGATTAAAGGCAAGTGCTAGGTCGATATCTTGCAAAGTCTCGTCCCACTCCACTTCCAACGACACCTGTGGGTGCGCTAACTCTCCTACCGGTATGACAACCTTAGTAGCATCAGCGCGCGGTTGCGAACGCGGCTCTGGAGTCGATGAAAGCGTCGCGGGTGCCGAAAACAGCGTTGCCCGTAAGAATTCTTGCAGCCCATCCGAAGCGTTCGGTACCGCGTCTCCAATGAACCGTGCGCGATTGCGAACCTCAGGCTCTAAGGCATCCAATAATGCTGCCTCGGTCACCGGGCCATGGTTAACCACCAATACGGTCGCAAAACAGCAACTGCGCGCATAATCGTTAGCTGCACTGGAGAAGTTGGAAGTGCTTTGCTGCAGGTAATGTTTGCACTCAACCACCAAGCGGGTGGCATCGTTCGTTGTTGCCGTCCCACCTTCACGAATCACCCTGAAGTCCGGCTGGATGGCGCGCTTGCGCTTGCGGCTTGCCCCCACCAGTTCACTGCGTACTTCACAGTGAATGGAAAAACGCTCGCCATGCGCCTCGTAACTGGCCAACGAACTACCCCCAAAGGCGAACGACAGCACCCTATCGCGAGGATGGAATTCAAGTTGGCGTGCGTGCTGCTTGGCGACGTTCAGTAGGCGTGTCCCGACCCAGACCGAATAGAGCTCATGGCGTCGTTTCCAGGTCGGTAGGTTCAACAGGTCAAGTAACTCCTGGTAGCTCTCATCGATCCACTGTTGCTTGACCGGAATCAATTCTACCGCCCGCATAAGTATTTCGAAAGTACGGTCTTGCTCCAGGTCCCGTGTGCTCAGGCCGTCCTTGATGAAGTTGATACTATCGACAATTGAAACATCCCAAAAATCGGTTGCATCCACGATCCTATCGAACTCCTCCTGTTGCTCCGCAGTCCTGGGGGTGCCTTGCCGTTGCTCATTTAGGCGACGAAAGTTGTCTGTCCGCGATAGCCCAACGGAGCTGCAGCGCTGCAGAAAATCTGCCACGGCGGCTTCCAGCGCGAGCAAAGGCACACGAAATCTTGCAGGAGCAGGTCTGGCATTGACCTGAGGCGCGTCTGGCAGGCTATCGTCCGGGCGATTTTTCCAATGCAAGCGGAGGTCGGACAGTATGTTACTGATTTGCCAACGCTGTTGCTGTGACAGCGGTACGAAGCGGCTGGCGCACACCCGACGCGTACGCTGCTCATACACTTGGAACTGCTCAAGAGTCAACTTCAGCGGGCCTGCCACAGCATCAAAGTTGAATTCGAACTCAAGGTTGCTTTCGCCCAAGGTACCCTCTGCCATGACGAGCGTTTCGAGAATCTCGTTCATCATGGCCGCAAAGCCCTTCTGCGATTCCAATAAGGCAATCAGCAAGCGCTCCACCGTCACCGTCGGTACAGGTAAATCCTGGTCAGCCTCTAGTAAGGCTCTGATCGTTTGGTATGCCCCGGCGGTGCCTCTGGCGGGGTCCAGTTGCTGGAGAACGGCCACCTCCATATCAGCATCCCGCCCCGGCTTTTGTTTAAGCCGAAGCTCTAGGCCAGCCTGTTTGATCAAACGTGTCCATAGTTGGCTGGGTGTCAAATTCTTTGCGCTTGGCATTGCTCATCCGTGGCATGTTGAAGAAGGTGTATATGCTAAAGCCATATCACTACAGAATGTCAATGTGCCACCCCGCTGTCGCCTGTGGATCTGAGCTTTATTCTTACTCCGCCTTACCTACCAGTCACGGCACGGCGAAATGAATTCGCGGTAGTGGATCCTCCGCATGAAAGCCTCACTGAGCTCCGCTGCTCTCGCCAGATAGAGCGGCAACGGAAACCTCAACAGAAGAAGCTTTATGGGGCTGCTAGCTCACGTCCTATCGCTTGCCGTCTTCAGCTCGAGGAATTTACGCAAGAGCACGACCGCCACGGTTTTGCAAAATGGACGTGCGCGGAATCCGCGACCGCGCCCTCCTCCTGGCCTGGAGCGGTGGCGGTCGACGGCGCTCGGAAGTGGTGGGCCTGCAGGTCGGCGAGGTTCGCCGGCTGGACGCCGACACCTGGCTGTACGCCTTGCGCGACAACAAACCGATACCGGCAGCACGCGCTGTGAAAAGCCGCTGCGCGGCCCCGCAGCTCAAGCGCTGGCGGCCTGGCTAGCGGCAGCTCCCGCTACAAGCGGCCCGCTGTTTCGGCGGCTGTTCAAGGGCGGCAAGGTGTGGATAGGAGGACTGTCGGCTGATCAAGTCGCCAGGATTGTGCAGCGTCGCGCCCAACTGGCCGGCCTGGAGGGGATCGGGCAGCGCACAGCTTGCGTTCGGGATTCGTTACCGAAGCCGGCCGCCAAGGCGTGCCGCTCGGCGAGGTAATGGCCATGACCGAGCACCGCAGCGTCAGCACTGTGATGGGCTACTTTCAGGCTGGATTACTCCTGGACAGTCGCGCCAGTCAGCTGGTCCGTGACCAGGAGGATGGAACGCCGGCTGCAGCACCTGGGGCCGCAACAGACTGACTGGCGTCGCTTGTTCACGCGCCCTGGCCGCCATCATCCGCCGATTGGCGCTCGGATGCCATGGTCAGAGTCCAGCACCACTGAACGTCATCGGTTCAGGTGCTGCGATGATCACCTGGTCGTGCTCTATCCGCAGCGCGAAGTGGTGGCGGTTCCGCGCGCTCACCTGGCGAGAGAAGAACCGGTAAAACTCATGAGGTTCTTCCATTTCGATATCAAAGGTGATCGCCCTTATTTTATGGCGATCCAGCAGCTTTTTCAGGCCGTTTCTGAGTCTGCCATATTCAGCTATTTTGTTGCACTCCTGGCTCTTGGCGCCGAAGTAGTGAATGAGCCCATGCTCCAGCAGCTCCCCCTCTTCGACCCGCTGGACCTCGTCGATCAGCGAGTTCGCGATCATGAAGTTCAGCATGAAATTACTGTTCTCTGCCACGGAAACCACGCTGAAAATGTTGTAGAACACGAAGACGTCGGTTTCTTCCGGCGACAGTGGATAAACAGAGTCGCCATAACCTCGGTGATCGCGGCTCAACGGACGCGTGGCAGGATCATCCGTAGACCCAACGTAGAGCACTTCGGTGTCGATCCCCAGATTGACGTCATGAAGGATCAAAAAATCATGGATAGGCAACGCGATCGCCTGCTGACCTTCCTCGCCCTCGACCAGGATAAAACGCCCATCCTCAGTCAAGGTTGGCAGGGCGAACCGGCGTGCCTCCTTGGGTATTTCCAAGCGAAGCTGTTTCAATTTTTTTGCCCGCCCAACCTCGAGGTGGATCACCAGGTACTTTCGAGACAGGGATCGTTTCGGTGGCCTGCGGCAACAGAACCTTACCCGCTGCCGTGCAGCGATGAAGTACACAAATCGCTTATCGGCGCTATTGCGGACGGCCTCCCGGTGACTATCGAGGAGTGCTGCAGCTTGCCGCTGGACGTCACACCCCTCCGGTGGGTTGACGATCAGGTCAAACCAGAAAAACTTCGAGTGGAGCAAGCCGACCCGCCACTCTTTCTGCGCCTCGGTGTACGCCGGTTGATTGGCAATGAAATTGAAATAACCTCGCGTGCTCATCAGCGGCACTCCTTGCACAATGGTCTGAAATAAACTCGGTGTCAGCAGAATCCAGCTGTAGCCAAGACCCAGAATAATCCCGGCAGGCAGCTTCCCAGCCGGCGCCTTGTCGCCTATGGTCCGCGCCAGCATAATGCCTCTACCATTAGCAGGCAGCGTTCAGCTGGGCAACGGACGGCACATGCACAAGCTTTCAGAAAACTGGCATCTCCTCAAGACAATTCTCGATGGTCGTGTTCGCCATCCTCCTGCAGAAGACCCTTACAGCTACGCCGCCCATGTGCAGGCGTCGGCAAAAGCGATCTTCCTGGCGAATGCGAGCCTAGCGACGCCTCAACTCAGCCGCGAAGTCGTCGAGCAGTTGCTCAGTGGCGAGCTCTGGTGGCCAAGCGGCTCGCCCTCCGCCAGGACGCCAACGGAGCTTGCCCCCCTGGCCACCCTGGAGCGCTTTGGCGTGGTGGCCTTCTACGCAAACTGGTGCAGTCTGCACTGTGACTCCCTGCGAAAGCTCGACGACATTGACCCCAGCTTGCAGCCGTTGGTCAATTCGATCCACCTCCTCCAAGCGATCATCTCCGGCAGCAACGGCTTCCTCCGCCCTGACTTCAGGCTACCTGCCCCGCAACTGGATGCGCAGCTGGCATCCAAGTTCAGCAGTCAGGCCGCCACCGAGGTGCTCCCGCAACTATCCTTGCACGCGGGCTATTATCACCTCACGGGTGATGGCTGGAGCCCGCTGGACAGTACACATTTGTGGATGAATCTGCGGGAGACCCTCAGCGCTGAAGAGGCCATGCAACGGTGGTTACTGTGTCAGCGCGTGATCTGCGCCTGGGCCACGCCGGTACTTTTCGAGCATCTCGAATACGAAGAACGTTTTCAGTTCGAAAATAGCCTCCTTGCTTATCTGGCCGACGACCCGGCACTCGGTGGCTCGCTGGATAGCCTTTATCGACAGATGATCAACCGCGATCGATTTTCCAGCCTGCTGTGCCCAGTCGAGATACACATCCATACGCGGGTCGATGCCGACGGCACCACGCAGCGACACGACCAAGAAGTCGCAGGCACCCAGCCAACGCTGGCGACCTTTGAGGACTGCTATCCCGCCCACAGGGACTCACCCTTGAGCGAATTGCAGTTTGCTTGTCAGCGATCGCCCTTCGTTCAGGGCCGAGAGCTGGAACTTTTCTACCCCTGGCTCCTGGCCAGCGTTGCTGAAACGAGCGTGCGCATTGACCGGCTCGACCTGAGTGCATCACCGTTTGTCGCCACGCTGATCCAACAGGCTGCCGACCGGCCGATTCTCAAGCACCTGCTCTACAACACTTTGCTCGACTACGAGCACTCGGCATACAAGTTGTTTCTGCTCTCGGAGGCTTCCACCTGCGATGTGGCGCTACACCATTTGAGCCAGCGCCTGTTTTCGAGTATGCCGCGGGAGCCGCAGCCGTTCCATCAGTACCTCGATGACGGCTATCGACACCTGGTTTGCCAGCAATACCTGCGCTCCCTCGGCGACGCGGATACCGCGGGTGACCGACTCCTGGAGGTGGTGTCGATGCTGGGAGAGCGGTGCGCTTGGGATGGCAAAGAGTTTGCTAGCTCCTTCGAATACCGCTTTTTACAGTGCCTGCTTGAGCAGTTGAACTCGCCACATGCCGAACAGCTGGCCGAGCGCTGGATTCAACATCTGCTAAATTCGCGATTCCCGGAGCCCTTCCGTGCTGCGCCGCACCACTGGTATTTTGTGGGCTTCTGGCTGCTGGAGCGCCTTGAGGCCGTCGAGCTGGATTCTCCTCGGACCATACGGCAATCCCTGAAAGAGGCCCTGCTCTCTTACTACAGCCGCGATTTCACCGCCACCCTGGAAGGAGAGCAGCGTAATCTGTTACCTACCGTACTGTTCTCCTCGTTGCCTTGGCACAAGCTGCTAGGCACTGAAGAAGCAGTGCCCCTGCTTGCGCTGTCCCGTGGACATAAGCAGTGGTGCACAAAGCTTAGTTTTGCCAACGAACAAGGCTTTTCCGCTGCCTCTGCGGTGCGGCAATACTTGCAGGTGCTGATGCAGATCGGCCGTCCCTTGCGCAGCAGCGAAACGTGGTCGCGCGTAGCCTTGAGAATCGTTGATATTGTCAAAACCTGGGGATTTGGAACCAGGGAAGACGGCATTTTCCTGTTCGACCATGCCTTGCTCGACCGGGAGTATGATCCGTGGCCGACCTTCTGTGCCTATACCAACCTGCTGAGTAATGAGGTCTACGAGGACTTTGTAGATCAGTGTGCGGAGATCATCCCTCTTGACCGACTGTTCAGTTTGCTTGAACACTCTTCCGTCATCGTCAGAGCACGGCAAATCCAAGAAATTATCGCGGCTCGTGATACCACCGTTAACGACGACATGGGACTGCCCGCGCTCGAACAAGCCTTCCTATCCGCCTGCCACGCTGGCCATACCACGCTGGCCAAAGCCGTGATGACGAAAGCAGTTGACTTTCTCCACCAAGAGCGCTTCGCCACCACGAAAAACCCTAATATCTTGCGAGCCCGCACCGTTTGGCAGACCTACGAGTATAAATGGCAGTTGCTGCAACTATTGGACTCGTCTCAAACGCCTGCATCGGATTTTGCCAACGCGGTCAACCAGGTCCAAATTCCCCACAGCAGCCGCCCCTATGAGCCAGCGGCTCGGGGGCAGCGGCAAGAATGTGAGCGTTTCCGCCGTTATATTCTTGCGGTTGGCTACTGCGAGGCAGAGCCGGAAAAGACCGTGACGATCATGGAAGCGCTGTATGCAGAAACAGGCCAGTCTTTTCACGCCTTCCAGCTATTTAAAGGTCGGCTCGCAGCCCAGCGGGACATGAGTGACGCTGATCAAATCAACCGCGCCATCACTCAGTTTCTGCGCAGTGTTGATTCAATTGCCCCTGAAGACATGCCTACCGCATGGGTGGTGGCGGTCCTTGAAAGCTACGCGAAACTTCGGGAGCTTGAGCACTGCGAGGACTTCTGGCGCCGGCTCAGCCCGGATCAGCAGTTCCGAATCGAAATCCTGAAGCCTTATTGCCTGGCGCTCATTGCCGGTGGAAAGCCATTGGTTGCCCAACAACTCGTGCATGGCTACCGGGAATTCAACGCGCAGTCTGAAGAGGACCTTGGCCTGGACACCTTGGTTGACGAACTGGCCAAAGCTCAACCGAAGGAACTGTCGATCAGCCGAATGATTGACGTTCTGAATGAAGACTCGCAACGTAGCAATGTGCAACTGACCAAGCATTACGCACAGATCATTGCGAAAGAGCTTGAGGATTTTGTGCTCATCACTGGCCAGGGACGATCCGTAGCCGAATACCTCAAAGACGCCGTTCTGGCTGTTGCCAAGGAACTACAACTGCGCACAAAAAATCTGCAGATCGCTGCTGGGCCAACGCCAACCTCGATCAATAGCCGGATTACGAAAGAAGACGAGATCAATGATTGGTTCACGTCGCTTTTTGACCAGCGTATGGCCGGTGCGCGCATTGGGCTGCGGGATCAAAAGCGTGGAGGTGTTTCCCCCAGCGGCAAGAGCCCTGGCGAAATCGATGGATACGTCACCAGCGCGACTAATCGGCGTGTCGCAATTTTTGAGGCGTTTCGCTTATTTTCTGCAGATACAAACGTAATTTTTGATCACTTAGGCAAACTCGCTGGCTACGATCAAGAGTCGTTGAGTCCTGTTTTTATCGTTGCCTACTGCGATGTTGCAGACTTTGAGCGCCTGGTAAAATCGTATAAAGACCTGGTTGCCCAGCACTCCTACCCCGGTTTTGCGCCCCTATCGGACACTGCGGCGATCACTGATCTGGAGGATGGCGAGCAACTTTGGCTGGGGACTGAGACTCGTCTCCGTGGGCCACGGGAGGTCATCTTCTTTCACTTGCTGCTGAACATGCGCCTCCAGTCGGTCGGGGGCGGTTAATGATTCGGCCAGCCCTCCCGGCGCGTGCAACTCCCAGAATATCCTCGTAATAGTGGCTGTTGCTTACCCTATCCACGGGTGCGGTGGAAAGCCGCTGCTCGACCGAGGTGTAGCCACATCCAGCACCCTGATTGCTGGTCTGGTTGAATTGGCCCTGCGCCCTAAGTGCAGGCACCTTTCTATCGCCACCGTACGGTTTGATGGCGTAGCTCCAATTGCGCTTTTGGGCATAGCCGTCCACTTCTGGCCGAGCGCTTGGGTCGGAGGCAGCCTCTCGGCGGGACGTAAGGAACACAAATTGACAGCTATGAACTGGCGCACGCGATGCCGTTACTCCACACCTCTCGCGACGCCCCGGTCGTAATTTTCTAGTCGTTGTAGGGATGGTGTCCCAATCCGATTCACTAAATGACCGGACCGCACCGCAAGTGCGCGTGTAAAAGCTACCTGTAGTCTAGTGCCAGCAGTCTAAGCCGTTGCAGTAGGTATTTCGCTTTAAGCCGTGCCCAGGCAGCGTGCAGGCACCTTTTTGCGATGAAGTCGGTTTTTAACCAGCCAACCGGCCTATTGGCTCAAACTCGCGGCCTTTTGCCAAAGCAAGATCGAGAAAACGGCTGGGGTTGTCAGCCCGCTGAGCCAGTGTTGCGCGTGCTTCCGCCTGATAACGAGCAGCCATTATTGGCTTCGCTTCGTGTTTTGGCTTTTTCATGCAAACCTCGCGGGTTGAAAGAGAGGAACAGATAGTATTGCGGTTTGACTACAATGACAAACCTGCTTGTCTACACCAGCTTCATGATCGACCAGTCCAAGCCCATCCTACGGCCAGTACCCATGCGCGCGGCCAAGCAGGCCGCATACCCGCTTATAAAAGGTCCAGTGGGGAATCACTGGCATGCCCCTCACGGGCCAATCCCGGTCAGCACAGGTCAGCGGCACCGCGAGTTTCTTCCCGAATAATTTCGAGCAACGATGTCAGCGTAAGCGAAGAATTAGCGGCCAAGAACGCCTCCGTCATTAAGGTCAATGGATGTACTTTCAACACGGAGGCCAGCTCGACGACCTTCTCAAGCGTGGGGCATTTGATACCCCGCTCAAGTGTGCTGAGGTAGGTGCGGCTGCTAATTTCCGAGAAGTCTTCCTGAGTGAGACCGCTTGCCTGTCGTCGAGCACGGAGCGCCGCGCCAAACGCCTGTTTTATGTCCATTTTTCATCGCTCGCAAAAGAAACGATGAGGCCTTATTGAACACTTTAGGGCTACAATCTATAGTGTTCATTTTCCACGAGAACGCCTTGATGTTTTTTACCCACCCGTCGGCAGAGCTCCGGCCTCCATTGACCTTCGACCTGGCGACCAAGCGTTGGTCAGTGGTTGAGCGCGATCTCGAGTGCCCATGGTTCCACCTGAGCCTTGAGGTTAGCGAGGCTGGTTACGATTTCAAACGAACCCTCCTGATATCAGATGCAGTGCATCTCGTCCATCTGCTTGATGAACTTCCTGAAGCGACAGTGGTGAACTCCTTAATGGTGATGACTCCCCCTCATTTGAACCGCTCCTCCCTTTGGCGTCTGGAAAATGTTATTTCATTCGACATTGAGGTAGGCGAAGTGCATTGTTCGAGCGTGTTTATCGTATCTACGGAACTTGGAATGTATCGACTTCCTGCGGCCGGTTTAGCGCGAAGCCGAAGAGTCTATGACAAGGAACATAGTACCAACTGATCGACGCTGATAATAACGTCGTACAGAGAAGGCCACTTATACGAGAGCGGACGCGTGGTGGCCATTCGCTTTGAGAATTCTAGATGACTGGACAGCCCATCTAGCCAGTACACATGAAATAGGTCCAAGCGCGTTAACTGAGATAAAGATTACCTTGATTAGCCCATTGTTAAAAGCCAGCATAGAACGTTCAGCCGCTAGCAATGCAGCGCCACTATGGTAACCACACCACCACACCAACATGTATCCTCTCTCCTTCTGACTTAAGCACAGCGACTAGGCGCTTTGAGCCACTCCCGATTGCCTGATCAATAGCTATTCCCCTGATAGTTCAATTTGAAGGGGGCCAATAGCATTAGTCCGGTTCGCACCATCCACTACGCTACCACCGAACATTTAACGCCATTCGTGGGTGACACTATTATTGCTATTTAAGCTGGGCAGCCAATATACCCACCTCGAAGCAAAGCCTGGCTTTCCGTTTCGGAATTTAACTATCCAGATGCGTTTAAACGTGACGGGCATGCATCCAATCCGTTCTGCGCTCAACCTACCAGTAAATAGTTAAAGGATTTTTTAATCGACGGCGCCCAAGCTTGAGATCGGTCACGCAACCAAGCTAGATAGCCCTGGTTAAATCCGACTTCACTATGCATTCCCCACCATAGCCTTTCGACCCCATCGCTATAAGGTCTAGAACGAGTGCTTGTTAGATAAATCCGCATGCAGCCTGGAATTTTGATGAACAGCCCTAACAATGCGAACATTGCCATCCGCACCGGAGGGGTGTGCTCCCCCGGAGAAAAACATAAAAGACGCTCACAGCCCGCAGATGGTGAGAGATCAGAGCTCAAAGTAGACCAGCCTTTGATATCCAGCAAGCGGGCGATGTAAGATCTCGCATCATATGGGTGACGCCTTTTCTTCCCTATGATGGCCAAAACGTCATCCATGAACAACTCAAACTGATCCTGGCGAGCGTCTATTACTTGGCCTGCGATAACAAAACGATTTTTGTGCACCGCTGTCAAATACCATTGCTGAAAAGCCGATGCCATCAAAATAAGCATTTTATAGGATGGGGGCCCAACCTTTCTCATTTGCCAAACTGCGTAGGACTCATGCCTGCGCCAAACTATTTCGGGACCCCATATTGCGTCCAGTGCGTTAAAGAGTGCAATAGCCGGTTCAGTGCTGTTTAGGCGTTTCAAAATGCCCCCATGTTCAAGGCAAACGTTGAACCATAAATGGCCCCAAAGCCTGCGCGTTGTCGGCTGGCGGTGACACTTGAAATCCTCGATCAGGCAATGTTCGCACATAAACTCTCGCTCAATACCGGGTATCACAAGCCAATTACCAGTGGGAGAGAATGCATGGTTAAGTAGTGTTGGAGAGACATTTAAAGTCGTAGCTATTTGTGAAAGAATCCTAGGCGGGATCGGGACATTATTTTCGGATAGATTATATTTTAAAAGTTGCTCGCGTGCGCGAGCAAAAGGTAACGGGTTCGCACTTGCCTCCCCGCGAAGCAGCCAGGCGGAAAAAAGTTCATTGTCGAGTGGCTTTATCAAACCAAACAGTTCAGAATTACTTCTCATATTTTTTGTAATCTACATAGGGCGGAATAAAAGCAGCTTTAGCCAAGCACTCCATGTCAATTTGTTCCTTTTGATCCATAATTGCCCATATAGCACCGCGCTTAATACGCTTAACGATGCCATCGGTAATACCCAACGTTGCGTTGAGCAGATACCTGACCTTTTCCTGTCGCCAGAGTTCGGACGGTTTTTTCAGCGGCAGGAGGCTTTCATAGGCCGCGAGAAACGACCTAAATGCCTCGTCTTCTTTCCAGCGGTTTAGTTCGTATTTTTCAAAACGCCGGTCCAGTTGATCATCACTGGCTAACGCAAATTTGGCATCTTGTGTCCCGAACGCGATCAGTGACAGGGACAATGGCGGACCTGTCATCGATCTGAAGAAAGTTAATACCTTTCTTTGCTCAACCTTATTTGCATTAAGTAGATCATGAATCTCATCTATCATCACCGCCTTGATGCTCCGTAAGCGCGCCATCCGGACAAAAGGCTTAGGGATTAATCCATTCCGGATGCTTCCAAAGGGTACACCTAGTGCTGCACCCATGCTCTCCTCGAATCCTTTGAGGGATGGATCAGGTGCTAGTGTGAAGGATATATAGCTTCGTGGGTCATGATGGCGTTTCCTTAGCAAGTCGAAGTCGCTGGCTACCTTATTAAAAAGGCTTGTTTTGCCCATGCCGGACACTCCTGAAACAACCACGCACTGAGCCTGGGTGGTGGGTGGCATTTCATAGACAGCCCTGATGACCGACCTTACAGAATTAACCTCGGAATGGTTTACCCAACAATCCTTGAGGATTACCTGAAATCGGGAATTATCGTCAAGTGTTGCTAGGTGACGGCGTGATTGTGAGATGTGATCAAGGTTCTCTAGAGCCATTTTTTTCATAAACTCACCGACACTTAGGCTAATCTTCCACATCGAATAACTTAGGTTTCCGACTATAATCAGCTGATACCGAAGTCATCGATGAGGGTTGACCAGAATTTAGTGGATGGGCGGGATCTGTCTGCCTTTGGTGCTTGCGTTCCCTATGTTTTCTAACCTGTTTCGTCTGTTTTACCGCGTTCTGCACTAAATTCTCGTTGCGGTTTATCAAAGCAAATACCTGTTCAGGCGTAACCCGGCGATCACTATCCTGCGCGAGCTTTTTCCTGGCATAATTGAACTCGGACAAGGATGTATCTGGCATCCGAACGTCAGAATAGGTCAGCTCAATATATTTTGTCTCTCCCTCAGGCATGACCCATATCTTACTAATGGATTCGGGGTCATACCGAACTATACAGCGATGCCCGATATTGAAATATTTCAGGCTGGCAGAGTAATAATCAATGTTATGTAACCTCACCCCTCTCCTTCCTATGACTCGCCTTTTAAGTGGCATAAAATCGATAAGCAAGCGTACCCGGTCTTCAATTATTGGCGGATAAGAAAATGAACCGTTTGAAGTTAAAAAATGCCTCTCCCATTTGAGAAGTGGTGAACAACCTAATTCGGAATGTGTTTTCTTATGGTATATTTCGATCTCGTTTACAAACCATTCGCGAAATTCTGAAAAAGTCAAAGCCGAGTGCTTCTGGCTATCGTACTTCCCCCTTTGTTTCACCGACGACATCGTTGTACCTGGCAGCAAGTGAACCTTCTTCATCAAGGTCCCAATCAATCGCTCGATATGCGCTCCGTTATGAGGCATCGCTGGAGGTCTATATGTGAGTTTAATGTCATACAGTCGACAACTGTTTTTTAACGTTTGCGATTTAAACTCCTTGGCGTTATCAACATGAATTCTTTTTGGCACTCCGTAAAATGGGTAGTCTATCGATTCAATGCCATACTTCTTTAACCACCAATCTTTTGGCAATACCATGTGAGCGATACATAACGCAACAGACATCGAGGAAGGATGCGCAAGGGATAAGTGAATCCCTACAACAGATCGTGTAAAAACATCGATGGCTAATGTTGCCCAAGGTCGCCCCAAGGGTAAGCGTTCTTTGCTGTCAACTATGATGCAGTCGACGAGCGCATGGTCCATTTGAACAAGTTCAAGTGGGGCCAGTGGAAGTATTTTCCCTCCACGCACTTCATATGCTTGTGAAGCAACCTTTGAACCTTCTACTTGCTTCAGAAGCTCTTTTGGATCTTTGCTTTTAATTCGCTGAGTAATCGTACCGTCACTAGGGGCGACTATCCTCAACTCTCGACAGCGATCCTTAACCTTCTCGATCACCACTTGAAAAGTCGCGCCTTTTCCGACGTAATCTGTTTCAATCACTTCTTCGATAATTTCCTCTGCATCAGCTGCAATCTGTTTCTCACCTTTTAATCGACCACGTTTCTGAGGAAGCAAACTCATGAAGCCTGAATTAACATCAAGCCTTGCAATCAACCTATAAAGTTGTGAAACGCTCAACCCTAAATCTACAGCTAAAAATTGAGATTCCTGCTTCGTCATTTTTTTATTCTTGAGGGGAAGCAATACTTCATAGCGCCGTTCAGCTAGCATTATTTCAGTCTCACCCACATTGTCTAGAAGCGTGATATTTCTATCAATATTTTTGGGGGTGAGTTCGCTGCCCGACATTTCTCGTCCAATTTCAAAATCGATGTCGGCTGCGCGGATCGAGATAACTTCTCCAGTGCTGATATCTCTGGCTGGAAAAATAGAAATCGATTTGGACGGAAGAATTTCGAGTTTTCTATTACCCGCAACCACTATGACTCCGGGTTTCAAGTCAATTGTTTTCATTAAGGTCTCACAGAAAACGGCATTACGCCTCTAAAAACCCTAGCTAAAACTGCAAAAAATGCAACCGCGCACAGCATATTGGCTCAACTACTTAGATTTTTTAACAGGCGTACAGAAGTGCGGTGCTCGATCTTCCTTCTACGATCATAACCACTAGAATCAAGGTTGCAGCCGAATTTACTTGCGCTACAGATCAAGTATTACCTCAGTGACGGGGCACGCGGGGCTAGCAATAAATTACCTGATCGGGGTGATATCTAGGTGTTGTGCATTGCTCGCCGGACCTTGTTGGTAAATTCAAGAGCGCCGACGCATGTGCAAATTCTCGGTCGGTACCTCGCCCTTGCAGGCTCGCCAAATAAAAAACCTGTTGAACCTGCCGCAGGCCTCGTCGCTATTCGCGCTAGCAGTGTGGAAAAAAAGGTGGTGTAGCTGTTGTGGAAAATCCACAAAAAATCTAGGCGCCTCGCCCATAGTTAAAGATGCGAAAATCCTCTGACAACTCAATGAAAGATGCGAAAATTGCCAATTATCGCTTGAACAATTTACCGTGATGAAAATAGTTCCAATAAAATCAACAACATAGCTCTTTCGCAGCTTTTGATAATCTCGACAGTGTGGCGCTTTCCGAGAGCCAGCCCTCAAACCCAGGCCAGCTCCCACCTTGAATACCTCGTCAAGGATAGTCAGTCCCGCCATGCGGAACCCGGCACCGATGAATCCGCTTCAGCGCCATCTTCCATCCACGCACCGCGCCATGCTTCTCAATCGCCAACACCGCATACCGCGAACAACTCGGTTCAAACCTGCAGGCATTTCTCAACCGTCCAGGTGCCACGCGCTGGTAACCTCGAATGGCGCACACCGATAGCCAGGCGATCATGTGGGTTTGCGAAACGAGATCACATAGTAATTGGCCGTGGAGTCTTTCTTGCCCGACAGTGCGTCGAAGCACCCGGCCTTGATCGAGACGCCGATGGTGTCGACCCGATGAAATTCCCAACCTTGGGCGGCGTGTTCGTTGACCACGTTCTGCAGGTAGACGGCGGCTTCGTTGCCTCGGTGCTTGCTGGCCTGAACTTCGATGTTGGGTGGTACCTGGACCATTTTATAGACGTACACAGTGACTCCTTTCCAAGGATAAGCTGTCTTGCCGGACAGTAACGTGGCCGGAGGGTATCAGCCACCGATTGGGTCTCAGCCGTTCATGGCCGGTATGCGGTGCGACTACGCTGTTATGTCCTGGCCGCAACGGAGCGATGGTTTCGGCCGATTTTTCTCATAAGAGCGCTAAAAAGTCGTTCTAAATCATGCGCCTACGTGAAATCTGGGTGGTCGAGCAGGCCCAAACCCCTCGCTTTTCAAGCAGATGCGCGCCCGAATAGCACTTAATCGAGTTCAGGACTTCGCCGGTCAACCTGATCGGCGCATGCATTCAGGAATGCATGAAGCCTGGCAATATGATCGATCACTAGGTGCGCAAGTCCATGAACGACCTGTAGGATAGGTGCCCTGCTTCCCCGGCTTTCGTGGGTGTTATTAATAACTCAACTAAAGAACTATTTAGTTGAGTTATTAATTTGGATGATGGGGATGGCGCACAAGGCCCCTCCTCTCATCAACGAGCCTTCACCTCAAGTTGAAGTCGTATTGAAGCGTCATCTTCACATCAAAATACTCGAGGCGATCCCCAAGCGAACTTGCATCTCTTCTTTCGCGCGCCAGGCTGAGGGTCAACAACGAACGAAAGCCCTTGAGCACCCCATCCCGGGGGCTATACCCAACGTAGACATCAGTGGCGGCCCCACGCACCAGGACGTTTCGGTGGTAATCCTCATAGCCTCTCGTAAAGAGTTGGGCAACCCCGACAAATGTGTCACGCGGCAGATCCCAGGTATGCCCGGCCTGCCAAGACCACATCTCGCTGTAATTCCGATCGATGCTCAGCTCAAACGTATAGCTCAAGTCCGTATCAACGCCGGCCAACCAGTTCAACTTCGGCCCCGCCTTGCCTACCGCCACGAACGTTGCCCCATCCTGGTTGATATAGCTGAGCTTCCCGCCCATCACGTAGGTATGGTCCGAGCCATCATAGCGGGTCGACATGCCATTCAAGCGGGCGTAGAACGCGATAAATTCCGGTTTTACAAAGCTTTGCCCGTCGGCGCTGATAGCGTAGCGCTGCGCTACCCGGCCCATGACCTGGCCAGACACGTCATCCTGCCATGAGGCGCTAAACGCATAGGTATCAAGGTTTTTGTGGTAAACCGTGGAAACCAGGTACTGAGGGCGCAAGAGGTCGTAGGTATAGGTGTCGGGATTGATGGGCCCCGCCTTGTGTACACCCAGTGCTACGTCGGGGTAGTTGTACACCCCGGTGCGATACATACCGTATACATCGATATTGAACTGCGGGCTATATTTGAGCAGTGCACCATCCGATAAAGACGGCTGAGTGCGCTGTGATGACGAATTTATCAGGGGAATATCATCAGAATCCAATTATATAGTTGCGGTATCAACTAGTTTTTCGGGCCGTTCATCATCCTTCAAGGCATTTCTCCATGGTGCAAACCAACAAGCTGGATCTCGATCGCTACGTTCCAGCCATGCTCACGTTCCTGGCGAACAAGCTGGCCACGGGCGCCTCGCTCAGTTACCGCAAGCATTTCGGTATTGGCGTCGTCGAATGGCGCCTGATCGCCCTGCTGGCGGTGGAAGACAAGATCACCGCCAATCGCATCTGCCAGGTCATCGGTCTTGATAAAAGCGCGGTCAGCCGGTCACTGCAGATCCTGGAAGCGGCTGGGCGAATCTCGGGCCAGGTCGACACCAAGGATGCACGCCGCTACGCCGTCAGCCTCACGGCCGAGGGTAAGGCGCTGCATGACCGCGTGCTAGGGGTCGCGCTGGAACGAGAGCGGCGCCTGCTGAGTGGGCTATCGTCAGCAGAGGTCGACACCCTGGTCGACCTGCTGGGACGCCTGCAGACAAAGGTGTCCTATGTTAACGAATACGATCCACCCGCGGACTGTTGAGGAGTGCCGGCAACTGTCCATGAGTGCTGAGCCAATGACCGTGGGCGATAGTCGCGGCACCCTGGCGCCGCGGCATGCAGCACAAAGCTTCTGCTACGTCCGCTCCAGCACGAGCTTGCGCAAAGTACCCATGCTCAGAAACGCCAGCGCCCCCACCAACGCATGCCCAGCCACGACATACAACGCCCCTTCGAACGACCCGGTGGTCTGGACGATGTAGCCGATGGCAATCGGCGTGAAGATGCCGGAAATGTTCCCGCACATGTTGAACAGCCCGCCCGCCATGCCGGTGATCTGCTTGGGCGCGGTGTCGGACACCAGTGTCCAGTCCACCGCCACCACGCCCTTGCCGAAGATGGCCAGCGACATCAGCAGCGTCACCACCCACACCGAATCGGTGAAGTTGCACAGCACCAGCGTGGCCCCGACGCTCATGCCGCACACCAGCGGGATCTTGCGCGCCACGGTCAGCGAGACCCCTCGGCGCAACAGGTAGTCGCACACCGCCCCTCCACACAGCGCGCCCAGCAGCCCGCACACACCCGGTACCGCGGCGATGGCACCGGCTTCCATGATGTTCAACCCGCGCCCCTTCACCAGGTAGATCGGGAACCAGGTGAGGAAGAAATACTGCAGCGAGGTATCGCAGTATTTGCCCAGGTAAATCGACCACATCATCGGGCTTTTCAACAGCACCTTGAGGTCGGAAAATCTCGGTTTGAATGCCCCGGCGACCTTGGGCTTGTCCATGTCCACTTCCGCCCCGCCGCTCTTGAGGTGTGCCAGCTCGGCGCTGTTCACCAGCGGGTGGTCGCCAGGCGCCTTGACCAGGCGGAACCACACCAGGCTGACCAGAATGCCCAGGCCACCCATGAACCAGTACACATGCTCCCAGCCATAGCTGTGGGCGATGAAGCCCATCAACGGCGCCAGGAGCACCACCGACAGGTACATGGAGGAGTTGTAGATGACCGTGGCCAGCCCGCGCTCCTGCAGCGGGAACCAGGCCGCGACGATGCGGTTGTTGGCCGGGTACACCGGCGCCTCGATCAACCCGAGCAGGAAGCGCAAGGCAAACAGCGTGACCACCGCCACCGGTACCGACAGAAAGCCGATCAGCCCCTGGGCCAAGGTAATGGCCGACCAGAGGAACAGCGATGTGCCATACACCCGCGCCGAACCGAACTTGTCCAGCAACCAGCCGCCGGGTAACTGGCCGATGACGTACGCCCAGGCGAACGCAGAGAAAATGTAGCCCAGCGTGATCGAGTCGATGCCCAGCACCTGGGTCAGCGCCGTGCCGGTGATGGACAGGGTGGCGCGGTCGCCTACGTTGATGGCCGTGACGATGAACAGCATGGCCAGAATGATATAGCGCACCTTGCTGCGGGCGACAGTGTCGGCAACGGGTACCGCGGGTTCTGCAACATTGGAATGTTCCACATGGACGTCCTCATCTTGTCGTTGTTGTAGGTCGTTATTCACGGGACAGACAACCGCGCCAGGGGCCTGGCGCGGTCGAGACACTCAAGGACGCTTGCCCACCTCCACCTGCTGGGCAGTCCAGGCCTTGACCTGCTCGCTCAGGCTCAGCCCCAGGCCAGGCCGCTTGGGCACCAGCATGCGGCCGTCGCGGGTTTCCAGGCGCTCATTGAACAGCGGCTCCAGCCACTCGAAATGCTCCACCCAAGGCTCGGTCGGGTACGCGGCGGCCAGGTGCACGTGCAGTTCCATGGCAAAGTGCGGGGCCAGCATCAGGCCGGCGTTCTCGGCCATGGCAGCCACCTTCAGGTATGGGGTGATGCCCCCCACGCGCGGGGCATCGGGCATCAGGAAGTCGGCGCCGCGCAGCTTGATGAACTCGGCGTGCTCGGCCACGCTGGTGAGCATTTCACCGGTGGCGATGGGCGTATCGAACTGTTGCGCCAATGCCGCGTGGCCCTCGGCGTCGTAGCAGTCCAGAGGTTCCTCGATCCAGATCAGGTTGTACTGCTCGAACTGCCGGCACATGCGCTGGGCGGTAGGCCGGTCCCACTGCTGGTTGGCGTCCACCATCAAAGGAAACTTGTCGCCCAGGTGACGACGCACTGTGCTGACCCGCTCGATGTCGATGGCACAATCGGGCTGGCCCACCTTGAGTTTGATGCCGCCAATGCCCTTTTCCCGGGACAGGTCAGTGTTCTTCAACAACTGATCCAGCGGCGTGTGCAGAAAGCCGCCGGAGGTGTTGTAGCAGCGCACGCTGTCACGCTGGGCCCCCAGCAAGCGCGCCAGTGACAGGTTGGCGCGCTTGGCCTTGAGGTCCCACAAGGCCACGTCGAAAGCGCCGATAGCCTGGGTGGACAGACCGCTGCGGCCCACCGAGGCGCCTGCCCAGCACAGCTTGGTCCACAGTTTGGCGATGTCGCTGGGGTTCTCGCCGATCAGGGCCGGGGCGATCTCCTGGGCATGGGCGAATTGCCCCGGCCCCCCTGCCCGCTTGGAATAACTGAAACCCAGGCCGCGGTGGCCATCCTTGGTCTCGATCTCGGCGAACAGGATGGCGATCTCGGTCATCGGCTTCTGCCGCCCGGTGAGTACCTTGGCGTCGCTGATGGGGTTGGCCAGCGGCAGGAACACCGAGGACACGCGAACCCAGGCAATGGCGTCGTCATCACCGGTGGGCAAGTCTTGTTGTTGTGCGAGCATGAACGCTCTCCTTGTTAACGGGACGGGAAGGAATCAGGTGTCGCCACAGGGGTGGCCTGGGCAAGCGGTTCGGGAAAATCATCCAGCTCCAGGCGCTTCAGTGGCCCGACAACGAACAGGTAGGCAAAGGCGCCAAGCAGTCCCATGGCGGCCACGTACATCAGCGCCACGTCAAAAGAGCCCAACTGATTGATCATCACGCCGATGGCAATGGGGGTGACGATGCTGGCCAGGTTGCCGCAAAAGTTGAACATGGCGCCGCTGACGCCCATGGCCCGCGCGGGTGACACGTCGCCGACGATGCACCAGCCCAGGTTGCCGACACCCTTGGCGAAGAAGGCCAGGGACATAACCGCGATCACCACGGTGAGCGAGGCGCTGTAGTTGGCGATGACGATGCTGCTGGACAGCAGCAGGCCACAGATGATCGGGGTCTTGCGTGCGGCGGTCAGGCTGAAGCCCCTGCGCAGCATCCAGTCCGACCACACGCCCCCCACCATCCCGCCCAGGCAGCCAGCGATGGGCGGGATGGCCGCCACCAGGCCGACCTTGAGCAGGGTCATGCCCTTGGCTTCGATCAGATAGGTGGGGAACCAGGTGAGGAAGAACCAGGTGATGGAAGTGAGACAGAACTGGCCCAGGTAAATGCCGGCCATCATGCGGTTGGCACCGATGGCCTTGACGCGTTTCCAGCTGAACGGTGTTTTCACGTCGCCAATGGTGGGCAGGCCGCCGCCGGCCTCGATGTAGTCGATTTCAGCCTGGTTGACGCGGTGGTCCTTGCGCGGTTCGCGCACCAGGCGGAACCACACAAGGCCAATGACGATGCCGGCCAGGCCGGTGACCCAGAACACGTGCTGCCAGCCCCAGGTGCTGACCAGCCATACCATCAGCGGCGTGAACGCGGCCAGGGCGAAATACTGGGCCGACTGGAACACTGCCGTGGCCAGGCCACGCTCCTGGCGCGGGAACCACATGACGGTGAGGCGGTTGTTGGCCGGAAACGCCGGGGCCTCGGCCACGCCCATGAGGAAGCGCAGGCCGAACAGCACCAGAAACGCCGAGGCGAAGTAGTCGACGTAGCCCTGCAGGAAGGTCAATGCCGACCACAGGATCAGGCTAGCGCCCAGCACCACCCGAGAGCCGTAGCGGTCGAGGACCACCCCGCCCGGCAGTTGCATGGCGGTGTAGGCCCACCCGAAGGCGGAGAAAGCGATACCCATCGTCATGGCGTCGAAGCCAAGGTCGCCGCGCATGCTGGGGGCGGCGATGGACAGTGTGGCCCGGTCGACGTAGTTGAATACCGTGACGATGAAAATGAGGGTCAGGATCAGGTAGCGGACACGGGTCCTGGCGACTGGCGGCATGGTTGGGTTCACTTGTTATTTTCCTTGTTGTGAGTACTGCGGTGGATCGGTGCACGACTTTTCAGTGGGCTGATGATTGCGCAATCATTTGAATCGATAAAAACGGCCACGTGCATCGGGTGCCGCAGCCAATGAACCTGAGCTTACACTGATTGCGCAATCATTCAAGGCATTCCGACGAGGAGGTACGATGACTCCGGCTGACGCGACACCATACAACTCAGGCGCCACAAGGTAAGATAAGGTCCCCACTCCACGCTGGAACCCGCCCCCCTGATGGCCAAGAAGTCGAACAAGGACCTTTCACTTTCCGGCAGTGACCCCACAGGTGTGCCCGGCTACACATTGATCGACGTGGCACGCGTGGCTGGCGTCTCGCCCATCACCGTGTCACGCGCGCTGCACCGCCCCGAACTGGTAAGCGAGCGTACGCGCGACAAGGTGCGCGAGGCTGCACGGGCCATGGGCTACGTGCCGAACATGCTGGCCGGTGGCCTGGCCACCAACAAGAGTCGGCTGGTGGCGATTTTCCTGCCCACCATCGCCAACTCGATCTTCGCCGATACCGTACAGGCGGTGATGGACCGTCTCACCGCCGCCGGCTACCAGACCCTGATCGGCCTGACCGGTTACAGCGCCGAGCAGGAAGAGGCACTGCTGGAAGCCGTGTTGGGCCGCCGCCCCGATGGCATCGTGCTGACCGGCACCTTGCACACCGAGGCCAGTCGCCAACGCCTGGCCTCGGCGCGCATCCCCGTGGTGGAAGCCTGGGACTTGAGCGAGGCGCCCATCGACATGCTGGTGGGCTTCTCCCACGAACAGGTGGGCGTGTGCATCGCCCGCAACCTGCTGGAAAAAGGCTACCGGCGCTTCGCCGTGGTGACCCTCGACGACCCGCGCGGGCTAAGGCGTGTCGCCAGCCTGAAAGCGGAGCTGCAGGCCCACGGCATCATCGATACCCCCACCGAAATACTTCCCGCCCCCGCCACCCTGGCCTCGGGTCGGTTGGGCTTGCAGGGCATGCTGGAAAAGGGACACAGCCCGCAGGTCGTGGTGTGCAGCTCCGATACCATCGCCCAGGGCGTGCTGGCCGAGGCGGCGAGTCGCGGCCTTCGCGTGCCCGAGGATTTGGCCGTGATGGGTTTCGGCGACTTGAGCAGCGCCGCCCATGTGCACCCGCCCCTTTCGACAGTGCGGGTCAATGGCACGATGATTGGCCAGCAGGTGGCGGAGGCGTTGCTGGCACGATTGCGCACGGCGCCGGGGGTGAAGGCGCCGCCGGTGTGTATTGACACGGGTTTTACCATCATTGATCGAAGCAGCACCGGCCACATGGGGGCAAAGTAATCGCAGGTCCCGGCCCCGCTCGCCAGATACCGGGAACGGGCCAAACGAATGCCCCACTGCTCAATTGCCATCGCCAATGGTGGTGCCACCGTCGACAATGATGTTCTGCCCCGTCATGAACGCCCCCCCTGGGGCAGCCAGCAGCAGCGCCAGGGCCGCCACCTCGTCGGGTGTGCCGACGCGCCGCAGCGGGGTCAGCGCCAGGCGCCGCTCCATTACCTCAGGCTGGCGGGTGAGTGGCTGGGCAAAGTGAGTTTCGATCACCCCCGGGCTGATAGCGTTGACCCGCACGTTGGCCGGCCCCCACTCCACGGCCAGGTTGCGGGCCAGTTGGGCCAGTGCCGCTTTTGACAGGCCATACAGGCCCAGCCCCTTGTTTCCTCGCACGCCAGCGATACTGGCGATCAGCACCACACTGCCCTCGCCCGCCACCGCCATGCCGGGTATCAAGGCGTTGGTCAGCCACACGGCACTGCGCAGGTTGACGTTCAGGGTCAGTTGCCATTGGGCGTCACTGGCTGTGGCCAGAGGCCCCATGTGTGGCGCTACACCGGCGTTGCACACCAGCACGTTGACCTGACCGAAGCGCGCCTGCATGGCGTCCGCCAGCGCCGTTACCTCGCTGTGACGGCTGAGGTCAGCCGCCACGCCAAAGGCATCGAAGCCTTGTGCTTGCAACTGCGAAACAGTGTGAAGGCAATCCTCGGCGCTTTCGCTACTGATGCCCAGCCGCGCGCCTGCCTGGCCAAATTGGCGGGCGATCGCCAGGCCAATGCCGCGGGTAGCGCCGGTAATCAAGGCGACTTTGCCGTGCAGGGAGAACAGCGGGTTGGGGAGGAGCTGTTGCGTGTGTGGGGCCGTTGATGACATCGAGCGCTTTCTCCAGCGGGGCGAGTGTTCAACAGACACTACCCGTGGGCTCGCGCTGCCACCAATCCGTTTTTCAGGTGGGTGGTATTCGTCCGGTGGATGGCAGAACGTCGGGGCTCCTGACCAGGAGTACATTTGTACTCCAGCCTTTAACAAGCGGTTCGGGTTGTTTTCATCTGTCATTCGGGCATCATTCGCGCCTTTGAGAACATGGACGCTCGTCATGCCCCTTCTGCCCCCGACACTTCAACTTCGTGCCTACCAGGCCGTCAGCGCCCTGGCCTTGTGCTCGATACTCGCGGACATCGCCTACGTCCTGTATTGGGGCCTCATGCCTATCGATGTCAGCGGCACGCTGATGGGGGGCGGCTACGGGCAGTTGATGTACATGATGCGGTGGTGCGTCACCCTCGCCGGCCTGGGGGTGTGCAGCCTGGTGGGGTTGCCCGGCCACCGGCTGGCCTGGGGCGCCGCGGGCATGCTGCAGGTGGGCATCGGCCTGTGGTGGCGGGTGGGTTACCCCACGGATGAAAACCTGATCTACCTGCCGGAAGCGGGCGACATCACCAGTGCGATCGTCATTGGCCTGGGCACGACCGCCCTGGCGGTGTGGCGCAGCCGTGCGGCGCGCGTGCGCGTAGGCACCGCCGCGATGGCCCCCCGCTCGGTCATGGCGCTGGCGCTGATCCTTGGCTACCTGGGGGTGCCGTTGCATGAGTGGCTGAGCGAGCCACTGCCGTATTGCAGCTTCGACAAGGCGGGCAACCAGCTCACGATCTGCCTGGGCGATGAGCCCAGGGTTTACCGGTGACGAACCCGGTGTTTCGGTCCGGCTTCTGTGGGGGTGGGTACACCACGGCGCTGCCTATTTGACCCGCCGCGTTTCCTTGGACGGCCGATAACCGAAGTAGCTGCTGTAGCACCGACTGAAATGGCTGGGCGACACGAACCCGCAGGCCACCAGCACTTCCACCATCGACAGCTCGGTGTGCTGCAGCAACCGCCGTGCTTCGATGATGCGCACTTCCATGTAATAGCGTTGCGCAGTGGTGCCCAGTTGCTCCTTGAACAGCCGCTCGATATGCCGCCGCGAGCGGCCGGCGTAGGCGGCCAGCTGGGCCAGTTCCAGGGGTTCTTCCAGGTTGCTGTCCATCAGGTCGATGACTTCGCGCAGCGCTGGGCTCACCGATAGCTTCGCCGAGGGTGTCAGGCGCCGGTAGCGCGACTCACCGAACGCCAGGATGTCTTCGATCCCTTCGATCAGCGCCTTGTCGTGCAAGCCTTTGACCCACTCCAGAGTCATCTGCAAAGCCCCTGCGGGGCTTGAGGCGGTGAGGCGGTCGCGGTCCAGCACGTAGGCCTCACTGGTGACATGCGCCGCCTTGGCGATTTCCGCCAGGGCCGGCCGGTGCTCCGGGTGCGCCACACAGCGGTAACCGGCCAGCAACCCGGCACTGCCCAGAAACCAGGCACCATTCCACAGGCCGGCCAGGCTGCGGCCCGCCTGTGCGGCGCTAGTGAGGAAAGCGCTCAAGGGCGGGCTGCCTTTGAGCCCGGTGCGGTGGCCGCCGCAGACCACCAGCAGGTCGAAGTCCGCGGCGTGGGCCGCCTCCAGGCTGGTATCGGGACGAATGACCAACCCCAGGTCGCTGACCACCTCACCGGCGTGCAGGCCCAAGGTGGTTGTGCTGAACAACCCGGGCCGCAGCAGGTTGGCGGTCACCAGGGTGTCCAGCGCCTGGGTGAAGGCAGGCAGCGAGAAATGCTCCAGCAGGATAAACCCGACCCGCGCCTGACGCGCCTGCGGCTGTGGGGTGGGCAGGCTCGGGGAAGCGCCAACGGTGAGGGCGACAGGCGTTATGCGGTGCGAAATCACAGTGTTCTCTTAGGGTATTGGGTCGACGGCTCGGGGGGTCGCAGGCCATGACCGCGGGCCTCAGAGCTGGCGGCGAAAGAACAGCGTGACCTGCCCGACTTCCACGCCCAGCTTGCTCATGGTGGTGCGGTTTATCAAGGTATCGTCATCCATCTGGTACATCCAGTCGTCCATGTCCATCAGCCAATGCTTGCCGTCCACCGGCAGATCAAGGCGGTAGCGCCACCGCAAGGCGTTGCCCGCCACTTCCCCGCGGGCTTCACCGACTACATCACCGGCGCGGCCGCGCCAACGGCCGGGGCCATCGGGTTGCAGGGTCCATATGCGCTCCTGGCGCGTGCCATCGCTGTAGACGAAACGCTCGTCCAGGATCAGGCGTTCACCGTCGCGGTGGCTCTGGATGTCGACGTGAAAACGCTTGGCCACCTCCCCCGAGCGCTTCTGGAACATACCCCAGGCCTGCACCGGTTTGGAAAAGAAGGCCACCAGGTCCAGGGACGGACGCTCGTTGGCGTATTGCTGCACAGTGACATTCGCGCAACTGCTCAGCATCAGGCAACTCGATAGAGCAAGGACATAACGCATGCGGCCTCCTGTTGTTGGGAGTAAGTGTAGATAAACGGCATGGTAAGGTAAGGCCGATTCCTGAACCGTGCCCAAGGAGCAGCAATGAGTCTGGAAACCGTCAAATCCTTTCTGGCAGCCAATGCCCCCGACCTGTCGGTCATCGAGCTTGCCGAAAGCACCGCCACCGTGGCCCTGGCTGCGACGGCCCATAACGTCGAGCCCGGGCAGATTGCCAAGTCGTTGTCCCTGCGGGTGAACGACCAGGTCATCCTGATCGTGACCCGCGGCGATGCGCGCCTGGACAACAAGAAGTTCAAGGCACGGTTCGGGGTCAAGGCCAAGATGCTCGACGCCACCGAAGTCCAGGCGCACACCAGCCATCCGGTGGGCGGCGTATGCCCGTTCGGTTTGCCCCACGACGTGGCCGTGTACTGCGACGTGTCATTGCAGGCCTTCGATGAAGTGCTGCCCGCCGGCGGTGCCACCAACGCCGCCGTGCGGCTATGCCCTCAACGCATGGCGGAACTGGTCAATGCGCAGTGGGTGGACGTGGCCCAGGCCTGACCGCGCTTTCAGTTTTCCATCGAGGGGTGGTACTGGCCTTGGGCGGCGGCGCCGTTGCACCGGGCCCGCTGCACCAGGGCTTGTTGAGCACGCCCCACATGGGCGTCGTCGCCCGCCCATACGTGCAAGGCTTCGTCCTGCAACGCCCGACCGTAGGAAAACGTCAGCGGCCACGGCAAGGAGGCGCCTTGGTGCATGGCATTCAGATGCGCCGTGGCCAGGGGTGAAGACTGCCCCCCTGACAGAAAAGCGATGCCGGCCACGGCCGCCGGTACTGTGCGCAGAAAGCTTTCGACCGTGGCGTGGGCCACAGCTTCCAGGGTAGCGGTGACGGGGCTGTCCTGGCCGGGCAGCACCATGTTGGGCTTGAGGATCATCCCTTCCAGCAGGATGCGGTGTTGGTGCAACTGCTCGAACACCTGCCCCAGCACTTCAGTGGTCACGGCCTGGCAGCGCGCCAGGCTGTGGTCGCCGTCCATGAGAATTTCCGGCTCGACGATGGGCACCACCCCGGCCTCCTGGCACAGCGCGGCGTAACGGGCCAGTGCCTGGGCATTGGCCTGGATGGCGAAGCGGCTGGGCAGTTGCTCGGTGATGTTCAGCACCGCGCGCCATTTGGCGAAACGGGCACCCTGCCCCGCGTAGGCCTTCAGGCGCTCGCGCAAGCCGTCCAGGCCCTCGGTGATGCGTTCACCGGGGAATGCGGCCAACGGCTGGGCGCCGGCGTCCACCTTGATACCCACGACAATGCCGGCCGCCTGCAGGACTTCGACGAATGGAACGCCATCGGCGGTGCGCTGGTACAGGGTTTCCTCGAACAGAATCGCGCCACTGATGTGCGACGCCAGGCCAGGCGCCGTGACCAGCAGTTCGCGGTAGCGGCGGCGGTTTTCCTCGGTAGGGTCGATGCCTGCCTGGGTAAACCGGCGGTTGCAGGTACCCAGGCTCTCGTCCATTGCCAGAATCCCTTTGCCAGGAGCCATCAAGGCCTGGGCCGTGTCGATCAAGGTCTGTGTGTCAAGGGGCATGGTGGCCTCCGTATCATCGGGTTAGCCACCAAGGATAGGCGTGACCGGCCGGCTTTGCGCGCTACCGGCCGGGAGGGCCGCCTTCACGGCGGGAGGTTCAGCCTTTCTGCCAGGAATGCGCTTGGCCAATCAGCACCTTGGCCTTCTGCCGAAACGGCTGGTAGAACTCCTGTGCCGCCACCCGGCTGGCCTCGTAGCTCTTGGACACCACCGTGATCTCGTTAGGCGACGGGTTCTTGATGAAGCTGGCGTAATAGTCGGGTCGCTGGGCCTTGAGCACATCGTTGAACAGCCCCGGCCCGGTACGCTTGAATATCTGCTTCATGTACTGCCGGAACCGCTCGGTAGAGGCCGGGGTTTCCACACCATCGGCATCGACTTCCCGCACCGGCCGCGGCTCACTGTAGAACGTCGGGTCTGCATCGAAACGCGAGCGCAGGGTGTTGATCATCTCCTTGAGCACCGGGTTTTTCGGGAGCGAGGCGAAATTGTCGTTGTTGTAGCCGCGAAAGTCGTATTGCTCCAGGGTAACGCCACGGTTGACCAGCACGTCGCCATGGCCGGCCGACAGGTCGATATGGGAAAGGTTGACGTCCAGCAGGTCATCCATGTCCATGTAAATGCCGCCATACTCCTCCAGCAGCGAATAGCGCAGCACGTCGGCGGCACCGGCCATGTTGCGGCCCGGGCCGTGGCGCATGGCCGTGTAGATGTCGGCGCTGGGGCTGGCCATGAAGCGCTTGAAAAACCCGCTGCCCTTCAGGTTGTTGATCTTCAGGTTGCCAGGACGCAGTTCCTTGTCCGCGCGCAGGGCTTTCTTCAATGCACTCACCAACCCCTCATCCTCCAGGTCGACGTGAATGATGTTCTCGTAGCCGGGGCTGCGCAGCGCCGTGAGCTTGACCCCTTCCAGCAAATCTTCCGCAGGTAACTGCGCGCCTACCCATACGTGGTGAATCAACCGCGGGATGGGTTGGACCGCCTCAGGCAAGGCTGGCAACGGCGGCAGCTCGACCGTGACGGTACGCTCCGGTGCCAGGCGCGCCTGCGCAGCCTGATCCAGATAATGCCGTACCCCACTGTTCCACTCCCCCGGAACTTCACGCCATACGTACAGGCGCGTATCGAAGCGGGCGAAGTACCAGGCCTTGGCGTCCACGTCATAGCGGACCAGTTGCGGTTTCCCTTCCAGGAGGATTTCATAATCACTGCCTACCTGCACCACATCGTCCATGGGCAGTTCGACCGTCACGGCCGGCAGCTGCGGACGCACCAGCACCTCCGGGGTGGGTAGCCTGGCCGGCCGTTTCAGCAGTCGCGACCAGGGGCCGCCGCCCTTGAGCTGGAAGCCCCCGCCCATTTCCCACTCCCCCGCCTCGTTCAGGCGCACCGCACGTGCCCCGAAAAATGCCTCGGGGTTCTGCGGGTTGACCACCAGCAGTGTCTCCATGGCCTTGTCGTAGCGCACCCGGTAGGGCAACCCGTCGATCTCGATGTGCAGTTCCCCGTTGTCGCCCACGTGCACACCCTGATACGGGCCGGGCGCGGTTTGCGCTTCGGTCTCCAGCAGCACATTGTCTTCCAGGCCGTGCAGCGCCTTTTCCATTTCCGACGGTGTGAAGGGGGCCGGTGGCTCGATAGACGGTGCTTCGGGCGCCAGCGCCGGCGTGCCGGGGACGTCCTCTGGCGGGGCCGGCGGCGCCCAATCGGACGTGTCTGGTGTTTCGAAGGGGTCGCTCAGCTTGCCATGAGGAAAGGCCGCCATGGCGTTGAACAGCAGGTTGATCGAATCAAAAACAGCCCCGACGATAGCGCGGGTGCGCTCGTGAGCATCGGTCGAATTGACCGCCTGGTCTATATCAAGCGACAACTTCGCCATGCAGGCGCCAGCGGTCGCCAGGGCGATCGGCCAGAAGGCCGGGGCCAGGGCGCTGCCCAGCGTGACCGCGACGCCCAGGTAGCTGATCCACAAACTCTTGGTCAGGGACGCGTTGAAGACCAGGCGGCGGTTGGCGAACTCTTCCATACGCAGGCGGGAGGATGTTTGCAGCCAATCAAATGGGTCGTCGGTGATGACCTGGTTGGCGCGGTTGACCCAGTCGCGGTTGCGCTCCCAATCGTGGTAGAACACCTGGTCGATCTTGTGATGCAGGCTCGACCACGCCTCGCTGTCGTGGGTTTCGTTGGGCAGGAAATGCACCATGAACGAGGCACGGGCGGCATCCTTGCAGCGTGAGCGGACCCAGGCATATACCTCCGCGGCGCCATCGCACACCTGGAAGGCCGGCCGCTCTCCTGACAGATAAAGGATCTCGCGCCCGCCTGGGGTGACCACGCGCAGGATGTCCTTGGCGCTGATGCCATCGATGTCGAACTCGCGCACGGTGGCGATGGCCTCATCTGGCGTGACTGGCGCTTGCAACTGCTGCAGGGACAACGGCAGTTGAGTACTGCCCACCAGTGCCGCCAGCACGCACTCGCAGTCCGTCTGGCTGAGCTGGCCCTCGCGGCACTGGTGCAGGGCCTGACCGATCATTTCCACCTTGGCGAGTACCTTGTACGTTGCGCCCTGCTCGGCCCAGAACTGCGCGAGCGCTTCGAGGTAGCGGCTGGCGAAGCCGATCGCCCAGAAGTCATTCAGCAGGTCCCGCGGCAGCACGCGGACTTCGTTGTGCTCGTCGTAGAGCTTGGCGCCCGGCCCTTCCAGGTACAGGCCCCCGAACAGGCTGAGCAGGTCCGCGTTGTCCTGATCGTGCACATTGAAACGGTGGATCACCAGCTCGGCCAGGGTCATCGACTCGATGGGCGCGCCGTAATGCTCCCAGCCGGTGAAAGTGCGTGGTGAACTGACGCCGTTGTGCCAGCGGTGCCAATAGACGTGATGGGGGTCAATGACGTCGGGGGTGTGCCGGGCCAGGAGCGCTGCGCCGGTCTGCTCGGCGATGGTGTACAGATCCGGGTAGGCCGCCACCCATTGCTGGGCCAGGTCCTTGAGGGCTTGCTGGTCGCCCGTGGATACGATGGTTTGCTCGGTCATGGTCAACTTCCTGTCAGAGATGGACAGTCAGTGGATCATCCCGCCAGCGTGCAAGGGCGTTACCCCAGTACGACCCGTTGTTTTATTTTCGCGCTAGCCGGTAGTGGATGCAGCCCTCGTAGAAGGTCTCGCGCACCACGGCTGGCTTGGCCTTCGAGGCGCTGTCGTAGGTCTGTTCGGTGATCCCCATGGCCATCATGCGCATCCAGCCCTTGCTGAACCGGTAGGTCTGGATCTTCTGTCGGGCGGCATACAGGGACACCCCGCTCAATTTCAGCTCCTGGGCTTTGGCCGCCGTGCCGGCGCCCCAACTGCACATGTAGCGGTCATCGGCCCGAATTTCCCTCGCTTCAGCACAGACAGTGGCCCCCGTCAGCACCACAGCCGACAACGCGATCATCATGTTTCGCATTCAAACCCCACCCCAAGCACCTGAAAGTAGGATGATTTTGCCTCCAGGAAATCATTCAGGGGGCCAGTATTGCGCCAGCCTCAATCACGTTTCTGCAACCGCGACGCCAGGAAGCGGTGCTGAGGCGAAAACACCCGTCGGTAGGTCAACAGCACTGCCACCACCGTGCCCAGTCCGCAGGCCGCGGCGATCAGGAACATGATGATGATCTGGTAGCGCACTGCTTGCAGCGGGCTTTCCCCTGCCAGCACCTGGCCCGTCATCATGCCCGGCAGGCTGACCAGCCCCACCACCGACATTTGGTTGAGCGTGGGAATCATCCCCGCCCTCACCGCCTGGCGTGCCGCCAGTTGCGCAGCTTCCCAGCGAGTACCGCCCAACGCCAGCGTCATTTCCACCTGGCCCCTGCCTGCGGTGAGTTCGTGGAGCATGCGCTCTATGCCCAGCGACACGCCGGTCAGCGTGTTGCCCAGAATCATCCCCAGAATGGGAATAGCGTACTGCGGTTCATACCAGGGGTGGATGCGGATCACCGCGAACAACCCCACGGCCGCCACCAGCCAGCTGCTGACCCAGATGGAGACAATGCTGTCCAGACGCTGGCCAGCGTAGGTACGCTTGCCACGCCCGGCCGCCGACAACCCGGCGATCA
Source organism: Pseudomonas silvicola (assembly GCF_026651855.1). Lineage (GTDB taxonomy): Bacteria > Pseudomonadota > Gammaproteobacteria > Pseudomonadales > Pseudomonadaceae > Aquipseudomonas > Aquipseudomonas silvicola. Next base: position 5,101,549 of record NZ_CP093280.1, read on the forward strand.
AGGTCATCAGGCACATCACGGGCAATACCACGTACCACTGGGCATTGGCGAAGATCCAGCTCAGCACATACCCGATGGCGAGCAATTGCACCACGGTGCGCAGGGCCGCGATCAACAACTGGCGCCCCAGGCCCAGCTTGAGGCACACCGACAGTGCGCCGTTGATGAAGATCAGCGCGGCGGCGATGGCGATATCCAGGTTGGAAAGGCTCTGGTAGTTCACGCCAGTACCCCCGCCTTCATGACGTGCTGGCGATGGCTGACCCGCAGGGCCTGTGCAGGGTCGTGGGAGACCCAGACCAGCGCACGGCTGTCGTCGAACCAGGCGTCCACCAAGGCTTCGACCTGCTGCACGGAAACCGGGTCCAGGGCTGCCGTGGGCTCGTCCAGCAACAGCACCCGGGGGTTGAGCTGCAGGGCTCGCACCAAGGCCAGCACCTGAGCTTCGCCGCCAGACAGTTCACTGGCTTGACGGGTCAGAAAACCGACCGGTTTGCCGGCAACCTCCAGCAAGCGCAGTACCGCATCACGCTGAAAGCGGCTACCGGCGTGAACCTTGAGGCTGTAGGGGTAGCGCAGGTTGTCCTCCACACTGCCATCCAGCAGGGCCGGTTTCTGGGCGATATAGCAGACCTGGCGGCGATAGTCGGGAATGTGCCGGTCCGCGATGGCCTGGCCCTGGTAGCGCAGTTCGCCACTGTCCGGGGCATCGAGCATTGCGAGGAGGCGCAGCAGCACACTCTTGCCGGAGCCAGAGGGGCCGGTGATGGCGACTCGATCACCGGGGTTCAGTGCGTAGTTCAGCGTTTCAAGCAGCCATCCTGTGCCCGGGTTATCGTGCCGTGACACGCTGATGGCCTCGATCAAGGGAGGCTGATTCAACCGAAAGATTTCCTGCATCAAGGGTATCGCGTTGGGCTGAGTGCGCCCAGTCTTCGCCGATCAGGCCAGGATCGCGGGACGACCCACGGGTGTTGTTCGCCACCTGTACACGGCCGCTCAGGCCAATGCAACGCAGATGCTGCCATGATCACACCACCTTCTTGATGGCCGGCAGGTTCCAGCCATAGCGCAGCGACAGCATGCGCAGCGCTGTGCACAGGCCTATACCCAGCCAGGCGCTGATGTGCAGCGGCAGCCACTGCAATTCGCCGGTCAGCTGTACCAGCGCCCCGACCAGGGCTGCCGACGCATAGATGTCCTTGCTGAGGATGACTGGCACCCGGCCCAGCAGCACGTCGCGCAGCACCCCGCCCCCCACGGCGCTGACCACCCCCAGGAGCACGGCCAGTTCGATGTCGGGCACCAGGGTGTAGGCCTTGTGCACACCGAAGGCGGCGAAGAACCCCAGGCCGATAGCGTCGAAGAATAGCGTCGGTTGGGCCAGGCGCAACAGGCGTGTCTGGAATAAGCCGGCCAGCGCCACCGCCAGGCCAACCACGCCCAGGTAGGCCAGGTTGACCAGCCCCGCCGGCGGCAAGGCGCCAATGCACAGGTCGCGGATGAGACCGCCGCCACAGGCGGTGACGAAGGCTATCACCACCACGCCGAACAGGTCCAGGCGCTTGTCGATGGCCGCCAGGGCACCACTGAGGGCAAAGACAAAGGTTCCCAGCAGATCGATGTACCAGAACGCTTCAAAACCCATGGTCAATTCCTGTTCGTGGCGAATGCCGGCCATGGTGCCAGAAACCCTGTGCGCCTCGCCCGCGCGTGTTTATCAAGCGGTTGCGCGGCGCTCACGGCAGCCAGTTGCGCTTGCAACCCGTCCGCCAGCTGGTTGACCCCCGCCATGACGCCGCCCTGGGGGTCGTTGAGCACCTTGAGCCAGGCCTGGTCGAAGGCAATGCCCAGGTCATGGCGTAACTGCGCCTCGGTGTCCGGCCGCTCGCCAGCATGGGCGATGGCGCGGATACCGGCCATGCCCAGGGATATCAGCGGCCCGGCGATCTTGCCGGCTACCGCGGCCGCCACGCTGCCGGCGCCGCGGGTGCTCATCTGTGCCTGAAGCTTGCTGTTGGTGGCTTTGGCGACATTGCCCAGCCCCTGGGGCGAGGCCTCGGCACCGGCACGCAAGCGCTGCAGCAGTGCCGCGTAGGCCCGCACTTTCGTGGGCGGCTGGGTATGAGTCAGCTCATGGAGGGAAGCGTTGGCCGGCGGCAGCAGCACGATGGCGCCCAGGTGCTGTGCATATTGCGCCTTGGGCAACCGGTATTGCTCGCCGATGGCCGTCACCTGGCCACTGAGCAGTTGCACGTAGAAGTCGGTCGCGTCCACCGCAATGGCGTTGGGCTCGACTTCCACCGCGACCGGCGCCAGCACCCGGTCGTGATACTGCTCCTGCAGGTAGGCTTCGAGCCGCTGCCCAGGCTGCGCGGGGTCATGGCCGCTGCTGAGGGTGTACCAGCTGACCCGCATCGACAGCCATTCCTGGGTCCAATAGCTGTTGAACCAGGGGACGAACACCTCGTCGGTCTGCTGGTAGACCCGGGTGCGCCAGTGGTCCAGGGAACCACGGGCATAGACCCGGGCCTGTTCCCTGGCATCATCGGACGCGGCCAGCAGTGCGGCGTCCACCTGCTGCCAGGTCACCGGGCTGACCACCGGTTCCACCAAGGTGCCGCGCCCGGCGCAGGCGCTCAGCAGTAAAAACAGGACCACCACCAGTGCGCGCAGGATCATGACCGCGGTTCCGTATCGGCATGGTTACAGGTATTGTCCTGAGTATAGGGCCTGCGCCGGCGGCCGGCAGTGCTTGCCGTGACGGCCGATACCAACGAGATACGTCGTTTTGCAAACAGAATGTTATGGTTTGAATAAATGCCTGCCTGGCCGTACACGATGAATCCTTCCCGCACCTTGTTTGCTCGCCTGTTCACTGTCTCGCTGGGTGCGATCGTGCTCGCCCATGGGCTGACATACCTGTGGATCCTGCACTACCGCATCCCGCCACCGCCGCGCCTGGGCATTACCGACCAGACCCTGGACCCGGCCCAGGCGCTGGAAGCCAGCTCCCACTATGTACTGGTCTGGCCCAAGGCGATGCTGGCGTTCCAGGGGTTGGCGCTGGTCGGTATCGCCTGGTACGTCAGCCGCTCGCTGACCCGGCCACTGAAGCGCTTCAGCCGTGCGGCCGAGCGCCTGGGCCATGACCTGGATAGCGCACCGCTGGAGGAAACCGGGGGCATCGAGGCTCGCCAGGTCGCCAAGCGGCTCAACCGCATGCAGCAGGCCATACGCGACCAGGTGGACATGCGCCGACGCATGCTCGGCGCGGTCTCCCATGACCTGCGCACGCCGTTGTCACGGCTCAAACTGCGGTTGATGCTGCTGGACGACCCGGCCTTGGTAGCGTCGATGTCCAAGGACATCGACGCCATCGTCCGGGTGCTCGATGCCACGCAGCACTACCTGCACGACAACCCGCCAGGCTGAACGTGCCCCTGCAGCGCCCAGTGGTCGAAGGACGATAGAAAACCTCATTGAATCAATCAGTTGAACGATTAAATAAATGTTCATTCAACGACAGGGAAGTGGGTCTTCAGGAACTTGATCAGGTGGCGATTTACCGTCTCCGGCTGCTCGCTTTGCAGCCAATGCCCGCACCGGGCCAGGACGTGCTGTTCCAGGTGTGGCACGCGGCGCGGCATGCGCGCCAGGGTATGCGCCTCCAGCACCCCGACGGGGTCGAGGTCGCCGATCAGGAACAGCGCGGGTTGTCGCACATCGGCATCCGTCAGGCATTGGGTTCGCTGCCAAGTGCGCTCGAAGTTGCGGTACCAGTTGAGTGCCGGACCGAAACCGCGCCCGGCGAACGTCTGCACATACACCTGGAAGTCCTCGAGGCTGCACCATGAGGGCAACTGGTCAGGGCTGTTGACGCCCTCGAAGAGGGTGGCGCTGGCCGGTTTGTCGCTGAGGATCAGGTCCCCGTTGTCGCCACCTTGCATGAACAGCCGCAGGGTGCGAGCGATGTCGGCGTCCAGTTCAGCCTCCGCGACCCCAGGTGTCTGGAAGTACAGCATGTAGTTGAAGCGGTCCTTGAAGTGCTGGCGCAGGCTGTCGATGGCCGGCTGTCGCGGCCGGCCGGCAAAGGGCACCGACAGCGCCGCCACCGCCCTGACCCGCCGCGGCTCCAGCAACGCCAGGTGCCAGGCGACCGGCGCGCCCCAGTCATGACCCGCCACGCACACCTGATGGTGGCCCAGCACGTCCATTGCCGCTTGAATGTCGGCGCACAGCGTCAGCAGGTCATAGGCCTCCACTGCCTGGGGCGCGGAACTGGCGCCGTAGCCACGCATTTCCGGTAGCCACACCTGGTACCCCGCCGCCACCAACGGCGCTACCTGGTGACGCCAGGAATACCAGCATTCGGGAAACCCATGCAGCAACCACACAGGCAGGCCTTGGTCGGGGCCGGCGCTGTGCAGGCTAAGGCTGATGCCGTTGACATCCAGGCGGTGTTGTCGGGTATCCATCGTCCGTGCTCGCTTGACTGTATGCGCCCTACCCTAGCAAATCGCCGGCACCGCGCTAACCATCATTGATCAGCCCGATGGGCGCGCTGCTGTCGGCGGAATTGCCCCGGTGCCAAGCCCTGGGTCTGGCGAAAGCGCCGGGAAAAATAGGCTTCGTCGGCGAAGCCGCAGCGTTGGGCGATGTGGCTGATGGCCTCGTCACTGTTGAGCAGGTAGGTGCGCGCCAGGCGCATGCGCCGTTCCAGCACCAGCTCGCTGAAGGTGCTGCCGGTGTCCTTGCGCAACAGGTGGGTCAGGTAGTTGGGCGACAGGAACGCCGCGGCGGCGGCATCCTTGAGCGTCAGGCCGGGATCGGCGATATGCGCACGGATGTGGGCAGTAACCCGCGCCAGGGCGTCGCGGCGGCCGCGGTGGGTGGCACGCTCGCTGGCCAACTGCTGCAGGGGTTCGGCGAACTGTCGGCTGACCAGGCCGATCAGCTCCAGCAGGCCGGCGCGCAGCAACGTGCTGGTGCCGAAGTCACGCGTGCGGTCCAGTTCCCGCAAGCGCTCCAGCAGGGCCTGCACTTTGGCGAAGGTGGGGTCGTCGAGAATGAAGTCCAGGTGTTCCTGAAACTGGAACGGTGCCAGCTCCGGCGCTTGATCCAAGGCAACATCTTCCAGGTCCAGGGGGTCGCATGGCAAATGCGGCAACAGAAACCCCTGGGCGAAGTTGATCAGCATGAAGTTGCCGTGCTCGGGGTGTGGGATCAGGTGCAGCCGGTGGGGCAGGATGAAGCTCAGGGCGTTGCGCGGAAACGGCCTGACGGCGCCGCCGATATGCTGCACGGTGTCACCGCCCAGGTTGATCTGGATCTGGAAGTACTCGTGGCGGTGTGGCGCTGTCAGCGCTTCGCGCTCGTGCTTGTCACGGATATAGAAATCGTCGCGGTTGCTGCGCTGCTGCATGCCATAGGTGGGCACGCGGGACAGGGACGACATGGCAGGCAACCTCGGGCAGGCACGGGACGCCGCCAGTCTAAAGCGATCGGCGCCCAAGGTGTAGCTGTCGTTGTGGACGCGTGGCTTGCCAGCGACACAAGCAGCGCGGTATCCCTGACACACCGCGCTGCAGCGTTCGCCAGCAAGCTGTGCGCCTACGAGCCAGGTTCCGGCGGGCGGGAGCCTGGGAAGCCGACGCTGCTGCCGGGTCAGTGACCGATGCGCAATTCCAGTTCGCCGATGCCGTCGATGCCTGCGCTGACGTTGTCTCCCGGTTGCAGGGCGCCAACGCCCGCCGGTGTGCCGGTGAAAATCAGGTCGCCTGGCTGCAAGGCCACCGAGCGTGACAGGTAGCTGATCACGTCGGGCACCGCCCAGATCTGGTCGGCCAGGTCACCTTGCTGGCGAGCCTGCCCGTTGACCTTCAACCAGATCGCACCCTCGGCCGGGTGGCCCAGCTGGCTGGCGGGAATCAGTGCGGTGCAAGGGGCCGATTCGTCGAAGCCCTTGGCCCAGTCCCAGGGCCGGCCCTGTTTCTTGGCCTGGGCTTGCAGGTCGCGGCGGGTCAGGTCCAGGCCCACGCCATAGCCCCACACGTGGGCCAACGCCTGGCCCGGTTCAATGTCGACACCGCCCTCACCGATGGCCACCACCAGTTCCACTTCGTGGTGCAGGTCTTCGGTCAGCGGCGGATAGGCAATCACACCCTCGGCAGGTACCACGGCATCGGCGGGCTTGCAGAAGAAAAACGGTGGTTCGCGGTCGGGGTCATGGCCCATTTCCCGGGCGTGCTCGGAATAGTTGCGGCCTACGCAGAACACCCGGCGGATCGGGAAGCGGCGGCTATCGCCGGCAATCGCGACGCTGGCGGCAGGCGGCGGGGCAATGATGTACTCGGTCATGCTGGGCTCCATGGCTTGGTTACGACACCCAGTGTGCACGCAAACCACAGCGTCTGGCTTGGACACCACCGCCGCGTTTCTGGACAGGTCAACGCAATGGCGCATACTCCAGGGATAAGCGTCGCGTACAGGAGCCTCCATGACCGAGTACCACGACAATATCGTTCCCCTGCGCCGCGGCCGGGTATTCGCCGACGATGGCCGCGACCCGACCCCGCTGGATGACGACTTTCGCCAACTGGCCCAGCAGACGTTCGCCGGCACCGACGTGGATTGCGGTGCCCTGGGCAACCGCGGGCAGTACGCCCAGGCGCTGGAATACGTGGTTCGGCAGATCCTCGAGGGGCCACAGCCGGGCGAAAACCTGCTGGCCTTCGTGGTGAAGGCCGTGCACCTGCCGGGTGACGCGGTCCTGCGACTGCAGGGGTGTGCCAAGGCGCTGCGCGACCTTGGCAACGGCGTGCCTGGCGCGTCTGAACAACTGGCCCGAGCCCGGCGCCGGTTGTGCAGCAACCTGCACCCGGCAGGGCCCGACGACCTGCCAGGGTAAGGCAGGCTACTCGGCGCTGGCGGCCGCGCGGTCGGCCCGCCACTGCGCCAGGGTGGCATTGGCCTGCTGCAGTTGCTGTTCCAGCCGGGCTTCACGCAGTACGTGCTGTTGCGCCGCCTTGACCTGCGCGGCCTGCTCCTGGCGGAACATCTCGATCTGTCGCTCCAGCGCTTGGCGAACACCCAGGGCCTGGGCCAGCTGCGTGGTCAGGCCAGTGGTTTCGGCCACCTTGTCGGCCAGCGCCTGGGCTGCGCCCGCCTGATCCTTGCGCGCCTGCCGCGCTTCCACCAGCATGCGTTCGTTATCGCGGCTCAAACGCATCAGTTCGTCCTGCTTGACGATCAACCCCTGCTGCAACTGGCGCACTTCCACCTGTGCCTGTTGCACCTGAGCTTCGTGGCGGCGCTGGTCCTGCTCGCGCTGCTCCTTGACGGCCTGGCGGTAATGTTCCAGCGCGTCGCGAGCGTGCTGGTGCTTTTCTTCCAGGGAGCGGATGTGCTCGTCCTTTTCGTTCAGGCGGATCTGCAGGTCACTGCACTCCTGGGTCAGGCGCGCATTGCGGGTGTGCTCGGTCTGCAACGAAGTGCGGCACACCGACAGGTGTTCCGATTCGCTGGCCAGCGCCTCGGCCTGTATCTCGAATTGCTGCTGCAAGGCAGCCTGGGCTTTGACCGCGGTGTCCAGGTCGGCCTGCAATACGGCTTTCTGCAGGTCGAAACGCGCCTGCGCCTGCTGTACGTATTCGTCGCCCTCCTCCTTCAAACGCTCGGCCAGGCGCCCTACCAGTTCGCCCAGCTCCTGGGTCAGGTGCTCACGCGGGGCCAGCCGACGCTGGTCCGTGTCCTCCAGTTCCTTGAGGTAGCGGTGGATGGTGGTCTTGGAGCCGGTGTTGCCCATGGCCACGCGTACAGCGTCGATAGTAGGGTTTTCCCCCCGGGCCAGCAGCGCTTCACGCGCCTTTTGCACCACTGCCTTGTTGATCCCGCCGCGTGCCATGTGTGCTCCTGTCGGTGTACTGCGTTACGTATTCTGTATGGCCGGCGAATATACCACGGCAATCACCCGCCGAGGCAGGTAGACTGGCCGTTTCAGCCGAGACACTGCCCTGTATGCCAGCGCCTGTTCTACTGCATGAAGTTACCGTTGAGGCCATACCGAGCACCCGTGACTACGTGATGCAGGCCCGGGCACAGATTTTCCCGATGCTCGACGCCAGCGTCTTGCCCGCAGACCTGGCGAACTTTCCCCAGACCTATGGGGCGGGTACCCAAGGGCGCTTTCTGATCGCCACGCTGGCGGGCGAGATAGTCGGCGCCATCGGTTACCTGCCCTACGACCATCGCTTCGCCCAGCTGGATTACCGCGGGTTCAACACCGTCGAAATCGTGCGCCTCTACGTCAGCCCCGGGCAGCGCGGGCTGGGCTTGGCCCGACTGCTGTACGAAGCGTTGAAGGCCTTGGCGCAAGCAGACCAGGTGCAGGTGCTGTACCTGCATACTCACCCCTTTCTGCCTGGGGCGATCGAGTTCTGGCACAAGCAGGGGTTTGTCACGGTCGATACCGAGGATGACCCGGTGTGGCGCACCACGCATATGCACCTGCGGGTACCTGGCTTTCAGTGACCCGTGGCAGTGGCCGTCAGGGCGCCTCGAGCGCCGGCAGGCGAAAGTCGGCCTGGGCGTCGACGTACCGCAGGGCTGATTTGCTGTCTTTCCAGCCCACGTACGTCATCAGTGACTTCTGGTCCCACCCACTCTGGCTCGCCCAGTTGGCAAAGCCACGACGCAGCGAGTGACTGCTGTAGGCATCACCGTCCAGCCCTGCGCCTTGCAGCGCGTCGCGCAACAGGTGCATGACGCTGTAAGGGTGCAACGCGCTATCACTGAGCCGCCCCCAGCGATCGATGCCGCGAAACACTGGCCCATGGGCGATGCCGGCGGTTTGCAGCCAGTCGCAATATGCGTCCACCGGGCACAACCGCTCCAGCGCCGGAGCCGAATGGGTAGTGCCGCGGTTATCGCGATCGGCCTTGCTCCGGGGCAGGAAGATGCGCATGCCTTCCCCCCGCCTGGCCTGAATGAACCGCACGTCCAGGCGGCTCAGTTCGTCACTGCGAAACGCCCGCCAGAAACCCACCAGGATCAACGCCTTGTCTCGGCTGCAGCGCAGCAGCCGCTTGCTGTCGCCTGCCCCGCGGGCACCCTCTATCTGCCCGTCAAGCCAACGCACGCAACGCTCCAATGCCAGCAACTGCAGGGGCTCGGCCTGTTTTTCCTGTTGCGGGTGCACCGCACGGATGCCTTTCATCACCTGCTTGACCTGGGGGCTCTTGGTCGGGTCCGGAAAACCTTGACTGGCGTGCCACTGGGCCAGCGCGGCCAGGCGCAAACGCAAGGTATTGAGCGACAGCTTGCCAGCGAAGGCCGCCAGGTAGCGGGCGATAGCGTCGCTGGTCGCCGGCAGGAAACCACCCCAGGTGACTTCATAGTGCTCGACCGCGGACTGGTAGCTGCGCCGGGTGTTCTCCCGGGTGCCAGCGGCAATGTAGCGGTCTACGTCGGAAACCATCGGGGCAAGGGCCTCAGCGCAAGGGGGAACATGCGCCCAGTATACGGCGCAACGGCGCGCCATTGCGCACGCAACGTGATGCAGGCCATTCCAGGCAGGCCATTGATGCCACCCCTCCAAGGCATATGCTGCGGTAAACAATGAAAGCGAGCTTTGCCATGAGCAGCCCCCGCACCCTGTATCAAAAACACATCGACAGCCACACCGTGTGTTCCCTGGACGACCAGGGCCACGTGTTGCTGTATATAGACCGTCAGGTCGCCAACGAATACACCAGCCCTCAGGCCTTCAGCGGCCTGCGCGAGGCCGGGCGGCCGGTCTGGCGGCCAGCCGCGACCTTGGCGGTGGTGGATCACGTGAACCCCACCACACCCCGGCGCACCGCCGTCATGGGCGATGCCGGTGGCGCTCGCCAGGTCGAGTACTTCAGCGAAAACTGCCATGATTTCGGCATCCCGCTGTTCGACGTGCTTGACCGCCGCCAAGGTATCGAGCACGTGGTCGCCCCCGAACAAGGCTTCATTCTGCCCGGCATGGTCGTGGCCGCCGGCGACAGCCACACCACCACCTATGGCGCGCTGGGCGCGTTCGGTTTCGGTATCGGCACCTCTGAAATCGAGCACCTGCTGGCCACCCAGACGCTGGTGTACAAGCGCTTGAAAACCCTGCGCGTCTGGGCCACCGGCGAGCTGGGCCCAGGGGTGACGGCCAAGGACATCATCATGGCGCTGATTGTCCAGATAGGCGCCTCGGGGGCCACCGGCTACGCTATCGAATTCGCCGGACCGGCCATCGATGCCCTCAGCGTCGAAGCGCGCATGACCGTCTGCAACATGGCGGTGGAAGCCGGCGCGCGGGGCGCCTTCATGGCGCCCGACGACAAGGTCTTCGCTTACCTGCAAGGCCGCCCACGCGCCCCCCAAGGTGCGCTCTGGCAGGCAGCCGTGGCCAGTTGGCGACAGTTGCACACTGACCCGGGCGCCACCTTCGACCGTGAAGTGCAACTGGACGTACAGGCGCTACCGCCGATGGTCAGTTGGGGCACCAGCCCCGACCAGGCCGCCGCCATCACCGGCCATGTGCCAGACCCGCTGCACGAGCCCGATCCCATCGTGCGCCAGGGCCAGCAGCGCGCCCTGAACTACATGGGACTGGAGCCGGGAATGGCCCTGCACGATGTGATGATCAGTCACGCCTTCATCGGTTCTTGCACCAACGCCCGCCTGGAAGACTTGCGCGACGCCGCCCGGGTGGTCAAGGGCAAACAGGTGGCCGCGCACGTGCGGGCGATGATCGTGCCTGGCTCCACCCTGGTGCGCGAACAAGCGGAGCAAGAAGGCCTGGCGCGAATTTTCCTCGACGCCGGTTTCGAATGGCGTCAGTCCGGCTGTTCCATGTGCCTGGCCATGAACGACGACGTGCTCGCCGCCGGCGACCGTTGCGCCTCCAGCACCAACCGCAACTTCGAAGGCCGCCAGGGCGCCGGTGCGCGCACCCACCTGATGAGCCCGGCCATGGTCGCGGCGGCGGCGATCGCCGGGCACCTGACTGACGTTCGCACTGTTGCCCCGGAGGCCTGAACCATGCAACCTTTCGACACTGTTACCGGCAGCGCCGCACCGCTATTGGCTGCCAACATTGACACCGACGTGATCATGCCCAAGCAATTCCTCAAGGGCATTGACCGCAGCGGCCTGGCGCAGGGTGTGTTCTTCGACCTGCGCTTGCTGCCCGATGGCACACCCAATCCCGAGTTCATCCTCAACCAGCCGGCCTGGCAGCAGGCGAGCTTCCTGGTGACCGGGCCCAATTTCGGTTGCGGCTCCAGCCGTGAGCATGCGGTGTGGGGGCTCAGGCAACGGGGTATTCGCGCGCTGATCGGCACCCGGTTTGCCGGAATATTCCAGGACAACTGCCAGCGCAACGGCGTGCTGGTCATTCAGGTGGACGAGGCGCGGTTGGCGAGTATCGCCGAGGTGGTCAGCCAACCGGCAACCGCGCAGCTGAGCGTCGACCTGCCCCGCCAGCAGATTCGGTTGGCGGATGGCACGGTAATACCTTTCCTCATTGATGAATTGGGCAAGCAAGCATTGATGCAGGGCCTGGATGCGGTTGGTGCGACCCTGCAGCGCGCCGAGCAGATCCGCGCGTTCGAGCGACAGCACCTGCGCGACAACCCTTGGTTGAACCTGTAGCAGTGGCCGAGAGGCGGCGTCCGCGATGTGCCTGATACGCCGTGGCGCCTGCTTCCCGAGCTTGCGCCCGGTCCCACAGGGTTGCGCGTGCTGTTTTTGGAGGACTGGGCGAAGCTCGGGAAAGGGCCATCGCGTTGATTCAGGCCTACCGCTGCGCCCGGTCCTGCAACCCGGCTCCCACGAAGACAGTTGCTGCTACACGACGGGCGATAGGTTGCGCAAGTAGGTTTCGAGAAACTCCACGCACACCCGCAACTTCGCCGACTGGCTCAGGCGTGTCGGGTACACGGCCCAGACATTGGCGCTCTGACTGTAGTCATTCAGCACCTGCACCAGGCGGCCTTGATCAAGCATGGGTTTGACGTCCCACAGCGAACGCAGAATGATTCCGGCACCGTCCAACGCCCACTGCAACACAATTTCACCATTGTTCGACGACAGCGGGCCACTGACCTTGACCGACTCCGCGCGCCCTTCTCGGCTCAGGGTCCACACGCCGAAGGCATTGTCGCGCTCCTTGAGCACCAGGCAGTCGTGCTCGACCAAGTCATCCAGAGACTGGGGCGTGCCGCGCCGCCGCAGGTAGTCAGGCGCGGCGCAGAGCACCCGGTAGTTGTGCAGCAATTGCCTGCCCAGGTGTTCGCCGACCAGGTCGTCGCCTACGCGGATTTCCAGATCGAAGCCCTCGTTGACCATATCGACCACACGGTCGAATACATCCAGGCGGATATCCAGCCGCGGGTAAGCCCGGGACAGAGCCGAGATCGCCGGCGCCACGTGGTTGCGGCCAAACCCGAAGCTGCTGCAAATGTGCAGCGCACCGCGCGGCGCCTGGCGCGCTTCGGAAATTTCGCCGAGGAAGTCATCGATATCCCCCAGCAGCCGCTGCGCCCACACCCGCACCCGTTCGCCGTCATCGGTCAGGGCAATACGCCGCGTGCTGCGATGCAACAGCTTTGCCCCCAAGGTGGTTTCGAGAATGGAAATGCGTTTGCTCACGTACGCTGGGGAGAAACCCAGCGCTTCGGCTGCGGTGGCGAACCCGTTCTTGCGGATGACCATAAGGAATACCCGCAGGTCTTCCGGCAGCGGCAACGGATCGCGAAGGGTGGTCATGGCGCTGGGCGCAGGAACGCCAGCGCTTCTTCCAGCAATACCTGCGCGGCCTCCTCGGCAATGTAGTGGCCGGCGGGCACGGCCTTGCCGCGCACATCCGTGGCCACTTTGCGCCACTCCTCCAGCGGTTCGAAACAGCGCCCCACGGTGCCCTCGGCCCCCCACAGCACCAGCAATGGCAGCGTCAACACGTGGCCGTTATCAATATCCGCACGGTCATGCTCAAGGTCAATGGCCGCGCTGGCACGGTAATCCTCGCAAATACCCTGCGCGCTACCCGGCCGCTGCAGGCAGCGCAGGTACTCGGCGAAAGCCTCGTCGGTGAAGGGCGCCAGCCCCGCGCTACGGCTGCCCATGACACTGCGCAGGTAGCCTTCGGGGTTGGCTTCGATCAGGGTCTCAGGCAGCGGCGCCGGCCGGATCAGGAAAAACCAGTGCCAGTACGCCCGGGCAAAGGCTTCGGTGGTCTGGGCATACATGGCCAGGGTCGGTGCGATGTCCAACAGCACCATGCGCTGCACCGCCTCGGCGTGGTCCAGCGCCAGGCGGTGGGCCACCCGAGCGCCACGGTCGTGGGCCAGCACACTGAAGGTATCGAAGCCCAGCGCCGCCATCAGGGCCACGTTGTCCTGGGCCATCGTGCGTTTGCTGTAGGCGGCGTGATCAGTGCTGGCGGCTGGCCGGTCGCTATCCCCATAACCCCGCAGGTCGGCGGCGACCACGGTGAAATGCCTGGCCAGTGGCTCGGCGAGCTTGTGCCAGATCACATGAGTCTGCGGGTGCCCGTGCAACAGCAACAGCCCCGGGCCACTGCCCCCAATGCGGTAGGCGATATCGACGCCATTGACGTGGCGGTGCGTTTTGTTGAATCCGGCAAACATCGAAGGCGTTCCTTGTGGGTGTTCTGGCCCCTACAGGATAGGCGGCCCCAGCCGGGTATCAATAGGTTGTGCGCGATGCCATGGAACACGGAGCGTGGCCAATGCTGCTTGTGGGGAGGCTTTTCGTACCGTTTTAAGGGGTGTGGAGGTTCAAAATCGAGATGACATTTGATAATCCTATATTATCAAATATGTAAAATACCTCATAAAACCCAAAAATATAACCAATTTTGGTATGTATTTACATGGTACGTAATACAGTACGAAATCGTCACGCAGATAGCTGTCGGTAACACAAAGCGGACTAGGTGATGGCACAGACATAACTGGCCCGAAACAAACGTGGGAGCAGAGCTTGCTCGCGAAGCGCCGCGCGGGCGGCGCACGGCCTCAAGGGCGCCGAAAAAACAAAGGCATGCGCCTGGCGGCCCTGACCCAATCCCAAGGCGAACTAACAAGGCGGGCCAGGCAATGGCACAGGCATAACTAGCCCGAAACAGATGTAGGAGCAGAGCTTGCTCGCGAAGCGCCGCGCGGGCGGCGCACGGTCTCAAGGGCGCCGGAAACCTTGAGCCATGCACCTGGCGGCCTTGATACGGTTTCAAGCCAAGCAAACAAGGCGGTCGAGGCAATGGCACAGACATAACTGGCCCGAAACAGATGTGGGAGCAGAGCTTGCTCGCGAAGCGCCGCGCGGGCGGCGCACGGTCTCAAGGGCGCCGAAAAAACAAAGGCATGCGCCTGGCGGCCCTGACCCAATCCCAAGGCGAACTAACAAGGCGGGCCAGGCAATGGCACAGACATAACTGGCCCGAAACAGATGTGGGAGCAGAGCTTGCTCGCGAAGCGCCGCGCGGGCGGCGCACGGTCTCAAGGGCGCCGGAGAAACCCAAGCCATGCCCCTGGCAGCCCTGACCCAATCCCAAGGCGAACTAACAAGGCGGGCCAGGCAATGGCACAGACATAACTGGCCCGAAACAGATGTGGGAGCAGAGCTTGCTCGCGAAGCGCCGCGCGGGCGGCGCACGGTCTCAAGGGCGCTACAACACCATCGACTAGCGCTTGGTGGCCATGATGAGATCTCCAGCGGGGCCCCAAAAGCCTGTCATGAAATCGCATCAGGGCCGCCAGGTGCATGGCTTTGGTTTAATGGCGCTCTTGCGACCGTGCGCCGCCCGCGCGGCGCTTCGCGAGCAAGCTCTGCTCCTACATCTGTTTCGGGCCAGTTATGTCTGTGGGATTGCCTCGACCGCCTTGTTTTTCCGGCTTGAAACCGTATCAAGGCCGCCAGGTGCATGGCTCAAGGTTTCCGGCGCCCTTGAGACCGTGCGCCGCCCGCGCGGCGCTTCGCGAGCAAGCTCTGCTCCTACATCTGTTTCGGGCCAGTTATGTCTGTGGGATTGCCTCGACCGCCTTGTTTTTCCGGCTTGAAACCGTATCAAGGCCGCCAGGTGCATGGCTCAAGGTTTCCAGCGCCCTTGAGACCGTGCGCCGCCCGCGCGGCGCTTCCCGGGCAAGCCCGGTCCCACATCTGTTTCGGGCCAGTTATGCCTGTGGGATTGCCTGGTCCGCCTGGCTCGCTCAGCAGCAGCTCGACCTGATGTGCATCAGGCCACGGTATCCCATAGCAATTTGAGGTTCAGCGCGACTATCACCGTCGCTACCAACCACGCCAGCACCTGGGTGACGGGGCCGATGGCCAGCGCCCCCATGCGCTCACGGTTGGACACGAACGTCACCAGTGGAATGACCGCGAACGGCAGCTGCATCGACAACACCACCTGGCTGAACACCAGCAGTTGCGCGGTGCCTTGCTCGCCATACAGGCTGGTCACGACCACCACTGGCACGATGGCGATGCCCCGGGTCAGCAGACGGCGCGCCCAGTCAGGGATGCGCAGCTCGAGGAAGCCTTCCATGATGATCTGCCCGGCCAGGGTGGCCGTGACGGTCGAGTTGATGCCCGAGGCCAGCAGCGCCACGCCGAGTAGCACCGAGGCAATGCCAACGCCCAGCAAGGGCGATAGCAAGTGGTAGGCCTGCTCGATTTCCACCACGTCAGTGTGCCCGTTGCTGTGGAATACCGCCGCGGCGGTGATCATGATCGCCGCGTTGACGAACAGTGCCAGGGTCAGGGCAATGGTGCTGTCGGCCACCGCCCAGCGCAGACCGCTTTTGCGCCCTTCGGGGGTGCGCGGGTAGGCGCGGGTCTGCACGATGGAGGAATGAAGGTACAGGTTGTGGGGCATCACCGTGGCGCCAACGATGCCAATGGCGATGTAGAGCATCGCCGGGTGCGTGACGATGCTGGCCTGGGGAATGAAGCCGGCGAATACCTCGTGCCATTGCGGCTGGGCTAGCACCAGTTGCGCAGCGAAGCAGGCGAAGATCAGGGTCAGCAAAGCGATGACGAAGGCTTCCAGCGCCCGGAAGCCGCGGTTCATCAACAGCAGGATGAGAAATACGTCCAGCGCGCACAGAATAGCGCCCCAGAGCATGGGAATACCGAACAGCAGCTTGAGGGCGATGGCGGTGCCAATCACTTCGGCCAGGTCGCAGGCGATGATGGCCGCCTCGCAGGCCAGCCACAGGGCAACGCACACAGGCCGTGGGTAATGTTCGCGACAGGCCTGGGCCAGGTCCAGGCCGGTAGCGATGCCCAGGCGCGCTGCCAGTGCCTGCAACAATACGGCCATCAGGTTCGACAGCAGGATAACGGAGAGCAAGGTGTAGCCGAATTGCGAACCGCCCGCGATGTCGGTGGCCCAGTTGCCTGGGTCCATGTACCCCACTGCTACCATGTAACCTGGCCCGGCGAAGGCCAGCAGGCGGCGCAGCCAATGGCCATTCGCGGGCACGGCGACACTGCCGTTCATCGCTCCCAGACTGGGGCGGGCGGCATGAGGCAACGGGCGCCGATGGCGGGCCGAGTAGTCGGCCTGATGGTTATCAGTGTTCAAGGTCGCGCTTCGCTTTACTGAATCGGAAATAACCGGCGAAACAAAGCGCCTATTACCAGAACGTAGCGGCTTTGCGAAAATTTACTCGCCCAATGAATTATTTCCGACCACGGGGGGCGCGGAAGGTCACCGATAACGGATCAGTGGTCGCCAAAGCTCCTGGATCCAGGGCGCTACGGCAGTTGCAACCTGAGGCCATCGCGAATCGTCCGCACCTCGGCAACATGGGCCTCATAGCCCTGTGCCGAGCCCGCATACGACAAGGAATACGCTGCCCCCGCCGTACTCGCCGCCACCAGGGTCTGGGTCATCACGTGGCCACCGTTGAGGCTGATCTTGCAAGTGGTTTCCACCGCCGCGATGTCCCCCAGCTTCGCGTCGTGCACCTTAGTGCACACACTCTGGTAGCCCCCATGGCTGAAGTTCACCTGCAAGGCTTTGCGCATTTCCAGCACCACCCCACCCAGGTTCACCTGATGGTCCGGCGCCAGGGCGGTGCGAGTCAGTTCCACCACCATCTGCGGGTCACCGTTCGCATCATTGATGGCCGCGCGCTGGCGGTGCACCGTGGAGCCAGCAGGGTCAGGCAAACTCTCGACCTCCCAGCCAGCAGGCCAGGTGATGATCACCTCGTCGGCCATGGCCAGGGGCGCGGCCAACAGCAGGCCGAGGGTAAACAGGGTGCAGCGGCGGTACGCAAAAGTCATGAAGGCACGAGGTCCGGTAGAATGGAAAGCGGCTCAGAGGGCTGCGAGGTTGCCGCAAGTGTGACTTCAAGTAAAACATTTCACCCGCCTGCTACCCTCAGATCGTGTTTAATTGCGCCAATTTTACTGCCCGAGGTTCTCATCATGACTGCCCTGCCCCTGAAAAAGCTCCTCAGCGGTGCCGCCCTGCTGCTGGGTTGCGCGCTGTCGCCACTGGTATTCGCCCACGCTCACCTGGCAAGCGCCATTCCGGCGGCCGACGCCACGGTCAGTGCGCCTGCCGAGCTCAGCCTGGTGTTTACCGAAGGCGTCGAGCAAAGCTTCACCAAGGTAGAGCTGAGCCAGGACGGCAAGGACGTTCTGGTCAAGAGCATCGCGACCCAGGGCGCCGACAAGAAAACCCTGATCGTGACCCCGGCCGCGCCATTGGCACCCGGCCAATACACGGTGAAGTGGCATGCCGTGTCGGTAGACACTCACAAGAGCGAAGGCAGCTACAGCTTCAAGGTGGCCCCGTAACCCCATGAGTGCTTTGGTAGCGGTTCGTTTTCTGCATTTCTGTGTGGTGCTGCTGGTGTTCGGCGCACTGCTTTTCCGGCCTCTGCTGCTGGGCGAACCTCGCCAGCAGGCGCGCATGCGCCAGTGGCTTGACCCGCTGTTGTGCCTGCTGTCGGGCATCGGCCTGATCACCGCGGTGGCCTGGCTGATGCTGACCACCGCCGACATGACCGGCAACTGGCAGTCGGCGCTGCAAGGCGACATGATCATGAAAGTGCTGACCCAGACCTTCTTCGGCAAGGCCTGGTTCGTGCACCTGTTCGCCAGCCTGGTGCTGCTGATGTGCCTGCGCATTCCGCTGCGCCTGCCGCCCTGGCTGCCCATGGGCCTGAGCACGGTGCAACTGGCGACCCTGGCCCCCGTGGGCCACGCGGCCATGCTCAGCGGGTTGCCGGGCGTGCTGCTGATCCTCAACCAGCTGGTGCACCTGCTGTGCGTGGCCGGCTGGATGGGCGCCCTGCTGCTGTTGATCTTCGTGCAGGCGCGGCCAAACGGCTATGACCTGCGCGGCACACTGCTGCGTTTCAGCCGCTATGGCCTGATGCTGGTGGCGGGTATCATCGTCACCGGGCTGATCAACGTTCGGGTGCTGACCGGTGCGCTATGGCCCACGCCGCTGACGGGCGGGTTTGGCCTGGTGCTGGCGGTAAAGGCATCGCTGGTGATCTGCATGCTGATGCTGGCCCTGTTCAACCGCGCGGCGCTGAATAACCAGCGCATTGCCTTGAACACCCTGCGCCAGACCGTGCTGGTGGAATGGTTGTGTGGGCTGGCGGCCATCGCCGCGGTGTCGCTGCTGGGCACCCTGAGCCCCGTGCCGCTGGTGTGACACCGGTGTTGTGAGCGCTGGCCTGCCAGCGCGCGGTTGGCGTACGCTGTCGCGATATTCTGCCGCCGGCCCGCATCACCATGGAACTGCACATCACCTTTCAGGGCCGCAAGGACCTGAGCGAACAGCTTTACCGGCAACTGCGCGATGCCATCGACAGCGGTCGCCTGGCCGCGGGCACGCAAGTACCGCCCACCCGCTTGCTGGCCACGCAGTTGGGGGTGTCGCGCAAGACCGTGGCCGAAGCTTATTCACGCCTGACCTACGACAGCCGCCTGAGCGGCCGCGTGGGCAGCGGCACGTTCGTCAGCCCCCGCCCCGCCGCGCATCACCCTGCGCAACCACCCTCGCCGCTGGCCAGTGCCGCGGTCGTGGCCATGTGGCGCGACATGCCCATGCCCATGAGCCATGCCGCCGCCCAAACGCGCGCCCGCTACGACTTCATCGGCGGCGCATCGCTGAAAAGCCAGTTTCCGTTCGACACCTGGCGCCGTTGCACCCTGTACGCGCTGCGCCAGTGCACCCGCTCGGCCTCCTTGCACGGCGACCCCCAGGGCTTGCCCGAGCTGCGCGAAGCCGTGGCCCGGCACATCGGCTTCGCCCGTGGCGTGCAGGCCAGCGTCGATAGCGTGCTGGTCACCAACGGCGCCCAGCAGGCGCTGGACCTGGTGTCTCGCGTGCTCATCGAGCCCGGCTGCAAGGTGGTGATGGAAGACCCGGGCTACCCCCCGGCGCGCTTGCTGTTCACGGCCCAGCGCGCGGACGTGGTCAACGTGCCGGTGGATGACCAGGGGCTGCGCGTGGAGCTGATCCCCGAAGGCACCCGGCTGATCTACGTCACCCCTTCCCACCAGTTCCCCCTGGGCATGCCCATGAGCCTGGCCCGGCGCCATGCCTTGCTGGCCAGGGCCGCGGAGCTCGGGGCGATCGTCATTGAGGACGACTACGACAGCGAATTCCGCTACCAGGGCCCGCCCACCGACTCCCTGCAGAGCCTGGACACTCAAGGGCTGGTCGCCTACCTGGGCACCTTCTCCAAGACCTTGCTGCCAGAACTGCGACTGGGCTATGCGGTACTGCCCCATGCCCTGTTGCAGGCCGTGCGGGTGGCCAAGCAACTGAGCGATTGGCACACCCCCACGCTCAACCAGTGGGCGCTGGCAAAGTTCATCAACGAGGGGGAATTGCTCAAGCACATCCGCCGCTGCTTCGATGTCTACAGCGGCCGCCGCGAGCGCATCCTGCAGCGCCTGGACAGTGACCTGGCGCCCTGGTTCCAGGCGGTGCCAGCCGTGGCAGGCTACCATTTGAGCGCACTGGCCCAAGTGCCGGTGGACTTGTCCCTGCTGGTGCAGGTGGCGCGCCAGGCAGAGGTCGGGCTTTACCCCTTGATGCCGTTTTATGGGCAACAACCCGCTGGGCAAGGATTGCTGTTCGGGTTCGGGGCCATAGAGCGCCTGGACATCGACCCGGCGCTGGACCGGGTGCATGGCATCCTTCAGCAATTGGCCCCTGCATAAAGGGGCCAATTGGCTATTCGGTCTCAGGCCCCGGCTCGTTAAGGTATCTCCCACACCCTACTTACCCGGAGACACCGAAATGAGCACTCGCATCGAATGGTCCAAGCAAGCCCCCGACGCGTACAAAGCCATGGTCGGCCTGGAAATGGCCCTGGCCAAGTCCGGCCTGGAAAGCGACCTGCTGGAACTGGTGCGCCTGCGCGCTTCGCAATTGAACGGCTGCGCCTACTGCATCAACATGCACGCCAATGATGCCCGCAAGGCAGGTGAAACCGAAGCCCGCCTGCAGACCCTCTCGGTATGGCAGGAAACCCCGTTCTTCACCCCACGCGAACGCGCCGCCCTGGCCTGGGTGGAAAGCCTGACATTGCTGTCCATCCACCATGCCCCCCAGGACCAGTACCAGGCGCTGCTGGAGCACTTCAGCGACGTGGAAGTGGTCAACCTGACCCTGGCCATCGCCACCATCAACGCCTGGAACCGCTTTGGCGTAGGCTTCGCCATGGTCCCCCAGGCCTGAGCAACTGGGGGCTGGGCACACAGGGCCGCTACTGCCCCGCTGCAGGAACTGGGTTGCCATGCCTGCATGGAGTCTCCCGTAAAGCAGCTACACTGGTGAGCACGCCCACTTATTTTCCCGGTCGCCGATGCTGGACAACCTGCAGCAGCGCATCATCACCAAGGCTCGCCCTTCGGCTCAACGTCTCGCCGTTGGCTTCATGGCCCTGGTGCTCCTGTCATTGCTGGGCCTGGACGCCTGGCAGATCTGGACGGCTCGCGACCACGTCCTGCGCGAAGCCCACACCGACACCAACAACCTGGCGCGCTCCCTGGCCCAGCACGCCGAGAGCACCGTGCAGGAAGCCGACACGGTGCTCAGCGACCTGGTCGAGCGGGTGCAGGTCGACGGCACCGGCCCTGTGCAACTGGCCCGCCTGCACCGGCTGATGCAAATCCGCACCCACGAACTCAACCAACTGCATGGCCTGTTCCTGTACGACAAGAACGGCAACTGGCTCGCGACCGCCAACGACGTCGACCCGCAGGGCGTCAACAATGCCGACCGTGAATACTTTCAATTCCACCGTTTCAACCGAAGCACGGCCGTGCACATCGGCCCGGTGATCCGCAGCCGCACCAACAACCAATTGGTCATTCCGGTATCACGGCGCATCGACGCCGCCGACGGGACGTTTGCCGGGGTGGTGCTGGCGACCCTCGACCTGGAGTTCTTCAACCGCTTCTACCAGTCCTTCGACCTGGACCACCAGGGCGTGATCCTGCTGGCCCTGAGCAACGGCACGGTACT
This sequence comes from Pseudomonas silvicola, assembly GCF_026651855.1. Taxonomy (GTDB): domain Bacteria; phylum Pseudomonadota; class Gammaproteobacteria; order Pseudomonadales; family Pseudomonadaceae; genus Aquipseudomonas; species Aquipseudomonas silvicola. The sequence continues at coordinate 5,123,102 of NZ_CP093280.1, forward strand.
GGCCCGGCGGCCTTTCGACGAACACGTGATCGGCACCAGCCTGGCCCGTGGCCGGGTGTTCAGCGAGCTGCTGCCCAACCAGCCCGCGGGCAGCAGCATGATGCCCTCGCTGATCGATGGCGTGGCCCGTCTGTTCAGCTACAAGGCTTTGGACAAATACCCCCTGGTGGTGGAAGCCGCCCAGTCCAAGGACGCGATCTACGCGACCTGGTACGCCAACCTGGTGCGTTCGATTCTCTTCTTGCTGTTGGTGGGCGGAGCCTTGTCGGTGTTCGGGGTCATCCTGCTGCGCGAGATCCGTCGCGGCCTGATGACCGAGGCCAAGCTGCGCAACGCCCACGCCGCGCTGGAGATCCTCGCCATGCAGGACGCCTTGACCGGCCTGGCCAACCGCCGTCAACTGGACGCCGCCCTGCCCCATGAAATCGGCCGCGCCCGACGCAGCGGCAAGCCGTTGGGGCTGATCATGATCGACGTTGACCATTTCAAGCGCTTCAACGACTTGTATGGCCACCCCGCGGGTGACCAGTGCCTGAGCGACGTGGGCCGCACGGTACTTGATTGCGTGGGCCGCAGCACCGACCTGGTGGTGCGCTACGGCGGCGAGGAAATGCTGGTGCTGTTGCCCGAAAGCGATTGGGCCGGCACCTGGCGGGTGGCCGAAAAGATTCTGCACAGCGTGCGTGCTCTGGCGATTCACCATGCCGGCAACGATGGTGGGCTGGTCACGGTGAGCGCCGGCGTGCATGTATGGATGCCGGAGGGCAACGAGACGCACCCCAATGCACTGGTGCAAGCGGCGGACGAGGCCCTGTACAAGGCCAAGAGCCAGGGGCGCAACCGTATGTTCCCGCCCCACCAGGTGCGCCACGCCCAGAGCGAGGCGGCCTTGTGACGGGGCCTACCCCACCGGCCGCTCCGGCACGTTGACCGCTTCCAGCGCCGCCAGCTCCATCAGGGTGAAATAACCCTCGCTCCAGCCTGCCGTGTCGATGTGCCAGACATTGCCCAGGCGACGCGGGCGACGCAGGGGCGTGTGGCCGACGATCACGGCGCGCACATCGCGAATGCCGGAACCGTCCCCACGCTTGATCCGTGCCCGTGACCACTGGCAGCCCTCGTCGGTGTAAGTATCGTCCGGCCAGCGATGCTGCACGAATTCACGCAACTGCCGCCACGTCGGGTAAGGGCAATCGGCGTGCACCAGCCCTACCAGGCCTCTGGAAGTCTCGACCTCCATGGCCACGGGCAACTGCGCGAAACGCTGGGCGTACAGGCGTTGTTTTTCCGGGCTGGCATCCAGGAACCAGGCGCCGCCGCTGGCCCGGTACATGCGCTCGTCGACGCTGATATTGGCATGGTGCTGGATGGCCAGGGCTTCATGGTTGCCCTGCACGGCGAAAAACCAGGGGCGGTCGAGCCACTCCAGGCAGTGTTCGCTTTGCGGGCCGCGGTCCACCAGGTCACCGACACTGAACAGCCGGTCGGTGGCCGGGTTGAAGCCAGCACTGTCGAGGGCAACCTGCAGGCGCTCGAAGTGCCCATGAATATCGCCCACGGCAAAATCGCGCCCCAGGAGGTTACGCGAATGATGGGCAAACTTGTTCATGGCATCTCTCCTTTGCCGGCTGCACCACGATCTTCTGCCCGTGGCGCCGCGCGGTCAATGGATAGCGTGCCTGGCAGGCTCAGAGCTTGGCGATGGACACTTCGGTGGACTTGACGAAAGCGATCACTTCGCTGCCCACTTTCAGCTCCAGTTCATGGATGGAGCGGGTGGTGATCACCGAGGTGACAATGCCGGAAGCGGTCTGCACGTCGATTTCAGACACCACCGGGCCTTCGATGATTTCCTTGATCACGCCTTTGAACTGGTTGCGAACGTTGATGGCTTTAATGGTCATGGCACGGTTCCCTTGTGATGAAAGCTGCGGCCAGTGCCGCGATGGGTTTACTGTGCCTCAGGTTATTTAAAATCAAAAGGAATTGATTGTGCTTTTGATATTCCTGATCAGCATAAGCCAAGTAACAGCGGACCTGGCCGCGTCGGCGGTACATGCGGTATGGCGGATACTGCGCGGCGTTCGTGACGCGGCCAGGTCCGCTACTACGCGCGATCATGCCGGCTCTTCCACCCCCTGCGCCTGGCGGCTCCACAACCGATAGTAGTGCCCGCGCCGACGAAGGAGCTCGTCGTGACTGCCGTCTTCCACCAACCGCCCCTGGTCCATCACCAGGATACGGTCCAGGTGTGCCACGGTGGACAAGCGGTGGGCCACCACCAGCACGGTCTTGTCTTCCATGATCTCATCCAGTTTGTCCTGGATGAACCGCTCGGTGATCGAGTCGAGGCTGGAGGTGGCTTCGTCCATCACCAGGATCGGCGCGCCCTTCAGAATCACCCGGGCAATGGCAATGCGTTGGCGCTGGCCGCCCGACAGTTTCACCCCACGCTCACCCACCAGCGAGTCGTAGCCGTGCTCCATCTGGCCGATGAAACCCTCGGCACCGGCCCGGTGGATGGCGGCGTCCAGTTCTTCGTGGCTGGCGTCCAGGCGGCCGTAGTGGATGTTTTCACGAATGGTGCGGTGGAACAGCCCCGGTTCCTGAGGGATCAGGCCTATCTGGGCATGCAAGGAGTGCTGGGTGACCTGGCGCACGTCCTGGCCATCGATCAGCACCGTGCCGCCCTGCACGTCGTACAGGCGCAGCAGCAAGCTCAACAGGGTCGATTTGCCTGAGCCGGAAGAACCCACCAGCCCTACCCGCTGGCCAGCCGGGATGGTCAGGTCGAACCTTTGGAAGATGGGCTGCCCAACGCCGTAGCCAAACGTTACCTGACGAAATTCGATCTGCCCGCGCTTGACCTCCAACGGTTGTGCCTGGGCACGGTCCGTGACTTCGTGGGGGCGGGTCAGCGTACGTACGCCGTTGCTGATGTTGCCGGCCGCTTCGAAGAAGTCCAGCAGCCGCCGGGCCAGGTTGGCCACGTCGTTGACGATCAGCAACGACAGACTGGTGGCCATCACGAACCCCGCCACGTCCACGCGCTGTGCTTGCCACAGGTACAGGGCCAGCAGCACCATCCCCAGCTTGAGCACCACGCTCAGGCCGGTGAGCAGCCAACGGATCTTCTCCATGTAGATGAAAGCGCGGTAGGCGGCCTTCATCTCACGGTTGAGGAAGCGGTTGAGGTAGTCGTATTCGAAAGCGTGACGGGCGAACAGCCGAATGTTGGTCAGGTTGCTGACCGCGTCCACCACTTTGCCGTTGCACAGGCTGCGCGCTGCCGAAAACTGCTGCGCCAGCGGCTGGCTGCGGCGTGCCAGCCAGTAGCTGACGGCGATGAACAGTATCGCCCAGGCCAGCATGAACTCGCCGAGCACCGGTGCGGCCAGGTACAACAGCACCACGGAGACGCTGAGGGTGACCAGCACCGGGATCAGGTCGAACAGCACGATGGCGATCGCCATGTTGACCCCCAGCGAGACCTCCGATACCCGGTGCGCCAGGGCGCCGGCGAACTCGCTGCTGACGAAACGATGGGAATGCTGTTGCAGGTAGGCGAACAGGGTCTGGGTGACGGCACGGCGCTGAATGGGTACGACATGGATATGGCAGCCGTTGCCGATACGCATCATCAGCATTTCGACCACCAGCAACGCACCGAACAGCAGTAACGGGGTGCGCAGCGCCTCGAAAGCCTGGTCAATGGCTGGCAGGCGGCTGGCCAACCCGGTCAACTGGCCCAGCCCCCAGGGAACCAGGATAGTGCACACGGCCGCGCCAATCTGTAGCAACAGGATGGCCAGGTACCAGCCCTTGAAACGCCGAAGGAACAGCATGACGAAGGCCAGGGGGGTATCCGGCAGGTGTTCGATCTTCCAGCGCGGGCGAGGGTTTTCGGGGGTTGTGGTGCTCTGAGGCATGGTGTGGCGCTTCCTTGGCGGGACATCCGGGGGATACGACGGCCTCCATGACAATCATGAAATGTGCCAGATCTGGTACATATGTACCTGAAGAACCTGGGCCTGCAGATCGCCTGACGTTACGCGGGGTCCTTTTCCCGAGCTTCGCCCGGTCCCACAGGCGAGCCCCGCCAGAGCGGTGTGACCGGGCGCCAGCTCAGGAAGCAGGCGCCGCGGTGCTTCAGCATGAGAGATTTAGAACAGCCCGGAGGTGGGCGGTGGCGTGCCTTTCAGTGCCCAGGCGCCCACCGCCGCAGCCTTCCAGTCGCGCGGGTTGTGGTTGGTCACGGTGCGGGCGTTGCGCCAGTGGCGGTCCAGGTTGTGCTGGCGGCTGGTGGTGGACGCGCCACCCACGTCGAACAGCCGCTCGGCCGCTTTCAAGGCGCTGTCTGCCGCCATGAACTGGGCCTGCGCCACTTCCACCGCCGCCTGCTCCACCAGCGCGGGAGCCTGCCCCGCCGCCCAGGCGCGGTCGATGGTGTCGGCCGCGCGCACTACCACCGCTTCGGCGGCATAGGCGCGGGCCGCGATCTCGCCAACGCTCAACTCCACATACGGGTCGTCCACCGAGCGGCTGGCGCTACTGTGCTTGATCGGCCGAGCGTGGTCGCGAGCGAAACGCACGGCGTCATTCAGGGCGTTGCGGGCGATCCCCGCCTGCACCGTGGCCAGGAATAATTGCAGGAATGGGGTGACGATGGTGCGGGTACCCTCCTGCACCGTGCGGGCGCGAAGTTCGTCCGGGTAGACGATGACCTCGTCCAGGCGCGTGGTACCACTGGCGGTCAGGCGCTGGCCCATGGCGTCGAAGTCATCGAGCAGCACCAGGCCCTGGCGGTCGCGTGGCAGCACGAACGACCGGGGCTGATCGTCTTCGTCCAGCGCCACCACACTGATCCAGTCCGCGTACAGGGCGCCGGTGCTGTAATACTTGCTGCCAGTAACCCGGTAGTGGTCCCCCTGGCGCACGATGCGCGCACTGATGGCGCCGTTGGCGCCGCCCACTTCCCAGCCGGCGTTACCCAGCACGGCGCCGTCCAGGTAACGGGCGAACCAGCGGTCACGCTCACGGTCGGCATCGTCTTCGGCACCGGTCAGCAGGCCTTCCAGGAAGGCCAGGCCAGGACGCAATGCCTGGGCGGTGTTGGAGTCGACGCTGGCCACCGCCAGCAGCACTTCGATCACGTCACGCACCGAAGCCCCGGGGCCACCGGCCGCCTCAGGCACGCGCAGGGTGAACAGCCCGGCTTGGGCCAACGCACGTACCGCCTCATGGGGCAACTGACGGTCGCGCTCGCGGGCAGCAGCGCCCGCTTCGATGTGTGGAAGCAGCGCGTAAATGCGGTCTTTCAAGGCCTGTACAGACATGGGGATTCCTGTGCGATTCAAATGGCGATTTTCCATAGGCGCGACTCATCGAAGAGCCACAACGGGTTTTCCGCTTCCAGCGGCGGTGCCTGCCAGGCCACCCCGGCACCGGGCAAGCGCGGCACAGCGGCCAGCAGGCGGCGGGTGTAGTCATGGCGCGGGTGATCAAACACCTGGTCGACGCTGCCGCTCTCCACCACTTGGCCGTGGCGCATCACCACTACCTGGTCGCTGACATGGCGGATCACTCCCAGGTCGTGGGAAATGAACAGGTAGGCCAGGCCCAGTTCGGCCTGCAGGTCGGCCAGCAAGTCCAGCACCTGGGCCTGCACCGACACATCCAGCGCCGATACTGGTTCGTCGCAGACGATCACCTTGGGGTTACTGGCGATGGCACGGGCAATGGCTACGCGTTGCCGCTGGCCGCCGGACAGTTGCAAAGGGCGACGGCTGGCCAGGGCAACCGGCAGGCGCACCTGGTCGAGCAGGCGGGCGACCCGTGCCGCTTGCTCGTGCGCCGCCACGCCGGCGACGTCCAAGGCATCGACGAGGATCTGGCCGACATTCCAGCGGGGGTCGAACGAGCTCAGCGGGTCTTGGTAGATGACGCTGATGTCGCGACGACGCAAGCGTCGCCGCGCCTCGCTGACCGCCCCCTCGCCCGTGCCGTTCCACGGCTGGCCGGCGAAGGTCACGGTACCGGCATCCGGGGTCAGCAAGCCGAGGGCGATGCGCGCGGCCGTGGTCTTGCCTGAACCGGACTCACCGACTATTCCCAGGGTCTGTCCGGCATGCAGGACGAAACTGACGTCATTGACCACCTGGCGCACCTGGCGGTCGGGGCCCTCATAGCGCTTGCCCAGGCCCTTGGCCTGCAACAACGGCTCGCCCACCGCCTGCGTCCGCACCCGTGGGACCGGGCCGCCGCCGGGTGACAGCCGCGTGCCACGCTGATGTTCGCCGGGCACGGCGTCCAGCAGTGCCTGGGTGTACGGGTGGCTGGGGGTGCGCAATACCTGATCGATGGGCCCCTGCTCCACCACCTCGCCATGGCGCAACACCAGCACGTCATCGGCCAATTGCGCCACCACTGCCAGGTCGTGGCTGATGATCAGCAGTGACGCCCCGCGGGCCTTGATACCCTGCAGCACTTCCAGTATCTGCGCTTGCACCGTGGCATCCAGCGCAGTGGTGGGTTCGTCGGCGATCACCAGGCTGGGGTCCAGGGCCAGGGCGCTGGCAATCAGCGCGCGCTGGCGCAGGCCACCGGACAGTTGATCCGGGCGCTGACGGGCGCGCAACTGCGGCTCTGGTACACCCACCCGGGTCAGCAGCTCGTGCACCCGCGCCTGGCGGCTGGCCGCGGTGCCCCACTGATGGGTGCTCAGGACTTCGAGGATCTCCTTGCCCACCGGGCGCAGCGGGTCCAGGGACACCAGGGCGTCCTGCAGCACGAAGCCGATGTCGCGCCCACGCAGGCGTCGCCAGTGGCGTTCGCTCAAGGCCAGCAAATCGTGATCCCCGTAGCGCAGGGTGCGTGCGCTGATCTGCGCGCCGGCACCGGCCAGGCCGATCAGGCTGCGCGCGGTCACGCTCTTGCCCGAGCCGGACTCACCCACCAGCGCCAGGGTCTTGCCCGGTGCGAGGGTGAAACTCACATCACGCACCACGCTGTGGTCACCGAAACGGATGGACAGCCCTTCGACGGTCAACGTCTTCTGGCTCATGACAGGCGGCCCTCCAGGCGTTGTTGCAGGTAACGGCCCACCACGGTGGTGGACAAGGTGGTCAAGACGATGAACAGCCCGGGCACGAAGGTCAGCCAGGGGGCGTTGACCACGAAGTCGCGGCCCATGGATAGCATGGTCCCCCACTCGGGTGCGGGCGGCTTGGCGCCCAGGCCCAGGAAACTCAAGGCCGAAGCCCAGACAATGGCTTGGCCCACGCCCATGGTCATGGTGACCACCAGCGGGCGCAGGGCGTTGGGCAGCAACTGGCGCAGGATGATCCGCGCTGGACGGTGGCCCAGGGCGCGGGCCGCCTCGATATAACCGGCATTGCGCACACTCAGTACCTGGCCGCGGACCATGCGTGCGTAGCCCGGCGCGCCGCCGATGCCGGTGGCGATGATCAACGGCCCGATACCGCTGCCAAATACCGCCACGAACAGCAGGGCCAGTACCAGGCTGGGAAAGGCGAACAGCACTTCCAGCAGCCAGCCGATGGCGCGGTCGGTCGCGCCGCCCAACAGACCGCCGAGTAGCCCGAGGCTGATGGCCACGGCCATGGCCAGCGCTGTGGCGGCCATGCCGATCAGCAGCGACTGGCGGGCACCGAAGACGATGCGTGCATAGATGTCGCGGCCCGATTGGTCAGTACCAAACCAGTGCGCCCAGCCAGGCGCCTGGAACGCGTCCCGTGGCACGATGGCCAGCGGATCGCTGTGGCTGAACAGGCCCGGGGCCAGTGCCGCGGCCACCAGCCAGGCCAGGAACAGGCCTGCCAGCAAGGTGCCCCAGCGCGGGGTGAAACGGGGCCGGGCCAGGTCCAGCGCGGGGGCTTCGAGAATCAGTTGGCTCATGGGCGTTGCTCCGCCAGGCGTGGGTCGATCCACTCATACAGCAGGTCGATGAGAAGGTTGGCCAGCACATAGCCGGCCGCCACCACCAGGCTGATGCCGATGGTCAGGGGCAGGTCCTGGGCCTGCACCGCCTGGTACAGCTGGCGCCCCAGGCCCTTGCGGGAAAAGATCACTTCCACCACGACGGCGCCGCTGATCAGCGCGCCGATGGCCCAGCCCGACAGTGACACCCCCGGTAGCACTGCATGGCGCAGGGCGTGCCTGAAACGCACCGCCAGGTCACTGAGGCCACGGGTGCGGGCCGTCAGCACGAAGGGCTGCTCCAGGGTCAATTCCAGGGATTCGCGGGTCACCTGGCCGATGAAACCGGCCAATGGCAGGGCCAGCGCCAGCGCCGGCAACACCAGGGTGGCGATACCATCACTGCCCGCCGGCGGAAACCAGCGCAGGCCGAAGGCGAACACCGCCAGCAACATGATCGCCAGCCAGAACTGCGGCAGTGCCGCCGACACGGTTTCCACCAGCGAGCCCAACTGGCTCAGCCAGCCCCGCCGGCCAGCGGTCACCAGGGTCCAGGCGAGCACCAGCACCCAGGCCAGCAACAGGGCGACGACGACCAGCTCCAGGGTCGCCCCGCTCTGCTCGGCCAGCACTTGGGTCACCGGCTGGTGGCGCGAGTAGGAGACACCCAGGTCACCCTGCACCAGCTTGGCCAGGTACAGGCCGTATTGCACGGCCAGCGGCTTGTCCAACCCGAACTCGTGGGTGGCTTCGGCGATGGTCTCCGGGGTCGGGTTGCCGCTGGGGCCGCCCAGGATGGCCAGCACCGGGTCACCCGGCATCAGCCGCAGGGCGAAGAACGTCAGGGTGGCCACGGCCCACAGCACCAGCACGGCACCGCCCAGCCGCAGCAGCGCACGCCGGCCCAGGTGGGCCAAGCGCTGACGGCGCGGGTTTTCCAGCGTCACGATGGCATTCATTTGTTCACCCATGCGTCATAGAGGTAGGTCACGGCCAGGGAGGGCTCGATGCGCACGCCCTGGGTAGTCTTGTAGATGCCCAGGCGCGTGCTTTGCGGGTAGGTGGTCAGTTGCAGGTAGTTGCGGCTGGCGATCGCCTGTGCCTGGTAATACAAGGCCTGGCGCTGTTGCGGGTCTTGGGTGGCCAGGGCGCCCTCCAGCGTCTGGTCGAAGGTCTTGTCGTCAAAGCCCGCGGTGTTCTGGTGGTACCCGCCCACACCCGCCGGTTGCAGGAACTGCGAGCTGAAGATGATGCGCAGCACGTCGGCGGTGTTGGTGTTCCAGTACTCGGGAATGACGTCGTAGTCCCATTTGGCCTGGTGGTCGGTGGCCTGCACCGCGCTCATCTGGTCGATCAACACCTCGAAGCCGACGGCGCGGGTGGTGGCTTGCACCTGTTCCCACAAGGTCTGCTCCGAGGGCGGGGTCTCATTGCTCATGATCACATGCACCTGCAGGCGCTGGCCGTCCCTGGTGCGGTAACCCTGGGCGTCGCGCCCCGTCCAGCCGGCCTCATCCAACAGGTGGTTGGCCCGGGCCGGGTCATAGTCCTGCGCGTGCTCGAAGTCAGCGCTGTGAAACCGCGTGGCTGAACTCAACGGCGCCCCGGCCCGCGGAAACTCGCCGAAGTACACGCTCTTGAGCGCGCCCTCCACATCGGCGCTGCGCACAAAGGCCTCGCGCACCTTCACGTCGTTGAAGGGCACCCGGCGGGTGTTGAGGGTGCCGTTGGTGGGGTTGCCGGGCCGCAGGGCAATCATCAGGCTCAGGTCCGGGTTATGCCGGGCCGCTGCGTGCGATTCGGGCGGCAGCGCCTCGATCACGTCCACCTCACCGGCCTGCAGCGAAGCGAAGCGTACCGATGGTTCGGGAATGAACTTCCACACCACCCGGTCCAGATAGGCTGGCCCTTGATGATGGGCCGTGGGCGGCGCCCAGTTGTAATCGGGGTTGCGCACCAGCTCGACCTGGCTCTGGCGGTCCCACTTGATCACCTTGAACGGCCCCGAACCCACCGGCGACTGGCAATTTTCGTCCCGCGAGCGCAGCAGCGCGGTGGGCGACTCGATGCCCAGAAACCCTTGCGCCAGTACTTCCAGGAACGCGGCATAGGGTGAGGACAGGTGCACCACGGCGGTGTGCTCATCCACCACGTCCGTGCTGACGTACTGGCGGATATAGCCACCGGCCGTACTGGACTGGGTCTTGGGGTTGGCCATGTGGTCGAGGTTGGCCTTCACGGCGGCGGCGTTGAACGGCGTGCCATCGGTGAAATGCACGTCATCGCGCAAGTGGAAGGTATAGGTGGTGCCGTCGGCGGAGACCTCCCAGCTTTTGGCCAGCCAAGGGCCGATCTTGCCGTTCTCGTCCATGGACACCAGCGAGTCCAGGTACTGCTGCCCCACGAACACCTGGGGCATGTCGCCGGACACATGGGGGTCCAGGCAGGTGGGCTCGCGGTCGGTGGCATAGACCAGCGTGCCGCCGCTGACGGGCGTGGTGCTGCGCTGTGCCACTGGGGTACTGCGGTCGCACGCTGCCAGCGCCACGCACAGCGCGGCCAGGGTGAAAGTCTTGAAGGTTGGATGCACGGGCGTCCCTCGGCCAATGGTTCTGGCCTAGGGGATTGCACAAGCCGTGCCGGGTTGAAAGGCCCGGTTCAAAGGGCTTTGGCGGGGGTTGGCGAGGGCGGAAAGCGGCAAACTGCCGATCAAGTGTTGGTGGGGCAACAGCGCCTATGGCGGGATCGCCCCTCCATTTCCTGCCATCGCGGCAACCCTGTGGCACCGGATAAAGCTTCGGAAGAGGCCCGTCAACCGCGTTGTCTGCTTCCCGAGCTTACGCCCGGTCCCACAACGCAAGTCTTTCGCCCAGCGTGGCAGGTACTCAGCCCTGCCCGGCATGTGTCGATTTTGAAACGATCACGTATATATGGCATAGTGCCACGCATCTTTTCGCAGGTTTCAAGGATGATAGTGTGAATGAATTGCTCGACGCCCTGAGTAAACACGGCTCACTGTTGGCCAGACTGATCGTCGCACTTGGTGTGCTCATTACCTGGAGCTACTGCGCCTTTACCATCAACTTTTTTCCCACTGGCCTGAATATCGCTGACGGACTGGTGTTCGTATTTATCGCGCTGGGTTTTGGGCTTTTGTACCTGTTATGGCTCATGACGTGCGTGCTGCTTTACTACTTCGGGCAGGTTTTTCTGGACGAGCCACTGAGCTGGGGTAGTCTATTGCCTGTGGCAACGGTCATCTTGCTGCTGGGCTGCCACGCTGGGGTCGCCTACGAACTGGGAAGCTTCCCCGCCCTCGTAGCGCCGTTGTCCAGCGGCTTCCTGCTGCACTTCGCACTCTTCAAGTGGAAACCGGTCCCAGGCCTCGGAGTCGCCAAGCGACGCGAACGGCGCCGGTTTCGAATCACGCTCATTTTCATGGGTATCATGCTGCCGCCTTTCATCGCTGTACCGATTTTGTCGATTATCATCAACAGCGCGTTCAGCTTCATCGGTATCCAACAGAAAAATGTCTCGCTGGTGCTCGATGCCGACAATTTACACATCATCAACGACGTTGCAAAAGAGTTGGACCTTTCTGTGTACGGATGTTCGGTGGGGGCGACTCCAACCCGTATCGTTCATCATTTCAATGTGCTGTGGCATGGCCTTGGCGAAAGAAGTCTCGTGCAATTACTCGTCAATGAGAATGGCAATTGGGTCGCCAAAGCCAAAATCGAACTCGATCAGGCTGGCTTGAAAATCATCACCCCCACCGATAAAAAAGCGAGTTTCAGCACCTGCGTGACCCTCAACACCGACACGTTATTTGATAACTATTCGGATACCCCGAACGATGAGGGCAAAGTGGAGTTGAAAAACTTTGCCGAGCGTACCGGGGCTAGGCTCAAGGAGGCGCACCTGGCGATACTGTCCGCACGCATTATCGGGTACACCGACCGAGTGCCGATTGCCAAAGACAACGACTCCAACACCAAGCTATCCATCCGCCGCGCAAAACAAGTCTTCACTCAGCTAGCACCGCTGTTCGACCATGTTCACGTCGACATTGTCGGACGCGGCTCCCTGGAGCCGAAAGCAACCTGCCCATGGGACCTCAAGGGCCTGGACCTGCGTGAATGCCTGGCTATCGATCGCCGGGTGGAAATCGAGCTCACATTGCACCAGAGCGCTGAAGACAAGAAGACTGGAACCTAGATCGGCCATAGCGAAAAGCCACTAAGGAACTCACGCGCGCGGCCGATACAGCCTCTGCCTTTGCACAGGACTCGGCAATTACCAGGATAAGGGACTACAGGATGACGCTCCGCCCCACCACCGCACTGCTGCTGGCGCTTCTGGCTGGCAATGGCATGGCTGCCAGCTTCGATTGTTCGAAGGCCAGTTCCTTCGCGGAAAAATCCATCTGCGCCGATGGTTATCTGTCCACGGTAGACAACGTGCTTGCCACGTCCTACAAGAAGGCCCTCACCGCTGCCGCCGATCCGCAGGCGCTACGCCAGTCCCAGCGGGAGTGGTTGGCCCAGCGTGACCAATGCACCACTCAGCAGTGCCTGGATAAGGCGCTGGGCGCGCGTATTCAGGTGCTTGACCACTACGCCGCCGACGAGCAGGCCAAGGCCTATGACGCTGAGCAGCGGGTTCAGGCCCAGCAGCGTGAAGCGCAACGCCAGGCGCAAGACGCCTTGGCAGCGCAGCGCGTCGACCAGGCCCGGGCGGCGGCGGAGCAACAGCCTCGGCCGCACGCTTTGGCGCCCGCCGCCCCCCTTCAGCCGCGCTACCAGGCTCCTGCCCCGGCTGCTCAACCCGCTGCCGCGCAAACGCTGTGGCAGTGGTTCTTCGGCGGCCCCGGCTGGAAGTACACGCTACTGATCGGGGCCTGCATCACGGCGTTCACCCTGCGGCGCCACCACGCCCAGGTGGCTACCCTCTACACCGACTACACGGACGCCGCCATCACCAACCTGCTGCCGGCTGCCGGCGTGATCATCGGTGCGCTGTGTCGATGGCTGGAGTTGCCCGCCGTACTGGTGTACAGCGCCGGCGTGACGGGTTTCGCCCTGGCGATCCTGTACGCGGTCTACGCCTCGATACGCAGCAACCGCGGCGCCTTGAACACGGTCATGGTCATCGTGACAAAACTGACGCTCATCTCGGTGTTCTACGTCCTGATCGGCTTGCTGATCGCCTCGTTGTTCGTCAACACCCGCCGCCAAGGCGAATCCCAGGCCCGGGCCGACGCCCGCAACCGTCGCGAGAAGCGGGCCACCCGCGCCCAGATCGCCGGCCTGACACTGGCGTACACGGCCCTAACGGCCTGGTTGTGCCGGCGGCCGATGTTCACCTCGCTTGCCGACTGCCTCGAGTTCGACACCACTCCTCTACTGACCTGACAGGCAAGGGCGGCAACACCCCTGCCTGCTTCATTCGTTCCACCCCCACGGAAGATCTCCATGTCACACGCCGGTATTCCCTGCCTCGCCTTCATGATCCTGATTGGCTGCCTCAGCTTCTTCCTGCCCCCGGAAGCCGTTGCCATCTCGATAAGCATTGTCGTGCTGTTCGCAGGCCCGTACTTTCTGTATTACCTGTTCAAACACAACCTGCACCACGACATCATCCGCGGCTTTTTGCTGTCGCTGCTGGTCATGGCGCTGGGCATGATTCCCGTGCTGGGCTGGATCGCCATCATCGGGTTTCTGATCTACAACATCGCGCGCGCCGTGGACGGGCTCAAGAGCCTGGTACCCGATGCGCTGGTCAGCATCGTCATTTATGCCCTGCTGTGCGCCCGGGTAATGTTCGATATCCACACACCGCTGGCCATTGCCGGCCTGGCGTTCGCCTACCTCGCGGTTGCCGTTCTGTATTGCCGCACCCTTGACCACCTGGAGCCGGAACTGGCCTGGTTCAAATTGTCGATCATGTTCCTGGCCATTCCCTTCTGCGTGCTGACCGTGGTGTCGATCGTTTCAGCGCTTGGCAACCTGTTCCGCACCGTCGGCTCGAGCCTGACCCGCACCCTGATCACCCCGCAGACCGTGTCCGGCCACATGCGCAATGGCATGCGCATCGACGCCTATACCCGCAACATCACGACGACGGTAACCACCACCGTGACCCACACAGTGCCCAGCGTCGGCACCATCACCGCCACCGCTGCGGCCGACGTGGCGCAAAAAGTCAAGGATGAACAGGCTGACTGAAGGCCACGCCAGCGGGCCGAGCCTGTATGATTGGCGATACTTTTCACGCCAACACAGGGAAGCGCCATGCAGCTTACGCAAGGGCAACGACTGCCACTGTCAAGTATCCTCCAGGGTGACCAGCTCACCCTGTCCCTCACCCTCAAGTCCCCCCATGTCATCGACTACGCGTGCTTTGGCATCGATGCCGCCGGCAAGCTGTCGGATGACCGCTACATGGTCTTCTTCAACCAGCCTGCCACGCCCTGCGCCAGTGTTCGGCTCGCTCACGAAGGTGCGTTCAGCCTGAACCTGACGACCCTGCCGGCGACCATCGAGCGCCTGGTGTTCACCGCCGCCATCGACGGCTACGGCGCCATGCGTGACCTGGCGCCCAGCGCTTTTGCGGTTCAGGCGGCCGATGGCGCCACCGCGGCGACATGCGAGTTTCAGGGCCGGGACTTTGCCAGCGAGAAGGCCATCATGGTTGCCGACCTGTACCGCAAGGACGGTGCCTGGCGCCTGCAGGCCAACCTGCAGGGCTTCAACGACGGCCTGGACGCACTGGTGCGCCATTTCGGCGGAGAAGTCCAGGAACAACCGGTGGTACCCGCTCGAATTTCCCTTGAGAAGAAAATCGCCGACGCCGCGCCGCACTTGCTCAGCCTGGCCAAGAAAGCCCAACTGAGCCTGGAAAAGAACAACCTGGCCAACGTCACGGCCCGGGTAGCGCTGGTGCTGGACGTCTCAGGCTCCATGAACGGCCAATACAACAAGGGCCGGGTCCAGGAAGTGGTGAACCGCCTGGTGCCGCTGGCCGTGCACTTCGATGATGACGGCGAACTGGACTGCTGGGGGTTCGCGGCCAAGCCGCAGCAACTGCCAGCGGTATCACTGGCCAACCACAAGGACTACGTGAACACCGTGGAAGGTGGCTGGAAACGCTGGAACCTGGGGGCCCGGGTGAACGACGAGCCCAAGGTCATTCGCCAGGTGATCGATTATTACAAACGCTCCGGGGATCTGACGCCGGTCTACGTGATGTTCATCAGTGACGGTGGCGTGCATGAAAACAAGGCCATCACCCAACTGATCGTCGAGGCGGCACGCTACCCGGTGTTCTGGCAGTTCGTGGGCCTGGGCGGCTCCAGTTACGGCATTCTGGAAAAGCTCGACACATTGCCCGGCCGGGTCGTCGACAACTGCGGGTTCTTCGCCTTGGACGACCTGCATGATGTGAGTGAAGAGGCGCTGTACGACAAGTTGATGAACGAGTTTCCCAGCTGGCTCAAGGAGGCCAGAGGGAAAGGCATTCTCGGCTGACTGTCTTGTGCCCTGCCTGGCGGCCGCGACAGGCTGTAGCCGCGTCGAGCTGCCACACGTGCAACACAAGAAACCCTGCGCGAAGGCAGGGTTTCTTGTCAGCGCTGGGTGCTATCAGCCGATGCTGACGCCATGGGCTTCAGCCAACGGCTTGAGGCCGCCGGCGAAACCCTGGCCGATGGCCTTGAACTTGAACTCGTCGCCGTTGCGGTACACCTCACCGAAAATCATCGCGGTTTCGGTGGAGGCGTCTTCGGACAGGTCATAACGGGCCAGTTCCTTGCCGTCCGCCTTGTTGACCACACGAATGTAAGCGTTGCCAACCTGGCCAAAGCTTTGCTTGCGCGCTTCCGCGTCGTGGATGGTCACCGCGAACACCAGTTTCTTCACCGCGGCCGCCAGGCCGGTGAGCTTGACCACCACTTGTTCGTCATCACCTTCACCGGCGCCCGAGCGGTTGTCGCCCAGGTGTTCGATGGAGCCATCAACGGACTTCTTGTTGTTGTAGAAAATGAAACTGGCATCGTCCAGGACCTTGCCGTTTTCACCTACCACGAACACCGAGGCGTCCAGGTCGAATTCCTGGCCATCGGTGACGCGAGCATCCCAGCCCAGGCCCACGGTCACTTCGCTGAGGCCCGGGGCCTCCTTGGACAGCGAGACGTTGGAGCCTTTGGACAAACTTACAGCCATGGTCTGATTCCTTGTCGTTGCGGGTAATTAGAAGTTCAAGCCGAAGGAGTTGGCCACGGCCTTCAGGCCGCCAGCATAACCCTGGCCGATGGCGCGGAACTTCCACTCGCCGTTGTTGCGATACAGCTCGGCGAAGATCATCGCGGTTTCAGTGGACGCATCTTCCGCCAGGTCGTAACGGACCACTTCGGCGTTGGTGACTTCGTTGACGACGCGAATGAACGCACCGCCCACCTGGCCAAAGTTCTGCTTGCGCGCTTCGGCGTCGTGGATGGTCACGGTGAACACCACTTTGTCGATGTCGGCCGGTACGCGGCTGAGGTCGATCTTCAGCACTTCGTCGTCGCCATCACCGGCGCCGGTGCGGTTGTCACCGGTGTGTTCGATGGAACCGTCCTGGCTTTTGAGCTGGTTGTAGAAAATGAAATCGGCTTCACCGCGAACCTTGCCGGTGCTGCTCAGCAGGAACGCACTGGCGTCCAGGTCGAATTCGGTGCCGTCGGTGGCGCGTGGGTCCCAGCCCAGGCCAACCAGCAATTTGGTCAGCGACGGGTCGGTTTTGGACAGGGAAAGGTTACCGCCCTTCTGAAGAGACAATGCCATGTTACAACTCCTTGTTTTGCCGATGAGGGAATCAATTGGGCTCGGTCTGACCGTCGTCCTTGCCCGGGAAAATGACGCTGGCCAGGATGCCGATCACCAGTACAACCATCACGATGAGCAGGCTGGTATTGGCACTGATGCTGTAGCCGTGCTGGAACAGGTGGTCGGTGGCGTTGAGCGCCAGCTTGGCCGCGATGAAGAACAACAGCGCGATCACCGCCTTTTCCAGGTGCACCAGGTAACGCTTCAAGGCTTCGAGCACGAAATACATGGTGCGCAGGCCCAGGATGGCGAAGAGCATGGCCGAGTACACGATCAGCGGTTCGCGGCTGACGGCGATCACCGCCGGCACCGAGTCGAACGCGAACAGCACGTCGGACACCTCGGCCACCACCAGGCACAGGAACAGCGGCGTGGCGAAGATCGCGCCTTTGGCCGCCAGGCTCAGGCCCGCGTGCTCGGGCTTGCCGATCTCGCGCTCCAGGGTCTTGCGACTGACGAAGAACTGGTTGCCGTACAGCTTGGGCCACACGGGAAAAAGTTTGGAGGCAAAGCGGTAGGCCAGGTGGCTGGAGTAGTCCTCTTCCTCCTCGTCATCGCCGCCGCCCTTGAGCATCATGATGGCAGTCCAGGCCACGATGACGGCGAACACCACCTCGACCCACGGGCCGAAGGCCAGCAGCCCGGTGCCGATGGCCACGAAGATGCCCCGGAACACGATGGCGCCGATGATGCCCCAGTACAGCACCCGGTGACGCAGGCCGTCCGGCACCTTGAACCAGGCGAAGATCGCCATGAAGACAAACAGGTTGTCCACGCTCAGGACTTTTTCCAGGGCGTAGCCAGTGACGAACAGGCTGGCCACTTCCGGGCCATGCTGCACGTACAGGAAACCGGCGAAGGCCAGCGACAGGGCGATCCAGAACACCGACCAGACCGAAGCCTTGGCCAGCGAAACCGGCTTGTCGCCACGGTGGGTGAGCATGTCCAGCAGCATGGCGCCGATGGCCATCCCGGCGAAAACCGCCATGGTCAGCGGGGGAAAACCGATGTGAGTGTCCACGTTCAAATACCTTACAGTTCGAAATCAGCGGGGTTCAGGCCCAGCTCCAGGCAGATCAGGCGGCAGGCTGCCTTTTCCTTGTCGTCGAAGTTGCCGTCCGAAGCGCCGATCGCACAGGCCACCCGCACCAGCAGGCGTGAGGCGCCGTCGTTGCCCTTGATCTTGTTGATCACTTTCAGCGCTTCGGCCTGCCCGATCTGGTAGTCGAACTCAAACTTGCCCACCGCGTCGTTGAACGACTTGATCACGTCCGACAGGTCGAACACCTTGAGCTCCGGCGAGTTCTTGATGAACCCGGCCATCTTCATCTTCTCGGCAGAGGAAACCTCGCCGTCCGCCGCCGCGATCATCGCGCAGGCCGATGCCGTGGCATCCATGAAGCTGCGGTTCTTGAACTTCGCCACCTCGGTGGTCAGTGTTTCACGGGCTTTCGCCGCGTTCGTTTTCAGCCATTCCAGCATGGTGCAGTCCTCGCAGGCGGGGCAAACTGCCCCGCGAATTCAGGGTGTTATTTGGAGCCCGCGCTCCAGCGCATGCCCCAGCCGTATGCCTTGTCCATGGGTTCGTGGCCTTTGTGGAAATCAACCCGGCGGGTCACCTTGACCGCACCGTTGTCGTTCTCCAGCAGGGCGATGGCACACATGCCCAGCCGCCCGCCCTCTTCGTTCAGGCGCACTTCGATCTCCGGCTGGCCCGGTACGTGGATGGTCACCACGCCGTCGGTTTCCTTCCAGTTCGGCGCGCCGTCGTAGATGAACGCGTACACCAGAATGCGACGGATCTCGCTCCACTTCTTGCCGTTGATGTGCAGCCATTCGCCACCGGCCACGGAGCCGGTGCGGTCATCGCCCATCAGCTGGATGTAGGGCTCGTCCTGCAGGTCGCCGAAGGCATTGCCCAGGGCCTGGACGGCCCCCTTGTAGCCGTCCTGCAGTTCGAACAGGCAGCCCACGTCCAGGTCGATGGCCTGGCTGCGCGAAAACAGGCCGCCGGACTTGCCCTTGTTCCAGTTGAGGTTGACGCGGATCTCGCCGAAGCCGGCCGCTGTCTTCTCCAGGCTGATGGATGAGCGGGTCTTGTCCAGGGTGACCTTGCTCAGGCTGATCTTCGGCGCCGGCGCCGGGGCTGGCGCCGCAGGAGGGGCGGCCGGTGCAGCGGCAGGCGCGGGAGCAGCCGCGATCTCGACCCCGAAATGGGTGGCCAGGGGCGCCAGGCCGCCAGCAAAGCCTTGACCCACGCAGCGAAATTTCCAGGCGCCCTGACGCAGGTAGAACTCGCCGAGGATCAGCGCGGTTTCCTTCATCCCGGCAGTCGGGATCTGTGCTTCGATACCGCCCGCCACGTGCAGCGACAAGGTCGAGACACGCTCGAAGCTGGCCTTGTTCTCGTGGATGGTAGCAGTCAGCGCCACTTTCTCGACGGCCGCGTCCAGGCGGCCCAGGTCCAGGGTGAACGCCGCCCGCCCAGGCGAGGCATCGGTGAGCTGAAGCGCACCGCCCAGCACGTTGGGCTGCCCGTAGAAGCACATGTCCTGATCGCCGCGCACCTTGCCCTGGGCGGTCAGGGCGAAGGCGGATACGTCGATATCGGCGCCGGCGATGGTGCCGTAGTGGATGTCCACGCGAAGCGAGCCGGTGGCGACCGGCGCATTGCCACCCGGTACCAGCACGGTCATGCGCGCACCGCCTCGACCGCCAGGTTCACCAGGTCATCGGCCGTACGGCCATTGGTGGTCTTGCCGATGGCCTTGAAGTCCCAGCCGGCCGGGCCACGGGTGAGGCTGGCCATGACGATACCGGTATGGCCGCCCTTCTCGGACAGGTTGAAACGTGCCAGCTCCTTGTTGGCGCCGCTGTCGACGATACGGCAGTAGGCGTTCTCGACTTTCTGGAAGGTCTGCCCGGTGAACGAATTGACGGTGAACACCAGGTGTTTCACGGTCGCCGGCAGGCGGCCCAGGTCGACGGCGATGGACTCGTCGTCGCCGTCGCCTTCACCGGTGCGGTTGTCACCAGAGTGCTGAATCGAGCCGTCCCGCGACTTCAACTGGCGAAACCAGACCAGGTCCACTGGCTTGAACCCCTCATCGAACAGGATGCAGGAGGCATCAAGGTCGATATCACCGCTGTTGCCCATCAGCTTGCCGAAAAAGCCGGTCTTCTCGGGGTCCCAACCCAGCCCGAGGGTGATCTTGCTCAACCCGCCTCCAGCGGTTTTCTCCAGGGAAATCGACTGATTCTTGGCTAACGTCAGTGCCATGGTTACGCTCCTTGTTGGTCATCAGGGCCTTGGCCGGAGCCAGGCCCGTTTTTTCGTGAAGAGTCTTCGGGGGTGGCCCGCTTGACCTGGCTGCCGATGGTCTCGATCCGAAACCGACCCCGTTGCCAGGCAGGGTGAAAATGGCGCCAATGGGCGTCCTGGGCGGCGGCCAGCAACTCGTGGTCGCCACGCGTGTCGCCCCAGGCGCGCAGGCGGTACTGCGACAGTGGGCCGTACACCGCTTCCAAGCGGAGCACCTTGGTTTCGCACCGGCAGTTGCTGCCACTGATACGGCCGGTCAGCCGGCCGTTGGCAACTTCCAGTTCCGTGGCGATCAGGCGGATGCCCAGGTGCTCGGCAAACGGCTTGAGCACCAGGCTCGGCGAGGCCGAGCACAACGTCACCTGCGCACCGGACGCCCGCTCGGCCGCTACCGCGGCGACGCCGGCCGGGCGCATCAGGCGCCCCCAGAAGTGGGCGCGGAACTGCCCGGCCTTCTGTTCCAGCCAACTGACCTCTACATCGGTGAGAAACGACGCAATCAACGTGGCCTTCAGTTCATCGCGGCTCAGGCCTTTGCCCAGGTAACGCAGCGCCGAGGGCAGCATGCGCACCATGCGCCAGGTAAAGGCGCGGTTGCCAAAAGCGAATTTCAGAAAAGGCACGAAGCTGTCGTGCCGGGTCAGCGTGCCGTCAAAGTCAAACACTGACAGCACCTTGGCCCCCGCGGGGCCGGCTTCCAGCATGTCCTGTGTCATCGACTTACCTCTGCCAGGCGTACTGGCTCAATGGATGTGGCGTCACCCTGTTTGACGCCATGCCACTGGGCGCGTTCGACAATCCGCGTGGCCCAGTTGAAATGAGTGGCGGGTTCGCACATGGCATCGTTGTGCCGAAACACCGCGGGCGCCGCCTCGCTCAGGATCAACCGGGCACCATTGAGGTCTTCGAGACTGACCCGCAACGCGTCCTGGATAACGCTGACCTGCGCAGGGTGGATGGCGGTCTTGCCGACCAGGCCGTGAGCGATGTCCAGGGCCAGTTCCTCGGCCAGCAACCGCGGCGCGGACATCAGCTCGAACACCGGTGCGGTCAGGGCAAACCCCTGGGCCCCGAGAATGCCGGCCAGCATGGGAATGACGTAGCCCATGGGTGTCTGGTAGAGGGTGCGCTCGGGGTCGCGGCGCAGGCCCAGGCAGCCCATCAGGTCATTGCCGCCGATACGCACGACGATTACCTGCTCCCCCAGTGTCTGGCGCATGGCCTCGCCCAGTTCGACCATGGCGTTGGGGCTGAACACCTCGCGGGTTTCCAGGGTAGGCATCAGGGCCAGCGCCGGGTTGGAAACGGCACGGGCCCAGGCCGGCAACGTGCCCAGCGTCAGCTTGGGTACCACGAAGCCGTCGATCAGGGCGATGCGGGGCCAGTCGTTGAGCCGCGCCGCCATGGTCACGTCCCGCGGGCGCACGAACACCAGCGGCCCGTTGGCCGGCCGGCCGCCATGGGCCTCGATGCGCAACAGCAATTGCCGCAGGTTGGCCAGGGCAGTCTCGACGTCCAGGCAGGCGACGGCGTCCTCCAGGCAGATGACCACCGAGCGCAATTCGGGCAGCTTGCGGCCCAGCACCACGTCGAGGATGTCGTCACGGGTGGCGGGCATGTAGAGCGTGGCGCCCAGCGCATGAGGGGAGACACGACTCATCAGCTTACGCTCCGAATGATGGTCACCGCCCGGTAAGGCCCCAGTTCAGCGCCCGCCTCTTCCACTTCGATGCCGGCGCGTTCCGTCAGGTGCAGCAACAGTTGAATGTCGGCATCGTCGCGCTCGCGTACCAGCACCCGGTACGGCACCCGGCGCAGCACCGCGCGCGTGGCCTCGGCGATGCCAGGTTTTATCCGGTTCAGGTTGCTGATCTGGAACCGCGTGGCCAGGCGGGTGACCACGTCGACGGCCTCGGCCTGCAGTGCAAGGGCCTGAGCCGCTGTCCACGGCGAGGCGGCCGGGGTGTCCAGACGCGGGCGCGCGGCCTGGATGCGCTCGATGAAGCCCTGGGTGACATCGTGCCCGGCCAGGTGGTCGTACACCACGCAGCCATGCAAGCCACCCGAGGCTGGCCAGATCGAGCGCGACACCAGGCCTGACACGGTGGCGCCCAGGATACCGGACGGAATCAACCAGTCCTGCGCCGAGGCCGCCAGCCAGGCGCGGCCGCACGGGTCGGCCAGCACCACCAGGCGTGGCCCGAGGGGAAAGCGAGGGTCGTCGCCCAGGCTGCGCGCGATTTCACCGGCGATGGCGCCCTTGCCGGTCCAGCCGTCGACAAAGACGATGTTGGCGGCCCCATGGCGAGCGATGATGGCCTCCAGCGCCACTGTGTCGATACCCCGGTCACGCACAATGCTGATGCCGTAATGGTGGGCATCACGCCCCCGTTCCACCAGGGCATGGCGCAGCAATACCCCCAGCGGCACGCCGGCCCGCACGAACGAGACCAGGGCGATGCTCGGCCCGCGATATTGCTCGGCCAGTGTGTGGGCCAGCGCCTGGACATCATCGGCCATGCGCGCGCCGTTCTGGGCCATGGCCTGCTCATAGAGCGCCATGTGCAGCGCCGACGGTGCCGACTCTTCGCTGATCATCTCCGAATAATGCTTCTGCCGGCTCTGGATCAGGCGCTCCTTCTCCAGAACATCGGTCATGTCCATGGCCACTGGCTGCAGCAAAAAATGCACGTCGGTGGGCCGGTAGCTGCCGCTGCCCACGGTGGTGTAACCCGGCAATGGGCTATCCATGCACGGCACCCTCCACCAGGTTGGCCAATTGGCTGCGCGCAGGCGTTGCCCAATAGCTGCACAGGTCCATGAAGCCGAGGTCGGTGATGCTGTCGCCAAAGCCCAGCACAGGACGTTCGCCATGCGACGCCCGGTCGCGTGCCAGCAGGTGCTCGACCGCCACACGCTTGCCCAGGCCGTCGGGCAGTAGCGCCAGGTTGTTGCCATTGAGGTGCACATGCATGCCGTCGATCAGCCCCCGGTGGCGCAGGTGCTCGGCGACGCGCGGCAGGTCGGCATCGGTGCCGCTGTTGTGCTTGATGACCACGTAATGCTGTTGCCCTGCCTCTTCCACCACCCACCCGCGCAACGAAATGCTCAGCGCATCGCCCACTTGCAACGCGCTGGCACACAAGGCTGGCAGGCGCTGCTGGAAGGCGCTCAAGCGCTCGCCCATGAGGGCCTGCCAGTCGGCATTCACGGCGCCGTCCGGGTCGAGAATGACGGCGCCATGGGAGCACACCGCGCCCTGGCTGAACCCCAGCCGTACCCGGCGAAACGCTTCGGCGCTGCGCGCGGTCACCGGGATCACGTCGGTGGTCGCCAGCAGCCACTGGACGAAGCTGTTCTGCACGTTGCTCATGTAGCCGCTGACAGCCCCGTGGGTGTCATAGGAAGCCGGATATCGCACGCTACCTTCGGGCATCTTGCGCGCGGTCTGGAACAGCGTGTCGTCCAGGTCGACCAACGCCAGCGGACGCTTATTGACCATCGACGATCACCTCGGCGTTCAAGGCTTCGACCAGCACAGCCGGTACCGCGAGCGCGGGCGTTTCGCTGCAGATGAGCACCCGGTCGAACTGGCCAGGCGCAACGTTGTAGAGGAAATTGACGATGCCCAGCCCGTAGTTGTCCGAGAACGACAAGGCGTGGTCGATGGCGTGCCCGATGGCGATGGGCGACCGCGTGGTCGAGCTGAAATGCACCTGCGCCCCGGCGCGCTCCAGGCGCTCGGCGAGCAGGAAGGGTTTCCACACGAATTCGCCCGTGCCAATGACGATGATGCGCTCACCGGGCTGCACTTGCAGGTTGGGCGCCAGGGTGTCGGCCACGGCGCGAACGCCCAGCCGCCCCCAGTCGTTCCGCGGGTCGATGGGCCACTCGCCAACTTCCACGGTGCCGGTCTCGGGCATCTCAGGCAGCAACGCCGCCGGGTCTTCGGTAAAGCGGTAGGCCCCCTGCAACAGCGACACCTGGTGGGCATGCTGGCCAATGCTGGTGGACACGGCCCCGGCGGACCAGTCGGTCAGCACGCAGGTCACCACCCGCTCCACCTGGTGGAGACCGGCGTCGATGAGGGCTCGGTGCAGGTTGATGAAGGTCTTGCCCGTGGACGCTTCGTCATCGACCATCACCAGCGAACGGGCCCCGAGCATCATGGCGCGCAGGGCCGGGTCCACTGGCAGGTGAATCAGGTGGGCATTGGCGTGGCTATGTTCTTCTTCGAAGCGGGCAAACATCGACGTGCCGACCGGGTGCCGGGTGCTGACGATGTACAAGGCATCGTCCCGGGTGCGGCTGTAGGCCCGATGCACGCCGGCACCCAGGCCGACGGCGGTCTCGGCCATGCCCACCACCAGCACGGGCCCTGGCAGGTCGGCCGGCAGTTGCGCCGCCAGGCTGTCATAGCTGGCCTGCATCACCGAGGGTTTCACCGGAATATGCTTGCCCAGCACCCGGGACACGAACAGGAAGGCGCGCTTGGGGTTGCGCCGTTCGGCAAAGCCGAACAGGCTCTCAGGGGCGATGGATGAGGCGGCCACATCAACCTGAAGGCACCCGCGCACCAGTGTCGCGCTGAGTGTGGTCGACGTCGAGGTCGCTCCGTGAAATTCCATGACTGTATCCCTGTGTGCGATGGTAGTGGTTCGGTACTGCGTACTGCGCGACAAGCCCCGTGGCCGGTCAGTTGCGCGCTTCAATCTTCCATAGCGCGGGTTGTGCCCGTCGGGCGATGTCGCTGGCACTCAATGTGGTGCGTTGCCCGCCCTGGTCCGCCTCCAGGTGGCAGGCCTGCAGAAACGCCAGCAGGAGCCCGCCCTTGACGGCGAAGTTCATGTTCTGGGCATCAGGCAGCGAAGAAGTGACCATGCCGACCACCTCGCCGGCTGCATCGAACAGCGGGCTACCGCTGGAGCCGGGCTGGATGGCCGCGGTGAATTGCAGCAGGCTCGAGTCGTTGTGCAGGCCGAACAGGCCCGATACACCACCCTGGGTGACGTGGGCACCAGCGCCGGCGAGCCCGGCCATGGGGTAACCGACCGCCACCACCGAGTCGCCCAGCGAGCAACCCTGCCCGCCGGCGAAGCGCACCGGGTTCAGGACGACGTCCTGCACGCGCAGCAGGGCCAGGTCGTTCCGGCTGTCGACCATGACCGGTTCGGCGCGGTAGCGGCCTTCGAAGGAACTGATGTGAATTTCGTGCATGCCCTCAATGACATGCGCACAGGTCAGCAAGGCCCGCTGCGACACCGCGAAACCGGTGCCGGTGGCGCCGCTGGAGGCGCGCTCTCGGCCGGGCCCTCGCCGCTCGGGGTTGCTTTCATCGAGGGCCATGCCCAGCCGGCGCCCGAGGGCGGCCAGGCCATACGCCGAGCCTTCGGCCAGGGCGCGGAATTTCCACTGCCCGGCGCGCAGGTAGCACTCGCCCAGGATGATGGCGGCTTCGCCATGGCCGCGCAGGTCGACACGGTGTTCAAGAGCGCCATCCAGGCGCAGGGTGCAGCCGAGCAGGTCGCTGACCGGCCCCGTGGCCGCATAGGTGTACAGCACGATGAGCACGCGGTCGGCGCCCGCGGGCAGGTTGGCAAGCGTGAGCTGGCAACCGACATGACCCGGGTCGCCGCGCCACTCCATCCAGGCCGGCTGGGGCGCATGGAACAGGGCCGGCTCACCCTTGGGCTGGCGCTTTTCGTCCACCGCCAGCAACGCGACCGCGGCCGTGGCCCCCATGGCGTCGGCACGCTCGGTTTCCAGCACCCAGGCAGTCGTGGCTGAAGCTAGAACAGCATTGGCGCCGGTGGCCAGAAGCATGAGGTAACTCTCCCTGAGTGCGTTTGTCCGTGCATGTACAAGCTACGCGTCGAAAGTGTAACAAATAAGAAGGCTTAGCAATATCAATCGGACACTATTGCCGCCACCGTGATGGCCCTCACCCGCACGCCAGGCACCCACTGCCGAGGCGGCTCGGGGTAACCCAGCCGACGAGTGGCGAAAATACCGGCCAGGTTCACGCCGGTGGCACGGGTGTAGCCAATGCCACCCGAATACCGCGGGTTGATCTCCAGCAAGTGGGGCACGCCCTGGGCATCGTCGCGCGTCTGCACATTGACCAGGCCATCGCAGCCGAAATGCTCGGCGGCCCGCACCGCCAGCTCCACCACGGCGCCGTCGCGCTCGAAGGTCTGGTAACCGCCCTGCTTGCGGCGGCCCACGCAGGCCACCACCCGCCCCGCTTCACAGACCATGTCCATGGAACATTCGCTGCCGGCCAGGTAGGGCATCACCAGCATCGCGGGGCGCGTGGCCTGCGCTGTGTAAGCCTGCAGGTAATCACTGAAGCTGACCTCGCGGGCATCGGGATTGGCGAAGCAGCGAAAACGGTCGACGCCCGGCCTGAACCGCCAGAAGCCCTGGCCGTAGATGCCCACGGCCGGCTTGATGCAGGCCTCGCCCTGGGCGGAAACGACGGCATGGGCCTGCACCAGTTCGTCGGCGTTGGTCACCGTGATGGCGGGCACGCAGGCCAGGCCGGCACGCTGCGCGTGGGCGGTGAACTGGCTCTTGTCATCGACCCGTTCGAACGTCTCCAGGGAAGTGCCACCGGTCACCAGCACCAGGCCGGCGCGCTGGAAGACCTCGCGGTGCACTTCATACCCGGCGCCGGCGCGGCCGGCCACGATCACCCGGATACCGTGGGCCAGGGCCGTGTCGAGAATGAAAGCCAGACGCTCGGCCGGGTCGGCGGGTTCCTGGTAGCTGATATCCGCCAAGCCAGTGATTTCGGCCCGGTCCCCGCGGTGGGAAGCGTGGATGGCGGTGCCGGCTGGCAAGGCATCGCGAGCCCCCAGGATGATATCGCGCTGGGAAGCCTGTCCTTCTAGAAACCAGATCATTGACTGTATACCTTGTGGCGCGCTCGCGACTGGACTGCCCACGCTAGGCAGTGGCGCGCCATTATGCCTTCCCGGGTGGCGCGTAGTGATGGGTTTCATGCCCAGAAACCCAGGCAGAGTATTTCAAGAAATGACGGCGCAGCCGCCACCGTCACAAAGCGAATCAATCCCCCCTGCGCCGCGCATTATTACCCGATGGGAAACGCACCCTTTCAAGATATTAGCTAGCTAACTATCTTGTTCCGCTGATACCGTCACAGGGCTCCAACACTGCACCCCCAGGCCTGGATCGCCGGGCCACAACGCCTGACGTGATGAGGTTTTCATGGAACCCGGTAGCTACCAATTGAGCATGAGCGTGCTCATGACCCCCGATAAAGCCAACTTTTCCGGCAACGTGCACGGCGGCGCGCTGCTCAAGATGCTCGACGAAGTCGCCTTCGCCTGCGCCAAGCGTTACGCCGGCCGTTATGTGGTCACCCTCTCGGTCGACCAGGTGATCTTCAAGGAGCCCATCCATGTGGGCGAACTGGTGACCTTTCTCGCCTCGGTCAATTACACCGGCCGGACCTCCCTTGAAGTGGGAGTGAAGGTGATGACCGAGAATATTCACGAGCGCACCGTGCGCCATACCAACAGTTGCTATTTCACCATGGTCGCCATCGACACCGATGGCCGCCCCTGCCCGGTGCGACCGCTGGTACCCGATACCGCCGTCGAGTTGCGCCGCTATGCCCAGGGCCAGTTGCGCAAGCAGCAACGCCAGCAACTGCAAGCCCGCTATGACGAAATCCGTGAAATTGGCGCTGCCGATTGAAGATCGCAGCGACTGTACCGAGAGAAACCACAATGAAAATATCGCTCCTGAGCCGCTACGCCGTGTTCACCGGCTGTGTCCTGTTCACCCTGTTCGGCCTCTTTTTCCTGACGCTGTCACCCGGGCTCGATGTGCTGGTGGCAATCACCGGGGTACTGAGCCTGATCGGCGTATACGACCTGCTGCAAACCCAGCATTCGGTGCGCCGCAATTACCCTATCCTGGGCCATGCGCGCTACCTGATCGAAACCATCCGCCCGGAAATCCGCCAGTACATGCTGGAGGGTGATGACGAGAAGCTGCCCTTCTCCCGAGCCCAGCGCTCGATCGTGTACCAGCGAGCGAAGAACCAGCCGGCAGAAAAGGCCTTCGGCACGCTGACCGATGTTTACCAACCAGGGTTCGAGTTCATCAGCCACTCCATGCTGCCCAGCGATGCCTGCGACCCACGGCACTTTCATGTGACCATTGGCGGGCCGGCCTGCCAACAGGCCTACCGCGCTTCGGTGTTCAACATCTCGGCCATGAGTTTCGGTGCCCTCAGCGCCAACGCCATTCGCGCCTTGAACCGCGGGGCCAAGCTCGGCGGCTTCGCCCATGACACTGGCGAGGGCAGCATCAGCCCTTACCATCAGGAGTTCGGCGGCGATCTGATCTGGGAAATCGGCAGTGGCTATTTTGGCTGCCGCACGCTCAGCGGGCAGTTCGACCCGGTGCGCTTTGCTGAAACCGCACGCCAGCCCCAGGTGAAAATGATCGAGATCAAGATGAGCCAGGGCGCCAAGCCGGGCCATGGCGGAATCCTGCCCAAACACAAGGTCACCGAGGAAATCGCCAGCACCCGCGGGGTGAAAATGGGCGAGGACTGCATCTCGCCCGCCCGCCATTCACAGTTCAGCACCCCGTTGCAGTTGCTGGAGTTCATCACCCAATTGCGCACCCTGTCCGGCGGCAAACCGGTAGGCTTCAAGCTGTGCCTGGGCCACCCCTGGGAATTCATGGCCATCGTCAAGGCCATGCTGCAGACGGGGGTACAGCCGGACTTCATCGTGGTCGACGGCAAGGAAGGCGGCACGGGGGCGGCGCCTCGCGAGTTCACCGACAACATGGGCATGCCGATGCGCGAAGGCCTGCTGTTCGTGCATAACGTGCTGGTGGGCGCTGGCCTGCGCAGCCAGATCAAGCTGGGTGCCAGCGGCAAGATCGTCAGCGCGTTCGACATCGCCAGTGTGCTGGCCATTGGCGCCGATTGGGTCAATTCGGCGCGCGGCTTCATGTTTGCCATTGGCTGCATTCAGTCCCAGAGTTGCCACACCAACAAGTGCCCTACCGGCGTGGCCACCCAGGACCCCTTGCGCCAGCGGGCGCTGGAAGTGACGGACAAGGCCCAGCGGGTCGCCAATTTCCACCGCAATACCCTGGTGGCGTTGGGCGAAATGCTCAGCGCCGCAGGCCTCAGCCATCCGGGTGAACTGGAGCCCAAGCACCTGGTGCGGCGCATGACCACCACCGAGGTTCGGCTGTTTTCGCAGATCCATGTGTTCCTGGAGCCCGGGGAATTGCTGGGCAAACCGGTCACCGCCGAGTTCTACGCGCGCATGTGGCGCATGGCCCAGGCCGAGAGCTTCGCGCCCCTGGCGGTACAGCCCCCGACCAAGGCTGACCGGGTGCCCGAGCCTGCTTGACCCACCTCTGCGTCAGGCCTGGATACCGCCTCCAGCCTGACGCGGCCTGGCGGCCACTACAGCTCATCAGCCCCTTGAACCCACGGCAACGTCGCGTGCAGACTAGGCTTTTCCAATTACAACTAAAAAGGAAGCCTGATGCGGACCTTTGATCTGATTCGCGACGCCGTGCTACCCGATTTCCGTGAGCGGGTGGCCGACTACCTGGTCGAATACGAAACCGTGCTGGGTGCCAGTACCGCCGACAGCACCCTGCTGCGCGATACCGCGAACCAACTGCGCGGTTACCTGCGAGGCCTGAACACGACCCGGGTGCTGGGCATGGCCGACTGGGAAGAACTGGATCGTCGCGTACTGACGACCTGGCTGAGCGAACCCGGTGAAGCCATCACGTCTCCAGCCACGTAGCGCTGGGCATGCGCATCCGGTCGATGCCCACCACGTCGCAGTATTCCAGCAACGGCAAGACGTAAGTGATCACCCTGGCACCCAAGGTGCCGTTGGCGCGCAGCCGGGCGGCGCGGCACAGCGGGCCGGCGGAACGGGGGTCACTGCTCGACTGCACCGCCACCGCGTTTTCATCCCCTACATGCCCGCCAGTCGCCAGGAAGTCCAGGGCCTGTTCGAACGCCAACCGTGGCACCCGTACGCGGGTCTCGCGCTCACGGCCGGTGAACACGTCAATGGCGTGGTGGTCGCCCGAACCCACCAGAAAGTTTCGGGCCCCCGCCGGCGTCAGCAATGCAGCGCCTTCGGCGTTCAGAATCATTGTCCACAGGGCGGGGGTAACGCGGTTGCCGGGCATGCTCTCGAATCCATGATCAAAACGCCCATTTTGCCACGCCACAGGAACCCGCGCGCACACAAATCGCGCACACCACAGTAAGATAAGCGGCCCCTACCCCAGCAGATGGACCTGAGCATGAACTGGAAAGCCCTTGAACACGCCCTGTTCGAGTCGGCCAAGGACACCCTTCAGGCTGTGCTTGCAGAGGGCCACGGCCCGCTGCACGCCGCGGTGTTCCACGCCAGCTACCGGGAAGAAGAAGCCACCCTTACCCTGCCCAGCCTCGCCCTGCATGACAGGGCTGCCAGCGATCTCAGCTTTCAGGGTGACGATTGGAACCCGGTGGACTGGCGCTGGGACTGGGATCTACATGACTACGCCAACGCGGCGCTGCTGGCGTTGGATGCCCCCCTTCAGGCCTACGCTAACCAGCGGTTTAGCCGGCACTGGCAAGCAACGGAAAAACGCTTTCTGGTGACCGTGGCGCGTGCTGCCAAAAGGTTGTCCGCCCACGCCCACACCTTGCCGGGCGTCGCACCCGGCTTCGTCGCGTTCTTCCATGACGAGTCGGGCGACGTCGCCCTGGCCAGACGCAGCCTCACGCCCGCGCAGTTCGAGACGCACTTCCCAGTGGAACGAGCGCTTGAGCAGCAACTCAGCGAGTTGGCGCGCCAGCCGCGGGCGCAGCAGGCACGGTTCTACCTGTCCAGGCTGGGCTGCTACGACGGTATCAGCACCGAGGACGCCCAGCGCTGGCTGATTGCCCATGGCGACGCCGCCTGGGAGGGCCTGATCGACACGCTGTACGCGCCTGCACACTCTGCCTGCGCTGCCCGGATTCTGGGGCTGGCCGGCTGCAACCGCGTCGAAGTGCTCGACGCACTGCGCGGTCAGGCCAGTCGGGCACCCGACGAACCCACACGCAACTGGTGCATAAAGGCACTGGGCTACCTCAACGATGAAGCCTGGCTCAGCGGCCAGGCACCCGAAGTGGCGGCCCAGGGGCTGTGCGCGAACTTCGATAGCTTCCGGCCCCGCGGCGCGCACCCTGCTCTTCTGGACTACGCGGCCGTGGAGCGGGCACTGGCAGCCCGCCCGGAGCTTGAAACGGCTATCGAAGCAGCCTTCGATGACTGCCCCGCCTGGGCAGACATCGGCGCCGCCGACGTGGTCCCTGCGGTCCAGGGGCTGCAGTCGCCCTACCCTTGCGTCCGTCGGCATGCCGCGGGTTTTCTCGGCAACTGGGGTGAGGGGCTGGACCAGCTGGCGCTGGCCCTGCAAGCGCTGCGGCGCGCTACTGACGATGCCGACGAACAGGTACGCCAGCGAGCGACTGCCAGCGTGGCGCACCTGGAGGCATTCGCAGCCAAAGCAGATCACCTGTCGCGGTCGTGAGGCCGCGTTGTTGATGCGCTACAGGGCAACCGGGCAGCGCAGGGCAAGGTCACTCAGGCTCAACGGCTTGATGCACGCTTTCCCAGTCGATCTTCACCGGCCTGTTTTCCAGTGCCGACCGGTAGATGGCCTCCATCAGCAAGTGGTCCTGCAACCCTTCCTCGCCAGGGGTGCGCGGTATCTTGCCGTTGAGCAGGCTCTGGGCGAAATGATCGATCTCCAGGCTGAATTGATTACCCGCGCCTGTACGCAACTCCTCCACTGATTCCAGGGTGCCCTTGCGCCTGGCGACGCGCAGACGCTGGCCCCGGTAGGCAAAGGCGTTCTCGATTTCAATCCAGCCTTTCTCCAGCCGCAGGCGCATGTCCTTGGTTTCATGCGCCCCATAGCTAGTGGCGCAATTGGCAATGGCCCCAGAAGGAAAGCGCAGCATGAAGCTGGTGGTTTCCTCGACCTGGGCGTAACGCTCGTCACCCTGCGGGTTGACGATCTGGGCATAGACTTCCACCGGGTCCTCGCCCAGCATCGCTCGCACGCCATTGAGGCAGTACAGGCCGATGTCCGGCAATGCGCCGCCACCGGCCAACTCGGCATTCATGCGCCACTGGCCGCCAGGGCCCTGGACTTGAGTGTTGGTGGCTTCGATGACCCGCACGCGGCCCAACTCGCCGGAACGCACCAGCCGGGCGGCGGCGCTGTTGAATGGCTCATACTGGCAACGGTAGGCGATCATCAGGCGCACACCGGCCTCGCTGCAAGCGTGGATCATCTGCCGCGCCTGCTCGGAGTTGGCCGCCATGGGCTTTTCGCACAACACGTGCTTGCCCGCGCGGGCTGCCGCACGCACGTGGTCCAGGTGCAGCCCATTGGGCGTGACCACGTAGACCGCCTGCACCTCGGGGTTGTCGGCCAGGCGTTCGATGTGTTCGTAGCCATACACGGCATCGTCCCGGATACCGTATTGGGCAGCCACCGCCCGGGCTTTTTCAGGGCTGCCGGAGACCAGCGCCACCGGCTTGGCATACAGGCAATCGGCGAAGGCCGGCAGGATCTGCCCCAGCGTCAGGCGGCCCAGGCCGATGATGGCCACACCGATGCGCTGATCCGGCGCCAAGGGTACGGGCGGCGGCGGTTCGGGACGGTCGGCGTCGCCACGCCAGTTGATGAATTCAACCTTGCCGTCGCTGACAGTACCTCGGTCGATTTCGCTGGCCGGCCGGCCCGCGCCGGCCCTGGGCAATGCAGGCCCCTCGGCGGTGCCCGGCCCCTGGGGGCCGAATGGATAAGGCGTTGCGTCTGACATGGTGATGCCCTCCAGCGTCATGAAACAGGGAAGCTCAAGCGTTCAGCGGTTGCAGGCGCGCCTGCACGGCCCAGGTGGCGACAGCGCCCGCAGCGGCCAGTGCGCCGAGCAATAGCAGGGTACGGGTACCCAGATGACTGTCGATCAGCGCACCGGCTAACGCACCCGCCAGGAAGCACAGCCAGCGCAGCAAGGCGTCGGTAGCGGGTAGCCATCGCCCGCCGGCGAGGCAGCGCCCCAGCTTCACCAGGGAGCCTGTGACAAAGGTCACGCCGGGCTCATCGACCCGCACCTGGTTGAGCGCGCCCATGGCCGCGGCTACCACCAGCACGGTAGCCAGCGCATAGGGTTGGGGCGCCTGGGCCGCCAACGGGCCGGCCAGCATCAGCAGCACGCCCACCAGCATCAGCACCAGGCTGGCGCGCCAACGCCCACCGCGGTCTCCCAGCCAGGTGGCGAAGGTGGCAGTGAACACGAACGTGGCGATGACACTGGCGATCTCGGCGACGCGCCCCCACTCGGCCAGTGCCAGAAAGTCCCCGAGCTTGGTGCTGTTGCCGGTCATGTACACGGCGAGCAGGTCCTTGCTGTGCACGATCATCAGGGCGTCGGTGGCGCCCGCCAGCGCCAACAGCGGCAAGAGTGACCAGGCAATGGTGCGGCTGGGCTGTGACATCGTATCCCCTGGGCTGATGATGGCCTGCATACAGAAAGTCGACCGGCGCAGCGCCATGGGGTTCGATCGGGTTGCCAGTCATGCAGATGACCTGCAGTGACCCAGCGATCACAAACGTGGAGGGCGGCGTGCTGGCGAACCAGGCAACACGGTCTGCCAGGCCCACCGCGTCGCCCCTTTCGCTGGCAAGCCATGCTCCAATCGGTGTGCGCGGCAGTCGTCCGGGGCTCGCGGAGTTCATTGCGGGTCCAGCAGTGTGGTCAGCCGTTGGTGCCCCTGTCGATGATGCCCAGCACCTGCCGAACAGCCTCGGCATCCAACTGCCCAGGGGCCGAAGGGGCGCCTGCGCTGGCATAGGTCAGCGCCACACCGGTGAGTTGCCCTGCCAGGCGCGACACCACCCCCAGGGGACCCATGGACATGGTCATCAGCGGCCGCTCTGCATACAGCGCGTGCATTTCCTGGGTCGCGGCCATCAGCGTCACGACGTCCTTGGCGGTCGCCGGCATGGCCGCCAGTTTGAGGATGTCAGCGCCCATGGCCTGCTGGCGGCGCAGGCGCTGAATGATCACCTCATGGGCCGGCGTGGCCTCGAAATCATGATTGGACAGCACCACCGCCACGCCTTGGGCATGGGCCTGGGCGATAAGGTCCAAGACCTGCGCCTGGGGCTTCATCATTTCCACGTCTAGCGCATCCACCAGGCGTTCTTGCAGCAGGGCCGAATACAACGCGAAATAGTCCGCGTCCGACAACGTGCATTCGCCCCCCTCGCTTTTGCTGCGCAGCGTCACGATCAAGGGCTTGCCCACCAGGCTGGCGGTAACGCGCCGAACCAGGTCGCTCACCACCGCGGGGCTGAGCGGTTCACCCAGGCAGTCAAGCCGAAGTTCGGCGATATCCACCGCGTGGGCTTCTGCGATGCCCTTGGCCTGCGCCACGGCGTCGGTCACGTCCTTGCCGGTAATGGAGGCAATGATCTTGGGCGTACCGGTGCCGATCTCCAGGCCTCTGAGGGTTAGCACTTCGCGGCCATGGCTGTCAGCGTGCATGAAGGGTCTCCTGTGGGTGAAGGTGCTCTGTTTCGCCTGTTATAGCGCTGTCGAACCATTCGAGAAGGAGAGCGACCCGAGGTTCAAGAAATTCTGCTCAGTACGCCAGCCCCTGCCCCAACTCCCCCTCCATCCACGCCAGGAACCTGCGCACCCGCGCAAACCCGGCATGTGCCTTGGGAAACACCAGGTGATGCGCCGCCACGGGGGTGCTCAAGGCCTCGGGGGTGACGGCTACCAGGGCGCCGCTGGCCAGGTATTTGTGCGCGAGCAAGGTGCTTTCCAGGGCGAAACCCAGGCCATGGCTCGCAGCCTCCAGGCTCATGTAAGAGCGGTCAAAGCTCAGCGTGTAAGGTTTCTGCGGCAGTGCCAGACCATGCTGGGCAAACCACTGGGGCCACTTCACCAGAGTGGCTTCGGACAAGATCAGGTTGCCCTCCAGCAAGTCGGCCGCCGTGCGCACCGGGTGCTGCTCCAGCAACCGCAGGGCGGCCAGCACCGCCACCGATTCGTTGCGCACGGTGCGCACTTCGTAGCTGGGCCATTCGGCGCGGCCGTGGCGGATGTCGACGTCGACCTTGTCGCGGCTGAAGTGCAAGGCCTCGTAGGAACACGACAGGTTGATCTGGATGTCCGGGTGGCTGTGGCGGAACGCCTCCAGCCGCGGCATCAACCACAGCAGGCCGAAACTGGGCGACGAATGCAGGCGCAGGCAATCGCGGCTGACGTCACTGCCCGCCCGCTCGGTGGCCACCGCCAGGCTGTGCAACAGCCCCGACACCTCACGCAGGTACTGCTCGCCCACCGGCGTGAGGACGACCCCGCGCGCGGTACGGTTGAACAGCTGCCGGCCAATCATCGCCTCCAGGTTGGCCAACTGATGGCTCACCGCCGAAGGCGTCAGCGCCAGCACCTCGGCGGCGCGGGCGACGTTGCCGAATCGGGCAGTCTGCTCGAAGGCCTGAATCGCTTTCAGCGGTGGCAATACGGGCAACGCGCTGGAGTCACTACGCATGATCGGTATCTCTTTGTTCGTTATTGTTTTTTATCCGCTCTCCCATTCAAGCACCGACACGCCAGTACGGCGAGTGCTGAATTTTTTTCAGCCACTGATGACGCCAGCGTTATTGCTCAGCGGCCACCTGCGGACCAAGCTGACTCGCAACCACCGATTCCATAACAACAACACAGGGGTATTGCACATGCTGCTTCAGGACAAAGTCGCCATCATCACCGGCGCCGCCTCGGCCCGCGGCATCGGCCGCGCCACCGCCGCCACGTTCGCCCGCCAGGGCGCCCGGGTCGTGGTCATCGACCTGGACGAAGCCGCCGCCCGTGACGCTGCCATCTCCCTGGGCGAGGGTCACCTGGGCCTGGCGGCCAACGTTGCCGATGAACCCGAGGTCGCCAGGGCCGTGGCCCGGGTCATCGAGCACTACGGCCGCATCGACGTGCTGGTCAACAACGCCGGTATCACCCAGCCACTCAAGACCCTCGACATCCGCCCTGGGGACTACGACCGCGTGCTGGACGTCAGCCTGCGCGGCACCCTGCAGATGTCGCAGGCAGTGATTCCGCTGATGCGCCAGCAGCAGGCCGGCAGCATTGTCTGCATGTCGTCCGTGTCGGCCCAGCGTGGCGGCGGTATCTTCGGCGGCCCTCATTACAGCGCCGCCAAGGCCGGGGTACTCGGCCTGGCCCGGGCCATGGCCCGCGAACTGGGCCCCGACAAGGTGCGGGTCAATTCCATCGCCCCGGGCCTGATCCAGACCGACATCACCGGCGGCCTGCTGCAGGACGAGCGCCGCCACGCCATCCTCGACGGCATTCCCCTGGGCCGCCTGGGCGAGGCGCAGGACGTGGCCAATGCCGCGCTGTTCCTGGCCAGCGACCTGTCGGCCTACCTCACCGGCATCACCCTGGACGTGAATGGCGGCATGCTCATTCACTGATGCCCCGCACGCCGGTCCCGGGCCTGGGGCTGGCGTTGTTCTGAATCGACGTTGCGGCCCCGCGCCGCCCATAACAACAAGAGATCAGACAGACATGGCAACGCTATCCCTCCAGGCCGTGGTCGCCGCGCGCTCCCACGCCTACCGCAAGACCGCATGGCGGCTGATGCCGTTCCTGATGCTGTGCTACCTGTGCGCCTACCTGGACCGGGTCAATGTCGGCTTCGCCAAGCTGCAGATGATGAATGACCTGGCCTTGAGCGAAACCGTCTACGGCCTGGGCGCCGGCATGTTCTTCATTGGCCACTTCCTGTGCGAAGTACCCAGCAACCTGATCCTGCACAAGGTCGGCGCCCGGCGCTGGATCGCCCGCATCATGATTTCCTGGGGCATCCTCAGCGGCCTGTTCGCCTTCGTCGACAGCGCCTGGCAGTTCTACACCCTGCGGTTTCTGCTGGGCATCGCCGAGGCGGGCCTGGCGCCGGGGCTGCTGCTGTACCTGACCTACTGGTTTCCCAGCTACCGCCGCGCGCGCATGACCGTGCTGTGGTTCATCGCCATTCCGCTGTCGGGCATGCTCGGCGGCCCCCTGTCGGGCCTGATCATGGCCCGGTTCGCCGGTTTTCACGGGTGGAGTGGCTGGCAATGGATGTTCGTCCTCGAAGCCATCCCCACCGTGGTGGTGGGCCTGATGGTGCTGGCTTACCTCAAGGACGGTGTCGACCAGGCGAATTGGCTGCGCGATGACGAGAAAGACCTGATCAAGCGCGAACTGGCCGAAGATGAAAGCCAGAAAGCCGGCCACGCCTCTGTCGCGGCTTTCATCGGCGACCGCCGCCTGTGGCTGTTGGCGACCATCTACTTCTGCGTGGTCATGGGCCAGTACGCCCTGACGTTCTGGCTGCCGACGCTGATCCGCAATACCGGCGTCACCGACCCCCTGCACATCGGCCTGATGACCAGCCTGCCCTACCTGTGCGCCATCGCCGCCATGCTGTTGATGGGCCGCAGTGGCGACAAGCACCGCGAGCGCCGCTGGCACCTGGTGGGGCCCATGCTTGCCGGCGCCCTGGGCCTGACCCTGGCCGCCCTGCTGGCCGACGACCTGCTGTTCTCCGTGCTCAGCCTGTGCCTGGCCGCCGCGGGCGTGCTGTCGGCGTCGTCGCTGTTCTGGATGCTGCCCACCACCCTGCTGGGCGGCGTCTCGGCTGCCGCGGGCATCGCCGGCATCAACAGCTTCGCCAACCTGGCGGGGTTCTGTTCCCCCTACCTGATCGGCTGGGTCACTACCCACACCGGTTCCAGCGCCATCGGCATGTACCTGATCACAGCCGTGCTGTGCCTGGGCGCCTGGTTGGTGCTGCGCATCCCGGCCGCTTCGGTCAATCGTTGACAACCTGGAGTCCTGACATGACAGCCCTTGCCTCACCCACCCCCTCCCTGGCGCAGCGCGCCTACAACATTCGCCGCCACGCCTTGCGCATGGGCCAGGTTCAGGGCCAAGGCTACATCGGCCAGGCCCTGGGCGCCGCCGACCTGCTGGCGGTGGCCTACTTCCATGCCCTGCGCTACCGGCCCGACGACCCGGCCTGGGAACAGCGCGACCGTTTCTACCTGTCCATCGGCCATTACGCCATCGCGCTGTACGCCGCGCTGATCGAGGCCCAGGTCATCCCCCTGGACGAACTGGAAACCTATGGCACCGACGACAGCCGCCTGCCCATGTCGGGCATGGCCGCCTACACCCCGGGCATGGAGATCACCGGCGGCTCACTGGGCCACGGCCTGGGCATCGCCGTGGGCGCCTGCCTGGGGCTCAAGCGCAAGGGTTGCGACGCTTGGGTCTATAACCTGCTGTCCGACGGTGAGCTCAATGAAGGCTCGACCTGGGAGGCCGCCATGTCGGCGGCGCACTGGAAGCTCGACAACCTGATCGCACTGGTGGACGTCAACAACCAGCAGGCCGACGGGCACTCCAGCGAAATCCTCGCATTCGAGCCCATCGTCGACCGCTGGCAGGCCTTCGGCTGGTTTACCCAGCGTGTCGATGGCAACGACCTCGCCGCGCTGGTGAAAGCCTTCGATACCGCCCGCGACCACCAGGGCCCGCAGCCCCGGGTGATCATCTGCGACACGCGCATGGGCAAGGGTGTGAGTTTTCTGGAAAACCGCGAAAAGACCCATTTCATCCGGGTGGACGAACACGAATGGGACACCGCCCTGGACACCCTTCAGATGGGGAACAACCAATGAGCACCGTGAATACCGCCGGCACCGGCAAAAAACGCCTGACGACTTCGGCGATGATCGCCTCCATTGCCGCCGAAGGTCAGGCCACCCGCGCCGCGCCGTTCGGCCATGCCCTGGCGGCGCTGGCCGAACAGCGCAGCGACATCGTCGGGCTGTCGGCCGACCTGTCCAAATACACCGACCTGCATGTGTTCGCCAAGGCCCACCCGCAGCGCTTCTACCAGATGGGCATGGCTGAACAACTGCTGATGAGCGCCGCCGCCGGCATGGCCCGCGAAGGCTTCGTGCCCTTCGCCACCACCTACGCGGTGTTCGCTTCACGGCGGGCCTACGACTTCATCTGCATGGCGATCGCCGAGGAGCAGCTCAACGTCAAGATCGTCTGCGCCCTGCCCGGCCTGACCACCGGCTACGGCCCCAGCCACCAAGCCACCGATGACCTGGCGATTTTCCGCGCGATGCCCAACCTGATGGTCATCGACCCTTGCGACGCCCTGGAAATCGAGCAGGCCGTACCGGCCATCGCGGCCCACCAGGGCCCGGTGTACATGCGGCTGTTGCGCGGCAACGTACCTCTGGTGCTGGATGAATATGGCTACCAGTTCGAAATCGGCAAGGCCAAGACCCTGCGCACCGGTAATGACGTGCTGATGATCTCCACCGGGCTCATGACCATGCGCACCCTGGAAGCCGCCGAACGCCTGCGGGCTGATGGCATCGATGTGGCGGTGCTGCATGTGCCCACGATCAAGCCGCTGGACGCCGCTACCATTCTGGCCGAGGCGCGCAAACCGGGGCGCCTGGTGGTGACGGCGGAGAACCATTCGATCATCGGTGGCCTGGGTGAAGCCGTTGCGGGGTTGCTGATGCGCAACGGCGTCACCCCGACCTTCCGGCAGATCGCCCTGCCGGATGCGTTTCTGGACGCGGGGGCGTTGCCGACCTTGCATGATCGGTACGGTATTTCCACGCAAGCGGTCTGTGCCCAGGTCAAGTCCTGGCTCTGAAGACCCTCCCTGCCCCGGTGCAGCCTGGTCCCACAGGGCGGGGTCAGCCCTTTAAAGCGGCCTCGATGGCGGCGATGTCGATCTTGCTCATCTGCATCATGGCTTCGAAAGCGCGCCTGGCCGCTGCCTTGTCGGGGTGGCTGATCGCGTCCAGCAACGCCTTGGGGGTGATCTGCCACGACAGGCCCCAGCGGTCCTTGCACCAGCCGCATTGGCTGGCCTGGCCGCCGTTGGCGATGATCGCGTTCCACAACCGGTCGGTTTCAGCCTGGTCCGCTGTGCTGACCTGGAACGAGAACGCTTCGGTGTGCGTGAACCCGGGTCCGCCGTTGAGGCCCAGGCAAGGGACGCCCATGACGGTGAATTCCACGGTCAGTACGTCGCCTTCCTGGCCTGCGGGGTAATCGCCGGGGGCACGGTGCACCGCCACCACCTGGCTGTCGTCGAAAATGCTGGCGTAAAACTGCGCCGCCTCCACAGCGGTACCGTCGTACCACAGGCATACGGTGTTCTTGCTGCTCATTGGCTAGGTCCTCAGGGTTTCATCAACTGCATCTGTTGCCGGTATTCGTCGGTGACCTCCCGCGCTTCGCTGTTACTGGTCACGACCCGTGGGGTAATCAGCACGATCAGTTCGGTGCGCGCCTTGGTGCGGCTGGTCGAGCCGAACAGCCAGCCCAGTCCGGGAATGGAGCCCAAATACGGCACCTTGGCCACGGTCTGGGCATCGTCCTGCTTGATCAAGCCGCCCAGCAGCACGGTCTGGCCGCTCTGCACCGCGACCTGGGTAGCGATGGAGCGGGTGGAAATGCGCGGGTTGACGTCGGCGCTGGTGGTGGTACCGGCGTCGCTGACCTGTTGCTTGATGTCCATGTACACCAGCCCACCGGGGTTGATGCGCGGGGTCACGTCGAGGATCACGCCCGTCTGCACATACTCGACGCTGCTCAAGGTAGTGTCGGAAGCGATGGTGTTGACCGTGGTCTGGCTGATGGGGATGTCATCACCCACCTGTATCTGTGCCTGCTGGTTGTTCATCACCACCAGCGACGGTGCCGACAGCACCTGGGTCTTGCCGCTGGACTCCAGGGCGTGGATGGCGATCTGCAGGTTGTTGCTGACGAACGAATAGAACAGCGAATCGGTGGCACCCAGCCCGGCCCCGCCACTGCCCAGGGCGCCCTGGCTACCGGACACGTTGCCAATGCCGGTGGTGGTGGAGTTGCCGGCCAGGCGGCCCAGGTACCACTGCACGCCCAGGTCCAGTTCGCCGGTCAGGGCCACTTCCAGGATACGGGTCTCGATCTGAACCTGCATGGGCGGGTTGTCCAGGCGGCGGATGGCGTTTTCGATCTCGGCCCATTGGCTGGGCCGCGTGCGGATCAACAGCTGGTTGCTGCTCTGCTGCGCGGTGATGCGCGTGCTGTCGTCCAGGCTCTTGCGGCCGGTGGTGTCGGTGGCATTGTTATCCTGTTCATCCGTGCTGTCGGCATTCTGGGCCTGGGTGTTCTGGCCATTATTGCCTGCGGTCGGGGTCAGGCTGTTGCTGCCCTGCCCCAGGCCGCCGCTGCGCGACAGGCTGGTCAAGGTACCGTTGCCCATGCCAGACCCATTGCTGCCGCCGCTGCCGATAGGCGTGCCCAGGGTGGTGGTGGTCAAGCCCGGCGCCACCTCGGCGGCGGGCTCCTCCTTGATCGCACCGCTGCCGTAGATCTGCCGCAGGTAGCGGGCCAGGTCCTGGGCTTTCATGTTGCGCACGTCGTATACATAGAGTTGCGGCTCGTTGCCGCCGCCATTGTCGATGGTGCGTATCCACTCGCCCACCTCTTGCAGGTACTGGGGTTGCGACGAGATCGCCACCACCGAGTTGGTGCGCTCGATGGGCATGAAGCGCAACATGCCCGCCAAGGGCGTGCCGCTGTCCGGCCCGAAGACTTTCTGCAGTTCCGGCAGCAACTCGGCCACGGTCGCGCGCTGCAGGCCGAACACGCCGATGGACATGCCGCGCAGCCAGTCGACGTCGAAGGTGTCGATGCTGGCCTGGTAGTTGGCCAGCTCATCGGCGGTGCCAGCCATGCCCAGTACGTTGCGCGCCGGGTCCACCAGCAGGAACGCGTTCTCGCGGGCGAATGGCTTGAGCAGTTTCTGCATTTCGCCAGCGGAAATGAAACGCAGCGAGAATAGCCGCACCGACAGCCCGGCGGCCGGTTGACGCATGCCCATGGACGGCACCAGTTGCCCGGCCACCGCCTGGTTGGCCGGCAGGATCAGGTAGCGGTCGCCCTGGCGGATCATGGCGTTGTTGGTCCAGGACAGCAGCGATTCGAGAATGGCCATGGACTGGGCCTTGTCCACCGGCTTGGAGGTGGAAAACGATACGTCGCCCGTGACGCCCTGGGCGATGCTGTAGTTCTCCTGCAACAGGTCGCCCATGATGGTGTTGATGACCGCGACGATGGACTGGTTGTTGAAGTTGAACATGACCCCGGCGCTACCGTCGCCCTGGCGCGGGCCTGCGGCCACCGGCCTGCCGACACTGTTGGCGGGGCCTTGAATGAAGCGCTGGTTGCCCTGGATGATCTGCCGCTGGCCACCGCTGGGCGCACCGGGCGGGTTGGCTGCCGAGGCCGGCATGGGCGTGGCAGCAACCGGGCCGCGCTGGTCACCGGTGCCGCGCAAGGCCTCGCGTTCCAGGCTGTTGTCGGTGTCCAGGCTATGGGGCGGTGTGGTGCAACCGGCCAGGGCCAGTGCGACGAACAGCGGCAGCAGGGCAAAGGACGACGGCATGCTCAGTGACCCCCGGGGGCTGGCGACGAAGGCGCGGACCTGTTCAGCAGTATGGACGACGCCGGCGCAGGCACCGGCATATTTGGCAAGCGTGGCGAAGGCAATTGCAGGCGCCGGACCTGGCCATTGAGTTCCAGCACCACCGCCTGGGCCTCGATGCGTTGCAAGCGCCAGCCGCTGGCCAGTTGGCCGCCCTCGCGCAGGCTCAGGTCGTGGCCGTCGGCCTGCTTGAACAGTGCCCGGCGCACCGTGCCGTCGATGACCACGCCCGTGAGGCGCAGGCCACTCAAGTCAGGCGTGGCCTTGGCCATTTGGACCGATCGGTCGGGCTCCCGCGCAGGGCTGAACAGCGGGGCCTGCCAGGCGTTGGCCACCTCGCCCAGGGCGACGCCGGCCGGTATCTCCACGGCAGGCGCAATGGCGCCGTGAACAGGCACGGGCTCGGCCACCGGCCACTGGGGCTGGCTGCCGACCCCCGTGGCCAGCCAGGCGAGCAACCCGGCCAGCATCAGCGCCAGCCCGGCCAGCAGTTGCACCAGCGGCCGGCGCCAGGCCCTCATCGTGCCGCCTGCGCGGGGGCCAGGTAGCCACTGAGCAACAGGTGCACTCCCAGCCGCCCGGCGCCACCACTGGCGGGTGCGTTGGCGGCACGGCGGATGTTCAGTTCGTCGACAAACAGCAGCGGTTGCTCACCTTCCAGTTGCTGCAACAACGTGACCAGGGGCTGGATGGCGCAGTCCAGGTCCAGGCTCAGGCGCACCTGGCGAAACGGGGTGGCCGCCTGGTCCTGGGTGACGATGGGCATGCGCTGGGTCACCTGGCAGCCCCCGTTCAACGCCTCGTTGTCCTTGACCCGCTGGGCCACCTGCTGCATCAGGTCGGCGGCCACGGCGCTGGGGTCTTCGCCGGGCAACAGGCCCACGTCGTCACCCTGGGCGGCCTGCACGCCCTGCTCCAGAGCCTCGCGTTGGGCCAACAGGCGCTGGTAACGCAAGCGCTGCTCGGCCAGGGTATGCATCTGGCTGTCGATGTCTTGCAGGGGGGCTATCCACAGCGGCACCACCAGCAGGCTGTAGAAAGCCGCCGCCAGCAGGGCCACCAGCAACCAGGCGCCGACGCGGCGCTCACGGGGTGTCAGTGCGCGGCGCATCGCCACCCTCCCCACGCGCCCGGGCACGCATGTAGAACCGTTCGCGGCCGCTGGCCTCATCAGGCTGGATCACGCCTTGATACTGGGCATCGGCCAGGTGATTACAGCCCTTTACCTGGGCGATCAGGCCGCTGGCGTGGCTGCTGAAGCCAGCGATGTCCACTTGGCCTTCGCCATTGATTTCCAGGGTCTGCAACCAGGTGTCGGTGGGCAGGCAACGGCTCAGTTCACTGAGCAACAAGGCCCGCCCGGGCTGCGCGAGCCGGCGCCGGGCGAGAAATTGCGCGGCGCCCTGAGCCTCGTCCAGGCGCTTGCGCAATGCGGCCACGGCCTCGGCCTGGGTGCGCAGCCCCTGTACCTCCTGGGTCATGGCCGCCAGCGCGGTCTCGCGGTTGTGCCGCCACTGCCAGGGCACGGCCGCCAACAGGGTCAGGCACAGCAACGCCAACCCCCAGGCCAGCCGTTGCCCCCCGCCGCTGGCGGCAGGCGCATGGGGCAACAGGTCCAGGCCCATGGGCTGGCCACGGGCGTCCAGCACATCGATACCCGCCAGCACCACACCCCGGGCGTGACACTCATCCAGGCACTGCTGCAACCACTCCCGGCGCAGCACGGCCAGCGTCACCCC
Source organism: Pseudomonas silvicola (assembly GCF_026651855.1). GTDB lineage: Bacteria > Pseudomonadota > Gammaproteobacteria > Pseudomonadales > Pseudomonadaceae > Aquipseudomonas > Aquipseudomonas silvicola. Next base: position 5,167,623 of record NZ_CP093280.1, read on the forward strand.
TACCTGGTCGCTGTCGATGCCCTCGCGGCGCACCACGTAATGTACCTGGCCGGCACTGAACGGCGTGAAGCGGTCCAGTTCGAAGTCCATCACCCGGTGCAGGTCGCGGGCCGCCGCCAGCGGCAGGCCCAGGCGCTGCACCAGTACCCGGTCGGCCGGCAGTTCCAGTACCAGCCGCTCGCCCGGCAACGCCTCGGCGGGCAAAGGCCACGGGCAGCGCCGGGGTGCGCGGCCCGGCTGCAGGCCGCGGCGCAGGGCGGCTGGCAGGCTGGCCAGCAGTTCCTGGCCCCAGGCACGGCAGAAGCCCTGCACGGCACTGCCCTGCCATAAGCCTTTGAGCCGCTGTTGCCAGAGCCACAGGGACACTGCACGCATGGGCCACGCCTCACTCGTTGTAGCGCACCACCCTGAAGGGGCGCGCGCCGTTCTCCATGGGTGACAGTAGCACCGTGCTGTCGATCACGGCGGTGAACCCGTCGGGCAATTGCGCCTGGCTGCGAATACTCAGCACCTGACCGGCATCACCGGCCAGGGCCGCCACGCGTGGCAGGCCCAGCGCACGCTGCAGCACGGGGCTTGCGAAAGCCGGGTCGGGGTTTTCCTGGCCGCTCCAGACCGTGACGTCCGGCACCAGCGCCTGGTACAGGGCCGTGCTCATCCCGGGCAGGTCGCGCAACTCTTCCAGGGCGCGCAACGGCGGCTGGTTGCCATCGCGGCGCTGCTCCAGGGCCGCCGCCAGTGCCCGGCCCTGCCCCGAGCCCAACGCCTCGACCAGGCGGGCGAAATCCGCGGCCGCGGCGGCATTGAGGTCCAGTTTTCCGCGCTCGCTGCGCACGCTGACCTGCAAGGTGGCGTCGTCGAAACGCAAGGCCTGCACGCGGCCATCGGCGACCCAGCGCCGTGGCGGGTCGGCGTCAGTGAGGGCACGCACCGCCAGGTTCAACCCGGCTTCGGCCGCCAGGCTGGCGCGGGTATGCTCGGTTTGCCACAGGCCCAGGCGCGCCTGCTGGCGCACCTCCACCACCAGGGTGCCGAGCAACATGGCCAACAGGGCCATGGCCCATAGCACCAGCAACAACGCCATGCCTTGCTGCGCCCGGTTCATGGCGCCCCCTGGGTTTCACTGAGGTCCAGGCGCAGGGCCACCACCTGGGCCACCCACGGCACCGGGCCAGCGCTGTCCAGTTCGATCCGCACCGCCTGGGGCAGGCGCGCCGGCCAGGGCCAGCGGGGCAACCAGGCGGTAGGCTGGCCTCGGTCGTCCCGGCCGCGGTAACTCAAGCGCAGGTCGCGTACATCCTCCAGCAGCACCTGCGGCTGGCCCCAGGGCCGGGCAACACCGCGCAGCAGTTGCTCGAAGCGCACTTGCAGGGCCTGATGGCCACCCAGGCCCACGAGTTCCAGGGTATGCACCTGCAGCCCGCCGCCCAAGGCACTGTTGAGGCCGGCGGCGAACACCAGGCGCTGGCGCTGGCCGTCGAATACCCGGGGCTGCTCGCCCTCCGCCGGCAGCTCCACCGGCAAGGCCCCTTCCAGAGCGTGGTGCAGGAAGTTCTGGCTGGCCCGCACCGCTTCCAGGCGCTGACCATAGTGCTCACCCTTGAGCGCCGCGCGGTTGGCGCCCAGCAGCGCGGTGCCCAGCAGGGCCATCAGCACCGCCAGCAGCACCAGGGCAAAGAGCATTTCGAGCAGGGTGAAACCGCTGGCCGGGCGCTTCATCGGCTGGCGTCCAAAGCGGGTTGCGCCTGCACCGCCAAGGTACTGACCCGCAAGCTGCGGCGGCCCTCGCTGACATCCAGGTCCAGGCGCCACAACGGCAGCAGCGTGGCCGGCCCGGGCTCGCGGCTGATCTGCAGGCGCCAGCGCAGCGCCCCTTCGCTGCCGCGTCGTTCACCTGCTTGCAGGCGCTGGCCGCGCTGATCGTCCATCAGGCTACGGGCCACCAGGCTCAGGCGATCACTGGCGCGCACCTGTTCCAAGGTGCGCGCGGCCTGCCCGAACGCCACCAGCAGTACGGTGCAGCCCAGGGCGAACACCGCCAGGGCCGCGAGCATTTCCACCAGGCCGAAGCCAGCGCCGCGCAGCTTCATGGCAGGGCCCGCAGGCGCACGCTGCCGGTCAGCCAGCCCACGTCGATGCGCCACTGCCGGGTACCGCGTTGCATCACCAGGTGGCCGCCGGTGGAACTGCCATCGGGAAAGAATGCCACGGCAGCCCCCAGGTCGTCGGCAGTCGTCAACTGCAGCCCCAGGTCGGCGGGCCAGTGGCCGGGCGCCTGGCCGGGGGCCTGATAGCGGTGGCCCGCCAGGTCGAAACGGACCTGCCGGGGCTGGCCGCTGAGCACCGACTGGGTACGAGCCTGACGGAGGGCGCCGACGATATCGCCCAGGGCCTGGCGCTCCCGTGCCGCGGCCATGCCCTGCCCCAGGCCAACGCCCAGTACGCCCAAGGCCACGGCCATGAGGGCGATCACCACCAACAGTTCCAGCAGCGTGAAACCTGCCGGTGGTAGCAAAGCCTGCGGGCGAGAACACCGATGCGCTACCCCACCCCGGCCACGCTCACCTTTCATTCCCAGTTCCCCAGGTCGGCGTTGTAGCCCTCGCCGCCCGGCTGGCCGTCCTGGCCAAAGAAAATCAGGTCGAAGCTGCCGTGCTGGCCCGGGAAACGATAACCAAACGGGTGGCCGAACGGGTCCTTGAGGTCCGAAGGCTTGGCGTAGGGGCCCGCCCAGCGGCTGTCACCCGCGGGGCGCTCCACCAGTTGCCCCAGGTCCCGGGGCGGCGCGCCCATGTCCAGGGCATAACTCTCGACCTTCATCGACAGGCTGGCCAACTGCGCCTTGCCCGCGCCGTACTTGCCCTTGTCGACGTTGCCGCCGACCTGGCGTACGACAATGGTGGCGACGATGCCCAGCAGGACAATGACCGCGAGCATTTCCAGCAGGGTGAAACCGCGAGTTCGATGCAGCGCCAGCATGGTCAGGCCCTCAGATATTACTGGTCAGGCTCATCAGCGGCAGCATGATGGCCAACATGATGAACGCCACCAGCACGGCCATGACGATGGTCAGGGTCGGCACCAGCGCGGCCAGCAACCGGGCGATGCTGCGCCGAGCCTCGGCGTCGAACACCTCGGCTACCTTGAGCAGCATGGTGTCCAGCTCACCGGCTTCCTCGCCCACCTGGATCATTTGCAACGCCAGGTCAGGCAGTTGATTGTCATGGCTCAGGGCGCGGGCCAGCGACCCGCCGCCCTTGACCTGTTCGGTGGCGCCCTGCAACTGAGCGCGCACGGCACGGTTGGCGGCCACCTCGCAGGTAATTTTCAACGCCGCGAGCAAGGCCACGCCGTTTTCCAGCAGTGTGCCCAAGGTGCGCGCCACCCTTGCGGCTTCCAGGCGCCGCACCAGGTGGCCCAGCACCGGCCAGCCCAACAGCCGGCGGTCCCAGCGCAGGCGCCTGTCCGGGTCGCGCAGGGCACGCCGGGTCAGCAACCCCACGACGATAAAAGCGGCCAGCACCATCAGGCCGAATTGATTGAAGAACTGCCCCAGCCCCAGGATCACCTCGGTCACCAACGGAATGGGCACGCCCAGGTCCTGGAAGATCGGTACGAACTGTGGCACCACATAGGCCAGCAACAGCACCAGTGAACCCAGCACGCCCACCACCAGGAACGCTGGGTAGATCAGCGCATTGATCACTTCGCCGCGCAACGCCTGGCTGCGCTCCAGGTAGTCGGCCAGCTGCCGCAGGCTGTCCTGCAGCGCCCCACCCGCCTCTCCTGCCCGCACCAGGCTCAGGTACAGGGGGGCAAACTGCTCGGGCTCCAGCGCAAGCGCCGCCGACAACGGCTGGCCTGCCTGGACCCGTTCGCGCACTCGGCCGATCAGTGCTCGAACCGGTGCCTGGGCCTTGCCCGGCGCGTTGTTGAGAATGCCCAAAGCGCGGTCCAGCGCCAGCCCGGCATGCAGCAAAATGGCCAACTGCTGAGTGAACGCCACCAGCGCCTGGGCGCTCAGGCCGCGGCGTGGCGACCAGGCCAGCCAGCGCCCGCCCGCGGGTTCGATGTGCAGCACCAGGGCCCCCTGGCGTTGCAGTTGCAGGGCAAGGGCCTGGCGATCGGCGGCCTCCAGCACCCCTTGGCGGGCGCTACCATCACTGTCCAGCACCCGGTAATGAAAACGAGCCATGGCGGTTCACTCACTCGCTGCGGGTGACGCGCAGCACTTCTTCCAGCGACGTGACGCCCGCCAGCGCCTGGCGCAGGCCGTCTTCATACAGCGTGCGCAGGCCACCCCGGCGGGCGGCCTGCTCCAGGGTGGCGGCATCGGCGTGGTTCATCAGCAGCCCGCGCAGTTCCTCGTTCATCACCAGCAGTTCAGTGATCGCGCAGCGGCCGCGGTAACCACCGCCCTGCGCATCGGCCCGGGGCCGGTACAGCCGTATCGGGCGCTGATCGGTGAAACGGTCCAGGCCGTGCTCGGCCACCAGCGCCGGTGGTGCCTCGAACGCCTCACTGCAGGCAGGGTCCAGGTGCCGCACCAGGCGTTGAGCGAGAATGCCGATCACCGTGGAAGCGATCATGTAGCTCTCCACGCCCATGTCCAGCAGGCGCGTGATGCTGGCCGCAGCGCTGTTGGTGTGCAGCGTGGATAGCACCAGGTGGCCGGTGAGCGAGGACTGGATAGCGATGCGGCAGGTTTCCAGGTCGCGCATTTCGCCGATCATGATCACGTCCGGGTCCTGGCGCACGATGGACCGCAAGGTGGCGGCGAAGTCCAGGCCGATGGCCGGCTTCACCTGAATCTGGTTGATGCCTTCGATCTGGTACTCCACCGGGTCTTCGACGGTGATGATCTTGCGCTCGCTGGTATTGAGGCGGGTCAGCGCGGTGTACAGCGTGGTGGTCTTGCCCGAGCCGGTGGGCCCGGTGACCAGCAGGATGCCGTGGGGTCTGTCGAGCAAGGCCAGGAACCCCTGCAAACGCGCTCCGTCGAACCCGAGGCTGGGCAGGTCGAAGCTCACGGTCTGGCGGTCCAGCAGGCGCATCACCACCGACTCGCCGAAGCTGGTGGGCACGGTGGACACGCGCAGGTCCAGTTCCTTGCCCTGCAAGCGCAGCATGATGCGCCCGTCCTGGGGCAGGCGGCGTTCGGCGATGTCCAGGCGGGCCATGATCTTGACCCGTGAAATCACCGCCGGCGCGGAGGCCGCGGGCGGTGCCTCACCGTCCAGCAACACGCCGTCCACCCGGTAGCGCACTTTGAACTGGCTTTCGAAGGGCTCGATGTGAATGTCCGAGGCCCGCTGCTCCACCGCGCGCTGCAGGATCAGGTTGACCATGCGGATCACCGGCGCCTCGCTGGCCAGGTCCTTGAGGTGCTCGATATCGTCGGCCTGGTCGCCGTGGCCGCCGTCCAGGTGCTCCACCAGGCTGCCCATGGCCGAGCGCCCTTGGCCGTAGTAACGTTCGATCAGGCTGTCGACATCGGTGCGGGTGCCCACGCAGCGCTGCACCGGGCAGCCACAGGCATAGGCCGTGGCCCGCAGCGGGTAGGCCTCGTGGGGCGCAGCCATGAGCACCTGCAGGGTGCCTTGCTGCCAGCCCACGGGCACCACCTGGTGGTGGCGCAGAAACCGTTCGCTTAGCGGGGGCAAAGGGTCAAGGGTGTCGGGGGCGCTGTCACTGCTGCGCAGCGGTAGGTCAAGGACCGCTGCCCAGCCGCGGGCCATTTCCTGCTCCGACACCAGGCCGAGCCGGGTCAACAACCCCGGCAAGGCGCTGGGCGTACCCACGGGTGCCAGGCGCACCGCGCGGTCCAGGTCCGCGGCCTTGAGGCCAGCGTGGCTGCTCAGCCAGGCGCACAGCGCGGGCACCGCGTCGGGGTCAGGGTCGAGGGGTGGTAGCCTGGGGGGCGGGCCTTCCGCCCTTGGTTGCGTCACCATGCTTGTTGCCTGCCGCCTTGCTGTCGTGGGTCTGGGTCATGACGGTAGCGTCCGGCGCACCGGATGTATTATCGCTGTCGGCCCCCAGGGCCGCGTTCGACACTACCCACAACGAAAGGACCGCGACGGTCGCGATGATTGCTTTCATTCTCTACCTCCAACTTAGTTAGCTAGACAACTTTTTCGTCACGTTCTCCCTGCTGCCAGTTGATATGAAACAGCACTTACCTTAGCCCCCGGCAGGAAACTTGGCAACGTCACATATTTAAAAACTCAAATACTTTAATCTTTCCATACAGCGGCGCCCTCAGATGAAATGATGATAACCGTTGCGCCATTAAAGTTTGACAGACGCGGCCAACGGGAGTCCCATTCATTGCGTATTCGCGCAGCACCCGCGCCATCCATGAATGGCACCGAAAAAAACGAGGCTGGGAGTAACGGATCCAATAGCAATATCACCGTGCGGATTAACCTGGTTTAACCGCCGCCTTCTTCAAGGCCTATAAACGGGATTCTGTTTCACCCGCTTTACAAGTTCGCCCTCGTTGTCATTATTACGCCCGGTCCTCCCTGGAGGGTCGCCGGTGGGAGTAATTAAAATGAGAAGAACACGCTCACCCGCACTTGCAACTTCATTGACCCTGTTGGCCTTGGGTATTGCCCAACTCGGCAGTAACGCCGCCTGGGCGCGCACCGCGCAACAAGCCGACGCGCTGGCGCAACAGACCCTCAGCCAGATGACCCTGGCGGAAAAACTGGACTACATCGGCGGCACCGGTGGTTGGGACGTCAAGCCCCTGCCACGCTTCAACCTGCCGCAAATCTACGGCGCCGACGGTGGCCTGGGCGTGCGCTACACCAGCCAGGGCAACGACCAGGGCGTGGTCTACCCCAGCGGCCCGAACCTGGCGGCTACCTTCAACCTGCGCCGGGCCGTGGATTTCGGCCGTGCGCTGGGCTATGACACGGCCACCGGGGGCTACCACTACATCACCGGTCCCGGCATGAACATGTACCGCATGCCCTACGGCGGCCGCAACTTCGAATACCTGACCGGGGAAGACCCCTTCCTGGGGGCCAGCATGGCCCCGGCGGTGATCAACGGCATTCAGTCCCGGGGTATCTGGGCGGACGCCAAGCACTATGCCGCCAATGATCAGGAAACCAACCGTTTCACCCTCGACGAAAGCATCCCGGAACGGGTATTGCGGGAAATGACCCTGCCGCCGTTCGAGTCCGCGGCAAAGAATGGCAAAGTGTCACTGATGATGTGTTCGTTCCAATTGGTCAATGGTGACCATGCGTGTGAAAGCCGCCACTTGCTGCGCGAAATATTGAAAGACCAGTGGGGGTTCACCGGGTTCGTGCAAACGGACTATGCCGCCATTGTCGATGGACTGAAAGCAGCCCAGGCCGGTGCCGATATCGACATGTTGTTCGGCACGCAGATGAACGCCACGGTATTGACCCCGTACATCAATAGTGGCGTATTGAGTGTGGCCACTATTGACGACAAAGTCCGGCGCATCCTGCGCCAGATCTACTTGTTCGACTTTGATACCTATGTGCCTTCCACGGCCCATGACATGGACAACCCGGCGAGTAACCAGGCGGCCTTGAATACGGCCCGTGAAGGCATCGTATTGTTGAAGAACAGCAATAACCTGCTGCCACTGGACCGTAACACCGTGAAGAAAATCGCGGTGGTCGGGGTACTGGGCAAATACGCGCCGCCTACCGGTTTCGGCAGTGCGTATGTGTCGGCGCGCAACTACATCAGTGAAGTCAGCGGCCTGGCCCAGACCGCGCCCCAGGCCCAGGTCACGTTCCTCGACGGCCTGTCCCTGGACCCCGCCGCCGCTACCTGGACTCACCTGGACACCGACGGCACCACCGCCGTCGCCGGGCTGACCGCCGAGTACTTCACCAACACCGACTGGAGCGGGACCGCGGCCACGACCCGCACCGACACCTACGTCAACCTCAACTGGGACAGTGACACCAACCTGCCCACCGACGGCAACACGGCCAGTACCTCCATTCGCTGGACCGGGCGCATCACCCCCACCGTCAGCGGCGACCATGTGTTCAAGGTGCGCGCCGACGGAGTGATTCACCTCACCGTCAATGGCCAGCAGATCATCAACAACGGCGACGGTACGCCCTTGCCCGATAACGCCATCCCCCCCACCATCCCGCAATACGCCAAGATCACCCTGCAAGCCGGCCAGGCCTATGACGTGGTGCTGGAATACTCGCGCCGGCCCAACTACATCGCCAGCCTCGGCGGCTATACCGGCGTGCAGATGAGCTGGGCCTCGCTGGTAGCCCCGAGTGATATCGCCGGCTACGACGCCGTGCTGGTGGCCGTCGGCAACAGCAATGAGTACGAGGGTGAAGGCTTTGACCACATGTGGGAACTGCCGGAATTCCAGGGCCAGTTGATCCAGAGCATCGCCAGCCAGAACGCCCATACCATCGTCGCCCTCCATGGCGGCACAGGGCTGAAGGTGAACGACTGGGTGGACCAGGTACCTGGGCTCCTGCATGCCTTCTACCCTGGCCAGAACGGCGGCCAGGCCTTGGCGGAGATTCTGTTCGGGCGGGTCAACCCATCGGCCAAGCTGCCGATGAGCCTGGAACGCAACCTGCAGGACAACCCTGTCTACAACTACTTCCCGCAGTTTGACAACAACGGCACCATCACCGAGATCAGCTACGCCGGCGACCTGCTGCTGGGCTACCGTGGCTACGAAAAAATGGGCACCAAACCGCTCTACCCGTTCGGGTACGGGCTTTCCTACACGCAATTCCGTTACTCGAACATCAGCGTCAACCCGGCGGTGGCGTTCGGCAACTCGCCCATCCGGGTGTCGTTCAACATCACCAACACCGGGCAGCGTGCCGGGGCCGAAGTGGCCGAGCTGTACGTCGGCCAGCGCAACCCGCGCCTGACACGGCCACTCAAAGAGCTCAAGGGCTTCCAGAAAGTGCTGTTGCAACCGGGCCAGACCAGGCGCGTGACCATCGAGCTGAATGGTCGCTCACTGGCCTATTACAACCCCACGCGCAGTGCCTGGGTCGTGGACGCCGATGTGTTCAACATCGCCGTCGGCGCGGCGTCGGATGACATACGCTTGCGCACCCGCGTGCTGAGCCCGTTCCGGCAGCAATTGTCGGTGACCAGCAGCAACCCATTGCCGCCGTCGGTGCAGCGTGCCGTGCAGGTCAGTGCCCGCGAGTTGGCCCGCAGCGCCACGGCTGACCAGGCCAGTGGCGATGACCTGGATACCCAGACGGTGTCGGACGCGCCGCCGGTGGCGCCGGGCAGCAGTTCGGGAGGCAGTGCCCCTTAGGGTTGAAATGGATCTCCAGGCGCCAGGTAACCGAGCGCTGCGCCTGGGTTTCTTCGGCTGGAAGGGCGGCCGCCCATGGCCTCCCTTCCCCCTTCACCGCCCAATCAACTGCATCTGCTGGCGATAATCATCCGTTACCCGCCGCGCCTCGTCGCCACTGGCCACCACCCGCGGGGTAATCAACACAATCAGCTCGGTACGGTCCTTGGACTTGCTGGTGCTGCCGAACAACCACCGCAACCCCGGAATACGCCCCAGGCCCGGGACGCTGGAGGTGGACTCGGCGTTGTCCTGCTTGATCAAGCCACCCAGCAATACCGTCTGCCCGCTCTGCACCGCGACTTGGGTCGACACCGAGCGCGTGGAAATGCTCGGATTCGGCTGCGTGGTGGTGACGCTGCTGGTGTCGGCGTCGCTGACCTGTTGCTGCACGTCCAGGTACACCAGGCCGCCCGGGTTGATGCGCGGGGTCACGTCAAGGATGACGCCGGTCTGCACGTATTCCACGCTGCTCAACGTGGTGGCCGAAGTGCTGGTATTGACGGTCGTCTGGGTGATGGGGATGTTGTCGCCCACCTGAATCTGCGCCTGCTGATTGTTCATCACCACCAGCGACGGCGCCGACAGCACCTGGGTGCGGCCAGTGGTTTCCAGCGCATGCAGCGCCACTTGCAGGTTGCTGCTGACGAACGAGTAGAACAACGAATCGGTCGACCCCAACCCTGCCCCGCCACTGCCCAATGCGCCTTGGCTGCCGCTGGTGTTGGCCACGGTAGTGCTGGAAGAGTTGCCGGCCAGTTTGCCCAGGTACCACTGCACGCCCAGGTCCAGTTCACCGGTAAGCTTGACCTCCAGGATCCGCGTCTCGATCTGCACCTGCAACGGACGGTTGTCCAAGCGCTTGATGGCCGACTCGATCTCTTTCCACTGGGCCGGGCGGGTGCGCACCAGCAACTGGTTAGTGCCCTTCTGCGCGGTGATGCGCACGCTTTCTTCCAGGGTTTTGCCAGCAGTGCCGGTGGCAGAGGCGTCGGCGCTGCTGTCTTCGCTGTCATCACTGCCCTCATCGTCCTGGGAGGTGCTCTGCTGGGTGGCGTTGGCCTGGGTACCGAGGCTACCGCCCAACTGGCTGGTGCTGGTGCTGGTCCCGGTACCGGTGCCATTGAGGGACGACAACGTGGTAGTCCGCACGCCGGGGGCCACCTTGGCGGCACTGTCGTCCTTGATCTGGCCGTTGCCGTAGATCTGGCGCAGGTACTTGGCCAGGTCCGTGGCCTTCATGTTGCGCACGTCATACACGTACATCTGCGGCTCGTTGCCGCCGCCTTCGTCGATGGTCTTGATCCAGTCCGCCACCTCCTGCAAATAGGCCGGCTGCGAGGAAATGGCGACGATGGAATTGGTTCGCTCGTTGGGCATGAACTTGACCATGCTCGACAGCGGCATACCGCTGTCGGGGCCGAAGAGTTTCTGCAACTGCGGCATCAGCTCGGCCACCGAGGCGTGTTGCAGGCCGTAGACGCCGATGGACATGCCCTTGAGCCAGTCCACGTCGAAGGTGTCGATGGTGTCCTGGTAGTTGGCCAGTTCCTGCGGCGTGCCAGCCAGACTGAGTACGTTGCGCGCCGGGTCCACCAGCAGGAAAGCATTGTCGCGCACGAAGGGCTTGAGCAGTTTCTGCATCTCGGTAGCGGCGATGTAGCGCAGCGGGTAAAGGCGTGCCGACATGCCCGCCGTCGGCGCGGCCACCGGCATCTCGGGCACCAGCTTGCCGGCCACGGCCTGGGCGGCGGGCAGAATCACGTAGCGGTCGCCCTGGCGGATCATGGCGTTGTTGGTCCAGGACAACAGGGTTTCCAGAATCGACAGGGCCTGCTGCTTGTTCACCGGTTTTGAGGTGGAGAAGCTGACGTTGCCCTTCACGTCCTGGGCGATGCTGTAGTTGGCGTGCAACAGGTCGCCCATCACGGTGTTGATGACCGCCTCGATGGGCTGGTCGGTGAAGTTGAACATGATGTCGCCCTGCTCGCCCGCGCCCGCGGCCGGCGCGCGGGCCGTCGCGGGGGAGCGAATGAAGCGCTGGTTGCCGACGATGACCTTGCGGGACACCGGGGCCAGCGCGGGCGCGGCAGGCGCGGCCACGGGCTCCACGGGCATCGGCGTGCGCTGGTCGCCGGTGCCGTTCAGGGCTTCATGCATCAGCGCCGGGTCATTGGCCAGGTCGTGGGCCTGGCCGCTGCAGCCGGCCAGTACCAGGGCGGCGGTCAGGCCGAGGGTCGGGGCGCGCAGGCGCGCGGCAATCGGGGTGAGGCGCAAGGTATCAGTCATGGTGCGGCTACGTGAGGAAGGGTGAGCAAAGGCGCCGCGGCCGTCGCGGGAAGGCGCGGCACCGGCAGATTCAAGGTATGCGCCTGTCCCTGGCGCTGGAACGTGGCAGTGGTGGCGCTGACCTGGGCCAAGGTCCAGCCGCTGTCCAGGGCATCACCCAGGCGCAGCTTCAGGGAGCGCTGGTTGGCCAGGCGCACCAGTGCCCAGCGCTGGTCGCCGTCGACCACCACACCGCTCAGGCGCACACCGTCCAACGTCGGCGCGCCGGCCCCGCCCTTGGCCGCGTCGGCCTGGCGGTCGGGGCTGAACAGCGGGTGCTGCCAGGCCACCTGGCGCTCGCTATCGGGCAGTTGCAGCAACGCGGGCGCGGGTACGGCCTTGACGGGGGGCGGCGAATGCTGCGCCACGGGTGCCCACCGGGGTGCGGGGTCGCCCCCCAGGCACTGCCAGGCGACGGCCACCAACAGCAGGCCATTGAGGCAAGCCAGGCCCAAGGTGCTGCGCATGAACGTCATGGCTGGGCTCCCTTGGCCGCGGCGGTCAGGTAACCGCGCAGCAGCACCTGCACCTTCAACCGCCCCGCCGGGCCTTTTTCCGGCGCGTCAGTGGCGCGGCTGATGTTCAGGGCCTCGACAAACAGGGACGGCTGGCCGTATTCGAGCTGGTGCAGCCACTGCAGCAGGGGTTCGGTGCCGCAGGCCAGGGTCAGGCTGACCTTCACGTGCCGATAGGCCTGGGTGCTGTCCTGCTCGGGCACGACCGGCATGCGCTGGCTGACCTCGCAGCCCGGGCCCAGGGCCGACACGGCCTTGACCTTGTCCACCAGCGCCTGCATCAGGTCGGCGGCGGCCGCGCTGGGGTCCTCGCCCGGCAACAAGCTGCGACGGCTGGCGGGGTCCTGACGCGCGCGCTCCAGTTCAGCCTGCAGCGCCGGCCCCTGTGCCAGCAGCCGGGCGTAGCGCTGGTGCTGGGCATCGAGTACCTGGGCCTGGTCGGCCAGCTCCGCCATGGGCGTGGCGAACCAGCTGTCGATCAACACGTACCAGGCGCCATAGAGCACCACGGCCAACAGCGCCAGGGCGCCCAGGCGGCGTTCATTGCGGGTCGGGGGTCGGCGCATCGGCGGCCTCCTGGGAAAGGTGCGCCGCCAGGGCGAAACGGTCGTTGCCGGTGTGCGAATCGGGCTGAATCACGCCCTGGAAATGCGCGCCTTGCAGGCTGTGGCAGTCCCGGGCGCGGCTGATCAGGGCGCTGGCATGACGGCTCTGGCCGCTGAGGCTGACTTCGCCGTTGTCGCGCACCTCCAGTTGCTCCAGCCAGGTGTCATCGCCCAGGCAACCGCTGAGCTCGGTCAGTAGCGCGGTGGCCGTCGGGCGCGCGGTCTTCAGCCGGGCGAGGTAACTGGCGGCGCCTTGAGTGTCCGTCAGCTCGTGGCGCACGGCCTCCAGGGTCGTCACCTGTTGACGCTGTTGGGCCACCGCTTGCGCCATGCGGTCGACCTGGGCCTGCCGCTGGCCGAGGGTCACCAGCATGAGCGCCGCCAGCAGCACCACGGCGCCCACGGCCAGCCCGCGGTTGAGCCGGGCCGTGCGCGACGGTGCCGGGCGCAGGTGCGCGGGCAGCAGGTCGATACCCAGTGGCTCGCCGTTGCCCGCCCTGGCATCGATGCCACGCAGCGTCAGGCCCGCTGCCTGGCACTGCTCGAGTATCGCAGCCAGGCGCTCGCGGCTCACCGCCACCAGCAGTACCCGTGCCTGGTCGCCGGTACGCCGCAGGGCCCGGGCCGTGAAGTGCACCTGGTCGGCGGCGAACGGCGTGTAGCGGTCCAGCTCGAAAGTCAGCACCCGTTGCAGGTCAGCGGTGGCCGCCGCGGGCAGGCTGATGGTTTGCGCCATGACTTCACGAGCGGGCAGTTCCAGTATCGCCGGGCACGTGGCATCAAGGCTGACCGGCAACGGCCACGCCAACCGCTGCACGGCCGGGCCGCTGGCCAGGCGTGCGCGCAGCGGGGTGGGCAGCAGCCCGTGCAATTCCTGCAACCAGGCGTGCAGCCAGCGCCGGGCGCGGCTGGCCTGCCACTGCCGAACCAGGGGATAAAGCCCGTGCCGGAGGCGCTCCAGCCCATTTGGTAACCGTATCTTCATTCTTGCCAGCGCAGGACCCGATATGGCCTGGCGCCCTCCTTTGTCTGGGTCAACATCAGGGTTACCTGCAACGTGGTGTGGTAGCCGTTGCGCAAGCGCGCTTCGCTCTGCACCGTGATGATCGGCCCAGGGTCAGCGTCGGGCTCACGCACTGCCGGCAGCCCCAGGGCCTGAGCCAGCGCCACCGGGGCCAACGCCGGGTCGGGCTGCGCCTGGCCGGACCACACGGTGATCCACGGCACGGCACAGTGGTACAGCGCGAAGCCCATGCCGGGCAGCTCGCGGAATTCGTCCAGCTTGCGCAGCGGCACAGGGCCCTGGCGCAGATGTTCAAGCGCTTGCAGCAACGGCTCGATGGCCTGGGGCGCGGCCCCGCACGCCTTGAGCAGGCGGCTCAGGTCCGGCGCCGAAGCGGCGTTGAGGTCCAGCTTGCCGCGCTCGCTGTACAGGCTGACGCGCAGGTCGGCATCCCCCAGGCGCAATTGGTGGGGCTGGCCGTCAGCGGGCCAGCGCGCCCGGGGATCGCGGGCCTGGCGCGCCATCACGGCCTGGGCCACACCGGCCTCGGCGGCGAGCAGGGCCTGGGTATGGCTGGCCTGCCACTGGGCCTGGCGATGCTGCACCTGCACGGTGGCGGCCAGCGCGCCGAGCAAGGTTGCCAGCACCGCGAGCACCCACAGCACCACCAGCAGCGCGACGCCGCGCTGGGCCGTCATGGCGTGGCCTCGCTGGCCAGGTCCAGGCGCAGGCTGACCTGCTCGGTCACCCAGGGCACCGGCCCACGCAATCGGGCCTCGACGCGCACGGCCCGGGGCAACCGCTCCGGCCAGGGCCAGGTGGCCAGCCAACCGCTGTCCTTGCCCAGGGGCGCCAGGCCGCGATAACTGAACGTCAGCTGCTCCACGTCGGGTAGCAGCACCTGGGGTTCGCCAAACGGCTGCAGGGTGGTGCCTTGCAGGCGCGCCAGGCGAACCCGCAGCCGGTGGTGCTCCAGGCTTACCTGCTGCTGGAACAGCCCGCCCCCCACCGACTCGGGCAGCGGCGCGTAGAAACTCAGGCCATGGGCCTGACCGTTGAACACCGCGGGCTTGGCCGCGGCGTCCCCCGCCGCCACCGGCAGCGCCTGGCTGATCGCACGGCGCAGATAACCTTGGGCCGCGCGCAGATCGTCCAGGCGCTGGCTGAACCGTTCGGCCTTGGCCGAAGCGCGGTTGGCGCTGACCAGCGCAGTGCCGACAAGGCCCAGCAAGATGCCAAGCAGGCTCAGCACCACGAGGATTTCCAGCAGGGTAAAGCCGCGTTCAGCCCTCATGGCGCCAGCCCGGCGCTACGCACTTGCAGCGTACTGAAGCGAGCTTCGCGCCCCTCGGCCTTCAGGCGCAGGTCCAATTGCCACAAACGGTCGGGGCCGGGTACCGAAGGCACCGCGGCCACGTCCAGGGTCCACTGCACGTCATCCCACTGCCCTTGGCTGCGCCCTGGCGCCAAGGGCCCATCGCCCAGGGCGTCCATCAATGACCGGGCCGCCAGGTTCAGCCGGTCGCTGCGCTGGGTTTGCTGCAAGGCGCGGGCACTCTGGCCAAATGCGCCCAGCAGCACGGTGGCGCACAGCGCCAGCACCGCCAGCGCCGCGAGCATTTCCAGCAGCGTGAAGCCCCGTTGGTGCGTCATGGCAGGTCGCGCAGGCGCACGGCGCCGGTCAGCCAGGCCACGTCCACGCGCCAACGGCGCGGCCCCTGGGTGATCAGCACGTTGCCACCGCTGGCGCCGCCGTCGGGGTAGAACTCGAACCCGGCGCCCAGGCCTTCGGCGGTCTGCACGCGCACCTGCCACTCCTTGGGCCACTGCACCGGTGGTTTGCCCGGGGCCTGCACGGTGCGCTGCTGCAAGTCGAAACGGGCGCGGGCGGGCTGCCCGGTGACGATGGCCTGTACCCGCGCCGCACGCAGCGTGTTGACTACCTGGGCCAAGGCCTTGCGCTCACTGGCACTGTGCAGCCCGCGCTGCAGGCCATAGCCCACCAACCCCGCGGCCACGCCGATCAGCACGATCACCACCAGCATTTCCAGCAGGGTGAAGCCCCGGGCCCTGTGCATCAGCGTTATTCCCAGTTGCCCAGGTCAGCGTTGTAGCCGTCGCCGCCGGGTTGGCCGTCCTGGCCATAGAAGATCAGGTCGAAGCTGCCGTGTTCACCGGGGAAGCGGTAGCCGAAGGCATGGCCGAACGGGTCTTTGAGGTCCGATGGCTTGGCGTACGGGCCGGCCCAGTTGCCGCCGTTGCTCGGCTTGGTCACCAACTGGTTGAGGGTGGCCGGCGGCGAACCCACGTCCAACGCGTAGCTTTCCACCTTCATGCTCAGGCTGGCCAGTTGCGCCTTGCCGGCGCCGTACTTGCCCTTGTCGACGTTACCGCCCACCTGGCGCACGACGATGGTGGCGACGATGCCCAGCAGCACGATCACGGCGAGCATTTCCAGCAAGGTAAAACCGCCCTGGCGACGGGCCGACTTCATGGTTTTCATGGGGTTGGTTCCTTTAAATGTTACTGGTGAGGCTCATCAGCGGCAGCATGATGGCGAGCATGATCACGGCGACCATCACGGCCATGACCACGGTAAGGCTGGGCACCAGGGCAGCGAGCAGGCGGTCGATGCCGCGCTTGGCTTCCACGTCGAACACCTCGGCGACTTTCAGCAGCATGCTGTCCAGCTCGCCGGCCTGTTCGCCGACGTCGATCATCTGAATGGCCAGTTCCGGCAGCAGCGGTTGCTGGCCAAACGCGCTGGCCAACGTGCCGCCGCCCTTGACCCACTCGGTGGCGTGTTCGACCTGGGCGACGACGGCGCGGTTGCTGCACACCTGGCGCACGATCTGCAGCGCCTGCAGCAGCGCCACGCCGTTGCTGAGCAAGGTGCCGAGGGTGCGCGCCAGGCGGGCGGCCTCGATGCGTTGCAGCAGCGGGCCGATGACCTTGATGCGCAACAGGCGCCGGTCGTTGCGCTGGCGCCGGGTCGGGTCGCGCAGGGCGATCGCCGTGCCCCAGATGGCCACGATGAGCCCGGCAAGCACCATCAGGCCCCAGGCGCTGAGAAACTCGCCCAGCGCCAGAATCACCTGGGTAATCAGCGGAATGGGAACGCCCAGGTCGCGGAAAATCGGCACGAACTGCGGCACCACGTAAGCCAGCAGCAAGGCCAGGGAACCCAGCACGCCGACGATCAGGAACGCCGGGTAGATCAGCGCGTTGATCACTTCGCCGCGCAGGGTCTGGCTGCGCTCCAGGTAATCGCTGAGCTGGCGCAGGGTGTTTTCCAGAGCGCCGCCGGCCTCGCCGGCGCGGACCATGCTGATGTAGAGGGTGGAGAACTGCCCGCCCTCCTCTTCCAGCGCCTGGGACAAGGGCTTGCCGGCTTTCACCTGTTCGCGGATGCGTTCGATCAGGGCGTGGGCCTTGGGCGCCTGGGTCTGCTTGAGCAGGATGCCCAGCGAGCGTTCCAGGGGTTGGCCGGCGCCCAGCAGGGTCGCCAGTTGCTGGGTGAAACTGACCAGGGCGGCGCCGTTGAGGGCCACGCTGCCACGGGACAGCCGCTGGCTGCCCGCTTCCAGGTTCAACACCAGCCAGCCGCGGGCCTGCAGGTGCGCCAGGGCAACACGCTCATCGGCGGCCTCCAGGTTGCCTTTCTGCGTGGCGCCGTCAGCGTCCAGCGCGCGGTAGCGGAATGTGGCCATGTCAGTCGCCCCGCGCCACGCGCAGCACTTCTTCCAGCGAGGTGATACCCGCCAACGCCTGGCGCAGGCCATCTTCGTACAAGGTGACCAGGCCGTGGCGGCGGGCCGCTTCTTCCAGGGTCGCGGCGTCGGCCTGGCGCATCAGCAAACTGCGCAGCTCATCATTCATCACCAGCAGTTCGGTGATCGCGCTGCGGCCGTGATAGCCGGCCCCAGGGCTGTCGGTGTCGGGGCGGTAGAGCATGATCGGGCGTTGCTCGGTGTAGCGATCCAGGCGGTGCTGGGCCACCAGCTGCGCAGGGGCCTCGAAGGCAATGCGCGTAGCCGGATCCAGCCGGCGTACCAGGCGCTGGGCCAGGATACCCTGCAAGGTCGAGGCGATCAGGTAGTGCTCCACGCCCATGTCCAGCAGGCGCGTGATACTCGCCGCGGCGCTGTTGGTGTGCAGGGTAGACAGCACCAGGTGCCCGGTCAGCGACGATTGAATGGCGATACGGCAGGTTTCCAGGTCGCGCATTTCGCCGATCATGATCACGTCCGGGTCCTGGCGCACGATGGAGCGCAGCGCGCCGGGAAAATCCAGGCCAATGGCCGGCTTCACCTGGATCTGGTTGATGCCTGCCAGTTGATATTCCACTGGGTCTTCGACGGTGATGATCTTGCGCTCGGCGGTGTTGAGCCGCGACAGCGCGGTGTACAGCGTGGTGGTCTTGCCCGAGCCGGTGGGGCCGGTCACCAGCAGGATGCCGTGGGGGCGTTCGAGCAGGTCCAGCAAGGTGGCCAGGCGCGGGCCATCGATGCCCAGGCTAGGGAAATCGAAGCGCACGGTCTGGCGGTCCAGCAGGCGCATCACCACCGACTCGCCGAAGCTGGTGGGCACGGTCGACACCCGCAGGTCCAGTTCCTTGCCCTGAATGCGCAGCATGATGCGCCCATCCTGAGGCAGGCGGCGCTCGGCGATGTCCAGGCGGGCCATGATCTTGAGGCGCGAGATAACGGCGGCGGCGTGGCTGGCCGGAGGCGCTTCGCCCTGCACCAGCAGGCCGTCGATGCGATAGCGCACCTGCAACTGGCCTTCGAACGGCTCGACATGCACGTCAGAGGCCCGCGACTCCACGGCGCGCTGCAGGATCAGGTTGACCAGGCGGATCACTGGCGCTTCGCTGGCCAGGTCCTTGAGGTGCTCGATATCGTCCAGGGCATCGCCTTCACCGTCCAATGACTCGATCAAGGCGTCCATGGCGCTGCGGCCCTGGCCGTGGAAACGCTCGATCAGGGTGTTGACCTCGGCGGCCGTGGCGATCACCAGCGACAGGGGCTGCCGGGCCAGGTAGCCCAAGGCGTCCAGGCCATAACCAGAGACGGGTGCACGGGCGGCCACACTCAGGTGCGATGGGCCCGTGTGCAGCACCACGAGGCCGTAATGGCGCAGGAACCGTTCGCTGCCCATCAAGGCCGGCACGTCGAGGGTGTTCACCTGTTCCATGTCCAGCCGTGGCACCGCCAGCAGGGTCGCATACGCCTGGGCCACCTCCTCATCGCGCACAGCGCCAAGGCGAATCAGGGCGTCCAGGCAATCGTCGTCGTGGCCACTTTGTGCCAGGCACAATTTAATCGCCCGGTTGATATCGGCGGCTTTGACGTCGGTATGTTCGACCAACCAGTGACAGACACTCGACTGCGATGGAACAGGGAGGTTGCAGTAGGACATTATACTTCTTGGCGATACGCCACTGGCGCCACGCGGTATTAACGGCGCAGCCAGATATTGATGATTTATTAAATACCCCGGTTCAGCCACGCAACTAACTGGCAACTAAGCAGGGAAACACAAGCCAGAATGGGTGCAACTATAAAGGCGCAGATTTCAACGCTGACACAGCTTAACAGATGCTAAAACCTAACTGCAATTAGGTTTACTAAATAGCAATTTATCGCTCACTATTGGCGTGATTACGGTTGATAACGGCCATTTTTATTGATTTTTACGCAATTAAAATAAAGAAAACCATCCTAATCTCGATTTTTTCATGCAGCCGAAGATCGGAAAAATCGACCTCCACCCTGCCCTTTTCATGCAGTTTGTCGCGTTTGAAAAAATATCTTTGCGAACATTGAACTTTTAAAGGCATCATCCGGACTTACTCTTCGGCCGCGCTTTCGCCTTCTTTAATCGATCGCCGCCGACTTGCTATTACCTAGCCATCATCTGAGACATTATTGATGAAACAGCTCATATTACCTGTCATGGGTACTGTACTTCTGTGCGCCCAGAGTTTTGTCGCCTGCGCGGCGGACTCAACATCTGGCACCGGCACTTCTTCCATGCAGGAAGTTCGCCAGCAGATCGAAGCCAAGCGCGACCAGATCTCTGGTGTCGACCGCGTGCAGACCACCACCCAGACCGCCACCCCGGTGGATGACGCCCCGATCGTCACTGACGACGCCCCTGCTCAGGAGCAGCAACAATGAGCCATTCCACCCTGCGACGTACCCTGGGCCTGAGCCTGTTGGCCCTGGGTGTCGCCCAGGCGCACCTGGCCCTGGCGGCCACCGCTACCCCGGCCACCGGCAACGCCGTGGAAGCGCGGGTCAGCTCGATCCTCGACAACATGAGCACCTCGGAGAAGATCAACTTCACCCGCGTCGACGACGGCCACATGATCCCCAAGCTGACCAAGTGGGGCATCCAGGGCACCGTGGCCTACGATTCGTCCATGGGCGTGCACGTCAACAACGCCACGTTTGGCGCCCAGTACCCGTCGCAGTCGGCCCTGGCCGCTACCTGGAGCATCAACCGCGCCAAGGAATTCGGCCAGGCCATCGCCTACGAAACCCGTATTTCCGGCGGCCAGCAAATGCTATCCCCAGGCGTCAACCTGTACCGCACCCCCTACGGCGGCCGTTCGGCTGAGTACCTGAGCGGCGAAGACCCGTTCCTGGGCGCCGTGCTGGCCCCGGCCGTGGTCAACGGCATTCAGGTACAAGGCATCCAGGCCAGCGGCAAGCATTTCCTGGCCAACGAACAGGAAGCCAACCGCCAGGCAGTGAACGTGCACGTGGACGAGCGCACCCTGCGCGAACTGTACCTGCCGGGCTTCGAGTCCATGGTCAAGAACGCCAACGTGGCGTCGATCATGTGCGGTTTCAACAAGATCAACGATGATTACGCCTGTGAAAACCACCACCTGATCACCGACGTGCTCAAGGGCGAATGGGGCTATCAAGGCATGGTCATCAGTGACTTCAATGCCATTCACGATGCCTTCAAGGGCGCCTGGGCCGGCACCGACATCGACATGCCGTCGGGCCTGCAATTCACCGAAGCCAACCTGATGCCGTTGCTGTGGAGCGGCCAGCTGACTCAGAACGTCATCGACGACAAGGTCAAGCGCAACCTGCGTGGCATTGTCAGCTACGACCTGCAGGAAAACCTCAACACCGCGCAGACCCTGGAGCACACCGAGTACGGCGCCAAGGCCGCGCTGGACACCGCCCGCGAAGCCATCGTGCTGCTGCGCAACGAAAACACCTCGGCCGGCGCGCCACTGCTGCCGTTGGCCAAGTCGGCCAAGGTCGCGGTCATCGGCGACTGGGCGCTGGAAGCACCCGGCTCGCCGTTCGGTACTGCGAACTCGCCACCCAACAGCTACGTGACCGAACTCAGCGGCCTGCAGCAACTGGCGTCGAGCAGCAGCAACGTCACCTACCTGCCCGCCCTGAGCCTGAACCCCAAGGCCTCGGTGTGGTACCAGCCGTCCACCGGCAAGAACAGCGTCAGCAACTCGGGCGTGAAGGCCGAGTACTACGCTAACACCAGTTTCTCCGGTGACCCGGCGCTGACCCGTGTCGAGCCGGGCGTGAACCTGAACTGGACCACCAGCACCAACGTCACCGACGCCGGTACCACCACGGTTTCGGGCTTCACCCCGACGGCGGGCGCCTTCTCGGCGCGTTTCACCGCCACCATCAAGCCGACCGTCAGCGGCCCGCAGATCTTCAAAGTGCGCGCCGACGGCCCGTACAAGCTGTGGGTCAACGATGAGCTGGTGTTGCAGAGCGATGGCGTGGCGTACTCCAGCGACGTGGTCAACGCCCTGGTGACCTCGGCAAAGACCTCGGCCCTCACCGCTGGCAAATCCTACAGCGTGAAGCTTGAGTACCAGCGCACCGCCGGCAACTTCACCCCGGCCCTGGGCGGCCTGGCGGGCGTGCAGATGAGCTGGTCGGCCCTCAAGCCGCCGGCGGACCTGGCCAACTACGATGCTGTCGTGGTCGCGGTAGGCACCAACTATGAAAACGAAGGCGAAGGTTCGGACCACGGTTTCGACCTGCCCGACCAACAGGCTGACCTGATCACCGCGGTAGCCAAGGTCAACCCCAACACCATCGTGGTGATGCACGGTGGCGGCGTGTCCAACATGCAGCCGTGGGCCAAAAAGGTCGGTGCCAGTCTGCAAGCCTGGCTGCCAGGCCAGCAAGGTGGTCAGGCCCTGGCCGAGATCCTCTATGGCAAGGTCAACCCGTCGGGCAAACTGCCGGTCACCATCGACAAGAAAATCGAGGACAACGCCAGCTATGCGTCCTACCCGGACCCAGCGCAGTACCGCGGCACCAACGCGCTGACCGACATGACCTACAGCGAAGGCCTGTACCTGGGCTACCGTGCGTATGACAAGAACAACACCAAGCCGCTGTACCCGTTCGGCTTCGGTCTGTCGTACACCACCTTCGCCTACAGCGACATGAAACTGTCGAGCAACGTGCTGACCCCGGGCGCCACCGTGAACGTCAAATTCACCGTGACCAACACCGGCAGCAAGGCCGGCTTCGAAACCGCGCAGTTGTACGTGCAGCCAGTGAACCCGGCGGTCGCCCGCCCGGAGAAAGAGCTCAAGGGTTTCACCAAGGTGTACCTCAAGCCTGGCCAGAGCAAGACCGTGAGCATCCCGCTGGACTCGCGTTCGCTGGCTTACTATGTGGACAACACCGACAGCTGGAACGTCGATGCTGGCAAGTACAAGATCCGCGTGGGCACCAGCTCCGCCGACCTGAGTCTGAGCCAGACCCTGACCACCCTGTACGCCGAGCAACTGACCACCCGCGACAGCAACCCGCTGCCCGCGCCACTGCAGAAAGCCGTGCAGGTGCCGGCTTCGCAGCGTTACTGACCCCTGCTTGACCCCGCTTGTGGCTCATGGATGAGCCTTTCTTGCTCGCCACTGGGGAATGCATCTGGGCTGCCGGGTGCAGGCCTCTGGCTTCAGCGGCGCTCTCAAGATCGAGCGCCGCCCGCGCGGCGCGTTCGCGAGCAAGGGCTCGGCGCCCCCCTCGCTCCCACATCTGTTTCAGGCCAGTTTTGCCTGGGCCATTACCTGGTCCGTTGTGTTTGTTCGCTGCAGATTTGTGGTAGTGCCAACAAGGCGGCCAAGGTGATCTCCCGGGCTTGACTGGCCCGAAACAGATGTGGGACCGGGCTTGCCCGGGAAGCGCCGCGCGGGCGGCGCTCGATCTCAAGAGCGCCCAGGAAACCACGACATGCGCTTGGTGGCCCTGATGCGATTCCATGCCAGGATTTTCGGGTTTTCTTCGAAAGGCCAGGCTGAGGATTGCATCAGGGCTGCCAGGTGCAGGCCTCTGGCTTCAGCGGCGCTCTCAAGATCGAGCGCCGCCCGCGCGGCGCGTTCGCGAGCAAGGGCTCGGCGCCCCCCTCGCTCCCACATCTGTTTCAGGCCAGTTTTGCCTGGGCCATTACCTGGTCCGTTGTGTTTGTTCGCTGCAGATTTGTGGTAGTGCCAACAAGGCGGCCAAGGTGATCTCCCGGGCTTGACTGGCCCGAAACAGATGTGGGACCGGGCTTGCCCGGGAAGCGCCGCGCGGGCGGCGCTCGATCTCAAGAGCGCCCAGGAAACCACGACATGCGCTTGGTGGCCCTGATGCGATTCCATGCCAGGATTTTCGGGTTTTCTTCGAAAGGCCAGGCTGAGGATTGCATCAGGGCTGCCAGGTGTAGGCCTCTGGCTTCTGCGGCGCTCTCAAGATCGAGCGCCGCCCGCGCGGCGCGTTCGCGAGCAAGGGCTCGGCGCCCCCCTCGCTCCCACATCTGTTTCCGGCCAGTTTTGCCTGGGCCATTACCTGGTCCGTTGTGTTTGTTCGCTGCAGATTTGTGGTAGTGCCAACAAGGCGGCCAAGGTGATCTCCCGGGCTTGACTGGCCCGAAACAGATGTGGGACCGGGCTTGCCCGGGAAGCGCCGCGCGGGCGGCGCTCGATCTCAAGAGCGCCCAGGAAACCACGACATGCGCTTGGTGGCCCTGATGCGATTCCATGCCAGGATTTTCGGGTTTTCTTCGAAAGGCCAGGCTGAGGATTGCATCAGGGCTGCCAGGTGCAGGCCTCTGGCTTCTGCGGCGCTCTCAAGATCGAGCGCCGCCCGCGCGGCGCGTTCGCGAGCAAGGGCTCGGCGCCCCCCTCGCTCCCACATCTGTTTCAGGCCAGTTTTGTCTGTGAGATCACCGGATCCGCTTTGTTTGCCTGGCGCAATATCGCTAGAAGCCTCAGCCTCAGCCTCAGCCCCCCACCGCCAAATCCTTCCCCAACCGCCGCAGGTACAGGTCGAAGACGTGCATCACGTCCACGCTTTCCCGCCCGCGCAGCCACTGGATCTGCAACCCGTCCATCACCGAGAAAATTTCCAGCGCCAAGGCGCTGATATCGACGTCGGCGCGTATGGCCCCCGCCTCCACCAGCGAGCCCAGGTGCGCCTGGGCGTGGCCATGCACCACTTCGAACTTCTCCTGGTACCAGGGGAACGCCGGGTGTTTGTCCGAGAGGCTCTCGATGTTGATCATCAACGCCGCCTGGCATTCGCTGGCATCCTCCACGCTGAAGCCCATGCTCATGCGCAGGAAGCGCAGGAACCCGTCCAGCGTCGGCGACGTGTCGAGTTCGCCGAAACGCTCCACCACGCGCTGGTCGCGGCGGTCGAGCAAGGCGCGCAGCAATGCCACCTTGTTGGGAAAATGGTGCAGCAGCCCGACCGTGGTAATGCCGGCGATATCGGCCACGTCGCGCATCGACGCCGCCTGATAGCCATCCCTGGCGAACACTTGGGTGGCGGCGTCCAGCAAGGCCATGCGGCGCATTTCGCCCTTCGGGGCGCGGCGACGCTTGGGTGCTGGCGGCTCGACCGCCTCCTGGTGAAGATCCTTGACTGACATAAAAACCCGTTACTCTGTGGAAACACCAACGGCCTTGGCCCGCTGGCGGAAAAATCGGCGGGCGACGCCCACTGCCGTTGCAACGGCCAACCCGGCCACCACGGCGTTGCCCAGCCACATGCCCAATAACGCGCCACTGCCCCCGTGCCACTTGGCGCCCATATAGACGAAGGGCAGCGAACCCAGGGTACCGCGCAACCAGCCAAACGCCGGTACCCACCAGGCCCGACCCATGGTCAGGAACATCGACTGGGCAATGAAGTCCAGGCCGTACAGCACCCAAAGCGCTGCCCCCCACTGGCAGAACAGCAGCAGCAGTGCCCGCCCCTCGTCCAGCAACTGGAAGTAATCGGCAATGGCTGGCCCGGCGAGGTACAGCGCCGCCCAGAGCGCCACACCATAGAGGACCACCAGCTTGCCTGTAAAGCCGACGGCCTGGCGCGCCCGGCCATCATGACCAGCGCCCAGGTTCTGGGCAATCACCGGCACCAGGGCGGTGGGCAAGGCAAAATACAGGCAATAGCCCAGTTGCAGGATGCGGTCCACCACGGCCATGCCCGCCAGTACCGAAGTACCGAAGGCGGCCAAGGTCACCATGAGGTAGGTGATGCCCACAGGCATGGCGAGGTTGCCCAGCATGGCCGGCAAAGCAATGGGCGCCAGCCGGCCGATGTGCAGCTTCAGCAGGCGAACATTGAGCCGCGCCGACAGGCCAATGTGGCGCTTGACCAGCGTCAGGCCCACGCCCAGGGCCACCAGGGTGGACACGCTGAATGCCAGGCCCGCGCCTTCCACCCCCCAGCCGAGCCCCAGAATGAACAGCGGATCAGCGACCGCCAGGGTCGCCGCACCGGCCACCAGTACGCCCAGGGCAAGGCGCCCGTGGCCCTGGGCTCGCAGGATCTGCGCGCACATCTGCATGGCCGCCGCCGGTACGCTGGCCACCAGGGTGGTCCAGATATACAACCGCGCCGTCGGGTAAGCCGCCGGGTCCGCGCCCAGCAACCGCCCCAGCGGCGCCATGGCCAGCAGTTCGATGCCGGCGATCAGCGCCGCCAGGACGATGGCCATGAGCAACAGGTGGCTGACCAGGCGCGCCAGCCGCTGGCTGACGTGGTGGCCGATGCGTTCGGACAGCACCACCCCTGCGGCGATCACCAACCCAGAGACAAACGCGGCGTTGACGAACAGCAGGGTCTTGGCCAGCCCGACAGCGGCCAGCAGGCGCTGGTCGTGGAGCTGCGCGACATAGACCAAAGTGAGGATATCGACCAGAAACACCGTCAACAGGCTCAGGGCGCTGGCGCTGGTCATGGCCAGCACGTGGCGGGCCAGCGAGCCTTGGGTGAAACGGGCAGTGGTGTCGCGCATGGCGGGCTCTAAAGAAGACGGGCACGCATTGCACCACTGTGGGCGCTGGCTTGCCAGCGGGATTTTCAGCAGGGCCTGAATGGCAGGCTGACACGCTACCTTCCCGAGGCACCGCTGCCCGCGACAAAATGCTCTAGCACGGGGCCCTCAAGCTTAAACGATTCAGGCCGAAGAGGTGATATCATTTCGACACCCCTTAGGAGGCCATCCCATGAACCTGAGACATCTCAACATCGCACCCCGGTCACTGTTGTGCTTCGGTTTCTTCGCGTTACTGATCACCGCCCTCGGGCTGTTCTCCCTGCTGCAGTTCGCTGAATTGAAAAGCTCGCGTTCGACCCTCCAGGACCAGGTGCTGCCAGCGGTGCAGACCATCGGCCGGATCAAGAGCGACCTGTTGACCATCCGCCTGGGCAACACCAACCTGCGTACCGCCCTCAGCCCTCAGGCCGCGGACCTGGCGCGCACCAGCATCAACCGTGGCCGTGACGACCTGCAGGCCGACGTGCGACGGCTCAAGCCGCTACTGGTCAGTGCCGATGCCCAGCAGGCCTACAACAACCTGCTGGACGCCATGGGCAAGTACCTGGACGTGCACACGCGCTTCCTCGACGCCCTGGCGCAGAAGCATGATGATGTGGCCACTGCACTCAGCCAGCCCAATGGTGAGCAGACCTTGGCCGGCAACCAGTTCAGCAAGGACATCGACGAGGTGGCGCACCAGGCCGACCTGAAGATGGCCGAATCCGATGGCGTGGCCAACAGCGCCTACAGCCAGGCGCGCAACGTCACCATCGCCGCCATCCTGGTAGCGCTGGCAGCGACCCTGGTACTGGCGACCCTGTTCACCCGCAGCCTGGTCAACCCTGTGGCCAAGGCCCTGAAAGTGGCGCAGCAGATCGCCGACAATGACCTCAGCCAGCCGATCGTGGTCGATGGCCGGGATGAGCCGGGGCGCCTGCTCGGGGCGTTGGCAGTGATGCAAGGCAACCTGCGCAAGACCCTGAGCGACCTGGGCGGCTCGTCCAACCACCTGGCGTCGACGTCCGAGGAAATGGCTGCCCTGACCCAGGACGCCTTGCACGGCATACAGCGCCAGAATGACGAAATCAACCAGGCCGCCACCGCCATCAACCAGATGAGCGCGGCCGTGGAGGAAGTGGCACGCAACGCAGCATTGGCTTCGACCGCCGCGCGTGAATCCAGCCAGTCGGCCGAGAACGGCCGCCAGCGCGTGGACGAGACCCTGAACGTGATCAACGCCCTGCACGACTCGGTAGGCGCCACGGCGTCGGAAATCGATGGCCTGGCCTTGCAGCTCAAGGACATCAGCGGTGTGCTGGACGTGATTCGCGGCGTGGCCGAGCAAACCAATCTGTTGGCCCTCAACGCCGCCATCGAGGCGGCACGCGCCGGGGACGCCGGCCGTGGTTTCGCGGTGGTCGCCGATGAAGTGCGGGCGCTGGCCCATCGCACCCAGCAATCGACCGCGGAAATCGAACAGATGATCACCTCTATCCAGGGGGGCGCCAGCAAGGCAGTCAGCTCCATGGGCCTGAGCAGCGAGCGCGCCAAGGCCAGCCTGGTGGTGGCACAGGGCGCCGGTGACGCGCTGGCCGAGATCACCGCGGCCATCGTGCAGATCAACGAGCGCAACGTCAGCATCGCCTCGGCCACCGAAGAACAGGCCCAGGTAGCTCGCGAGGTGGACCGTAACCTGACCAGCATCCGCGACCTGTCGATCCAGACCTCCGCTGGCGCCGACCAGACCTCGTCCGCTAGCGGCGAGCTGTCGCGCCTGGCGGTGCAATTGAATGAGGTGGTGTTGCAGTTCAAGGTCTGACCGCTGCGGCGTCCTTGTTCCCCACGAAAAAGCCCCCGGGCAGCCTGCGCTGCCCGGGGGCTCATACCTGCATCCGAACCGTCAGACCAGCGCGCTGCGGCGCTTGAGCTCACTGTTGAGGATGAAGTCGTTTTCCGAGTAGTCGACCGGGCAGTCGATCACGTGAACACCCGGCGTCGACAGGCACTGCTCCAGCAGCGGCAGGAAGCCTTCGGCGCTTTCCACGCGGTGGCCCTTGGCACCGTAGGACTGAGCGTACATGACGAAGTCAGGGTTGCCGTAGTCCAGGCCGTAGTCGGTGAAGCCCATGTTCGACTGTTTCCAGCGGATCATGCCGTAGCCGTCGTCACGCAGGATGATGACCGTCAGGTTCATCTTCAGGCGCACGGCGGTTTCCAGCTCCTGGCTGTTCATCATGAAGCCACCGTCACCGCACACCGCGACCACTGGGCGGTCCGGGTACACCAGGTGCGCGGCCATGGCCGACGGCAGGCCCGCGCCCATGGTCGCCAGGGCGTTGTCCAGCAGCACGGTGTTAGGCTTGTGGGCCTTGTAGTTGCGCGCGAACCACAGCTTGTAGATGCCGTTGTCCAGCGCCACGATGCCTTCGGCCGGCAGGGCGCGACGCACGTCGGCGACCATGCGCTGCGGGTAGATCGGGAAGCGGTTGTCATCGGCGCCTTCGGCGATCTGCGCTTCGTTGGCCTCGCGAATGGTCATCAGGCGGGTGAAGTCCCAGTGCGGCTGCGGCTCCAGTGCTTCGCCGATCTGCCAGATGGCGTTGGCGATGTCGCCGATCACTTCGATCTGCGGGAAGTACACCGGGTCGACTTCAGCGGAGCGGAAGTTGATGTGGATGACTTCGGTGCCGCCACGGACCATGAAGAACGGTGGCTTCTCGATCACGTCGTGACCGATGTTGACGATCAGGTCGGCCGCTTCGACGGCGCGGTGCACGAAGTCACCGGCCGACAACGCGGCGTTGCCCAGGAAGCGCGGGTGGCGCTCGTCGACCACGCCCTTGCCCATCTGGGTGGTCACGAACGGCACATTGGTCTTGTCGATCAGTTGGCGCAATACCTTGGCGGTCATTTTGCGGTTGGCACCGGCACCAATCACCAGGATCGGGCTGCGCGCGGCTTTCAGCTTGGCGACGGCGGCTTCGATGGCCTTGTTCTCAGCCAGCGGGCGACGGCTCAGGCTCGGGGTGATCGGCATGCTGTCGGTCTGCTCGGCAGCGATGTCTTCCGGCAGTTCCAGGTGCACGGCACCGGGCTTTTCTTCTTCAGCCAGGCGGAAAGCTTCACGCACACGCGACGGGATGTTGTCGGCCGAGGCGAGCTGGTGGGTGTACTTGGTCAGCGGCTGCATCATGCCAACCACGTCGAGGATCTGGAAGCGGCCCTGCTTGGACTTCTTGATCGGCTTCTGGCCGGTAATCATCAGCATCGGCATGCCGCCCAGGTAGGCGTAGGCACCGGCGGTCACCAGGTTGGTGGCGCCAGGGCCCAGGGTCGACAGGCTGACGCCGGTCTTGCCGGTCAGGCGGCCGTAGGTGGCGGCCATGAAGCCGGCGGACTGTTCGTGGCGGGTCAGCACCAGCTCGATGGGCGAGCGGCGCAGCGACTCCAGCAGGTCCAGGTTTTCCTCGCCGGGAATACCAAACACATATTTGACGCCTTCGTTTTCCAGGCATTGAACGACGACATCTGCGGCCTTGGCCATTTTCCTTCCTCAAACTCGTGGCGCGCTCATATGCGCCCATTACCATGACTGATCAGGGGAACAAGCCCCGCTTTTTTCACGCCGACGGCGCTACCGTCGCATCGCCCCGGCCCACAACGGCCAGTAAGGACGTGGACGAATGATTCGGCACAAAAGCCACTATTGCGAAACGTAACGGTTTCCAGCCCCCGAATGCAACGGCCCAGAGCGATTGTTGGCGGATAGCGAACACTTTTGCCGGCGGTGGGCCGCGCCGCCCGGTCCCACGCTGTGTTCTCAGGTAGGACCGGGCGAAGCTCGGG
Source organism: Pseudomonas silvicola (assembly GCF_026651855.1). Lineage (GTDB taxonomy): Bacteria > Pseudomonadota > Gammaproteobacteria > Pseudomonadales > Pseudomonadaceae > Aquipseudomonas > Aquipseudomonas silvicola. The sequence continues at coordinate 5,197,593 of NZ_CP093280.1, forward strand.
AAGGGCTCACCGCCCTCAGACGCCTGTCGACACCGCCGCGACCGCCTCGATCTCAATAAGCATCCCCTCCAATGCCAACCGCGGCACGGGGATCAGCGTGCACACCGGTTTCATCGCCCCACCCCACGCCAGATCAGCTTCCCGCACCCAGGCCGCCAACCGCTGCGGGGTGTAGTCGACAATCAGCAAGGTCAACTTGAACACCTGCGCCAGGCCAGCCCCCTGGGATTGCAGCGCCGTGGCCACGTTGGCGAGCGCCTGGCGCGCCTGTTCGGCGAAATCGGCTGACAGCCGCCCCTCGGCGTCTTCACCGCCCTGCCCGGCGATGAACACCAGGCGCGCGCCAGGCGTCAGCGCGGCCACGTGGGAATAGGCGTTGGGGCTGGGGTCGTACAGCCCGGCGGGGTTGGAAAGCTCGAAGGCTGCTGGGCGGGGAATCGCTGACATGGGGTCTACTCCGTGACGAAAGAGCTGGTAATCTCCGGTCTCACCTGGCGGCGGCCGGCTACCTGCCGGGCACGTAGCCTAATGTCCAGCCATGCTGGTCAACAAGAACAAGATCGCCTGGAACCTGCAATGGATGATGCACTGAAAGGAACCGCGGCTCAGCCGCTTGCGCTGCTCGCGCTGATATCGGGTGCCGTGGTAGCCACCTGGCTGGCTGCCCATGGGCACGCGCAAATCACCACGAATTTCCTCGTGTACTGGCTGCCCCACGCGGTGATCCTCGGCCTGCTCTGGCTGTCTCGGGCGTCAAAAGTGCTGATGGCCGGGGTGGCCACGGCCTTGGCGCTTTACCTGGCGTTGTACGGGGCGTGGGTGCTGTCCATGGCCGAGCCGGGCGGGTTGATCTGGTTGGGTTACCTCTGCTCGTTCCCCGGCGCGTTCCTGGCAGCCGCCGTGGCGCGCTACATCGAGTGGACCGCCCGCCCCTGCGACCGGCCATGGCTGACGGGCTTTGTCTGTGTGGCGCTGGGCCTGACCCTGAACCAGGGGGCGGTGTGTTCGACAGTGATGGCGTGCCGGTTGGAGTGAGCCCACGGGCGCCGTGGGCAAAGCGCTTATCCGCGTGCCCGGCGCGCCGCCTCGACCAAACCATCGAGCCAATCCTGATGCCCTTTGTTCATCGGGTTGGGCTGAGCCTTGGCCGACTCCAGGGCTGGAGTGCCTTTCTGGGTTTCCTGCCTGATGTACCGTGGCGCCTGCTTCCCGAGCTGGCGCCCGGTCCCACAGAGGATCACCGCGATAGTGCGGAACACCCTGTGGGACCGGGCGAAGCTCGGGAAGGCCACGACGCGGTGTACTTGATACACAACGGCGACCACTCAGGAATACCCGGTGGGGCCAGCCATGAAAAGCTGGACTGTCTCCCTCGGGTTCAGCAGCTCGGTTTACTGAGCCCGGTACCGATGGTCACTGCGCTCACCGGCACATCAGCGAATGCCTTCTCGGCTGCCTCGTTGAACTGCGGGTCGCAGTTGAAGCGTGTGTCGGTCACGTAGTCTTCACCCTTGGCCTTGGTCATCACCCCCTCCCACTGGCTGGCTGCGGCAAGGGCGGTGTCCGAGGCCAATACCACCTCCAGCATCACCTCCTTGAAACCAACCGCATGGGGCCCCTCCCAGTGGGCGAACACCGAAGGGTCGGCGGCGTTGCCGCACAGGGTGAGGCAATCGGCGCTGTAGCTCAGGCCGCCGCCAGAGGAGGCCACGAACGCGCCAACGGTCAGCGGCTTGCCTGGGGCGGGTGCGTAGCTGCTGACGAACGAACTCAGGTCAGCCTGACAGTTGTCACCCAGCTCCATGCGCAATTTGCTGACACTGTTTCCCTCCACCGTTGCCGTGATGGTACAGCCCTGAACCTTGAACACGTGATCATTGCCATTGGACTCACGGGGAATGCCGGCCACCGATTCGAAATAACGCGGGTTGGTCCCCAGCATGTCACCATTGAACACTTCAGCCACCGTGGCCGCTTGAGCAGTACCGAACCACAGGGCAATGGAGCAGGCAAAACCAACACGTAGTGCATGACGCATGCGAGAATCCTTTCATGAGCGGAGATTGCACCGGCGTTGCCGGCGGCTGGACCGGCAGTCTAGCAAGGTGCCAAGGCTGATGGCCATCATGGCTGCCATCATTGTATGTCTGACGGCCTGAATGCAGGCCTCACAGGGAGGAACCCATGCAGTATGTGTTTTCTGAAGTGTTGAATGACCTGATCGACTACTTCCTCCTTGGCGACCTGCTTTTGCTACAGCGCTTCAAGGCAGAACATGGACTGGCCGACGACCTGGCCGCCGAGTTCGTGACCGGTGACAGCGGCGACCGAGCGGTGCTTGAGGGCGTGCTCATCCCGCTCGCAGGCGTCGAGAACCACCCCTACACCATTGTGTTCACACTGACCGGCACGGCACCCGAGCTGCTCAAGCCTGCCAACCGCCTGCAACATCAACGTGACGGCTATGCACTGCAGGTGGCCCACGGCAAAGTGCAGTTGTTTACCTGGCGTATCCTCCAGGCGTTCACCGCGCCAGCCGTGGAGCAGTTGCTGGCGCGATATGAGCAACCTGGGCGGCCCGGTATCGAAGTGGACAACGGCTGGTACAGCGTCGAAATACTGGCCGGCGAAGTGGCCCGCGATGGTGGCTTCGAACCAGCGTTCGAGTTTGTCCTGACCCCGCGCGAGGGGCCGGTGGATGCCAGTGGCGTAGATGTGGGCTACCGCTTCGCCGTGGACTGGACGGGTTAGGCCAGGGGCCGAACCCGCTGTACGCTCAGATCGGACAGTGCCGCACCCGCGCATTCCAGCGTTCGCGATGGCGGGCGCGCCAGTCGGGGCTGCCAGAGTCCAGCCAGGCCAGCGTGGCTTCTACGCTGGTGGGGCTGATCAGGAACCGGTCGATGTGGCTGGCGATGGTTTCATCGGCCAGGTGCAGCGCACTCAGGTACGCGTCGAACGACGCCGCCAGCACCACGTATTCATCGCCCTGCTGACGGCGGCCCGTCCACGCTGGCAGGCCGGCAACCATGGCGGCCACGTCCTGGCGGCCGTCGCGCAGGTCCAGCAGCAACAGGCTGGAACCCCCATCCCGCCCAATGGGCAATAGGCCGCTGGCGGGGTAATCGGGCAATGCCATGGCCTGTTCCAGCTCATGGGGGTTGCTTTCCCAGGTTTGCGCCAGGTCCAGGCCAAACAGCGAGAAGCTCATGAGTTCGCGCTCGCCATTGGCCAGGGTGACGGCAACATCGTACTCGACGATGGCGCCGTTGCACGCTTTGAGAAACTGCCGGTAGTCCGCCGGCAACGTCGCCTGAAGCAGGGCTTCCAGGCGCGCGATGGCCTGGTCGGTGGCGGGTTCCCGGGTGTCTTCCAGCAACAGACCGCGATAATCGGGCATAGGGTGTCATTCCTTGAACGAGGGGCTGGGCGCTACTGTACCCGTGGCCCGATCCAGCCACCAGACACACCAGGCCACGGCGCTGATTCCCGCGCCCAGCAGGCACACGGCCAACCACCCACCGTGAGCATACGCCTGGGTAGCCGCCACGGCGCCCAGGCCACTGCCCGCCGAGTAGCAGCACATGTAGGCGCCCACCATCCGGCTTTGAGCATCCGGCCGCGCCGCCAGGATCAGGCTCTGATTGGTGACATGCACCGCCTGCACGGCAAAGTCGAGCATGGCCACGCCCAGCGCCAGGGCCAGCAGCGAGCTGTGCACCAGGGCGATAGGCAACCAGGACACCACTAGCAAGGCCAGGGCAAACCCTGTGGTTCTGCTTCCCTTGCCCTCATCCGCCCAGCGCCCGGCGCGGGCCGCTGCCAAGGCACCGGCAATACCCGCCAGGCCGAACAGGCCGATGTGGGCATGGGAGAGCGACAACGGCGGCGCGCTCAGGGGCAACACCATGGCGGTCCACAACACACTGAACGCAGCGAAGATCAGCATCGCGAACACACCCCGGCGTCGCAGCACCGGTTCGGTGGCATACAGCGCGAACATCGAGCGCAACAACGCCGTGTAGCCTTGGCCCGTGCGCGGTTCGGCAGTGCCAGGTACCGCACGCCACACGATGCCCGTCATTGCCAGCATCAGCCCTGCGGCCATCAGGTACACCGTACGCCACCCCGCCAGGTCGGCGACTGACCCGCTGACCAGTCGCGCCAGCAAAATGCCTATCACCACGCCGCTGGTCACGGTGCCTACCGCCTGGCCTCGTCGGTGGGGCGGCGCGAGCACGGCCGCATAGGCCACCAGCACTTGCACTACCACCGCCATCAAGCCCACCACACCCATCGCACCCAGCAACGCCCACCAGTGCTGCGCCATGCTGGCCGCCACAAGGGCCGCGGCGGACAGCAGCAATTGGCCGAGCACCATGGCCTTGCGGTTGAGCAGGTCACCCAACGGCACGATGAACAACAGACCGGCCGCATACCCCACCTGGGTGACCGTGACCACGATACCAATCATGGCTGGGGTTACGCCCAGGCTGACGGCCATGGTATCCAGCAATGGTTGGGCGAAGTACACGGTGGCCACCGCCAGCGCGCAAATCACGGCGAACAGCAGTGTCAGGGCCGACGAGCCCTGAGTCGCTGCATGGGTAACAATCTTTGACGTCATCCTTGCCACCTATCTGGTTTCAATTTGAAACCGATTTAGCCGCAGAAGGTTTTAATTTGCAACCGGAATCCGTTTGGTCGGTATAATCAGCGCCACCCTCCCCAAGAGCCCACCCCATGGCCAGACAACCTGCCCTTGAGCACAGCGAATGCCCCGTCGCCCGTACCTTGGAAGCCATCGGCGAACGCTGGACACTGCTGATCATCCGCGATGCGTTCGACGGGCTGCGGCGCTTCAGTGAGTTTCAGAAAAGCCTGGGGCTGGCGAAGAACATCCTGGCGGCACGCCTCAAGGTGTTGACCGAACTGCAACTACTGGCGCTGCAGCCGGCGGCCGATGGCAGTGCCTACAAGGAATACGTGCTGACGGCGCGCGGGCGCTCGGTGTTCCCGTTGATCGTGTGCATGCGGCAATGGGGAGAGCAACACCTGTTCGAGGCCGGTGAGGCCCATTCGGTGTTGCTGGATGATACCGGTGGCCAGCCGGTGGCGGCGATGGAAGTTCGGTCAATTGATGGCCGGGTGCTTGGCCCAGAGTCGTGCCACCGCACCCGCGTTATTCGCCCCAGCCGTCAGGCCTCATGACCGGCCAGGGGGCTCACGGAGGTTTTCCACGAGGAAATCCACGAACGCCCTCACCCGCGCCGGCATCGCCGCGCCGCCGACGAACACCGCGTGAATCGGCTCGCGATCCCCGGGGTTGTAGCCTTCGAGCAATGACACCAGGCGCCCGTTTTGCAGGTCTTCCTGCACGCTGAACGCGCCGATGCGGGCGATACCGGCGCCCAGCCGTGCGAGTTGGGCGAGGGTTTCGCCGTTGTTGCCTTCGATACTGCCTGTGACCTTGATGGCCATGTCGTGCCCCTCGCGGCGAAACGGCCAATCCGGCGCGGCGCGGCGGAAGTTGAAGCGCAGGCAATTGTGGTTCAACAGGTCTTCGGGCTCCGCGGGCGTGCCATGGCGTGCCAGGTAGTCGGGGGACGCGACCACCACCTGCCCGGTGTCGCCAATGCGCCGGGCCGACAACGGGCTGTCGGGCAGTTCACCGAAGCGAATGGCCACATCGGCCTGGCCGCCGAGAATATCGACCACTTCGTCGCCCAGCGCCAGATCGACCAGGATGGCCGGATAGCGCGCGCTGAACGCCGCTACCAGAGGCACGATGGCCAACCGGCCGTGGGCCAGCGAGGCGCTGACCCGCAGGCGGCCGCGGGGCACGCCCTGGTCGGTGATGGCGTCTTCGATCTCGGCCATGTCGGCGAGAATCCGGCGCGCCCCGCGCAAGTACGCTTCGCCCTCGGCGGTGAAACGAATGGCGCGGGTGGTGCGTACCAGCAAGCGCGTGCCGATCCGCTGTTCGGTGCGCGCGATGATGCGGCTGACCGACGAAGGCGTCAGCCCCAGCGCACGGGCAGCCGCCGACAGACTGCCGTGTTGCGCCACCAGGGCGAACACCGTCATTTCACCCGATCGTCCGTTGATGTCCATTTGTGCGCCCAGTGCAAAACTCTTGGTCTTTATCGGGGGCTACCGCCGCCAGAGGGGCGATTGTAGCATTTGCTTCACAGATAAGGAGCTACTATGCGTATCAACCCACCCCTCTTGGCGCTCGCCGCTGGCGCCTTTGGTATTGGCGTCACCGAGTTCGCGCCCATGGGCATGCTGCCCGGCATCGCCGCCGACCTTGGCGTATCGATCCCCACCGCCGGCTTGCTGGTCAGCGCCTACGCCCTGGGCGTGCTGATCGGTGCGCCGATCATGACCCTGACCACCGCGCGGGTACCGCGCCGCTACTTGCTGATCGGCCTGATGGCCATCTTTACCCTGGGCAACCTGCTATCTGCCCTGGCCACCGACTACCAGACCCTGCTGTTCGCGCGGGTGGTGACCTCGTTGAACCACGGCGCCTTCTTCGGCATCGGTTCGATCGTGGCGGCCAGCGTGGTACCGCCGGACAAGCGCGCCGGCGCCGTGGCCGCGATGTTCATGGGGCTGACGGTGGCGACCATTGGTGGCGTGCCATTGGCCACCTGGTTTGGCGAAACATTCGGCTGGCGTACCGCGTTCTGGGGCATCGCCGGTCTGGGCGCGGTGGCCATGGCCTCGCTGTGGCTGGCATTGCCTGACATTCCCGCGGAAAAAAGCGATGGCCTGCTGGCGGAAATCAAGGTGCTTGGCCGTGGCCCGGTATTGTCGGCGCTGGCACTGACCGTGGTGGGCTCAAGCGCCATGTTCACCGTATTCACGTACATCGCGCCGATCCTGCGCGACGCCACCCATGCGTCCACCAATTTCATCACCGGCATGCTGGTGCTGTTCGGTATCGGCCTGACCCTGGGAAACATCTGGGGCGGCAAGGCGGCGGACCGCTCCGTGGACCGCACCCTGATGCTCTCGCTGACGGTACTGATCGTGGTGCTGGCGGCGTTCACCGTGCTGATGCGTTGGCCCGTCCCCGCCGCCCTGGCGATAGTGGTGTGGGGCGCGGCCAGCTTCGCCCTGGTGCCGCCGCTGCAGATGCGGGTGATGGAAGCGGCCAAGGACGCCCCCAACCTGGCGTCGGCGGTGAACATCGGCGCCTTCAACCTGGGCAACGCCATCGGCGCGGCGCTGGGTGGCGCGGTGATCAACGCCGGGCTGGGCTACCCTGCCATCGCCGTGGCAGGCGCGATGATGGGCGTGCTGGGCCTGGTGATGGTGCTGGCACTGCGCGTGCGCCCCGCTACTCGCCTTGCGGTTGCCGAGTAGGTTTCACTCGAAATCCGCCCTCTCGTAGAGCGGGCGAATTTCGATCTCGCTGGGGCCGGGCATCGGATTGGGGCAGCGCTTGACCCAGTCGATGGCCTCGTCCATGTCTTCAACTTCCCATAGCCAGAACCCCGCGACCAACTCGCGGGTGGCGGCGAAGGGCCCGTCGACCACCGAACGCGCAGGGCCATCGAAGGCAACCCGTTTGCCCTGCGAGGACGGCTTCAGCCCATCGGCAGCCCTCACAATACCCGCCGCGACCAACTCGTGGTTGAATTTGCCCATGGCTTCCAGCAATTCGCTGGAGGGCAAATCGCCTTTCTCACTTGCTTCAGTGGCTTTCACCAGCACCATGACGCGCATCGCAGGCCTCCACACTCAGGGGGAATGGTTCCTTCACTGTAGCCGTTCGCCGCCCGGTTGCGCGGCGGCCGACAGTACCGTCAAGGCATGATCCACCGCCTGCAGCAGTTGTGCCCGCGGCACCCCATCCCTGGCCTGCACGGAGATGCCGTGCAGGAAAGTGGCATAGAAATCCCCCAGCGCCTGCACGTTCACGTCAGGGCGCAGTTGCCCTTGATCCTTGGCCGTCTGCAAGCGCTCGACAACCTGCCGGGTACGCTCGCGCCGGTGCCCTGCCAGCCACGTCAGCACGCCGATATTCTCCGGCGACACTCCCGGCGCGGCACTGACCACCAGGCAGCCGCGTGGCCGCCCTTCGTGGGTGTAGGTGTTCACGGCCGCGGTGAGCATCTGGCCCATGGCCGCGCCAATATCGGCCTGGCCCAGCGCGCGGTCGGCGAAGCCACCCTCGCCGGCTTCGTACAACGCCACCGCGGCCTCGAACAATTGCTGCTTGCTGCCGAACGCGGCGTACAAACGTGCCGATGCGATGCCCAGCGTGGACACCAGCGCTGACATGGACGTGCCTTCGTAGCCATGCTCCCAGAACAGCAACATGGCTTGGGTCAAGGCCTGCTGCGTGTCGAATTCCCGTGGTCGCCCTGCCATCTGATTACGCCTGAACATCAAAAGCGCGCAGTTTAACGCACATCGTCTTGACGGCTGCAACCGGACAACTCTATTCTTTGTCGATCGACAAACAATAGGACGTCACTGATGAAAACCCTCAAAGGACCGAGCCTGCACCTGGCCCAGTTCAGCCACGACCAACCCCCCTTCGACAGCCTGCCGCACATCGGCGCGTGGGCAGCGGGCCATGGTTTCAAGGCAGTGCAGATCCCGGCCTGGGACGCCCGCTTGTTCGACGTGACGCTGGCCGCGAACAGCCAGGCCTACTGTGACGAAGTCAAGGGTGAGCTGGCCGAACACGGCCTGGTGATCAGCGAACTGACCTCGCATATCTACGGCCAACTGGTGGCTGTGCACCCGGCCTACGACACCCTGTGGGATGCCTTCACGCCCCCAGCGCTACTGCGCCGGCCGCAGGCGCGGGCCGAGTGGGCGGCTGAACAGATGAAGCTGGCAGTGCGGGCCAGCGCCCGCCTGGGCTTGACCGACCTGGGCACGTTTTCCGGTTCGTTGGCGTGGCCGTACCTGTTTCCGTTTCCCCAGCGGCCAGAGGGGCTGGTAGATGCCGCCTTTCAGGAGCTGGCCAAGCGCTGGCGACCCATCCTGGACCTGTGCGATGACCTGGACATCAACCTGTGCTACGAAATACACCCCGCCGAAGACCTGCACGACGGCACCAGTTTCGAACGCTTTTACCACTTGGTGGATCATCACCCACGCTGCAACCTACTGTTCGACCCCAGCCATTTCGTCCTGCAACAACTGGACTATCTGCATTACCTGGACCTGTACCACGAATTCATCCGCATGTTTCACGTCAAGGATGCCGAGTTCAACCCCACCGGCCGCCAAGGCATCTATGGCGGTTACAGCGACTGGGCCGACCGCGCCGGGCGGTTTCGTTCCCTGGGCGATGGCCAGGTGAACTTCAAGGCCATCTTCGCCAAATTGGCCCAATACGACTACCCAGGGTGGGCAACGCTGGAATGGGAATGCTGCCTGAAGAACCAGGAGGACGGTGCCCGCGAGGGCGTGGCCTTCATCAACCAGCACATCATCCAGGTCACCGACCGCGTGTTCGACGATTTCGCCGGCGCGACGCTCAGCCCTTCGCACATTCAGGCAATGCTCGGCATCGCCCCCGCAGATCAAAGGAATGCATGAACATGAACCAGGCCGTTGACCTTGTCCAATCGCGCCAGAGCGATTTCACCCACCACTACGTACGTGCCGAAGGTGTGCGGATTCATTGCGTGATGGCCGGTAGCGGCACACCCGTGCTGCTGATTCCGGGCTGGCCCCAGACCTGGCATGCCTGGCGCCATGTGATGCAAGCCCTGGCCGACCAGGGCTACCTGGCGATTGCCGTCGACCCACCGGGGTTGGGTGACTCGGACCGCCCTGAACAGGGCTATGACACCGGCTGTGTGGCGCGCCGCCTGCACCAGTGCATGCTGCAGCTGGGCCATGAGCGCTACCACCTGGTGGGCCATGATGTGGGCATGTGGATCGCCTACGCCCTGGCCAGCGATCTGCCTGACGCGGTACTCACCCTTGCGGTAACCGAAGCGGTGATACCCGGCCTGGCCGACGCCCCGTCCATTTTCGTCGCGCCCGAGGAGAATATCTTCGTGTGGCACTTTCTCTTCAATCAGGTACAGGACCTCCCGGAACTGTTGATTGCCGGCAAGGAAGCCGCGTACCTGAACTTCATGTTCGACCGCTGGGCGTTCAGGCGCCACGCGGTGGATGCCGATACCTACATCCGTGCCTATTCGGCGCCTGGCGGCCTGCGAGGTGGCTTTGCCTATTACCGGGCGATACCCGAAACCATCCGCCAGAACCGCCTGCGCGCCCTGCGCCCGCTGAACATGCCGGTACTGGCGATAGGTGCCGAACACGCCACCGGCGACGCCCCCGTGCAGACCCTCAAGCCCCACGCGCAGAACCTGCGCGGCGCCCTCATCGCGGGCAGCGGGCACTTTGTCATGGAAGAAGCACCCGAGGCCTTCAACGGCCAACTGCTGGACTTCCTTCAGGCCAACACCATCACCACCAGTACCACCCCCAGCAATACCAGGTAACTTCTGGCGTGCACCGTGTCGCTGATGCGCCCCACCAGCGGCCCGGCCAAGGCTATCCCGCACCACGCCCCGGCCACCAGCAACGCCAGGGCCGGCAGGTCGACATAGCCTGCGAAACCGCGACCCAGGCTATCGTGGCCCCAGGCCAGGGCGCTGTAGACCAGGGTGCCCGCCACTGCCATGGGCAACGACAGCGGGTTGGCCAGCGCCGTGGCCGTGGCCATGCTGGCCCCGCGACGGCGCATCAGCGGCACACTCATGACACTGCCGCCCACCCCCAGGAACGCGGCGATGGCACCGATGCTGGTGCCCGCCACAGCACTGTGGGCACGGCCCAAGGGGCGCAAGGTGCCCACCGGTTCGCCCAGGAAACCGGGCCGGAACACGGCATCGACGAGGGTCATGCCCAGGTAGGCAATGAACGCCCAGCGCACCCAGGCGCCGCTGACCACGGTGGCCAGCGCCGCGCCCGCCACCGCGCCCAGCGCTACATACCCCAGCAACGGCCTGACCATGGCCCAAGGCAGTGCGCCCACGCGCGCGCGCCGCCAGGTTGCCAATCCCGCCCCGAAGATCATCGCGGCCGTGGACGTGGCTACCGCGACTTGCATCGCGGCTTCCGCCAGGGGAGTGCCAGGGGGCTGACTGGCCCTGATCAACCCGTACAGCAACGGTACGGCGACGAAGCCGCCGCCAAACCCGAACAACACCGTGGTCATGCCGGCCAGCACACCAAAAGCCCCCAACGCATACCAGAACATACGCACCTCCTTCAGAAACCAGCCTGGTGACTTTAAGGAAAAGGGTGCTGGCCAGCTTGCGTGGGTTAGCCAATAATCATCGAATTTCGGCCAATGGCTCTGCACCATGCTCAACGTCCCCCTCGCAACCGTCGACGCAACTGACCGTGCCGTCCTGGCCATCGGTACCGACTACAGCCCTGGCACGGTGCTCAGCGCCCATGTGCACCGACGGGCGCAGTTCCTCTACGGCATCAGTGGCCTGATGGAGGTGGAAACCGATGACGGCGCCTGGGTGATTCCGCCCTACAGCGGCGTATGGATTCCCGCCGGCAAACGCCACCGCGTGGTGATGCGGGGGGTCAGTACGCGCAGCCTGTACCTGGAGCCTGCGCTTGAGGTGCGTGACAACGGGCAATGCCAGGCGCTGGTGGTGTCCCCCTTGCTGCACCATCTGCTGCTGGCCAGCGCCGATGTGCCGCCCCGCTATGACGAGCAAGGGCGCGACGGCCACCTGGTGCACCTGATCATTCATGAACTGCGCAAGGCCACCTGCCTGCCGCTGTTCGCCCCCCTGCCCCGCGAGCCGCGCCTGGCAGCGCTGTGCCGCGCCTTCCTGGCCGCCCCGGGTATTGGCCAACCCGCCGATGCCTGGGCCGAGGCCCTGCACTGCAGCCCGCGCACCTTCAGCCGGCTGTTTCGCCAGCACACCGGGTTGTCGTTCGGCGAATGGCGCCAGCAGGCCTGCCTGCTGGCCGCCGTCACGCGCCTGGCGGCCGGCACCCCGGTGACCCGGGTGGCGCTGGAACTGGGGTATGAGAGCCCGAGTGCGTTTTCGAGCATGTTCCAGCGTCGCCTGGGGTGCGCGCCCAGTACGTACCTGATGAAGGACGACCGGGATTGAGCGTCAGCGCAATGCCGCTGGCGCACACCATGAGGGCGCCCACCACGACCGGCAACGCCGGGACGTCGGCGAAGAACAGGTAACCCAGCAAGCATGACCAGGCCACGCTGGTGTATTCCAGAGGCCCCACCAGCGATGCCGGCGCATGGCGGCAAGCCTCGAAAAAGCAGTATTGGGCCAGGTAGACCTGCACGCCCAGCGCGACCATCAGGCCCCATTGCGCCGCGGTTCCCGGCGTTTGCCAGTGCATCAACCCGGCACTGAACGCCAGGAACACCACGCTCGTGACCAACACCTGCACCGCGGCACTGTCGCGGCCGCCGCTGCGCCGGGTGTAGATAATGGTCAGGGCCCAGAACAGTGCCGAGGCCAGCGCCAGCACCGTGGGCAGCGGGCTGATGGCCCCACCCGGGTTGGCGGCGATGACACTGCCCGCCGCCCCGACGGCCAACGCCAGCCAGCGGTAGCCACGAATGACCTCGCCCAGCATGAACACGGCCAGCACCGCGATGATCAGTGGCGCCGTGCAATACAGCGTCATCACCGCCGACAGCGACATCTGCCGCGCCGCCAGAAAAAAACAGGCCATGGCCGCGAATTGCAGGCCGCCCCTGAACAGCATCGCCCCACGCCCCGGGCTGGCGACCGCCGTGGCAACCGTGCCACGCCGGCTGAACAGCAACGTGATAAGCAGCACCACGGCGCTGCGCAGGAACACCAGTTGCCACAACGAGTAGTCGGCGCTGAGCCATTTCACCGTGGCGAAATGCACCGAGTACAGGGCATAGCTGACGCAGGCGAATACGGCGCCCAGGTAAAGGCGTTGGCGCATCGGTAGTCCCTCCATGTGGCTTGCCGGTGAAGGCGATGAGGGCTAGAGTTGCAGGTAGTTAACTGGTCTACTATCCCATGAGCAAAGAAAATCACAGCACCCGTGCAAGGCTGATAGCCGAAGGCTTGAAATCGATGGTCATCAACGGCTACGACGGCATCGGCCTGAACGCCATACTGGACGCCGCCGGCGTGCCCAAGGGCTCGTTCTATTATTTCTTCAAAAGCAAGGAGGCCTTTGCCAGTGCGGTGCTCGACGCTTACGAGGCCCATTACGGTCACGTACGCGCCAGCCACTTTGGCAACACCCACGTCAGCCCACTGCAGCGCCTGAAAGGCTATTTCGCCGAAGCCGGCCCGCTCCACCTGGCGGAACAGCCCATGGGCGGCTGTCTGTACGGCGTATTCGGGCAACTGGCCCCCGTCCGTAGCCCGGCCTTCCGCCAGCGGCTGGCCGAGGTATTCGAGCGCTGGCAGGCGCAGATTCAGGCGGTGCTGACCGATGCCCAGGCGGCAGGGGAAATCGGCACGCACGTGAATGCCGCCGAGGCCGCCGCCTTTCTGATCGAAGCCTATGAAGGGGCGTTGATCCGCATGAAAGTGGACGGTAACAACCAGGCGTTCGAGCGCTTCATGCAGTTTGCTTTTGCTGCGTTGGCAAGCCGGGACGGTGAAGCGCAACCCCACCGCCCATCAGGCCCGCCGCAAGCCCTCTGAACGTTAATGCCCCCGGGCCGCCAGCATCGCCGCTTCGCTCGCCTGGGTCATGGGCTCGCCCTTGGTCGCCAACTGGTGGTAGAACGAGCCTCCGAGCGGCGCGGGCCAGGTCGGGGCGAACAGCTGCGCCAGGTCGATGGTCTTGGAAAAGTTGTCCTTGGTCAGGTTGTACCCGCCCATGTAGTTGCCCGCCCAGGGCGAGTCAGCGGCCACCAGTTCGATCGCCGAATCGCGATAATTGACTGCGGCGGTTTTCAGGTCGCTGGAGGCGTTGAGCAGCGTATTCAGCTTGCCCAGGTCGGCGGCGCTCAAGCTGCCCGCGGTACCGAAGGCCTGCAGGTTGCCATCGGTATCAACCGTGAAACCAAACGATTGGCTGGCCAGGGCCGGGTATGTCTTGGCCAGGGTGGACTGGAAGGTGGCGAACGCGCTTTTCAGGGTGTCGTGGTTGGCCGAATGAAGGGCCGCCGCCTGAGGAAAGTTCGCTGACAGCCCACGGCCGATCCAGGTCTCGATGGCCTCCACGGGCTCGCTTGCCACCTCGGACTGGGCCGGTTCACTGGGGTAATAGACCGCGGCCGGTGTGTTGGCGACGGTAGCGGCCATGGCCGCGGTGGTCGCGTTGCTGGTCGCCTGGGCAGTCAGCGGCTGGGCCGCCACCGTCAGCGTGGTGGCGATTGACGAGACGGCAGTGCTTGAAAGGATATTCATTGCATCATTCCCTGATGATGGTGGGTCAAGCTTTGTATCGGCATGGATACAGACAACTTGAAGGGTAATGGCACGACGTATCTGCGCCCGGTGGCAAAAAAGCCAAATTGCCATGTGTTCCGTTCGTTGTTTTCTGCGTCGCACCTCTCATTGCCTGTCCTTCTTGCCTGGAGTCACTGATGCCCGCGCCGAAATCCCTGCCCACTGCCCTGCTGGGCCTGGCCCTTGTCTGCCCGACCGCGGCCGAGGCACAGGACCTCGAACTGGGCCAGGTCGTCATCCGGGACCAGGACCTGAGCGGCGAAGACCAAGCCGTAACCGACGCCGAATCGCGTCAGGCTCAGGTGCCCGGCGGCACCAACGTGGTGGACATGCGCCGCCCGCTGCAGGGCCGCGTCGCCAGCAACCAGGATGTGCTGGCGTATCAGCCGGGGGTATACGCCCAGTCCGCCGGCAACGAAGGCGTGAAGATTTCCATTCGTGGTTCGGGCATCAACCGCGCCCCCGGCGCCCATGCCTCGGGGCTGTATGCCATGCTCGACGGCCTGCCCCTGACCGGGCCGGGCGGTACACCTTATGAACTGCTGGAACCGCTGTGGCTGGACCACGTGGACGTGATGCGTGGCGCCAACGGCTTTGACCGTGGCGGCCTGGCCCTGGGCGGCGCCATCGACTACGTCAGCCATACCGGCCATGACGCGCCGCTGCTGCAACTGCGCTACGCCATGGGCAGCCACGGCTACCGTCAGCGCCAGGTCAGCTCTGGCCAGGTACTGGGGGATTTCGACTACTACGTGGCGGTCACCGATGCTCGATCCGATGGTTACCAGGACCATACCGCCAGCACCAGCCAGGGGGTCATCGCCAACTTCGGCTACCGTATCAACCCCAACCTGGAAACCCGTTTCTATTTCCGCCACCGCGAAACCGACAACGAGTTGGCCGGGCGGGTCACCAAGCACTCCATCGAACACGATGCCCAGGCGGCCAACCCCACTTACCAGGCCCGCGATTATCAGCGCGACGAACCCGGCAGCACCTTCATCGGCAACAAGACCACCTACTACATCGACGACGACTCCAGCCTGCAGACCGGGCTGGTGTACCACGATTACCCCATGGACCTGCGCGAGGGCCCGAACCGCCTGAAGGTGGCGTACACCGATGTCAGCGGCACGTTCGATTACAAGCGCCGCGACACCCTCTTCGGCATGGAAAGCAACAGCCTGATTGGCCTGCGGGTCACCAAGCACTTGCCCAATGACGGCGCCAGCGAGTTCGTGCGCATCCCCGTCAATTACACGCAAAACCTCGCGCCCGGCACACGTATCCGCGACTTTACCTACCAGGGTTCGGACACCGTGCTGCACGCCAGCAACGACCTGGAAATCGCCGATGACCTGTGGCTGACCACGGGCCTGGCCGCCATCTACACCCGCCGCGAGAGCGCGGTGACCTACCCCGAGGGCGGCGGCAAGACCAGCCTGCATGACTGGGACTACGCCCCGCGCCTGGGCCTGCGCTACCAGCTGACGCCGGATGTGCAGGTGTTCGGCAACCTCAGCCGCTCGGTAGAAGCACCGCACCCTTGGTCGCTGATCTACAGCTCCAACCAGACGTTCACCAGCGGCGTGGCCACCGGCGCCCAGCGTGACCCGGTAAAGCTGCGCAACCAGACGGCCACCACCCTGGAAATCGGCGGCCGGGGCGATAGCCCCGCGGGCCAGTGGAGCCTGGCCTGGTACTACGCCCAGGTGCGCCATGAGCTGCTCTCGGTGCTGCCCGACGCCAACGCCGTCACCCCTTATGAACTCAACGCCAGCCCCACCGTGCACCAAGGGGTGGAAGCCAGCCTGCAGAGCACCCTGTGGTCTGCGCCTGGCGTTGGCCAGTTGAGCCTGCGCCAGGCCTACACCTTCAGCGACTTCCACTACCGCGACGACGACCGCTTCGGTGACAACCGCCTGCCGGGCCTGCCCATGCATTACTACCAGGGCGAGTTGCGTTACGACTGGCCCCAGGGGGTGTTCGCCGCGGTCAACACGCAACTGGTGTCCAAGGTGGCCGTGGACTACGCCAACAGCTATTACGCCGACCCTTACGCCTTGTTCGGTGCGACCTTGGGGTACAACGCCCCGAAGGGCGACTGGCAGACGTGGGTTGATGTGCGCAACCTGACCAACCAGCACTACGCCGCGACCGTCACCCCGGGTTATGACGACAAGGGGCTGGACGCTGCGCGCTCGACGCCAGGCGAAGGGCTGGGGGTGTACGTGGGCGTCTCCTGGAGCCTGCGCTGACCCCACCCAGCCAGGCCATAGCCGCTGCCGTGTACATGATCGAATGGCTGTGGGAGCACAGCTTGCGCTGCCTGCAACAGGCATTACTCTAGGGGCTTTTGCACCAAGGAGCGGCACATGAAGCCACTGGACGAATTGATCGACCTCGACGACCCCGGCATGCCCGTGGTCAACAGCCTGCTGGCGGAGGCAACGCGCCCTTTCGAACTGCTACCGCCTTCAGCCGCCAACACCCAGGTGTTGCTGGGGCTGCAGGTCACGACGCGTTCCACCCTGGGCGCCATCGCCCACGATACCGGCGGGCTGCTGATCGATCACGGCTGGCTGCGCATGCTCGGCAGCGGCAATGCCCGGCTACCGCGCAACCTGCTGGACTGGAACACGGCACGTGGCGAAGGCTACCTGCTGGTGGCCGACGACGCAGCCGGTGGTTTTTTTGCGCTCAATGGCGGCGCCCTGGGCGGCGACCTGGGGGCGATGTATTACCACGCGCCCGACACCCTGGCCTGGGAAGCCCTGGAAATCGGTTACACCGACTTTCTCGGCTGGGCGCTGAGCGATCGCCTTTCGCAGTTTTACCAGGGGCTGCGGTGGGACAGCTGGCAGCAGGATATGCGCCAGGTGTCGGCGAACCAGTGCATCAGCTTCTACCCATTCCTGTGGACCGAAGAAGGCAGCGTGGCCACCAGCCGGCGCACGGCCGTCGATGTGGCCGAGCACTACAACCTCACGGTTGGCCAAGGCTCTTGACCTGCGCCCGGCGCATTGATTTGCCTTCTGTCTTCTAATCCCGCTAACATACGTTCCATATACACTTCATATATGGAACGCCGATGGGTATCGTCAAGATTTCCGATGTGATGCACGAGAACCTGCGCGTGGCTTCCGGCGCACTCAGCCGCTCCATCAACGCGCAGGCCGAGCACTGGATGCGCATCGGCATGCTGGCCGAGTTGCACCCGCACCTGCCCCACAATGAACTGACGCAATTGTTGATTCGCGCCGAACAGGCCGGCGGTTTCGACCTGCACACAGTTTCCACCTGCATGGACGAACGCCTGGAGGCTGCACGATGAGCAAGGCTGTAACGATCAAGACCCCCGCGGAAATCGAACTGTCGCGCACCGCCGGCAAGCTGGCCGCCGACGTGCTGCACATGATCACCCCCTACGTGAAACCCGGCGTCTCCACCGATGAGCTGGACCGCATCTGCCACGACTACATCGTCAACGTGCAGAAGGCCAAGCCGGCCAACGTCGGTTACCACGGTTTCCCCAAGACCATCTGCGCTTCGGTGAATGACGTGATCTGCCACGGCATTCCCAATGGCAAGGTGCTGGCCGACGGCGACATCCTCAATATCGATGTGGCGGTGATCAAGGATGGCTGGTTCGGCGACACCAGCCGCATGTACCTGGTGGGCCAGACCAGCGACGAGGCCCAGCGCTTGGTACGTACCACGTATGAAGCCATGTGCGCCGGCATTCGCCAGGTTCGCCCCGGTGCGCACCTGGGCGACATCGGCCACGCGATCCAGACGGTGGCCCACCGCGAAGGCTTCAGTGTCGTGCGCGAATACTGCGGCCATGGCATCGGCAAGGTCTACCATGACGAGCCGCAGGTGCTGCATTACGGCAGTCGGGGCATGGGCATGAAGTTGGTCAAGGGCATGATCTTCACCGTGGAGCCCATGCTCAATGCCGGCAAACGCCAGACCCAGACCCTGGCCGATGGCTGGACAGTGATCACCCGTGACCAGTCATTGTCGGCACAGTGGGAACACATGGTGGCGGTGACTGACGACGGCTTCCAGATCCTCACCCCATGGCCTGCGCCGGTAGACGGTTACGAAGCGATCATCTGATCTGCTGTTTCAGGCTGAATCTGACGCTGGTACGCGAGCAGATTCAACGGCATGCTAAGGTCCCCTTTCCCCTACCGGCCCGCCATGAAACGCTACGAACAGCTTGCTGACGAAATCGCCCTGATGATCCGCACGGGCGTACTCAAGGCTGGCGACAAGGTGCCGTCGGTGCGCACCGCCAGCCGCACCTTCGTGGTCAGCCCGTCCACGGTGTTCCAGGCCTATTACCTGCTGGAAGACCGTGGCCTGATTCAGGCACGGCCACGCTCGGGCTACTTCGTGCGTGAACAGCCCACCCGCGCGCTGACCGAGCCGGCCATCAGCAGCCGCCAGGCCGACAGCACCGAAGTGGACGTCAGCGAACTGGTGTTTTCGGTGCTGGGCTCCCTGAAGGACCCTGGCACGGTGCCCTTCGGGTCGGCATTCCCAAGCCCCGACCTGTACCCCCTGCAGCGGCTGGCCCGCTCCATGGCCCGCACCGTGCGAGACATGGCGCCCCAGGCGGTGATCGCCGACATGACAGCCGGCAACCCTGACCTGCGCCGGCAAATCGCCTTGCGCTACATGATCAGCGGCGTGCACCTGGCCATGGACGAGCTGGTGATCACCAACGGCGCGCTGGAAGCGTTGAACCTGTGCCTGCAAAGCGTGACCCAGCCAGGCGACCTGGTGGCCATCGAGTCGCCGGCGTTCTATGCCACGCTGCAAGTGCTGGAGCGGCTGAAGCTCAAGGCCGTGGAAATCCCGGTGCACCCGCGCGAAGGCGTCGACCTGGATACCTTGGCCGACCGCCTGCAACGCTTGCCCATCAAGGCCTGCTGGTTCATGAGCAGCCTGCAGAACCCGCTGGGCGCGAGCCTGCCCACGGCCGCCAAGGAAGCCCTGTACAGCCTGCTGCGCCAGCATCAGGTGCCATTGATCGAAGATGACGTGTACAGCGAACTGCATTACGGCCCGCAGCCCCTGCAGCCGGTCAAGCGCCTGGACCGCGACGGCCTGGTGATGCACTGCGGTTCGTTTTCCAAGAGCCTGGCGCCCGGTTACCGAGTGGGCTGGGTGGCAGGCGGGCGTTTCGCCCAGCAGATCAGCCGATTGAAGCTGATGACCACGATCTCGCCATCGGTGCCGGCCCAGGCAGCCATCGCCGACTACCTGCAGCACGGTGGCTATGACCGTCACCTGCGCAAGTTGCGGCACAACCTGGAAATGCAGCAAAGCGCCATGCTGGCCTCGGCCGCGCGCCACTTCCCCGACGCCACGCGGGTGACCCGGCCCGACGGTGGTTATTTCCTGTGGTTCGAATTTCCTCGGCAAGTGGACTCGCTGCAACTGTTCCAGTTGGCCCTGGCCCAGGGCATCAGCATCGCCCCGGGGCCGATCTTCTCGGCCACCCGCGGCTTCGCACACTGCGCGCGGCTGAACCATGGGCACCCGTGGGACAAGCGCAGCGAGGATGCCATGGCGATGCTGGGGCGGATCGTGGCCTCGTTCTGAGCCAGCCCCAGGGTCAGGCAAACAACTCCCGGTCCTGGATTTTGCGCAGGTCGCTGTAGTCGTCCTGCCACCAGGCGCTCTCGCCCGCCTGGCGGGGTGGCCGGCGCAGGGTCAGGGCGCTGCGGGTGCCGGCGTCGGCGCTTTCCTGGGCGACGCGGAAATGGTAGTGGTCCAGCAAGCGCACGGCTTCCACCATGTAGGCAACCGCCACGCGGCGGTCCCGGATCAGCAGCAAGTTCTCGCCATTGCTGCGGTCGGCGGCATCGGCGAAGTTGTACGAGCCCATGTACACCCGCGCCGTCGGCTTGTCGAAGTCGATGACCACGAACTTGTGGTGCAGGCGCACCCCCGCGCCACCGATCAGGCCCGTGGGCTCGGCCTGGAACGGCGCCGGCACCTGCTTGTTGAGGGCCGAGGCATGCAGAATGGCACTTTCGCCGCCGGGCAGCAGCACGTCCAGGCCTTCCTGCATCTGCCGGTCGGAGATGCCATACACAAACACCGCCGGGTTGGCGGCCACCTGTTTGATGGCTGCCTGGATAGGGCCATTGGTCTGGTACAGAAACGCCAGGGAAAAGAGCAGGCTGGAGCCCGTGGTGGCGATGTCGCTGCCCACTCCCGCCAGCGCCGCGTTGTCCTGGCCATGGGGCGAAAACGTGACCTGAGCGTCGATGTTGTCCAGCCCCAGGCTGTGCCACTGAGCCACGGCCAAGGCGCCGAATTCCCGGGCCGAGGGGCTGGCCCAGTACTGGGCGAATGCCGCCTGGAACAACTGCAAAGCCGTCTCGCCTTGCAGCACCAGGGCGTTGTTGGCCTGCACGTAGATACCGCGCCAGCTGAAGTTGGTCGAGCCGCACACCACGGTTTTCGCCGTGCTGCCGTCCAGCAGGATGACCTTGTTGTGCTGCAGGCTGCCCATGTGCTCGCGCTTGACCGTCGCCCCTGCCTGGGTCAGGCGGGCGGCCGCCTGGCTCTCGGCGGAATCGGCGGCGCCGTGTCCACTGCTGTCGTCGATGATGATCTGCAGACGGCTGCCCAACTTCTCCAGGCGGCTGACCACGTTGGGTTCGTTCAGGTCATAGGCGATGACCTTCACCTGAGCATCGCTGTCACTGACCGCCTGGTCCAGCACTGCCAGAATCGCTTCGCGGGCCTCGAACCCCATCCACTGCAGCGCCGCCTGGGCATCGGCGTGGGTGGGGACGAAGTCCAGGCCGTCATCGGCCTTGCGCGGCAACAACGTCACCAGGTTGCGATCATCCTTGGCATAGCGCTCGACGAAGGCCTGGGACGACACGTAGCCGCGGGTGAAGGTGACGTTGAGCTGGCCAGGCCAGGTGTCGCGTTGCAGCTCGATGTCGCCCACCTGGGCTTCGCCGTAGCTGAGCTGGTCCTGGGCATTCATGAACACCGGTGTGACACGGTAGGTGAACGCGCCGGGCAGCTCGGCGTTGCGCGGAAAGTGCACCCAGCGAAATTTCTGGATGGGCGACAGCAGGCTCGACAGCGCCGTGGTGGGCACACTGCCATCCGCCGTGGCGAAGGTCAGGCGGTTGTTGAGGGCATAGAAGCGGTCACCTGCCGGTTCCTTGTATTCAATACCGAAACCGACGAAATCCGCAGGCGGTGGGCCGTCTTTCCAGTTCATCGCCAACAGCAGCATGCCTTCGCTGCGGTGCAGTTTGAGCGTGAACAGCGCTGCCGCATTATCGCCGCTGACTTGAAAATCCCCTGGCATGGCTCCGCTTCCTTGACTGTGATGGGACGGCAGCTTGCCAGATCCGGACTACAACGCACAGTACCTGCCCCCGTTGCGCCCGTGGGGGCAAATACGCCACAGTGAAGCCCTCCACTGAAACGGGCCTCTCATGCGCCGCTGGCTTTTCTTTCTGCTCGCACTCCCCTCTGTTGCCCTGTGTGGCCAATGGTCGAGCGTGACGCCCGGCCCCGGCGCCGGCGCACTGCACTTTTACAGCTCGCAACCCGGCAATGGCCAGGCGACGTCTGCGCTGGTGGTGGTGCACGGAATCCCTCATGACGCCCTGCGCACGTTCAACGCCGGTGTAGCGGCCAGCCCCGACGCTGTGGTGATAGCCCCGCTGTTTCAGGCCAATGACCCCGACCGCTGTCAGCATGGCGACGAACCTCGCGCCGTGCCCGGTGAGCTGGTATGGACCTGTTCGGGCTGGATGCAAGGCGAACCGGCCATCAATGCCCCCCAGGTCAACGCGTTTGTCGCCATGGACGCCTTGATCGCCGAGGTGCACCGCCAATGGCCATCGGTGCGCACGATCACCGTGGCAGGGTTCTCGGCCGGGGCGCAGATGGTGCAGCATTACATCGCCTTCGCCGCGCCCCAGCCAGGGTTGCGCTTCGTCGTCGCCGACCCGGGTACTTGGCTGTATTTCAAGGCAGAACGGCCTTACGCCGTGCCCCATTGCCCAGGCGTCAACCAATGGAAATATGGCACCCAGGGGCTACCTGCCTGGCTACCCGGTGATGCCGACGCCGCCTGGCGCCGGTACGCCAGCGCCGAGGTTCATTACCTGGCCGGGAGCCTGGATACCGGTGACGCCAAGGGCACGGCGTACCGGCTGCTGGATCAATCCTGCGCGGCCATGGCCCAGGGGCCGTACCGGCTGGAACGCGCCCGTGCGTTCACCCAGGCAGTGGGCCAACCGCTGATAGAGGTGCCTGGCTGTGCCCACGATGTACGGTGCGTGTTCGAGTCTGCCCAGGGGCGGGCTGTGCTGGCCCCTTAACGGATACCTGGCACCCGCACCTGATCCTGCTGGCACTGCATCTTCACCCCACGCCCGCAGGCTGTGAACGCCAGGTCCTTGGACAGGCACACCCGCACCTCGGCCAGCTGCGGGCCGCTGCAGCGTACCACCACGCCATCCTCGGGCATGCCGGGGTTGCTCTGGCGAAACAGCTGGACGATTTCCTGCGGTGCGAATGACTGTGCGCCTTCGGAGGGTTGCAGGGCTGCCGGCACCTTGATCCGGCCCAGGGCGCGGTCGGCGGTGTCCATATAGGCGGTGGCACTCAGCCCGCTGCAGGTCCCGTGTTTGCTCCACTCGTGTTCCACCAGCGAGCGGTTGGGATACAGGCCGGCGCCCTGGGTGCGCTCGGCGGCTGACAGTGGCGTGCCTGGCTCGCAGTTCTGCGGCCAGCCGCCCTTGAGGTACTGGGACCACAGGCCATGCAGGACGAAGCCATACCCCTTGCCGCTGCACTGCTCGTTATTGCCATGGGTAAGGCAGAAGGTCGGCGACCATGACAGGCTCAACAGGTAGTAGTCGAACTGGCCCGCGACCGACGGCGGGCGTTGGTTCTTCTGCCGTGCATCGGCGGTGCCGAGGCTGCACAACAGCATCAAGGTGATCAACAGCGTACGAGCCATGGCGCGGCCTCCCGGGAAAATGACAGCGAACTCTACCACCGCTTTCGCCTTGAAGCCTGCCCCACCGCGCCGCCCGGTCCCATAGGGGTGTCTGAGGTAGAGGGGCTTGCCTGTGGACCGGGCGAAGCTCGGGAAGGCCGCACCGCGCTGGGCCTGATGCACCGCGCCGCCCGCTTCCCGAGCTGGCGCCCGGTCCTACCGAGATGCCTGAGGCTGCGGGGCTTGCCTGTGGGACCGGGCGAAGCTCGGGAAGGCTGCACCGCGCTGGGCCTGATGCACCGCGCCGCCCGCTTCCCGAGCTGGCGCCCGGTCCTACCGAGATGCCTGAGGCTGCGGGGCTTGTCTGTGGGACCGGGCGAAGCTCGGGAAGGCCGCACCGCGCTGGACCTGATACACCGCGCCGCTCGCTTCCCGAGCTGGCGCCCGGTCCCACAGGGTGAACTGAGGCTGTGGGGTTTTCCGGTAGGACCGGGCGAAGCTCGGGAAGGCTGCACCGCGCTGGGCCTGATTCACCGCGCCGCTCGCTTCCCGAGCTGGCGCCCGGTCCTACCGAGATGCTTGAGGCTGCGGGACTTGGCTGTGGGACCGGGCGAAGCTCGGGAAGGCTGCACCGCGCTGGGCCTGATTCACCGTCGGGCGCCCTGCCCCTGGTCTGACGGGTATCAGAACAGCCCCATCTGCCCCCCGATCAAGGTACCGAAGTCATCGTCCACAAAAGGCAGAATGCCGTCCGCCACCGGTTGCAGTTGACGGCTGATGTAGTGGTCGTAATCGATGGCCGCGTCCACCGCCTCCAACGGCTGCGGGCCAGCCAGGGTGATGATGTAGCTGATCCAGCCCCCACGCTGGTATTGCAGCGGCCGCCCCTGGCGGGCATTGAATTCATCGGCCAGGCGCGCGGCACGCACATGGGGCGGGACGTTGCGTTCATAGTCGTCCAGGGGCCGGCGCAGGCGCTTGCGGTACACCAGCTGTTCGTCCAGCTCGCCCGCCAGAGTGCGCTGCACGAGGTCACGCACGTAGTCCTGGTAGGGACGGTGATGGAAAATGCGCTCGTACAATTGCTGCTGGAACGCCCGCGCCAGGGGCGACCAGTCGGTGCGTACCGTTTCCAGTCCCTTGTAGACCATCTCCTCGCGGCCATCCGCTCGCCGCACCAGGCCGGCGTAGCGCTTCTTGCTGCCCTCCTCGGCCCCCCGGATGGTGGGCATCAGGAAGCGCGTGAAGTGGGTTTCGAACTGTAATTCCAAGGCGCTTTGCACGCCGTACTCGGCGAGCAGGTGTTCACGCCAGAAAACGTTGACGTGGTTCACCAGCGCCCGGCCAATGTCGGCGGCTTCCTGCTGCCCATGGGCGCGCTTGAGCCAGACGAACGTGGAGTCGGTGTCGCCGTAGATCACTTCGTAGCCCTGTGCCTCCACCAGTTGCCGGGTGCGCTGCATGATCTGGTGGCCGCGCAAGGTGATGGACGAAGCCAGCCGAGGGTCGAAAAACCGGCAGCCACTGGAACCCAGCACGCCATAGAACGCATTCATGATGATCTTCAGGGCCTGGGACAACGCTGCGTTGCCTTCGGCCTTGGCGGCTTCGCGGCCCTGCCACACGCTTTGGACAATGGCGGGCAGGCAGTGCCGGTCGCGAGAAAAACGCGCGCCCAGGAACCCCGGCACCGAATGCTCGTCATCAGGCTCGCGCAACCCCTCCACCAAACCGATGGGGTCGATGAGAAAGCTGCGGATGATCGAGGGGTACAGGCTCTTGTAGTCCAGCACCAGCACCGACTCGTAAAGGCCTGGCCGCGAATCCATGACAAACCCACCCGGGCTGGCCTGGGGCGGGCGCTCGCCCAGGTTGGGGGCGACGAAACCCTGGCGGTGCATCAGCGGCAGGTAAAGGTGCGTGAACGCGGCCACCGAGCCACCACTCTGGTCGGCCGGCAGCCCTGTGACCGTGGCGCGCTCAAGCAGGAAGTCCAGCAAACGTGTCTTGTCGAAGATGCGCAGTACCAGCTCGCAGTCCTTGAGGTTGTAGCGTGCCAGCGCGGGTTTGTCTTCGGCGAACAGGCGGTTGATTTCGTCCATGCGCTGGTAAGGCGTGGAAATGTCCTTGCCCTCGCCCAGCAGCGTCTGGGCGACGTTCTCCAGGCTGAACGACGGAAAACTCCAGGTGGCCTGACGCAAGGCTTCGATACCATCGATGATCAGGCGCCCGGCGGCGCTGGCAAAGTAGTGCCCATTGCCACTGCCGTGCTCGCGCCACAGCAGCTCGGCGCCGTTGCGCCCCATCCGCAGGGGCACACCGTGCCGGCGCGCCTGCTCGTGCAGCACCCGCAGGTCGAACTGCACCACGTTCCAGCCGATGATGGCGTCCGGGTCGTGGTCTTTCAGCCATTGGTTCAGGCATTCGAGCAACTGCACCGGCGAAGCGCAGTACTGCAGGTCGAAATCCACCGCCGTGGCATCACCGTTGGCCGGCCCCAGCATGTACACCTGGCGCTGGCCGCACCCCTGCAAGCCGATGCAGTACAGCTCGCCACGCTCGGTGGTTTCGATATCCAGGGACAGCAGTTTCAACACCGGACGGTAATCCTTTTCCGGTTTCAACTGGGCACCGTGCAACAGCCCCTGCTCGTCCACGTGGCCGGTAAACCGGACCGGGGCCGTGATGAACCGTTCCATCAGGTAGCGTTCCGGGGGGCGCACATCGGCCTCATACACGTCCACGCCGGCCCGGCGCAGGCTTTTTTCCAGGTCCAGCAGGTGACGGTATTGCTGGCAGTACAGGCCCATGACCGGCCGATGGTGGAAGTCCTGCAGGCCCAACGGGCGCAGCTCACCGAGGCTTTCGCGCACCAGTACGGCCCTGGCCTGCGCTTCATGGGCCTGGGGCACGAACGCCACCGAAGGTTGCACCGGCAGGCGCACTTGCCGGGGCCCAGCGTCGGTGGCGAGCCAGAACTCGACCTCCGTACCCGCCGGCGTATCGCGCCAATGGCGGGTCAGGATAAAACCTTGCTGGACATCCACTGCACGGACCTCGTTGAACGGCTGGGCAAAGCGCCATTGTACCCGTTCACGCCGGAGATTTGACGGGGAGCCAGGCTTTGCCCAAGCTACGCGTCTTTTCCACTCGCATTGCGGACAACCACTGAGTGAAAATTTCAGCGTTCAACTGGCCACGCCTGCTGCTGGCCGCCACCGGTGTGCTGGTGCTGCTGGCCGGCTGTGACTTCGGCAAGCCCAAGCCCCCTGCCCCCACCACCTATACCAGCGTCGACTGGAGCGCCTTGCCGGCGGTGAGCGACACCGACCTGCTGGCCGGCTTCACTGCCTGGAACTCGGCGTGCCAGCGCCTGGCCAAGGACCCGGTATGGGGCGCCACCTGCGCCGCCGCGGCCCAGGTGCCGGCGCAACCCGCCGCGATACGCACGTTCCTGCAAACCCAGTTGCAGGTCTATAGCCTGCGTTCCGGCGACAACCAGGACCGGGGCCTGATCACCGGCTACTACGAACCGGTCTACGGCGGCAGCCTGACCCAGGATGAACAACACAGCGTGCCCGTGCTGGGGGTTCCCGACGACCTGATCATCGTCAACCTGGACAGCCTCTACCCCGAACTCAAGGGCAAGCGCCTGCGCGGGCGCCTGGACGGCCGCATCCTGCGGCCTTATGACGACGCCTCCACGATCAACAGCAACGGCGTCAACGCCCCGGTACTGGCGTGGCTGAACAACCCCATGGACCTGCAGTTCCTGCAGATCCAGGGCTCGGGACGCATCCGCCTGGACAGCGGGCGCCAACTGCGCATCGCCTACGCGGACCAGAATGGCTATCCATACAAGCCGGTGGGCCGCTGGCTGGTGGAACAGGGCCTGCTGAAAAAAGAGGAAGTCAGCATGGGCCGGATCCGCGACTGGGCCACCGCCAACCCCGAACGGGTGCCGGAACTGCTGGCGAGCAATCCCAGCTACGTGTTCTTCACCACCCGCCCGGACAGCAACGAAGGCCCCCGCGGTTCGCTCAACGTGCCTTTGACCGCAGGCTACAGCGTGGCCATCGACCGCAAGGTGATCCCCTTGGGCAGCCTGCTGTGGCTGAACACCACCAGCCCCGACGGCAAAACCGTGACCCGCCCCGTGGCAGCCCAGGACACCGGCGGCGCCATTGCCGGGGAAGTGCGCGCGGACCTGTTCTGGGGCACCGGCGACAAGGCCGGTGAGCTGGCCGGCAACATGAAGCAGCAAGGGCAGATCTGGTTGCTGTGGCCCAAGGGCGCGCCGGCGCCGAAGGTGCAATAAACCCACCGATTGATAGGGCGCGACCTTGCAGGGAGCGCCAACCTCTACGACGCTGTAAGGACAATAACGCCCAGGAACCGTAGAGGCCGCCATGAAAACCGTCGCCGATTTACTCAAGCTCAAGGCCCAGCAACACCAGCAAGTCCATACCATCGGCCCGGACCAGATGGTGCTGGATGCGCTGAAGCTGATGGCGGAAAAGAACATCGGCGCCCTGCCGGTCGTCAAGGACGGGGCCGTGGTAGGCATCATCAGCGAGCGCGATTACGCGCGCAAGGTGGTGTTGCAGGGCCTTTCGTCGGTGGGCACGCCGGTCAGCAGGATCATGAGCGCCAAGGTCATCACCGTCGACCCGCACAAGCAGGTCGATGCCTGCATGAACATCATGACCGACAGCCACCTGCGCCACCTGCCGGTGGTGGAGGATGGGCAGTTGCTGGGCCTGCTGTCCATCGGCGACCTGGTCAAGGAAGCCATTGCCGAGCAGGCCGACCTGATCCGCCAGCTGGAACAATATATTCGCGGCGAGTAGGTTCGCGCCTGGGGCGTGGCAGGTATACTGCGCGCCCCCGGGGATGGCCCCGGCCCAGACCCGCACTGCCCGGAGCACCCCATGAGCGTCGACCAACCAGCCACCCCGTCCCCCGCTACCGGCGACGACAGCCAGCAAGCCGTGCCGGCTTTCAGTTTCCCCTTCAAGCCCGGCGCTTTCGCTGCGGCGAAGAAGGCCGCCACTTACCCGGGCGCCGGCAAGTCCAACCACGACAAGACCCCAGGGCGCGCGCCCAACGGTACCCGACGCTCCATGGGCAAACGCTGAGTCAGCGGTTGACGTCCACCACCACCCGACCACGAACCTGGCCGTCCATGAGCTGAGCCGCCACCGCAACGACCTCGCTCAAGCCTATTTCGTGGCTGATCAGCGCCAGCAGGTCACGGTCCAGATCACGGGCCAGGCGTTCCCAGGCTTCGATTCGGTCGGCCTGGGGGCGCTTCACGCTGTCGATGCCCAGCAGCGATACCCCGCGCAGGATGAACGGCGCCACCGAGCCAGGAAAGTCCATGCCCTGGGCCAGGCCACAGGCGGCCACCGCGCCGTGGTAGCGGGTGGTGGCGCAGACGTTGGCCAGGGTGTGGCTGCCCACTGAGTCCACCGCGCCCGCCCAGCGCTCCTTGCCCAACGGCTTGCCCGGTTCGGCCAGGCTGGCGCGATCGATGACCTCGCTGGCCCCCAGGCGCTTGAGGTATTCGTGTTCGCTGCTGCGGCCGGTCGAAGCAACCACGCGGTAGCCCAGGCGCGCCAACAAGGCGATGGCGAAGCTGCCGACGCCGCCGTTGGCGCCGGTCACCAGCACGTCGCCCTGGTCCGGGGCAACACCGTGACGCTCCAGGGCGATCACGCAAAGCATCGCGGTGTAGCCAGCCGTACCGATGGCCATGGCTTCAGCCGGGGTAAAGGCACTGGGCAGCGGAATCAGCCAGTCGCCGTTCACCCGCGCTTTCTGCGCCAGGCCGCCCCAGTGCCCTTCGCCCACCCCCCAGCCATTGAGCAGCACGGTGTCACCCGGCTGGCAGAAGGCGTGGGAGCTGTGGCTGACAGTGCCGACCAGATCGATGCCCGGCACCATGGGAAAGCTGCGCACCACCGGCCCCTTGCCGGTAATGGCCAGGCCATCCTTGTAGTTCAGGGTGCTGTAGGCCACGTCGATGGTCACATCACCTGCGGGCAACTGGTCCTCGTCCAGCGCCTGCACCGTGGCGCGCTGCCCGGTATCGTCCTTTTCGATCACAATGGCATTGAACATGCTGCTCTTCCCCTTTTAGACCGACTGTCTATAAATTGGCATGAAAAAGCCGACACGGGGCCGGCTCGGTGCTTCAGATCTGGAAAAACGCCGAGCGCAGGAAGCCGCTGACGAAGGTACGCATGGGCTGCGCGCTGCGCACCAGGCGCGCGCGCAGCACGGCGCCTTCCCAGCCCGTCCAGAAGAACGCGGCCAACTCGTCGCAATCAGCGTCCCTGGGCAAATCACCGCTGGCCTGGGCCGCCTTCAGGCAAGCGCTCAGGCGCTGTTGCCAGTCGGCGAACACGGCCTCGATGGCCTCGCGGTAGCCCTCCGGCAGCACCGAGATTTCCTGCCCCAGGTTACCCACCAGGCAGCCGCGGCGGTATTCATGCCGGGCCATGCCCTTCTGGGCATCTTCGGCGAATGCCAGGATGCGCTCCAGCGGCGCCACGGACTCGTCCAGCAGCCAGTGGTCGAGCTTGCGGGCGAAATACTGCGCGTAGTTGTCCAGCAGCGCCCGGCCGAAGGCATCCTTGCTGGCGAAGTAGTGATAGAACGAGCCCTTGGGCACGCCGACACGCTTGAGGATCATGTCGATCCCGGTGGCGCTGAAGCCTTGCTCGGTGAGGATTTCGGTACCACAGCGCACCAGTAGCTCACGAGTATCATAATGCTCGCGGGGTACCTTGGGAGGGCGGCCGGGTCTGCGGGGTGCGGGTGCTGTGGTTGGCGTAGTCATGGGACTGGATATTAGACTGGCCGTCTCGATTGTCAACTGGTTATGCCGATTCCGCGGACGGGACAGTCCCTGAACGGATTCTCTCTGGTAAGGGTAGGCACGTTATGGCGCTTCGCTATATATTCGTCTGCATAACGAGAATATCCATCCCAAGGAGCTCCACGATGCCTGTCACCCCCACACGCCTGGCCCTGCTGGGTCTGTTCGCGGCCCTGGCCTTCAACGCCCAGGCCGATGAAGTCCAGGTGGCTGTCGCCGCCAATTTCACCGCGCCGATCCAGGCCATCGCCAAGGACTTCGAAACCGACACCGGCCACAAGCTGGTGGCGGCCTACGGCGCTACCGGCCAGTTCTACACCCAGATCAAGAATGGCGCGCCGTTCGAGGTGTTCCTGGCCGCCGACGACACCACCCCGGCCAAGCTGGAAAGCGAAGGTGACACCGTCAAGGGCTCGCGCTTCACCTACGCGGTAGGCACCCTGGCCCTGTGGTCGGCCAAGGACGGTTACGTGGACAGCAAGGGTGAAGTACTGAAAGCCAACCAGTACCAGCACCTGTCTATCGCCAACCCCAAGGCCGCCCCGTACGGCCTGGCCGCCACCCAGGTGCTGGACAAGCTGAAACTGACCGAAGCCACCAAGGCCAAGATCGTCGAAGGCCAGAACATCACCCAGGCCTACCAGTTCGTTTCCACCGGCAATGCCGAACTGGGCTTCGTGGCCCTCTCGCAGATCTTCAAGGACGGCAAGGTCACCAGCGGCTCGGCGTGGATCGTGCCGGCCAACCTGCATGACCCCATCAAGCAGGACGCGGTCATTCTCGACAAGGGCAAGGACAGCGCCGCGGCCAAGGCCCTGGTGCAATACCTCAAGGGCCCGAAAGCCGCCGCTATCATCAAGTCCTACGGCTACGAACTCTGATGCCACTGGACGCAAGTGACCTGTCGGCCATCTGGCTGACGGTCAAACTGGCGTCGCTGACCACCCTGTTGCTGCTGGTGATCGGCACGCCGATCGCCTGGTGGCTGGCCCGCACTCGCTCGCGACTGCGCGGGCCGGTGGGGGCGGTGGTGGCCTTGCCGTTGGTGCTGCCGCCCACCGTCATCGGTTTCTACCTGCTGCTGGCCATGGGGCCCAACGGCTTCATCGGCCACGCTACCCAGGCACTGGGCCTGGGCACTTTGACCTTCAGTTTCGCTGGCCTGGTGATCGGCTCGGCCATCTATTCCCTGCCTTTCGTGGTGCAGCCGCTGCAGAACGCCTTCACCGCCATTGGCGACCGCCCACTGGAGGTGGCCGCTACCCTGCGTGCCTCGCCCTGGGACTGCTTTTTCACCGTGGTCATGCCCTTGGCGCGCCCCGGCTTCGTGACCGCCAGTATCCTGGGTTTTGCCCATACGGTGGGTGAATTCGGCGTGGTGCTGATGATCGGCGGCAATATCCCCGACAAGACCCGCGTGGTCTCGGTACAGATCTACGACCACGTGGAAGCCATGGAATACGGCCAGGCCCACTGGCTGGCTGGCGCCATGCTGGTGTTCTCGTTCCTGGTGCTGCTGGCCCTCTATGGCCGTGGCCACGCCAAAGCTCGCTGGAGTTGACCTCGTGACCCTGACGGCCCGTATCCGCCACCGCTTTCCCGACTTCACCCTGGACGTTGACCTGCACTTGCCCGGGCGCGGCGTCAGCGCCCTGTTTGGCCAGTCCGGCTCGGGCAAGACCACCTGCCTGCGTTGCCTGGCGGGGCTGGAACAGGCGGCCGATGCCTACATCGAAGTCAACGGCCAGGTCTGGCAGGACAGCCAGCGCGGCCTGTTTCTGCCGCCGCATCAGCGCCCCCTGGGCTATGTGTTTCAAGAGGCCAGCCTGTTCGCCCACCTGAGCGTGCGGCGCAACCTGGAATACGGCTGGCGGCGCATCCCGGCCCACCAGCGCAAAGTGCAATGGGAGCAGGCCTGCGGCCTCTTGGGCATCAGCCATCTGCTGGAGCGCATGCCTGGCCACCTGTCCGGCGGCGAACGCCAGCGCGTGGGTATCGCCCGGGCCCTGTTGACCAGCCCGGGGCTGCTGTTGATGGACGAACCGCTGGCGGCCCTGGACAGCCAGCGCAAGGCCGAGATCCTGCCGTACCTGGAACGCCTGCACGACGAACTGGAGATCCCGGTGGTGTACGTCAGCCACGCCCAGGACGAAGTGGCGCGCCTGGCCGACCACCTGGTGTTGCTGGACAAAGGCCAGGTACAGGCCAGCGGCCCCGTGGGCCAGACACTGGCCCGGCTGGATTTGCCGCTGGCCCTGGGCGACGACGCCGGCGTGGTGATCGAGGGCCGGGTGGTCGGCCACGATGCCGACTACCAGTTGTTGAGCCTGGGGCTGCCCGGCAGCACCCTGCACCTTCGCGTGGCACACGGGCCTCTGGCGCCGGGCAGCGCCCTGCGCGCCAAGGTGCAGGCGCGCGACGTGAGCCTGAGCCTGGACGGCCAGGGGCAAAGCAGCATCCTCAACCGCCTGCCCGCGGTCGTCACCGGCTGGCGGGCTGCGGACAACAACGCCCATGTACTGGTCAGCCTCGACGTCGACGGCACCGCGCTGCTGGCGCGGATCACCCGGTATTCGTGGGACCAGCTGGGGCTGGCGGTCGGGAGCGGGGTGTGGGGGCAGATCAAGGCAGTGGCGGTGTTGGCTTAAGGGTCTCGTTGAATGACATGAAGGCCACCGGGGGCATGCATCTGTAAGTCCCCCCCCAATAACCCCGCACCCTTGATACACTCCCCCAACTGCAATCACCACCCGACCGGTCCCCCTCATGAAGGCCCTGCGCCCAACTCGCTTGCCCATCCTGCGCCACCTGCTGCGCCCCCTGCTCGACCCGCACCGCCGCTACCTGTATGCCCGCTACATCCATGCCGGGCGCGTGGCCGTAGGGCTGCTGGCGTCGATCCTGCTGACCACCGGCCTGAACCTGCCACACGGTGAATGGGCGTCGGTGACGCTGCTGATCGTGATCGGCGGCCTGCAGCACCAAGGCAATATCGGGCGCAAATCGCTGGAGCGGGCCTACGGCACCTTGATCGGCGCGGCGCTGGGGCTGATCCTGGTGTTGCAACAGCAATGGCTGCACCAGCAATGGCTGACCTACGTGGCCATGTCGACCGTCTGCGGGTTCTTCGCCTACCACGCCATCGGCAAAGGCGGCTACATCGCCCTGCTTTCGGCCATCACGGTATTCATCGTCGCAGGGCACGGCGACAACCCGGTCAGCGATGGCCTGTGGCGCACGGTGGATATCCTCATCGGCATTGTCCTGGCACTGGCGTTTTCCTTCGCCATCCCGCTGTACGCCGTGTATTCCTGGCGCTTCAGCCTGGCCAAGGGCCTGCGCGGCTGCGCCAAGGCATATGGGCGCATCCTCAATGGCCACTCGGTGACAGACGATGAATACCTCAAATTGGCGGCACAGTTGAACGGCATCATGGTGCAACTGCGCTCGCTGATGCCGTCGGTGTCCAAGGAAGTGCGTATCCCGCTCACTGAGCTGGAGGTGATCCAGGGCCAGTTCCGCCTGTGCCTGAGCACCCTGGAACTGCTGTCCAACCTGCGCCCCCGTGACCATGGCGACTGGCACGCCTGGCTGCACCCGGAGCACCGGCAGATCAACCGGCAGTTGATCGCCATGGCCCGCGCCCTGGAAACCGGCGCCACTGACCGCCTGGCCCGCCGAGTGGAGCGTGGCGCCGAGATCGAGCACGCCGTGGTGCCCGCCTCCCAGGATGCCCAGGGTTTCCGCCTGTTGACGCTGCAACTGGCGACCACCCTGGAAGGCCTGCGCCAGCGCCTGGACAAGACCGCCAAACGCTGGAATATCTGATCAGGCCGTTTGCGCGGCGTTGGTCGGCACCGTGTAGCGGCCATACCCCACCAGCACCAGCCCAAGCAGGGCCAGTACGCCACCGGCGGGCGCGATCCAGGCGTAGCCCATGCCCAAGGTCAATACACCGCCACCGACGGCCGCGCCCAGGCCGTTGCCCAGGTTGAACGCCCCGATGTTCACCGATGACGCCAGGCCTGGCGCCTCGTGGGCTGCCTGCATCACGCGCATCTGCAACGGCGGGATGACAGCGAAGGTAGCCGTGCCCCACAGCAGCATCAGTACCACCGCGCTGGTGTGCCCTTGCAGCAGCACGGGCATGCCCAGCATCAATGCCGCCAACAACAGCAGAAAGCCGGCCAGCGTGCCTTCCAGCGAGCGGTCGGCAAGCTTGCCACTGAGAAAATTGCCCAGCGTGAAACCGATACCAATCATGACCAGCATGGCGGTCACGAAAGCCGGTGTCGCATGGATCAGGTTTTCCAGCACCGCCGCCACGTAGGTGTACAGGGTGAACATGGCGCCCGCGCCCAGCACCGTCGTCAACAGCGCACGTACCACGGCGGGGCGAATCAGCACGCGCAATTCCGCACGCACATCAGGTTTCTTGCCTTTTTCTCCACGGGGCAACCAGCACGCCAGGGCCAGCATGGCCACCGCGCCGAGCCCTGCGGTGGCAGCGAAGGCCATGCGCCAGCCAATGGCCTGCCCCAGCCAGGTGGCGGCCGGTACACCGCCGATGTTGGCGATGGTCAGGCCCATGAACATGGTCGCCACCGCGCCTGCGCGCTTGTCAGCCGGCACCAGGCTGGCGGCCACCACCGAACCGATGCCGAAAAACGCACCATGGGCCAGGCTGGTGAATACCCGCGACAGCAGCAGGGTGTCATAACCCGGGGCCACTGCCGACAGCAGGTTGCCCACGGTGAAAATTGCCATCAGCCCCACCAGGGCCGCCTTGCGCCGCCACGGCGCGAGCAGCAGGGTCATCAGCGGCGCTCCCACCATCACACCGATGGCATAGGCGCTGATCAGCAGCCCGGCGGTAGGGATGGACACCTGCACGCCGTCGGCAATCACCGGCAGCAGCCCCATGGGGGCAAACTCGGTGGTGCCAATGGCGAAGGCCGCCAGGGCCAGCGCGAACAGAATCAACTTCATGACATCAGACCTCCCAGTCCTAAAACATACTTGCGAGTAGCATTTGCTGAAAAAGGCTACTCTTGAGTAAGATTACTCACAAGTAAATATTTCCCTGCCAGACATTCTGGAACCGCCATGTCCACCCTGCTCCCTCGTACCAAGGGCGAACAGACCCACGCCCGCCTGCGCCGCGTAGCCGCCGCCGAGTTCGCCCAGCGCGGTTTCCACAGCACCAAGGTCAGTGACATCGTCAAGGCCAGCGGCCTGAGCCAGCCGACCTTCTACAGCTACTTTGAGAGCAAGGAGGCCGCCTACGAAGAACTGGTGGGCGAATTTCGCCAGCGCCTGGAAGCGCTGATCAGCACCCTGCTGATCAAGACGTCCCTGGAGACTGGGCAATTGGTAGACAGCGTGGCCGAAAGCTTTCTGAAGTTCTTCGACTTCCTGGCCCAGGACCCTGACCTGACCCAGATTGGCTTTTTTCAGCCACCGGGCTGCACCCTGACCAAAGCCGGCATGGCCCGCTGGATCGGCAACAACATCGCCAAGGAACAGCAGATAGGGCTGTTTCGCAGCGACGTACCGGCGCAGATGATCGGCAAGGCATTTGTCGGCATGGTCGACCAGATGGGCCGCGACGTGGTGGATGCGCCGACGCGCCGGGCCAATGCCAGGTGGTGCGCAGTGTTGCTGTGTGAAGGGTTGCGGTTCAGGTAGGTCAGCGATGCCCCCTGGTGGGTCGGGATCCGCAGAAACAGAAAAGCTGTATATCCATACACATTTTTCTTGCCCCCTGCCCGTTCACCCGCCATCCTATACCTACCCATCACCACCCCAACGACCCTGCCCATGCGCCTCTACCTCTGCGAAAAACCCTCCCAGGCCAAGGACATCGCCAAGGTGCTGGGCGCCAGCCGCCGCGGCGATGGCTGTTGGGTGGGCACCGACGTGACGGTGACCTGGTGCATCGGCCACCTGCTGGAAACCGCGCCGCCCGACGCTTACGACGAACGCTACAAGCGCTGGGTGCTGACGGACCTGCCCATCATCCCGGAAAAGTGGAAGATGCTGGTCAAGCCCAAGACCGCCAGCCAGTTCAAGGTGGTCAAGCGCCTGCTGGGTGAGGCCCGGGAACTGGTGATCGCCACCGACGCCGACCGCGAGGGCGAGATGATCGCCCGCGAACTGCTTGAACACTGCCGCTACCGCGGCCCGGTGCAGCGCCTGTGGCTGTCGGCGCTGGATGACGCCTCAATCCGCAAGGCGCTGGCAGCCCTCAAACCCGGCACGGAAACCTTTAGCCTCTACCACTCGGCCCTGGGCCGCTCGCGGGCCGATTGGCTGATCGGCATGAACATGAGCCGGCTGTTCACCCTGCTGGGCCGCCAGTCCGGCTATCAGGGCGTGCTGCCTGTGGGCCGAGTACAGACCCCGACCCTGCGCCTGGTGGTGGACCGCGACCGCAGCATCGCCGCCTTCGTGCCGGCCCCGTTCTGGGCCATCGACGTGCAACTCGACCCACGCGGCACGCCCTTCACCGCGCAATGGTGCCCACCCGAGGATGCCTGCGACGGCCAGGGTCGCTGCCTGCGGCAGCCACTGGCGCAGGCGGCGGCCGAGGCCTTGCGCGGCGCCGCCAGCGCCCGGCTGGTGAAATTGCGCACCGAGCGCATGCGCGAGGCGGCGCCCTTGCCTTTTGACCTGGGTACCCTGCAGGAAGTGTGCTCGAAGAAACTGGGGCTCGGCGCCCAGGAAACCCTGGACATCGCCCAGGCCCTCTACGAGCAATACAAGGTCATCACCTACCCGCGCAGTGACTGCGGCTACCTGCCCAACAGCCAGCACGGTGAGGCGCCGGCCATCATCGCCGCCCTGGGCCGCGCCGACCCGAGCCTGGCCGAGTTGATGAAGCACATCGACACCAGCCGCCGCTCCCGCGCCTGGAACGATGCCAAGGTCAGCGCCCACCACGGCATCATTCCCACGGCCGCCGGCACCGACCTGGGCCGCCTGGCAGGCAAGCAACGGGCCGTGTATACCCTGATCCGCGCCCGCTACCTGGCGCAGTTCCTGCCCAACCATGAATTCGACCGCACCCAGGCCGATTTCGACTGCGCTGGCCAGCGCCTGCGCGCCGTGGGCAAACGCATCGTCGAGCCCGGCTGGCGCCGCGCCCTGCCCGAGGCCCTGACCCCGGCACGCGGCCGCGAGGCGCCGCCGCCCCAGGCACTGCCTGCCCTGCGCGAAGGCGAGGATTATGACGTGGGCGACGTCACCCTCAAGGACCTGTGGACCCAGCCGCCCAAGCCCTTCACCGAAGGCGACCTGATCAAGGCCATGAAAAACGTCGCCAAGCTGGTGGAGGACCCGCGCCTGAAACAGAAACTCAAGGACACCACCGGCATCGGCACAGAGGCGACCCGCGCGGGCATCATCCAGGGCCTGATCGACCGCGGTTACCTGGCCAAGAACGGCAAGGCACTCAATGCCACGCCGGCGGCGTTCAGCCTCATCGACGCGGTGCCCCGGGCCATCGCCGACCCGGGTACCACGGCCATCTGGGAGCAGGCCCTGGACATGGTGCAAAGCGGCGAAATGAGCCTGGAGGAGTTCGTCGCCAAGCAGTCAGCCTGGATGAGCCGCCAGGTAGAACGCTGCGCGGGCCTGAGCCTGACCATCAGCGGCCCGGCCAGCCCGCCAGGCCGCGGCGCGCCGTGGAAGAAAAAACGCAAGTCGGCACCGCGCAAGGGCGCCGCCCCCCGCGCTCGCAAACCCAAGGTTGCGGCAACCTGAAAGGTGCAAACCTGATATCGTCTGGCCCCACCGTTGAATGGAAAGGATCCCCCCGATGCTTGCTTTCGTTGCCCTGTCGGTCGTTTTCGGCGCTGGCGCCACCGCGCTGCTGGACCTGTGGAACCTGCTGCTGAACAAGGTCTTTGGCCTGCCCATTCCTCCCTGGCACCTGATCGGGCGCTGGTTCGCCGGCTTGCCTCGGGGCCAGTTCGTCCACCAGCAGGGCATTGGCAAATCCACCCCCGTGCCGCGCGAACTGGCCATTGGCTGGGTGATGCACTATGTCACCGGCATGGTCTTCGCCGCCGCGTTGCTGCTCATCTGGGGCCTGGGCTGGGCGGCGGCGCCCACCTTCGCACCAGCGCTGATCGTCGGCCTGGTCACCGTGGGCGCCGGTTGGTTCATCCTGCAGCCGGGCATGGGCGTTGGCGTCGCCTGCTCGGGCGCCCCCAACCCGGCACGGGCAAGGTTGCTCAATGTGGTGGGCCATGTGGTGTTCGCCGCAGGCCTCTACCTCACCGCCCGCCTGCTGGCGTGATGCCGGGGCCCACACCCCCGACTATTGCACCGGCAGGAAATTGAGAAACAACAGACTCTGGGCGTAATTGAGACCAATCCGTCTATACCGCTCATCGAGCATCTGGGTCACCAGGTCAAGGCGCGCGACAATCTTGCCGAACTCGGTCGCGAAACTCAGGTTACTGCCCTCTTCCGATATCGCATTGGAAAACAGCAGCGGCTCGCCCTGTGCGTCCTGGCGCTGGCTGAGCAGCCACGTGGCCTTCTCGATGTTGCGCGCGGCGTTGTTGATGAAGGTCGGGTTGAGGCTGTCGGTCATGTAGAAGGTGGTGCGGTTGCCGTGGGCAGTCACCAGCATGCTGCCAATGGCGTAGATGAAGGCCCCTACCCGGTCGCCGAGAAACTCCGGGCTCAGCGCATAACTCAATGCCGCCAGGTCCTTGCGCCCGCCCAACTGCGGCAAGGGTTTTTGCTGTTCAATGGCCTGGCGCACCTGGCGCTCCGCCGTGGCCGCATCCAGAAAACCCGACCGCTGCCACTGCGCCGGGTTGCGCAGGTACAGCTTGTTCATCAACAGGTACAGGCTCTGGAGGTTGTCGCGCATGGCCAAGGTGGTCATGCGGTCCACGCTGGTCTGGAAGAACTCGTCCGGCTTGCCATTGCCCAACTGCGTGGCAATGTCCTGGCCGGTCTGGCGGCTGCAGCCCTGGGCAGCGAGCAGCATGCTCGACACCAGGCAAAAGGTGAAAACAGAGGTCAGTACGCAACGCATCGGCAAGTCGGGTCAGGGCGGAGGAAGAAAAGCGACGGCGACCTATAGAGGGGCAAAACGGCAAAAAGTGCGATACACGGCAAAAACCCGACACGCCGTGGCCGACGCTCGGTAATTGGTCGGGATTCAACAAAAGGTCACATCCAACGCTTTGTGAATGGGCCCACAGCCGGTACCCTCCCTGTTCATGCCACCCAGGAACCAGCCCTTGATCGCGTTACACTCGCTTCCGGCCATCGACCCCACCGTGACCTGCGACACCTGCGCGGCCAAATGCTGCCGCCTGGAGGTGATGCTGAT
Organism: Pseudomonas silvicola; assembly: GCF_026651855.1. Classification (GTDB taxonomy): domain Bacteria; phylum Pseudomonadota; class Gammaproteobacteria; order Pseudomonadales; family Pseudomonadaceae; genus Aquipseudomonas; species Aquipseudomonas silvicola. Next base: position 5,237,267 of record NZ_CP093280.1, read on the forward strand.
CACCGACACCGGTGTGCCCGAGCGGTTCATCGCCACCGATGACTGGGGCTCGCAGACCATGGCGCGGCTGGACGACGGCTGGTGCGCGGCGCTGGACCGGCGCACCATGAGCTGCAGCATCTACCGCCAGCGCCCGCTGATCTGCCGCGAGTTCGACATGGGCGGCAGTGACTGCCTGGAAGAACGTCAGGTGCCCTGACCGCCCACTGTTCACACCATGGCTCGGCGTCGCGGCCGCACATAGGCCAGGGACGAGCGAATGCGCCCGGCCAGCGAACTGGCGCCATGCAGGTTGTCGTAATGGAACACCGCCGTGGCGCGAATCCCATTGGGGTCGGCCGGCAGGTTGGTGTGCAGCGACCGATACCCCCAGAACAGGTACATGTTGCCCGGTTCCATGGCCACCTGCGTGAAGCGGCTGCTGCCCTGTTCCCAGGCCTTGATCAGGTGGCGCTGGCTCCAGCGGTTGTCCACCTTGAGCTTGTCGATCAGGTTCATGGCATAACTGCCACGCAGCGGACGCTTGCTGGGCAACATCAGCAGATCGCCCTTTGCACCATCAGGCAGGCACACCGGCATGATGGTAGTGAGCACGAATGAGTCGTAGTGAAAAATCATCGATTCACGCCGGCCAGTATCGCCCACCAGGCAGCGCAACACCTGATGAATACCCTCCTCGCCATCGTTGGCGGCGCGCCCGGTGGCCTGGGCGACGATCCGTTTGCACAGGTCCAGCAGCACCGGGGAGCGCCCCCACTCATGCAGCAAGGTTCCTGCCACGGCCTGGTGACCGGTCAGGGCCACGTAACTGTTGCCGGCCGCCTCCACCGAACGCTTGACCAGCCCCTGGACTTCTTCCAGTTCCGCGGGGCTGGCCCAGCCGGGCAGAACCGCGTAACCCTGCTGATCGATCGATTGGGCCAGCGCCTTGATCTGTTCATCGCTGAACGTTGTGTATTGCATGCTCGTCTCCCCAACTCTGTGATGATTCATGGTTGTTCGAAGCCGCCTGCCAGGCAGTCAGCCGCGTGCCGCCCGCAGGGGCAGCGCTGTTACGGAATCTTCAGGCAGGCGTGATGCAAGACAATGCGTCGATGGTGTCGGTCCACCCACGGCTGATGCAGTGTCGGTCCATCCTTGAGCTCAACCTCTACGGCAGGCGAGGTGCACGGCAGCTAAGTGAAACCAGTCCCGTTGCTCGGTTCGTGACTGCTCTGCTGGCATGGCACGGGCCGGCTCTTCCCTGACCTGGCGGTACAAACGCCCAGGTAGCGCTGAAGCACCACGCGGCCAACCAGCCGGCCAGGGAGCTCGACTGCCCTGCCGGAAAACCGCTGCTTCATCCCTGCGCGTCCCTGCACGCCCAACATCGGCAAGATGCGGAGCAGGCTTGAGATTAGCAGTGACTCTCAAATGCACCTAACGCGCATGACGAAAAGTTCATACCTTTCGTCGAGTTATCGGCGCCGTTCACGGAACTTACAGATCGCGCCATAAAAATGGCAGCACTCACCGTCCCTCCTCGACCGGCGGGCAGCACAGGGTAGCTGGGCATCAATTGTGGAAAACTTGTTACTTTTTTACGGAACTGGCCTTTTGCCGTCATGTCTGACCCCCGACATCAGGGAGTTTTCCGGCCATGCTTATGCTGCACCGTTTCGAAATCCGCTACTGCCTTCACGGTCACCCCCATCACTTCCTGCAACGCGATACCTTGATGACCGACGCCGACGCCTGGTACTACGCCGCCCTGCACGCAGGCACAGGCCTGGGCCTGGAGGCCGTCGACGACAATAAGGAACAATGGCGGCAACACGCCATGGCGGCGGGTTTGAGTGAGGTACAGTGGGTGAAACTGGCGTGACCCGAAGGTCATTTTCAAGCCTGCCAGTCGCCCTTTTGCCGTTTGCCCCGATGAATACGGGTCCCTTCCAGGAAATATGTAGTGCTCTAAAAAAATCACTACAAAAAGTATTGACGACCTTTCGCGCGCCTTGCATAGTGAAGCTGTCTCCCCGATCGGGAGCCAAGGTAAAGGGTGTCAAAGGCCAGGCGACAAGCCGTCGTCCGGTTGCGTGATGGGTACTGCCCACAAGGCAGATTGATGAAAAGCTGACCAGCATGCCGCCCGCATCGGGCAAAAGGCTGGCGAGACGATCTCAAGATGCTTGTGGCTGACAGCCGTACCGTCGTCCGTGACATCCCGGGTTCCGCACGCCTTCCTCGCTGCTGTAGTCACTTTCCATCAACGCTACCCATATCCCGACCTGACCTCTGTACCCGGTGTCTACACCGTGCAGCGCAGCGCAGTGGCCGATTGGGGGCCATGTTTGAACTCATCACCTACAAAATGAAATAACAGTCGAAGGGGGCTTACATATGAACTTGAACAATCAACCTACCATTGAAGAACTGGCTCAATTGTTCGCATCGCACAAGGACACGCTGGACAACCACATCCTGTGGGTCTGCGAATCGGGCGAAGTTCATATCGACGGGATGGCACGACACGCAGGCGAGGCCGAATTCGAACAGAGCAAGCCGACCATGCGGGCCCGCCTGCGCACCTACCGTCGGGGCCAGGGCTACATTGGCCGCAAGGCCGCGGCTGACCGGGAATTCCTTGGCCGGGTGCTGCACACCCTCGAGGACCAATGGCCCGAGGCTCGTCGAGCGCCACAGGTCAAGGTAATCGACCAGTACTGCTGACGGCCCGGCCTCGTAGCAGTGGCGGCCCGGCCGCTGCTACAGGCCCATCAATTCCCGCACCCGCGAGGTCAGGGTATCCATCCCGAATGGCTTGGTGAGCACATGCATGCCAGGCGCCAGATGGCCGTCACCAATCGCAGCGCTTTCAGCATAACCGGTGATGAACAGGGTCTTCAGGCCTGGCCGCACTTCACGCGCCGCATCGGCCATCTGCCGGCCGTTCATGCCACCCGGCAAGCCGACATCGGTGATCAGCAGGTCGATGCGCACATCGGAGCGCAGTACCTTGAGCCCCGCGACACTGTCCGCCGCCTCGATCAGGGTGTACCCCAGGTCCTTGAGCACATCGGTCAGCAACATGCGCACGGTCGGTTCGTCATCCACCACCAGAATGGTCTCGCCCACGGCACTGACCGTGACGTCCATCGCCAGCTCGACCTGATCGTGAGAGGCCGGCTGGCCATGATAGCGAGGCAGGAAAATGGTCATGGTAGTACCCTGGCCCACGGTGGACTCCACGCGCACCTGGCCGCCCGACTGCTTGGCGAACCCGTAGATCATCGACAACCCCAGCCCAGTGCCCTGGCCGATGGGCTTGGTGGTGAAGAACGGATCGAAGATCTTGGCCATCACTTCGCTGGTCATGCCCGTGCCGGTGTCGATCACACACAGGGTCAGGTACTGGCCCTCGGGCACGTCCAGCACCCTCGCCTCCTCGGCGCCGAGCCAACGGTTGGCGGTGAGAATGCGGATAGTGCCGCCACCCAGCATGGCATCGCGGGAGTTGATGCACAGGTTCAACAACGCGTTTTCCAACTGGCTGACGTCCACCAATGCTGGCCACGCGTCGGGGGCGCCACCGGTCTGCAGGACAATGGCCGGGCCCACGGTGCGCTGGATCAGCTCGGTCATGCCTTCGATCAGGGCATTGACATCGGTCGGCCGCGGGTCAAGGGTCTGCCGGCGGGAGAATGCCAGCAACCGGTGGGTCAGCGCCGCCGCCCGCTTGGTCGCGCTCTGCGCGGTGGCCAGGTATTTGTCCACCTCGGCCAGGCGGCCCTGGGCAATGCGGCTGCCCATCAGCTCCAGGGCGCCGGAGATACCCGCCAGCAGGTTGTTGAAGTCGTGTGCCAGGCCGCCGGTCAATTGGCCGACCGCTTCCATTTTCTGCGACTGGCGCAATTTCTCTTCAGCCTGCATCAATTCGATGGTGCGTTCGGCCACTCGCAATTCCAGGGTTTCGTTGAGCGAGCGCAAGGCCTGGTTGGCGAGGTCGCGCTGGGCCTCCACCGAGCGGCGCTCCTCGACATCGATGAGCACGCCGGGGAAACGCAGCGGCGTACCGTCTTCGGCATGGTCGACGCGGCCGTTCGCCTCGATCCAGTAATAGTGGCCATCGGCACGCCGGACCCGATACTGGTGCGCGTATGCCCCACCCCGGGCGATCACTTCGTTGATGGCGGCGAACAACCCTTCACGATCCTCCGGGTGCACGGTAGCCGCCACCTGGTCCAGGCTCAGCCCTTCGCGACCCAAGGCCGGATCCAGGCCAAACGCACGCGCGAAGGCCTCATCCACGGTGAAGCTGTCGTTGGGCAGGTCCCAGTGCCAGGTGCCGAAAATAGCCCCCGCGGCCAGCGCCAGTTGCACACGCTCGATATTTTCCCGGGCCACGGTCTCGCTGTGGCGCAGACGCTCCTCGGCATCCCGGCGGCCGGTCACGTCACTGAAGAAAATCGCGATCTGCCGATCGGCCGGGTCACCGACGCGCACCGCTCGTACGTCGAACCAGCGCTGGAAACTCTTGGCGTAGCTTTCGAAGTTGGCCGGTGTACCGGTCTTGGCCACGTGCCCATACGCTTCGAACCAGAAACGCTCGAGGTCTGGCGCGAACTCGGTGACCCACTTGCCGCGCAGGTTGACACCGGCCTGGCGCTCGAAGGCCGGGTTGGCCTCCACGAAGCGATAGTCCACCGGCTCATCCTGCTCATCGAACTTGACCTGGACAATGGCAAAGGCGGCCTCGATGGTTTCCAGTATGGTGCGAAACCGCTCTTCGCTCTCGCGCAGCGCCGCTTCGGCGGTACGCATGCGCGTCAGGTCGAGCATCGCACCAATCATGCGCACGCCCTGCCCGTGGGCATCGCGGATGATGTAGCCGCGGTCCAATACCTCAGCGTAGGAACCGTTGAGACGGCGAAAGCGGTACTCGGCCGACCAATCGGTCGCCGTGCCGTCGATCACCGCGTGAATGGACGCTTGAACCTGGGCGCGGTCATCAGCGTGAATCTGTCCCAGCCACCATTCGCCCGTCGCTTCCACCCTTCACCTCGATGGCCGCGCCCCGCGTGTTCTCGACACTGACGTCGCTAACGCGCACATCCCGAAATTGCCCTGGCACAGCGGAGGGCCGGTAGTCGATCTTGGCGTTGGGGTCGTTGTAGTCCAGGGTCAGGATGAACGCCTGCTTGCCGATGTCGCGCAGCGCCGAATCGCGGAAGGTCACGTCACGCCCGCCGCCCCCCATGAAGGTGGTGCTTTTCATGCGCAGCCCCGCATCCGTGCCGTCGGCGACGTTGTCTTCGGCCAGGATGCCTTCGATCCAGGCCCCGGTATGGCTGCCGACCACCACCATGCCATGGCCATTGGCGAAGTAGTTGTTGAATATCCATGCCCCTTGCTGAGGGGGCTGGTGTACCGCATCGGCGCCGGTGCCGGCGGCGAAGTTGACACAGTCGTCGCCGGTGTCGAAGACGTTGTTGAACACCATCGCGCCGGTGCTGTTGGCGAATTCAATGCCGTCACCGTTGTTCGCGTCGTAGGTACGTTGGGTGGTGTTGGCCAGCACCACGTTTTCAGTCTCCAGGTTCATGATGCCGTGGTACGCCGGGTTCACTGCCGTGAAGCCACCGTAGAAGACGTTCTTCACGTTACGCAACGTGATCAGCGAAGAGCGCATCTGGCCATACGCGTCCTTGACGTTCATGCCCCCCGCCACCGCCTGCTCGACCTGAGCCTTGGCCAGGATGCCATCCCGGGCGTAATGGGCATTGTCGCTGGCCACGTAGGCCCCCTCCTTCCCCTGCTTCCAGCCATTGCCGTCAAGGGTGCCCTTGCCGACGATGCGGATGTTCTCGAACGCCTGGTGCCGGCCCGGGTCGCGGGGCAGCGCATTGATCAGCGAGGCAGGCCGCAGCGTGCTGGAATAAGGGTACTGGCGGTAGCCGGCCACCGGATAATCCTCGGCACGTTCGGAGCCCCGCAGCGTCGCGCCCTCGGCGATTTCCAGGGTCATGTCGCTCTTGAGGTACAACGCGCCGCTCTTGTACACGCCTTTGGGCAGCAATACCTTGCAGCCCGGCGTGCAGGCATCGATCGCTTGCTGGATGGCCAGTGTGTCCAGGTGCGTGCCGTCACCCTTGGCGCCGTAGCGGGTCACGTCGAACAGCGCCGGCACCCGGGTCGTGCGCTGCACCACCGCCGGGCTATCCGCCGACTCCTGGCCGTTGGCCCCCACCGCGCGCACGGTGAAACGGTATTCGGTATCGGACTTGAGCCCCAGGGCGGTATAACTGTGCAGGGCGATACGGTGGTGGAAATGCGCCGCGTCCCGGGCATAGAAACGGTCGATTTTCGGCTTGGCCGGTGACACCTGGTCGTTGTTGGCATTGCTGCTGCCCAGCAACACACCGTTGGCGTACACCCGGTAATCCGTGATGTCGGCATGGCCCGCGGGCTTTTCCCACACCAGGATCACGCTGTGGTCATCGAAGGCCAGGGTCGGTACTCGTGGTGCGGGCGGCGCCGGCAAGGCCCACGCCGGCAGGCTGCACGCCAGCGCCAGGGCCGCCAGCAGCGGCCGCGCGGTGAAAGGCCGGGGCATGGCCCTGGCAACGCGTTCATGAGGCATAGGGTTTTCCTTGTCTGTCACTGCTCGGCTCAACCGGCAAGCGGATGCTGGCTGTCGTCGCTGAAGTCACGGCTGGCCTGCACCAGCATCCGGGTATAAGCGTGGGTGGCCAGGTTCTGGCTGAGCGCCTGGCTGTCCAGCTGTTCGACGATGCGGCCTTGCTGCATCACTGCCACCCGGTCACACAGGTGCGTGACCACCCCCAGGTCATGCGTGACCATCAGGTAGGTGAGTTTCTCACGACGGCGAAGGTCTGCCAGCAGGTTGAGGATTTCCGCCTGCACCGAAACGTCCAGGGCCGAGGTTGGCTCGTCGGCGATGATGACTTCCGGCCGGGTGATGACCATCATCGCGATCATGATGCGCTGGCCCATCCCCCCGGACACTTCATGGGGGTACAGGTTGTACACCCGTTGCGGGTCGCGGATATGCACCTTGGCGAGCATCTCCAGCACCCGTTCGCGCGCTTCCCGCCGGCTGGCCTTGTGGTGCGCCAGAAAGGCTTCGGCGATCTGCTCGCCGACCTTCACCACCGGGTTGAGCGAGTACTTGGGGTCTTGCATGACCATCGAGATACGCTGGCCGCGAACCTTGCGCATGACGTTCTCGCTGGCGGTCAGCAGGTCGATACCGTCGAAGCGCATGGCCTTGGCACAGAGGCGTGCGCTGGGCGGGTGCAGCTTGAGCAGGCTGCGCCCCACCGTTGATTTTCCCGAGCCGGACTCGCCGACGATCGCCAGCTTTTCGCGCCCCAGGGTAAAGGACACATCGCGCACGGCATGGGTGTGTCTGTGGCCGTTGACAAAGTGCACGTTGAGCCCTTCGACCTTCAGTTTTATGTCAGACATGGAGCCTCCGGTTATTCGCTGCGTGGGTCGAGGATGTCCCGCAGGCCATCGCCCAGCAGGTTGAACGCCAGGCTGACCAGCATGATCGCCGCGCCGGGTACCGCCACCAGCCACCAGCATTCGAGCATGTAGCGCCGGCCGGTGGAGATCATCGCCCCCCATTCCGGCGACGGCGCCTGCGCGCCCAGGCCGAGAAAGCCCAGGGCCGCGGCCGTCAGGATGATGCCGGCCATGTTCATGGTCAGGCGGATGATCACCGACGACAGGCACATGGGGACGATATGGCGCAGGATGATCCGTGCCGACGAAGCGCCTTGCAGTTGCACCGCCACCACGAAGTCGGCCTTGCGCAGGGCCAGGGTTTCCGCCCGGGCCAGGCGCGCGATGGGTGGCCAGGACGTCAGCGCGATGGCCACCACGGCGTGCTCAAGGCCCGGGCCCAGCGCCGCGATGAACGCCAGCGCCAGCACCAGACTGGGGAAGGAAATGAAGATATCGGTGAAGCGCATGAACACGGTGTCCACCCAGCCGCCGAAGTAGCCCGACACGGTACCGATGAACAGGCCGACCGGGCCGACGATCACCGTGACCAGGGCGATGATGTACAGGGTGATGCGCGCGCCATGCACCAGGCGGCTGAACACGTCCCGGCCGAACTCGTCGGTACCGAACCAGTGCGCGGCGCCCGGCGCCTGCAGGGCGCTGGCCAGGTCCTGGGCCACCGGGTCGTGAGTGGCGATCCAGGGGGCGAAGAGGGCGACCACCACCAGCAGGGTCGCCACCAGCAGGCCTGCCAGGGTCATGGGGTTGCGCAACAGATGGCGCAGCACTTTCAGGGCACTTGCGCACAACGCATCGAAACTCGACCCGGGGGTGCGTTCCAGTCGCGGCGTGACAGGGGCATCGCTGGGTGACAGATTGACAATCATGGGCACGTTCTCGTCTCAGGTTCAGGATCACAAGGCCGACCGGCAGCCTTCAACGTTGCTTGTGGACACCCAGGTAACGCGTGGCTCCGGCATCGTCGCCGGTAAAGCCCTTGACATCGGCGGCACTGACCACGGTGTCGGTCATTTGCGACAGCATCAGAATCGGCCCCACTTGCTGGTCATACCGGGCCTGGGCCTGGTGGTACAGGCTCAGGCGCTTGCCGGTGTCGCGCTCGGCGCCGGCCTGGTCGATCAGGCCATTGAGCGGCGGGTCGAAGAACGATGCACGCCAGCCCTGGAAGTTGGGCAACCCGGCGCTGTCGCGGTTATCGGGGTTGTAGGCGAACGTGCGCAGGCTGAAGTACGGGTGCGGGTAGCGCTCCGCACCCCGGGCGACGATGATCTCGAAGTTGCGTGCGCGCATGGCACCGTAGACCTGATTGCCGGTACCGGTGATGATGCGGGCCTTGATCCCGCCCTGGGCCAGGGTGGCCTGCAGGCGCGCGGCGATATCAATGAACGGCGGTTCCGACAGGGTGCGGATGGTGGTGCTGAAACCATCGGGGTAGCCCGCCTGTGCCAGCAGTTCCCTGGCGTGGGCCACATCCAGCCGGTAACCCGGGTCGGGCAGGCGCGCCGCCAGCCCCAACTGCATGGGCCGCTGGTTCAGCGTGCCGTAGTACGGCATCACCTGCCGGTCGATGCCCTGGTAATCGATCAGGCTGCGCACCGCTTCGCGGACCTCGCGCTTGGCGAACTCGGGTTGTTTCATGCTCATGGCCACGTAGTACATCGTGCCCCGGGGCAGCGACTGCACCTGCAGCCCACGCTCGCCGTCCAGGGCACGCACGTCGGGCGCGGCCATGCCATAGGCCAGGTCGAGGTCGCCGCGCTGGAGCATCAGGCGCAGGGACTGCGACTCGGTCATGTTGCTCATCACCACCCGCTTGAGCGCGGCGGCACCGCCCCAATAGCGATCGAAACGGGTCAGCACCAGTACGTCGTTGGCGTTCCATTTACTCAACACGAAGGGGCCGCTGCCGGCTTCGTGGGTGATCAGCCAGGCAGCGCCCAGGTCGCCGTTCTTCTCGTGGGCCAGGGCCACCTGGCGGTCCACCACCACGGCACTGGGCGAGGTGGCCAGCGAATCGATCACCAGCAACGGGTCCATGCCCTGGGGCAGGTCGATGACCAGGGTGTGCAAGTCAGTGGCGCGTATCAGTGCCTGGATGTTGTCGCGGGTGTAACCGTAGGCTTTCCAGGTGGTGGCCAGGCCGTAGTTGAGCTTCATCACCCGGTACAGCGACCAGGCTGCATCGGTGGCCGTCAGCGGGTTACCGGAGTGGAACGTCACGTCCTGGCGCAGGTGAAAGGTGACCCGGCGGCCGTTGTCACTCACGTCCCAGCGCTCGGCCAACTGGGGCAGGTGCTTTTCCGGGTCGCCCTGGTCGCGCTTGACCAGGGTGTCGTAGAGGTTGGCATTGATGCCTGAGGCATCCAGGCCGGGAGCATTGGCCGGGTCCAGGGAGAACAGGTTGACCAGGCTCATGCCCACGATCAACTGGTCGGCCGGGGTTTTGGCCCAGGCCTGGGTCAGCGGCCCCAGCGCCAGCGCCGCGAACAGCAGGCGCAGGGGCAGTGCGCAGGTAGCAGTATTCATTCGAGGTTCCTTGTTCTTATGGTTGTCACGGTACGGCCCCGCCCGGGTCGGTCACCGGGTACGGGGGTCGAACACCTTGTACAGCGCATCGCTGATCAGGTTCAGCGCCACGAAGATCAGGCCGATCACCAGCACGCAGCCCATCACCGCGTTCATGTCGCCCAGCATCAGGCTGCTGGTCAGGTACTGGCCGAACCCGGGCCAGGCGAACACGGTCTCGATCAGCACCGCGCCTTCGAGGAGCGAGCCGTACGCCAGCGCCACCACCGTGAGCAACTGCACCAGGATGTTGCGAAAGGCATGGCCCCACACCACCTGACGCCGTGACAGGCCCTTGACCCGGGCGGTGATGATGTACTCCTGGGACAGCTGTTCTAGCATGAAGCTGCGGGTCATGCGGCTGATGTAGGCCACGGAGTTCAGGCCCAGGATCAGCGCCGGCAACAGGATGTGGCGCAGCGCGCTGGCGAAGGCCTCCCAGTCCCCCGCCAGGCTTGTGTCGATCAACAACAAGCCGGTCACGTCCGGTACCAGGCCGTCGTACCCCAGATCGATGCGCCCTGCTCCACCGGCCCAGCCCAGCCAGGCATAGAACACCAGCAGGCCGATCATCCCCAGCCAGAAAATCGGCGTGGAATAGCCGAACAGGGTGATCACCCGTGCCACATGGTCGCCCAGGCGGCCCTGGTTGCTGGCGGCGCACACGCCCAGCGGCAGGCCAATCAGCACGCCGAACAGGATGGCCAGGGTGGCCAGTTCCAGGGTGGCGGGAAACACCCGGCGGATGTCGTCCAGCACCGGGTGGCCGGTCAGCAGGGCATTGCCGAAATTGCCGTGCAGCAAGTCGTTGAGGTACAGCCCGAACTGGGTCCAGAGGGGTTTGTCCAGGCCCATCGCCAGGTACACCTGCTGGTAGGTGGAATGGTCCGCGTCCGGCCCGACCACTGCCAGCACAGGGTCCAGCGGCATCACCCGGCCAATGAAGAACGTCAACATCAACAAGCCCAGCAATGTCACCAGCACCGTGCTGGCGCGCCGGGCAGTGCCAGAAGCGCGAGCGCCCAGGGCAGAGGCAGTCATGACAACCATAATGAGCTCCTGATCATGCGCGGCCGGGGCACCCGGCACGCGGTTTTCGTCCGTGCCGCTCAGCGTGTTTTGTACACGTCCTTGTAGCGCGTGGTGGCGGCACTGTGGCCATGAAAGTTGGTGACGTCGGCGTACACCAGCACCGTGTCGGTCATCTGCGAGATCGGCACGATGGCGCCCACCTGCTGGTCCAGCCGTACCTGGATCTGCTGGTAATCGGCCAACTGCTTGCTGGCGTCGGGTTCGACCTCGGCCTGTTCGATCAGGCGGTTCAGCTCGGGGCTGAAGAAGGCCGTGCGCCAGCCCTGGAAGTTGCTCAACCGGGCTTCGTCGCGGTTGTCGGGGTTATACACCAGGGTGCGCAGGCTGGAGTGCGGGTGCCGCTCGGCCCCGCCGCCGCCACGGCCGACAATGATGTCGAAGTTGCGCTCGCGCATGGCGCCATACACCTGGTTGCCGGTGCCCGTGATGATGCTGGCCTCGATACCGGCCTGGGCCAGGGTGGCTTGCAGGCTGGAGGCGATGTTGATGAAGGGCTGCTCGGCTAGCACCCGTATCGTGGTCTTGAAGCCCTGGGGGTACCCGGCTTCAGCCAGCCACCGGCGCGCCTGTTCCACGTCCAGGCGGTAGCCGGGGTCGGGCAGCCGCGCGGTCAGCCCCAGGGGCAAGGGCCGCTGGTTGATCACGCCGTAATGGGGCATGACGGTCTGGTTGATGCCCTGGTAATCGATCAACGCGCGGATGGCCTTGCGCACGCGTTCATCAGCAAACACCGGCTGTTTCATGCTCAGCGCCACGTAATACAGAGTGCCGCGCTGCAGGGTCTGGGTGCGCACCTTGTCGTTGTGCTGCAGGGCGCTGATGTCCGGCGCCGACATGCCCTTGGCGATGTCCAGGTCACCGCGTTCGATCATCAGCCGCAGCGACTGTGACTCGGTCATGTTGCGCATGACCACCCGTTTGAGCTTGGCCGGCCCACCCCAGTAGCCGTCGAAACGGCTCATCAGCAACACGTCGTTGGCGCGCCAGTCATTGAGCACGAAGGCGCCACTGCCTGCGGCATGGGTGGTCAGCCAGGCGGCGCCCAGGTCAGTGTTTTTCTGGTGTTCCAGGACAGTCTTGCGGTCGAGGACAAAGGCACTGGGCGATGTCGCCAGGGTATTGAGCACCAGCAGCGGGTCGCTGGGCCGTGGCAATTGCAGCACGAAGGTGTTGGCATCCTGAGCGCGCAGGTAACGCTCGGCGTTCGCGGCGGTGAAGCCGTAGGCTTTCCAGGTGGAGGCCAGGGCCAGGTTGAGTTTGAGCACCCGTTGCAGCGACCAGGCCACGTCGTCGGCGGTCAGCGGGTTGCCGGATTGAAAGCGCACGCCGGGGCGCAGGGTAAAGGTCAGGGTGGTACGGTCGTCGCTGACCTGCCAGCGTTCAGCCAGCGCCGGTAGCAGCCGGTCGGGCTCCGCGACGTCCTGCACCAGCAGCATGTCGTAGAGGTTGGCGTTGACCTCGGCCACATCCAGGCCCGTGGCGGCCGCCGGGTCCAGCGACAGCAGGTTGACCATGCTCATGCCGACGATCAGCTGGTCGACCGGCGTTCTTGCGTCGGCGCCGGGTACCACGCCAACCACCACGATGGCTGCGAGTACCCGCGCCCATAGCGAGGGGAAAATGCTCATAACGGGAGTGCCTTTTTTATAGTTATTCGGCGCTGGGCCGCCCGGCGTTTACCGGGGGCCCTGTTCGGTCAGAAGCTGTTGAGTGTGTGGGTCTCGATGAAGTCGAAATCGATGTCTTCGCCCAGGCCAGGCAGCGTCGACAGGTGCACGAAACCGTCCTTGTCCATCGGGTCGACCAGGCGCTTGAGGTATGCCGGCACTTCGTCGTAATCCAGGTAAGGGTGCAGCAGGCCCCGTTCATACCAGGTGCAATTCTTGATCGCCCCTACCACCGCGAGGTTAGCGGCGCCGTTGCCGTGAATCTCGCAGTCCATGCCGAACGATTCGGCCAGGTGCGCCACCTTCAGGCACGGAGCTATGCCCCCTACCCCGGCCACCCCGGCACGCAGGATGTCGCACACCTCGTGCTTGACCCAACTGGCACGGCTCAGGTGCTTGCCCGCCAGGGTTTCAGGCCCCAGCACCGGAATGTCCAGCTGGCCCGCCAGCCAGGCGTAGGACTCGGCTGACTCTTCCATCATCGGTTCCTCGAACCAGGCGAAGTCGAGCTTCTGCAGCTCGCGCCCGATGTAGAGCGCGTCGGTGCGGTTGTACCAATGGTAGCCATCGAGCATCAGGGCGATGTCCGGGCCCACGGCTTCGCGCACCGCGGCGCAGGCCTTGACATCGATGCGCGGGCTGGGCGCGAACGACACCGGTGGCATCCAGGTGTGCAGCTTGATCGCCTTGTAACCGCGCTGTACCAGGGTCTCGGCGAAGCGGCCGTAGTCCTCGGGGGTGGCCAGGCCGCCCGGCAGTTCGTCGCCGCACATGGTCGAGCCATAGGCCGGTACCTTGTCGCGAAAGCCGCCGATCAACTTGTGCAGCGGCACGCCGAGCTTGCGCCCCGCCCAGTCCCACAACGCCTGCTCTACCAGAGCCAAGGCGCGGTCAGTGAGCTGGCTGGCGCTGCCGCGCTGCCAGTGGGCCAGGTCGTGCCAGATTTTCTCCCGGTCAAAGGCGTTCTGGCCAATGAGCACCTTGCGCACGAAACCATCCAGCACGTAGGGGCGAATCAGCTCCGGTGCGCCGAAGGCATAGCCTTCATGGCCGCCTTCGGTGCGAATGCGCAGCAAAGCCATCTGCGCCTGGGTGACGTCGCCCGGGTGGGCATGGCCAGCGCTGTCGACAGCGCGACGGGTGGGGTAAGTGAACACCTGGACGTTGACTGCGGTGATTCTCATGGGCGTCTTCAGCCTTTTGTTATTGGAATGACGACAGGAGCGGGCTCCGTTGAGGGCGAGCATAGGTCATCGTACAACAATTGAAAACCCCTTCATGAAATCCTTTTTATCAGGCTTTTCGGTTGAGATATCCCCTGTCATCTCTATTTCAGCAATGACTAATGACGATGGGAACCTTGTTGATACGCCCGTACTAGATAGTATTCGTGGAAAAAATACCAAGACAAAGGTTATTTTTCGTGGACGAGTCATCTTGTCGTACGATAACGTATATTTAGCACAGCAGATGAGACCCATACTCATCTTCGTGCCTGACGCAGTCCTCACAAAAACAAGAAAAGAAGACCGTATGAACACCACCCTACGCATGCTCGTTACCGCTGCGGCGCTTGGCCTGCCCTTTCAGGCCCACGCGGACACCGCCAGCATCGACTACCGCCACCAGTACACCGACGACGACCGCGCCCACGCCGATCGCATCAAGCTCAACTACCGGCTGGACAGTGGCCTGGGCTTTGAAGCCGAAATGAAATACCGCACCGCTGGCGACCGCCAGGACGTGGCCTACGACAACATGGTCAACAACGGCCATGAATTCACGGTGAGCTACAACTACGTGCTCAACCCGCAGGCCACCCTGACGCCGGCATTCCAGATGGACAGTTCCAGCGACGCCACCACCTACAAATTCGGGCTCAAGTACAAGCACAAGCTCAGCGATGCGTTCTACGTGGCCACCCGCTACCGGCTGGACACCCGCAAGCTGGACCGCGACAAGGTCGACGAAGACATGCCCGACCACGCCAAGGATGACCAGCGCATCAACCGCTTCGAAGGCTGGCTGGGCTACACGCCGGCCAGCAAGTGGGCGTACGAATACCAGTTCATCTACTTCAAGACCGACTACATCCGCTACGACAACCGCAAAAGCGATTACGAACAGAACCTGATCATCAAGTACAAGCTCACCCAGCAGTGGGTGCCCTTCATGGAGATCGGCGATGTGAAAGTCGACACCACCTCCGACGACCGCCAGGTGCGCTGGCGCCTGGGCGTTTTGTACAACTTCAAGTAAGCCTTGCCACCCAACCGTTCATTGGAAGAACCGACCATGACCCCATTCAAACCCTTCAACCGTATACTGCTGACCGGCGCCGCCGGTGGCCTGGGCCAGGTGCTGCGCGACGCGTTGCAGGCTCACGCCCACATCATCCGGGCCTCGGATATCAGCCCCCTGGCACCCAGCCGTGGTGCCCATGAAGAAGTGCACCGCTGCGACCTGGCGGACAAGGCCGGCGTGCTCGGGCTGGCAGAGGGCGTGGATGCCATCGTTCATCTGGGCGGTGTATCGGTGGAACGGCCATTCGAGGACATTCTGGACGCCAACATCCGCGGTACCTTTCATGTGTACGAAGCGGCGCGGCAACAGGGCGTGAAGCGGATCGTCTTTGCCAGTTCCAACCACGTCACCGGGTTCTACCCTCAGGGGGTCGAACTGGACACCCACGCCCAGCGGCGCCCGGACGGCTACTACGGGCTGTCCAAGGCGTACGGCGAGGACATGGCGACGTTCTATTTCCATCGGTACGGCATCGAAACCGTGAGCCTGCGCATCGGCTCATCGTTCCCCGAGCCACGCAACCGGCGCATGCTCAGCACCTGGTTGAGTTACCCGGACCTGGAGCACCTGGTGGCCCGCGCGTTGCTGGCCGAGGACGTGGGCCACAGCGTGGTCTACGGCGTGTCCGCCAACCGCGACCTGTGGTGGAATAACCGGCATGCCGCGCACTTGGGCTATGCGCCCCGGGACAGCTCGGAAATGTTCCGCGCCCAGATAGAACGCCAGCCCGCGCCCGCGGCGGACGAGCCGGGGAGCGGCTTCCAAGGCGGGCCCTTCACGGCGGCGGGACCGTTCCCCGCCGTGTAAAGGCGATCGCTACCGGTCGTTGGCGACACAGACCTCTGCGTGCGTGCTGCCCGGCGCCCGTGACGCAGCCAGGTCCGCTGGCAGGTGCATCAGTTTGGATGATGGCCGGTATCGACACCCTCCATTTCAAAGACCAGGGCCCGCCTTCCTAAAATGGCGCCATGCCCTGAACACCCCAATGGAGGGGAGCACATCATGAAATACCTCATCGCCCTCGCCCTGTCCCTGCTGGCCGCCTTCACCTCGTTCGCCCGTGCCGATGACGCCGCGGCCGCCAAGGCCGCGCAATCCCAATCCAGTTATACCTACGATTACTCACAGGACCTGGACATCGCCAAGGTAGTACGCATGAACACCCGCGCTGGCAGCCAGTGCGGTCCGGTGCAGGGCCACATGACCTACATCGATAGCAAGGGTGTACAGCACGAACTCAATTACACCCGGTTGGGTGGCGGTTGCGACAAGGGTTGATGCGCTGCCACGCCCTATGTACCCGCTGTTGCCCGCGAAGCACGTCGAGCCGTCGATCAGGCGTTCGACGCAACAAGGTTGCGCGTTCGTCGGGCGCTCACCCAACACCTGCCGGAAGGTCGGCCAGTAATCCAGGATGGGCTGGTGCCATCGGTTCCGGAGGTCTTCCAGGGCGCCTGGGTTGTTGCTCAGCACCCCAGGCGAAAGGTCTGCGCGAGGGCCGGCAATTGGTTCAACAGCCCGACGTTGGGCGTGAACACCTTGAACCAGAAATGCCAGCATTCGGCGGCGGTCACGGCCTTGCCCGCCAGTGCGCCAATGAAGGCCGCCAGGTCTACCTGCGTGGCGGTGCCTGGTCCTGGCGCGCCACCCGCCTGCTCTCATCCAGCGCGGCCTCGACCCGGGCGGGGCCCAGCCCGGTGAAATACCCCAGCGCCTCAAGGCGCGCAGCAGGTTGGTAATGAAACAGCACGTTGCCGCCATCCAGTAAAACAATGGGCCCGTTCATGCGGCATCCTCCGTTATTCCCCTCATCGACGCACCTGCGCGCACGGTGCGCAGGCACATCCAGGCCAGCGGTACCGCGCTCAGGCACGCCGTCGCGCACAGCCACAGGGCGGCTGCCAGGGTGTTGCCGGTCTGGCGGTAGACCAAGGTGATCATCGTGGGCGTGGAACTGCCGAACAGCGTCACCGCCAGGGCGTAGGCCAAGGATACGCCCAGCGCCCGGACATGGACCGGAAACAGCTCCGCCAGCGCTGCCGCCGCAGGCCCGGTATACAGCACCATCAGCACCGCCAGGCCGCATTGCACGCTGACCAAGGCCTGGACGCTGGGCCCGCGGTTCAGCCAGGTGAACGCCGGGTAGGCACACAAGGCAATGCCCAGGGCGCCGGCCAGCATCACCGCATGGCGACCCACCCGGTCCGACAACCCGGCTGCCAAGGGGCACAGCAAGGTAATCAACCCCACCAGCACCAGCCCCAGGTAAGCCTCGTCCCGGGGCAGGCCGAGCACCATCGAGGCATACGTGGGCATGAAGTTGATCAACTGCGTGGCCACGGTCCACAGGGCAACCATCAACACGCCGGCGATCAGTGCGGGAATATGCTGGCGCAGGCGGGTACGGCCGCCCGCGGTTGCCTGGCCCTCAAGGTAACGGCGCAGGGGCTCGCTTTCCTCCAGGCCGCGACGAATCTTCAGCCCCGCCACCACCACTAGCAGGCCGAACAAGTAGGGTAGCCGCCAGCCCCAATCATCCAGTTGGGCGGGGCTCAGAACGCGCGCCAACAGGCTGGCACTCAGCCCGCACAACAGGAACGATGCGGCTTGCGCCACCTGCTGGCTGGACGCGAACACACCGCGCCGGTGCGCGGGCGCCGTCTCCACCAGGTACGCGAGCGCCCCACCGATTTCGCCACCCGCGGCGACGCCTTGCAGTACCCGCGCGACAATGACGCTCAAGGGGGCCCACCAGCCGATCACTGCGTAGGTGGGGCACACAGCGATGATCAATGTCCCGGCCCCCATCAGCAGGATCGACAGCGTCAGCGCCGCCTTGCGCCCGTGGCGGTCGGCATAGCGGCCCATCAGCAAGGCCCCCAGCGGCCGCGCGACGAAGCCCACGCCCAGCGTCAGGTAAGAGGCCACCAACGACATCAACGGATCGCTGGCAGGAAAGAAGGCGGCTGCGATCTGCAGGGCAAAGATCGCGAACAGGGTGAAGTCGAACCATTCCAGGGCAGCGCCGACGCTGACTGCCACCAGCAGCCTGGCCCGTTCGCGGCGGGCCAGCGCACTCATTGGTCACCCCCGCGAGCAGTAGGCGGCGGCGTGTCGTAGCCACCCAGGCGGCGCAGGAACTGG
Source organism: Pseudomonas silvicola (assembly GCF_026651855.1). Lineage (GTDB taxonomy): Bacteria > Pseudomonadota > Gammaproteobacteria > Pseudomonadales > Pseudomonadaceae > Aquipseudomonas > Aquipseudomonas silvicola. Next base: position 5,255,569 of record NZ_CP093280.1, read on the forward strand.
GCGCACGCCTGCAGCTGCGCCACGTCCACGTATTCGTCGGCCTTGTGCGCCTGCCTGATGCTGCCCGGGCCGCACACCACCGTGGGAATCCCGGCAGCCTGAAACAACCCGGCCTCGGTGCTGTAGGCCACCCGCTGCGCCCCCTCGGTCAGGGCACACGCCTGTCGCAGCCACTGGGCGAAAGACTGGTTGGCTTGCTCGTCCAGCCCTGGCGTATGCAACGTGTGGGAAAACTCGATGGCGGCGCCCGCCGCATGCTCCGGCGCTCCTCCCGACAACGCCTGGCCGGCATACGCCTTGACCTGTGCCAGCAATTGCTCGGCATCGCAGCCCGGCAGGTAGCGTATCTCGAAGTCAAAGCTGCACTGGCCGGGAATGACGTTGCCCGCCACCCCACCCTTCACCTTGCACACCTGAACCGTGGTGTAGGGAACATCGAAGCCTCGATCCAGAGGACCCTGGGCCAGACGCTGGGCCATGTGCTGAAGGTGCACCTGAACCCGCGCGGCAACGTCAATGGCGTTGACGCCTTCGCTGGGCACCGACGAATGAGCCGCCTTGCCACGCACGCAGCAGTTGATTTCATGGCGCCCCTTGTGGCTGATCACCAACCCCATCGAGGTGGGCTCACCGACAATGCACCCGGCCGGCGACAGCCCTGCCTGCGTGATGAAAGGGACCAACGCCTGCGCACCGTGGGCGCCCACCTCCTCATCATAGGATAGGGCCAGGTGGAAACTCTGCCGGGGTGAGGCCATCAGCTCCGGAACCATGGCCAGCACCACCGCGATGAAGCCTTTCATGTCGCAGCTGCCGCGACCATACAGCCGCGCGCCGTCCAGCCGGGCCGTGAAAGGGTCCTGGGCCCAGGCCTGGCCCTCCACAGGGACGACGTCGGTGTGCCCGGACAAAATGATGCCGCCAGGGCGCACCGCCCCAAAGCTGGCAAACAGGTTGGCCTTGCGGCCACAGGCGGCAGGCAGCACCTGGGCGCTCACACCCAAACCCTCCAGGTAATGGCGAACCCACTCGATCAGGTCCAGGTTGGTGCGGTCGCTCACGGACGCAAAACCGATCAGGACACGGGCGATATCCAGGGCGCGATTCAGCACGCCGCTGTCAGTCGGGCAGGTAGTTACCGCCCCTTGGGCCAAGGCCAAGGAAGATGTCATGGGATGCTCCGGCAATCAGTGGGCTATTTGGAAAGGGCCACCGGCAAGGCGCTAGGCGAAACCAGGCGCGCGCTGCGCGAAAACCACAGGTTGGACAGCACCACCGCCAGGCACACCACCGTGACGAGCAAGGGCACCCAGGGGCTGTGCCAGGTGGCCAGGAGGAATTCGGCCGCCAGGGCGATGACGGGCACACAAGGGGTAAGAATCGACACACGGCCGCCCCCCAATTGCTGGATGGCGAACTGCAGGCTGAAGACCGGCACCAGCACGCTGACGAAGGCAAGCTCCACCAGTTGGACCAGCATCGTCGTGTCGAGCGTGAACAGTTGCTGCAGGTTGTCCCTGCCCACCCAACCGGTGACCAGCAACAGCAAAAAGAACCGCACGCTCAGGATGTCCATGGCGCTGTAGCGCCCTGCGCGGTTCAACTGGCCGGAACAGAACACGTAGGTACCGCCCGTGATCCCGGCGACAGTGGCCAGCGCGATGCCTTCGTACAGGTGCGCCTGGCTGACCTGGGCCGTGGCCCCCAGGGTCAGGCGCATCACCACCAGGGCCAGCAGCGACAACAGAATCATCAGGGCACCCAGCCAACGATAGCGGCTGACCGAGGTGCGCACCGCCAACCGTTCGCACAGCACCACCACCAGCGGCATCCAGCCCTGGTAAATGGCTGACTCCACCGACGCCTCGATGCGTTGCAAGGCCATGAACATCAGCCACCAACTGAACAGCGTCAGGACGTTGAGCACCATCACCCCACGCCACTGTTCCCTGAGCAAGCGCAACGGGTCGTGACTGCGCACGGCATGCACCAGGAAAAAAACGCCCCACGCCATCAGGAAGGTAATGAACGTCAACGCCGCGCCGCTGATGCGGGTGAACGACACCATCACCCAGACCGCCGAGAGCGCGGTCGAGACGCAATAAACCGCCATGCTGATGCCGCCGATGATGCCTGTCTTCATGACTGCTCCTTGGAACACATCCACCCTGCCCGCCCCCTTGGCGGCCAGGCCTCAAGCGCTGAGCGGTTCGAGCGTCTCCACCTGGGTGGGCACGTAGCGCTGCAACGCGTCGAAGTCGGCGCGCAGCACGGTCGGGTCATCGTTGCAGAAGGTCAGGATACCGGCCGTGTCAGCCAGTGATCGGGAGTCCACCACCATGCCTGGGGCCACCTTCCAGTCGATGCTGTAGGCACTGGCGATGGGGGGCTCGTTGAGCTGGCTGATACGGCCTTTGCGCACGGGCAGCAGGGCCGATACCACATTGTTCTTCTCATGGGGCCTGATCTGTTCGAGTGCCGCGGCCCCCGCCACCAGGTAGAGGTTGGCATCGATCAGGTTGATGTCGCTGTTTTTCTCATGGTAGGGCACACCAATACCCCCCGGCACCCGCGCGGCTATTTCCAGAAACACCGGGTAGCCTCGCCGGCGGTCCACGAACACTTCGTGGTGGGTGGAGCCGTTGCGAAAGTTCAGCGCAGCGATCACGTCGCGGTTGAACGCTTCCAATGTGGCCTTGAGCACGGGGTCGGCCACCGGAATGACGCTCAACGGTTTGCCCTGGACAAAATCGAAGTTGGTGCAGCCCAGTTCCAGTACTCCGCAGTAGCGGATCTCGCCGTCCACCACGAACGAGTCACACTGGAACATGGCGCCGTCGATGAACTCGTCCACCTCGTAATCGAAATGGAAAGGTGACGCCATCACCTGTTCACGTGCCCGGGCGAATTCGGCCTCGTTGCCAATGATCGACACTTCGAAGCTGCCTGCGGCGTTGACCGGCTTGAGCACCAGTGGCAGGCCCAGGCGCTCGGTCAGCTCGCGGAAATACGCTTGCGGTTCCTCCGCCAGCCGTGCCTGGTCGAGCGGAACGAAGCCCGGCACACGTATGCCGTGCCGGCTGACCGCGTGCTTCATCAGGACCTTGTCACGGAAGTTGGCGACGATGGCCTGGGTGTCGCCCTCCAGCCCGAACACTTCGCGCAACTGAGCCGCCAATTGAACGTGGCATTCCTCCTGACAGAAGATGCGCACCGCCGACGTGTCCCCCCCTACCGCGCGCAATTCATCGCTGACGATGGCGTGGCACTGGGCTTCGTCCAGCAACGGACGAATGTTGCGGTGCGGATCGGCGTCCACTCGCGCGACCTTGGCGACATTGCGCTCCAGCGCGGGAGGCAGCACATCGGCGTGGTAGGCGATCAGCACGGTTCGATAGTCACGGCCCAGGGTCTGCAACGCCGTTTCGGATGCGAAGTTCAGGTAGTGGGGGGTCAGGAACACAATTGTCTTGATCATGGTGGCACCTCAGGTGAAGTCAACGTTCATGCGGTACAGGAGGCGCGCGTTGGCGCCCCCTTCACTCTTTGCAATCGAAGGGCCCTTGTGCAGCGTGGACAGGTTGTCCCAGATCACGATGTCGCCCGGGCAGTAAGCATGCTGGTAGCGGGGGGCGTGCTGGACCACGAAGTCCACCAGGCAGTCGAGGATGCAGTGCGAAAGCGTCGGTGACAGCCCTTCGATCTGCATGGCGGTGGCGGCCGGGGCGTAAAGTGAGGTTGAGCGTGCCAGCGGATGCTGGAACACCAGGGGGTGGAGCACGGCCTGTTCCAGGGTGCCCGCTTCCTTGCCATCCAGGGTTTGCACCGCGGCATGGGCATTGCGCAGCACGTCACGGTTGCCGAAACGGTGCCGAACCCGCAGGCCGTCCAGTTCAAGCCCTTGCAGACAGCCGGGGCAGCTGGGGCTCTGCTGCCACTGGCGCACCTGGTTCAAAGCCGCGACGCAGTCGATGAACTCGGTCTCACCGTGCGCCTGGGGTACCTGCACGGCCAATAACGAGGTAAAGACGGTGTTGGCCGTTTTGTAGGACATGTCCGTGTGCCAGTACCCTCCCCCCTCGTGCACCCCCAGCGCCTGGCCGTTCTGATGAAGGTTGGTCACCGTCAGTACTTCGCGGTAATCGGCCAGGCAGTACTTGACCAGCACATGGTGGACAGGGGTGCCCAGCGTGCGCATCAATTGCACATAGGGCGCCACGCCAAGCTCCTGGTTGCTGATGACCAGCACCTTGGCCCGGGAAATGGCCTGCTTGAGCGCCACCACGGGCTGCGCGAGCGCTTCAGCCAGGGTCAGGCGCAACGGTTGCAAGCTGTTCACGCCCATGACAGTTGTCCTTGCGGCTCTGGCGCCGCAGCGCTGACCCCGGTTGCCGCGGGCACCATGGTATTGATCGACGCGTAGCCCGAGGCCGCGCCGGCGAAGTACAAGCCGGCAATGGGGCTGCGGCCCTGCTGGTGGCGGGTAAAACCGGTCTGCTGGTTGACCAGCCCGGGCCACTGGGTGGCCGGGAGCTGGGCGGTGACGCCAATGGCCGACACCAGGCACTGGTGCGGCGCGGACGCGTCCAGGCGCAGTTCGTAGCCGTCGCCCGTTGGGCTGGCGACCAGCCGGCCCGCCTCCAGCGCGTTGCGGCACGACGCGCGCAGCAACGGGTGACCATTGAGCGACGCGGGCAGTTGCAGAACGACCTGGTCACCGCTCTGCCGGATCGCCGAGTAGGCATGCAACCAAATATTGGCCCGCCCCAGGCCAGCCGAGTTGAGCGGCCCTTGAACGGCCGTCGACGAGGTCTTGGCAATCATTTCCAAGGTACGCTGGCTCAATGAGCGCAAGGCAAAGCGATCATCGGTTTCCTGGGGGTACAACCCCAGATACGCTTTGACCAGGATGCAGATGTTGCGGGCAAAAGGCGCCAGCAACAGGGCGAGCTGGAAGGCGCTGTTGCCGCTGCCGAAAATAACCACGTCCTGGTCGTGAAACTGCCTTGCCTGGCCTTGGGCTACCAATTGGTAGAGCTCGAAGCAGTTCAACCAGCGGGCCGCGGGGGCCTCGAAAGGCGGCGCCTTGGGCCGAATGCCGGTGGCCAGGATGAGCTGTTTCGCACGCAACGGCGCGCAGGCGCTGTCAGCCCCGACGCTGACCTCGAATACCCCCTGGGTTTGGGTGACGGTGATCACCCGTTCCTGAACGCGGGTCAGCGGCAAGGCGGCGAAGTTGTCACGGATATACGCGGCGTATTCGGCCCCCGTTGGGCTGATGCACGGTTTGTCCATGAACTGCCGCAAGGCAAGGGGCGCGCCCTCTATTTCCAGTTCATTGCAATAGGACTGCAGCGGGTGGTCGCCCATCATGCCCATGCAACCACCGAACACATCACTGACAACCGCCACGTTCAGGCCGCTGCCCAGCAGCCTGATACACTCACTGAGCCCCGCGGGCCCGCCGCCCACCACGATAACGTCGAATATAGGCTGCTCCATTTCACAGTTCCTCCAGGCGAGCACAGGCTTGATCCACAATGGGTTTGGCGACCGAGAACGAAAACCTTACAGAGCGTGGGCAGTGATGCAGGTAGAAAGGCGTGGCGGGCAATGGCATGACGCCGCAGCACCTGGCCAGATGCTGGCTGAAGGCAACCGGCGGGCGTGACGGATCCAGGCGCGAATAGTCCGCCATGAGGTAATGGCCGCCCGCAGGCACCGTGAAGTCGAAGCCGGCGCTGGCCAAGGCACTCGCCAGGCAGTCACGCTTGTTTTTATAGTGGGCCCTCATCCTGTCCAACTGCCCGCTCGCCAGCTCATCGAGCAGTACGGCGATAGCCGCCTGCAGGGGCTTGGGCTGGCAATAACTGAGGTACAGGTGATGTGCGTGGGCGCGCTCGATCAAGGATGCCGGGGCACACAACCACCCGATCCGCACCCCGGTCATGGACAACAGCTTCGAGGCACTGCCCGCCACCATGATGGGCAATTGCCCGCGCGGGTAGCGGGCCGGGCCGTGGGTGGCGTATTCGAACTGCCCATAAGCCTCGTCGACGATCACCACGAACTCATGGGTGGTGGCCAACGCTACCAGGCGCTGCCAATCGTCACCCGTCATGCACCAGCCCGTGGGGTTATGCGGTGTGTTGATCAACAGTATCCGTACACCGGCGCGCACCTGGTGTTCCAACGCACTCCAGTCGGGGCCCTGGAGGCCAGGGGAAAACGGTACGGGCACCGGCTCGATGCCCAGCAAGGCGGCCAGCCCGGGGTAGTAAGGATAGAAGGGTTCGAAAAAAGCGACCTTGTTGCCGAATTCAGTGGCCGCCGCGTACAGCGCCAGGTAAAGCGACTCGGTACAGCCGCTGGTCACCAGCACTTCGCTGTCGGCGGCCATTCCGGGGCCGGAATGGGCGGCGATGCTTTCACGCAGAATCATTTCGCCGCGCGGGTCGGCGTACTGCCAGCCCGCAGTCACCTGCCGAGCCAACGCCGTGTTCATGGCCTCGTCAAACAGGGGCTCGGGAAGCCCTTGCGCCAGGTTCAACGCACCCACCGATGCCGCGAACGCGCTGGCATCCCTGAAGGGTGCCACCCGCGCACTCAATGTCAGATCATCCATGACTTCCCGATCTCCTGTGGTACTGGCGTGTCAGGCGTGAGTAGCCAACCGGTTCAGGCCGTCCCAGAAACGGGTCAGCAGGTTAAGGACATCCGCGGCGCCCTCCAGGATGTCATTGCCGTTGCGCGCTTCGCGGGCGGCCTCCATCACCGCGTCACTGATCCATTCCACATGATCGGTTTCCACCAGCATGTGCAAATAGAAGTAAGTGAAGTCTTCGTGTTGCCAGCCGTCATATAGACGAAAGCCTTCATACAAGTTGGCAATCATGGGAAAGCCAAACTCTTCAATAATATAATGGGCGCCAATGGCCTGCTCCGTAGAGCCTTCCAGAAAGATCCGCCGCAACCCCGCCACCAACGCGCTGGCCTCCGGGATATATTCAACTTTCTTCCAGTCGTCCAATTGAATACCGACACCGGCCAGCACGCGCTCGAACATGATGAAGTGCGCCTCCCCCACGCCATCGCCCAGCTCCGAGACCACAGTGCGCGCCAGTTTCATGCGAATGACTTCGCTTTCGGTACGGTGGGAAGTCCCGGCCAGAATCTGCGGGAAGGTTCGGATATAATAAAAGTACTGCTGGAATACTTTCTTCAACGTTGCGGTTGGCAACGGCGCCTGGCGAAACGTTTTATAAAAGGCATTGGTATTGATGCCCGATGCCGCGATCATTCCTTTCATCGAGCGGATGATATCTTCACCCGTCAAACAGTCTTGCTCCATTCGTTGAGCCAGCATAGAGACCCCCGGATACGGTAAAGTAATTTGAAGAGGCGGAAGAACTTCCGCGCTCGTTTCAGATAGTAAACGCGAAAACCTGACGCACCAATTGATTGTTTCAATCGGAAAAACAAGCCGCGATAGATTTATCTTGAAATATTATTCTGAAAAAATCGCCAACCCCTTTAAAATCATAGGGCTGTATATTTTTTAAATTAATAAAGCACTAAAAAAGAGCAAAAAATAACGGCTTGCCCCGGCTTGACGCATTTCTTGTTATTAAGCTACATGTGAACTCTCTCTTTCTGGAAATTCCCTATAGTGAACAATGCACCCATCGACATCGCCTTGACCATCAAGACCGAGCGGGCCGCGCGCGGCTGGTCCATTGGCGAACTCGCGCAACTGTCCGGCGTCTCCAAAGCCATGATCAGCAAGATCGAGAATGCCCAGGTCAGCCCCACTTCGACCATTCTGGGGCGCTTGTCGGGCGCCTTCGGCCTGCCGCTGTCGACCTTGCTGCACCGCGCCGAAGGCCGCTCGGGGCTGGTGTCCAGAGCAGCGGAGCAACCTCGCTGGGTGGACCCGGAGACCGGCTATGCGCGCCAGCAGGTTTCCCCCCGCGAGGGCTGGCCACTGGAACTGGTGAACGTGCAACTGCCGCCAGGGGTACGCATCCAATACCCGGCGACCGCCTATGCCTTTCTTCATCAGCAGGTGTGGGTAACGCGAGGCACACTGGTGTTCACCAAGGGCACTACTGTCTACACCCTGGAGCAAGGCGACTGCCTGCAACTGGGGCTGCCGGAGCAAGCGTGTACCTTCGAGAACACCACGAGCGACACTTGTGAATACGTGGTCGCGCTGATCCGCAAGTAAGGATCACACACGCTGGCACAGGCGGCTGGCGCACACCGAGCCGACCACCGCGAGGATGATGGGTACCAGGAAGTCGTGGTCAATACGGGTGAACTCGACCACCAGCACGATGGCCGTCAGTGGCATGCTCATGGATGAAGCCAGGAAAGCCGCGGCACCGACGATGGCAAACGCCCCCAGCGGCACGCCGGGCCACAGCAAGTTCCAACCACCCCCTAGCATCACCGCCAGCAAGGCGCCGCAGGCCAGGGCCGGGGTCAGCAGGCCACCTTCGGCGCCCGCGCGCAAGCTGCTGCTGGTAACCACCAGCTTGGCCAGCAACAGCACTGCTGCCAGGGCGATGGTCAGTTGGTCGTCGAAGCCCAGTTGCGCGGGGCCCTTGCCGTTGCCCAGCACTTGGGGCAGGTAGATGGCCAGGCAACCGATCAGGGTGAAATTGACCAGTGCCAGTACCGGCAACGACCCGCCCCGAGCCGCGCGGGCACGGGCGGCACCGGTCAGGCGGGTGAAACCGTGCGCGGCCAGGCCGAACAGCGGGCCGCACAGTACCGCCCAGGCGATCAGGCCAGGGCTGATGACAAAGGCCGGCACGCTGTACTGCGCCTCGGCGCCCAGGCCCGTCCAGGCCACGGCGGCGCCAATGGCCGAAGTCGTCAAGGCCATGATCGCCTCGCGCCAGGCAAACCGTGCCACCAGCACCTCCAGCACGAACACCGCGCCGCCCAGCGGCACGTTGTACACCGCCGCCAGGCCGGCACCGGCGCCACAGGCGATCATCAGCCGGCGAGTGTCGGCGTCCAGCCCTGCACCGCGCGAAAGGCGGTCGGCGATCAGCGAGCCCAGCTCACGGGGCGCCACCTCCCGGCCCAGGGGCGAGCCCAGGGCGACAGTGATGATCTGCAACAGCACATGGCCGAGGGTGGCGAGTGCGGGCATGCGCGCATCAGGATCGCTGACGGCTTTCTTGACGCTGACCAGTGGTGTTGCGAAGCGGTACAGCAGCCACCAGCCCAGGCCCGCGACCAGGCCGCACAGCACCAGGGCACACACGCGGCGTTCGGGGGCGGCAGCAGTCACACCGAACAGAAAGCTTTCGTGGCCCACCAGGTGGTCCTGGCTGTAGCCGTAGGCCAGGTGCTGGATACCGTGCAGCAGCAAGGCCAGGAGCATGCCGCCCAGGCCGGCGCCGATGCCAGTCAATAGCACCACCGCCGCCAGCGCCAGGGTGGCGCGCACGGGGGAGCGAATGGCCAGGGGTGTTTCGGGCAACGACATGCAGCACTCCAGCGGCGGTTGAATGAGCCGAGGGTAACCGTGAGGGCGGTGCATGCCCACCGTCAGCCGCACTATTGGGAGCTGGGCGCTACAGGTTGTCCGTTCCACGGGGCCATCCCGGCCTGAGCCCATTTACGCTCAGGGGGGGATTGTTACCAGATCGGGAACACAGCCTTGCACCCTGCGACCTAGCGTCGCACCCTAGCCATTGGTAGAGTAGCGCCGGATTGGAAGACCCTGTAAGGACCACCCCATGCTTCGACTCGTCGCCTATGCGCTGCTGTTTCTGATTTCCTGTGGCATCGCCGTGGACCATCGCCGTGAATACCGCCGCGGCCAGGCTCGTCGCCGGGCGCTGGTGGCGTCGCAGCACACCCACGCCCAGGACTGAATCCTACTGCGTCAGCGCCTGACCACCCGGCAATACCGAACGCAGTTGGCTGATCAACACTTTGATCTTGGCATCCAGGTAGCGCCGGTTGGTGTACACCGCGTACACATTCAGGCATTGCAGCCGGTACTGCGGCAACAACCGCACCAGGCTGCCGCTGTCGATCCCCTTCTGTGCCGAGAACACCGGCAGCGCCCCTACCCCCATCCCTGACTCGATCGCGTCGATCATGGCATCACCCATGTTCACCTGGAATGCCGACGGCCCCAGGTTGATGCGCTGCACGTCATCTTCACCGTGAAACTCCCAGTGGTCGGTGACATTGCTGGGGTTGATCAGCCGCAGGCACTCATGGTCCCGCAGGCCTTGGGGGGTCGACGGTACGCCGTGGCGCGCGATGTAGTCGGGGGAGGCGCAGAGCACGCTGTAGGACTGGCCGATGCGCTGGCTGACGTAACCGGAGTCCGGCAGTTGCGCCGCCAGGACAATGGCCACGTCGATGCCCTCTTCTATGAGGTCGGGCATGCGGTTGGCCATGGTCAGCTCGAAGCTGACGTCGGGGTGCTGCTGACGGTAATCGGCGATGGCCGGCACCACGTAGTGCCGCCCCACGCCCATCATCGAATGCACCCTCAGGCGGCCGCTGGGGCGCAACTGAGTGTTGCCTGCCTCGTTTTCGGCTTCATCGACATGGGCGATGATCTGTTCGCAGCGGGCCAGGTAACGCTGGCCGACTTCGGTGAGGGCGACATGACGGGTACTGCGGTTCAGCAGGCGCGCGCGCAGGTGGGCTTCCAGGGCCGCGATGCTGCGCGATACCGTGGCCACGGCCACGTTCAACTGTTTGGCGGCATGGCTGAAACTGCCCGCTTCGGCGACGCAGACGAAGGTGCGCATGTTTTGCAGAGTGTCCATCGAATGCCTCTTGGATGGTTAAGCTGCAATTGTCACACAGGTCTGGCGAATGATTATTCCGTGGGATGAAAAGGCTATTCGCCTGGGGCGGAATACTGTGGGGGCCTTTTCCGGAGCTTCGCCGGGCCCCACAAGGCAGCACCGCACCTTGTGGAACCGGGCGAAGGGCCAAGCGGGATCAGATCCCGTCGCGGGCGATGTCCATGGCGAAGTAGGTGAAGATCAGGTCGGCCCCGGCGCGCTTGATGGCGCCCAGGCTTTCACGCACCACGCGGGCTTCGTCGATGGCGCCGGCCTGGGCACCGAACTTGATCATCGCGTATTCACCGCTGACCTGGTAGGCAGTCAGGGGCAGGCGCGAGGCCTCGCGGATGTCGCGGATGATATCCAGGTACGCGCCGGCGGGCTTGACCATGATGGCGTCGGCACCTTCCTGCTCGTCCAGCAGCGACTCGCGCACAGCCTCGCGGCGGTTCATCGGGTTCATCTGGTAAGCCTTGCGGTCACCTTTGAGCGCCGAACCACCGGCTTCGCGGAACGGGCCGTACAGGGCCGACGCGAACTTGGTCGAATAGGCCATGATCGAGGTGTCGATGAAACCGGCTTCGTCCAGGGCACTGCGAATGGCTTGCACCTGCCCGTCCATGGCGGCCGATGGCGAGATGAAATCAGCACCGGCACGGGCAGCGGCCACGGCCTGCTTGCCCAGGTTGCGCAAGGTGGCGTCGTTGTCCACGCCGTGGTCGCACAGCACACCGCAGTGGCCGTGAGAGGTGTATTCGCAGAAGCAGGTGTCGGCCATGACGATCATTTCCGGCACGGCGTCCTTGGCGATGCGCGCCATGCGCGACACCAGGCCGTTTTCCTGCCAGGTATCGCTGCCGTCGGCGTCCAGCTTGTGGGACACGCCAAAGGTCATCACCGATTTGATGCCGGCACGGGCGTAGCGCTCGATCTCGCCGGCCAATTTCGATTCGGGGATACGCATCACCCCCGGCATGCTGGTGATAGGCACGAAGTCATCGATTTCTTCCTCGACGAAAATCGGCAGCACCAGGTCGTCCAGGCTGAACTCGGTTTCCTGGAACAGCGAACGGAGGTTCTCGGAACGCCGCAGGCGCCGTGGACGAACTAGAGGGAACTGGGACATCGTGATTCCTGTGTTGAACATGACAATTCAGTGCGTCAGATTATGCCTGTCCAGCGTTCAGGACAAATCAGCTTTGACAATGCATTCTTGCAACGAGTGTAACAGTGCCGATTCAGGCATCCAAACCTATAAGGAATACCGTGATGGCCAAGCTGCGCGTAGGGGTGATATTTGGAGGCCGCTCGGCCGAACATGAGGTGTCACTGCAGTCGGCGCGCAACATCGTCGATGCACTGGACCGCGAACGCTTCGAGCCGGTGCTGATCGGCATCGACAAGGACGGCCAATGGCACCTGAACGATGCTGGCAACTACCTGCTCAACCAGGATGACCCGGCATTGATCGCCCTCAACCGCTCCAACCGCGAATTGGCCCTGGTGCCCGGCAAGGCCGAGCGCCAACTGGTGGAAACCGGCGCTTCGCCCCTGGCCCACATCGACGTGATCTTCCCGGTGGTGCACGGCACCCAGGGCGAGGATGGCTGTCTGCAAGGCCTGCTGCGCATGGCCGACCTGCCCTTCGTGGGTTCCGACGTGCTGGCCTCGGCGGTGTGCATGGACAAGGACATCAGCAAGCGCCTGCTGCGCGACGCCGGGCTGGCCATTACCCCCTTCATCAGCCTCAACCGCACCAACGCCCGGCGCCGCGGCTTTGCCCAGGTGCAGGCCGAACTGGGCCTGCCGCTGTTCGTCAAACCGGCGAACCTGGGCTCCTCGGTGGGGGTCAGTAAGGTCGAGGACGAAGCTGCCTACTGGCAGGCCGTGGAGCTGGCGCTGGCCTATGACGACAAGGTGCTGGTGGAGGCCGCCGTCAAGGGCCGCGAAATCGAATGCGCCGTGCTGGGCAATGACCAGCCCATCGCCAGCGGCTGTGGCGAGATCGTGGTCAAGGACGGTTTCTATTCCTACGACAGCAAATACATCGATGCTGACGCGGCCCAGGTGCTGGTGCCGGCGGACATCCCGGCCGAAGCCAGCGAGCGCGTGCGTCAATTGGCCATCGAAGCCTTCCAGGTACTGGGCTGCGGTGGGCTGGCGCGGGTCGACGTGTTTCTTGCAGACAGCGGCGAGGTGATCATCAACGAATTGAACACCCTGCCCGGCTTCACCCGCATCAGCATGTACCCGCAGCTATGGCTGGCGGCGGGGCTGACCTACACCGAACTGGTCAGCCGGCTGATCGACCTGGCGCTGGAGCGTCACGGCCAGCGCAGTGGCCTGAAGGCCACTCGGTGATATCCGCATCGCCGGGGCCGCTGCCTGGCCTGGTGGAAGCTGGGGAGCGCCCACCGGCTGAAACAGTGCCGATGGTCGTCAGAGGACCTGTTGGTCGGTGATCATCGATTGCACGATGAAGTCTTTCTGCGCGGGGGTCAGGGTGTCCCAGATGTGGGTTTTGCCGTACAGGCCCAGGCCGCCGATGATGTAGATCACCAGCGCGCAGATGATGGCGATGGAGGTGGCGGTCCAGCGGCCTTCGTCTTCATCGGCGTGGGTACCTTGCAACTCGGCCCGCGGGCTGACGGAGGTACCACTGAACAAGCGGCGAAACATTTGCAACAGGAAAAGCAGGACCAGGCGGAGCATGGGTAGGGGTCTCTCTAAAAGGTACAGGGATGCGCAGTCCGTGCGCGACTGTGAATCAAAAAGCGGAAACGAAAAAGCCCGTCGCATGGACGGGCTTTTTTATAAGAAGTAAGGAGGCTGGCTCCTGCGGCTCGTTGGCCGAATGCCGATGATTTTACATGTACCGTTTGGTTAATTCCACTATAGATAGCAAGCAAACGATAAACGGTCAGTCATCGTACAACCCTCCTGAGAGGCGCATGATCTCAAGGGCGCTGAAGAAACCCAAGCCATGCCCCTAATGGCCCTGACCCAATCCCAAGCCAGACAAACAAGGCGGTCGAGGTAATCCCCCAGACATAATTGGCCCGAAACAGATGTAGGAGCAGAGCTTGCTCGCGAAGCGCCGCGCGGGCGGCGCACGGTCTCAAGGGCGCCAGGAAAACCAAGCCATGCACATGGAGGCCCTGACCCAATCTCCAGGGGGACAATCAAGGCGGTCCAGGCAATCCCCCAGACATAATTGGCCCGAAACAGATGTAGGAGCAGAGCTTGCTCGCGAAGCGCCGCGCGGGCGGCGCACGGTCTCAAGGGCGCAGCATGTCTCCAGCCATGCACCTGGCGGCCCTGCCCCAATCCCAAGCCGGAAAAACAAGGCGGACCAGGCAATCCCACAGGCATAACTGGCCCGAAACAGATGTAGGAGCAGAGCTTGCTCGCGAAGCGCCGCGCGGGCGGCGCACGGTCTCAAGGGCGCCAGGAAAACCAAGCCATGCACATGGAGGCCCTGACCCAATCTCTAGGCGGACAATCAAGGCGGTCCAGGCAATCCCCCAGACATAATTGGCCCGAAACAGATGTAGGAGCAGAGCTTGCTCGCGAAGCGCCGCGCGGGCGGCGCACGGTCTCAAGGGCGCAGGAGGTCTCCAGCCATGCACCTGGCGGCCTTGCCCCAATCCCAAGCCAGACAAACAAGGCGGTCGAGGTAATCCCCCAGACATAATTGGCCCGAAACAGATGTAGGAGCGAGGGGGGCGCCTAGCCCTTGCTCGCGAAGCGCCGCGCGGGCGGCGCACGGTCTCAAGGGCGCAGGAGGTCTCCAGCCATGCACCTGGCGGCCTTGCCCCAATCCCAAGCCGGAAAAACAAGGCGGACCAGGCAATCCCACAGGCATAACTGGCCCGAAACAGATGTAGGAGCAGAGCTTGCTCGCGAAGCGCCGCGCGGGCGGCGCACGGTCTCAAGGGCGCCAGGAAAACCAAGCCATGCACATGGAGGCCCTGACCCAATCTCTAGGCGGACAATCAAGGCGGTCCAGGCAATCCCCCAGACATAATTGGCCCGAAACAGATGTAGGAGCAGAGCTTGCTGGCGAAGCGCCCCGCGGGCGGCGCACGGTCTCAAGGGCGCCAGGAAATCCACGCCATGCACATGGAGGCCCTGACCCAATCTCTAGGCGGACAATCAAGGCGGTCCAGGCAATCCCCCAGACATAATTGGCCCGAAACAGATGTAGGAGCAGAGCTTGCTCGCGAAGCGCCGCGCGGGCGGCGCACGGTCTCAAGGGCGCAGCATGTCACCAGCCATGCACCTGGCGGCCCTGACCCAATCCCAAGCCAGACAAACAAGGCGGGCCAGGCAATCCCACAGGCATAACCGGCCCGAAACAGATGTGGGAGCAGAGCTTGCTCGCGAAGCGCCGCGCGGGCGGCGCACGGTCTCAAGGGCGCAGGAGGTCTCCAGCCATGCACCTGGCGGCCCTGCCCCAATCCCAAGCCGGAAAAACAAGGCGGACCAGGCAATCCCACAGACATAACTGGCCCGAAACAGATGTAGGAGCAGAGCTTGCTCGCGAAGCGCCGCGCGGGCGGCGCACGGTCTCAAGGGCGCCAGGAAAACCAAGCCATGCACATGGAGGCCCTGACCCAATCTCTAGGCGGACAATCAAGGCGGTCCAGGCAATCCCCCAGACATAATTGGCCCGAAACAGATGTAGGAGCAGAGCTTGCTCGCGAAGCGCCGCGCGGGCGGCGCACGGTCTCAAGGGCGCCGGAAAAACCATGACATGCACATGGAGGCCCTGACCCAATCTCTAGGCGGACAATCAAGGCGGTCCAGGCAATCCCCCAGACATAATTGGCCCGAAACAGATGTAGGAGCAGAGCTTGCTCGCGAAGCGCCGCGCGGGCGGCGCACGGTCTCAAGGGCGCAGCATGTCACCAGCCATGCACCTGGCGGCCCTGCCCCAATCCCAAGCCCGACAATCAAGGCGGTCGAGGAAATCCCCCAGACATAATTGGCCCGAAACAGATGTAGGAGCAGAGCTTGCTCGCGAAGCGCCGCGCGGGCGGCGCACGGTCTCAAGGGCGCAGGAGGTCTCCAGCCATGCACCTGGCGGCCTTGCCCCAATCCCAAGCCAGACAAACAAGGCGGTCGAGGTAATCCCCCAGACATAATTGGCCCGAAACAGATGTAGGAGCAGAGCTTGCTCGCGAAGCGCCGCGCGGGCGGCGCACGGTCTCGAGGGCGCAGGAAAAAACCAGACATGCACCTGGCGGCCCTGACACAATACCAAGCCAAACAAACAAGGCGGTCGAGGTAATCCCCCAGACATAATTGGCCCGAAACAGATGTGGGAGCCGGGCTTGCCCGGGAAGCGCCGCGCGGGCGGCGCGCGGTCTCAAGGGCGCTGGAGAAACCGAAGCCATGCACCTAGAGGCCCTGACCCAATCCCAAGCCAGACAAACAAGGCGGTCGAGGTAATCCACCAGGCATAACTGGCCCGAAACAGATGTAGGAGGAGAGCTTGCTCGCGAAGCGCCGCGCGGGCGGCGCACGGTCTCAAGGGCGCCAGAAGCATCAGGCCATGCACCTGGCAGCCCTCACCCAATCCCAAGGCGAACAAACAAGGCGGACCAGGCAATGGCACAGACATAATTGGCCCGAAACAGATGTAGGAGCAGAGCTTGCTCGCGAAGCGCCGCGCGGGCGGCGCGCGGTCTCAAGGGCGCAGGAGAAACCCAAGCCATGCACATGGAGGCCCTGACCCAATCTCCAGGCGGACAACCAAGGCGGTCCAGGCAATCCCCCAGACATAACTGGCCCGAAACAGATGTAGGAGCAGAGCTTGCTCGCGAAGCGCCGCGCGGGCGGCGCACGGTCTCAAGGGCGCTGGAAAAACCCAAGCCATGCACATGGAGGCCCTGACCCAATCTCCAGGCGGACAACCAAGGCGGTCCAGGCAATCCCCCAGACATAACTGGCCCGAAACAGATGTAGGAGCAGAGCTTGCTCGCGAAGCGCCGCGCGGGCGGCGCACGGTCTCAAGGGCGCCAGGAAAAACAAGCCATGCACCTGGAGGCCCTGACCCAATCTCTAGGCGGACAATCAAGGCGGTCCAGGCAATCCCCGAGACATAATGGGCCCGATACTGATGTAGGAGCAGAGCTTGCTCGCGAAGCGCCGCGCGGGCGGCGCACGGTCTCAAGGGCGCAGCATGTCTCCAGCCATGCACCTGGCGGCGCTGGCGCACCACGCTACACCCGAGGCCACGGCCTTGGCGCGCAGAGGCTCGCCCAGGCGGTCATAGGCCCGCACCTCAAGGCCTTGGGCGGCCAGGTCATGGCCGAAGATGCCGCCGGCTTCTCCGAAGCCGATCAACGCAATGCGAAGGCTGTGATCTTTCATTTTGAATTCTCTGGCAAGGTGGCAAGCGGTACCGCGCAGGCGCGGTCAGGGGAAGCAAGGTAAGCGTCGAAGCGCTGGCGATCGAAAAGCTTTTCCCAGCGGCAGATGACGAACACCGCAACGCTGTTACCGATCACGTTGGTGGTCGACGTGGCGATGGCCAGCACCCGGTCGATGCCGAACAGCAGCCCTACCGCGCCCATGGGCAGCACGCGCACCGTCTGCAGGGTGGCGGCCAGCTTGATGACCGCCCCGCCAGCCGAGCCGGCCCCCCCCTTGGAGGTCAGCAGCATGACGCCCAGCAGGCTCAGTTGCTGCCCCAGCGACAGCGAGGTGTCCGTGGCCTGGGCCAGGAACCCCAGGCCGCAGGCCATGTACAGACAGGCGCCATCGATGTTGAAGCTGTAGCCGGCCGGCAGCACGAAGCCCACCACCGCCTCGTCGCAGCCGGCGTGCTTGAGCTTGTCCACCAGGCGGGGAAACGCTGCTTCGCTGGACGCGGTGCCCATGGCGATGATGGCTTCATCCTTGATCACCCGCAGAATCTTGAGCAGCGAGAAGCCAGCCAGCGCCGCCACGCTGCCCAGGATCAGGAAAATGAAAATCAGCACACTGGCGTAATAGGTGAGGATATAGCGCAGCAGGTACAACAGCGTCGAATGCCCGTAGCTGCCCACCGCCGCGGCCATGGCGCCGAACGCCCCCAGGGGTGACAGGCGCATGATATAACCCAGCAGTTTGAAAATGACGGTCTGGCCTTCATTGAGCAAGCGCATGCCCACCCAGTCGGGCTTGGCGCACTGGGCCAGGGCCACGCCCACCAGCAGCGAGACAAACAGCACCGGCAGGATGTCACCGTCGACGAAGGCGCTGCCCAGCGTGCGCGGAATGATCGACAGCATGAAGTGGCTCAGGCTGAAGCTGTCGGCGGCCAGCGCAGCGCTCTGTCCTGCGGCGTCCCCCGTCAGGGTATCGGCCATGTGCAGGTGCAGCCCGTCACCGGGGCGTACCAGCGACACCACCACGAAGCCGGTGAGCATGGCCAGGGTGCTGACCACCTCGAAATACACCAGGGTCTTGATACCGATGCGCCCCAGCCGACGAAAGTCGCCGATGTGGGCGATGCCATGGACCACGGTGAAGAAGATGATCGGCCCCAGCAGCATCTTCAACAGGGCGATGAAGGCGGTGCCAAGGGGTTTCATCTGCACGGCGACGTCTGGCGCCAGCAGCCCCAGGGTTATGGCCAGGGCCATCGCGATCAGCACCTGGATGTACAGCTTGCCGAACCATTTCATGGCGGCTCCTCGTTGTTGTTTTTATTGCGTTCAAGGGTCGCATGGGTGGGCGGAGGGGAAAAATGCATTCGTTTGTGGGGGCCATGCCTTTTGTTTATGGAAAAGCAGTGCTGGACGTCTTTATATTATGATCATAATATCAAGCTCATCAGCCCCTCCATGGACCCTCGCCATGACCAGCCTTGCCACCGCCGACACACCTGTCACCCCTGCCCCGAGCACGGCCCGCAAACGCCTGCTGTTAACCGTGGGTACCCTGCTCGCCCTGGCGCTGCTGGCCTGGTATGGCAGCCACTGGTGGTTGACCGGCCGCTTTGTGCAAAGCACTGACGATGCCTACATCGGCGCCGACACCACGGTGGTGGGCCCCAAGGTCTCGGGTTACATTGCCCAGGTGGCGGTCACCGACAACCAGCGGGTCAAGGCCGGCGACCTGCTGGTGAAGATCGATGACCGTGACTACCGCGCCGCCCTGGCCAAGGCCCAGGGTGCGGTGGCCGCGCAACAGGCGCTGCTGGCCAACCTCGACGCCACCGAACGCTTGCAGCAAGCGGTGATCGACCAGGCCAATGCCGGCATCACCGTGGCCGCCGCCGAACAGGTGCGCTCGCGCAACGACAATCTGCGCTATCAAACGCTGTCCAAAACCTCGGCGGTTTCCCTGCAGGATGCCCAGCAGGTGGACGCCACCTTCAAGACCGCCCAGGCCAACAGCGCCCGCGCCCAGGCGCAACTGCTGGCCGCCCAGCGCCAGGTGCAAGTCATCGACACCCAGAAACAGCAGGCGCGCGCGGCCCTGCAACAAGCTGACGCCGATCTGGACATGGCCCGCCTCAATCTCGGCTACACCGAACTGCGCGCCCCCGTGGACGGCGTGGTGGGCAACCGTAGGGCGCGCGTTGGCGCCTACGCCGCGGCCGGCACCCAGTTGCTCGCCGTGGTGCCCGCCAACGGCCTGTGGGTTGACGCCAACTTCAAGGAAGACCAGTTGGCGGCCATGCAGGCCGGCCAACGCGTGGAGGTGCGCGCCGACATACTGCCCGGCAAGGTCTTCCACGGCCACCTGGACAGCCTGGCGCCGGCCACCGGCGCACAATTCAGCGTGCTGCCGCCGGAGAACGCCACGGGCAACTTCACCAAGATCGTTCAGCGGGTGCCGGTGCGGATTCTGCTGGACCCGGTGGATGGACAGTTGGGGCAACTGCGGCCGGGGTTGTCGGTGACGGCCGAGGTGGATACGCGGGAGGGGGTGGACGTTCATCAGGGACAGGCCAGTGCCCAGTGAGCCGGGGCACGCTCGAAGGGCACAGGACTGCGTCATCTACCCGTCAGGGAAAGCCTCCCAATCCCAATTGTCGGGTAAAAATCGATAGGGCGTCGCACGCTTCAATGTGGGTGGCCGGCGGCCGTGCTGTTTGGCGTGAGCGGCCGCCGCGTGCACTTTTGGGCCGGACCGAGTGATATTGTTGGAGAACACCTCCCCATTGGGAAGTTGAAACCGTTGCCCCTTGGGCATTTCCATCGACCTGACGCCAGGAGCGCCTATTACATCGAGGTAGGCGATCACGGGCCGCTCCAAATAGTTCGCAACCGCTTTGGCTGGGCTGTTTGCGCCACCGTTGGCGCCAAAACAGGCGATGAGCGTTAAAGGCTCGTGAGGGCCAGGAGCAGGAACAACCTGGGAAATTTCTGTTGCAATTTCCGCTGCCACCGCTTCAGCCGTCACCCTGACTCCGGCTTGATTCATCAGCGTATGATCTGGCAAGCCATGCGTCCTGTAGGCCAACCCGGAGCCATACATCTTCGACGTGAAGTAGATTCCCTGCTCCTGGTTGAAGACCTTGCCCATGTCGCGGGGCAAGTCGACTAGATCATCAACGGCTGCCATGGCCGACGACGCCAGTTTACTCCCCGCTTTCTCAAGCCCCAACGACGCTATCCCCGTCCCCAGCGCCACCCACCCCAGTATCTCTCCGTCTTTGCTGTCCACCTTTGCAGCATCCATGGAAAGGCTGGCAATACCCACCCACATGGAAATGACGCCCAGCCCGGCCGCCACGGTGGTCGCGGCCGCCGCCAGGGTCAGCGATACCCCGCCAGCCACTATGGCCCCCATCAGCACAACCGCCGCTCCCACCGTCAGCACCGTGCCCATGATCCCCAGAGCCGTGCCCACCCCCGCCACCAGCCATTTCCACCAGGCGGTGCCGTGGGGATCGACACGGTTGACAGGGTCACCTGAACAATAGGCATATGCGTTGAGCCCGCCCTTGTCGAACGGGCTGAACACATCGGGGCTATGGAAGCGCATCAATACCGGGTTATACGCGCGGTATCCGCCCAGCAGGTACCAGCCGATACCCTGCTCACGCCGCTGGCCGGCAAACCCGATCAACGCCGGGCCGCTTTCAACCGCTTGTGCCCCATAGGCGTTGTAGGTACTGCGGAGCAGGGCATCGGTCACTTGGCTGTGCACCGACCCCTGGCTGTCGCTGCCCAGCACAGTGACCTGCCGCACCGCATTGGCCAACCGGCTTTGCGCAACCGCGTGGCCCTGCGCATGGGTATATCGAATCTCCCCCCCAGTCCCGACATGACACTCATTGCTCAGCACATTGTTGTGATAATAGCGATACGCTGTGCTTCCCCCTTCATCCACCGCCGCCAGATGCCGGGCAGCGTCATACCTGTAACAGCGCGGGCCACCGGGCATTCCCACCGAAGCCAGGCGACCTTGGGCGTCATAGGTCAATGACCGGCCCTGCTCGTCATGCTCCAGGTTGCCATCGAGATCGTAGCTCAAGTCCACGGGCAGGTAGCCACTGGCGGTCAAGCTGTGGCGTATCGACGCCAGTTGCGTCGGGTCAGCAGAACTGAACCCGAATGTGGTGCGGTTTAACCGCCCGTCGACCAGCTGGGTTTCCAGTCCTGTGACGTTGTCCACTGCATCAAAGGTAAAATCCTGTTGAGCAAAGCGGTTACCCTGCGCGTCGCTGGGGCCTTCGCTGCCACTGCTCGCGTGGCGGACCATGCGCCCGCGTACGTCGTACGCAAACGTATCCCGGCGCACCAGGGTGCCCTGCAGCGTGTACGACCGCTCGCGCAGCTTGCTGGAGAGCGTATAGGCCTGCTGGATGACTTCAGTGATCGTCCCTGCCTCGGCGGCTTGGCTGACAAGCGTGCGGCAGACCTCTCGACCGACATTGTCGAACTCAAGGGCCTGGCTCAAGGAGCGCCAGGGAGCCTGCGTGGTCTGGGTATGAACGCCCGCCACCCGTCCATACTCGTCGTAGGCATAGGCGACGGTCACGTCAGCGCCCTGCCGGCTAGCCAGCCTCCCGAACCTGTCATACCGAAGCGTGACCTGCTCGCCATCAATCCCGCACTGGCCCACTTGACGCCCTGCAGCACTGTAGTGATAGCAGCGGCTACACGACACTTGATCGCGAAGAAACGTTTCGCTGTCCACCTGGCCCCATTGATCGTATACGGTAGTGTCGGTGCCCGATTCATTCGTAGCAGACACCCGCTCACCCAACAGCGGATGGTAGTCATAAACCAGGGTTTCGCTCGAGCCTGCTGCGTGGCGTGCAACGAATGACGTGAGCGCCTGGTCAAGTGCCGGTTCGTAGGTACACCCACTGACTCTGCCGCCAGGCGAAATAATGCGTTGGGGCTGAGTGTACCCCTGAGCGTACTCATAGCGGGTCTCACGCCCGCCCACCGTGCGCGAAACCGGACGGCCAAGGCCGTCGAATGCTTGAGTACCCAGCACCCGCGCCCCCGCGCCAAGGGTTGAATGCTCGATGCTGATTTCAGTGGGCATGTCACCCGGACCATGGCGAGCATAGGTATGGCAGACCACCGCGCCGTCACCCAGCTCACTGGAAACCTGACGATCAAATCCATCGTAGGCCCACTGGGTGATGTTGCCTTCTGCATCCTGGCGTAGCACCCGGCGCCCTACCCCGTCGTACTCATTGCGCTCGACCACGACTGCCTGGTTCCCATGCTGTTGGGTGATACACAGTGGACGCCCCATCAGGTCCATTTCGGTGGTGGTGCGCTCACTTACGCTACCGCCTGCCTCCAACCACGTCTCGGTTACACGTGTGATAGGGTCATGGTCACTGCATTCCACCACACCATCCGGGCGATAGGTTCTGGCCAGTTGCCCCCAATGGTCGTAGCCATAGCGGGTTTCCAGCCGCAGGTCCCGAAGCTGGCCGTCTACCTGCGGCACTTGGGGCTCATGCTCCACGCTGCTCACCAACTGGCCCAACCCATTGTAAGTACCCTCCCAAGCCTGGTAGAGCCCCCCTTGCCGACTGGTTTCCTGACGCTGGATTTCGCGCCCCAGGCCATCGAACGACAGGATGGAAACAACGCCGGTAGGCCCTATCGTTGTCCGCTTGCTACCGTCCCGAGAGACCTCGTGGAGGTACGACCGTGAAGCCTCGAAACGCGTACCGGGTGCGCGGGTTACGGTCACACGCCGGCCTAGACTGTCATAGTCGAATACCTGGGTACTACCGGCCTCGGAACTTACCAGCACCCGCTGGCTGGTGACCAGCGAGCGTGCCTCGCTGCTCGATAGCGTCGATCCGTCAAAACCGATGATCGTCGTCGTGGTGTACAGAGTGGGCACAGGCCTGAGCAACAAAGGCTGGTGACGCGCACTGACCAACGAGTAGTGATACGCGGTACGGGTAGTCATCCCATTACAGATCGCGTCGTACCACGCCATTCGCCCATGATGCTCGCCCCCGATGACGAACTGTTCCTTGCGCGAGTCAATGGCTCGCTCCACTCCATCGAGGACTTCAGTGCGCCAGGTTTCGCGCGGCACCACGTGGTCAAAGTCGCCATCAGTGGCGGGCAGCACCGTGAAAGAGTACCGCGTGACGCGAATAGGCCCTTGGGTGCCGGCGGCAGGAGAGGACCGGCTGCTTTCGAGGAAGCGAACGAACCCCAGCGGATCCGCAGGGCATGCGTCGCTCTTGCCGTGCACCGGAAAATACTGGTGTTCATCAACCCGCCCCGTCGAATCACAGGCCCAGATCAGGTTGCCTGAATCATCATAGCGGTACTGCTCGATCTGCTCGCGGACCAACGTCTCTGCTCCGGCAGTCCAATAGCGGGTGGCGATGCGCTCAGGTAGCTGAAAATAGGCGGGCTGCTGGGCGAAGGGCAAGTTGGGACGGTCGTGGTACTGGGTCAACGTCTCGCGCACATGGCCGTTCTCGACCACCCTTTCATGAGTCTGCAGGTGGAAACGGTTGTATTCGCGAAATATCGTTCGTACCGGTCTGTTTTCCAGGTACTGAATTTCGTTGCAGCTGTAGCGGTAGTCTTCGAGAACGCGATAGAGGTTGTCCTCATGGGGCGACCATCGCTGCACTGCGCCATAACCCAGGGCATTGTTCAGGCTATAGGTGAAATAGGACTCGCTGGCCGGCTGCCCTGCGCCAGGCACCTGGAAATACTCCTGGACCGCGGGCAGGTGGGCCATTGGCGCCCCTGTCGGCAGAGCCAGCAGGTCCTCGCCATGACGCACCCATTGAATGCCTCCCATCGGCCAGGTAAAAGACTGCAATAGCAGGAGGCCGCTACGATGGTTCAGGTAGCCGAAGCTGAAAGCGGTATCGTCAGGTAGCCGCACTTCGCGCAGTTGCCCTTCGTGAACCATGAATATCAGGGTTATGGCCGCGCGCGTGTCATCTTCCGGGAACAACCTTACCGATGCACCACCGTCGGAGTAGGTGATGTGCAACAGCACTCTCCCGCTGTCATCGATCATCCGTTCAAGGCGCGGCTCGCCACCTGCCGCATACTCCAGGCGGACCCTGTGGCCTTCAGGAGAGCGCAAGGCCACCGTGCGATAGATTTCGGTGGCGCCGCTGGCAAGGTACTCGACCAGTCCGGTCTTGTGCAGGATCTTCAACTGGCCCGCACCTTCGGTCAGTAGTCTGAACGAAGGCAACTTGCAATCGATTAACTCGAACTCCTCTCCGGCACCCGGCACGGTTATGTATGATTCACCGGTGGACAATGACAGCCTGCGCGTACGGCTATGCCATTGGCTGAGTCCCAACTGCCAGCCATTGCCGAAGCCCTGAGAGGCGGGCAGTAAGGCATTGAAACCTAGTGCCAAAGCGGGAGAAGGCCCCTTCAGCGCGTTCGCCGCCCCCACCGGCAGATTGATGGCCGCGCCAAACTGACCTGTGCGAGGGTCGACCTGGGCGCTGACGAAATTCAGCGCATTGGAGTGAAGCTCTTCCGCACCCTGTGCAATGCCTTTCATGACAGCTCCGGACAGGTCAATCGGTCAGCGTCAATTCCCAGCGCGATGGCGGTGTGTCAGCAAATTGCGCATTGAGATGATGGCTGTTGCCGTTAGCATCAATGATGGTCAGCGCGCAGGGACCACCTGGTTGGTTTGGCTTGTAGGGAATATCGACGCGTCCTGCCAGGACCAGTATGGCTTTGCCACGTTGCGAGGGCGGTAGCGAAGGGGGTGGCGAGTTGCCCTGCCCGATGTTTGTGTTCCATTGGAATGCAATGTCCTGCGGCCCGGCAAAACCCGTGTAGGAGGCAAATGACTCACCGGGAAAATCACGAAACCACTGGATCATCCCGGCCGGTTCGCTCGTCAGGTTCCGCACCTTGACCACCTCGCCGCCCACTACCAGCGATAGGACAAACATGAAGCTGGCGACAGGATCGGAAGGTTCCACGGACGACGAGTCCAGCGTTCCGAATGCCAGTTGTGTCTTGCTCAACCGGAAAGCGTCGGCAAGGTAGTCCGGTGTCTTGACCGGGGTAATGTTGACTGACGAGGTGAAGGCACGTCGGTCGTTACGCTCACCTTCGGCGTCCCAGAACTTACCGTTGGAAAGGTAGCGAATACCGTTGTCACCGCGCACCGACAGAACAAAACGGCTGGGCACACCCGGCACCACCTCTGCGTTTCTAAGCCCTGACAGGTAAAACCTCCAGTATTGGCCACCCGCTCGCGAAGGGCTGCCACGAACAAATGGTTCGCCTGCGGCGGCCGGAAAAGGATCATATCCTTTAGCAGCCATGGAAACAGACCAGCCCGGACCGGACTGATCCCAGACAACGGGTTGTTCGGTTTCGAACGTGAATATCTGCAGCCTTGCTACCTCCTGGGCGGTCAGCTCAACCTCCACAGGGTCCAAGTCTTCGGGCGCGCCAACCACAGCTTTCAGGTAGACCTGAATCACAACCTGTTGGTTGCCGTTGGCGTATAAAGCCGCGGGCCCCAGAACCTCAAGTTCCAGTGCTGCCAAGCGCCATTGAGGGTCTGGTGTATGGGGGCTGGTCATGGTTTTCACCTGCTGGGTTGTAGTGATCAGTACTTATCGATGTAGACGAACTGGAAACCCCTCTCACCTTGAAAATGAGCACGCAGACGATGAACATTCCCATGCACGTCGACCATTTCAAGATTTTTCGTGGGGTACTCAGCGGGATCACCGCCTTTGGCCCAGTAAAAGCGGCTGTGGTCTTTGCCAAGCCGTTCGGCAATAACCGGCTGACCCTCACGCGGGCTCTTGATCGAATAGGCCATGTAATCATAAATATTTCGGTACGCAGTGCTACCGGCTCGGCAAAGGTAAGGTTGCATGTTCTGGCCGCGAATCGTGCTACCGGGCTGGCCACAAAAAGTGAAACCCCACTCCCAGTTGTTAAATTCGCCATTGTGACGCGTAATTGACCAATTAATACTCCCCTCATAAACCATCGACAGGAACTTGACCTCCTGCCCCTGCACAATACAACTGATGTAGGTCTGATAGGTATCATTACCCATACTCACCTCTTCAACACCATATGCGGCTCTCGGTGGGTTCAGCGGTGCATAAGGGATGATCTTGACTGAACTGTTGAACTTTCCACCCACCCCCTCACCCACGGGGTCGCTAACGGTATGGGTATTGGTAATGAAACTGATGTTACCGTTGACGAACCGTGCCGCCAGTGTTCTGGACGTGGTACTGGTGGTCGCGACATGCAGAATATGCCCTTGAAGGGCGTAGTCAATGCCATTCAGCCGGTAAGTTTCCGCCTCGACGGGTTCGTCGGCCTTCACGTCCGATAGCGGTTGCAACTCCAACAGCCGACTATTGGTACCCGCCAGCTCAGCCTGGACCTGATCGAGCCGTTCCGCTGTATCAGGACCTGGGATTCCCTGTGTGCCCACGGCGGCCTTCAATGCTTCCAGCCGTCCAATCTGTTCACTACCCGCCTGCATCTCCTGATCAACAATGTTATGCAGATAGCCCGGGGGTAGCGGCTGTATATCCACGTCTCCAACACGCCCTGGAATCGAAGTTTGGCGGATAAACCCTTCGCTATACTGAAACCGCCCCTGACTGGGACCGTCTATGGTAGCTGACCAGCCATCGACAAACGCAGGTCCGACATGGATAGGTGCAGTACCCCCTTCATAATTGACTAGCGTCAGGTTGGCATGGATCTGCGCAGCTGGAATCTCAACAGGATTATTTGCAGCATCGACTGCAAGAAAAGTT
Source organism: Pseudomonas silvicola (assembly GCF_026651855.1). Lineage (GTDB taxonomy): Bacteria > Pseudomonadota > Gammaproteobacteria > Pseudomonadales > Pseudomonadaceae > Aquipseudomonas > Aquipseudomonas silvicola. Next base: position 5,282,635 of record NZ_CP093280.1, read on the forward strand.
ATTTTCACGCGTATACGCTGGTTGCCATTCCTGAAGAGCGGCCACTCCCCGTGGGGGTGAGTATCGTCCATGTAACGTACTTTGAAATAAATCAACCTTTGCCAGGCAACTGCCTGCGGGCCCACGGCCTTTACTCTGGACATAAGACGCCCTCCTTTCAGGAACAAAAAAGACGAGGCCACGCAATAACTTTAATTGATCGTAGCCAGATCAAAGATCCTTCGCAATTAACGTATTAACATTTTCAGGAACCGTAAGCCCGCCCCCATCATTACACTTGCACATCAAGTTTATTGGTGATGATTCCGGGGCCATTCCCAGTGCGGACGACGCGGGGGTCGGCCACTTCCCTTCCGGCTAAAAGCGGCGCTGGACGCCATAATATTATGGATATAATATGATAGCTTGCATCCTATTCCCTGGCCCCCGCTATGACACGCCCCCTGCCCTTCGACCCCGCCTCGATGCCCACCGGGCAAAAGGTCTTCGCCTTCGCCGCCATGTGCGTGGGCATGTTCATCGCCCTGTTGGATATCCAGATCGTCTCCGCCTCGCTGCGCGACATCGGCGGCGGGCTGTCGGCCGGCGCCGACGAGACGGCCTGGGTGCAAACCAGCTACCTGATCGCGGAGATCGTCGTCATTCCGTTGTCGGGCTGGCTGTCACGGGTATTCTCCACCCGCTGGCTGTTCTGTGCGTCGGCGGTGGGGTTCACCCTGTCGAGCCTGCTGTGCGGCATGGCCTGGAACATCCAGAGCATGATCGCCTTTCGCGCCCTGCAGGGTTTTCTCGGGGGGTCGATGATCCCGCTGGTGTTCACCACCGCGTTCTTTTTCTTCACCGGCAAGCAGAAGGTCATCGCCGCCGCCACCATCGGCGCCATCGCCTCCCTGGCGCCAACCCTGGGCCCGACCATCGGTGGCTGGATCACTGACCATTACTCCTGGCATTGGCTGTTCTACATCAACCTGGTGCCCGGCATCTTCGTCGCAGTGGCAGTGCCGATGCTGGTGCGCATCGACGAACCGGACCTGCGCCTGCTCAAGGGCGCCGACTACCTGAGCATGGTGTTCATGGCGCTGTTCCTCGGCTGCCTGGAATACACCCTGGAGGAAGGCCCGCGGTGGAACTGGTTCAGTGACAGCACCATCCTGATCACTGCCTGGGTGTCAGGGCTGGCGGCGCTGGCGTTCATTGGCCGCACGTTGTCGGTGAGCAACCCGGTGGTGGACCTGCGCGCCTTGGGCGAACGCAATTTCGCCCTGGGGTGCTTTTTCTCGTTTGTCACCGGCATCGGCCTGTTTGCCACCATCTACCTGACGCCGCTGTTTCTGGGCCGGGTGCGCGGCTATAGCGCGCTGGACATTGGCCTGGCGGTGTTTTCAACCGGGGTGTTCCAGATTCTGTCGATCCCTGTGTACGCGTTCCTGGCCAACCGCGTGGACCTGCGCTGGATCATGATGGCCGGCCTTGGGCTGTTTGCCTTGTCCATGTGGGACTTCTCGCCCATCACCCATGACTGGGGCGCCAAGGAGCTGCTATTGCCCCAGGCCTTGCGCGGCATGGCCCAGCAGTTGGCAGTGCCCCCCACGGTGACCCTGACCCTGGGGGCCTTGGCCCAATCACGACTGAAGCAGGCCTCGGGGCTGTTCAACCTGATGCGCAACCTGGGCGGCGCGATCGGCATCGCGGCCTGCGCAACCCTCCTCAATGACCGCACCAACCTGCATTTCACCCGGCTGGCAGAGCACTTGAACAGCACCAACGAAAACCTCAACCAGTGGTTGAACCAGGTGGGCAGCAGCCTGGGGCAGATGGGGCTGGACGGCAACGCGGCGGCGCTCAGGCAGTTGTGGAACCTGACCTACCGCGAGGCGCAGACGCAAACCTATGCCGATGCCTTCCTGGCGATCATGGTGTGCTTCGTCGTGGCCACGGCGATGGTGCCGTTGATGCGCAAGGTCGTGCCGCCCGCGACGCCCTCGGCCGATGCTCACTGAGATCCCAGGGCCTGTTGGAGCACAGCTTGCTGGCGAAGCATGCACCGCGTTCCCGCGGGCTCACCGCAACAGGGATTTTCCCTGGCTAGTTACGCTCACGGGTCACAAGTCGTACCGATCCACCGCCCGCCGCCGCTCGTTGTCATCGCGTACGTCGTAGTTGGCCGTGGTCTGGATATTGGTGTGGTGCGCCAGCTTCTGCGCGATCGACAGGTCGTGCTCTTCGATCACCCGGGTAATGAACGAGCGTCGAAAGTCGTGGGGCATGATCTTCACCCCCACCTGCGTCCCACGCTGGCGGGCAATGTAATAGATGGCGTGCTTGGTGATGCGCTCGCGGGTGATGTGACTGCCCCGGCGGATGCGGTTGAACAGGAAGCTGTCGTCCTGCTCGCCCTCCCCCAGGTGCTCACGGCGGTAGGCCAGCCAGGCGTTGAGCTTTTCAAAGGCCCAGGCCGGGGCGTACTTGATCAGTTGCTTGTTGCCCTTGCCCGTCACCTGCAGGCTGCGCTCGCTGAAGTCGACCTGCGCCAGGTCGAGGTTCACCGACTCGGACTTGCGCATGCCCGAGCCGTACAGGATGGCGATCACCGCCGCATCGCGCAGGCCCTGGGGGCGGGGGTCGGCGGCACAAACGTCCATCAGTTCGCGGATCAGCGTGCGCTTGAGGTTGCGCCCCTGGCTCAGGCGGGTGCCGGCGGCGGGCTTGACCGAGCGCATCTTGAGCAGGTGGTCCTGGTCGATCAGGCTCAGGCGCCAGGCTTCGTTCATCACCCCGCGTATGGCGTTGACGTACAGTGACGAGGTGTTGGGCGCGTAACCGTCCTCGCGCAAGGCGGCCACCAGCCCGGTGATGTGGCCAGGCTGCAACACGTGCCATGGCACGTCGCGGATGTCGCTGTCGGCGAAGCCCAAGCGGTCGGCTGCGTCCTGCAGCACGTATTTCATGGTCAACTGGCTGGAAGGCACCAGGCGGGCCAGGTACTGCACCAGGGGGTTGCGCACATCTGGCAGCGGGTCAAGGGCGGGGATATCAGGCAAAACGGGAGGTTCCTCGTGGGTTTGATGCGGGGGCATGGTAGCAGGCCGGGGCACGCACCACCCGAGTGCACACTGAAAAAACCCGACCAAATTTGGAGCTGACACGTTTCAGCCCGCAACCAATAGCGCTATGCTGAATCCTTTGTCACCGTTCATCCATGGAGGTAGCGTCATGAGCCAAGATCCACTGAGCAGTCTGTACCCCACAGCAGCGGATATCCCCGAACAGTACCGCCTGAGCGGCCAGGTCGAGCAACGCGATTACCTGGTGGACGGCGAACTGCGTCGTTGGGATGGCCCCTTGGCCACCGTGCGCAGCCCGATCTTCCTGAATACCCCCGAGGGTGATCAACAGGTCATTCTGGGCAGCACACCGCTGCTCGATGCCGACACCGCGCTCACCGCCCTGGACGCTGCCGTGCGCGCTTACGACAAGGGCCGCGGCGCCTGGCCGAACCTGCGGGTGGCCGAGCGTATCCGTCACGTCGAAGGTTTCCTGGCGCGCATGCGCGAACAGCGCGACGCGGTGGTCAACCTGTTGATGTGGGAAATCGGCAAGAACCTCAAGGACTCGCAGAAAGAGTTCGACCGCACCTGCGACTACATCGTCGACACCATCAATGCCTTGAAGGACGTCGACCGCAAGTCCAGTCGCTTCGAGCTGGAACAGGACACCCTGGGCCAGATCCGTCGCGTACCGCTGGGCGTGGCCCTGTGCATGGGCCCCTACAACTACCCGCTGAACGAGACCTTCACCACCCTGATCCCGGCGCTGATCATGGGCAACACCGTGGTGTTCAAACCGGCCAAGTTCGGCGTGCTGCTGATTCGTCCGTTGCTGGAAGCCTTCCGCGACAGCTTCCCCGCCGGTGTCATCAACGTCATCTACGGCAGCGGCCGCGAGACCGTCAGCGCGTTGATGGCCAGTGGCAAGATCGACATCTTCGCCTTCATCGGCACCCACAAGGCCGCCAGCGACCTGAAGAAACTGCACCCCAAGCCACACCGCCTGCGCTCGGCCCTGGGCCTGGACGCCAAGAACCCGGGCATCGTGCTGCCCGAGGTAGACCTGGACAACGCCGTCAACGAAGCCATCACCGGTTCGCTGTCGTTCAACGGGCAGCGTTGCACTGCGCTGAAGATCCTGTTCGTGCACGAGAACGTGGTGGGCAGTTTCATCGAGAAATTCAACCAGAAACTCGCCGCGCTGAAATCCGGCATGCCGTGGGAACCGGGCGTGTCGCTGACGCCGCTGCCGGAGCAAGGCAAGACCGACTACCTGTCGGCGCTGGTCAAGGACGCCGAGGCCCAGGGCGCCAAGGTGGTGAACCCCAACGGCGGTGCCATCCGGGGTTCGTTCTTCTACCCGGCGGTGCTGTTCCCGGTGACGCCGGAGATGCGCGTGTATCAGGAAGAGCAATTTGGCCCGGTGGTACCGATCGTGCCATTCCGTGATCTGGAAACGGTGATCGACTACGTGCTGGAGTCGGACTTCGGCCAGCAGGCGAGCATCTTCGGCACCGACGCTACCCAGGTCGGCAAGCTGGTGGACCTGTTCGCCAACCAGGTGGGCCGCATCAACATCAACGCGCAGTGCCAGCGCGGCCCGGACACCTACCCGTTCAACGGCCGCAAGAACTCGGCCGAAGGCACCTTGTCGGTGTTCGACGCCTTGCGCACCTTCTCGATTCGCACGCTGGTGGCGACCAAGTTCCAGGACGCCAACAAGACGTTGATCAGCGATATCATTCACGACCGCAAGTCGAACTTCCTGACCACCGATTACATCTTCTGACCGGGTACCGGGCAGGCCACCAGGCTTGCCCGGATCCACTTCCCCACGGCATGATGGCTCCCCCTTCCCCGGGTGGAGAGCGCAGTGCCCAGCGTTTCGCAGATCGCCGACCGACAATCCCGCCTAGCCGCCACGGTCATGGCCCTGTGCTTGCCCAGTGACGTGTTGCTTTATCTGCTCCTGCCCATGCAGCCCCAGGCCTTCGGCATCAGCCTGGCCCAGGCCGGTATTCTGCTGGCGGCCAACCGCCTGGTGCGGATTGTCGGCTACAGCCAGGTGGTGCAGTTCTATGCGCGCAAGGGCGACCGCCTCACCAGCATGATCGCGGCAGGTGCCGCGGCCCTGTGCGCGCTGGGCAACGCCACGCTGTCAGGGTTCGCCTGGTTGCTGGGGCTGCGCCTGGTGTGGGGGTTGTGTTTCGCGGCGTTCAACCTTTCTACCCAGGTCATGGCCACCCATGAACCGGCAGGTGCTGCGCGACGTTCCGGGCGAGCGCGAGCGCTGGCGGCCATCGGGCCCATGCTGGCCTTGCCGCTGGGGGCGGCCTTGAGCCTGTGGCTAGGGCCGCGGGCGATTTTCTTCATTCTTGCCGGCACTTGCACCCTGGGCTTCTTCGTTGCCCGACGCCTGCCGCGGCAGCCCCATGCTTTGCAGGCGGGCGGCAAGCGCTTCAAGAGGCCCGACAGCGTGGCGGTGTGGTCCTTCATCGAAGGCGTGGCGCTGGACGGACTGTTCATCTTCGGCCTGTCCTTGCAGGCGCAGAAGGTACTGGGCGGCGACGCCATGATGATCGCCGGGGTGCTGATGGGCCTGCGTTACCTGTCCGAACTGCTGCTCAGCCCGTTGGGCGGGTGGGCGGCGCAGCGTTTTGGGGCGACGGCGATGCTGCTGGTGTTTTCCATCAGTAGCGCTGTCGCCCTGAGCGTGTTTGGCAACCACTGGGTGATCGTCGGCGGCGCCGCCGTGCTGGTGCTGCGGGCCTTGCAACTGCCGCTCGTGGCGACATTGGTGGCCGAACGCAACCCGGGGCCAGCGCGCGTGCAGGCCCTGGCGTCCAATGCCGTCTGGCGCGACGTAGGCGCGGGGCTGGGGCCATTGCTGGCCGGCGTATTGCTGCCGGTCACTTCGGCACCGTGGGTATTCGGCGTGGCGGGATTGGCGATAGCCTTGAGTGCGCTGGCATGCCAGCGTAAAGCCCATCCGCGTAGCAGCGGACCTGGCCGCGTCGGGGCACATGCGGTGCGCAGCTCGAAGAGCCAATGCAAATGATGAGGCATCACCACCCACGCCAGCGACGACAACCGCCCCGCCTGCTCAGCCGCGCGCATTTCCTTTACCAGCAAGCGACCGAGCTGAATGTCCTCGAAATGGGCTATTAGACCCTCGGTGACCGTCGTGACCACATAGATCTGCCCCCGCTCGCTAAAGCGCCCCGTACGCAGCGAAAAGGGTCTGCGGTTGCCGTTCATGCGTCTGCCCTCCCTGGCTGATCCCGCAGGGTAATTGCCCTCGCGCGTGCGTTGCGATAGCCGTTGCATTACAAAAAATGACACAACGGCGGTCTTTTTTTCATGTGCCTGAAGCCCCCGTCCCAGGGTGGCCAGAGGCCTGACAACCGGGCGCAATGTCGCAGGCAGACGTCACGCAAACGGTTGCGCTAAACCGTTTCAGGTGCGATAACTAAAAAGGTGAACGACTCGAACCCCTACAAAAGATAGAAATCACCCCGGCATCGAACGCGTTTTTCGTCGATCCTGCATTTCCTTTTCCGTCCGGTCGCTTTACCCACGCCATTGCGGCGTAAACCTGCCCTTCAACCTCATCGAGGCCATTCATGGGTGCGCCCAAGCACCTGCTGCACACAAGGAAACGGAACATTGAGCAATCAATCCACTCCGCACTCTCCCCTCGCCCGCCTGTGCGATAAAATCGGCATTCCCTACCCCCTTTTCTGGGGCTTCGTCGGCCTGTTGATCTTCATGATCGGCGACGGCGTCGAACTCGGTTACCTCTCACCCTTCCTCAGCCAGCGCGGCATGGCCGAAAACCATATCGCCATGGTCTTCACCCTGTATGGCGTCACCGTCGGCATTTCGTCGTGGCTCGCCGGTGCGCTGTCCAACCTGTGGGGCCCCAAGCGCGTCATGATGCTGGGCCTGGTGATCTGGAGCGTCTTCGAAGCGCTGTTCCTGGTCTACGGGCTGCAAAAGCTCAGCTACCCGATGATCCTGCTGACCTATGGCCTGCGCGGCTTTGGCTACCCACTGTTCGCCTACGGCTTCCTGGTGTGGATCGCCGCGGCCACGCCATCGCGCAAGATGGGCCTGGCAGTGGGCTGGTTCTGGGTAGCGTATGCGGCAGGCCTGCCGACCCTGGGGTCACTGGTGGCCAGCATCAGTATCCCGGTGATCGGCGCGCTGCAAACGTTCTGGCTGTCGTTCGGGCTGGTGGTCATCGGCGGCGTGATCGGCCTGGTCGGCATGCGTGAAGCCCACGGCATGCGCCGCCTGGCACCGGAGGGGGAAAAGCCGCTGGTGTCGATGGCCAAGAACATCACCATCATGTGGACCCAGCCAAAAGTCTCACTGGCCGGCCTGGTGCGGGTGATCAACACGGCGTCCATGTTCGGTTTCCTGGTGGTGATGCCCGGGTTCTTCATGCATACCGTGGGCTTTACCCTGGAGCAATGGCTGCGCCTGCTGACCATCGTGTTCGTGTTCAACATCATCGGCAACATGACGTCCAGCGTCATCAGCACGCGCATCGGGTACCGCAACACCATCCTGTGGCTGGGCGCCGTGGGCAGCACCCTCAGTACGCCGCTGTTCTTCTTCATGCCCCAGGCCTTTCCGCACAACTTCATGCTAGCCTCGGTGTTCGGTGCGTTCTATGGCCTGACCCTGGCGTGCTTCGTGCCGCTGTCGGCCCTGGCCCCGGCGCTGGCGCCGCAGAACAAGGCGGCCGCGCTGTCGGTGCTGAGCCTGGGCGCGGGTGCTTCGACGTGGGTCGGCCCTGCGGTGGTGGCGATCTTCAGCGAGCGATTCGGCCTGGAAGGTGTAGTGTGGGCGTTTTCCGGGCTGTACGCCCTGAGTGCGGTGATGACCGTGTTCCTGCGCGACCCGGAACCGGTGCATGAGCCGGTGCTGACCCCGGCCAAGCGCCGGATCAAGGTGCGGGTACCGCGCCTGGATTACCGCTGGGCCCATGCGACCCGCGCCGACTGAGCGCGGGGCCTGACACGGCCGCAAGGCCGCGTCACAGGTCTGTCAGGGGCGTTCCAGCGCCAGGGCAACGCCCTGACCACCGCCGATGCACAAGGTCGCCAGACCTTTCCTGACATCGCGCTTGATCATTTCATGCAGCAGGGTCACCAGCACCCGGCACCCCGATGCCCCAATGGGGTGGCCCAAGGCGATGGCACCGCCATTGACGTTGACCTTGGCAGCGTCCCATCCCAGTTCCTGCCCCACCGCCAACGCCTGCGCGGCAAAGGCTTCGTTGGCTTCGATCAAGTCCAGTTGCTCGAGGGTCCAGCCAGCCTTTTCCAGGCAACGGCGCGTAGCGCTCACCGGGCCGATGCCCATGATGGCCGGGTCGACGCCCGCGTTGGCATAGGCGGCGACGCGCGCCAGCACCGGGAGGCCCAGTTGCCGGGCCTTGGCGGCGCTCATGAGGATGACGGCGGCGGCGCCATCGTTCAGCGACGAAGCATTACCGGCCGTGACGGTACCGTCTTTCTTGAACGCCGGCTTGAGCTTGGCCAGGCTCTCGGCCGTGGTCCCGGCGCGGGGCTGTTCGTCCGTTGCAAAGGCCACGGGGTCACCCTTGCGCTGGGGTATCAGGATGGGGGTGATCTCGGCCACGAAGCGCCCGGCTTCGATGGCGGCCGCCGCCTTGGCCTGGGACTGCGCGGCGAAGGCGTCCTGGGCTTCACGGCTGACGCTGTACTTGTCCACCAGGTTCTCGGCAGTGATGCCCATGTGGTAGTCGTTGAACGCATCCCACAAGCCGTCGCTGATCATGGTATCGACGAGGGCCGCGTGGCCCATGCGCAGGCCGGTACGGGCACCCGGCAGTACGTAGTTGGCCAGGCTCATGTTTTCCTGGCCACCGGCGATGATCACCTCGGCGTCGCCACAGCGAATCGCCTGGGCGCCCAGATGCAAGGCCTTGAGGCCCGAGCCGCAGACCTTGTTCAGGGTCATGGCCGGCACGGCCGCAGGGAGCCCGGCCTTGATCGCGGCCTGGCGCGCGGGGTTCTGGCCAGCGCCGGCGGTCAGCACCTGGCCGAGGATCACTTCGTCCACCTGGCTGCCGTCCAGGCGCGTCTGGGCCAGCAACTGGCGGATCACGGCGGCCCCCAGGTCAACGGCCGGGATGGCTGCCAGGGCGCCCTGGAAACTGCCGACCGCGGTGCGGGTGGCGGCGACGATGACGACGTCTTGCATGGTGATACCTCGTTGTTATTAGGTGCTGGGAACTGGAGAAGCTCGCTGGCAAGCCACCACCGATTGTCCCGCTGGAACATTGTTTTGATAAATTTGTTTTTCAAAGCAGTTGATGAGTTTCAGTTATCAATCTGCCCCACACTGCGCAACGCCAGGGCCACGGCGGTCAGGGTCGAATTCACGGTGGCCGAGGTGGGCATCACCCCAGTGCCGCACAGAAACAGGTTGTCATGTTGATGGCAGCGGCCGAACCCATCGCACACCGAGCCAGCCCCGTCGTGGCCCATGCTCAACGTACCGGTGATGTGCTGGTTGTTGGAAAACGCGCCGTCGGCACTATGGCGCAGGTTGCTGGCCCCCATCAAGCGGGCGATGGCGAGGAAGTCCTGGCGCGAGGCCTGGGCGCCGCGCCGGGTGTAGTCGTCGATGGCATAGTGCAGGCGCGGCGTGGGCAGGCCCAGTTTGTCACGACGGTCGCTGAGGGTAACGCGGTTGTCCGGGTGCGGCAGTTGTTCCAGCACATCCTTGACGCTCATTTCGAACGCCGCGCGGTGGCGCAGTTGGGTCTTGAACGCCGGCCCGTAGACCCCGGCCTTGAGCAACGCCTCGGTCGCGGTATCCACCCGGGAAACGTTGGTGAAGTCCAGCCGATAGGCCGCCCGATGGCGGCGAAAGTCACCGTCGCGCAGGGTATTGATGGAACTGGGGCTTTGCGGGCCCCGGCCCAGCCACAGTTCCTCATCGGCGTCGAAACTCAGGGAGGTACTGGGGTGATCCATGAGGTGGCGGCCCACGTTTCCGGACCCATTGGCCAGGCCCTGGGGATAGCGGTCGCTGGCCGACATCAACAGCAACTTGGGGCTTTCGATGCCGTTGGCGGCGAGAATGAAGGTACTGCCCGTGACCCGATACGTCTGCTTGTCGGGGTCGTAATAGTGCGCGGCGACGATCCGGCCTTGCTCATCATGCTCCAGGCGGTACACCACCGCTCGGGTCTGCAACCGCACGCCGGCGGCCAGCGCCTGCTGGATGGCGATACCACCGTGGTACTGGGCATTGATCGGGCAGATGGGCTGGCAACTGTTGCTGGCACAGCACGGCGGCCGGCCGTCGTAGACCTGGCTATTGCGCGCGGCAGTATTGCCTACCACCCGGTAGGCCGGCGCCAGACGTTCGCGGATGCGCGCCATGGCGTAGGGTTCGGCCACGGGGGCCATGGGCAGCGGGTCGCGACGCGGGGAACCGGTGTTGTCGGCACCGGAGACGCCCATCAGCCGTTCGGCCTGATGGTAGAAAGGCTCCAGGTCGTCATAGCTCAAGGGCCAGTCCACGCCCACGCCATACAGGCTCTTGAGGCGAAAGTCATTGGGCAGCAGGCGCCAGGCTTGCGCCGCCCAGTGCCAACTGGTGCCACCCACGCCACGGATGTACTGGGTCTGATAGGGATAGGGCCCGGCCTGGTCGAGGTAGTCGTTGGGCTCGGGCTGGTAGAGGGGGTGCGGTGCCCAGTCATGGAAGGGGTACGGCGCCAGCCAGTCGTGCTTGCGTGGCGAGGCGCGAAATGCCGCCACCACCTGGGCATGGTCGATCTCGCCGCCCGCTTCCAGGATCAACACCGAAGCGCCCCGCTCTGCCAGGCGCCGCGCCGCCGTGGCGCCGACAATGCCACTGCCGATCACCACTACATCGGCGCTGAGGGCTTCAGCCATGCTCGGCGCTCCCCTGGGGCTTGGCCGCCCACACGCCATAGCCGCCCAAGGCAAAGCTGGGCGGCTGCAGCACGTCGGCGACCATACGCGCATTGAGGGCTTGCTCGTACGCTACGCAGCGCGCCTGCGTGCCGCTGCCTACCACTCCCATGAACCAGGCACGGGCCAACACGCTGGGCACCTTGGCCAAGGGCGATTGCTCGGTGTCAAGGGTGGCCTGCAGGGTGGCGGGGTCGAGGTGGCGGGCTTCCATCAGTCTGAGCAACTGGCTGGCCTGGTCCGCAAAGGCCGGATATTGCTGGGTCAGGGCCAGGTACAGAGCATTGGCCAGGTCGCGGTCCAGGGCTTGCTGGCCAGCGATCAGTGCCGACAAGGCGAGGAAATCGCCTTGAGCCTGGCTGCCTACCGGCTCAGCCAGGGCAAAGGGGATGTGCGCGGCGGTCCAGGCACCCAGCAGGGCCTTGAGCAGGGTTCGGCGGGGTGGGTTCATGGCGTCCATTCTCCGGGGCATCGCTGTTGGAACACGATGCCTCGGAGAAATTCAGGCCCAAGGGGCAATTATGGCGCCCGTTGCTGAATCAGGCGACAGCCGCAGAAATGAGGTTGCTGGCGCTGGCCTTCTCCACCTTGATGGCGATGAACTTGGAGGTTGGCGTGTAAGTGCGGTCACCGTAACTTTCCAACGGCACCAACGGGTTGGTTTCCGGGTAGTAGGCGGCTGCCTGGCCCTCGGGGATGTCGTAGGCAATCAAGGTGAAACCCTTGACCCGACGCTCGCGGTTGTCGTCCCACAGCGCTACCAGGTCGACCTTGTCACCCGGTTGCAAGCCCAGCTTGCGGATATCGGCTTCACTGACGAACACGACGTCACGCATGCCATACACACCGCGGTAGCGGTCGTCCAGGCCGTACAGGGTAGTGTTGTACTGATCGTGGGAACGCATGGTCTGCAGAATCAGGTCAGGCGTCACGTTCATCTTGCGTACACCGGCGTTCACCAGGTCATCCGGCAGGAGGCTGGCGGTGAACTGGGCCTTGCCGCTGGCGGTTTTCCATACGCGCTGGGCGGCGCTGTTGCCCAGGTGGAAACCGCCCGGGTGCTGCAGGCGCTCGTTGAAGTTGGCGAAGCCTGGCAGGGTGTCGGCGATCAGGTCGCGGATGCGGCTGTAGTCGCCCACCAGCCAGTGCCAGTCCACCGGATGGTTGCCCAGGGTGGCGGCGGCCATGCCGGCGATGATCGCAGGCTCCGAGCGCAGGGCCGGCGACCGCGGTTTCAGCTGGCCGTGGGAAATGTGCACCATGCTGAAGGTGTCTTCCACCGTGATGCCCTGGGGGCCATTGACCTGCACATCGATCTCGGTACGGCCCAGGCACGGCAGAATCAGCGCGTCACGCCCCGTGACCAGGTGGCTGCGGTTGAGCTTGGTGGCAATATGAACCGTCAGGTCGCATTTGCGCAGTGCCTCATGGGTACGGGGAGTATCCGGGGTGGCCTGGGCGAAGTTGCCGCCCAGGGCGATGAATACCTTGGCCTCGCCGCGCTCCATGGCGCCGATGGCCTGGACCGCGTTATGCCCGACTTCACGGGGCACGGTGAACTTGAAGCGTTGCTCGATGGCGTCCAGCAGGGCTTTCGACGGTTTCTCGTCGATGCCCATGGTGCGGTCGCCTTGCACGTTGCTGTGGCCCCGCACCGGCGACAGGCCGGCACCCGGGCGACCGACATTGCCGCGCAACAGTTGTACGTTGATCACTTCCTGGATGGTCGGCACCGAGTGCTTGTGCTGGGTCAGGCCCATGGCCCAGCACATGATGACCCGTTCGGCCTTGCGGTACATGGCGGCGGCCATCTCGATATCGGCCAGGCTCAGGCCCGACTGCTCGATGATGTGCGGCCACGGCGTAGCGTCGACTTCGGCCAGGTAGGCGTCCATCCCGGTGGTGTGTTCCTCAATGAAGGCGTGGTCGAACACCGCCGGCTCACCGCTGGCCTGGGCGTCGCGCTCCCATTGCAGCAGAAACTTGGCCATGCCGCGGAACAGCGCCATGTCGCCGCCCAGGGCCGGGCGCAGGTAGGCCGAACTGGTGGGCTTGGAGCCGTTGCCGAGCATTTCCAGCGGGTGCTGCGGGTGCTGGAAACGCTCCAGGCCACGCTCCTTGAGCGGGTTGATGCAGATCACCTGGGCGCCACGCTCCACCGCTTCGCGCAGCGGTTCGAGCATGCGCGGGTGGTTGGTGCCGGGGTTCTGGCCGATCACGAAGATGGCATCGGCGTGCTCCAGGTCGTGGAATACCACGGTGCCCTTGCCCACGCCCAGGGTCTCTTTCATGCTCACGCCACTGGCTTCGTGGCACATGTTGGAGCAGTCGGGGAAGTTGTTGGTACCGAAGGCACGTACGAACAGCTGGTACAGGAACGCGGCTTCGTTGCTGGCCCGGCCCGAGGTGTAGAACTCGGCCTGGTGCGGCGACTCCAGGGCGTTCAAGTGGCGGGCGATCAGCGCGTAGGCATCTTCCCAGCTGGTTTCCACGTATTTGTCGGTAGCAGCGTCGTAACGCATGGGGTGGGTCAAGCGGCCCTGGTATTCAAGCCAGTAGTCGGTCTGCGCGGCCAGAGCCGACACCGAATGTTGGGCGAAAAACGCCGGGGTCACCAGGCGGCCAGTGGCTTCCCAGTTGACCGCCTTGGCGCCGTTCTCGCAGAACTTGACCATGCCGTTTTCCGGCGACTCGCCCCACGCGCAACCCGGGCAGTCGAAGCCGCCGTTCTGGTTGGTCTTGAGCATGGCGCGGATGTTGGTGAGTGCCTTCTTGCTGCCCAGCCAGCTGCGCGTCACCGCCACCAGGGCGCCCCAACCAGCGGCGGCACCTTTATAGGGTTTATAGCGTTCGACCTGGGACATTGGGGCACTCCGTGAGGCAATGAATTCAGAATGTCAGGCTATGCCCGGGTCGCACAGGTGTCCAATCGCTATTAGTGACTGCACGATCGACGGGCTCTATCACATGACGATAGACCCCATCGATCGTCTATTCGCTCGAAGTAATTAGACCTGGCGCCCGTGGCGTTTTATTCTGGATACATAATCTGCCCCAAGAGGTGTACATGGCTGACCGGATGCTGATCGATGGCTTCGCCCGACGCGTCGACTATGTGCGCCTGTCGGTGACCGACCGCTGCGATTTCCGTTGCGTGTACTGCATGGCCGAGGACATGACGTTCCTGCCGCGCCAGCGCATCCTCAGCCTGGAAGAGATCGCCGAACTGGCTGAGCGCTTCGTTGCCCTGGGCACCCGCAAGATCCGTCTCACCGGTGGCGAGCCGCTGGTGCGGCAGGGCATCGTCGGGCTGTGCGAACGCATCGCTGCCCTGCCCGGCCTGCGCGAACTGTGCATGACCACCAACGGGTCGCAATTGGGCCACCTGGCCCAGCCGCTCAAGGATGCCGGGGTCAACCGCCTGAACATCAGCCTCGACAGCCTGGACCCGGCACGCTTTCGCGAGCTGACCCGCACCGGCGACCTGCACAAGGTCATCGAGGGAATCGATGCAGCCAACGCCGCCGGCTTTACCCACACCAAGCTCAACTGCGTGGTGATGAAGGGCCGCAACGACGACGAGATCAACGACCTGGTGGCGTTCGCCATCCACCGTGGCCTGGACATTTCCTTTATAGAAGAGATGCCGCTTGGGGTGATCAGCGAGCACAGCCGTGCCGGTGCGTTTTTCTCCAGTGCCCAGGTGCGTGAGGTCATCAGCCAGCGCTATACCCTGCTCGACTCCGCCGAATCCACCCAGGGCCCGTCGCGCTACTGGCGCCTGGCCGAAGCCCCGGCCATTCGCATCGGCTTCATCTCGCCCCACAGCCATAACTTCTGCGCCACCTGCAACCGCGTGCGCGTCACTGTCGAGGGCCGGTTGCTGCTGTGCCTGGGCAATGAGCACGCCGTGGACCTCAAGGCCGTGCTGCGTGCCCACCCGGGGCAGCCGCAGAAAGTCGAGCAGGCCATTGTCGACGCCATGAAGATCAAGCCCTACCGGCACGACTTTCAGCTCAATGACGACGTACAGGTGGTACGCTTCATGAACATGACCGGCGGCTGACCCGGTCGCCCCTGGACGGTCAGGACCAGGATGCTGTGGGCCCGGGCGAAGCTCGGGAACGACCCACCGCGCACTGGCTGCCCTACCGCAGCGCCTGTTTCCCGAGCTTCGCCCGGTCCCACAGGGATAACAGCGCCTAGGCCTTAGCCGCCCACCCGCCCGACTGACCACCCGGTAATGCCCTTGGATATCAAACAACTCAAATTCCTGATCGCCCTCGACCAGACTCGCCACTTCGGCCAGGCCGCGGCGCGCTGCAACATCACCCAGCCGACCTTGTCCATGCGCTTGCGCAACCTGGAAGACGAACTCAATATCGTGCTGGTCAACCGCGGCCAGCGCTTCGAGGGCTTCACCCCGGCGGGCGAGCGGGTGCTGGCCTGGGCGCGTACGCTGATCGCGGCCCACGATGGCCTGTATGCCGAAGCAGCCGCGTGCCGTGGGCAACTGATCGGTGACCTGCGCCTGGGCATGGTGCCCCTGAGCAGTTTCAACACCACCCAGTTCATCCAGGCCCTGGCCAAGGACTTTCCGGAACTGGGGTTCAGTGTCTCGACCATGACCAGCGACGATATCGTCGCCGCCCTGGCCAATAATCAGGTGGACCTGGGCATCTGTTACCTGGACCAGGTCAACGCCAGCCATTTCGAATTCTTCGAACTGTCGTCCACGCGCATCGGCGTACTCTACGACACGCGCTTCTTCACCTTCGACAGCCCGCAGATCAGCTGGGAGGCTGCCGCCGAGCTGCCCCTGGGGATGATCCTCAACGGCATGCACTTTCGCAAATCGGTGGACCTGAGCTTTCGCAGCCGCGGGCTGACCCCGCGGCCGGTGCTGGAAAGCGATTCCACCTTTCAACTGATCCAGGCTGTGCAGGCAGGGTTCTGCTGCGCAGTGATGCCGCTGGAGGGGGGATTCGAAGGACTGAGCGAGCACATGGGCGTGCTGGAACTGCCGGATGCCGAGGTACTGGCGCCGCTGGGGCTGATCATGCGCCGCACGGAACCGCGGTCGGCGGTCGCAGAGAAGTGCTTTGCCCGCGCCCGGGCGTTGTTGAAGGGCTGACGTACTTGGGTGGCTGCCGCATTGTTGCTTGCAACGGAATATATCATTGCGTTCTGTTCGCTGGTTCATGATCGGACCCGCTGATACATTGCCGGCCGTCGAGGTTACCAACTGCTCGACGCCCCGCGTTGGGCCATGCCACCTGCTCCCCCTGGGTGGACATGGCCCTTTTTTGTGACTGAAGCGGGTGGCCTTCCATGAAGATTGCAATGTACGACCTAGTCCATTCCCCCTGACCGCTATATACTTTTTGTTACACCGCCACCACCCGACCCTTCCCGATGCCCCGAGCTACCCCGCTCTACCCTGCGGCTTTCAGCCTGCTTGCCGTGATTGTCGCCAGCCTGGTGGCCTTGACCATCGGCCGTTACCCCGTTCCCCTTTCGCAACTGATGTCCTTCTTTGGCGCTTGGGCCGGGCTTTCGTCCTTGCCCGATGACCAGTACACCCTGCTGCACAGCGTGGTCTTCGACAGCCGCCTGCCCCGCGTCATCGCCGGGGCGCTGGTCGGGGCCGGGCTGTCGGTGTCGGGCGCGGCGTACCAGGCGGTGTTTCGCAACCCGCTGGTGTCGCCGGGGCTGCTGGGGGTGCTGAGCGGTTGTGCTTTCGGTGCCGCCGTGGGCATCGTCGCCGACCTCCATGGCCTGTGGATTCCCCTGCTGGCCTGCGCCACGGGGCTGGTGGCCGTGGCGGTGGGCGTGACCATCGGCAACCTGTTCGGCATGACCTCGATCCTGATGCTGGTACTGGGCGGCATCGTAGCCAACGCCCTGTTCACCTCGCTGCTATCCATCACCCAGTACGTGGCCGACCCGCAGAGCCAACTGCCCACTATCGTCTATTGGCTGCTGGGCAGCCTCAGCGCCGTGGACCAGCACGCGCTGGCGTTCACCGCGCCGGTGCTGGTGCTGGCCATCGGCGTGCTGTGCCTGCTGGGCAGGGCCATCGACGCCTTGTCATTGAGTGACGATGAAGCCCTGAGCCTGGGCGTACCGGTGCGGGGCATCCGCTATGGGGTGATCGTGCTGGCCACGCTGATCAGCGCACTGACGGTCAGCCTGGCCGGCATGGTCGGCTGGGTCGGTCTGCTGGTCCCGCACCTGGCGCGCTTGCTGGTGGGGCCGGGCAACACCCGGCTGCTACCCGTGAGTGCCGGCCTGGGTGCGTGCTTCCTGCTGGCCGCCGACGCCCTGGCGCGCAGCCTGGGCGCCGGGGAGGTCCCCCTGGGCGTCGTCACCGAACTGCTCGGCGCGCTGGCCTTCGTGCTGGTGCTACACCGTGTGCGCCGGGGTTGGCTATGAACCCACCGCTGTTGCAGGCCGAAGGCCTGGGGTACCGCCTGGGCGCACGCACGCTGTTCGAGAACGTCAGCCTGAGCATCGCCCCTGGTGACTGCATCGCGCTGCTGGGCGCCAACGGCGCCGGCAAGAGTACGCTGATGAAAGTGCTGCTGGGGTTGCTCAAGCCTGGCAGCGGCCAAGTACAAATCAACGGTCAGCCCTTGCAGCGCCTGGACCGGCGCAGCATCGCCCGGCAATTGGCCTACGTGCCCCAGAGCCATGTGCCCAGTTTTCCCTACACCGTGGGTCAGATCGTCACCCAGGGCCGCCTGCCCATCACCGGCCTGGGCCGCGCGCCCGCTGCCGCCGATCTCGACGCCGTGGGCCGGGCGCTGCAGGCCATGGGCATCGAACACCTGGCCGCGCGCACCTACACCGAACTGTCGGGCGGCGAACGGCAGTTGGTGCTGATCGCCCGGGCACTGGTGCAGGAAGCGCGGTTGATCCTGTTGGACGAGCCCGTGACCGGCCTGGACTTCGGCCATCAGTTGCGCCTGCTCGAGCGCCTGCAACAGCTGGCCGCCCGCGGCCTGGCCATTCTCACCACCAGCCACCGTCCCGAACAGGCACTGGCCGGCGCCAACCGCGCCTGGGTGCTGCATGAGGGGCGCCTGATCGCCGACGGCCCGCCGCATCAGGTCATCGACGCCGCGCTGATGCAGCGCTTGTACGGCGTGCCCGTGCGCCAGATCGACAGCGACCACCACCGATTTTTCGTTCCCCTGTGAGAGTGACTGCATGAAGCATCTCCCCTATGCCCCGCTGCTGCTGGCGGCCGCTGTCAACCTGGCCCACGCCGCCGACAGCACCCCGATTCAACTGGGCGCGGTCAACGTCACCGGCAGCCAGGAAACCCAGGCCGAAGAGGATGCCCGCGCGGCCCGCGAGAAAAGTGCCAACCTTGGCCCACTGGGTGAACGACGCCTGCTGGACACCCCCTACTCGATCAACGTGGTGCCCCACGACCTGATCCAGGACCAACAGCTCAAAAGCGTCAAGGACATCCTGCGCTACCTGCCCTCGGTACAGGGCGACGGCGCGCGCCCCCAGAGCCGCGGCCTGCAGGGCAGCGTGGTGCAGAACAGCCGCCTGGACGGCCTCAACGTGGTCTCGACCACCGATTACCCCGCCGAGCAGTTCGACGACGTGCAGGTCCTCAATGGCCTGGCGGGCTCGTTGTACGGCCCGGCGAACCCGGCAGGCACCTTCAACTTCATTTCCAAGCGCCCCACCGACGAGCGCCTGAACCGCGTCACCGTGGGCGTGGGCACAGGCCTGAGCTGGCTGAAAGCCGCTGACCTCAGCGGCCCCTTCGACCCCGACGGCAAGATCAAGTACCGCCTCAACCTGCTCGACGAGCAAGGCCACAGTTACAGCCCCGGCAGCACGTTGCGCCGGCAACTGGTGAGCCTGGCCCTGGACTTCCAGGTCAGCGACGACACGGTGGTGCAGACCCAATTCAGCCACTACAACTACCTGGCCAAGGGCCTGCCGGGCAAGTTCGCCCTGGCCACCAATGCCAGTTTCCCCGGCGCCCTGGACCCAACCCGGCACAACCTGGGGCAGAATTACGCCGGCGACAACGACACCACCGACACCGCCAGCGTGCACATCAAGCATGACTTCAACGGCAACTGGAAACTGGACGTGGGCCTGCTGCGCCAGATCGCCGACCGCGAATCCACCGCCGTCACCAACACCCTGGCCGCCACCGGCGGCACCTATACCAGCACCGTGGCCACCGCCACCGCCAGCCGTTTCACCATCAACAGCTACCTGGCCAACCTCAACGGCACCGAATGGACCGGTTCGGTGCGCCATGACCTGACCCTCGGCTTCAGCGGGTTCGACTGGAAGAACTACAACCCCGTCGACGGCGCCACCCAGACCCTGGGCACTGCCAGCCTCAACGACCCGGTCAATTTCAACGAACCGGACTACCCCGACTTCACCGACCGCTACCACTCGGCCACTGCCACCCAGCGCTCGTTCATCGTCGGCGATACCCTGACCTTCACCCCGCAGTGGAGCCTGATGGTGACGGGCAGCCAAAGCCTGATGTCGGTGCGCAACTACGGCAAGACTGGCGCCACCAGCAGCGGCTCCGACGACCACGGCCTGAGCGGTGCCGGCAGCCTGATGTACAAACCGGTCGACAACCTGACCCTGTACGTCACCTATGCCGACAGCCTGCAGCAGGGTGACACCGCCCCCACTGGCACCACCAACGCCAACACTATCCTGGCCCCGTACCGCAGCCGCCAGTGGGAAATCGGCGGCAAACTGGCCCTGGAGGGCGTCAACCTGTCCCTGGCCGCCTTCCAGATCAAGCGGCCCTACGCGTTTACCCAGACCAACCTGGACTACGCCGTGGCTGGCGAGCAGCGCAACCGTGGCCTCGAATTCATGGCCGACGGCAAGGTCGGCAGCAACGTCCGCCTGTTCGGCGGCATCACCTGGCTGGACCCCAAGGTGCTCGACACCGGCAGCGCGGCCACCAGCGACACGCGCATCGTGGGCCTGTCGCGCTACACCGCCAGCCTGCTCACCGAATACCAGGTGCCCCAGGTGCCCGGCCTGGCGGTGAACGTCAACGCCCGTTACGTGGGCCCGCGCCCCACTGACAACACCGACAGCCACTGGGTGTCCAGCTACGAAACCTTCGACCTGGGCGCCAGCTTCACCACTCGCCTGATGCAGCGCAACACCGTGTACCGCCTGGAGGTCACCAACCTGACCAACGAACGCTACTGGACCAACATCGTGCCCGGTGGCCTGAACGGCTACAGTGCGGCGGGCAACGCCAGCGCCCAGCTGGGTGCGCCGCGCATGCTGCAGGCTTCGATCCAGGTGGACCTGTGACGTGGCGCGGGCTGTGGCTGGCCCTGGGGCTGGTCAGCGCCACGGCGCTGGCCGGCCAGGTGGTGGACGACAAGGGCCGCACGGTCACCGTGCCCGACCAACCCCGGCATATAGCCGACGCCTGGTTCGCCCACCATGCGCTGCTGATGACCCTGGGCGCCGGCGACCGCATCGTCGCCACCGTCAACCATGCCCAGCGCCAGCCGTGGATGTTCACCGTGCAACCGTCGCTGAACCAGGCGCTGACCGTGGATGGCACGGCGTTCAATGTCGAGAGCCTGCTGGCGGCCAAGGTCGATCTGGTGTTCGCCAGCACCGGCGACCGCCATGCCCTGGCCTATGAGCAGGCCGGTATTGCCGTGGTGTACATGGGTTTCAACGACCTGCCGGGGCTCAAGCACTCGCTGCTGACCAGCGCCCAGGCTTTGGGCAGCCCCGAGGCGCTGGCCCGGGCCCAGGCCTATGACGCCTATCTGGATCAACAGGTCGAAACCATTCGCCAGCGCCTTCAGGGCCTGCCTGCAGAGCAGCGGCCACGGGTCTTGCACATCGCCTCGCTCAAGCCCTTGAAAGTCGATGGCACGGGGACGCTGATCGACGACTGGATAGGCCTGGCGGGTGGCCGCAACGCGGCCACCGGCCTGACTGGCAACCTGCAGGTGGTCAACGCCGAGCAGGTGCTGGCCTGGCAACCCGACGTGGTCATCCTGGCCGCCGACGCCGGCTCGCTGGACCAGGCGCCGCTGCTCAAGCAGCTGCACGCCGTGACCCGTGGCCACCTGTTGCGCAACCCGGCGGGGGTATTCCCCTGGGACCGGTACGGCACCGAGATCGCCTTGCAGCTCCCTTGGGCGGCGCAGCAACTGCACCCCGCGCTGTTTCAGAACGTGCAGATGGGGCCTTTGACTCAAGCGTTCTACCAGCGCTTCTTCGACTACCCGCTGACCGCAGGCCAGGCAGCCAGCATCTTGCGGGGTGATGGGCCAGCCGGCCCATAAGGCGTCCAGGGCGAGCGACGCCGCGTTGACAGGCCCCGGCAAGGCCCCCACATATATGCCACCCCGTCCCACAGGGCATGCCTTCCAATGGCCCGGATAAAGCAGCGGCTGGCGCTGCTTCCCGGCCATGGAGGCCATCATCATGACCCTACCCGCTCGCCCACTGGACATCGTCGACCCCGCGCGGCTCGAACACGCAATCGAGCACGCCGCCGATGCCCGCCAGGCCTTGCTCGCCTTGCTCGACGGCGCGCCCCTCGGCGAAACCATCGCCGTTGATCGCTATTGGAACGCCCGCGCGCCCGGCACCCCGTTGTCCCGCCGCCAGGCCGCCACCCACCAGTACCTGCGCCTGCTGGAGGCCCATGTGGACTGGGAATGGGCCCAGGCCCGCGTGCCGTCCGCGGCCCTCTCCCTGGCCCGCCAATGCCTGGATGGCCCGGTAACCGGCATCACCGTCGACCGTGTGAGCACCGTGGACGCGCAGGGCCTGCACCACCCGTTGCACGGTGCCCTGGTGTTCAGCCAGGACGCCGGCGCTGCCGGGCCGTTGCTGTTCAACCCCGCGGCCCAACCGGCGCTGGTCCCGTTCGCTGACAGGCCGGCACTCGACGCCTGGCTGGCCCAACACGCTGCTCGCCTGTGGCCAGACGTACCCCAGGCCAGCCTTGTAGTCTGGGCACCCCAGCCGGGTGGGGCGCAGGAGGGCTTCACAACCTGGCTCGACACGCTGCGCCGTCGTGCCACGGCGCCGGCCTTCAGCACCCTGTTCCCCCTCCTGCCGCCGAGCACACCGGCCACACCTGACCCCGATCACTCAGTGTGGGCGCCTGGCTTCGGGCACCTGCCCGCCCACCTGCCCACCGCCCAGCGCGAGGCCATGATCCAGCTACACCTGGACGCCTACGAGACCCTGTTGGGCGGCCACTTCATCGGCGATCACAACGTACCGGCGATGCGCAACCTCCAGGCCCTGCTGGCCCGCCGTCTTGAAGCGCAGACCCGGGCCGATACCGCCATCGACGTGCTGCTGGACGTCGACACCCCCCAAGCGCTGACGCAACTGGACCAGCACCCGCACTACCCGACGCTGCTGCAGGCCCGGCGCGATGCGCTGAAAGCGGAAGCCGATATCCAACTGGCCCTCAGCCAGATCACTGCGCAGGAGCACCAGTACCTGAGCGATGCCTTGGCCGGTAGCGGCGCCGCCACCCTGGCATTGACGCTGCCCGACGGCAGCGAACAGTCCCTGACGGGCGTGGTCCTGGTGGGCCCCACCGCAGCCCTGGCCAACCCGTCGTCGACCGACAGCATGTTGCTCTATTGGCCCGGCATGGCAGGCGGCCTGCAACGCTTCGCGTCACGGGCCGTGCTGGAGCAAGCGTTGGCGCACGGCGAGGCCCCCGGCACCACCCTGCGCACCACCACGTTTACCGGTGAGCCGGCCGCCCATAGCCTCGACGCCCAGCGGCTGCAGATAGCCACCAGCGCCCAGGCGCTGCTGCTGGCTCACCCGCAGCCCGACGATGCCCAGGTTCAAGCCGTGGGCCAACTGTGCGAAGCCAGCCGGTACCGGTTGCAGGTGCCCCACCACGATGCCCGCGACAGCGCCAGCGCCCACCTGCTCAAGCACCAGCGCAGCGAGGCCCTTCGCGGCAAACTGCCGGGCTGGCTGGACACCCTGCCGATGGCCGAGCGCAAGCGCTGGCGCGAGCTGCTCGAACGCTTCCTGCGGGCCAGCGACCGCGCCCAGGCCCTGCACGAGCGCGAGGTTCCCGAGCGTGAGCGGTTCGCGCGCGCCACGCTACAGGCTCGCCTGCGCCAGGACTTCACTGTCGGTGGCGCCCTCGACGTCAGCCTGAACCTGCCCGTGGAGGTCATCCATTCACGGCGGCCGGTGCCGACCCTCAACAATGCGCCGCGCTACGAAGAAGTACGCACCCCCAGCCAGGCCCGCATGACCTTGAGCCTGGAAGCCTTGAGCCTGCTGAACATCGATACCCGGATGGCCGAGCAGCTCGATTACCGAGTGGTCACCGTGGCCGGCGGCAACGAGGCCGAACGCGCCACGGTCAAGGCGGGCCTCACCAAGGCCTACCTCATGACCCTGGTGCGTGAATTGAACATGGCCAGCGCCTACGCCGATTGCGTCCGGAACGCCTACTGGGGCACGCGGGAAGAGTCGGCCTTCCAGCGCCAGTACCGCCACGAATGCCTGAGCGAACCGGTGCGCCTGATGCTGCAGCTGCACAGCCTGACCGCACTGCGCACCGGCCGCCTGGACGCCATCGGCCAGGCACTGCTGGAACGTGCCATCGACGCCCCCGGCATGGCACCGGTGCAATTGATCAGCCTGTACCTGGCACCGCACGCCGATACCCAGCAGCGCAAGGGCACTGTGTCGGGGGTGGTGTTCATCGTCGACCCCGCCACCGGCCAGACGCTGCTGTACCTGGCCGATTTCAACCCGCGCAAGACCGTGCGCGCCTTCGTCAGCCTCGCGGCCGCCCGCCAGGCACTGTTTGACGACCTGCTCGACCCGCACTTCATCGATTACCTGGCCGACCGGGTGATGGTGGGCGACAAGGCCCGCCATACCACCCGCTTGTTCCGTGCCTATCAGGACCGCGATGACCAGGTGTTCATGCTGTTCAAGCCCACTACCGATCGTTCCCTGACCGACTACCTGGTGTCGCAGCAACTGGCGCGCTGGCTCCACGCCAACAGCCAGACCTCCCGCAGCAACCACCAGGTCGATGTGGAAGCGTTCCTGCTCAATGTCCACAACGCCTTGCTGTACACACGCATGGCGCTGGGCATGATGCCCCTGGTGGGCACGCTCATTCAGGCCTATGACAGCCTGCAGGCGGTGCGCGATGCCTTGCTGGCCTTTCACCAGGGCAACGACCGAGAGGGTCGCCAGCAGGTGCACACGGTGCTCGAATCACTGGCGGATGCGCTGATGACCCTGGCGCCCGGCGCCCATGGCCGTTTACCCAGGCCCAAACCTGGGCAGTGGCGGGCGCAGGCCCGGCGCCTGCGCCATGCCCCGCCCCACCGGCCAAACGGTATCGGGCCTGCCGCCGCGCGCCCCTTCGCCGGGTACGAGCACACCGGCGTGCTCGACTTCGCCGGCGCCTCGCCCGGGACCCATGGCCGCTATCGTCAGGTGTACCGGCTGGCTGCGGGTGACTTTATCGTCAGGGACGGCCAGGCCTGCCAAGTGCGCTGGGACGACGCCGCACAGACCTGGCGGCTGTCAGGCACAGCCACCCGTACCTACCGCCAGCCCATCACCCTCGATGCTGACGGCGAGTGGGATACCCACGGCGCCGTCACGGGCAAGTTGCTGGACGGCGGCCTGGCCGGCGGCTCCCCCCGCGACGACGCCCGTCGCCTGAAAGACCTGGAGCGCCGCCATGGTGACCTGGTGGACACGGTCAACGCGTTGCCCTCCTTCGACAGCAATGACCTGGGCAAGCACGTGACCACCGAGGCACTGTACGAGGCCGCGCGGCGCATCCACACCGACCTGATCGATGGCCATCGCGGCCTGGAAGACCTCCTGCGCCAGATCAAGGAGCTGTCCCGCGACCGCAACCAGCGCAGCATGCTCCTGGAACTGCAGCGGGACGCCAATACCTCGGTCAGCAATTGGCTGCAGAACCTGCTGCACCTGGAGAAAGGACGCCTGGATCGCTTGATGAGCGAAGTTCGCATCGCCGCCAAGGCCCTCAACCAGACCCCAGGCCGCCTCGACCTGGTGGCACGTATCCGCGACACCCAGCAGCGCATGCTGCCATTGCAGGATAGCATCAGCGTGCACATGGCCGAGCTGGCCGACTGGGCCAGACGCGAGCAGACGCCGCGGCCGCGCTCGGTAGGCGAACATCAGCAGACCCTGGACATGCTGAACGACCGCTTCTACCGTTACCGGCGCATCGACACCGTGCTCGACCTCACCCATGTGCTGGTCGACGACACCCCGGCGGGTTGGGAGCACCTGGTGCAACTGACGCGGCTGCGCGAGCGTTTCACCCGTGCGGTGCGCAACCACGATGACCTGCAGGACCTGCTCCCGCCACGCCAGCAGCGGCAGATTTTCACCACCTGCCTGAACCACGTGGTCGACTATCAGGACTTCATCGCGTCCACCAGTGTGCTGTACCCCGAATTCTATGACCTGACGCTCTACCCCCGGGCCATGCAGGCACTGGACACCATTATCGAGAGCTACCGCACGCAACTGGCGCGCCTGGACCAGCCAACCGGTACTGCCCAGCCGGCGCGGCCAAGCCCGACCAAACCACAACGGCCGTCATCGCGCAGCGGGGCCCGACGTGCCTTCGAAACGCCGGACCACCTGCACTATGTGGCTGAAGAGGTGGACGACAGTGCCACGCTAGCCCGCTATACCCTGCAGCCCAACGAGCGCCTCTATACCCTGGACGGCGCCAACAACGCCAAGGAGCACTGGGCCATCGGCACCGACGGCCGCGGCCGCCATCTGAACCCCACGCCCCAGCGGGCCGCCCAGGTCCGTGACCGCCAACGTGAGCTGGAACAGGGGCAAGCGCTGCTGAAGGATATAGACCGGCAGATTCAAACGGCAGAAGGCTACATCAACTACAGCCCGCGCAACCTGGAACATACCTACCAGGCCCTGGCTCAACGGCTTCGCGACCAGGCCACGCGGGTGAGGGAACTGGCCCCCGAAGACTCACTGATCGAGTCGCTGACCAGCAAGGCCACGGACCTCGACGCCGCGGGGCTCAGGCGGCGGCTACAGACCACCCTGGCCTGGGCCACCCCGCAGGCCGGCGACCTGGACTTCCTGCTGGCCCAGGGCCGAGTGGCCATCGTCGACAAGGGCCGCTTGCCGGGCGGGGTCGATGCCGAGGATTTCGTTGTCGAATACGAAATCCGCGACCTTGGCCAGCAGCCGCCCAAGGCGCTGTGGTACGCCCATTTCCATTACCCCCGGGGGGCCACGGGCTTTGACGGCTTCACCGTGGCGCATATCAAGCTGGCGCGCCAACGCAGCCTGGGCAAGCAATGGCAGGCCGCCCAGGGCAATGAAGCGCTGATCCACCGCGGGGCCCTCGGCAGGGCCCAGGCCGAGCAGCACTTCAAACCGCTGTTCAACACCGCCGCACCAGCTTAGCGGCCCTGATCGACCGCCGCGCCGGGCGCCCTGCCCGGCGCGGCGTCAACGAAAGTCGCGGCTGCGGGTGTCCAACCCGTCCAGCAGGCCGCTGAGGTCGGTGAGCTTGCCGGCGATCACATGCCGCACGCCGCTCTCGCACTCCAGCCGGCCGTGCACCTGCATCAGTTGCGAGCCCACCAGTGCCTTGCGCTGACGCTGGGCAAGGTCGTTCCACACCACCACGTTGATCATGCCGAACTCGTCTTCCAGCGTGACGAAAATCACCCCGCTGGCGGTCTGCGGGCGCTGGCGCCCCGTGACCAGGCCGCTGACGCTGACATGGCGGCCATGCTCGACGTTCATCAAGTCCCGGGAGCTGCGACAGCGCAAACGTGCCAACTGTGGGCGCAGCAAGGTCAGCGGATGGGGCCCCAGGGTGGTGCCGACCGTGGCGTAGTCGGCCACCAGGTTCTCGCCGACGCTGGGTACCGGCAGCGCCACCGGTGTGTCCCGGCGGCTGGGCAGGTCGGCGAACAGCGGCAGTTGCGCCTCGACGCTGGCCACTTCCCAGCGCGCGCGAAAGCGGTCGCCGGCCAGGCCCTGCAGGGCGTCGGCATCGGCCAGCAAGGCGCGGGCGCGGTTGTCCAGGCTAGCGCGCAGGCACAGGTCACTGACGTCGCTGAACGGCTGCCGGGCCCGTACCTGTTCGATGCGCAAGGCGTCTTCCTGACGAAAACCGCGGATCATCCGCAGGCCCAGGCGAATGGCCGGTTGCCCTTCCCCGCTGGGCTCCAGGGTGCAGTCCCAGTCGCTGTGGCGCACGTCCACGGCGCGGGTCTGCAACTGGTGACGACGGGCGTCCTGCAACAGCTGGTCGGGGCTGTAGAAGCCCATGGGCCAGCTGTTGATCAGCGCACAGGTAAAGGCCGCCGGTTCATGGCATTTGAGCCAGCAACTGGCGTAGGTCAGCAGCGCGAAGCTGGCCGCGTGGGACTCGGGGAAGCCATAGCTGCCAAAGCCCTTGATCTGCTCGAAGATCTTCTGTGCGAAGGCTTCGCTGTAACCATTGCGCAGCATGCCCTGGGTCAGGCGCACCTGGTGCGGCTCCAGGCCACCATGGCGCTTCCAGGCGGCCATGGAGCGGCGCAACTGGTCGGCCTCGCCGGGGCTGTAGTCGGCGGCGACGATGGCCAGCTCCATCACCTGTTCCTGGAACAGCGGCACGCCCAGGGTCCGCTCGAAGACCTTCTTCAGCGCCTCGGAGGGATAGACCACCGGTTCTTCCCTGTTGCGCCGGCGCAGGTAGGGGTGAACCATGTCGCCCTGGATCGGCCCCGGCCGCACGATGGCCACCTGAATGACCAGATCATAGAAAGTCCTTGGCCGCAGCCGTGGCAACATGGCCATCTGCGCTCGCGACTCGATCTGGAACACCCCCACGGTGTCGGCCTGGCTGATCATGGCGTAGGTGCGCTCGCACTCGGCCGGAATGCTCGCCAGGGTCAGTTCGCGGCCACTGTAGCGGCGCAGCAGTTCGAAACTGCGCCGCAGGGCGCTGAGCATACCCAGGGCCAGCACGTCGACCTTGAGCAGCCCCACCGCGTCCAGGTCGTCCTTGTCCCACTGGATGATGGTGCGGTCGGCCATGGCGGCGTTCTCCACCGGCACCAGGGTGTCCAGCGGGTACTCGCTGATGACAAAGCCGCCCGGGTGCTGGGACAGGTGGCGTGGAAACCCCATCAACTCACTGGTCAGTGCCAGCACCCGGCGCAGCACCGGGCTGTCGGCGTCGAAGCCGGCCTCGTCGAGGCGGTCCACGGGGGGCACGCGGTCACTGTAGCGGCCCACGCAGTCAGCCAGGGCGTTGACCTGGTCCGGTGGCAGGCCCAGGGCCTTGGCCACATCGCGAATGGCCCCGGCCCCCCGGTAGCTGCTGGCAACGGCCGTGAGGGCCGCGCGGCGTCGGCCATAACGGTTGAAGACGTACTGCAGCACCTCTTCGCGGCGGTCATGTTCGAAGTCGACGTCAATGTCCGGTGGCTCGTTGCGCTCCTTGGAGATGAAGCGTTCGAACAGCATGTTCATGCGTGCCGGGTCCAGCTCGGTGATACCCAGGGCAAAACACACCACCGAGTTGGCCGCCGAGCCGCGGCCCTGGCAGAGAATCTGCCGTTCGCGGGCAAAGCGCACGATGTCGTGCACGGTCAGGAAATAGCTCTCGTAGCCCAGCTCGATGATCAGCGCCAGTTCCTTGTCGATCTGCGCCCGGGCCTGGGGCGTGGGCCCCTGGGGCCAGCGCCAGCGCATGCCGCGCTCGGTCAGCTCGCGCAACCACTGGCCAGCGGTGTGGCCGTCAGGCACCAGTTCACGCGGGTACTGGTACTTGAGCTGGCCCAGGTCAAACGTGCAGCGCCGGGCAATATGGACCGACTCGTCCAACAGGGCCTGGGGGTAGCATTCAGCCAGGGCCGCCAGGGGCCGCAGGTGCCGCTCGCCATTGGCGAACAGGTGCTGCCCGGCCTCGGCCACGGTGCAGTGATGGCGGATGGCGGTCATGGTGTCCTGCAATGCGCGGCGGCCGCGGGCGTGCATGTGCACGTCGCCGCTGGCCACGGCCGGCAGCTTCAACTGCGCGGCCAGGGCCAGCAACGCCTGCAGGCGCCGGGCGTCGTCGGGGCCGCGGTGCAGTTGCACGCTTAGCCACAGACGGTCGCCGAACACCCCACGCAGCCAATGGCCGGGGGCCAGGTCGCAGGGGTTGTCGGGCAGCCACAGGGCCAGCAGGCCGTCCAGCGGCACCTGGGCGAAGTCCTCGCGCAACACCTGGTACTCGCCCTTGGCGGCCCGACGCCGGGCCAGGGTGATCAACTGGCAGAGGCTCTGGTAACCGGCCAGGTTTTCCACCAGCAAGACCACCTTGGGACCGTTGTCGATGCGCATTTCGCTGCCGACGACCAAGGGCAGCCCACAGGCCTTGGCGGCCTGCCAGGCACGCACGATACCGGCCAAGGTGCATTCGTCGGTGATGGCCATGGCCTGATAGCCATGGCGCCTGGCGCGCTCGCACAGCTCCTGGGCGCTGGAGGCACCGCGCTGGAAGCTGAAGTTGGACAGGCAGTGCAGTTCGGCGTAGCCCAGGCTCATGCGAACCAGCCCTGGAGCCACAGGCGGCCCTGCTCGCCCACGGCTTCATAGGCCCAGGCGCGCTGGCCGCTGGCAGTCTCCACCAGGTAATAATCGCGGCGCACGTCGCCACCGTCCCACCACCCCGACTCGATGCGCTCGGGGCCGGCCAGCACGCGAATGTCGCCGTCAGTCCAGGCCAGGGGCTCGGCCAGCAGCCAGCCGGGGCGCGCCGGGCGCTCACCGGCCGCCAGGGTCTTGGGCAATGCCTGCGGCACCCAGGCGCGTTCGGGGCGATGGTCTGCGCGGGCTCCCAGGCCGTTGACGGCATCGTCGCCCAGGCGTGCCCGCAAGCGTTCGCGCAACTGTTCCCAGGGCTGGGACTGCTGCGGGCGGGCGTCGAACAGGGCCAGGTGGCTGGGCACGAAACGCGGCAGGTCACGGGCCACCAGGCGCACGTTGCGCACCGGGCGCTTGACCTGCACCGGCTCCAGGCGCCCGCGCGCCAGTTCAAAGAGCATGCCGGGGTCGCGCTCGGCGCCCAGCAGGCCCACGGGCACCAGGGTGTCCTCGCCTTCGGCGTGCTCCAGGTGCAGGGTGAAACGCTGCACGCCACTGTCGCGCCCGCCCAGGTAGGCGGCCAGGTCGTTGATCAGGCGACGCAGGGGGAACAGCAAGGCCTGATGGGATTCCACGTCGAAATTCAGCTCGATGCGCTGCTCGAAAAAGTCTGGTGGGGTATAGAACGCCAGGGCCTGGGGGCGCAGGCCGTCGAGGGTGTCCAGATGCAGCAGGTCGCCAGCGCCAAAGCGCCGGGCCAGGGTGTCACGGGGCAAGGCCCGCACCTGGCCGAAGCTGCGCAGGCCCATGCGCGCGAAGGCCGTGGCGGTGTCCCGGGGCAACCCCAGGCGCTCGATGGACAAGGGCGCCAGGGCTGTCGGCAAGGCCCTGGGCTCCAGCACCGCCAGGCCGTCATGGGCATTGGCCAGCATGCGCGCGGCCACAGGGTTGGGGGCCAGGGTAATGCGGTGGCTGAAGCCCAGGGCCTTGAGCTCGTCACGCAGCCGTGCCTCGAACTTCGGCCAGGGGCCGAACAGGCCCAGGCTCGACTGCACCTCCAGCAACAGGGCGCGGGGGTAATGCAGGCTGACCTGGGAGCTGAAACGGTAGGCCCAGGCGGCGAGAAACTGCTGGCACTGGTCGATGTCGGCCGGGTCATGGGCCAGGGTGGCAAAGTCACGGCTCAGGGCATGGGCAGCGGTCAGCGTCTGCCCGGGACGCAACCCCAGCGCCTTGGCCGCCGGGTTGACCGCCTGCAACACACGGCGCTGGGCCGGGCCGCTGATCAGGGCCAGTGGCGCGTCGGGGTCTTCACGGCGCCGCCGAGCGCTGTCCAGCGCCAATTGCGGAAACAGGATACAGGCCCAGAGCATGGCGACCTCAGGCGCTGAACGCCAAAGGCGCGGCCGGGGCCAGGCCACCGCGGCATTTGAGCACGCGCAATTGCGCCGGGCGCAGGTCGATGGCGATACGCAGGGCCGCCGGCGAAGGGTTGTTGGCGGCCTGCCGGGGGCGGCAGGCGAAGGCCAGGGTCTGGCCGGTCTCGGCGGCTACCTGCAAACGCCGCAGGGCACGGTCGTCGGCCTTGTCCGGCCAGCACAGCACCGCGGCGCAACTGCCCGAACGCAGGCACTGCTCAGCGGCCCACAAGGCCTCGTTGCCCCGGGCTTCGATGATCGCCAGTTGACGCAGGTCGACCCCGGCCGTTTCCCAGGCCGCCGGGTAGGGAATGAAAGGCGGCGCCACCAGCACGATGCGCTCGCCGGCCTGGCTCAGGCGCGCCAGGGTTGGCCACAGCAGGCGCAGCTCGCCACTGCCGGCGCCGGGCAACAGGATTTCGCTGAGGGCCGAAGGCGGCCAGCCACCACTGGGCAGGGCACGGTCCAGGGCAGCATGGCCCGTGGGCTGGGTGGCCACGGGCTGGGCCTGGGCACGGCCCTTCCACACCCGCCGCTCGTCGAGCAGGCCATCGAGGCTGACCACCGCGCCCATCAGCGACGCACCAGGCCGCAGAAGATGCCTTCGATCACCAGTTCCTGCTCGGCGTCGATGACAATGGGTTCATAGGCCGGGTTGCGTGGCATCAGTCGCACGCTGTCGCGGTTCAGTTCCAGGCGCTTGATGGTCACCTCGCCGTCCAGGCGAGCTACCACGATCTGGCCGTTGCGGGCATCATGCTGGCGTTTCACGCCCACCAGGTCACCGTCGAGGATGCCGTCGCCGATCATCGAGTCGCCGGCCACCTGCAGGAGAAAGTCCGGCGTGCGAGCGAACATTCGCGCATCGAACACCAGGTGGTCGTGCACGCCCACGTCAGGGTCGATAGGCCGCCCCGCCGCCACCCGGCCCAGCACCGGAATCTCCAGCACCTCGGGCCGGCGCTGATGCCGCGCCAGGCGAATGCCCCGCGCCTGGTTGGGCGTGACGTCGATGAAACCAGCCTCGGTCAAGGCCACGATATGCTTGCGCGCCACACTGCGCGAGGCAAACCCGAAGGCCTCGCTGATTTCCGCCAGGCTCGGCGGCTGGCCGTGATCGGCAATGCGGTCACGGATGAAAGTGAGTATGGCGGCGCGTTTTGGGGATAAAGTAGTCATGGAGTACATTTGTACTCCACGTGAGTTGACGGCGCAAGCTGAAAGCGGCGAGTGGTCGGGAGGGAGGTCGGTTTTGGGTGCAGGCCGTTGATTTAATGAGCGTTTTCAGGCCCGCCCCCCCTCAAACCCCCTCCAGAACCCCCGTCACCTCCGCCGACAACTCCACCTCCACCGCTGCCAGATTCTCCCGCAAATGCCCCACCGACGAAGTCCCGGGTATCAGCAGAATATTCGCCGAACGTTGCAGCAACCACGCCAACGCCACCTGCATGGGCGTGGCCCCCAACTGCCGGGCCACTTGATCCAGCTTCGACGACTGCAACGGCGTGAACCCGCCCAAGGGGAAAAACGGCACGTAAGCGATGCCATCCGCCGCCAACGTATCGATCAACGCATCATCGTCACGGTGCACCAGGTTGTAGTGGTTCTGCACGCATACCACCGGCGCGATCGCGCGCGCCTGGGCCACTTGCGCCGCCGAGACATTGCTCACCCCCAGGTGGCGGATCAGGCCCTGTTGCTGCAGCTCAGCCAGAACGGTGAATGGCGCCTCTATAGAAGACTCGTCTGGCGAATGCAGGTTACCCCAGGCACGCATGTTCACTACTTCCAGCACATCCAGCCCCAGATGGCGCAGGTTGCTGTGCACCGCGTCGATCAGTTCCTGGCGGCTGTCGGCACGCAGCCAGGCGCCGTCGTCACCACGGCGGGCACCCACCTTGGTGACGATCACCAGGTCCTGTGGGTACGGCGCCAGGGCTTCGCGGATCAACCGGTTGGTGACGTAGGGGCCGTAGAAATCGCTGGTATCGATATGGTTGACCCCGGCCTCCAGGGCCGCGCGCAATACCGCCAATGCTGCGCCATGGTCCTTCGGCGGTCCGAATACCTGCGGGCCGGCCAGTTGCATGGCGCCATAGCCCATGCGGTTGACGGTGCGGTGGCCCAGCGTGAAAGACGATGTGGTCATGGGTAGATCCTCGGTGGGTAGGCCACTGACTATAGGCATTGACCGAGTGTGTGAAAATACAGTGGAATCGGCACAGCCCGTACGGATGAGCGCACAATGAACAACAACCTGCAGGACCTGTTTGCCTTCCACGCCGTGGTCCAGGCGGGTGGCTTTCGTGAAGGCGCCCGTGCCAGCGGCAAGTCGGCGTCAAGCCTGAGCGACGCGGTGCGCCGCGCCGAGGCACGGCTTGGCGTACGGCTGCTGAACCGCACCACCCGCAGCGTGGCCCCCACCGAGGCCGGTGCCCGGCTGCTGGAACGCCTGGTACCCGCGCTGGCCGAGGTGGAGGCTGCCCTGGACGTGGTCAACGGTTTTCGCGAGCGCCCCAGCGGCACCCTCAAGCTCAACGTGCCCCTGAGCGCGGCGCGGTTGGTGCTGCCCGGTATCCTCACGCCATTCCTCAACGCCTTTCCCGAGATCAAGGTGGAGGTCATCGTCGAGGAAAGCTTCGTCGACATCCTGGCCGCTGGCTGCGACGCCGGCATCCGTTACGACGAGCGGTTGGAACAGGACATGATTGCCGTGCCCATCGGTCCGCGCACCCAGCGCTTCGCCACCGCTGCCGCCCCGGCCTACCTGAACACCCATGGCCGCCCTGCCCACCCGCGCGAACTGCTGGGCCATGCCTGCCTGCGCGGGCAGTTCAGCAGCGGCCTGATGCCGGCATGGGAGTTCGAGCGGGACGGCGAAGTGGTGCGGGTCGAGCCCACCGGGCCGTTGAAAGTGCGCATCGGTGGCGCCGTCGACCTGGCGGTGGATGCCGCGGTGCAAGGACTGGGGGTTATTCACCTGTTCGAGGACTGGCTTGCGCCCTACCTGGCCAGCGGCGCGCTGGAGCCCGTGCTGGAGCCCTGGTGGCAGACGTTCAGCGGGCCGTTCCTATATTACCCGGGACGGCGGCATCTGCCGGCGGCGTTGAAGGCGTTCATCGAGTTTGTGCGATAAAGCGCCGCACGGGCGGCGCTCGACGCTCAAGAACGCCAAAAACATCAGGTCATGCACCTGATAGCCCTGACGCCACCACCCTCCCCGTGCGAATCGACTCCAACGCACAATCCGCCAACTGCAGCGCATACAACCCATCCCGCACCCCGGTGGGCAACGCCGTGCCCGCCGTCAGGGCCTGGATAAACGCGCCCAGCTCATTGCGATACGCCTCGGCATACCGCTCCAGAAAAAAATGCTGCAACGGCTCCAGCGCCTCAGTGTGTTCGGCGCTCCAGTGGCGCAGCGTACTGGGCCGGTGGTTATCGGTCAGCAGCACGCCCAAGGCGCCAGAGACTTCCACCCGCTGGTCATAGCCATACACGGCCTGTCGGCAGCAGTTGATATGGCATTGCTTGCCGGAGGCGGTACGCAGCAGCACCATCACACTGTCGAAATCATCGATTTCCTCGAGGCTGGGGTCCACCAGGCGGCTGGCGATGGCGCTGACCTGCGTGGGCTCTTCGCCCAGCAGGTGGCGCGCGGTGTCGAAGTCGTGAATGGTCATGTCCCGCAGGATGCCGCCGGAGTGAGCCAGGTATTCACGCGGTGCCAGGCCCGGGTCGCGGCTGGTGATGATCACCTGGCGCACCGCACCGATCTGCCCGGCATCGATACCCTGGCGCAGGCGCAGCATGTCCGGGTCGAAGCGGCGGTTGAAACCCAGCATCACCCGCCCGCCCTGGCGCTCGACATGGTCGGCAGCGGCGCGGGCTTTGGCGATATCCAGGTCAATGGGTTTTTCACACAG
This sequence comes from Pseudomonas silvicola, assembly GCF_026651855.1. Taxonomy (GTDB): domain Bacteria; phylum Pseudomonadota; class Gammaproteobacteria; order Pseudomonadales; family Pseudomonadaceae; genus Aquipseudomonas; species Aquipseudomonas silvicola. The sequence goes on from NZ_CP093280.1 coordinate 5,317,674, forward strand.
CACCGCCTTGCCGCGCGTCACGGCCGCCAGCATCAGGTCGATGTGGGTGTCGGTGGGCGTGCCGATCACCACGGCGTCGATGTCGTCGCGCGCCAGGGCGGCATTGCAATCGTAGACAGCCTCGCAGCCCAGTTGGGCGCTCAGGGCATCGACCCCGGCGCGCCAGGGGTCGGCGACCAGCACCAGGGTGGCATCGGGGTGGGCGGCGACGTTGGCGGCATGGATGGTGGCGATGCGGCCAGCACCGAGAACAGCGACTCTAAGCATGATCGAACTCCTGGGATTGTTGTTGTACAGGGAAACGACGGCGTGAATCAGTAGGGCAAATTGAACGGCGTGACGATCTGCACCTGGGAGGGCGCAATGGGCCCGGTTTTCCATAGCCGGTGAAACTGCAGGATGTGCAGGAACACATGACGAGCATCGATCTGCAGGTTGTGGTCGATGATCGCCGCGATTTTTTCCTCGGCCAGCAACTGGCGGTTCTCTTCATCCAGGTCGTGCCCGATGAACACGTCCAGCACCCGCCCGTGGGCGGCGAAGGCGTCGACGATGGCACGGTTGCCGCCGCCCACGCTGTACACCGCCCGAAGCCCCGGGTGCTGGTCCAGCGCTGCGCAGACCCGCTCGAAGGTGCGTGGGTAAACCCCGTAACCACCGCTGATGTCCAGCACTTGCAAATACGGCGCCCGGGCACGCAGCCACCTGCGAAAGCCCATCTCGCGTTCTTCCTCGCCGCGAAACAGCTCGCTGCCGATCACCACCGCCACGTCCTGGGGCTGCGCCGGCAACCAGCGCGACAACAGGTAGGCAGCGGTCTGGCCGGCGGTGCGGTTATCCATGCCGACATAGCCGATGCGATCGCTGTGGGGCAAGTCGGTGACGAGGGTGACCACCGGAATACCGGCGGCGGCCAGTTGCTTGACCGCCAGGTTGACCGCTGGCTCGTCGGCGGCCTTGAGTACCACCCCCTGGCTGCCGGTGGCCAGGCAACGCAGCAGTTGATCGTGCATGGCCTGGGGTTCGATTTCCTCGAACAGGTGGAAGCGCGGGGCGATACGAAACGGCGCCAGGCTGCCCAGTTGCGCAGTGATCGCGGCCTGCACGGCCGCACTGAAGCGCCGGGGCGTGTGCATGATCACGTCGATGTGAAAGGTACGCCCTACCGCCAGGCCATTTTTCTCCTGGGCCTCAAGCTCGTCCAGGGCCTGCTCGATACGCCGGTGGGTCTGGTAATGCACGCTGCCGCGCTGGTGCAGCACGCGGTCGACGGTGGCTTTGCTGACCCCCGCCTGGGTGGCCAGTTGCTTGATGGAGAAGTGTTTAGCGCGTTCTAGCATGGGGTCGAGTCTGAGGTTTTTATGAGGTCTTTTCGGGCTTTTACGAGGTAATGGCAATGCTAGTCTCAGTTTCGCCAGGCGTCGAGGCGCCCGGTCTGCGAAGCCCATAACAAAAAACCTCAGGAGAACCTCATGACCTCAACCGACCTCGCCACGTCCTTCACGGGCCAGTATTTTGTGGTCACTGGCAGCACCCAGGGCCTGGGGGCGGCCGTGGCTCGCACCCTGGCCAACCGCGGTGCCGCCGGGCTGATCATCTGCGGGCGTCGCGCCGATCAGGGCCAGGCCCAGGTTCGAGCGTTGGCAGCCCTGGACTGCCAGGCCCATTTCGTTCAGGCCGACCTTGAGCAAGTGGCCGACTGCCGTGCAGTGATCGCCGCGGCCCGCACCCACTTTGGCACCCTGCACGGGCTGGTCAACTGCGCTGGCATGTCGGACCGTGGCACCATCCTCGACACCTCGCCGGAACTGTTCGACCGCCTGTTCGCCGTCAACGTGCGCGCGCCGTTCTTCCTCATGCAGGAGGCCATCAAGCTGATGATCAGCCAGAAGGTGGCAGGCGCGATCGTCAATATCCAGAGCGTGACCGGCCACGGCGGCCAGTCGTTTCTCACCGCCTACGCAGCGTCCAAGGGCGCTTTGGCCATCCTCAGCAAGAACGTGGCGTTCAGCGCCCTGCACAACCGCATCCGGGTCAACGGCCTGAACATCGGCTGGATGGACACCCCCCATGAAGACGAGATCCAGCGCCACTACCACGGCGCCCAGGACGGTTGGCTGCAGGCGGCCGAACAGGCCCAGCCCTTCGGGCGCCTGCTCAAGCCCGAGGAAGTGGCCCAGAGCGTGGCATTCCTGCTGTCTGGCGAGTCGGGGATGATGACCGGTGCCATCATCGACCTGGAGCAAGGTGTGCTCGGCTGCGGCGACGGCGGCAGCCCGCGCCCCGCACAGCCCTTGCACCTGGCGGAGGGTGAATGATGAGTGACGCCTTCGTCCGCGCCGACGCCGTGCGCCTGCAAGACTTCAGCCTGTTGTGCGAACAGCAGGCCCGACGCGAACACTACCCCCTCTGCGCTGAGGTGCAGGCCAATGTGCCGATCTATGAAGGTCACCGCCTGCGCACAAGCGACCGCCAAGCGGTGCTCAATGAACTGCACCGCGTGTTCAGCCAGGGCCCCGGCGTGCTAGTGGTGCGCCAAGGCTTCGACGACCCCGCGGTCATCGACCGCCACAGCGCCGTGTTCGAAGCCATCTTCGCCACGGAAGCCGAGGCTGGCGTGGCGGCTGACCACTTCGCCAAGGCGGGCAGCAACGGCCGCATCTGGAACGCCCTGCAAAAGGCAGCCCTGTGCTCACCCGCCTCGTTCGTGGAGTACTATGCCAACCCCCTGCTCGGGCTGATCGCCGAAGCCTGGCTGGGCCCGGACTTCCAGGTCACCGCGCAGGTCAACGTGGTTCGCCCCGGTGGCCAGGCCCAACAGCCGCACCGCGACTACCACCTGGGGTTCCAGACCGAGGAGGTGGTGCAACGCTACCCTCTGCCCCTGCACGTGCTGTCCCAATACCTGACTCTGCAGGGCGCCGTGGCCCACACCGACATGCCACTGGCCAGCGGCCCGACCCAGTTGCTACCGTTTTCCCAGCAATACCCCCTGGGCTACCTGGCTTGGCGCCGCCCTGACTTTATCGACTATTTCCAGCAGCACGCCGTGCAATTGCCGCTGGCCAAAGGTGACCTGCTGTTCTTCAACCCGGCGCTGTTCCATGCCGCTGGCAGCAACCACACGGCCGATCTGCACCGCATGGCAAACCTGCTGCAGATCAGCTCGGCTTTTGGCAAACCCATGGAAACCCTGGACCGCCAGCGCATGATGCTCGCCCTGTACCCCCACCTGCTGCAACAGGCCACAGACCACTTGCTGGACGCCGAGAGCCTGGCCGCCGTGGTGGCCTGCTGTGCCGACGGTTATGCCTTTCCCACCAACCTGGACACCGACCCGCCGCTGCACGGCCTTGCACCACAGACCGACCAACAGTTGATGGTACAGGCGCTGCAAGAGCGCTGGCCCTATGACACTTTCGCCGAGCGCGTGGCACGGCAGAGCGCCAAGCGCCGGGCCTGAGGCCCCTTCAAGGTTATTCCAAAACAACAACAAGACCGGAGCACCACCATGAAAAAGCAACTGCTCGCCCTGCTGTTCGCCGCAGCCCTCTCCCCCCTGGCCCTGGCCGATGTGCGCATTGGCGTCAGCATCGCCCAGGTCGATGATGTGTTCCTGGCGCAGATGCGCGACTACATGGCGGCCCATGCCAAGCAACTGCCCGGCGTGACCCTGCAGTTCGAGGATGCCCAGGGCGATGTGGTGCGCCAGCTCAACCAGGTGCAGAACTTCACCAGCCAGGGGGTGGACGCGATCATCGTCAACCCGGTGGACACCGCCGCCACGGCCAAGATCACCGACGACGCCCAGAAGGCCCACATTCCCCTGGTGTACGTGAACCGCCGGCCCGACGGCGACCAGTTGCCGCCGGGGGTCGGCTACGTCGGCTCGGATGAGGTCAAGGCCGGCGAGATGCAGATGCGCTACCTGGCCGACAAGATGGGCGGCAAAGGCAACCTGGCGATCATGCTCGGCCTGCTCTCCAACAACGCGACACACAACCGTACCCTGGGGGTAAAGACCGTGCTCAAGGACTACCCCAACATCCACGTGGTGGAAGAACAGACCGCCGACTGGCAGCGCAGCAAGGCCATGGACCTGATGAACAACTGGATTGTGTCCGGGAAGAAAATCGACGCCGTGGCGGCCAACGCTGACGAAATGGCCATTGGCGCCGCCATGGCCATCCGCCAGGCCGGCCTGGAGCCGGGCAAGGATATCCTGGTAGGCGGCAGCGACGGCGGGGCAGCGGGCCTGGAAGCGATCAAACGTGATGAACTGGCGGTCACCGTGTACCAGGACAACAAGGGCCAGGCCACCGGCTCCATCGACCTGGCGTTACAGATGGTGCGCAAGCAGCCCTACGAGGCGGAACTGACCATTCCTTACCAATTGATCACCAAAGCCAACTATCAGGATTTCGTCAACCCGTAAGGGCCTGATGACCGTCGCCCCCCGGCGCTGCGGTATGCCTGGCACAGCGTATGAAGCGTGACGCGGCCAGGTCCGTACGAAAAATCAGGTGACGGTAAGGTGAGGCGGTTCAACACCCCTCACCCCCGCGGCCGAAGCCCATTGAGAATCAGCCCCTGCACATTCCCCAATACCTCCTGGAAAAACACCGGGTCACTCAGCCCCTTGCCCGTCAACGCCGCCACCTGGCTGGCGAAGTCGGCGTAATGCTGAGTGGTGGCCCACAGGGAAAAGATCAGATGGTGCGGTTCGATGGCCGCCAACTGGCCGGCATCGATCCAGGCCTGGATCACCTTCACCTTGCTGTCCACCAGCTCGCGCAGCGGCTCCTGCAATTCCTTGAGCAGCAACGGCGCGCCCTGGACGATCTCCAGGCAGAACAGCCGCGACTCGGCCGGGTGGTCGCGGGACAGTTCCAGCTTGATGCGAATGTAATCGCCGATGGCCTGTACCGGGTCCTGCTCGGCGCTGAAGCCGCGCAAGGGGCGCAACCACACGTCCAGCAGTTGGCGCAGCACGCTCAGGTACAACTCGTCCTTGCTGCTGAAGTAGTACAACAGGTTGGTCTTGGACACGTCGGCCAGGCTCGCGACCTGGTCCAGGCTGGTGCCATGCACGCCGAAACGGGAGAACAGTTGCAGGGCAGCGTCCAGGATCACCGCACGCTTGCCTTCCACCAACCGGTGGCGACGCTTGAGGGTGGAGGCGCTGGGCGTACGCGGCGTCTTGGCCGGGGCAGCGGGTTCTTTCTTCACACGGGCATCCTGTAACCGACGGAAAAACAGTCGCACTTTACCGCGCGCGCCGTCAGAGGCAACTACCCCGCTACGCCCCAACCCCGTGCAGCGTGCCCAAACCAGGTGCTCCAGCACAGACCAATTGGTCCGTCATAAATTACAACCCATTGTTTACAGGAACAAAAACAAAGATGGCCTGGTTAGTGCAAGTGCCATGGGGTCTTTTCCCGCCCCGTGCAAGAGGATCACCCATGGACGTTGGAATCTTCATCCCCATCGGCAACAACGGCTGGCTGATTTCCACCACAGCCCCCCAGTACAAGCCTACCTTCGAGCTGAACAAGACTATCGTGCAGAAGGCCGAGCACTACGGGTTCGACTTTGCCCTGTCGATGATCAAGCTGCGTGGCTTCGGCGGCAAGACCGAATTCTGGGAGCACAACCTGGAATCCTTCACCCTGATGGCGGGCCTGGCCGCGGTTACCTCGCGCATCCAGTTGTTCGCCACCGCCGCCACCCTGACCCTGCCCCCGGCCATTGTCGCGCGCATGGTCAGCACGATCGACTCGATCTCCGGCGGGCGCTTTGGCGTCAACCTGGTGACGGGCTGGCAGAAGCCTGAATACGAGCAGATGGGCCTGTGGCCCGGCGATGAATTCTTCCATACCCGCTACGCCTACCTGGCTGAATACGCCCAGGTGCTGCGCGAGCTGTGGAGCACCGGGCACAGCGACCTCAAGGGCGAATACTTCACCATGGACGATTGTCGGGTCAGCCCCAAGCCCCAGGCCGACGTGAAAGTGATCTGTGCGGGGCAGAGCGATGCCGGCATGGCCTTTTCGTCGCAGTACGCCGACTACAACTTCTGCTTCGGCAAGGGGGTCAATACCCCTACCGCTTTCGCGCCCACCGCCGAGCGCCTTATCCAGGCCAATGCGAAAACCGGCCGCGATGTCACTTCCTGCGTGCTGTTCATGATCATCGCCGCCGACACCGACGAGCAGGCCCGCGAGCGCTGGGAGCTGTACAAGGCAGGCGCCGACCAGGAGGCCATCGCCTGGCTGGCCGACAAGGGCGCGGCTGACCAGAGCCCCGGCTCGAACATGCGCCAGATGGCCGACCCGACCTCGGCGGTGAACATCAACATGGGTACGCTGGTGGGCTCCTGGAGCAGCGTGGCAAAAATGCTCGACGAGGTGGCCACGGTGCCCGGCACCCAAGGCGTGATGCTGACCTTCGATGATTTCGTGCAAGGGGTGGAAGACTTCGGCGAAAAGATTCAGCCGCTGATGACCAGCCGCCAGCACATCAACCTGCTCAAGGAAACCGCCTGATGAACGCCCCCGCCCCTTTCAGCGGCTATGCCCTGCCGGCTGACCCGCTACCCGCCCGTACGTTGCCCGCACGCCCGGAAGCGTTGAGCCTGAAGGCCAGCGAAACGGCGCTGGTGGTGGTCGACATGCAAAATGCCTACGCCAGCCTGGGGGGTTACCTGGACCTGGCCGGGTTCGACGTCAGCAGCACCGGCCCGGTGATCGCCAACATTCAGAAGGCCCTGGCCACGGCACGTGCCGCCGGCATGCCGGTGGTGTTCTTCCAGAACGGCTGGGACGCCGAGTACGTGGAAGCCGGCGGCCCCGGCTCGCCCAACTGGCACAAGTCCAACGCCCTGAAAACCATGCGTCAGCGCCCCGAGCTGCACGGCACGCTGCTGGCCAAAGGTGGCTGGGACTACCAGTTGGTGGACGAACTGCAACCGCAGCCCGGCGACATTCTGGTGCCCAAGACCCGCTACAGCGGCTTCTTCAACACCCATTTCGACAGCCTGATGCGCAGCCGCGGCATTCGCAACCTGGTGTTCACCGGCATCGCCACCAACGTGTGCGTGGAGTCCACCCTGCGCGATGGTTTTTTCCTGGAGTACTTCGGCGTGGTACTGGCAGACGCCACCCACCAGGCCGGCCCGGCCTTCGCCCAGCAGGCGGCCTTGTTCAATATCGAGACGTTCTTCGGCTGGGTGTCCAGCGTCGAGGATTTCTGCACCACCTTCGCCACGGCCAGTGCCTGAGAGGAATTCGACCATGAGCAAGAAAGCCATTATCCCCGCGGGCACCGGCGTGCCCATCGCCCCCTTCGTCCCGGGCTCCCTGGCCGACGGCATCCTGTATGTCTCCGGTACCTTGCCGTTCGACAAGGACAACAATGTGGTGCACGTGGGCGATGCCGCCGCCCAGACGCGCCATGTGCTGGAAACCATCAAGGGTGTGGTGGAGACGGCCGGTGGCAGCCTCGACGACATCACCTTCAACATGATCATGCTGCGCGACTGGGCTGACTATGCCGCCATCAACGGGGTGTACGCCGAATACTTCGCCGGGGAGAAACCGGCCCGCTATTGCATCCAGTGCGGCCTGGTGAAACCGGACGCGCTGATCGAAATCGCCAGCATCGCCCACGTCGGCTAAGGAGATTTCATACCATGTACTACGAATGGCTGGGTCGAAGCGACCCACACGCACCGGTGCTGGTACTCAGCTCTGGCCTTGGAGGCTCCGCGCGTTTCTGGGACCCGCAATTGACTGAGCTGGGGGAGCGTTTTCGCGTACTGGTGTACGACCACGCCGGCAGCGGCCGCAGCCCGGCCACCCTGCCCGAGGGCTACAGCATCGCCACCATGGCCGCCGAACTGCTGGCCCTGCTCGACCAGCTGGAGGTCAGCCACTGCCACTTCATGGGCCATGCCCTGGGTGGGCTGGTGGGGCTGGAACTGGCGCTGCAGCGCCCGGCGCTGTTGCGCAGCCAGGTACTGGTCAACGCCTGGAGCAGCCCCAACCCCCACAGCGCGCGCTGCTTCGCGGTACGCAAGAACCTGCTCAACCATAGCGGCCCGGCTGCCTATGTGCAGGCCCAGGCACTGTTCCTCTACCCCGCCGACTGGATCGCCGCCAACAGCGCCCAACTGGCCGAGGATGACGCCCATGCCCTGGCGCACTTCCCGGACCCCGCCAACCTGCTCAAGCGCATCGCGGCCCTGCAGGCGTTCAACGTCGACGCCCACCTTGCCCGGATCCATACCCCAACGTTGCTGCTGGCCAACCGTGACGACATGCTGGTGCCCTGGCAGCGCTCCCAGGTATTGGCCGACGGTTTGCCCAACGGGCGCCTGCATGTACTCGACTATGGCGGCCATGCCTCAAGCGTCAGTGACAGCGCCACTTTCAACCGGGTGGTGCTGCAGTACCTGGCTGAACACGCTTGAACCGGGCCCTGCGTCGCAAGACCGACGCAGGGCCTTGCTATAGTTTGCCTTCCCACTTGAGCTGATCGCCCCCTGAAAAAGGACCTTTCATGCGCCACTTGCTTGCTCCCCTCACCGGCCTGGCCCTCGCCACGGCCGCCGCCACCAGCCCGGCTGCCGTCGCCGCGCCGTTGCAACCCAGGGTGATGCTGATCACCATGTTCGCCCCCGAGGCGAAGAACTGGATCGACCACCTGCAACTGACCGAGAAAGTCGCGGTGCCGGGCCTGTCCGCCGATTACCCCGACGTGCTGTGCAACCATCAGCAGGTGTGCCTGATGACCACGGGCATGGGCCAGACCAACGCCGCGGCCTCGACCCTGGCATTGGCACTGTCCAGCCAGTTCGACCTGCGCAAGACCTGGTTCGTGGTGGCGGGCATCGCCGGCATCAACCCCCATGAAGGCACGCTCGGCACGCCGGCCTGGGCGCACTACCTGGTGGAGTTCGGCACGCAGTGGGAACTGGATTCGCGGGACGTACCCAAGGACTGGCCGACTGGCTACCTGGGCATCAATACCCAGAACCCCGGTCAGAAACCACCTTTGGACTACAAGACCGAGGTGTTCGAGCTCAACCCGGCGCTGCAGGCCAAAGCCTATGCCCTGTCACAGAAGGTGGCGTTGACGGAAAGCAAGGAATCGGCCGCCTGGCGTCAGCACTACCCGTACGCGCCCGCCAACCAGCCGCCGGTAGTGACCCGCTGTGACACCCTGGCTGGCAACACCTGGTACTCGGGCACACGCCTGAGCGAACGGGCCGAGGCCTGGACCAGGTTGCTGACCGACAACAAGGGCACCTACTGCACGACGCAGCAGGAAGACAATTCCACCTATGAAGCCTTGCTGCGTGCCAGCCGTATGGGCCGGGTGGATATCCAGCGCCTGGCGGTGATACGCGCCGGCTCCGACTTCGACCGCCCCTACCCTGGTTACAGCGAAGTCGACAATCTGCTCAAGTACGCCGACCAAGGCGGTTTCGTGCCCGCGCTGGACAACCTCTACCGCGCGGGCAACGCCCTGGTGCAGGACATCACCACACATTGGTCGCAGTGGCAGGCGGGCGTACCGGGTACGTGATCACCCACCCTGTGGCAACCTGCGAATCGGGAAGGCGGCACCGCGTACAGCCCTGCCCACCGTAGCGCCCGGTCCCACAGGGTGGCTGCGGTGTGTGTGGGTTTTCTGTGTAGGACCGGGCGAAGCTCGGGAAGAGCACGGCGTGGTGTTCCAGAAACACCGCGCCGTGCCCTTCCCGGGCAAGCCCGGTCCCACAGGGTGGCTGCGGTGTGTGTGGGTTTTCTGTGTAGGACCGGGCGAAGCTCGGGAAGAGCACGGCGTGGTGTTCCAGAAACACCGCGCCGTGCCCTTCCCGGGCAAGCCCGGTCCCACAGGGTGGCTGCGGTGTGTGTGGGTTTTCTGTGTAGGACCGGGCGAAGCTCGGGAAGAGCACGGCGTGGTGTTCCAGAAACACCGCGCCGTGCCCTTCCCGGGCAAGCCCGGTCCCACAGGGTGGCTGCGGTGTGTGTGGGTTTTCTGTGTAGGACCGGGCGAAGCTCGGGAAGAGCACGGCGTGGTGTTCCAGAAACACCGCGCCGTGCCCTACCCGGGCAAGCCCGGTCCCACAGGGTGGCTGCGGTGTGTGTGGGTTTTCTGTGTAGGACCGGGCGAAGCTCGGGAAGAGCACGGCGTGGTGTTCCAGAAACACCGCGCCGTGCCCTTCCCGGGCAAGCCCGGTCCCACAGGGTGGCTGCGGTGTGTGTGGGTTTTCTGTGTAGGACCGGGCGAAGCTCGGGAAGAGCACGGCGTGGTGTTCCAGAAACACCGCGCCGTGCCCTTCCCGGGCAAGCCCGGTCCCACAGGGTGGCTGCGGTGTGTGTGGGTTTTCTGTGTAGGACCGGGCGAAGCTCGGGAAGAGCACGGCGTGGTGTTCCAGAAACACCGCGCCGTGCCCTTCCCGGGCAAGCCCGGTCCCACAGGGTGGCTGCGGTGTGTGTGGGTTTTCTGTGTAGGACCGGGCGAAGCTCGGGAAGAGCACGGCGTGGTGTTCCAGAAACACCGCGCCGTGCCCTTCCCGGGCAAGCCCGGTCCCACAGGGTGGCTGCGGTGTGTGTGGGTTTTCTGTGTAGGACCGGGCGAAGCTCGGGAAGAGCACGGCGTGGTGTTCCAGAAACACCGCGCCGTGCCCTTCCCGGGCAAGCCCGGTCCCACAGGGTGGCTGCGGTGTGTGTGGGTTTTCTGTGTAGGACCGGGCGAAGCTCGGGAAGAGCACGGCGTGGTGTTCCAGAAACACCGCGCCGTGCCCTTCCCGGGCAAGCCCGGTCCCACAGGGTGGCTGCGGTGTGTGTGGGTTTTCTGTGTAGGACCGGGCGAAGCTCGGGAAGAGCACGGCGTGGTGTTCCAGAAACACCGCGCCGTGCCCTTCCCGGGCAAGCCCGGTCCCACAGGGTGGCTGCGGTGTGTGTGGGTTTTCTGTGTAGGACCGGGCGAAGCTCGGGAAGAGCACGGCGTGGTGTTCCAGAAACACCGCGCCGTGCCCTTCCCGGGCAAGCCCGGTCCCACAGGGTGGCTGCGGTGTGTGTGGGTTTTCTGTGTAGGACCGGGCGAAGCTCGGGAAGAGCACGGCGTGGTGTTCCAGAAACACCGCGCCGTGCCCTTCCCGGGCAAGCCCGGTCCCACAGGGTGGCTGCGGTGTGTGTGGGTTTTCTGTGTAGGACCGGGCGAAGCTCGGGAAGAGCACGGCGTGGTGTTCCAGAAACACCGCGCCGTGCCCTTCCCGGGCAAGCCCGGTCCCACAGGGTGGCTGCGGTGTGTGTGGGTTTTCTGTGTAGGACCGGGCGAAGCTCGGGAAGAGCACGGCGTGGTGTTCCAGAAACACCGCGCCGTGCCCTTCCCGGGCAAGCCCGGTCCCACAGGGTGGCTGCGGTGTGTGTGGGTTTTCTGTGTAGGACCGGGCGAAGCTCGGGAAGAGCACGGCGTGGTGTTCCAGAAACACCGCGCCGTGCCCTTCCCGGGCAAGCCCGGTCCCACAGGGTGGCTGCGGTGTGTGTGGGTTTTCTGTGTAGGACCGGGCGAAGCTCGGGAAGAGCACGGCGTGGTGTTCCAGAAACACCGCGCCGTGCCCTTCCCGGGCAAGCCCGGTCCCACAGGGTGGCTGCGGTGTGTGTGGGTTTTCTGTGTAGGACCGGGCGAAGCTCGGGAAGAGCACGGCGCGGTAAACCATCTCTTTGGTGCTGTCCAGGCCATTGATGATCACCAGGCAGGGTGCTGGCCCCTGCGCACCTTCGGCTGGGGTGTAGAGGCCCGCCAGGTGGGCACCGCCGTAGGGTATTTCCACGCGCTGCAGTGGCTCACGGGACAACCGCGCGCCTTCGGCGAAGGTGCTCAGGAACTTGGCGTAAAGCGCCTTGCGCGGCGCATAGCCGTGGGCCTGCATGCGCTCCGCGGTGATGAAATACACCGCCGCCCGGTTGAGCTTGTCACCGGCGCTCAACAGCCGGCCGGCGGCCCTGTCCTCTTCAGCCAGGGCCACCAGGTTATCGCCACCGGCCTCCCAGGCCGCGAGGAAAGCCTGGGTACCTTCGTCATCACCGCGCCTGGCGATGTCCACCAGTGGCCGGCACATGGCCTCGATCTCGCCGATCTTGCCGCCCATCTCGATGGCCGCCGCCACCGCCAGGCTCCACACGTAGTTGCTTTCGAAATACTGGAACATCGGTTGTTGTCCTTGTGCTGGTCAGCGGCGCATGGCCGGTTCTTCGCCCTGGTAGAAGGTCACGTCCCAGGGAATCTCGTCCTGCATGAACGCCGGCGGGTTGCCCATCCATTGCGCGGTGCCGAAGCGGAACTCCCACTCGCGGGGCACCCAGTTGTCGTCCAGGTAATCGGTGTCGGCACCGTATTCGGCCTCGCCGCCCGTGGGTGAATCGAAGTAGCAGAAGATCGCCGAGGCGATGCGGTGCCGGCCGGTACCCAGGAAGCCGTGCTGCCAACCGCGACGGGTCATGTGGTTGGAGCCGACCATGACCTCGTCGAAGTCCTCGACACCAAAGCAGGTGTGGTGGAAGCGCGGTACGCCTCCGGCGCCTGGGGCCTTGTTGTTAAGCAGGAAGGTGTTGTGGTGCTCGTTGGCGCCATCCGCGCGCAGGTAGGTACCCACACCCTTCTGGTGGTCGGAAAGACGGAAGTTGAGGCGGTCGCGGAAGAAGGCAAAGCTAGCCCAGTAATCATCCACGGCGAACACCACGTGGTTGATGGTCTTGGGCCGCGCCCGCGTGCGCCACTTGCGGTGCTGGTTGAGGCGGTTGACGTTGCCGGCGGCATTGATCGGGTCCGGGGCGTAGGTCACCTTCTTGCGGCTGAACACCCGCAGGCCCAGGGCCTGGCCACAATCGCTGAGAAAGTGCCAAGCGCCGTCGTCGCCCAGACGCACGTCACGGTCACGGGCCAGGTCATCCACCAGGCGTCGCAGGTTGTCGGCGCTGTCCACGCCCCAGATGGTTTCCTTGACCCCGTAGCCTTCGTACCGCGACGCCGGAATGGAGGGGTGCTCCAGGGCACGAACGATAATGGTCGAGCCTTCATCCAGGCGGTACAGGGTTTCCTCGGCGTTGGCGCTCAGGCGCACCAGGCCGAAATCGTCGAAAAAGTGCGAGGCCCGGGCCAGGTCCTCGACGCCGTACAGCAGAGTATCGATGCCGATGATGGCCATGTCAGGCCTCCTCGAAATTCAGGTAGCGATGCATTGTTGTTGTCCTTGTTGAACGCGGTTGCCAAGCCAGCGTACGAAGCCGCGGGCGTGGGCACCAATTGTTTGTCGGCATGGGATGTATCCATGCCGTGGATGACCGCGGGCGCCGCGCACCAGCACCACAAATACCCTGGCCGCGTCGATGGCACACGGTGTGGCGGGTACTTCGCCGTGGCTGATCGCCGCAGCTCCTTTGCAGGGTTGAGCAGCACTGCGCCCGGTCAGTGGTGGCTGTTGAGGCCAAGCAGTTCGTCGAACTGGATATGAAACAGCAGCCCGGCGGCGTAACCGTCCCGCGGGCTGATACCGGTGTAGGGGTTGAGCCAGGTACTGGCGCCCCAGGTGCGCAACAGGAAAGGGCTGACCACGATGCTGTCGGTCAGCACGAAGTTGGCGTCCACGGAGAGGCCGTATTCGTTGCGGCCAGGGCGGTAGTCACCACCCCCGGACGCAGCGTGCGCCTCTTCCAGGAAGCGCTGTTCACGCTCGGTCAATTGCGCCCAGTTGAGGTTCACCGAATAGCTGTCGAACGGCCGACTGCGAAACGGCGCCGACAGGATCAAGCCGGCGTTGCCCTGGGTGCCGACGCCATTGGCGGTGTCCTGATCCACGGTGTGAGTGAGACTGGCGTAAGCGGCCAGCGCCGTGGGGTTGAGGTCGCTGCCCTTGCCGCCGTCCCGGCGCCAGAAGGTCTTCTTCGCGCCCACATAGAAACCGCTGACCCCCTTGCTGGTGCGGGCAGCGGCGCTGCTGTCGCGGACCTTCGAGGTGCCGGTCACGGTGTAGTACGGGTCGGTCTGTTCGCCGTTGTTGTGAAAGCCCAACAGCTCATAGGTCTGCGGGTAGGCCTCCATGTGGTAGTCAGTGCGGTAGGCCAGGTTGGCCAGGTACAGGGTGCTCAGGGTGCCGCCGCTGTCGCCCGTGGTGCGCTCCCAGCCGTTGGTGAACGGGTAGGCATTGTTGCTGCGCCAGGCGCCTGCCTGGGCACGCAGGGCTGGGGTCAGGTCGTAACCGATGCGCGCGCCCCAGTTGGCGTAAGGCGGCGGGTTGATGCCCGCGGTGTCCTGGAGGATGGCGTTGACGCAGCCCAGCGGCACATTGCACAGCGGCAGGGCGAAATAGTTGCCAGCGTTGCTCTTGCCCACTTCGATGGCCAGCGTGTCGTCCAGCAGCTTCTGTTCATAGGTGAACAGGCTCAGGTGGCTGACCCGCGGGATGTACGGCCCCGGCTTGCCGGCGATGACATCGCCCACCTGGCTGCCGTAGGCCAGGTTGCTGGTCCAGGGTACGTACAACTGCTCGAAGTGAAGCGTACCGCCAGGGATGCCCACCAGCTTGTCCAGGTCGAAGTCACCGCCCAGGGCAAATAGGGTCAGTGCCTCGTGGTTGCCGGTGCTCAGGCCCGCGCTGGGGTTGCGCAGGTAGATCTCGGTCATGGACAAGTGCGGGCTGATGCCCTGTTCGTTGAGCCACCGGCCCTGCTCGGCCAACAGCTTGTCGCTGGCCGCCGGCGCGCTGGGCTCGACATTGAGCACCCGTGGGCCGATCTTCTGGTTGGGGTATTCAATGGCCATGGTGTCGGCCACCGGGCCTTGTTCATCGGCCATCACCGGGCCTGCCAGGGTGATCATCAGGGCACAGCCAACCGCCGCTCGCTGGGTCATGTTCGGTCTCTTTATTGTTGTTTTGAGGATGAGGCTGTCCGCCCCGGCGCGTGGGCGCACCGGGGTGTGTCAGGGGGTCAGGGGGTCAGGCGTCTTCCAGGTTCACCGCCGCCAGGCTCAGGTCGCGGGTCTTGGCGCGCTTGAACAGGCTCGCGCCCAGGGCCGCGATCACCACCAGCACGCACAGGCCACCGGCCCAGCTCACGGTGGTGGCCAGGCTGCCGCTGGTCTTGGTCACCGCCACCACCAGCAAGGGGCTGAAGAACATGCCCAGGCAGTAACTGCCGTACCACATGCCGGTGCCCAGGCCGCGGCGCTGCCAGGGCAGCTCGCGCATGTTCCAGATGGCCAGGGTGGGCAGCATCAGGCCGCACCCCAGGCCGTTGATCAAGGCCACGCCCATGATGCCCTGCCAGCTGTGCATGGCTGGGATGACGAGGAAGCTGGCGGCGATCAGGCCGAACGCCAACGCCAGGCAATGTGGGGTGCGCAGCCCGAGGCGCGCGAGCATGTGGACACTCAGGGTACCGATGACGATCATCACGCTGCACGCCGACGCCACCAGGCCAGCGGTCTGCGGCGAGTGCTCGCCGATGTCGCCCAGCAGGTAGGCCATCTGGATCTGCAGGATCATGAACATCACCGCGCCGATAAAGGTGACCAGGCAGATGCCGGCCAGCAACAGCGGACGAAAGCGCAGCAGTGCATTGGTGCCCTCTTCATCGGCCGCCATGCTCGCGGCCTGCGGTTCCCACAGCAGCGCTTTGCTGACCAGTGCCAGCAGCAGCGGCACGGCATAGACCACGTAAGGCGCACGCCAGCCGATCTCGCCCAGGGCGCCGCCGACCATGAAGAACACAATGGCCGACGCCGAGGCGAAGGTGGTCTGCAGCGCCAGGTATTTCTGCCGTTGCGCGCCACTGTAGTAATCACCGATGAGCAGGGTACTGACCGTCACCACCACCGACTCCACGCACCCCAGCGCCACGCGGCTGACGATGATGGCGTACAGCGAGTCGAGGAACATGGGCATCAGGCCGAAGATGCCGTAGCCGACGATGGACGCCACCAACAGTCGCTTGCGCCCATGGCGGTCGGCGAGAATGCCCACCACCGGGCTGAGCAAGGCCACCAGCAGCCCCGGAACGGTCAGGGCCACGGGAATGAGGAACTCGACGTTGGGGACCGCGGCGAAGTGCGCCTGCATCTGCGGCAGGCTGGGCGCCACCACGATCGCCGCCATGGGCGACAGGCAGTTGATCAACAGCAGCAGGTAGGTGGCGAACGTTGCCTTGGACTGGGTGATGCGAGTGGGAGCGTTCATGGCCTCTCCGGATTATTGTTATAAAGGTAAAACGTCAATCGTCCGTGGCAGTGTGTTGGCGATCAGCGCTTCCAGGCTGCCATCATGGCGCAAACCCAACGCTTCGGCGGCTTCGGCGCGCAGTGGCGGGTAGCGGCCGAAGTTGGCTTCAAGGTGCGCGTCAGGCGCGTAGCTGACCTGGGCCCGACGGCTCTCGCCAAAACGCGCGCACAGGCCATCGATCAATTGCGCCATGCTCAGGTGCAGCACCGGCAAGGCGAACACCCGCCGTGGCCGCAGGGCTTCGGCCGGCAGCCGGGCGGCATGCAGAAGGTTGTCCACGCACCGCGCCGCCGACATCCACCAGGCCTGCGCCGCTGGCGACACCGGGCACACGAATGGCTCGCCCGCCTTGAGTTTCCAGAACATCTCGCTCATGAACGCCGACAGCAGACCCGACGGCTGCGGTGGCCGGGCGACGATACCCGGCAAGCGCAGGCTGATGCCGTCCACCCAGCCACGGCGGCTGAAGTCTTCGACCAGCAGTTCGCCCATGATCTTCTGGGTGGCATAGCTCAGTTGCGGGCGCAGCGGCGTGTGGTCGTCAACCGGCTGCAGCAGGGGCGAACCGTACACGGCGATGGTGCTGGCGAACACCACCCGCGCCGGCCGCGCCTGGCCCTTGAGGCCTTCGAGCAGGGCCAGGGTGGCATCCAGGTTCACCCGCCTGCCCAGGCCATAGTCACGCTCGGCCAGCCCGCCAGGCACGCTGGCCAGGTGGAAGGCGATGTCGACCGGCGTTTCCAGCGCGTCGGCCAACAGGCGGGGGTCGTCCAGGCTGCCAGCCAGGGCGCGCACCCGGGGGTCGTGGCACGGAGTGTCGAAACCGAGGTCCAGGAGGGTCAACCGGGTCCAGCCCGGCAGGGCCTCGGGGCTGCCCAGCAGCCGCTGCACCAGGGTCGCGCCGACAAAGCCGTTGGCGCCGGTGATGAGGATATGCATGTCAGGCCTCCGCCGCCACGAATCGATGGTCGATGGCGCCGAACACGCTGACACCATCCAGGCCGAAGATCTCGAAGCGCAGGCGGTCGCCGAACTTGAGGAATGGCGTGCTGGCGGCGCCCTGCTCGATGGTTTCCACCGCCCGGCGCTCGGCCAGGCACGCGGAGCCCGTTACCTTGTACTCGCGGTTGGAGAAGGTCCCCGACCCCAGGACAGTGCCAGCGCCCAGCTTGCGGGTACGGGCCAGGTGCATCACCAGTTCCGGAAAGCTGAAGTCCATCTCGCTGCCATTGGGTTCGCCGAAGCGCTCGCCGTTGCACTGCACGTGCAGGGGCAGCTTGACCCGTCCTTCGTGCCAGGCCCCGCCCAGTTCGTCCGGGGTTACCGCCACCGGAGCAAACACCGTGCTGGGCTTGGCCCGCAGCGGGCCGAAGCCGATGCTCACTTCCTTGAACAGGTGAGCGCGCAGGCTGACGTCGTTGAGCAACATCAGCAACTTGATGTGCCCGGCCGCGGCGGCAGGCTGCACGCCCATGGGCACGTCATCGAGCACCACGGCCACCTCCCCTTCGAAATCGATCTGATGCGCTTCACCGGGCACCGGGTAGTCGTCATGGGCCCCCATGAAGTCGTCGCCGGCGCCCTGGTAGATGATAGGCACGCCAGGGTCTTTCCTGATGTCCAGATTGTACGCGCGCTCCATCAGCATTCCGTGGTTGAGAAACGCCGAGGCGTCGGCCCACTGATAGGCCCGCGGCAGGGGCGCCATGGCCTCGCGTGGTTCGAAATCGAACGCCTGACCCGCATCCCCGCGGTTCAGCGCCACCGACAGTTGCTGCAACAAGGGCTCGCACCGCGCCCAGTCTTCGATCGCCGCCTGCAGGGTGGCGGCGATGCCAGCGGCGAGCACGGCACGACGCAGGTCGCGGGACACGACCACCAGGCGGCCGTCACGGCTGCCGTCTTTGAGGGTTGCCAGTTTCATGGGTGTACTCCTTGTTCCGGCCACAGGGCAGGAAATTGAATGAGTTCCAGCAGGTTGCCGCTGTTGTCGCGCAAAAAGCCCATGGGCGTGCCACCGATGACATTCTCGAAGACAATATCGGCGCCCTTGCCGCGCAATTCGGCAAACGCCGCCAAGGCGTCCTGCACCGCGAAGCACAGATGCTTGTGGCCGTGGGTGCGCAGGTCCAGGTGGGGCTCGCGGCGCTCGGGCGGCAGTGGGTTGGCCTGCTCCAGCTGGAACAGTTCGATGCGGTAGTCGCCACAGCGGATAAACGCGATGTGCGCCGGGATCTGCTCGATAAAGGCACGGCTTTCCACTTCGAACCCGAGCATCAGCCGGTACCAGTCGATCGACTCGTCCAGGTTCGGCACGCTGATACCGCCATGGTGGGGTTTGATCGCGAACATGGGCGCCCTCCTCAGCTCAGCGGCCGCCCGCCATCCACAGGGATGACGGCGCCAGTGGTAAAGGTCAGGTGCGTGGCCAGGGCCACCACCGCGCGAGCAACTTCCGCCGCCAGCGCCAGGCGCCCCAGCGGCGTGCGCGCGGCCTGCTCGTCACGCCAGGCCTGGGCCAGGCCCTGGACGAACTCGGTGTCGGCCAGCCCCGGCGCCACCGACACCACCCGCACCTGGGGCGCCAGGGCACGGGCCAGCGACTGGGTGAGGTTGTCGACCGCTGCCTTGGACGCGCAATAGGCGATATTGCTGCCCATGGCCGTGCGCGCGGCAATGGAGCTGATGTTCACCACCAGACCGTCGCCACTGGCCTTGAGCAGCGGCGCCAGGGCGCGCACGCAGGCAATGGGGCCCCGCACGTTGGTGGCCAGGATGCTATCGATCAGTGCGTCGTCCAGGCTGTCGAGATCGGCGTGAGCGACAAAGCGCGTGGTACCCGCGCAGTTCACCAGCAGATCGCAGCGGCCAAAGTGGTCCTGCACCGTGGCGGCCAGCCGCCCCAGGACGGCGCTGTCGGTGACCGGCGTGGCCACGGCCAGGTGGCCATCCCCCGGCAGTTCGGCGAGCAGCGCGTGGGCCGCGTCGGCACGGCGGTTATAGCCGACCACGACCCGCGCACCGGCTTGGGCCAAGGCAGCGCAGATCGCCCCACCCAACCCGCCCGTGGCGCCAGTGACCACGGCCACCTTGCCTTCCAGGGCCTTCATCACAAGGCCTTCTTCAGGCGGCGCACACGAATGTCGGCCTGTTCCTTGTGCCCGGAAAAATGCTCCAGGGCGCACAGGCGCGAGCACACTTCACCAATGGCCACGCTGGCCTCGTCGGTGAGCACGCGCTGGTAGGTATGGGTCTTGATGAACTTGCCCACCCACAGCCCACCGGTGTAGCGCCCGGCGCCCATGGTCGGCAAGGTATGGTTGGTGCCGATCACCTTGTCGCCATAGGAGACATTGGTGCGGTGCCCCAGGAACAGGCCACCGTAGTTCGTCATGCGCGCCAGGAACCAATCAGGGTCGCGGGTCATCACCTGCACGTGCTCGGAGCAGATGCGTTCGGACTCGGCCAGCATCTCTTCATCGCTGTCGCAGAGGATGATCTCGCCATAATCGCGCCAGGCCACACTGGCAATGGGCGCGGTGTCCAGGCGGGCCAGCACTTTCTCGAGGGCCGCCGGCAGTTCCTCGGCGATGCGCGTGCTGGTGGTCACGCAGAACGCCGGCGAAGTCGGGCCATGCTCGGCCTGGCCGAGCAGGTCGACGGCCACCAGTTCAGCGTCCACCGTGTCGTCGCAGATGACCATGGTCTCGGTGGGCCCGGCGAACAGGTCGATGCCCACGCGGCCGTACAACTGGCGCTTGGCTTCAGCCACATAGGCGTTGCCCGGGCCGACGATCATGTCCACCGCGGCGATATGCTCGGTGCCCAGGGCCATGGCGGCCACGCCCTGCACACCGCCCATCACATAGATTTCATCGGCACCGGCCAGGGCCATGGCGGCGATGATCTCGGGCGAAGGCTTGCCATCGAACGGCGGCGCGCAGGCGATCACGCGCTTCACCCCAGCCACCTTGGCGGTCAGCACGCTCATGTGCGCCGAAGCCAGCAGCGGGTACTTGCCGCCAGGGATATAGCAGCCCACGGAGTTCACCGGAATGTTCTTGTGCCCCAGCACCACACCGGGCAGGGTCTCCACCTCCACGTCGCGCAACGACATCAGCTGGATCTGGGCGAAACGGCGAATCTGCGCCTGGGCAAACTTGATGTCCTCGATCGCCTGGGGTGACAGGCTGTCGATGCAGGCCTGAATTTCTTCCTGGCTCAGGCGCAGGCTGGCGGGGTTCCAGCGGTCGAACTGTTGCGAATACTCACGCACGGCCGCCTCGCCACGCAGCTCGATGGCCTTGATGATCTGCTCGACGGTGTCACGTACCTGGGCATTGAGTTCGGCCTTCTGCTCGGCCGGTTTGCCTTTCTTGAGATGACGGATCATGGGTCGGTTCCTCAGTGTTCCTGGATTCTGGTTCAGCGCCAGTGGATCAGCGGTTGGCCGGCCACCGGGGCCTGGAAGAAGGGAATGCGCGTACCTTGCAGGCTGCCCAGGTACACCGTGCGCAAGTCCGGGCCGCCGAAGCTGATGCTGGCCATCCACGGCGCCAGGGTGCCGTGGGCCGCCTGCATGATCGCCGGAGTGAGGGTCTTGGCGTGGTAGTGGCGGTTGAGCTCGGCGGTGGCTTCAGGGTTGCTGTCGTCCAGCAGTGTCAGCACTTCGCCCTGCGGGGTCAGAGCGATGAGCTTGTCGGTCATCACCAGGGTCACCCACAGGTTGCCGAAGCAGTCGAAGGCAAACCCGTCGGGAAAGCCTTCCAGCTCCGCAGGGCCGAACACCTCGCGGTCGCTCAGCGAACCATCGGCGTTCAGGCGCAGGCGACTGATGCGCCGCGCGTTGCTTTCCACCACGTACAGCCACTCTTCGTTGTCATCAAAGCGAATTTCGTTGGTGCCACCGAAACCCTCGGCGACGATGCGGATGCCCTTGTCGTCGATCACCCCGATGTAGCCGTCCAGTACGCCCGAATTGATCGAATCGGTCCACGGTTGCATCGTCGTGGTGACGGTGAACCAGATACGCCCCTGCCGATCTCGCAGGGGAAAATTGGTCTTGCCCAGCGGCTTGCCGTCAAGCTGGTCGAACAGCACCTGGACATTGCCCTGGCGATCGAGTTTTTCGATGCGGTCCAGGCCCCAGTTGCAGATGATGAAGTCACCCTGCTCGGTCAACGCCAGGCCATTGGGCAGCGAGGCGCCCTGGGATTGCACATAGCGCGACTCGAAGGATGCCTCGCTGCTGGCCGCCTGCCTGGGCGCCACCAGGGTCTGTTCGCCGTCAATAGCGATGTGCATGACCCCGCCACGAGCGTCGGCGGCCCACAGGCTGCCGTCAGGCTGGGCGATGATGCATTCGGGCCGTTGCAGGTCGCGACCGATGAAGCCGATGGCGTCTCGGTCCACTTGCCAGCCTTTGAGAGGGTTGTGGTTCATCCGTTGCATTCCTTATCAGATGGGCTGGGCGACGACGTTGATCATCTGCGCCATCAAGCCGGTGAAGTCGGCGTCGGCGCTGGGTCGTTGTTCCCATTCGCCGATCTGCACCGAGCCTTCATTGATGAACTTGCAGCGCTCGAAGCGCCGCGCCATGAAGCCTTCCAGCACCTGGCCCAGGCTCAGGCCGGCGGTGCCGCACAACTCGCCCAGCACCACCGCGTCCTCCACCGCCTGCGCCGCGCCCTGGCCCATGTGCGGCGTGGTGGCGTGGGCGGCATCGCCAATCAGCAACACCCGGCCGCGATACCAGGGAGCGGGCACCAGCAAGGCTTCCAGCGGGCGGTACACCACCTGGCTGTTGTCGGTGATCTGCTCGCGCAGTTGCGGCACCAGGCCGCCATAGCCATCCAGGCGCTTGCGAAACTCGGCGGCCAGGGTGTCCGGGGCAAAGAACGGGTTGCCGGGCTCCTCGAACACCGACAGCACATACAGGCTGTCTTCGGTCAGTGGCGTATAGCCGGCCTTGCCGCCGGGCTTGCCTTCGAACATGTGCGACCACAGCAGGTCCTTGGGCCGCGGCAGGTTGTAGCGCCACACGCCCTGGCCGGTGAAACGCGGCGTGTACGCTTCGCCGAACACGGTGGTACGGACTTTCGAATACACGCCGTCGGCGCCCACCACCAGGTCATAGCTGCCGCGGGTGCCGTCGGTAAAGCGCACCGCCACCTGTTCGGTGCTCTGTTCGATGTCAGTGAACGTCAGGCCCAGGCGCAGGTTGGCGCCGCTGTCGGCGACTGCGTCCAGTAGCACTTTATGCAGGGCGGGCCGAGTGAGGCCAAGGTTGGCCGGGTAGTGCTGGCCAGCCAGTTGCGCGCCACTGAGTTCAGCCTTGACCTGGCCTTGCTGGTTGCAGATACGCAGGCCCTTGTAGGGAAACCCGGCGGCCACGGCGGCGTCGGCAATGCCCAGCTGGGCCATGGCGCGGATGCAGTTGGCCTGCACCACGATACCCACGTGGTAGACCTTGGCCTGGGGGCTGATCTCGACGATATCGACCTCCACCCCGGCATTGCGCAGGGCAATGGCGGCACTCAGGCCACCAATACCGGCGCCGACGATCAGCACTTTTGCGATGTCGCTCATCAAGCATTCCTCATGCAACCAATAAAATCCGGGCGGCAACACACGCGACGGCGTGGCACCTGCCTGTGGGAACAGCGAAAGGACAATCAGGTGGGGGGTAACGACGAAGGGCACGGCATGGGGATGTCTCCAGTCTTGTTGTTATGGTTAGCGGCCTGGTGGGGGGTGCCGGCCGGCTATGGAGCTACCTTAGAGATCGGCAAGCCATGCCGGAAATTGTTTGTTGGCATACGAGGCATTTGTGCGGTGGATGGTTGTGTGCGCACTGCCGGGGTGCGGTGGCGCCGCAATTTGAGGCACGCGGCGCGAAAGAGCGTTTTCTGTGGCGTTTGCTTTTGCTTTTGCTTTTGCTGTGGCTTTTGATCTTGCTGTTGATCTACCGCCCCTTTAAGCGCCTGGGCCACCTTCCGGCGTCGACCGGGGGGCTGCCCGCAGGGCCCGAGGCTTCAGCCGAGGAAACGGCCCCGGCAAGCTTCTATAGCCGGGGTCGTTTGCCCCCTGGTCGGCGTCGGAAGGTGGGTACCCGGAGCGCAGCGCAGGGCCCCAGCAGGGGCGAGCCCTTTTTGGTTACTTTTTGGGGCGACTGCCAAAAAGTGACCCGGCGTAAGGCCGGAACCGTCGGTGGTCGCGCCCAACCCATTGGATATGCGCGCGATCCCCTGAGAAGCGTGGCTTTTCAACCTGAGTACATATCCGAAAGAGTTGGAGGCCCAACTGGCGGTTCCGGCCTTACGCCGGCTCACTTTTTTTCAGACGACAAAAAAGTAAGCAAAAAAGTCTCGCCCCTGCTGGGGCCCTGCGCTGCGCTCCGGGTGCCCTCCTTCCGGCGCCGACCAAAGGGCAAACGGCCCCGGCTATAGAAGCTTGCCGGAGCCGTTTCCTCGGCTAAAGCCTCGGGCCCTGCGGGCTGCCCTCTGGTCGACACCGGAAGAAGGCCCAGGCGCTTTACGGGGCGGCACGTCAAAAGCAAAAGCAAAAGCAAGATCAAAGGCGGAATCAAAAGCCAAGGCGCGGCCGCCCTCGCAGCGCAGCGTTAGCTTCTGCTGTGGCTTTTGCTTTTGCTGTAGTTTTTGCTTTTGCTGTAGTTTTTGCTTTTGCTGTTGATCTACCGCCCCTTTAAGCGCCTGGGCCACCTTCCGGCGTCGACCGGGGGGCTGCCCGCAGGGCCCGAGGCTTCAGCCGAGGAAACGGCCCCGGCAAGCTTCTATAGCCGGGGCCGTTTGCCCCCTGGTCGGCGTCGGAAGGTGGGTACCCGGAGCGCAGCGCAGGGCCCCAGCAGGGGCGAGCCCTTTTTGGTTACTTTTTGGGGCGACTGCCAAAAAGTGACTCGCCGTAAGGGCGAAACCGTCGGTGGTCGCGCCCAACCCATTGGATATGTGTGCGATCCCTTTAGAAGCGTGGCTTTTCATTAGAAGCGTGGCTTTTCAACCTGAGTACATATCCGAAGGAGTTGGAGGCCCAACTGGCGGTTCCGGCCTTACGCCGGCTCACTTTTTTTCAGACGACAAAAAAGTAAGCAAAAAAGTCTCGCCCCTGGGCGGCACGTCAAAAGCAAAAGCAAAAGCAACATCAAAAGCGGGATCAAAAGCCAAGGCGCGGCCGCCCTCACAGCGCAGCGTCAGCTTCTGCTGTGGCTTTTGCTTCTGCTGTGGCTTTTGATCTTGCTGTTGATCTACCGCCCCTTTAAGCGCCTGGGCCACCTTCCGGCGTCGACCAGGGGGCTGCCCGCAGGGCCCGAGGCTTTAGCCGAGGAAACGGCCCCGGCAAGCTTCTATAGCCGGGGCCGTTTGCCCCCTGGTCGGCGTCGGAAGGTGGGTACCCGGAGCGCAGCGCAGGGCCCCAGCAGGGGCGAGCCCTTTTTGGTTACTTTTTGGGGCGACTGCCAAAAAGTGACTCGCCGTAAGGGCGAAACCGTCGGTGGTCGCGCCCAACCCATTGGATATGTGTGCGATCCCTTTAGAAGCGTGGCTTTTCATTAGAAGCGTGGCTTTTCAACCTGAGTACATATCCGAAGGAGTTGGAGGCCCAACTGGCGGTTCCGGCCTTACGCCGGCTCACTTTTTTTCAGACGACAAAAAAGTAAGCAAAAAAGTCTCGCCCCTGGGCGGCACGTCAAAAGCAAAAGCAAAAGCAACATCAAAAGCGGGATCAAAAGCCAAGGCGCGGCCGCCCTCACAGCGCAGCGTCAGCTTCTGCTGTGGCTTTTGCTTCTGCTGTGGCTTTTGATCTTGCTGTTGATCTACCGCCCCTTTAAGCGCCTGGGCCACCTTCCGGCGTCGACCAGGGGGCTGCCCGCAGGGCCCGAGGCTTCAGCCGAGGAAACGGCCCCGGCAAGCTTCTATAGCCGGGGTCGTTTGCCCCCTGGTCGGCGTCGGAAGGTGGGTACCCGGAGCGCAGCGCAGGGCCCCAGCAGGGGCGAGCCCTTTTTGGTTACTTTTTGGGGCGACTGCCAAAAAGTGACTCGCCGTAAGGGCGAAACCGTCGGTGGTCGCACCCACCCCATTGGATATGCGCGCGATCCCCCGAGAAGCACAGCAATAGCGCCCTGGCAGACTGGCCCGCAACTTGCTCCTTCCACGCCATACACCCCCCACCGCGCATGGAGCCAGCCAATGAATTCAACCAACGAATACCCCCTGAGCGAAGCCCCACGGCAAAGCCGCAAAGGCCTGTTATCCATCGCCATGGTGCTCTTCAGCTTCACCTTCTTCACCGGCACCATGTTCGCCGGCGGCAAACTGGGCCTGGCCTTCGACGTCAGCGACATGCTGTGGATCGCTTTTTTCGGCAACAGCCTGCTGGCCTTGTACGCCGCCAGCCTGGGCCTGATCGCCGCACGCAGCGGTCTGAACACCGTACTGATGGGGCGTTTCTGCTTCGGCGAGGTAGGCAGCCGCCTGTCCGACTGTCTGCTGGGCTTCGCCGAACTGGGCTGGTACGCATGGGGCACGGCCACGGTGGCCATCGTGCTGGTCAAACTGCTGGACCTGCCCCCCAGCCTGACCCTGCCGCTGATGGTGCTGTTCGGCTTCGGTTTCTGCCTGACCGCACTGGTGGGCTACAAGGGCCTGGATATGCTGTCGCGCATTGGCGTGCCGCTGATGTTCTGCCTGCTGATAGTGTCCATGGTCATCGCTACCCGCACCATTGGCGGCTGGCAAGGCCTCAGCGCGGTACTGCCGCAACAGGCCATGAGTGTATCGGCAGCCATCACCATGGTCTTCGGCACCTTTGCCAGCGGCGCGACACAAGCCACCAATTGGACGCGCCTGGCCCGCAGCGGCCGCGTTGCGGTGGTGGCCAGCACGGTCAGCTTCCTGGTGGGTAACGGCCTGATGATCGTCGCCGGCGCCTGGTGCGCCATCGTCTACCAACAGGCCGACATCGTCGAGGTGATGATGCTGCAGGGCTTGTCGTTCGCTGCCGTGATCATGCTGTGCCTGAACCTGTGGACCATCCAGGGGCCGACCATTTACAACGTCTCGGCGGCCGCCTGCCACCTGCTGCGCAGCGAACGCCGGCGTACCATGACACTGGCGGCCGCGGCCATCGGCGTGGTGCTGGCCATCGGTGGCATGTACGAATGGTTGATCCCCTTTCTGATTCTGCTGGGCTCTATCATTCCACCCATTGGCGGGGTGATCATGGCTGACTTCTGGGGCCGCCACCGCGGAAACTACCCGCGCCTGGCCAACGCACGCCTGCCGCGCTTCAACCTGGCCGGGCTGGCGGCTTATGCAGTGGGTGCGGTGGCGGCCTATAGTTCGCCGTGGGTCGCACCGCTGGTGGGCATCGCCGCCTCCGCCGCCAGCTACCTGGTGCTGCTGTACCTGAGCGGCCAGCACACGCCACAATGGCAGGAGGACCTGTGAGCCTGACCATTGAACCGCTCAGCGAGCAGTCGCTCGATGAGGCCTTTTTCCGCCTGAATGCTTCGGTGGCGCCGCGGGTATGGCGCATGGCCGAGGCCCAGCTCAAGGACCGACCATGAACATCATCAACGCCACCCTGCGCAAACGTCAGGGCCTGTTCACCGTGACGTGCGACGGCGCAGCGATCAGCGCCATCACCGCCCAGGCTGCCCCTGTCACCGCCCGTCCGGGTGACATCGACGCCCACGGCCAGTTACTGATCGCGCCCCTGGTGGAGCCCCATATTCACCTGGACGCCACCCTCACCGCGGGCGAGCCGGAATGGAACATGAGCGGCACCCTGTTCGAAGGCATCGAGCGCTGGGGCCAACGCAAGGCGACCATTACCCACGAAGACACCAAACAGCGGGCCCACACCACCATCCGCATGCTCGCCGAACACGGTATTCAGCACGTGCGCACCCACATCGACGTTACCGACCCGACGCTCGGTGCACTCAAGGCCATGCTTGAGGTGCGCGAGGAAGCCCGCCACCTGATCGACCTGCAGATCGTCGCCTTTCCTCAGGAAGGCATCGAGTCGTTCGACAATGGCCGCGCACTGATGGAGCAAGCCATCGACATGGGCGCCGACGTGGTGGGCGGCATTCCGCATTTTGAAAACACCCGGGAACAGGGTGTCAGCTCGATCAAGTTCCTGATGGACCTGGCCGAACGTACCGGCTGCCTGGTGGACGTGCACTGTGATGAGACCGACGACCCCAGCTCACGCTTCCTCGAGGTGCTGGCCGAGGAAACTCGGGTACGCGGCATGGGCAGCCGGGTCACCGCCAGCCACACCACGGCCATGGGCTCCTACGACAACGCGTATTGCTCGAAATTGTTCCGGCTGCTCAAGCGCTCGGGCCTCAACTTCGTTTCCTGCCCCACCGAGAGCATTCACCTGCAAGGCCGCTTCGACACCTTCCCCAAACGCCGCGGCGTGACCCGCGTGGCCGAGCTGGACCGTGCCGGCATGAATGTGTGCTTTGGCCAGGACTCGATCAAGGACCCTTGGTACCCATTGGGCAATGGCAACATCCTGCGGGTGCTGGATGCCGGGTTGCACATCTGTCACATGATGGGTTTTGAAGACCTGGCCCGCAGCCTGGACCTGGTGACCGACAACAGCGCCCGCACCTTGAACCTGGGCGAGCGTTATGGCGTCGAGGTGGGCCGACCGGCGAACCTGGTGGTGCTGGATGCAGAGAACGATTACGAAGCGGTGCGGCGCCAGGCCAAGGCGCGGGTGTCGATTCGTGGGGGGAAAGTACTGATGACGCGGGTACCGGAGCGGGTGGTTTTCGAAGGGGTTTGAGGGGTGTCCGGTGATTGAATCCACAGATCTGTGAACAGGGAACGCTTTGGGTGGCATGTGGGTAGCAGATGCCTGTCGCGGTTTTTATCCAGCTTCCCAGGGCATGACATGATGTTTTGGGTCCCTGAGATCGAGCGCCGTCGGCAAAACCCTGTTACAAAACCTGTCGTCACAGGCAAACTACCCCCTGGCCACACAAGGAACCCCACAGTGCCCGCCGAACGCACCCCGTCCGCCACCTGGATAGCCCTCTTGGTCGCCGTGACCTTCTTCATGGAAAACCTCGACGCCACGGTGATCAGCACCGCGTTGCCGCAGATAGCCGAGCAATTCGGCAAGGCCCCCGTTGACCTGAACATCGGCATCAGCGCCTACCTGCTGGCGGTGGCCATTTTCATTCCGCTATCGGGCTGGGTCGCTGACCGGTTCGGCACCCGACGGGTGTTTTCCCTGGCCATCAGCCTGTTCACCCTGGCGTCGTTATGGTGTGGCCTGAGCGACACCCTTGAGAGTTTCGTCGCCGCGCGGGTGCTGCAAGGCATCGGCGGCGCGATGATGGTGCCGGTCGGGCGCCTGGCGGTGCTGCGCACTACCGAGAAGAAAGACCTGGTGAAGATGATCGCCGTGATTACCTGGCCCGGCCTGGTAGCGCCGATTCTTGGCCCGCCTTTGGGGGGCCTGATCGTGACACACGCGTCCTGGCCCTGGATTTTCTTCGTCAACCTGCCCCTTGGCCTGATCGCCCTGGCCTGGGCCTTGTGGATGGTGCCAAAAGGCACCGCTGAAAATACCCGCCCCTTCGACAGCCTTGGCTTCCTGCTGCTGGCCGGTGCCTGCGCGGCGCTGATGCTGGGCCTGGAGTGGCTGGGCGGCAGTGAACACCTGGGAACCGGCATCGCCCTGCTGCTGGGGGGCGCGGTGCTGGCGGTGCTCGCCATTCGCCATTGCCGTCGCCATCCAACCCCCTTGCTGCCCCTGGGCCCAGTGAGTATCGACACCTTCCGTGTCAGCATATTTGGCGGTTCACTGTTTCGCGTGGCCATCAGCGCCCTGCCGTTTCTGCTGCCGCTGCTGTTCCAGGTAGGCTTCGGCTTTTCTCCGGTGTATGCCGGCACCCTGGTGCTGGCGGTGTTCGCGGGCAACCTGGCGATGAAGCCCTTCACCACGGCGATCATGCGCCGCTTCGGTTTCCGTCAGGTGCTGTTGGTCAATGGCCTGATCGGCGTGGCGTCCATCGCGGCCTGCGCGCTGTTCAGCGCAGACACCCCCTGGCCGATGGTGGCGCTGGTACTGTTCATTGGCGGCCTGTCGCGGTCGATGCAATTCACCTGCTACAACTCCATCGGCTTCGCCGACGTGCCCAAGGATCGCATGAGCGAAGCTTCAACCCTGTTCAGCATGTTCTTCCAACTGGGCATGGGTGTCGGCGTGGCCGCGGCGGCGCTGTTGCTGCGCCTGTCCATGAGTGTCCAGCACCATGCGGCCCACGCCCAACCCAGCGACTTTCGCGTAGCGTTCATCGGCATCGCCGTGCTGGGCCTGATCGCCCTGGTGGACGCGGTGAAACTGCCCAGCCAGGCCGGGGCTCAAGTGCTGCAGCGCTGAAAGGCAGCGCTGGTGGGCTTGTGCCTGAGCATGCCGTCGATCAGCAGCGGCGGCCTGGCATGATGCGCAGTTCCAGGTACTGCAACAGCATGATGGTCTTGCCGTCGTTGATCTGGCCGTTGCTGACCATGGCCAGGGCTTCGTCGAAGCCCAGCTCCAGCACTTCGATGTCCTCACCCTCCTGTTCCAGACCGCCACCGGCATTGACCCGGTCGCGGTCTTCGTATTCACCGATGAAAAAGTGAATGCGCTCGGTGACCGCGCCGGGGCTCATGAAGGCGTCGAAGATCTTCTCCACTGCCTTGACCCGGTAGCCGGTCTCCTCCTCGACTTCCAGTCGGATGCGCTCCTCGGGACTGGCGTTGTCCAGCAGCCCGGCAGCGGTTTCGATCAGGAAACCATCGCTGCCGTTGAGAAAACACGGCAGGCGGAACTGGCGCACCAGCACCACCGTGCGCCTGGCCAGGTTGTAGAGCAGGATGGTGGCGCCGTTGCCGCGGTCGTACACCTCGCGGGTCTGGGTCTGCCAGCTTCCATCGCGGCGGCGCAGGTCGAAGGTGTATTTGTTCAGCAGGTACCAATTGTCCGAGAGCAGCACCTTGCCTGTGATGCGGATGGGGCTGTCAGCCATGGGATGCCCTTTTCAGTGAGATGTCAGGGGCGCAGGGTCACCCGCCCGAGCGACGTTCGTCAACCCGTGACATCGGCATGCGTCCCGCGCTCGTCCACCTGCGCATTCAAATCGCTCTCCTCCTCCGCCAGCGCCTGGGGCAAGGAGGCGCGCAGGTGCTCGACCCAGGTGCGGATCTTCGCGTCCAGGTACAGGCGTGACGGGTAGATGGCGTACAGGTTCAGGCGCTGCAGCCGGTACCCTGGCAGGACCCGCCTGAGCTCGCCGTTGCGCAGGCCGTCGATGGCCGAGTAGCTGGGGAGCACGCCTATGCCCATGCCGCTGCGAATGGCCACGCGCATGGCATCGATGGCATTGACCTGGAACGGCGTGGCCCGCAACGCGGCCACCACCGGGCCGTCCGGGCCTTCGAACTGCCAGCGGTTGTCCGGGTAGGCGACGCTGCTCATCAACAGGCAGTCATGGTTTTCCAGTTCGGCCGGTGTCTGTGGTGCGCCTCGGCGCTGCAGGTAACGCGGCGCGGCGCACAGCACGCTGTAGATGGTGCCCAGGCGTTGGGAAATGTAGCCCGAGTCGGGCAACTGCGCCGCCAGCACGATGGACACGTCGAAGCCGTCTTCGATCAGGTCGGGCACGCGGTTGCTCAGGTGCAGGTCGAAGCTCACCTCGGGGAAGCGTTCGCGGTAGTCGGCCATGGCCTCGATCACGTAATGCATGCCGATGCCGGCCATGGCGTGCACCTTGAGGCTGCCAGCGGCGTAGTCCTGGGTGGCTTCCGCTTCAGCCTCGGCCTCGGCCACCGAGGCCAGGATGCTTTCGCAGCGCTGGTAATAACGCTTGCCCGCCTCGGTCATGGCAATGCGCCGGGTGGTGCGGTTGAGCAGCCGCGTGCGCAGGTGGGTTTCCAGGTTCGACACCGCCCGGGACAGGTTGGCGGTGGTGGTGTTCATCTGCTCGGCGGCCAGGGTGAAGCTGCCAGTCTGGGCCACCGCCACGAAGGCGCGCATGTATTGGAAAATGTTCATCGTCGCCTCTGCAAAACAAGGATAGGCCGTGATGCCACGTGTCGGAGCCGTGGCGATTATAAAATTAATTACAACAAACAATCATGTTTAGTTGCGTTTATTGCATGGATCGTCACCCGGTAAAATCCTTCTCCATCCAGACTCAACGGGCATACCGGGGATTGACCAGCGGTGAAACAAACTTTTGCGACCTGTGCATTACCCCTCGCGGTACTGACATTCACGTTAACAATCAGCGGTTGCATCAGCACCCACGGCATCGCCCCTCACAGCCAAGCCCTGGCAGCCAACCAGTTGCAGACCGACGCGGCCATTGCCCACGCCAGCAGTGATGCCCACTGGCCGGCCGAGCGCTGGTGGCAGGCCTATGGTGATACCCAGTTGAATGCCTGGGTCGAGGATGCCCAGCGCAACAGCCCAACCCTCGCCGAAGCCGCTGCCCGCGTGCGCCAGGCCAAGGCGCTGGCAGGCATGACCGAGGCCAATGAAGCGCCACAGCTCAACGCCAAGGCGTCGATCACCCGGCACAAATGGCCCACCGACAATTACTACGGCCCCGGTGAACTGGCCGACGTCACCAATTTCGACAACAACGCCGCCCTGGGCCTGAGCTACTCGCTGGACCTGTGGGGCCGCGAACAGAGCGCCACGGAACAGGCGCTCGACAGCGCCCATGCGGCCGCCGCGCAAGGCCGCGCCGCGCAACTGGAACTGCAAGGCAACATTGTGCGCAGCTATATCCAGTTGTCCGAACAGTACGCCCAGCGCGACATCCTGCAGGCGCTGCTCACCCAGCAACAACAGATTCTGGACCTGGCGCAGAAACGCTTTGACCATGGCATCGGTACCCAGCTGGAAGTCAGCCAGGCGCAAACCTCGTTGCCGGAAACCCGCCGCCAGATCGACAGCCTCGACGAATCCATCGCCCTTACCGGCAACCAGCTCGCCGCCTTGGCCGGCAAAGGGCCCGGCGCCGCACACCTGTTGCAGCGCCCTGCCCTGGCCCTGGCGGCGCCTCTGGCCCTGCCCGCGCATTTGCCGGCGCAATTGCTGGGCCAGCGCCCCGACGTGGTCGCCAGCCGCTGGCGGGTCAACGCTCAGGCCCGGGGTATCGAAGTGGCCCGCGCCGGCTTCTACCCGGATGTCGACCTGAGCGCCAGCCTGGGCTTCAGCGGCACTGGCGGTGGTGTGCTGGAATTCCTGACCGCCAACAAGCTCGGTGGCAGCGTGGGCCCGGCCCTGAGCCTGCCGATTTTCGACGGTGGTCGCCTGCGTGCCCAGCTGGGCGAAGCGTCGGCGGGCTATGACGTGGCCGTGGCCCAGTACAACCAGACGCTGGTGCAAGCCCTCAAGGACATCAGTGACCAGCTGATTCGCCGCAGCTCCATGGACAGCCAGGCCGGGCTTGCCGACCAGGGCGTGGCCGCGGCCCAGCGCAGCTACGACATCGCCAGGGTAGCCTTCCAGCGTGGACTGACCGGCTACCTTGATGTGCTGAACGCCCAGACCCAGCTGTTCCGTGAACAGCAGATTCAGCAGCAAGTACAGGCCGCACGCCTGCAGAACCAGGCGTCCCTGGTGATCGCCCTGGGCGGTGGCGTGCACGCCGGCAGCGACAGTCCCGACCCGGCCCGCGCGCAACCGGCCAAACCGGGCCTGGCGCTGCTGCGCGGGGAGCAGGCGCCATGAGCCTGGCCTCGGACTGGCGCCCGGCCTTGCAGGCCTGGGCGCAGCGTGACGGCGTCACCTGGATCTACCTGTTCAAGCTGCTGACCGCCGCCTTCCTCACCTATTGGGTGGCGCTGCGCCTGGAACTGCCGCAGCCCTCCACCGCGCTGGTCACGGTGTTCATCGTGATGCAGCCCCAGAGTGGCCCGGTGATCGCCAAGAGCGCCTGGCGCCTGCTGGGCACACTGCTGGGCCTGGTGGTGGTGGTCGCCCTCATCGCCCTGTTCGGCCAGCACAGCGATGTGTTTCTCGGCTGCCTCGCCCTGTGGGTGGGGCTGTGCTGCGGCCTGTCGGCGCGCTATCGAAATTTTCAGGCCTACGCCTTCGTGCTCACGGGCTACACCGCCGCCATCGTCGGCGTACCCGCCTTGGCTCATCCCGAGGGCGTGTACCTGTCCGCGGTATGGCGTGCCGTCGAGATCGGCCTGGCGGTGATCTGCAGCGGCGTGGTCTCGGCCGTGATGTTCCCGCAGAGCAGCCGCACTGCCCTGCGCGCGCTGCTGGGCAAACGCCTGGGTAGCTTCGCCGCGTTCGCCGCCGACAGCCTGCAGGGGCGCCTCGCCGAGAGCGCGTTTGCCCAGCACAACCGGCGGTTGGTGGCCGAGGCCGTGGGCCTGGAAAACCTGCGCAGCGTGACCGTGTTCGAAGACCCCCTGACCCACTGGCGCAGCGGCCGGCTGAGCCGCCTGAACAGCGAATTCATGCAATGCACCACGCGCTTCAACGCGCTGTACCAGCAACTTGAACGCCTGCGCCATGAGCCCCCCATTGCCTGGCTTGACCTGCAACCGGCGCTGGCCGGGCTGAACAGCCTGCTGGAGGACTACCGTGACCAGCCCCTGGACAGCGCCAGCGCGGTGCCGCTGGTGGCGCGCCTGGAAAAACTGCAGGCCATGACCGCCGAACGCCTGGCGCATTTACCCACCACCCTGCACCAGCAGGACCTGGATACCGCCGGCGAGTTGCTGATGGGCCTGCTGCACGAGCTGCATGACTACGCCCAGACCCATGCCTCCCTGGCCAGCCACCGCCACCCGCGCGAGCAATGGGCCGTGGGCTTCACCCCGCGCACCAACCTGTGGGTGTGCGTCGCCTCGGGTGTGCGCGGTTTCATCACCGTGGCGCTGGCGGCCAGCTTCTGGCTGGCGACCGCTTGGCCCAGCGGCATCAGCCTGATGATTTCCGCCGCCGCGGGCATCAGCCTGACCGCCTCCACGCCCAATCCATGGCGCGCCGGCGTGCAGATGGGGCTGGGCGTGGTACTGAGCAGCGTGGTGGGTTTCATCGAATACTTCCTGGTGTACCCGCACATCGACGGCTTCGCGCTGCTGTGCTTTGTGTTGGCGCCGGCGCTGCTGCTGGGTGGGTTCCTGACCACCCGGATGTCTACCATGGGGATCGGGCTGGGGTTTCTGATTACCTTCGCCTCGGGCTCGATCCCGGCCAACCTGACGGTCTATAACCCGTCGGGCTTCATCAATGACTGCATCGCCAACATCCTGGCTTTCGGCCTCTGTGCCATCGCCGGCGCGGTGGTGCTGCCCACCAACGCGCCATGGGCCTGGCGTCACCTGCACCAGGACCTGCGCCGCCAGGTCGGCTTTGCCGTCCATGGCAACCTCAAGCACCTGCGCCAGCGCTTCGAAAGCCGCACCCGCGACGTGCTGCAACACGCCACGTCGCTGTCGGCGGCGCGCCCGGCGGTACAGGACAACCTGCTGCAATGGGCCCTCAGCGTGCAGGACGTGGGCCACGCATGGGTACGCTTGCGTGAACTGGGGCAGGCCCCGGCGGCCGTTGGCGAAGCGTTGACGCGGCTGTTCGAACGCCCTGCCCAGGCCCGCCGAAGCGAAGCGCTGAAGGCGCTGGACCAGGCATTGGACCTACAGCCGACGCAACCGGCGGCCGCCTACCTGCACTTTATCCGCAGCGCCCTGCTCAACCCACGCTCGCCCTTGGCCCAGCTGTGACCCGGAGTCGACCATGCCCCGCGAACTGATGTTCCTCGAACTCTACCTGCCCACGCTGCTGTTTTTGCTGGGTGCCGGCGCGTTGCTGACCTGGTTGCTCGACCGGCTGCTGATCGCCCTGAACCTGTACCGCTTCTTCTGGCATGCCCCGCTGGTGCGCCTGAGCCTGTTCATTTGCCTGTTCAGCGCCCTGGCGCTGAACGTTTACCGTTGAGACCGCCCCGATGAAAAAACTCTTCAGCGTGGTGGCCACCCTGTTGGTGGTCGCCGTTGCCGCCTTGCTCGGCCACACTTTGTGGGACCATTACATGGCCCAGCCCTGGACCCGCGATGGCCGTGTGCGCGCCGACATCATCAACGTCGCGCCTGATGTCAGCGGCGTAGTGGTAGCCGTGCCGGTGCACGACAACCAGTTGGTGAAGAAGGGCGATGTGTTGATGCGCATCGACCCCGCGCACTACCAGGTGGCGGTGGCCCAGGCCAAGGCCCTGGTCGCGTCGCGCAAGGCCACCTGGCAGATGCGCGAGGTGAACGCCAAGCGCCGTGCCGACATGGACAACCTGGTGGTGTCCAAGGAAAGCCGCGAAGACGCTGGCAACACCGCCAGCGCCGCCGAGGCCGATTACCAGCAGGCCCAGGCGCAATTGGCCGCCGCCGAGTTGAACCTGAGCCGCACCGAGGTACTGGCGACCGCCGACGGCTACGTCACCAACCTCAACGTGCACCCCGGCGACTACGCCAAGGTGGGCGAGGCGAAAATGGCCGTGGTCGACCGGCATTCGTTCTGGGTGTATGGCTATTTCGAGGAGTCCAAGCTGCCCAACGTGCACGTGGGTGACCCGGCGCAATTGCAGATGATGAGTGGCGAGGTGCTGCAAGGGCATGTCGAGAGTATTTCGCGGGGCATTTACGACCGCGACAACCCCGAAAGCCGCGAGCTGGTGGCCGACGTCAACCCGACGTTCAACTGGGTGCGCCTGGCCCAGCGGGTGCCTGTGCGCATTCACCTGGACGCGGTGCCGGAGGACAGGGTACTGGCCGCGGGGACGACCTGCACGGTGATCATCACGCCTGCTGCGTCTTGAGCCCCCACACACCGTATCCCACTGCGGGCGCGGCTTTGCACCAGCCCGCAAAGGGACTAGCATTCCCTGCGACCGCCTGGCCCAGGCCCTGCGCGACCGTGCCAGCGGCCCGGTGGGCGCCAGCTTCCACTACAGCCAGGAGCGCGGCAAATACTGCTACTTCAACGAGGCCGACGAACCGACGTCCTGCCCGTGAGCAGGTCGATGGAAGCCCTCTGCACACTGTGCCTGCGCTGGGCCTGCTGCGGCCCGGCCGGCCAGCTCGCGGCGCAACCGCGCTATTTCGTTGCTGTCGCTGCCATGCATGGTCACCAGCGCCGCGATCCGCTGGCGGCAGGCGCGCAGTTCGGCGTTGGTTTCATCCAGCTCGTTGCTCAACAACAGGCACTGGTGCTCCAGCAGCTCCAGTGGCGAAGGAAACGGCGCTGGGTCAGGGAAATTCATGAGGTCATCGGTCATGAGCATAAGGTTGCCAAATGTGGAGTACAAATGTTCTCCGCACAGAATAGCGCCAACCACTGGATGGATCAACAGTACCAAAGCCTTCGTTCGAACCCGCCGACCTGTGGCGCCAGGCTCGTTGCCAGCAAGCCGGGCGTCCACAGGTTGAACGGGCAGGCTCAATCCCGCGCCAGCGCTTCGATGGGGTCCAACCGGGCGGCATTGCGGGCCGGGACGAAGCCGAACAGTACACCGATCAGGGTCGAGCAAGCGAAAGCGGTGACGATGGAGGCCGGTGAGAACACCATTTCCCACTGCTTGACGAACAGGGTGAACAAGTAGCCGATGCCGTAGGACAAGGCGATCCCGACCACGCCCCCCATCAGGCACACCATCACCGCTTCCACCAGAAACTGCTGGCGGATGTCGGACTGGCGCGCGCCCACGGCCATGCGGATGCCGATCTCGCGGGTGCGTTCGGTAACCGACACCAGCATGATGTTCATCACTCCGATGCCCCCCACCACCAGTGAAATCACCGCGATCAGCGACAGCAGCAAGGTCAGCGAACGGCTGGTTTTCTGCACGGTCTGCATCACGCTGTCGAGGTTGTTGGTGAAGAAGTCCTTGGTGCCGTGGCGCTGCAGCATCAATTTGTTGACCTGTTCGTCCACCATCTTGCTGGGCATGCCGTCCTTGATGCGCACGCTGATGCTGTCCAGGTGCCGCTGGCCCAGCACGCGGCCGGCGGCCGTTTCATACGGCACCCAGATGTTCAGGCTCTTGTTGGCCACGAACAGGTTCTTGTTGTCGGCGGCCACGCCGATCACCGTGCACGGCAGGTTGCCGATCAGGATCACCTGGCCCAGCGGGTCGGTGCCGTTGCCGAACAGGCGCTGGGCGGTGTTGTGGTCGATCACTACCACCTGGGCCTGGCGCCGCGCGTCGTCCTCGCTGAAAGTAATGCCAGCGGCCATGCGGATGTTGCGCACCTGGAAATAGCGGTTGCTGACCCCATTGAGCTGGGCGTCGACATCAATGTTGCGGTAGCGCACCAACGTGCTCTGGCCGATCACCGGGGTGGCACTGTCGATGTAGTAGAGCTGATTGAGGGCGGTGACATCGGCCAGCACCAGCGTTTCGATGGACTTGGCCCGGCTGTCACCGAAGGTGGCACCCGCGTAGACGTCGATGGTGTTGCTGCCGATGGCCTGGATGTCCTTGAGCACATAACGCTTGGCGCCTTCGCCAATGGCCGAGATGGACACCACCGAGGTGATGCCGATGACGATGCCCAGCATGGTCAGCAAGGTACGCATGCGGTGCGACACCAAGGCTATCCAGGCCATGTTGAAGGCCTCGCGAAACAGCCCCAGGCCCGCCACCAGGCGCCGTGGCATCACCCTGGCGGCCGTGTGCCCGGCAGCCACCGGCGCCGGCGTGGGTGTGGGCGGCGTGCGGCGGTCGGCGATGATCTGCCCGTCACTGACTTCGATGATGCGCTCGGCATGGGCCGCCACCTTGGGGTCGTGGGTTACCAGGATCACCGTGTGGCCAGCGGCGTGCAGCTCCAGCAGGATGTTCATCACCTCCTTGCCGCTGGTGGTGTCCAGGGCGCCGGTAGGCTCGTCGGCCAGGATCACCTGGCCACCGTTCATCAGCGCCCGGGCAATACTCACCCGCTGTTGCTGGCCGCCGGACATCTGGCTGGGCCGGTGCTCAAGGTGGCCAGCCAGCCCCAGACGCGTCAGCAACTGCTCGGCGCGCTGGTGGCGCTGGCCTGGCGCGGTGCCGGCGTACACCGCTGGAATTTCCACGTTGTGCACCGCGTCCAGGTGCGGCAGCAAGTGGTAGCGCTGGAAAATGAAACCGAAATGGTCCCGCCGCAATGCCGCCAGGGCTTCGTCGTCAAGGTCACGGGTTTCCTGGCCCTGTACCTGATAGCTGCCACTGCTGGCGTGGTCCAGGCAACCCAGGATGTTCATCAGGGTCGATTTGCCCGACCCCGACGCACCGATGATCGCCACCAGTTCGCCGGGGTGGATCTCCAGATCGATGTGCCGCAAGGCCAGGAACTCGCGGTCACCGGCCATGAAGCTGCGGCTCACGCCCTTGAGTCGAAGCAAAGGCAGGCCGGCCTCGACGCGGGTCTCGTGCAGGGCCTCCAGGTCTACTTTGAGGTTCATGCCTAGTTCCCCGCCGTGGCCGTGGCCAGTTCGCCGATCACCACCTTGTCACCCTCGGCCAGGCCTTGGGTGATCTGCACCTGCACATTGTTGTTGATGCCGGCCTGCACGGTACGCGCCTGGGCGAAGCCTTTGTTGTCCACCACCTGCACGACGTAACTGCCGTCGGTATTGCGCGGGCCCAGCGCAGCGACCGGAACCGTCAGGGCCTGCTGTGCCGTGCCCAGCACGATGCGTACCTGGGCGGTCATGGCGATGCGCAAACGGTGGTCGGGGTTGGGCACCTCGAACAACGCGTTGTAGAACACCGCGCTGTCCTGCTTGGTCTTGCTGCCGGTGGCGTCGGTGTCCAGGTAGTTCTGCGGCGCGGGCTCGGTGCCGCGCAAGGTGGCGTAGTAGCGCTTGTCCTCGCCCAGAATGGTGAAGTACACGGGTTGGCCGGGGCTGATGTGAATCACGTCGGCCTCCGAGACCTGGGCCTTGATGGTCATGGTGTCCAGGTCGGCCAACTTGAGCAGCACCGGCGCCAGTTGGTTGGCGATGACCGTCTGGCCTTCCTGGGTAACGATACCCACCACGTCGCCGTCGATGGGCGCGATGATGCGGGTGTAACCCAGGTTGACCTTGGCGGTGTCGATCTGCACCTGGGCGCTCTTGATCTGCGCGTCCAGGGAGCGCAGGTTGGCCTGCTGAACCTCGTAGTCGGACTGCGCGTTGTCGTAGTCCTGACGAGAAATCGACTCGTCGGCCTGCAGGTCCTTGTAGCGTTCGAACAGGCGCTTGGCCTGGTCCATCTGGACTTTGGTGGACATGCGCTCGGCCTGCAGCTTCTCCTCGTCGACCTCGGCCTGGCGCAGGGTGTTGCGCAGCACCAACGGGTCGATCTCGGCCAGCCACTGGCCTTTCCTGACCTTGTCACCCAGTTTGATTTTCAACGATTTCAGTTGCCCCGAGACCTGCGCGCCCACATCGACCTGCTTGATGCCTTCCAGCACCCCGGTGGCCAGCACGGCGTTCTCGATGTCGCTGCGCTGCACCTGGGCAGTGATGTAGGTGGGCGGCTTCTGCGGCCCGCCCACGGCGTACAGCACCGCGCAGGCCACCAGGGCCAGGGTGGTGCCTGCTGCGATCTTGCGTCCTTTCGACTTGTTCATGGCTGCCTACTGTTCAATGCGCGGCGGGGCCTGCCGACAGGCCCCGCCATCAGGGTTTCAAGACAAGGTCTGGGTGCTGGCCACGGCCTGGCGGTCGTACCACCAGGCGGCCAGGCTGTACACGTCCGGCGCCTTCAGCACGCTGAAGTGGTTGCCCGGCCCCTCCCACACCGCCAACTGCGGCAGCAATGCTTCCCAGCCACTGACCATGGCGGCCTGCTCGCGCCGGTTGCCGGCACTGTCCAGGGTCGGGTCGCTGACCAGCACCAGGCTCGCCGGGCCGTCATACGTGGCCTGTGGCACATACACGGTGCGCAAGGCACTGGCGAAGGTGCGGGCGATGGCATGCAACGCCTGAGGCGCCATGCGCGGCGGTAGCAGGCCAACGTCGGTCATGGCCGCGTGCAGCCATTGCAGTTGCGTGCTGTCATCGGCCTCGGCGAAGGCCTGGGCCGGCAGCCCCAATGGTTTGCCGCTGGCCAGTTGCAGCGACTCCACCAAGCGCTGCAACGCCTGGGTAGTGGTGCAGGGCTTGCCCAGACTGCCTGGGCCGCCCGGCGCCTCGGTGTCCACCAGGGTCAGCGATAGCACCTCGCGGCCACGGGCCTGCAAGCGCACCGCGATGGCATGGGCCACCCAGCCGCCGAACGAATGCCCCACCAGGTGCAACGGCCCCTGGGGGTACTGCGCCTCGATGGCCCGCACATGGCAGTCGGCAGCCGTTTCCACGCGGCTGTGCGGCACGGCATCGCCGCCCAGGCCACGAGCCTGCACCCCGTAGATCGGCCAATCCGGCCCCAGTGCCTCGGCCAGGCCGATGAAGCTGGTCACGCTGTCACCCGCCCCCGGCACACAGAACAACGGCGCCTTCCCGGCCTGGCCGCTCTGGATCGCCAGCAATGGCTGGTAGGCAGAGGGTGGCCGTGGCCCCTGTGGCGCGGCCAACGCATGGTCGATGGCCTGGCCGAGCACCTGCACATGGGGGGCCTGCATCATGCTCAGGTGGTCCCCCGGCACGTCGATGCAGTGCAACTGATGGGTGACCTGAGCCTCCTGCCAACCCAGGGTGGCGCTGCCATCGGCCCGCTGCGGGTCACGCTGCTCGGCGCGGAACAGGTGAATCGGCAGGTTCAGTGGCTCCAGGCGGTAATGGGCCAGGGCATGGCCGTGGGCGACTTCGCGAGCCAGGTAATGCAGCACCTGTTCGTCGCTGGCCTCGTCCAGTTCCGGCAGCAACAGGTGCTGCTCGCGGCACTGTTGCAGCAGGTGCTCGAAGCAGGCCGGTTGCGCGGCCAGCGCTTCAAGCAGCAGCCCGGGCGCCGTACCCGCCTCGCCCTGGGCCTGCCAGTACGCGGCGCAGTGCGCCAGCAACTGGCGCTGCACCAGGTCCGGCCCTTGCCAGCGCGCCTTGCCCTGGTCCGTGAGCCGCGGCACGTAGGTGTCGATCAGGCCGAGGAAACCGACCGGCTGGTCCATACCCAGCAACTGGGTCGCGACTTCATAGGCCACTATGCCACCGAACGACCAGCCCGCCAGGCGGTACGGCCCCTCGGGCTGCACCTCGCGGATCCGTGCCACCAGGCGCGCGGCCAGGCACGGCACCGTATCGAGCTGGGGTTGGCCCAGGCCGACCCCAGGCAACCCATGGATGGGGAACCCCTCGCCCAGGTGCTGGGCGAGCACGGGGAAATACGCATCCAGGCCGGTGAAGTCGTGAACCAGGAACAACGGCGGCTCACTGCCTTCGGCACGCACCGTGACCACTTCGGGCTCGGCTTCAGGTACAGCCCTGCGACGCTCCAGCAATTCGGCCAGGGCCGCCACGCTGGAATGCTGGAACAGCTCGGCCAGGGTCACTGGCAGCTCGGCCTTGCGCAGTTGGCTGACCAGGCGGATAGCCGACAGCGAGTGCCCGCCCAGCTCGAAGAAGCTGTCATGGCGGCCCACCCGTTCCACTTCCAGCAGCGCGGCCCACAGTCCGGCCAGTCGGTTTTCCAGCGCCGTGACCGGCGCCTGGTACTCACGGCTGGCCCAGGCATCGGCGAGCGGCGCCGGCAGAGCCCGGCGGTCGACCTTGCCGTTGGCGGTCAGCGGCAAGGCTTCCAGGGCCACGAAGGCACTT
Organism: Pseudomonas silvicola; assembly: GCF_026651855.1. Classification (GTDB taxonomy): domain Bacteria; phylum Pseudomonadota; class Gammaproteobacteria; order Pseudomonadales; family Pseudomonadaceae; genus Aquipseudomonas; species Aquipseudomonas silvicola. Next base: position 5,359,726 of record NZ_CP093280.1, read on the forward strand.
GGCACCATGTACTCCGGCAACAACGCCTGCAAGTGGCTGCGCAGCGCCGCGGCATCCAGTGCCGGGTCGTGACGGGTGAAATAGGCCACCAGGCGCGGCCCACCCTGTTCCAGGCTCTGGGCGACCACCACGGCCTCGCCGACACCGGCGCGCAGCAGCAACGCCCGTTCAACCTCGCCGGGCTCGACCCGCACGCCGCGGATCTTCACCTGGTCGTCGTCGCGGCCCAGGTATTCCAGGGTGCCGTCAGGGAGCCAGCGAACGCGGTCGCCGGTCTGGTACATGCGTGCGCCCGGCAGCGGGCTAAACGGGTCCTGCAGGAAGCGCTCGGCGGTCAACTCCGGGCGGTTCAGGTAGCCACGGGCAACACCCGCGCCCCCCACATACAGCTCGCCGGGCACCCCGAGCGCCACGGGCTGGCGACGTTCATCGAGCACATACAACCGGGCATTGGTGATTGGCTTGCCGATGTGCAGCACGCCACCCACCTGCATCTGCCCGGAACTGGCGACCACCGTGGCTTCGGTCGGGCCATAGTTGTTGATCACGGCAAACCCGGGGTCGCGGTTGAACTGACGCAGGCGGTCACCGCCGATCAGCAGGGTGCGCAGGGTCGGGTGTCGCAGTTGATGACTGAAGGCGTACTCGGCCACGGGCGTGGGCAGGAACGCCACCTGCAGCGGCTGCGCCAGCCACCAGTCGAGCAGTGCGTCGAGTTGCTCGTTGCCGATGTCGGTCGGTGGCAGGTGCAACGTGGCCCCCGCGCACAGCGCCGGCCAGACTTCCCAGGCCATGGCGTCGAAACCGAAGCCTGCGACGCTGGCGGTATGGCTGCCGGCGTGCAGGTCGAAAGCCTGGCAATGCCAGTCCACCAGATTGTCGAGCGTCTGGTGCTCCACCATCACCCCTTTGGGTTGACCGGTGGAACCAGAGGTGTAGATCACATAGGCCAGGTGCGTGCTCGCCAGGCCCGGCACCGTCGGGCTGTCCGTCCACTGGGGCCATGGCCCTTCCAGGTCGAGCACCGGCACATCCAGGCCAGGCAGGCGCCCGCGCAGCGCCTGCTGCACCAGCACCGCAGCCGGCTGGCTGTCGGCCAGCAGGTACTGCAGGCGTTCATCCGGGTGCGCCGGGTCCACGGGCACATACCCGGCGCCCGCCTTGAGCACTGCCAGCAGCCCCACCAGGGTATCCAGGCCCCGGCGCGCGACCACGGCCACCCGGTCATCGGGCCTCACGCCCTGCGTGATCAGCACCTGAGCCAGGCCGTTGGCGCGATGGTCGAGGGCCTGATAGCTCAACGCCTCATCACCCACCTGCGCAGCGATGGCATGGGGGTGGCGCAGCGCCTGATCTTCGATGCGCTGGGCGATGGTCAGGTCGGTACGCCAGGTGGCCACCTCGGCGTTGAACCCTTCCAGCAGCCACTGGCGCTCAGCGTCAGGCAGCACGCCCAGCTCACTCACCGGAGTCTGTTCGTCCTGCTCCAGGGCCTGCAGCAAACTGCTCAGCGCCTGATCCAGGTACGCGCAGATGCGCTGCGCCTCGATACCCCCGGCGGTCTGTGCCGTCAGGTCGAAGCCGTCTCCACGGTCATCGACGCTGAGGGTCAGCGGGTACGTGCTGCGTTCTTCGGTGTGCAGCAATTCGATACCCTGCCAGGCGGCCTGTGCGCTGCCTCGCTCAGGCTGGCTCGGCGCACTGTGACGGTAGTTCAGCAGCGCGCTGAACAGCGGCGTGCCTGCGGGCAATGCGCTGCACCGCTGGGCCAGGGCCAGCGGTGCATGCTCGTGGGCCAGCAGGCCGGTCAGCCGGCGATGGGTGTCGAGCACGGCGTCGCGAGGCGATTGCGTGCCCAGGTCCAGGCGCAGCGGCAAGGTGTTGATGAACACGCCCAAGGCACGGTCCAGGCCTTCGCCGCCTTGCAGACGGCCCAGCAGCACGGTACCGAACACTACCCGGTCGCGGCCGCACAGGTGGCCCAATACCTGGGCCCAGGCCAGATGCACCAGGCTGGCGGCGCTGACGCCCAGGTGCCGCGACTGCTCGCGCAGCCGCGCGCCCAGGGTGGGGTCCAGCGTCAACCGCGCTTCATCAGGCGTGCCTTGGGCACTCAAGGGCTGGCCGAATGGCAGGGTCGGCTCATCGATGTCAGCCAGTTGCTCGCGGAAATACGCCTCGTGCGCGCCATCCTCCAGGCCGCCCAGGCTATGGGCGACGTACTGGCGGTACGGCACCGGCGCGGGCAACTGCGCCTCCTGGCCCAGCAGCACCGCTTGCAGTTCCAGCGCCAGGCGCTCCAGGGCCATGTGGTCCATGATCACGTGATGGAATTGCAGCACCGCGACCAGGCGCTGGTTGCTCGGGTCAGCGGCGTACACCAGGCGCAGCAAGGGCGCCTGGGCAAGGTCCAGGTCCGAGAGCGTGGCCAACTGTTCCAGGGGCACTTCGACCATGGGCAATGGTGCCTGGCGCCATACCACTTGCACCGGGGCTGGCAGGTCGTCCCAGAAGAGCGCGGTACGCAGGATGTCGTGGCGCTCGATCACCTGCTGCAAGGCGGCGCTGAACGCCTGCAGGCGGCCCTCGTCGGTGAAGGCGAAGCGCGCCTGCAAGCGGTACGGGTCATCATCGCCCGCACTGAGGTGATGGTAGAAGATGCCGGCCTGCAACGGCCCCAGGGGGTAGATGTCCTGCACATTGCCGACGCCGCCCGGCACCCAGGCGACGATGCGGTCGATGGCATCCTGGCTCAGGCTCACCAGCGGCAGCAGCGCCGGGGTGATGCGCTGGCAACCCGGCTCGATCAGGCTTGCCGCCAGCGGTGGCGCGCTGGCCGTGGCGACGGCAGCCGCCAGGGCGGCGAGGGTCGGTTGGGCGAACAGTGCACCGACATCCACTTCCAGGCCGACCTGACGCAGGCGCGAGACCAGCGTCACGGCCAGCAGCGAATGGCCGCCCAGCTCGAAGAAGTGGTCGTGGCGCCCTACCCGTTCAACCTGCAACAGCTCGGCCCAGATCAGCGCCAGTTGTTGCTCGATGTCGGTTTCAGGGGCCTCGTATTGCCCGGTGAACAACGCCTCGCGGTCAGGCGCGGGCAAGGCGCGGCGGTCGACCTTGCCGTTGGCGGTCAACGGCCAGGTGCCCAGGCGCACCAGCGCCGCGGGCACCATGTAGGCTGGCAGGCGTGCCAGCAACGCGGCGCGCAGGTCGCCGATACTGAGGTTGCCCCCAGCCTGCTCGCTGAAGTAGCCCACCAGCCGTGGCTGACCGGGCTGGTCTTCGCGGGCCATGACCAGGGCGGTTTCGACCCCGGGCAGTTGCCCCAGCAGGCTTTCGATTTCACCCAGCTCCACGCGTACGCCGCGGATCTTCACCTGGTCGTCGTTGCGGCCCAGGTACTCCAGGGTACCGTCGGCATTCCAGCGTGCCAGGTCACCGGTGCGGTACAGCCGTGCGCGCGGCTCATCGCTGAAGGGGTCGCGGACAAAGCGTTCGGCGGTCAGCTCGGGCCGGTTCAGGTAACCCCGCGCCACGCCCCCACCGCCCACGTACAGCTCGCCAGCCACGCCCTGGGGCACCAGTTGCTGATGGGCGTCCAGCAGGTAGACACGGGTGTTGGCGATCGGCCGGCCAATGTCCAGACGGCCTGCCGGCAACAGGTGGCCCGAAGTGGCGACCACCGTCGCTTCGGTGGGGCCGTAGTTGTTGATCACCGCAAAACCGGGGTCGCGGCTGAACTGGCGCAAGCGGTCGCCGCCAATCAGCAACACCCGCAGGGTCGGGTGCCCCAGGCCCTGATTGAAGGCATGTTCGGCCACTGGCGTGGGCAGGAAGCTGACGTCCAGCGGTTGCTCACGCCACCACGCCAATAGCGCTTCGATGTCCTCACCGCCGTCCTGCGCCGGCGGCAGGTGCAGTACCGCCCCCGCGCAGAGCGCCGGCCAGACTTCCCAGGCCATGGCGTCAAAGCCAAAGCCCGCGACGCTCGCCGTGTGGCTGCCGGCGTGCAAATCAAAGGCCTGGCAGTGCCAGTGCACCAGGTTGTTCAAGGTCTGGTGTTCCACCATCACGCCCTTGGGCTGGCCGGTGGAACCGGAGGTGTAGATCACATACGCCAGGTTTCGCTCGGTCAGGCCGGGCACCTGGGGGTTGCTCGGTTGTTCGTACCAGTGCGGGCGGTCCAGCGCCAGCACCGGCACACCCAGGTCGGGTATCCGTGGGCGCAAGGCCTGCTGGGTCAAGACCAGCACGGGCTTGCTGTCGTCGAGCAGGTACTGCAAGCGCTCATCCGGGTGCGCCGGGTCCACGGGCACGTAGCTGCCACCGGCCTTCAGCACCGCCAGCAACCCGACCAGGGTGTCCAGGCCGCGCCGTGCCACCACGGCCACGCGGTCGTCCGGGCGCACGCCAAGGCCTGTCAGGTAGTGGGCCAGGCTGTTGGCCTGGCTGTTCAGCTGGCCATAGGTGAGCGAGCGGTCGCCGGCCTGGGCGGCGATGGCTTCGGGTGCCAGCAACGCCTGGGCCTCGACCATCGCGTGCACGGTATGCCCCTGGGGGTACGTCTTATCAGTGGCATTGAAGCCGTCGACCAGGCGGGTACGCTCCTGCGCATTCACCAGGGCTACCTGCGCCAGCACCACCTGTTCGTCGGCGACCAGGGCTTGCAGCAGGCATTCGAAGTAGCCGGCATAACGCTGCACCGTGGCCGCGTCGAACAGCGCCGTGGCGTAGTCCAGGCTGCCCACCAGGGCCTGGCCCTGTTCGCCCAGGTTCAGTGACAGGTCGAACTTGGCCACCTGGGTCGTCTGCTCCACCAACGCCACCGTCAACCCCGGCAAGTCCGGCAGGCTGACCTGGCCCGGCAGCCAGTTGAGGGTGGTCTGGAACAACGGGGCATGGGCCAGGCTGCGCGCCGGGCGGACGATCTCTACCACCTGTTCGAACGGCAGGTCCTGGTGGTCCTGAGCTTCCAGCAGGCGCGCCTTGGCCTGAGCCAGCAGCGCTGTGCCCGTGGGGCTGGCCGCGGTGTCGATGCGTACCGCCAGGGTATTGACGAACAAGCCGACCATGGCTTCCAGTTCAGCACGGCCACGCCCCGCCACGGGGCTGCCGATGACCACTTCGGCCTGGCCCGATAGCCGCGCCAGCAGTGCGGCCCAGGCGCTCATCAGCACCGTGTACAGGGTCACGCCCTGACGCTGGGCCAGGGCCCGCAGGCCAGCGCCCAGTTCGGCGCCAAGATGCACCGCCACGCTGGCGCCGCTGAAATCCTGCTGCGCCGGCCGCGGCCGGTCGGTGGGTAGCATCAGCAAGGCCGGGGCACCGTCCAGGGTACGCTGCCAGTAGTCGGCCTGGCCTTGCAGGCGCTCGCTGGTCAGCCAGCGGCGCTGCCACAAAGCGTAGTCACCGTACTGGATGGCCAGGGGCGGCAACGGGTTGTGCGTACCCTGCTGGAACGCCCGGTACAGGCTCAGCAGTTCTTCGGTCAGCACGCCCATGGACCAGCCATCGGCGACGATGTGGTGCACCGTCAGTGCCAGGACGTGATAGTCCTCGTGCAGTTGCAGCAGGCTGGCACGCAACAGCGGACCATTGACCAGGTCGAAGGGTGCAGCGGCCGCGTCACGCAGCCAGGGGGTGAGGCCGTCGGGCTGGGCACGCAGGTCCAGGGTGTGCAACCCGGCCTGCTCCTCCATGGCACCCGTCAGCACGTGGGCGCCCTGCCCAGCGGCGACGAACCGGCTGCGCAGGGTGTCATGGCGCTGCACCAGGGTATTCAGTGCATGCTGCAGGGCGGTGCAGTCCAGCGCTCCGCGCAGGCTCAACGCGAGGGCGATGTTATAGGCCTGGTTGCCGCCGTCCATCTGCGCCAGGAACCACAGCCGCTGTTGGGCGAAGGAGGCAGGCAGCACCTGGTCCCGGGGCGCGGGCACAATGTCCGGCAACACGCTGCGACCGGCGCCGGTCAGCGCCTGGGCCACCGCCGCCAGTTCACCCAGGGCGAACAGCTCGCCCAGGGGCAGTTCGACACCCAGTTGCTGCCGTAGCTGCGAGACCATGCGCATGGCCAGCAGGGAATGGCCGCCACGCTCGAAGAAATGATCGTGGCGCCCTACCCGGTCCACTTGCAGCACCTGGGCCCAGATCTCGGCCAGGGCGGATTCCAGTTCACCCTGGGGCGGCACATAGGTGTGTTCGAACAGCGCCGAGCGTTCCGGCCGTGGCAACGCCCGACGGTCGAGTTTGCCGTTGGCGGTCAGCGGCAGCGCCGCCAGTTCGATGAAGGCCGCTGGCACCATGTACCCCGGCAGGCTGGCTTGCAGGGCCTGGCGCATCTGTGCTGGTGCCAGGGCCTCGGCCCCGGGGCTGACGGTGAAATAGGCCACCAGGGTCAGGGGCCCGGGCTCGTCATCGCGGGCCAGCACCACGGTTTCGTTGATACCTGGCAGCTCGTGCAGGCGACTGACGATTTCCCCCAGCTCGATGCGGAAACCGCGAATCTTGACCTGGTCATCGTTGCGCCCCAGGCACTCCAGCTGGCCGTCGGGCAGCCAGCGGCCGAGGTCGCCGGTGCGGTACAGCAACGCCTGCGGCTGCTCGCTGAACGGGTCGTCGAGGAACCGCTCTGCCGTCAATTCGGGGCGGTTGAGGTAACCCAGGGCCACGCCATCGCCGCCGATGTACAACTCACCCGTGACGCCCAGTGGCGCCAGGCGCCGGTGTTCATCCAGCACGTACAGGCAGGTATTGCCGATGGGCGGGCCGATGGGCAGTGTCTGCGCTGCCTCGGGCACTTCGGCGATGGTGCAGGCAGTGGCGAAGGTGGTGGTTTCGGTGGGGCCGTACACGTGCATCAGTTGCACCTGCGGCGCGTGGGCCAGCAAGGCCTGGAAAGCGGCCGGGTCGCCGCGCTCGCCCCCCGTGAGCAATACCCGCAGGCTGGCCAGCGCTTCGGGCGAGCCGTGGGCGTATTGATTGAACAGCGCCGTGGTCAGGAACAGCACACTGACTTCTCCCTGGCGCAGGGCCGCACCCAGCAGGCCGGGCTCCACCAGGGTGTCATGGTCGATGACCCGTACCTGGCCACCGTTGAGCAGCGCCCCCCAGGTTTCCAGGGTGCAGGCGTCGAACGCCGGGTTGGACGCGAAGGCAAAACGATCGCTGGCCGTGAACGGGGCAAAACCGTTGTTCAGCACCAGGCGGGCGATGCCACGGTGGGCCACCCGCACGCCTTTGGGCGCACCGGTGGAGCCGGAGGTGTACATGACGTACGCGACGCTGTCGGCACTGCCACGCGGTTGCGGGTCGTGGCTGGGTTGCCGGCTCAGGTCCAGGCCATCCAGGTCGATGCGCTGGCAGGCCAGTTCGGTGTGGGTGGCGCTGTGGCTGAGCACCGCCACCGCCTGGCAGTCGAGGATCATGTAGCCCTGGCGCTCGGCCGGGGCGTGGATGTCCAGCGGCACATAGGCGGCGCCGCACTTGGCGATGGCCAGCTGGCTGACCAGCAAGGCCAGGGAACGTGGCAGCAGGATAGCCACGTGGTCGCCTGGCTGCACACCCTGTTCGATCAGGTAATGGGCCAGGCGGTTGGCGCGGGTATTGAGGGCCCGGTAGGTCAGCGACTCGTCACCGTGCACCGCGGCCACGGCCTGGGGCTGCGCCACCGTCTGCTGCTCGAACAGCCGGTGTACCGGTTCGCGGGGGTAGTCGCGGCGGCTGTCGTTGAACGTGCGCAGCAGTTGCTCGCGCTCGGCTTCAGGCACCACCGAACAGTGGTCCAGCGCTGTGGAGGGCTGCTGCGCCAGGGCTTCGGCAAGGTTGGCCAGGGCCTGCTGCAGGTAACCGCACAGGCGCGCCGGGTCCACCCCGGATGCGGCCTGGGCGGTCAGCTCGAAGGCCTCGCCCAGGTCGTCGACACTCAGGGTCAACGGGTAGTTGCTGCGCTCCTCGGCGTGAAGCAGCTCGATGCCCGCCCAGGCAGTGGCATTCCGGGTGCTTGCCGGCGCACCATGACGATAGTTGAACAGGGTACTGAACAGCGGCACGCCCGCGGCCAGGCCGCTGCAACGCTGGGCCAGGGCCAGCTGCGCGTGCTCGTGGGCCAACAGCTCATTGAGCCGGCGCTGGGTATCGAGCACCGCTTCGCGCACGGTCTGGCCTGCCAGGTCGAGGCGCAGGGGCAAGGTATTGATGAACACCCCCACCGCCCTTTCGACGCCCTCGCTGCCCTGCAAGCGGCCGAGCAGCACGGTACCGAACACTACGCTGTCGCGGCCTGCCAATTGCCCCAGCACCTGGGCCCAGGCCAGGTGAAACAGGCTGGCGGCGCTGACGCCGTGCTGGCGCGCCTGTTCACGCAGGTGCGCCGCCAGGGTTGGCGGCAGGGCCAGACGGGCTTCGCCGGGCATTCCTGCATCGGCGCTCATGGCCAGGCCATAGGGCAAGGTGGGTTCATCAACGTCGGCTAACTGCTCACGGAAAAACGCTTCGTGGCTGGCCTCACCCGGCCCTTGCAGCACCTGGGCCACATAATCGCGGTACGGCACTGGCGCCGGCAATGCTTGCGCCTGGTCGGCCAGCAGCGCCTGCAACTCCTGGCCGAGTACATCGAGCGCGATGTGGTCCATGACCACGTGGTGCCAGCGCAGCACGGCGGTGATGCGGCCAGTGGCCGGGTCGGTGGCATGCACCAGGCGCAACAGCGGCGCCTGGGTCAGGTCCATCGCCGGTACCTGTGTCAGTGCCTCCAGAGGCACGGCCTCCACGGGCACCGAAGCCTGGCGCCACACCACCTGCACCGGGGCGGCCAGGCCTTCCCAGGATAGCGCCGTGCGCAAGATGTCATGGCGCGCCACCACCTGCTGCAACGCCTGACTGAAAGCCGCCAGGCGGCCGGCATCGGCGAGGGTGAAATGCGCCTGCTGCACGTACGGGTCGTGCTCACCCGCGCTGAGGTGGTGGTACAGGATACCGGCCTGCAATGGCCCCAGCGGGTAGATGTCCTGCACGTTGGCGACACCGCCAGGCACACTGGCGACTATTCGGTCTATAAGGGGTTGCTCCAGCGCCACCAGCGGCAGCAGCGCCGGGGTCAGGTGCTCGCATTCCGGTCCGATGAGGTTGACCGGCACGTCCACCGCGCGCTGGCCGCCCACGGCGGCGGCCAGCCCGGCCAAGGTCGGTTGCGCGAACAGCGCGCGGATATCGGCGTGCAGGCCCTGTTGGCGCATGCGCGCCAGCAGCGTGACGGCCAGTAATGAATGGCCGCCCTGCTCGAAGAAATGATCATGGCGCCCCACTTGCTCCACCTTGAGCAGTTCGGCCCACAGCGGCGCCAGTGCCGTCTCGGTGGGGCCTTCGGGGGCCTCGTAATCACGCTGGATCAGTGCGCCAGCATCCGGCGCTGGCAGGGCCTTGCGGTTGAGCTTGCCGTTGGGGGTCAGCGGCAGCGCGTCGAGCTGCACGTAGGCCGCCGGCACCATGTAGTCGGGCAGGGTCGCCTGCAGGTGGCTGCGCAGGTTTTCGATGGACAGCACCGTACCGGACGGTCGCGCGGTGACGTAGGCCACCAGGCGCTTCTCGCCGGGGTTGTCCTCGCGGGCCAGCACCACGCTTTCCTTGACGCCGGCGCAGGCCGCCAGGGCGGCCTCGATCTCCCCCAGCTCGATACGCAGGCCACGAATCTTCACCTGGTCGTCATTGCGCCCCAGGTACTCGATGTTGCCGTCGGCCAGGTAGCGCCCCAGGTCACCGGTGCGGTACATGCGCCCACCCTGAAACGGATCGTCCAGGAACCGCTCGGCGGTCAACTGCGGGCGGTTCAGGTAACCGCGCGCCACCTGCACCCCAGCGATGTAAAGCTCGCCGGCCACACCCGGGGGCACCGGTTGGCAGTGGCTGTCCAGCAGGTACATGCGCGTGTTGGCCACCGGTTTGCCGATGGGGATATTGTCCGGCGTCTGCTCCAGCGGCCCGGCGCAGTCCCAGGCAGTCACGTCTACCGCTGCCTCGGTGGGGCCATAGAGGTTGAACAGGCCAACCTCAGGCAGTTGCTGTTTGAAGCGCCGCACCAGGTGCCCCGGCAGCGCCTCGCCGCTGCACATCACCCGGCGCAGGCCATTGCAGTCGGTGGCGCCGTGGGCCAGGAACAGGTCGAGCATGGAGGGCACGAAATGCAAGGTGGTGATGCCCTGGTCGCGGATGACCTCGCGCAGGTAGCCTGGGTCGCGGTGCCCGCCAGGGCGGGCCATCACCAGCCGGGCGCCGTTGAACAGCGGCCAGAAAAACTCCCACACCGACACATCGAAGCTGAACGGGGTTTTCTGCAGCACGCTGTCGGACGCACCCAGGCCGTATTCGTCCTGCATCCACAGCAGGCGGTTGACCACGCCACGGTGCTCATTCATCACGCCCTTGGGCTGCCCCGTGGAACCGGAGGTGTAGATGACATAGGCGAGGTGATCGGGCCGTACCTGGGCCCGCGCCGGGTTATGGTCAGGCTGTGCCAGGAAGCCTTCGCGCTCGGCGTGCTCGGGGTCGAGCAACAGCACTGGCACGTCGCTGGCCGGCAGCACGCCGCGCAGGGCCTGCTGGGTGAGCACCACCGCTGGGGCGCAATTGCCCAGCATGTAGGTCAGGCGGTCCTGGGGATAGTCGGGGTCCAGCGGCACATAGGCGGCGCCGGCCTTGAGAATACCCAGCAAGCCGGCAACCATTTCCAGGCTGCGGTCCACGCAGATGGCCACGCGGTCATCCGGGCCGATGCCCAGGCCGATCAGCCGATGGGCGATGCGGTTGGCCTGGCGGTTGAGGGCGTCGTAGCCGAGGCTGCCCTGCTCGCCCGTGACGGCCACGGCGTCACCATTGGCGGCCACCTGGGCCTCGAACAGGCCATGCAGGGTCAGGTTGGTGGGGTAGTCGACGGCAGTGGCGTTGAAGCGCTCCAGCACCTGTTGGCGCTGGTCAGCGTCCAGGAGGGGTATGGCGGTCACCCGCGCCTGGGCATCGGCGGCCATGCCGCGCAATTGCGCCTGCAGGTAGCCAAGGCAGCGCTGCATGGTCGCTTCGTCGAACAAGGCCGTGGCGTATTCCAGGCTGGCATGCAGCCCCTCGTTCACCTCGCTGACCTCCAGCAGCACATCGAACTTGGCGGTACGCTGTTGGGCCGGCAGGCTTTCCAGGGTCAGGCCATCGAGGTTCAGCACCTGATCACCGGTGTCCTGCCAGGCCAGCATGGCCTGGAAAATCGGCGTGTGGGCCAGGCTGCGCTGGGGCCGCAGGGCTTCGACCACCTGCTCGAACGGCAGGTCCTGATGGGCCTGAGCGGCCAGGGTGGTGGCCTTGACCTGTTGCAGCAAGGCCTCGACGTCGAGGGTGCAGGCCACCTCGACGCGGATAGCCAGGGTGTTGACGAACAAGCCGATCAAGTCCTGCACTTCAGCCCGCAAGCGGTTGGCCACGGGCGTGCCGATCACCACCTCGTCCTGACCGGACAGACGGCTGAGCACCGCTGCCCAGGCCGCCAGCACGGTCATGAACAACGTGGTGCCCTGGCGCTGGCTCAAGGCCTTGAGGCTGGCGACAAGCGAGGCGTCCAGCGCCAGTTCCAGGCGCTGGCCGCGGTAGTCCTGTTCTGCCGGGCGTGGGCGGTCGGTGGGCAGGGCCAGCAGCGCCGGGGCGCCGGCCAGCGCCTGCTGCCAGTACTGCGTCTGCTGATGCAGCACTGGGCCGCTCAGCCATTCGCGCTGCCACGCGGCATAGTCGGCGTACTGCACCGCCAGGGCCGGCAACGGGTCGCTGGCGCCCTGGCAGAACGCCTGGTACAGCGCCCCCAGCTCGCGGGTCAGCACCGCGGCTGACCAGCCGTCGGCGATGATGTGGTGCAGGGTCAGCAACAGTACGTGGTCATCATCGGCCAGGCGTACCAGCCGGCCGCGCACGAGTGGCCCCTGGCTCAGGTCGAAAGGCTCGGCAGCCTCCTGGGCGGCGATCCCGGCAAGCGCCTCCTCGCAGGCTTCGACGCAGTGCAGACTGAAGCCGATATCGGCGCTGGCGATGCGTTGCAGCGGCCCCTGCTCGCCCTGTTCCACGAACGTGGTACGCAGGGATTCATGGCGGGCTACCAGGCGGTCCAGAGCCTGCGTCAGGGCCTTCTGGTCGAGGCGCCCGCGCAGGCGCAGGCCAGCGGGAATATGGTAGGCGCTGCTGCCCCCTTCCATCTGGGCCAGGAACCACAGGCGCTGCTGGGCGAACGACAAAGGCAACGCCTGGTCACGGACAACCGCCACGATCGGTGGCTGCTGGCCAACGCCGGCCTGGGCCAGCACCTGCGCCAACGCCGACAGTTGCGGCTGGGCGAATACCGCCCCCAGGCTCAGCTCGATGCCCAGGCGCTCACGCACATGGGCGACCATGCGCATGGCCAGCAACGAATGGCCACCGAGGTCGAAGAAGCGGTCGTGGCGGCCCACCTGCGGCACGTGCAGCAATTCGGCCCACAGGCTCGCCAGGGCGGTTTCCAGTTCGCCCTCGGGCGCCTGGTATTCACCGCTGTGCAGCGCTTCGCGGTCGGGTAGCGGCAAGGCGCGGCGGTCGACCTTGCCGTTGGCAGTCAGCGGCCAGGTGGCCACGCGCACCAGCGCGCTGGGCACCATATAGGCCGGCAGCCGAGCCTGCAGGGCGGCGCGCAGGGCCTCCACGGTCAGGGCGGGGGTAGCGTCGCGCTCGCTGTAATAGCCCACCAGGCGCGGCTGCCCCGGCTGGTCTTCGCGGGCCAGGACCAGGGCCTCCTCGATACCAGGCAACTGGCTGAACTGGGCCTCGATCTCGCCCAGTTCGATGCGTACGCCACGTATCTTCACCTGGTCATCGTTGCGGCCCAGGTACTCCAGGGTCCCGTCGGCATTCCAGCGCGCCAGGTCGCCGGTGCGGTACATGCGCGCGCCGGGAACATGGCTGAACGGGTCACGCAGAAAGCGTTCGGCACTCAGGTCCGGGCGGTTGAGGTAACCCCGGGCCACGCCGGCACCGCCTACGTACAGCTCACCAGCGATGCCGAACGGCACCAGTTGCTGGCCAGCGTCCAGCAAGTAGGCGTGGGTGTTGGTGATGGGCCGGCCAATATCCAGCGCGCCGCCCGGCAGCAACTGGCCCGACGTGGCGACCACCGTGGCTTCGGTGGGACCGTAGTTGTTGATGACCGCGAAGCCCGGGTCACGGGTGAACTGGCGCAAGCGGTCGCCGCCGATCAACAGAGTGCGCAGGGTGGGATGGCGCAGGTCACGGCTGAAGGCATATTCAGCCACTGGCGTGGGCAGGAAGGCGACCTCCAGCGGTTGCGCCTGCCACCAGTCGAGCAAGGCGTCGAGCTGCTCGTTGCCCACCTCGGCGGGGGGCAGGTGCAAGGTAGCCCCGGTACACAGCGCTGGCCAGACCTCCCAGGCCATGGCGTCGAAACCGAAACCGGCGACACTGGCAGTGTGGCTGCCGGCCTGCAGGTCGAACGCGTGGCAGTGCCAGTCCACCAGGTTGTTGAGGGTGTGGTGCTCCACCATCACGCCCTTGGGCTGGCCGGTGGAACCGGAGGTGTAGATCACGTACGCCAGGTGCGCCAGGGTGAGGTCCGGCACCTGTGGGTTGTGCGGTTGCTCGGGCCAGGACGGCGCATCCAATGCCAGTACCGGCACGCTGCGTTCCGGCAGGCGAGCGCGCAGCGCCTGCTGGGTGAGCACCGCGGTCGGCTGGCTGTCGTCCAGCAGATAGCACAGGCGCTCATCGGGGTGCGCCGGGTCCACGGGTACATAACCAGCCCCGGCCTTGAGCACTGCCAGCAAGCCGACCAGGGTGTCCAGCCCGCGCCGGGCTACCACGGCCACGCGGTCGTCCGGGCTCACGCCCAACGCAATCAGGTGGTGGGCCAGGCTGTTGGCCCGGGCATTCAGGGCCTGGTAACTGAGGGCCTGTTCGCCGGCCTGTGCGGCGATGGCTCGAGGCTGTCGCGCGGCCTGCTCTTCGATCCGCTGGTGCAGGGCAAGAGGGCTCGCCGGGCCACTGTGCTGGGCATTGAAGCTGCGCAGCAACTGGGTACGCTCGCCGGCCGGCAGAATCGGCAACTGCGCCACCGCGGTGTGCGGCGCCTGTTCCAGGGCCTCGACCAACTGCGTCATGGCGCATTCCAGGTAGCCGCACAACCGCTGCGGGTCGATGCCCGCGGCAGCCTGGGCGGTCAGCCCGAACGCATCCCCCAGGTCGTCGACACTCATCACCACCGGGTAGTTGCTGCGCTCCTGAGCGTGCAGCACCTCGATGCCTTCCCAGGTTTCGCCGCCGGCCTCCACGCCGGCGCTGTGGCGGAAGTTGAGCAAGGCGTTGAACAGCGGCGTGGGCGCGGCCACGCCACTGCAACTCTGGGCCAGCGCCAGGGGCGCGTGCTCGTGGCGCATCAGTGCGGTCAGGCGCTGGTGGGTAGCGATGACCGCGGCACGGACATCCCGGGCCTCCAGGTCCAGGCGCAGCGGCAGGGTATTGATGAAAATACCCAAGGCCCGCTCGGTGGCCTCGGCCCCCAGCAGGCGGCCCATCAGCACGGTGCCGAACACGACCCGCTGGCGGCCGGTCAGCCCGGCCAGCACCCGCGCCCACCCCAGGTGGAACAGGCTGGCGACACTCACGCCCAGGCTGCGAGCCTGGGCCCGCAGGCGCCGGCCCAGCACCAGGTCCAGGCCCAGACTGTGCTCGCCGATGCTCTCGCCGTCACCGCTGAGGTCCTGGCGGTCGTAGGCCAGGGTGGGTTCATCAAGGTCGCCCAGCATGTCGCTGAAAAAGGCCTGGTGTTCCTGTTCGGTGACGCCCAGCAAGGCCTGCGCCACGTAGTTGCGAAACGGTACGGGCGTGCCCAGGCGCTCGCCCTCGCCTTGCAGGCAGGCCTGGATGTCACCGGGCTCGATGCGCAGGCCGTTGACCTTGATCTGGTCGTCGTTACGGCCCATGAACTCCAACAGGCCATCGGCCCGCTGACGCACCAGGTCGCCGCTGCGGTACAGGCGCTCGCCCGGGTTGAAGGGGCTTGCGATGAAACGCTCGGCCTGGGCCTGCGGCAGATGGCGATAGCCGCGGGCGACCCCGGCGCCGCCAATGTGCAGGTGGCCCACCACGCCCAGGGGCACGGGCTGGTCATCGCTGCCCAGCACGTACAGGTGAGTGTTGCTCACCGGCCGGCCGATAGGCAGAGTGCCTTCGGGTATCGGCTGCTCGGGCTCCAGGGTCCAGGCACTGCAATCCACCGTGGTTTCGGTAGGGCCGTAGACGTTGTGCAGGCGCACGCCCGGCAGGCGCTGGCGCAACTGCGTCGCCAGCGCCGGGGTCAGTTCGCCGCCACCGCAGACAATGTCGGTCAGGCTGGTGCAGCCCGCGCTATGGTCCAGGTCCAGGAACTGTTGCAGCAGCACCGGCACGAATTGCACCACGCTGACGTGCTGTTGCTGGATCAACCGCGCCAGGTACGCCGGGTCCCGCTGGCCGTCAGGCCGTGCCAGCACCAGGGGCAGCCCGCTGCACAGGGGCCAGAACAGCTCCCACACCGACGCGTCGAAACTCAGCGGGGTCTTGTGCAGCACGACGCCGGACGTGCACAGGCTCGACGCCCAGTGAACCAGGTTGACCACATTGCGGTGTTCGACCATGACGCCCTTGGGCGTACCCGTGGACCCGGAGGTGTAGATCACGTACGCCAGGTGGCTGGCCGTGAGCCCCTCGACCGAGGGGTTGGTGCTGGGCAGCGCGAACCCGTCCAACTCGCCCAGGTCGACCTGGGGCACGTTGACCTCGCCCAGCAGGGCACGGGTGCTGGCCTGTACCAACGCCACGGTCGGGGCACTGTCGTCGAACATGCCGCGCAGGCGCTCGGGCGGGTAGCCGGGGTCGAGCGGCACATAGGCACCGCCGGCCTTGAGGATAGCCAGCAAGCCCACCACCATGGGCAGGCCGCGCTCGACGCAGATCGCCACCCGCTCATCAGGCTGTACCCCCAGCGCGATCAAGTGATGGGCCAGGCGGTTGGCCTGCTCGTTCAGTTGCCGATAGCTCAGTTCGCCGGCCTCGTCGCGCACGGCAATGGCCTGCGGCGTTGCCGCGGCCCGCGCTTCGAACACGCCATGCAAGGTCTGCTGGCGGTCATGCTCGGTGGCGGTGGCATTGAACACGTGCAGCACTTGCCGGCGCTCGTCGGCCGGCAGCACCGGAACGTGCAGCAAGGGCTGGTCGGGGTGCCCCTCCAGGGCATCGGCCAGGCCGTGAAGTACATGCCCCACGTAGTCGCAGATCCGTTGGGCACCAATGTCCCCAGGCACCATGACGTTCAGGCGCAGGGCGTCCCCCAGGTCGTCGACGTTGAGGCTCAGGGGGTAGTTGCTGTGTTTCTCGCTGGGCAGGATCTGCAATCCCTCCCACGCCCCTTCGCGGGCGTCCTGTCGGGCCTGGGCCGCGGCGTGACGGTAATTGAGGATGGCGCTGAACAGCGGCAGCGGCGCCGGTACCCCGCTGCAGCGCTGCGCCTGGGCCAGGGACGCATGTTCGTGGGCCAGCAACGCCGCCAGGCACTGGTGCGTGGCCTGGGCTGCGTCGCGCACGCCGACACCGGCCAGGTCCACGCGCAACGGCAGCGTGTTGATGAACATGCCCAGGCCGCGGTCGGCCCCGGCGCCACCTTGCAAGCGCCCCAGCAACACCGTGCCGAACACTACCCGCGCCTGGCCGGTGGCCGCGGCCAGTACACGGCCCCAGGCCAGGTGGAACAGGCTGGCAACGCTTACCCCCAGCTGCCGCGCCTGGCTGCGCAGGCGTCGGGCCAAATCATCGGGCAGCGCCAGGCGCGCCTCTTCCAGGGCCGCGCCATCGCCTTGCACGTCACGCAGGCCGAACGCCAGCGTGGGTTCGTCGACATCCGCCAGTTGCGTGCGGAAGAACGCCTCATGTTCGGCTTCACTGACGCCCAGGCGCGCCTGGGCCACATAGTTGCGGTAAGGCACTGGCGGCTGCCCGTTGCCGGGCAGCCCCTGGAGAATGGCCAGCAGCTCTTCGCGCACCACGTCCAGGGCGGTGGCATCGAGCACGATGTGGTGGAACAGCAAGGTCGCCGAGAGGCTGTCACGCCCCGGCTCGCGGCGGTACACCAGGCGCAGCAGGGGGGCCTGGCTCAGGTCCAGGCGCTCCGGGTACGCGGTGACGCCGGCAGCACGCTCCTCGACCACCAGAGGCGCGCTGCGCCATACCACCTGCTGCGGAGTTTCCAGCCCCTGCCAGGCGATGGCGGTGCGCAGGCTGTCGTGGCGGGCGATCACGCTCTGCAGGGCCGCGGCGACTGCCTGCAGGCGCTGCGGGCTGTCAAAACGCAGTTGCAGCTGCAGCAGGTAGGGGTCGCGGTCCCCGGCCGTGAGGTAGTGGTAGAGGATGCCTTCCTGCAACGGCGCCAAGGGGTAGATTTCCTGAACGTTGGCGGCACCACCGGGCACGGCGGCGACAATCCCGTCAATGGCGGCCTGGTCCAGCTGCGCCAGGCTCAACAGCTCAGGGGTGATGCGGGTGCAACCGGCCGGCACACGGTTGGCGGGCACCTGCACTTCCCGGCCGCTGCCCACTGACGCGGCCAGCGCGGCCACGGTCGGCTGGCCCAGCAACACTCGCACGTCGGCGCTGAGGCCGGCGTTGCGCAAGCGCTCCACCAGGCTCACGGCCAGCAGCGAATGGCCGCCCAGCTCGAAGAAGTTGTCGTGCCGCCCTACCCGCTCCAGGCCCAGTACCTGCGCCCAGATGTCGGCCATGGCTTGTTCCACTGTGCCTTGCGGGGCCTCGAAGGGCCGGCTGGCCAGCGTCGTTGGGTCGGGGTCGGGCAGCGCCCGGCGGTCAAGCTTGCCGTTCTGGGTCAAGGGCAAGGTGGCCAGCGGCGTGAAGGCCACGGGCACCATGTAGGCCGGCAGGCGTGCCCCCAGGCTTTCACGCAGGGCGTGCACGCTGATGGCAGCACGGGCGGTGAACCAGGCCAGCAGGCGCTCGCCGCGCACCAGCACCACGGCGTCCTGCACCCCGGGCTGGCTGGTCAGCGCCGCCTCGATCTCGCCCAGTTCGATGCGCATGCCGCGAATCTTCACCTGGTCGTCGTTGCGGCCCAGGTAATCCAGGGTGCCGTCGGCGTTCCAGCGCACCAGGTCGCCGGTGCGGTACAGGCGCGCCCCGGGTTCGGCGCTGAAAGGGTCGGCGACAAAACGCTCTTCGGTCAGCTGTGGGCGGTTGAGGTAGCCACGGGCAACCCCTGCACCGCCAATGTACAGCTCACCTGGCACACCCAGGGGCACCAGTTGGCGCTGGGGGTCTAGTACGTACAAGCGGGTGTTGGCGATGGCCGCGCCAATGTCCAGTGCCCCACCCACGCGCACCGGGCCCGAGGTGGCGACCACCGTGGTCTCAGTGGGGCCGTAGTTGTTGATCACGGCGAAGCCCGGGTCACGGTCGAACTGGCGCAGGCGGTCACCGCCGATCAGCAGGGTGCGCAGGGTCGGGTGCTGGCGCGGCCGGCCGAAGGCCTGCTCGGCCACGGGCGTAGGCAGGAAGCTCACGGCCAGCGGCTGCGCCAGCCACCAGTCGAGCAATTCGTCCACATGCTCGTTGCCTACCTCGGCGGGTGGCAGGTGCAGCACGGCCCCGGCGCACAGGGCCGGCCAGACTTCCCAGGCCATGGCGTCGAAGCCGAAGCCGGCGACACTGCTGGTATGGCTGCCGGCACCCAGGTCAAAGGCCTGGCAATGCCAGTGCACCAGGTTGGCCAGCGTGCCGTGCTCCACCATCACGCCCTTGGGCTGGCCCGTGGAGCCGGAGGTATACACCACATAGGCCAGGTCCTGGTCGTCGATGCCCTGCACCTGAGGGTTGCCATCGGCGTCGGCATGCCAGGCATCGCGGTCAAGGTTGACCTGGCGCACAGTGCCTACCTGGGCGCTGGTGCCGGCGTCGGTCATCACCAGGCGTGGCGCGCTGTCCTGCACCAGGTAGGCGATACGCTCCGCCGGGTAGCCGGGGTCGATGGGCACATAGGCCGCGCCGGCCTTGAGCACTGCCAGCAGCCCCACCACCCGCGCCGGCCCGCGGTGCAGGCACAGGGCGACACGGTCCCGAGGTTGAATGCCCAGGCCGATCAGGTGATGGGCCAGGCGGTTGGCCTGCTGGTTCAGGGCGGCATAGGTCAGCACTCGCGAGCCTTGCACCACTGCCGCGGCGTGGGGCGTGCGCTCCACCTGGGCTTGCACCAGTGCGTGCACCGTGTGTTGGCGGGGGTACGCGTGCGCCGTGGCATTGAAGGTATGCAGCAGTTGGTGACGCTCTTGGCTCGACAGCATCGGCAAGTCGGCCAGGGCCGCCGCGGCCCCCTGCTCCAGCGCCTGCACCAGGTGCACCAGGGTGGTGTGCACCCAGGCGACGATACGCTCCGCGCCCATGCCCGGCGCAGCCAGCACCTGCAGGTCGAAGCCGGCGCCCAGGTCATCGATGCTGAGGGTCAGGGGGTAGTTGCTGCGCACGTCGCCACCCAGTACCCGCACCCCTTGCCATTGCGCCGCCTGCACCTTGGCGCTGTGGCGGTAATTGAGCAAGGCGCTGAACAACGGCGCGCCAGCCGGTACGCCACTGCAGCGCTGGGCCAGCGCCAGGGAGGCCTGTTCATGGGCCAGCAGTGCCGTGAGCCCACCGTGCACGGCTTTCACGGCTTCACGCACACCCAGGTCGGTATCGACCCGCAGCGGCAAGGTATTGATGAACACGCCCAGCGCCTGGTCGGCGCCTTCACCCCCGTGCAGACGCCCGAGCAATACCGTACCGAACACCAGGTCGCGGCGCCCGGCCAGCACGGCCAGTACTCGGGCCCAGGCCAGGTGCATCAGGCTGGCAGCGCTGACGCCCAGGTGCCGGGCCTGTTCTCGCAAGCGCAAGGCCAGCTCGGCGTCGAGGGCGCGGCGCGCCTGCTCGATGTCGCGGCCGTCACCGCGCACGTCTTGCTGGCCAAGGGGCAGCGTCGGCTCGTCGATATCGCCCAACTGCGCGCGGAAAAAGGCCTCGTGGCCGGCGTCGTCGGCGCCCAGGCGCACCTGGGCCACGTAATGGCGGTACGGCACCGACGCAGGCAACGGTGGCTGCAGCGGGTCGAGCAACGCCTGCATTTCGCGACTCACCACCTCCATGGCCGTGTTGTCCAGCACCAGATGGTGGAACAGCAGCACGGCCACCACCTGGCCGTTGGCGGGGTCGTCGGCGTGCAGCAGGCGCATCAACGGTGCCTGGGTCAGGTCGAGGCGATGGTGACGGGCGTCGAAACGCTGTTGCAGACGCTCCAGCACGGCGCCGTCGCCTGTGCTTGCGTCGACGGCCTGCACTGCCAGCGGTGCCTGGCGCCACACCACTTGCTGGGGGTTTTCCAGGCCTTGCCAGGCCACGGCGGTGCGCAGGATATCGTGACGGTCGATGACCTGTTGCAGCGCGGTGGCCCAGGCGTGCAGCCGCGCCGGGCTGTCGAAGGCCAGGCGCCATTGCAGCAGGTACGGGTCGCCCTCATCGGCGCTCAGGTGGTGGTAGAGAATGCCTTCCTGCAGCGGCGCCAGCGGGTAGATTTCCTGCACATTGGCGGCGCCCCCCGGCACCGTGGAAACGATGCGGTCGATGGCCGCCTGGTCAAGCGTGGCCAGGCTCAACAGGTCGGGGGTAATGTGCGTGCAGCCAGCCGGTACGCGGTTGGCGGGCACCACCACTGCCGTGCCACGCGCCTCGCACGCGGCCAGGGCGGCCACGGTGGGCTGGCCCAGCAGCACCTGGACATCGGCCGCCAGGCCGGCCTTGCGCAGTTGCGCCACCAGGTTGACCGCCAGCAGCGAGTGGCCGCCCAGTTCGAAGAAGTTATCGTGGCACCCTACCCGCTCCACCCCCAGCACCTGCGCCCAGATCGCCGCCATCGCGACTTCCGTGGCGCCTTGCGGGGCCTCGTAGGCGGGGCCGGCCAGGGCCGAAGGGTCCGGGTCGGGTAGGCGTCGGCGGTCAAGCTTGCCGTTGGTGGTCAGCGGCAGCGCGCCCAGCCGGGTGAAGGCCCGAGGTACCATGTAGGCGGGCAGGTGTGCCCGCAGCGCTTCACGCAAGGCGCTCGGGGCCACCGGCGATTGCTCGGTGTACCAGGCCAGCAAGTGCTGGTCGCGCACCATCACCACAGCCTCCTTGATGCCTGGCTGGCCGGCCAGCACCGACTCGATCTCGCCCAGTTCGATGCGCACGCCGCGAATCTTCACCTGGTCGTCGTTGCGCCCCAGGTAATCCAGGGTGCCGTCGTTGTTCCAGCGCACCAGGTCGCCACTTCGGTAGAGCCGGGCGTTGGGACGGGTGCTGAACGGGTCGGCGACGAAACGCTCTTCGGTGAGCTCGACACGGTTGAGGTAACCACGGGCCACGCCCGCGCCGCCGATGTACAGCTCACCCGGCACGCCTGGGGGTACTGGCTGCAGGTGAGCGTCGAGCACGTACACCTGAGCGTTGGCGATCGGCCGCCCAATGTGCAGGGTACCGGCGGCGTGCACCGGGCCCGAAGTGGCCACCACCGTGGTCTCGGTCGGGCCATAGTTGTTGACTACCGAGTAACGGCGATCGTGAGCGAACTGGCGCAAACGGTCGCCGCCGATCAACAGAGTGCGCAGGGTCGGATGCTCCCAGGGCTGGCCGAACGCATACTCAGCCACCGGGGTCGGCAGGAAGCTGACATCCAGAGGCTGCCCACGCCACCATTGCAACAGCGCATCGAGGTCTTCGCCGCCCTCCTGGTTGGGCGCCAGGTGCAACGTGGCACCGGCGCACAAGGCCGGCCATACCTCCCAGGCCATGGCGTCGAAACCGAACCCGGCCAGGCACGACATATGGTCACCCGCCACCAGGGCAAAGGCCTGGCAATGCCAGTCGACCAGGTTAGCGAGCGTATGGTGCTCCACCATCACCCCCTTGGGCTGGCCCGTGCTGCCGGAGGTATAGATCACGTACACCAGGCTGTCCCGGTCAAGACCCGCCACCTTGGGGTTGCCATCAAGGCATTCTTGCCATTGGCCACCGTCCAGCTCGATCAGCGGCACGGTGGCCGGCGGCAGCCGCTCGGCCAGCGCCGCATGGGTCAGCACCGCCACCGGGGCGCAGTCCTGCAGCAGGTAGGCCAGACGCTCGTGGGGCTGCGCCGGGTCGATAGGCACGTAGGCCGCCCCCGCCTTGAGCACAGCCAACAGCCCCACCAGGGTTTCCAGGCCCCGACGGGCGACCACGGCGACCCGGTCTTCAGGGCCCACGCCCAGGCCGATCAAGTGGTGCGCCAGGGCGTTGGCACGGCGGTTAAGGTCGGCGTAACTCAGGCCGGCGCCATGGTGCCAGGCGGCAATGGCGTCGGGCTGCGCCAAGGCCTGGGCCTCGATGCGGCGATGGATCACCGGTGCGTCGGCGAATGTTGCTGCGCTGGCATTCCAGCTCACCAGGGCTTGCTGCTCGGTAGCGGTCAGCAGCTCGAAATCGGCCACGCGCAGGTCCGGGCGTTCCAGGCCCTGCTCGAGGATATGCACCAGGCGCTCGGCCAGGGCCTGGGCCTCGGCGTTGTCGAACCAGGCCCGGTGGTGCACCAGGTGCAGCCAGGCCTTGTCGTTGTACCGGTTGCTGCGCAGGTGAATGGCCAGGGGGGTGGTTTCATGGCCGTTGGAAACCTTGACGGTATGGGCCAGGGCCGCGCCGTAGCGGTAGTCGTGGTCGTCCTGTTCATAGGACACCGACACATCGAACAATTGCCCGCGCGCTTCCCCACCCAGGCCGAGCGTTCGGTTGAGTTCATTGAGGGCAAAACGCTGGTGACGGAAGTCGCGCTTGAGGGTGTCGCGCACCTCACTGATCAACTGCTTGAAGCTCAGGTCATCGGCGCAGGCCAGGCGCACGGCACTGACTTGGGCGAAGTGGCCCAGGGTCGACTTGAACCGCGCGCCACCGCGGTTGAGCAGAGGCAGGCCAACCACCCATTCGTGACGTTGGGCCGTGCGGGTGAAATACACATGCAGGGCCGCCAGCAATACGTGGAATGCCGAGGCACCGCAGTGCTCGGCATACTGTTGCATGCGCACATGCAAGGCCGCGGGAAAGGCCTGCACGCAACTGTGCGAGGGGGCCGGGTCGGTGGCACGGCGATGATGGTGACGCGGCGCCAGCAGGGGCTCGGGCAGGTCGCGGTATTTTTCCAGCCAATAGGCCTGGTCGCGGGCGTGGCGGGCCGAGTCGTGGTAGCGGCGGTCATCGGCAATGAATTCGGCGTAGGAAGGCGCCGGGCCCGGTGCCGCGGTGTCCTGGGTCAAGGCGGTGTAGTGCTCGCCCAATGCCTTGAGCATCTGCCCGAAGCCCCAGCCATCGAGAATCAAGTGGTGCGCCTGGGTAACCAGCCAGTGGTGGTCGGGTCCCAGGCAGATCAGCGCGAATCGCCACAACGGTTGCCCCTCCAGCACATAGGGCTGCTGCATCTGCTGACGAATCAGGGCCAAGGCCGCTTCAGTCGGCTCAGGGTGGCCACGCAAGTCATGCACCGGCAACGGTACATCCATGCTGGCGGCAAACGTTTGCAGCGGCAGACCGTCGTCACCCGCGCCAGGCACCAGGACGGTGCGCAGCCCATCATGGCTGGCCACCAACTGGTGCAACGCCTGATGCAGCAAGGCCGGGGCCAACGGGCCGGTGAGCTCCACGTAGCCACCGATGTTATACAGTGGCGATTGGCCGTGGCTGATCTGGTCAAGCCAGACATCGCGCTGGGCGGCGGTCAGGGGGAAGACGGCGGCAGCAGTCATGGCGCAAGGTCCTTCTTGGCAGATTGGCAGCGGATTCAACCACCCCTCTCCCGGCCTTGTATGTCCCCGAAACACCGGACAGACGCCCCATTGTGTGGCATTTATAGCGGCCTGACCGGCGGCATTGCCCCTTGTAACCTGCCTGTCAGGGCACGGGGGCATAGTTCCAAAGGATGATGGCCATTTGTATAGGTGTCCCGGTTTTCCAGTACAGACGCAAGGTGAAACTCTAGGTTGAATACCGGTTATCATCATTTGACGGGCGCAGACTGCCCGTGAGCCGCTTTTTATCTCGTCAGAATCAAGGAAGATGCACAATGAAACTGACACACAGCCTCAATGGCGCGCACGATCATCAACTGTACATGCACTTGGGTGAACTGGTGTCCAGCGCCGGCGACACCGCCTTCGCCGAGCGCATGCTGGCGTTCGTCGACTACCGCGTACCCATTCATGGCCTGGACCTGGGCGAATGGGTGCTGAACGTCGCGCAGCGCCGCGTGAACCAGATCAGGTGCCTGGGCGCGACCGGCCCGCAACCCTGTATCACCACCCCCGACCATGTACCCCACCCCTTGCTGCAGAGCGTCATGACCATGGACGCGCCCCTGCTGATTCAGCTGCGCACCGTGCCGGGCCGCCCGCACCCGCAACGCAGCGCCCACCAGTGCAACGTGGTGTCTTGCCAGGGCGACCGACGCTGGATCATCGGCTTTCACCGCAAGGCCAGCCTGCGGGCGTTCTCGCTGGCCGAACTGTCACTGCTCAAAAGCCTCTCCGATACCTTGCTGCCGTTGGTGGAACAGCACGCGCAGTTGACAGGCACCGCGGGTGCGAACTCCGCCGAGCCCGAGGGCAGTGGCCTGCAGCAAGCGTTCAGCGGGCGGCTGGCCCAGGATGCCGTGAGCCTGTCAGCGCGCGAGCAGGAGGTGTGCCTGGGGCTGTTGACCGGCATCACCATGGAGCAGATGGCTCAGCGTTTGAACGTCAAGCACAGCTCGGTGGAAACCTACCTCAAGCGGGCCACCGCCAAGCTTGGGGTCAGTGGCCGGCACGGCCTGGTGCGCTGGATGGCCAGCGCCTGACACCTTTTCAGCACGAGACTGCCCAATGCCCAGATACCTGCTCGCCTGGCCGGCCCTGCTGCTGGCCGGCTGTTCGTTGATTCCCGATTACCAGCGCCCCGCGCTCCCCACCGCGGCCCACTACCCGGGCACCACCGCTGCCGATTCACACATGCGACCCGTGGCCGCCGATGACTGGCGCCAGGTGTTCCATGACCCTGCCCTGCGACAACTGCTCGACCAGGCGCTGGCCAACAACCGCGACCTGCGGGTGGCGGCGCTGACAGTGGAAAGTTACCGCGCGCAATACCGCATTCAGCGCGCGGCCCTGCTGCCCCAGGTGGACGCCAGCGCCCAGCGCGACCGCGAACGGATACCGGCCAGCCTGACCGGTACCGGTGCGGCGGTGATTACCGATACCGATTCGGTCACCCTGGGCATCAGCGCCTACGAGGTCGACCTGTTCGGCCGCGTGCGCAGCCTGCGCGACCAGGCGCTGCTGACCTACCTGGGCAGCGAGGAGGCGCGGCGCAGTGTGCAGTTGAGCCTGATCACCAGCGTGGCCAGCGCTTACCTCACCTTGAGGGCCGACCAGGCCTTGCTCGACCTGGCGGGCCAGACCCTGGCGGCCGATGAGCAAAGCCTGCGCCTGACGACTCGCCAACGCCAGACCGGCACAGTGTCGGCGCTGGACCAGGTGCAGGCGCGCACGCCGGTCTACAGCACCCGAGCTGCCCAGGCCCGGTACCGGCGCCAGGTGGCCGAGGACCTCAACCAGCTCACCGCCCTGGTCGGCACGCCCCTGGCCGACATCCCGTCGGGGCTGGCCCTGGACCAGCCTCCGCTGGCCAGCCTGCCGGCCGGGCTACCCTCGGACCTGCTTCAACGGCGCCCCGACATTCGCCAGGCCGAATACCAGTTGCAGGCTGCCAACGCGGCCATCGGCGCGGCCCGTGCCGCGTTCTTCCCCAGCATCACCCTGACAGCCACCGCAGGCACCTCCAGTAGCGAGCTGTCGGGGCTGTTCCGGGGAGGTTCGGGTTCCTGGGTGTTCGAGCCGCAGTTGAGCGTCCCGATCTTCACCGCTGGCAGCCTGCGCGCCAGCCTGGACTATGCGCGCCTGCAGGAAAACGTGCAGGTAGCCAACTACGAGAAGGCCATTCAGGGTGCTTTCCAGGAAGTCGCCGACGGCCTCGCCGCCCGCGCCACTTACCAGCGCCAACTGCAGGCCCAGCGCGACCTGGTCGCCGCCAACGAACGCTACTACCGCCTGGCCCAGCATCGCTACCGTAGCGGGCTGGACAGCAACCTGGTATTTCTCGACGCACAACGCTCGTTGTTCACCGCCCAGGAAGGCCTGATCACCGACCAATTGGCGCAGTGGGTAGCGGAAGTGAACCTGTATGGCGCGCTGGGAGGTGGGTGGCCGGCGCCACCGCAGGGGTGATGCAGGACAAGGCGGTCCAGGCAATGGCACAGACATAACTGGCCCGAAACAGATGTGGGACCAGGCTTGCCCGGGAAGCGCAGCGCGGGCGGCGCACGGTCTCAAGGGCGCTGGAGAAACCCAAGCCATGCACCTAGAGGCCGTGATGCGGTCTCAAGCCGGAAAAACAAGGCGGACAAGGCGATCCCACAGGCATAACTGGCCCGAAACAGATGTGGGAGCAGAGCTTGCTCGCGAAGCGCCGCGCGGGCGGCGCGCGGTCTCAAGGACGCTACAACACCATCGACTAGCGCTTGGTGGCCATGATGAGATCTCCGGTGGGGCCCCCAAAAGCCTGTCATGAAATCGCATCAGGGCCGCCAGGTGCATGGCTTTGGTTTAATGGCGCTCTTGCGACCGTGCGCCGCCCGCGCGGCGCTTCGCGAGCAAGCTCTGCTCCCACATCTGTTTCGGGCCAGTTATGTCTGTGCCATTGCCTCGACCGCCTTGTTTGTTTGGCTTGGAATGGAGTCAGGGCCGCCAGGTGCATGCCTTGGTTTTTCCGGCGCCCTCGAGACCGTGCGCCGCCCGCGCGGCGCTTCGCGAGCAAGCTCTGCTCCTACATCTGTTTCGGGCCAGTTATGTCTGTGGGATTACCTGGACCGCCTTGTTGGTTTGGCTTGGGATTGGGTCAGGGCCGCCAGGCGCATGGCTTGATGCTTCTGGCGCCCTTGCGACCGTGCGCCGCCCGCGCGGCGCGGCCCTGACCCAATCTCCAGGCGGACAATCAAGGCGGTCCAGGCAATGGCACAGACATAACTGGCCCGAAACAGATGTGGGACCGGGCTTGCCCGGGAAGCGCCGCGCGGGCGGCGCACGGTCTCAAGGGCGCTGGAGAAACCCAAGCCATGCACCTGGTGGCCCTGACCCAATCTCCAGGCGGACAATCAAGGCGGACAAGGCAATCTCACAGACATAACTGGCCCGAAACAAACGTTGGAGCAGAGCTTGCTCGCGAAGCGCCGCGCGGGCGGCGCACGGTCTCAGGGGCGCTGGAGAAACCAAGACATGCACCTGGAGGCCCTGACCCAATCTCCAGGCGGACAATCAAGGCGGTCCAGGCAATGGCACAGACATAACTGGCCCGAAACAAACGTGGGAGCAGAGCTTGCTCGCGAAGCGCCGCGCGGGCGGCGCACGGTCTCAGGGGCGCTGGAAAAACCAAGGCATGCACCTGGAGGCCCTGACCCAATCTCCAGGCGGACAACCAAGGCGGTCAAGGCAACGGCACAGACATAACTGGCCCGAAACAGATGTAGGAGCGGGCTTGCTCGCGAAGCGCCGCGCTGGCGGCGCACGGTCTCAAGGGCGCCAGGAAAACCAAGCCATGCACATGGAGGTCCTGACCCAATCTCCAGGCGGACAATCAAGGCGGTCCAGGCAATCCCACAGACATAACTGGCCCGAAAAAACGTTGGAGCAGAGCTTGCTCGCGAACGCGCCGCGCGGGCGGCGCACGGTCTCAGGGGCGCTGGAAAAACCAAGGCATGCACCTGGAGGCCCTGACCCAATCTCCAGGCGGACAATCAAGGCGGTCCAGGCAATGGCACAGACATAACTGGCCCGAAACAAACGTGGGAGCAGAGCTTGCTCGCGAAGCGCCGCGCGGGCGGCGCACGGTCTCAGGGGCGCTGGAAAAACCAAGGCATGCACCTGGAGGCCCTGACCCAATCTCCAGGCGGACAATCAAGGCGGACCAGGCAATGGCACAGACATAACTGGCCCGAAACAAACGTTGGAGCAGAGCTTGCTCGCGAAGCGCCGCGCGGGCGGCGCACGGTCTCAAGGGCGCTGGAGAAACCAAGACATGCACCTGGAGGCCCTGACCCAATCTCCAGGCGGACAATCAAGGCGGTCCAGGCAATGGCACAGACATAACTGGCCCGAAACAAACGTGGGAGCAGAGCTTGCTCGCGAAGCGCCGCGCGGGCGGCGCACGGTCTCAAGGACGCTACAACACCATCGACTAGCGCTTGGTGGCCATGATGAGATCTCCAGCGGGGCCCCTAAAAGCCTGTCATGAAATCGCGTCATGGCCACCAGGTGCATGGCTTGGGATTCTTCAGCGCCCTTGAGACCGCGCGCCGCCCGCGCGGCGCTTCGCGAGCAAGCTCTGCTCCCACGTCTGTTTCGGGCCAGTTATGCCTGTGGGATTGCCTCGACCGCCTTGTTTTTTCTGGCTTGAAACCGTATCAAGGCCGCCAGGTGCATGGCTTGGGTTTCTCCGGCGCCCTTGAGACCGTGCGCCGCCCGCGCGGCGCTTCGCGAGCAAGGGCTAGGCGCCCCCCTCGCTCCTACATCTGTTTCGGGCCAGTTATGTCTGTGGGATTGCCTCGACCGCCTTGTTTGTTTGGCTTGGGATGGGGTCAGGGCCGCCAGGCGCATGGCTTGATGCTTCTGGCGCCCTTGCGACCGTGCGCCGCCCGCGCGGCGCGGCCCTGACCCAATCTCCAGCCGGACAATCAAGGCGGACCAGGCAATGGCACAGACATAACTGGCCCGAAACAAACGTTGGAGCAGAGCTTGCTCGCGAAGCGCCGCGCGGGCGGCGCACGGTCTCAAGGGCGCTACAACACCATCGACTAGCGCTTGGTGGCCATGATGAGATCTCCAGCGGGGCCCCCAAAAGCCTGTCATGAAATCGCATCAGGGCCTCTAGGTGCATGGCTTGGGTTTCTCCAGCGCCCTTGAGACCGCGCGCCGCCCGCGCGGCGCTTCGCGAGCAAGCTCTGCTCCAACGTCTGTTTCGGGCCAGTTATGTCTGTGGGATTGCCTCGACCGCCTTGTTTGTTTGGCTTGGGATGGGGTCAGGGCCGCCAGGCGCATGGCTTGATGCTTCTGGCGCCCTTGCGACCGTGCGCCGCCCGCGCGGCGCGGCCCTGACCCAATCTCCAGGCGGACAATCAAGGCGGACCAGGCAATGGCACAGACATAACTGGCCCGAAACAAACGTTGGAGCAGAGCTTGCTCGCGAAGCGCCGCGCGGGCGGCGCACGGTCTCAAGGGCGCTACAACACCATCGCCTAGCGCTTGGTGGCCATGATGAGATCTCCAGCGGGGCCCCCAAAAGCCTGTCATGAAATCGCATCAGGGCCGCCAGGTGCATGGCTTGGGTTTCTCCAGCGCCCCCCTCAGGCCAACCATCCCCTCGGCATCTGGCGGCGGTGCTGCTGCCACTCATGGCAGGCCCACACCCCCGTGGCCAGCAGCGCGCCGACCACGGCCAGGCCCCAGTGGTGGCGCTCGCAGATGCTGCAGAGCACCTGGAGGGTGCCCAGGAAGATTCCGGCGCCCAGAAAGGGCCGGGCGCCACGGGGTGGTGGAGGCGAGTGGTGATCCGTCATGCCGTACTCCTTATTATTGTCTTGCAGGCCCGCCCGACGTTACCACGGGCCATGCGGTTGCCGCATTGCCGATTTGTGCTACTTGCCCCTCATGCACCTGCCCTAGAGTCGAACCGTGCGGGACCGGACCCGCGACGCCCACCGACTGCAGGAAGGAGCCGCCAGTGCTCCGTCGAGGAAACCTTCATGTTCAATGCGCTCACCCGACTCACCCATGTCCCGATGGCCAGGCTGGCCCTGGCTATCTCCCTGAGCCTCCCCTGCTGGCTGCCCCAGGCCAGCGCCCACGGCGGCGCGGCCGAGATGGTACCGCTGCAATCGACCCTGGAAAGCTTCGGCGCCAGCGTCAAGTGGGATGACTACGCCAACGTCTTCGTGATCGCCAAGGACGGCGCCTATGTCAAGGTCAAGCCCAACACCCGGGTGGCCATGCTCAACGGCAAGCGCATCGAACTCCAGGTGCCGGTGGTGTTCAAGGGCAACACCGCGTACATGTCCCACGACTTCATCAACGAAGTGTTCCAGTCGGGCCTGGACAGGACGTTCGAGGTGGAGACCCGCCCTCACCCGCTGAACCCCCTGAGCGCCGACGAAATCAAAGCCGCCGTGGACGCGATCAAGGCGTCCCCCCACTACCAGGCCAATTTCCGTTTCACCGAGATTTCCCTCCACGAACCGGCCAAGGACCAGGTGTGGACGTTCGTCTACACCGGCAACCCGGTCAGCGAACCGCGCGAAGCCAACGTCGTGGTGCTGGACGGCAAGCACGTGATCGAGAGCACTGTCGACCTCAAGACCCGCCAGGTGCTGTCCTGGAAGCCCATCGTCGGCGCCCACGGCATGGTGCTGCTGGATGATTTCAGCGCCGTGCAGGCGATCATCGAAAGCAGCGGCGAGTACGCCCAGGCCCTGAAGACCCGTGGCATCAATGATGTGAAGAAGGTGGTGACCACGCCGCTGACCGTCGGCTATTTCGACGGCAAGGACGGCCTGGCCCAGGACAAGCGCCTGCTCAAGGTGGTCAGCTACCTGGACGTGGGTGATGGCAACTATTGGGCCCACCCCATCGAAAACCTCGTGGCCGTGGTAGACCTGGAACAGAAAAAAGTCATCAAGATCGAAGACGCCGGGGTGGTTCCGGTACCGATGAAGCCCACCCCCTACGACGGCCGGGGCCGCAAGGCCGCCACAGTCAAGCCACTGGAGATCATCGAGCCCGAGGGCAAGAACTACACCATCAGCGGCAACAGCATCCACTGGCAGAACTGGGACCTGCACCTGCGCCTGGACTCGCGGGTGGGGCCGATCCTTTCCACCGTCACCTATGACGACAAGGGCACCAAGCGCAAGATCATGTACGAAGGCAGCCTGGGCGGGATGATCGTGCCCTACGGCGACCCGGATGTGGGCTGGTACTTCAAGGCCTACCTGGACTCCGGCGACTACGGCATGGGCACCCTCACCTCTCCCCTCCAGCGCGGCAAGGACGCACCGCAGAACGCTGTGTTGCTGGACGCCACCCTCGCCGACTATACCGGCAAGCCGACGACCATCCCCCGCGCCATGGCCATCTTCGAGCGCTATGCGGGGCCCGAGTACAAGCATCAGGAAATGGGCCAGCCGAACCTCAGCACCGAACGCCGGGAGCTGGTGATCCGCTGGATCAGCACCGTGGGCAACTACGACTACATCTTCGACTGGGTGTTCCAGCAGAACGGCACCATCGGCATCGACGCCGGCGCCACGGGCATCGAGGCGGTCAAAGGCGTGAAGAGCAAGACCATGCATGACGCCACGGCCAAGGAAGACACGAAATACGGCACGCTGATCGACACCCACATCGTCGGCACCACCCACCAGCACATTTATAACTTCCGCCTGGACATGGACATCGACGGCGAGAACAACACCCTGGTGGAGGTCAACCCGGTGGTGGCCGGCAATGACCGTGGCGGCCCGCGCACCAGCACCATGCAGATCCAGCAGCAGGAAGTGACCCACGAGCAGGACGCCGCGCAGAAGTTCGACCCGGCCACCGTGCGCCTGCTGAGCAACCCCAACAAGGAAAACCGCATGGGCAACCCGGTGTCGTATCAGTTGATTCCCTATGCCGGCGGCACCCACCCGGTGGCCAAGGGCGCCAACTTCGGCAAGGATGAGTGGCTATACCACCGCCTGAGTTTCATGGACAAGCAGATCTGGGTGACCCGCTACAACCCCGACGAGCGCTACCCGGAAGGCAAGTACCCGAACCGCTCCGACAGGGACACCGGGCTTGGCCAGTACACCCAGGACAACCAGCCCATCGACAACACCGACGACGTGGTGTGGCTGACCACCGGCACCACCCATGTGGCCCGCGCCGAGGAATGGCCCATCATGCCCACCGAGTGGGTGCACATGCTGCTCAAGCCGTGGAATTTCTTCGATGAAACCCCGACCTTGAACCTCAACACAGCGAAATGAAACTCACAAACGTAACAGCGGACCTGGCCGCGTCACGGACGCCGCGTAGTGTCAGGTATACCGCGTGTGCCTTGGACGCGGCCAGGTCCGCTGCTACGTGTGTGTGTCACCGCAGCCCGCCGAAGCGGCGGTAGAAGCTTTCCCCCGCCTCCGGCAATGGCCCGTCGGCCGTTTCCATCACGGTGTTCAACCAGGCTTCGGCCGGGGCGCACACCAGCCGGTAGATATTGCGCGCCAACTGCCGTGCGGCGCGCCCTTCCCAGTCGCCGGGCAGCAGTTCGTCTGGCAACTGCGGGTCACGCAGCAGCAGCTTGCGGTATTCATGAATCAGCAGGGTGCGGGCCAGGAAGCTTTCTTCCGGGTCCAGGCTTTCCTGCTCGCGCAACGCCTGCCACAACGGGCGGAACAACTGGATGAACTCGCTATAGTGCGCCGCCAGTTCCTCGATGTTCCAGCTTTCCTTGACCTGCAACCGCAAGGCCCGGGAGGCCAGCACATCCTGGCCGGTGGTTTCGAAGACAATGGTATCGTCCAGCGCGCCCAGATCCGCCAGGGTAGTGTTGAGGTCACCGCGTTCGATGCGCGGACTGGCCAGCATGGTCGGTGCCACGGCGCCAAACCCTTGCCATTCCAATTCCTCCCGCACGGCCTTGCGCAGCGCCGCCGGGAGCTGGGTCAGCAATACCAGGCACCAGGCACCGTCCCAGGCGGGCTGCGTGGCGCTGTAGACCCGCTTGAAGGCCTTGTCGAAACGGCGACGGCCGGTGCCGGTCAGGCTGTAGTAACTGCGCCGCCCGACTTTTTCCGCGGTCAGCCAGTTTTCCTTGGTCAGGCGAAAGATCGACGTACGGATCAACCGCTCGTTGATGCCCACCGGTTCCAGCAGGCGAATCAGGCTACCCAGCCAGACCGTGCCACCGTGGGGCTCGATGGCATCGCCATAGAGGGTGACGATCAGCGAGCTGGCGCGGATCGGCACCTGTTGCGCGAAGCGGGCAATCAGGTGATTGAGGGGGGTAAGCGACGACATGGGCAGCCCGAGTCAGACAAAAAGGAGAAATATACCGACTGCAGCCCTTCACAGGCCACCGCCAGTATCACAGGGCACTGCGTTTGGGTTGATGGTCGCTGACGTGCAAGCGTGGACGATCAGGCTCGGCTGCCGGCAACGGCACACATTCCAGCAAACCTTGCAGGCAACGCCGGGCCAGCGCCTGGTATTCGCGCGTACCGGCTTGCTTCCAGGCGACTTCCTGGTCGCCCAGTACCCGCGTGACACTGGCCGGGTTGCCCACCACCAGCGATTGCTGCGCGCAACTGAAGCCTGCCTTGACGAAGGCCGTGGCCCCCACCAGGCTGCGCGCGCCGATGCGGGCATTGTCCATGACCACCGCGTTCATGCCCACCAGCGCGTCGGCGCCGATGCGGCAGCCGTGCAGAACGGCGCCGTGCCCGATGTGGCCATTGCGCTCCACCACGGTGTCGCTGTCCGGGAAGCCATGCATCACGCAGGTATCCTGCACGTTGGCGCCCTCCTCCAGAATGATACGGCCGAAATCGCCGCGCAGGCTGGCCAGGGGGCCGACGTAACAGTGCGCACCGATGATCACGTCGCCGATCAGCACGGCCGTGGGGTGTACATAGGCGGTGGGGTCGACGACGGGCGTCAGGCCGTCAAGGCTGTAACAGGGCATGGGCGTCCTCGGCGATTATTGCATTACAATAAATCTACCATTAATTAATTTTCATGTATCGCTTAAGTTGATGTCGCTCGCCGTTTGCTCAGTGGAACTGGCATTTCACCCTTCAAACGGGTTTACTTCGGTCAGGCGCCCGAGCGCGGCACACACATAATGACTACAACGGTGTGAGGCACGACCATGACCCCTTCCCCTGCCGCCTTCGAAGGTTGGCTGAATTCGATCAACCGCATCTGTGATGCCTTCACCGGCCACGCCACTGACGATGCGTTCCAGGGCGATATCATTGAAACGCGCCAAGGCGCGCTGAAGATGAGCGTGGTGCAGGCCGCCCATGCGCGCCTGGTCCGCCAGCGCGGCGAAGTGGCTCGCAGTGCGGCCCACCACTACTTCGCCGTGTTCCAGCTGGAAGGTGCCACCCACATGCGCCAGGGTGACGCGCAGGAAACCCTGCGCGCCGGCGACATCATGTTCATCGACAACCGCTACCCCAGCGACTTCACCTTCGAAGGCCGGGCCCGACAATTGTCGCTGATCCTTCCCCATGAACGCGTGGAGGCACTGCTCACGCACGGCACCCTGCGCGCCGGGCAAAAAGTGGCGGCCCAGGTGGCGGTGGCCGGGCTGGCCACCCAACTGCTGCTCGGCACCCAGGGCCGCGACGACCTTTCCCATGTCGAGAGCGAGGCGGTGCTGGACTCGCTGGTCAGCCTGTTGCGCCCGGCGCTGCTGAAGGATGACCCGCCCCGGGACGCTCAGGAGAAAGCCTACCGGCGCTGTGTGGACTGGATAGAGCGGCACCTGTGCGAAGCCGAACTGAGCCCTGAACAGGTAGCCCGGCACTGCGGCATCTCCCTGCGCGGCCTGTACCGGGCCTTCGGCCGTCACGGTCAGAGCGTGGCCCAGTACATCCGCGACCGCCGCCTGGACCGGTGCGCCCAAGGCCTGCGCGACGGCAGCGCGCGGGGCAAGATGGCGGGGGTGGCGGACCAGTTCGGGTTCATCAACAGCAGCTACTTCACCACGGCCTTCAAGGGCCGGTTTGGCGTGGCCCCGAGTGAATATCGCAAGCGCTACCACTGAGGGCCGACGCCCAACCGCAGGCTGTGGTTGGCCCGCCCCCCCAGGGGGGTGGCCGCTACTCCCTGTCGGCGCCATGGGGCTGGATGGAGAACGACCATTGGCTGCCATAAGGCTGCGGCCGCACGGTTTGCCAGCCGATGTCCGGGCGGTCCTTGCCCAGCTCTTCCGGCAGCGGCGAACGTGACTGGGCTACCGCCTGGGCGCTGACCCACGGCCTGGCGTCATTGCCCCAGGCCTGCCGCACGTAGTTGCTGATGGCCGCTATTTGCGGATCCGACAGCACGCTGGCATACCCCGGCATGTGCACCGTCGACGGCGCCCAGTGGCTGGGCGGCAGGCTCGCGCCGTCGAGGATGATCTTGAGCAACGACTGCGGCGCATCATTGATCACCAGGTTGTTGCCCGCCAACGCCGGGAACATCCGCGCCACGCCCTGGCCGTCGGCGCCATGGCACAGCGCGCAATGTGCCAGGTAACCCTGCTCGCCAGCGCTCGCCGCCAGTACACCCACCGGGGCCTCACGTGCCGGTTGCGGGCCGTCGGCAGGCAGGCTCTTGAGGTACCTGGCCACTGCCCGCAGGTCATCGTCGTCCAGGTACTGGGTGCTCCAGGCGATCACATCGACCATGCCGCCGAACGCCGCGGTGTGGTCGGTGCGGCCGGTCTTGAGGAAGCGTACCAGGTCATCCTCGCTCCAGTTTCCCAGGCCGCCCCGCGCGTTGCCGCGCAGGTTGGGGGTGGACCAGCCATCGATGATCGAGCCGCCGGCCAGATACGCCGCGCCGTCATGCTCGTCCAGGGCCTTTTCCTCCAGGGCCAGGCCCCGCTCGGTATGGCACGACCCGCAATGCCCGGGCCCTTGCACGATATAAGCGCCGCGGGCCACCTGGGCGTCAGCGTAACGGCTGGCCTCGAAGGGCGTCGGCGCTGGCGCGTACATCGCCCGCCAGACCCGCAGCGGCCAGCGCAGCGATAGCGGCCAGGGCATGTCCACGGGCCGGTTGGGCGCCGCCACGGCGGGCACTTCATGCATGAAATAGTCGTACAGCGCAGCGATGTCCGCCTCGCTCATGCGTGCATAGGACGGGTACGGCATGGCCGGGTAAAGGCTGGTGCCATCCTGGCGCACGCCCTCGGTGACGGCGCGGCGGAAATCGTCCAGGGAATAACCACCGATCCCCGTTTTCCGGTCTGGCGTGATGTTGGTGGAGTACAGCCGCCCCAGCGGCGATTCAATGGCAAGGCCACCCGCGAACAGCGGCCCCTGCACCGCCGTATGGCACGCCGCGCAATCGCCCAGCCTGGCCAGGTACTGACCACGGCTGACCGCGGGTGCCTGCCCCGCCCACACGGTCGGGGCCAGGGCCATGCCGATCCACAGCATCAATGCTTTCATGGCTCCCCCTGTCATTTGAACACCGGGCCGATGTTGTCCGGGGTGCCGTCGGCGTTCTGCCGGGCCTGCACTTCGCGCGCATAGGTGGCATTGGCGCGCTTGAGCAGGAACTGGCGCACGGCCTCGATCTGCTCGGCGTGCATGGCACCGTCGAAACGGTCCATGCCGTAGGCGGTCAGCGCACCCTGGCCCACCACACGGTAAAACGCGTCGCGAGCCGTTATGGCACCGGACCAGCGCAAGTCCGGCAGCACGCCGCCCGACTCGCCGTTGTCACCGTGGCAGGCGGCGCAAAAGGTCATGTAATCACCGTAGCCACGCTCGGCCTGGGCGCTGTCGAAGCTGGCCGGAGGCTTGACCGGCAGAAAGCCTTTGTCGTTGAGCGGCGGCAAGGTCTTGTCACCGTCCAGAGCGAACACCACGATCCGCGACTTGTTCACCGTCCAGCCGGCGGTACGGGCGATACCGCCCATCAGCAGCGGGTAGATGCCACCCCAGCCCACCTCCACCGCGATGTACTGCTTGCCGTTCACCGCGTAGCTGATGGGTGGCGCCATGACCGCGCTCTGCAACGAGGCACGAAACAGGTCCTGGCCGGTGCGTGCGTCATAGGCATGGAAGTCACCGGTGGCCAGGCCCTGGAACACCAGCCCGCCGCCAGTGGCCAGCACACCACCGTTCCACGGCCCCTTGTGGTCGACGCGGAACACTTCCTTCTGCGCCACCGGGTCCCAGGCCAGCAACCAACCCTGCAACGCCTTGGCCGCCTCGGTCTTGACCTTGGGATCGTCGGGCAGGCCAATCCTGGCCATGTCCAGGCCCAGGTTCAGGCCTACCGAGTGCAGCTGGGGGTTGTCGCTGGCCACATAGCCGAAGGGAATCTGCTGGGCCGGGATGTACACCAGGCCGGTCTGCGGGCTGTAGGCCATGGGCTGCCAGTTGTGCCCGCCCAGGTCACCGGGCAGGCCGAGCCAGGGCTTGCCGGTCAGCGAGTAGAGGGCATCGGGCACCGTGTGCGGGCGGCCGGTTTTGGGGTCCAGGCCCGTGGCCCAGTTCACCGGGACATAGGGTTTGCCCGACAGAAACTCGCCGGTGGCGGCATCGATCACATAGAAGAACCCGTTCTTGGGCGCGTGCAGAATCACGTGGCGCGGTTTGCCCGCCACCGGGATATCGGCGGTGATGATGTGCTGGGTGGAGGTGAAGTCCCATTGGTCCTGGGGCGTTTCCTGGAAGTGCCACACGTACTCGCCGGTTTCCGGGCGCACGGCGACGATGCTGCCCAGGAACAGGTTGTCGCCTACTCCTTCGGAGCGCAGCTTGTAGTTCCACGGCGAGCCATTGCCGACGCCGATGTACAACAGGTCGGTGACCGGGTCGTAGGTCATGGAGTCCCAGACCGTGCCGCCCCCGCCGGACTGGCGCCAGGTGCCATTGGGCCCCCAGGTCTTGTAGGCGAGTTCACTCAAGGGCCGGTCGGAAACGGCATGGTCGGGCGTGTTATCAGGGGCAGGTACCGTATAAAAGCGCCACTTGAAAGCGCCGGTCTCGGCATCGAAGCCGGAGACAAAACCCCGGGCGCCCATCTCGGCACCACCATTGCCAATCACCACCACGCCTTTGGCCACCCGTGGCGCGGCATCAATGGTGTAGCTTTTCACATTGCCCAGGTGGGCATCGCGCGGGAGGGTGTCGACGCTCCAGGCCAGTGTGCCGGTCTTGGCGTCCAGGGCAATCAGGCGGGCGTCGAAGGTGGCGAAAATGATCTTGCCGTTCCAGTAGGCCGCGCCGCGGTTGACCGTGTCGCAGCAGCCACGCACGGCCACGTCTCCTGGCACCTTGGGGTCGTACTGCCACAGCAGCTTGCCAGTGGCCGCATCGAACGCCTTGACCTTGCTCCAGTTGGTGGTGGCGTACATCACCCCGTCCACCACCAGCGGCGTGCCTTCCTGGCCGCGGTTGGTGTCCAGGTCGTGATACCAGGCGATCTTCAGGTCCTTGGCAGTGCGCGTGTTGATCTGGTCCAGCGGGCTGAAACGTTGTTCGGAATAGGTGCGGCCGTGGCTCAACCAGTTTTCCGGATGCTGGTCGGCGTCGATGATCGCCTGGCCTGTGTCAGCCTGGGCGAAGGTCGCCAGCAGGGCCAAGGCCGGCAGGTATCGACTGACTTTTGCTTTCGCAGTCATGTTGTTGTGTCTCAGGCGGGTGGCTTGCCGCGCCCAACCCGCAGGGGGTGAGGCGTAGCAAGCGGTGGGGCAGGATCAGTGGCGAATGCACACCGACTTGGTTTCGGTATAGGCGTCCAGCCAGTCGGCACCGAAGTCGCGGCCGGTGCCCGATTGCTTGAAGCCGCCAAACGGCATGTTGGCGTCGATCAGGGTGTGACTGTTGACCCACACGGTGCCAGCCTGGATGCGCGGAGTAAGGTTCATCGCGGCGTTGAGGTCGCGGGTCCACAAGCTCGCCGTCAGCCCGTAATCCGAATCGTTGGCCAGCGCGAGGGCCTGCTCCACATCATCGACGCGGCTCAGGCACAGCACCGGGCCGAACACTTCCTCGCGAGTGAGTGCAAGGTGGTGGTCAGGGTTGAGCACCAGGGTCGGCGACACATAGAAGCCATTGCCGTTCGGGCCCTGGGCACCACGGATCAGCTCGGCGTCCTGGCGACGGGCGTCTTCCAGGTAGCCCAGCACCTTGGCCTGGTGAGCCCGGGAAGCCAGCGGGTTGATCTGGAAGCCGGGGTCCATGCCCGGGCCCACGGTCAGGCCCTTGACCGCGCCTTCGAACGCCGCGGCCACCTGGTCGAAGATCGGCGCCTCCACATAGATGCGCGAGCTGGCGGCACACACCTGGCCCTGGTTGAGAAAGCTGCCCATCATCAGGCCTTCCACCACTTGCTGGATATCAGCGTCCCTGAGGACGATGGCGGGATTTTTGCCGCCCAATTCCAACGTGATACGTTTCAGGCTGTCTACCGCGCTTCTGGCGATACCCTTGCCGGTGGCCGTGGAGCCGGTGAAGCTGACTTTGCTCACCAGTGGATGGCTGGTCAGCACGCGGCCGCACACCCCACCACTGCCCGTGACAACGTTGAACACGCCAGGTGGGACGCCAGCCTCGGTCGCCAGCTCGGCCATGCGCAGCAGGGTCAACGGGGTGATTTCCGAGGGTTTGACCACGATGGAACAGCCTGCGGCCAGGGCCGGCATGACCTTCCACATCCCAATCATCAGCGGGAAGTTCCACGGCACGATACCCGCCACCACACCGACCGGTTCCTTGCGGGTAAAGGCGGTGTAGCGCGCGCCCTCCGGCATGGGAATCGACAGGTCCAGGGTGCGCCCCGATACCTTGGTGGCGAGGCCCGCGGTGTAGCGCATCCAGTTCAGGGTGCTGCCGACTTCGAAAGCGCGGGCAATGGCGATGGACTTGCCCTGCTCCAGGGTTTCCAGCTGTGCCAGCTCCTCGGTGTGCTGCTCCAGCAGGTCGGCATAGCGCAGCAGGATCCGCTCGCGCTCGGCCGGCAGGCGGCGCGACCAGACACCGGAAACGAACGCCTTGTGGGCGGACCGCACCGCCTGGTCGACGTCGGCTTCATCGGCATCGGCGGTGGTCGCGATCTGCTCGCCGGTGGCCGGGTTGAACACCGGGAGCGTGCCCTGACCACGGGCCGCCACCCAGCCGCCATCAATGTAAAGGCCGTGCTGGCGCTTGAGGAATGCGCTGACGCTGTCCAGCGGGCGAACGGTTTGACTGCTCATGATGATTCCTTCCAGAGGGGGCATGGCCCCAGCTTAATGAAACGTCCCAGGGATGTTTTTTGCCTGCGTGCCAAATGGCTTCGGTTGCCTGCCAATGACACGAACGCGAGCGCCCCACCATTAAGACACCATTTTGCATTTTTGTATTGTTTTTCTGTATCGCATTATGACTATACTGAGCCCACAGGCCACCTCAGCCTTCCCAATAATCAGCCCTGCCCCGATCGCCGGGCACACTCCGAGGCCACGCCATGCCTGCGCTGCTTACCGTCGAACAGCTGGAATCGGTCCGCCTGGTCACCCTCAACCGCCCCGAGGCGCTC
The DNA here is from genome assembly GCF_026651855.1 of Pseudomonas silvicola. GTDB lineage: Bacteria > Pseudomonadota > Gammaproteobacteria > Pseudomonadales > Pseudomonadaceae > Aquipseudomonas > Aquipseudomonas silvicola. The sequence goes on from NZ_CP093280.1 coordinate 5,400,228, forward strand.
AACGCGCTGACGACCGCAATGCTCGGCGAACTGGCCGACGAACTGGCCCGCGCCGAACAGGACCCCTCCACCCACGCCGTGGTACTGACCGGCAACCGCAAGGCGTTCGCCGCAGGCGCCGACCTCAAGGAAATGGCCGAGCGTGACCTGGTGGGGATCCTCAACGACCCGCGGGTGGCGTTCTGGCAACGGATCACGGCGTTCAGCAAACCGCTGATCGCCGCCGTCAACGGCTACGCCCTGGGCGGCGGCTGCGAACTGGCCATGCACGCCGACATCCTCGTCGCCGGCCGTGATGCCCAGTTCGGCCAGCCGGAAATCAACCTGGGGATCATGCCCGGCGCCGGGGGCACCCAGCGTTTGCTGCGGGCGGTTGGCAAGTCCCTGGCCATGCAGATGGTGCTGACCGGGGAGCCTATCGACGCTCGCCAGGCCCTGGCTGCCGGCCTGGTGAGCGAAGTCACCGAACCGGAGCTGACGGTGGAGCGCGCCCTCGCCATCGCCCGGCGCATCGCCGGCCAGGCGCCATTGGCGGTGCGCCTCGCGAAAGAGACCTTGCTCAAGGCCCAGGACACTGACCTGGCCAGCGGCCTGCGCCTGGAACGCCATGCCTTCACCTTGCTGGCCGGCACCCACGACCGCAACGAAGGTATTCGTGCCTTCCAGGAAAAACGTCGGCCGCGCTATCGCGGCGAATAACCCCTTCCCGTTCATCCCCGAGGGCACCCCCCAATGACATTCGCAACCATCGTGTTTTCCATCGACAACGGCGTGGCGCTGCTGAGCCTCAACCGTCCCGAGCAACTGAACAGCTTCAACGGGCAGATGCACGCCGAAGTACGCGAAGCCCTCAAGCGCGTGCGCCAGGACGCCAGCGTGCGGGTGCTGCTGCTGACGGGTGAAGGCCGGGGTTTCTGCGCCGGGCAGGACCTCGCCGACCGCAGCGTGGCCCCCGGCGCCGAGGCCCCGGACCTGGGCCAGTCGCTGGAGCAGTTCTACAACCCGCTGATTCGCAGCCTGCGTGAGCTGCCGATGCCAGTGATTTGCGCGGTCAACGGTGTGGCGGCCGGCGCCGGGGCCAATATTCCCCTGGCCTGCGACCTGGTGCTGGCGGCGCGTTCGGCCAGTTTCATCCAGGCGTTCTGCAAGATCGGTCTGCTGCCCGACTCCGGCGGTACCTGGAGCCTGCCGCGCCTGGTAGGCGTGGCCCGCGCCAAGGCGCTGGCCATGCTGGGCAACCGCCTGAGCGCTGAGCAGGCCGAACAATGGGGGTTGATCTACCGCTGCGTCGATGATGCCGCCCTGCGTGACGAGGCCCTGACCCTGGCGCGCCACCTGGCCAGCCAACCCACCTACGGCCTGGCGCTGATCAAGCGCAGCCTCAATGCCAGCTTCGACAACACGCTGGACCAGCAACTGGACCTGGAACGCGACCTGCAACGTCTGGCCGGGCGCAGTCACGATTACCGCGAAGGCGTGGCCGCGTTCATGGAAAAACGCCCCGCTGTCTTCAAGGGAAACTGAACCATGGCCGCCCTGCCTCTGACCGCTCAGGTAGCGGTGATCGGCGCCGGTGCCATGGGCGCCGGTATCGCCCAGGTAGCCGCCCAGGCCGGCCACCCGGTGTTGCTCTACGACAACCGCCCCGGCGCGGCCGCCCAGGCCATCGGTGACATCGACCAGCGCCTGGGCCGTCGCGTGGCCACCGGCAAACTGGCCGACAGCGCCCGCCAGGCGTGCCTGGCCAATCTGCAGGCGTGCGACACCCTCGCCTCCCTGGCCGATGCCCACCTGGTGATCGAGGCCATCGTTGAACAACTGGCGGTCAAGCGCCAGGTGTTCGGGGAACTGGAAGCCCTGTGCCGCGCCGACTGCCTGCTGGTCAGCAATACCTCATCGCTGTCCATCACCACCCTGGCGGCCGAACTCAAGCACCCCGAACGCTTCGCCGGCCTGCATTTCTTCAACCCGGCCCCGGTGATGCCCCTGGTGGAAGTGGTGAGCGGGCTCGCCACCGCGCCCGACGTGGCCGCCAGCTTGTACGACAGCGCCCGCGCCTGGGGCAAACTGCCGGTTCACACGCGCTCCACCCCCGGCTTCATCGTCAACCGCGTGGCACGGCCGTTCTACGCGGAGAGCCTGCGCCTGCTGCAGGAAGGCGCGGCTGACTGCGCCACCCTCGATGCCTTGCTGCGAGAGGCCGGCGGCTTCGCCATGGGCGCCTTCGAGCTCACCGACCTGATTGGTCACGACGTCAACTATGCGGTGACCTGCTCGGTGTTCGACGCCTACTACCAGGACATGCGCTTCCAGCCCTCGCTGATCCAGAAAGAACTGGTGGACGCCGGGCGCCTGGGGCGCAAGAGCGGCCAGGGTTTCTACGATTACCGCGAAGGGGCGCAGCGCCCCCGTGCACAGGCGCTGAGCAGCGATGCCGCGGTCACCCATTGCGTGGCCGAGGGCCTGCCGGCGCTGTTCGACGGCCTGTTGACGCGCCTGCAAGACCAGGGCGTGGCAGTGACGCGGCGCCCGGGCAACGGCGTGCTGCGGTGCGGCGACGCGGTGCTGGCGCTGTCCGACGGGCGCATGGCCAGCCAGCGCGCCCATGACCAGGGCGTGCAGAACCTGGTGCTGCTGGACCTGGCCCTGGACTTCGCCACGGCCACCCGGGTGGGCATCAGTTGGGCGAACAACACCGCGCCCACGGCAGTGGCGCAGGCGGTGGCCCTGCTCAACCGCGCCGGCCTCACCGTCAGCGCCCTGGGCGACAGCCCCGGCCTGTGCGTGCTGCGCACCGTCGCCATGCTCGCCAATGAGGGCGCCGACGCGGCCCTGCAAGGCGTGGCCTCGGTGGCCGACATCGACCTGGCCCTGCGCGCCGGGGTCAACTACCCCAGGGGCCCGTTGGCCTGGGCCGATACGCTGGGCCTGGGCACCGTGGTCACGGTGCTGGAAAACCTGCAAGCCGCCTACGGCGAGGAGCGCTACCGCCCTTCCCTGCTGCTGCGTCGCCACTTGGCCGAGGGGAGTTGCCTGCATGACTGACCTGAACCCGCACGATGTGGCCCGGCGCTGCGCCGAAGCCTTGCTGCAACGGGACGCCGCCAGCCGTGCGCTGGGCATCACCCTGATCAGCGCCGCGCCCGGCAACGCCCAGGTGAGCATGCGCGTGCGCGACGACATGCTTCAAGGCCACGGCACCTGCCACGGCGGCTTCCTCTTCGCCCTGGCCGATACCGCCTTTGCACTGGCCTGCAACAGCCATGACGCGGCCACCGTGGCCCAGGGCTGCAGCATCGAATACCTGGTGCCCGGGCAACTGGACGACGAACTGGTGGCCCGCGCCCAGGAGCTGCACCGGGGCAAACGCACCGGCACCTATGACGTGCGCATCGACAACCAGCACGGCCAGCCAGTCGCCCTGTTCCGGGGCAAGTCTTATCAGGTGCGCGGCACCGTGCTCGCCCGGGAGGCCATTGATAAATGACGATTTGACCTCTGAACGCCTGTAGCCTGTTACCCAGCCCCCGGACCACCCGCGAGGCGGCCGGACACTCACACAAAAACAATTCGAGTGAAGCCATGAACATGCACCTCAACCCAGATGCCTTGCTGGACCCTTTCGAAACCGCCAGCGTCGATCGCTTGCGCGCGCACCAGTTGCAACGCCTGCGCTGGAGCCTTGGCCACGCCTACCAGAACGTGCCGCTGTACCGACAGCGCTTCGATGCTCTGGGCCTGCACCCCGAAGACCTGAAATCGCTGGATGACCTGGCGGCCTTCCCCTTCACCGGCAAGAACGACCTGCGCGACAACTACCCCTACGGCATGTTCGCGGTCCCCCTGCAGGACGTCGTTCGCCTGCACGCTTCCAGCGGCACCACCGGCAAGCCCACCGTGGTGGGCTACACCCAGAACGACATCGACACCTGGGCCAACATCGTTGCCCGCTCGATTCGCGCCGCGGGTGGTCACAAAGGCGACAAGGTGCATATCTCCTACGGCTACGGCCTGTTCACTGGCGGCTTGGGCGCCCACTACGGCGCCGAGCGCCTGGGCTGCACGGTGATCCCCATGTCAGGTGGGCAGACCGAGAAACAGGTGCAACTGATCCGCGACTTCAACCCCGACATCATCATGGTCACCCCGTCGTACATGCTCAACATCGCTGACGAGCTGGAACGCCAGGGTATCGACCCGGCCAGCCTGGCCCTGCGCCTGGGTATCTTCGGCGCCGAACCCTGGACCGATGAGCTGCGTGGCGCCATCGAGCGGCGCCTGGGCATACAGGCCCAGGACATTTACGGCCTGTCGGAAATAATGGGCCCGGGCGTGGCCATGGAATGCGCCGACAGCCGTGGCCACCCGACCCTGTGGGAAGATCACTTCTACCCGGAAATCATCGACCCGGTCACTGGCCAGGTGTTGCCTGACGGTGAATTCGGCGAACTGGTGCTGACCTCGCTGAGCAAGGAGGCCCTGCCGATGATCCGCTACCGCACGCGCGACCTGACCCGGCTGCTGCCGGGCAGTGGCCGGCCCATGCGGCGCATGGACAAGATCACCGGGCGCAGCGACGACATGCTGATCATCCGCGGCGTCAACGTGTTCCCCACCCAGGTAGAAGAACAGGTGCTCAAAACCAAACAGCTGTGCGAGTGCTATGAGATGCACCTGTATCGCAACGGCAACCTCGACTCGGTGGATATCCACGTCGAACTGCGCCCCGAGCATCTGCACCTGGGCAGTGCCGAACAACAGGCGGTGTGCAGCGAGCTGAGCCGACAGATCAAGACCCACATCGGGATCAGCACCCGTGTGGTGCTGCAGCCGGCCCAGACCCTCAAACGCTCGGAAGGCAAGGCTGCGCACGTCTTCGACAAGCGCGCTTGAAGTTCGTGATACAGAAACCTATCTGATACCTGTTTTTTGTGTTTGATATTTAATTCTGTATCACTTATAACAATAGCCATCCCCCTGCATGGCTGGAGACCCTTCATGTACGCACAGCTAGTGGAAACCGGCGTCAAGCGCCTCAAGACCCTGGACGAAATGAGCGACCAGGAACGCGCCTTCCAGGAAAAGATCGACGCCGAGATCAAGATCGAAGCCAAGAACTGGATGCCCGACGCCTATCGCCAGACCCTTATCCGGCAGATTTCCCAGCACGCCCACTCGGAAATCGTCGGCATGCTGCCCGAGGGCAACTGGCTGACCCGCGCCCCCACGCTCAAGCGCAAGCTGCAACTGATGGCCAAGATCCAGGACGAAGCCGGCCACGGCCTGTACCTGTACAGCGCCATGGAGACGCTAGGCGCCGATCGCGATACGGAAATCGCCAAGATGCACGCCGGCAAGGCGAAATATTCGAGCATCTTCAATTACCCCACCCTGAGCTGGGCCGACATGGGCGCGGTGGGCTGGCTGGTGGATGGCGCCGCCATCGTCAACCAGGTGGTCTTGCAGCGCACCTCCTACGGGCCCTACGCCCGGGCCATGGTGCGCATCTGCAAGGAGGAAAGTTTTCACCAGCGCCAGGGCTACGAAATACTGCTGACCATGATGCGCCACGGCACCCAGGCCCAGAAGGACATGGTGCAGGACGCCATCAACCGCCTGTGGTGGCCGTCGCTGATGATGTTCGGGCCCAGCGATGAACATTCCCCCAACAGCGCCCAGTCCATGGCCTGGAAGATCAAGCGCCAGAGCAACGACGAGCTGCGCCAGCGCTTCATCGACCAGACCATCCCCCAACTGGAGCTGCTGGGCTGCACCTGCCCCGATCCGGACCTTAAGTGGAACGCCGAAACCGGCCACTACGACTTCGGCGCCATCCAGTGGGACGAATTCTACGAAGTGCTCAAGGGCAACGGCCCCTGCAACGCCGAGCGCGTGGCTACCCGCAAGCAGGCCATCGAAGACGGCGCCTGGGTGCGCGAGGCCGCGGTGGCCCACGCCCGCAAACAACACGACAAGCACGCTGCCTGAGCTGGAGAAACCCCATGTCCGACTGGACCCTGTTCGAAGTCTTCGTGCGCAGCAAGCACGGCCTCAATCACAAACATGTGGGCAGCGTGCACGCCGCCGACGCGGTCATGGCCATCGAGAACGCCCGAGAGCTATACACCCGGCGCAGTGAAGGCGTGAGCCTGTGGGTGGTGCCCTCGGCGCTGATCGTCGCCTCCTCGCCCGACGACAAGGACCCGCTGTTCGCCCCCTCCGATGACAAGGTCTACCGCCATGCCAGCTTCTACGAGCTGCCACCCGAAGTCGGGCACATGTGAGGCCGACCATGAGTATTGAAGACGATCTGACCCGTTATCTGCTGCACCTGGGCGACACCGCCCTGATCCAGGGCCAGCGCCTGAGCCAGTGGGTGGGCCACGCGCCGGCCCTGGAAGAGGAACTGGCGCTGGCCAACGTCGGCCTGGACCTGTTCGGCCAGGCGCGCAATTGGCTGGACTACGCTGCCGAACGCCTGGACGACGGCCGCGATGCCGATGCCCTGGCCTTCCTGCGTACCGAGCGGGAGCTGCGCAACCTGTTGCTGGTGGAACAACCCAACGGCGACTATGCGGTCACCATGCTCAAGCAGTTCTTCTACGACGCCTGGCATTTTCAGGTGCTGCAGGGCCTGAGCGGCTCCCGTGACGAGCGCATCGCCGGCATCGCGGCCAAGGGCCTCAAGGAGGTGACCTACCACCTGCGCCGCTCCAGCGAGTGGGTGGAGCGCCTGGGCGATGGCACTGACGAAAGCCATGCGCGCATGCTCGCCGCCCTGCCCAAGGTGTGGCGTTTCACGGTAGAGCTGGTGAATGCCGACGCCGGTGAGCAACGCCTGGCCGCGGCCGGCCTGATCGGTGACCCGGCAACGCTGGCGGCGGCATGGCACGCCAAGGTGGCAGAGGTGTTCACCCGCGCCACCCTGCCAGTGCCCGAGCCCGCCAGCGCCTTCTACCTCAATGGGCGCGAAGGGCTGCACAGCGAACACCTGGGCCTGCTGCTGGCCGAAATGCAGTACCTGCCGCGAGCCTACCCCGATGCTGTCTGGTGAGCTGATCGCCAGCGACCGCGGCGCGCGGCCGACGCAGCCCGATGACCTGGCGCAGGCCTGGCACGTGCTGGGCCAGGTCATGGACCCGGAGGTGCCAGCGGTCAGCGTGGTCGACCTGGGCATCGTCCGCGGCCTGGCCTGGCAGGCGGGGCACCTGGAGGTGGTGGTCACCCCCACCTACTCCGGCTGCCCCGCCACCGAGGTGATCGAAAGCGACATCCGCGACGCCCTGGTGCAAGCCGGTTTCCATGCGCCGCGCCTGCAGCGTCGGCTGACCCCGGCCTGGACCACCGACTGGATCACCGAACGCGGCCGCGCGCAATTGCGCGAGTACGGCATCGCCCCGCCCGACGGCAGCACCAGCAAGCGCACGCTGCTGGGCGAGGCGCCCCAGGTGCTGTGCCCGCAGTGCGGCAGCGCCCACACCGAGCTGCTCAGCCAGTTTGGCTCCACCGCCTGCAAGGCGTTGTACCGCTGCTGCGACTGCCGCGAGCCGTTCGACTATTTCAAGTGCATCTGATGGCCAACGGAGATCAACCATGAGCCAGTTTCACAGCCTGACCATCAAGCAGGTACGTGCTGAGACCCGCGACGCCGTGTCCATCGTCTTCGACGTGCCCGAGCACCTGCGCGAGGCGTTTCGCTACACCCAGGGCCAGCACCTGGTGATGCGCACCCACCTGGACGGCGAGGAAGTGCGCCGCTCGTACTCCATCTGCACCGGGGTCAACGATGATGAGCTGCGGGTGGCTATCAAGAAGGTAGCCGGCGGGCGCTTCTCGGCCTATGCCAATGAGCGATTGCAGCCTGGCCACTGCCTGGAGGTCATGCCACCGGCCGGCGAGTTCAGCGTACCGCTGGACCCGGCGCGCCACGGCCGCTACCTGGCCGTGGCCGCGGGCAGCGGCATCACGCCGATCCTGTCGATCGTCAAGACCACCCTGGAACACGAACCCCACAGCCATGTCACCGTGCTGTACGGCAACCGCTCCAGCGCCGGCGCGCTGTTTCGCGAACAGCTGGAAGACCTCAAGAACCGCTACCTGCAACGCCTGAACCTGGTCTTCGTGTTCAGCCGCGAGCAGCAGGACGTGGACCTGTACAACGGCCGCATCGACGCCGATAAATGCCAGCGCCTGTTCAGCCGCTGGGTCGAGGTCAAGACCCTGGACGCCGCCTTCATCTGCGGCCCCCAGGCCATGACCGAGACCGTGCGCGACCAGCTCAAGGCCCATGGCATGGACAGCCGTCGCATCCACTTCGAGCTGTTCGGCGCGGCGGTCGACGGCAGCAAGCGTGAAGCCCGCGAGGCTGCCCGGCAACTGGACGCGGCGGTCAGCCAGATCACCGTGATCAGCGACGGCCGCGCCCTGGCGTTCGACTTGCCGCGCAACACCGTCAGCGTGCTCGATGCCGGCAATGCCATTGGCGCCGAACTGCCATATTCCTGCAAGGCCGGGGTGTGCTCGACCTGCAAGTGCAGGGTGATCGAGGGCGAAGTGGAGATGGACGCCAACCACGCCCTTGAAGACTACGAAGTGGCCGCCGGTTACGTGCTGTCCTGCCAGACCTTCCCGATCAGCCAAAAGGTGGTGCTCGACTTCGACCAGATCTGACCGTTACCTCAAGAACCGTGCGAATGGCGTGGGAACCGGATTTGCCCGCGAGCGGCTGAACAGCTCGCCGGTACGTCAGTCCCTGCACCGACCAGAACAATTCCAAGATATTCGCGGAGCGCTTCATGACCCCCATCCTGCAATCCTTCATCGCCGGCCGCTGGGTCGGCCAACAGGGCGCACAGCCCCTGCGCAGCGCCCTCAATGGCCAGCCCCTGGCCCGTACCCACGAGGAAACCCCGGACTTCGCCGAGGCCATTGACCACGGCCGCCGTGTCGGCAACGAGAGCCTCCACGCGCTGGACTTTCAGCAACGCGCCCAACGCCTCAAGGCCCTGGCCCTGTACCTGGCCGAGCGCAAGGAGCAGCTCTACGCCTTGTCCCACCACAGCGGCGCCACTCGTGCCGACAGTTGGGTGGACATCGAGGGAGGCAACGCCACCCTGTTCAGTTACGCCGGCATCGGCAGCCGCGAGCTGCCCTCCGGCAACGTAGTGCACGAAGGCCCGGCGGTCTCCCTGGGCAAACGTGGCCAGTTCGCCGGCAGCCATATCCTGGTGCCACGGGGTGGCCTGGCGGTGCACATCAATGCCTTCAATTTCCCTATCTGGGGCATGCTGGAAAAATTCGCCCCGTGTTTCCTGGCGGGCATGCCGTGCGTGGTCAAGCCCGCCACCGCCACCAGCTACCTGACCGAGGCCGTGGTGCGGTTGATGGACCAGTCCGGGCTGTTGCCCGCCGGCAGCCTGCAGCTGGTGATCGGCAGCACCGGTGACCTCCTTGATCGCCTGCAAGGCCAGGACCTGGTGACCTTCACAGGCTCCGCGGACACAGCGGCGAAACTGCGTGTCACCCCGAACCTGATCCGCCACTCGGTGCCGTTCACCGCCGAAGCCGATTCGCTGAACTGCGCCATCCTGGCCCCCGACGTGACCCCGGACGATGAAGAGTTCGAGCTGTACGTCAAGGAAGTGGTGCGGGAAATGACCGCCAAGGCCGGGCAGAAATGCACCGCCATTCGCCGCGCCATCGTGCCCCGCCAGCACCTGGACGCCGTGGCCACGCGCATTCGCGAGCGCCTGGCCAAGGTGGTGGTGGGCGATCCGTCGGTGGACGGCGTGCGCATGGGCGCACTGGCTTCCCATGCGCAACAGCGCGACGTGGCCGAGCGCCTGGCCCTGCTGCAGCAGAGCTGCGACACACTGTTCAGTGCCGCCGACGGCTTCAGCCCGCGCGGCGAAGGCGTCAGCGAGGGCGCGTTCTTCGCCCCGACGCTGTTGCACGCCCGTGACCCGCACGCTGAAGGCGGCGCCCACGATATCGAGGCCTTCGGCCCGGTGAGCACGTTGATGGCCTACGACGACCTGGACGAAGCCGTGGCCCTGGCCGCGCGGGGCAAGGGTAGCCTGGTCGCCAGCCTGGTCACCCGCAGCCCGCAGATCGCCGCCAGCGTCATCCCTGCCGCGGCCGCCTGGCACGGGCGCCTGCTGGTGCTCGACCGCCAGGCTGCCGTGGAGTCCACCGGCCATGGCTCACCGCTGCCGCAACTCAAGCACGGCGGCCCGGGCCGCGCCGGCGGCGGCGAAGAACTCGGTGGCCTGCGCGCCGTCAAGCACTACCTGCAACGCGCAGCCGTCCAGGGCTCGCCGACCATGCTGGCAGCCATCACCGGTGAGTACGTGCGTGGCGCGGCACTGATCGAAACCGACGTGCACCCGTTCCGCCGGCACTTCCAGGACGTACAGATTGGCGAGTCCCTGCTCACCCATCGCCGCACCGTCACCGAAACCGACCTGGTGAGCTTTGGCTGCCTGTCGGGTGACCACTTCTACATGCACTTCGACGACATCGCCGCCCGCGACTCCCAGTTCGGCCAGCGCATCGCCCATGGCTATTTCGTGCTGTCCGCCGCCGCCGGGTTGTTCGTCTCGCCAGGTGAGGGGCCGGTGCTGGCCAACTATGGGTTGGACAACCTGCGGTTCATCAACCCGGTGGCCATCGGCGACACCATCCGGGCGCGCCTGACCTGCAAGCGCAAGACCGACCAGGGCAAGGCCAGCCCCCAAGGCATTGCGCAGGGGGTAGTGACCTGGGATGTGGAGGTGACCAACCAGCGGGATGAGGTCGTGGCCAGTTATGACATCCTGACCCTCGTGGTGAAACGGCCATAAGGCCGCGCTCCAGCCACCGCGCAGTGCCAGGGGCCGGCACAGGCTTTGCTACGACTGCCTCCCCTTTGATGAACAGGTCGTCTGATGCTGCACTTCTTTCAGTCCACCGACATGGCCGAACACGCCAGCCGCCTCAGCGGCTGGCAACAACGCTATGACCAACTCAGCGGCGGCCCCGTGGACGCCGCGCTCTGGGTGCTGGACATCGGCCCCATTCGCCTGTTCCGCGAGCGCCTGAACCAGGCCGCGGTGCAGCACATGCAACTGCCCCGCGAACACCTCAACCTGATCTTTCCCCTGGCCTGGCCCCAGCGCGACGCCCAGCAGCCGTGGCTGCTCGACGGCCTCAACCTGCTGCCCAGCCAGAGCGAATTTCGCACGGTCAGCGGCGCCGGCATGGACGTGCTGTGCCTGTCCATGCCGTATGCCGAGCTGCACGGCCTGCTCAGCGACGCCACCCTGGCCCGCTGCCGCGCCAGCCAGGCAGTGCGCGGTGTGAGCCTGGCGGCACCGCTGCACCAGCATGCCCGCCGCGAGCTGCTTGAGCTTCTGTGCCGCCCCGAGCCTGCCCATGCCCGGCAACGGGTGCTGGACCTGACCTGCCAGTTGCTCGCAGGCCTGGACGCCCTGCCCGCTTTACAGCCCAGCTACAGTACCCGCCACTATATCGTTCAGCGCTGCCATGAACTCGTGGTGCAAGACCCCCAAGGCATCGCCAGCCTGGTGGACCTGTGCAAGCGCCTGAAGATCTCCCGCCGCACGCTGCAATACAGCTTCCAGAGCGTCGCCGACGTCAATCCGGTGCAGTACCTGCGCTCGGTGCGCCTCAATGAAGCACGACGCGCGCTGAGCCACAGCCCCGAAGCCCGCATCAGCGACATCGCCGCGCACTGGGGTTTCGAGCACACCAGCTATTTCTGCGCCCAATACCAGAAACTGTTCGGGGAGAAGCCATCGCTTCATCGCGCCCATTGAGCCGCAAGGTGGCTCGCAGGTATAAAGGCGGTAAATGCCTGTGGCCACAATCATAAGAAAAACGGAGCAAGACCATGCGTTTCCATGGTTTGGATTTGAACCTGCTGGTGGTGCTGGACGTGCTGCTTGCCGAACAGAACATCACCCGCGCCGGCGAGCGCCTGCACCTCAGCCAGCCGGCCACCAGCGCCGCCCTCGCCCGGCTGCGCAGCTATTTCGAGGATGACCTGCTGGTGCAGATCGGGCGCAAGATGGTGCGCACGCCCATGGGCGAAACCCTGGCCCAGCCGGTGCGCGACCTGTTGATCCAGACGCGCTCCACCCTGGAAAACCGCAGCCAGTTCCAACCACACCTGTCCAGCCGCACGTTCACCCTGATGGCCTCCGACTACGTCGGCATGGTGCTGATGCCTGAAGTCAGCCGGCGGCTGAACAGCATCGCCCCGCAATGCGCCATCGAGCTGTTTTCACCCACCGACGATGCAGCCCTGGAAATCGAACGCGGGCACGTGGACTTTCTGCTGCTGCCTGACACCCACATCCTGGAACAGCACCCCTCCTCAGCGCTGTTCAGTGACGAGTTCGTCTGTGTGGTATGCCAGGACAGCGGGCCCCAGGCCCTGTCGTTCGATGATTACAAGGCCCTTGGGCATGTACTGGTGCGCTTTGGTACCGAACACCGCGCCCCTACCGTGGACGACTGGTTCTTGCGCAGCTTCGGCTTCGAGCGCAAGGTCGAGGTCACCACCCACACCTTCAACAGCGTGCCGCCGTACCTGATCGGCACCTCGCGCATCGCTACCATGCACAAGCGCCTGGCCGAACGCTGGGCCCGGTACCTGCCGTTGCGCCTGCTACCCACGCCCTGGGCGGCGCCGCAGATGACCATCAGCCTGCAATGGAACCGGTACCAGCAGCATGACCCGGGCCTGGCATGGTTGCGCAACCTGATGATCGAAACGGCGACGAACCTCGCCTGAGGCCCTTGCAAAGTCATAAAGCGCCCTCATTACAAGCGCATTCACACCGCAAAAGGGGAAGCACCGACCATGACCACACACACTGAAACCGCGCTTCTCGCCGGCGGCTGCTTCTGGGGCATGCAAGACCTGCTGCGCCGCTACCCCGGAGTGATTTCGACCCGCGTCGGCTACACCGGTGGCGACGTGCCCAACGCCACCTACCGCAACCACGGTGACCACGCCGAAGCCATCGAAGTCACCTTCGACCCGGCGCGCATCAGCTACCGGCAGATCCTGGAATTCTTCTTCCAGATCCACGACCCCAGCACACCCGACCGCCAGGGCAACGACCGTGGTCGCAGCTACCGCTCGGCCATCTACTACCTCAGTGAAGCCCAGCGCGACATTGCCGAAGATACCGCCGCGGACGTCGACGCCTCCAAGCTGTGGCCCGGCCGCGTGGTGACCGAGATAAAACCGGCGGGGCCTTTCTGGGAAGCGGAGCCGGAGCACCAGGACTACCTGGAGCGCATTCCCAATGGGTACACCTGCCACTTCATCCGCCCGGGCTGGAAATTGCCCAAGCGCGGCTGACACCGAGCTGCCACACAGACAGCCGCCGCTACACACCAGCGGCGCTGTGGGTAAACGTTACCTGGTCTGGGTAGAAGGCCACGTACCCCTGGATCGCGGCCACGGATGGGAAAGGCACTTCATAGCTCCACACCGCGTTCTCGCTCACCTGCTCACCCACTACCAAGCTGAAATAACTCGCCTTGCCCTTGTAGGGGCAGTGGCTGGAGTGGGTCGAGGGGCGGAAATGGGCCGCCACGATGTCGGCACGCGGCAGGTAATACACTGCTGGATAGTGGGCCTCGTTCAGCGCCAGCGCCCCACGGGTACGGGCGACGGCTACACCGTGGAATTTCACCTCCAGCGTACCGGGCAACGGGGTGACGGTGATGGGGTGGTCGGCAGATGGCTGTTTCATTGCAGTCGCCTCGGTGGGGGAGTGTCCAGCTGTAAGCGTAGCCCTGTGGCGGCGGCTTCGGGTCGCGTCATTGGCCGTCATAGGCCGCGCGCGCCGCCGCGATCGCAGGTGCCTGCTCTTCCAGCCACCCCAGCAGCGCTTCGAGCCTCGCGACCAGCGCCTCCCCCAGCGGCGTCAGCCGGTATTCCACCTGCGGCGGGATGGTGGGGATCACCGTGCGGCTGACCATCCCGTCACGCTCGAACGCGCGCAGTTTCACGGTGAGGATGCGCTGGGACAACTCGCTGTCGGCCATGGCGTTGACTTCACGCTGCAGTTCCGTGAAACGCAGCATGCCGTGGCGCAGTATCAGCAGCAGCAATGGGCTCCAACGGTCGCCGAGGCGCGCCAGGGTATCGCGGATGGGGCCCTGGGGGGCGTTGCCGTTGTGCCGTACCCGAGCGCGCAGCTGGTCCAGGGCCTGGCGTTGTGCATCGTCGTTCACGCTGTATTCCTTGTCATTGGCGCGGGGTACGCACATGAAGGTAACCGACCCACATAAAAGTGCGATCTTCCGCCCACCGTCGGGCTGCTCCTATCATCGCCCCGTCAGCCAAACGGGCTGAAAGACAAGAACAACAAGACGCGGAAGGTCCCCATGAATCACTACGATGTCGTCGCCATCGGCGGCGGGCACAATGGCCTGGTGGCCGCGGCCTACCTGGCCAAGGCCGGCAAGAAAGTCCTGGTGCTGGAACGCAAGGACTACGTGGGCGGTGGCGTGTCGACACGCCAGCTTAACACGCCCGGTTTCTGGCATGACGAGCACTCCAGCGTGCACATCATGATCCAGGGCAACCCCATGATCACCCAGGACGAACTGGGCCTGTTCAAGCACTTCGGACTGAAATACAACTACTCCGACATTCCCCACGCCACGGTCTTCGCCGATGGCAGCGCACTGATCACTTACCGCGACCTGGACAAGGCCTGCGAGTCGATCGCCAGCGTGTCGGCACGCGACGCGGAAACCTACCGGCGCCTGGCGACCAAGGCCATGGGCCTGCTGCCGATGTTCATGTCGGGTTTCTATTCTCCGCCGCTGCCCATGGGCGCCATGGTCGCCATGCTCGACCAGAGCCTGGAAGGCCGCGAGCTGTTCGACGCCATGCAGCGCAGTACCCTGGACATCATCGACCACCTGTTCGAGCACGACAAGGTCAAGATCCACCTGCTGCGGGTGATTGCCGAGAACCTGCAGATGCCGGATGAGCTGGGCACCGGCATGGGCGTGTACGCCTTCGTGGGCATCATGCACAGCCACGGCGTGTCGCAGCCAGTGGGTGGCAGCGGCAAGCTGGCAGAGTCGCTGGCCCGCTGCATCGAGCACCATGGCGGGGAGATCCGCTGCAACAGCGAGGTGCGCAAGGTGATCGTCAGCGATGGCCGCGCCGCCGGGGTGGAGTTGAGCGATGGCGAGCGTATCCTGGCCCGCGACGCGGTGATCGGCGCCCTGCACCCCCATGTCATCAGCCGCTTTGTCGACGGCCTGGACGCCGGCGTGGTGCAACGGGCCGAACGCGCCAGCCTGGCCCCCTTCAGCCTCTTCGTCAGCCATTATGACCTGCACCGCAACGCCGAGTTTCACGCCGGGCCCGACGTAGGGCGCGCGACCATGCTGACCATGATGAGCAGCGACCGCCTGAGCGATATGCTCGACGACTTCGACGAACTGCGCCGTGGCCGCGTGTCACAGCGGCGCCTGGTGGCCGGCGGGGACGAGAGCATCAACGACCCGACGCGAGTACCGGCCGGCAAGGGCATGTTCCACGGCATGACCTTCGCCCCTTACAACCTGGCTGAGGGGGGCGCGGCGCGCTGGGACGAGTACAAGGAAGCATTCGGCGACCTCAGCCTGCAGGCCTACCGGCGGTTCGTGAAGAACCTCACGCCCGACAACATCATCGCCCGCACCCTGTGCTCGCCACTGGACCTGGAACGCAGTTCGCCCAACTCCATGGTCAAGGGTGACGTGCATGGCGTGGCGCCTTACTTCTACCAGAACTTCGCCCACCGACCTACCCCTGACCTGGGCCGCCTGAGCGTGCCAGGGCTGGACAACCTGTACCTGGTGGGGCCGTTCATGCACCCCGGCGGTGGAGTGTTCGGGGCCGGACGTGGCACGGCCATCAAGATGTTCGATGACCTGGGCATGGATTTCGACAGTTTGAACAAGTGACACGCACAACGAGGAGCGACTGATGAAGATTTTTGGTAGCGACAACAGTGAGCTGATGGCCGTGAGCACCATCGAGCGCAAGGGCAACGAACTGGTGCTCAAGGGCAAGATCTTCGGCGCCATGCCGATGATTGCCAAGGTGCGCCCGGAGGAAGCGCGGGCAGCGCTGAAACTGCTGGACTTCAAGACGGTGATGTTTTTACTGAGCCTGCTGTTTCGCCCCACGGTGAAGCAACCCCGACGCTGACGTGCCGCTGTGCCCCTGGCGCGGCCGCACGGCCGCTGCCACGGGGAAGGCGATGGCGGCTATGCTAGGTGTTTTCCGGAGGCTGCCCATGACCGACTTCGACACCCTGTGCACACTCCTCGCCGAACAGCCGTTCGTGGTGCTGACCGGTGCCGGCATCAGCACGCCTTCGGGCATTCCCGACTACCGCGACCGCGAAGGCGTGCGCCGCGGCCGGGCGCCGATGATGTACCAGGAATTTCTCAGCGGCCCGGCCCTGCGCCAGCGCTACTGGGCCCGGGCGATGCTCGGCTGGCCGAAGGTGCGCCAGGCCCGCGCCAACGTCGCCCACCAGGCCTTGGCCGACCTGCAGGCACGCGGCCATGTCAGTGGCCTGATCACCCAGAATGTCGACGGTTTGCACGACCAGGCCGGTAGCACCGCCGTGGTGGAACTGCACGGCAACCTGCACCGGGTGCTGTGCCTGGACTGCGGCCAGCGCATGGCCCGTGACGATATCCAGGCCGTGATGGAGGCCGAAAACCCTTACCTGGCGGGCGTGGATGCCCACCAGGCGCCTGATGGCGACACCCTGCTGGCCCCCCGCTTCGAAGCGCGTTTCAAGCTGCCGGTATGCCCCCATTGCCACGGTGAACGCTTGAAACCCGACGTAGTGTTCTTCGGCGAGAACGTCGCTGCCGCCACCGCCGAGCGCGCCATGGCCTTGGCCCTGGCGGCTCCTGCCCTGCTGGTGGTGGGTTCTTCACTGATGGCCTACTCGGCGTTCCGCCTGTGCCGCAGCGTGGCGGAGCGTGGCCAGCCGGTGGTGGCGATCAACCTGGGCCATACCCGCGGCGATGACCTGCTGACCCTCAAACTGGAAAACGCCTGCGATGAGGTGCTGCCCGCGCTGGCGCAACGCTTGGGTTAATTCAACACGATGCGAAATTGCACCTATAGTGTCTTGTTCCTTTGACTGACAGGAGCACCCCATGACTGCTATCGCCATTGTCTACTTCAGCGGCTACGGCCACACCGCCAAACAGGCCGAAGCCGTGCACGCCGGCGCGGCCGCCGCACCCGGCACCCAGGCTACCCTGTATCAGATCGACGCCAACGGCGACCTCAGCGATGCCGCCTGGGAAGCCATCAGCGCCGCCGACGCCATCATCTACGGCAGCCCCACCTACATGGGCGGCCCGGCATGGCAATTCAAGAAATTCGCCGACACCTCCTCCAAACCCTGGTTTACCCAGGCCTGGAAAGACAAGGTCGCGGCGGGCTTCACCAATTCAGCGTCGGTCAATGGCGACAAATTCTCCACCATCGCCTACTTCTGGACCTTGTCCCAGCAGCATGCCCAAGTGTGGATCGGCACCGGCCTGATGCCCGCCAACACCAAAGCCCACGGCCCCGATGACATCAACTGGACCGCAGGCTTCGCCGGCGCCCTGGCCGTATCGCCCTCGGACGCCTCGCCTGATGAAGCGCCGCGCAGTGGCGACCTTGAAACCGCCAAGCTGCTGGGCCGCCGTGTGGCCGACTACACGGCACGGCTCAAACCTTGAACCCAGCCCGCCACGGCCATCAGTGGCTGGCTTTCATGGCAGCCACGAGCTGGTCGACGTTGTAGCGAAACATCTTCGCGTAGGTGGGGGCCGGCCCATCGGCCGGGCTCAGAGCTTCCACGTACAGCTCGCCGCCCGGCTGCGCGCCCGTGGCCGCGGCAATTTGCTTGACTAGCCGCGGGTCACCGGAGTTTTCAACAAAATAAGCCCTGACGTGCTCTTGCTTGATCTGACGGATCAGCGTGGAAACGTCAGCCGCCGACGCCTCGTTTTCAGTGGAAAAACCTAACGGTGACAGGAAGCTGACCCCGTAGGCATCGCCGAAATAACCAAAGGCATCATGGGAGGTCAGCACCTTGCGCTGAGCCTGCGGGATGGCCTGCACCTGAGTTCGGGCGTAGCTGTCCAAGGCCTGCAGTTGCTGGATGTAGCGCTCACCGTTGGCCTGGAAGTCGGCGGCGGCGGCCGGGTCAGCCTGTTTCAAGGCGCTGATGATGTTGCGCACGTACACCACGCCATTGGCTGCGCTGTTCCAGGCGTGAGGGTCGGTGATCTGCTGGCCGTCTTCTTCCATGCCGCGGGTCTTGATGCCGGTGGACAGCACCACCGGGGTGCCGCGGTAGCCCGAGGCGCTGATGAGCCGGTCCATCCAGCCTTCCAGGTGCAGGCCGCTGACAAAGGTCACGTCAGCGTGACGCAGCGCCTGGGCATCGGCCGGTGTCGGTTCGTACACATGGGGGTCGCCGTTGGGGCCGATCAATGAGGTCACGTGCACATGCTCGCCGCCCACGGTCTGCACCATGTCGGCGATGACGGTGAACGACGCCACCGCTTCCAGGGGCCTGGCATGGGCCAGGCTGCTGAGCACTGACAGGGAGAACACTACGGCAGCCGCCAAGGGAATTCGCTTCATGATGAACCTTCAGTTGGACAAGTGGGGTTGCGAAAAGAAACGCCGCAGCAGGCCGCTGCGACCGAACAGCACGGACACACCGTAGAACGCACTGGCGGTGAGCACGATGGCTGGGCCGCAAGCCACGCCCAGGTGGTAGGAAACGATCAGGCCGATCAACCCGGCCAGTGTCGCCAGCAGGGTCGACACCAGCATCAGCGCAGTGAGCGAGGTGGCCCAGAAACGCGCGGCAGTGGCAGGCAGCATCATCATGCCCACCGCCATCAAGGTGCCCAAGGCCTGGAAACCGGACACCAGGTTGAGCACCACCAACAACAGGAACAGCACGTGGTACAGCGACCCACGCCCGCCCACGGCGCGCAGAAAACCGGGGTCGAAACACTCCAGCACCAAGGGGCGGAAGATCACCGCGAGCAACAGCAACGTAAACGACGCGATACCGGCGACCAGGTAAATGGCCTGGTCGTCGATGGCCAGGATGGTGCCGAACAGCACATGCAACAGGTCGATATTGGAACCGTGCAGCGAGACGATCATCACCCCTGCAGCCAGAGACGTCAGGTAAAAACTGGCGAAGCTGGCGTCTTCCTTGAGGCTGGTGAAACGGCTCACCAAGCCGGCGAGCAAGGCCACCGTCAGGCCAGCGATCAAGCCGCCCAGGCCCATGGCGGGCAGAGACAGGCCGGCCACCAGAAAGCCCAAGGCCGCGCCCGGCAGCACCGCGTGGCTCATGGCATCGCCCACCAGGCTCATGCGCCGCAGCATCAGCAGCACGCCTATCGGGCCCGAACCAAGCCCCAGTGCCAGGCAGGCCACCAGGGCCCGGCGCATGAAACCGAACTCGACGAAGGGCTGCACCAGGCTGGTGTACAGGGTCATGGGCGGCCCTCCCCGCTGGCGTCGCACACCGGGCTGTCGACGCTCCAGCACTCGGCCATGTTGCGCGCCTGGCGCAGGTTCGCGCGGCTCAGTACTTCGGCGGTCGCGCCCCAGGCGATGGACTCCCGGGCCAGCAGCAAGGTGTGCGGAAAATGCTCGCGCACCTGCTCCAGGTCATGCAGCACGGCGATCACCGTGCGGCCTTGACCGTGCCAGGTACGCACCAGCCGCAACAGGTCCTGGGTAGTGCGGGCATCGACGGCGGTGAACGGCTCGTCGAGCACGATCAATGGCGCATCCTGGACCAGCAGCCGAGCGAACAGCACCCGCTGCAACTGGCCAGAAGACAGCGAACCAACACTGCGCGCTTCGAACCCCTCCAGCCCCACCGTCATCAGTGCCTGGCGGGCTTGCAGCGCTTGCCCCGTACTGACCCCGCGCCACGCGCCGATGGACCGCCACGCGCCCATGGCCACCGTGTCGGCGACGCTGATGGGAAAACCGCGGTCGATTTCGGCCGCCTGGGGCAGGTAGCCGATGGCGCGCGCGCTCATCCCGCCGAGGCGTACCTGCCCCTGGGCCGGTTTCATCACACCGACGATGGCTTTGATCAGGGTCGATTTGCCAGCACCGTTGGGGCCGACGATGGCGGTCAGGCTCCCCGCTGCGAACCGGCCGCTGACATGGTGCACGGCGGCGCGACGCTCGTAGGCAACGGTGAGGTTATCCAGGTCGATGGCAGCGCTCATGGGACGGCCACCGCCCAGGCGACCGCGGCCCACAACAGCATCAGCAGGGTCAAGGCCATGGCCAGGCGCTTGGCGGCGGAGTGGGCGAGCATGGAGGTGTGGGGTTGAGGAAGCACGACAGAGACTCGACAGTATTTGCAATAATATAACATTGCAATATGTGTCACTGTAAAGTGAATCCTGCTACGCCCCAGGCGTTGTCAGCCCTGCCCGGCCCACGCCACCGCGTCATGGGGGTGCAGGCTCTCGCGGTGGGACACGAACACCTCTACCCCAGAGTAATGCGGCTGCAACGCCTGGCTGACTTTTCGCGCCGCGTCTTCCACGTACATCAGGTGCTCACCGTTCAGGCGCGCGAACGCCTGTTCGTCCTCGCGTTTGACGGCGGTCTGCAACGGCGTGCCCAGCGCGGTCTCGACGCGTTCGATCAGGGCCATCAGCCCCAGTGTGTCGGCGTAAGGCGCCACGCCAACCTCGATACGCGCCACGCTGCGCTGGCTATGGGGCGTGGCCGTGCTGGCATGGGTGCGCAACCACGCGGCGACTTCGGCAGGCGGCAGGGCCGCATGCTGGCCGAATTGCTGCGTGAAGGCCTGCTCCACCACCTGGCGCGACAAGGCCGCTGAACACGGGCAGGTGGACGAATAGCCCACTTGCACACTGGCCCGCAGGCGCAACGAGCCGCCCTGCCATTGGGCCTTGAGCTCCACCGGGTAGGCCTTCCAGCCACTCAGCCCCTGGGTCACCAGGGCCGGGCGCCGGCACAGCAGCGAAAAGCGCAACCGCAGGCGTGCATGGCGGGAACGGCAATCGGCATGGCTTTCCACCATCTGCGCCAGCAGGTGCGCGATGGCGCGAGGCGTCACCACCTGCCCCGCTGCTTCGTCGAGCAGGCGGTACAGCCGTGACATATGAATGCCCTTGATGCGCGGGTTTGTCAGGTCCACCTGGGCGTCAGCGCTGGCAGCGACCGTTGTCAGGCAATCGGGTTCGTTCAGGGTCAAAG
The DNA here is from genome assembly GCF_026651855.1 of Pseudomonas silvicola. GTDB lineage: Bacteria > Pseudomonadota > Gammaproteobacteria > Pseudomonadales > Pseudomonadaceae > Aquipseudomonas > Aquipseudomonas silvicola. The sequence goes on from NZ_CP093280.1 coordinate 5,421,556, forward strand.
GCAGGTCGATGTATTGCATGCCCACCCAGTCGAGTGGGCCATGAGCAGGTGGAGGTTCGGTCAGGGCAACGTCAGGCAGCATGAGAATATGTCCAAGGATGCAAAGGACATTATTGTTACACTATAACATACTAATTTGAAGCCCATTTTCACGCCGTCAGTGCTACGCGCCCATCGCCAACTGGTGCAGGGCTGCCATGGCACGGGCCGCATCTTCATGGGCGACGAACAGGTGGTCGTGGTAATAACCGGCGATCACGTTGCAACTGATACCGGCAGTGCCTAGCGTCGAGGCAAACGCCGCCGTCAGGCCCACGGCCTCCAGCGCCGAATGCACCTCAAGGGTGATCCAGGCCGCTACATACGCGTATCGCCAGCCCAGCGCCTCGGCTGTATCACGGGCCAGAATCACGGTCAGGCCTTCGGCCTCGCGGAAACTGCCGATCACCTCGTCGAGGTCGACAGGCGTACCGGGCGGCAGGGTACAGAAGACGTATTCACCGTCATGAAGCTGTGGCGCCATGTTGCGCAGCAGCAGGGAGAGCTGGGTTTCGCCGGTCATTGGGTGGGTTCCTCGAAGCACGATGTGCGCAGGATTTGACCAGCATCGCGGGCTAGGAGGAAACCATCATTGCCCATGCCCCATTAGCGCAGGTAATGCCTTACGCGCGTTTGCATTCGCTGCCCTGCACGTCGTCACGAGCCAGGCGCAGCTCCACCGCGTCCTGGTTCAAACGGTGGATCACACCCAGCAGGCGCTGACGCAGCACTTCGTCGCCCAGGCGGTCCAGGGTGCGCATCACGTCCAGGGCCGCCGATTCGTTGTTGGCGGCCACGGCGTCCAGGGTTTTGCGCAGGTGTCTTGCAGCTCGGTTCACGTTGTCAGTCCTCGTTGTCTGGGCGTGGACTGTAGGACAACAATGTTTCCGTTTGATTTCAGCGATTTATGCTGTCCAGTGATGCAGGTCAAGCCAAGGCTGCATCGCGCCATAAAACCGTGGCCTGTGCCGGCCGTGGACGGCCCTGCCTGACTGTGATTTCATCCCCCGGCCATCCACGACAACAAGAGAGCACCGAATGAAGCTTGCCCCCCTGCCCTGGCTGCTGAGCGCCCTGCTCCCGGGCCTGGTTCTGGCGGACGCCGCCCCCTCGCACCTGGACCAGGTGCAACAACGCGGCCAGTTGAATGTGTGCACCACCGGTGACTACAAGCCTTACACGTTCAAGAAAGCCGATGGCGGCTACGAAGGCATCGACATCACTCTCGCCCAGTCACTGGCCCAGAGCCTGGGGGTGACAGTGAACTGGGTGCCCACCACCTGGAAAACCCTGATGCCAGATTTTCTGGCGGGCCATTGCGACATCGCCGTGGGCGGTATCTCGGTGACCCTGGAGCGGCAGAAAAAAGCCTATTTCAGCAGCACCCTGGACGTGGACGGCAAAGTTCCGCTGGTGCGTTGCGAAGACCAAACCAAGTACCAGAGCGTGGCGCAATTGAACCGCCCTGACGTCCGCCTGGTGGAACCGGCGGGCGGCACCAATGAAGCGTTCGTGCATGCCTACTTGCCCCAGGCGCGCCTGAGCCTGCACGACAACGTGAGCATCTTCGACGAGCTGCGCGAGCACCGGGCCGACGTGATGATCACCGACGCCTCCGAAGCCCTGTACCACCAGAAGCTGAGCCCAGGCCTGTGCGCGGTCAACCCCGCGCAGTACCTGCAATACGGCGAGAAAGCCTACCTGTTGCCCCGCGACGACATCACCTGGAAGCTGTACGTGGACCAGTGGCTGCACCTGGCCAAGGTGACCGGCGCCTACCGCCAGGCCCAGAGCGAATGGATCGCCTTGCCACCGCAAAAGTGATCCCCCTGTGGGACTGAGGCCCCCACGCGACAGGCCTGACACAACCCGGCGCCTGCTTCCCGAGCTGGCGCCGGGTCCTGCGGGGCAGATTTACTTGCGGGGCCAGGGGCCAATGGCGGAATCAGTCGATCAACTCCGCATGCTGCGCTTCGCGTTGCATCGACTCGAGGTTCTTCTCGATGGTCTCGCAAATGGTGTCCATCTGGATCTGGTGCTCGCTGGGCTTGAACGGGCTTTGCAGGTCGGTACCAATGCGTTCGATGGCCAGCAGCATGAACCCCACCACCGTGGAGGCCAGCGGGGTGTACCACTCCAGCGATTCCACCAGGCCCACGGGCACGATCAGGCAGAACAGCGAAATGAACAGGCGCGGGAAGTACACGTAAGGGTACGGCAGCGGCGTGTTGGCGATGCGCTCCAGACCACCCTGGCTGTTGGACAGGTCTACCAGGGTGGATTCCAACCGCGCCAGGCGGATGCTGTCCAACCGCCCCGCCTTGTATTCGCGCGCCAGCAGGTTGGCCGAGCCGTTGAGGATGTCGTTGGCGAAATTATTGGAACGCCCACGACGCTCGAATTCTTCGGCGCGCACGAACGCCTGCAACTCCACGGGACACGGGGTGCCCTTTAGGCTGGCCGTCAGGCTGTGGACGTAGGCCACCTGGCGGCGCAACAAGGTAGCCTTGACCGGATTGACGTCACCATTTTCGTCGTCTACCAGAGTCAGCACCTGGCGGCCGAAGCTGCGCGAGCTGTTGACCACCGCGCCCCACAGGGTACGGGCCTCCCACCAGCGATTATAGGCACTGCTGTTGCGAAAACTGATCAGCACCACCAGCGCAGAACCCAGCAGGGTCAGGGGCATCAGCGGCAGCGTGACCTTGCTGTTGAGGTAGAGCATGAAGTCCACCGTTACCAGGATGTCCCAGATCAACAACCAGAACAGCGCCCAGCCGACGTACCCGAGGGTCTTGATCATCAACCGGTATTTCTTGCGGATGGCATCTTTCAAAAGGCGGGATCTCCGGGCTGCGTAACATTCACTACACAGCTCGGACGCCCGGCGAAGGGCAAGGTTCGCCGGATACACATGTTGTTGCACCTTTGCGGGACAGGGCCCCGCTCGGGTCTCAGAAGGCCAGCTTGTAGCCAATGGCAAACAACATGAAAGCAAGGCAGGGGCGCAGTACTTTGTCAGGCACACGCCCGGTCAGATGACTGCCCAGGTAAATACCGGGCAGCGAGCCCATCAGCAGAAAACCCAGCAACTCCCAGTTCATGTTGCCCATGCTGGCATGCCCCAGGCCAGCCACCAGGGTCAGCGGCACGGCGTGGGCGATTTCGGTGCCGACCAGACGCCGGGTGGGCAACAGCGGGTAGAGAATGAACAGGGCAACCGTGCCCAGGGCCCCCGCGCCGATGGAGGTCAGGGCGACCATGGTGCCCAGGATCAGGCCGGTGACGACGGTCAGCACATTCAGCCTGGTGCCGGTGAACAGCGACTTGTCACCGGTGTTGCGGTGCGCGAAGGCCAGCAGCTTGTGCTTGAACAGTACAGCGCCCGCCGTGAGCAGCAGCACAATGCCCAGCGCCTGGGTAATGACCGCGTTGAGGGCCTTGGGGTTGGTGTCGAAATTCTTCAGGAACCACAGGGTCACGGCCACTGCCGGGACACTGCCCAAGGTCAACCAGCCGGTCACCCCCCAGTCGATGTTCTTGTTCTTGCGGTGTACCAGCACGCCACCCGACTTGGTGATGGCCGCGTACAACAGGTCGGTACCCACCGCCGTCGCCGGGTTGATCCCGAACCACAGCAGGATCGGCGTCATCAGTGACCCGCCGCCTACACCCGTCATGCCTACCACGAACCCGACGATCAGCCCCGCGACCACAAAACCGAAATTACCGACATCCATTGCTGAGCCTTAAATCACGCGCAAAAACTGGCGGGCAGGATAGCCGCTTCCGTTATGAACGTTTAGAACGATATAGACTATCGTTATAACCAGTATCGGGTCCCGCCAGAGATATCATGGGCTTGGGCGCGGCGTGCGCAGCATGTCCAGGGCCAGGAACAGCGCCCCGGCCGTGATGGCGATATCAGCCAGGTTAAACACGCCAGTGTGCAGCGAACCAATGTTGATGATCATGTAGTCCACCACATGACCATGGCGAAACACCCGGTCAATCAGATTGCCGGCCCCGCCCAACGCGATCGCGTATACCGCCATGGCTTGGCGAGTGGACACTGCCCAATTGCGCAGCGCCCAGTAGCCGGCCCACCCCACTACCCCGGCAACGCCGAGAACGAAGATCATCTGCTTGACCCACTCGGGCATCGCCGCGCCCAAGCTGAGGAAGGCACCGGGATTCAGGCTCAGTTCCAGCGCCAGGCTCACCGTGCTTGCGCCCAGACGAAAACTGCCGGCCTGCAAGGCTGACAGCGCCAGCAGCTTGATCAGTTGATCGGCCACCACGAAAGCGATCCCCAGGAGCACAACCGCACTCCGGCCTCTGAAAAGCGTTTGCATCAATCACTCCCTGTTCGAACGGCGCTTTATCGCGGGCGCGACGATAGCGCATGCAACTGACTGCGTCTAATTTCCCGACGCGTTCATACCTTGCCCGCCGGATATGTCCAATTGCATCTTGGAAAACGAAAGCGACCTGGTGCCCCGCGCCTACCACTCTCCCTGTGGGACCAGGCCTCGCCAGGTGCCACAGGGAAGCAGCAGACCTTCAACGAGCAAGCCCTGTCCTGGCACGCAGCACCGGGATGGACAAGGCAATCAGCGACGCCAGCACGCACAGCAACCCCGCGACGAAAAACGCCGGCAGGTAGCTTGCCATCAGCGTGCGGGTCAGGCCCGCGCCGTAGGCGGCGAACGCCGCGCCCAACTGGTGGCCGGCGAATACCCAGCCGAAGACGATGTTGGCCCGCTCGCTGCCGAAGGTCTGGGCGACCAGCTTGACGGTGGGCGGCACCGTGGCGATCCAGTCCAGGCCGTACAGTACCGCGAAGAACGACAGCCCCCAGACGGTGAAGTCCGTGAACGGCAAAATCATCAACGCCACACCCCGCAGCCCGTAGTACCAGAACAGCAGCCAGCGGTTATCGAACCGGTCGGACAGCCACCCGGAACCCACGGTACCGAAGAAATCACAGATACCCATCATCGCCAGGATGCCCGCGGCACTGGTGGCCACCAGGCCGTAGTCACCGCACAGGCTGATGAAGTGCGTCTGCACCAGGCCATTGGTGCTGGCGCCGCAGACGAAAAAAGTCAGGAACAGCACCCAGAACGTCCAACTACCACTGACGTCACGCAGCACTCGCCACGGGCTGGCCAGCATGGCCCACAGACTTGCCTTGCCTGGCGCCGCGACCACCGTGGCATCGCCGTAGGCCGTTAGCCCCAGGTCGGCCGGGCGGTCGCGCAATAGCGCCAGCACCGCCACCGCAGCCACCGCCATGGCGCCGCAGATCAGCGACAACCCCACCCGCCAGCCATGGTGCTCGGTGAGCGATGCCAGCAGCGGCATGAACACCAGTTGCCCGGTGGCGGTGCTGGCCGAGAGCAGTCCCACCACCAGGCCGCGACGCTTGGAAAACCACCGGGTGGCCACGGTGGCCCCCAGCACCATGGCCGTCAGCCCGGTGCCGACCCCCACGACCACGCCCCACAGCAACACCAGTTGCCAGAAGCGGTTCATGAACATCGAACCCAGCAACCCGCCCAGCACCACGGCCAACGCCACCAGCACCACACGGCGCAGGCCGAAGTGGTTCATGAAGGCCGCGGCAAAGGGCCCCATCAGCCCGTACAAGGCGAAACGGACCGCCAGCGCCGACGAGATCTGCGCGCTACTCCAGCCGAACTCCTGCTGCAGGGGCACAATGAACACACCGGGCGCGCCCATGGCCCCCGCCATCACCAGCATGGTCAGGAAGGTCGTGGCGGCCACCACCCAGCCATAGTGGACATTGCGCGGGGCCAGGCGGCTGGCGACGAGAGTGGACAGCATGGGGCGCTCCTTGAACAGTGTCGATCAGGCCTTGGGCACATACTGCATTTCACCCTGGCCAAACGACCAGTCCTCGCGGTTCACCTCTACCAGGCTGATCCACACATCTTCCCTGGGCACACCAGTACGCTCGTGAATACCGTTGGCCACCGCCTGGTAGAACGCCCGCTTCACGTCCACGCTTCGCCCACTGTTCCAGGTGACCTGAACAAACACGATACGCGGGCTGTACTGGATGCCCAGGTAGCCCTCGGCCGGGTACACCAACTCGTCACGGGCATGGCGGTTGATGATCTGGAACTTGTCATGGGTCGGCACGTTGGCCGTCTGGATCATGGCGTCGTAGATCACGTCGCTGATGGCCTTGACCGTTTCAGCCGAGGTGTCCTGAGCTACATCGATGCGCACGAGGGGCATGGCGGGTTTCCCGTTGTTACTGAAAATAGATTATGGACAACCTTTATCGAGCCAATGTTTTACAACATGTCACGCCGGGCGGCAAGCGATCTCAGTCGGTCGCCTGGCAGACCTGTTCATGCCAGACCTTGAAACTCGACCAACGCGGCTGTGGTGGCCCTTCCTGAGACCAGTACAACACCTGGCCGCGGGCATTGACACAGAAGTAATCGCCATTGTCTTCAATGAACGGCAGCAGATCCCGCGGTACGCCCTGGCGCTTCCAGGCCGTGTGGGCCATGTCGATCAGGTCCAGGTCCGCGGAGCCGGGCAATACCACGGCAGGTTCGAAGCGAGCGTCGGCGACATCGCTGCCGCCCTTGAGGAAGGCCCGGTAGGCCTCGGGGAAATCCATGCCCAGACGCTGCTCGGCAGCGTCTATCTCGGCATCGGTAGGGATTCGAAAGGGGTCATGACGCATCAGGCGGTGTCCTCGGGCAAGCATGCATGAGGACACTAAAGCACGAATTCTGGCGGGGCGCTCAGGCTTCCTGGGTGCGCTCGCGGCCTGAATGTTCGTTCGCGGCCACCTGGGGCTGGCCATAACGGTGCGTGAGGATGCCACACCAGGCCAGCCCGGCCAGCGCCAGGACGCCCCCCACTACACCGACATTGGCCACGCCCATGTGGCTGCTGACCACGCTACCCAGCAATGCCCCGCCGCCGATGCCAATGTTGTAGATACCCGAATGCAGGGCCATGGCCACGTCCGTGGCGTCAGGTGCCAGCGACAATACCCGTGCCTGCAGGATCAAGCCGAAGCACATGATCGACATGCCCCACACCACGCTCATGCTACCCAGCCCGGCCGCATGCCCGGCCAGCGGCAACAGCAGTGCCAGGCACAGTGCCAGGGCGCCGATGGAGCCAATCAGCAAACCGCGCGGAAAACGATTGTTGAACAAGCTGAAGACAATCGAACCGATGATGCCGGCGCCACCAAACAGCAGCAACAGCACGGTGGTCATCTCGCCGCTCAGGTGGGCGACGCTCTGGGCGAACGGCTCAATGTAGCTGTAGGCAGTAAACTGCGCAGTCACCACCACCGCGGTCAGCAGGTACAGCGACATCAGCGCCGGGCGCTTGAACAGAATCGGCAAGCTCTGCAGGCTGCCAGAGTTCTGGCTGGGCAGCAGCGGCAACGAGCGAGCCAGGCCCAGCACGGTCACGGCCGATACACCGGCGATGGCCAGGAACGTCGAGCGCCAGCCCAGCCATTCGCCCACCACGCGGCCCAGCGGAATGCCCAGCACCATCGCCAGGGACGTCCCCGTGGCGAGCAGCCCCAGTGCCTGCACCTGCTTGCCAGCGGGCGCCACGCGTACCGCCAGCGAAGCGGTCACCGACCAGAACACCGCGTGGGCCACGGCGATGCCGATGCGGCTCACCAGCAGAACGCCGAAACTGGGCGCCAGGCTCGACAGGACATGGCTGGCGATGAACAGGCCGAAGACGAACATCAGCAGCTTGCGCCGCTCGATGTTGCGGGTGAGCAGCATCATCGGCAGCGACATCAGCGACACCACCCAGGCATACACGGTCAGCATCAGGCCGACCTGGGCCGGCGTCATCTGAAAGCTGCCGCCGATCGCGCTGAGCAACCCCACCGGCACGAACTCGGTGGTGTTGAAGATAAAAGCGGCCAGCGCCAGGGCGATCACGCTCAGCCAACTGCCGTTGCGGGTATCGGTGATATTCATGAAGTGCCGTCATTGCCTCTTCTGGATAAAGACTGCACCCCCTCGAAAAATCCACGCAAAAACGCCCTGCCAGGACCGTGGGTGACCCGGGGCAGAGCGTTCAGTCGGATTTTTATGGGTATTAGAGGGTGAAGCCAGATAAGCGGGATTCTACCCCTGGGGTGGCACCGGTACAACGGGGTAGAGGGGTTGGTGACGATTGGTCACGGGGGGTTGCATATTATGGACGGGGCGGGTGTTCGGAATTTGGGACGCTCCAGGAAAGTGTCATGTTTTCAGGAAGTGCCCGGATCGATTTTTTCGGTATTTCTGAGATCGAGCGCCGCGCGAGCGCTGATCTCAAGAGGGCCCGAAGAATCACGACACTCGTTTGAGCTCCCAGACATAAAAATATTTTGCACACCTCACCGCAAAAGTGTTTGACATAATAAACGGCTCTGGCACGCTATCCCCCAGGTTACCGACCGGCATCGCCCCTTCGCGCCATGACCGGCAGTGCTCGGAACCTCAGGTAGCGCCTGCCTTCACGAACGGCGCGCCTGCACAGAAACGATAGGCTGTGCCTGTCCCAAGGTGATATATGTCCAACAGCAACATTGGCAATAAAAAACAAAAATCGCGCAAACCCGTCGTCCTCATGTCCATGGGTGCCCAGGAACGCAAGGGGCACGATTATCAGGTCATGACCCACAAATACATCCTTCCCCTCGTCGAACACGCTGGCTGCGTGCCGGTGCTGATTCCGACCTGCTGCGGCACCGATGACCTGGAGCAGTACCTGGACATGGCCGACGGCGTGTACCTGACCGGCGCCGGCAGCAACATCGATCCGGCGCTCTACGGCCAGGAGAACCAGACCCCCGGCAAGGGCCAGGACCGCGACCGCGACCTGTTCGACCTGCCCCTGGTGCGCGCGGCCATTGCCCGCGGGTTGCCGATTTTCGGCGTGTGCCGTGGCATGCAGGAAATCAATGTGGCCCTCGGCGGCGACCTGTATCAAAAGGTCTATGCCGAGCCCGGCTTCAATGACCACCGCGAAAACCCGGACGACCCGGTGAATGTGCAGTATGCACCCGCCCACAGCGTCCAGGTGGCCGCCAGCAGCTGGTTGCACACATTGCTGGGCAGCGACTCGATCCGGGTCAACTCGCTGCACGGCCAGGGCCTGAAAACCCTGGGCAAAGGTCTGGAAGCCATCGCCCGCGCCGAAGACGGGCTGGTGGAAGCCATCCATGGCCCAAGCCTGTCACCCTTCCTGTTCGCCGTGCAGTGGCACCCCGAATGGCAGGCCGCGCAGAACCCCGACTCGGTGAAAATCTTCGAAGCCTTCGGCCAGGCCTGCCGCAGTCAGGTGCAGAAGAAAGCCGGCGCCTACGATAGCGCCGCGTGACCCCGAGGCCTGCCCGAGGCATTGGCACGGGCAGGCCCTGCACCGGCGTTTGACTCCACCCCTCGCCTGCCCCAAGCTGATCGCCCCTGGAAAAGCCGCCGCGCTTCGGACTGGTCAATGCCCAAGCTTGTTCGCTCCCTGTTGCTGTCTGCCCTGCTCATCGTTGCCCTGGGTGTCGCCTGGCACCTGTTGCACCCTGCCCCGACGCCCGCGTCGCCGGAGCTGCGGCACAGTTACTCCAAGGCCCTGGACCAGGCTCATAACGGCAAGCCCGGCGCGGCACGGGTCTTGTACCAGCAACTGGCGCGCACTGACCTCTCCCCCGTGCGGCGGATCAGCCTGCTGGCCGAACTCCCCAACTACCCCAGCCCCCAGGCATTGAAACTGATCAAGGCCGACCTCAAGGATGACCAGAACCTGCTGGTGCGCCACGGCGCCATCGACGCTGTCAGCCAGCTGGTGCCCGACGCACAGCGCAGCCTGCTGCTGGGGCCGCTGCTGGATGACGACGATGAAGACATCCGCTTCCACGTAGCCCGCGCCCTGCTGGGCCTGTCGCCCGATGACCTGGGGCTGTATTTCGCCCGTCTCAATGCCGTGCTGGATGACTACGTGCAAGCGTTGATCAGCGCCCCGGATGATGCCGACGGCCAACTGGAGCTGGCGAAGATCTACCTCTACAACGACGACTACACCCAAGCCCTGGCGACGCTCGAGCACGCCCACGAACTGGTGCCCGGCGACCTGGAAACCGTGGCGGTGCAAGTGCGCGTGCTGGAAAAACAAGGGCAGAATGATGCCTCGCGGCAACTGCTGGCCGAACAATTGGTCGCCCACCCCGACTCGGCATTGCTGCAGCACGAACTGGGCCAGTGGCTGATCCGCCACGGCCAGGGTGAGTACGCCCTGCTGGCGTTGGCGCGGGCATCGGAACTGGAGCCGGACAACAGCGACTACCGCTACAACCTGGCTGTTACCCTGCACCAGATGGACCAGGTGGAAGCCGCCCAGCGCCAACTGGACGAGATACTGCGCAGGCAGCCCGCCAACCGCAAGGCGCGGGTGTTGCTGATCGAATACTGGAAGCAGACCGGGCAGTTGCAGAACGTCCAAGTGCTGCTGGCCGAACTGGAACAGCAGAACCCCGACGACCCCGCCTTGCAGCAAGGGTTGTGACCACCACGGGTCACCACCTGTAAGATTTGACAGTTTCGCCACGTCGGCCCGGCCCTTTTAATGAAGGTCCACCTGCGAGGCGCTCTCCATGAAACGACCGTTGATTTTTGCCCTGACCGCCGCACTGTCAGCCTGCACCCAACCCTCCCCTCCCGCGGCCCCGCAAATCAGCAGCCCGCCACCTGCCCAGGTGGTCACCGAGGCTGAGGTGCAGGACGCGGCATTGGTTGCCCGCCTGAACACGCGCTTCAAGAACGAGGTAGGCGCCTGCGACGGTGGCACGCCTGCCTACTACTGTTCTGGCATCATGCTGCGCACCGTTACCTACAGCACCTCCTATAAATTCTGGACCCACAGCGCCGCGGCCACCACCTTGGGCTCGGTCAGTTTCAGCTGGGTGCGCAGCGATATCAGCACCGGTTCACTGCAAGGCAGCACCGGTTTCATCTACAGCGACTACAGCACCGCCGCCGCTGCCGGAAAGGCACCGCAGATTCGCTGCATCTACCCCTTCACGGCGGGCATACAGGGGCGACCTGCCAACGGTTGCGGTTTCTCCACCACCTCCACCGCGCCCGCCAGCCCCTCGCAGGCGCCACCCGAGGCGGACCAAAGCAGTTGTCAGTCGGCGAACCCGCCAGCCATCACCGGGCCGCTATGGCTGGCCAACTTCGCAGCCCATGGCCATGACAGCCGCAACCAGTGTTCGCTCAGCGCCAACACCACCCAATTTCGCGCCAGCCTGGAAGGCCATCAGGGCGGCGCGGCAATGGCGGCATGGGCCAATGAAATGGTGGTGGCGACCTGGGACCCCAGCCGGCCGGACCGCTTGCCCATCGAAGCTTTTTTCTACGATGCCAGCCAGCCGGCAGCACAACCGTACGCCGTCAATCTGCAAAAGGATTATCAGGCGGCCACCGGCCAGCTCATCCCCGTGGTCAAGCTGGACCTGAGGGCGCCGGACCGCAATGCCTTCCTGCTGCCCAACGCCACGGGCGACCGTGGCGCGGGCGTGGCCGCGGAGCTCAACCGGCGCTTCCTGAAACTGGACAACAGCTGCAATGGCCAGGCCGCTTTCTACTGCGATGGCGTGCTGATCCGCATGACCACCTATGGCCCCGGCTACCACGTGTGGAACCCCAGCCCAGCCTCCGTGACCCTGGGCGGCGTGTCGTTCAGTTATTTGAGGCGTGACCAGGGCATCACCGAACTGGCCTGGAACCAACCCTTGTCGGAAGGACTGATATTCAAGAACTACAACGCCTCGATTCGCGACGGCAACTACTTCATTACACTCCTCTGTTATTTCCCCACGGACGCCGCCAGCATTTACCGAGCCAATAACGGCTGCGGTGCCCACCCAACCTACCCGAGCCAAAGCATCTACTGCTCCACGCAAGGCATCAACACCGTCGCCAAGTGGGCGACTCACTACCACGCGGTGGCGGGTACTGGATCATTCAGCGCGCGCAACCAGCACCAATGCAGCTTCGCTGGCAGTCAAAGCATGTTCCAACTCGGGCTGTCCGTGCGCCCCGCGTTCCAGGTAGCCGCCGACCGACGCTTCCATAACGAAGTGGTGCTCAGGACCTGGCCGCAGAACCGCACCGACCTGCCCCTTGAAGCTATTTTCTACCACAACGCCAATACCCGCGGTGCCGGGCTTGCTGGTGCCCAGAACATTCAACGCGACTACAAGAACGTCACGGGCAAGTTCGTCCCCGTGGTGCGCTTTTCCATCAGCCAGACCACCCCCTTCATTTACTCGGCCAGCGATCAGGTGGTCACCCCGTGAAACACCGCCACCCTCGCTTGCCCGCGCACGCCTGGGCGGCACTTCTCGTTGAACTGCGCCACAGGCCCGCTGTCCAGTGTAAGTGCAGCGGCCCCTGGCGAGGCCCTTGCGCGAACGCCATCGTGACGCGAGGAGCCCCGCTTGATGAAACCGAAAGCCTCCACCGGCATCACTGGCCTGGATGACATTCTCAATGGCGGCCTCAGCCGCAGCCACATTTTCCTGCTGGAAGGGCAACCGGGCGCAGGCAAGACCACGGTAGCCCTGCAGTTTCTGCTTGATGGTGCCGCCCAAGGCGAGCGCTGCCTGTACATCACGCTTTCGGAAACCGACCGCGAACTGCGTGAAGGGGCCTTGTCCCACGGTTGGGAGTTGGACCCGCACATCGAAGTGTTCGAGCTGACGCCGCCAGAAATGATCCTTGATGCCCAGCAGCAACAGAGCCTGCTCTACAGCAGCGACCTGGAACTTGGCGAGGCCACGCGGCAGATCTTCGACGTGGTCGAGCGCATCAAACCCGATCGCGTGGTACTCGACAGCCTCTCGGAGGTGCGCCTGCTGGCCCAGAGTTCGCTGCGTTACCGCCGACAGATCCTGGCCATCAAGCACTACTTCGCGCGCTTCAATGCCACCGTTTTACTGTTGGACGACATGACCAGCGAGCCCCTGGACAAGACCCTGCACAGCATTGCCCACGGGGTGATCCGCCTGGAAGAGATGGCGCCCGACTATGGTGCCGAACGCCGGCGCTTGCGCATCATGAAATACCGCGGGCAGAAGTACCGGGGTGGCTACCATGATTTCACTATCCACCAGAGCGGCATTCAGGTATTCCCGCGCCTGGTGGCAGCCGAACACCGCGCCCATTATGAACGCACCCCCCTGAGCAGCGGCATCGGCGCCCTCGATGCGCTGCTGGGGGGTGGCGTCGAAAACGGCTCCAGCACCCTGATACTCGGCCCTGCGGGCACCGGCAAATCGCTGATCGCCATGGTATTCGCCGCGGCTGCCGTGGCCCGCGGCGAGAAGGTGGCGCTGTTCATCTTCGACGAGGAGCTGGGCCTGCTGTTCGAGCGCATGAAGTACCTGGGCATTGACCTGGATGCCATGCAGCGCAGCGGCAACATGATCATCGAACAGGTGGACGCCGCCGAGCTGTCCCCTGGCGAATTCGCCCACCGGGTACGCAGCAAGGTCGACGAGAACGCGATCAAGACCGTGATCATCGACAGCATCAACGGTTACCAGGCAGCGATGATGGGCGAAGGCTCACCCGTGCTGCATATTCACGAACTGCTGCTGTTCCTCAACCGCCGCGGTGCCGCCACCTTCATGACGGTGGCGCAGCAGGGGCTGGTGGGCGACATGAAAGCCCCCGTGGACCTGACCTACCTGGCCGATACCGTCATCCTGCTGCGCTACTTCGAAGCTGTGGGCCAGGTGCGCCGGGCCATGTCAGTGATCAAGAAACGCTATGGCGGCCACGAGTCCACCATCCGCGAGTACAAGATCGGCAACCAGGGCATGACCGTCGGGGAGCCCTTGTATGATTTCCAGGGAGTGCTGCGCGGGGTACCCACCTATGTGGGTGAAAGCAACCCGCTGCTCAAGGACCCACGACCGTGACCTCTGTAGCTGCCGCGCCGGAACGCGTCATGGTCCTCGCCCCATTGGGCCGCGACAGCCAGGTGGCGCTGTCGATCATAGGTGAAGCCGGCTATCACGGAGAGGCCGCCGGTACCTTGAACGAACTCTGCGCCCACCTGCGTGACGGCGCGGGCATGGCGGTGATTGCCGAGGAGGCGTTCAACGGCGCCGACATCGCGCCGTTGGTGGCGTACCTGCAGCAACAGCCCGCGTGGTCCGACCTGCCCATCGTATTGATCACCCACCATGGCGGCCCCGACCACCCGCCGTCGATGCGCCTGGGCAAACAACTGGGTAACGTTACATTCCTGGAACGCCCCTTCCACCCGGTGGCCCTGGTCAGCCTGGTGAGCACCGCCATCCGTGGCCGGCGCCGCCAATATGAAGCGCGCGACCGCCTGCACGACCTCGGCGAAAGCCAGCAACGCCTGCAAAGCGCGCTGGACGCCGGACGCCTGGGCGAAGAGCGCTTGCGGCAACTCAACGAAACCCTGGAGCAGCAGGTGCAGGAGCGCACTGCCCAGGTGCTGCAGAATGAGGAAGCCCTGCGCCAATCACAGAAGATGGAAGCCGTGGGCCAGTTGACCGGGGGTATCGCCCATGACTTCAACAACATGCTCACCGGCATCATCGGCAGCCTCGAATTGATGCGCCGGCGCTTGTCGCGAGGCAAGACGCAAGACCTGGGCAACCTCATCGACCTGGGCATCACCTCGGCCAATCGCGCGGCCGGGCTGACCCACCGGCTACTGGCATTTTCGCGCCGCCAGTCGCTGGATTCGCAGCCCGTGGAAATGAACCGCCTGGTGCTGGCGATGGATGAGTTGCTGCAACGCAGTCTGGACGAGAGCATTCGCCTGGACATGCACCTGGACCCGGGCCTGTGGGTGGCAGAAGCCGACCCCCACCAACTGGAGAGCGCCCTGCTCAACCTGGTGATCAACGCACGCGATGCCATGCCCAACGGCGGTGACCTGGTGGTGGAGACCAGCAACCACACCCTGGACGAGGCCTATACCCGCCAGCAGGGGGCGCTTGCGGTGGGCGACTATGTGCGCCTGAGCGTGCGCGACAATGGCTGCGGCATGCCGCAAAGCGTGATCAACCGCGCATTCGACCCTTTCTTCACCACCAAGCCCATCGGCCAGGGCACTGGCTTGGGCCTGTCGATGATCTACGGGTTCAGCAAGCAATCGCGCGGCCATGTCGCCATCGAAAGCCAGATCGGCAAAGGCACCACCGTCAACCTCTACCTGCCGCGTTTCAAGGGCGACACGCCGGTGACCTCGCCTCAACCTGCCGGCGAAGTCCACCGGGCCCGCAGCGGCGAAACGGTATTGGTCGTCGAGGATGACAGCGCGGTACGCCTGCTGGTGTGCGAAGTGCTGCGCGAACTGGGCTACGCCTACCTCGAGGCGGCCGAGGCCAGTGGCGCCCTGCCCGTGCTCAACTCGCCCCAGCGCATCGATTTGCTGGTGAGCGATGTTGGCTTGCCCGGCGGCATGAACGGCCGGCAACTGGCCGAGATCGGCCGCCAACTGCGCCCAGGCCTCAAGGTGTTGTTCGTCACGGGCTATGCCGAGCATGCGGCGGTGCGGGGTGGTTTTCTGGATGCCGGCATGCAGATGATCACCAAGCCATTCACCTTCGACCGACTGACGGCCAAGGTGCGGGAAATGATCGAAAGCTAGCAAACTCTCGATGATGACCCGTGCCGGCCAGCCCGTCAATCCTGTCAGTTCTATCAGTAGCGACAGGGCGCACGACTGTTTTTAATGGTGACTCCTTCAGCCGGAGCCACGCCATGAACCCGCCCGCAGACACCGCCGGATCCATCACCAGCGAGGTCACCTTTCCGATCCGCACGTACCGCATCATCAACGGGCGCAGGACCCTGGCCCCTGCCACCATCCCCAAGGCCTATACCAAGCAACCCGGCCATGAGTTCCTGAGGATGAGCGACCTTTACGATGACGAAGAACTGAGCGTAGAGCTACCGCTCTCCTCCGCCCAGGGCAGCGACCGCTTTCAGTTGATCTGGCAAGGGCGCGTGACCTGGGAGTCGGAGATCCAGGCCGTCGGCGCTCCCGGCGTCAAGGTGGTGCGGGTTCCGCGACGAGAATTCATCGATAACGTGGGCCTCGACGTTCAGGTCACCTACGTGATCACCGACACCACTGGCACCCCTCATACATCCGAGCGTCTGACAGTCACCGTCGACCCTTACCCGTACACGCTGGTGCCGCCTCAGATCCATGACAAGGACGTCACCGTGCAGTACAGCGGGCAATCGGGCACCCACATCGCGCGGGTCGATGTCGTGCGGTTCACCACGGGCGACCGCATTTGGCAAAGCGACTGGCAGCCGATGTTCGACCAGCAGAATTACTGGGCGACCTTCACCATTCCCAACAATGTGTACAACGCGAACATCGGTAACCCGGTTTTCATCAACTATGCCATCAACCCTGCCCCGGCCAACGGCAGCACCTTGATGTTTTCTCGCTACCTGCGCGTCACCCTGAGGTGAACCCGATGATGACCGCCCGAGCCAGCCTGTTCCTGATCGTTGCCCTGCTGTCGTGCCTGTGCGCGTGCACGCAGACCAGCGATGCCCCTCGGGACCTGGGCAGCGATACCGCCCTCGCCCTGCAGCAGCGTTACGACAGCCGTGCCACCGAATGCAGCAGTACAACACCGGCCATCCTCTGTTCCGGGGTGTTGCTGCGCGCCACCGGCAGCCGCGAGGGCGATGCGCCCTGGAACCCGATACTGCCCAACAATTACGGGGTATCGTTCTCCTTTCTGCGCCAGGACGCCAACCTCACCGCATTGGCTGGTGGTGCGGTCAATGGCTTCATCTTCTACCCGGCGCTGCAGCAGCCGACCAGCAAGGCGACCATCGAGGTGCTATGCATGTTCCCAGTGGGCGCTGGCTCCGAAGACCGTGCCGAAGCAGGCTGCGGGCAGCACAAAAACTACCCGCAGGCCAGCGACATGTGCCACAGGCAGAACATCACCGAAGCCAGCGCCTGGCTGGCGCATTACATGGCCCCCGGCCTGTCGGAGCAACAGCGAGACTGGCACCAGTGCGGCTTCAGCCTGCGCTCATCGGACCGCCCCTACACGGTGGCCAATTTCAACGCGGCGCTGTTGGCGCGTCGGCTCCTGGCGACCACTCGGTTCAACGAGGTGCGCGTCGCTACGTGGCAAAAGGATATCGCCGACGTGCTGCCGCTGGAGGCGTTTTTCTACCTGCAGGACAGCAGTACCGGGCTGACCCAGGCCAGGCGCGACCAGCAGGCCTTCAAGCTGGCGTCCGGGGGCATGGTAAAACCGGTGATTCGCCTGACCATGCCCACCAACATCAACGGCCGCGCACTGTTCACCTACCTGCCCAGCGACCAGGCCGAGACGCCGGTTCCCGACCCGGCCCCGGCCCCTTACCCACGCCAGGTGATGCGCCAATGCCCGCTTTACATCAGTGAGGCGGTGTGGGTAAACCGCAATGACGGCATCAGCCTGGCGGTCACGCCCACCGCGTGCGCGCGCAACAATATCCCGGCCGCGGAACGCGAGTTTGGGGTAGCCGAGCTGTTCGAGAAGTGGGCATCGGACCCGCGCTTCACCAATCCCGCCGGCATGCGTGACCAATACGTGTGCCACATGAAAAACGCGCCCAGTGAACAGCAGTGGAACCTGGAACCCTGGCGGCCCTACGTCGGCGCGGCGAATACCGAAGCGGCCTACTGCAACCCCAACTGATCGCAGGGCAGGCGCGGCACGCATTCGCAACATGGGGCCAAGGGACTGCGCCCCACGCCCCCAAGGCTGAGGCCGACCCCATCGCAGGGGGCTCACACCAGCAGGCGCTGGATCTGTTCGCCTAGCGTATTCAGGTCGAACGGTTTGGCAAGGATCGGCGCCTTGCGGGTGATCGGGCTATCGCAGTCGACGATTTCCTGGGGGTAGCCGCTGATGAAGATCACCTTCAGCTCCGGCCGCAACTTCACCGCGGGCTCGGCGATCTGCACGCCGGAAATGCCCTTGGGCAGGCGATAGTCGGTGACCATCAGGTCCAGGTGCGGCTTGCGGGCCAGGATTTCGAATGCTTCCTCGCCGTCCTTCGCTTGCAGCACGTGGTAACCCTCACCGCTCAAGTAATCGGACAACACCATCAAAATCGAGGGCTCATCCTCGACGATGAGGACTACGTCTTGTGCATCTTCACTCATGGTAACGCCTATGTACTGTCTGGTTGGCTGCCTATGTGACCCTGGCCGCCGGTAGAGGTTGCGTGCCGTTGGGAACATTCCTATAGCGGCAGGCTAACGATAAACGTCGAGCCTTCGCCCAGCGCGCTGTCCACCGTGATCGAACCGCCGTGAGCCACCACGATCTGCTCCGAAATGAACAGTCCCAGCCCCAGCCCCGCTACCACATGAGTGGCCGATACCCGCTCGAACTGCTGGAAAATACGTGCCTGGTTTTCCTTGCTGATGCCGATGCCGTGGTCACGCACCTCGACCCGTGCGTTGCCTTTGTGGGCGTACACACTGACCTCGATGGGGCCGCGCCCGCCATAACGCAAGGCGTTGGACACCAGGTTGGAAATCACCTGCTCAATGCGAAACTCGTCCCAGGTGCCCACCACCGGTTCGGTGGCGTGCAGGCTGAGGGCGCATTCGGCGGCGGCGACTTGCGGGGCGAAATTGTCCAGCAGGTTGGCCACCAGCTGCGTCAGGTCAAACTGGCTGGGGCGGATGGAGAGCTTGCCGGTTCGTATGCGCGAAACGTCGAGCATGTCTTCGATCAGGCGAATCAGGCTCTGGATCTGACGCTCGTCGCGCTCGACCATGCCGCGCATCTTGTCCAGGGTGAAGGCGTCGGCGTTGTCCCGGGCCAGGTGCAGCTTGCGCAACTGGGTTTCCAGGATCAGGCCATTGAGCGGCGTGCGCACTTCATGAGATACGATGGACATGAAGTCATCGCGCATGCGCACCGCGTGCTCCAGTTCATTCTGGGTGGCCTGCAATTTCTTCAGCAACACTTCCTGCTCCTGGCGGCTGCGCTCCAGGGCTTCGAGCTGCTCCTTGAGGGCCTTGCGCTGGCAGTACAGGTCAACGAACACATTGACCTTGCTTTTCACCGCATGAATCTCCAGCGGTTTGTGCAGGAAGTCCACCGCGCCGCTTTCATAGCCCTTGAAAGCGTAGTTCATCTCGCGCCCGGCAGCGCTGACGAAAACGATGGGAATACTCTTGGTCTTTTCGGTGCCGCGCATCAGCTCGGCCAGCTCGAAACCGTTCATGCCCGGCATCTGCACATCGAGGATGGCCAGGGCGAATTCGTGTTGCAGCAGCAGCGACAAGGCTTCATCGGCGGAAAGTGCCTTGTGCACCTCGCGGTCGTCGGCCTTGATCAGTGCTTCCAGGGCCAGAAGGTTTTCCGGCAAGTCGTCAACGATCAGCAATTTGGCTTTTATGGGGCTTAGCATGCGCTTCGTTCCAGCTTGGCGAGCAATGAGCCTATGCCATTCAATGGGAGAATATGGTCGGGTCGGCGCAGGCGCATCGCCGCTTCGGGCATGATGGCCACGCGCGCCTCGGTCGGGTCCTGGACGATGGTCAGACCACCGCGTTCGCCAATCGTTGCCAGGCCCCGTGCACCATCTTCGTTGGCACCGGTGAGCAACACCCCGACCAACTGCGCGCCATAGGCATCGGCGGCTGATTCGAACAGGATGTCGATGGAGGGGCGCGAGTAATGCACGCGCTCTTCCTGGCTCAGCGACAGGCTGCGGTCCTGCTCCACCGAGAGGTGGTACCCGGGGCCCGCGAAATAGAACATCCCTGGTTGTATGTCTTCCTTGTCCACGGCCTCCTTGGCCGCGCGGTGCATGCGCCGTGCGAATACCTCGGCCAGCTGGCTGTGGCGGTCATCGGGCAGGTGCAGCACGGTCAGCACCGGCAGCGCGAAGCTGGCCGGCAGCATGCCGTAGACCCGCAGCAGGGCCTCGACCCCGCCGGCCGATGCCCCAACCACTACTGCCGAGTAGCCTGTGCGTGGGTTCATGTCTTGCGGTAGATCCGCTCAGGTTTGGCCAGCGCCTCGAACCGGCCGCTGTAGGCGGAGAAGTCCAGGGTTTCCTTGCTGCCGAGCACCAGAAAGCCGCGGTGGCACAGGGACTCATGGAAAAGCCCGAAGGCCCGGTCCTGGAGCTTCTTGTTGAAATAGATCAGCACATTGCGGCACGACACCAGTTGGGTTTCGGAAAACACGCTATCGGTGGCCAGGCTGTGGTCGGCGAAGGTCACGTTCTCGCGCAGCGAACTGTCGAAAATGGCATTGCCGTAGGCTGCGGTGTAATAGTTGGAAAACGCTTCACATCCCCCCGCGCGCTGGTAGTTCTCGGTATAGGTGCGCACGTTTTCCATGGAGTAGATGCCTTGCTTGGCTTTCTCCAGCGACTGCGGGTTGATGTCCGTGGCGTAGATGATCGTGCGGTCCAGCAGGCCTTCCTCGCGCAGCAGGATGGCCATGGAGTACACCTCCTCCCCGGTACTGCAACCGGCGATCCAGACCTTGATGGACGGATACGTGCGCAACAGCGGCACCACTTCCCGGCGTATGGCCAGGAAGTGTTCGGGGTCGCGAAACATCTCGCTGACCGGAATCGTCAGGTACTGCAGCAACTGCATGAACGTGGTGGGGTCGTGCAGCACCCGCTCCTGCAACGCGGAAATCGTGGCGCAGTCCAGCTGACGCAAGGCATGGTGTATCCGGCGCTTGATGGAAGCCCCGGAGTAGTCGCGAAAATCGTAGCTGTACTTGAGGTAGATGGCCTCGATCAGCAGACGGATCTCGATATCGGTATTGCGCTCCACCGTCATGGACGGTGCTCCGGGGTAATGACGCTGTACGGCACTAAATGCGCTCCAACTGTGGCAACCACACGCGAATCAGGGAAAACAGACGGTCCAGGTCGATGGGCTTGGCCAGGTAATCGTTGGCGCCGGCCTGCAGGCAGCGCTCCTGATCGTCCTTCATGGCCTTGGCGGTGACGGCGATGATCGGCAGCTTGCGCCAGCGGGTGTCCTTGCGGATCTCGCGCGTGGCTTCGTAGCCGTCCATTTCCGGCATCATCACGTCCATCAGCACCAGGTCGATGTCTTCCACCTGATTGAGTTTGTCGATGGCCTCGCGGCCGTTGCGACCGATTTCAACGATCGCGCCCTTGTGCTCCAGGGCACTGGTGAGGGCGAAGATATTGCGCACATCGTCGTCCACCACCAGAATCTTGCGCCCTTCGAAGACCTTGTCGCGGCTGCGCGCGGTCTTGAGCATCTTCTGCCTTTCCTGAGACAACTGGGATTCGACTTTGTGCAGAAACAGCGTCACTTCGTCCAGCAGACGCTCGGGTGAACGCGCGCCCTTGATGATGATCGAGCGCGAATACTTGAGCAGCTCAGCCTCTTCGTCGCGGGTCAGGTTGCGGCCGGTGTAGACGATCACGGGCGGGAATGCGCAGATCTCTTCGGTGGACATGCGCTTGAGCAGGTCATTGCCGAGCATGTCCGGCAGCTTGAGATCGATGATCATGCAGTCGTAGACGTTCTCGCGCAGCAGGTCCAGCGCTTCCTGGGCCAGGCCCACAGCGGTGATCTCGATGTCTTCATCGCCGATCAGGCGGGCAATGCTCTCGCGTTGCAGGTCGTCGTCTTCCACCAGCAGAATGCGTTTGAGCTTCTGCGTGAGCTTGGCTTCCAGGCGGGCGAACACCGTCTTGAGTTCGTCACGGGTGGTGGGTTTCACCGCATACCCGACGGCCCCCATGTGCATGGCCGCCTCGACGCGGTCTTCCACGGAAATGACGTGCACCGGGATGTGCCGGGTGGCCGGCAGTTCCTTGAGGCGTTGCAGCACGGTCAGGCCGGAATGGTCAGGCAGGCGCATGTCGAGCAGAATGGCATCGGGCACGAACTGCGCCGCCAGGTTGAAGCCCTCGTCGGCGCCGTGGGCCACCAGGCAGTGGTAGTTCAGCTCGTGGGCCAGGTCGTAGAGAATGCGGGCGAAGTTCGGCTCGTCCTCGATCACCAGGATGCACCGTCGCTCGAAGGGGCCCTTGTCGCGGTCATCGGGGAAGCGCGCGATGGTCACTTCCGGCACCACCACGTGCGCAGGCTCGTTGGCCGCGGTGGCCGGGGCCTGGATGACCGTGGGCGCCGGGTGCACCTCGGTGCGTTCCATGTCTTCGTAATGCTGGGGCAGGATCAAGGTGAACTCACTGCCCTTGCCCAGGGTACTGCTGACGCTGATGTAGCCGCCCAGCAGGTTGGCGAGGTCGCGTGAGATCGACAGACCCAGGCCGGTGCCGCCGTAGCGGCGGTTGGTGGTGCCGTCGGCCTGACGGAAGGCTTCGAAGATCGCCTGCTGCTGGTCCGTCGCCACGCCGATGCCCGTGTCGCGCACATGGAAGGCGATGCCGTTGTCCGGTTGCGGGGCGACGATCAGGGTCACTTGCCCCTTTTCAGTGAACTTCAGGGCGTTGGACAACAGGTTCTTCAGAATCTGCTCGACCCGTTGGCGGTCGGTGAACAGGTGGGCCGGCGTGCCCTCAAGCAGTTCGACGGTGAAGCTCAACTGCTTGTCGGCCGCCAGTGGTTCAAACAGGGTCCGCAGGCCGTCGACCAGCCGCGCGGTGCTGGTGTTCTCGGGGCGCACATCGAGCTTGCCGGCTTCGACCTTGGAAATGTCGAGAATATCGTTGATCAGGTTGAGCAGGTCGTTGCCGGCCGAATAGATGGACTCGGCGAACTTGACCTGCTCGCCTGTCAGGTTGTCCTCGGCGTTCTCGGCCAGCAGTTTGGCCAGGATCAACGAGCTGTTGAGCGGGGTGCGCAGCTCATGGGACATGTTGGCCAGGAACTCGGACTTGTACTTGCTGGAGCGCTGCAACTCTTCAGCGCGCTCTTCCAGCTCGACCTGGGCACGGTTGAGTTCCAGGTTCTTCAGGTCCAGGGCATCACGCTGCTCGGCCAGGGCGTCGGTGCGCTCGGCCAGCTGTTCGTTGGTCTGTTCCAGCTCCGCCTGTTGGGTTTCCAGGTGGGCCTGGGACTCCTTGAGCACCCGCGACTGCTCTTCCAGCTCTTCGTTGGCGGTCTTGAGCTCTTCCTGCTGCACCTGCAGCTCTTCGTTGAGCTGCTGGGTCTCGGCCAGCACTTCCTGCAGGCGCTGGCGGTAGCGGGCAGCCTCGATCGACGTGCCCAGGTTGCTGGCCAGCAGTTCCAGCAGCTCGACGTCGCGGTCGTTCAACGGCCGCAGGAAGCCCAGTTCCACCACGCCGTTGATACCGTCATCGTTATGGGTCGGCATGATCAACACGCTATGGGGCAGGCCTTCGCCCAGGCCGGAAGCGAACTTGAAATAGTCCTGGGGGACATCGTCCAGGCGCATCAGGCGCCCGGTCTGGACGGCCTGGCCGATCACCCCTTCGCCATTGATGATGATCTGGTCCTGGTTTTCCTGCTCGCGCGAGAAGCCATAGGTGGCGACGCGGCGCAGGCTGCCGTGCTCTTCGCGCACGTACACGGCGGCGACCACGCTGCCCAGGTAGGCAGCGAAGAACTGCAGCATGTTGCGGCCCAGCATCTGCAGGGTCAGTTGGCCCAGCACCTGCTCGGCCAGTTGCGTTTGCCCGGTACGCAGCCACGCCTGGCCTTCCAGGCGTTCGGCGCTGCGGCGCTGGGCATCGAGGTTTTCGCCATAGGTGGTGGACAGGCTGACCATGTCGCGACGACCAAAGAACGCCAGCGCCCCACTGATCAGCACCAGGAACAGGATATAAAGGGTCACCGACAGCGTGATGGTGTGGCTGACGTCTTCGCTCCGCTGGACGCGCAGTGAGTGCTCCATGGCGATGAAATCGTCGAACTCACCGCGGATCGCGTCGGTCAGGCGCTTGCCGCGGCCGGTCTGGACCACCGATGAGTAATCGCCGGAGGTACGCTTCATGTCGATCATGGCCTGTGAGTACGCCATCCACTCTTTCTGCAGGGCCATGATGCGGGTCAGGCGGTCAACCTGGGTGTTGTTATCCGCCACCAATTGCTGCAACGCCGGGACTTCGGCGGCCAGGCGCGGCTTCGCCAGCTCGAAGGGGTCCAGGTACTCTTCCTTGCCGCTGAGCAGGTAACCGCGCATGCCGGTTTCCATGTCGATGGACAACTTGGCGACTTCATTGGCGTTGTTGATGACCCGATCAGTGTGCTCGACCCAGTCGATGGTGTTCATCAGGTAGGCAATGATGCTGACGAACACCACGCCACTGAGCAGGCCCACCCCCAAGGGCAGGCTGACGTTGCGAATCAGCAGCTTGCGAAAACTCTGCTCATCGATGCTGGAGGGTTTGCTCATGTCCATGCGCCCTTGGAGATGGTGGTAAAACGGCAGAGTTTGCCGGAATTCCATGTAAAAGATCCAAAATTTCCCGCACCAAATGAAGAAATTTCTTATTGAACTTTTCTTGATCCCCTACGCTTTCTAGAAGGCGACAAGGGTTTTGGCCAGTATTCGCGGGGGATATTTTGCATATGCATCCCGCGCCGGTATCCTAGGCGCCGGTAATTTTCACTTTTGCTGCCGCGGTACGGAACTTGCCGAATGCGCCGCTTACTATTAAAGACCGGCGGCGCAGCCTGCGCCTCCTCGTCACCGTCCAGGATCGCTCCAATGCCAGAAACCGCCCCCCACACCATTCTTGTCGTCGAGGATGACTCGATCGTGCGCATGTTGATTGTCGACGTGCTCGAGGAGCTGGAGTACAGGGTATTGGAGGCTGCCGATGGCGAGGAGGCAATGGCGCACATCAATGACAGCGATGCCCCCATCGACCTGATGATGACTGACCAGGGCCTGCCGGACACTTCCGGGTCTGAACTGGCCAAGACCGCCCGCGCCAAACGCCCCGACCTGCCGATCCTGTTTGCCAGCGGCTATGCTGAAAACATCGACATCCCCCCTGGCATGCACAGCATTGGCAAGCCCTTCTCCATCGACCAGCTGCGCGACAAGGTCAAGGCAATACTGGCGCAGGGCTGATCGCTGCGCTGCGAATCTGGCGCCTGGCACCCAGGGCGGGCCAGGTAATCTCACAGACATAACCGGCCCGAAACAGATGTAGGAGCGAGGGGGGCGCCGAGCCCTTGCTCGCGAAGCGCCGCGCGGGCGGCGCACGGTCTCAAGGGCGCCACAAAACCATCGACTGGCGCTTGACGGCCATGATGAAATCTCTAGCTGGGTCCCAAAAGCCTGTCATGAAACCGTATCATGGCCTCCAGGTGCATGCCTTGGGTTTCTCCAGCGCCCTTGAGACCGTGCGCCGCCCGCGCGGCGCTTCGCGAGCAAGCTCTGCTCCTACATCTGTTTCGGGCCAGTTATGCCTGAGCCATTGCCTGGACCGCCTTGTTGGTTTCGCTTGGGATTGGGTCAGGGCGGCCAGGTGCATGGCTTAGGTTCACCGGCGCCCTTGAGACCGTGCGCCGCCCGCGCGGCGCTTCGCGAGCAAGCTCTGCTCCTACATCTGTTTCAGGCCAGTTATGCCTGAGCCATTGCCTGGACCGCCTTGTTGGTTTCGCTTGGGATTGGGTCAGGGCGGCCAGGTGCATGGCCTGATGCTTTTGGGGCCCTTTAGACCGTATCTGTTTCGGGCCAGTTATGTCTGTGGGATTGCCTGGACCGCCTTGTTGGTTTCGCTTGGGATTGGGTCAGGGCGGCCAGGTGCATGGCTTAGGTTCACCGGCGCCCTTGAGACCGTGCGCCGCCCGCGCGGCGCTTCGCGAGCAAGCTCTGCTCCTACATCTGTTTCAGGCCAGTTATGCCTGAGCCATTGCCTGGACCGCCTTGTTGGTTTGGCTTGGGAATGGGTCAGGGCCGCCAGGTGCATGGCCTGATGCTTTTGGGGCCTTTAGACCGTATCTGTTCCGGGCCAGTCATGTCTGGGGGATTGCCTGGACCGCCTTGTTGGTTTCGCTTGGGATTGGGTCAGGGCGGCCAGGTGCATGGCTTAGGTTCACCGGCGCCCTTGAGACCGTGCGCCGCCCGCGCGGCGCTTCGCGAGCAAGCTCTGCTCCTACATCTGTTTCAGGCCAGTTATGCCTGAGCCATTGCCTGGACCGCCTTGTTGGTTTGGCTTGGGAATGGGTCAGGGCCGCCAGGTGCATGGCTTAGGTTCACCGGCGCCCTTGAGACCGTGCGCCGCCCGCGCGGCGCTTCGCGAGCAAGCTCTGCTCCTACATCTGTTTCAGGCCAGTTATGCCTGAGCCATTGCCTGGACCGCCTTGTTGGTTTGGCTTGGGAAGGGGTCAGGGCCGCCAGGTGCATGGCCTGATGCTTTTGGGGCCTTTAGACCGTATCTGTTTCGGGCCAGTTATGTCTGTGGGATTGCCTGGACCGCCTTGTTGGTTTCGCTTGGGATTGGGTCAGGGCGGCCAGGTGCATGGCTTAGGTTCACCGGCGCCCTTGAGACCGTGCGCCGCCCGCGCGGCGCTTCGCGAGCAAGCTCTGCTCCTACATCTGTTTCAGGCCAGTTATGCCTGAGCCATTGCCTGGACCGCCTTGTTGGTTTGGCTTGGGAATGGGTCAGGGCCGCCAGGTGCATGGCCTGATGCTTTTGGGGCCCTTTAGACCGCATCTGTTTCGGGCCAGTTATGTCTGTCCCATTGCCTAGGCCGCCTTGTTGGTCTGGCATACAGTCAGGTTTACCTTTTACCTTTTTTGGAAATGTCCACCCCATGCCACCCGCCCACCTCCTCGT
Source organism: Pseudomonas silvicola (assembly GCF_026651855.1). GTDB lineage: Bacteria > Pseudomonadota > Gammaproteobacteria > Pseudomonadales > Pseudomonadaceae > Aquipseudomonas > Aquipseudomonas silvicola. Next base: position 5,448,423 of record NZ_CP093280.1, read on the forward strand.
CATCGGCTACGTCTGGCCGGAACCCCGTTCTTCTGCAGCCGGCGGGCACATCATGCAGATACTTCAGGCCTTCCTCGACCAGGGCTGGCAGGTCACCTTCGCCAGCCCCGCCGGCGATGGCGAGCACATGGCCGACCTGGCCGCGCAGGGCATTGCCCGCCAGGCCATCAAGCTGAACGACGAAAGCTTTGACCGCTTCATCACCGAACTGAACCCCGACGTGGTCCTGTTCGACCGGTTCATGATGGAAGAACAGTTTGGCTGGCGGGTGGAGAAACACTGCCCCACCGCCCTGCGGGTGCTGGAAACCAGCGACTTGCAGAGCCTGCGCGACGCGCGCCAGTTGCTGCTCAAGGACGCCCTCAAGGCGGACCCGCAGCGCGACGACTTCAGCACCCTGTTCGGCCTCGACCATCCCGACCTGTACCGCCATATGGCCGCGGCGGACATCAGCCAGCGCGAAGTGGCGGCGATCTACCGCAGTGACCTCAGCCTGATGATCTCAGAACCCGAGATCGAACTGCTGACCGGCCAGTTCCAAGTGCCCGACGCGCTGCTGCACCATTGCCCCCTGATGGTCGAGGCCTCAGGCCCCGGCAAGTCCTTTGAGCAGCGTGCGCATTTCCTCAGCATCGGCAATTTCCGCCATGCGCCCAACTGGGATGCCGTGCTGTGGCTCAAGACCGTGCTGTGGCCACGCATTCGCCAGCGCCTGCCCCAGGCCGAGCTGCATGTGTATGGCGCCTACACCCCGCCCAAGGCCACGGCACTGAACAACCCGGCGCAGGGTTTTCGCGTGCTGAACTGGGCTGAGGACGCCCTGCAGGTGATGGGCGACGCCCGCGTGGCCCTGGCGCCGCTGCGCTTCGGTGCGGGTATCAAGGGCAAGTTGCTCGACGCCATGGTCTGTGGCACCCCCAGCGTGACCACGCCCATTGGCGCCGAGGGCATGCATGGCACGCTGGCGTGGCCAGGCCTGGTCGCCAGTGACGTGGAGGGCCTGGTGAACGCCGCGGTCACGTTGTACCAGGATGAAGCCGCCTGGCAGCAGGCCAACGCCCACGCCCCTGCGTTATTGCAGGCTCGCTATCGCTACCGTCCCCATGCCGATGCGTTGCTGACACGTATCGACACCCTGCGTCACAACCTGGACATCCACCGCCTGGGTAATTTCACCGGCGCCATGCTGCGCCATCACCAGCACAAGAGCACCCAGTACATGGCCCAGTGGATCGAGGCCAAACGAAAAAATATCGAGATATTGGATCCAATATAAAAAAGCATCTACACTGCCGGGAGCCGTGGACATTTCCCCACCAACCCGCATAGGTTGCCGCTGTCATGATGGATACCTCAGCTCCCGACTTCAGCCATAAAGTCTATAAAACGCCGCTGATGCAACGCATGGTCCAGGTCGCCAAGGAGCTGGCTCGCCAGGGCCTTGCGCACGACCGCCAGCCGGCGCTGTACAAGGTAGCCGATTACATCCTGCAAAACCCCTGGCTTTCACCGACGCTGAACATCGAGCGCATGTCCGCGGGCGCCGGTACGTCCACGGCGGCCGTCAACCGCCTGGCCAACCACATGGGCATGAACGGTTTCACTGGCCTGCGCGAGGCCCTGGTACTGCACCTGCTTGAACTGATAGCGCCCGCCGACTGGGTACGGGCAGAAGTGGCCCAGCACCCCGAGCGCGGTTTCGGCCTGGGCCAGCAGGTACGCCTGAGCAATGGCAACCTCGACGCCACCCTCAGTGCCAATGACGACGAACGCTTCGACAACGTAGTGTCCAGCCTGGCCCAGGCCCGGCACCTGTACGTGCTGGGATTTGGCAACTGCCACTACCTGGCCGGGCTGGCCACCAACTGCCTGGTGCCCCACTGTGCCCACGTGGTAGCGCTGAACATGGAAGGTGGCAGTGAAAACGCCGCCTATCGCATGGCGGCCATCGGCCCCGGCGATACCCTGCTGGCCTTGGCCCTGCAGCCCTATGCCAACGATACCTTGCGCCTGGCGCAGTACGCTGCCAGCCGCGGCGCGGCCGTGATGGCGATCACCGACTCGCCGGCTTCGCCCATGATGGCCGTGGCCCACCAGTGCCTGTTCGCACCGCCCACGCACCCGGTGCTGCGCAACTCCAACGTGGCGATGCTGGTCATGATCGAGGCGCTGGCCAGTGCCGTGCGCCTGCGCAACCTGGAGCCGGTGAACGAATCCATCCGCCTGGCCGAAGACGCCCTCAGGTATGTGCAACGCAAGGGCTGTGCGTGAACCGCCATTGCCGAGGCGATGGCTTTATGAGTAGGCTGGGGGTACCTGGCAAACAACAATAAGCGGCCACGGCATGACCAGACCCAGCAGAATCACCGATCCGTCCTATGAGTTGATGGACGACCACGAAGGCCTGTCGATCATCTACCGCCAGCACGGCTTCCCGTGCCCGCTGGTGCGCTGGCATTTTCACAAGGAATACGAGCTGCACTTGATCGTGGCCAGTTCCGGGAAGGTCTTCGTTGGCGACTACATCGGCAATTTCCACCCCAACAGCCTGTTCCTCACCGGCCCGAACCTGCCCCACAACTGGATCAGCCAGGTGGCGCCGGACCAGGTGGTGGAGAAGCGCGACATGCTGGTCAACTTCACGGATGAGCTGTTCGACAATGCCCTGCCGGTGTTCAGCGAACTCAAGGGCCTGAGCCCGTTGCTGGAGCGCGCCCGCCATGGCATCGAGTTCCGCTGCCCCCGCACCCTGGCCGAGGCCACGACGCTGATGCAATGCATCGCCGACAGCCGCGGTGTCAGCCGCCTGGGCTACTTCCTGATCCTGATGGAGCGCCTGGCGGCGTGCGAGGACTACCAATTGCTGTCCGACAGCAACGCACCACCGCTGGCCGACGAAAACAGCATCGACCGTACCAACCGCGCGGTGGACTATATTTTCAGCCACTACAGCCGCGACCTGCCGCTCGAAGAAGTGGCCCAGCACCTGGGCATGAAGCCAACGTATTTTTCGCGGGTATTCAAACAGGCCACGGGGCGCTGTTTTGTCGAATTCGTCAACCGGCTGCGCATCAGCAAGTCCTGCGAACTGCTGGCCGATGGGCGCAAGGCCGTGACCGACGTCTGCTTCCAGTCCGGCTTCAACAACATTTCCAACTTCAACCGGCGCTTTCAGCAGCTCAAGGGCATGACCCCCTCCGATTACCGCAGGTTGGCGGTGCAGCGCGTCACCGAGCAGCACCCGCGCAACACCTGATTCATCCCCCCTGCAGAGAACCTGGCCGTGGTGGCCAGTGCAAAATAGTATCAGCGCAACTGCCTTCGCGGATTTGTCCCTCGGCCGTTTTAGGTCTGTAATCAACGCAGCTGCTTCCCCACTTCAGGAAGACACAACAACAATAACCAGGCTTCGCGCCCACCGGGCCCGAAGAGGAGTGTGTGATGTCGATGCCCATCAAGACCCTGCTCGCCCGTACCAGCTTCGCTGCCCTGCTGGGGCTCTGCGCCACGGCTCAGGCCGATCAGACCCTGACCATTGCCACGGTCAACAACAGCGACATGATCCGCATGCAGCGCCTGTCGAAAACCTTCGAAGAACAACACCCCGATATCAAGCTCAAGTGGGTGGTGCTGGAAGAAAATGTGCTGCGCCAGCGCCTGACCACGGATATCGCCACCCAGGGTGGCCAGTTCGACGTGTTGACCATCGGCATGTACGAAGCGGCACTCTGGGGCGCCAAGGGGTGGCTGGAGCCAGTCAAGGACCTGCCCGCCGACTACAAGCTCGATGACGTATTCCCCTCGGTGCGCGACGGCCTGTCGGTGAAGGGCACGCTGTATGCCCTGCCCTTTTATGCCGAAAGCTCGATGACCTACTACCGAACCGACCTGTTCAAGGCGGCAGGCCTGAGCATGCCCGAGCGGCCTACCTGGACACAGATGGGCGAGTTTGCCGCCAAGCTCAACAAACCCGACCAGGGCCAGTACGGCATGTGCCTGCGCGGCAAGGCCGGCTGGGGCGAGAACATGGCCTTGATCACCACCCTGGCCAACGCCTGGGGTGGGCGCTGGTTCGACGAGAAGTGGCAGCCTGAATTCACCGGCCCGGAATGGACCGGTGCGCTGAACTTCTACGTCAACACCATGAAGCAGTACGGCCCGCCCGGTGCTTCCAGCAACGGCTTCAATGAAAACCTGGCGCTGTTCAACAGCGGCAAGTGCGCCATGTGGGTCGATGCCACGGTGGCTGGCTCCTTCGTCACCGACAAGGCCCAGAGTAAAGTGGCCGACAACGTCGGCTTCACCTACGCGCCCCATGAAAAAACCGACAAGGGCTCGGCCTGGCTGTACTCCTGGGCCCTGGCCATCCCCACCAGTTCCAAGGCCAAGGACGCTGCCAGCACCTTCACCCAGTGGGCAACCTCCCAGGCGTACGCCAAGCTGGTGGCCGACAAGGACGGCATCACCAACGTGCCGCCGGGCACCCGGGCGTCGACCTACAGCGACGCCTACATGAAGGCTGCGCCGTTCGCGAAGATCACCCTGGAATCCTTGAAGTCGGTTGACCCGAAAAGCCCCTCGGCCAAGCCTGTGCCCTACGTGGGCATCCAACTGGTGACCATCCCCGAGTTCCAGGGCATCGGCACCCAGGTGGGCAAGCTGTTCGCCGGCGCCCTGGTGGGGACCAGCACCGTGGACAAGGCCCTGGCCGACGCCCAGGCGACCACCGAGCGCGAAATGAAGCGCGCCGGCTACCCCAAGTAACAGCGCTGCCATGGCCGGCCCCGGCCTGGGGCTGGCCAGCCTGTTCGGCCATTCAAGGTATCCATCATGAGCACGTCCACTGCCAAGGCGCAGCTTGAGGTCCAGCCGGACCCAGGCAAGCACCGCCTCAACAACCCTGGCTGGTTTCTGGTCACCCCCTCCGTGGCGCTGCTGCTGCTGTGGATGGTGGTGCCGCTGGCCATGACCCTGTACTTCTCGCTGATGCGCTACAACCTGCTCGATGGTGGCGAGAAGACCTTCACCGGCCTGGGCAATTTCACCTTCTTCTTCACCGATGAAGGCTTCATACCCGGCATGACCAATACCCTGCTGCTAGTGGGCAGTGTGTTGCTGATCAGCGTGGTGGCGGGCGTGCTGATCGCCGCGCTGCTGGAGGCCAGCGAGTTTTTCGGCCGCGGCATCGTGCGGGTATTGCTCATCTCACCGTTCTTCATCATGCCCACGGTGGGTGCGCTGATCTTCAAGAACCTGATCTTCCACCCGGTGTCGGGCATCCTCGCCGCCCTGTGGCGCGTGTTCGGCGCCCAGCCGGTGGACTGGCTGGCCAATTACCCGCTGCTGTCGATCATCATCATCGTTTCCTGGCAGTGGCTGCCCTTCGCCATTTTGCTGCTGATGACGGCCATGCAGTCCCTGGACCAGGAACAGAAGGAGGCCGCGCGCCTGGACGGTGCCGGGCCAGTCGCGATTTTCTGGCACCTGACCCTGCCACACCTGGCCCGGCCGATTGCCGTGGTGGTGATGATCGAGACCATTTTCCTGCTGTCGGTGTTCGCCGAGATCTTCACCACCACCAACGGCGGCCCGGGGTTTGCCTCCACCAACCTGGCCTACCTGATCTACAACCAGGCACTGGTGCAGTTCGACGTGGGCATGGCATCGGCCGGCGGCCTGATCGCCGTGGTCATCGCCAACATCGCCGCCATCATCCTGGTGCGGATGATCGGCAAAAACCTCACCGACCAGCCTTGAGGCCCGTGCCATGAACCTGACACTCAAGCAACACCGGCACCTGCAAAGCGTGGGCCTGGGCCTGCTGGCCTGGGTCATCGCGCTGGTGCTGTTTTTCCCGATCTTCTGGATGGTGCTGACCAGCTTCAAGACCGAGATCGACGCCTTCGCCACGCCACCCCAGTTCATCTTTACCCCGACGCTGGAGAACTACCTGCACATCCAGGAGCGCAGCGACTACTTTCACTTCGCCTGGAACTCGGTGCTGATCTCGTTCAGCGCCACGCTGCTGTGCATGCTCGTCGCGGTGCCGGCGGCCTATTCAATGGCCTTCTACGAGACCAAGCGTACCAAGCAGACGCTGCTGTGGATGCTGTCCACCAAGATGCTGCCACCGGTGGGCGTGCTGATGCCCATCTACTTGCTGGCCAAGGGCTTCGGGCTTTTGGACAGCAAGTTGGTGCTGATCGTGATCTACACCCTGATCAATCTGCCGATCGTGGTGTGGATGGTGTACACCTACTTCAAGGACATACCCCGTGACATCCTCGAAGCCGCCCGCCTGGACGGCGCCACGCTGCTGCAGGAAATGGTGCGGGTGCTGCTGCCGATCAGCAAGGGCGGCCTGGCTTCGACCCTGCTGCTGTCGCTGATCCTGTGCTGGAACGAGGCGTTCTGGTCGTTGAACCTGACCAGCTCCAACGCGGCGCCGCTGACTGCGCTGATTGCCTCCTATTCCAGCCCCGAGGGGTTGTTCTGGGCCAAGTTGTCGGCGGTCTCGACCCTGGCCTGCGCGCCGATCCTGATCTTTGGCTGGATCAGCCAGAAACAGCTGGTGCGCGGTTTGTCGTTCGGTGCCGTCAAGTAAGTTCGGCCCCACAGGGGATCGAGCAGGACAAAACAGTTGGAGTGCCCCATGGCCACATTGAAAATAAAAAACCTGAAAAAAGGCTTTGAAGGCCTGGCGATCATCAAAGGCATCGACCTGCAGGTGAACGACAAGGAATTCGTGGTGTTCGTCGGCCCCTCGGGCTGCGGCAAGTCGACCCTGCTGCGCCTGATCGCCGGCCTTGAAGAGGTCACCAGCGGCACGCTCGAACTGGACGGCCGCGACATCACCCAGGTCAGCCCCGCCAAGCGCGACCTGGCCATGGTGTTCCAGACCTATGCCCTGTACCCGCACATGACCGTGCGCAAGAACATGTCCTTCGCCCTGGACCTGGCCGGCGCCGACAAAGCCGAAGTGCAACGCAAGGTCGGCGAGGCCGCGCGCATCCTGGAGCTGGAACCGCTGCTGGAGCGCAAGCCCAAGCAACTGTCGGGCGGCCAGCGCCAGCGGGTGGCCATTGGCCGCGCCATCGTGCGCAACCCAAAGATCTTCCTGTTCGACGAGCCGCTGTCCAACCTCGATGCCGCCCTGCGGGTGCAGATGCGCCTGGAGCTGGCGCGGCTGCACAAGGAACTGCAAGCCACCATGATCTACGTCACCCACGACCAGGTGGAGGCCATGACCCTGGCCGACAAGGTGGTGGTGCTCAGTGCCGGGCGCATCGAGCAGGTGGGCTCGCCGCTGGAGCTTTACCACCACCCGGCCAACCTGTTCGTGGCCGGTTTTCTGGGTACGCCGAAGATGGGCTTTCTCAAGGGCAAGGTCAGCCGCATCGACAGCCAGGGCTGCGAAGTGGAGCTGGCCGCGGGCACCCGGGTGGACCTGCCGCGCAGCAATGCCAACCTGACCGTAGGCAGCGAGGTGACCCTGGGTATCCGCCCCGAGCACCTGGAACTGGCCCAACCCGGGCAGGCGTCGCTGGCGGTGACCGCCGATGTCGGCGAACGCCTGGGCAGCGACACCTTTTGCCATGTGCTCACCGACTCCGGCGAACCCCTGACCCTGCGCATACGCGGCGACCTGGCCAGCCAGTACGGCGAACGCCTGAACCTGCACCTGCCGCCCCACCACTGCCACCTGTTCGACGCTCAGGGCGTCGCCGTGGCCAAGCCATCGTGCGCAATCCAAAGATCTTCCTGTTCGACGAGCCGCTGTCCAACCTCGATGCCGCCCTGCGGGTGCAGATGCGCCTGGAGCTGGCGCGGCTGCACAAGGAACTGCAAGCCACCATGATCTACGTCACCCACGACCAGGTGGAGGCCATGACCCTGGCCGACAAGGTGGTGGTGCTCAGTGCCGGGCGCATCGAGCAGGTGGGCTCGCCGCTGGAGCTTTACCACCACCCGGCCAACCTGTTCGTGGCCGGTTTTCTGGGTACGCCGAAGATGGGCTTTCTCAAGGGCAAGGTCAGCCGCATCGACAGCCAGGGCTGCGAAGTGGAGCTGGCCGCGGGCACCCGGGTGGACCTGCCGCGCAGCAATGCCAACCTGACCGTAGGCAGCGAGGTGACCCTGGGTATCCGCCCCGAGCACCTGGAACTGGCCCAACCCGGGCAGGCGTCGCTGGCGGTGACCGCCGATGTCGGCGAACGCCTGGGCAGCGACACCTTTTGCCATGTGCTCACCGACTCCGGCGAACCCCTGACCCTGCGCATACGCGGCGACCTGGCCAGCCAGTACGGCGAACGCCTGAACCTGCACCTGCCGCCCCACCACTGCCACCTGTTCGACGCTCAGGGCGTCGCCGTGGCCGCGCCATCGTGCGCAACCCAAAGATCTTCCTGTTCGACGAGCCGCTGTCCAACCTCGATGCCGCCCTGCGGGTGCAGATGCGCCTGGAGCTGGCGCGGCTGCACAAGGAACTGCAAGCCACCATGATCTACGTCACCCACGACCAGGTGGAGGCCATGACCCTGGCCGACAAGGTGGTGGTGCTCAGTGCCGGGCGCATCGAGCAGGTGGGCTCGCCGCTGGAGCTTTACCACCACCCGGCCAACCTGTTCGTGGCCGGTTTTCTGGGTACGCCGAAGATGGGCTTTCTCAAGGGCAAGGTCAGCCGCATCGACAGCCAGGGCTGCGAAGTGGAGCTGGCCGCGGGCACCCGGGTGGACCTGCCGCGCAGCAATGCCAACCTGACCGTAGGCAGCGAGGTGACCCTGGGTATCCGCCCCGAGCACCTGGAACTGGCCCAACCCGGGCAGGCGTCGCTGGCGGTGACCGCCGATGTCGGCGAACGCCTGGGCAGCGACACCTTTTGCCATGTGCTCACCGACTCCGGCGAACCCCTGACCCTGCGCATACGCGGCGACCTGGCCAGCCAGTACGGCGAACGCCTGAACCTGCACCTGCCGCCCCACCACTGCCACCTGTTCGACGCTCAGGGCGTCGCCGTGGCCGCGCCATCGTGCGCAATCCAAAGATCTTCCTGTTCGACGAGCCGCTGTCCAACCTCGATGCCGCCCTGCGGGTGCAGATGCGCCTGGAGCTGGCGCGGCTGCACAAGGAACTGCAAGCCACCATGATCTACGTCACCCACGACCAGGTGGAGGCCATGACCCTGGCCGACAAGGTGGTGGTGCTCAGTGCCGGGCGCATCGAGCAGGTGGGCTCGCCGCTGGAGCTTTACCACCACCCGGCCAACCTGTTCGTGGCCGGTTTTCTGGGTACGCCGAAGATGGGATTTCTCAAGGGCAAGGTCAGCCGCATCGACAGCCAGGGCTGCGAAGTGGAGCTGGCCGCGGGCACCCGGGTGGACCTGCCGCGCAGCAATGCCAACCTGACCGTAGGCAGCGAGGTGACCCTGGGTATCCGCCCCGAGCACCTGGAACTGGCCCAACCCGGGCAGGCGTCGCTGGCGGTGACCGCCGATGTCGGCGAACGCCTGGGCAGCGACACCTTTTGCCATGTGCTCACCGACTCCGGCGAACCCCTGACCCTGCGCATACGCGGCGACCTGGCCAGCCAGTACGGCGAACGCCTGAACCTGCACCTGCCGCCCCACCACTGCCACCTGTTCGACGCTCAGGGCGTCGCCGTGGCCAAGCCATTGCAGGCCGCGGCCTGAAAGGATATGGACCGATGAAACTCACCCGCGACAACCTCAGCCAACTGGCCGAGCACATCAAGCGCCCCCACTATGACCAGGGCGATATCAGCCAGGGCATCGTCCACATTGGCGTGGGGGGCTTTCACCGCGCCCACCAGGCGTTCTACACCGACGCCCTGATGAACACCGGCGAAGGCCTGGACTGGGCCATCTGCGGCGCCGGCTTGCGCAAGGAAGACGAAAAGATGCGCGATGCCCTGGCCGCCCAAGACTCGCTCTACACCCTGGTGGAACTGGGGGACGGCAGTGGCCATGAGGTACGCGTCATCGCGGCCATCAGCGGCATGCTGCTGGGCGAGGACAACCCCCGGACGCTGATCGACAAGCTGGCAGATCCGGCCATCCGCATCGTCTCGCTGACCATCACCGAGGGTGGTTACTGCATGGACGACAGCACGGGTGAGTTCATGGCCCACCTCCCGGCCATCCAGCATGACCTGGAGCACCCTGCCAGCCCGCGCACGGTATTCGGCTTTCTCTGCGCGGCCCTGGCGCGACGCCGCGAGGCCGGCATACCGGCATTCACGGTGATGTCCTGCGATAACCTGCCCCATAACGGCGCGGTGGCGCGCAAGGCGCTGCTCGCGTTCGCGCACCTGCGTGACCCGGGCCTGGCCGGCTGGATAAGCGAAAAGGTCAGTTTCCCCAACGCCATGGTGGACCGAATCACCCCCATGACCAGCGAGGCCCACAAGCGCCACCTGCTGGAGCAACATGGCGTGGAGGATATCTGGACCGCCTGGGTGTGGCCATCGCGCCGGGCTACACCGTGTCGAAGCTGTTATGGACCCTGGAGGAACACCCCGAGGTGTTCCGCCAGATCGCCCGCATCCTGTTGCCCCACGACTACTTGAATTTCTGGCTTACGGGCCGCGCGTGCAGCGAGTATGGCGACGCTTCCGGTACCGGCTATTTCGACATCCGGCAACGCCAGTGGGACCTGCAGATGCTGCGCGATATCGACCCCGCCGGGCGGCTGCAACAGGCCCTGCCCACCCTGATCGAGCCGCGCCAGGCAGTGGGCACGCTGCTGCCCGACGTGGCGCGGCGCCTGGGCCTGAGCCCACAGGCGCGGGTCAGCAGCGGTGGCGGCGATAACATGATGGGCGCCATCGGCACCGGTAACATCCAGCCCGGGGTGGTGACCATGAGCCTGGGCTCGTCCGGTACCGTTTACGCCTTCAGTGACCAGCCCCGGGTCAGCGTGGAGCCGGAGGTGGCCACGTTCTGCTCATCCACCGGCGGCTGGCTACCGTTGATCTGCACCATGAACCTGACCAACGTCACCCGGGTGGTGCGGGACCTGTTCGCGCTGAGCCTGGAGGCTTTCAACCGCCAGGTGGAAATGGCCCCCATCGGGGCTGACGGGGTACTGATGCTGCCGTTTCTCAATGGTGAACGGGTGCCCGCCCTGCCCAACGCCACCGGAACCCTGCTGGGGCTGACGCCAGGCAACCTGACGGCGGCGAACCTGTGCCGCGCGGCCGTGGAAGGCACCACGTTCGGCCTTCGCTACGGCCTGGACCTCTTGCGCGGCGCGGGCCTGAGCAGCCAGAGTATCCGCCTGATAGGCGGGGGTGCCCGCAGCGCCGCATGGCGGCAGATGGTGGCCGATATCATGAATACTGACATCACCTGCCCGAGGGAGACCGAAGCGGCGGCGCTGGGCGCCGCGATTCAGGCCGCCTGGTGCGACAACGTCGCCGAACTGGCGACGTTGTGCCAGCGCTGCGTGCACCTGGACAACGATTTGGCAGCCCGGCCGATCAGTGCGCACGTACAGGCCTATGAGCAGGTTTACCGCCACTATCGCCAGCATATCGCAGCGCTGTGACCCCCTCGGCGGCCAGGGCGCTTCATCATGCCGCCCCCCGGGCGCTGGGGAGGCGGCGCCCTTTGCTGCACACTTGCACCAACTGATTAATACTTAGGCAGAACTTGTAGTACCGCCAGAAAGTTCTTACAAAGTTATCGGAAATTACCAACCTTTATTTCCTACAATTAAACGGCAATGAATAACGCGAACATCCGTGACAGTTGACAAGTCCATAGGCATTACCATTTACTTCCCCACCAAGGCCTACTACGCTTTCATACCGTAGCCCTCATGATGTGCCTGCAACTTCATTGCCCTGTGCCCCGGCGGTCCCGCCGATGCGGGCGCGTGGCCGATACGCTCATGAATAAAAGATTGGAGAACGCCATTGTCCAGACTCGCCGAATTCCGTGCCGCCGAAAAGGCACTTCAGCTACAGCTTGCCCAACTGGAAGCCCTGAAGAACGATACAGGCCTGAAAAAGGAAATCGAGTTCGAGCAGAAATTGCAGCAGCTGATGAAACAGTATGGCAAAGGCCTGCGCGATATCGTCGCCATTCTCGACCCTGCCCAGGGGCTGCAGCGCGCGGCCTTCAACCCGCCGCGCCAGCATCGCCGTCCGCGCACGGTCAAGGTCTACGAGAACCCGCACACCGGCGAGCTGATCGAAACGAAGGGCGGCAACCACCGCGGCCTCAAGGCCTGGAAACAGCAGTACGGGCCCGCGACGGTGGAAAGCTGGGTCCGTCGTTGACAAACGGCGAGTAAGGTCGATTTTTTTTCACAGGATTTTCACATCGAATCTTACAGGATGGAATCTGCTAATGGACTAGCGCCCCAATGCCCGCTTCGGCGGGCTTCTTATTGCCCGCGATTTGTGTTTATTGGCCGCGCATTTGGCCTGAGCGACGCAGTTGCGTATCATGGCAGGCCTTAACAAGAACTCTTATCCCATTGTGCTGGAACGACGTGGTCGTTTCATCGCCTTCTATCTTTCCTGTTCGGAGTTCCCATGAGCCTGCATGAACTGAATACCTTCCCCGGCGTGACCGCCGAGCCTGATGCCGCCACCCAGCAGTTTGTCTTCAACCACACCATGCTGCGGGTGAAGAACATCGAGCAATCGCTGGACTTCTATACCCGTGTGCTGGGTTTCAGCCTGGTGGAAAAGCGCGACTTCCCTGAAGCCCAGTTCAGCCTGTACTTCCTGGCGCTGGTGGACAAAGCGCAGATCCCGAGTGACGACGCCGAACGCCACACCTGGATGAAGTCGATTCCGGGCATTCTGGAGCTGACCCACAACCACGGCACCGAACACGATGCCGATTTCGCCTACCACAATGGCAATACCGACCCGCGCGGTTTTGGCCACATCTGCGTGTCGGTACCCGACATCCAGTCCGCGTGCGAGCGTTTCGAAGCCCTGGGCGTTAACTTCCAGAAGCGCCTGACCGATGGCCGCATGAAGAACATCGCGTTCATCAAGGACCCGGACGAATACTGGGTAGAGATCATTCAGCCGAATTTCTGACACCCCCCCCCGTTGCCACGAAAAAGCCCGCTGACCTTCATGAGGCCAGCGGGCTTTTTCGCAGGTGCCGGGTGATCAGGCCGGCGCGGAGGTGCGGATCAGGTGGTCGAAGGCCGCCAGGGAGGCCTTGGCGCCCTCGCCCACGGCGATGACGATCTGCTTGAACGGCACGGTCGTCACGTCGCCTGCCGCGAAGATACCCGGCAGGTCGGTTTCACCGCGGGCATCGACCATGATCTCGCCACGCTGGGACAGCTCGATGGTGCCCTTGAGCCAGTCGGTGTTGGGCAGCAGGCCGATCTGCACGAAGATGCCTTCCAGGTCCACGGTGTGCACTTCGCTGGTCTGGCGGTCCTTGTAACGCAGGCCGTTGACCTTCTGGCCGTCGCCGGTCACTTCGGTGGTCAGGGCGCTGGTGATGACCGTGACGTTCGGCAGGCTGTGCAGCTTGCGCTGCAACACCGCGTCGGCACGCAACTGGCTGTCGAACTCCAGCAGGGTCACGTGGGCGACAATACCGGCCAGGTCGATGGCCGCCTCGACACCAGAGTTGCCGCCGCCGATCACCGCCACACGCTTGCCCTTGAACAGCGGGCCATCGCAGTGCGGGCAGTACGCCACGCCACGGTTGCGGTATTCCTTCTCGCCCGGCACGTTCATTTCACGCCAGCGCGCACCGGTGGCCAGGATCACGGTCTTGGCCTTCAGGCTCGCGCCGCTGGCGAAGCGCACTTCGTGCAGTTGCCCATCCTTGCCCGGGATCAGCGCTTCGGCACGCTGCAGGTTCATGACGTCGACGTCGTATTCCTTGACATGTTCTTCCAGGGCAACGGCCAGTTTCGGGCCTTCGGTGTGTTGCACCGAGATGAAGTTCTCGATGGCCATGGTGTCCAGCACCTGGCCGCCAAAGCGCTCGGCGGCGACGCCGGTACGGATGCCTTTGCGGGCAGCGTAGATGGCCGCGGCCGAACCGGCTGGGCCACCCCCGACCACCAGCACGTCGAAGGCGTCCTTGGCGTTGAGTTTCTCGGCCGCCTTGTCACCGGCGCTGGTATCAATCTTCGCGAGGATCTCTTCCAGGCCCATGCGGCCTTGGCCGAACACTTCACCATTGAGGTACAGGCTAGGCACGGCCATCACCTGGCGGGCGTCGACTTCAGCCTGGAACAGCGCGCCGTCGATGGCCACATGGCGCACGTTGGGGTTCAGCACCGCCATCAGATTCAGCGCCTGGACCACGTCCGGGCAGTTCTGGCACGACAGCGAGAAGTAGGTTTCAAAGTTGAATTCGCCCTTGAGCCCGGCGATCTGTTCGATCACGTCGGCGCTCGCCTTGGAAGGGTGGCCGCCGACTTGCAGCAGTGCCAGCACCAGGGAGGTGAATTCGTGGCCCATGGGGATACCGGCGAAACGCAGGCTGATATCGGCACCCGGGCGATTGATGGAGAACGACGGCTTGCGTGCGTCATTCCCGTTGTCCAGCAGCGTGATCTTGTCCGACAGGGTCTGGATGTCACGCAGCAGGCTCAGCAATTCCTGGGACTTCGCGCCGTCATCGAGGGAGGCGACGATCTCGATCGGTTGGGTGACCCGTTCCAGGTACGACTTCAACTGGGCTTTAAGATTGGCGTCCAACATGCGGGCGATTCCTTTTTTCAGACAGTATAAAAAACAACGCCCGGGCGAAGTCGCCCGGGCGTGTTCAGGGCGATGATGAAGCTATGGGATGATGCAGCTGATCATCGCCATGGGGACTCAGATCTTGCCGACCAGGTCCAGGGACGGAGCCAGGGTGGCTTCGCCTTCTTTCCACTTGGCTGGGCAGACTTCGCCCGGGTGAGCAGCAACGTACTGGGCAGCCTTGACCTTGCGCAGCAGCTCGGAAGCGTCGCGGCCCACACCACCGTCGTTCAGTTCGACGATCTTGATCTGGCCTTCAGGGTTGATCACGAAGGTGCCACGGTCAGCCATACCGGCTTCTTCGATCAGCACGTCGAAGTTGCGCGAAATGGCGTGGGTCGGGTCACCGATCAGCGGGTACTGGATCTTGCGGATGGTGTCCGAGTTGTCGTGCCAGGCTTTGTGGGTGAAGTGGGTGTCAGTGGACACGCCGTAGATTTCAACGCCCAGGTCTTTGAACTGCGCGTAGTTGTCAGCCAGGTCGCCCAGTTCGGTTGGGCAGACGAAGGTGAAGTCGGCTGGGTAGAAGAATACGACAGACCATTTGCCTTTCAGGTCGGCTTCGGTGACTTCAACGAACTTGCCGCCGTGGTAAGCCTGGGCTTTGAAAGGTTTGACTTGGCTGTTGATGATCGGCATCGGTAAATCTCCATGGGTTGTCGAACGGGTGAAAAACGTTGTGAGGCTCATACTAGACACATGAGCCACTGAACGCTCATTGGCAAAGCTGATCTGCATGATTGGTTTTGCCTATCAGCCCGCCTAATATATAGAAGAATTGCATGAAGATCAGTTGTACGCGAATGTGAAGGTTGCGAGGGCCCCTGCCGAACCCGGGGTGACTACACGGCCGGTCTGCACGTACCGGGCCCGCAGCGCCACCGTGAACACCGATTCGCCGTACCCGACCGAACCGGCATGAAACTGCCCCGGGTTGCCGACCACGGATGAGTCGGCGCCGTAGAAGACCGGCTGGCCATTGGGGCGCAGCACCTGGACACCCAACCCGGTGGCGGTGGCGCTGCTGCGCAGGTTGAGCACGTCTTCACGGTTGCCTGGGTCGGTGGCATCGGTCAGGGTCACGTGCACGAAGAGCGAGTCCCCACCTTGCCCACCCTGGCAGGCCAGGCGCAAGTTGAACGCCTGCGGGACAGTCCCGCTGCCCAGGCCACTGAAATCCCTGGGATGATGTTCGCCCAGGTTCACCTCCACCACATGAGCGTCCGAGGCGACACTGCACGTTGGTTTGTCCAGGACCACTTCAACTTCTTGAGATAGAAACCGCAGGCCGGTGGATTCCAATGCCCCGTGCTGTTGGGACACCGCTTGCAGCGGCAGCCGCAAGCGCCCCTCGACAACGGGTCCGGTCTTGACCAAATCCACCTGGTAACTTGCCCGAGGAGTGTAATGGCCTGCGGCAAGCGGCGTTCGCCGACGCGGCCAGTGATACAGCGCGTTCGTTGCCTGGTCGCGGATGCGGATCCCTACGCCTGGCACGCTAGTGGCGTATACCCCCTCCAGCTCGCTCGAACCCGAGCCCGCCGAGGGCGCTTGAACCCAGCCAGTATTGAGTTCCGTGTCCTGGGTACATACCAACCCCGTGGAGCTGTCGGTAAAGACGCGCGAACTCAGTACAGCCCCCACCGGGAGCAGCGCGGAGACCACGATTGGGGAGTCCAGGGTGGCCGAAGCCTCGACAGGCCCCTGCCCGTCGTAATACTGGCACGCCGCGTTCAGCGGGCCACTGGCCGCCATCAGGCACACCAGCGCCCAGCCGTTGGTCTGTTTCATGTCGCCTCCTCCATGGTCTGCTCACACATCACGCTGATCACCTCCAGCGCTTGCGCCACCTCGCCCAAGGTGTAATCGGCAGCGCACTGGTGTTCACCGCGCTCGCCCCACTGCAAGCGCAATTGCCCCTGGGCTTTCAGGCCGCGCGCCAGCACCCTGCTGCCCTGGCCCACCACGCCCAGGGCCATGCCGTCGGTCCCGGCCACCTGCGCACCGAACGGCAACAGCTGCCCATCGGCAAGGCGCAGGTGAATCAGGGCCGTACGCCCCGACTGGGTGGGGTAGCGCAGCAATGTCACGGCACCGGCGCGCGGCACCACTTCCAGACTGTTGGTGGCCAGCTCCACCGACAGCGGCAGGCCCAGAGGGTCGATATCCACGCGGTTGACCTGGTAGGGCATGAGGTTGGGGACGATGGCGAACCCGCGGCCGTCGACCCGCAGCTCGCTGCCATTGACCAGCCGAGCCCCCTTGGCCTCGGGCACCTGGACGATGCCGAAGGTTTCACCCAAAGGTTGCGCCAGGGTCACTCCCCCGCCGTGGGCAACCACCGCGCCGCGCGCACTGGCCGAGAGTTGACGGCTGCCCGCCCCCTGCCCAGCAGCCACGTTGTATTCGCCGTAGGGTTCCCGCCAGCCGGCGTAGGCGTTGAGGTAGCCGTTGTCACCGGGCTGGCTGGCGCTGACGCTGGCGCCGTAGTTGAACGGCCCATGCGTGTTGCGGTAACCCACCTGCCCCTGGCTGAGGCGGGGGCTATGGGACAGCCCGCTCGTGAGGCTGCCACGCGACCCGCCCAGGGGCATGTTCAGGCTCAGCTGCCACAGCGTGCTGTCACGCCCATGGGCGTCGCGTTCCCGGCTGGCACTCAGCGCATAACCGAGGTCGGCGAACCGGTGGGCGTAACTCAGGGAATACCCCTGAAAGTCGCTGTTCTGCTCCCAGCTGCTGGACCGCCAGGCGCTGGCATTGACCTGGCCCCAGGCATTGCCCAGCGGCTGATTCAGGTTCAGGGTGGCCCGCGTGCGTTCACGCCAGTGAGCGTCACCGCCTTTGCCCTGCGCGCGGCCAGCCTGCGCCAGCGACTGATAACCCGGGCTGAAGGCATGCTGCACACTGAGCCCCAGGCGGGTGTCACTGTCAGCCAGCAAGTGGCCCCAGGACAGCCGCGCCCGATGGCCCTGGTCGTCGCGGGTTCGGGCTTGGGCCACATCCAGCCCCACGGCCCCCAGGGGTGTATTGAGCGCCGCACCGAGCAGCGCCTGTTGGTAATCGGCGGCCAGGATAGCGCCGGAATAGCCCGTCAAGGTGTCATTGAAGCCCTGCTGCCAGGCGCCCTGGGCGAACCATGGCGCGTTCTCCTGCTGGTGGGCCACCTGTTGCCCCAGCCCCAGGCTGAAGCGCGATTGGCCGCTGCGCAAGGCCAACGGCGCGGCGGCATTTGTCACGGTAAAACGCTGCTCACTGCCGTCAGCCTCGGTCACCGTCACCTGCAGGTCGCCGCCCACCGTGGCTGCATACAGGTCATCGATCACGTAGGGGCCGGGCGGCACCACGGTTTCGCGCAACAGGCGCTCGCCCTGGCGGATCGCCACGCGTGCGTTGCTGCGCGCTACCCCCCGCACCACTGGTGCGAAACCACGCTGGGAAGCGGGCAACATCCGGTCATCGCTGAACAGCGAGGCCCCTCGCATCTGCACGGAGTCGAACAACTCACCCTGGGTGTTCAATTGGCCAATGCGCAGTTGAGCGCCCAGGGGCGCGACCTCGCGCTGCAGGTAATGGCCAAGCACCTGGTAACCGCCGCTGCTGGAAAATGCCCCCTGGTGGCGCCATTGCCAGGTCCCCAGGTTCACCCCACTGGACAGCCCCGCGTAGCCTTGTGTGCGGGCGCCACCCTGGGGGCTGTCGACGTCGAAAAACGACAGGTCATAACCTGCGAACGCACTGCTGACACCCGCCTCCCAGCGCTCGACCGGTACTTGGTCGCGGGCCTCACGGGCCATCCATGCCTGGGGCACCTGCAACGCCAGGCGCTGTTCGGCCAGGTCCAATTGCTGGTCTGCCTCGGCGACCCACTCGGGCAGCCAACGGCAGGATTCATCGACACTAGCCAGGCGACTGACATCAACCCCCAGACGCTTGAGCAGTGGCAGGTCGAAACAGGCGCGAACTCGCCCGTCCTGCTCATCGCGACGATAGGGGATCAGCAGGCGCCCCAGCGCACGGCCGTTGACCTGGGTGTCCAGCCAATACTCGCCCGGCAACGCCTGTGCCGGCAGGGAGAAGGCACTCAGGTCCGCGTCGCCGGAAGCTCCTGGACGCAGGAAACGCGGCTCGAATTCCACCCGGGGCTCCATCGCCAAGGCGCCCTGAATGGCGGTACAGGCAGCAACGGCGACCGCACGCGCCGGCATGCGGCTCATGGCATACCCACTTGGGCCTCGCCCGGCCGTCCGGCACCATAATCATCGAGGGCAATGTACCGGACGGAAGCATTAGCCCCCCTGGACGCGGCGCCGTCCGGAAAAAAACGCGCCTGGGCAAAGGGCAGCACATGCCCGGCACCGGCTTGCAGCACGCGCCCGCCCGACACCAGGTTCACCTCACCCAGATTGACCACGTAAGGGCTTGGGTTGTCAGCGAGCAGGGCCTGCCGGCCACCCTCGCTCACCAGGCGCCAGCGAACGCCGGAGGGCGCTTCGGCGACCTTGCCAGGCAGGCCCTGGGGGCGATACATCAGCTTGATCCGCGTGCGAATGGCCATTTGCAACTGGTTGCCAGGTACCTCCGCACGCGGCGGTATTTGCAGCATGTTGAGCCAAAACAGGCTCTCGCGGTCACTGGCCAATGGCTCACCGGTGTGCATGATGCGCAGGGCCTGGCCCTTGTCGGCCTCCACGCGGAACATGGCGGGGCTGACCAGAAATGGTACCTGGATGGCCTGAGGGTCGGCCGCGGCGTCACCGTCATCCAGCCATACCTGCAGCAAAGCCGGCGTAGGGTCGCGGTTCAATACCTGCACGGTCACCTCGGCGGCGCCGGCCGGGTAGATCACCCGCGTGGTCCCGATGACCACACTGGCATGGACGGTCCCTGCCAGCAGCAAGGCTGCCAGCGAAACCAGAAATGATTTGATCATCGCAATGATTCCCTTCGGGTGCAGGAAAGCGCGAAGGCCGGCGCAGCGGCCGGCCTCGCGGGCACGTCAGGGGTGCACGATGGAGTAGAGAATGCGGGTCTGGACTTGACCCGGGGTGACGGCGCCGACCGCGACGTATTCAGCGAAGTAATCCAGTTGGGCGTTGCCGTCTACCAGTTCAACGGCCTGGGAGTTTTGCTCACCGGGACCTTTGCTGACGTCCATGGGCTCGTGACGGTCGTTGAGCAGGCCCACCTCCACTTCGGTGGCTTGATCAATACCGCCATCGATACGCAGGCGCCCCGTCAGGGGATTGACGGTAGGGCCCGGCTCGAAATAGGTCATGACCCGGCCACTGTCGGGCGTGCAATTGCTCAGCCGGATGTCGAATGGTGTACGGCCGGCACCTTGGTCGGGGGCAGACAAGGCAGTCAAGGTCACGGAGGGCAGCTTTACCTGGAAGTCAGGCGTGCCGCCATTGATTTCACAGGTGGTGCCCTTGATCTCACCGACGAAGTCGATCTGGCCATCCGCGGCCATGGCAGCTGGCAAGGCCAGCAGGGAGCAAAGGCCGACAATCAGAGTTGCGCGTTGGGTTTTCATGCGTTCGTTTTCCCGTGGATACGTTGGCAGGCAGTGCACCGGTGGTGCCATTGCCCTGCGCTTCATTGCGCGGCGGCAGTATGTAATCGGGAAACCAAAAAGAAATGCCGGCAAGAGTGACCGTGCCTGTAGGAAGGAAGCGTGGGCACTATAGGAAGATGCCAACGTCCCCACAACAAGGGCTCAAAAGCGGCGCTTTCAGAGATGTAACAAAACGCAAGAACAGCTCGACAAGGCCAGGGGGATACCGTAGGGATGGATCCACCGATACTGTTGGAAATACCAGTTGATACATCCCAATACGTATCAATTCATTATGTTGCCACGGGCGTACGCATCGTCACGAACTCTTCGGCCGCCGTGGGGTGCACGCCGATGGTCTCGTCGAATACCTGCTTGGTCGCGCCGGCCTTGATCGCCACGGCCAGGCCCTGGATGATCTCGCCCGCCTCGGGACCCACCATATGGCAGCCCAGCACGCGGTCGCTGGCGGCATCGACCACCAGCTTCATCAGCGTGCGTTCCTGGCACTCGGTAAGCGTCAGCTTCATGGGCCGGAAACGGCTCTCGAACACCTGCACGTCGAAGCCCTGCTCCCGTGCCTGCTCTTCCGTCAGCCCCACGGTACCGATGTTCGGCAGGCTGAACACCGCCGTAGGGATATGGGCGTAGTCCACCGGGCGGTATTGCTCAGGCTTGAACAGGCGGCGCGCCACGGCCATGCCTTCGGCCAATGCCACCGGGGTCAGTTGCACGCGGCCGATCACATCACCCAGGGCCAGGATCGACGGCTCGCTGGTCTGGAACAGCTCGTCCACGGCAATGAAACCCTTGTCGTCCAGCTTCAGCGAGACGTTTTCCAGCCCCAGGTTATCCAGCATCGGCCGGCGGCCCGTGGCGTAGAACACACAGTCGGCTTCCAGCACGCGCCCGTCCTTGAGGGTGGCCTGCAGGCTGCCGTCGGCCTGCTTGTCGATGCGCGCGATGTCACTGTTGAACTGCAGGTTCAGGCCGCGCTTGGTCAGTTCTTCGCTCAGGTGCTCACGCACCGAACGGTCGAAGCCGCGCAGGAACAGGTCACGGCGGTACAACAAGGTGGTCTCCGCGCCCAGGCCATGGAAAATGCCGGCGAATTCGACGGCGATATAGCCGCCACCCACTACCAGCACGCGCTTGGGCAACTGTGGCAGGAAGAACGCCTCGTTGGAGGTGATGGCATGCTCACGCCCCGGAATATCCGGCACTTGCGGCCAGCCACCGGTGGCGATGAGGATCCGCTCGGTGCTGAAACGCTGGCCGTCGACCTCCACGTGGTGAGCATCGACGATACGGGCATGGCCTTCGAGCAGCGTGACGCCGCTGTTGACCAGCAGGTTGCGGTAGATACCGTTGAGGCGTTGGATTTCGTGATTCTTGTTGGCGATCAGCGTCTGCCAATTGAAGTCGGCGTCGCCCAGGGTCCAGCCAAACCCTTTGGCCTGCTCGAAGTCTTCGGCGAAATGGGCGCCGTACACCAGCAGTTTCTTCGGCACACAGCCGACGTTGACGCAGGTACCGCCCAGGTAGCGGCTCTCGGCCACCGCCACCTTGGCGCCAAAACCAGCGGCAAACCGCGCCGCGCGAACACCGCCGGAACCGGCGCCTATTACAAACAGATCAAAATCGTGGGCCATGTCAGGTCTCCTTGGCAGACGGCCAATATACCGCAGCCGGCTGTGGCACAAAGCGAAAACGAAAACGCCGCGGTCTGAGCCGCGGCGTTTTCGGGTACAGCCACAGGGCTGGGCTTAGAACGCCTTGCCAGTCTTGTAGAAGTGCTCGAAGCAGAAGTTGGTGGCGTCGATGTAGCCTTCGGCGCCACCGCAGTCGAAACGCGTGCCCTTGAACTTGTACGCCAGCACACAGCCGTTCTGGGCCTGTTTCATCAGGGCGTCGGTGATCTGGATTTCGCCGCCCTTGCCTGGCTCGGTCTGCTCGATCAGGTCGAAGATGTCCGGGGTCAGGATGTAGCGGCCGATGATGGCCAGGTTCGACGGTGCATCCTCTGGCTTGGGCTTCTCGACCATGCTGTTGACGCGGTAGATGTCGTCGCGAATCATCTCACCGGCGATCACGCCGTACTTGTTGGTTTCCGAAGGGTCGACTTCCTGGATGGCCACGATCGAGCAACGGAACTGGTTGTACAGCTTGACCATCTGCGCCAGCACGCCGTCACCTTCCAGGTTGACGCACAGGTCATCGGCAAGCACCACGGCGAACGGCTCGTCACCGATCAGTGGGCGGCCGGTGAGGATAGCGTGGCCCAGGCCTTTCATTTCGGTCTGGCGAGTGTACGAGAAGGTGCACTCGTCCAGCAGCTTGCGGATACCGACCAGGTATTTTTCCTTGTCGGTGCCCTTGATCTGGTTTTCCAGCTCATAGCTGATGTCGAAGTGGTCTTCAAGCGCGCGCTTGCCGCGGCCGGTGACGATGGAGATCTGGTTCAGACCCGCTTCCAATGCCTCTTCGACACCGTATTGGATCAGTGGCTTGTTGACCACCGGCAGCATTTCCTTGGGCATGGCTTTGGTCGCTGGGAGGAAGCGAGTGCCGTAACCGGCTGCTGGGAACAAGCATTTCTTGATCATATGAGTCCTTACAAAGGGCTGTGCTTACGAGTTTCGGCGCAGTCTAATCAGGCGGCGGCCACCTTACAATGCCCTGCCACTGGCCGACCGATGGAGAAATAGAGAAAACCACGGGGAGATAGTTCCATGCTGCCATCAATTTTCATCCCATGGGGATGGTTTTAGCAGCTGACACCAGCATCGCAAGGCAGAATTTCACGCGAGGGCTGTTCGCCGACCGGCGCCTTGTATAGCATCAGGCATCCCCCGATGGCGCACCCTGGCGCCCGCGGCAGGATGGCCGACCCTCGCGTCGCCGCCCTTCCACCTTTCTGCAATGATGAACCTTTGATGAACAGACTCCTGGCACTTTTCGCGGTCCTGGCTTTGGGTGGGTGTGCGTCCGCCACGCCCACGGTATTGAAAAACGGCAAGCAAGGCCTGAGCATCGACTGCTCTGGCGCCGCGGCGTCGTGGGACGCCTGCTACCAGAAAGCCGCCCAGGCCTGCGACGGCGGCCGCTATGACATCGTCGGCACGGCGGGCACGGCGCCCAAGGACAGTGACAAGACCTTGGGGGCAGACATCGGCAACTACACGAGCCGCACGGTGACGGTGGTGTGCAAGTAGAGCCCGCCAGATGCGTGCCTCTGGCTTTTTCGCCGCCCTTGCCTGGCTCGGTCTGCTCGATCAGGTCGAAGATGTCCGGGGTCAGGATGTAGCGGCCGATGATGGCCAGGTTCGACGGTGCATCCTCTGGCTTGGGCTTCTCGACCATGCTGTTGACGCGGTAGATGTCGTCGCGAATCATCTCACCGGCGATCACGCCGTACTTGTTGGTTTCCGAAGGGTCGACTTCCTGGATGGCCACGATCGAGCAACGGAACTGGTTGTACAGCTTGACCATCTGCGCCAGCACGCCGTCACCTTCCAGGTTGACGCACAGGTCATCGGCAAGCACCACGGCGAACGGCTCGTCACCGATCAGTGGGCGGCCGGTGAGGATAGCGTGGCCCAGGCCTTTCATTTCGGTCTGGCGAGTGTACGAGAAGGTGCACTCGTCCAGCAGCTTGCGGATACCGACCAGGTATTTTTCCTTGTCGGTGCCCTTGATCTGGTTTTCCAGCTCATAGCTGATGTCGAAGTGGTCTTCAAGCGCGCGCTTGCCGCGGCCGGTGACGATGGAGATCTGGTTCAGACCCGCTTCCAATGCCTCTTCGACACCGTATTGGATCAGTGGCTTGTTGACCACCGGCAGCATTTCCTTGGGCATGGCTTTGGTCGCTGGGAGGAAGCGAGTGCCGTAACCGGCTGCTGGGAACAAGCATTTCTTGATCATATGAGTCCTTACAAAGGGCTGTGCTTACGAGTTTCGGCGCAGTCTAATCAGGCGGCGGCCACCTTACAATGCCCTGCCACTGGCCGACCGATGGAGAAATAGAGAAAACCACGGGGAGATAGTTCCATGCTGCCATCAATTTTCATCCCATGGGGATGGTTTTAGCAGCTGACACCAGCATCGCAAGGCAGAATTTCACGCGAGGGCTGTTCGCCGACCGGCGCCTTGTATAGCATCAGGCATCCCCCGATGGCGCACCCTGGCGCCCGCGGCAGGATGGCCGACCCTCGCGTCGCCGCCCTTCCACCTTTCTGCAATGATGAACCTTTGATGAACAGACTCCTGGCACTTTTCGCGGTCCTGGCTTTGGGTGGGTGTGCGTCCGCCACGCCCACGGTATTGAAAAACGGCAAGCAAGGCCTGAGCATCGACTGCTCTGGCGCCGCGGCGTCGTGGGACGCCTGCTACCAGAAAGCCGCCCAGGCCTGCGACGGCGGCCGCTATGACATCGTCGGCACGGCGGGCACGGCGCCCAAGGACAGTGACAAGACCTTGGGGGCAGACATCGGCAACTACACGAGCCGCACGGTGACGGTGGTGTGCAAGTAGAGCCCGCCAGATGCGTGCCTCTGGCTTTTTCGCCGCCCTTGAGACCGCGCGCCGCGCGGGCGCTCAAGGGCGATAAAGGCACAACGGCAGGCCTTCAACCATTCACTCCCCGGAAATACACGCCGTGACCGCCCGCTGCACATCATGCGGCCGGATGGGCACATTGGAAATGCGCTCGTGAAGCCGGATGCTGCTGCCATCGTTGGAGCGTCTGTCGATATCGATGATCGCCGCAGGGCTGGAAGACAGCTTCTGCGGCACGATGACCCGGAACCCCTCGCGCCACGGCTCGACCGTGGAGGGCTTGCGCGTCTCGGCCAGGTGCCCCACCACGCAGTCACTGAACTGGCGGGGCGACTTGCCGGAAATGACCGCCATGGTCTCCGGGCTCTTTTCGATTTCCGCCACGCTGGCACATCCACCCAGCAATCCCACTACCGCCAGCCACGCCCATTTCATACCCGAAACTCCCTTGCAAAAGACTGTGTGACCACCTCAAGTGGCCATTTGCTCCAATTGGTCGCAAATATTCCTGCCCCTGCGCATGAAACACGGCGGCGCAGGGCCGACCATGGTATCGTTTTGGTTTGCCAAAAGATGCATCCCGGAGAAACGCATGAAATTCGTACACCAGCGCGAGCACCTCAACGAAGACGACCTGGTCGTCATCGAATGCTCCCAGCGCTGCAATATCCGCCTGATGAGCGACGCCAATTTCCGCAGCTTCAAGAATGGCGGGCGCCACACCTACCACGGCGGCCAGTTCGATACCTTCCCGGCCAAGATCACTGCGCCGAGCACCGGGTTCTGGAACATCACCATCGATACCACCGGCGCCAAGCTGGCCATGGGCGCGCACCGCAAGGCCTTCACCCACAAGATCAAGATCGTGCGCCGCTCGGCTTCCAAGTTCAGCTGACCCTACCTGCAGGTACCCCCGTGACCAAGTACGTCATCCATTACAAGATCAACGGCGAACGCCGCTGGGATTTCGCCCACCTTGAAACCGGCTCGCTGGACGAAGCCAAGGCCGCCCTGGCGGCCATTCATGGCGAGAGCGCCGACCCTATCACCGATATCCGTATCAGCAAGGCGCTGTAACCTCGCGCCATGAACCTGGACCTGTTCGACGAGGCGGCCAGCCATCAGCCGCCCAGAACCGAGCAGATCGGCCCGCAGACCTTCGTGCTGCGTGCCTTCGCCCTGCCCTTCATCGACGATTTGCTGCCACCCTTGCGCGCGGTACTCAAGGCTGCGCCCTTTCGACGCATGGTGACGCCAGGCGGGCAGAACATGTCGGTGGCGTCGAGCAACTGCGGCCCCCTGGGCTGGACCACCGACGCCCGTGGCTACCGTTACACCGGTGTCGACCCGCAGACCGGCCTGCCCTGGCCTGACCTGCCGCGGAGTTTCCTGCGCCTTGCCGCCGACGCGGCGGCCCAGGCCGGCTTCGTCGATTTCCGGGCCGATGCCTGCCTGATCAACCGCTACGTACCCGGCGCGCGCATGTCGTTGCATCAGGACCGCGATGAGCGCGATTTCGATGCGCCCATCGTTTCCGTGTCCCTGGGCCTGCCAGCGATGTTCCAGATGGGCGGCCTGCAGCGCAGCGATCGAGCGCTGAGGGTGCCGCTGCTGCATGGCGATGTGATGGTCTGGGGAGGTGTCGACCGTCTGCGCTTTCACGGGGTGCTGCCGCTCAAGGAAGGCCACCACCCGGTGATGGGCCCACAGCGCATCAACTTTACCTTGCGCAAAGCGGGGTAAGTGGCATGGGGTCTGGCGTGCTTGAGACCGAGCGCCGCCCGCGCGGCGCGTTCGCGAGCACGTTCGGCTTCCACCTCTGTTTCGGGCCCGTCATGGTTGTGAACTCACCGTGACCGCCCTGTCGGCCCCCTATGATTCCGCGGCGCCCGATAAAGGCAATGGCCCAATTAAATACTTACAAAAGATTTCCTGCTAACACACTTTCCAACCTGGCACCCAAACAAACGCTGAACATTCTCCTATCAAACTTCTCCTGCACTTTCCCTTTCCGATTTTTTTACATCTTTTTCATCGCGTTGCCACGCCTTGCCTTTTATTTTGCTCCTCACCCTTAGTGCTCACCCCTTTTAATAATCGGGCACTCAACTCGGTGAATCACTGTTCACCCCGTTCAGCAGGAGCATCACCGATGGCCCAAACCCTCAGCGCCGCCGCTTCGCCGACCACCCTGCCGCGGCGCCGGCCACTCTGGCTGCGCGCGACCCTGACCACTACCCTGGCCGCGGCGATCATCGCGGGCCTGCTGTGGACGTTCGGCCTATGGCCACGTTCGCCGATGGACCTGGGCCGCGGTGACAACGCGCTTGCGGCTGGCTTGCTGACCCACTGGCAGGCGGGCGAACTGGTGGTGCTGGTCCGGCACGCCGAACGCTGCGACCGCTCCGGCAACCCCTGCCTGGGGCCTGCCGACGGCATCACCCGGCACGGCGGCGAAACCGCCGCGGCCGTGGGCCAGGCCCTGAAAAGCCTGGGCATGGGCCATGCCGACGTGCTCGCCAGCCCCCTGACGCGCACCACCCAGACTGCCCTCTACATGGTCGACCGCACGGTCCCCGCGCCACAGTGGCTGGCAGACTGCGACGCCTCGCTGCTGGCCAATGTCATCGCCCACAAGGTGCCCCAGCGCAACCTGGTCGCGGTGACCCACAGCGGCTGCATCGGCCATGTGGAGAAGCAACTGGGCTACCCCCGCGCGGCCAGCGCCGAGTACAGCAGCGCACTGTTCATGACCGTGGACGAACAGGGCAAGGCAGCCGTTCTCGGGGTCATGAACGTGGAGAAATGGACGCAGGCCCTCGCCCGCCTGAAGTTGGCCCAGTCACCGAGCAATTTGTAATGTGAAGTTTCATCTTTAATTTCAAATCACTGATTACTCTATAGTTGTCGCCCTTGATAACTGTGCAACAACAGCGTGCCTGATCACCACGCCGTAATACTCTTTCGTAGGTCTTTGACGATGAATACTTTGTTACACCGCGTGCCGGCCACGGGCCTGCGCGCGGCTACTACGCGCCATGGGCTATTGTTGATTGCGGCAGTCTTCGTGCTGGCGTATGCCGTGCCATTGCCTTTCCACGGTTTATGGATTCCCGACGAAACCCGTTATGCGCAGATCAGCCAGGAAATGCTCTCGAGCGGCCACTGGGCAGCCCCGCATTTCATGGGCCTGCGTTACTTCGAAAAACCCGCTGGCGGCTATTGGTTCCTGGCGTTGGGCCAAGCCCTGTTCGGCCAGACCCTGTTCGGCGTGCGCATTGCCTCAGCCATCAGCCTGGGCCTTAGCGGCTTGCTGGCCTATTTCCTGGCCGGGCGCCTGTGGCCGGGCGGCGACAAGCGCCTGAGCTGCGCACTGGTGTACATGAGCTTTGGGCTGATCGCCGGCCAGGCCGGCTACGCCAACCTCGACCCCTTGTTCACCCTGTGGGTCAATGCCAGCCTGGCCAGCCTGTGGTTTGCCCTGGCCAGCTCCGGCCGCCGCCAGCGGCGGGTGGGCTGGGCACTCGTTGGCGCGGCTTGCGCCCTGGGCTTCATGACCAAGGGCTTCCTGGCGTTGCTGCTGCCGGTGCTGGTCGCCGTGCCGTACATGGCCTGGCAACGTCGCCTGCCGGAACTGGTCAGCCACGGGCTGATCGCGGTCGGTGTCACGCTGCTGCTGACCCTGCCCTGGGCGCTGGCCATCCACCAGCAGGAAGCCGATTTCTGGCGCTTTTTCTTCTGGCATGAGCACGTACGCCGCTTCGCCGCGGACAATGCCCAGCACGCCCGCCCCCTGTGGTTCTACCTGCCCATTCTGGTCGCCAGCAGCCTGCCATGGGCACTGTGGCTTCCCAAGGCCCTGGCCCAGGGCTGGCAGGAGCGACGTTCGCAGTCCATCGCCTTCCTGCTGCTGTGGTTCGCCTTGCCACTGGCGTTCTTCAGCCTCAGCCGTGGCAAACTGCCCACCTACATCATGCCCTGCCTGCTACCTCTGGCCCTGTTGATCGGCCATGCCCTGGTGGAGCGTCTGAGGGCGGGCGCCAGCGCCTGGCTGCGCGCCAACGCCCTGTTCAACCTGGCGCTGGGGGGCGCTGCCCTGCTGGTGCTGGCGGGCTTGCAACTCACCCGGCCGCTCTACGTGGATGAGCCATTGCACCTGCTGCTGATCAGCCTGGGGCTGGGGGTATTCGTCGTTGCCAACGCCCTGGCAGCGATGCGGCCGTTACGCCACCCCCTGACCCCGGCGCTGGCCATGCTCGCACTGGTAGCCGTGCTGCCGGCCGCGGCACCGCGCAGCATCACCGACAGCGAAACCCCGGACACCTTCACTGCCCAGCACCTCGATGCCCTGCGTGAAGCTCACGCGCTGGCCAGCAACGAGTTGGGGGCGGCGTCGGGGCTGGCCTGGCACACCGGGCGCTCCGACATCACCCTGTACAACGTCACCGGCGAAGCGCAATACGGCCTGGGCTACCCCGATGCCCAAGGCCGTGCCGTGGACATGGATGGCATCAACCCATGGCTGGCCCGCCAGCGCCAGGCGGGGCCGGTAGCCCTGCTGTTGCGGGTGCGCTCGCAGACCGATAAACGTGAACTGGCCATCTTGCCCACCGGTGCTACCCGCTACGACCGCGGCGAAATGACCCTGCTGTTCTACCCGCGACTTCCGTCCACCCCTTGATGCCGGGACACCTGGCAAGGCAACACACCCATGGGCAGTGCGATACGTCACATTCACCCACACCGGCGCAGCGGCTGGCAACGGCTGCGCAACGGTTTGCTGGCTATCTTGCTGATTGGCGGCACCTGTGCCCTCGCGGGAGCGAGCTGGGTGTACTACTACCCCGTGGCGGCCTATACGCCCCTCACCGGCCTGGCACCCGGGCATGTGGCAATGATCGCCCTGGGTGACCAGGGCAGTGGCAGCCTGCAGCAATGGGCCGTGGGCAGGGCCATGGAAACGGTGGCAGAGCGTGACGGGCGCCTGGACCTGGTGGCGTTGCTGGGCGACAACTTCTACGGCAGGGACCTGACCGGTGTCGACGACGTCAGCTGGCAGACCCGGTTCGAGAAGGTGTACCGCGGCCAATGGCTCAGCCATGTGCCGTTTTATGCGGTGCTGGGCAACCACGACTACCCGGTGTCGCAGCAGGTGGAGCTCGACTATGCTCACCGCCATGTGGGCTCCGGCCGCTGGCAGATGCCCGACCACAGCTACACCCGAGACTTCGGTCAGGTCGATGGCAGGCCGCTGCTGCGCGTGGTGTTCCTCGACACATCGGTGGCCGCCGCCGACCTGGAAGCTCAGGTGCAGGTCATGGAGCAGGCCTTCGAGCAACCGGGACCCGAACCGGTATGGCGCATTGTCACCGCCCATCACCCCCTGCGTAATGTCGGTGAGCACAACGAGGATTCACAACTGGCCGCCGCCTTGCTACCCACGCTGTTGCGCCACCACGTGGACCTGTATCTGTCCGGCCACGACCACAGTCATCAGTTGCTGCTGCGCCCGGGCGAGCCCGCCTGGGTGATCTCCGGCGGCGGCGGGCAGAAACTCTACCCGTTGCTGCACGTCAACGAACCCCACGCCTTCGCCGCCTCCGAGGCCGGTTTCGTCAAGCTGGACCTCAGTGCCAGCCAGCTGGACCTGGTGTTCTACAATGAGCACGCCATCGCCACCGCCCGTTTCCACTGGCAGCGAGCCTGCCCGTGGCTGGCCAATGGCTGCCTGCAGGCCGTCACCGCTCTGGATGAGCCGCCGACTCAGAAGTAGACGGTGGCCTTGACCGTATCGCTGTAACTGTCCGGTGTTGGCACCGACTGCACGGGCACACGGCCGTACACCGTCAGCACCTGGGCACTGCCACTGCCGGTGCCCGCAGCCATGCTGGTGCTGTTGGTTCCATCGCCCCAGGGCGTGGCATGGGCACTGTCCAGGTACAACTGGTAACTGACCTTGCCGCCGCCACTGGCACCCACCATCTGCCGACTGGCGACGGTGCCACTGGTGGTTCCGCCATCCAGCGCCACTTCATAGGCATCGCCATTGGTGCATTGCACACTGATGCTCGTACTCGAGGTCACGGCACTGTTCAGCAAGGTGGTACTGCCGAAGCTCAGGGGTGTGGTGGTAATGTTGCAATTGTTGATGACCGTGGCGTTGACCACGAAGGGAAAGCGCACGGTCTGGGCGGCCATGGACCCGCACGTGGGGGCAATCAGTTCGTAGAACTGATAGTCGAGCCGCGTGTACGCGCCGGAAAAACTCTCGCTATAGACCGTGCTGCTGTTGCTCACCGTGGGCACCGTGGTCTGGCCCGCGGGTACCCGGCCATAGATAGTCGCCGTGGCGGAGCTGCTGGTGGACACCAGCGCCAGCGTGCTGCTCAGGGTCAAGGACAAGGGGGTGGTGGCACTGGTGTTGCTGGTAGAACCCCAGATGGCCGAATACGCCGAGTCAGTGTACAGGTTGTAGCTGAGCAGGTTGCTGCCATTGGCCAGGCTGCGGGGCGCGGCGCTGCTGGAGCTGTCGCCGGTGCCCAGGTTGGCGCACACCAGTACATAGCGCAGCAGCGTCGCCGCGTCCCAGGTACAGGTCACGGTGATGGAACCGCTGGCACTGGTGGCGATGTTGGCAATCGGGCTGATGGTGCCGAAGGCCACGCCGGAACTGCTGGCGGTGCAGGAATTGGTCGCCTGGGCCGACGCGCAGAAGCCCAGCGTCAGCAGCAAGAACAGGCTGGCGCACGCGCGTTTCATCCCGACGCCACGCCAACTCCCATACCCACGCCGATCTGGCCTGATCATCCTGGCTTGCCTCATCAATCGCCCTCCTTGAGCGGTACACAGGGAAACGGCCCCAGGGTAGGCAGCACCTGCCCGGTGGGCGGGTTGAAGGCGAACGTGACCTGGCATCGCACCTGCGGCCCCTCCACCCGCAGGTGGTTGAGCGCCACCAGCCCGTCGACGAAGGTGATGCCGTCATAGCCCATGACGGTGTCGGCCCCGCCTTCCATGGAGTGAACGCGCAAACCGGCCGGCAACGGCTTTCCGGCCAGGTCCTGGACGATGATCGACGCCGCCTGGTAGGGCTTGAGGGCAAAGCGCACCAGCACGCCGGAGCGCGACTGCGGCACCACTGCCTGGTTGGTGGTGGCCACCTGCACATTGGCGGGCAACCCCAGGCTGTTGATCGACACCTGGTTGCCACGGTAGGCATCCAGGTCCGGCACCAGGAAATGGCCACTGCTGTCGGTGGTACCGAGCTCGCGGTTTTCGTGAACCACCGGAATACCGGCAACGCCGTCGGTGGACACCAGGGCGAAACCGTCGCCGATACGCCGGGCGGTCTCCACGCTCCCATCCATCCACACCAGCGCGCCCGTGGTGTCCACTGACCACAACTGGCTGCCCGCGACCTGCTGGGTGCTGGCCGTGACCTGAGCGTGGTCGCCCAGGTACTGTACCTGGGCCAGTTGGTAGTCGCTGCCGCCCCCGCCACTGGTCTGCGCGCCCCAACCCCAGCCACCGCCGTAGTCCGGGGCCTGGGCGGCGCTGACGGCATAGCCGGCCTGTTTGCCCTGGTAGCTGGCACTGCTGCTCACCGACGTGCGCTCCCCCAGCGAGTAACTGAGATTCACAAACGCTCCGCGGGATGCAGGGTCGCGCACGTCCTGGTACAGGTTGAGCGTCACCGACAGCCGATGGGACAGGCTCAGGGAATGCCCGACACTGACCACATGCGAGGCACCGCTGCCCGGCACCTTGTAGCCCAGGTAACTGAGCGACAGGCTCTGGTTGCTGGCCATTGGGAACGACAGAGTCAGCCGGTCGCTGACGCTGGGCACCGGCGTACCGTCGCGGGCCGCCAGGTCGCCGTAATTGCCCGCGGTGCGCAAGGTCTGGGCATTGATGCTGAAACGCGGGGTGATGTACTGGTAGCCCAGCCCCCACTGCATGCCCGCCATGCCCGCGCTGGCCGCCAGCGAAGCATTGACCACGCCTTGCTGTCCCAGCCGGTACAGAGCACCGCCACCGGCGTTGTATACGCCCGGCGTCACCTCACCATGGCCTTCCACGGTCAAGGCATCGCTGAGGCCGTAGCGCACCGACGCGCTGCTGGCGGTGCGCGGCGAATAGTCGAACGAGTCGACGCTGTAGTTGTGTCGCAGGTAGCCCAGTTCGAGCGAGTAGCTGGACAGCCCGGGTGCCATCAGGCGAGTGTCCACGTATAGCGGTACCGAGGTGCTGACCGACCGCCCCAAGGCATCGCGGGTGACTACCGTGGCCTGACCGGCACCGGTAATGCCCGGTACCGTCTGGTCGATGATGTAGGGCCCGCTACTGACCGAGCCGCTGTACTGCTGGATGCCATTGACGTACAGGCTGACCGCCGACGGCACCACCGCCGAACCGCTATAGGTGGGTAACGGAAAGGTCACCAGGTCGGGGCGCAGGGCAAAATTGCTCTTGTACTGGGCGCCGCCCAGGCGCACCGAACGGGTCCAGTCCAGCGAGCCGCTGATGGTGTCGCCCAGTTGCCAGGTACTCAGTGTGTCGGGGTCCGAATGGCTCCAGGCACTGTCATAGCGCACATAATGCTGGCCGGCGGTGGCCGGGTAGGAATAGGCGGTACCGGTGGTGCTGTAGACACCATGGGCATCAAAGAAGCGCTCTTCGCTCCACAACGCCAGCCGGTTGCCGCTGTCATCGTGCGAGGCATAGGCGTCATAGTTCAACACCAGGCCCCGGTCCACCGCGCTGGGCCGGGGCTGCGCCGTGGCGCCGGGGTTCAGGTGGCGGGGCTTGCGCAAGCTGTCGGCCAGGCGCAGGTCCACGCTCTGCTGGCCGGCGTCATAACGGTAGGTCACCCCAGGCAGGTCATCGAGGCGCACCACGCGCGAGGGGCTCACCCCCAGAGCCGCCAGGTTCAGCCCCACCTCATCCAGCGACTGACCATCAGTACTCAGGTGCCCACCCTGCTCGCTGAAATGCGCCACGGTGCCCGTGGGCTGGCCGTTGAGCTGCACCTCCAGGTACAACTCGCCAGCAGCACGCGCCTGCCCCGCGGCCATGCCCAGGGCGGCCATCATGCCCATGGCCAGGACCATCCGGTAACGCGAGGAGCGCGAACGGGGTTCATCTCGACTCACTCGAACCTGCCATGCCAGCGCCCCACCTCAGCCCTCGCCCGCCACCTTGAACGTGCTGGGGCGGCCGTCCAGGTTGACCTTGATCAGCAGCGGCCCGTCCAGCCGCGCCGGGCTGGCGGCGGGCAACGGCCACTGCCGCGCGTGGCCGGCCAGGGCATACCCGAGCAGGCCCTTGCTGACCTGCAAGGCGTGGCCAGCGCTGTCCACCAGGCTCAAGGCGCCTACCTGGGTGTGGCGCTGACCATTGTTGGCCAGGCGCAACTGCCACTGACCCGCGTCGCGTACCACCCGCCAGGCCAGGCTCGCCGGCGCGGTGCGGGCGGGGGCGACGAACACCGGCACCGAGTAGCGCATGCGAATGGCCACGCCCACCGGCTGGTCGCTGCCCGGTGGCGGGATCTCGTCGATCAACAGCCGGTAGCTCTGCTCCACCGCCGGGTCGCCGGCTTGCACCCGTATCAGCCGAATCAATTGCTGACCATGCCCGGCCAGTTGAATGATCGGCGGGCTGGCCACCACTTCGGGGCTGGGGCTGAGCACATCGCCGTTGGCGTCCTGGTCCCACCGGAACACCCGGACCTGGCCGTATACCGGTGTATCCCCGGGGTTGTCGAGTGCCAGGCCCGCGGCGTTCTGCCCTTGGGTGAAGTCCACTTTGACTGGTGCCACTTGCAAGGTCGCTGCCAGTACCTGAGCGTTCAGGCACGCGGCCACGCACAGGCCGCACAACGTGCTGCGAAACATGGACATGGGTGAAACTCCCCGTCAGAAATAAACCGTGGCGGTGACCGTCGAGTTATAGGTATCAGGGGTAGGCGTGGTCTGGGTCGGTACCTGGCCATACACCGTCAGGCTCTGGGCACTGCCGGTACCGGTGCCGGCCACCGTGTCGGTGCCCTGGGTGTTGCCCCAGTTGGTGCTGAGCGCCGAGTCCTGCATCAGTTTGTACGACACGGTACTGGTGGTATTGCCGGTGGCGGTGCCGGCCATCAGCCGCGTGGTGGTGGTGGAGCTGGTGACGCCGCCGGCGTTGAGGCCAATGTTGTAGGGGGTGCTGTTGCTGCAGGTCACCGACAGCGTGGTACTGCCGGTCACGGCGGTAGTCAGCAGACCGGTGCTGCCGAAGGCCATGGCATTGGCCGACACCGTACAGCTGGCGGTGATGGTCAGCGACACGAGGAATGTCGCCGTGGCCGTTCCGTTGGAATAGGTGGCTGCCTGGCCAGGCAGCACGGTAACACTCAATAGCAATCCGATTGCAGCAGCCGAACCTTTCATGGGGCCTCCCGCCTCTGGCGTGTCGTTCCGTCGCTGGAAAAACTATGCGCCTGCCACTACAGCGGGAGTATTTCGACTTTGTAGGCCATGGCGCCCGGCGTGATACACACCCGGCCGCCGCACCTGCTTCAGCCGGTGACGCAACCGACCGGCCGCTTGCCGGCAAAGGTATCCACGAGGCTTGCCAGTACCATTTCCCCCATGCGCGTGCGGGTCTGCACCGTGGCGCTGGCGCGGTGCGGTTGCAGCACGACGTCCTCGCGGCCCAGCAACGGCGCGGGCACATGGGGCTCGTCCACGAACACATCCAGCCCGGCACCGGCGATATGACCGGCCTGCAGCGCCGCTACCAGGTCCTGCTCGTTGACCAACTTGCCGCGCGCCACATTGATCAGGTAGCCACCCTCGCCCAGGGCCCGCAGGACGTTGGCGTCGATGATGCCCTCGGCTGTGTCGGCCGCCGCGGCAATGATCAGCGCATCACTCTGGCGCGCCAGTTCCACCAGGTCGGCGACGAAGGTGTAAGGCACATCGTCCATGGCCCGCAGGTCGGTGTAGCTGACAGGGCAACCGAACGCCGCGGCCCGGGTGGCGACCGCGCGCCCCACCCGCCCCAGCCCCACGATACCCACGCGCATGCCGCTGACCTGCCGGGCCAGGGGCAAGGGGGCCAGCGGCGTAGCGCTGTGCGGCCACTGGCCGCTGCGCACATAGCGGTCGCTGGTACACAGGCCGCGGCAGGCGGCGATCAGCAGGCCCAGGGCCAGGTCGGCGACATCATCGGTGAGCGCGCCCAGGGTCGCCGTCACGGTAATGCCCCGGTCGCGAGCATAGGCCAGGTCCACGGCATCGGTGCCCACGCCATTGACCGCCACCACTTGCAGGCGTGGCAGTTGCGCCATGACCTCGCGGGTGATGCCGGTGTGCCCGCCGGTGACCACCCCGCGAATCTGCCCGCCTACCTCACGCAGGTAAGCGGCCTTGTCGGTTTGCTGGTAATAGGGGCGCACGGTGAACAGGGTTTCCAGGCGCTCGCGGATCTCGGGGATGAGGATGGGGCTGAGTTGGAGGATTTCGGGTTTCATGGGAGGGCCTCAACAGAATGAATGAATGCTTGACGGCATCGCGGCGTTCTGGCGCTGGGCATACAGGGCGGGGCAGTGATGCCGGTGGCATCACCTGGCCCGCCTTGGTGCATGGCTCAAGGGCTTGGGCCGCTGACGGATTTACCCACGCCCCACAAACGGCATGTTGGTCGCCATCACGGTCATGTTCAGCACGTTGGCCGACAACGGTAGCCCGCCGATGTAACGCACGGCGTCGGCGATATGCTGCACGTCCACCATCGGCTCCACGGCGATCTCGCCGTTGGCCTGGCGCACGCCTTTGGTCATGCGCACCGACAGCTCGGTGAGGGCGTTGCCAATGTCGATCTGGCTGCAGGCGATGTTGAACTCGCGGCCGTCCAGCGCCAGGCTCTTGGTCAGGCCCAGCACGGCGTGTTTGCTGGCGGTGTACGGAGCACTGAACGGCCGTGGGGCATGGGCCGAGATCGAGCCATTGTTGATGATGCGCCCGCCCTGGGGTTGCTGGCGGCGCATCAGGCCGAAAGCACCACGGCTGCACAGGAACACGCCCGTGAGGTTGGTGTTGATCACGTTCAACCACTGGTCCACCGCCAGTTCATCGATGGGCACCGCCGGAGTGTTGACCCCGGCGTTGTTGAAGATGACGTCCAGGCGCCCGTACACCTCTTCCACCGTGGCAAACAGGGCGTCGACACTGGCCGGATCGCGTACATCGGTAGGCACCGCCAAGGCTTCACCGCCGCTGGCACGGGCGCTTTCCACCAGGTCATGCAAGGGCTCGGGGCGGCGCCCGGCCAGCACCAGGGTAAAGCCGTCGGCCAGCAGGCCCAGGGCCACGGCGCGGCCGATGCCACTGCCGGCGCCGGTGACCAGGGCGACTTTGCGGGAGTTGGTTGCGGTCATGATTGTTGCTCCTTGGGTCAAATCGAATTCAGGTCTGGACGTGCGCCCACGCGCACGTCCAGTTGGCCGACGCCGTCGATGCCAGCGCTGATGACATCGCCCGGTTGCAGGGCGGCGACGCCCGGCGGCGTGCCGGTCATGATCAGGTCACCGGCACGCAAGCGGATGGACTGGGACAGGCGGCTGATGATTTCGCTCACCGACCAGATCTGCTGCTCAAGGCTGGAACGCTGACGCTCCACGCCATTGACCCGCAGCCACACCGCGCCCGTGTCGGGATGGCCGATGCGGCTGGCCGGCACCACGGCACTGATGGGCGCCGAGCCGTCGAAAGCCTTGGCTGCCTCCCAGGGCTGGCCGGCGGCCTTGGCTGCCATCTGCAGGTCGCGGCGGGTCAGGTCCAGGCCCGCAGCGTAGCCCCATACATGGGCCAGGGCCTGCTCTTGAGGGATATCACCACCGTCGGTGCCGATGGCCACGACCAATTCAATCTCGTGGCAGAAATCGCCCGTCAGCGGCGGGTAGGCCAGTTCGCCTTCGGCCGGCACCACGGCAGTGGCCGGTTTCATGAAGAACAGCGGCGCCTGGCGCACCGCGTCCTGGGCATCGCCCCAGGGATAGTTGCGGCCCAGGCAGAAAATGCGGTTGACCGGAAAGCGCGCATCACTGCCCTGCACATCCAGGGTCACGCTTTGGGCGGGGGCAAACACGTATGGGGTCATGAGCGTTCTCGCAACAGTGCGGTAGACACCCCCAGCGTACGTCGCCGGGGGCTGGAAAAGTTGGACGAAACCAGCGCCGTCATGGATAAAGCAGTGCTATCGGGCACGCAACTGAATGCGATACAGACGCCCCAGCAGCAGCGAATAAGACAGGGTGCCGCACAGCGCCACCGCGCCAATGAACCAGAAGGCATAGGCAAACGAGCCGGTCGCATGCACGATCCCGCCGATCACGATGGGGGTGACGATGCCGCCGATGTTGGCCGCCAGGCTGGTGACACCCCCGGTCAGGC
Organism: Pseudomonas silvicola; assembly: GCF_026651855.1. Classification (GTDB taxonomy): domain Bacteria; phylum Pseudomonadota; class Gammaproteobacteria; order Pseudomonadales; family Pseudomonadaceae; genus Aquipseudomonas; species Aquipseudomonas silvicola. The sequence continues at coordinate 5,486,727 of NZ_CP093280.1, forward strand.
CGATGAGTTCCTTGGGCGCCACTTCCGACACTGCGGCCCACGATGCCGAGGCAATGCCCTGGGCGAAGAACGCGGTGGTGAGCACGGCGATGCACACCAGGTTCGAGTCGGTGAAGTTCACCAGCACGATGGACATGCCCAGCATCGAGCCGACCACCAGCGGCAGCTTGCGGGCAAACGACATGGAATAGCCGCGACGGATCAACGTGTCCGACACGATACCGGCCAGCAGGATGCCGACCGTGGCCCCCAGGAACGGCATCACCGCGAAAATGCCAACCTTGATCATGGTCAGGTGGCGCTCTTCGATCAGGTAGGTGGGGAACCAGGTGAGGAAGAAATACAGCGCCGAGGTACTGGCGAACTTGCCGATGCAGATCGCCCAGATCTGCCGGTAGCCGAACAGTTCACTCACCTGGCGCCAATTGAAGCGGGTACGCTGCTGGCTGCTCTTGACCAGGCCGCCACCGTCTTCGATGTACTTGAGCTCAGCGGCGCTGACACGCTTGCAGGCCAGCGGGTCCCGGTACAGGTACAACCACGCGATGCCGAACAGGATGCCCACCAGCCCGGTGCTGTAGAACACATGGCGCCAGTCATAGGTGGTGGCCAGCCACAGCAGGCCACCGGTGAACAGTGCCGTGCCCAGGTATTGACCGCACACGTAGATACTGCTGGCCAAGCCCCGTTCCCTGGCCGGGAACCATACCGTCACCGCCCGGCTGTTGGCTGGAAAGGCCGGGGCTTCCAGCGCCCCCACGGCCAGGCGCAGGCCGAACAACGACGCAAAACCGCCCACCAGGCCCTGGCCGACGGTGGCGGCCGACCAGGTGATCAACGACAAGCCGTAGGTGAAGCGGGAACCGAAGCGGTCGGCGATGAAACCGGCGGGTACCAGTGCCAGGGCGTAGGTCCAGGCGAAACCGGAAAACACCAGGCCCATCTGGATCTTGTCCAGGCCCAGGTCCTTGGCCATGAACGGCGCAGCGATGGAAATGTTCACCCGGTCAACGTAATTGATGATGGTCGCGATCAGCAACAGCGAGAGCATGAACCAGCGCCGGCGGGTGGGGAGCTGGGCGGCGCTGAGGGTCTGTTCGACCGTCTCGGGTGGGGGGGCGGTGGTGAGGTCGGGGTCCACATCGGGCATCTGCCGGCTGGACGGGACCAGGTACTCGCGGGGAGTCGTCTGCATGGTACGAACACCTTCTAATTATTGTTGATAGATGTCGAATGGGACGCCCTCAAAGTGATCGTACAACCGCTGAAAATCAATGGCAGGGTTAGAACGTTTTTGCACTGAGCGCGCAGGGCACAGGCAAAAGTCCAAAAAGAAAAATGCCGCCAGAACTGGCTTTGAATGGCTGCGCGCGCGGAAGCAGAGCGGTTGCTTTGAAATTCCTCGCACTCCACTTTTTGCACAGTGGCCACCGCACAAAATTGCGCAAACCTGGACAGGAGATCGTACAATCACCTCAAACAACAGACCTGACCGCCCACCCGCCACGGCTGGCCAACAGGAGCGACGCCCATGCAGTCTCCCAGCCGCGTGCCCACCTTCGGCATGCAGCAACGCAGTGAACGCCCCGATTTCTACATTCGCGACGAAAATGTGCGCAAGGCCGAAACCGCCCCGCACCGCCACGAGTATTTCCAGATCCAGGTCAACCTGGGCGGTGACACCGTGCAGCACATCGGCAACGTGCAGCGGCCTTTCCCCACCCGTGCCCTGGCGTTCATCCTGCCGCACCGGGTGCACATGATCCCGCACCCGCTACAGGCGCATTTTCGCGTGATCAATTTCTCCCAGGCGTTCCTGCTGCCGCACCTGACGTGCGACCCGCTGGACCTGGAAGACGTGTCCATCGCCCAGGCGCCGGAGCTAGCGCCCTTCCGTTTCCAGGAGCACCTGGACTTCATCCTTGAACCTGAGGCATTTGCCCAGGTGTGTGGCCTGCTGGAGCAGATGCAGGCACTGGACCGCGACCGCCAGTTCGGCATGCGCGAGTCGCTCAAGGGCCTGTTGCTGCAGATGATCGGCGGGGTATGCAGCCAGTTCGCCGAACCGCTCAAGGCCCTGGCCAGCGGCAAGGCCGCCCAGGTCAGCCGTCGCGACGCACTCAAGCGCATGAGCGAGTACGTGCGCAAGCACCTGGCCGACCCCGAACTGGACCTCAAGAAGGTCGCCGCCGCCACCTACCTGTCGCCGCATTACCTGACCCACTGGCTGCGCAAGGAAATCGGCAAGAGCTTCAGCGAGCTGGTGCTGGAACGACGCATGCACCTGGCGCGCCAGTTGCTGGAGGGGAGCCTGAGGCCAGTAGGCGATATCGCGCGGCAGTGCGGGTTTGCCGACGAGGCTTATTTTTCGCGGCGCTTCCGGCAGTTGCATGGGTTGCCGCCGGGGCAGTATCGGCGGCAGTTGCAGGGGGGGTGAATTGGGGTAGCCAGCCATGCGCTCAACGGCCGTCCGCCCTTATACTGCCCCCCACGCCCCCACTCAAGGAACGACCATGCGCGTCATCATCATCGGCGGCCTGGGCAACTTCGGTGCCCGCATCTGCCGTCGCCTGGCCCTGGAACCTGGCCTGGAACTGATCGCCACCGGCCGCAAGCCCATCAGCGGCAGCGAATGCTTCGGGCCGGCCAGCCAGATCACGACCGCGGCGCTGGATATCGACAGCCCTGACCTTCAGGCCCGTCTCGCCCAGTTGCGCCCCCACCTCGTGATCCACTGCGCCGGCCCTTATCAAGGCCAGGACTACCGCGTGGCGCTGGCGGCCTGCGCGGTACACGCGCATTACCTGGACCTGTCGGACGGCCGCGATTTCGTCGCCGACTTCAGCCAGCAGGTCGACGCCGCCGCCCGCGCCGCCGGGGTGTTGGCCGTCACCGGGGCCAGCACCCTGCCCGGTTTGTCCTCGGCGGTGGTAGACCAGATGACCACGGGGTGGACGCGGCTTGACACTGTCGAGGTGGCCATCGCGCCGGGCCAGCAGGCACCGCGGGGCGAGGCCACCATCAAGGCCGTGTTCGGCTACGCCGGCCAAGGTTTCAAGCGCTGGCAGGCGGGGCGTTGGGCCACCGTGCATGGCTGGCAGGACCTGCGCCGCTTCAGCTTCGCCGAATTGGGCAGCCGCTGGGGTGCAGCCTGTGACGTACCGGACCTGGCGCTGTTTCCCGAACGTTATCCGGGAGTGCAGCGCGTCAGCTTTCATGCGGCGCTGGAACTGCGTATCCAGCACCTGGGCCTGTGGCTGGTGGCTGCCCTGCGCCGGGTAGGCCTGCCGCTTCCCGTGGCCCGCCACGCCGGGCGGCTGAACCGCCTGGCCAACGTGCTGCTCGATCGTTTCGGCAGCGACCTGGGCGGCATGCGTGTGCGCGTGAAGGGCCAGCAGGCCGATGGCCGCCCGGCCGACCGCACCTGGCACCTCACCGCCCCGGATGGCAACGGCCCGGAAATTCCCTGCATGGCCACGGTCCTTCTGGCGTGCAAACTGGCCCGCGGCCAAGTGCAGCAGACCGGCGCGGTGCCTTGCATGGGCCTGCTGACGCTCAGTGAGTTCGCGCCGGAATTCGCTCGCTGGGGCTTTGTGGAACGGGTCAGCGACGGCTGAGCATCTTCAGCCAGCGGCCTGGCGCAGCCGGTACGCTTGGGTGTACAGCCTGCGGTTGGAGCAGAGCTTGCTCGCGAACGCGCCGCGCGGGTAGCGCTCGCTCTCATGGGCGCCACAAAACCGACCCCCGCACAATCCCGACTCTCGGAAAATAAAATTAGATATTGAGATATCTAGATATGCAGTTTACGCTATACCATCTTCTTCATTTCCAAGGCCCCACTCCCCGTGTCTACCCCTGCCCTGTTCCGCCCCGCCACCCTCGGTCCCTACACCCTCAAAAACAGCATCGTGCTGCCCCCACTGACGCGCTCGCGCAGCACCCAGCCCGGCAACATCGCCAATGCCTTGATGGCGACCTACTACCGCCAGCGCACCAGTGCCGGTTTCATGGTGACCGAGGGCACTCAGATCGAACCGCGCGGCCAGGGCTACGCCTGGACCCCCGGCATCCACAGCCCGGAACAGGTGGCAGGCTGGCGCCAGGTCACCGACGCTGTTCACGCTGAAGGCGGCATCATTTTCGCCCAGCTGTGGCATGTGGGCCGGGTTTCGCACACCTCGCTGCAACCCAACGGCGATGCGCCCGTGGCCCCTTCGGCCATCGCCGCCAGCGGCGTCAGTGTATTCATCGAAACCGGCCCTGGTACCGGCACCCTGTGCCCACCGTCCACCCCACGGGCCTTGAGCCGCGAAGAGATCGCCGAGTTGGTGCAGCTCTACGCCAAGGCTGCCCGCAACGCGCTGGACGCTGGTTTTGACGGCGTGGAAATCCACTGCGCCAACGGCTACCTGATCAACCAGTTCATCTCCGCCCACAGCAACCAGCGCGACGACGAATACGGCGGCTCGCTGACCAACCGCCTGCGCTTCCTGCGCGAAGTGACCGAGGCCGTGGCCGCGGTGGTCGGCAAGGAGCGCCTGGGCGTGCGTTTCTCGCCACTGTTCGAGAGCACCGACGAAGCCCGTGTCTACCTGGGCCTGGTCGAGGAAGACCCGCGCGACACTTACCTGCAAGCCATCGGCGTGCTGGAAGACATCGGCATTGCCTACCTGTCCCTGGCCGAAGCCGACTGGGATGACGCCCCCGCCCTGCCCCACGACTTTCGCCAGCAGGTACGGGACACCTTCAGCGGCGCCCTGATCTATGCCGGCAAATACACGGCCGAGCGCGGCAACCGCGTCCTGGACGCAGGGCTGGCTGACCTGATCGCCTTCGGCCGCCCCTTCATCGCCAACCCCGATCTGCCTCGGCGGCTGGCCCAAGGGCTGCCGCTCAACCCGCTGGACAGCGCCAGCATGTATGGCGGCACCGAGGTGGGCTACATCGACTACCCCGCCCATTGCGACTAAACCCCTGACGCGCCAGGCCCAAGTGTCGTAAAATCGCCGGATTACCCGATTGTGTGATTTATGAGCATCGATATCAGCGAAGCCCTCAAGGCCCTCGACAACCCGACCCGCCTGGCGATCCTCGGCTGGCTGAAAGAGCCGAGCAAGCACTTCCCCGAACAACAGGTCAACCCCGATGAGGTCGGCGTGTGCGTGAGCATCATCCAGGCCCGCGCCAACCTCTCGCAGTCCACGGTATCGCTGTACCTCGCGGCGCTGCAGCGTGCGCAGCTGGTCACCTCGCAGCGGATCGGGCCCTGGACCTACTACAAGCGCCATGAGCAGAACATCGAAGCTTTCCAGCAGGCGCTGCGCGCGTTGATCTGAGCGTATTACCGCGGCAGTGATCCCATCCTGTGGGACAGGGCTCACTGCACGCGGTAGACCTTGACCAATACCGCCTCACGCTGCGGCTTCAGGCTCGTCAGGCTGCCCACATACACCGCCTTGTTCAACCACGCGTAAGGCCCTTCCGGCGCCTGAATGGTCAGCGTCGAAAACGCATACCGCCCCCCATCACTGCCATGCACCAGCACCTGGTTGCGCACGGTGAGCAGCGTTCCGTCCTCGGTTTGCATGTCGTACAGCGCATCCAGCTGCTTGACCCCGTCAGCTCGCAGCAACTGCCGATCGGCCCCCCCTGCGAGCACCTTGCCCTGCAAGCCAGGGCCGTGAAAGTCCCCGCCAGTGATCGGCACCTTGAACCGCTCTCCCAGCGGCCCCTTGCCCAGGGACTGGCCCGGCGCAATGTCGATGGTCGCTTCATACACCGGTTCAAGGGTCGGCGCGGCTTCGGTCCACCCGGCAGGGAGCATGCAGGTCAGGGTCAGCAGTAGAGCGGTACGGCGCATGGGCACATCCTTTTGTGTTTGTAATGGGATCGGCTTGACCGAAAAACTGGTTAATAGTATTAACCATGTTAGCTCTCCCATCACAACAACAAAGGGAATTTCCTGGTGAAGCGAACTCTCGCCCCTGTTTTCACGCTCACGTTGCTGGGCATGGCCGTGGCCCATGCCGATGACCAGCAACGTTGCGCTGCCCTGGCCAGCAACGACCCAGCCGTCACCCTGAACCAGCACCAGTGGGTAGCCGCCGGCCAGTTACCTCAGGCAAACCCAGGCCGTGCGGCCCTGACCGGCGCCGCGTTGAGCAAGGCGGCGATGCCCGCCCACTGCCTGGTGCAAGGCGTCATCGGCGCACGCACCGGGGCCGATGGCCAGCCCTACGGCACCCACTTCGAATTGCGCCTGCCCAGCCCATGGAACGGCCGCTTTCTGTTTCAGGGCGGGGGTGGCATGGACGGTGTGGTCGGCCAGGCGCTGGGCGCCATTCCGTTGCGCGGCGCCAGCGCACTGCCAGCCCTGGACCGTGGCTACGCGGTGGTGGCCACTGACTCCGGGCACAGCGGCAAGGACAACAGCGACGCCCGCTTCGGCCTCGACCAGCAGGCACGTCTGGACTATGCCTACGCCGCCATCGGCACGGTTACCGCCCAGGCCAAGGCGTTGATCTTCAGCTATTACGGCAAGGCCCCGGCCCATAGCGTGTTCATGGGCTGCTCCAACGGCGGGCGCTCGGCACTGATGGCCGCGCAGCGCTTTCCCACCCAGTTCGACGGCATCATCGCTGGCAACCCAGGCCTACGCCTGAGCCGCGCCGCCGTGGCCCAGGCCTGGGACACCCAGGCGTTCAGCCGCGCCGCACCGCGCACTGCCGACGGCCAGGCGATATTGGCCCAGGCACTGACACAGGCCGACCAGGACCTGGTGGCCAAGGCGGTGCTGGAGCGCTGCGATGCCCAGGACGGGCTCAAGGACGGCAGCATCGACGCCATGAGCCGCTGCCGCTTCGACCCTGCGGTGCTGACGTGCAAAACCGGCCAGGCCCAGGGCTGCCTGTCCCCGGCCAAGGTCGAAGCGCTGCACGCAGTGTTCAACGGCGCCCATGACAGCCATGGCCAGGCGCTATACAGCGATTGGCCGTGGGACGCGGGTATCGCTTCGGATGGCTGGCGGGTCTGGAAACTCGGCCAAGCCACCGGCGCCAAGCCCGATGCACGCAACGCTACCCTGACGCCCGGGTCCCTGGGCCTGTATTTCATGACCCCGGCCCAGCCTCGGTTGGACCTGTTGACCTTCGATTTCGACCAGGCGGTCCAATCAACGGCACAGACAGCTGCCATCAACGATGCCGTGGCCACCCAGTACTCCAGCTTCACCGCCGCGGGCGGCAAGCTGCTGGTGGTGCAGGGCAACAGCGACCCGGTGTTCTCGGCCAATGACCTGCGCCGCTATTGGGCGCAATTGACCCATGACAACGGGGGCCGCGCGGCAGTCGAGCCCTGGGCACGGCTGTTCATCGTTCCGGGCATGACCCATTGCGGCGACGGGCCGGCGCTGGATGACATCGACCCCCTGACCGCCATGGAAACCTGGCAAGACAAGCAGCAGGCGCCTGCCCGACTGCTAGCCCGTGGCAGCGCATTCCCGGGGCGTAGCCGGCCGCTGTGCGCCTACCCTCAGGAGGCGCATTTCATGGGCAAGGGTGATTCGCAGGATGCGGCGGCATTCGCCTGCCAGGAGCCCTGACGCAGCCTTGCAGCAGCAGGCGCACCGCATGCACCGCCGACGCGGCCGGGTCCGTCCACCGCGGCCAGCCTTCAGAACAAACGGATAGGGTAGCCCACCGTGAACCGCGTTTCGTCCAGGCTGCTCTGGAAGGTCGAGCGCAGGCTGTAGAGGCTCAACGACACACTCAGGTCGCGCCACTGGCCGGACTGCACCACATAGCGCAGGTTGAAGTCGCGCTCCCATTCATGCCCGTCCACCGCGTTGCTGCGCTGCACGTCCCAGCCATGCACGTACTTGGCCGTGGCGGTCAGCCCCGGTACGCCGCTGGCGGCGAAATCATAGTCGTAGCGCACCTGCCAGGAGCGCTCATGGGCGTAGCCGAAAATGTTGTTGACGTGGTTGGTCATCACGGTGGGGCTATCTTGCAAACCAACGAAATCATCCTTGCCAAACAGCCGCTGCAGCCCCAGCAACCAGGTGTGCCCGCCCTGGCGCCAACTGAGGCCGCCATACAGCGCGCGATTATCCAGATCGCCTGCCTTGGCCTGGCCCTGCTCGGTACTCACGTACAGGCCCGTATCCAGGCGCCACACGCCCGTGCCCATGGGTTGGTCATAGGTAAAACGGTACAGGTCCTGCGCATAGATGTCCTTGAGTTCCGCGTGCCAGTAAGCCAGTTGCAAGCGCCCGTCCACCGCGCGAAATTCGCTGCCCAGGTAGTCGAAATGGTCCCCGGTGATGCTGCTGCCGTGCATGTGCAGCTTCGCCTGGTCGGTGGAGTCACGGTTGCTGAAGGTATTCAGGCGCCCGCCGTACAGGGTCAGCCACTGGGCGGGGTTGGACACCAGGGTGGTGCCCACGTAGGTCTGCGGCAGCAGCCGCGCATCGTTGGTGCGCACCACCGGCAAGCTTGGGGTTTGTTCACCGACCTTGACCAGGGTATTGAAGCCCTTGAGTTTCAGCGCCGCGCCCGCCCGCCCATACTCGGCCGGCGCGCCACTGGCGGTCTTGGGCAGCAGCCCGGAGCCGGCGGTGCCGCGCCCGCTGTCCAGGCGTACGCCCCATTTGCCAATCACATCGACACCCACGCCGATGACCCCTGGGGTAAAGCCTGAACCGCCTTGAAGGATGAAGCCCTCGGCCCATTCCTGGCGCTTGGCGACGCTGGCATCACTGCCCTTGAAATTGCCTTGGTAAAAAGCGTTGCGGGTGTTGAGGGTCGCCGTGGCGTCCTCGATGAAGCCGTCGGCACGTGCCCACCCCGGGGGGACCAGGCAGCCGACACTCAGAGTGACGGCCAGGGTGGAGGCGCAACGAGGCCTGCGCGGCAAGAATGGCTGTGCCATGAAGGGGGTAACTCCGTTTTATTGTTGTTGTCGGAACACGCGTCACGCAAGGTCGACGCCCCCCTCAGCATAAGCAACTACATAACAATATTAACCATTAATAACATTAACTGTTCGCTGATCGCCCGCTATGTGTTCAGCCTGCCCGGCCCAGGCTGGTAAACTGCCCCATCGCTCGACGCCCAAGGAATGCCATGATCCAGATTCGCCCCATGACCGCCGCCGATTTCGACCTCTTCTGGCCCACGTTCCAGGCCGTGGCGGCGGCCCGCGAAACCTATGCCTACGACCCCGCCCTGAGCGCGGAACAGGCCCGCCACCTATGGCTGGACCTGCCCTTGCACACCCTGGTGGCCGAGGAAGACGGCGTGCTGCTGGGCAGCTACTACCTCAAGGCCAACGCTGCCGGGCCCGGCAACCATGTGTGCAATTGCGGTTACATGGTCACCGAGGCAGCCCGTGGCCGCGGCGTGGCACGGTTGATGTGCGAGCATTCCCAGCAACTGGCCCAGGCCAGCGGCTTCCTGGCCATGCAGTTCAACTCGGTGGTGGCCAGCAATGAGGTGGCCGTGGCGCTGTGGACCAAACTGGGCTTTGACACCGTCGGGCGCCTGCCCCGTGCCTACCAGCACGCGCGCCTGGGCCTGGTGGACTGCCTGGTGATGTACAAGTGGCTGGCCGTGGAGGCGCCCCGCCCTCAGCTGATCGGCCGCAAGAACATCGAATCGGTGGTATCGCGCCCGCGCCGCAAACCCTGAGCCGTGCACTGGCGGCTGCCTTGCGCCAGCGCGCCGGCCGTCGCCCGCGGACAAATTTGATAAACCGAAGTATTGATGCCACTCTCGGGTTATCAGTGTTTTCAAACGCATCCTTCACCTGATCGAACAAGGAGGCACTTTTCTGTCGTGCGGTAGTACCGGCCTCAGCCTGGCCGGATTCAGAACGTTTGAATGAAGCCGGCCCACGAGGCGGCTCCATTGCTCTCAAGGAATGTGCAATGACTCAACAACGACACGTAATCAACGCATCCGTCAGCCCCAAGGGCAGCCTGGAAACCCTGTCCCAACGCGAAGTGCAGCAACTGAGCGAAGCCGGTTCCGGCAGTATCTACACCCTGTTCCGCCAGTGCGCCCTGGCCATTCTCAACACCGGCGCCCACATCGACAACGCCAAGACCATCCTCGACGCCTACCAGGATTTCGAAGTTCGTATCCACCAGCAGGACCGCGGCGTACGCCTGGAACTGCTGAACGCCCCGGCCGACGCTTTCGTCGACGGCGAAATGATCGCCAGTACCCGGGAGATGCTGTTCAGCGCCCTGCGCGACATCGTCTACACCGAGAACGAACTGGACAGCACGCGCATCGACCTGAGCACCTCCCAGGGCATCACCGACTACGTCTTCCACCTGCTGCGCAACGCCCGCACCCTGCGTGCCGGCGTCGAACCCAAGATGGTGGTGTGCTGGGGCGGGCACTCGATCAACAGTGACGAGTACAAGTACACCAAGAAGGTCGGCCACGAACTGGGCTTGCGCAAGCTGGACGTGTGCACTGGCTGCGGCCCGGGCGTGATGAAGGGGCCGATGAAGGGCGCGACCATCGCTCACGCCAAACAGCGGATGACCGGCGGCCGTTACCTGGGCCTTACCGAACCCGGCATCATCGCCGCCGAGGCGCCCAACCCGATCGTCAACGAACTGGTGATCCTGCCGGATATCGAGAAGCGCCTGGAAGCCTTCGTGCGTGTAGGCCATGGCATCATCATCTTCCCGGGCGGCGCCGGAACGGCCGAGGAGTTCCTGTACCTGCTGGGTATCCTGATGCACCCTGACAACGCCGGCCTGCCTTTCCCCGTGGTGCTCACCGGGCCGAAAAGCGCGGCGCCGTACCTGGAGCAATTGCACGCCTTCGTGGGGGCCACCCTGGGCGAAGCAGCCCAGCGCCATTACCAGATCATCATCGATAACCCGGCCGAAGTGGCCCGGCAGATGACCCAGGGTCTCAAGGAAGTGAAACTGTTCCGCCGCGAGCGCAACGACGCCTTCCACTTCAACTGGTTGCTGCGCATCGAGGAAAGCTTCCAGCGCCCCTTCGACCCCACCCACGCCAACATGGCGAGCTTGCAGCTGAGCCACGCCCTGCCTCCCCATGAGCTGGCGGCCAACCTGCGCCGGGCGTTCTCCGGCATCGTCGCCGGCAACGTCAAGGACAAGGGCATTCGCCTGATCGAGCAGCACGGGCCGTACGAGATTCACGGCGACCCCGAGATCATGGCGCCGCTGGACAAGCTGCTCAACGCCTTCGTCGAACAGCACCGCATGAAGCTCCCCGGCGGCGCGGCGTATGTGCCGTGCTATCGCGTGGTGCGCTGAACCAACGGGGTAAATCGCCCCCGCTGTGGGACCGGGCGAAGCTCGGGAAGACGGCACCGCGGATCGTCTGGCATCACGCGGCGTATTCTTCCCGAGCTTCGCCCGGTCCCACAAAAGGGCGGCTGCCCATAGGGGTGGGGCCACACCATCAATTGCATCGATAACCACCATCGCGAGCATCATCTTCCCGGGCGGCGCCGGAACGGCCGAGGAGTTCCTGTACCTGCTGGGTATCCTGATGCACCCTGACAACACCGGCCTGCCTTTCCCCGTGGTGCTCACCGGGCCGAAAAGCGCGGCGCCGTACCTGGAGCAATTGCACGCCTTCGTGGGGGCCACCCTGGGCGAAGCAGCCCAGCGCCATTACCAGATCATCATCGATAACCCGGCCGAAGTGGCCCGGCAGATGACCCAGGGTCTCAAGGAAGTGAAACTGTTCCGCCGCGAGCGCAACGACGCCTTCCACTTCAACTGGTTGCTGCGCATCGAGGAAAGCTTCCAGCGCCCCTTCGACCCCACCCACGCCAACATGGCGAGCTTGCAGCTGAGCCACGCCCTGCCTCCCCATGAGCTGGCGGCCAACCTGCGCCGGGCGTTCTCCGGCATCGTCGCCGGCAACGTCAAGGACAAGGGCATTCGCCTGATCGAGCAGCACGGGCCGTACGAGATTCACGGCGACCCCGAGATCATGGCGCCGCTGGACAAGCTGCTCAACGCCTTCGTCGAACAGCACCGCATGAAGCTCCCCGGCGGCGCGGCGTATGTGCCGTGCTATCGCGTGGTGCGCTGAACCAACGGGGTAAATCGCCCCCGCTGTGAGACCGGGCGAAGCTCGGGAAGACGGCACCGCGGATCGTCTGGCATCACGCGGCGTATTCTTCCCGAGCTTCGCCCGGTCCCACAAAAGAGCGGCTGCCCATAGGGGTGGGGCCACACCATCAATTCCATCGATAACCACCATCGCGAGCATCATCTTCCGCCGTTTCTCCAGCGGCGTACCATGGCCCCATACACCACGTATCGGGAGGCCACGACATGCTGATTCATTTGCTCACCTGCCTGGCGTTGACCGCCGTCACCCTGCACCTGTTCGTGCTTCCTGTCGTGGACATGGCCCGCGCAATCAGATAGCCACCAGCGCGTACATGCACAATCGTTCACTTGAGTTTCACCTGCCCGCAGCCGAAGCTCACCCCCATTGTCAAAGCCCCGGAGCCTGTTCCATGATCCGACCCGTGACCCTGAATGTCAGCTTTCCTCGTTTCGGCAAGAACTACTACGTGCAGAACGTCGTTACCCGCAAGGCACCGCTGCAACTGATTACCAACGATGGCTTCGGCTCGGTGCTGATGCCTCAGGCCAGCCACCACTTCAGCAATGAAGTCGTGGGCCTCAACGATCAGTTCCGGTTTCTGAACAACATCCTGGTCGCTCACCTGCTGGAACCCCGCGCCAACGCCCACTCCTGAGCAAGGCCCGGGGATTGTAATGATCCCGATACCTTGATTAGCTTGCTATCCAATTAACGGCTTCGCAGAATTGCGCCTCTTTTCAACGAGTTAATGAAATGCGCATTCTTTCCGCCCTGGTACTTTCCCTGAGCCTGTGCAGCACTGCCGCCCTGGCCAACGACGTGGTTGGCGCGGTGGTCGGCGCGGCCGGCGGTGCCGTGGTCGGCAACCAGGTAGGCGGCACTCAGGGCGCGGTCGTCGGCGGCGTCGCCGGTGGCGTGCTGGGCGTGGCCGTCTCCAGTCTGCTGGACCATGACCACAAGGGTCACCACGACCACGGCCACGGCGGCCCAGGCCCTGCCCCGGCGCCGATGCATGGCGGCCCGGGCCACGGCCCTCAGCCTGAGCACTTCCGCCACGAAGGCGACGGCGGCCCACGCTACTGATACCCCGGGCGCCCACAAAGTAATTGCTGCTACAGGCCTGGGCTCGACAATTAACGGCTCTTCACGGATAGCCGGAATGTTGGTGGCATCACCACAGATCTGCAGGGAGCAAACAGGGCGGACTAGGTGATGCCCCAGGCATAACTGGCCCGAAACAAATGTGGGAGTGGGGGGGCGCCGAGCCCTTGCCTGGGAAGCGCCGCGCGGGCGGCGCTCGATTTCAAGGGCGCAGTAAAAACCAAGACATGTACTTGGTCGCCTTGACGCGATTGCAAGACGGGCCGACAGAATGCTCATCAGAGTCCCTGGCTGGGAATTGCACCAGGGCTACCAGGCGCCCGGCGATGTTGTTGTGTCGGTCTTAAGATCGAGCGCCGCCCGCGCGGCGCTTCCCGGGCCAGGGCTCGGCGCCCCCCCACTCCCACATTTGTTTCGGGCCAGTTATGCCTGGGGCATCACCTGGTCCGCCCTGTTTGCTTACTGCAGATCTCTAGTGGAGCAACAACACGCCCGGCAATCCGTGAAGAAGCTGATTAAAGCATGTCATGCCCGGGGGCGAACGCGAAACTGTATTGCATGGCGATGTTCATGCCACCGTCCCCCCATTCATGCGCCCACCGCCAAACGACCACTCCTCGGCCGCCGTGGTGGTAATCACGACCATGACGTCTTCGGGGTCCAGGCCGATCTTTGCGTGCAACCGCCGCACCAGGGTCTGGTAGAACGCCTGGCGGCGTGCATTGCTGCGGGGCTTGCCCGCGGTGATGGCGATCAGGGTGAAGGCTTCGCTGCGCGGGCCCGCCAGATAATCGCGGTCGAACAGCAACTCCCCCGCCCCGTGTTGGTGAATGATCTGGAAGCGATCGCTGGGCGGTACGTCGAAGGTGTCGACCATGGCCTGATGGATGCCGTCGGACAATGCCTGGAGATACTCGGCAGAGCGGCCTTGAAGCAGGGAAATACGTACGAACGGCATGGCGTGACCTTGCGTGGGCGGTTGACGACGTACACCGTACCCAGCGACGATAGTCCTGAATATCAGATTCATCAGGATCAACAGTTCTGAAATAGAGGATTATCAACCTGCGTAACCCAACCTTTGACCTGGACGTGCTGCGTACGTTTGTCACCGGGGTCGAACTGGACAGCTTCGCCAAGGCCGCCGACCGTCTGGGCCGCTCCACGTCGGCGGTAAGCGCGCAACTGAAGAAACTCGAAGAGCAGGTCGGCAGCCCCGTGCTCGCGCGGTCGGGGCGCGGCCTGGCGTTGACGCCCACGGGCGAGCTGCTGCTGGGGCACGCCCGGCGCCTGCTGGGGCTCAATGACGAGATCTTCGGCCACCTGCGTGCCACGCAAGCCCAAGGCACGCTGCGCCTGGGCTTGCAGGAGGATTTCGGTGAGCGCCTGCTCAGTGATGTGCTTCAGCGCTTCACCAGCGTCTACCCGGGCATCAGCCTGGAGATCCGCCTGGGCCGCAGCGCCGAATTGCTGCCGTTGGTGGAAAGCGCCCGGCTGGACCTGGCCCTGACCTGGGACACTGGCGCGAGCACGCCGTGGTCGACGCGCCTGGGCCAGACCACGACCCACTGGATCGGTCCCGGCCACCGTCAGTTCACGGCCAGCGCCGACAACCCGCTGCCGCTGGTGCTGTTTGACGCGCCGTGCGTGTTACGCAGCGCGGCCTTGCAGGCGCTGGATGCGGCGCATATTCCTTGGCGCATCGCCCTCACCAGCCCCAGCGTGGCAGGGCTATGGGCTGCCGTCGGCGCCGGACTGGGCATTACCTTGCGCACCCGGGTGGGCTTGCCGGCGCATTTGCGGATCATGGAAGGCCTGCCGAACGTGGCCCCTCTGGGCTACCGTCTGCACCGGACCAGCGAAGCCGAGAACGCGGCCCTGGCCTACCTGGCGGACCTGGCCGCGCAGGCCCTGGGCTCGATCTGATGGGGCTGAGTGTGGGATTGGGGTGCAGGAGCTGGCGCGCCAGCGCCCACCGAGGTCAGACGGCCTCGCCCGGAGGAGCGAGCCCGCCGCTGGCCTGCACTTGCGCGTTCAGCGTCGCCTGGGACGGCGCATAGAGAAAGCCGAACGACACGCTGTTACGCCGGCCCTTGATGGCGTGGTGCATCAGGTGGGCCTGGTACAGGCGCAGCAGGTACGGGTGGCGCGGGCTGGGGCGCACCGGCCAGTGGCGGTGCACCAGGCCGTCATGGAACACCACGTAGATCACCCCATACGCCGCCGCCCCCGCGCCGATGCACTGCACCACGGGATCGCCCAGCACCATCAGCCCTATGGCAGCCAGCGCCAGCGCCAGCAGGTACACATCATTGGCTTCCAACGTGCCCAGGTGCGCCTCGTGGTGCGACCGATGCAGCCACCAGCCGGGGCCATGCATGATGTACTTGTGCGCCAGCGTGCCGACGCCTTCCATGGCGACCAGGGTACAGAGAAAGATGAGCAGGTGGGCGATCATGGGCGGGTGGGGTTTGCAGAGGGATTGGGGGAGGATAGCCTGGTTGGTTTTGAATTGCATCAGGGTGGGGTGGCCTTGATACACGACCTCACGCCCTAAACCCGCCACCCCAACCCCAACGCCTTGTGCAACGCCGCGAAATCCTTGAGCAACTGCGCATCCCCGCTGATCCGGTTCTGTTCGGCATCGAACCGCGTGCGCTCGGCATCCAGCCAATCCAGGGTGCTGGCCGTGCCCGCGTCGTAGCGCTCGCGGGTGAGGCTGGCGGCGCGCCCCGATGAGGCTTCGATGTCACGCAGCAACACCACGTTCTGGCGCTGATGGCCATAACGGGCGAGCGCGGTGTCGGCGTCGCGCAAGGCACCCAGCACCACGCTGCGGTAGTGTGCCTGGGCCTCGTCGCGCCCGGCCTCGGCGCTGTCGACGCTGGCCGCCACACGGCCAAAATCCAGGGCGTTCCAGGTCAGGCGCGGGACCAGCAACCAGGTGCCGTTGTCCTTGCGCAGCAGGTGCGACGGCTCGGCGGCGCTGAACCCCAGGTCGCCCATCAGCGACAGTTTTGGGAACCAGTCGGCTTTCTTTTCACCGATCTGGGCATTGCTGGAGGCCAGCTGACGCTCGGCGGCGCGGATGTCCGGGCGGGCCTTGAGCATGGCGGCCGGGTCCGCCAGGGGCACGCTGGCAGGCACACTGGGCAGGTCGGCCGGCTGGCCCAGGCGCGCATCCAGCTCGCCAGGCTCCTGGCCACACAGCACCGCCAGCTGATCCAGGGATTCGATGATCTGCGCCTGCAAGGGCAAGCGCTGGGCCTGGGTGGTCTGCAATTGCGTGGTCACTTGCTCCAACTGCAACTGCGAGGCAACGCCGCGGGCACGCCGCTGCTGGGTGAGGTCCAGCACCTGGGCTTCCAGTTGCGCGGTGGCGTCCACCAGGGACAGGCGCGCCTGGCGGTCGCGCAGGTCGACATAGGCCTGCACCACTTCGGCCGCCAGTTGCACCTGGGCGTCTGCCAGGTCGGCCTGGGACGCGTCGGCGCTGGCCGAGGCGGCTTCGATGGCGCGGCGGGTGCCACCAAACAGGTCCACTTCCCAGCTAGCATCGAAGTCGGCCAGGTAGAACTGCACCGGGCCCCGCCCACCGCCGCTGTCCTCCCCGGTCAGCGCCGACAGGTCAGGTGAGCGCATGCGCAGGCTGGTGGCATTGGCGCTGAGCTTGGGCCTGGCATCGGCCTGCTGGCCGCTCAGGCCGGCACGGCTCTGGCGCAAGCGGGCCAGGGCCGATTGAATGTCCGGGCTGTCGTTGAGCGCCGCTTCAACCAGCGCATCGAGCTGCGGGTCGTTCAGCCCGCGCCACCAGTCGGCCGCGGCCGGGGTGGCGTCCGCCTGGGCGTCGGCGTGCGGCAGCCGCCCGGCGGCCAGGGTCTTGCCGGCGACCGGTGGTGCGCCGTGGTAGTCGGGGCCGACGGTGCAACCGGCCAGCAGGCCCAGCACCACGGCCGATATCAGGGTTCTGTGAGTCATGGGTGGCTCGCCGGTTTTTTCAGGAGAAGGGCCAGAGGCAGGCACAGTACCAAGGCGATGCCCAGCAAATAGAAGCACTCGTTGAAGGTCATCACCGTGGCCTGCCCTGCGATCTGGCTGGCCAGTTGCGCGGTGGCCTTGAGCTGCGCCAAGGCCTGGTCGCCGGTCTGCATCAGAAAGCTGGCGGTCTGGCCGGCCATGTGGTCCTGGCCAAGGGTACTGTTGGCGGTCAGCGACTCGCGGATCATGGCATCGTGGTAACTGTCGCGCCGGTCGATGAGCACGCCCATCAGCGCAAGGCCGATGGAGCCGCCCAGGTTGCGCGCCATGTTGTACAGCCCCGCCGCATCACCAGCCTCATGGGTGGCCACCGCGGCCATGGACGCCTGGTTGAGCGGCATCATCGCCAGGATCTGGGCAAAACCGCGCAGCAGCTGCGAACCGTAGAAATCGTGGCCCACGCTTTCGCTGGTCAGGCCGATGTCCAGGGCGCAGCTGATACTGAACATGACCAGGCCGATGATCACCAGCCAGCGGGCGTCGTAACGCTGCAGCAGCGCCGGCAACACCGGCATCAGCAGGAATGCCGGGAGCCCCGACAGCAGCATGATCGAGCCCGCCTGCTGGGCGTTGTAGCCGGCCACCGTGCCGAGGAACTGGGGCAGCAGGTAGGAGATGCTGTAGATAGCCGCGCCCACGGTGGAGACAATCAAGATAACGCTGGCATACCGCGGATTGCGCAACAGGCTCAGGCGCACGATCGGCCGCCTGGCGAATACCTGCCCCACCGCCACCAGGAAGAACCCGGCCACGCAAAACAGGCTCAGCCAGACGATCATGTGGGACTCGAACCAGTGCTCGCGCTGCCCCTCCTCAAGCACCACGGTCAAGGTGCTCAAGCCCAGGGTCAGGCCGAGGATACCCACCCAGTCCGCCTTGATGAATTGCTGCAGGTCAGCCTTTTCCGGGCGCAGGCCACTC
Organism: Pseudomonas silvicola; assembly: GCF_026651855.1. Classification (GTDB taxonomy): domain Bacteria; phylum Pseudomonadota; class Gammaproteobacteria; order Pseudomonadales; family Pseudomonadaceae; genus Aquipseudomonas; species Aquipseudomonas silvicola. The sequence continues at coordinate 5,504,903 of NZ_CP093280.1, forward strand.
CACAGCAATGCCACCAGCGCCAGGCTGATGGGCAGGTTGAGGAAAAAGCACCAGCGCCAACTGGCATTCTCGGTCAGCCAGCCGCCCACCACCGGGCCCATCAACGGCCCCAGCAGCACGGTCAGGCCGAAGATCGACATGCCCACGGACATCTGGTGCCTGGGCAGGCGCGTGCGAATGATGGTTTGCGCGGTGGGAATCATCGCACCACCGGCGAAACCCTGGCCGATGCGCCCCAGCACCATGCCCATCAGCGTGGTCGACAGCCCGCAGTACATGGAAAACAGGGTGAAGAAAATCGCGTTGCCCATCAGGAACCGGCGCAGGCCGAACACCCGTGTCAGCCAGGCGGCCAGGGGGATCATGACGATTTCGGACATCAGGTAGCCGGTGGAAATCCACGTGCCTTCCGTACCGGAAGCGCCGATCTGGCCCTGAATCTGCGGGAGAGCCGAGTTGGTGATGGAGATGTCCAGCGTCGCCAGCAGCGCCCCCAGGGAACCGGCGGCCACGGCCACCCAGTCACTGAGCGATGCATTGGCCGGCTGTGGCGCCGACGCAGCGATAACCTCAGCCATGGCTACGCACATCCACGTCGACAGTCACCGAGAGACCCGGCACCAGCACGTTGCGCACGTCATCGGGCACGTCCAGGTGGATGCGCACCGGCACCCGCTGGACGATCTTGGTGAAGTTGCCCGTGGCGTTCTGCGACGGCAACAGGGCGAACTGCGACCCGGTACCCGGCGACAAGCTGTCGATATGCCCCACCAGGTCCTGGCCTGGCAAGGCGTCCACGTGCACGGTGACTTGTTGGCCCGGCCGCATGTGGCCGATCTGGGTTTCCTTGAAGTTGGCCGTCAGGTACAGCGCCTGCACGGGCACCACGGTCAGCAGCCGAGTGCCGGGCTGGGTGAACTGCCCTACCCGCACGCTGCGGTCGGCCACACGGCCGGCCAGGGTGCTGACCACGGTGGTGTCATCGCGGTCCAGTTGCGACTGGCGGGCGCTGGCCTGGGCCACCACCAGTTGCGCGCGGGCTTGCTGCAGTTGGGCCTTGAGAATGCCCACCCGGGTCTGCGCCGACTGCACGGCCGCCTGGCGCGCGGCCTGGCTGGTGCTGGCCTGTGCCAACTTGTTGTTCAGCTCGGCCAGGCGCTCCTCGGTTTCAGCGCCAGATTTGGCCAGGGGCGCATAACGTGCCACCTCCGAGCGCGCATGCCGGGTGTCGGCATCGGCGCCCGCCAGCTCCGCCCGGGCCTGGGCAATGCTGGCGTCCTGCTGCACGAGGTCGGCCTCGGCCTTGGCCACATCGGCCTGGCGCGAGGTCACGGTGGCGAGGGCTTCGTCCAGGGCCGCCTGATATTTGCGTTCATCCAGGCGCACCAGCGGCTGGCCGATGCTGACGGTCTGGTTGTCGGCCACCAGCACCTCGGTCACGTAGCCGCCCACCTTGGGCGCCACGGTCATGCTGTCGGCCTGCAGGTAGGCGTCATCGGTGCTTTCAATGAAACGGCCGTGGAACCACCAGTAGCCGCCCCACACCAGGGCCGCCAGCACGATCAGCAACCCAAGGCCCAGCAACACCTTGCGCGGGCCGGCACGCTGGGGTTCATCCGGGGTTTGTGCCACGGGGGACAGGCGTTCTTGCTGACCGAGGGGACGATCGACGGACATGCCGGGGGCTCCAAAATATTCCAGTTGATACAAAATGTGACGGTGGCGAATTTATGTCAAGTGATATATTTTGCAGATGACTTTTTACAGGCGCTTTGACATGGCACGACATCGACCGGCAAAGGAAGGCGGCTACCAGCGCGGCGAAGAGACCCGCCAGCGCATCATCGAGGCTGCCGTGGGGCTGTTCGCCGAACGCGGTTTCGAGGGCGCGTCTACCCGCGATATCGCCAATGCAGCCGGGGTCAACGCCCCCGCGCTGCAGTATTACTTCGACAACAAGGAAGGCGTGTACGTTGCCTGCGTCGACTACATCCTCACGCACATCTGGGCGCAACTGAGCGGCGTGGTGACCCATGCTGAAACCTTGCTGGCGACACCGGGCGCGACGGACACGAATCTGATCGACGCTTACCTGGCCATTCTGGGCGGCTTCGTCGCACTGATCCATGACAACCCGCAGTCCAGCGACTGGCGCCGCTTCATGGCGCGCGAGCAGGCCGGCCTGGGGCCGCCGGCAGCGTTCGACTTGATGGACCAGGGGCTCAACCTGCGCCTGGGGGCCGTCACGCGTGGCATCGTGGGGCGTTTGACGGGCCGTGACGCCGATGATGAGGTGACGATCATTCGGGCGCTGGCTTTCAACAGCCAGGGGATGGTTTTTCGGGTATTGCGCCGGCCGGTGCTGCGGGCGCTGGGGTGGGACAGTATTGATCGGGCGCGAATGGAGACCGTTCGGTCTATATTGCTGTCGCAGAATCGGTTGACGCTGGAGGCGCTGGTGCGGGAGCGGGGGTGAGGGTTTTCAGGGGGGAGTGCTTGTCTTTGTTGCCATGGCGCTCTTGAGATCGTGCGCCGCGCGGGCGGCGCTCGATCGCAAGAACGCTAATAGCATCAAGCCCTGCACCCGGCAGCCATCCTACCCCTCCCCCTCCACATCCTCCAGGCTGAACGTCTCCGTATGGTCATCATACGAAAAAATCTCCGCGTAGCGCCCCCAACTGATCACGCTCTCCAAGGTCTGCTCCACGAACACTTCGCTCAACGAATCTTCCAGCTCCTGCTCGAACCGCACCCGCGGGGCGCGGTGGCCGCGGCGTTCCTGCAGGATCAAGCGGATACGCGCCGCCAGGGGCACGTTGCGCACCAGGTGATCGGCGAATTGCGCCTTGCGTTCCTGGGTGCCGTAGTCGGCGAACAGCTTGCCGGCCTCGGTCAGGCTGATGTCGGCACCCTTGAGTTCGGCGAAGCCCAGGTGTTCCAGCATTTCAGCCACGGGAAACAGGTCGTCCACCTCCAGCAGCAAACGCTCGGCGACCACCGCCATGCCCGCGCGGCCGTGGTAGGGCTCCGCCGCCAGGGCCTCGATCAGGCCAGCCATGAGGTTGGTGGACACGTCCGGCAACTGGCTGCCGACTTTCAACTCGGCGCGGCCTTTGCTGGCGTCGGCGCTGCGGCGGTCGGTCATCAACGCGTAGATGTCATCGATCATGTTGCGAAAGCGCGGTTCCAGACGGTTGCGCGGGTGGGCGAACGGCACCTTGATCTGTGCCACCACCCGGCCCGGATTGGAGGACAGCACCAGGATACGGTCGCACATCAGCACCGCTTCCTCGATGTTGTGGGTGACGATCAGGATCGACTTGATCGGCAGTTGCTTGTCGCTCCACAAGTCGAGCAAATCGGTGCGCAGGGTTTCAGCGGTGAGCACGTCCAGGGCCGAGAACGGTTCGTCCATCAGCAGCAGCGTCGGGTTGACCACCAGCGCCCGGGCAAAGCCCACGCGCTGGCGCATGCCGCCGGACAGCTCGCGCGGGTAGGCGTTTTCGAAGCCGTCCAGGCCGATCAGGTCGATGGCAGCCAGCGCCCGCTGGCGTGCCTCCTTGCGCGGGACCTGCAAGGCATGCAAACCGGCCTCCACGTTTTCCAGCACCGTCAGCCAGGGGAACAGCGCAAAGGTCTGGAATACCATGGCCACCCCTTCCGCCGGGCCTTCCAACGGCTCGCCACGGTAGCGCACATCACCTGCGCTGGGCTCGATCAGGCCGGCGATGATGCGCAGCAACGTTGACTTGCCCGAGCCCGAACGGCCCAGCAACCCCACGATCTCGCCTTCGCGCAGCACCAGGTCGACGTCGCTCAGTACCTGGTGCGCTTCCTTGCCCTTGCCGAAACCGCGGCTCACGTTGCTCAGGGAAAAAATCGGCGCGCTGTTGCCGGGGTGTTCATTCAAGGTATTCATCTGCGGTTTCCCTTCAATTCATGCGCAACTTGTTTTCGGCGATGGCATACAGGGGGCGCCACACCACGCGGTTGAACAGCACCACGAACAGCGACATCACCACCACCCCCAGGGTGATCTTGGGAAAGTCGCCGGCCGCCGTGGTTTCGGCGATGTAGGCGCCCAACCCATGGGCTACCACCTTGTCCTGGCCCCAGGCGACGAACTCCGACACGATGCTGGCGTTCCAGGCCCCGCCCGAGGCGGTAATGGCACCGGTGACGTAGTACGGAAAGATCCCCGGCAGCATCACCGTGCGCCACCATTGCCAGCCACGAATGTGGAAATTGGCCGCCGCTTCGCGGAAGTCGTTGGGGAACGCGCTGGCCCCGGCGATCACGTTGAACAGGATGTACCACTGGGTGCCGAGCACGATCAACGGGCTGAGCCACACGTCCGGGTTCAACTGGTAATGCAGGATAACGATGACAAACACGGGGAACAGCAGGTTGGCCGGGAACGCGGCGAGAAATTGCGCCAGTGGCTGAACCTTTTCAGCCCATTTGGGCCGCAGGCCGATCATCACCCCCAGCGGTACCCAGATCAGCGACGCCACGGCGATCAGCAGCATCACCCGCACCAACGTGATCAGGCCCAGGCCCAGCACATGCACGCATTCATCCAGGCCAACCTCGGTGCCCACGTACGTGATGATATGCCACAAGGCATAGAGGGTCAGCGCGCCGATGGCGCCGTTCCATAGCCAGTCCACCAGTTGCGAGGCGCGTGCGCTGGGTGCGGCCTTGCGTCGGCTGCGCGGCAGGCTGAAACGCCGGTTGCCCAGGCGCCCGATGGTCCGGGTCACGGGCCGCAGCAGGCGCTGCACCAAGCGCGTGCGCTGGATCAGGTTCAGTACCCAGGACTCCGGGGCGCCAGCCTGGGAGGCCGTGTTTTCCATGCGGAACTTGTCAGCCCAGGCCACCAGGGGGCGGAACAGGAACTGGTCGTAGAGCAGGATCACCACCACCATGGCCAGGATCACATAGCCCACGGCCGCCATGTCGCGCTGCAGAATGGCCGTTGCCAGGTAGGCCCCCACACCCGGCAGGGTAATGGTCTGGTCACCCACGGTGATAGCCTCGGAGGCCACCACGAAGAACCAGCCGCCGGACATGCTCATCATCATGTTCCACACCAGGCCAGGGATGGCGTAGGGCACATCGAGCTTCCAGAACTTCTGCCAGGCCGACAGTTGCAGGTTGCTGGCCACCTCCTCCAGGTCCCGGGGCAGCATGCGCAGGGACTGGTAGAAGCTGAAGGTCATGTTCCACGCCTGGCTGGTGAAAATGGCGAAAATGGCCGCGCATTCCGCGCCCAGCACCCGCCCGGGGAACAGCAACAGGAAGAACGTCACGGTAAACGAGATATACCCCAGCACCGGCACCGACTGCAGGATGTCGAGCACCGGCACCAGCAACTTCTCGGCGCGCCGGCTCTTGGCGGCCAGGGTGCCGTAGAGCAAGGTAAACACCAGCGACGCGGCCATGGCCGCGAGCATCCGCAGGGTGGTGCGCACGGCGTACTCGGGCAGGTCGGCGGGGTCCAGGGAAATGGCCTGGCTCTGCAGGGTGGAAATCGGCGCCCAGGTCTGGTGGGCACCGATGGAGAAGAACAGCAGGAAACCGACCACCAGCGGCAGGGCCATGAGGTCCCAGCGGTTGGGCAGCATTCGCAGCGTGGAAGCCGGAAGGTAGTGGCGCAAGATCTTGTTCATGGGGCAGATTCCGGCAGTCGAAGCGTGGCAAACGGCATCGACGCGGAGTATAGGTTCAGGATTGTTACAGTGGCGCAAAATCAGCGTTGTGTTTGTGCATTGTTCAGGATTGTGCAAAAACAGATCGCAAGCCAGCCTTGTGGGCCCCTGCTCGTGGTGGCGCAGGCAGCTATTTGCGTCGCTCTTGCTCTCGATACTGCTTCAATTCCCCCAACCGCAAGTCTTCGGGCAACCCTCGCCCACGCTGTTTGCTGTGGCCGATACGCTGGGCGTTGTAGATACCGGTGTGGCCCGACACCAGGTAACTGGCGATACAGGCGATGGCCGCCAGCGGCCCGATATCGGCACCGAACAGCTCCATGGCCATGATGATGGTGGCGAGCGGCGTGTTGGCGGCGCCGGCGAACACCGCGACGAAACCGATGCCCGCCAGCATGGCGAAGGGCAGGTGCAGCAACGGCGCCAATGCGTTGCCCAGGGTCGCGCCGATATAGAACAGCGGGGTCACTTCGCCGCCCTTGAAGCCCGCCCCCAGGGACGCCACGGTGAACGCCAGCTTGCCGAACCAGTCCCAAGGGGCTATCGGCATCTCGAAGGCACGCACGATGCCGGGGATACCCAGGCCGATGTAGTCGTAGGCACCCAGCGCCCACACGGCCACGGCAATCACTACCCCGCCGGCGAACGGTCGCAACGGCGGGTAGGCGATGAGCCGCTTGACCAGCGCGCCCAGGCGGTGGGTGGCGGTGGCGAACAGCAAGCCCGCCAGGCCGAAGATGACCCCGGCGATCAGCACCGCCAGCACGCTCCAGCCCTGCACTGGCGCGATCTCGCCGATGGCATATTGGGTGTGCTGCACGCCCCACAGCAGCCCCACCTGGTCGGCGACGATGGCGGCTATCATGCAGGGGAACAGTGCGTCATACCGCAGGCGCCCGATAGCCAGCACCTCCAGGCCAAACACCGCACCGGCCAGGGGCGTGCCGAACACTGACGCAAAACCGGCACTGATGCCGGCCATGAGAATGATGCGCCGGTCTTCGCGGCGCAGGCGCAGCAGATGCGTCAATTGGTCAGCCAGGGCCCCGCCCATCTGCACCGCAGTACCTTCCCGGCCTACCGAAGCGCCGAACAGGTGCGACACCAGCGTGCCGCCCAGCACCAGCGGGACCATGCGCAGAGGTACCACTTTCCTAGGGTCATGGATCTCGTCGATGAGCAGGTTATTCCCTGCCTCCACTGTCTTGCCCAGGCGGTAGTAGATCCAGCCCACCACGAAACCGGCCACTGGCAACAACCCGATCAGCCAGCGGTGGCTTTCGCGCACGCCGGTGACGTAGTCCAGGGAAAACAGGAAGAACGCCGAAGCAGAGCCGGCCAGCAGGGCGACCAGGCTGGCGAGCAGCAGCCACTTGCCGATGTAGGGCAACAGGTCGAGTTGTTCGAAACGTGTGCGTCTGGACATGGGTCAGTCACCGGAAAAGAAGTGTGCCTGACCAGAAGGGAGTTATTGCGCGTACGCCTACAGCCCCGCTGATCAGGTGTCTGCAGGCATCATCAGCTGCGGCCAGCGCGGCGGTTCAGGGAGGAATGCCATCTCCGTTGGCCATCATAGCCAGATGACCAGGGGAAGTAAAACCTCCCCTGCCGGCTACAGCGCCGTCAATGGCGCAGGCTGCCAGGCCGCTCGACGTGCGTGGCCCAGATAGTCGTGGGCCAGGGTCACGGGGGTGTCGAAACGCAGGTAGCTCAAGTACTGCTCGTCGTGGCGTGGCCAGGTAGGCAAGGCGGCCGTCTGTGGGTTGCCGGTGCGGGCAAAGGCAATGAAGCTGTCGCGCATCTGTTCCGACAATGCCCGTTCCGGGGCGCTGAAACTACCCGGCCCCTTGCCCGGCTGGCCGAGGCCGAAAGTGTAGGGAATGTCGCTACCATGGCACGGACCGTAGGGGCCGGCCTGGGCGTAATCGAAACGGTAGGCCCACACTGGCGCGCCCGCGGCCACCAGGCGGTCGGCCAAACGCAGCGCGGGGACGCCGACGAAGGTGTGGCTGAACGATTCGCGCTGCCAATCGCCGTCGGGCGCCGTGGTACGCTGGTAGGTCGCCACCAGGTTGGCCCAGGTGGCTTCGCCGACCTTGCCACGCACCCGCGCTGGCAGACCTTCAAGCAGGTTGACTGCCTTGCCCGCCACGAACAACCCGCTTTCGTCACGGCAATGGCCGATCAGTGCCGGCACGGGCGTGAGGTTTTCCAGCGGGTGACGCGGCAGCAGGCTGCCGTCCACGGCCGGGTGGTACGCCTCGCCCCCCAGCAATGGCGTGTTGGACCGTGCCGCCACCTGGATGAACAGGTTATTGAGTTCGGCCACCGGCAGGTCTTGCAGGCGGTGCGCCTGGTCGTCCGCCAGGCCGGCCACCTTGAGCACCTGCCGCAAGACCTGGGCGGGCTCGTCACCGTCGAACAAGGGCCGCGCGCCGCCACTCTGGATGATCACCCGGGCGAACAGACCTTTGGCGGCCGGGGCACCCAGCAGGCAGCCAATGGACATGGCCCCGGCGGATTCGCCCATCAGCGTGACATTCCGGGGGTCGCCACCAAAGGCACCGATGTTGTCGCGTACCCAGCGCAAGGCGGCGATCTGGTCCAGCAGGCCGAGGTTGGCGGCCCCTGGTTCGTCGCTGACCGCCAGAAACCCGAAGCCGCCCATGCGGTAGTTGAGGGTCACGAACACCAGGTCACCGCGGTTGGCGTAGTCGGCCCCCACGAAGCGTGGATCCGCGCCGCTACCCAGCACGAAGGCGCCACCGTGAAACCACACCATCACGGGGCGTTTGTGGGTGGCGGCGCGTGCCGGGGCCCAGACGTTCAGGTACAGGCAGTCCTCGTCGCCTTTGGGTTTTTCTTGCGCCACGGGCGGGTACGGCTGCTGCACGGCCCAAGGGCCATAGGCGTCGGCCACGCGCGGGGCGTGCCAGGCTTGCAGGGGCTGGGGCGCCTTGAAACGCAGCGCGCCCAGCGGCGGGCGGGCAAACGGTACGCCGCGCCAGACGCGGGTACCGTCGGGGTCCTGGGTGCCTTGCAGCACGCCTTGGGCAACGGTCACGCGGGTGGCGGGGGTGGCATCCGCCCAGCTCAGGGAGGGCAGCAGGGCACTGGCGGACAGGGTCAGGCCTTGCTGAAGAAACAGACGGCGGGATGAATCGGCCGGCATGGGTGCAGCTCCTTGCTTGTTATTGTTCCCGCAAGAGTAGGTAGCTGGCTAATTATTAAACAGATGAATGATGGGTTTGAGGGCGATCAGCGAACGTTTTGCGGTTGGGTTCCTCCCCAAGGGTCCGGGGCCCCGCGAAGGCCGGGAGGGCCCAACGCGTGGCACCTGAAACACCGCGCTGTCTGCTTCCCGAGCTGGCGCCCGGTCCCACAGGGGGTAGCTGCGGTGGCGAGGGGGCCATGCGGGACCGGGCGTAGCTCGGGAAAGGCGCGCCACGCCACGGCTGACACGCCGCCCACCGTCATCTAGGGGGCGTATCGCAGTGGCAATCGTGTCGAGTATTTGATCTGCTCCATGGAAAAACTCGAGCTGATGTCCGACAACCCCGGTATGCGGATCAGTTGCTTGTACACTGCGTCGTACCCCGCCACATCCGGCACGGCCACACGCAGCAGGTAGTCGGTATCGCCGGCCATGCGGTACACCTCCACCACCTCCTCGATACCGGCAACGGCCTGGTGGAAGCCTTCGATCCATTCGGCGTTGTGCTGGGTGGTGCGAATCGACACGAACACCACCACGCCCACGTTCAATTGCCGGCCATCAAGCAGCGCTACCCGCGCCCGAATGATGCCAGCCTCTTCCATTTTCTGGATACGGCGCCAGCAGGCGGTACTCCCCAGGCCCACCTGGTCGGCGATATCGCTGACCGAACGCGTGCAGTCCACTTGCAGAATGTCGAGGATGGCGCGGTCAAGCTTGTCCATGAGGTGTCCAGAAAAGAAGGTGGCGACGAATATTATTCGCCCGCGCACGGCTTTGACAGGTTATTTTTGCAGGTCGACCAGCGGCCCGTGCTGTTCAGGTGCCCTTCAGGTTCGCTTGGTATAACTGGCTTCACGCCCTCTCGCGTCGGAGTCACCGCCATGTCCCAGGTCGTCACCCTGAATGTCACCTTCCCCTGTTTCGGCAAGAACCTGTTCCGCCAGCACGCCGTGCCACGCCGCTCGCCGGAACTGATCAACGACCCGCGCTATGCCGCCGTGCTGATGCCCCAGACCAGCCGCCATTTCAGCAGTGAAGTGGTTGGCCTGAACGACCCTTTCCGCTTTCTCAATGCCATCCTGCAAGCGCATCAGATCACTCCGGCCTCGCTCTGAGCCCTGGAAATTGCCTATCCTGAGATCACGCCACTGAACCTTGCCGTCCGCGCCCGGTCGACAGGTGCAGCCAGCGCACCGCTGCCCTCTTCCTGCTGGAGACTGTTTCGTGATCTCGACCTTGCACCTGGCCAGGCTCAAAGCCTGGGGCGCCCATGGTTTCACTGCCACCGGGGTGGTCACTGCCCTGCTGGCGACGCTGGCGCTGTTCGAAAACCAGCCCAAGGCCTGCCTGATATGGCTGGGCGTGGCGCTGATCGTCGACGGCGTCGACGGTTCCCTGGCGCGCCGGGTGAATGTGCAAACCGTGTTGCCGCACTTTGATGGCTCAGTGCTGGACCTGGTCATCGATTACCTGACCTATGTGTTCATCCCGGCGCTGTTCATCTACCGCTACATCCCCTTGCCCGAATACACCGCCCTGGTCGCCACTTCGGTGATGCTGGTGTCGTCGCTGTTCTGCTTCTGCAACGTGGAGATGAAAAGCAAGGACAATTACTTCCAGGGCTTCCCCGCGGCCTGGAACGTGGTTGCCCTGTGCCTGTATACCCTGGCCCCCTCCCCGTGGATGACGCTGCTGACCATCGTGGTGCTGGCGCTGCTGACCGTCACGCGCATGAAGTTCCTGCACCCGTTCCGCGTGAAGCGGTTCATGCCCATCAACATCGCGGTCACCGCCATCTGGCTGCTGTGCAGCCTGTCGCTGGTGCACGACCACCCTGCCATCAACCCACTGGTGATGACGGTGTGGCTGTTGATGTCGGCTTACTTCCTGGGCGTCTGCGTCTGGCGCACGGCGCTGGAGTGGTTCGGGCGCTCGGATGCGTGATTCACGCTACCTCTGAATCGATCTGTAGCAGCGGACCTGGCCGCGTCGGCGGTGCACGCGGTATGCCTGATGCCACGCGGCGCCTGTGACGCGGCCGGGTCCGCTGCTACGGAGACGGGACGCGGATTTGCGCGGCCATGTCCGCGTGCAACACCGAAGGCTCGACGTCGTGAATGCTTTTCTGGCGGCCCTTCAACGGGCCACCCTGACGGCCGTTGAACACCGCCGTGATCTCGGCAAGGATGGCCATGGCCACGCTTTCCGGACTGTCGCCACCCAGGTCCAGGCCCATGGGGTAGTGCAAGCGCTCCAGTGCCGCCAACGGCGGTTCATCCATGTCAGCCAGGAGGCGCTCCGTGCGGTCACGGGGGCCCAGTTGGCCGATGTAGGCGGCCCCGCTACCCAGGGCCGCGCGCAGCCAATGAAAATCCTGACTCAGGCTGTGAGTCATGATCGCGACCGCCGCGCCGTCCAGGCGATCAGCGAAGGCCAGGGGCGCCCGGGCGTCGGCGCAGATCACTGCCTCAGCTTCCGGAAAGCGCTCTTGCCGGGCGAAATGCGCACGACCATCCACCACCGTGACCTTCCAGCCCAGCAGGCTGGCCATGCGCACCAGCGGCTGGGCGTCGTGACCGGCACCGAACACCACCAGGCGTCGGGCCGGGGCCAGGTATTCAAGGAACACTTCGACCTCACCCCACTCCCCCCGGTACCGTCGCAGCGCCGACTTGCCCAGGCGCTGCACATCGGCGAGCGCGTGCGCCACCAAAGCCGTCAGAGCCGGGTAGCCCCAGTTGCCGTGGCGCACCATGCGGGTGCCCACCGCCAAGGGGCCGTCACTGGCGATGACCGTGGCCAACGCTGCCGACTGGCCGGTATCGCGCACCTGCCGCAGGGTGGCGAGCAATATAGACCCCTCGGTCTGCTGCAGGCGTTCCATGAGCACATACACGGTGCCGTTGCAGCCCAGCCCGAAGCTCAGGGCCGCTTCGTCCAGAGGGTCGTCCTCATCGGCCGCGGTGCTGTAGGCCACGACCTTGGGCCCGCGTTCACTCAGCCACCAGGCTTTCTTCGCCACTTCGCTTTCCAGGCAGCCGCCGCTGACGGTGCCGCTAGGCGCGCCCACCAGCGGGATCACCATGCGCGCGCCCGGGCGCCGGTAGGCTGAACCACGGACCTTGACCACCGTGGCCAGCACAGCCTCGGTACCGGCGCCAAGGCTGGCGTCTACCGCGGCCAGCAGACGATCAATGCAGGGCACTGCTACGGCTCCGGGCCACTTGTTGCGGGGTAATGCGTGCGTCGCTCTCGCCGAAGCGGCGCAAAACGAAAGTACTCACGGCGGCCAGCTCCTTGTCACTGTAGCTATGGGCAAAATCAGGCATCTTCTGTTGCGACCCGAACGTGGCCGGATAGTGCCCGGCCAACAGCACGGCGATCAGGTTGGTGCCCAGCGGATCGTTGAGGGTCTTGAGCCCGCCCAGGGTCGCCACGGGGCTCTGGTTGCCCTGGCCGTCCAGGCGGTGGCAGCCAGCGCAGGCGTCGACGAACACCTTGCGGCCCAGGCCGTCACCGGGCGCCAGCGGCCCCTCGTTCACCACCACCTTGGGCCGCGTGATGCCCTCGGGCCTGGCGGCGGCGCCTTGCAGGTACACCGCCACCGCCTGGATATCGGCGGGGGTCAGGAAACGCAGGCTGTGCTCTACCACATCGCTCATGGGCCCACCGGCCATGGCGTAGCCCGGCGCCTCGCCGGTGGCCAGGTAACGGGTCAGAACCTCGCGCGGCCAGCCGCCGACGCCGTAGCGCGGGTCGGAACTGATGTTGTAGGCCTGCCAGTTGCCGATGGTCGCGCCCGCCAGTGATTTGCTGGTGTCTACCGCCTGGAACAGCGTACGCGGCGAATGGCACTCGCCACAGTGCCCCGGCCCCTGCACCAGGTAGGCGCCCCGGTTGAATTCGGCCGACTGTTGCGGGTCAGGCACGAAGCGCTCGTTGGCGGCGAACATCAGGTTCCAGATGGCCATGCCCCAACGCTGGTTGAAGGGAAAGCCGATGTCGCTCTCCTTGGGCGGCTGGTCCACCGGCGCCAGGCTGAACAGGTATGCCTTGATCGCCAGGATGTCCTCGCGAGGCATCAGGGTGTAGGAGGTGTACGGGAACGCCGGGTAGTAATGTTTGCCGTCCTTGCCCACGCCTTTCTGCAGCGCACTGACGAACTCGTCGTCACTCCAGTCGCCGATGCCGGTGGCCGGGTCTGGGGTGATGTTGGGTGAGTAGAGGGTGCCGAACGGCAACTGGAACGCCAGGCCGCCGGTGAACGGCTTGCCGCCAGGGGTGGTGTGGCAGGCCTCGCAGTCGGCGGCGCGGGTCAGGTATTCGCCTTTGGCGACCCATTGCGGGTCCGCGGCCTGCGCCGTGATGCACGCCGTCGCGAGGGTGGCGGCCAGGGCCAGTTTGATAAACGTCATGTCAGCCTTCCTCAAACGGTGTAGTAGCCGGAACGGCTCAGGGGCAAGCGGCGCACGCGGGCATTGCTGGCCGCGTGCAGGGCGTTGACCAGGGCTGCCGCCACTGGCACCGCGCCAGTTTCGCCGACACCGCCGGGGGCCTCCAGGCTGGGCATCAGGTGCACTTCAACCGGTGGCGCGTCGCTCATGCGGATTTGCCGGTAGGCGTTGAAGTTGTTCTGCCGCACCCGGCCGTTCTCCACCAGAATCTCGTTGAACAGCGCTGCCGACAGCCCGAACAGCGTGCCGCCCTCCACCTGGGAGGTCACCGAGGTGGGGTTGTTGACGAAACCACAGTCGATCACCGACACCAGGCGCTTGATCCGCAGCCCACGCTCGCCCTGCATTTCCAGCTCCACCACGGTGGCGATGAAACTGCCGAACACCGCGCTCACGGCAATGCCACGGCCCTGCCCGGCAGGCAGCGGCGTGTGCCAGTCAGCCGCCTCGGCGGCGCGCTTGAGCACCGCCAGCGCGCGAGGCTGCGTGGCGATCAATTGTTCGCGGTAGGCGACGGGGTCGGCCTTGGCACGGTGCGCCAGTTCGTCGACGAACGACTCCAGCGCATAGGTACTGCGCAACGGGCCCACCCCGCGCCACCAGGACACGGGAATGGTCTTGGGGTCTTCGCGGATATAGCGCACCTTCAGGTGCGGCAACTGGTAGACAGGCTCGATGGCCACTTCCACCGCGTCGGCGTCGACGCCATTGGGCGGCAAGGCCCCCACGAAACTGGCGATCACCGAGGCGCCGGCAATCCGGTGTTCCCAGCCTTGCAGCTTGCCATCATCGTCCAGGGCCGCGTTCAGGCGGTCCACGTAATGGGGGCGGTACAGGTCGTGGGTCATGTCCTCTTCGCGGCTCCACACCAGCTTGATCGGGTAGTCGACCTGGCGGGCGATGTCCACCGCCTGGAAGATGAAGTCCGACTCCAGGCGGCGGCCAAAGGCACCGCCGATCAACTGGTTGTGGATGATGACTTTTTCAGCCGGCAGGCCGCTGATTTTCGCCGCGCCCAGTTGCGCGAACACGGGCGCCTGGGTGCCCACCCACAACTCGCAGGCATCGGCGCGTACGTGGGCCACACAGCCCATGGGCTCCAGCGGCGAGTGCGAGAGGAACGGTTGTTCGTACACCGCTTCAAAGCGGCTGCTGGCGGAGGCCAGGGTGTTGGCGATGTCGCCGGCCTCATGGGCCACCACGCCGTCCCGGCTGCTGGCGGCCAGCAGCGCCTTGTCCAGCAATGCCGAGTGGCCGTCGGCGTTGGCGCCGTAGTCCCAGTCGATGCGCAAGGCCTTCAGGCCCTGCTGGCACGCCCAGAAATGGTCGCCAATCACCGCCACCGCGTTGCTCAGCTTGATGATGTCGCGCACGCCCGGCACCTGACGGGCATCGCCCTCCTCCAGCGCCTTGAGCGTACCGCCGTGAACCGGGCAGGTCAGGGTCGATGCGATGCGCATGCCTGGCACCTGCAGGTCGATGGTGAACTGCGCCTTGCCGATCACCTTGTCCGGGGTGTCCAGGCGCCGCGCCGCGGTGCCCAGCAGTTTGAAGTCGCCCATGGCCTTGAGCGGCACCTCGGTGGGCAGCGGCAACTGCGCGGCCGCGTTGGCCAGCGCGCCGTAGCCCAGCACCTGGCCCTGGGGGCCGTGCACCTGGCCTTGTTCGGCGCGGCACTGGCTGGGGGCCACGTTCCAGCGCAGGGCGGCGGCCTGGGTCAGCAGAATACGCGCCGTAGCGCCCGCCTTGCGCAGCGGCTCCCACGTGAAGCGGGTGGACGACGAACCACCGGTGGCCTGGAATTGCAGGATGGTGTCGGTGTACAGCGCGCCATTGGGTGGCGCTTCCTGGATATGCACCTGGTCCAGGCCCACCTCCAGTTCTTCGGCGACCATCATCGCGATGCCTGTCTGGGCACCCTGGCCCATTTCGATCTTTGGCGAGATGACGCGCACGCTGCCGTCCTCGGCGATCTGCACGAATGCGCCGAAGCCTTCGAAATGTGGCGTACTCGGGCGGCCCGGGGCCACCGCCTCGGCGGCGGCGGAACGGGCCACCATCGGTGGCAGCCAGGTGCTCAGCACCAGGCCGCCGAGGGTCAGCGCGCTGCTTTTGAGCAAGCCACGGCGAGAGAGCACCGTACCCGGGGGAGTGGCGGTTTTCATCAGATTGTTCCTCAGGCCTGGCTGACGCTTTTGATCGCGGCGCGGATGCGGGTATAGGTCGCGCAGCGGCACAGGTTGCCGGTCATCGCCGTGACGATCTGCTCGTCGTCGGCCTGCGGGTGGTTGTGCAGCAGCGCTGCCGCGGCCATGATCTGCCCCGGCTGGCAGTAACCGCACTGCACCACTTCATGTTCAAGCCAGGCTTGTTGCAACTGGGCGCCCACCTGGGTCTCGCCGACCCCTTCGATGGTGGTGATGGCGTGGCCTTCCACGGCGCTGACCGGCAGCACGCACGAGCGCACGGCCTGGCCATCCAGGTGCACGGTACATACGCCACACTGGGCGATACCGCAGCCATATTTGGTGCCGGTCATGCCCAGCACATCGCGTAGCACCCACAGCAATGGCATATCGGCAGGCACGTCGACGGCGTGCTCCTGCCCATTGATGGTCAGTTTGTGCATGGCTTCCTCTTCTACGGCAATCACGGTGGCGCCTGCCGGGCTACGTTGGCCGGGCAGTACGCAAGCAGTCTAGAACTTTAGCAGCGTATACAACGCAATATTGCACTGACGTGCTTTTTCCGGACGATCACGCAAACAATCCGCAGCATTGTGCAAGCCAATGCCCACTGGCTATGCTGGAGCCATGACCAGCCCTGCCCCGACCCGCCAACCCTGCCCCCCTGCCGCCTGCATCTGCGGGCACGGACAATTGCTGGACACCCCAGGGGCCGACTGCCGGATCCTGCGGTTGACGCGGCATGAAGAGCGCAAGCTGATCGAACGCCTGGAGAACCTGCAAAGCCTGGAAGACCTGCAGCGCCTGTGCGGCAGAATGCAGGAACTGCTGGGCATAGGCATACGCATCACCCCGGGCTACAACGAGGTGCGCAGCGTGCGCGGGTTGGTGTTTGAATTCGATGAACAGCCGGGGCTGTGCCGCAAAACCCGCGAAGCGATCCCGGCGGCGATTCGCCGGGCGCTGGTGCGGCGGCCTGAGATCTTCTTCCGGCTGCTGGATGAGCATGACTTGTTGCGGGGGGCGTGAAGCCGCCAGCGGCAGGGCCACGCTATGACGCGATCCCCTCAGAGCAGCTTGTTCAATACATAGGTGTCAAACCAGGGAGGCTGGATGTCCGATTTGATCTCAATACATTCGCCATCGGTTATTTCGGCCAGTTGAGCGAAACCCTCGCCCTCATCGGAGTTATCGAATATATAAGCCCTGTTGGAGATCAAAATCGCTTCGGACAAGAGGTCTAGCGAGCGTAGATAACGCGTGCGAATTTTATCTGGTGCAACGTTATGCCCCCCTGAGAAACGCGATAGGCCACACGACGGACATTGATTTCAGGGTCGGCGGTGGCCACGTAGTACACGTATACCCGGTAACCTGCATCGCGAGCCCCACGCAGCAGTCTTACTTTGTCCGAGGAAGACATTACCGTCTCAAACGTAAAGCTTGTGCGTTCGCGAATGAGCATATGTCTTACAAAATCGGACAACGCCGAAGCGACGTATGAATCAATTGTGGTTTTGTCGAAATTCAAACGGTTCCCGTCAATGGAGAGCCGTTGCAATTTATGCAGAGCAGTCGCGGAGAAATTCAGAACCGGGTGGGTGCGAAGAAATTCGAAAACGTCAGCCTGGTGGTTTTCAATCCCGTAGGAGGAAAAATCGAAATAGCCGGTGCTGCCGATGCTCCTCTCTATATCATCTGGATTGACATAACGTCCCAAGAGGTGTGCCGGTATCAACCGGTTGAACGTGCTTTTGCCTGAACCGTTCGGACCCGCAAATATCCGTATTCGGGGAGTACTCAAGAACTGGCCCGATCCTCTTGCTTGCGAATCATCAACCGAGTGCCGCTTTTCAGATGGCCATATTCACCCAGTGAGCGAATAGGCGTGCGGGCATGTTCAGAAACCTCGAGCAGTTCACCATTCCTGGCCACGAGCACACTTGCGCCTTGAGCGATGGCAGCCTTGAAGGCGTTACTGAACGCCCTGATCGCGATGTCAGGTATGCGAGACTCCTGCACGGCTATCTGATTTTCGCTGGGTGAGGGTTTTTGTTTGCGAGACATCGAGAACTCCGTCAACGAGGATGCAGGTGGAGGCAATTGCAATGGTATAGCACATTCAGAATCGACCTGAGACACAAGGAATGGCAGGTATTGTTACGGTTTGATTCTGTTGGCTCAAAGGTTACCCCAAGTCATGGCAGAAATGCGTGAACGGCGGCTGGCGCGGGACAAGCGGTTAGGACTGTAACCGTTTGACGTGGTGCGGCAGTCGAACCGCGTTGCGCTTTTCCCGAGCTGGGCTCGGTCCTACACCAGAGTACCGCGCCGCCCGGTGTGCTACGGCTGCTCGACCGGTAGCTTTTTCCCCACCACCAACCACAACACCAGCAACCACGCCACCGTCATCACCGCCCCCCCGGCCAGCAGGCTGGCGCTGATCGCCGTGCGGTACAGCTCGGTGAGCTGGGCCACGTCGGTACCCGATTGCACCGCGGAGCCAATGCCCTGGGGCAAGGTCAACGACATGCCTTGCAGCGCAGCCGGCAGTTGGGCGAGTTCATGGCGCAGGGTATAGCTCATGATACCCCCCGCCACGGCCACGCCCAGCGCCGCACCCAGTGAACGGCAGAACGAAAGCCCCGCCGTGGCAGCGCCCATGACCTTCAGATCCACGGCGTTCTGCACGATCACGGTGGCGTTGGGCATGCCGATGCCCATGCCGGAACCGAGCACGCCCATGGCCAGCAGGAAATAGGGTGCACCCAACTGGTGGCGGGCAAAGATCAGCAACAGGAACAGCCCCAGCGCTTCCAGGCCCACGCCCAGCAGCAGCAAGGTGGCATGGTTTTGCCGGCGGGTGGAAATGGCGCCGCCGATGAACGAGCTGACCACCATCATCACCACCTGGGGCAAGGTCATGATGCCCGACTCGGTAGGCGTCTGGTGCAGCACCGCCTGGTAGTACAGCGGCATGAACACCAGCGAGCCCATCATCGCGAAGGCCATGGCCGCCATCGCCGCCACCGCCACACTGAAGCGTCGGTTGGCGAACAGGCGCGGGTCGATGATCGGCTCCGGCGCCTTGTGTTCCACCCTGTACAACACGGCGAACCCGACCACCGCCAGCAACCCCAGGCCCCATGTCGCCAGCGGGTCGACCTGCCCGGCCTGGGAAAAGGAATGGGTGAGCAGCAGCAAGGCCGAGGTGGCCACGCACAGCACGGCCGCGCCACGGTAGTCGACCTTCACGTCCGGCCGCCG
Organism: Pseudomonas silvicola; assembly: GCF_026651855.1. GTDB lineage: Bacteria > Pseudomonadota > Gammaproteobacteria > Pseudomonadales > Pseudomonadaceae > Aquipseudomonas > Aquipseudomonas silvicola. The sequence goes on from NZ_CP093280.1 coordinate 5,523,738, forward strand.
CTTGATGGCCGGCAGGTTGATCATCAAGCCGGCGATGGCCAACGCCCCCAGGGGAATGTTGATCAGGAATACCCAGCGCCAGCTGAACTGGGTGGTGATGAAACCACCCAGCAATGGCCCGGCCGCCGCGCTGACGGCGAACGCCGCCGAGAACAGGCCCTGATAACGCCCCCGCGCGGAGGGCTTGACCACGCTGCCGATCACCACCTGGGACAGGGTCATCAACCCACCAGCGCCCAGGCCCTGAAGCCCGCGAAACGCAATGAGCTCGCCCATGCTGTTGGCCAGGCCACACAGCAACGAAGCCCCGACGAACACGCCGATGCTGAGCAGGAACAGCGGCCGCTTGCCGTACAGGTCCGACAACTTGCCATACAAGGGCGCGCCGATGGTGGACGTCAGCATGAACAGCGTCACCACCCAACTCATGCCTTCGATGCCTTTCATTTCGCTGGCGATCACCGGCAACGCGGTGGCCACGATGCTCTGGTCCAGCGCAGCCAGGACCATGGCGACCAGCAGCGAGGCCAGCAGCCAGAACCCTGGGCGGCTGCTACTCGTGGTTGAAGCGATGGCGGATTCGGTGTGGGGGTGGGAAGACAACGGGCAGTTCCTCCAAGGGGTAAAGGCGCGGCCGCCGATTTAGCCTTGCCGACCCTGGGTCTGACAAGGGCAGGGAGCAAACCTCCGCACAAACTGCACAATTGCGCCGGGCGCGGTAGAATCACGCCCCCACCTTCACAACAAGACGCCGACATGGACGCCCACTCGCTCCTCGCCTACACCCTGGTCGCCAGCATCGCCATCGCCAGCCCTGGCCCCGCCACCGTCATGGCCTTGAACAACAGCATCGCTTACGGCGCACGGTCCACGCTGTGGTCGTCACTGGGTAACGCGTGCGGGCTGTTCTGCCTGTCGGCGGCGGCGATGCTGGGCCTGGGGGTGCTCATCGCCAGCTCCGAACTGCTGTTCAACGCCGTGAAGATCGCAGGCGCCTGCTACCTGTTCTACCTGGGCGCACGCCAACTGTTCGGCAAGCCGCGCCTGCTGGCCGAGGCCACCGACGGCTCCGTCGCCCCCCTGCCGTCCCGGAGGAAGCTGTTCAAGTCGGCATTCTTCACCGCCGCCAGCAACCCCAAGGCGACGATGTTCTTCACCGCCCTGTTCCCCCAGTTCATCGATCAGAACGCACCGATGCTGGCGCAGTTCCTGGTACTGACGCTGATCTTCATGGGCTTGTCGATCACCTCCCTGAGCCTGTACGCGGCGCTGGCGTCGCAGGCCAAGGGCGTCTTGACCCGGCCACGCTTTGCCCGCTGGGTCAGCCGCGTGGTGGGCAGCACGTTCATTTTCTTCGGCACCGCCATTTTGAGCATGCGCCGCCAGGTGGCGTGAACCTCAGGCGGCAGGTTCGGGGTCGAGCGCCACCAGGGGAATCGTCTCGATGGCCCAGGCCCCACCTTCGCGACGCTCCGGCCCCGGCACCACGCACGCCGTGCGGCCGGTGAACTCCCGCGCCAGGCGCGCCTCGTCGATGCGCCAGCCACGCTGCTCCAGCTCGCGAAGCCGCTGACGAAAGGCGATCTGCAGGCCATCGGACTTTACCGACACTTCCTGCTGCCACGTGTCCGGCACACGCTCTGGGCGCACCTTGCGCAGCACTTCATGGTCCTGCTCGAAGATGCGCAGGTTGCTGGCGATGGTGCGCCGGTCGAACAGCGGCGAGCGCAGGAAGGTACGGCCCATCATCCACCAAGTGCGGGTCCGGTTGGCTGCCACCGGCACATGGGCCGAGACGATGTGGATGGTCCAGCCGGGGCGCGGGGTCAGGTGCAACGTGGCGCACGGGCCGGAGAAGTGAAAACCTGGCACGGTGGCCACGTCGACATGCTCGCCGGTAGGGCGACGGCGCAACCAGCCCTTGCGCACGGGGCGGCGCATGAGCATCTGCGCATGGCCGCCCCAGATATCGCGTTGCACCTCGAAGGCGGCGATTTCCGGGTGGTCGGGGTCGCCGAAGGTAGAACCGTGGACAAAGGGCGCGTGGGCGAAGTCCAGGCCGTTTTCCATGACGCGGTCCCAGCTGGCATCCCAGTCGAAATGCCCCGCCACCACCCGCACGTTGGGGTCATCGACCCAGTCCAGGGCCGGCAGCGGCGGCCGCTCGGCCTCGGGCAGGTCGCCGAGAAACGCCCAGATCCACCCATGCCGTTCCACGGTAGGGTAAGCGTCTACTCGCGCCTTGACCGGCACCCGTGCCGTCGGCTGTGCGGGGATGTGGCTGCAGCGGCCATCGGCGCCAAAGCGCCAACCGTGGTAGGGGCATTGCACCGTGGCGCCGACCTTGCCCCCGGCCGACAGCGAACCGCCGCGGTGCACACAGATGTCCGACAGCAAACGGGCATGACCGGCCTCGTCGCGAAAGGCCACGAACGGCTGGCCGAGCAGTTGTACCGGGGCCAGGCCATCGGTCAGCTGCGCCGAGGGCATGACGACGTACCAGAGATTGATCAGCATGAAACCTTGCACCTTGGAAAAAATAGGCGGCCTTGGCGTCAGGGTCCGGGGCAAGCCAATTCTGAAGACATACCGGTTCACCAGGGAAAACATGGCGCACCAGCTAGCGTCTGCAGAGGGTATCGTTTGCTAGCAGTATTGACCACCACTGCCCCGCTGGCCTACAGTGCGCGCCTGTATCGCGGATCACTTTGCACATGCCACGTGCCCACCACCCCTTTCAGGCAATGCCCCCCTGCATGACCGACGCTGGCCTCAGCCGTCGCCGCAGCGTGCTGTTCGCGTTCACCTTCTCACCGCCCGCCCCCCACGCCTGATCTTTCCGGCCAGCCCCGGCTGCCCCCGTGACGCACGCAGTGACCCTGCGCGCGCCGTTGATTTGCCTGCGTGGATTTCACATGAATCGCCTGACCCTGCCTGTTCTGCTATTTGTCGCCGCCGTGGCCGGCATTTGCCTGGGCGCCACTGCCCCTCTCACCGCCCTGCGCATGCTGGACACTGGCGCCAGTGCCGCGCAGATCGGCATCCTCTCGGCCTTGCCCGCCGTCGGCATGATGCTCGCCGCCAGCCTGTGCGCCGCGCTCACCCGACGTTTCAACCGCCGCCAGTTGTTCCAGGCCTGCCTGGCGTTGTGCCTGGCCAGCGTCGCGTTGCTCGAGCCTTTGCGTGACTCGCTCTATGCCCTGGCCGGGTTGCGCCTGGCCATGGGACTGGGCATGGGCGTGGTGATCATCCTCAGCGAAGCCTGGATCAATGAGCTGTGCAGCGACCAGCGTCGCGGCCAGTCCATTGCTGTCTACACCACCGCCTATACCGGCAGCCAGATGCTGGGGCCCCTGCTGATTTCCTTGCTGGGCACCGCAGGCCCGCACGTGGTCATCAGCGTCAGCATCGCCCTGGGGCTGGCATGCCTGAGCCTGTTCGGCCTGCCCGAGGGCCGCGCCCGTGGGGAGGAACACCACGGCCCGCGCAGCTTCTCGCTGCTGGGCTTCGTGCGCCTGGCACCGGCCTTGTGCATGGGTGTGCTGTTTTTCTCGTTTTTCGATAGCGTGATCCTGGCGCTGTTTCCGGTCTATGCCGCCGATAGCGGCTTCGGTCCCGCTGAAGCCGCGCTGATGGTCAGCGTGATCCTGTTGGGCGACATGTGCCTGCAACTGCCCCTGGGCTGGTTGGCCGACCGCATGCCACGCACCGCCCTGCATCTGGCCTGTGGCGTATGCGTGTTGACCATCGGCGCCAGCCTGGCGTGGCTGATGGGCGGCAACCCGGTGCTGTGGCCGGTGCTGTTCCTGCTGGGTGCGGCGGCGGGCGGCACCTACACCCTGGCCATCGTCCTGATCGGCCAGCGCTTCCGTGGCCAGGACCTGGTGACCGCCAATGCCGGCGCCGGCATGCTGTTCGGCCTCGGCAGCGTATTGGGGCCGGTGGTCAGTGGCGGGTTGATGCAAGCTTCGAGCGTCGGCCTGCCGTTGGCGTTGTCGGTGGCCGCGGGGGTGTTCGTGTGCACGGCAGTGGGCAGTGCCTGGCGCATGGGTTCACGGGCGGAATTGAACGAGGGGTAAGTGCACTGCCCTTGCCAGCGAGCGGCCATGCCCCCCCTACAGGCCTTGGCGCCGCTTGCGGAACTCCGCCACCTTGTGGCGGTTGCCGCACACCGCCATGCTGCACCAGCGGCGTTTGTGCGACTTGGTGCGGTCGTAGAACATCAGCGAACAGTCGGGGCTTTCGCATTGGCGGACCAGCGTGAAATCGCCTTCGGCCAATAACGTGGCCGCCTCCAACGCCAGTTGGCTGATGCACCGCGTCACCGGGTCGGGGTCATGGCTGCGGTCCAGCACCACACCCTGCTCATGCGTCCACGCCAACTGGATCACTGCCTTGCGCAGAAAGCCGTTCAAGCCCCGCGGGTCAGCCACGACGCCCTGCCCGCGCGCCAGCACCAGCGGTTCGATCACGTCACGCAACGTGCGCAGCTGCTCGAGCAAGCGCTGACGACCCGCCTCGCCCGCCACATCCTCCAACAGCAGGCCGACCCTGTGCAGCCACTGCACCGCCTGAGCGCCGTCGGTAAGCAGATCCTGACGACGCCCTTCAACCATCATGCGGGTGTTGAGCAGGTCCAGCACCGGGTGGTCAGCCAGCAGCAAGGGGGCGGGAGTTTCAGCGCTCATCAACAGTTCCTCGTGACAGGTGTTCGGGCATTGTAACCCATAAAAACAATTTGACTAGTTACAAAAAGCCTGAACAAATAGCCCTGTAACCGGCAATATAAACTTACCAAGTTACAGGAGGCACCCCATGAGCACCGCTCCCCGCGTACACTTCCACCATGCCGACGCCGATGGCGTCAACGTGTTCTACCGCGAAGCCGGCCACCCCGATGCACCGGTGCTGTTGCTGTTGCATGGCTACCCCAGCTCATCCCACCAGTTCCGCACGCTGATCCCCCTGCTTGCTCCACACTACCGGGTGATTGCGCCCGACCTGCCCGGCTTCGGTTTCACCCAGGTGCCCGCCGAACGCGACTACGTCTACAGCTTCGACAACCTGGCCAAGACCCTAGGCGCTTTCGTCGAGGCCCTGGGCCTGCAACGCTACGCGCTGTATGTGTTTGACTATGGTGCCCCTACCGGGCTGCGGCTGGCCCTGGCGCATCCGGAACGGGTCACCGCGCTGGTGTCGCAGAACGGCAACGCCTACCTGGAAGGCCTGGGCGATGCCTGGGCGCCCATCCGCGACTACTGGGCCGAGCCCACGGCCGAACACCGCCAGGCCGTGCATGACAACGTGCTGAACCTGGAAGCCACCCGCTGGCAGTACGTGGAAGGCGTGAGCGACCCCGAGCAGATCGCCCCCGAAGGGTATTACCTGGACGCCCTGCTGATGGAGCGCCCCGGCAACAAGGAGATTCAGCTGGACCTGTTCTACGACTACCGCAACAACCTGACGCTGTACCCGGCGTTCCAGCAGTTCTTCCGCGACACCCAGCTGCCGACGCTGGTGATCTGGGGCAAAGGTGACCCGTTCTTCATTCCGCCAGGCGCCGAGGCCTACCGCCGCGACAACCCCAACGCACAGGTCGAACTGCTGGATACCGGGCACTTTGCCCTGGAGACCCATGTGGAGCACATCGCCCAACGCATCATCGACGTACTGGGGCACGCCATCGTCTAGCTTGCATGGGCCTCGGGGTGTGCTAGGTTGGCGCCCCGACTTTTTTCCCGAGGACCCGCTGCGACCATGAAGTGCATCGAAGGATCTGTCATCTCCCGCGACGGGACGTCCATCGGCTACCAGCGCTGGGGCCAAGGCCCGGCCCTGGTGGTCTGCCATGGTGCGTTCACCCAGGCCAGCGACTGGGCCACGTTCGCCCGGCAACTGGCGGCCAGCCATACCGTGTACCTGTACGACCGCCGCGGCCGCGGCAGCAGCCCTTATGGCGACGCCCCCTATAGCCTGGATGCCGAGCTGGATGACCTGGCGGCGATGGTCGAACTGGCAGGCGCCGGCACCGCTGTGCTGGGCCACAGCTTCGGTGGCGGCTGTGCCCTGATGCAGGCCCTGCGCGACGGCTTCGACGGCACCCTGGTGCTGTACGAACCGATCAACTCCCTGCCCCGCCCCGCCACCGGCGAACACTACCCGCGGTTGCAGACCCTGGTGGCTCAGGGTGAGCTGGAGGCAGCCACGGTGCATGCCCTCAAGCACGTGGTACGCATGCCGGCCGCTCAGGTGGAGCAAATGAAACACATCCCGCTGTGGCCCGCCATGGTCGCCACCGTCCCCGCCTTCGTCAACGAAGCCGCGGCGTTGGACACCATCAAGCCATCGGTGACCGACGCACGCCAACTCAAGGCCAGCCCCTTCCTGCTGGTGGGCGAAATCAGCGAACACGACCCCTGCCTGACCTGCGCCGCCGCGCTGGTGGACCGCCTGCGCGGGCTGACGCTCTACACCCTGCCGCGCCAGGGCCATGCGGCTTACCTCACCGACCCGGTGTTGCTGGCACGGGTGGTGACCCGGTGCCTGAACGCTGAGTGACGAGCAGACGGCGGCGTGAAGACTACCTGGCCTTGCCTTCGCGAGGTTTGTAGAAGAGGAATTTGCCCGACTCGGCCGTCTTCAGGTACTGCCCCGCCCACTCTGGCTTGACCTGGCGATCATGGAAGTACATGGCCCCGCGGGTACGGTCGGGCAGTTCCTGGTTCAGCGCCTTGCGTGCGACCTCCTTGGCGACGCTGTAGCGCTCGGGCTCCTGCACATCATCGGAGCGACCGTCGCACCACCAGGAAAACTGGCAGACTTTCTTGTCGGCGCCCTGCTTCACCACTTCGCACACGGTGCCTGGAAAACCTTCATGGCCCAGCCGGTTAAGCACCACATTGGCCACCGCCGCCATGTCTTCCGGGGTTCCGCCTTTGGCTTCCCAATACAGCGTACGGGCCAGGCAGGTCAGGGCGTCATCCACCGGTTTTTCACCGACAGGGTCCACCGCCTGGGCCTCGGGCTTGCTGATGATCTCGGCCTTGGGCGGCGCCTGTGCGCTGTCCTTGTCAGCGACCTTGTGCTCCAGCACCTCGGCCTTTTCGATAGTGTGCTGCGGATTGGCAGAGGGATCGGCGGCCAGGGCCAGGCCACAGCAACCCACGAATGCCCAGGCTGCGACGAAACGAGAAAAGCGCATGATCGAACCCACCGAGCGAGCCAGAACGCTTCCTGCCTCAGACCGCCGTTTCCCCCCGTGTGCACGGGCGTGACGGGGCTTTATCCTTATTGGTGTGAATACTGTAGCGGACGAACCTTGAGTGCGCTCACCATCGTCGCGGGGTTTGATGGGCACGCGCACGTTACCCGCTGCTGGCAGGCAACCTGAGCTAAAATGGCTCCTTACTTACCTCGTCCTGTCCGGAACACACCGATGACTACCCTCACCTCCCCCGCCCAACAGCGCTCCCGGCTGTTCTGGCTCAAACCCCTGGCCTTCGTGCTGGTGGCCGTGATCGGCCTTTACTACGTGAAGTGGTCGCCCTATTACCTGAAGTCGTTCGTGGCGGCCAGCAACCACAGCATCGGTGGCTCCATCATCGACGACCATACCCAGGAGCCACTGGCCGCTGCGCTGGCCTATGCCCAGGTGTACTTCCTGGCGATCTGGAAAGCCGCCGTGCTGGGGGTGATTCTCGGTTCGCTGGTGCAGGTGCTGATACCCCGTGACTGGCTGCTGCGTGCCTTTGGCCAGGCCGGCATGGGTTCTACCGTGCGCGGCGGGCTGTTCGCGCTCCCGGGCATGATGTGCAGTTGCTGCGCGGCCCCGGTGGTCGCCGGCCTGCGCCGCCAGCAGGTATCGGTAGGCGCGGCGCTGGCCTTCTGGATGGCCAACCCAGTGCTCAACCCGGCCACCCTGGTGTTCATGGGCTTCGTGCTGGGCTGGGGCTTCACGGCAGTGCGGCTGATCGCCGGGGTCATCCTGGTGGTCGGGGTGTCGCTGTATGCGCAGCGCATTTCCCGCCCCGAGGTGCTGCCCGAAGCGGCGGTGGCAGCGGTCGAACAGGCCAGCGAGCCGGAACAGGGCCCCTGGTTCGGGCGCTGGATGCGGTCGCTGTGGCAACTGTTCTGGACCACCATCCCTGTCTACGTGCTGGCGGTGCTGGTGCTGGGCGCCGCGCGCGTGTGGCTGTTCCCCCACGTGGACGGCGCCATGGGCAACAGCCTGCTGTGGCTGGTACCGCTGGCGGTGGTGGGCACCTTCTTCGTGATTCCCACGGCGGCGGAAATCCCCATCGTGCAGACCCTCATGACCCTGGGGCTGGGCACCGCGCCCGCCGTGGCGCTGCTGATGACCCTGCCCAGCATCAGCCTGCCGTCGCTGCTGATGCTGCGCAAGTCGTTCGACCGCCGGGTGCTGGTGACGGTGGCGGTGCTGACCATGGTGGTGGGCGTGATCACGGGGCTCATCGGCGCGCTGGTGTTGTAACCATCCCCCCACGCAATGGCCGGTCGTGCAGGGGGGCGGGCATCAGCGGTCGCGCAGGTAGGCCAGCACTTCCTCGCGGCCACCGGCAAACTCGATCCTGGCGCCTTTGGCCTCGCGCTGGTAGGCGTACATCGGGTCGTAGTACTCGTTCAGCAACCCGCTGATCCACGCCCGATGCCCCTCCACCCCGCCGCCGCGGGCCTGCTCGTCCAGGGCGCTGTCCAGCGCCTTGGCCAGGCGCTGGTAGCGCTCCCCTCCCAGCCGTTTGACCAGGCTCGCCAGGCTCTGGCACAGGCGCTCGGCAAACCGGTCGAAACCCTGCTCGACGCCATGCACCTGGACGAACTCCGCGCACAGGTCTACCACGTAGTCCTTGAGAATACGCTCCACGCGCTCCTCGACACTGTCCAGCAGCCACACCAAGGGTGCCTCCTGCATGCGCCGGTACAGGGACAGGGGCACCGCGCGGCTGCCGATGGCACGCCCTTCGTCCTCCAGCACAAAAGCGTCGATGCCCCGGTCGCGCTTCTTGAGGATATCCACGGCCAACCGGTTCTCGAAATCGATCTGCCCCGGCTGCGGCGTGGCGTGCTTGCCAAAGCTGGAGCCGCGGTGGTTGGCGTGGCCTTCCAGATCGAGGGCGTTACCCAGGCATGCCAGCACCTCGGTCTTGCCCGAACCGGTCAAGCCACCCACCAGCACGAAATCACAGGCCTGCACGGCCTGCTCGGTCGTGTCCATCAGGCAATGGCGCAGCGCCTTGTAGCCCCCCACCACCCGGGGGTAGTCGATGCCCGCCTCGCTTTTCAACCACTGTTGGGTGATCTGCGAGCGCAGGCCACCGCGGAAGCAGTACAGGTAGCCGTCGGGGTGGCGACGGGTGAAGTCTACCCACGCTTCGATGCGCGCCTGCTTGAGCTCGCCCTGCACCAACCGGTGGCCCAGCTCGATGGCAGCCTGCTGGCCGTGGCGCTTGTAGCAGGTTCCCACCTGCTCGCGCTCACTGTCGTTCATCAGCGGCAGGTTGAGGCTGTGGGCGAAGGCGCCCTTCTCGAATTCCACCGGCGCGCGCACATCCATCAGCGGCGTGTCGGCCAGAAACAGCCCACGGTAATCCACGCAATTGTCCCGCATCAGAGGATCTCGACCGCGTGGGCCTGCGGCGCCACGAATTCGCCGATCGGCGCCAGGTCCAGCCCCAGCTCCCTGGCCAGGGCCAGAAATTCGGCCCGGGCCTGGGGCTCGACCGCGATCAACAGGCCGCCGCTGGTCTGCGGGTCGCACAGCAGCAATTTGTGCAGGGCGCTCAGGCGGCCGATACGCTCGCCGTAGCTGTCGAAATTGCGCAGGGTGCCGCCGGGCACACAGCCCTTGTCCAGGTAATACTCGATGTTGGGCAGCAGTGGCACCGCCGCCGCATTCAGGCGCGCGGTCAAGCCGCTGCCATCGGCCATTTCCACCAGGTGGCCAAGCAGGCCGAAACCAGTGACGTCGGTCATGGCCGTAACGCCTGCCAGGCGCGCGAAGCGGCTGCCGGGCTTGTTCAAGGTGCACATCTGGTCGCGGGCGACACCGATATCGCCGGTGCGCAACACGCCCTTCTTTTCCGCCGTGGTCAGCACACCGATGCCCAAAGGTTTGGTCAGGTACAGCTCGCTGCCCAGGGTGGCGGTGTCATTGCGTTTCATGAAACGCTTTTCCACCAGCCCCGTCACCGCCAGGCCGAAGATCGGCTCGGGGGCATCGATGGAATGGCCGCCCGCCAACGTGATGCCCGCCTCGTCACACACCGCGCGGCCGCCGCGAATCACTTCGCGCGCCACCTCGGCCGGCAGCACGTTGACCGGCCAGCCGAGAATGGCGATGGCCATGATCGGGTCACCGCCCATGGCGTAGATATCACTGATGGCATTGGTGGCGGCGATACGGCCAAAGTCGAACGGGTCATCGACGATGGGCATGAAGAAGTCGGTGGTCGACACCACCCCGCGCTCGCCATCGATGCCATACACCGCGGCATCGTCCCGCGAAGCGTTGCCCACCCACAGGTTCGGGTCCAGGTTCTGGGCGCCACTGCCGGCCAGGATCACCTCCAGCACCTTGGGGGAAATCTTGCAGCCACAGCCAGCGCCGTGGCTGTACTGGGTAAGGCGAATCGGTTCACTCATGGACGGGGCCCTCTGGTCAATCGGTACAGTTTATCAGAGGGGCCAGGAAGCCTGCGGGTGCAACGTTTGGTCATTATTTCATCACATCGACTCTGACCCCGGTTTTGCGGGGGTTCGTCGTTTTATCCACAGAGATACTCACGATTTCCGGGGACAACTTTTTCTACAGGGGCTGGATGGGTGAACAGTGGCTGGGTGGGTGTTCATCGGCGTGGCGCGGACGGCACCAGCTATGCGCCTGTTTGCAAGCACCCCGCGCCATGGGCATTCAGGCACCTGCATACACAGCGCTCCCCCCTATATACCGACCATCCCGCGCATCCATCAGTTTAGGCAACCTTGGCCTCGAACTGAGCAACCTTCGCCGTCGTTAAACAGGGACAATTACGCGTAATGGGCAATGAATCTAGCCGTTCGAGCCGTGGTCATCCGTCCGCCAATTACTACCACAGTGGAAATCGACATTGAAAACAGCATCATTTTTTCAGCCGTTCGAGCTGGCTCCGGGCCTGCCCCTGCGTAACAGGATCGTCATGGCTCCTATGACGACATGGGCGAGCAATACAGACGGTACGGTCTCGGACGAAGAGATCGCCTATTACCGCCTGCGCGCCCAGGATGTCGGGCTGGTCATCACTGGATGCACACATGTTCATGAAAACGGTGTCGGGTTCACCGGCGAGTTTGCTGCGCATGATGACTCCTTTATCCCTAGCCTCAAGAATCTGGCCGCCGCAGCTAAAAGCGGCGGCGCTCCGGCGATCCTTCAGATCTTCCATGCTGGCGTCAAAACCCGCCCAGACCTTGTCCCGGAGATCGTGGCCGCAAGCGCAGTGACCGGCGACGCGGGGCCATTTGCGCCCGCGATGACGCCACGGGCCATGGACGAAGCCGAGATACTCGACGTCATTCGTTCATTCGGCGAAACCACACGCCGAGCCATCGAAGCTGGCTTCGATGGGGTGGAGCTGCACGGCGCACACGGTTTTCTGCTTCAAAATTTCCTGTCGCCTCATTTCAACATTCGACAAGATCGCTGGGGTGGCTCGCTAGAGGGACGTATGCGATTCCCGATAGCGGTTGTTCAAGAGGTCAATCGTGTGATTGAAGAGCACGCAGATCGTCCATTCGCCCTCGGCTACAGGATCTCGCTGGAAGAATCGCACGAGGATGGCTTGCGGCTTAATGAATCAATGCAGTTCGTGGACAGGCTGGTCGAGACCGGTATCACCTACCTTCATGCGTCGCTTGGCAACGCGTTGGAGGACCGTCCGATTGGGGATGATGAAGGTCGGACGCTGGTAGACATTGTGTCGGGTCATCTTGGCGCACGCATACCGATGATAGCCGCAGGCCAGATCCGTACGCCTAAAGAGGCAGAGTCGGCTATTGCAGCCGGATTATCATTAGTGGCCGTGGGACAAGGCCTGGTAATGAATCCTGACTGGCTATTACTCGCGCGAACGCAGCAGGAAAAGCACATTTCTCTCGATATAGCCGCGAGTGATGTGTCGCGCATTGCCATCCCGCCAAAGCTGTGGAAGGAGATCGAGGGAACAGTGGGATGGTTCAACGTCCGGGCCAGTTGACAAGCGCCGCGCCATCAATCGCCTCGATTACATAGCGGCTCAACTCGCAGCAACCGCCCTAAGGGGCGAAGTCCCCAATGAGAGATCTTCGCCCCGCATGGCCATCACGGCTAAGCGACCTGATGCCCCTCATCCATCAGCTTCTCAAGGCTGATGGGCAAGTCTCGTACTCGTTTCCCGGTCGCATGATAGACCGCGTTGGCCACGGCAGCGGCCAGGCCTGTCACACCGATCTCCCCCACCCCGCGCGCACCGAACTCGTTGAGGTTGTAGTCGGGATAGTCCAGCAGGATCACATCGATCTCCGGCTGATCCGCGTGGACGGGAACCATGTACTCGGCGTAGTTGTTGTTCACCGGCATGGCGTTACGCTCGTCGTAGTCGGCGGACTCGAACAGCGCCATTCCGATGGCCATGACAATGGCGCCTTCCACCTGGTTACGTGCGGTTTTGGCGTTGATGACCTTGCCCACGTCAATAGCGCTGACCACCCGCGACACTCGCAGCCGAGAAATACCCGGATCCCAGCGGACCTCGACAAAATGGGCACCAAACGAAGCAAAGGCATGTTTCGCCGTATCGGCCATGCCGGTGTGCGCTTCGCCCTCGGCGCTGGCGATTTTCAACCGGTTGAGCACATCGGCGAAACCAAGACTGGTACTGCCATCGTCCAGCCGACCGTTACTCACGTTGATCGCGTCGGGCTTGGCGTTGGCAAGCCCGCCTTCCGCTGACGACGCAAAGCGCTTGAGCTGTGTCAGTGCGGCACGAGTGGCTTCGGCGACCGCAGGCAGTACGCTGGCAGTGATCCACGATCCACCTGAGACAGGAGCAGGTGGGAAAGATGAGTTGCCCAACTCCACCACAATCTTGTCCAGGGGCAACCCCGTGATGTCGCTGACACATTGCGCGATGACGGTGTAGGTCCCGGTCCCGATATCCTGGGCGCCGCAATACACCTCGGCGCGCCCGTCAGACTTCAGCGATACGCGGGCCTTCGCAGGAGTACGGAAGGCATCCCAGTTGCACTGCGCCATGCCGTAGCCGATGACCTCATGGCCATCGCGCATGCTGCCAATGCCGGGAGTACGCCGGGCCCACCCGAATCTTTCCGCGCCCTGTTCGAGAGCCTCTCGCAGATGGTTGCCTGACCACGGCAGGTTCTCCTGGCCGTTTTGCTCCGCCCAATTCAGCTGGCGGAACGCGAGTGGGTCCATGCGGCACTTCTCTGCCAATTCATCGATAGCCGACTCCAACGCGAAAAGGCCAGGCGCTGCACCGGGTGCGCGCATCGATGTGGGGGCGCCTCGATTGACCTGCACTGTCGCGTGGGTGATCTCGACATTGGCGCAGGCGTAGAGACTCGCACTCATCCCGCCACAATTCTCCACGTACTGATCACCGAAGCCAGTGGTGTTGAGCGATTCATGTCGCAGCGAAACCAGCTTGCCCTTGGCATCGGCCGCCAACCTCATTCTTTGTTCGGTTTCAGGACGATGCCCGACCGTTGTGAACATCTGCGCTCGCGGCACGACCAGTTGAACCGGACGCCCCACCACCTTGGCAGCCGCACACGCGGCGACCGAGTGCGGCCATATCCAAAGCTTGCCGCCAAAGCCGGAGCCAATGAACGGCGCCCTGACTTCGACATGTTCAGTCGGCAAGCCGAATACCTGGGCAAGGGTATTGCGGTGAACGACCACGGATTGCGTTGCCTCGTAGACGACCAGCCTCCCGCTCTTCCACTCCGCGACGGTGGCATGCATTTCCATCGGATTATGGGTTTCACAGGGAGTGGTATAGGTTGCATCCACCGTCTGCACGCCCTGGTCAAACGCTGCGGCAGGGTCCCCTCGTTTATGACCCTTGCCACCATCCGCAGCCGCCCGCTGCTTCAGACCCTGCTTCAAATTGGCGAATGTGGCAGCACTGGCGTAACTGACCTTGACCTTGAGCGCTGCCTCGCGCGCGTGCTCGAACGTATCCGCGACTACCAGGGCGACAAACTGTCCAGCATACCGAATGACGTTGTCTTCAAAGGGCAGACGTTTCTCATCCGTACGTGATCCCGTCAGCACACCGGACAGCGAGAATGGCACCGGCGACGTGTGAAATGCCTGGGGAAAGTTACCGTGGTGCAGTATCTCGATCACGCCAGGCGACTGGCGAGCTGCGCTGATATCGAGCGCTTTGATGGAGCCGCTCGCCACAGTGCTGTAGACGCCATAAGCGAAGACCATGCCCTCGGGGTGATGGTCAGCGGCGTACTGCGCACGACCGGTTACCTTCAGGCGACCATCGATGCGACGCGGGGAGGCCCCCATGATTGAGTCACTCATGCGATAGCTCCTGTGCCGGTTACCATGAGGTTGCGCACGATGGCCTGTTTTGCGAGAGGAATCTTGTAGGCGTTATGTGCGTAGGGCTTCGCCCCTTGCAAAGCGATTGCCGCTGCCTTGGCGAAGTTTTCCGGTGTTGCTGGGGCCCCGCGTAGCGCTCGCTCTGCCTCAAGCGCACGCCATGGCTTGGTCCCGACGCCTCCCAGGGCAATACGCGCTTCTCGGATGACCTGGCCGTCCATCACCAGTATCACCGCGCTGGAGGCCAGGGCGAACTGGTAGGAAGCGCGGTCGCGCAACTTCAGGTAGCCCGACTTGCTGTTCCCCAGCGGGGCGTTCAGGGTCACATGGGTGATCAGCTCGTCAGGGCCCAGCGCATGCTCTTTCCAGGGGGTGCTGCCGGGCAACAGGTGGAAATCCAGAAAGTCGATCTCACGCTTGCCCGACGGCCCTTGCACTTCGACCGTGGCACCGATGGCGGCCATCGCGACGCACATATCGGAGGGATGAGTCGCGATGCAGTGGTCGCTGGTACCGAGCACCGCATGGACGCTGCGGTTGTGACCACCAATGGCCGCACAGCCCGAACCTGGAACGCGTTTATTGCAGGCAGAAACACCGTCGCGAAAATAGTTGCACCGCACGCGTTGCATGACATTGCCGGCAGTGGTTGCCTTGTTGCGTAATTGCGTGGTGGCGCCGGAAAGAAGCGCCTGAGAGAGCACCGCGTACTGCTCTCTGATTCGCGGGTGATGAGCCAGCTGAGTATTGGTGACCATCGCGCCAATACGAGTGCGGCCATCACTCAGGGTTTCGACCTGATTCAAGGCGAGTGTGTGTACATCCACGACACGATCCGGCTGCATGATGTCCAGCTTCACCAAATCAAGCAGCGTTGTACCACCGGCCAGGAATGCCGTCGCCTCGGTACGGGCGTGCGTCGAAATCGCCTGCTCAGTGCTGGTAGCGCGAGTATATTCCAAGGCTCTCATCAGCTGGCTCCTTGTATTTTGCTTCGGGCATCCTGCACCGCGGCAAGGATGTTCTTGTAGGCCCCGCAACGGCAGATGTTCCCGCTCATGGCCTCCCGCACGCTGGCATCATCGGCACCGATGTTCGGGTCTTTGATGATCGCGGCGGCTGTCATCATTTGACCGGAAGTGCAATAACCGCACTGAAAGGCGTCGTGGGCCCAAAAGGCTTCCTGGATAGGGTGCAGTTGCCCATCGTGCTCAAGGCCTTCGATGGTGGTGATCTCATCCCCCTGATGCATGGCGGCCAGCGAGAGGCAGCTATTTACCGGGATGCCGTTGATGTGCAACGTGCAGGCGCCACATTGGCCATGGTCACAGCCTTTCTTGGTGCCCGTCAGCTTGAGCCGATCCCTCACCACGTCCAACAGAACGGCATTGCCAGGAACATTGAGCGTGTACGGCTGCCCGTTCACCGTCAACGTAATGCGCTGCTCGCCCTTGGCCAGCGGCTTTTCACTGTCATCGACAGGCGCTTCCAACTGGGCCGCCTGGGCCCATACCGGCGCGGTAGCGGCGGCCATACCGGAAATGCCGATGGTTCGAAGAAAATGACGGCGCGAAGGGGTTGTCAGCTCGGTGAACAGTTGACCAGGGCTGTCTGAGTCTGGACTGTTTTTTCCGGTCGGTTCGGTCATGGTAGGGTCCTCATTGGCTTCTTATGGTTCAGATCACGGTGCTGACATCCATAGGGCGGTGTATGTCGAGAAGCACGTCTGGCCCCTGACCTCGCCCGTTTTTTCAAGCGGCCAACTTGCACTGACATCCAACCCGAAAGCCGTCGTCAGCGTGTTGTCTACTGCAAACGCATTCGCTTGATATCCCGTTGCGGCGGCTCGCCGAAGAGACGGCTGTATTCACGGCTGAATTGGGAGGAGCTTTCATACCCCACCAGCCCTCCCGCACTGCTGGCATCGACCTTCTCGCTCAGCATCAACTGCCGCGCCGCTTGCAAGCGAAGTTGCTTCTGATACTGCAAGGGGCTCATGCCCGTCACCGAGCGAAAATGCTGACGAAAAGTCGATGGACTCATGTGGGCCGTGGCAGCGAGATCGTCCATACGCAACGTCTGGCAGAAATTAAGCTTAAGCCAGGCAATCGCTTTGGCAATGTGCTGGCTGGGGGAACCGACGCTGACGACGTGAAGCATTTGCGGCCCATGCGCACCCAGCAGCAGCCTGATGATGATTTCTTCCGTGACCAACGGTGCAATTGAATTGATCAACGCTGGCTCGTCGAGCAGTGCGACCAGGCGCTCGAGCGCTCCTAGCACGCCGGCATCCAGGTCATTCACGGTCACAGGTTTGAACCCGTCATCCTTGATTCGTTGCGAGAGCTGGAGACGCTCGGCAATCTGTACAACCGTGCGGCTCTCGAACGTCAGCATCATCCCGAGAAACGGCTGGGCAACGCTGGCTTGGATTACATTCGAAATCACCGGAAGATCAACGCTCGTCACCATCGACTGGCCAGGTGAGTAAGTCACGACTTCGTCCCCGACAACCACCTGCTTGCGCCCTTGCAGGGTCAACCCCATCCCCAAGCCGTAAATGCAATGCAGCGGCATGGTCTGCTTATGGCGCCGATGCAGGCTCAGGCCAGGAATCGCCGTCCCGAAATCGCCATCTGTTCGCGCGAATTGGCTTACTGCATCGGCGAGCTTGCGAGTATCGGTGCCAATCAGCGCACCCGAGGTGCGCTGAGCCAGGGAGGCTTCGTTGCATGCAACCTTGAAGTGGGCCACGGTTTACTCCATTGCTGACGCGGACTATATCGGCCATGAGGGCCAAGGCGTTTGCAGCGGCGGCTTTACTCCCCAGAATCAGGCCAATCAGGGCATTGATGCGGGCAAGCGACCCCGGGCCAGCGCGGTGCCGAGCCGCACACGGGAAGGCACGACAGACGCGACCATGACCTTGAGTATGCATCCGCAAAGGCAAAAGCGATTGCCCATAAAGAGCGCGTTATTGCCTATTTCGACGAGGCGGTGCTATTCCGCATAGTTGTAACCTCGTGTTGCAGAGAGAGGGGGTTGCTCGAATCGACAATAAAATCAGCCTGAACGGAGCACGGAATGCAAGGTTTCAACGCAGCATGGCCGAGTGGGGATGCCTTTCATACAGAGCCTAGAAGAGCTTGATGGGTACGGTGGTCACCAGACGCCATTCATCAGGACGCGCCTATAACCCCGGCGCCTCCCCAGCCTGGCCGATGGCGCGCTACTTCACCTGCGCCGTCAGCGCCTCACCAATCGCATAAAACTGCCCACCTGCGATGTAATGCAGGCTTCTGAGGGCCGGCTGCGCGCGGTCAAAATGCCAATGCCCCTCCTCGAACACCTGCGGGTTCGCCCACGCCCCCACGACTTCACCGACGAACAGGTCGTAGGCGTCTTCGATATGCGCCTCGGGAATACGACGGCACACCAGCCACGCCGAGCAGCCCTGGACCAGCGGCACGTCATGGCCCGGGGCATCAAACAACTGGGCGCCGGCGTGGGCGAGTTTGTCGGCATCGTCGGCAAGGCTGGTGGTGCCCAGGTCGTAGGTCAGCTGCAACTGGGCCACGTTCGGCACCTGCAGGGCGAAGTAGCCGCTGGCAGTGATCAGAGCGCGGGTGGCGGCTATCTTGTCGATGACCACGGTGACTTTGGGCGGGCTGAAATCCAGGCCACAGGCCCAGGCGGCTGCCATGACATTCTCGACCCCGTCATGGCGGGCAGACACCAGAACGGTGGGGCCGTGGTTGACCAGCCTGTAGGACTTCTCCAGGGGAACCGAGACGATCTCCCCGGCTGCGAGCGCCTCGTTGAAATCCAAGAACGGTGGGGATGGCATGGCCTGGCTCCTTCTTACCCAGTGCAGGGCGCGCACGGCGCGCCCATGGTGAACACGGCGCTTGCGTGGGCAAGCAGCGAGGGGTAAGGGTATCGGTTACGGCCGTGAGATGAAATACGGGGTTGCCAATGTTCAGCTTCCCCCGACTGCCTGCTTATACACCGGCCAATCGACATTCCCGCCACTGAGCACCACAGCCACCCGTTTCCCGACCATGGCGTCACGCTCTTGCATCAACGCCGCCAGGGCGCCAGCGCCCGCGCCTTCCGCCAGGTTGTGGGTGTCGGTGTAGTACACCGCCATGGCCTCGGCGATCTGCGCCTCGCTGACCGCGACGATGCGCGCCGCGCCTTGGGCATACACCTCGAACGCCTCGGACACGGGCCGGCGCACCGCCATGCCATCGGCCAGGGTATCGGCCGTGGCGCTCTCCTGTAACCGGCCGCTGTCGAAGGACCACTTCGCTGCTGGCGCCCGCTCGGCCACCACACCGATCACCTGGGTGCTCAAACCCAGCGCATCGCGGGCGGCGATGACCGCGCACACTCCCGAACCACAGCCCATGGGCACGTAGACGGCATCCAGGTCGGGTACTGCGCTGAACAGTTCCAACGCGTAGCTGGCCACGCCCTTGACCAGTTCCGGGTGGTACGGCGGCACCAGGTACAGCCCTTGTTCCCGCGCCAGACGCGCGGCTTCCTCACGGGCTTCGTCGAAGTCGCGGCCGTGCTCTACCACCTCGGCGCCGAAGGCGCGCATGGCGGCGTTCTTTTCCCGCGAGTTGCCCAGCGGTACCACGATCAGCGCCCTCACAGCATGGGCCCGCGCCGCCAGCGCCAGGCTCTGGCCGTGGTTGCCACGGGTGGCGGACACGATACCCCGGAGCTGGGGGTGGGTCTGGACCAGCCAGTGCAGGAACGTGATGCCACCGCGCACCTTGAACGCACCGGTAGGGGTATGGTTCTCGTGCTTGACCCACACCGTGCAGCCCAGGCGTTCAGCCAGCAGTGGCCAGGCATACTGGGGCGTGGCCGGCATCACCTGGTACACCTGGCGGGCAGCGTTGTCGAGGTCGTCGCGGGTCAAGCCATGCATGGTGCGGTCTCCTGGGTTTTCGCTCAGTCTAGGGAGCAGCAGGCGGCCTGGGCTTTCAGAAAACCGACCTGACGTTGACCGCCGTGATTGCGTACCATGGTGGGCATGGATCACTCAGCGCACCTGCCACCTGCCACCGAACCGGTTCGCCGCGCCGAGGCCGGGCCGTGGGCGATCGAATTGCTGCCTGGGGCGCCGTATGAAGCCCGCTACGTGGCCAGCGAAGCAGCGATCGGCTTCGCCTTCGATAGCCAGCGCGGGGTGCATGCCATTGGCAGTGACCGGGTAGTGCCCTTCCAGGCCACCGCCAATGGCCTGGCGTTCGTGCCAGCGGGGTGCGACGTGTATTCCGCTTCGGCCCATGGCGGCGAATACCTGCGCCTGACCCGCATTGATGGCGTGCCGCTGCGGGGTGAGCAGGCTTACAACAACCGAGTCGACCGTGCGGCCATGAACCTGGCCCGACGCTTGCGCAGCGCGTTGCTGCAGGGCGCGGCAGACGCCGACTGGGAAGGCTGGGCACTGCAGTTGGCACAACGGGCGAGCGCTGGGCAAGGAGCACCGGGTACCGAGGGGGGCTCCATGACCAGCCGGCGCCTGGCGATGCTTGACGATTTCATCGACGCCGGGCTCGACGGTGCGCTCAGCGTGCAGGCCATGGCCGCGCTGCTCGGGCTGTCCGAGGGGCATTTCATGCGCGCGTTCAAGCAGGCTACCGGCAGTAGCCCGCACAGTTACCTGATCGACCGCCGCCTGGCCCGGGCCAGGGCGCTGGTGTGCGGTTCGCGCGAGCGCCTGGCCGACATCGCCCCTGCCTGCGGCTTCGCTTCCCAGGCCCACATGGCTACGCTGTTCCGCCAACGCCTGGGCATCAGCCCGCGGGCACTGCGTGAATAACCTGGCTCACCCCCGCTGGGGCAGCGCCTGGTAAAGCTGCTGCACCGCCGCCTGGCCATGGCGCCGTTCCAGTTGGCGGACGATGAAATGCCCACGGGCCATGTCCTGGAAATGGTCGATGAAGGCCAAATTGATCAGCGCTCCACCCACCGCGCCAATCGCTGGTATGGCCTGGGCCGCGGCTTTCTCGCTGACCTGCACGCTGAAACGCTGGGCGATGGCGGCCACCAGCTTGACGATGGAGCCGTCGGACAGCGATTTGGCCAAGGCGGCGCGCACGGCATAGTAGCCGGTTTCGGAGTCGTCATCGCTGGCGGACCGCCCGCCCAGGGCGAACACCGCCAGGCAGGCCCGCTTGGCTTCGTCGGTGTCCACATGCTCACCATGGGCACGGGCGATATCGGCGATGGAGCGCAGCATGATCGAGGTCGACAGGGGCAATTCCACCCCCAGCCCGGTGAAGCCGAAGAAGCCCCCTACCCCGCCACTGACGGCGATCCCTGCCTTGTGCCAACGGTTCGAGGCTGCGACCCCCGGCGCGTCCTTGAGGGTGAAGACCGCCGCTTCCACTGCCTTGAGCAACGCTGACTGGGTAATGCCGGCGATGCGCGAGGTCAGGCTTCTGGGCAGGCGCGCCAACGCGCCCTCGATGGGCATGCCGATGACGTTGGTCACCTTGGCCACGAAGCCGGGGTTCTCCAGCAGGTTCTTCGCCAGTTGCAGTTGCTGGCGGTCTTCGTCGGGGATGCTCATGGTTCGCTACTCGTCGGGGCCGTGATCACAGGGGTACTCTTGCGACATCACGCGGGGCCGTTTGTGCCGCTTGTCGCGGTGCATCAGGCCGCGCGCGACCGGGAAGTCAAAAAACCTGTGGCACCTTGACCTTCCCCTTGTGGCAAGGTCTACCCTTCACACTTTTACCAGCAGGAGCACTTCCATGACCCGACTCTTGAGCTTCATCCTGGCCGCTGGCCTGTGCAGCGCCGCCTATGCCGCCGACACCACCGAGGCCATGAAAGCCGAATACCAGCATGCCGCCCACGGCATGTCCGCCGACATGAACATGGGCAGCACCAGCGACAACCCCGACGTGCTGTTCGTGCAAGGCATGCTGCCGCACCACCAGGGCGCGGTAGACATGGCCAAGACTGAACTGAAGTACGGCAAGGACCCGGAAATCCGCAAGCTCGCCGAAGGCATCATCAAGGCCCAGGATGCCGAGATCGCGCAGATGAAAGCCTGGCTCGCCAAGCAGCCCAAGTAAGCCAGCGGTAGCGGACCTGGCCGCGCCGGGATGCATGCGGTGTGCCTGATGCAACGCAGCGCCTGGGACGCGACCCGGTCCGCGGGTGGGTCACGCCGCCAGGGTAGCGCCGCCGTCGACTACCAGGTCCTGCAGGGTCACGTGGCTGGCCAGGTCCGAGGCCAGGAACAGCACCACGTTGGCGATTTCATCCGCGGTGGCGATCTTGCGCAGGGGGATGCCGAGTTTGTGATGCTCCGGCAAGCCGGCGACCAGGCGGTCGAAACCCTGGGGGCCGCCGACCATGTCGCGCAGCATCGGGGTGTCGGTGGAGCCCGGCGATACCAGGTTGCAGCGCACACCGTAGGCCGACAGCTCCAGGCCAATGCAGTTGTTCAACGACACCATGGCCGCCTTGGACGCGCAGTACGCGGCCATCTGCATGCGCGGTACGTGCGCGGCGTTGGACGCGATACTGACCACCGCGCCCTTGCCCTGGGCCTTGAACACCGGCACCAGTTGGCGGAACAGGTAGAACGGGCCCGAGACGTTGACGTCGAAGCAGGCCTGCCAATCGGCGACCGACAGCTCGTCACTGTTGCCTAGGCGCAGTACGCCCGCGCCATTGACCAGCACGTCGATACGCGGGTGCTGGCCGAGGATTTCCTGGCAGACCTGCTCGACGGCGTGGGCGTCGGTCACGTCCAGTTGCACAGTCTTGAACGGGTACTCGGCTTCATTGAAGGCACGGTCGAACCCGAGCACTTCGGCACCCGCGGCCTGGAAGCGCAAAGCCACCTGCAAACCGATACCTTGCCCGGCACCGGTGACCCACACGCATTTGTTGCTGAAATCCAGGGTATTCATGAATAAAACTCGCCAAAGGCCGCCCTGCCCGGGCGGCTGAAAAAAGGGATCAACGTTTGCTCGACAGCGCGGCCAGCCAGCCAGCCAGCGTTGGCTTGGCGGCCAGGTCGGCGAAGCTGACGTCCAGGCCCTCGCGCTGCCAGTTGCCGATCAGGGTCATGACCTGCACCGAGTCCAGGCCGAAGTCCATCAGGTTGTCGTCCGGCTCAGGCTCGCCGTCGTCGGCGTCCAGGAACGGCTGGACCTGGGCCAGCAGCCATGCCAGGTCCAACGGTGCCTTGGCCGAAGCGCCGATGATGGCCTGGTTGGCGATCACGTAACCGCTGCGGGTGGCCACGTAGCGCAGGGCCATGCGGTGCTCTTCTTCAGAGAAGTCTGCCAGGGCATCGCCGACGAAGAATGGCTGGATATCACGCATGAAGGCTTCGGTGGCGCTGACCATGCAGCCGATATGGGCGTATACGCCGCAGACGATCAACTGGTCGCGGCCACCTTCCTTGATCATTTGCTCCAGGGGCGAGCGGATGAAGGCGCTATAGCGCCATTTCACCAGCACCGTGTCCTGGGGCTCGGGGCGCAGCGGTGCGACCACTTGCTGTACCTGGCGGCTGGCGGTGGTCAGGCCGGGGCCCCACATGTCGTTGAGCAGCGCGCGGTCCTGGGGGCTCTGTTCGGACGGCTGGGCCGTGTACACCACGGGCACGCCATGGGCGTGGCACCAGGCACGCAGGGCGACGATGTTGTCCACCAGCTGTTTGACCAGCGGGCTGCCTTCACCGTAGAAATCCAGGAAGTATTCCTGCATGTCGTGGATCAGCAGCACGGCGCGGGAAGGGTCCAGGTTCCAGGACACCTTGTTGGCCGGGAAGCTGTCCGGGGTGGGCATGGGGTAGCTGGCGAGTTTCGGGATAGCCATGGAAAAGCCTTATGCGTTGGTGAAGGCAGTGCGCAAGGTGTCGCGCAGTTGCTTTTTGTTGATCTTGCCCACGGCCGTCAGCGGCAGCTCGGCCATGAACTGGAAGCGGTCGGGCAACTTGTAGTCAGCCACGCCCTGGGCACGCAGGTATTTGCGCAGGTCCGACGGTTTCAGCGCGGCGTCGCTGGCCACCACACAGGCGCAGCTTTTCTCGCCCATCAATTCGTCAGGGATGGCCACCAGGGCCACGTGGGTGACGGCCGGGTGGTGCAGCAGCAGGTTCTCGACTTCTTCGGCGGCGATCTTTTCACCGCCGCGGTTGATCACGTCTTTCACCCGCCCTACCACTTTCAGGTAACCGTCGGCGTCCTGCTGAACCACGTCACCGGAGTAGTAGAAGCCTTCGGTATCGAACACCTGGGCGTTCTGCTCGGGGGCCAGGTAGTAGCCACGGAAGGTGTAGGGGCCACGGGTGGCAAGCATGCCCGGTTCACCCAGGGGCACGGCACGGCCCTCTTCATCCAGCACGCGGATCTCGTCGTCGGCGCTCATCGGGCAGCCCTGGGTGGTGAACACCCGGTCGCTATCGTCGTCCAGACGGGTGTAGTTGACCAGCCCCTCGGCCATGCCGAACACCTGTTGCAGCCGGCAGCCCAGCTCTTCGGGCACCCGGCGCGCCAAGGCTTCGGAGAAGTTCGCACCGCCCACTTGCAGCACCTTCAGGCTCGCCAGGCGCTGGCGATGTTCCGGCGCGGCGCGCAGCCACAAGGCCACGGCCGGCGGTACCAGGGGTACCCAGTCGATGGCGTGGCGCTCGATCAGCGCGAAGCAATTGAGCGGCTCAGGGTCGGCGGCCATCACCACGCAGCCACCGGCGATGAACACGCCCAGGGCACCAGGGGAGCTCATGGTGTAGTTGTGGGGCGCCGGCAACGCGCACAGGAACCGCGTGGCCGGGGTCAGCCCGCACAGTTCGACGCTGCGCCGCAGGCTGTAGTAGTAATCGTTGTGGGTACGGGGGATCAGCTTCGGGGTGCCGGTGCTGCCACCGGACAGTTGGAAGAAAGCCACCTGGCCGCCCGCGGTCGGCGTAGCGCCGAAGGGCACGGGGCGCGGTTGCAGGCAGTCCTGCAGGCTCAGCACATTGGCGCCCGCTTCGCCGTCCAGCACCACGGTGGCCAACGTCGGGGCAACATCACGCAGTTCAGCCAGGAAGTTCTCGTTGGCGAACAGGCCGTGGCGGCGAGAGGCGATCAACAGGCGCGGCTGGATCTGCCGGGCGTAGGCCAGCATCTCCTGGCGCTGATGGCTGAACAATGCGTTGACCGGCACCACGCCCAGCTTCAGCAGGGCAAAGAAGCTGACGTAGAACTCGGCGACGTTGGGCAGTTGCACCAGGGCCGTGTCATGACGGCGCAGGCCGGCCGAGTGCAGGTGCGCAGCCAGGTGGCTGGACTGGCGGTCCAGCTCGGCGTAACTCAGGGTGCGTTCGCCGCAGATGATGGCCGGGGCCTCGGGACGCGCCTGCACCTGGTCAGCGAGGATGTCGGTCATCGGGCGGTCGAGCCAGTAGCCCTGGGCGCGGTAATGGGCCGCCAGGTCATCGGGCCAGGCAGTGAAAGCGATACTCATCAGGCACCTACCTTGGCGTCAAGGCCACAGGCGGCCAGCATGGTGCCAAGCTTGGCCTGGGTTTCCTTCCATTCCGACTCGGGGCACGAAGCCTCGACAATGCCAGCGCCGGCGAACAGGCGAATACGGTCGTGGTGCACCGTGCCGCAGCGAATGGTCACTACCCATTCACCGTTGCCATGGCTGTCGCACCAACCGACCATGCCGGCGAACAGGCCACGGTCGGCGGGTTCGCACAGGTCGATGAGCTTGCGCGCCAATTGCGTTGGGGCGCCGCACACGGCGGGTGTGGGGTGTATCTGACAAGCCAGTTGCAGCACGGACGTCTGCGGGTCACGCAGCGTGCCTTCCAA
This sequence comes from Pseudomonas silvicola, assembly GCF_026651855.1. Lineage (GTDB taxonomy): Bacteria > Pseudomonadota > Gammaproteobacteria > Pseudomonadales > Pseudomonadaceae > Aquipseudomonas > Aquipseudomonas silvicola. The sequence goes on from NZ_CP093280.1 coordinate 5,549,196, forward strand.
GGCCGTCGACAGGTGCCACATGGCTGCCGTGCTCAACAGCGACGGGCCCGCGGGCACGTCCAGTGCGCGGCACACAGGCTCAAGCACGTGGCGAATGTCGTCGATCACCAGGCGGTGTTCGTACTGGTCTTTCTCGGACACCAGCAGAGCCTCACCCACTTCACGGTCTTCGGTGGCATCGGCACGGCGCTTGGCCGAGCCGGCCAACGGGTTGGTGAACACCTGATCACCCTGCTTGCGCACCAGCAACTCGGGGCTGACCCCGATCAGTTCGCCGCCGTCGGCCATGGGCACCCGGAAGTGGTAGCCGGAGCGGTTCTGCGCGGCCAGGTTGGCGAGGATCTGCTCGACATCGGCCGGCTCGGCCAACTGTACTTCCAGCTGGCGTGACAGCACTGCCTTGCGGATGCTGCTGGTGCGGAAGTTGGCGATGGCCTGGGTAACCGCCGCCTTGAAGCCGGCTTCATCGGGAATGCTGCGCTGGGCATGCACTTGGGGGCGATGGGCCTGGCCCTGGCCAGCATCTGCCAGCGGCGCTTCGCTCCATGAATGTTCACGGGGTACATACAGGCACGAGGGCTGATGGGTGTCGAAAGGAATGGCGCCCATCACGATGGGGTTGTCGATACCGGCGCGACGCGCTTGCTCAAGGGCGGCGCCCACTTCGGCCAGGAAGGTGCTGGAGCTGACGCCGCCATTGCCGGCGGGGGTGGTGATGCGGGTGAAGATGCCCTGGGCACGCAGGCTACGCGAGCCAGTGCGGAAAAGGAATTGAGCCGGCTGGGCGCTGGTGTCAGCAGTGCGGTATCGCTCGTGTTCCTTTTGGTGTGTCGTCATGACGTCGCCTCATGTAAATGAATGAGAATTGCTATCAATAATGTTCAGGTTATGGATAGCGATTCCACTTGTCAACGCGACGTCGCCCGCAGGCAAATGGCCACTCCTCAGCGCTTCAGCGTTGGTACAGTCACCGTCAATTTGCCACAGGTGATCCTCGTGCCCCGGCGGGACCGGGCGCCGCTCGGTAAAAGCGCACCGTCATGCTTGCCCCAAGGTGCAGTGAACGCTTCCCAGGCCGCGCCCGGTCCCAATGAGCAATGCCCGGCTCACTGCAAATATGTATCATTAATGTTACCGGCCCACACACACTTCTGCTTGCAGACCTGCAGCCCATTGATAAAAATGGGAATTATTCTCTCTCAGGGACGTTACCTGCCATGACCCTTCGCCTGCCCTTCCCTTCCCTGCGCGCCGGCCTGTGCCTGTTGGCCGCCTGCCTCCCGTTGCTGGCCCATGCCGACGCCAGCTGGCCACGCACCGTCAGCGGTGAACACGGCAGCGTGGTCCTGGACCATGCGCCCAAGCGCATCGTGTCCACCAGCGTGACGCTGACCGGCGCGTTGCTGGCCATTGATGCACCCGTGGTGGCCAGCGGCGCCACCGTGCCCAACAACCGCGTCGCCGACGACCAGGGTTACCTGCGCCAATGGGGCGCCATCGCCAAGGCGCGCAATGTACAGCGCCTGTACATCGGCGAGGCCAATGCCGAATCGGTGGCCATGGCCGCACCCGACCTGATCCTGATCAGTGCCACCGGTGGCGACTCGGCCATGGCGCTGTATGACCAGCTGTCGGCCATCGCCCCGACCCTGGTGGTCAACTATGACGACAAGAGTTGGCAAGACGTGGAGCGACTGCTGGGCCAGGCGACTGGCCATGAAGGCCAGGCCCAGGCACTGATCAAGGCCTTCGCCGACCGCCAGGCCCAGGTGCGCAAGGACCTGACCCTGCCGCCCCAGCCGGTATCGGCGTTCGTCTACAACCCGGCAGCGCGCCAGGCCAACGTGTGGACCCGTGAATCGTCCCAAGGCCAGTTGCTGGAACAACTGGGCTTCCAGTTGGCCAGCCCGTCACCGGCCGTGGCCAGCAACCAGACCATGGGCAAGCGCAAGGACATCATCCAGGCCGGCGGCGAGCACATGGCCGATGCGCTGACTGGGCAGACCTTCCTGATGTTCGCCGCCGAGCCGGCCGACACCCAGGCCGTGCTGGGCAACACCCTGCTGGCCCACCTGCCGGCCGTGGGCAGCCAACGCGTATACGCGCTGGGCACCGACACCTTCCGCCTGGACTACTACAGCGCCAGCCACTTGCTGGACCGCCTGCAGGCACAGTTCGGCAAGCCCGGCACTCAGGCGCCAGCCGCCACCGCGTCGAACTGAACATGACGCAGCTGGCGCATGGTCAGCGCCAGCACCAGCCCCACCGCGACCGCCGCCAGGCCGAAGGCCATGGCAGCGGGTGCCGGCAACAACCATGAGCCCAAGCCCCCCAGCAGCGCTGCGCCCAGCGCATCGCCGCTGACGTTCTGCGCGGTCCACAGGCCATTGACTCGTCCCAGCAAGTGGTCGGGGGTCTTGGCCTGGATCAGGGCGTACTGCAACAGCGCATTCACCGCACTCAGGTAGCCGAAACCGGCCAGGCACAGCAGCGCCAGCCAGAACGCCGGCATCACGCTGAACAGGGCGATGGCAGCGAAGGCCAGGACCGCGCTGGCGATCATCCGCCGTCCAGGCCGCGGCGTTGCCGCCAGGCGCCCACTGGTGATAGCACCGATGGCCGCGCCCAGGGGCGTGGCGGCATACATGAAGCCCAGTTGCGTGGCGTTCAGGTGCCAGTCGCTGCCCAGCGCCGGGTACAGCACACGCACCGCGCTGGCCAGGGTCAGCAGCCCCCCAATCAACGCCACGGTCCCCACCACGCGGTTCTGGAACAGAAAGCCGATACCGGTGGCCAGTGCGCGCAGCGGGTGCTCACGCGGTACCGGTGGCGGCGGCAGGCTGGGCAAGCGCAGTAACAACAGCACGGTGACCAGCGTGCCCAGGGCCGCCAGGCCGTAGTTCCAGGCCACGCCACCGAAGGCGATCAGCAGCCCGCCCAGCAGCGGCGACAGGATCGAGCCAAGGCGCACGGTGAGCATGCTGATGGCCCCCGCCTGCACCATGTGCTCGCGGCCCACCAGGGCGGGCGTGGCGGCCAGCAGTGCGGTAACGCCGATGGCACCGAAAAAGCCGTCCCACAGCGCCAGGCCGTAGATGGCCAGCAACGAGGGCTGCGGCAACAGCGCGTTGAGGCACAGCCCCACAAAGGCCACGCCACAGGTGGAGCGCGCCAGCAGGATCAGTCGGCGGCGTTCGTGCCGGTCAGCCAGCACGCCGCCCAGCATCAGGCCGACGAACATGCCGGTGCCGGCCAGCGTCACCGCCAGCCCCACCTGAATCGGCGAATGGGTCAGGGCCTGGATCTGCACCGGCATGGCGATGGCCAACAGGCCCAGGGAAATCAGCGAAATGAGCCGCGCGAGGAACACCGCGCGAAACGCGGGGTGACTGTTGAGCAGGCTCAGGTTGATGAATACAGATGGTCTAGCCATGGGTCCCTCGTGGCAATTGGGCAGTGCGCCACGATAGGCACGCTACCTATCGGGCGGCCCGCATGATAGCATTCGCTAATCGAGTGCATAAAAGAATGCTTCGTATTTGTATCGATACACAGCCAGGCGAGAAATGATGTTCGCACCCCCCCGGCGCTGCCAGCCATGAGCTTCCCGTTGCGGTTGATGACCGCCGCCCTGGCCTTGTTGGCCGCCATTCTCGCCAGCCTGCAGGTGGGCGCCCACTATGCGCCCCTCTCCCAGGTGTTCGACGCCCTCGGTGGCCACTGCACCAGCCCTGATTGCATCATCATCACCGACGCGCGCTTGCCCCGTACCCTGGCCGGGCTGCTGGCCGGCGCTGCCCTCGGGGTAGCCGGGGCGCTGATGCAGACCCTGACCCGCAACCCCTTGGCCGACCCGGGCATTCTGGGCATCAATGCTGGCGCCAGCTTTGCCCTGGTGGCAGGCATGAGCTGGCTGGGGGTCAATGGCCCTGACCAGTACGTGGTGTGCGCGGTGGTCGGCGCGCTGCTGGCCAACCTGCTGGTGACCCTCAGCGGCTTCACCGGTGGCGGGCGCATCAGCCCCATGCGCCTGACCCTGATGGGCGTGGCCCTGACAGCGGTGCTGGAAGGCATCAGCTCGGGCATTACCCTGCTCAACCCGCTGGTGTTCGACCAGGTCCGCTACTGGCAGGCCGGGTCGCTGGACGTACGCAACCTTGAACTCATCAAGGCTGCCGCGTGGCCCATCGGTCTCGGCGTGCTGCTGGCCCTGGCCCTGAGCCGTGCCCTGGACAGCCTGGGGATGGGCCTGGACATGGCCGCGGCACTCGGCACGCGGGTGTTGCGCACGCAGTTGCTGGGGTTACTGGCCATTACCCTGCTGTGTGGCTCGGCCACCGCCGCGGTCGGCCCGATCGCCTTCGTGGGCCTGATGATGCCGCACCTGGCGCGCTGGCTGGCGGGCCCCGGCCATGGCCGGCAATTGCCCTTCATTCTGTTGCTGACCCCTGCCCTGCTGTTGCTGGCCGACAGCCTGGGCCGGGTGATCGCCGTCAGCGAAATGCGTGTATCGGTGATGACCGCCTTCATTGGCGCGCCGGTGCTGATTGTCCTTGCCCGGCGCCAACGCCTGGGAGGGCAGTGATGAACACCCTGCGCGAGCACCGCCCAGTCACGACTGCGACCACGCTGGCCCTGCTGTGCCTGGCGCTGGGTACCTGGGCCCTGGCCAGCGGCAGCCTGACCCTGGGCCTGGGCCAGGTCATGGATGCGTTGCGGGGCGCTGGCCCCCAGGGCACGCAACTGGTCGTGCTGCAATGGCGCCTGCCCAGGGTGGCCACCGCGCTGGTGCTGGGCGCGGCACTGGGGGTCAGCGGTGCGATCTTCCAGTCATTGATGCGCAACCCCCTGGGCAGCCCCGATATCATGGGCTTCAACACAGGCGCCTACAGTGGCGTGCTGGTGGCGCTGGTGCTGTTTCCAGGCAACACGCTGGGTACCGCCTCCGCCGCATTGCTCGGCGGCCTGATCACAGCGCTGGCGGTGTACCGGCTGGCCTGGTGCAATGGCATCGGCACCTTGAGGCTGATCATCGTGGCGCTGGGGGTACGTGCCTTGCTGGTGTCATTCAATACCTGGGTGCTGGTCAATGGCTCGCTGGAAGCCACGTTGTCGGCTGGCCTGTGGAATGCTGGCAGCCTCAACGGCATGACCTGGGCCAAGGCCGTGCCGGCGCTGCTGTGCATTGCCGTGGCACTGGTGGCCAGCCTGGCCCTGAGCCTGCGCCTGCGCCTGCTGGAAATGGGCGATGACACAGCCAGCGCCCTGGGCGTGCCGGTGGAGCGTTCGCGCCTGGTGTTGCTGATGCTGGGCGTGGTGCTCACCGCTGCCGCCACCGCCATTGCCGGGCCCATCAGTTTCGTGGCCCTTGCGGCGCCGCAGATCGCCCGGCGCCTGAGCCCCAGCCAGCGCCTGGCACTGCCTATGGCGGCGCTTACCGGCGCAATGCTGCTGATGGCCGCCGACCTGGCCGCGCAACGGCTGTTCCTGCCCTATCAACTGCACGTCGGGCTGATCACCGTCAGCCTGGGCGGGCTTTACCTGATTGGCCTTCTGATTCGGGAAACACGCAAGCGATGAGCGCCCTGCCTGTACCTTCACGCCTGTGGGCCGAGCAATTGACCCTGGGCTACGACGACAAGATCGTCGCCCGCGACCTGTCGGTGCACATTCCCGACGGCGAACTGACGGTGATCATCGGCCCCAACGCCTGCGGCAAGTCGACCTTGCTGCGCACCCTGAGCCGGCTACTGCAGCCCAGTGCCGGCCAGGTATGGCTGGACGGCCAGGCCATCAGCCGCTACCCCACCAAGGAAGTGGCCCGGCGCCTGAGCCTGCTGCCGCAAAGCTCCACGGCACCGGCTGATATTCTGGTGCGCGACCTGGTGGCGCGCGGCCGTTACCCTCATCAGGGGCTGTTCAGCCGCTGGCATGCCGACGATGAACGCGCCGTGCAGCAAGCCATGACGGCTACCGGGGTAGCCCAGTTGGCGGACAAACCCGTGGACACCCTGTCCGGCGGCCAGCGCCAGCGTGTGTGGATCGCCATGGTGCTGGCCCAGGAAACCCCTTTGGTGCTGATGGACGAGCCCACCACCTGGCTAGACATCGCCCATCAGATCGACCTGCTGGAACTGATGCGCGAGTTGAACCGAGACCGTGGGCACACCCTGGTGGTGGTATTGCACGACCTCAACCATGCGTGTCGCTATGCCACGCACCTGATCGCCATGCGCGACGGCAAGGTACTCGCCAGCGGCGCACCGAAGGACATCGTCACCCCGGCGCTGATTCAGGCGGTGTACGGCCTGGCGTGCGTCATCATCGAAGACCCGGTAGCGGGTACCCCGATGATTGTGCCGGTGGGGCGGTGAAGGTGAGGTCGAGCCCATGAGGCGGTTTCAAGGCGGTCGAGGCAATCCCCAGACATAACTGGCCCGAAATAGATGTAGGAGCAGAGCTTGCTCGCGAAGCGCCGCGCGGGCGGCGCGCGGTCTCAAGGGCGCTGGAGAAACCCAAGCCATGCACCTGGCGGCCTTGATACGGTTCCAAGCCGAAAAAACAAGGCGGCCCAGGCAATGGCACAGACATAACTGGCCCGAAACAGATGTAGGAGCAGAGCTTGCTCGCGAAGCGCCGCGCGGGCGGCGCACGGTCTCAAGGGCGCTGGAGAAACCCAAGCCATGCACCTAGAGGCCATGATGCGGTTTCATGACGGGCTTTTAGGCCCCCACCGGAGATCTCATCATGGCCACCAAGCGCTAGTCGATGGTTTTGTAGCGCCCTTGAGACCGCGCGCCGCCCGCGCGGCGCTTCGCGAGCAAGCTCTGCTCCTACATCTGTTTCGGGCCAGTTATGTCTGTGGGATTGCCTCGACCGCCTTGTTGTTTGGCTTGGGATTGGGTCAGGGCCACCAGATGCATGCCTCAAGGTTTCCAGCGCCCTTGAGACCGCGCGCCGCCCGCGCGGCGCTTCGCGAGCAAGCTCTGCTCCCACATCTGTTTCGGGCCAGTTATGTCTGTGCCATTGCCTGGGCCGCCTTGGTTGTTCGCCTGGAGATTGGGTCAGGGCCTCCAGGCGCATGGCTTGGGTTTCTCCAGCGCCCTTGAGACCGTGCGCCGCCCGCGCGGCGCTTCGCGAGCAAGCTCTGCTCCCACATCTGTTTCGGGCCAGTTATGTCTGTGCCATTGCCTGGGCCGCCTTGATTGTCCGCCTGGAGATTGGGTCAGGGCTACCAGGTGCATGCCTTGGGTTTCTACAGCGCCCTTGAGACCGTGCGCCGCCCGCGCGGCGCTTCGCGAGCAAGCTCTGCTCCCACATCTGTTTCGGGCCAGTTATGTCTGTGCCATTGCCTGGGCCGCCTTGGTTGTCCGCCTGGAGATTGGGTCAGGGCCTCCAGGCGCATGCCTGGGTTTCTCCAGCGCCCTTGAGATCGAGCGCCGCCCGCGCGGCGCTTCGCGAGCAAGCTCTGCTCCCACATCTGTTTCGGGCCAGTTATGTCTGTGCCATTGCCTGGGCCGCCTTGATTGTCCGCCTGGAGATTGGGTCAGGGCCTCCAGGCGCATGGCTTGGGTTTCTCCAGCGCCCTTGAGACCGTGCGCCGCCCGCGCGGCGCTTCGCGAGCAAGCTCTGCTCCTACATCTGTTTCGGGCCAGTTATGTCTGTGCCATTGCCTGGGCCGCCTTGTTTTTTCGGCTTGGAACCGTATCAAGGCCGCCAGGTGCACGGCTTGGGTTTCTCCAGCGCCCTTGAGACCGTGCGCCGCCCGCGCGGCGCTTCGCGAGCAAGCTCTGCTCCTACATCTGTTTCGGGCCAATTATGTCTGTGCCATTGCCTGGTCCGCCTTGGTTGTCCGCCTGGAGATTGGGTCAGGGCCTCCAGGCGCATGCCTGGGTTTCTCCAGCGCCCTTGAGACCGTGCGCCGCCCGCGCGGCGCTTCGCGAGCAAGCTCTGCTCCTACATCTGTTTCGGGCCAGTTATGTCTGTGAGATTGCCTGGTCCGCCTTGGTTGTTCGCCTGGAGATTGGGTCAGGGCCTCCATGTGCATGCCTTGGGTTTCTCCAGCGCCCTTGAGACCGTGCGCCGCCCGCGCGGCGCTTCGCGAGCAAGCTCTGCTCCCACGTTTGTTTCGGGCCAGTTATGTCTGTGAGATTGCTTGGTCCGCCTTGTTTTTCCGGCTTGAGACCGTATCAGGGCCTCTAGGTGCATGGCTTCGGTTTCTCCAGCGCCCTTGAGACGTGCGCCGCCCGCGCGGCGCTTCGCGAGCAAGGGCTCGGCGCCCCCCTCGCTCCTACACCTGTTTCGGGCCAGTTATGTCTGTGCCATTGCCTGGACCGCTTTGTTTTCCACCTTGAAATCTCGTCGCTGCAGCGAAAAGCCCTTTTCTTGAGAAATTTCCTACATCCACCCCACCCTCTGCTCCGCCACCCTCCCGAACTTGCGCCGTTCGTTCAAGCCCGACAGACCCCGAATCCCCGACCCTGTCCCTTTCCCAAGGAGTTGCCCATGCGCACGTTCTTTGCCTGGCTGTATGCCCCGCTGTTCTTCTTCGGTTTCCTCGCCGCCGGTGTCTGGCTGGTGGCTGACGGCCTGCCAGTGCCGCTGTTGTTGGCGCTGCTGGCCTTTGCCGTCATGGTCTCGACCCTCGCCGAACGCTACCTGCCCTACCACCCCACCTGGAATACCAGCCACCAGGACGAACCCCGCGACCTGGCGCATGCGCTGGTCAACGAGGGCATCAATGGCCTGGGGGTGATCACTATTCCGCTGCTGGCCTGGCTGCTGCCCAGCCCAGGGCTGTGGCCCAGCCACTGGCCATTGTGGCTGCAATTGGCGGTGGCACTGCCCATCGCGGACCTGGGCATTACCCTGGTGCACTACGCCAGCCACCGCTCGCCCCTGCTGTGGCGCCTGCACAGCGTGCATCACAGCGTGAAACGCATGTATGGCTTCAACGGTTTGATGAAACACCCCCTGCACCAGACGCTGGAAGCGCTGGGCGGGGTAGTGCCGCTCTTGTTGCTGGGGCTGTCGCCCTCGCTGGCGGCGCTGCTGGGGTTCGCGGTGGGGATTCAGTTGCTGCTGCAGCACAGCAATGTCGACATGCGCATCGGCGTGTTGCGCCATGTGTTTGCATGGGCGCCGGTGCACCGCCTGCACCATCTGAAATATGGGCGTGTGGGTGATGTGAACTTCGCGCTTTTCTTCAGCTTCTGGGACCGGCTGCTGGGCACTGCCCTGCATTTGCCACACTATCGACTGGGCGATGATGTGGGCATCGGCGACCGGCCGGATTATCCGGTGGGGTATGTGGCGCAGTGCCTGGAGCCGTTCAAGCCCCAGGCGAAAAGCGCGCCCGCGACCGTGCCCCATGCGCTGACCCTGGCCTTGGAAAACCGCCGCCCGTGATGGGGGGCCTGGCCTGAGGTAAAACACTCACCTAGCCCCTGCAACAGCACATCGCCAGCCTGCGGCGAACTTCCTGGGCGCCCCCGAGTCGGTATTGATAGCCCATTGCGCCCAGGACTTTGCCCTTATGTCCACCCCTCACCCACACCCGCAACCCGAACAGGCCGCGGCGGTACGCACCCTGCGGATCCTGACGGTCAACACCCACAAGGGCTTCAGCCCCTTGAACCGTACGTTCGTGCTGCCCGAGCTGCGCGACGCCGTGCGGGCGGTGTCGGCCGACGTGGTGTTCCTGCAGGAAGTGCTGGGCATGCACCGCCTGCACGGCCAGCGCTTCGCCAACTGGTCCGACGTGCCGCAATACGAGTTCCTGGCCGACAGCATGTGGCCGGTGTTCGCCTACGGGCGTAATGCGGTGTACCCGGAAGGTGAGCACGGCAACGCGTTGCTGTCGAAATTCCCCATCCTGCGCCACGACAACCTGGATGTCAGCGTCAGCGGTACCGAGCAGCGCGGCCTGCTGCACTCGGTGCTGCAGGTACCCGGCCACCGGGAAGTCCATACCATCTGCGTGCACCTGGGCCTGGGCGAACGCCAGCGCCAGCAGCAGTTGCAGCTGCTGTGCGGGCTGCTGGACAGTCTGCCCATCGATGCCCCGGTGATTGTCGCCGGCGACTTCAACGACTGGCGCAAGCGCGCCGACGAAGTGCTGGCCGCCTGCGACATGAAGGAAGTGTTCGCCCACACCTACGGCGCCGTGGCCCGCACCTTTCCGGCGCGCCTGCCACTGTTGTGCCTGGACCGGGTGTACCTGCGCAATGCCACCGCCATTACCCCGAAGGTACTGGCGCGCAAACCCTGGTCGCACCTGTCCGACCATGTACCGCTGGCCGTGGAGGTGCGCTTGTGAACGGCCCATGGCGTGAGGACAACGCCGTGCAACTGCTGATCAATGGCGAGGCATTTTTCGACAGCGTGTTCCAGGCCATCGAGATGTCGCGCGAGGAAGTCTTGATCGAGACCTTCATCCTGTTCGAGGACCAGGTCGGCCGGCGTCTGCAGCAGGCCCTGATCGGCGCGGCCCGGCGCGGTGTGCGGGTCGAGGTGCTGGTGGACGGCTACGGCACCGCCGACCTGGGTGCGCAGTTTCTGCGCGAACTGGTGGAAGCCGGCGTTCACTTGCAGGCTTTCGACCCGCGCCCGCGGGTGCTGGGGATGCGCACCAACCTGTTTCGCCGCCTGCATCGCAAGATCGTGGTGGTGGACGGCGAAACCGGTTTTATCGGCGGCATCAACTACAGCGCTGACCACCTGCTGACATCCGGCCCCATGGCCAAGCAGGATTATGCTGTCAAACTCCAGGGGCCGATCGTCGCCGACCTGCACCAGGCCACCCTGACCCTGCTCGACGACACCAGCCCCCTGCGCCGCCAGGCGCGGCCATGGCTGACCCCGCGCCAGCCACTGGCCGCCGACAGCCGCCGGGCACGCCTGCGCCTGTTGATCCGCGATAACCAGGCACACCGAGACGACATCGAGCGCCAGTACCTGCAAGCGATCAACCAGGCCAGCCAGCGCATCATCATTGCCAACGCCTATTTCTTCCCCGGCTACCGCCTGCTGCGCGAGCTGCGCAATGCCGCGCGCCGGGGCGTGGCCGTGACCCTGATTCTGCAGGGCATGCCCGACATGCCGCTGGTGCGGCTGTGTTCGCGCCTGCTGTACAACTACCTGCTGCGCGACGGCGTGCAGATTCGCGAATACACCCAGCGGCCACTGCATGGCAAGGTCGCGGTGGTGGACGAGCAGTGGAGCACCGTGGGCTCCAGCAACCTCGACCCACTGAGCCTGTCGCTGAACCTGGAAGCCAACGTGGTGATCGACGACCGCGACTTCAACCAGCGCTTGCATGACCACCTGACGGAGCTGGCCCAGGGGCACTGCAAGACGGTGACCCTGCAGCGGGTGCTGCGCGGGTACTGGTGGCGGGCGCCGCTGATTTTCCTGACCTTCCACTTTCTGCGGCATTTCCCCGCCCTGGTCGGCATGTTTCCCGCCCATTCACCCAAACTCGCGCCCCTGGGCCCGGTCGTGCCGGAGCCGGTGGAATCGGCACAGGAGGGCCTGTGACCCGCCATCCTACCCTGTGGAAATGGCTACGCCGGGGCTTCAACGCGCTGTTCCTGATTCTGGTGCCGGTGTTGCTGGTGATGCTGGTGCGCAACCTGGATTGGCAGGAAGTGCTGCACGCACTGCGCGCCTATTCCTGGCCACTGCTGATGGGCGGCGCTGGCGTCGCGGCGCTCAGCTATCTGGTGTTTGCCAGTTACGACCTGTTGTCGCGCCGCTACACGGGCCATCGGGTGCCTGTCAGCCAGGTGATGACCCTGGCCGTCACCTGTTACGCCTTCAACCTCAACCTCAGCTCGTGGGTCGGCGGCATCGCCCTGCGCTACCGGCTGTATGGCAAGCTGGGCCTGGACGTGCCCACCGTCACCAAGATCCTCAGCCTGGGGCTGGTGACCAATTGGCTGGGTTACCTGCTGGTAGGTGGCGCGCTGTTTGCCGCCGGCCTGCCGGACCTGCCCGACAGCGTCAAGATGGGCCAGGGCGGGCTGCGCCTGATCGGGGCGGCGATGCTGGTGGCCGGGGCGGCTTACCTGCTGGCCTGCGCGTTCGCCAAGCGCCGTACCTGGCACGTGCGCCAGCAGAGCATCACCTTGCCCGGCATACGCCTGGCCATGGCGCAGGCGTTGCTGGGGGCCGTGAACTGGTCACTCATGGCGGCGCTGATCTTTATACTGTTGCCGGCCAAGGTGGGCTACCCCACGGTGCTGGCGGTGCTGCTGATCAGCAGTATCGCCGGGGTCATCACCCATATTCCGGCTGGTTTGGGTGTGCTGGAAACGGTGTTCATGACGCTGCTGCAGGGCCAATACGGCAAAGGCACATTGATTGCCGCCCTGCTGGCCTACCGGGTGCTGTATTTTCTGTTGCCCTTGCTGGTGGCTTGCGGCCTGTACCTGTACCTGGAAAAACGGGTGGCCAAGGTGGAGACGGTACGGCACCACGGTATTGCAGATACACCCCATGACGCCTGACGCGGCCTGACGGCCACGGCTACCCCTGTGCGGGTCACTCGTCCAACAAACTGCGCACCCGCTCCGTCAGCGCCTGCAAGGTAAACGGCTTGACCAGCAGGCGCATGCCCGGCTCCAGTTGCGAGCGCTGCACCAGCACCTGCTCGGCATACCCGGTGATGAACAGTACCTTCAGGCCCGGCCGTATGCGCGCGGCGGCATCCGCCACCTGCCGCCCGTTCAGGCCACCCGGCAGGCCGACGTCGGTGATCAGCAGGTCTACTTCACCGGTCATCTGCAACAGCGCCAGGCCAGAGACGCCGTCACCGGCCTGATGCACCTGGTAACCCATTTCCTCCAGTTGCTCGGCGACCAGCGTACGCAGCGTTACCTCATCGTCGATCAGCACTACGCTTTCCCCCAGCCGGGCCGGGCGCGCCACAGGGTCGGCGTCGGCACTGACCTGGGCCTGCACCAGGCCCAGGTGCCGTGGCAAGTACAGGCGCACGGCCGTGCCCTGCCCCGGTGCCGACTCGATGCGCACCCGCCCTCCCGACTGGCGGGCAAAGCCATAGACCATCGACAGCCCCAGCCCCGTGCCCTGGCCGATAGGCTTGGTGGTGAAGAAGGGGTCGAAGGCCCGCTCGATCACCTCGGGGCTCATGCCGGTGCCCGTGTCGACCACGCTCAGGCACAGGTACTGGCCCGGCGGCAGGTCATCGTCGGCCAGCGCCGGTGCCGGTTGTTCATGGTGGTGAACCTGCAATGCCAGGTGGCCACCATCCGGCATGGCGTCCCGCGCGTTGATGCACAGGTTGAGCAGCGTGCTTTCCAACTGGTTGGCGTCCACCAGCACGGTCCACACGGCGGTCTGGGGCTGCCAGTCCAGCACCACCGTGGGGCCCAGGGTCTGACGGATCAGGTCACGCAGGTCGTCCACCAGTCGCACCACGTCGGTGGGGCGCGGGTCGAGGGTCTGGCGCCGGGCGAATGCCAACAGGCGGTGGGTCAACGTTGCCGCGCGCGTGGCGGCGCCATGGGCGGCATCCAGGTAGCGGTCCAGTTCGCCGAAACGTTGCTGGGCCACGCGCCGGCGCAGCAGTTCCAGGCTGCCGGTGATACCCGTCAGCAGGTTGTTGAAGTCATGCGCCAGGCCACCGGTCAACTGCCCAACCGCTTCCATTTTCTGGCTGTGGCGCAGCAGTTCCTCGGCCTGGCGCAGGGCTTCGGCGCGCTCACGCTCCTGGGTGACGTCACGGCCCACGGCATTGAAGAAGCCGTCGCCGGGTACCGCGGCCCAGTTGATCCAGCGGTAGTCACCCTGGCTGTCGCGCAGCCGGCAATTCATGTCCTGTACCGCTTCCCCCAAGGCCAGCCGCGCCGCCGCGGCCAGCACCGTGCCGCGATCATCGACGTGCACCAGTTCCAACACGCTGTTGCCGCGCAAACGGCCAGGCTGCCAGCCGAGCACTTGCTCCCAGGCGGGGTTGATGGCGACGATCTTCAAGTCCGGTTCGGCGATCAGGATAATGTCCGAAGACAATTCCCATAGGCGATTGCGGTCCGCGGTGCGCTCGGCCACCTGGCGTTCGAAGCTGGCGGCCAACTCGTCGGTCTGGCGCTGGGTAAGAACGCTGCGGGTGGTTTCCACCACCGTGTCGAGAAACCCAACGACCTGGCCATGCTCATTGCGCACCGGACTATAGGAAAACGTGAACCAGGCCTGCTCCGGGTAGCCATTGCGGTCGAGGGTGAGCGGGAAGTCTTCGATGAAGGTCGACTCGCCCGCCAGTGCTCGCGCGGCGATCGGGCCTATGCTGGGCCAGGCATCGCTCCAGATATCAGCGAACGAACGGCCCAGCGCGTGCGGCTTGCGGCCCAGTATCGGCACAAAGGCGTCGTTGTAGATGGCGACCATGCCCGGGCCCCAGACCAGGCAGCTGGGAAAGGCGTTGGCCAACACCAGTTGCACCGAGACCCGCAAGGCCTGCGACCACTGATCCATGGGGCCCAGCGCTGTAGCGGCCCAGTCGAACCGCCGCACCTGTTCGCTCATTCCGCCCTGGTCAGGTAGAAAGGCGTATTCCGGCACTTCCTGCATGTGCTCACTCTTGAATTCATTCGCGACGCAGAATAGCCCTTCGGGGCCGTGCTGCGCCAGCGCTGGCGGTCAGCGCGCTACCCTTGCAGCTTGTAGCCCACGCCGTAGATCGACTGGATCGGGTCCTGGCCGGGTGCTGCCTGCTCCAGCTTGCGCCGCAGGTTCTTGACGTGGCTGTCGACAGTACGGTCAGTGACCACCCGATGGTCGCTGTACAGGCGGTCGATCAACTGGTCGCGGGAAAACACCCGGCCCGGGTGCTCGTTCAGGGTCTTGAGCAGGCGAAACTCCACCGGCGTAAGGTCCAGCTCCACCTGGTTGAAGCGGGCTTTCCAGGTCTGTTCGTCCAAGTGCAAGCCCGCCTCGCCCTCAGGACGTGGCCGGCGCCGCAGGATGGCGCGGGCGCGGGCCACCACTTCCCGCGGGCTGAACGGCTTGCAGATGTAATCGTCGGCGCCCAGGTCCAGACCGAGCAGGCGGTCGATCTCCTCGACCCGGGCGGTGATCATCATGACTGGCACGTCGCTGAAGGTGCGCAGCTCACGGCATATCTCCAGGCCGTCGCGGCCCGGCAGCATCAGGTCCAGCAGGATCAGGTCGGGCATGGCGGCGCGCACCGCGGGCAAAACCGCCAGGCCATCGCCCAGGCATTGCACTTCATGGCCTGCGGCACACAGGTAGTCACGCAGCAGCGCAGCCAGCTTGGGCTCGTCCTCGACCACCAGGATGCGTGCCGATTTGTCTTCAGTCATCATGCGTTCTCCAGCGGCAATTCAATGGCCAGCCACAGGCCGCCCAAGGGCGACGCCTTGGCTTGAAGCGTACCACCGTGGGCCTCGACGATCGCATGGCTGATGGCCAGGCCCAGGCCCGCACCGCCACTGGCGCGGTTGCGCGAGGCTTCGCCACGGAAGAAGCGTTCGAACAGGCGGGGCAGGAATTGGGCGCTGACGCCGGGGGCGGTGTCCATGAAGTCCAGGTGCACACGGGCCCCGTCGGTGAGGGCGCTAACCCGCAACTGACCGCCACCATGGGTATAGCGCAGGCTGTTTTCCAGCAGGTTGTTGAACAGTTGCTGCAGGCGGCCCTGGTCGGCAAACACCCGGATCGGCCCGCGATGGGCGTGCAGCTCCAGACGCAGGTCATGGCTGGCGAAGCGTTCACGGAACATGGCCACCGCCTGGTTGAGGGTGTCGACCACATCCACCGACTCCTTGCGGTACGACAGCGCGCCCACGTCAGCCAGGGACAACTCGTACAGGTCGTTGACCAGCTTGCCGAGCATGCCCACTTCACCCAACAGTGACTGCAGGGAATCGGCGTCCAGCTTGCGCACGCCGTCTTCCAGCGCCTCAAGTTCTCCGCGCAGCACTGACAAGGGTGTGCGCAGCTCATGGGAGACATCGGCCATGAACTCGCGGCGCATGCGCTCGTTGCGCTCCAGGGTCCAGGCCAATTGGTTGAAGTCCCGCGCCAGTTGCCCGACTTCGTCGTCACTGCTCACCGCCACCCGCTCACTGTAAGTGCCGGCCGCCAAGCGGTGGGTGGCCGCCGCCACCTCCCGCACGGGGCCCAGCAGCCGGCGCGACACCCACCAGACAATCAGCGCCGCCAGGGCCAAGGCCGCGAGCGCGACGATCAGCCCCGACACCAACTGGCCGCGGATGAAGCGCTCGCCGCCGGTCTCGGTGACACTCTGCAACGGCGTGGTGGCCAGCCAGCCCACGGTACGGCCATCGACCACGATGGGCAGGCGCAGGGCGTCTTCGCTGACATCGGCATAGCCCATCACCGGCTGGTAGTCGGCATCCAGAAGGCTGATACGGAACACCGCACCGGTCAGGTCAGACACCGGTGTCACGCGCACTTCGTCGTCCACGGTCACGGCATCGGGCCGAATCAGCTGGAACCAGGCGTGGGGGTCATGGCGCACGAACTCCCAACTGCGGTGTTCGCGGTAGGCGGCCACGAAGCGCGGCTGCACATCGCGGGTGCGTTGTTCAGCCAACTCGTTGATGTAACCCAGGAAGCCACGGGTGAAGCTCAAGCCATTGGCAAAGGCGGTGGCCAGCATCACCAGGATCAGGGTGCTCATCAGGGCCAGGAACAGCTTGGTCGACAGACGGGTTTTCATGGGGGGCGGTACGCGTGGCGCTAAAGGGTGTATTAACGCGCCGGGCGGGAGGGGGGTGCAAGGTGTGGCGGGGAAAATTCAAGATTACTGCACATTTGGACGGCCTTGCGCAGGCTCACCTGGCGCAGGTGTTGGGGATCGAGCGCCGCGCGGGCGGCGCTCGATGTCGAGGGCGCTGGGAAACCGAAGCCCGGCCCCTCCTCGCTACATCACGCTTTCAATGAAGCCATGTCGATCACGAAGCGGTACTTCACATCGCCAACGATCATGCGCTCATACGCAGCGTTGATGTTCTGGATATCCAGCATCTCGATGTCGCAGGAAATGCCGTGCTCGGCGCAGAAGTCCAGGACTTCCTGGGTTTCTGCGACACCACCGATCAGCGAGCCGGCCAGTACGCGGCGTTGCAGGACCAGGTTGGCAGCATGCACCGGTGGCGAGATCGGCTCGATCAGGCCAACCAGAATGTGCACGCCGTCGAAGGTCAGGGTCTGCAGGTAGGGGTTGAGGTCGTGCTGCACCGGAATGGTGTCCAGCAGGAAGTCAAAGTGCCCCGCCGCCGCGGCCATCTGCTCGGCATCGGTGGAGACGATGACGTGGTCGGCGCCCTGCTTGCGCGCTTCGCCGGCCTTGGCGGCCGAGCGGGTGAACACGGTCACTTCAGCACCCATGGCCTTGGCCAGCTTGATACCCATGTGGCCCAGGCCACCCATGCCCAGGATGCCAACCTTGTGCCCAGGACCCACGCCGTGGTGCTTGAGCGGCGAGTAGGTGGTGATACCGGCGCACAGGATAGGCGCGGCGGCGGCCAGGTCCATGCCTTCGGGGATGCGCACCACGAACTCTTCACGTACCACGATGTGGTCGGAGTAGCCGCCCATGGTGTTGGTACCGTCGATGCGGTCCGGCGTGGCGTAGGTCATGGTCGGGCCTTCCTGGCAGTACTGCTCCAGGTCCTTGCGGCAGGCAGCGCATTGCTGGCACGAGTCGACCATGCAGCCCACGCCCACCAGGTCACCGACCTTGTAGTTGCGCACGGCGGGGCCAACGGCGGTGACCTTGCCGACGATCTCGTGGCCGGGCATCAGCGGGTACACCGCGATGCCCCATTCGTTGCGGGCCTGGTGGATGTCGGAGTGGCACACGCCGCAGTACAGGATGTCGATGCTGACGTCGTTGGCGCGCGGGTCGCGGCGCTCGAAGGCCAGGGGGGCCAGGGGCGAAGTGGGGGTCAGTGCGGCGTAACCCAGAGCTTTGGACATGCGGTACCTCATTGGTTGAAACAGGGCCTGAGCCCGTAAAGCGGCGGCATTTTCCGGGTTTAGGGCCCTGGCGGCCATGGGAAATCCTGCGCGATGCATGCCTATTCCTCCGACGGTCGCCAACGCCGGGCAGAAATTTGCGATCATGGCCGCCTGATACGTTTGCCTCACGGAATTCTTCATGTCCCCCACTTGCCACCTGGAAGCCAATGCGCGTCTGGTGTCCCTGCTCGAACCCCTGGCCCACAGCGATGGCTTCCTGCCTACCGCCATCGACGGCCTGCGCGTGGTCAGTTCCCACGGCACCTCCGCGCGCTGCCCGCAGATCTACGACCCCAGCCTGATGATCATTGCCCAGGGCAGCAAGATCGCCTACCTGGGCGACCGCTCGCTGGAATACGGCGCCGGGCATTACCTGGTACAGGCCCTGCCCGTGCCCTTTCAATACGAAACCTTCGCTACCCAAGCGTTGCCGCTGCTGGGGGTAAGCATCCCCATCGACCGCCTGGTGCTCGGTGAGCTGGTGCTGGCCATGGGGCCTGGCGACCATCAACCGCAGACGCCCTCCTCCATGGTCAGCGCCGAGTTGGACGAAGACATGCGCTGCTCTGTGGAGCGGCTGCTGGAATGCCTGCACGACCCGCAATGCTGCCGTATCCTGGGCCCCTCGCGGCTGCGCGAAGTGCTGTTCGCCGCCTTGCGCGGCCCCCAGGGCAACGTGCTGCGGGCATTGGTGGAACAACAAAGCCACTTCGCCCGCATCGCCGGCGCCCTGACCTGGTTGCACAGCCATTACGCCCAACCCTTGCAAGTGGATGAATTGGCGCGCCGCGCGAACATGAGTGCCTCGACCTTTCACGAGCACTTCAAGCGCGCCACCCTGGCATCGCCCATCCAGTACCTCAAGCAGCTGCGGCTGATCAAGGCGCAATCGATGCTGGTGGCCGAGGGGTTGAGTGTCAGCCAGGTGGCACACCGGGTCGGTTACCAGAGCAGCTCCCAGTTCAGCCGCGAGTACAAGCGCTATTTCGCCCGCAGCCCGGCCCAGGAACGCTTGCCGCGGGAAGCTTGCCTGGTGCCGTAGAGACGGGAGAGCCCGGTAGTTGGAAAAGGCAGGTGTCCGAGAAGGCAGGTTGCCGTATCGCACAAAGCCTGAGGAAGCGGACTACAAAACCGCGCCAAAGGCCCCCCTATAGTGAAGCTCTCGATTACAGGCTCACAAGGACGTGCACATGCCTCTTATCTCTTTCACTGCCGATGGCCTGCGAGCATTGCTGGCCGCTTTCATCATCGGCCTGCTTCCGGTGGTCAGCGGGCTGCTGGTGCTGCGCTGGCAGGTCGACCGCAACCTGCGTGACGAAGTAAGGCATACCACCGCCGAAGCCATTCGTCAGCTGGACCTGATCATCGCCCAGGCCGGCCAGAGCGCCGAGCGGCTGCTGCCGTTGGCGGGCAAACCGTGCAATAGCGTTCTGCAACGGGTGCGCCAGGAAGTGACCATCGAACCCTTCGTGCGCTCAGCCAACCTGGTGCGCAACAACCAGGCCTACTGCAGTTCGTATTATGGTGCTTACCAGCGGCCGGTCAGCGAGCAGGAGTACTTCAACGGGCACCTGCTGCTGCGCGCCAGCAACCCCGTCACACCGGATGAAGCTTCACTGGTGTACCGCCTGTACAAACACCCGCATGGGGTACGCACGGTCGTCGATGGCCGCACGCTGGCCAGCGCGCTGCGCTTGATCGAAGGCGATATGGTGTTGGTGCTGCAGGTGGGCGAGGCCTTTCTGTGGAGTGACAGCAGCGTGCGGGGTGGCGATATTCCCGACCACCCCGAGCATCACACCTTGCTGACGTCCAAGGAATTCGGCTACCAGATACATGGCGGCTTCGGCACCGGCTACGGCTGGATCTACCTGAAGCGGCAGGCCCTCGCCACGCTGGGCGGGCTGTTGCTGCTAGGGGTCGCCACCGGTGGCATCTGCCATTGGCTGTACCGCCGCCGCAAGGGCTGAACCCCGTGGTGCGAACGCCACGGGGTAACGCGGGTCAGAGCTGACTGGCGTCGGTGCTCAACACCCCGCGCTGAACCTGGTCTCGCTCGATCGACTCGAACAGCGCCTTGAAGTTGCCCTCACCAAAGCCGTCGTCGCCCTTGCGCTGAATGAACTCGAAGAACACCGGCCCCATGAGCGTCTGGGAAAAAATCTGCAGCAACAGACGCGGGTCGCCGGCCTGGGTTGAACCATCGAGCAGGATACCCCGGGCGCGCAGTTCCTCCACCGGTTCACCATGGCCCGGCACGCGCCCCTCCAGCATCTGGTAATACGTGTCGGGCGGCGCGGTCATGAAGCGCATGCCGATGGCCTTGAGTGCGTCCCAGGTCTTGACCAGGTCGTCGGTAAGGAACGCCACGTGCTGGATGCCTTCACCGTTGAACTGCATCAGGAACTCCTCGATCTGCCCCGCGCCCCTGGACGACTCCTCGTTGAGCGGAATGCGGATCATGCCATCCGGCGCGGTCATGGCCTTGGAGGTCAGGCCGGTGTATTCGCCCTTGATGTCGAAGTAGCGGATTTCACGGAAGTTGAACAGCTTCTCGTAGAACCCGGCCCAGTAGGCCATGCGCCCCCGGTACACATTGTGGGTCAGGTGGTCGATGATCTTCAGGCCTGCCCCCACCGGGTTGCGGTCAACCCCGGGCAACCAGTTGAAGTCGATGTCATAGATGGAACTGCCCTCGCCGAACCGGTCGATGAGGTACAGCGGCGCGCCACCGATGCCTTTGATGGCGGGCAGGTTGAGCTCCATGGGGCCGGTGGGAATTTCCACCGGCTGCGCACCACACTCCAGGGCCAGGGCATAGGCCTTGTGGGCATTGGCCACGCGAAACGCCATGCCGCACACGGACGGGCCGTGTTCGGCGGCGAAATACGAGGCCAGGCTGTGGGGTTCATTATTGAGGATCAGGTTGATGCCACCCTGGCGATACAGGTGCACATCCTTGGAGCGGTGCTCCGCGACCTTGGTAAAGCCCATGATCTGAAAGATCGGCTCCAGGGTATTGGGCGTAGGTGAAGCGAACTCGATGAATTCGAAACCCATGAGGCCCATGGGGTTGTCAAAGATATCGGCCATGATTGGCTCCTTGGCAGTGCATGAATGAAACGAAATGTCGTTCGGTCAAGCGCTTGCCAAAGGGGGGGCGCAGGAAATACCGCGCACGCTGCGAGCGAGAAAGTCGCCCATGATCAGTTTGAACCCGAGTCGCTTCATGATGGACCCTTTCCCCGCCGGATTATTCTTGTATGCGTAAACTGATTCTACAACGCGTAATTGCTTTTGTCCTCCCCTGCTTCTCCATTCACCGGCGCCGCGCATTGTGTCGGGAAGTGCCGGGCAAATCGGCGAATCTTGCCTATGGTTGAAGCTGACGCGTCCACAACAGGTGCCTTGCCATGGAAATCGAAACGCTTTTTGCCGACCTGCATAGCCTGCCCAGCATCCCCAAGGTGGCCCAGGACCTGATCCATCAGTTCGACAGTCCATCCACCAGCCTGGAAAGCGTGGCTCGCAATATCGAGAAGGACCCGGTGATCGCCGCCAAGATCCTGCGGCTGGCCAACTCAGCGCGTTTTCGCGGCGCCCGTGAGTCGGCGAGCATCGAGGACGCGGCGCTGCGCCTGGGTTTCAACACCTTGCGTACCCTGGTACTGGCCTCGGCCGTCACCGGCGCGTTCAAGGCCAGCGCCAACTTCGACCTCAAGGGCTTCTGGCTCAAGAGCTTCCAGGTGGCCGGCATCTGCCGGCTGCTGGCCAAGCAAGCGGGCGCCGACGCCGAAACCGCCTTCACCTGCGGGGTCATGCACAACATCGGCGAGCTGCTGATCCAGACCGGCGCGCCCATGGTCGCGGCGCAGATCAACCATGCCCACAAGGCCGGCAACGCCGGGCGGGCGGCCAGTGAAACCTTGCACCTGGGCTTTGGTTACCCGGAAGTGGGCGCCGAGCTGGCGCGCCGCTGGCAGTTGCCCAGGTCCATCCAGGACGCCATCGCCTTTCAGGCGCGGCCTGTGCAGGCACCGCCGCCCGGTGAGCTGCCGCGCCTGGTGGCCCAGGCGATCGCCATCTCCGATGCCCTGCAGGCCAGCGACGGCGACACCGAGGCTGCCCGCGAGACCGTCAGTGGGCCCTTGCTCGAAGGCGTCGACCTGGAGGCCCTGTTCACCGCCCTGCCGGCGGTGCTGGAAGCGGACAAGGCGTTTGCCGAGTTGTTGACCTGAGCCAGGGTCCGCAAGCTGCCTGCCCCTGTGGGGCAGGAGCGCACAGGCCTTACCGTCAGCGACGGAATGTTTTGCGCAACAGGCAGTCAGAGACCCTGTAGACCTCAATCACCGGGAGTACAGGATGAAGATCACGACATGGACCGCGATGGCGGTTATTGTGGCCAGTCTGAGTGGCGCGGCTGGGTTGGCCCAGGCTGCCGAGCAGGCCGAACCGACGGTGCAGATCCCTGGTACCGATTCGGGCCAGTTCAAGGAAGGCGACAAGATTCCCGACCATTACCGCCGCCCCAACGAAGAGGTCAAGGACTGGAAACGTCATGGCCTGAGCGCCCCTGAAGAAGGCAAGAGCCACTGGATTCTCGTCAACCACCGTTATGTGCTGGTGCAGTTGAGCAACAGCGTCATCGAGAAGATCGTTCCCGCGAAGAAATGATCCGCCGTGCCCCATTCACGGCCCCAGTGCCGTGAACCCGGGCTTTTTCCCAGGCAACAAAAAACCCGCCGAGGCGGGTTTTCTTCAAGACCATCCAACTCCTTGTCGGCAGCCCTCCGGGCCAATGGTCGATCGTCCTTGATCCCACTGCACTCCTGTGCAGCAGTTGATGGATCCAATTGTAGGGATCTCACCAGGGTGGGTATAGAGGAGATTCCCGCCAGCGCGTGTAAGCATTTACTTACAACGCAGGCAGCGCTGAATAGGATTGGACGCTAACGATTCACTTCCTTAACCTTGCTGGCCTGTCTGACGCCAAGGTTCAAGCCCCCCATGTCTTCCGTGCTCAACGTGCTGTTGCCCATTTTCGCCCTGATCCTGGTCGGGTTCGTGTGCCGACGCACCCACCGGCTGGGGCCCACCGCCGCCTCGGAAATCAACCGCATGGTGGTATGGCTGTGCCTGCCCGCGCTGTTGTTCACCTCCACGGCCACCGCGACCTGGGAACAGATCTGGCATCCCGGGTTCGTCGCCACTTTCACCCTGGGCACCTTGGCGATGTTTGTACTAACCCTGGCCCTGCGCTGGAAAAAGGCCGGGCACTTGGCCGATGCCAGCATCGATGCCCTCAGTGCCTCATACGCCAACACGGGCTATATCGGCATTCCGCTGTGCGTCATGGTGCTGGGCAGCGGCGGCCTGGAACCGGCGTTGATCGCTTCGCTGCTGGTGGTGTGCGTGCTGTTCGGGCTGGCCCTGGTGTGCATCGAAGTCGGGTTGCAGAGCGAGGCACAGGTGCACCGCATCGTGTTCAAGGTATTGGTGGCGCTGGCGAAGAACCCGCTGGTGATTTCGCCGATCCTGGGCGCCTGCTGGGCCATGACCGGCGCCCCCCTGCCCGCCCCCGCCAGCAAATTTCTGGGCCTGCTGGGGGCGGCCACCACGCCGTGCGCGCTGATCTCCCTGGGTCTGTTTCTGGCCCAGAAACAGCAAGGTCCCCGTGAAGGGACCTCGCTGCTGGTGCTGATCAAGTTGGTGGCTCACCCGGTGCTGACCTGGTTCCTGGCCTACAAGGTGTTTCACCTGCCGCCGCTGTGGGCCCACTCGGCGCTGCTGCTCAGCGCCCTGCCCACGGGCACCGGGCCGTTCATGCTGGCCGAGTACTACAAGCGCGAAGCCTCGGTGGTGTCCAGCACTATCCTGGTCTCCACCCTGGGGTCACTGGTGACCCTGTCGGTGTGCCTGTACGTGATCAACAGCTAAGCCCCATTCACGCGCGCAAAGCCAGCGCCACCGACTCAGCCACTGGCGTGGTGGCGCGGCCGATCAATTTGCTCAGCACCTTGCTGTCATCGAACAGCGCGCCCTTGGCGGCCGCGGCGTCGGAGTTGGCCAGCAGTTCGGCCACCGGCTCCGGCAGGCCCACCTGGATCAACGCCGCCTTGTACTCGGCTTCCGGGAGGTCCTTGTAAGGCACTTGCTTGCCGGCCTGCCGGGCTATTTCGGCGGCCAGTTCCGCGAGGGTGTAGCTGCTGTCGCCGGCCAGTTCGTAGGTCTTGCCCACGTGACCTTCGCCGGCCAGCACCACGGCCGCGGCTTCAGCGTAATCGGCACGGGCCGCCGATGAAATGCGGCCCTCCCCGGCGGCGCCCAGCAAGGCACCGTGAGCCACCGCGCTGGGTACGCCCCCGGTGTAGTTCTCGTTGTACCAGCCATTGCGCAGCAGCACATGGGGTACGCCGCTGGCGGCCAGCGCCTGCTCGGTCTGTACATGCTCGGCCGCCAGCCCAAGGGCCGAACCGGTGGCGTGCAGCACGCTGGTGTACGCCAGCAGTTTGACGCCCGCCTTTTTGGCCGCTTCGATCACATGCCGATGCTGGGTGGCGCGCTGGCCCAGTTCGTTGGACGAAATCAGCAGCAGCTTGTCGACACCCTCCAGCCCGATGACCATGGCTTCTGGCTGGGTATAGTTGAAGTCGCGCACCTGCACGCCATCCTTCTCAAGGTCAGCGGCTTTTTCAGGGTGGCGGGCCAGGGCAATGATCTGGTCCGCCTTCACACCGTTCTTGAGCAAGGCGGCGATCACCAGACGGCCCAACTGACCTGTAGCACCTGTTACTGCAATCATGATGTTTTTCCTTGATGGGATGGAAGAGCAGTCACCTTATAGCCTAAACTAACTAAAAGTAAGTACGCACAAAAAGGTAAGTATTCATGACCCTGCCCCACGATTCGTTCCAGGCCCAGGCACGCCGCGGCGAGCTGATGCACGCCGATTGCCCTTCCAGGGAAGTACTCAAGCATGTCACCAGCCGCTGGGGCGTACTGGTGCTGGTGATTCTGTCGGACGGCATGCACCGCTTCAGCGACCTGCGGCGCAAGATCGGCGGCGTCAGCGAGAAGATGCTGGCGCAGACGCTGCAGGGGCTCGAAGGGGATGGGTTGGTGCTGCGCACCTCGTTGCCGGTGGTGCCACCCCATGTGGAGTACCGCCTGACGCCCTGGGGGGAGGAAGCGGCGGCGCTGGTGGGCGGGCTGGCGGACTGGATCGAGCGGACGCTGCCGCAGATCATGGCCTACCGCGAGGCCAATGCCGAGGCCATGGCGGACTGACCCGGGCATGGAAGGATTGCCCCCCCCTGTGGGACCGGGCGAAGCTCGGGAACGGGGCACCGCGCAAGGCCTGGGCCACCCGGGTGATCGTTTCCCGAGCTTCGCCCTGCCCCACAGGGGGGGCGTTGCATCGGCGTCAGAGGGCTGGGCAGGCCCAGCCATTGGCAGCACGCGCAATCTGCGTGGCCAGTTGCCCAATTGCTTTCTGATGCGCTAGCACCAGTTCGTCCATGCTCACGCCCGATGGTTCGCGGATCACGCTGCCACAGGTCAGGCTGCGACGCTTCTGGCCATCGCTGCGCTGGCTGAGGCTCCACACCACATCGATCAAGGCGTACTGGCCAGGCAGCGAATCGAAGCGGCGCACGTCGGTCTGCAGCGACACCACCGGCTTGTCGGTGGCCTTGGGCAGCCCGGCCAGGTCCCGGGTACCCAGCTTCTGCTCCAGTTGCCCGGCCAGGGCGTCATGGAATTCGTCGGCCAGCGGCGCGCCCCAGCGTTCGGTTTCGAGAATGGCCAGGCCACCGCCACTCTGGCGTACCACCAGCTGCGGCTGGTCAACCTGCACCGGCATGCGCACGCTCAGCATTTCGAACTGAAAGCCAGGCGCGGCGACGGGCGCGGCGTGTTGTGGCGCCGTGGGCACCAGGGTGTAGTAATGCGTTGGCGCCGAGCTGCAGGCCGCCAGGCCCAGGGTGGCCAGCAGGGCCAGGGAACGTAGTGTCATGGCGGTCATTCCTGATCAGTTTCACGAGAAGTCGACGACGTCGGCTGGTAAGCGTCCGGCTTGCCGTCCTTGAGGCGGCCACGGATCAGCGCTTCCGGGTGGCGGCCCAGGAAATCGGTGAGCACGCGCACCGAACGCGCCGTGCGCTGCACTTCGTCCAGGGCCTGGCCCAGTTGCTGGCGCTGCGGCGAGTCTTCAGCGAAGCTGTCGCCGGCGTTAGCCAGGGTTTTCTTGGTCTGCGCCAGGGTGTCACGCATTTCCGGCAGCACCTGGCCGTTGACGTTTTCCAGTGTCTTGTTCAACTGGCCCAGGCTGCCATTGAGATTGTCCGCGATCTGGTCGATAGGGATCTTGCTGAGCTTGTCGACGAATGCCTGCATCTGCTCCTGCAGCTTGTCCAGGCTGCCCGGCACGGTGGGGATCATCATCGGCCGCGCGTTCTGGTCGAACGCCACGGTCTTGGCGTTGGCGACGAAGTTCATGGAAATGTACAACTGCCCGGTCAGCAGGTTTGCACTGCGGGCCTGGGCGCGCAGGCCATGGCGCACGAACTGGCCCATCAACTGGGCGCCCTTGGCGTCGTCTTCACCGCCCATCTGCGCCAGCAGCTTGTCGTGGGCCTTGCCGAGGCGGTTGGGGTAGATCACCGCGCCGATCACCGTGGGGAAGGTTTCGCTCTTGGCGTCGTAGTCCAGGTCAACCGAGACCACCTTGCCCACGTTCACGCCCAGGAATTCCACCGGGGCGTTCACCGCCAGGCCGCGCAGGGACTGGTCGAAACGCATCTGCACATAACGCGCCTCGCCGTCGGGCGGCGCCAGCGCGGTTTCCTGGTCGTCGAACAGCGTGAACTCGGCGCTCTCGTCCGCCAACGCCTTGTCGGCGCTGTAGTTGGGTTCGATGAACGCGATGCCGCCCGACAGGATCGAGGCCACCGACTGGGTGTTCACCTTCAGGCCGTTGGCGCCCAGGCTGACGTCCACGCCACTGGCGTTCCAGAAGCGGCTGTCCTTTTTCACGTATTGATCGTTGGGAGCATTGATGAACACGTCGATGTCCACGCCCTTGCCATCATCGGCCAGCTTGTAGGACACCACCTGCCCGACCTGGATACGCCGGTAATACACCGCCGAGCCGATGTCCAACGAGCCCAGGTCCGCGGTGTGCAGGGTGAAGCGCTTGCCCTTCTGGCCATAGGTGATGGCCGGCGGGTTTTCCAGGCCGACGAAGTTTTTCTCGGTGTCCTTGTTTTCCCCAGGGTCTGCACCGATGAAAGCACCGGAAAGCAAGGTATCGACCCCGGACACGCCACCGGCGCCAATGCGCGGGCGCACTACCCAGAAACGCGCGTCACGGGCGGTGAAGGCCTTGGCCGACTGGTCCAGTTCGATGGTGGCGTCGATGTGCCCGCGGTCTTCACTGAGGGCGATGGCGGTGACCTTGCCGATCACCACGTTCTTGTACTTGACCTGGGTCTTGTTGGCCTCCAGGCCTTCGGCCGTCAGGAAGCTGACCACGATCTGCGGGCCGGCCGACAGGGCCTTGTGCACCACCATCGACAGGCCGATCAAGGCGGCCACGATCGGCACCAGCCAGACCAGCGAGACGTTGAAACGTCGGCGCCGGACTTCAGGGCTCGAAGGCGTGAGGGTGGAACTTGGGTGATCAGACATCTTCAACCTCTGCATCCCAGATAAGCCGGGGATCAAAACTCATGGCAGCCAACATCGTCAGTACCACAACCAAACCAAAAAACAGGATACCCAGCCGCGGCTCGATGCTGCTCAGCGAGCGGAATTGCACCAGCGCCGCCACCAGCGCTACCACCAGCACGTCGAGCATCGACCAGTAACCGATGATCTCGATCAGCCGGTACAGCTTCGAACGCTCGCGCATGGCCCACTGGCTGCGCCGCTGGCAGGTGATGAGCAATGTGCCGAGCACGGCGAACTTCAGGCACGGCACCGCCACGCTGGCGATGAAGATCAGCAGGGCGATGTCCCAGGAGCCACTGCTCCAGAATTCCATGACACCGCTCATGATGGTGTTTTCACTGCCACTGCCGAACATGTTGGTGAACATCACCGGTAGCAGATTAGCGGGTATGTAGAAAATCAGGCTGGCGATCAGGAACGCCCACGTACGCCCCAGGCTTTCCGGCTTGCGGCGGTGCACCACCGAATCGCAACGCGGGCATTCATGGGTGCCCAGGGGGCACGCCTGGCCGCACGTATGGCACAGCACCAGGTTCAGGTCACGGGCATAAGGGGGCAAGCTCACGGGATCACGCCCTCCAGGTCATGCCACAGGCGGCGGATGCCCTTGCCGGAGATCAGGATGATCAGCACCGTGAGCATCGCCAGGGCCCAGAGCCCCAGCCCCGGGTGCACATCGAGCATGCCGCCCAGTTTGACGATGGCCACCAGAATACCCAGCAGGCACACCTCGAGCATGCTCCAGGGGCGCAGGTGCTCCAGGGCACGCATGCACGCCTTGAACCCGGGCGCGGCGGTGCCGGCCACGGCGAAGCTGAGCACCCAGCACAGCAGGATGATCTGCAGCATGGGCGCAAGGATGATGGTCAACCCGGCGACGGCGGCGATCACGCTGATACGCCCTTGGGCCAGGGCCTCGACCGACTGCCACAGGGTTGCTTCGTTGCTCAGGCCTTGCAGGCTGATGGAGATGACCGGGAAGGCGTTGGCGAAGCAGAAGACGATGGCCGCGCAGATGGACAGTGCCAGCAGTTGCTGGGCAGTCATGTGCCCACCGCGGCCGATCACGGCCCCGCAGCGCAGGCAAAAGGCTTTCTGCCCGCGGACCAGCGGCGTGGGCTGGTAAACGGAGTCGCAATGCTCGCAGATGATCAGGTCGGGAGTGTCCATGTGGCTCGTTGCAGCGGGTGGGAGCGGCATTTTCCTTTGAATGGCAGCGCCGCGTCTAGTTCAGCTTAGGATACACAGGTAATCAGCTTGGATAGCACGGGAAAGGATGCCGCGGTGTACTGCGTTACCGAGGCAATCCCACAGACATGCCTGGCCGGAAACAACCGTGGGAGCGAGGGGGGCGCCGAGCCCTTGCTCGCGAAGCGCCGCGCGGGCGGCGCTCGATCTTGAGGGCGCCACACAACCATCGCCTAGCGCTGGGTGGCCATGATGACATCGGCGGCGGGCCCTGAAGGCCAGGCATGAAACCGCCTCAGGGCTCGGGTCTTCTACCGCTGCTTGAGCCGGTCGATGATCACCGCGATCAGCAGGATGGTGCCACGAATGACGTACTGGTAGAAGGTGTCGATGTTTTTCAGGTTCATGGCGTTCTCGATGATCGCCAGAATCAGCACGCCCGCGATCACGTGGCGGATCATGCCGATGCCGCCGCTCAACGACACCCCGCCCAGTACGCAGGCGGAAATCACCGTCAGTTCGAAACCCTGGCCGACCATGGGTTGCCCGGAGGTCATGCGCGAGGCCAGCACCACGCCGGCCAGCGCGCCGACCAGGCCGTGCACGGCGAAAATGATGATCTTGGTGCGGTCCACGTGCACGCCAGCCAGGCGCGCGGCTTCCTGGTTGCCGCCGATGGCCATGGTGTTGCGCCCGTACGTGGTGTAATTGAGCAGCCAACCAAAGAAGATGAAGCACACGATGGTGATCAGGATCGGTACCGGCACGCCCATCACCTGGCCATTGCCGAACACATAGAACCCTTCATCCATCACCCCCACCGCCTTGCCGTTGGAGAAGATGTAGGCCAGGCCGCGCACGATCTGCATGGTCGCCAGCGTCGCGATCAGGGCGTTGATGCGCAGCTTGGCGATGACGATGCCATTGATCAGCCCAACGATCAGGCCCATGCCCAGGGCCGCGGATACACCCAGGAAGACGCTGTTGGTGTCGCGCATCACCACCGCGGCAATGACCCCGGCGCAAGCGATCACTGACCCGACCGACAGGTCGAAATGCCCGGATGCCAGGCAGTAGAGCATGGTGCAGGCCGCGATGCCGGTGGTCGAGATCGCCAGCCCCAGCCCGCGCATGTTCATGGGCGAGAGGAAGTTGTCGATCACCAGTGTGCACAACAGGAAGATGCCCAGGGCCGCCAGGAGCATGGCCCACTCATCAAGAAAACGCCGCATGTTCAATCCTTGCCGCGGAGCGTGCAGGGTTGTGGGAGTGGTCATAAGCACCTCGTTTATTATTGTTCAGCCACGGCTGCGTGGCAGTGCCAATTGCAACAGGCGCGATTCGTCGGCCTGTTCACGCGTCAGCTCACCGGTGAGCGCGCCTTCGCTCATCACCAGAATGCGGTCGCTGATACCCATCACTTCCATCAGGTCACTGGACACCACGATCACCGCGATGCCCTGGGCGGCCAGGTTATGGATGATCTGGTAGATCTCCGACTTGGCGCCGATGTCGATGCCCCGGGTAGGCTCGTCCAGCAGTAACACCTTCATGGGCATCGACAGCCAGCGGCCGAGAATGGCCTTCTGCTGGTTGCCGCCGGACAGAAACATGATCTGCTGCGCCGGGCTGGGCGTCTTGACGTTCATGGCGCTGATCTGCTGGCGAGCGTTGTCCCGTTCCCAGCGCCCCTGCAACAGGCAGCCCAGGTAGGCGTGGCGGCTGCGGGCGCCGATGTTGATGTTCTCGGCGACGCTGGACAGCGGCACGATGCCCTCTTTCTTGCGGTCTTCGGGGCACAGCAGGACGCCGGCGTCGATG
Organism: Pseudomonas silvicola; assembly: GCF_026651855.1. Lineage (GTDB taxonomy): Bacteria > Pseudomonadota > Gammaproteobacteria > Pseudomonadales > Pseudomonadaceae > Aquipseudomonas > Aquipseudomonas silvicola. The sequence goes on from NZ_CP093280.1 coordinate 5,579,961, forward strand.
GCCTGGCGCGGGTTCTTGAGGTGCAAGTCCCGGCCTTCCAGCGCGACACTGCCGGCACTGTGACGGGCCAGCCCGGACAGCAACCGCAGCAGTTCGGTGCGCCCGGCACCTACCAGGCCGAAAAAGCCCAGCACCTCGCCCTTGCTGACGCTGAAGCTTACTGGTTCCTGCAGGCCTGGACCCAACAGCCCGGTTACCTGCAATGCCACGCCGTGTTGCGCGCGAGGGCGGTAGTCATAGATATCCTGAATATCGCGGCCGACCATGCAGGTCACCAGCTGGTCATGGGTCAATTGCGCCATGTCCTCGAACGTGCGCACGAAGCGGCCGTCCTTGAACACCGTGACGGCATCGCAGATGCGGAAAATCTCTTCCATGCGGTGGGACACGTACAGAATCACCCTGCCCTCGTCACGCAGCCGGGTAATGATCGTCATCAACCGATCGATTTCGCGGGCCGACAGGCTGCTGGTGGGCTCGTCGAACGCGATGACATGGGCATTGCGCGACATGGCCTTGGCGATTTCCACCAGTTGTCGCTGGCCCAGAGACAACTCGCCCAGGCGTGTGGTGGGGTCGATCTCGTCGGCCAGCCCCTTGAGCAACTCACGGGCACGGCGCACCATGGCGCCGCGGTTGACCAGGCCGAACCGCGCCGGCATGTGGCCCAGCAGCAGGTTCTCGGCCACGGTCATTTCCGGCACCAGGTGCAGCTCCTGGTGAATGACCGCCACGCCGCCGGCGATGCTGTCGGCAGCCGACTTGAAAGCCATGGGCTGCTCGCCTATCAGCACCTGGCCGGCGCTGGGGGTATAGGCGCCGCCGAGGATCTTGAGCAGGGTCGACTTGCCCGCGCCGTTCTCGCCCATCAGTGCCAGCACCTGGCCCGGGTGGGCGGTGAAGCTGATATCGGACAGCGCGCGCACGCCGGGGAAAGTCTTGCCGATGGCGTCGAAGCGCAGGCTGCCGGTGGCGGTTTGTTGTTGTGTTGCCGGGGATGCATGCATGAAAAGTAACCTTCACTGGAACGACGAACCTTGTGGGGCCGGGCGAAGCTCGGGAAGCAGACCGCCGCGGTATACCTGGAAGCGCGAGGCGCCTGCTTCACGAGCGTCGCCCGGCGCTGCAGAGGCCCCGCATCAATCCGGTCAGCCAGGTATCATTTCCACAGGCCGATCTTGGTCAGCACGTCCTGGAAGTTGGCGCGGGTGATCAGCGTCACGTCGTCCATGGCGGTGTACTTGGGCGGCTCTTTGCCCGTGGTGACCCACTCGTACATCTGCGAGGCCGTGTTGTAGCCTTCCTTGTCCGGGCTTGGCAGCATCGAACCAAAGAATCCGCTTTTCGGTTTTTTCAGCTCGTCGATGGCGTCGGTGCCGTTGATGCCGATGCCGATCACCTGGTCGGGCTCGAACCCGTTGGAGGCGGTGGCCCGCACGCCACCGAGCACGGTGTTGTCATTCATGCCGCCAATGATCAGGTTTTTCGCGCCCCGCGGCAGCTTGGGCAGCGCCGATGAGACGGCGTCGATGCCACCGGGGACGTCGAGGGTTTTCTGCGCGGTTTCCAGGATGTGATCGGCTGGCAGACCCGCTATTTTCAGCGCGTCGATCGAACCGTCGGTGCGTTTCTTGCCCGTGTCCAGTTCTTTGTAAGTGCTGATGATCGCGTAGGTGTCTTTCCAGTCCCAACTGCGCTTTTTAGCCTCATCGGCCATCGCCGCGCCCTGCTTCTGGCCTACCTCGAAAGCGGCCATGCCCAGGTAAGGCACGTCTTCCATGAACTTGCCGTTGCCGTCGACGAAACGATCATCCACCGCCATGACCTTCAAGTCATTGGCCTTGGCCTTGGCGACGATCGCCTGGCCAAGCCCTACGTCCGGCGGGCAGATGACGAAGCCCTTGGCGCCGTTGGCGGCCAGGCTATCGATAGCAGAGAGGGTTTTCTCACCGTCGGGCACGGCGATCTTGATTAGCTCGAAGCCCTTGTCCTTGGCGGCTTTCTCGGCGAAGGCCCATTCGGTCTGGAACCAGGGTTCCTCGGCCTGCTTGACCAGGAAGCCGATCTTGACCTGATCGGCAGCGAACGCTGTCGACCCCAGGCCCAGCACGGCGGCGGAAACGGCGGCACAGCACAGGGAACGCATCCCATGGCGACTCAACATAGCTAACTCCTTGTTCTTATTTGAAATAGCTACAGCGACCAGCGGTTTGAGTGGTGCACCCGCAAAGGTGCGATTTACAGTCTTAGCATGTAACACGGGGTTTCTATGTAACGTAGTGTCACCTCACCGCTCAGCCGCCGTAGCGATGGCAAGGCTGGCCTTGCACGCCCACATCGGCCCATAGCACGGCGCCATCCAGTTCGCACCCGCCGCCCGCCTGACGCGAACTGGTCACGTACAACCGGGTCAGGTCAGGGCCGCCGAACACACAACTGGTGGGGTGCTCCACTGGCAATTCGACTATACGGTCCAAACTTCCATCAGGGGCAAAGCGCAGCAGGCAGTGGCCGCCCCAGCGCGCATTCCATACGTAGCCATCGGTGTCCATGGCCGATCCATCGGGATCGCCGCGTGGGTGTTCCGCCGCCCAGGGCTGGCGAGAGCCCGGGAGTCCATCGGCGCCCAAGGGGTAACGGTAGATCACCCCGTCAAGGGTATCGGCACTCAACAGCGCACTGCCATCGGCGGTCCACAGCAGCGTATTGACGATGCCCTGCTCGCTCAGCACCGCCTTGACGTCAAGCTGATGGTCTATACGAAACAACCCACCGCTGCGGCGCTCAAGCGGCAGGTCGCCGCCTTCGGTATCCAGGTTGTTCTGCATACTGCCCAGCCACAGCCGGCCCTGGGGGTCGCACCGCGCTTCATTGGCCCGGTTGCCCGGCACCGGGTCGGGTTGGCATAACAGTGTCAGTGCCGGCGCATGGCCGGGAGACGCCAGGTCCAGACGATGGACGCCACTGGCCAGGGTCACCAGCGCATCGCCCGCCTGGGTGGGAATGAACGCCGAAACCGGCTCGCTCAGTTGCCAGGTGTGCAATTCGCCGCCCAGCAAGCGGCACGCCTTGAAGCCGGCGATGTCGACCCAGTAAAGGCCTTGGGTGGGCGCGTCCCAGAACGCGCCTTCGGCGAGTCGGTAACGCACGGGGGTAAGTGCCTGCCAATTCATGTCACGCCCTTCGATTGTTTTTATTGTGGGTGCTGACGCTCGAGTACTGTGTTTTGCCTACTAAATAGTATTACCATTTATTTTTCAAGTGATGTTTTTTCGACTATAAAGGCTCTCTGAAGAAAAAAAACAGGTAAATAGTCTGACCAATAGACCGGAAATTTCCGAAAGCATCCGCCAAAACAACAAAAAGGAAGACTTACCATGCATACCCCCCTCACCCTTGCCAGCCTCGGACTCTCGATCATGATGGCGACCCTCAGCGCCCAGGCCGCTGGCCTGACCAGCGAACGCAGCAGTTTCGGCAGCCTGCCCGATGGCACCGCCATCGAGAAATACACCCTGCGCAACAGCCACGGCATGCAGGCCACCATTATCACCTACGGCGGCATCCTGCAGTCGCTGCTGGTGCCCGACAAACACGGCAAGGCGGCCGACGTGGTGCTGGGCTTTGATGACCTCAAGGGCTACCAGGCCAACCCCACCGTCTATTTCGGCGCCACCATCGGCCGTTATGGCAACCGCCTGGCGGAGGGGCGCTTCAGCCTGGACGGCAAGAGCTTCCAGGTGCCCACCAACGACGGCCCCAATTCGCTGCACGGCGGTACCCAGGGTTTCGACAAGCATGTGTGGAAAGCACAGCCGGCCAAGACCGGCGACAGCGTCGGCGTGACCCTGACCTACGTGTCGGCCGACGGCGAGATGGGCTTTCCCGGGACCTTGAACACCCAGGTCACCTACAGCCTCAATGACAAGAACGAGCTGCGCATCGACTACCATGCCACCACTGACAAACCGACGGTGCTCAACCTCACCAACCATAGCTACTTCAACCTGGCAGGAGCGGGCGACGGCGATATCCTCAAGCAGGTGGCCACGGTGCATGGCGCCCATTACACCCCGGTGACCGCCAAACTGATTCCCACCGGCGAACTGGCCCCCGTGGCCGGCACCCCAATGGACTTCCTCAAGCCCACGGCCTTTGGCGCACACATCAAGGATGACCACCCACAGTTGAAGTTCGCGGAGCCCAAGCAAGGCGGCTTTGATTTCAACTGGGTACTGGATACCCAGGGCGACGTGAAGAAACTGGCTACCGAGGTAACGGACCCGAGCTCAGGTCGGGTGCTGCAGTTCTACACCACCGAGCCAGGGGTGCAGCTGTACACGGCGAACTTCCTGGATGGCAGCATCCACGGCAAGGGCGGCAAGGTGTACCCGCATTGGGGCGCGTTCACGCTGGAAGCCCAGCATTATCCTGACTCGCCGAACCAGGCGGCGTTCCCCACTACACGGCTGGATCCGGGCAAGGCTTATACCCAGACCACCGTGTTCAAGTTCAGCGCCAAGTAGCGGGTTGCGGGGGCATGCGGTGGGCCCTGTAACGCGGTTTTAACCAGCAGGGCCTATACCGGCGTATGCTTGGGATGCGCCGGCGCCGCGGCCACCGGGTCAGCCTTGGCCGGCGGCGTGGGGTTGGCGTACTCGGGCTTGAGGTGGCCGTTCTGGTCCAGCAGCCAGGCGTCCATGATCTGCCGCACCACCGGCCCAGCCACACGGCCCCCGGCCTCGCCATTTTCGATCATCACCGATACCACGATCTTCGGGTGTTCCGCGGGCGCGAAGCCGACGAACAAGGCATTGTCGCGGTTGCGCTCCAGGGTCTTGAGGCGGTTGTAACGCTCACCCTGCTTGATCGCCACTACCTGCGCCGTGCCACTCTTGCCGGCGATGCGGTACTGGGCGCCCTGGGCCGCCGCACGGGCGATGCCACGCGGGTCGTGCATCACCAGCTGCATGCCGTGGTTCACCTGCTCCCAGTACTGATTGTTGCGCAGCACGATGTTGGGCATCGGGTTATCGTCCACGGGTGCCACGCCACCGACCGTGTCGGCCAGGTGTGGGCGGCGCCATACGCCCTTGGCGGCGATCAGGCTGGTGGCCTGGGCCAGTTGCAACGGCGTGACCTGCATGTAGCCCTGGCCAATACCCAGAATCAGCGTTTCGCCCGGGAACCAGGCCTGGCGACGGGTGGCGCGCTTCCATGCCGGTGACGGCATCAGCCCGGGCGCTTCCTCGTACATGTCCATGGACACTTTCTGGCCCAGACCGAACTTGGTCAGGTAGTCGTGCAGGCGGTCGACGCCCAGCTTGTGGGCCAGGTCGTAGAAGTAGGTGTCGTTGGAGCGCATGATGGCCGCGTCCATGTCCACCCAGCCGTCACCACTGTGGTTCCAGTTGCGGTATTTGTGGTCGTAGTTGGGCAGCTCGTAGTAACCGGGGTCGAACACCCGTGACTGGGCGGTGGTGGCACCACTGTCGAGGCCGGCGATCGCCACTTCCGGCTTGATGGTGGAACCTGGTGCGTACAGGCCGCGCAGGGCCCGGTTGAACAGCGGTCGGTCGATGGAATCGCGCAGCGCCGCATATTGCTTGAAACTGATGCCGGTGACGAACAGGTTAGGGTCAAAGGCCGGCTTGCTGACCATCGCCAGCACTTCGCCGGTGTCGGGGTCGATGCACACCACCGAACCACGGCGGTCGCCCAGGGCATCTTCGGCGGCTTGTTGCAGGTGGGCATCCAGGCTCAGCACAATGTTCTTGCCCGGCACCGGGTCGGTGTGGCGCAGTACCCGCATCACCCGGCCCTGAGCATTGGTTTCCACTTCTTCATAGCCCACATGGCCATGCAACTCGGCCTCGTAGAAACGCTCGATTCCGGTCTTGCCCACCGACTGGGTGCCGCGGTATTCGGTCTGGTCCAGGGTCTTGGACTCTTTTTCGTTGATCCGCCCCACGTAGCCCACCGAATGGGCGAAATGCGCGCCCATGGGGTACTCACGCACGAACTGCGCCTCGACGTCGATGCCTGGCAGCAGGTACTGGTTGACGGCGATCTTGGCGATCTGCTCCTCGGTCAACTCGTACATCAGCGTCACCGGCTCGAACGGGTGGCGTACGCGCTTGAGTTCCTTGTCGAACTGTTTGCGGTCATCGTCAGTGAGGCTGAGCACCTGCACCACTTCGTCCAGCACCTTCTTGTAGTCCCCTGCCCGCTCCCGGGTCAGGGTCATGTTGAAACTGGGCCGGTTGGTGGCCAGTACCACACCGTTGCGGTCATAGATGACGCCGCGCTCGGGCGGAATGGGCAACACGTGGACGCGGTTGTTCTCGGAAATGGTGGAGTGGTAAGCGAACTCGATGACCTGGAGGAAATACAGGCGCCCCACCAGGGCGAAACTCAGGGCCAGCACGAAGACCGCGCACGCGACCAGACGCCGGTTGACCAGGCGCTTCTCGTTTTCGTGGTCTTTCAAGGGAATGGGTTGTGGCATTGAACCGCTCTGACGACAAAAAAATGAAAAAACAGCAGTCCCCGAACACCTCGACACGCCTGCCAGAAAAAGAGCAAACGCAGGTTTCAGGGGGTGAAACGCCCTCCGGGCGCGTAGGAAAAAGAGACAAATGCCGTAGGCAGCACGCACGGAGTGCGCGATGTTAACGAATGCAGCCGGTGTGCCTCAAGGCTGATGTCCCGCGGGGCGACGTATCACCCGCCGGGGCAGCGCATTATGCCGGGTTTGGTGGGGCCCTTTAAGTGACATTTCTCGCGGGCCGGTTTGCAGGGGGTGCGCGAGCTTTGGGCGCGCCGACGGTGCCTGCGGTGAACCTGATGCCGCGCGGTGCAGGTGACGCGGCCAGGTCCGCTGCTACGGGGCCCGGGTGCGTTCGCTGGCCTGGGTGAACATCCTGGCATAGCGCAGGGTGGCATTGGCGTGCTCGCTCATCAGGGCCTCGGCGCGGGTGGCTTCGCGGTTGGCCAGGGCATCGACGATGGCATGGTGCTGCATGTGCGAGAAGTTGAAACGCCGATACTCGCCCGCAAGGTCCTTGGAATCGGCCATCAGCGCCGCCACCGAGGCAAACGGCAAGTGGGCCAGGCGAGCCAGGGCCTGGGCAATGGCCGGGTTGCCACTGGCCTCGACGATGACGCGGTGAAAACGCAGGTTGAGCTCGTCGTAAGCCTGCAGGTCTTCGTCGGTCAGGTGGCCTTTGGTGAACAGCGCGTCGCCCAGGGTCAGGCATTCCTCCAGCACCTTCAGGTCCGCGACCGACAGCCCGCGCTCGGCAGCTTGCCGTGCCGCGAGCCCTTCCAGTACCCCACGCACCTGCACCGCGCCGGCCACATCCTCGGCACTGACCTGGCGCACCTGGTAGCCGCGGCCACCGTGCTGCACCAGCAGGCCCTCTTGTTCCAGGGTGCGAAAGGCCAGGCGCACTGGCGTACGCGACACCTCCAGCTGCTGCGCGACCGTCACCTCGAACACCCGTTCACCCGCGGCCAGCTCCCCGGCCGCGATCATCTTGCGCAGCGCAATCAATACCCGTTGCTCAGGTTTATTCATTTCATGTCGTCCACCCTAAGTGCGCGAGCATGATAAACCAGATCAGGCCAGGTCTTGGGGCAGCTTCACCTGTTGCTTGGTGGCGGCGAAAATCGACCAGCTGGACATGAACAACGCCGCGATCAGCGGCCCGATCACGAAGCCGTTGAGGCCGAAGACCGCCAGGCCACCCAGGGTCGAGACCAGAATCAGGTAGTCGGGCATGCGTGTGTCCTTGCCCACCACGATAGGACGCAGCACATTGTCGACCATGCCGATCACCAACAGCCCGTAGCCCGTCAGCAAAGCACCCTGCCAGATCTGCCCGTTGAGCAGGAAGAACGCCGCTACCGGCGCCCACACCGCCCCGGCCCCTACCGCTGGCAGCAACGACATGAAGGCCATGACCACGGCCCACAGCAACGCACTGGGAATGTCGAGGAACCAGAAAATCAGGCCGCCCAACGCCCCCTGTACAACAGCCATCAACAGGTTGCCCTTGACCGTGGCGCGCACCACCCGGTTGAACTTCAACTGCAGGCGGCGCTTCTGGTGCTCGGCCAGCGGCACGGCCGTGCGAATGCGGCGGACCAGGTCGGGGCCGTCGCGCAGGAAGAAGAACAGCAGGTAAAGCATGATGCCGAAGCTGATCAGGAAGTCGAACGTGCCCTGGCCGAAGCTGAATGCCTGGCTGGCGAAGTACTGGCTGCCCTGCAACGCCCATTTGCTGATCTTGTCCCGCAGGCCTTCCAGGTTGCCCATGCCCATGCGGTCGGCCAGGTGTTGCAGGGAGTCGGGCAGCGCATGCTTGAACTGGGTGATGTAGCCAGCGATGTCCAACTGCCCGCTTTCGATGTTGTGGTACAGCGACGTGCCCTCCTGCACCAGCAGGGCACTGACGATGATGACCGGCAAGATGGCGATGACCAGGCAGATGAGCAGCGTGGCCAGGGCGCCCAGGTTGCGCCGCCGGTTGAATTTGAGGGTCAGGCGCCGTTGCAGCGGCGCGAATACGATACCGAGGATAACCGCCCAGAAGATGGCCCCGTAGAAAGGCAGCATGATCCAGATGAACGCCAGGGTAACCAGGGTGAGCAGCACCATCAGGGCTTTGTGTTGCAGAAGAGTTTCGTTCATGTCCGGTCCATGTCAGTCAACGCGGTGCGGCGGTGGCCGCACAGGCGTTAGGCAACGGATCGGCGGAGGAGTTTAGCGGTTGATGTCCGTCGCGCGCGGGGGCAGGCCGATGCGTACCCGCAAGCCGCCCTGGGGGCTGGCGAGCAGTTCCAGGGTTCCCCCCCAGGCATCGACGATGTCGCGCACGATACCCAGCCCCAGGCCATGGCCGCTGACCTGTTCATCCAGCCGCGCCCCGCGGTTGAGCACGGCTTCGCGCCGTGGCTCGGGGATGCCGGGGCCATCGTCGTCCACCTCGATCAGGTAGCCGAGGTCGCGGCGCGTCAACGTCAGGCGCACGTCGCTGTCCGCCCATTTGCAGGCGTTGTCCAGCAGGTTGCCCAGTACTTCCAGCAGGTCTTCCCGGTCCCACGGCAGCTTGAGGCCTGGCGGCTGGTGAGTGCTGATGTGCAACTCTTCACCGTGGATCATGCGCAGCGTGGCCAGCAGGCCCGGCAGTTCCTGGGCGCAGTCGAACAATTCGCCTGGCAAGGCATCCCCCGCCAGGCGTGCGCGGTTGAGCTCGCGGCCCAGACGTTGCTCGATCTGCTCCAACTGCTCGCGCAGGGCCTTGGCCAAGGCGGGCTCGCCCGCCAGGCGCTCGCCAGCCACCAGGCTGAACAGCACCGCCATGGGGGTTTTCAGCGCATGCCCCAGGTTGCCCAGGGCATGGCGCGAGCGGCGCAGGCTGTCTTCGGTATGGGCCAGCAAGTGGTTGACCTGCGCCACCAGCGGCTCAAGCTCCACGGGCACCTGGGTATCCAGCTGGGAGCGCTGGCCCTGTTGCAACTGGGCGATCTGCTCACGGGCGCGCTCCAGCGGCCGCAGCGCCCGTTTCACCGTCAGGCGCTGCAGCACCAGGATCAGCACCAGCGCCGCCAGGCCCATGCCCAGGCCGATGCGCTGCAAGCGCTGGAAGCTGTCGCGTACCGGTGTGTAGTCCTGGGCCACGCTGATGGACAACGCCTGGCCCAGCCGCTTGTAATCGGCGCGCAGCACCAGCAGCCATTGCCCTTCCGGGCCCAGGGTCAGGTCGGAATGCAGGCCGACGGCGTCAGGCTGGGGAAACTCCTGGTCCCAGAGCGAACGGGAACGCCAATGCGCGTCGGCGAAGTCGATACGAAAATAGTGTCCGGAAAACGGCCGCTCATAAGCCGGGGAGATGCGCCGCTCATCCAGCTGCAGGCCATCGGGGCCCCGCACCAGGGCGACCACCAGGTTTTCGCTCTCGTTGCGCAGGCCCGCTTCCAGGTAACGCTGCAGCCCCATTTCGAACAGCCACAGGCTCAACTGCGCCACCGCCACGCCGACCACCACCAGCACGCTGATCAGGCCGACACTCAACCGCCCCTGGATGGACTTCAAGCGGCGCCCGCCCCGAACAGGTAACCCTGGCCGCGCCGTGTTTCGATCACCGCGCGCCCCAGCTTGCGGCGCAGGTGGTTGACGTGGACTTCCAGCACGTTGGAATCGCGCTCGGTCTCACCGTCGTAGAGGTGCTCGGCCAAGTGGCCCTTGGACAGGATCTGCCCGGGGTGCAGCATGAAGTAGCGCAACAGGCGGAACTCCGCCGCCGTGAGCTGCACGTCGGTATCGGCCTGACGGACGCACTGGCGGCTTTCGTCCAGGTGCAGGCCCGCGGCCTGCAACGTTGGCTGGTTGGCCACCCCGCGCGCGCGGCGCAGCAGGCCCTGAACGCGCAAGTGCAACTCCTCGGGATGAAAGGGCTTGCTCAGGTAATCGTCGGCGCCGGCTTTCAGCCCGACGATGCGCTCGGCCCAGGAACCACGGGCGGTCAGCACCAGCACCGGCACGGCGATGCCGCCAGCGCGCCACTGGGCCAGCACATCGAGCCCCGGCAGGCCAGGCAGCCCCAGGTCGAGAATGATCAGGTCGTAGGGTTCCACGGACCCTTGGTAAACGGCATCGCGGCCATCGGCCAGCCAGTCGACGGCGTAGCCTTGAGCCTTGAGCCCGGCCGCCAGCTCATCGGCCAGGGGCACGTTGTCTTCCACCAGCAGCAAACGCATCAGTCGTCTTCCTTGTCCTTGAGCACGTCCCCGTTCGCGGCGTGCAGCTTGATCTCGCGTACCACGCCGTCGGGGGTCAGCAACTCCACTTCATAGGTGTAGACACCGTGATGTTCCTCAAGCTCAGCTTCCAGCAGCTTGGCGCCAGGGTAGCGGTCCATGGCCTTCTGCAGCAATTGCTCAAGGGGCAGGATGACCCCGGCCTGGCGCAGCAGCAAGGCTTCGTCCTGCCCCAGGTCGTGGGCGCCGGCAGGGGGGCTGGCCAGGCAACAGCAGGCGGCCAGGGCCAGCAGCGGGCCCCGCCGGTGAGTGTTGTTCATCAGGTGTCCTGGTGGTCCTTAAGGATCTCGCCAGTGACAGCATCCAGTTCCAGGTCCCACTCGACACCCTTGGCGTCGCGCAGCTCTACCTGGTACAGGTACTTGCCATAGGATTCCTCGAGCTCGGTTTCCTTGACCGTGGTGCCCGGGTGACGAGCGATTGCGGCGGCGTTGAGTTTCTCGAACGACTGGATGGTACCGGCGTCGCGCAGGCGCAACGCTTCGTCGGGGCCCAGGTCGCGAGCCTGGACAGCGGTGGCGCCGAGGGCCAGGGTGACGGTGGTGATCAAGGCAGTCAACTGTTTCATGGGTAGCTCCGTGGCTCAATAAGTGTTTACGGAGCCAAGGCTAACCGGACCAACTTAATTGAAGCTGAAAGTGAAAGGCCATCACCCTAACGGATAGCCGAAAGAGGTGCAGCCAGACATGGACCAAATTCTTGTAGGAAATGGCCGCCATACGCAACGAAATTTGCGTATGCCTGGCGCATGCTGCTCAGGTTCCGGCAGGCTGTGCGCTGGCTTCAAGGTCGTGCGGGCAAGCGCCTCGTGCAAAGGCTGCGCGAAATGCAGTAAATTCACCTGCCCCGCATGAGATCCTTCCATGAGCGCCATCCACGTCAAATCCCCGTCCCTGACCTTGAAGGCCGGCCACCAGGCCCTGGCGCGCATCCGCGAACGCGGCCTGCAGCCTGGCGACGTGGGCACCCTGCCCGGTGCCGCGGGCGGCCCCAAGGCCCTGGGGATTCAAGGGCTGGACCTGGCGCTGTTCGGCGAGTGGTTGCCACGGGCCACGCGCGAACGTTCACTGATAGGGGCATCGATCGGCTCCTGGCGCTTCGCCAGCGCCTGCCTGCCGGACCCGGTCGCCGGCCTGCGCCTGCTCGGGCGCCTTTACAACGAACAGAGCTTCGCCAAGGGCGTGACCATGGCCGAAGTCAGCCAGAGCTGCCACCGCATGCTCGACGAACTGCTGGCTGGACAGGATGAGCGGGTACTGGACAATGCCCACTACCGCCTGAACATCATGGTGGTGCGCAGCCACGGCCGCCTGGCGCTGGACCACCGCGGCCACCTGGGCCTGGGCCTGGGGTCGGTGATCGCCGACAACCTGCGCGGTCGCGCGCGACTGGCGCGGCATTTCGAACGGGTCATCCTCCACGACAAACGCCTGGCCCCGCCGTTGAACGGGTTGACCGACTTCCCTTCGCGCTGCCTGCCACTGGACCTGGGCAACCTGCGCCAGGCGCTCCTGGCGTCGGGCTCCATCCCCATGGTCATGGAGGGCGTGCGTGACATTCCCGGTGCGGGCGCCGGCACGTTCCGTGATGGGGGCCTGCTGGATTACCACCTGGATCTGCCTTATAGCGGTGAAGACATCGTGCTGTATCCGCACTTCACCGACAAGGTCATCCCCGGGTGGTTCGACAAGGCGCTGCCGTGGCGCCGCGGTGATGCCCAGCGCCTGCGCAACGTGCTCTTGCTGGCCCCCTCCACCGACTACCTGGCGCGGCTGCCGTATGGAAAATTACCCGATCGCAGTGATTTCAAGCGCTTCATGGGGCAGGACAAGGCGCGCCAGGACTATTGGCGCACGGCAATGAGTGAAAGCCAGCGGCTGGGCGACGAGTTCCTCGAATTGGTTGAACGGGGCCGACTGGGGGATGCGCTGCAAGCGCTCTGAGTTACTGGTAGACTAGGCGATTGCATTGGCTTTTTCGGGTTCATGACACCGTGGAAATTTTCAAAGAGTTCACCTTCGAATCGGCTCACCGCCTGCCGCACGTTCCCGAAGGGCACAAATGCGGCCGCTTGCACGGCCATTCCTTCAAGGTCGCGCTGCACCTCACCGGTCCGGTCGACCCGCACACCGGCTGGATTCGCGATTTCTCCGAGATCAAGGCAATCTTCAAGCCCTTGTACGAACAGCTTGACCATAATTACCTGAATGACATCCCAGGCCTGGAAAACCCTACCAGCGAAGTGCTGGCCAAGTGGATATGGGCGCAGGTGAAGCCATTGCTGCCTGAGCTGTCGAAAGTACGCATTCACGAAACCTGTACCAGCGGCTGTGAATACTACGGCGACTGACCCAGAACGCCTCGACGCAAAAACCACCTGCCCGGTGGTTTTTTTTCGCCTTTACTGCGACAGCTTGTCGCATTTTTGATCGGTAATCGCCCGAATTCCGATTTTCGCCCTCAAGGCTAGCACTATGCCAGCGATATAGAGGAAGCGGATCACTCTGATAACAACAACCCAGATGCACCTCCTGCGCTTCAGTCAGAGGTGAAGAGTCCGCTTCCTCTTTCGATCCCTGGAGTTGATCGTCATGTTTCGTCACCTCAGCATCCGAACAGGCATGTGCGCCATCCTCGTTCTGTTTGTCACTGCCCTGCTCTTTTCCACCTTGAGTGCCTGGCATAGCGCCGAGCAAAGCGACGCGCAGGTGCAGGAGTTGCACCGTACCGCCCTGGCAGCCGACCGCTTGAACAATGCTCTGCTCATGGCCATCCGCACCAGTGCCAACGTGTCGTCGGCGTTTCTGGAGAACCTGGGCGGCCAGCATGATGCCTCCGCGGCACGGCTCACGCGCTCAGAAGAAATCTGGCGATCGTCCGCCCAGTTGGTGGACCACTTCGGTCAGTCACTGGAGCCACAGAACACCGCATTGGGGTTGCAGCTGGAACAATCGTTCGTCGAGTACGGCAAAGCCATCGAGGCCCAGCGCGCAGCTACCCGTGCCAACGACCTGGCCGCTTATTTCACTGCCAACCAGCTGGCCTCCACGGCCATGGGCAAGTTGCAGGACCAACGCAATACCTTGATGCAGGCGTTGAACGACCGCAGCACCACCTTGATGGCCTTGACCGACAGCCGCCTGAAACAGGCCACGGGCACGGCCATATTGCTGCTGGTGATCACTGTCCTGCTGGCCGTCTGCTGCTGGAGCTTCATCCTGGTACGCGTATTGCGCCCGCTGGGGCTGGCCGGGCAACACTTCAAGCGTATCGCCGCTGGCGATCTGCGTGAGCCTATCGAGGTCAATAGCCGCAATGAAATCGGGGAGCTGTTCGCCGAGCTTGGCCGCATGCAGGACAGCCAGCGCCAGACGATCTCCCACATCAGCTCCTCGGCCCAGCAGTTGGCCGCCGCGGCGCAGCAACTCAATGCGGTCACGGACGCCTCTAGCCGGGGCGTACAGCAACAGGACCAAGAGTTGGAACAAGCCGCCACGGCCGTCACGGAAATGACCACGGCGGTTGAAGAAGTAGCGCGTAACGCGGTGTCAACCTCCGAGGCGGCCGAAGCGTCCAATGCGCTGTCCCGGCAAAGCCGTCAGCAGGTGCAGGACACCATCGAAGGCACTCATGCCATGGCTGCCGATATCCAGGGTAGCGCGGAATTGATTCAGACCCTGGCGGGTGAAACACGCGAGATCGGCAAGGTGCTCGATGTCATCCGCGCTGTGTCTGAGCAAACCAACCTGCTGGCCCTCAATGCCGCGATCGAAGCCGCACGCGCCGGTGAGGCGGGACGGGGTTTCGCGGTGGTGGCCGACGAGGTGCGCACCCTCGCCCACCGGACGCAGGAGTCCACTCGGGAAATTGAACAGATGATCGTGCGGTTGCAGAACGGTACCGAGGCGGCGGTGAACTCGATGCGCTCCAGCACCGAGAAAGCCCAGCAGAACCTGACGTTGACCCAATCCTGTGGGGAGGTGCTGGAGCAGATCTACAGTGCCATTGGCGAAATCAACGAGCGCAACCTGGTCATTGCCAGTGCGGCGCAGGAACAGTCCCATGTGGCGCGGGAGGTTGACCATAACCTGATCAACATCCGCAACCTGTCGATCCAGTCATCCCAGGGCGCTAGCCAGACAAGCGCGGCCAGCCGGGAAATGACGGCACTGGCCAATGAGCTGACAGGGTTGGTAGCTAGGTTCAGGGCCTGAGCGCAGGTAGCCAAACCACCCTTCGGGGTGGTTTTTTTGTGACTGTAGAAAGCTACCCCGAAGCAGTGCACGACGACGCGCCTGATAATGCTGTGGGCGTTGTCTGGGCAGTGTGCCTGATGATGAGCGGCTGGCTCAATAGCGGCCTGATGCTGCGGGTGCGGCCTTCCCGAGCTTCGCCCGGTCCCACATGGAAGGCTGTTGCGCCCGCCAGGGCGTGGAACGCCAGAAAGACAAAACCCCCAGCTGCTTTCGCAACCGGGGGTTTCGGAATTTAATCTTGACGATGACCTACTCTCACATGGGGAAACCCCACACTACCATCGGCGATGCATCGTTTCACTGCTGAGTTCGGGATGGGATCAGGTGGTTCCAATGCTCTATGGTCGTCAAGAAATTCTGTAGCTAGGATGCCTTTGACAGGCACACCAGCGAATCGGGTATGTGATGGTCTTTTGTGAATACGCAAACTTTCGGTTCGTATCATCTTCACAACACCGCAATCTGGTCGTTCGACGCAAATTGCTTGGGTGTTATATGGTCAAGCCTCACGGGCAATTAGTATTGGTTAGCTCAACGCCTCACAGCGCTTACACACCCAACCTATCAACGTCGTAGTCTTCGACGGCCCTTTAGGGAACTCAAGGTTCCAGTGAGATCTCATCTTGAGGCAAGTTTCCCGCTTAGATGCTTTCAGCGGTTATCTTTTCCGAACATAGCTACCCGGCAATGCCACTGGCGTGACAACCGGAACACCAGAGGTTCGTCCACTCCGGTCCTCTCGTACTAGGAGCAGCCCCTCTCAAATCTCAAACGTCCACGGCAGATAGGGACCGAACTGTCTCACGACGTTCTAAACCCAGCTCGCGTACCACTTTAAATGGCGAACAGCCATACCCTTGGGACCGGCTTCAGCCCCAGGATGTGATGAGCCGACATCGAGGTGCCAAACACCGCCGTCGATATGAACTCTTGGGCGGTATCAGCCTGTTATCCCCGGAGTACCTTTTATCCGTTGAGCGATGGCCCTTCCATACAGAACCACCGGATCACTAAGACCTACTTTCGTACCTGCTCGACGTGTCTGTCTCGCAGTCAAGCGCGCTTTTGCCTTTATACTCTACGACCGATTTCCGACCGGTCTGAGCGCACCTTCGTACTCCTCCGTTACTCTTTAGGAGGAGACCGCCCCAGTCAAACTACCCACCATACACTGTCCTCGATCCGGATAACGGACCTGAGTTAGAACCTCAAAGTTGCCAGGGTGGTATTTCAAGGATGGCTCCACGCGAACTGGCGTCCACGCTTCAAAGCCTCCCACCTATCCTACACAAGCAAATTCAAAGTCCAGTGCAAAGCTATAGTAAAGGTTCACGGGGTCTTTCCGTCTAGCCGCGGATACACTGCATCTTCACAGCGATTTCAATTTCACTGAGTCTCGGGTGGAGACAGCGCCGCCATCGTTACGCCATTCGTGCAGGTCGGAACTTACCCGACAAGGAATTTCGCTACCTTAGGACCGTTATAGTTACGGCCGCCGTTTACCGGGGCTTCGATCAAGAGCTTCGCGTTAGCTAACCCCATCAATTAACCTTCCGGCACCGGGCAGGCGTCACACCCTATACGTCCACTTTCGTGTTTGCAGAGTGCTGTGTTTTTAATAAACAGTCGCAGCGGCCTGGTATCTTCGACCGGCATGGGCTTACGGAGCAAGTCCTTCACCCTCACCGGCGCACCTTCTCCCGAAGTTACGGTGCCATTTTGCCTAGTTCCTTCACCCGAGTTCTCTCAAGCGCCTTGGTATTCTCTACCCAACCACCTGTGTCGGTTTGGGGTACGGTTCCTGGTTACCTGAAGCTTAGAAGCTTTTCTTGGAAGCATGGCATCAACCACTTCGTCGCCTAATGGCAACTCGTCATCAGCTCTCGGCCTTAGAATCCCGGATTTACCTAAGATTCCAGCCTACCACCTTAAACTTGGACAACCAACGCCAAGCTGGCCTAGCCTTCTCCGTCCCTCCATCGCAATAACCAGAAGTACAGGAATATTAACCTGTTTTCCATCGACTACGCTTTTCAGCCTCGCCTTAGGGACCGACTAACCCTGCGTCGATTAACGTTGCGCAGGAAACCTTGGTCTTTCGGCGTGGGTGTTTTTCACACCCATTGTCGTTACTCATGTCAGCATTCGCACTTCTGATACCTCCAGCAAGCTTCTCAACTCACCTTCACAGGCTTACAGAACGCTCCTCTACCGCATCATCAAAAGATGATACCCGTAGCTTCGGTGCATGGTTTGAGCCCCGTTACATCTTCCGCGCAGGCCGACTCGACTAGTGAGCTATTACGCTTTCTTTAAAGGGTGGCTGCTTCTAAGCCAACCTCCTAGCTGTCTAAGCCTTCCCACATCGTTTCCCACTTAACCATGACTTTGGGACCTTAGCTGACGGTCTGGGTTGTTTCCCTTTTCACGACGGACGTTAGCACCCGCCGTGTGTCTCCC